>NZ_FPAB01000022.1 GCF_900116145.1 Streptomyces harbinensis | reverse complement strand
GTGTCGCCCCCGCCCTGTCGTCGCTGTCGTTGTCGCTGTCGCGTCGGTTATCCGCTGAAGCTGAGAATTCAGGACGGCCGGCCTCCTGGCCGTCCGATTGAATTCGACTCGGGCGATCACGCCGCTTGCTTGACACTCGGATTCCTATCCCTGGTGCTGGCTGATGTGCGGTGGAGGTGGGGTCTGAATAGCGACTTTAGTCAAATTCCATTTGGCTAGCTGATTCGGAATTCTGATCGCAAGGCCGATTTTCCGATGCCTTCTATTTTTCGGATGCCCAATGAATTGGTAACGTCGCCATGTTTCGCCTTCTCTGTTTCTCTGGCGGTTCCCCTATTCGACCGGTGTTCATGGTCGTTTCCCTCCTTTCATATTGGTTTCGCTCCCGGTGAGATGTCGGTATCCTCGGCACCTGCGCAGCCGTTACCAGGGGAGAGGTCAACGCCTGCGCCGGGGTGGTGTGTAGGCCGTGCGCCGCACTGGTGTCCCGCGACACGCCGACCAACCGCACCATGTCTCGTGAGTTTTACGAGACATGGCGCACCCATCGTAGGGCGGCGCTGCGGCACATCTACAGAGCACACCCGCGCGACTACGCAACGCGGCCGGAACGTCGTACAGTAGGGGGCGCATATCTCGTAAAACTTACGAGACTTGATCCACCATCAGTGAGGGGACTCAGAGGTGACCCGTATCCGTACCATCCGTGCCCACATGCGCCAGCTGCGCGAGCGCCGCCAGCTCCGCGCCGCCACCAGCGGCATCCAGCTGCCCGCCGTCGCGGCGGCTCCGGCCTCCGTGGTGCTGGCTGAGGTGACCGTCAGCACCCTCAACGCGCGAGACTGGTTGGCCGATAACGCGATCCCGCTGGGCATTGCGTTCATCGGCGCCATCATCGTGTTCAGCGCCAGGAAGAAGGATCACGGCAGCACGATGGAGATCGTTGGCCTGGCCTGCGTTGGGCTGGCCGTCTTTTCGCTCGCGTTCGGCACCCTGGCTCAGGACTTGGGGTCGTGGCTGCGCGAACTCGTTGTCTCCTGAACTGCGGGGACTGCCATGCAGATGCACACCGACGATGAGCTGTACCAGGTGGATGACGTGTTCCTGGGGCCGCGTGGCCAGACGTGGCCTTTCAGGGTGCGCTACCGCGCCTACGCCATCGGAGGCGCCGTCTTCGGCGCCATCATCGCCGTAGAGATGTGGGTCGGGATTGTCGGCCTCTGGCCAGCGGTCTTCGGCCTCTTGACCGCGATCTGGCTCACTCAGCGCGCGATGGACCACGTAGACCACGAGCGCACCATCCGATCGGCCGCCACCACGCTGTGGCACGAGATCACAGCCCCTCGCCGTGGCCGGTCCGGTGCTACCCGGGCTCGGATGTCCCTGACCAGCGTCCGACGCACCCGCTGACCGATCGCGCACTGCCCAACGACCTGGAGCAAGACGACATGAGCATGAGCCACAAGAAGAAGCCAGCTGGCCGGCCGCCCGCCCGCCGGCTCCTGGACCGACTCCTGACCACCAAGACCCACACCCGCGACCGCGCCTACTCCTCCGGGCTGCAGCTCACCGACGTCATCGGACATCTGGCCGTGTCCCGCACCGGACAGGTCACCGCATGGTACGTAGCCGCCCCTCAGCGCTGGTCGTTCCGAACTGACTCTGACCGGAACTGGCTGATCACCGCGCACGCCACGCGCCTAGCCGAGCTGACCGGCCGGCGCATCCACCTACGCATCACCCACCGCCCCTACCCGGTACACCGCTGGGCCGAAGCACTGCACCACGCCACCCTTGACCCGCTGCCCGGCTGGGAGCGCTACCTAGAGGAGGAACAGCGCAAGATCGCGCGTCTCCCCCTGGACGACAAGATCGTGTACTACGGGGTGAGGGTCGGGCGGTTGAGCAGCGCGGGCCGCTCCAGCGCACGCCTGATGCGGTCGGCGATCACCCGGGAGTCGTCTGCCATCGCGGATCAAGCGGGCATCGTGGACCGGATCATGGCCGCCCCGGGCATGGACGCGCGGCCGGCGGACCCGGCCGCGATGGACTGGCTCCTAACGCGCTCGATCGGCCTCGGGCTGCCGGCGCCCGTGGTGCTGCCCCGCCCCTCCGGGGTCTGGACGCCGGAGGACATCGCGGAGTGGACCGAGGGGATCGAGTGGACCGCGCCTGATCCCTACAGCCCTCACATCAAGGTGTCGGGTGAGCGGGACGGGCAGCGCGTGGAGCGGTACGTCACCGTGACCACGCTGGGGCAGATGGATCTGCCAGCCATCCCCGAGTCCGGATACGGGCCCTGGCTCCAGCGCCTTGACCGGCTGCCCTTTCCCGCTGAGGTGTCGGCGACGATCGATGTCCGCGATGGCAAAGAGGCCAACCGCGAGGTACTTGACCAGCTTGCGCGCGTCCAGGCGCAGCGCGACCACCACGCTGAGCACCGGGTGGCCGAGCCCATGAGTCTCGCTCGCCAGGGTGCGCTCGGGCAGATCATTGAGGACGACGTACGGTCGAACTTCTCGGGCTTGTCCACTCGGGTGCAGTGCTGGGTACGGATCGCGGTGTCCGGGCGCGACCCGGAGGAGACGCGGGCCCGGGTGCGGATGCTCACCGAGGAGTACACCCCTCGCGTCACCGTGGTCCGGCCAGCTGGACAGTACACGCTCGCGAGAGAGTTCATCCCGTCCGAGCCGCTGGCCGTGGACTCCCACAAGAGGAGGATGCCGGTTACTACGCTGGCCGGCGCTCTGCCCGCAGCCAGCGCGGAAGTTGGCGACCGACACGGCCCCAACCTGGGCTTCACGAGCGGCATTACGCGGCGGCCGGTGATGTGGCACCCCTGGCGCAGCCAAGAGGTACGGGAGAGCTCCGGGCTGACGCCGGTAGTCGGCTCCCTCGGCGCCGGTAAGACGGTGCTCTGCGGCCAAATCGTCTACAACACGTCCCGCATGGGCGTGCCGTGGGTCGTGCTCGACCCCTCGGGGCCGGTGACCCGCCTGTGCAGCCTCCCCGAACTACGGCCCTACTCCAAAGCCATCGACCTGATGCGGGCCGAGCCGGGCACCCTGAACCCGTTCCGAATCATCCCGGACCCCGACCCTGCCCACTACCGGCCGGATGCCGAGGAGTACCGCAACGAGTCTGACCCCCAGAGCGCAGCCGAGGACGCCTACCGGTCAGCTGTGGCCAACGCCCAGAGTCAGCGCAAGACCCTGTGCATGGACGTGATGAGCGGGCTGCTGCGCTCACAGATCACCGACTCAGAGATGACACAGCGCGCCCTACACCTGGCGGCGCGGCGCGTGGACGCCACCACCCACGCATCCCCCCGCGATTTCCTCACGGCCCTGCGGCAGCTGGAAGGCAGCCTTGAAGAGCACGCCCGGGACATCGCGGAGTTGCTGGAGGCTGCAGCGGAGCTGCCACAAGGGCAGCTGATCTTCCCGCGTGTGGAGGCCGGTGACGACCGGTACCAGAGCGCTCATCATCGCCTGGTGGTCATGTCCATGCGTGGGCTCACTCTGCCCACTGAGGGCAGCAGCCGCGCCGAATGGTCCCTTGAGGAGCAGTACAGCATGCCCCTGCTCTATCTGGCCGGCTGGTACGCGCAGCGCAGCGTGTACGACCGGCCCATGTCGGACCGCAAAGGGCTGTGGCTGGATGAGTGTCACGAGATGCTGCGCGTGTCCTCCGGCCGCGCGCTACTGCGCAAGACGGGCCGTGACTCGCGCAAGCACAACGTTCGGGCCCTGTACGGGACTCAAGACGCTGGAGACATTCTGACCGCCGATATCAGTAACTGGGTGGACTCCGTATTCGTGGGCCGCACGGTGGGCGCAGAGGCCCAAGCGGCGGCGCTACGTCTGCTGGGAATCGACCCCGGCAACGGCTACGAGTCCGTGCTGGCCGGCCTGTCTCAGCGCACCCGGGGCAGTGACCAGCGGCGCGGAAGCAGAGAGTTCATTTGGAGCGATGGTGATGGAGGGATCGAGCGCATCACGGTGACCCTCGACCACCGCCCGCAGCTGCGGGACGCTCTCGACTCCACCGCCAACCCCCACAAGCGCACCGCGACGCCGGCCGAGAACCCCTACGTCACCCTCTCCAAGGGCGGCGGTGCATCGTGAGCAACTGGATGCGGCGCCTCCTGGTGGTGCTGGGCACAGCCGCGATGCTCGCTGCGCTCAGCCTGACCGCGCTGCCCAGCGCCACCGCGGACCCCCGATGCGAAATCCTCGACGGCACAGCACGCGACTTCTGCGAAGACGGGGGCGGGGGCGGGGGCGGGGGGAGCGCAGACCCGGCGGACCGGTGCGAGCTGCTGGCCACCACCACCCGCGTGTGGTGCGAACGGGGCGCAGCGATGGACTGGGGATCGCTGACCGATTGCAAGGCGCCTCCGACTCCGGCCCGGCCGGATGCTGGCATGCATGGTTGGTTCGGGGGCGTGACGCCTGCGTCTACCAGCGGCCCCGTAGATCCGGCGGATGAGCAGTGGCAGAGCCGGTTGTACGAGCAGTACGGCATGGGCGGCCTGAAGTGGCACACCTACGACACCGGCTGCGTGGGCGGCGTCGGCGCCTGGGGCGAAACGGGCATGGCCAACATGGTGTTTGACTGGGGCAAGTGGTGGACGGGCTTGGGTGTCGCCCTCCAGAGGGAGAGCACCAACGACGGATTCACCTCCGGCCTGTCCAACGTCTTCGAAGACGCCACGATCAACCTTGGGGCTGCCCTCTACGCTCCCTGGCTGCCTGTCTCTGTCGGCCTGCTGGGAGTCGCCATCGTTTTCCGGGCCCGGAAGAAGGAGACGGCCGGCATCCTGACTGCCGTGGGCTGGGCTGGTGTCGTCATCGCGCTGGCCTCCGCTGTCCTGGCTTACCCGAGGGAGCTGGGCGCGTTCGCTGATGAGGCGATCACCGGCACTGTGGGCGCTGTGCAGCAGGCACTCACCGTGGACGGCACAGCGGCCGGCGATCAGAGCGCGGCAGCCGTCGCCCAAGGCAACTTGATTCAGGGCAACATCCTCTATGACCGCTGGCTGTCCGGCGCTCTGGGCAGCACGGACTCTGCGACGGCCCAGGAGTACGGCCCTGTGCTCCTGGACGCGCAGGCCCTCACCTGGACTGAATCGGCGCTCCCCGATGAGCAGCGGCAGGAGGTTGTACGGGCCAAGCAACAGGCATGGGTTGCCCTGGCTGACCACATCCAGGAGACGGACCCGGAGGCGTACGGCTACCTGACGGGCAACGACGCTAGCCGGTTCGGTGAGGCGGCGTTGGCGGGTATCGCCGTGATCCCTGCCAACCTGTTTGCCATTGCCACCGGGTTCGTCTTGGCCGCAGCCCTGTTGATCTTGCGCATGGCGGTCATGTTCGTGCCGGTGCTCGCGCCGATTGCCCTGCACCAGCGGACCGCCGGCCCGATGAAGACGCTCGGCAAGAGCGTGGGCGCAGCGTTGGTCAACGCGCCGCTGTTCGCCGTGGCGGCCGGCGTCAACGTGTGGCTGATCCGCGCCATCCTCGACCCTGACAACGGCATCTCGATGTGGTTCGGGATCGTGCTGATCTACGTTGTGGCGGCGATGCTCTGGGGCATGACCCGGCCCCTGCGCCGCATGACCTCCATGGTCAGCCCCAACCAGCCGTTCATGGCGGACGGCATGGGCGTACTCGGCAAGGGCAAGGCCGCCGTTGCGGGCGGGGTCATCGGCTACGCCAAGGGCAGGATGAACGCGAGGCACTTGAAGAAGTACTTCGACCAGCTCCGGCCCGGCGACGCGGGGCGCGGCCCTGAGACGACGGAGGAGGCGCGGCCCGAGGAGGGAGCCGACGTGTCCGCCGGCCGCACCAGCACCCCGCCCCGGGCCGAGCAGAGCGACGGTGCCCGCATGGGCGGTGACCTGTCCCGCTGGCAGCACGCGGAGCGGGAGGACGAGGCGCCGTGGACGGACACCACCATCACCGTGGAGCGGGACAGAGACAGCACGGCTGACGCGTACGGCGGCGGTGACATCCAGGTGTGGCGGCCGGCGAGGCGCGAGCAGCATGAGGAGCCCGACCCGACGACGCCCTACGCGCCTGCCGGCGGGCACACCACCAGGAGCAGCGGCGCCAGTGCAGACGTCCGCGTGGCCGTGGACCGGATGCCCCGGCAGACGCGGCCGGCGGCGGCTGAGACCGCTACTCCCCCCCGGGTGCCCGCTCCTCCGCCCCGCCCCGCTCTCACCCCCGGCAGCAGCTCGGCCAGCACCGCGCAGCCGAGCCAGCCGGACGCCCCGCAGCCCTCCGCCGGCCCGCGCGTCGTGACCCCGGAGGCAACCGAGGACGGCCCCGTGTTCGTCATCTACCGGCCCAGCACCGGCGGATACGACGTGACCGGCACCGGCACCGGCAGCACACCAGATGAGGGGGGGCCCCGTGCCTAACCTGCCTGACCTGCACACCATCCTGCGCTGGCCGCTCTACTCGGTACGCCGCATCATCGGTCTGAGTATCGTCCTGCTCCTGGCCGTCGCCGCAGTCAACATGCTTGGTGCTAGGGATGCGGAGCGGGCGGCGCGCGCCGCGGTGGACAGCCCTAGCCCAACTCCTCCACCCAGCACGGAGGATGACCGGGGAGGCGAGGAGGCCGACGACGGCCAGGAGCAGCAGCCCGACGACGGCCAGGACCTCGATGCGGCGATGGACACCGCTGCCGCGTTCGTCCGCGCCTGGGCGGCCGAGGACGTCAACTACGTGCAGTGGATGGAGGGCATGGAGCCGTATATCACGAACCAATTCAGGGAGGCGATCCAGACGGGGCACCCCGACAACATCTCTGTGACGACGGTGGAGCGGGTACAGATCACCCAGACCGGCACGGCCGGCCGGACGTCAGCAGCCATCACGACGGATGCTGGGATGCTCTCCGTGACGCTGGTCAGCTACACCGCCGGTCAGACCTGGCTCGTGTCCGGCATCTCACCCGGCGCGCAGCCCGAGCCGGGGACCTGAGATGGGCGCCCCCATCGCCGCCGGACTGCTGGCCACCCCAGCAGTCCGGCGCCTGCTCACCACCGGCACAGCCGCCGTAGCTGGCGCCTGCATCCTCGGCCTGTACGTCGTCGCCACCGATAGCGGAGCGGCTGGCGCAGGCACCGACATGGCGCCGATCAGCTGCCCGGCCGAGATCGACGGCACGAGCCTGGACGCCCACCAGCGGGACATGGCCGGCATCATCATCCAGACGGGCCGAGAGATGGGCATCCCTACCCGAGGGCTGGTCATCGCCATTGCCACCGCCCTCCAGGAGTCCGGTCTACGCAACATCGACTACGGGGACCGCGATTCGGTGGGTCTCTTCCAGCAACGGCCATCGATGGGGTGGGGCACGGTAGAGCAGATCATGGACCCGGCCTACTCCAGCAGCAAGTTCTACGCCGGGTTGCTGCAGGTGGCCGGCTGGGAACGGATGCCGCTCACCGAGGCAGCACAGGCCGTGCAACGCAGCGGATTCCCGGACGCCTACGCCAAGCACGAGGGGCACGCGGTCAGCATCGTGGCGGCGGCCGGCGAGAGCACCGCAGGGTGTACCCCGGTGCACGCCGCGCCCGATGCCGCCACCGCCGCCATGCTGCAGGTCGCCCTAGAACAGGTGGGCAAGCCATACGTCTGGGGCGGCACCGGCCCGGACGGCTTCGACTGCTCGGGCCTGATCGTGTACGCGTGGCAACAGGTGGGATACCGCCTGTCCGTCCGCATCTCACAGGACATGCACGCCATCTCAACCCCCGTCGAGCCCGGCCAAGAACGCCCGGGGGACCTGCTGTTCAGCCAGTTTGGGGAGCAGGCGGGCGTACCGGGGGCGGCTCACGTCCTGGTGGTCGTACAGCCTGGGCTAGCCGTGGAGGCGCCCCGCACCGGCCTGGACGTGCGCACCCGTACGTACGACATCGAGGCCGAGGGCATGACCGTGGGGCGGCTGCCTGCCAGTTCGCTTACGAGCATCTGATACCGGCCGCGCGCTGCCCCGCCGGAGGAGTTGGAGGGGCAGCGCGGATTAGTTGGGTCAGCAGCGGTCCGAGGCGACACGCGACGGCCCACCCGCCTGGCGTCGCTGCTGTGGGTGCATCGTCGTATCCGATCCTGTCTCGGTCGAATTGGTCAATGCGTTGACCG
>NZ_FPAB01000021.1 GCF_900116145.1 Streptomyces harbinensis | reverse complement strand
CCGGCTTCGCCGGTCGGCCCCCGCCGCAGGTCACCAGGGGAGAACCATGCGTGAACGCCGCTATCCCTCGGACATGACCGACCCCGAGTGGGCGCTGATCAAACCGCTCCTTCCGCTGCCCGCGAGTGAGACCCCGCTGGGAGGCCGGCCGGAGAAGCACCCCCGCCGGGAGATCGTCGACGCGATCCGCTACGTCGTCGACACCGGCTGCAAATGGAGGGCCCTACCTGCGGACTTCCCGCCCTGGAGAACCGTTTGGGGGTTCATGGCCCGCTGGGCAGCGGCCGGGGTCATCGGCCAGATCCGTGACGCACTCGCGGGGCGGATCCGCCGGGAGATGGGCAGAGGCCCCAGAGCCGTCGCCACGATCATCGACTCCCAGTCGGTCAAGGCAGCCTCGACCGTCGGGAAGGACAGCCGCGGCTACGACGCGGGCAAAAAGATCAACGGACGCAAACGGCACATGGTGGTCGACACCAAGGGCCTGCCGCTGATGGTCATGGTCACCCCCGCGGACCTCCACGACTCCGCCGCCGCGAAGGAAGTCCTCTTCCGCCTCCGTCTCACCCATCCCGAAATCACGCTCGTCTGGGCCGACCGCGCTTACGCGGGCAAGCTCGTGACCTGGGCTAAGAAGTATCTGAACCTCACGATCAAGACGATCTCCCGGCCCAAGGACACCACCGGATTCGTCGTCCTTCCCCGCCGCTGGGTCGTCGAACGATCACTCGCCTGGATGATGAACGCCCGCCGCCATGCCCGCGACTACGAGCGGCTCATCCAGCACTCGGAAACGCTCATCACCTGGGCCGCCATCACCCTCATGACCAGACGCCTGGCCACGAGCACGGGACGTCGTCACTCAGCAGGGCCTGCGGCCGGCGTCTGACGCGCCGGTGGGGCCGGCCACCGGCCGACCCCACCGGAACCAGCGGCCGGTCAGTCCTTCTCGTACTGCGCGAGTGCGAGTCCAAGGCCGAAGAACGTCGGCGCCCACTCACCCACGAAAATCCCCCACCGGTCAGCACGGTCCGTCCCCGCTGCCTCTCCCTTGACCGAAGCCGTCCACGACAGGAACGACAGCCCGATCGAGACCACAGCAGCCGTATAGGCGTGATCACTACGCAAACCCGCCTCGTGCAACTTCTTGATGATCATGACCAAACTCCTCTGACGGAGATCTGCAGACACTGCCACCGTCACCCCCGCCCGGCATAACCGCTCACTCCGCACCACCAAACGGGTGACCCCAAAGGCAGCGCTCACAGCCCTCGCCTTTGAAAACAGCTTCTCAACGCCTCTTCCGCATCCCCCGGCAGGAACAACGCCTCAACCTCACTCCCGACCAGCGCGAAGCTGCCGCACACCGCCTGCACTGCCAGCCCTGGCACATCGGCCCCTGCGCCGGATGCGCAACACCCATCAACCGATACGGCCCCACCGGCGCCCACGCTTGCCCAACCTGCCGCGCGGCCGTCGCAGCGGGCAGGTGAGCCCCGAGACCCCGGCGCCGTCGCGCGGGCCCGGCCGCGTCTTCTGCGACCGGGCAGAGACGGGATCGCTTCTCTGCCCCGCTCACGCCGGGGCAGAGCACACACCCCACTGCAGCGCGTTCTGCCGATAGCATCATCCCTACGACCCGCCGCGCCGATGGGAGGCCCCGTGAGCATCTGGACCATCGATTCCATCGCCCATGCCCTGCCCCACCCCGAACTGCGCGCGAGGTTCGCCCGCGAGACGTCGTTCACCGAGGTCTCCAAGCTCCCGGCGATCATCGACAAGTGGGTCCGGGTGGTGGAGGAGTTCGAGGCCGGCCGCGCCCGCATCGAGGCCCTGGCCGCTCACCAGCGTGAGCACGGCCAGCTCCCGACGGAGTACGAGACCCGGCTGACCGACATCACCACCCAGCTCCAGGCCGACGCCGACCGCACCGGCCGGAGCGCCGCGTGACGTACAAGCTGCGCGTCGACCCCGTCATCCACGACCAGTACACCTCCCTCCCCGACGACGCCCGCGCCGAGCTGGCCGGCTGCCTCCTCGACGCGCTCGCCGACCCCCACGCCCATTCCGCGCCGTACGGGACGGACGACGGGGTCGTGCGGACGATCGCCCGCGGAGCGGTGGCGGGCGTCATCATCATCGGCGAGGACACCATCACCCTCGTGCAGATCATCTCGGTTCACTGACCCCCGGAATTCCGCCAATATCCTGGCATCGGAAATGCGAATTCCGTTTAGAGAATTCACTTGCCTATGCTTTTGGGCATGCTGAGCCCATGTTTGGCCACCGGCTGATCAGGGGCCTGACCTGCGGGCACGGCTCCTCGGGCGCCGGACCGGGCCCGAAGGTGGCCGGGCTGCCGATATCGCTCTCAATTCGGCGCCTGGTGCGGGACCATAAGGGCATGAGCGACGAGTTCGGTACGGAGCGGTGGGTGTCGGTGACGCTGCATGGTGGGCCGCTGGACGGGATGTCCACGGTGGTGGATGCGGACGATCCGGAGCCGGGGGTGGGGATCATCGCGGAGGGCTGCGCCCACCCGGGGGGCAGGTCCTGGTACGAGCCGGACGCGGCCGGCCGGTGGACGCACCGGGGCGACATCCCGTGGGAGGCCATGTAGTCGCCTGAGCGCCGCCGTGCGGCCCCCTTGTCCGGCGACCAGCACATCGCCACCCTGACGGGCGCGCTCGCCACCGCCTTCCACCTGATCCGCCTCCAGGCCGAACACGCGGCCGGCCTGACCCGGCAGAACACCGCGCAGCAGGACGCGCTCCAGCAAGCGGTCCGCGAGCTGGAGTTCCAGGCCGGCCGCGCAGCGCTCACCGACCCAGACCAGTCGGCCCGGCTCCTGAACGCTGCACACGACATCGTCAGCGCCCTCACCCCGCGCCCCATCCCGAACCCCTGAACCACCCACAGAACGCCACCATCAGTAGCAGATCACCGTATGGTCGGGCGCGTGGGACGGTGTTCGTGCAGGTCAGGGCTGGGGCGGCCTAGCCGGGTCAGCAGGGGCTGAGCATGCCCGTTAGCACGCCCGTGGCATAGGCAACCGAACGCGAATGGCGAATTCGGATTTCGTGTTCGTGGTCAAGCCTCCGGTGTTCATGGCGGCGCTCGTGGTGTTGTCGATGCCGTTTTCCCTACCGCCATACCCGGCCGCCCGGTGATCGTTTGTGCAGGTCAGGCCCCTTGGTCAAGCCCTATCGAGAACACCTACACCCCCTTCATCACCTGTTGGTGATTACGGTGGTGGGGGCGGGCGGATATCGGGGAGAGGTGAGCGGGTTGGGGTCGAGGTTGAACCCGGCGGGGTCGACGGCGGCCGGGCGTGAGGACGTCCTGGCGGCGCTCGGGGTCTGGCGGGTGGCGACGGCGCATCAGCTGTGGCAGTTGACGCGGCCCGGGTCGCGCGACAACAAGGGCGTGCGCAACGCCCTGTCCGATCTCCAGCGGCACGGTCTGGTGGTGTCGGACGGCTTCACCCGTCCGCGCGGCCAGAAGCCGCCTCGGCGCCGCCACGCGGCTGTTCCGGCCCCGGCTGCGCCGCCGGGTGCCTGGGGCGGATCGCAGGCCGCGACAGGCGGCGGTACGGCCGCCGGCGCGGGTAACCGGGAGGAGAAGGCGCGGAAGGTGTGGCGGCTCACCCCGGCCGGGATCGAGGCCGCCGCGCAGCTGCTGCCGCCGGAACGGACGATGGGCGGCACCGCCCGCGGCGCCGGCCGCCACGGCGCCGGCCACGCCATGGCGGTGAACGAGACGATCCTGGCGTTCATCCAGCCGCGCCCCGCCGCCGAGGACGTCGACCAGGACGAGGACGGACCCCTTGACCAGGGCCTGCCGCTCCCAGTTGACCAGGAGGTTCACGGCCGCGTTGCCAGTAGGAGCGGGCGGCCGGCCGGTGTCGGGTCGATCGCGTCCTGGACGACGGAGGTTGTCCTGCCGGTGACGGGGTCGGTGTCGGCGCCGGCGAAGGGGTCGCCGCGTCCGGACGCGGTGCTGGTGGCGCCGGAGACGGAGCCCGCCCTGCCGTTTCTGTGCGTGGAGGTGGACACCGGGACGGAGACCGTCGCGGTGGTGGCCGCCAAGTTCGAGCGCTACCGCAGGTTCTTCCGCCGGACGGTGAACGAGGCGCCGCCCGGGCAGCGCCGGCCCAAGCTGGTGCCGTTCTGGCGCACCCTGTATGCCGACTCGGGCCGGGAGGGGCACCCGCCGGTCGCGGTGGTGTTCACCGGGGTGGGTCCGCGTTCGCTGGCCACCCGCCAGGAGCAGCTGGGGGAGCTGACCCGGACCCACTGGGCAGGCCAGGCCGTGGATCCGTCGTTGTGGAGGCAGCCGAAGGACTGGTACAGCGACTACTCGGACGCGATCCCGATCATCGTCACCACGCTGGATCTGCTCCGGGAGCACGGGCCGCTCGGGCCGGTGTGGTGGCGCTACGGCCACCCCGGCGAGCCGCGGGAGACGCTGGCTGACGCGCTTGCCAACCCCGACGACGAGCAGGCGTACAGCGAGCGGCGCCAGCGCCGGGCCGAAGCCGAGGATGCCCGGCGCCGTGCGGAGGAGGACGCGCGCGAGGCTCGGCGGCCGGTGTGCGCGGGCTGCGGGGAGAGGTTCAGCGACACCCGCTGGTCGTGGCCCGATGACGCGTACCCGGACCTGTGCCAGCGCTGCGCGACCGAAGCCCAGCAGGCCGAAGCTGAGCGGTGCCGCGCCGAGGAGGACGCCGCCGCCCAGGCCGCTCAGGAACCGGGCCGCCGAGGCTTCCTCGGCCGCCGCCGCCGAGGTTGACCAGCCGCCCGGCAGCGCTGACCTGCACGTCAATCTTCGTAGGCTGGCTTCGTCGATGTGTAGTGACAGCACTTGTGCACGGTTTCCGACGGCAGTTAGTGATCAGCCCACCCCGGGTTGTTGACGAGAAAGGACGGCACTGCTGTCCGCTCCCGTCCCGTCAACTATTCGTTTTGGGGGACGGGGTCCGTCCGTAGGGTTCATGCATGGCAGACGAGAGTGAACTGGCCGTTCAGGCCGCCATCGCGGCGGAGATGCGGCTTCTCGACCCTGACGTGCGTGCTTCCCCGGTCCTGGTCTCGGAGCTTTTAGACCCGGAGTTCACCGAGTTCGGAGCGTCTGGCAGGCGTTGGGATGCGACGTCGATTCTCACCGTGATGAGTACCGGTTCAGTGGGCCCGGAGTCTCCGGTCGAGCTCAGCGAGATGTCCGGGGTCGTACTTGCTCCGGGCATAGTTCACCTGACGTACTTCGCCGACAGCAGCGGGCGCCGAGCATGGCGGAGCTCCTTGTGGCGTCTGACGGAAACGGGCTGGCGTATGTACTTTCACCAGGCAACTTTGGCGAGCTGACCATCGAGGGAGGTAGCGGCAGAGCTCAGCCGGCCTTGGTGGGCTCCTCCGCTCGGGCTCGGGTGCTGGCGAGGCGGTAGGAGTCGGTGCCAGTTTCGATGATGGTGCCGTTGAAGGTGAGGCGGCTGATCGTCGCTCCGTCTGCAGGCTCTGCGCCGCAGTGACCGCGGCGCAGAGAGCGTCACATTTTCAGCCAGTATGTAAAGGCGGTGTTGCGACTGTGGGGTGAATCATCTTCACTGATTGGTGATCGGGGGCGGGGAACCTGTATGGCTTGTGGTCGGCTTCGTCGCGCCCGAATTCTGTCTTCTGTATGGGAGGGGAGCGCAAGTGAAACAATTTCTTTCCGCTGGCAGCCGCTTTGCCGCGGCCCTTGCCGCATTCGGTTTTGCGGCCATATTCTCGTTGACTGCGTCGGGCACCGCACAGGCAGCTCCCTCGCACCACGGCCAGTTCCCCGTGGCCTCCGGATGCTCCAGCGATGCCAGAACACTGAACTCGGCCCGGATGCGCACCACGGGCGGCCAGGACTTCGGCTACATCGAGATGCGGTACAGCCCGTCCTGCGGCACACAGTGGATCCGGGTCACCTCAACGTTGACGAATTGCAGCGGTCACCCCTGCCTGAACGAGACCACGATTCGTCGGCCCGCTGGGCCGGACGGCCCCGCAGCGACGTTCCGGGACTCCGGTGTTCCCAATGCCGGAGCCACGGCTCAGTGGGGCCGCATGGTGTACACGCCCAACACCCGGTCGTGCGGTACCGGAGTCATCGACATAGGGCCGCGATTCGCCTACCCGGGAGGCGTGCCGGGAGCGGAGATCTGTGGCTGACGCCGAGGGGTCGATTTCCTGGTGACGGGGCGGTGGATCCCCCTGTGAGGGGGATCCACCGCCCCGTCGAGAAGTACGCCGGGTTGCGGCGGCAGGCCGCGGACCGGTGCGAGGAAATGGGAGAGCTGGTGCAGACCACCCACCCGTTCGTCGCGGCGGGGGAGCGGCTTCAGGCGGAGGTCGCGGTGCTGCGCGCGGCAGAGGCTGAGCCGGACCGGTTGCTGAGCGAGCGGATCGTGCGGTGCTCCTGCGGGGTCGCAGACCGCCGCCGCTGTCCTACTGCTGGGGCTCGTGGTGTTTATCCCGTCGTGGTCGGCGGGCTGGCTGGCGCTGCTGATCCCCCACACCTCGGCCCTGGTCGCCGGCTGTCGTATGAGGGTGCCCACCGCCCATGCACGAGGCCCGCCGGATCGGCGCCTACCTGCTCCACGAGGTGTGCGCGTTGATGATTCCGCCGTGGCCGGCGTGCTTTCGAAAAACGAACTCAACTCGCGGCTGAGTGATGTCGCCTTCCCAGACGACCGGGCGGGCTTCGATCAGTTGCGGCGTGGGACCGATGGGTGCTCAAGCGCGAGACCGCCGCCCTGGTCTTCTGTGCCCCATCCGGCGGCGGTGAACGCGGTCCGGAAGGCGTGTTCCACCGCGCTGCGGTGTGCGGCCCGGTGTTCGGCCACCCGCACGGTGCAGCCCCGGGAGGTGTAGGAGATCAGCACGTCTTCGGTGCGCACGGCGATGCGGGCCTCTCCGAGCGCGGCGAGCGCGGCGGTGATCGGGGCGACTGCGGCGGCGATGAAGGCGGAGAAGTGGGGGTGGGCGGTCTTGGGCCAGGCCTTGGCGAGCTGGTCCATGACGATGGCGGCGACCGCCGGGTCGGCGATGCGGGCGCCGGTGGCCTCGACCATCTCGCACGGGGTGTGAGGGCCTCCGAGTTCACGGGCTGCTCTGTTCATGCGGCGGGAGATCGCCCCGAAGGCATGCCGGGCCTCGCGGAGGCCGAGTTCGGGGAAGTGCGCGGTCGCCAGGGCGGTGACGGTCGTGCCCGGGCGTCCGGGCGTCGCGAACATCAACTTCGCGACGGCGGCGCAGTCCTCGTCCGGCAGGCTGTCGACCCACCGGCGCAGCATGTCCTCGCTCCACGCCCCGCGCCCGTGCCGCCAGATCACATCGGCCTCGGCCGGCCCGGTATCGCCGGTGCGCCGCCGCCGTACTTCCTCGCGGACCGTGATGTTGAGCGGCGGGTCCGGGAGGACGGGCGGGCGGCCGTAGGCGGCCTGCACGGCCCGTAGCGCCTGCTCGTAGCCGTCGGCCTCGGTGTCGATGGTGAACTTCACGATGCCCTCCCCGGTCTGACCTGATGGCCGTGAGGCTACCGACAACTGCGCTGCCCTGGTGGGGGGATGGGCTGGGCAGCCGAACCGCCCCGCGACCTCCAGCTGCTGGCCGCCGAGGGGCGCAGGTGTCGGTCATGGCCCGATCGTCTCCCGCCCCGGGGGTCGGCCTGCGCGAGAGCATAGCCCGTTCGAGGGCTGGTCACCGGGCCGAAATGGTCCGACGACGTGCACTCCGGCCTGTGCCAGCGGTGCGCGGCCGGAAGCCCAGTAGGCCGTGGCCGAACGGCAGCGCGCCGAGGAGGAAGCCGTTGCCGGGCCGCTCAGGAAGCCAGCCGGAGGGGATTCTTCGGCCGCCGCCTTCGAGGTTGACCAGCCCGCCCGGCGCGCTGACCTGCACGTCAACCCCGTAGCGCCGGGTCGGCCTCCCTGCCCTACGATTCGTACATGTGAGCGAATTGCCGTCCGATCTCCCCCGCCTCCAGGTCCTGCGGACCTGGCTCGCCGTGCAACTGCGCGCCGTCGAGGACGAGATCGCGGCGGTCGAGGCGCGGGAGGCCGCAGCGGCGGCTGCGCCGGGGTGGTGGGTGCAGTGGCGCCGCCGCCGCGTCGGCCGGCCCCGCGCGGGCGTGCTGCA
>NZ_FPAB01000016.1 GCF_900116145.1 Streptomyces harbinensis | reverse complement strand
AGGGCCGGCGGCCCCTCCGGGGCCTGGGTGGGGTGGTGGTGCCCGTGCCCTCCGGGCCCGGGCGGTCGGGGCGCGGCCTCCGGCCTTGCCCCTGGAGGGTGTGTGCGGTGGTGTGTGGTGCGTGGAAACCCGTTGTGGGCTGGGGTTTGATGGGCAGTGCGGGACGGTGCGGGAAGCACTCCGTGCTCCCCGCCCCTCACCGGGGGGTCGAAAGCCGCAGCAGGGAGTGGGGGGTCGGCGGCGCCGTTAACGTGTCGGGCAGCGCCGGTCGGGCCGCCCGGCGCTGCCCGACAGCCGACCTGACTAAGTGTCAGGAGGTCTGAACCAATTTTGAGGTTCTAGCGGTAGAGAGGGTCACCAGTATCCGTCGAGCGGGTCGTGGGAGGGAGGGTCGCCCAGCATCCGGTGCAGACGGTCCAGTACTGCGCGGCAGTCCCCCAGGGCGCGGTGGCCGCCGCCGAGGGGCTGCCACCGGTAACCGTCTCCGTCGCGGTGGGGTTCGCCGAACCAGGTGGAGTACGCGCGCATGGCGCACTGCCAGCGGCCGGCGACGAAGGCGGCGGCGGCCGGGTGGATGCCGTACTCGGGCGCGTGGTGGCCGCCGGTCGCGCGGGCCTGGTGGTGGAGATGCGCCTCATAGCGCAGGCGCTGCCGGTCGAACGGGGCGTTGTACGCCACGATGCGGGTGGACGAGCGGAGGATGCGGGAGAGGCGGGGCAGGAGGTCGGGCAGCGCGGGGGCGCCGGCGACGTCCTGGTCGCGGATGCCGTGCACGGCGGTGGCCCGGGCGGGGATCGGCACGCCGGGGTCGACGAGGGTGTCGAGCAGGATGTCGCCGCCGGTGGTGAGGGCGGTGAACTCCACGATCCGTGAGTCCCTGTCCTTGCCGGTGGTCTCGGTGTCCAGCACGACGGCGCGCGGGTCGGCCAGGACCTCGCGGGCCCACGCCTGCACGCCGGCCACCTCACGCCGCCGGTGGCCGGCCGGGTCCAGATGGCTCTCCTCCCAGGCCCGGTCGGACGCCTCGGCGCGGCGGTCGAGTTCCGCCGCGCACCGGGCGCACGGCGTCGGCTCCCAGCCGCCGTACTCGCGCAGCCGGGCGGCGACTTCGGCGACGGTCGCGGTGACGGTGCCGCAGGGGTGGCCATCGCCGAGGCCGGGGCAGGTCCTCGCCCACTCCTCAGCCCGGCCGGCCTCGCCCTGCTCCCACAGGGCGTAGTACAGAGCGCAGACCGTGCAGCGGCGGTGCCCGGCCGGATAGGGGCGGGTGGCCGGCCGGCCGCAGCCGGTGCACGCGCGCCGCCGCTCCTCAACCCGGCGGCGGCGCACGGCCTCAGCGCAGTCCGCGCAGACGCCGACATCGCGCCGGATCAGCTCGGTACCCACCGTTCCGCACCGCGGGCAGGTACGGCGGGCGGCCATCGCCCGCTGCTGGCCGGGCGACAGCGCACGCATCCGCTCTGCGGCGGCCGGGTCGTAGAGGGCAGTGAAGCGGATCGCGCCGGCGGCGTCGGGGTGGGCGGTGACGTACGCGGCTGGCCGCTGACCACGTGCCGGACGCAGCCGCTGCTCCCGCAACTGGTCGCTCGTCAGCAGATCGGCCGGTGCCTCCCCGGCCGCATACATCGGAATCCCGTCCACGAACCGGATCGGAGCACCGCTCGGTGCCGGACGGCTCGACATGGTCCTCGCGTCCTCCTCCTGCTGCTGGCGTGATGAGCTCTCCTGACCGTAGCGGGGCGCGCTGACAACCAAGGCGGTGTTCGCGGGAAGCGGCCCGATCGGGTGGGCGGCGCACGTTGCCGTGGCTCGGAGAGGGCGAGAGGATACAGCTGTACGTCTATGGGACCGAGCACGGGGTGGAGACGTGACAGAGCAACAACAGCCCGAGGTAGCGGCCGCCAGCTGGGCTGAGGGTGAGCAGATCCATGGCCCGGACGGCGACCAGATCAGCGAGCCCGTGAAGACCCTCACCCTCACCTTCGCGGCGCACCACGGCCCCCTCGTCCGCGGTGAATGGGGCAACCTGCTGTCGGTGAGCGCCCGGCCCGATCGCCCCTTGCTCCGAGTCGACTCACTGGAATGCCAGTACGCCTACGACCACACCGGGCAGACGTGGTGGGCAACATCCCTCTCCGTGGAGGGGCTCTACTGCGACGATGCCGGGCAGGCGCTGGAGCCTCTCCGGCGTCAGCGCCTCGGCGCCTGGGGCGAGGACGCGCCGACAACTCCCCGGTGGGCACAGGACCTCGTGGAGGCGTATCGCCCGGCGTCGGCGCCTGCCCCGCGCCCTCCCCGGCCGGTGCCGGTCGCCTGATCCACGCTCCGGCAGCCGGGCGGGCGGGCTTGCTGCCGCGCGAACGGCCGCCGGTCAGCCGGCACCCCCGAGCAGGGGCACCTCGGCCAGCACCTCCCAGCGGATCTCCCGGCGGTCGTGCCACTCCGCCACCAGCGTCAGCATGTCCACCGGCACCGTCACCAGGCCGCCCGGGAGATCCGAGAGCAACACCTTCAGCACGCCGCGGTCGGCCAGGTGGCCGTCGGCGCCGGCGTAGGCGTGCGTCAGGTGCGGATACGAGGCCGTCGGGATGCGCGGCCACCGGTCCCCGACCACCGAGACCTGCGCCTCCCACGTCATCTCCCACAGCGCGCGCAGCGGCGCCCCCGGATAACCCCGGCTCTCGATCGCCGAGTTGCCGACGTCCGGCCGCGACAGCGTGAGGTCGAACGGGGCGATGCTGGCGGCGCGGCGCGCGACTTCCGCGCGGGTCCGGTCGACCTCGGCCGGCGTCGCGTCGGCCGCGGGCCCGGAGTGGAGCACGGTGATGTGCATCCACTCCGGCCGCACTGGGTGGAGGCCGGGCTGGCCGGCCAGCTCACGGTACGGCTCATACAGCCGCTCGCGAGCGACCTCGGCGGGCGGGATCACCAGCCAGTGCAGATCCCGCTGCCCAGCCGGCCACGCATGAGCCCTGCTCTCCAGGCGCGCGAAGAAGTCCTCCACGACGACCCCCCTTCTCCTCAAGTCAGCGTGTTCTCGGCAGGATCCAGGGCGGGCCTGCTCCTCGGCAAGGCCCGCCGGCGGGAGAATGAGGCCATGACTCTGGTGATAGACCACCTCCGGGCCCTCCAGCACGAGGGCGGCGACGGGCCCGAACTCTGGCAGGCCGCCTGGGACCGGGCAATCGACCTCCTGGCGCAGCTGTGGCCCGACGCGACCCTCGGCTGGGACGGAGACGCGAAGGCCAACGGCGGCGCCGGCTTGGCCGCCGGCCTGTACCTGGTGGCCCGCGAACGCGACACCACACCGGCCGACGTCACCCGAGACGACATTCAGGCTCTCATCGCCGACAGTCACGACCTCGCCATCGTCGACCGGTGGGCCACCCGGCTGCGCGCTCTCGGACACGACCCGGAGGACCCGGACGACCCCATCGCGATCCGCTGGCGCCACCTGCGGTGGGACATGGACTACCTCCCCGACCATCTCTGGGAAGCGGCGCTCCAGGACATCAGCATGAGCGCGACCCGGCCCGCCCTCATCGACGGCCTCCAGACCGTGCTGGCCGACAACCGACTGCAGTTCTGACCACGCTCTCGCCCAGGGTCGGACAAAAGCCACACACGCACGTGGTAGCGGGGCGGGATCCCGGATGAGCCGGGCCGGTAGGCGATGCCGCGCTCTTCTGCCGGCGAAGCCGGTCATCGGCGTCCCGGGGCGCGCCCGCGCCCCGGGCTGAGATCCGTCATCGCATCGGCACGGCAGGTTGTTCCCGAAAGGGGCCGGCTTGGGATGGCACCCGGTTGTTGAGGGTGCGGCGGCAGGTATCGCAGAAGATCGCTGCGTTGGTTCCGTGGCGGCGCATGAGGGCGGAGCAGCCGTTGCACAGGCCCAGTTCCCAGGGTTGGCAGCGGTGGATGGCTGCCGCTGCAGCGCGTTGCGCGGAGGTCATCCGGGAGAAGGTGACGGTGCTGGTGGCGCGTTGGGTAGGGATGACGGTGAGGTGCGTGGCGGGGTTGAAGGTGCGGCCGATGGACTGGCCGGTGTCCCGGCGGGGGCGAGGGCTGGTTCGCGCGCGGGTCTCGGTCTCTTGGCCCCAGCGGCAGGTGTAGTCGATGTCGTCCTCGGTGAAGGTGATGACGTCGTCGGGGTCGGTGCCGGGCTGGGAAGGGCGGGGGGTGAGGTCCTCGCCGCAGTAGTCGATCCACTGCTGGTGGTCGGCGGCGGGCACCCACATGTAGCTGCCGGCGCGCCCGTCGGCGCGGGAGGGGACGAAGACGGGCACGTGCTCACCGGTGGCGCTGCGCACGACCAGGGTGTCGATGAACGGGGTCTTCTCCTCGGGGACGCACACGGCGGGCAGGGACCAGGCGGTGTGGATGTTGTCGCACTGGCCTTTCCCGTCGGGGCAGGGGCGGGGGTCGCGGGGTGTGCAGCGCCAGATCTGGAAGCGGCGGAAGCCTCCGCGGACGGGGAGGTGCTGGCCGTCCCGGATGTCCCGCCAGGGGGTGTCGTTGATGCGCGCCCAGGGGGCCCGGTCGATGAGGTGGGCGGTGGGGTCTTTGGCCACCCACAGCGGGAAGACGCCGTTGCCCAGCGTCTTCGCGGTGCGGCTTCGCACGCCGCTGGCTCCCAGGGGGGAGAACTGGATCTCCCATCCGATGCGTTGCCCGTCCGGGCCGGTGACCACAGCGTCGGAGATGGTCCTCCCGTTCGCCGCGCGGACCTCGGTGTCGGCCTGCAGGCCGTTACGCGCCGCGGTGGTGACGACCCGTTCCTTCATGGCCTTGTGCTGGTCGCTCTCCCCCGGGGTGGGCTTGTGCGTGACCGGGAGGTGGGCTGCGACCAGTGGTCTGCTGCTGCCGGCGCGGCCCCGGCGGACGAACATCCACGGCGACTTGCCGCCCCGCTCGGACTCGCACGGGGAGCCGTAGTGGTGCGCGAGGCATTCGAGGAGCTGGGAGTTGCGCTGCGAGGTCGGGGTGAGGATCTCGTCGAGGAGACCGGGACGGTCAGGGTGCCCGAGGTCCCGGCGGGACAGGTTGATCTCGATTCCGTATTCGGTGTGCCATACGCCGTTAGCCACCTATTCAGGCTAAGAACGGCCACTGACAATGGAACCCCGCATAACCGAATTCATCGAACACCTATCAGCCATTTGTTTGAATGGGGAAACCCGCTCTTGTCGACGTCCTTCCCGGGGTCCACCGATTGGTCATTGCCGAGCGGGGCCGTGGCGGACATCTCGTCCGCCACGGCCCCGGTCGGCCTGCTCAGGGAGCCGGCTCGTAAGTGACGACGGTGTCGGTGCACTCGTCCGCGAGGTCGGCCAGACGGGCTTGCTCGGTCTCGTCGGCAGTCAGGTCCCAGCGCAGCTTGGTGCCAGTCCATTCGGACAGGTAGCGGCACAGCGCTCCCGGTGCCGGCGGCAACCATTCCGCCGGGTCCTTGTCACCCTTGGAGCGGTTCGTCGTCCCCGTCACCGCCAGCAGGCTCTCCTCCGCGCCCTGGTCGTTCGCGTACGCCTCCCGCCTCTGGGCCGTCCACGCGTGCGCGCCGGAATCCCATGCTTCGGCCAGCGGCACCATGTGGTCGATGTCGAGCTGGCCGGCTTCGGTGACGGTGACCTCGTCGTAGTACGACCACCAGGTGCCGCCGGTGAGGGAGCAGTTGGGGCCGATGGTGGGCGGCTCGATGGCCTCGTGGATGAGGACTTCCTTGCGGGTGTCGCAACCGTCCCCGCGGATCTCCCCGGCGTTCCAGTGCTTGAACTTGTCGCGGCTGTATCCGTCGCGGATCTCGTCGGCGATGGGCAGGCGGTTGATGGCCTGCGCGAGGGGCAGGGTCTCGGCGGCCGTGGGAGTGTCGGCGGCGTGGGCGGGCGTGAGCATCGTCGCCGGCAGGAGGGCGAGCGCCACTGCGGTGGCGATGCGGGAGAGGTTCTTGATCACCCATCAGAGATAGCGGCTGATGCTTACTGATGTCGGCGGCTTGGCGGAAGGGGCCCTCGAATCGGTGAGGGGTCCGGACCGATGTTGACAACCACCGCGCTGCCTGCGGCGCCCAAGGGCCGTGAAGGCATGGGGCCCGCTGGTGAGGCGGGCCCCGGCGGTCAGGCGGAGGCGGCGTCGAGGTGGTCGGCGATCCTCGGGTCGGCTCGTGGAATGTCGCCGAAGTCGATGTCCGGGGTGACGACCAGCTGCTGCACGGCGTCAGCGAGGGCAGGGCCCGGGCAGCGGTCCGGATCGGTGGCCTTGTCAACGAGGGCGGCCCTGGTGCGCAGGAGCATGGACTCGACGGTGGTGTAGCCGCTGCAGTAGAGGGTGTGGGTGGGGCCGGTGGCGGAGTAGAAGCGGTCCTGGCTGTCGTCCATGGCGGTGGCCTGGGCGGCCCAGTGGGTTGCGTCGCGGATGTCGCCGCGGTGGAGGTGAAGGAGGAAAAGGCACAGGGCCGCGGTGGGCTGGCCGGCGCCGGCGGTGAACTGCCACCAGAACTGTGCGGCTTCACTGCGGCCGGCGAGGTGGAGGAGGCAGGCGAAGGCGAGGGCGCCGTCGGGTTCGATGCGGGCGTTGTTGACGAGGCCGGCCAGCTTCCGGGCGGTTGTCAGGTCGCGCAGGACCATGGAGCAGATCTGGCGCAGGTCGTCGGCGGCGTGTTCGGAGACGGCCATCGCTGACCGGATGGCGCCCGGGGGGTGGTCGTCCTGGCGGCCGGCGGGATCCCCGTTCGGGGAGCTGTGGGCGTGGTCGTGTAGCGCCTGGCGCCAGAGCTTGTCCGAGACCCTGCGGCGGATGCGCTCGCGGGACGCGACGACATCGGCCTGGGTGACGGTGGGCAGGAGGCGGGCGTTTTCGAGGAAGTCGTTGGTGGTGGGTGTGTTCATCGGGGTCCTCCTGCTCATGCGGGATCGGTGAGGTGGTGCCGGTCGTCGAGGCCGATGTCCCGCGCGAGCTTGCGGCGTGCCTGGTGCACGTAGGTGCGGACGGTCGTCTCCTCGATGCCCATGATGGTGGCGGCCCTCGGGGTGGGGTAGCCCAGGACGTACCGCAGGACGACAACGTCGAAGTGACGGTCGGGGAGGGCGGCGATCGCGGTGTAGAGGCCGATGCTGCTTTCCATCAGCTCGAACTCTCCGCGAGTGCGGTCCAGGACTTCGCGGGCGACCCTGCGGAATGCGGCGGTTTCCGGCATCGCCGACCTGCTGCCGCGGGCGTCCAGCTGAGCGACGACGATGATCTTCAGCAGCGCCCAGACCTCGGCCGCCGGCGCGGCGGTGGCCATGAGGCTGGCCCAGTTCTCGGCGAGATGCGTGAACAGGTCGTCGACGAGGTCCATAGCCTCGGTCTCGTTGCCGAGGTGAAGCTTGGCGTATTCGCAGTAGCCGGGGTAGTGCTGCTCGTGGAAGGCCACGAAGGCCGCGGGAAGGTCCACCAGGGGGAGATCGGCGATGTGGTCGCTGGTCACGCTGCCCCCTTGATGTGATAGGCGTGGGAGGTGGAGTGGCACCGGCTGGCCTGCCAGAGCTGGCGACGCCGGAGCAGGATGATGCCGAGGCGCACCCCGGCGCCGATTGACCACCACGCGAGGGCCTTGATGTCCGGGAATACCAGCCGTGCCGCGATGGCGGCCAGGGCGGTGTTGGTGAAAGCGAGGCTCACGTCCTGCTGGTTCCTCTCAGGGAATGTGGTTAAGCAGCGTGCCTGCGCGGGGTGTTGGGGGGTGCACGCCGGAGGACTGAGTGGCCCTCGATAGTCAGCCAAGCGCATTGAGTAGCCAATCGTTGAAGCACACTTCGACGAGATGCGGAACTCTGTGCTCCGCTATCGCGCAATATGCCTCCGTACACATGAATGGGCCGTGACCCGGCAGCATGTGCGAACCCTGTATCGAACGGTTCTGACCTGGAGAAACAGGTCTCTCGTGTGATGAATGGGAAACCCGGTGCTCACCTATCTGCTGCGGGGCATATGCCAATCACTGGGTCGGAGTGTGGCGGAGGTCACGCAACCAGACGCCGACGGTGACGCTCTGATGGCACCTCAGCTCCTCGGTGTCACGCCGAAGACTTCTGGCGGCTGGCCAGGCCGGCGTCACGTGGCTGCTTCGCGCCGCCACTGCGGCGGCTTGCCGAGGAGGTGTACGTGACCGCCTCGCTGGCGCCCGACGAGGACGCCCTCTTTCGGATGGGACATCTCGGCAACTCACGTGGCCTTCCTTGGTAACGTGTTAATCCTGGACTCAACCGCCACCGTTAGTAAGGTCTGTTCATGGCTACCCCATCCGCCAGCGACCGCGAGAAGGTCGTCTCCAAGCTGCCCGGGTGGATCTGGCAAGACCTCAAGATCCGCTCCGCACAGCTCGGTATCGAAATCCAGACCGCCGTCGAGCAGGGCGTCACCCAGTGGTGCGGCCTCGCCTCCTCCCCTTCCCCCGTCGACACCGCCGGCGCGGACTCGTTCTCCACCTGGCTTCCGCCCGGGCAGTGGGACACCTTCAAGAAGGTGGCGGCCGACCGCAAGGTCTCCCTCATCCAAGGGCTCGCGCAGGCCGTCCAGGTATGGCTGCATGCCAACCCGGCCCCGGATGTGCAGCGTCCCGAGATCCCGCGGCGCATCATCGTCTGCAACCAGAAGGGAGGCGTGGGCAAGACCGCGATCACTGCAGGCGTCGGCGAGGCCATGTCCGAGGGGCAGGAGAGCCTCCACCCGGTGCGGGTCTCCAAGCACTTCGCGGCTGCGCTGCGCGAGGCGGGCAGTACCGATCCCCTCGAGCTGGAGGATCTGCCCGGCCTGGGGCTCCGGGTCCTGTTGGTGGATTTTGACCCGCAATGCCATCTCACGCAGCAGCTCGGGCACGAACCGCTGCCGATGGAGGGCGACAGCCTCACCAAGCACATGGCCGGTGAGCCGGCCGGGCATCTGCGGGACCTGATCGTCCCGATCGAAGGCGACCGCTTCGGCGGCCGACTGAAGCTCCTGCCCAGCTGCAACGACGCGTTTCTCCTCGACGTGAAGCTCGCCGGGGTCCGCGCCCGCGAAGCCGCCCTCGAGCGGGCACTCACCGCAGTCGAATCCGACTACGACGTCATCATCGTCGACTGCCCACCCAGCCTCGGCCTGAGCATGGACGCCGCCGTGTACTACGGCCGACGCCGCTCCAACGAGCAGCTCGGCTCCTCGGGAGCCCTGATCGTCGTGCAGGCGGAAGACAGCTCCGCAGATGCCTACGGCCTCCTCACCAGCCAGATCGAAGACCTCCGCAACGACCTCGCCCTCGAGGTCGACTACCTCGGCATCGTCGTCAACCACTACGACTCCCGGCGCGGCTACATCGCCACCTCCTCCCTGGAGGCGTGGATGGACATAAAGGATCCACGGGTTGTCGGCCTGATCGGCGACCTCAAGGAGCAGAAGGAAGCAGTACGGGTGAAGAAGCCGCTGCTCGACTACGCGCCCAAGTCAGACCAGGCAGTCGGCATGCGCGCACTCGCACGGGAGATCTCATGAGCAAGAAGGACCAGCTCGGCACCAGCGCCTCGTTCGTGCGGGCCAAGCCGGTGAGCGCACGACGGACCGCGATCTCGGCAGCCACCGAGGCCCCCACCGAGGGCGCCGTGCCGCCCTCCTCCGTGCCGCTGAACCAGCTGGCGCACAACCCGTTCAACCCGCGTGACGAACTCACCGAGCTCGAAGAAACAGCAGCCTCCCTCACGGAGCGAGGCCAGATCCAGCCCCTCGCCGTGGTGCGGCGAGCCGCCTTCCTCGCCGCACACCCCGACCAGGCCGACACGCTCGGCGCCGCCCAATACGTGGTGATCGACGGCAACCGGCGTCTCGCCGCAGCCGGAATCGCCGGGCTGACTGAGCTGCGGATCGATGTCAACGACAGCCTGGCCGCCAGCGCTGCGGACATGCTCGAGGGCGCCCTCGTCGCGAACATCCACCGTGTCGACGTCCCGCCCCTCGACCAGGCCAAGGCCATCCAGGAACTCGTCGACGTTCACGGCTCTCAGGCGCAGGTGGCCAAGCGCCTCGGCAAGACGCCGGCCTGGGTGTCCCAGCGGCTCGCGCTCCTGGAGCTGACCCCTGACCTGCAGGAGAAAGTCGAGACGGGCGAGTTGAAGGTGAAGCCCGCCCGCCGCATCGGCCGGCTGCCCAAGGAGGAGCAAGCAGCCGCGGCCGAGGAGACGATTAACCGGGTTAACGCTCCGGCCCCCAGGCAGCGCCGGCTGCTCGCCGACGACCCGACCGTTAACCCGGTTAATGCTCCAGCGGCCCCGTCGACCGCTGGCGAACCGGCGCCGTCGACCGTGACCGTTAACCCGGTTAATGCCCCCACAGGCTCGGCTTCCGTCGATGATGCCGAGATCGACGCTGTGAGGATGCCCTGGACCGATCCCACCGCCCTACACCAGATCCTGGTCCGCCGGATGACGCCGGACTCGTTGGCACAGTTGGGCAAACTGCTCCTAGAGAGCTGACCCGAGGTCCCGCCGCCCCGATGCCCGGGGGGTTTGTTGTCCGCGGACAACAAACCCCCCGGGCATCTACACGTAGACGATGCGGACGACGGTGACGGTGAGAACGGCGCTGGCGACGTAGTAGCGGACGAGGACTCCTGCGGCGACGGCCTGGCGTCGGTCGCGTTCGCCGTCGACGGGTTCGGATCCGTTGCCGTAGGGGTCGGCGGCGAGGGGCCGCATCGCGGCGTCGAACTTCGCGAGCAACGCGGTCGGCATCTTCTTACGGGCATCATCAGCTGGCGGGGCGTAGACGATGCGGTAGCGGCTCACGCGGCTCCCCTCGCGGCGTCGTCGTCGGCCTCGACGGCGCCGATGTCTTCCCCGGCCTGCAGGCGCCGGAACAGCTCGTCGTCCTCCTGGTCCGCGCCGGTGCCGCGGAGCGCCCACTGCGCGAGGACCATGGGCAGTCGGTCGGCGGCGGCGTGCTGCACCTCGGCGTCGAACTGCTCGGCCTGCTCAGCGGGGAGGGCTGCCCGGATGGTGGCGATCGTCGCGGGCAGTTCGACCAGCTCGCCGTCGATGACCGTCTTGAAGGTGGGGTCCATGGCGGCAGCGTAGGGCTCCGCCGAGCTGGGGCGGGCCGGAACACAGAAAGGCCCCTCTACCGGGCGACAGCGCGCCGGTAGAGGGGCCTGTGGGGTGCTGCGGGGTGACGGGGCGGGCCGGATCGGTCAGTGGCCGGCGAGTTCGGCGGCGGCCTGTTGCGGTGTCCAGGGGAGGGGCAGGCCGTCGCCGTACTCGCGGGGGACGAGGTGGATGTGGAGGTGCAGGACCGATTGCGTCGCCTCGGGTCCGACGCTGGTGATGAGGTTGCAGGGGTCTTCGATGTCGGCGGCGAGCTGGGCGGCGCGGTACATGGTCTGTGCGGTGACGTCCGGGCTGGTGGTGGCGTCGGTGACGTGGGTGCGGGGGATGATCAGCCAGTGTCCGGGGGTGACCGGCCGCAGCGGCACGATGGCGATGGTGTCGGGCCACTGCGCCCGGATGATGGCCGGGGCGCGGCCGGTGGCGATGTTGCAGAACGGGCAGGGGTCCATGGGGCTCCTCCTGGAGTGCGGGGCCCGCTGGTGTGGGCCCCGCTGGGTGGGATGATGGGGTGGCCCCGGGGCTGATTCGAGCAGCCCCGGGGTTCAGCGTGCGACGACAGCGCGGTGCATGTCCCGGTGGACGAGGTGGACGTCGAGAGGCCGGTCCGCGTACCAGTGGGCGAGGTGGTTGAGGCCCCAGCGGCGGGCGGCGTCCGGGCCGCCGGTGAGGTAGGCGAGCTGGTCCTGGTCGCCGGCGAGGATGGCGGCGAGGACCATGGCGGTGGTGCCTGCGCGGTGGCGTCCTCCCGCGCAGCCGGTGGCGATGTCGAGGGTGGCGATGTCGGCGGCGCCGGGGCCGGACAGGTAGGCGTCGGCTGCCGTGGTGATGGCGTTGATGAGCTGGGGGATGCCGGCGGTGCGCAGGACGGCCTCGCGCACGGCCAGGTCCTCGGCGGTGCGGTGGCGGAGTTCGGGGTGGACGTGGGGGTCCTTGAAGTGCCGCCGCAGATCGACGGTCAGGTCGGCGGCCGGGGGTGCGGCGTGGAGGTAGCCGAACGAGGTGATCGTCACCGTGGTGTTGGGGCTCATGTTCTTCATCCTTCGCTGGTCGGGTTGGTGGGGGTAGGGCTTTCCTGTTGCCCGTTCAGGAGGCGGGCAGCGCGTCGGCGATCTGCTGCCGGAGGCCGTCCGGTGGGGTCCACAGCTGGAGGGCGCCGGTGGCGGGCACCGGCTGGCGCAGGGCGGTGACGTCGGTGAGCTGCCAGTGCCAGCGGTCGGGGTCGGACCAGGTGCTGCACCGGCCGGCGCAGCGGGTGTGGGGGTGGCAGCCGGTGAGGCGGGCGACGGCGAGGACGGTGCCGCGCTCGGTCAGGCCGGGGAGGTCTGCGGGGGCGTCGCGCATCGCGCCGGTGTCGGTCTTCTTAGCGGCGTGGATGAGGAGGAGGCCGGTGTAGGTGGTGACCCGGGAACGGTTCTCCACCCTCTTGTCGAGGTGGGTGATGGCCGCCGCCCAGGGCTGCCGGACGGTCAGGCCCCGGACGGGGACGGCCGGGTCGCGCAGGGCTTCGGCGAGCGGGGTGTGGTCGGTGGGCACGGTGGCTCCTGGTCGGTCGGCGACGGCGATGGTGGTCGGCGCGTCGTCGGGATCGACGACGTCGCCCGCTTCGGGGTGGGTGGTCATGCGAGAGCGGCCTTTACGCGGTCGCCGATCCAGTGGGCGACGTTCACGGACACGGCGTTCCCGGCCTGCATGGTCTGCTCCGGCCGCGTGCCGTGGACCACGTAATCGCTCGGGAACGCCTGCGCGTACAACTGCTCGCGCGGCTGGATCATCCGGTAGTGGCAGTCCTCGATGGCGGGGGCCGGCCGGAGGAGACCGGCGGAGTCCTTCGTCCCGAGAGTGTGCAGCGGCTCGGCGGTGGTCTTGGTGGCGGCGTTGCGGTAGGGGATCACCAGCCCGTGGTGGTTGCCCTGGGCTGAGAGTGTGGACAGCGGGTGGGCGACGGGTTCGGCTCCGCCGTTGCGGCGGTACTCGACGACGAACGAGCTTGCCGCGGCGGGCGGGGTGAGCACGGCGTCGCCGATCTTCACCGTGCGGGCGGCCAGGGGGCGCAGGTCGGCGGGGTAGGCGCGGCCGTCGTGTCCGCCGTGGTTGACGGTGAGGACCTGCGGCACGGCGCCGCCGAGGCGGTCGAGGCCGGCCTGGATGCGCTTGATGGTGTTCGTGGCGAGGGGCCGGAGCCGGTGGTCGGCGCGGTCGCCGATCCGGACGCCGAGGTTCGACCAGTCGATGATCGAGGCGGCGGGGCGGATGTAGGGGTCGACGAGGGCGTGACGGCACCGGGTGTTCGGGCAGCGGTAGTCGTACTGCTGCTTGTACTTGCCGATCCGGCGGCCGTTGCGCCAGGACTGCACGGCGAACACGTCCTCGCCGCAGTCCGTGCAGTGGGCCGGCGGGCGGGGCTTGAGGTCGGGCAGCGGGATGCCCTTGCGGGTGAACACGATGTAGATGCGGTCCCGCCACTGTGGGGCGGGCAGGCTGCCGTCGCCGCCGACGTGCGCGGAGGACACCGACACGACCTGCGAGTTGTAGCCGAGCATCTCCATGCCGTTGCGCCACCAGTCGAACAGTTCCCAGTCGACGGCGAACTCGACGACGTTCTCGCACAGGACGGCCTTGTAGCGGTGCACTTCGGTGGCGCGGATGACGTCGTAGGCGGTGGCCCGGGTGCGTTCCCAGGCGGCGTCGGGGACGTGGCCGTCGTCCTCCAGGTCGAGGGCGAGCTGGTTGCGGGTGCGGCGTCGTCCGCCGGCGGGGCTGATCTCGGTGCAGATCGGGGAGGCCCACAGCACGTCGGTCTTCGGCAGGCGCCGCATGTCGTAGTTGTTGATGTCGGCGCACAGGTGGTCGGCGTCGCGGTGGTTCGCCGCGTGTGTCTCGATCGCGCGGGACCAGTGGTTCGCGGCGAGCGTCAGCTCGTATCCGGCGGATACCAGACCGGTGGAGGAGCCGCCGGCGCCGCAGAAGATGTCGGTGAAGGTCAAGCTCATGGGATCGGAGCTCCTTGATGGCGGAGGTGGTGGTCAGCTGGTGGGGCGGATCGGCATCAGCAGGTAGCGCAGGGGGCTGTCGGCCGGCTCGCCGCCGGTGGCGGGGGTGAGGAGCGCGGGCTTGGCCGGGGCGCTGATGCCGATCTCGACCTCGTCGGTGTCGACCGCCGCCAGCGCACTGGCGAGGAAGGCGGGGTTGAAGCACATCGACAGGGCGTCGTTGGTGCCGGTGAGGTCGCCGTCGATCCGGTCGCGGGCGCGGGCCTCGTCCTTGGTGCCGGCGACCAGCTCCACGCGACCGGCGGTCATGTCGAGCCGGATGGGCTGCGCCCGCTCCGCGACGACGGCGACACGCTTGACTGCGGCAGCCAGGGCGGCGGTCTGCACCCGCAGGGTGATGGGCAGGGCCGCGACGGCGGCCATGATGCGCTGCCAGTGCGTCATCTCCGCGTCCAGCACCCGCGTGGTGATCCGGCTGCTGCCGAACTGCACGCCGAACAGACCGGACTTGCCGGACGGCAGGGCCAGGTCGACGGTGCCGTCCTCGTCTTCGGGGAGGGCGGCGGCCAGGTCCTGGAGGGTCGTCGCGTAGACCATGGCGGAGGCGGGCTCGGTCATCTCGGTCTGCCAGGGGATGCGCCGCACCGGCATGCGGTAGCGGTCGGTCGCCACGAGGGTGAGGTGGGTGGCGTCGGCCTGCACCAGCACGCCCGTCAGCATGGGGATCTGACCGTTGGTGTCTGCGGCGGGGGCGACCTGTCCGATCGCGGCACGCAGCAGGGCGGCGTCGACCCGGCCCGAGGCGGCGGGCAGGTCAGGGAGGGACGGGTACTCGTCGAGCGGCAGGGTGTGGACGGTGTAGGAGGCGGTGTCGGAGGTGATCTCCACCATCGGCCCGTTGAGCTCGATGGCGGCCTCGTGTCCGGGCAGCAGGCGGGCGATGTCCGCGAGCAGCCGGCCGGGCACCAGCGCCTCCCCGCCGGTGTGCACGGTGGCGCCGATCTCCTGGGTGGTGCTGGTCTCGTAGTCGAACCCGGCGATGGTCAGCCGGCTGCCGGTGGCGGCGAGTTTTAGGGCTGCCAGCACCGGGATCGCCGGCCTCGCCGTCAACGCCTTCGCGGCCGTCGTGGCGGCTGCGGCCAGGGCAGTGGTGGAAACGGACAGCTTCATGTGGTCTTCCTCCGAGACGAAGAGAGGCCCGGCCGGTCGGCCGGGCCCTCAGGGGCGGGAAGCAGGGGGTTCAGGCGGCCTGCTCCAGGCCGTCCGCGCACGGCGCGCAGGAGCCGAGGGTGCGCAGGGGCAGGCAGTACGGGTAGCGGATGTGGCAGTGCGGGCAGGTCTGCCGGGCGGCCATCGCCTTGTCCAGGGCCTCTTCTTGGGCGAGGGTCGGCGTGCGCTTCGGCAGCGCCAGGTCGATGCGGTAGAGGTAGGCGACGCGCTGGCCGCGGCGGCACAGGATCTGCGCGGCCGGCGGCTGCCCGCCGGGGCGGAGGCCGAGGTCGGCGAGCTGCCGCCGGGTGGCCAGGCCGCGCGGCGCCTGGCGCCACGGGTAGGTGGGGATGCCGTGCCGGGCGCCGGTCGGGTCGTCATCACACGCGCGCACCAGCTGCCTCCTCCCCGGTGAGGATCGCCCGGGCCTGGGTGGCGGTGAGGGCGCGGTCGAATCCCTCGGCGAGCAGCTGCTCGACCGTGGGGAGCTGGGCGTGCATCTGCCGGATGACGTGCTCGGGCACCACCCGCTCGCGGGCCGCGTTGCGGACGAGGCAGACGGCGAGCGGGGTGGGATGGAGGATGGCGAGGGTGGGGCGGCGCCAGCGGCGGGCCTGCGCCAGCAGGTCCGCACGCCGGCAGGGGTCCAGGTTGGTCGAGTCGACGACCGTGCCGATCCCGGCGGCGAGCCGGGACCCGAGGATCAAGTCCTGGAGGGCGACGGCGGTGGGGGTGGCGGCCATGTCGGCGGCGTCGCCGACCGCGTACTCGCGCAGGGCGTCGAGGTTGACCCAGGCGCCGGGGCGCATCCACTCGGCGAGGCCACGGGCGAGCGTGGTCTTGCCCGATGCGGGGGGCCCGATCATCGTGACGACGGCTCCGGGCGGGGTGAGGTCGTACGGGCTCATCTGTCTGTTCCTCTCGGAGGGTGTGGTGCGGGGCCGGCTGGCTCCCTGCGACCACCCCGGGGGCCGGCGTGCGGGGCCGGGGTGGTGGCGGGCAGTCAGGAGCGCGGCGGCCCCTGCCAGCAGGTCGCTGGCAGGGGCCGCAGGGTTGGGCGCTAGATCTCGACGAACTTGAACTCGGGGGCGTCGGCGAGCCGGACCCACTCGCCGTCCGTGATCAGCTTGGAGTCCCTGCTGGGCATCGTGTTGTCGCCAACGAACAGCTGGAGCACCGGGACCCCGCCGCTCCAGCGGTCGAAATGCCGCCAGCTGAGGCCGCCCTGGTGCGGTGCGCGGCGGATCGTGCCAGCTGGCAGATACTCGTCGGTCAGGTCGTACGTGCGGCCGGTGGCCGGGTCGGTCCACTCGGTGCGCCCGATCTCGTCCTCATGGATCGGGTCGCCGTTGCTGTCGACGCGTCGGTCTGCCCAGGTGACGGTGGCCAGGTAGCCGGGGTGGTCCCAGGTGCGCCCGCCCGGGCCGCCCACGGGGTAGTAGTCGAGGTGGACGTGGCGGTCGATGACAGGCTGGCGACCGCGCAGATCAGCGCGGACCAGGTGGGCCCTGCCGGCCTGGACCGGCGCGGTGTACGGGTCGGTCACGTCGCCGGAGCCGGTGACGTTCGCCGCCCAGCCGCGCAGCGAGATGTAGACGCGGCCGTCGCTGTCGGGGGCCTGCTCGGTGAGCTCCCAGTCGGCGATCACCAGGACGCCCTCAGCGAGGAGGAGGGTGGCGTGGTCGGTACCGGCGATGCGGTGGTCGGTGCGGTCCAAGAACTGCATGCTGGGGGTCCCTTCGAGGTGGGTGGTACGGGGCCGGGTCTGGCTCCCTGCGACCACCCCGGCGACCGGCGTGCGGGGCCGGGGTGGTGGCGGGCAGTCAGCACGACGGCCCCCGCCAGCAGGTAGTGCTGGCAGGGGCCGTGGGTGGTGAGGTCTACGACAGGCGGTACTCCTGCGCCATGTCCGCGAGGGAGCTGCGGAGCAGCTTGGCGGCGCGGGCGACCAGTGCGGTGCTCCCCGCGCCCCGGCCGTGCTCGACGGCCGGGGTAGGCAGCCCTCAGGCCGAGGGCTGGACGGTGTGGGTGAGGTCCTTGGAGCGGGTGCCGAGGATGAGCGTCCGGAGCGCGAGCCACATGCCGGCGACCGGCTCACCCGTGCGCGCGGCCTCTTCCTCTGCGCGCTCCACCAGGACCTGCACGGCCATCACCGCCAGGTGCTGCTGGACCTCGCTCACCCGCGCCGGGTTGAGACCGCCCATCGCCCAGCGCAGCAGCCGCAGCTGCTCAGCCACGTCCTGGTGCACTCCGGTCCCGGCGAGCCGCAGCTCCTCGTGCAGTTCCGCGATCCGGTCCGTCAGTTCCGCGATCTGTGCCTTGAGGCAGCGCCGCTCTTCCAGCAGCTCCCAGTTCTTGTGCTCCGTGCCGGCGAGGGTGTACTCGGCGTCCTCTACTTGCTTCGCGGCGGCGGCTGCGGCCCTCTCGCTGGCTGCGGCGGCCTCGGCCAGCTGCCGCAGCCGGGTCTTGCTGATCACCGTGACCATGACGTCTCTCCGTTCGAAAAGGGCCTGCCCGGCCGGGCAGGCCGGGTCAGCGAGTGATCGCGGCGACGATGCGGTCGTGGTCGAATGCAAGCGGCGGCAGCGCGGGCAGCGGCCACCAGCGGGCGGCACGCGCGTCGGTGCCGGCGGTCGGGGTGTCCCGCTCCGGGCGAACGGCGACGTAGGCGTCGGTGGCGTACCGGCCGCGCGGGTCGCGGCCCGGGGCGTCCCAGCGGCCGATGTGCCGCAGTTCGGCGGGCAGGACCTCGATGCCGGTCTCCTCCAGCAGCTCGCGGACTGCGGCCTGGAGGCTGGTCTCGCCCGGGTCGACGTGCCCGCCGGGCAGGGCCCACCGGCCCTCGAACGGGGGCCAGTCGCGCTCGATCAGGAGCACGTGGCCCTCGGCGACCAGCACGATGTCGGCGGTGTAGCGGATGGTCTCGATGTTCTCGTCGCTCATGACGTCCCTTCCGGGGCTTGCGGGTGTCGGGCGGCTGGTCGGTTCAGGTCGTGACGGCGGTCAGGGCGAGGGCGGCGATGGCCAGGGCCGTGATGTGCAGGGCCTGGTCGACGTGGGCCGCGCCGCCGTGCTGCGCCCACTGCTGTTGGCGGGCGACGCGCATCCACCAGGCGACCGGCCAGCGGCGGTCGATCAGGCTGTGTGTGGTACCGATCCACAGGAGCGCCCCGGTGGCCGGGAGGGGCGGCAGGGTCCAGCCGAGGACGGCCGTCCCGATGAGGAGCGCGGTTCCGCAGGCGGCGATGTGTGTGGCGGCGTGGATGGCGTTGGCTCCCCAGCCGTGGTGATGGCGGCCAGGGTGCGGGTCGCCCGGTCCCTCCGTCCATCCGGCCTTCCGCTGCGCCTGGTGGTCGGTCTGGAGGGGGTAGTCGGCGAGCAGGTGGGCGACGTACAGCAGGAGCAGGAGGTCGGCGAACACGGTGTCCTCGGTTCGTGTCTGGGCGGGAGCAGGCGGAGGCCGGGCGGTCCTGGTGGGCCGCCCGGCCGGGGGGTGTGCTTGCAGGTATCGGGAGCGGTCAGCTCTTGGGGCTGGAGTTGTAGTGGAGGCCGCCGTAGACGTTGCCGACGATGGCGTGGCCCTCGCCGACCTGCTGGATGTGGACGGTGCTGGCCTGGACGACGGTGTCGGCGGCGACCTCGCCGGAGACCTCGTTCGTGGTGGTCTGCTCGTTGCTGTTGTTGTCGGTGTTCATCTCGGCTCCCTCTTCTTGTTGGTGGACGAGGCATCCGTCGGTTGGCGGGCTGCCTGTCCCGTACCGGCGGGCCGCCCTGGGGGGTGGGGTCCGGTACGAGGCGGGCGGGCCGCGGCTACTGCGGGGGGAGTTGGTTGGTGGTCCGGCCGAACCAGCGGGTGTCGTTCTCGACGTGGACCTGGACGTGCTGGACGTTCGTGGGTCCGGTGTGGTGGTGATGGACGGTGGGCGGGAGGGCTGCGGCGCCGTCGGCGACGGCGCGGCTGATGAGTTTGGCGGTGATGCCGACGGCGGCGAGGAGCGCGGGCGGGGCGGCGGCGGCGATCGCGAGGGTGGTGGGGGAGACGGTGGACAGGGACCACAGCACCAGGGAGGTGGCGGCGCCGAGGGGCAGGGATCCGATGGAGTAGGCGAGGACGAGGGTGGCGTGGTCGGTGGCCCGCTGGGACATGGGCGGCCGGCCGGGCTGGGGGTGAGGCACGGCGTCCCCTTGGGCGGGTACCGGGGTGATGTCGCGGTAGTGGGTGGCGACGGGGGCGGTGGAGCTGTAGGCCTCGGCGAGGAGGCGGGCGGCCTCGGCGGCGGCCTCGGCTTCCGTGCGAGCCGGGCCGGCGGCACCGGCGGTGGTGGACTCGTTGGAGGCGGCGGGGGTGTTCATCGGCGGTGTGCTCCTGGAGGTGGTCGTGGGTGCGCCCTCCCTGCCCGGTGTGGGCGGGGAGGGCGCGGCTGCGGGGTGCGGGCCGGCCAGCAGCGGGGTCAGCTGAGCTTTTCGAGTTTCTTGATCAGGGCGAGGGCTTCCTGGGCGGATCCGAGGTGCCGGCCGGTCGCGCCCCGTCCTTGGCGGCGGCGCGGGCTGGGCGTGCCGTCGTCGTCGGGGTCTTCGTCGTCCGGTTGCTCGTCGGGCCGGTTCCAGTCGCCCCACAGGTCTCGGGCGTCGATTTCGGCGATCTCGTGTGCGGTGAGGCGCCCGATCTGCTCGGGGAAGAGGTGGGCGATGCCGGCGCCGAAGTCCATGTAGAGGGCGCGCATGACCTCGGGCTTGACGGATTCGATGATCCAGCCGACGCCGCCGGTGTTGGAGTCGACCGGGGGTTCGGGTTCCCCGGCCATGATCCGCTCGATGCGGCCCTCATCGGCCTTGGTGAAGGACCGGGGGAGGGGTTCGGGGATGTTCTCCGGGCTGATGCCCAGTGCCTTGAACATGTCGGCGATCTTCTTCGGTGCGACGTTCAGCACGACCGGCACGCTGAGAGCGCGCAGGTTCTCGTTCAGCAGCTGCGTGAACCCGTCCTGCACGTACACGGACTGGCCGGCGACCTTGATGCCGATGCCGTATTTGCGGCCCTTGACGGAGACCTGTTCGGCCAGGTCCATGATCTCCGGCCCGTACTGGCCGTCGCGGGCGGCGGAGAGGAATTCGTCGAGGTAGAGGCTGAGCGGCGTGTACGGGCAGCCGACGGCCTGGGGGTGCCAGTCGTGGCACTGCCCGTCGGCCCAGGGCATGTTCGCCCGGATGTCCATGAGGGCGAGCGCCGCGCGCAGGGCGCGCACCATGTACAGGGGGCCGGTGCCCTGCCGGTCGATGTGCCGGCCGAGCGCGGCGGTCTTCTCGTCGGGGGCTTCGGTGGCCAGCCAGACGGTGGCGCCGTAGTTGGCGTCCGCGCACACTCCCAGCGCCATCAGCTGGGTCTTGCCGCCTCCGGAGGGGGCGACGTACAGGCCGTGGGCGGCGCCGCGGTCGGTGAAGACCCGGCCGCGGGCGGGCTGGCCGTTGGTGAGGTAGCCCAGGATCCACCGGCCGTCGGGGCCGGGGGTGAGCAGTTCGCGGGTTGCCGGGTAGACGACGGCCAGCGGGGAGATGTCCCACACCGCGATCAGGACGTGCGGGCCGTCGACGGTGACGAACACCCGGCCATCTGCGTGGGGGATGCCCAGCGCCTTGCACAGTGCCCGCAGGTTCACGTCCGGTTCGTCGGCGGCGTCCTCGAGGCGGGCGCGCCAGTAGACGACGCCGCGGTCCTCGTTCCGCGTCTTGGAGACGAAGGTGGAGCCGGGGATGGGCCCGCGGTCGCAGCCGATGCGGTCGGCCCACCACTCGTGCGTGGTGGGCTTGGCGCGGCGCCGGGTGTGGGCCTGGGGTGTGACGGTGACCTCCAGCCAGCCCGGGCCTTGCTGGCGGCCGTCTTCCTGGCGGCCGACGGGCTTGATGGTGACGACGTCTTCGCTGGTGCCGAGGGCGGCGGCGATGTCGGCGTGGGTGAGGCCCTTGATCGGGCGGCCCTGCTGTGAGGCCATCAGCAGCATCGTCAGGTCGTGCCGGGTGCCCTGGTGCCGGGTGGCCTTGACCACCACGGTCTCCGCCGGGTTTCCGGCCCGGCGCCACAGGTGCCGCACGCCGTCCAGGAACGGGTCGCCGCTGCTCGCCGGAGCGGCGGGGACGGCGGGTTCGAGCGCGCGCAGCACCGATCGGGGGGTGGGGACGGGTGGTGCGGGAATGGCGCGGGCGGGGAAGTGCTGGTGGCGGGCGGAGCCGGACAGCGGGGTGATCAGGCAGCCGGCCGCCGCCCACAGCGCGCCCAGGGCGCCGTCCAGGAGCCAGCCGGGGTGTGAGGCGATGTGCTCGGGGGTGGTCTCCATCGCGATGCGCAGGGCGAGGGAGGTGGACAGGGGCGACCAGCGCATGACGGTGCGGCCCGGGGCGTCGCTCTTGCCGGCCAGGAGGGTGCCGAGCGCTCCGGCGAGTCCGGCGCCCACGATGACGGTGTCGGCCGGCCCTCCGGGGGCCCAGTGCGGGATGCCCACCAGGGCCGGGGCGGCAAGGGCGTAGGCGAGGCGTTCGAGCTTGACGCGGCGGGGGGTGGCCGGGATGAACACCCGAGGCTCCTTTCACGGTGGTTGTGGTGAAGGGGGGCCCGGCCGCGGTGGCCGGGCCCCCCTTTCACGGGACAGTGGTGTTGGTGGTGGTCAGGTGAAGAAGCCGGGCTTGGGGGTCTTCTCCCGGCGGCCCTTGCGGACCTCGTGCAGCCCCGAGTACAGCTGCTGGTGGCGGACCCGGACCGCATTCACTTCGGTCGCCAGTTGCTTGGACACGCCGCTCAGCAGCTTCATCGCGCGGTGAGCGTCCAACAGGTCCAGGCTGGTGTCCTCGGTGAGGGTCACGTGCGAGGACTCGAGATCGGCGTTGTCGATCTTGACGGCCAGCTGTACGGCCCGGTCGGCGAGGTCCTTGGTGGCCTGCCTGATGCGTTCGACTTCGGGCTCGCCCTCGGTCAGGAGCCGGTGCAGCTCACCGAGCAGGCGCTGCACGCTCTCGTACGTCCTGCTGTTGATGTCCACGGGCTGGGGCACACTCACTGCTTGTCCTCTCTCGGGTCATTCACCGGTTCACTCGTGGTGGCGGGCCGCCGACGCGGAGAGCAGGCCGGCCTCGTGGACCGCTTCCATGTCCGCCTGGTACAGCGCCGCCACCCGCCGGGCCGCTTCGAGCGCGGTCTCCGCCGCTTCGGCGTATGCGGAACTGGCCGCTTCGCACAGCCGGGCCACGCCCGGGGCGTGGCCGGCCATCGTCGTGATCCCGTCGGTCACGCGGCTGTCGATGTTGTGGTCCTCACCGAGTTCCCCGGCCATGGACAGCAGGAGCTTGGTGAGTTCCTCCATGAACGTGACCGTGGCCGCCGCGCGCCCCTGGAGCTCTTTGGCGCCGTCCGCGATGGCGGCGATCTCGGTGAGGTATTCCTCGAGGGTGATGTCCGTGCGGTGCTGCATGGCCATCGGCTGCTGGACCACGCGCCGCACGGTCCCGGCCGCCGGCCGCGCGGCGGGGGCGGGCGCCTCGTCCCGGAGAGCCGCGAGGCCGCCTCCCTGGTCGTTCACCGCCAGGGCGCTGTCCGGTGTCTGTTCGGTAGCAACCATGTCCGTACCGGGCATGTTCGAGTCCTTCCTGCCCTCGTTCTCATCCAGGCCCTGGCCCTGGTTCTGGGGGGCGGGTTCGGGCCGGGAGGTCCCCGGCCGCTGGGTGTGGGGCTCGGGAGCCGGGGGCAGACTCGCCGGCCCCGGCGCGATCGGTGCCGGCCCGGACGGCCCCGCCCCGCCGGCGCCGCCGGGCGGGGTGCGGTCCCGGCCGTCCTGCCACCAGCCGATGTCCTCGGCGCGCAGCGGACCTCGGGCGCGCCGCTCCCGCTCCCGCTCGTCCTTCACCCGCTGGCGGTCCCGCTTCGCCTTCTCCCGCTTCTCCCGCCGCTCGCGGATCCACTCCCGTACGCGCCGCCGTTGCTCGTCGCGCTCCCGCTCCCAGTCGCCCTCGTAGCCGGACCACCCCCCGTCTGACGGCTCGTCGCCGCGGCCCGGCTTCGGGGATTCCTTCGTGGGGGGCGTCCCGGGGTTCTCCGCCCCGCCGGCCGGACCCTGTTCCTGCCGCTGGCCGGTTTCCTTGCCCTTGGGCTTCTTCTTGTTCTTGCGGAGGTTGACGCCCTCGCCTCCGGCGGCCGGCTTCGGGCCCTCGCCTGTCTTCTTCGGGGACGGGGAGCCGTCCTTCGGGCCGGTCTTGCTGTCCTTCGGGCTGTCGGTCTTCTTCGCGCCCGCCCCGGCGTTCTTCTTCCAGGGGCGCTTCTGGGTGCTGTCGGGCGGGATGACCGTTGTCGTGTCCTCGCTGCCCTTCGGCCCCGTCTTCGCATCGGGCTTCGCATCGGGCTTCGCGCCGGGCTTGGCTTTCGGGTCCGGCTTGAGGTCCGGTTTCGGTTCCCGCTGGGTCTTGGGGTCCGCCGCCGGATCGGGCTTCCGGTCCGGCTTGCTGTCCTTCCGCGGCTCGCGCGGCGGCTTGGGGTCCCGGTTCCACGGGCGCGGGTCCTGTCCGGCTCCCGGCGCCGGGTTCTTGGGCGGCGTGTGGTTGTCCCCGCCCCGGTTGCCCCGGCCCCCGCCCCCGCCGCTGCCGCTGCTGTTGCGGCTGCCGCCGGGACCGTTGCCGGGGCCGTTCCCCCCGCCGCTGTTGCGGCTGTTGCCGCCTCCGGAGCTGCCTGAGCCTCCGTGGCGGCCTCCGCCGCTGCCGCCCGCTCCGTTCCCCCGGTTCTGCGGGGTTCGGCTGTCAGAGGGCCGGTCAGGGCCCTTCCCGGGGTTGTTGGGGCGCTTGTCGGGCCGGGGTCCGGCGCTGTCGCTGCGGGAACCCGTCGAGGTGTCTCCCCGCCGCCCGGCACCGTCCTTGCGCCCGCTGCCGGTCTTCCCGCCCGGGCCCGTCCCGGAGTCGGAGGACCGCGAGGAGCCGCCCGGGCTGCGCGGGGACTTGGAGCCGCCGGCACTGTCCGCCTGCCCGCCGCCGGACTTCTGCTGCCGGGCGCGGGCCAGCTCTCCCCGGAGCTTGGCCATCTCCGTTTCGTTCTGGGTCTGGCCTTCCAGCAAAGCGACTTTCCGCGCGATCTGGGCTTGCAGCAGCGGCGCTTCCGCCTCCCGCCTTTCCCGGTGGGTATCGACCCTTTCCCCGATCCAGTCTCCGATCCGGTCGGAAAAGGACCGCCACTCCCCGGGCTCCTCATATTCCCCGTCGTATTCCTCGTCGTATTCCTCTTCCTCCGCCTCGCCGCCGTCTTCTGAATCGGCGTCACGAGAGGAAATACCACCGGAATACGAGCGGAGCACTTCACCCGGGTCCGTGGGCTCCGGCGTGGCGGGGAGAACAATGTCCGACTGCTCGCCGTCATCGTCCTCATCGTCTTCCGGATCCGGTGCGGAGGAATCCGCGTAGGACGCGGTCGTCAGCGGCTTCAGCCGCACGTAGTTGGAATTCGCTCCATCCGCGCCATCGGCGGAGGGCAGGTGGTAGACCCTCGCTCCCTCCTCCTCGCCCTCCCCGTGGCCCGGGCCATCCTCGTCCTGCGACACGGCGAACTTCTCCCTCCTGGGTACTTGACAGATCGTGAGCCTCGCGTGCACGCGTGCACGGGCACGCGTGCACGCATTACGCGCGCGAGGCCCGCCCGGGGGATCCGGGCGGGCCTCGCGTCACGCACAGTGGCGCCGGGTCAGTCGTGCTTGTGCTGCTCCAGGACGGCCTGCGCGTTGTGCATCAGGTCCGCCCACAGGCGGCCGTCACCGGCGGCCCGCTGCTCCATGGCCGCCAGGAACAGCCGGACGACCAGGCCGAAACCCGGGACGACGTCGCTGCGCCCAGCCCGGGTCTCTTTCACGATTCTTGATCGGGTGATCCGGAGCCAGAATTCCATGGCCCCGACCTCGCCGCGCGTCTCACGCGCTTTCTTTTCCTCGCCGCGATACCAGGACTTACGGTTGTTGCGGCTTTTCTCATCACTGGTCAGGGGCCGCGTCACGCGGACCTCCTGCCCAGGTCGGAAAGGGAAGTGGGCTCACTGTACTGCTGTTCCTGCGCCGGTTCAACCCGGGGGGTTTCCCGCTGCGGGACGGCAGCCAGTTTCTGCCGTTTCTTCCTCGCCCTCTCCAATTCCTTTTCCCTTCTGGTCCGTGCGGTCTCCTCGACTTTCTCGTCGTGAGCGCGGCGCCGGTGAGCGCTCTTTTCCAGGTCGCTCAGCAGCCGGTTGATCAGTTTCAGCGCGTGGTTCAGCGGGGCCTCGACCTGCCGGGACCGCTGCCGGGGGTGGTAGCCCCGGTCGCCCTCCACATGGACGCCCCGGCAGTACAGCCGGGTCTCGTCCCGCAGCACCTCCAGGAGCGGCCGGATGTCCATCAGGACCCGCTGGTAGTCCTGCAAGAGCGCGGCGAACGCGTCAGGGTTGCGGGCGATCTCCCGCAGCTGCTCGGTGTTCTTCAGCCGCCGCTCGGTGTCCTGGGGCTGCTCGGGCATGGGGTTGTTCCTCTCCCTGGTCAAGGAGTGCGTGGGTGGTGGGGTGCGTGGTCAGCGCGGGAACGCCCGGCGCCTTCAAAGACCACCGGCTGGGCCCGGTGGCCAATGAAGCCGTCGAAGGGTCAGCGCCGGATCGAATGGTCCTCGGTGACGGCCGAACACCGGGGACAGGTGTCGGCGCGGGACGGGCCGGCTGCCGGCATCAGCGCGGCGCCCACCGCGCCGGCGACGCCGAGTCCGGCGGTCAGCAGGAGCGGGGTATCGACGTCGTAGGCGGTCAGCTGCGCCGCCAGGAGCACGCCGACAGCGGCGGCCAGGACCACGGATAACGCGCGGCGGACGGTGAGGTTCATGGAGATTCCTCCGGTTCGGATCGTGTGGGTATCGGGCTGATCGCCCGCGCCCCGTTGGGGGCGGGTGCGGGCGGGTGGCCTGCCGGCCGTGGCCGTCGCCGGTCCGCGCCCCGGTGGGGGAGCGCGGACCGGTGGCGACCATGAGCGGCAGGACATCGACCGGTCCGGACCGGGACCGGTCCAACGCGGTCCGGGGCCGGTCCGGTGGCGGTCCAAGCCCGGTCCGTGGCCGGTCCGGTCCGGGTCAGGCGTACTGCCGGAGAGCGACCGCGATCTGCCCGGCGCGGTCCGTGGAGATGCTCCCGCCCTTGCTGCGGACCGCCCTGGCGATGTTGGACCGGGACAGCGGCAGTTCCTCGGTCCGCAGCTGGTCCAGCGCGGTCCGCTCCACGTCCGTGAGCGTGATGACCGTGCGGTCCGGACCGCCGTCCTCGATCCGGTCCGGGCCGAACTCGCTGCCCGGGGCATCGCGGTGGTCCGGTCCGGGCCGGTCCGTCGTCCCCGGTCCGACCGCAGCTTCGCCGGTCCGGACCGTGACTCCGTAGCCCGCCGGTCCGGTCCGCGAGGCGGGCACGGCCCCGCCGGTCCGGTCCGGACCGGGCGCGGTCCGCAGGTCAGCGCCGTGCGGACCGGCCGCCCCGGACTCCAGGGCGAGGTCCGGTCCGCCGGTCCGGTCCGCCGGTCCGCCGGTCCGGACCGGGCCATGGACCGCGTTCCGGTCGGCCGGACCGGAGTGGACCGGATACCCGCCGGTCTGGACCGGCCGGACCGGAACGAGACCTTCGACCGGTCCGGGCCGGTCCGTACGGGTCAGGGTGAGCACCGTGGGGATCGCGGCCGGACCGTGGTCCGCGGTCCGGACCTGAGGGACCACCACCCGGTGCAGGGCCAGGCCCTCCTTGAACGCCTTGCGGTCCGCCTTGAGCGCCTTGCGGTCCGCGAGCTCCACACCGGCCGCGGTCCAGGCCCGGTCCAGCGTGGTCAGGTCCGCGTCGGTGATCGCCAGGGACCACGCGGTGAAACTGCGGACCGGGTAGCGGAACCAGCGGACCACCCCGATCGAGGGCCGGGCCGCCGCGACCTTCCCGTCCGCGCGGAGCTTGCGGCGGTGGATCAGGGAGGCGTACAGCTCCCACAGCACCATGCCGGTGATCGACATCGCCGCGAACGCCACCGCCTTCGGGGTGAAGTTCCAGTACGTCATCTCCTGGACCCACGCCTGGGCGTCCTGGTCCCAGATCTGCTTCCCGTTGGGTGCTTCGGAGGCGTGCCAGAAGTTCATGACTGCGGCGACACCGGCGAAGAACCAGGTGGAGACGCGGTAGAGGGTGCCGGCGTCCCCGGACTGGCGCGCCTGGTGGTACATCCAGCCGACGAACGCGGTCGAGAGCTCCCAGGCGGCGGCGAACAGGATCGTGAACGGCATGACCCAGCCGAGGATGTCCTCGGCGAACCCGGCCTGCCCGGTCCACGCCACCGCCATCGGCGCGGTGATCGGCCCGATCACCATCAGCCGCTCCGCGTTGACCCTGAGGAACTGCTTCAAGCGGGCGGAGACCGTGGGCTGTCCCTCACGGGCGGCGGCCCGCTCCTCGCGGACCTTCGCCCGCCGGGCGTCCTTCGCTGCCCGGCGCTCCTGGCGGCCCTCCAGCCGGATCCGCTTGCGCTCTCGCGCCCGCTCGGTCTTGTTGGTGGCGCGCTTCATCCGGGCGGCGGCCTCGGCCAGGAGCTCGTCGGCGGCCTTCAGCGTGACCTCTGCGTCCTCCTCCCGCTGCCGGGCAGCGGCCAGCGCCTCCTCGATCTCCGCCTGCTCCGCATCCCGCTGGGCGCGAGCGTCGGCCAGGAGCCGGTCGGCCTTCGCGCGGGCGGTGTTGGTCAGGCGCTCGACGTCCTCGTCCGCGGTCGCCCGCAGCCGCTTGATGTCCTCCTCGGCGAGCTGGCGGGCGCGCTCCGCATCCGCACGGGCTGCCTCCCGCTCCCGGTCGGCGTCCTCACGCAGCTCGCAGGCCGTCTTCTCCGCAGCGGCCCGCACCCGCTCCGCCTGCGCCCGGGCGCTCTCCCGCAGCCGGCTCGCCTCCGTCTGCGCCTGCTCCAGCACCTGGTCGGCCTGGGTGGCCGCCCGGGTCCGGGTCTCAGCCGCGGCCCGCTCCGCGCCGGCGAGGAGCTCGGTGCGCGCGCTCTCCGCGGCGGCCAGGGCCTGTTCGGCAGCCTGCGCCGCCTGGGCACGGGTCTGCTCGGCGTCCGCAGCCGCCTCGGTGGCGACCTTCTCCGCCTGCCGGCGCGCGCCGGCGAGCAGCTGCTCGGCGGCCACCTTGGCGTCCGTGAGGACCTGGTCGGCCTCGCCGGCCGCAGCCGCCGTGACGTTGTCGGCCTCCGACCGGGCCTCGCTGAGCAGCTGCTCGGCGGCGGCCCGGGCGTCCGCGAGAACCTTCTCAGCCTCGCCAGCCGCGGTGCTCGCCGCCTCCGCGCGCAGCCGATCAGCGGCAGTCCCGGCCTCGTTGAGCAGCCGTTCCGCCGAGGTCTTGGCGTCGGCGAGGACCCGGCCGGCGTTGTCGGCCGCGGTGCTCGCTGCCGCGTCGGCCTGCTGGCGCGCCTCGTTGAGGATGCCCTCGGCCGCCCTCTCGGCGTCGGCGAGGACCTTCTCGGCCTCGCCGGCCGCGGTGCTTCCCGCCTCGGCGCGCAGCTGGTCGGCGGCGGCCTGGGCGTCGGCGAGGAGGCGCGCGTGCTGGGTGGTGGCGGCCTCGGTGATGGCGGCGGCCTCGGTGCGGGCGGAGCTGAGCAGTTGGGCGGCGCGGGTCTCGCCGGTGGCGATGATGTGCGCGGCGTCGTCGGCGGCCATGTCCCGCAGGTCGGCCGCGCGGTCGGCGGCGTCGGCCAGGACCGGGGCGGCCTCCTCGAACACCACCGGCGTGTTCTCCTCGGTGCTGTTCGCCGGGGCCGGCCCGGCGGCCGGCGACGGGGCCGGCGCCTTGGGGTTCTTGGCGCCCTGGCGGCTTCGGGTAGTGGGGGTCTTCGCGGCGGCCGGGGCGGTCTTACGCTTGCGCCGGGAGGTGGCTTTGGCCACGGGACTTGTCCTCTCTTCTCTTGTGTTCGGGGGCGCCAGGCCACCGCGGGGTCGGTAGAGTCATGGCAAGGCCCTCCGAGGCCCCGGCATCTCGAGTGCCGAGGGCTCGGAGGGCCGTTGCGCGTAGCCGGTCAGGACTGCCGGGGGAGCGGGGCGCTGCTCTGCTGGAGGTACTGGCGCAGCCAGGCAACGGCGGCCGGGCTCATCGCTCCGGCGTCCGCGCCGTTGAGCGGCGCGGTGTCGATGTCGTGCATCGCGTCGTTCGCCGGGAGCAGCCGCATGTAGTCGGGGTCGATCCCCTTGCGGAAGCAGCCGACGCTCAGGTCCATGACGTCGTAGAGGATCTTGCTGTCGTCGGCGGACGGATACGACCGCTCGACGCGGCCGACGAACGTGTGGCCGGGCTTGCCGAGCCAGAACAGCTCGGGGTCGCGGAACAGGATGTAGTCGCCCTTGGTGTAGAGGACCGTGGTGCGGATGTACTGCGTCTTCTGCGGCTGGTTCACGTGCTCTCCTCATTCATGTGTGCACCGGCTGCGGGCCGGCGGGTCCGGGACTGTCCGGTTCCCCCTCACCGCCCGGCCGCCGGGGATACGGCGGTCGGTGCGGGCGGATCAGGCAGCCGTCAGGCCAGGTGAAGGGTCAAGGGCTGGGCGAAATACTCGGGCACCGCCGTCTCGGATCGGTCAGGTCGTGAACATCGGCGACGCGGTAGCCGGCGTCGAGAGCACCGGCCACCGCCAGGTGCGCCTGATGAAGAGCGGTGGCTGCTGCCGGGCTCCCAACGCCCTGCTCGGCGAGCACCGAAGCAGCAGCAGCCACCGCGCGGCGGGCGGCGCCTATAGCCGGGTCAGTGAACAAAGTTGCAGGTCAGACCCTTCCGGATCCCTTGCAAGTGGAGCAGAGCTCCTTCCCCTGCCGGTCGGCTCCACTGCCGCTGAGGATGCGCACGATCACCTCACCGGATCCGTTGCAGGTGGAGCAGCGAGCCTTCGGAGGCTTGGGCATGCCGGTCACCGCCCCTGGGTGCAGGCCGAGCGGGCGGCACGCCGGTTCATGGGCGGGTGGGGCTGGGTGTCGGCGGCGGGCCGGTGGTGGGCAGTGGCCCAGCCGAAGCACTCGTCGCATTCCCACCGGTTGCCCCGGCGGGTCATCGGGACGCCGCAGCAGGCCGGGCCGGCCGCCGGGACGAGTGGGCTGATACGCCTCTGGCGGCTCCCCGCCCGAGGTGCGATGATCGTCGTCGCGGTCACAATCGAGCTCCATTTCTCGGTGACTGACGTGCCCGGGGCTGCAACCCCGGGTGTGGGAGAGGGCCCTGCGAGGCCCTCCCGCACGGCATCGCCCCCGGCCGGTTCTCCGGCTGGGGGCGATGTCGTCCGAGCGGTCGCAGGACGGTCGCAGCGGTCAGGTCGCAACCTTCGGGGCCCGCCTGCGGGCGGCGCGGCGCTTCAGCACGCGGCGCTCGTCCTCGGACATGCCGCCCCAGACGCCGAAGTCCTGACGGGACTCCAGCGCCCACTGCCGGCACTGCGCCATGACGGGGCACTGGTGGCAGACCGCCTTGGCGACCTCGGTCTGCAGACGTCCCGGGCCGGTGTTACTGAGGGGGAAGAACAGGTCGGGGTCTTCGTCGCGGCAGATCGCGTTGTGGCGCCAGTCCATACCGGTCACTTCCCCTGCCGGACGCGGCGCAGGGCCTCGTCCATGTCGGGGTCGGAGTCGCCGTTGTTCCGTGGGATGCTGTTGGGCATCAGGTCCTCCAGTTCAGGTCCTGGACAGCCCCGGGGGTTCCAAGGTCGCCGGGGCTGTCGCGTGTGCGGGCTGTCGTACGAGCAGCCACGGCTGGCCACCCCGATCGGATCGGGGTGGCCAGCCGTGAGTGTTCGTCCGGGTCGGTCAGTGGGCGCGGCGCCTGGGGCGGAGCGTCTCGAGGGGGACTGGGGAGGGACGCTCCGGGACGTTGCTGGCGGGGATCTGCGCGCGGCGTGCGTCGGTTTCCCGAACGGCCTGCTCGGTACGAGCCCAGCCCATCTCGCGCACCAGCCAGTTGAGCCGGTCGCCGGCCTCTTCGCCGTCGCCGTCGGAGGCCTGCGGCTGCTGCTTCAGCGCGGCGATCTGGCTGACGGCGGGCGCGGGCGTCGCCGTCGGCTTGGGTGTCACCTGGGTCGGCCGCCGGGACGCTGTCTGCTGGATGGCGTCCTCCAGGGCTTCGCGCCACTCCGGGATCGTCATGTCCCACTCGATGCGGCGGTTGCTGCCACGGCAGCGTGTCGCAGCGGCGACGCCGGCCCGGCCGGTGTGGTGCGGGACGAGCTTCTGAACTCGGGCCTGGATGCCGGTGATCGGGCACCAGGTCTTGCAGTCGGGGCAGACCAGCACGGCCCGGAGCGGGTTGCGCAGGTCGATGTGCTGGGGCAGCAGCTGGGAGAGCTGGAGAGCGGGGAGCAAGCTGACTCGCTTGGTGCGGGTGCGGCGGGGACGCTTGCGGGCGGTGGGCGCGGTGGTTGCGGCCATGGCGGATCTCCTCATGGAGGGTGGGGAAGAGAGGGGAGAGCGTGCGTCGCGTGCTCTCTCCGCCCTCCAGGCCGTACGGCACGGTGGCCGGCGCCCTGGGAGACAGACAGCGCAAGCGCTGCGACGTGCAGTAGGGAGCCGTCCCCGGGGGATTAGGTGGTGCATCAACCCCGGCCACCTCGAGCGAGGCGGACGACTTCCTACGGACTTGCGGGCGACGCTGGGCGAAGGCATCCGAGAGGGATACCGCTTGGTGACCCAGCGGCGCCTGACATCAATGTAGACCACTAGCGCCGCATCGCGCTAGTGGTAGCGCTAGAACCTCGCGTGGCGTACTCTTCTACGTGTAGAGCTGCACTGGAGGTGCAATGACACGCGAGCGCGAGAGAGGAGACCGGTATGCCCAACAAAGTCGGATACGCAGAGATCGCCGCGGACTATCGCAAGCAGATCCAGGACGGGACGCTGAAGCCAGGCGACACCATGCCGTCGCTGCGACAGGTATGTGAGCGCTACTCCGTCGCACAGACGACGGCGAACAGGGCCTACCGCGCCCTCAGGATGGAAGGTTTGACCACCGCGAAGCCGGGAGTCGGCACGGTGGTAGTCGGACCGATGAGTAACAACATCGGTACTCGCGTGCGGCTGTACGAGTCGACGGGGAAGGCGCTGGACGGCGGCGAAATCTCCCGAGTCCTCGAGGTAGGCACAGTCGGCGCCGACGAACTGGTGGCGCCCCGCCTTGACGTCGCACCGGGCACCCCGGTCCACGTCCGTCGACGACTCGTCAGCCGGAACGGTGCGCCAGTGCACCTCAGCAGCTCCTACTACCCCGCCTACGTGATCGCGGCGGCACCCGAACTTGCCGAACCGATTTCGACCGGCGGGTCGCGTGAGCTGGCGGCCGCGCGACTGGGGGTTGCTCAGGCTCGCGTACTGGAGGAGGTGACGTCTCGCCTCGCCACCACCGCAGAGAAGGAACACCTCGGTCTGACGGCTGGCGATGTTGTGGTGAGCCAGGTCGTGCGGACGGTGACCTTGACAGACGATCGTGTGGTGGAGGTCGCCGTCAAAGTCGCCGGCGGGGCCACCATCCTCCGCTGGAGCACGATCCTCACGGACAGCGCTTCTGAATGACATGTATGCCCCCTGGGGTCGCCTGGACAGCACACACAGTGCGTCCGATAGCGGCCAGCCGAAAGTGACGAGCACTGGTGACATCCCGAATGTCACCTGCAGTTGTCACCTCCGCCGGCCCCAGGGGGCGTGCCATGCTCGACCGCCGAAAGGCCAACGTCCGCTCCACGAAGAAGGGGATCGACCATGGATGAGCGTCCGGACTGGGCACGCCGGATGGTTGAGGAGCGCGCGGCGCGCGGCTGGTCGCAGACCGATGCCGTCCGCGCGCTGATGGCTCGTCTCCCCGCTGACCAGGTCGTGAGCAGTGAGCAGGACCTGTTGCGGCAGTGGAAGCGCTGGGAGGCGGGGGAGAGCCAACCGACGAAGTACCGGTCGGCCATCGCCCAGACCTTCGGAACGACAACCGGCGCGTTTTTCCCCGAGCGTGGTCGGCGTGACGGGCGCGCGGAGGTGTTGCAGGTCAGCGGCATGGACACCGTGGACATCATCGCTCGGCTGCGGGCGTCGGATGTCGACGGCGCGACGCTGGACGCGCTGCGGATCACCGCGGATCGGCTGTGCTGCGAGTACGCGTACATGCCCGCCGACCAGCTGCTGCTGGAGGGCAGGGCGTGGCTCGCCCGGGTGGTCGGCCTCCAGCACCAGCGGATCAGCCTGGCGCAGCACCGCGAGCTCGTCGCGCTCGCTGGACAGTTGTCGCTGCTGGTGGGCTGCGTCGAGTACGACGCCGGCCGGCCTCGAGATGCGGAGGCCACGCGGCAGGCCGCGCTGATGCTCGGTCAGGAGGCCGGGGAGCTGAGCGTGCAGGGGTGGGCGCACGAGATGCGCGCCTGGTTCGCGCTCACCCGCGGCGACTACCGCGGTGTCATCGTCGCGGCGGAGGCCGGCCTCGCCGTGGCCCCGAACGAGAGCGTCGCCGCGCAGTTGTACGCGCAACAAGCCAAGGCGTGGGCGCGCCTGGGGGACCGGTCGCAGACCGAGGTGGCGCTGGACAAGGGACGTCAGCTCTTGGAGCGTCTTCCGTACCCGGAGAACATTGAGAACCACTTCGTCGTTGATCCGGGCAAGTACGACTTCTATCGGATGGATGCACTGCGACGAGTGGGGGAGAACCGCATCGCGGAACAGTTGGCGAACCAGGTGATCCGGGCAGGGACAGATTTCGACGGCACGGAGCGTTCGCCGATGCGGAACGCGGAGGCCCGGGTCACCCTGGGAGTCGTGGCGGCCCGCGAGGGCGACCTCGACAGCGCGCTCGCGTATGGGGAGAAGGCCCTCGCCGGCGACCGGAAGTCGCTGCCCTCGCTCGCGATGGTGGCCGCCGACCTCGGGCAGGCCCTGCAGTTCCACTACGCCGATGCCAGCGAGGCCCAGGCGTTCATCGCGCACTTGCGCGAACTGCGGGGTGGGCAGTGATTTTCCCCGTCTGGCACGCGCTTTCGAATTCCTTGCGGGCTTCTTCAATTCGTCCCGCAAATCTGTCTGGTTGTACCGCTAGGCTGGGCGCAGGAATGATCCAAAACGACGAAACCCCCGGGACCGGGCGCGGTCCGCGGGGGTGTCGAACGGGGCTTGGCCTCGTTGGGCGACACACCTGGAAAGGAGGTGCTCGCGGGATGCAGGCTACCCGCCCGTGCGGAACCGCACGCGCAGCTACGCCGTTCCTTCATCGCGATCACGTCATCCGGGTGTGTTCGCGCATGCCGACTCAGCCTTCGGATTCGAGGGGGTCGGGATGACCTAGCTGGCCATCGGCCGCGCGTGCCGATAGGAGGACTAGCCACCCTCCGGCCTCGCGCAGCCCGTCTCGCCGACCAGGCACCACCTGGTCGGCCGCTCAGATCCCGGTTCCCGCCGGTTCTGAGCTGCGGCGTCAGCCGCTGATTCACACACGGTCCCTAGCCAGGACCACACGGGCCCCGTCCGGGTCCAACAGCAGTACCGAAGTACCGATCCACCTGCGGGCCCCCGCCAAGAGGCGTCGCAGTCAGCCACACACAGCACCGCGGTGCTGCGCACGACCCCGCTCCGGAGTCCCCGCCAAGGGCTTCCGGAACACCAGCACTGAACTGAACCGATCCGAACCGAACCGAAGGAAAGGAGGTCCGCTTCTGGGTCCACCACACGAATCGCTGCTTGTTTGCCCCTGCCAGGGGGCCCGTCTGCGTTGATCCATATGAAGGCTGGTATCGCCATAGTGCACGAGCACCGCGCGTCTTGTCAGGTCGGCCACGGCCTGGCCAGTACCCCCTCTGGGGGGATTGCCGCAGGTTGCGGCGCCCCATCCCGTTCAAATGTGACATACATCACACCCCCTGGGAGTCACAAACGTGCCTCCGCCGACACCTCCCGCCTGACCTGCGGAGGGCTGCGATGAGCGCGGCCACGGCGACCGCCGCACGGCCGGCGACCGCCCCGCTTCCCCGGCCCCGGGCTGCCCGGCGCGATCCCGGGGTGGTGGAGGCGCCGCCGGTGTGGGAGTCGACCGAGGACCTGGCGCTCACCGAGCGGACGCGGCAGCGGATGCTGCGCGCTCTCCTGGCGCTGCTCGGCGACTCCGGCCTCGCCGGGGCGTCCGACTCCATGCGCACGGCGACCGTCGTGCTGGCAGCGCGGACGAACGCGGCGACGCTCCAGGTGGAGTTGACCGCCGGCGAGTTGGGCCGCTGGGTCGGGGTGAGCCGGCAGACCGTGTGCACCCAGGTCCGGCCGCGGCTCCAGAGCGCTGTGCGGAGCACCGACGTGGAGGCCTCACCGGCGCCGGGCGCGGAGCGCGGCCGGACGCGGGGGATCCGGTGGGAGGTGGAGGCGCTGCGGCGTGCCCGGCACGAGGGCCGGCTGGATGATCCGCTGCGGCTGTCGCGGCCGGAGCTGGCGACGCTGCTGCGGCTGTGCGAGGCCGTGTTCGGGCCGGGCTGGGTCCACCGGGACGGTTCGGTGACGGAGCCGGGCCTGCTGGGCCGGCGCACCGGTGGGGGAGCGGCGACGGACCGGCTCGCGCTGCTGCTGCTGGTGCTGTCTGCCCGCCCGGACGGGTCGGTGCGGCTCTGCCCGGGTGCGGTGCAGCGCCGGTACGGTCGCGCGGCCGCGACAACCGGCCGGCTGCTGGGGTGTCAGGCGGCCGGTGGCCGGGCGGTGTTGGAGCGTCTGGTCGCGGAGGGCGTGGTGGAACTGCCGGGAGGCTGGCAGGGCCGTCTGGTCGTCCCGGCGGTGCGGGACGCGCACGAGCGGCTGAGGTCCGCGCGCCGGGTTCAGGGCCGCCCCGGGGGCCGTTTTTTTGCGCCCCGGCCGTCCGACGGTTCTGTACCCCGGGACCAAATCCCCCCGCAGGCACCATCCGTAACATCGGAATCGCAGGTCACAGGCGGTCAGGACGCCCCCGCCGAAGCGGATTTCGGCTCCGACGGTTCCGTATCCCTTCACGCTGAGCACGCACCTGAGGCTGAGGATGTTGTTGATGGTGCGGATGATGGTTGTGGCTGTTCCGGCTCTGCCGTCGATGGTGAAGGTGGTCGGCGGGGTGACGCGCGCGGGCGCGAGGACCAGCACGCCGACCGGCACCAGGCCGACGCCGATGTGACCACCGCCGGCGCCCCGGGAGAGGGCCCGCTGCGCGGGGAACAGCCACAGCCCGACATCTCCCCGGCGAAAACCAGCAACAACGGCGGCAGCAGCAGCAGCGGGCGGGACGTACCGGCGTGGGCCGGTGGCCCGCAGATCCCCGGCGATCTGCTGCTCGCACTCGACGGAATCGAGCCCCTGTGGCGGCGGCTAACCAGCGACGGGGCCCGGGCGGTCGCCGCCCGCGCCGTTCGGGACGAGCTGCGGCGGGCCGCCGATGTCGTGGCCGCGGACAGCCCCGAGCAGGCCGCGGAGCTGGCGCAGCTCGTCATCGGCCGGCGCCTGGACCGGCGGCTGGCGATGCAGGGCGGGCCCGAGCGGGTCCGGGACGTCATCGGCTGGCTGCGGGCCCGCGGCCTGCCGCGCCGCGGCTGCTCGGACCCCCGGTGCGATGACGGCGTGCTCCTGGGCGCCGGCGGGAAGTGCACGAACTGCTCGGACGTCGCCGGGTTCCGGCGCGGGCAGCGGTGCGTCATCGAGGCCGCCGTCGCCGCCGAGCTGCCCGACGCCACCGGCACCGAGCGCCGGGCCGAGACCGAGCGGCGCCTGCACGCGCAGGTGACCGCCGACGCGGCCGAGACCATCCGCCGCCACCAGCGCGACGCCCAGCTCCGCGCTGAACAGCAGGCGATGTACGCCCGTGCCGCTGCCCGCCGGGCGGCGGAAGCCGAGGCGCAGCAGGCGCTGCCGTGCGAGGACTGCGGCGCCCCGGGCTCGGGCGGTCTGTGCGGGACGTGTGCCAGCCGGCGGCAGGTCGCCGGGCTGCGGGACGAGTTCGTGATGACCGTGGTGGCCGGCCAGGTCACCGACCCCACCCACTCCGGGGAGGTCACCCGCCTGGTCGCCCACGCCCGGGCCACCGTCGACCTGGAGCTGGAGAGGGCCCGGGCGCAGGCCCGCAGCCGGGGAGCCGATGACGCCATGACCATGGCGGCCGTGTGGCTGACCGCCTCGAACCTCGTGCACGACGCCCGGTTCCGGGCGCTCGCCTTCCTCGGCGGGGCACCGGCCGCCAGGGCCGAGGCCGCCGCCGCCCGCACCACCTCCCTGCTCTCCCACGGTCCCGCCGCCGGAACACGGGATGAGGTGCGGGCGGCGGCCGAGCACGTCGCAGCGGCAGCTCGCACCCGCACCGCCGAATACCTCCTCCACAACCGGACCGTGGCCATCCAGGAAACCCTCCACCCCGCCCCCGCCCCTGCGCCCGGGGCCGCCCGCCGGTGCACCGGCCACGGCGGTACCTGCACCGGCCGCGCCGTCGGCCGCTCCGCGCTGTGCCTGGACTGCCGTGCCGGCACCGGGGCCACGACCAGCCCGGCGACGGCGACGGCCCCGGTGGTGCCGCGGTGCCCGGGCTGGGACGGGACTCCCTGCGGCCGCCCCCACCGGCACGGCCTGTGCGTCCGCTGCCGCGCAAAGAGCCTTCCCGTAGCGGCGGGTGCGCGATGAATGATGAATCCGACCGGTTCGTCACCGGCGACTGGACAACCCCCGTACGCTGCCGACCGTGTCCGAATGGGAGAACCTCATGAGCACGCTCCGCAACCCGAGTGCCAGCCGGGCCGTCGTGCAGTGCGGCCGATGCCCCGACGCGCCGGTGCTGAACACCACGGACCCGCTGGCAGACACGGACAAGTGCGTCCGCTGCCAGCACCGGCGGCTGCCTGAACCCCACCCCGACGACCACCTGTGTCTCGTCTGCCGGCAGGAGTGCCCACGCTGCCGGAAACCGACGCCGTCGAAAGAAGGGTGCCGCGAGTGCCAGGGCAAGTGCCGCACCTGCGGCGGGCCCGTCCAGCCCGCCCAACCCCGGGCACCGCGGTACGAGTTCGCCCAGCCCGAGCCGCCCGCCCAGCCGGCCGTCATCACCCCCGGCAGCTCCGCCGACGACAGCGACGAGGACACCGGGGAAGCGGACTTCCCCGCCCCGATCCGGCACCATCTCGCCGCGCTGCGCGAGATCAGCCCGCCCGCCGCGGAGGCCGCCCGCGCCGCCGCCCGCAGCCTCTACGGCCCGGACGCCTCCCAGCGCAGGAACGACATGATGGCCGCCTACGCCGCCTGGCACGCCGCGACCGAGCCGCACAACGACGCCGTCGCCGCCCACCTGGCGGCCAACCCCCCGCCGGAACCCGCACCGGTCCGCCCGCCGGCTCCGCGCAGGCGAGGGAAGCGGCCGGTGCACCGCGAGCGGGTCTTCGTCCCCCGCTCCACGGAGGAAGGCCAGTGCGCCGACTGCCTCGGCGCCAAAGAGAACACCGGCGACCCGCTCCGGATGGTCCTGGCCGCCCTGCCCGCCCGCGTCGTACGCGCCTGCCCCGACGGCCTGGTCCCGCAACAGGTCATCGCGACCATCCGCCAGGAACTGCACCACCACCCCCCGCAACACCTCGTCGAACGAGTCGCCGGCCGATGGACCCGCCGCCTCGCCCACACCCGCATCCAGCGGACCGAGGACGACGCCGACTCCCTGCCCGCTGACCGCATCCTCACCGACCTCATCACCCCCGGCCCCTGCGCCGCACGCTGCAACGACGGCTGGCAGTGGGACACCGACCTCCGCTGCACCCACTGCCCACCGCCACCCCGCCCCGCCCCGAAAGAGCCGGCCGACGACACGGACCACCAGGACGCCGTCCCCATCGGCCCGGCCCAGCGGACCCCGGCCGAAGCGGTGACCTGGCGGCCCCCCTCGACCGAATGCGACGGCCGCGCCGGAATGTGCGGAGTACCCGTCAGCCCCCCGTACACCACCTGCCCTTCCTGCTCGGGCTGGCCCACCTGCCGCTGCGGCACCCGGTACGACCCAGACCGCGGCTGCCGCACCTGCACAGCGAGCGAATGAGAGCGACGAACCACGGCAGGATCGTGTCCCCTGGCTCTGGCTTGCTCTGGCTCGCCATTCCTCGGGATGGCAAAACGGCCTGTTGTTGCTCTATGGCTCAGGGGGTGCGCAGATCTCGCACCGGGCCGCGCCAGCTGCTGCCGCGCGGCGGGCGGTTGCTGGCGCGGCCGGGTAGACCATGCCGGTGGGCACGGCGCAGTCCCCGCGGTGCACCACCAAGCCCTCCGAGCCACCGGTGTCGGCGCCGACGACCTCCTCGATGAGGAACACCGGCGTACGGGCCCGGGGCCGATCGGTGACCACGTCGCCGTAGTCCTCGCCTTCGAGGGGTCCGCAGACATCGGCGGGCGCCCAGAACCGCACCGGCCCGGGCTCGGCCCGCACCACGCCGTCCGGTCCGCGTCCGGCCGCCCACAGCGGGAGTTCGAGCAGGTACCACCAGCTCGGGCCCGGGCCCGGTACGTGGCGGCGTCGGCGCACCGTCGCGAGCAGCTGCTGCTCGTCGGGCAGCGTCACCAGCACCCGCGGTCCGTCCGCGCTGGTGTCGGCGGCCGGGTGCATCAGCCGGCCCCCGCGGTCGGCGACGTCGAGTTGCTGGAGCAGGCGGGGCAGCGCTCGATGCGCGCGCCGTG
>NZ_FPAB01000018.1 GCF_900116145.1 Streptomyces harbinensis | reverse complement strand
CTGGTTGGCTACGTTCGGGAGGGATAACCGCTGAAAGCATCTAAGCGGGAAGCCTGCTTCGAGATGAGGGCTCCCACCCACTTGATGGGGTAAGGCTCCCTGTAGACGACAGGGTTGATAGGCCAGATATGGAAGCCTTGTGAGAGGTGGAGTTGACTGGTACTAATAGGCCGAGGGCTTGTCCTCAGATGCTCGCGTCCACTGTGAAATTTTTTCTTCGATGACAACCATTTAGTGTTTCGGTGGTCATGGCGGAGGGGAAACGCCCGGTTACATTCCGAACCCGGAAGCTAAGCCTTCCAGCGCCGATGGTACTGCATGGGGGACCGTGTGGGAGAGTAGGTCGCCGCCGAACAATTATTGATAGCAAGTGAGCCCTACCGGATATCCGGTAGGGCTCACTTGCGTTTTCGGTTACCGTGGCAGTCATGAACCAAGGCGCCGGAACACGGTTGATGTGGGACGACGGGGTGACCCGGTACAACTTCGGCCCCCAACATCCCATGAATCCCGTCCGCTTGGCGCTGACCATGCGGCTGGTCGAGGACTTCGGGCTGCTCCGGCACCTCGACGTCGCCGGAGCCCGGCCGGCCGGGGCGTCCACCCTCGGGCTCATCCACCGCTCCGACTACATCGACGCCGTGCGGCGGGCCTCCGCCGATCCGCGCGACACCGACCGGTGGCACGGCCTGGAGACCGAGGACAACCCGGCGTTCGCCGGCATGCACGAGGCCGCCGCGCTCATCGCCGGGCTCTCCGTGGCCGCCGCCGAGGCCCTGCACACCGGGGACGTCCAGCACGCCGTCAACTTCACCGGCGGGCTGCACCACGCCATGCCCGGCTCCGCGGCCGGGTTCTGCGTGTACAACGACCCGGCGATCGCCATCGCCCGGCTGCTCGAACTCGGCCTGGAGCGCGTCGCCTACCTCGATCTGGACGTCCACCACGGCGACGGCGTGCAGGAGGCGTTCTGGGACGACCCCCGGGTGCTGACGATCTCCGTGCACGAGCATCCGCGCACCCTCTTCCCGCACATCACCGGCCGGCCCGACGAGACCGGGGAGGCCGAGGCGGCGCCCGGCAGCGCCGCCAACGTGGCGCTGCCCGCCGGGACCTCGGACGCCGGGTGGCTGCGCGCCGTGCACGCCGTCGTCCCCGAGCTGTTGGCCGACTTCCGGCCGCAGGTCCTGGTGAGCCAGCACGGCGCCGACACCCACTTCGAGGACCTCCAGGCGCATCTCCTGCTCAGTCTCGACGGTCAGCGGGCCGGCATCGAAGCCGCCCACGACTGGGCGCACCGGTACGCGGACGGGCGCTGGCTGGCGCTCGGCGGGGGCGGGTACGCGGTCGTCGACGTCGTCCCCAGGCTGTGGACACACCTCGTCGCCATCGCCGCCCACGCGCCGCTGGAGCCGGCCGCCGCGCTGCCCGACAGCTGGCGGCAGACCGCGTACGCGCTCACCCGGGAGAGCGGGCCGTGGCGGATGACCGACGGCCGTACCCCGCGGTGGCCCGGCTGGGAGGGCGGTTACGACCCGGCCGACCCGGTGGACCAGGCCGTGCTCGCCACCCGGCGCGCGGTGTTCCCGTTGCGCGGACTGCTGCCCTGACGGGCCGCCGGCGGCCCGCGCCGCCCCGGTACTACGCCAGCTGATCCCGTACCTCCCGCACGAGGTGCGGTGTCCGGCTCCCCCCGGTGCGGCGGCCGATCATCGACCGAACGCCCCCTTTGCGGATACGACGCCCACCGCGCGCGCTCCGGCCCGGGGCGCGGGAACTCCGGGTGGGCGCACGGCAGGTTGTCACCCACGCCCCAGCACGCCCCCGGCGCACACAACTGCTCCGGCTCCCCGCCGTACCGGCCGCCCCGTGGGGCGGGGCGGGGCCCAAGCCCGCAGGCCACACGCGGTGTTGGCGGGTGAGTGCGGGGCGTGCGGGGGTAGGGGTGCGGGGTGGGTCCGGACGGGGGCGGGCGGTCCGGTGGCGGGCCGGGAGACCCCGGTGGAGGGGGCCGGCTTCCACGGATGTGGCCCCGGCTTGCGCCCGAGAGCCCCTGATGCGCTATCGGCGCAATCGGACTTCTCTGTCAGCTTGGTGGTAAACGGCCGGTTGAGGCACCTCTTCCCCACTCGCATCACCCGCCCCTAATCTGGGGAGGAGCGCACTTGCGAGAGGGAGTCACCGGAGGGGAAGCCGGTGCCCGACATGTGCGGAAGGTCAGGTGTGACATGGCTGCTGGTGAAAGGCTTCTGAGCGAGGCCAAGTTCCTGACCGTGGCGGAGGTCGCCGCGGTGATGCGAGTGTCGAAGATGACCGTGTACCGCCTGGTGCACGCCGGTCATCTGCCCGCGATCCGGGTGGGAAGGTCCTTCCGGGTCCCCGAGCAGGCCGTCCACGAGTACCTGCGGGAATCCTTTGTGGGAGTGGAAAGCGCCTGATGGCGGGCCGGGAGAAGGCCCGCTAGGCCCTCGATTTACCCGTATCACCCGGTGACCGGTAGGCTGACCCCCATGTAGGTCGTGTGGGCTCGGACGCCCCGCACCGAGTCATCGAAGTGAGCGAGGGTAAGTCGTGGGCTCTGTTATCAAGAAGCGGCGCAAGCGGATGGCGAAGAAGAAGCACCGCAAGCTGCTGAAGCGCACTCGCGTGCAGCGCCGCAACAAGAAGTGAGCGAGCGCGGCTGAACCGGCCCTCCCGTCATACGGATGGGAGGGCCGACGCATGCCGCGGTCCGTGCGAGCCGCCCGATACGGCGGCGGCCCGGCGGCCGGTGCGGTGCACCGGCCGCCGGGCCGTTTCGTGCTGCCTGTTTCCCGGCGGGGTTGTCCCCGCGGGGCTATTCGGCGTTCTTCACGTCCAGACCGAGGCCCGGCAGGAGGTCCTGCACCAGCGGCGGGATGGTGACATCCGGCTGGGGCAGCGGGCCGAGCGGGCCGGTGGCCGCGTCGCCGTCCTCGTCCGTCCCCGGGGTGGGGGCGGCCGGGTTGAGCAGTCCGGTGCCGCCCAGCAGCCCCTGGGGCTCCTCGCCGGCCGTGGAAGGGCTCTCCTGGCCGTGCTCGGGGGTCTCCGGGTCCTCGGAGGCGCTGGGGGGTTCGGTGGTGCCGGAGTCGGGCGTACGGGGCGCCTCTGCGGCGGAGGGGGCGTCCGGCTGCTCGTCGCCGGTGCCGGGGTCGGCGGCGGCCGAGTGTTCCGGCTCCCGGGGGAGCAGGGTGCGCAGCGGGATGATCTCGTCGTCCATCGCGTCGAAGACGGAGGTCACCTCCTCGCCGATGTCCCACAGCTGGGCGGGGAGCTTGCCGCGCAGCAGGTCCCAGGTCTCGCGGTGGCCCTCGGCGAAGGACGACAGCGTCTGGAGCGGGTCGAGCGAGCCGTCGGCCTCGTAGACCTGGCTGAGCAGCCGGTGTCCCTGGGAGGCGTTGTCGGCCATGCTGCTGAGGGTGGTGCGGATCTCGTGCAGCTGCTCGTGGTCGAGGTCGCCGGCCCGGCCGCGGTCCAGGAGGCGGCGGGCCTCGTGGAGCCGGGTGGAGGCGTGGTCGAGGTAGAGCTGGCCCCGGGCGGTGTCGCCGTCGGCGAAGTCGAGGCGCAGGTCCTCCATGCCGCGTTTGAGGCCGTAGAGGGTGTCGCCGGGGAGTGCGTTGGTGCTGGCGACGGCGGCGCCGCCGAGCGCGCCCGCCGCCACGCCCATGGACAGGCCGCCGGCGGCGAGGCCCTTGGTGAGCCGGCTGCGGGGGCGCAGCCGGCCGAGGGCGCTCAGCGGTGGCGCGCGGTGGGCGCCGCGGCCGGTTCTGGCGGCGGCGGGCTGGTCGGGGACCCGGTCCTCGCCGCGGCGGGCGGCGAAGGCGGTTTCCATGGCGGCCATCAGCTGGGCGCGCTGCACCGTTTTGGTCTCGGCGCTCAGCTCGGGCCGGGGCAGGGCGGTCAGCCGGTCCGCCACGGACAGCAGGGCGGCCTGCTCGGGCCTGTCGGCCGGCGGTGCCTCATCGGGCCCGCCCGCCGCGGCCGCCTCGTCCGGCCGGGGCTCCTCGACGGCCTGGGCGAATTCCTGGGCGCGTCGGCCGGCTGGCACGGATCCGATCACGGGCGGCACCTCCTCTCGTCAGCACGGTCGACTCCCCGGTGCGGATGGATGGTTGCCGGTCGCCACCGGTATCACCCGTTCGAGTGATAGTGGGGTGGCGGTGCCGGTTGTAGGGAGTCTGCGAACTCGACAACGAGCGGACGGGCACTCGGGTTACGGCTGGAAGATAATGTTACTGTTCGCCGTTGACTGGTGACGTTCGGCGCCCAACGGGGCCGGGCGCGGGGGCGGTTCGCTACCTGGCGTCGTCCGGCAGGAGCCGGGCGAGGGTGCGCACCGCGCGGTATTGCAGCGTTTTGATGGCCCCTTCGTTCTTGCCCATGACGCGGGCGGTCTCGGCGACCGACAGGCCCTGGAGGAAGCGCAGGGTGACGCACTCCTGCTGCTGGGGGTTGAGCTTGCGGACGGCCTCCAGCAGCGCGGTGTTGGACAGGCTCTCCAGGACGGAGTCCTCGGGGCTGCGCTCGACCTCGTTGGCGTCGAGCATCTCGCCGGTGGTGATCTCCAGCCGGAAGCGGCTCGACTTGAAGTGGTCGGCGACCAGGTTGCGGGCGATGGTGACCAGCCAGGCGCCGAAGTCGCGGCCCTGCCAGGTGAAGGTGCCGATGCGGCGCAGGGCGCGCAGGAAGGTCTCGCTGGTGAGGTCCTCGGCCGTGGCCCGGCCGCCGACGCGGTAGTAGATGTACCGGTAGACGGTGTCGGAGTAGTGGTCGTAGAGGCTGCCGAAGGCCTCGGACTCGCCGGCCTGGGCGCGTTCGACGAGGTCCATCATGCGCCGGCTGTCGCTGTCGGCGGCGGGGCGGCGGGCGGCGCCGCCGCGCGGGACGCGCCGGCCGGTGCTGGGGGAGGCGGCGGGGGTGGCCGCGGGGCTGGTGGGGGTGGTGGGGACGGGGGTCGCTGAGGCGGAGGTGGTGCCGGCGGTGCCATCGGCGAGGACATAGGCGGGGCCGGCGGGGACAGGTGCGGCGGTGAGGGCGGGCATGGCGTACGCGGGAGGGACGAGGACGCGCAGTCGGCCGAAGACCGTCGTGCGCAGCGTAGCCAGGCCCGAGGTGTCAACCCCGACGTGTGGGTACACGGGACTCCCAGAGGCAGAGCTTCCGACACGTGCAGTGGTGCGGGGTCCGTCAGCCGACACCTGGGGGGAGACGCCTGGGGACCGGAATGCGTCTGAGGAGAATAACGCTTCGTACTTGGCGTGCTACGCGTAGTTGCGAAAATCGCCGATTAGGTTTGAAGAGTTACGTGATGTTGTCGGCGCGCTACCCAACGCCATGGAAGAACTGATCGGCCGATGCTTCGATCCGATCGCTGGATGAACGAATCTGACCGATGGCCGGTCGGACGACTGGCCGGCACGCGGCCGGGGTAAAGGGCCGGAATGCGCCTGGCGCACGGGGGCGCGTCCGGGGACGGAGCCGTCAGCGCCGTCGGCGCCGCAGTGCCAGCGCGGCCACTGTGCCGCCCGCCACCGCCCCGGCGCCCGCCGCGGCCGGCACCCCGATCCGTACCGCCTTGCGGCCCGTCCGGTAGTCGCGCACCCGCCAGCCGTGCTTGCGGGCGTGCGCGCGCAACCTGCTGTCGGGATTGATCGCGTAGGGATAACCGACAAGAGACAACATCGGGATGTCGTTCGCCGAATCGCTGTACGCCGCGCAGCGCTCCAGATCCAGCTCCTGGCGCTCCGCCAGGGCGCGGACGGCCATCGCCTTGGCCGGGCCGTGCAGCGGCTCACCGACCAGCCGGCCGGTGTAGACGCCGCCGGCCGACTCGGCCACCGTGCCCAGCGCGCCGGTCAGCCCGAGCCGCCGGGCGATGATGGTGGCCGTCTCCACCGGGGCCGCCGTCACCAGCCACACCCGCTGTCCGGCGTCCAGGTGGGCCTGGGCCAGCGCCCGGGTGCCGCGCCAGATGCGGCCGGCCATGTACTCGTCGTAGATCTCCTCGCCCATCGCCACCAGCTCGGCCACCTTGTGGCCCTTGACGATGGAGAGCGCGCTGTCGCGGGCGTCCGCCATGTGTCCGGCGTTCTCCGCGCCGGCCAGCCGGAAGTACGCCTGTTGCCAGGCGAAGCGGGCCAGGTCCCTGCCGCTGAAGAACTTCCGCTTGTACAGGCCGCGCCCGAAGTGGAAGAGCGCCGCGCCCTGCATCACCGTGTTGTCGAGGTCGAAGAAGGCCGCCGCCCGTACGTCCCCGCGCACCGGGAACTCGGGCTCGGCCACCGTCTCGTCGGCCGCTTCGGCGGCTGCCTCGCCCGCCAGTTCACTGCGCCGGGTCGGCGCGTTCGCACGGCGCGGCCAGCGGCCCCGGGCCAGCCGCGCCAGCCGGCCGGCCGCGCCGGTGGCCCGGTCTTCGCGATCCACGGTTCCGCGCTCGGCGGGCTGGTCCAGCGGCGAGCTTGCCATGGCACCGAGGATAGCCAGTCGCGCGCGGGGTCCCGGTGGCGCGGGCATGTCGCCCGGATTGCCGTGCGCGGCACAATGGGCGGCATGACACCCCTGCTGCGCCGTACGTCCCGCACGTCCCCCCGTCCTCCCCGGGAGCGGACGGTCACGCTGATCGGAAAACCCGGCTGTCATCTGTGCGACGCCGCCCGCGAGGTGGTGGCGGCGGTGTGCGCGGAGACCGGGGCGGCCTGGGAGGAGCGGGACATCACCGTGGACGAGGAGCTGTACCGGCGGTACTGGGAGCAGATCCCGGTGGTGCTGGTGGACGGTGAGCAGCACGATTTCTGGCGGGTGGACGCCGGGCGGCTGCGCCGCGCGTTGGGAGCTTGAGCCCGGTTTGGTTTAGCATGCGGGGTCGTTTTTTCCGTTCCGGTGTACATACGTGAGGAGTGTGACCAGGTGTCCCTGTTGGCGTATGTGGCACCGGTCACTTTGGGCGGACAAAGCGGACACCATCTTTGTGCACGCGTTCACAAAGGCATAGCCTTGGCGCGACGGGGCGGTCTCGGCGCGTGCGCCGTACGCGACCGCTCTCCGCTTGGCTCGACCGGCAGGAGCACCGTGGCAACTGGCCGAAACCACCGACCGGCGACGCGCAGCCGAGGAATCCCCGAGGCGACTGTCGCCCGGCTTCCGCTGTATCTGCGAGCGCTGACCGCGCTCTCCGAGCGCTCGGTGCCGACGGTCTCCTCCGAGGAGCTGGCCGGCGCGGCCGGGGTGAACTCGGCGAAGCTGCGCAAGGACTTCTCCTACCTCGGCAGCTACGGCACCCGGGGCGTGGGGTACGACGTCGAGTATCTCGTGTACCAGATCTCGCGCGAACTCGGGCTCACCCAGGACTGGCCCGTGGTCATCGTCGGCATCGGTAATCTCGGCGCGGCGCTCGCCAACTACGGCGGTTTCGCCTCGCGCGGCTTCCGGGTCGCGGCGCTGATCGACGCCGACCCGAAGATGACCGGCAAGCAGGTCGCGGGCATCGGGGTGCGGCACGTGGACGAACTGGAGTCGATCGTGCACACCAACGGGGTGTCGATCGGTGTCATCACCACCCCGGCGGGCGCGGCGCAGCAGGTGTGCGACCGGCTGGTGGGGGCCGGGGTCACCTCCATCCTGAACTTCTCCCCGACGGTGCTCTCGGTGCCGGAGGGGGTGGACGTGCGCAAGGTGGATCTGTCGATAGAGCTCCAGATCCTCGCCTTCCACGAGCAGCGCAAGGCCGCCGACGAGCTGTCGCGCGGGCTGCGCGGGCCCGAGCGCCCGGCGCCGGCCGCCGGGGGTACGGGCGGTGGCGCGGGTGGCGCGCGGCGCGGCGAGGGCCCGGGGCCCGATGGTGACATCCCGGCGGTGATGCCGGCATGACGCTGCTCGTGGTCGGAGTGAGTCACCGCAGCGCGCCGGTGAGCGTCCTGGAGCGGGCGGCGATCGCCCCCGGGGCGCGTGCCGGGCTGCTGCACGAGCTGCTGGCGGCCGAGCCGGTGCTGGAGGCGGCGGTGCTGTCGACGTGCAACCGGATCGAGCTGTACGCGGACGTGGACCGGTACCACGCGGGGATCGCCGAGCTGTCCGGGATGCTGGCGCGCTACGGCGGGGTCGGTCCCGACGAGCTGGATCCGTACCTCTACGCGCGGTACGGGGACGAGGCCGTCACGCATCTGTTCACCGTGGCCTGCGGGCTCGACTCGATGGTGGTCGGCGAGGGCCAGATCCTGGGGCAGCTGAAGGACGCGCTGGCCCTGGCGCAGGACGAGCAGAGCGCGGGCCGGCAGCTGAACGAGCTGTTCCAGCGGGCGCTGCGGGTCGGCAAGCGGGCGCACAGCGAGACCGGTATCGACCGGGCCGGGCAGTCGCTGGTGACGTTCGGCCTGGGGCAGCTAGGGCCTGGCCGGCGGGTCTTGGTGGATCAGCCCTCGTCGTCGGATGCGGTCAGCTGCAAGGCGGAGCGTCGTCCTCATACCGGGTCGTATTCGGACGATGCGACAACGCAGCAGATGGCCGTAGCCGGCGTCGAGGGCCCGCCAAGATCCGCCGGCCAGGCACTGGCCCCGGCGGCCGGTCCCGGGTCACCCGCGGTGGTGCCGGCGCAGGCGTCCGGGGACGCCGGGCAGCCGGACATGTCGTGGGTGCGCGGGCTGCGGGCGCTGGTGATCGGCGCCGGGTCGATGTCGTCGCTGGCCGCGGCGACCCTCGCGCGCGCCGGCGTGGCCGAACTGGTGATCGCCAACAGGACGCTGGAGCGCGCCGAACGGCTGGCCGCCTCGCTGGACGCCCAGACGGCGGCGCCCGCGCCCGAGCACACCGGGGAGCCGGGGGCCGGCGCGGACTGCGGCGACCCCGGGTGCCCGGTCGGGTCCGGCTGCGCCGAGCGGGCCGCGGCGCGCGGGCCGCGCGCGCGGGCGGTGCCCATCAACGCCATCTCCATCACCGCCGAGCTGGCCCTGGCCGATCTCGTCATCTCGTGCACCGGCGCCACCGGCCTGGTGCTGACCGCGCAGGCCGTGGCGGGCGCGCTGCGCGAGCGGCGCGCGGACCAGCGGGAGCCGGCGCTGCTCGACCTGGCGATGCCGCGCGACATCGACGCCGCCGTGCACCGGCTGCCCGGGGTGCGGTTCGTCGACATCGAGTCGCTGGCCGCCGCCTCGGCGGACGCCCCGATGGCCGCCGATGTGCAGGCCGTGCGGGACATCGTCGCCGAGGAGGTCGCCGACTTCGGCGCCGCCCAGCGCGCCGCCTACATCACCCCGACCGTCGTCGCCCTGCGCGCGATGGCCGCCGACGTGGTCTCCAGCGAGCTGGCGCGGCTGCACGGCCGGCTGCCGGGCCTCGGCGAGAAGGAACGCGCGGAGGTCACCCACGCGGTGCGCCGCGTGGTGGACAAGCTGCTGCACGCGCCGACCGTCCGGGTCAAGGAACTGGCGGGGGAGCCCGGCGGCGCCGACTACGCCGCCGCGCTGCGTGAGCTGTTCGATCTCGACCCGCAGCCGGCCGCCGCCACCAGCGGCACCGGCAGCACCAGACGTAACGCGGAACAGGAGCGGTCATGACCACCCCCACCCGGGCCCTGCGGCTCGGCACCCGGCGCAGCGCCCTCGCGATGGCGCAGTCCGGGATGATCGCGGACCAGGTCCGAGCCCGCACCGGGCGACCGGTGGAGCTGGTGGAGATCACCACCTACGGTGATGTCTCCCGGGAGGCGCTGGCCACCATCGGTGGTACCGGGGTCTTCGTGTCGGCGCTGCGCGACGCGCTGGTGGCCGGGGAGATCGACTTCGCCGTCCACTCGCTGAAGGACCTGCCGACCGCGCAGCCGCCCGAGCTGGCCCTGGCGGCCGTCCCGGTGCGGGCCGATGTGCGCGACGCGCTGGTCGCCCGGGACGGGCTGACCTTCGAGGCGCTGCTGGTGGAGAACGGCACCGCCCGGGTCGGTACCGGCTCGCCGCGCCGGATGGCGCAGCTCCAGGCGTGGGCCCGCTCGCTGGGTTGCGAGTTGGACACGGTCGCGATCCGGGGGAATGTCGACACCCGGATCGGGTACGTGCGTGGCGGCGAACTCGATGCCGTCGTGCTCGCCTCCGCCGGATTGCACCGACTGGGGCGGGAAGCGGAGATCACCGACTTCCTGCCGCCCGACACAGTCCTGCCCGCCCCCGGCCAGGGGGCACTGGCGGTGGAGTGCGCCGCGTCCGACGCGGAGCTCGCCGCCCAGCTCGCGGAGCTGGACGACCCGCACACCCGGGTCGCCGTCACCGCCGAGCGAACCCTGCTCTCGGTCCTGGAGGCCGGTTGCAGCGCACCCGTGGGTGCGCTGGCCGATCTGCGGACGGACGAGCGGGATGTCACCGAAATGCGCCTGCGCGGCGTCGTCGGCACCACCGACGGCACCTCGCTGGTGCAGCTGTCCACCACCGGTCCCGTACCGGCGTCGCCCGCCGAGGCGGTGGCCCACGCAGAACGTGTGGGTGCCGAACTCGCCCGGGAGATGCTCGCCAAGGGCGCGGCCGGTCTGATGGGGGAGCGAGCACATTGAGCCCCACCGCCGCACGCATCCTGGCGGCCCAGCCGGCCGGTCACTCCGGTCCGTACCAAGGGCACGTCACCTTTCTCGGGGCCGGACCGGGCGATCCGGGCCTGCTGACCCTGCGCGCCGTGGAGGCGCTCGCCCGGGCCGATGTCCTGGTCGCCGAGCCACGGGCGTACGACGTGGTGCGCGCGCATCTGCGGCCGGGGACGGACACCCCGCTGCAGAACGGCGCTCTCGCCACCACGGCGAGTGATGCCGCCGATCTTGTCATGCGGGCCGCGCGCAGCGGCAAGCGGGTGGTCCGTGCGGTCGCCGGTGACCCCGGTATGGACACGGACGCCACCGCCGACATGCTGGCGCTGGCCGCCGAGGGCATCACCTTCGAGGTGGTGCCGGGCATCGCGCACGCCGTGGGCGTGGCCGCGTACGCCGGGGTGCCGCTGCGTGATCCCGAGGGCACCGATGTGCGGTTCGTGGACGCGGCGACCGCCGACGAGCGGTGCTGGACGGAGGTCGGCGCGAGCGACGCCACGGTGGTGGTGTCGGCGGTGCTGGAGACGGTGGCCGGCACGGCCGCGCGGCTGATCTCCTCGGGCCGCAAGCCCGACACCCCGGTGTCGGTGACGATCGCGGGCACCACGACCCGGCAGCGGACCTGGTCGGCGACGCTGGGCACGGTGGAGCGGACGCTGAAGTCGGCGAAGGTGCTGCCCTCGCCGGAGGGCGACCGGCCGGTGATAGCCGTCGTGGGCGAGCGCGGGGCGAACGCCCGGCGCGATGAGCTGGCGTGGTTCGAGTCCAAGCCGCTGTTCGGCTGGAAGGTGCTGGTGCCGCGGACGAAGGAGCAGGCGGCCTCGCTCTCGGAGCAGCTGCGGTCCTACGGCGCGGTGCCCAGCGAGGTGCCGACGATCGCCGTGGAGCCGCCGCGTACCCCGCAGCAGATGGACCGGGCGGTCAAGGGCCTGGTGACCGGGCGCTACGAGTGGATCGCGTTCACCTCGGTGAACGCGGTGCGGGCGATCCGGGAGAAGTTCGAGGAGTACGGTCTTGACGCGCGGGCGTTCGCCGGGATCAAGGTGGCTGCGGTCGGTGAGCAGACCGCCCGGGCCCTGATCGACTTCGGGGTGCGCCCGGACCTGGTGCCCAGCGGCGAGCAGTCGGCCGCCGGGCTGCTGGAGGACTGGCCGCCGTACGACCCGGTGTTCGACCCGATCGACCGGGTGTTCCTGCCGCGGGCCGACATCGCCACCGAGACGCTGGTGGCGGGCCTGGTCGAGATGGGCTGGGAGGTGGACGACGTGACGGCGTACCGGACGGTGCGCGCCTCGCCGCCGCCGGCCGAGACCCGGGAGGCGATCAAGGGCGGCGGGTTCGACGCGGTGCTGTTCACCTCCTCGTCCACGGTGCGGAACCTGGTCGGGATCGCGGGCAAGCCGCACAATGTGACGGTGATCGCGTGCATCGGCCCGGCGACGGCGAAGACCGCGCAGGAGCACGGGCTGCGGGTGGACGTACTGGCGCCCGAGCCGTCGGTGCACGCGCTGGCCGAGGCGCTGGCCCAGTACGGGGAGCAGCGCCGGGCGGCGGCCCTGGAGGCCGGTGAGGTGCTGAAGCGGCCGAGCGAGAAGCGTCCGCAGCGACGGAGGGCCCGTACGTCATGAGCGACCGGTTGAGCGGATACGGTTCTGCATCCGGCGGCTTCCCGGCGGTGCGTCCGCGCCGACTGCGGACCACCCCGGCGATGCGCCGCATGGTGGCCGAGCACACGCTGCGGCCGGCCGATCTGGTGCTGCCGGCGTTCGTCCGGGAGGGCATCGCGGAGCCGGTGGCGATCTCGTCGATGCCGGGCGTGGTGCAGCACACCCTGGACTCGCTGCGGAAGGCCGCCGCCGACGCGGCGGCGGCCGGGGTCAGCGGGATCATGCTGTTCGGGGTGCCGGAGGTCAAGGACGCGGTCGGTTCGGAAGGCACCGACCCGGACGGAATCCTCCAGCGGGCGCTGCGCGCGGTGCGGGCCGAGGTCGGCGACGACCTGGTGGTGATGGCGGACACCTGTCTGGACGAGTTCACCGATCACGGGCACTGCGGGGTGCTGGACGAGCACGGCCGGGTCGACAACGACGCCACGCTCGCCCGGTACGCCGAGATGGCGGTGGCGCAGGCGGAGGCCGGCGCGCACATGCTGGGCCCGTCCGGGATGATGGACGGTCAGGTCGGGGTGATCCGGGCGGCGCTGGACGCGGCCGGGTACCACGACGTGTCGCAGCTGGCGTACACCGCGAAGTACGCCTCGGCGTTCTACGGGCCGTTCCGCGAGGCGGTGAACTCCTCGCTGCGCGGGGACCGCAAGACGTATCAGCAGGATCCGGCGAACGGGCGGGAGGCGCTGCGCGAGCTGGCGCTGGACCTGGCCGAGGGCGCGGACGCGGTGATGGTCAAGCCCGGGCTGCCGTACCTGGACGTGCTGGCCCGGGTGGCGGCGGTGGTGGACGTGCCGGTGGCCGCGTACCAGATCTCCGGTGAGTACGCGATGGTCGAGGCGGCGGCGGAGCGCGGCTGGATCGAGCGGGAACGCGCGATCGACGAGACGCTGATGGCGTTCAAGCGGGCCGGTGCCGATGTGATTCTCACCTACTGGGCGACCGAAGCGGCGCGGCGGCTGGCAGGCTGAGGGCAGCACACGCGAGGACGTCAGCAGGAGGCACCATGACCAGCACCGTCGCCCAGGGATCCACGGCCGTCGTGACCGGGGCCAGCAGCGGGATCGGTGCCGCCGCGGCGCGGCGGCTGGCGGCGGCCGGGTACCGGGTGGTGCTGACGGCGCGCCGGGCCGAGCGGATCGAGGCGCTGGCGGAGGAGTTGTCGGCGGCCGGGCACGCGGCGGTGGCGTATCCGCTGGATGTGACGGACCGGGCGGCGGTGGACGCGTTCGCGGGCTCGCTGGAGCGGGTGGACGTGCTGGTCAACAACGCGGGCGGCGCGCTGGGCCTGGACCCGGTGGCGCAGGGCGATCCGGCCGACTGGCGCGCGATGTACGAGGTCAATGTGCTGGGCGTGCTGCACATGACGCAGGCGCTGCTGCCGGCGCTGATCGCGAGCGGCGCGGGCACGGTGCTGGTGGTGTCCTCGACGGCCGGGCACGGTACGTACGAGGGCGGTGGCGGCTATGTGGCGGCCAAGCACGGGACGCACGCGCTGACCGAGACGCTCCGTCTGGAGCTGGTGGGCGAGCCGGTGCGGGTGATCGAGATCGCGCCGGGCATGGTGGCGACGGAGGAGTTCTCGCTGAACCGGTTCGGCGGGGACCCCGAGCGGGCCGCGCAGGTGTACGCGGGGGTGGCGCAGCCGCTGACCGCCGATGACGTGGCGGACACCATCGCGTGGACGGTGACCCGGCCGCAGCATGTGAACGTGGACCTGCTGGTGGTCAGGCCGCGCGCCCAGGTGTCCAACACGAAGGTGCACCGGGAGAGCTGATGGCACCGCTGCCGGAGGTGGTGGCGGTGGCGCGTCGGTGCGCGCGTCCCGGGTTCGTGCTGTGGGTGGTGCGCGGCGGCGAGACGGTGGTGGCCGAGGCCGGGGGCACGGCGGTGGGCTGGGGCGCCGGGCCGGGCGGCGTGGTGGAGCTGCCGCAGGCGCGGCGGGTGCCGATGACGGTGGACACGGTCTTCGATCTGGCGTCGCTGACGAAGCTGTACACGGGGCTGCTGGTGGCGCGGGCGGCGCAGGAGGGGCTGCTGGAGCTGGACGCGCCGGTGGAGGGTTACGTTCCGGAGGTGGCGCCGGGGGCGGGGCGGGCGACGCTGCGTCAGCTGCTGGCGCACACCGGCGGGATGGCCGCCGATCTGGATCTGGCGCCGTATCCGACCCGGGCGGCGCGGCTGGCGGCGGCGCTGGGGCAGCCGCCCCAGTATCCGCCGGGGCAGGGGCAGCGGTACTCGGACCTGGGGCTGATCACGGCCGGGGTGGCGGTGGAGCGGGCGGCGGGTGCCGGGCTCGATGTGCTGCTGGAGCGGTGGTTCACCGGGCCGCTGGGGCTGGTGGACACCGGGTACCGGCCCGGGCGAGACCCGGGGCGGGCGGCGCGCTGCGCGGCGACGGAGTACCAGCCGTGGACGGGGCGCGGGGTGGTGCGCGGCGAGGTGCACGACGAGAAGGCGTTCCTGCTGGGCGGGGTGGCCGGGCACGCGGGGATCTTCGCGACGGCGCGGGAGGTGGCGGTGCTGGGGCAGGTGCTGCTGGACGGCGGCCGGTACGGGGGTGTGCGGGTGCTGGCGCCGGAGTACGCGGCGCTGTGGCCGGGCTGGGAGCGCGACCGGCCGGCGTACATGGGGACGCTGGCGTCGCCGGAGACATTCGGGCACTGCGGGTTCACGGGGACGAGTGTGGTGGTGGACCGGCGCTCGGGCACGGTGCTGGTGCTGCTGACGAACCGGGTGCATCCGGGGCGGGAGCGGGAGGCGGCCGGGGTGCGGGCGGCGGTGGCCTCGGCGCTGTAGTCCCAGGGTGCGGGTTCCGGCCGGAACAAGGCCATTTCGCCGGCGCGGCCGGGAGTGTACATTCGTACACTCGGTGGTCGGACCGGTCCGGCCACCGTGCCGCGTACTCATTGCTAAGGACCCCTTCCGTGGATCTCGCCACGCGCCGCCGCCGTCGGTCTCTCTTCCTGCTCTTCCTCCTCCCCGGCCTGTCGATCTCCTCGTGGGTGACCCGCACCCCCGACATCCGGGACGCGCTGGGCGCCTCGACCGGGCAGATGGGGCTGATCCTCTTCGGCCTCTCGGTCGGCTCCATGCTGGGCATCCTCAGCTCCGGGGCGCTGGTGGCCCGGTACGGTACCCGGCCGGTGGTGGGCCTCGGCACCGTGCTGGTGGTGGTGAGCCTGGTCACCATCGGCATGGGCACCCTGTCCGGGGCCGCGCCGGTGGTCACCCTGGGGCTGGCGCTGTTCGGGGCCGGGATGGGCTCCGGCGAGGTGGCGCTGAACGTCGAGGGCGCCGAGATCGAACGGATCACGGGGCGGGCGGTGCTGCCCGCGCTGCACGGCTTCTTCAGCCTGGGCACGGCGATCGGCGCCACGCTCGGCATCGTCTGCACCGCCACCCGGCTGCCGGTGCAGTGGCACCTGCTGGCCGTCGCCTCGGTCGCCGCGGTGATCCTCATCGGGGCCTTCGGCGGCATCCCGGCCGGCGTCGGCCGGCGGGAGGCGGCCGGCCCCGGGACGGCGGACGGCGGGGCGGGCGCGGCGAGCCCGGTGTGGCGGGACACCCGGCTGCTGCTGATCGGCGGCGTCGTGCTGGCCATGGCGCTCGCGGAGGGCGCGGCCAACGACTGGCTGCCGCTGCTCATGGTCGACGGCCACGGCCTGGACGCCTCGCTCGGCTCGGTGATGTACGCGGGCTTCGCCGCCGCCATGGCCACCGGCCGGTTCAGCGGCACGGTCCTGGTCAACCGCTTCGGCCGGGCCACCGTGATGCGGGCCAGCGCCGTCTCGGGGGCCGCCGGGCTCGCCCTGGTGATCTTCGCCGGCAACCCGGTGCTGGCGGGCTGCGCGGTCCTGCTGTGGGGGCTCGGCGCCTCGCTCGGCTTCCCGCTGGCGCTCTCGGCGGCCGGCGAGTCCGGGCCCAACCCGGCCGCCCGGGTCAGCCTGGCCTCCATCATCGGCTACACCGCCTTCCTGGTCGGGCCGCCCGGACTCGGCTTCCTCGGCGAGCACTACGGGCTGCGCGGCGCCATGGTCGTGGTGCTGGTGTGCGTGATCGGGGCGATCTTCCTCGCCCCGGCGGTCGGCAGCCGTCCCGGGCCACGGGACGGCGAGCGGGCCGGGGGCGACGGGGACGCCGCCGTACCGCAGGCCGTGCCGGAGACCGCTGCGCAGGACATCCCGGAGGCCGGTGAGGCGGCCGGCGGGCGGCGGCCGGCGCCGTGACGGTAGGCGGCCCGGCCGCCCCGGCCGCCGGGCCGCCGGGCAGGGGGCGCCGAGACAGAACCCGGACATCCGTGGGATCGGTCGATGATCGTTCCGCCCCTAGGGTGGTGGCGTCCCGACCGGACAGCGCACGAAACCCCCCACGGCAACGGAGACTTCCATGCGTACCCGCCGCGCCCCCCGTACCGCCCGCCTGGCCCTGGCCATCACGGCCGCGGCGGCCCTGACCGCCACCCTCACCGCCTGTGAGGACGAGGTCGTCGACAGCGGTGCGGACACCTCCGACTCGGCCGGGGCCGGCGACTCCGGCTCCGATGACACCGCACCCGAGGGCTCGGGCGACGGCGAGGGCAACCCCGTCGAGCAGGTCTGCGGCACCACCGATCTGACCTTCACCGTCAGCGAGGAGAGCCAGGCCGGCGGCTATCTGCTGGTCACCGCGCAGGCCAACGAGGGCATCACCTGCTACCTGTACGGCACCTACCCGGTCGCCGCGTTCGGCTCCGCCGAGGACAGCCACGCCTTCCAGATCGAGCAGGGCGCCTCCGAGGACATCCAGCTCTCCGGCGACACCGTCGCCTACGCCGGCATCCAGCCCAAGACCACCGGCGACGAGCACGGCGCCGAGTACGAGCAGCTGATCATCGGCATCCTCGACGACCCGAGCGACCCGGTCGGCCTGCCGCTGGACGCGCCGGTCCTGGTGGACGAGCCCGGCACCACCAAGTGGACCGCCGACCCGGCGCTGGCCGTGCCCACCACCTACTGACCCGCGCCGTCAGGGCCTGCGGCCCCGAAAGGTGCGCCGCAGGTCCGCCACCCAGGCGTCCGGGTTCTCCCAGGGGATGAAGTGGCCGCCCCGGTCGTGGGCGGTGACATTGACGTGGTGGAACCACCGGGACTGCGGACCGGTCACGAACGCCCGCACCCGCTCCTCTGCGCTGTGGATCCCGGGCGGGTTCTCGTAGCCGACGAGGGTGACGCCGACCGGTGCCTCGACGACCGGGGTGCGGTCGTGGACGGGGGTCCAGGGGTAGCGGTTGGCGTTGGCGTAGTACCGCATCGAGGTGGCGATGGAGTTGTTCACCCAGTAGATGGTGGCGTGGGTGAGCAGTTCGTCCGGGGTGAAGACGGAGGCGAGGTCGCCGCCGTTGTCGCTCCAGGCGTTCCAGCGCTCCAGCAGCCAGGCCAGCAGCCCGGCGGGTGAGTCGCTGAGGCCGTGGGCCAGGGTCGCGCCGTCCAGCATGTGCACGGCCAGGTGCGGGGCCCAGCGGCGGTCGAGTTCCACGACGCGGGCGCGGACGGCGGCGGGCTGGTCGTCGGTCAGCGGGCTGTTGCGGGCGAAGTCCCAGGCGCGGGGGCCGTTGAAGAAGCTGAGCGGCAGCCCGGAGCCGATGTGGATGCCGTACAGCTCGTCGGGGTACTTGTGGCCGAGCTGGCTGGAGACCAGGCCGCCGATGTCGCAGCCGCCGGCCGCGTACTTCTCGTACCCCAGGGTCTCGGTCATGAGGATGTGCCAGAGGTCGGACACCTTCCAGAAGTTGATGTCCGGGAAGCCGGTCAGCGGGCCGGGGAAGCCGAAGCCGGGCAGCGAGGGCACGATCACCTCGAACGCGTCGGCCGGGTCGCCGCCGTCGGCGGCCGGGTCGGCGAGCCGGTCGATGACCTTCGACCAGTGCCAGAACGTCCACGGCCAGCCGTGGGTGAGGATCAGCGGTACGGGGGCGGGGCCGGTGCCCGGCTTGCGCAGGAAGTGCACCGGCACGCCGTCGACGGGCACCGTGTAGTGCTCGTACGCGTTGATGGCGGCCTCGGCCGCGCGCCAGTCGTAGCCGTCCCGCCAGTGGGCGACCAGCTCCCGCAGGTACCCGGCCGGGACGCCGTAGGACCAGTCCTCGTTCCCCTCGTCCAGTGGCGGACGGGTCAGGGCGAGCCGGGCCCGCAGGTCCTCCAGCACCTGGTCGGGCACCCGGATCGGGGTGGGTTCCAGTGGAAAGGCGGCTGCGGGGGTCATGGCGCGGTTCCTCCCGGGGCTGCGGCTGACGGCCCGGCCGGACCGGCCGAGGACACGGCGGCGAGCCGGGCCAGTTTACGGAGCACGGGCGGTGCCCCGCTCGCCGTGCGGCGGGCGGGGCACCGGAGAAGAGACGTGAACGCTGATCCCGGGAGGGTGCTTACGGGACCTGGAGGAGCTTGTTCGGGGAGCCGGTGCCGGGGCTGCCGACCTGGCCGGTGACGGACGCGGAGTCCAGCGCGGACCAGACCTGGGCCGGGGTGGCACCGGGGTTGTCGGCCAGGTAGAGGGCGGCCACACCGGCGACGTGCGGGGTCGCCATCGAGGTGCCGGAGATGGTGTTGGTGGCGGTGTCACTGGTGCGCCAGGCGGCCGTGATGCTGGTGCCCGGGGCGAAGATGTCCACCGTCGCGCCCCAGTTGGAGTAGCTGGCGCGGGAGTCGTTGCTCTGGGTGGCGCCCACCGTGATGGCCTCGGAGACCCGGGCCGGCGAGTAGTTGGCAGCGTTCGCGTTGCTGTTGCCCGCCGCGATCGCGTAGGTCACCCCGGCCGCGATGGAGTTGCGGACGGCCTGGTCGAGGGTGGTGTCGGCGCCGCCGCCGAGGCTGACGTTGGCGACGGAGGGTCCGGAGGCGTTGCCGGTGACCCAGTCGAT
>NZ_FPAB01000015.1 GCF_900116145.1 Streptomyces harbinensis | reverse complement strand
GGTGCCCCGGCCGATCGGCAGGCCCAGGACCACACCGGAAGTGGTCCTGGCCGACAAGGCGTATTCGTCCCGCGCGATCCGCAGCCACCTGCGGCAGCGTGGGATCCGGACGGTGATTCCCCAGCCAGCCGACCAGGCCGCGAACCGCAAACGGCGCGGCAGGCTGGGCGGCCGCCCGCCGGCCCTCGACCGCGAGGCATACAAGCAGCGGAACACGGTCGAACGCTGCATCAACAAGCTCAAGCAATGGCGCGGCCTGGCCACCCGCTACGACAAGACCGCAACCAGCTACCTCGCCGGACTCCACCTCGCCGCCATCTTCATCTGGTCGGCGAGATGATCCGGAAGAAACGCCCTAGCCGACGGGCGCGGGCCCGGGCGCGGAGGCGGCTCCCTGCGCGGGTGCGGAAGCGGCCCCGGGCGCCGGGGCCGGCTCGGCCCAGGCGAGGGCGCGGGCGTGCTCCTCGGCCGACAGGGCGCTGCCGGCCGCGATGACGCGCGGGCGCAGTTCGGGGGCGGTGGTGCGGGCGCGGAAGAGGAAGGACACCGTCACCTCGTGGTCGGGGCGGTGCAGCACCTGCACCGGGTCCCCGGCCCGTACGCTGCCGGGCCGCAGCACCCGGAAGTACGCGCCCGGGGCGGCGTCCTGGGTGAAGCGCTTGACCCAGCCGCGCTCGCCGAGCCAGTCGGCGAAGGTGCGGCACGGGATGCGGGGCGCGGTCGCCTCCAGTACGAGGTCGTCGCCGATCCGCCAGCGCTCCCCGATGAGGGTGCCGCTGACGTCGATGCCGCTGGTGGTCAGGTTCTCGCCGAAGACGCCGGGGGACAGTGCGCGGCCCAGCACGCTCTCCCAGCGGTCCAGGTCCTCGCGGGCGAAGACGTACACCGCCTGGTCGTCGCCGCCGTGGTGCCGCAGGTCGCACACGTCGTCGCCGGCCAGGCCGCTGCCGCCGGCGCCGCGCGGGCCCGGGGCGGCCACCGCGACCGGGCCGGCCACCGGGCGCTTGTCGATGCCGGTGAGGCCGCCGGCCGTGTCGGTGTAGGGAACGACGCGGGCCCGGCCGGTGTTGACGGACAGCAGCTTCATGGCTGCCAGCCTACGGCCCGGCCGGGCCATGCGCGCCGGTCGTGCGTCAGTCCTCCGTCATCAGGCCGTTGCGCAGCCTGCGCAGGGTCCTGGCGAGCAGCCGGGAGACGTGCATCTGGGAGATGCCCAGTTCCTCGCCGATCTCGGACTGCGTCATGTTGGCGACGAACCGCAGCGAGAGGATCTTGCGGTCGCGGGGCGACAGTTCGGCGATCAGCGGCTTCAGGGACTCGACGTACTCGATGCCCTCCAGGCCGTTGTCCTCGTAGCCGATCCGGTCGGCCAGCGCGCCCTCGGCGTCGTCCTCCTCGGGCTGGGCGTCCAGCGAGCTGGCGGTGTAGGCGTTGGAGGCCGCCATGCCCTCCACGACCTCGTCCTCGCTGATCTTCAGCCGCTCGGCGAGTTCGGCGACGGTCGGGGAGCGGTCCAGCTGCTGCGCCAGCTCGTCGCCGGCCTTCGCCAGGTCGAGCCGCAGTTCCTGGAGCCGTCGCGGCACCCGTACCGACCAGGAGGTGTCGCGGAAGAAACGCTTGATCTCACCGATGATGGTGGGCATCGCGAACGTGGGGAATTCCACGCCGCGGTCCGCCTCGAATCGGTCGATCGCCTTGATAAGTCCAATGGTGCCGACTTGGACGATGTCCTCCATCGGCTCGCTGCGGGAGCGGAATCGCGAGGCGGCGAACTTCACCAGCGCGAGATTCAGCTCGACCAGGGTGTTGCGGACGTACGCGTACTCGTGTGTTCCTTCTTCGAGGACCTTCAGCCTGGCGAAGAGGTCCTTGGAGAGCGCCCGCGCGTCCATCGGGGCGATCTCGTCGAAACGCTGGGGTTCGGGAATCTCCGGAAGCAGCTGGTGCGGGTTCTCCGGGACAGGCGGGGGGACCTCGGAGCGTGAAGCCACCGTGTGCTGCTCGGGAGCGGTCTGCGGTTCTTCGGTCCGGTCTGCTGTCCGGGGGGCGGGTGACATGTGGTGTCCTCCGTAGTTTTTCGGCATATGGCTGCCGAGGCCGTGACGTGCACTGCGAGGTGCGGCGCCTCCAAAGCCGGCGTGGACTGCTGTTGCTTATCTAGCCCTACCCGTCTTCCCGCGGACATAGCAAGTCCGCTATGTCTGAATTGATGGCTATGTCGCTCCTGTTCGGGTGTTGAGCCGCGTCGCAACGGGCTAAGGTTCGGAGTCACCCAGGAAGCCCATTCCAATTGAAGGGGGCTGCATGGACCGCGCGATGCCGGACAGCGGAAACCGGCGCCAGTTGACGGTCGATGTGCGGCGTATCGGCGCCGGGGCGGTCGTCTCGCCCGCCGGTGAACTCGACCATCATTCCGCCGGAATGTTGCGTGAGTCACTCGACGGCTGCGTCGCGGACGGATGTTCCCGAATCGTTATCGACTGTTCGGCTCTCGAGTTCTGCGACTCCACCGGGCTCAATGTGCTCCTCACCACCCGCATCGACGCCGAGGCCGCGGGCGGCGGCGTGCATCTGGCCGCGATGCGCCCCGTGGTGGCCCGCGTTTTCGAGATCACCGGCGCCGGCGCGGTGTTCACCGTCCACAGCAGCCTGGACGACGCTCTCGCCGCTCTCCCCGGCAGCTGAAGCGCGCCGCGATCCCGCCGTTCCCGCAGGTAGGACCCGCTGTACGGGAGGGCTTCCGGCAGGTCACACTATTCCCCGGATCGGGCGGGTGTTCTCCCCGCCCTTCCGGGCAGGAGACCCGCTACGCCGGACGATCGTGATGCATCCGGCGGCCGGCCGGGGAACCGGCCGGCAGGTCAGGGCGACATGTCACAACGACAAGTCATGGCGATGTGTCCGTGCGGCTCAGGTGAGGCGGCACGCGGTGATGCGGCGAGGGAGGCGTGCAGTGAGTACGACCCATCCGTATCCGGCGGACGAGCACGGCGGGAACGGCGCGGGATCCGGGACGGAGCGCTCCGCGCAGATCGAACCGCTGACGCAGATCCGCCGGCTGCGGCTCGTCGGCACCTCCGGCGTGGTCCCGCGGGCCAGGGAGTTCGCCCGGGTGGCGCTGCACGACTGGGGCTGGCTGCCCGCCGCCACCCCCGAGGCGCAGGCCGCCGCCGAGGACGCCCTGCTGGTCGTCTCCGAACTGGTCACCAACGCGTGTCTGCACGCCGGCGGCCCCGACGAGCTGCGGCTGGGCTGCGGCCCCAAGATCCTGCGCGTCGAGGTCAGCGACGGCGGCAGCGGACTGCCCGCCCCCGATCTCGCCCGGCGCGCCGGGCGGCCCGGCGGGCACGGCATGTTCATCGTGCAGCGGCTCAGCCTGGACTGGGGCGTGGTCCGCGACCCCGCCCCCGCCCCCGGCCACGGCGGCCCGGCGGGCAAGACGGTGTGGGCGGAGCTGGCGGCCCCCACCGCCCCCTGAGTGCTCACCGGCACCGACCTGGACCGTCCCACGGGGCGCGGCGCCCCGGGCGGTCTACCATCGGCCCCATGACCCGAGTACTGCTCGCCGAGGACGACGCCTCCATCTCCGAACCGCTGGCCCGCGCCCTGCGCCGCGAGGGGTACGAGGTGGAGGTGCGCGAGGACGGGCCGGGCGCGCTGCGGGCCGGGCTGCGCGGTGACGTCGATCTCGTCGTGCTCGACCTCGGGCTGCCGGGCATGGACGGCCTGGAGGTCTGCCGCCGGCTGCGCACCGAGGGCTTCGGCCTGCCCGTCCTGGTGCTGACCGCCCGCGCGGACGAGGTGGACACCGTCGTCGGCCTGGACGCCGGTGCCGACGACTACGTGACCAAGCCGTTCCGGCTCGCCGAGCTGCTGGCCCGGGTGCGGGCGCTGCTGCGGCGCGGCGCGGCCGAGAACGTACCGGCCCCGGCCGTGCACGGCATCCGCATCGACGTGGAGTCGCACCGTGCCTGGATGGGCGAGGAGGAGCTGCATCTGACCGCGAAGGAGTTCGATCTGCTGCGGGTCCTGGTCCGGGACGCCGGCCGGGTGGTCACCCGGGAGCAGCTGATGCGCGAGGTGTGGGACACCACCTGGTGGTCCTCGACCAAGACCCTCGACATGCACATTTCCTGGCTGCGCAAGAAGCTGGGCGACGACGCCGCCAACCCGCGTTACATCGCCACCGTCCGGGGCGTCGGCTTCCGTTTCGAGAAGAGCTGATCCCCGCCCCGTGCGCCGCCGTCTGATCAATTCCACCCTCGCCGTCGTCCTGGTCGTCATCGCGGTCTTCGGTGTCTCGCTGTTCTTCGTGGAGGCCCGTTCCATCGAGTCCACCGCCCGGGATCGGCTCCAGTCGGAGGCGGCCCGGCTGGTGGCGGTCGTGGAGAGCCGGATCGCGGCGGGTGAGCAGGTCACCGCCGCGAAGATGGCCTCCTTCGTGCCCGAGGACCGGCATGTGCGCATCGAGCAGCCCGGCAGATCGCCCATCGCGCTGGGCCTGCCGGCCGAGGACGACGCGCTGACCGCCGAGGAGAGCGGGGTCAACGGGGAGACCGTCACCGTGCAGCAGCCGCGCGGCATCGTGGACGACGAGATCACCCGCATTCTGATGATCATCCTGGTGGTGTCGTTGCTGGCGGTGGCCGCCGCCGCGCTGCTCGCCGTGCGGCAGGCCGCCCGGGTCTCCGCCCCGCTGACCGATCTCGCCGAGACGGCCGAACGCCTCGGCTCGGGCGATCCGCGCCCCCGCCACCGCCGCTACGGGGTGGCCGAGCTGGACCGGGTGGCGGACGTGCTGGACGGCAGCGCCGAGCGGATCGCCCGGATGCTCACCGCCGAGCGCCGGCTGGCCGCCGACGCCTCCCACCAGCTGCGCACCCCGCTGACCGCGCTGTCGATGCGGCTGGAGGAGATCATCGCCACCGCCGACGACCGCGACACCGTGCAGGAGGAGGCGGCGATCGCGCTCACCCAGGTGGAACGGCTCACGGACGTCGTGCAGCGGCTGCTGACGAACTCCCGGGACGTCCGCTCCAGCTCGGCGGTCGGCTTCGACATCGACGAGGTGGTGCTCCAGCAGATCGAGGAGTGGAAGCCCGCCTACCGGGGCTCGGGGCGGGCCCTGGTGCACTCGGGGAAGGCCGGGCTGCGCGCGGTGGGCACCCCCGGGGCGGTGGCCCAGGTGCTGGCCACCCTGATCGAGAACTCGCTGATGCACGGTGCGGGCACGGTGGCGCTGCGCACCCGTACCACCGGCAATCAGGTGGTGATCGAGGTGACGGACGAGGGCCGGGGGGTGCCGGTGGAGCTGGGCTCCCGGGTCTTCGAGCGGACCGTCTCCGGCCGGAACTCGACCGGGCTCGGGCTCGCGGTGGCCCGTGATCTCGCGGAGGCGGACGGCGGGCGGCTGGAGCTGCTCCAGCAGCGGCCCCCGGTGTTCGCGCTGTTCCTGAGCCGGGAAGCCGTTCAGAGCGCGTCGGCGGGGGAGTGAGCGGGGCGGGCGCGCTCCGGCTCGTGCTCCTTGAAGACCCAGGTGCGGTAGGACCAGAAGCGGAACGCCGAGGCGATGCCGAGCCCGATCACGTTCTTGGCGAGGTTGTCCGCGAGGGCGGAGGTGAAGCCCAGGCCGTAGTGGGAGACGGCCAGCGCGGCGTTCTCCAGCACCAGGCCGGCGCAGGAGAACAGCGCGAACAGCGCCGCCTCGCGCCGCTGCCGGCCCTTGTCGCGGTCACGGTAGGTCCAGTGCCGGTTGCCGAAGTAGTTGGCCGTGATGGCGGTGCCGGTGGCGAGCACCCCGGAGAGCAGCGGTTCGACGCCGAGCAGCTGGGCACAGAGATTGAAGACCGCGACGTTGACCAGGAACCCGAAGGCGCCGACCGTGCCGAACTTCGCCGCCTCGCGGGCGAGCGGGGGCGGCAGCGGGAGCCTGGGGCGCATCGGAGCCTTTCAAAGTCGTACAGAACATCACATAAGCCTGCGATCATGCTAACCAGCTACCCGGGTCGGGCGCCCGGTGAAGCGGCGAACGGACCGTGCCCGGGCCGACGCGCACCCGGCGCCCCGCGGTTCCGGTACCGCCCCCGCCGGGCTCCCGGCACCCGGCCGATACCCTGGGGACCGTGACATTCCCGGTAGTCGGCATGGTGGGCGGCGGGCAGCTCGCCCGGATGACCCACGAGGCGGGCATCCCGCTCGGCATCAATTTCAAGATCCTCAGCGACACCCCGCAGGATTCGGCGGCCAAGGTCGTACGGGAGGTCGTGGTCGGCGACTACCGCGATCTGGACACCCTGCGGGCCTTCGCCCAGGGCTGTGACGTGATCACCTTCGATCACGAACACGTCCCGACCGAACATCTGCGCGCCCTGGAGGCGGACGGCATCCCGGTCCGCCCCGGCCCCGCGGCCCTGGTGCACGCCCAGGACAAGGGCGTCATGCGCGCCCGGCTCAGCGCCCTCGGCATCCCCTGCCCCCGGCACCGGATCGTCACCGATCCGGCCGACGTGGCGCGCTTCGCCCACGAGGAGGGCGGCGGCTTCCCGGTCGTGCTCAAGACGGTGCGCGGCGGCTACGACGGCAAGGGCGTGTGGGTCATCGACTCCGCCGAGGACCCGGCCGCCGCCGAGCCGTTCCGCGCCGGGGTGCCGGTGCTCGCCGAGGAGAAGGTCGACTACACCCGCGAGCTGGCCGCCAACGTGGTGCGCTCCCCGCACGGCCAGGCCGTCGCCTACCCCGTCGTCGAATCCATCCAGGTGCGCGGCGTGTGCGACACCGTCATCGCGCCCGCCCCCGGCCTGCCGGACGAGCTGGGCGCCGCCGCCCAGCAGCTCGCGCTGCGGATCGCCGCCGAGCTGGACGTCACCGGCCACCTGGCGGTCGAACTGTTCGAGACGACGGACGGCCGCGTCCTCGTCAACGAGCTGGCGATGCGCCCGCACAACTCCGGGCACTGGACCCAGGACGGCGCCGTCACCTCCCAGTTCGCCAACCATCTGCGGGCCGTCCTCGACCTGCCGCTCGGCGACCCCCGGCCGCGCGCCCCGTGGACCGTGATGGTCAACGTCCTCGGCGGCGACTACCCCGACATGTACCCGGCGTACCTGCACTGCATGGCCCGCGACCCGGGGCTGAAGATCCACATGTACGGCAAGGACGTGAAGCCCGGCCGCAAGGTCGGCCACGTCACCACCTTCGGCGACGACCTGGCCGAGGTGCGCGAACGCGCCCGGCACGCCGCCGACTACCTGCGGGGAACGATCGACGAATGAGTACGCGCAACGTGCCGCCGGTCATCGGCCTGGTCATGGGCTCCGACTCCGACTGGCCGGTGATGCAGGCCGCGGCCCAGGCGCTCGACGAGTTCGAGGTGCCCTACGAGGCGGATGTGGTCTCCGCGCACCGCATGCCGCGCGAGATGGTCGCCTACGGCGAGGGCGCCGCCGGGCGCGGGCTGAAGGCGATCATCGCGGGCGCGGGCGGCGCCGCCCACCTGCCCGGCATGCTGGCCTCCCTGACCCCGCTGCCGGTCATCGGCGTGCCGGTGCCGCTCAAGCACCTGGACGGCATGGACTCGCTGCTGTCCATCGTGCAGATGCCCGCCGGGGTGCCGGTCGCCACCGTCTCGGTGGGCGGCGCCCGCAACGCCGGACTGCTCGCGGTCCGTCTCCTCGCGGCCCACGACGAGCGGCTGCGCGCCCGGATGCAGGACTTCCAGCGCGTCCTCAACGCCCAGGCCGGCGAGAAGGGCCGCAAGCTGCGGGCCACAGTCGCCAAGGAGGCCGGCAAGTGAGCGACCTCCTCGCCCGGGCCCGCGCCCTGCTCGCCGAACACCCCGTGGTGGACGGCCACAACGACCTGCCGTGGGCGCTGCGGGTGCAGGTGGGCTACGACCTCGACCGCCGCGACATCGCCACCGACCAGAGCGCCCACCTGAACACCGACCTGCCCCGGCTGCGGGCCGGCGGCGTCGGCGCGCAGTTCTGGTCGGTCTACACCCGCTCCGACTTCGCCGGCGACGAAGCGGTCAGCTCCACGCTGGAACAGATCGACGCGGTACGGCAGCTGCTCGACCGTTACCCCGCCGACCTCGCCCCCGCCACCACGGCGGACGACATGGAGCGGGCCAGGGCCGAGGGGCGGATCGCCTCGCTGATGGGCGCCGAGGGCGGGCACTCCATCAACAACTCGCTGGCCACGCTGCGCGCCCTGTACGCACTCGGCGTGCGCTACATGACGCTCACCCACAACGACACCATCGACTGGGCGGACTCGGCGACGGACGAGCCCCGGCACCAGGGCCTGAGCGCGTTCGGCGAGGAGGTGGTCCGGGAGATGAACCGGATCGGCATGCTCGTCGATCTGTCGCACGTCTCGCCCGACACCATGCGGGACGCGCTGCGCGTCAGCGAGGCGCCGGTGATTTTCTCGCACTCCTCGGCGCGCGCCGTGTGCGACCACCCGCGCAACATCCCCGACGACGTGCTGGCCGCGCTGCCGGCCAACGGCGGGGTGGCGATGGCGACCTTCGTGCCCAACTTCGTGCTGCCGGAGGCCGTGGAGTGGGCCCGCCGCGCCGACGCGAACATGAACGCCCATGGACTGCACCGGCTGGACACCACCGAGGCCGGGCTGCGGGTCCAGCACGCCTTCGCCGAGGCGCATCCCCGCCCGCTGGCCACCTGTGCGACCGTCGCCGACCATCTGGACCACATGCGCGAGGTCGCCGGCGTGGACCACATCGGCCTCGGCGGCGACTTCGACGGGACGACGTTCTTCCCCGAGGGCCTGGACTCGGTGGCCGGCTACCCCCACCTGATCGCCGAACTGCTGGGCCGTGGCTGGTCGGACGCCGATGTGGCCAAGCTGACCTGGCACAACGCGGTCCGGGTACTGCGTGAGGCGGAGGCGGTGGCGGCGAAGCTGTCCGCCACCCGTGGCCCGTCGATCGCGACGATCGCCACGCTGGACGGCTGAGGAGCACCGGGCACCGGGCACCGGTCATCCCGGCCGGGGCGAATAGGGCATTGCGAACAATGGGTGCTAAAGCTCCTCTTGGGCGGAGACCCGTGACCGACCTCACTTTCCGGCCGGTCCGGGCCCCCGCCGTACTCCGCCGGCCCCGTTCCGATGTCCGTTAAGTAGGAAAAGCCCAGCTGAAGTTGGTGGCCGTACGGTCCGGTGCGCCCCCCGGCGCGCCGGACCGTTTCCCTTCCGTGATCACGACGGCGCCGCCCGGCGCTGGTTGTCCTGTCCGAATTAACGGGATTACGGTGCTTCCGCGTCGCACCCGCGACGATCCGAGACCGGACGCCGAATCCTGTCACCGGTCACGGAAACGCAGTCCTTCCCCATGACAGGAGCGGGGGACCCACTTCCCGCCGGACCGCTCACCCGCGGACCGGCTCGGGGTGAAGCCGCCGCCGTACGGCTCGTCCGCACGGCAGTGGCCGGGCTACTTCTCCGGCCCGAACCCGACAGCTCACCTCGCAGGCGATGAGAGGAGCCCCCGTATGTCCGGACGCGGTCGTCACCGCGCCTCGCGCGCCCCCCGCTTCACCCGTATCACCCGTACCTCCGTCCTGCTGGCCGCCTCCGGCGCCGCGATCGCCGTGCCGCTGGCCACCGCCGGCGCCGCGCACGCCGCCGACGAGCCGGCGGTCACCGCCACGTACACCGTCAAGGCCGGTGACAGCCTGAGCAAGATCGCCCGCGAACTGAACCTCGACGGCGGCTGGAAGGCCCTGTACGAGGAGAACAAGGCGGCCGTCGGCGCCGACGCCGGTCTGATCAAGCCCGGTCTGAAGCTCCAGCTGTCCTCCTACGCCGGCACCAAGACGGCCGCCGCCGAAGCCGCGGACGACGCCGAGGCCGCCGAGGCCACCCCGGCCCCCGCCACCGGCAGCTGGGTCTCCCCGATCGCGGACGGCTCGCTCGCCACCGGCTACATGGTGGCCGGCTCCATGTGGGCCAGTGGCTACCACACCGGCATCGACTTCCCGGCCGCCACCGGCACCCCGGTGCTGGCCGTGGGCGACGGCGAGGTCGTCTCGGCCGGTGACGGCGGCAGCTACGGCAACCAGGTGATCGTCAAGCACGCCGACGGCCACTACAGCCAGTACGCCCACCTGTCCTCGCTCTCCGTGTCCGCCGGCCAGTCGGTGTCCGCCGGCGACCAGCTCGGCGGCGTCGGCAGCACCGGCAACAGCACGGGCCCGCACCTGCACTTCGAGATCAGGACCGGCCCGGACTACGGTTCGGACATCGACCCGCTGGCCTTCCTGCGGTCCCAGGGCGTCACTCTCTGACCCCGGTGATCCACCGGGCCCGCTGAGTCACCGGACCCCCGTGCGCCCCGCCGTTCCCCCCGGACGGCGGGGCGCACGCCGCTGGGCGGCGCTCCTCAGCGGCTGAGCCGCTGGTACCGGCGCACCGCCAGCGGCGCGAACACCGCCACCAGGACGAGTGGCCAGGCGATCGCCAGCGCCACCGCGTTCTCCGCCGGCCAGCTGGTGCTCCCGCCCGCCAGTCCCGGGTTGCCGAACAGCTCCCGCATCGCCGCCACCGTCGCCGACAGCGGGTTCCACTCCGAGATGGTGCCGAGCCACCCGGGCATCAGCTCCGGGGCCACGAACACATTCGAGACCGCCGTCAGCGGGAAGGCCAGCGGGAAGATGATGGTGCCGACGGTGTCCGGGTTGGGCACCAGCAGCCCCACGTAGATCCCGATCCAGGTCATCGCCATCCGCAGCGCCAGCAGCAGCGCCACCGCCAGCAGGGCGTAGCCGGCGCCCCGGTGCCAGGTCCAGCCCACCAGCAGTCCGCAGACCAGCAGGACGGTCATCTCCAGCAGCGCGCGGAACAGATCCGCCACGCTGCGCCCGGTCAGCAGCGCCGAGCGGGCGATCGGCAGCGAACGGAACCGGTCCACCACCCCGCGCTGCGCGTCGTGCGCCACCGAGGTCGCGGTGGCCCCCATCCCGTACAGCATGGTCATCGCGAACACGCCGGGCAGCAGGAACTCGCGGTAGTTGCCGCCGTCCGGCACCTGCATGCCGCTGCCGAAGACGTAGCCGAAGACCAGCACGAAGGTGATCGGCAGCATGAAGTAGATGCCGATCTCCTCGGGCGAGCGCACCACGTGCGCCATGTTGCGGCCGGTCATCACCCAGCTGTCGGCCGCCGCCAGTCGCAGCTTCCTCATGCCGCCACCTCCGTCTTCCCCGTCCGGTCCGCCGTGAGCCGCAGGAACGCCTCGTCGAGCGTGGGCCGCCGGGTGCCGATGTCCTCCACGGTCAGCCCGGCGGCGTGCAGCGCCCGGACGACCTCGGTCAGCGCCGCCACCCGGTCGGTGACCGGCGCGCCCACCCGCCGGGTGTCCGGGTCGGTGACGGCGGCGGTACCGGTGATCCGTTCCAGCAGTCCGGCCACCGCCACCAGGTCGGCGGCGCGCCGGGTGACGATCTCGATCCGGTCGCCGCCGATGCGCGCCTTGAGTTCGTCGGCGGTGCCCTCGGCGATGACCCGGCCGGCGTCGACGACGGATATCCGGTCGGCCAGCTGGTCGGCCTCCTCCAGATACTGCGTGGTGAGCAGCACGGTGGTGCCCGCGGCGAGCAGGTCGCGTACCGCGTCCCACACCTCGTTGCGGCTGCGCGGGTCGAGTCCGGTGGTGGGCTCGTCCAGGAACAGCACCCGGGGGGTGCGGATGATGCTGGCCGCCAGGTCGAGGCGGCGGCGCATCCCGCCCGAGTACTGTCCGGCCGACTTGCCGGCCGCCTCGGTGAGGCCGAACCGCTCCAGCAGTGCGTCGGCGCGCCGCCCGGCCGCCCGCTTGGACATCCGGTGCAGCCGCCCGAACAGCACCAGGTTCTGCCGCCCGCTCAGGGTCTCGTCCACGGCGGCGTACTGGCCGGTGAGCCCGATGGCGCCGCGCACCCGGTGCGGCTCGCGCGCCACGTCGTAGCCGCAGACGGTGGCGCGTCCGGCGTCGTACCGCAGCAGGGTGGCCAGCGACCGCACGGCGGTGGTCTTGCCGGCGCCGTTCGGGCCGAGCACCCCGTGCAGGGTGCCGGCCGCGACGGTGAGGTCGAATCCGTCGAGGGCGTAGGTGTCGCCGTACCGCTTGCGCAGCCCCTCCGCCACGATCGCGTGTTCCGCCATGGGTGGTGCCTTCCTGTCCCCGAAAGTGTGTATGTCATACACTACTGTCTACACGATACACAGTTCTAGGATGGCGTCAAACGACGAGCGGTGACCGAAGGGAGTGAGGGAGCGGCATGGCGCGGCGCGACCTGGAGCGGACGGCCGATCTGCTGTGGCGGCGGCAGCGGCCCGGCAGCAGGGGGCCGCGCGGCTCACTGACGGTCGATCAGATCGTCGGTACGGCGGTGGAGCTGGCCGACGCCGAAGGCATGGCCGGTGTGACGATGGGCAAGGTCGCCAAACGGCTCGGGGTGACCACCATGTCGCTCTACCGGTACATCCCCGGCAAGGACGATCTCGTCGATCTGATGATGGACATGGCGACGGGGCAGCCCGACACCACGGAGTGGCCCGCCCCCTGGCGCCCCCGGATCCGCGCCTTCTCCCGCGCCCAGTACGAGACCCTGATCGGCCGCCCCTGGCTGCTGGAGATCCCCATCGGCACCCCGCCGATGGGCCCCAACAACATCACCTGGCTGGAAGCGGGCCTGGCCGCGATGGAGGGCACTCCGCTCACCCCGGAGGACCGGATGGGCGTGGTCAGCGTCGTCTCCGGCTACGCCCTCACCGAGGCCCGGCAGACCCAGGTGATCCGCCGCGCCGAGCCCGCCACCGGCGTCAGCTACGGCGATTGGGGCTCCGTCTACCACAAGGTGCTGGCCCGGGTGGTCGCCGAGGGCGAGTATCCGGCGCTCAGCCGCATCGTGGCCGAGGGGGTGTTCGAGGACGACCGGAGCACGCCGGAGGAGGAGTTCGCCTACGGCCTCGACTTCCTCCTCGACGGCGTCGAGGCCCTGATGGAGAAGCGCCGGGCACAGCCGTGAGCGGCTCCGCGCCCGGCGCGGAGCCGCTCACCCGGGGCCGGCCGGCCCGTTACGGCAGATTGCGCGCCATCACCACGCGCTGGATCTGGTTGGTGCCCTCGTAGATCTGGGTGATCTTGGCGTCCCGCATCATCCGCTCCACCGGGTAGTCCCGGGTGTAGCCGTAGCCGCCGAGCAACTGCACCGCGTCCGTGGTGATCTCCATCGCCGCGTCCGACGCGTAGCACTTGGCCGCCGCCCCGAAGAACGTCAGGTCCGCGTCACCGCGCTCGGAACGCGCCGCCGCCGCGTACGTCAGCTGGCGGGCCGCCTCCAGCTTCATCGCCATGTCGGCCAGCATGAACTGGACGCCCTGGAAGTCACCCACCGGACGCCCGAACTGCTTGCGCTCGGCGACATACCCCTTGGCGTAGTCCAGCGCCCCCTGCGCGATGCCCAGCGCCTGCGCCGCGATCGTGATCCGGGTGTGGTCCAGGGTGCGCATCGCGGTCGCGAAGCCGGTGCCCTCCTCGCCGATCAGCCGGTCGCCGGGGATGCGGACGTTGTCCAGGTACACCTCGCGGGTCGGCGACCCCTTGATGCCCAGCTTCTTCTCCGGGGCGCCGAACGACACGCCCTCGTCGCCCTTCTCCACCACGAACGCCGAGATCCCGCCCCGGGTGCGCTTGTCCGGATCGGTGACCGCCATCACCGTGTAGTACTCCGAGACCCCGGCGTTGGTGATCCAGCGCTTCACCCCGTTGAGGACCCAGCCGTCCCCGTCCCGGACCGCCCGGGTCTTCATGCCGCCCGCGTCCGAGCCCGCGTCCGGCTCCGACAGCGCGTAGGAGAACATCGCCTCGCCCCGCGCCAGCGGCGCCAGGTAGCGGGCCTTCAGCTCTTCCGAGCCGGAGAGCAGCACCGGCATCGAGCCCAGCTTGTTCACCGCCGGGATGAGCGAGGAAGAGGCGCACACCCGCGCCACCTCCTCGATGACGATCACCGTCGCCAGCGCGTCCGCCCCGCCGCCGCCGTAGCTCTCGGGGACGTGCACGGCGTGCAGGTCGCTGGCCACCAGGGCGTCCAGCGCCTCCTGCGGGAACCGGCCCTGCTCGTCCACCTCCGCCGCGTGCGGCGCGATCTTCGCCTCGGCGAGGGCGCGGACGGACTCCCGGAGCAGCTCGTGCTCCTCGGCCGGCCGGTAGAGATCGAAGTCCGCTGCTCCTGCCACCGCTCTCACTCCTGTGTGACGCGCCAGATGCTAATGACTGTTAAGTAACTTCAGCCTAGATCCTGGAGACCTCCCCCCGCCAGACGGGGACTATGCTCGCTTCATGCCCTCGCTCAAGATCACCGTCATCGGCACCGGCTATCTCGGCGCGACGCATGCCGCCGCCATGGCCGAACTGGGCTTCGAGGTGCTGGGCCTCGACATCGCCGAGGAGAAGATCGACCTGCTCAGAGCGGGTCGCGCCCCGATGTACGAGCCCGGTCTCGAAGATCTGCTGCGCCGTCACGTGGCCGGTATCGAGGGCTCCACCGGGCGGCTGCGCTTCACCACCTCCTACCCGGAGGCCGCCGAGTTCGGCGACGTCCACTTCATCTGCGTCACCACCCCGCAGAAGGCGGGCGAGTACGCCTGCGACATGAGCTACGTGGACGCCGCCGTCGCCTCGCTCGCCCCCCATCTGTCCCGGCCCGCGCTGGTCGTCGGCAAATCCACCGTCCCGGTCGGCTCCGCCGCCCGGCTCGGCCAGGTCATCGCCGGACTCGCCCCGGCAGGCCCCGACGTCGAACTCGCCTGGAACCCGGAGTTCCTGCGCGAGGGCTTCGCCGTGCAGGACACCCTCCGCCCCGACCGGATCGTCGCCGGCGTCACCAGCGAGCGCGCCGAGAGCCTGCTGCGCGAGGTGTACGCGACCCCCATCGCCGAGGGCTCGCCGTTCCTGGCCACCGACCTGCCGACGGCCGAACTCGTCAAGACCGCCGCCAACGCCTTCCTCTCCACCAAGATCTCCTTCATCAACGCGATGGCCGAGATCTGCGAGGCCGCCGACGGCGACGTGGTGCGGCTGGCCGAGGCACTGGGCTACGACGACCGGATCGGCCACAAGTTCCTGCGGGCCGGCATCGGCTTCGGCGGCGGCTGCCTGCCCAAGGACATCCGCGCCTTCATGGCCCGCGCGGGCGAACTCGGCGTGGACCAGGCGCTCACCTTCCTGCGCGAGGTCGACTCCATCAACATGCGGCGCCGCGCCCACATGATCGAGCTGACCCGGGAAGCGCTCGGCGGCTCCGTGCTCGGCCGCCGGATCGCCATCCTCGGCGCCACCTTCAAGCCCGACTCCGACGACGTGCGCGACTCCCCGGCGCTCAATGTCGCCGGCCAGCTGCACCTCCAGGGCGCCCAGGTCACCGTCTACGACCCCAAGGGCACCGAGAACGCCCGCGCCGTCTTCCCCACCCTGCGCTACGCCGACACGGCGCTGGCGGCGGCGGTCGGCGCGGACGCCGTCCTGCATCTGACGGAGTGGCGGGAGTTCGGCGAGCTGGACCCGGCCGCGCTGGGCGAGGTGGTCACCGAGCGCCGCATCCTGGACGGCCGCAACACCCTGGACCCGGCGGTGTGGCGCAAGGCCGGCTGGACGTACCGCGCGATGGGCCGCCCCACCGCGTAACCCGCGCACCCGTACGGACGACACCGCCCCGCCGCGGGGAACGCGGCGGGGCGGGTGTGCGTGCGCGGCGGCGCGACCGGGACGGGGCGAGGCGGGACGTCAGTCCCGCACCCCGACCGTCACCTTCTCGTCGTTGATGATCTGGCTCATCAGCAACTCGGTCTGCTCCATGTCCCACAGCACCGCCGACCCCTTGTCGGTGGCGTAGCCGGGGTTGGCGACCGGGATGTTCATCTGGTGCGCGCCGCGCATCGCCAGGAACATCTGCCCCAGCCCCCACAGGCTCAGATCCTGGTCCACGATCAGCGCGTCCGTGGTGGCGCTCAGCGTCGGGTACAGCCGGAACGGGTTGAGCACCGTGGCCGGCGAGCCCGCCTGGCTGGAGATGGCGCCCAGGAACTTCTGCTGGTTCTTGGTGCGGCCCAGATCGCCCTCGGCCTCCTGGTACCGCTGCCGGTTGAACGCCAGCGACTCCGAGCCGTTCAGCGTGTGGCAGCCCTCGGCGAAGTCGGCGCCGCTCTTCTCGTCCTTGATCGCCTGGTCGAAGCACATCTCGACACCGCCCAGGGCGTCCACCACATTGGCGAACCCGCCGAAACCGATCTCCACGTAGTGGTCGATGCGCACGCCGGTGTTGTACTCCACCGTGCGCACGAGCAGCTCCGGGCCCTCGATGGCGAACGCGGCGTTCAGCTTCTGCTGCTGCGCCGGGATGCGGTTGCCGGAGACCGAGCCGGTGAACTCCGGGATCGTCACCCACGAGTCACGGGGCAGCGAGACCATCGTGGAGCCGTTGTCGCCGACGTGCAGGAGGATCATGGTGTCGGTGCGCTTGCCCTCGGCCGAGCCGGTCGACAGGTCCTGCTTCTGCTCGTCGGACAGCCCCTCGCGGCTGTCCGAGCCCACGATCAGATAGTTGGTGCCCTTGCCGCTCTCCGGCCGGTCCTCCACGGAGGCCAGGTCCACCTCGCGGTTGAGGTTGCTGTTCGCCCAGAAGTACGTGCCGGTCGCGATCACCACCAGCGCCAGTACCAGTGCGAGGACCGAATAGCCTATCCGCCGCCCCCAGCGCTTGGGCGGGCGCGGACCGTCGTCCCCGTCGTACGGCCCCCGGCCGGGCGGCGGCGGCCCGGGGCGGTGCGGCGGCGGGGCCTGGCCGGAGCCCCGGTAGATCTGCCCCTCGTTGTACCCGTCCCGGTACGCGTCGTGTCCGCCGCCTCTCGGCTGCGGCGGCCCCTGGGGTGCCCCGGACGCCGGCCGGCGCACATGCGGCATCACCCGCGCGCCCTCGGGGCTCGCGCTGCCGCTGCCCCGCCCGTACCGGTCACCGCGCGGCTGATCGTCGTCCGTCCATCCCTGGGGCCAGTCGCTCATAACACAGCAGTGTCCCCCGGGGCCGTGATCGTTGGGGAGTGGTGCCGGTCACTTGTGGCAGAGCTGATGCACAAGGATTCCCCGTCTTACGCTGGTCTTATGACAGATCCCGTCATTTCCCGCCCGGAGAACGATCTTCCCGGCAAGCCCACCGCCGCGTCGCGCACCACCCTGTCGCACATCATGACGCAGAACGACACCAACCTCATGGGAACGGTGCACGGCGGCGTCATCATGAAGCTCGTCGACGACGCCGCGGGCGCCGTCGCCGGCCGGCACTCGGGCGGTCCCGCCGTCACCGCCTCGATGGACGAGATGGTCTTTCTGGAGCCCGTCAAGGTCGGCGACTTGGTGCATGTCCATGCCCAGTGCAACTGGACCGGGCGCTCCTCCATGGAGATCGGCGTCAAGGTGATGGCCGAGCGCTGGAACGAATCCACCCCCGCCACCCGCGTCGGCACCGCCTACCTCGTCTTCGCCGCCGTCGACGACAACGGCAAGCCCCGCCCCGTACCCCCGGTCCTGCCGCAGAACGACGAGGACCGCCGCCGGCACCAGGAGGCGCGCATCCGCCGCAGCCACCGGCTGGCCAGGCGCCGCGCCATCAAGGAGTCACGCGGCCTCGGCTGACCCGTGTGACCTTTCCCACGGTCCTCCCTGGGGCCTTCCGCCGGCCCCGCCGCCTCACAGCCTGGCGATCCGCGCATGCCGCTGGCGCGGAGCACGCCGGGCCGGGGCGATCCCCGACAGCAGGATCAGCCGCGCCGCCCGGTACCGCTGCCCCGCGTACGGCTCCAGCAGCTCCAGCATCCGCGCGTCGTCCGAGCCCCGGACCCCGGTGAGCGCGTAGCCGATCAGGCCCGGCAGATGCAGATCCCCGACCGTCACCGCGTCCGCGGCGCCGTTGCTGCGCTGGAGCGTCTCGGCCGCCGTCCACGGCCCGATGCCGTCCACCGCGCACAGCCGCGCGATCGCCGCCGGCAGCTCCATCGCCGCCGCCTCCTCCATCCGCCGCGCCACCCGCGCCGCGCGCACGATCGCCGCCGACCGCTTGCCGTCCACCCCCGCCCGGTGCCACTCCCACGACGGGACGCGCACCAGCGCGCGCGCCCCCGGCGGTACGTACAGCTCCGGCGCCCCCGGGGCCGGCTCGCCGAACCGGCGCACCAGCAGCCGCCACGAACGGTGCGCGTCCTCCGTGGTCACCCGCTGCTCCAGCACGCACGGCACCAGCGTCTCCAGGACCTGCCCGGTGCGCACCAGCCGCAGCCCCCGGTGCCGGCGCCACGCCTCGGCCACCACCCGGTGCCGGGGTACGAACGCCGACGGATCGTCCGCGCCGCCCAGCAGCTCCGGCAGCCGTTCCAGTACCCACCCGGCGCCCGGCCCCCAGCACACGGCGCGCACCGTACCGTCCGCGCCCTGCCGCAGCCGCAGCGTGGCCGGCCCGTCCGGAGTGCGCGTCGCCCGCCACAGCGAGCCGTCCGCGTCCGCGCGGAACGCCGGATCGTACGGCCCGCGCCGCAGCACTCCCAGGCTGCGGCGCAGGTCGTACGGCTGGTCCCCGGGCGGGGTCCAGTGCTCTTCGAGGGGGCGCTCCGTCATGGCCCGGCCAGGCTAGCCGGTGACCGGGCCCATGCCGCTCAGCGCCCCTGGAGCTTCGCCGCGGTGGAGCGCACGGTGGGCAGCTGGGCGTACAGCTTCTCGCCCGGGCACTCGGTGGCGAAGCCGTCCCGGTGGCCGGAGACGTTGTCCATCTTCACCGTGACGCCCTTCGCGTACAGCCCGCCGCCCATCGAGGTCCGGTTGCGCGAGCCCTTGGGGTTGAGGTTGTACAGGCCGAGCTTCCACGCGGTCAGCTGGGCGACCGCGTCCACCGCCTGGGCGGGCGGCGCGGTGTCGCCGTAGCTGCCGAGCAGGGCCACGCCCATGCTGTTGTGGTTGAAACCGGCGGTGTGCGCGCCCTGCACCGGCTTGTCCACGCCGCCGGCCCGGCCCTCGTAGATGGTGCCGCACTTGTCGACGAAGAAGTTGTAGCCGACGTCCCGCCAGCCCTGGGACACCACGTGGTAGCGGTAGATGCCCCGGATGAGGGCGGGCGCCTCGGAGCAGGCGTAGTTGTTGCCGCCCGCCGTGTGGTGCACGAACACCGTCTTCACCATGTCGGTGTAGGCGAACGCGCTCTCGCGCAGGCTCTCGTCGGCGCCCCAGCCGGCCCGGGTGGTGATGGGCGGGCGCGGCCCCGGGTAGGACGAGGAGGCGGCGGCGGACTGCGAGCCGATGTCCGCGGCCTGCGCGTCGCCGCCGGTGGCCGGGGCGGCGGACCCGGTGGACCCGGCGCGCGCCACCTCGATCCCGACCCCGGTGTCCGGGTCGATCAGCTCCAGGCTCAGCCCCTCGGGCAGCCCGTCCGCCGGCACCTCGCCGCTCTCCGGCCACACCCGCACCTGGACGCCGTCCGAGGCCCCCACCCACAGCGGGGCGGTGCCACCGCGCACCTCGCCGCCGTCCGCCTCCGCCGAACCGGCGTCGGGGGCGTGGTCGGTGTGGGTGTCCAGCGGCTGCCACCCCGACCAGGTACCGGACTCCGCGTCCCGGGTCCGCACCTCGACTCCGCCGTGCAACTCCGCGTCCGGATCGGTCCAGACGACGCCGAGGAGCGAGAACGGGTCGGTCTCCCGGGCCGGCAGCCCCACCTCCCCGCCCCCGGAGGAGCGGACGGAGGTGGCGAGCGGTGCGAGCGCCAGCGACTGAACACCGGTCACCTCCGCCGGTGCGGTGGCCGTTCGGGGGACGGGCGCGGCGACGGCCCCGCCGGTGCCCAGCGGCACGACGAGCGGGACGGCGAGGGCGGCGGCGCAGGTGACTCCGACGGTGGAAGCAATGAATGCACGCATGACAATGATCGTGGACATAGTGGTTCAAATCTGTCCATTTGTAAGCTGACGCTCCGTAAGCAAGAAGCCGCGCCGCCCGGTGCCCCGGGGCGCTGTGCCCACAACCCGCCCGGCGTACTGTGGCGGTGATGAACTCTTCCGAACACACCCCCGCCGACCTGCTGCGTTCCGCCCTGGCCGGCGACCCCGGCCGCCCCCTGGTGACGTACTACGACGACACCACCGGTGAGCGCGTGGAACTCTCCGCGACGACCCTCGCCAATTGGGTGGCGAAGACCGGCAACCTCCTCCAGGACGAACTCGGCGCCGAACGCGGCAGCCGGCTCGCCCTGCTGCTCCCCGCCCACTGGCAGACCGCCGTGTGGGTGCTGGCCTGCGCCGCCACCGGCGTCGTCACCGACATCGGCGGCGACCCGGCCGAGGCCGAGATCGTGGTCACCGGCCCCGGCACGCTGGAGGAGGCGCGCGCCTGCCTCGGCGAGCGCATCGCCCTCGGCCTGCGCCCGCTCGGCGCCCGGTTCCCGCAGGGGCCGCCGGCCGGCTTCACCGACTACGCGGTGGCGGTGCCGGGACAGGGCGACGCCTTCACCGCCTACGACCCGCCGGAGCCGGCCGACCCGGCGCTGACGATCGGCGGCCGGACGTTCAGCGGCGCGGCCCTGCTGGAGCGGGCCCGCGCGGACGCCGCCGGGCTCGGTCTTTCCGCCGGCGACCGGCTGCTGTCCCTGCGCGGCTGGGACACCTGGGACGGCCTGTCCGCCGGCCTCTTCGCGCCGCTGGCCGCCGGGGCGTCGGTGGTGCTGTGCCCGAACGCGGCACAGGGGCCCGGCCGGCTGGACGAGGCGGCGCTCGCCGCCCGCCGGACGAGCGAGGGCGTCACCCACTTCGCCGACTGACGGTGGCCGCCCGGTCGGCGGCACCGCAGGATCGGCTGCATGAGGCTGCCCCGACAGGCCACCCGCCCCCGGCCGTACGAGGAAGACACCCCCGCCGTCCGTCCGCAGCCGTCCACCGCCCGCTGGGCGCGGCGGCTCGCGGTGACGGTGGCGGCCGTCGTCCTGGCGGTCGCCGGCACCGGGTACGCGGTGCACCACGGCTTGATCTACGCGTCCTCGCCGCCGACGAAGGCACCGAAAAACGGAACTATCTGAACAAGAGATCCCACCGTCCCGGGTGGAATACGTCACCGCGGTGCGGGGGCCCGGAACCGTGCGACTAGTGTGTGCCGTCTGACTTCGCAGTCGGCTCACGGAGGGCGCACGGTTACGTGGACGCGCAGGGACGTGGAGGCGCGGGCGACATCGATCCCGCGGACCAGTGGGTGTTGAACCCGGAGACCGGTAACTACGAACTGAGACTGCCCGGTGACAGCACCGACGGGCCCGCCGGACCGCGCACCGGCGCGCGCTCCCCGGCGCCCGACGGCACAACTACCCCACGCCGCACTCCGCCACACCAGCGTCGCGCCCCGTCCTCGCCTCGGGAGAACACCAGCCGGGGCACCGGCGGCGGCACCGGCGCCGGGGAGCGGACGGCCGGGCGGGCGGCGGAGCGCACGGGAGAGCGGACCGTACCGGCCCAGCGCGGCTCGCGCCGGGCCGCCGCGTCCGACACCGCCGCGACGGCCGCCGCGTCCGGCGGCAGCCGGGCGGACCGGCGCAAGGCCCAGGCCAAGAAGAAAAGCAAGGGCAAGAAAGCCCTGATGTGGATAGGCGGGGGCCTGGCGCTGCTGCTCGTCGTGGGCTGCGCCACCGCCCTGTACGCCTACAACCGCCTCAACAACAACATCGACAAGGTCGATGTGGTGGGCCGGGACAACCCGTTCCAGAAGGGCGAGCCGGTCAATGTGCTGTTCATCGGCACCGACAAGCGCACCGGCGCCGGGAACGAGGACTACGGCAACAGCGGCGACGAGGGCCGCGCCGACACCGTCATACTCCTGCACTTCTCCAAGGACCGCACCCACGCCACCGGGCTGAGCATCCCCCGGGACCTCATCACCGACATCCCGGAGTGCGAGGTCAAGCAGGACGGGCGGACGGTCACCATCCCCGGCACCGCGCAGACCCGCTTCAACTACAGCCTCGGCGTGGACGGCCGCGACCCGGGCTGTGTGTGGCGCACGGTCGAGGAGATCACCGGCGTCGAGATCAACCACTTCATGATGGCCGACTTCAACGCCGTCAAGGACCTGTCCACGGCGGTCGGCGGCGTCGAGGTCTGCCTCGCCAAGGACATCAGCGACGACAAGTCGCACTTCCACATGGAGGCCGGCACCCACCGCCTCCAGGGCGAGGACGCGCTGGCGTTCGTCCGCACCCGGTACGGCGTCGGGCAGAGCAGCGACCTGAGCCGGATCAAGCTCCAGCAGCAGTTCCTCGGCTCGCTCGCCCGCGAGATGGTCGGCACCCTCAGCGAGCCCACCAAGCTGTGGGGCCTGGCCGACACCGCCACCAAGGCGCTGACCGTGGACACCGGTATCGGCACCATCCAGAAGCTCAACGACATCGCCCAGGAACTGGGCAAGGTCCCGGTCAAGGACATCAGCTTCGTCACCCTCCCGGTCGTGGACAACCCGGACGAGCCCGAGGACGCCAAGGCCACCGTCGTCCTCGACGACGCCAAGGCCCAGCCGCTGTTCCGGATGCTCCAGGAGGACCTGTCGCTCACCGACTCCGGTGACGACAAGAAGGACGAGGGCCAGGACGAGGAGAAGGTCGAGCCGGCTCCGGCCGGTGAGGTCCGGGTGGACGTCTACAACGGCGGCCAGGTCATCGGCGCCGCGCAGGACACCGTCAACTGGCTCCAGAACACCCACGGCGTGCTGCTGTCGACCAACGCCTCCAACGCCGACGCGCAGGAGACCACCACCCTGGAGTACGGCCCCGACCAGGCCGGCCAGGCCGCGACCCTCGCCGACCTGATGGGCCTGCCGAAGAAGGCGCTCAAGGAGGGCTCGGCGGACGCGGGGGACACCCCGATGGTGCTGACCCTCGGCGACGACTTCCGGGGCGTGGGCATCCCGATCGAGGTCAAGGCCGAGAAGCCGGCCGACGTGGACACCATCACCGCCGACGACGAGAGCATCTGTGCCTCCTGAACCCGAACCCGAGTCCGCGGCCGGTCCCGACGCCGCCGCGGACGCAGCACGGCCGGCCGACGAGGAACCGGGCGAGATACCCGCTCCCGCCGCCGGCCCCGACCCGGGGACGGACGGCGACGCCGACGGCGGGGATGCGGGTACGGACGCCGCCGCTGTCGCCGACCCGGCCCCCGACACCACCGCCACTGCGACCACCACCACCGCCGCCACGGAACCGGAGGCCGCGCCCCCCGCCCCCCGCCCGCGCCGCCGCCGCTGGGTGCGGGTGCTGCGCTGGACGGCGGGCGGCCTGGCCGTCGCCCTCCTGGGCACGGCGGGCGCCGGCTACCTCTACATCCGGCACCTCAACAGCAACCTCACCAAGGAGGAGCTGAACCTGGGCAGCAAGCCGCCGCTGCCCCGCTCCACCCCGGACGCGGAGGGCCGTACCCCGCTCAACATCCTGCTGCTCGGCTCGGACAGCCGCGGCTCCGAGGCCAACGCCGCACTGGGCGGCGCCCGCGACAACGCCGACCGCCCGGGCCTGGCCGACACCCAGATGCTCATCCACGTCTCGGCCGACCGCGAGCACATCTCGGCGCTGAGCATCCCGCGTGACACCCGCGTCACCATCCCCGAGTGCACCGACCCCAAGGACGGCACCGTCTACCCGGAGACCGAGCGCACCATCAACACCTCCATCCAGCACGGCGGTCCCGGCTGCACCGTGGCCACCTGGGAGGAGCTGACGGGCATTCCGATCGACCACTTCATGATGGTGGAGTTCGCCGGGGCGGTCTCCCTGGCCGACGCGGTGGGCGGCGTCCCGGTGTGCGTGACGGACAACGTGTACGACAAGGACTCCAAGCTGCGGCTGGAGGCCGGCGTCACCGAGGTCAAGGGCGAGCAGGCGCTCCAGTGGCTGCGCACCCGGCACGGCTTCGAGGACGGCAGCGACATCGGCCGGACCAAGGCGCAGCAGATGTACTTCACGGCGATGGCGGCCCAGTTGCAGGAGGGCACCAAGCTGACGGACCCGGTGCAGCTGATGGATCTGGCCGAGGCCGCCACCGACGCGCTCACCGTGGACCCGGGGCTCGGCAGCGTGAACCGGCTGTACGACCTGGGGGAGGACGTACGGGACGTACCGAGCGACGCCATGACCATGGTCACCATGCCGTGGCTGCCCGATCCGCTGCGGCCCCAGGCCCATGTCATCCCGGACACCGAGCGCGCCGAGCGGATCTTCTCCGCGATCCGCAACGACGTGGCGCTCGACGACCCGGAGGGTCTGCGGGAGGCGGAGGAGGCGGAGGCCGCCCGCGCGGCGGCCGAGGCGCCCGACCCGGCGCCGGCCGAGGAGATCGCGGTGGCGGTGCGCAACGGCACCGGTACGGCCGTGATCGGCCCGGTCACCGGCCGGGCCGCCGAGGTCGCGGGCGCGCTGTACGGGCTGGGCTTCACCGCCGCGTACGCGGACGACACCCGCGCCACCCAGGACGTCACGACGCTCGGCTACCCGGAGGGCGATCCGCAGCAGCTGGCGGACGCGCGGGCGGTGGCGCAGGCGCTCGGCCTGCCGGACAGCGCGCTGCGCGGAATGGCCGGCATCACCGTGCCGGTGCTGACGATCGGAGCGGACTGGCGCGAGGGCACCGCGTACCCGGAGCCCGACCAGCCGGAGGCGCCGCAGGACACGGACGCCCCGGATGCCCCGGCTGACGGGGAGTCCGAGGCGTCCGAGGAGTCCGGGGCGTCCGGTGACGACGCCCCCGAGGACATCCTGCGGGAGGACGAGGCGGTGACCGGCAAGGATCAGGACGCCTGCATGACGGTCAACCCGCGCTACATCTGGTGACGGTCGGCCGCCGCCGGCCGCGCCACGCTGCTGGCCCGCACCCGGCGGGCCAGCTTGCGCGGGCTGGTGAGGAAGCCCCAGCCCCACGACATGTGCATGGTGGCCAGCGCGACCGGGATGCGCACCCGTACCCCGGCCGAGGTGCCCTTGCCGGCGGGCAGTGAGCCGAAGGTGATGGCCGCCAGGTAACCGGCCGGGACGACGAAGCCCCACGGGGTCAGTACGGCGCCGGTCACCAGGCCCGCGGCGATGGCGACGAGCGCGGTGGGCGGCGCGAGGTAGCGGGGGTTGATGGACCCGGCGTGGTAGCGGGCCACCACGTGCCGCCAGCGTCCGTAGTGCAGATACTGCTTGGCGAGCGCCCGCACCGAGGGGCGGGGCCGGTAGGAGACCAGCAGCTCGGGGGAGAACCAGATCAGCCCGCCGTCCTGCCGGATGCGGAAGTTCAGCTCCCAGTCCTGGGCGCGGATGAACTCCTCGTTGTAGCCGCCCTGCGCCTCCAGCACCTCGCGCCGGAAGACCCCCAGATAGACGGTCTCGGCCTCGCCGGCCGTGCCGCCGGTGTGGAAGGCGGCGTTGCCGACGCCGATCTTCGAGGTCATGGCGCAGGCGACGGCCCGCTCCCAGTCGTTCTCGCCCTCGGCGTGCATGATGCCGCCGACGTTGGCGGCGCCGGTCTCCTCCAGGAGGCGGACGGCGGTGGCGATGTAGCCGGGCGAGAGCATCCCGTGGCCGTCGACGCGTACCACGACGGGGTGCCGGGAGGCCTTGATGGCGGCGTTGAGCCCGGCGGGGGTGCGGCCGGTGGGGTTCGGCACGGTCCGCACCCGCGGGTCCTCGGCGGTGAGCTCGGCGGCGATCCGGTCGGTGTCGTCGCTGCTCGGGCCGAGGGCGATGACGACCTCCAGGTCACCGGCGTACTCCTGGCCCAGGATGTGCTGGACGGAGTTGCGCAGATGCCGTTCCTCGTTGAGGACCGGCATGATGACGGACACGGCGGGGGGCGGAGTGCTGGTCACCCGGCTCACGTTACCGCGAACGGGGGACACCCGAGCGCGCCGCCCCGGTATGTAGATCATCTGGAAATACCTTTGGCGACCATGTCTGTGAGGTTCCGGATCGCCGTCGTACTCTCCGCCCTGCTGCTGGCCACCAGCGGAGTGGGACACGTCGTGGTCAGCAAGGTGGAGCACGGCGTCGAACGCGTCGACCCCTTCGCCGGCCTCCGCGACCGCCCCGACGGCGACCCGGGACTGAACCTGCTGGTCGTCGGCACCGACACCCGCGACGGCCTCACCGAGGAGGAACGCCGCGCCCACCACCTCGGCGGCGAGGGCTGCCACTGCGCGGACACCATCATGCTCGTCCACCTCTCCGCCGCCGGCGACCACGCCTCGATCGTCAGCCTCCCCCGCGACACCCTCACCACCGACCCCGAACCGGCCAAGCTCAACGCCGCGCTCTCCCGGGGCGGCCCCGAAGCCATGGTGAGCACCGTCGAACACCTCACCGACCTGCGCGTCGACCACTACCTGGAGGTGAACTTCGTCAGCTTCATGCGCGCGGTGGACGCCGTCGGCGGCGTCGAGGTCTGCACCCCCCGCCCGCTGCGGGACGAGAAGTCCGGCCTCGACCTCCCCGCCGGCACCTCCACCCTGACCGGCGGCGAAGCCCTCCAGTACGCCCGCGCCCGCTCCGTCGACGCCACCGCCGACTTCGGCCGCATGCAGCGCCAGCAACGCCTCCTGACCGCACTCGCCGCCAAGGCCCTCGCCACCCCCGCCGCCCTCCCGGCGGCGGCCGACGCCCTGCTGACCTCCGTCCGCGCGGACCGCGGCTTCGGCGCCGAGGAGATGCTGCGGCTGGCCGAGGTCCTGACCCGGATGACGGCGGCGGACATCACCTACGCCTCGGTCCCGGTCGCCGACCGCGACCACACCCACCCCGAGGCCGGCTCCACGGTCCTGTGGGACGAACGGGGCGCGGCGGCCCTCTTCACCGCCCTCAAGGAGGACCGCCCCCTCACCCCGCAGAAACGCCCCACGACGGCCACGGCGGCTCAGCCGGACGGCGCGGACTCCTCACTCTGCGCCTGAAACCGCCGCCCGGCCGGAGTGGACCGCAACCAGACGGTCACCCACGAGCCGTCCCCGAACCCCAGCTCCACCCGCCGCCCCCGCAACCGCCGCAGCACACACCGCTGGGACAGCTCGCGCACCCCCGGCTCGTACTCCTCCACCCGGACGCCCACGCCGCCCGCCCCCGGCTCCAGCACCAGCCGGTCCCGCCCCCAGCGCACCTCCACCAGAAACCGCCCGGCCTCGCTCTTCCAGCCCCCGCTCCACACCTGCCCGCGCACCGGGCGCCACAGCAGCTTCGCCAGCCGCACGAGCCCGCGCCACACCCACTCGACGATGAACTCCGCGAGATCGAAGAAGGCGAGGAACCACCCGATCAGGAGCCCGGCCTCCCGTTTCCGCAACGGCTTCCGGGGCGGCAGCACACGCGCGGGCGGACGCGGTACGAGCCCGTCCACATGACACCGGAACTCCCGCTCCCCGATCACCGCGCCTGCCCACCGATGAGCCGCACCAGGGACCAGACACCGGTCGCCGGGTTGACCTCGTACTCCCGCCCGGCCGGCGCGAGAGCGCGCGCCCGGTCCACCGCCTCCTCCCAGGTGGGCGCGAAATCACGGAGGAAGTTGATCCGGGCCTTGTCGTAGCCCGGCACGTGCTTGCCGAGGAGACCGGCGAGCTGCCGGTAGCCCGTGCTGTGGGCGGTGTGCGGGGTGTGGTGCAGCAACAGCCACAGTTCGAAGCACGGATTGGAGACGGCCAGTTCGATACCCAGCCGGTGGGCACTGCGCACTGCCCGGTGGATGTCCGGGTAGTCGTCGACATCGAAGACGCACCAGACCCGGTCGAAGTCTTCGGAAGCGCTGTCCCGGAAGTCCGCGGCGTAGGCCACCAACTGGGAGGGCGAGCACGGCTTGTTCCTGATCTTCACGGTGACGGCCGGGTTCGCGACATGGTTCACCAGAGCGCGCAGATAGTCCCGCTCGGTGGCGTCGGAGTCGCAGAACACCAGAATCCGTTCCCTGGGCTGCCTGCCACGGCTCGTCCTGCGCAGATCCGATTCGAACCGCGGCCCCCGCCGAGGGCTACCGCCGGGCCTCCTCGCCATCCACCCTCCCCCTGGCGGCGATCGCCGCCTCGAACCGCTCGTCGCTCAGAAACGGAATGGCACCATAGCTGCCCCCGAGATAGCGGCGCTCCCGGTTCTCGTCCTGGCGGGGCTTGAAGTCCGACAGAGGGAAGAGCGTCGACTCGCCGTACTCGTTCTTCTCGACGAACCAGATCTGGTCCCGTTTCAGGATCTCCTCCCCGCCACTACGGCCGAGCAGGCTGGCGTCGTGGGTGGTGAGGACGAGCTGCGCACCGCGTGGATTGGTCTGCGGTTCCTGGAACAGCTTGATGAGGTGAGCCGTCAGGCTCGGGTGGAGACTGGAGTCCACCTCGTCGATGACCAGCAGGCCGCCGCTGTCCAGGGCATCGAGCACCGGCCCCGAATAGGAGAGCAGCATCCGGGTGCCCTCCGACTGCTCCCGGAGACTCAGACGGACGGTACCGCTGCGGCCTCGCTGAGCGACCCACACCGTTTTCCAAGGGTCTACCAACGTCACGGAGGGACGTTGACCGGAGGAGCCGCTGTCCACGCGCAGCGCCCAGGTCATTCGATCGTAAGCACTGCCGCCTGATGGCGGACGGGTGTATTCCTCGGTGACGCCCGCGTCCTCGATGCCGAGATCCGCTGCTCGCAGCAGCGACACCACGGCGGCAGACCGTTCGGGGTCGGCCAGCAGCTCGGCCCCCGCCGGAGAGGTGCTCCAGAGCGGTCGCTGACGGGTCCTGATATTCACCGCCTGTGAGAACCACTGGTACACCGGCAGCACCGACTCCTGCCGGGACCGGGCGGCGACGGAGAGGAACAGGGCGTTCGGCTCGGTGATGCGTTCGACCAGACGCAGTTCCTTCTCCGGTACCGCGTCCCCGAAGGTCGTCTCCGACTCCGAGCGCTGGAAGATCTTGCGCCGGCGTCCGTGCGGATAGCTGTAGAGCCACTCGTCCAGCACCTGCTCGCTGTCGATGCTGAAGCCGTAGGTGTGGCGCACGCCCTCCAACTGCAGATCCACCACGTACCAGGAGGCGGACTCACCGCCTTCGGGGGCCAGCGCGAAGGGCGCCCGCTCGATACCGCCGCCGGGTTCAGCCTCCCGGTGGGACTGGGTGACCATGCGCTTCATGAACCGCAGCGCGTCCACCACGTTCGACTTGCCGGCCGCGTTCGCACCGAAGACCGCCGCCACGGGAACGGCTTCCCAGGCGGTTCCCTCCGGGCGATCCGCCTCGTACACGGGGGTGAGGTTCAGCTGCTGTTCCTCCCAGAGCGAGCGATGGTTCCCCACTCTGAAGCTCAGCAGCATCCCGATCCCTCCTTACGCGGATTACAGAGCCTTCTCTGTGAGTAAACTGCACGATCCCCGGCCGGGCAACGCCTGGCCAGGGATCCGGCCTCACCGGGTGACGACGAAGTCGTCCGCCTCCCTCGGGGGGCGGGGTTTCGCCGGGGTGGCCGGGTGGCCGATGGCCACCGTGCCCATGGGGGACCAGTCGGCGGGGAGGTCGAGGGCCGCCCGGGTGGTGTCGCGGCAGAACATCGTCGAGGAGATCCATGCCGAGCCCAGGCCCTCGGCCGTCAGGGCGACCAGCAGGTTCTGGACCGCGGCGCCCATCGCGACGGTGAACATCTCCGCCTCGGCGCCCGAGCGGCGCGGGTCCGGGTAGGGGTGGGCCCACTCGGTGGTGGTCAGGCAGGGGACCACCAGGTACGGCGCGTTGCGCAGGACGTCGCCGCGGCGGAGGCGTTTGGTGATGGACTCCTCCGTCTTGCCGTCCGCCCGCAGGTCGGTGATCCACTGCTCGCGCATCGCGTCCAGCAGCTTCCGGCGGCTCTCCGGGGTCTCCAGCAGGACGAAGCGCCACGGCGTCGAGTGGTGCGGGGCCGGGGCGGTGATCGCCGCCGCCACCGCGCGGCGGACCGCCGCCGGGTCCACCGGTTCGGTGGTGAACTCCCGCACCGTGCGGCGCTGGGTGACGGCCTCCCGGATGGCCTCGGAGGTGCCGAGGCGGAACATGTCGAGCGACGGGTCGCGGAGCAGGGCCCGGGCGGTCTGCGGGGTGTCGGGGTCGGTGCGGTGGGCGAGGCCGCGGAGCACGGCCACCGGCAGGCCGGCGGTCTTGCCCTTGACCAGGTCGCCGGCGGCGGCGAGTTCGTCGGCGAGGGCGGTGATCGTCATGCCCAGCGGGTTGCCGTGGGTGTCGGTGCCGCCGCGCAGGTCGTCCAGGACCGCGACGCCCGAGGCGCCGATCGCCACATCGGTGACGCCCTCGCGCCACGGCCGGCCGAAGGTGTCGGTGATGACGACGCCGACGTCGACGGACAGCAGTTCGCGCAGCTCGCGGCGGAGCCGGGCCGCCGAGGCGTCCGGGTCCTCGGGGAGCAGCAGGACGGTGCCCTTGGGCGTGTTGGAGGCGTCCACACCGGCCGCCGCCATGACGAAGCCGTGCCGGGACTCCACGATGCGGGTCGTGCCGCGCCGGGCGATGACGCGGACGGTCTCGGCGTCGATCGCCGCTTCCCGGTCGTCGGCCTCCAGGATCCGGCCCTCGGCCTTGCTGACGATCTTGGAGGTGACGACGAGGATGTCGCCGTCCGCGAGGGCGGGGACGCCGCCGGTGCCGGCGGCGCCGGCGATCAGCGCGGCGAGGGAGTCGCCGGGCCGTACCTCCGGGATGCCGGGCAGGGGCCACAGGTGGATGCTCATGCCGCCGTCAACTCCCTCGCCAGGGTGAGTGCTTCGGCCGCCATGGCGGTCGTCGCCGCCGCGTCGGTCATCAGCAGCGGGACGGCGCGGCAGCGGATGCCGGCGGCCTCCACCGCCGCGACGGCGGCGGTGTCGGCGGTGTCGACCAGCCAGCCGTCGAGCAGTCCGGAGCCGTAGTGCCGGGCGACGGCGGCGGCGGTGGCCTCGACGCCGATGGCGGCCAGGACCTTGTCGGCCATGCCGCGCACCGGCGCGTCGCCGATGATCGGGGACAGGCCCACGACGGGGACGCCGGCGTCCGCGATGGCCTCCCGGACGCCGGGCACGGCGAGGATGGTGCCGATGGAGACCACCGGGTTGGACGGCGGGAAGACGATGGCGTCGGCGGCGGCGATGGCCTCCAGGACGCCGGGGGCCGGGGTGGACTGTTCGGCGCCGACGGGGACGACAGCGTGCGCGGGGACGGCGGCCCGCAGCCGTACCCAGTACTCCTGGAAGTGGATGGCTTTGCGGCTGCCGTCCTCGGCGTCGGTCAGGACGTGCGTCTCGACCCGGTCGTCGGTCATCGGCAGCAGGGTGACGCCCGGCTGCCAGCGCCGGCAGAGCGCCTCGGTGACGGCGCTGAGCGGGTAGCCGGCGGCCAGCATCTGGGTCCGCACGATGTGGGTGGCGAAGTCCCGGTCGCCGAGGCCGAACCACTCGGGTCCGACCCCGTAGGCGGCCAGTTCCTCCTTGACGGCGAAGGTCTCCGCCGCCCGGCCCCAGCCCTGTTCCTCGTGGATGCCGCCGCCGAGGGTGTACATCACGGTGTCGAGGTCGGGGCAGACCTTGAGGCCGAACAGATGGATGTCGTCGCCGGTGTTGCCGATGACGGTGATGTCCGCGTCCGGCGCGGCCCCTTTGAGGCCGCGCAGGAAGCGGGCGCCGCCGATGCCGCCGGACAGAACCACGATGCGTCGCATGCGGCCAGTCTGTCAGCAGGCCACCTGCGGCTGCGTCCGGGCCCGTTGGGGGTGCATGGGCATGGCGGTCAGGCCGGGGAAGTAGATGTGCAGGCTGACGGCCGGTTCGAGGGAGTCGTTGACCATCTCGTGGACGAATCCCGGCGCGAAGACCCGCAGCGGGCCCGGTGTGATCCGGTGGCCCGGGCCGTCCCCGGTGCGCTCGGTCAGCGCCCCTTCCAGGACGGTGTACACGCCGCTGGACGCGCCGTGGTCGTGGCGTCCGCTGCCCTGGCCCGGTACCCAGCTCAGCAGCCAGACCTCGTAGCCGGGGCCGGTGCGCAGCCGGTGGTACCAGCGGGTGGTCTCGTCGTACCGCACCAGGGGGGCCCAACACTCACGATCACCCGCGAGAGCGGTGGCCATCCCGGCGAACTGCGCGACGGTGGATGGGTGCTCGGCGACGGGCTGGAGAAGATGCGGCACGGAGAAGGGATCTCCGGCGATCTCGTTGTCGTTGTTCATGAGTGAGGTGGTCTCAGAGCTTCCGGAAGGTGAGGTGGGAGCAAAGATGTGTGCGAGGCGATTGATTCGGAAGGGTGGCCCGGTTGTCAACTCGGTACCACTCCTTGGCGCATTCTTTCACCACATCCGGGCGCGCCCGCTGCGGAAAGGTTTATGCGCGGTGCGAAGCGGTCAGGAGCAGGCCACAGTCACGCATGTCACCCACAGGAGATGGTCAAGGGTTGTACCGCATCAGTAGCTGCTTTCATCCGAAATGAAGATCGGATAAAGCAAGTGTGAGGGCGGCGTGAGCATAGTTTGTGGCGATTTGAACACTTTCCGTATGGCTGTGGTGCCAGAGGGTGAATCATCGGGTGAATGGCAGATCGTGGCTTGACTGCCCCGGAGTGTCACACCTGTAATTTCACTCGTGTCGTTCGACATGCAATCGAGAGCCGAGCGACGGCATGCACGGGGAAGCAAAGAGGACGACGAGGGGCGCGCACATGACCGAGCTGTTCCACCAACTGCTGGTCAACGAAGCGGACGAAGAGATGGGCTGGCAGGAGCGCGCACTGTGCGCCCAGACCGACCCGGAGTCGTTCTTCCCCGAGAAGGGCGGCTCCACTCGCGAAGCCAAGAAAGTATGCCTGGCCTGCGAGGTGCGCTCCGAATGCCTGGAGTACGCACTCGCCAACGACGAACGTTTCGGCATCTGGGGCGGACTGTCCGAACGTGAGCGCCGCCGGCTGAAGAAAGCCGCCGTATAACCGCGGCCCGGCCGCCATCCCGCCCACACAAACGCTCAATTCCCGGCACCCGTCTCCCCGGTGGGCCCCGGACAGTCGTCCGGCACGCGGAGCGCCGTCACCCCCAGCCGCTAGGGTGGTGCGCTGTCCCCGACGCACTCGCCGCTGCCGCAGGGCGCGCGCGTCCCCAAGCCCACCGAGCGAACCGGGGTCCGCACCTCGATGTCCGTGCACAGCCAGCCGACGGCGCACCAGTCCGCCGCCACCCCAGCCTTTCCGCAGCATGTGGTCACCGCCGTGCTCGTCTCGCACGACGGCGAACGCTGGCTCCCGGACGTCCTCACCGGACTGCTGGGCCAGGACCGTCCCGTCCAGGACGTCATCGCCGCCGACACCGGCAGCGCCGACAACTCCGCCGCCCTCGTCACCGAAGCCTTCGGAGCCGACCGGGTGCTGCACCTCGCCCGCCGCACCGGCTTCGGCACCGCCGTCGCCGAGGCCGCCCGCAGCGCACCCGTGCTCACCCCCGACGACCTCCCGTACCTCAAACGCCCCGAAGCCTGGGACCCGGTCACCAGGACGTGGAACAACGACGTCTACGACCTGCCCGAATTCCCGCACGGCGAACCCGTCCACTGGCTCTGGCTGCTCCACGACGACTCCGCGCCCGAACCCGAAGCACTCGCCGAACTCCTGCGGCAGGCCGACGCCAGCCCCTCCGCCGCCGTCATCGGCGCCAAACTGCGCGGCTGGTACGACCGCCGCCAACTCCTCGAAGCCGGCGTCACCATCGCCAACAGCGGACGCCGCTGGACCGGCCTCGACCGCCGCGAACAGGACCAGGGCCAGCACGACCAGGTACGCGCCGTCCTGTCCGTCTCCACCGCCGGCATGCTCATCCGCCGCGACGTCTTCGAGGAACTCGGCGGCTTCGACCGCCGCCTGCCCCTCATGCGCGACGACATCGACCTGTGCTGGCGCGCCCACGCCGCCGGACACACCGTCCTCGTCGCCCCCGGCGCCGTCCTGCGGCACGCCGAGGCCGCCGCCCGCGAACGCCGCACCATCGACTGCGCCGGCCGCACCGCCGTGAACCCGCACCGTGTCGACAAGGCCGCCGCCACCTACGCCCTGCTCACCGGCGTCCGCGCCCGCGCCCTGCCCTGGGTGCTGCTGCGCATCGTCCTGGGCACCCTGCTGCGCGTTCTCGGCTACCTCGTCGGCAAACTCCCCGGCCGCGCCCTCGACGAGGCCGCCGGACTGCTCGCCACCCTGCTGCGCCCCGAACGCATCCTGGCCGCCCGCAAACGCCGGCCCAAAGCCGTCCCGGCGGCCGAACTGAGACCGCTGTTCCCGCCCGCGGGCGCCACCCTCCGGGTCACCGTCGAGCAGATCATCGGCTCGCTCTCCGCCCGCTCCGAATCCGCCGCCGCCACCGGCGGAGGCGGACGGCACGGCGGCGCCGTCGAATCCGGACCCACCGACGACGACGCCGAATCCCTCCAGGTCGAACAGTTCGCCCGGCTCAAGCGGCTCGCCCGCAAACCCGGCCTCGTCCTGTTCGCGGCCCTGCTCGTCATCGCCGCCATCGCCACCCGCGACCTCATCGGCGGCGGCGCCCTGGCCGGCGGCGCCCTGCTGCCCGCCCCCGCCGACGTCGCCACCTGGTGGGACCGCGTCTGGGACACCTGGCAGCCCGTCGGCACCGGCGGCAGCGAGAACGCGCCCCCCTACCTCGGCGCCCTCGCCCTGCTGGCCTCCGCCCTGCTCGGCAACCCCGGCGTCGCCATGACCGCCATCCTGGTCTGCTCCGTCCCGCTCGCCGGAGCCAGCGCCTACCTCACCTCCAAGCCGCTGGTCACCTCCCGGCTGCTGCGCGCCTGGGCCGCCATCGCCTACGCCTTCCTGCCCGCCGTCACCGGCGCGCTGGCCGCCGGACGCATCGGCACCGCCGTCCTCGCCGTCGCCCTGCCGCCGCTCGCCCGCTGCGCCGTCGCCGCCGCGGGACACACCCGCGAGGACGGCAAGGGACCCTGGCGCGCCGCCTGGGCCGCCGCGCTGCTGCTCACCGTCATCACCGCCTTCACCCCCGTGGTGTGGCCGCTGGCCGTCCTGCTCGCCGTGGTCTCGCTCGCCCTGCCGCTGCGCCTGGAGGGCGCGCTGCGCCTCGCCAAGGCCGCGCGCTTCGCCGCGATCGTCCTCACCCCGCTGCTGCTCCTCGCCCCCTGGTCCTTCTCGGTGCTGCTCAGCCCCGAGGAGTTCCGCCACGAGGCCGGGCTGCGCTTCGACACCGGCGCCGCCACCGCCACCCAGCTCCTCAACGCCAACCCCGGCGGCCCCGGCACCCCCGGCAGCTGGCTGCTCATCGGCGTGCTCCTCGCCGCCCTCGCCGCCCTGCTGCGCCAGGACCGGCGGCTGGCCATCGGCACCGCCTGGACGAGCGCGCTCATCGCGCTGCTCTACGCCGTCTGGGTCAACGACACGGCCTGGAGCGGCCCCGCCACCCTGCTGTACGGGCTCGCCCTGCTCTCCGCCGCCGTCCTCGGCGCCGACGGGGCGCGCGGCCGGGTCGCCGCCCAGAGCTTCGGCTGGCGGCAGCCGGTCGCCGTGGCGGTGGCCGCCGCTGCCGCCGCCGGGCCGCTGCTGGTGGCCGCCGGCTGGATGCTCAGCGGCGCCGACGGCCCGCTCCAGCGCCGCGACCCCGTCCAGGTGCCGGCCTTCGTCGCCGAGGAGTCCTCCTCCCGCGAGCAGGCCCGCACCCTGGTGCTGGCCGGCGAGAGCGACGCCGCCGACGGCCTGACCCAGCGCGTCACCTACACCCTGGTCCGCGGCTCCGGCGCCCGGCTCGGCGACGCCGACCTGGCCCGGCTGCTCGGCGAGGACACCGCGCTGACCCGCGCGGTCGGCGACCTGGTGGCCGGCTCGGGCGCCGACCAGACCGAGGCGCTCGCCGCGTACGCGGTGCGCTACGTGCTGGTGCAGGACGGCTCACCCGACGCCCTGCGCCGGGTCCTGGACACCACCCCCGGCCTCAAGCGGCTCAGCCAGGAGGACGGCGGCGCGCTGTGGCGGGTGGAGAGCCCGGTCGGCCGGGTCATGGTGCTGCCGGCCGAGGGGTCGGGCGAGGCACCGCAGGCGCTGCCCGCCGGGCCGGTCGAGGTGCACACCGACCTGCCGGAGGGCGAGGCCGGGCGCGTGCTGCGGCTGGCGGACACCGCCGACGAGGCGTGGACCGCCACCCTGGACGGCACCCCGCTCACCCCGGTGACCGTCGGCGGCTGGGCCCAGGGCTTCGAACTGCCCGAGGGCGGCGGCAAGCTGGCCATCACCTACGACACGCCCACCACCCACACCCTGTGGGTGTGGACGCAGGGCTTCCTGCTGCTGGTGGTCGCGGTGCTCGCGCTGCCCGGGCGGCGCCGCGAGCTGGACGACGACCTGCCGGAGGAGGGCGAGCCGGCCGCCGCCGTACCGTCCCAGGGCCGCGGCGCGCGCCGCCGGGCCGCGGCCGAGGCGGCGGAAGCCGCGGCGGCCGGGACGGACCGCGACGCTCCCGAGCCCCCGGCGGACCCCGACCCCGACCGCGACCAGGAGCCGGACCCGCAGGCGCAGCCGCAGCCGGCGGCGGACACCGGGCCGCAGCCCGGGCCCGCCTACATCCCGGGCCAGCAGGGCTACTACCCGGACCAGCAGCAGCAGCAACAGCAGCAGGACTGGTCCGGCTACTACGACCAGCAACAGCAACAGCAGTACGGCGGCTGGGACGGCACGTACCCCCAGCCGGACCAGCCGCCGCAGCACCCGCAGAACTACCAGGCGCCGTACGACTATCCGGCCGATTACGGCGACGGGAGCAGCCAGCGATGAACCGCACCACCATCTCCCTGCTGGCCACGGTGACCGCGCTCGTCGCGGTCACCGGCGTGGCCTCCCTCGGCTCCGGCGAGCAGAGCACCGCCCCCGCCGGCCAGGCCCGCGACATGCCGGTGGAACGCACCGCCCTCACCTGCCCCCGCCCCACCGGCGCCGAACTCGCCACCACCGAGTACACCGCCTACACCCCCGGCGGCGACGGGAACGGCGACGGCGCGGACGGCCAGGAGGAGGGGGAGGAGGGGCACGCCTACCTGTTGCCCGCCCCCGAGTACGTGGCCGGCTTCGGCACCGGCGACGAGGACGAGGACGGCGACGAGGACGCGGACCAGGACCCGGAGCCGCTGGTCGCCCTCCAGGAGCCGGGCGTCCCGGTCTCCGCGAGCGTCGACACCTACGGCGCCCCCGCCCTCACCGGCACCGCCGAGCAGCGGCTGGCCCCCGGCTGGACCGTGCAACAGACCACCTCGGTGCGCTCCGGCGCCGGGCAGGGCCTGCTGGGCACCTCCTGCCAGACGCCGGACAGCGAGTTCTGGTTCGCCGGCGCCAGCACCGCCGAGGCCCGCAACGACTACGTCCACCTCACCAACCCCGACGCGGGCCCCACCGTGGTCGACATCCAGCTGTACGGACCCGAGGGCCGGCTGGAGTCCGGACTCGGCGGCGAGGGCGTCACCGTCCCCGGCGGCACCTCCGTCGCGGTACGGCTGTCCACCCTCACCGACGAACCGCTGGCGGACCTCGCCGTCCAGGTCACCGCGCGCACCGGCCGGATCGGCGCCCAGATCGAGGCGTCCGACGCCCAGCTCGGCGTCGACTGGCTGACCCCGGTCTCCGCCACCACCGGCCCGCTGGTGCTCCCCGGCATCCCCGCCGACGCCCGTACCCTGCGGCTGGTCGCCTACGCGCCGGGCGACGAGGACGTGGCCCTGGACGTCAGCCTCTCCGGCCCCACCGGCTCCTTCACCCCGGCCGGCAACGAGTCGATCACCCTGCGCTCGCGCACCCTCACCGCCATCGACCTGGAGGACCTGACCCAGGGCGAGCCCGGCTCGCTGATCCTCACCCCCGCCACCGGCTCCGGGGCCGGCGCGGTGGTGGTCGGCCTGCGGGTGACCCAGGGCGAGGACGACGAGCGGGAGATGGCGTTCATCCCGGCCACCGCGCCCATAGAGCAGCGCGCCAGCGTCGCCGGCAACACCGCCAAGGGCACCACGCTCTCGCTGGTCGCGCCGGAGGAGGCCGTCGAGGTACGGGTCACGCTCTCCGGCGGCAGCAACGGCGGCGAGGCACCCGAGCCGGAGACGTACACGGTGGAGGCCAGGAGCACCCTGGCCATCGCGCCCGAACTGCCCGACGGCACCAAGGGCCGCTACGCCATCACCGTCGAACGCCTCGACGGCGGCACGCTGTACGCCTCGCGCACCCTGGTGAAGAAGGAGGACGACATGGTCACCTTCACCGTCCAGACCCTCCCCGACGACCGCTCCCGGGTGTCGGTGCCGCAGACCGGTGAGGACCTGTCCGTCCTCACCGACTGAGCCCGATCACCGGCCCGTTCACTCCTGGCCGTACCGCGGGTCCACCGACTCCGGGGCCAGGCCGAGGAGTTCGGCGGCCTGTTCCACGACGACCTCGTGGACCAGGTGCGCCCGCTCCTCGCGGTCCCGGCTGCGCAGTTCCACCGGACGGCGGTAGACGACGATGAGATCGCGGGCGGCCGGCGTCCTGGCCCGGATCACCCCGCCCAGCGGCACGGTGATGTCGTCGTCCCCGGGCGGCAGCGGGGGCACGTCCCGTACGCCGAAGTCCACCCCGTCCAGCTGCGGCAGCCGCCGCCGCAGCCGATCGGCCGATTCGTGCACCAGGGCGTCGAAGGTGTCGGAACGGGACAGGGCGAGCGGCACCTGCGGCGGCGCCACCGGGCCGCGCATGCCGCGGCCGTGCCGGTCCCTGCGCCGCGGACGGCGGCCGGCGGGACCTGGCGGACCTGGGGGGACGCTGCGATTGTCCATCGTCTCCGACCTTAGAGGACGATGGCAGGCTGTACCGGTTCGATACCGGTTCCTCCAGCGTTTCCGTCCGTCAGTGAGCACAAACCGTACGTCCTGGAACGAATCCGGTCGCAAATCGGCCATCGCCCGGCGACACGGGCGGGTGACGCCGGGGTGAGTCGTCGCGGCCCGCTCAGGAGTGCGGTACGGTCCAACATCGTGAGCCCCGTACGTCGCTGTTCGCGCACCGCGTGCGGCCGTCCCGCCGTGGCGACGCTGACGTATGTCTACGCGGACTCCACGGCCGTCCTCGGTCCCCTCGCCACCTATGCCGAGCCGCACTGCTACGACCTGTGCGCCGAGCATTCCGAGCGGCTGACCGCCCCCCGCGGCTGGGAGGTGGTCCGGCTCGCCATCGACACCTCCGCGTCGCGCCCCAGCGGCGACGACCTCGAAGCGCTCGCCGACGCCGTGCGCGAGGCCGCCCGCACCCCACCGCCGTCCGACGAACCCGTCGAACCGGCGGGCCGGCCGGTCCGGGACGCGACGAGCGCCATGGAAGTCGCCCGCCGCGGCCACCTGCGGATTCTCCGCTCGCCCGAACAGTAGGCCCGCACCAATCAACGACAAGGGGTGGACTGTGCCCGCACCGGACCTGTCACAGCTCGTCAAGGCTTACGACGTACGCGGAGTGGTCCCCGACCAGTGGGACGAACACCTCGCCGGCCTCTTCGGCGCCGCCTTCGTCGAGATCGCCCTCGGCGACAGCACCGGCATCGTCATCGGCCACGACATGCGGCCCTCCTCGCCCGGCCTCGCCCACGCCTTCGCGCGCGGCGCCGCCGACCGCGGCGCGGACGTCACCGAGATCGGGCTGTGCTCCACCGACCAGCTGTACTACGCCAGCGGCGCGCTCGACCTGCCCGGCGCCATGTTCACCGCCAGCCACAACCCCGCCCAGTACAACGGCATCAAGATGTGCCGCGCCGGCGCCAAGCCCGTCGGCCAGGACAGCGGGCTCGCCGACATCCGCGCCCTCGTCGAGCGGTGGATGACCGAAGGCGCCCCCGAGCCCGTCGCCACCCCCGGCACCATCTCCCGGCGCGACACCCTCGACGACTACGCCGGCCACCTGCGCGGCCTCGTCGACCTCACCGCCATCCGCCCGCTCAAGGTCGTCATCGACGCGGGCAACGGCATGGGCGGCCACACCGCCCCCACCGTCTTCGCCGGGCTGCCCATCGAGGTCGACCCGATGTACTTCGAACTCGACGGCACCTTCCCCCACCACGAGGCCAACCCGCTCGACCCGGCCAACATCGTGGACCTCCAGGCCCGCGTCCGCGCCACCGGCGCCGACGTCGGCCTCGCCTTCGACGGCGACGCCGACCGCTGCTTCGTCGTGGACGAGCGCGGCGAACCCGTCTCCCCGTCCGCCATCACCGCCCTGGTCGCCGCCCGCGAACTCGCCAAGGCCCCCGGCTCCGCCATCATCCACAACCTCATCACCTCCTGGTCGGTGGCCGAGGTCGTCGAGGAGAACGGCGGCACCCCCGTCCGCACCCGCGTCGGCCACTCCTTCATCAAGGGCGAAATGGCGAAAACCGGCGCCATCTTCGGCGGCGAGCACTCCGCGCACTACTACTTCCGCGACTTCTGGAACGCCGACACCGGCATGCTCGCCGCCCTGCACGTCCTCGCCGCCCTCGGCGGACAGGACGGGCCGCTCTCCCAGCTGGTCGCCGCCTACGACCGGTACCCCGCCTCCGGTGAGATCAACACCGAGGTCGCCGACCAGGCCGGCCGCACCGCCGCCGTCCGCGCCGCCTACGCCGACCGGCCCGGCACCGAACTCGACACCCTCGACGGCCTCACCGTCACCACCGCCGACTGGTGGTTCAACCTGCGCCCCTCCAACACCGAGCCGCTGCTGCGCCTCAACGTCGAGGCCAGGGACGCCGACACCGTCGCCCGCGTCCGCGACGAGGTGCTGGCCATCATCACCGCGTAGCGGGGGCCTGGGGGTACCCCCGGCCGGAGGCTGGGGGAGGGCGGACGGCGGTACGCTGAGAGGCCCGATCACCGTGATCACCGTCCGCCTCCCGAAGGGACGCCGCCCATGCCGCTCGTCGAAGCCGCGCTGCTGGACATCCTCGCCTGCCCGGCGTGCCACGCCCCGCTCCGGGAGGACGAGAGCGGCGGTGACGGCGGCGAACTCGTCTGCACCGACGAGGGCTGCGGCCTCGCCTACCCGGTCCGGGACGGCGTCCCCGTCCTGCTGGAGGACGAGGCGCGCAGGCCCTCCCGGTGATCGACGAGACCCTGCTGGAGGACCCCGCCCGGCTCGCCCGCGCCGACCCGCGCGGCCTGCTGCGCGGGGTCGCCGCCGCCGGGGCCCAGGTCCGCACCGCCGCCCGCGCCGCGACCGAGGCCGGCATCGACGACCTGCGCCCCGAGGGCCGCCCCGGCACCGTCCTGATCGCCGGCACCGGGCCCGAAGTCCCGCTCGCCGCCGACCTGCTGACCGCGCTCGCCGGGGGCACCGTCCCCGTCACCGTGCTGGAGGCCACCGGCCCGCTCGCCGCCCCCGGCGCGCTCCAGTGGCCGCTGCCCCGCTGGGCCGGCCCCATGGACCTGCTGCTCCTCACCTCCGCCGAGGGCAGCGAGGCCGGACTGAGCCTCCTGGTGGACGCCGCCTACCGGCGCGGCTGCTCCATCGTCTCCGTCAGCCCGGCCGGCAGCCCGCTCGCCGAGGCCACCGCGTACCGCCGCAACCTCGCCGTCGCGCTCACCCGCCCCGCCCACCTGGAGCCCGCCGGGCATCCTCCCCCAGCCTCCGGCCGGGGGTACCCCCAGGCCCCCGGTCCGTACTGGGCGCTGCTCACCCCGCTGCTGCTGCTCGGCGAACGGCTCGGCCTGTACGGGGACGGCGGCGCCGCCGCACAGCCCGCCGTGGCCGCCCTCGCCGACCGGCTCGACGCCCTCGCCGAACGCTGCGGCCCCGCCGCCGGCACCGGGGGCACCTCCGGGCCGGACGCCGGGGGCGGCAATCCCGCCAAGATCCTGGCCACCGACTGCGGCGCGGCCCTGCCGCTGCTGTGGAGCGAGGGCCCCCTCGCCGGCGCCGCCGCCCGGCACGCCGCCGCAACCCTCACCGCGCTCGCCGGCCTCCCCGCGCTGCCCGCCGCGCTCCCCGGCGCCCTCACCGCCCACGGGGCGCTGCTCGCCGGCGCCTCCCGCACCGCCGAGGACGACTTCTTCCGCGACCGCGTCGAGGAGCCCGAGGCGCCGCGCCCCCGCGTCCTGCTGCTGCGCGGCGCGACCGCCGCCGGTGCCGTCACCGCCGCCCGCGACCTCGCCCTGGAGCACAACGTCCCGCTCGCTGAACTCGCCCCGGCCGAGGACGCCGAAGGGCCGCTGGCCGCCCTCGCCGACCTGCTCGTTCCCCTCGATTTCGCCGCCGTTTACCTGGCGCTCGCCCAGGCCCCGGACTCCTGAGGTCCCATGGAGGTCCTATGGACAGCCTCGACAACACCGTCCGCCCCTACGCCTGGGGCTCGCACACCGCCATCCCCGCGCTGCTGGGCACCGCACCCACCGGCACCCCGCAGGCCGAACTCTGGATGGGCGCCCACCCCGGCGCCCCCTCCCGGCTGGACCGCGGCGCCGGGACGGTGACCCTCACCGAGATCATCCGCGCCGACCCGCAGGCCGAACTCGGCCCCGAGACGGTGGCCGCCTTCGGGCCCCGGCTGCCGTTCCTCCTCAAGCTGCTCGCCGCCGACGCGCCGCTCTCCCTCCAGGTCCACCCGTCCCGCTCCCAGGCGCAGACGGGCTTCGCGGACGAGGAACGGCGGGGCGTCCCGCTCGACGCCCCGCACCGCAACTACAAGGACGCCAACCACAAGCCCGAACTCCTGTGCGCCCTCACCCCGTTCGAGGGGCTGTGCGGCTTCCGCCCGGCCGCCGAGGCCGCCGCCCTCCTGGAGGGACTGGGCATCGACGACCTCAAGCCGTACGTCCTCGCCCTCCGCGACCGGCAGGCCGCCGACGCCTCCCCGAGCTCGTTGGGCAGGGGACACCCCATGCGCGAGGTCCTCACCGCCCTCCTCGGCGCCGACCGCGCCGCCCTCGCCCCCACCGTGGACCGCGCCGCAGAAGCCGCCGCCCGCCTCGGCGGCCCGTACGCCCCGTACGCCGGCATCGCGCGGCACCACCCCGGCGACCCCGGCGTCCTCGCCGCCCTGCTGCTCCACCACGTCAGCCTGCGGCCCGGCGAAGCGCTCTACCTCGGCGCCGGCGTCCCGCACGCCTACCTCAGCGGCCTGGGCGTGGAGATCATGGCCAACTCCGACAACGTGCTGCGCTGCGGGCTCACCCCCAAGCACGTGGACGTGCCCGAACTGCTGCGCGTGGTCCGCTTCGAGCCGACCGAGCCGGGCCTGCTGCGGCCCGAGCCACGGCCCGGCGGCGAGGAGGTGTACCCGGCCCCGATCGACGAGTTCCGGCTCTCCCGGTACGTGCTCGGCACCGGCGGCACGGGCGGCACCGGGTCCGAGGACGGCAGCACCGGACGGGCCGTCCTCCCGGCCGGCGGACCGCAGATCCTGCTGTGCACGGACGGCACCGTCACCCTGCGCACGCAGCACGCCGAACTCACCCTGGCCCGCGGCCGTTCCGCCTACGTCCCGGCGTCCGAAACCGTCACCGCCACCGGCCCCGGCACTCTCTTCCGTGCCACCGTGGCCCTGTGACCGCACGGCCCGGGCGTGTAGATTTGGGCGCGGAGTAGGAGTAGACGTCGCTGCTGATGGCAGTCGGGGGGCCGCGCGGCCCAGCCCGGCCGAGGGGTAAGAAGGCCCTCCGACGGATGCGAATCCCGGGCCGGCGCATGCCCGACGCCACGCGCGACGCGTGCGCAGCCGGTCCGGCAACAGCATTCTGTCCGTCAGCCAGCCCTCCCAGGAGGAACAGCAGTCATGTCCCAGGACTTCAAGGTCGCCGATCTCTCCCTCGCGGCGTTCGGCCGCAAGGAGATCACCCTCGCCGAGCACGAGATGCCCGGCCTGATGGCGATCCGCGAAGAGTACGCCGCCGCCCAGCCGCTGGCCGGCGCCCGCATCACCGGCTCCCTGCACATGACCGTGCAGACCGCCGTCCTCATCGAGACCCTGGTCGCGCTCGGCGCCCGCGTGCGCTGGGCGTCCTGCAACATCTTCTCCACCCAGGACCACGCCGCCGCGGCCATCGCCGAGGCCGGCATCCCCGTCTTCGCCTGGAAGGGCGAGACGCTCGAAGAGTACTGGTGGTGCACCGAGCAGGCGCTGACCTGGGCCGACTCCCCGACCGGCGGCCCCAACATGATCCTGGACGACGGCGGCGACGCCACCCTTCTCGTCCACAAGGGCGTCGAGTACGAGAAGGCCGGCGCCGTCCCCGACCCGGCCACCGCCGCCGAGAGCGACGAGCACCGCGTCATCCTCGAACTCCTCACCCGCACCCTCGGCGAGGACGGGCAGAAGTGGACCCGGGCCGCCGCCGAGATCCAGGGCGTCACCGAGGAGACCACCACCGGCGTCCACCGCCTGTACGAGATGTTCCGGGACGGCGACCTGCTCTTCCCGGCCATCAACGTCAACGACTCGGTCACCAAGTCCAAGTTCGACAACAAGTACGGCTGCCGCCACTCCCTCATCGACGGCATCAACCGCGCCACCGACGTCCTCATCGGCGGCAAGGTCGCCGTCGTCTGCGGTTACGGCGACGTCGGCAAGGGCTGCGCCGAGTCGCTGCGCGGCCAGGGCGCGCGCGTCATCATCACCGAGATCGACCCCATCTGCGCGCTCCAGGCCGCCATGGACGGCTACCAGGTCGCCCGCCTCGACGACGTCGTCGAAACCGCCGACATCTTCGTCACCGCCACCGGCAACCGCGACGTCATCATGGCCGACCAGATGGCGCGCATGAAGCACCAGGCGATCGTCGGCAACATCGGCCACTTCGACAACGAGATCGACATGGCCGGCCTCGCCGCCATCCCCGGCGTCGTGCGCGACGAGGTCAAGCCCCAGGTGCACACCTGGACCTTCGCCGACGGCCACACCATCATCGTGCTCTCCGAGGGCCGCCTGCTGAACCTGGGCAACGCCACCGGCCACCCCTCGTTCGTCATGTCCAACAGCTTCGCCAACCAGACGATCGCCCAGATCGAGCTGTTCACGAAGCCCGACGCGTACCCCGTGGGCGTCTACACCCTGCCCAAGCACCTCGACGAGAAGGTCGCCCGGCTCCACCTGGACGCCCTCGGCGCCCGGCTCACCGAGCTGACCAAGGACCAGGCCGACTACATCGGCGTCCCGGTCGAGGGCCCCTACAAGACGGACCACTACCGCTACTGAGCGGCCCGCCGGCCGCCGGCCCGGTACCTGACAGGCGCCGGGCCGGCACCGCGTGGCATGCGGGCGGCCCCGTACGCTGCCCCCATGCCACGCGGCCGGTACAGCCTCCACGACCCCTACGACGGAACGCCGCTGGGCGAGGAGCGCTTCCAGTGCGCGCCCGGCCCGCACGGCTGGCGCTACGTCTCCCGCACCACCGCCCCCGACGGCGCCGAGGCCGGCTCACTGGACCTCACCCTGGACGATCTCGGCCGCCCGCTGCGGCTGGAACTCCACGCCGGCGCCTGGCAGGTACGCGGCGCCGCGCTCTCCGGAGTCACCTGGGTCCGTACCGACCCCACCGGCGAACACGCCCAGGAGGGCAACGCCCCCGCCCACGCCTTCACCGGCCGCTCCCCGGCCCATCTGCTGGCCGTCGCCCAGCTGCTGCGCCCGGCGCCGGGGGCGGGCGGCGTCCGGGTGCGGCTGGTGGAGTTCACCGAGCCGCATCTGGCGCCGCGCACCCGTGACGAGGTGTGGACGCTGCTGCGCAGCGAGACGCACCCGGCGGACGGCGACGGGGGCGGGGTGCTGACGGTGCACGCCTATCGCGTGGACGATCAGGAGACCGGGCAGGCGCACACCGTCCACCTGGCGGGCGATGTGGTGCTGTCGGCGCCCGGCGTGGAGCTGGAGGAGCTGGATTCCCCGCCCTCCGCGATCACGACGGTGGGGTGAGACCCCCGGCGGTGCCGGACGGCGGGGCGGGAGCCGCCGGTACGTACGGGGCGCCGCCGGCCGGTGGCGTGCCGGGGGCGGCCGGGCGGCCGAAGACCCGCTCGCTGTCCCGGCGCCGCCGCTCGGCGGCCACGGCCGTCAGATAGCCGGCCGGGTGCAGTCCGGGCGGGATGGGGGCGCCGGTCCTGGCCGCCACGTCCCCGGCCAGCCGCTCGCCCAGCGACCAGGCGGCGTTCCGCTCCATCTTCGCCATCCGGGTCAGGTACTGGCGCACGGCCAGCCACAGCCCGTCCGGCACCTGGGAGAGGTCGAGCTGCGCGAACCGGCCGGCCAGCTCCGGCGGGGGCGGCGGGAGAGCCAGGGCACGGCGGCCGGGCAGCCGTTCGCGGACCACCAGGGTGCCGGCGAAGACGTCGCCGAGCCGCCGTCCCTGGGGCGAGACGAGCGAAGCGATGAGCGCGACGGTGCCGCCGGTCAGCAGGATCTCCACGAAGCCGATCACCCCGCGGACGAGCGCGTGCCGGAACCGCACCGGGCCGCCGTCCGTCCGCACGACGCGCAGGCCGAGCGCCAGCTTGCCGAGCGACCGGCCCTGGGTCAGGGTCTCCACGGCGATCGGCACCCCGACCAGGACGAGGATCAGCAGCGCCACCTGCACCGCCTGCGCGGTGGCGGCGCCCAGCGGGAGGACGGCGCTCAGGAGCACCATGCTGAGCAGCAGATAGCCGGTGAGGATGACGACGCCGTCGATGGCGATCGCCAGCGCCCGAGTCGGCACCCGCGCGGGCTGGAGCCCGAGTACTACCGCATCACCCGTGACGAGTTGACTCATCTGTCCAGTCTCCCATTGTCATCTGGGAAGCTTTCCGTATGGATCTCGATGTCTTCATGGCCGCGCACGGGGCGGAGTGGGACCGGCTGGACGAGCTGTTGCGGCGGCGCCGGCGGCTGAGCGGGGCGGAGACGGACGAGCTGGTGGTGCTGTACCAGCGGACGTCGACGCAGCTGTCGCAGATCCAGTCCTCCTCACCCGATCCGGTTCTGGTCAACCGGCTGACGACGCTGGTGGCGCGGGCACGGGCGACGGTGGTCGGGACGCGGAAGGCGACCTGGCGGGACGCGGCGCACTTCTTCACCGCCGGCTTCCCGGCGGCGCTGTACCGGACCCGTCGGTGGTGGGTGCCGGTGGCGGTGCTGTTCACGCTGGCGGTGGCGGGCATCGGCTGGTGGATCGCGGCCAACCCGGCGGTGCAGTCGTCGCTGGCGGCGCCGGAGGCGTTGCGGGAGATGACCCGGCCGGGCGGCCAGTACGAGACGTACTACTCCAGTAGTCCGGCGGCGGCGTTCTCGGCGCAGGTGTGGACGAACAACGCGCAGGTGGCGGGGATGTCGCTGGCGTTCGGGGCGCTGCTCGGTATTCCGGTGCTGTGGGTGCTGTTCCAGAACGCGCTGAACGTGGCGACCGGGGTCGGGCTGATGGCCTCGGTCGACCGGCTGGATGTGTTCCTCGGGCTGATCCTGCCGCACGGGCTGCTGGAGCTGACGGCGGTGTTCGTGGCGGCGGGGGTGGGCCTGCGGCTGGGCTGGACGGTGCTGGACCCGGGCCCGCGCCGCCGGCTGACGGCGCTGGCGGAGGAGGGGCGCGCGGCGATCGGGATGGCGCTGGGGCTGGCCGTGGTGCTGCTGATCTCCGGGCTGATCGAGGGCTTCGTGACCCCGTCCGGGCTGCCGACGTGGGCGCGGATCGCGATCGGGGTGGCGGCGGAGGCGGCGTTCCTGGCCTATGTGTTCGTGCTGGGCAAGCGCGCGGCGGAGGCCGGGGAGACGGGCGACATGGCGGAGGCGGACCGGCCGGCGGAGGTACCGGTGGCCGCGTGAGCGGGGCCGCCGTGCCTCCTGAGCAGCCCTGACCAGTTGATTTGACGCTGGGGAGGGCGATGCGTAATGTTCTCCGAGCTGTCCACCCCCGGGGGTTTCCACGGAGGCGGACCGTACGTCTCGCCGCCGATGATCAACTGATCGTCCGGACGGCACCCACTCGTAAGAGATCGAACCCGTGAGGGGCCTTATTCGGCATGTCCGAATTCGGTTCCGAACCCCGGATTTTGAATCCGGCGGGGGAATCCCCTAAAGTGGTGGACACGCCGGAGGGCGCAAAACTCAAAGGCTTAACTCCCCCCAGCGGGGGCCAAGTTCGAGAAATCGGATGTGGTAAGCTGGGAAACATGAAGGGAAAGCCCGGAGGGGCCCGAGAGGGAACCAAAGGAAGCATCCGTTCCTTGAGAACTCAACAGCGTGCCAAATAGTCAATGCCAGATTATTTACTGAGTCTGCATCTCGACCTCGTCTGAGGTGCAGCATTTAAGCGAGGATTTTCCTTGC
>NZ_FPAB01000019.1 GCF_900116145.1 Streptomyces harbinensis | reverse complement strand
CCCCTGCTGACGCAGGGTAGCCGCCAGGCGGCGGCGCGTGGCGCCGCCGCCTGGCGGCTACGGCGGCGCGGGCTCCGCCCGGCCGCTGGCGGGGTGCTTCGCACCTCCGCCGCCCAGACGAACTGACCCCGGGGCTCCGCCCCTCGGGTCAGCGGCCGAGGGCTCCGCCCTCAGCCTCAGTTGTCGTCTCTGCTAGGTGTTGGCGGGCGGTGGTGATCCACCGGCCAGCGGTACGGGGGGTGACTCCGTATGTCTCGGCCAGCTGGGCGACGGTAGGTGCAGGACGGTGGCCGGCCTCGGCCTCGGCCAAGAGGGCGGCCACCTCCTGGATACGCCGTGCCGCCTGCTCTCCTGCGGGGGTGCGGCGGCGGGGACTCCTGTCCTTACTGCCGGGGGCGCGGCCTCGGCCACGGCGGAGACCCGTGGCGGCCTCCTCCGCCGCCTCACGGGTGCACCACCTGACTCCGTGCCGCAGCACTCCCCGGGGGAGCTGCCCAGACGACTGGTAGGCACGGACAGTAGACGCGTCCAGCCCCACCAGCGCGCCGACTTCATCCGCTGACAGAAGATCTGCGGGTGACGGTGCCTCGGGGAGCGGCGGCACGGGCTTGCCTGCCAGGTAGGCACGTACCTGGGCCTCATCCCAGATCTCCGGGGAGAGGGAGCCGGACAGCGGGGGGACACTCTCCACCATCGTGGGCAGGCTGTGGCGCCGCCACCGCCACGCAGGAACGCCGGCGGCTCTGGCGATGTCTGCCACGGTCATAGTGGGCCGACCCTCGGGGATCATCGGTGGCACTCCTCGTGCGGGTTGCAGATCGCCGGCCAGTGCTCCGGGGAGCGGCTGGCCGGCTCGGTAGACTAACGATGATCTACCCGTGTTGGTGGGTCACTGGGCCAGCGAGTGCCACCACCCGAGAGGGTGTCTCGCTGGCCCTCTGCTGTCAGCGCGCGACCCGTGAGGCCGCGTGAATGTTGCCGGTGCTGATCGCGTCGGCGTCGGCGGTGCCCTGGCACTGTCGGCGCCACCGCTCACCCTGGCGGTAGTCCTCCGCAGCCTCTTCGAGCAGGCGCTTAGCCTCGGCCGTCGTCTTGGTGCGCTTGGACATGCTCTCTCCCTGGTGTTGGTGGTGTGGTGTGTCTGGAGGGGTGCCACTCCCCTCCAGACACGGTTCGTGCGTCGGGCGGTGGGTGCGCTTCCGGGCGCGGCTGGCTGCGCGCGCTATCTACCGGTGGCTTGTCCTGTGCCCTGGGGTGCTGTGGGCCGCTGTGCGGCCGTACAGGCGGTCAGATCGGCCGGTGTCCGGCCTCTACGAGAGCGCTGCTGATGTAGCGGGTGGCGACCTCTGGGGCTACCTCGCGGTGGTGTCGGCGCCACATGATGAGGCTCATGGCCTCGGCCGCTGCCTCGGGGGCGACGTCGCCGCGCAGTACCCGCCTGGCGACGTCTTCGGCCACAGTGAGCATCCGCCGGTGCAGCCACGCGCACTTGATGCGATCGATCATTGAAATCCCCTGGATCTGCGGTGTGTTGGTGGAGGTGGAGGGGGCCCTTGCCCCCTCCGTGGTGCCTCCCCGCCCGGTGCCACGCGGGCGGGGAGACGTGAGGGGTCAGGCCAGGCAGTACTCGCAGGCATCGGCCCGCTGCTCCTGGTCCTCATGGATGGGGCACAGCACGTGCCAGACGTACGGAGGGGCGGCGGCCGGGTACTCGGGCCCGTCGTGCTCCGCCTCGGTCAGAGAGACAGCCTCCATGGCAGCCTCTACGGCGCAGTCGGCGATGTAGAGGCACCCGTCATCGCCGAACACTCCCACCCGCTGCGTGGGCTCCTTACGGGCGCAGGCTGCGGCCGGGGCACCGTAGACCTCCTCGGCCGGGGCACGGCCATGTACACAGCGGCTCGCGTTGATCTCCTTGCGCATCTGGGCGTAGCTGGCGGCCTCAGTGGCGCGCAGCTCGGCGTCTGTGCGGTCGGGGCGCCACGCGAACACGCACGTCAGGCTGCCGAGTTCGACGGCCCATCCGGCCTCGCGGAACTTTGCCCGGATGATGTCCAGCTGGGCGCGGTGCGCCTCCCCTTCCGGGGTCGTGTGCATCCCCTCGACCATCCAGTACGCGGCCACTCGGCCCCGGCCGCGCGGCTCGACCATGAGACCGGTGACGCTGGCGTCGATCTCGTCGGCCGTCCGGTGCGTCTCGGTGTCGTCCTGGAGACGCGCGAGCCGCAGATTGGTCAGGGCCTCCAGCGCGGCGCGCACGTCGGGGTGCGCCGCGTGGGCGGGGCGGCATCCAGGGGTGGCGGCCTCGGCGGCGAACAGGCGGCGCACACTGTAGCCGCCCTCACGGCGGCTGACGGCGGTCACCTCGGGCAGCTGCTCGGCAGCCCGGGTCACCGCCGCGTAGTCCGCTGCCTGGACCCGGGCCACCTCCGCCCCCGCACGGGTCGTGATCACCCACCAGTCCGACACCGGGCCCCGGTCCGTGGTCACGGAGACCGGGCGGCGGACCGCCACCGGATCGCCAGCGGACACCACGGCGCACGTGCCCCACGGCGTAGTGCGGGCCAGCACCACCGCAGGCGCGGTGCACCGGTGCGCGTACTCCTTACACGCCCCGCACCAGCAGCCGACATCGAACGCCGCCGGGGCAGCCAGGACAGGCGTGGCGTGCGGGATCTCCCGGCCACTGATGGCGGCATCAACCGTGGTCCCCGCAGGGAACGCCGCCATGATCAGGTCATCATCGCGGACCTGATCGGCCCGAACCACCAGCGCAGGACCGGCAAACGGGCCCCCGATCATGATCTCTCGCGAGGCGCCCTCCTCGGTCGGCGCGGCCGGGGCCGGGTCGGCGTCGGCGGCGCGTGCGGCGTCGTCCTCCGCCGTGGCGAGGCAGTACCCGCACGTCCGGCCGTCGCCCGGCATCGACGCGTCGCCCACCTGATCGCACACGATGCACAGACGGTAGATGTGGAGCGAGTCAGCGGCGATGGAGCCCTCAGCGCCGCCGTCGAACCGCATGCTCACGTAGTCGTCGTCCACTTCGGTGACGACGGCGCGGCCGAGGGGCACCCGGACTCGGGCGCCCGGCTCGATGATGCCGCGCGGCATCGGCAGATCGGCTGCGACCGGTGCGGGGGTGGTCACGGTGGTGCCGAGCAGCCCGGACAGCACCTCGGCGCCCAGCTCGGTCAGCAGGTGCTCGCGGCCAGTAGCGGCCGTTGCGGTGGTGATGAGGCCCCGGGTGATGAGGGCTACGAGGGTGCCAGTGCGGCCGGTCACGCGGCCGTTGTCGGTGCTGGCGTTGTGCAGGGCTGCCATCATTGGGCCGCTCAGCCTGTGGGCCTTGATCAGCTCGGCGCTCATGACGCTATCTCCTTGGATCTGTGCCGTGTTGGTTGGTGTCGGAGGAGTGCCACACCCCTATGCGACATCAACTATTACAGCACAGATTTACTGAGAGATGATGCCGCTCGCAGCATCCGTCACCCGGTCGGGTGACTGCTCCAGGTGACCCGCGCCCATACGGTGGCGCCCGGTGCGCGCCGGTAGTGCCCGTACGCGTCGGCCAGGGCCTCCACGATCGCCAAGCCCCGGCCGCCCTCGGCGAGTTCGGCCGGCGCGGGGGCGCCGCCGGTCGGCAGGCCATTGCCGCCGTCGCGGACGATGATCTCTGCGCGGGTCTGCCGGGCGTGTATGGCCACGAACACACCGTCGTCCCCGTGCACCAAGCCGTTGGTGGCCAGCTCACCGGTCACCGTGACGACGTCGTCCAGGGCGGCCGGCGGCACGTGGCCGGTCAGCTTGGTCCGGACGGCTGCCCGCAGCGCGGCCAGCTGGCGCGCGTCGTCCAGGCGCCAGGTACACATCCGGTAGTTGTCGGGGAGGGTGGCCGGCGGGCACAGCATCTCGGATATCTCCTATCCCGTGGATATCGGCTCTGATATCCACGAAACCGGACAATCAGGGTGGGCGACAGCCGGAGAGGCGGCCGAATTCACGACCGGACATGAGTAGGTCCGGACCTCCGGATGGCCGCATGACCGGTGCGCCGGAGTGCCCGGCAGCCTGCACCCACCCAGACTCAGGAGCAGGAGCGGCGGGGCGACAGGACGGGAGCGGGCATGGCGCGCAGGGACCGAGAGGCCGTGGACCGGGCGGCCGTGGATGACGCGCTGGGGATGCAGCAGCTCATGCAGACCTGGCGGGCCAGGAGGCGGCTCAGCGACGTGCCGGGCATCGAGCACGCGCCGCGATATCTGGCGCAGCGGGGGAAACTCACGCAGGCGCTTATGGCGCATTTGCTTGGGGTTCATGAGCGGCATTACCGGCGACTGGAATCCGGGGACGGGGGATTCAGTACGGATATCGTGGAGCGGTGCGCGGAAATCCTGGGGCTGAATTCATCCGAGACGGAGGCGCTGTACGTGTGGTGCGGGCACGCGGCGCCGCAGCGGCAGCAGGAGCGGGAGCGGGAGCCGATCCCTGATCATCTGGTGGCGATGCTGCACCAGATGCCCACGATCGCCTATTGGGCCGACAGCGCCTATTACGTGCTGGAATGCAATGCGGCGGCGGGGCATCACTGGCCGTGGATTCAGCGGCCGAATTTCAATCCCATGGTCGAATTCCTGGCGGCCGATACTGAGGCGCGGCGGGCGTGTGTGGACTGGGACACGGTATGGCTGCCGCTCATGATTGCCCAGCTGCGGCACGCGGCGCTGCAGCTGCCGCACAACCGGCGGCTGCAGGAGGTGGTGCGGGCGGTGCGGAGGCAGCCGGAGGCGCGGGCGGCGTGGGACGCGGATGAGCGGGCGGAGGTCCGCCAGCACGCGTACGGGACGCACCGCCGCCTGCAGTCGGCGGTGACGAGCGGGCCCATCATGGTGGCCGTGGAGGCGCTGGTACCGCTGGTCAGGCCGGATCTGCGGATGATCTGGTGTCCGATCCTGGACCAGCCCACCCCGCCGCTGCCGTACGGGCCGCCGCGCCCGCCGGAGGTCACGACGGTGGCGGACTACTCCACCGGCTCCAGGAGCAGCGCGCCCGCCGTGAACCCCGGTCCGTAGCCCACCGCGACGCCGGGGCCGGCCGGGGTGCCGGCCGCCATCGTGCGCCGCAGCACATCGAGGACGGCGACGCCGCCCAGGTTGCCGCCGGCCAGGGACGCGAGGCTGTGCGCGCCGGCCGACTCGGGCAGGTCGAGGCCGGCCACGGTCCGGGCGATGATGCCGGGGCCGCCCGGGTGCACCGCCGCCCAGCGCACCGCCCGCCCGCCCAGCCACCCGGTCAGATACGGCAGCACCCGGCCCGGGGCCGACGTCGCCCCCGCGCCGGAATCGAACTCGATGCCCTGCGCGGTGAGGACGGACCAGTACGCGTCATCGCTCTCCGGCAACACCAGCTGCCAGGTATCCGACACGGCCAGGCCGGGGCCGCCCGGGTGGACGTCCGCGCCGGCCACCACCACCGCCCCCGCGGAATCCCCGAACAAGCCGCCATACAGCACCCGTTGGAGGGTCGGCGGACCCGGCTGGTACAGCGTGGACAGCGCCTCGGCGCCCACCACCAGGACCCGCGAGCCGGGCCGCGCCTGGACGTGCCGCACCGCCAGGGCCAGGGCCTGCACACCCCCCGCACACGCGGCCGTCGCCAGCCCGATCCGCTCCACATCCGGCCGCAGCCCGAGCGCGCCCACCAGGGCGACGTCCAGGCCCGGGACGGACCACGAGGTGGTGTGGGTGGTGACCAGACAATCGACGTCGGCCGGGCCGAGGCCGGCGCGCTCCAGCGCCTCCCGCCCGGCATCCACCGCCAGCCCCAGCGCGCCCGCCCACGCCGCCCGGGACCGCGCCCCCGCATCGCCGCCGGCCAGCGTCTCCGCCAGCGGCGCGACCCACGGCCGGGCCACCACTCCGGTACGGCGCAGCATCCGCACCCACAGCCCCATCCGGGGGTGGTCGGGGTGCCGGCGCTCCAGGTCCGTCACGATCTCATCCGTCGTGACGGTATGGGCAGCTGGCCGGACAACTGGGGTACCGAAGATCGCGCTCATACCGCCAGGCTGGCACAACTCCCTACGCAGTGGGGCAGATCGGTGGATATGACACCGGACAGGATGACGTCCGGTCACGATCGTGTCCGGACGCCGGGAGGTCCGGACACGGCGACGTCCGGACGTGGACTCGGCCGGGCCAACCGGCCGGTAGGCAGGCAGGGTGTAGGGCTGCGGGGGCCAGCCACTCACACCCCAGGGACCCCACACCTCATGATCTGGACCATGCCACCGAAGGACAGCCACATAGCGTTCACGCGCTGGCAGGTACGCACCGCGCTGCACCGCCGCCAGTTGCCGGCCGATCTCGTCTACGACGCCGAGCTGATCATGGCCGAGCTGGCAACCAACGCGCTCAAGCACACGGTGACGCCAGAGATCTACTGCGCTCTCCAGCTCCAACGGCAGGCGATACGCGTATCCGTCACCGACCACGGCGCCGCCCAGGCGCCCGCCCTCACCACGCCGGTACCGGCCGCCCAGTGGCCACCCGCCACCGGGTGGGGCCTCCACGTCGTGGAGGCGCTGGCCACCCAGTGGGGCACGCAGAGCGTGGGCCGGGGCCGCCGGTACACCTGGGCCGAGCTGCACCACCACTGCCCCGGCACCCCATGACCGTGCCCCGGGATCGCGCCAGCAGGAGGGGAGCTGGCGCGGCCCCGGGGCACACCCCGCAATCAGGCGCTCAGCCGCGCCTCACCGCCGCCACCTCGGCCGCAATCAGTCGATCCTCGGCCCCGGCCCACGCCGCTACCGCAGCGTCGGCCGCCCCCTCGTACTCCGGCCGCAGCTCCGCCAGCCGCACCAGCACGTACGCCCGCCGCCGGGCGTAGCCGGCCACTGCATCCCGTGCCGGCTCCTCTCCCTGGCCAGCCGCCGCCAGCAGCCCGCCGGCCTCCGCCGCCAGCTCCACCAGCAGCCGCGCCGCCGCCTCCGCCGTATCCACCCTCGGGCCCCTTGCGCGCAGCAGATACGCGCGCATCTCGTCTGTATCCATGGGGACATGCTCTCGCACGGCGGGCGGGGGCGGGGGTGAATCCGCCACGGGCAGGCGGCGCTCTGGGCTGCTGATGGGCAACCACGGGGCGCCGTAGGGGGAGTGGGCGCGCTGCCTGAATAGTCGTTCACGGGGGCATGATGCCTGTTATCTACTGGTATGGGAAGCAGGGGAGAATTCACCCCGGGACGGGGCCTTGGTACTTCCATGCGAGGGGATCACCGGCGTCCGGCTCGTAGTCGGCGCGCTCCTCCCAGCCCTCCACCACGTGATAGACCCCGGTTCTGATCTCTTCTTCGGTCCAGGTGCTCACATCCAGCTCATGACCATCGAGGGGGCCGCCGATCAGGCGGGCGGTACGTGGCGTTGGCATGCGCTTCCTTCTGATGCGTGGGCCCCGTATGCCCGGGGCCCACCACGAGTTACAAGGGCTTGACGGCGCTGTCGTTGAAGCTGAAGTCGTCGGCGACGAAGCCGCCATACTTAGCGCCGCCGTTGAAGTGGTCGGCAAGGGCTCCCTTGATTACCTTGCCCATCTGCTCATCAGTTTCCGCGCGGCTGAGCGCTGCTGCCTGGTTCCCGGTGATGTCCAGGTCTACATCCTTGCGGCGGACGCGTGGGGTTCCCTTGATCGTGAGGCCGTCTGTTGCTGCCGACCCCACCCTGATCCGCAGTTCCGTGACGGCTGTCCCCCGGGCCTCCATCTGCTTCGCGCGGCGCTCCCTGCCCCGTGGGGTGATCTGTGCCCGCGCGGCGTCGCTCTCCAGCTTCGTGGCGAGCTTGCGGGCACCCCGGTCCTTGGGAGCGCTGGTGCCCGCGAGGTAGCGCCGGATCGTGGACGGGGCGACCCCGTACGCCTGCGCCATGGCCTTGGTCGAACCGCCGTACAGGCGATCGCGCACGTGCCTTGCCTGTGTGTCCGTACGGGCGGGGGCCGTCCGACTCGGGAACAGGGCGCCCATGATCGCCTTGAACATACCCATCAGTGGGTCTCCTTCTTGGTGCCGGCCGTTGTGTGCTGGGCCGCGATACGGCTGGAGTGCAGGCGCTCCGTCCCCGCCCAGTTCGCGCGTAGGGCGTCCATGGGGACAGCCGCGTCAAACTTCATGGAGCCGGGCGCAGAACCGAGGCGCAGCGTCCCGGGCTCGGGCTTGCCCTTATCGGTCTTGATGAGCAGTTCGATCGGGGTCGGGGCCTCGGTGGTGTACATCAGCTGATCGAAGTTCACGGCGAACGGCGCGCGTCCGCTGAGCTGGAACGTCTTGCGTGCACGTCGGTGGGTGGCGATCCGGGCAGCTGCAACGACGTGGTAGCGCAGCTCTGGCCGGTAGTGCCAGGCAGACGCCACATCGGCCAGCCACTCGTCATCCTCTTTGTGTTTGGCCGAGTCGGCCCACTTGCCGATGCCGCCTTTGTAGATCCCCTTGTAGCTCTGTAGGAGGCTGATCGCGTCCTCTCGGGCGACGTCGCGCGGCGTGTCCTGCAGGCTCTCCCAGGCGGCCAGGAAGTCGGTATCGGTCATGCCGTCTGTAATGCCGAGAGTGGCATACGCCTGCTTGTAGGCGCTGCGCACGTGCTCGGTCCATCGCTTGAGTACCGGCACGCTGTCACTGCTGACGTACGCCTCCTGGATGCTGGCGGGGTCGTAGCCGTACTCGCGCACCATGTAGGCCACGGTGGGGGTGGCGTACCAGCCGGGCCCCTCCGGGGCCTCACCGGAGAACGTGGCGGGGTGGGGTAGCTCAGCCTCGGTCTCCAGCACGGTGAAGTCGCACAGCCACAGTCCACATGTCCTCGGCGACCACGCCGGGGCGGTGGTGTGAGCGAGAGGCCCCAACGGCAGAAGCAGCGTCTCTGTGACGGAGAGGTAGGACGCACAGGTGTCTACGGCCACCGCCCACGGGCGCGCCGTCTCCTCCTCGGTCAAGGGTCGCTCCCACCACTTGAAGTCTTCGTCATCGCAGAACAGTTCGCCCGCCCTCTGCCGCTCCAGGTAGACGGGGTGACGGGCACCGGGCGCCACGGGCACAGTGTGGTCACCCTCTGGCAGTGCTCCGGGGCGCAGCTGGCGCTTGTGCCTGCCGTCCGGTCCCTCGGTCCACTCCGTGCGGGGGCGTACAGCCTCCAGGAGGTGTACGGAGGTGACCGCGGTGGTCCCGCCGGGCGGGATACCTAGATCAGCGGCGAACCGGCGCATGCGCCGCGCCAGAGTGCGAGCGTCGGGGGTCCCGGTTTCGTCGGCTGCGAGGTCGGTCACCAGCTCGGTCATCCTGATTGTGCCGGTGTCTCCCTGCCCCAGCCACGGCACGATCAAGACCTTCACGGACATCCGGCGCCCGCCCGCATCCCCCTTGCGGCGCCAAAGCTTGAATCCAGCACCCCGAACATCGCTGATCTCAAGTCCTGCTGTCTCCGCCGCCTTGCGGAGCTTGGTTGCGGCGCGTTCCATCCCCTTTTCGGTGCTAGGGAGCTTGGCGGCGATCTTCACTACACCGAGAGCAGCCGCACCGATGCACACCGTGCCATCCGTTGCCCGCCCCGCTTCATGGACCTTGTTCACCCCGATCGAGGGGCCAACTGCGCTGATCCAGCGCATCAGGTCCGCCAGCTTGCTGCCGGTCGGGGCCGGTACAGCGTCCGTGTCGGCCACCAGCTGCCCCGCGTCGTCTGCATCGACCGCGACGGCGGCGGTCAGGGTCCGCTCAACCTTCCGGCGGCCAGCCGCCCGGCTGGCCGCATCCTTGGCGGCCGGCGTCTTGCTCCTGGTGGTGCTCGGCCTCGATGCCGGAGCGCGAGGGGCGGGCGGCGTCTGGGCGGCGCGGGCCCGCTCCGCCTGCTGCTGGGCGCGGGAGGCGGCGCGGGTCTCGGGTGTGCATCCCTGGGGGCAGCTCACCCACTCCCACGCCTGTCCGGTCCACGCCTGGACAGAGCCGGGCCGCATGTAGCCGACGCAGCCCTGACAGGCGATGATCTCGCCGCGTGCCATGAGCTGCCGGGCACGGTTGCGGGCCTGCGTCACCGGGGTGCAGTCCTCCGGGCAGCGGGCCCACTGTCCGGTGTGGTCGGGCACCCATCCGCGCTCTTCGTAGGGGTGGCAGGTCGGGCAGCCGATGACGCCGAGGCTCGCGGTGACGCCTGGTGGCTGCGTATGCTCGCTTGCGGTGGTGGTCATGCGGTCCTGTCGCATGGCGCCTCCATCTCTCTGTGGGGCGCCGTGTTGGGTCACGGCGCCCCATGGTCATTTCCGGGTCGGTCAGAACGGGGGGTCGGCGTACGTGCTCGGCAGCGGGGCGCAGCTGGCGCACCGGCCGCCCACGCCCCTCACGGGCACCTCAGCGCAGTACCCGCCCTTGCAGGTCACCCACAGTGGCCCGCGTTCCCCCACCGCGTACGCTGCGGAGGGGTCGTACTCCTTCGCTGGCAGTCGTGAGGCCACCAGCGCCGCCGGAGAGTCCACTTGCTCATCGTGTGGCACTCTGCGCAGGCGGTACAGCAGCTCATCAGGCGGCCACCGGTGTTTGCGCATGCGGTCCACCAGCGTCCGCAGGATCTTGGGCCGGTCCCGGTGAGTGGGAGCGATCCAGTGCACTTCGGACAGCAGCTCGGCTGCTAGCCGGTCTTGGTTCCAGGTGCCGCCGGTCCCCTCGGGTACGGCCTCCATCTGCCGTGCGCGCTCGGCCTCCAGGCTGGCGACGACTTCTAGGCCGGGTGTCAGCTCGTACGCGTTCGGGTCGCGTCCCACCCACGCGCCGCCCGGTCCCGAGCGTTTCGAGCGCGGTTCGAAGCGGGCCCATCCGTGCTTTTCGATTACCGGCTTGTAGCGCTCCACCGTCCGTAGCGAGACACCCGACCGCTCGGCGATCTCCCGCTGACTCATCTGTCCGGACCACTGACCATCGGCAGCCAGCGCCCGCAGGATTTTGGCGATGCTCTCGCACGGGGTGGGTAGGCACGCAACCCACTGCAGGGGTGTGGGTGCGTCGGGGATGCGGGGCTGGTCACCTACGGTGGCCCCGGCCGTGGGTGTCCGGCGGTCGGGGAGCAGTCGGCCGTGTCCATGCAGGTGGGAGACATGCAGGCGTGCCGTCCGCTCGGCGATCTCTGCTCTCCGGGCGATCTCCGCCATGGTCAGCGGGCCGAGGTCGGCGGCCGGCTGGTGCTGGGTGGCACGGTGGTAGGTGCGGAGGACATACCAGACACGACGGCAGAGGTCGCAGTTGTCCGGCAGGATCGCCGGGTGCCCCCGCTTGGCTCTACGGGTGCTCACGGCGCTGGGCTACCGGCACGATCCGGTCACATGACGCCGCAGTGCGGCCATAGATCGCCGCGCTAGGTGTGGGGGAGACGCGCATTGGTACCCTTCTGGTGTTGGGCAGACAGCTGGCGATACCGCCCGTGGCCGTGGTCAGCGGCCGGGTGGGGTGCTTCGTGGCAGAGGCAGAGCTTGGTTGTCGGCTTCGGGTCGCGCGTCTGGGCTCCCGGCTGGTCCCCGGGCCCAGAGGCGCGCATCACTCAGGCGGCGGTCCTCGCAGACGCCTGCAGGTCACTCATCCGCACGTCCATGATGGCGCTGGTCAACTTCGCGCCCATGTCAGGATCGGTCTCGTGCATGTGGAGATACCCGCGCACGAGATCCGTGGTGGATGCGCGGTGGGTGCGGCGCAGTTCGCCGAGGCGGGCATAGTCGGCGGTGGGAAGGTCGGCGGTCACGCGCTTTTTCGCTCGGGCGATTTTGCGCTCACGATCACGCTCGGTCCGGGCCGGCTTCATCTCACTCCATAGGATACGCACTCGGTTACTGACCGAGTTACTGACTGAGATACTGACTCTAGCGGGTGAGATGCGATCATGGAAACCACCCCCTTAACACGTGTCGCATCATCCCCATACATCCGATTCGCCCGAACGGGCGAACTGCACTGCAATGCATCGCGGTAGGCGAGTTGCCCCGCTGCGCACAGGGAGGATTCATGCCCCGGCACACGATGACCATCGAGCTAACCCCAGACGGCCGGGGCTGGGTGGACGGGCAGGCACTCATGACCGAGGACGGCACCGACACGACGCAGCTGCGCGCGGCGGCGCTGCGGGAGGTGACCGGTGCGGCTGTGCGCGGCGGGCGGTCCGTGGTGGTGGAGGCCACCGATCCGGACGGGGCGGTGTGGACCATGGTCGTGCACCCCAGCGGCCGGGTAGAGACCGGCGCGGCCGTGGATGAGCTGGCAGCGGACCCGGAGGGCACCCGCCCGCCGGCCGCCTACCGAGACTGGATGGCGGAGATCTGGGAGGCCGGCGAGAGCGGCCGGCATCTGGACGCGCTGAGCATGGCGACGAAAATCCAGGAACAGGCCACCGCGGACTATGGCACACGGCACCCGTACGCCTGGCGCGCGCGTGAGGTCGCGGCGCATGTGGCGCTGTTGTGTGGAACGCCGGGGCGGGCGGCCGAGATGTACATGGAGGCGGCGCGCGGGTGGGCGGAGCTGGGGAGCGCCGCATACTGGGCTGCCGCTCAGCGGGCCTACGCCTGCTGGCACCAGGTGCCGGAGGCAGCTCAAGGGGCCTGGCTGGGAGAGCAGCTGGCCGAGCTACTGCGCCTGGGCGGTGATGAGGCGCTGCCGACCCTCCGCCTGGTGCTGGCTCGCACCGATGAGCTACGGGGTGGCTGAGCGCTGGGTCACCAGGACCGGCGCCGGTCCGCTACGGTCAGCACATGACCAATCACGCACCTGTGTACGTCCTGATCCGCCCCGACGGCCGAGCCGAGTGGGGCCACCGCCTGATGACAGCCGAGGAGGAGCTGGGGCAGCACGGCGTCGGCCGCGCTTCCCTCACCGATGGCTCCCGCCTGCGGATCGCCATGTCAGACTGCGCACTCCTCCTCCGGGACATCTACCCGCCCAACCCGCGCGCCGCCACCGCGCTGGCCCACCTCGCGGGCATCTCGCCTGAACAGGCGCCCGAGACGCGCGGCCCCATCGTGCTCTACGGCTACGACCCGATGAACGAATGGGACAACAGCAGGCCCCTCAGCACCGATGAGCAGGCCAGCATCACCAAGGCCCTGACCGCCGCCGGATGCACCATCACCTGAGCGAGATGCACGAGGGCCCCTCACCACCTGGATGGTGAGGGGCCCTCGTGCATCTCGCTCAGGTGGCGGGCGGCGGGGTGAACTCGCCGTTCCGGGCGCCATCGATGAAGCACGCCCACACGTGCCGGGTCACGACGAACGGAGGACTGGACAGGTCCTCGTTGTCTCGGATCGCTACCCTCCCGTCATCGAGGAACGCCACTTCGAGGCAACCGCCGGTGGCGGAACTGGCCTTGGAGGTGAACCACCGGGCCGCGCTGAGATCGGGGGTGCTGGTCACTGCTGCCACTCCTCTGCAATGTCGCGCAGCAGCGCGACGGAATCCGTAGGGTCCAGCGCGCTGGCGCGCAGGAGGTCAAGAGTGCTTTGCAGTCGGCGGACGTCCGCGCGCCGCTCCACGTAGAGGTTTCCGGCTGGGCTGTCCACATAGCCGATCGTGGCCGACTCGTCGCACTCAATCAGCGCAAAGGCGCCGCTGAGTCCCCAGTGCGCGCCCTTGCGCAATGGGAGGACCTGCACTGTAACTGCCGTGCGGTCCGCGGCTGTTGCCAGGTGGAGTAGTTGCTCATGCATGACGGCCGGGCCGCCCACCGGCCGCCGTAGTACGGCCTCATCCAGGATCACCCACAGCTCCAGCGGAGCGGGGGCGCGGGTCAGCAGCTCTTGCCGAGCCATGCGGAGTTGCACCAGGGCGTCAGCGTCGCGGGGGAGTATGCCGACGCCGGCCCCGAGGACAGCGCGGGCATACGCCGGTGTCTGGAGCAGCCCATGTACGAGTAGCGGTTCCCATGCGAGCACTGCGCGGGCGTCGGTTTCCAGACCAACGAGCACATCCAGCCCGGAAGGAAGAACGTCTTCAAACTGCTCCCACCAGCCTGATTTCTGGCTGCCGGTGCGCATGTC
>NZ_FPAB01000014.1 GCF_900116145.1 Streptomyces harbinensis | reverse complement strand
CACCGGGCGCAGCAGCCGGCCCGCCGTGAAGGCCACCGCCACGAAAACGGCGCCGACCACCGCGACAAGACCCACGACCGCGTAGCCGTGGAAGTATTCCGGCACGGTTGCCTGCCCCTCCGGCGCGCCCGGTGATCTGTCAGCACGGGAGTCTAGGGGGTAGCGGAAAGGTGGGGGTAGCCCTACCGCCGTCCACCGACCCACCCCATGGCCCGGCGCCACCGCGCCCGGCAGTCTGGACGCATGACCAGCCGCACCCCGCGCCCCGCCGGCCGCCCGGAACCTCTGCCGCCTCCGCGTCCCGCGCTGTCCGCGCGGACCTGGGGCGAGCTGGCGTACCTCGGCAGCAGCTGGATCGTGGACCTGGCGGCGTTCGCGTACATCATGGTGTGGATCTACGCGGGCGCGCTGCTGTCCCTGACCGTCGTCGGGCTGCCGTTCCTGGCCGCCGGGCTCGCGGGAATCCGGCGGGTCGGCGGCTGGGAGCGGGCCCGGGCCAGGGCGCTGCTCGGGCTGCGGGTGGAGGAGCCGAGCCCGCTGGCGCCCACCTACCGGGGCGGCGGGTTCTTCGGCTGGCTGTGGAACACGCTGAAGGACCCGGTCGGCTGGCGCACCGCGCTGTTCTTCCCGGTGCGGCTGGTGTGGGGGCTGCTCACCTTCGTGCTGCTCATCCCGTCGCTGTTCGTGCTGTGGCCGCTGCTGCCCTGGCTGGCGCGGGGCGCGAGCCAGGTGGACCGGGCGCTGGTACGGGCGCTGCTGTCGCCGTCCGACGGCCTGGAGCGGCGCATCGCCGAACTGGAGGCCGGCCGGGTGAGCGTGGTGGACACCTCGGCGGCCGATCTGCGGCGGATCGAGCGGGATCTGCACGACGGCGCCCAGGCCCGGCTGGTGTCGCTGGCGATGGAGCTGGGGCTGGCGAAGGAGAAGCTGCTCAGTTCACCCGAGGAGGCGGCCCGGATGGTGGACGGGGCGCACGCCGAGGTGAAGCTGGCCCTGGCCGAGCTGCGCGACCTGGCGCGCGGCATCCACCCGGCGATCCTCACCGACCGGGGGCTCGGCCCGGCGCTGTCGGCGGTGGCCTCGCGCTGCACCGTGCCGGTCACGGTGCACGACGAGCTGGCCGCGCGGCCGGCGCCCGCCATCGAGGGCATCGGCTACTTCACCGTCTCCGAGTTGCTCCAGAACGTCAGCAAGCACAGCGGCGCCACCCGCGCCCGGGTCGCGCTGTGGCGGGACGGCGACCGGCTGCTGCTCCATGTCTCCGACGACGGGCGCGGCGGCGCGGACGCCACCGCCGGCTCGGGCCTGGCGGGCCTGGCCGAGCGGCTGGCCGCCGTGGACGGCCGGCTCGTCATCGTCTCCCCGGCGGGCGGGCCGACCACGGTCACCGCCGGACTGCCCTGGCGCGACCGCACCTGACCGACCGCGCATCCCAGAAGGACACCGTCATGAGCCGTATCTCCGACTCCCCCTGGCTGCTGCCCGTCGCCACCCGCACCTGGCGCGAGGGCCTGCACCTGCTGCTGAACCTCCCGCTGGCCCTGGCCGCCTCCGTCTTCGCCGTCGGCGGCTTCTCGGTCAGCGGCGCCCTGCTCATCACGCTGGTCGGCGTCCCGCTGCTGGCGTTCGTGCTGCTGGTGCTGCGCGGCTACGGCGCGCTGGAGCGGCTGCGGGCCCGGCTGCTGCTGCACTCGGACGTGGCCGAGCCGGAGCCGCTGCGGCTGCGCCCGGGCGGCTCGGGGCCGGTGGCCTGGGTCGGTGCGATGCTGCGCAGCGGCGTCTCGTGGCGGGCGGCCGGGTACGCGCTGCTGCACGCGCCGTGGGCGGTGTTCACCTTCTGCACGGTGCTGACCCTGTGGGCGTTCGGCTGGGGCGCCGTCACCTATCCGATCTGGTACCGGTGGCTGTCCGAGCCGGCGGGCATCCACCTCGACGGTGAGGGAAACGGCTGGCTGTGGGACAGTCCGCCGGATCTCGTGCTCGTCTGCCTCGGAGGTGTGCTGTGCCTGTACGTGGCGGCGCTGGTGATCCGGGGCATGGCCCATGTGGACCGGCTGCTGGTGTCGGGGCTGCTGGGGCCGTCCGCCGCCGGGGAGCGGGTGCTCCAGCTGGAGTCGGACCGCTCGACGGTGGTGGACACCTCGGCGGCGGATCTGCGGCGGATCGAGCGGGATCTGCACGACGGCGCCCAGGCCCGGCTGGTCTCGCTGGCGATGGAGCTGGGCATGGCGAAGGAGAAGCTGGCCACCGATCCGCAGGCGGCGGCGCGGATGGTGGACGAGGCGCACGGCGAGGTGAAGCTGGCGCTGGCGGAGCTGCGGGATCTGGCCCGGGGCATCCACCCGGCGATCCTCACCGACCGGGGGCTCGGCCCGGCGCTGTCGGCGGTGGCCTCGCGCTGCACCGTGCCGGTGGCGGTGGAGGTGGATCTGCCGGTGCGGCCCGCGCAGGCGATCGAGGGGATCGCGTACTTCACGGCCTCCGAGCTGCTCCAGAACGTCAGCAAGCACAGCGGGGCCACCCGCGCCCGGCTGGAGGCGTGGCGCACGGGGCAGGACCGGCTGCTGCTCCAGGTGTGGGACGACGGGCGCGGCGGCGCGGACGCCGCGGCGGGCTCGGGCCTGGCGGGTCTGGCCGAGCGGCTGGCCGCCGTGGACGGGCTGCTGGCGATCGTCTCCCCGGCGGGCGGGCCGACGACGGTGACGGCCGAGCTGCCGTGGCGCGACCGGTGACCCGCCGGTGAGATCCTGGACGCGGACAGGATCGTCGGGTCGGTCGAGCGGAACGGGGAGTACGGGTGCGGGTGGTCATCGCCGAGGATTCGGTGCTGCTGCGGGAGGGGCTGACCCGGTTGCTGACCGACCGGGACCACGAGGTGGTCGCCGGGGTCGGGGACGGCGAGGCGCTGGTGGCGGTGGTGCGGGAGCTGGCGGCGGGCGAGGGGCTGCCGGACGTGGTGGTGGCCGATGTGCGGATGCCGCCCACGCACACCGACGAGGGGGTGCGGGCGGCGGTGCGGCTGCGGGCCGATTTCCCGCACCTGGGGGTCCTCGTTCTTTCGCAGTATGTGGAGGAGCAGTACGCCACGGAGCTGATCGCCGGCTCCAGCCGGGGGGTGGGCTATCTGCTGAAGGACCGGGTGGCGGATGTGCGCGAGTTCGCCGAGGCGGTCGAGCGGGTGGCCCGGGGCGGTACGGCGCTGGACCCGGAGGTGGTGGCGCAGCTGCTGGGCCGCAGCCGCAAGCAGGACGTGCTGGCGGCGCTCACTCCGCGCGAGCGCGAGGTCCTAGGTCTGATGGCCGAAGGGCGGACGAACTCGGCGATCGCGAGCGCGTTGGTGGTCAGCCACGGTGCGGTAGAAAAGCATGTGAGCAATATCTTCATGAAGCTCGGTTTGGCACAGAGTGACACAGATCACCGCCGTGTTCTGGCAGTTCTGACCTATCTGAACTCCTAGGGGACTTGCGACGCTGGAGTGCGGAGGGGGGATCACCGGACGCCGTGATCGGGGTACGAACGGGCCAGACCTGTCGTCCATGATGTGATCAGCTCAGTAAGGCGATCCTTACCCACGTACGATGGCTGACAAGGGCCGCCTCGAGGAGGGCTACAAGCAGTGACCAGCCAGGTCGATCAGGTCGATCAGTCCGGCCAGGAACCGCACCACGGTGGCGGCGGCGCGGAGGGCAAGGAAGTCCGGCGCCTGGACCGGGTGATCATCCGCTTCGCGGGCGACTCCGGCGATGGCATGCAGCTGACGGGCGACCGTTTCACCTCCGAAACGGCGTCCTTCGGGAACGACCTGTCGACGCTGCCGAACTTCCCCGCCGAGATCCGCGCCCCCGCCGGCACGCTGCCGGGGGTGTCCTCGTTCCAGGTGCACTTCGCCGACCACGACATCCTCACCCCGGGCGACGCGCCCAATGTGCTGGTGGCGATGAATCCGGCGGCGCTGAAGGCCAATATCGCGGATGTGCCGCGCGGTGCCGAGATCATCGTCAACACCGACGAATTCGGTGCCCGGGCGATGGCCAAGGTCGGCTACGACAGCAATCCGCTGGAGGACGGCTCCCTGGACGGGTACAGCGTCCACCAGGTGCCGCTGACCACGCTGACGGTGGAGGCGCTCAAGGGGTTCGAGCTGAGCCGCAAGGACGCCGGCCGCTCCAAGAACATGTTCGCGCTCGGGCTGCTGTCGTGGATGTACCACCGGCCGACCGAGGGCACCGAGGCGTTCCTGCGCACCAAGTTCGCGGGGCGCCCCGAGATCGCCGAGGCCAACATCACGGCGTTCCGGGCGGGCTGGAACTTCGGCGAGACGACCGAGGACTTCGCGGTCTCCTACGAGGTGGCCCCGGCCACCTCCGCCTTCCCGGCCGGCACCTACCGCAACATCTCCGGCAACCTGGCGCTGTCCTACGGGCTGATCGCCGCCGCCCAGCAGGCGGACCTGCCGCTGTACCTGGGCTCGTACCCGATCACCCCGGCCTCCGACATCCTGCACGAGCTTAGCCGCCACAAGAACTTCGGCGTGCGCACCTTCCAGGCGGAGGACGAGATCGCCGGGATCGGCGCGGCGCTCGGCGCGGCGTTCGGCGGCGCGCTGGGGGTCACCACCACCTCGGGGCCCGGGGTGGCGCTGAAGGCGGAGACGATCGGGCTCGCGGTCTCGCTGGAGCTGCCGCTGCTGATCGTGGACATCCAGCGCGGCGGTCCGTCCACCGGGCTGCCGACCAAGACGGAGCAGGCGGATCTGCTCCAGGCGATGTACGGGCGCAACGGCGAGGCGCCGGTGCCGGTGGTGGCGCCGGCCACCCCGGCGGACTGCTTCACGGCGGCGCTGGACGCGGCGTGGATCGCGCTGACGTACCGGACGCCGGTCTTCCTGCTCTCCGACGGGTACCTGGCCAACGGCTCCGAGCCGTGGCGGGTGCCGGAGCCGGCCGAGCTGCCGGATCTGCGGGTGCGGTTCGCCACCGGGCCGAACCACACGCTGGATGACGGCACCGAGGTGTTCTGGCCGTACAAGCGCGATCCGGAGACGCTGGCGCGGCCGTGGGCCGTGCCGGGCACGCCGGGGCTGGAACACCGCATCGGCGGCATCGAGAAGCAGGACGGCACGGGCAACATCTCGTACTCGCCGTCCAACCACGAGTTCATGGTGCGCACCCGGCAGGCCAAGATCGACGGCATCGAGGTGCCGGAGGTCACGGTGGACGACCCGGGCGGCGAGGCGAAGACGCTGGTGCTGGGGTGGGGTTCGACGTACGGGCCGATCACGGCCGCCGTGCGCCGCATCCGCCGGTCGGGCGGCGCGGTGGCGCAGGCCCATCTGCGGAACCTGAACCCGTTCCCGGCGAATCTGGGCGAGGTGCTGGCCGGCTACGAGCGGGTGCTGGTGCCGGAGATGAACCTGGGCCAGCTGGCGTCGCTGCTGCGGGCCAGGTACCTCGTCGACATTGTGTCCATCACGCAGGTGACCGGGCTGCCGTTCAAGGCGGAGCGGCTCGCGAACGCCATCCTGGAGGCCGAAGGAGGCCCCGCCGATGATCACTGAAGCGCTGTCGCTGGTGCCCAAGGCCGAGGCGAAGCAGTCGATGAAGGACTTCAAGTCGGACCAGGAGGTCCGCTGGTGTCCCGGCTGCGGTGACTACGCGGTGCTGGCGGCCGTGCAGGGCTTCATGCCCGAGCTCGGCCTGGCCCGGGAGAACATCACCTTCGTCTCCGGCATCGGCTGCTCCAGCCGCTTCCCGTACTACATGAACACCTACGGGATGCACTCGATCCACGGGCGGGCCCCGGCGATCGCCACGGGGCTGGCCACCTCGCGGCGCGATCTGTCGGTGTGGGTGGTCACGGGTGACGGGGACGCGCTGTCGATCGGCGGCAACCACCTGATCCACGCGCTGCGCCGGAACGTCAATCTGAAGATCCTGCTGTTCAACAACCGGATCTACGGGCTGACCAAGGGCCAGTACAGCCCGACCTCGGAGACCGGCAAGATCACCAAGTCGACCCCGATGGGCTCGCTGGACACCCCGTTCAACCCGGTGTCGCTGGCGCTGGGCGCGGAGGCGTCGTTCGTGGCCAGGACGGTGGACTCCGACCGCAAGCACCTCACCTCGGTGCTGCGGGCGGCGGCGGAGCACAAGGGCTCGGCGCTGATCGAGATCTACCAGAACTGCAACATCTTCAACGACGGCGCGTTCGAGGCCCTGAAGGACAAGCAGCGGGCGCTGGAAGCGGTCATCCGGCTGGAGGACGGCGAGCCGATCCGGTTCGGTCTGCCGGGCGAGGACGGGCTGGGCTCCCAGGGCGTCTTCCGGAACCAGGAGACCGGGGACGTGGAGGTCGCCGAGGTGACGGCGGAGAACGCCGGCCGGGTGCTCGTCCACCACGCCGACTCCCCCTCGCCGACGACGGCGTTCGCGCTGTCCCGGCTGGCCGACCCGGACACCCTGCACCACACCCCGATCGGCGTGCTGCGCAGCGTACGGCGGCCGGTGTACGACGACCTGATGGCGGACCAGCTGGAGGACGCGGTGGCCCGCAAGGGCAAGGGCGACCTGGCGGCGCTGCTCCAGGGCAACGACACCTGGACCGTCGCGGGCTGACCCCACCCGCACCCCATTCATCAGTCAACCCGACAATCTCCCACTCACACATTCGAGTGGGAGATTGTCCTTTTTGGCGCGTAGGCTGGAAGCGTCGGCGAGGATCTGGCTCATGGGAGCAGTGATGAATGTCGAGCACGAGCCCGAGTACGACTGGCCGCGCCCCCCAGTGGGCGGCTACACCGCCGAAGACCTGGACCGGCTGCCGAATCTGCCTCCCCACACGGAGCTGATCGACGGGAGCCTTGTCATGATGAGTCCGCAGTCCGCCTTCCACTCCAAGGCGATGCGGTTGCTGGAGAACGAACTTGTGCGGGTGGCCCCCAACCGGCTCGCGATCTTCCGGGAGATGACCATCACCCTGGGCAAGCGGAATCGCCCGGAGCCCGACATTCTGGCGGTGAAGACGTCCGCGTACACCGGTCCTGAGCAGACCTCGTTCCTCCCCGAGGATGTGCTGCTGGCCGTGGAGGTCGTCTCACCCGATTCCCTGGTCCGTGATCGGAACGTCAAGCCCAAGAAGTATGCCGGTGCAGGCATTCCACACTTCTGGCGGGTGGAGCACGACAAGAAGTCGGGCTACCCCGTGGTCTATGTCTACGAAGCCGATCCCGCTACCCGCACTTACCTACTCACCGGCATCCACCACGATCAGCTCAAGCTCGGCGTGCCCTTCCCGATCGACATCGATCTCACCTCGATCTATCGGGTGTGAGACATCCGTCAGGACCGTAGAGCCGCTACGGGAATGACACAGCCCGCGCCGGGCGCTACCTTCTTGGAGGTTGACCGCACACGAGGAGGCAGTGGTGAGCGCAGGGGCGGGCGGCGGACGGGCCGGAATGGTGTTCGGCCTCGCGGCCTTCGGGATGTGGGGGCTGCTGCCGCTGTACTGGCGCCTGCTGGAGGACCTGGGCGCCCTGGAGGTGCTCTCCCACCGCATGGTGTGGTCGCTGCCCACCGCGCTGGTGATCCTGCTGCTGGTGCGCAGCTGGTCCTGGATCGGGCCGCTGCTGCGGCGGCCGAAGCAGCTGGCGATGGTGGCGCTCTCCGCGACCCTGATATCGGTCAACTGGGGCCTGTTCATCTGGGCCATCGCGAACGACCGGGTGCTGGAGTCCTCGCTCGGCTACTTCATCAACCCGCTGCTGTCCATCGCCGCCGGCGTGCTGGTGCTGGGCGAGCGGCTGCGCGTCCTCCAGTGGGTGGCGGTCGGCATCGGGCTGACCTCGGTGCTGGTGATGTCCGTCGCCTACGGCCAGGTGCCGTGGATCGCGCTGGCGCTCAGCACCTCGTTCGCCGCGTACGGGCTGGTGAAGAAGCAGACCGGGCTCGACGGCGTCCAGGGCTTCAGCGCCGACACCGCGTTCCAGTTCCTGCCCGCGCTCGGCTATCTGATCTATCTCACCGCGCGCGGCGACTCCAGCTTCACCGCCGAGGGCCCTGGCCAGGCGCTGCTGCTGGTCGCCAGCGGGGTGGCCACCGCGCTGCCGCTGATCTTCTTCGGCGCCGCCGCCGTCCGGCTGCCGCTGTCCACGATCGGGATGATGCAGTACATCGCCCCGACCATGATGTTCCTGCTCGGCCTCACCGTCTTCCACGAGGAGATGCCGCCGGAGCGCTGGGCGGGCTTCCTGCTGATCTGGGCGGCGCTGTGCGTGCTGACGTTCGACGCGCTGCGCACCGCGCGCCGCACCCGGCGCACCGTCCTCGCCCACACGCCGCACACGGCGGCGGCGCCGGAGAGCGGGCCGCAGGCCCGGACGGAGGCGGGCCGGGCCGGATAGCCTGCCCGGTATGACGGACCGCACCCTGGAGTGGGTCGAGCGCCACCTGGCGGACGGCGAACACCTCACCGGCCAGGTGCCGCTGGCGGGCGGCTGGACCTCCCGGATGCGGCGGCTGACCACCAGCGGCGGACGCTCCCTGGTGCTGCGGTCGTTCACCGACGCGTTCTTCCTGCGGCACGCGGACGGGCTGCTCACCCGGGAGGCGCGGGTCCTGACGCTGCTGGCCGGGACGGACGTACCCGCCGCCCGGCTGCTGGCGGTGGACGCCCGGGCCGACCACTGCGACCATCCCTCCCTGCTGATGACGCTGCTGCCCGGCGCCGTGTGCCTGGACGACGCCGGGGCGCCCGCCCGGGCCGGCGCGCTCGCGGACCAACTGGTCCGGGTGCACGGCCTGGCGGTGCCGGCGGCGGACCGGCCGCGTACGTACCAGGCATGGACCGCTCCCGGCCGGGTGCGGGTCCCGGAGCGGACCGGCCGCCCGGAGCCGTGGCGCCGCGCGATCGCCGCGATCGACCGCGAACCGCCCGCCTACCGGGGGCGGTTCCTGCACCGGGACTACCACCCGGGCAATGTGCTGTTCGCCGCGGGCGGCGTCAGCGGGGTGGTGGACTGGGTGGAGACCTCCTGGGGCCCGGCCGACCTCGATGTGGCGCACTGCGCCACCGCCCTCGCCCTGCTGCACGGCCCGGCGGCGGGCCTGGCCTTCCCGGCCCGTTACACGGCGGCCGGCGGCACCCTCTCCCCCGCCCCGGCGGCCCGCCGCTACTGGTACCTGCTGGACGCGCTGGGCTACGCGCCCGACGCGGAGAAGGTCGCCACGCCGTGGCGCGCCCTGGGCCGGACGGATCTGACCCCGGCGGTGCTCCAGGACCGGCTGGAGCGGTACCTGGAGGGGCTGCTGGCCCTGCCGGACCGCTGAGCGCTCGCCTCCGGCGGTGACGGGGCATACGGAGGCGGCTCTCGGGACGGGCGGAGCCGGTCGCAGGTCCGCCCGTACGGGGCGGTCCGATACCGACCGCTGGGCGGGGGCGGGACTGCGGCGCGGAGCAGGCCGCAAGGCGGGGGGCGGAGCGGCCGGTGCGCCCGGCCCGGCCGAACAGGGCGTCTCCGCCCGGCATCCCGGGGCCCGCCGGCGGGCATCACTGGGTCGGGGCCGGGCCGAGCAGGAAGGCGGGCGGGCGATGACACAGCGTGCTCCGGTGGGGCGTCCGGGGCGGGGTCCCGGGCGCGGGTTCGACGAGAGCGTGGACACGGTGCACTGGACGCACGCCGTCTGCGGCCGGCCGCTGATCCTCCCGGTGCCGGACGGTGAGCCGGCGGGCCACGAGGAGCCGCTGCCGCCGGACACCGCGCGCGGCTGAGCCGGCGCCCGCCCGCACGGAGGGTTCAGGTGGCCTCCGGTGTCCGCCGGGCGCGGTGGGCGCGGACCTTGTGGCGGTTGCCGCAGTTCTCCATCGCGCACCAGCGGCGGCGGCCGGGGCGGGAGGTGTCCACGTACAGCAGGGAGCAGTTCTCGCCCGCGCAGATCCGGAGCCGGTCCGCGTGCGGGCCGGTCAGCACCGCGATCGCGTCCCGGGCGACCGTGGACAGCAGGTGGGCGCCGGTGGCCGGTTCCGCCCAGCCGGCGGTGGTGGTGTCCGGGGCCAGGCGCGGTATCAGCGGCGGGACGGCCGCCGCCGCGTTCAGCGCGGCGAGATCGGCCGGGGCGGGCGCCCGGCCCGCGACCCGGGCGAGGCCGATGCGCCACAGCGCGTCGCGCACCGTGCGGGCGGCCCGCACGTCCGCCGGGCCCAGCTCCAGCGCCGGGGTGGGGTCCAGGCGGCACTGTCCGGCCCAGCGGCGCAGGTCCTCCGGGGCGTGCAGCACCTCCCAGCGCGCCATCCCGTCCGGACCGCCGGTGACCAGGAGTTCGAAGCTCAGCGCTCCGGGGTCGAAGCGGTACTCAAGACCCGAACCCGAACGCAGCGGCATGCCTGGCGGAGTTGCTTTCCCGGTCATGTAACCAATATAACCAGTTACATGAACGCGACCGCACCGCTGCACTGGAAACTCGTCGTCGACACCGCCGACGCCCACCGCCTCGCCGACTTCTGGGCCGGCGCGCTCGGCTACACCGTCGAGGACCACAGCGCCCTCATCGCACGCCTGCTGGAGGCCGGGCACATCCGCCAGGACGCGCTCACCGAGCACCACGGCCGCCGCGCCTGGGCGGGCCTGGCCGCCGTGCGCCACCCCGACGAGCCGTACGACCCGGCCACCGGCATCGGTCAGGGGCACCGCATCCTGTTCCAGGACGTGCCCGAGGCAGGAGCCAACACCGGCAAGAACCGGCTGCACATCGACGTCCACGGGGAACGCGGCCGGCTCGGCGAACTCGTCGAACGCCTGGAGGCCCTGGGCGCCACCCGCGTCCGGGAGGTCGACCAGGGCCCGGCCGGTCACTGGTGGATCATGCACGATCCCGAAGGGAACGTCTTCTGCGCCGCCTGAGCCGGCACCCCCACGGATGCCGGCCCCCGGCCGTCCGCCCCTCGGCGTGCCGTCAGTGCACGGGCAGTTCGCCGAGGAAGTCCGGCATCGCGTCGGGCAGCAGCCCCGGCAGCGGCTCGCCGGCCTCGACCTCCACCACCGTCGCGTCCTGCGGCGGGGTGAAGTCGAAGCTGCCGCCCGCCGGCTGACCGTAGGTGATCTGCGCGAACGCCAGATCCACCAGCGGCCCGTTCTCGCCCTGCACGGTCACCGCCAGCGGCACCCCCGTCTCGGCGTCCACCGAGATCCGGGCCGACTCCACCGCGAGGTGGCCGTCCGCCGTCTCCTTCGGCTCCACCAGCAGCTGGTAGGCGCTGCGGCCGGCCACCCGGGCGGTGCCGTCCACCGACACCTCGGCGACCTCACCGGCCTGCTCCAGCAGTTGCTCCACCGCGGCCTGCGGCGTCACATGCGGCGCCGCCCCCAGCTCGTCGGCCCCCGGCGCGTCGCGCTCCGCGTCCAGCGGCACCTCGGCCCGGTAGGCCACGTTGCTGTCGCTGTCGTACGCCCACACCTCCTGGCCGCGGTGGATGAGCGCGAAGCGGTCCGAATCGCCGTCCACCAGCGCCAGCCGCTGCCGGTCCGGGCCGTCCACCGCGATCCGCAACGTACTGGTGCCGCCCGCCAGATCGGCCAGCCGCCCCGCGGGACCGTCCAGGCCACGGGCCAGCTGCGCCACCCCCGACAGCGCCGTGTCGGCCTGGATCCGTACCGTGCCGGACAGCTGTGTCGTCTCGGACTCCGCGATCCGCACCAGCAGTTCCTCGGCCGTGATCTCCGGCAGGTCCGGCGCCCCGTCGCTGGCGATCGCCGGCCACACCCCCACCCCGATCACGGCGGCTCCGGCCACCACGGCCAGCGGCAAACCCGCTCGCCTGACGCGCGCGTTCAGTCCCATGTCACCCTCATCCCCATCTGTCCGCAGGCGGCGATCGGTCCACCGTCGCCCCAAGCACCACCCATTGCACCAGCGTGCGGGGCTTTCGACATCCTTCGCCGGGAGGCTCCCGTCTCCTCCCCGCGGAGTAGACCGCCGGCCCGGAACGCCCGGAACCCGTAAGGGTTCTCCCCACAGGGGTGCGCAGGACACGCGCAAGGGGCGGTGCGCAGGCACCGCCCCTTCCCGTCTCCGCGCGCCGGAGCGCGCCCGCGCACGGCTACCGCGTACGGTCCGCCACCAGGTCGCACAGCGCCGCCATGGACGCCTTCGCCGGCCCCTCCGGCAGCGGGGCGAGGCAGCGGCGCGCGTCGTCCGCGAACCGCAGCGTGTCCTGCTTCGCCGCCTCCAGCGCCGGATGCGCCCGCAGCCCGGCCAGCGCCGCCGCCAGCCGCGCGTCGTCGCTCAGATCACCGGCGATCAGCTCGCACAGCTCCCGGTCCGCCGCCGACCCGCCGCGCGCCGCCATCTCGCGCAGCCGCAGCACCGGCATCGTGGGGACGCCCTCGCGCAGATCGGTCCCCGGCGTCTTCCCCGACTCGCCCCCGTCACTGGCGATGTCGAGCACGTCGTCCGCGAGCTGGAAGGCGATCCCGATCCGCTCCCCGAACTGCGTGACGACATCCACCACGGCCTCCTCGGCGCCCGACATCATCGCGCCGAACCGCCCGGCCACCGCGATCAGCGAGCCGGTCTTCCCGGCGATCACGTCCAGATAGTGGGCCACCGGGTCCTCACCGGCCCCGGGCCCCGCCGTCTCCTGCAACTGCCCGGTCACCAGGCGCTCGAACGCCTCGGCCTGGATGCGCACCGCCGCCGGGCCGAGATCGGCCACCATCGTGGACGCCCGGGAGAAGAGGAAGTCGCCGGTCAGCACCGCCACCGAGTTGTCCCAGCGGGCGTTCGCGCTGGGCACCCCGCGCCGCATCTCCGCCTCGTCCATGATGTCGTCGTGGTAGAGCGTCGCCAGATGCGTCAGCTCCACCACCACCGCGGCCGGCACGACCCCTGGCGCGTACGGATCGCCGAACCGCGCCGCCAGCATCACCAGCAGCGGCCGGAAGCGTTTGCCACCGGCCCGCACCAGGTGCTGGGCGGCCTCCGTGATGAAGGGGACATCGCTCTTCGTGGCCTCTATCAGACCCGCCTCGACAGCCGCCAGACCGGCCTGGACGTCCACTTCCAGAGCCCGGTCCCGCACGCTCACCCCGAACGGACCCACGACGGTCACGAGCGTTCTCCTGTCTCCGTTGCCATGTCCTGGGCAGCGTAGCCGGTCACCAAAGGATCACCACGGGCACATCCCCATCAGCGGCGCGTACCCGTCAAGCAGTCGGGCATACGCTGTCCCCGCCCCGTAACCGACGACCTCGAAGGCGAGGCACCGCATGGCCGTCACTCCCCAGGAACTCTTCGGTCTCGACAACTTGCCCTACGGAGTGTTCAGCATCCCCGGCGACCCCGGAGAATCCGGCGAACCCGCCCGGCGCCGGATCGGCGTCCGGTACGGCGACCACGTCCTGGACGCCGGCGCCGCGGCCCACGCCCTGGGCTCGCCCCACACCCCGCTGCTCCGGGCCCCCTCCCTGGGCCCGCTGCTCGCCGCCGGACGGCCCGTGTGGCAGTCCGTACGCGCCGCTCTGCGCGACTGGCTCGGCAACCCGGCGCACCGGGAAACCGTTTCCCCGCTGCTTCTCCCCCTTCACCCGCCCGCCGAATCCCCCCGGCTCACCTTCCATCTGCCCTTCGACGTGGCCGACTACGTGGACTTCTACGCGAGCGAGCACCACGCGACCAACGTCGGCCGCATCTTCCGCCCGGACGGCGAACCCCTCACCCCCAACTGGAAGCATCTGCCGATCGGTTACCACGGCCGGGCGGGCACGGTGGTGGTCTCCGGCACCCCGGTCGTCCGCCCCAGCGGCCAGCGCCGCCCGCCGGGGGCCGAGGCGCCCGGCTTCGGCCCCAGCCGCCGGCTGGACATCGAGGCGGAGGTCGGCTTCGTCGTCGGCACCCCGTCCGAGCTGGGCAGCCCGGTCCCGATGGCGGCCTTCCGCGACCACGTGTTCGGCGTGGCGCTGCTCAACGACTGGTCGGCGCGGGACATCCAGGCGTGGGAGTACGTGCCGCTCGGCCCGTTCCTCGGCAAGTCCTTCGCCACCTCGCTGTCGCCGTGGATCACGCCGCTGGACGCCCTGGAGCACGCCCGTACCGCGCCGCCCCGGCGCACCCACCCGCTGCTGCCGTACCTGGACGACACGGGCCCGGACGCCGAGCCGCAGGGGCTGGATCTGCGGCTGTCGGTGTACCTGAACGGCACGCTCATCAGCGAGCCGCCGTTCTCCGCCATGTACTGGACCGCCGCCCAGCAACTGGCGCACCTGACGGCCAACGGCGCGAGCCTGCGCACCGGCGACCTGTTCGCCTCCGGCACCGTCTCGGGCCCCGAGCCGGGCCAGCGGGGCTGTCTGCTGGAGCTGACCTGGAGCGGGGCCGAGCCGCTGCGGCTGCCGGACGGCGAGGAACGCGCCTTCCTGGCCGACGGGGACGAGGTGACCCTCACCGCGTGGGCGCCGGGGCCGGACGGCGCCCGGATCGGCCTGGGCGAGGTGAGCGGCCGGGTGCTGCCCGCCCGGTAGGGGTGTCCGGCAGGTTGCGCCCTGGCCGCGTCCGCGCAATAGGTCCGTAACCGATGGGATGATCATGCCCTTTTCGTAGGGGAGTGTCGGTGGGTCCGGATAAGGTGCCCTCACCACACAGTTCGAGGGGAACTCATGCGCAAGGCAGTACGACTCGCCGCGCCCGCGGCGCTCGCGGCGGCGGCTCTGGTGCTCACCGGTTGCAGCAGCGACAGTGACAGCGACAGCGGAAACGACGCCAAGGGCAGTGGCTCCCAGGAGGAGACCACCACCGGCGGCGACGACGCCACGGACGACGAGGCCGCGGGCGACGACGCGCCGGCCGGTGGCCCCAACGCGGAGGACCTGACCGGCTGGTGGTCCTCGGACCTGACCTCCACCGAGGCCAACACCATCGTCGTCTCCGAGGGTGAGGTCACCGCGCTGCTGAACCTCAGCGCGGTAGACGCCGACATCTGCAGCGGCACGGTGACCGACGGGGCCCTGGCCCTCGACTGCGCCCTCGGCGCCGACTTCGAGGCGGCCACCCTCACCCTGGACGGTTCCACCCTCGACGTGGCCTGGTCCAACGGCACCACGGAGACCTACCACCAGGTCCCCGGCATGGAGGACTTCGACATGGGCGACCTGGGTGACCTCGGCGACCTCGGTGACCTGGGCGAGATCGACATGGAGTTCGACTTCTGACGGTCCACGCACCCCAGCACCGGCTGAGGGCCCGGAACCCCGCGGGGTTCCGGGCCCTCAGCCTGCGCGCACCCCGGACCGCGGGGACGGGCGCCCGGCGCTACCGCAGCACGAACACCCCGGCCTGACCGGCCAGGTCAAGGAAGTACTGCGGCGCGATGCCCAGCACCAGCGTGACCGCCGCCGCGAGCCCGACCACCGACATCGTCAGCGGGCTCGGGATGACCACCGAGGGGCCGTCCGCCTTCGGCTCGCTGAAGAACATCAGCACGATCACCCGGACGTAGAAGAACGCCGCCACCGCCGAGGCCGCCACACCCGTGATGACCAGGCCCATCGCGCCCGCGTCCGCCGCCGCCCGGAACACCGCGAACTTCCCGGCGAAGCCGGAGGTCAGCGGAATGCCCGCGAAGGCCAGCAGGAACAGCGCGAAGACCCCGGCCAGCAGCGGCGAACGCCGCCCGAGCCCGGCCCACTTCGACAGGTGCGTCGCCTCGCCGCCCGCGTCCCGCACCAGCGTGACCACCGCGAACGCGCCCAGCGTCACGAAGGAGTACGCCGCCAGGTAGAACAGCACCGAGGACACCCCGTCCTCGCTCACCGCCACCACACCGGCCAGGATGAACCCGGCGTGCGCGATCGAGGAGTACGCCAGCAGCCGCTTCACATCGGTCTGGGTGATCGCGATGACCGCGCCCGCCACCATGGAGGCGATGGCCACGCCCCACAGCACCGGCTCCCAGTCCCAGCGGGTGCCGTCCAGCGCCACGTACAGCAGCCGCAGCAGCGCGCCGAACGCCGCCACCTTGGTCGCCGCCGCCATGAAGCCGGTCACCGGGGTCGGGGCGCCCTGGTACACATCGGGGGTCCACATGTGGAACGGCACCGCGCCCACCTTGAACAGCAGCCCCATGACGACCAGCGCGCCGCCGATCAGCAGCAGCGCGTCGTTTCCCATCGTCGAGGCGAGCCCCGGGTCGATGGCCGCCGGCGCCCCGCTGATGACGTCCGCGATCCCGGCGTAGGTGACGGTCCCGGCGTAGCCGTACAGCAGCGCGATCCCGAACAGCAGGAACGCCGAGGCGAACGCGCCCAGCAGGAAGTACTTGACCGCCGCCTCCTGCGACAGCAGCCGCTTGCGGCGGGCCAGCGCGCACAGCAGGTACAGCGGCAGCGACAGCACTTCCAGCGCGATGAACAGCACCAGCAGGTCGTTGGCCGCCGGGAAGATCAGCATGCCGCCGACCGCGAACAGCAGCAGCGGGAAGATCTCCGTGGTGGTGTGCCCGGCCTTCACCGCCTCCTGCTCGGCCTCGCCGCCCGGCACCGCCGCCGGCTGCGCCGCGAAGGAGTCCACCCGGGTACCGTGCCGGGCCGGCTCCAGGCGGCGCTCCGCGAAGAGGAACACCGACAGCAGCCCGACCAGCAGGATGACGCCCTGGAGGAAGAGGGCGGGGCCGTCCACCGCCAGCGATCCCATGCCCGCGATCTGCGCCTCGGTGGTGGCGTGCCCGCCGGCCGCGAGCGCCACCACGGCGGCGAACGCGCCCGCGAAGCCGAGGGTGGTGAGCACCACCTGGGTGCCGTACCGGGCCGCCCGGGGCGCGAACGCCTCGATCAGCACCCCGATCACGGCGACCCCGAACACGATCAGGCTCGGCAGCAGGGCCAGCCATTCGATCGAAGGAGCCTGAAGGTCATTCATGGGAGGCGCCCTCCGCTTCGGTCACGGTCACATTCGGCTGCGGATCGGTCTTGTTGACGTCCGACAGCGTGTGCTCGACGGCCGGGTTGACGATGTCGGTGACCGGCTTGGGGTACACGCCGAGGAAGATCAGCAGCGCGATCAGCGGGGCCACCACCGCCAGTTCCCGCATCCGCAGATCCGGCAGCTTCTCCAGCCCCGGCTTCACCGGTCCTGTCATGGTCCGCTGGTACAGCACCAGGACGTACAGCGCCGCCAGCACGATGCCCACGGTCGCGATGATCCCGGCCGCCTTGTACCGGCTGAAGGTGCCCACCAGCACCAGGAACTCGCTGACGAACGGGCCGAGCCCCGGCAGCGACAGGGTGGCGAGCCCGCCGACCAGGAAGGTGCCGGCCAGCACCGGCGCGGTCTTCTGCACCCCGCCGTAGTCGGCGATGAGCCGGGAGCCGCGCCGCGAGATCAGGAAGCCGGCCACCAGCATCAGCGCCGCCGTCGCGATCCCGTGGTTGACCATGTACAGCGTCGCCCCGGAGTGGCCCTGGCTGGTCATCGCGAAGATGCCCAGCACGATGAACCCGAAGTGGGAGATCGACGCGTACGCGATCAGCCGCTTCATGTCCCGCTGGCCGAGCGCCAGCAGCGCCCCGTACACGATGCTCACCAGCGACAGCACGATCACCGCCGGGGTGGCCCAGTTGCTCGCCTCCGGGAAGAGGCCGAGGCAGAACCGGAGCATCGCGAAGGTGCCGACCTTGTCCACCACGGCGGTGATGAGGACGGCCACCGGCGCGGTCGACTCGCCCATGGCGTTCGGCAGCCAGGTGTGCAGCGGCCACAGCGGCGCCTTGATGGCGAAAGCGAAGAAGAAGCCGAGGAACAGCCAGCGTTCCGTGCCGGTGCCGAAGGTCAGCTCACCGGCCGCCTTCGCGTCGGCGATCGCCGCCAGCGAGAAGGTGCCGCTGCCCAGCTGGTCGTTGGTGGCGACCCACAGGCCGATCACCGCCGCCAGCATCACCAGACCGCCGGCCAGGTTGTACAGCAGGAACTTGACGGCGGCGTAGCTGCGCTGCCGCGCCTGCCCCGCCTCGTCGCCGCTGCCGGCCCGGTCCCCGAAGCCGCCGATGAGGAAGTACATCGGGATGAGCATGGCTTCGAAGAAGATGTAGAAGAGGAAGATGTCGGTGGCGGCGAAGGACATGATGACCATCGCCTCGACCAGCAGGATCAGCGCGAAGAACCCCTGGGTGGGCCGCCACCGCCTGCCCTGCGGGGTCTCGCCCTCCTTCGGGTCCGCGTCGTTCCAGCCGGCCCCGATGAGGAACGGGATGAGGATCGCGGTGAGCCCGATCATGGCGACACCGATGCCGTCCACGCCCAGCTCGTAGGTGACCCCGAAGTCCCTGATCCAGGTGAGGGATTCGGTCAGCTGATACCGGTCGGCACCGGGCCCGGTGTCGAAGCGCAGCAGCACCGCCGCCGCGAACACCACCGTGACCACCGAGAAACCCAGCGCCGTCCATTTGGCGGCCGTGCGCCGCGCCGCGGGCACCGCGGCCGTGGCCACCGCGCCGATCGCGGGGGCCAGGGCCGTGGCCGTCAGCAGGGGAAATGACATCTCAGACCGCCCTCATCAGCAGGGTCACGGCGATCAGGACCGCCGCACCGCCGAACATCGAGACCGCGTAACTGCGGGCATAGCCGTTCTGCACCCGCCGCAGCCGCCCGGACAGACCGCCGAACGCGGCGGCCAGTCCGTTGACCACGCCGTCCACCAGCTTGTGGTCGACGTACACCAGACCCCGGGTGAGATAGGTGCCGGGGGTGACGAACGCGGCGTGGTTGAAGTCGTCCTGGAGCAGGTCGCGGCGCGCCGCCCGGGTGACGAAGCTGCCGGCCGGTGCGACCACCGGCGCCGGGCGCCGCCCGTACTGGAGGTACGCGGCGCCGACCCCGATCACCATCACGGCGGTCGCGGCCAGCGACACCGTGCCGTGCCCGACCGGGGAGTCGCCGTGGGCGAGCCCGGTGACCGGCTCCAGCCAGTGCGCGAAGGACTCGTTCAGGTTGAACGCGAAGCCCGCGCCGACCGAACCGATCGCCAGCACGATCATCGGGATCGTCATGGTGGCGGGCGACTCGTGCGGGTGCGGCTCGTGCCCGTGCGCGTCCGGCTGCCAGCGCTTCTCGCCGAAGAAGGTCAGCAGCATGATGCGCGTCATGTAGTACGCGGTGAGCGCCGCGCCGAGCAGCATCACCGAGCCCAGGATCCAGCCCTGGGTGCCGCCCTTGGCGAACCCGGCGTAGATGATCTCGTCCTTGGAGAAGAACCCGGACAGATACGGGAAGCCGATGATCGCCAGATAGGCGAGCCCGAAGGTGATGAAGGTGACCGGCATGTACTTCCGCAGGCCGCCGTACTTGCGCATGTCGACCTCGTCGTTCATGCCGTGCATGACGGACCCGGCGCCCAGGAACAGCCCGGCCTTGAAGAAGCCGTGCGTCACCAGGTGCATGATCGCGAAGGCGTAGCCGATCGGGCCGAGCCCGGCGGCCAGCATCATGTAGCCGATCTGCGACATGGTCGAGCCGGCCAGCGCCTTCTTGATGTCGTCCTTGGCGCACCCGACGATCGCCCCGAACACCAGGGTGACGGCCCCGACGACGATGACGACGGTCTGGGCGTCCGGCGCGGCGTTGAAGATGGCGCCGGAGCGGACCACCAGGTAGACGCCGGCGGTGACCATGGTGGCGGCGTGGATCAGGGCCGAGACCGGGGTCGGGCCCTCCATGGCGTCGCCGAGCCAGGACTGGAGCGGCACCTGGGCGGACTTGCCGCAGGCTGCCAGCAGCAGCATCAGGCCGATGGCGGTGAGGGTGCCCTCGCCGGTCTCGGCGGCGCTGGAGAGCACCGGGCCGAAGGCGAAGGTGCCGAACGTGGTGAACATCAGCATGATGGCGATCGACAGGCCGATGTCGCCGACCCGGTTGACGATGAACGCCTTCTTCGCCGCGGTGGCCGCGCGCGGCCGGTCCTGCCAGAAGCCGATGAGCAGGTACGAGGCGAGGCCCACGCCCTCCCAGCCGGCGTACAGCAGCAGGTAGTTGTCGGCCAGGACCAGCAGCAGCATGGCGGCGAGGAACAGGTTGAGATAGCCGAAGAACCGCCGCCGGCGCGGGTCGTGCTCCATGTAGCCCACCGAGTACAGGTGGATGAGCGAGCCGACACCCGTGATGAGCAGGACGAACGTCATCGACAGCTGGTCGAGCTGGAAGGCGATGTCCGCCTGGAAGCCCGCCACCGGCACCCAGCTGAACAGGTGCTGGTGCAGGGTGCGGTCACCGTCCGCGCGACCCAGCAGGTCGAAGAAGAGCACCACCGCGAGGACGAAGGACGTGGCGGCCAGCGCGGTGCCGAGCCAGTGGCCCGCGCGGTCCAGCCGCCGCCCGCCGGTGAGCAGCACCAGCGCGCCGAGCAGCGGTGCCGCGACGAGCAGTCCGATCAATGACTCCACTGGTATTACCCCTTACAGCTTCATCAGTGAGGCGTCGTCGACCGAGGCCGAGTGGCGGGAGCGGTAGAGCATCACGATGATCGCCAGCCCGACCACGACCTCGGCGGCGGCGACGACCATGACGAAGAACGCCAGGATCTGGCCGTCGAGGTTGCCGTGCATCCGGGAGAACGCGACCAGCGCGAGGTTGGCGGCGTTCAGCATCAGCTCGATGCACATGAACACGACGATGGCGTTCCGCCGCAGCAGCACCCCGCAGGCGCCGAGGGTGAACAGCAGCGCCGCCAGATACAGATAGTTGTCCGGGCTCACCGGCTCTCCTCCCCGGCGTCGCCGCGCTCATCCTCGGTCCCGTTGCCGGCGCCGACGGACGCGCCGTCCGTGCCGCCGTCGATGCCCTGTTGCCGCCGCTGCCCGTGGTAGGTGGCGGTGCGCTGTTCCAGGGCGGTGAGATCGCGCAGCGCCTCGCGGTGCACCTCGCGGATCTGGCCCCGGCCGCGCAGGGTGGCGTTGACGCTCAGCTCCGACGGGGTGCCGTCGGGCAGCAGGCCGGGGATGTCCACGCCGTTGTGCCGCGCGTACACGCCGGGGGCGGGCAGCGGCGGGATGTGCGTGGCGTTCTTGATGCGGTCCACCGACTGCTCGCGCTGCGACTTGATGCGTTCGATGCGCTCGCGGTGGGTGAGCATGGTGGCGCCCACGGCGGCGATGGTCAGCAGGATGCCGGTCACCTCGAAGGCCACCACGTAGCGGGTGAAGAGCAGCGAGGCCAGCCCTTGGACGTTGCCGCCGGCGTTCGCCTGGCCGAGCCCGGTGAAGGAGCCGCCCGCCGCCTGCCCGATGCCGGCGATCAGCAGGGTGCCCAGGCCCAGGCCGAGCAGGGCGGCCAGCCAGCGCTGCCCCTTGAGTGTCTCCTTGAGCGAGTCGGCGGCGCTCACCCCGACCAGCATCAGGACGAACAGGAACAGCATCATCACGGCGCCGGTGTAGACGACGATCTGCACCACGCCGAGGAAGTAGGCGCCGTTGGCGAGGTAGAACAGCGCCAGGATGATCATGGTGCCGGCCAGGCAGAGCGCGGAGTACACCGCGCGCCGCATCAGCACCGTGCCCAGGCCCCCGGCCACCGCGATCGGGGCGAGGATCCAGAACTGGACGGACTCCCCGGTGGAGGTGGAGGTCTCGGCGGCCAGGGTGCCCAGGGTGGTCAGCGCGTTCATGCCGGCACCCCCGAACCGCCGCCGGCGCCGGGGGCGTCGGCGGCCGGGTCGGGCAGCCTGCCCGCTTCGGAGAGGGCGTCGACGGGGGCGTCCTCCGCGCCCGGCTCGCCCTTGGAGCGGGCCGGCTGCCGTACGGTCCCGGGTGCGGCGGCCTTCACCTCGCCCCGGTAGTAGGTCTGCTCGTCGGCGCCGGGGTACATGGCGTGCGGCGAGTCGACCATGCCGTCCTGGAGCCCGGCCAGCAGTTCCTCCTTGGTGTAGATCAGGGAGGCGCGGGTGCGGTCGGCCAGCTCGTACTCGTTCGTCATGGTGAGCGCCCGGGTGGGGCACGCCTCGACGCACAGGCCGCACAGGATGCAGCGCAGGTAGTTGATCTGGTAGACGCGGCCGTACCGCTCACCCGGGGAGTAGCGCTCCTCCTCGGTGTTGTCGGCGCCCTCCACGTAGATGGCGTCGGCCGGACAGGCCCAGGCGCACAGCTCGCAGCCGATGCACTTCTCCAGCCCGTCGGGGTGACGGTTGAGCTGGTGCCGGCCGTGGAAGCGCGGCGCGGTGGGCTTCTTCTCCTCCGGGTACTGCTCGGTGAGGGGCTTCTTGAACATGGCCTTGAAGGTCACGCCGAAGCCGCCCACGGGATTCCGGAACTCAGGCACGGTCGCCCTCCTTTCCTCGGGTTGCCTCGGATTCAGCGCGATCGGCGGTGTCGGTGGCCTCGGCGGCCCCGACCTTGGCCGTGGGCCCGCGCGAGGGCCGGCGCGGCACCGGCGGCAGCGTCTGCCCCGGCAGCGGCGGTACGGGGAACCCGCCCGCCATCGGGTCGAACGGCTCCTCGGCGCGGGCCGCTTCCTCCGCCTCGCGCCGTTCGTCGGCGCGGTCGCGGAAGATGTCCACGACGAAGGAGATGAGCAGCAGGGCGATCACGCCGCCGACGACCCACAGCACGATGTCGCGGAAGCCGTAGCCCTCGTTCTGCATGGCGCGGACGGTGGCGACCAGCATCAGCCACACCAGGGCGGCCGGGATCAGCACCTTCCAGCCGGCGACCATGAACTGGTCGTAGCGGACCCGGGGCAGCGAGGCCCGGACCCAGATGAAGAAGAAGATGACCGCCAGCATCTTGAGGGTGAACCACAACAGCGGCCACCAGCCGGTGTTGGCGCCGTCCCAGAAGCTGAGCGGCGCCGGGGCCCGCCAGCCGCCCAGGAACACGGTGACCATCAGCATGGAGACGGTGACCATGTGGATGTACTCGGACATCATGAAGAACGCGAACTTGATGGACGAGTACTCGGTGAGGTAGCCGCCGACCAGGTCGCCCTCGGACTCCGGCATGTCGAACGGCGGCCGGTGCGCCTCACCGATCATCGCGATCATGTAGATGAGGAACGACACCGGCAGCAGCACCATGAACCAGCGGTCGCTCTGCGCCTCCACGATGGCCGAGGTGGACATCGAACCGGAGTAGAGGAAGACGGCGGCGAAGCTCAGGCCCATGGCCACCTCGTACGAGATGATCTGCGCCGTGGCCCGCACCCCGCCGAGCAGCGGGTAGGTCGAGTTGGACGACCAGCCGGCCAGCACCGTGCCGTACACCGCGATGGCGCCGGTGGCCAGCACGTACAGCAGCGCCACCGGCAGATCGGTGAGCTGCATGGCGGTGCGGGTGCCGAAGATGCTCACCGGGTTGTCGGCGGGACCGAACGGGATGACCGCGACCGCCATGAAGGCCGGGATGGTCGCCAGGGCGGGGGCAAGGATGTAGAGCACCTTGTCCGAGCCCTTGACGACGATGTCCTCCTTGAACATCAGCTTGATGCCGTCGGCCAGCGACTGGAGCATGCCCCAGGGCCCGTGCCGGTTGGGGCCGATCCGCAGCTGCATCCAGCCGAGGACCTTGCGCTCCCCGACGATGCAGATCAGCACCGTCAGCATCAGGAACGCGAAGCAGAAGACCGCCTTCAGCAGGATCAGCCAGAAGGGGTCACCGCCGAACACCGACAGATCCGCCTCCTGGGCGAGCGGCAGCATCGACGCGCGCATCAGGCGTTCACCTCCTGGGACTGGCTCGGGGCGTCCGCCGGGGCCGCGCCGATGGTGACCACGGCGCCGGGGACGGCGCCCAGGTCGGAGGGGACGCCGCCGCCGCGGGAGTTGAGCGGCAGCCACACCACCCGGTCGGGCATCTCCTCGGTCACGGTCAGCGGCAGCACCACCGAACCGGTGGGCCCGGTGACGGCCAGCGGCTCGCCGTCGGCGACCCCGGCCTCCTCGGCGGTGGCGGGCGACAGCCGGGCGACGGTGGCGTGCCGGGTGCCGGCCAGCGCCTCGTCCCCCTGCTGCAACAGGCCCTGGTCGAGCAGCATCCGGTGCCCGGCCAGCACCGCCTCGCCCGGCTCGGGGCTCGGCAGTTCCACCGGGGTGGCGGTCGGGCCCAGCGGCAGATCGCCGGTCCACGGCTCCAGGCCGTCGATCTCGGCCCGGATGGTGGGCAGATCGGGCAGCCCGAGGTGGACGTCCATGGCGTCCGCCAGCATGTTCAGCGCGCGGGCGTCGGTCTGCACCAGGCGCCGCGTCATCTGGTCGGGCTTCACGGCGGCCTCGAACGGACGCGCCCGGCCCTCCCAGTTGAGGAAGGTGCCGCCCTTCTCCACCACGGCCGCCACCGGCAGCACCACATGGGCGCGCGCGGTGACCTCGGAGGGCCGCAGTTCCAGCGACACCAGGAAGCCGCTCCCGGCGACCGTGTCCAGGGCCTTCCTGGCCAGCGCCGGGTCGGGCAGGTCCGCGACCTCGACCCCGCCGACCACCAGCGCGCCGATGTCGCCGGCCGCGGCGGCCTCGATGATCTGCCCGGTGTCGCGGCCCGCGCGCTCGGGCAGCGCGGCCACCCCCCAGGCGGCGGCGATCTCCCGGCGCGCCCGCGGGTCCTCGGCCGGCCGGCCGCCGGGCAGCAGCCCGGGCAGCGCGCCCACCTCGATGGCGCCGCGCTCGCCGGCGCGGCGCGGGATCCACACCAGCCGGGCGCCGCTGGATCCGGCCAGCGCCACGGCGGCGGTGTACCCGCCGGGGACGGCGGCCAGCCGCTCGCCGACCACGATCAGCGCGCCGTCGGCCGCGATGGCCTCGCGCGCCGCGCTGCCGTCCGGGCCGAGCCCGCTGCCGCTCGCCAGCGCCTCCAGCCAGCCCGTCTCGGTGCCGGGCGCGGCCGGCAGCAGGGTGCCGCCGGCCTTCGCCAGGCCCGGGGTGATGTGCGAGGCGAGCGAGAAGACCCGCATCCCGCGCTTGCGGTGCGCCTTGCGCAGTCGCAGGAAGACGCTGGGCGCCTCTTCCTCCGACTCGAAGCCCACCAGCAGCACGGCGGGCGCGGCCTCCAGCGCGCGGAACGTCAGCCCCTGGGTGCCGTCCAGGTCGATGCCGTGCCCGGCGACCTGGGAGGCGAGGAACGCGGCTTCCTCCTGGCTGTGCACCCGGGCCCGGAAGTCGATGTCGTGGGTGTGCAGCGCGACCCGGGCGAACTTGGCGTACGCGTAGGCGTCCTCGACGGTGCCGCGGCCACCGGTGAGCACGGCGGCGCCCCGGTCCCGGCCGGCGGCCAGCCCCCGGGCGGCGGCCTCCAGCGCCTCGGGCCAGCTCGCCGGGACGAGTTCCCCGCTGTCGGCGTCCCGGACCAGCGGCGTCGTCAGCCGGTCACGCTGCTGGGCGTACCGGAACGCGAACCGGCCCTTGTCGCAGATCCACTCCTCGTTGACCTCGGGGTTCTCCTCGGCGAGCCGCCGCATGACCTTGCCGCGCCGGTGGTCGGTGCGGATGCCGCAGCCGCCGGCGCAGTGCTCGCACACGCCGGGCGAGGAGACCAGGTCGAAGGGGCGGGAGCGGAAGCGGTAGGCGGCCGAGGTGAGCGCGCCGACCGGGCAGATCTGGATGGTGTTGCCGGAGAAGTAGGACTCGAACGGGTCCCCCTCGCCGATGCCGACCTGCTGGAGGGCGCCCCGGTCCACCATCTCGATGATGGGGTCACCGGCGATCTGGTTGGAGAAGCGGGTGCAGCGGGCGCACAGCACACACCGTTCCCGGTCGAGCAGCACCTGGGTGGAGATCGGCACCGGCTTCTCGAACGTCCGCTTGTGGCCCTCGAACCGGCTCTCGGCCGATCCGGTGGTCATCGCCTGGTTCTGGAGGGGGCATTCGCCGCCCTTGTCGCAGACGGGGCAGTCCAGCGGGTGGTTGATGAGCAGCAGCTCCATCACGCCGCGCTGCGCCTTCTCGGCGACGGGCGAGGAGAGCTGGGTCTTGACGACCATGCCCTCGGTGCAGGTGATGGTGCAGGAGGCCATCGGCTTGCGCTGGCCCTCGACCTCGACGATGCACTGCCGGCAGGCGCCGGCCGGGTCGAGCGCCGGGTGGTCGCAGAACCGGGGGATCTCGATGCCCAGCTGCTCGGCGGCGCGGATCACCAGGGTGCCCTTGGGCACGGAGAGCGCGATGCCGTCGATCGTGAGGGAGACCAGGTCCTCCTGCGCCGGCCGGGCGGCCTGCCCACCACCGTTCTTGGCGTCGGTGGTGACCGTCATGCCTTCACCTCCACTGATGCGTTCGAGTCGTCGTCCGCCCAGACGGTGGACTTGGCGGGATCGAAGGGGCAGCCGCGCCCGGTGATGTGCTGTTCGTACTCCGCGCGGAAGTACTTGAGGGAGGAGAAGATCGGCGAGGCCGCTCCGTCCCCGAGGGCGCAGAAGGACTTGCCGTTGATGTTGTCGGCGATGTCCGCGAGCTTGTCGAGATCGTCCGGCCGGCCCTTGCCCGCCTCGATGTCGCGCAGCAACTGCACCAGCCAGTACGTGCCCTCGCGGCACGGGGTGCACTTGCCGCAGGACTCGTGCGCGTAGAACTCGGTCCAGCGGGTGACGGCCCGCACCACGCAGGTCGTCTCGTCGAAGCACTGGAGCGCCTTGGTGCCGAGCATCGATCCGGCGGCGCCGACGCCCTCGTAGTCGAGGGGGACGTCGAGGTGCTCGTCGGTGAACATCGGCGTGGAGGAGCCGCCGGGGGTCCAGAACTTCAGCCGGTGGCCGGGGCGCATCCCGCCGCTCAGCTCCAGCAGCTCCCGCAGAGTGATGCCCAGCGGCGCCTCGTACTGGCCGGGGCGCGCCACGTGGCCGGAGAGCGAGTAGAGCGTGAAGCCGGGGGACTTCTCGCTGCCCATGGACTTGAACCAGTCCTTGCCGCGGTCGATGATCGCGGGGACCGAGGCGATGGACTCCACGTTGTTGACCACGGTGGGGCTGGCGTACAGACCGGCGATCGCGGGGAACGGCGGGCGCAGCCTGGGCTGTCCGCGCCGTCCCTCCAGCGAGTCGAGCAGCGCGGTCTCCTCGCCGCAGATGTACGCGCCGGCCCCGGCGTGCACGGTGACCTGGAGGTCCTTGCCGGGGCCGAGGGCGTCCTTGCCGAGGAACCCGGCGGCGTACGCCTCGGCGACCGCGGCGTGCAGCCGCCGCAGCACGGGCACCACTTCGCCGCGCAGATAGATGAAGGCGTGCGCGGAGCGGATCGCGTGGCAGGCGATCACGATGCCCTCGATGAGGGAGTGCGGGTTGGCGTAGAGCAGCGGGATGTCCTTGCAGGTGCCCGGCTCGGACTCGTCGGCGTTGACGACGAGGTAGTGCGGCTTGCCGTCGCCCTGCGGGATGAACTGCCACTTCATGCCGGTGGGGAAGCCGGCGCCGCCCCTTCCCCGGAGTCCGGAGTCCTTGACGTAGGCGATGACGTCGTCGGGCTCCATGTCCAGCGCCTTGCGCAGGCCGCGGTACCCGCCGTGGGCCCGGTAGGTGTCCAGCGTCCAGGATTCGGGCTGGTCCCAGAAGGCGGACAGCACCGGGGAGAGCAGCTTCTCCGGGCCGCCGCGTGCGGTGTCGTCGGTGCTCACGATCATCACTCCCCCTCCTCGGCGGCCGGCCCGGCGGGGTGGTGCGGGTCGGAGGCCGATGTCTGCTGGGGCGCGTCGTGCGAACTCGGGTGCTCGGCCGGCTGCTCGCCGGACGGCCGGTCGGCGCCGCGCTGGGTGACCACCCGGCCGGGGCTCGACTCGCCCTTGGCGAGCCGCAGTCCGGCCAGCGAGGCGGGGCCCGCGCTGCCGCCGGCGGCGGTGGCGCCGGGCCGCTCGTCGGGGAAGCCGGCCAGGGTGCGGGCGGTCTGCTTGAAGTCGCACAGCGGCGCGCCGCGGGTGGGGACGACCTTGCGGCCGGCCCGCAGGTCGTCGACGAGGCGCTTGGCGGACTCGATCGTCTGGTTGTCGAAGAACTCCCAGTTGATCATCACCACGGGGGCGAAGTCGCAGGCCGCGTTGCACTCGATGTGTTCGAGGGTGACCTTGCCGTCCTCGGTGGTCTCGCCGTTGCCCAGCTCCAGATGTTCCTGGAGGGCGGCGAAGATGGCGTCGCCGCCGAGCACCGCGCACAGGGTGTTGGTGCACACCCCGACCTGGTAGTCACCGGAGGGCTTGCGCCGGTACATGGAGTAGAAGGTGGCCACGGCCGTCACCTCGGCGGTGGTCAGCTCCAGGACGTCGGCGCAGAAGCCGATGCCGGTGCGGGTGACGTACCCCTCCTCCGACTGCACGAGGTGCAGCAGCGGCAGCAGCGCGGAACGGGAGTCGGGGTAGCGGCCGATGATCTCGCGCGCGTCCGCGGTCAGCCGCTCGCGTACCTCGTCCGGGTAGGCGGGCGGCGGGAGCTGGGGCATCCCCAGCTGGACGTCCGTCATCGGTCGACTCCTCCCATCACGGGGTCGATGGAGGCGACCGCGACGATGACGTCGGCGACCATGCCGCCCTCGCACATCGCGGCCGTCGCCTGGAGGTTGGTGAAGGACGGGTCGCGGAAGTGGACCCGGTAGGGGCGGGTGCCGCCGTCGCTGACCATGTGGACGCCGAGTTCGCCCTTGGGGGACTCGACGGCCGTGTACACCTGGCCGGGCGGGACCCGGAAGCCCTCGGTCACCAGCTTGAAGTGGTGGATGAGGGCTTCCATGGAGGTGCCCATGATGTTCCGGATGTGGTCGAGCGAGTTGCCGAGCCCGTCGGGGCCGAGGGCGAGCTGCGCGGGCCAGGCGATCTTCTTGTCGCCGACCATGACCGGTCCCGGCTCCAGCCGGTCGATGCACTGCTCCATGATCCGCAGCGACTGGTGCATCTCCTCCAGGCGCAGCAGGAAGCGGCCCATGGAGTCGCAGGTGTCGGTGGTCGGCACCTCGAAGTCGTACGTCTCGTACCCGCAGTACGGGTCGGACTTGCGCAGGTCGTGCGGGAGTCCGGCGGAGCGCAGCACGGGGCCGGTGGCGCCGAGGGCGAGGCAGCCGGCGAGGTCGAGGTAGCCGACGTCGGTCAGCCGGGCCTTGAACACCGGGTTGCCGGAGCAGAGCTTGTCGTACTCGGGCAGGTTCTTCTTCATCTTGCGGATGAAGTCGCGCAGCTGCTCGATGGCGCCGGGCGGCAGGTCCTGGGCGAGGCCGCCGGGGCGGATGTAGGCGCTGTTCATCCGCAGGCCGGTGATCAGCTCGAAGATGTCCAGGCAGTGCTCGCGGTCCCGGAAGCCGTAGATCATGACGGTGGTGGCGCCCAGCTCCATACCGCCGGTGGCGATGGCCACCAGGTGGGAGGAGAGCCGGTTCAGCTCCATGAGGAGCACCCGGATGACGGTGGCGCGGTCCGGGATGTCGTCGGTGATGCCGAGCAGCTTCTCGACCCCGAGGCAGTAGGCGGCCTCGTTGTAGAACGGGGTGAGGTAGTCCATCCGCGTGACGAAGGTGGTGCCCTGCGTCCAGGTGCGGTATTCGAGGTTCTTCTCGATCCCGGTGTGCAGGTAGCCGATGCCGGCCCGGGCCTCGGTGACGGTCTCGCCGTCGATCTCCAGGATCAGCCGCAGCACCCCGTGGGTGGACGGGTGCTGCGGACCCATGTTGACGATGATCCGCTCGTCGTCGGAGCGGCGGGTCACCGCCTCGGCGACCTCGTCCCAGTCGCCGCCGCTGACGGTGTAGACGGTCCCCTCGGTGGTTTCCCGGGCCCCGGCCGACGCCGTCGCCCGGGGCGTGGTCCGTGTGGTGTGGGATGTGGACATCAGCTGTACGACCTCCGCTGGTCGGGAGCCGGAATCTGGGCGCCCTTGTACTCGACGGGGATGCCGCCGAGCGGGTAGTCCTTGCGCTGCGGGAAGCCCTGCCAGTCGTCGGGCATCATGATCCGGGTGAGCGCGGGGTGGCCGTCGAAGACGATCCCGAAGAAGTCGAACGTCTCGCGCTCGTGCCAGTCGTTGGTCGGATAGATGTCCACGACGGACGGGATGTGCGGGTCGGCGTCGGGGACGGAGACCTCCAGCCGGATCAGCCGGCTGTGGGTGATCGAGCGCAGGTGGTAGACGGCGTGCAGTTCCCGGCCGGTGTCGGCGGGATTGTGCACCCCGCTCACCCCGGTGCACAGCTCGAACCGCAGCGCGGGATCGTCGCGCAGGGTGCGGGCCACCTGGGGCAGGTACGCGCGCGCGATGTGGAAGGTCAGCTCGTCGCGGTCCACGACGGTCTTCTCGATGGCGGTCTCCGGGTCGACGCCCTGTTCCTCCAGGGCGCCCTCCAGTTCGTCGGCGACCTCGTCGAAGTAGCCGCCGTAGGGCCGGGAGGAGGCGCCGGGCATCCGGACGGTGCGCCGCAGTCCGCTGTATCCGGAGGTGTCGCCGCCGTTGTTGGCGCCGAACATGCCGCGGCGCCGGGCGATGGTCTCCCCGGTGTTCCCGCGGGGTGCCGGGACTCCGCCGGCCCGCTCGCTGTCGTCACTCACCGCAGCAGCCCCTTCATCTCGATGGTGGGGAGGGCCTTCAGCGCGGCCTCCTCCGCCTCCCGGGCGGCCTGCTCGCGGTTGACGCCGAGCTTCTCCTCGCGGATCTTCTGGTGCAGTTTGAGAATCGCGTCCATCAGCATCTCGGGCCGGGGCGGGCAGCCGGGGAGGTAGATGTCGACCGGCACCACGTGGTCCACGCCCTGCACGATCGCGTAGTTGTTGAACATCCCGCCCGAGGAGGCGCACACCCCCATGGAGATGACCCACTTGGGGTTGGGCATCTGGTCGTAGACCTGCCGCAGCACGGGCGCCATCTTCTGGCTGACCCGCCCGGCCACGATCATCAGGTCCGCCTGCCGCGGGGAGCCGCGGAAGACCTCCATACCGAAACGGGCCAGGTCGTAGCGCCCGGCCCCGGTCGTCATCATCTCGATCGCACAGCAGGCCAGGCCGAAGGTGGCCGGGAAAACCGACGACTTCCGCGACAGCCCGGCCAGCTGCTCGACGGTGCTCAGCAGGAATCCACTGGGAATTTTGTCTTCGATACCCATCGGAACGCCCTTCCTGGGTTTGTCATGTATCAGGCGCGCGGCAGCTTCCGCCGGCTAGGTCAGTCCCATTCGAGTCCTCCCCGGCGCCAGTCATAGGCGTAGGCGACACCGATGAGGCCGACGAAGACGGCCATCTGCGCGAGCCCGAACATCCCCAGTGCGTCGAAGTGCACGGCCCAGGGATAAAGAAAGACGATCTCGATGTCGAAGATGATGAAGAGCATCGCCGTCAGGTAGTACTTCACCGGGAAGCGACCACCGCCGACGGGTTGCGGGGTCGGCTCCACACCGCACTCGTACGCGGACAACTTGGCCCGGTTGTAGCGCTTGGGACCGACGATCGATGCGAGCACCAGGGACACCACAACGAAGCCCGCCCCGAGGGCCCCCAGTACGAGGATGGGAACGTACGCGTTCACCGCACCTCGCTCCTTCCAGTCAACGGCGACTGCCAGCGATGAAGATCAGATCTATGTGAGTCAGTTCACAAGGCTGGTGAGCATCCTAAGCCCGGGCCCTGTGACCTTCGACACTGGGGCACCGACCAAGTTTGTGATCTCTCCCACCCGACGAAGACGACGAACCCAAGGTAAGCCACCCCACTGACACTCAACGCGACGAGTCCGATACGGACCGCCAAATCCGGAAGTAGCGGGGCGCGGTATCCAGCCGCCGCCTTTACCACTACATGGTCAGTACAAGCAAATTCGCAGCTGAAATGGGTATCTGGTATATGGCGAGCGGTGCCTGACATATCCCTGACCACCGTCGTCCTGCTCTGCCTCGCCGCCGCCCTCGCGGGCTGGATCGACGCGGTGGTGGGCGGCGGAGGTCTGCTGCTGCTCCCCGCCCTGCTCATCGGCTTCCCGAACCTCGCCCCGACGTACGCGCTCGGCACCAACAAGGCCGTGGCGATCACCGGTACCTCGATCGCGGCCGTCACCTACGCGCGCCGGACCCGCCTCGATCCGGCCCTCGCGGCCCGGCTCGCCGGCCTCGCCCTGCTCTCGGCGGGCGGCGGCGCGCTGTTCGCATCCGCGGTGAACAAGGAGATCCTGCAACCGCTGATCATGGTCGTCCTGCTCGGCGTGGCCGCGTTCGTCGTCTGGAAACCGCGCTTCGGCACCGAGGCCACCGGCCGCGAAGTCACCCGCAAGCGCCGCCTGCTGGCCCTCGCCGTGGCCGGGATCGGGGTCGCCTTCTACGACGGGCTGATCGGCCCGGGAACCGGCACCTTCCTGGTCATATCCCTGGTGGCGATCCTCCATCTCGACATGCTCACCGCGTCCGCCACGGCCAAGGTCGTGAATGTCGGCACAAACCTGGGCGCCCTGCTGGTGTTCGGCGCGGCCGGCACCGTGCTGTGGAAACTGGCGGCCGGTATGGCGGCGTTCAACATGGCGGGCGGCTGGATCGGCGCCCACATGGCGGTGCGCAAGGGCAGCGGCTTCGTGCGCGCGGTGCTGCTCGTGGTCGTGACGGCGCTGGTGCTGCGCCTCGCGTACGACCAGTGGTGGTCGTGACGTGCGCCACGGCGGGTCACAACTGACGCTCCGACAGATTGCCCGGGGGTCCGCCGCGTGCTAGCCAAACGGGCATTCCGGACAACGTCCAGCATACGAGCGTCGAGTCAATCGCCGGGCGAGCGCCAGCACCAGGGAGCAAAAAGGACCAAGCCACCCATTCCAAACGCCGTTTATCGCACCTGTGGCTCACGCCACAACAATTGAGAACAACCGGACATCACTGGTACGGATGATGTCCATGTCCCCAATCCGTTACCGAGGCCGGCACCGCAAGCCGTCCCGTGCCAGCACTCTGATACGCGGCGGAGTCCTCTCCGGCGTGGTCGGCACCGTCGCCGTCACCGGGGCCGCCACGCCCGCCAACGCGGCCGAGGACCCCGTGGAGACGACCGCAGAGCTCCGCGCCCTGAACGAGATCCTCTCCACCTCCGGCAGCCAGGCGGCCCGGGCCACCGAGACGTACGCCGATCTGTCCGGCCTGCGCCAGCAGCACCAGCGCGCCGAACAGCGCGCCTTCGCCACCGCCCAGCAGGCCGCCGCCGAGCAGCGCGCCGAGGAAGAGGCCGCGGCCGAGGCCGCCGCCGAGGAGGCCCGCCGCGCGGCCGAGGAGGCCGCCGCCGAGCGCGAGGCCGAGGAAGCCGCCTCCCGCTCCGCCGAACGCACCACCCTGGCCGCCGCCTCCGCGCCCGCGGCCACCGAGTCCGCCCCCGCGCCGGCCCCCGCCCCCAGCGGCAGCGCCGCCGCGGTCGTCGCCTTCGCCCAGGCCCAGCTCGGCGACGCCTACGTCATGGGCGCCACCGGCCCCGACGCCTGGGACTGCTCCAGCCTGGTCCAGGCGGCCTACGCCTCGGCCGGCGTCTCCCTCCCCCGCACCTCCCAGCCGCAGTCCACCTCCGGCACCCAGGTCTCGCTGAGCAACCTCCAGCCCGGCGACATCCTCTACTGGGGCAGCGCCGGCAGCGCGTACCACGTGGCGATCTACATCGGCGGCGGCCAGTTCATCGGCGCCCAGAACTCCTCCACCGGTGTGGTCCAGCGCGACATGGCCTGGGACACCCCCACCGGAGCCGTCCGCATCCTCTGAACCACCCGTCACACCCGTCGCGAGGGGCCCGGCCGGACGGCCGGGCCCCTCGCGCGCGATGTGAGAAGCGCCTCGGCACCGGCCCGGCGGCGCACGGGTCTCCTACAGTGTCTGTCCATGCTCTACGGCAGATCGGCCGAGTCCGGCACGCTCGACGAGGTGATCGCCCGGGCCCGCGCCGGACACGGCGGAGCAGCCGTCCTGCGCGGCGAGGCCGGAGCCGGCAAGACGGCCCTGCTCGACGCCGCCGCCGGACACGGCACCGACGCCCGCGTCCTGCGCGCCACCGGCGTCGAGGCCGAAGCCGGCCTCGCCTTCGCGGCGCTGCACCAGTTGCTGTGGCCGGTGACCGGCGCACTGGACGCACTGCCCGCACCGCAGCGCGACGCCGTCCGCGCGGCCCTCGGGCTCACCGGGGAGACGGCGGGCGACCCCTACCCGCTGGGCGCCGGCGTGCTCTCGCTGCTGGCCGAGGCCGCCGCCCCGCACGGACTGATCTGCCTCATCGACGACTTCCAGTGGGTCGACCGGGCCTCGGCCCACGCACTGCTGTTCACCGCCCGGCGGCTGGCCACGGAACGGATCGCGCTGCTGTTCGCCGTGCGCGGCGACACCCCGGTGCCCGGGATACCGCTGACGGTCCAGGTCGGAGGACTCCCCCACGCCGCGGCGGCCGAGATGCTGCGCGCCCGGCACGGCGTCCCCTCCGGTGTGGCGCGCGACCTCATCGCCGCCACCGGCGCCAATCCGCTCGCGCTGGACGAGATCGCCGCCCGCCTGTCCCCCGCGCAGCTCGCCGGGACCGCCCCGCTGCCCGACCCGCTGCCCGGGGGCGCCCGGCTGTTCGGCGACCGGGTCGCGGCCCTGTCCCCCGGCGCCGCGCTACTGGCCCGGGTCGCCGCCGTGGAGCCCGAAGTCGGTCCGGCCCTGCGCGCCACCGGCCTGCTGCACGCGGAGGACTCCGGCCGGGCCGGCCCCCTGGCGGACGCCGGCCGTACCGCGCTGGCCGAGCTGGAGGAGGCGGGTCTCGCCGAACTCCACGGCGCCCGGCTGCGCTTCCGTCATCCGCTCATCCGTTCGGCGGTGTACGAGGCGGCCCCCCGCGCCGGACTCCGCCGCGTCCACACCGTCCTGGCACAGCTGACCACCGGCGACCGCCGCGCCTGGCACCTGGCCTCGGCCGCCGTCGGCCCCGACGAGCGGGTCGCCGCCGAGCTGGTGGCCGCCGCGGAGCGGGCACGCGAGCGCGGTGGATACGGCAGCGCCGCCACCGCGCTGGCCAGAGCCGCCGAACTGACACCCGAACCGGGGCCCCGGGCGGTGCGTCTGAAGGACGCCGCCGTCGCCGCCTGGCTCGGCGGACGCCCCGGGCAGGCCGAGTCGCTGCTCGCCGAGGCCCGCGAGCAGCCGGGCACGGACACCGCTCTCGCCCTGGAGATCGCCCGGCTCCGGGGCCGGTTCGAGCTGAACGCCGGTGACGCCACCGAGGCCGTCCGCATCCTGTCCACCGGCGACAGCATCGGGATGCTGGCCGACGCGGCGGAGGCCGCCTCGTACGCCGGCGACACCGCGGCCCTCATCCGGCTGGGGCGCAGGGCCGCGGCGCACCCCCCGGGTTTCCTGCGGGACACGGTGGCCGGGATCGGCCTGGCGCTGGACGGCGACCCGGCCGGCCCCGGCCTGCTGCGGCGGGCGCTGGCACAGGCACGGGCCGGGGAGCCGCGGGAAGCGGCGGAGTACCTGTGGGCGGCAGCCGCCGCCGGACAGCTCGGCGAGACGGACCTGGCCGCCGGGATGGCCGAGCGCGCCGGACGGGTGGCGAGGGTGTCCGGGATGACCGGGCAACTGCCCGTGGTGCTGGAGTTCGTGGCGACGGCCGAACGGCTGGCGGGCCGGCTCGCGAGCAGCCGGGCGGTCTCCGAGGAGGGCCTGGCGCTGGCCAGGGAGGCCGGATACCCGAACACCGTGGCCGCCCATCTGGCCAACCTGGCGGTGGTGGCGGCGCTGCGGGGCGAGCAGGAGGACTGCGAACGGCTGGCGCGGGAGGCGCTGGCCATCGCCGTACCGCACCGGGTGGGCCTGCGGGCCGGAGTCGCCGGGTACGCGCGGGCGCTGCTGGATCTGGGGCTGGGCCGGCACGCGGCGGCGCACGAACGGTTCACCGCCCTCACGGCGGCGGGCCCGGGAGCCACCTCGCCCGCGGTGGTGTGGCGCATCGCGCCCGATCACATCGAGGCCGCCCTGGGCGCGGGCGAGGAGGCGGCGGCGCGGGAGGTGCTCGCGGCGTACGAACGCTCCTCGGCGCACGCCACGACACCCGAGTCACGGGCGCTGCTGGCCCGCTGCCGGGGGCTGGCCCACTCCCGCGCGGAGGACCTCGCCGAGGCCCTGCGGCTGCACACCAACACCTTCGAGGCGGCCAGGACGGCGCTGCTGCTGGGCGAGCGGCTGCGCCGCGCACGGCGTCCCGCCGAGGCCCGCGGGCAGCTGCGCCGGGCCGCCGAGACGTTCGAGCGGGCGGGCGCCGGGCCGTGGGCGCGGCGCGCCCGGGACGAGCTGCGGGCGGCGGGCGGGGGCGGACCGGCGCCGGTACCCGCGGTCCTGGACGCGCTGACCCCGCAGGAACTGCGCATCGCGGGCCTGGTCGCCGAAGGGCTGTCGAGCAAGCGGATCGCCGACCGGCTGTTCCTGAGCCCGCGCACCGTCGAGTACCACCTGTACAAGATCTACCCGAAGCTCGGCATCGGCTCCCGTACGGAGCTGGCACGACTGGTGGTTCTACGGAAGGCACCGGTACCGGAGGCGGACAGACTCTGAGGCATGAGTGATGTACATCTGTGGAGCGAGGAGTTCGGCGCGGCGACGGACGCGCCGATCCTGTTGATCATGGGGTCGATGTCGCAGGGGGTGCTGTGGCCGGACGCGTTCGCCGGCCGTCTCGTCGCCGGGGGCCGCCGGGTGATCCGGTACGACCACCGGGACACCGGGAAGTCGGAGACCGTCGACTTCGCGGCGCACCCGTACACCTGGGAGGACATCAAGAACGACGTCCACCGGGTGCTGGACGCCCACGGCCTGGGCAGCGCGCACCTGGTCTGCCATTCGGCGGGCGGGCTGCTGGGCCAGCTCATCGCGGTGGAGCGGCCGGACCGGGTGCGCTCGCTGACCGTCATCGGCTCCTCGCCGCTGGGCGGCGGCGAAGGGCAGGTGATCCTGCGGGCGCTGACCGGCGAGCCGCAGGAGGAGGGCAGCCTGCCCGCGCCGACCGCCGCGTTCACCGCCTTCTACCGGGCGCTGCTGACCGCCCCGCCGCCGCAAGGCCGGCGCGCGCTGATCGACGGCATGGTCGCCGAGCAGCGGGTGCTGCACGGCACCGGCCTGCCCTTCGACGAGGACGCGGCGCGCCGCCTCCAGGAACGGATCCACGACCGCGCCAACGACCTGTCGGCGGCGGCCAACCACCGGCTGGCCGCGGCGGCCGGCCCCGGCTTCGAGCCGGTGGGCGTCCTGCACCGGGTGACAGCGCCCACGCTGGTCGTCGAGGGCAGCCACGAGCCGGTGAAGCCGGGTCACGGAGCCCTGATCGCGCAACGGATCCCGGGCGCACGGCTGATGACCGTGCCGGGCATGGGCCACACCCTGCCCCCCGAGACCCACGAGCAACTGGCCACGGCCGTCCTCACCCACACGGCGGAGTGAGGCCGTGCCACGCGGTCGCCGGCCGGCCGTCCAGGTGTGTGGCATGAACCGTCATGCCTCGGACGGTAGGGCGTGACACCGGTGTGAAGGTCGAGCCCGGCGGCCGGCCCGGCCGTTATGCGCGGGGGGTGATCTTGGTGAGCCCGTTGATCAGCCGGTCCATGGCGTCGCCGCCGCGCGGGTCGGTCAGGTTGGCCATCAGCTTGACCGTGAAGCGCATCAGCAGCGGATGGCTGAGCCCGCGCTCGGTGGCGATCTTCATGATCTGCGGGTTGCCGATCAGCTTCACGAAGGCCCGGCCGAGCGTGTAGTAGCCGCCGTAGGTCTCCTGGAGCGTCTTCGGGTACGCGCGCAGCGTCAGCTCCCGCTGGGCGGGCGACTGCCGCGCCATCGCCTGGACGATCACCTCGGCCGCGATCTGGCCGGACTCCATGGCGTACGCGATGCCCTCGCCGTTGAACGGGTTGACCAGGCCGCCGGAGTCGCCGACCAGCATCAGCCCGCGCGAGTAGTGCGGCTTGCGGTTGAACGCCATGGGCAGCGCGGCGCCGCGGATCGGGCCCGACATGTTCTCGGGGGTGTAGCCCCACTCCTCGGGCATCGAGGCGCACCACGCCTTGAGCACCTCGCGCCAGTCCAGTTCGCGGAAGGCGCTGGAGCTGTTGAGGATGCCGAGGCCGACGTTGGAGGTGCCGTCGCCCATGCCGAAGATCCAGCCGTAGCCGGGCAGCAGCCGGGGCTCGGGGCCGCGCCGGTCCCACAGCTCCAGCCAGGCCTCCAGATAGTCGTCGTCGTGCCGCGGGCTGGTGAAGTAGGTGCGCACGGCGACGCCCATCGGGCGCTTGTCGTCGCGGTGCAGGCCCATGGCGAGGGAGAGCCGGGAGGAGTTGCCGTCGGCGGCGACCACCACCGGGGCGCGGAAGGTGACGTTCCGTTTCTCCTCGCCCAGTTTGGCCGTCACGCCCACGATGCGGCCGGCGGCGCGGTCGTCCTGGACGGGGCCGGTCACGTTGCACCGCTCGAAGAGCTGGGCGCCGGCCTTCTCGGCCTGCCGCGCGAGCAGTTCGTCGAAGTCCTCGCGGCGGCGCACCAGTCCGTAGTCGGGGAAGGCGGCCAGCTCGGGCCAGGGCAGTTCGAGCCGGTGTCCGCCGCCGATGATGCGCAGGCCCTTGTTGCGCAGCCAGCCCGCCTCCTCGGAGACGTCGATGCCCATGGCGACGAGTTGCTTGGTGGCGCGCGGGGTCAGGCCGTCGCCGCAGACCTTCTCGCGGGGGAAGGCGGTCTTCTCCAGCAGCAGGACGTCGAGCCCGGCGCGGGCGAGGTGGTACGCGGTCGTGGAGCCGGCCGGTCCGGCCCCGACGACGATCACATCAGCGGTGTGTTCGGAAGCGCTTGCATCGATGTCGGCCACGGTCGGCTCTCCCCATCGGTCCGGGTTCGGCGGCTACGAGTCTATGAGCGGATCAGGGTGCGGGCGGGTGGGACGGGTTCAGCCGGCGGCCGGCTTGGTGCCCCGGTGCAGGGCCACGATGCCACCGGTGAGGTCGCGCCAGGCCACCCGCTCCCAGCCGGCCTTCTGGAGCAGCGCCGCCAGGGCGGGCTGGTCGGGCCAGGCGCGGATGGACTCGGCGAGATAGACGTACGCGTCCGGGCTGGAGGAGACCTTTTCGGCCACCGGAGGCAACCCGCGCATCAGGTACTCCGTGTAAAGGGTGCGGAACGGCGCCCAGGTGGGGTGGCTGAATTCGCACACCACCACCCGGCCGCCCGGCCGGGTGACACGCAGCAGCTCGCGCAGCGCGGCGTCCGTGTCCTGGACGTTGCGCAGCCCGAAGGAGATGGTCACCTTGTCGAACACATCGTTCCGGAACGGCAGCCTGGTGGCGTCTCCCGCGGTGAACGGCAGCCAGGGCTCGCGCCGCTTGCCCTCGTTCAACATCCCGGTGCTGAAGTCGCACGGCACGGTGTACGCGCCGGCGGCGGCGAAGGGCAGGGAGGAGGTGCCGGTGCCGGCGGCGAGGTCGAGGACCCGCTCGCCGGGGCGGGCGTCGACGGCGCGGGCGACGGCCTTGCGCCAGCGGCGGTTCTGGCCGAGCGCCAGCACGTCGTTGGTGAGGTCGTATTTCGCGGCCACCGCGTCGAACATGGCGGCGACTTCACGGGGCTGCTTGTCCAACGTGGCACGAGTCACCCCCCCATTGTCGCGGGTCACCTCGCGCGGTGGCGGGCAGGGTCCCCCGGGTGTCCGCCGAGGCAGGCGGAATGATCATCGTGTTGTAGCGTCAACGCCGATGCCTTCCGTAGACCGAACCATCCGCCGTGCGGGGCGCGCCGTCCTGCGGCGCCGCCGGCTCCAGCGGCGCAGACGTGCGGTCGCCCTGTTCGCCGCCGCCGGCCTCGTCCTGCTGCTCGCGCTCGGATTGGGCGCCCGGCTGGTGCTGGGGGGCGGGGACGAGGACGGGGCCGGTGAGCCGGCCGCCGCGCCGCCCTCGCCCACCGAGGAGCCCGGGCCGGACCCGGAACCCGACCCCGAGCCGGAGCCCGAGCCGGACCCGGAGCCCGAGCCGATCGACATCCCGCCGACCGGCCCCGGCACCTTCCGCACCGCGCCCGCCACCGGACACCAGGTGGGCGAGGGCACCGTGCGCCGCTACATGGTGCAGATCGAGGACGGCATCGACCTCGACCCGGTGGAGACGGCCGAGGAGATCGAGACGATCCTGGCCGATCCGCGCGGCTGGACCACCGACGGGGTGAGCGCCTTCCAGCTGGCCGAGGAGGGCCCGGTCGACTTCACGGTGAAGGTCGCCACGCCCGGCACGGTCGACGACATCTGCGGCGAGTACGGCCTGGACACCGGCGGCGAGGTCAACTGCCAGGTGGGCCAGACGGTGGTGGTCAACCTGCTGCGCTGGATGGAGGGCTCGCCCCAGTTCCCGGGTCCGGTGACCGAGTACCGGGCGCTCATCATCAACCACGAGGTGGGCCACCGCCTCGGCCACGGTCACGAGGGCTGCCCCGAGGAGGGCGCGCTCGCCCCGGCGATGATGCAGCAGATCAAGGGGCTGAACGGCTGCGTGGCCAACGCCTGGCCGTACGACGAGGACGGCCGGTACATCAGCGGCCCGTCCGTTCCCTGAAGCGTCCGGGGGACGTTCGGGCGTCGGACCGTTGACCGGCTTACACCGTACGAGGGATTTGGGGCGGATCGGGATGAAGAGGGGACCGGCGTCCCACTAGCGTGGCCTGCCGGTTCCGTATCGCTTCTTCCTACCCCAAGCAGGTGGATTCATGGGCTCCCACTCCCGCCCCTCCCGTCCCGTGCTGCGGATCGCAGCCGTCACCGCCGCCGCCACCGGCGCCGTGGTCGCCGGTGGCGGGGCCGCCTCGGCGAGCACGGCCACGGACAACATCGGCGCGGCGCTGACCGGGGTCGACACCGCGCTGACCTACGGCCTGGCCGGTCCGCTGGACCTCCAGCTGTACCCGATGGCCGGTACCGGCGTGGACCCGCTGACCAACGGGCTGAACACCCAGGTCGCCGACTTCCAGTCGGTGGGCACCACGACCCTCACCCAGCCGCTGACGGACGGCGCCTCCGCCAAGGACGTGCTCGGCGGCCTGACCGCCCCCGTCACCTCGCTGCTCGGCGGGCTGCCGCTGCTCGGCGGCGGCAGCTGAGACCCCGCTCGTCCGCGCCGGGCCACCGCGGCCCGGCGCGGCGCGGCGGCGTCAGCGGGCGTCGAGCAGCTTCAGCTCCGGGTGCGCGGTGCCGCCCTCGATGGCGGTGGACGACAGGTGGGAGACCACGCGGTCGTCGACCGGGTCGTTCGCCGGGTCGTCGTGCACCACCAGGTGCTCGTACGTGGTGGCCCGCTGCGCCGGGACGCGGCCGGCGGTGCGGATCAGGTCGATCAGCTCCAGCCGGTTGGACCGGTGCTTGGCTCCGGCCGAGGAGACGACGTTCTCCTCCAGCATCACCGAGCCGAGGTCGTCCGCGCCGTAGTGCAGTGTCAGCTGGCCCACGTCCTTGCCGGTGGTCAGCCACGAGCCCTGGATGTGCGCCACGTTGTCCAGGAAGAGCCGGGCGATCGCGATCAGCCGCAGGTACTCGAAGATGGTCGCCTGGGTGCGGCCCTTCAGGTGGTTGTTCTCCGGCTGGTAGGTGTACGGGATGAACGCCCGGAAGCCGCCGGTGCGGTCCTGCACGTCGCGGATCATCCGCAGGTGCTCGATCCGCTCGGCGTTCGTCTCACCGGTGCCCATCAGCATGGTGGACGTCGACTCGACCCCCAGGCCGTGCGCCGTCTCCATGATCTCCAGCCAGCGCTCGCCGGACTCCTTCAGCGGGGCGATCGCCTTCCGCGGGCGCTCCGGCAGCAGTTCGGCCCCGGCGCCCGCGAACGAGTCCAGGCCCGCCGCGTGGATGCGCCGGATGGCCTCCTCGGCCGACACCCCGGAGATCCGCGCCATGTGCTCGATCTCGGAGGCGCCCAGCGAGTGGATCACCAGCTGCGGGAAGGCGGCCTTGATGGCGGAGAAGTGCTGCTCGTAGTACTCGACGCCGTAGTCCGGGTGGTGCCCGCCCTGGAACATGATCTGGGTGCCGCCCAGTTCCACCGTCTCCGCGCAGCGCCGCAGGATGTCGTCCAGGTCCCGGGTCCACACGTCCGGGCTCTTCGGCGCGGCGTAGAAGGCACAGAACTTGCAGGCCGTGACGCAGGCGTTGGTGTAGTTGATGTTCCGCTCGATGATGTACGTGGCGATGTGCTCGATGCCCGCGTACCGCTTACGGCGCGCCGCGTCCGCCGCGCGCCCCAGCGCGTGCAGCGGGGCGCTGCGGTAGAGCTCCAGCGCCTCCTCCGGACTGATCCGGCCGCCGTCGGCGGCTCGGTCGAGCGCGGACTTGAGCTGAGCACTCAGGGCCATGGCGGGCGTCCCTCCGGCGGGCGGATACAGGGTGGTCGATACCGGAAGCCAGCGTACGCCAGGGGCTAACCGGGGCGATTGAGCACTCCCCGCGCACCGCTGTCCGGGTGGACGCTGGTGTACCGCAGCACCTGCCCGTCCCCGTCCAGCCGCAGGATCATCCGGAACGTGTCGGTCACACAGACGCCGGGCGTGGACTCCCCGGTGTCCACCAGCGCGTCGAAGACCGCCTCCTCCTCGCTCACCTCGGTCAGCGTCATCCGGTCCACGCAGGTGGAGATGTTCAGCAGATCGCGGGTGGACGCGTGGCCGACCTCCTCGCCGACCACGCCCTCCCCCAGGGTCAGCGTCATCCGGCCGCCGGGGATGCCGAGATCGAGGGTCAGGTCGCCGACCCACTCCCCGTGGAACGCCTCGGGCAGCGCGTCGGCCACCGGCGCCGGTTCGGGGGTGGGTGCGGGGGCCGGTTCCTCCTCGCCGCCGGGGCGGGTGAAGGCGTACAGCCCGCCGCCCGCGAGGCCGAGCACCAGTACGGCGGCCAGCACCGCCCGTATCCCGCGCCCGCGCCGGGTACGGGTCCCGGCGGGCGCGGGCGGCGCGGGCGGCGGGCCCGGCGGCGGCAGCGGGATCGCCGGCCCGAACCCGGCGGCCGGCGCGGGCGGCACCGGGGACGGCGGCGGTACGGGTCCGGCGGGCGCGGGCACGCTTTCCCCGCCCGCCCCGGGCCCTTCGCCGCCCGGCTCCGCCGGAACGTCCAGATCCAGCAGCGCGGTGGCCCGGCGGCCGATCCCCTCGACCACCTCCGGCGGCAGCCACCCGGCCCGGATCAGCGGCCCGGCCCCGCCCTCCCCCGCCAGCGCCCGCGCGACCTCCGCGAGCGGCGGGCGGGCGGCCGGCTCCTTGGCGAGCATCGCGGCGGCGAGCCCGCGCAGCGCGGCCGGGACGCCGGTCAGTTCGGGCGCCTGGTGCACCACCTGGTACAGCACCTGGGTCACCGACTCGCCGGGGAACGGCGGCCGGCCGCCCGCCGCGTACACCAGCACGGATCCCAGCGAGAACACGTCCGTGGCCGGCCCCGGCGCCCCGGCCTGCCCGGCCTCCGCTCCCAGCACCTGCTCGGGCGACATGTACGCGGGCGAGCCGAGGGAGACCCCGGTGGCGGTCAGTTCGCCCGCCGCGTCCGCCGCCCGCGCGATCCCGAAGTCGATCAGCCGGGGGCCGTCCACCGCGAGCAGCACGTTGGACGGCTTGACGTCCCGGTGCACCAGACCGTGCCCGTGCACCGCCGCCAGCGCCTCGGCCAGTCCCGCGCCCAGCGCCCGTACCGTGGCGAGCGGCAGCGGCCCGCCCTCCGCGACGGTGCGCCGCAGATCGGGCCCGGCCACGTAGCCGGTGGCCACCCACGGCAGTTCGGCGTCCGGGTCGGCGTCCAGCACCGGCGCCGTGTACGCGCCGGAGCCGCCCACCAGCCGGGCCGCCGCCACCTCCCGGGCGAACCGGGCGCGGAACTGCTCGTCGGCCGCGAACTGCCGGTGCACCACCTTCACCGCGACCGTGCGGCCCCCGGCGCTGCGGCCGAGGTACACCCGGCCCATGCCGCCCCGGTCGAGCCGGCGCAGCAGCCGGTACCCGCCCACGGACGGCGGGTCCTCCCGGGTCAGCGGCTCCAACGTCATCCCCTCCGTCAGCCGGGCGGCAGCAGCCGCACCCGGTCCGCACCGTCGAACCCGATCCGGCGGGCGAACTCCCGGGCCCCGCCCAGCTGCCGCTCGCCGAACCGGAAGTCCAGGGTGGTGAAGTACCGTTCCAGCACGGCGGCGTCGAAGGACTCCCAGCGGGCGGCCTGCTCGGCCACCTTGGAGACCTCGGCCAGCGACAGATCGCGGGAGGCGAGGAACGCCCGGTGCACCTCGCGCACCGTCTCCTCCTCGCGTTCCAGGTAGTCCGGGCGCACCGCCCACACGGCGAACACGAACGGCAGCCCGGTCCACTCGTGCCACATCCGCCCCAGGTCGTGCACCTGGAGGCCGAGCCGGGGCGCGTCGTGCAGGGCGGCGCGCAGCGCGGCGTCCCCGATGAGGACGGCGGCGTCCGCCTCCTGCATCATCAGCCCGAGGTCGGGCGGACAGGTGTAGTAGTCGGGGCTGACGCCGTACCGCTCGGCGAGCAGCAGCCGGGCCAGGCGCACGGAGGTGCGCGAGGTGGAACCGAGCGCCACCCGCGCCCCGTCCAGTTGCTCCAGCGGCACCTGGGAGACGATCACGCAGGACATCACCGGGCCGTCGCAGCCCACGGCGATGTCGGGGAGGGCGACGAGTTCGTCCGCGTGCCGCAGATATTCGACGAGGGTGACGGGGCCGATGTCGAGTTCCCCGGCGACCAGGCGTTCGCTCAGCTTCTCGGGGGTGTCCTTGGTGAGTTCCAGATCCAGCAGGGTGCCGGTCCTCGCCAGGCCCCAGTACAGGGGGAGACAGTTCAGAAACTGAATGTGCCCGACTCGGGGACGGGTCCGGGGGTGTGTACTCACCCCTGTGAGGGTACGCCTGGTGTCATGCGAGCCGACCGCCAGTTGCGATTCCCCCCGACGGGGGACTTCCATCCTTCCGGTCGTGCACACAGCGTGCTACGCTCGCAGCAAGTTGCAGTTTGGTTTCCCTTGCAGTACGAGCCTGCGGAGCATGTAACCGCGGGCTTTCGTCGTTTTCAGACTTCTTGCAGGTTCTGGAGCAGGGCGACCCTTATAGGCCCAGGGAGGGCTTATGGCTACCGGAACCGTCAAGTGGTTCAACGCCGAGAAGGGCTTCGGCTTCATTGCCCAGGACGGCGGCGGCCCCGATGTCTTCGTCCACTACTCCGCCATCAACGCCTCTGGCTTCCGCTCGCTTGAGGAGAGCCAGCAGGTGACCTTCGACGTCACCCAGGGTCCGAAGGGCCCGCAGGCCGAGAACGTCACCCCGGCCTGATCCGTCGCCCCAGGGCGTCGAACGCAGTACCCAAGGAGCCCCCGCCCGGCGCGGGGGCTCCTGCCTTTGCGCGCAGCCGCAGAACCGGGGCCCGGCCGCCGGCGTCCCTGTCATGCGTGCGACAGATAAAGCGAACCGGCCCTCCCGCGCCGCCTCCGGAAGCGGGAACCTTGCGGCTGATGGCGGCGGTGTTCACCGACGTCCTTTTCGCGCTCGGGGCGGGGGTGGCGCTGGCCCGGGCATTGTTCCCGGATACCGGTGGAGCCGGTGAATTCCTCGCGCCGGCCCTCACCGCGCTGGCCCTCTCCTGCGTCAATCATGTGATTCTCGTCCTGCTCTTTCGGGCGAGCCTCGGAAAACTGCTCTGGGGCCTGCGGGTGGTCCGGGTGACCGATGCCGGACGCCCGCGTTTCCTGCGCGCGGTACGGCGTTGGCTCTTCGGTTACCTTTTCTTCATCCTGATCGTGCTCCTGGAGGACGCCGACGCCATCGGGGAGGCGTGCGGGCTGCGCACGGTGCGCCGCCGGGACCTACGCTCTTAGCTGAATTCTCCCCCGGCCCCGGTCCCCCGGCCCGGCTCACCGGCCCCCGCGGTACAGGTTCTCGACCGGCTCGGTATGGTCGCGCAGCACCGCCGTGCGGCGCAGGGTACCCGCCGGGGTCAGATAGCCGGAGGCCACCGTGAACGGGCGGGGCAACAGGTGGAAGCGGTGGACGCGGCCCGCCTCGTCGATCACCCGCTGGATGTGGCGCAGCAGTTCGGGGTCCTCGGCCATCCGCTCGGCCGCCGCCGGGCGGCGGCCGGCCGCGCGCAGCCACTGGGCGAGCCCTTCGGGGTCGAGGGTCAGCAGCGCGGTGAGGTAGGGACGTCCCTCACCGGCCACCACGCAGTGGCCGATCACCGGATCGGCGCGGATGGCCTCCTCCAGCGGCCCCGGCGAGAAGCGGGCGCCGTCCGCCAGGGTGATCAGGTCCTGCTTGCGGCCGTGCACCGTGAGGTAGCCGTCCTCGTCCAGCGCGCCGAGGTCCCCGGTGGGCAGCCAGCCGCCGGAGCCGGTGACGGGGCGGATGCTGCGGGTGCGGGAGTCCCAGTAGCCGCTGCAGATCTGCCCGCCGCGCAGCAGGATCTCGCCGTCCTCGGCGATGCGCACCGCCGTACCCGGCAGCGGCCAGCCCACGGTGCCGAGCCGCGGGGCGTGCGGCGGGGCGAGGACGGCACCGGCGGCGGTCTCGGTGAGGCCGTAGCTCTCGTGCACCGGGATGCCGACGCCCTCGTAGAAGGTGGCCAGCGAGCGGCTGAGCGGGGCACCGCCGCACAGCACGTGGCGGACCTCGCCGCCCAGCGCCTCGCGCACCCGCCGGTAGACGCCGGCCTCGTACAGCGAGCGGCCGGCCCGCAGGCTGAGCCCGGGTCCGTCGCCGGTGCCGTGCTGCTCGGCGGCGACGGCGGCGCCGATGCGCCGCGCGAGCGCGGCGGCCCGGTCGAACGCGGCGGCCCGGCCGGCCTCTTCGGCGGTGGCCCGGGTGGTGTGGTGGACGCGTTCCAGCAGCCGGGGGGTGGTGACCAGGAAGGTGGGCCGGAACCCGGCCAGGTCCGGCAGCGCGTCGGCGTCCGGCGCGTGGCCGAGCCGGATCCGGGCCCGTACGCAGCCCAGCGCGACGGTCCGGCCCAGCGCGTGGGCCAGCGGCAGGGTCAGCAGGGTGGCGGCGGGCCGGTCGGTGAGGGAGCGGTAGACGGGGTAGAGCAGTTCGATCGTGTTGTCGATCTTGGTGAAGAGATGGGCGTGGGTGAGAACGCAGCCCTGCGGCAGGGCGGCGGTGCCGGAGGTGTGGGTGAGGGTGGCGATGTGGCCGGGGGTCAGGAGCCGGCGGCGTTCGGCGACGGCGGAGTGCGGCAGCCCGCGCCCGGCGGCGGAGATCTGGCCGATGGCGCTGGACTCGTTGCCGTGGATGGCGGTGAGCTGCCACAGGTGTTCCAGGTGCGGCAGTTCGCCGCGGACGGCGGTGAGGGTGCGCGCCTCGTCCACCCCCTCGACCGCGCAGGCCCGGGCCCCGGCGTCGCGCAGGATCCAGCTGACCTGACGGGCGGTGGCGGTGGGATGCACGGGGACGGTGATGAGGCCGGCGGCCCAGGCGGCGAAGTCGAGGAGGGTCCACTCGTACCGGGTGCGGGACATGATGGCGAGCCGGTCGCCGGGGGCGAGCCCGTGGGCGATGAGGCCCTTGGCGACGGCCAGCACCTCGCCGGCGAACTGGGCGCAGGTGACGTCGTACCAGGTGCCGTCCCGGTGCTTGCGGCTGAACGCGACGGCGTCGGGGGCCTGCTGGGCGTTGACGAACGGGATGTCGGCGAGGCTGCCCTGTTCGACGGCGGGCACGAGCGCGGGCAGCGACGCCTCCAGGACGGCGCCGTGGGCGCGGCGCAACCGGGGGCGGGTGACGGGGGGCGGTGGTGCGAGGGGATCTTGCGGTGGCGTCATGGGCACTCCCGGCACGGTGCGGCGGTTCCCGGGGATTCTGCCCGCCCGCACGCGCCCCTGACCGGCTCCTTCACCGGACCGCCACGCCTTTGTCCGGCGGAGCGGCGGTCGTACCGGCACACATCACCCCAAGGACGGGAGAAGGTCGGCGTGATCACGGCTGTGCTGCCGGCTCCCTCCTGGCGATGGGGCCCGGCCGCCCGGCGCGTGGCCGGGACGGACGGCCCGGTGATCAGGCCGGGCCCGCAGCCTCGGCCAGCCGACGGCGATGACCGGCGCTGGTGCCGGCCGCCACCAGCGCGGCGAACACCACGCCCAGCGTGCCGACCGTCACGGTGTAGCCGGTGACGTGCGGCCCGCCGAGGCTCGGCGGAACCGCCCGCCGCGGATCGACCAGCACCCGCAGCCGGTCGCCGACCGCGCTGGTGCCGTGGCACACCACCCGGTCCGGAGGCGAGCCGTCGGTGAACTCCAGGTCGCAGGTGGGCTGTTTGCCCCGGCCACCGCCCTCCGCTTTCGCCACCACGACTGCCTCGGTCCACTCGCCGCGTTCGGCCAGCACCCGCTGTTGCTCCACCTGGTGGCCGGCGACGAACAGGAAGGCGCCGGCGATGAGCGCCAGGACGGGAAGGAGCGGCCGGCGGACGTACCCGGCGAACACGACGACCAGCGCCAGGGCGAGCGGGGCGGCCGGGAGCATGGGCCACGGGCCCAGCAGTCCGCTGCCCGGCAGCGCGATCCCGGCGGCCAACAGCCCGGCGTACAGGGCGAGACGCCAGGTCGGCAGGGCCCGGTGCCGGCGGTCGAAGGCACCACCGGGCGTCACCCGGCGCAGCAGGTCCGGCAGAAGCTTGCGTTCGGCGGCCGGCGGCAGTGGATCCGCCGGCCACGGTGGCCACGGCGGGCTGCCCGGCGGGCCGGCGGGAGGGGAGGTACCCGTCTCGTGCGTGCCGGACATCTGCCGTACCGCCCTCCCCATTCGCCGCGGACCCCATCATCCGCTCCGGCACGCGGCGCGGCAACCTCCGTCCACCGCCCCGCGCGCGGACACGGAGCGAGGTGACCGGAGCGGCGCTCTTGACGCGCTCCTTGCCATGGGCATGATGACACCGCATGACGCGCCCTCATCGCACGCTCCTGCTGCCGCTCGCCGCCGTGCTCGGGCTGAGCCTGGTGTGGTCCTCCGGAACAGCCGGTGCCGGGGACACCGGACGGCCCGGGTTCGCGGACACGATCGACTCGATCCTCACCGACCCGCTGCTCTCCGGCGCCGCCGCCCAGGTGGTGGTACGCGACCCGGCCACCGGCCAAACCCTCTACGACCGCGACGGCGACCGGCGGCTGATGCCCGCCTCCACCACCAAACTGCTGACCGCCTCCGCCGCCCTCGACATCCTCGGCCCCGACCACCGCTTCCGGACCGAGGTGCTGCGCACCCGCGACGGCGACCTCTATCTGCGCGGCACCGGCGACCCCGTGCTGCTGCCCGGCGAACTCGACGACCTCGCCGCCGAGGTGGCCGCCGCCGGTATCACCCACGTCCCCGGCGATCTCGTCGCGGACGACACCCTCTTCACCGGCCCAGGACTCGGCCGCGCCTGGGGCTGGGACGCCGAACAGTACGCCTACTCCGCCCCGGTCTCCGCGCTCACCCTGGCACCCGACACCGACTACGACTCCGGCAGCGTCCGGGTGAGTGCCGGCCCCGGCGCCGCCCCCGGCAAGCCGGCCTCGGTCACCCTGCACCCCGCGCCCGACCTGCTGACCGTCGACAACCGCGCCGTGACCGTGGCCGCCGGCGGACCGCACACCCTCTCCGTCGGGCGGACCCACGGGCAGGACACCATCACCGTCACCGGCACCGTCCCGGCCGGCGCCGCGCCCACCGACACCTGGCTGAGCGTCACCGACCCCACCGCGTACACCGCCGCCGTCTTCGCCGACGCGCTCGCCGCCCACGGCGTCACGGTGGCCGGGACCACGGTGACCGGACGGGCCGTACCGGCGGGCGCCGAGACCGTGGCCGCGCACACCTCGATGCCGCTGTCCGAGATCCTGGTGCCGTTCCTGAAACTGTCCGTCAACCCGCACGGCGAAGCACTGCTGAAGGCGATCGGCGCCGCCGACACCGGCACCGGCAGCTGGACGGCGGGACTCGCGGCCGTCGCCGACCACGCCACCCGGCTCGGCCTGGACCCCGGCGGCTACGCCCAGGTGGACGGCTCGGGCCTCTCCCGGATGAACATGATCGCCCCGGCCGACTTCGCCGACCTGCTCGCCGCGGTGCGCGACGAACCGTGGTTCGGCCACTGGTACGCGGCACTGCCCATCGCCTGCGAGCCGGACCGGCTGGTGGGCGGCACCCTGCGCAGCCGGATGTGCGGCACCCCGGCGGCCGGCAACGCCCGGGCGAAGACCGGCACGCTGACCGGCGCCACCGCGCTGTCGGGCTATGTGACGACGGCCGGCGGGCGGGAGCTGGCGTTCAGCATCATGATCAACCACCATCTGGGCTCGGGCCAGACCCGGGTGCAGGACGCGATCGTCGCCGCACTCGCGGCGGACGGCGGCCCCGGCCCCCGTACCACCGCACCCCCGCCGATCGCGCCGCTCACCGAGCGCCAGGAGGAGGTGGCCGAAGCGGGCCTCGAATGCTCCTGGGTGAAACCGGCCGTCTGCTGACCACGGAACACACGCGAACGGCGCCGCCCGCCCCCCACCAACGGGACGGACGGCGCCCGTCAACGGGGGCACGGAATGGCCGACCCCGGTCTCCGCCCATCAAGCGACCGTGTACTCCGCATCCCCGAAGTCCGCCACCACACGAAGGCGCCCACCCAGCGCCTCCACATAGGAGCGCAGGGTCGCCAGCTCGGCGCGGTCGAGCATCCCGTGCTCGATCGCCGACACACGGGGAGCGGAGACACCCATGGACGCCGCGACCTCCCGCTGCGTCAGCGCCTGTTCCCGCCGGATCTCCGCGAGCTTGTAGGCACGCACCTCGGACACGAGCCTGTTCATCGCCGCCTGCTTCTCCGCGGGCGTGCGCACCGTCAGCCCCGCGGCCTCACGCCGCTCACGGGCCGCGCGCTTCGCGTCCTCCCACCTGACTGCGTCACTCATTCGTACTCCCTGGTCTCCAGATCATCGAGGTGGGCCTGGTAGCGCTTCTCAGCGAGAGGGATGTTGCTGTCGTACCAGCCCCGCCAGTCCCGGGCCTTGTCTCCCGCGACCAGCAGCACCGCCCGGCGGACCGGGTCGAAAGCGAACAGGATCCGCATCTCACTGCCACCACCGGACCCGGGCCTGAGCTCCTTCAGATGATGCTGTTCCGCTCCCTTGATCCGGTCCACCAGCGGGCGACCGAGCGTCGGCCCCGTCGCAGCCAGGAGATCGATCGCGTCTTCCACCTGTTCAGCGCTGGCCCAGTCACTTTCGGCCAGAGCCTCGAACCATGCCGCGACCTCCGCGACGAGGATCACTTCCCATTGAGCCACGCTGCGCATGTTAACGCAAGAGTTAACCCCATCCCGTACTCGCCGCTCCCGCCCGGCTACACAGCGGTGAGACGAGGGCGGGGCACCTGGCCGGGGAACGCGACGGTACGCCACCGTGCGCATGGCCGAGCCCCGCTGGTTTCCCGGTCCAGCGGGGCTCGGACTGTGGTCTGGAAGCGGAACGGCTACGACGCGGCGCCCACCGGACGGGCCGTCTCCGTGCCCTCGTCCTCATCCTTGTCCCAGTCGTCCAGGTCGAACGACGTGGCGGTGTCGTACTTCTCCCGGTCCAGGATCTTCTCCCGGGCCGCGACGATCACCGGGACCACGGACTGGCCGGCCACGTTCACGGCGGTGCGGATCATGTCCAGGATCGGGTCGATGGCCAGCAGCAGACCCACGCCCTCCAGGGGCAGGCCCAGCGTGGAGAGGGTCAGGGTGGTCATGACGGTGGCGCCGGTGAGGCCGGCGGTGGCGGCGGAGCCGATCACCGACACGAACGCGATCAGCACGTAGTCCTGGATGCCCAGCGAGATGTCGAAGATCTGCGCCACGAAGATCGCGGCCAGCGCCGGGTAGATCGCGGCGCAGCCGTCCATCTTGGTGGTGGCGCCGAACGGTACGGCGAAGGAGGTGTACTCCTTCGGCACCCCGAGCCGTTCGGTGACGCGCTGGGTGACGGGCAGGGTACCCACCGAGGAGCGGGAGACGAAGGCCAGCTGGATGGCGGGCCAGGCGCCGCGGAAGAACTGGAGCGGGTTGAGGCCGGCGGCGAAGCGCAGCAGCAGCGGGTAGACGCCGAACAGCACCAGCAGGGAGCCCACGTACACGTCGATGGTGAAGGTGGCGTAGTCGCCCAGCAGGTCCCAGCCGTAGTTGTTGATGGAGCGGCCGATCAGGCCCAGGGTGCCCAGCGGCGCCAGGCGGATGATCCACCACAGGGCCTTCTGGAGCAGTTCGAGCGCGGTCTCGCCGAAGGTGACCAGCGGGGCGGCCTTGTCACCGAGCTGGAGTGCGGCGATGCCGACGGCGGCGGCCAGGAAGACGATCTGGAGGACCTTCAGCTCGGTGAAGGGCGTGATGACGTCGGTCGGGATGATCCCGGTGAGGAAGTCCAGCCAGGAGCCGGAGTTCTCGGGGGCCTGGCCGTCCGCGGCGGTGAGCGCGGAGCCGGAGCCCGGGTTGGTGACCAGGCCGATGAAGAGGCCGATGGCCACCGCGACCAGCGAGGTGACCAGGAACCACAGCAGGGTGCGGCCGGCCAGCCGGGCGGCGTTGGAGACCTTGCGGAGGTTGGTGATGGAGACGGCGATGGCGAAGAACACCAGCGGGGCGACGGCCAGCCGCAGCAGCTGGACGAACCGGCCGCCTATCTCGTCCAGGGTGCGGGCCAGCCAGTCCACCTCCCAGTTGCGGGCTATCCAGCCGAGCAGCACACCGGCGGCGAGACCGATGAGGATCTGGGCCCAGAACGGCGGCAGGGACAGCTTCCGTCTGGCTTCGGGGGCTGCGGACGGGGAGGACGGGGAGGACACGGGCACGCTCCGGTCGGCGAGTGAGTTTTCGACATGGGTCAGGGCAGGGGAATGCCCTGGGGGGACACAGCACGGGAAGGGTCGCGGTGAAACGGCCGGAAGGCCAGGGGTACGGCGACGTGCGGGTCAGCGACGACAGGCCGCGGTGGGGCGGCGGCACAGGTCGATGTGCAGGCGCGCGACAAGGAGCACCCCGTGCAGGGGGCGCGGCGCGGCTGCTGTGTTCATGTCCATCACGGTAGCACCAGGAAACCGTGACCTGGCTCACACCGGCGTACGCCGGGAACTTCCGGGGCGGCGGATGGTTCAGGCCGAACGGGCGGCATCATCCGCGTCGTCCTCCATGCCCTGGTTCGCGCGGAGTTTGCCCATGGCCCGGTCCACGCGCGGCGCGAGCTGCGCGGACATGGCGTCGCGCTGGTTGCGCAGCAGCACGAAGCTGAGCGGCGCGGAGATCACCGTCGCCAGCAGCACCAGCCACAGCGGGTTGGCCGTGCCGAAGCTCTCCGGGATCACACCGATGTACGCGAGGACGGCGACCACCGCGAAACAGCCGGCGAAGATCGCCAGCCGCAGACCCGTATAGCGAAGCGTCGCGCTCTTGGTGCTGCTGCTCACGGCGGGGACCCTTTTCCTCATTCCGGCGTCTTCGGTCGTCCCAGTCAAACACATGCCGAACGGGCGCCCGCAGCCGCCCGCCCCACCCGGGCGTTCAGTCCAGCGGGCGCCACATCATGACGTCGTCGCGCAGCTCGCCGCCGCCGACCGCGATCGCGTCCGGGACCCGGCCGACCTCCTTGTAGCCGCACGCCGCGTAGAACCGCTCAAGACCCATGCCGCCCCGGCAGGTCAGCCGGATCGCGCGGATGCCGCCGAAGCCGCGTATCGCCCGCTCCGCCTCGGCCATCAGCTCCCGTCCGGCCCCGGCCCCCTGGGCGGCCGGCCGCACCATCACCGTCTTGAGCCACACCCAGTGGCCCATCAGCGCGTGCCCGGTGTGCACGATGAACGCGGTGGCCGCCGGGCCGCCGGCCTCGTCCACGCCCAGCAGCAGCCGGGTGGTGCCGGCCCCGATGCCCGCCAGATGCCGGTCCAGCTCCGGCAGCACCCCGGCCGGCCCGGTGCCGGGCGGGAACCCGACGGCCCCGCCCGCCTCCACGACCTCGGACCACAGCCCGGCCAGCTCCTCCCGCAGCCGCGGGGTGATCTCCGGGTCCAGCACCCAGCGCACCGGCGTCACACCCGCATCGGCTGCGGCGACTCGCGCCGCCCGGCGTCCGGACCGTCGTACTCGCGCACGATCTCGTAGCGAGTGTTGCGCTCCACCGGCCGGAACCCGGCGTCCCGGATCAGCTCCAGCAGATCCTCGCGGGTCAGCTTGTCCGGGGTGCCGAAGTTGTCGGCGTCGTGGGTGATCTTGTACTCCACGACCGAGCCGTCCATGTCGTCCGCGCCGTGCTGGAGCGCCAGCTGGGCGGTCTGCACCCCGTGCATCACCCAGAACACCTTCACGTGCGGCACGTTGTCGAACAGCAGCCGGGAGACGGCGAAGGTGCGCAGCGCCTCCGCGCCGGTGGCCATGGTGGTCCTGGCCTGGAGCCGGTTGCGGATCTTGCCGTCCTTCATGTCCACGAAGTCGTGCTGGTAGCGCAGCGGGATGAAGACCTGGAAGCCGCCGGTCTCGTCCTGGAGTTCGCGCAGCCGCAGCACGTGGTCCACCCGGTGCCGGCGCTCCTCGATGTGCCCGTACAGCATGGTGCACGGGGTCTTGAGACCCTTCTCGTGCGCCAGCCGGTGGATGCGGGACCAGTCCTCCCAGTGGGTGCGGTGGTCCACGATGTGCTGGCGGACCTCCCAGTCGAAGATCTCCGCGCCGCCGCCGGTCAGCGACTCCAGCCCGGCGTCGATCAGCTCGTCGAGGATCTCGGAGGCGGACAGCCCGGAGATCGACTCGAAGTGGTGGATCTCGGTGGCGGTGAACGCTTTGAGCGAGACCGTGTCCGGCAGGACCTCCTTCAGCGCCCGCAGCGACCGCGGGTAGTACCGCCACGGCAGCGACGGATGCAGGCCGTTGACGATGTGCAGCTCGGTGAGCCGGTCGCCCTCCATGGCCTTGGCCAGCCGCACGGCCTCCTCGATGCGCATGGTGTACGCGTCCTTCTCCCCCGGCTTGCGCTGGAAGGAGCAGTACGCGCACGACGCGGTGCACACGTTGGTCATGTTGAGGTGGCGGTTGACGTTGAAGTGGACGACATCGCCGTTCTTCCGGGTGCGGACCTCGTGCGCCAGCTCGCCCAGCCACGCCAGGTCGTCCGCCTCGTACAGGGCGATCCCGTCCTCGCGGGAGAGCCTTTCCCCGGCGCGCACCTTCTCCTCAAGGTCCCGCTTGAGTCCCGCGTCCATCCTCGCGCCTCCTCGCCTCGACACTCCTGACGACCCTACGCCTGGCCACTGACAGGCAGCTCCCCGACCCGGTTCTCCCACTTCGTGGACAACACGATCGTGGTCCGGGTGCGGGAGACGCCCTGGGTGCCGGACAGCCGCCGGATGGTGCGCTCCAGGCCGTCCACGTCGGAGGCGCGCACCTTCACCATGAACGAGTCGTCGCCCGCGATGAACCAGCAGTCCTCGATCTCGGCCAGCTCCTTCAGCCGGCCCGCGACGTCCTCGTGGTCCACCGCGTCCGACAGCTGGATCCCGATGAGCGCCGTCACCCCCAGGCCCAGCGACCGCGCGTCCACCGTGGCCCGGTAGCCGGTGATGACGCCCGCCGCCTCCAGGCGGTTGATCCGGTCGGTGACGCTCGGCCCCGACAGACCCACCAGACGCCCCAGCTCCGCGTACGAGGCCCGCCCGTTCTCGCGCAGGGCCTGGATGAGCTGTCTGTCCACCGCGTCCATCGTCACGAAGCCTTTCTCATTGCCCGGTCCGGTCGATGTGCACGGATGAATCTAAGGCATGAGCGCCCCGTGGCCTTAACTGTGCCCACCCGCGCGGGCGGCGGCCCCCAGCTCGCCATTCCAACGGCGGTACAGCGTGTGGGCCACCCCGGCCGCGTCCAGCACCCGCCCCGCCACGAAGTCCACCAGTTGCTGGAGGTCGCGCGCACCCGCGTAGAACGCGGGCGAGGCCGGGGCCACCACCGCGCCCGCCTCGTCCAGCGCGACCAGGTGGCGCAGCGTCGGGCCGGTCAGCGGCGACTCGCGCACCGCGACCACCAGCGGCCTGCGCTCCTTCAGCGTGACGGAGGCGGCCCGCTGGAGCAGGTCCTTGGAGAGGCCGAGCGCCACCCCGGCCACCGCGGCCGTGGAGGCGGGCACGATCAGCATGCCGCGCGCCGGGTACGAGCCGGAGGACGGGCCCGCGCCCAGGTCGCCGGCCGGCCAGTACCGTACGCCGCCGGTGTCCACCGCGAAGGCGTCCGGCGTCCCGTCCGCGCCCTGGCGCAGCCAGCGTTCCAGGTCGGGCTGCCAGTGGGCGTCGCGGAAGGGCCCGGCGGTCTCATCCAGGAGGGTGAGCCGCGCCGCCCGGCTGACGACCAGGTCGACCGGTTCCCCGGCGGCGAGCAGCGCCCGCAGTACGGCGGCGGCGTACGGGGTGCCGGAGGCCCCCGACACCCCCACGATCCAGGGGCGGCGGCCCTGCGGCCCGTCACTGCTCGGCATGCCCCCGAGCGTAACCAACCGGCCGTCCGCAGCTAACAGTCCCCTTACCGGACGGTGACGCCTTCGCCACAGAGCTGTGCCCCAGCGCCCGGCCACCGCCGCGCCCATGGAAACTGGAACGGCACGGACCGCACCACCGTCCCCCCACCCGTACGCCCCAGGAGCCCGACATCGATACCCCGCGCCGCACCGTACTGCGCCGGCTGGCCGCCCTCGGCGGGGTCGCCGCGCTCGCCATCGGCACCAGTGGCTGTTCGCTGATTCAGCAGGCCCAGACCGGGTTCAGCGTCAGCGGTGCCGTCGATCAGCTGCTGTCGTGGGAGGGTCTGTCGCTCCAGGCGACGCTGGACGCCACCCCCGACGAGATGTACGACTATCTGCTGACGCTGGCGGCGCGGGACGGCGGCCCCGAGCCGTCGATGGACGACGCGCGGCTGCTCGCCGACATGGAGCTGCTGGCGGTCGTCGGCGACCCGGAGCGCGAGATCCGGCTGAAGGACCGCAGGAACGCCGACCCGCTGGCCGGGGCCGTCGCCCTCAACTTCGGCGGCCTGGACGCGGTCGGCGTCAAGAACATACTGGGCAGGACGTTCGTGCGGGTCTCGGTCGACACCGTCGTCCGCGACGTCTACCGGGGCGGCGAGGCGGCCAACGCCGAGGCGGCGCACTTCGTGCGCGACGCCGGCGCGCTCCCCGACTCGCTGCGGGTGGCGCGCGACGCGCTGCGCGGCGCGTGGGTGGAGGTCGACCCGTACCAGTACGACGAGTACGCCCGCGCCGTCAGCGACCACACCCTGCTCGGCGCGGAGCAGGCGCAGGTGTTCGCGGCGGCGATGTCGGAGGGCGGCAATACCCTGGACCCGGCCGGGCAGTGGCGGTTCGCCGCCGACCTGGGCGCGGCGCTGCGCTCGGGGGCGACGCTGGAGCGCGCCGGGCAGGAGCGGGGCGCGGAGCTGGTGGAGGTGCGGCTGCCGGCCGGGCAGGCGCAGCGGGCGCTGTCGCCGCTGCTGACGCTGCTGACCGAGCAGGGCGCGCGGTTCGGGCTGCCGCCGGTGTTCCATCCGCCGGCCGACCCGGACGAGCGGGTGACGGCCCGGCTGGCGATCCGCAACGGGGTGCTGTCGGAGGTCGCCTTCGATCTGGGCCAGTTCGGGGGCGCGGGCGCGGGTGAGCTGCCGCTGCGGATGACGCTCACCGGCGGGTCGGCGATCAGTCTGACCGCGCCGCCGGAGAACCGGGATGTGCTGACCCCGCAGGATCTGACGGTGGCGCTGATGTATCTGCAGACGCAGCGGGACGCGCGCGAGGAGAACCCGGAGCGGGCCAACATCCCCGGGCCGCTCCAGCCGTGACCGGGCCCGCCGCCGGACGGACGCGGCGGGAGGACCCGGGGCGCACGGGGTAGGCAGGACGCAGGACCGGAGCACTCGGAAGGCTGGGAGGGGCAGACCGTGCCGATCGGAGGATCCCGTGGCCGCCGCGCGCTGGCGGCCGGCGTACTGATGCTGGTGTGGCTGGCGGTGCTGTGGGGGCTCGCCGCCGCCGACGGCAGCGATCCGTACTGCCTGCCCTACGACTACGACCCGCCGCTGGTGTGCGAGTACGGCATCGAGCCGCGCGACACCGGTGCCCTGCTGGACATCTACCCGGCGGCGTTCCTGCACTTCGGCTTCGACCATCTGGCGGCGAACAGCTGGCCGCTGGTGATCTTCGGGTTCCTGGCGGCGCTGCGCGGCATCGGGCGGTTCCTCGCCGTGTCGTTCGTGATCATCACGGTGTCGGGTCTCGGCGTGTGGCTGACGGCGTCGGGCGGCTCGATCACGGCCGGGGCGTCCGGGGTGGTGTTCGGGCTGTTCGGCTATCTGCTGGCGCGCGGCTTCGTGGAGCGCAACGCGGTGGACATCACGGTGGGGATCACCGTGTTCCTGGTGTACGGCTCGCTGCTGTGGGGGGTGCTGCCGACCGAGACCGGGGTGTCCTGGCAGGGCCATCTGTTCGGCCTGCTGGGCGGGGTGGCCTCGGCGTTCTGGCTGCGGCGCGGGGAGCGCGGCCCGCGCCGGCGCCGTACGGTGTGGGACCGGCGCGGGCTGACCGGTCCGCCCCCGGGCCACCCGGGCTGAGGGGTGACTACAGTCACATCATGAGCATCGACATCGTCCATCCCGCCCTCAGCGACTATCTGCTCGATCACGCCACTCCGGCGGACGAGGTGCTGCGCGATCTCGCGGCGGAGACCCGCCGGCTGCTGCCGGACAACGCCCGGATGCAGATCAGCCACGACCAGGGCACGCTGCTGACGCTGCTGGTGAAGCTGACGGGCACCCTGCACGCGGTGGAGGTGGGCACCTTCACCGGGTACTCCTCGATCTGCATCGCCCGGGGGCTCGCGCCGGGCGGGCGGCTGCTGGCGTGCGACGTGAGCGAGGAGTGGACGGGGACGGCCCGCCGGTACTGGGAGCGGGCGGGGGTCGCCGACCGCATCGAGCTGCGGATCGCGCCGGCCGCCGAGACGCTGCGGGCGCTGCCGCGCGAGGAGTATCTGGACTTCGCGTTCATCGACGCGGACAAGGTGGGCTACCCGGTGTACTACGAGGAGCTGCTGACCCGGCTGCGGCCGGGCGGGGTGATCGTGCTGGACAACGTGCTGCGCGAGGGCCGGGTGCTGGATCCGGCGGCGGGCGAGGAGCCGGATCTGGTGATCCGGGAGCTGAACGACGCGATCACCGCCGATGAGCGGGTGGAGAGTGTGCTGCTGCCGGTGCGGGACGGGGTGACGGTGGTCCGCAAGCGCTGAGCCCTTCGGTGGAGCCCTTCAGCGGAGCCCTTCAGCGGAGCCCTTCAGCGGAGCCCTTCAGCGGAGCCCTTCAGCGCACAACCCGGACATATATGCTGAACATATGCCGGAACTCCCCGAGGTCGAGGCCCTGCGCGACTTCCTCACCGGCCACCTCGTCGGCCGCGAGGTGGCCGGCGCGCTGCCGGTGGCCTTCCATGTGCTGAAGACGTACGACCCGCCGCTGTCCGCCGTCACCGGCCGCACGGTGGAGGCGGTGCGCCGGCACGGCAAGTTCCTGGACCTGGACCTCGGGGGCGGCCCCGGCGACCGCCTCCATCTGATCACCCACCTGGCCCGGGCCGGCTGGCTGCGCTGGCAGGAGAAACTGCCGGCCACTCCTCCCCGTCCCGGCAAGGGCCCGCTCGCGCTGCGCGTCACCCTGGCCGATCCTCCCCCGGACTCCTCCCCCGGGGAGGGGCCGCCGGGCGCCGGCTTCGACCTGACCGAGGCCGGCACCCAGAAGCGGCTGGCGGTGTACGTGGTCCGCGACCCCGCCGAGGTGCCCGGCATCGCCCGGCTCGGCCCCGACCCGCTGGACGCCGGCTTCACCACCGAGGCGCTGGCCGCCGTCCTCGGCGGGGAACGGCGGCAGCTCAAGGGCGTCCTGCGCGACCAGTCGGCCATCGCCGGGATCGGCAACGCCTACTCCGACGAGATCCTGCATGTCGCGCGCATGTCACCCTTCAAGCCCGCGGGGAACCTCACCGAAACCGAGACCGCCGCCCTCCACCAGGCGATCCGCACCACTCTCGACGACGCCGTCGCCCGCTCCCGGGGCATCGCGGCCGGCAAGCTCAAAGCCGAGAAGAAGAGCGGCCTGCGTGTCCACGGCCGCACCGGCGAACCGTGCCCGGTGTGCGGGGACACCATCCGCGAGGTGTCCTACCGGGACTCCTCGCTCCAGTACTGCCCCACCTGCCAGACCGGCGGCAAACCGCTGGCCGACCGGCGCACCTCACGCTTCCTGAAGTGACTCCGCGTCCTCGGACTCCCCGTCCTCCCCGGCCTCCTCGCCGTCGCCGCCCCCGACATTGACGCCGTGCGTCTCGGCGATCTCCCCGAGGCCGCCCGCGTACCCCCGGCTGATGGCGTGGAAGCCCCAGCCGTCCTCCTCCAGCGTCAGCTCCCCCAGCGTCAGCCCCGTGCAGTGCACCGGGCCGACCGGGAAGCCGTAGCACAGCAGCTCGGTGTCGCCGGCCGGATCGAGCAGCCGGATGTGCAGCGCCCGCGCGTCCGACAGATCGTGCCCGCGCGCCTGGGCGTCGTGGACGGACAGCGCGAACCGTACGGTGGCGGCCCGCTCGTCCAGCTCCGGCAGCCGGACGGTGATCCGCGCCTCCCGGGTGCCCTCCTCCTCGCCCTCGCCGGGCTCCTCGCCGGCCAGCTGGACGCTCTCGTCGCCCGGGTCGAGGTTGTTGTAGAAGATGAAGTGCCGGTCGGACAGCACCCGCCCGTCCTCGTCCAGGATCAGCGCGCTGGCGTCCACCTCGGGCACCTCCTCCGGATCGACGTCCTCCGGGTCCTGCCAGTCCAGACCGATGGTGAAGGTGTCGGCGCCGGGCAGCACGTCCCCCAGCAGCAGCCGCTGCCCGGTCGCCAGCGGCAGCCGGCCGCCGCCGGGGCGCGGGCAGCTGGAGAGCAGCACCGCCCGGGGGTCCACCCGGGTCGGCTGGTACACCAGCGCCTCCTCCACCGGCTCGGCCGGCAGGTCCACCGCCAGGATCGCCAGCTCCCGCAGCCGCTCGGCGACCTCGGCCGCGCTGCCGGGCCGCTCGTCCGGGTCCTTGGCGAGCAGCGTCATGATCAGCTCGTCCCACTCCGCGGGCAGCTCGGGGCGCAGCTCGCTGGGGGGCGGCGGATCGGTCTCCATCTGCTGGCGCAGCAACTGGTAGAGCGAGGCGCCGTGGAACGGGGGACGGCCGGTGGCCAGGGCGTACAGCACGCAGCCGAACGCGTACAGGTCGCTGCGCGCGTCCACGGTGCCGCCCTCGACCTGCTCGGGCGACATGTACGCGGGGGTGCCGATGACGACGCCGGTGGAGGTGAGCCGGGCATGGTCGGTGGACTCGGCGAGCACGGCGGCGATGCCGAAGTCGAGCACCCGGGCCAGGCCGTCGGACTCGACCATGACGTTGCCGGGCTTGAGGTCGCGGTGCACCACGCCGGCGTCGTGCGCGACGGCCAGCGCGCGGCAGATCTTCTCGCCCCACCGGCCGACCTCGCCCAGCGGCGGGATCTCCTCGGCCAGCACCTGGTCGAGCGAGCGGCCCGGCAGCCGCTCCATGACCAGATAGAGCACGGTGTTGCCGTCGAACTCGGCCTCGCCGACGTCGTGGACGGTCACGATGTACGGACTGGAGAGCCCGGCCAGCAGTTTGGCCTCGCGGGCGAAGCGCTGACCGGCCTGTGGATCGCGGTTGACCGCCGAGGTGTTCACCACCTTGATGGCGACCTGCCGCTCCAGGCGCATGTCCAGCGCTTCCCAGACGGTGCCCATGCCACCCGCTCCCAGCAGCGGCCCGATCTGGTACCGGTCGTCGAGAACCCGGCCCTGCATCTTCTGCACCCCCTGGCACACCGAACTGTTCGCCGCCCCGGGTACGTTAGCCGTTCTGCTGTCTGCCAGCGGAAAGGGCGCCGCTGACGCTAACTTTATGCCGCACGGACAGCGCTGAAGAGGGGACAGGGATGAGTGGCATAGCAGGAGGCACCGGATATCCCCCGCCGCCACCCTGGCAGGGACCACCAACTGCGGGCAAACCCGACCGTTCTCCCGGCCCCTTCCTGCTGATCGGCGCCCTGGTCATCGTCGGATCGCTGCTCGGCTTCCTCGCCTACCAGTCGGCGAGCGGCAAACAGGAGGAGAACGGCACGGGCGGCGGCAGCGGCGGCGGCCTCGACAGCCCGCTGTACATCCACGCGGTGGACAGCGCCCTGGAGGGCCAGGACTGCCCCGCCGCCGAACAATCCGGCGGCACCGCCGTGTTCAATCCCGCGACCTCCTCCTGCCTCGTCCTGGACACCGCGACCGACACCATGCGGGTGGACGCCCTGCTGGAGGCCACCGCGACCTACGGCCCGTCGGGCACCTGGATCGTCGGGCTCACCTTCACCCCCGAGGACGGCGCCCGGTTCGCCGACCTGACCGAGACGGTGTCGGCCCGGCCGATGCCGCAGAACCAGCTGGCGATGGTGCTCGACGGCCAACTCCTCACCGCCCCGGCCGTCACCGCCCGCATCGAGGGCGACCAGGTCGAGATCTCCGGCTCCTTCACCCGCGAGGAAGCGGAGGACCTGGCCGATCGTCTGGCTCCCTGACCAGCGCCCCCCGGATGGTCCGCACCATCCACCGGGGCCGCCGGAACACATCCTGCGCGGTGAACCGCAGGATGCCCCGCACACCGGGCAGGGACATCAGCCGGTTGAACCGCAAGGTGTCCCCGGCGGCCAGCGGCGCCCGGTGCACCCGCATCCCGCTCAGCGCACCGCCGCCCCCGGCCCTGGTCACCTCCAGCGCGTGCCGCAGTACATCGAATCCGAGCAACGCGGCGGCCGACCGATGACTGGCGACCACATCGGGCCGGCGCCGCTGCACCGCATACAGCCGCATCCAGTAACTCACCTCGCACCCCGGCTCCGCGTACGCCCCCACCCCCACCCGCTGCCACCGGCGGCGCCGCAGCACCCCCCGTACCGTCCCGGCCGGCACCCCGGCCCGCACCATCTCCTCCACGAACAGCACCCCGCCATGACGAACCCCCAACTCCTCCCACACCGCATCGAACGACGTCACGACACGATCACACACCGTCACCACAGCCGCCGTCCACCCCTGTGGATAACTCCGCGACTGTCAGACCCTCCCCCTACCGTGACGCCCATGACGGAAGACGTACTGGAGCCGTACCCCGGGCAGCTGACCGGCTACTGCTACCGGATGCTGGGCTCGGCCTTCGAGGCGGAGGACGCGGTCCAGGAGACGATGATCCGCGCCTGGCGCGGCCTGGACCGCTTCGAGGGCCGCAGCGCGCTGCGCTCCTGGCTGTACCGGATCGCCACCAACGTCTGCCTGACCATGCTGGAGAACCGCAAACGCCGCGCCCGCCCCATGGACCTCACCGCCCCCGGCAGCCCCGACCACCTCCCGGGCGCGCCGCTCGCCGAGACCACCTGGGTCGAGCCCGTCCCGGACGCCCTGCTGGACCCGGCCGACCTCGCCGAGGCCAGGGAGTCCGTACGGCTCGCCTTCGTCGCCGCCCTCCAGCACCTGCCGCCGCGCCAGCGCGCCGTGCTGATCCTGCGCGAGGTCCTCAGCTGGCGGGCGAGCGAGGTCGCCGAACTGCTCGGGACCACCGTCCCCTCGGTCAACAGCGCCCTGCAACGCGCCCGCGCCACCCTGGCCGGCCTGCCCGACACCACCCCGCGCCGGCTCACCCCCGACGACGAGAACCTGCTGGCCCGCTACCTGGAAGCCTTCGAGGCATACGACCTGGACGCCCTGACCGCCCTCCTCCACGAGGAGGCGACGCTGTCCATGCCGCCCTTCGACCTGTGGCTGCGCGGCACCGGCCACATCCGCGCCTGGCTCACCGGCCACGGCGCCGGCTGCCGCGGCTCCCGCCTGATCCCCACCCGCGCCAACGGCTCCGCGGCCTTCGGCCAGTACCGCCCCGGCGGCGAACCCTGGGCGCTCCAGATCATCGAGACCCGCGACGGAAAGGTCACGGCGATCAACGCGTTCCTCGAAGTGAAGCGCTGGTTCCCGCTCTTCGGCCTCCCACTCTCCCTCAGCTCAGCGGCTTGACCCACCGCACCCACGCCTCCTGGGGCCCGTACCCCCCGGCCTCCCAGGCCCGATGAGCGGTGACATTGCGCCGCAGCACCATGGCGTCGGCCCGCCGCCCACCCAGCGCGGCGAACCGCTCCTCGGCGGCGGCGAGCAGCGCCGTGCCCACCCCCTGCCGCCGCGCCTCGGGCGCGACGGCCAGCCGGTACAGATGACACCGCCACCCGTCGAACCCGGCGATCACCGTCCCCACGAGCACCCCGTCCCGCTCGGCCACCAGCAGCGCGCCCGGATCCCGCTCGACCAGCCGCGTCACCCCGGCCGGGTCGTCACTGATGCTGACCCCCTCGGCCGCCCGCTCCCAGAACGCCAGCACAGCGGCCACCTCATCCACCCCAGCAGCCCGAACGGTCACATCAGCACCCATGCCGAAAACCCTACAAGCCCCCCACTCCGGTCACCCACCGCATTGTTAGGCTTGCTCATCGGATACATGACACCGGCACGGGGGAGGACCGCCAGGCCATGGCCGATCAGCCGGACCTGTACGTCAGCTCGGAAGAACTGGACCCCATCGCGACCGCGGCCCGGGACCTCCACGACGACCTCGCCGAACACGGCCGCCTGGCCGAACCGGACGAACGCGCCGCCGCCGAAGCCCTCTCCGCTCACGGCTTCGCCACCGGCCGCTCCCTGACCCTCCTGGCCGAGGGCTGGTCCCGCCAGGTCGACGACCTTCTGCAGGACTGCACCCGGATCTCCGACCACTTGGTGGAGACGGTGAACGCGCACACGCACCAAGACCTGGAGATTCGGACGACTCTCCAGCAGATCCACCAGCCCCTGTCCGCCTACGACAGGATCTCCGCGCTTGCCGAGGCACCCACCCCGCAGACGGAGGGCCCTCGGGCCACCGAGATCAACTGGGGTGACCGGTGAACTTCCGCCCCGGATCCGGCGCCGACTCGTTGTTTCACTCCCTGTCTCCCTTCTCCGGAGCCCATGTCACCTACGAAAGCGTCCGCAACGTCGATCTGCGTGCCCTGAACAGCGCCGTGTCCTCCCTCGACACCCTGGTGGGCAAACTCGCCACTATGGATGAGGACGCGCGGAACATGGACCGCATGGCCTGGGCCTCGGAGTGGCGCGGTGAAAACGCCGGGGCCAGCAAGCCCGTGGTCGAGCAGACGGCGAACAAGTTCATCGCAGCACACGAACAAGCCCAAGCCCTGCACAGCATCCTCCAGTCACTCTTGGGTGATCTGCATGAGTGCCAGGAGGCCCTGGGACGCTACGAGCAGAACGCCGCGCACTGGGGCGCGCATCTCTCGACCGACGGCACCATCCGCACGGCGGAACCGCCTTACACCACGCTCGCCCAGGCCCGGGTGATGGGGCTCATGCCTTTCGGCGAGGCAGTGCCGCCCGAGACCCTGGAATCGATGAACGTCCTGGAGCACGAGATCGTCAGGGTCATCGAGCGCGCCGCCGAATCGGACCGCGTGGCAGCCCGCGAACTCAGCACGCTCATGAGCCGGAGCGGAGGCCAGTTCAGCACACCTCGCTCACCGACGATGCGCGATGCCGCGGACGCCCAAGCCCTTGAAGACGCCCGCCGGGTCGTTGACCTTGGCAACAAGGGGGAGAAAACCGCCTCCGACTGGCGCAGAATGGGCAAGCACTTCGCCCTCCACGCGGACGATCCCCTCTTCGCCCAATACGTGATCGACAACCTCGGCATGGAGGCATATCTGGCCCTCGGCCAGGAGTTGGACCACGCCGCGACCGAACTCGCCTCGGCGAGCGTGGACGTCGATTCCATCAGAACCGGCATGGGCAACACCTTCGTCACGGCGATGCAGCCACCCGGCACCATGGAAACCCACCCCCCAGGCTCCCCCGCCTACAACGCCTGGCTGCGAACCTATGAAGGCCAGGCATACCAGCGCCGCCTGGACGGCCTGAACGCCGTCGGCCTCGAATCTCCCAGTGCGAATGGCCCCTGGGGCACTGTCCTTGGCGACACTCGGACCGGCTACGACATCGCACTGGATCTCCTGGAGGCAGCCGACCTGCCCATGGACGATCAGTTCTTCTACCAACTCACCAGCGATCTCATCGAAGTTGAGCAGGAGCATCCCGGCGTCTGGGACAGACAGCGCTATTCGGATGACCCCATACGGGACGTCAGAAACGATGCGGTTGACCGCCTGCTGGGCATCGGCGTGGAGAACAATCCAGCCGCGGTGACAGCCTTCTTCGACCCGGATGGCAACGGCACGGGCGAGAACCACGTCAGTAACAATCATTTGGATTACTTCATCGGAGAGGGCGAGGACTCCCGCAAGCCTCCGCGTGTTCTCTTCGAATACACCTCAGCCTTCGGTTACTCCTCCCCGGGATCCCCGGGCCTGGCCGCCGCGCTGGAAACAGCGGCCACCGGACTTACGCCGGGCAGCCAGCCAGGAGCGGACTACACTGGCCACTCGCCGGCGAACGCCCGCATCGCGGAACAGGTCTGGAACACCTTCGCGGCCGACCCTTCACGCGTCGCGGCGGACTCCGCCTTCGAATACCTGGCCCCCACGCTGGGCCACATCGGCGCCGATTACATGTCTGACATCTACCTGGCGGTCAATGGCATCGATACGGGAACGGCAGAGCATCGCCCGGAATTTAGCCCTCTCAGGAGCGAGCGCCTCCTCCGTGAAATCGCAATGAACACAGAGGCAAATACCTCGCTCACTGCCGCCAACCAGGCAAACTTGCAATTGACAATTGATCAGGTGATTTTGGCCCAGGAAGGCGGTGTTCCTGGGATGCGATCATCGATCGAGGATGTGTCACGTCCGAGCGGCTTCATTTCGGGCGTCATGGCAGAGGCCCGAGCTTCGGAAATATATCAGAGCCAGATGGAATCCGATGCATCCCATAATGCCGTCGTCGATACGATTAACACTTGGACAGATCGGGCCCTGAATGTGGCAATCTACCAAGTTCTCAAAGATTATCCAGGACTGGCATCAATTTCTGATGCCGTCAAGGGTGATGCAACAGAGGTAATTTTTGACTTTTTCAGGGAAGACAATTCCGAGGATGCCGAATCAGAGGCAATAGATGAACTCGAAGAGTCACTAACCGCTCATTCAAACATAGCCAGGGACGCCGTCAAATCGGCAATACTCAACCATGATCTGAATCTGACAGAGACCGAAGCAAACTCTCTGGCAAATGGGGCTGCCGAACGGGTCGATACAGGATACCGCCTGGGGAATACGCCACTCTCGCCAAATGCACAATAAGGACCCCAAGGAATACGGAAAGCAGGGCAGATGAAAGTAAACGCTATCGGAATTCTCATTGCAGCCGCTTCACTTGTCGCACTCCAAGGGTGCTCAGGATCCATGTCCAAGGAGTACGCCTACGAAATTCCTGGAGATCTATGTGATGTAGAAATAAACAACGAATCCTATTCTTCACTATTCCCTCCCGGCGATTCTGTCAAGAAGATTGGAATGGACCCGTACGAAAGCGGGTCTCTTCCCGCTGGCGGCCTGTGCACGGTGTTCGTCGACAGAGATCCCGTCATTAGGGTTGACACTCTAGGGTCGAGAGATAGGGAATCTGGTGGCGGCCCGATCGCTCCCGGAATCGACTCCTACCTGGAGGAGCGCCGGTTTGGCCTTTCCGTCGCCGACTCCGAACTCATCGAAGAAATCCCCAACGAGGTCCGAGTCTGGAAGGATTTCGCCGCCGTACATGTGCCCTGCGCCGAATCTTCAGGGATGGACTACACCGGGATGAATGTCTCCATCGACCTTCGTGGGAACGTGGATCGCGACTTCAGCGATGAACTCAAGGAAATCATCGAGCCGTACGCCCTTGATCGTATCGAGAGGATGGGCCCCGGGGTGTGCGACAACCCCTGATCCGTTCCTCGCACAGGGCCGCATGTCAAGGGCTGGTGACGCACCATCGGGCAACCAGCCCATCACGAATGTGTAGCGAATGGCGTTTCCGCCCCCGATCCGGCGCCCCATATCGGTCGGCCGGGCCCGGTACCCGTAAGCTCGGTCGGGCTTGACGCCGTAGCCGGGGGCTACCGAACGGGGAGGAACGGCGAATGGAACCGCTGGGGGCGGCCGATCCGCGACAGGTCGGCACGTACAAACTGCTCGGCAAGCTCGGCGAGGGCGCCATGGGCCAGGTCTATCTGGCCCGGTCGTCGCGCGGGCGCACCGTCGCCGTCAAGCTCATCCGCAACGAACTCGCCGGCCACCCCGACTTCCGGCGCCGCTTCCAGGCGGAGATCGAGGCGGCCACCCGCGTCGGCGGACAGTGGATCGCGCCCGTACTGG
>NZ_FPAB01000024.1 GCF_900116145.1 Streptomyces harbinensis | reverse complement strand
ACATTCCCTCTCCACGGCCCTCTCGGCACCCTCAGACACCGGTCCAGGCTAGGGCGCAAATCTACCCAGAACCGAGGATCGGAAACAGCTACTGACGTCGCTGCCGCTGGCCTGGCAGATCACGCTGTTCATGGGGGGACAGTCCCTGGTCGCCTATGTGGTGATCTCCTGGCTGCCGACGATCCTGACCGATCAGGGCATGGACAAGGGCGAGGCCGGACTGGTCTTCGCGTTCAGCACCCTGGTGCAGATGGCGGGCTCCCTGCTGGTGCCGGTACTGGCGGGGCGCATGCGCAGCCAGCGCGCGCTGGGCGTGGTGACGGCCGGGCTGATGGCCGCCGGCGCGGCCGGGCTGCTGATCGACCCGGTGGGCGGTGCCTGGTTGTGGGCGGTTCTGCTGGGCGTGGGTCAGGGCGGCACGCTGGGGCTGGCGCTGACGCTGATGGTGCTGCGGACCCGGACCGCCCACACCGCCGCGCGGCTCTCGGGGATGGCGCAGACCTGGGGCTATCTGCTGGCGGCGCTGGGGCCCTTCACGCTGGGTGCGCTGCGGCAGGCGACCGGTGGCTGGACGGTGCCGGTGGCGGCGCTGCTGGCGGTGTGCTGCGGTCTGATGCTGCTGGCGCTGGGGGCCGGGCGGGACCGGAAGATCTGACCGTGTCCGGTGCGGGGCCGGCGCCCCGGCGGCCGGGCGGGGCACCGGTCACCGGGCGCGGGGGTCCGGGAGGTGGGAGCGGCGGCAGCGGTGGGGGGTTGGCCGGGCGGGGTGTGGTGTCCGCGCCGGGCGGGAGCGGAGCCGGATACCTGCTGTGATGTCCTGCTGTCGCCGTTCGTCACGGCAGGTACCGCGCGGCGCGGCGCCTCACCGACCCGGAAGGACCCGAACATGCCGGACCTCAACAGCCGCGGAGCCCTCGTCACGGGTGCCTCGCGCGGCATCGGACGGGCCACCGCCGTCGCCCTGGCCGCCGCCGGGCATCGCGTCGCCGTCCACTACGGGCGGCACCGCGAGGACGCGGACCGGACGCTCGCCCTGCTCGCCGGGGAGGGGCACACGGTGGTGGGCGGTGATCTCTGCGACCCGTCCGTCGCGCGCGGCGTCGTCGAGGAGGCGGCGGGGGCGCTGGGTGGCCTGGAGGTGCTGGTGAACAACGCGGCGGTGGCCCCGCGGCCGGAGAACCGGCACCGGATCGGCGAGGCGGACTGGGAGGGGTGGGTCGGCGCCTGGGACGCGATGATCGGCGTCAACCTCCTGGGCGCGGTCCACGTCACCTGGGCGTTCGCCGACCAGCTGATCGGCCGCGGGGCGCCGGGCAGCATCGTCAACGTGGGGTCGCGCGGCGCCTTTCGCGGCGAGCCGGACCATCCGGCGTACGGGGCGAGCAAGGCCGCGCTGCACGCCTTCGGGCAGTCCGTCGCCGTCGCCCTGGCTCCGCACCGGATCGCCGTCACGTCGGTGGCGCCCGGTTTCGTCGCGACCGAACGGCAGGAGGCCAAGCTGGCCGGTCCCGAGGGGGACGCGCTGCGGGCGCAGAGTCCGTTCGGCAGGGTGGCGTCGGCGGAGGAGATCGCCGACGCGATCGTGTATCTGGCGTCGCCGGGGGCGGCGTGGTCCTCGGGGGCCGTCCTGGATCTGAACGGGGCCTCCTACCTGCGGTGATCATGCCCAGCGGCTCTCCTGTGGGCACACGTGAATCAATAATCTTGAGTTCTTGGTCTCGACTGCTCAAGAATCTCAAGGTAGAACTTTCTCAGGTGAAGGTACCGAGAGCACGGAGGCCGCGGGTGGACTGGCAGGAGCTGACGGATCTGACGCGGGGGCAGCCGTTCGTGATCGAACGGGTCCGCCTCCCCAGCGGTGTCGCGATCGAAGGGCGGTTCGAGCCGCCGCAGCTGGCTCAGCTCGGCATCGACGACCAGGTGTTCGTGGCCGCGTTCGTCCGGGCGCACGGCTCGATCAAGGAGATGGAGCGGATCTTCGGGGTGAGCTATCCGACGGTCAAGTCCCGGCTGAAGCGGATCGCCTCCCATTTGGAGTTCGTGGACACCGACCCGGAGCCGAGCGGGTCCGATGTGGTGGAGCGGCTGCGGCGGGGGGAGATCAGCGCCGAGGAGGCGCTGGCGGAGCTGGAGAGACCGCGGTGATGCCGCAGCTGGTGACGGTGCGCCGGCGCCGTCCCGACGGCCGGCCGCGGCGGCTGTTCGTCCCCGTGCTGCCGATGATGGTCCTGTTGTCGCCATTGCTGCTGCTCGTCGTCCTGGGCGGGCTGATCGCCTGTCTCGTCGCCCGGGTGCGTCCGCTGGGGGCGCTCGCCGGGGTCGCGCGGCTGGTGTGGGCGCTGCCCGGTACCCGGTTCGAGCTGGTGCAGGGCCGCACGGACGTACGGATCGAGGTCAGATGAGCCCGAGGAGTGAGACAGTGATGAACGAACAGCGTCGGCAGATCCTGGAGATGCTGGCCGAGGGCAGGATCACCGCGGCGGAGGCGGAGCGGCTGATCATCGCCCTGGAGCGGCAGCAGCCCGGGACGCCGCCGGGTGCGGAGCCGCGCCCGCGCCCCCGGCCCAAGTACCTGCGCGTGCTGGTGGACGCGCCGGACGGAGCCGGTGAGGACGGGGGCAGCCGGGCCAACATGCGGATCCCGCTGCAGTTGCTGCGCGCCGGTGTGCGGCTCACCAGCCTCATTCCGCCGCAGGCGGTCACCAAGGTCAACGCGGAGCTGAGCAGGTCGGGGGTGGAGTTCGACCTCGCCGACCTGAAGCCGCAGCATCTGGAGGAGCTGATCGACCATCTCGACGATGTCGTCATAGACATCGACGACCCGGAGGCCAAGGTGCAGGTCTTCTGCGAATGACGGCGGGCGGCCGGGCGGCGGGCGGCCTCGGGGCGTACCGTCGCCGCGTACCGTTCACCTCCCCCGGGCCGGTCCGGGGGCGTCCGGCAGCCGCAGGCGTTTGAGGGCGAGGGCGTTGACCGCGACGATGTCCGCGTACTGATCTGAGTGCTCCACTAGGTACGGAGGTTTGTGCACCAGGCTCAGGCCGGGTCGTCTTGGTCTCGTGTGATGGCGGCGAGCCGGTTCTTGAGCCGGTAGCTGGGGCCGTTGATGGAGACGACATCGCAGTGGTGGAGGAGGCGGTCGAGGATCGCGGTTGCGAGAACCTCGTCACCGAAGAACTGCCCCCATTCGCTGAAAGTCTTGTTCGAGGTGAGGATGATCGAGCCCTTTTCGTAGCGTTTTGAGATCACCTGGAAGACCAGGTTGGCCTCGTCGCGGGCCAGAGGCTGGTAGCCGACTTCATCCAGCACGAGAACGGCCGGGCGGAGATACGTGCCGAGTTTGCTGGTGAGGCGGCCGGCGGCCTCGGCGGTGGTCAGGTTCCGGACCATGTCGTCGAGGCTGGTGAAGTAGATCGAGTATCCGGCCCGGCAGGCCGCGACCGCGAGAGCGACGGCAATGTGGGTCTTGCCGACTCCGGGCGGCCCCAGCAGTGCGGCGTTGGCCTTTTCCTCGACGAATGACAGGGTGGCGTCTTGTGATGCGGGAGTTTCGAGGTTCGCAGCCCCTGCCGGAAGCGCCGGTCTTCGCGGACGGCCAACTCTTCGGAGAGCACCAGATCGATGAAATCGAGGTATCCCATCTTGGCCTCATCAGCCCGCTGTGTGTACTGGTTGAGAGTTTCAGCCAGGTTCGGCAGGCCCAGCTTGGCAGCCGTGGTGCGGATTCGGGTGGAGACCAGCTCGCTCAAGAGGATTCCTTCGTGCTCGGGTGAGTGGTGAATGGCCGGGTGCCGGTCAGTTCGTCATAGACCGACAGGGGACGGCGGCCAACTTCGATTCGGGCGGCGGCAGCGCGGTTCAGCAATGCCATCAGCGATTCCGCCTCGGCGTCCCGGAATTTGTGAGTGCGGGAAGCTGGCCCTTCTCCGCCTGCTGTGACCGTTCGGCCGGATCCGGTGGGCAGACCGTCCCAGTGGCTCTCGTCCACGACCCGGGCTCCTCGGCCGCCTGCTCTCGGGTGCACGGCCAGCAACGTCTGTCCGTCCGGGCCAGGTGTGGTGGCATGCAGGGTGACCTGCGACCTGGTGGCTCTGACTTCGACCAGCTGGCGCGGACGGACCTTGCGCGCCGGAACTGAATACAGGTTCGCCTCGAACGCGACCAGGCAGTCCTTGCCGACATACCGGAGATGCCGCTGGGCGACGACATACGGGATCTGCGGCAGAGGCCGCAAAGCCGTATGGTCGCGGACCGCCCGGACACCGATGACTTCCCCATGAGTGCCGTGCACCTTCGCCCGCCGAAGCGGGACCCACGCGGTGAACGCCGAATTCATCTCCTCTACGGACGCGAAGGCCCGGCCGGCCAGGACGTGATCACGGACAATAGCGACCTGGCGTTCCACTCGCCCTTTTCCGGTCGGCCTGTAAGCGGCCAGCACGTCGGGGTCGAAATCGTAGTGACCAGCGAACGCGACCGCCTCCGGATGCAGCGGAACGGCCTCTCCTGGGGCGACATGCCGACGGACCACCGTCTTGGTCCGGTCGTAGACGATCGCCATCGGCACTCCGCCGAAGTGCGCGAACGCCTGGCGATGACACTCGAAGAACGTCGCCAGATCCTGACTGGTAGTGAAACAACAGAACGGGTCACGCGAATACGACAACGTCATGTGAAACGAATAGACCTTCGGAATCCCAACATGAGCGAGAATCCGGCCTTCATCTCCCCAGTCCACCTGGGCCTGAGCCCCGGGAACGACTTCGAACCTGCGATGCAGCCCTGCCAGCTCTCCCGGGGTGATCCCCAATTCCTCGGCGACCCGAGGTCTGGCCTCCTGCAAATAGAGTTTGACACGCTGATAGTTCCCGGTGAACCCGTACTCCGCCACCAGCCGCTCGTGAATCACCGCCGCTTTAAGGAGAATCTCTGCCCGCAGCATCACGTCAATCAGCGGAGCGAACTCGTCCACTATGCGTTGACGCCGGCGACCATTCGCGGCACGCTTCGGCGGCGCCACGGGCGCCTGAGAGTTCAGATACTTGGTCACCGTTCGCCTGTTCAGCCCGGTCTCCCTAGCGACCTGCCGCAAACTCATGGCACCCGACTCATACAGGCCGCGAAAGCGCCGCACCTCCAGCCAGCGATTCGGATCCAAGACCACTTCCTGCCGCCCTTCGTCCATCCAGAACAGACGACAGAAGACTCACCCCTCCTACCCCTCCACCGCATCAACAATGGTGCAGCTTCATCCGTACGTGGTGGTGCACGATCACTTGTACGCGGACA
>NZ_FPAB01000020.1 GCF_900116145.1 Streptomyces harbinensis | reverse complement strand
CTGGTTGGCTACGTTCGGGAGGGATAACCGCTGAAAGCATCTAAGCGGGAAGCCTGCTTCGAGATGAGGGCTCCCACCCACTTGATGGGGTAAGGCTCCCTGTAGACGACAGGGTTGATAGGCCAGATATGGAAGCCTTGTGAGAGGTGGAGTTGACTGGTACTAATAGGCCGAGGGCTTGTCCTCAGATGCTCGCGTCCACTGTGAAATTTTTTCTTCGATGACAACCATTTAGTGTTTCGGTGGTCATGGCGGAGGGGAAACGCCCGGTTACATTCCGAACCCGGAAGCTAAGCCTTCCAGCGCCGATGGTACTGCATGGGGGACCGTGTGGGAGAGTAGGTCGCCGCCGAACAATTATTGAGAGTAGGCCCGTTGGGGATTTCGATCCCCAACGGGCCTACTCTTGTTTCATGGACAGGTATGCGATCCGGACCACGCGCCGCGAGGACTGGGCACGGCTGCGGGAACTGCGGCTGGCCGCGCTGCTCGATCCGCTGGCCGAGGTGGCGTTCTACCAGACCTACGAGGCCGCGCTGGAGATCCCGCGGCAGGAATGGGAGCGCCGGGCCGCCGGCGAACGCATCACGACGTTCATCGGATACCCGGTCGATCCCGAGGACCCCGTCGGCTCCGCCGACCCTGCGGACTTCGCGGTGGACAAGCCGTGGGCCGGCATGGTGACCGTCTTCCCCGAGCCCGACACGTTCGCCGGGACGGACACCGACGCCGATAGCGACACCAATCACGTCGTCGTCGTGGGCGTGTATGTCCGCCCCGAGCACCGGGGTACCGGGCTGGCCAGGAACCTCATGCGGCGGGCCATCGACTGGGCCGGGGAACGCGAGGTGCGGCTGCGCGTCCACGAGAACAACCCGCGCGCCGCCCGCTTCTACGCCTCCCTCGGCTTCCGCCCCAACGGCGTCGGACACCCCGACCCCCGCATGCCCGGCTTCCAGGCCGTCGAACTGACCCTCCCCGCCCGCCGCTGAGCCCGAGTACCACGGCCCCCGTCAGCCACCGGTCGGCGCCGTACCCACCACCCGCGGGCGGAAGGCCAGGATCGCGTCGGCCACCGCGTCGAGATGGCTCTCCAGCAGGAAGTGGCCGCCGTCCAGCAGCACGATCTCCGCGTCCGGAGCATCGCGCCGGAACGCCTCCGCACCCGCCGGCCCGAAGATCTCGTCGTTGCGGCCCCAGATCGCCAGCACCGGCACCCCGCTCGACCGCAGCCACGCCTGCACCGCCGGATACAGGGCCCGGTTGCCGGCGTAGTCGCCGAACAGGGCCAGCTGGGCGCGGTCGTTCCCCGGCCGGGCCAGCAGCGCCAGGTCGTGCTCCCAGGCGTCCGGGTCGATTAGGCTCGGGTCCGGGACGCCGTGCGTGTACTGCCACTCGACGGCCTCCCGGCTCAGGGCCGGCCGCAGCCGCGCCTCGTTCTCCGGGCCGCGGTCCTGCGCGTAAGCCCAGATGGGCGCCCAGAACTCCGGGACGAAGCCCTCCTCGTAGGCGTTGCCGTTCTGCGAGACGACACCGAGCACCGCCTCCGGTGACGCCAGCGCCAGCCGCCAGCCGATGGGTGCCCCGTAGTCCTGGACGTAGAGCGCGTACCGCTCCACGCCCAGGGCGGCCAGGAAGCCGCGGGTCACCTCGGCGAGCGTGTCGAAGGTGTAGGGGAAGTCCGCCGCGTCCGGTGCCGATGAGCGGCCGAAGCCGATGTGGTCGGGCGCGATCACCCGGTACGGGCCGGCCAGCGCCGGGATCAGGTGGCGGAACATGTGGGAGCTGGTCGGATAGCCGTGCAGCAGCAGGAGGACGGGGGCGTCGGCGGGGCCGGCCTCCCGGTAGAAGACGGTCAGGCCGTCGACGTCCACGGTCCGGTGATGAACAGCAGCCATGTCTAACCCTTAAAGTTGGTTTTACTGGTTAGGTTACGCTGATCATGCACAGGACGTTCCGGGGTGTCAAGGAGAGTGCGGCATGGGCGTGGTGGAGGACGAGGAACTGTTGCTCGCCGTGCTCAACAGCGCGCCGGTGCTCGACGGGCGCCCCACCGACCGCCTCGGCGGGGCGGGCGCGGCGGAGTGGGTACGGGAACTGGGCGGGGACGGCACGGCGGAGGAGTGCGAGCGGCTGCGGCGGGTGCGGGACACCCTGCACCGGCTCGTCCGCGGCACCTCCCCGGACACGAACACGAACACGGACACGGACGCGCTCGCCGCCGTCCTCGACGGGGCGCGGCTGCGGCCCGAGGTGTCGGCGGCCGGGGTGTCCTGGCGGCTGGAGACGGCGCCCGGCGACGAACTCGCCGTCCGGGTCGTCTTCGCGTGGTCCCGGGTCCTCGCCGAACTGCCGGGGCGGCTGCGGCCGTGCGCCAACGACGCCTGCCGGCTGTTCCTGATCGACCACAGCCGGCCCGGGACCGCGCGGTGGTGCTCCATGGCCGCGTGCGGCAACCGGATGAAGGCGCGCACCCATGCGCGCAAGCGGCAGCCGGGGTAACGGGCGACCGTCCGGGGCGGCCCCCGGAGGCGGGGTCAGACGCCGATGACGGTCAGTTTCGGCTGCTCGGACGTCAGGGCGTCCACCAGCGCGGCGCGGAACGGGGCCGTGGGGGTGTGGTTGCCGATGACGTACAGGGTGCCGCCCTCGTTGGCGAGGTTGTCCAGCGCCAGGGTGTCCACCCGGCCCGGGGTGCAGGACTGACGGATGTGCAGCTGGTCGAGACCCGCCAGCGCCCGGCCGATCAGGACCAGGGCGGCGTCCCGGCGTTCGGGCAGCGAGGTGAGGGCGCTCTCCAGCTCCATGGACGCCCCGCCGGCGGCCCGGGGATGGGTGCGCAGGATTTTGGCCGGGTCGGCGGTGGCCTTGCCCTGGGCCCAGCGCTGCACGTGCTGGATCGGCTCGCCGGCGAGCGCGGCGGCGTGCAGGTAGCAGCGGAGCAGGGTCTCTGCGGTCTCGGCGTCGAGCTGGAAGATGGGCTCCGTGGGCCGTACGGGGCCCAGCAGGGCCTTGGCGCGGCTCCTGGCGGCCGGCATGTCCTCGGCGCCGCGCTGGGGCGCCCAGCGCAGCCGTACGGGCGCGTCCGAGGCGTGGCCGGGGTCGTAGACGTGGACGGGGCCGTGTCTGCCGCGCCGGGTGGCGGTCTTCGTCCACAGGCGGCCGTCGGGGTCGATGACGATCAGGCCGGCGGGGGCGGCCAGCACGGCGGCCATGGGATCGGCGGCCGGTGCGGGTACGGGGGCGGGTACCGGGGTGGCGATGGTGGCGGCCGGTTGCTGGGGGCGGGGCGGCTCGACCGTACGCGGGACCGGCGCGGGTGGCGCCACCGGTGCCGGGTGGGCCACGGGGGCGGGGGCGGCGGGTGCCGCGTACCCCGGCTCGGCCGGCTGCTCATGGCTCTGCCCCTGCGCGTGCCCCTGCCCCTGTGCGTGCCCCTGCCCCTGCTCGTGCCGGGACGGGCGGGCGCGCCAGCGGGCGACGCGGATCGCGATCCACAGCACGCCGCCGAACAGCATGATGACCAGCACCAGGAAGATCAGCCACAGCAGGCCCGCGCCCGGCAGGGTCTCCGGGTCGGCCTGCGGCCAGGCGCCGGCCACATCACCGGGCTCGGTCAGGAAGCTGCGCAGCGCGGTGGCGGTGCGCAGGAAGGTGACGCCGTCCGGCCAGGCGCCGTGCGCCACCCAGCCGGCGACGCCGGTGGCCGTCCAGGTGAGGACGGTCAGGCCGAGGACGAAGCCGAGGCCGCCGACCAGCAGCGCGTCGGGGACGCCGCCGCCGCGCCGGGCCGGGGGCTGGGACGAGGGCTGGGACGGGGGTGGGGTGCTGGTGCTCATCCGACGCCCTGCCGTTTCTCGAAGGAGATGACCCGTTCCTCCGTCTCGGCCTCGAAGGGGTCGGTGATGCCGAGCGGGTTGTCGTCGTCGCCGGTGCCGGCCTCCAGGGCGGCCGGTCCGTCCGGTGTCGCGGCGTTCGCGGCGCGCTGGGCGGAGGACTCGGTCATGGCGCGGTCGGTGAAGACCAGGGGGCGTTCGCTCTCGGTCACCAGGTGTTTGACGACCTGGACGTTGCCGTTGACGTCCCACACGGCCATGCCGGGGGTGAGGGTCGGGATGATCTCCACCGCCCAGCGGGGCAGGCCGAGGACCTGGCCGGTGGCGCGTGCCTCGTCCGACTTCTGGGCGTAGATGGTCCGGGTGGAGGCCATCTTGAGGATCGCGGCGGCCTCCTTGGCGGCGGCGCCGTCCACCACGTCCGACAGGTGGTGCACGACGGCGACGAAGGACAGGCCGAGGCGGCGGCCGAACTTCAGCAGCCGCTGGAAGAGCTGGGCGACCGAGGGCGAGTTGATGATGTGCCACGCCTCTTCGACCAGGAAGATCCGTTTCTTGCGGTCCGGCCTGATCCAGGTGTGCTCCAGCCAGACACCGACGATCGCCATCAGGATCGGCATCGCTATGGAGTTGCGGTCGATGTGGGAGAGGTCGAAGACGATGAGCGGGGCGTCGAGGTCGATGCCGACCGTGGTCGGGCCGTCGAACATGCCGCGCAGGTCGCCGTCCACGAGGCGGTCGAGCACGAGGGCGACGTCCAGGCCCCAGGCGCGTACGTCCTCCAGGGCGACGTTCATGGCGTCGGCGGACTCGGGCAGCGGGTGGCGCAGCCGCTCCACGATGTCGCCGAGGATGGGCTGGCGGCCGTCGGGGTCCTGGGCGGCGGCCTGGTTGACGTAGGCGTGGGCGACCTTGAGGGCGAAGCCGGAGCGTTCGTCGAGGCCGCGGCCGAGGGCCACCTCGATGATGGTGCGCAGCAGCGCCAGCTGGCCGGTGGTGGTGATGGCCGGGTCGAGGGGGTTGAGCCGGACGGTGCCGTCGAGGGCGGCCATCGGGTCGAGGCGGATGGGGGTGATGCCGAGTTGCTGGGCGACCAGGTTCCACTCGCCGACGCCGTCCTCGCCCTGGGCGTCCAGGACGACGACCTGGCGGTCGCGGAACCGGAGCTGGCGCAGGACGTACGTCTTCTCCAGCGCCGACTTGCCGTTGCCGGACTCGCCGAGGACCAGCCAGTGCGGGGCGGGCAGTTGCTGTCCGTACAGCTGGAACGGGTCGTAGATGTAGCCCTTGCCGGAGTACACCTCGCGGCCGATGATCACGCCGGAGTCGCCGAGTCCGGGGGCGGCGGTGGGGAGGTAGACGGCCTGGGCCTGGCCGGTGGAGGTGCGGACGGGGAGGCGGGTGGTCTCGGTGCGGCCGAAGAGGAGGCTGGTGAACGCCTCGGTGATCAGGTTGAGCGGGTCACGGGCCGGCATGACGGCACCTCCTGGGCGCCTGGGGGGACGTGTGGGAGGCGGCGGGGGTCATCGCCTGATTCCGGTGGCGAAGGGGAGGGTGTTGACGAACGCGCGGTGGTGCTCGCGGTCGCACCATTCGAGCTTGAGGTACGACTTGCCGGCGGAGGCGCGGATGGTGCGCTTGTCGCGGGCGAGGGCTTCGGGGTTGGGGGAGGAGACGGTGAGGTAGCCGACGAGGTTGACGCCGGCGGCGCCGGAGGCCAGGTCGTCGCCGCGCTGGTCGACGCGGCTGTGGGCGGCGACGTCGCGCGGGTCGACGGTGCGGTTCATCTTGGCGGCGCGGGCGGCCTCGGCGTCGTCGTTGGTCTTCTCGGTGAGCATCCGCTCGATGGCCAGCTCGGTCGGTTCGAGGTCCATGCAGACGGCGACGGTGCGGATGACGTCCGGGGTGTGGACGAGGATCGGCGCGAGGAAGTTCACGCCGACCGGGGTCATCGGCCACTCCTTGATCCAGGCGGTGGCGTGGCACCAGGGTTCGCGGGTGTCGGACTCGCGGGTCTTGGCCTGGAGGTAGGTGGGTTCGCGGGCGTCGAGCTCGGCCGGCCAGGCGTTGCGGCGGGACATCGCCTGGAGGTGGTCGATGGGGTGGTCCGGGTCGTACATGGAGTGGATGAGGGAGGCCAGCCGGGCTTCGCCGAGCGGCTGGCGGACGCGGATGTCGGCCTCGGTGAGGCGGGCGCAGATGTCGGCGAGTTCGCGGGCCATGATGACGGCCAGGCCCTCGTCCTGGGACATGCGGCGGCCGTTGTGCTGCCGGCCGGCGCGGGCGATGGCCTGGGCCTCGTTGCTGAGGTCGCGGGAGTGGTGCATGCAGGCGACCAGGTAGGCGCGGTGCTGCTCGCTGGAGGTGGACACCATCGACTGGAGCTGGTCGTAGGAGTCCTGGAGCCAGCCGGGGGAGTCGGGGTCGCCGCGCTCGGCGACGTCGTTGGCGTGCGCGTCGGGGTCGGCGGGGAGGGTGCGGGCCAGCATCTGGAGGCGGGTGACGTGGCCGTCGCCGTTGGCGACGTGCTTGAGGAGGGTGCCGAAACGTTCGACCAGCGCCTCCTGGTCCTCGCTGTCGCGCAGGCCGACGCCGGGGCCTTCGATCTCTATGGCGGCGGTGATGGTGCGCTTCTCGGTGTGCAGCAGGACGGCGATCTCGTCCGGGCCGAACGGGGCGGCGAGCCACTGGACGCGGCCGACGCCGGGGGGCGCGCCGATCTCGACCTCACGGCCGGTGAGGGAGGTGCCGGCCTCGGGGGCGGCGGAGCGGTAGGTGGCGCCGGTGCGCTGGGTGCGGCGGAAGTGTCGGTTGATTTCGAACCACTTGTAGAAGGTGCGGCCGTTGTAGGGCATGTAGATGGCGGCCAGGGCGAGCAGGGGGAAGCCGGCGAGGCCGACGATGCGGATGGTCAGCTGGGGGATGAGGATGCCGCTCATCATGCCGAGGAAGGCGCCGGCGACGATCAGGGCGATCTCGCCGGTCTCGCGGTTGCGGCCGACGAGGGCCTGGGGGCGGGCGCGGCCGATCAGATAGGTGCGGCGGCGGGTGAGTGTGTGCGGCGGGCTGGTCACCGGCTGCCTCCTCCTCGGTTACCTGCGGCCGGGCCGCTGGGGGATCCGGTCGCGCTGCCTCCGGTGGCGCGGTTGCCGTGGGCGGCGACGCCGCCGGAGACGGCGCTGCCGCCGCTGCCGCGCTGGGCGCTGCCTCCCTGGCCGCCGGTGGCGGCTGCCGCGCCGTCGCGGGCACCGTGGGTGCCCATGCCCTGGCGCAGGACGGTGGCGGGGGTGGCGATGGCGGCCTTGGCGGCGCGGCTGGAGGTGTCCTGGCGGGCGGCGCGGTGGCTGACGATCTCGTCGCCGAAGCCGGGGACGAAGCGGTAGATCATGGCGGACGCGAAGATCGCCAGCAGAATGATGGCCAGCCCGGACACGACGGCGGAGAAGGCGGAGGGGCCCTCGCTGGTGGAGAGGGCGGAGGCGAGGCCGAGGACGATCACGATGACCGGCTTGAGGAGGATGACGGCGATCATGATCCCGGCCCAGCGGCGTACGTGGCCCCACAGGTTCTTGTCGACGAGCCCGGCGTAGACGGCGGTGCCGAGCAGCGCGCCGACGTAGAGGAGGGCGGCGCGGATAACGAGTTCGAGCCAGAGGACGCCGGCGGCGAGGATGGAGATGAGGGAGACGACGATCAGCATGATCGGCCCGCCGCCGATGTCCTCGCCGGCGGCGAGGGCGGCGGAGAAGGAGCCGAAGAACTGGTCGGAGTTGTCCCCTGTACCCGTGACGATGGCGTCGGTGACGCCGTCGGTGGCCGCGACCACGACGTAGAGGATCAGCGGGGTGAAGGCGGAGGCCATGACGGTGAGCCAGAGGAAGCCGATGGCCTCGGAGATGGCGGTGGTCAGCGGGACGCCCCGGATGGCGCGCTTGGCGATGGCCAGCAGCCAGAGGATGAGGGTGAGGACGGTGGAGGCGGCGAAGACGACGGCGTACTGGCGCAGGAAGGCGCCGTTGGTGAAGTCGACGTTGGTGGTGCCGGAGACGGCGGCGGAGAGCTGATCGACGATCCAGGCGGCGGCGTCGGCGCAGCCCTGGGCGAGGGAGGACAGCGGGTCGAGGGTGTCGTTGATGCGGTTGCCGCCGCCTCCTCCGTCCCCCGCTCCCGGGTCGTCGCCCTCGCAGAGATCGCGGGCGGCTCCCCGGATGAGATCGCACTCGTCGTTGTTCTCCGGCTCCGCCGGCTCCTCTTCGTCGGCGAAGGCGCGGGTGGCCCAGGCGAGTTGGACAGCGACGAAGCCGGTCACCGCCGAGGCCAGGGCGGCCAGGCGAAGCCGAGGGCTAGCGCGCATACGTGAACCCTCCGTACTGCTCGACAGCTTCGGCCATCTCCTCGGCCGTTGAGGCGCGCTGGTCGCGGGCGACCGGCACGGGACCGTCCTCCTGGTCGAAGGCGGCGATCTTCCAGTCGCCGTCGACCCAGGTGAGGTCGTAGGTGTTGGTGTACCAGCTCTCGGTCACGGGGTTCACGGAGTCCGCTCCGGCGATGCCGAACAGCGACGAGTACCAGACGGCGACGGTGGCGCGGTCGGGCGTGAAGTCGATGATGCGGGTGCCGACCGGAACGACCCGGGCCACGAAGGTGCTTCCCTCGGGCGCCGCTCCGGAATCACTGAGGCCGATGCGGCTCAGGAAGGCGGAGTCGGAGTAGACACGGTCGATGTTGTCGGCTTCCCGGGCGGTGAACTCGGGGGTGTACACGGCCTCGACGATCTCGCGCCGGGAGGCTTGCTGGAACATGCCTTCGCCGCCGAGCGCCACGGCATAGTTGGCGGCGGCACTTTCCGCGCCCTGGGCGGTCTGCGGGTAGCCGGAGGGGATGCCGTTGGTGAAGCCGTCGACGGGCTGTTCGCCGGAGGGGGCGGTGGGGTTGGCACCGGGCCGGCCGTCGTCCCCGGAGCCGCCGTTGTTCCCGCCGCCGCTGCTGTCGTCGGCGCGGTTGGCGAAGACGATGGCGGCGATCAGGATGAGGACGATGCCGACGATGGTGACGACGCTGCGGCCGGGCGACGCGGCGGGACGGCGGTCGGTGAAACCATCCTGCTCGGGCAGCCGGGTACGGGTCTGTGAGGGGACGCCACGGCCGCGCTCGTCGTCGTACCCGTCGCCGCCGTAGCTCATGATCGTGCCCCCTCAACAACCGCCGTGAGTCTATTACCTCCTCACACGACGTTAGCGTCCCGGACGGACAACGGTGCGCTTTGGCCGGAACGATCAGTCAGGGTTGCCGGAGTTGGCCCGGTACGCGTTGTGAAGGTCTAGTGTGTGGCCCCCGCGCCCACCAGGCGGAGCAGGGCGGCCCACCGGGCGGGCGTGGTGAGGAGGACGGTCCCGGGGTCCTCGCTCTCCCGGAACCGGAGGTGGCCGCCTGGCCCGTGTGCGACCTCCAGGCAGTCGCTGCTGGGGTCGCCGCTGCTGTAACTGGACTTCTGCCACTCAAGTTCCGGCATTCTTTCCCTCCTTCATGAGGTACAGGAGATGGTGCACGAGTCCGAGGGAACCCTCCCCGAGCTGACCGGTGAGGTCAAGGGATGCCAGCGACACGGCGCTGAGGCGTGCGAAGTCCGTTGCGAAGCGGTTGATCTGAGCGGGGTCGCCGAGAAAGACGGAGGCAACTGGCTGCTCGACATGGACGGTGCAGAGTTCGGGGACCTGGGCGTCGAGGAGGGTGTAGGGAGCTCCTGGGGTTGCCGGGTGGGCATCGGCGGAGAACGGCAGTACCTGGATGGTGATGTTGGGGAAGTGAGCGAGCTGGACCAGGTACTCCAGCTGATCCTGCATGATCTTGCGGTCCACGAACTTCATGTGGAAGGCGGCTTCGTGGATCACTGCGTGGTAGTTCGGTAGTGGCTCTTCGACGAGTACTTGCTGACGCCGCAGCCGGAAGTTCACGTACTCCTCTATGACCTCGATGGGAGCGGCTGGGTTGGTTCTGGCGAAGAGACTGCGCATGTAGTCGGGTGTCTGCAGCAGTCCAGGAATGTAGAGCCACTGGAACGAGCGGTGAGCTGTCGCGGCTGCTTCGAGCTCGGCGAGATCGATGACTCGTGTTTCGAGTGTCTTCGCGTATGCCGTCCACCAGCCCTTGCCGCTGGCGTTGCTCATCTCCACCAGGGCGTCGATCAGCGCCTTATTCGTACAACCGTAAACCTCGGCGAGTGCCCGCAGGCGGGCTTCCGAGCATGCGGTGCGGCCCGCTTCGATGTTGCTCAGGTGCGGTGTGTGGATGCCGATGCGGCGGCAGACCTCGGCGCGTGGCACGTCGGCGGCTTCGCGCAGCTTCCGCAGCTCCTGGCCGAGGCGTCGCTGGCGCTGGCTGACGTTCGATCGCAGTCCCATGTCTCAACTCCCACCACAGCATCACTCACTTCGATCCCGCGTTCCGCTCGGCTCACTCCATTGGGTGATGAATCCCGGCAAGGGTTGTATTCGTTACCAGGCAGATCCTAGCGTCATGACATACCAACCCGGACTGCCGTAAGTCCGAAGTGCACCGCGCGGGAAGCGACTTGCGTGGCGGGCCACGGCCGGTGGGCGGGCGACCGTATGAAGGGAGCTGGTTCGCATGTGTGCTGTTGCCGTCCTTCCCCCGCTCGGCGGGGACTTCTCGTTCACCTTCCCGCCCGACATCCGGTGGGTGCGCAGCGCGCGGGAAGCGGTCCGTACCGCGCTCGCCGCGCGGGACCGGAGTCCGGAGGGGGAGGACCTGGTGGAGAAAACCACGCTCCTCACCTCCGAGGTGGTGACCAATGCGGTGGTCGCGTCGTTGAACAGCGTGCGGCCCAGCCCCGTCGCGCTCTACGCGGCGTGGACCCCGGCGGGGGCGGTGCGGGTGTCAGTACACGACTCCGCGCCAGGAGTGCCGCAGCCCCCGGCCGGCTTTCCTCCGCCAGAGGACGAGCACGGCCGGGGTCTGCTTCTCATCGACCTCTACGCCTCCGACTGGGGCGTGTGCCACCACACCCCGGGGCCCGGAAAACTGGTGTGGTTCACCATCGCGGCCGGGCTGCGGTGACAGCGCGCGGGCCGCGACGGCGGGTCACGCTCGGCCATCGGCAACTCCTGGCCGCCGCCGGTGTGGTGGAGCGGTGGGCGGGGGTGCGGATCGAGGTCGCAGGGGCGGCCGAGCCGCCCGTCCGGGGCAAACGGCACGGGATTCTGCGGCAGTGCGAGACCCAGCTCGTCACCGCTGCCGGGCCGGACCTCGTCCCGTTGCGGTCGGCGTCCGTCGCACGTCCGGAGGCCGGGCCGGATGCGTACCTGACCGTCGACCTGGCGGTGTGCCCGTCCGGGTTCCTGGAGTCGGACGAGGCGCTGCTGCATCCGCGCGCCGTCGAACTCGCGGTGGCCGTCGTACCGGACGGCGGCCGGCGCCTCCTGGAGACGTACGCCGCCGCCCGGATACGGCTGGTGCTGCTGGTGGATCCCCGGCGTGGCCGGTGGTCACTGAACGGCGACCCGCGGGAGGGGCGTTACCGGGAGGTGCGGCGCGGGGGGTACGGGGAGGCGGTTGCGCTCCCCGTACCGTTCTGCGGCCGGATCGACACCGCCCGCTTTCCGCGGTACACCGCTCGCACCGCTCAGTAGCGGCTTTCGGCGACGAAGGCGAAGCCGTTGTCGTCGCGGTTGAGGGAGCTGATGCGCATGTCGTCCTCGTCGTCCTCATCGGGGCGGAGGATGAGGGCGACGCTGTCGATGTCGCAGGAGTCGTCGTACGTGTACGTCGGTACCAGGGGACTCACCAGGATGGTGGTGACGTCCGCGTAGACCAGGGTGGCGTCCCAGGAACAGCTGTAGTCGGGGGAGTAGATGCTCAGGGCCCGGTCGCCGGGTTCGCTGAACAGCAGGCTGACCTTGTACGGCTCGCCGTCCGCCGACTCGGGGGCGCCCATCACCTCGAAGTCCTCGCTGGCCAGGTCGTACGAGCCGCCGTACTTCATGGGCTCGGGAACCTCCATGTTCTTGTCCTCGAAGGACGGCACCATGGCCAGTTCGAGGTCCATGGAGGAGGAGGCCCAGGTCAGTTCGTCGGAGCCGGAGACGGTGAGGGACTGGTCGCCGAAGTCGCAGTCGGCGGCGTCGGCGTCCTCGGGGACGGTGGTCAGCTGGCCGGGGGCGAAGACCAGCTCGCCGGAGGCGTCGGTGCTCACCGTCTGGACGTGGTGGCACAGGACGTAGGGGGTGAGGAACCAGGAGGTGGCGCGGGTCTCGGTGCGGTTCTGCTCGATGACCAGACGGTGCAGGAGTTGGTCGGTGGCGCCTTCGTCGGCGGTCAGGACGCCGTCCCAGGCGCCCAGGTACTCGCGGCTGACGTCCTCGCTGGTGCTGTCGCCGCCCTCCTCCTGCTCCTGGCCGTCGTCGGGTGCGTCATCGGTGTCGTCGCCCTCGTCCACGGGGACCTGCTCGGTGGGCGTGGGGGTGGGGTCGGTGGCCTCGTCGTCCTTGTCGCCGCCGAGTTGCGTGGCGAGGACGACGGCGCCGACGACGAGAAGCGGCACGGCGACGGCCGCCGCGATGATCCACGGCGCGGTCTTCTTCTTCACCGGCGGGTGCGGGCCGACCGGCGGGGGCTGCGTGTACTGCGAGGTCGGCGGGCCGAACCCGGGCGGTGGCGCGGTCGCGTAACCGGGCGCCGGGTGGGACGGCGGGCCGTACAGGCCGTGGACGGGGGAGGGCGGTCCGGGCGGCGCGGCGGGGACGGGCGGGGTGTGGGACGGCGGCGGCGGGGTGCCGTGGCCGGCCTGCGCGGCGCCGTCGTCGTCCGCGTCGTCGGAGGTGAGGAGCGCGATGGCGTCCTTGCCGAGGCCCGCGAGGACGGCGGCCGGGAGCCAGTGGTCCTGGGTGGCGGCGCGGGGGTCGGCCAGCGAGGAACCGAGGAGTTCGGTGATGCGGTCGGGGGTGGGGCGTTCGGCCGGGTCCTGGGACAGGCATATCTCGATCAGCGGGCGGAGGCTGTCGGGGACGCCGGTGAGGTCCTGTTCGCCCTGGACGATGCGCAGCAGCATGGTGTGCAGCGTGCTGTCGAGGGTGCCGAACGGGCTGCGGCCGGTCGCGGCGAACGTCAGCACCGAGCCGAGCGCGAAGACGTCGGCGGCGGGGGTGATGGACTGCGCGCGGGCCTGCTCGGGCGACATGAACCCGGGGGTGCCGACGATGGCGCCGGCGTGCGTCATGGTGGTGCCGCCGGTGCTCTCGGCGGCGCGGGCGATGCCGAAGTCGATGACGCGGGGGCCGTCGATGGTGATGAGGATGTTGGACGGCTTGAGGTCGCGGTGGATGAGGCCGGCGCCGTGGATGTCGCGCAGCGCCTGGGCGAGGCCGCCGGCGAGATGGCGGACGCTGTGCTCGGGCAGCGGGCCGTAGCTGGAGCTGACCACGGTGTGCGGGGACGGGCCGGCGATGTAGTCGGTGACGACCCAGGGGAACTCGCCGGTGGAGTCGTGGTCCAGTACGGGCGCGATCCACTGTCCGCCGACGCGGGTGGCCGCCTCGATCTCCGCCTGGAAGCGGCGCCGGAAGTCGGGGTGGCCGGCGAGTTCGTTGCGGATGAGCTTGACGGCGACGGTGCGCCCGCGCGACGACCGGGCCAGATAGACCTGGCCCATGGCGCCCTCGCCGAGCTTGCCGAGCAGTTTGTACGTGCCGACCTGTCG
>NZ_FPAB01000013.1 GCF_900116145.1 Streptomyces harbinensis | reverse complement strand
GGTTGGTTGCGAGGTTGCTCCTGGTTCGGTTGTCGGGTGCGGGTTCATGCGGCACGGGAGGGTGGGCCCGCACCTTTCGTGTCCCCATGCCCTGTACGTGCTCTCGTGGTTGGGGTTACGACAAGGCAGCGGCGGGAGGGGTGGGGTGGTGGGTGGCCCCGCCGTCGTGACCGAGGCGGCTGCTCGTGCGGATGCGGGTTCCGCCTGCCCGGCGCAGGGACTGACCAGTGGTCTTGGGACGGTTCGTGGGTGGGGGTCCGCGTAGCGCGCACCTGCCCTGGCCGCACGTCCGTGCGGTGCTGCGGGTTCGCTGGGCTGATGCTCTCGCGGATGATCCACCATCGCTCCGCCCGGGGTGGTCGGGTGCCGCGCCACCTGACGCGGGGCCCACCGGTTTCGCCCCCGACGCCCATCCGGGACCGGGGTTGGCCGTGTCACGGGCACCAGCTGCCGCGAACGGGCCGGGGTGACACTTTTCCCTCACTTTCGTGGGCGTGATCATCCCCGATCAGCGAAACGATCAGATGCGGAGAGAACAGCGCCCCGGCCCGATCGGAAAGGCCGCCGAGAGCGATCCCGGGGATGGAACCCCGACGTTCGCGACGAGTTTCGCCCAATCGCCTTGACTTCAAGTGAGCTTGAGTTTCTACGGTCGCCTTGAACGAGCACGAGAAAGGGAGTCACCGTGGCGATCAAGGAGTACCCGCAGAATGAGCTGGCGGCACAGCCCATCGGTGCGTGGAGTGGCGAGACCTACCGTCGAGTGGTCGGTGCCATCCGGGCCGAACTGGCGGTGGAAGACCTTACCCAGCCCCATTGGTGGACGCTCAACCATGTCGCGGGAAGGCCCGGCGCGTGGACCCGGTCGGCGCTGATCGAGCGGTTGAGCCCGTACGACGACCAGGACACGGACTTCGACGGTGTCTTCGACGACCTGCTGAACCGGGGGTGGATAACGGAGGACGCCGAGGGGCTGACTCTGACCGACGCCGGTGCGGCGGGGCGCCTGCGGGCCAGGACGCGGAACCGGCGAGTGCATGACCGGGTGCACGAGGGCATAACCACAGCCGACTACGTGACCACGGTCAACGTCCTGCGCCGCATGGTGGCGAACCTGGGCGGCAACGGCAACCTGCCCGACTGACCTCAGCCTTCTTCGGTCATCAGCAACATGCTCGCGTGGAACAGCGCGGAGAAGTCGGCGTACCTCTCGGCCTCTCCGTACTTCGGCTCGAACTCGTGGGCGGCCCACTCACCATCCGGCCGGACGTCAGTGGGGTCGAGCAACCAGAGGTCTTCCCCACCGGCGATCATCAGGGCGTTGCGGAAGAGGTCGGCGAGTTCGTCCTGTCGATCGGCTTCCGAGTACAGCTCGATCAGCCGCTCACCCGAGGCGGTGTTGCGCAGCCAGTCGATCTTCCTGCACGGACGCACCAACTCGATCCAGCCGCCGACTCCGTACCAGCCATCGGTGACGGACAGGAAGGTGCGCAGACTGGGCGGCAACCGGGTGCCCAGGCGGGCCTCGGTGGCAGCGAGGGTCTGTTCGCTGGCAGGCCCCGGTCCGAGCCAGTGCGTCTCGCGCTGCTCGGCGGTCAGCTTGCGGAGCTGGTAGTCCTCTGCGGTACGCAGGAACGCCGCCCGTTCGCGGCAGCTGGTGCCCGTGACACGGCCAACCCCGGTCCGGGATGGGCGTCGGGGGCGAAACCGGTGGGCCCCGCGTCAGGTGGCGCGGCGGTCGCCGGGCCCGGGCGGAGCGATGGTGGATCATCCGCGAGCGCATCAGCCCAGCGCGCGGGGAGTACCGCACGGACGTGCGGCCAGGGCAGGTGCGCGCTACGCGGACCCCCACCCACGAACCGTCCCAAGACCACTGGTCAGTCCCTGCGCCGGGCAGGCGGAACCCGCATCGGGTCGAGCAGCCGCCTCGGTCACGACGGCGGGGCCACCCACCACCCCACCCCTCCCGCCGCTGCCTTGTCGTAACCCCAACCCCGCAAGCACGTACAGGGCATGGGGACACGAAAGGTGCGGGCCCACCCTCCCGTGCCGCATGAACCCGCACCCGACAACCGAACCAGGAGCAACCTCGCAACCAACCCTCGTCAGTGGGCGGCCTTCAGACCGACGACGCCGCCGACGATCATGGTCAGGAAGAGGATCTTCGCCGCGCTCACCGATTCGTCGCCGGTGGCCATGGCGTACAGGACGGTGAGGGTGGCGCCGATGCCCACCCAGACCGCGTACGACGTCCCGATCGGGAGGTCACGCATCGCGAAGGCGAGGCCGGCCATGCTGCCCGCGAGGCCGACGGCGAAGACGATGGTCGGGGTGAGGCGGCTGAAGCCTTCGGACTTGCCGAGTGCGGTGGCCCACACCGCTTCCAGGGCACCCGAGATCACCAGAATCAGCCATGCCATGACAGCCCTCCAACGGGCCGTCTTGTCGCACTCCGGGTACGGCACCCCTCGTCCGGGAGCCCGCCTGACCGGGGGCTCTTTCTCAACGTCTCACACCCGGCACGCCCGGGCAAGCGCCTGCCGAGAGCATGATCAACGGTCGGCGGGCGCACCGTTCCCGGCCGGGCGGCGCAGTCCCGCGATGAGGAGGGCGACCATGCGCCGCGCGTCGTAGCGGGGGTCGGTGCCGGCGCCGATGCAGAGGTTGCCGACGCCCCGCATGAGTTCGATGCCGGCGTAGCCGGGGCGGATCTCGCCGTGGTCGGCCGCCGCGTCGAGCAGCTGGTCGCACACGGGCACGAGCCGGTCCAGGAAGGAGGCGTGCAGCGTTTCGAACTGGGGGTTGTCGGGCTGGAGCACGGCGGCGAGTCCGTGTTTGGTGACCAGGAAGTCGGTGAAGAGGCCGATCCACTCCTCCAGCGCGGCGTACGGCGTGGGGCTGCTCTCCAGCAGGGCCGGGCCGGCCTCGGCGCAGGCGTCCACCTGGTGGCGGTAGACGGCGATGATGAGGTCCGCGCGGGTCGGGAAGTGGCGGTAGATCGTGCCCATGCCGACGCCCGCGCGGGCCGCGATGTCCCGGACCGGTGCTTCGACGCCCGCGTCGACGAAGGCCGCGGCGGCGGCGTCCAGCAGGGTCCGCTGGTTGCGGCGGGCGTCCTTGCGCTTCGGTCCGGAGGTGCTTCCCGTGCCCTGATCGCTGGCGTTCACCGTCGTTCCTTCCGGGTCACTTGCAAAGCGGAACAGCGCTCCGTATCGTTTCGGAGCGTCGTTCCGTTTCTGCATTCTGGCAGACCGGCGCACGACGGCCAAGCCGTGCCCACCGGCCGGAGCCGCCACCCGGAACCCACCGGAACCGCACCGGAAGTCCCCCAGGAAGGTCCCGCCATGTCCCCGTCCTCCCCCGCCGCCCCGCCCGTTCCCGCCACCGTGCTCGACGCCGCCCCCGTCGTCCTGCCCGCCCCCGGGCGCGGCACGGACCTCCAGGTCCGGGTCTCCGCCCCCGCCACCGGCGACCGGCTCCCGGTGATCGTCTTCTCGCACGGCTTCGGCCAGTCGATGAACGGCTACGCGCCGCTCGCCGACCACTGGGCCGCCCAGGGCTTCGTGGTGCTGCGCCCCACCCACCTGGACTCCCGGACGCTCGGCCTCCCCGCCGAGGATCCCCGCACCCCGCACATCTGGCGCCACCGGGTGACGGATCTGACCCGGGTCCTGGACGGCCTCGACGCCCTGGAGGCCGCCCTGCCCGGGCTCGGCGGCCGTGTCGATCACGGCCGGATCGCCGTGGCCGGCCACTCCTGGGGCGCCCAGACCGCGAGCACACTGCTGGGCGCCCGCGTCCTGGACGCCGACGGCGTTCCGGGCGAGGACCTGTCCGACCCCCGGGTCACGGCGGGTGTCCTGCTCGCACTGACCGGGCTGGGCGACAGCCTCTCCCCGTTCGCCGCGCAGCACCTCCCTTTCATGCGGCCGTCGTTCGCGGCCATGAGCGCGCCGGCGCTCCTGGTGGCCGGGGACCGGGACGACTCCCCGCTCTCCACGCGCGGCCCCGACTGGTTCACCGACGGGTACACCCACAGCCCGGGGAGCAAGAGCCTGCTCACGCTGTACGGGGCGGAGCACTCGCTCGGCGGGGTCAGTGGCTACGAGGCCGCCGAGACGACCGACGAGGACCCGGCCCGGGTCGGCGTCGTCCAGCGGCTCACCACCGCGTATCTGCGGGCCGTGCTCGGTGGCGACGCGGCCGGCCGGCGGTCGGCGGCCACCGCTCCGGCCGAGGACCCGCACCCGCTGGGCGAGGTGCGGAGCAAGGAGTGACCGCGCGGGGCCGAGGAATGAGCCGGGACGGGCGGGGGTACGTCTGCCCGCTGTGATGGCTGCGCCGTACATCGAGCCGGGGACCGGCCGCGGGGACGACGACGGGCCGGCCCGGCCGGTTCCGGTCTCGCCCGGTGGCCGGCCGCGGGTGCCGGAGAGTGAGCAGCAGCGGCGCTGGAGGGATCTCCTGCGCAGGCTCCGGGAGACGAACGCGCGCAGCGTGCTGCACCTGCGGTTCCTGTCCGGCGATCAGGGGCTGCCCGGTCCGGGTGGCGGCTGTGCGTCCTCCACCAGCAGCCGGGCGTAGTTCGCCATCGACCGCTGGTAGCGCGGCAGATGCGGGGCGAGGGCGGTGAGGGCGACGGAGACCGCCTCCCGCTCCCGCCCGACGCCGGTCAGCGCGAGGGCGAGGGTGGCGCGTACGGCGTCGTCCAGGTGGTCGGAGCCGGCGTTCAGTTCGGCGGTGAGCAGGTCCACGCTCTCCTGCGGCCGGCCCAGGTTGCGCAGCGAGCTGGCGAGCTGGATCACGGCGCGGCGGCGGCGTTCGCCGGGCAGGCCGCCGGTGGCCAGGGCCCGCCGGTAGTGCTCGACGGCGCGGTCGGGGTGGCCGGTGGAGTCGTACGCACAGCCGCGTTCGAAGTCGGCGACCGCGCTGCCGGGTGGCAGTTCGCCGGCCAGGGCGTCGACGGCGGCGCGGAACGCGGCGGGATCGGTGTGGTCGTCGAGGGCGGCCCACAGCTCGGCGCTGCGGCGTTCCCAGTCGGGGGGCAGGGTCTCGGTCATGGGGGCCATATTCGCTGGTGGGCGTGGTGACGGGTACCGAATAATCGCCGCATGGACGGCTATGAGATCTCCACGGACCCGGCCCGGGTCGATGCCGCGCTGGTGCACCGCCAGGGGGTGTCTGATGGATAGCGCCGGTCAGGCCCGCGTGGTCTGGTGCGGTGCATCGCAAGGCGGAGGGTCGGCCTCGTAGTGGGCTACTCGGTCGTGCCCGACAACGCAGCGAGGTGCCGTGCCAGGGCACGCGGGCCAGGCGGGATCCATCAGACACCCCCTGGTTGTCGACGGACGCGTACTGGGCGCGGGGGCGCAGCCGGGAGAAGCAGGACGCGGCGATCGCCGGGTCGCTGAACTTCGGGGTGTACGAGGCGGCGTCGGGGGCGCAGGTCGGCTATGCCCGGGTGGTGACGGACCGGGCGACGTTCGCGTGGCTGTGCGATGTGTACGTGGCTCCGGCGGCGCGCGGGCGGGGGCTGGGGACGGAGCTGGCGCGGGCGGTGCGGGACGAGCTGGCTCCGTACGGTTTGCGCCGGATCATGCTGTGCACCGAGGACGCGCACGGGGTGTACAGGAAGGTGGGTTTCGCGCCGCTGGCCCGGCCGGAGCGGTGGATGAGTCTGGGCCTCCAGTAAGGGGCCGGACCGGGAGGACGGGCCGGACAAGGAGAACGGGGCGGCGCGATCGTCGCCGATCCCGCCGCCCCGTCACCACAGGACTGCCGCGCGGCCGGGATCAGGACCCGGCCGCGCGGGTCAGGCGATGGCGTAGATGCCGACCGCCATGCCGAAGCCCATCACGCCGATGAGCGTCTGGAGCACGGTCCAGGTGCGCAGCGTGGTCTTCACGTCCATGCCCATGAAGCGGCCCACCAGCCAGAAGCCGGAGTCGTTGACGTGGCTGGCGACGACGGAGCCGGCGGCCAGGGCCAGCACGATGGCCGCGACCTCGACGGAGTTGAAGCCGCCGTCCAGCACGACGCCCTGGATGAGGCTGGCCGCCGTGATGAGCGCGACGGTGGCCGAGCCCTGGGCGATGCGCAGCGCGGCGGCGACCAGGAAGCCCACCACGATGACCGGCAGGCCGAGGTCGGAGAGGGAGTCGGAGAGCGCGTCACCGATGCCGCTGGCGCGCAGCACCCCGCCGAACATGCCGCCGGCGCCGGTGATCAGGACGATGGAGGCGATGGGGCCGAGGGCGGAGTCGGCGAGCTTCTCGATGACCTCGCCGCCGCGTCCGCGCCGGGTGCCGAGCACGTAGCTGGTGACCAGCACGGTGACGAGCAGCGCGATCGGGGTGGCGCCGATGGCCCGGGAGAACTGGAACCAGCCGGCGTCGCCGTCCACCCAGCCGGCGGCGCGGGCCATGTCCAGGCCGGTGTTGGCGAAGATCATGACGAGCGGGAGCATCAGCAGCCCGATGACGGTGCCGGGGGACGGCGGGTTCTTGTCGTGCTCGGCCTGCTCGCCGCCGGTCAGGATGTCCGGCACGGGCAGGACGAAGCGCTTGCCGGCCCACAGGCCGAAGAGGTAGCTGGTGACGTACCAGGTGGGGACGGCGATGACCAGACCGAGCAGGATCACCAGGCCGATGTCGGCGCCCATCAGCTCGGAGGCCGAGACGGGGCCGGGGTGCGGCGGCACGAAGATGTGCATCACGGAGAACGCGCCGGCCACCGGGAGCCCGTACCGCAGGATGCCGCCGCCGAGCCGCCTGGCGACGGTGAAGACGATCGGCAGCATGACGACGAGGCCGGCGTCGAAGAAGATCGGGAAGCCGAAGAGGAGTGAGGCCAGGCTCAGTGCGAGCGGGGCGCGGTCCTCGCCGAAGCGCCGGATGAGGGCGTCGGCGAGCGCCTGGGCGCCGCCGCTGACCTCGATCAGCCGGCCGAGGATGGCGCCGAGTCCGACGAGCAGGGCGACGCCGCCGAGGGTGGAGCCGAAGCCCTGGACCAGGGTGTCGACCACGTGCGCGGAGGGGATGCCGGTGGCGAACGCGGTCAGCAGGCTGACCACGATGAGCGCCAGCAGGGCGTGCACCCGCAGCTTCATGATCAGGAAGAGCAGTACGGCGATGGCGCCGGCGGCTATCGCCAGCAGTGGGCCGGCGCCCATCGTTTGAGTCCAGGTGTCCATGCGGAAGCTCCGTTGCCTTCGGGACGGGTGGGTCGGGGGGAGGGGGACGTACGGGTCGGGCCCGGGGTCAGCCCTGGGGGGCGGGGCGCAGGCCGAGGGCGGCCAGCGCGTCGTCGGTGATCTGCTCGGGGGTGCGGCGCAGATCGACGGTGACGCCGTCCTCGTCGTCCTGGAGCTGTTCCAGGTCGGCGAACTGGGAGTCCAGCAGGGACGGCGGCATGAAGTGCCCGGTGCGCAGGTGGAGGCGTCCGGCGATGAGCTCGCGGGTGCCGGCCACGTGTACGAAGCGGACGCGGGCGTTGGCCTCGCGCAGCAGGTCGCGGTAGCCGCGCTTGAGCGCGGAGCAGGCGACGACGGCGGATTCGCCCTGTTCGGCCCGGACGGTGATCCAGTCGCGGATGATGCCGAGCCAGGGGAGCCGGTCGGCGTCCGTGAGGGGGGTGCCGGCCGCCATCTTGTCGATGTTGGCCTGCGGGTGGAGCAGATCGGCCTCCGCCATGGGCCAGCTCAAGCGGTCGGCGAGGAGTCCGGCGACGGTGGTCTTGCCGGCTCCCGAGACTCCCATGACCACGAGTGCGGTCGGCGACATCGGCCTCTCCTCACTGAAAGGTGTTACCAATTGAGCGGAAAGGTAACACCAATCTTTCGGGCAGGGGAAGTCCCCGCGACGCACCTCACAGCGCCATGGCGGTGCGTACCTCTCCGCCTGCGGTGGGTCACCGGCCGCGCATGGCCTCGGGATAGGCTTCCGGGGTGGGGATGAACAGCGAGCACAACAGGGGCAACGGCACGGGCAACGGCGAGTCCAAACACCACTCGGTGCTGGACACCCTCGGCCTGGAGATCACCTCCGGCGTGCTGGAGGAGGGGCGCGTCCTGACCCTGGACACCATCCAGGAACGCTTCGACGTCTCCCGCACCGTCGCCCGCGAGACCATGCGGCTCCTGGAGTCCAAGGGGCTGGTCGTCTCCCGCCGCCGGGTCGGCATCACCGTGCGGCCGACCGCCTCCTGGCAGGTCTACGACCCCCGCGTCATCTGGTGGCGGCTCGCCGGCCCCGGGCGCGACTCCCAGCTGCGCTCGCTCACCGAACTGCGGATCGCCGTCGAGCCGCTGGCCGCCGCCGCCGCGGCCCGGCACGCGGGCGCCGCCGAACGCGCCCGGCTGGTCGAACTGGCCACCGCCATGCGCCCGCTGGGCGAGGCCGGCCGGCTCGACCCGTTCAACGACCTCGACGTCGAGCTGCACTCACTGGTGCTGCGGGCCAGCGGCAACGAGATGTTCGCCGCCCTCACCGACGTGGTCGCCGCCGTGCTGCGCGGCCGTACCCAGCTCGGGCTGATGCCCGACCGCCCCGTCCCCGAAGCGCTCGACCTGCACGAGGCGGTCGCCCTCGCCGTCGCCGACGCCCGGCACCAGGACGCCGAGGAGGCCATGCGGCTGCTGCTGTCGGAGGTCAGGGACGCGATGGTCCCGCTCGGCGCCCCCGGCGGACGCTGAACGGGACCGGACCGGACCCGACCGGGCCGTACGGACGCTCAGCTCCCGTACACCGTCATGCAGAGCACGTCGCCGTCGCCACCGTCCAGGTTCTGGTACCAGTAGGTGTTGTAGTCGTTCGCTCCCTGCCGGCAGACATCGCCCGAGTAGTCGCCGTTCGCCGCCGGCACACTGCTGACCTGCATGATCTGGTTGTACGGCGCCGGCACCTGGGCGGCCGAGCAGTTGATCGCGGACATCAGCCCGGTGGTCATCACCGCGCTGTCGCCGCTGCCGGACTGCTCCGACATCAGACACTCACCGACCCGGTACTGCCGCACCACGCACAGATTGTGACTCGTCGTCTCCCAGGTCTCCTCGTCCGTCCAGGAGTGGTTCCAGGTGGTGCCGTTGCTCACCCAGCCGTCGTCGCAGATCTCGTAGTCCCCGGTGGTCTGCGTCACCTTCAGATACGCGTCGTCCGCCGCGCAGTCCACCCGCTGCGGCGTCTCGTCGTTCCAGGTGCCGCTGTTGTCCGTCTGGTAGTTGGCCAGACAGTCCCCGGCCTGCACCGCGAAGAACGCCTCCGAGAGCGGATCCATCGGCGTACTGCCGCCCTCCCCGCCCCCGCCGCCGTCCGGGCCGGCCGGGTCGCCGAACCCGCCGCCGTCCGCGCCGAGGTCCGCGCCGTCCGGCAGCTCCAGGCTCGGCGCCTCGGGCAGCGCGCCCGCGTCCGGGCCCCCGCCGCTGTCGCTGTTCATCCCGATCGGGATCACGATCGCCGCCAGCGCCACGAAAGCCGCCGCCGTACCGAGCGTCCCCTTCAGTGTGTTGTCGCGCCGCGGAGACGGCTGAGGGGCGTGCGGTGCTCCGTACCCGGGCGGCGGGCCCCCGTAGCCGCCGCCGTAACCGCCGTAGCCGTTGTTCATGTGTGCTGGCTCCTTCTCCTGCGCATGACACGACGCCACGCGCCCCCGCCCCGGTTCCGGACCCGCCGCACGAACCCGGCTCAGATGCCCAGGATCACCTTGGCGATCGAGAAGTAGATGACCAGCCCGGTCGCGTCCACCAGCGTCGTCACCATCGGCGCCGAGACCACCGCCGGGTCGATGCGCAGCCGCTTCGCCAGCAGCGGCATCGTGCCGCCCACCGTCGAGGCCCAGGCGCAGATCACGATCAGCGTCAGGGCGATCACCGCCGCCACGTCCCAGCCCACGAACAGCGAGCCCACCAGCAGCCCCACCACCGCCAGCATCGACCCCAGCAACAGGCCCGTCCGGCACTCGCGCCAGATCACCTTCAGCAGATCCGACACCCGCACCTCGCCGACCGCCAGCGCCCGCACCGCCGCCGTGGCCGCCTGCGCGCCCGCGTTGCCGCCCGCGCCGATCAGCAGCGGGATGAACAGCGCCAGCTGCGTCACCGACTCCAGCTCGCCCTCGAACGCCCGGGTCACCATCACCGTCAGAATGGCCGCCACCAGCAGCAGCATCAGCCACATCACCCGGGTGCGGGACAGCTGGAAGACGCTCGCCGACATGTAGTGCCGCTCCAGCGGCTCGGCACCGGCCTGCCGCGCCACGTCCTCGGTGTCCGCCGCCTCGATGACCTCGAAGGCGTCGTCGCTGGTCAGCAGGCCCACCAGCCGGTCCTCGCTGTCCACCACCGGCAGATCGAGCACATTCGTCTCGCGCATCAGCCGGGCCGCGTCCTCGGCGCGCTCGGTCGCCCGCGCCTTCGGTGCCTCGGTCACCACCAGCGCCGCGACCATCGTCTCCGGCTCGCTCAGCACCAGCTCGCGCAGCTCCACGATGCCGGTCAGCCGGCGCCCGGCGTCCACCACCGGCAGCGTGTAGATGGTCTCCGCCCGCGCCCCGCGCCGCCGTACCGTCTCCAGCGCCTGAGCCACCGTCAGGTCCTGCTGGAGCGCCACCGTCTCCGGCGTCATGTAGCGGCCGACCGAGCCCTCCGGATAGCCGAGCAGCGCGGCCGTCATCTGCCGCTCGTGCGCGCTCAGCCCGGCCAGCACCCGCTGCGCGACCTTGGCCGGCGCCTCCTTCAGCATCCGGGCCCGGTCGTCCGGGTCCATGTGCTCCACCAGCTCGCGGAACGCCTGGTCGCGCAGCCCCTGGAGGATCTGCTGCTGGTCGACCGGGTCCAGCTCCTCGAAGACCTCCAGCGCCCGGTCCTTGTCGAGCAGCCGGAAACTGATGACGGACTTGACGGCGTCCATCCGCGCCAGCTCGTCGGCGATGGCGTACGGCGGCTGGGTCTCCAGCCATTCGAGGGCGCCCGCGAGGTCGTGGTCCTCGATCAGGGCAGGCAGATGCGTCATGACGGGAGGTCCCCCTGGGAAGGTTCGGCGCGAACAGGCGGCAGGCTCAGGGCGCGCACACGCCGGTCGCCCCAGGGGAGGCCATGGCTACCTGGGCGGCGGACCGGCGCGGCGCGGCGGATGGTGACTGGGGGGTTCACTGCGCATCGCAGCCACACCTCCCACCGTGCCGTTCCGTCAAGACCGTCCCTCAGGGTACACACCATCGTTGACGATGATGGCAAAGGGTTGACCACATACCGGTGAAGGTGTTAGGGCCTGTCCGGCGGATCTTGGCGGGCTTTACGCGATTCTGTCCAGGATCGTCGCCGGGACCGTCTGCGCCGCGCCCGCCGCGTCGCTCACCTCGATCGCGTCGCCCGCCAGCGCCTCCAGCGCTGCCGGGAACCGCTCCGGGGTGTCCGTGTGCAGCGTCAGCAGCGGCTGGCCCGCCACCACCGGCTGCCCCGGCTTGGCGTGCAGTTCGATGCCCGCGCCCGCCTGCACCGGGTCCTCCTTGCGGGCCCGGCCCGCGCCCAGCCGCCACGCCGCCACCCCGACCGCGTACGCGTCCAGCCGCCGCAGCGTGCCGGAGGCGGGCGCGGTGAGCACCTGCGTCTCGCGCGCCACCGGCAGCGGGGCGTCCGGGTCGCCGCCCTGGGCGCGGATCATCCGGCGCCAGTGGTCCATCGCGGTGCCGTCCGCCAGCGCCCGGGCCGGGTCGGCGTCCGTCAGCCCGGCCGCGTCCAGCATCTCCCGGGCCAGCGCCAGCGTCAGCTCCACCACATCGGCCGGGCCGCCCCCCGCCAGCACCTCGACCGACTCGCGCACCTCCAGCGCGTTCCCGGCGGTCAGGCCCAGCGGCGTGGACATGTCGGTGAGCAGCGCCACCGTCCGCACCCCGTGGTCGGTGCCGAGCCCGACCATGGTCTCGGCCAGTTCGCGGGCGTCGGCCTCCGTCTTCATGAACGCGCCGGAGCCGACCTTCACGTCCAGCACCAGCGCGCCGGTGCCCTCGGCGATCTTCTTCGACATGATCGAGGAGGCGATCAGCGGGATCGACTCCACCGTGCCGGTCACATCGCGCAGCGCGTACAGCTTGCGGTCGGCCGGGGCCAGCCCGTCGCCCGCCGCGCAGATCACCGCGCCCGCCTCGCGCAGCACCGCCAGCATCTCGTCGTTGGACAGCCGGGCCCGCCAGCCGGGCACCGACTCCAGCTTGTCCAGGGTGCCGCCGGTGTGGCCCAGGCCCCGCCCGGACAGCTGCGGTACGGCCGCGCCGCACGCCGCGACCAGTGGGGCCAGCGGCAGGGTGATCTTGTCGCCGACCCCGCCCGTGGAGTGCTTGTCGGTGGTCGGCAGCGGCAGGGAGGAGAAGTCCATCCGCTCCCCCGAGGCGATCATCGCCGCCGTCCAGCGGGCGATCTCGGCCCGGTCCATGCCGTTCAGCAGGATCGCCATCGCCAGCGCCGACATCTGCTCGTCGGCCACCTCGCCCCGGGTGTAGGCGTCGATGATCCAGTCGATCTGGTCGGAGGTCAGCGTGCCGCCGTCCCGCTTGGCACGGATGACGGTGATGGCGTCGTGGCTCATGGGGTTCAGAAGTTCCAGGATTCGGGGAGCAGATCGGACAGCGGCCGGATGCCGCCGGTGGGGGTGTCCACCAGCAGCCCGGGCCCGCCGTTTTCCATCAGCAGCTGCCGGCAGCGGCCACAGGGGGTGATGATCTCCCCCTTGCCGTTGACGCAGGTGAAGTGGGTGAGCCGGCCGCCGCCGGTGGCGTGCAGCGTGGAGACGAGGCCGCACTCGGCGCACAGGCCCACCCCGTAGGAGGCGTTCTCCACATTGCAGCCGACCACCGTACGGCCGTCGTCCACGAGGGCGGCGGCACCCACCGGGTAGCGGGAGTAGGGGGCGTACGCCCGGCCCATGACCTCCCTGGCCCGCTCGCGCAGCGCCTCCCAGTCCACCTCCGGTGCGTCCGCCATCTAGCCGCCCTCGCCTCTCCGGTAGGGCTTGCCCACCGCTTTCGGGGTCCGCAACCGCTGGGCGAACAGGGTCAGCACCAGCAGCGTCGTCAGATACGGGCTGGCGCTCACCAGCTCCAGCGGCATCGTGTCAGTGGTGGCGTACCAGATCCACAGCGCCGCTCCGACCACCGCGACGACCAGCGCCGTCAGCCGCTTGCCGCGCCACAGCTGCCACAGGGCGACCCCGGCCAGCGCGAGCGCGAACAGCAGCAGCGTGGCGTGCACGGTGGCCCCGCCGTCCCGGGTCTGGAGCGCGTCCATGAAGCCGAACAGGCCGGCGCCGGTGGCGACGCCGCCGGGGCGCCAGTTGCCGAAGATCATGGTGGCCAGGCCCAGATAGCCGCGCCCGCCGGTCTGGCCGTCCTGGTACATGCGGATCAGCACCGCCAGGTACGCGCCGCCCAGGCCCGCCAGACCGCCGGAGACCGCCAGCGCCATGTACTTGTACGCGTACACGTTGACGCCGAGCGACTCGGTGGCCTGCGGGTTCTCGCCGCAGGAACGCAGCCGCAGCCCGAAGGAGGTCTTCCACAGCACCAGATAGGTGCCGGCGAACAGCAGCACGGCCAGCAGCGTCAGCCACGAGACGTTGTTGACGCCGGCCCGCACGATGCCGGCCAGGTCGGAGATCAGGAACCAGCGCTTGTCGGCGAGGCTGCCCAGCCAGTCGGCGACGCCGGGCACCGAGAACGGCTCCAGCACCTCCATCTGCGGGGACTGCTTGTCGTTGCCGCCGTTCAGCTTGGCCTCGCTGCCCTCGGCGCCGAACCACAGCTTGGCGAGGAACTGCACCACACCGAGCGCCAGGATGTTGATGGCGACACCGGAGACGATGTGGTCCACACCGAAGGTGACGGTGGCCACCGCGTGCACCAGACCGCCCAGCACACCGCCGACGATGCCGGCCAGCACCGCGGCCCAGGGCCCGTACTGCCAGCCGATCCAGCCGGCCGCGAACAGGCCGAGCATCATCATGCCTTCGAGCCCGATGTTGACGACACCGGCGCGCTCGGCCCACAGGCCGCCCAGGCCCGCCAGGCCGATCGGGACGGCGAAGCTGAGGGCACTGGACCACTGGCTGGTGGCGGTGAGCGAGTCGGCGCCGGTCACCATCCGCACCACGGACAGCAGGACCAGGCCCGCCGCTATCAGCAGCAGGACCTTCGGGTAGGTCAGCCGACGGCGCGAGCCGGCCTCGGCCCTGCCCTTGCGCTGGTCGCCCTCGGGTTTTCCGGCGGGGGTCTCCACGGTGGTGGTCACGCCGTCACCTCCGCGTCTTTCCGTGCCTGGGCCTGGGCGGCGAGTTGTTCTCCGACGAAACGCTGCTGGCGCTTGATGCCCCAGCGGCGGACGAGTTCGTAGGCGACGACGACGGACAGCACGATCACGCCCTGCATCACGCCGACGATCTCCTGGGCGTAACCCTCGAACTCCAGCTGGTTGCCGGTGCGCTCCAGGAAGCCCCACAGCAGCGCGGCGAACGCCATGCCGATCGCGCTGTTGCGGCCCAGCAGGGCGATGGCGATGCCGGTGAAGCCGATGCCGGTGGGGAAGTCGTTGCCGTAGTTGCCGGAGATGTTCAGCAGGGTGGGCATGCCGACCAGGCCGGCCACCGCTCCGGAGAGCAGCATCGTGGTGATCACGGTGCGCTTGACGGACACCCCGGACGCCTCGGCGGCGGACTCGGAGGCGCCGACCGCCCGCAGGTCGTAGCCGAAGCGGGTGCGGCTGAGCAGGAACCAGTAGCCGATGCCGACCGCGACGGCGATCACGATGGTGCCGTAGATCGGCTGGACGCTGGTGGGGATCTCGAAGAAGTAGCTGGAGTCGGGGATGTCCTTGGTGTGGATCAGGTTCCCCTCGCGCTCGGCGAGCCGGCCCTCCTTCAGGAAGTAGCCGATGAGGGAGCCGCCGATGAAGTTCAGCATGATCGTGGTGATCACTTCGCTGACGCCCCGGGTGGCCTTGAGGTAGCCGGCGATCCCGGCCCACAGGGCACCGACCAGCATGGCGGTGAGGATGATCACCGGGATCTGCACGATGCCGGGCAGCGCCAGCGCACCGCCGACGGCGGCGGCGAAGAAGGCGGCGACCCGGTACTGGCCGTCGACCCCGATGTTGAAGAGGTTCATCCGGAAGCCGATGGCGACCGCGACGGCGGACAGGTAGTACGGGATCGCCTTGTTGATGATCCAGACCTGGCTGTCGCTCTTGGTGCCGAAGTCGATCATCACGGAGAACGCCTGGAACGGGTTCTGTCCGGTGGCCAGCATCACCAGCGAGGTGATGACGACGGCGGTGACGATCGCCAGCAGCGGGGCGGCCACGCCCAGGACGATCTTCTCCCGGTCGATGTTCTTGATCCGGGCGGTCACGGCGGACGCGGCGCTCATGACGGGTTCTCCGTCGCGGCGTCGCCCGCGAGGTGGCCGGTGGCGGCGCCGGTCATGGCGGTGCCCAACTCCTCGGGGGTGATGGTGGCGGGGTCGGCGTCGGCGACCAGCCGGCCGCGGTACATGACGCGGAGGCTGTCGGAGAGGCCGATCAGTTCGTCCAGGTCGGCGGAGATCAGCAGCACCGCGAGCCCTTCGCGGCGGGCGGCGCGGATCTGGTCCCAGATCTGCGACTGGGCGCCGACGTCCACACCCCGGGTGGGGTGGGCGGCGATCAGCACCTTCGGCGCGTGGCTCATCTCGCGGCCGAAGATCAGCTTCTGCTGGTTGCCGCCGGACAGCGAGCGCGCGGTGACGTCGATGCCGGGGGTGCGCACGTCGTACTCGCGCACGATCCGCTCGGTGTCGGCGCGGGCGTCCCGGGCGGTCAGCCAGGGGCCCTTGCTGTTGGGGCGCTGGGTGACGTGGCCCAGCATCCGGTTCTCCCAGAGCGGGGCCTCCAGGAGCAGCCCGTGCCGGTGCCGGTCCTCGGGGATGTAGCCGATGCCGTCCTCGCGGCGGCGCCGGGTGGGGTGCCGGGTGATGTCGGCGCCGTCCAGGGTGACGGTGCCCTCGTCGGCGGTGCGGATGCCCATGATCGCCTCGACGAGTTCCGCCTGGCCGTTGCCCTCGACACCGGCGATGCCCAGCACCTCGCCGGCGTGGATGGTGAAGCCGACGTCGGCGAGCACGTCGCGCCGTACCCCGTCGGAGTCGGTGCCGGACAGCCGCAGCCCGGAGACGGTGAGGACCGGGCGGTCGGTGACGGTGGACTCGCGGGTCTCCGGGGTGGGCAGTTCGGAGCCGACCATCAGCTCGGCCAGCTGCTTGGGGGTGACGCCGGCGGGCTCGACGGAGGCCACCGTCGTACCGCGCCGGATGACGGTGATGTCGTCGGCGACGGACAGCACCTCGCCCAGCTTGTGGGAGATGAAGATGACGGTCAGGCCCTCGGCGGTCAGCTCGCGGAGGTTGCCGAAGAGGGCGTCGACCTCCTGCGGGACCAGGACGGCGGTGGGCTCGTCCAGGATGAGGGTCCTGGCGCCCCGGTAGAGGACCTTGAGGATCTCCACCCGCTGCCGGTCGGCGACGCCGATCTCCTCGACCAGCAGGTCGGGGCGCACGCCGAGGCCGTAGGCGTCGGATATCTCCTTGATGCGGGCGCGGGCGCCGGCGCCGATGCCGTGCAGCTTCTCGGCGCCGAGGACGACGTTCTCGGCGACGGTGAGGTTGTCGGCGAGCATGAAGTGCTGGTGCACCATGCCGATGCCGCGCGCGATGGCGTCGGCGGGGGTGGCGAAGGAGACCTGCTCGCCGTCGATGGTGATGGTGCCCTCGTCCGGCTTCTGCATGCCGTAGAGGATCTTCATCAGCGTGGACTTGCCGGCCCCGTTCTCGCCGACGAGGGCGTGCACGGTGCCCTTGCGCACGGTGATGTCGATGTCGTGGTTGGCCACGACGCCGGGGAAGCGTTTGGTGATCCCGCGCAGCTCAACGGCCGGGGTGGTGCCGCTGGGCTCGGGGGAGCTGCTGGAGGCTGGGATGGCGCACTCTCCTCGCGCGGGACGGTGATAGCGACGCGGAGGGCCGGTGGGGGATCGCTCCCCCACCGGCCCCGTACGGCCGCCCCGCCGGGGGCGGCCGTCACTGTCTTACGGGGTCTCCTGGACGGTGACCTCACCGGAGACGATACGGGCCTTGGCCGCCTCGATCTGCTCGGAGATGTCGTCGATGAACCCGCCGGAGGTGGCCAGCGAGACGCCGCCCTCCTCCAGGTTGTAGGAGTGCGGGCCGCTCAGCGGCTCGCCGTCCTGCACGGACTTGATCAGGTCGAAGACGGCCACGTCCACGCCCTTGACCACGGAGGTGAGGATCGAGTCCTTGTACTCGGCGAGGCCGGGCTGCTCGTACGCGTCGGAGTCCACGCCGATCGCCCAGGCGCCCTCGACACCGGCGACGGTCTCGATGGAGCCCTGGCCGGACTGGCCGGCGGCGGTGTAGATGATGTCCGCGCCGCGGCCGAGCATGCCGTCGGCGGTCTCGCGGGCCTTGGCGACGTCGTTGAAGCCGGCGTCGTTGTCCTCGTAGAGGTACTGGACGTCCACGGAGACGTCGGTGCCCTCGTTCTCGTTGGTGTCGAGGACGCCCTGGACGAACCCGGCCTCGAACTTGTTGATCAGCGGGTTGTTCACGCCGCCGATGAAGCCGACCTGGCCGCTCTCGGTCTTCAGCGCGGCGGCCACCCCGGCGAGGTAGGAGCCCTCGTGCTCGGAGAAGACCATGCTGTAGACGTTGTCGCCCTCGACGACCGAGTCCACCACGCCGAAGGTGATGTCGGGGTACTGGGCGGCGACCTTCTCGATCGAGCTGCCGTAGAGGTAGCCGACACCGATGATCGGGTTGTAGCCGTTCTCGGCGAGGGAGGTCAGCCGCTGCTCGCGGTCGGCCTCGGTCTCGTCGTTCTTGGCGGTCATCTCCTTGAAGGAGATGCCCAGCTCCTCCTCGGCGCGGTCCAGGCCGCGGGCTGCGGACTCGTTGAAGGAGTGGTCGTCCCGGCCGCCGACGTCGAAGGCGAGGCCGACACCGGCGTCGCCCTTCGCGTCGGAGCCGGAGTTGTTGGACGAGGTGGAGCTCTCACCGCACGCGGTGGCGGTCAGAGCGAGGGCCGCGGTGACGGCGACCGAGGCTGCGAGCTTGGAGGCGCGGCGCAAGAGGACGATCCCTTCGGTTCTGAAAGCGCCTCTTACGGCGCTGTTGCAGGGATCGTAACGCGCGTAGATGTGGGGTAAAGCCGGGCTAAGGTCCCGTTATCAGATCGTCGTGAACGCAATCGGTACGCAACATTGCGCCGGGTGCCGGCCCGGGCACCCGGGGCGGTGCGCCGGATACCCGGGCCGGTTGTCCTGTCGCGCCGCCGGGGCGCTCAGGGGCGCTCGGCAGCGTCCAGGAGCGCGGTGGTGGTGAGCAGTTCCACACCGACCCCGATCGCGGACTCGTCCACGTCGAAATCGCCCTGGTGGATGTCGCGCGGCGGGGCGCCGGGCCGCTCGCCGTCGCCGGGGACGCGGACCCCGAGCCGGGCCATGGCGCCGGGCACCTGCTCCAGGTACCAGGAGAAGTCCTCGCCGCCCAGGCTCTGCTCGGTGGGCTCCACGGAGCCCGCGCCGAACCGCTCGGTCATGGCCGCGGCCAGCAGGGCGGTGGTCGTCTCCTCGTTGACCACCGGGGGGACGCCCCGGATGTAGTCGATCTCGTACTTGGCCTGGTGCAGCCGCGCGACCTCGCCGACCGCCTCCTCGACCAGGTCCTTGGCGGCCCGCCAGGCGCTCAGCTCCAGGCAGCGCATGGTGCCGGAGATCTCGGCGCGCTGCGGGATGACGTTGGAGGCGTGCCCGGTGGTGAGCCGGCCCCAGGTGACGGCGAGCCCGGCGCGGGTGTCGACGCGGCGGGCCAGCAGGGCCGGCACGTCGGTGATCACCCGGGCGGCGGCGGTGACCAGGTCGGTGGTCAGATGCGGGCGGGCGGTGTGGCCGCCGTCGCCGGTGAGCCGGATCTCCAGCCGGTCGCAGGCGGAGGTGATGGCGCCGGTCTTCAGCCCGATGCGGCCGGCGTCGACCTTCGGGTCGCAGTGCAGCGCGAGGATGCGGCCCACCCCGTCCAGCACCCCGGAGTCGATGGCGTCGGTGGCGCCGCCGGGCAGCACCTCCTCGGCGGGCTGGAAGATCAGCCGCACCGGCTGCGGCAGCGCGCCGCGCGCGGCCAGCCCGGCGAGCACCAGGCCGGCGCCGAGGACCACGGTGGTGTGCACGTCGTGGCCGCAGGCGTGCGCGCGGCCCGGCACGGTGGAGCGGTACGCGACGGTCTTGGTGTCGGGGATCGGCAGCGCGTCCAGGTCGGCGCGGAGCGCCAGCAGCGGCAGGCGGCCCGCGTCACCGGCGGGGCGGATGTCACATACCAGACCTGTGCCGCAGTCGAGGACGCGGGGTGCGAGCCCCGCGCGCTCCAGGCGCTCCTTGACGACGGCGGTGGTACGGACCTCCTGGTGGCCCAGCTCGGGGTGCATGTGGAGATCCCGGCGGAACGCGACCAGCTCGCGCCGCAGGGCATCGCTCAGCACACCGGCGGACTCCGGTGACAGCTGTTGACTCACGCATCCGACACTATCGCTGTTTCGCCGCGGGAACGGCGCCGCTCACGGAGATTTCACATGCCGGGAACGCGTACGGTCGCAACTGACTGGGTATGACTGTTTTTTATTTCTTCTGATCCGGCGGCGGGGTCTCGGGGCGCCCCTCATCGAGGGGCGGGGAGAAAGCTCAGCCCGTGGGCACCGCGCGCGGTGCTGGTGACGGCGGACAGGAAACCGCTGGCCCGCTCGGTCACCCGGTCGGTGAACCAGCCGGGCGAGACGTCGCACACCACGATCTCGGTGCCGGTGTCCGACAGCACCAGCGGCAGGGTGTGCACCACGGTCGAGGGGAAGCTGAGGATCTTGGAGCCGACCGGGCCGCGCCGCGCCACCAGTTCCAGCGGCAGGTCGGGGCGGACGATCTCCAGGCCCGCCTCGCGCTCCACCCGGCGCAGCTTCTCGGCGCTCTCCTTGCGGTGCGCGTAGTAGCGGGCCACCGCGTGCCGTTCCGCCAGATCGGCGACGGCCGCCAGATAGCGGTCCTCGTGCAGGACCCCGGTCTCCACCAGGGAGGTGCCGACCAGGTCGGCGCCGTCCGCGACCCGGGGCGGGCCGAACCGGTCCCGGGTCCAGGCCAGGGTGTTGGCGGTGACGGCCACGCCCTCGGGGGGATCCACCGGCATCGCGGTGAACACCTCCACGCCCACCCCGGTGGCCGGGGTCAGCCGCCGCACCGCCCGCTTGGCGACCGGTGCGAACAGCGCGGCGCGCGCGCCGGAGGGTGCGGCGCGGTGCCAGCGCACCAGGCGTTCGCCCCGCGCCAGTTGCGCGGTGAACTCCATGGTGGCGGTGCCGTCGTCCACCACGACGATGTCGCAGCGTCTGGCCATGGACAGCAGCAGTTGCAGATAGCGGGAGAACGGGTCCCCGATGAGCAGCAGTTGCGCCCGGCGCAGCGGCCCGGCGAGGGCGGCCAGGGCGCGGGAGGGCTTCAGGGCCCCGCCGCGTGCCTCCTGCCACAGCACCCGGTGCCCCTCGTCCCGGGCCAGCTGGGCCATCCGGCGCAGCTGGCCCCGGGAGGTGGGGTCGTGCGGGGGCAGGATGACGACCGTACGGGGGCCGGGGTGGATGTGGGCCCACTCCAGTATGTTGAGCAGCTGGACCGGGCTCTCGGCGAACGCCAGCGTGTCGTCGGTCGTCATCTTCGTCGCCCTTCGGTTGAGGTGTCGCGGCCGGTCAGACGGTCGCGGGCTCGCGCTCGCCGGCCTCGGCGACCACGCCCTTGACGCGCCGCAGCTTCTTCATCGGCGCCAGCTCGCTGTCGTACACCTTCTTGACGCCGTCGCCCAGGGACTCCTCGATGGTGCGGATGTCGCGCACCATGCGGGCCAGGCCCTGCGGTTCGACGGAGGCGGCCTGGTCCGAGCCCCACATGGCGCGGTCCAGGGTGATGTGCCGCTCGACGAAGACGGCGCCGAGCGCGACGGCGGCCAGGGTGGTCTGGAGGCCGGTCTCGTGTCCCGAGTAGCCGATCGGGACGTTGGGGTACTCGCCCTGGAGGGTGTTGATGACCCGCAGGTTCAGCTCGTCGGCCTTGGCCGGGTAGGTGCTGGTGGCGTGGCAGAGCAGGATGTTCTGCGAGCCCAGGACCTCGACGGCGTGCCGGATCTGCTCGGGCGTGGACATGCCGGTGGAGAGGATGACGGTCTTGCCGGTGGCGCGCAGGGCGCGCAGCAGTTCGTCGTCGGTGAGGGAGGCGGAGGCCACCTTGTGGGCGGGCACGTCGAACTTCTCCAGGAAGGCGACGGCCTCGGTGTCCCACGGGGACGCGAACCAGTGGATGTTGTGCTTCTTGCAGTACGCGTCGATGGCGGCGTAGTCGTCCTCGTCGAACTCGACGCGGTGCCGGTAGTCGATGTAGGTCATCCGGCCCCAGGGGGTGTCGCGTTCGATGTCCCACTGGTCGCGCGGGGTGCAGATCTCCGGGGTGCGCTTCTGGAACTTGACGGCGTCGCAGCCGGCTTCGACGGCGGCGTCGATCAGGGCGAAGGCGTTGTCCAGGTCGCCGTTGTGGTTGATGCCGATCTCACCGGTGACGTACACGGGGCGGCCGGGGCCCACGACGCGGTCGCCGAGCTGACGGAGGCGGTTGCTGGTGGTCATGAGGTGCTGAGTTCCTTTCCGAGGATCCACGAGGCGATCTCGCGGATCGCGCCGTATCCGCCCGGGGCGGTGGTGACGGCGCGGGCGGCGGCGGTGACGACGTCATGGGCGCCGGCGACGGCCACCGGCCAGCCGACGAGGCCGAAGCAGGGCAGGTCATTGACGTCGTTGCCGGCGTAGAGCACGCGCTGCGGGTTGATGCCGTGCTCCTCGCACCACTGTTTGAGTGCGAGGTCCTTGCGGTCGATGCCGTGCAGGACCGGGATGCGCAGTTTGCGCGCCCGGGCGGCGACGACCGGGTTCTGTTCCGTGGACAGGATCAGCAGCGGCAGCCCGGCGCGGCGCAGGGCGGCGATGCCGAGGCCGTCGCCGCGGTGCACGGCGACCAGTTCCCGTCCTTCGGAGTCGATCAGCACCCGGTCATCGGTCTGGGTGCCGTCGAAGTCGATGACCACCGCGTCGATGTCGGCGCGGGTGGGGAGCCGGCCGGCGGTGCCGTCCAGCAGCGGGGCCAGCGCGCGGGCCCGGTCCAGGTCGTGCGGGTCGTCGATCTCCAGGACCCGGGCCGGGTCGGCGGGCACCAGGGTGGTGCGGCCGAAGAAGCGGTGGCGTTCGGTACGGAAGCCGGGGGCGCGCATGGCGTAGGCGGCGCCGGTCTCCAGCCAGTCCTGCGGGCGGTCCTGGCGGCGCGGGCGGTACGCCTTGTCGTGGTTGACGCCGTGGCCGCCGGATTCGCCCTCGCGCCAGACGAAGCCGTGGAAGGGGGCGGCGGTGAAGGCGCTGTCGGCGCCGCCGAGTACGGCGCCCGCCACGCCGTCCAGGTCGTCGGCGGTGACGAACGGGCTGGTGCACTGGACCAGCAGCACCACGTCCAGGGCGGTGCCCTCGCGCTGTTCGACGGTGTCCATGGCGTGCAGGACGGCGGCCTCGCTGGTGGCGGTGTCGCCGGAGATCCGCGCGGGGCGCTCGACCACGCCGGCGCCGGCGGCGCGGGCGACGGCGGCGATGCCGGGGTCGTCGGTGGAGACCACGACCTGTCCGACCAGCCGGGCTGCGCGGGCGGCGCGGACGGCGCGGACCACCAGCGGGGCGTCGGCGATGGGCGCCAGGTTCTTGCCGGGGACCCCCTTCGAGCCTCCGCGCGCGGGTATGACGGCCAGGACGTTGGGCATGGGGTGGCTCTCGCTGTCGGTCGGACCTGACGGGTCGGTGAGCGGGGCGGGGTGGTCGGTGCCGGGCCGGGTCACAGCTGCCCCCAGCGCCGGATGATCGGGGCGATCCGCTGGGCCGCGGTGCGGTAGGTGGCGCGGGCGGCCTGCCGCAGCAGCCGGTGGGAGCCGGCGGGCGCCGCCGTGTCGTGCCGGGCGAGGATGCCGGGCAGATAGCCGGGGGCGGTGCGCCGGGTGTAGTACGGGGTCAGGGCGGGGCGCGGCGCGTCCAGCAGGGCGGCGAGCCGGTCGCGGGCCGGTCCCCAGGCCGCTTCCGGGTCGGCGGCCAGGCCCTGGTCGGCCAGCCACGCGGGATCGGGCTCGGGCCGGTGGCCGGCGTCGAGTTCGTCCCAGGAGGCGAAGCAGCCGGAGCCGGTGAAGTAGTGGTTGCCCAGCGGCTCGCGGATGCCGAGATCGGTGAGGACGGCGGTGGGGATGCCGCGGTGCAGGGACTCCAGGGCGGCGGTCGAGGAGACGGTCACCAGCAGGTCGGTGGTGTCCAGGACCTCGCCCATGTTGCCGTAGGCCAGGGAGAAGTTGGCGGGCCGCCGGTCCCCCGCGCGTTCGGCCAGCCGCTGGTAGGGCAGCTCCTCGACGTGCGTGGTCTGTTCGCCCGGCCGGCTGCGCAGCTTGACGATCACCTCGCGGTCCGGGTGCCGGCGGGCGTGGGCCATGGCCCGCTCCAGCAGGTAGGAGCGGTCGGCGCGGCTGCCGGGGACGGAGGGCTGTACGGCGAACACCACCCGGTGGGGGCGGGTGCCGGGGGCCGGCGGCCGGTAGCGCTCGCCGCCGAGGAACGGCAGCGCGCACTCGGTGACGGCGGAGGCGTCCGCCCGTACCCCCTCGTACACGGCGCGGAACCGGCGCAGGTCGTAGGGGCTGTTGGCGAGCACCACATCGGCGCCGTGCCGCAGCAGCAGCCCGTCGGTGAGCTTCTCGTAAACCACGCCGACGTAGCCGGTGACCACCACGGGCCGCCGGTCGTTGCCCTTCCACACATCGGCGAGGGCGTGCAGCAGGGCCTGCACGGTGCCGCCGACACAGGCGAGGACGAGCACCTGGTGGGTGCCGCGGCCCAGTTCGGTCAGGAAGCCGGCGGCGGTGATCTCGCGGACCTGGTCCGCGCCGGTTCCGGTCTCGGCGAGCTGCCGGGCGGTGGGGGTGGCCCGGCCGCGCAGCAGGTAGCCCTGGGGGGCCGCGCCGGGGACCAGCCGGCGGGCGGTGTGAGCACCCCATTTCCACCGGGTGTCGGAGTCCGCGAGGACGGCGACGCGGGGCGGGTCGTGGGGGGAAGCATCTGGCACATCAGGGAACCTAGGCAGCGCGCTCTAGGAGGGGGACAACTGATGACCAACAGAGGGTGAACGGATCGGCACCGCACGGCCAACTGGGTTACGGGTCAGGTGGAGTTCACCTCTCGGCCGGCAGGCGTTCACCTTGGCGGGGCGCGTACGCCACCGGGCCGCGCGCTGCCTCGTCCGGGTGATCCGTCCCCTCGGTGCCCGCCGGGCCGGTGGCGCCGCCGGATATGGACTGCACGAGGGTGATCAGCGCGTCGATGGAGGAGGCGCGGTCGCGGGCGTCGAAGGTGACCACCGGGGTGTCGCCGGTCAGGTCCAGCGCGCCGCGCAGTTCGGCGACCGGGTGGTCCTCGCTGTCCGGGAACCGGTTGACGGCCACCACGAACGGCAGCCCGCGCAGTTCCAGCTCGGCCAGCACCTCGAAGCTCTCCGCGAGCCGCCGGGTGTCCACCACGGCCAGGACGCCGAGGGCGCCCTCGGCCAGCCCGTCCCACATGCCCCAGTAGCGGCGCTGACCGGGGGCGCCGAAGAGGTACATCACCAGGCGGTCGTTGAGAGTGAGCCGGCCGAAGTCCATGGCGACGGTGGTGGTCCGCTTGTCCTCGACGCCGGCCAGCGCGTCGACGCCGACGGCGGCCCCGGTGACGGTCTCCTCGGTACGCAGCGGCTCGATCTCGCTGACCGAGCCGACCAGTGTGGTCTTGCCGACCCCGAAGGCTCCCACGATCAGCACCTTCACCGCCTGGCGCACCGAGTCCGGTACGTACCGGTCAGCGGAGTCTGCGGAGTCCATCGAGTACCTCCTGGAGCAATTCCATGTCGGGGCGTGCTGCCTGCGGGATGCCCGAGCGCGCCACGAGGTAACCCGCGTCCACGAGTTCGGAGGCCAGCACCTTCACCAGGCTGAGGGGCAGCTTGAGATGGGCGGCGGCCTCCGCGAGGGACAGCAGCCGCTCGCACATCCGCACCAGGGCCCGGCTCTCCCGGGTGGCCGTCACCGGCAGCGGTCCGGCCGTCTCCGCGCGCAGCAGCAGCGTCTCCACCCCCAGTGCGGCGCGGCTCGGCCGGAACTTCCCCCCGGTGATCACATAGGGCCGCAGTGCGCTGTCACGGTACCCGCCGTTGCCGGTCATGGGCGATCAGGCGTTCAGCCGGGCCGGGCTGCTGAGCCGGGCGGCGCCGATGCTGATGATCTGGGACCGCATCTGCCGGGCCACCTGGCGCGGGTCGACGGCGGGTCCGGTGACGGCGGCGAGATGGGCGCCGTGGGCGCTGCGCAGGAAGAGGTAGCCGCCGTCGTAGCCGACCATCTGCTGGTGGACGGTGCCCTCCTCGGCGCCGAACTCGCGGCCGAGGCTGCGGCCGAGGGAGTGCAGCCCCGCGCAGTTGGCGGCGAGCCGGTCGGCGCTGTCGCGGTCGATGTCGCCCGAGCTGGCGAGCAGCAGACCGTCCGAGCTGAAGACGATCACATGCCGCACACCGGGGACGGCGGCCACCTCGGAGATCATCCAGCCCTGTTCTTCCGGGCTTTCGACGTACTTCATGCGCGGTCAGCCTTTCGGGGGTTCGGGGGCGTCGGGTCCGGCACCGGCGAAGTAGTCCGCCATCCACTCCCCGGCCTCCTCCGGGGTGGGCTGCGGGTGGGCGGCCGCGGGGGGTGGCTCGCCGGTGCTCCGGGGCGGTGCGGGGGGTGGCTCGCCGCGGCGGGAGGCGCGTTGCGGCAGGCCGGAGGGGCGCAGCGGCGGCGGTACGGGGTCGGGTCCGGGGTCGGCGGTGCGGGCATGCCGGGGTCCGCCGGAACGTTCCGTCCGGGGACGGGGCGGCCCGGGGACGGCCGGGGGGCCCGGCGGCGGGGCGAGTTCCCGCCGGGCCGGCGCGGGGGGCGGGACGGGGGCCGGGGAGCGGGACGGCGCCGGTGCGGGGCCCAGCGGCGCCACCGTCACCAGGTCGTCGCGTCCGACGAGGACGACGGCCCGCACCCCGCCGTAGGGCGAGTGCGACAGATCGACCTGGAAGCCGTACCGGGCGGCGAACCGTCCCACCACCGCGAACCCGGTGCGCGGCACCTCCCCCAGGTCCGCCAGCGCCACCGGCCGCCGTCCGGAGACCACCTGCCGGGCCCGGCCCATGCGGTTGTCGTCCATGCCCGACCCGCCGTCGTCGATCTCGATGACGGCGCCGCGCTGCACGGTGCGGACCGTCACCGGGACGACGGTGCCGGGCGGGGAGCACTCGGTGGCATTGGCGAGGAGTTCGGCGACCAGGTGGATCAGCGGTTCGGTGATCCGGGCCGCGGCGCCCACCTCCTGTTCCCCGGCGACCTGCACCCGCCGGTAGGCGACGATCCGGCCGGAGGCGGCGCGTACCACGTCCACCAGGGCCAGCGGCTCGTCGCCGGCCCGGCCCGGCCATTCGCCGCCGAGGACCTTCAGGCTCTGGGCGTGCCGGGCCTGCTGGGTGGCGGCGTGGTCGACGCCCATCGCCGTCTCCAGGACGTCGGGGTCGTGGCCGTGCCGTTCGGCGAGTGCGGTGACGGCGCACTGGATGCGGTGCGCGGAGGTCTGCACCCGGCCGGCCAGCGCCACCACGGCCATCCGCTGCGCGGTGTCGCGGTCGGCGAGCCGTTCGGCGATGTCCTCGATCAGCCGGTCGAATCCGCTGACCACGGCGGGCGGCAGCTGGCCGCGGTACTTGGCGGGCGGCACCTCGCCGCCGGCGAAGACGGTGGGCAGCCGGTCCGCCAGCAGATGGGCGCACTCCTCGCGCAGCAGTGCGGACTGCCGCCCGGTGTAGCCGCGCCACTGCCTGTCGCGGCGGGCGAGTTCGGACTTGCGCCGGGCCACCTCGGCCCGCGCCCGCACCAGTTCGCCGGTGGTGGCCCGGTAGGCGCGCCACAGCGGCACCAGCAGGCCGAGGGCGAGAACGGCGCCCGCTCCGCCGGCCACCGGCGCCCACGGGTGTCCGGCCGGGAGAAGTCCGGTGGCCGTGGCGGCGACCGCGCACGGCAGGACGACCATGGCCACGGGCCACAGTGCCGGAGTGGACGGAGGACGTGCCATCGGAAGCCTTCACGGTCGTGCGGGCGGTGGAGCCACGGCGCCCGCGCGCGACGGTGCGCACGGTAGCCGTCAAGTCACCTTTCGTGAGGGGATCTCAGGGCACGGATCCTATCCACCGGCACGCCGTCCTTCCGCGCGGCGCGGCCGAGCCGCCCGCCCGTCCTCAACTTCCGTACCTCCCGCACCAGCTGTCACACCGGCGGCAGGGTCAGAAGGTCTCCGAGGGCACGTACGCCCCCCACACCTCCCGCAGCGTGTCGCAGACTTCGCCGACCGTGGCGCGGGCCCGCAGCGCGTCCTTCATCGGGTAGAGCACATTCGCCGCCGGGTCGGCCGCCGCCGTACGCAGCGCGGCCAGCGCCGCGTCCACCGCCGGCTGGTCGCGGGCGGCCCGCAGCGCGGCGAGCCGGTCCGCCTGCTGCGCCTCGATCGCCGGGTCCACCCGCAGCGGCTCGTACGGCTCCTCCTCGGCGAGCTGGAACCGGTTGACGCCGACGACCACCCGCTCCCCCGCGTCCGTCTCCAGGGCGACGCGGTACGCGCTGCGCTCGATCTCCGTTTTCTGGAAACCCTGTTCGATGGCGGCCACGGCCCCGCCGCGCTCCTCCACACGCGCCATCAGTTCGAGCGCGGCGCTCTCCACGTCGTCCGTCATGGACTCCATGACGTAGGACCCGGCGAACGGGTCGACGGTGGCGGTGACATCCGTCTCGTACGCCAGGACCTGCTGGGTGCGCAGCGCGAGCCGGGCCGACTTGTCGGTGGGCAGCGCGATCGCCTCGTCGTAGGAGTTGGTGTGCAGCGACTGGGTGCCGCCGAACACCGCGCCCAGCGCCTGGACCGCGACCCGCACCAGGTTGACCTCGGGCTGCTGCGCGGTGAGCTGCACCCCGGCGGTCTGGGTGTGGAAGCGCAGCATGAGCGACTTGGGGTTGGTAGCCCCGAACTCCTCGCGCATGACGCGAGCCCAGATCCGGCGCGCGGCCCGGAACTTGGCGATTTCCTCCAGTATGGTGGTGCGCGCCACGAAGAAGAACGACAGCCGGGGCGCGAAGTCGTCCACGGCCATCCCGGCGGCGACGGCGGTGCGCACGTACTCGATGCCGTTGGCCAGGGTGAACGCGATCTCCTGCGCGGGGGTCGCCCCGGCCTCGGCCATGTGGTAGCCGGAGATGGAGATGGTGTTCCACTTGGGCAGTTCCGCCCGGCAGTAGCGGAAGATGTCGGACACCAGCCGCAGCGAGGGCTTGGGCGGGAAGATGTAGGTGCCGCGCGCGATGTACTCCTTGAGCACATCGTTCTGGATGGTGCCGGTGAGCTTCTCCGGCGGCACCCCCTGCTCCTCCGCCACCAGCTGGTACAGCAGCAGGAGCAGCGCCGCGGGGGCGTTGATGGTCATCGAGGTCGAGACCTCGCCCAGCGGGATGCTGTCGAAGAGCACCCGCATGTCGTCGATCGAGTCGATGGCGACCCCGACCTTGCCGACCTCGCCGTGCGCCAGCGGCGCGTCCGAGTCGTGCCCCATCTGGGTGGGCAGGTCGAAGGCCACCGACAGGCCCATGGTGCCGTTGGCGATCAGCTGCCGGTAGCGGGCGTTGGACTCGGTGGCGGTGCCGAAGCCGGCGTACTGGCGCATGGTCCAGGGCCGTCCGGTGTACATGGAGGGATAGACACCGCGGGTGTACGGATAGCCGCCCGGGGTGCCGAGTTTTTCGGCTGGATCCCAGCCCTTGAGAGCTTCCGGGCCGTATACCGGATCGATCGGCCTGCCCGACTCGGACTCACGCGTCATGCGACGGACTGTAGCGAGCGGGACCGGGCGCGGGGAAGGAGCGCAGGCGGAAGTGAGGGGTGAGTGAGGGGGAGGGCGGAGAAGTGCGCGGACGGGGCTAGGGGGAAAGCTGCCCCGTCCGCGCGATGGGCCTACCCAGAGGTACGGGGGGGACCTCGGGTCGACCCGGGGCCGATGACCAGTCGGCCTGTCTCTTACTGCGCCGCGCGCCCCGATTTCGTTACCGGGCCCGAAACGGCGGGTTGCGCCGAGGCGCTCACCTGGGCCGCGGGCGGCCCGGCCGGGTCGTGGTCGTGGCGTTCGGCGACCAGCTGGGCGAGCCGCCGCAGTCCCCGGTGGGTGGCGGTGCGCACGGCGCCCGGCCGGGAGCCGAGCACCATGGCGGCCCGCTTGGCGTCCAGGCCCAGCATGGCGCGCAGCACGACGGCACCGGCCTGCTCCCGGGGGAGGGTGGCGACCAGGTCGAAGACGCGGGAGGTGGCGACGGCCTCCATGGCGGCCTCGGCGGTGTCCACACCGGCGGGCAGCTCGGTGAGGCCGGCGTCCTCCGCGCAGCACTCCTGGGGCCGCCGGCCCCGGGCCCGCAGGTGGTCGAGGGCACGGTTGCGGGCGATGCGGTGGGTCCAGCCGCGGAAGCGGTCGGCGTCACCGCTGAAGCGCGGCAGGTCGCGGGATATGTGCAGCCAGGCCTCGGCGGTCACGTCCTCGGCGTCCGGGCCGGTGACCATCGTCCTGACGTACCCCAGTAACCGGGGGTGCACCGCGTGGAAGACCTGGCGGAACGCGCCCTCGTCGCCCTCCCGGGCTGCCTGGAGCGCCGCGGTGAGCCGGCGGTCCGCCAGCGCCGCCCGGTCGGGACGGCGCCGTGACTCCCGGGCATGCTCGGCTGCCTGCTCGGGCACCTGCTCCTGAAAGTGAACCTGCGCCTGCACTCCGGCCCCCCTTAGCGGCCTTCCACGCCGCACTCTTCGCCGTTCCGTTTCCAGAGCTGGTAACTGTGCGCTGTGGATACTGAACGCTACGCGGCCCGCGCTGCCGCGTCCATGCCGCATCTGTACGTATCCGCTCGGTAACAGAAACCGGCCGCCCAACGCTGTACGAGGTGCGGACCCGGGCCCCGCCAGGCGTGGGTCCGCCGCGGCAGCCGGGGCCTCTCCTGTGGGGGGTGGCGGCCCTGGCTGCCGATCGGCGCACCGGGTGGGCTGTCCGGCGCGCCGACCATGATCCACTTCTCGGTGACCGAGACTAGCCCACCCTCAGCCGACGTCGTTCACCCGCTGGGTGAACTCCTGCCAGCTGCCGCTGGGCTCCCCCGCGTGCCAGGTCTTCTGCGCCATGGCGGCGACCGGGAGCCGGATGCCCTCGGCCACCTGTTCGGGGGTCTGGGCGTCGGCGAGGTCGCACCAGATCGCGAAGCGCGCGCCGAGCACGTTCTCCGGGCCGCCCTCGCCCTCGGGGAGCGCGGTGGAGCCGCGCACCACGTCGGGGGTCCACTCGTTGTAGATGGCCTCACCGGTGGGATAGGTGAACTCGTTGGGCTCGCCGAGCACGTAGTACAGGTACTGCGAGTTCAGGTTGACGAGCGGGAAGCCCGCGTCCAGGTACTCCTGCGGCTCGCGGGCGCCGATCTCGCGGCCCGTCCAGTAGGTGACCTGGCGGTCCTGGTCCGGCTGGACCTTGCCGCCGGCGTGCATGCCGTCGTTCCACACCTGCGGGGTCTTGCCCAGCTCGCGGACCGTGTCGGCGCGGTCGTTGATCCAGCCGGTGGCCAGATCGCGGACGGTGGCCCCGTCCCCGTACTGTTCCTGGGCCGCGCGGGCCAGGCCGGGGTAGCTGGCCTCGGGGTCGGAGGCGTACAGCGCCGGGTACTCGTCGCCGCCGATGTGGAAGTACTCGCCGGGGAAGAGCGGGGCGTACTCGCGCAGCAGGTCGTCGATGAGGGCGGCGGCGTCGGGGTTGGCGAGGTCGATGGCGCCGCGGGCGACGGAGCCGTCCGTCTTCGTGAGCTGGAGGTCGGGGTGGGCGTCGAGCACCGCGCCGAGGTGTCCCGGCGAGTCGATCTCGGGGATGACGGTGATGTGCAGGGACTCGGCCAGCTCGACGATCGCGGTGACCTCGTCCTTGGTGAGGTGTTCCTCGGAGACGATCTCGGGGTGGCTCTCGCTCTCGATGCGGAAGCCCTGGTCGTCGCTGAAGTGCAGGTGGAACTCGTTAAGTTTGAGGTCGGCCAGCTCGTGCAGCCGGTCCTCGATCCACTCGGCCGAGTAGAACTTCCGGGCGGTGTCGAGCATCAGGCCGCGCTGTTCGCGGTCGGGGGCGTCCTGGACGCTGCCCTCGGGGAGGCCGCCGTCGGCGTTCACCGATTGGAGGAGGGTGCGGGTGCCGTAGAAGGCGCCGGCGCCGGTCTCGGCCGTGATGGTGACCTGGTGGTCACGGGTGGTGAGGGAATATCCCTCGGGGCCGGTTCCGGCATTCGGGTCAATCAGGAGGAGGACGTCCGAGGCGCGGGCGCCGTCGGCGGCGCGGTCCACGGACAGCTCGCCGGCCAGCTGATCGGCCGGCCCGGCGGCCTCGGAGCCGTCCGCGGCGACCACCCGGGTGGTCTCGGACGGCGCCCAGCCGGGTCCTTCGGCGGGCTCCCAGGTGGTCACCTGGGGGACGGTCTGCAGGTCCCCGCTGGGGCCGTCGGCCCGTACGGGGTCGGGGAGGGGGTCGGATGCCGCTGAGGTCTGGGTGGGGTCCGGAGCGTCCGCGGCGGTGCCGCCGCCGGACTGCTGGGTGAGCACAAGTGCCGTGGCGGTGGCTATCAGCCCCACGACGGCGACAATCGCCCATATCCGCCATACCGTGCGTTTCATACACACGACGGTAACCGTATGAGCAGATGAATCATGCGAACGGATGAGATCCATGCGCGATTGATCACACCCTAGACCCCGCGTCAAAGAAGGGGTCAACCCGTCGATACCATGGCGGGCGGCCGGTGGACCGTACCCGGCCGGGCCCGACGGAGACCCTTGACAGACAGGAGAGCCGCCGCAGGCCCCGAATCGCTTCGGAGGGTTCTTCCGTGCCGGCAGGAACGCTGTACCGCGGCCGGGAAGGCATGTGGTCATGGGTGGCTCATCGAGTCACCGGTGTCCTCGTGTTCTTCTTCCTGTTCGTTCATGTCCTCGACACCGCACTCGTCCGCGTCTCCCCCCAGGCGTACGACGACACCATCGCTGTGTACAAAACGCCGCTCGTGGCCTTCATGGAGTACGGACTGGTCGCCGCCGTCCTCTTCCATGCGCTCAACGGCCTGCGCGTCGTCGCCGTCGACTTCTGGAACAAGGGCGCCCGCTACCAGAAGCACATGCTGTACACCGTGATGGGCGTCTGGGTCGTGCTGATGGCCGGGGCCGCGTACCCCGTGCTCTCGCACGCCTTCCGTGAGCTGTTCGGGAGCTGATGCAAACGATGTCCTCCACCGATTCCATCACCGTGGACGAGGGGTACGACGCCGACAACCCGGCCCCCGTCATCGAGCCGCCCCGGGCGCGCACCGGCAAGACCCCCAAGGCCACCCGCACCAACTTCGAGCTGTACGGCTGGCTGTTCATGCGGCTGTCCGGCATCCTGCTCGTCGTCCTGGTCCTGGGCCACCTGCTGATCCAGCTGGTGCTCGACGGCGGCGTCTCCAAGGTGAGCTTCGCCTTCGTGGCCGGCCGCTGGGCCTCCCCGTTCTGGATGGCCTGGGACCTGATCATGCTGTGGCTGGCCATGCTGCACGGCGCCAACGGCCTGCGGACGATCATCAACGACTACGCGCAGCGGGACAACACCCGTTTCTGGCTGAAGATGCTGCTCTACACGGCCACCGTCTTCACCGTCCTGCTGGGCACGCTGGTGATCTTCACCTTCGACCCGAACATCACCTGACCGCACCGGGGCTGACGAACTGATGCAGATCCACAAGTACGACACCGTCATCGTCGGTGCGGGCGGCGCCGGAATGCGCGCGGCCATCGAGTCCACCAAGCGCAGCCGTACCGCCGTACTGACCAAGCTCTACCCCACCCGCTCCCACACCGGCGCGGCCCAGGGCGGCATGGCCGCCGCCCTCGCCAACGTCGAGGAGGACAACTGGGAGTGGCACACCTTCGACACCGTCAAGGGCGGTGACTACCTGGTCGACCAGGACGCCGCCGAGATCCTCGCGAAGGAGGCCATCGACTCCGTCCTCGACCTGGAGAAGATGGGCCTGCCCTTCAACCGGACCCCCGAGGGCCGCATCGACCAGCGGCGGTTCGGCGGCCACAGCCGCAACCACGGCGAGGCGCCGGTGCGCCGCTCCTGCTACGCGGCCGACCGCACCGGGCACATGATCCTCCAGACGCTGTACCAGAACTGCGTCAAGGAGGGCGTGGAGTTCTTCAACGAGTTCTACGTCCTGGACCTGCTGCTCAACGAGGTCGACGGGGTCAGGAAGACCGCCGGCGTCGTCGCGTACGAACTGGCCACCGGCGAACTGCACATCTTCCAGGCCAAGGCCGTCGTCTTCGCCTCCGGCGGCAACGGCAAGTTCTACAAGGTGTCCTCCAACGCCCACACCCTGACCGGCGACGGCCAGGCGGCGGCGTGGCGGCGCGGGCTGCCGCTGGAGGACATGGAGTTCTTCCAGTTCCACCCGACCGGCATCTGGAAGATGGGCATCCTGCTCACCGAGGGCGCGCGCGGCGAGGGCGGCATCCTGCGGAACAAGGACGGCGAGCGCTTCATGGAGAAGTACGCGCCCGTCATGAAGGACCTCGCCTCGCGTGACGTGGTCTCCCGCTCCATCTACACCGAGATCCGCGAGGGCCGCGGCTGCGGCCCCGACGGCGACCACGTGTACCTGGACCTGACCCACCTGCCGCCGGAGCAGCTGGACGCCAAGCTGCCGGACATCACCGAGTTCGCGCGCACCTACCTGGGCATCGAGCCGTACACCGACCCGATCCCGATCCAGCCCACCGCGCACTACGCGATGGGCGGCATCCCGACCAACGTCGAGGGCGAGGTGCTGGCCAACAACACGGACATCATCCCCGGCCTCTACGCGGCGGGCGAGGTCGCCTGCGTCTCGGTGCACGGCGCCAACCGGCTGGGCACCAACTCGCTGCTGGACATCAACGTCTTCGGCCGCCGGGCCGGCATCGCGGCGGCCGAGTACGCGGCGACCGCCGACTTCGTGGACCTCCCGGAGAACCCGGAGCAGTTCGTGGCCACCGAGGTGGAGCGGATGCGCGAGTCCACCGGCACCGAGCGGGTGAGCGTGATCCGCCGCGAACTCCAGGAGACCATGGACAAGAACGCCATGGTGTTCCGTACCGAGGAGACGCTCAAGGAGGCCGTGGAGGACATCGCGGCGCTGCGCGAGCGCTACAAGAACGTCTCGGTCCAGGACAAGGGCAAGCGGTTCAACACCGACCTGCTGGAGGCCCTGGAACTGGGCAACCTCCTGGAGCTCGCCGAGGTCCTGGCCGTCTCCGCGCTGGCCCGCAAGGAGTCGCGCGGCGGCCACTACCGGGAGGACTATCCCGACCGCGACGACGTCAACTTCATGCGGCACACGATGGCTTACCGCGAGGTCGACGCCGACGGCAATGAGTCGATCCGGCTGGACTACAAGCCGGTCGTCGTCACCCGCTACCAGCCGATGGAGCGTAAGTACTGATGGCCACGCCGACACTGGACAAGGTCTCCTCCCCCGGGCAGGACGCCGGCCACCTCGTCACCGTCACCTTCCGGATCCGCCGCTTCAACCCGGAGGTCTCGGCCGAGGCGAGCTGGCAGGACTTCGAGATCCGCATCGACCCGAAGGAGCGCGTCCTGGACGCCCTCCACCAGATCAAGTGGGAGGACGACGGCACCCTGACGTTCCGCCGCTCGTGCGCCCACGGCATCTGCGGCTCGGACGCGATGCGCATCAACGGCCGCAACCGGCTGGCCTGCAAGACCCTGATCAAGGACATCACCGAGATCAAGGACGGCGTGGCCACCAAGCCGATCCTGGTCGAGGCGATAAAGGGTCTGACGGTCCTGAAGGACCTCGTGGTCGACATGGAGCCGTTCTTCCAGGCGTACCGCGACGTGATGCCGTTCCTCATCACCAAGGGGAACGAGCCCACCCGCGAGCGCCTCCAGTCCGCCGAGGACCGCGAGCGGTTCGACGACACCACCAAGTGCATCCTGTGCGCCGCGTGCACCTCCTCGTGCCCGGTGTTCTGGAACGACGGCCAGTACTTCGGCCCGGCGGCGATTGTGAACGCGCACCGCTTCATCTTCGACTCGCGCGACGAGGGCGGCGAGCAGCGCCTGGAGATCCTGAACGACCGCGACGGCGTGTGGCGCTGCCGCACCACGTTCAACTGCACGGACGCCTGCCCGCGCGGTATCGAGGTCACCAAGGCCATCCAGGAAGTGAAGAAGGCCCTGATCACCCGCCGCTTCTGAGCGAAGCGGGCGCCGGCGCCGCCAACGGGCCGGGCCCGGAATCCACACCCTGTGGATCCCGGGCCCGGCCCGTCCGCGTTCCCGCTCCCCACTCCCTCACCGCGCCCCGAGCCACAGCCCGGCGGCCACCGAGCTGAGCGACAGAATCCCGGCGATGGTCACGGCGGCAACGGAGTTGACGGCGGTGTCGTACCGCCGCTGGAACGCGGCATCACCGTGGACGGTCACGGTCGGCTCGCACGGCTCGGGCTCGGCTCCCCGTACCCACCGCGCCAACCGGACGGCACACGGCTCACAGGCATGGAACGGCCGGCTCCGCCCGAACCCGACCACCGGCCCCAGCCACATCACCAGCACCCTGGTCCGCCCGCACATCAGGCAGTTCCCCTCTTCCGCCCACCCGCAGATCGCGTCCGTCTGCACCCACACCTGCGTCGAGACGTTCACAGGGCACACCGGAACCAGACGATCTTCCCTACGCACCGAAGGGTCCTCTCACACCCGAACCCATCGGCCATCTCCCGCAGCATCCACAACCCACGCCCCGACTCCGCATCCCACCCGGGCGCCTGCTGTGCCAGCACCGGCATCCGCACCGACCGGTCGAACACCTGCACCGTCACCTCGGCCCCGATCCGGGCCATCCGGAGGTAGCAGCGCGGATTCTCGACATGCTTGGCCACATTCCCGAGCAGTTCACTGACCCCCAACCGCACCAGCTCCACGGTGTCCCGGCCCCCTCCCCACCGAAGGGCCACACTTCCCGAGGCGGCCCGCCACCGCTCCACCTCCACCGCGCACGCGATTAACGAGCCCCCATACACATTGTTGAGGTAGGCAACCTGCACCGGATTCCTCACCACACCTCCTGGACGAGGGAAGAGAGACGCGCTCGACGGCACGCCGAGATCACAGCGCGCCACGCATCGGACGCGCACCGTTGGCTGCCATCAGCATGCCCTCCTTGCGTGCGTGAGCGCAATGTCACGTCAACATGCAATTGCATGTGAGTGTGACGGCACCTCAACTGGTGGCACACTGCTGCCGTGACGACATCCAGCCCTGTGGTGCGGCGGCGACGCCTCGGCCTCGAACTGAAGCGACTTCGGGAAGCAGCCGGTTTCAAAGGGAACGACGTAGCGAAGGCCCTCAAGTGGTCAGCCTCCAAGCTGTCCCGCCTCGAAGCGGGTCGCTCGACGCCCACCCCGGCCGATGTGACAAAGCTCCTGGACCTCTACCGTCTGGACGACGAGGCCCAGCGCGAGAAGCTGGCGACACTCACGAAGGAAGCCCGCAAGAAGGGCTGGTGGCAGCTCTACAGCGACATCCCCTACACCACCTTCATCGGCTTGGAAGCCGAGGCGGAGACGATCCTCACCTACGAAACGGTGATCCCCGGGCTCCTTCAGACCAGCGAGTACGCTGAAGCCATCAACCGCGCGACGGGCCCCGGGCTCACCGACGAGGCACTGGAACAGCGTCTCGATGTCCGGATGCAGCGGCAACAGTTGCTCACCCAGCACAACCCCATCCAGCTTCGCGCCGTTCTGGACGAATCAGCACTTTGCCGCATGGTGGGCGGCCCCAAGGTCATGCGCGCCCAACTCGCCCACCTCCTGGACATGGCCGACAGCCCCAACGTTCTGTTGCAGGCCATCCCCTTCTCGATCGGAGCCCATCCGGGAACACTGGTGGGACCGTTCATCATCCTGCGGTTCACTCATCAAGAGGATCCGGACGTGGTGTATGCCGAAGCCAATGACGACCCTTATAGCGGCGATCCGCAGGCGTACCAGGTCGTGTTCGATAATCTCCGGGCCAACGCGGCCAGTGTGCCGCAAACACTTGAGCTGATCCGAGACAGGATGAGGGAACTATGAGTACCCAGAAGGGGCAGACCGCCGACCTCGGCGACGCCATATGGCGGGCCTCGCGCAGGAGCCAGGCCAACGGTGCCTGCGTCGAGGTCGTCGACGGCTTTCCCGGCACGGTCCCGGTCCGGGACAGCAAACAGCCCCATCGGGTTCTCCTGATCCCCACTGCGGCCTGGAGGGCACTCATCTCCCACCTTCGAGCCTGAAAGGTGCCTGGATGCCCCTCGAATCTTCCGCGCCAGGCGAGTGGCGCCCGAGCAGTTACAGCGGCGGCAACGGCAACTGCGTCGAGGTCGCGGTGATCGCCGCCGGGAACGGCGTTGCCGTCCGGGACACCAAGGACCGGACCATCCCCGCCGCCGTGATCCCCGCCCGCGCCTGGTCCGCGTTCCTCACCCATCTCAAGGGCTGACTGGTTCTACCCGACAACGCGAATACGAGCGATGAGCGGTGGATCCGGCACGTCCCGTCGTCCTACCGTTCTCGTGACGGAGAGCAACGTCTCTGTGTCACAAGGAGGAAGCATGGCTCGTGACGGGCTGATCCGCCTGACTGGCAGCGGCAGCGGGACAAACTGTGAGGACGAGGATTGTCCGAACGTCTATCGGACCAGGAACGGCTCATTCGTGGTCCAGGGGGCAGTGTCCAGCGCCTTCACCCCACCTGAGGGCGAAGGGCTGGTAGAGATCCCCGAGGAAGTACTGCGGGAGGCCGTCCGTGCTCTTGGATGGTGAGGAGTGGCGCCAGTTCTTCGATGCCTTCGAGCACGAGGCATGGCGCTTCGAAGCTCAACCGACCTACACCATGCCCCGGGAGCAGGAGAACATCGGCCGCTTCGTGCGAGGTGAGAGCAAGCCGGAGGATCACAATGCCCGTTGGCATGAGCGGGTTCGGGGATTCGTCGCCTCGGGCCGGCGCATCGGCCGGGTGCGCATCGTGCGCCGGCCACTCACCGAGTACCAGCGGTACCAGTTCGCCTGGGGCATCCCCGGCAACATCGCAGCCGGCGAGGACATCCGTGTGCTGGATGTGACGGCCCAGGACTTCGGCTTGCCGCTTTCCGGTCAGGACTGGTGGATGTTCGACGGGGCACGCATCGTTCACCTCAACTTTCGCACGGACGGCAGCCAGATCAACCGCGAGGTGTATGAGGGCGATCCGGCACCGTACCGCGCGTGGCAGCGTATCGCCTTGGAGCACGCAGTGCCTTTCGAGGAGTACGTGAAGGTCCTTGGCGTTTGAACCAGGACAGTTGGGTCAGTCACGAGCTGATCTGGCGGAGTCACTGCGCAGAATGCGCCGGCGAGCTGGACGGACACAGGTCTGGCTCGCACGGCGCTGCAACATGTCACAAACCAAGCTGAGCAATATCGAGACCGCCCGCGTCACACCGAGCCTTGTTGATGTCGAACTGATCCTCAGGGCCCTTGACGCACCTCCGGAGCTCGTAGCAGAGGCCATCGCCCTCGCACGCCTCGCCCACACGGAGTGGCAGGGCAAGCGTGTCTCCTGGCGCAGAGGCTTGGAGAAGAGGCAGGCGGAACTTGCGGGTCTGGAGGCGGAGGCCAGTACCCTTCGGTTTTTCCTTCCTTCCATGCTGACCGGCCTGCTGGCGACACCCGAGTACATCAGAGCAAGCTTGGGGCACACTCCGGGAGATATTTCAAAGACCGTGGCGAAGAAGATCGCACGGCAAGAAGTCCTCTACGCCGAGGCCAAGCAGTTCAGGTTCTTACTGACCGAACAAGCCGTCCGGTGGCTGATTGTTCCGCGCCATGCGATGGCTGTACAGATCGATCGCATCATATCGATCTCGCAACTCCCCCATGTGCGCATCGGTATCATTCCTCTCACGTCACCGGTGAGGCGTGGCCCTTTGAACACCTTCACGGTCTATGACCGGCGGCTGGCAACGGTCGAGACCCTTACGGGAAGAATCGTGTTCCAAGACCCCCGTGACATCGCCGAACATCTGGACGTTTTTGAGTTGTTTCAGAGGCAAGCGCTCTTCGACGATGAGGCCCGAAACACGCTGGGCCAATGGGCAGCGGAATATCGGTCATGAAATGTACCCAGGAACACGAATATCCCTGGATCTTCCGGAACGCAAGGCGGACCATGACTCCATGAGGTGGCCCCGTTCCCGGGGCCATGACCCTGGCGGAAAGAGCCCGATCGGCTGTACCGCCTGGGCTGACGTGGCCTGCCACAACAGGGAGGAAGACACCATGCACGGCGTACGAGCGTTACTCACTCCGGCTGCGTTCGAGGGAGTCGTCGCCACCGTTATCGACAACAACCCCGGCATGGAGGAACGTACGGCCGAGCGGATCGTCACGGAAGCACTCAAATTCGTGGAAGCCGCCGCCCGGTTCCCGAACGACAACATCACACCCTCCAACGTGGTGGACGAAGGCTGGCACGCCCTGATCCTGCACACCCATCTGTACAAAAAACTCTGCGCGCGTCTGGGCAGGTTCGTTCACCACTGGCCCGAACGCCCTGATACCGGACGTCACGACCGGCACGTGCTCGCCCACACGGTGACCATCATCGAACGTGCCGGGCACAGCGTGGACCGGGAATTGTGGAGGGGGCCGACCACCGCTTCGGTTCTGACAGCCGCCCGGTGTTCGCATACGCCGATGCCCGGCGGATGCGGGCCGATCAATCCGGGTAACTGCGCCTCACACTGTTCAGGGGGAGAGGGCGGAGGCGATCAGTAGTCTGCTCGATTCCGCACCGTTGGAAGGGATTGCATGGACGCGCAACAGGCCCGCCGAGTTGACGCCGTACTGCGGCAGCTGAACATTCCCGGAGTGGTCGCACCGGAAGATCCGGACAACCCCGCCGGCCCGTGGCGTGTGTACGACAGCGCTGATTACAGGACGCGCCACGATGTGACAGCCGACGCCCTGGCGGCCGTGGCAGCCACGTTCTCCGATGACGGACCGGCCGCCGGCCCGCAACGGGGGTTCGTCCTGCCGCCCAGCGGCACGTAGGGCGTGGTGATCCCCTGCGGGGATCACGTCCGTATGGAGAAAGGGCCGGGGCCCCCGGTTCCCGGCGGGGCCGGGAACCGGGGCCCTGCGGGTGAGCACCCACGCGGTGTGTCAGGGCCTGGGCTTGTGGGCGAATGCCCAGCGGTTGCCCTCCAGTGCGTCCTTCACGCCGTCCGGTTCGGGGAGGGGGCCGCGGCCGTGGCGGTGGGTGAAGTCGAAGGGGGTGTGCACCGAGGTGGACCAGCCCTTGGTCACCAGGTCGGCGGCCGAGTCGGGGCGTGGGCCCGGGTCGAAGAGGTGGAGCAGGTCGATGCCGATCTGCTCGCGGGTCGCCGTGTAGGTCGGGCTGTCGTGGTACCGGTTCAGGTCCTTCTCGACCTTGGCTTCGAAGGCCAGGGCGCTGCCCCGGGTGGTCAGCCGGTCCACCGTGTCGATGAGGTATTTCTCGGCCGGGCCCGGCAGGTAGAAGAGCAGTCCTTCCACCAGCCAGACGCTGGGCAGGGCCGGGTCGAAGCCGGCGGTGGTCAGGGCGGTGACCCAGTCGTGGCGCAGGTCGGCCGGGACCGGGACGCGCTTCACCTTGGGGGTGGCCGCCAGGTCCAGGAGGACCCGGTGCTTGAACTCCAGTACGCCCGGCCGGTCGATCTCGTACACCGCGCAGTCGGACGGCCACTCCAGCCGGTACGCCCGGGTGTCGAGACCGGCGCCCAGCAGCACCACTTGGCGGGCGCCCATGCGCACCGAGCGGAGGGCGAAGTCGTCGAGGACCCGGGTGCGCAGGCCGAAGTAGCGGGCGAACCGGCCCCACAGCGGGTTGTCGTCCCCGTCCGGTGCCTGGTCGATGCGTACCGGCCAGCCGGCGCACGCCGGGGCGGCGCGCACGAAGTGTTCGGCGTAGGGGTCGCGGGCCAGGCTGTCGTGGCGGTGGGTCTCGATGGCCCGGGCGGTGGCGACCAGAAGCGCGGTCAGTCCGATGCCTCCGTCCACGCCGTCCACATCCGTGTGCTGCGGCGCCGTTGTGGCCATGGGTGCTCCTTCGATGAGGGATCGGGATTGCGGGGTGCCTGGGGCGCGGCCCGCCGGCGTCAGGTGTCCGGGAGGAGGACGGGTTTGACGACGCGGCCGGCGTCGCTGTCGCGTTCGGCCTCGTTGACGGCGTCCAGCGGGTAGGTGCGGATCAGCTGGTCGAAGGGGAACCGTCCGGCCTGCCACAGCGCGGTCAGCCGGGGGATCAGCAGGGCGGGTACGGCGTCGCCCTCGCAGATGTGGCGGACGGTGCGGCCCCTGTCCAGCGTGCCCGGGGCCAGCGGCAGGGTGCCGGGCAGCCGGGCGACCAGGCCGAGGGTGCCGGTGGGCCGCAGGGCGTGCAGGGCGTCGTTGATGAGGGCGGGGTCGGCCGTGGTGTCCAGGGCGTACCGGGCGCCGCCGTCGGTGAGCCGTCTGATCCGCTCGGGCAGTCCGGCGGCGGTGGCGGGCAGCGGGGTGGCGCCGAAACGTTCGGCCAGGGCGAGGCGTTCGGGGTGCCGGTCGACGGCCACAGCGTGCGCCCCGGTTGCGGTGGCCGCCATGACCGCCGCCAGGCCGACCGCTCCGGCGCCGAGGACGACGAGGGGGTCGCCGGGGCCGGCCCGGAAGGTGTTCAGGACGGCGCCGGCGCCGGTGAGGAAGCCGCAGCCGAGCGGGCCGAGCAGGGCGAGGGGCAGGGCGGGGTCGACGCGGACGGCGGTGCGGGCGGCGACAAGTGCGTACCGGGCGAAGGAGGACTGCCCGAACCACCGGGGGGCGAACGCTCCCCCGGCGGCGTCGGTGAGCCGGGGCGTGTCCTCCTTCCGGCCGCCGAAGAGGTTGAGGGCGGCGAACGAGTCGCAGTAGGCGGGCGCGGCGGCGCGGCAGGTGGGGCAGTGTCCGCAGGAGTCGAAGCTGAGGACGACGTGGTCGCCGGTGCCGATCGCGTCCTCCGGGCCGCCGCCCGTCGCCACCACGACCCCGGCCCCCTCGTGGCCGAGGATCGCCGGCAGCGGGCTGCGGCCGGCCGAGCACCGGACCGCGAGGTCGGTCCGGCACATCCCGCTGGCCTTGATCTCGACGAGGAGTTCGCCGGCGGCGGGTCCGGCGCGCAGGACCACGTCCTCCACGGTGAACGGGTCGGTGTACCCGCGCAGGACGGCCGCCCGGAACCTCACGGCTGTGCCGCCTCGGGGCGGTGGACGACGAACGGCCGGAGGTTCCCGTACAGCCCCCACGGCCCGCCCGCGACGCCGACGCCGCTGTTCCCGGTGCCGGTGAAGGGCTGGTGGAGGGAGAGTTCGGCGTGGTGGTTGATCCAGGCCGTGCCGCAGTCGAGCCGGTCGGCGACGGCTTCGGCCCGGTCGGGGTCGGTGCCCCAGACGGAGCCGCCGAGGCCGAAGCCGGTGCTGTTGGCGGCGGTGACGGCCTCGTCGAGAGTGCGGTACGGCAGGACGGGCAGGACCGGCCCGAACTGTTCGCCGGTCACCACCGGGCTGTCGGGCGGGACGTCGGTGAGGACGGTGGGGGCGAAGAAGTAGCCGGGGGTGTCCAGCCGGTGCCCGCCGGCCGCCGCGCGGGCGCCGTCCGCGAGGGCGCGGCGGGTCAGCTCCTCGACGCGGGCGAGCTGGGGGGCGTTGTTGACGGGGCCCAGCCGGGTGGCCGGGTCGAGGCCGGGGCCGACGGCGACGCTCTTGGCGCGCTCGGCGAGGGCGTCGACGACCTCCGCGTGCAGCCGCTCCGGGACGTAGACCCGCTTGACCGCCATGCAGACCTGGCCGCAGTTGCGGAACGCGGCCCAGAACAGCCGGTCCGCGATCCGGTCCACCGCCACGTCCTCCAGCAGGACGGCCGCGTCGTTGCCGCCGAGTTCGAGGGTGACCCGGGCGAGCGTGCCGGCCGCCGCCCCGGCGACGGCCCGCCCGGTGGGTACCGAGCCGGTGAAGGTGACGTGCCGGATGCCCGGGTGGCCGGCGAGGCGGGCGCCGAGCGGTTCGCGGCCGGTGACGACGGTCAGCACGTCCTCGGGCAGCACGGCGGTGAGGAGCGAGCCGAGCAGCCGGGTGGTGAGCGGGGTGTACGGGGACGGTTTGAGGACGACCGTGTTGCCTGCCGCGAGCGCGGGTGCGAACTTGGCCGCGGCGAGCTGGAGCGGGAAGTTCCACGGGACGATCGCGGCCACCGGCCCGAGCGAGCGCCAGCGGATCTCGCTGTGCACGGGCCGGCCGTCGCTGATCCGCCGGGTCTGGGGGGTGAGGCCGGCGAAGTACCGCAGCCGGGCCGCCGTACGGGCGACCTCGGCGTGCGACTCCGCCAGGGGCTTGCCCTGTTCCCGGGTGAGCAGCCGGGCGAGATCGTCGCCGGCCGCCTCCACGGTGTCGGCCGCCGCGCGCAGCGCGGTGGTACGGGCGGCGGGATCGGCGCGCCAGCCGTGCCAGGCGCGCTCCGCCCGGCCGATGACGGCGTCCAGTTCGTCCGGCTGCTGGTCGGGCGCCTCGTCGAAGGGCTCGCCGGTGGCCGGGTCGGTGACGGCGAAACGTCCGGGCGGGCGGCCGGGCTCGGGGGTCCGCATGCCGGGGGTCAGCCCGCGGCGGGGACGGTGGCTGCCGCCTGCTGACGGGCGTGCCGGTCCATCTCCGCGCGGAAGGCGGCCACCAGGTGCGGGCGGATGCGTCCGGCGTTGCGGTCGCCGCCCTCGCAGACGGCGCCGCGTACGCCGACGATGTCGGTGCCCATGCTCGTCAGCGGGCCGAGGTCGGCGGCGGTGACGCTGCCGGCGAGCGCGGCGAGCAGGCCGGCGGCGTGCGCGAGCCGGACGAACTCGGCGCAGGCGTCGGGCGACACGTGGTCGAACAGCCGGGTCCCGTCCTTGATGGCGGTGTCCAGCATGGCCGCGTCGGCGCCGGAGCGGGCGGCGATGTCGGGCAGGGCGAGCGGGTTGACGCAGCCGATCCGGTGGGCGTCGGCGTAGCCGGAGGCCACGACGAACGCGTCGGGCCGGTGGTCCTTCACCGCCCGGACGACGCCGCGCATGACGTCGATGCCCTGGTCGGGCGTCGTACAGCCGTAGAGGCCGACCTTGATGTACGTGGCGCCGGAGACGACCGCCCCGAGCGCGGCCTGGGCCACGGTACCGGGCTTGTACGGGACGTCGCCGACGGTGGCGGAGAGCGGGGTGCCGGCCGGGACCGCGTCGCGGATCTCGCGGATCACCCAGGGGAAGTTGCCGCCGAGCGAGCCCTCGTCGGGCTTCTTGACGTCGACGATGTCGAGATGGTCGGCCGCCTTGGCGCAGTCGCGGGCTTCCTCGACGCTGTCCGGGGAGATGAGAAGCAACACCGTGAGCTCCTTCCGCCGCGGGCCCGGCTGCCCGGAAGGCAGGGGGTGCGGATCACCTGACGCATGATCGGTGGGCTCATCATTTCCGCCGCCCCCGAGCGCCGGTAGAGCGCGCGGACTCCCCTCGGGGCGCCCGCACGGTCCCACAGTGCGCGGCGCACGCCGGGCGCGAACGGGCCGGGGCCGGCCCGGCCCGTAGGCTCCCACTATGACGAAAGTACTGATCTCCGCCGATCTGGAAGGCATCTCGGGCGTCGTGCACGGCACCGAGACCAGCCCGGAGGGCTACGACTACGCACGCAGCCGGGCCCTCATGACGGCCGAGGTGAACGCCGCCGTCGCCGGGGTGCTGGACGGGGATCCCGGGGCCGAGGTGTGGGTGGCCGACGCGCACGGGCCGTTCCGGAACATCCTGCCGGAGGAGCTGGACCGGCGGGCCCTGCTGGTGCGCGGCAAGCCGCGGCCGTTCGGGATGCTGGGCGGGCTCGGCCCGGACACCGACGCGGTGCTCTTCGTCGGGTACCACGCGCGGGCCGGCTCCGGCCCCGCCGTGCTGGCGCACACCATGAACGGCGTCAACCTGGACGTACGGGTGGGCGGGCGCTCGCTCGGCGAGATCGGGCTGAACGCCGCCATGGCCGGCTACTTCGGGGCGCCGGTCGTGCTGCTCAGCGGGGACGACGTGGCGTGCGCCGAGTTCGGGGAGCTGGTGCCGGACGCCGCCACCGTCGAGGTCAAGCGGGCGCTCGCCCAGGCCGCGGCGGTGGCGCTGCACCCGGAGGAGGCCCGCGAGCGGCTGCGGACGGCGGCGGCCGGGGCCGTGGTACGGCGCGCGGAGATCGCGCCGTTCACCGTGCCGGGGCCGGTGGAGGTCGAGATCGATCTCGCCCTGCCGCACACCGTCGACCTGGCGACCCTCATCCCGGGCGTGACGCGGGCCGCGGGCGGCCGGACGATCGCGTACACGGCGGCCGACTACGCCGAGGCGTACCGGGTGGCGCTGCTCGTCGGCCAGCTCGCGGGGATCACACCGGCGTAACCACCCCGGTACCGGGGCAGGCGCAGCCGCATGACAGCAGAGACCATCACGGGACTCCGCGAGGTGCACGCGCTGCTGAAGTCCCTGGAAACGCAGGACATCCACCGTCCGGACGTGGTGCGGGAGGCGGCGAAGCTGATCGTCGCCCGCTCCCTGGAACTGGTCGACGTCACCGAGCCCGAAGACGCGCAGCAACGGCTCGCCTTCGCCGTCCGCGACCTCAAGTCGGCCGAGAAGGCGGCCCGCTCGCACCGCAGGAACCCGCTGGCCCGGCCCCTCTCCCGGGCGCGCTTCGCCTTCACGACGCGCTCGGCCGAGGGCTGGGTCGGCGGGGTACTGGAGGACTTGGACGGGACCACGGAGGGCCGCGGGCGGTGAGCACCGCCGGGTCGGGGCCGGGGCGGGCGTGGGACGCGGGGCCCGGCCCGCCTGCCTTCACAGGGACAGTCAGCGCGCCTTGCTGTGTATCGAGGGGCGGTCTCCATGAGACCGCCCCTGGCCGCTCCAGGGCCCGATGCACTCCGGCCGACAGCCGGAACCTGCGGCTCAGACACCGGAATCCTGCTGGAGTACTACCTCTAGCGCCATCCGTCTCGTCGCTCGCGTTCGCGGCGTTCGTGGCGTTCGTACCGCTCGTAGCGTTCCCTCATGCTCTCTTGATAGCGCCGTTCCCTGGGATGAGGTCGTCGAGGTTCGTCCATCGGGTTCAGTGCCCCCTCTTCCCTCGGCCGCATCTCCTGCCTGTACATCCCCGGAACGCCGGCGAATTCCGTCGGGTCGATCGCCGGGCCGGTCGTATCCATGGTGTTCGTCATGGCCGCAATATCCACGGTTTTCCGGCCCAATGCCATGTAGTCTCTGCCATCGGGTTTGTATGGCGTTGCTTCGGGAGTGACCTGCCCGTTCACGAGAAAGGCGAAGTGGAGATTTTCTCCGGCCATCCTGAGGGAGGCGTTGTCCTGCCAGGCATCGAGGATAATGATCTCGTTCGGTTTTTTGGGGTTACCCACGGCTACGAAGGCGTGGTCGATCGACAAGGAAACGTGCCAGATGCGGTACCCGGAGGGCAGTTTTTCCTTGTTGAGCAGGCAGAAGGACACGGCGGCGTGTTCGCCGCAGTTCCCGACGCCGAGGGCTTCCGCCGCAGCCGCATTCTGCCCCAGCATCTCCTGGAAAGTGCTCGGCTGTTTCAGGCGGTACTCAGGGTTACGGACGGTCGAGATCAGGTGGGTCAGCCCGCCACCGTTGGCTGCTGCGGATGATATCTGGTTGGCCGCTCCCCTGCTGATGATTTGTTTGGTCTGTGCCATCACCCGGCCGGCGATACTCCATACTTTCCTGCCGTTTTCGGAAGTCGGTTTTGGATACGACTTCTCGATCCCCTTGGGGCGCGAGTAGCTCGACTCCCGGCTCCTTTCCGAGCCGCCGTGGCGACGGGTCCTCGAATGCCTGCGGCGGGAGGATCCGGGAGCTGCGTCGATGATGTGGGCGCCATCGTCCAGCTCCATTTCCATGCCGCCCCGGTCGCGGGAGGGAGCACGTGAAGACCGCCTCGAATAGCCATAGGGCGCCCTGGATGAAGAACGGCCGGGATCTGCGTCGATGATGTGGGCGCCATCATCCAGGTCCATTTCCACGTCCTCCCGGTAGCGGGAGGGAGCACGTGAAGACGGCCTCGAATAGCCATAGGAGGCCCTGGACGACGAACGGCCGCGGTCGTCCTCCCTCCCCTCATATCCGGGGGGCAGCGTGTACGACGAGTAGCTGACCTGCGGATATCCTGACGAGGAGCCGTAGCCGGGCTCGGCGTCGATCACCATCGGAACATCATCGGTGTAGTAAGACGAATAGTCGTAGCCGGAGGGAGCTCGCTGAACGGTCGGCTCGGCTTCGGTCTCCCCACCCGCTGTGGCAGGAGTTCCGGCCTTCCGCGTGGCGCGTTGGGTGACGACGGACGGTGCGCTTGCCGCACCGGCGGCGAAGGACACTCCGTCCCTGTCCGCCTTCTGCTCAGAGTTCTGACCGGGGTCGGTGACGATGACACCGGCACCGTTGCTCTTCCCGGTTTCACGGGTTCCGTTGAGGTTTTCGTTGACGTGGCTCAGCTCGTGCCCCATGAGGTGCATGTTTCTGACAGCCTCGGGTGGCGCGAAGATGTGCGTCCCGATCGTCATCGCCTGTGCCCCCATCGCCTCAGTGGCTCGCTGGGCCACTGGGTTGTCGTGGAGCCGCGTGACGTCGAGGTTCTCGTTCTGGAAGTACGGCTTGGCTGCTTGAAGCAAAGGCTCGGGAAGACGTCGGCTCGGCGAGGCCATCGCCTGGTCGATAAGGGCCCGCTGCCCCTCTGGGGAGTGATCGTCCACAGTCCGGGGACGTGCTTCGGCCTCCACCGTCTCCTGCGCCGAACGCTGGACCCCGGCCCCCTCCACCCGGTGTCCGCAATTCGAGCTGTGCTGGTGCGAGTCCTGGGCCCACGGGTGCCCCGCCTGCCGAAGCATCTGCACCATCGCCGCGTTCCCGGCCTGAGCCTGTAGGCCCACCGGCACGGCAGCGGAGTTCGACCGAGAGCCAGCCGCCTTCCGCTCAGAAGGTGCTTTTCCACGCATGTATTGATTCATGCAAACTCCTGGTAGCGCCAGAAAGATCTACTTCCTGTCTCTGGCGCAAGCATCACACAACTGCCAGGGCCCAGAGGGGCGGGGTCAGATCAGAACGGGCTTTCTTTCGGATCCTCTTGGCGTGCCAGTCTTCCGAGTCCGGGAATTGCGTTCAGATATGAGGCGATGCGTGCGAGGATGTCGCCCGCGGGGGTGGACGACGCGGTCGGACAGGACCGCGAGAGGGGTGGATGCCGGCGGTGTCGGCCATCGTGGCGCATCGTGCGGTGCAAGTTCACCCGCGGCTTGGGAGATGACCGCGGCGCGGATGTCCGGGCGCCACGCCGGGCGATGCGCAGGCGAGGGTGTGGGTCCGGTACCAGCCCGGGCCCTGGGGCCGGTCCCGGTTCGGCGGTGCCCCAGGAGCAACCCGGCCGAGCGGGGTCGGTGACAGCGAACGCGCCCAGCTGTGGGGGGCGTTCAGCTCCACCGGCAATCTCCTGGTGGCGCCGCCGGACGAACGGTGGCCGGCCGGCAGCCGGTCACCCGGTGAGGGCGGCGGCCCGGGCGAGCAGCAGGTCCCGTTCGCGGGCGTTACGGGTGAGGGCCGCTGCCCGCCGGAACTCCTCGGCCGCCTCGGCGTCCCGGCCGAGCCGGGCCAGCAGGTCGCCCCGGACGCTGGGCAGCAGGTGGTAGCCCTTCAGGGCCGGTTCGCCGAGCAGCGCGTCCGCCTGCGGCAGCGCCTGCGCCGGGCCGCGCGCCATCGAGAGAGCGACCACCCGGTTCAGGGCGATCACCGGGGAGGGTTTCAGGGCCAGCAGCCGGTCGTAGAGAGCGGTGATCATCGCCCAGTCGGTGTCCTCGTACCGGGCCGCCCGCGCGTGGCAGGCGGCGATGGCGGCCTGGAGGGCGTACGGACCGCTGCCCGCGCGCTCCAGGGCCTCCACGCCGCGCCGCAGCATCGGCCGGTTCCAGCGGGCGCGGTCCTGGTCGGCGAGCAGCACGGGGGCGCCGTCCGGGCCGGTGCGGGCCGGGATGCGGGCGGCCTGGAACTCCAGCAGGGCGGCCAGGCCGTGCGCCTCGGGCTCGCCGGGGACGAGGGCGGCCAGGACGCGGGCGAGCCGTAGCGCGTCCTCGCACAGGGCGGGGCGCAGCAGGTCGTCGCCGGCGGTGGCCGCGTACCCCTCGTTGAAGACGAGGTAGATGACGTCGAGGACGGAGGACAGCCGGGCGGCCCGGTCCGTGCCGTAGGGGACTTCGAAGGGCACCCCGCTGCGGGCCAGGGTGCGCTTGGCCCGCACGATGCGCTGGGCGACGGTGGGTTCGGCGGCCAGGAAGGCGCGGGCGATCTCGGCGGTGGTGAGGCCGCCGAGCAGCCGCAGGGTGAGGGCGACGCGGCCCTCGACCGGGAGGACGGGGTGGCAGGCGGTGAAGATCAGCCGCAGCAGATCGTCGTCGATGTCCTCGGGCCCGGACGGCTCCGGCGGCGCGGGGACGTCGGTGAGCGCGCGGCCGACCTCGGCGAGTTTGCGGGCGTAGGTCTCCTTGCGGCGCACCAGGTCGACCGCCCGGTGCCGGGCGGTGGCCGTGAGCCAGGCGCCCGGACGGTCCGGGACGCCCGACTCGGGCCACTGCTCCAGGGCGGCGACCAGCGCGTCCTGCGCCAGTTCCTCGGCGATGCCGACGTCCCGCACGATGCGGGCGGCGGCGGCGATGACCCGTGGGGCCTCGATCCGGTAGGCCGCCTCGATGGTGGCCGTCACGCGATGATCCGTCACGGCACACCATCAGATCATCCGGTCAGTTCTCGGTGAGCTGCCGGACCTCGGCGGTGAGGTTCCACACCGGCGGGTGGATCTCCAGGAAGCGCTTGGTCCAGTACAGCGCCTCCTCCTTGTCCTTGGCCTGGATGATGGAGTACCCGCCGATGACCTCCTTGCTCTCGGTGAACGGCCCGTCGGTGTAGCTGAGGTCGCCGCCGGAGTAGGTGACCCGGGTGCCCTCGGCGGTGGGGGTCAGCCCGGCGGTGTCCAGCATCACGCCGGCCTGGGTGATCTCCTCCAGCAGGGCGCCCATGCGCGCGCCGAACTCGGGCGGGAAGCCATCGGCGGGGATGTTCTGCTCGTCGTTGCGGATGAGGGTGATGAAACGCGGCACGGTGGCTCCTCGGTGGTTCTGTGTGCGGTGCTGGGCGGGGCTCGTCCCCGCCGCTCACCTGTACGTCGAACGGGGTCCGGCCGGATCGACAGCCCGCCAGGATTTTCTTCGGGATTTTTTTCCGCACGGCCGGATGGCCGCATCCGGCGCCCTGCCCCGGGGCGCGGCACGCTGTGAGACAGTCCGGGCAGGGGGGAGGGAGGGACATCCGGTGGACGAACTGCTGCGATTGATCACCCGGCCGGCCGGATCGCCCGGCGCCGGGGCGGACGGCGTCCTGGCGTGGCTGCGGACGCGGGTGGACGCCGAGGCGGCCGTGGTGGGTACGGACGGCGCGGTGACGGCCGCCACCCCCGGCTTTCCCGGTGAGGTGCTGGCGCGCCCGGAACCGGCCGCGCTGCTGGGCCGGCTGACGGCCGGCCGGCTGGCGTCGGCGGCCACCGGGGACGGGCCGCGCGCGCTGCGGCTGGAGCGGATCGGCGCCCGGGCGCCGTACCGGGTGCTGGCGGTGCTGTGGCCCCGGCCGCCGGACCGGGCGGGGGCGGCGCTGGCCGCGCGGGTGTGCGGGGTGCTTGATCTGCTGTTCCGGGCCGGGGAGACGGACGCGGCGCGCCGGGAGTACGAGCGCAAGGCCCGGCAGGTACGTCTCGGGGTGTTCATGGCGCTGATGGCCGGCGACATCCTGCTGGCCCGCCGGATGTCGTCCGGCGCCCGGCCGCCGCTGCTGGACTGCGAACGGCTGCGGGTCCATCTGCTGCGCTGCGCCCCGGCGGACCGGGACCGGCTTGCCCGCGCGTACCAGGACGGGGCCGGCTTCCACGGCCGGGCGCTGATGGTGCGCTGCCCGGTGTACGACGAGCATCTGATCTGTCTGATCCCGGACGGTGAACCGCTGGCCGGCGAACTGCGCGCCCTGGTCGGCGAGAACCCGGCGTACGCCCTCGGCATCAGCACCGACCAGCCGCTGACCGCCACCGCCGAGGCGTACGAACAGGCCCGGCACGCCCTCGCCGTGGCCCGCACCGGCGAGGACCGGCTGGCCGGCTACGAGGGCCGCGAACCGCTGGACCGGCTGCTGCCCCCGGGCCCCGCCGCCCGCTGGGCCGCCGCGCTGCTGGCCCCGCTGGAGCCGCTGCCGGGGGTGGCGGTGGAGGTCACCCGGCTCGCGCTGCGGTTCCCCCGGGCCGGGGTGGCGCGGCTGCTCGGCCTGAGCCGGACGACCGTCACCGCCCATCTGCGGCGGGTGGAGACGGCGCTGGGGATGGACCTGCGCACGGTCGGGGACCGGGCCACCCTCCACCTGGCGCTGGCCCTGCCGCCCGGTCCGTCGCCCGGCCCGCCGCCCGCCAGCTCCCGCCCGGCCCCGGCGCCGGCCGAACCGCCGGCCGCACCGCTCGCCGCACTGCTGGCGACCGACGCCGCCCGGCGCTGGGCGCGGGCCCTGCTGCGTCCGCTGGCCGCCCCCGAACAGGCGCGGGTACGGGCCACGGTGCACGCCTGGATCGGCGCGAACACCGACGTCCGGCGCACGGCGCTGGCCCTCGGCATCAGCCGGACCACCGTCACCGCCCATCTGCGGCGCGCGGAGGGGCTGTTGCACCGCGATCTGAGCGCGACGGGTGCCGGGGTGCACGAGCTGGCGCTCGCGCTGCGGATCAGTGTGTCCAGCCCGGTGGGCGATTCTGGACAGCGTGCCCAGTGACGGCCCCTTGTGCGCGGCCGAGCCGGAGCGGTCTACTCGCGTTGGCACCGGTTGACGGGGGGCGAGGGGGTCACGCGGCGGGGGACGGCCCGCAGGGCCGGTCCGGGTGGCCCCCTCGGAACATCACGCGGTGCGGCGCAGCACGAGGGTGACGAAGCCGAGGGTGCCCCGGTAGCCGTGCAGCCAGGCGGTACGGTGCGCCGCCGCCGTCTCGGCGGCCTCCCCGGCGCGGGGATGGTCCGGATGGTCCAGCGCCCACTCGGCGAGCGAACCGGTCCAGGACCACTCGTAGTCGTCCCACTCGTCCAGCGTGCTGGTGTGCCCGTACACCGGGGTCCAGCCGGCCCCGGTGATCCGGTCGACGGTGCCGGCGAGATCCGCGTACGCGTCGGGCGACTCGCCGAGGATCTCCAGCACCGCCGGGGTGGGCTCGCGCTCCCAGAAACCGTCGCCGATCAGCGCCCGTCCGCCCGGGGCGAGATGGGCCCGGGCCGCTTCCAGGGTGGGGAGCAGCCCGCCGAAGGCGTGGGTGGCGCCGACGTTCAGCACGACGTCGAACGGCTCGGCGGCGCGGTAGTCCGCGGCAGGCATCTCGTGCAGTTCCAGCCGGTCGGCGACACCGAGGGCCTCGGCCTGCTCGGCCGCCCGGGCGAGGCCGCCACCGTCGATGTCCACGCCCACGGCGCGGGCGCCGGGGAAGTGGGCGAGGACTTCCAGCAGCCAGGCGCCCTCGCCGCAGCCGAGGTCGAGAATGCGCGGCCGGGCGGCGTCGTCATCTCCCACGGCGCGTTCGATCAGGTCCAGCACGGAGTGCGGGTGGAGCGGGGCGGCGATCGGGTGCCGGGCATGGGTGATGAGATGTCTGTTGTATGGCTGCATCCGGCCAACCTCTCACCGCGTACCGGCCCCGGCCAGCGATTTTCGGTTGGCGCGCGTGGGCTTCCCCCCGTCCCCGGCCGGTGCCAGGATGCGCAGCATGAGCGATCTTGTGACCCGGCTCCTGGAAGGTCTGCCGGCCGAGGCCGTGCTGACCGACACCGATGTCCTCGCCTCCTACGCCCACGACATGGCCAGCTTCTGCCCGGCCGGCGCGCCCGCCGTGCTCGTACTGCCGCGCGAGCGGGAGCAGGTGCAGCACGTCCTGCGGGTCGCGAGCGAGCTGCGGGTGCCGGTGGTGCCGCAGGGGGCCCGCTCCGGCCTGTCCGGGGCGGCCAACGCGGTGGACGGGTGCGTCCTGCTGTCCCTGGTACGGATGAACCGCATCGTGAACATCGACCCGGTCAACCGGATCGCGGTGGTGGAACCGGGGGTCGTCAACGCGGACCTGTCCAAGGCGGTGGCCGGGCACGGGCTTGCGTACCCGCCCGATCCGTCCAGCTGGGAACAGTGCACGATCGGCGGGAACATCGGTACCGGGGCCGGTGGCCTGTGCTGCGTGAAGTACGGGGTGACGGCCGAGTACGTGCTGGGCCTGGACGTGGTGCTGGCGGACGGCCGGCTGCTGTCCACCGGCCGCAGCACCGCCAAGGGGGTGGCCGGTTACGACCTGACCCGGCTGTTCGTCGGCTCGGAGGGCACGCTGGGCGTGGTGGTACGGGCGGTGGTCGCGCTGCGTCCGGCGCCGCCGCCGCAGCTGGTGCTGGCGGCCGAGTTCGGTTCGGCGGCGGCGGCCGGGGACGCGGTGTGCCGGATCATGGCGGCCGGGCACACTCCCTCGCTGCTGGAGCTGATGGACCGCACCTCGGTGCGGGCCGTCAACCGGCTGCTGAAGATGGGGCTGCCGGAGTCCACCGAGGCGCTGCTGCTGGCCGGGTTCGACACCCCGGAGCCGGGCGCCGAGCTGGCGGCGGTCGGCGAACTGTGCCGGGCGGCGGGCGCCACCGAGGTGGTACCGGCCGAGGACACCGCCGAGTCGGAGATGCTGCTGGCGGCGCGGCGGGCCGGGCTGTCGGCGCTGGAGGCGGTCAAGGGCACCACGATGATCGACGACGTGTGCGTGCCGCGCGCCCGGCTGGCCGAACTCCTGGACGGGGTGGCCCGGATCGCCGACCGGCACCGGCTGACGATCGGGGTGATCGCGCACGCGGGCGACGGGAACACCCATCCCACCGTCTGTTTCGACGCCACCGACCCGGACGAGTCGCGGCGGGCGCGCGAGTCGTTCGACGCGATCATGGCGCTCGGCCTCCAACTGGGCGGCACGATCACCGGGGAGCACGGGGTGGGCGTGCTGAAGCGGGAGTGGCTGGCCAGGGAGCTGGGGCCGGACTCCCTTGAGGTGCAGCGCGGCATCAAGGCGGTCTTCGACCCGCTGGGCATCCTCAACCCCGGCAAGGTCTTCTAGCGCCTGCCGTCCCCCTCCCCCGGGCTGCGCCTTGACTTCAACTTTCCTTGAAGTACCAGCATGGCGGAGCCCGCCCCACCCGGCGGGTCCTGAACAGCAGTGCGACAGGAGACCGCCACCGATGAGCACCGGCCCGATATCCGAGCAGACCTCCCCACCGGCGACCCCCGAACGGCCCCCGGCCGGACCGCCACCGCCCCGGCTGGGAGCCCTGGCCACCGTCATCATCCTCGGCTCGGTGATGATCGTGCTCGACACCACCATCGTGGCCATCGCCTACCCCACCCTGGCCCAGGAGTTCGGCGCCGCCATCACCACCGTGCAGTGGGTCTCCTCCGGCTACACCCTGGCACTCGCGGCCGTCATCCCCACCGCCGGCTGGGCCATGAACCGCTTCGGCAACCGTCGCGTCTACCTCACCGCCATCACCGCCTTCACCCTCAGCTCGGCCCTGGCCGGACTGGCCTGGAGCATGGAGTCACTGATCGCCTTCCGGGTGGTGCAGGGACTGGCCGGCGGACTGGTGTCCCCGGTGGGCATGGCCGTGATGCTGCAAGCGGCGGCGGCCCGGGGACGCGACAACGGCAAGGTCATGAGCCTGCTCGGCATCCCCATCCTCATCGCCCCGCTCACCGGCCCGCTGCTGGGCGGGATGCTCATCGACAGCGTGTCCTGGCGCTGGATGTTCCTCATCAACGTGCCGATCGGCGCCCTGGCCATCGCCCTGGCGCTGCGGCTGCTGCCACCCGGCGAACCGCGGTCGGCACACCGTCTGGACGTGCCGGGGCTGCTGATGCTCTCCCCCGGACTCGCCGCACTGATCTACGGCCTGACCCGGGGCGCCGAGGGCGCGGACGGCATGCTCACCCCGGGCGCACTCCTCCCGGCGGCGGCCGGCACCGCCCTGATGATCTCCTTCGCCCTCCGCGCCCTGCGCACCCCCGAACCACTCGTCCAGCTGCGGCTGCTGGCGCAGCGGCGCATCGCCCTCGGGGTGGCGACGGTGTTCCTCTTCGCCACCGGCTACTTCGGCTCCATGATGCTGGCCCCGATCTACTTCCAGTCGGTGCGCGGCGCCTCCGTCCTGACCGCCGGGCTGCTGGGCGCGCCGCTCGCGCTGGCCTCGGGCACGGTGATGCAGGTGGCGACGCGGCTCACCGACAAGGTGGCACCCCGGTGGATCGTGGTGCCCGGGGTCCTGCTGGGGCTGGCGGGGTTCGCGAGCTTCGCGCTCCAGGCCCAGCCGGACACCCCGTACTGGCGGCTGATGCTCTCCATGACGGTGATCGGCGCGGGCGGCGGGATGACCCTGATGCCGAGCATCGCCGCCGCCACCCGCGGCCTGCCCGCCGACCGCGCCCCGGCGGCGTCCACCCTGATCGCGATCTGCTCCCAGATCGCCGCGTCCCTGGGCGCGGCGGCGGTCTCCCTGCTGATGTCCGGCCGGCTGACGGAGTCCTTCACCACGGCACCCGCGACGGAGGTCACCGAAGCCGTCCGGCACGGCTACCTGTGGCCGCTGGCCTCGGTCCTCCTGGCCCTGCTGGTCGCCCTGCGCGTCTCCCGCGACCACCCGGACCGCACGGACCGCACCGCCTGACCGACCCCCGCCCGCTGGGACGACGGACCGGACCGTCATCCCAGCGGGTCGCCGTCACTCGATGGGGTCCCGTTCTCGCTATCGTGGCCGACAGGCGCCGTTCCGCCCCTACGGTGGGCCGATGTCCCCGATCGCCAATCCCCACGAGCTGCTGCGATTTCTGGAAGAGCTCCCGGAACTGAACGAGCTCCGAGTCGAACTGATCGACGGAAAGATCGTGCTCCAGGCGTCGGCCACCCCGTTCCATCAGCTCATCGTGAGCGATCTCGCCTGCCGGTTCGACCGGGACCACTGGGAAGCCCTGCCGGGACAGGCGGTGGTGTCCCCCGACTCGTCCTTCGAGCCCAAGCCGGACCTCGTGGTCACCACACGCGACGCCGTCACCGACAACCCCCACCCCCTGCCGTGCGGCAGTGCCGCTCTCGTGGCGGAGGTGATCGCCGACGACAGGGAAGTCGACCGGATCAAGAAGCTCGCCTGGTACGGCGGGAGCGGCATCCCGCTCTATCTGATCGTCGACCCCCACGACGGCTCCTGCCAGCTGCACTCCCAGCCGTACAGCGCGGGCTACCGCACCCGCACCACCACCGAGTTCGGCCGGCCGATCGAACTGCCGAAGCCGTTCGACTTCGCTCTCGACACGACGAAGTTCAAGCTCTACCCGCCCCGCCGCCCGGTGCGCTGACCCGGCGGGCCGGGTGTCGGGCGGGGCCGAGGGCGCACCATGACCGAATGGTGTCTTGCCCCGGATCGCGCACACCGGTCAATGTCCTGAAAGCTGGCATTGTGCCGGTAAGTGACGAGCCCGGGGGGGTTTCTTGCTGCGTGTACATTTCACGCCTGAGGACATCGCACGGATACGCCTTGTTGCGGTCCCGGATCCGCTGTGGGAGATCGCGAACAGCTTCACCGTGCTGGGGCAGGCCAACAGGCACGTCGCGTTCGAGGAGTGGCGGCGCAGGGTGCGGCCCCGGCTGGCCGGGATCGGCCGCCTGCTGGCGGGGTTGCTGCCGATGCGCGGCTACTTCCCGGACTTCCTCACACCCGGTGCCTGCGGTGACGGCGCGCCGGAGAACGCGGTGGAACGGGTGCTCACCACGCCACGGGCCAGGCTGCGCCGTGATCTCGTCAGATTCGCCGCCTCACCCCTGCGGCGGCGGCCATTGCCACCGGAGGCCCGAGCGCTCGCCGAGGGATCGCCCGACGCCCTGCGGCTGCTCGGCGCCGATCTGCACGCCTATCACCGCGCCGCCCTCGCCCCGTTCTGGCCGCGCGTCCGGGCCCAGGTGGACGCCGACGGCGCCGTCCGGGCGCGGGCCCTGCGGGACGGCGGCATCGAAGGGCTGCTGGCGAGCTTCCGCCCGATGATGCGCTGGCGGCACCCGGTACTGGAGGTCGACTATCCGGCCGTCCGCGACCTGCGGCTCGACGGGCGCGGATTGGTGCTACAGCCCTCCTTCTTCTGCGTCCGCAGGCCCATCACACTGGTCGAGCCGGAAGGGACACCCGTGCTCGTCCACCCGATCCAGCACACCCTCGGCTGGGGCGGCGGCCGGAGTGCCGCGCACCGGACCAAGGCGCTGGGCGCGGTGGTCGGCCGTACCCGGGCCGCCCTCCTGGAGGAGGTGGTCAGTGCCCGGACCACCGGTGAACTCGCCCGCAGACTGGACATCTCCGAGGCGGCGGTGAGCCAGCACACCGGCGCGCTGCGCGCGGCGGGCCTGCTGTCGAGCGCCCGCCGCAGCCGGTCGGTGCTGCACGCCATCACCCCGGCGGGTCTCGCCCTGCTGGACAGTCCGCACAGCGCGCCGGTCGACGCTTAAGCCACGGCTTAAGGGTGTGGCGACGGCGAGGCGCACGGCAGCAGGCTGGGTCGTGCCCGGGGCCCGTTCCGGCCCCGGGCCGGTCGCCCCGGCGCCACCGGGGCCGTGCGCGACGTCCCGGGCGGCGGCCGGACCGGCGACCGACGAACAGGACACTTCTCTTCTGTGGGGGTGAGCACGATGCGCGGTAAGCGTCCTTCTCTGGGCGTCATCGGCGTCCTGGCCGGCCTGCTGATGGCCCTGGTGGCCGTCAGCCCGGCCCAGGCCACGGGCGGGGCCGAGTCCGGCCCGGGCGAACAGGTACTGGTGGCACCGCCGGCACCGGCGGAGGCACAGGCGCGGGCGGACGCCGGGGTGGCCGCTGTCTCCCCGAGCATTTCGCCGGGCGCGCAGTTCGAACACGTTTTGCCCAATGGCACCTATAGCTGCGCCGAGGGGAATCTCTGTACCGGGGTGTGGAACCCGACCAACGGCCACTGGAAGGTCTACAAGCTGTACACCTGCAACCGGTACTACCTTTCCAACTGGCTCAACACCGGCTTCTACATGAACAACCAGACCGGTAACCCCACCTCGTACTTCTATGACCAGAGCGGGAACGTCATCAAGTCCTTCAAACCCAACTACGGAGTCCAGTACCTCCAGAACTGGAACCCCGTCTGGTCCATCCGCAACTGCTGAGCACCGATGAGCCCGTGCCGTCCCCGGCCGCACACCGGCCGGGAACGGCGCCGCCGCCCGTCTCCGGTGGGACCGGAGGCCGGGCGGCGGCAGAGGTACTACGGGGGCGGGCCGGGGGTCAGAGGCGGCTCAGTTCCCACAGGCGCCAGACGCCCGAGCTGCCCTGGAGGTGCTGGAGGCCGGTGATGTCCGGTGCGGCCACCACCAGGCGCTTCTCCTGCCAGACCGGCACGATGGTCGCGGCCTCGGCGGCCAGTTCGTGGATCTGGCGGAAGCCCTGGTCCGTGCGGCCCCGGTCGGATTCCGCCTGGGTGTCCTCGATCAGGCCGTTGATCTCGTCGCTGGCGTAGCCGGTGCGCATGCTGTCACCGGGGCCGAGCAGCGCGTCGGTGAACGTCGCGGGGTCCGGGTAGTCGGGGCGCCAGCCGATGAGGTACGCCTCGAACTCGGCGTTGTTCTTCATCGGGATGAAGTCGGACCACTCGTGGTATTCGAGCTCCACCTCGAAGAGGCCGTCCGCCTCCAGCTGCTGCTCGATCAGCTCGGCCTCCTCGTGGTTGGCCGCGCCGCGCGAGTAGGCGAGGGTGAAGGAGAGCGGCAGTTCGTAGCCGGCCGACTCCAGCTTGTCCTGGAGCTCCGCCGGGTCCGGGGCGTCGCCGTACAGGTCGTGGTACGGGGTGCCGTGACCGGTGAAGCCCACGGGTATCAGGGAGTACAGCGGCTCCACCGTGTTGCGCTGCACCTGCCGGGCGATCGCCTGGCGGTCAAGGAGGGCCGCCGCCACCTGGCGCACGGTCTTGTCCTGCATCACCGAGCCCTCGATCTGGGTGCTCAGCGTCATGACACGGATCGAACCGCCGGTCGACTCGTACACCCGGTAGTCGGGCGAGGCCGAGTTGATCTCGGCGACCACGTCGGGCGGCAGCTTGCCGTCCGCGACGTCGATCTCACCCTTGTCCCACGCCTCCGCCAGCAGGTCCTCGGCGGAGGTGCCGTCCTCGCCCTGGTTGAAGTAGCGGATGGTGATGGGGAAGTCCGACACCTCGTAGGGGCCGTCGTAGGACGGGTTGGGCACCAGTTCGGCGCTCACCTCGGGGGTGTAGGACTTCAGCAGGTACGGGCCGGAGCCGTCGACCTTGCCGTCCGTGCGCACCTCCAGTTCCTCGTACTTCTCCCGGTCGACGATGGCGCCCGTCGTACCGGCCACGATGAACGGGAAGGTGGCGTCGGTGTGGCTCAGTTCGAAGACGATGTCCTGTCCGTCGACCCGGACCGTCTCCAGGCTGCTCAGCAGCGTGATGGGGCCCGAGTACTGGAACTTGTCGTCCTCGGCGATGTTCGGGTCGTCCGCCTCGCGCTCGGCCCGGTCGCCCATGGCGAGGATGCGGTCGTAGGAGAACTTCACGTCCTCCGGGGTCATCTCCCGCCCGTTGCTGAAGGTCAGGCCCTCACGCAGCGTGCAGCGGTAGACCGTCAGCTCGGTGTCGGTGAAGCCGCAGCTCTCGGCCGCGTCCGGCTCCGGCTCCTCCTTCCCCGGGACGAAGGTCAGCAGGGACTGGTACAGATTGCTCATCAGGTACCAGGCGGCGGCGTCGGTGGCCGCTCCTGGGTCCACGCTGGTCGGCGCGGACGTGCTGCCCACCACGATCGGGTCCTTGTCGTTCCCGCTCGGCCCGAACAGCAGCCATCCGCCAACGGCGCCCACGACCAGCACTACGGCCAGTCCAATGCCTATGGCCCCTTTGGCTCGGATCCCTCGCACCCGCCGCGCCCTTCATCGGAAGACATGTCGCGGGCCAAGCCAATCACAGGGGCATATCCCGTGCACCACGCGGGAGACAACGGACCGGCCACAACTCGCCCCGTGATCAAGCGGCTACGGCAGTACCGTGCCCGGTACGTCGATCCGGAACTCGACCTCGACCGGCCTGCCGTCCAGGCTCACCGTCACACTCTGCTCGCCCAGCTGGGGCGAGAACGCCGCCAGCAGATAGTCCCCCTCGGCGGGGGCGGTCACCTGGAAACCGCCGTCCGCCGCGCTCCTGGTCTTCTCCAGCTGTCTGCCGCCGGCCACGGCCAGCGTCACCACGGCCCGCGGCAGCGCCACGCCGAGCGAGTCGCGGACCGTACCCCGGATGACCAGAGCATCCCCCCCGGTGGCCCCGGACTCCGATGTGTTCACTTTGTCCTCCTATGTCGATGCGCATCGTAGCTCCCGCGCACTCCATCTGTTCCCATGTCGTTATCCAAGACATCAGAGTGAGCCGAATAGTTGACCGACAGAAGAGGATGAAACGAAATTCGGACGGATGTCCGGTCCGGAGTCGGTCAGGCGCCGGTCGCGGCCAGCTCGATGACCGTGATGTCCGGATCCGCGCCCACCCGCACCGGCGGCCCCCAGGCGCCCGCGCCGCGCGACACGTACAGCTGGGTGTCCCCGTACCGCTCCAGGCCGGCCAGCGTCGGATTGGCCAGGTCCGCGAGGTAGGTGACCGGCCACAGCTGCCCGCCGTGGGTGTGCCCGGACAGCTGGAGATCGACGCCCGCGTCCACCGCGTCGTGGATCAGCACCGGCTGGTGGGCCATCAGCACACTGGCCCGCTGCCGGTCGCGGTCCCCGAGCGCGGCCTCGAAGTCGGGACCGCCGTGCACGGTGCCCTCGCCCTGGACGTCGTTGACCCCGGCCAGATCGAAGAACGGCAGCTCCACCCGGGCGTTCTCCAGTGGGATCATGCCCAGCTCGCGCACGTGCTCGACCCACTGGAGGGTGTCCACGTAGTACTCGTGGTTGCCGGTGACGAAGTACGCGCCGTCCGGTGCCGACAGCTCCGCCAGCGGGGCCGCCGCCGACCGCAGATCGGTCACCTCGGCGTCGACCATGTCGCCGACCACGGTGATCAGATCCGGCTGGGTGCGGTTGATGGCGTCCACGATGCGGCGGCTGTGCGAGGCCCCGAGTATCGCGGAGAGGTGGATGTCGCTGACCACCGCGATGCGGTAGCCGTGCGCGGCGCGCGGCAGCTTCGCCAGCGGGACCTTCACGTGCTTGGTGGTCAGCTGCCGGAAGCGGTAACTGCCGTAGCCGACGGTGCCCGCCGCCACCAGACCGGCGCCGACCGCGACGGTGCGGGCCACGAACAGCCGGCGGCCCGCCTCCGTACGGCCGGGGCCGTCCGCCGCTGCCACCGGGTCCCCGGCGGGCTCGGCCGGCTCGCCCGGCTCGCCCGGTCCGTCCGCCCCGCCGGAGCGGGACGCGTGGGCCGTACCGTCCGGTGCCTTCGACACGCCCGGCCCGGCGGAGGATTCCGATACGCCGGGTACCCCGCCCGCCGCGACCCGCTCCTGTTCCTGTTCCCGCTCCTGCTCCTGCTCCTGCTCCGGCCGCGCCTCGGGCGCCACCGCCCGGCTCGCGTCGCGGCGCCGCAGCACCCGCAGCAGCAGCGGCCGGAGCGCCTCGCCCACCGCCAGCGCCAGCAGCAGATACAGCAGCATCGCCACCCAGTAGCTGCCCGGCCAGGCCACCACCTGCTTCACCGAGAACGGCACCCCGGCCTGGCCACCCCACTGGAACAGCAGGGTGGTCACCGGCAGCAGCACCAGCAGGACGGTGCCCACCCGGCGGTACCACCCGCCCGGGGCCGACACGTCGGCGACCAGCCGTTTCCACAGATACCAGTGGACGGCGCTCAGCAGCAGCAGTCCGACGAGGGCCGCGACGATGGCCATGAAGATCCAGTTCCTCTCACTGACACAGGTTCACCGGTCAGGACGCGAAAACCGCCGGATGCGATGACAGCTCCGACCACCTGCGCAACGATCATCGCCCGGAAGAACGTGCCGCCTCACCGGATCGGGCCCCTGCGCTGGCCGGTGTCACCGTGCCACGGGTTAAGTTCACGGTGTGCCGATTCTGCGATCGCCCTCTTTTCGGATCATGCCCCGCCGCCTCCGCATGCGCCGGGCGCTCGCGCTCCCGCTGAGCGCCGCGCTGCTCCCGGCAGCCGCCCTGCTGCCCGCCGCCACCGCCGCGTCCGCCACCACCGTAACCACCACCGCCGCGACGAGCGCGACGACCGCCACCGACGAGACCACCGTCATCGGCGGGGAGCGTCTCGGCGTCCCCGGCCCGCAGGTCGATCCCGGCCCCGGCGCCCCCGACCTGCCCGACGACCTCTCCTCCCGCGCCTGGATCGTCGCCGACGCCGAGACCGGCGAGGTGCTGGCCGCCCACAACGCGCACCTGCGGCTCGCCCCGGCCTCCACCCTCAAGATGCTGTTCGCCAACACCCTCATCCCCAAGTTCGACCCCGAGGAGATCTACACCGCCGAGCCCGAGCACTTCGCGGGCATGGGCGCGGGCAGCAGCGCGGTGGGCATCGCCGACCACCAGACGTACACCGTGGAGGACCTGTGGCACGGCGTCTTCCTCGCCTCGGGCAATGACGCGGTGCACGCGCTCACCGCCATGAACGGCGGCCTGGAGGCCACCGTGGCCGAGCTGAACGAACGCGCCGCTGACCTCCAGGCCCTGGACACCCACGTGGTCAGCCCCGACGGCTACGACGCCGAGGGCCAGACCTCCTCCGCCTACGACCTCACCCTCATCGCCCGCGACGGCCTCAAGAACGAGGACTTCCGCCGCTACGCCGCCACCGCCCGCACCGAGTTCCCCGGCGGGGCGCCGGAAGAGGACGAGGACGGCGAGCCGGGCGAGCGCGAGGCGTACCAGATCCAGTCCACCAACCGGCTGCTCGTCGGCGACCGCGGCCTGGAGCCGTACCCGGGCGTCGCCGGGGTCAAGAACGGCTACACGACCAACGCCGGCTACACCTTCACCGGGGTCGCCGAACGCGGCGACCGGGTGCTGCTGGTCACCTGCATGAACCCCTCCGACGGCGACAGCCTCCAGGTGTACCGGGAGACCGCCGCCCTGTTCGACTGGGGCTTCGAGGCCGCCGACTCCGTGGAGCCCATCGGCGAACTGGTGCCGCCGCTGAGCGAGATCGAGGCCGCCGCCCGCGAGGCGCGGCTCGCCGACGACGGCAAGAACGCCGGTTCCGGCGCCGCCCCGGACGCCACCGCCGCCGGAACCGGCGCCCGGGAGGCGGGCATCGGCAGCGTGCTGGGCCTCACCGGCGGGGTGCTGGTCCTGATGGCCGTCGCCGCCTACGTCTTCCACCGAAAGCACCCGCTGCCCGCCGCCGTCCGGCCGTCCCCAGCACGTCGGCGCCGGTCCGCTCCTCCGAGCTGACCGCGGTGGCCGTCCAGGCGCAGCACGCGAGCACCAGTTTGGCGATCAGATTGATCCAGATCAGCAGGGCGATCGGCGCGCCGAACGCCCCGTAGACGGTGCGCCCGGCGATGTTCAGCAGATAGCCGCCGAGCAGCAGCTTCAGCACCTCGATGCCGATCGCGCCGACCAGGCAGGCGCCCACCAGGGCGCGCCTGGGCGGCCGTACGCCGGGCAGCCAGGCCAGGACGTACAGCATCAGCGCGAAGGTGGAGGCGATGGCGAGCGCGTAGGCGGCGGTGGTGAGCAGCGACTGGGCGATGCCGTTGCGGGGGACGCCGAGCCAGCCGGTGGCCCAGTGCACGGCGTTCATGGCGAGGGCGGAGGCGGTGAGCGAGAGCAGGACGACGGCGCCGAGCCCGGCCAGTACGCCGAGGTCCTTGGCCTTGCGCAGCAGCGGGTTGCCCTCCGGTTCCGGCAGGTCCCACACGGTGCGCAGGGTGCCGCGCAGCGAGTCGACCCAGGCGGCGCCGGTGGGCAGCAGCAGGAGCAGGGCGGCCAGCCCGATGGCGCCGGCGTTCTCGAAGAACGACCGCAGGTCGAGTTGCTGGGAGATGCCGGGGACCTGGTCGGCGAACCACTCCTCCACGTCGGTGACCCGGGCGTCGCTGAGCACGGCGGCGGCGATGGCGGCGGCCAGCGCGATCACCGGGAAGAGGGTGAGGAAGCTGGTGAAGGTGACGGCGGCGGCCAGCCGGGTCCAGGTGCGGTCCTCCAGGTATCCGTAGACCCGGTAGGCGCGGGAGGCGAACAGCGCGGCGAAGGCGGAGCCCACCCACGGCAGCCGGGACAGCCGCTCCTCGAAGGTGATGTCCCGTTCCCGTACGGTGCCGGGGTGGCGTCCGCCGATGCCGGTGGCGCCCGCCGCCGAGGGGGGTTTCGTCCCGTTTCCCATGGTGGGCAACTGTAGGGGCGCGGGTCGCCCCGCGCCGGGTTACGCGGCGGTCTCGGGGGTGCGTTCCCTGGTGGTGCCGGCCGCGGCGGTCGTGAACCGGAACTCGCGCTGGAGCCGCCAGGCGCCGTCCCGGCCCTGCTCGTACAGGGCGAACCCGGACGCGGTCCAGGCCGCCTCGTACTCGGCGAGCTCCGCCTCGGCGGCGTCCATGAGTTTCTCGTCGATGCCGTGCGCGATGGTCACGTGCGGGTGGTAGGGGAACTGGAGCTTGCGGGCGAGCGGGCCCTGCGGGTCGCGCACCCGCTCCTGGAGCCAGCCGCACGCGGAGCCGCCCTCGACCACCTGGACGAACACCACCGGGGAGAGCGGGCGGAAGGTGCCGGTGCCGTACAGCCGCATCGGGAAGGGGCGCCCGGCGGCGGCGATGGCCGCCAGGTGCTCCTCGATCCGGGGGCGTTCGGCGGGCTCGACCGCCGTGGGCGGGAGCAGGGTGACATGGGTGGGGATCTTGGCGGCGGCGGCGTCGCCGAAGCCCAGGCGGCACTGCTGCAACCGGCTGCCGTGCGGCTCAGGTACCGCGATCGACACGCCCAGCGTGACGGTCCCCACAACCCGCTCCCTTCCTGCTGTGCTGCCCGGCGGCCGGCGCGGCCAGTGTGCCGGGGGGACCCGGCCGCGCGGGGCTGGCCGGGGTCCGTTTTCCGTCATTCTTCCCGCGGTGCGCGGTTCACGGCCGCGGCGGCAGAAGTCCCACCCGGTCGTACGCGGTGGCCAGCGACGCGGCGGCGACCTCGCGGGCCTTGGCGGCGCCCTTGGCGAGCAGCGCGTCCAGCTCGGCCGGGTCGGCGAGGAACTCCTGGGTGCGCTCGCGGAACGGCGTCACCCAGTCGGCGACGATCCCGGCCAGCTCGGTCTTGAGCGCGCCGTACAGCTGCCCGGCGAACTTCTCCTCCAGCTCCGGCACGGTGGTGCCGGTCAGCGCCGAGTGGATGACGAGCAGATTGCTGATGCCGGGCTTGCCCTGCGGGTCGTACCGGATCTCGGTGCCGGTGTCGGTGACCGCGGACTTGATCTTCTTCGCCGAAGCCTTCGGCTCGTCCAGCAGATTGATGATGCCCTTCGGCGAGGACGCCGACTTGCTCATCTTGATGGCCGGATCCTGCAGGTCGTAGATCTTGGCGGCGTCCTTGAGGATGTAGGGCGCCGGGACGGTGAACGTCTGGCCGAACCGCCCGTTGAAGCGCTCGGCCACATCGCGGGTCAGCTCGATGTGCTGGCGCTGGTCCTCGCCGACGGGCACCTGGTCGGCCTGGTACAGCAGAATGTCGGCGACCTGGAGCACCGGGTAGGTGAACAGGCCCACGGTGGTGGCCTCGGCGCCCTGCTTGGCGGACTTGTCCTTGAACTGGGTCATCCGGGACGCCTCGCCGAAGCCGGTGAGGCAGTTCATCACCCAGGCCAGCTGGGTGTGCTCGGCGACATGGCTCTGGACGAACAGGGTGCAGCGCTCGGGGTCGACCCCGGCCGCCAGCAGCTGGGCGGCGGCCAGCCGGGTCGCGGCGCGCAGTTCGGCCGGATCCTGCGGGATGGTGATGGCGTGCAGGTCCACCACCATGTAGAAGGCGTCGTGCGTCTCCTGGAGGGCCACCCACTGCCGGACGGCACCGAGGTAGTTCCCGAGGTGGAACGAGCCCGAGGTCGGCTGGATTCCGGAGAGCACGCGCGGACGATCAGTGGCCATGCCCTCCATTGTCTCAGGCCCGCGGTGATCCCTGGCACGGGTGGTGCGGACGGTACGGGGCGGGCGCCGGGGCCGTCCGCTGACCGGACGTCTGCCCGCGCTTTCTTCCGCCTCCTGGCGCCCGGCGCGACAATCGGCGGCGGATGATCCCCGCCAGTGCCGCCGGAAGATCACGGATCGGAGAGCGCCATGATCGCGAACCCGTCCCTGTCCACCGCCTCGCCGGCCGAACACCTCGCCGCCGCCGCGACGCACGGTGCGCCCACCCACGATCCGCTGCCGGTGGTGATCGCCTCGGCGCGCGGAGCCTGGGTCACCGATGTGGAGGGGCGCCGCTATCTGGATCTGCTGGCCGGCTCCCCGGCGACGGCCTTCGGCCACCGGCATCCGCGGCCGGTCGCCGAGGCGCGGGCGCAGCTGAACCGGCTCACCGTCACCTCGCGCGCCGTCCACCACGAGCACTTCGGCGCGTTGTGCGCCGCGCTGGCCGCGCTGTGCGGGATGGAGATGGCGCTGCCGGTGACCGGCGGCGAGGAGGCGGTACGGGCGGCGGTCGCGGCGGCCCGGGCGTGGGGGCACCGGGTGAAAGGGGTGCCGGCGGGGCGGACCCGGGTGGTGGTGGCGGCGGGGAACGTGCCGGTGGACGGCGGGGTGTTCGCCGGTACCGGGGCGGAGAGCGGGGCGCATCCGCCGGGGTTCACGGTGGTGCCGTACGGGGATCTCGCGGCGGTGGCGGCGGCGCTGGCCGCGGACGCCGGGGAGACGGTGGCGGTGCTGCTGGAGCCGGTGGGCGGGGCGGCGGGGGTGCGGGTGCCGCCGCCCGGCTATCTGCCCGGGGTGCGGGAGCTGACCCGGGAGTGCGGGGTGCTGTTCCTGGCGGACGAGCGGTGGTCGGGCCTGGGCCGGACCGGGGCGACGTTCGCGTGCGAGCACGAGCACGTGGTGCCGGACCTGTACGTGCTGGGCACGGCGCTGGGCGGCGGGGTGCTGCCGGTGGCGGCGGTGGTGTCCTCGGCGGCGGTGCTGGGGGCGCTGCGCCCGGGCGAGCACCGGCCGGCGTCCGGCGGCGGTCCGCTGGCGTGCGCGGTGGCCCTGGAGGTGCTGGCGATGCTGCGGGAGGGCGAGCCGCAGCGCCGGGCGCGGGAGCGGGGCGAGCAGCTGCACCACGAGCTGGCGGGGCTGGCGGCGGACGGCGCGGTGACGGGGGTGCGGGGGCGGGGCCTGTGGGCGGAGGTGGACCTGGGCCCGGCCGTGGGCGGCGGGCGGGAGGTGGCGGAACGGCTGCTGCGGCACGGGGTGCTGGTGCGGGGCGGCCCGGGTCCGGCGCTGCGGCTCGCCCCGCCGCTGGTGATCTCGGCGCGGGATCTGGGCTGGGCGCTGGAGCAGTTGCGCGCGGAGCTGATGGTCGCACGCTGAGCGGCCACGGCGGCGGGCCGGGGCGTGCGCGACCGGCTGGGAACAGCGGGCGGGGAACAGCGGGCTGGGAGCAGTGGGCCGGGAACGGCCGGCCGGGGGCGTACGCGGGAGGCACCGGACCGGGCCCGTACGCGCTGGTGCGTGCTTCCACACCCCGCCGCAGTACGCCCGTGCGCCGGCTTGCCACTCCCGCCGGTGGGCACGCGCTCGGTGAGCGCCACGACGAGCGACGGAGGTGGTAGTGACCGGAACCAACGCCGGGCCGGACGACGCGACTCCCCCGGGCCCGGACGACGGACAGCGACCTGCCGGCCCCGAGCCCCGTACCGCCGCGCGAGCCGGTGACGACGCCGACGACCGCGGCAGCGGCGAGCGGGGCGAGGACGGCGAGCGGGACCGGGCGCCCGCCGCGCCGCGCACCCGATGGCGGCGGCTGCGCGCGAGCGGCCGGCCGCGTACCGCCGCGCTGTGGCTGGGCGGGCTCGCCGGGACCGCCGCGGTGGCCTGGGTCACGGCGGTGTCCACCGGTCTCGCCGACCGGCTGCTGGCGGACGATCCGCCCCCGGCCTGCCCGGGCGAGGCGTGCGACGGCCGCAATCCGCAGACCGCCGGCTGCGGTGACGACGCCTTCTCGTACATCCCGCAGGAGGACAACCCCGTCGCGCTCCAGATCCGGCACAACCCGGCCTGTCACGCCGTGTGGGGCCGGATCGCGGCCGGGGAACCGGGCGACGTGGTCACCGCGGAGGTCACGGACGGGGCGCTGCGCACCGCGCAGATCTCCGTGAACCGGGACATCTTCACGAAGATGGCCGGGGTCGACAACGACGCCTTCACGGTGACGGTCTGCGCCACCCCCACCACCCGCGAGGACCGCAGCGGCGACTGGCAGCCGTACTGCATCAGCGCCACCCAGGACGCTCCCTGGTACTAGCGGGCGCCCCGCGGCGTCCGGAGCGGAGCGCGGTCGTCCCTTGGGCGGGGGCCGGGGCGGGGGCTAGGGTGGGCCTGGGTATCTTGATGACGAGATATTGAGATCCCAGGGAAAGACCCAGCCGGCTCGGAGGGACAGACCGCACCCATGGCAAAGATCAAGGTAGCCAACCCCGTCGTCGAACTCGACGGCGACGAGATGACCCGGATCATCTGGCAGTTCATCAAGGACAAGCTGATCCTTCCGTACCTCGACATCGAGCTGAAGTACTACGACCTCGGTATCGAGCACCGGGACGCCACCAACGACCAGGTGACCGTCGACGCCGCCGAAGCGATCAAGCAGTACGGGGTCGGCGTGAAGTGCGCCACCATCACCCCGGACGAGGCGCGGGTCGAGGAGTTCGGCCTGAAGAAGATGTACCGCTCGCCCAACGGCACCATCCGCAACATCCTGGGCGGCGTGATCTTCCGCGAGCCGATCATCATGGAGAACGTGCCGCGTCTGGTCCCCGGCTGGACCCAGCCGATCGTCGTCGGCCGGCACGCCTTCGGCGACCAGTACCGCGCCACCGACATCAAGGTTCCCGGCGAGGGCACCCTGACCCTGTCGTTCACCCCCAAGGACGGCTCCGAGCCGGTCGAGCTGGAGGTGTACGAGTTCCCGTCCTCCGGTGTCGCGCTGGCGATGTACAACCTGGACGACTCGATCCGCGACTTCGCCCGTGCCTCCTTCCGGTACGGCCTGGAGCGCAACTTCCCGGTGTACATGTCCACCAAGAACACGATCCTGAAGGCCTACGACGGCCGCTTCAAGGACCTGTTCCAGGAGGTCTTCGACGCCGAGTTCAAGGAGGAGTTCGACCAGCGCGGGCTCACCTACGAGCACCGGCTGATCGACGACATGGTCGCCGCCGCCCTGAAGTGGGAGGGCGGCTACGTGTGGGCCTGCAAGAACTACGACGGTGACGTGCAGTCCGACATCGTCGCCCAGGGCTTCGGCTCGCTGGGCCTGATGACCTCCGTGCTGATGACCCCCGACGGCAAGACCGTCGAGGCCGAGGCCGCGCACGGTACGGTCACCCGCCACTACCGGCAGCACCAGCAGGGCAAGGCGACCTCCACCAACCCGATCGCGTCCATCTTCGCGTGGACCCGGGGCCTGGCCCACCGCGGCAAGCTCGACAACACCCCCGAGGTGACCGAGTTCGCGCAGAAGCTGGAGCAGGTCTGCATCGAGACCGTCGAGAACGGTCAGATGACCAAGGACCTGGCGCTGCTCATCGGCAAGGACCAGCCGTGGCTGACCACCGAGGAGTTCCTGGCGGCCCTGGACGAGAACCTGAAGAAGAAGATCGCGGCGACCGCGTGACGCTGTAGCCGCAGCCGTGCTGTAGCACTACGGCAGGACCGTGTGGGCCCTCGGAACGCGACCGGGGGCCCACACGTACCCATCACCCGCTGGAGAATCGGAGTAGGCCACAGATGTCCCGCACCCCCGTCAACGTCACCGTCACCGGCGCCGCCGGCCAGATCGGCTACGCGCTGCTCTTCCGGATCGCCTCCGGCCAGCTGCTGGGCCCCGATGTCCCGGTCCGGCTGCGGCTGCTGGAGATCACCCCGGCGCTCAAGGCCGCCGAGGGCACCGCCATGGAGCTGGACGACTCGGCCTTCCCGCTGCTGTCCGGCATCGACATCACCGACGACCCGAACGTGGCGTTCGCCGGCACCAATGTCGCGCTGCTGGTCGGCGCCCGCCCCCGTACCAAGGGCATGGAGCGCGGCGATCTGCTGGAGGCCAACGGCGGCATCTTCAAGCCGCAGGGCAAGGCCATCAACGACCACGCGGCGGACGACGTCAAGGTGCTGGTGGTCGGCAACCCGGCCAACACCAACGCGCTGATCGCCCAGGCGGCGGCCCCCGACGTCCCGGCCGAGCGGTTCACCGCGATGACCCGGCTCGACCACAACCGGGCGCTGACCCAGCTGGCGAAGAAGACCGGTTCGGCCGTCTCCGACATCCGCCGGCTGACGATCTGGGGCAACCACTCGGCGACCCAGTACCCGGACATCTTCCACGCGGAGATCGCCGGCAAGAACGCCGCCGAGACCGTGAACGACGAGGCGTGGCTGGCGGACGACTTCATCCCCACCGTCGCCAAGCGCGGCGCGGCGATCATCGAGGCCCGCGGCGCCTCCTCGGCCGCCTCCGCCGCCAACGCGGCCATCGACCACGTCCACACCTGGGTCAACGGCACCCCGGAGGGCGACTGGACCTCGATGGCGGTGCCGTCGGACGGCTCCTACGGCGTCCCGGAGGGCATCATCTCCTCCTTCCCGGTCACCACTTCGGGTGGTTCGTACGAGATCGTCCAGGGCCTGGAGATCAACGCGTTCTCCCGCACCCGCATCGACGCCTCCGTCCAGGAGCTGTCGGACGAGCGAGAGGCCGTGCGCGCACTGGGCCTGATCTGACCGGTTGGGCATATCCTGCGGAAGCGGCCCCGTACGAGCGCGTGTTCGTACGCGCTCGACCGGGGCCGCGCCGCCGCCCGCCCAGCCGAAGGCCGAAGGAACGGACACCATGCGGAACTGCCGGCGCGCCCTGATCAGCGCGATCGCGGTGCTGGGCCTCACCCTGAGCAGCGGCTGCGCCCTGCTGGACGAGCGGGTGGCCGGGGCGGGCGAGGAGCCCGGCGAGCGGATCGCGATCGCGGTGCCGGACTGGCCGGGCGGGCAGGCGAACGCGGCGGTGGCCGGTTACGTACTGGAGAACGAACTCGGCATCGGCGTGGATCTGGTGCCGGCGGACCAGGCCCGCGCCTGGGACGGACTGAACGACGGCACCGTGCAGGCGCTGCTGGAGGACTGGGGCGGGCTGCCGGAGAAGACGGAGCTGTACGTCCGGCAGAAGCGCAGCGTGGTGGACGCCGGGGAGCTGGGGGTCACCGGCCACATAGGGTGGTTCGTGCCGAAACGGTTCTCCGACGCGCACCCGGATGTCCTCGACTGGGAGAACCTCAACGACTTCGCCGAGGACTTCAACGGCGAACTCCTCCAGGCGGACGCCGCCTACGCCACCTTCGACGCGGCCATCATCGAGGAACTCGGCCTGGAGCTGACGCCGGTGGCGGCGGGCAGCGAGAGCGCGCTGCTGGAGAGCATCACCGAGGCGTCCAGGACCGGCGCCCCGCTGCTCACCTACTGGTGGCAGCCGCACTGGCTGAACGCCGAGGTGGAGATGGCGGAGATACGGCTCCCCCAGCACACCCTGGGCTGCCAGAGCGACCCGGCCACCGTCGCCTGCGCCTATCCGGACCTGTCGCCGCGCAAGTACCTGAACGCGGCCTTCGCCCAGGCGGACACCCCGGCCGCCGACTTCCTGCGCGCCTTCGAGTGGTCCACGGACGACCAGAACGAGGTGGCCCGCCTCATCGAGGCCGAGGGCCTGTCGCCGGGGGCGGCGGCCGAGCGGTGGGTCACCGAGAACCCGGACCAGGTGGAACGCTGGCTCCCCGGCCGCGACGACTGAACCGGCGGGCTCAGTGCACCTCGCCGCCCTGGCCGCTCCGCCCGGCCGGGATGCCGGTGAGCCGCACGCCGACCCGGGGCCGTACCTCCTCCCCGTAGACGGCGGCCACGGCGTCGGTGATGGCGGCGATCATCCGCTCCGGGGCGCGGGGATGGTCGGGATGACTGAAGGCGCCCTCGCGCAGGTGCAGGGTGACCGAGGGCGCG
>NZ_FPAB01000012.1 GCF_900116145.1 Streptomyces harbinensis | reverse complement strand
TGGAACGTCGCACTCAGGGCCGGGCTGGTCCTTCCCGACGTGGCCTAGCCACCGACAGGAGAAGCCCCCCGGATTCATCCGGGAGGAGGAGTCACGTCCCAGATGAACAGCCATAGGTCCACGTCCACCTGATTGGCCACCAGACCGGCACCCTCACCTCCACCGAGGCCGCCCGGCGCCTCGGCTACAGCTCGGGCCTGTGCTCGTTCCACCTGCGCCAACTCGCCCGCTACGGCATCGTCGAGGAGGCCCCGCACCCCGGCGGCCGGGCCAGGCCCTGGCGACTGCGCTGGGAGAACTGGGACGGCTTCCCCCGCGTCCAGCACGAAGAGCCGGCCGGCGACGGCGCGTTCACCGCGCTGGTGCACCTGACCCCCGAGGAGAGCCGCGCACTGGCCGGCCGGATACGCGCGCTGCTGGAGCCCTACCGCGACCCGCGCGGCCGGCCCGCCGCCGCGCGACCGCACACCGCCACGGTACGGATCACGCCCGGCCCGCCGCCGGATCACTCCAGTGGTACACGTGCTCCGGCCGGCCCTGCGTCCCGTACCGGGGACGCCGGCTGACCAGCCCCTGGCCGGCCAGATGCTCCAGATAACGCCGGGTCGTCACCCGCGCCATGCCCAGCCGGTCCGCCGTCTCCGACGCCGTCAGCCCGCGCGGGGCGTGCTCGCGCAGCGCGTCCACCACCGAGGACAGCGTCTGATTGCTCATCCCCTTCGGCAGCGGCCCGCCCACCGAGCCGCGCAGCGCGCCGAACGCCCGGTCCAGATCCTGTTGCGCCGCCGTCCTGCCGTGCCCCGCCAGCCGCCGCCGGTACTCCGCGTACCGCTCCAGCTTGTCGCGGAACGCCGCGAAGGTGAACGGCTTCAGCAGGTACTGCACCACCCCGTACGCCAGCGCGGAGCGCACGATCTGCACATCGCGGGCCGAGGTCACCGCGATGATGTCCGCCAGATGCCCGTGTGCCCGCAGTCCCCGGCACACATCCAGACCGGTCATGTCCGGCAGATAGAAGTCCAGCAGCACCAGATCCACCGGGCGCCGGTCCAGGAAGTCCAGCGCCTCGGAGCCCCGGTGCACCGTGCCGGCCACCGCGAAGCCCGGCACCCGGGCCGTGAACTGGGCGTGCGCGTCCGCGATACGGGGGTCGTCCTCGACGACGAGCGTGCTGATCATGACGGTGCCGTTCCTCGGTACAGACGTACGGTGAAGACCGCCCCGGCGTCGCCGCTGACCTCGACGTCCCCGCCGTAACGGTCGATGACCTGGCGCACCAGGGCCAGGCCCAGGCCCTGCCCGCGCGCCCCCTGCGGCTGCTTGGTGGTCCAGCCGCGCCGGAACATGGACTCCAGCGCCGCGCCGTCCAGCCCCGCGCCCGAGTCGGACACCCGCACCAGCAGGCTGTCGCCCTCGGTCCTCGCGGTCACCGTGACCCGGCGCGGCGGCGGGGCGGCCAGGGCCGCCTCGATGGCGTTGTCCACGAGATTGCCGACCAGCGTCACCAGATCGCGCGGCGCGAACCCCGCCTCGGCGACGGCGGTGTCGTCGGTGATCTCCAGCTCGACGCCCTTCTCGGCCGCCTGCGCCGCCTTGCCCAGCAGCAGCGCGGCCAGCGCCGGCTCCTGGACCTCCTCGGTCAGCCGGTCCGCCAGCGCCTGCGCCGAGGCCAGTTCCACGGTGGCGAACTCCACCGCCTCCTCCGGCCGGCCCAGTTCGATCATGGTGACCACGGTGTGCAGCCGGTTCGCCGACTCGTGCGCCTGCGAGCGCAGCGCCTCGGCGAAGCCGCGCGCCGAGTCCAGCTCGCCGGCCAGCGCCTCCAGCTCGGTGTGATCGCGCAGCGTGGTCACGGTGCCCAGGTGGCGGCCGTGCCGCTCGATCCGCTCCTGGTTGAGCACCAGCACCCGGTCGCCGTGCACGCACAGCCGGTCGGTCACCGGGGATCCGGAGGTCAGCAGCGGCCCGACGGGGGAGGGCAGCCCCAGGTCGAGCACCGGGCGGCCCTCGGCCCCCTCCGGCAGCGCCAGCAGCCGCCGGGCGTGGTCGTTGACCAGGATCAGTACGCCGCGCGGCGAGACGATCAGCAGGCCCTCGCGCACGGTGCGCAGCACGGCGTCGTGGTGCTCGTAGAGCCGGGTGATCTCCTCGGCGCCCAGCCCCAGGGTCTGCCGGTCCAGCCGCCGGCTGATCGCCCACGACCCGGCGCCGGCCAGGATCAGCGCGCCGGCGGAGACGGGGACGACGGGCGCGAGCCGGCGGCTCAGCTCGGCGCCGATCTTCTTCTGGAGCACGCCGATGGAGACCAGCGCGGTGACCTCGCCCCGGTCGTCCGTGACGGGCACCACCGCGCGGATGGACGGGCCCAGGGTGCCCTCGTAGCTCTCGGTGAAGGACTCCCCGGCGAGCGCGCGGTCGATGTTGCCCCGGAAGCGCAGCCCGATCAGCTCCGGGTCGGTGTGCGAGTACCGGGTCCGGTCGGGCGCCATGAACACGATGAAGTCGGTGTCGGTGGCCTTCCGTACCGATTCGGCCAGCGGCTGGAGCGCGGCGGCCGGGTCCTCGCCCGCCACCGCCCGCTTGACCTCGGGCAGCTCGGCGAGGCCGGTGGCCAGGGTGGTCACCTGGTGCTCGGTGTCGGTGCGGTTGTCGTTGCGGACCTGGAGGAAGACCAGTACGGCGCTGGTGACCACCAGCAGCAGGATCAGTACGATCTGTAGCGTGAACAGCTGACGCGCCAGGCTCATCCGTGAGCGTCTGGCACGGAGAACACGCATGGGGGCACCTGCCGGGATGTCGAACCTGTGGACGAGTGTAGGCAGGCGCCCGCCCATCCGGCCCGGCCGCCCGCGGGCGGCCGGGCCGGGACGCCCTACAACTGGATGCCCAGGGCCCAGGGGCCGATCACCATGATCAGCGCGGTGATCATGAGCACCCCGAAGATGTTGAGCCACACGCCCGCCTTGACCATCTGCGGGAGGGTGATGTAGCCGGAGCCGAAGACGATGGCGTTCGGTGGGGTGCCGACCGGCAGCATGAAACTGCATGTGCAGGCCAGCGCGGCGGGTACGAGCAGCAGCAGCGGGTCGATGCCGAGGGAGACCGCCACCCCGCCCAGCACCGGCAGGAAGGTGGAGGCGGTGGCGGTGTTGCTGACGAGTTCGGTCACCAGCAGGATCGTGCCGCACACCGCCGCGACCAGCAGCACGGTCGGCAGCACACCGAGGCCGCTCATCCGGTCCCCGATGTACGCGCTCAGCCCCGTCGTCTGCACCGCGAGCGCCAGCGACAGACCGCCGCCGAACAGCAGCAGCACGCCCCACGGGATGCCCTCCTGCGCGGTCCGCCAGTCCATGGCCTGCTCCCCCTGGCGGGGGCGCACCGGGATGAGGAACAGGGCGACGGCCGCGGTGATCGCGATGCCCTCGTCGGTCAGGCGCGCCACGAACGGCAGCAGGTCGGTCAGGGCCGTCCAGCCGGTCAGCTGGTCCCGGAACAGCCACAGGAACGCGGTGGAGACGAAGACCACCAGAACCGACCATTCGCCGCGTGACATCGGGCCCAGCTTCGCCAGTTCCTCGCGGACGGCGTCCTGGCCCCCGGCGACGTTGGAGAGGTTGACCCGGAAAGCGATCCGGGTCAGGTAGAACCAGGTGAAACCGAGGAAGAGCACCGTGACCGGGACGCCGAGCTTCATCCAGTCGACGAAGCCGATGGTGACGCCGTAGGTCTGCTCCACGAACCCCTTCATGATCAGGTTCGGCAGACTGCCGACCAGGGTGGCCAGCCCTCCGATGGAGGCCGAGTAGGCGATCGACAGCATCAGCGCGGTGGCGAAGTTGGCCCGGTCGGTGGCGGCCTGTTCGTCGCCGTCGTCGTTCTGCGCCATCACCATGGCCAGCACGCTGGTACCGATCGGCAGCATCATCAGCGCGGTGGCGGTGTTGTTGACCCACATGCTGATGAACGCGGTGGCCACCATGATGCCCAGGATCAGCCGGGACGGCCGGGTGCCGATGGCCCGCATCGTGAGCAGCGCGATCCGCTTGTGCAGATTCCACTTCTGCATCGCCAGCGCGATGATGAAGCCGCCCATGTACAGGAAGACCGTGGGGTGGGCGAACGGCGCCGTGGCCTCGCCGATCTCCAGGATGCCCAGCAGTGGGAAGGCGACGATGGGAATCAGCGAGGTGGCGGGCAGCGGCAGCGCCTCCGTCATCCACCACACCGCCACCAGCACCACCACGGCGGCCGTGGTGCGCGCCGGTGTGGACAGGGAGGAGTCCCCGGACAACAACGCGTAGGTCAGCAGGGCGAGAAGCGGACCGAGGAACCGGCCGATCCACACCCTGCGCGGGGTCCCCGTGGAGCCGTCCTGCTCGCCCGCCGGGGCCCGCACCTCACTCGAAGCCGACATGTTCCAGCCCTCCGCAGTGCTCGTGATCACTCCGCTGTGATCATGTGGACGGGAGGATGCCCCGTCACGCGGGCGTTGACGCACAGGTGTTCCCGGAGTTGCCGACCGATCAGACGGCGGGCCGCAGCCAGAGGGTGGCCAGCGGCGGGAGGGTGAGCGCGACGCTGCTGTCCCGGCCGTGCCAGGGCACCGCCTCGGTCTTCAGCGGCTCGGTGTGGGTCAGCCCGCTGCCGCCGTACGGCGCCGCGTCCGTGTTCAGCACCTCCGACCAGGCCGGGACCTGGCCGGGGACGCCCAGCCGGTAGCCCTCGCGCACCACCGGGGAGAAGTTGCTCACCGAGATCAGCGGCTCACCGTCCGCCGCGAACCGCAGATGGGCCAGGACGTTGTCCGCCGCCGCGCCCGCGTCGATCCAGGCGAAGCCGGCCGGCTCGGTGTCCCGCTCCCACAGTGCCGGGGTCGCCCGGTAGACGCGGTTCAGCTCGCGCACCAGATCCTGTACCCCCCGGTGGTCACCGGCCGCCGGATAGCCGGCGGCCAGCGTCCACCACTGCGGCCCCTCGACCTCCGACCACTCCGCGCCCTGGGCGAACTCCTGCCCCATGAACAGCAGCTGCTTGCCCGGATGGGCCCACATGAACCCCAGGTACGCGCGGTGCCCGGCCCGCCGCTGCCACCAGTCGCCCGGCATCTTGTTCACCAGGGCGCGTTTGCCGTGCACCACCTCGTCGTGCGAGATCGGCAGCACATAGTTCTCGGCGTACGCGTACACCATGGAGAACGTGATCTCGTCGTGGTGGTACGCGCGGTGCACCGGATCCCGCCCCATGTAGAGCAGCGAGTCGTGCATCCAGCCCATGTTCCACTTGTAGTCGAAACCCAGGCCGCCGAACCCCGACTCCCCGACCCGCTCGGGCGCCCGCGTCACCCCGTCCCAGGCGGTGGACTCCTCCGCGACGGTGACCACCCCGGGGCAGCGGCGGTGCAGGGTGGCGTTCAGTTCCTGGAGGAACGCCACCGCGTCCGGGTTCTCCCGGCCGCCGTGCTCGTTCGGCGTCCAGCCGCCCGGCGGGCGGGAGTAGTCCAGGTACAGCATCGAGGCGACCGCGTCCACCCGCAGCCCGTCGATGTGGTACTCCTCGCACCAGTACAGGGCGTTGGCCACCAGGAAGTTGCGCACCTCGCGGCGGCCCCAGTCGAACTCCAGCGTGCCCCAGTCCGGATGCTCGGCCCGCGCCGGGTCCGGATGCTCGTAGCACGGCGCCCCGTCGAAGACCGCCAGCGCCCAGTCGTCCTTGGGGAAGTGCGCGGGCACCCAGTCCATCAGCACCCCGATGCCCGCCCGGTGCAGCGCGTCCACCAGGTACTTGACGTCGTCCGGCGGGCCCAGCCGCGCGGTCGGCGCGTAGTAGCCCGTCACCTGGTAGCCCCAGGACGGGCCGTACGGGTGTTCGGCGGGCGGCATCAGTTCCACATGCGTGAAGCCCAGCTCCCGGACGTACTCCGGCAGCTGCTCCGCCAGCTCCCGCGCGCCAAGACCGGGGCGCCAGGAGCCGAGGTGCAGCTCGTACACGGACATCGGCGCGTCGGTCGCGGCGTGCCCGGCGCGGTGCGCCATCCACTCCTCATCGCCCCACCGGTAGCGGCTCTCGTGCACCACCGAGGCGTTCGCGGGCGGGCACTCGGTGCGCCGGGCCAGCGGATCGGCGCGCAGGGTGTGGCTGCCGTCCGGGCGGCAGATGTCGAACTTGTACCGGACGCCCGCGCCGACGCCCGGCACGAACAGCTCCCACACCCCGCTGCCGCCGAGGGAACGCAGCGGATGCCCGGTGCCGTCCCAGCCGTTGAAGTCGGCGGCGACCCGCACGCCCCTGGCGTGCGGGGCCCACACCGTGAACCGGGTGCCGCGCACCCCCTCGTGGGTGAGCACCCGGGCGCCCAGCGCCTCCCACAGCCGCTCGTGCCGGCCCTCGGCGATCAGATGGAGATCCAGCTCGCCGAGGGCGGGCAGGAAGCGGTACGGGTCCTCCACCACGACCGGCGACCCGCCGGCCCGTTCGGTGACGAGCAGCCGGTAGCGGGGCGGCGCGGACAGCGGTAGCACCCCCTCGAACAGGCCGTCACCGGTGTCGGTGAGCGTGACGCGCAGCTTGGGCGCCAGCACGGTCACTGCCCGCGCGCCGGGGCGCAGTACGCGGATCACCACCCCGCCGGGCGCCGTGTGCGCCCCCAGCAGGGCGTGCGGATCATGGTGCGCGCCGGTCAGCAGGCGGTCACGTTCCACGGCGGGTGCTCCTCGGTGCGAAGGGAGAGAAGGGGAGAAGAGAGATCAGGAGAGAGGAAAGAAGGAGGGGGAGACGGGGATGACGGGGGAGAAGAGGCCAGCCGACGGCAGGGGCCGCGCGCCGTCAGGGGGTGGCGGCGGCCAGCCGGCGGATCGCGGTCATCGGCACATGCAGCCAGTGCGGCCGGTGCCTGGCCTCGTACAGCACCTCGTAGACGGCCTTGTCCGTCTCGTAGGCGCGCAGCACCTCCGGGGTGCTGAGCGGATCGAAGCCGCTGGCCGCCGCGTACCCCCGGCAGAACGCGCCGCGGCTGGCCCGCGACCAGTCCGCCGCCCAGGAGCCGCCGTCCGGATGCTGGCAGGCCGCGTAGTCGAAGGACCGCAGCATGCCCGCGATGTCCCGCACCGGCGGACCCGGGAGCCGGCGGTCGGCCAGCGGCCTGGCCGGCTCGCCCTCGAAGTCGATCACCGACCAGTGCGCCTCCCCCGAGCGGCGCAGTACCTGTCCCAGATGCAGATCGCCGTGCAGCCGCTGCGCCAGGCAGTCGCCGCCGCCGCGCGCGTACCCGGCCAGCGCCGCGTACGCCCGCCCGAGGCCGGTGCGGTAGGGGCGCAGCTCCGGTACGGCGCCGGCCGCCTGGGCCAGCCGGTCGTGCATGGCGGTCGCGGTCTGTTCCAGCTGCCCGCGGTCCAGGACCGAGGTGGGCAGGGTCTGCGCCAGCGCGGTGTGCACCTCGGCCATCGCGCGCCCCAGCGCGTGCGCCGCCGCGCTGAAGTCGGCGCGGCTCCCCAGGGAGCGCAGCGCCAACTGCCAGCCGTCGCTCGATCCGGCCAGATACGGCTGGAGGACTCCGAGCGTCAGCGGCTCGCCGCCGCCGTCGCCGTCCGGCCACGACGCCTCGAACCAGGCACAGGGCGCGGGCACCCGCGTGCAGCCGGCCTCGGCCAGCGCGCGCGGCAGTTCCAGATCGGGGTGCAGGCCGGGGGAGACCCGGCGGAACAGCTTCAGGATGTGGGTCTCGCCGTACACCACGGAGGAGTTGGTCTGTTCGCCGCTGAGCGCGCGGGCGGTGAGTCCGCGCGGGATCTCGGCGCCCGGCGCCCGGTCGAACCGCAGCGCGCCGAGCCGGCCCGGTGCCCGCAGCCGTTCCAGCAGGACGGCGGCGAGCCGCGGGTCGTACAGCGCCTCGTACACGGCGCGGTCCCGCAGCGGGCCTTCGCTCGGCCGGCCCACCAGCGCGGGCATGAGGTCCGGGGGCAGCGCCGCGCGCACCCCCAGCAGCAGCTGATAGCAGTCGCCCGCCGCCGGCGCCGGGCCCGACTGGCGGGTGCGCACCAGCAGATGCAGCAGCCCCGGCGCGTACCCCGGCGCGTCGCACGGCAGGAGTTCGGTGGCGGACAGCAGGGTGAGCCCGGCCAGCGGCCGGCCCTTGCCGGCGAACCAGCGCTGCCGGGGCAGCCAGCGGGCCAGCGGCCCGGTCAGTGAACGCAGCAGAGCCCCGCCCTGCGTGACATCAACCCGGGGATCGCCCGGAGAAGAAGGGAAGGACGCAGCGCGGGGCGAGGAGCTTTCCGACATGGCGTCCTTTCCCCGAGCACACTTGATTATGTGCTGAAGTGTCCCGTATTGACGCGTTTGTTGCGCGGATGGTGCGGGACGTGTCGCGAAAGGACGCGAAAGGAACAATCGTGCGGGTGTCAGCGGTACCGCCGGGCGGAGGTCTCCTACCCCCGCCCGCGGGGCCGGCTCAGCCGGCCTCCGGGCCCTGCCGCAGCCGGAACCAGTAGAAGCCGTGCCCGGCCAGGGTCAGCAGATACGGCAGCTCCCCGATCGCGGGGAAGCGCACCCCGCCGATGAGTTCCACCGGATGCCGCCCCTCCCACATCCGCAGATCCAGCTCGGTCGGCTGGGAGAAGCGGGAGAAGTTGTGCACGCACAGCACGATGTCGTCCCCGTGCTCGCGGACGAACGCCAGGACGGCCGGATTGGACGAGGGCAGTTCGGCGTACGTGCCCAGGCCGAACGCCGGATTCTGCTTGCGGATCTCCACCATCCGCCGGGTCCAGTGCAGCAGCGAGGACGGCGAACTCATCGCCGCCTCCACATTGGTGACCTGGTACCCGTACACCGGGTCCATGATGGCCGGCAGGAACAGCCGCCCCGGGTCGCAGGTGGAGAAGCCGGCGTTGCGGTCCGGCGTCCACTGCATGGGGGTGCGCACCGCGTCCCGGTCGCCCAGCCAGATGTTGTCCCCCATCCCGATCTCGTCCCCGTAGTAGAGGATCGGCGAGCCGGGCAGCGACAGCAGCAGCGCCGTGAACAGCTCGATCTGGTTGCGGTCGTTGTCCAGCAGGGTGGCCAGCCGGCGCCGGATCCCGATGTTGGCGCGCATCCGCGGATCCTTGGCGTACTCCGCGTACATGTAGTCGCGCTCCTCGTCGGTGACCATCTCCAGGGTCAGCTCGTCGTGGTTGCGCAGGAAGATGCCCCACTGGCAGCCGGAGGGGATCTGCGGGGTCTTGGCCAGGATCTCCGAGACCGGGTAGCGCGACTCGCGGCGCACCGCCATGAAGATGCGCGGCATCACCGGGAAGTGGAACGCCATGTGGCACTCGTCGCCGCCCGCCTCGTAGTCGCCGAAGTAGTCGACGACGTCCTCGGGCCACTGATTGGCCTCGGCCAGCAGCACGGTGTCCGGGTAGTCCCGGTCGATCTCCGCCCGCACCTCCTTGAGGAAGTTGTGCGAGGCCGGGAGGTTCTCGCAGTTGGTGCCCTCCTCGGCGTACAGATACGGCACCGCGTCCAGCCGGAAGCCGTCGATCCCCAGGTCCAGCCAGAACCGCAGGGCCGCGATCATCTCCTTGCGCACCGCCGGGTTCTCGTAGTTGAGATCCGGCTGGTGGGAGAAGAAGCGGTGGAAGTAGTACTGCTTGCGGACCGGGTCGAACGCCCAGTTCGACGCCTCGGTGTCGACGAAGATGATCCGGGCGTCCGGGTACCCCTTGTCGTCGTCGGCCCACATGTAGTAGTCGCCGTACGGGCCCTGCGGGTCGCGGCGCGACTCCTGGAACCAGCGGTGCTGGTCGCTGGTGTGGTTCATGACGAAGTCGATGATGACGCGCATGCCACGGCTGTGGGCCGCGTCCACGAATTCCACGAAGTCGGCCAGGTCGCCGAACTCCGGCAGCACCGCGCCGTAGTCGGAGACGTCGTAGCCGCCGTCGCGCAGCGGCGACTGGAAGAAGGGCGGCAGCCACAGGCAGTCGACCCCCAGCCACTGGAGATAGTCCAGCTTCGAGGTCAGGCCCTTCAGATCCCCGACCCCGTCCCCGTTGCTGTCCTGGAAGGAGCGGACAAGGACCTCGTAGAACACCGCGCGCTTGAACCACTCGGGGTCGCGTTCGCGGGCTGGCGTGTCCTCGAATGTGTCGAGGACCGGCTCATTGACGCTCATGTGTGGGTGACCCTCCGGTCTGTGAGGACGGTCGCAGGGAGAAGATGTGCGCCGACGAAGTGTGCGCGTCCGCAACTCCAGGCCCGAGTCGCACGTAATTGTCCCTGCCCCAGTAATAGGTCTCACCGGTGAGCTGGTCGCACACCGGGAAGGGCTCGGCTCCACTCTCCTGAGCGACAGTGAGGCCACACCCCTTGAGTTCCGACATGTCCAACGAGACCGTCGCTTCGTGGGTGTGGTGCGGATCGAGGTTGACCACGATGAGCACGGCATCGGCGTGCGGTGTCCGGCTGCGCTTGGAGTAGGCCAGGATGTGCTCGTTGTCCGTGCGGTGGAAGTGGAGATCGCGCAACTGGCGCAGCGCCGGATGCTCCCGGCGCAGCCGGTTGAGGGCCGTGATGAGCGGGACGATGCTGCTGCCCGCCTTGCGGGCGGCGGCCCAGTCGCGCGGGCGCAGCTGGTACTTCTCGGAGTGCGCGTACTCCTCGGAGCCGGGGCCCGCCGCGGTGTTCTCGCACAGCTCGTAGCCGGCGTACATCCCCCAGGAGGGCGAGAGGGTGGCCGCCAGGACGGCACGGATCTCGAACGCGGCCCGGCCACCGGTCTGAAGGTAGGCGTGCAGGATGTCGGGCGTGTTCACGAAGAAATTCGGGCGCATGTACGGGGACGACTCGCGGCTCAGCTCGGTCAGATACTCGGTCAGCTCCTCCTTGGTGTTGCGCCAGGTGAAATAGGTGTACGACTGCTGGAAACCGATCTGGGCGAGGGTGCGCATCATGGCGGGCCGGGTGAACGCCTCGGCCAGGAAGATCACGTCCGGATCGGTGCGGTTGATCTCCGCGATCACCTTCTCCCAGAACACCACCGGCTTGGTGTGCGGATTGTCCACCCGGAAGATCCGCACCCCGTGCGCCATCCAGAACCGGAGAATCCGCAGGGTCTCGGTGACCAGGCCCCGGAAATCCTGTTCGAAGGAGATCGGATAGATGTCCTGGTACTTCTTGGGCGGATTCTCGGCGAAGGCGATCGAGCCGTCCGAGCGCTTGTGGAACCACTCCGGGTGCTGTTTCACCCACGGGTGATCGGGGCTGCACTGGAGTGCGAAATCCAGGGCGACTTCCATATGGTGGGCGCGCGCCGTCGCCACGAAATGATCGAAGTCCTCCAGCGTGCCCAGATCGGGGTGGATCGCGTCGTGCCCGCCGTCCCCCGAGCCGATCGCCCACGGGCAGCCGACATCGTCAGGGCCGGCCGTCAGCGCCCCGTTCGCCCCCTTGCGGAAGGCCGTGCCGATCGGGTGCACCGGCGGCAGGTACACCACGTCGAAGCCCATCGCCGCGATGTCCGGCAGCCGGCGGGCCGCGCTGCGCAGCGTGCCCGAGACCGGGGGCGCGTGCCGGCGCACCACCGCGCCCTCCGAGCGCGGGAACAGCTCGTACCACGATCCGAACAGCGCCCGCTCGCGCTCCACGATCAGCGGCATCGGCCGGGCCGAGCTGAGCAGGGTGCGCAGCGGGTGGCGCGCGAGGACGGCCGTCACCTCGGGTGCGAGGGCGGCGGCGAGGCGGGCGGCGCCGGGCAGTGTGGTGTCCGCCAGCGCGTCGGCGGCCAGCGCCACCAGGTCGCGGCCCTCGCTCTTGGGCACTCCGGCGGCGGCCTCGCGGTACAGCTGCGAGCCTTCCAGCAGGGTCAGCTCGGAGTCGATGCCCGCCGGGATCTTGATTTTCGCGGTCTGCCGCCAGGTGGCCACCGGGTCGGCCCACCCCTCGACGGTGTACGTCCAGCGGCCCTCGGCGTCCGGGGTGATGTCGGCGCCCCAGCGATCGGTGCCCGGCGCCAGTTCGCGCATCGGGATCCACGGCCCGCCGCGTCCGGCGGGGTCGCGCAGCAGCACATTGGCCCCCACGGCGCCCGCGCCCTCCCGGAAGACGGTGGCACTGACCCGGAATGTCTCACCGGGTACGGCTTTGACGGGCCGTCGTCCGCAGTCGATGCGCGGCTGGACATCCAGTACCGGAATGCGACCGATCATGAGCGAATCACCTCATAGGGCGTCGGAGGTGGGTATTTACTGTTCTCTTGGTGACTTTGTCCTTTCTATATGTTTCATGCGTGACTGAGGGCTTCGTGCTGTGTCGCCCCCGGGGCGCGTTCACCCGTGTGGGGGTGAATGGACGTGAAGTCTCAGCTCTGTATCGCCGTTCATTCCCCTGTTCACAGCTATGCACTAGCGCAGTAATGTGCGCTCCACCGAAACGCCCTACCACCACCGACCCTTCGAGGTGGACGATGTCCATAGCAAGACCCAAGGCCGTGCGGACGCTTGCGGCCATAGCCGCGATCGGCGTGATCGCGACCGGCTGCTCCAGCGACCGCGACAACGGAGGCGACTCCGGTGGATCCGGATCCACCGGCACCTTCGTCTTCGGCGCCGCTGGCGATCCGGCCTCCCTCGACCCCTCGCTGGCCAGTGATGGTGAGACCTTCCGGGTCACCCGCCAGGTCTTCGAAACACTGATCGACCACAAGCCCGGCACCTCCGAGCTGGAGGGCGGCCTGGCCGAGACCTGGGAGAGCAACGACACCGGCACCGAGTGGACGTTCAACCTCCGTGACGGGGTGACCTTCCACGACGGTTCCGACCTGACCGGCGAGGTCGTCTGCGCGAACTTCGACCGCTGGTACAACTGGTCCGGCACCTACCAGAACACCACACTGTCGTATTACTGGCAGACGATTTTCGGTGGGTTCGCGAACAACGAGAACGACGAGACGCCCGAGGCGAACTACGTCGGCTGCACCGCCCCCGACGAGCTGACCGCCGTCATCGAGGTCGCCCAGCCCTCCGCCAACTACCCCGGCGGTTTCTCGCTCGCCGCCTTCGGCATCCACTCCGGCCCGGCCCTGGAGGCGTACGCCGAGGACGACGCCAGCGGCGAGGGCGACGCCATCACCTTCCCCGGCTACAGCCAGGAGGCCGGCACGGTAGCCGGTACCGGCGCGTTCAAGGTCGACGGCTGGAACAAGGGCAACGGCGAGGTCAGCCTCTCCCGCTTCGACGACTACTGGGGCGAGACCGCCGGTGTCGAGAAGCTCGTCTTCCAGACCATCCCCGAGGAATCCGCCCGCCGCCAGGCGCTCCAGAGCGGTGACATCCACGGCTACGACCTGGTCGCGCCCGCCGATGTGAAGACGCTCAGCGACGCCGGCTTCCAGGTGCCCACCCGGGACGTCTTCAACATCTTCTACCTGGGCATCACCCAGGACAGCAACCCGGCGCTGGAGAACCTCGACGTGCGCACCGCCATCGCGCACGCCCTGGACCGGCAGAACCTCGTCGACACCCAGCTGCCCGAGGGCGGCGTCGTGGCGACCCAGTTCATGCCCGACACGGTCGCCGGCTACTCGGACAACGTCACCACCTACGACTACGACCCCGAGCTGGCCCAGCAGTTGCTCGCCGACGCCGGCGAGGAGAACCTCACCCTCACCTTCTGCTACCCGACCGAGGTCACCCGCCCGTACATGCCCTCCCCGGCCGACCTGTACGAGGTCATGCGCGCCGACCTGGAGGCCGTGGGCATCACCGTCCAGCCCAAGGCCCTGAAGTGGAACCCGGACTACACCGAGGTCACCCGCGACGGCGGCTGCAACCTGTACCTGCTCGGCTGGACCGGCGACTTCAACGACGGCTACAACTTCCTGGGCACCTGGTTCGCCAACTACCAGAAGGAGTGGGGCTTCGAGAACGAGGAGCTGTTCGACCTGCTGGAGCGCGCCTCCACCGAGCCGGACGTCGAAGCCCGCGTCGCCCTCTACGAAGAGGCCAACGAGTTCGTGATGGACTTCCTGCCCGGCGTGCCGATCTCCTCCTCGCCGCCGTCCATCGCCTTCTCCGCCGATGTCAACCCGCCCACCGTCTCCCCGCTGACGCAAGAGGTCTTCGCCGAAGCGTCCTTCAAATAGGGACCTGATCGCCGGATGAACCCGCCGCCGCCCGGTCACGGCACTCCGTGGCCGGGCGGCGGCGGTGTCGTCCGTCAAGCAAGAAAGGGGCGTTGACCTCAAGGTGTTGCGTCTCATCGTGCGCCGGCTGCTCCAGCTGATACCCACCCTGGCGGGCCTGTCGGTGCTGTTGTTCCTCTGGCTGAACCGGCTGCCCGGTGGCCCCACCGCCGCCCTGCTGGGCGAGCGGGCCACCGAGGCGGACCGCCGCCAGATCGAGGCGGCCCTCGGCCTCGATCAGCCGGTGTGGGTCCAGTACGGCCGCTTCCTGCGGCGCCTGGCCGAGCTCGACCTCGGCACCTCAGTCCAGACCGGCCGACCCGTGTGGGAGGAGTTCACCACCCGCTTCCCGGCCACTGTCGAACTAGGCCTCACCGCCCTGCTCATCGCCGTCGTCATCGGCATCCCGCTCGGCTACCTGGCCGCCGCCCGCCGCGGCACCTGGCTCGACGTCGGCGCCGTCTCCGGCTCCCTGCTGGGCATCTGCATCCCGGTGTTCTTCCTCGCCTTCCTCCTCAAGTCCGTCTTCGCCGTCAACCTCGGCTGGCTGCCCAGCGTCGGACGGCAGTCCAACGACATCAACGCCACCGAGGTCACCGGATTCCGCGTCCTGGACGGCATCCTCACCGGCGAGTTCGACGCCTCCTGGGACGCGATCGTCCATCTCGTCCTGCCCGCCCTGGCCCTGGCGTCCATCCCGCTGGCCATCATCGTGCGGATGACCCGGGCCAGCGTCCTGGAAGTGCTCGGCGAGGACTACGTCCGCACCGCCGAGTCCAAGGGCCTGCGGCGGCAGGTCGTCCGCGCCCGGCACGTCCTGCGCAACGCGCTGCTGCCGGTCGTCACCACCATCGGCCTGCTCACCGGCCAGTTGCTGTCCGGCGCCGTGCTCACCGAATCCGTCTTCGCCTTCAACGGCATCGGCAACTTCCTGCGCACCGCCATCGACGGCCGCGACTACCCCGTCCTCATGGGCTTCATCATGTTTATCGCGTTGCTCTACGTCGTCATCAACCTGCTGGTGGACCTGGCGTACAGCCTCATCGATCCGAGGGTGCGGGTGCACTGATGAGTACCAAGACCGCAAAGATCGACCGGCTCGCCGAGCTGACCGCCCAGCGGGAGAGTGCCGGCGGCGCCAGCCTGTGGACCGAGGCCCTGCGCCGGCTGCGCTCCTCCAAGATGGCCATCATCGGCGCCGTCGTCATCGGCGTCTTCGTCCTGCTGGCGATCGTCGGCCCGTGGATCGCCCCGTACAACCCGCTCCAGCAGTGGCGCGGCGAGGTGTTCATCAACCAGAACATCTTCGTCGGCTCCCGCTCGGAGAACTGGCTGGGCCTGGACCACCTCGGCCGCGACCAGCTCTCCCGGATGCTGGTCGGCGCCCGCCAGACCCTGCTCGTCGGTGTCGTCGCCACCCTCCTCGGCTTCACCGTCGGCGCCCTCATCGGCGGCCTCTCCGGCGCCGCCCTCGCCTTCGGCGGCAAGACCGGACAGCGCATCGACACCGCCGTGATGCGCTTCATCGACATGGTGCTGGCCCTGCCCTCGCTGCTGCTGGCCGTCTCCATCGCCGCCATCATGGGCCAGTCCCTCACCACCGTGATGATCGCGGTGGGGGTCGTCCAGATCCCCGTCTTCGCCCGGCTGCTGCGCGGCTCCATGCTCGCCCAGGCCGGCTCCGACTACGTGCTCGCCGCCCGCTCGCTCGGCGTACGGCGGCGCCGCATCGTCACCGCGCACGTCCTGCCCAACTCCCTCGGGCCGGTGATCGTCCAGGCCACCCTCGCCCTGGCCACCGCCATCATCGAGGCCGCCGCCCTGTCCTACCTGGGCCTGGGCAACCCCGACGCGGCCCAGCCCGAATGGGGCGTCATGCTCGTACAGGCCCAGCCGTACTTCGACCACGCACCGATGATGGCGCTCTACCCGGCGCTCGGCATCATCATCACGGCCCTGGGCTTCACCCTGCTGGGCGAGGCGATGCGCGAAGCACTCGACCCGAAACTGCGGAGCTGATGACCATGTCTCCACAACCACCACTGCTGAGCGTGGAAGACCTCACCGTCACCTTCACCGGGCGCGGGCGCACCGACGTCCGGGCGGTCTCCGGAGTCTCCTTCGACGTGGCGCAGGGCCAGGTCACCGGCCTGGTCGGCGAGTCGGGCTGCGGCAAGAGCGTCACCTCGCTGGCCCTGATGGGCCTGCTCCCCAAGAAGGGCGTCACCGTCGGCGGCCACGCCTACTTCGACGGCACCGATCTGCTCGGCCTGGGCCGTGAGCAGCTGCGCGACCTGCGCGGCAGCAAACTGGCGATGATCTTCCAGGACCCGCTGTCCTCGCTCAACCCGGTCATCCCCATCGGCCTCCAGGTCACCGAGATCCTCACCCGGCACCGCGGACTGCGCGGGGACGCCGCCCGCAAGGAGGCCGCCCTCCTGCTGGAGCGGGTCGGCATCCCCGACCCCACCCGGCGGCTGAAGGAGTACCCGCACCAGCTCTCCGGCGGGATGCGGCAGCGCGCGCTGATCGCCATGGCCGTGGCCTGCGCGCCGCGGCTGCTCATCGCCGACGAGCCCACCACCGCGCTGGATGTGACCATCCAGGCGCAGATCCTCGAACTCCTCAAGGAACTCGTCGACCAGCAGGGCACCGCGCTGCTCATGATCACCCACGACATGGGTGTGGTCGCGGGACTGTGCGACCGGGTCAACGTGCTGTACGCGGGCAAGGTGGTCGAGGCCGCCGAGCGCAAGCCGCTCTTCGCCGCGCCCACCCACCCCTACGCGCACGGGCTGCTCGGCTCCATCCCCCGCCTGGACGCCCCGCGCGGCGAACCGCTCAACCCCATCCGCGGCTCCATCCAGGACACCATCGCCTGGTCGGAAGGGTGCGCCTTCGCCCCGCGCTGCGACTTCTACTCCGAGCGGTGCCTGAGCGGTACCCCCGAGCTGACCGAACCGCACACGGCGGGCCACCGGGTGCGCTGCGTCCACCCGGTGGCGCCGCCCAGCAAGGAAGGAGCGGACCGGTGAGCCTGCTCGAACTCGACGACGTGAAAGTCCACTTCCCCGTCAAACGCGGCATCCTCTTCGACCGCACCGTGGGCCACGTCTACGCGGTCGACGGCGTGTCGCTGTCCGTCACCGCCGGCCAGACCTACGGCCTGGTCGGCGAATCGGGCTGCGGCAAGACCACCCTGGGCCGGGCCGTACTGCGGCTGACCGACATCACCTCCGGCTCCGTCGTCTTCGACGGCACCGACCTGGCCCAGCTGCCGGAGGAGGAGATGCGGCGCGCCAGGCGCCGGCTCCAGATGGTCTTCCAGGACCCGCTGGGCTCGCTGAACCCCCGGCAGAACATCGAATCGATCCTGGCCGAGGGCATGGCGGCGCACGGCATCGGCGCCGACCGCGCGGAGCGGCGGGAGCGGATCAAGGAGATCCTCACCAAGGTGGGGCTGCCGCACAGCGCGCTCTCCCGCTACCCGCACGAGTTCTCCGGCGGGCAGCGGCAGCGCATCGGCATCGCCCGGGCCCTGGTGCTCCAGCCCGATGTGATCATCTGCGACGAGCCGGTCTCGGCGCTGGACGTCTCCATCCAGGCCCAGGTCATCAACCTGCTGGAGGAGCTCCAGGAGTCCGAGGGCCTGACCTATCTGGTCATCGCCCACGACCTGGCGGTGGTACGGCACATCTCGGACGTCATCGGCGTGATGTACCTGGGCTCGCTGGTCGAGGAGGCCCCCTCCGACGCGCTGTACGCCGAGCCCCGCCACCCGTACACCCGCGCGCTGATGTCGGCCGTGCCGGTGCCCGACCCGGAGGTGGAGGACCGGCGCGAGCGCATCCTGCTCCGCGGCGACCTGCCCTCCCCGGCCAGTCCGCCGGCCGGCTGCCGCTTCCACACCCGCTGCCCGTGGCGGCAGCCCACCCGGTGCGACACCGAGCGCCCCGCGCTCGCCGACATCGGCGGCGGCCACCGGGTGGCCTGCCACTGGGCCGCCGAGATCGCCGACGGCTCGCTGCGGCCCACCTCCGAGCTGGCGCCGCCGGTGCTGGTCGACACCGGCACGGACGGGGAGCCCGGCACGGACCCGGGCGCGGGCGAGGACACGGACCCGGGCACGGAGCGGAAGGAAACAGCCGCCGGCACCCCCGCCTGATGGTCCCCGGGGGTGGTTTGGTGGGGGTTTCCTGCGTCATGCGCCGGAAACCACCCCAACCACCCCCGATGCCCGGATACCTTCGGACCGTGAAGGCCATCCGTCGTTTCTCCGTGACCGCCGTCCTCCCCGAGCCACTGCGACCGCTGCGGGAACTGGCGTTCAACCTGCGCTGGTCCTGGCACCCCGACACCCGCGACCTGCTGAGATCCGTGGACCCGGACGGCTGGCGGCGCTCGGGCGCCGACCCGGTACGGATGCTGGCGTCCGTCACCGCCGACCGGCTCGCCGCGCTCGCCGCCGACCGCGGCTTCGTCCGCCGCCTCGACGTCGCCGCCGCCGACCTGCGCGACTATCTCACCGAGCCCCGCTGGTACCAGCGCGCCGAAGGCGAACTGCCCCGGGCCGTCGCCTACTTCTCACCCGAGTTCGGCATCACCGCCGCCCTGCCCCAGTACTCCGGCGGGCTCGGCATCCTGGCCGGCGACCACCTCAAGTCCGCCAGCGACCTCGGCGCCCCGCTCATCGGCGTCGGCCTGCTCTACCGGCACGGCTACTTCCGCCAGACCCTGGACGCCGAGGGACGGCAGCGCGAGAGCTACCCCGTGCTCGACCCCCGCGAACTGCCGCTCACCGAACTCACCGAGCACGACGGCAGCCCCGTCCGCGTCACCCTCGCGCTGCCCGGCGGACGCACCCTGGCCGCCCGGGTCTGGCAGGCCGCCGTCGGCCGGGTGCCGCTGCTGCTGCTCGACTCCGCCGTCGACGGCAACGCCCCCGCCGAACGCGACGTCACCGACCGGCTCTACGGCGGCGGCAGCGAACACCGGCTGCTCCAGGAGATGCTGCTCGGCATCGGCGGCATGCGCGCCCTGCGCGCCTACTGCCGTCTCACCGGCCACCCCGAGCCCGAGGTCTTCCACATGAACGAGGGCCACGCCGGGTTCCTCGGCGCCGAGCGCATCCGCGAACTCGACGCCCTCGGCATCGGCTTCGACGCCGCCGCCCGCATGGTGCGGGCCGGCACCGTCTTCACCACCCACACCCCCGTCCCGGCAGGCATCGACCGCTTCCCCGAAGAACTGGTGGCCCAGCACCTGGGCCCCGGCGGCGAACTCGCCGCCCTCGACCCCGCCGCCCTGCTCGCCCTCGGCCGCGAACCGCAGGAGCCCGAGCCCGGGCACCAGCCGCAGTTCAACATGGCCGTACTCGGCCTGCGCACCGCCCAGCGCGCCAACGGCGTCTCCACCCTGCACGGCGCGGTGGCCCGGGAGATGTTCGCCGGCCTGTGGCCCGGCTTCGACCCGGACGAGGTACCCATCACCTCCGTCACCAACGGCGTGCACGCCCCCACCTGGACCGCCGACGCGCTGCTGCGCGCCGGCGACCCGGGGCGGCTGACCGACACCGAGCTGTGGGAGCTGCGGCGCGGACTGCGCGAGAACCTGGTGCACGAGGTACGCGCCCGGCTGCGCGCCTCCTGGCGGCAGCGCGGCGCGGACGACGGCGAACTGGGCTGGATCGACGACGTCCTCGACCCGGACGTCCTCACCCTCGGCTTCGCCCGGCGCGTCCCCTCCTACAAGCGGCTCACCCTGATGCTGCGCGACCCCGAACGCTTCAAGGCGCTGCTGCTGCACCCCGAACGCCCCATCCAGCTGGTGGTGGCCGGCAAGGCCCACCCGGCGGACGAGGGCGGGAAGCGGCTGATCCAGGAACTGGTGCGGTTCTCCGACGACCCGCGGGTCCGGCACCGGATCGTATACCTGCCGGACTACGGCATGGCGATGGCCCGCGGCCTGTACGCGGGCTGCGACGTCTGGCTCAACAACCCGCTGCGCCCGCTGGAGGCGTGCGGCACCTCCGGCATGAAGTCGGCGCTCAACGGCGGCCTCAACCTGTCGGTGCGCGACGGCTGGTGGGACGAGTGGTGCGAGCCCGACTTCGGCTGGGAGATCCCCACCGCCGACGGGCTCGCCGGCGGCGACCCCGAGCGGCGGGACGCGGCGGAGGCCGCGGCGCTGTACCGGCTGATCGAGGAGCGGGTCGCCCCGTGCTTCTACGCGCGCGGGCGCGGCCGGTGGCTGGAGATGGTGCGGGCCACCCTGGACCGGCTCGGCCCGAAGGTGCTGGCGGACCGGATGGTACGGGAGTACGTCACCGGGCTGTACGCGCCCGCCGCGCGGGCCCACCGGGCGATGGACGCGGCGGCGGCCGGCGAGCTGGCGGCGTACGCGGAACGGGTGCGCGGCGAGTGGCCCAAGGTGGCGGTGGACCACGTCGAGACCGGCGAGGAACCCCCGGTCCTGGGCGGTGCGCTGCCGCTGCGGGCCAGGATCCGGCTCGGCGACCTGGAACCGGCACAGGTCGAGGTGCAGGCGATCACCGGCCGCGTCGACGAGAGCGACCACCTGGTGGACGGGGCACCGATCCCGCTGAAGCCGGACGGCGGCCCCGACCTGGAGGGCCGCTGGACGTACACGGCCGACATCCCGCTGCCGCACCCCGGCCCGTTCGGCTACACGGTCCGCGTCCTGCCGTCCCACCCCCTGCTGGCCACCCGACCGGAACTCGGCCTGACGGCGCTGCCCCGCGACAACGGCACGGAGGAGGCGGGCATCCTCCTGCGGTAGCCCTTCCCTGGCGGGGCGGGGCGGGCCACACACCGCGTGGCCCGCCCCGGACCCCGTTCCGCCCGCCTCGCGCCGTCCGGCCCGGCAAGGGCCCCTCAGGCCAGGCTCTCGCGCCAGGCGCGGTGCAGGTTCGCGAAGCGGCCGGTGCCCGCGATCAGGTCGGCCGGGGGGCCGTCCTCCACGATGCGACCGCCCTCCATCACCAGCACCCGGTCGGCGATCTCCACCGTGGACAGGCGGTGCGCGATCACCATCGCCGTCCGGCCGCGCAGCACCGTCTCCATCGCGTCCTGCACCGCCTTCTCGCCCGGGATGTCCAGCGACGAGGTCGCCTCGTCCAGGATCACCACCGAGGGATCCGCGAGCAGCACCCGCGCGAACGCCACCAGCTGCCGCTGCCCGGCCGAGATCCGGCCGCCGCGCTTGCGCACGTCCGTGTCGTAGCCGTCCGGCAGCGCCGTGATGAAGTCGTGCGCGCCGATCGCCTTCGCCGCCCGCTCGATCTCCTCCCGGTCCGCGTCCGGCTTGCCGATCGCGATGTTCTCCGCGACGGTGCCCGAGAACAGGAACGCCTCCTGGGTCACCATCACCACCCCGCGCCGCAGTTCGGCCAGCGTCAGATCGCGCAGGTCCGTGCCGTCCAGCAGCACCCGGCCCTCGGTCGGGTCGTAGAACCGCGCCAGCAGCTTCGCCAGCGTCGACTTCCCGGCCCCGGTGGCCCCCACCAGCGCCGTCGTCTGCCCGGCCGGCAAGGTGAGGTCGAAGGCGGGCAGCACCTCGCCGCCGGTGCGGTACGCGAACCGCACGCCGTCGAACACCACCTCGCGCCCCGGCTGTCCGGCCGCCCTCGGCGCCGGCGTCACCGGCCGCTCCGGCTCGGGGACATCGGGCCGCTGGGCCAGCAGCCCGGCGATCTTGTCGAGCGAGGCGACCGCCGACTGGTAGTTGTTCAGGATCATCGCGAACCGGTCGATCGGGTCGTACAGCCGCCGGATGTACAGCGCGCCCGCCGCCAGCGCGCCCAGCTCCAGCTCGCCGGAGGCCACCCGGTACGCGCCCCACATCACGATCGCCGCCACCCCGGTGGCCGCGATCATCCGGGACAGCAGCACGAAGCGCGCCATCTCCAGGATGGTGTCGCCGTTCACCCGCTCGTGCTGCCGGTTCAGCGTCTCGAACCCGGCGTCGTTGGCGGCCTCGCGGCGGAACGCCTTCACCGGGCGGATGCCGTTCAGCGTCTCGGAGAACTTGACGATCACCTTGGCGATCGCGGTGGACCGGCGGCTGAACCGCTCGGCCGAGCGCCGCCGGTAGTTCTGCACGAGGAACAGCAGCGGCACGAACGTCACCAGCGCCGCCCCGCCCAGGCCCAGGTCCAGATAGAAGAGCAGCGCCCCGATGTACACCACGGAGACCAGCACCATGAGCATCTCCTGGAGCCCCTCGTCCAGGAGTTCGCGCAGCGACTGCACATCGGTGGTGGCCCGGGAGATGAGCCGCCCCGAGGTGTAGCGGTCGTGGAAGTCCAGGCTGAGCGCCTGGGCGTGCCGGTAGATGCGGTCGCGGATCTCCAGCAGGATGCGCTGGCTGATCCGGGCGACCACCCGGATGAAGACGTGCTGGAGGGCGCCGCCGCCCACCGAGCAGATCACGTAGGCCACGGCCACCGCGATCAGCGGGCCGTAGTTGCCGGCGTCGCGCACGGCCGGGACGCCCCGGTCGATGGCGTAGGCGACGAGCAGCGGGGTGCCCTGCACCGCGCTTTGCTGGGCGAGCAGCAGCAGGGAGGCCAGGGCCACCCGGGCGCGGTGCGGGCGCAGCAGCGAGAACAGCAGCTCGCGGGAGGCGCCCTTGGGGGCGGGCAGCTTGTCCTGGGCGATCGGGTCGGGCGCGGCCGGCTCGCCGGGCCGGGCTTCGCCGGCGCTCTCCTCGGCGGTGGTGGCGGTGGTGGTGCTCATGGGACGGTGACCTCTTCGGGCTCGGACGGTCCCGGCTGGGCCGTACCGGTCATCAGCAGGCGGTATTCGGCGTTCTCGCGCAGCAGCTCGGTGTGGGTGCCCACGGCGGTGATCCGGCCGCCGGACAGCAGGGCCACCCGGTCGGCGAGCTGGACGGTGGAGGGCCGGTGCGCGACCACCAGCGCGGTGGTGGTGGCCAGCACCTCGCGCAGCGCCGCCTCCACCCGGGCCTCGGTGTGCACGTCGAGCGCGGAGAGCGGGTCGTCCAGCACCAGGAAGCGGGGTCTGCCGACGACGGCGCGGGCCAGCGCGAGGCGCTGGCGCTGGCCGCCGGACAGGCTCAGGCCCTGTTCGCCGACCTCGGTGGCCGCGCCCTGCGGCAGCGCGCCGACGAAGCCGTCGGCCTGGCTGATGCCCAGCGCCCGCGCCAGCTCGGCGTCCCGGTCCCGGCTCCCGCTGCCGTCCTGGGCGTCGCCGTCCGTCCCGTCGCCGTCCGGGGCGCCCATCAGGATGTTCTCCCGGACGGAGGCGGAGAAGAGGGTGGGCTCCTCGAAGGCGACCGCGACCCGTTCGCGGACCTCGTGCACCGGGAGGGTGGCGATGTCGGTGCCGTCCAGGGTGATCCGCCCGGAGGTGACCTCGTGCAGCCGGGGGACCAGCGCGGTCAGCGCGGTCTTGCCGCTGCCGGTGCCGCCCACCAGGGCCATGGTCTCGCCGGGGCGGATGTGCAGATCGATGCCGTCGAGCACGGCGGGCGCGTCCGGCGGGGCGTCGGGGAAGCGGAACACCACCCGCTCGAAGCGGATGCCCTCGTCCGTACCGGTGCCGTCCGCGGTGGCCGGCTCCGGCTCCCTGGCCCGGTCCGGCGGCACGGGCACGTCCATGACCTCGAAGAACCGGTCGGTGGCCGCCGCCGTGTCGTTGGTCATGGCCAGCAGGAAGCCTATCGACTCCACCGGCCAGCGCAGGGCCATCGCGGTGGCCATGAACGCCACCAGGGTGCCGGCGGTCAGCCCGCCGTCCGCGACCTGGAGCACCCCGACCACCAGCACGGCGCCCATGAACAGCTCGGGCAGCGTCATGATGAACGTCCAGATCCAGGCCAGCAGCTTGGCCTTGCGGATCTCGGTGTCCACCAGCCGCTGGGACAGCGCCTGGAAGGCCCGCGCCTGGCTGCGGTGCCGGCCGAAGCCCTTGATGACCCGGATGCCGAGGATCGACTCCTCCACCAGGGTCGTCAGGTCGCCCATCTGGTCCTGGGCCCGGCGGGCCACCACCGAGTACCGGGTCTCGAAGACCATGCACAGGATGATCAGCACCGGCACCGGGGCCATCAGGATGAGGCCGAGCGACCATTGCTGGGCGAGCAGGATGACGCAGCCGATGACGATGGTGGCGCTGTTGACGATGAGGAAGGTGAGGCCGAAGGCCAGCCACATGCGCAGCAGCTGGAGGTCGCCGGTGCCCCGGGAGAGCAGCTGGCCGGTGGGCCAGCGGTCGTGGAAGGAGACCGGCAGCCGCTGGACGTGCCGGTACAGATCCGAGCGCAGGGCGGCTTCGACGCGGGTCAGCGGCCGGGCCACCAGCCAGCGCCGCAGCCCGAACAGCAGGGCCTCGATCAGGCCCACCACCAGCAGGACGATGCCGCCGAGCCACACCCCCGCGGTGTCCCCGTCGGCGACCGGGCCGTCCACGATCCACTTGAGGATCAGCGGCATGGTCAGCCCGAGCGAGGCCGCCAGGATGGCGACGGCCGCGGCGCCGAAGAGCCGTACGCGCACGGGCCGCACATAGGGCCACAGCCGCAGCAGGGAGCGGACGACGGATCGCTTGGCGGCGGCGGGCGGTGCGGGCGTGGCGGCGGCGGGGTCGGTGGCAGACATCACCCTTGAGCCTACGTTTCGCCACTGACACTGCCCACCTGGTTTTTGGTCCTACGACCCGGGGCGGAGGCGTGGCGGCGCAGGTCGCCGGGTGCGTCGCCGGGACCGGGGCGGTGCTGTCAGTGGCGGCGGCTACCGTGGCGGGCATGAGTCGAATCGAGGTGCGGGAGCTGCAGGCGGCGCTGCGGACCGCCTATGACATCGCCTTCGACCAGGAGAGCCCGGCCGGGGAGCAGGCCGAGGTGCTGGTCGACGCGCTGCGGCGGGCGCTGGTGGCGGCGCAGGCGCTGAGCGACGGGCCGGGGGAGACGGGCTGCCGGGAGCATCCGCGCGGCGCGGTCGATCCGCTGTACGGGGACCGGGACGATCCGCTGCCGCCGGGCTGGGGGAAGTGCCTGTTGTGCAACGACCGCCGCCGCCGGGCGGGCACCCGGCGGCGGGGGGTGGTGGCGTAGGGGCGGTGCGGGTGGGTCCCTAGCGTCCGCTGAGGCGCAGTTCGAACCAGGTGGATTTGCCGCGCGGCAGCAGGTCCACCCCCCAGCGGTCGGCCAGGGCGTCCACCAGGAACAGCCCGCGCCCGTTCAGGTCCAGTTCGCGGCCGGGGGGCAGCAGGCAGGGCAGGGCGCGGGAGGGGTCGCGGATCTCCACCCGGATCCAGCCGCGCCGCCGGCGTACCAGCAGGCCGAAGCTGTGGGCCCCGGCGTGCTGGACGGCGTTGGCGGCCAGCTCGGCGGCCAGTTGCACCGCGTCCTCGGTGAGCTGCCTGGGCAGCAGCCAGTGATCGCGGAGCAGGTCGCGGGTCAGCCGCCGCACGGTGGCGGCGGATTCGGGGCGGGCGGGCAGCCGTACCTCGCCGGCCGATGGATCGGAGGTTGTGTCCACCGTCGCTCCGCCCGGTCCGCTCACGCCCATGACGTCCCGCATCGGGGTGTCCGCCGTCGCTGCCATGGGCCCATCATGACGCGCATATGCCGGGCGCGTGGGGGGTTCCGGGGTAAGTGTCCCTGGTGGGGTGAGTGATCCAGCGGTGGCGGCCCACATATGCCGAGGGCAGGTGAACCCCGTACGGCCGCGGTGACCAGGGACGACGCGGGTACGGCGGCCGGTGTGACGGGTGGGGCGGCGGCGATCGGTGGCTTCGGTGCCGGCGGGCACCCTGAGCCGGGGTGCGGGGTGCGGGGTGCGGGGGCCCGGTGCCCTCCGGGGCGCGGGGAGGGCACCGGCGGCCGGGGGCGGTTCAGCGGAAGCGGGCCTTGCCGGGGCCGTCCTCCAGGAAGCTGCGGAAGCCCTCCTCGCGGTCCGCCGTGGCGAACAGGCTCGCGAACCAGGTGCGTTCCAGGGCGAGTCCGGCGTCGATGCCGGCGTCGAGGCCGCCATCCACCGCCTCCTTGGCGGCGCGCAGCGCGATCGCCGGGCCCTTGGCCAGCCGGGCGGCCCAGGCGTGGGCCCGGTCGAACACCTCGCCGGCCGGGTGCACCTGGTCGACCAGGCCCAGGCTCAGCGCCTCGGGGGCCGTCACCTGGCGGCCGGTGAAGATCAGGTCCTTGGCGCGGGAAGGGCCGATCAGCCGGGCGAGCCGCTGCGTGCCGCCGGCGCCCGGGATCAGGCCGAGCAGGATCTCCGGCTGGCCGAGCTTCGCGTCCTCGGCGGCGAACCGGACGTCGGCGCACAGCGCCAGTTCGCAGCCGCCGCCCAGCGCGTAGCCGGTGATGGCCGCCACCACCGGCTTGGGGATGCGGGCGACGGCGGTGAAGGCGTCCTGGAGTCCCCGGGCGCGCTCCACCATCGCGGCGTGGTCCATGGCCCGCATCTCCTTGATGTCGGCGCCGGCCGCGAACGCCCGTTCGCTGCCCCGGATCACCACGGCGCGGATGTCCTGACGCGCGGTGATCTCCCCGGCCAGCTCCCGCAGCCGTTCCTGGAGGGCGGAGTCGAGGGCGTTCAGCGGCGGCCGGTCCAGGGTGATGGTGCCGACGCCGTCCGTCACAGCGAGATGCGCAGTGTCCACAGTCATGCCCGCCACAGTAGGCGCAGCGGAACGCGTGTGGGCCCCGGCCGTCCGGCCGGGGCCCACACGGGCGGGGAAGGCGGTTACTGGCCCGCGCCCCACTCGCTCCAGTTCATGTTCCAGCCGCTGAGGCCGTTGTCCGGGGCGATGATGTCGTCGTTGGAGTTGACGACCTCGACCACGTCGCCGACCAGCGAGTTGTCGTAGAACCAGGCGCCGTCGGTACCGGAGTCGCCGCGGCCCTGGACGTCCTTCAGGCCGATGCAGCCGTGGCTGGCGCGGCCGTTGCCGAAGATGTTGCCGCCCCAGTAGTTGCCGTGGATGAAGGTGCCGGACTGGCTGAGCCGCATGGCGTGCGGGACGTCCGGGATGTCGTAGTCGCCGTCGTAGCCGACCGTGGCGCCGTCCATCCGGATCTCCTCGTACTTCTCGGAGATCACCATCTTGCCGTTCCAGGTCTCCATGCCCGGGGCGCCGGTGGTGACGTCGATGGTCTTCAGCGTCTCACCGTCGCGCACGACCTCCATGGTCAGCTTGTCGTCGTCGACGAGGCTGATCTGGCTGCGGCCGATGGTGAAGTTCACGTCCTGGCTGGCGGTGCCGAACACACCGTCCGCGCCCTCGACGCCGCGCAGCCTCAGCTGCACGCCGACCTCGGTACCCGGCTCCCAGTACTCCTCGGGGCGGAAGTCGACCCGGTGGTTGCCGAACCAGTGCGGCTTGACCTCGACGGCCGGCTCGGTGGTGATCCGGATCGCGTCGGCGACCGCGGCGGTGTTCGCGATCGGGGTGTCGAAGGTGACCGAGAAGATCATGCCGACGCCGTACTCGGAGCCGTCCTTGACGGTCCAGGAGGTGGAGAAGGTGGTACCGGCGGCGACCGTGGTGAAGGTGGCCGACTCGGAGGCGGTCTGCCCGTCCGCGTCCTCGGCGGTGGCGGTCACCTCGTAGGCGGTGTCGTTGGCGAGGTGGTCCTTCGCCTGCCAGCCGGAGTTGTCGTCCTTCAGATCGCCCTCGACCTCTTCGCCCTCCGGGTCGGTGACGGTGACCCCGGTGAGCGTGCCGTGCTCGACGGACACCGCGATCTCGCCCGTGGTGGGCACGTCGGTGGCGCCGTCCTCGGGGGATATGGACAGGGCTATGACGTTGCCGTCACCGCTGCCCTTGCCCTCGTCGCCGCCCTTGTCGTCCGCGGCACTGCTGCCGCTGCACGCCGACACCGCCAGCAGCACCACACCGAGAAGTGCCGCGACCCCGCCGGAAGCACGTCTGCCACCTGGCCGCTTGCGCACCATGCTCACGTTCTCCCTCACTCAACCCACACGCCCGGGGACGTCCAGCCCGCGGGAAATCCCCTCTCCGGCCAGGTAATCACACCGTGCGCGGGGGAACGGCCGCCGTTTGTCACCGTTCCGTCGCAGTTCCGCGCCCCGATGTCAACAGTCCTGACGACCGCCATGGCAAAATGCCCTAATCCCGGCAAAGGGGACCTGCCGCGGTGGTCTTCCCCCGCACCGGGAGAACCGTCAGCACCCCACAGCCCCACCCGACTTCAGGAGGCCGGACGTGTCCAGGACACCCCAGGACGAACGGCGCACCCAGGTCTGGCCCGGCCGCCCCCAGCCGCTCGGCGCCCGCTTCCACACCGGACCCGGCGGCACCGAGGGCACCAACTTCGCCCTGTGGGCCGGCGGCGCCGAAGGCGTCGAGGTCTGCCTCTTCGACGACGCCACCGACCACGAGACCCGCTACCCGCTCGAAGAGGTCACCCACGAGATCTGGCACGGCTTCCTCCCCGGCGTCCGGCCCGGCACCCGCTACGGCTACCGCGTGCACGGCCCCTGGAACCCGGCCGCCGGCGCCCGCTGGAACCCCGCCAAACTGCTGCTCGACCCCTACGCCCGCGCCGTCGACGGCGAATTCGCCGCCCTGCCGCCCGAGGTGTACGGCCACGCCCGCGACTGGCACCGCCAGGACGCCGCCGACACCGTCCGCGACGACCGCGACTCCGCCCCGTACGTCCCCAAGGGCGTCATCACCGACGACCGCGAAACCCCGTGGACCGACCCCTGGGCCGACGACCGCCGCCCCAAAACCCCCTGGGCCGACTCCATCGTCTACGAACTCCACGTCCGCGGCTTCACCCGGCGCCACCCCGGCATCCCGCCCGCACTGCGCGGCACCTACGCCGGACTCGCCCACCCCGCCGCCCTGGACCACCTCACCTCGCTCGGCGTCACCGCCGTCGAACTCCTGCCCGTCCACCAGTTCGCCCACGAGGACCACCTGCTGCGACGCGGACTGCGCGACTACTGGGGCTACAACTCCATCGGCTACTTCGCCCCGCACGCCGGCTACGCCGCCACCGGCACCCGCGGCCAGCAGGTCGGCGAGTTCAAGAACATGGTCGCCGCCCTGCACGCCGCCGGCATCGAGGTCATCCTCGACGTCGTCTACAACCACACCGCCGAGGCCGACGAGCGCGGCCCCACCCTCTCGCTGCGCGGCATCGCCAACCCCGGCTACTACCGGCTCGCCGACAACCCCCGCCACTACACCGACTACACCGGCTGCGGCAACACCCTGCACGTCGTCCAGCCCCAGGTGCTGCGGCTGATCACGGACTCCCTGCGCTACTGGGTGCAGGAAATGGGCGTCGACGGCTTCCGCTTCGACCTCGCCGCCGCCCTCGCCCGCTCCATGCACGACGTCGACATGCTCTCCCCCTTCCTCGCCGTCATCGCCCAGGACCCGGTACTGCGCCGCGTCAAACTCATCGCCGAACCCTGGGACATCGGCAGCGGCGGCTACCAGGTCGGCGCCTTCCCCCCGCTGTGGACCGAATGGAACGACCGCTACCGCGACACCGTGCGCGACTACTGGCGCGGCGCGCTCCCCGACGTCCGCGACCTCGGCTCCCGGCTCGCCGGCTCCAGCGACCTGTACGCCTGGGGCGGCCGGCACCCGTACGCCTCCGTCAACTTCGTCACCGCCCACGACGGCTTCACCCTGCGCGACCTCGTCTCCTACGACCGCAAGCACAACGAGGCCAACGGCGAGGACAACCGCGACGGCACCGACGACAACCGCTCCTGGAACTGCGGGGCGGAGGGCGAGACCGACGACAAGGAGATCACCGCCCTGCGCCGCCGCCAGCTGCGCAACCTGATCAGCACCCTGCTGCTCTCCACCGGCGTGCCCATGCTGGTGGCCGGCGACGAGATGGGCCGCACCCAGCGCGGCAACAACAACGCCTACTGCCAGGACAACGAACTCGGCTGGATCGACTGGAGCCTGGCCCGCGACCCCGCCTGGCGCCCGCTGCTCGACCTCACCCGGCGGCTGATCCGGCTGCGCCGCACCCACCCCGTCCTGCGCCGCCGCGCCTTCTTCTCCGGCCGGCGGCACGGCCCCGGCGGCATGCGCGACCTGGGCTGGTTCACCGCCGACGGGGCCGAAATGACCGAGCAGGACTGGCACCGGCCCAGCCGCACCCTGGGCATGTTCCTCTCCGGCCGCGACATCCCGCAGCGCGACCCTCAGGGGCGGCCCGTCACCGACGACAGCTTCCTCGTCCTGCTGCACGCCGGCGCCGAACCCGCGACCTTCCCGCTGCCGGGACCGCCCTGGGCGCACGCGTACGAACTCCTCGTCGATACCTCGCGCGAGGAGCAGAGCACCCCGCCCGGCAGCCACCACGACGGCGGCACCGCCCTGCGGCTGCCGGCCCGTTCCGTGCTGCTGCTGCGGGCGTTGCCGCCGGGCGCCGACACGCCCCCGATCGGGTGACGTTGCGGGACGGGCGCGCGGTGCGGCGCCAAGGTGTGCGGCATGACCTTCACCACCCGGATCACCACCCGGATCACCCGCCGCGCGGCGGCCGTTGCGCTGCCGCTCGCCCTGCTGTTCACCACCGCCGGCGCCACGACCGGCGCGGCCACCGCCACCGCCGTGGTCTGCCCCGTCGTCGAGGACCGGCTGCACGCCGCCGCCGTCCAGGACGTCGACCTCGACCGGATCACCCCCGAGCCGTCCTACCGCGACAACTGCCGCCAGCTGTACCGCGCCGAATCCCGCGGCCCCGAGATCATCTTCGAAGAGGGCTTCCTGCCCTGGGACACCGCGACCGGGCAGTACGACCTCCAGGCGTACGTGCTCAACAACCAGCCCTCGCCGTTCGTCAGCACCACCTACGACCACGACCTGTACAAGGACTGGCGCAAGGCCGCCTACAACTACTACATCGACGCGCCCGGCGGCATCGACGTCAACGCCACCATCGGCGACGACCACAAGTACGCCCACCAGGCCGAAGTCGCCTTCCCCGGCGGCATCGACCCCGCCTTCATCGCAGGCGCCTGCCCCATCGACAAGACCACCAACACCGAGATCATGTCGGACTGCGTGGACAACCCGCACTACGCGCCCTGGCGGAACTGACCCGCTTGTGCCACTTCTGACAGCAACCTGAGCAGCACCCCTGCAAGAAGCTGACGCCGCCGCCCCTCCCCGCGCCGCACACGCCGTCCGTACCGTTCGGGACACCGAACAACAGGCAGGACGGAACGGGGAGGGGGAGCGCGGTGGCCGTACGCTTCCAGCTCCTGGGCCCCCTCAGCATCACCGACGGCACCGAGACCGTCGTCCTGGGTCCCTCCAAACCCACCAACCTGCTGGCCGCCCTGCTCCTGCGCTCCAACACCATCGTCTCCGCCGGCTACCTCCAGCAGATGATCTGGGGCGACGACCAGCCCGCCACCGCCAAGGCCGCCCTCCAGACCTGCGTCCTGCGGCTGCGCCGGCTCTTCGAACGCCAGCACGTGCTGGACACCCCCATCGAGGCCGCGCCCGGCGGCTACCGCATCACCGCCGACGAACGGACGCTCGACCTCATCGAGTTCCGCGCCCGCGTCCGGCACGCCACCGCGCTCGGCGACGACCCGGCCGCCGAACTCGCCGCGCTGCGCCACGCCCTGACCCTGTGGCAGGGCGCGCTGCTCGCCAACGTCCGCTCCCCGACCATGCACCGCGACGAGGTGCCGCGCCTGGTGGAGGAGCGGCTGCGCACCGTGGAGCGGGTGTGCGACCTGGAACTGGCGCTCGGCGACTGCGGCGCCGCCCTGGTCGAACTGTGGAGCGCCACCCGGGACCACCCCAGCCACGGCCGGTTCCGCGAACAGCTGATCGAGGCCCTGTACCGCACCGGGCGGCAGTCCGAGGCGCTGAGCGAGTACCGGCAGTTCAAGGAGTACCTGCGCGACGAACTCGGCGTCGATCCCTCGCCCGCGCTCCAGAAACTCGAACTCGCCATCCTGCGCGGCGAGGACCTGGGCGGCCCGGCCCCGGCGAGCACACCACCCGCCCTGCCCGCGGCGCCGGAGACCGCCGCGCTGCCGCCGGCCGCCCCGGCCCGGCCCCGGCAGCCCGTACCGCCCGCCCTGCCCGTACCGGGTGCGGCGGCCGACGCGCCGCCGGCCGCCGACAGCACCGCCCCCGGCCACTGGACACCGGTGCCCTCCTTCACCGGACGCGCCACCGAGACCGCCGCCCTGGTGGCCCGGCTCACCGGCGACCGCCCCGGTACCGAACTCATCTGCGGCGCCCCCGGCATCGGCAAGACCGCACTCGCCCGGCACGTCGCCGACCTCGTCCGCGACCGGTTCCCCGGCGGCTGCCGGCTCCTCGACCTGGCCGACCCCGCCACCGAACCGCGGGCGGACGCCGACCCGCACACCCTGCTCGTCCTCGACGACGTCACCGACCCCGACCGGGTCCGCCCGCTGCTGTCCGCCCGGCGCGGCGCCGCCACCCTCGTCACCAGCCGCCGCCACCTCGCCGCCCTCGTCGCCACCCACGGCGGCCGGGTCACCCGGCTCGACACCTTCACCCCCGCCGAGGCCCACGACCTGCTGCGCGCCGCCCTCGGCCCCGAACGGGTCGCCGCGGAACCCGGCGCCGCCGCCGAACTCGCCCTGCTGTGCGGGCGTCACCCGCTCGCCCTGCGCATCGCCGCCGCCCGGCTGCTCACCCGCCCCGCGCTGCGGCTCGCCGACGCGGTGGGCTGGCTCACCGACGACCCGCTCGCCCGGCTCGCCCTCCCCGACGACCCGCGGCTGTCCGTCCCCCGGGTACTGGACGGCGCCCTGGCCCGGCTCGCCCCGCCGCTGCCCGAGGTGTTCGCGGCGCTCGGCCGGCTCGGCCGCGAGCGCTTCCACCCCGCCGACGCGGCGGGCGCCGTGGCCGGCCCGTTCGACCTGACCGAGTCCGAGACCGAGACCGCCCTGGAGCGCCTGGCCGACGCCGGCCTGCTGGAGGACGGGCCGCCCGGCCCGTACCGCATGCATCCACTGCTGCGGGGCTACGCCAGAACCCGAGACCGACAGAAGGTGTGAGACAGGCATGGCCGCAGCGTTCGACAACCTCGCCGGCACCCGTCCGCGCATCCGGCGCGACGTGCTGTACACCCGGACCCCGGGCGGGGTCCTGTTCCACAACGCCGACGGCGGCTTCCACCTGACCGGGCGCACCGCCTACAAGTTCGCCACCCTGCTGGTACCGCACCTGGACGGCGGCACGCCGCTGCGCGAGATCTGCGCCGGCATGGGCGACCAGCAGCGCGCGATGGTCGCCTCGCTCGTCGGCCAGCTCCTCGAACGGGACTTCGCGCGCGACGCCCGCGAACCGGCGGCGGGCGACGCGGACGTGCTGACGGCGGAGGTCGCCGAGCGGTTCGCCGCCCAGATCGCCTACGTCGACCACTACGCGGACGACGCGCGGCGGCGGTTCGCCCGGTTCCGCGACACCCGGGTGCTGGTCCTGGGCACCGGGGAGACGGCCGAGTGGGCGCAGCTCAGCCTGATCCGCAACGGCGCCGCCGCCGTCACGGCGGAGCAGGTCACCGAGCGGGTACGGGAGGAGGCCGCCGAGGCGGGGGCGCGGGTCACCGCCGGGGCCGGGGCGGCGGACGCCGACGTGGTCCTGGTCACCGGCGCCGACGCGCTGATCCGCACCCACGCGCTGCTGTCGGCCGGACTGCCCGCCGGACAGCGCGTCATCCCGGTGTGGACCTTCGGCGAGCGGGTCGTCACCGGCCCCGCCGCCGTGCCCGGCGGCAGCGGCTGCGTCTCCTGCGCCCTGCTGCGGCTGGGCGCCTCGGTGGACGCCCAGGCCGCCGCCGAACGCTGGAGCGAGATCGCCTCCGGCGCCGTCACCGAACCCGGCGCGCCGGACGGCGGACCGCTCACCGGGCCGATCGCCGCGATGACCGGGAACCTGCTCGGCTACGAGGTCTTCCGCACGGCGACCGGCGCGCTGCCCGCCGAGACGGAGGGTCAGATCCTCATCCAGGATCTCGACTCGCTGGACGTCGTCGCCGAACCGCTGCGCCCCCACCCGCGCTGCCAGCTGTGCGGCCCCGGCAGCGTGCCGGGCGGCGGCACGGAGACGACCGGCGCCACGGCCGCGCCGCTGCCCGACGCGCTGAGCGTGGCCCGGACCGCGACAGTGGCCTCGGCACGCGACGCCGAGGCTCTGGTGGACCGGCTGAACACCCTGGCCACCGCCCTGGTCCGGCCGCACGCCGGGGTCTTCGCCCGCTACGACGATGAATCGCTGACCCAGCTGCCGCTCAAGGTGGCCCGGCTGGAACTTCCGCTGGGCAGCGCGGGAGGTCGCCGCACCCTCGCCGCCTTCGACGTGCACCACCTGGCGGGCGCCCGGCTCCGCGCGCTGCGCACGGCGGCGGCCGTGTACGTGGAACGCGTCGTCCCGGCGCCGCTGCTGCCCGGCGGACCCGGCGCCCTGCCGGTGGCGCTCGCCGGGCGGACGGAGCAGGTCGCGGCGTGGAGCGCCGCCACCTCGCTGCTGACCAAGGAACGGACCGCCGTCCCCGCCGCCGCGCTGCGCCCCTACGGCCCGCACAACCGCGACGGGCGGCAGGTGGTGGGCAGCGGCGGCACCGGCGCGGGCGAGAGTGCGGCGGAGGCGGCCGGGCACGCGCTGCTGTCGGCGCTGGCACTGGACGCACTGACCCACGCGCTGCGCGGCACCACCCGCATCCGGCCCCTGGAGCCGGTGACCGGGGACGGCACGGGGGCGGCGGGCGACGGCGCGCGAGCCGCTGACGCGGCGGGCGACGGCGCGGCGGGTGGCGACGGCGCGGGCGAGACCGGGGGGAGCGGCGTGGCCGACGCCGACGACGCCGAGCTGACGTTCCTGTACACCTCGGCGCGGCGGCTCGATCTCGCCGTCGAGCTGCTCGATCTCGGCGAGGCGGAACGTTCCGGCGCCCATGTGGTGCTGGCCCGCGCGGCGGACGGCCGGTGGGCGATCGGTGCCGACCTCGGCCGCCGGGCGGCGGCGGTCACCGCGCTGCGCGATCTGCTCGGCCAGGCCCAGCTGCCGGACGCCGACTCCGGCGACCCGCTGCTGCCCGACCTCGCCCCCGGCGCCCTCGCCGTCACCGACACCCCCGCCCCGGCCGCCCCGGACACCACCCCGGACACCGTGCTGGAGCGGCTGCGCGCGGCGGGCCGCGACGTCCTGTACGCCGACACCACTCCCGCCGACCTCGCGGCCGGCGGCCTGCACACGGCCCGGATCCTGCTGACGGAGGCCGCCGATGCCCGCCCCTGACCGCCGCCGCCACCGTCCCCGTCCCACTGCCCCGGCCCGTCGCCACGCCCCGCGCCCCGGCGCCCCGGAGGTGCCCCGTGCCCACCGCTGACCTGGCCGCCCTCATCGACCGCGCCCGCCCCGGCACCGACGTGGCGCCGCTCGGCCTCCGCGACGCGCTCACCGACACCAGCCCGGTCGACGGGCGGCGGGTCCCCGTCCGTCTCTACGGCCGCTACGCGGTCGTCGGCCCGCTGCCCGCCCCGGACGGTGGCACGACGCGCCCGTGCGCCCGCTGCCTGGAGCGCCGCTGGCAGTCCGTCAGGTCCGTCGCCCTGCGCGACGCCCTGGAACTGCCCACCGACCCGGCCGCCCCCGGTGCCCCGCCGGCCACCCGGGCCGCCGGCCCCTCCCCGTACGCCACGCCGTTCGCCGCCGACGCCGTCACCGCGCTCATCGCCGCACGCGAGGCGGCCGGCGGGCCGCGCGCCGCCGTCCACCTCATCGACCTCCAGACCCTCGGCGTCCGCCGCTACCCGCTGCTGCCCGACCCCGAATGCCCCGCCTGCGGCCGTACCGAACCCGACACCGCCGAGGCCGCCACGCTCACCCTGCGCCCCGCGCCCAAGCACCGGCCCGGCACCTTCCGGGTCCGGGACATCGGCTCCTACGACCTGCCCACCGCTGCCTACGCCAACCCGGTGTGCGGGGCGCTCGGGCCCGGCGTCGTCCACGACATCTCCTCCACCTCGACCTCGGCGACCATCGGCTGCTTCTCGCTGCGTTCGGGCGCGTACCTGCGCGAAACGTTCTGGGGCGGGCACGCCGACACCTTCGGGCACAGCGTGCGCATCGGGATCCTGGAGGGACTGGAACGGTACGCGGGCATGCGCGCCCGGGCCCGTACCGCCGCCGTCCGCGACAGCCTCGACGGGTTGCGCGCCCGGGGCGTGCCCGCGCTCGATCCGCGCCTCTGCGGGCTGTACTCGGACGCGTTCCACCGCGCCAACCCGCACATCCCGCCGTTCGCCCCGGACCGCGTCGTGCCCTGGGTGTGGGGCCACTCGCTGCGCGAGGACCGCCCGCTGCTGGTGCCCGAGGTGCTGACGTACTACCACGCGCCCGGCCTGGAGAACCGTTTCGTCCAGGAGTCCTCCAACGGCTGCGCCTCCGGCGGCTCACTGGAGGAGGCCGTCTACTTCGGGCTCATGGAGGTCATCGAGCGCGACGCGTTCCTGCTCGCCTGGTACGGCCGCGCCGCCCTCCCCGAACTCGACCCGTACTCCAGCACCCGCCCCGCCACCCGGCACATGGTGGACCGGCTGGCGATGTACGGCTACGAGGCGCGGTTCTTCGACACCCGGATCAGCTTCCCCGTCCCGGTGATCACCGCCGTCGCCGCCCGCCCAGACGGTGGCATGGGCCGGATGTGCTTCGGCGCCGGCGCCGGCCTCGACCCGGAGTCCGCGCTCGCCTCCGCGCTGTGCGAGATCGCCACCGACGCCGTCAACCTCACCGGCCGCACCGAGCGCGACGAGGCACGGCTGCGCGCCATGGCCGCCGACTTCGACCTGGTGCGGGCCCTGCACGACCACCCGCTGGTGTACGGCGTCCCGGAGATGGGCGAGCACGCCGCCTTCCTGCTGGACGGACCGCGCGGCCGGCGCCATCCGCTGGCGGACCGGTTCGGGGACGGTACGGTCCCGGCCGTCTCCGGCGACATCCGCGAGGACCTGGCCGCCTGTACGGCCGCCGTCACCGCCGCCGGCTTCGATGTGATCGTCGTCGACCAGACCATGCCGGAACAGCGCGATCTCGGCCTGACCACCGTCTCGGTGCTGGTCCCCGGGCTGCTGCCCATCGACTTCGGCTGGGCCAGACAGCGGGCGCTCGGCATGCCCCGGCTGCGCACCGCGCTGCGCGAGGCAGGGCTGCGCACCACCGACCTCACCCCGGCCGAGTTCAACCCCGCCCCCCACCCCTTCCCCTGATCGGAGCCAACCCATGGGGTACGCCCAGACCTACGCGGACGCGATCATGGCGCGCGGCCGGGTCCCGATGGAGCCGGTGGACTTCGTGCCCGACTGGAGCGACGGGCCGCGCAAGACCAAGTTCTACCCGGGGACCGGGACGGTGCCGCTGCCCGCCGACGACGGCGGCGTGCCGGCGGGCGCGACCGTCGCCCACGGGCTGTTCGGCGGCGGTACGGAGGCGGCCCCGGGCCGGTTCGACCTCGCCGCGCTCTCCGGGCTGCTGCGCGACTCGTACGGGCTGACCGGCCGCCGGCTCGGCGTGCAGGCCAACACCGATCTGAGCGCGCTGCCGAACTACCCGATGGCGAACTGGTCGCGCGGCACCGCCTCCGGCGGCGGCCTCTACCCGGTGGCCGTGTACTGGGCGTCGGGTGCCGCCGGCCCGGGACTGCCCGGACTGCACTACTACTCCGCGCGCCACCACGGCATGCGGCGGCTGCTGACCGGCGATGTGACCGGCGAGATCCGGGCGGCGCTGGGCGCGGAGGCGCCGGGGGCCGCCGCCACCGACCAGTACCTGGTGCTCGGCATCAAGTACTGGCAGAACGCGTTCAAGTACAACAGCTTCTCCTTCCACGCCGTGAGCATGGACCTGGGCGCGCTGCTGGGCACCTGGCGGCTGTGGGCCCGGGCGCGCGGGCTGGAGATCGAGCCGGCGCTGTGGTTCGACGAGGCCCGGCTGCAACGGCTGCTGGGCGTGGAGCCGGAGGCGGAGGGCGTCTTCGCCGTGGTGCCGCTGGCCTGGGCGGGGGAGCCGCGCGCGGCGGCGGGCCGGGCGGCGGGCCGGGCGGCGGAGGCCGCGCCGGTCGCGGTGCGCCGTACCGATGCCGAACGCTCCCGCCGCGTCCTCACCTTCGATGCGCTGCGCGCGATGCAGCGGGCCACCGCCGCCGGTGCCACCGACCGCCCGGCCCCCGGCGCGCTGGCCCCGGCCGCGGCGCACCCGCCCGCCCGGCGGCCGGCCGCCGCACAGGACCTGCCGGAACCCGCGCCGCTGACCATGAACGTACGGCGGGCCCTGCGCGCCCGGCGCAGCAGCTTCGGCCGGTTCGCGGCGCACCGCCGGCTGAGCGCCGCCCAGCTGACGGCGGCGCTGGCCGCCGCCCACGCGGGCGCGGAACTCGGCGGCGACAGCGGCGCGGCCGGCGGCGGCGCGCGCCTCGCCACGCTGTACGCCTTCGTCAACCACGTCGACGGCGTCGAGCCCGGGGCGTACGCCTACGACCCCGAGCGGCGCGCACTGCGGCTGGTGAGCGCAGGGGCGCCGGGCCCCTTCCTCCAGAAGAACTACTTCCTGTCCAACTACAACCTGGAGCAGGCGGGCGTCGTCCTGGTGCCGACCGTACGCACCCGCGCCGTCCTGGAGGCGGTCGGCGACCGGGGGTACCGGCTGGTGAACGCCACGGTGGGCGCCATCGCCCAGGCCACCTACACGGCCGCGGCGGCGCTCGGCATCGGCTGCGGCGTCGCGCTGGGCTTCGACAACCTCTCCTACCGCGAGGAACTCGACCTGGAGGGCACGGACGAGGCCCCGCTGCTGATCATGCTCCTCGGCCACGAACGCCCCGCACCCGCCGACTTCCGCTACGAGATCGCCTGACCGCCGCCCGAAGGAGACCAGACCGTGCGGAGCAACCCCCACCCCCCGGCCCCGGCCCCGGCCCCACCGCCGGTGGACGGTTCCGGCAGCAACCGCCCCGGGCTGCCGGGTGCTTCCGGCAGGCCCGGCGTTCCGGCGTCACCGGGCGCCGTCCGGGCCGCGGGAGCGGCGCGTCCATCGGCGGTCGGTCCGGTCGCCGCTGCCGCACGGCCCGGCACCGGCGCGGTGCGCGGCGCCCGGGGCGGAGACGGGCGGGCACACCCGGCCGCCGCCGCGCCGGGCCGCGCGGGGGCGCGCCGTGCGGCACCTGCCGGGCGCCCCGCTGCCCGTCCCGGCGGGAGGTGCGGACGATGACCCTGGGACGGCACTTCATGCTGCGCCTCGGCGGGCTGCCGGTGGAGAGTGTGCGCCGGCTGCGCGCTCCGGGCGCCCGGGCGTGGGCGGACGAGGTACTGGAGCGCACCGCGCGGCTGGCCGCCGAGGGCGAGCGGGTCGGCGATCTCCTGCACGAGCTGGTCGGACGGACCGGCACGGCCGACACCGACGCCGCCGCCCGGCGGACGCTGCTGCGGCTGCGGCGCGAGGTGTTCAACAACCGGCTGCCGCACGCGGCCGGGACGGGCCTGGCGCTGGTCGAGGGGCTCGACCCGGCCACCGGGGCGGCACTGGCCGGCTGGCTCACCGCCCGCCGCGAGCTGGAACGCCGCACCGCCGAGGGCGAGGACCTGCTGCGCGAGGAGACCGCCGCCGCCCGCGCGGCGCTGCGCGAACTCGCCGCCGAGGAGCGGCTGCGCGCCGGGCTGCTGCTCGCCTCACCGGCGCTCGACGGGCAGCTGGACGGCCATCTGCGGAACCCGAAGGACGACAAACGCGCGCGCAAGATCGAACGGTCCCTGCTCGCGTACCTGTACCGCACCGCCGCCAAGACCAGCCCGTTCGCCACCTTCACGGGCGTCGCGCTCGGCGAGTTCACCGGCCCGGCCGGGGGCGACGGCACCGACGGCACCGACCGCGCCGCCGGAACCACCGGCCGCGTCCTGGACGCCGCCGGGCCGTGGCGCAGCCACCCGCGCCTCAACGTGCTCGCCCTCGGCCGCGTCGCCGAGGCCATCGCCGCCGACCCGGCCCGCCGCGCCGATCTGCCGGTGACCCTCGCCTCCGGCTGGGGCCGCGAGGAGGACCGGGTGCGGTACGTACGGCGCTGGGTGACCGCCGGGGACGACGACACCGCCGTCACGTTCGACACCGTCAAGGACCGGCTGTTCTTCCTGCGCCGCAGCGGCGCCCTGGAGCGGATGCTCGGCCTCTTCGAGCGCCGCCCCGTCCTGCGGCACGGCGAACTCGCCGCCTGGCTCACCGAGGTCAGCGGCGCCGGCCCCGCCGAGGTGGACCGGTACCTCGGTGCCCTCCTCGACGTCGGCATGGTGCAGATCCCCGCGCTGCGCACCCAGGTGCACGACACCGACCCGCTGCGCGCCTTCCAGGACTCCCTGCGCACGCTCGGCCGCCCGTGGGCGGACCGCGTCGCCGCCGCGCTCGACGCGCCCGCCGCCGCCCTGGACCGCTACCCGCACGCCGCGCCCGCCGAGCGCCGTACGCTCCTGGCCGAACTGCGCGGACAGCTGGCCGGACTCCAGCGGGAGCTGGGCGCCACCACGCCCCGCGTCCCGCGCACCCTGCTGTACGAGGACGCGCTGGCCCCGGACGTCCGCACCCCGCGCGCCGCCTGGGAGCGGCCGGTCGCCACCGGGCTGCGCGCCGTCGAACGCGTCCTGCCCGCGTTCGATCTGACGCTGCCCCAGCGCATCACCTTCCAGGGCTTCTTCCTGGCCCGGTACGGGCGCGGCGGGCGCTGCGACGATCTGCTGAAGCTGGTGCACGACTTCCACGAGGACTTCTTCGACCAGTATCTCTCCTTCACCTCCCGCCGCACCGCCTTCGACGAGCAGGGCCGCTACGTCCCGGAGCCGAACTGGCTGGGGCTGCCCGCCCTCACCGCCGTGGACGCGGCCCGCCGCGCCTTCGCGGACGGCATGCGGGCCCGCTGGGAGCGGCACACCACCGACACCGGGACCGGCACCGGTACGGGGCCCGGTGCCGGGGACGGGGACGAACTCGTCCTCGACGCCGCCCTGCTCGACGACGTCGCCGCCGCGCTCGCGCCCGCTGCCCCCGCCCGTCCGCTCTACAGCCACCACGTCCAGCTCGCCGGCGACCTGGCCGTCCTCAACCGCTCCTACGGCGGCCTGTCCTTCCCGTTCAGCCGCTTCACCCACTGCCTGGGGGAGGCCACCACCGCCGCGCTGCGCGAGCGGACCCGCGCCCTCACCCCGGAGGGCGCGGTCTTCGCCGAGGTCACCGGCGGTCCGGTCACCTCCAACCTCAATCTGCACGCCCGGCTCACCGACTACGAGATCGTCTGCCCCGGCGAGACCAGCGGCGTACCGGAAGCGGACCGGCTGCACCTCGACGACCTCTACCTGGAGCACGACACCGCCGCCGACCGGCTCGCGCTGCGCTCCGCACGGCTGGGCGGCACCGAGGTCATCCCCGTCTACCTGGGGTATCTGGTGCCGCTCGCCCTGCCGGAGATCCCGCGCACCCTGCTGCTGCTCTCGCCCAGCTCCATGGCCCCGGTCGACGTGTGGGGCGGGGTGCCCGCCGCCGAGCCGGACGAGGGCGTCACCCGGCGCCCCCGGGTGCGCCACGGCGACCTGGTGCTGGCCCGCCGCAGCTGGGGCGCGCCCGCCGCCGTCCTGCCGCTGCGCGCCCCGGGCACCGCCGAGCCCGAGTGGTTCCTCGGCTGGCACCGCTGGCGACGCCGGCACCGGCTGCCGGCGCGGGTGTTCGTGACCGTCGCCGACAGCGGGGCGCGCGGCGCCACCGGCGCCAAGCCGCAGTACCTGGACTTCGACAGCCCGCTGTCGCTCGCCGCCTTCGAGGCGCTGCTGAAGTCCCCGGCCGCCCGCGCCGTCTTCCGCGAGGCGCTGCCCGACGAGGACGCGGCCCACACCCGTACCGAACGCGGCACCCATGTCGCCGAGCTGTCCGTGGAGACCTTCTGATGACCGCACCCGCCGCCCCGTCCGGCGCCTGGCAGGCCACCCACATCCACTACGCCGCCAACCCGCGCCCGCTGCTGCTGCACTGTGTGCGCCCGCTGGTCGCGGAACTGGAGGCGGACGGGCTGCTGGCCGGCTGGTTCTTCATCAACTACTGGCTGGAGGGCCCGCACGTCCGGCTGCGCCTGAAGCCGGTGGACGCCGCCGCCGGGCCGGAGGTGCGCCGCCGTACCGGCGCGGCGGTCGACGCGTTCCTCGCCGAACGGCCCGCGCTGTACGAGGTGGACGCCGGGTTCCTCAAGGACTTCTACAACCAGCTCTTCGAGATCGAGTTCCGCGCGGACGAGCGCGCCGGATACCTGGACGCCGAGGGCCGGATGAACCTGCGGCCCAACAACAGCCACGCGCCGATGCCCTACGAGCCGGAGTACGGCAAGTACGGCGGCCCCGCCGGTATCGAGCTGGCCGAGTGGCACTTCCGGCACTCCAGCGAACTGGTCATCGACGCCTTCCGCACCAAGAACCTGCATCTGCGCACCGTGCTGCTGGGCACCTCGGCGCAGCTGATGACGGTGATGGCGGCGGCGTTCATCCCGGGCGAGCGGGAGCTGGCCGACTACCTGGACAGCTACTACACGTTCTGGCACCGGGCGTTCCCGGGCACCGGGTTCATCGGCTCCACCGAGTACGAGCGCAAGGCCGACGAGGTCGGCCCGGAGCTGGCCCGCTGGTACGCCAGGATCCGGGCCGCGCTCACGGCGGGGGAGCCGGGGCGGCTGCCCGGGTTCCTGGCGGGCTGGGCGGAGCACTGCGTGGCGCTGCGGGAGCGGGCGCACGCGCTGGCGGTGGACGGGCGGCTGGTGTTCCGGTCCTGGGACGGCGACCGGGACGAGCGGATCACCGACCCGGACGCGGCGCTGGTCCGGCTGCTGTCCCCCTACATGCACATGACGAACAACCGGCTGCACGTCACCATCCAGGACGAGGCGTACCTCTCCCACGTCCTGGGACGCGCCCTGCGCGGCTGGGTGATGACCTCGTGACCGCCGCCGCCCCGGCCGACTACCGCCCGGTCCTGCGCGAGGGCGTCCTGCTGAGCGAGCCGCTGCTGCACGGGCCGCGCACGGTGCACCTGGTCCGGCACCCCGGCAGCGGCCAGTCGTTCGAGATCGGCGTCCGCGAACACTTCCTGCTCGCCCGGATGGACGGCCGGCGCACCCTCGGCGACCTGGGCGCGGCGTACGCCGAGGCGTACGGCCGGCGGCTCGGCGATGCCAACTGGCGGCAGCTCCTCGCCCTGCTCGGCACCAAGGGCCTGCTGGCGGACGCCCCGGAACCCGCCGGCGAGGCCGCCCCGCCGCCGGACGCCGCGCGCCCCGCCAACCGCCTGCTGCGCGGCAGCCTGCCGCTGGTCGCCGACGCCGCCGCCACCGCCGCCCGGCTGCACCGCGCGGTGCGCCCGCTGCTGACCGCCCGCTGCGTGCTGCCGCTGCTCGGCCTGATCGCCGCCATGGAACTCACCCTCGCCCTGCACCTCGGCGCCCTGCTGGACGGCGCCGCCACCGTCCTCGGCCACCCGGTCCTCCTCGCCGCCGTCTTCGCCCTGCTGTGGCTGAGCACCGCCCTGCACGAACTCGCCCACGGCGTCGTCGCCCACCACCACGGCGGAACGGTTTCCGCGATCGGGTTGCGCTGGCGGCTACCGATGGTGATCATGTATTGCACGGTTGACAACTACCGCTACCTGGCGACGCGTTGGCGCCGTATCCAGATCGCGGCGGCCGGGGCCGTGATGAACGCCCTCGTCCTGCTGCCCTTCTTCCTGTGGTGGCTGCTCGCCCCGGCGGGCGGCACCAGCAACGCCCTCGCCGGGCTCCTGTTCCTCGGCTCCCTGCACGCTTTCACCATGCTCATCCCGCTCCCCCCACTGGACGGCTACACCATCGTCAGCCAAGCCGCCGGCGCCGCCGCCCTCGCCACCTCCAGCCGCACCCACCTCGCCGCCACCCTGCGCCGCGACCGCACCGCGCTGGCCGGCTACCCGCGCCGCGCCCGCCGGGTGTACGCCGCGTACACCGCGCTCGCCGCCACCACCGTCGCCGCCCTGCTCGCCACCCTCGCCGCCCTCGTCCACACCCTGCTCACCCGCTGAAGGAGCCCCCCGTGCCCACCGCCGACCCGGCCGTCGAACTGTCGGACATCCACAAGAACTACGGCACGCAACGCGCCGTGGACGGCATCTCCTTCACCATCGCCCGGGGCGAGTTCTTCGGACTGCTCGGCCCCAACGGCGCCGGCAAGACCACCCTGATCGAGATCATGGAAGGACTGCGCCGCGCCGACCGCGGCACCGTCACCGTCCTCGGCCACCGCCCCTGGCCGCGCGACACCGCCCTGCTGCCCAGAATCGGCCTCCAGACCCAGAGTTCGGCGTTCTTCGTCCGGCTCACCGCCCGGGAACACCTGGCCACCGTCGCCGCCCTCTACCGCGCCGAGCCGGCGGCGGTGGACCGTACCCTCGCCCGGGTCGGCCTCACCGACCGGGCCGGCGTCCGCGTCGAGGACCTCTCCGGCGGCCAGCGGCAGCGCCTGGCCATCGCCTCCGCCCTCGTCCACGACCCCGAACTCATCTTCCTGGACGAACCCACCGCCGCCCTCGACCCGCAGGCACGCCGCGAACTGTGGCAGGTGCTGCGCGAACTCAAGGGCGCCGGCCGCACCATCGTCTACACCACCCACCATCTCGACGAGGCCGAGGCCCTGTGCGACCGCGTCGCCATCGTGGTGGACGGCAAGGTCACCGCGCTCGACACCCCCAACCGGCTGATCGCCGCCGGCTCCGCCGCCACCCGGCTGGTCGTCCCCGCCGACCGGCTCACCCTGGAGGCCGCCCGCGCCCTGCCCGGCGTCACCACCGCCACGCTGGACGGCGACGCGGTGATCCTGGAAACCGCCGACGCCGGCCCGCTGCTGGCCGCCGTGGAACGCGCCGCCGGCGGCCTGCACGGCGTCCAGACCCGCACCGCCACCCTGGAGGACGTCTACCTCCAGCTGACCAACCAGCCCTGAAGCGACGGAGCACGACACCATGAGCGCCTACGCGGCCCTGAGCGCGGCCGGTTACCGGGCCTACACCCGCGACAAGACCACCCTCTTCTTCACCTTCGCCTTCCCCCTCCTCTTCCTGGTGGTCTTCGGCCTGATCTTCAGCGGCCAGACGGTCGAGGAGAGCGGCCGGCCCTACATCGCGTACATCGCGCCCGGCGTCCTGTCCTGGGGCGTGGCCAACGCCGCCGTGTTCGGCGTCGGCTTCGTCCTCATGCAGTGGCGGCGCGACGACCTGCTGCGCGTCATCCGCATGACCCCCACCCCGCTGACCTCCGTCCTCGGCTCCCGCTACGTCCTGGCCGTCGGCATCGGCCTGGTCCAGGCGGTGCTGTTCGTCGCCGTCGCCCTGCTGCCCGCCTTCGGCCTCGAACTCGCCGCCGGCTGGTGGCTGGCCGTCCCGCTGCTGGTGCTCGGCGTCACCGCCTTCCTGGCGCTCGGCGCCATCGTCGGCACCTACGCCCGCACCCCCGAGGCGGTGGCCGCGATCGCCAACTGCCTGATGGTGCCGATGGCGTTCCTGTCCGGCTCGTTCTTCCCGCTGGACGCCATGCCGTCCTGGATGCAGACGCTGTCCTGGATCTTCCCGCTGAAGTACCTCAACAACGGCGTCTCCACCGCCCTCACCGGCTCCGGCAGCGGCGCCGACATCGCCCTGGGCGCCGCCGGACTCGCGGCGTTCGCCCTGGTCTTCGGCGCCGTCGCGCTGAAGACCTTCCGCTGGAGCGACCGGACCTGAGAAAGGGCCCCCATGCTCGTCACCACCGCCACCCCCCTGGAGGCGGCCCGCGCACAGCTGGCGGACGCCCTGGACACCACCGTCGTCACCCTCGGGGCCACCGACGCCCTCCAGTGCGCGGCACCCGACCCGTACGCCGGCCGGCGGCCGGCCGCCACCGTCCACCTCAGCTCCCGCGCCGTGCTGCTCGGCCCCTGGGGCGCCACCGCGGACGGCACCGGCTGCGGGCAGTGCCTCGCCATGCGCTGGCAGCGGCTGCGCACCCGCTCCGAACGCGAGGCGCTGGAACTCGGCTTCGACCCGGCCGGCGCCACCGGCTGGCCCGTCCTCACCGACCACGCGCTGGACGCGATCCGCGCCACCCGGGCCGCCCTCACCGGCCGCACCCTGCCACCCGGCGAGCCCGCCCGCGTCACCCGCCTCGACCTGGCCACCCTCGCCCTGGCCACCTTCCCGCTGCTGCCCGAACCGCTGTGCCCGCACTGCGTACACCCCGCCCCCGGCACCGCCGAGGCCGCCCGGATGCGGCTCTCCCCCTCACCGCGCACCGCCGGACACCGCACCCGCCCGCTGGACTCCTACCGGCTCCCCGAGACCGCGCTCGCCAACCCGGTGTGCGGCGCCCTCGGCTCCCGCACCGAACTCAACCCCGTCTCCACCACCACCGCCCCCGTCTCCGGCAGCCACTTCGTGCGCGGCTACGCCGGGCTCAACGACGTCACCTGGAGCGGCCAGGCCACGCGCTACGACACCAGCCGCCGCCTCGCCCACCTGGAGGGCCTGGAACGGTACGCCGGCACCCACGCACGGCGCGGCACCGCCCCCGTGCGCGCCTCCTACCATCGGCTGCTGCGCACCGAGGGCGCGGCGGCCGTCCTCGACCCGGCCGCCTGCGGCTTCTACCCGGCGGAGACCTACCGCAGCGACCCGCTGCTGTCCCCGTTCGACCCGGACCGCGAACTGCCCTGGCTGTGGGGGTACTCGCTGCGCGCGGAGCGCCCGGTGCTGGTGCCGGCCCGGCTCGCGCACTACGGGGCGGGGGAGCGGTCCGACAACTTCGTCTTCGAATGCTCCAACGGCTGCGCCACCGGCGGCACCCTCACCGAGGCCGTCCTCTTCGGACTGCTGGAACTGATCGAACGCGACGCGTTCCTGGTCGCCTGGTACGGGCGCAGGCCGCCCGTCCGCCTCGACCTCGGCACCTGCCGCGACCCCGCCATCCGCACCGCCCTGGACCGGGCCGCGCTGCTCGGCTACGACGTCCACGCCTTCGACACCCGCGCCGACCTGCCGGTCCCGGTGGTCACCGGCGTGGCGGTACGGCGCGACGGGGGCCTGGGTCACCTGTCCTTCGGCGCGGCGGCCGGCCTGGATGCCGAGGCGGCCGTCGACGGCGCCCTCTCCGAAGTGCTCACCTACATCCCGCATCTGCCCTACCAGGTGGGGGAGCGGCTGCCGGAACTGCGGGCGATGGCCGAGGACTACGACAGGGTCGAGCACCTCAAGGACCACGCCCAGCTCTACGGCCTGCCGGAGATGGCGCGGCACGCCGCGCACTTCCTCGCCTCCTCGCCGGCCACCGCCGTCCATGCGGCGTTCGCCGACTGGGAGGCGGCCCGGCCGCGCACCGGCGATCTGCTGGACGACCTGCACACCGTGCGCGACGCGCTGACGGCGGCGGGCCACGACGTCATCGCGGTCGACCAGACCACTCCGGAACAGGCCGCCATCGGCCTGCACACGGTCGCCACTCTCGTTCCTGGTCTGCTTCCGCTGGACTTCGGCCACCGCCGTCAGCGCGCCCCGCTGCTGCCCCGCCTGCACCGGCTGGCCGGCACCACCGGCCTCAACCCGGCGCCGCACCCCTTCCCGTAGCGGCCGTCACTCCCGGGCGGCGGGGCGGGCCACGGTGATGATCTCCATGCAGTCCTCGGTCACCGGCGAGCCGTCCCAGTCGCCGTGCTGGTGGACGATCTCCAGCCCGGCGCCGTCCAGGAAACCGGCCAGCTCCGGGCGTTCCAGAAAGCGCAGGGTGCTGTCACTGACCTGCGGGTCGGCCCCGTCGGTGGTGTACGTGGTGGTGAAGCTGACCGTGCCGCCGCCCACCCGGGTCACCCGGTGCTCGGAGCGGATCCGCCGGCCGTCCGGAGCGGTCACCTCGCGCGGATACTCCGGCGTCCAGCGCTCCCAGGCGCGGTAGGCCGGGTTGCGGGTGTCGAACGCGAAGAGACCGCCGGGGCGCAGCGCGGCGCGGATCGCCGCCAGATTGGTGCGTACCGCCTCGTCCGTGACGAACACCTGAAAGGCGTGACCGGACATCACCACCAGGTCGAACTCCTGATGGAAGGACACGGTGGACAGATCACCGTGCACCCACTCGACGTCCGCGCGCCGCCGGGCGACCTCCAGCATGCCGGCGGCCGGGTCGAGGCCGGTCAGCCGCCCGGTGTGCCCGGCCTCACGGGCCCGGTGCAGCAGCATCCCGGTGCCGCAGCCCACGTCCAGCACCCGCTCCGCCGCCATCACCAGCGGGAAGTAGTAGGCGAAGTCGCCGCGCGGGTCCCACGGGCAGAAGAGGTCGTACCACTGGGCGATCTCATGATCCTCGAACTGTCGGTCCGCCATCGGGGCAGTCTGCCCGCCCGCCGGGCCCGGCGCGACCGGATTTCCGCCGCCCCCGCCCCGCCCGCCCTGCCCCGCCCCGGACGCACGGCGGGCGGCCCCCGTCCGGGGACCGCCCGCCGTGTGCTCGGTGCCCGGGATCAGGCGGAGCAGGAGGTGGTGCTCGTGGTGCTGGAGCAGGTGGAGGTCGAGGAGGAGGACGTGGAACCGGCCAGCACGACCTCGGCCTCGTCCGAGTAGTCCGAGATCTCGAAGGTCTCCGACTCCAGCTCCAGGATCTCGTCGGCGAGGGTGGCCAGCTCGGGCTTGTTCGACATGGCAATCTCCTTCAGGGAAAGGGCGCTTGGGGATCCGGCCACCGCCGCGTCCGGCGGTACGCTGGGGAACCCGACGCTCATTCCAGCCCCGGCCGCCGACAGATGGCCCCCTCAACCGCTGTCAGAACGCTGACACCCGCTGTCGGCGCCCTGACCGGCCGCTGGGGTGCCGCACCGCGATGATCGATGCCCCGCTGAGTGAGGAGGGAGCCGCCGTGGCCGTCACCCCGGACGTGCTCCGCCCCGCGCTGGAGCTGTATCTCGCCCTGCACACCCACCCCGAACTCTCCGGCGCCGAGGAACGCACCGCCGCGCTCTTCGCCGACCGGCTGGCCGAGGACGGCTACACCGTCACCCGCGGCATCGGCGGACACGGCGTGGCCGGCGTACTGCGCCGCGGCGCGGGCCCCGTCGTCGTCCTGCGCGCCGAACTCGACGCGCTGCCCGTCACCGAGGACACCGGCCTCGCCTACCCCAGCCGGGTCCCCGGCGTCATGCACGCCTGCGGCCACGACCTGCACCTCGCCGCGCTCGCCGGGGCCGCCCGCACCCTGGCCCGCACCCCCTGGCACGGCGGCACCGCCGTGATCGTCGGCCAGCCCGCCGAGGAGACCCTGACCGGCGCCCGCGCCATGCTCGCCGACGGCCTGTACGAGCGGATCGGCGGCCCGCCGGACGCCGTACTCGCCCAGCACGCCGCGCCGTTGCCGGCCGGGCACCTCGCACACGCCGCCCATCCGGGCGGACCCGTCCTGGCCGGCAGCCGCACCCTGGACGCGGTCCTGCACGGCAGCGGAGGACACGCCGGTACGCCGCAGCTGACGGTGGACCCGGTGGTGGCCGCGGCGGCGGCCGTCCTGCGGCTCCAGAGCGTCGTGGCACGCGAGATCGCCCCGGGTGAACCCGCCGTCCTCACGGTCGGCAGGCTGCGGGCCGGGGACCGCGCCAACGTGGTGCCCGACCGCGCCGAACTCGGCATCAGCCTGCGGGCGTTCCGCGAACCGGTGCTGGAGCGGATGACGGCGGCGGTACGGCGCATCGTGCGCGCCGAGAGCGAGGCGTCGGGCGCGGCCCGGCCTCCGGAGTTCACCGAGACCTCACGGTCACCGGTGCTGGCCCCCGACGCGGGGCTGACCGCGGCGCTGCGCGCCGCGCACGGGGAACTGTTCGGGAAGTCCCGGGTGTCCGGCCTGCCGCCGGGCACCGCCACCGAGGACTTCCCGTGGTTCGGCCCCGCGGGAGCGGACGCCGGACTGCACGGGGGACGGGGCATCCGGTGCGGTTACTGGATGCTGGGCACGGTCGGCGCCGCCGCGTGGCGCGCCGCCCACGCCCCGGCCGGCGAGGGGGAAGAGCCTCCCGCACTGCCGCCCAACCACTCGCCGCGGTTCGCCCCGGACGTCCGTACCGCCCTGCCGACCGGCATCGAGGCGATGACCGCGGCGTTCCGGTGTGCCCTGCGGCACTCCCGGGAGACGGTCGGAGGCATCGAAGCGCATGATCCGTGAGTACGAACAGCGCCGGAACGGGCACGATCGCCCCGTGGACATCACCGCGGTCCGCCGCGACGCACGGGTGCCGGGCGGCGAGACGACCGCCCTGCGGCTGTTGTGGCTGCTGCCCGCCCAGCTGCCCTGCCACGCGGTGCGGGTGGAGCCGGACCGGGTACGGCTGCGGTTCGAGGTGGGCGCGGCGGCGGCCCGGGAAGCGGTGCGGCGGGCGCTGGCGGACACGGCACTGCGCGGCTGGGCCCAGGAGTAGCGCAGCGGCTGGAGCGTGTCCTAGATCCAGCCGCGTTCGCGGGCCAGCAGGGCGGCCTGCGCGCGGCTGGTCGCGCCGAGCCTGCGCATCACATCGGCGATGTAGCGGCGGTAGGTACGGACCGACACGCCGAGCCCCCGGGCCCCCGCCTCGTCCTTGCCGACCGTGCACATGAGCTGGAGCACGCGCAGTTCACCGTCCGACAGCGGAGCACCCTCCTCCCCGGGGCGCTCCAGCCGGACGGAGATGTCCTCGGCGCCCTCCCAGGTCTTCTCGAACAGCCCGACGAGATTGGCCACCAGGGTGGTGCCCCGGGTGAGCAGCGCGCCGCGGATCGAGTCCCACGGGTCGAGCGGCATCAGGGCCGAGTGGCCGTCGAAGACCAGGACGTGCTCGACGACGGTGTCGGCCACCCGGATGCGGGCGCCGTGCGAGACGAGCTTGCTGAGCATGGCGGCGGTCGGCCGGCACTCCAGCGCGGACGCCGGGACGACGGCGCGGATGCGCACGCCGCGACGCAGGGCGCGCAGGGCCAGCGGCTCGCAGTAGGCGACGCGTTCGGCCGGCACCTCGCCCATCGGCTCGGCGTACAGCACCTCCCGGCGGGTGAAGAACGCCAGATCGTCGATCCGGTCCCGGATCTCCGGCCAGCCGTCGAGCTGTTCGATGCCGCGTGGGGCATTCGTCCTGACCGTGGTCTCCGCGCGTAGTGTGGCCAGAATGTGCTGATTCTGGGTGAGCCGCTGCACCTCCAGATACAGCTCGCGCAGCCGCAGTTCGGCGAGCCGGGCGACGGCGGTCTCCGGAGTGGCGGGGGTGATCCGGCCCGGGGCCGTCCCGGGTCTCAGCAGGCCGAGCCCGGCGAGCCGGTCGAGGGCGGAGCGTACGGTCTCCTCGCCGAGGTCGAGCAGCCGGTGGAGATGGCCGGGCGTGGTGTCCGGGTTGCGGAGGAAATGCCGGTACACGGTCTCATCCGCCGCGGAGATTCCGAAGACCGCCATCTCGTGGGCATGCACAACTGAACCTCCTGGTGTGGGGGACATGAGGAGACCTGGTCTCAGGGTAAGGGCGCAAACTATGACGGTGGTCGCTCAACAACAAGAAAACTCCTGCCCGTTGGGGGCAGGTGATGAACGCTCGGCGAATGGCGGGTAGCCGCCGCGCCGCCCGGGCCCGTACGCGCCGGACGGCCCCGGCGGCACACGAACGCGAGCCGCGCACCGGCTCCCCTGCGGGGACGGTGCGCGGCTCGCGTCCGGGTGCGGCCGCCCGTGCTGGGCGACGGCGGCGGCGCGTCAGTCCTTGAACGCGTCCTTGGCGTCCTTGAACCGCTCCTTGAGCGGACGGCCCTCACCCTTGGAACCCCGGGCCCGCTTGGCCCGCTCGTCCGCCACCCGGCTGCGGGCCCGGCCCATGAGCTCCTTGGTCCTGCCGCCGGCCTGCTCGGCCATGCCACGGGCCTTCTGCTTGGTCCTGTCGGTCCTCTCGCTCACGGCGCTCACGTCCTGTCGTGCTCGACTGCAACGTATCCCCCGCCTGACCGTGATCAGCGGTGTTTAAACCCGGCCGATCCCGGCGACCCGACACGGTCAAGGAGGTACACGTCATGGTTCCGATGCTTCTCGTGCTGCTGCTGGCCGTGGTCCTCTTCGGAGTCGGCTTCGCCGCGAAGGTCCTGTGGTGGATCGCGGTCCTGGTGCTGCTGGTGTGGCTCCTGGGCTTCATCGTCCGCCCCCTCACCGGCGAGGGCCGCCGCACCACCTGGTACCGATGGTGAGCGGCGCGGCCGTACCCCGCCCGCGGGCCCGGCCACCGGTACGGGCGGGCCCGGCCCGTCACCGCCGCCGGGCGGGGGAGAAGAAGCGGAGGTGACGGCGGAGGTTGCCCGGTGCCTCTGGGGCGGACAATGGACAACGCCTTGAGACGGAGGGCGGCTCCTCCCACAGTTGATCCATGACGTCGCACACCACCGGCACATTTGTTTCGCCGTCCGTCACCCGCACCGTTCCCCCGCCGTTCGCTCCGGTGGGCTGCGCCGGGGCCGCGCCGCGGCCCGGCGTCAGCACGCGGCGGAGCCCACGGGCGGCGGTCGTGCCGGGGAGAGCGGCCTCTCCACGGGTGCCGGCGGGCGGCGGCACGTCCCGGGAGGCGCATTGACCGGGGATCGGCCCGAGGCGGCCTGCGTCGTACCGGAATGGCTGAGCCGGGAGAGGCGCAAGCGCGACATCTACCCGGGCGACCCCTACTACCGGGACGCCTGGGATGATCTGACCACCCTCCTCGGGGCCGGAAGGGACACCGCCGAGCGGCTGCACCGCGTCGCCCCGCTGATCGTGAAAGCGGACATGGTCGCCGTCCGGGGCGGAGCGGGGCTGCTGCCGGCGGTGCGTGCCGCGGGCTTCGTCCCGGTCGCCTGGAGCAGGTTCCGCTTCAACCGGCACATCACCCGTGAGCTGTGGCGGTACCAGCTGAACATCGCCACCCGCGAGCGCATCGACGTGATGGACATGATCATGCCGGTGGGGGAGTCGCTGTACATCCTGCTCAGGGACACCGTGGAGTCGGAGGTGCCGGCCACCGCCCGGCTGAGCGAGATGAAGGGACCGACGCGCCCCGAGGACCGCGAACCCCACCACCTGCGGTGGATCCCGGGAGCGGCGCGGGCATCGGTGCTCACCTACATCCATGTGTCGGACGAGCCCGCCGACATCCTGCGGGAGCTGGGCGTCTTCTTCGACGGGCCGGAACGCAGACGCCTCCTCGCCGCCCTCGACAGCCGACAGGACGTCACCCGGCAGGTGCGGGCGGCCCTGGCGGACGTCGAGGCGGGCACCGAGGCGTCCGACCTGTGCTGGCAGCCGGCGCTGGACCGGCTGGAAGCGCAGCTGTCCGGCCGTCCGGACGGCGCGGAACTGGCCACGCTGCTCCAGCGGGTGCGCTCCGGCCGGAGCAAGGACTGGCGGTCGCTGCTCGCCCTGGCGGACGCGCTGGGGCTGCGGTGGTCGCACTGGGACCGGGTGGCGGTGGCGGCTCAGCTGAGTGCCCGGCACCTGGCGGCCGAACCCGTCATTCCCGATGTGAACCGGTCCTTCTGGTCGCCCGGCTCCCCCGTCCCGGCGGGGGACCGGATCCCCGCCGTCCCGGTCGACCCGGGCGGCGGATAGCGGAGCGGCGTGCGCGGATCCGGCGCGACGGCGCCGTGCGCGGCCGAGGACGCCGCGGCCCGGGAATCCTCCGGACGTCCCGCACACGCTGCACGTCCCGGGTGGACCGGCCATCGCCCGTATCGCGGCGGCGCGGCCGTTGCGGCCGTTCGTTCCGGGCGGCCGGAAGAATTCGTGAGACTCGTGAAAGGCAGGGCAGCGTGACGTCACCGATCATCCCGGCTTCGGCCGGACCGGACACCGACGACGATGTGCGTGCGGCTCTCGGCCCGCACTACACCATCAGGTCATCCCGGGTGATCGACCTCAATGTGTTCACGGTACGCGTCTTGAGCAACATCACGGACTTCGCCGGGTACGCCTTCTTCTCCCGGTTCGCCCCTCCCGAGCGGTCCTGTGCGTACGAGCTGGTCCTCGTGGATCTCGACCACGACCCCATCGATCCGGCGCTGATCGAACCCCTCGCGGACCGGGGATACCGCGCCGACCGCTTCCGCGGCGGCTCGTACATCACCCACCATTTCGGCCCGCCCGCCCACCTGGTGACCCGGGGCAACCGGATCTATGTCTTCGGCCGTGAGCTGGAGCGCACGCTGTGGCCGTACTTCACCAAGCGTCTGCTCACCGACTTCGCCGTCGACCGTGACCTGGTGCACCTCAAGGCCGCCGCCTTCGTCCAGCCCTCGGGCGCCACTTTGCTGTTCGGCCGTCAGAAGGGCGGCAAGACCGTCTTCCTCACCCAGGCCTGTGCCGCCGGGGCGCGGTTCGTCAGCAACACGCATGTCCTCACGCGCGGGACCACCGTGTACGGCGTGCCGTCCGCGATGCGGATCCGGAACGGTCCGGGCTTCGACCGGCTCATCGCGTCCGGCCGGCTGGAGAAGCACCTGGAGGCATCCGAGTACCGGCTCGACCCGGAGACGATCTTCGGCCGGGCATCGGTCGACGAAGCCACGGTCCGCAACCTGTGCATCATCGACTACAACCCGGACCGGGCCCCCTCCTTCGACGAGGTCGGCGAGGAGGAATTCACGGCGTTCCTGGACCTGTTCGCCTGCGCGCCCGGCACCTACGGGCTGAAGGACGACATGCTGGCCCATCTGGACAACGACGTGCACCGGTACAGCGCCGCGTTCCTGGCGATGAAGCGCCGCATGGGCGATCTCGTCCGGGGAGCGCGGCGGTTCTCCGTCAACGCCGACATGCTCGATCCCGCGGTGCGCGAGCGCGTGCTGGCGCGTCTCGCGGAGCAGTGAGGGAGCGGCTTTCCCCGGTGGGTCCGGTGGTCCGGGCGGCGTGCCGGCGCGCTGGTGCCGCTGCCTTGCGCATTCCACCCGCGCCGCATGACACCGCCGTATTTTCCTCTCGATGACTCCGCCGATCCCGCCCGGAAAGGGAAGCCTTTCGGGAAAGGCTGTGGAATTCGGTGGAGGCGCTCGTTCCAGCGGTCGGCTATTGTCGCCGGCCGCTGGCTTCCGCCTGTCCTGAAACAGAGCGGAACATGCCTTTCCCATGCCTGCGTACAAAGCGAAAAAGGACTCTTGTCCTATGCATGGAGAGAGCCTACGATCGATTCCATGAAAACAGACGACCGTGCGATTCGAGTCCGGGAAGTCCGGCGTCAGTTGGCGCGTAACGGGCCTGCCAGAACACGTGATTTCGACGGGGATTTCGAGTACATCACTCTTCCCGAGCGCGACTGCGACCTTCTTCGTGATCTCCTGATCGCGGAGCAGGCCCGGACCGTCGTCGAGGTCGGCCTCGCCTACGGAAGTTCGGCGCTCGCCGTGGGAGAAGCCCTCGTTTCTCAGGGCCATGCCGAACCCCGGCACATCCTGATCGATCCGTTCCAGAAGGACATGTGGGCCAACACGGGGTGGGACCTGCTCTGCTCCGCCGGTCTCGACCTCATCTCCACGCTGGTCCCGGAACGGTCCTCGGACGCCTTTCCCCAGCTCATCGCCGAAGGGCTGGTCGCCGACGCCGCCTTTGTCGACGGCAGTCACGTGTTCCACGAGGTCTTTCTCGACCTGTACTACCTGCGCAAGGTCGTGAAGCCGGGCGGGCTGGTGATCCTCGACGACGACGACAAGCCCTCGGTCCGCACCGCCGCCCACTACTTCGAAGTGAATCTGGGCTGGACCGCGCTTCCCGACCCGTTCGCGGCCGGGACCTGGCGTCGCCTGGGCGACGACGCGGGCGGCGGGTCCGTGCCGCGCTGCCGGGCCCTGCGGCTGCCCGAGGTCGTCTCCGAGCCCCGGTCCGGCGACTTTCTGCCCTTCTAGCCCCGATCGTGCGGGAGGGTCCGTCAGCTCGCTGATGGGCCCCCTTGGCACGATCGGGGCGGAGTTCCCCGTCACGCGGATCCGCCGGCGGTGGCCCCGGCCGCTGTCACGGAAAACACAAGACCGGGGATCTCCGGTGAAGAATCAGCCGCACCCGTGCGTATTGAGATCAGTGAAAGAGTCTGAGACGATCAGCCCCCGGCTGAGAAGCCGCCTGGACGCCAAGCACTTCCCCCCACCGGCCGTCGAACGGGCCGCTATGCATTCAAAGGTGACCATGGACCCTCCCCGCGTGGAAAGCAGAGCTCTTCCGGAGCGGAACGGCAACCTCTCTGCATCACGAAGGGATTGTGTCTTGGCATTATGCGGCGAGACCCGAACAATGCGGCGTGACCGTGACCGAGAAATACGGCTCCGCCGGAAGAAACCCGAAGTCCGGGCGCACCCCGGTGGCCGATGCTGCCTCACCGGCGGGAATCCGTGCCCGTTTGCCGCCCGATCCGGTGCCCCGCGACGCCGAAGAACCCCGCGTCCGGCCTGCCGCCGGGCCTGAAGGCGTTCCATAGCTCCCCGGGCTGCCCCGCCGCCCCGCGCCGGGCGGCGGAGCCCCGTACGACGTGGCCCGGCACCGGGCCCCGCAGCACCCGGGAGACCCCGCCCCACCGCGTCCACCGCTGCCGCCCGCCCCCGCCGGCGGTCCGCGCCGGTGCACGCCCGGTCCACGCCGGAGGATCCACGCGCCCGGTACGCCGGCGGCCCTCTCCTCCCGCACGACCGGGGCCGTCCGCGCACCGGCGCACCACAGCACCCCTCGCGCCGGCCCGTACGGCGGCACCGTTCCCGGCCCCGTCACGACCCAGAGGAGTTCCCTTGCCCGCAGGAAACAACTCCCGCTCCATGCTCGCGCGCGGTCTCGGCGTCCTCCGCACCTTCCGGCCCGGCGAGCTGGAACTGCCCCTCTCCGAGATCGCCCGCCGGGCCGACATGCCCAAGGCGACGGCCCACCGCATCACCACCGAACTGGTCAAGGAGGGCATGCTGGAGCGCGGCGAGAAGGGACTGCGGCTCGGCATGGGACTGTTCCTGCTCGGGGCCCGGGTGCCCCGCCAGCTCATGTTGCGCGACATCGCCCTGCCCCACGCGCAGCAGCTGTACCAGCTCACCCGGGGCAGCGCCTACGTCTTCATCGCCGACCCCACCGGCGCCGACCCGGCCCTGGTGGACACCGTACGGCACCCCCACCGGCCCGGCCGCCGGCAGCGTGCGGAGGAGGCCCGGGCCTCCGAGTGGGCCGCGACCGGCGTCTTCCGCGCCTTCGGCACCGGGGCGGTCGCGCACCGCGACGCACCCGCCCGGTCGGCCGAGGCGGACCGCGTCCGGGACCAGGGCTTCGCGGTCGTCCGCGGCGCGAACGGGGTGACGGGTCTGGCCGCACCCGTGCTGGCGGCGTCCGGTACGGCGGCCGGGGCGCTGGCCGTCGCCGGCACCCCGTCCGGCTTCGACGCGGGCCGGGCCGCCGCCCATCTCAGGGCCGCCTGCGCCGCCGTAACCCGCGAACTGCGGCGCAGCCCCGCCCTGATGAGTGCCGTGTGAGGCCGCTCAGCCCACCGGAGCGGGGGCCTTCCGGGCGGTGAACAGAGTGGGCAGCAGCCGGCCGGCGAGGTACTCCTCGCGGGCCGCGCTCAGCGTGTCCCGGATCAGATCGGCCGACGGGCCCCCGTAGATGTTCGCGACGCTCCCGCGGAAGATGCGGACGACCTTCAGCCGGTCGGCGAGCAGCGCCACCGCCCACGCGGTCAGATCCTCCTGCCGCACCTCGCCGAAGCCGGCCCGTGCCAGCTGCTCCCTCCGGCCGGCCAGCGGGGTGGTGAAGAAGATTCCGCGCGGGTGGGTCACCCGGAAGGCGTCCGAGGGTTCCTCGCCGGCGGGCGTCAGACTCACCTCCTCGGTGAGCACCAGCAGTCCGTCCGGCCGCAGCAGCCGGGCCGCCTCGCGCAGTATGGCGCCCGGGTCGGGGAAGTGCGGCATCGAGCCGGTGACCAGCACCACGTCGAGCGAGGCGTCGGGAAGCGGCACCGCGGTCGCCGAGGCGCACAGATCGGTCGTCGTGGTCCGGCCCTGCGCACGGTTGATCCGGGCGCTGACCTCGCAGTGCTCGGCGACGATGTCCACGCCGTAGGACCGGGACACCCCGACGCCGGCGGTCGTGAGCTTGTCGACGGTGTAGCGCAGCGCACCGCCGAAACCGCTGCCCAGCTCGCACAGCTCCACGGCACGGCCCGACCCGGCGCCGGCGGCCACGGCGCGGACCACCAGGTCGCAGCCCTGCGGACCGAAGTGGCCCATCTGGTCCAGGCCCAGCAGCCCGTCGGGCCCGTCCTGGCCGGTGAAGTCCGTGATGGCCCGCTCGGTGTTCTCCCAGTCGTGCAGCGCCGGGAACAGGTCCCGGTGGTAGCGGTACTGGGCGCGGGTCTGTTCGTGCGTGTCCCGCGTTCCGGCCGCGGCGCCGGGCTCCGCGCTCATATCGTCCTCCTTGGCGTCGCCGGTCCCGGCCGTGACCTTCCGGCGCGGGCCCGGAGGGTCGGGTCAGGTCGTGGCCGCGGCGGCCGGGGTGCGGAAGTCGTCGGGCACCGCGGCGCAGACGGCGTCCAGGAGGTCCAGCGCCTCCCCGGCGTCCTCGTCCGTGGCGACCAGCGGCGGCAGCAGCCGCAGCGTCTCCGGGCGGCCCAGACAGGGGGAGACGATCAGGCCCCGGCGCCCCAGCTCGATCAGCACCTCGCCCGCCGCCGCGGGGGTCGCGAACTCCAGGCCCCACAGCAGGCCCTGGCCGCGCACCGCGGTGACCAGCGGGGCATGGCGTGCCACCAGCCCGCTGAGGCCGGAGCCGAAGACCTCCGCCAGGTGCCGGCCCCGGGGGGCGAGCGCTTCCGCCGTCCGCAGGGCCGCCACACCGGCCGCCGCCCCGAGCGGGTGCCCGGAGAACGTGGTCGTGTGCAGGAACGGATCCGCGGCCAGCGGGGCGTACAGCTCCGGCGTCGCCACCACGGCGGACACCGGCTGGACCCCGCCGCCCAGCGCCTTGCCGAGCAGGACGGCGTCGGGTTCGAGCCCGAGGTCCACGCTGACCAGGCGGGGGCCGCAGCGCCGCATGCCGGTCTGTATCTCGTCGGCGACGACGAACGCGCCGTGCGCGCGTGCCGCGCCGGCCAGCGCCGTCAGGAACGCCGGGTCCAGGGGGCGGACTCCGCCCTCGCCCTGGACGGGTTCCACCAGGACCGCGGCCACCTCCTCGCCCTCGAAGGCGCCGGGCACCGCGCGGGGGTCGGCGGGGATGTGGGTCACGCCGCCGAGCAGCGGCTCCAGGGACTCGCGGTAGCGGGCGTTCCAGGTCGCCGCCAGCGCACCCATGGACTTGCCGTGGTAGGCGCCCTCGACCGCGATGACCCGCCGCCGGCCGGTGGCCCGGCGTGCCAGCTTCAGCGCCGCCTCCACCGCGTCGCTGCCGTTGAGCCCGAGCCACACGTTCGTCAGGCGGCCGGGGTCGGCCCAGCCGGCCAGCGCCGCGGCGAACGCCGCCGTCGCCCGGTTGCCCAGCACCCGGCTGGAGACCGGCATCGCGTCCAGTTCCGCGCGCACCGCCGCCACCACGGCCGGATGCCGCTGCCCCAGCAAGGTCACCGCGTAGCTGCCGAAGTCAATCAGGGTACGGCCGTCGGAGCGCCGCACCCGGGCCCCCTCGCCGTATGCCTCGATGGCGTCGGAGCCGTTCATGCCGTACAGCAGGGCCAGTTGCGGCGAGAGATGCCGGCGGATCGCGGTGAGTGTCTCCCTCGCCGTCCCCGCCCCGACGTTCGCGGTCATGTCCGGGGCCGTCCTCTCCCTGGTCCGGCGGACCGTGGAACCGCACGAGGCGGTGTCCTCCCCGCGTGCGCCGCCCGGCGGCGGAAGCGGCGGTCCGCAGCTGTCGGGGACCAGTTCTAGCCGCCCGCGTCCGCCGCGGGAAAGTGGTGTTCCGGCTACCGGAACGTGCGTTGAACCGGGAACGGCGCGCTTGACAGGGTGACCGCTGTCGCCGTCCGACGCGGAAAGGTGCACCGACGCATGGAGATGACTCCCCCCGGCGCTGTGGCGTTCCCCGGTCCGGACGCCTGGGCCCCTCGTGCCCGCTGACCGGCGACCGGCCGGCGGCGCCGCGCCCGGGACACCCGCCCTGTCCGTACGCGGACTGCGCAAGAGCTACGGCGACACGACGGCGCTGGACCGGGTCGATCTGGAGATCGCCCAGGGCACGATCGTCGGTTTGCTGGGGCACAACGGCGCCGGCAAGACCACGCTGATGTCCCTGGTCGCGGGCCTGCGGCGACCGGACGCCGGGGAGATCGAGGTGCTGGGCCGCTCCATGGCGCGCGACGCGCGCCGCGCGCGCCGGGAACTCGGCCTGGCCCCGCAGGAGCTCGGCATCTATCCGCCGCTGACGGTACGCCAGAACCTGCGGTTCTTCGCCGAGCTGGCCGGGCTCCGGGGCCGGGCCGCCCGGCAGCGGATCGAGGAGGTCGCCGAACCCCTCGCCCTGAACGCGCTGATGGACCGGCGCGCCGCCCACCTCTCCGGAGGAGAACAGCGCCGCGTGCACACCGCGATGGCGCTGGTCCACCGGCCGGGGCTGGTCCTCCTGGACGAGCCCACCGCCGGCGTCGACGTGGAGACCCGCGCCCGCATCCTCGCCCATGTGCGGGAACTGGCCGCGCAGGGCACCACGGTCTGCTACTCCACCCACTACCTCCCCGAGATCGAGGAACTCGCCGCGGACGTGGTCGTCCTGCACCGGGGGCGCGTCCTCACCCGCGGCGGTGTCGACGAACTCGTCCGGCGGCACGGCGACAGCGCCGTGGAACTGGTCTTCTCCGGCGAACCGCCCGCGCTCGACCTGCCGTGGCCGGTGACCCGGCACGGCGACCGGCTCCGCGTCCGGGTGGAACAGCCCCAGCTGGTCACCGGCCGGATCCTCGCCGCCCTGGGCGACGCCGCCGCTGGCCTGTCCGCCCTGCGCGTGGTGAAACCCACCCTGGACAGCGTCTTCCTCCGCCTCACCGCGGGCACCCCCGGGCCGGACGCCGGCGAGGACCGGAACCGGGACGAGAGGACCGGGGCGGTGCGCCATGGGTGACAGTGCGCTGAACCGGATGACCGCCCTCGTTCGGCAGGACATCCGGCTGCTGCTGCGCGACCCCGCCCCGCTGCTGATCCGCACGGTCATGCCGCTGGTCATCATGGGCTTCATGCAGCCCCTGTTCCGGGCCGCTCTGCAGGCGGGCGGCGCGGGCACCGATGTCAACGGTGCCGAACAGGGCGTCCCCGGAATGGCGGTGATGTTCCTCTTCTTCATGATGAACGTCGTCGGCTTCGCGATGTTCCGCGAGCACGGCTGGAACACCTGGGACCGGCTGCGCGCCGGCACCGCCCGCCCGGTCGAACTGCTGGCCGCGCGCCTGGTCGTCCTGCTGGCCGCCGCCGTGCTCCAGCTCACCGTCATCTTCGTGGCCGGCGGACTGCTGTTCGGCCTGCGGGTCTCCGGTTCCTGGCTCGCCCTCGTGGTGGTGGCGCTGCCGCTGGCGCTCAGCGTCGTCATGCTCGGCATGGCCCTCGTCGTGCTGTGCCGTACGATCTCCCAGCTCAGCGTCGTCGCCAACATCCTCGCCCTGGTCTTCGCCGGGCTCGGCGGCGCGCTGACCCCCCAGTCGGCGATGCCGGACTGGGCGGTCCCCTTCGCCCCCTTCGCGCCCAGCCACTGGGCGATGCGCGGCTTCAACGAGGCCATCCTGCACGGCGGGGGCGTCCCGGACGTCCTGCTGCCCGCCGGGGTCCTGTGCCTCTTCGCGGCCGGTCTCGCCGCCGTCACCCTTGTCTTCTTCCGGGCCGAGGACCGCAAACTCTCCTGGTCCTGAGCGGCAGGCGGCCGGATCCGGCGCGCCCGGGGGTGCCCGCCCACCGCTCGCCCGGCCCCGCCCGGAGCCCGCGCGATCTCGTGTTCCGCACAAAGGAACACTCCCTGAACCACCGTGCCCCCGCTGCCTAGAGTCGGTCCGTCACACCGCGCCGAGCACACCGAACACCGGGCCGGCCGCTCCCGTGACCGGCGAAGGGAGAACCATGGGCACGGCTGCCGAAGACGCGACAGGAAACCCCGGGTACGGCGCAGCGCCGCACCGGGCGCTGCTGGACGCCGGCTGGAGCACGGCCTGGACACCGGCGCGACCGCGTGAGGGCGCCACCGGAGCGGAACGCATCCGGGACCTCGCCGCGGGCGGCTACGCCGCGCTGCCGATCGCCGAGGAACTCGGCGGCGCGGGCGCCGGCCTGACCGAGATGGCCGGGGCGCAGCGCGCCCTCGGCCGGGTCGATCCCTCCGCCGCCGTCGCCCTGAACATGCACGCCTTTACGGTCGGCCTGATGGTCGACTACTGGAAGCGGCACCGTGACACCACCTGGATGCTGCTGGAGGGCATCGCGGCCTCGGGCGCCCTCGTGGCGTCCGCGTTCGCCGAGCCGGGCGGCAGCCCCAACTTCATGACCAGCCGCTCCGAGGCCGTCCCGACCGGGAAGGGCTACCGCGTCAGCGGCGTCAAGTACCCCTGCTCGCTGGCCACCACCGCCACCCTGGTGTGCCTGACGGCCCGCGTCACCGGCACCGATGAGACCATCCTCGCCCTGATCCCGAGCAACGCGCCGGGACTGGGGGCCGAGGGAGAGTGGCCCTCGCTCGGCATGCGGGAGTCCGACACCGCCCGGCTGGTCCTGCGGGACGTCGAGGTCGATGACCGGCTCGTCTTCCACCGCGGCCCCGCCGACGTCATCGACGAGAACGTCACCGCCGGCATGGCCTGGTTCTCGGTCCTGCTGACCGCCACCTACCACGGTGTGCTCAGCGGCCTGCTGGACGCGGCCTGTCGGGGAGTGACGGCGTCGCAGCGCTTCGGCCCGCGCACCGCCCTGCTCGGGCGGGCCGCCCGCGAACTGCTGACCCTCGGCGGCGCCTGCCGCCAGCTCGCCGCGGACATCGACACCGGCGCGCTCGCCGGGGAGGCGGCCATGGCCTGTGCGGTGGGCCTGCGCGCCACCCTCAGCGACACCCGTGACCGGGTACTGGCCGCCGTCACCCCGGTCGTCGGCAGCCGCCTCTACGGCCGCGGACAGGAAGCGGCCGGGCTCGCCCTCGACTCGCTGGCCGCCCACCACCACCCGCCGTCCCTCCTGGTCTGCGACGAGGTCGTCGGCAGTTTCTGCACGGGGCGCGCCCTCACCTTCGACCCGGCCGGCTGACCCCGCCCCCGTCCGCGGGGCACCGCGCCCACCCTGCACAGGACCAACCGAGGAGGCACCCCACCATGCCGCATGTCGAGGTCAATCTGCCGATCAAGGCACCAGCCGCCGAGGCCTGGACGGCCGTCACCCGCCTGGAGGACTACGCCGGCTACATGGAGAATGTCGAATCGGTCACCGTGATCGGGGAGACCGCGAGCGGGACCCGTACCAGCGAGTGGTCCGTCCTGCTCAAGGGCTCCGTCCTGGAGTGGGTCGAGGTGGACACCCTCGACCACGACTCCCGGGTCATGTCCTTCGACCAGATCTCCGGCGATCTCGACGTGTTCACCGGCTACTGGCGCGTCGACCGCGCCGAGGACGACACCTCGGTGGTCACCTTCTCGGTGGAGTTCGAGATCGGTATTCCGCTGCTCGCGGACATGCTCAACCCGGTCGCCACCAAGGCGCTGCGCGAGAACGCCGAGCACATGCTCCAGGCGATCGAGCGGCGCATCACGGCGCTCTCGTGACCGGGCCCGCCCGCACCCTGGTCACCGGCGCCACCGGCGCCGTCGGCAGCGCCGTCCTCCGTGCGCTGAACGCGGCAGGCCGCCCAGCGCACGGTGTCAGCCGGGGCGGTGTGCCGGGCCGGGACCACTCCGTGTGGCGCATGGGCGAGGAGGAGCCGCCGGCGGAACTGCGCCGCCCCTGGGACGCCGTGGTCCACTGCGTGGCCGACACCCGCTTCAACCTGCCGGACGCGGAGGCCGAGGACGCCAACGTCCGCCCCTTGCGGGCGGTGCTCTCCCTGGCCGGCCGGAACACCCACCTGGTCCATCTCTCCTCGTCCTTCGCCACGGGCCTGGAGGGCGACGTCTCCTCACCCGCGCGCGACGCCTACCGGAACTCCTACGAGTGGTCCAAGGCGACCGCCGAGCGGCTGGTCCACGCCGAGCGGGGCCACGCCGACATCGTCCGCTTCCCCATCGTCATGGGCGCCAGGGCGGACGGCCATCTCGACCGCTACAGCGGCTTCTTCTGGCTGCCCGCCGCGATGTGCAACGGCGCCGTGCCCGCGCTCGTCGTGGAGGAGAAGGGCCTGCTGGACATCGTCAGCAGCGACGATGTCGCCACCCACGTCGTCCAGCTGCTCGACGGCGGCCCGCCGGACGGGCACCGGCTGTCCGTTCTCGGCCGGGGCGACGGCGCCCAGCGGGTCGGCGACGCCTTCGACACGGTCCTCAAGGCCCTGAACACGTGGCGCGCCGAGCACGGGGTGCCCCAGCTGGACCCGCTGCCCCATGTGACACCCCAGCAGTGGAACCGGTTCTACCTGCCGTTCGCGGAGGAGTACCTGGACCGGGTCCAGTTGCTGAGGGTGACCGCGTTCCGCGCCTACCAGGGCTACCTGTCGGTGACCGACCCCTTCGACGTCACCGTCCGGGTGCCGCCGACACGGGAGGTGCTGTACCGGTCGATCCGGCGCTGGGCGCAGACCCACGCGACCTCGGCCCGCCGGGTGCCGCGCCCCTGGCGGGCCTGAGGCGGCCGGTGGACCCAACGGGGCCCGGACGATCCGTAACCGACACCATGCTCAGCCACGCACCGCAGGAAAAGGGGGCGGCCCGATGAACGATCCGAGGCGCGGCAGATTCCAGCGCTACATCGAACGCTTTGGGCTCACGGAGCGACAGATACTCGATCAGGTGGACACCACGTTCGGTGAGCCGCTGCTGATCGTCGCCGCCGGATCGGTCATCGCCGGATTCGGCAACGACACCAGCGACCTGGACATCTACGCCGTGGTGGAGGACGACGTGGCCAGCACACTGCCGCTGATGTCCTATCCGAACGGCGCGCGCGTCGACGGGATCACCTGTGGCGCGCGGCAGCTGACGGACCGGCACCGGGAGATGACGGCGAGCAGCTGGCCCCCGGAAGAGGTGGGGCCGGGCGACATCGGGACGCGGCGCAAGGCGATCGATGTCGTCACCCGGTACGGTCTCGGCCTCCCGCTGTCCGGTACGGGGCCGTGGCCGGCCTGGCAGCGGCGCCTGGAGGCCGAGGCGGGCGAGTGGATCGCCGACTGGCACACGGTGGAGGCGTACCGCCTGCACGCGGCGGCCGGGGCGCTGCTCGCCCACAAGCCGCTGGTGGCCGGGATCCGGGCCGGCGAGGCGCTCCTGGCGGCACTCGAACGGCACGCCGCGGTCCGCGGGGAACCGTACTTCAAGGGGAAGTGGCTGGGGGAGAAGCTGGAACGCCTGGGGGACCGGAAGGCGCTGGCGGCGTACGAGCAGGCGATCGTCCCGCCGCTGTCCGCCGCCGAGGTACCCGCCTACCTGGCACGCGTGACGGACGCGCTCCCCGCCTACCTCGGCGAGGCCGACACCGGCTCCTGGCGGCTGTGCCTGCGGCCGGCCACCGGGACCTCCTGGGAGTCCTTCGGCCAGGAACGCCTGGTGTCCCGGTGGGGGCTGCGGGCGGCGGTGGTCCCGCAGAAGAGCGAGGCCGCCGAGCCCGGCACCTGGACCTACTCGCTGTCGGAGCCGTGGGACCCCGACGTCGAGGCGCTGTTCTGCGAGGACATGCTCTGGCTCGGCGTGCAACGGGCGGCCTGACCGGGGTCTCCCGGTGCCCGCGGGAGACCGGACGGCGCGAGCCGGCGTCCCTTCATCATCTGTCCCGACGGATTCCGAGGTGTTCTGTGAACGTCCGAAGCACGAGTGGATTGCAGTCCTATGTCTCCCGGGTCGGCCACGGTTCCGTGATCACGCTGCTGGTCATCCAGGGAGCGCTGGAGGACATCGGCGGCGGCGTACGCGCCGGCCAGTGGCGGATGGTGGCCGCACAGACCCGTCAGCTGGTGCTGGCCGGCCTCCAGGTGAGCGGTCTGGAGCGGGGCGGAGAGCCGTACTGGCTGGAGAACGGCGGCGCCTTCGACCCGGTCACCTGTGCGCCGGAGCAGCTCAGGACGGAAGGCTACGAGCTGCTGCGCGAGGCGAACGGGCTCGCGGCCGACCCCTCGGCGGCCGGCCCGTGGCTGACCCGGCTGGAGACGTGGACGAGGGCGGTGCAGGACGGGCACGGCCCCGGCGAGCGGCTGCCCGAGCTGCGTTCCCCCCAGGGGATGTTCGGCGGGCTCAGGCTGGTGCGCGGCTGGACCGACACGGTCGACCGTCTCGGCCTGCCGCCCCTGCTGCCCGGTGAATGGACCCAGCCCGTGTAGCGCGGGCCGGACCCACGGGTGTTCATGACGATCGGGGGAGTGCCGCGCGGTCCGTTCCGGACGACCCGCGCAGGGGAGACCAGCCGACCACAGGAAACCGGAGCAGTCGCGCATGGAGATCGATACGAGCCCCCCGCGGTCGTTCGGGCCGGCCCTCAGGGCCGCACGACGTGACCAGCAGCTCTCCCTCGGACAGCTGGCCCTGCTCGTCAACTACAGCAAGAGCCACCTCAGCCGGGTGGAGACCGGAGGCAAGGCGCCGACCGACATGCTGGCCCGGCGGTGCGACGAGGCCCTGCGCACCGGCGGCAGGCTGAGCGGTCTCGTCGACGCCGGCAGGCCCGGCCGCCGCGGCCCCTCGCTCAACCAGCTGCCCAGGACGGCACCCGGCTTCGTCGGGCGGGCGGAGACCGTGGCCGCGCTGGACCGTACGCTCCAAGCGGCGGGTACGCGCCGGGACGCGGCGCAGTGCACCGTGGTCGTGGTCGACGGACCGGCGGGCATCGGCAAGACCACCACGGCGCTGCACTGGGCCCACGGCGTGGCCCGGCGCTTCCCCGACGGCGTCCTGTTCGCCGATCTGGGCGGTTTCGGGCCCGGTCGGCCGGCCGAGGTAAGCGATGTCCTGCGGCACTTCATGGCATCGCTGGGCGCGCAGGCGGGCACGGACGTCCCCGCGGAACACCTCGCGGCCCGGTACCGCAGCCTGATGACCGGTAAGCGGGCGCTGGTCGTGCTGGACAACGCGGCCGGCGCGGGCCAGGTCAGGCCGCTGCTGCCGGCAGCCGGCGGCTGCCATGTGGTGGTGACGAGCCGGGACCGGCTCTCCGGGCTGGTCGTCCGGGACGGCGCGGAGCGGGTCACGGTGCCACCGATGGCCGAGGACGAGGCGTTACGGCTGCTCGAGGCCGTTGCCGGACCGGGTTTCGACCGGTCGGCCGCACCGGACATCGCGCACTCCTGCGGCTGTGTGCCGCTGGCCCTGCGGGTCGCCGCCCAGGACATCGCCGGGTGGCACCGCTCGCCGTTCGACGGCCCCGGCGGCGGGGCGGACGAGGCGACCACCCTGCGTACGGTTCTGTCGTGGTCCTACCGCACGGTGCCGCCCGCCGCGGCGCAGGCGCTGCGACGCCTGGCGGCCGGCGGCTGCGAGACGGTCTCGCCGGCGACCGCGGCCGGCCTGCTCGGTACCGGGGTGCACGAGGCGCACGTCCTGCTGGACGCGCTGGCGGAGGTCCATCTGCTGCACCGGACCGCGCCCGGCACCTACCGCCTCGACCGGCTCACCGCGGCCTTCTCCGACGAGATGGACGCCTCCCGCCCGCTCCGCCCGGCGCCCGGCGGCCTCCAGCGGACGGGCCCTAGCACTCGATGATGTTCACCGCGAGGCCGCCGCGTGCCGTCTCCTTGTATTTGACGCTCATGTCGGCCCCCGTCTCCTTCATCGTCTTGATCGCCTTGTCCAGCGAGACGTGGTGCCGCCCGTCCCCCCGCAGCGCCATCCGGGCCGCCGTGATGGCCTTGACCGCCGCCATGCCGTTGCGTTCGATGCACGGGATCTGCACCAGGCCGCCCACCGGGTCGCAGGTCAGGCCCAGGTTGTGCTCGATGCCGATCTCCGCCGCGTTCTCCACCTGCTCCGGGGTGCCGCCCAGCACCTCCGCGAGGCCGCCCGCCGCCATCGAGCAGGCCGAGCCGACCTCGCCCTGGCAGCCGACCTCGGCGCCCGAGATCGAGGCGTTCTCCTTGAACAGCATGCCGATCGCGCTCGCCGCCAGCAGGAAGCGCACTACGCCGTCCTCGTCCGCGCCGGGCACGAAGTCCAGGTAGTAGCGCAGCACCGCCGGGATGATGCCGGCCGCGCCGTTGGTGGGGGCGGTCACCACCCGGCCGCCCGCCGCGTTCTCCTCGTTGACGGCCATCGCGTACAGCGTCACCCACTCCATGGCGGCTTCCGCCCGCGCCCCCTCGCCGCGCAGCTTGCGCGCCGCGCTCGCCGCCCGGCGGCGGACCTTGAGGCCGCCGGGGAGGATGCCCTCCTGGGTCAGGCCGCGCGTCACGCAGGCGTCCATCACGTCCCAGATGCGCAGCAGATCGGCGCGGACGGTGGCCTCCTCGCGCCACGCCCGCTCGTTCTCCAGCATCAGCGCGGACACCGACAGGCCGGTGTCGCGGGTGAGCCGCAGCAGTTCGTCCCCGGTGCGGAACGGGTGGCGCAGCCGGGTGTCGTCCAGCTTGATGCGGTCGGCGCCGACCGCGTCCTCGTCCACGACGAAGCCGCCGCCCACCGAGTAGTACGTCTTCTCCAGCAGGACGGACCCGGCGGCGTCGCGGGCGGTGATCCGCATGCCGTTGGCGTGGTACGGCAGGGAGGTCCGCCGGTGCAGGACCAGGTCCTCGTCCGCGTCGAAGGCGATGACGTGGGTGTCCCCTATGTCGGCGCCCAGCAGCCGCAGCCGGCCGCCGGCGCGGATGTCCGCCACCCGGGCGTCGGCGCCGGCCACGTCCACCGTGTCGGGCGCGTACCCCTCCAGGCCCAGCAGGACCGCCTTGGGGGTGCCGTGCCCGTGCCCCGTGGCGCCGAGCGAGCCGAACAGCTCGGCCCGTACCGCGTGGGTGGGCGCCAGCACGCCCTCCTTCTTCAGCCGGTGCGCGAACATCCGCGCCGCCCGCATCGGGCCGACCGTGTGCGAGCTGGACGGGCCGATGCCGATCGAGAAGAGGTCGAAGGCGGACAGTGCCATGGGGTCCACTCCTTTCCGGGTGGGTGGGACGGGACGGACCGGACCGGGCATGCTCCCGGCCCGTCCCGTCGCCCGGCTCAGCGGCCGGGGTACAGCGGGTGCCGGTCGGCCAGCGCGCTCACCCGGGCGGCCAGCTTCTCGGCGGTGCTCGCGTCGTACCCGGGCAGCAGGGCCTGCGCGATGATGTCGGCGACCTCGCGGAAGTCGTCGGCGCCGAAGCCGCGGGTGGCCAGCGCCGGGGTGCCGATGCGCAGCCCGGAGGTCACCATCGGCGGACGCGGGTCGTTGGGGATCGCGTTGCGGTTGACGGTGATGCCGATGCCGTGCAGCCGGTCCTCGGCCTGCTGCCCGTCCAGCGCGGCGTCCCGCAGGTCGACCAGGACCAGGTGGACGTCGGTGCCGCCGGTCAGCACGGAGACCCCGGCGCCGGCCACGTCCGCCTGCACCAGCCGCTCGGCGAGCAGCCGGGCGCCCTCGACGGTGCGGCGCTGCCGCTCCGCGAACTCCTCGCCCGCCGCGATCTTGAACGCGACGGCCTTGGCGGCGATCACATGCTCCAGCGGGCCGCCCTGCTGCCCGGGGAACACCGCCGAGTTGATCTTCTTGGCGTGTTCCTTGCGGGAGAGGATGACCCCGCCGCGCGGGCCGCCCAGCGTCTTGTGCGTGGTCGTGGTCACCACGTCGGCGTACGGGACGGGGCTGGGGTGCAGCCCGGCGGCGACCAGGCCGGCGAAGTGCGCCATGTCGACCATGAGCAGCGCGCCGGTCTCGTCCGCGATACGGCGGAACGCGGCGAAGTCCAGCTGCCGGGGGTAGGCCGACCAGCCCGCGATGATCAGGCGCGGCCGGTGCTCGGCGGCGAGGGCGGCGACCTCGTCCATGTCCACCAGGCCGGTGCCCTCGGCGACGTGGTAGGGCACCACGTTGTAGAGCCGGCCGGAGAAGTTGATCTTCATGCCGTGGGTGAGGTGGCCACCGTGCGCCAGGTCCAGGCCCATGATGGTGTCGCCCGGCTGGAGCAGCGCGGCCATCGCGGCGGCGTTCGCGGACGCGCCCGAGTGCGGCTGCACATTCGCGGCCTCGGCCCCGAACAGGGCCTTCACCCGCTCGCGAGCCAGATCCTCGACGACGTCGACGTGCTCACAGCCGCCGTAATAGCGGCGGCCCGGGTATCCCTCGGCGTACTTGTTGGTGAGGACGGAGCCCTGCGCCTCCAGCGCCGCGACCGGCGCGAAGTTCTCCGAGGCGATCATCTCCAGGGTGGACTGCTGGCGGCGCAGCTCCGCGTCGACGGCGGCGGCGACCTCCGGGTCCACCTCGTGCAGGGAACGGTTCAGTACGGACGACATGACGGCGGCCCCCCTCAGCCCTGGGTGAAGGCGGTGTAGCCGTCGGCGTCCAGCAGGTCGCCGGGCAGCTCGCCGTCGATGCGGACCTTGAACAGCCAGCCGCCCTCGAACGGCTCGGAGTTCACCAGCGCCGGCTCCTCCACCACCGCGGCGTTGACCTCGGTGACCTCGCCGGTGACCGGGGAGTACAGATCGCTGACCGACTTGGTGGACTCCAGTTCGCCGCAGGTCTCACCGGCGCTGACCGTGTCGCCCACCTCGGGCAGCTGGACGTACACGACATCGCCGAGCGCGTCCGCGGCGTAGGCGGTGATGCCGACCGTGGCCACACCGTCCTGGACGGCGGACAGCCACTCGTGTTCCTTGCTGTAGCGCAGCTCGACAGGATTGCTCATGGGATCGATTCTCCTCGATGGTGACAATGCGGGAGCAAAGGGAGGGAACGGCAGGGGGAGGAAGAGGTGAAAGGAGCGCGCGGCACGCGGTGCCCCGGGCGCCGGGCGCGCCGTGTGCCGGAGGCTACTTCTCGCGCCGGTAGAACGGCAGCGCCACCACCGAGAACGGCTCCCGGCTGCCGCGGATGTCCACCGCGACCCCCTCGGTGCCCGGCTCGGCGTGCGCGGCGTCCACGTACGCCATGGCGATCGGCGTGCCCAGGGTGGGGGAGGGGGCGCCGGAGGTGACCTCGCCGATCACCGTGCCCGCCGCGTCCACCACCGGGTAGCCGGCCCTGGCCACCCGGCGCCCCGCTCCGACCAGGCCCACCAGCCGGCGCGGCGGCTCCTGCGCCGCCCGCTCGGCCGCCGCCGCCAGCGGCGCCCGGCCCACGAAGTCGCCGTCCTTGTCGAACTTCACCACCCGGCCAAGACCCGCGTCGAACGGCGTGGTCGCGGTGGTCAGCTCGTTCCCGTACAGCGGCATCCCGGCCTCAAGACGCAGCGTGTCGCGGCAGGACAGCCCGCAGGGGACCAGCCCGTGCGCCGCGCCCGCCTCGGTGAGTGCCTGCCACAGCGGCTCGGCGTCCTGCGGCGCGACGAACAGCTCGAAGCCGTCCTCGCCGGTGTACCCGGTGCGCGCGATCAGCGCCGGGCGGCCGGCGACGGTGCCCGGCAGGCCCGCGTAGTACTTCAGCCCGGCCAGGTCGGCGTCGGTCAGCGCGCCCAGGATCAGCGGCGCGTTCGGCCCCTGCACGGCGAGCAGCGCGTACGCGTCCCGGTCGTCCCGCACCCGCGCGTCGAACCCGGTGCCGCGCTCGGTGAGCGCGTCCAGCACCACCTGGGCGTTGGCGGCGTTCGCGACGACCAGGTACTCCTCCTCGGCCGTCCGGTAGACGATCAGGTCGTCGAGGATGCCGCCCTCGGCGTCGCAGATCATCGTGTAACGGGCGCGGCCCACCGCCAGCGCCGACAGCTTGCCGACCAGCGCGTGGTCCAGCAGGGGCCCGGCCTGCGCGCCGGTGACCGCGATCTCGCCCATGTGCGAGAGGTCGAAGAGCCCGGCCGCGGTGCGCACCGCCTGGTGCTCGGCCCGCTCACTGCCGTACCGCAGCGGCATCTGCCAGCCGGCGAAGTCGGTCATGGTGGCGCCGAGGGCGCGGTGGACGGCGTCGAGCGCGGTGGTGCGGGAGGTCATGAGGTGGCTCCAGGGGGTACGGGCGGCGGGCGGTGGGCGCGGTCGCGCGGGTACGGCTCGCCCTCCCCATCTGTCATCGGCACCTGAGAGGTTCGCCTTGCGGCTTGCACCGTGGGTGGGGCCCGTTCGGGGGCCCGCTTTTCAGATTCGCCTCCCGCGCGCGGTATCGGGGCCTGAGAGATTCAAGGGAGGACTTGCTCCTTCGGCGCCCCGGTGCCGTACACCGGGAACTCTCCCGCGCGAGGTCGAACGGCCATTGTTCGATTGTCCTGCGGTTGTTGTGCGGCTCATCATCGCATGACGGCCCGCACTGAGCCATTAGGGTGCCCTACAGACCGGATCAGATGGTGGTGGGACGAGATGAACGAGCGTTGGCAGGGACCCGGGCACGGCGGTGGCGGATGGCCCGGCAATGAGCTGGAGGAGGCGCTGGCCGCCTCGGTCGGGGTGGCGGACGCGGCGCCCCGGCTGCTCCAGGTCCTGGGCCGCAGCGCGGTGTGGGTGCCGCTGCCGGAGGGCGGCGGCCCGGAGAGCCGCAGCCTGGACCTGCCGACCATCGACCTGGACGGCGGGGTGTACGTCCCGGTCTTCAGCTCCGCCGAACAGTTCCAGCTGGTGGTCGGCTCGCACCTGTCCTTCACCGTCGCCCCGGTGAAGGAATTCGCGCGCGGGCTGCCGCCGCAGGCCGGGATCGCCATCAACCCCGGCGGCACCGTCGGCCTGCCCGTGCCGCCGGAGGGCGTGGCGCAGCTGTGCCGCGACACGCCGGGCGAGCGGATCCCGGGGGCGCCGTCCGGGGCGCGGATGCGGCTCTTCGAGCCGGACTGGCAGCAGGAGCCGGTCGACTTCCTGGCGGCGGCGTCCGGCGAGCTGTCCGCGCTGCCCTACGTGCGCACCGCGCGGCGCGGCCTGGCCAGCGCCGAGGGCGGGGCCCCGGCGCTGTTCATCGGCGTGGAGCTGGACGAGCTGGCCGAGGAGTACCGGGTGGGCGCCCACGACGCGCTGGGCCGGGCGCTGGCGCGGGCCGCTGTCTCCTGGCCGGTGCAGCTGGTGCTGCTGGACGCCGTGGCCGACCCCGTCGTGGACTGGCTGCGCCACAGCGTGCAGCCGTTCTACCGGCGGGACGCATGAGCGCAGCCCAGCGGGCGATCGAAGAACTGCTCCCCCGGGTGACGGCCGGCCGCCCGGACCTCTACGAGCGACTGCTGGCCGGGCTGGCCGGCGGCGAGGTGTGGATGCTGCTGTGGCACGGCCGGCCCGGTGACCCGGACGCGCAGTACGGCAGCGTCGAGGTCGCCGGGCACGGCTACGCGCCGGCCGTCACCTCGCCGGCCGAGCTGGCCGCCAGCGGCTGGCCCCGGGACCACGAGGTGATCGGCGGCCGGGACATCGCCGCCGCGCTCTACCCCGACCACTGGGGGCTGTGGCTCAATCCGCACGCCCCGGGCGGCGGGCTCGGCGTCCCGTGGGCCGACCTGCGGCGGATCGCCGGCGGTCTGGACCGGCTGCCGGCCGGCCCGCTGGTGATCACCGAGCCCGCGGTGCCGGCCGGTCCGTTCTACCGGCGGCTGACCGCCGAGGCGCGCCGCACCCCGGTGCTGCGCAGCCTGCGGCGCGGCTGGGTGCGGCCGGCGGTGGGCGCCGCGTACCTGGTGATCGGCCTGGAGGTGGCCGATCCGGGGGAGGCCGCCGCCGAGGCGGTGCGCCGGATGATGGCGCGGGCCGTCGAGGCGGTGCCGGCCGGGCTCGCGGTGGCCACGGTGGCGATGGCGGACGCGTACGATCCGGTGGCCATGTGGCTGCGGGCCCGGGCCCGCCCCTTCTACACGGCGTCCTGAAGGCCCGGTACCGGACCGGTCGGGGCCGGCGCGCCGCTGTCCTCGCTCAGCATCCGCTGCCAGTAGCCCACATCGCGCCAGGCATCCTTCTTGTAGCCGGTCTCCCGGAACGTTCCCACGTGCCGGAAGCCCAGTGAGCGGTGCAGGGCCTCGCTGCCCGGGTTGGGCCGGGCCACCCCGGCGATGACGCTGTGGAAGCCCTGTTCGGCCAGCAGCGTGAACAGCCGCCGGTACAGCGCCTTGCCCAGGCCGCGGCCGTGGTGTCCGGCGTCCAGGTACACGGCGCACTCCACCGTCCAGTCGTAGGCGGCGCGCTGCTTCCACGGGAAGGCGTAGCTGATCCCGGCGACCTCGCCCGCGACCTCGGCGACGAGCCAGGGGTGGGTGCGGTGGCCGTGCTCCCACTGCTCGTGCCACTCCTCGGGCCGCTGCGGCTCGGTCCGGAAATTGGCGGCGGTGGTCGCGATGTAGTGGTTCACGATGGCGCACACGGCGGGCAGGTCGCCGGCCGTGGCGAGACGGATCGTGGTGTCGGTCATGGCCTTGATCGTCCCATCGGGGTTTCCGCTGCCGGACCTGGGTAGCAGAGGTACCGTGAGATAAAAGCCGCACATTCGGATGAAAGTGGACGATTCATGTATGCCGTGAAGAGCACACTGCCCGAGCCCGCCCTCAAGGTCGTCGCCGACGCCCTCCAGGGCGCCCTGGCGGACATCATCGATCTGTCCCTGGTGGCCAAGCAGGTCCACTGGAATGTGATCGGACCCCGCTTCCGCACCGTGCACCTCCAGCTCGACGACGTGGTGGAGACCGCCCGCGCCCACTCCGACATCGTGGCCGAACGCGCCTCGGCCCTCGGCATCAGCCCGGACGGCCGGGCCGCCACCGTCGCCGGGAGCAGCGGCATCGCCACGGTCCCCGAGGGCTGGCTGCCGGACAGCCAGGCCGTCGACATCCTGACCCAGGCGCTGGGCGCCGTCATCGTCCGGATGCGCGACCGCATGGTCGCGGTGGGGGAGGTCGACCGGGTCACCGAGGACAATCTGATCGCGCTGGTCAAGGATCTGGAGAAGCACCACTGGATGTTCCAGGCCGAGAACGGCAGCTGACCCCGCCGGGGCGGCCCCGCCGCCACCGGGACGGCCCGGGCGCCGCACGGCGCCCGGGCCGTCGGCATGCCGGGCCGGGGGCGCGCCGACGCCCTTTCACGGGCCTTGTGTGCAGGGTTCGTTGAAAGGTGCGAGATGGGTGTGAGGGGCCCTTGCGCCCGGGAAGTGAGCGACGTACCACTGAAGGGGAGGCCACCGCGTCGTCCCAAGGGAACGGGGGTCAGTCATGGCCACTCCACTGAGCGCCGACAAGGTGCTGTCCGCGCTGAAGGCCGAGGGCGTCAAGGTCGTCGAGTACAAATCCTGGCGCACCCACAACCGCAACAACGCCGGAGCCTGGGGGCCGGTCCACGGGGTGATGATCCATCACACCGTCACCTCCGGCACCGCCTCCTCCGTCGAGCTGTGCTACGCGGGCCGGTCCGATCTGCCGGGCCCGCTGTGCCACGGGGTCGTCGACAAGGAGGGCACCGTCCACCTGGTCGGGCACGGCCGCGCCAACCACGCCGGGTCGGGCGACAGCGCGGTGCTGGACGCCGTCATCGCCGAGAAGAAGCTGCCGCCCGACACCAAGGCGGACACCGACGGCAACGCGCGCTTCTACGGCTTCGAATGCATCAATCTCGGTGACAACAAGGACCCCTGGCCCGCCGCCCAGGTGGAGGCCATCGTGCGGGCCTCCGCCGCGCTGCTGCGCGCGCACGGCTGGGGCAAGAACGGGGACACCTCCGTCATCGGCCACCTCGAATGGCAGCCCGGCAAGATCGACCCGCGCGGTCCCGGCATCTCCATGAGCGACATCCGCAAGCGGGTCGCCGCCCGCCTGAAGCAGTCGGCCGGCTGGAACCCCGACGGCAACGAGGAGGAGGACGACGTGCCCAAGCGGTCGTTATACGAGACGAGCTCCTACACCCGGACGGTGCAGCCCGACACCTGGACCACCCTCAACTTCAACCGCTACTACGACGGCAAGAAATGGGTCGACAAGGACCCCGAGCCATCCGTCCTGCTCGGCCCCTGCTACTACACCGCCTCGGTGGCGGTGAAGGTGGCCGGGCTGACCCAGGGGCAGGAGTTCAAGGTGCGGGTCGCCCGCTACAAGCAGCAGGACGGAAAGTACGTACGGGCCTCGGCCATGCCCACCAGCTCTCCCGTGAACGACCAGGGCAAGGGGCACTTCGTCCACACCTGGACCGGCCATGTGCCGGCCGCCGACAAGGGCCGGCTGCGGGTGGAGGTCCAGCACCACGGCCCGGAACCGGTCACCGTGGAGTGGGCGCGCGCCGAGTCGCTGTACTGGCCGGCCTGACGCGGCGCCCGGGGCAGGGCGGGGCGGTCAGGCCGCCGTGCGTATCGCCGCGAGCCACACCCGGCGCAGCCGCGCCAGCTCGGCGGCCTCCCGCTCGCCCCACGGCCGGTTTCCGTGCGCGCGGACATAGCGGCGGATGGCTTCGTTCGCCGCCGCCGCCGCCGCGTCCGCGGCACCGGTGGCGGCGGCGGTGGGTCGGGTGTCATCGCGCGTGACGATCATGCCCTCCAGGGTAGAGGGCGCCACTGACAGCGCCGACCGGGTTTACGGCCGCTCGCTCGCTTCCTCCTGGGCGAGCTGTGCCCAGATCTCGCCGCAGCGGACCGCGAAATTCTGCACCTCGGGCGCTTCTTCCCAGGCAGCGGGGTTGCTGATGGGATCGCCGCGCAGAAATCGGCCCAGCGAGATGAGCGCGAGTTCCCAGCCGGTGCCCAGTCCGAAGAGACCAGTGTCATAGTCGTTGAGCACCGGATCGAACCGCCGGCCGTCCATCTCGATGACATCCGGGACCGGCGCCTGCTCCAGTTCCAGCGCCGCCTCGGTCGCGGAGACGTCGGCCAGCCGCACGATCACCTCGCTGCTCGGGCCGGTACCGAAGTCCCAGGTCACCGCCAGCAGATTCGGGGCCTCGCAGCGCAGGATCTCCCCGCTGGCGTTGCCCTCGATACGGAAGTGGCCGCCCAGCTCCAGCTCACCGTCGACGGGCAGGAACCACTGGGCCAGCTGCGCCGGGTCCGTGACCGCGTCCCAGACGTCGACCAGCCGGGCCGGGTAGTGGCGGCGGATCAGGATGGTGCGGGCCTCGCCCTCGGGTACCGGGCGCCGCCCCACCTCGCGGTAGGTGTCGTTCAGCCAGCTGGTGATCTCGGTCTTCTCGGTCATGGTGGGGCACTCCCCTGTCACGGCAGGACCTTGCTGGAACGATCCTCACCCGGCGCCCGCGCTCACGCCTGCCGAACCAGCTCCATATAGCGGTCCCAGTCCCAGTGCGGCCCCGGGCACACCCGGATCACCTCCGGCACCTCGTTGTGCCCCACGATGTGCTCACGGTCCACCGGAATGCCGTAACGGCGGCAGATCCCGGCCACCAGCCGGGCCGAGGACGCGTACATGGCGTCCGTCAGATACGCCGGATCGTCCGCCCAGCCCTCGTGCTCGATGCCGATGCTGCGCTCGTTGAACCCGCGGTGACCGGCGTGGTAGGCCACGTCCAGCTCCCGGGCGAGCTGCGCCACATGGCCGTCCTCCGAACGCACCACGTAGTGGGTGGCGGCACCGTGCCCCGGGTCCTGGAAGACCTGGAGCGTGATGTCGTAGGTGGCTTCCGGCATATGGATGACGACCCGGTCGATGGAGTAGTCGCGCGGCCGGCTGGCCCGCCGGTAGTTGGCGCGCGAGGCCGGTATCCACTCGGCGCCCTCGTGATCCACCTCGCCCTCGACCCGGGGCTCCGCCATCCCCGGCATCCGCCACCACCACCGTTCCAGGGTGTCCCGGGCGGCCAGCGCCCCCGCCCCCGCGACGGCCGCGCCGCCGCCCAGGATCAGGGCGCGCCGCCCCAGTCGCCGCTGTCGCCGGTCCGGGCCTGGCTCCGGCTTCGCATGATCACCCATGTCATCCTCCGAGGGGAAAGAACGCCGCCGTCCGGCATCCGGTTCCCCCGGCCGCCCCGCCGGGGCGGCTCGTAGAATCGGCCCCACCATGCCGTACTTCGACCACGCCGCCACCACGCCGATGCTCCCCGAGGCCGTGGCGGCGATGACCGCGCAGCTGGCCGTCACCGGAAACGCCTCCGCGCTGCACGCCGCCGGGCGGCGGGCGCGGCGTGCGGTCGAGGAGGGCCGGGAGACGCTGGCCGCCGCGCTGGGCGCGCGGCCGAGCGAGGTGGTCTTCACCTCGGGCGGCACGGAGGCCGACAACCTCGCCGTCAAGGGACTGTACTGGGCGCGCCGGGACGCCGACCCGCGCCGGGTGCGGGTGCTGGCGAGCCCGGTGGAGCACCACGCGGTGCTGGACGTGGTCCAGTGGCTGGCCGATCACGAGGGTGCCCGGGTGGAGTGGCTGCCGGTGGACGCGGTGGGCCGGGTGCACCCGGACGCGCTGCGGGAGGCCATCGAGCGCGACCCGGCGGATATGGCGCTGGTCACCGTGATGTGGGCGAACAACGAGATCGGCACCGTCTTCCCGGTGGCCGAACTGGCGGCGGTGGCGCGGGAGTACGGCATCCCGATGCACGCGGACGCGGTGCAGGCGGTGGGGCAGCTGGAGGTGGATTTCGCGGCTTCGGGGCTCGCGGCGCTCTCGCTGTCCGGGCACAAGATCGGCGGCCCCTACGGCATCGGGGCGCTGCTGCTGGGCCGGGAGTGGACGCCGGTGCCGGTGCTGCACGGCGGGGGTCAGGAGCGCGAGGTGCGCTCGGGCACCCTGGACGTCCCCGCGGTGGTGGGTTTCGCGACGGCTGCCCGGCTGGCCGTGGCGGGCCGGGCGGATTACGCGCGCGTCATCGGCGGGCTGCGGGACGAGCTGATCGCGGCGGTACGGGCCGAGGTGCCCGACGCGGTGCTCGGCGGCGACCCGGATCCGGCCGGGCGGCTGCCCGGCAACGCGCACTTCGCCTTCCCGGGGTGCGAGGGCGACTCGCTGCTGCTGCTGCTGGACGCGCAGGGCATCGAGTGCTCCACCGGTTCCGCCTGCACCGCCGGGGTCGCCCAGCCCAGCCATGTGCTGCTGGCGACGGGCGCCGACCCGGAACTGGCCCGGGGCACCCTGCGGTTCTCCCTGGGGCACACCACGACGCGGGCGGACGTGGAAGCGGTGGCGAAGGCGATCGGCCCGGCGGTGGCCCGCGCCCGCACCGCCGGACTCAGCTGACCGCACCGCCGGGCGCCCGGCACGGCCACCGTGGGGGAGGGGACCGCCGTGCGGGGCGCGGACGTCTCCCGCCCGGCGGGCATCGGGGCCCGGCGCCGGCGGGTACCGGCGTAGGGTGGTGGGTGCTATGAATGAGTTCCCCGGTGCCCCCTCCGGTCCCCGCACGGGGCCGCGTCTCCGTGTTCTCGCCGCGATGTCCGGCGGGGTCGATTCCGCCGTGGCCGCCGCCCGTGCCGTGGAGGCAGGCCACGAGGTGACCGGCGTCCATCTGGCGCTGTCCGCCAATCCGCAGTCCTTCCGCACCGGCGCGCGGGGCTGCTGCACCATCGAGGACTCCCGCGACGCCCGCCGGGCCGCCGATGTCATCGGTATCCCCTTCTATGTGTGGGACCTGGCCGAACGCTTCCGCCAGGACGTGGTCGAGGACTTCATCGCCGAGTACCGGGCCGGCCGCACCCCCAATCCGTGTCTGCGCTGCAACGAGAAGATCAAGTTCGCCGCGCTGCTGGACAAGGCGCTGGCGCTGGGCTTCGACGCGGTGTGCACCGGCCACTACGCCACCGTGGTGACCGCTGCCGACGGGCACCGCCAGCTGCACCGGGCCACCGACCTCGCCAAGGACCAGAGCTACGTCCTCGGCGTGCTGGACGAGCGGCAGCTGGCGCACGCGCTGTTCCCGCTGGGCGACACCAGGACCACCAAGGAGGAGATCCGGGCCGAGGCCGAGCGCCGGGGCCTGGCGGTGGCGAAGAAGCCCGACAGCCACGACATCTGCTTCATCGCGGACGGCGACACCCAGGGCTTCCTCTCCGGTCATCTGGGCTCCGCCGAGGGCGACATCCTCGACGAGGACGGCCGGAAGGTCGGCAGCCACCAGGGCGCGCACGGTTTCACCATCGGCCAGCGCAAGGGCCTGCGCATCGGTCATCCGGCCCCGGACGGCAAGCCCCGCTATGTGCTGGACATCTCCCCGGTGAACAACACGGTCACCGTCGGCCCGGCCGAGGCGCTCGACATCACCGCGCTCACCGCGATCCGCCCCCGCTGGTGCGGTGCCGCGCCCGAGGGGCCCGGCGACTACACCGCCCAGCTGCGGGCGCACGGCGCGGAGACCCCGGTGAGCGCCGAGATGGACGGCGACACGCTGCGGGTGCGGTTCACCGAGCCGGTGCGTGGGGTGGCCCCCGGCCAGGCGATCGTGCTGTACGACGGCACCCGGGTGGTCGGCTCGGCCACCATCGCGGCCACCGAGCGCGCGGTCACCACGCTCGCCCCGGTCACTTCGGCCGGTGGCTGAGCAGATCCCCGGGCTGGCACTCCAGCACCTCGCACAGGCGGGTCAGGGTGGAGAACCTGATGGCCCTGGCCCGCCCGTTCTTCAGCACGGACAGATTGACGTTGGTCACGCCCACCTGATCGGCCAGCTCGGTGAGGGTCATGCGCCGCTCGGCCAGCAGCCGGTCCAGATGCACCTCGATCCCGTGCGGTTCGGCGTCGTCCGCCGCCATCACACCACCCCCTCCAGGTCCTCCCGCATATCCGTGGCCAGCTGTATCAGCCGGGCGAAGGTCAGCAGCCCGAGACCGATGAAGATCGGCCACCAGCGCACCTGGGTGGCATCCAGCAGGCGCGCGTAGCCCCAGTAGTCCGTCGCGTGGGAGATCAGCACCCCGTGGGCGAGCCCTTCGACCAGGTGCAGCACCACCGCACCGCCCGCCAGGTAACGGCCCATCAGGGTGAGACCGCGCACCGTGCGCCGGGTGAAGGGGCCGTGCTTGCGGGCCCGCCGGATCAGCAGCCAGGCCATGACCAGCGCCCCCACGTGCCACAGCAGCACCAGCTGCGTCGTCGCGATGAACAGCGCCCGCTGCCCCGTGCTGCCGTCGAAGCAGAACGTGGGCCGGGCCTCCACATCGACCCCGGGCCCGGCGCCGAACATGCCCTCCGTCGCTGTGCCGCCGCCACTGGTGGACGGGTCGGCCACGCACACCCGGTCGGGGAGATAGAAGCCGACCCCGTCGACGAACACGGCCAGCACCGCCCACAGCGTCAGCGCCAGCACCCCCAGTGTGCACACCACCGTGACCGCCGCCTCGATCGGCTCCAGCGGATCCTTCCCGGGCTTCCCCGCTGCGCTGTGCGGGCCCGGCGCGGCCGTGTCCCGCGGCCCGGCCTCCCCGGCAGCGGCCGGCCGTCTCCCGCCCGGCCTCATCAGTGACCTCATGGCAGCCTTCACGAGGCACCCCCCTTATCGTTTAACGATGCTATCGATTAACGATGCTATCGATTAACGATAAGCATCGGGCCGCCGGTTGGCAATCACCGGAACGGATGACCTCGCCGCCGCGACCCGCCCCACCTCCACATCCACCACCAGCAGCCCCGGCTCCGCCCCCAGCCGCCCCCGTACCTCGCCCAGCGGCGACACCACCATGCTGTGCCCGATCCCGGTCGGCGCCGACGTCCCCGGCTCCACCCCCACCGCCGCCGGATCCGCCTGCCCCGCCGCCACCACCCAGCAGGTGGAATCCAGCGCCCGCGCCCGCACCAGCAGCTCCCACTGCTCCCGCTTCCCCGGCCCCGCCCCCCACGACGCCGGCACCAGGATCACCTGCGCCCCCGACTCCGCCAGCCGCACGAACAGCTCCGGGAACCGCACGTCGTAACAGGTCGCGAAGCCGAAGCCGACCCCGTCCGCCGTCGCCTTGACCACCCGGTCCCCGGGCGCCACCGTCCGGGACTCCGCAAAGCCGAACGCGTCGAACAGATGCACCTTGTCGTACCGGGTGTCCACCCCCCGCCCCGTGATCAGCAGCGTGTTGCGCACCCGCCCGTCCGGCGCCGGCGTGAACATCCCCGCCACCACCAGCAGCCCGTGCCGCGCCGCGACCTCCCGCACCCCCGCCGCCCACGGCCCGTCCAGCGGCTGCGCCACCGGACCCAGCGGAATCCCGAACCGGGCCATCGCCGCCTCCGGACACACCAGCACCGAGGCGCCCTGCTCCGCCGCCCGCTCCGCGATCCGCCCCAGCTCCGCCAGATTCGCCTCCGGGGACACCTCCGAGAGCATCTGCCCCACCGCGATCCGCACCGTCGTCCCGTCCACGTCCGCCGTCATTGCGCCGCCTCCCACTGCCGAACCGGTCCTGCCCGTAGGAGACCATGCTCGTATGGCAACGCATGTGATCACAGGCGCGGGTTCCGGGATCGGCACCGCCGTCGCCGAACGCCTCGCCGAACGCGGGGACGAACTGTGGCTGTGGGCCCGCGACGCCGGCCGCGCCGGCGAACTGCGCGACCGCTTCCCCGGCGCCCGCACCCTCGTCGGCGACCTCGCCGAACCCGCCCGGCTCTCCTGGGCCCTCGGCCACCAGACCCTCCCCGACCGCGTCGACTCCCTCCTGCACATCGCCGGCGTCGTCGACCTCGGCACCGTCGGCGACCTCACCCCCAAGGTCTGGCAGGCCACCCTCGCCGCCAACCTCGTCGCCCCCGCCGAACTCACCCGCCTCCTGCTGCCCCAGGTACGCGCCGCCCGGGGCCACGTGCTGTTCGTCAACTCCGGCGCCGGGCTGCGCGCCCACGCCCAGTGGGGTGCCTACGCCGCCAGCAAGCACGGCCTCAAGGCCCTCGCCGACGCGCTGCGCGCCGAGGAGGCGGGCCACGGCGTCCGCGTCACCACCGTCTACCCCGGACGCACCGCCACCCCCATGCAGGCCAAGGTGCACCAGCAGGAGGGCAAGGAGTACGACCCGGACCGCTGGATGACGCCCGGATCCGTCGCCACCACCATCCTCACCGCCCTCGACCTGCCGCACGGCGCCGAGATCACCGACCTCTCCGTCCGCCCCACCGGCTGACCGCCGCGACCCCGCACCCCCGCCGGACTCGTAGGCTGCCGGGGTGAACGACACGGCGAACCACGACACGGCGACCATCCCGCGACGCCCCGGGGGCCCGGCCACGGCCACCGGGATCGGCTCCATGCCCGGCGAGGACATCAGGGAGTCGGTGCGCACCGTCACCGGCTCCCTGGAAGCCCTGCCCCACCTCCCCGAACTCCCCGCACGCGGCCCCGGCGCCGACATGACCGGGCGCACCGCCGGGATGCTGGCCGAGCTGTACGTCCATCTGGAACCCAGCGGCTGGCGGATCAGCGACCGCCCCGGCCGCGACACCCGCCGCGCCCGCGCCTGGCTGCGCGAAGACCTCGACGCCCTGGAGGAGTTCACCCAGGGCTACTCCGGCGCCCTGAAGATCTCCGCCGTCGGACCGTGGACCCTGGCCGCCACCGTCGAACGCCGCACCGGCGAGGCCATGCTCGGCGACCCGGGCGCCTGCCGCGATCTGACCGCCTCCCTCGCCGAAGGACTGCGCGGCCACCTCGCCGAGGTACGCCGCCGGGTCCCCGGCGCCCACCCCGTGCTCCAGCTGGACGAACCCGCCCTGACCGCCGTCCTGCACGGCGCCGTGCCCACCGCCAGCGGTTACCGCACCCACCGCGCCGTGGACCGCGCGGTCGCCGAGGGCGCGCTGCGCGACCTCGTCGAGGTCGGCCACGCGGCCGGCGCCGCCGTCGTCGTCCACTCCTGCGCCCCCGGCGTCCCCGTCCCGCTGTTGCGCCGGGCCGGGGCCGACGGCGTCTCCCTGGACTTCTCGCTGCTCACCGAGCGTGAGGACGACGCGATCGGCGAGGCGGCGGAGGACGGTATGTCCCTGCTCTTCGGAGTCGTACCCGGCACCGGCGAGCGACCGGAGGAATTGTCGGACCCGGCCGGTACGGTCAGTGGGGTCAGGACGCTGTGGCGCAGGCTGGGGCTGTCACCTGGGCTGCTCAGCGAGTCCGTGGTGATCACCCCGGTGTGCGGACTCGCGGGCGCCTCCCCGGCGTACGCCCGGGCGGCGCTGGCGCATTGCGTCCGGGCGGCGAGATCCCTCGCGGACAACCCTGAGTGAGGACGGAGACAAGACGGTGTCGGTCGAACAGCAGTCAGCAGTGCCCGCCGAGGCGCGGGAGCGACACGCCCGGCTCGCTGAGCAGGTCGAGGAGCACCGCTTCCGCTACTACGTGAAGACCCCGGTGATCAGCGACGCCGCGTTCGACGCGCTGCTGCGCGAACTCCAGGAGCTGGAGGAGGCCCACCCCGAGCTGCGCACCCCCGACTCGCCCACCCAGAAGGTGGCCGGCGCGTACGAGACGGAGTTCACCTCCGTCGAGCACGCCGAGCGCATGCTCTCGCTGGACAACGCCTTCGACGACGGCGAGCTGGACACCTGGGCGGACCGGATCGCCGACGAGCTGGACGGCATCCCGTACCACTTCCTGTGCGAGCTGAAGGTGGACGGCCTCGCCGTCAACCTCACCTACGAGCACGGCCGGCTCACCCGCGCCGCCACCCGCGGGGACGGCCGCACCGGCGAGGACATCACCCCCAACGTCCGCACCATCGAGGAGATCCCCACCCGGCTGCGCGGTGAACGGGTGCCGGCGCTGGTGGAGATCCGCGGCGAGGTGTTCTTCCCGATGGAGCGCTTCGAGGAGCTGAACGCCCGTCTGGTGGCCGCCGGGGAGAAACCGTTCGCCAACCCGCGCAACGCCGCGGCCGGTTCGCTGCGCCAGAAGGACCCGAAGGTCACCGCCTCCCGGCCGCTGCGGATGGTGGTGCACGGCATCGGCGCCCGCGAGGGCTTCGACATCGACCGGCTCTCGCACGCCTACGAACTGCTGGAGGAGTGGGGCCTGCCCACCGCCCGGGCCGCCAAGGTGGTCACCTCCCTGGACGGGGTGCGGGCGTTCATCGCCTACTACGGGGAGCACCGGCACGCCGTCGAGCACGAGATCGACGGCGTCGTGGTGAAGCTGGACGAGATCCCGCTCCAGGGGCGGCTCGGCTCCACCTCGCGCGCCCCGCGCTGGGCGATCGCCTGGAAGTACCCGCCGGAGGAGGTCAACACCAAGCTGGTGGACATCCGGGTCGGCGTCGGGCGCACCGGCCGCGTCACCCCGTACGCCGTGGTGGAGCCGGTCACCGTGGCCGGCTCCGAGGTGGAGTTCGCCACCCTGCACAACCAGCAGGTGGTCAAGGCCAAGGGCGTCCTCATCGGCGACACCGTCGCGCTGCGCAAGGCCGGGGACGTGATCCCGGAGATCCTGGGCCCGGTGGCCGATCTGCGCGACGGCAGCGAGCGGGAGTTCGTGATGCCCGCCGAGTGCCCCGAGTGCGGCACGGCGCTGAGCCCGGCCAAGGAAGGGGACATCGACCTGCGCTGCCCCAACGCCCGCTCGTGTCCGGCCCAGCTGCGGGAGCGGCTGTACTACCTGGCCGGCCGCAAGTGCCTGGACATCGACCACTTCGGGTACGTGGCCGCCACCGCCCTCACCCAGCCGCTCCAGCCGGCCGACCCGCCGCTGCGCGACGAGGGCGGCCTGTTCGACCTGCGGGTCGAGGAACTGCTGCCCATCACCTCCTATGTGCTCGACCAGGACACCGGGCTGCCCAAGCGCGACCCGGAGACCGGCGAGCCGAAGGTGGTCAGCTTCTTCGCCAACCAGCAGGGCGAGCCGAAGAAGAACACCCTCGCCATGCTGGAGGCCATCGAGGGCGCCAAGCGGCAGCCGCTGGCCAGGATCATCACCGGTCTCTCCATCCGGCACGTGGGCCCGGTGGCGGCGCAGGCACTGGCACGCGAATTCCGCTCGCTGGACCGGATCATGGCGGCCGGTGAGGAGGAGCTGGCCGCCACCGAAGGCGTCGGCCCGACGATCGCCGCCTCGCTCAAGGACTGGTTCGCCGTCGACTGGCACCGCGAGATCGTCGAGCGGTGGCGGGCCGCCGGGGTGCGGATGGAGGACGAGGGCGCCGGCGAGGAGAGCGGCCCGCGCCCGCTGGAGGGCGTCACCGTGGTCGTCACCGGCACCCTCGGCTCGCACACCCGCGACGGCGCCAAGGAGGCGCTCCAGAGCCGGGGCGCGAAGGTGACCGGGTCCGTCTCCAAGAAGACCGGATTCGTGGTGGTGGGGGAGAGCCCGGGCTCCAAGTACGACAAGGCCGTTGCCCTCAAGGTCCCCGTGCTGGACGAGGAGGGCTTCGCCGTCCTGCTCGAACAGGGCGCCGACGCCGCCCGTGAAGTCGCCCTGGTGGTGGGCGAGGAGGCGGCACCGGAGGCCGAAGGGGCGGGTGAAACCGTGCAGAAGCCGGCGGACGGGGCGAAATAGCCCTGCCGTGACGGACGATGACCCGGAGGTGACACGGGGCAGCGGAATCCGCCGGGGAACGCGGCGATCGCCCGGTCGGTGTGAAGAAAACGCCCGACTTTCCGCCACCGGACGCACGCACGGCCACCCCTCGGCCTAGTGTGGAGGGTGTGCCTGCCCCGGCGCGGGCAAGGAAGCCGTGAGAGGGACCCGCATGCAGTCAGCCCCCACGGGAAGACCGACCCAGCGGCGCGGCTGCGCGTGGCTGGCCCGGTACACCCGGTCCGCCGTGCTCACCGTCGCCGCGATCGCCCTGCTCATCGGCGTCTGGCGGGTGGTCGCCGAGGGACACGGCCTGTTCCCCGGCGCCCGCGCCGGATTAGGGTTCGCGCTGCTCACCGGAGCCGTCGTCACCCACCTCGTCGCCGTACGCGGCGACCGCTGGTGGGGCAACTCCGGCTCCGGCGCCGCCCTGGCCCTGGCCATGCTGCTCCAGTACGGCTGGGTCCCCGCGCTGCTCATCAGCCTCGCCGTCGTCACCCTGGTCGGCGCGGCCCGTCGCGACCGCAGACGGCAGGCCCTGGTGCACGGGGCCATCGACATCCTGGGCGTGGGCGCCGCCGGGCTGACCCTCGCCGTCTTCGGCGTGCGCCCCAGCGTGGCCCACCCCTGGCACCCGGACGACTGGACCGGCGCCATGCTCGTCCAGCTGCTGCTGGGCGCGATCGCCTACCTGGTGGTCTCCCGCACCCTGCACTGGGTGTGCGACACCCCCTCGGCCGCCCTGCCGTCCGCCGGGCCCGCGCTCACCGCCGTCGCCCTGGTCCGGCAGGGCATGATCGCGCTCGCCCTGCTCTGCTTCGCCCCGCTGATCGTCGTGGTCGCCGCCGAGGTCCCGCTGCTCATCCCGATGTTTGCGGTCCCGCTGATCGCGCTCGACCGCACCCTGTGGCTGGCCAACGCCCGCGCCGAGGAGCAACTGCTCGACCCGCTCACCGGCCTGCCCAACCGGCAGTGGCTGCTGGAGCGCACCCGCGCCGCCCTGGAGGAGTGCGCCCAAGCCCGGCCCGGCGGCGGCACCCGCTGCGCCCTGGTGCTGATCGACCTCGACAGCTTCCGCGACGTCAACGACACCCTCGGCCATCTCACCGGCGACCGGCTGCTGCTGCAGATCGCCGACCGGATACGCGCCGGCCTCCCGCCGGACGCGGTGGCCGCCCGGCTCGGCGGCGACGAGTTCGCCGTCCTGCTGCCCGGCGTCGAATCCGCCGGCGCCGCCCGGCAGACCGCCCGCTCCCTCATCGGCTCGCTCAGCGCCCCGCTCGAACTCGACGGCCTCACCCTGGTCATGGAGGCCAGCGCCGGCGTCGCCGTCGCCCCCGACCAGGCCGAGGAGGCCGAGGACCTGCTGCGCCGCGCCGATGTCGCCATGTACGGCGCCAAGCGCGACCGCAGCGGCGTGGAGGTGTACGAGGCCAGCCGCGACGCGCACACCCCCGACCGGCTCGGCCTGCTCGGCGATCTGCGGCACGCCCTGGAACGCGGCGAGGTGGAGCTGCACTACCAGCCCAAGGTCCGCTTCGACGGCGCCGTCGCCGGCCTCGAAGCGCTCATCCGCTGGGCGCACCCCGAGCGCGGCCGGGTGCCCCCGGACGAGTTCATCGCCATCGCCGAGACCTCCGGCCTGATGCCGCAGCTCACCGAGTACGTGCTGGAGCAGGCCCTGCACCAGGTGGCCCGCTGGCGCGCGGCCGGGCTGACCGTCCCGGTGGCGGTCAACGTCTCGCCCCGGGACGTGTACGCCGACGGCTTCACCGAATCCGTGGCCGCCCGGCTCGCCCGGCACCGGGTGCCCGCCGGATCGCTCCAGCTGGAGATCACCGAGCACGTGATGCTGGAGGACCCGCAGCACGCCGCCGGCACCCTGGCCGAGCTGACCGGCCACGGGGTGAAGATCTCCCTGGACGACTTCGGCACCGGCTACTCCTCCCTCTCCTACCTGCGGACCCTGCCGGTCAGCGAACTGAAGATCGACCGCTCGTTCGTCGCCGGTCTGGCCATCGATCCGCAGAACGCCGAGATCGTCCGCTGCACCATCGAACTCGCCCACTCCCTGGGCCTGGTCGTGGTGGCCGAGGGCGTCGAGGACGACGAGACCTGGGAGCGGCTGCGCGACATGGGCTGCGACGCCGTACAGGGCTGGCTGGTCTCCGCCGCCCTGCCACCCGCCGAGGCCACCGCCTGGCTGCGGGGCCGCGACGCCGACCCGCCCCCCGCCGAGGCCGCCCGGGCCGCCGGCACCGCCGGGGCGGGCCGGGCCCGGGCCGCGCAGGCCGGTGAACTCCCCTCCGAGCACCAGCCGGTGCGCTGAGCACCGGGCCGCCGCCCGCCCCGCCCCGGCGCCCGGCGGCGGCCCCGGCCGGCCCCCGCCGCAACGCGCGCGCGGGCGCCCTCGCCGGACCCATAGGATTGGAGCCGAAACCAGCCCCTTCCCAACCATGAGGATCGCCGCATGCCAGGCATCACGCGCGAGGAGGTCGCCCACCTCGCCCGGCTGGCACGTCTGGAGCTGACGGACGAAGAGCTCGACCACTTCGCCGGGCAGCTCGACGACATCATCGGCGCGGTCGCCCGCGTCTCCGATGTCGCCGACCAGGATGTGCCCCCGACCTCCCACCCGCTGCCGCTGACCAACGTCATGCGCCCGGACGAGGTACGGCCCTCGCTCACCCCGCAGCAGGCCCTGTCCGGCGCGCCCGCCGCCGCCCAGCAGCGCTTCAAGGTCCCCCAGATCCTCGGGGAGGAAGCATGACCGACGTGATCCACCGCACCGCCGCCGAGATCGCCGCCCAGGTGGCCGACGGCACCGTCACCGCCACCGAGGTCACCGAGGCGCACCTGGCCCGCATCGAGGCCGTCGACGAGAAGGTGCACGCCTTCCTCCACGTGGACCGCGAGGGCGCGCTCGAACAGGCCCGCGCCGTCGACGCCCGCCGCGCCGCGGGCGAGAAGCTCGGCCCGCTGGCCGGCGTCCCGCTCGCGCTGAAGGACATCTTCACTACCGAGGGCGTGCCCACCACCTGCGGTTCGAAGATCCTCGAAGGCTGGATCCCGCCGTACGACGCCACCGTCACCCGCCGCCTCAAGGAGGCCGGCGTCGTGATCCTCGGCAAGACCAACATGGACGAGTTCGCCATGGGGTCCTCCACCGAGACCAGCGCCTACGGCCCCACCGGCAACCCGTGGGACCTCACCCGCATCCCCGGCGGCTCCGGCGGCGGCTCGGCCGCCGCGATCGCCTCCTACCAGGCGCCGCTGGCGATCGGCACCGACACCGGCGGCTCGATCCGGCAGCCCGCCGCCGTCACCGGCACCGTCGGCGTCAAGCCCACCTACGGCGGGGTCTCCCGCTACGGCATGATCGCCTTCTCCTCCTCCCTCGACCAGGGCGGCCCGTGCGCCCGCACGGTGCTGGACGCCGCGCTGCTGCACGAGGCGATCGCCGGTCACGACCCGCTGGACTCCACCTCCATCGACGCCCCGGTGCCCGCGGTCGTCGAGGCGGCGCGCAACGGCTCGGTGGCCGGGCTGCGCGTCGGCGTGGTGAAGGAGTTCCGCGGCGAGGGCTACCAGGCCGGGGTGATGGCGCGCTTCGACGAGTCCGTCGAGCTGCTGCGCGAGCTGGGCGCCGAGGTCGTCGAGGTGTCCTGCCCGTCCTTCGACAAGGCCCTGGCCGCCTACTACCTCATCGCCCCCTCCGAGTGCTCCTCCAACCTGGCCCGCTTCGACGCCATGCGCTACGGGCTGCGGGTCGGCGACACCGGCGGGCGCTCCGCCGAGGAGGTCACCACCCTCACCCGCGGCGCCGGCTTCGGCGACGAGGTCAAGCGGCGCATCATGCTCGGTACGTACGCCCTGTCCTCGGGCTACTACGACGCGTACTACGGCAGCGCCCAGAAGGTGCGCACCCTCATCAGCCGCGACTTCGAGCGGGCGTTCGGCGACGTCGACGTGCTGATCTCGCCGACCACCCCGACCACCGCGTTCGCGATCGGCGAGCGGGTGGACGACCCGATGGCCATGTACCTGGCCGACCTGTGCACCATCCCCACCAACCTGGCCGGCAACGCCGCCATGTCGCTGCCCTGCGGCCTGGCGGACGAGGACGGGCTGCCGGTGGGCCTGCAGATCATCGCCCCCGCGATGGCCGATGAGCGGCTGTACCGCGTGGGAGCGGCGGTCGAGGCCGCCTTCCGGGCACGCTGGGGACACCCGTTGCTGGAGGAGGCACCCGCGCTATGACCAAGAAGCCCAAGTCCAAGGCCGGAACGTACCTGTCGATCGGCGCCACGCTCTTCGGCGCGTTCGGCGTGGTGAAGCAGCTGCGCACCGCCCGCGCGGAGCGCGACCCGCTGGAGATGGCCGACGCCATCATCTCGGCCGCCGGCCTGGTCACCGGTATCGCCCTGCTGAGCCGGGAGCTGCGCCGTATCAACCGGGAGGCGGATGTCGACCTCCCCGAGCTGACCGACAGCGTGCGAGAGGTACGACCCCGTGACCGTGACTGACGACCTGGTGTCGTACGAGGACGCCCTGGCCTCCTACGACCCCGTCATGGGCCTGGAGGTCCATGTCGAACTCGGCACCGCGACCAAGATGTTCTGCGGCTGCGCCACCACCCTCGGCGCCGAGCCGAACTCCCAGACCTGCCCCACCTGTCTGGGGCTGCCCGGGGCGCTGCCCGTGGTCAACGCCGTGGGCGTGGAGTCCGCCATCCGGATCGGTCTCGCGCTGAACTGCGAGATCGCGCCGTGGTGCCGGTTCGCCCGGAAGAACTACTTCTATCCGGACATGCCGAAGAACTTCCAGACCTCGCAGTACGACGAGCCGATCGCGTTCAACGGCTACCTCGACGTGCAGCTGGAGGACGGCACCGTCTTCCGGGTGGAGATCGAGCGCGCCCACATGGAGGAGGACACCGGCAAGTCCACCCACATCGGTGGCGCGGCCGGCCGCATCCACGGCGCCTCGCACTCGCTGCTCGACTACAACCGGGCCGGCATCCCGCTGATCGAGATCGTCACCAAGCCGATCACCGGCGCGGGGGAGCGGGCGCCCGAGGTGGCCAAGGCGTACGTCGCCGAGCTGCGCGAGCTGATCAAGGCGCTCGGCGTCTCCGAGGCCCGGATGGAGATGGGCCAGATGCGCTGCGACGTGAACGTGTCGCTGCGCCCGCACGGGCGGGAGGCGTTCGGTACCCGCAGCGAGACCAAGAACGTGAACTCGCTGCGCAGCGTCGAGCGCGCGGTGCGGTTCGAGATCCAGCGGCACGCGGCGGTCCTGGACGGCGGCGGCACGATCGTCCAGGAGACCCGGCACTTCCACGAGGACAACGGCTCCACCACCTCCGGCCGGGTGAAGGAGGAGGCGGAGGACTACCGCTACTTCCCCGAGCCGGACCTGGTGCCGGTGGCCCCGCCCAGGGAGTGGGTCGAGCAGCTGCGCGCCGAGCTTCCCGAGCTGCCCCGGGCGCGGCGCAACCGGCTGCGCGAGGAGTGGGGCATCTCGGAGCACGAGATGCAGTCGGCGCTCAACGCCGGCGCCATCGAGCTGATCACGGCCACCATCGCGGCGGGCGCGGATCAGGCGGCGGCGCGCAAGTGGTGGATGGGTGAGCTGGCCCGGCGGGCGAACGAGGCGGGCACCGAGCTGGCGGCGCTGCCGGTGACGCCCGGGCAGGTCGCCCGGATCGCGGCGCTGGTGGCCGAGGGTTCGCTGAACGACAAGCTGGCCCGGCAGGTCATCGAGGGCGTACTGGCGGGCGAGGGCGGTCCGGACGAGGTCGTCGAGGCCCGCGGGCTGAAGATCGTCAAGGACGAGGGCGCGCTGGGCGCCGCCGTCGACGAGGCGATCGCCGCCAACCCGGGCGTGGCGGACAAGATCCGCGGCGGCAAGGTCGCGGCGGCGGGCGCGCTGGTCGGCGCGGTCATGAAGGCCACCCGCGGCCAGGCGGACGCGGCGCGCGCCCGGGAGCTGATCCTGGAGCGCCTCGGCGTCCAGGGCTGAGCGCCCGCGCGCTGATCCCGCACCCGGTGGGGCGGCACGGTCCGGGAGGACGGTGCCGCCCCACCGGTGTGTACGGCGTGGTTCGCCCCGCGGTTGTGGGGGCCTAAGGCCCCCCGGCCTCCGGAATAAGGCCCCCCGGGGGCCCGCTCCGGGGCGTTCTCCCGATGTGCCCGCCGGGGCCGCCCGCGCACAGTGGAGGCATCGGATCGACGACCCCCACCGGGAGACGGACACCTTGATCATGGAGTACACACTGCACAAGCACCGGGCCGCCGAGCTGGAGCGGGCCGCCGCCGAACACCGCCGCTCCCGGCGGGCGGCAGCGGCGGAGAAGAAGGCGGAGAAGAAGAAGGAGGAGCCGGCGGAGCGCCCGGCGTCCGCCTCTGCCTCCGCCTCCGCCGGAGAGCGCACCGCCCGGTCGGGCTGGTCGACGGCGGCGTGAACGGGCCGGGGCTCCCCATTTCCGCTGTCCCGGCCCCGGCCGGCCGTGCCATGCTCGGGCAGGTGGACAGTCAGCGGATCAGCCCCGTGTTCATCGGCCGGGAGGCCGAACGCAGCGTCCTGGCGGCCGGCTTGGAGCGGGCGGTTGCCGGTGAGCCGCAGATCGTCGTCGTCGGCGGCGAGGCAGGCGTGGGCAAGACGCGGCTGGTGGAGGAGTTCCTCGCCGCCGCCCGGGAGGACGGTGCGGTCACGGCGGTCGGCGGCTGCGTCGAACAGGGCGCGGACGGATTGCCCTTCGCACCCTTCACCACGCTGCTGCGCGCCCTGCACCGTCGGCTGGGCGGCGAACTGATCGAGGCGGCCGGCGGGCGGGAGACCGAGCTGGCCCGGCTGCTGCCCGGCCTGGGCGACACGGGGCCGGCCACCGGGCCGGAGCCGGACCGGACGCGGCTGTTCGAGGCGACCGCCCGGCTGCTGGAGCGGCTGGCCCGCGCCGATCGCCCGCTGGTCGTCGCGGTGGAGGATCTGCACTGGTCGGACCGCTCCACCCGGGAACTGCTCGGCTACCTCTTCCGCTCGCTCCAGCACTCCCACCTGCTGCTGGTAACCACCTACCGCGCCGACGACCTGCACCGCCGCCATCCGCTGCGGCCGTTCCTGGCCGGCCTGGACCGGCTGCGCACCGTTCGGCGCCTGGATCTGGCCCGGTTCACCGAGCGGGAGGTGATCGCCCAGATGACCGCGATCACCGGCGCCGTACCGGAACCCGCGCTGGCCCGGTCGGTGTACGAGCGCTCCGAGGGCAATCCGTTCTTCGTCGAGGAACTGACCGCCGACGGCGCCACGGTGCGCGGGATGAGCCCGTCACTGCGCGATTTGCTGCTGGTGCGCCTGGAGAGCCTGCCGGACGAGGCGCAGGAGGTACTGCGGACGGTGGCCGCCGGCGGTCCGTTCGTGGAGCACGCCCTGCTGGCCGAGACCGCCGACTGCGCCGAGGGCGAGCTGCTGGCCGCGCTGCGTACCGCAGTCGGCGCCCATCTGCTGGTGCCCACCCCCGACGGCGACGGCTACACCTTCCGGCACGCGCTGACCCGCGAGGCGGTGCTGGACGATCTGCTGCCCGGCGAGCGCGCCCAGCTCAGCCTCCGCTACGCGCGCGGCCTGGAGCGGGCGCCGCACGCCGTCCCCGAGGACCAGCGCGCCGCCCGGCTCGCGGGGTACTGGTACCACGCCGGGGTGCGGGAGCAGGCGTTGCCCGCCGTCCTGGAGGCCGCCGTCCACGCCCGCCGCCGCTACGCCTTCGCCGAGCAGCTGGGCCTGCTGGAACGCGCCCTGGAACTGTGGGACGCGGTGTCGCCCGCCGTCCGCGCGGGACTGCGCCCGGTGGACTACATCTGGGTCTATCCGGGGACGGGCCGCGGCGGCGCCCTGGACCACGTCGATCTGCTGGCCGAGGCGACGATGGCGGCGCTGCTGGCCGAGAGCTACGACCGGGCGCTGGCCATCAGCCGGCGGGCGCTGCGCCGGCTGGACGAGCGCCGCGAGCCGCTGCGCACCGCCTGGTTCTGGCTCCAGCGCTCACGGATGGACAACGGGCCCTCCCGCAGCGACGGCCGTGCCGAACTGCACCGGGCCATGGAGCTGGTGCGCGGGCTGCCGCCGTCCGTGGTGCACGCCCAGGTGCTGGCCCTGAACGCCGCCCGGCAGACCTCGGGGGAGCCGGTGGGGCCGCAGATGTTCGAGGCGGCCGAGCGGGCGCTGTCGATGGCCCGGCTGGTGGAGGTCGAGTCCATCGAGCTGTACGCCCGCTTCACCCTGGCCTGTCTGCACGCCGAGGCCGGGTCGACCGAGGACGGCGTCGCGGAGATGGGCCGGGTGCTCCAGCGGGTGGTGGACCGGGGCGAGGTGTCCCTGCTCGGCCGCTGCCTGGTCAATTCGGCTGTCACCCTCGGCGAGATCGGCCGGCCGGACGCCTCGCTGGAGGCCACCGAGCGGGGCTTCGCGCTGGCGGACCGCTTCGGTCTCGAGGACACCAAGGCGTGGCTGGCCGCCAACCGCGCCGCCGTGCTGCTGCTGCGCGGCGACTGGGCCGGCTGCGCGGCGTCGGTGCGGCTGGCCCGGGAGCGCGCCCGCTCGGACACGCCGCAGGCCGCCGCCACCGTGCTCGCCGCCCAGCTGGCGCTGCTGCGCGGCGAGGTGCCGGCCGCCCGCGCCGCCCTGGCGGCCGTCCGCGACGGGTTCCGCACCCCGGAGCTGCGCTCGGACTTCCTCATCGCACTGAGCCGGGTGGAACTGGAGCTGGCCGTGCACGACGGCGACATCCGGCTGGCCCGCGAGCTGTTCCGGGTGGCGACGGCGAACGGCCTGCCGCCGTTCACCGCCAGCTCCCTGTGGGGGCTCTTCGACGCGGCGGCCCGCGCCGAGTCCGGTACCCGCGGGCTGCCCGCGGCGGACGCGGGCCGCGCGCAGGCGGTGGCCGCGATCCGGGAGGCCATGGCGCCCGCGCCCCGCCGGGCCCCGCTGTGGGCCGGCCTCGGCCGGCTGGTGGACGTGGAGCTGCTGCGCGCGGAGGGCCGGGACTCCGCGGCCCGGTGGGCCGAGGCGGTGGCCGGTCTGGAGCCGCTGGGGCTCCCGTACCACCTGGCGCAGGCCCGGGTGAGCTGGGCGGAGGCGCTGCTGGCGGAGGACGGGGCGGCGGCGGACGTACGCGAGCGGGCCGTCCGGCTGCTGGTCCTGGCACGTACGGCGGCGGAGGGGCTCGGCGCGGCGCCGCTCACCGCGCGGATCGATCAGCTGGCCGCACGGGCCCGGCTGACGGGGGAGCGGCGGCCGGTCGCGGCCCCCGCGGCGCTGCCGCCGGCGGAGCCCGCCGAGCCCGCCGGGCCCGACGATGCCGAGCCCGCCGATCCGTTCGGGCTCACGCCGCGCGAGCGGGAGGTGCTGGCGCTGGTGGCGGAGGGCCGCAGCAACCGGCAGATCGCCGAGCGGCTGTTCATCTCGCCGAAGACGGCCAGCGTCCATGTCTCGAACATCCTGGCCAAGCTGTCGGTGACGGGCCGCGGCGAGGCCGCGGCCCTGGCGCACCGGCTCAGGCTGGTGCCGACGGGGGCCCCGGGACGCTGACGGTGACCCGTCCGGAGTCCAGATCGATGGGGCCGGTGCCGCCGGGGGCGTTGTTGCCCTCGTCGACCCGGTCGAACTCCAGCCGCCAGTTCTCCTCCTCGGTGTGGTACCCGCTGGGCCGGAACAGCGCTTCCATCAGGCTGAACGGATTGGGCATCCTCGCCTCCCGGGTCGAGAACCGATCCTCATCTCATCGGAAAGGACGAATGGGGTGGCTCCCCGGGTTCCGCGACGGAACCACGGAGGGGCCTTAGCCGCCCCCGACCCCCGCCACCGCGACTAAGGCCCCCGCCGCCGGCCGGAATGCGGACGCTGCCCGATGCCCCGGGCCCACCTGCCCGAGCAGGGTGGGAGCCATCCAGAAACCCCGGACATCCCACGGCGGAGGCCACTCATGTACACGAACATCGATCTCGTCCGGGAACGCATGGACACCCTGCGGCGCGAAGCACACCGGGAACGCCTGATCCGCGCGGCCAGGCAAGGAACCCGGGCGCGGGCCGCGGCGCGGCGGGCGGCGGAGACGGAAGAGGAGGAACAACGCCCGGAACGGAACGTACGGGCCCCCTCCCGGCCCCGCCGCTGGTTCCGGGCCCGCGCATGACACCCGCCGCCCCCGCGGGACCGCCCGCCGCCAAAACCCCCGGCATCCTGTCGGACGGATGTGCGATCCTGCCGAATATGCAGATCAGAACGGTCAGCCCGGTCTTCGTCGGCCGCACCGAGGAGAGCGCCGCGCTCGACCGGGCGCTCGCCGCCGCCGCCGACGGCGCCCCCCGGGCGGTGCTCATCGGCGGCGAGGCCGGCGTCGGCAAGACCCGGCTGCTGGAGGAGACGCTGGAGCGCGCCCGGGACGCCGGCGCGCTCACCGCCGTCGGCGCCTGCGTCGAGGCGGGCGCCGACGGGCTGCCGTTCGCCCCCGTCTCCACCCTGCTGCGCAGCCTCTCCCGCAGCCTCGGCGACGAGCTGGCCGAGGCCGCGGGCGGCTTCGGCGGCGAACTCGCCCTGCTCCTCCCCGAACTCGGCGACCCCGCCGCCCCGCCCGCCCCGGCCGGCGACGGCGAGGCCCGCGGCCGGCTCTTCGAACTCACCGCCCGGCTGCTGGACACCCTCGCCAGGCGCCGCACCCTCGTGCTCGCCATCGAGGACCTGCACTGGTCCGACCGGTCCACCCGCGAACTCCTCGGCTACCTCCTGCGCTCCCTGCCCCCCGGCCGGGTGCTGCTCCTCATGACCTACCGCTCGGACGACATCCACCGCCGCCACCCGCTGCGCCCGTTCCTCGCCGAACTGGACCGGCTGCGCACCGTGGAGCGGATCGAACTCGAACGCTTCAGCCGGGAAGAGGTCGGCCGCCAGCTGACCGGCATCCACGGCAGCCGGCCCCCCGAACGCGTCATCGAGCAAATCCACCAGCGCTCCGACGGCAACGCCTTCTTCGTCGAGGAACTCGCCGGCTGCCTCACCGGCGGCAGCGCCCCCGGCATGCTCAGCGACTCGGTCCGCGACCTGCTCCTGGTCCGCGTCGAAGCGCTCCCCGAAACCGTCCAGCGCGTGATCCGGATCGCCGCCCGGGGCGGCTCCCGCGTCGAGCACGCCCTGCTGCGCGCCGTCGTCCCCTCCGGCGAGGACGAGCTGATCGACGCCCTGCGCACCGCCGTCGGCGCCAACCTGCTGCGCGCCGACGAGGACGACACCTACCGCTTCCGGCACGCGCTGGTCCGCGAAGCCGTCGTCGACGACCTGCTGCCCGGCGAGCGCTCCCGGCTCTCCCGCCGCTACGCCGAGGCCCTGGAGGCCGACCCCACCCTGGTCGGCGCCGACGAACGCCCCGCCCGGCTCGCCGGATTCTGGTACCAGGCGCAGGACCCCGCCAAGGCACTGCCCGCCGCGCTCAGCGCCGCCGACGAGGCGCGCAGCCGGCACGCGTACGCCGAGCAGCTGCGGATGCTGGAGCGGGTCCTGGAACTGTGGGACAGCGTCCCGCCGGCCGTCCGGGTGGCGCAACGGCCGCCCCGGGACGTGGAGTCGTACCCCCTGTGCGACTGCGTGGACGAGACGCTCAGCCATCTGGACGTGCTGGCCGAGGTCGCGGTGGCCGCCCGGCTGACGGGCGACTCCGAACGCGCGCTGTCGGTCGTCAAGCGCGCCCTGCGCATCGTCGAGGAACTGGACCACCCGCTGCGCGCGGCCTGGTTCTGGACCCAGAAGGCCAAGATGATGCGGTACGTGGCCCGGGGCACCGGCTGGGACGAACTGGACCGGGCGCAGCGGCTGCTCGCCGGCCACGAACCGTCACCCACGCACGCGCACGTCCTCACCGAGGCGGCGACCTGGGCGGTGCTCTTCGACGCCGGCCCCAGGGGGCTGCGGACCGCGGAACAGGCCGAGGAACTGGCCCGGGCGATGGGCAACGAGGAGGCCGAACTGCACGCCCTGGTCAGCCGGGGCGGCCTGATGGCCGAGACCGGGGACGCCGACGAAGGGCTCGCCCTGATGCGCGCCGCCGCCCAGCGGGTCCAGGAGGGCCACCACGTCAACGTCTTCACCCGCAGCCATGTGAACCTCCAGTCCATCCTGGAGACCGTGGGCCGCTCCCGGGAGTCCCTGGAGGTCGGGGACGAGGCGCTGAAGCTGGCGGACCGCTGGCGGCTGCGGCAGACCGCGGTCTGGCTGCACCGCAACCGGGGCGACTCGCTGTACTCCCTGGGGCGCTGGGAGGAGGCCCGGGCGGCGGGCCGCGCCGCCGCCGGGGACGCCGCCTCCCCGGTGAACCGGGCCCTGGCGGCGGAGTTCCTCGCCCAGCTGGCGCTGGCACGCGGCGACCACGCGGAGGCCGAGGCCGAGATCGCCGTGATGACCGAGCAGTACAACGCGTACGACCAGTCCGTCCAGCACGCCCACCCGGCCGCCCGCTGCAAGCTCCTGCTGGCAGCGGCCCGGGGCCGGATCCTGGACGCCCGGCAGATCTTCGCCGACGCGGCCGCCGCCGGACGCTCCCCCGGGGCGGGCGCGTACACCTGGCCGCTGGTGCACGCGGCGGCGGTCGCCGAGGGCGACGCGGCGACGGTACCGGCGGCCGGCCCGGGACGGGCCGAGGCGACCGCGCTGATCCGCCGGTACGCGGCGGGGCTGCGCCGCGACTACCCGGTCTGGCGGGCGCACGCGGCGCTGACCGAGGCCGAACTGCGGCGCGCCGAGGGCACCGCGCGGCCGGCGGACTGGGCGGCGGCCACGGCCGCCCTGGAGGAACTGGACCGCCCGTACCTGCTGGCCCAGGCCCGCGCCCACGCCGCCGAGGCGCACCTGACCGAGGGCGACCGCAAGGGCGCGGGGGCGCTGCTGCTCCGGGCGTACGAGGCCGCCCGCGCGCTGGGCGCGGCCCCGCTGGAGCGGGAGGCGGGACTGCTGGCGCAGCGCGCCCGGCTGCCGCTGACCGCCGCCGCGGCCCGGACGCCCGCCCGGGACGACCGCGGGCTGACCGCCCGGGAACGTGACGTACTGGCGCTGGTGGCCGCCGGGCGCAGCAACCGGCAGATCGCCGAGGAGCTGTTCATCTCACCGAAGACGGCCAGCGTCCATGTCTCGCACATCCTGGCCAAGCTGGGGGTCTCCGGCCGCGGCGAGGCGGCGGCCCTGGCCCACCGGCTGGGCCTGCTGGCGCAGACCAGCCCGGCCGAGGGCTGAGGTCACCCGGCGGGCACCCGGCCCGTACGGCGGCCCGCCCGCCCGGGGGCGCGCCCCGGTCCGCTCACTCCCAGGAGCCCTGCGCGGGCGGCAGCGCCGCGATCTCCGCGAGGTCCTGCGGCGTCAGCCGCAGCTCGCTCGCCGCCGCGTTCTCCCGGGCCCAGTGTTCCTGCTTGGTGCCCGGTATCGGCACCACGTGGCGGCCCTGGGCCAGCAGCCACGCCAGCGCCACCTGCGCCGCCGTCGCCCCGTCGTGACGGGCCGCCACCCGGCGCAGCCCGGCCACCAGCGGCTGGTTGGCCGCCATCATCTCGGCGGTGAAGCGCGGGTGCCTGGCCCGCAGATCCTCCGGTTCGAAACCGCCGCCCGGCGTCAGCGTGCCGCTGAGGAAACCGTTGCCCAGCGGCATCGCCGCCAGCAGCCCGATGCCCCGCGCCTCGCACCACGGCAGCAGCCCGCGCAGCGCCTCCGGCGACCACACCGACAGCTCCGCCTGCACCGCGTTCACCGGGAAGACCTGCTGGATGCGGGCCAGCACCCGCAGCGTCCGTGCGTACCGGTCCGCCACCGCGCCGCCCGGCCCGCCGCCGCCCCGGCCGCGCCGGCCGCGCGGTTCCAGCGCGCACAGCCCGAGCGCCCGTACCTTCCCCGCCGCCACCAGCTCCGACATCGCCCCCCAGGTCTCCTCGACCGGCACCTCGGGATCGATGCGGTGCAGCTGGTACAGGTCGATGACATCGGTGCGCAGCCGCCGCAGCGAGGCGTCGCAGGCCCGTTTGATGTACGCCGGGCGGCCGTTGGCCACGATGTGCCGGTCGCCGGCCAGCAGCCCGCACTTGGCGGCCAGGAACACCTCGTCCCTGCGCTCCCTCAACACCCGGCCCAGCAGCAGCTCGTTGGTGTAGGGGCCGTACATGTCGGCCGTGTCCAGCACCGTGCAGCCCGCGTCCAGCGCCGCCCGCACCGTGCGCAGCGACCCCTGCCTGTCCCGCTGCGAGGCCGAATACGCCCAGCTCATCGGCATGCAGCCCAGGCCGATGGCCGCAACCCGGACCGCCCCCGTGCCGATCGTCCTGTACCGCACCGAACCGTTCCTTCCCCAATGTCCCCCGCCACCCGCGCCATCCAACGTAACGGGCGGCCCCGACAGCGTCGCCGCAAGGGGCGTCCAAGGACGGCGCGCGTAGCCTGGCGGCCATGACCACAGGAGATGTCTGGCTGCCCCTGCCGCCCAGCGAACTGGCCCCGCTGCCCGCCTCGCTCCGCTACGTGCACTGGAACGGCGCGGAGGATTTCCCGGCGGACCCCGCCGATTGTGTGTTCTACACGGTGCCGTACCTGAAGGGCCCCCATGTCGCGGTGCGCCCGCTGCCGCACATGCCCCGGCTGCGGGTGGTGCAGACCCTGACCGCCGGGGTGGACCACATGCTGCCCGCCGTCCCGGAGCTGCCCGCCGGGACTTTGCTGTGCAACGCCGGGCCGCTGCACAACACCTCCACCGCCGAACTCGCCCTCACCCTCGCCCTCGCGGCGCTGCGCGGCGTCCCCGAGGCGGTCCGCGACCAGGGCGAGGGGCGCTGGCGGACCCGGATACTGACCTCGCTGGCCGACCGCCGGGTCCTGATCGTCGGCTACGGCGGGATCGGCGCCGCGATCGAGGACCGGCTGCTGCCGTTCGAGCCGGCCGAGGTGGTACGGGTCGCGGGCCGGGCCCGTACCACCGGGCGCGGGCCGGTGCATCCCGCCACCGCGCTGCCGGAGCTGCTGCCCGGCGCCGAGGTGGTGTTCCTGGCCACGCCGCTGACGGACGCCACCCGGGGCCTGGTAGACGCGGAGTTCCTGGCCGCGCTGCCGGACGGCGCCCTGCTGGTGAACGTCTCGCGCGGCGCGGTGGTGGACACCGGCGCGCTGCTTGCGGAGCTGGAGTCGGGCCGGCTGCGGGCCGCCCTCGATGTCACCGACCCCGAGCCGCTGCCCGCCGGGCACCCGCTCTGGCAGGCGCCTGGGGTGCTGATCACGCCGCACGTCGGCGGGCCGTCGACGGCCTTCCGGCCGCGCGCCGAGCGCCTGGTGCGGCAGCAGTTGGAACGGTTCGCGGCGGGGGAACCGCTGCGGTACGTGGTGGCCGAGGCGGGGGAGGACACATCAGCCACTTCCCTCACACAGTGAGATGGGGAAGCTACACACAGTGCAGAGGGTCCCCCTCATTATCACTCTCGGTTGAATGGCTATGGCGCTGAGTGACGGAGCTGGTGTATCGTCCGTGCCGGGGAGAGTTCAGCGGAGCAGGGGGGCGACAGGCGGATGCACGGTCCATGGACGAAAAGCCGACTTCAGCACGGCCGCGGCACGGTGTGGCGGGCGGTCCGATGAGCACCGGGGACGGCGCCGCGCCGGCGGCACCCCCGCCGCCGCGCCCGGCCCTGCTCAGCGGGCCGGTGCCCCAGCTGGCCCTGGCCACGGTGTGCGGAGCGTACGTACTGGGCGCCGCGTTCGGCTGGGGCTCGCCCCAGCTCGCCGCCGTCATGGGCGACTTCGGGCTGACCGCCGCCGCCTGGCTCGCCACCGCCTCCTGCCTGTGGTTCGCCCGCACCCGCACCGGCACCCTGCGGCCCGCCTGGGTGCTGCTGGGGGCCTCGTCCGCGATGACGGGCCTCGGCAGCGCCATCTGGGGCTGGTACGAGGTGGTCCTCCAGGAGCCGGTGCCGCGCACCTCGGTGGCCGACCTGTGCTACCTGCTGTTCGCGCCGCTGGCCATCGTGGGGCTGCTGATGCTCGCCAAGCGCCCGCTGACCCGCACCGGCTGGTTCTGCTTCGGCCTGGACGCCTGGCTGGTCGCCGGCTCGCTGCTCACCCTCACCTGGAGCGTGGCGCTGGTCCACACCGCCGAGGGCCAGGGCGAGTCGGTGGCCAGGATGGCCCTCGCGCTGGGCTATCCGCTACTGGACATCGCGCTGGTGTCCATGCTGCTGGTGCTGCACTTCCGACGCGGCCCCGAGCACCGCTCCGCCGTCAACATGGCGGTGGGCGGGCTCGCCGTGACGGTGCTGTGCGACGCCCTGTTCAGCTCACCGATGCTCCGCGAGCACTACAGCTCGGGCCAGTTGCTGGACGCCGGCTGGTTCGCGGGATCGCTGCTGCTGGCCCTGGCCCCCTGGGTGTCGGGCCGCCCGGGCGAGGACGACCGGCCGGGCGGCCGGGCCACCGCCGACGCGGCGGCCCCCGCCGGCCCGGCCACCGGTCTCCCGCTCACCTCCCTGCCGGCCCTCACCCCGCTCACCCCGCTCACCGCGCTCGACCCGTCCGGTGACCCCGACCCCGGGGCCGACCCCGCCGCCGGCGAGAGCCCGGCCGGGGCACGGGGCGAGGAAGCCCCCGACCGGCTGGGCTCCTTCGCCTCCCTGATGCCCTACCTCGCCGCCGCCGTCTGCTTCCTGAGCATCCTGCTCACCTACAACACCGGCGGCGGACAGCCCGACCCGGTGGTGGTCGTCACCGCCACCACCGTCGTGGTGGCCCTGCTCGCCCGGCAGGGCATCACCCTCATGGAGAACCTCAAGCTCACCCGCGAACTCTCCCGCCAGGAGAACCACTTCCGCTCCCTCGTCCAGGGCTCCAGCGATGTGATCATGATCTCCGCCCAGGACGGCAGGCTGCGGTACGTCAGCCCGGCCGCCGCCGGGGTCTACGGGCGCGACCCGGACCGGCTGATCGGCAAGCCGTTCCACAGCCTCATCCACCCCGACGACGCCGACCGGGTGCTCTACGAGCTGTGCCGCTTCCTGGCCGCCGCCCCGGACGCCGAGCCCGCCACCCGCATCGAATGCCGCATCCGGCACGGCGGACCCGAGGAACGGTGGATGCACATCGAATCCACCGTCAACCGCCACCCCACCGGCCTCATCTTCAACAGCCGGGACGTCACCGACCGGGTCCGCCTCCAGGAACAGCTGCGGCACAGCGCCTCGCACGACCCGCTCACCGACCTGCCCAACCGGGCGCTGTTCACCGAACGGGTGGAGACCGCCCTCGCCCAGGGGCCGGTGGCCGGCGGCGAGATCGCCGTCCTCTTCATCGACCTCGACGGCTTCAAGGCCGTCAACGACTCGATCGGCCACCAGGCCGGAGACGAACTGCTCATCCGGGCGGCCCGCCGGCTGCGCGACGCCGTGCGGCAGGGCGACCTCACCGCCCGGCTCGGCGGCGACGAGTTCGCCGCACTCATCACCGGCGACCCGGGCGCCGGGCCCGCCGGCCGCGAGCAGCGCCTGCGGGAGATCGCCGAGCGGGTGCGCGCCGCCCTCTCCCGCCCCTACCAGCTGCGCGAGGGAGAGGTCCGGGTGGCCGCCAGCATCGGTGTCGCCTTCGCCGAGCCCGGCAGCACCCCCGCCACGCTGATGCGCGACGCCGACCTCGCCATGTACCGGGCCAAGCAGGCCGGCAAGGCCCGCGTCGAGTTCTACACCCCGCACCTGCGCACCGAGGCCGTCCGCCGCACCCAGCTCGCCGCCCGGCTGCGCGCCGCGCTGCACACCGGCGAACTGACCCTGCTCCACCAGCCCGTCGTCGGCCTCGACGACGGCCGGATCACCGCACTGAGCGCCCAGGCCCGCTGGCGCTCCGCCCACAGCCCGCTGCCCACCCCGCTGGAGCATCTGCGCGGGCGCCGCGAGTACGGCCCGCCGCTCACCCGGCCCGCCGACCCGCACGGAGCCGAGCGCGGCACCGACGTCTCACGCTGGCTGCTGGAACAGGCCGTCGCCGAGGCCGCCCGGCGCCGCGCCGCCGGGCACACCCTCCCGGTCGCCGTCCGGCTCCCGGCCGGGCGGCTCACCGACCGCCCGTTCGGCGCGGGCGGCGTCGAGGCCCTGCTGACCCAGCACGAACTGCCTCCCGAATCCCTCCTCCTCGAACTGCCCGAGGCCGCCCCCGTCCTCGCCTCGCCCGAACTGCGCCGCCGGCTGTCCGACCTCGGCCGGCTCGGCGTCGGCGTCGCCCTCGACGGCTTCGGCGGCACGGCCACCCCGCCCGCCGCGCTCCTGCGGCTCCCCGTCGACCTCGTCCGCCTCGACCGGGAGCTGACCGACGGGCTCCTGGAATCACCGGCCCTGCGCACCGTCACCGGCGCCCTGCTGCGGCTCACCGGCGACCTCGGCGTCCCCACCGTGGCCGATGGCATCGACCACCCCGACCTGGCCGCCACCCTGCGCGCCCTGGGCTGCACCCACGCCCAGGGGCCGCTGTTCAGCGAGCCCCTGGAGCCGGCCCGGCTGCACCGGCTGCTGGAGGGCGGCCGGCTGCCCGTTCCCGGCGCGGCCGGCGCCCCGGCCGCCGGCCCCGCCGCCGAGCTGGCCACCGTCCCGGCCCCCCGGCTGCACGGCCGCGGCGACCCCACCGCCGCCGGCCCCACACCGTCCCCGGTGGCGCCCACATAGTGAGACGTGCATTCCGCCCGCTTGACACGGAGCGGTGCCAAGGAGGAGGGTCAGGTCCATGCAGACCCGAATTCTCGTACTTGGTCGGCGCGTCGGCTGACCCCGGGACCTCCACCCGCGGCCACCAGCGACGCGCTCCCCTCGCATGCCATCCGGCACGAGGGGTTTTTTGTTGCACCGACACCGATCCGCACCAGCGCACCACCCATCTCGAGAAGAGACACGTCGATGACCGAACAGGCCACCGGGGCTCCCAAGCCGCAGCCACGGGCCCCCCGCGGCGGTACTCCCCAGCAGCCCGCCGCCCCCGCCGCCGAGCACGTCACGGGCGCCCAGGCGCTCATCCGCTCCCTCGAAGCGGTCGGCGCGGACACCGTATTCGGCATCCCCGGCGGCGCGATCCTCCCCGCCTACGACCCCATGATCGACTCCACGGCCGTGCGCCACATCCTGGTGCGCCACGAGCAGGGCGCGGGCCACGCCGCCACCGGCTACGCGCAGGCCACCGGCAAGGTCGGCGTCTGCATGGCCACCTCGGGCCCCGGTGCCACCAACCTGGTCACCCCCATCGCCGACGCCTACATGGACTCCGTGCCGCTGGTCGCCATCACCGGCCAGGTCGCCAGCTCCGTCATCGGCACCGACGCCTTCCAGGAAGCCGACATCTGCGGCATCACCACGCCCGTCACCAAGCACAACTTCCTGGTCACCGACCCCGCCGACATCCCGCGCACCATCGCCGAGGCGTTCCACATCGCCGCCACCGGCCGCCCCGGCCCCGTCCTCGTCGACATCTCCAAGGACGCCCTCCAGGCCCGCACCACCTTCAGCTGGCCGCCCGCCATCGACCTGCCCGGCTACCGCCCCGCCTCCCGGCCGCACGCCAAGCAGATCCGCGAGGCCGCCCGGCTGATCGCCGACGCCAAGCGCCCCGTGCTGTACGTCGGCGGCGGCGTCCTCAAAGCCGGCGCCGCACCCGAACTCCTGGCCCTCGCCGAGCTGACCGGCGCCCCCGTCACCACCACCCTGATGGCCCTGGGCGTCTTCCCCGACAGCCACCCGCAGCACCTGGGCATGCCCGGCATGCACGGCTCCGTCGCCGCCGTCACCGCCCTCCAGAAGTCCGACCTGCTCATCACCCTCGGCGCCCGCTTCGACGACCGCGTCACCGGCCGCAGCGACACCTTCGCGCCGCACGCCAAGGTCATCCACGCCGACATCGACCCCGCCGAGATCGGCAAGATCCGCACCGCGGACGTGCCCATCGTCGGCGACGCCAAGGACGTCCTGACCGACCTCGCCGCCGCCCTGCGCGCCGAGGCGGAGGCCGGCCACCTCGGCGAGGCCGCCGCCGCCCGCTACCGCGAGTGGTGGCAGCAGCTCGACCGCTGGCGCGAGACCTACCCGCTGGGCTACGACCTCCCCCAGGACGGCTCGCTCTCCCCGCAGCAGGTCATCGAACGCATCGGCACCCTCGCCCCCGAGAACACCATCTACACCGCGGGCGTCGGCCAGCACCAGATGTGGGCCGCCCACTTCCTGACCTTCGACCGCCCCGGCACCTGGCTCAACTCCGGCGGCGCGGGCACCATGGGCTACGCCGTCCCCGCGGCACTCGGCGCCAAGGCCGGCCGCCCCGACGCCACCGTGTGGGCCATCGACGGCGACGGCTGCTTCCAGATGACCAATCAGGAACTGACCACCGCCGCCCTCAACGGCGCCCCCATCAAGGTCGCCATCATCAACAACGGCGCCCTGGGCATGGTCCGCCAGTGGCAGACCCTCTTCTACAATCAGCGGTATTCCAACACCGTGCTGCGCGACGGCCCGGACGCCGACCCCACGGCCACCAGCCAGGGCACCCGGATCCCCGACTTCGTCAAACTCGCCGAAGCCATGGGCTGCGTCGGACTGCGCTGCGAGAACCCCGAGCAGCTGGACGCGGTCATCGAGAAGGCCAACTCCATCAACGACCGCCCCGTCGTCGTCGACTTCATCGTCCACGAGGACGCCATGGTCTGGCCGATGGTCCCCGCCGGAACCTCCAACGACGAGGTCATGGCCGCCCGCGGCGTGCGCCCCGACTTCGGCGACGCGAACGACTGACGGCGACCCCCGGCCCACAGGCGAAGGAACGAACCCCACCCATGTCCAAGCACACGCTCTCCGTCCTGGTCGAGAACAAGCCGGGTGTGCTCTCCCGCATCACCGCCCTGTTCTCCCGCCGCGGATTCAACATCGACTCCCTCGCCGTCGGCACCACCGAACACCCCGAGGTGTCCCGGATCACCATCGTGGTCAACGTCGAGGCCCTCCCGCTGGAACAGGTCACCAAGCAGCTCAACAAGCTCGTCAACGTCCTGAAGATCGTCGAACTCGACTCCGCGTCGGCGGTCACCAGGGAACTCGTTCTGGTGAAAGTCCGGGCCGACAACGACACCAGGTCCCAGATCGTGGAGATCGTCCAGCTCTTCCGCGCCAAGACCGTCGATGTCGCCCCGGAGGCCGTCACCATCGAGGCCACCGGCAGCAGTGACAAACTCGAAGCCATGCTGCGCATGCTGGAGCCCTTCGGCATCAAGGAACTGGTGCAGTCCGGCACCATCGCCATCGGACGCGGAGCCCGGTCCATCACCGACCGCTCGCTGCGCGCCCTGGAGCGATCCGCCTAGCGGCAACCGGCCCGCACGGCGAGATCCCGACCCACCCAACCCACCGCACCACCTACGGTGGACGCACGCCGCGACCACCGCAGCAGTAACAACAAGGAGACAACCGAAGTGGCCGAGCTGTTCTACGACGACGACGCCGACCTGTCCATCATCCAGGGCCGCAAGGTCGCGGTCCTCGGCTACGGCAGCCAGGGCCACGCCCACGCGCTGTCCCTGCGCGACTCGGGCGTCGACGTCCGCGTCGGTCTGCACGAGGGCTCCAAGTCCCGCGCTAAGGCCGAGGAGCAGGGCCTGCGCGTGACCACCCCCGCCGAGGCCGCCGCCGAGGCCGACGTCATCATGATCCTCGTCCCGGACCCGATCCAGGGCAAGATCTACGAGGAGTCCGTGCGCGACAACCTGAAGGACGGCGACGCGCTGTTCTTCGGCCACGGCTTCAACATCCGCTTCGGCTTCATCAAGCCCCCGGCCGGTGTGGACGTCTGCATGGTCGCCCCCAAGGGCCCCGGCCACCTGGTGCGCCGTCAGTACGAGGAGGGCCGCGGCGTCCCGTGCATCGCGGCCGTCGAGAACGACGCCACCGGCAACGCCTTCGCGCTCGCCCTCTCCTACGCCAAGGCCATCGGCGGCACCCGGGCCGGCGTCATCAAGACCACCTTCACCGAGGAGGCCGAGACCGACCTCTTCGGCGAGCAGGCCGTGCTGTGCGGCGGCGCCTCCGCGCTGGTCAAGGCCGGCTTCGAGACGCTGGTCGAGGCCGGTTACCAGCCGGAGATCGCGTACTTCGAGTGCCTGCACGAGCTGAAGCTCATCGTGGACCTGATGTACGAGGGCGGCCTGGGCAAGATGCGCTGGTCCATCTCGGAGACCGCCGAGTGGGGCGACTACGTCACCGGCCCGCGCATCATCACCGAGGACACCAAGGCCGAGATGCGCCGGGTGCTCGCCGAGATCAAGGACGGCACCTTCGCCAACAACTGGATGGCGGAGTACAACGCGGGTCTGCCCAAGTACAACGAGTACAAGAAGGCGGACGAGGACCACCTGCTGGAGACCACGGGCGCGGAGCTGCGCAAGCTCATGAGCTGGGTCGACGACCAGGACTGAGCAGCCGAGGCCGGCCGCGGCGGAGGTCGTACCCCGACCCCGCCGCGGCCCGCCCCGTTCCGGCCCCCGTCGTACCGCACCACCCCCCGTCCGCGGGGATTCGCTCGATCGAGCGGCCACTGCGGCCAACCCGACCCGCAGCGGCACCGCGCCGCATACACTGCACCCAGCACACAAGCGCGTCACAGGCTCACAGCGTCGTGCGTCTCCACGCGGCTGCCTACCTCCACCGCCTCCGGCCGTCGGGACGCGGCCTTCCGCAAAGGACAGTGAGACCAGTGAGCAAGCCCGTCGTACTCATCGCCGAAGAGCTTTCCCCCGCCACCGTCGAAGCGCTGGGTCCGGACTTCGAGATCCGGCACTGTGACGGCGCGGACCGCGCGCAGCTGCTGAGCGCCATCGCCGACGTCGACGCCATCCTCATCCGCAGCGCCACCAAGGTGGACGCCGAGGCCATCGCCGCCGCCCGCAGGCTGCGCGTCGTCGCCCGGGCCGGCGTCGGCCTGGACAACGTCGACGTCGCCGCCGCCACCAAGGCCGGCGTGATGGTCGTCAACGCCCCCACCTCCAACATCATCACCGCCGCTGAACTCGCCTGCGGCCTGCTGGTGGCCACCGCCCGGCACATCCCGCAGGCCAACGCCGCGCTGAAGAACGGCGAGTGGAAGCGCAGCAAATACACCGGCGTCGAACTCTCCGAGAAAACCCTGGGCGTCGTCGGCCTCGGCCGCATCGGCGTGCTCGTGGCGCAGCGGATGGCCGCGTTCGGCATGAAGATCGTCGCCTACGACCCCTACGTCCAGCCCGCCCGCGCCGCGCAGATGGGCGTCAAGCTGCTCCCGCTGGACGAACTGCTGGAGACCGCCGACTTCATCACCGTCCACCTCCCCAAGACCCCCGAGACGCTGGGTCTGATCGGCGACGAGGCGCTGCACAAGGTCAAGCCCACGGTGCGCATCGTCAACGCCGCCCGCGGCGGCATCGTCGACGAGGCCGCGCTGCTGTCCGCCCTCAAGGAGGGCCGGGTGGCCGGCGCCGGCCTCGACGTCTACTCCACCGAGCCCTGTACGGACTCCCCGCTCTTCGAGTTCGACAGCGTGGTCTGCACCCCGCACCTGGGCGCCTCCACCGGCGAGGCCCAGGAGAAGGCCGGCATCTCGGTCGCCCGCTCGGTGCGTCTCGCGCTCGCCGGCGAACTCGTCCCGGACGCCGTCAACGTCCAGGGCGGCGTGATCGCCGAGGACGTACGCCCGGGGCTGCCGCTCGCCGAGAAGCTGGGCCGGATCTTCACCGCGCTGGCCGGCGAGGTCGCCATGCGGCTGGACGTCGAGGTGCGCGGCGAGATCACCCAGCACGATGTGAAGGTGCTCGAACTCTCCGCCCTCAAGGGTGTGTTCGAGGACGTGGTGGCCGAGACCGTCTCGTACGTCAACGCCCCGCTGTTCGCCCAGGAGCGCGGGGTGGAGGTGCGGCTCACCACCAGCTCCGAGTCGCCCGACCACCGCAACCTGATCACCGTGCGCGGCACCCTGACCGGCGGTGAGACCGTGTCGGTCTCCGGCACCCTGGCCGGCCCCAAGCACCAGCAGAAGATCGTCGGCATCGGCGAGCACACCGTGGACCTGGCCCTCGCCGACCACATGGCCTTCCTGCGCTACACCGACCGCCCCGGCGTCGTCGGCACCCTCGGGCGGATCCTCGGCGAGTCGGAGATCAACATCGCCGGCATGCAGGTGGCGCGGGCCGAGGAGGGCGGCGAGGCGCTGATCGCGCTGACTCTCGACGAGAGCGTCTCCGGCCAGGTGCTCGCCGAGATCGCCCAGGAGATCGGCGCCACCTCGGCGCGTGGCGTCGACCTGACCGACTGAGCCGGCTGCCCACCGGCTGACCGTGGCCCGCGCGCCGGGTGCCTCCCGCACCCGGCGCGCGGGAGGCACCCGGCGCGCCCGCGCCCCCGGCCGGATCAGCCGTTCGGCAGGATCACCGCGCGGCCCTGCACCTGGCCCCGGTGCAGCCGCTCGTACGCCCGCGGCGCCTCGTCCAGACCGTAGGTCTCCACCGCCACCTCGATCGCGCCCGCCCGGGCCAGGTCCAGCACCTCGACCAGCTCGGCCCGGCTGCCCCAGTACGGCGCGGAGACCGTCACCTCGAACGCCGTGGTGCCGATCCCCACCGGCAGCGCACCGCCAGCGATGCCCACGATCGTCACATCGGCCTCCACCGCCGCCATGGCACCCGCCGCCGTCACCGTGGGCTGCGCCCCCACGAAGTCGAACACCGCCTCCGCCCCCAGGCCACCGGTCAGCTCCCTGACCTTCCCCGGCGCCCGGTCGTCCGACAGCAGCGCCTCGTGCGCGCCCACCGAGCGGGCCAGCTCCAGCTTCGGCTCCGCCACATCCAGCGCCACCACCCGGGCCGGGCTCAGCGCCCGCAGCAACTGGATCGCCACATGCCCGAGCCCGCCGCTGCCGATCACCACGGCCGTGCTGCCGGGCACCAGCTTGGGCAGCGACCGCTTGATGGCGTGGTACGGGGTGAGGCCGGCGTCCGTGAGCGGCACCGAGGTCACCGGGTCCAGGCCGTGCAGCGGCACCAGGAACCTGGCGTCGTCGACCAGCAGATACTCGGCGATGGCACCGGGCGCGCCCAGACCGGGCGGGAAGATGCCGAGTTCGGCGGCCCGGGTGCAGTAGTTCTCCTTGCCCTGGGAGCACTTGGCGCACCGCCCGCAGCCCTGCGGCCCGTACACCGCGACCGGATCGCCCTCGAATATCCCGGTGACGCCCGCGCCGATCGCCGCGACCACGCCGGCGCCCTCGTGGCCGAGGGTCAGCGGCAGCCGGTAGGGGAAGTTCTCGGCCGGCCACTCCATCACCGCGATGTCCGAGTGGCACACCCCGGCCGCCGACACCTTCAGCAGCACCTGCCCGGGACCCGGCTCGGGATCGGGAACGGTGACCACCTCCGGCGCGGCACCGATTTCCCGGTACTGCACGGCCTTCATACCGGACCTCCTCACTGCGCACGGCCCCCCTCCCACGGTCGGCCGAGGCGCCCACGCCCGCAACCCCACGCGGGACCCGCCACCCGCGGCTGGTCCGCCCACCGCCGCTGGTCCGCCCACCGCGACGCCGCACGGAACGGCGCCGGGGCGCCACCGCCGCACGGAAGGGCGCCGCCGGGGCACCACCGCCGCCGGCCCGACGCCCGCCGTCCACCGACCGCCGCCGCTCTGCGCGGCGTGGGGCCGCCGGGGTGCGGACCGGCCGCGCCGTCCATCGCCACGCCCGCCGCCGTCCAGCGGCCGGGCGAATGTACGGCGCCCGACCCCGGAGGCAGGCCGGGCCCGGCGCGCAGCGGTGTCACTGCGGCGGGCCGCGGTCGGTCCGGTGCGGAGCGGCGGCGCGGCCCTGGGCCGGGGCGGGGCCGGTGTGATGCGTCGGGCCCGGACGTCGTCGCGGTGCGTCGCGGCGGCGCGGGGCTCGGCCGCCCGCCGCACGCGCCGGCTGCCTCCTGCGGCGCGCAGCAGCGGCCTGGAAGGTTGTGGGGGTCTGACTCAGGCAGTGGCGCGGTGGCACGGCAGGTGGGCCCGGGCGGTCGGTCCGGCGTCACGTCGGCGCGTTACCGCGCCCGGCCCTGGGCCGGTGTGTGCGTCGGACCCCGGCGTCGTCGCGGTGCGGCGCGGCGGCGCGGGGCTCGGCCGCCCGCCGCACGCGCCGGCTGCCTGCGGCGCTGCGGGGGGCCGGGTGGATGCGCGGCGGCCTGCGGCGCCGGACCGGAGCGGTGTGCGCGGCGGCGTCACGGCGTGGCGCGGCTCCGGGCCCGTCCGGAGTGCGGCGGCGGTTCGACGCGGCGCCGCACGGAAGGCCGTGCGGCGGCGGCCCGGCGCCGGTGGGGTGTACCGGACCCCACCGGCTCCGGCCTCGTCACGGCCCGGCGCGGCAGCGCCGAGGCTCAGCCGCCGGCCAGCTCGTAGGCGTAGTCCGGGGAGAACTGCCCGGCCGGCCCGGCGCAGCCGTCCAGCTCGCCGGGGCGCTTGATCCACAGATACGCGTCCACCCGCGCGCTGCCGGTGTTCACCGTCGGGCTCTCGCCGACCAGCCGGCCCACCGGGTCGCACCACTCGCTGCCGCTGGGCCCGTTGCCGTTGCGGCTGGTGTCGATGACCGCGCCGAGCTGGGCGTCGCCGAGTTCGCCGAGGACGGCTTCGGCGAACGCCGTCTCATCGGCGGTGGTGCGGTAGTTGGAGGTGTTGGTGTAGATGCCGTTGCCGGCCTCGACCCCGGCGTCGCGCAGCCGCTGGGCGATCGTTGACGGGCTGTGCCAGGCGGAGTGCCCGGCGTCGAAGTAGACCCGGGCCTGCGGGTTCGCGGCGCGGATGATGTCCGCCGCCTCGCCGAGCGCCGCGTACCGGGCGCGGAGCTGGGCGTCGTCGAGGCAGTCGGTGAGGGCGATCGCGTCCGGCTCCAGGATCACCACCGCCGGTCCGCTGCCCAGTCCCGCGGCGAACCCGTGGGTCCAGCTCAGATAGCTGGGGAAGTCCGGCGCGCCGCCGGCCGATGCGCCGCCGCAGTCCCGGTCGGGCAGCACGTACGGCACCAGGACCGGCACCTCGCCGGCTGCCTCGGCCGCGCCGGTGACGGCGGCGACGTCCTGGGTCACCGACGTCGGCTGGTAGGTGGCGAACCAGATGGCCTGCGGCTGGGAGGCGATCCGGCTCTCGATCAGTTGCTGCCGCGCGTCGCCGGGGTTGGCGGCGACCCATTCGTGCACGGCGCCCGGGTAGTTGTGGAAGACGGTGTCCTGGGGCAGGTCGGCGGCGGTGCCGCTCGCCTCCTGCGGCGGGGCCGTGGCGCCCTGGGCCGGGGCGAGCAGACCGAGGGAGAGCAGTCCGCCCAGGGTCGCCGCGGCGGCGGCGAACAGCAGGCGGGGGCGGGGGGACCGGTTGCGGGAGCGCGCGTGCGGGAGGTGTGGGGTGCGCACGGGATCGTTCCTCTCGGGACGTGGGGGAGAGCGGGTGTTCGCGGCGTGGGAGCGGCACCAGGCGATATGGGAGCGCTCCCATCGCGCTTGAAGTTAGTGGCTGACGCGCGTCCCGTAAACCGTTCCCGCACGCCGTCTGCGCCGTCCGGGTGGCCGGCCGGGCGGGGCGGGCCGGGCGGCGCCCGGCCACGGCCGATCATGAGGCTTCCGGAGTGCCGAGACCTGGGGAGTGACGCATCGTGACCACCGCCACGCGGCGCGGACCACGGGGGCGGGCGGTGGCGCCGTTCCTCGTCCTGCTGCTGCTCGCCGCCTGTTCGCAGAGCTCGCAGGACACCTCCCGGGTCGCGGAGGAGAGCCCCGCGCCCACCAGCCCGGCGCCGTCCCCCTCCATCGATCCGGCGGAGTTCGTGGACGAGATCGACAACCCGTATCTGCCGCTGGCCCCCGGCACCGGGCACCACTTCGACGGGATCTGCCCCACCGGCCCGGCGTCGCTGGTGACCGAGGTGACCCAGGACCGGGAGGAGATCATGGGCGTGTCCACCCTGGTGGTACGCGAGCGGCGGACGTGCGAAGGCGAGCCGGTCGCCGAGGTGCGGCAGTTCTACGCCCAGGACGAGGGCGGCAACGTCTGGTACTTCGGCCGTGACGCCGGCGGCGGGGACGCGAGTTGGCGGGCCGGTACCGACGGTGCGCAGCCGGGGGTGGTGATGCTCGCCGAACCGATGGTGGGGGAGATCTATCAGCAGGAGTTCGTACCGGGCGTCGCGGAGGACGAGGGGCAGGTGATCAGCATGAGCGAGGACCTCACGATCAGCCTGGGCCAGTTCAGCGAGGTGCTGAAGATCCGTGAGTCCAGCCGGCTCGATCCCGGGGTGGTCACCGAGAAGTACTACGCGAAGGAGCTGGGGCTGATCCGCTCCCAGCGGGTTGAGGGCGGCAACAACAATCTGGAGCTGGCGGAGATCACCGGCGTCGACTGACCGCCGCGGCGCTCCGTCCGGCCCCGCGCCCTCGGTGCCGCCCGGGGCTCAGCGCGGCGCGCCGATGACGTGGTGGATGGCCGGGACGACGTGTTCGGCGACGTGGGTGGGCCGGTACGCCGCCTCGGCCCAGGCCCGGCCGCCCGACACCCACACGCTGCGCGCCCCGATGGCGTGCGCCCCGCGCACGTCGGCGTGCGGCGAGTCACCGACGACCCAGGCGCCGGACAGCTCCGCGCCGGTGGCGACGGCCGCCGCGCGGAAGATCTCCGGGTCGGGCTTCTTGCAGCCGAGCGCCTCGGAGACGACCCAGCCGTGGACGAGGCCGTCCAGCCCGGTCCCGCGGATCTTCCGCTCCTGCTGGGCGACCGTGCCGTTGGTGACGATCGCGCAGGTCCAGCCGGCGGCGACGGCCTCGTCCAGGGCGGTGCGGACCGCCGGCGCCAGCACCACGCGATCGGCGCCGCCCCGGTCGAGGAAGGCGAGGACGGCGCCCTCGGGGAGGGCGTCCCCGTAGCGGCCGGCCAGGGCCGCGGCGATGTCGTCCCGGAGCCCGTAGCCGCCGGCGTCCAGCCGCATCAGCCACTCCAGGTCGTCGCCGGGCAGCGCGTGTTCGGTGAGGAAGGCGGCAGCCGCCGCGCGGAAGGCGGCGTCCCGGTCGATGAGGGTGTTGTCGAGGTCGAGCAGCAGCAGGGGCATGTCCGGCAGTGGACCACGCGCGAGGGGCGCGGCGGCAGAGGGCATCGGCCGCCGCCCCCGAGCCTTGGGCCGGCCCTCGGCCCCCGGGCCGGCCCCCTGCGGCGGTCAGCTCCCGGCCCCGATGAGCCCCCGGCCCGGGTCAACCTCCCCGCTCCGGTCAGCTCCCGGCCCGGGTCAGCACCCCGCCCCGGTCAGCCGCCGAGGCCCGGGTCACCCCCCCGGCCCCGGTCAGTCCTCCGCCCCCGGTCAGCCCTCGCCCCCCGCCCCGTCGTGCTCCGTGGCGGCGTGCAGTCGGGCCGCCTTCAGGGCTAGGTGGAGCAGCAGCCGGTGGGTGCCGTCGGCCAGGTCGAGGCCGGTGAGGTGTTCCACCCGGGTGAGGCGGTAGTACAGCGTCTGCCGGTGGATGCCGAGCGCGGTCGCGGTGCGGGCGGGGGAGCCGGCCTGGTCCAGATAGGTCTCGGCGGTCCTGGCCAGCTCCCGGTGGGCCGGGTCGAGCAGCGCGCCCGCCACCGGATCGGGGGCGGCCGGCGGGAGCGCGGTGAGCAGCCGGTAGGCGCCGATGGCGGACCAGTGGGCGACGGGGCCGAGCGCCGGTTCGGCACGGGCCGCCCGGGCCGCGCCGAGCGCTTCGCGCCAGGCGTCCGGCAGCTCGGCGGTCGCGCCGCGCGGTGCCCCGATGCCCGCCGCCACCGCCGGGCCGGACAGCCGCTCCGCCACCGCCCGGGCGGCGGGCGGCCGGACCAGCGCCGCCAGTGACCCCTCCAGCGGGCACACGGCCAGTGCCCCGGGCAGCCCCGGCGCGCCCTCGTCCCACGGCAGCGCCACCACCAGGGTGAGCGGGCCGCCGCCCGCCGGGCCGAGCGCCTGGGCCAGTTCGCCGGCCGCCGCCTCCCGCTGCGGGCTGGTCAGCAGGGTGTGCAGCAGCGCCCCGAGCCGGCCGCCGAGCCCGGCGGAGCGGGCCAGCAGGGCGCCGATGCGTTCCGCCGTGGCCTGGGCATCGGAGAGCCGGGGGTCGGTCAGCTCCAGGGCGCCGTCGTCGACCAGCCAGATGTAGCCGTAGACCACGCCGTGGTGGCGGGCGGGCAGACAGATCCGCCCGGTACGTACCCCGGCGGCCGGGTCGGGCGGGATGCGGACCGGGCCGCGCGCCCGGGCGATGCCGAACCGCTCGAACCACGCCCGGACCTCCGCCGAGGAGCGCCGGTGCAGGATCGAGCGGGTGCGTACCGGGTCCATCACCCGGTCGTCCGCGCTGTCGTGGGCGCCGAAGGCGATCAGCGCGAAGTCGCGGCCCTCCAGCGTGGCCGGGGTGCCGAGCTGGGCCGACACCTCGTCGATCAGCTCCTGGTAATCGGGTTCCACCCGGTCTCCGTCCCTCTCCCGCCGCCCCCGCGTCGCGTCCCGCCGCCCTTGCCCGCACCATTCTCATACAGATGTCTGACACCGGTACCCCGGGCGACAGACATCTGTTGATAGGCCCGATGGCCGGGCGCTGCCTAGGTTGCGGAGAGCCGAGTTTCTTCTGGTGTCCGAAAGGTGAGGTGCCCGTGCTGGGACCCGTGCTTCTCGCGGCGGCGCGCAGCGACGCCATCCGGCGGGCCGTCTCCGCCACCCCGCTGACCCGCCCGGTCGTGGACCGTTTCGTCGCGGGCGAGCGGCTGGACCAGTCGCTCGCCGCGGTGCGCGAGCTGACCGGCGCCGGTCTCGCGGTCACCCTGGACCATCTGGGGGAGGACGTCACCGACAAGGGCCAGGTGACGCAGGCCAGGGACGCCTATCTCGCGCTGCTTGAGGGGCTGCGCGCCGAGGGCTGGGGGCAGCGGGCCGAGCTGTCGCTGAAGCTGTCGGCGTTCGGGCTGCGGCTGCCGGGCGGCGGCGAGGAGTTCGCGCTGCGCTCGGTGGAGCCGGTGCTGGCCGCGGCCGAGGAGGCCGGGACGATGGTCACCCTCGACATGGAGGACCACACGGCGGTCGACGGCACCCTGGCCGTGCTGGCGGCGCTGCGCGGCCGGTTCCCGCGCACCGGGGTGGCGGTGCAGTCGTATCTCTTCCGTACCGAGGACGACTGCCGCGCGCTGGCCGCCGCGGGCTGCCGGGTGCGGCTGGTCAAGGGCGCCTACCGGGAGCCGGCCTCGGTGGCGTACCAGGACAAGCGGCAGGTGGACCTGGCCTATGTGCGCGCGCTGCGCATCCTGTTCACCGGCGGCGCCCATCCGATGATCGCCACCCACGACCCGCGGCTGATCGCCATCGCCGAGGAACTGGCGCGGCGGGCGGGCCGTGACGTGGACGGCTACGAGTTCCAGATGCTGTACGGGATCCGCACCGAGGAGCAGCTGCGGCTGGCCCGCGCGGGCCACACGATGCGGGTGTACGTCCCGTACGGCACCGACTGGTACGGCTACTTCATGCGCCGGCTCGCCGAGCGGCCGGCCAACCTCGGCTTCTTCGCCCGTTCCCTGCTGACCCGGGGCTGACCGCCCCCTCACCCCGAAGGAGTACACGGCCATGGACGCTGTGACCCAGGTGCCCCCGCCGGTCAACGAGCCGGTCCACACCTACGCGCCCGGTTCGGCGGAGCGCACCCGGCTGGAGCGCAAGCTCAAGGAGCTGGCGGACCACCCCATCGAGCTGCCGATGACCATCAACGGGGTCAAGCGGATGGGCGCGGGCGAGCGGTTCGACGTGGTGCAGCCGCACAAGCACAGCGCGCGGCTCGGCACGTACGCCAACGCCACCCGCGACGACGCCCGGGACGCCATCGACGCCGCGCTGGCGGCGGCGCCCGCCTGGCGGGAGCTGCCGTTCGACGAGCGGGCGGCGATCTTCCTCAAGGCCGCCGAGCTGCTCTCGGGGCCGTGGCGGGAGACGATCGCCGCCTCCACCATGCTGGGCCAGTCCAAGACGGTGCAGCAGGCGGAGATCGACGCGCCGTGCGAGCTGATCGACTTCTGGCGGTTCAATGTGCACTTCGCCCGGGAGATCCTGGCGGAGCAGCCGCTGGTGCAGCCCAAGGGCGTGTGGAACCGGCTGGACTTCCGCCCGCTGGAGGGCTTCGTCTACGCCATCACCCCGTTCAACTTCACCGCGATCGCCGGCAATCTGCCCACCGCCCCGGCGCTGATGGGCAATGTGGTGGTGTGGAAGCCGTCGCCGACCCAGACGCACGCGGCGGTGCTGCTGATGGAGCTGCTGGAGGAGGCGGGGCTGCCGCCGGGCGTCATCAACCTGGTGACCGGGGACGGCAAGGAGGTCTCCGAGGTGGCGCTGCCGCACCCGGATCTGGCGGGGGTGCACTTCACCGGTTCGACCGCCACCTTCCAGTACCTGTGGCGGGAGATCGGCACGCACATCGAGCGGTACAAGGGCTATCCGCGGATCGTCGGTGAGACCGGCGGCAAGGACTTCATCGTGGCGCACCCCAGCGCCGATCCGGCGGTGCTGAAGACGGCGATCACCCGCGGCGCCTTCGAGTACCAGGGGCAGAAGTGCTCGGCGGCCTCCCGGGCGTACATCCCGCGTTCGCTGTGGGAGGGCGGGCTGCGGGAGGAACTGGTGGCCGAGACGGAGGGGCTGTCGATGGGCGACCCCACCGATCTGTCGCACTTCATGTCGGCGGTCATCGACGCGCGGGCGTTCGCCAAGAACAAGGCGGCGATCGAGCGGGCGAAGGCGGACCCCTCCTGTGAGATCGTGGCGGGCGGCACCTGTGACGACTCGGTCGGCTGGTTCGTGCGGCCCACCGTGCTGACCTGTTCCGATCCGGAGAACGAGGTCTTCACCACCGAGTACTTCGGGCCGATCGTCGCGGTGCACGTCTACGAGGACGACGCCTTCGACACGATGCTGGAGCAAATGGAGTCGGTGGCCCCGTACGCGCTGACCGGGGCGCTGCTGGCGCGGGACCGGGCGGTGGCCGCGGCGGCGAGCGAGAGGCTGCGGTTCGCGGCGGGCAACTTCTATCTGAACGACCGGCCCACCGGCTCGATCGTCGGGCAGCAGCCGTTCGGCGGCGCCCGGGCCTCGGGCACCAACGACAAGGCCGGTTCCAAGTTCAACCTGCTGCGCTGGACCTCGCCGCGCTCCATCAAGGAGACCCAGGTGCCGGCGACCGACTATCGCTATCCGCACATGGGCTGATCGGAAACGGTCGGGAACGGCCCCGGTGGTGCACGGAAGTGACCGCCGGGGCCGTTCCCGTCTCACATACTAGGACGGTCGAGTATCTGGCGGGACATCACTGCTGCGGGCCGCTACTTTTGTAGAAGCCGACAGTGACGCTCCATCCAGCGTGCGGACGCTCCGGTCAGGTGCGACGGCGCGGGCGATCCCCGCGGCACCCGGCCCGCCCCCTGCGGCAGCCCCCGCCTCACCCTCACCCCTGGAGCCGATCCGCCATGGACGACACGTTCGCCACGCCCGCCGCGCCGGCCGCTCCCGCCGAGGCCCGCACCCCGCGCATCGCCCCCCGTATCCCCCGCGCCCTCGCCGGGCGCGACGACGCCAACCGCCGCCGCGCCGCCGCTGCGCTCCAGCGCGCCCTCGACCGCCGGGACAACGGCGGAGCCCCGCTGCCCGCCCACTGACGCCGCACCGCACCGCCGCGCCGCTGTCCGGATCGTGGACGTCATACGTCCGCTGGCCGGGACCCGGCGTATGGTCCTCCGCATGGCGCGCAGCATCGATCTCGCAGTGATCCCCGGCGACGGCATCGGCCCCGAGGTGGTGGCCCAGGGCCTCAAGGTCCTCGCGGCAGCCCTGCCCTCCGACGTCAAGCTGGAGACCACCACCTACGATCTGGGCGCCAAGCGCTGGCACGCCACCGGGGAGACCCTCCCGGACGCCGACCTGGAGCGGCTGCGCGGCCACGACGCCATCCTGCTGGGCGCCATCGGCGACCCGGGCGTGCCCTCGGGCGTGCTGGAGCGCGGTCTGCTGCTGAAGCTGCGCTTCGCCTTCGACCACTACGTCAACCTCCGCCCCTCCGTCCTCTTCCCGAACACGCCCACCCCGCTGGCCGGCAACCCCGCCATCGACTTCGTGGTGGTGCGCGAGGGCACCGAGGGACCCTACGTCGGCAACGGCGGTTCGATGCGCACCGGCACCCCCGCCGAGGTCGCCACCGAGGTGTCGGTCAACACGGCCTACGGCGTCGAGCGCGTGGTCCGCGACGCCTTCGAGCGCGCCGCGGCCCGCCCCGCCAAGAAGCTGACCCTGGTCCACAAGAACAACGTCCTGGTGCACGCCGGCCACCTGTGGAAGAACACGGTGGACCGCGTCGCCCAGGAGTACCCGCAGGTCACCACCGACTACCTGCACGTCGACGCGGCGACGATCTTCTTCGTCACCCAGCCCGAGCGGTTCGACGTCATCGTCACCGACAACCTCTTCGGCGACATCCTCACCGACCTCGCCGCCGCCATCACCGGCGGCATCGGGCTCGCCGCCTCCGGGAACATCAACCCCACCGGTGAGTTCCCCTCCATGTTCGAGCCCGTGCACGGCTCCGCGCCCGACATCGCGGGCACCGGAGCGGCCGACCCCACCGCCACCGTGCTCTCCGTCGCCCTGCTGCTGCGCCACCTCGGCTACGAGGAGCAGGCCGGCCGGATCGAGGCCGCCGTGACCGCCGACCTGGCGGAGCGCGACGGCACACCGCGTGACACCGACACCATCGGGGACGCCCTCGCGGTACGCGTAGCCGGTTCCGTAACCGGCTAGGGGGTGTCCGGTGGATCCCGCCTGGCCCGCAACTCCTGGCACGGCACCTCGCTGCGTTGTCGGGCACGACCGAGTAGCCCACTACGAGGTCGACCCTCCGCCTTGCGATGCACCGCACCAGGACCCGCGGGCCTGACCGGCGCTATCCACCGGACACCCCCTCCCGCGGCTCACCTCACGCACCCCCTCGCCGCCGGGCCCGCATCGCGCCCGGCGGCTGGGCTTACCCGCCGCTGGGTGCCACCATCACCATCGAGACCGCCAGCCGTACGCATGCCGTACGGCCCCGCGCGATAATCGGACGCGGGGCCGAACCGCCTCCCGATGCTCGGACTTCCTAGTACCGCATCCATCGGGGGACGGACCGGCGGTCCGCCACACCACTCAGCGAAGGACGCGCTCACCATGACGACGCCGCCGATCGAATTCGACCTGAAGCCCTCCGCCAGCCCGCTGTCGGACGCGGAGCGCGACGCCGTGCTGGCCGCCCCCGGCTTCGGCCGCCACTTCACCGACCACATGGTCACGCTCCGCTGGACCAAGGGCAGGGGCTGGCACGACGGGCAGCTCACCCCGTACGCCCCCTTCCAGCTCGACCCCGCGAACAAGACCCTGCACTACGGGCAGTCCATCTTCGAAGGGCTCAAGGCGTACCGGCAGCCCGACGGCTCCATCGGCGTCTTCCGGCCGGACGCCAACGCCCGCCGCTTCCAGGACTCCGCCCGCCGCATGGCCATGCCCGAACTGCCGGTCGAGACCTTCGTCGAGGCCATCGAGGTGCTGCTCGCCCAGGACGCCGCCTGGGTCCCGCCGCACGGCGGCGAGGAGTCGCTGTATCTGCGCCCCTTCCTGTTCGCCACCGAGGACGGCCTCGGCATCAATGAGCCGGCCGGCTCCTACCTCTTCGTGCTGATCGCCTCGCCGGCCGGCGCCTACTTCCCGCGCGGCGTCAAGCCGGTCTCGGTCTGGCTCTCCAAGGAGTACGTGCGCGCCGCCCCCGGCGGCACCGGCGCGGCCAAGTTCGCCGGAAACTACGCCGCGTCCTTCCTCGCCCAGGCCGAGGCCGTCGACCACGGCTGCGACCAGGTGGTGTGGCTGGACGCCGTCGAGCGCCGCTGGGTCGAGGAGATGGGCGGCATGAACCTCTACTTCGTGCGCGGCTCCGGCGAGGACGCCACGATCGTCACCCCCGAGCTGACCGGCACCCTGCTGGCCGGGATCACCCGCGACTCGCTGCTGACCATCGCCGCCGATCTCGGCTACGCCACCGGCGAGATCCGGATCTCCATCGAGGACTGGGAGCGCGAGTGCGCCGAGGGGTCCCTCACCGAGACCTTCGCCTGCGGCACCGCCGCCGTGATCACCCCGGTCGGCTCGGTGAAGTCCTCCGGCGCCGCCTGGACGATCGGCGACGGCGAGCCGGGCCCCATCACCCTGCGGCTGCGCGAGGCCCTGCTGGCCGTCCAGCAGGGCAAGGCCGCCGACCCGCACGGCTGGATGCACCGGGTGGGCTGACCCCCGCCGCAGCGGCACCGCGCCGCACCGCCGCCGGTACGGATACGGGCACCCCGCCCCGTACCGGCGGCGCCCGCCCGCTCCCGTACCGCCGCCGCACCGGGCGGCGGCCGGCCGGGCCCTCGTCCGGATCGTGAGACACCCCGGGTACCGAGGGCATCCTGTGCCACACTGGGCCCGTGCTCTCGTTCGCCATGATGATTATTGGTGATGAGCGCGCCGGTCCGCAGTGATCGCCGCCCCACCCCACCGGGTGACGCGGCCACCGTGCCTCGACCCGCGCGCAGACCTCTCGCATCCGCGAGAGGTCTTTTCGTTTCCCGGCCCCACACACGGCCGGACGGGAGCAGGGCAGTGGAGCCGACCAGAACCGCATCCTCCGCAGGAGCCACCACCATGACCACACCGGCCACCCCCGCCGCCCCGGACGCCCCCGACGACGGCTTCCACGTCTTCGACACCACCCTGCGCGACGGCGCCCAGCGCGAGGGCATCCACCTCACCGTCGCCGACAAGCTGGCCATCGCCCGCCACCTCGACGACTTCGGCGTCGGCTTCATCGAGGGCGGCTGGCCCGGCGCCAACCCCCGCGACACCGAGTTCTTCCGCCGCGCCCGCGAGCTGCCCTGGCGCCACGCCCACCTGGTGGCCTTCGGCGCCACCCGCAAGGCCGGCACCACCGCCGCCGAGGACCCGCAGGTCCAGGCCCTGCTGGACTCCGGCGCCCCCGTCGTCACCCTGGTCGCCAAGTCCCACGACAAACACGTCGAGCTGGCCCTGCGCACCACGCCCGAGGAGAACCTCGCCATGATCGCCGACACCGTGCGCCATCTGCGCGCGGCCGGCCGCCGGGTCTTCGTCGACTGCGAGCACTTCTTCGACGGCTACGCCGACAACCCCGGCTACGCCCTGGACGTGGTGCGCGCCGCCGCCGGGGCCGGCGCGGACGTCGTCGTCCTGTGCGACACCAACGGCGGCATGCTCCCCGCCCAGGTGCAGGCCACCGTGCGGACCGTCGTCGCCGACACCGGCGCCCGGATCGGCATCCACGCCCAGGACGACACCGGCTGCGCCGTCGCCAACACCCTCGCCGCCGTGGACGCCGGCGCCACCCATGTGCAGTGCACCGCCAACGGCTACGGCGAGCGGGTCGGCAACGCCAACCTCTTCCCGGTGGTCGCCGCCCTGGAGCTGAAGTACGGCAAGCGGGTGCTGCCGCCCGGCGCGCTCAAGGAGATGACCCGCATCTCGCACGCCATCGCCGAGGTCGTCAACCTGACCCCCAGCACCCACCAGCCCTACGTCGGTCTGTCCGCCTTCGCGCACAAGGCCGGGCTGCACGCCTCCGCGATCAAGGTGGACCCCGACCTCTACCAGCACATCGACCCCGAGCTGGTCGGCAACTCCATGCGGATGCTGGTCTCCGACATGGCCGGCCGCGCCTCCGTCGAGCTGAAGGGCCGCGAGCTGGGCTACGACCTGGAGGGCGACCGCGACCTGGTGGGCCGGATCGTCGCCCGGGTCAAGGAACAGGAGGCGAAGGGCTACACCTACGAGGCCGCCGACGCCTCCTTCGAACTGCTGCTGCGCGACGAGGTCACCGGCCGCGCCGCCCGGTTCTTCCGGCTGGAGTCCTGGCGCGCCATCACCGATCAGCGGGCGGACGGCACCCTCGACAACGAGGCCACCGTCAAGCTGTGGGCCAAGGGCGAACGGGTGGTCGCCACCGGCGAGGGCAACGGCCCCGTCAACGCCCTGGACCGGGCGCTGCGCGGCGGACTGGAGCGCACCTTCCCGGAGCTGGCCCGGCTCCAGCTGGTGGACTACAAGGTGCGCATCCTGGCCGGCCGGGCGGGCACCCAGTCCACCACCCGGGTCCTCATCACCACCGGCGACGGCGAGGGCGAGTGGTCCACCGTCGGCGTGGCGGACAACGTGATCGCCGCCTCCTGGCAGGCGCTGGAGGATGCCTACACCTACGGTCTGCTGCGGGCCGGGCTGCGTCCCACGGAGTGAGCCGGACCGGGGGGAACGAGCGGACTTATAGGGTTCCTCCAGTTCCCCCCGGCTCTCCTGTGGTACTTCGCTGCACCATTGCCCCGGAAACCGTTGGTTCTGTACAGGGCGACCACGAAATGACGGCGGAGACTGTACAGATCTGACGAGAGCGTTCGCTCCCGGCGTTTCATAGGGTCTTTACATGACCGAAGAGTCCCTGACGCCCGTGGCCGCACCCGATGCCCGGGGCCGCGTCGCGGAGCTGCACGCCATCCGTGACGAGATCGGCCGTGGTCCCAGCGAGAAGGCGACCGCGGCACAGCACGCCAAGGGCAAGCTGACCGCCCGGGAGCGGATCGAGCTGCTGCTGGACGAAGGCTCCTTCCAGGAGGTCGAAGGGCTGCGCCGGCACCGTGCCACCGGCTTCGGTCTGGAGGCCAAGCGCCCCTACACCGACGGTGTCATCACCGGCTGGGGCACCGTCCACGGCCGTACCGTCTTCGTCTACGCGCACGACTTCCGGATCTTCGGCGGGGCGCTCGGGGAAGCGCACGCCCAGAAGATCCACAAGATCATGGACATGGCCATCGCGGCGGGCGCTCCGCTGGTCTCCCTCAACGACGGCGCCGGCGCCCGGATCCAGGAAGGTGTCTCGGCGCTGGCCGGCTACGGCGGCATCTTCCAGCGCAACACCAAGGCGTCCGGGGTCATCCCGCAGATCTCCGTGATGCTCGGCCCCTGCGCGGGCGGCGCCGCCTACAGCCCGGCGCTGACCGACTTCGTCTTCATGGTCCGTGAGACCTCGCAGATGTTCATCACGGGACCGGACGTGGTCAAGGCCGTCACGGGCGAGGAGATCACCCAGAACGGGCTGGGCGGCGCCGATGTGCACGCCGAGACCTCCGGGGTGGCGCACTTCGCCTACGACGACGAGGAGTCGTGCCTGGAGGAGGTGCGGTTCCTGCTGTCGCTGCTGCCCTCCAACAACCGCGAGAACCCGCCGGCCGCCGAGACCGAGGACCCCGCCGACCGCTCGGGCGACGCGCTGCTCGACCTGGTCCCGGCGGACGGCAACCGCCCGTACGACATGCGCGCCGTCATCGAGGAACTCGTCGACGACGGCGAGTTCCTGGAGGTCCACGAGCGCTGGGCCACCAACATCATCTGCGCGCTGGGCCGGCTCGGCGGCCAGGTGGTCGGCATCGTCGCCAACCAGCCGCAGTCGCTGGCCGGGGTGCTGGACATCCACGCCTCCGAGAAGGCCGCCCGCTTCGTCCAGCTGTGCGACGCCTTCAACATCCCGATCGTCACCCTGCTGGACGTCCCCGGCTTCCTGCCCGGCGTGGACCAGGAGCACGGCGGCATCATCCGGCACGGCGCCAAGCTGCTGTACGCGTACTGCAACGCGACCGTGCCGCGCATCTCCGTGGTGCTGCGCAAGGCGTACGGCGGCGCGTACATCGTGATGGACTCGCAGACCATCGGCGCCGACCTCACCTACGCCTGGCCGACCAACGAGATCGCGGTGATGGGCGCGGAGGGCGCGGCGAACGTCATCTTCCGCCGGCAGATCGCCGCCGCCGAGGACCCCGAGGCGACCCGGGCCCGGCTGGTCAAGGAGTACAAGACCGAGCTGATGCACCCGTACTACGCCGCGGAGCGCGGGCTGGTGCACGACGTGATCGACCCCGCCGAGACCCGCGCGGTGCTGATCCAGTCGCTGGCGATGCTGCGCAGCAAGCACGCCGACCTGCCCGCCCGCAAGCACGGCAACCCGCCGCAGTGACGGGTCCGGCGACCACCGAGGAGAGACCGCAGATGAGCACGGAGACGGGGATGGAGACGGGCGTGGACAGCAAGCTGGTGCGGGTGGAGAAGGGCGCCGCGAGCGATGAGGAACTGGCGGCGGTGACCGCGCTGCTGATCGCCCGCGCCGCGCAGGCCCCGGCGACGGTGGCCGGACCCGGGCACTTCGCCGCCGGCCGCAGCACGGCCGGCTGGCGGCGGCTGGAGCGGACGCCGGGCTTCCGGGCGCCGCACAGCTGGCAGGGCTGAGCCAGGCCGGACAGCCGGGAAACGCGAGGGCGGGCCGGACACCGGGGATCGGTGTCCGGCCCGCCCTGTGCCGTGGGCGGACGGCGGGGTGTGCGCGGGCGCGCGCTCAGGCGGCGTCCGGGGCCTTGTCGAGGATGGTGCGGCGCGGGTTGGCGGTGCTGCCGGGCAGTTCCTCGGAGGCGGAGTACGTGACGGGGGCGGGCGTCAGCTCGTCGGCGTCCCGCAGGTGGGCGAGGGTGGTGCGCCGGGGGTTGGCGGTGGAGCGGACGCTGAGGGTGCTCTTCACGGATGACCTTAGATCGAACGGCTGCTTGTAAAGCCTGACACTAGGTGCCGTATACCCCCGAGCGTTCCTTATCGGCCACGGCCCATCTGTGATTTTCCTCACGAGCCCCAGGTCAAAAGCCGCATAGCAGACGCCAGTTCGGGCATCGGAAACAGGTGCACAGTGGGGAAAACCGTACACATCGCCTCGGTCGGCCCGGGTGCTGGTGTATCGATTCGATGGCGATGTGGTGGAGAAATGTCCGCTATGCCTGCTCCGCGCTTCCACGGGAGGTAGCGGGATGCCTCCGGAGCGTCATAGATGTCACGGGACCATTCCGGGCCCTTGTTGGAGATCGGCCACTGTGCTGGAATTCCACGGACCGCCGCGTGACACGAGCTCATGTGCAGGGCGCGCCCCAAGCGTCACGCGCTGGCTGAACACCGGACACGCCGGTTACCGACGACCGCCGGGGGGTCGTATGCCCCTGGCTCGATACCGTCACGCCGCATCGCGGCGCGACGCCTGGTCCAGAGGTTGCGACGCATAGTGCAGGGACGTTTCAAGAGGGAAGGCAGCGCTGCGGGGGAACCGGAGCAGGGTGGTGCCACACAGCGTGGCTCCTCCGGCGGATCTGCCTCCGGCGGCGACCCGGCGCGCTCCGCGCCCGGTAGCGGGGAGGCCCCGGCCGACCGGAGCGCCACCCAGGACGACCCCGCGGCACCCGCCGAGTCCAGAGGACCCAGCCGGGCCGGATCCCGGCTGGCGCTGCGCAACTGGCGCATCAGCACCCGCCTGGTCTCGCTGATCGCCCTCCCCGTGATGGCCGCCACCGTGCTGGGCGGCCTGCGGATCCAGTCCTCGATGGACGACATCGAGCAGCTGGACACCATGCAGCTGCTCACCGACATGACCCAGCAGGCGACGCTGCTCGCCGCCGCGCTCCAGGAGGAGCGCGACCGCTCGGCCGGTCCGCTGGTCGCGGGCATGAGCGCCAAGAGCGACGAGATCGCCACCGCCCGCGAGCGGACGGACGACGCGCGCGCCGCCTTCAGCGACGCCACCAACGCGATCACCGCCGACGACGAGGTCATGCGCGGCGTCCAGGCCACCGTCCTGGACATCAGCCGGCAGCTCACCGGCATCAAGGAGATCCGGGACGAGGCGTACGCCGACCCGGAGTACGTCTCGCAGACGATCATGCGCTACAGCGACCTGATCGACGCGCTGCTCTCGCTGTCCCAGGACATGGCCCAGGCCACCAGCAACAGCGAGATGATCCGCTCCACCCGCGCCCTGGCCACCTTCTCGGCCGCCAAGGAGCACGCCTCCATCCAGCGCGCCGTCATCACCGCCGGACTCGCCCGCGGTGAGCGCGACGGCGACGAGATGGGCCTGTCGCCCAGCGACTGGCGCTACGGCAAGACCCACGCGGCCAGCGAATCGGCCGCCCTCAACAGCTTCACCCAGATCTACGGCGACGACGTCGCCGCCACCGGCCTGCTCGACCCGCTGGAGGGCGGCATCGTCAACGTCGTGTCCGCGGACACGTACCGCGACACGGTCTTCGCCGCCCTGGACGGCATCCAGCGCCAGGACCGCTCGTACCGCGACTGGTTCGACCAGGACCGCACCAAGATCGACGCGATGAACGCGATCGAGCGGACCCTGATCACCGAGATGGAGGAGCAGGCCCGCGACCTGCGCAACGAGGCGCAGCAGGAAGCCATCCTCAACGGCGCCGTCGTGGTGCTCGTCCTCGGCATCTCCCTGGTCGGCGCCTTCGTGGTGGCCCGCTCCATGGTCCGCTCGCTGCGCCGCCTCCAGGACACCGCGCAGGAGGTCGCCCACAAGCGGCTCCCCGAGGTCGTCCGCCAGATGTCCGAGGCGGAGCCCGAGGATGTCGACACCTCCGTGCAGTCCGTCGGTGTCCACACCCGCGACGAGATCGGCCGGGTGGCCGAGGCGTTCGACGACGTCCACCGCGAAGCCGTCCGGCTGGCCGGTGAACAGGCCCTGCTGCGGGGGAACGTCAACGCGATGTTCACCAACCTCTCGCGGCGCAGCCAGGGCCTCATCCAGCGTCAGCTCTCGCTCATCTCCGAACTGGAGTCCCGCGAGGCCGACCCCGACCAGCTCTCCTCGCTCTTCAAGCTGGACCACCTCGCCACCCGCATGCGCCGCAACGGCGAGAATCTGCTGGTCCTCGCCGGTGAGGAGCCCGGCCGCCGGTGGACCAGGCCGGTGCCGCTGGTGGACGTGCTGCGCGCCGCCGCCTCCGAGGTGGAGCAGTACGAGCGCATCGAGCTGAGCGCCGTGCCCAAGACGGACGTGGCCGGCCGGGTCGTCAACGACCTCGTGCACCTCCTCGCCGAGCTGCTGGAGAACGCCACCTCCTTCTCCTCGCCGCAGACCAAGGTCAAGGTCACCGGTCACGCGCTGCCGGACGGCCGGGTGCTGGTCGAGATCCACGACACCGGTATCGGGCTCTCGCCCGAGGACCTCGCCGAGATCAACGACCGGCTGGCCAACCCGCCCACCGTGGATGTCTCCGTCTCGCGCCGGATGGGTCTGTTCGTGGTCGGCCGGCTGTCCCTGCGGCACGGCATCCGCATCCAGCTGCGCCCCTCCGACTCCGGCGGCACCACCGCGCTGGTGATGCTCCCGGCCGAGGTGGCCCAGGGCAACCCCGGCCGTACCCCGCGCCCCGGCCCGCAGCCGGGCGGCGGCATGCCCGGCGGCGCACCCGGTGCCCCGGGCGCCGCGAGCGCGCCGCCCACCACCACCGTGCAGCGCGAGACGCCGCCCGGCGGCCGGGCACCCGGCGGGCCGCAGGCCCCCGGCGGCCCCGGCGCCCGCGGCCGTGGACTGGCCAACCTGGGCAAGGGACCGTCCGCCTCGCGCGGCCAGGTGGCCGGCGGCCCGGACCGCCCCGCCCTGCCCTCGCGCCCGGGCAACGCCTCCTTCCCCGCCACCGCGGGCGGCCCCGGCGCCCCGGCGCCCGCCCCGGCGGGTTCCGCGGCCGAGGCGGGCCGTGACGGGCTGACCGGCGGTCCTGGCTCTCCCGGCGGTGCCGGCGCTCCGGCGGACGGCGGCGTCGACCGTACCGGCCGCCCCAGCTGGGCCAGCCGCGTCGAGGACAGCGGCCGAATACCCGTGGTGGGCGACCAGGGTGAGGGACCGCGCGGGCACGAGGAGCCGGACACCGGCGAGTACGCCCGCCCCGGCTTCACCGGGGCCAGCGGCCCCGCCCCGCGTCCGGCCCACCCCGCCGGCCGCTCCGCCCAGCAGTTCGACGCCTTCGGCGGCGGCGACTTCCGCTCGCCGGCGCAGGGCGGCGACCCCGGCCGTCCCGGTGGCGACCGCCCCGGCTACCCGGGCGACACGGCCGAGTTCCCGGCGGTGGGCGGCCAGGACTTCGGTACCGGCCGGCCCGCCGCGGACCGGCAGGGCCCCACCGGATACACCGAGACCGGCGAGTTCCCGGCCCTGGGCCAGAACCCCGGCCGGGACCGGGAGCCCCAGCAGAACCCCGGCGGCTACCCCGCCGACACCGGCGAGTTCCCCGTCATGGGGCAGGGCGCCGGGCAGGGCCGCGGCGGCTACCCCGCCGACACCGGCGAGTTCCCGGCCCTCGGCCAGGCGCCGGAGCCCCAGCGGTACCCGTCCGAGACCGGTGAGTTCCCGGTGCTCGGGCAGCCGCAGTCCGCCCTGCCGGAGCGGCACCAGCCGCCGCAGCCGGCCGCGTTCACCGATCCGCTGCCCGGCGGTGGCCCGCACTCCTCGGAACGCACGCCGATCTTCGAGGAGATGGAGTCCACCTGGTTCGGGACCCGGCGGATGGAGCCGCCCGCTCCCACCGGGCAGCAGCCCGCGACCGGTACGGACACCGGCGCGGGACTTCCGGTCCGCGGCCACCCCGGCCGTACGGACTCCCCGGCCGCCGCGACGGGCGGCGACGCCGCCGGCGACGGCTACGGCGCAACGCCGCGCGAGGAGTTCCCGCGCGCCGCTGCCCCGGCCGCCGCCGCACCGCAGGGCCCCGCGCCCACCTGGCGGCCGTCCCCCAACGACGAACTGGGGCGTCAGGCGGGACAGCTGCGCCAGCCGAGCGCCGGCGGGGTCACCACCTCAGGACTGCCCCGCCGGGTCCCGCGCGCCAACCTGGTCGCGGGCGCCGCACAGCAGTCGCAGCAGCAGGCCGCCCCGACGGGCCCGCAGGTCTCCCGCGCACCGGACGCCGTCCGGGGCCGGCTGACCAATCTCCGCCGGGGAATTCAGCAGGGGCGCCAGGCCAATTCCACGGCCGGCCGGACCGATCGGGGCTCCGGCCCCAGATACCAGTAGGAGCGTTAGTGTGAGCCCGATGAGCCAGGCGGCGCAGAACCTGAACTGGTTGATCACCAACTTTGTGGAGAACACTCCTGGGGTGTCGCATACGGTGGTGGTGTCGGCTGACGGTCTTCTGCTGGCGTTGTCCGAGGGTTTTCCCCGGGATCGTGCGGATCAGTTGGCTGCGGTGGCGTCGGGTCTGACGTCGTTGACGGCTGGTGCGTCGCGGATCTTCGAGGGTGGTGCGGTGAATCAGACGGTGGTGGAGATGGAGCGTGGGTTCCTTTTCATCATGTCGATCTCGGATGGTTCGTCGTTGGCGGTGCTGGCGCATCCGGAGGCGGACATCGGTCTGGTGGGGTACGAGATGGCCCTGCTCGTCGACCGCGCCGGTACCGTACTGAC
>NZ_FPAB01000011.1 GCF_900116145.1 Streptomyces harbinensis | reverse complement strand
TACTTCTCCACCGTGTCCGCCGAGACGGCGCCGGCTGAGGCGACGAAGAACCACGACGACCACAGCATGGGCATCCGGCTCTTGAGGTGCGGGAAACCTCGATCAGCTCACGCAGCCGCGCCGCGACCCGGCCACCGAGCACACGACGACGGCATTTCGGGCACCACACCACGTGCAGGCCCAAGTCATACACACCTCCGGAATACTGGCCAACCTTCAGCGCCCCAGTCATGCAATCACTACACACGGTACACATCTAGCCGAGGCCAATCATGCAGGCTGCGAAACACAGTCAAGGTCAACACAGCCCTGAGAAACGATTCCCCCATCCGTAAACGCACGTGGTCCCCTCGCCAGCTATCCGATGGAGGACGAGTGTGGAACCGGACACCGGGGCCACCCTGGCCGAGGAGCCCGAGGGCTGCCTGTCCGTGCCCGGCCCGTATCTGACGGTGGCCAGGCCCGATCTGGCCACCGTGCACGGCAAGGACAAGGACGGCAACCCGCTGACCGTGGAGGGGCGCGGCTACTTCGCCCGCTGCCTCCAGCACGAGAGCGACCATCTGGCCGGGCGGCTCTACGTGGACCGGCTCTCGCAGCGGGAGCGCAAACGGGCGCTGCGCGCCATGGCCGAACAGCGGGACGAGGTGTTCGCCCGCCGGGCGGCACGGACCGAAGCACGACAGGCGGACGGGCGCACGCGGTAGGGGCAGGCGCACACATCACAGCGCCCCCACACGCCCCCTCTTCACAACCTGTTCGCGGCGAAACCGCTGCCGTGCTGCGGACGGTCGCGGTACCGTTGCTCTGCGCCATCGCACGTGGCGCCCTCGCGAGGCCGCTTCCCCCCGCTCAACCGGAGAAGGGCACCCCACCGCATGACCCCCGCACCAACCCCACCTCCCGCCGCGCCCACCCCGGCCCACCCCCGTACCTCGGAGAAACTGCGCGCCGACGTCCGCAAGGCCAACGCGCTCAGCGCCGCCAACCGCCTGAGCAAGGAAGGCGGCGCCAAGTGACCCGTGCTCTGTTCCAGTTCCAGGCGTGGACCGTCGCGCCGGACGAGGAGCCGGACGCCGAGCCCATCACGTTCGGCGCCCAGTGCGCGGTGTGCCGCCGCACCTCATCCCGCTCGACCGTCCAGCAGGACGTGGCGGACTGGGTGCGCGACCATGCCGCGCGCAACCCCTCCCACCACAGCTACCGGGAGCTGATCCAGCGCCCCCTGCGGGCCTGGATGCCGCACACCGTCAACCCCTGACGGACCGCCGGCGGCGGGCGGCGTGGTGCCGTCCGCGTACCGGTCGCGTACCGATCGCTCCCGCTGGGGCCGGCTGCGGCCCGCCCGATCCGGTGTTCAGGCGGGCCGCAGCCGGGCCGGCCGGCCGCTCTCCAGAGCGGCCCAAACGGTACCGTCCGCCGTCACGGCCAGTCCGTGCGGCTCGGCGCCCGGAGCGGGCAGCCGCGCGTGGCGGAACGTCCCGTCGGGCGCGACATGACCGATGCTCCCGGCGCCCCACTCGGTGAACCAGCAGCCGTCACCCGTGGGATCGGCGGCGATGACGTGCGGCCTGGCGGCCGGATCGGGGAGCGGGAAGCCGCTGATCTCCCCGCCGGTGGTGATCCGCCCGACGCGGCCGGCCGCGATCTCCACCCACCACAGCGCCCCGTCCGGGCTGGCGGTGATGCCGTACGGGGCGCTGCCGTCGAGGCCGGGGCCAGCAGGTCGGGGCGGGGAGACCGGGCGTGCCGGAGGTCATCGCAGTCCTTTGATGATCGCCGCCAGGGCCGCCGGGTGGGCGGTGGGGACGTTGTGGTGGGAGTCGATGTCGATGAGGGTGCGCTCGGGGCGGGCCTCGGTCAGCGCCACCACCTCCGCGCGGCGCTGGGCGTAGAAGCCCCGGGTGGCCAGGACGACGGTGAACGGGCAGTGCAGCAGGTCGTACACATCGACGGAGGGGTACACCGGGTCCGCCGGGTTGGCGGTGTTGAGCGTGACGATCTCCTCGATCAGCGGGCGGCGTACCCAGTGCTCCCCGTCCGGCACGAACGAGCGGGCCGTCAGCTCCCGCAGCAGCCCGGGGCGGGCGCCGGAGTTCAGCCAGTCCTTCGGGGACCGGCGCACGCACTCCTCGACATGGGCGTCGCGCTCGTCGGCGGTGGCCCGCCAGCCGTAGCGGAACAGCTCCCGCAGGTCCTCGTGCGCGGACGGCTTGCGCCAGCCGGCGTGCCGCCGGGCCGCGGTGGCACGGTCGTCCAGGACCAGGCCGTCCACCGTGCACACGGCGGCCGGCTCGATCAGCCCGGCCGCGGTGGCGGCGGTGACGGCGTACCCGCCGAGCGAGTGCCCGACCAGGACCGGCCGCTGCCAGCCGAGCGCGGCCACGGCATCGCCGAGGTCGCGCCAGTACTGGTCGGCGGCGGTGGAGTCCAGGGCGGTGCGGCCGTGCCCGCGCAGATCGACGGCGACCAGCCGCCCGCAGTGCGGCGCCAGTTCGGCGGCGACATCCGTCCAGGCGGCGGCGTTGTGCCCGCTGCCGTGCACCAGCAGCACCTCGGGCCCGCCGGAACCCCCGCCGAAGTCGATGGCGGCCAGTTCCCCTCCCCCACCGGCGACGGGCAGGGCGATCTCTCGCGCTTCCACCGTCGTACCCTCCCCCGCCGGTGCCGGAGGCCGCAACCGCAATGCCGCAGGCACCGGCCGGCCCAGCGCCGTGCGGTGCGGGGGCCGGCCGGTCGGGGAATCAGACCGTCGCCTCGCGGTAGTACGGGTCCAGGACGGTGCCCTTGCGCGCCGTCGCGTCGTACGTGTAGACCTCGCGGCCCTCGATGAAGACCCGCTGGGCGCGGCTCATCACATCGAGCGGGTCGCCGGACCAGATCACCACGTCGCCGTCGAGACCGGGGGTCAGCGAGCCGACGCGGTCGTCCAGGCCCAGGATCTCGGCGGGGTGGGTGGTGATGGTGCGCAGCGCGGTGGAGCGCTCCAGGCCCTCCTTGACGCACAGGGTCACCTGGTGCACCAGGAAGTTGATCGGCACCACCGGGTGGTCGGTGGTGATCGCGACCTTGACGCCGGCCCGTTCCATGATGCCGGGGCCCGCCAGGGTGCGGTGGCGCAGTTCCACCTTGCTGCGGGTGGTGAACAGCGGGCCGGTGATGACCGGGACGTCGCGGCGGGCGATCTCGTCCGCCATCAGGTGGCCCTCGGTGGCGTGGTTGACGACGACCTGGTAGCCGAACTCGTCGGCCAGCCGCAGCGCGGTGGCGATGTCGTCGGCGCGGTGGGCGTGCTGGCACCAGGGCAGTTCGCCGTCCAGCACCCGGGTGAGGACCTCCAGGGTGGGGTCGCGGTCGAAGGGGGTGCCCTCGGCCTCGGCGTGCGCCCGCTTGGCGGCGTAGTCCTGGGCGCGGGTGAACGCGTCCCGGATGACGGCCGCCACGCCCTGCCGGGTGGAGGGCAGCTGCTTCTTCTCGCCGTACACCCGCTTCGGGTTCTCGCCCAGCGCGCTCTTGACGCTGACCGGCTCGCGGATCAGCATCTCCTCCACGGTGCGGCCCCAGGCCTTCACCGCGACGGTCTGACCGCCTATCGGGTTGCCGGAGCCGGGCTTGATGACGGCGCTGGTGACGCCGCCCGCGAGGGCGTCGGCGAAGCCGGTGTCGGCTGGGTTGATGGCGTCCAGGGCGCGCAGCCGGGCGCCGTTGGGGTCGGTCATCTCGTTGGTGTCCTGGCCGGCCCAGCCCTCGGCCTCCTCGTGGACACCGATGTGGCCGTGCGCCTCGACGAAGCCGGGCAGCACCCAGGAGCCGGCCGCGTCCACCGTGGTGACGCCCTCGGGGACGGTCACCTCGGCGTCGGGGCCCACGGCGGCGATCTTGCCGTCGATGATGAGGACGGTGCCGCCGTCGATGGGTTCGGCGGCGACGGGAACGACGTATCCGGATCTGATCGCGATATCCATGGACGATGAACCTATCTCATGCCGCGGCGGGCACCACGGGCCGCGGAGGAGCAGGTCAGGCCGGTACCGGCGGGGGTGAGGGGCCAACCGGCGGACGTCCGCGGGCGGTTGGCCGCGGTCAGGACCCGGCGGACCACTCCCGCGCCAGGGCCGTCATCCGCTCCCCGTACCCGCCGTCGTCCGGGCCGAAGTGCACGGCCACCGCCGCGGCCCCGGCCGCCCCGAACGCGCGCGCCTCGGCCGCCGTGGTGCGGGCGTCCGTCCACGCGATCCGGGTGGTTGCTGCCACCCGCCGGGCGCCGGCCAGCTCGCGCAGCCGGGCGGCGCGGTCGGCGAACTCCGGCGGGGTGAGCGCGAACGCCTGCCAGCTGTCCGCGTACCGGGCGGCCCGGCGCAGAGCGGGCGCGGAGGTGCCGCCGGTCATCAGGTGCAGCCGGGGCGCCGGGTGCGGGGCGAACACGCCGCGCTCGTACCCGTGGAACTCGCCCTCGAACGGCCCGTCCCCGCCCTCGGTGAGATGGCGCAGCAGCCGCAGCGCCTCGTCCGTGCGGGCCGCGCGCCGCTCGAAGTCGGCGCCAACGGCCGCGAACTCGGCGCGGTCCCAGCCGATGCCCACCCCCAGGGCCAGCCGGCCCGCCGAGAGTTGCTGGAGGGTGGCGGCCTGCTTCGCCACCACGAAGGGGCTGCGCATCGGCAGCACCAGGACGGAGGTGCCCAGCCGGATCCGGTGGGTGACGGCGGCCAGGTAGCCGAGGGTGACCAGGGGTTCGTGGACGCCGCCGTACACCGGTCCGTACGGGCCGGGCGGCAGCAGGTGGTCGGGCAGCCACACCGCCGCGTAGCCCAGGTCCTCGGCCTGCCGGGCGAGTGCGGCCAGGGCGCGCGGGTCGGCGTCGGCCCGCTCGCTGGGCAGGACGGCTTCGAGAACGGGGGTCGGGGTCATATGCGCTCCTGTCGCAGGAAGGTGAGCACGGGCGCCAGCCAGCCGCGCGGGTCCTCCGCCATCGCGACGTGATCGGTGTCGGTTTCCGCGTACTGGGCTCCGGGGATGCGGTCGGCGAGAAGACGGGAGTTGGCGGGCGGCACCATACTGTCGCGGGCTGCGGCGATCACCAGGGTGGGAACGGCGATCCGGGGCAGGTCGGCGGTGGTGTCCAGGTGCGGGACGAGGTCGATGTGCGGGTGGACGCGGGCCGGCTCGGCCGCCCGCCAGCCGGGGAGCAGCCCGAGCAAATGGGCGTCGGCGCGGGCGAATCCGGCGGTGAGCACCAGGGCGCGCACCCGCTCCGGGTGGCGCACGGCGGCCCGGACGGCGACGGTGGTGCCGAGCGAGAAGCCGAGCAGCGCGAACCTCGCGTGGCCCCGGGAGACGGCCGCGTCCACGACGGCGTCGGTGAGCGTGTCCAGGTCGAGCGGCCCGGCGGGCGGGGTGGCGCCGGAGCCGGGGTAGTCGGGGGCGACGACGGTGTGGGCGGTGGCGAGCGCCGGGATGACCGGGGCGTAGTTGCCGGCGATGGACCCGGTGGCGCCGTGGGCGAGCAGCAGGGCGGGGCCGGAGCCGGTGACGGCGGTGGCCAGGGGCGGGAAGGAAACGGGCATGCCCCCACGTTGATCCCTGACACCGGTGTCAAGGTCAAGGAGGGTGACGGGGATCATGCTGATCGGGGAGTTGTCACGCCGTACGGGGGTGCCCGCCCGGCTGCTGCGCTACTACGAGCAGCGCGGACTGCTCACGTCCGAGCGGGACCCGAACAACTACCGGCAGTACGCGGCCGACGCCCCGCGCACGGTCGCCCGGATCCGGGAGATGCTGGCCGCCGGGCTGCCCACCGAGGCCATCCGCGCGCTGCTCCCGTGCGCGGACGGCGCGGACGCCGGGGCCGACCCGTGCCCCGAGGTACTGCGCACCCTGGCCGCCGAGCTGGACCGGCTGGAGAACACCATGGCCGCACTCAACGAGCGCCACGCGGCACTGACCGCGTTCCGGACCGCGTCCCTGAACCGGGCGGCGGTCGCGGAGTAGGCCCGTCGTGGCCTGGCGGCCGGCGTGTGACGAGGGCACCGAGGCGCGTGCTGCGGGAGGGGCACCACGCGTTCAGCCTCGCCCGCTCTCCGGAGTCCGCCGCGCCGCTGTGCTCCCTCATGCTGGGCAACCCCGTGCGCGTCATCTGGGCCGATGGCGACGCTCGGGTGAATCCGTGCACACCGGCGCAAGTCGATTGAGGCCCCGCTCCAGCCGTCCCTACCGTGCTGGTCATGCCAGAGAACCTGTACGACCAGGCCATCACCGGCCCGTTCCACGCGCTGTGCGGGGGCGGCGAGGACAACGACGGAACGATGGAGGACTGCCTCACCCTCGCCGAACTGGCGGGCGGCGGGTACGCGGTCCGGGATACCAAGCTCGGCGACGAGAGTCCCGAGCTGCGCTTCACCAAGGCCGAACTGATCGCGGCGGCCCACCGGCTCGCCGCACTCGATTGAGCGCCCTCACGGCTGCGGGTGGGGATGCCTCTGTTGGAGCCAGAGACATCCCCGCCCGGGAGCGTACCGTCCCCTCCCACTCCGGAGTCCTCCCATGGCCCTGGCGGCTCTCATCGACGACGCCGAGAGGTTCCTCGACGCGTGGCCGACCACGCCCCACCTGTTCCACCGCCCGCCCGACAGCTTCCGCTCGCTGCTGACCCGGCAGGAGGTGGACGATCTCATCGACCACGACTGTCTGGGCCTGCGGAACGTCGCACTGCTCAAGGAGAACCGGCCCGTCGAGCCGTTCCGCTACGCGGACGGCGACACCCCGCGCCGGGGAGCGCTGCGGCGCCACCTGGAGGGAGGCGGCACCCTGTCGCTGCGGCAGCTGGAACGGCTGAAACCGTCGCTCGCCGTGCTGCACCGGGAACTGGTGACGGAGACCGGTTACGCCGTCCACGTCAACGCGTACTACACACCGGCGGGCGCGCACGGGCTCAAATACCACTACGACCCCTACCTGACGCTGATCGTCCAGCTGTCCGGCAGCAAGGCATGGCCCACGCACCGGCCGTTCGTGGCCAATCCGGTGCGCGGACATCTGAGCTTCCACCAGCTGGGGTTCACGGCAGAGCAGCGGCGCTACCTTGAGCACGCCGCGCCCGAGGAGACCTACACCCTGCGGCCCGGCGATGTGCTGTGGCTGCCCAGGGGCTACGTCCACTCGCCGTACACGGTCGGCGGGGAGCCCTCGCTCCATCTGACCATCGCCCTCAAGGAACGCACCTGGCACTGGGTCGCGGAGCAGCTCACGGACGCGGTACTGGACCGGGCGCTGCGCGACCCGGCCATGCGGGCCGCCGTCGCGCCGGCCGAGATCACCTCGGCCCCGGACAGGGCGGTGCGGGAGATGCGCGCCTACCTGGTCGGCGCGCTGCTGACGCTCGACCAGGTCGCCATGGCCGGCCTCATACGCGAGGCGGCCCTGCGTCCCGAGTGACACCCCACCGTCAGAAGGCTGAGCGACCTACCCATGAACCGTGTGGACATCGACTGGCGAACCGTCCTGCGCGGCGGACCGCCGGCCGACCGGCCGGGCCTGCACTGGCACGGCTTCCTGTGGATCGGCAACGGCAACGATCTCTACTCCTACAAGCACCAGCCGGAACGGACGGCGGGCACCGCCGAGTTCCCCGCCTCGGTGCTGCCGCCGGAGAGCACTGCTCACTACCTGCTGAAGGCGCGTCTCATCCAGGGCACCTGGACGACCGCCGGGGCGGCGGCCGACTGGATGCGGGCGCAGTGGGACGCGAGCACCCCCACCGTGACCCATGTGGACCCGGACAACCGCCGCCAGTACAGCGAGGTCACCCTCTCCCACGGCGAGGACGACGTGTGGCGCTGGTGGCATCCCGCACCGCCCGGCCCGGGCATGGTGCATGTCGCGGTGGTGTGCTGCCCGCACAAGTCGGCGGCGGGCCGGACCATGCCCTGCCCGAACGACCCGGGGAACATGTAGAAGTCCGTGCAAGCCGATGGCGGCCCGCTGATGACTGAGTGCAAGATCGTGGCTACCAGTCGTCACCCGGCGCAAGGGAGGAAGCATGGCGTTGATCAAGTTGGGCAAGGATCCGAAGAGCCCCGACGGCGGCTCGCCCACGATCTATCTGGACGAGGAGAGTGGGAACTACATCCTTCAGGGCTGGCGGGTCACGGATGCCAGCCGACTGGCGCAACTCGACATCCCCGGTCACGAGACGGTGATCGAGTTCCCGAAGCGCATGATGCAGTTCTTCCCGGAGGTGGCCAATGGCCGCTGACCTCTCGTTCGACGAGCTGCTGAACAGCGCTCAGCACAGCGCGTATCACCTGGAGATGCGCGACGGCTACATGCTGGATGAAAACTACAGGGCATGGGCTTCGGGAGGTGCGTTCAATGGAAGCGATCCTCGGTGGTCGTGGTGGAAGAACCTGATCTCCACCACCGTGTCCCGTGGTGTGGAGGTGCACCGGGCCCGGATCATCTCCGAGCCGATCTCCCGCTACATCCGGTACGAGCACGAACTCACCAGTCCACTGAACATCGCGGCCGGTGAGGAAGTGCGCTGGCTGCCGCGCAGGCAGGCAACCGGCATCGCACTGCCGGGGAATGACTTCTGGCTGATCGACGGGGTCAGACTGCTCATCAACCACTTCAGTGGAGATGGCGACATGACGGGCAAGGAGATCGTCACCGACCCCGACACCATCAAGCTGTGCGCCTCCGCCTTCGCCACCGTGTGGGAGCGGGCCACACCGCACGAGGAGTATCAGCCAGACTGACCTGGTGATTTCATCGTCGAACACTCAGCAGGCCCGAGCAGCACTGGCTCAGCGGTTGCGCGAGATCCGGAAGGACGCCGGTCTCACCGCTCGCGAGCTGGCCGCTCGGGCCGGTTGGCATGAGTCGAAGTGCAGCCGTCTCGAAAATGGCCGGACCCTGCCCTCCGACAGCGATCTGCGCACTTGGACCCGGCATTGTGACGCCACGGATCTCGCTGCGGATCTCATCGCCACCGCGCGCAACATTCAAGGCGCATATGTGGAATGGCAGCGGATGGAGCGTTCTGGACTGCGTCGGGCGCAGGAGTCGGTGCTGCCGGTCTGGGAACGGACCCGGCACTTTCGCACCTATGCGTCCGCGGTCTTTCCCGGTCTGCTCCAGACCCGTGCTTACACCGGGGCTGTGCTGAGGTCGATCAAGGACCGCCGGGTGCCCATCGATGACCTTGAAGCGGCTGTTCAGGTACGCATGGACAAGCAACGCCTGCTTTATGAGGGGCCTCGGCGCTTTGCTTTCCTGCTGGAGGAGAGCGTTCTCCGGAACCGCATCGGCAAACGCGAGGACATGGCGGAGTTGCTGGGCAACCTGCTGCGGTTGGCGAAGCTTCCGAACCTCAGCCTGGGAGTGATTCCGCTGGACGCGGACCGTACCGGCATGTGGCCTGTCGAGAGTTTCTGGTTGTTCGACGACGACCAGGTCAATGTCGAGCTGGTCGCCGCCTATCTCACCGTCACGCAGCCGAACGAGGTCGCCGCCTACGCGCGTACCTTCGCCGCCCTCGCCGATCTCGCCGTGCACGGGGAGGCCGCCCGGCAGTTGATCGAGAACGCCGTCGAGGCGTTGTCCGCGCCCGGTCGGGCGCTCTGAGAGCGCCCGACCGGGCCGGAACAACACACCTACTCGGTGCAGCTCACGTCGTGCCGCGGCAGCACGCCGGTGCGCAGGTAGTCGTTGACCAGGTCGTCGACGCACGTGTTGCCGTAGAACCCGTACACCGCGTGGTGCGGTACGTCGTGGAGGGTGACGAGCCGGGAGGAGGGCCAATCCCGCCGCATCTCCGCCGTCCCCTCGTACGCGACACGGGTGTCGCCGGTGGCGGCGACCAGCAGGGCCGGGATGTCGTTGTCCAGCACGGTGGGTGCCTCGGCCGGCGGGTCCCAGAACTCACACGGCGTGATGTTGCGGGTGACGGGTGCCACGAACGGGTGGTGGGCGGCCTCGCGCCGGATGTCGAGCCAGTAGTCGGCGATGCCGCGCCGTTCGGCGGCGTCGCCGCACAGGACGGCGATCTGGCCGCTGGCGTAGGTCGAACCGAGTCCGGTGGTGACGAACTCCAGTCGCAGGGCGAGGTCCGCGTCCGGTTCGACGTGCTCGCCGTCGGCGGCCCGCAGCAGGAGGCCGGTGAAGTCGGCCAGCCAGGCGCGGTCCGCGTCGCCCGCGGTGGCGAGGCTGCTGAAGAGAAGGAGCGGGACGGTGTACCGGTCCAGGGTGTGGTCGCCGATCCGCAGCGGGGCGCGCTGGGACGCGGCGATCACCCGGTCGACGCCGGCGAGTACCGCGGCGCGGTCGGCGCCGAGGCCGTGCTCGTCGTGCCGTTCCGCGGTCCAGTCGGCCCAGGCGCGCAGGGCGTCCTCGCCCGCGCGTTCGGCGCCGGCCATCAGGTTCGGGGTGTACCGGTCGGGGTGGATGACGCCGTCCAGGACGACGCGGTCGGTGCGGCCGGGGAAGAGCTGGGTGTAGACCTCGCCGAGGTAGCTGCCGTAGGAGTACCCGAGGTAGGAGATGCGGTCCTCGCCGAGCACCGCGCGGATGACGTCCATGTCCCGGGCGGTGTTGCGGGTGGTGACGTACGGGAGGACGTCACCGGCGTGGGTGCGGCAGCGTTCGGCGAGGTCGCGCTGGAAGGCGGCGGCGTGCAGGTAGCTGATCACGTCGGGGCCGGAGGAGCGGACGCCGGAGCCGACCGGCCAGCGGCAGTCGAGCGGGGTGCTGGCGCCGGTGAGGCGGGGGTCGAAGCCGATGAGGTCGAAGCGGCCGGCCGCCTCGCCCATGAACTCCTGGAGGAGCAGGGGCATGGCCAGGCCGGAGCCGCCGGGGCCGCCGGGGTTGGACAGCAGGACGCCGGTGCGCCGGTCGGGGTCGGTGGCGCGGATGCGGGAGAGGGCGAGGGTGAGGGTCTCGCCGCCGGGGTCGGTGTAGTCGAGCGGGACGGTGAGCGGCGCGCATTCGATGCCGGCCGTCTCGTCCGCGAGGCCGGCCGCGGCCGTCCGGTACGGCTCGGGGACGGTCGCGGGGTCGGCGCCGACCGCGCCGCAGTCGGTCCATTCCAGCGTCTGTTCGTGGTAGGCCGCCGGTCCCGGTAACCGGTCCGTCGCGGCGGCGGGCCCGGTGAGGAGGGCGGCGCCCGCGGCGACCCCCGCTCCTGCCGCGACCGTCCGCTTCCACAGTGATATGAGATGCATGGTCGGTCACGCTAGGGCGGCAGCCGCCCATGACAACACCGCTCCTTGTCCTGCTTTTCCCCGCTTTCCCACCCTTTGGCGGGACAGCACCGCCGGGGCCCGGTCCGGGCCCCGGCGGTGGTGGCGGGCTCAGAACACCGCTTCGGTCTCGTCCATCCGGAACTGCGGCACCCGCTTGAGGTCGGCGGTGGCGCTCGCCAGCGGGGCCATCACGATCTCGGTGCCGCGCAGCGCCGTCATCTTGCCGAACTCGCCCCGGTGGGCCGCCTCCACGGCGTGCCAGCCGAAGCGGGTGGCGAGCACCCGGTCGTACGCGGTGGGGGTGCCGCCGCGCTGGATGTGGCCGAGGATGACCGGGCGGGCCTCCTTGCCGAGCCGCTGTTCCAGCTCGGACGCCAGCCGGTTGCCGATGCCGGCGAACCGCTCGTGGCCGTACGGGTCGATCTCGCCCTTCTCGTACGGCATGGAGCCCTCGGCGGGGCGGGCGCCCTCGGCGACGCAGATCACGGCGAACTTCTTGCCGCGAGCGAAACGTTCTTCGACCATTTTGCACAGATCATCGACCTGGAAGGGGCGCTCTGGAATACAGATACCGTGCGCTCCACCCGCCATCCCGGACTCCAGGGCGATCCAGCCCGCGTGCCGGCCCATGACCTCGACCACCATCACCCGCTGGTGCGATTCGGCCGTGGTCTTGAGCCGGTCTATGGCCTCGGTGGCGACACCGACCGCCGTGTCGAAACCGAACGTACGGTCGGTGGCGGAGATGTCGTTGTCGATCGTCTTGGGGACGCCGACCACCGGGATGCCGGCCTCCGCGAGCATCCGCGCTGCGGTCAGGGTGCCCTCGCCGCCGATCGGGATCAGGGCGTCGAGGCCGAGCTTGTGCCGGAACGCCTCGGCGTTGTCGCACGCCTCGCGCAGCCGGGCCCGCTCCAGCCGGCTGGAGCCGAGGATGGTGCCGCCGCGGGCGAGGATGCCGGAGACGGCGTTGATGTCGAGTTCGCGGTAGCGGCCTTCCAGCAGGCCCTTGAAGCCGTCCTCGAACCCGATCACCTGGTCGCCGCGATCGACGACGGCCCGGTGGACGACCGAGCGGATCACGGCGTTGAGGCCAGGGCAGTCACCGCCCGCGGTGAGAACTCCGATACGCATGGGGATGCTCTCCTCTTCGGGGATCGGGAGGGTGGCGCGGGGCCGCTTCGTCGAGGCCGCCCGAATTGTTTCACGCCCGTGGACCCCACCGGACTCCCCTGCTCACATCGTGAACGGATCGCCCACCCCGACCCGCCGCGCCGGTTACTCAGCGTCCTGGGTATTGTCAAGACTGTAGAGCTATACGATTGGATGACAATGAGGGCGGCAGTGATGTCCCTGACAGCCGACACAACGGCGTACGCCCGTACCGGCGCGGGAGCGGTGCGATGACCCGCAGCGTGTACGTGACCGGCATCGGCCGCGGCGACGGCCGCCAGGTGATCGAACTGGGGGTCATGGAACTGCTGACCCGCCAGGTGGACCGGGTCGGGGTCTTCCGCCCCCTCGCCCACCCCGGGCCCGACCCCGTGTTCGAGCTGCTGCGCGGCCGGTACCGGCTCTCCCAGTCCCGTGAGGACGCGCGCGGCATGGCCTACGCCGAGGCCGCCGCGCTTCAGGCCGAGCACGGCATGGACGAACTCGTCACCGCCCTCGTGGAGCGCTACCACAACGTGGCCCGCGACTACGAGGCCGTCCTGGTCCTGGGCACCGACTACGCCGACACCCAGCTGCCCGCCGAGCTGACCCTGAACGCCCGGCTGGCCAACGAGTTCGGCTCCGTCGTACTCCCGGTGGTCGCCGGCCTCGACCAGAGCGCCGAATCGGTGGTCGCCGAGGTCCGCAACGCCCACCACGCCTTCACCTCGCTCGGCTGCGAGGTGATCGCCACCATCGCCAACCGGGTCCGCGACTCGCACGCCGCCGCTGCCGCCCGCGAGCTGGGCACCCACCTCCCCGAGCCGGTCTACGTGCTCCCCGAGGAGCCCGCGCTCTCCGCGCCCACCGTCACCCAGATCGCCGAGGCGCTGGACGCCGAGGTGCTGCTGGGCGACCGCACCGGGCTGGCCCGCGACGTCCGCGACTTCGTCATCGGCGGCGCCATGCTGCCCACCTTCCTCACCGCGCTGCGCGAGCACTCGCTGGTCGTCACCCCCGGTGACCGCGCCGACCTGGTCGTCGGCGCCCTCGCCGCGCACTCCGCCGGCGCCCCGCCGATCGCCGGCGTCCTGCTCACCCTCGGTGAGCACCCCGGCGCCGAGACCATGGCGCTGGCCGCCCGGCTCGCGCCCGGTACGCCCGTCCTCTCGGTGCCCGGCGGCACCTTCCACACCGCCGCCGAGCTGTCCGGCCTGGAGGGCAAGCTGACCGCCGCCACCCCGCGCAAGGCGGAGATCGCGCTCGGCCTGTTCGAGACGCACGTGGACACCGCCCAGCTCACCGAACGGCTCTCGGTGGTGCGCAGCGAGCGGGTGACGCCGATGATGTTCGAGCACGAGCTGATCGAACGCTCCCGGTCGGGCCGCCGGCACGTGGTGCTGCCCGAGGGCACCGAGGAGCGGGTGCTGCGCGCCGCCGAGGTGCTGCTGCGCCGCAATGTGTGCGACCTGACGCTGCTGGGCGAGGAGGGCGCGGTCCGCAAGCGGGCCGCCGATCTGGGCATCGATCTGCGGCTGCACGGCGCGGCGGACGCCATCGACCCCGCCGCCACCGCGACCGCCTGTGTGGCCCGGGTGGTGGACCCGCAGACCTCCCCGCTGCGGGAACGTTTCGCCGAGCTGTACGCGAGGCTCCGCGCGCACAAGGGCGTCACCTACGAGCTGGCCTGGGACGTGGTCTCGGACGTGTCCTACTTCGGCACCCTCATGGTGCAGGAGGGGCTGGCCGACGGCATGGTCTCCGGCGCCGTCCACTCCACCGCCGCCACCATCCGTCCGGCGTTCGAGGTGATCAAGACCAAGCCGGACGCGGCCATCGTCTCCTCGGTCTTCTTCATGTGCCTGGCCGACAAGGTGCTGGTGTACGGGGACTGCGCCGTCAACCCCGACCCCGACGCCGAGCAGCTGGCCGACATCGCCATCCAGTCGGCCACCACCGCCGCCCAGTTCGGGGTGGAGCCGCGGATCGCGATGCTGTCGTACTCCACCGGCACCTCCGGCTCCGGCGCGGACGTGGACAAGGTGCGGGCGGCCACCGAGCTGGTGCGCCGGCGCCGGCCCGACCTGCTGGTGGAGGGCCCGATCCAGTACGACGCGGCGGTGGAGCCGTCCGTGGCCGCCACGAAGCTGCCGGGTTCGGAGGTCGCGGGCCAGGCCACGGTGCTGGTCTTCCCCGATCTGAACACCGGCAACAACACCTACAAGGCCGTGCAGCGCTCGGCGGGCGCCATCGCGGTCGGCCCGGTCCTCCAGGGGCTGCGCAAGCCGGTCAACGACCTCTCGCGCGGCGCGCTGGTGCAGGACATCGTCAACACCGTCGCCATCACCGCCATCCAGGCCCAGCGGCAGACCCAGCAGAAAGTGAATCCGTGACCGAGCACCCCTCCCGTGTCCTCGTGCTGAACTCCGGTTCTTCCTCGGTGAAGTACCAGCTGTTCGACATGACCGACCAGTCCCGGCTCGCCGCGGGCCTGGTGGAGCGCATCGGCGAGGCGGGTGCCCGGCTGGTGCACACGCCGGCCGGTGGCGAGCGGCGCGAGCGCACCGATGTGCCGCTGCCCGACCACACGGCGGCGCTGCGGGCGGCGGCGGACGAGCTGGCGGCGGACGGCCACCGGCTGGACGACCCGCGGCTGGCGGCCATCGGGCACCGGGTGGTGCACGGCGGGCTGCGGTTCACCGAGCCGACCGTGATCACCGACGAGGTGATCGCCGAGATCGAGCGGCTGGTGCCGGTGGCCCCGCTGCACAACCCGGCGAATCTGACCGGTATCCGCACCGCGCTGGAGCTGAACCCGAGGGTGCCGCAGGTCGCGGTGTTCGACACGGCGTTCCACACGACGATGCCGGAGTACGCCGCCCGGTACGCCATCGACACGGCCACCGCCGACGCGCACCGGGTGCGGCGGTACGGCTTCCACGGCACCTCGCACGCGTATGTGTCGCGGCGCACCGCCGAGCTGCTGGGCAAGGACGTGGCGGACGTGAACGTCATCGTGCTGCATCTGGGCAACGGCGCCTCCGCCTCGGCGGTGGCGGGCGGCCGGTGCGTGGACACCTCCATGGGGCTGACCCCGCTGGAGGGTCTGGTGATGGGCACCCGGTCCGGCGACATCGATCCGGCGGTGATCTTCCATCTCTCCCGGGTGGCCGGGATGTCGGTGGACGAGATCGACGTCCTGCTGAACAAGCGTTCGGGTCTGGTCGGGCTGTGCGGCGACAACGACATGCGGGAGATCACCCGCCGGATGGCGGAGGGCGACGCCGCCGCCCGGCTGGCGTTCGCGATCTACACCTACCGGCTGAAGAAGTACATCGGCGCGTACTACGCGGTGCTGGGCCGGGTGGACGCGATCGCCTTCACCGCCGGGGTCGGGGAGAACGCCGCGAACGTGCGGGCCGCCGCCGTGGAGGGGCTGGTGGGCTTCGGGGTGGTCGTGGACGAGAAGCGGAACACGACGCCCGGCAGTGGCCCCCGGTTCATCTCGCCGCAGTACGCTTCCGTGGCGGTCGCCGTCGTCCCCACGGACGAGGAACTGGAGATCGCGAGCCAGGCGTTCACGCTGGTCAGCCCCTGAACGGCGGGGCGGCGGGGCCGCCATTATTCCGGTACGGAACAAAACGATAGGATCGTCGGCATGCGCCGTTCCAAAATCGTCTGCACCCTGGGCCCCGCCGTCGACTCCTATGAGCAGCTCAAGGCGCTCATCGACGCCGGTATGAACGTGGCCCGTTTCAACTTCAGCCACGGGAGCCACCAGGAGCACGAGGAGCGGTACCACCGGCTGCGCAAGGCGAGCGAGGACTGCGGCGTGGCCGTCGGTGTCCTGGCCGACCTCCAGGGCCCCAAGATCCGTCTGGAGACCTTCGCGGACGGCCCCGTCGAGCTGGAGCGCGGTGACGAGTTCACCATCACCACCGAGGACGTGGCCGGCGACAAGCACATCTGCGGCACCACGTACAAGGGCCTGCCGGGCGATGTCGCCAAGGGCGAGACCATCCTCATCAACGACGGCAACGTCTCGCTCCAGGTGCTGGAGGTGGACGGGCCGCGGGTGCGGACCATCGTCATCGAGGGCGGGGTGATCTCCGACCACAAGGGGATCAACCTGCCGGGCATCGCGGTGAACGTCCCCGCGCTGTCCGAGAAGGACGTCGAGGACCTGGAGTTCGCGCTGCGGCTGGGCGCCGACATGGTGGCGCTGTCCTTCGTGCGCGACGCGGACGACGTGCGCGACGTGCACGAGGTCATGGACCGGGTGGGCCGCCGGGTGCCGGTGATCGCCAAGGTGGAGAAGCCGCAGGCGGTGGAGAACATGGAGGAGGTCGTCCTCGCGTTCGACGCCGTCATGGTGGCGCGCGGCGACCTCGCCGTGGAGTACCCGCTGGAGAAGGTGCCGCTGGTCCAGAAGCGGCTGATCGACCTGTGCCGGCGCAACGCGAAGCCGGTGATCGTGGCGACCCAGATGATGGAGTCGATGATCACCAACTCGCGGCCGACCCGCGCGGAGGCGTCCGATGTCGCCAACGCGATCCTGGACGGCGCGGACGCGGTGATGCTCTCGGCCGAGTCCTCGGTCGGCCGGTATCCGATCGAGACGGTCAAGACGATGTCGAAGATCGCGATCGCGGCGGAGGAGCAGCTGCTCTCCCGTGGCCTCCAGCCGCTGGTGCCGGGCAAGAAGCCGCGGACGCAGGGTGGTTCGGTGGCGCGCGCGGCGTGCGAGATGGCGGACTTCCTGGACGCGAAGTCGCTGGTGGCCTTCACCAAGTCCGGTGACACCGCGCGCCGGCTGTCCCGGTACCGGGCCGTGCAGCCGATCCTGGCCTTCACCACCGACCCCTCGACCCGCAACCAGCTGACGCTGACCTGGGGCGTGGAGACCTTCGTGGTGCCGTGGGTGAGCCACACCGACGAGATGGTGGAGCTGGTGGACGCGGAGCTGCTGAAGCTGAACCGCTACCACCGGGGCGACACCATGATCATCACCGCTGGTTCGCCTCCCGGGGTGGCCGGCACCACCAACATGGTGCGGGTGCACCACCTGGGCGGCCAGCAGGGCGTCTGACGCCCGGCCCGCACGGCCCCGCGAGCCCGGATCCCGCCGTCGGCGGGATCCGGGCTCCGTCGTGTGACGGCGGGCCCCGGGTGCCCCGGCCGGGTGGCCGGGGCGGTCAGCGGCCCGTCATGTACTGGCGCATCCCGGTCATCGTCAGGGTCCCGCCGAACTGGGCGGCCTGGGTCAGGCGCACGCCGGTGAAGTGGGCGTACGGGAGGTCGAACGTCGGCTGGTGCTCCGCGTCGTACTCCACCGGGATCACGCCGAACAGCCGGCCGGTCATCCGTTCCGTGTACATGGTGACGGTGCCGTCCCGGAAGGTGGAGACGCTGCCGGACTCGGTGGCCACATGGTGGTGCAGCCCGTCGGCGCCCTCCACGATCTGGTGCAGATCGCCGATGTCGACCTCGCGGGCGGTGAACTTCAGCGCCTGCTTGACGGTGCCGCTGGCCGTGGTGACGTTGACGACGCCGTGGTATTCGAGGCCGCGCAGGGTCAGTGAGGTGGCCTCCAGGTACCAGGGCTTGTCGGCGATGACGACGGGGGTGCGCTCGTCGGTGCCGGGCACCCGCAGTTCCACCGGGCAGGGCAGTCCCGGCTTCTCGTCCTCGGCGGCCGGGTCGTGCACCACGTCGCGTTCGGGCTCGGGCGGCTCCTCCGCGCCGTCCCCGGCCCCGGCGGTGTCCTGCGGCTCCTCGTCCGCCGGTCCCGCGGTGTCCGCTCCGGTGGTGTCGCCCGGCTCGTTGCCGGGATCGTTGCCGGGCTCGTCCGGTTCCTGCGGCTCATCGGGTACCGGGAGTTCGCCCGCCGTCCCGGACTCCTCCCTGGGGTCGCGGGCGCGGTTCTGCGGGGGCTCGGTGCGCTCGGCCGGATCGCTCTCCTCGGCCTCCGGGGGCGGCTCGGCGGCCGGCTCCCGGTCGCTCTCCTCGGGCGGGGGCTGCTGTTTGCCGCCCGGGGTGAAGAAGTCCACGACGTCCCGGCCGAACTGCTCCAGGGCGGGGCCGAGTCCGAGCGGGTCCCACGGGTTGTAGTCCGGGTGGGCCGGGTCGGTGCGGTCCGGCGCGGCGGGGTCCTGCGGGGCGTCCGGGGGCGGCGCGGCGGCGTCGCCCGGGCCGGGGGCGGTCTCCGGGTCCGGGTCGGGGTCGGGGTCAGCCGGTCCGGCGGCGTCCGCGCCGGGGTCCGGGTCCGGGGCGGTGAGTTCCGCGCGCCGCGCCGCTTCCCGCTCGGCCGCTTCCCGCTCGGCCGCTTCCCGTTCCGCGGCCTCGCGTTCGGCGGCTTCCCGTTCGGCGGCTTCCCGTTCGGCCGCCGCCCGCTCCGCGTCCTCCTCGGTGACCGCCGTGGTCTCCTGCTCCGCCGGCGCCTCCTCGGCGGGCGGGTCCTCGATCTCGGCGATCTGCTGGTCCGGCAGTTCCACGCACGCGGTGCCGGAGAACGGGTTCTCGCCCTGCGGGTCGGCCTTGGCCAGCGAGGAGGTCAGCCCCATGCCGAGCAGGGCGGCGGAGGGCATGGCAGCCAGCGAGATGGGCATGTGCAGCCGGCGCAACAGGGACTTGCGGGGGGCGGCGTGCCGCGCGGAGCCCGCGTCGTCCGCCGGGGGTATCTCCTCACTCGACACGGTCCTTCTCCTTCTCCGGGTCGATCCCCCGCTCCGTGCTCCCGCCCGCGAAACCGGCGAGCGCACTGCCGGTGCCGGACACCGGCTCCGGGCCCGGTACGCCGGGCATCGGGCCGGGCGCGGCCGGCGCCGGCGCGGCGGCGGTCGTCCCGGACGCCGGACGGTCCGCGCCGGTGTCCGGGGCCGGGTCGGCGGGGCTGTCGGCCACCGGCTCCCCCGGCGCCCAGGCGATGCTCATCCCGCCGCCGATCAGGCCGAGCAGGTAGCCCATGCCGAAGCCGCCGACGTTGGAGACGACCAGGGAGACCAGCACCAGCATGATGGAGGCCACCCCGGAGAATATCCGCGAGTGCGGCTGGAACCACATGGTCTGGCCGAGCACGATCAGCAGCGCCCCGATGACCAGCGAACCGGCCCCGGCGGTGGTGGCCATTCTGATGGTCAGATCCGCGATGGTGACGGTGGCGTACGGGAAGTACACGATCGGCAGCCCGGCGAGGGTGGTGAACAGCCCGGCCCAGAACGGGCGGCGCCAGCGCCAGTGCCGGAAGGCCACCCGGGCCCTGGTCAGGCGCGAGGTCCGGTTCTCTTCCTGGGTGGTGGTGCTCATGTGCGCGGTGCTCCCCTGGCGTGGCTCCGGACGGCGGCCCTGCGCTGACCGGACCCGGCGATGATGTTGGGTGGTGCTCGGGTGGGCCGGCCCGGAGGCAGGAGCGGTGCTGCCTCCCGCTCCGGGCGGACCTCACTTCCGTCAGTAGCACTCGTTCTTGCCGCGGTGCAGACTCAGGCTGAGCCCCGGCAGTTTGAAGGTACCGGCCGAGGTGGCCCAAGCGGTCTGCTTGAGGTTCGTGAGCAGTGCTCCGTCGGCCTGCTGCGCGAACGAACCGGGGACGTAGTCGTCGCCCTGGGCCGGGCCGGGGCCCTTGGTGGTGTGGTCGGCGCTCACTCCGATGTCGATGTTGGTGAAGGTGGCGTCGGCGTCCAGGTTGTTGATGTCGATGAAGAGGTTCTGTGCCTGCACCTTCCTGTCACCGTTGCCCGCGGTGATCTTGACGGTGATGTTGCCCAAGGGGGTGGGCACCACGACGGACTGGCACAGACCGGTGATCGTCGCGGTCTCGAACGACGAGACCGCGACCGGGATGCGCTCGCCGTTGTGCTTGACGTCCTGCGCCCCGTACTGGGTGAACCCGGTGCCGTCCAGCACCTCCGCGGTGACCTTGAACTGCTGTCCCGAAACAGCGAACGACGCCGCGAGCGCCCCCTGGGCGAACGCGATGCCTATCGCGGCGGTGGCGGCCACGCTCGGCACCATGACCAGACCGAATCGCTTCCATCTGGTGCCGCCGCGAGGCTGTGACTCCATGACTTTCCTCCTTCTCGGACGAACTGCTCCGGCTCCGGCATCCGGTGGCCCGGGGGTGCCCCCTCACGGGGTGGACCGCCTGGAGGCCAGGAGGGGAGAAGCAAAGCCACCGGGCTGCACCCCGGCGACAGCCACTGACCGCCGACAGCACGGTCTCCCCGGGTGTCAGGACCCGCCTGAGTGGCGGGTACCCCCCTGACGCCCGGACCGGTCATGGCTCCACCGGTCTGGCCGATCGTGGTGCATCTCACGGAATGGCACAAGGGGCTGGTTACCAGTCGGTAAATGCCTTGTAGCGCTGGGTTGTTGACCTTTCCCACCGGAGCACGGAGAGTGAGAACGGCAACTGCCCCCGCACCGAGGCGAACCGGACATCAGCCCGTTCAAACCGTGAGTCACACCACAGAACGTAGCGGCGGTCGCGATTACCAAGATTTGGCAAACCGCGACCGCCGCGACGGCTCAGCAGATGAACAGACTATGACTCAGAAGAGCACCCGCGCCAGCGCACCCCGGGCCGCCGTCACCCGCCCGTCCTCCGGGCCGACCACCTCGAACAGCTCCAGCAGCCGCACCCGCGCCGCGTCCCGGTCCTCCCCCGCCGTACGCCGCACCGTGTCCACGAGCCGGCCGAAGGCGTCCTCGACATGGCCGCCCACCAGATCCAGGTCGGCGGCGGCCAGCTGCGCGGCGACGTCGTCCGGACGCTCGGCCGCCGCGCGCCGCACCTCCTGCGCGTCCGCGTGCTGCACCCGGTCGAGCAGCCGCGCCTGGCCGAGGCCCAGCCGGGCCTCCTCGTTGGCCGGCTCGTCGGCCAGCACGTTCTCGTAGGCGCGGATCGCACCCCCCATGTCCCCGGCGTCCAGGGCGGCATGGGCGGCGGCCAGCGTCGGGTTCGACGGCGGCTCGGGGGCGGCGGGCCGCTCGGCGCCGTCCGCCTCGCCCGCCCCGGCCGGGACGCCCACGATGCCGAACCGCTCCTCGGCGGCCTGGATCAGCTGGTCGAGCACCTGGCGGATCTGCGCCTCCGGCGCCGCGCCCTGGAACAGCGGCAGCGCCTGGCCGGCGATGACCGCGAAGACGGCCGGAATGCCCTGCACCCCGAACTGCTGGAACAGCATCTGGTTGCTGTCCACGTCGATCTTCGCCAGGACGATCCGGCCCGCGTACTCCTGGGTGAGACGTTCCAGGACCGGGCTCAGCTGCTTGCAGGGCTGGCACCACTCGGCCCAGAAGTCGATGACCACCGGCACTTCGGCGCTGCGCTGGAGCACCTCCTGCTCGAAGGTCGCCTCATCGACATCGATCACCAGCCGGGCGGCCGACGCGCCCTGGCCCTCCGGCTGGGCCGCCCGCTGGGCCCTGGCCTGCTCGGCCTTCTGCTTCGCCTCGGCGGCGGCCTTCACCGCGGAGAGATCGACGGCTCCGCTCATGGACATATTGCGTGGCTGCATGGAACCAGTCTCCCCCCTCCGCGGTGTGCGGCGGTACGCGGGCGGTCACCCGCGGGCGCTCCCCGGGGCGCGGCGGCCGGGCAGCCGGTCCGGATCGGTACGGGCGGACGGCACCGGTGCGGCCCCGGGGGCGGGGGTGGTGTAGCGGTCGGTGCCCCGGGCGTGCCACTCCAGCCAGCCCGCGACCAGGTGGGCCACGGCGGTGGCGCAGCGGTTGACCGGGGCGTCGCCCGGGGGCAGCCGGTGCAGGGCGCGGGTCAGGTCGGCGGCGCGGTCCTCGATCATGGCGCGGGCGGTACGGCGTGCGGCGGCGCGGGTCAGGCCGCGTTCGTGCTCCAGGATCAGCACCAGGTTGGTGACCAGGCCGCAGGCGACTTCCTTGTCCAGGGAGTAGAGGTCGTTGCTCCAGGCGTTGGTGTCGATGGCGGCCCGCAGCAGGTCCTGGTAGGCGGGTGCGCCGTGGACGGCCGGGGGCAGTTCGGCGCGGTGGCAGACCTCCAGGATGTCGAGGGTGGGGACGAAGCCGCTGGTGTCGCGGCGCAGGGTCCGGTACTCGGCCAGGGTGGGCGGGACACCGGTGTCCCGCAGGGCGATCTCGCGGCGGACGGCGGCGAGCGCGTCGGCCAGGTGGCCGCTGAAGCGGCGTTGCCAGGCGGGTGAGGTGTGCCGGCGGAGCCGGTCCATGAGGTCGCCGAGCGCGCGGAACAGCGGCGGGGCGCCGGGGGGCGCCGGCTGCCAGGCGAGCAGCGGGCGGAAGGTGTCGGTGACCGCCGACCAGGCGGTGGTGGTGCCGCCCGGGCCTTCCTCGTAGGCGTCGTCCAGGAAGAAGGTCCAGGTCATCCAGCAGGCGGCCAGGTCCGCCTCGGGCTGGGCGGCGTCCGGCAGCATGGCGGCGGCCAGTCGCGCGGGGGCGCCGCGGGCGAGCCGGCCGGCCCCGTCCGCCCCGTTGATCAGTTCGAAACGCTCGGCCCACTCCTGGGCGTGCCGCGTCAACCGGCCGGCCTCGGGGTGGTGGCGTGCGGTGACGGGCAGGGCGAGCGGTGCGGCCGGGCCGGGGAGGGCCATGGGGCTTCTCCTGGGAAAACGCGAGTGCGGACTCTTACGCCTTTCCGCCCGCGGTCCTTTCCGCAAACCACTCCGGAGAGTGAAGCGGCGGCTCCGGCCCCGCCGCGGCCGGTTCGCGGAGTCCCCACGCCACCCCCGTGCACACTCATCACCTGTCGGGCCCTTCACGCAAGCTGACCCAGAAGGCGCTAAAGTGCCCATGACTGCGTAGGGGATTAGGGCGATGACCGCTGCTTTGCTGGAAGCGCATCGGGCCATCCGGAAGTACAGCACCACCTGGTACGTGCCGGTGACCACGATGCCGGCGGGACTGAACGAAGCACTTTCATCGGCTTATCTGCTCATGCGGGCCATTGATGAGATCGAGGACCATCCCGAACTCCCGCCCAAGGAAAAGGACGTTCTGCTGTGCGGCATCAGCGCCGTCCTGCAAGAGCGCTGCCGCCCCGAGGACTTCAAGGCCGTCCTGGCCGACTGCTCGGTGGAACTGCCCGAAGTCACCCTGCGCATCGGGGAGTGGGCGGAGCTGGCCCCGCCGCAGATCGCGCCCCGCATCCGGGAGACGTTCGCCACGATGGCCGAACGGATGGGCGGCTGGGCGCTGCACGGCTGGCGCATCCACACCGAACGCGATCTGGACCGGTACACCTACGCGGTGGCGGGCACGCTCGTCCTGCTGCTGAGCGATCTGTGGAGCTGGTACGACGGCACCCGCTCGGACCGCACCCTGGGCGTCGGCTACGGCCGGGCGCTCCAGGCGGTCAACATCTACCAGGACAAGGGCGAGGACCTGGGCCGGGGCGTCGACTTCTGGCCGGACGGCTGGGACGCGGCGCGGCTGCGCGGGTACGCGATGCGGGAGCTGGCGCGTGCCGACCGCTATGTGGCGCAACTGCCCGCGCACGGCCCGGCGTTCCGGTTCTGCTCCCGGCCGCTGGCCGCCGCCTGGCGGGCGGTGGGCGGCGGGCCCGGGCCCTGACCGGGGCGCGGCGGCCCGCCCCGCGCAGGAGGGGCGTGAACGTCTCGGGCGCGCGCCACCGGCAATGCTCCCGTGCGCGGGGGCCGGTGGGGTGTGGGCGGCCCGCCGGTGGAGCAGGGGTGCATCCGTGACAGCTGTGACCTCTCTCCCCCTCGCCCCGGGCGCCCTGCCGCTGCTCGGGCACGCCGTGCCGCTGGTACGCCGTCCGCTGGACTTCGTCTCGTCCCTGCCCACCCACGGCGGACTGGTCCGGATCCGGATGGGCACCCGCTCGGTGGTGATGGTCTGCGACCCGGCGCTGACCCGGCAGGTGCTGCTGAACGACAGCATCTTCGACAAGGGCGGGCCGCTGTTCGAGCGGGGCCGTGAGGTCGCGGGCAATGGTCTGCTGAGCTGCCCGCACGACATGCACCGGCGGCAGCGCCGGCTGTGCCAGCCGGCGTTCCACGCGGACCGCTTCCCGGGGTACAACGTGGCGTTCGCGGATCTCGCCGAGGATCTGGCCAAGTCCTGGCAGGACCGGCAGGTGGTGGACGTCACCGAGGCGCTGACCCGGCTGACGGCGGTGGTCGCGGTGGAGACCATGTTCGCCCGGACACTGCCGGCACAGGTCGCCTCCCAGATCCTGGACGACTTCATCACCCTGAGCGAGGGCATCTTCCGGCGCGCGGTCAGCCCCGGCGTGCTCAACCGGCTGCCGCTTCCGGCCAACCGCCGCTACCGGCGGGCCCTGGACCGGCTCAAATCCACCGTGTTCGACATCATCACCGCCCGCCGCGCGGCCACCACCGACCACGGCGATCTGCTCTCCTCGCTCGCCAACGCCGTCGACCCGGACAGCAAGGGCGGCCGGTACTCCCTGTCCGACGAGGAACTGGTCAACCAGGTGATCATCTTCCTCTACGCGGGCTCGGACACCACGGCCGCCGCCGTCTCCTGGTCGCTGCACCTGCTCGCCCAGCGCACCGATCTCGACATCCTGCTGTACGAGGAGGCCCGCAAGGCGCTGCGCGACACCCCGCTGGTGCTGGTGGACCCGACCGCCCTGGAGATGACCAACCGGGTGCTGCTGGAATCGCTGCGGATGTACCCGCCGGCGTGGATGACCACCCGCACCGTGGCCAGCGACACGGAGCTGGGCGGGGTGGTGCTGCCGGCCGGCACGACCGTCGGGTACAGCCCGTACCTCATCCACCGGCTGCCCGAGCTGTACAAGGAGCCGGACACCTTCGAGCCGGACCGCTGGCTGTCGCCGCCGGCCGACCGCAGCGCGTACATCCCGTTCGGGGCCGGCGCCCGCAAGTGCATCGGGGACCGCTTCGGGATGGCGCAGGCCGCGCTGATCCTGACCGCGATCATCTCCCGCTGGCGACTGATCCCGGCCCACACCCGGCCGGTGCGGGCCGCCGCCAAGGTGACGCTGATGCCCAAGGGCCTGCACATGCGGGTGCTGGCCCGCGAGCGGCCGTACTGACCCGCGGCCGGGCCGGCAGAGGGGGCCGGGCCGGCGGGTGGCCGTTCAGAAGCCGGGCGGCTCGGTGTAGACGCCCCACTCGTCCTTGAGGGCGCCGCAGATCTCGCCCAGGGTGGCCTCGGCGCGTACGGCGTCCAGCATCGGCTCGATCATGTTGCCGTCGGTACGCGCCACCCGCACCAGCTCGGCCAGGGCCGCCCGGACGGCCGTGTCGTCGCGGGCGGCGCGCCGGGCCGCCAGGGCGCGTACCTGCTCGTGCTCCACCTCGTGGCTGACCCGCAGGATCTCCAGCTCGCCGGTGACCGAGCCGGTGTGGCAGTTGACGCCGACGATCCGCTTGTCGTTCTTCTCCAGGGCGCGCTGGTACTGGAAGGCGGCCTCGGCAATGTGCCCGGTGAACCAGCCGTCCTCGATGCCGCGTAGCAACCCGGAGGTCATCGGCCCGATCGGGTGCTCGGCGCGCCCGGCGCCCAGCTCCCTGATCTGCTCGAAGATCTTCTCGGCGTCCGCCTCGATCCGGTCGGTGAGCTGCTCCACGTACCAGGAACCGCCCAGCGGGTCGGCGACGTTGGTGATGCCGGTCTCCTCCATGAGCACCTGCTGGGTGCGCAGCGCGATCTCGGCGGCGCGCTCGCTGGGCAGCGCAAGGGTCTCGTCCAGGGCGTTGGTGTGCAGGGAGTTGGTGCCGCCGAGCACGGCGGACAGCGCCTCGACGGCGGTGCGCACCACGTTGTTGTACGGCTGCTGGGCGGTGAGCGAGACGCCGGCGGTCTGGGTGTGGAAGCGCAGCCACAGCGCCTTCTCGCTGGTGGCGCCGTAGACCTCGCGCATCCAGCGGGCCCAGATGCGGCGGGCGGCGCGGAACTTGGCGATCTCCTCGAAGAAGTCGAGGTGGGCGTCGAAGAAGAAGGAGAGGCCGGGGGCGAAGGTGTTGATGTCCAGGCCCCGGGACAGGCCCAGCTCGACGTAGCCGAAGCCGTCGGCGAGGGTGTACGCCAGCTCCTGCGCCGCCGTGGCCCCGGCCTCGCGGATGTGGTAGCCGGAGACCGACAGCGGCTTGTAGGCGGGGATGGTGCGGGTGCAGTGCTCCATCAGGTCGCCGATGAGCCGCAGATGCGGCTCGGGCTGGAACAGCCACTCCTTCTGGGCGATGTACTCCTTGAAGATGTCGGTCTGGAGGGTGCCGTTGAGGACGGCCGGGTCCACGCCCTGGCGTTCGGCGGCCACGATGTACATGCAGAAGATCGGGATCGCCGGGCCGCTGATCGTCATGGAGGTGGTGACCTCGCCGAGCGGGATGCCCCGGAAGAGGATGTCCATGTCGGCGGCGGAGTCGATGGCCACCCCGCAGTGGCCGACCTCGCCCAGCGAGCGCGGGTCGCCGGAGTCGCGGCCCATCAGGGTGGGCATGTCGAACGCGACCGAGAGCCCGCCGCCGCCGGCGGCCAGGATCATGCGGTAGCGCTCGTTGGTCTGCTCGGCGTTGCCGAAGCCGGCGAACTGGCGGATGGTCCAGGTACGGCCCCGGTAGCCGGTGGGGTGCAGGCCGCGGGTGTAGGGGTACTCACCGGGCCAGCCGATCCGCTCGAAGCCGGTGTAGGTGTCACCCGGACGGGGGCCGTAGACGGGGTCGACGGGGTCACCGGAGAGGGTGGTGAAGTCGGCGTCACGCTTGCGGGCCGCGTCGTACCGGTCCTGCCAGCGACGGCGGCCCGCGGCGATGGCATCGGCGTTGGTACCCATGAGCCCAATTTACTTGGACGTCCTACTAAATGTCGAGCGACATGCGCCGGTGCGCGGGGGTCACCGCACCGGCGCGGGGTCAGACCTTGCTGAGGGAGCCGGCCGCGCCCTGCGCGCCCTCGCCGTCCTCGTCGTCACCGGCGATCAGCGGCTTCACCTCGGCCACCACCTTGGGCTCCACGAAGAACGCGGCGAACGGGATGCTCCCGGACACCAGGATCCACAGCAGCTTCCCGAACGGCCAGCGGGCCTTCTGGCCCAGATCGAAGGCGAAGACCAGGTACACCATGTACAGCAGGCCGTGGGCCTGGGAGACCACGAAGGTGAGATCCTCACCCTTGCCGAATCCGTACTTGAAGACCATGCAGGTGCTCAGCACCAGCAGCATCACAGCGGTGACATAAGCCATGACCCGGTAGCGGGTCAGCACGCTCTGCTTCATGCGGCGCAGCCTATCGGGTCATACCGGACGGCCCGGAGGCGGGCTCACTCCCCCGCGAAGTCCCCGGACGCCACCCGCAGCGGGCGCAGCATCGCGAAGATCTCCGCGCACTCCTCGGCGTCGTAGGCGCCCAGGCCGAAGTCCATCGCCATCAGGTCCCGGGTGGCCGCGTCGCACACCTCGCGCCCCTTGTCGGTGATGGAGGCGAGGGTGCCGCGGCCGTCGTTCGGGTTGGGGCGCTTGGTGACCAGCCCGGAGCGCACCAGCCGGTCGATGGTGTTGGTGACCGAGGTCGGGTGCACCATCAGGCGCTCACCGATCTTGGACATCGGCAGCTCACCGGCCTTGCTGAAGGTGAGCAGGACCAGGGCCTCGTAACGGGCGAAGGTCAGACCGTACGGCTTGACGACGGCGTCGACCTCGGCGAGCAGGATCTGCTGGGCGCGCATGATCGAGGTGATCGCGGTCATGGCGGGCGCGGACCCCCATCGCCGCTTCCACAGCTCATCGGCGCGGGCGATGGGGTCGAACGGCAGGCTGAGCGGCTTCGGCACAGCAAAACCCTACCCGCTGGTCACATCCGGCGCGGCAGCGTCTCAGTCCTCGGCCGGACAGGTCCAGTCCTCCTCGGCGAAGGCGACCCCGTCGGCCACCAGCACCGCGAGGCAGTCGTGCGGGGTCGCCTCGCCGTCCAGCGGCGGGCCCGGCACGCCGCCCGGTGTCCGGTCCGCGTCGTCCATCCGCTGATCGGTCGGGGAACCCACCGAGAGCAGGGTGCGCAGCACCGCCACCCGCTCGCCGCGCCAGGCGACGACGAGGGCCGCCTCGTACACCCCGTCCGCCTCCAGGACCTGCTGGTACAGCACGACATCGGTCCCGTCCACCAGGGGCACCGGAGCGGGCACGGAAGCGCCGGAGGGGAACAGCGTGCAGTACTCGCGGTTCCCCTGGAGCCGGGTGAACGCCTCCGCGGCCCGCGCCTCGTCCGCGAACTCCATCACCTCGTAGGAGGACCAGGCGCCGCCCAGTTCCTCGGTGTAGAAGGTGGACGCGCCGTTCTCGGCGCCCAGCTGCTCGCCGGTCAGCGGCCAGCCGCAGTCCCGGTGCATGGTCAAGGTCATCAGCCGGTTCTCCGCCGCATCGGCCGGCGCCGCGGGCCTCCACTCCCAGCCGCGCCAGACACCGGGCAGCGCGGCCGGGGGCAGCGCGGGCAGCGGCGTCGCCGAGGGCGCGGTGTCCGGCGGGGACGGGTCGGCGGCGGCCGGGGGTACGGGCTCGCCGCCCGGCCGGGGCGCCAGCGCCCAGCCGCCCAGGCCGAGGGCGGCGACCAGGCCGACGGACAGGGTCACGGCGGCGGTGCGCCGCCGTGCTCTGCGGCGCTCGCCGCGCCGCCGGACCTCGGCCGGCCCGGCCGGGGCCACGCCGGGTTCGAGGTGCTGGCGCAGGGCCCGGAGCTCTGCGCCGAGGCCGTCGTCGCTCATGCGGACGGGAGTCCCTTCCGGTTCCGGTGGGTGGGGGTACGGCGCCGGGGCCCGGCCGGGGCGGCCGGGTCCGGCGCGGGGCCGTCCAGACGGACGGCGAGTGCTTTGCGGGCGCGGCTGAGCCGGGTCCTGATGGCGGTCTCGGTGGCGCCCAGTTCGCGGGCCACCTGTGCCACGGGCAGATCGAGCAGATGGTGCAGCACGATCGCCTTGCGCTGATCGGCGGGCAGCGCCCGCACCGCCTCGATCAGCGCCACCCGGTCCGGGGCGAGCGCCGGTACGTCCGGCGGCGGGCCGTGCCGGAACTGGGCCCGCAGCCGGTTGCGGGCCTTGCGCCAGGTGCTGACGGCCAGCCGCAGCGCGACGGTACGGATCCAGGGCGCCGGGTCGCCCTCGGCGCACAGCCTGTCCCAGCGCAGCCAGGCCCGCGCGTAGGCCTCCTGGACCGCGTCCTCGGCGTCGGCGAGGTTGCCGGTCACCGCGAACACGGCGGAGATCAGCCGCGTGGCCGAGGCCGCGTAGTAGGTGTCGAACGACTCCCGCGCCTCCCGCTCCCGCTCCTGGCGCGCGCTCACCGGCGCCCTCCGGAGCGGATGGCCGGCGGTGCCGGGGGCCGGAACGTCACGACGCCCGCCGCCGGGAGCCGCCGCGCCGGGTCATGCCGCGCACCCGGGCCGTCAGCGCGGCCACCTCCGTGATCCGCAGCGGGCGGGCCAGCAGCAGCACCGACGCGCCGAGCAGCACTCCGCCGCCCAGCAGCCCCGCCGCGTCCGCCGGCAGCCCCGGACCCAGCAGGTCCGCGCTCAGCCGCGCGAAGCCCCACGCCGCCGCCGCGCCCGGGGCGGCGGCCAGCAGCAGCCGGAGCTGGGTGCCCGCCGTGCCGGGCCAGCGGCCGATGCGGCGGGAGAGCACCCGGACCGTGCACAGCAGCCCCACCGTGCAGGCCAGCGCGTACCCGGCCGCCATGCCCGCCACCGCCCAGCGGGACGGCAGCCACAGATAGGAGGCGATGGCCGCGCCAGCGTTGATCGCCGCGATCACCACGTTCAGAAAGAAAGGGGTACGGGTGTCACTGAGGGCGTAGAAGCCGCGGGCCAGCAGATACTGCGCGGCGAAGGCCGGCAGCCCCGGTGCGAACGCGATCAGGATCCAGGCCAGCGCGCGCACGTCCCCCTCGGTGGTCTGCCCGTGCCCGAACACCACGCCCATCAGCTGCGGCGCCAGCGCCACGAACCCCAGCACCGCCGGGATGATCATCACCGCGTTGCCGCGCAGCCCGCGCGCGATGTCGCGGCCGACCGCCGCCAGGTCGCCGTCCGCCGCCTTGGCGCTCATCCGCGGCAGCATGGCGGTCACCAGCGAGACGGTGATGATGCCCTGCGGCACCACCCACAGCAGATACGCGTTGGTGTACGCGGTGAAACCGACGCCCTCCGCGACGCCCTCGGCCGCCGCCGCGACCCCGGCGGAGGTGGACAGCCGGGTGACCACCCAGTACGCGGCCTGGTTGACCAGCACCAGCAGCACCGTCCAGATCGCCGCCCGGAACGGGGTGCCGAGCCCGGAGCCGCGCCAGTCGAAGCGCGGACGCCACCGGAACCCGGCCGCGCGCAGCGCGGGCAGCAGGGCCAGCACCTGGACGGCGATCCCGGCGGTGGAGCCGAGCCCCAGCAGCATCGCCTGGCCGTCGGTGATCCCGCCCGCCTCGGTGACCTGGCCGGCGATCGCGATGTACAGGCCGAAGACGCCGATCACCACGAGGTTGTTGAGCACCGGCGACCAGGTCATCGCCCCGAACCGGCCGCGCGCCGTCAGCACCTGCCCGAGCAGCGTGAACAGCCCGTAGCAGAGCACCTGCGGCAGGCAGTAGCGGGCGAGCGCCACCGTCAGATCGCGCTGCGCGCCGGTGAAGCCGGGGGCGTACGCCGTCACGAGCCAGGGCGCGGCGAGCACGGCGGCGGCGGTCAGGAACAGCAGCGCCAGCACACAGGCGGTGAGCAGCCGGTCGGTGTAGGCGGCGCCGCCGTCCTCGTGCTCCTTGGCGGCCCGCACCAGTTGCGGTACGAACACCGCGTTCAGGGCGCCGCCGATGAGCAGGAAGTAGAGGATGTTGGGCACCGTGTTGGCGACGTTGAACGCGTCGCCGAGCAGGGTGGTGCCCAGCGCCGCGACGACGATGGCGCTGCGGACGAACCCGGTGGCCCGGGAGACCAGCGACCCCCCGGCGGAGATCGCGCTGTCCCGCGCCAGCGAACTCTTCGGCCGCGGCGGCGGCGCCTTCCGCGCGGCCTCGTCCGCCGCGTTCCCCCTGGTTGCTGCTGCTTCGACGGTCACGGTGACCGGTCCCCCTCCGCCTGGTGTGCGCAGCTCAGGATTGTGCCCGACGGCGGGCGCGCGCGTCGCCTCGTACCCCTGTCGGAAAAATCTCTGTCACCTCGCCCCCGTCCCGGACGTGACACCGGATGAACGGGCGGAGCGCAGCCGCGCGCCCCGCCATCCGGAAGGGAATGACCATGGCGATCACCACCGCGACGCCCCGTCCGGCGGCGCCGGCGGGCACCGCCGCCGCGCTGCGGGTACGGCCGCTGCCCGCCGCCGACCACCTGGCGTTTCTGCGCGGCCGGCGTGCCCTGACCGACGCCGGGCACGGGGGCCAGGTGAGCTTTCTGCAGACCCCGGCCTGGGCGCGGGTGAAGGACGGCTGGACGGCGGAGAGCCTGGGCTGGTTCGACGAGCTGGAGCGGCTGGTGGGCGCCGCCCTGGTGCTGCACCGGGAGGCGCCGGGGGTGCGCCGTACGTTCGCGTATCTGCCGGAGGGCCCGGTCATCGACTGGTCCTCGCCCCGGCTGGCCGGGTGGCTGGAGCCGCTGCTGGCGCATCTGGAGACGGGCGGGGCGTTCGCGGTGCGGATGGGGCCGCCGCTGGCGTACCGCCGGTGGTCCGCCCGTACCCTCAAGGACGCCACCGGGCCCGGGCGTTCGGTGCACGAGGTGCTGCCGGACCGGGTGGAGCCGGTCGGGGCGGTGGTCGCCGACCGGCTGCGGGCGGCCGGCTGGAGCCGCTGCGACCCCGAGCCGGGCGGCGGGGGCGGCGGCGGGGACGCGCAGCCGCGGCTGGTCTTCGAGATCCCGCTGGCCGGCCGCGATCTGGACCAGGTGTGGAGCGGCCTGAACCAGGAGTGGCGGCGCAACATCAAGAAGGCGGCGCGGGCGGGCGTGGTCACCGAGGTGTCGGGGCCGTGGGATCTGCCGGCCTTCCACCGGCTGCTGGGGATCACCGAGCGCCGCGACGGCTTCCGGCTCGGCCGGTCACTGGAGTACTACGAGCGGCAGTACGCGGTGCTGAACGAGGAGCAGCCCGAGGGCGGCATGCGGCTGTACACGGCGCGGTACCACGGGGAGGTGCTGGCCGCCCACACCCTGCTGCGCTCGGCGGACGGGGCACGCCTGTGGTACCAGTCGGGGGCCTCGGCCGACCATCTGCGGCACGTGCGGCCCAGCAACGCGCTCCAGTGGCAGATGATCCGCGACGCGCATCTGCTGGGGGCCTCGGCGTACGACATGCGCGGGATACCGGCGACCCTGGACCCGGACGTACGGGCGTTCGGGCTGCTGCGCTGGAAGCTGGGCACGGGCGGGGAGGCGGTGGAGATGCTGGGTGAGTGGGAGCGACCGCTGCCGGGTGCGGTCAACCGGTCGCTCCACAAGGCGATGCGCGGCTACCTGGCCCGGCGCTGACGCGTGCCGGTCCCGGGGCGCCGGGCGGAGTCCTTCGAACGGGGGAAATCGGGCCCGTCAGGCGTTGACGACGCCCTCGCGGCGGGCGCGCAGCGCGATCAGCGAGTCCTCCTCGACGCGGCGCAGGCTGCGCTCGGCGAAGAACCCGCCCAGCGGGATCACCGACATCAGGAAGTAGTAGGCGGCGGTCTTCAGCGGCCACTTCGCGCGGTTCCAGGCATCCGCCCAGAACAGGACGTAAGCGACAAAGAGCGCACCGTGCACCGCGCCCATGACGGGCACGGCGTTGAAGTCGGTGGTCCGCTTGAGAACGGAGCACACGAGGAGCACCAGGAAGGAGATCGCCTCTGGGGCGGACACCAGCCGGAGCCGTCGCAGGGCGGAGACGGTCTTGAGGTCCATGCGTGCGATTCTCGCAGCCGCCCTGACGATCATTCCGGGCGGGGGCGGGGTCGGGACGCGCGGCTATTGTTCGGGATTATGGACACCGATACCGGCACCCGCTGGCTGTCCGAGGTGGAACAGCGCGTGTGGCGCACCCACCTGGACGTCAGCAAGCTGCTCATGTACCAGCTGGAACGGGACCTCCAGCCGTTCGGCCTGACCATGAACGACTACGAGATCCTGGTCAATCTCTCCGAGTCCGACGAACGCCGGATGCGCATGAGCGATCTCGCGGCGGCCACGCTCCAGTCCAAGAGCCGGCTCTCGCACCAGATCACCCGCATGGAGAGAGCCGGGCTGGTCCGCAGAGAACACTGCGACTCCGACAAACGCGGCCTGTTCGCCGTGCTGACCGACCACGGCTGGGAGACCATGCGGCAGGTCGCCCCGCACCACGTGGCCTCGGTACGGCGGCACTTCGTCGATCTGCTGCCGGCCGATTCCCTGGACGGGCTGTACGAGGCGCTGGCTCCCGTCGCGCGGCACCTGCACGGCGAGCGCGGCGGGCGGGCCTGACCGGGACCGGGACCGGGACCGGCCGCGAACCTTCGCGCGGGCCCGCCCGCACCGCTCCTCCCCTTACGTGTCCCCCTCCTCCCGGCCCACCGGGAGGACCAGCCGGAACAGGGCGCCGCCCTCGGGGGCGTCCTGCACGGTGAGCGTGCCGTGGTGGCGCAGCGCCACGTCGCGGGCGATGGCGAGCCCGAGCCCGGCGCCGCCCGCGTCCCGGCTGCGCGCGTCGTCGAGCCGCACGAAGCGCTCGAAGATCCGCTCCCGCTGATCCTCCGGCACCCCCGTTCCGTCGTCCGCCACCTCCAGGACGGCCCGCCCGTCCTCGGTGCGGAGGGATACCCGTACCCTCTCCGCCGCATGCCGTAGGGCGTTGTCGCACAGATTGCCGACCACCCGGGCCAGCTGGCCCTTCGAGCCCGCCACCGTGACCTCGGCCAGCTCGGTGCTCACCGCGAGCCGCGCGCCGGACACCAGCGGCTCCCGGGCGGCCAGTTCCTCCCGCACCAGCGCCGCCAGGTCCACCCGCCGCCCGGCCACCGGCTGTTCGCCCGCGTCCAGCCGGGCCAGCAGCAGCAGGTCCGCCGCCAGTTCCTGGAGCCGTACCGTGTCGTGCACCGCGCCCGGCAGGTCCAGCAGGTCCGGGTGCGCCTGCCCCACCTCCAGCTGGGTGCGCAGCGAGGCGATCGGGCTGCGCAGCTCGTGCGAGGCGTCCGCGACGAACCGCCGCTGCCGCTCCACCGAGGACTCCAGCGCCGCGAGCGTCTCGTTGGTGGTGATCGCCAGCCGCCCCACCTCGTCACGCGTCGCGGGCTCCGGCACCCGGCGGGAGAGATCCGTGGAGTGGGTGATCGCCGCCATCTCCTGCCGGATGCCCTCCACCGGACGCAGCGCGCGCCGGGTCACCAGCCAGGTGACGCCGGCGACCACGACGAGCAGCACCGGGATGCCGATGAGCATGGAGGTGCGGACGCTGTCCACGGCGGCCTGTTCGACCTCCAGCGGCGCGCCGGCGAACACCACCGTCTCCACCCCGGCCGGGGTGGTCACCTCCACGACGGCGAACCGGTACGCGCCGGACGCACCCGCCACGGTCGCCTCGCCGGTGACGAAGTCGATGTCCTCGTCCACCTGGCCGGGGCCGAGGCGGCGCGCGTCGTCGTCATCGTCATCGTCGTCATCGTCATCGTCGTCGTCATCGTCGTCGTCGTCGGGGTCGCGCTGGAGGTCGCCGGGCCGGCCGGGGTCGGTGGGCGCGGGGTCGGGCAGCCGTACCGCGTCGCTCTCCGTCCCGCTGATCGCCTCCAGCGCGGGGCTGACGGCCAGCAGCCGGTCGTCGTCGGCGTCCAGCACCTGCACCGGGCCGCTGCTGCCGTCCAGGTCGAGATCCCCGAACTCCGTCCCGGTGGCCAGCTGCCCCGCCACGTCCCGGGCGGTGACCTCGGCTCGCAGGTCCACCTGCTCGGTCAGCTGCGAGCGCAGCGCCACCAGCATGAGCAGCGCGGCGGCGATCAGCGCCACCGCCACCACCACGGTGGCCCCGGCCGACGCCTTCGCCCGGACGCTAGCCACGGGGGTCCGCCAGCAGCCGGTACCCGGCTCCGCGCACGGTGTGGATCAGGCCGGGGCCCAGTTTGCGGCGCAGGGCGCTGATGTACACCTCGACGATGTTGGGGTCGCCGTCGTAGGCGAAGTCCCAGCCGTGTTCCAGGATCTGCGCCTTGGAGACCACCTCGCCGGCCCGGGAGGCCAGGTGCTCCAGCACGGTGAACTCCTTGGCGGTCAGCGACACCTCCGCGCCGCCCCGGCTCACCTGGCGCTTGACCCGGTCCACCACCAGATCGCCCACCCGCAGCGCGGGCGCGCCGCCGCCGGTGCTGCCGCGCCGCCGCAGCAGGGCGCGGACCCGGGCAACCAGCACCACGTACGAGAACGGCTTGGTGAGGTAGTCGTCCGCCCCGGTGTCCAGGCCCTCCGCCTCGTCGTACTCGCCGTCCTTGGCGGTGAGCATGAGGATCGGCGTCTCGTCGCCCGCGGCGCGCAGCGCGGCGCAGACCCGGTAGCCGTTCATGCCGGGGAGCATGATGTCGAGAATGATCAGGTCGTAGTCGCCCTCGGTCGCCCGGTGCAGTCCGTCGGTTCCCGTGTGCACGACATCGACGGCGAAGCCCTCGGCCGTCAGGCCCTGGGCGAGAGAGCGGGCCAGCCGCGTCTCGTCCTCCACAATCAGCAGGCGCATGGGGAACAGCTTCGCAAATCGTTCCTGAAGAAGACTTCAGGTGTCTTCAGGCTGCCTTCAGCAAGGGTGCGCGAAGGTACGGAACGTCAGCGCGACACACGACGAAGACATCGGGGAGTCCCTCATGAAGCGCAACACCCTCATCGCCATCGCCGCCGCCGGCGCCGTCATCGCGGGCGGCACGATCGGCGGAGTGGCCCTGGCCTCCGGCTCGGGCGGCGGGGAGCAGGAGCTGCGGGGAACGGAGCAGGCCGCGGCGGCGGTGGACATCTCGGACCGGGACGACGACGGCCGGGACGACGACCGGGACGACCGGGACGACGACGCGGAGCGGGAGCAGGAGCAGGGTCGGGACCAGAGCCAGGACGCCGGCCAGGGCCAGGACGGGGACAGCCGGTACAGCCGGGTCACCGCGCTGGCGCTGAGCGAGGCGCCCGGGTTCGTCACCGACCTGGAGCGGGACCACCGGGACAACGGCACGGTGGTGTGGGAGGTGGACATCTTCGGCACCGACGGCCAGTGGTACGACGTGGAGATCAACGAGGACGGCACCGAGGTGCTGCGCAGCCACCTCGACAACGACGACGACGATGACGACGACGACCGCCAGGTCATCCCCAGCTCGGGCATCGACATCGTGGAGGCGATCCTGATCGCCGAGCAGCACACCGGCGCCGCGTTCAAGGACGCCGACCTGGACGACGACGGCCGGCACTGGGAGATCGAGCTGCGCGGCGACGGCTACGAGCACGAGGTGAAGGTCGCCGTGGCGACGGGCGAGGTCACCGCGTACGAGAAGGAGAACGACGACGACTGACCGGCCGGGGCCGGTGAACCGGGGCGGGGCGGCGGAACGCGGGTTCCGCCGCCCCGCCCCCGCGCGTGCTACCGGGCGAGCGGCGGGAACGGCATCCGGGCCAGCACCGGCAGCAGCACCGTCTCCTCGTGGTCGAGGTGGGCGGTCAGCTCGTCCGTCATCCGGTCGAGCTCGGCCAGGAACCGGTCCGGGTCGGCGTCGCGGACGCCGCCGAGCAGGCCGAGCAGTTCGCCCTTGATCCGGTTCACGGTGACGTGTTCCTCCCGCATCCGGTCGATGGCCGCGCGCAGCCCGGGGTGGTGCTGTTCCAGCATCGGGAACATCCCCGCGTCCTCGCTGGTGTGGTGGAACTCCAGCGACTCGCAGAAGGCCAGGCAGTGCTGGCGGATCCGGAGCCCGAGCCCGGGAACGGACCGGTCGACGCGGTCGGCGCGGTCCTCACGATCGGCGCGGTCGGCGAAGTACGCGGCGGCCTCGGCCCGTACCGCCCGCAGCTGGGCGCGCAGCCAGGCGTGGATCTCCAGCAGCTTGGCGCCGAAGTCGGCGATCGCCTCCGGCAGGTCGGCGGCGTCGGGCCCGGAGCGCTCCAGGACGACGACCGGGATGGTCCGGGAGGTCCGCTCCTGGTAGTCGGCGTATCCGGGGGCCACCCGGACGACCTCGGCGAACAGCCGGTCACGCCGCTCGCCCTCGGCGGGCACGGCGATCGCGTGGTACTCGTCGGTGCCGACCTCCACCCGCACCATCGGGTGCGCGAGCAGGTTGTGATACCAGGCGGGGTGCCGGTCGGCGCCGCCGGCGGAGCCGACGACCAGCAGCCGGCCGTCGTGGCGGACGTAGCCGAGCGGGGTGGTGTGTTCCTTCCCCGACCGGGCGCCGGTGGTGGTGAGCAGCAGCAGAGCGCCGCCCTCGAAGGGGCCGCCGACCTTGCCGCCGCGTGCCCGGAACTCCTCGATGACGGACTGGTTGAAGGACATGGGTGTGGTGTGTCTCCAGAAAGGGCGCGCACCAGGGCGCGTGCAGATGTCCGCGCCGCCCGCGTCGGGGCAGCGCGGCAGGGCGAAGTGGCGCGTCGGAGCGCGCGACAGAAAAGGGGAAGGAACTGCGCGTGGGGAGGGAAACCGGCACCCGGTCACAGCCGGGGCGGGTTCAGCCGCTCGCTACGCTCAGTCGGTCCAGGGCGCGGAGTGAGAACTCATGGCGGAAGCCCTTCTACTACGGTGCTCGCCCGGCTGCCGGCCTGCCCACTGCTCTCCGGCCGGCGCCACGTGGCACGCCCGCCATTACAAACAGGCCGCTCACCCGCTGTCAAGCGGCCCCAGGAGCATGCTCACCGGGAGGCGCCAGGGCGCTCCGAACGGGACGTCCGCGAGCACCACCCGACAGAAAGGGCGGCACCCGACCACCGTTCCGGCAATGGGCGGCACAGCACATGCCAATCCATCCGCACAACCGGAAGAGCCATGGCTTCCGGAGCTGACCGGTTCGCGCGAGTTGCCATCCGAACCGATGGCCATCGGCACCATCCAGAAACCGGACGGCAACGAGACAGACATCGCCGGGATCAGATTTCGTCAAGGACACGACTAAAATGACGTCATGGCGCCCCATCGCGTGGCGACGCTGGCGGCGGCCGTCCTGGTCGCTGCCAGCGGCTGCACAGGCTCCGTCAGCGAGAACGGCCCTCTGTCGGCAGGAGGCGAGGCCGCCTCCGTCTGCGGTCCGGGTGAAGGCGAAGCCATATTCTCCATGGGCCACGACTGGTTGGTGAACGAAGCGGATGCCCCCGTGACCATCACAGGCGGGGAGCTGATCGGTGCCGAAGACATGGAACTGATCGAGGCGGTCATACTTCCACCGCCCGTAGATCCCTCCACGACGACCTTGATCGGCCTCGTTGACGAGTACCCACCCGCCGAATACACGGAGACGTCCGACGGCGGCTCGTACTGGAGCCTGCGGGAAGACATCGGGAAGGCCGTCATCGAGGGTCACCAGGCTTCCAACCTCCTCATCGGCATCAAAGCCACCGGACATGCCTCCATGGAGGGCGCGGCCATCTCCTATCAGCACCAGGGGAAGTCCTACCGCATGGAAACGACGACGCGTTTCCATGTGAGGCCGCAATGCGGTGGTGCGGACTGACCCTGGGAGCCGCATCACCAGGAGCAGCCGGTCGAGCACGGCCGGACCGTCCATCAGCATGATCCGCTGGATCTCCGGGCCGGCTGCCGCCAGGAACTCGCGGCAGCCGGCCACCAACTGACCCACAGGTCCGGGTGCCGCCCGGCCGGCGCCGCCACCGCACGCCGACCTTCTGCTGCGCCACCCGGAACAGTTCCTCCTTGCCGCAGAAGTGGTGGCACAACGAGCCCTTGGTCACCCCGGCAGCCCGCACGATCGCCGACAGGCCGACGACCGCACAGCCACCTGGCGAACGGTTCCCTGCCGGTACACACACCGTCACCAACAGGCCGTTCACCCGCTGTCAAGCGGCCCCGTCCGGTCCGGTGCGCGGGCCGTCCGCGTGCAGATGTGATGGAGGATCGGCCGTTTCGCGTACCGATCGAGCGCGTCGGGCATATCCGTGAAGGGTGAAGAAAGAGGGGGATTGTCATATGACGGCATGTACGTTATCGGGGTCCGGTGAAGGCACCGCACCCACGCCCGCCCGCGCCCGACCCGTACGGCGGTGACCGCGTACGAGCCCGCGCCGCTGGCCGGCGGCATCCTGCGGGTGCTGCGTCCCGACGGCGCCGTGGCCGGTGCCGCGTTCCTGGTGACCGACCGGCTCGCCGTCACCTGCGCGCACGTCCTCGATACGGGCGCGGGGACGGGTCCCGGCAGCCGGGTCATGGTGGATGTCGGGGCCGTCCACGGCCCCGGCCCCTTCCCGGCGACCGTGCGCGACTGGCACCCCGGGACGGACGTGGCCGTGCTGGAGGTGGCCGCGCCGCTGCCCGGGACCCGGCCGGTGCCGCTGGTGGAGACCGGCGACCGGCTGTGGGGACACCGGGCCAGGACGCTCGGCTTTCCGCGCGGGCACCACCAGGGGGTATGGCACGCCGCCGTGCTGCGGCAGCAACAGGGCAACGGCTGGCTCCAGTTCGAGCAGGCCGCCGACGGCCGCTACCCGGTGCGCCGGGGATTCAGCGGGGCGCCGGTGTGGGACGACGAACTCGCCGCCGTCGTCGGCATGGTAGTCGCCGCCGACCTCGGCAACCCGGTGGCGTTCCTCATCCCCACCGACCGCCTGGTGGCCGCCGCCCCGTCCCTGCGGGAGGTGGTGGGCCTGCCGTCCCCGTTCCCCGGTCTGGGGGCGTACCAGGAGCACGACAGCCAGGCGTTCTTCGGCCGCGACCGGGAGACCGAACGGATCACCCGGCTGGTGCTCGGCCATCCGCTGGTGACGGTGCTGGGCGCCTCCGGCTGCGGCAAGTCCTCGGTGGTACGGGCCGGGGTGGTGCCCCGGCTGCGCGCGGAGGGCCTGGCCACCTGCGTGGTGCCGCGCACCCGCGATCTGCTGGGGGCGCTGGCGGCCGGCCTGTCCTCGCTGATCCGCCCCGGGCTGCACGGGCACGCCCAGCGCACCGAGATCCGCTCGACCCGGCGCGAGCTGGCCGAGGGCCGGCTGCCCGAACTGATCGACCAGATCCGCACCACCCTGGGGGTGGACGGGCTGGTGATCGTGGTGGACCAGCTGGAGGAGCTGCTGACCCGCCAGGAGGCGACGGCCACCCTGGGGCTGCTGTTCGGCCCCGAACCGCCGGAGGGGCTGCGGATCCTGACCACGCTGCGGGTGGACTTCCTGCCGCAGGTCGAGGAACAGCCGCTGCTGCGGCGCGCCGTGCAGGGCGCCACGTTCGTGCTGCCGCAGATGACCGGGGAACAGATCCGCGAGGTGGTGACCGGACCGGTCGGGCGGGTGCCGGCCGTCGCGTACCAGGACGGGCTCGTGGACCGGATCGTCGCCGACGTGGGGAACGCGGCCGGGGTACTGCCGCTGCTGGCGTTCACCCTCGACCAGCTGTGGCGCGAGCAGCGGGCCGGGCTGCTGACCCAGGAGGCGTACGCGCGGCTGGGCGGGGTGCACGGAGCGCTGGCCCAGCGGGCGGAACACACCTGGCGGCGGTACACGGCGACGGCCGGCGAGGGCGTACCGGAGGACCCCGGCGGGGATGCGGAGGAGGACGCCGCCCGGCAGCTGCGGCGGCTGCTGACCCGGCTGATCCGGCTGCCACCCGGCACCCGTACCCCCATCCGCCGCACCGTCCGCCGCACCGAACTGCCCGACGGCGAATGGGAGGCGGCGCGCGCCCTCGCCGACCAGCGGCTGCTGGTGATCGCGCCGCCCGCCACCGAGGAGGACGTGCGGTACGGCGAGAGCGTCGAGCTGGCGCACGAGGCGCTGATCAGCGTCTGGCCGAGGCTGCGCCACTGGGCGGAGGAGGACCGGGACTTCCTCGCCTGGTACGAACGGCTGCGCCAGGACCGGCTGCGCTGGGAGACGGCCGGCGCCCCCGACGACCTCCTGCCGGGCGCCACCGCCCTGGAGGCCGCGCGACCGTGGCTGGCCGGGCGGCGCGAGGACATCGACACGGCGGACGCGGACTTCCTGGACCGGGGACGGGGCAGGCTGCGCCGGCAACGGCGGGTACGGAACGGGGTGGTCACCGGGCTCACCACGGCCCTGGTGATCGCCGTCGTCGCCGGAGCGCTGTTCGCCTATCAGACGCGGGTCAGCGCCGTGCGCCAGCAGGAGTCGGACTCCCGCGCGCTGGCGGCGGAATCGGCCGCCGTGCTGGGCACCGATCCCCCGCTGGCCGCGCTCTACGCGCTGGCCGCCCACGAGCGGGCACCGACCGGCGAGGCACAGGACGCGCTGTTGCAGACCTACATCGCCTACGGCTTCACGGAGGTGATGATGTCCGGCGCCCGGGGCGGCGTACAGCGGCTCGCCACCAGCGACGACGGGCGGGTGATCCTGGTCAGCGGCCGGGAGGGGCAGGTCACGCTGTTCGTCCGGGACGGGAACGGGCAGCTGTACCGCGAACGGCTGCCGTTCGGGGACGACTACGCCATCTACCCCTTCGTGTCGCCCGACGGCGGGCGGGTGGGATGGGTGACCCTGTCCGGCGCCCTCGTCTGGCACGAACTGAGCCGCCCCGGGGAGCCGGGGACGGAGGGCGCCCTGCGGCTGGAGGAGGGCCGGACGATCGCCGGGCAGAAGTTCGCGATGGACGAGAGCGGGCTGAGCCGCGACCAGCGGTCGGTCGCCGTCTCGCGGGACGGCGACCGGGTCGTGGTGGCGTCCGCCTACGACAACACCCTGCACTGGTGGGACCTGGACGCGGGCGTCGCGCGACCGCCCGTCACGCTTCCGGAGCCGTACTGGTCGGAGCAGGTGTGGTTCAGCCGGACCCCGGACCGGGTGCTGGTGGAGACGGCCGACGACCTGCTGAACATCGACCTCCGGTCGGGAGAGCTCCTCGGCATCGTCGCCGAGGACATCACCAGCGCCGCCGTCTCGGGCGACGGGGAAACCGTCGCCGTCTGCGACCCCGACAACACCCTGCATGTGGCCCGGTCCGGTGTGGAGACACAGACCGTCGTCCCGGAGACCTGCTACGGGGGAGCACCGGCGCTCGACCCGGCCGGCCGCTATGTCTCGGACGGCTCCGTGACCCCCGTCGTCTACGCGCTGTCCGGTGACGGCGAAGCCACCCGGCTCCCGCAGACCCCGGGCAACGCCCTGACCGAGGACTTCGGACACCTCAAGCACCCCGGCCTCCTGCGCGACGGCGACCGCTACTTCTTCCTCGTCGCCACCGACGAAACGGTCGCCCTGCTGGAGCAGTCGGTGGTGAACGAGCCCGTTCATGGGGCGATGAGGCTCCTCGGGGACGGGGAGGTGATGCTCTCCTACAGCGACCGGTCGACCGACGACGCGTCCCCCGGCGAGGGTGGATCCGCCCTGCTGCTGTACGACATCGGCGCGTCCGGGCAGGAGTACGAGGAGCTGGCACGCGTCGAACGGCGGGGGGCCACACACGTGCCGGAGCTGTTCGACGTCGTGGCCGTCGACCGGGAGGACACCCTGATGGCCGACCTCATGACCGAGGAGGGTCATATCGTCATCCGGGACACGGCCACGCTCCAAGAGGTCACGGAACTCCAGGTGACCGCGCCGCCGGACGACCCCCACCCCAACTCGCTCCCCGGGGTGGACATGTTCTTCCAGGACGACCGGCTGATCACCCGCTCGGGCACCGTGGTCGAGCGGTGGGACGTGGCCACCGGGGAGCGGATCGACCGGGTCGACCTCGCGGATCTCGGAGTGCTCAGCGACGACCCGCTGCACGCCGGGCAGTTACGCGTCGCCAACCACCCCTCCGAGGGCCACATCTCCGTCACCAACGGCGGCCCGGAGGTGCGGGTGGTGGAGCTGGCCGCCGGGCGGGAGGTGCCGGAACGGCGCATCGACACCGGCGCCCGTATCAACGTGGCGATCTTCCACAACCCGCACAACGAGCGGCACCTGATGGTCGTGCGGCCCGGGACGGCCTGGGAACAGTGGGAAGTCCCGGCGCCGGGGAGCGACGACCCGCCGCGCCGGCTCTCCGGGCCCACCGAGGTGTGCCCCGGCTGCGCCCACAACCCCGCGATCTCGCCGTCCGTGCGTCCGGACGGCCGCTTCCAGCTGGCCGCCGCCGACCGGGTCGGCATCTACGAGCCCGATTCCGCCATCCCGGTCGAGCACTGGGACGTGGGGCGGGGCGGAGATTTCCTGGCCACCTCCACCTCCGGCGACACCCTGTTGTACGGCCCGTGGGAGGCGACGTCCTCGGCCTGGTCGGCCAGGGGCACGGTGACGGTCGTCCGGCTCGACGACACCGACACCTGGCGGGCGGAGGCGTGCCGCGTGAGCGGCTGGCTCACCCGCACCGACGCCGAGGAGATCCAGCGGGTGACGGACACCCCGGTGGCGGAGCTGTGCGATTCGCCGCCGGCCGGGGAGGGGGACGCGGACGGCGGGGACGGCGAGAACGGCGAGAACGGCGAGAACGGCGAGAACGAACGATCGCCCGGGGCGCCGGTCACCCCGGCGACGGTGCCGCGCGAGTTCCAGCGGGGCGAGTCCGCCGGGGTGTGACCGGGGGGCGGGCGGCGCCGAGGCCGGGCCGCGCCAGTCCGCCCGCCGCGCGGACCGCCGTCCACCCCTACCGCCCCACCCCGCCCCCGGCGTCGCGCATCGCCAGCAGCAGCCGGTCGAGCGCGGCCTGGGTGTCGGCGAGGTCACCGGGCCCGGCGGCGGGCGAGGCCAGCCACAGGGCCGCCTCGTTCATCGCACCCGACAGCAGGTGGACGAGCGGGGCGACGGGCTGCGCGGGAAGAACGCCCGCATCGACGAGCGTGGTCAGCGCGTCCCGGAGGTGGCGGGCGGAGGCCGCCGCGTCCATCGCCCGCCACTCGCTCCAGCCGAGCACGGCCGGGCCGTCCACCAGCATGATCCGCTGGATCTCCGGCGCGGTGGACGCCGCCAGGAACTCGCGGCAGCCGGCCACCAGCTGGTCCCACGGGTCCGGGTGCCGCCCGGCCGTTGCCGCCACCCGCGCGCCGACCTCCTGCTGCACCTCCTCCAGCACCACCCGGAACAGTTCTTCCTTGCCGGAGAAGTGGTGGTACAGCGCGCCCTTGGTCACCCCGGCGGCCCGCACGATCGCCGACAGGCCCACGGCGGCGTAGCCGGACCCGGCGAACAGTTCCCTGCCGGTGCGCACCAGGGTGAGCCGGGTGCGCTCGCGCTGCTGGGCCCGGATGCCGTGCTCTGCCATCGTCGCCGCTCCTCGTTTGACGTACCAGCGGTATGCGAACTAGGTTTCTCGCATACCGATGGTACGTGAAAGGGCGGAACCATGGATCTGACCAGCTGTTACCCCGTGATCTGCACCGAACGACTCGCCGCGTCACGCGACTTCTACACCCGGCTGCTCGGCTTCGAGATCACCTTCGAGGCCGACTGGTACCTCAGCCTGCGCCGCCCCGGCGATCCCCCGTACGAACTCGCGCTCCTCGACCACACCCACCCGACCCTGCCCGCCGCCTACCGCACCCCGGTCCGTGGCCTGCTCCTCAACTTCGAGGTCACGGACGTGGACGCCGAGTGGGACCGCCTCGTCACCCGCGCCGGGCTCACCCCGGAACTGACCCTGCGGAACGAGGACTTCGGCCAGCGACATTTCATCGTGGCCGACCCGAACGGCGTGCTGATCGACGTCATCACGCCCATCGCCCCCACGGCGGAGTTCGCCGGCCAGTACGTCAGCTGACGGCCTGCCGGATCAGCTCCCGCAGCGTGGTCTCGGCGGCCTCGGTCAGCTCGGACAGGGCGTACGACGTGGGCCACAGGCCGCTCGGATCATCCAGGTTCGCGGTCTCGTTGAACCCGAACACCGAGTACCGGGTCTTGTCCATCAGCCCACTGCGGAAGAAGCACACCACCTTCCCGTCCCGGGCGTACGCGGGCTGCCCGTACCAGAGCTTCGGCGCCAGCTCCGGCGCGGTCTCCGTGACCAGGGCGTGCACCCGCTCGGCCAGTTGCCGGTCCGGCTCCGGCATCTTCGCGATCTTGGCGAGCAGGTCTTTCTCCTCTGCGGCGGCCTTGGCCGCACCGCGCCCCCGGCGTCCCGCCGCCTTCAGTTCGGCGGCGCGCTCCTTCATGGCGGCGCGCTCCTGCTCGGAGAAGCCGTCCGGCGTGGACGCATCCTTCGCGTTCTTCGTGCTCTTGGGATCCTTCGGCACCACGTGCTCCTTCTGTTCCGTGAGATCCGGGTCGCCTCGACGGTAGCCACGCCGGACGGTCCCGGGCTTCTCGAAACCTGACCGGTACGAGCCCGGGCCGGGCGCGGTCGCAGGTGCTGCGCGCCCGGCCCGGCCCGGCGCGCAGCACCTGCGGGATATTCCGTGGCAGCCCCGCACCCCGGCCAGCATCCTGGGGCCATGATGTCCCGCCCCGGACCCGTACCCGAGATCTCCCGGCTCGGCGCGCCGATCGACGCCCGGCCGCTGTTCGCCGCCGAACACGCCGCGCTGATCGCCACCCTGCGCGGCCTGCGGCCGGACGACTGGCGCGCCGAGGCGGTCCCGGGCTGGTCGGTACGCGACCTGGCCGCGCATCTCCTCGGCGACTGCTACGGACGGCTCGCCCGTGACCGCGACGGCCACCGGGACGGTCCGGCCCCCGCGCCCGGAGAGACGCTGGAGGCGTTCATCCACCGGGCGAACCAGGAGTGGGTCGACGCCTGCGCCCGGCTGAGCCCGGCCACTCTCACCGACACGCTGGACCTGATCGGCGGACAGGTGGCCGGCCTCTTCCGGACCGCCGATCTCGCCGCACCCGCGCTCGGCGTCTCCTGGGCCGGGGTCGATCCGGCACCGATGTGGCTGGACAGCGCCCGCGAGTTCACCGAGCTGTGGACCCACCGCCAGCAGATCCGGCACGCCGTGGGGCAGGAAACCGACCCCGATCCACACGTCCTCGCGGTGGTACTCGACACCTTCCTGCGCGCCCTGCCCCACACCCTCCGGCACACCCGCGCCCCGGAAGGGACGCAGCTCCGGATGAGCGTCGACGGCCCGGCCGGCGGCGCCTGGACCGCGACCGCCCTCGCGGACGGCTGGACACTGGCCGAACCCGCCGCCGGGGCGCCCGTCACCCGGATCGCGCTGGACGCGGACACCGCGTGGCGGCTGTGCACCCGGGGCATCACCCCGGCCACCGCCCTGGCCCGGGCCCGCGTCGAGGGCGACCGGAACCTGGCAGAAGCGGCCTGCCGGATCGTGTCGATCATCCACTGACTCCGGGACGGCGGAGCCCACCCGGCGCGTACGGGACCTACGGGAACCGCATCGCCCGGACCGGGCGCTGGGCGCCGGACCACGCGTGAACACCTTCCCCGCCTCCGGGACATCCCCCGGACCAGCAGTGGACAGCGTCCGGGCCGCCCTCGCCGCCGCTTCGGTGCCGAGGCAGGCCGCGTCGCCGCCGGGCCGGCTGAACACGGGCCGGAACGCGCGCGGGCGGACTCACCGCCCTCGGCCGCACCCGGCGGTCGGGCAGCGACCGAGCCCCCGTCGATCGCGGGCAGCAGGGCGGCGCGACGACTCACCCGAGTCCGACACGGCGCTGAGAACCGGTCCGCGTGGCCCGCCTCGCGCCGGCCGGCCGCCCGGGTACGACACCAGGTGCGGCGGGCTCGGCACACCGCCCAGCGAGGCCCCAACCGCCGAAGCCGGGCACGAACACGACGCCGTGGTTCCGGGCTCGGGCTCGGGCTCGGGGCTACGACACGCTCGCGAGCCGCCGCGCGGCCACCGGCGAGCGGCTGCTCCCGCCCCGGCCCGGCCCGGCCGGGAAGGGCGGACGGCCGGCCCGTGGATCCGGCCGTTCACGGAGCGATGGCGTGTTCGGTGAACCGACCGCAGGGGCGGAACCCCAGGCGGCGGTAGACGGGCTCGCCATCGGCCGATGCCTGGAGCACGGCGACGCGGTGATCCCGGTCGCGGGCCGTGCGGAGAGCAGCGAGGGTGATGGCGCCGCCGTAGCCGCGCCGGCGGTGGGCGGCCAGGGTGGAGATGTTGTAGATACCGGCGACCCCGGCGTGGTGGAACACCTCGGCGGTACAGACCGGACGGTTCTCCACATAGCCGACCAGGTACCGGGCCGGGCAGGACGCGGCCAGCGCCTGCGGGGCGGCCCGGGCGAAGAAGCTGCGGACGGTTTCGGCGGGCGGGTCCCAGTTCGCGGCCAGAACCGTGGCGTAGTCGGCGAGTTGGCCGGAGGTGGTCGCCTGCCGGATGTCCAGGCCGGGGACGGCGGGCGATGGCAGGGTGTCGTCCAGTTCGGCCCACATCGCCGTCTCACGCTCGGACGCGGGCAGCCCGGCCGCCGCCAGGCGGTCGGTGAGGTCCGGCGGTGTCGAGGCGGGCCCCACCCACCAGGAGAAACGGCGGCCGGTACCGGACAGAGCCCGTACCGTCTCGGTGATACGTGCCGTCACGGCGGCGGCGGAAAAGCGGGCCGCCGCAACGATGTTGAACGTGTCGTCGTCCAGACCGCTGTCCGCGATCAGGAGGTCACCGGCCTCCACGACGGTCGCACCGGCCGTACTCCGGTGCAGGTGACAAGCGTGTTCCGCCAGGTTCCGTTCCATCCGGTCCGCCAGATCGGCCGCATCGGGAAAATGATCACTCATGGTGGTTGATCCCAGCATGCTCGGGCGAGGATCGCTTGGCATTTCCGAGCCGCACAACCCTCCCTCACGGAGCCGGCACCATCCCCAAGCCGGGGGTTACCCCCATGCCGTGCCGGGTTTCCGCTGCGTAGCGTGATCGTCGTTCCCCGTTCTCTGCAAGGCGATGGAGGCAAAGCAACAATGAGGTACAGGCTTCGTCGGCGGGGTGGTCGGCAAGGGAAGCGCCTCGTGGCCCTGGCGGCGGTCACCGCGGCGCTTGTTCCGGGGATGATGGTGTCGGGAAGTGGGCCGGCCGTCGCGCACGCGGTGGTGGAGCCATCCGGGCGCAGTGTCACCGCGTCCCTGCGCGACGACCTCGAAGAATATCTGGACGATCGGGGCGCCAAGGATCATTTCTCAGCGGTCTCCCTTCGGGTGACCTATGCCGATCAGCGACCTGATATCTCGGTCGATGCGGGGACGTTCCGCTACGGCGGTGGCCGGCCGGTGAACAGCGAGGCGCTATGGCAGATCGGCAGCAACACCAAGGCGTTCACGTCCGTGCTGCTGCTTCAACTGGAGGCCGAGGGAAAGCTGTCCATGCGGGACAAGCTGGGAAAGTGGCTTCCCGAGTATCCGGCGTGGGGCGATGTCACCATCACGCAACTGCTGTCGATGACCAGCGGCATCCCCAACTACACCGAGCAGAGGGCGTTCCTCCGGGATTTCGACGCCCGTCCGTCCACGCGCTTCACGCTGGAGCGCCTGATGTCCTATGTGGAGGGCCTGCCACTGGGTCCCGCAACGTACGAGTACTCGAATACGAACTACCTCCTCGCGCAGATGATTGTCGAACGAGCGTCGCACGATACGTACGTTGAGCAGCTCGCCGAGCGCATCATCGAACCGCTCGGAATGAACGACACCTGCCTCCCCCCGTACTGCCCTCCGGGCACGGCCTCGCGCATGCCGGCGCCGTACTCCACCCATGCCGACCTGCCGAAGCATCTCAACAAGTCGGTTCCTCCGCTCGCCCTGTCCTGGGCGCAGGGGGCGGGTGGCCTGGTGAGTTCGCTGGAGGACATGACGACTTGGGACAGGGCGCTGTACAGCGGTCAACTGCTGCCCCCGGCACAGCAGCGCGAGCTGGAGTCCCTGGTCTCGATGACGACAGGTAAGCCCATCGAGAGCGTCACGGCCGACGATCCCTTCGGCTTCGGGCTCGGTCTCGTGAAGATCATCCATCCTGTGGCCGGGACGGTCTGGTTCTACGAGGGGGCCACGTACGGAAACCGGGTGCTGCACATGTACTTCCCGGAGACCGGCATGATCATCGCCCTTGCTGTGAACAGCGCCGTCGGCGAAGAGGACACGCTGCCCGACCTCGCCGGTACCGTCTACGAGACGCTTTCGGCGCAGGAGGCAACAGGCTCTCCCCTGGCACCGGCGGCCCCGGAACCGGCTGCGTAACGTCCAGGCAGTTGCACTGCGAGGACTGGGCCTCCTCGTCCTGACCTCGGCCTGCAACGTGGCAGGACACTGGGCCTGCCGAGGCCCCGGGAAGCGGCAGACCGTGATGTTCGGCCGTTCGTCGCGGTGGTGACGCGGTACGACAAGCTCGCCGTCCGCCAGGAGGCGTCCGTGCTGGTCGCGGCCATCAACGCACGGCTGTGACCAGCACCTTCGGAACACGCCCTAGCCGGTGCCGTGTACGCGCGAACCCGGCCCGCGCGCGACGCGTTCCCGCAGCGCCGCCACGCACTCCCCGCACCCGAAGAGGTGCGCGAACCGTGCCGCCGCCCGCGCCGAACCGATCCAGCTGACCGCCACCCCCGAACGCCCGCACAACGTGCACTCCCCCGTCCGGTACCAGCCGTCACCCTGGACGGTCATGACCTCGATCTCCAGGCCGGTCCCGCTGCGCTCGGTACGCCAGGGCCGGGTCAGGGTCTCGGTGTACTGCCGGTGCCCGGGATAACGGGCGGCGTGGTCCAGTTGCCAGTCCTGCACCTGGCCGAAGTCCACGCTCGGCTCGGACTTCTTCCGGCACAGATCGCACCGCATCCGGTGCGACATCGGCGCCGCGTCGGCCCTCCGGTCACGCCGGCCGAACCACATACCCAGTCCCACTGCCTTCGCCCTCCTCCAGATCGAACTCGGCCCACACCGTCTTGCCGACCACCAGCGGCGTGACGCCCCACCGCGCGGTCAGCGCGGCGATCAGCAACAGTCCACGCCCGCAGGTCGGTTCGCCCACCACGGGCCGGACAACGGGAAGCCGCTCCCCCAGCGCGTCGGTCACCTCCACCCGCAACACGGCGGGCAGCAGCATCAGGTGGACACGGAAAGCCCGCCCGGGCACGCCGCCGTGCAGCAGGGCGTTGCTGGCCAGCTCGCACACGACGAGCGCGGCGTCCTGCGCCAGCCGGGGGCAGCCCCACTCCCCCACCAGCCGTGCGGCTCGCCGCCGGGCGAGCCGCACGCTGCCGGGAACGGGGTTGTAGGAGAGGCGGTCCTGACGGAGCGCCGGGATGGGGTCGGGGACAACAGCCATGGACGATCACACCTTCCACGAGAGTGAGCGGTCGATGACTGACGGTAGATGAGCGAGCGTCGCCAGTGCAATATTCCTCAAGACGATCGTCTCGAATGAGTGAACCCGGTCGACGGGTCTGCACGGAAAGGGGTATGACTGTCACCGTGAGTCGAGGTGTTAAGCAGGTCAACCAGACCTCAACTGTCCTGGGACGCAAGCTAGGCAGCGAACTCCTGCGCCTTCGCGATGCGGCGGGCTTCAAACAGCAGGACGCAGCTGACGTGTTGAGTGCCACGCCCAGCAAGATCGTCAAGATGGAGCGCGGCTGGGTGCCGGTGCGGGATCCCGACGTCAAGGCTCTGTACGACTTCTACGGCGGCACCGACCCGGGTGCCCTGGAGCACCTGTTGCAGCTGGCCCGGCTGGACCGGGAGCGCCGGAAAGCAAAGGGCTGGTGGCAGCACTTTCCCAACAGCGGATCCCTGGTCGAGTACATCTCCATGGAGGATGCCGCCACACGGATCCGCAGCTGGGAACTCTCCTTCATCCCCGGGCTGCTGCAGATCCCCGAATACACCCGTGCTCTGGTGGTCGGCCACGGCAACTGGACCGACCCGGAGGAAATCGATCCGATTGTCGAGGTGCGTCAGAAGCGGCAGCAACGGCTGCACGGCGAAAACGCTCTGCAGGTGTATGCCGTGGTGTGGGAGCCGGTGCTACGCCAGCTCGTCGGTGGCCCGGAGGTCATGCGGCGCCAGTTGTCCCATCTCCAGGAGATGGCCGAACTGGCCACTGTGCGCTTGCAGGTCCTGCCCTTCCATGCAGGAGCACACCCTTGCGCAGGCGGTGCGTTTCACATCCTCTCGTTCGCTGAGTCCGAAGCCACCGATGTCATCTACGCGGACACTATCTCGTCGGCTCTGTGGGTTGAGAATGAGGAGGAGAGCGCCAAGTACCAGGGCTACTTCGACCGCACGTCGAGGCTGAGCCTTTCGCAGCACGACTCCCTCCAACTGATCGACGACATCCGCCGAGGAATCTAGGACATGACAGCCCTCACCTTTCGCAAGTCCAGCTACAGCAACGGGACCCCCGAGGGTGCCTGCGTTGAGGTGGCCATCATCACGCGCGCCGGGGTCGCCATACGGGATTCCAAGGACCCGAACGGACCTGTCCTGCGCCTCTCCCCGGCCGCTTGGACCGCGTTCCTCGCGACCGCGCCCACCGCACGGCGGTAGCCGGGGGGCGGGCGGGGGCGGGCACCCCAGAGCCGGGAAAATGCCTTGCCGGGGGCTCGGCCGCCCTCCCTACACTCCCGGCATGGCATGCCGCATTAGTGAACTGGTCATCGACGCCGCCGATGCCGAGCGGCTCGCCGCGTTCTGGTGTGAGGTGCTGGGCTACGTCGAACTCGGGCGGGAGGACGACGGCAGTATCGAGATCGGGCCGCCCGTCGCCGGGTTCGGCGGGCCGCAGCCCACGCTCGTGCTCAGTCCCAGCACCGACCCCCGGCGGGGCAAGCTGCCGCTCCACCTGGATGTCAGCCCCACCGACCGCGACCAGGACGCCGAACTGGAACGGCTGCTGGCGCTCGGCGCCAAGCCCGTGGACATCGGCCAGACCGGCGCGGAGACCTGGCACGTACTGTCGGATCCAGAAGGCAACGAGTTCTGCCTGCTGCGCGCCCGAATCGCCCCGGCCTGATCAGCCGGCCCGGCTCTCCGCCGGGGTACTCAGAGCCGTCGCCAGCCAGGTGAAGGGCATCGGGGCCTCCGGGCCCGCGTCGGCGGGAGGCGTTCCGTTGATGACGGCGACCAGGGACAGATACCGGTCGTGGGCGGGGTTCGCCGCGAACGGATGGTCCGCGCCTTCCCGCTGTGCTTCCGTCCGCAGTCGCTCGTACTCGCGGTAGAGCCGGGCCAGCCGTGCGCGGCGGGAGCCGCCGGGCTGCGGAGCCAGGTTCCACGGGACCGCCCGCACGAAGGCGTCGATCAGTTCCTGGACGTGCGGGGCGTCGGCCGGCGTTCCGGCGCGGTGTTCGGCAAGCAGCCGTTCCATGATCGGGGCGCCCTCCTCGTGGATGAAGTCCTGCACCGGGGCGGTGGTCACGAACCGGCCCTCGGTCGTGCCGTAGGTGTCGCGGAGTTCGGTGCGCACCGCGCTGCGGAACTCCGCGTCCTGTACCAGGTTCGCCAGCTCCAGCCACGCTTCGAGCTGGCCGGTGGTGGGGTCCTCCGGCAGTACGGGGCGGGCCGTCCGCAGCCGGTCGGCGAATCCGGGAGTGAGGTCGAGGTCCGTCACCACCTCGGTCCAGAAGGCGTCGACGATGCGTTCGCGCTCCTCGTCGGACAGGGAGGCGAGCCGGTGCAGCAGCGCGGCCTGGGCGGTAGTGCCGTGCTGCTTGAGCAGTGTGCGCAGTACCGCCCGCCGGGCGCGCAGCGCGCGGCCCTGGCGTTCGACGATCTCCAGGTGGGCGGCGAGCAGCCCGTGCAGATCGGTTTCGCCGTCGAGAAGTTGCCGGATGCCGTCGAGGCCGGTGTCCAGTTCGCGGAGGGTGCGGACCAGTTCCAGCCGGGCGATCGCGGCGACGTCGTACAGCCGGTGGCCCGCCGCCGTCACCCGGGTGGCGGGGACGATCCCGGTGTCACCGTAGTAGCGGACGGCGCTGACGCTGAGGCCGGTGCGGCGGGCCACGTCGCCGATCGGGTACAGCTCGGTGTCGTTCATGGCCGCCACTATGGGATCTCCAGTGGCTTGAGATGCAAGCCGCCTCCCCGCTCGGGTCCACACAGTCCGGCGGCCCGGCTCGGCTGGCTGGGCCGGCTCGGCCCTGCGCAGTCCGGCCCCGCCTCGCTCAGTCCCGCTCAGTTCCGGCCCACTCCCGCTCAGTCCGGCTCGGTCCCGCTCGGTCGCGGGCGGTCCCCGGCGGTCGCGGCCCCCGCCGCCGGCTCCAGCAGGCGCGTGAGCGGGGCGCGGATGTCGGCCGGGACGAGGTTGAGGGCGGCGAAGTCGCCGGGCGCTGCCCAGCGCAGGCGGTAGGTGTTGTCCGGCCCGTGCGCCTCGGCCTCCTCGCCGGACAGGACGGCGCGGCCCCGGACGTCCGTCATCAGGTAGTAGCGGGCCGGACGGTCGTAGTGGAGGCCGGTCCACACCAGGCGGTCGATCCGGGCGTCGAGCGACGTCTCCTCCCGCAACTCCCGCACCGCCGCCGCCTGCGAACTCTCGCCGTCCTCGACGTGTCCGCCGGGCAGCAGCGTGTAGTGGTGGCCTGGGCAGCCGGGGCCATGGTGGCCGGTGGCCTCGCACAGGGTGCAGCGTGCGCCCGGCGGCGTCTTCCGGTACCGCTGGATGACCAGGACGCGGTGTCCGTCGACGACCACGGCGACCGCCCGGGGGATCGGCATCCCCCGATGGTGGCAGTACGGTGCCGGTGGCGGCCAGTGGGCCATCGGGGCAGCACCGGATGCGGCTTTCCCGGGGGTATGCGGGGGTTTTCACTGGGCCATACGCAGTTCGGCGCTCGAATGTTGCAGGAATGACGGGCCAAAAGTGCACTCGGAACAGCCCGAAGGGGCTGCCCCAAAGGGCATCCGGTGCAACGGAACCCGGACACGCGCGGAATCAATCGATGATCGCCGCACCCCTACTGTGGAGTCATCAGCAAGACACCGCCCAAACCCTCACAGATGGAGATTCCGATGCGTACGCGCCGTGCCACCCGTTCCGCCCGCCTGGCCCTGGCCATCGCCGCCGCCGCCGCGCTCACCGCCACCCTCACCGCGTGCGAGGACGAGGTCCTGGACAACGGCGCCGACAGCTCCGACTCCGCCGGGGCCGGCGACGGCGGTTCCGGCGACACGACCGAGGACGACGCGGCCGACGGCGACACCGGGCGCGACGGTTCCGGTGACGGCGAGGGCAACCCGGTCGAGCAGACCTGCGGCACCACCGACCTGACCTTCACGGTGAGCACGGAGACCCAGGCCGGCGGCTACTTCCTGGTCACCGCCCAGGCCAACGAGGGCATCACCTGCCACCTGGAGGGCTCCTACCCGGCCGCCGCGTTCGGCTCCGCCGAGGAGAGCCACGCCGGCCCGGCCGGCCACGCCGTCGGCGACAGCATCAAGCTGTCCGGCGACGCCGTCGCCTACGCGGGCATCTCCCCGAAGACCACCAGCGACGACAACGGCGTGGAGTACGAGCAGCTGATCATCGGCATCCTCGGCGACGAGAGCGACCCGGCGAGCTTCCCGCTGGACGAGCCGGTCCTGGTGGACCAGCCCGTCGCCACCAACTGGACGACCGACCCGGCCGACGCCGTTCCGTTCTCCAAGTGATCCGCCCGAACCGCCCGATCCGCCAGATCCGCCAGATCCGGTGATTCACCTGATCCGGTGACCGGGCGATCCGGTGATCCGTTGATCCGCCGGGCCGGGGGCGAGCAGGGGAGGTTCCCCGCTCGCCCCCGCGGCCGTCAGGGGAAGTTGCGCAGCGGGTCGCGGCCCGTCGTCCAGGACACGCCGAGCCGCTGCCGGGCCACCCGCCAGCCGTCCGGGCCGCGCCGGAACTCCCAGTCGTACGGGCCGCCCATCGCGTACGGGTCGGCGGGGTCGGCGCCGGTGGCGACGAACCACATGTACCCGATGCCGGTGGCCGCGCCCCCGTTCACCTCGATGTGCAGGTTGAGGATGTGGTGCTGCATGGCCGGGTACGCCGCCTCGGCCTCCTCCACGGTGGCCCGGATCGCGTCCCGGCCGTGCACCGCGCCCCACGGCCCGAACTCCAGCACCGCGTCCGGCGTCCAGCCGGCGATCCAGGTGGCGAAGTCCTTGCCGTCCAGCGCCCGCCAGCCGCGCAGCAGCAGGCCCCGTACCGCCTCCTTGTCCTCCAGCAGCCGCAGCCGCTGCTCCGGGGTCACTGGGCGCTCCCGGCGGGACGGACGACGATCTCGTTGACGTCGACGTGCGGCGGCTGCGCGAGGGCGTAGGCGATCGCGTCCGCGACCGCCTCGGCGGGCAGTGCCACGGCCCGGTACGCGCGCATGGCCTCCCGGGCGTCCGGGTCACCGATGTGGTCGGCGAGTTCGGAGGTGGTGACGCCCGGCGAGACAACGGTGACCCGCAGGGAACCGTCCGACTCCTGGCGCAGTCCCTCGCTCAACGCGCGGACCGCGAACTTGGTGGCGCAGTACACGGCGGCGGTGGGCACCACCTCGTGCGCGCCGACCGAGGCGACGGTGATCAGATGCCCGCCGCCCTGGGCCGCCATCACGGGCAGCGCGGCGGCGAAGCCGTGCAGGACGCCGCGCAGGTTCACGTCGATCATCCGGTCCCACTCGTCGGTACGCAGCGCGTTCAGCGGTGAGAGCGGCATGATTCCGGCGTTGTTGACCAGGACGTCGAGCCGGCCGTGGAGTTCACGGGCGGCGGCCACGAACTCCTGGACGGAGACGGGGTCGGTGACGTCCAGCGGGCGGCAGTCGGCGGTGCCACCGACTGCCGTGATCTCGGCGGTGAGCGCGGCGAGCCGGTCGGTGCGGCGGGCGCCGAGCAGGACCCGGTGGCCGTCGGCGGCGAGCCGGCGGGCGGTCGCCTCGCCGATGCCGCTGCTGGCTCCGGTGATCGCGACGACGCGGGGTTCGGACATGGTGGTGCTCCCTGTCGGCTGGAGGGTTTTCTGGGATTCCTCGGGGCCAACCGCCCCTCGGCCCGGTCGAGTCTGGGCGCGGCGCGGAGGGCGGACCAGGACGGCCGGTGGCTGGGTGTGCCACACCCGGGCAGGGCGGTGTGCCGCTCGGTAGGCTGGGGCGCATGACGGGTAACCACCTGGGGACTTTCCTGCGGGCGCGGCGGGCGCGGGTGCGGCCGTCCGAGGTGGGCATGCCGAGCCACGGGCTGCGCCGGGTGGCCGGGCTGCGGCGCGAGGAGGTCGCGGTGCTGGCGGGGGTGAACGCGGACTACTACACCCGGCTGGAACAGGGCCGCGAACGGCACCCGTCGGCACAGGTACTGGACGCGCTCGGCCGGGCGCTGCGACTGGAACCGGAGGCGTGCGCGCATCTGCACCGGCTCGCCGGGACGGCGCCGCAGGCCCCGCCCGCGCCGCCCATGGACACGGTGTCGCCCGCGCTGCGGCTGCTGCTGGCGGGCGCCGGGCCGGCCACCCCGGCGTTCGTGATGAGCCGGGCGCTGGACGTGCTGGCCGTCAACGCCCTGGCCGGCGCGCTGTTCTCGCCGTTCGCGCGGGTGGACAACCTGGCCCGGATGACGTTCCTCGACCCGGCGGGCGCGGCCTTCTACCCCCGGTGGGAGTACACCGCGCGGACCACGGTGGCCCATCTGCGGGAGGCCGCGGGGCATGACCCGGACGATGTCCGGCTGCGCGGCCTGGTCGCGGAACTGAGCGCGGGCAGCGCCGAGTTCGCCCGGCTGTGGGCCGCCCACGACGTACGGGGCAAGACGAGCGACACCAAGCACCTGTGGCACCCGCGCACCGGGCCGCTGGAGGTGACGTACCAGGTGTTCGACGTACGGGACGCGCCGGGCCAGCAGTTGGTGGTCTACCTGGCCGAGCCGGGCGGCCCGGCCGAGCGGGCGCTGCGCCTCCTGGTGCGGGACGGTACGGACCGCCCCGGCGGTACGGACGACGGGGGCGGCACCGTGCGGTGACCCCGCCTCCGCGCCCGGGGGCCTCCGCGCACTCCTTCGTGACCTGGAAACGAATGAACTGCACGAAGGAGAATCACACATGAACACCTCTGCTCCCTTCGCCGTGCCGGACGCGTTCCGCGCGGCACACGACGCCGCCTGGACGGACACGCTGCCCGGCCTGGTCGCGGAGCTGCTGGAGCGGTGGACGCTGCGGCCGGACGGGGCCGTGGGGCACGGCATGGCCGGGATCGTGCTGCCGGTGCGCCGCGCCGACGGGCTGCCCGCCGTGCTGAAGATCCAGCGGCCGAGCGAGGACGACGCGGCCGTGGTGCCGGGCCTGCGCGCCTGGAACGGGCGGGGCATCGTCCGGCTGCTCGATCACGACGCCGCCGGCAGTGGCGCCCTGCTGCTGGAACGGCTGGACGCCGCACGGCCGTTGTCGTCCCTCGACGACGACGTGAAGGCGTGCGACATCCTCGGCGGGCTGCTGGCCCGGCTGGTGGCCGTGCCGGCGCCGCCCGGGATCCGGCGCCTGGCCGATATCGCCGGGGCGATGGTGGACGCGGCCCCCGCCGCCGTCCGGTCGCTGGCCGATCCGGACGAGCGGCGGCTGGTGGCCGTCTGCGCGGACGCGGTGGCCGAGGTGCTGGGCGAGGCGGGCGACCGGCTGCTGCACTGGGACCTGCACCAGGACAACGTGCTGGCCGGTACCCGGGAGCCGTGGCTGGCGATCGACCCCGAACCCCTGGCCGGGGACCCGGGGTTCGACCTGTGGCCGGCGCTGGATTCCCGGTGGGAGGAGGTCGTCGCGGCCGGCGGTGACCCGCGCGGTACGGTGCTGCGCCGCTTCGATCAGCTGACCGAGCGGGTGGGTCTCGACCGGCGGCGGGCGGCGGTGTGGACGCTGGGCCGGGTGCTCCAGAACGCGCTGTGGGACATCGAGGACGGCAAGGCCGCGCTGGAGCCACCCCAGGTGGAGCTGGCGCGCGTGCTGTTGACGGACCGGATGCCGTAACGGCAGCCGGGGCGGCGGGGGCCGCGCGGCAGCCGTAGCCGTAGCGGGCACCGAGCGGCAGCGGCGGCGGATACTGCGCGGTGGCGGCAGCCGCAGCGGCGGCGGGTGCCGCGCGGTGGCGGCAGCGCCGGCCGGTACCGCACAGCAGTGCCGTGGGGTCAGGCGGTGGGCCGCAGGGTCTCGCGCGCCCACTGTGCGAAGCCGGTGACCGGGATGCCGAGTGCCTCGGCGAAGGCGGGGCGCGCGGGCTGGCCGGCCACGTTCATCAGTTCGTGGGAGGCTCCCATGCCCGGCATCCCGGCCGCGGTGGCCTGCTCCTCGGTCATGTCGGGGGCGGTCAGCTCGGCGTCCAGCACCCGGGAGAGGATCGCGGCGATCTCGGTCATCGGCAGATAGTCGCCGGCCAGGTCGAGTTCCACCCGGTGGAACCGGACCGGGTCGGCGACGGCCGCGGCGGCGGTGGTGCCGACATCGGCGGCCGCGACGAGGGACAGCCGGGTCGTGGGCTTGATGACGCTCACCAGGCCGCCGGCCACCCCGCGCGGGATGAGGAATTCCATGGCGGGCTCGAAGTTCTCCATGAAGAAGGCGGGCCGGATCAGCGTCCAGGAGGGGAAGTCCGCCGCACGTACCGCGTCCTCGATACCGGACTTGGCGGCGAAGTAGGGCGTCATGGCGGCCCAGCCGGACCACTGGGGTGCCTCGTTGCGCGAGACGGAGGTGTGGACGAACTGGGGCACGCCGGTGGCGCGGGCGGCTTCGACCAGGTTGCGGCCCTGGGCGAGTTCGCCGTCGAAGCCCCGGGCGGCGAAGTCGGGCATCTGGACGGAGAAGACGGCGCGGGCGCCGTCGGCGGCGCGGCGCAGCGAGGCGGGGTCGTCGAGGTCGCCGGTGACCAGGGTGGCGCCGAGCGCTTCGACGGCGCGGGCGCGGGCGGTGCCGGGGTCGCGGACCAGGGCCCGGACGGGGACACCGGCGGCGAGCAGGGCGCGGGCGGTGGCGCCGCCCTGGCGGCCGGTGGCGCCGGTGACCAGGACGGGGGCGGCGGGATCGACCGCAGCGGGCTCGACGGCGGCGGGCTCGGTGGCGGCGGCGTGCGGGGCGGCGGCGGGACCGGCGGCGGGATCGCTGGGCATGGGGGTGCACCTCGGTTTCGGGGCAGGCACGGAGAGCTAAACGGCGGGGCCCGCCGTTTACGTTTCGGTACGATACGGAGGACCCCGCCACTTGGCAAACCCCCTCCGGAGGCGCCCACCATGCCCGCCCAGCAGCGCGCGGACGCCCGGCGCAATCACGCCCTGATCCTCGCCGTGGCCGAAGCCGAGGTCGCCGCCCACGGCGCCGACACCTCCCTGGAACAGGTCGCCCGCGCCGCCGGCGTCGGATCGGCCACCGTGCGCCGCCACTTCCCCAGCCGCCGCGCCCTGCTCGACGCCGTCTTCCAGGAGCGCGCCGAAGCCCTGTGCGCCCGCGCCCGCGCGCTGGCCGACACCCCGGACAGCCGGGCCGCGCTGCTCACCTGGCTGAGCGACGTCACCGCGTACGCCGCCTCCGCCCGGGGCATGGCCACCACCCTCACCTACGACGAGGCGCACGTGTCCCTGTGCTCCACGAAACTGAGCGACGCCGCCGACCCCCTGCTGCGGCGCGCCGCCCGGGACGGCGCGATCGCCCCGGACCTCACCATCGCCGATCTGCTGACCCTGGTCACCGGCATCGCGCTGGCCACCGAGCACCACCGCGACCCGGCCGCCGAGGCGGACCGGCTGCTCGCCCTGACCGTGGCCGGGATCAGCCCGCCGGCCAGTGGGCGGGCCGGCTGAGCCCTTCGGGCAGCCGGGTGGCCCCGTCGCCCCGGGCGGCGTTCAGCTGCGCCTGGGTGAGGAAGAGCGCGTCGCGCAGATCCGCCCCGTGCAGCCGCGCGTCGCGGAGGTCCGCGCCGATCAGATCGGCCAGCGACAGCCGCGCCGACCGCAGATCGGCGGCGATCAGCCGCGCACCGCGCAGGTTCGCGCCGCGCAGCTCGGCGCCCTTCAGCCGGGCGCCGATGAGATCGGCACCCCGGTGGTTGCGGCGGCGGCCCGGAAGCCCGGCCCGTACCCGTTCGCTGACCCGCAGCAGCAGCGCGCTGACTTCGTCCCGGTGGCCGGCCACCTCAGTGGCGCGCAGTTCCTCGGGGGTACCGGCCGCCAGCCGCTCCGTCGCCTCCAGCGCCCGGCGCACCTCACCGTGCAGCGGGGCGGCGGGCCGCAGGGTCAGGGCCTCCGTCAGGTACCACAGCAGTTCGTGGAGCTGCCGGACGACGGGAAAGGCCGCGAACATGGCGCGGGCGGTCGCCGGGTCCTCCCGCCAGTCGCGTCCCCCGAACGTGTGCTGCGAGACGCGCTGCCCGGCGCCGAAGCAGTCGTAGACGGTGCAGCCGGCGTACCCGGCCGGGCGCAGCCGCTCATGGATGCCGCAGCGGAAGTCGTCCCGCAGCTGCGCACAGGGCCGGCCGGCGGGCTTGTCGGCCGCGAAGTCGGCGGAGGCGGCGAACGGCAGGGCGACGCAGCACAGCGCGAAACAGCTGGCGCAGTCGGCCCGGAGGAGGGGAAGCGGTGCGGGACGGGACACGGGGGACAGTGTGCCAGGGGAAACGCCACGGACGTACTGGTTTGTGCCGCGCTTCCGCGCGGACGGCCGGCACCACGGGCTGCCGCACGCCAGGTGGGGAGGACCTGTCCGGTGGTGGCGCGCGGGCGATGGGGCATCGACCGGGGCCTGATCGAGCTCCGGTTCCGGCACCTGATGCGGGTGGCCATCTCCGTGAGGGGGGAGCGATCTCCTCATCCACGCCGCTGAAGCGGCTGCCCTCGGGATCGCGGAAGGACGCCAACCGCTTCTCCCAGTGGCTCGGGTTCGGCAACCGCGGCGTCATCGCCGGCAACGACCCGGTCGAGCGGGAGAAGGCGATGCAGTGCATCGGGTCGGCCGCCGGCGCCCCGTGCCCGGGCGCAACAGCTTCAGCCGTGCCGGGCCGCCCGCCGGTACGCCGACGGCGTGGTCGCGAACAGATCGGCGAAGGCCTGCCGCAGCGTCTCGGTGGTTCGCAGTCCGCACTGGCGGGCGATGGCGGTGAGCGGCAGGCTGGTGGCGGCCAGCAGCTGGGCGGCGGCTTCGGCGCGCACGGCGCGCACGTGCCGGGCAGGTGTGGTGCCGAGCTCCGCCGCGAACAACCGGGTGAGGTGACGCGGGCTCACCCCGGCGAATCGCGCCAGCGTGGCAGCGTCGAGGTCGGCGTCCGGGTGGGCGGTGATGTGTTCGCAGACCTCCCGGACCAGCCGGTGGTCGGGCGGCGGCGCCGCCACGTGCATGCTCACCTGCGCCTGGTTGCCCGGCCGCTGCAGGTACGCGACCAGCAACCGGGCCACCTCGCGGGCCAGCGCCGGGCCGTGGTCCTGCTCCACCAGGTCGAGCGTGAGGTCGATCGCGCTGGTGACGCCCGCCGAGGTATGGACATTGCCGTCGGAGACGAACAGCGACGCGGGGTCCACGGTCACGGCCGGGTACCGGGCGGCCAGCTCCGCCGCCCACGTCCAGTGCGTGGTCGCCCGGCGCCGGTCCAGCAGGCCGGCCGCGGCCAGCAGGGTGGCGCCCGTGCACACCGAGACCACCCGGCGGCTGAGCCCGGCCAGCCGGCGCAGGTGGACGAGCAGCCGGGCGTCCTCGGCAGCGGTCCGATGCCCCGGCCCGCCCGCCACCACCACGCTGTCCAACCGGCCGCCGACCCGCTCCAGGGCGTCGGCGGCGAGGGTGAGGCCGCAGCTCGTGCGTACCGGCAGGCCACCGAGCGAGACCAGCTCGACCCGGTATCCGGGGTTCGCGCCCCAGCGCGTGGCCGCGTCGAACACGCCTGTCGGGCAGGAGATGTCGAGCAGTTCGGTGTCCGGGTAACCGATCACGACCACACGGCGCATCAGCGGCTCCTGGCGTCCGGAAGACAGGGATCACAGGATTCCAGACACGGTCCGCGCGACGGCCGTTCACCCCGGCAAAGCTGGTGGCATGACAACGACCAAGACCATCGCGTTCGTGCTCTACCCCGGCCTGACCACCCTCGACTTCGTGGGGCCGCTCCAGGTCATCAGCGGCTTGCAGGGACTCGGGCTCGGCTTCGAGGCGGTCACGGTGGCAGCGGCCCGCCGGCCGCTGCCGACGGACAGCCCGGTGTCCGTAACCGCCTCCCACACCTTCGAGCAGGTGCCCGCGCCGTACGGCCTGATCGTCCCGGGCGGCGGTGCCCCGACCTTCGCCGCCCTCGCGGACGAACAGCTGACCGGCTACGTCCGGCAGGCGGCCCAGGACGCCGAGGTGGTGGGCTCGGTCTGCACCGGCTCGCTGATCCTCGGGGCCGCCGGTCTGCTCGAGGGCCGTGAGGCGGTCACCCACTGGGCTGCCATGCCGATGCTGCGCGCCTTCGGCGCGACACCCGTGTCCCGGCGCTGGGTCGCGGACGGGCGCGTGCTCACGGCCGCCGGAGTGGCGGCGGGCATCGACATGGCCCTGCACCTGGTCACCGAGCTGGTGGGCGAGGATGCCGCCCGGACGATCCAGGCCGCCATCGAGTACGACCCGCAGCCGCCGCTCGGCCCGATCGACTGGGACCGCGTGGACCGCGCGTTCATGGAGTCCGTGATCAGGTCGGCGGCCGAGAAGGGCCTGGCAGACCATCCGGAGCTGCTCGCCCGCCTCGCTACGGCCGACGGGGCCCGGAGCGTGTCCCCCTGATGGCCCGGTGTTCCATGTCTCGCGCGCGGGGCCGCCGACGCGGGGCGCAGGCGAACGCGGCTCACCCCGGGTGCGGGGTCCGGGTGAGGACCTCGCAGGCGTCCTCGGTGACCAGGGCCGTGTCGGAGAAGGCGTAGGTGCCCAGCGCCGTGTCCAGTAGCCAGGACTGGACGTGGAAGGTCATCCCGGCGCGCAGTTCCATGGTGTTGCCGGGGCGCAGGGTGCGGGTGCCGCCCATCCAGCCGGGTGGGAAGCCGATGCCGACCAGGTAGCCGCAGTGGTGGCGCGCGTACGGTTCGCCGGTGGCCGTCTCGATGACCGTGCGCCAGGTGTGGAAGACCTGTTCGGCGGTGGCGCCGGGGCGCAGCGCCGCGCACAGCGCGTCCATGGCGGCGCGGGAGGTGGCGGCGGCCCGGGCCGCTCCGGGGGTGCCGGGGGCGGGGCGGAGCCGGGCGAGGGGGGCGTGGTAGCGGCCCCGGGCGGCGGAGAGTTCGAGGAAGACGCCGTCGCCGGGTCCGAGGCGGCGCCGTGACCAGGTGAGGTGTTCCCGGTCGAGGCGGCCGGTGTCGCGGACCAGCGGGGCGAAGGCGGGCAGGTCGCCGCCCGCGGTCAGCATGGCCGCGTAGACGGCGGCGGCGATCTCGTGTTCGCCCGCTCCGGCGCCCGCCGCGTCCAGGCCGGCGGCCATGGCGGTGTCGGAGAGCCGGGCGGCCTCGCGGATGCGAGCGATCTCGCGCGGGGTGTGGACGGCGCGCTGGCCGCCGAGCAGGTCCTGGCCGTCGGTCCAGACGATGCCCGCCGCCGTCCGCAGCCGGTCCCAGGCGGCGGGCGGCAGGCTGAGCGAGGCGGGCTGGTAGCCGACGACGGGGGCGTCCGGGAGGAGCGGGGTGAGCGCTTCCAGCAGGGCGTCGGCAGGGTCGGTGGCGTCGTCGTAGCCGTGGTGGGTCACGCCGTGGGTCTGGGCGAGGGCGGTGGGGGTCTCCATGGCGCGTTCGATCAGCACCGGTCTGCCGTACAGCGGCACCACCAGGGCGGTGAGCGCGAAGTGGCCCTGGTGGTCGAGGCCGCACAGGTAGTGGACGTCCTCGGGGGCGGTGACGAGCAGGGCGTCGAACCCGTGCCGTTCCATGGCGGCGCGGGCGGTGAACAGCCGCTGCGCGTACTCCTCGGGCGGGAAGCCGGGCTCGGGCAGGGTGGCCGGCCCGGTCGCCGGGCCGGCCTCCCCGGGGGCGGCGGGGTGTGCCGTCACCGGCCGGTCACCTCCGCCAGCAGCGCGTCGGCCGCCGCGTACGGGTCCAGTTCGCCGGCGACGATGCGGGCGGAGAGGGCGCCCAGCCGGTGGTCGCCGCCGATGTCGGCGATGCGGGCGCGCAGCGCCGTCACCGCGATGGACTCGATCTCCCGGGCGGCGCGCCGGGTGCGGCGGGCGGTGAGTTCGCCGTGCTCCTCCATCCACGCCCGGTGCTTGTCCAGCGCGGCCACCACGTCGTCCACGCCCTCGCCGTGCGCCGCCACGGTCTTGGTGACGGTGGGGCGCCAGTCGCCGGGGCCGCGCGGCGCGCCCAGGCCGAGCATGTGGTTCAGCTCGCGGACGGTGGCGTCGGCGCCGTCCCGGTCGGCCTTGTTGACGACGAAGACGTCGCCGATCTCCAGGATTCCGGCCTTGGCGGCCTGGATGCCGTCGCCCATGCCGGGAGCGAGCAGCACCACGGTGGTGTCGGCCTGGGAGGCGATCTCCACCTCCGACTGCCCGACCCCCACGGTCTCCACCAGGATCACCTCGCAGCCGGCCGCGTCCAGCACCCGGACGGCCTGCGGGGCGGCCTCGGCGAGGCCGCCGAGGCGGCCCCGGGTGGCCATGGAGCGGATGTAGACGCCGGGGTCGGAGGCGTGGTCGTTCATCCGCACCCGGTCGCCCAGCAGCGCGCCGCCGGAGAACGGGGAGGACGGGTCGACGGCGAGCACCCCGACCCGTTTCCCGGCCCGGCGGTAGGCGGTGGTGAGCGCGGAGGTGCAGGTGGACTTGCCGACGCCGGGCGAGCCGGTGAGGCCGATGACGTAGGCGCCGCCGCTGTGCGGGGCGAGCGCCGCCATCACCTCGCGCAGCTGGGGGGCGCCGCCCTCCACCACGGAGATGAGCCGGGCCACCGCGCGCGGGTCGCCGCGCCGGGCGCGGGCCACGAGATCGGGTACGTCCACGGTGCGTGCCCCCGCGCCGCTCATCGGCGCGGCACCCGCAGGATGAGGGCGTCGCCCTGGCCGCCGCCGCCGCACAGCGCGGCGGCGCCGGTGCCGCCGCCGCGCCGGGCGAGCTCCAGCGCGAGATGGAGCACGATCCGCGCCCCGGATGCCCCGATCGGGTGACCCAGGGCAATCGCCCCGCCGTTCACATTCACCCTTTCGTGGCCAATTCCGAGATCCTTCATTGACTGCGCCGCCACCGCGGCGAACGCCTCGTTGATCTCCACCAGATCGAGGTCGCCCACCTCCAGGCCGTCCTTGCGCAGCGCGTGCAGGATCGCGTTCGAGGGCTGCGAGTGCAGCGAGTTGTCCGGCCCGGCGACGTTCCCGTGCGCGCCGATCTCGGCGATCCACTCCAGGCCCAGTTCCTCCGCCTTCGCCTTCGACATCACCACCACGGCGGCGGCGCCGTCGGAGATCTGGGAGGCGGAACCGGCGGTGATGGTGCCGTCCGGCCGGAACGCCGGCCGCAGCCGGCCCAGCGTCTCCACCGTGGTGTCGGGGCGGATGCCCTCGTCCGCGTCCACGATCAGCGGATCGCCCTTGCGCTGCGGTACGGCGACCGGGGTGATCTCGGTGGCGAACAGCCCGTTCTTGCGCGCCTCGGCGGCCCGCCGGTGGGAGGCCGCCGCGATCTCGTCCTGCTCGGCGCGGCCGATACCCAGCCGGTCGTTGTGCGCCTCGGTGGACTCCCCCATGGCGATGCCCTCGAAGGCGTCGGTCAGCCCGTCGCGGGCCATCGAGTCCAGCACCTCGACCGCGCCGTACTTGTAGCCGGCCCGGGAGCCCGGCAGCAGATGCGGGGCGTTCGTCATGGACTCCTGGCCGCCCGCGACGATCACGTCGAACTCGCCGGCCCGGATCAGCTGGTCGGCCAGCGCGATGGCGTCGAGCCCGGACAGGCAGACCTTGTTGACGGTCAGGGCCGGCACGGTCATCGGGATACCGGCGTGCACGGCGGCCTGCCGCGCCGGGAGCTGCCCGGCCCCGGCCTGGAGCACCTGCCCCATGATCACATACTGCACCCGGTCGCCGGTGATCCCGGCCCGCTCCAGCGCCGCCCGGATGGCGAAGCCCCCCAGTTCGGCGCCGCTGAAGTCCTTGAGCGAGCCGAGCAGGCGGCCCATCGGGGTGCGGGCCCCCGCCACGATCACCGACGTGAGGGGGGAAGCGTTGGCAGACATCATGCGGCTCCTTTGCCCGGGAACATGTGCTGGCGAACCTTCCGGCGTGAACGGCCGTTCACATCACGGTGCTGTCAATGTACGCAGTCGCCCACCCGCCGGTCACCGTCACGGAAATGTGACGGTGGGCACGTTGCGCGGTCACCGCGCGTGGCGATCCACTGGTCCCATGCTGACGCGCATCGATCACATCGGAATCGCCTGCACCGACCTGGACGCCACCGCCGCGTTCTACCGGACCACCTACGGCTTCGAGGTCTTCCACACCGAGGTCAACGAGGAACAGGGGGTGCGCGAGGCCATGCTGCGCATCAACGGCACCGACGACGGCGGCGCCTCCTGGATCCAGCTCCTCCAGCCGCTGGACGCCGACAGCCCGGTCGGTAAATGGCTCGCGAAGAACGGTGAAGGAGTGCATCACATCGCCTTCGGCACCGCCGATGTCGAGGCGGACGCCGAAACCGCCAGGCAGGCGGGGGTACGGGTGCTCTACGACACGCCCCGCGCCGGGTCCATGGGCTCCCGGATCACCTTCCTGCACCCGAAGGACTGTCACGGAGTGCTCACAGAACTGGTCACCGCCGTCCCGCCCAAGGCTGTTGAAGGGGCCTCGGGCCACTGACGCAGGCTGCACCGGCCGGTAGAGTGGCCGGGCCGGGGCATGGGGCTCACTCTCGACACCCCTGTCCGGCGAAGAACTCCGACCGGCGGCGGCCCGTACTGGTGCTCCACTCCACGCTCCAGCGGACAGCGGCCGGAACCGGATCACCCTTAACCACGACCAGGGGACGGATGGGACCGCGCGGTGCGGGGCTACGACAGCGTGCAGGCTGACGACCACCTCTCTCGTTTCGAAGCCGAGATGGAACGGCTGAAGAAGGAGCGGGAGAAGGCGGTCGACCATGCCGACGACCTCGGCTACCAGGTCGAGGTGCTGCGCGCCAAGCTGCACGAGGTCCGGCGGGTGCTGGCGGTGCGCCCCGCCTACGCCGACCCCGGCGGGCACGCCGAGCAGCTGCTGCGCAACGCCCAGCACCAGGCCGACGCCATGCGGGTGGAGGCCGAGCGCGAGCTGCGCGAGGCACGCACCCGCGCCCAGCGCGTCCAGCAGGAGCAGTCCGAGGCGCGCGCCCGGATGGAGGCCGAGCTGCACGCCGAGGCGGTCGCCCGCCGGCAGCGGCTCGACGAGGAGCTGGCGCAGCGCCGCTCCACCGTCGAATCCCACGTCAACGAGAACGTCGCCTGGGCCGAGCAGCTGCGCGCCCGCAGCGAGTCCCAGGCCCGCCGGCTCATGGAGGAGACCAGGGCCGAGCACGAGCGCACCATCGCCCAGGCCCGCGCCGAGGCGCACCGGCTGACCGAGGAGTCCCGGCAGCGCGCCGCTCTGGAGGAGCGCACCGCCCGCGCCGAGGCCGAGGACCTGCTGCGCCGCTCCCGCGCCGACGCCGAGCGGCTGCTGGCCCAGGCCAACGCCCAGGCCCAGGAGGCCGCCGAGCACGCCGAGCGGCTGCGCACCGCCACCGCGCAGGAGGCGGAGACCGGCCGCCGCGAGACCACCGCGCTGGTGCGCAAGGCCGAGGAGCGCCTGGAGCAGGCCAAGTCGGTGCTGCGCACCGCCAAGGAGGACGCCGAGCAGCTGCTGGCCGAGGCCACCGAGGAGGCCGAGAAGCGGCGGGCGGCCGGCGAGAGCGAGTACGAGCAGCGCTCCGCCACCGCCAAGGCCGAGGTCGCCCGGATGGTGTCCGAGGCCACCCGGGACGCCGAGCGGCGCCGCGCCGAGGCCGAGCAGGTACTGGCCGACGCGCAGGCGAAGGCGGAGCAGCTGACCTCCGAGGCCGCCGAGGAGGCCCGTTCCAAGGCCGCCGAGGAGTACGCCGCCCAGCTGGCGGAGGCCGCCCGCACCGCCGAGGAGGTGCTGAACAAGGCCGCCAAGGAGGCCCAGGAGACCACCAAGGCGGCCACCGAGGAGGCCGAGCGGCTGCGCGAGGCCGCCGAGGCCGAGGCCGACCGGCTGCGCGCCGAGGCGCACGACGTCGCCGAGCAGCTCAAGGGCGCGGCCCAGGACGACACCAAGGAGTACCGGGCCAAGACCGTCGAGCTCCAGGAGGAGGCGCGGCGGCTGCGCGGCGAGGCCGAGCAGCTGCGGGCGGAGGCCGTCGAGGAGGGCGAGGCGATCCGCGCCGAGGCCCGCCGGGACGCCGCCGCGAAGATCGAGGAGGCCGCCGCCCGCGCCGAGGAGCTGCTGGCGCAGGCCAAGTCCGACGCGGAGGAGACCCGGGCCGGCGCCACCGCCGAGAGCGAGCGGGTACGGACCGAGGCGATCGAGCGCGCCACCACGCTGCGCAACCAGGCCGAGCAGGCGCTGTCCCGGGCGCGTACCGAGGCCGAGTCGCTGGTGGCCGAGGCCACCGGGCAGGCCGAGCGCACCACCACGGAGGCCGAGGAGGCCGCCCGCCGGCTGCGCGAGGAGACCAAGGAGGCCACCCGTGCCGAGCGGGAGGCCGCCCAGCGCGAGCTGGACCGGCTGCGCGAGGAGGCCGAGAGCCGGGTCACCGCCGCCGAGGAGGCGCTGGGCGAGGCGCGCTCGGAGGCCGAGCGGCTGCGCATCGAGGCCGCGTCGGAGGCCGAGCGGCTGCGCGCCGAGGCCGCCGAGCGGATCCGCCAGCTGACCGAGCAGGCCGAGCAGGCCGCCCAGCAGCTGCGGGACGAGGCCACCGCCGACGCCGCCAGGACCCGGGTGGAGGGCGAGGAGTACGCCGTGCGGCTGCGCGGCGAGGCCACCGCCGAGGCCGAGCGGGTGCGGCAGGAGGCGGAGGCCGCCGCCGACCGGGTACGGGAGCGGGCCGCCGCCGCGGCCGAGCGCACCGCCGCCGAGGCCGCGCAGGCGCTGGCCGACGCGCAGGAGGAAGCCGCCCGGCTGCGGGCCGAGGCCGACCGGCTGCTGGCCGAGGCGCACGACGCGGCGCACCGCGAGCGGGCCGAGGCCCGCGAGCAGAGCGAGGAGCTGCTGGCCGCCGCCCGCGCCAAGGTGGACGACGCCGAGCGGCGCGCCGAGACGCTGGTGGCCGCCGCCGAGCACAAGGCGCAGCGCGAGCGGGACTCGGTGGCCGGGCTGCGCGAGGAGGCGGCGGCGGAGATCGCCACGCACCGCGCGGAGGCCGAGCGCGAGGTGGCCCGCGTCCTGCGCGAGTCCGCGGAGGAGAAGGAAGCGGCCCAGGCGCTGGCCGAACACACCGTCAAGGAGGCCATCGCCGAGGCCGACCGGGTGCGCTCGGAGGCGGAGGCCGCCGCCGAGCGGACCCGTGCGGACGCCGACGCGCTGGCCGACAGCGCCCGCCGCGAGGCGTCCCGCAAGCGCAACGAGGCGGCGGCGCAGGCCGACGAGCTGCTGTCCAAGGCGCAGGAGGAGGCGCGTCGGATCAGCGCCACCGCCGAGGAGCAGTCCGACACCATGGTGGCCGCGGCCCGCAAGGAGGCCGCCCGGGTCGTCTCGGACGCCCAGGACACCGGCAGCGAGCTGGTGGAGAGCGCCCGCGCGGACGCCAACACGCTGCTGGAGGAGGCCCGCCGGGACGCGGCCGGTATCCGGGAGCGCGCCGAGGAACTGCGGACCCGGGTCGAGTCGGAGGTCGAGGCGCTGCACGACCGGGCCCGCCGGGAGTCGGCCGAGCAGACCCGGGCCGCCGGCGAGCGGGTCGACAAGCTCATGCGCGCCGCCGACGAGCAGCGCGCCGAGGCCCGCCAGGCGGCCGAGAAGCTGGTCGCGGACGCCAACTCCGAGGCGAGCAAGGTCCGGATCGCGGCCGTGAAGAAGGCCGAGGGTCTGCTGAAGGACGCCGAGCGCAAGCGCTCCGAGGTGCTGCGCGAGGCGCAGAAGATCCGTTCCGACGCCGAGCGGGACGCGCGCCGGGCCGTCGAGGAGAGCAAGCGCGAACTGGAGAAGCTCAGCCGCCGCCGCGAGGACATCAACGCGGAGATCTCCCGCGTGCAGGATGTGCTCGCCGCGCTCGATTCCTTCGGGGAGCCCAAGGGCGCCGCGAAGGCCGGCGGGAAATCCGGCGGCGGCAAAGGCGGTAAGGGTTCCGGTGGTTCGGGTGGCCTCGGTACGGTCACCGCGGGCGCCGGTGCCGGTGCCGCGCCCCGTCCCGGCGGCGGAAAACCCTCCCGGGGCTGACCGGAGATGAATTCCACACCACTCGTTCGAGCGTTTGGGGCGAACATTCTCCCTACCAAAGCCCGGATCCACTCGAAGACACGCCGCTTCGCCCCCTAGGATTGCTGAACGCCCAGGCCCATTCACAACCTGACGCACCCCCGTCTGAATCGACAGGAACCCCATGAGCGACACTTCCTCCCCCTTCGGCTTCGAGCTCGTGCGGCGCGGCTACGACCGCGGGCAGGTGGACGACCGGATCACCAAGCTCGTATCGGACCGCGACAGCGCGCTCGCCCGTATCACCTCCCTGGAAAAGCGGATCGAGGAGCTTCACCTCGAAACGCAGAATGCCCAGGCCCAGATCTCGGATTCCGAGCCCTCCTACGCCGGTCTCGGCGCGCGGGTCGAGAAGATCCTGCGTCTTGCCGAGGAGGAGGCGAAGGATCTGCGCGAGGAGGCCCGCCGGGCCGCCGAGCAGCACCGTGAGCTGGCCGAGGCCGCCGCGCAGCAGGTGCGCAACGACGCCGAGTCCTACGCGCAGGAGCGCAAGGCCAAGGCCGAGGACGACGGCGCGCGGATCATCGAGAAGGCCGAGGACGACGCGGCGGCCACCCGCGCCGAGGCCGAGAAGAACGCCGCGGCCAAGCGGGAGGAGGCGGACGCCCTCTTCGAGGACACCCGCGCCAAGGCCGCCCAGGCCGCGACCGACTTCGAGACCAACCTGGCCAAGCGCCGCGAGCAGTCCGAGCGCGACCTGGCGTCCCGTCAGGCCAAGGCCGAGAAGCGGCTCGCGGAGATCGAGCACCGCGCCGAGCAGCTGCGCCTGGAGGCGGAGAAGCTGCGCACCGACGCGGACCGCCGGGCCCGCCAGACGGTGGAGACGGCCTCCCGCCAGGCCGACGACATCGTGGCGGACGCGAACGCGAAGGCGGAGCGCATCCGTACCGAGTCCGAGCGGGAGCTGGCGGCGCTGACCAACCGCCGCGACAGCATCAACGCCCAGCTGACCAACGTCCGCGAGATGCTGGCCACCCTCACCGGTGCCCAGATCGCGGCGGTCTCGCTGGACGACGACGAGGACGAGGGCCTGAGCAAGGGCGTGCCCGCCCAGCAGTCGCGCTGACCCGCGGCTGCCCGCCTCACCCGAACGGCGCAGCCGTCGCCGCCCCACCGGGCGGCGGCGGCTGCGCCGTTCTAGCGTCGATCCATGATCGAGGTGGCGGGTCTGACCAAGCGGTACGGCGCGAAGACGGCCGTGAACGATCTGACGTTCACGGTCAGGCCGGGGATCGTGACCGGCTTCCTGGGCCCGAACGGCGCCGGGAAGTCGACCACCATGCGGATGATGCTGGGGCTGGACCATCCGACCGCGGGTGAGGTGCTGATCGACGGGGCGCCGTACCACCGGCTGCGCGATCCGCTGCGGGCGATCGGGGCGCTGCTGGAGGCGAAGGCGGTGCACCCGGGCCGTACCGCGTACCACCATCTGCTGTGTCTGGCGCAGAGCAACGGCATCCCGGAGGAGCGGATCGGCGCGGTGCTGGAGCTGGTGGGTCTGGGGGCGGTGGCCCGCAAGCGGCCCAAGGGGTTCTCGCTGGGGATGGGGCAGCGTCTCGGCATCGCCAGCGCGATGCTGGGGGACCCGCGGATCCTGATGTTCGACGAGCCGGTCAACGGGCTCGATCCGGAGGGCATCCACTGGATCCGCACGCTGATGCGGCGGCTGGCGGCGGACGGCCGTACCGTCTTCGTCTCCAGCCATCTGATGAGCGAGATGGCGCTGACGGCCGAGCATCTGGTGGTGATCGGGCAGGGCAGGCTGCTGGCCGACACCTCGATGGCGGCGTTCATCCGGGAGAACTCGCGCAGTTTCGTGCGGGTGCGCGGCCCGGAGCCGGGGCGGCTGCGGGCGGTGCTGGAGGCGGCGGGCGGCGGGATGGCGGTGACAGAGGGCGCGGACGGCACGCTGGAGGTGACGGGCGCCGAGGCGGCCCGGGTGGGGGAACTCGTGGCCGGCGAGGGGCTGGTGCTGCACGAGCTGAGTCCGCAGCAGGCGTCCCTGGAGGAGGCGTTCATGCGGCTGACGCACGGCTCGGTGGAGTACGAGGCCCGCGCCGAGGGCGGCGGCGACCCGGCGGCCGGCCCGCCGGACCCGGGCGGCGGAGGCGGCGGGGGCGGCGGGGCAGGTCCTGGCTGGGGTGCCGGCTGGGACGCCGGGCGCGGAAAGGGGGCGTGAGCCATGGAGCGGACGGCCCGGGTGGTGCGCTCGGAGTGGACGAAGATCCGTTCGGTGCGCTCCACGGTGTGGACGCTGACGGCGGCGCTGGTGGTGACCGTCGCGCTGGGCATGCTGCTCAGCCTGGTGGTGCGGAACACCTTCACGGATCTGCCGGCGCGCGACCAGCTGACGTTCGACCCGACGCTGACCAGCTTCGCCGGGATGATCCTGGGCCAGCTGGCGATGATCGCCTTCGGCATCCTGGTGGTGTCGAACGAGTACAGCACCGGCATGATCCGCGCCTCGCTGACGGCGGTGCCCCGGCGCGGGGTGTTCATGGCTGCCAAGCTGCTGGTGGCGACGGTGCTGGCGCTGCTGGTCGGGATGGTCACCAGCTTCGCCGCGTTCTTCGTCGGCCAGGCGGTGCTCGGCCAGTACCGTACGACGCTGGGCGCGCCGCACGTGTTGCGGGCGGTGATCGGCGGCGGGCTCTACATGGGGCTGATCGCGCTGTTCGCGATGGGCGTCACCTGGATTCTGCGGAGCCCGATGCTGTCGTTCGGGATTCTCATTCCGTTCTTCTTCATGATCTCCAGCATTCTCTCCACGGTGCACGCCACCCGGCGGGTGGGCAATTACCTGCCGGATGTGGCGGGGCAGCGGATCATGGCGGTGGTGGACACCGGTGACCGGCCGTACGGGCCGTGGGGCGGGATGTTCATCATGCTGCTGTGGGTGGTGGCGGCGCTGCTCGCCGGTTACTGGGTGCTGAAGAAGCGGGACGCCTGATCGCACACGGATCCGGTGCGGGCGGGAACCGAATACCGCCCCGGTGGGGTCTTAGACGGGACCACCCCCACCCGAGCAGGGATCGCAGCATGATCGAGGCCGTCGGCCTGACCAAGAGCTATGGCGCGAAGACAGCCGTGTACAACCTCAATTTCCAGGTACAACCCGGGAAGGTGACCGGATTCCTGGGCCCGAACGGCGCGGGCAAATCCACCACCATGCGGATGATGCTGGGGCTCGACCGGCCCACCAGCGGCACGGTCACCATCGCCGGGCAGCCGTACCACCGGCTGCCGAACGCCCCGCGCCAGGTCGGCGCCCTGCTGGACGCCAACGCCAAGCACGGCGGGCGCAGCGCCCGCGCGCATCTGCTCTGTCTGGCCCAGCTGTCCGGTATCCCCGCGAGCCGGGTGGACGAGGTGCTGGGCATCGTCGGTCTCCAGGACGTGGCGGGCAAGCGGTCCAAGGGCTTCTCGCTCGGCATGGGCCAGCGGCTGGGCATAGCCGGGGCGCTGCTCGGCGATCCGCAGGTGCTGCTGTTCGACGAGCCGGTGAACGGTCTGGACCCGGAGGGCATCCTGTGGGTCCGCAACCTGATGAAGAAGCTGGCGTCCGAGGGGCGCACGGTCTTCGTCTCCAGCCATCTGATGAGCGAGATGGCGCAGACCGCCGACCACCTGATCGTGATCGGCCGCGGCCAGCTGATGGCCGACCTGCCGGTGCGGGACTTCATCACGCAGAACTCCACCGGGTTCGCCCGGGTGCGCACCCCGGAGGGCGACGCGCAGGCGCGCGACACGCTGGTGCGGGTGCTGGCGGAGGCCGGCGGGCAGGTGCTGACGGAGCCGGACGGCGCGCTGAAGGTGATCGGGGTGCCGCTGCCGCGGATCAGCGACCTGGCGCACGGCGCGGACGTGCGGCTGTGGGAGCTGTCGCCGCACTCGGCGTCGCTGGAGGAGGCGTACATGCGGATGACGCAGGGCGCGGTGGACTACCGCTCCACGCAGGACCCGCACCATGCCGCCGCGCCGCAGTTCCAGCAGCAGCAGCCGCAGCAGCCGTTCCAGGCGGGGCCGCCGCAGCAGCCGTACGGACTGCCGCAGCCGCAGCACGCCGCCCCCGCTCAGCCCGCGTACACCCCCGAGGACGCCCGATGACCACCCCTCCCCCACCGCAGCCGCAGTACCAGCAGGCGCCTCCGCAGCAGCCCCCGTACCAGCCGCCGCAGGCGCCGCAGCCGGGCCCCGGGCAGCCGCAGCAGGCCCCGCACCAGCCGCCGTACGGCCCGCCGCAGCCCGTACCGCAGCAGGCCGGGTATCCGGCCGCGCCCGCCGTGGGGCGCTCGCACCTGGGGCACGCCCTCCTGTCGGAGTGGACCAAGATCCGCACCGTGCGCTCCACGGTGTGGACGCTGGCGTTGCTGTTCGTACTGACCGTGGGCATCGGCGCGCTGTTCGCGCTGGCGCTCAGCGGTGAGGAGTACGTCGGACTGCCGCTGCTCGCCGGCACCTTCTTCGGCCTGATGTTCGGCCAGATCTGTGTGATCACCCTCGGGGTGCTGGTGATCAGCTCCGAGTACGGCACCGGCATGATGCGCACCACCCTCACCGCCAGCCCGCAGCGCGGACGGATCCTGCTGGCCAAGGTGCTGGTGTTCTTCGGCGTCTCGTTCGTCATGACGCTGCTCGCCACCACGCTCAGCGGGCTGGCGCAGTCGAGTCTGCTGTCGGGCCAGTCGGCCACCGACCGCTACATCGACTCGTACATGGAGAGCTCGATCGAGAACGGCGAGGTCATCGCCACCGGCACGCACTGGATCGACGCGACCTTCGGCGTCTCGCTGTACGTCTCGCTGCTCGGCGTGCTGGGCCTGGCGGTCGGCGCGCTGCTGCGGCACTCGGCCGGCGCCATCACCACCATGCTGGCGCTGGTGCTGCTGCCGCTGCTCGCCGCGATGTTCATGTTCGGGGAGAGCATGGAGTCGCTGCGCGACTTCCTCATCGAGTACGCCCCGCTGAACGGCCTGGCCACCCTCTTCGGTCTGCCGATGGGCTCGGGCGACGACCCGATCTCCGGCTGGGGCCTGCTGGCGATCCTCGCGGCGGCCACGACGGCGGCGCTGATCGGCGCGTACGCCAAGCTGGTGACCACCGACGCGTAACTGCGCACCGCCCGGCTCCCACGCAGCGGCCGTCACGCCCGCATCCCCGCTGATGCGGGCGTGACGGCACTCGCACTCGTGCCCAGCCACGGCGCTGGCGCCCCGGACTCGAACCTGCTTCGTCGATTGCGGCGTGAACAGGGGAGAACTCACCTCGGCGCCAACCGCTGTCATCGCACCGCGACGCCCGGTCTTGGCTCGTTGACCGTTTCATCGCACCTATAGGACAGGGATCATGGGACCTCTCGCGCGCACAAGGGCACTTCTGGGCACGACGGCCGCGCTGGCTCTGCTGACTGCCTGCTCATCGGGCGGCGAGGACACCGCCACCGACTCCGCGCCCCCGGCCACCGCCGAGGAGCAGACCCCGGAAGTGCCGCAGGGGGCGATCACCGAGGCCCAGGCCCTGGAGGTGATCACGGCCTACAGCCAAGCCAACAACCAGGCATATCGCGACCTCGACGCCTCCCTCCTGGAAGAGATCGAAGGCGGATCGCTGCTGCAGCGCTCCCTCGCGGACCTGGAGCAGTACCTCGGGCGTCCGGAGGCGGACCGCGAACCGATCGAGGACTGGGAGTACATCAATCCCAAGGTCTTCATCCCCGCCGGCGAGACCTGGTGGATGGCCCAGGCGAGCGAAGCCCCGGACGCCGGCGGCCTGCGGCTGCTGACGTTCGCACAGGGCGAGGGGGAGAGCTGGCTGCTCGTCTCCGTGGTCCCCCTCATGGAGGAGTTGCCCGCGATCGCCATCGACGAGCACGGCCTGGCTCAGGCCGCACCGGCCGACGATCCCGCCGGCGCACTCCTGCCCCAGGACGCCGCCGCAGCCTACGGGGACCTGTGGGAAACCGGAGGTGAAGGCCCCGGAGTACCCCTGATCACCACAGGCGGCGGTCAGGAGATCCTGGAACGGCGCAGCACTGAGGACCCGTTGCTGGAAGCCAGCTACACGGCCACGACCCCTGAGCATGAGCACACGTGGGCGCTGCGCACCGAGGACGGCGGCACTGTGGTGGTGGCCACTGTCGCCCATAGTGAGACCCTCACGGCTGCAACCGGCGAGGTCGTCCCCGGTGAGCCGTCCGCACACTACAACCCCACCCCGCGCAACCCTCTGATCACCCATCACACGGGAGAGATCGCCGTATCGATCCCAGCCGCCGCCGACCCACAGGTCCTCGGCGACCGCTGGCACCTGATCGGCGCCGGGTAACCGAGGCCTGAGGCGGACCGCCCGCAGCCGCGGAGGGGCCCGTGGTCGCCGGCCCTCCACGCCTGGATGTTGTCGTCCCGGATCCGGTGCCCGCGGACGGTGACCCGCCGGACCGGAGGGGCTCGGCCGCCGGCCCGGTCGACCGAGGGTCTCGAAAGGGTTCCGCGAGTCCGGTGGCAGCCCGACTGGCATCCGGAGAACGGCTGTGCCTGCTGCACCCAGCTCGAAAGGGCGCGTATGGTTCCGGAACTCGGTCCGATCCGTGGCGTGCGGATGCCATCGGGCCCGCGCCTCGGGTTGCCGTCCCCTACGGGCAATCCTCCGGGTAGCCGACGAGTTTGGCGGCGATGCGGCCGAGGACCGCGAGCTCTTGGGGGTCGAGCTGGTCGACGAAGTGGCGCCGCACCGATGCGAGATGAGTGGGAGCCGCTTGCCGGAGAGTATCCAGTCCCCTCTCGGTGAGAACCAGAAGGCAGCCCCTGCCGTCGTCCGGGTCCGGTGCGCGGCGGAGGAGTCCACGTGTCTCCATGCGGGTGGCGTGGCGGGACAATCGGCTTCGGGACCACTCCATCTTCGCGGCTTGCTCACGCAGGGTGCTCGTGCCGTCGGTGCGCTCGGACAGGGTGCTGAGCACCTCGTAGTCGGCCTCGGACAACCCGACTTCGGCCAGATCCCGTGCGGTGCGGGCCTGCACGGCGGTCACCATACGACGGTATGCCCTCCAGGCGTGCTCCTCTTCCGGACCGAGCCAGCGGACAGCAGCGCCCGACGCTTTCATTGACATGTCATCAACTTACCAGCTAGCTTCATTTCCGTGTCAACGAAATCCATACGTGTTCTCGTGCTGACCTGCAGCACTCGTCCCGGCGCGCTCGGCCCGGCGGTCAGCGACTGGCTGACCGAGACGCTCGCACCGAGTGCCCTCACCCTGGATGTGACCCTGGTGCCACTGGCCCTCGGCGACGTGCGGCTGCCCTTTCTGGACGAGGAGGAACACCCTTCGACCGGCGTCTACCACCACGAACACACGCGCCGGTGGAGCGCGATGGTCGATGAGGCCGACGGCTTCATCGTCGTGACGCCGGAGTACAACTACGGGATGCCCGCGACCCTGAAGAACGCGCTCGATTGTCTTGGCCCCGAGTGGGCCTGGAAGCCGGTCGGGTTCGTCAGCTACGGCAACACCTCGGCGGGCACCCGAGCGGTCCAGCACGCCAAGCAGGTGGTGACCACCCTTCGCCTCGTCCCTCTGGGCTCGACCGTCGCGATCCGGATCGCGGACGCGACGCGAGAGGGCCGCTTTTACCCCGGGGCGCCCCACGGCGAGGCCGCCGAAGGACTCCTCGCGGAACTGGTCCGGGTCGCTCACGCCCTGACCCCGCTTCGCGAGCGCGGGCGCGCGGTGGCAGGTCCCGTCACGGGTTCGTACGCACGGCGCCTCGACCCGGACGATGCGCCGCAGGTAACGGTGCTGCAGCGCTGCTGCTGGGCGGACGAAGCCGTTTCCAACGGCACTCTGGCGATACCGGCCCTGCACGAGTCGCCCCACCAGGTACGCGCGTGGCTGGCCGACTGGCGCACGACGGGCCTGTGGAGGGACGGGCGGCTTCTCGGGATGGTACGGACGCGTCGCAGCGGCGACGACCTGAACGTGGGGCGGCTCGCTGTCGTCCCCGACCTGCGCGGACGCGGTGTGGGCCGATGGCTGCTCCGCATGGCCGAGTCCGCCGGGCGGGATTGCCGGCGTATCGTCCTGACCACCGGCGCCGCCAGCAGCCGGAACATCTCCCTATACGAGGGTCAGGGGTACGCTCCGCTCCCCGGGGCAGCGGACGGTGGCGTGGTCCACCTCGCCAAAGCCGTCCACGCCTGAGTGCTGTTGACCCGTACGCGCCCGGCCTCACCCTCGCCACCCACGGGCAGTCACGCTCGACGCATGCCATGGTGTGCCTTGAGAGGAAGTGACCTTCTGAGTGCAGGCCCTCGCTGGTGCCGACGACGATGAAGCTTGGCAGCTCAGCGAGCAAAATCTCGGTTGCCTATGGGCGCGGGTGTTGGATCCGATGAACCGGCATGATCACCCGGGCGCGCCTGCCTCGGCGGGACGTGATGATCGCGCGCCGTCAGCGGCCGGCGCGCGATCCGGGCGGACCGCGACCGCATCGTCCCAGGGGAGACGCCACCCGATGAACACGCCACCATCGCCGTCCGGAGCGGAGCACACAGACGGATCATCCATCCGCCTGGGTGCTCTCGTCCCGCTGACGCGGCCCGGCTGGGTCGAGGCGGGCCGACACCTGCTCGCAGGACTCGACCTGGCCGTTCGCGAGGTCAACGACGCCGGCGGGATCGACGGCAGACCACTGGAGTTGGTGGTCCGGGACACCGCGGCCGATCCGGAGCGGGCTGCGGCGGCCGTGGACGAACTGGCCCACCTGGGTGTGGCCGCCGTGGCGGGTGAGTATCACAGCGTGGTCGCCCGCGCTGCCGCCGCCCGAGCCGCCGCCCTCGGTGTGCCGTTTCTCTGCTCGTCCGCGGTGCTCGACGCGCTCACCGAGGAGCCGACGGAGTGGGTCGCGCGTCTGGCCCCGGCCCAGTCCTACGGCTGGCAGATCTACGCGGACTTCCTCCTCCGCGCGGGCCGGCGTCGGATCGCCGTGGCGACCCAGCCGAGCGTCTACTGGGCCTCCGGGACCCGCGTCCTGCGCGACCGCCTCGCTCCCCGCGGCGGCACCGTCCTGGAACTCGACGCGACGCTCACGCCCGAGGCCCTGTGCGACGCGCTCGTCGACCATGACGCGACGGCGCTGCTCCTGCTGGTCGGCCATCCGGAGCCGGCGGTGCCGATCGTCCGGGCAGTCCGGGGCGACCGGCGGCTCGCGGAGATCTTTGTCGGCGCTCCGGCCGGACAACCGGAGTTCGCTGAATGGGCCGCGGCGCTGGGCGAGGACGGCGCCGGGGTCCCGTTCCTGCGCTACCTGCCCGAGCGCCCCGGTCCGCTCGGTGAACGCGTCGGGAAAGAACTCCGCGAGCGGCTTGGCGAAGCGCCCTCCTTCGTCGCCTTCGAGGGCTGGGACACCATCGCCGTCCTCGCTGCGGTGCTGCGTTCCCACGGCACGGACCGGGCGGCCATCGCCGAGTCATGGCCGCGCGTGGCGGTCGAGGGCACCCGCGGGCCGATCCAGTTCTCCCGCACGCCGGGCATCAGCGTTTGGCAATGGGCTTGGACACCAATCCACGTCGTTGATCGGGACCCGGCGGAACCCGATCGCTTTCGGATCCTCCACGCCGGCTGAGTGAGCATGGAAGTTCAACTGCCCAGATCTGCCGGACTCAGCCGCCGGCGTGACCACACAGGTGGCCGCCCCGGCTTCTTCCCCTTCGGCAACAGCGGTTCCAGCACCGTCCATTGCCCGCCCGTCAGATCTCCACGCGACACGAACCAAGATCATCGCATGGCCGAGATCCACTTTCGGAACACGCCCTAGTAGCGCGGCGCGTTACGGGACCGCTGGGGCCGCACGCCCCGGCGGTCCCGCGCTTCCCAGCACGCACGGTGCCAGTGCCGCCGGTCGTCCACGGCGCCCGCCTGCGGCCAGCTCACCACGTGCGGCACGCCCGGCGGGATCTCCTGGTCGCAGCCGGGGCACCGGTAGTGCTTGACGGCGGCGCCGCCGCTGATCCGGCGCACCACCCACTCCTCGCCGCGCCACGTCTCGGTGCTTTCCAGGCCGTACCGGTGGCCCTCGTCCTCGCCCGACCTGCGGGCGGGCTGCTGCGGACCGCGGGGGCGGTTGCGACGCGGGGACACGTTCAACACCTCGGAGTGGATCGGCACCGTGCTGGGGACAAAAGTCTACGCACCCCGACCGGCCGGGAGATCATCGGAAAAACCTCACGCCGGACCGTGCCTTTGGCACGTGTCAGGCGTTAATGCCACAGGGACGAGCACCACCCGGACGAAGGGCAGGACCATGCGCATCGGCACGTTCGTACTCGCCGGCCAGTACCCGGGGCAGCCGGAGGGCGAGGCGCTCCAGCGGGCCGTGCGCTCCGCCGAGGTGGCCGAGGAGACCGGCCTGGACGCGGTGTGGCTCGCCGAGCACCACTTCGTCCCGTACGGGCTGTGCCCCTCGGCGGTGACCCTGGCCGCCCTGCTGCTGGGCCGCACCCGGCGGATCGGGGTGGGCACCGCGATCTCGGTTCTGTCCACCACCCACCCGGTGGCGCTGGGCGAGCAGGCCGCGCTGCTGCACCTGCTGACCGGCGGCCGGTTCACGCTCGGGGTGGGGCGGGGCGGGCCGTGGGTCGATCTGGAGGTGTTCGGGACGGGGGCGGCGGCGTACGAGCGCGGTTTCCCCGAGTCGCTCGACCTGCTGCTGCGCTGGCTGCGGGAGAGCGAGGTCGGCGCGGACGGCGAGCGGTACCGGTTCCGGCAGGTCCCGGTGGTCCCGTTCGCCGGCGGCGCGGGGCCGCCCGTGGTGGTGGCCTGCACGTCCCCGGCCACGGTGCGGCTGGCGGCGGCGCGCGGACTGCCGATGCTGCTGGGCATGCACATCGGCGACGAGGAGAAGGCCGGGATGGTGGCGCTGTGGCGCACGGCGGCCCGCGAGGCGGGGGTGGACGGCGACGTCATCGCCTCGGCGGACCATGTCTCGGCCGGGGTCGCGCAGGTGGGCGACTCCCACACCGAGGCCGTCGAGACGCTGCGCCGGGCCCTGCCCGGCTGGCTGCGGCAGGGGCTCGCGGCCCATCGCACGCTGGACGGGAGCCCGCGCCGGATGCGGGACCCGCTGAACTACACCGAGCTGCTGTGCGAACTGCACCCGGTGGGCACCCCGCAGCTGTGCGCCGACCGGCTGGCGGCCACGGCGGAACGGACCGGCATCACGCGCTTCGCGCTCGTGGTGGAGGGCTCGGGGGGCATGGAGTCGACGGAGCGCAATGTGCGGCGGCTGGCCGCGGAGGTGGTGCCGCTCCTCCCGATACCCGCGGGAGGAGCGGCAGCACCGGGGCCACCGGCCGCGTCAGCGGCGCCGCGTGTGGCGCCGGCCTTCAGCAGTCACGCAGCTCGGGCGACTGGTTGAGCAGCTGGGCGCGTACGGAGGTGAACTTCTCCAGCCGGTCGTCGGAGGAGGTGTCGAGGGGGAACACGGCGACCCGATGACAGTTCTGGAACGCCAGCCGGACCCCGAAGTGCCGCTCCAGGGCACCGCGGATGGCGTCGGAGGCGAGGGCGCGCAGCAGCTGGCCACGGGCCTGCTCATCGGGCGGCGGCGTGGTGTTGTCCGCGAACTCACCGCCGTCCACCTTGAGCTGTGCCACCAGGGAACTGATCATCTGCCAGGCGAAGGGGAGGGAGGTTCGGACGCAGTCGACGAAGTCGGCCTCGTCGACCTCGCCTCGCTCGGCCTGCTCAAGCAGGGCCGGTGAGACGTCGAGCGACATGTATCTCTCCTTTCGCGGCCCCGGGCAGGGGCCGGGCGAACGGGACACGGGGGCCCCGCCACCGCCGCCACCGCGTCTGCGCCGAGGTGTACCCCGACGGCGACGCCCCCTGAGGACCACCGTATGCCTGCTGACCCGCACACGTCAGTGGAACGAGCACATAACCGGCCACTCACCGGATCCCATGAATCCCTCCCATACCGCCAGCCATCGCCTGCCCCCGGGACCACGTCGCGCACGCCCCTGGCGGCCCGGTAGCGTGACCGACCATGCGTCTCGTCATTGCCCGCTGTTCCGTCGACTACGCCGGCCGGCTCACCGCACACCTCCCGTCCGCGCCCCGGCTGATCCTCGTCAAAGCGGATCAGTCCGTATCGATCCATGCCGACGACCGGGCCTACAAGCCCCTCAACTGGATGTCACCGCCGTGCACGCTGAAGGAGAGCGACGGCAGCGGTCACACCGTGTGGACGGTCGAGAACAAGGCAGGCGAAAAACTCATCATCACCATGGAGGAGATCCTGCACGACTCCTCGCACGAGCTGGGCGTGGACCCCGGGCTCATCAAGGACGGGGTGGAGGCCCACCTCCAGGAGCTGCTGGCCGACCGCATGGAGACGCTGGGCGAGGGATGGACCCTCATCCGGCGCGAGTACCCGACGGCGATCGGCCCGGTGGACATCCTGGGCCGGGACGCGGACGGCACGACCGTGGCGGTGGAGATCAAGCGGCGCGGCGAGATCGACGGCGTGGAGCAGCTGACCCGCTATCTGGAACTGCTGAACCGCGACCCGCATCTGGCGCCGGTGAAGGGCGTGTTCGCGGCCCAGGAGATCAAGCCGCAGGCCCGGGTGCTGGCCACGGACCGCGACATCCGGTGCGTGACGCTGGACTACGACGGGCTGCGCGGCATCGAGGACGACAAGCTGCGGCTGTTCTGAGCCCGGCGGCGGGTACGGGTACGGGGCGGGGCCGGTGCGGCCCCGCCCCGTACGCGTACGGTCGGCCGGGCCGCTCAGGCGCTGCCGGTCGCGGTCGGCGAGGGGCTGGGGTCGTCGGTGGGCGGGGGCGGGGCGGCGGTGGTGTTGCCCGGCCCGTTGTCACCGCCTTCGTCCACGCCGCCGTCCTGGTCGCCGTCGCTGTCGCCGGGTTCAGTGTCGTCGCCATCACCGCCGGCATCGGTTTCGCCGTTGCCGGTCTCGCCCGTGCTGCTGTCCGCGCCACCGTCCTGGCCCCCGTTGCCACCGGGGCCGTTCCCGCCGTTGCCGTCCCCGTTTCCGCCCGGGCTGGCGCCGTCCGCCGCGCCGCCGTTCGCCGGGTCGTCCGGGGTGGGCGGGGGCGGCTCGGGGCTGCCGGTGGCGTTGCCGTTGTCCGGGGTGCCGGAGGTGGACGGGTCCACCGGTTCGCCGGTCTCCGGATCGGTCTCGGGCTCCGGGGGCGGCTCCTCCGTCTCCGGGTCCGTCTCCGCGCTCGGGGTGCCGGGCTCGGCGGGCGGCTCCGGGGTGTCCTCCTCCACCTCGCGGTCCCGGTCGGTGACCACGGGCCGGGTGGTGCGCTCGTCGTCGGGGGCCGCGGGGGTCTCGTCCGAGGACATGCCCAGCGCCACCACCGTTCCCAGCACGCCGATCAGCAGGACCCCGGCGCCCGCCGCGACCATGGTGCGGCGTCCGGAGCGGCCACCGGCCCGGCCGCCGTGGCCGGCGGAGCCGTCCGCCGGGTCGCCGCCGGGCTCGCCGTGCGGCAGCAGCGGGGGCAGGACGGCCGTCAGTTCGCCGGTCGCGGCCGGGTCGGCGTGCCGCGGGATCGCCTGGGTGCTGGCCTCGGACGCCGCGTCCTCGCGCGGGGCGGCGGCGGGCAGCCCCAGCGGCGGGGTGGCGGCGGTCAGCGGGGCGGGGGCGGTGCCGGCGGTCAGCGCGGGCGGTCCCGACAGGTCGCGGACCAGCGCCAGGGCGCGGCGGCCGGCGGTGACGCCGCCCGCGTCGGCGAGGACGCCGCGCAGCGCTATCGACGCCTCCAGTTCGGCGCGGGCCCGGTCCAGCCGGCCCTCGCAGATGGCGAGGACGCCCAGTTCGTGGTGGAAGTACGCCTGCTGGTCCACCTCTCCGGCCGCGCGGGAGGCTTCCTGGCCGGTGCGCAGGACGCGTTCCCACACCGACCAGCGTCCGGCGGCGGCCAGGAGCGGGGCGGTGCTGTGCGCGAGGTTGGCGGCGGCGGCCGAGTGGCCGGCGCGCTGGGTGGCCTGGGTGACGGCCAGCAGTACGTCGCCTTCGGCGGCGGCGCGGGCGGTGTCCACCGAGGGGTCCACCAGCCACCAGGTGTAGTGCTGGGCGGCGGCCAGCGCGCGGGCGCCGGCGCCCTCCTCGAAGCCGATGGCGGCGAGTGCGGGGCCCACGCCCTCGGCGAGCCGCAGCCGGCCGCCGGCGGTGGTGAGCAGTCCGGACTCGGCGAGTTGGTCGTGACCGGTGGCCGCGCCGCTGGTGAGCGCGGGCAGTTGCTCGGGGCCCGGCAGTTCGCCGCCGAGTGCGACGGCGAAGCGCAGGATGCCGCGGTCGGCGTCCGGCAGGGCGGCGGCCAGCGACGCGATCAGCATCTCGTCGTCCGGCAGTGGCCCGGTGGGCGCGCCCGAGGCGGCGGTGACGTCGCGGGCCCGCAGCAGGGCGGCGGCCTGGACGAAGCGGCGCGGCCTGCCCTCGGAGGCGATCCACAGATCGGCGGCCCAGTCGGTCTCCGCGTCGGTGAGCGGGCGGGCGGCGGCGAACTCCAGGAGTTCCAGGGCGCCGGTGCGGCTGAGCCCGGAGAGGAAGACCTCCTCGACGCGGGAGGTGGTGCTGGGCGCGGTGACCGAGGGGTCGGTGGTGAACAGGAAGGCGCACTCGGGGGTGGCGTCCAGCAGTTCGTCGAGGGCGGTGGCGCCGAATTCGAGGTCGTCGACGAGGACGACGGCGCCGATCTCGCGCAGTCCTGCCTGGAGTTCGGTGGGTCCGGGCCGGTAGCCGGGGGTGTGCCGTACGGCGGCGTACAGCTCGTGCTGGAGGTCGGAGGGGGTGCGGCGGTGTCCGGTCAGGCGGATCACGCCGTCGGGGGCGAGTTCGGCGCAGTCCTGGGCGAGAGCGGCCAGCAGGGCGGTGCGTCCGGTGCCGGTCGGGCCGGTGAGGCGCACGGAGCGGCCACGGGCCAGCAGCCGGTAGAGCCGGCGCCGTTCCTCCTCCCGCTCCAGCAGCGGTGGGGCGAGCGGGTCGCGGGCGGTGTCCCCGCCGGTGCCCCGGGGGGCTTTGCGCGGGGATATGGGGCGCCGGCCGGGCGGGCAGGAGGCGATCTCGCTGCCGTCCACCGGGTTGATGGTCAGCAGGAAGTCGCCCGCGACCAACTCGGTGGTCCGTCCGGTGCCCGCGGGCTCCCCGGGCTGGTCACCGTGCGGGGCCGGCTGGCTGGACTCCATGGTCATGTGTCCCTCGGATGCGGCGGTGGGTTGGGGTACGGCGTACGCGCCGGGCAGGCTCCACGCTACTGGCCCGGCACCCTGGGCATGGTATGCGGCCCCGTGCCCGTGACCCATCCGTCACCGCTGTCACCACGGTCACCGGCGTCACCGCTGTCACGGCACCCCGTGACGGCCGGCCGGGGGCGGCCTCCTCCCGGGGTCCGGGAGGAGGCTCAGGAGGCGATGGTCAGGATGCGGTGCAGCCGGGTGGCCACCAGCACCCGCTGCATTTGCGGGGGCACATCCCGCAGTACGAGCCGGCGACCGCACCGCCCGGCCCTGCGGTGGACCCCCATGATCACTCCGAGACCGGTCGCGTCCCAGGAGTGCAGACTCTTCAGATCGAGCACGAGATCCCCCTGCCCGGAGTCGACGGCGTCGTGCAACGCCGAGCGGGCATCCGCGGCACTGCGGACGTCCAGGCGGCCTTCGACGACCAGCTCGGCGTGGTCGCCTGTGATGTGCATATAACACTCCCCGGAATTGCTTTCGTGTTGACTTCAACTGTCTCTCCACCTGACGGCTTCTATCCCCCGTCCGGTTGCCGTGCGTGAGGGAACCGAAGCGATTTCACCCATGGGGGTGAGTGGGCGGGTACGGCGGCGGCCCGCCCGTACCCGCCCGTACCGGTTCAGTAGGTGTGGAAACCGCGCCCGCTCTTGCGGCCCAGGTCGCCGGCGTCCACCATGCGGCGCATCGACTCCGGCGGGGCGAACTTCTCGTCCCGGGACTCGGTATAGATGTTCTCGGTGGCGTGGGTGAGGACGTCGACGCCGGTCAGGTCGGCGGTGGCCAGCGGTCCCATCGCGTGGCCGAAGCCCAGCTTGCAGGCGAGGTCGATGTCCTCGGCGGTGGCCACCCCGGACTCGTGGAGCTTGGCGGCCTCCACGATCAGTGCGGAGATGAGCCGGGTGGTGACGAAGCCGGCCACGTCGCGGTTGACGACGATGCAGGTCTTGCCGGCGGACTCGGCGAACGCGCGGGCGGTGGCCAGGGTTTCGTCGCTGGTGTGCCGGCCGCGCACCAGTTCGCACAGCGCCATCATCGGCACCGGGGAGAAGAAGTGGGTGCCCACGACCCGTTCGGGGCGGGAGGTGGCGGCGGCGAGCTTGGTGATCGGGATGGCGGAGGTGTTGGAGGCCAGCACGGTGGTGTCCTTCACCAGACCGTCGAGGGTGGCGAAGATGTCGCGCTTGATGTCGGCCTGCTCGAAGACGGCCTCCACCACGAGGTCCGCGTCGGCGGCGGCGTCCAGCGCGGTGCCGGTGCTGATCCGGCCGAGGGCGGCGCCGGCGTCCTCCTCGCTCAGCTTCCCCTTGCCGACGAACTTCTCCAGGGACGCCTCGATCCCGCCGCGGCCCCGGGCCAGCGCCTGCTCCGTGGTGTCCACCAGGGTGACGGTCCAGCCACCGGTGGCGGCGACCTGGGCGATGCCCGAGCCCATGAGTCCGGCTCCGACGACGGCGAGGTTCCTGGCCACGTGCGATCTCCTTTGATCCTTGACGACGGACCCCCGAGGGGCGCGCGCTTCCCGGGGGTCAAGACCTTAGTGTCCGTCAGGTACCCCGTGGGGGTGAAGAGACGCGCATCACGCCCCGGCCGCTGGTGCGGCGGATGCCGCGCCCGGGAGGGCTGTGCCGTACGGGGCGGGTGGTGCGGCAGGGGTGCGCCGGACCGCCCGGCGCGCGGCCCGGACCCGCGCGCCGCTCACCGGGCTGGGCTAGCGCAGATGTCCCATCCCTCCTCCCTGCGGGCGACTTGCACCCACATGGGGACCGCGGCCGGGCGGGCCCGGGGTACGACTGACGCAGTCTCATCCCCACCACGGAGAAGGAGCACCACATGACGCACACCAGCCTCCGCGCCGGTGTCCTGGGCGCGGTCGCCGCCGCGGCCCTCACCCTGGGCGCCGCCCCGGCGCTCGCCACCGGCACGGACGACATCCCGCGCACCCTGCCGATCGCCGACCCCGGCATCGTCCAGCCGGCCGACGGCATGGTGACCGAGTCCGCCGGCGCGGCCCTCGGGCAGCCGGACGGCCGGGACTTCGGCGGGCTGGTGTCGCGGGCCGCCTCGGCCGTCGCCGGGCAGGCCACCCCGGCCGGGACCCGGGTCACCGACGCGGTCTTCCCCCGGCACGCGGTCGCGAACACCCTCCCCGCGCCCTACTGAGCCGGCCGGTGGCCGCTCCCCTCGCGGAGCGGCCACGGCCCGGCCGTGAAACCGATCCAGTGGTCGGGCGGGACGTCCGGGCGGCCCGGCACCGGGCGGCGTTCCTCGGTCCACTCCGGGCCGGCGAGTTCCCCGGCGACCCGGCGCCAGAACCGCGCCCCGGTGCGGTTGGCCTCCTGGAACGGGATCTCCCAGCGGCCCGGGTGGCGGGCGACCACCTCCCGGACGGCCGCCGTCCCGACACCGGCGCGCCGTGCGCCGCGCACCACGAAGAAGGCGTTGAGCACCCGGACCGGGGTGTCCAGAGCCCGGACGAACACGAAGCCGGCCGGGCGGTCCCCGCTCAGCGTCAGATACGCGGCCCAGCCGGGGTCGCGGAACGCGGCGTGCAGCCGGTCGGCGCGGAAGGTGCCGTCGGGGGCGGGCAGTTCGCCCCGGAATCCGGAGAGGTCGTGGCGGAACATCAGCCACAGCCGTTCCACCACCGGGAAGTCCTCGGTACCGGCCCGGCGCAGGGTCACATCAGGGGTATCAGTCATAACGACAGCCTCCCGGCCGGAGAATCCGGCCGGGAGGCTGTGTCGTCTGCCCGTATTCTACCGGGCCGCGACGACACCTGAGCGCTACCCTCGGGGCATGGTCAACCTCACCCGGATCTACACCCGTACCGGAGACAACGGCACCACGGCGCTGGGCGACATGAGCCGCACCGCCAAGACGGACCTGCGGATCGCCGCCTACGCCGATGCCAACGAGGCCAACGCGGTCATCGGTACGGCGCTGGCCCTGGGCGAGCTGTCCGAGGAGATCGGCGCCGTACTGGTCCGGGTGCAGAACGATCTCTTCGACGTCGGCGCCGACCTGTGCACCCCGGTGGTCGAGAACCCCGAACATCCGCCGCTGCGCGTCCGGCAGAGCTACATCGACCGGCTGGAGGCGGACTGCGACCACTTCCTGGCCGGTCTGGAGAAACTGCGCAGTTTCATCCTCCCCGGCGGCACCCCGGGCGCGGCCCTGCTGCACCAGGCCACCACCGTGGTCCGCCGCGCCGAACGCTCCACCTGGGCGGCGCTCGCCGAGCACGGCGACACCATGAACGAGCTGACCGCCACCTATCTCAACCGGCTCTCCGACCTCCTGTTCATCCTGGCCAGGGCCGCCAACACGGAGCGCGGCGACGTGCTGTGGGTGCCGGGCGAGAACCGCTGACCCTCACACCGCCCGCAGCCGCTCCCCCGCCGCGGACAGGGCGGCCAGCCGCGCCGCCGTGCCCTCGTCGGCGGGCAGGTACACCAGGAGCCGCTGGTCGTCGTCCGCCGGCAGCTCCAGCGTCTCGTACGCGAGCCGCAGCTCCCCGTCCAGCCCCGGGTGCACCATCCGCAGCACCCCGGCGGGGCGGGGCGGCCCGGACACCGACGCCTCCCGCGCCGTGAACCGGGACCCGGCCGTCACCGTCAGCTCGTCGGCGAGCCGCGCCAGATGCGGATCGGCGCAGCCCCGGGGTACGCCGCCGCGGCCCGGTCGGCAGTCCGGCGTCCGCCGGGGTCACCGCCTCCCGGCGGGTCCGCAGAGAACGGCCCGGCTCGTTCTCGCTCACCCCGTGAACGCACCAGGAACGCGCGGCGCGGAGCGTGGCCCTGTCCCTACCGGTCTCCACCCGGTCTCCCCGGCGGCGCGGCGGGCGGACACGGTCGGAACATGACAGCGCAGCACACCACCCCGCCCCGGCTCACCGTGATCACCGCCAGCGTCCGGGAGGGCCGTGCCGGCCCGAGGGTGGCGGACTGGATCACCGCCCTGGCCCGCGCGCACGGCGGCTTCACCGTGACCACCGCCGATCTGGCGCACTACCCCTGCCGCTCGCCCTGTCGGCCGTCTCCCCCGCCTTCGAGCCGGACCCGGAACGTCCGGCCGGGATGGCGGAGCCGACCGGCCGGCTGCGGGAGGCCGACGCCTTCATCGTGGTGACCCCGGACTACCACCGCAGCCTCCCCTCCTCGGTCAAGGCCGCCATCGACTGGCACTACACCGAGTGGCAGCACAAGGCGATCGGCTTCGTCGGCCTGGGGGCACCTCCCGGACGAAGTCCGGGGGAGGGGCCAGCGGCGGCCTGCTGGCCATCGAGCAGCTGCGGCAGGTCTTCAACGAGTTGCGGGCCCACACCGCCCGCGACTACCTCGCCTTCCCCCGCTACTCCAGTTGTTCGACGAGAGCGGCGCGCTGCGGGAGCCGAAGGAACCCGAGGCCGCCGCGCAGGCGATGCTGGACCAGCTCCACTGGTGGGCGTCGGTCCTGCGCGACGCCCGCCGCGACCGGCCCCACCCGGCGGCCTGACGGCGGGCCCCGGCCGGTGGCGGCGCGGTCAGCGTGCCGCCACCGGGCGCTGCGGCGCCGGGCCGGCCCCGGCGGCCGGGTCCTTCTTCCGCCAGACCGTGTAGCTGAGCGCGATGATGCCGTGGATGCCCAGGATGCGCAGGGCCGCCAGCTGGGAGCCGCGCAGGGTGTCGGCCGCCCCCGGGCGGTCGATCAGCCAGATCATCAGCTGCGCCACCAGCAGCGAGACGCCCATCCCCACCAGCGTCAGCCGCCACAGCCGCCACTCGTGCCGGGCCCTGGCCCAGCCGTACCGGGGCGGCTTCGCCGGACGCGGCGCGCCCGCCCAGCGGTGCGCCGCCCAGCCGTCGGCCCAGTGGATCAGATAGTGCCCGTAGCCCACCGTGAAGCCCAGGTACAGCACCGCCAGCGTGTGCGACCACTGCGGCTCGGCGCCGCCGCGCAGGTCGAGCGCGGTGGCCGTCAGCAGCACCAGGTCGATCAGCGGCACGCACAGCAGCAGCAGGCCACCCGCCCGGGGCCTGCGCAGCGCGTACCGCACCGCGAGGCCGGCCGCCAGCACCAACCAGAAGGCGATCTCGGCACCGATGATCAGTGAGACGATCACAAGGGCTCCCTCCGTACCCCTCCAGCCTGCCGCCCGCCGCGCGCCCCGGCGTCGTCACCGGTGAGGAGATCCGCCCCTGCGCACTACACACTTCGGTGTACGGGCGCGGGCCGCCCGCCGTGGTCCCGCGGAGGTGTACCGGTCGGCGACGGCGGCAACCCGGGCGCCCGCCAGGGGCGTCCCCAACCTCACAGGGCACTACCCCTAGCGCAGCAGCGCCAGGACCAGCAGCACCGGCCCCACCGGGGCGGTCACCAGCGCGCCGATCCACAGCCCCAGATGTGTGGCGCGTTCCCGCTCGATCCGCCGTTGCCGGTTCTCGGTCGAGACCGTGAACATCCCGCCGTCCGCGGGTTTGCGCAGCACCAGGGTGCCCCCGTCGTCGGCCGCCTCCCCCAGGACGTGCATCTCCCGCCCCGGCCGCAGCACCCACTCCTGGCGGCGGAAGCCGATCGTGCCGCTGCCACCACCGCCGCGTTCGAAGCCGTCCATGACCCGTTCGGCGCCGCCGACCTTCGTCCCGCCGCCTTGGACGACCATGCTGCCGGTGGCGTCCTCGATCCGGAACGCCGCCGAGCTGGTCCGCTCCGCGACGACCCGCTCCCGGGTACGCCGCACCCGCTTGCCGTTCCGGTCGGTGGTCCACTCCCAGTACCGGTGGGTGACGCGGTGCCGGTGCCACACGCACTCCACCCCGGCCAGCTCCGACACGAGCACCGGCTTGGTGTTCCTCGGCCGCGCCACCCCGGCGATCTCGCAGCGGTACCGGAAGCTGTCCTCCCCCGCCGCCTCCACCGCCGCCCGGTGCAGTTGCCGCAGCTCCCGCACCGTCAGCAGATCGGCCGTCACGATGGCCCGCACCCGCCGCCGTACGGCGCGGGCGCCCAGCGCCAGCAGTCCGGCCACCACCAGTGCGGCGATCCCGGTCCAGAACATGATTTCCTCTCCCCCTCACGCCGGGCCACGACACCGTCCCGCGTTCTCCGACAAGACCCCCGGCATGCTGAGATGGTTCCATGCCCGCGCCCGTCCGCCCTCACCGCTACGACATCGGCATCGCGGTCGCCGGACTGCTCGGCGGACTGACCGGCGTGGGCTACGACATCTTCTCCGTGATCACCGTCGGCCCCTACTCGCCGCTCGCGCTCGCCGGGCTGCTCGTCATGTGCGGCGCCGAACTCCTGCGCCGCAGCGCCCCCGGCTGGTGTCTGGCCATCGGCACCGTCGCGGTGATCTGGGACGGCCTCTTCAGCGGGCTGCTCGCGGTCCTGCTGATGTACTCGGACGCGGTGTACGCGGCCGTGCTGTACGGCGGCGCCCGGCTGAGCCGGCTGGTGCTGCGGGCCAGCGTCGCCTTCACCGTGGCCGTCACGGTGGGCTCCCTGGTGTGGCTGCGCGACCCGCAGGCCCTGATCCTCGGGGTGCTGGCCGCCGCCGTCACCGCCACCCCCGCCTGGACCGCCGCCATCGTGCGCGGCCACCGGGAATCCGCCGCGCACGCCCGGCTGCGCGCCGAACAGACCGCGCTGCTGGCCGAGATGGACCGGGTGCAGGCCGTCACCGAGGAACGCGCCCGGATGGCCCGCGAACTGCACGACGTGGTCGCCAACCACCTGTCCGCGATCGCCATCCACTCCACCGCCGCCCTGACCCTGGACGAGCCCGGCGCCTCCCGGGACGCCCTGACCGTCATCCGGGAGAACAGCACCCAGGGCCTGGCCGAGATGCGCCGTCTCATCGGCATCCTGCGCACCCCCGGCCCCGACACCGGCCCCGAGGCGCTGCCCGGTCTGGAATCGCTGGACACGCTGGTCGCCCGCGCCGAGCGCAGCGCCGCGGGCCGGCTGCGGATCACCGCCGACCCCGGGCCGGACGAGGGGCCCCCGCTGCCCGCGCCGGTGGAACTGGCCGCCTACCGCATCGTCCAGGAATCCCTCACCAACGCGCTCAAGCACGCCGCGCCCGGCGAGGTCGCGGTCCGGCTGCGGCGCGAGGCGCAGGCCCTCACGGTGCGGGTGACCAGCCCGTACGCCGCGCCCGGCGACGCGGGCAGCCGTCCGAGGGCGCCGGGTTCGGGGGCCGGGCTCACCGGGATGCGCGAACGGGTCGCGCTGCTCGGCGGTACGCTCAGCGCCGGCCCGCACGAGGACGAGGACGGCGGGCGCTGGCAGGTGCTCGCCCGCATCCCGCTCACCGAAGGGAACCCCGCCCCGTGACCATCCGGGTTATCATCGCCGAGGACCAGTCAGCGGTGCGCCTCGGCCTCGTGCTGATCCTGCGCAGCGCCGCCGACATCGAGGTGGTGGGCGAGGCCGCCGACGGGGTGGAGGCGGTCCGGCTGGCCCGGGAACTGCGCCCCGACGTGGTGCTGATGGACATCCAGATGCCCCGTCTGGACGGGGTGTCCGCGACGCGCGAGATCACCGGGGAGGGCATCGCGGACGTCCTGGTGCTGACCACCTTCGACCTGGACGCGTACGTGTTCGGCGCGCTGCGGGCCGGCGCGGCCGGTTTTCTGCTCAAGGACAGCGAGGCCACCACCCTGATCGAGGCGGTGCGCACCGTGCACGCGGGCGAGGGCATGATCGCCCCGGCCGTCACCCGGCGGCTGATCGGCGAGTTCGCCCGCTCCAGCCGGGCACCGTCCGTCCCGGCGGCCGACGCCGCCGCCCTCGGCTCGCTGACTCCCCGCGAACGCGAGGTGCTCGCGCAGATCGGGGCGGGCCGCTCCAACGCGCAGATCGCCGCCGAACTGTCGCTGGCCGAGGCGACCGTGAAGACGCATGTCAGCCGGCTGCTGGGGAAACTGGGCCTGCGCAGCCGGGTGCAGGCCGCCGTCCTGGCCCAGGAGGCGGACATCCGTCCCGGCCCGTCCGCCTCACCCAACCCTCCTTCCTCAACGGCGTCTTAAGGCGGTCGCAAGCCCGGCTTTCCTTGGTACGGACCCCATTGACCACTGGTCCAGACCTCTCTACGCTCCCTGGTCAGTTCCCCCCACCTCTCCCCCACCAAGGAGCGACCCGTGAGCAAGGGGCTACACCGATCCCTGAGCAGCACCAAGCGCAAGGCCGTCGCCATCACCGCGGCCCTCACCCTGCCGCTCGGCGGCATGCTGGCCTTCGCCTCCACCTCCCAGGCCGGCGAGGACACCGGCGCCACCGCCCCCGCCGCCCAGGAGGTGACCACCACCGCCGGTGACGTCAAGCTCGGCTACTTCGCCGAGTGGGGCGTCTACGACCGGAACTACCACGTCAAGAACATCGTGGACTCCGGCTCGGCCGACAAGATCACCCACATCAACTACGCCTTCGGCAACGTCCAGAACGGCGAATGTACGATCGGCGACTCCTACGCCGCCTACGACCGCTTCTACAGCGCCGCCGAGTCCGTCTCCGGCCAGGCCGACAGCTGGGACACCGGCGCCCTGCGCGGCAACTTCAACCAGCTGCGCCAGCTCAAGGAGCTGAACCCGGACCTCAAGGTGCTGTGGTCCTTCGGCGGCTGGACCTGGTCCAAGGGCTTCGGCGAGGCCATGCAGAACCCCGAGCGGTTCGCCCAGTCCTGCTACAACCTGGTCAACGATCCGCGCTGGGAAGGGGTGTTCGACGGCATCGACCTCGACTGGGAGTACCCCAACGCCTGCGGCGACAGCTGTGACACCTCGGGCCCGGCCGTCTTCGGCGACATGATGCAGGCGTTCCGCGGCGTCTTCGGCGACCAGCTGGTCACCGCGGCCATCACCGCCGACGCCTCCGACGGCGGCAAGATCGACGCCGCCGACTACGCGCGGGGCGCCGAGTACGCCGACTACCTCGCCGTGATGACCTACGACTTCTTCGGCGCCTGGGCCCCCACCGGACCCACCGCCCCGCACTCCCCGCTGGAGAGCTACGACGGCATCCCGCAGGACGGCTTCAACAGCGCCGCCGCCATCAGCAAGCTCAAGGCCCAGGGCGTGCCCAGCGAGAAGCTGCTGCTGGGCATCGGCTTCTACGGCCGCGGCTGGACCGGCGTGAGCCAGGCGGCACCGGGCGGCACCGCCTCCGGCGCCGCGCCGGGCACCTACGAGGCGGGCATCGAGGACTACAAGGTCCTCGCCACCACCTGCCCCGCCACCGGTACGGTCGCCGGCACCGCGTACGCGCACTGCGGCAGCCAGTGGTGGAGCTACGACACCCCGCAGACGGTCACCGACAAGATGGGCTGGGCCAAGGACCAGGGCCTGGGCGGTGCCTTCTTCTGGGAGTTCTCCGGTGACAGCGCGGACGGCGCCCTCGTCGACGCCATCCACACCGGTCTGAGCTGACCCACCGCCACCAGGGGCACGGCCGGCGCCCGGAAGGACGCCCGGCCGTGCCCCGCCGTGTGCCGTCCACCGTGCGCGCGGGCGGCCGACGTCTGCGGGCACCACCACGGCCCGGACCAGGAGCACGACGGCCGGTACTGGGCCGGGTCCTTCGGGTCGCTCACCGCCCCGGCTTCGGCCCCCGGGCGGGCCCGCGTCAGCGGTCTATGCCACGTTCACCCGCTGGCCGGGCGGTGCCGCCTCCAGCCAGGCGAGGAAGCCGGTCAGCGCGTCCTCGCTCATCGCCAGCTCCACGTCGTCCCCGTCGTGCCGGCAGGAGAGCACCACGGCGCCGGAGAGCAGCGCCAGTTCCTCCTCGCCCTGCGGCTGCCGCCGCTCGCGGACCTGGATGCGGTCGCGCTCCAGCGCGCGACGGGGCCGCACCGCGTACGAGAAGACCCGGAACCACTCCACCCGGTCTCCGTTGTAGCGTGCGACCCCATAGATCCAGCCCTTGCCCAGGGACTGCCCCGCGGTCGGCGCCCGGAAGCGCGCCGAACAGTCGAACGTACCGCCCAGCCGCTGGATCAGCCGCCTGCGTACGCCGAACCCGAGCAGTCCCAGCACGACCAGCGCCAGCACGGCGCCGACCACAACCAACGCGAGGACCATCTCAACCGACCTCCTCGCCCCGTTGTGTGTCCGTCGTGCGAATCAGCGCCCCGCCGCCACGGCACGCAGCCGGACGTCCGCGCGCCGTTCGGCGGCGGCGTCCGCATCCGCCTTGGCCTGCTCCAGGGAACGCTCCGCACGCTCGACGTCGATCTCGTCGGCCAGCTCGGCGATCTCCGCCAGCAGCGACAGCTTACCGTCGGTGTACGACAGGAATCCGCCGTGCACCGCCGCGATGACGGTGCCCTCACCGCTCGCCCCGGTGGTCCGGATGGTCACCGGACCCGACTGCAGCACGCTGAGCACCGGCTGGTGCCCGGGCAGGATGCCGATGTCACCCGCAGTGGTGCGCGCGACGACCATGCTGGCCTCGCCCGACCAGACCTTCCGGTCCGCGGCGACCAACTCGACGTGCAGCTCAGCCACGATGGCTCCTCATCCCCTGGATATGTGAAGAATAGATGGCCGGTGCACCGGAGGCGGGGGCACCCCCCGCCTCCGCGCGCACCACGGGCGTGCCGGTCAGGAGACGCCCAGCTCCTTGGCCTTCGCCTTCAGGTCGTCCAGCCCACCGCACATGAAGAACGCCTGCTCGGGGAAGTGGTCGTAGTCACCGTCGGCGATGCCGTTGAACGCGGCGATCGACTCGTCCAGCGACACGTCCGAACCGTCCAGGCCGGTGAACTGCTTCGCCGCGTGGGTGTTCTGCGACAGGAAGCGCTCGATCCGCCGCGCACGGCTGACGGTGAGCTTGTCCTCCTCGCCCAGCTCGTCCATACCGAGAATGGCGATGATGTCCTGGAGGTCCTTGTACTTCTGGAGGATCCCCTTGACCCGCATGGCGGTGTCGTAGTGGTCCTGCGAGATGTAGCGCGGGTCCAGAATCCGGGACGTCGAGTCCAGCGGGTCCACCGCCGGGTAGATGCCCTTCTCGGAGATCGGACGGGACAGCACCGTGGTGGCGTCCAGGTGGGCGAAGGTGGTGGCCGGCGCCGGGTCGGTGAGGTCGTCGGCGGGCACGTAGATCGCCTGCATCGAGGTGATGGAGTGACCACGGGTGGAGGTGATGCGCTCCTGGAGCACACCCATCTCGTCAGCCAGGTTCGGCTGGTAACCCACCGCGGAGGGCATCCGGCCCAGCAGGGTGGACACCTCGGAACCGGCCTGGGTGAAGCGGAAGATGTTGTCGATGAAGAACAGCACGTCCTGCTTCTGCACATCGCGGAAGTACTCCGCCATGGTCAGACCGGCCAGCGCGACCCGCAGCCGGGTCCCCGGCGGCTCGTCCATCTGGCCGAAGACCAGCGCGGTCTGCGGCAGCACGCCCGAGTCGGCCATTTCCTCGATGAGGTCGTTGCCCTCACGGGTACGCTCACCGACACCGGCGAAGACGGAAACACCCTCGTGCAGCTTCGCCACACGCATGATCATTTCCTGGATCAGCACGGTCTTGCCGACACCGGCACCACCGAACAGACCGATCTTGCCGCCCTTGACGTACGGGGTCAGCAGGTCGATGACCTTCAGACCCGTCTCGAACATCTCGGTCTTCGACTCCAGCTGGTCGAAGGCCGGGGCCTTGCGGTGAATCTCCCAGCGGTCGGTGATCTCCGACTCGGCCTCGGGCTCGTTCAGGATGTGGCCCAGGGTGTTGAACACCCGGCCCTTGGTGACGTCGCCCACCGGCACGGTGATGCCCGCGCCCGTGTCGGTCACCGGGGACTGGCGGACCAGACCGTCGGCCGGACCCAGGGCGATGGTGCGCACCATGCCCTCACCGAGGTGCTGGGCGACCTCCAGCGTCAGGGTGCTGGTGGTGCCCTTCACCGCGGGGTCCTCGACCTCGACGGTGAGCGCGTTGTAGATGTCGGGGATCGCGTCGACGGGGAACTCCACGTCGACGACCGGGCCGATGACCCGTGCGACCCGACCCGTGGCTGCGGCCGTCTCGGTGGCCGCCTCAGCAGCAGTAGTCATGATTATCGGTCACTTCCCGCGGTCGCGTCGGCCAAGGCGCTCGCGCCACCGACGATCTCGGTGATTTCCTGGGTGATTTCGGCCTGACGGGCCGCGTTGGCAAGCCGCGACAGCGACTTGATGAGCTCCTCCGCGTTGTCGGTCGCCGACTTCATCGCCCGCCGGGTGGCCGCGTGCTTGGACGCGGCGGCCTGGAGGAGGGCGTTGTAGATGCGGCTCTCGACGTACCGGGGCAGCAGGGCGTCGAGGACCTTCTCCGCCGAGGGCTCGAAGTCGTACAGGGCGTGCGCCTGCGCGCCCTTGGCGAAGACCTGCGCGGACTCCTCCGCCGACTTCTCGAAGGTCAGCGGCAGCAGCCGCCGCTCCACCGGGGTCTGCGTCATCATCGACACGAACTCGGTGAAGACGATGTGCAGCTCGTCCACCCCGCCCTTGTCGGTGTCACGCTCCATGGCCTCGATGAGCGGCGCGGCGACCATCTTGGCGTCGGCGTAGGTCGGGTTGTCCGTGAAGCCGGTCCAGGAGTCGGTGATCGCCCGCTCCCGGAACCCGTAGTACGCCACACCCTTGCGGCCGACGATGTACGTGTCGACCTCCTTGCCTTCACTCACCAGCTCGCTGGTCAGGTGCTCCCCCGCCTTGAGGGCGTTGGAGGAGTAACCGCCGGCCAGGCCGCGGTCGCTGGTGATCAGCAGCAGCGCGGCCCGCCGCGGGCGCTCCACCTCGGTCGTCAGCGGGTGCTTGACGTCCGAGCCGTGCGCCACGGCCGTGACCGCGTTGGTCAGCTCGTCGGCGTACGGCGTGGACGCCGCCACCTTGCGCTGCGCCTTGACGATGCGCGAGGCGGCGATCATCTCCATCGCCCGGGTGATCTTCTTCGTGGCGGTGACGGACTTGATCCGGCGCTTGAGGACACGAATCTGAGCGCCCATGATCAGCCCTCGCCCAGCAGCTTGCCGCCCGAGGTCTCGAACTGCTGCTTGAAGGAGCTGACCGCGCCGGCGATCGCCTGAAGCGTGTCGTTCGACATCTTGGCGCCCTCGCGGATGGAGGTCAGCAGGTCCTTCTTCTCGCGGCCGAGCCAGTCCAGCAGCTCGCGCTCGAAGCGGCGGATGTCCTCGACCGGGATGTCGTCCATCAGACCGTTGGTGCCGGCCCAGATGGAGACGACCTGGTTCTCGGTGGGGTACGGGTTGTACTGGTCCTGCTTGATCAGCTCGACCATGCGCTTGCCCCGCTCCAGAGCGGCCTTGGAGGCCGCGTCCAGGTCGGAACCGAAGGCGGCGAACGCCTCCAGCTCGCGGTATTGCGCGAGGTCGACCCGGAGCGAACCGGTGACCTGGCGGATCGCCTTGTGCTGGGCGGAACCACCGACACGGGAGACGGAGATACCGACGTTCAGCGCCGGGCGCTGGCCCGCGTTGAACAGGTCGGACTCCAGGAAGCACTGGCCGTCGGTGATGGAGATGACGTTGGTCGGGATGAACGCCGACACGTCGTTCGCCTTGGTCTCCACGATCGGCAGCCCGGTCATGGAGCCGGCGCCCATCTCGTCCGACAGCTTCGCGCAGCGCTCCAGCAGCCGGGAGTGCAGGTAGAAGACGTCACCGGGGTACGCCTCGCGGCCCGGCGGGCGGCGCAGCAGCAGCGACACCGCGCGGTAGGCGTCCGCCTGCTTCGACAGGTCGTCGAAGACGATCAGGACGTGCTTGCCCTCGTACATCCAGTGCTGGCCGATGGCCGAGCCGGTGTAGGGGGCGATGTACTTGAAGCCGGCCGGGTCGGACGCGGGGGCGGCGACGATCGTCGTGTACTCCAGCGCGCCGGCCTCCTCCAGGGCGCCGCGCACGGACGCGATGGTGGAGCCCTTCTGGCCGATGGCGACGTAGATGCAGCGGACCTGCTTCTTCGGGTCGCCCGAGCGCCAGTTGTCGCGCTGGTTGATGATCGTGTCGACCGCGAGGGCGGTCTTGCCGGTCTGCCGGTCACCGATGATCAGCTGGCGCTGGCCACGGCCGATCGGCGTCATGGTGTCCACGGCCTTGTAGCCGGTCTCCATGGGCTCGTGCACCGACTTGCGCTGCATGACGTCGGGCGCGCGCAGCTCCAGGGCGCGGCGGCCCGAGGTCTCGATCTCGCCGAGGCCGTCGATCGGGTTGCCCAGCGGGTCGACGACCCGGCCCAGGTAGCCCTCGCCGACCGCGACCGAGAGCACCTCGCCGGTGCGGCGCACCGGCTGGCCCTCCTCGATGCCGCTGAACTCGCCCAGGACGACCGCGCCGATCTCGCGCTCCTCCAGGTTGAGGGCGAGGCCGAGGGTGCCGTCCTCGAACTTCAGCAGCTCGTTCGCCATGGCCGAGGGCAGCCCCTCGACTCGCGCGATGCCGTCACCGGCAACGCTGACCGTCCCGACCTCTTCCTGCGAGGCCGCGTCCGGGGTGTACGACTGGACGAAATCCTCCAGTGCGCTCCGGATCTCATCCGGCCGGATCGTGAGCTCCGCCATCTGGGTTCCCTGCTCTCCTTGTTGGGCCCGTAAGTTCGTGCGCTACGGCCCAACTCGGGCCGCTCGTCGTGCTTCTTGAGTTGGTGGTGCGGCGGGCTCTCGCGCCCGCCGCGTCAGCCGGCCAGCCGGCGGGTGACCTCGTCCAGCCGGTCGGCGACGGTGCCGTGGATGACCTCGTCCCCGATGCGGACCGAGATCCCGCCGAGGACGGCCGGGTCGACGTCGAGGTTCAGCTGGACCTGGCGCCCGTAGAGCTTCGCCAGGGCCCGGCCGAGCCGGTCGCGCTGCGCGTCGCTCAGGGGGACGGCCGAGGTGACCACCGCGACCGAGCGGTCACGGCGGGCCGCCGCCAGGGCGGACAGCGCCTCGATCCCCTGATCCAGGCTACGTCCCCGCGGATGTTCCACGAGGCGGACGATCAGCCGCTCGGTGATCCGGTCGGCCCGGCCGCCCAGCAGCCGGCGGACCAGCTCCTTCTTGGCGGTGGTGGACCGGTCGTCCTTGGTGGTGAGCGCGGACCGCAGGTCCGGGGTGGCGGACAGGATCCGGCCGAACCGGAACAGCTCGTCCTCCACCGCTTCCAGGGTGCCCGCCCGGTCGGCCGCGATGAGGTCGGCGGTGTCCGCCAGCTCCTCCACCGCGTCCACCAGGTCCCGGGAGGAGGACCAGCGGGAGCGGACCAGGCCGGAGACCAGGTCGACGGCCGGGCCGCCGACCTGTCCGCCGAGCAGCCGGCCCACCAGGTCCGCCTTGCCCTCGCCCGGCTGGGCCGGGTCGGTGAGGACCCGGCGCAGCGAGACCTCGCGGTTCAGCAGCACGGTGACGGCGGCCAGGTCATCGGCCAGGGCGGCGGGATCGGTGGCCGTACTGTCGCACAGTACGTTCAGCCGCTCCCGGCCGCCCTCCAGGGCCTCCCGGCTGGCGCCGATCACCGTGCCGCCCCGGCGGCGTCACCGGAGGGAGCCGCGGCGGCCTTCTCCTCCAGCTCGGCCAGGAAGCGGTCGATGGTACGGCTCTGACGGGCGTGGTCCTCGAGAGCCTCGCCGACCAGGCGGCCGGCCAGTTCGGTGGCCAGCCGGCCGACGTCCTGACGGAGCAGTTCGGCGGCCTGCTTGCGGTCCGCTTCGATCTGGGCGTGGCCGGCGGAGATGATCTCCTCGCGCTGGCGCTGGCCCTCCTCGCGCATCTCGGCGATGAGCGCGGCGCCCTGCTCCTTGGCCTCCTGGCGCAGCCGGGCGGCGTCGTGACGGGCCTCGGCCAGCTGCTCCTTGTAGCTCTCCAGGGTCTGACGGGCCTCGGCCTGGGTGGCCTCCGCCTTCTCCATGCCACCTTCGATCGCCTCGCGACGCTCCTCCAGCACCTTGTTGATGGAGGGGAGGAGCTTCTTGTAGAAGGCGAAGAAGATGATGCCGAAGCAGAACAGTCCGATGAAGACCTCGGGCCACACCGGCAGCAAGGGGTTCTGGGGCCCCTCGGCAGCCATGTTGATCATGATTGTGGACCTCTCGTCGGTAAGGGCTTCGATGGGTCGCTCAGCTGAGGGCGAACGCCAGCACGAAGCCCATCAGCGCCAGCGCCTCGATGACGGCGAAGCCCAGCAGCATGTTCTGCCGGATGAGGCCGGCGGCCTCGGGCTGGCGGGCGATCGCCTGGACACCGTTACCGAAAACGATACCGACGCCGACACCGGGGCCGATGGCCGCGATACCGAAACCGATGGTGTTGATGTTGCCGTTGACGGCGGCCAGGGTGTCGAAAGCTGCGGACATGTCCGTTGGTTCCTTCTCTGTGGTGGGCCGGCGGAGGTGTGTCCACCGGTTGTCATGCGGTCGGTCGGTGAGGGTCTGCGTGCTCTCAGTGCGCTTCTTCGAGCGCCTGGGAGAGGTAGGTGGCGGTCAGCACGACGAACACGTAGGCCTGGAGGGCCTGGATGAACATCTCGAAGACCGTGAGCACCAGTGCCAGGGCGAACGACGTGATCGAGTAGAACGTGCCGACCACGGTGCCCAGCGTGTACCAGGTGCCGATGATGAACAGCAGCAGCAGCAGATGGCCGGCGAACATGTTGGCGAAGAGCCGGACCGCCATCGTGAAGGGCCGCAGGAAGACGTTGGAGATGAACTCGATGGGTGTGAGGATCACGTAGATCCCCTTCGGCAGCCCACTGGGCACACACAGATTGCGCAGGCCACCGACGAAGCCGTTGGTCTTGAAGGTGACCGTCATGTAGGTGACCCACACCACGACGGCGAGACCGGCCGGGAAGGCGATGGCCGAGGTCACCGGGAACTGCGCCAGCGGGACGACGGCCCACAGGTTCATGACCCAGACGAAGAAGAACAGCGAGACCAGCAAGGGGACGTACGGCTCGCCCTTCTTGCCCATGATCTCGCGGGCGACGCCCTTGCGGACGAAGTCGTACCCGGCCTCCGCCACCATCTGGAGCTTGCCCGGGACGACCTTCGGCCTGGCGAAGGCGGCCCAGAAGAAGCTGAGGATCGCCACCGTTCCGAGGAGGGCCAGCAGCATGGCCTTGTTGAACTCGATCGGCCCGACACTGAAGATCGGATCGAAGATGAACGACCACACGGACGGAGCGGGGAAGCCGCATTCCTGGAAAAGGTGACAGTCGGTCTCGAAGGCGAGCACCTGGTCATTCATCACCGTGAGCTCCTTCGGCGTGACGCATGGATACGGCAACCTCGGTGTGTCGGCGTGGCCGCAGGCCACAGGACGGCACTGGACTGGGTGGGGCGGGAGAGAGGCCGGTCCGTGCGGAGTCCGCGCGGCCCGGCGGGAGTCAGGGCGAAGCGCCCGGCTGTCCCGCACAGCCGGCACACCGCGATCCACTCAGCTCTCGGCGAGGGACGATAGCAGTCCGCGGTGACCGTCCGTAGGCCGCCCCCTGTTCGGCGGGACCGCCGCACAGCGACCGAGATCACATCGGACCGCCGGAGGACGCCGTGGAGGATTCGGGTACCACGTAAGGGATCTTCAGGCGCAGATGGGCCCGCACCTGACCGGCCAGCCAGACGGCCGTTCCGACCATCACCCCTATGGCGAACGAACGCCCGTGCAGGAAGGACGCGTCGCGCAGCAGTATCAACACGACGAACAGCACGCCCATCTGCGTGGTGTATATCACCATGGCGGCGCCGAAGAACAACTCGGGCCAGCGATGGTTGACATAACCGAGAGCTATCAGGCCGAGCGCGAAGAACGCGGCGGCGATGAAGACTCCCAGGGCGACGCTGAGCGCGCCCTCCGTCCCGGCGAGAAAGGCTCCCGCCGCGGTGGCCACGACTCCGGCCACGGCAGTGGGGACCGCGGCGCCTCGGAGTATCCGGGCGTCGTTGGACTGCATGGGAACTGATCTCCCGCGGGGCTTCGGACGACTGTCGTCATTGACGAGTGAGCGTGCGTCCCGGTCCCGGGCAGCTGGTGCACCGGGCCGGTTCTCGTGAACGCTATCACAAACTTTTTGATGAGGTCTTTACTCAGTTCGCGTGTAAGAACTCACACGGAAGAGGCAACATGCCGTCCGCCGCTTGACAGCGGCGGACGCCCTCCTCACCTGCGGTTGTCGATCCTGCGGCGCAGCGCGAACCGCTGCCGCTCCCCCACCGCCGTGGCCCCGTTCAGCCCGCGCACCCGGGTCGCGGTGGCCACCGCCGGGGCGTCCCGCTCCCCGCCGGCCTCCGGCACGGCACCCGGCTCCGCGGGCGCCGGAGGCTGCGCCTCCCCGCCCGTGTCCTGTGCCGCCGGAGCCTGCGCCGGGCCGGGCTCGGGAGCCGGCTCCGCGGCCGGCACGGAGGCGGCACCGCCCCCGCCACCGCCGGCCGTACGCACCGGGAAGCGCGGCAGCAGCAGAACCACCAGACCGATCGCGCTCAGCCCCACCACGCCCGGCACGATCCACGCCCCGACGCCCTGCACCGAGAAGCCGACCACGCCGAAGGCGATCAGCCCGGACCAGAAGTACATGATCAGCACGGCCCGGCGGTGCGAGTGCCCGATCTCCAGCAGCCGGTGGTGCAGATGACCCCGGTCCGCCGCGAACGGCGAATGCCCGTTCCAGGTACGGCGCACGATCGCCAGCACCAGATCCGCGAACGGCACCGCGATGATCGTCAGCGGCAGCAGCAGCGGGATGTACACCGGCACCATCTCGTGCACCGCGCCGCGCACCGAGCCGGTGAACAGCTTCATCGCGTCCGGGTCCACCTGCCCGGTGATGGAGACCGCACTGGCCGCCAGGATCAGCCCCAGCAGCATCGAACCCGAGTCGCCCATGAAGATCCGCGCCGGATGCATGTTGTGCGGCAGGAAGCCCAGACACATGCCCATCAGCACCGCCGCGAACAGCGTGGCCGGGGCGGCCGACTCGATCGCGTAGCCGTACCAGACCCGGTACGCGTACAGGAAGAACGCCGCCGCCGCGATGCACACCATGCCGGCCGCGAGACCGTCCAGACCGTCCACGAAGTTCACCGCGTTGATGGTCACCACCACGATGGCCACGGTCAGCAGCGTGCCCTGGAGCGGCGTCAGCGCCACCACCCCGACGCCCGGCACCGGCAGCCACAGGATCGTCAGCCCCTGGAGCACCATCACGCCGGCCGCGATCATCTGGAGGCCCAGCTTCACCAGGGCGTCCACACCCCACTTGTCGTCCAGGACACCCAGCAGCCAGATCAGCGCGGCGGCCGACAGCAGCGCCCTGGGCTCGTCCGAGACCCGGAACACCTCGGAGGTGTTGGACAGCTGGGAGGCCACCAGCAGACCCGCGCACAGCCCCCCGAACATCGCGATGCCGCCCAGCCGCGGGGTCGGCTCGCGGTGCACGTCGCGCGCCCGCACCGCGGGGGCCGCGCCCGCCGCGATGGCGAACTTCCGCACCGGGCCGGTCAGCAGATACGTGACCGCCGCCGCGACACAGAGCGTCAGGAGATATTCACGCACAGGCTGCCCCAGAAGTCTCGCCGTCCATGGCGCAACACCTTCTCATGCCCGCCGGCCCGGGCTGCCCCCAAGGGCCTCCCGGAGCGATCTTGTGACCGGCCCGCGTCCTCGGGATGCCGCACCGCCGTCAGGGCCCCGGAACCCCGGTCAGCGCGGTGACCACCGGATCGAGCGCGGCCCTGATCTCCTCGCCGATGCTGCGGAAGTACGGGATCGGCGACCCGTACGGATCCTGCACCTCGTCCGCCTCGGCCGTCGGCGCCAGCAGCCAGCCGCGCAGCGCCGCCGCCGCGCTGGCCAGCGCGCGGGCCCGCTCCACCAGCGTCTCCGGCGAACCCACCGCGGGCAGCGTGGAGACGTCGATGGCCCGCACCAGGCGGGTGAACTCCTTCAGCGTGAACGTCCGCAGCCCGGCCGAGTGCCCCATCGCGATCACCTGCTGCCGGTGATCGCGGGTGGCGGTCAGCACCAGGTCGGCGCGGATCACGTGCTCGTCCAGCAGCTCACGGCCGAAGAACCCGGCCGCGTCCGCCCCGTACTCGGACAGGACCTGCGCCGCGTGCTCCTCCATCGGGGCACCCTCGTGCCCCCAGGTGCCGGCGCTCTCCACCACCAGGGCATCCCCGAACCCGCCCAGGCGCTGGTCGAGCGCCTGCCGGGTGAGCCGTTCGGTGATCGGCGAGCGGCACACATTCCCCGTACTGACATGCAGAATCCGGAAGACCGGGCGGAGGCCGCCGGCCGGCTCGGTCGGCTCCGGCTGCCGTATGCCACTGTCCGCAAGCGCGGTCAATGGGAGATCTCCAGGTCGGGCACGACCTTGCGCAGTTCCTCCTCGCTCACCGCACCGGCGCGCAGCAGCCGGGGAACCGGCCGGGTGACATCGACGATCGACGAGGGCACGGTGTCGGGCGTGGGGCCGCCGTCCAGGTACACCGCGATCGCGTCGCCCAGCATCTGCTGGGCGGCGTCGCAGTCCTGGGGCGCCGGGTGGCCGGTGAGGTTGGCGGAGGAGACGGCCATCGGGCCGAATTCCTTGAGCAGTTCGAGAGCGACCGGATGCAGCGGCATCCGCACCGCCACGGTGCCCCGGGTCTCGCCCAGGTCCCAGGTGAGGGACGGCTGGTGGCGGGCGACGATGGTGAGCGCGCCCGGCCAGAAGGCGTCCACCAGCTCCCACGCCTGCTCGGAGAAGTCGGTGACCAGACCGTGCAGCGTGTTCGGCGAGCCGACCAGCACCGGGGAGGGCATGCCCCGGCCACGGCCCTTGGCCTCCAGCAGCGCGCCCACGGCGTTCGCGTTGAAGGCGTCCGCGCCCACCCCGTACACCGTGTCGGTCGGCAGGACGACGAGATCGCCGCGCCGCACGGCGGACGCCGCCTCCCGCAGCCCGTGCTTGCGGTCGACCACGTCCGTGCAGTCGTATCGCCGTGCCATCAGTGAACGTCCTCCTTGGTCATCGGTTGACCCTGCGGGCGGTGGCGAACCGCGGGCGGTTGTTGAGATCGGGGTGGTCGGCGGCGTCCGCCCAGCCGCGGTCCTCGGTGAAGATCCACGGCACCTGGCCGCCCTGGGTGTCCGCGTGCTCGACGACGACGATGCCGCCGGGCCGCAGCAGCCGGTGCGCGGCGCGCTCCAGACCCCGGATGGTGTCCAGGCCGTCCTCGCCGGAGAACAGCGCCAGCTGCGGGTCGTGGTCGCGGGCCTCGGGGGCCACGTGCTCCCACTCGGTGAGCGGGATGTAGGGCGGGTTGGAGATCACCAGATCGACCTGCCCGGCCAGCTGCGGCAGGGCGGTGAGGGCGTCCCCGTGGTGCAGGACCACCCGGGAGCCCTCGGCGTTGCGGCGGGCGTACTCCAGGGCGCGCTCGTCCAGTTCCACGGCGTGCACGCGCGAGCGCGGCACCTCCTGGGCCAGCGCGAGCGCGATGGCGCCCGAGCCGGTGCACAGATCGACGATCAGCGGCTCGGCGACGTCCATCGCGCGGACCGCGTCTATCGCCCAGCCGACCACCGACTCCGTCTCCGGCCGGGGCACGAACACCCCGGGGCCCACCTGGAGCTCCAGGTAGCGGAAGAACGCCCGGCCGGTGATGTGCTGGAGCGGTTCGCGCGCCTCGCGGCGGGCGATCGCCTCCCAGTAGCGGGCGTCGAACTCGGCGTCGGCGACGGTGTGCAGCCGGGGCCGCTCGGTGCCGTGCACGTACGCCGCCAGTTCCTCGGCGTCGAAGCGTGGTGAGGGCACCCCGGCGTCGGCGAGCCGCTGGGTGGCGCGGGCCACCTCGGCGAGCAGCAGGGAACGGGGGTAGGAGCTCGGCCCGGTGGCGGATGACCCGGATGATGACGTCACGTCTTCCACCCTACGGTCACTGCGCCGCCGCGAGCTTGGCGGCGGAGTCCGCATCGACGCAGGCCTGGATGACGGCGTCGAGTTCGCCGTCGAGCACCTGGTCGAGGTTGTACGCCTTGAAGCCCACGCGGTGGTCGGAGATGCGGTTCTCGGGGAAGTTGTAGGTGCGCACCCGCTCGGAGCGGTCGACGGTACGCACCTGGCTGCGCCGGGCGTCGGAGGCCTCGCGGTCGGCCTCCTCCTGGGCGGCGGCCAGCAGCCGGGCGCGCAGGATGCGCAGCGCCTGGTCCTTGTTCTGGAGCTGGCTCTTCTCGTTCTGGCAGGAGACGACGATGCCGGTGGGCAGGTGGGTGATGCGCACCGCGGAGTCGGTGGTGTTGACGGACTGGCCGCCGGGCCCGGAGGAGCGGTACACGTCGATGCGCAGGTCGTTCGGGTTGATCTCCACGTCGACGTCCTCGGCCTCGGGCAGCACGAGCACGCCGGCGGCGGAGGTGTGGATGCGGCCCTGGGACTCGGTGGCGGGCACCCGCTGGACGCGGTGCACGCCGCCCTCGTACTTCAGGCGGGCCCACACGCCGGCGCCGGGCTCGGCGGTGCCGCGGGTCTTGACGGCCACCGAGACGTCCTTGTAGCCGCCGAGGTCGGACTCGTTGGCGTCGATCAGCTCGGTCTTCCAGCCGACGCGCTCGGCGTAGCGCAGGTACATCCGCAGCAGGTCGCCGGCGAACAGGGCGGACTCGTCGCCGCCCTCGCCGGCCTTGATCTCCAGGATGACGTCCTTGTCGTCGCTGGGGTCGCGGGGCACCAGCAGCAGCCGCAGCCGTTCGGTGACGGCCTCGCGGGCGGCGCTCAGCTCCTTGACCTCGGTGGCGAACTCGGGGTCTTCCTGGGCCAGTTCACGGGCGGTCTCGATGTCCTCGCCGTAACTCTTCCAGGAGTGGTAGGCGGCGATGATCGGGGTCAGCTCGGCGTAGCGCTTGCTGAGCTTGCGGGCACTGGCCTGGTCGGCGTGGACCGCGGGGTCGGCGAGCCGCCGTTCGAGGTCGGCGTGTTCGCCGATCAGTTCCTCGACCGCCTCGAACATCGTGTGCTCCTGAGAAAAGGGGCCCCGGGGGACAGCGGGGGTCAGCGGGGGAGAGCGGGGACGGGAAAGGCGCCGGTCCGGCCGCGTCCGCGAGGGTACGTCGGCCGGGCCCGGCGCCCGGGGTGGGGCTACTTCTTCGCGGCCCCGGCGTTCTTGCCGAAGCGCGCCTCGAAGCGGGCAACCCGGCCACCGGTGTCGAGGATCTTCTGCTTGCCGGTGTAGAAGGGGTGGCACTCGGAGCACACGTCGGCGCGGATGCTGCCCTCGGTCATGGTGCTGCGGGTGGTGAAGGAGGCCCCGCAGGTACAGCTGACCTGGGTCTCGACGTACTCCGGGTGAATGTCGCGCTTCATGGTTTCTCCTTGCTGATCGGAGGGCGCCGGGTCGGCACGCCCGATGCGTGCCGTGAACCGGAACCGGCGGCTCAGTCTGCCAGCACTGTCCGCTCCGTCCAAAACGAGGGGGCCCTGGGCCGTTATTCCCCGCTGTCCGGGGCCGGGGGGCCGCCGGGGGCGATCCGCTGGGTGTCGGGGCGGTCGCTCAGGGTGGCGGGGACCGGCTCGTCGGCGCGCAGCGCGTCCCACAGCTGCTCGCTCTCGGGGCCGAGCGGCACCACCCGGTTCGGGTCGCGGTCGTCGCCGGCGACCGGCAGGGTCACCATGTCGAGCTCCTGCGGCCCGATGTTCTTGAGGGTACGCGCCAGGCCGGTCAGCGCCGAGACGGAGGCCAGCGCGGAGTCGGTGGTGAGCGAGGAGGTGGCGGCGTCGGCCAGGTCGTACAGCTTCTTGGGGTTGGTGAACAGGCCGATGTCGGCGACCTGTTCGGCCAGGGCGTGCACGAAGGTGTGCTGGAGCTCGATCCGGCCCAGGTCGCTGCCGTCGCCGATGGCGTGCCGGGTGCGGACCAGGGCGAGGGCCTGGGCGCCGTCCAGGGTGTGGGTACCGGCGGCGAGGTCGAGATGGCTGTCGGGGTCGCGCAGATCCTCGTGGGTGGTGATCCGCACCCCGCCCAGGGTGTCGATGATCTGCTCGAAGCCCTTGAAGTCGATCTCGATGTAGTGGTCCATCCGGATACCGGTCAGCGCCTCGGTGGTCTTGACGGCGCAGGCCGGGCCGCCGATCTCGTACGCCTCGTTGTACATGGTGCGCGGCGCCTCGGGGGCGGTGGTGCCGTCGGGGCGGTCGCAGGCGGGCCGGGTGACCAGGGTGTCGCGCGGGATGGAGACCAGGGTGGCGGCGTCGTGGTCCTCGTTGATGTGCACGATCATCGCGGTGTCGGCGCGGGCGCCGCCGTCCGAGCCGTAGACGCCGTTCTCCCCGGCCCGGGAGTCCGAGCCGAGGACGAGGATGTCCAGCGAGCCGTGCGGGGCGTCCTCGGGGCGGTCGCCGCCCAGCGCGGAGTCGATGTCGAGCCCGGCGATGTTGCCGTCGAACTTGACGTACAGCGCGACACCCGCCGCGGCGGTCGCGGTGAGCGCCGAGACGGTGACGAGCGCGGCCACCCGCAGCCTGCGCCGCCTGCGGCGCGAGCGTGCCGCCAGCGCCGAGGCACCGGGCGGCAGGGCGTCGTCCGCGGTGTCATCCGCCATTGCCCCAGTTTCACCCGATACGGCGAGGGCCGCATCACCACAATGGGTGATGCGGCCCTCACACGGGGTCCGGGGTCCGGGATCCGGATCAGTCCTGACCGTTGGGGGTCGGGGTGGTCTTCTGGATCTGGAGCAGGAACTCGGCGTTGGACTTGGTCTGCTTCATCTTGTCCAGCAGCAGTTCCACGGCCGCCTGGGAGTCCAGGGCGTGCAGCACCCGGCGGAGCTTCCAGACGATGGCCTGCTCGTCGCTGCCCATCAGGATCTCCTCCTTGCGGGTACCGGAGGCGTCCACGTCCACCGCCGGGAAGATCCGCTTGTCGGAGAGCTTGCGGTCCAGCTTGAGCTCCATGTTGCCGGTGCCCTTGAACTCCTCGAAGATCACCTCGTCCATCCGGGAGCCGGTCTCCACCAGCGCGGTGGCCAGGATGGTCAGCGAGCCGCCGTCCTCGATGTTGCGCGCGGCGCCGAAGAACTTCTTCGGCGGGTACAGCGCCGCCGAGTCGACACCACCGGACAGGATCCGGCCGGAGGCGGGCGCCGCCTGGTTGTAGGCGCGGCCCAGACGGGTGATGTTGTCGAGCAGCACCACCACGTCGTGCCCCAGCTCCACCAGCCGCTTGGCCCGCTCGATGGCCAGCTCGGCAAGGGTGGTGTGGTCCTCGGCGGGGCGGTCGAAGGTCGAGGAGATGACCTCGCCCTTGACGGCCCGCTGCATGTCGGTGACCTCTTCGGGGCGCTCGTCGACGAGCACGACCATCAGATGGCACTCGGGGTTGTTGCGGGTGATGGCGTTCGCCACCGCCTGCATGATCGTGGTCTTGCCGGTACGCGGCGGGGCCACGATCAGACCGCGCTGGCCCTTGCCGATGGGCGAGACCAGATCGATGATCCGGGTGATCAGCTGGCCCGGCTCGGTCTCCAGCCGCAGCCGCTCCTGCGGGTACAGCGGGGTGAGCTTGTTGAACTCAGAGCGGGCCCGGCCGTGTTCGGCCGCCATGCCGTTGACGGAGTCGAGCCGCACCAGCGCGTTGAACTTCTCGCGCCGCTCGCCCTCCCGGGGCTGGCGCACCGCGCCGGTGACGTGGTCGCCCTTGCGCAGGCCGTTCTTGCGGACCTGGGCCAGCGAGACGTACACGTCGTTGGGGCCCGGCAGGTAGCCGGAGGTGCGCACGAACGCGTAGTTGTCGAGGATGTCGAGGATGCCCGCGACCGGGATCAGCACATCGTCGTCGGCGACCTGCGGCTCGTTGAAACCGGAGTCGTCGCGCCCGCCGCGCCGGCCGCGCCGGTCGCGGTAGCGGCCCCGGCGACCACGCCGGCCGCCGTCGAAGTCGTCGTCACCGCCGCGGTGGTCACGGTCGCGGTTGCCGTCCCGGCCGCCGTCGCCCCGGCCACCGCCGTCGCGCCCGCCGCCGTCCCGGTCCCGGTCGCGGTCCCGGTTGCCCCGGCCGCCGCCCTGACCCTGGCCCTGGTTGTTCTGGCCCTGACCCTGCTGGCCCTGACCGCCGCCGTTCTTGCCGCGGCGCTCGCGCTCGCGCTTGGCGGGGCGCTCGCCGCCCTGGGCGGCGTCGTCCTTGCCGGCGTTCTCGGACTTGCCGGCGCTCTCCGCGTCCTTGGCGGGAGCGGTACGGCCGCCCTTGCCGCCGGACTCCGCGCCCGCGGTGCCCTCGGCCTGGCCGGGGATGTCGATCTGCTGCTGCCGCTGCGCCTCACGCTGCCCGTCGGCGGACTCACCGGTCCGCGCCCGGGAGGTGGTACGGCGCTTGGGCTTGTCGGTGCCGCTCTCGGCGGCGGCCGGCGCGGCCTCGGCCGGCTTGGCATCCCCGCCGGAGGCCGGGGCGCCGCCGCCGGAGGCGGCCTGCTTCTCCTTGATGACCTCGATCAGCTGGCTCTTGCGCATCCGCGCGGTGCCCCTGATCCCGAGGCCCGAGGCAACCTGCTGCAACTCGGCCAGCACCATGCCGTCGAGGCCGGTGCCGGAACGCCGGCGCCGGGGCGCGGCGGAGGCGGTGGGAGCGTCCGTGGCGGAGGCTGTGGCATCACCGGCGGTCTTGCCGGCGCTGTCGGCACTCACACCCATCAGATCGGTGGTGTCGCTCACGAAGGGTCCTTCCCTGGAGCGGACGTCGGCCTGTCTGGCTCGGCGACCGGTTGTGCTGTCCGGCTGCGGTCCCCTTGGAGCGGGCCGGCCGGGCGGTGGTTCCGCCGGTGCGACATGGCGGAAGGAATCAATGCAACGTGCGATGCGGGGGAATCACGGAGAAGCACGGGGAATCGCCGCGAAACGACGCCGCACCCATCCCGGGGCGGACTCGGAATGCCCGGCAGGCTGCTCAGGCAGAAGAGTGAAGGCTCCCGGAAGAATCGGATGGTCCCGTGGGAGGGACCCCGGAATACCGTGCCCCTGGAGAAATCCATCGGGACGGTACGTGCAGACTTGAGGTTAACACTACCGGATACTGCCTTCATTCCCCCACTCCCGGTACGGAAATCCCGTGCCCGCCGTCCTTCACCGGCCGGATCCGGCGGCGGCGGAGGAAGCCCCGGCGGCGGGGACCGCGCCCGGCCCGTCCGCCTCCGCGGCGCCGGTCAGCGGCAGCACACTGGCGCCCGCGAGATCCAGCGGCAGCCGGTTCGCCGTCCAGCCCTCCCCCGCCAGCCGCGCCGTGGTGTCGGCCGCCTCGTCGGTCACCAGCGCCAGTACGGTCGGCCCGGCGCCCGAGATCACCGCCGGTACGCCGTCCGCGCGCAGCCGCTGCACCAGATCCATGCTCTCGCTCATGGCCGGCGCCCGGTAGTCCTGGTGCAGCCGGTCCTCGGTGGCCGGCAGCAGCAGGTCGGGACGCCGGGTCAGCGCCTCCACCAGCAGCGCGGCCCGCCCGGCGTTCAGCGCCGCGTCCCCGTGCGGCACGGTACGCGGCAGCAGCCCGCGCGCGGTCGCGGTCAGCACCGGCCGGGACGGTACGAACACCACCGGCACGACCTGCTCGGACGGCTCCATGCGGATCGCCCGGACCGCGCCGCTCTCCCCCCAGGCCAGCGTGAAGCCGCCCAGCAGACAGGCGGCCACATTGTCCGGATGGCCCTCGATCTCGGTGGCCAGCTCCAGCAGGGCGGTGTCGTCCAGCCGGCTCTCGCCGCCCGAGGTCACCGCCCGCGCCGCCATCAGACCGGCGCAGATCGCCGCCGACGAGGAGCCCAGGCCCCGGCCGTGCGGGATGCGGTTGGCGCACACCACCTCAAGACCGCGCGGCTGGCCGCCCAGCGCCTCGAAGGCGGTGCGCAGCGAGCGCACCAGCAGATGCCCCTCGTCGCGGGGCAGCGTGTCGGCGCCCTCACCGGCGATGTCGATGTGCAGCCCGGATTCCGCCACCCGGACGACCACGTCGTCGTACAGCCCCAGGGCCAGCCCGAGGGCGTCGAATCCGGGACCGAGATTGGCGCTGGTCGCCGGGACCCGTACCCGGACGGCGGCGGCGCGGAAGGCGGGATGGGCCATCGCTCGATGACTCTCCTTGCTGAGATGTGCGGCATGCCCCGGAGGCCGACCGGTATCGCGATCGCGCTGCACGGGGTTGAATACCAGCCTATCGAAGGAAGGTTCAGACGCGATACAGGGTGCGGGGGTGTCGTCTCCGGGGCACGCGGCGCGGCGTGCGGCGCGGCTAGGCGAGCCCGAGGCGTTCGGCGGCGGCGTCCGCGTCCACCGGCACCGTCACCGGCTGCGGGGCACCGGCCACCGCCCAGTCCGGGTCCTTCAGGCCGTTGCCGGTGACCGTGCACACGATGCGCTGCCCGGGATCGACCTTGCCCTGCTCGGCGGCCTTCAGCAGCCCGGCCACCGAGGCGGCCGAGGCGGGCTCCACGAACACGCCCTCGCCCGCCGCCAACAGCCGGTAGGCGGACAGGATCTGCCGGTCGGTGACCTCGTCGATGAAGCCGCCCGACTCGTCCCTGGCCCGCTCGGCCGGCCCCCAGGAGGCGGGGTTGCCGATGCGGATCGCGGTGGCGATGGTGGTCGGGTTGCGCACCGGCTCGCCGCGCACGATCGGCGCGGACCCGGAGGCCTGGAAGCCCCACATCCGGGGGGTACGGGTGGCCGGGCCGGTGGCCGCGTACTCCCGGTAACCCTTCCAGTACGCGGTGATGTTGCCGGCGTTGCCGACCGGCAGGACGTGGATGTCGGGGGCGTCGCCCAGCATGTCGACGATCTCGAAGGCCGCGGTCTTCTGGCCCTCGATCCGCACCGGGTTCACCGAATTGACCAGCGCCACCGGGTACTTCTCCGACAGCCCGCGGGCCAGGTCCAGGCAGTCGTCGAAGTTGCCGTCGACCTGGAGGATCTTCGCCCCGTGCACCAGGGCCTGCCCCATCTTGCCCAGCGCGATCTTGCCCTGCGGCACCAGGACGGCGCTCACCATGCCGGCCCGCACCGCGTAGGCGGCGGCCGAGGCGGAGGTGTTGCCGGTGGACGCGCAGATGACGGCCTTGGCGCCGTCCTCCTTGGCCTTGGAGATCGCCATCGTCATCCCGCGGTCCTTGAACGAACCGGTGGGGTTGGCGCCCTCGACCTTCAGCTGCACCTCGCAGCCCGTGCGCTCGGACAGCACCTGCGCGGGTACGAGCGGCGTGCCGCCCTCGCGCAGCGTGACCACGGGCGTCGCCGCGGTGACCGGGAGCCGGTCGCGGTACTCCTCGATGACGCCGCGCCACTGACGGCTGGTGCTGGTCGCGTCCAAGATGCTCACTGTTTCCCTCTGTTCGGAAAAACGGGCGCTACTCGCCCTCGACGCGCATGATGCTGGCCACATCATGCACGGTGTCCAGTCCCCGCAGCGCCTCCACGGTGGCGCTCAGCGCGGCGTCCGGCGCCCGGTGGGTGACGACCACCAGCGACGCCTCGCCGTCCTTGCCGGTCTGCCGCACGGTGTCGATGGAGACCCCGTGGTCGGCGAACACCATGGCGCACTGGGCGAGTACACCCGGTTTGTCGACCACGTCCAGGCTGATGTGGTAGCGGGTGACCACCTCGCCCATCGGGCTCACCGGCAGCCGGCTGTACGCGGACTCCCCCGGGCCGCGCCCGCCGCCGAGCTTGTTGCGGCACACGGCCACCAGATCGCCCAGCACGGCGGAGGCGGTGGGCGCGCCGCCCGCCCCGGGCCCGTAGAACATCAGCCGGCCGGCCGAGTCGGCCTCGACGAAGACGGCGTTGTAGGCGCCCTTGACGGAGGCCAGCGGGTGGCTGAGCGGGATCATCGCCGGGTGCACCCGGGCGGTGACGGAGCGGCCGTCCTCGGCGCGCTCGCAGATGGCCAGCAGCTTGACGGTGCAGCCCATCCGGCGGGCGGAGGCGATGTCGGCGGCGGTCACCTCGGCGATGCCCTCGCGGTGCACGTCGTCCAGCCGCACCCGGGTGTGGAAGGCGATCCCGGCCAGGATCGCGGCCTTGGCGGCGGCGTCGAAGCCCTCGACGTCGGCGGTCGGGTCGGCCTCGGCGTAGCCGAGCGCGGTGGCCTCGTCCAGCGCCTCGCCGTAGCCGGCGCCGGTGGACTCCATCCGGTCCAGGATGAAGTTGGTGGTGCCGTTGACGATGCCGAGGACCCGGTTGACCTTGTCGCCGGCCAGCGACTCCCGCAGCGGGCGCAGCAGCGGGATGGCGCCGGCGACGGCGGCCTCGTAGTAGAGGTCGGCGCCGTGCTCGGCCGCCGCGGCGTGCAGGGCCGGGCCGTCCTGGGCGAGCAGCGCCTTGTTGGCGGTGACCACCCCGGCACCGTGCTCGAAGGCGCGGCCGATGAGGGTACGGGCGGGCTCGACGCCGCCGATCACCTCGACGACGACGTCGATGTCACCGCGGGTGACGAGCCCTTCGGCGTCCGTGGTGACGAGGGAGGGATCGATGCCGTCCCGCACCCGGTCCGGGCGCCGCACCGCCACCCCGGCCAGTTCGAGCGGGGCGCCGATCCGGGCGGCGAGGTCGTCGGCGTGCGTCGTCATGAGGCGCACCACCTGGGAGCCGACCACGCCGCAGCCCAGCAGTGCCACCTTCAGCGGACGAGTACGCACGATTCGACCTCGCCTTTCCATGTCCGTATGCAGCTTCCCAGTCTTATGCAGGCGGGGGACGAGCCCCCGCCCCGTTCAGTATGCGGACTCCGCCGGCGTCTCAGCCGACGTCGAGCCGCAGCAGGTCCTCTTCGGTCTCGCGCCGGACGATCACCCGGTCCTCGCCCTCGGTGACGGCGACGACGGGCGGGCGCAGCACGTGGTTGTAGTTGCTGGCCATCGAACGGCAGTAGGCGCCGGTGGCGGCCACCGCGATCAGGTCGCCGGGGGCCAGGTCGGCGGGCAGGTAGGCGTCGCGGACCACGATGTCGCCGCTCTCGCAGTGCTTGCCGACCACCCGTACCAGCATGGGCAGCGCCTGGGATGTGCGGGAGACCAGCGCCACCGAGTACTCGGCGTCGTACAGGGCGGTGCGGATGTTGTCCGACATGCCGCCGTCGACGCTGACGTAGGTGCGCAGGCCCTCCAGCGGCTTGACGGTGCCGACCTCGTAGAGCGTGAACGCGGAGGGGCCGATGATGGCCCGGCCCGGCTCGACGGACAGCCGGGGGACGGCCAGCCCGGCGGCGGCGCACTCGCGCTCGACGATGTCGCGCAGCGTCTTGGCGATGTCGGCGGGCTCCAGCGGGTCGTCGCCGGCGGTGTAGGCGATGCCGAGGCCGCCGCCGAGGTCGATCTCGGGCAGGGTCACCCCGAACTCGTCCCGGACCGTGCCCATCAGCTGCACGACGCGGCGGGCGGAGACCTCGAACCCGGCGAGGTCGAAGATCTGCGAACCGATGTGGGAGTGGACGCCGAGGAGTTCCAGGCCGTCCTCGGCGGCCAGCACGCGGCGAATGCCCTCCAGTGCGGTGCCGCCGGCCAGCGCGAGGCCGAACTTCTGGTCCTCGTGGGCGGTGGCGATGAACTCGTGGGTGTGCGCCTCGACACCGACCGTCACCCGGACCAGTACCGGCTGCCGTACGCCCAGCTCGCGGGCGGCGGCGGCGACGCGGTCGATCTCCTCGTAGGAGTCGACGACGATGCGCCCGACCCCGGCCTCGACGGCGCGGCGGATCTCGGCGGCCGACTTGTTGTTGCCGTGGAAGGCGATGGCGCTCGCGGGCATGCCGGCGGCGAGGGCGGTGGCCAGTTCGCCGCCGGAGCAGACGTCGAGGTTGAGCCCTTCCTCGCGCAGCCAGCGCACGACGGCGCGGGAGAGGAACGCCTTGCCGGCGTAGAAGACGTCGGCGTCGTCGCCGAACGCCTGCCGCCAGGCGCGGCAGCGGGCGCGGAAGTCGCTCTCGTCGAGGATGTAGGCGGGGGTGCCGTGGGTGTCGGCGAGCCGGTCGACGCCGACGCCGCCGACGGTGAGGACGCCGTCGGCGCGGCGTTCGACGGTGCGGGCCCAGACCTTGGGGTCCAGCGCGTTGAGGTCGGTGGGCGGGGCGCTGTAGTGGCCCTCGGGCAGCACGTCGGCGTGGCGGGGCCCGGCGGGGTGGGCGGAACGGCTCATGGGGGGGTTCCTCTGGTGGTACGAGCTAGAGATGCTGGGGGGCGCTGACGCCCAGCTGGGTCAGACCGCCGGCCAGCACCGTCGCGGTGGCCTGGGCGAGGGCCAGCCGCGCGCGGTGGGCGGTCCCGGGTTTCTCGTCGCCGACGGGCAGGGTGGACCGGGCGGCCTCGGCCGTCAGCCAGGCGCCGGCCACCTCGACCAGGCGCTGCGGGCTGTTCCCGGCGACGGACCACTGGCCCAGGGCGTCGAGCAGCGGGCGCTCGGCGGGGTGGGCGGCCGGGGCGGGCCGGGGGGTGAGGCCGAAGTGCCCGGCCCAGCGCAGCGCGTGCCGGGTGCGGGCGTGCGCGTAGCGGACGCGGAAGAGCGGGTTCGCGGCGCGCTGCGGGAGCAGCCGGGCGGGGTCGCCGCCGGTGGCCTCGCTCCAGCGGGCGATGTCCCGGCGGGTATCGGCGGGGAGCACGCGGGCCGCGGGGCGGGCGATCAGCTCGGTGAGCAGCGCGGTGTCCGCGTCGCCGTCGAGGCGGACGGTGAGGTACCCGTCGCGTACCTCGGCGGCCGTGATCCCGGTCTCCTCGCGCAGCGTGTCGCGCAGCAGGCGGGCGATCGCGTCCGGGGTGCGGCCGGCGGGCCCGGCGAGCTGGTGGGCGACGGCGGTGGACCACCCGGGGGCCCCGTGCGGGGCGCGGCGCAGCACGATGCGGCCGGGCACGGCCGTACCGGGCAGCCGTCCGCTCCCGGCGGCCCGGCGCACGCAGTGCAGCAGGGCCTGGGAGAGCTGGTCGGGGGTCACCTGGCCAGGGTACGAGAGGAAGCGGGCACGGTGGGCCCCCGCCCCTCGTCCCGGAGCCGGCGTACCTCACGCACCAGGGCGGTGGGCTCGAAGGGCTTGGCGACGACGGCGTCCACCCCGGCGGGCGGGCCCTCGCCGGGCGCGGCGCTGGCGCTGACGAGCATGAGCGGGATGTGCCCGGTGCGCGGATCGACCCGCAGCCGGCTGACGGTGCCGAGCCCGTCGAGCCGGGGCATGGCGACATCGAGGGTGATCACGTGCGGCCGGAAGCGGTGCACGGCCTCCAGGCACTCGGCGCCGTCGGACGCGGTCATGACCTCGAAGCCGTCGAGTTCGAGGTTGACCCTGATGAGCTGCCGGATGACCTGGCTGTCGTCGACGACGAGGACCCGGCCGGAAGCGCCTGGCACGCTGCCAGGGTAAGCGCGTGCCCCCGCCCCCGTCCGGCCGTTTCCCAAACTCCCCCGCCGCGCAACCCGGTACGGGACCCCTCCCGGGAGCTGGTAATGTTCTCGGTGTCGCAAGACAGCCGCCAAGCCCCCGTAGCTCAGCGGATAGAGCATCGGCCTCCGGAGCCGTGTGCGCAGGTTCGAGTCCTGCCGGGGGCACCGCGAAGGAAAGGGCAGCACCTGAGGTGCTGCCCTTCCGCTGTTTTCCGTTCGTCAGCGCGCCGGGCAGAGCTCCCGGGCGGCGGCCGGGTCCCCGGCGTGGGCGTACCGGCCGGTGACCGGGTTGCCCGGGGACAGGTCGATACCGAAGTGCTCGCGGTAGGCGGCCAGGACGGCCCTCTCGTCCGGCAGGGTCTCCTCCCGGCGGCCGTCCGGTCCTGTCGTGATCAGCCGGTCGCCGCGCAGGGTGACGCGACCGTCCTCGGTGAGGCGTGAGCAGGTCGGGGAGGCGGTGAAGTCGGACTGGGGCGCGGTGCGTTGCCACCAGCAGGCCATGGTGAAGTCGGCCAGGGACCGGGGGCGCAGCTCCAGCCGGGAGTGCGGTTCGCCGTTGCGGTGGAGGTCGAGGTCGCCCTCAGGGGTCTCCGTCAGCTGGAAGACGCCGCCGGGGTCGGGCTGTTCGCCGCGCTCGGCCAGGCGCAGCGGGAAGTCGGCGAAGCGGCCGGCGCCGACGTCCACCAGCCAGGGCTCGTCGAGGTCCACGCGCAGGGCGAGATGGTCGAGCGGCGGCCCGAAGCCGTGCTCGCCGTGGATGCGGGCGGCGAGCAGGGTGACCCGGTAGCCGAGGGCGGTGAGCAGGGCGGCGAAGGCCCCGTTCAGCTCGTAGCAGAAACCGCCTCGTCTGCGGTCCACGACTTTGGCGACCAGGGCGGCGTAGTCGAGGACGATGTCCTCGCCGAGGTGGATGCTGAGAGTTTCGAACGGCACGGTGCGCTGGTGCCGCTGGTGCAGGAGGCGCAGGTACGGGAGGTCCGGCGGGCCGGGGTCGGGAGCGCCGATGCGCTCCAGATAGGCGCGGAGCCGGTCCGGGTCCGGGAGGTCGGGGTGCATGGCTCCGTTATGTCAGCCGGGCGCGCCCGTGCGCATCGGGCCGGGGCCGTACGTCCCGGGGCGTAGGCGCCGGGGACACGGCGCCTACGCCCCGGCGAGCCAGGTGTCGAGCCAGGTGAACGCCTCGTCCTGCATGTCCGGGGTGAAGACGTGGCCGTGGCCGGGCCGGACGGTGGTGGTCAGCCGCTCGCCGGCGCCCTGGGACTCCCAGACGGCGCGCATTCTGGCGTGGGCGCGGGCCACCCCTTCGGGGGTGAAGAGGTCGTCCTCGGCGCCGGCCTGGAAGAGCATCGGGCGCGGGGCGGCGAGGGAGGCGATGTCCGGGATGTCGAGGTGGCGGTAGAGGCCGGGGTGCAGCATGTGGAAGGCGGACTGACCGCGCAGGGTGTTGTTGCCGGGGACCATCATCTCCTTGAGCGTGGTCATCCAGCCGACGGCGACGGCGGCGCGGAGGTCCGGGCAGAGGGCGGCGAGCTGCCAGGCGCGGTAGCCGCCCATCGAGAAGCCGAGGGCGCCGGTGCGGGCGCTGTCGGTCTCCGGCAGGGAGGCGAGGAACGCCGCCGCGCGGAGGTCCTCGTGGGCCATGAGGCCGGCGAGCGAGGAGCCGAGGTTGAAGAAGTTGGCGGCCAGGGCCTGCTGGTCCTCGTAGCTGAGCGGTCCGCGCTCGGACCAGCCCAGGGCGTCCACGGCGAGGACGGCGTAGCCCCGGGCGGCGAGGGTGTCGCCGACGAACCGCCCGCCGAAGTACCGGTCGGCCCACTCCAGGGCCGGGGCGAGCCGGGAGTCGCCGTCGGCGGGCCGGATCAGCTTCTCCTTGCCGATGTCGAACCGGGCGCCGTGGTCGTGCAGGAGGAGCACGGCGGGGAACGGCCCCGGTCCCGGCGGCAGCAGGAGCAGGCCCCGGGCGCGGCCGTAGCGGCTGAGGGTGAACTCCACGGTGCGGCGGCGCAGGCCGCCGGTGGTCCGCTCGTCGAGCGTCTCGGGCGCGAAGGGGATCTCCTCGCCGGTGCGCGGCTGGAGCAGCGCGGCCTCGACCTCGGCGCGGGCGGCCTCCCGCCAGCGGGGGAAGTCGCGGATCGGGGAGGTGCCCCAGGCGAGCGGGAAGGTCAGCTCGTCCTTCATCCGCTGGTGGAAGGCGGGCAGGAGGTCTTCGGTCAGGGAGCCGGACGGGCGGCAGTTCATGATCACCGGTCCTCGGGGACGCGCGGACGCCGCAACCGGTACCGGCGGGCGATCCCGCCACCGTAAGCGCTTTCTACGCGGCGTCAAGGCCCCCGGACCGACTACTCCTGGTGGACGAGCTGGATGAGGTTGCCGCAGGTGTCGTCCAGCACCGCCGTGGTGACGCCGCCCATCTCCACCGGGTCCTGGGTGAAGCGCACCCCGAGCCCGCGCAGCCGCTCGAACTCGGCGCGCACGTCGTCGACCTCGAAGGCGGTGACCGGGATGCCGTCCCTGACCAGGGCGTCCCGGTACGGTGCGACGGCGGGGTGGCCGGCCGGCTCCAGCAGGAGTTCGGTGCCCTCGGGCTCCTGCGGGGAGACGACGGTGAGCCAGCGCGCGTCGCCCACCGGCACCTCGGTCTTCTTCACGAAGCCGAGCACGTCGGTGTAGAAGCGCAGGGCCTTCTCCTGGTCGTCGACGAAGACGCTGGTCAGGTGGATTCTCATGGGGTGTCTTCCGTGGGGTTGGGCCCCGTCCAGCGTTCGGTGAGGTGCCGGAGCGGCGCGGGGTTCAGATCGTGGAACTTGTAGCGCCCCTCCCGCCGGGTCTCGACCAGGCCGGCGGCCTCCAGCACGGCGAGGTGCTGGGAGACCGCCTGGCGCGACATGCCGAGCCGGTGCTTCATGGCCAGCCGGGAGCAGAGCTCGAAGAGCGTCTGTCCCGGCGACTCGGCGAGCTCATCGAGGATGGTGCGGCGGGTGGGGTCGGCCAGGGCTTTGAATATGTCGTCGGCCACCCCTCGACCCTAGGCAAGCAGACGCTTGCCTGACAAATCGGGGTGCCCGCGCGCCGCCGGCCCCCCGATACTGCCGCCATGGAGTCGAACGAACAGATCGAGCGCACCACCGACTTGCTGCGGCACACCCTCGGCCCGGACCTGCTGGGCAGCTACCTGCACGGCTCCGCCGTCCTCGGGGGCCTGGGGCCCGCCAGCGATCTGGACGTCCTGGCCGTCACCCGGCGCGGCCTCACCGAGAGCGAACGGCGCGCGCTGCTGGCCGGGCTGCTGCAGATCTCCGGGCTCAGCCGGGCCGTCCGCCCCGTCGAGCTGACGGTGGTCGTCCAGGGCGAGGTGCGCCCCTGGCGGTTCCCGCCGACCGGGGACTTCCTGTACGGCGAGTGGCTGCGCGCGGCGTACCGGGCGGGCGAGGTGCCGCGCCCCGCCCCGATGCCGGACCTGGCGCTCGTGCTCACCATGACCCTCGCCGGGAACCACCCGCTCACCGGGCCGCCGCCCGCCGAACTGCTCGACCCGGTGCCGCACGCCGATCTCGTCCAGGCGAGCCTCGCGGCCGTGCCCGAGCTGATCCGCGAACTGGAGGAGGACACCCGCAACGTCCTGCTCACCCTCGCCCGTATCTGGTCCACCCTCGCCACCGGCGTGATCCGCCCCAAGGACGAGGCCGCCGGCTGGGCGCTGGAGCAGCTGGCGCCGGAGCACCGCCCCGTGCTGGAGCACGCCGCGTACCTGTACCGCAACCGGCACTACACGGAGGAGACCTGGAGCCCGCAGCTGCGGGCCGGGGTGCGCCCGCTCGTGGCGGAGATGTTCACCCGGATCGACACCCTGCGCCGCCGGGGCTGAACCCGGCCGGCAGCACGCCGGACGCTTCTGCATATGATGCGCAAGTGCGCGAATACAGCATCAGAACGGCGGCGGACGGCGACCTCGGCGCGGCACGGGCCGTGATGCTCGACGCCGTCTACCGCGACTTCGGGACCGGCTACGTGCCGCACTGGCACGCCGACATCATCGACCCCGCGGCGTACTACCTGCGGCCTCCCCGGCACACCCTGCTGGTCGCCGTGGACGGGACGGACGGCTCCGTCGTCGCCACCGCCGCCCTCGACGCGCGCGGCCCCGCCCATCCGCCCAACCCCCGCTGGCTCGCCGAGCGCTACCCCTCCGGCGAGACCGCGCAGCTGCGGCGGGTCTGTGTGCGCCCCGAGCACCGGCGGCGCGGCCTCGCCGCCCGGCTGGTGGCCGGGCTGCTGGACTTCGCGCGCGAGGACGGCGGATACCGGTCCGTCTATCTGCACACCCACCCCCACTCCCCCGGCGCCCTCGGCCTGTGGCAGTCCCTCGGCAAGATCGTGTGCGACGAGCGGGACGACCCGGGCGAGCCGGGCCGCGCCACCGCCGACGTCGTCCACTTCGAGATCCCCCTGCTGTGACCGGCGCGCTCCGCGCCCGCACGACGCCGACCCGGAAGACGCCACCACGCCCATGAGAATCCCGCGCCTGCGGCCGGCGGCCGCGCTGCTGCTCGTCCCGCTGCTCGCCGGCTGCTTCGTCGCCGCCCCCGGCGACCCGTACGGCGACGACGGCGGCGCGGGCTCCGGCGGCGGCGCCCGGCTGCGCGTCGCCCTCGCCTTCCCGCCCGCCGAGAACTACTCCCCGTACGGCATGGACGCCTACGACCTCTCCCGGCTCGGCGTCGTCGAGGGGCTGACCCGGCTGGACGCCAACGGCACCGCCGTGGCCGCGCTCGCCGAGTCCTGGTACGCGGAGGGGAACGGCCGGGACTGGCTGTTCGCCCTGCGCGAGGCCACCTTCCACGACGGCACCGAGGTCACCGCGGCGGCCGTCGCCGACTCCCTCACCCGCGCCGCCCTGGCCGAACCGCCGCCCGGCGCGCTCTCCGGGATACGGCTGACCGCCGAGGCCGCCGGCGATCGCCTGGTGCGGGTGAGCACCGAGGAGCCCGATCCGGTGCTGCCGCTGCGGCTGAGCAACCCGAGCCTGGCGGTGTTCGCGCCGAGCGCGTTCACCGGGGACCGGGTGAACCCGGCGGGCACCGCCACCGGCCCGTTCGTCCTCACCACGACCACCGGCGACACCGCGGCGTCGCTGGACCGGTTCGACGGCTACTGGGGCGGCCGGGCGCACGCCTCGGGTGTCGACGTCCGCTACATATCCGACGGCACCGCCCGCGCCAACGCGCTGCGCACCGGCGAGGTGGACGTGGCCGAGGCCGTCCCCGTCGCGCAGGTACCCGCCCTGGACCCGGACACCGTCCACGAGATCAACACCGCCCGCAACACCAGCCTCTATCTCAACACCTCCACCGGCCTCTTCACGGACGCCGCCCTGCGCGCCGCCGCCCGGGAGGCGATCGACACCGCCGCCGTCGCCGACGGCGTCTACGAGGGGTACGCGGAGCCCGCCCAAGGGCTGTACGGGCCCGCCCTCAGCTGGGCGGCCGGGCTGCGCGGAGCGCCCACCGGACGCACCGCCGACCCGGCGGAGCCGGACGGCGCCGCCCTCACCCTCGCCACCTACAACGACCGCCCCGAACTGCCGGAGACCGCCCAGGTGGTCCAGCAACAGCTGGAGCGCGCCGGGTTCACGGTGCGCCTGGAGGTACGCGGCTACGCGCAGCTGGAGAGCGACCTGCTGGCCGGGGCATTCGACGCCGCCGTGCTCTCCCGCAACATGATGCTGGAGACCGGCGACCCGGTCACCGTGCTGGCCAGCGGCTACACCTGCGAGGGCAGCTTCAACCCGGCCCTGCTGTGCGACCCGGCCGTCGACGCCCTCACCGAGGCCGCGCGGGCCGAGGCCGGACCCGCCCAGCGGCAGCAGGCCGCGATCCGGGCCGAGGCCGCCGTCCTGGGGACGGACGCGGAGATCCCGCTCGTCCATCTGAAGGTCGTCACCGGCATCCGCCCCGGGGTCACCGGCGTGGTCCTCGACCCGTACGAGCGCGAGCTCGTCGGCGCCGGCACCCGGCGCTGAGGCCGCGCATGTCCACGACCAGGAACCCCGGCGGCATACCCGCGCGCAGGCGCGGCCCGGCACTGCTGTGGCGCGGCGCTCTGCTGGCCGCGCTGGTCTGCGCGATCGGGCTGCTGCCGTGGCTCTCGCGCACCGACCCGGCGCTGACCGTCCTGAAGGCGCGGGCGCTGGAGCGCACCGCCGACCCCGAGACGCTGCGCGCCGTCCGCGACGAACTCGGCCTGGACGACGGCCCGCTGGTGCTGCTCGGCCGCTGGCTCGGCGGGCTCGCGCGCGGCGACGCCGGCCGGTCCTGGGTATCGGGCACCGAGGTGGCGCCGGTGGTCGGGCACGCGCTGGGGGTGTCGCTGCTGCTGATGGCGGGCGCCCTCGTGGTCGCCCTCGCCACGGCGGCGGCGATCTGCGGGCGCCCGCTGTGGCGCGGCGCGCGGCTGCGGCCCGGCGGGCGGGCCGGTGGCGGCGGGCGCGGCGGCTCCGCGGCGCTGGCCGCGCTGCCGGAGTTCCTCATCGCCTCGCTGCTGGTCGCGGTGGTCGGGGTGCGGCTGGGCTGGCTGCCCGCGTCCGGCTGGTACGGGCCGGCGTGGATGGTGCTGCCGTCGCTGGCGCTCGGGCTGCCCGCCGGGGCGGTACTGGGCCGGCTGCTGGCCGACGCGCTGCCGGGCGCGTTCGCCGAACAGTGGGTGCCCGCCGCGCGGGGGCGCGGACTGCCGCCGGGCACCCTGGCCCGGCACGCGCTGCGCCGGGCGGTGGCCGGCCTGCTGCCGAACCTGGGCCTGTTCGTGGTCGGGCTGACCGGCGGTGCGGTCGCGGTGGAGCAGATCTTCGACATTCCCGGCCTCGGCCGGCTCACGCTGCGCGCCGCGCTCGCCCAGGATCTGCCGGTGCTCCAGCTGGGCGTGCTGGCGCTGGTGGCGCTCGCCGCGCTCGCCGCCGCGCTGGTGCGGCTGGGGGTGGGCGCGCTGATCGGGCCCGCGCTGCGCGACGGGGCGCTCCAGGCGGCGCACCGGCCCGGCGGCACCCGGCGGCGGTGGGGCGCGCCGCTGGGGTACGGGCTGGTGCTGGCCGCCGTCGTGGCGCTCGGGCTGCCGCGCGATCCGCTGGCGCTGGACACCGGGCTGCGGCTGACCGCGCCGTCCTGGGCGCATCCGCTGGGCACCGACGCGCTGGGGCGGGACGTCCTGGCGCGGGTGGCGCACGGCGCGCTGACCACCCTGGGCACGGCGGTGGCGGTGAGTGCCGCCGCGCTGCTGGTGGGGCTGCTGCTGGGGCTGGTGCCCCGGCTGTCGGGGCCGCTGGCGGAGACGGTCAACGCCGTACCGGCGGTGCCGGCCGCGCTGCTGATCACCGGGGTGGTGGGCGGCGGGCCGTGGACCCCGGCCGTGGCGGTGGCCGCCGTGGCGTGGACACCGCTGGCCACGCACGCCGGATCGCTGCTGCTCCAGGAGCGGGCGGCGCTGCATGTGACGGCGTCCCGGGCGCTGGGCGCGGGGCGGGGCCATCTGCTGCGCCGGGTGCTGCTGCCCGCGGTGCTGCCGCCGGTGCTGCGGCACGCGCTGCTGCGGCTGCCGGGCATCGCGCTGAGCCTGGCGGCGCTGGGCTTCCTGGGGATCGGGGCGCAGCCGCCGTCGCCGGAGTGGGGGCTGGTGCTGTCCGAGAACCAGCCGTACGTGGAACGGGCGCCGTGGGCGGTGCTGGCCCCGGCCGCGGTGCTGGCGCTGCTGGGCGCGCTGGCGGTGACGGCGGCGGGCGCGGCGCGGCGCGGCGAGCCGGGGGCGGCGGGTGCGCCGGGTGCGCGGTGGCGGAGGCGGCGCGCGGTGCGGGCCGCGGCGGCCGGGACCGCACCGTCCGGCACCGCGCCGGACACGGCGCGGGAGCGGATGCCGCAGTGACCGGGAAGTTCACGCGGCTGCGGCGGCGTACGGACGGCCGTGCGCGGGCGGCGGAGGCGCCGGTGTGGCGGCGGCTGCCGGCGCTGCCGAAACTGCTGATCGTCACCCAGTTCGCGTTCAATGTCGGGTTCTTCGCCGTGCTGCCGTTCCTCGCCGAGCATCTGGGCACGGCGATCGGGATGGCGGGCTGGCTGGTCGGGTTCGTGCTGGGGCTGCGGACCTTCAGCCAGCAAGGGCTGTTCGTGGTCGGCGGCTGGCTGGTGGACCGCCACGGGGTACGGCCGCTGGTGCTGACGGGCTGTGTGCTGCGGATCGCCGGGTTCGGGTGGCTCGGGTACGCGGACACCACGGCGGCGGTGATCGGCGCGGTGCTGCTGATCGGGTTCGCCGCCGCGCTGTTCTCCCCCGCCGTGGAGTCGGAGGCGGCCCGGCAGGCGGTGCGGTGGGAGGAAGCGGGGCACGGGCCGCGTACCCGGGTGCTGGCGCTGTTCTCGGCGGCGGGCCAGGCCGGGGCTTTCATCGGTCCGCTGCTCGGCGGTCTGCTGCTGCTCGCGGACTTCCGTACCGCCTGTCTGTGCGGGGCCGGTGTCTTCGTCCTGGTGCTGGCCGGGCACGCCCGGCTGATGCCCCGGCACACCCCGGGCCGGGAGGCGGCGGGTGGGACGGGCCCGGCGGCGGACGGCGGGCAGGACGGCGCGGACGGCGGCGCGGTGCGCGTGCTGCTGCGCGACCGGCGGTTCCTGGCGCTGGCCTGCGCGTACGGCAGCTACCTCCTGGCGTACAACCAGCTGTACCTCGCCCTGCCGGACGAGGTGGAGCGGGCCACCGGATCGCAGGCGGCGCTGGCCTGGCTGTTCGCGCTCTCCTCGCTGCTGGTGGTGTGCGCCCAGCTGCCGGTGAGCCGCCGGGTGGGCGAACGCCTGGACCTGCGCCGCTCGATGGCCGCCGGGCTGCTGCTGGTGGCGGCCGGGTTCGCGGTGGTGGCGGTGGCGCGCCCGGCGGGGTGGACGGGGCCGGCGGCGCTCCTCCCGGCGGCGGTCTTCGTGGTGCTGCTGACGGTCGGGCAGATGCTGATCGTGCCGGCCGCCCGCGCCTGGGTACCGGACTTCGCCGGCCCGGCGCGGCTCGGCCTGTACACGGGGTGGCTGTCCTCCGTCTCCGGGCTGCTGGTCCTGGTGGGCAGCTCGGCCACGGGGGCGCTGCTGCACGCGGGGCTGCCGCCGGCCGTGCCGTGGCTGGTGCTGGCGGCGCTGCCCGTGCTGGCCGTCCCGCTGCTGCCGCGCCGCCGGCCGGCGGCGTCCTGAGCCGGCCGCGACCTGGCCCGGCGGCTGCTCAGGCCGGCAGCGGGCTAGGCCGGCAGCGGGCGCTGGGCCGGGCCGGCGTAGGAGGCGAGCGGCCGGATCAGCGCGTTGTGCGCGAGCTGTTCGGTGATGTGCGCCGTCCAGCCGGTGATGCGGCTCAGCACGAACAGCGGGGTGAAGGCGGGGGTGTCGAAGCCCATCAGGTGGTAGGCGAGCCCGGCCGGGTAGTCCAGGTTGGGGTGGATGCCCTTGCGTTCCAGCATCGCGCGGCGCAGCGCGGCGTGCAGGGCGGCGAGCCGGACGGTGTCCGGGTCGCCGGAGCGGGCCACCAGCCGGTCCAGGGCGTCCTGCATGATCGGCACCCGGGAGTCGCCGTGCCGGTAGACGCGGTGGCCGAAGCCCATGATCTTCCGCCGGTCGGCGAGCGCGGCGTCCAGCCAGCCGGCGGCGCGGTCCGGGTCGCCGATCTCCTCCAGCATGTGCATGACGGCCTCGTTGGCGCCGCCGTGCAGCGGGCCTTTGAGCGCGCCGATGGCGGCGGTGACCGCGCTGTACAGGTCGGAGAGGGTGGAGGTCACCACGCGGGCGGTGAAGGTGGAGGCGTTGAAGCTGTGTTCGGCGTACAGCACCATCGAGATCTCGAAGCAGCGCACCACCTCCGGCTCGGGGACGCTGCCGGTGCACATGTGGAAGACGTTCTCCGCCCAGCCGAGCCCGGCGTCCGGCGGGATCGGGGGCAGTCCGTGGCGGCGGCGCTGGTCGGCGGCGACGACGGTGGGCAGTTTCGCCAGCAGGTTGAGGGACTTGATCCGGTGGGCGGCCGGGCTGGCGTCCTCCTCGGCCGGGTCCTCGGCGCCGAAGAGGCTGACGGCGGTGCGCAGCACGTCCATCGGGTGGCAGGTCTCGGGGAGCCGGGCCAGCAGTTCGGTGGTGGTGCGGCCCAGCGGGCGCAGGGCGCGTTCGCGGGCCCGGAGGTCCCGCAGCCTGCCGGGGTCGGGGAGTTCGCCGTACCAGAGCAGATGGGCGACCTCCTCGAAGGAGCGGTGCGCGGCCAGGTCCTGGACGGGGTAGCCGCGGTAGGTGAGGGAGTTGGTGTCCTCGATGACCGTGGAGATCTCGGTGGTGTCGACGACGACACCGGCGAGTCCCCGGTGGATGCCGGGCGGGCTGGTGAGGGTCATGGCGGGTGCCTCCGGGGGCGTCAGGTGCCGGGCGGGAGGGTGGTGTCGTGCACGGCGGAGTCGAAGTCCGTGTACTCCTGGTAGCCGAGGAGCCGGTAGAGCCGGGTGCGGGTCTGCATGAGCGGCAGCAGGGACTCCTGGGTGCCGTCGGCGGCGAGGGTGCGCAGGCCGTCCTCCGCGGCGCGCATGGCCAGGCGCAGCAGGGTGACGGGGTAGAGGGCGATGTCGTAGCCGAGGTTCTGGAGGGTGGTGGTGGTCAGCAGCGGGCTCTTGCCGAACTCGGTCATGTTGGCGAGCAGCGGTACGGGGACGGCGGCGCGGAACGCCGCGAACTCGGCCTCGTCCGCCAGCGCCTCGGGGAAGATCGCGTCCGCTCCGGCGTCCACGTACGCCTTGGCCCGGTCGATCGCGGCGTCCAGGCCCTCCACGGCGCGGGCGTCGGTGCGGGCCATCAGCAGGAAGTCCGGGTCGCGGCGGGCGTCGGCGGCGGCGCGCAGCCGGCGGATCATCTCGGTGCGCGGGACGACGGACTTGCCGTCCAGGTGGCCGCAGCGCTTGGGGTTGACCTGGTCCTCCAGGTGGAGCCCGGCGAGTCCGGCGTCCTCCATCAGCTGGACGGTGCGGGCGGCGTTCATCGGTTCGCCGAAGCCGGTGTCGGCGTCGACGAGGACCGGCAGGTCGGTGACGCGGGTGGTCTGCTGGGCGCGGGCGGCGATCTCGGCGGAGGTGGTGAGGCCGATGTCGGGCAGGCCCAGGTCGGCGGCGAGGACGGCGCCGGAGAGGTAGGCGGCCTCGTAGCCGGTGTCCTGGATGAGGCGGGCGGAGAGCGGGTTGAGGGCGCCGGGCATGACGAGCAGCCGGGGCTCGGCGAGCCGGGCGCGCAGGGCGCGGCGGCGTTCGGCGGGGGTGGTGCGGGTGTGCAGGAGCATCAGAACAGTCCCTCCGGGAGGGTCGCGTCGAACGTGGCGATCCGGTCCGTCCCGGCCTCCGGGAACAGCCCGGCGAGCTGCGGTCCGGTCAGCTCGGCCAGCCGCCCGGCGGTACCGAGGAACCGGTCCTGTTCCGCCGCGCCGACCGTGCCCTCGGCGAGGGTGCGGAACTTGCGGAGGTAGGCGGCGCGGTCGAAGGGGCGGGCGCCGGCCGGGTGGGCGTCGGCGACGGCCAGTTCGTCCTCGATGACCGATCCGTCGTCCAGGGTGAGCACGGCCCGGGCGCCGAAGGCCCGGCGGTCCGGGTCGGGGTCGTGGTAGCGGCGGGTCCACTCCGGGTCCTCGACCGTGCTGATCCGGCGCCACAGCTCCACGGTGCCGGGGCGGCGGGCGCGCTCGGGGGCGTAGGAGCGCTCGTGGTGCCAGGCGCCGTCCTCCAGGGCGACGGCGAAGATGTACGGCACCGAGTGGTCCAGCGTCTCGCGGCTGGCGCCGGGGTCGTACTTCTGCGGATCGTTCGCACCCGACCCGATGACGTGGTGGGTGTGATGGCTGGTGTGCAGCACGACCGAGCGGATGCGCTGCGGCGGGCCGGTCCGCTCGCGCAGCCGGCGGGCGAGGTCGATGACGGCCTGCGCCTGGTACTCGGCGGAGTGCTCCTTGGTGTACGTCTCCAGGATCGCCCGGCGCGGCTCGTCCGGGGCGGGCAGCGAGACCGTCCACTCGGCGCCGGGCCCGTCCAGCATCCAGGCCAGGAAGCCGTCCTCGCCCTCGTAGATGGGCGAGGGGGACCTCTCGCCGCGCATCGCCCGGTCCACCGCCTCGACGGCGGCCTTACCCGCGAAGGCCGGGGCGTACGCCTTCCAGCTGGAGATCTCGCCCTTGCGGGACTGCCGGGTGGCGGTGGTGGTGTGCACCGCCTGCTGCACGGCCTGGTACACGGTCGCGGTCGGCAGCCGCAGCAGCGCGCCGAGGCCGCAGGCGGTGGCGGCGCTCAGATGCGCGACGTGGTCGATGCGGTGGGCGTGCAGGCGGATGCCGCGCACCAGCGCGACGTGCACCTCGTAGGCGGCGACGATGCCGCGCAGCAGATCGGCGCCGGTGCGGCCGGTGTGCTGGGCGACGGCGAGCAGCGGCGGGATGTTGTCGCCGGGGTGGGAGTAGTCGGCGGCGAGATAGGTGTCGTGGAAGTCGAGTTCCCGTACGGCGGTGCCGTTCGCCCAGGCGGCCCACTCCGGGGAGACCCGCAGGCCGCTGCCGAACACCGAGGCGCCCGGGCCGGCCGCGCCGTGCGCGGTGGCCTGGGCGCGGGCGACGGCGACGGGGCGGCGCAGCAGGGCGGCCACGGCGACGGCGGCGTTGTCGATCACCCGGTTGACGGCCATGGCGGCGGCCTCCGCCGTGGGCTCGCCGGTGGCGGTGGCCACGGCGGCGAGTTTCCAGGCGAGCTGGTCCTCGGGGGCGAGCCGGTCGGCGCTGGGACGGACTCGGACGCGATGGTCGATCATGTCCCCGATGCTGCCCGGGGAACGCGTCCGGCACGAGCGGGCCAATCTGCGGAATCCGTACCGCGCCGCGCTGCGAATCGGCGAAAGCTGCGAACGATGCGGATGCTACGTTCGCAGCTGCTGCCGCATCAGGAGGAGGCGCGCCATGGCCCGCGGCACCGGCCACCGCAAGGTCTACGCCCACGGCAAGCTGCGCCGGCTGCGCCGCGCGCACGGACTGAACCAGGTCGAGCTGGCCCGCGCGCTGGGCATCTCCACCAGCTACGCCAACCAGCTCGAACAGGGCCAGCGCCCGCTGACCGCGCCCGTACTGCTGCGGATCGCCGAGGTGTTCGGGGTGGACCCGGAGTTCTTCTCCGGCGCCGACGAGGACCGGCTGGCGACCGCGCTGCGCGCGGCGCTCGCGGACGAGGCGTGCGGGGTGCCGGCGCCGTCCGCCGAGGAGATCGCGGAGGCGGCGCGGGACCACCCGGAGGTGGCCCGCGCGCTGGTGTCGCTGCACCGCCGCTACCGCGACGCCGCCGAACAGGCCGCCGCCCTCGCGGGCCCGGGCCCGGGCGGCGGGGGCGCGCACGAGGAGGTGCGCGACTTCTTCTACGCCCACCACAACCACGTCGAGCAGCTGGACGCCGAGGCGGAGCGCACGGCCACCGCCCTGGAACTGCGCCCCGGCGGCGCCGCCGAACCGCTCACCGCCCGCCTCGCGCGCCACCACGGCGTCCGGGTCCTGCGCGCCGCCCCGGGACGTACCACCGACGCCCGCCGCTACGACGCGTCGGCCGGGCTGCTGTTCCTCTCCCCCTGGCTGACGGAGGGCCAGCGGGCCTTCCAGCTCGCCACCCAGCTGGCGCTGCTGGAGCAGGCCCCGCTGCTCGACCTGCTGGCCGGCGGCGCCCCCGAGCTGACCTCGCCGGAGGCCGTGACGCTGGCCCGCATCGGCCTGGCCAACTACTTCGCCGGCGCCCTGCTGATGCCGTACACCGCCTTCCACGCCGCCGCCGAGGAGGTGCGCTACGACATCGAGCTGCTGTCGGCGCGGTTCGGGGTGGGCTTCGAGACGATCTGCCACCGCCTGTCCACCCTCCAGCGCGCCGGCCGCCGGGGCGTCCCGTTCTCCTTCCTGCGGGTGGACCGGGCGGGCAACATCTCCAAGCGCCAGTCGGCCACCGACTTCCACTTCTCCCGCCTCGGCGGCACCTGCCCGCTGTGGACGGTGTACGAGGCGTTCTCCGCCCCGGGCCGCACCCTGACCCAGGTCGCGGAGATGCCGGACGGAAAGCGCTACTTCTGGGTGGCGCGCACGATCACCCGCGGCGGCTTCGGCCACCACGCCCCGCGCGCGGAGTTCGCGGTGGCCCTCGGCTGCGAACTGCGCCACGCGCACCGCCTGGTGTACGCGGAGGGCATCGCCCTGACCGACCCCCGCGCCGCGACCCCGATCGGCCTGGGCTGCGCGATCTGCGAACGCCGCGACTGCCCCCAGCGCGCCCGCCCCCCGGCCGCCGGCCACCTCACCCCGGACCCGGACCGCCACCCCCGCATCCCGTACCAGGTGGACGGCGCCCCGTCGTGAGTAGGCACGACGCGACCTGCCTCTCCAAAACCGGTTGAGCAGACGACGAACCTCCGTGCGGCGCGCCCATCCCCGCGTCAGTCCCCCGATGCCGCACTTCACTGTGTCTGTTGCTCGTTGGCACGGCGGGTGAGGCGGCTAGGGCGTTTCTTCCGGATCATCTCGCCGACCAGATGAAGATGGCGGCGAGGTGGAGTCCGGCGAGGTAGCTGGTTGCGGTCTTGTCGTAG
>NZ_FPAB01000017.1 GCF_900116145.1 Streptomyces harbinensis | reverse complement strand
ACATTCCCTCTCCACGGCCCTCTCGGCACCCTCAGACACCGGTCCAGGCTAGGGCGCAAATCTACCCAGAACCGAGGATCGGAAACAGCTACTGAGGGACGGCGTCCCAGGTGTGGCGGGCGGCGGGGGCAGCGGTGGCGCGGCGGGTGCGGGTGTCGTTGAAGGTGTGGGTGTCTTCGCCGTATCGGCAGCGGGTGTCGAGTGGCTGGTGGGTGAAGGTGAGTTCCCCTTCCTTGGGGGGTTCTGGCTCGGTGATGTCCGGCTCGGGTTCGGCGGTGATCTCTCGCCACAGGGCGCGGTCCGGGGCGGGGACCCACATGCGGCTGGTGATCTGCGGGTCTTCGGGGTTGGGGATCCGCATGGGGACCCAGTCGCCGGTGGCGCTGGTGATGACGAGGTCGTCGACGCCGGGGGTGGGTTTCTGGGGGATGCACAGGGCGGGGAGGTCCCAGTGGGCGTGGAAGCGTCCGCAGAAACTGGCGCCGGTGTCGGGGCAGGAGCGAGGGTTGTGACCGTCGCATTTCCAGTGCTGGAGGTAGCGGGCGCCAGCCCGGATAAGCATGGACTGACGGCTGGCGATCACTTCCCAGGGGCGGTCATCGACCTGGACCCAGGGGGTGCGTTCGATGAGGGCTGAGCGGCTGTCGGAGGTGACCCACAACGGTGTGATGCCGTGTGCGACGGCGCGGGTGGAGCGGCGGCGTACGGTTGCGGCGGCGATCGGGGAGTACTGGGCTTCCCAGCCGACGCGGCCACCGGGGCCGGTGACGAGAACATCGGTGCGTATGCGTCCGTCGACGGCCCTGGCCTCGACTTCGGCGGCGAAGCCGTGTTCGTGCGCGGCGCGCGCGATCCGCTCCTTCATGGCCTTGTGCTTGTCCGATTCCTCCGCCGTCGGCTCGATCCGGAGCGGGAGGTGTGCCGGGACGAGGGTTGTCACGCCGTTGACGGTCCGCTGGCGGATCGTCATCCAGGGTGAGCGGCCTGCTTCTTCAGCGGGGCAGTGGTTCTCTTCGTGGCGGCCTATGCATTCCAGGAGGTCGCGCTCCCGCTCAGCGATCGGAACAAGAATCTCGTCGATGAGCCCGGGGCGGTCTGGGTTTCCGAGGTCGGCGTGGCTGAGTTCGATTTTGATCCGGTATCGGGTGTGCCAGACGGCGTTCGCCATGAATCTGAGGGTAAGAAGCCCCGTGCCGGGACGCCACGGGGCCGTGAGAGGTTCATTCCGGGCCGAGGGGTGGGGGAGCCAATTCAGAGCGGCAGATCCCCGGCTGGGCAGCGACACCGACCACCGCCGGACCCGGACCACTGCGCCGTCGTCCCGAACTCGGTGCCCGACCTACATCAGCCTCCGGCGTGGCCTTGGGCGTCGATGAGTGGTGGGAGGTTCCGGTGCTGCTCGTGGAGGTCGCGCACGCTGGCTGTCTGGATGCCGGTCAGGTCGGTGGTCAGGGCGGTGAGGCGGTCCCGGGTGTTGGAGCGCAGGTGTGAGGAAGGGACGCGGGCCAGGACGTCCAGGGCGCGGTCGGCTGCGTCCCCGGGGTTGCCGCTGGCTGCTTCGGCGCGTGCGTGGAGGACGGCAGCGGCGGCCCAGCCCGGGGTGCCGATGGTCTTGAGCCCGGCGGAGGTTTCGGCGAGTCGCAGGGCGTGGTCGGGCTGGCCGATTTCCAGGTGGGCGGTGGCCTGGTGGAGCTGGTGTTCGGCGAGGTCGTAGCCGAACCGGCCGGGCTCTTCGGTGATGCCGGCGAACGCGTCGTCAGCGGTGTGGGCGGTGTCGCGGGCTTCGCGGGTGCGGCCTTGGGCTGCGAGGGAGGAGAGGAGCCCCCAGCCGAGGAGTTGGGCGCGGACCAGCGGGGTGGGGGCGGCGGCGAGGCCGCGTTCGGCGAATTCGGTGGCGGCGTCGGCTTGTCCGCGGGCGCGGGCGGTCATGCTGCGGGCGCCGAAGGACCAGGCGGTGAGCCGGGCGTCGCCGACGCGGTGGCCGATGTGTGCGGCGGTGGTCAGGTGGACGCTGGCGCCGGTGTCGTCTCCGAGGTGGTGGGCGAGGTTGCCCAGCAGCGCGCTGAGCCAGCCCATGAGCCGGGAGAGTTCTTGGGTGTCGCGGGGGCCTGCGGCGAGGGGCCGGGTGAGGAGTTCGCGGACGGCCCGGACTTCGGTGAACAAGGCGTGGGGCGGGTGGCGGCTGTAGTTGAGGGCGTAGTGCTCGAGGGCGGCGTGGGCGGATTCGAGGACTTCGGGGCCGGCGGTCGGGTCGGCGAGCAGGGCGAGGTGGAGGGATTCGCGGACGGCCGGGAGCCCGGCGGCTGTGGTCATGGGCTCTCTCCAGGTGGGGGACGGCGGTCGGTCGGGCCGACCGTACCGGAGCGGGGCCACCATGGTCGTCGCGTTGGCGGGCGGGCGCGTCAGTTCGAGGTGTTCCGGTGTGGTGCCGTAGGCGCGGGCCAGCATGACCGTGTACTCCGGGCCGGGCCGTTCCTGGCCGTGTTCCCACCGGCACAGCATGGATTCCGACGGGCCTGGGGGTTGGAGGCCCTGCTCCTGGTAGCAGCGGCCGATCTGGTCTATGGCTTCGGCCCGAGACCAGCCCAGGGCGAGGCGCCACGCCTCCAGCGCGCTGAGTTCCGGGAGTTCCCTGCGCAGGCGGTGGGCGATCTGCCCGGTCCTGTGGCCCTGTCGCTGAGCGTCCCGGCGGATCCGGGCGGCCTCGCGCACGATCGCGGCGCGCCGGGAGCGGGTGATCACAGCCATGACTTCCCCCCGGGAGAGCAAGGCTTGGGCGGACCACCGTAGCCCCGGGCGCGGTGGGGCGGGAGGGCGTATTCGGGGGGCGCACGGACATTGCGGTCTGCCCGCAATGGTGGGCCGCGGCGCCCGCAATGACCCGGTGCCCGGCGCGGTCCGACTCTGGGGAAGGGCCGGGCCATCGGGGCCCGGCAGAGCAGGAGGAAAACGCATGTCCGTGATGACCACCGCCCCGGCCGCCACCGCGCCGGCCGGCACGAGCACCAGCACCTCCCCGGGCGGCGGCGGGCTGGTTCTCGCCCGCCGCCGGATCACCGCCGCCCGCGACCGGGCCACCCTGTCGGAGTCCGACGGCGGCGGCACCGGCCGCACCGACACCAACGACTGAGAGGCCGGATCCTCGCGATGACCGAGTTGTCGATCGCGGAACGCCTGGGCGGGGACCGTTTCCTCGCCCAGGCGCTCGGCCGCGCCTACCGCCACGTCCCCGGCGCGTTTCCCGGCGCCGGCACGCTGATGACTTTCGCAGACCTCAACGACCTGCTGGCCACCCACCGGCTGGAGCCGCCCCGGCTGCGGCTGAGCGCGGACGGCGAGATGCTGCCCCAGCAGCGGTACGCCACCGCGGAGGTCACCCGCCGCCGCACGGTGTGGCACCGGCTCCAGCCGGCCGACCTGCACACCCGCCTCGCCGAAGGCGCGTCCCTGGTCGTCGACGCCGTCGACGAACTCCACCCGCCGGTCCGGGACCTGGCACAGGAGCTGGAGCGCTGGCTGCGCACCCACGTGCAGGTCAACCTCTACGCCTCCTGGACCGAACGTGAAGGCTTCGGGGTGCACTGGGACGACCACGATGTCCTTGTCGTCCAGCTTCAGGGCGCCAAGCGGTGGCGGATCTACGGGCCGACCCGCCGCGCGCCGCTCGGGCTGGACACCGACCAGCCCGAGCCGCCGCCGGAACATCCGGTCGCCGAACTGGTGATGCGGTGCGGCGACGTGCTGTATCTGCCGCGCGGCTGGTGGCACGCCGTCGTGGCCGACCAGGGCACCCACTCCCTGCACCTCACCGCGGGGATGCGCACCCACACCGGCGCTGACCTGCTGACCTGGCTCAGCGGAGTCCTGCGCGGCAGCGAGCGCGTCCGCGCAGACCTCCCGGTCCACGGGACCGCCGGGCAGCAGGCCGCGCACCTGGAGCAACTCCGCGAGGAGGTCCTGGAGGCGTTCGGCGACCCGGGTCTGATCGCCCGGTACCTCGACGCGCGGGACGGCGAGGACCCGGGACGGCTGCGGCCCTCGCTCCCCTACCTCGGGCCGCCGCCGCCCGACCCCGGCCTGGGGGTGCGGCTGACGGCCGGCCGGGCCCGCCTCACCCACCCCAGCCCCGACGGCGGCGGGACGGTCGTCTTCCGCGGGGCGGGCTCGGAGTGGGAGTTCGCCGCCGGCACGGCGCCGATGCTGCGGCTGCTCCTCGACGGCGGGGAGCGGACCTTCGGAGAACTCGCCGACGCCGCACAGCTGTCCGTCGGCCAGGTCGCCGCCGTCGTGGCGGAGCTCGTCGACGGGCAGGTCGCAACCCTCACCGGGCCCCGCCCGTGACGGCGGTCCTCGCCCTGGGCACCCACCGGTGCCGGGAGGTGGCCGCCGCCGCACAGCGCGCGGCCACCAGCCCGCACCCCTGGGTGGACACCGCCCCCAACTACCTCGCCGGCCGCGCCCACTCCCTCCTCGCCCCCGTCCTCGCCGCCCACCCGACCATGGGCGTCTCCACGAAGATCGGGTTCCTCCCCGCGGCCGAAGCCGCCGGCGCGCTCCGGGACGGGGCCATCACCCCCGGCGAGGCGGCCACCGGCCACAGCATCACCCCCGCCTACATCCGCTGGCAGCTCGCCCGCAACCGTGCCCAGCTCGGCCGCGACCGGATCGACGTGCTGTTCGTGCACAACCCCGAGCGGGCCAGGCCCCGCACCGAGCAGCTGGCCGCCGCGTTCACCGTGCTGGAAGAAGCCGTCGCGGCCGGCTGGATCGGCGGATACGGCGTCGCCACCTGGTCCGGGCACGCCGACGGGACATGCACCGTGCCGGGCCTGCTGGCCGCAGCCCGCACTGCCGGCGGCGCCGCGCACCACCTGGTCGCCCTCCAGCTCCCCGTCAACCTCGTGCTGGCCGAACCGATGGCCGCAGCGCTCGCCGGGCACGGACCGATCGCCGACGCCGCAGCGGCCGGGCTGGAGGTGTACGCGTCCGCCCCGCTCCACGGCGGTGAACTGGCCGCACTCGCCACCGAAGAACTCGCCGACCTCATCCGGCCCGGCCTCACCCCAGCCGGCGCCTGCATCCTCGCCGCCGCATCCTGCCCCGGAGTCCGGAAACTGCTCCTCGCCGCCTCCACAGCGGCACACTGGGACGACGCCCACGCCGCGCTCGCCGGCGGGCCCCTCACCCCTGCGCACCTCGGGACGGTCCTGGATGTACTCGCCCCCCGCTGACCCCGCCACCGAGCAGGCGATGCGCTCCGCCCTCCACGCCGCGGCCCGCGCTCTCGACGCCACCGTGACCGGGCCGCCGGCGTGGGGCTGGCACGGCCGCACCCTCTCCCACCGCGCCGAACACCCCCGGCACGGCGCCTGCTGGCTCCGCCTCGCCTGCGCCCCGGCCGGGAAGCAGGGCGGCAAGATCTGGGAGGGCACCGCCGAGGCCGCCCGCGCCTTCGACGGCCGGGTGACCAAACCCCGGCTGCACGCCGTCCACGACCACGACACGGACGGCGCCGCCTACCGGGCCGAGCTGACCCAGTACATCGCCTCCCCCACCGTCGCCGCCGACCCGGTCATCCGCCACCCCATCGACGTGCCCGACACCTGGTGGAAGACCCTCCGCACCGACCTCGACACCATCGCCGCCACCCCCACCACCCGGGTCGCCGTCCGGGACGAGTGGATCGCCCGCACCGTCCCCACCGTCACCGGACACCCCGCCCCCCGCGTCACGGCATGGACCACCGCCCACGGAGACCTCCACCTCGCCAATCTCACCAGCGACGGAACCCTCCTGGACTGGGAAGGATGGGGCCGGGCCCCCGCCGGATACGACGCCGCCCTGCTCCTCGGCTACGCCCTCCTGCAGCCGGCGCTCGCGGCCCGCATCCGCCGCGAGTTCGACGACCTGCTGGACACGGCCGCCGGCCGCGCCGCGCAGCTGGTCGTCGCCGCCGAACTCCTCCAGTCCGTCGGCCGCGGAGACCACCCCGACCTGGAGGCCCCGCTGCGGGAGTGGGCAGCGGCCGTGGCGTAGACCGTGCGGATTCCCGACGGTGCTTCAACGCCGGGATGCGGGGGGCGGAACGGGCGGGCGTGTTGGTGTGCTCCGGTGTTGTCAGACCAACTCCGCCCCCACAAACGCACGTTCGGTGTGCTCTTGATCACATAGTGCAGCATTGTCGCAGGTCAGCGCACTGTATGTGATCATACGATGACGCCGTGCAAGAACTTGTGCGCGAGCGGGCTAACACCCGTCCCCCGCCAGTTCGGTCTATGGGTGAGAACGCAGTGTTCTCCTCCGCCCGCACCGTCGCGGACGGAGCCCCGACTCACCGAGAGGAGCGCCGTGGGGCACCCATGGACCTGGTACGCGGTGGTAGTGGCCGTCGTCTGCCGGTTGACCCTGGACGGGATCGACGCCGTCGTACGACGCGTCGTCCGCACCGCCTCGCAGGCCACCGCGGAGCTTCGCTCCGCGCCCCTCTCCGCGCCGACCACCATGGCGGGGCCGGAGAGTTCCAGCGCAGGGAGGCACCACGCCTGCCCCGGGGCGGCAGCACCCCGGGACGGACGGGGGGAGGTCTCGTGACCAAACCGCCGAAGGTACAACTCCCCACCGACTTCGAGGCCTTCTTCACCGCGGAACACCGCCGCCTCCTCGCCTACGCCATGCACCAGCTGCGTGACCGCCGTGACGCCGAAGAGGCCGTGCTGGAAGCCGGCACCCTCATATTCCGGAAGTGGCACACGGTGCTCGCCCACGCGAACCCGATGGCCCTCGTCTACAAGATCATGCGCGACGTGACGCGCGACTTCTACCGGCGTTCCGCCCGCGTGCCCGAGGTGGCCGTCGCCGAACCGCCGGACAGCGCGTACCTCCACGAACTGCGCTCGCACGAGCCGCTGGACACAGCCATGGACACCCTGCGCCGCGCCGCGCCGCTCCAGGCCGAGTGCGTGACGATGCGCTACCTCATGCAGATGGAGTACACGGACATCTCCGACCGGCTCGACATCACCGCCGGCGCCGCGCGCACGAACGTGAGCCTCGGCCTGGCCCGGCTGCGCGAGCTGATGACCACTGTTCCCCGCCAACGCTTAGGAGGCCAATGATGTTGGACGACATCCTGCGCGATGAGGCCGCCGCCCTCCGGGCCGCCCTCGCCGACCACGACGAGGCGGCGTTCATGGTCCGGCTGGCCGCGCGCATCTCCGCGGACCAGAGCGTGTCCCGGCCGGCCACCGGCCGGGACCGCTGCGGCACCCGGCCCCCGCACTCCCACCCCGCCGGACGCCGCACGGGCCGCAGCCGCCTCCTGCCCACCTGCCCGGAGCCGGACACGGCCCCCGCCTCGGTGCTCGCCGACGTCCAGCACCTGTGCGAGCTGGTCCTCCGCTCCGCCGACGTGGCGCGGCTTGCCGACTTCGCCCGGGACTACGACGAAGCGGGCGCGCGGACCTTCGGGTGCTTGCTGTACCGGCTGGGCCGGCGGGAGAGCGCGCTGTACTGGTGGCGGTTCGCCGCCGGCGCCGAAGACCAACTGGCCGCGCACCTCCTCGCCTCCCACCATGCGGCAGTGGGCTGCACCCCCCACGCCCGCCTGTGGCGGGCGATCACCCGCATGCTCGGGTTCAGACCGGATGTCCATCTCCCCCGGCCCGTCCACGAACTGGACTACCTGCCGGAGGAGTACGTGCGGCGCGCGGACTGGGCCGGGCCCCTGCGGAACTTCCTCCGGCTGCCGAGCCTCCCCCGAGAGCTCGTTGCCTGACGAACGGCTGGGGTGTGGGCCTCGCTGCCCGGCGCCGCCGGATGGAGCACTCCGCGCTCGTGCCCTCTGAGACTTCTCTCATGTCGTTCGGACCTCCGAGAGAAGCCTCAGCACCGGCGGGGGTGCTGCTCCGTACAGAGCAGCACCCCCGCTTCACCGAGTTGCCTTGCCTGGAACGCGCGCCCGCCTACTGGTCGCCGGGAGCGGCGTCTTCGTCTTCGCGTGCAGGCGGAACGAGGGCGGCGGCCTGCACGGCGATGTTGCGGATGTCGTCGGGCAGATCATCCAGAGCGCTGGGCTCGTAGGAATAGGTGGAGTACAGCGCGGCCAGGAACGCTTCCAGGGTGTCCTCGCGCTCCGGGCTGATCCATCCCTCACGCTGGACGATGGACCGCCCCACCCTGTCGAAGACCCCGGCCTTCTCCTGGTCGGTGTCCTTGCCGAGCAAGCCGGCCAGGTGCTCCCGAACGCGCCGGCTGATGAACTGCTCGACGTGTCGCTGGTCGGGCACCTGAAGGTAAGTGCGAATGCGGTCCGGCGAGATGTGGTTGTGCTGCATGTGCGCGGCGATGGTGCCGACCATCAGGTGGAGGTGCTCCAGCGCATCGGTGAGCCGGTAGAGCACGATCCTCGTCCACTCGCCGTACTGCTTCTGATACCGGCCCTCATCGAGGGCCTCATGGAAGTACCTGTTGATCATGTCCACGTGGTAGCGGACCAGCAGCAGCAGTTCGGGGGGCAGCGCGTCCCCAGGGCCAATCGCACCCGCGGGCACGTAGTCCTCAGTCGTCAGCCGCTCCTTGTGCGCCAGGCGCTCCTTCCGGAGGTCCGCGAGAGCAGCGGCGTATGGCTGTCCCGTCTCCATGGACCTCGCCCGGGCCGCGTTCTTCGCCGCGTGGTTGGTGTGCATGATCTGCGACTCATTCCGGCTGCGCACTGTCCCGTGACCTGGCGCGCCTTGAATGAACGTCATGTGCACGTGGCGTCGCCGGGATGCTGCGAAGCCGCTTTCTGTTCGTGAGCGCTGCCCCGATCACGGGTCGGGGCAACTGGAACTGAGGCCGTCCTGCGGCCGACGCCAACGGCACCATATTCGTCTTCCGTTGTCACGCGCGACGCGCCGGGCGACTGAATGACTTCCGGGAGCTCGGCATCCCTGTTGGACCGCTCGCCAGTTCACAAATTCTCATCTATGTGATGTTTCACCCGGTCGGGCTACCGCCAGGAATCACATGAACACCAACTGTAGAGGAGCTACGCGACGTGGCACGGAAAGACGAGACCTCGCTGACCCTGGTGCACCAGACGGTGCTGGACGGGATCGGCAGGATTCAAGCGGCGCTGGAGAGCGGACAAGACGCCGCGAAGAGCGCGGTCACCAACGAACTCCGCCTCATGCGGCAGAACCTGCGTGAGAACGGCGACAAGCTGGCTGGCGCAGGACGGGACATCCAGCTGGCGATGAAGGCCGACCTGGAGTCGGAGTTGAGGAACGTGGCGGAGCAGGTGGCCGCCCTCCACCAGAAGATCGAGGCCCTGGCCGCCGTACCCGCCGTCCCGGTTACCGCTCTCCCGGACAGCGCCGCTGCGAGCCGGCCCGAGCTGCCGGTGGTCGCCGACACCGCCGGCGGGGCCCCCGCCGGGCTCGGTCTTCCGGCCGGGTCAATTCCCGGGCCTCGGCCGGCCGCCGACGACACCGGAGACGCCCACCCGGATCCGGCCGACGAAGCAGAGACCGCGCAGCCTCCGCGCCAGGAAGCGCCGGCGGACTTGGCCGAGCTGCTGCGCGCGGCCGTCCGGGATGAGCTCGGCCCGCTGCGCGACGCCGTCGCCGGCCAGCAGCAGGAGATCGCCCAGATCCGCACCGCGCTGGAGCAGTTGGCCACGCAGCCGCCGGCGGCCCACGAACCGGAGACCGGTTCGTGGGCCGCCGAGGTCACCGGTGCGATCGACGCGCTCGGGAAGGTCGTCACCGAGCAGATCACCGGGCTGCGCCAGGAACTGCTCCAGCCCGCCGAGCCGGACCACGAAGAAGGGCCGGAGGCCGCGCCCGACGCTCCGCCGCGTGCGACGGAGGAGCACGGCCGGCTGCTCCAGGAGGCCGCGCGGATCTCCCGCGCCGAGCTGGTCTGTCACCGGGACACCTGGGACTTCATCGTCGGCCGCGCCGACGGGCACCCGCACTTCCGTACCCCCGCCGAGCTCGCCGTCGACCAGGACGAGCGGGTCACCGCCGCGGTCTCCGGCCGGTCGCTGATCGCTGCGCTCATCACCCTGTGGGAAACCCAGCACGCGGCCTCCCCGGCCAGCGCCGAATGGGCCCTCGCCACCAGCCTGTACGCCCGTATCCAGGACGGGCTCTCCAAACTCGCCCGGGAAGGGAGCACCGTCCGGATCGCCTTGGACGACCGCGCCCCCACTGCTGCGCCGCCGCCCGGCCTGGAGGACGCAGGCGCCCCTGAATCCGAGGTCGGATCCGATCGTGCCGAGCCCGCAACGGAGGGTCCGGCGGCTGAGGAGTCCCCGGACACCGGGTCGGTCGCTACCGTGGACCCCGACACAGCCGGCCCCGGCACCGGGCGAGAAGGAGACGAGTCGGATGAGTGACATCGGCGAAGCCACCTGGGTCACCTACGTCGGCGGCGAGCGCGTCGAGCTGCCGGCGTCGATCGACGGGATCCGCGCCGCCCTCCCCGAGACCGAGCGGGCCGATTTCGAGCGCGAGGTCGGCTCGGCCGCGGCACAGGACCTGCCCCGCGTCCTGGGGCACTGGGCTCTGCGCACTCATCCGGAGGCGGTGCGGGAGATGGAGGAGACCTTCGCCGCGCTGGAGGCCGGTGACTACTCCGGGGTGGTCTACCCGTACGAGGAGCGGGAGGAGGGGGCGGCGTAGATGGCGTACCGGATCGCGTTCGCCGGGCAGGCGGATGCCGCGCGGCGGCAGATGACGCGGGCGCGGCGGGCTGAGTTCGACCAGGCGATGGCCGGCACGATCGGCACCGACCCGTACGGGCACGGCTCCAACGCCATCGGCGGCGAGAAGGATCGGCGGGAGGCGACGGTGGCCGGCGCGTTCGTCGTGTACTACGTCGCCGGCGGCGCGCTCACCATCACCGCCGTGAAGGTCATCGACCAGTCCTTGTGAGCAGGCGGGGGCGCGGCGGCTGGCCACGCCCCACCTCGTCGCTCCCCGGCGTCCACGCTCTCGGCTCGGTCCCACCTTGGAGTTCGTCCCGGAGACGGATAGCTTGCAGCCGGCGTGCGGTGCTTGAGCTCCACGGCCCCCGGGGCCGTGGAGCGGAACCGGCCACCGAGTCCGGCCACTCCTGTTGGCTTTGTCCGTCGCTGCCGGCTCCCCGGGTTCTATGCGTAGTCCGCGACGGGCCGCCTTCGGTCGATTGCACTGCATAGTGTGGCTGTGCAGCCACAGAACGGTCGCTCCGGAGACGGGTAGCTGTCAGCCGGTGGTCGGAGGTACCTGAGCTCCATGGCCCCCCGGGGCCGTGGAGCGGAACCGGCCACCGAGTCCGGTCACTCCTGTTGGCTTTGTCCGTCGCTGCCAGCACCCCCCGAGTCTCCGGACCGCTGGTGCTGCCTGCGGTCCGCGGTTCGCGTCCGGGCCCGCACGCGAAGCGTGCCGCGCCACGACGGTTACGGCCCGCAGGTGACCCTCCTCCTGTACTAGAGAAGTACGGAGAGAGAAAAGCGCAGGTCAGAGCCCTGTGGATAGAAAGTTGTGTCCCCTCAGCAGCGACAGATCGGCCGCGTTGTGTCTCGGGTGGGGGGACAGATCGACCGCGGATTGTCGGCATGACTGACAGCAAAAGCCCCAACACGTCAGCCAGACTGACGTATTGCGCGTGTTCCACCGACCGGCCCGACGGGGCGTCAGCAGCAGATGTGTCCCCTCACGAGGGACACAGGACACGCCGAACGTCAGCCCCACCGACACAAATGTCGGCGTGGCTGACATACTGCTGCTCCTGACGATCACAGACCGGAAGGGGTACCCCGTGGCCTTCGAGCCCGGAGAGGGTGAACAGCCGAGCCCACGGCGGGAACCACTCCCCCAGCCCATCGACGACGCGCTCCAAGCGTGGAGCCAGCCGCTCGCCCCGGTGCGCGACCTCGATGAGGTTGCGCGGCGCTACCCGGGCCGCCGACTCACCCTGGACGGCGAACGCACGCCGCTTGAGTTCTATGGGCGGCCGGAACAGCCGAACGCCTTCGCGATGGACAGCCTGGAGTTCTTCCTGCTGATCGCCCAGTTCTTCCGCGAGGCACTGCCGCTGCGCCTGATCCTCCTCCTGATCGCCTGCCAGCGCGCAGGCGGCCGAATCCACCTGACGCAGGAGGAGATGGCCACCGTCCTGGACGTGGCCCGCCCGAAGGCGTCCGAAGCGCTCCAGGAGATCATGAGCCACGGCATCGTCTACAAGGTGAAGCGCGGCGTCTACCAGTTCAACCCGCCCTTCAGCTACCGGGTGGCCGAGTTCATCCCGGGCACGGAGACCGCCGGGGGGAAGTCCGAGTACCGTCGAGTCGAACAGTGCGAGACGATCAGCGAGATCCGCCAGGACGCGACGCTCCCGGAGCTGGTGCGCTTTCCGTCTCTGGAACACATGCGCCGGGCGATCGAGGAACTGCGGGCGGAGCGCGCGGCACAGCGTGCGCAGCGCCGCCGGAACCGTGCAGAACGTCGGGATGAGGGGATGACGCAGTGAGTACTCTGCGATTCGCGGCGGTCAACGCCGACGGGCTGCTGGCTGACCTGGACCTGCCGCCGGCTTCCTACCGGGCACTGCTCAAGCTGCGGGCGCTCAGCGAGCCGGGCGGTCTCATCGCGATCGACCAGGCGAGCATCGGCGGGATGCTGGGCCTCAGCCGCCCGAGCGCGAACGCGGCGCTGCGTCGTCTGGAGCTGGCGCGGCTGGTGTGGAAGGTCCGCAACGGCGTCTACCAGATCAACCCGATGTTGGCTGGCTACCACTCGCCGCAGGACGCCGTGGCCGCCGTCAACGCGATGCCCCCGGAAGATCGCCTTGACGCCCAGGGCTACATCGCCGGTTACCACCGGGCCGTCGCCGACTACGAGGACCAGCTCGCCCGCCAGCGCGAGAAGCGCAAGGACCTGGCCGCCGCGAAGAAGGCCGCCGCCGCCCGCCGCCGCAGGTCCCTGCATGCCGTCAGCTGAACCCGTCGGCAATCGGGCGATGAGATCCGCAGGCGTCCGGGGCGGGCGACTGCCTGCTGAATCGCTGGCGCGGGGGAAGTTGGGGGCGGTGCCCCGTCCCTGGCGGGTCTGGTGCCGGGGCGGGGGCGTCCTGGTGGGCTGAGTTCAGCCGGTGGGCGCGACCTGGATGATGCGGCCGGTGATGCGCACCCACCACGGGCACCCGGTCGGCGTGCCCGGTTCGGCGAAGTCGAGGTCGTGGCGGACCGTGGCGCTGAATCCGTCCTCGCCCAGGGTTCGGGCGAGCCCGGACGAACACATCGTCCCGGCCCGCCCATGATCGGCCCGTGCTCGGCTGCCCCGTACCGAGCAGCTGGCGGCGGAGCGGCTCAGCTCCGCTTGCGGAGCTTCTGTGCCAGGTCCTGGTGCTGGTGGAAGTGCTGGGCGGTCGGGGCGGGGGTCGGTCCGAGGGCGAGGACCTGGTCGGTGACCGAGTGGGTGACCCGGTAGACCAGCACGGCGACCGCGAGGTTCATCCACTTCTCCGTTCCGCGGGCGGGGGGCACCGGGCCGAAGGGGGTGACGAACCACATCGGCAGCGTCGCGCGGTCTCGCAGTGCGGCGGCCAGCCGGCGGCGCATGGCCTGGGTCAGCTGGAGTTCGGCGCGGCGGCCGGCCTCGATGGGCGGGCCGGCTTCGACGCGGCGTTTGTCGTCGTTTTCGAGGGCCGCGCGGGCCTTGACCATGTTCATCGCGAGGTTCCCGTGGCGCTGGGCTGCGCTGCTGTCGGCTTCCAGCGCCTTGGCGAACTCGTCGGCCGCGGCGCGGTGCCCCTTGGACCCGGGCTCTGTGGTGGCCAGGGTGCGGGCGGCGGCGATGACGCGGTCCCGGGCGTCGCGCTGCTGCTGCACGGCGCCGCGGTGGTACTGGATCGCATTGGTGTGCAGCTGCCGCTGGTGGTCGGAGAGCAGCCCGGCTTCGGCGAGCTGTCCGGCGCGGAAGGCGGCGGCCAGCTCTGCCCATGCGGGTTCCACGGTGTCCAGGTCGGCGACGGGCGCGTCCGGATCGGTGCGGACCAGCGCCTCCAGCGCCTGGAGGCGGGCCTTGAGCCGGTTCAGCTCGTGGGCGGTGTCGCTGATGTGTTCGGCCAGCTCGTCCCGGGCGTCTTCGGCGGTGTTCTCGACTGTGTCGAGCGATTCCCGCAGCCGCCGGAGTTCGTAGCCGAGGTCGTGGACATCGCCGAGTCGGGTCTGTGTCCCCTGCTGTTCGCGCTCGACATCATCGACACGGTCATCGAGGCCGCGTACGCGGTGCTCCAGTCCCCGGATGTCGGGGCCCCAGTCCTTGTCCGGGGTAGCGGAGTAGGAGGTGTAGCTCATCGCCGCGCCCCCGTCCCGGTCGCGCCTTCGTCGGCCAGGGACGCGCCGGCGACCACCACCCAGCCGATGACGATTCCGATGATGATCCACATCGACAGCACGCCGGCCACGAGCAGGATCATCAACGCGCACACCCCGTGGAGCAGGTAGGCGCCGATCCGGCGGGCGTCGTGCATGGCGGTGGGCACCCTCATCCGGCAGCCGGCGACCAGCGCCGCGGTGTGCGGGATCAGCAGCGCCAGCCAGCCCGCCGACCACGACGGGATGAACACTACGAGCCCGACCAGCACGACGGCGGCGGCGGTCTGCGACCCCCAGGACCACCGCACGATCCGCTCGCTCAGCAACCGGTCCGGCTCAGCTTCCGCCGCGCGCAGCGCCGCGACCTCCGCAGGAAGCCGCTCCCCCGCCGCGACGAGCTGGTGGGTGGTCCGCACCAGCTCGTCGTAGACCCGGTTGAACTCCAGCTCCCCGTGCTCCAGCTCTCCGATTTCCTCGCACCGGTGCGCGACGTTCCGCCGCAACGCGGCGTACTTCTCGACCGGACTCTGTCCCGTGCCGGACATGGCACCCACCCCTCCGCTCATCCATCGACCACCCCATACTCCCCACCACCACTGACAGCGATGCAGTGACAGACACGTCGTCCGTCACCGCACCGTTCAGCTCAGGTTCAGGCCGCAGGTGCGTAGGTCACGACCGTCCCTCGCAGTCGGCGGCGAGGGCGGCCAGGCGATCGCGTTCGGCCGCGTATGAAACCGCCCCCTCGGGGTTTTCCAGTCGACGGACAACGGGGAGCGACGATTGCGTCTGGAAGAGGATGTCGCCTTCTCCGGGTTCAGCGGTGGAGGCTGTTGGTGGTGATGACGGGGGCCTTGAATACGGCCCATCCGGTGCCCGGCCAGTCCGGCTGGGAGTCGTCCATCAGCTCGTCGTCCTCCCACCGGAGCGAGGTGGCTTCGGCGTCTTCGCCGTTGTACTCATCCTCGATCCACTTGAGGGTGGCGTACCGCATCGCGGCTTCGCGGTCCGCGCACGGGGTCGCACCGGGGTCCTCGCCCCTGACCACGAGCCATACGGTCTCCATTGCTGTCTTCTCCTTACGGTGGTCGGTGTGTCCGTCGCCCTGCCGGTACCGTCCCGGGACCGGGCGCCTTCTTGGAGGGTGGCTGTCAGGTGGTCGATTCTCGGGGGATGACCAGTTCGAAGTACTTATTGAGGTCTTCCTTGCTCATCTGGCCGTCCATGGACAGCGAGTTCCGCAGCGCGCTGCCGGTGGCGTGAGCGGGTACTCCCCAGCGTGCGTTCGCCTCGCGGAGGATGTCGCCGATCGTCCACCGAGCGGAGTCGGGGTGGTGCTGGATGTACCAGTCGAGCATTTTCGCGACATCGGGTGTGAGGTTCAGGTCCCACCAGTACGGTTCCTTGGCCGCCTTCTTCAGATCGTCCTCGTCGCGCAGGTCCATGACGTAGGCGAAGTCGTCGAGGACCGCGTGCCGGATCGTTGATCCGAGGACGCCGGTGGGCAGGATGTGGTTGAGGCTGGCCGCCACGCTCCACGCGAGGAGGTCGGCGACTTCCCGGACCGATGCCGGGTTGCGGTGCCGGAGGGCCCAGCGCTTGCGGGTGTCCGGCTGCCCCCACAGGGTGCCGTAGAAGTCCTCCGCGAACCGGTCCCGGATGTGCGCGGCGCCCGGTGAGAGCTTGTCCCGGTCGCCGGCGGACATGGCTTCGCGGATGCCGTCCGCCGAGCGCTGCCGGGATTCCACCCAGTCCTCTGCGACGGGGCGGGACCACTGAGCTCGGCCGCCGACGGTGGCCTGGGGGAGGGGGACGTCGGCCGTGTTGCGGGAGATGTAGCCGCGCAGGGTGGAGGGGCTGATGCCGGCGAGCTGGGCCATTTCGGGGACGCCCAGCAGTTGGTCGCCGGAGAGTTCGGGGCTGGCCAGGTTGACGACGCACCGGTTGAGCGGCAACGCCAGGGCCTGCCGCTGGTGGTGGTGCGCCCACAGGGCGAGGTGGTCGGGCCAGTTGTCCGGCGCCGGTGCTTCGGGGTCGAAGGTGGCGATCTTCTCCAGGTGGGCGTTGGCGGGCTGGGCGCGGGTGTCGAGCGTGTCGGCGGCGGTGACGGTGACCGCCGCGTTGGCCTTGCGGCGTTCGTGGTCCTGGCTGACCGGGTTCCACACCTGGCCGGGCCGGTACCAGGTGGTGCCGTCCCACCAGTAGCCGCCGGCACGGTACAGCAGAGGGCCGCCGGTCCAGTCGCTGTGCAGGGAGGAGGTGTTGCGGTTGTTGACCAGGAGCACGGTCCGGCCGTGGTCGGGGTGGTACCGGACAGCCCATGCGAGGGAGTGGCGGATCGGGTCCGTGGTGAAGGCCCGCCAGCCGCCGGTGGATCGTTCGAGGTCGAAGCGGCCCCACATGCCCTGGGCCTTGTTGCGGCCGACGGCCTCGATGGCTTCGGGCCCGTCGTCGAGTGGGATGTGGGAGTCGTCGACGAACGGAAGGCCCGGGACGGGGTGGTCGGTCCGGATGCCGTTGGCGAGCGGACGGATGCGCGTCAAGGTGTTGCCCCCTGCTTTACTTTGGCGTTGCTCAATAGTGCAGCACTTTGATCCCCCATCCTGCAACAGTGTTAACTCGATAGAGGCAACGCTTTCCGGACAACCTTGCCCGGCCTGGCGGAAACCCATGACGCCGGCCGGGCCGGCGGGAGCGCCCACAAGGAAAAGGGCCCGCACCTTCGGCGTGCGGGCCTTGCAGTCTCCTCGGAGAACAGCTCAGTCGGCGTGGACGATCCGTACGACGCTGACAACCGGAACACCGGCGCTGACCAGGTACACGGTGACCGTGCCGGCGAGAGAGGCTTCGCGGCGGTCGCGGTCGCCTCCGAGAGCTATTCCGTGCCGGTAGGGATCGGTGGCAACCTCGTTGATCGCCTGCTCGAATCCGGCGCGGCGGGCGGTGGACATCTTGCGCAGGGCGTCGCGGGCTTCATTGCTGTACTGGAGGCGGTATCGGCTCACTCGATCAGGTCCTCGGCCGCGGTGAAGCCGGTGAAGTCGCCGGCCTCCACGCGCGCGAAGGTGGCCGCGTCCCGGGCGCGGATGTCCGGCCGGGTCTCCAGCGCCCAGTGTCCGAGGAGCAGGTGCAGGTCCGCGGGGGCGGCGGCGCCGACCGCCCGCTCGAACTCGGAGTGTCGCTCCGCGGGGAGGGCGGCCCGGATGTCGTCTATGGTCGCCGGCAGTTCCACGCACTCGCCGTCGACGTAGGTGTTCCAGATCGTGGTCGCCATCTCGCCCTCCTCGGGTGTTCCGGGGCCAACGGTACGACTCCAGCCGGCGCCGTGGTACCCCACCCGACGCTGTGGAGGCGGTACCGATGTCGCTCGATGGTGGCTCGTTTTCGGGAACGCCCGGTGGTGCCGTGGCCTGGTCACTACCGTCCGGGCCATGGCGAAGACGAAGGCGTACCGCGTGGCCGAGCGGGCGGTGCGGGTACTGGTGTGGCTGGACGTGCTGATCAGCGTCCCGCTCTACATGTAGTTCCTGGTCCACGTGAGCGGCCGGGTGAGCGAGCAACTGCCCGCCGAGGACGCGCTGGGCTTCTGGCTGCCGATCGTGGTGCCGTGCGCGGCGTTCAGCTTCACGCTGATGTCCAGCGTGTCCTGGTGGTGGAGCACCGCGAGCCGTCCGTTCCTCCTGGGCCGCACCGGCTGGTGGGTTCCGATGGTCTTCGTGACCGCTCTGTCGTTCCTGGTCGGCGTCTTCGGTTCCACGACCCCGGATGTGGAGGCCGCGCTGTTCACCGCGATGGTCACCACCATGGGCTTCACGGGCCTGTGGCTCCTGCCGCCGGCGCTGTCCCGGAACCTGATCGACACCCTGTCCCCGAACACGTCGCCGGCTGACCCGGCCTGACCCAGCAGGAGAACGTCTTGAGAATCGTCATGCTGGCCGCGCTCGGTGGACTCGCCGTCACGATGGCCGTGCTCGCGCCGCACGTCTACCGGTCCGAGTCGACCGTGCAGGCCGTCGCCTGGACGGTCATGCTGGTGGCCACTATCGCCGCCGTCGCGTTGCTCGGCTGCGCGGAGGTCCTGATCCGGTGCCGGGCCCGCCATGATGAGGCGCCCGGAGCCTGAACCGGGTCCCGGGCCGCCGCAGAGCGAGGTTCGGCGAGCCTGGGCCGGTACGTACGGTCCAGCCTCGCGTCGGTCTCCGGGCCGCGTGGGCCAGCCGATGAAGGGGACGGCCCGAGGAACGGAGGCGTAGCCAGGCTCGGGGCGTTGCGGAGGCGCGGTGTTCACCGCGCGGTGGGTCGGCTCCGGACCGCCCGAATCCGACTCCGGCCCGGCGGCCCCGGCGGAGCCGATGAACCCTCGCCGACCCCGACCGGGCCCTGGGCACGACACGGCCCCCGCCGCCCGAGAGGAGGTGGCGGGGGCGCCGTTCGTTACGCTCATGGAGCGGGGCCCTGCCGGTTCGGTCGGAAGGGCCCCGCTTTGTGCAGGTCATCGGCGGCGGAAGAACCCCCGCTTCTCCGGGGCGGGGCCCGCCCCCGGGCACTTGGCCGCGTGGCTCCCCTGCCACTTCTGCACCCGGCCGTCACGGGCGGGGGCGGCCGGACGCGCAGCGGGGCCCGCACCGTTGTCCTCCACGGTGCGGGCCCCGACTGGGAGTCCGGCTGGCTCGGGCGTGAGGTCAGGCGGCGGCCAAGCGGCAGGCGGTCTCCGTGTGGCTCTGGCTTACGCCCGAGTTGTTGAGGAGTGCCACACAGAAGAGGCGGACGATCCCGTCGCGGGCGCCGTAGGCGCACCCGTCGATCCGGTCGGAGGTCATGCTGTATCCGCGGTCCTGGAGGTACCGCTGGCAGTCGGACGGCGTTGCGTGGGCGGTGCCAGCTGTTGCGACAGTGCCGCCCACGAGCACGCCGGCCATCAGGACGCCGGCCGAGGCCACGCCGAAGAACTTCTTGATGCGGTTCACGTCGATTCTCCTCATCTGAGAAGTGTTCTTGTCACGCTCAGCGTGGGCGACATGGATAAGCATTTGATGAATGTCCGGTCAATAGCGACCTCTCCGGCCATCCCGCGGTTGCCCGGAGCGCCCTTCCCGGCCTACCGATCAGCGGGGGGCTTGCCGCGGGTCCGGGTTCGTCACCTTCGTCCTCCCACTGCGCCGGTGCGGCAGCCGTGTCCTGGGGCGTACCGGGCGCCTCAGCGGATCCTGGCCGCGATCGCCGACCGGGACGCCGCCCGCGTGTTCGCCCGGTCCCAGGCCATCACCCCGCTGGAGCTCCCCGACCTGGGAATGTACCTCCAGCCCGCAGACTCGTCGGGCGGCACAGTGGTGGCCGACCTGTCCGGCAGCGGCGCTGTCTACACCACCCGCCAGCGAGACTGGGACGGGATCGGAGAGCACGACACCGCCTACGAAGTCCACCGCACCACGGTGGTGGACGCCCTGCGGGACACGGCCCAGGGCGTGACGACCTGGTGGGCCCACCAGGAGCGCCATGACGGACGTGGTGCGCCCGGGCTGCGGTCCTGGAGAACTACGGCGTCCTCATGGCCCTGGAGGTGCTGCGCGCCCTGATCGGCAAGGGCCACAAGGTCCCCGCCTGAGCGCTACCTCGACAACCCGGTCGCTCCGACCGGGTTGTCGAGGTCAGCATCCGCCCGCCGCGCCCTTGGACGCTGGGGCGTCGAGCCCGTCGGCCGCGAGCCCTGGGCGGGCGGGACGGCCCCTCTACCAGCCCGAGGACAGCCGCGCGGACCATGCCGCTCGCCCCGGACGTGGCGCCCGGACCGACGAGGAAGCCGGCCGGAGGGGTTTCTTCGGCCGCCGCCTTCGAGGTTGACCAGCCCGCGCGGCCCGCTGACCTGCACGTCAACCCCGTAGCACCGGGTCGGCCTCCCTGCCCTACGATTCGTACATGTGAGCGAATTGCCGTCTGATCTTCCCCGTCTCCGGGTCCTGCGGGCCTGGCTCGCCGTGCAACTGCGCGCGGTGGAGGACGAGATCGCGGCGGCCGAGGAGCGGGAGGCCGCAGCGGCGGCTGCGCCGGGGTGGTGGGTGCAGTGGCGCCGCCGCCGCGTCGGCCGCCCTCGTGCGGGCGTGCTGCATCAGGCGGGCTGCTGGTTCCCCGGCGAGCCCACCCTCACGGCCGCCGAGCTGGAGATGCTGCTGGCCGAGCACGGCGCGCGCATCGAGCGCTGCCCCGCCTGCTCCAGCAACTCGACGTCGCCGACCGCGGGGGCCGGCTGATGCACCCGG
>NZ_FPAB01000006.1 GCF_900116145.1 Streptomyces harbinensis | reverse complement strand
CTGGTTGGCTACGTTCGGGAGGGATAACCGCTGAAAGCATCTAAGCGGGAAGCCTGCTTCGAGATGAGGGCTCCCACCCACTTGATGGGGTAAGGCTCCCTGTAGACGACAGGGTTGATAGGCCAGATATGGAAGCCTTGTGAGAGGTGGAGTTGACTGGTACTAATAGGCCGAGGGCTTGTCCTCAGATGCTCGCGTCCACTGTGAAATTTTTTCTTCGATGACAACCTTTTAGTGTTTCGGTGGTCATGGCGGAGGGGAAACGCCCGGTTACATTCCGAACCCGGAAGCTAAGCCTTCCAGCGCCGATGGTACTGCATGGGGGACCGTGTGGGAGAGTAGGTCGCCGCCGAACAATTATTGATAGCAAGTGAGCCCTACCGGATATCCGGTAGGGCTCACTTGCGTTTGTGGGGACATTTCTTTCCCCCATTCCCGGGAACGGGGAAAGCGGGACGGGGGCCGGCTCGGTGGCGTATCACCACCAGCCCGAGAAGAGGAAGAACGTGCCCCGGAAGCCACGGGACGGGTCGTACCGGGCGCCGGCCGAGGGCTGGGGGCTGGGGCCTCCACCACCGTGACGGGGGAGCGTTCCGGGGGACTGCCGGGGCGGGGGAGGGGAGCGGCTGTCCGGCTGAGCGGGCCGCCCCTCCGCGCCTTTCCCCTCCGGGAGATGGTCAGAGGCGGCCGGCGGCCTTCAGCGCCAGGTAGGCGTCCGCCACCGCCGGGGGGAGATCGGCCGGCGGGGCCTCCACCACCGTGACGCCGAGCTGGGCCAGCCGGGCCTTCGTCCGGTGGCGTTCGGCCTCGTGCTGGGCCGCTGCCGCCGCCTCGTACACGGCGGGGGCGGTGCCCCGGGCCGTGCGCATCTCCTCGATCCGGGGGTCCGCCACCGCCGCGACCAGCACCGTGTGGCGCTGTGTCAGCTGCGGCAGCACCGGGAGCAGTCCCATCTCCACCGGTGCGGTGTCCAGGGACGTGAACAGCACGATCAGGGAGCGGCGCGGGGCGCCGGCCCGGGCTGCGGTGGCCAGGGCGTTCATGTCGCTCTCGATCAGCGCCGGTTCGAGCGGGGCCAGGGCCTGGACCACGGCCGGCAGCACGTCCTTGCCGGTGCGGCCCCGTACCGAGGCGCGGGTGCGGCGGTCGAAGGCCAGCAGGTCGACGCGGTCGCCGGCGTGGGCGGCCAGCGCGGTCAGCAGCAGGGTGGCGTCCATCGCCGCGTCCAGACGCGGGATGTCGCCGACCCGGCCGGCCGAGGTGCGGCCGGTGTCCAGGACGAGCAGGAGATGGCGGTCGCGTTCGGGCCGCCAGGTGCGGACGGCGACCGCGGACTGGCGGGCGGTGGCCCGCCAGTCGATGGAGCGGATGTCGTCGCCGGGCACGTAGTCGCGCAAACTGTCGAACTCGGTGCCCTCGCCGCGCAGCAGCACGCTGGTGCGGCCGTCGAGTTCGCGCAGCCGGGCCAGCTTGGACGGCAGGTGTTTGCGGCTGCTGAACGGCGGCAGGACCCGCACCGTACCGGGGACGTGGTGGCTGCCCTGGCGGGCAGCCAGTCCGAGCGGCCCGTGGGAGCGTACGGTCACCCGGGCCGCCTGCCGGTCGCCGCGGCGGGTGGGGTGGAGCACGGTGGTGACGCGGCGGCGTTCGCCGGCGGGGACGGTCAGGCGGTGGCGGGAGGCCGCGTACGCGCCGCCGGGCTGCCAGCTGCTGGGCGGCCAGGCATCGCGCAGCTCCGCCCGGAGGTCCCGGCCCGACGGGTTGGTGACGGTCAGTTCGACGTCCGCCGTCTCGCCGAGCCGGATGGACTGGGTGGCGGGCCGGGAGAGGTGCAGCGTACGGACCGGGGCGGCGCGCAGCAGGTCGTAGCCGATGGCGGCGAGCAGGGGCAGGCCGACGACGGCGATGCCGGTCCAGCCGGGCAGCAGCCCGGCGATCAGCGCGCCGAGGGCGGCGATGAGGGCGGTGCGTCCGGTCAGGGCCATCAGCGGGGAACCGGGACGTGTGCGAGGAGGCCGTTGATGACGGTGTCGGCGGTGATGCCCTCCATCTCGCTCTCCGGGCGCAGCCGGACGCGGTGCCGGAGGGTGGGCAGGGCGAGGGCCTTGACGTCGTCGGGGATGACGTAGGTGCGGCCGGAGAGCCAGGCCCAGGCGCGGGCGGTGGAGAGCAGGGCCTTGGCGCCGCGCGGGGAGACGCCGAGGGCGAGGGAGGGGGAGGTGCGGGTGGCGCGGCAGAGGTCCACGACGTAGCCGCTGATCTCGGGGGAGACGGTGACCTGGGCGACCTCGGCGCGGGCGGCGGCGAGTTCGTCCGGGCCTGCGACGGTGCGGACGCCGGCGGCGCCGAGGTCGCGGGGGTCGAAGCCGGCGGCGTGCCGGTTGAGGACGTCGACTTCCTGCTCGCGGGTGGGCAGCGGCAGGGTGAGCTTGAGGAGGAAGCGGTCGAGCTGTGCTTCGGGGAGGGGGTAGGTGCCCTCGTACTCGACGGGGTTCTGGGTGGCGGCGACGAGGAAGGGCTCGGGCAGCGGGCGGGGGGTGCCGTCGACGGAGACCTGGCGTTCCTCCATGGCCTCCAGGAGGGACGCCTGGGTCTTGGGCGGGGTGCGGTTGATCTCGTCGGCGAGGAGGAGGTTGGTGAAGACGGGGCCCGGCTGGAAGGAGAACTCGGCGGTGCGGGTGTCGTAGACGAGGGAGCCGGTGATGTCGGAGGGCATCAGGTCGGGGGTGAACTGGACGCGCTTGGTGTCGAGTTCGAGTGCGGTGGCGAGGGTCTTGACCAGCAGGGTCTTGGCGACGCCCGGGACGCCTTCGAGGAGGACGTGACCCTTGCAGAGCAGGGCGACGACGAGGCCGGTGACGGCGGCGTCCTGGCCGACGACGGCCTTGCCGATCTCGCCGCGCAGGGCTTCCAGGGCGGTGCGCGGGGAGGCGGGGGCGGGCTCGGCGGGTCCGGTCGGGCTGGTCACTGGCGCGGGTCCTTCGCGGTGTCGGTGGTGTCGGTGGTGTCGCTGGTCTTGGTGGTGTCGGTGGTCTCGGGGCGGTCGGGGGTGAGGCGGTTTTCCAGGGCGTCGAGGGCGTCGGCGAGGGCCACGAGCGCGGGGTCGTCGGCGGGTGGCGGGCCGAAGAGGAGCTGGTGCAGGTCGTGGCCGGGCTGCCCGGTGTGGGCGGCGAGGGCGGGGACCAGGGTGTCGGGGGTGTGGGCGGCTGCGGCGGGGAGGCCCACGCGGGGGGCGAGCCGGCCACGGGCGGCGGTGCGCAGGGCGTCGGCGGCGCGGTCGCGGGCGCCGTTGCGGTGGTAGAGCCGGGCGCGGCCCTCGGTGGTCTCGGCGGCGCGCACCGTGATGGGGAGCCGTTCGGTGAGGACGGGGCCCAGGCGCCGGCCGCGCCAGAAGGCGGCGAGGGCGGCGGCGATGGCGAGTTGCAGGGCGGCCCAGCGCCAGCCGGGGGCCATGAGCTGGGTGAGGCTGCGTTCGTCGTCGGAGCCGGGGGCTTCGGCGCCGGTGGGCAGGTACCAGACGAGGTGGTCGCGGGCGCCGAGGAGCTGGAGGGCGAGGGAGGCGTTGCCGTGGTCGGCCAGGCTCTGGTTGTGGAGGATGTCGGGGGCGCCGAGCAGGACGGTTTCGGTGGGGGCGCCGGCGTCGAGGGTGAGGAGGGTGGGCAGTCCCTCGTACGGGTAGCAGGCGAGGGTGGTGGGGTCGGTGGCCGGGTCGGTGGGCGGCAGGTAGCCGTAGCCGCCGAGTTGGGCGCTGCCGGCGCGGTCGGTGAGATCGGTGGTGCAGCCGGGGTCGAGTTCGCCGGTGGGGAGGTGCCCGATGGCCTCGGTGCCGGGGGCGAAGACGGCGGTGGTGCCGGGGCCCGCGGCGACGAGGACGGTGCGGGTGCCGGTGCGCTGGGTCGCGCGGTGCAGGGTCTCGCGGCGTTCGGGGGTGAAGTCTTCGGGGTGGGTGATGAGGAGGGTGGTGCCGGGGCGGAGGGCGGCCAGGGCTTCCTCGGAGGTGGTGGCGACGGTGATGTCGACGCCGTGGTCGGTGAGGAGCTGGTTGATGGCCCGGCTGCCGAGCGGGGCGGCGGAGGAGGGGTGGAGGGCGCTGTTGTCGCCGGAGCGGAGCAGGGCGAGGACGAGGCCGGTGAGGACGAGGACGGCGGCGGCGACGAGCAGGCCGCGGCTGCGGAGCCAGATGCGGCGGGCGGTGGGGGAGACGGAGCTGCCGGTGCCCGTGCCGGGGGTGTCGCCGGTCGCGGTCGCGGGCGCGGTGGTGGCGGGGCCGGTGCCGGGGCCGGTGCCGGTGGCGGTCATCGGGCGGCTCCGGTGAGGTCGGGCTTGGTGCGCAGCACGGTCGTGTCGAGGTCGCGCAGTTCGTGGTGGTCGGCGGGGGTGGCGTGGCGTCCGCCGTAGGTGACGGCGCCGAAGGTGGTGGCGGCGGCGCGCAGTCGGGGGGCGAGGGCGGGCATGACGCGGGCGGCTTCGTCGGCGGCTTCGCCCGCGGTGCGTCCGGGGCGGGTGTCGAGGAGGGCGCGTTCTTCGAGAGAGCGGACGAGGGCGCGCAGCTGTTCCTGGACGGCTTGGTCCCACTGTCCGGCCTGGGCGAAGTGTTCGGCGGCGGCGCGGTGTTCGGCGGCGGTGCGGGGGCGGTCGGTGAAGAGCGCGCCGGTGGCGGCGCCGCGTGCGGTGCGCAGGGCGCCGAGGCGCAGCCGGAGGGCGAGGAGGAGGCCGATGGCGAGGAGGGCGATGATCAGCAGGCCGAGCCAGCCGCCGGGGGCGTGGAAGGCGACGGATTCGAGGGCGCCGAAGACGCGGTCGATGACCCAGGTGAAGACGCGGCGGACGAGGCCGGGTTCGTGTTCGGCGTAGATCTGTTTCGAGAGTTCGCGTTCGGCCGCCTCGCGGGCGGCCTCGCGGCCGATGGTGAGGGGTGGTTCCGTCGCGCTGTCGCCGGCCGTGGCCAGGGTGTGGGCCATGGCCATGGCCGTGCCGGTGCTGTTCATGGTGTCGCTCTCCCCGTCGGCCCGTCCCCCCGCATGGTGTCAGCTTCCCGGCTGGGGGGTGATGCCCGCGGCGCGGGCCAGCTCCAGGTCGAGGGCTTCGCGGCGGATGCGCTGGTCGATGTAGAGGAGGGCGGTGACGCCGGCGCTGATGGGGAGGGTGATGGCGGAGGAGATGACGGCGCCGATGCCGGAGATCAGCAGGTAGGTCCAGGTGAGGTCGCTGAGGGAGCCGCTGATGAAGCTGTCGAAGCCGCCGTCGGAGCCGACGATTTCGGCGATGACGGTGAACGGGATGTCCAGCATGCCGGCGACGATGGTGACGAGCACGGTGATGAGCAGCTGGATGCCGAAGATGCGCCACCAGGAGTCGCTGACGAGCTTGTAGGAGCGGCGCAGGGCGGTGAAGACGCCCTGGCGTTCCAGCATCAGGGCGGGGGCGGCGAGGGAGAGCCGGACCCACAGCCAGACGGCGAGGACGATGCCGCCGATGAGGCCGAGGATGGCGATGGGGGGGCTGCCGAGGAGGACGCCGAGGAGGACGGGGACGGCGACGGCGGCGACCACGATGAGGCCGGTGAGCAGGGTGAGGCCGAGGAGGCGGTGGAGCTGGCGGCGGGAGTCGTCCCAGGCTTCGCCGAGGGTGACGCTGCGGCCGAGGACGGCGCGGCTGACGACGATGGTGAGCATGGCGGTGGCCAGGACGCTGCCGATGAGGGTGGCGATGCCGGCGACGGAGGAGAAGGCGCCGAGGTCGGCGAGGCCGTCGCGGAGTTCCTCGGTGGTGGGGTCGGGGTTGTTCTCCAGGGCGGCGAAGCCGGAGTTCTCGGAGAGCCACAGCTTCATGGCGACGCTGGAGAGCAGCTGGATGACGACGGCGATGCCGAGGGAGATGGCCAGGACGGTGCGCCAGTGGGCGCGGGCGGTGGAGACGGCGCCGTCGAGGATCTCGCCGAGGCCGAGCGGGCGCAGCGGGATGACGCCGGGTTTGGCGGCGTACTCGCGGGGGCCCCAGGCGGGGGGCGGTGCGCCCCAGCCGGCGGGGGGCTGCTGGCCGTAGCCGGGCTGCTGCCCGTACGGCGGCTGCTGGCCGTACGGGCCCTGCTGTCCGTACGGGGCCTGCGGGCCGGGCTGGGGCGGGACGCCGGGGCCGGCCGTCCAGCCCTGCGGCTGCGGCTGCGGCTGCGGCTGCTGCGGCTGCTGCTGGTGCGGGGGCGGAGCGGGTGCCGTGGTGCGGTCCGGGTCCTGCTCGGGCGGCTGGGAGCCGGGCGAGGTCCAGCCTGGCGCGTCACTCACGGCTTCGTACTCCTACGCTCGTATCGCTGGGTGTTTGTCGATTCAACGGGATCTGGATGCTCATGGTGCCACGGTGGTCCGCCGGGTGCTGCGGGCCGTGGTAGTTCCCGTACCCGGCTGGACAGCGGCCCGCTCGGGATGTGTTCCAGATCACGTTCGGGGAAGTCACGATCAGGGGATGGGATGATGAAGGCATGAAGGGACGCGTACTCGTCGTCGATGACGACACCGCGCTGGCGGAGATGCTGGGCATCGTGCTGCGCGGCGAGGGATTCGAACCGTCGTTCGTGGCAGATGGCGACAAGGCGCTGGCGGCCTTCCGGGAGATCAAGCCGGACCTGGTGCTGCTCGACCTCATGCTGCCCGGACGGGACGGCATCGAGGTGTGCCGGCTGATCCGGGGTGAATCCGGTGTGCCGATCGTCATGCTCACGGCGAAGAGCGACACGGTGGACGTCGTCGTCGGCCTGGAGTCCGGCGCGGACGACTACATCGTGAAGCCGTTCAAGCCCAAGGAACTGGTGGCACGGATCCGGGCGCGGCTGCGCCGGTCCGAGGAGCCCGCGCCCGAGCAGCTGGCCATCGGCGATCTGGTGATCGATGTGGCCGGGCACTCGGTGAAGCGCGGCGGGGCGACGATCTCGCTGACCCCGCTGGAGTTCGATCTGCTGGTGGCGCTGGCCCGCAAGCCGTGGCAGGTGTTCACCCGCGAGGTGCTGCTGGAGCAGGTGTGGGGGTACCGGCACGCGGCCGACACCCGCCTGGTGAACGTGCATGTGCAGCGGCTGCGCTCCAAGGTCGAGAAGGACCCGGAGCGCCCGGAGATCGTCGTGACCGTACGGGGGGTCGGGTACAAGGCCGGGGCTGCCTAGGTGGGCACCCGGCTGTGGCGGCGTGGATCCCGGCTGCTCCCCGAAGGGGCGACGAGCGGCCGGGCGCAGCCCGCGATACGGATATTCGGCCGGTGGGCGCGTGGCCCGCTGCTGCCGGTGCTGCGCCTGTGGCGCCGCAATATCCAGCTGCGGGTGGTGGCGACCACGCTGCTGATGTCGGTGGCGGTGGTGCTCGTGCTGGGCATCGTCGTCATGGGGCAGGTGCGCAACGGTCTGCTGGAGGCCAAGCGGCAGACGGCGATCAGCCAGGCGGACGGCGGGTTCGCGGTGGCGGAGGATCTGGCCGCCAGCGCGCCGGACAGCTCGGACCCGGGGGCGGGGCAGGCGGTCGATCCGGGGTCGTGGATCACCGGGATCGTGGAGCAGCTGGCGTCCGGCGGCCAGGGCGTGTACTCGGTGGTGGCGCTCAGCTCGCAGCTGTCGTCCACCCCGTTCGTGAGTGAGGCGGGCCCGGCGCTGCGCGGGCCGCGGGCCTCGGCCGACATCCGGCCGGAGGAGAGCATCCCGGCGGAGCTGCGGCAGGCGCTGGACCGCGATCCGGCCACGCACCGGCAGTACGGGACGATCGTGCGGCCGGACGGCAGCTCCGAGGCGGCGCTGATCGTGGGGCGGCGGCTGACGGACAACGAGAACGGCCAGTACCAGCTGTACTACCTCTTCCCGTTCACGCAGGAGGAGAAGTCGCTCAGCCTGGTGATGGGGACCATCGCGACGGCCGGGATCTTCCTGGTGGTGCTGCTGGGCGCGATCGCCTGGGTGGTGGTGCGGCAGGTGGTGACGCCGGTGCGGATGGCGGCCGGGATCGCCGAGCGGCTGGCGGCCGGGCGGCTCATGGAGCGGATGAAGGTCTCCGGCGAGGACGACATCGCCCGGCTCGGTGAGTCGTTCAACAAGATGGCCCGCAATCTCCAGCTGAAGATCTCCCAGCTGGAGGAACTCTCCCGGATGCAGCGCCGCTTCGTGTCGGATGTGTCGCACGAGCTGCGGACCCCGCTGACGACGGTGCGGATGGCGGCCGAGGTCATCCACGAGGCGCGCGAGGAGTTCGACCCGGTGACGGCGCGCTCGGCGGAGCTGCTGCTGGGGCAGGTCGAGCGGTTCGAGTCGCTGCTTGCGGATCTGCTGGAGATCAGCAGGTTCGACGCGGGCGCCGCGAGCCTGGAGGCGGACCACAGCGATCTGCGGGACGTGGTGCACCGGGTGGTCGAGGGCGCGGAGCCGCTGGCGGAGCGCAAGGGCAGCCGGCTGCTGGTGCGCGGCGCGGAGCGGCCGGTGGTGGCCGAGGTGGACGCGCGGCGGATCGAGCGGGTGCTGCGCAATCTGGTGGTCAACGCCATCGAGCACGGCGAGGGCCGTGACGTGGTGGTGCGGCTCGCGGAGGGCGAGGACGGTACGGCGGTGGCGCTCGCGGTGCGCGACTACGGGATCGGGCTCGGCGAGGGCGAGGCGGAGCGGGTGTTCAACCGGTTCTGGCGGGCGGACCCGGCCCGGGCCCGTACCACCGGGGGCACCGGGCTCGGCCTGTCGATCGCGATCGAGGACGCCCGGCTGCACGGCGGCCGGCTGGAGGCGTGGGGCGAGCCGGGCCGCGGGGCGCAGTTCCGGCTGACGCTGCCGAAGGCGGCGGGCGGCGTGCTGCGCGGTTCCCCGCTGCCGCTGGAGCCGGCGGACGCGCGGCGGGTGGCGGCGATCCCGGCGCAGGGCCGGGGCGGTACGCAGGCGCGGGCCGGTGCGCCGGCCGGCCGGACGGCGGAGCCCGGGGAGGACAGTGGCCGTGGCAGGTGAGCGGTGGCGCGGGGGTGTGCGGTCGTTGGGGCTGCTGCTGGCCGGCGGGTTGCTGGTGGGCGGCTGCGCCTCGATGCCCTCCAGCGGTCCGGTGCAGCGGGTGGAGACGGCTGACCGGGCGGAGAACGAGTCGCCGGTGCGGATCTTCGGGGTCTCGCCGCAGGAGAACGCGACGCAGCAGCAGATCGTCCGGGGTTTCCTGGAGGCGATCACCAGCGACGAGGCGCAGTTCGACACGGCGCGCGAGTATCTGACGCCGCAGCGGCAGCAGGTGTGGGACCCGTTCGCGAGTACGACGGTGCTGGCGTCGGGGCCGGACACCACCAGCCGGCTCCCGGAGGGCGAGCAGCCGGGCGAGGGGCAGGACGCGGGCGCCGAGCAGGTGGCGCAGACGGCGGTGGTGGAGCTGAGCGGCACGTTGCTGGCGACGGTGGACACCGCGCACGGCTACACCCCGCAGGAGGGTGCCTACCAGGCGTCGTTCCGGCTGAAGCGGGTCGAGGGCGAGTGGCGGATCGACGAGCTGCCGGACGGGCTCGTGATGAGCGCGGCCGACTTCCAGCGCAACTACCACTCCGTGAACACGTTCTATTACGCCGATCTGGGGCCCGAGTCCGGCAAGGCCGGGGAGCTGGGCCAGACGCTGGTCGCCGACCCGATCTACGTACGGTGGCGCATCGACCCCATCGGGGAGGCGGTCGGCGAGCTGCTGTCCGGCCCCGGCGAGTGGCTGGCGCCGGTGGCGCGCACCGAGTTCCCGCAGGAGGCCGGGCTGGTCCCGGAGCGCAACGCCATCGTCATGGACTCCGGGGTGCTGACGGTGGCCCTCACCGGCGTGGACCCCGGGGTGAACCGCGACCGCTGCGAGCTGATGGGAGCGCAGCTGCTGCACACCGTGCAGGCGCAGTACTCGGGCGAGGTCTCCGAGGTACGGCTGACCGACCCCGCCGGCACCCGGCTGTGCGCGCTCTCCCGGGCCGAGGCGAAGAACCTGGCGCCCGGCCTGCTGGACGCGCGCTCGGGCAGCTCGTACTACCTGGACGAGGAGGACCGGCTGATCACCGTGCCCGACGTGGACGCCGAGCCGCAGCCGGTCACCGGGGCGCTGGGGCAGGGCACGGTGCCGCTGCGGGAGGCGGCGGTCAGCCGGGACGAGAACCGGGCCGCCGGGGTCACCGAGGACGGCACCGCGCTGCTGGTCACCGAGATGTGGGGCACCGACCCGGTGCCCGAGGCGCTGCCGCTGAGCGCCGCGCCCGGCGCGGAGGCCGGGCTGTCCCGGCCCAGCTGGGACGGGCTCGGCGATCTGTGGGTCGCCGACCGCGACCCGGCGAACCCGCGGCTGCTGCGGCTGTCGGGCGGGGTGGGCACCCCGCAGGAGGTGCCGGTGCCGGACCTGCCGGCCGGCCGGTACATCGAATCGGTGCGGGTCTCCTCGGACGGTGTGCGGATCGCGATGCTGCTGGCCGGGGACGACGACACCTCCACGCTGTGGCTGGGGCGGATCCACCGCGCCGCCGTCGGGGAGGCCGTCGAGGTGTCGGTGCAGGGGCTGCGCGCGGTGACGCCGGTGCTGGAGAAGGTGACGGCCCTCTCGTGGGCCGGGGTCAGCCGGCTGGTGGTCGTGGGCCGCCCGGCCGACGGCGCGGAGCAGTTGCAGTACCTGGGCACCGACGGGTCGCCGGTGGCGTCCTCCAACACCCCTGGCCTCAACGATGTGACCGGGGTGGCCGCGTCCGAGAACGACACGCTGCCGCTGCTGGCCGAGACCGGCGACCGGATCGTCCGGCTCCAGGACCGCAGCCAGTGGAAGCTGGTGACCGATCGGGGGTCCGCGCCGTTCTACCCGGGGTAGGGCCGGAGAACCCGGCCCGCGCGGGCGGGACGGTGGAGCGGTGGAGACCTTGCGGGGCCTGTGGCGGGAGCTGGGCGGCCTGGTGCTGCCCGCCGTCTGTGCCGGCTGCGGTACGGCACGGGCGGTGCTGTGCGGGGGCTGCCGGGCCCTGCTGTGCGGGGCGGGCGCCGTGCCGCGCCCCGTGCGGCCCGTGCCGGAGCCGGCGGGGCTTCCGGTGGTGTACGCCGCGGTGGAGTACGCGGGGCCGCCCAGGGCCGTGCTGCTGGCGCACAAGGAGCGGGGCGCGCTGTCCCTGGCCGCGCCGCTGGGCCGGGCGCTGGCGCTGAGCGTAGGGGCGGTGCGGGCGGACGGCGACCGGACGGCGCGGCCGGGTACGGGCCGGGTGCTGGCGCTGGTACCGGTGCCGTCGGCGCGGGCGGCCACCGCGCGGCGCGGGCACGACCCGGTGCGCCGGATCGCGCTGGCCGCGGCGGCGAGGCTGCGGCGCGAGGGGTGCGCGGTGCGGGTGCTGCCGGTGCTGCGGCAGACGCGGGCGGTGGCCGATCAGGCGGGTCTCGGCGCGGGGGCACGCAGGGCCAATCTGGCGGGCGCACTGACGGCGGAGGGTGGCCGGGCGCTGCCGGCGGGTGATCCGGTGGTGCTGGTGGACGACGTGGTGACCACCGGGGCGTCCCTGGCCGAGGCCGCGCGGGCGGTCCGGGCGGCGGGCGGCCGGCTGCTGGGCGCGGCGGTGGTCGCGGGGACACGGAGTGCCCCTGGGGAACGTGGGTAGGGAACTACGCGTTGGTAAGGGTGCCGAGAGTGCGCCATTGGAGGTACGTTCGAAACAAGGCGTGGTGGTACCAACCACCGTAAAAGTTCATATTCGTTCTGTACCAAGGGAGCCGCTTCGCCGGCGCAGGCGGGGCGTTCCGGGAACGGAGTTCTGCGTGGACATCGTCGTCAAGGGCCGCAAGACCGAGGTGCCGGAGCGATTCCGGCGGCACGTGGCCGACAAGCTGAAGCTGGACCGCATCCAGAAATTCGACGGCAAGGTGACCAGCCTCGACGTGGAAGTGTCCAAGGAGCACAACCCACGCCAGGCAGACCGTTCCGACCGGGTGGAGATCACCCTGCGCCACCGCGGGCCCGTGGTCCGCGCCGAGGCGTCGGCGGCCGATCCCTACGGCGCGCTCGACCTGGCCGTCGAGAAGCTGGAAGCCCGGTTGCGCAGGCAGCACGACAAGCGCAAGTGCCGTCGCGGCAAGGGGCGCATCCCCGCCAGTGAGGTGGGGGCGGCCGTCCGCGACGCGGCGGTGATCAACGACGAGGGCGAGCTGGAGGTCGGCCCACGGGAGCCGGAGGAGCCCGCGGTGCCGGTGCGCCGCGCGGGCTCGATCGTCGTCCAGGGCGACGGGCCGCTCGTCGTCCGGGAGAAGACCCACACGGCCGCCCCCATGTCGCTGGAACAGGCGCTGGAGGAGATGGAGCTGGTGGGCCACGACTTCTATCTGTTCGTGGACATCGACACCAAGCTGCCGAGCGTGGTCTACCGGCGGCACGGGTACGACTACGGCGTGATCCACCTGGAGGGTGACCCGCTGGCCGAGCAGGCCCCGGTCGGCGCGGGAGCGGTGCTGGGCGGCTGAGGCCGCTCCGAGGGGCGCCCCCGGGCCGGATCGTGGATCCGGCGGGGGCGTCCGTCATGGAATCATGGGCGTGCCAACCGGCTTACGGTGGCCATCCGTTGTCCGGTGGGCGGTACCGGCCTGTGCAGGGGGATACGACGATGGTGGACGGCTTCGGACCCGTGATGCCCCGCACCGGGCCGGCGCGGGAGCGGCGGGTCCTGCCGGACGGCGCGCCGGAGACGGAGAGTACGGACGGTATGGACGGTGTGCCCACCCGCCGGGAGCCGATCCGGGTGCTGGTCGTGGACGACCACGAGCTGTTCCGGCGCGGTCTGGAGATCGTGCTGGCGCAGGAGGAGGACATCCAGGTCATCGGGGAGGCCGGGGACGGCGCCGAGGCCGTGGAGAAGGCCGCCGACCTGCTGCCCGACATCGTGCTGATGGATGTGCGGATGCCGCGCCGGGGCGGGATCGAGGCGTGCACCTCGATCAAGGAGGTGGCCCCCAGCGCGCGGATCATCATGCTGACGATCAGCGACGAGGAAGCCGATCTCTATGACGCGATCAAGGCCGGGGCGACCGGGTATCTGCTGAAGGAGATCTCCACCGACGAGGTGACCGCCGCGATCCGGGCGGTGGCGGACGGTCAGTCGCAGATCAGCCCGTCGATGGCGGCCAAGCTGCTCACCGAGTTCAAGTCGATGATCCAGCGCACCGACGAGCGGCGGCTGGTCCCGGCGCCCAAGCTCACCGACCGGGAGCTGGAGGTGCTGAAGCTGGTGGCCACCGGGAAGAACAACCGGGACATCGCCAAGGCGCTGTTCATCTCCGAGAACACCGTGAAGAACCATGTGCGCAACATCCTGGAGAAGCTGCAGCTGCACTCCAGGATGGAGGCCGTGGTGTACGCGATGCGGGAGAAGATCCTGGATCTGGAGACCGGCTAGAACGCCCCCTTACCGGTAGGCGGCGCGGAAGGCCGCGGCCAGCTCGCGTTCCAGCGGGACGTGCAACTCCTCGGGGGTGGTGCGCTCCACCCGGACCGCCTCGGCGCCCACCCAGGACGCCGCCTCCACCAGGGCCTCGGCCATCGCCGGCACCGACTTCGCGGCCCGCTCGGGGCCGCCCTCGAACGCGGCGTGCCGGGCGACGAGCGTGGCGCCCTCGCGGGCCGGGTCCACCCGGCCCAGCAGCCGGCCGCCGGACAGCAGGGGCATGGCGAAGTAGCCGTAGACGCGGCGCGGCCGGGGCACGTACGCCTCCAGCCGGTGCACGAAGCCGAAGATCCGCTCGGTGCGGGCGCGGTCCCAGATCAGCGAGTCGAACGGGGAGAGCAGCGTGGTGCGGTGCCGGCCGCGCGGCGCGCTCTCCAGGGCCCGCGGGTCGGCCCAGACCCGGTGCCGGCCCTCCGCGCGTCCGCCCGCCGGGGCCCAGCCGTCCACCGTGACCTCCACCAGGCCGGAGTCCGCGACGACCGAGGCGACCTGGGCGGTCTTCAGCCGGTGGTAGTCGGCCAGGTCGGCCTGGGTGGCCACGCCGAGCGCGGCGCCCGCCTGGGCGACCAGCCGGCGCAGACAGGCGGCGTCGTCCAGGTCGTCGTGCAGCAGCGCGTCGGGGACGGCCCGCTCGGCCAGGTCGTACACCCGCTTCCAGCCGCGGCGCTCGACACACACCACCTCCCCGAACATGAGTGCCCGCTCGACGGCGACCTTGGCGTCGCTCCAGTCCCACCAGGGGCCGCCGTTCTTCGCGCCGCCCAGCTCGGTGGCGGTCAGCGGGCCCTCCGCGCGCAGCTGGTCCACGACCCGCTGGTACACGCCCTCGGGCAGCCCGTGGTACCAGGACTCGCGCGCGCGGAAGGCGCGGCGCCGGAAGGCGAACAGCGGCCACTCCTCGATGGGCAGCACGCACGCGGCGTGCGACCAGTACTCGAACGAGGTGCCGCCCGACCAGTACGCCTCCTCCACCGCCTGCCGGCCGACCGCGCCCAGCCGCGCGTACGGCAGCAGTTCGTGCGAGCGGGCCAGCACCGAGATGGTGTCGAGCTGGATCTGACCGAGGTGGCGCAGGACGCCGCGCACCCCGGCCCGGCGGTCCACCGCGCCGAGCAGTCCCTGGGCGCGCAGCGCGATCCGGCGGGCCTCATCGGCGGTCAGGCGGGCAGGAGCAACAGTCATGGTGGCGATCGTAGGGCCGACCACTGACAGTCGCGTCGGCGCTCGCATACCATGGCCGGTGCGGCGGGGCCATTCTCGCTGTGCCCGCGTCCCAGCAGGCCCGACCCAAGGAGACCAGCCCTCGTGTCCGTCTTCAACAAGCTCATGCGTGCAGGCGAAGGCAAGATCCTGCGCAAGCTGCACCGCATCGCCGCTCAGGTGAATTCCATTGAAGAGGACTTCCTTGATCTCTCCGACGCGGAGCTGCGGGCGCTGACCGACGAGTACAAGGAGCGCCTGGCCCAGGGCGAGTCGCTCGACGATCTGCTCCCCGAGGCGTTCGCCACGGTCCGGGAGGCCGCCAAGCGGGTGCTGGGCCAGCGGCACTACGACGTGCAGCTGATGGGGGGCGCAGCGCTGCACCTCGGGTATGTCGCGGAGATGAAGACCGGTGAGGGCAAGACGCTGGTCGGTACGCTGCCCACGTATCTGAACGCGCTGTCCGGCAAGGGCGTGCACCTGATCACGACCAACGACTACCTGGCGCAGCGCGACTCGGAGTGGATGGGCCGCGTCCACCGCTTCCTGGGCCTGGAGGTCGGCTGCATCACGGCCGGGATGACCCCGGCGCAGCGGCGGGCGCAGTACGCGTGCGACATCACCTACGGCACGAACAACGAGTTCGGCTTCGACTACCTGCGCGACAACATGGCGTGGTCGAAGGACGAACTCGTGCAGCGCGGCCACAACTTCGCGGTGGTGGACGAGGTCGACTCGATCCTCATCGACGAGGCGCGGACCCCGCTGATCATCTCCGGCCCCGCCGACCAGGCGACGAAGTGGTACGCGGACTTCGCGAAGCTGGTCAAGCGGCTGGAGAAGGGCGAGGCGGCGGTGCCCTCGCGGCAGCAGCCGGAGACCGGCGACTACGACGTGGACGAGAAGAAGCGCACGGTCGCCATCCATGACGCGGGGGTCAGCAAGGTCGAGGACTGGCTGGGCATCGACAACCTGTACGAGTCGGTGAACACGCCGCTGGTCGGCTACCTCAACAACGCGATCAAGGCCAAGGAGCTCTACAAGAACGACAAGGACTACGTCGTCATCGACGGCGAGGTCGTGATCGTCGACGAGCACACCGGCCGTATCCTCGCGGGCCGCCGCTACAACGAGGGCATGCACCAGGCCATCGAGGCCAAGGAGGGGGTGAAGATCAAGGACGAGAACCAGACGCTCGCCAAGATCACCCTCCAGAACTACTTCCGCCTGTACAGCAAGCTGTCGGGCATGACCGGTACGGCGATGACCGAGGCCGCCGAGTTCCACCAGATCTACAAGCTGGGTGTGGTGCCGATCCCGACCAACCGGGGGATGGCGCGGGTCGACCAGGCGGACCTGATCTACCGCACCGAGGTCGCCAAGTTCAACGCGGTGGTCGAGGACATCGTGGAGAAGCACCGCACCGGGCAGCCGGTGCTGGTGGGTACGACGTCGGTGGAGAAGTCGGAGTACCTGTCCCAGCAGCTGAACAAGCGCGGGGTGCGGCACGAGGTGCTGAACGCGAAGAACCACGAGCGGGAGGCGGCGATCGTCGCCAAGGCCGGCCGCAAGGGCGCGGTCACGGTGGCCACCAACATGGCCGGCCGCGGTACCGACATCAAGCTCGGCGGCAACCCGGACGACATCGCCGAGGCGGAGCTGCGCAAGCGCGGCCTGGACCCGGTGGAGCACGTCGAGGAGTGGGCGGCGGCGCTGCCGCAGGCGCTGGAGCGGGCCGAGAAGGCCGTCGAGGACGAGTTCCAGGAGGTCAAGGAGCTGGGCGGGCTCTACGTCCTGGGCACCGAGCGGCACGAGTCGCGGCGTATCGACAACCAGCTGCGCGGCCGGTCCGGACGTCAGGGCGACCCGGGCGAGTCGCGGTTCTACCTGTCGCTGGGCGATGACCTGATGCGGCTGTTCAAGGCGCAGATGGTGGAGCGGGTCATGGCGATGGCCAATGTGCCCGACGACGTGCCGATCGAGAACAAGATGGTGACCCGGGCGATCGCCTCCGCGCAGGGCCAGGTCGAGCAGCAGAACTTCGAGATCCGCAAGAACGTCCTCAAGTACGACGAGGTGCTGAACCGGCAGCGCGAGGTCATCTACGGCGAGCGCCGCCGGGTCCTGGAGGGCGAGGACCTGCACGAGCAGATCCGCTTCTTCATGGACGACACCATCGACGCCTACGTCCAGGCGGAGACCGTGGAGGGCTTCGCCGAGGAGTGGGACATGGACCGGCTGTGGGGCGCGTTCAAGCAGCTCTACCCGGTGAAGATCTCGGTGGAGGACCTGGAGGACGAGGCGGGCGGCCGGGACGGGCTGACGCCGGAGTTCATCGCGGAGTCCATCAAGGAGGACATCCACAAGCAGTACGACGCCCGCGAGGAGGAGCTGGGCTCCGAGGTGATGCGGGAGCTGGAGCGGCGCGTGGTGCTCTCGGTGCTGGACCGCAAGTGGCGCGAGCACCTGTACGAGATGGACTACCTCCAGGAGGGCATCGGTCTGCGCGCGATGGCGCAGCGTGACCCGGTGGTGGAGTTCCAGCGCGAGGGCTTCGACATGTTCACGGCCATGATGGACGGGATCAAGGAGGAGTCGGTCGGCTACCTGTTCAACCTGGAGGTCCAGGTGGAGCGGAAGGTCGAGCAGGTGCCGGTCCAGGCGGCGGCGCCGGGCGCGGCGGCCGGTGGTGCTGCCGGTGGTGCGGCGCCGAAGATCCTGGCCAAGGGCCTGGAAGCGCCGAAGCGGGCGGACCGGCTGCGGCTGTCGGCGCCGTCGGTGGACGGCGAGGGCGGTGTCGTGGAGAGCGATGTCGTCACCGGTGGCGACCAGCCGGCGACGGGTGGCCGGGCGGACCGCCGGAAGGCCCAGAAGGGCGGCCGGCGCCGCAAGAAGTGACGCACGGGCCGCGGCAGCGGTGACGAGGGGCGGCGGGGCCGGCGGAAGCCGGTACCGCCGCCCCTCCGGCGTGCGGGGGCGGTGTACGGGGGCGGTGTTGCGGTGCCGGGCCGCTGTTCCCGGCCCGGCCGGCCCGGCCGGTTCAGCGGCGGCTGCCGTCGATGCGGCGGGCGGGCGGGGCGGTGGGATGCGGCGGGTCCTGGTGCCCGGGGTGCATCGTGTCCAGCTCCAGCGCCGCGCACCGCCAGTTGCCCGGGGCGGCCTCCTCCAGGCGGAAGGCGATGGCCCGGGTGCGGTCGCCCTCCGTCACCCGGGCGAACGCTTCGAGCACCCCGGAGGCCGGGCTGGTGGCGTCCACCCGGCGCAGCACCGGGATGCCCCAGCTGCCCAGCGGCGGATGGTCGGCGGCGCGGGCCAGCGCCTCGTACGCCTCGGGCGTGGTGTGGCCCATCAGCAGGTGGACGGGCCGGCGCCCGCTGAGGATCAGCAGCAGCCGTTCGGCGAACCAGCGCGGCGGCCCGACGGCGGTGCCGCCCCTGCGGGGCAGCGGTACGCCGGGGCGCCGGGAGTCGGTGCGCCGGGTGCGGGGCGCGGGCCCCGCACCGGTACGGCGGCGTCGGTCGATCCTGCTCGGCCCGGTGGTGGTACGCACGCCGCCCCCTGTATCTACTCACGAGTAACTATGACGCAGTGTAGTCAGCCGACAGCGGAGCGGCAAGGCGTACCCTGGGATCGCACCCGTCAAGTCCTGTGATGAAAGCGGCAGTCCATGCGCGTCTACCTCCCCCTCACCCTCCCCGGGCTCGCCGCCCTGCACCGGACGGGAGAACGGGGACCCGCGCCGCTGGCCGCCGTCGCCGTCACCCCCGCGCTGCGCGCCTGGTACGGAGGGGACGCGGACGAGGAGGAACTGGAGTACGCCGCGCTCGGCGAAGCCGCCGACGCCTCGCTGCGGCTGCTCGCCGCCGACCCCGCCGCGCCCCGGCGCCGTGTCGTCCTCGCCGCCGAGGTCCCCGACCGCGCCGTCGTACCCGGCACCGACCCCGGCGCACCCGGCGCCGTCATCCTCACCGCGCCCGTCCCGCTGGCCCGGCTCGCCGCCGTCCACCTCGACTCCGCCACCGCCGAACCCGACATCGCCGCCGCCCTCGCAGGCGGTACGGACGCCGACGACCCCGGCCACGAACTGCTCTGGTACGGCGTCCAGGAGATCCCCCACCTCCTCCCTTAACGGCTCGCACCGCCCGGCGCCGCCCCGTACCGTCGGAACCATGCTTGTGGACACCCAGACCGCCGCCCCGCACCGGGCCGCCCACATCGTGTGGGACTGGAACGGCACCCTCCTGCACGACACCGACGTCGTCGTCGAGTCCGTCAACGCCTGCCTCGCCGTCTTCGAGGCCGGACCCATCACCGTGGAGCGCTACCGCGACGAGTACTGCGTCCCCATACCCCGCTTCTACCAGCGTCTCCTCGGCCGCGAGCTGAGCGGCCCCGAGTGGGAACGGCTCGACGGCGCCTTCCAGCGGCACTACGCCCAGCACGCCGGCCGCGCCGCGCTCACCGAGGGCGCCACCGACCTGCTGCTCTCCTGGCAGCGCGCCGGCCACACCCAGTCGCTGTGCTCCCTCGCCCTGCACGACCAGCTCACCCCGCTGGTCACCCGGCTCGGCATCGCCGGCCACTTCACCCGCGTCGACGGCAGCACCGGCGAGGGCAACAGGACCGGCAAGGCCGAGCAGATGGCCCGTCACCTGGCCGCCCTCGGCTCCGTCCCCCCGGAGCGCACCGTCGTCATCGGCGACGCCACCGACGACGCGCTGGCCGCCGCGCACATCGGGGCGCACGCCGTGTTGTATACAGGCGGATCGCACAGCCGCCGCAGCCTCCAACGCGCCGGGGTCCCCGTCGTGGACAGCCTCGCGGACGCGGTCGCCCTGGCAGCGGAACTGGCCGCATGAGCGGCGCCGGGTCGCGCGGCGCGCCGTGCGCCCCGACCCGGCCCTGTACTGCGATTTTGTTCACACCGTTCTCATCCGCTCGTCCCATCGGGGGCGATAGCCTTGCCTACGTGATCAGTGCGATATCGGCAGGAGGCGGTGCCGCCTCCCCTCGGGGCCCGGTTCACGGGGCGAGGTCCGCCACTGATCCGTTCTGCCGGGAGCATCCGTCACGTGAGACCGAGCGCTGCCCGGTGACCGTTTCCCGACGTCACGCAACGGCGCGCGACAGGAGCCTGAGGACATGCACACCAAGCTGGATGAAGCCAAAGCCGCGCGGCTGGCACAGGCCGCCGAGGTAGGGGTGGGGGAGCAGGGCCCGGCCGGCATGGACGCCGCGGCCTTCTCGGCCTACCTCCAGCGGTACTACCAGTACATCTCGCCCGAGGACGTCAGCGGACGCGAGCCCGTCGACCTCTACGGCGCCGCCCGCGCCCATCTGCGGCTCGCCGCCACCCGCCCGCAGGGCACGGCCAATGTGCGGGTCTACACCCCCACGGTCGACGAGATGGGCTGGACGTGCAGCCACACGGTGGTCGAAGTCGTCACCGACGACATGCCGTTCCTGGTGGACTCGGTCACCAACGAACTGTCCCGCCAGGAACGCGGCATCCACATCGTGATCCACCCCCAGGTGATCGTGCGCCGCGACGTCACCGGCAAGCTGCTGGAAGTCCTCGACGCCGGCCGTGACCCGTTCGGCCCCGCCGCCACCACCTACGACCCGGCCGAACTCCCCGACGACGCCGTCACCGAGTCCTGGATCCACGTCGAGATCGACCGCGAGACCGACCGCGACGACCTCGTCCGCATCGAGACCGACCTGCGCCGCGTCCTCGGCGACGTGCGCGAAGCCGTCGAGGACTGGCAGAAGATGCGCGGCGCCGCGCTGCGCATCGCCGACGAACTGCCCGCCGAGCCCGGGGCCGACGAACTGCGCACCCAGGAGGTGGAGGAGGCCCGCGAACTGCTGCGCTGGCTGGCCGCCGACCACTTCACCTTCCTCGGCTACCGCGAGTACGAACTGACCCGGCACGACGGCGCCGAGCACGACGAACTGCGCGCCGTCCCCGGCAGCGGCCTGGGCATCCTGCGCTCCGACCCGCAGCACTACCCCGACGGCCACCCCGCCTACCCCGAGCCGCTGAACCCCTCCGCCTCGCCCGCCTTCGCCCGGCTGTCGCCCTCCGCGCGCGCCAAGGCCCGCGAGCCCCGGCTGCTCATCCTCACCAAGGCCAACAGCCGCGCCACCGTGCACCGCCCCTCCTACCTCGACTACATCGGGGTGAAGAAGTTCGACGCGGACGGCCGGGTCATCGGCGAACGGCGCTTCCTCGGCCTGTTCTCGTCCGCCGCCTACACCGAGTCCGTGCGCCGGGTGCCCGTCATCCGCCGCAAGGTCTCCGAAGTGCTGTCGGCCGCCGGCTTCGCGCCCGACTCGCACAGCGGACGCGACCTGCTCCAGATCCTGGAGACCTACCCGCGCGACGAACTCTTCCAGACCGGCGTCGAGACACTGCGCTCCATCGCCACCGCCGTCCTGCACCTCCAGGAACGCCGCCGGCTGCGGCTGTTCCTGCGCCAGGACGAGTACGGCCGGTACTACTCGGCGCTCGTCTACCTGCCGCGCGACCGGTACACCACCTCGGTACGCATCCGCCTCATCGACATCCTCACCGAGGAACTGGGCGGATCCTCCGTCGACTTCACCGCCTGGAACACCGAATCGGTGCTCTCCCGGCTGCACTTCGTCATCCGCGTCGAACCCGGCACCGAACTGCCCGAGCTGACCGAGACGGACATCGACCGCATCGAGGCCCGGCTGGCCGAGGCGTCCCGGTCCTGGAGCGACGGCTTCACCGACGCGCTCCTCGCCGAGTGCGGCGAGGAGCAGGCCGCCGAGCTGGGCCGCCGCTACTACAACGCCTTCCCCGAGGGCTACAAGGCGGACTTCCCGCCGCGCGCCGCCGTCGCCGACCTCCAGTACGTCCTCGGGCTGCGGCCCGGCGAACCCGGCGCCGACTTCGCCCTCAACCTGTACGAGCCCGTCGGCGCCGCGACCGGCGAACGCCGCTTCAAGATCTACCGGCGCGGCGAACCCGTCTCGCTCTCCGCCGTCCTGCCGGTGCTCCAGCACCTCGGCGTCGAGGTCGTCGACGAGCGCCCCTACGAACTGCGGCCCACCGACGGCGCCACCGCCTGGATCTACGACTTCGGGCTGCGCATCCCCGAACCGCTGGCCCCGCTGCTCGGCGGCGACGCCCGCGAACGCGTCCAGGAGGCGTTCGCCGCCGCCTGGACCGGGCAGACCGAGAACGACGGCATCAACGCCCTGGTCATCTCCGCCGGACTCACCTGGCGGCAGGCCATGGTGCTGCGCGCCTACTCCCGCTACCTGTGGCAGGCCGGCGCCCGCTTCGCCCGGGAGACCATGGAGGCCACCCTCCGCCGCAACGTCCACACCACCCGGCTGCTCGTCTCGCTGTTCGAGGCCCGGCTCTCCCCGCAGCGCATCAGCGCCGGACGCGAGCTGACCGACGGCCTGCTGGAGGAGCTGGACGGCGCGCTGGAGCAGGTCGTCAACCTCGATGAGGACCGCATCCTGCGGGCGTTCCTCACCGTCATCAAGGCCACCCTGCGCTGCAACTACTTCCAGCTCGACGACGAGGGCAACCCGCACCCGTACCTCTCCCTCAAACTCGACCCGCAGGCCATCCCCGACCTGCCGCAGCCGCGCCCCGCCTACGAGATCTGGGTCTACTCGCCCCGGGTCGAGGGCGTCCACCTGCGGTTCGGGAAGGTCGCGCGCGGCGGGCTGCGCTGGTCGGACCGCAAGGAGGACTTCCGCACCGAGATCCTGGGCCTGGTCAAGGCGCAGGAGGTCAAGAACACGGTGATCGTGCCGGTCGGCGCCAAGGGCGGCTTCGTCGGCAAGCAGCTGCCCAGCCCCGCCGAGGACCGCGACGCCTGGCTGGCGGAGGGCATCGCCTGCTACAAGACGTTCATCAGCGGCCTGCTCGACATCACCGACAACCTGGTGGACGGCAAGGTCACCCCGCCGCGCGACGTCGTGCGGCACGACGGCGACGACACCTACCTGGTGGTCGCGGCCGACAAGGGAACCGCCACCTTCTCCGACATCGCCAACGAGGTCGCGCAGTCCTACGGCTTCTGGCTCGGCGACGCGTTCGCCTCCGGCGGCTCGGCCGGCTACGACCACAAGGGCATGGGCATCACCGCGCGCGGCGCCTGGGAGTCCGTCAAGCGGCACTTCCGGCAGCTGGGCCACGACACCCAGACCCAGGACTTCACCGTCGCCGGGATCGGCGACATGTCCGGCGACGTGTTCGGCAACGGCATGCTGCTGTCGCGGCACATCCGGCTGGTGGCCGCCTTCGACCACCGGCACATCTTCCTCGACCCCGACCCGGACGCGGCGACCGGCTACGCGGAACGGCAGCGGCTGTTCGACCTGCCGCGCTCCTCGTGGGCCGACTACAACACCGAACTGCTCTCCAAGGGCGGCGGGATCCACGCCCGTTCGGCCAAGTCCATCGCCATCACCCCGCAGGTGCGGACCGCCCTCGGCATCAGCCCCGGCATCGTGTCGATGACCCCGGCCGAGCTGATGAAGGCGATCCTCAAGGCGCCGGTCGACCTGCTGTGGAACGGCGGCATCGGCACGTACGTCAAGTCCTCCGCCGAGACGCACGCCGACGTCGGCGACAAGGCGAACGACGCCATCCGCATCGACGGCCGCGACGTGCGCGCCCGCGTCATCGGCGAGGGCGGCAACCTCGGCCTCACCCAGCGCGGCCGGATCGAGTACGCCCAGTCCGGCGGCCGGTGCAACACCGACGCCATCGACAACAGCGCCGGCGTGGACACCTCCGACCACGAGGTCAACATCAAGATCCTGCTGAACTCGCTGGTCGCCGGCGGCGATCTGACGATCAAGCAGCGCAACACCCTGCTGGCCGCCATGACCGACGAGGTCGCCGAACTGGTGCTGCGCAACAACTACGCGCAGAACGTCGCCCTCTCCAACAGCGAGGCCAACGCCCCCGGGCTGCTCCTCGCCCACCAGCGGCTCATGCGCAAGCTGACGGCCGACGGGCGGCTGGACCGGGCGCTGGAGTTCCTGCCCGACGACGAGGAGATCTGGGAGCGGCGCGCGGCCGGCAAGGGCCTCACCCAGCCCGAACTCTCCGTCCTGCTCGCCTACGCCAAGCTCTCGGTCACCGCCGACCTCATCGGCAGCGACCTGCCGGACGACCCGTACGTGAAGCGGCTGCTGGCGCAGTACTTCCCGACCGCGCTGCGCGAGCGGTTCCCCGAGCGCATCGAGGGCCACACGCTGCGCCGCGAGATCATCACCACCCTGCTGGTCAACGACACCGTCAACACCGGCGGCAGCTCGTTCGTCCAGCGGATGGGCGAGGAGAGCGGCGCCTCCACCGAGGAGATCATCCGCGCGCACACCGCGTCGCGGGCGATCTTCGGCCTCAACGCCATCTGGGACGCGGCCGAACGGCTCGACAACCAGGTCGCCGCCGACGTCGTCACCCGGCTGCGGCTGCACTCGCGCCGGCTGGTCGAGCGCGGCGCGCGCTGGCTGCTCAACAACCGGCCGCAGCCGCTCCAGCTGGCCGACACCATCGAACTCTTCGAGGAGCGGGTCGGCCGGGTCTGGGCCGAGCTGCCGAAGCTGCTGCGCGGCCAGGACCTGGAATGGCACGGCAAAATGTTCGACGAGCTGGTGGACAACGGCGTCCCGGCGGACCTGGCCCAGCAGGTGGCCGGGTTCTCGGCGGCGTTCTCCGCCCTGGACATCGTGGCGGTCGCCGACCGCAGCGGCCGTGAACTGTTCGACGTGGCCGAGGTGTACTACCACCTCAGCGACCAGCTCGGCATCTCCCAGCTCCAGGACCGCATCAGCGAACTGCCGCGGGCCGACCGCTGGCAGTCCATGGCGCGCACCGCGATCCGCGAGGACCTCTACGCGGCCCACCAGCTGATCGCGGCCGACGTCCTGGCGGCGGGCGAGGCCGAGGCCGGGCCGGAGGAACTGTACGCGGCCTGGGCCGGCCGGCACGCGGCGATCCTCACCCGGGCGCGGGCCACGCTGCGCGAGATCCAGTCCTCGGATTCCTTCGATCTGGCGAACCTGTCGGTGGCGATGCGGACCATGCGGACGCTGCTGCGCAGCAACCGCTGACCGGCACCGCCGCGCCGGACGGCACCTGGGGCGGCCGGCACCTGAGTACCCGTACTCAGGCGCCGGCCGCCCCTTTGCCGCTACGCTCCTGTCCGGTACGGGAGGGGAGGGGCTGTGCGGACGAGACTCAACGGCTGGGACGAGGGCCCGGCGCCGGAGGGCGCGGACGGCGGCGGCCTGTTCGACCTGGCGGTCGACGGGGCGACGCTGACCGGGCTGGGGACCGAGGTGCGGGCCCTGGGCGACGGGCTGACCCGGGACGTCCTGCCCCGGCTGGCCGGGGACGCCGAGGAGACCGGCGCGGAGCTGGAGTCGGAGGCGGCGCTGCGGTCGGTGCTGAGCGCCTGGCGGGACCGGCTCGGCGACGTGGCGGCGGAGTGCGCCCGGCTGGACGAGGGCTTCACGGCCTCGGCCACTGGCTTCGCGGAGACCGAGGCCGGGGCACGGGCCGAACTCCAGCGGGCGGCCCCGTCCTGGGCCGACGAGCTGCTGACCGAGGACGGCGCCCGGTGATGACCGTGTCCCGGCTGCGGGACCTGCGCACCGACACCCTGACCGCGCGGGCCGCCGACTGGCACACGGCCGTCGAGTGGGGCGAGCACGGCCGGGCCCACGTGGACCGGCAGTTGCTGGCCCCGCTGCGGGAAAAACTGGTGGGCGAGACGGCGACGGCCGCCGAGACCCGGCTCCAGCTCATCGCGGACAACTGCGAGTACACGAGGCTGCAGACCGGCCTGGTCCACGCGGCGCTGCTGGGCCTGGCCGAAGAACTGGCGGAAGCCAAGGCCCGGCTGCGCACCGCCCTGGACGAGGCGGCGGCCCACGGCTACCCGGTGGACGACGCGGGCGCGGTCGGCTACCCCGAAACCCTCGCGGAGGACGGCAGCGTCCGCCAGGAGGCCGGCACGGCCACCCCCGCGGCCGGCCTGCTGGACCGCGCCCTGGACGGCCTGTCCCTGGTCTTCCCCGGCCACCGGGAGACGGCCCAGCAGCTGGCCAACACGATTGGCGCAGCACTCCAGCGGGCGACGGACACCGACACCCGCTACGCACGCACCCTGCGCGAACTGATCTGCGACCGCGGGATCGCCGTCACCGACGCGATGTGGCGGGACGCCCACGCGGACCTGACCACGGCGGCCACCTCGATCCTGGGCATCGCGGACGCGTCCGCCATCCCGTCCGGTGCGACCCCGGCGGAAAACGCCGCATGGTGGGCCGCCCTGACGGACGAGGAACAGGCGGCATACCTCTCCCTGCACCCCGCCGAAATCGGCACCCTGGACGGCCTCCCCACCACCACCCGCGACACGGCCAACCGCGCGGTCCTCCAGGTGGAGGAGGCCCGGCTGCGGGAGGAACTGGACGCGTTGCTGCGGGCGGAGCCGGAGAAGTACGCGTACAGCACGAGCCAGAAGGAAGGCGTGTCGGTCCGCACGGTCTCGGACGAGTGGGCCGAGTGGAATCAGCGGCGGGAACTACTCGCCGGTCAGCTGACCGGAATCGATGCCATCAACGAACGCTTCGCGATGACGGGCGAGAACAATCTTCCCGAGGCCTACCTTCTCGGCTTCGACACCGAAGGCCTCGGCCACGCCATCATCGCCAACGGAAACCCTGACACAGCCGATCACACCGCGGTGTACGTACCGGGGACGACATCGCGGCTCTCGGAGTCCGAGGGTGACATCAGGAGAATGACGGACCTGTGGCGCACTACTGAGACATTGGGTGGAGGCGAGGTATCCACCATCACCTGGATCGGCTATGACGCCCCGCAGAGTATCGTCCCCGAGGCGGCGAAACGGAGCTTCGCCGAGGCGGGAGCACCGCTGTTCAACAGCTTTGCCACTGGCCTTCAAGTCGCGCAAGGCGGTGCGGAGGCCAGTCACACCACCGTGATCGCCCACAGCTACGGAAGTACGGTCGTGGGGGTCGCCTCACAGCAGGAGCAGCTTGCGGTCGACGACATCATCGTTGCCGGAAGTCCAGGGATGACGGTGAATCACGCGAGGGAACTCGGGGTCGGGGAGGACCATGTATGGTCCTTGGGTTCCTTCAGCGACCCGGTTCCGATTCTGGGGGCGCCCGCCCACGGCCGCTGGGAGTTCGAGCTCTATGGCGAAGGGTTGTTCGGCATGCCGATGGGCCCGCACTTCAGGCCCATCGTGCCGACCATGAATGAGTTTGGGGGGAACCACATGCAATCCGACGCGCTGGGAGTGCACAGCGGGTATTGGAATGAGGGCTCGGTCGACCTGCACAACCAGGCGTCCGTCGTCGTCGGCCAGTACGACGAGGTGTTCCTGAAGTGATGTCGTCGCAAAGGCGATCACCACAGGGGAAGGTGATCGCTGCCATGACCATTATCGCGTCGCTGGCTACGGGGTGTTCATCGGTGCTGGGATCGAACAGCGGGAAGCTGGACTACACGCCCGCCGTCAAGTCCGTGGAAGACGCCCGAGCTGAGGCCAGGGACATCTCCAGTCAGTTGTTCGACATCGCTTCCGTGCGGGGAGAGACATCGGAGCCGGGGCCGGGTGTCACCACGTGCGAGGCCGATCCCGACATGGAGCGGCTGTACACGATGCATCACCCCTGGTCCATCTCCGGTGTCTCGCGGGACGTCCTGCGCGAGGGCATGGAACGGCTCAGGGAACAACTGCCACAAGAGGGATGGGAGATCATCGAGGAAGGAGAGGCGAACAACGCCAACCGTTCCCCCGTCATTCTCTTCGAGAACCGGGATGTCGAGTACGCGGCTCACGTCATGCTCAGGGGCAAGACGGACGATGACTCCATGCTGCACGTCACCGTGGTCTCCGCCTGCTTCAGTACCCCGGAGGGGGAGAGCCCCAAGGGCTCCTACTGACCGGGCCCGCTCCGCCGTCGGCGGAGCGGGCCCGGGCTGTCCGGCGTCAGCGGTCGATTTCTTCGAAGAGGGATTCCCAGCGGTCCAGGATGCGCGGCAGGTCCAGGCCCGAGACGTGGGTGCGGGCTGCCGCGCCGTAGTGGTGGCGGCGGGGGGTGTCGCGCATCAGGGCGGTGAGGGCCTGGGCGAAGGCGTCGGTGTTGCCCGGGGGGACCAGGGTGCCGGTGTGGCCGTCCCTGATCAATTCTCTGACGCCGGCCGACAGGTCGAAGCTCACCGTGGGGACCCCGCACGCCGCCGCTTCGGCGACCGCCATCGGGCGGCCTTCGCGGTCGCTGGTGAGGGCGAGCAGGGACAGTTCGCGGTAGGCCGCCGCCATGTCGCCGACGCTGCCCCGGAAGTGGACCCGCTCGGCGACCCCGCGCGAGCGGGCGTGCTCGGCCAGGGTGTCCCGCAGCGGGCCGTCGCCGAACAGGTGCAGTTCCCAGTCCCGCTCGCCGGTGTCCGCGAACGCGTCGATCAGCCGGTCGAGGCGTTTGACCGGCTCCAGCCGGCCCACCGCCCCGATGCGGCGGGTGTCCAGCCGGGCGGCCGGGCCGGGGCTGAACGGCAGCGGATTGGGGATGGTGGCGGCGTTGGGCAGCCGGTCGCGGCGGAAGCGCGCGGCGTCGCCCTCGCTCAGGAAGACCGACTTCTCCAGCTCCGGGTAGTGGCGCAGGATCAGCCGCAGGTTGGCGGAGGCGCGGGCCTGTTCGTACGACTCGTGGTACTGGCCGACGCCCTTCAGGTGGGGCCGGCGTACCGCGCGCAGCCAGTCGGCGGCCCACGGGGAGCCGATGATCACGTAGCCGTGGGGGACGTCCGCGAAGCGGGCGTTCAGTTTCTCGACCGCCGCCTCGCGGTGTTCGGCGCGGGCGCGCTGTTCCCTGATGCGGGAGGGGTTGAGCCGTTCGGCGAAGGTGGCGGGCCGCCAGGGGCGCGGGGAGGGTTCGGGGTAGAGGGTGGTGTGCCGGTAGCCGGGGTCGGCGACGTAGGTGTGCGGTTCGGGGCTCGGCCGGATGCCGACGAGTTCGACGCGGTGTCCGCGCCCGGCGAAGCCCTGGGCGAGGGTGTGCAGGACGCGCTGGGAGCCGCCCATGGAGTCGACGTCGATGCCGACGAGGAAGACGTTGCGGTGTTTCATCTCAGAGCATCCCCTCGAAGAAGCGTTCCACTACGGCCCAGCTGGCGCCGCCGGTCTCGTAGGTGGTGAACCGCTGCTGGAAGGCGGCGTACCGGTCGGCGTGCTCCTTCTGCACCCGGTCCAGGTCGCTGATCGCCTCGATGACCTCGCCGGTCTCGGTCAGGACCGGTCCCGGGGCGATCTCGTGCAGGTCGTAGTAGGTGCCGCGCGCGCTGTTGCGGTAGTGCTCGTAGTCGTCGGCGAACAGCAGGATCGGCCGGCCCAGGTTGGCGTAGTCGAACATCAGCGACGAGTAGTCCGTCAGCAGCGCGTCCGAGGCGAGCAGCAGATCGTTGATGTCGGGGAAGCCGCGCCCGTCGCGTACCACCGGGGCGACCTCGCGCGGCACCTCGAACCGTTCGTAGTAGTGCGGGCGCACCACCACCGTCCAGTCGCGGCCGATGCCGGTGGCGAGCCGCTGGAGGTCCACCCGGATCGAGTCGCCGGTGCCGCGCGCGCCGTCGCGGAACGTCGGCGCGTACAGCAGGACCTTGTGCCCGTCCGGGATCTGGAGCCGTACCCGGGCGGCCTGGGCCCGGTCCCTGGCCTCGACCTCGCGCCAGCGCACCAGCACGTCGTTGCGCGGCAGGCCGCAGCGCAGGAGTTCGCCGGTGTAGCCGTTGGCGCGTACGAAGGTGCGTTCGAACTCCTCGCTGGGGGCGATGAGCAGGTCCCAGCGGGCGACGGCGTCCCGGTGCTGCTGCTGGCGTTCGGGGGTGCCGAACCGCAGGTCGGGGATGTCGAAGCCCATGTGTTTGAACGCCTGGCCGTGCCAGGTCTGGAGGTAGCGGGTGCCGCGCGGTTTGCCGTACGCGGTGGGGAAGCCGTGCGAGTCGACCCAGTAGCGGGCGCGGGCCAGGGTGCGGACGTACTCCCAGCTGCCGCGCCGCACCAGGGGGACGCCGGGCGGGAAGCCGGCCGGGTCGCCCGCGTACGCCCATACGGCGTTGAGGGGGAGGCCGCGCCGGACCAGTTCCTCGTAGATGTAGCGCGGGCTGTCGGCGTAGCCGCGCCCTTCGAGGGCTTCGAAGATCACCAGGTCGCGGTCGCGGGGGAGGCGTTTGAGTTCCTGGTAGGTGAGGGCTTTGAGGCGCGGGCCGGAGAGCCGGCGGCCCAGGCGGGCGGTTTTCGCGCGGACCGGGCCGAGGCGGGGTGCGACGGCTTCGGCGCCGGCGAGCAGTCCGGAGCGGGACCAGGTGAGTTCGAGGCGTCCGGCGCCGCGTTCCTCGGGGGCGACGGTGATGGCGTGGCCGGCGAGTCGGGTGCGGCGGGCGGGCAGATCGGTGGGGGCGAGCAGCGTGTCGGTGCGGCGCAGGCCGAGGCGCTCCAGGGCGATCACCGGGTGGCGGCGGCCCTTGAAGCCCTTGGCGGCGAGCGGCACCTTGCGCAGGTCCACCTCCAGTTCGGCCTCGTAGCGGTCGGGCCCTGCCGGGACGTAGCCGAAGGGGACGCGCAGGGGTTCGCCGGCGGCGGCCAGCCACAGGGCGGCGGTGATGCCGTCGGGGTCGGCGAGCAGCCGGGCCGGGTCGTAGGTGCGCAGGCCGAGCCGGAGCCGGGGGCCGTCGGTGGTGACCCGGGTGAGTTCGTGCCGGATGGGGCGGGAGGTGAAGGGCTGGTCCGCCATGCGCCACTCGGTGATGTCGAGTTCGGCGAGGGCGGCGGGGTCGTCGGGCAGGTGGTCGCCCCAGTACGTGCGCTCCCCGTCGCGGACGACGGCGCGCGGCGCGAGCAGGGGGCGCCCGAGGGCGCGGGCGGCGGTGCGGGCGTCCTCGACGCGCCCGGCGGTGAGGAGGTACTGGCACACGCGCTGTTCGCGGGGGAGGCCGGTGCGGGCCTCCTCGGTGATGCCGCTCTCCAGGTAGGGGCCGACCACGCCGGTGAACTCGCGGATCCAGTCGTCGTCGCGGAACGGCAGGTCGCCGAGGTAGAGCCGCAGGTCGTGGCGGAGGAACTTGGCGTCCTTGGCGGGGCGCAGTGCGATGTTGCCGCTCTCGGTGAGGAAGGCGTCGATGAGCCGGGCGGCGTGCACGCGGTCGCGGACGTTGGCCATCTTGTGGCGGCTGGAGGAGATGGAGAGCTGGCCGGGGTCGTGGGCGAGGTACCAGGTGTAGACGGGCCAGGGCACGACGGCGAACCGGTCGGCGAGGGTGAACGCCTTGGCGGTGAACAGCTGGTCCTCGTAGTGCATGCCGGCCGGGAAGCGGAGCCGGTGGCGGGCGATGAACGCGGCGCGGTACAGCTTGTTGGTGGACAGGTGGTCGGTGAAGAACTCGGGCGCCTGGCCGATGCCGTCCACCACGCGGACGTCGCTGTCGAAGAGTTCCGGGTACCACAGGCCGGTGGCGCCGGTGTCCTCGTGGACGCGGGTGACCTCGCCGGTGACGAAGTCGGCGCCGGTGGTCTCGGCGGTCAGCAGCAGCGACTTGCAGGCGTGCCGGGGCAGTTCGTCGTCGCTGTCGAGGAACATCAGGTACGGGGCGCGGGCGGCGTCGATGCCGGCGTTGCGCGGGGCGCTGCAGCCGCCGCTGTTCTCCGGGAGCCGGATGACGCGCACCCGGGGGTCGCCGGCGGCGAGCCCGGCGGCGACCTCGGGGGTGTCGTCGGTGGAGCAGTCGTCGGCGATGATCACCTCCAGGTTGTTGAGGGTCTGGCGCAGTACGGAGTGCACGGCGCGGGGCAGCCGGCGGGCGTCGTTGTAGGCGATGACGACGACCGTGACGTCGGGCGTCAGCGGTGTGTCGGTCATGGGGTTCCGCCTCCTCGGTGGGGGGTGAGCGGTTCGATGCGGTCCACGTGGTAGAAGCCGGCGACGCAGCGCGCGGCCCAGTCGCCGGCGGCGTTCTTCGCCATGAAGGGCTCGGTGAGCCCGGCGATGTGCAGGGGCTGGTAGCCGACGGTAGTGGCGCCGGCGGCGGTTTCGGCGCGGATGCGGGCGTCCTGGGCGTCCCAGGCGGCGGCGCGGGCGCGGGTCTCGGAGGTGAGCGCCCGTACCTCGGGGAGGAGCCCGGCCAGGGCGGCGAGGGTGGCGGCGGTGGTGAGCAGGGCCGCCACGGTACGGGTACGGGGCCGCCGCAGCCGGGTGGCGAGCGCCTGGCCGGCGAGCAGGCCGTAGAGGCAGAGGGCGAGCAGCAGCGGGAGCAGGAAGCTGTTCCAGGTGCGGTAGTACGTCCAGCCGCTCGGCCCGTAGCCGACGCGGAGGGCGGCGACGACGGCGAGGGAGGCGAGGGCGACCGCCAGGGCCGGGGCGGCGAGGGCGAGCCGGCCGGGGAGGGCGACCCGGCCCGCGTCGGCACCGGGCCCGTGGGTGGCGGCGGTGGCCGCGGTGGCGGCGGGCGGCGGGTCGGGGGCGGCGAGCGGGGGCAGCGCCAGCGGGGCGGTGCGCAGGGCCAGGCCCAGGAGCAGCCCGGCGGTGGCGGCGCCGAGCCAGACCCAGGAGCCGGCCGAGCCGGCGATCCACTCCCACACCCGGAGCCAGTCGCGGACGGTGGCGGTGAGTTCGGTGGTGGAGAACGGGTCGCCGGGCGGCGGGTGGACGCGGCGCCGGGCGCGCGCCCCGGGTGAGGTGTACAGCAGCGCGAGCCCGGCGGCCAGGCCGAGGCAGCCGGCGGTGCACCAGGCGAGGACGTACCGGCCGTCCCGGGTACGGCGCCGGGGCAGGGCGGCGAGCGCGGCCAGGGCGGCGAGAACGCCGGCGGCGGCGGAGAACGCCTCGCTGAGGGTGCCGAGGAAGACCCCGGCGGCCAGGGCGCAGGCGATGGCGGTGCGGCGGGCGCGCCGGCCGCGCCGCTGCGCCCAGAGCGCTGCGTTGACGAGCCAGAGGCCGATGATGGCGGGCAGGGTGTGGGAGATGGTGGCGGGCGCCCACAGCAGGGTCTGGTACGGCAGCGGGGAGGCGTACACCAGCAGGGCGGGCAGCACGAGGGCGGCGGCGACGAGGGCGGGCAGCGGCGCCTCGCGGCCGGTGCGGACGGTCAGGGTGCGGCCGAGGACGACGAGTCCGCCGGTGAGGGCGAGCAGCAGGAGGGTGGGCAGGAGCTGGGGGCCGAGGAGCCCGGCGGTGTAGGTGACCCCGTTGAGGAAGGCGTTGGCCACCCGGCCGTTCTGGGTGGTGTAGAAGTCCCAGGTGATGCCGTGGATGCCCAGTTCCCGGGTTTTCCAGGCGGCGCACCAGTCGTCGGAGGTGGGGCGTACGTACCGGCCGAGGGCGGCGCTCACGACGAGCAGCGCGCCGGCTGCGGCGCCCACCGCGAGGGCGGGGCGGCGGCGCGTTGCGGCGGTGCGCGGTGTCACCCGGACGCCCTCCTCTGCATGTCGTAAATGGGATCAAATAGGTGCATTGCACCATACTGAGGCACGCCGGGCTGTCCACGGCAGCGCGGACCCCGCGCGTTGTGCCGGACCTGCGGGACATCCGAGAAGGGGAGCTGCCGCATGAGGCTGTCCGTCGTCGTCCCCTGCTACAACGAAGAGGCCGTCATCGACCGCTTCGACCAGCAACTGCGCGCCAGCCTGGACCGCCTCGGCGTCGGCTACGAGCTGTGCTACGTGGACGACGGCAGCGCCGACAACACCCTCACCCGGCTGCGCGCGCTGCGCGTCGAACACCCGGCGAACACCCGGTACCTCTCCTTCAGCCGCAACTTCGGCAAGGAGGCCGCGATGCTCGCCGGCCTGCGCGCCGCCCGCGGGGACGCGGTGGTCCTGATGGACGCCGACCTCCAGCACCGCCCCGAGCTGATCGGGCGCATGCTCGAACTCCACCGCCAGGGGCACGACCAGGTGGTGGCCAAGCGCGACCGCTCCTGCGACAAGGCGGTGCGCGGACTGCTCTCCCGGCTGTACTACCGGGCCGTCAACCGGTGGGTGGACGTGCCGCTGGCCAGCGGGGTCGGCGACTTCCGGCTGCTGTCGCGGGCGGCGGTGGACGCGCTGCTGGCCCTGCCGGAGAGCAACCGCTTCTCCAAGGGGTTGTTCTCGTGGATCGGCTTCGACACCGTCACCTTCGACTGCCGGGACGCGGAACGGGAGGGCGGCGGGGGCAGCCGGTGGCGGTTCCGCTCGCTGCTCGACTACGGCATGGACGGGCTGATCTCGTTCAACAACCGCCCGCTGCGGCTCGCCATCCACACTGGTCTCGCCCTGGCGGCGCTGGCCGGGGCGTACGCCGCGTGGGTGGTCGTCACGGCGCTGACCGGCGGGGTCTCGGTGCCCGGGTACGTCACGCTGGTCGCCATCATCGCCGGACTCGGCGGGCTCCAGATGCTGATGCTCGGGCTGATCGGCGAGTACATCGGGCGGATCTACTACGAGACCAAGCGCCGGCCGCACTATCTGGTGAAGGAGACGGGCGAGGTCGGCGCCGCCCCGGGGACGGCCGCCCCGGGGTCGGGTACGGGGAGGGGCGCGGATCCGGGAACGGGCGCGGGTACGGATCCGGGTACCGGTACGGGCGCGGGTCCGGCGGCGGTGCCGGCCGAGGACCTGGAGCCGTGAGAAGGCCCGACGCGGACCGGCTGGCGCAGTTCGGCCGGTTCGCCCTCATCGGTGTCGTCAACACCGGCACCTTCTACCTCTGCTACCTCCCACTGCACCGCTGGCTGCCGTACTTCCCGGCCTTCACCCTCGCCTACCTCGCCAGCATGGTCGGCTCCTTCTTCCTCAACACCTACTTCACCTACCGCACCCGCCCCAGCTGGCGGAAGTTCGCGTTCTTCCCGCTCACCCAGCTCACCAACTACCTCGCGCAGAGCGCCGGGCTGTATCTGCTGGTCAGCGGCGCCGGGCTGAACAGCACCACCGCCCCGCTGCTGGCCGCCGCCGGTGCCGTGCCCGTCACGTATCTGGTGTCCCGGCGCATCCTGCTGCCCCGTCCCCGGGAGGGGACCGCGCCCTGAGCCGGCCCGGCCTGCGTTCCCGCCGGCGCTACTGCCGGCTCTTGGGCCGGGCGCGGACGTGCATGCGTTCGCCCTGGGCGCCGAAGAGGCTCAGCACCTCGACCGGACGCTCGGTGGCGCTGCCGAACCAGTGCGGCAGCCGGGTGTCGAACTCGGCCGCCTCCCCCTCGCCCAGTTCCAGGTCCCGGTCGGCGAGCAGCAGCCGCAGCCGCCCGGACAGGACGTACAGCCACTCGTAGCCCTCATGCGTGCGCTGTTCGGGGGCGGGCTGCCCCGCCGGCTCGGGCGGGATGATCATCTTGTACGCCTGGATCGGCCCGGGCCGGCCGCTCAGCGGCAGCACGGTACGTCCGCCCTGGATCCGGCGCGGGGCGAGCCGCACCCGGGGGTCACCGACCGGCGGGGCGCCGACCAGTTCGTCCAGCGGCACCTGGAACGCCTTGGCCAGCGGCAGCAGCAGTTCGAGCGAGGGCCGTCGCTGCCCCGACTCCAGCCGGGACAGAGTGCTGGTGGAGATCCCGGTGACCTCCGACAGCGCCGCCAGCGTCACCCCCCGCTCCTGCCGCACCCGCCGCAACCGCGCGCCGACCTCGGCCAGGACCTCCGTGAACTCCATACCGGCCAGCCCACCACGCCGTCCCGCTCATGGCAAACGGCGCTTGCCGGGAACGGCAGGCGCGGGGTCGGGAGCGGTGAACGTCTCCAGGTTCGCCGGGACGCCCACCCCCGTCCAGGTGAAGGGGATGCCGTGGGCCTGGGCGGGGTCGGGGTGGTCCATCAGCTGGAAGTGGACGTGCGGCTCGGAGGAGTTGCCGGTGTTGCCGCACTCCGCCACGGTCTGGCCGGCCGTCACGCGGTCGCCCGCGCGCACCCGCAGCGAGCCCTTCCGCAGATGCGCGTACAGCGCGTACGTGCCGTTCCCCAGGTCCAGGACCAGCTGGTTGCCGATGACCCGGCGCGCGCTGACCAGATCGCGGAAGAGGCCCTCGAACAGCAGATAGGGCAGCGCGGGCCAGGAGTTGCGGCTGCGGTGGTCGCGCTGGGTGTCCCGGGCGGAGACCACCGTGCCGTCGGCCACCGCGAGCAGCGGGGCGCCGAACGCCGGGAAGGCGCGCGCCGGCCGGGAGAGCGGCCACCAGCCGAAGGCGGGCCGCGAACCGTCCGCCGGCTCGGCGGCGATGTCGATGGCGTGGCTCTGCCCGTACTGGTACGTCCCGTGGCTGGGCACCTTGTCCGCCGGGCTGTTGAGGGCCAGCCAGCGTCCGGTCACCGGCGCCGCCACCTCCACCGCGGGCGGCGGGGTGTGGCGGCGGGGCGCGCGGGTGCTGAGGTACTGGGAGGTTACCGCCACCAGCAGGAACGCCCACGGCAGGAACACCGGGATGCCGTGAACGACCTCCAGGGCGGCCAGGGCGACGAATATCCAGAAGCAGACGCGGTACGTGCTCATGCGGGGCTCTCAGCTCGGTGATCGGGTGGTGGCCAGGGCCACCAGCAGGGGGATGACGCGGGTGGCCGGGATCTCGTGGCGGCCCCGGCCGGTGGTGTGCAGCCAGCCGGCCGCGCTCAGCTGGCGCAGATGGTGGTAGATCTGGCCGGTGGTGCCCAGCCCTTCCAGGGCGGCCAGTTCGGCGACGGTGCGCCGGCCGTGTGCGATCTCGCGCAGCAGCCGCATCCGCACCGGGTGCCCCAGCGCCGCGAACGACTCGGCCGCCTGCTCCCAGTCGATCGCCAGCAGATCCTCGGTGGTCAGCCCGTACTGCCACTCGTACGCCTCGTCGGTGGGCAGCCGCGCCGCCCCGGTGAACAGCACGCCGCCGGGCCCGTCCGGCGCCAGCTGCTTCTTCAGGCCCTCCAGGGCCCAGAACCCGGCGCCGCCGCCCTCCAGGGCCGCCATCCGGCGCTCCAGGGCGGCGACCCTGGCTTCCAGTTCCTCACTCATACCCCCGGACTCTACATTTACGTAATTACCGAGTAAACCGCCAGCCCGCCCAGGCCGAGCTGATCATCTCCCGCACCCCGCGCCGCGCACTCCACCCCAGCTGCTTGGCCGCCGCGTCCGTCCGCGCCACCACCCACGCCGGATCGCCCGCCCGGCGCGCCGCCACCTGCGGGATCAGCGCCTCGTGATGGGTCAGCCGGCCGATCTCGGTGGCCATCTCCCGGACCGATACGCCCTCCCCGCGCCCGATGTTCAGCGTCAGATCGCCCGCGAACGGCTGCTCCGCCAGCGCCCGCGCCGCCGCCACATGGGCCTGCGCCAGATCCTCGACATGAATGTAATCCCGTACACAGGTGCCGTCCGGCGTCGGATAGTCGTCCCCGAAGATCAGCGGCGGCAGCCCGGCGTCCAGCCGCTCGAACACCATCGGGATCAGATTGGCCACCGAGGTGTCCCCCAGCTCCGGCGCGGCCGCGCCCGCCACATTGAAGTACCGCAGACAGGCCGTGGAGATCCCGTGCGCCCGCCCCGCCGCCCGCACCAGCCACTCGCCGATCAGCTTGGTCTCGCCGTACGGGCTGATCGGCGCGCACACGGTGTCCTCGGTCACCGGACGGCCGTCCGCCGGCGTCCCGTACACGGACGCCGAGGAGGAGAAGACGAACGTCTCGATCCGCGCCCCGCGCACCGCCTCCAGCAGGATCTGCAACCCGTGCACGTTCTCCCGGTAGTAGCGCAGCGGCTGCGTCATCGACTCCGCCACCCGCTTCTTCGCCGCCAGATGGATCACCCCGCCCACCTCGTGGCGGGCGATCGTCTGGTCCAGCAGCACCCGGTCCAGCGTGCTGCCCTCCACCAGCGGCACCCCCTCCGGCACCCGGGCCCGTACCCCCGTGGACAGATCGTCGTACACCACCGGCCGCTCGCCCGCCGCCAGCAGGGCGCGCACCACATGCGCGCCGATGTAGCCCGCGCCGCCGGTGATCAGAAACGTCGTCATCCGAACTCCTCCAGTCAGGTTCTGAGCAGACGTTGCAGTCGGGCCGCGGCCACCCCGGTCGCGCCGCGCACGCCCGGCGCGGTGCGCACCGCGAGCGCGCCGTGCCCCGTGGTGTACGGCTGCACCAGCAGCAGCCCGTGCCGCCGGCTGGGCAGTACGGTACGGCGCGGCGCAGGCCCCACCGGCCGGACGCCGGCGACCACGGTCCGGCCCCTGGCACACCGGACCACCGCCCGCACGTCCCACACCGACAGGCCGCCCCCGGAGGCGGGCAGCGCCGCCAGGTCCAGCCGCGGGACGGCGACCCAGCCCGACCCGTCCGGGAACAGCGCCACGCTGCGCCGCTGCCCGACCCGCCCCGTCGCCCGGTCGCGCAGCTCGACGTCCACCCCGTAGACGCCGGCCGCCGCCAGCCGCCCGTACAGCTCGTGGACGCGCAGCCGCAGCACGGGGCACGCGCCGGGGCCGGCGAGTGCGCCGTCCACCGTCAGCGGCAGCGCCTCCACCGGCAGGCCGTCCAGGCCGTCGAGGGTGACGCCGGGCAGGTCGGCGGACCAGACCGGCCGCCCGCCGGCGGTTGCGGGCGGCGGCAGCAGCCGGGGCGGGTCGGCGGTCAGCGCCGCCATCCTGGCCGGGTCGCGCGGGAGAGGGGAGGCCAGCAGGACGGCGGCCAGCCAGCGGTGCGGGGGGCGGGCCGCCGCCACCTCGGCCGGGTCGAACGCGGCGAGATGGGCCCGGGTGAGAGACCACCACCAGCGCTGGAACGCGGCGCCGCGCGCGGGCAGCTCCCGTACGTACAGCGGCAGATCGTGGTCGAGGAACTTGGTGCGGGCCGCCCGCGCCAGCCGCTCCGCTCCCGCCGCGCGCAGCGCCTCGACGGCCTGCCGGTGTGCTTCGAGCCGGCCGGCCCAGTGCGCGATGCGGCCCCGGTCGAGGGAGATGGACAGCGCGGCGGAGTGGCGGCGTACCTGCCACACGTACACCGGGTCGGGGACGACGGCCAGGCGGGGGGCGGCGGCCAGGACGCGGGCGGTGAAGACGAAGTCCTCGTAGGGGAAGCGGCCTTCGGGGAAGGTGATCTGGTGGGCGCGCAGGAACGCGCGCTCGTACAGCTTGTTGACGCACAGCGTGTCGTGCACCAGCTCCGGGTGCTCGCGCGGCAGCTCGTGGACGGCGGGCGCGGCGTACAGGGCGGGCTGCCAGGGGCGTTCGGTACCGGCCGGCAGTTCGCGGCGCACGCACAGACCGGCGGTGACGGGCGCCCGGTGGCGGGTGGCGGCGGCCAGCAGGGCGGCGGCGGCACCGGGCGGCAGGACGTCGTCGCTGTCCAGGAACATCACGTACCGGCCGCGCGCCGCCGTCAGACCGGTGTTGCGGGGGGTGCCGCAGCCGCCGCTGTTCACGGCGTGGCGCAGCAGCCGCAGCCGGGGTTCGCGGGCGGCCAGCCGTTCCAGGACGGTGGCGGTGGCGTCGGTGGAGGCGTCGTCGACGGCGACGACCTCGCCGACCGCCGGGCCCTGGTCGAGCGCGGAGCGGACGGCGTCGGCGACGTGGGCGGCGTCGTTGTAGGCGATGACGACGACGCTGATGGAGCGGGAGGTCATGAGGCGGGCACCGGGTCGGTGGCGGGGTCGTGCGCCCGGCGGGCGCCGGGCGGTGTGACGGCGGGCAGCCCGTGGCCGTCCAGGAAGACCTCGCGGACGACGCGTTCGGCGGCGCGGCCGTCGTCGCGCGGGCTGAACGCGGCCCGGAACACGGCCCGCAGCCGGGCCCCGTGCGCGTCCCACAGCCCGGCGGCGGGGTCGGTGAACAGGGCGTGCAGCTCGTCCTCGGTGCGGGTGACCGGCCCGGGCGGGCAGTCCGGCAGTTCCAGGCAGACGCCCCGCGCGGTGCGGTAGTCGGCCCAGTCGGCGGCGTGGACGACGATCGGCCGGTCCAGCAGGACGTACTCGAAGATCACCGGGTGGTAGTCGGTGAGCAGCACATCGGCGGCCAGACAGAGCGTCATCAGGTCGGGGTGACCGGCGGCGGGCACCTCGCGGACGCCGGGCGCCGGGTGGCCGAGCGGGGCACGGCTGAGCAGCAGATGGCCGGGCCCGAGGCGGGCGGCGAGGCCGGCCACGTCCAGGTGCGGGATGCCGGGCCCTGGCTCGTACGGGCGGGACGCCGGGACGTACAGCACGGTGAGTACCCCGTCCGGGACGCCGAGCGCGGCGCGTGCGGCGCGGACGTCCTCGGGGCCGGCGGTGAGCAGCCGGTCGGCCTGCGGGGAGCCGTACTCCAGCAGGGTGTACGGGCCGGGGTGGGCGCGGCGGGCGGCGCGGGTGGCGTGCGGGCCGGTGGACAGGGCGGTGGTCCAGCAGCCGGTCTGCCGGTCGTCCGGGGTGGGCGGGGTGGGCGGGAGGGCGATGGGGGTGCCGCGGTGGGTCTGGAGCCGGTGCTGGTCCGCGCGCGGGTGGTCCGGGACGGGCGCGGGGAAGGGGGCGTCGCTGACGAGATAGCGGGCGCGGGCCAGGGCGCGGGCGGCGGCCGGGGAGTCCGGGTGGAGGCGGCGGGGGCCCTCGGGGAGGTGGCGGGCGTGCTCGGGCCCGGCGATCCAGACGGTGCGCAGGTGCGGGGCGAGGGCGCGGACCCGGCTCTCCAGCGCTGCGGGGTGGCCGGCGTAGCCGCCGGTGGCGGGGAGGAACACGGCGAGGTCGGTGAGCAGGGGTCGGTGCAGATGCAGCCGGTAGTACAGCCGCAGTGCTGCGGCGCGCAGCCACCGGCCGTACGTCCGCAGGCGGGGCGCGAGCGCCCGGGCGGCGCGCCGGGTGGTGAGCCGGGCGCGGGCGGCGAAGGCGGCGCCGGCGCGCAGCCAGCGGGCGGGCGCGGGGCGGGCGCGGTGCCGGCCGTCGGTGAGCGGGGTGGCGCCGGAGGTGGCGCGGTGCCGGGCACCGAGCGCGGCGGCATGCCGGAAGAACTCGGCGCGGGCGGCGGGCGGGAGCAGCCCCGACCGCTGGTGGAGGCGGGTGAGGTCGGCGAGCATCCGCTGGTAGAGCGGGGCGCGCCAGCGGGCGGGGAGGGGCTGGGCGAACAGCCGGTCGTACTGGCGCAGCAGGTCGAGATGCGCGCGCCCGGTGGGGCGGTGGGCGGGCGCCGGCGACGGGGCGCGGCGGACGCAGCTCCGGTCGAGGACGGCGATCGAGCCGGCGGCGGTCAGGGCGCGCTGGCTGAACGGCAGATCCGCGTAGTGGCCGGGCGGGAAGCGCAGGCCGAGGCGGTCGATGAGGTCGCGGCGGTGGGCGCGGGCGTGAACGGCGGGGTCGAGCCACAGCAGCCCGGGGCGGTCGGCGAGGGTCATCACCTCGGGGGGCTGTTCGCTGTACAGACCGGTGTCGGGGTCGGTCGCGGTGTCGCGGAACAGCAGCAGCTGGGGGTCGCCGGTGGCGCGCAGCCGGGCGTCGATGGCCGGGAGGGCGCCGGGGGCGAGGGTGTCGGCGGCGTCGAGGAAGAGGACGTACGCGCCGCGTGCCCGGTCGAGTCCGGCGTTGCGGGCGGCGCCCGGGCCGACCGGACAGGGCAGCCGCAGCCGCACCAGCCGCCGGTCGGCCGCCGCGTAGCCGCGCAGGACGGCGTCGGCCTCGCTGTCGGCGGGGTCGTCGACGGCGATGAGTTCGAGGCCGGCGAAGCGCTGGCCGAGCACGGAGGTGAGGGCGGCGTGCAGGTGCTCGGCGGGGGCCCGGTGGACGGTCATGATGACGCTGAAGCGGGGCATGGCACCACATCCACCGGACGAGGGAGCAATACACGGACCATCCGACAATCCCTCAAGTGGCGAGGGTTTTGGGGGAGGGCGCCCGGGATGTCGCCCCCGACTCCGTCCGTTCGGAGCAACCCGGACGTCTGGGGGCGCCTGCGGGGCGGCGGGAGAAGGCGGTGCCATGGGGCGTGGAGCTGCCGGGCGGGGGTGGGGGCGCCACCAGGCCGGTACGGGGGTCCGCGCGCCGACCTGGGAACGGACGGTCAGGTCAGCGGGGCAGGACCCATTCCCTCCTGGCGTCGCCGTCACCGCGCGACAGGGTGTGCAGGCCGTCGCTGTCCACACGGAGCCGGTAGGCACCGGGGGCGGGGCGGCCGGCCCGGTCCCATTCGGCGAGGCGCTGAATGCGGTCGGAGGCGAGGTTGGCCAGCGGGCCGTCCTGCTGGACGGTCACCGCCTCATTCTCCAGGGTCATGCGGGCCCACGACCGGGAGGCGGGGTGGGCGAGGCAGTAGGTGCGATGGCCGTTCTCGTCGGTGAGCTGCAACGCGAAAACGTCGGGCTCGTTGAGATGTACCTCCTGTGGGTGGCCGAAGAGCACTTGCCGCATGAAGTCATGCGGATCACCGATCCCCAAGGGAAGGGGGATCACGGACCGGTTCCCACCTGTGGACCTCACCAGATCGACGTAGCCCAGGGGCGACTCAGCCGGCTCGTCCGGTGAGGAACGGGCATCCATGAATCCGTAAGCCTCCTCCAGGAAAGTCCCCTCGGCCCCGCCGTCCGCAGTCCTCCTCAGGCAGGCGACTCCGGCGCCGATGTTCACCACGATGGGAGCTCCCGGGGCGGTTCCGCGCAGCCACTCGGTGGGGATCCGGCGGACCGCACAGGTGGCGAGGATCCCGTTGTAGGCGCTGGTCCCGGGAAGTTCACTGCGACCGTCCCCGGTCACGATGGTCGGCTGGTACCCGAGGTCGGCCAGACGTTCCCGGGCGGTCGCGGTGAGTTCCGGGTCGATGTCGATGCTGGTCACGTTGTCGGCGCCGAGCCGGTGGCACAGCAGGGCCAGGTTGTAGCCGGTCCCCGTGCCGACCTCCAGCGCGCGGTCGCCGCTGCGTACCGGAAATTTCTCCAGCATCAAGGCCATCAGGGACGGCATGGTGGAGGAGCTGATGCCCTGTCCGTTCGGGTCCCACCTCGTGACAAGAGAGTCATCGGTGTAGACGGTGTCCAGGAAGTCGGCGTCCTGCGGCTCGTAGAGCTTCTCCTCCCCTCCTTCCAGACGACGCCAGAAACGCGGGGTGAAGACCTCCCTCGGCGTCTCCTCGAAGGCGGAGATCCACTCGGGGCTGTGGAGGGCGCCGCAGGAGACGAGTTCCTGCGTCAGCCGGTGTCGTGCGGGTTGTGATGCTGCGAAGCCACGAGTCGTGGCGGTGTCCGTCATGACATTCTTCCTTCCAGGAGATCGGCGATCGCGCGGGCGATGGGTTGGGCCAGCTCGGGTATGAACCCGTACTGGCCGTTGGGGTTGACGTCCACGAGATGCCAGGTGTCGTCGTGGTCAACGAGGAAGTCCAGCGCGGCGTATCGCAGATCGAAGGCCGACATGAGGCGCTGGACGCCGCAGCGGATGTCATCCGGCACGGTGCACACCCGGTAGGTGAGCGCGTCGTAGTCACGGCGGAAGTCGATGCGGGACTCGTCAGAGTGGGCGTGGATCTCACCGGCGAACAAGTGCCCCCCGACAACAGTCAGCCGGACCTCGTGTTTTTTTGGGATCCACTGCTGGAACGTGTGGGCGGTGAAGGCGATGTCGTCCGTGAGGTCATCCGGCCCCAGCGGCGGGCTCGTCCACACGGCGGCCTTCTCCCCGTTGAACACCCGCTGACCCGGTGGGGCGATCGGCTTGTACACGGCCGTTCTGTTCGGCAGGGATGCGACAAATGCTCGCGCTTCGCGGGGGTCGTTCGTGATGAGGGTGGCGGGGATACGGAGTCCGCTCCGTGCGGCAGTGGCCAGGGCTCGCGGCTTTGAGTCCGCGATGACGTTGTGCCGGGGGTGGTTGACCCATCGGCAGCGCATCGACTGCACGATGCCGGTGAACGCGGCCCGCGCCTCCGACCGTGCCCACCTGGCGTCATCGTCGGAGAGGGCGGGATCGACCTCGTGCGGACTGGGGCGGCGGTAGTACACCGCCGTGACATCGCCGAGGGCCAGCTCCCGGTGCTGACCGCGCCAGCCGCCGGTCCAGTCGTGGTGCTCGGGACCGATACGGCCCGAGAGCATGACCTGCCGGGGAAAGTCTCCTGGGTCGATCCGATGTACGGGGACTCCCCGCTGGTTCAGCTCGTGGACGACAAGATCGGCCGGGCTCTCCACCAACTGGCGGGTCAGCACCAGGACCGTCATTCCCTACTCCTCCTCTTCCGGCGCGTCCACGTCGCTGTCCGAAACGGCGTCGTCGAACCACTGCATGTCGCGCCTGGTTGCCCCGGCGTCGGTGGCATACGTGGTGCCGGTGGCGGCGGCCGTAACGAGCGGTACGCCGTCGTCCGTCAGAGCGAGCTGCTGCTCGGGACAGTAGGTGGTCTGCGGGACGGACATAGTGTTCTCGGGGGTGATCGGCCTCGCCGTGCGAAGGCCGAACGGGCGCTGATGAGGCCCATCCCCTTCAACACGGGCGGGTGTGAGCGCGGTGCTCATGCTGCGTCTCCTTCTGTTTGCTGAGATCTCCGGTTCTTCGATGGGTGGTTCAGCGGATGGTCCACCAGGTGTGCAGGAGGCTGGCGGCCATTGCGGTGATGCCCAGGAGGGTGATCGTGTGGAAGGCCCGGTCGGTGGTGGTCGGGCGGGCGGAAGCGGCGGACGGCAGTCGGGAGTCGCCGCTGGCGTACCGGGTGGGGCCGTACGGCCCGGGAGCCTCGCCCCGAACAAACTGCGCCAGCCGGCCGAGGCAGGTGGCGCAGGCCCGTACGGGCCGGGAACGGCCGTAGGCCACCACGGATCCCGCCCAGACCACCGGTACGTCCTCGGTCTGGCACATCGAGCAGGTGCCGGTCCGGGACCAGCCGGTGAACTCCTCGGCGACCAGCCAGGCCAGGGGAGTGGGAGCGGTCATGAGGCCGGGTCCTCGGAGTCGGATGGCCGGGGGAGGGAGGCGTGTTCCTGTGCTGGTGCGCTCTCCCTGACGGTCCGGGTCACCCGTACGACCCTGCCGGTGCTCAGCGTCAGCTTCCCGCCGTGGATGAAGTGGATCCGTCGCCCGTTGTGCAGGACGGTCACCGACTCGACCCGCTCCGTCCGGCCGCCCACCTCGATGAAGTCCCATGCCTGCACCTGGTGCAACGCCACATCGAGCGTCACCTGGACCCACTGCGGTTCGTCATGGCGCATGGCAGCCTCCGGAGAGGTCGCAGCTGAACCAGACGATCTTCCCGCGCCCGCGCCGGGTGCGCTCGCAGCCGAAACGGGTGGCCATCTCCCGCAGCATCCACAGCCCCCGGCCGTCCTCCGCGTCCCAGTCGGGCGCCGCGCCGATGACCGGTATCCGGACCGAGCGGTCGAAGACCTGCACGGTCACCTCGCTGCCGATGAGCACGATCCGCAGATAGCAGCGCGGCTGGTCCCCGACATGGCGCAGAACATTCGAGAGGAGTTCGCTCACGCCCAGCCGCACCAGTTCAACGGCGTCCCGGCTGCCACCCCAGGCCCGCACCACGTCGGCCGCTTCCTGCCGCCACCACTCGATGCACCTGGCATCCGCCGTTAAGGACTGCCCGTAAACCCTCTCGCTGTGGGCAACCAACACCGGATTCCTCATCACACCTCCAGCCGGTAGTGATCAATGTCCGTGGCTGATGGGGTTCTCGCAGCCGGACGTCTGCTCAGTGAACGGCGTGCGGGGGCGGAGTGGCAGGAAAACCAGCAGACGTGTGCCAGACCGGCAACCGGAAATTTCCGGCTGCGTTGATTCGCCGCGCACGAAGCCGGAGGGCTACCGTGAGGTTGTGGAGGTCAATGACACTCTCAGGGTGCGCATGGCTGAGGTCGGCCTGACTCAAACGGGATTGGCCGACTCCGTGAACGCTGCTCTTCAGCGTGCGGGGTATGAGGGCACCGTAAGCGACCGTACCGTCCGTAATTGGCTCACCGGAAAAACCCGATGGCCGCACCGGCGACAACGGGAGGCTCTGGAGGAGGTTTTCGACTGTCCCATCATCCGCCTGGGATTCGCGCAGCGTGACGGGTCGCAGGCCCCGCCGGAGGTTGATCCCATGCTGCGTCGCCGCTTCATCAGTGTCTCTGCTGGCGCTGCCCTGTCCGCGACATCGTCTCCAGCTCGTGCGGCGCGATCGCATGTCGGTATGAGCGACGTGGAGCGCCTTCTCGCAAAGTTCGCGGTCATCATCGCCAGCGATCACCGCTACGGTGGCAAGCTCACCATCGAGAACCAGGCTTCGGCTCTTGCGGGAGAGGCGCTGGCATTGCAGGGCAGAGGCACCGCGAGCCAGCGGGTGCGTAACGCTCTCTATGGATGCGCCGCATCATTCACCTCAAGCGCGATGTGGGCTGCCATTGACGGGCGTCGCTTCGCTGCCGCACAACGCCACTTCGACCGGGCGTCCAGTCTCGCCGCGATGTCGGGTGATGGCGGCATTCAGTTCCGCATCTGGTCGCACGCCGGAAGTCTCTACCGCCATATGGACCGCCCATCCGACGCGCTGGCCGCGAACGACGTGGCCCGATCTCTCTCCATCACCAGGCGCGATCCCATGTTCGCCTCTCTGGGACACGCGCGACACGCAGCGATTCACGGACTCACAGGCGATCACCGCGCAGTGCGCCAATCACTCGCACACGCGCAGGAAGCCCTCATCAAGGCTGATGCCGAGGCCCAGCGTCCCATGTGGATAAGCGCCTTCTACGATCAGGCAGAACTGGAAAGTCTTGCCCTCGCGGCGTACCTCGCTCTCGGCGACTACGAGAAGGCCGAAGCCCATGCTCACCGCAGTCTTGCGGCGCTACGGCCCACCATGCAGCGCAGTGAAGCGATCGCCAAGGCACGGCTGGCGCAAGCCCAGCTCGGTCAAGGGGATCTCGAACCGGCGGTAGCGACTGCCATGTCGATCCCCAAGAATCCGGCCGGCCAGCACCCACGCATCGGCAATATGCTGCACAACTTCGGCAATGCCCTGCGCATCACCGCTCCCACGAGTCCGTTGACACAGGCCTGGGACGACTATGTCCACAGCAGCGAAGGGACAAGGTAATGAACTCCGGGGAGATCGAGCTCCGTCACGCGACCGCGATCGACGCCGTGTGGAACATGCTCATCGATGTCTACGCCGAAGTCCGCTCCGACCGTCTCCATGAGCCTCATTACTCGGTGGAGCGCTACGGGGAACGACTGGCACGTCATGCTTCTGAGCCTGGCTGGGAGGCGGTGATCGGATTCCATGGAACCGAGCCCATCGGATACGCCTACCTCAACACCCTTCAGCCGGATGACCGCTGGTGGAGGCGCATGACCACGCCGCTTCCAGCCGGATGCACCGATATCCCCACCGTCGCGGTCAAGGAAATCATGCTGCGCACGCCCTGGCGTGGTATCGGAGCCGCGCGCCGCATCCACGACGAGCTTCTCGCGGCACGCCCCGAGGAACAAGCCACGCTCCTCGTCAACCCGCTCGCCGGAGACGGCAAGGTCAAGGCGCTCTACGAGGCCTGGGGGTACCGGGAAATCAGTGTGCAGCAACCCTCGCTCGACGGGCCCGTCCTCACCGCCATGCTTCGCCGCATCCGTGAACCCTCGTCGACCGAAGGTTCACACGTGAGCGGGCAACAGGACTTGCTGCTGCCCTGAGTTGACCCATGCGCAAGGGGGCCGCCCCGGCCGGGGCGGCCCCCTTCCGTGTCGCAGTCGGTGTTACTTGACGGAGCCCGCCATCACGCCCGTCACGAACTGGCGCTGGAAGGCGAAGAAGATGCCCAGCGGGATCAGCATCGACAGGAAGGCGCCCGGCGCCAGGACCTCGATGTTGCTGCCGAACTGGCGCATCTCCTGCTGGAGCGCCACCGTCATGGGTGGGGAGCTGGAGTCGGCGAAGATCAGCGCCACCAGCATGTCGTTCCACACCCACATGAACTGGAAGATGCCCAGCGCCGCGATGGCCGGGCCGCCCAGCGGGAGTACCACGCGGGTGAACAGCCGCAGTTCGCCCGCCCCGTCGAGCCGGGCCGCCTCCAGCAGTTCGCGCGGGATCTCCGCGAAGAAGTTCCGCAGCAGGAAGATGGCGAACGGCAGCCCGAAGGCCGAGTGGAAGATCACCACGCCGACCGTCGTCTCGAAGATGCCGAGCGTGTTGAACAGCCGCGCCACCGGGATCAGCGCCACCTGCACCGGTACCACCAGCAGCGCCACCACCAGCACGAACAGCCAGTCGCGGCCGGGGAAGTCCAGCCACGCGAAGGCGTACGCGGCCAGTGCGCCGAGCACGATCACCAGCACCGTGGACGGGACCGTGATGGCGATCGTCGTCCACAGCGAGCTGGTGAAGGCGTCGTTGCTGAGCAGCGCGCTGTAGTTCGCGCCGGTCCACTGGCCCGGGTCGGTCAGCGCCTCCCACCAGCCCGAGGACGCGATGTCCCGCGGGTCCCGGAAGGAGGACGCCAGCAGCCCGGCGGTGGGCAGCAGCCACAGCACGGCCAGCACCGTCAGCACCACCCGGACCGCGCCGCCGCCCGCGATCGCGCCGATGCGCGAGGCGAGGGACGGTTTGGGCGGCCCGGCCGGGGCGTCCGTACGGTGCGGCGGCGGGTTGGGGGCGGACGGGGCCGCCGCTTCGGTCGAGGCGCTCACCGCTTCTTCTCCTGTCGCAGCCGCCGCACATTCATGATCATCATCGGCACGCACAGCACCAGCAGCAGCACCGCGATGGCACTGCCGAGCCCCTGGTTGGCCCCGCCGCCGAACGACGACCGGTACAGCTCAAGCGCCAGCACGTTGGCGTCCGCCTGCGAGGAACTGGGCGCGATGACGTACACCAGGTCGAAGACCTTCAGCACGTTGATCATCAGCGTCACCAGCACCACCGCGAGCAGCGGCGCCAGCAGCGGCACGGTGATCCGCCGGAACACCTGCCACTCGTTCGCGCCGTCCACCCGGGCCGCCTCCAGCGTCTCGCGCGGCACGGCCGCGAGTCCGGCGGCGATCAGCACCATGGCGAAGCCCGCCCACATCCAGACGTAGCTGGCGATGATGGCGGGCGTGACCAGCGTCGGGCCCAGCCACTCCACCCCGTTGTACGCGGCGGTGAAGTTCCCGGCGGCCAGCCGCAGCTGGGTGCCGTCCGCGTCCTCGGCGGGCAGGCTGAACGTCCCGTCGTCGCCGGTGGTGGCCGAGGCGGCGACACTGCCGTCCTCCCGTACCGCCTCCACCTTCAGCCCGGACAGTGCCTTCTCGCCCGGGTCGATGACGTCCTGGGTACCGCCGCCGCCCGGCGCGAAGTCCAGCCAGACGGTGCCGGTGACCGCGCCCGGGTCGGCGGCGGCCGGCGCGGCCTCCGCCTCGCCCGAGGCGTCCGCCGGCTTGACGCCGACCAGCGGCAGCAGCACCGGCTCCCCGGCGCGCGCCGTGGCGTCCACCAGGTACGCGCCGTCCTCCTGCGCCGTCAGCCCGGTGTCCGGGCGGGGGCGGGCGTCGGGCCAGGCGGCGCCGCCGGAGAAGGTGTCGTGCACCGTCACCAGCGCGGCGTTCGCCAGACCGCGGTCCGGGTCCTGCTCGTACACCAGCCGGAAGATGATGCCGGCCGCCAGCATGGAGATGGCCATCGGCATGAAGACCACCAGCTTGAACGCGGTGGCCCAGCGGATGCGTTCGGTCAGCACCGCGAAGATCAGCCCCAGGCCGGTCGCGACGGCCGGGGCCACCACGATCCAGATCAGGGTGTTGCTGAGCGCCTTGCGGGTCGCCTCATTGGTGAAGAGGTCCTGGAAATTCTCAAGACCGACGAAACTACTGCCCGACGCGTCGAAGAGACTGCGCTGGATCGTGTACCCGATCGGGTACACGATCAGCGCGCCGAGCAGCAGCAGCGCGGGCAGCAGAAAACATGCGACGGCCCAGGGACGAGCCCTGATGACCGCTACCGCCTTGGCGGAAGCCATGGTCCGTGTCAGCCCCGCTCCGCGTCAGTGACCGTACGCGCGTACGGCCTGGGCCTCCAGGTACTCCTGGGCGCCCTCGATGTCGGCCGGGTTGCGCAGGAAGTTCTGGAGCCCCTGCCACATGCCCTGTCCCGTGGTGCCGCCGAACGCCGCCGGCGCCTGGTCGGACATGTCGAAGCGGAAGTCGTCACCGGCGGCCAGCAGCGCGGCGGCGATGTCCTGCGTCACCTGGTCCGGGTACGCCTCCAGCTCCAGCGAGTGGTTGGGGGACAGGTAGCCGCCCGGCTGCGCCCAGATGCGTGCCGCGTCGGTGGACGCCAGGAACGCCAGCAGCGCCTCCTGCGCCTCGGTCGCCGTCCCGTCGGTGGTCAGCGCCACCGCCGCGTCGCCGGCCGTCACCACCGGGGCGTCACCGTCCACCGCCGGGAACGGGAAGACCAGCGCGTCCTCGCCGACGACCGCGTCCGTGTTGCCCGCGATGAACGCGGCCACGAAGTCGCCCTCGTACACCATGCCGGAGGTCGGGGCCTCCAGGTCGGAGAAGGTGTTGGTGACCGAGGCCGGGAAGTCCGTCTGGAGCGCGCCGGAGCCGCCGCCCGCCAGCAGGGTGTCCTCGCCGAACAGTTCGCCGAGCGTGGTCAGCGCGTTGGTGACCGTCTCGTCCGTCCACGGGATCTCGTGCGCGGCGAGCTGGTCGTACGCCTCGGGGCCGGCCTGCGAGAGGTAGATGTTCTCGAACCAGTCGGTCAGCGTCCAGCCGTCGGCCCCCGCGACCGATACGGGCGTGGTGCCGGAGTCCGACAGCAGCCAGGCCGTGTCGATGAACTCCTGCCAGCTGGTCGGCTCCGTGGCCCCGGCGGCGGCGAAGGAGTTGGCGTTGTACCAGACCAGCGACTTGTTGGCGACCTTCACGTACACGCCGTACTGCTCGCCGTCGTACGCGCCCAGATCCTGCCAGCCCTGGCCGAAGTTGGCGTCCAGCTGCTCCTGGACGGACGGGCCGACCGGGGCCAGCCAGCCCTTCTCGGCGAACTCGTGCAACACGCCGACCTGCGGCACCATCACGATGTCCGGCGGGGCGCCGCCCTCGATCTTGGTGCCCACGAAGTTGGAGACGTTGTCGCTGCTGGGCACGAAGCTGACCTTCGCGCCGGTGCGGTCCTCGAACTCCTTGAGGACGGCGACGAAGTTGTCGCGCTCGGCGCCCGTCCACACGGCCGCCACCTCCAGGGACTGGCCCGCCAGGTCGGGCAGTTCTATGGAGGGGGCGTGATCGCCGCCGTTGTCGCCGCCGCCGCTGCCGTTCCCCCCGTTGCTGTCGCTGTCGCTGCCGCACGCCGCCGTGAAGGCGAGCGCGGACGCGACGGCCACAGCCGCTGCGGCACGGGCCGCTCTCCGGGGTCCCCGAATCGAACTGGGCATGAGTTCCGTCCTCCATCATCTGGCGTGGCGGGCTCACGGCACTCGGTTGTGCGGTACCGGGCATGCCACGCCGCACGTCCTTGTGTCCCTCGTACTACGCCGCGTGGCCGGGGACAGGCAAGACCAGCCGCCTCGCCAACCTTCCTTTGTGACTACCCCGTTATCGGTCATCGCAGCTCAGCGGGGGAAAGCGTTCGGTTGTGTGAGGGGATGTGCGAGTGTGAGGGGGCGGTTGGGTCAGACGAGGGAGGCGGTGCCCGCGGTGTCGTTGCGGCCCGCGCGGACCGCCGCCGAGGCCAGCAGCGCGATGTCGGTGGGGCCGTTCCCCAGTTCCTTCACCGGCCGCCGGGCGGGCGGATCGCCGGCCGTGGACCAGTCGAGGCGGGTGACGGTCGGGCGCAGGGTCGCGGTCCGCGGGATCCGGCCCGTCACCCGGCCCGCCTGGAAGGCGGTGACGGCGGTGGGCGAGGGGGTTACGGCGGCCGGGCCGGTTGCCGCGGTCGGGCCGGTCGTGCCGGTCGCCGGGGGTGCGGTGGTCGCGCTGGTGACGCCCGTGGCGGGAAGGGCCCCGGAGCCGGCGCGCAGTTCGCCCCGGCCGGCCGGTGACCCGCCGAGCACGATCAGCGGACCGCCGCCGGGTGCCTCCGTCAGGTCGGCCCCGGCGGCGATCAGATGCACGCCGAGCCGGTGCCCCTCGCGGGCGATCGCCTCCAGCACCCGTATGACGGATCCGGCGGCGGGCCGGCCCGGCGCACCGAGCGGCGGCGTCAGCAGCAGGTCCAGATCGTCGGCCAGCACCACCAGGCGCGGCAGTTGCCCGGCCGAGGAGGGAGGGGAGGATGGTGCGTCGTGGACGGTGCGCGGGGCGCGGGCGCTGCCGTCGTCGGCGGGCGGCCGGGGCGCCACCACCGCCGTACCGAACGTCCCGTCCTCGCCCAGCAGCAGGGCGCGCCGCTTCAGCTCGGCCCGCAGATCCTGCGCGAAAGACCGCATCCGCATCGGATCGGTGGCCGCCAGATGCCCCGCCACCTGCGGCAGTTCGGCCGCCGGACGCAGCCCGCCGCCGGTGGCGGAACCCTCGATCAGCAGAAGGGACAAGGCGTCCGGGTCCGCGCCCGCCGCGAGTGAGACCGCCAGGGAACAGAGGAGTTCGGTACGGCCGGAGCCGGGCGGACCCGAAATCATCAGCGGGGCACGGAACGCGGCCAGATCGACCTCCACCGGCCCCGTACCGCCGAGGCCCAGCACGAGGGGCAGCCCGCTGCGCCCGGCCCACCGCTCGCGCAGGGCGGCCGGGGTGACCCGGGGCAGCGCCAGGACGTCCAGCAGCCGCACGCTGTCGGGCAGCGGCTGCGGGGACCCGCTTTCGGGCGCGGCACTGCTCTCCGCGCGCTCCCCGAGCGGCGCGAGCGCCCGCGCGAACCGCTCGGCCCACGCCCGGGACACGGCGTCGGCCGTGACCGGCGGCCGGGCGGCCCCGTCCGGGCCGGTGAGATGGAGAACACCGGTGACGGAGTCGCTCAGCACCCCGGTGGTGGCGCAGGCCACCGGCGCGCGGACGCCCGCGGTGTCGGCCAGGACCAGAAGGTGGATGCCGGCGGCCGGCCCCTCGGCCGCCAGATGGACGGCGGCCTCCCGGGCGGCGGGGGAACCGGGATCCCCGTCGATCAGGACGACGGTACGGGGGGTGGTGGCGGAGGTGGGGACACCTGCCGCCTGCCGTGCGCCCGGTCCGTCCTGCCGGTGCCGGGCTTGCTGTGCCTGTCGGGTTTGCTGCATGTGCTGGACCAGTTCGCGCAGCCGGGCCGCGATCTGTGTGGGGTCGAACCCCACGAGCAGCCGGCAGTTCTCGCCTCGGGCGGGCCGCAGATGCGGCAGCCAGCCGAGCCAGGACCACTCGCGGGCGCCGCCGTCGGCCAGAACGACGATCCGCAGCGTTCCGGGGTCGTGCAGGGCGGCGAGCTGGGCCAGGACACCTCGGGCCAGGCCGGTCAGCCGCTCCCGGGGCCCGGTGAGCGCGAGCGAACCGGCCTCCGGCAGGGGGAGCGTCACCGGAAGCAGCGGCCCGGCGGGTTGCTGCACGGTGCCGAGCCGCACGGTGAACGCGTCCGGGTGCGCGCCGTCGCGCGCCCACAGCAGGGGATCGCCCTCGACGGCGGCGAGCAGTATGGCGGCGGGGTCGGGCCACCGGGCATCGGCGGCGGCTGCCTCGGCCCGCGCGGCGGCGACCTCGGCGGCGTCCGCCGACCGCCCGCCGCGCCCTATCCGCAGCGCCCATCCCACGATCCCTTTGCGCGGCGGGCGCAGCGCGGGCTGCCCGACGCGCGTGACGTGCGCGTCCGGCCCACCGCCCGCCACCTGCGGCGCGCCGGCCCCCGCCTCCTGCGCGCCCTGCGCGCGCGGAACGCCGGGTGTGGTGCCCCGGGAGGGGGCGGTGCCCGGGGAGGGGGCGGGCGTGGCGGCGTCGGCTCCGGCGCGGGCGGTGGCACTCCGTGCGGCGGCGTGGCTGGTCCCACCGGGGCCGGTGGGCGGCTCGACGCCCCGCACGGGGCCGGCATCGCCGGGGCGGAGACCGCTCCGGTCGGCCGGAGCGCTGCTGGTGCTGGTGCTGGTGGCGGTGTTGCCAGCGCGAGGTCCGGCGTCCTGCGGCGGGGTCGTGCCGGGCCGGGAGGCCCGGGCCTCATCGGAGTGGCTGGTGGGGTCGTCCGCGCTGGTACTCGTGCGGGCCGTGGTGCTGCGTCCGGAGGCCATGGCGGCGGCGGATCCGGTGTGGCCCCCGGTGGGTGGCTCGACGCTCCTCCCGGGATCGGTGTCACCTGGGCGGTCGGCGAGAGAGCCGTGGGCCCGGGCGCCCTCGCCCCGGGAGGGGTTCGTGTCCCTGCCGGTGCCGGGACGGAAGGTACGGGTGTCGTGCGCGGGACCGGTGGTGCCGGAGCCCTGGCCCGCGTGTGATTCCAAGCCCTGGGCGGCGGCTGCGCCGAACTGGGAGGGCGCGCCGCTGCGGGGACGGGCGGTGTCGTTCCGTCCGGTATCCGTGTCCCCGCCCGGACCGGTCCGGAGCGCCCGGGCGTCGAGCGCGGAGTCCGCGTGCGTCGGCGCTCGGCCTGTACGCGGGTCCGCGCCCTGCGCGCCCGGGCGGGCCGGTGGGGTGCCGTGAGCAGCGGTGCTGTTGTTCGCTCCGGCGGCAGCGCTGGTGCGGGGGTCGCTGGTCCGCCCGACGGCGGTGCCCGTGCCGGGTCGGGATGTCCGGGATTCGGCGGTGGGGCTGCCGTTCTCCGGGCCCTGCGTCTGGTGGCGCTCGGTGCCTCGGGTGGGGTCGCCGGTGCCTGGCCCGTTCGTCGGGGCGTCGGCGGCTTGCGTGCGGGCGCCGGGCTGGTGGCCCGGGGTGAAGGGGCCCATGTCGGTGCTGGGGTAGGGCCGGGGATCACCGGCGCGGTCGTACCGCGTGCCCCGGACGGTGCGGCTGGTCTCCGGGGAGAACACGTCCGACCCCGTGTCGGCGCTCTCCCGGGCATGGGGGACGCCGGTGTCGGAGGTCCGCGCGGCGTCCCGGGATCTGTCGTGCGACTGCCCGGCGACGGAGGCGCCCCGGTCGGCGCTGTGCCCGTCGTGCTGGGACGGGATACCGCCGTGGCCCGGGCCGGGCACGGTGCCGCGCGATGCCTGTGGGTGCGGTGCCCCGGAGGCGGCGCGGTCCGCTGTCGGCCGACCGGTTCCGGAGGTGGACGGGGCGGGCGGAGCGGCGGGTGCCGGGCCCGGGTCGCCCGCTGCGGACCGTTCCGCTCCGGGGCGGGACGGTCCGGTGGCCGGGGGAGTGGGGACCGTACCGCCCGTGCCGGGCGCGGACGGTGCCCCGGGGGCGGAGTGGTCCCGCGTCGGCCGGCCGGATGGGGTGGCGGACGGGCCGGTGCGCTCCGGACCCGGGTGCCCCGCCGGGGACGCGTCGCCGCCGCGCGACATCCGCGCGCGGGGTGCGTCGGGGGCGGCCGTAGCCGGACCGGGGTGGTCCGTCGCCGCCCGTGCCGCCGCCCGGCGGGCGGAGCCGGGGCTGGTGTCCGGCTGCTCCGGGCGGTGCGGCTGCTCCGGGTGGTGCGAGGGGTGGTCCTGCGGCCCGCCGGAGTGGTCCTGGGTGCCCGGGGGGACGACCCGCAGGGTCGATTCGCCGACCCGGAGCTGGGCGCCCGGCGGGATCGGGGTGGCCGGGGCGGTGACGGGGCGGCCGTCGATCTGGGTGCCGTTGGTCGAGCCGAGGTCCGTGACCGTCACCGTGCCGTCGGCGCCGAGGGTCAGCGCGCAGTGCAGCCGCGACACATCCGGGTCGCGCAGCGCGACATCCGCGCCGGAGGATCGTCCGATCCGTACCTCGCCGCCGAGCAGCAGATGCACCCCGCCCGCGTCCGGGCCGGCCACCACCAGCAGCCGGGCCGCCTCGGCGGGCGGGCGCGGGGCGGCCAGCGGCTGGTGGAACGCCAGTACCGCGCCATCCACCAGCGGCGGCACGCCCAGCACGGCGTGCCGGGGGTCGAGCCGCTGGTCCTCGCAGTAGACGGCGGCCGGCGCTCCGGCGCCCGGGGTGGCGGTGGCGGCCAGCGAGCCGAGTACGGCGTCCAGCGGGGTGTCGGCGGGGGCGGTGATCTGGACGTCCACGGCGCCGCCGGCGGCGCCCCGTCCCAGAACGGTCAACCTGATCTGCATCGGCATCGGCCCTCCCGCTCGCCCCGGCCCGCCCGGAGTGACTCCGGCCGGTCGTCTGCTCGTTCGCCCGATCGCACCCGTTCGATCGCATCGGATGCTGATGGTGAAAGCATCCTCGCACCCGACGCCGACACCTGGCCCCGTCAGCCGCAGTTAATGATCTTGATTGCCCGGATCTGACCAGATCTGATCGCTCGGCCCCCGCCACCACCGGGAACCGCCGCCCCGGGACGGCGCATCGTAACCTTCCGAACAGACGGCCGCCCCGGGGTCACCGGCGGCGGCATTAGAGTGGAGAACTCGGTCTCGTCACCACTCGTCATCACCACCATCAGCGAAGCATCAGGGAGCACACGTGCGGCCGGTCGGCAGCAAATACTTGCTCGAAGAGCCCCTCGGGCGCGGCGCTACCGGGACCGTGTGGCGGGGCCGCCAGCGCGAGACCGCCGGGGACGAGGCGGCCGTCGCCGGCTCCCCGGGCGAGCTGGTCGCCATCAAGGTGCTCAAGGAGGAGCTGGCCCACGACCCCGACGTCGTGATGCGCTTCCTGCGCGAGCGCTCCGTCCTGCTCCGGCTCACCGACGACAACATCGTCCGCACCCGGGACCTCGTCGTCGAGGGCGAGCTGCTGGCCCTCGTCATGGACCTCGTCGACGGCCCCGACCTGCACCGTTACCTGCGCGACAACGGCCCCTTCAGCCCCATCGGCGCCGCGCTCGTCACCGCGCAGGTCGCCGATGCGCTGGCCGCCGCGCACGCCAAGGGTGTGGTGCACCGCGACCTCAAGCCCGCGAACGTCCTGATGGCCGGCGGCGGCCAGGACGGCGCCCCGCTGCGCCCCCTGCTCACCGACTTCGGCATCGCCCGGCTCGCCGACTCCCCGGGCGTCACCCGCGCCCACGAGTTCGTCGGCACCCCTTCCTACATCGCCCCCGAATCCGCCGAGGGCCGCCCACAGACCTCGGCCGTGGACGTGTACGCGGCCGGCATCCTGCTGTACGAGCTGGTGACCGGCCGCCCGCCGTTCGCCGGGGAGAACACCCTCCAGGTGCTCCAGCGCCACCTCAGCGAGCAGCCGGCCCGTATCGAGGGGCTGCCCGAGCCGCTGTGGACGGTCATCGACCGCTGTCTGCGCAAGAGCCCCGACGAGCGGCCCAGCGCCGTCAATCTGGCCAAGGCGCTGCGGACGGTGGTGGCCGGGATCGGCGAGCACGCCACCCGTGAGCAGGCCGACGCCGCGTACGGGGTGGCCGCGCTGTTGCTGCCGGACTCCGCGCCGGTGAAGGTCGCGGGCCCCGGCGGGCCCGATGCCCAGCCGACGCAGGCCATGCCCGGCGGCTCCCACGACCCGAACGCCGCCACCAGCGTGCTGCCCTCCGCCGGGGCCGGCCCGGGCGGTGCGGCGGGCGGCGCAGGCGCAGGCGCCGGCGGCGCCGGGAACGGTGGCCTGGACGGTACGCGGGTGATGCCCGCGCAGCCGGGACCCGCCGAGCCGGCCGAGCCGCCGCCGTGGGCGGACCAGATGCGCGCCGCCCGGGACCGCAACGAGCAGACGCAGTTCCAGCAGCTCGACCCGGAACAGGACCCGCTCTACCGCGCCCCGCAGCGTCAGCCGCAGCGCCGCCAGCCCCCGCCGCAGCAGCAGCCCCCGCAGCGCCGCCCCCAGCGGCGCAGCACGGCCGCAGCCGCCGGGCACTTCGGCTACGCGGACGAGCAGCGCTACCAGCAACAGCCTCAGCCGCAGCCCCAGCAGTACCAGGCGCCCCAGCCGCAGCGGTACCACGAGCCGCCGCCGCAGCGGTACCAGGAGCCCCCGCGCCGCCGCGAGCGGGAGCCGGAGCGCGAGCCGCGCGGCCGGTCGCGCAGCGCCAACCCCATGCGCATCCCCGGGCTCGGCTGCCTCAAGGGCTGCCTGTTCATGGTGGTGATCCTGGTCGTGATCGCGTTCCTGCTCTGGAACTTCACGCCGCTGCCGGAGTGGGTGGCCGAGGGCCAGAGCTTCTGGGAGGCGACCAAGGACTGGTTCAGCTCCGTCGGCGAGTGGCTGGGTCTGGTGGAGCAGGCACAGGACGCCGTGGACAACGTTCCGAGCAACTGACCGGCGACGCCGACCTGGGGGATTTGTCGACTTCCCGGGACGGATTCCGGCCGCCGCTTGCCATCAAACCCGGGCAAGCCGGGCGGCCGGCGGGTCCCTCCGGCGGACGGCCGTCGTAGCCTCACGCCATGGCACGGAACATCGGCAGCCAGTACACGACCCACCGCGTCCTCGGGCGCGGCAGTGCCGGAACGGTGTGGCTCGGTGAGGGGCCCGAGGGCCCCGTCGCGATCAAGCTGCTGCGCGAGGACCTCGCCGCCGACCCGGATCTGGCGGAACGCTTCGCCCACGAGCGGCACGCCCTGCTGGGCCTGGAGCACCCGCACATCGTCGGCGTCCGCGATCTGGTCATAGGGGGACCGGACGGCAGCGACCTCGCCCTGGTGATGGACCTGGTGCGCGGCCCCGACCTGCGCACCCATCTGGAACGGGAGCGGCGGCTCGCCCCGTACGAGGCGGTGGCCGTCGCCGCCCAGATCGCCTCGGGCCTGTCGGTGGCGCACGCGGCCGGGATCGTGCACCGCGACATCAAGCCCGAGAACATCCTGCTGGAGCCGGCCGCGGACGGCTCGGGGCCGCCCACCGCGCTGCTGACGGACTTCGGCGTGGCCAAGCTCATCGACGAGCCCCGGCACGGCGGCAAGGGCGGCGTCGTCGGCACACCCGACTACATCGCCCCCGAGATCGTCGAGGGCCTGCCGCCGCGCGCCGCCGTCGACATCTACGCGCTGGTGACGGTGCTGTACGAGGCGCTGGCCGGCTTCACGCCGTTCGGCGGCGGGCACCCCGGGGCCGTCCTGCGCCGCCAGGTGACGGAGAAGGCGGCGCCGCTGCCCGGCCTGCCGCAGGCGCTGTGGGATCTGATGCAGCAGTGCCTGGCGAAGGCCCCGGCGTCCCGGCTGCGGGCGGGCGAGCTGGCCTCCCGGCTGCGGGAGGTGCTGCCGTCGCTGGAGGGGCTGCCGCCGCTGGACATCGGGGACCCGGACGGGCCGGACGAACTCCCGGCGCCGACGGAGCCGGGCGGCGCCGACCCGGGGCCGCTGCCGGCCGCCGTCCCGCTGGTGCACCCCGACCTTCTCGACGACGAACGCGCCACCCACACCCGGATGCGGGTCCCCGACGCGGAGGAACTGGCGGGCGGCGCGCACGGTACGGCGCGTACGCCCCGCGCGCCCGGCCAGGCCCGCGCCGGATCGGCGCGCCACCAGGCGGCCACCCGCCGCAAGCGCCGGCTGGCGGTCACCGTGGCGGCCGGTCTGGCGGCGGCCGTCGCGCTCGGTGGCTGGCTGTTGGCGGGCGGCGACGACGGCACCGACGACGGCCGGGGCCCGGGAGGGACGGCGGAGCAGGACCTCCCGCCGACCGCCACCCCCTGACCGTCCCCCGGTCCCCCGGGTCCCGGAGCCCGGGGGACGGTGCGCCGCTGGTCCCCCTGGACCGGCCCCGGCGGGGGCCCAGGAGGCCGGGAAGGCAGTGCGCGGCCGGGTGGGATGCGGCAGCCGTTAGGCTGGGGTATGTGGCAGCAGTCGATGTATCCGAAGCTCTGAAGTCTCTCGCCTCCACCATGGAGTCGATCGAGGCTGTCCTCGACCTCGACCAGCTGAGGGCCGATGTTGCCGCGCTGGAGGAGCAGGCCGCGGCGCCCTCGCTGTGGGACGACCCCGAGAACGCCCAGCAGGTGACCAGCAAGCTGGCCCTCCTCCAGGGCCAGGTGCGCAAGACCGACGAACTGCGCGGCCGGATCGACGATCTGGAAGTGCTGTTCGAACTGGCCGAGGCCGAGGACGACGCCGACACCCGGCGCGAGGCCGAGGCCGAACTGGCCGCCGTGCAGAAGGCGGTGGACGAGCTGGAGGTCCGCACGCTGCTCTCCGGCGAGTACGACGGCCGCGAGGCGATGGTCAGCGTCCGCGCCGAGGCGGGCGGGGTCGACGCGGCGGACTTCGCCGAACAGCTCCAGCGGATGTATCTGCGCTGGGCCGAGCGCAAGGGCTACCCGACCGAGGTGCTGGACACCTCGTACGCGGAGGAGGCCGGCATCAAGTCGACCACCTTCACCGTCAAGGCGCCGTACGCGTACGGCACGCTCTCCGTCGAGCAGGGCACGCACCGGATGGTGCGGATCTCGCCGTTCGACAACCAGGGCCGGCGGCAGACGTCCTTCGCGGGCGTCGAGGTGCTGCCGGTGGTGGAGCAGACCGACCACATCGAGATCCCGGAGAACGAGATCCGGGTGGACGTGTTCCGTTCCTCCGGACCCGGCGGCCAGTCCGTCAACACGACGGACTCGGCGGTGCGGCTGACCCACCTGCCGACCGGGATCGTCGTCTCCTGTCAGAACGAGAAGTCCCAGATCCAGAACCGCGCCGCCGCGATGCGCGTCCTCCAGGCGAGGCTGCTGGCGCATCAGCGCGCCGAGGAGCAGGCCAAGATGGACGCTCTGAAGGGAGACGGCGGGAATTCCTGGGGCAACCAGATGCGCAGCTACGTGCTTCAGCCGTACCAGATGGTGAAGGATCTGCGGACGGAGCACGAGGTCGGTAACCCGCAGGGTGTTCTCGATGGTGACATCGACGACTTCCTCGAAGCGGGTATCCGGTGGCGCAAACAGCAGGAGAAGTAACCTTCACCCAATTCTCACGTGTTGAACGGCATTTAACGGACATCCCGCTTGACGCTCGCATGACGAGCGGGAAAGCTGTTCGCGGCATGCCTGTGTTCTGGGGTGCGAGTTGCAGCGGGGTACGTCAGTACGGACCGGCCTGAGCCGCCGAGGATGCCTCCCCGCAGCGCCGCCGCAGCCCTTGAGTGAGGCTGCGACCCCACGACAGTCATTGTCGAGAATCAATAACTACAGGGGGTAGTGGATTTATGGCCAGTTCCAAGACGCGGGCCAACGTCGCGCGGGTTGCCGCAGCGGCGATTTTCGCGGCCGGCGCGTCCCTCGCGGTGGTCGGTACGGCCAACGCGACCGACAGCCCCAAGGCGGAGACCACCTCCGGCCTGGATGACCTGCTGCCCGGTATCACGACCGCCGGCGTGGACGGTGGCGAGGACAACGGCGGGTCCGACGGCGGCGACAGCGACGGCGGTGACTCCGACGGCGGTGACAGCGACGGCGGCGACAGCGACGGTGGCAATGCCGAAGGTGGCAGCGGTGACTCCGACGGTGGCGACGCCGAAGGTGGCAGCGGTGACAGCGACGGCGGTGACGCCGAGGGCGGCAGCGGTGACTCCGACGGCGGTGACGCCGAAGGTGGCAGCGGTGACAGCGACGGTGGTGACTCCGACGGTGGCGACAGCGACGGTGGCGACTCCGACGGTGGTCAGCAGGGCGGCGGCTCCGGTGGCCCCGGCCCCGGGGTGAGCGAGGGCTCCACCGGTCCCGGCCCGCAGACCGAGGGCGGCACCAGCCCGATCGAGCAGAACCCGCCGACCGAGGACATCACCGAGACGGTCCCGGACACCACCACTCCCGCCGGGGAGACCCCGAACGGGGACCGTGGTGAGCTGGCCGAGACCGGTGCGTCCGGCGGTGAGGCGCTGCTCATCATCGGCGCCGCGACCATGATCGCCGGTGGGGTGGCCTTCCGCTACCTGCCGCGCCTCGTGAACAAGGGTGCTGCCGCCGCCTGACGGCGTCCCGCACCCACCGCGTAACGCGTAACGCGACCGGGCCCGGAGCGAGAGGAATCCCGCTCCGGGCCCGGCGTGCGTCCGCGTACGGTACGGCGCGGCGCGCGGGTCGTCTCAGGCCGGTCTGGCCACCAGCAGCAGTACGGCCGCCAGCGCCACCAGCGCCGCCACCAGGAACGCCCCCGGGGCGCCCAGCGGGCCCCACGCCCCCCGCTCCTCGCGCATCCGCGCGAGCCGGTCCCGGCACACGGCGCACCGGCCCTCGCTCACGCGCCCCGCGCAGTTCGCGCACACCAGCCAGTCGGCGGCGGTCATGGCGATCGTCTCCTCTCACAGCCCCCTCCTTACCTACTGTGCCAGGCTTTGGCCGGAGCCGCAGACACCACATCGGTACAAAGCGGGTGGTAGCGGTCGGTGTCTGCGGACCATGCGCCGCGTCGCGTAAGGTCTGTGCCCAGCGAGGGGGGAGCCTCCCCCAGCCATCGGCCGGGAGATACCGCCAGGGCTTCCGCCGCATGTACCCAGCCTTGACGTGGTGTAACCGTGATCCGATTCGACAATGTCTCCAAGACGTACCCCCGGCAGACCGCGCCCGCGCTGCGCGATGTCTCCCTGGAGGTCGAGCGTGGCGAGTTCGTCTTTCTGGTGGGCTCCTCCGGCTCCGGCAAGTCCACCTTCCTGCGGCTGCTGCTCCGTGAGGAGCGGTGCAGCACCGGCACCGTGCACGTCCTCGGCAAGGACCTGGGCCGGCTGTCCAACTGGAAGGTGCCGCAGGTACGCCGCCAGCTGGGCACCGTCTTCCAGGACTTCCGGCTGCTGCCGAACAAGACCGTCGGCGAGAACGTCGCCTTCGCGATGGAGGTGATCGGGGAGTCGCGCGGCAAGATCCGCAAGACCGTCCCCGAAGTCCTCGATCTGGTCGGTCTGGGCGGCAAGGAGGAGCGGATGCCGGGCGAGCTGTCCGGTGGTGAGCAGCAGCGGGTCGCCATCGCCCGCGCGTTCGTCAACCGCCCCATGCTGCTGATCGCCGACGAGCCGACGGGCAACCTCGACCCGGACACCTCCGTGGGCATCATGAAGCTGCTCGACCGCATCAACCGCACCGGTACCACCGTGGTGATGGCGACGCACGACGCGCAGATCGTGGACCAGATGCGCAAGCGGGTGATCGAGTTGGAGAAGGGCCGGCTCGTGCGTGACCAGACGCGCGGTGTGTACGGCTACCAGAACTGACCTCGGGCGTTCCGAAGGCACCCCACCCCCGCACTGAAAGGACGCCATGCGCGCCCACTTCGTCCTGTCGGAGATCGGAGTCGGTCTCCGCCGCAATCTCACGATGACCTTCGCGGTCATCGTCTCGGTCGCCCTCTCGCTCGCGCTCCTCGGCGGCTCGCTGCTGGCCAATCAGCAGGTCAACAGCATGAAGGACTTCTGGTACGACAAGGTCCAGGTCTCCATCTTCCTCTGCAACGAGAACGACGCCGACAACGCGCCGCAGTGCGCGCGCGGCGCGGTGACCGAGGACCAGAAGGAGGAGATCCTCGGCGAGCTGGAGTCGATGCAACTGGTCGACGAGGTCTACCAGGAGTCGGCGGCCGAGGCGTACGACCGGTACCAGGAGCAGCAGGAGGGCCAGCCGATCGCCGCCGTGGTGACGCCGGACCAGATGCAGGAGTCGTTCCGCGTCAAGCTGGTGGATCCGGAGAAGTACGACGTGGTGGCGACCGCGTTCGCCGGCCGGGACGGCGTGTACTCGGTGGAGGACCAGCGGGCGCAGCTGGAGAATCTGTTCGCGCTGCTCAACGGCGTCAACTACGCGGCGCTGGGGCTGATGGCGCTGATGCTGGTGGTGGCGCTGCTGCTGATCGTCAACACGGTGCGGGTGTCGGCGTTCAGCCGCCGCCGGGAGACCGGGATCATGCGGCTGGTGGGCGCGTCCAGTTTCTACATCCAGATGCCGTTCATCCTGGAGGCGGCGATCGCGGGGCTGCTGGGCGGCCTGTTCGCGTGTGTGCTGCTGGTCGGGGTGAAGTACTTCGCGATCAACAACTTCCTGGCACAGGAGATCCCGCTGATCAACTTCATCGGCTGGGACGCGGTGATCTCGGTGCTGCCGTTCGTGCTGGCGGTCGGCGCGCTCATGCCGTCCGTGGCAGCTTTCTTCGCGCTGCGCAAGTACCTGAAGGTGTGATCGGGGTGTGATGAATCACGCCACGCGGGCCCGAACGGCCTTCCGCGCGCCCCGGTTCGGTGTCCTACACTCCCGTCCATGTCAGGTCCGACTGATCGGCTGACGCCCCGGTCTGTCCGGCGTGGGGCGGCTTTGGCCTGTGTGTTCGCCGGTGTGCTGATGTCGGGGGCCGCGACCGGCTCCTGGGTCGAGGACCCGGAGCCGGGCGGCGGCGGGTGGGCCGGCCGGGCGCCCGAGGCGGCCGGTGACGACGGGGCGCCCCGGGACGCGGGGGACGCGGACCGGCTGGTGAGCCGCAGCGGCGACCGGTGGGCGGCGGCGTACTCGCCGCAGGAGTACGAGCGGCTGCGGCTCTCCCTGGAGGGGGAGTACGTGGGGACCGGGATAGCGGTCAGCCGCACCCCGGACGGCCGGATCGTGGTCGGGGAGGTGCACGCCGGCAGCCCCGCCGAGGAGGCGGGCATCCTGCCGGGCGACGAGATCGTCACCATCGACGGCGCGGGCCTGGACGGCGGCGCGGTCACCGACGCGGTGGGCCGGCTGCGCGGCAGCGACCGGCCGACGGCGGCCGGCCCCGGTTCCACGGTGCTGCTGGGCCTGGCACGGGGCGGGGAGCAGTGGGAGACGGAGGTGGCCAGGGCGCGGCTGACGGCGGAGACCGTGACCGTGACCCGGGAGGTGCCCGGGGTGACCCGGATCCATGTCTCCTCCTTCACCCGGGGCGCGGCGGATCAGCTGCGGGAGGCGGTGGAGCGGGTCCCGGCCGGGGACGCGGTGCTGCTGGACCTGCGCGGCAACGGCGGCGGGCTGCTCACCGAGGCGGCGCTGGCCGCGTCGGTCTTCCTGGACGGCGGCCTGGTCGCCACCTACGACGTGCACGGCGATGAGCGGGCGCTGCACGCGGAGCCGGGCGGGGACACCGCGACCCCACTGGTGGTGCTGGTGGACGGGGGCACCATGAGTTCGGCGGAGCTGCTGGCCGCCGCGCTCCAGGACCGCAACCGGGCGGTGCTCGTCGGGTCGCGCACCTTCGGCAAGGGGACGGTGCAGATGCCGAGCGAGCAGCCGGACGGTTCGGTGGCCGAGCTGACCGTGGGCCACTACGTGACCCCCTCGGGGCGGACGGTGGACGAGGAACGGCCGGTGGAGCCGGATCTGCCGGTGGGCGCGGGCGAGGACGCCGAGGCGAAGGCGCGTACGGTGCTGGCGGGCCTGGCGTAAAGGGGCGGCGCCGGGCGGGCCCGGCGCCGTAGACTGATCACGTCATGGCTAAGGGGAACAAGGGCAAAGAGACCAAGATCGGGTCCGGCCGCAAGCTGATCGCGCAGAACAAGAAGGCGCGGCACGATTACGAGATCCTGAACACCTACGAGTGCGGCCTGGTGCTGACCGGCACCGAGGTGAAGTCGCTGCGGCAGGGCCGGGCCTCGCTGGTGGACGGCTTCGCGCAGCTCGACGGGGGTGAGGCGTGGCTGCACAACGTGCACATCCCGGAGTACGCGCAGGGCACCTGGACCAACCACGCGGCGCGCCGCAAGCGGAAGCTGCTGCTGCACCGGGCGGAGATCGACAAGCTGATCGGCAAGGTGCAGGAGACCGGTCTGACGCTGGTGCCGCTCGCGCTGTACTTCTCGAACGGGCGGGTGAAGGTCGAGGTGGCCGTCGCGCGCGGTAAGCGGGAGTACGACAAGCGGCAGACGCTGCGGGAGAAGCAGGACACCCGCGAGGCGCAGCGGGCGATGTCGGCGGCGCGGCGCAGGCAGCGGGCCTGAGTCCCGGGGAAAAAGCCCGGGCACGGCGCGAGGGCGTGCCCTATACTGGGGGAAGCGGACCCGGTGAGGGTTCGGCTGTTTGTTAATTCAACATGGGGATGATCGGTTTCGACAGCGGTTGTCGAAGCAGGGGAAGCGAGCCGAGGAAGCGGCAATGATCTCGTTAACCATATGCCGCAAAAAAATAATCGCCAATACCAAGCGCGATTCCTTCGCCCTCGCTGCATAAGTAGCGACTGGTGAGGTGCCAGCCCGGGCCTGTTCCCGTCCCGGTTCCTGGTATCAGCTAGGGAACTTCACCGTTAGCCCCGGTCACGGGGGGTAACGGGACATTTCACAGTGACTGAGCCCGTCGGAGACTTGTCCGCGTGATCTCCGGGGCCGAGAAAATCGCAGCGGACTGCGCTCGGAGAAGCCCTCCTTCCACATCGTTGGACGCGGGTTCGATTCCCGCCATCTCCACCGTTTCACCGTCAGGCCCCGGTCCGCGTTCGCGCGGACCGGGGCCTGATGTCGTCGACGGCCCGGGCCCGGTGTCGGTGGGGCCCGGTAGGGTCACCGGCATGGGAGACAGCGCACCGGGGTGGGATCTGCCGCGCCAGCAGGACCAGGACACCGGACGTCATCGGACGAAGTGGATCATAGCGGGGGCGGTGGGGGTCACCGTGCTGGCGATCGGCGCGGTCCTGCTGCTCCGCGACGGCGACAGCGACAGCCCGGAGGGCGCCGCGCGGGCGGAGGCCGAACGGTTCCTCGGCGCCTGGGCGGACGGCGACCCGGAGGCAGCCGCCGCGTTCACGGACGACCCGGAGGCCGCGGCCTCCCTGCTGGAGTCCGTGCAGCGCAACCTGGGCGCCGAGGAGACGGCGCTGACCGTCAGCGGGGAGCCTGCGCGGGGCGATCTGAGCGCGGGCGCCCCCGAGGCGTCGTACGCGGTGCCGTTCACCGCGGCCTTCACGCTGCCCGGGCTCGGCGAGTGGTCCTACGAGTCCAGCCTGTACGTCGTGCGCGACGGCCCCGAGGACGAGGGCTGGCACGTGCACTGGGAGTCGCCGCTGGTCCACCCGGAGCTGGTGGACGGGCAGACGCTGGTGCTCAGCACCGACCGCCCCGAGCGGGCGCCGATCCTCGCCGCGGACGGCAGCCAGCTCGCCGGCCCGTCCGCCGTGTGGGACCTGAGCATCTGGCCGGCCCGGCTGACCGACCCGGACGCCGCCTGGGAGGCGCTGGACGGGCTCGACGTCGGCCTGGACACCGACGCGCTCGCCGACCGGGTCGCGGACTCCGACCCGGACCAGGCCGTCTCCGTGGTGAGCCTGCGCGACCAGGTCTTCCGGGAGCACGAGGACGAGCTGCGCGCCGTCGAGGGCCTTCAGTTCGCGGAGGACACCCGGCCGCTGGCCCATCTGGCCCGCACCGTGGTCGGCGGCATCGACCCGGCCACCGGCACCGGCTCCTCCGGGCTCCAGGGCCGGTACGAGGAGCAGCTGGCCGGCACCGCCAGTGCCACCGTGGTGATCGCCGACCGGGAGTCGGGGGACGCGGTGGAGGTGCTGTACGAGCAGGAGGGCGGCGAGCCCGGCACCCCGGTGCAGACCACTATCGACGCCGGGATGCAGCGGGCGGCCGAGGCGGCGCTGGAGGGCACGGACCAGGCCGGGTCGATCGTGGCGGTGCGGCCGTCCACCGGTGAGGTGCTGGCGGCGGCCGACTCGCCGCTGGACGGCGGTGACCGGTCGCTGAGCGGGCAGCTCGCGCCGGGCTCCACCTTCAAGGTGATCACCACGGCGGCGCTGCTGGAGAGCGGCACGGCACCGGGCGAGGCCATCGGCTGCCCGAAGTACGAGACGGTCGAGGGGTACCGCTTCCAGAACCAGAACGAGTTCGAGCTGGGCCCGGACACCACGCTGCACGAGGCGTTCACCGCCTCCTGCAACACCGCGTACATAGGCAACCGCGACCGGTTCGACAACGACACGCTGCGGCTGACCGCCGAGGCGTTCGGCATCGGTGTGGAGTGGGACCTGGGCGCGGGCTCGTTCGACGGCAGCGTGCCGGACGCGGAGGGCGCCAGCGACCTGGCCGCCTCCCTGATCGGGCAGGGCCGGGTGCAGGCCAGCCCGCTGGTGATGGCCTCGGTCGCGGCGACCGTCGCCGAGGGCACCTTCCACCAGCCGGTCCTGGTGCCGGAGGCGGTGCCGGACCCGGCGGCGGCGCCGCGCGAGCTGAGCGCGGAGACGGTGGACGCGCTGCGCACGATGATGCGCGACACCGTCACCCAGGGCACCGCCACGGTGCTCGCGGACGTGCCCGGGGTGGCGCACGCCAAGACCGGTACCGCCGAGTTCGACACCGGCGACGGTGAACTGTCCACCAACGCCTGGCTGATCGGCTACCTCGGCGAGGCCGACCTGGCGTTCGCGGTGCTGTTGCTGGACGGCGGCTCGGGCGGCGCCACCGCCGGGCCCATCGCGGTGGACTTCCTCACCGGGTTCCAGGAGTAGAACGCGCCCCGGGCGACCGCCGCCGCCAGCGCGGCGGCGGTCAGCGGGGTGAGATATCCGGCGGCGCCCGGCGGCAGGTGCTCGGCCACCCAGCCGCCGGCCGCCGCGCCCGCCGCGATGCCGGACAGCAGGGCGGTGACCGCCAGCGACATGCCCTCGTTCAGCCGGGCGGGCGGCGTCAGCTCCTGGAGCAGCGTCATCCCGGTCACCATGGCGGGCGCGGTCGCCATCCCGGCGATCAACAGGGCCGGGACCAGCGGGAGCAGTGCGCCGGTGGCGGCGGCCACCAGGAGTGGCAGCGTCATCAGCGCCGCCATCACCCCGACCCAGCGCACCATCCGCCGCCGCACCGGCCCGCCCGGCGGGGGCAGCAGCCCGAACGCGAGGCCCGCCGCCCCCGACCCGGCCGCCTGCGCCGCCAGCACCGCGCCCGCCCAGCCCTTGAGCCCCAGGCCGTCCGCGTAGGCGATGGTCACCACCTCCAGGGAGCCGAACACCCCGCCGGTGCACAGGAAGGTGACCAGCAGCGGTGGCATGCCCGGGAGCAGCAGCGGAGTGCGGCCGGCCCGCGCCGTCCCTGCCGGGCGGGGAGCGGCGGGCGGTTCGGTACGGCGCTGGGCCGCGAACAGCAGGCCGCCGGTGACCAGCAGCGCCACCGCCGTGAGGGTGCCGGCCGCCGGGGCGAGCCCGGTGCACAGCCCGGCGGCCAGCAGCGGGCCGAGCAGGAAGCACAGTTCGTCCAGGGCCTGTTCGAAGGAGTTCGCGGTGTGCCGGGCGGCCGGCGCGTCCCGGTACAGATGCGCCCAGCGGGCCCGGGACATGCCGCCGGTGTTCGGGGTGGCGGCGGTCAGCGGGACGCAGCAGAACCACGCCCACAGCGGGGCGCCGCCGGTGACGCACAGCAGCAGCCCCAGCTGCCCGGCGCCCGTCAGCAGCACGGCGGGAACGGTGACCCGGGCCTGCCCGTACCGGTCGACGAGCCGGGCCAGCAGCGGGCCGCCGGCCGCCGAGGCCCCGAGGGTGGCGGCCACGACCGCGCCGGCCAGCGCGTACGAGCCGTGCACGGTGGTGATCAGCAGCACGGCGGACACCGAGAACATGCCCATCGGCAGCCGGGCCAGTGCGTTGGGCAGCGTGAACGCCAGCGCCCCCGGCGTCTCGAACAGCCGGGCGTACGGGCCGCGCGGACGCGGCCGGCGCGGCCCGCGGCCGGGTGCGGGTGCGGGGTCGGGCGGAAGGACGACGAGGGTGTGGCCGGTCAGCGCGAACTGCATGACGTTCACCCTCCGGCCGGGCACCGCCGGACGTCCAACACCTGTTCAGCGGCGATTGACGCACTCCTGTTGTCAATTGAGAATGGCGGCATGCCGGGACTCCAGGACACCGACCCCCGGCTGCTGCGCGCCTTCGTCGCGGTGGCCACCGAACTGCACTTCACCCGGGCCGCTGCCCGGCTGTTCGTGGCCCAGCAAGCGCTGTCGCGCGACATCAGGCGGCTGGAGGACCGGTGGGGGGTACGGCTGTTCGTCCGCAGCACCCGGCAGGTGACGCTGACGGCCGAGGGCGAGCGGCTGCTGGAACCGGCCCGGCGGGCGATCGCCGCGCAGGAGGAACTGGCGGCGGCGGTGGCGGGCGCCGGGGCGGCGGACCGGCCGCTGGTGGTGGACGTGGGCGCACCGGCGAGCACGGCGCGGCGGATTCTCACGGCGGCGCGGGAGGCGGCGCCCGGGGTGGAGTTCGTGGCGCGGTTCCACAGCGGTCTGGTGGGGGCGGCGGCCGAGCTGGTCACCGGCGAACTGGATGTGTCCTTCGGCCGGTTCGCCGGGCTGGACCCTCAGCTGCGGGCGGTGCTGGCGCACCGCCCGGTGCGGTACGAGCGGGTGGCGGTGCTGCTGCCGGCCGGTGATCCGCTGGCCGCGCTCGCCGAGGTGCCGCTGGCGCGGCTGGCCGGCCGCGAACTGTACGCGGGGGCGGGCAACCCGGAGACCACCGAGTGGACCGACTTCGCCCGCCGGCTCTTCGCCGGCCGCTCCATCGCGGTGGCGCCGCCGTTCCCGAGGATCGACGGCGAGGAGGAGTTCGTCCGGCTGGTCCTGGCGCGCGGCTGGACGGTGCTGGCCAGCGAGGAGTTCACCGAGGTACCGGGCATGGTGCTGCGCCCGCTGACCGACCCGGTGCCGCTCTCCCCGGTCTCGATGGTGTGGCCCCGCACCCTGCGGCACCCCGGCCTGGCCGCCCTCACCGCAGCGGCGACGACCCTGGCGACGCCGGGCGACTGGCTGCACCGCCCGCCCGGGGCCTGGCTTCCCGAGCCGGACCGGGGGCTCCTCCCGCCGGCGGACGCCGGCCGGGAAGCGCTCCCGGGCGGGTAGCCGTGCGCCGGTGCGCGGGAGGGCGCGGCGTCCTGGGGTGAGGTACCGCCGGGGTGTGGTGCGCGGCCCTCGCTCACCGGCCGTGGTGAGCGAGGGCCGCCGCGTACGGGCGGGAAGCGATCACGCCGTGGGGGCGCCGGCCCGTACGGCCTCGCTGACGGCGCGTACGGCGCGGGCCACGCTCGCCGCCGTGGCCTCGGCGGAAGGCTGCTCGGACTCGTGGATGAACGCGGTGGCACCGCGGCGGCTTCCGATGTAGTCGACGAAGCCGTGCTCCAGCTGTGTCCGCAGCGCCCGGTCGTACCCGTGGCGCTCGAAGCTGCCGGCGTCGTCGGCGGCGATGGGCAGCAGATGCGTCGTCAGCCGCTGGAGCCTGGGGCGCAGACCCGCGTCGGCCGAGTGCTCGAAGGCCCAGCCGTTGACGAACACCCGGTCGATCCACCCCTTCAGCAGCGCCGGAACGGACCACCAGTACACCGGGAAGACCAGCACGAGGTCGGTGGCGCGGTCGAGCCGGCGGTGCTCCCGGGCCACATCGGCAGGGTGGGTGCCGCCTTCGCGGTAGTGGCGGCGGTCCGCCGGGGTGAACCGGGGGTCGAAGCCCTCCCGGTGCAGGTCCGCCACCTCGACGGCCCGGGGGCGCAGGGCCGCGGCGAGTCGGTCCGCCACGTGGTGTGTCAGCGAGTCGGGGTCCGGGTGCGCGGTGACCAGCAGGGTCAGCGGACCGGTGTCATCAGGGGTCATGCCGGTGCTTCCGTGGGTGCGGGATACGGGATCGGGGCCGGGGTCGGGGCGGGTCACCGCTCGTCCCAGGCGCCGGTGGCCGCCGTCCGGGCGACGTACTCCTCGAAGGTCCGGGGCGCCCGTCCCAGCAGGGCGGGCAGGTCGTCGGTCGTCCCGGCGATCACCCCGCTCTCCATCAGCACGAACATGGCGGCGATGTCCTCGGCCTCGGGCCGGCTCAGGCCCTGCCCGATGAGGTCCGTGATGTACGCGTCCGGGGTGATCCGCCGGTAGGTGAGCGGGCGCCCGGAGGCCAGGGCGATCAGCTCGACGGCTCGGTCGAAGGTGAGGGCGCGGGGGCCGCTCAGCTCGTACACCCGCCCGGCGTGCCGCTTCCCTCCGGTCATCACCGCGACCGCGGCGTCGGCGAGGTCCTCGATGTCCACGAAGGGCTCGGGTACCTCGCCCGCCGGAAGCGCCAGTCCGCCCGCGACCAGCGGGGCGTGGAAGATGTCCTCGTCGAAGTTCTGGGCGAAGTTCGACGCCCGCAGGAGGGTCCACTCCAGCGACGAGCCGCGGACCGCCTCCTCGGCCGACCGCATGTGTTCCCCGAAGGCGGAGTCGCCCCAGTCGTCCGCGCCGCGCCCGGAGAGCAGGACCAGCCGCCGCACCCCGGCGGCCGAGGCCCGGGCGACGAATGCGTGCACCGGACCCGGCACGGGCGGGGGAACCACGTAGGCCACATCGACATCCCGCAGGACCGTGTCCCAGCCGTCGGGCTCGGACCAGTCGAACCGGACGCGGCTGGAGCGGGAGGCGGCGCGCACCGGAGTGCCGCGCACCCGCAGCCGGGCGGCGATCCTGCGTCCGGTCTTGCCGGTCGCACCGAGAACGAGGTGAGTGTTTCGCGTCATGGCTCCACTGAACACCCCAGGAAGTACACGATGACATGGGTGAAAGGCCGGAATGCCTTTGTCATCGTCTAGCCTGGTGGTGTGGACGTGACCAGTGACCTCTTCCGCGGTGTGCGGGCCCGCGGCTCCCTGTTCGGCAGTTCGACGCTCACCCCGCCCTGGTCGCTGCACTTCGTGGACGGCGCGCCGCTGACCCTGTGCACCGTCCTCACCGGGGCGGGCTGGATCGTGCCGGAGGGACATCCGCCCGAGCGCCTCGGCGTCCACGACACGGTCGTGGTGCGCGGCCCCGCGACCTTCACCTTCGTCGACGAGCCCGGCAGCACGGCCGAGCCGATCGTCTGCGGGGAGGAGTGCGCGACGCCCGAACAGGGCGGTACCCGGCACCGGCTGGGCTGGCACGACGCCGGCGGACGGGACGCCGGGGACAGCGGCGCGACGACTCTGGTGGTCGGCGCCTACCCGGTCCGCGGCGAGATCAGCCGGCCGCTGCTGGAGACGCTGCCCGTCGTGCTGCGGGTGGACTCCGGGGACACCCGCGACCCGGTGCTCGACCACCTCGCCGACGAGGTGGCCCGGGACGAACCCGGTCAGCAGGTCGTGCTCGACCGCCTCCTGGACTGGATACTGGTCTGCACGCTGCGCACCTGGCTGGACCGGCCCGGTGGCCGCCCCCCGGCCTGGTGGACCGCCCAGCGGGACCCGGTGGTCGGCCACGCGCTGCGCCTGTTGCACGGCGAGCCGGCGGCGCCGTGGACGGTGGGCGAGCTGGCCCGGCGCACGGGGGTGTCCCGCTCGACTCTCGCGAAACGGTTCACCGGCCTGCTCGGTGAACCACCGCTGTCCTACCTCACCCGCTGGCGCATGACCCTGGCGGCGGATCTCCTGGCCGAGCAGGGGGCGCAGACCGTCGCGCACGTCGCCCGTGCCGTCGGCTACACCGATCCGTTCGCGTTCAGTGTGGCGTTCAAGAGGGTCAGGGGGACCAACCCCAGCGACTTCCGCCGCCTGGCCGGGGCGCGCTGACGCCGTGCCGGGTGGGCGGCGGAGGCGTTCGACGGGCTAGCTGAGCCAGCCGTTCAGCGCCGCGCGGGCACCGGCCTGGAAGCGGCTGGTGGCGCCGAGGTGGGTCATCAGCTGGGAGACCACCCGGCTCACCGAGCGGCGGGAGATGCCCAGTTGTTCGGCGATGGCGTCGTTCGCCTTGCCCGCCGCCATCAGTTGCAGCACTTCGCGTTCCAGGCCGGTGGGCACCCCCTCGCTCGCCTCCAGCGCGCCCGGGGTGACCGGGATGTCGATGCCGTCGTCCCAGCAGTGGTCGAACACCCGGTACAGGAAGCCCACCGCCGAGGGGTCGCGGACCAGCGCGACGCCGGCGCCGGTGTGCAGCGGGTCCAGCGGCAGCACCGCGCACTGCCGGTCGTAGATCAGCATCCGCGTCGGCAGCACCCCGGCGCTGCGCACCCGGGCGCCCGCGGCGCGGATCGTCTCGGCGTAGCGCAGGCCGGTCCGGTGGCTGCGGGCGCTGTGCTGGAGGAGGGTACGGATGTGGGCGCCGCGGGCGAGGAGTTCGAGGTCCAGCGGGAGGGCCGCCTCGATGGCCTCCTCGCTGGGGATGCCCGGGATCAGGGCCTCCAGCGACTCGGTGCAGGTACGGGCCAGGTCGTCGATGACGGCGCGGGTGTTGTCGATGCCCTCGACGACCTCGATGCTGATCTCCGCCGACCGCATGCTGCGGGCCTCGACGTACGCGCCGGACAGCGACTGGAGCTGTTCCCTGGCGGCGGCCATCGTGATGCGCCGGGCGAGGATGTCCGCCTCGACGGGCGCGAGCAGCTGGTCGGCGGCGCTCTCCGGGCTGACCGCGACCCAGCCGCCCGCGGGGGACGGCTGGAGCAGGCCGAGCCCGTACAGCAGGGCTTCGGCACGGGCCACGTCACCGGCCGCGAGTCCGGCGCGGGCGGCGAGCCGTTCGGCGTCGTCGGCCGGGTGCCGTACCCGCAGCAGGTAGACCTCGACGGCGGTGGCATCGATGTCCTCGACGTCGTGCATCTACGACAGCCAGCCGTTGAGGGCGGCGCGGGCGCCGGCCTGGAACCGGCTGTCGGCGTCGAGCTGTTCCAGCAGCCGGGCCACCACCCGGCTCACCGAGCGGGGTGACATGCCCAGTTGGTGCGCTATGGCCTCGTCCTTCTTCCCGGCGGCCATCAGCACCAGGACGTCGCGGTCCACGCCGACCGGCGCGGTGCCGGACTTCTTGGGGCCCTCGACGAAGTCCACCGCGCGGTCCCAGTAGTGCTCGAAGAGCTGCTGGAGGAAGCCCAGTACGGTCGGGTCGCGGACCAGTGCCACGCCGGTCTTGGTGTGCAGCGGGTCCAGCGGCAGCACGGCGCAGCTGCCGTCGTAGATCAGCATCCGGGAGGGCAGCGCGGTGATGCTGCGCACCTGGGCGCCGGCCTCGATGAGGGTGGTGACGTACCCGACGGTCGGCTGGTGCCGGCGGGCGGTGTGCTGCATGAGGGTGCGGGCCTTCACACCCCGTTCGAGGATTTCGAGGTCGCCGGGGGTCGCGGCCTGGATGGCGGCGCGGCTCTGGCCGCCGCCCGGGTGCAGGGCGTCCACCGACTTGGCGCAGGTGCGGTCCAGATCGGCGATGACGGCGCGGGTGTTGTCGATGCCCTCGACGACCTCGATGCTGCTCTTGGCGGAGCGCATGCTGCGTGCTTCGAGGTAGTCGCCGGAGAGCGCGTGCAGCCGGGCGCGGGTGGCCGCCATGGCGATCCGGCGCTGGAGGATGTCCTGTTCGATGGGGGCGAGCAGTGCGTCGGCGGCGCTCTCGGGGGAGATGGCGACCAGGCCGCCGCCGGGTGAGGGGCGCAGCAGGCCCAGTTCGGTCAGCCGCGCCTCGGCGGCTTCCGCCTCGGTGGCCGGAATACCGGCGCGGGCGGCGATCTGGGCCACGGAGTCGGTGGGATGAATCACGCGAAACCGGTAAACTCGGGTAGTCGCGGCGTCTATTTCCCCGGGTTCGTACACGCTCATCTTCCTCGCATGACGTCAGTAAGTCCCTTGGCGTCAACTGGACAGGCGAGATGATGCCACAGGGACTCTATCGACTTCCTCGTGAATGCTCGTGAGCATGATTGGGCCAACATGCCATTCATGTTCGCCTATGTGGACACGGAAGAGGGATCCCGTGAAGAAGTTTGCTCTGAGCGTTGTCGCAGCTCTCCTGCTCGTGGGTGCCTCCGGTGGGGTCGCCATGGCGGCCGGCGCCCCGGCGGCCAAGGGTGAGGTCGTCACCACCGACAGCCTGTGGGACTGACCTCCGGCCACTGACACGACGGACCGGACCGGTGGACAGGAAAGTGGTGCGGTGATGTCCCAGGCCCCGCTGGCGGTGCTGCTCAGCCCGCGGCCCGCGGAAGTGCGGGCGGCCCGGGAGGTCGGCGCCCGTACTCTTGTCCTCGCCCCCGATCTGTCGGCCCCGGGGATCCGGGAAGCCGTCGCGGTCGCGCACGACGCGCTAACCGTGGACTGGCTGGATCACCCAGGGCTGCTGATGGCGATCGGGCAGCTGTCCGCGTATCCCGCCAGGGTGTCGGTGTTCGGCTTCGCGGAGGCCAGTGCGCTGGTCGCCGCGCGAGTGAACGAGGCCCTGCGGTTTCCGGGCAATCCGCACGCCGCCGTCGCGTATCTCACGGACAAAGTGGCGCTGCGCGGCAAGGTCAATCAGCTCACCGGTACCCCCGTCCGGTTCGAGCAGTGCGACCGGGTGACGCATCTGGTGGCCGCCGCCGAGCAGGTCGGCTTCCCATGCGTCGCCAAGCCGCGCACCGGTTCCGGCGGCCAGGGGGTGCATCTGCTGCGTGATGTGGCGGATGCCGCGCTCCTGGCCGCCGAACTGGTGAGCGATCCGGTGCTGATCGTCGAGGAATTCCTGGACGGCCCGGAGTACAGCGTCCTCGCCCATTCCCGGGACGGTGAGCACACCGTGCTCGCCGTGGCCGAAAAACATCTGTCGGACGGTCCCGGCTTCACCGAGGACGGCCACGATCTGCCGGCCCCACTCGATCCCGGGGACCGCGCCCGCGTCGAAGACCTGGTGACCGCCACCCTCGGGGCGGCCGGACACCGCAGCGGCCTCTCTCTGACCGAGGTCGTCCGCACCGAGCACGGGCCCCGGCTCATCGAGTCGCACGCCCACCCCGGCCCCGGCCGGCTCGGCGACCTGCTGGCGCTGGCCACCGGCACCGACCCGGTCGCCCTCGCCGTCGCCACCGCTCTGCGACTGCCCGTGCCGGAGTTCCACCCCCCGTCCGGCGGGCGGTGCGCGGGCATCCGCATCCTGCGGCTGCCCCCCGGCCGGCTGCTCGAAGCCGTGCACGGGATCGACGAGGCGTACGCCCTGCCGGGCGTCGCCGACATCGGCATCACCGTTCGCGTGGGAAGCCATGTCCCGGAGGCCACCAGCCGGGCCGCCGGGCATGGCTTCGTCACCGCGGTCGCGTCCTGCCCCGGCGAACTGGAGGCGCTGCTCGGCAAGGCGCTGTCCCTGCTGCGCCCCGTGGTGGGCGAGGCGGCACCCGAGCCGAAGGAGGAGCACACTGCTGCCTGAGCTGCTCCCCGGGCTGCCGTTCCCCGCCACCCCGGCCCCACGGGCAGATCTGCTGCTTCCCTTCCCCGGCCTGCTGCCCGGACCTCCCGCCCGCCCCGGCTACCTCGTCCTGGAACGCCGTGACGCGCACGGCCGCGTCGAACAGCGCGGCGTGCTGGGCGCCCTGAGCCTGCACGGCAGCGAAACGGGCCACGTCCTGCGGCACCAGCACGTGGCCGAACCCGACGTGCGCCTGCACACCCGGCTGCTGCGCGAACGCCACGCCCCCGTCGAGCCGCTGCTGCTGGCCGCCCCGGACCTCGGCGCGTTCCTCGGCTGCGTCGAGGAGGCGCTCAACCGGCCGCCGGACCGTACGGTGGCCACCCCGCACGGCGGCGTCCAGCGGCTGTGGGCGATGGGCGGCGCGTGGAGCCGGCGGCCCCCTGCCCTGCCCCCGGTGCTGCTGGCGGACGGCCACCACCGGTTCGAGGCCGCGCGCCGGCTGCACCGTTCCCACCCGGCGGTGCTGGGCGACCGGCTGCCCGCGCTGGTGGTCGACCACGGCCGCCACCCGCTGCGGCTGGCGGCCACCCACCGGACGGTGCCAGGCCTGGACCCGCACCGGGCGGCCGATGTCGCCGCCCGCTTCGCCCGGGTGACGGAGCTGCCGGCCGCCGCGCCGCGCCCGGTGCCGCGGGCGGGCACGTTCCTGCTCACCGGCAAGTCCCGCCGCTGGGCGATCTCCCGGATCTCCCCGGTCACCACCGCCCGCCGGCTGCGGTTCCTGCCGTCGGAGTGGGCCGAGCTGTCCGCCGCCATCAGTGACCATGTGCTGCTGCCGATCCTGTGCGAGGACCAGGGGCTGGACCCGGTCCCCGGCTACACCGAGCGGTACCCGGCCGATGACGAGGCGGGGCTGATCCTGCCGCCGCCCACCTGGGAGCAGATCTGGTCGGGCGCGGCCGGCGGCACCGTCATGCCGCCCAGGACCACCTCGCTGGGCCCCGGCCCGCTGCCCGGGCTGCTGTCCGCGCTGCCGCGCTGATCGCACCGTGGCCGGGACCCGAGCCGGCATTTAGGCTCCCCGCATGACGGATATCGGTGTGATGGCGCCGCGTGATCTGGCGGCCGGGGACTTCGTGGCGTACGTGCGGCGGGCGGAGGAACTGGGCTTCGCCGAGGTGTGGCTGGTGGAGGACTGCTTCTTCCGGGGCGGGTTCTCCCAGGCCGGGGTCGCGCTGGCGGCCACGGAGCGGATCCGGGTGGGCATCGGCATCGTCCCCGCCGTGCTGCGCAATCCGGCGCTCACCGCGATGGAGACGGCGGCGCTGGCGCAGTTCTTCCCCGGGCGGCTGGTGCTGGGCGTCGGGCACGGGATGCCGGGCTGGATGCGGCAGGTGGGGGCGTACCCGGCCAGCCCGCTGGGCGCGCTGGAGGAGCATCTGCGCACCGTACGGGCGCTGTTGCGGGGCGAGACGGTGGACGACGGGCGGCTGTCGGCGGTGCGGCTGGATCTGCCGGTGGAGGTGGTGCCGCCGGTGCTGGCCGGGGTGCGCGGCCCCAAGTCGCTGGCGCTGTCGGGCCGGGAGGCGGACGGTACCGTCCTGGCCGAGCCGGTGACCGAGGAGTATCTGGCGGTGGCGCGCGGGCACATCGGCGCGGCGGCGGTGGCGGACGGGCACCGGGTGGTGGCGTACAACGTGGCGGCTGTGGACGAGGACCCCCGGGCGGCGCGGGACGCGGTGCGGCCTGCGCTGGCCTGGATCGGCGAGCCGGACTGGGCGCCGCATCTGGCGCCGCTGCCGTTCGCCGCCGAGTTCGCCGCGCTGCGGGCGCGCAGCGCGGACCGCGAGGCGTTCGCGCGGGCGCTGCCGGACGCCTGGGTGGACCGGCTGGCCGTCGTCGGCACCCCCGGCGCGGCCCGGGAGCGGATCGCCGCGCTGCACGCGGCGGGCGCCGGGAGCGTGGTGCTGATCCCGGCCGGGTCCGATGCCCCGGCGGCGCTGGAGGCGCTGGGCGCGGTGTGCTGAGATCCCGCCGGAGAGCCCGCGGGAGAGCCCGCCGGAAATTCACTGCAACCGTTCCGGCCCGGGCGGTGTCGTAGGGGTCGGGGATGCACGGGGGTGCAGGAGGGGAGCGAAGGGCCCGGCGGGGGAGCCGGGCCCTTCGGAGTTCTCCGGGGACCGCCCGGGCTGTCGGTGGGGGCGGATACCGTCGGTGCATGTCGTCGCACAGCGTTGTGGTCGAGGGGGTCCTCGAACGCATCACGTACGCCAATGAGGAGAACGGGTACACCGTCGCCCGGGTCGACACCGGGCGCGGCGGTGGCGAACTGCTCACCGTGGTCGGGGCGCTGCTCGGCGCCCAGGTGGGGGAGTCGCTGCGGATGGAGGGCCGCTGGGGCTCCCATCCCAGCTACGGGCGGCAGTTCACCGTGGAGAACTACACGACGGTGCTGCCCGCCACCGTGCAGGGCATCCGGCGCTATCTGGGCTCGGGGCTGATCAAGGGCATCGGGCCGAGGACGGCCGAGCGGATCGTGGAGCACTTCGGGGTGCGGACCCTGGAGGTGATCGAGGCGGATCCGGGCCGGCTGATCGAGGTGCCGGGCCTCGGGCCCAAGCGCACCAAGCTGATCGCGGCGGCGTGGGTGGAGCAGAAGGCCATCAAGGAGGTGATGGTCTTCCTCCAGGGCGTGGAGGTGTCCACCTCGATCGCGGTGCGGATCTACAAGAAGTACGGGGACGCCTCGATCTCGGTGGTGAAGAACCAGCCCTACCGGCTGGCCGCCGATGTGTGGGGCATCGGCTTCCTGACCGCCGACCGGATCGCGCGGGCGGTCGGCATCCCGCAGGACAGCCCGGAGCGGGTGAAGGCCGGGCTGCGCTACGCGCTGTCCCAGGCGAGCGACCAGGGGCACTGCTTCCTGCCCGAGGAGCGGCTGATCGCGGACGCGGTGAAGCTGCTCCAGGTGGACACCGGGCTGGTCATCCACTCCCTGGCCGAGCTGGCGGAGGACCCGGAGGGCGCGGTGCGCGAACGCGTCCCCGACCCGGAGGATCCGGCCGGCACGCTGACGGCGGTGTATCTGCCGCCGTTCCACCGGGCCGAGCTGTCGCTGGCGGGCCAGGTACGGCGGCTGCTGCGGGCGGAGGAGGACCGGCTCGCGGCGTTCGCCGGGGTGGACTGGAGGCGGGCGCTGAGCTGGCTGGCCGGGCGGACCGGGGCGGAGCTGGCGCCCGAGCAGGAGGGCGCGGTGCGGCTGGCGCTGACCGAGAAGGTGGCGGTGCTGACCGGCGGCCCGGGGTGCGGGAAGTCGTTCACGGTGCGCTCGATCGTGGAGCTGGCCCGGGCCAGGCGGGCGAAGGTGGTGCTGGCGGCGCCGACCGGGCGGGCGGCGAAGCGGCTGGCGGAGCTGACGGGGGCGGAGGCGTCCACGGTGCACCGGCTGCTGGAGCTGAAGCCGGGCGGGGACGCGGCGTTCGACCGCGACCGGCCGCTGGACGCGGATCTGGTGGTGGTGGACGAGGCGTCGATGCTGGATCTGCTGCTGGCCAACAAGCTGGTGAAGGCGGTGCCGCCGGGGGCGCATCTGCTGCTGGTGGGGGATGTGGACCAATTGCCGTCGGTGGGCGCGGGCGAGGTGCTGCGGGATCTGCTGGCGGACGGGTCGCCGGTGCCGTCGGTGCGGCTGACCCGGATCTTCCGGCAGGCGCAGCAATCGGGGGTGGTGACCAACGCGCACCGCATCAACGCGGGAAAACCGCCGGTGACGCGGGGGCTCGGCGATTTCTTCCTGTTCGCCGAGGAGGACACGGAGGAGGCCGGGAAGCTGGCGGTGGACGTGGCGGCACGCCGGGTGCCGGCCAGGTTCGGGCTCGATCCGCGCCGGGACGTGCAGGTGCTCACCCCGATGCACCGCGGTCCCGCCGGGGCCGGGGTGCTGAACGGGCTGCTCCAGCAGGCGGTGACCCCGGCCCGGCCGGGGCTGCCGGAGAAGAGGTTCGGCGGGCGGGTTTTCCGGGTGGGCGACAAGGTCACCCAGATCCGCAACAACTACGAGAAGGGGGCCAACGGCGTCTTCAACGGCACGGTCGGGGTGGTGACCGCCCTCGACCCGGACGAGCAGCGGCTGGTGGTGCGCACCGACGAGGACGAGGAGGTGGGGTACGAGTTCGGCGAGCTGGACGAGCTGGCGCACGCGTACGCGGTGACCATCCACCGTTCGCAGGGCAGCGAGTATCCGTGCGTGGTGGTTCCGGTGACGACCAGCGCCTGGATGATGCTCCAGCGCAATCTGCTGTACACGGCGGTGACGCGCGCCAAGCGGCTGGTGGTGCTGGTGGGTTCGCGGCGCGCCCTGGAGCAGGCGGTACGGAGCGTCTCGGCGGGGCGCCGGTGCACCGGTCTCGCGATGCGGCTCGCGGGGTGACGCGGGGGCGCGGGCGGAGAGCGTCGGCGGGCGCCGGCGCGGGGCTCGGGGCAGAATAGTCCGCATCATCCCGGTTCCGGCGGCACGGCGTGCCAGAAACTGGGCCGATTGCCGACCCTGAGTGCACATATTGGGCCCGGATGGGGGACACTGGGAGGGAGTCAGGGCACCCCGAAGGAATCTCGAAGGACCTCGAAGAAGAGGACAACGTCGGTGAGGGATGACGTGAGCGAACACCGCGACGGCGCGCAGTCCGTAGAACTGAACTACGACGGCGCCACCTACAGCTACCCGATCGTGAACAGCACCATCGGGGACACCGGCTTCGATGTCAGCAAGCTCCGGGCTCAGACCGGTCTGGTGACCCTGGACTCCGGCTACGGCAACACCGCGGCCTATAAATCGGCGGTCACCTATCTCGACGGTGAGCAGGGCATTCTCCGGTACCGGGGCTACCCGATCGAGCAGATCGCCGAGCGGGGCACGTTCCTGGAGACGGCTTACCTGCTGCGCAAGGGCGAGCTGCCCACCGTGGACGAGCTGGCCTCGTTCCGGAACGAGATCACCACGCACACGCTCCTCCACGAGGACGTCAAGCGCTTCTACGACGGCTTCCCCCGGGACGCGCACCCGATGGCGATGCTGTCCTCCGTGGTCAGCGCGCTGTCCACCTTCTATCAGGACAGTCACAACCCCTTCGACGCGCAGCAGCGCAACATCTCGGCGATCCGGCTGCTGGCCAAGGTGCCGACGATCGCGGCGTACGCCTACAAGAAGTCCGTGGGCCAGCCGGTCGTCTACCCGCGCAACGACCTCGGCTACGTGGAGAACTTCCTGCGGATGACCTTCTCGGTCCCCGCCGAGGAGTACGTCCCGGACCCGGTGGTCACCAACGCGCTCGACAAGCTGCTGATCCTGCACGCGGACCACGAGCAGAACTGTTCCACCTCCACCGTGCGGCTGGTCGGCTCCTCGCAGGCGAATCTGTTCGCCTCGATCTCGGCCGGCATCAACGCCCTGTGGGGCCCGCTGCACGGTGGCGCGAACGCCGCGGTCCTGGACATGCTGGAGTCCATCCAGGCCAGTGGCGGCGATGTGGACACCTTCATCCGCAAGGTGAAGAACAAGGAGGACGGTGTCCGCCTCATGGGCTTCGGACACCGCGTCTACAAGAGCTTCGACCCGCGCGCCAAGATCATCAAGTCGGCGGCGCACGATGTGCTCTCCGCGCTGGGCAAGTCCGACGAGCTGCTGGACATCGCCCTGCGCCTGGAGGAGCACGCGCTGAGCGACGACTACTTCGTCTCGCGCAACCTCTACCCGAACGTGGACTTCTACACCGGTCTCATCTACCGGGCGATGGGCTTCCCGACCAGCATGTTCACCGTGCTGTTCGCCATCGGCCGGCTGCCCGGCTGGATCGCCCAGTGGGAAGAGATGATCACCGAGCCGGGGTCCCGCATCGGCCGTCCGCGGCAGATCTACACCGGTGTCGTCGAGCGCGACTACGTGCCGGTCGAGCAGCGGTAACCCTCGGGGACGACTGCTTCGGGGGCCGGAACACCGCACGCCCGGAGATGTGACGCAGGTCACATCTCCGGGCGTGCAACCTTTTGCCGTTCCGCGGGTCTAACCGGGCAACGACAGCGCGGATTCGGCTGGATTCACGCTGTCGGTCGTCCGGCCGGGGTCCCGTGGGGGGACGCTTCGAACGGACGGCAGGAAGCGCCCCGCTTCGGGCCCTGTGGGGGGACCCGCTGCGGGGCGCATTTCCATGTCCGGGGGCGTACGGGTGTACGGGCGCCCCCTGGGAAGCGTGCTCAGCTCTCCGCGCGGCCGACCAGCTCGTAACCCGCCTCGTCGACCGCCGCCCGCACCGCCGCCTCGTCCAGCGGGGCCCGGGAGACCACCGTGACCAGGCCGCTGCTCGCCTTGGCGGTCACCTCGCTCACGCCCTCCAGTGCGGAGATCTCCTCGCGCACCGAGGACTCGCAGTGGCCGCAGGTCATGCCGGAGACCCGGTAGGTCGTGGTGCTCATGGGACGTCCTCGTTTCCGCTCCGGGGCGGCTCCGTGCCGCCGTTCCTCGCGGAAAGTGTATACCCCCTCCGGGTATACACCTACCCGGAGGGGGTATGCGGGACGGGCGGCTCAGCGGCGGTTGCCGGGCCGCCGGCTCACCCACAGCTCGATGGTGTGCGGATACCAGAACGGCCTGCCGCCCTCGGTCACATCCGGGGGCGGCAGCAGGCCGTGCTTGCGGTACGAGCGCACCGTGTCCGGCTGCACCCGGATGTGCGCGGCGATCTCCTTGTAGGACCACAGTCCGCGGTCGGCCATCTTCCACACCTCTTCGCACTCGGGGGCTGATGATCAGCACCGAGCCTGCGCCGCCCCGCACGGCGGGACGGCGCACCGCAGCCGTCCGTTGACCGGCTGTGACGGCGAAGACGCGTAACCGCTACGGATGTTGCGGACCGCTGATAGTGCGCTCATGCGCTCATGAGCTGGAACGATCGTCAATGCCCGCTGGGGAACCCCAGGTTGATGCCGCCGTCCGCCGGATCGGGCCAGCGCGAGGTGATGACCTTCCCCCGGGTGTAGAACCGCACCCCGTCCTCGCCGTAGATGTGCTGGTCCCCGAAGAGCGAGTCCTTCCAGCCGCCGAACGAGTGGTAACCCACCGGCACCGGGATCGGCACGTTCACCCCGACCATCCCGGCCTCCACCTCCAGCTGGAATCGCCGCGCCGCCCCGCCGTCCCGGGTGAACACCGCCGTGCCGTTCCCCCACGGCGAGGCATTGATCAGCGCCAGCCCCTCCTCGTACGAGCCGGCCCGCACCACGCACAGCACCGGACCGAAGATCTCGTCCCGGTACGCGTCCATCTCCGGTGTCACCCCGTCCAGCAGCGACACCCCGAGGAAGAAGCCCTCCTCGTGGCCGGGCACCGTGTACCCGGTGCCGTCCACCACCACCCGCGCGCCCTGCTCCCGGGCGCCCGTCACATACGAGGCGACCTTGGCCCGGTGCTCCGCCGTGATCAGCGGACCCATCTCGGAGGCCGGGTCCTCGCCGGGACCGATCCGCAGCGCCGCCGCCCGCCGGGCGATCCGCTCCACCAGCGCGTCCCCGATCGAGCCCACCGCGACCACCACCGACACCGCCATGCAGCGCTCGCCCGCGCTGCCGTACGCCGCGTTGATCGCGTTGTCCGCCGCCACGTCCAGGTCGGCGTCCGGCAGCACCAGCATGTGGTTCTTCGCCCCGCCCAGCGCCTGCACCCGCTTGCCGTGCTCCACCGCGCCGCGCTGGATCGCCCGCGCCACCGGAGTGGAGCCGACGAAGCTCACCGCCGCCACCTCCGGATGCGCCAGCAGCCGCTCCACCGCCTCCCGGTCCCCGTTGACCGCGTTCAGCACCCCCTCCGGGAACCCCGCCTCGGCCGCCAGCTCCACCAGCCGCAGCGCCGCGCTCGGGTCCTTCTCGCTCGGCTTCAGGACGAAGGTGTTGCCGCACGCCAGCGCCAGCGGGAACATCCACAGCGGCACCATCGCCGGGAAGTTGAACGGCGTGATGCCCGCCACCACCCCCAGCGGCTGCCGGATCGACGCCACATCCACCCCGCTGGACACCTGCGTCGACAGCTGCCCCTTCAGATGCTGCGGAATGCCGCAGGCCAGCTCCACGATCTCCAGACCGCGCGCCACCTCGCCCAGCGCGTCCGCGTGCACTTTGCCGTGCTCGGCGGTGATCAGCCGCGCCAGCTCGTCCCGTCGCGCGTCCAGCACCTCCCGGTAGCGGAACAACAGCGCGGTACGGCGCGCCAGCGGCACCGTGCGCCAGGACGCGTACGCGGCGCGCGCCGCCGCCACCGCCGCGTCCACCTCGGCCGCCGAGGCCAGCCCGACCCGGGCCGGCTGCTGCCCCGTCGCCGGATCGAAAACGGGCGCGTACCGGCCGGAAGCGGGCGCCACCGGCGTGTTGTCGATGAAATGACCGATGGTCCTCATGCGGCTCCTTGTCTCCTCACAGATAGCGGCGGCGGGCCGCCGCCTCGCGCTCGTACCCGGCGCGCGCCGCCACCGCCGCCGGGCGGGTCGCCGTCTGCGCCACCGGCACGTCCCACCACGCCGGGGCGGCCGGGGCGGCCGGCTCCGGATCGGTCTCCACGTACACGGCCACCGGCCCCTCCGCCGCCCGCGCCGCCGCCAGCGCCTGCCGCAGCGTGTCGCCGGAGGTGGCGCGCAGCACCTCCATGCCCAGCGACGCGGCGTTCGCCGCCAGGTCCACCGGCAGCGGCGCCCCGGTGAACGTGCCGTCCGGCGCGCGGAAGCGGTAGTCCGTGCCGAACCGCTCCGCGCCGGTGGCCTGCGACAGACCGCCGATGGACGCGTAGCCGTGGTTCTGGACCAGCACCAGCTTGATGGGAAGGCCCTCCTGCACCGCCGTCACGATCTCGGTGGGCATCATCAGATACGTGCCGTCGCCCACCAGCGCCCACACCGCGCGCTCCGGTGCGGCCAGCGCCACTCCGATGGCGGCCGGGATCTCGTACCCCATGCAGGAGTAGCCGTACTCCAGGTGGTACTGGCGCGGGGAGCGGGCCCGCCACAGCTTGTGCAGATCGCCGGGGAGCGACCCCGCCGCGTTGATGATCACGTCCTCGTCGCCCACCGCGTCCGCCAGCGCGCCGATCACCTGCGGCTGGGTCGGCGGACCGCCGCCGGCAGCGGGCGCGGTGGCGGCGTCCACCACCTCCGCCCAGCGCCGCCTGCCCTCGGCGTACTCCGCCGTGTACGCCGCCGGGACCCGGTGCCCGGCCAGCGCCCCGGCCAGCGCGCGCAGCCCGGTGCGGGCGTCGGCCACCAGTGGCAGCGCGGCCAGCTTGTGGGCGTCGTGGGAGGCGATGTTGAGGTGGACGAACCGCACCGCCGGATCGGCGAACAGGCTGTGCGAGGCGGTGGTGAAGTCCGTGAACCGGGTGCCCACCCCGATCACCAGATCGGCGGTGCGGGCCAGTCCGGCCGCCACCGCCGTACCGGTGTGGCCGACGCCGCCGACCTCGCCGGGGTGGTCGTGGCGCAGCGCGCCCTTGCCGGCCTGGGTGGTCGCCACCGGGATACCGGTCGCGTCCACCAGCGCGCGCAGCGCGTCGTGCGCCCCGCTGTGGTGCACCCCGCCGCCGGCGATCAGCAGCGGCCGGCGGGCGGCCCGTACCACCGCGGCGGCCTCGGCCAGCGCGTCCGGGTCGGGCGCCGGGCGCGGCACCCGCCACACCCGCTCCCGGAAGAACGCGCGCGGCCAGTCGTACGCCTCCGCCTGGACGTCCTGGGGCAGCGCGAGGGTGACGGCGCCGGTCTCCACCGGGTCGGCCAGCACCCGCATCGCGCCCAGCGCGGCCGGGATCAGCGCCTCCGGGCGGTGCACCCGGTCGAACCAGCGGGAGACGGGCCGCAGCGTGTCGTTGACGGAGATGTCGCCGGCGCCCGGGTGTTCGAGTTGCTGGAGCACCGGGTCGGCGGGCCGGCCGGCGAAGGTGTCGCCGGGCAGCAGCAGCACCGGCAGCCGGTTGATGGTGGCCAGCGCGGCGCCGGTGACCAGGTTGGTGGCGCCCGGGCCGATGGAGGTGGTGACGGCCTGCGCGCTGAGCCGGTCGCGCTGCCGGGCGAAGCCGACGGCGGCGTGCACCATGGCCTGTTCGTTGCGGCCCTGGTGGAACGGCAGCGGGGCGTCCGGCCCCTGACCGGACTCCACCAGCGCCTGCCCGAGCCCGGCCACGTTGCCGTGCCCGAAGACGCCCCAGCAGGAGTCGATCAGCCGGTGCCGGGCGCCGTCCCGCTCGGTGTACTGGGCGGCCAGGAAGCGGACCAGCGCCTGGGCGACGGTCAGCCGCAGGGTGGGGCTCATCGCGGCGCCACCTCCGGAGCCTCGGTGGTGCGCGAGGCGCGGTAGAACGGCAGCCGGGGGTCGGTGGGCTCGTCCCGCCAGCGGTCGCGGATCCAGGCGTGGTCGGGGTGGTCGGTGATGCGCCAGGCCCGTTCGGTACCGGGCCCGGCCATGACGTTGAGGTAGTACATGTCGTGGCCCGGGGCGGCGATGGACGGGCCGTGCCAGCCGTCCGGGATGAGCACCACGTCGCCGGTGCGCACCTCGGCCAGCAATTCGGTGCCGGTGCCGTGCCCGGAGGGGGTGACGCGCTGGTAGCCGAAACCGTCCCCGGCGATCTCGAAGTAGTAGATCTCCTCCAGCTCGCTCTCCTGCTCGGCGCGGAACTCGTCGTGCTTGTGCGGGGGGTAGGAGGACCAGTTGCCGCCCGGGGTGAGCACCTCCACCGCGATCAGCCGGTCGGCGGCGAAGACATCGGCGGCGGCGAAGTTGTTGACCTGCCGGGAACAGGCGCCCGCGCCGCGCAGTTCCACACCGACCGAGGAGGCGGGCCGGTACCGGGCGGGCAGCCGCTCGGTGCAGCGGGCGCCGGCCAGCGCGAGCCGTACCCCGGCGCCGGCCGGGGCGCGGACCGTCACCTCGGCGGCGCGCGGCGCGTAGAGGAAGTCGCTGACGCCGGTGAAGACGGACTCCCGGCCGTGCAGGGTGAACTCCTCGCCGTCCACCGTCACCGCCGCGCCGCCGGCCAGCGGCAGCAGGATCCACTCGCTGCCGCCGGTGGCGAAGGAGTGGGTCCCGCGCGGCGGCAGTTGCAGGATCCGCAGCGCGCAGAACTCCCAGCCGGCGTCGGGCGGCGCGATGTCCACCGGGTAGACGTCGGAGGCCACTGTCCCGGCCGCCCGGTGGGCCGAACCTGTCGTCACGTCGATGCCTTTCGTTCGGGGGAGTTCAGGAGCTCAGGAGTTCAGGGGTTCACAGGAGCGAGACGGCCGTGTCCACGGCCTTCGCCACGTCGCCGTCCGCCGGGTAGAGCAGGGAGCGGCCGACCACCAGGCCGCGTACGGTCGGCAGGCGCAGCGCGGTGCGCCACCTCTCGTACGCGCCCTCCTGGTCGCCGTTCACCTCGCCGCCCAGCAGGACGGCGGGCAGTGTGGAGGTCGCCATGACGCGGGCCATGGCGCCGGGGTCGGCGGTCACCGGGACCTTGAGCCAGGTGTAGGCCGAGGTGCCGCCGAGCCCGGAGGCGATGGCGATGGAGGTGGTGACGGCCTCGGCGCCGAGGTCGTTCACGAGCTTGCCGCCGTCGGTGCGCCGGGTGAGGAAGGGTTCGACGAACACCGGCAGCCGGTGTTCGGCCATGGCGTCGACGGCGCGGGCGGCGGAGTGCAGGGTGCGGAGCGAGCCGGGGTCGTCGTAGTCGATGCGCAGCAGCAGTTTGCCGGCGTCGAAGCGCATCCGGGCCAGGTCCTGGGCGCGGTGGCCGGTGAAGCGGTCGTCGAGTTCGAAGGCGGCGCCGGCCAGGCCGCCGCGGTTCATGGAGCCGATGGCGATCCTGCCTTCGAGGGCCCCGAGGAGCAGCAGGTCCTCCAGGATGTCGGCGGTGGCGAGCACGCCGTCCACGCCGGGGCGGGAGAGGGCGAGCATCAGCCGTTCCAGGAGGCCGGCCCGGTGGGCCATGGCGAGCCGGTCGCCGCCCACGGCGAGCGCGCCGCGCGCCGGGTGGTCGGCCGCGATGATCATCAGCCGTCCGCTGTCGCCGGTCAGCGGGCGGCGTTCGCGCCGCGCCGCCGCCTCGGCGATCGCCTCGGGGTGCCGCACGCGCACCGTGACGAGGTCGGGGATGCTGATGCTCGGGCTCACGGAAGGCTCACTTTCGGGGGGACGGGGTCGGGGGCGGGGGGTGTGCCGTCCAGCAGGGCGTCCACTTCGTGCGGGTGGGGCATGGCGGTGGAGCAGGCGAGCCGGGCGGCGACGATGGCACCGGCGGCGTTGGCGTAGCGGGTGACGTGCTCCAGGTCCCAGCCGGCCAGCAGGCCGTGGCAGAGCGCGCCGCCGAACGCGTCGCCGGCGCCGAGGCCGTTGACGACCTCGACAGTGTGCGGCCGGACTTCGGCGGTGCGGCCGTCGCGGTGCACGGCGAGGACGCCGGCCGGGCCCTGTTTGACGACGGCGAGTTCGACGCCGGCGGCCAGCAGGGCCTCGGCGGCGGCGCGCGGTGCCCGTTCTCCGGTGGCGATCTCGCACTCGGCGAGGTTGCCGACGGCGACGGTGGCGTGCGCGAGGGCTTCGGCGTACCGGGGGCGGGCGGTGGCCTCGGGCTCCTCGCCCCAGAACATCGGCCGCCAGTCGAGGTCGAAGACGGTGGCGACGTGGTCCCGGTGTTCCGGGTCGCGGGCGGCGAGGGCGGCGAGGGTGGCGGTGCGGCTGGGTTCCTCGCTCAGCCCGGTGCCGGTCATCCAGAAGATCCGGGCGGCGGCGAGGGCCGCGAGGTCGAGTTCGCCGGGGTGGATGACGAGATCGGGGGCCTTGGGCCGCCGGTAGAAATAGAGCGGGAAGTCGTCGGGCGGGAAGATCTCGCAGAAGGTGACGGGGGTGGGGTGCTCGGCCACCGGCGTCACCCAGCGGTCGTCCACCCCGAACTCCCGCAGCGCCCGGTGGCAGAAGTCGCCGAACGGGTCGGCGCCGGTGCGGCTGATGAGGGCGGTGCGCCGGCCGAGCCGGGCGGCGGCGACGGCCACGTTGGTGGCGGAGCCGCCGAGGAACCGGCCGAAGGTGTCGACCTCGGCGAGCGGGACGCCGGTCCGCAGGGGATAGAGGTCCACCCCGATGCGGCCCATCGTGATGAGGTCCATGGCCATGCCGAACCGCCCCTTCCGGTTGCCGCCGAGCGCGCTGATCGCCTCTCAGATGTAGACCGGGCGGAACCACCTGTCAATGGTTTGTCTTTACATAATGACATCCATACTCCCCCGGGGGTACGGTCGTTACCGGCGTGGACGCAACGACGTGGACGACGTTGGAAGGCAGGCGTGTGCATGGACCTCGACCGCATCCGCATCGGATCCGCCCCCGACTCCTGGGGTGTCTGGTTCCCCGATGATCCGCAGCAGACCCCCTGGCAGCGCTTCCTCGACGAGGTGGCCGAGGCCGGCTACCACTGGATCGAACTCGGCCCGTACGGCTATCTGCCCACCGACCCCGCCCGGTTGCGGGACGAGCTGGAGGGCCGCCGGCTCACCGTCTCGGCCGGCACCGTCTTCACCGCCCTGCACCGCGGCCCGGCCGTGTGGGACGCCACCTGGGAGCACGTCGCGAAGGTGGCCTCGCTGACCGCCGCCATGGGCGCCCGGCACCTGGTGGTCATCCCCGAGTTCTGGCGCGACCCGGTGACCGGCGAGCGCACCGACCCGGAGCAGCTGAGTCCCCATCAGTTCCGCGACCTGGCCGAGGGCACCGAGCGGCTGGGCCGCGAGGTGCGCGAACGGTACGGGCTGACCGTCGTCGTCCACCCGCACGCCGACACCCATCTGGCCACCGAGGAGCACGTCACCCGCTTCCTGGACGCCACCGACCCGGCCGCCGTCTCCCTCTGCCTGGACACCGGCCACTACGCGTACTGCGGCGGCGACAGCGTCCGGCTCATCAAGACCTACGGGGAGCGGCTGGGCTATCTGCACCTCAAGCAGGTGGACCCGGCGATACTGGCCGAGGTGCGCCGCGACGGCACCCCGTTCGGCCCGGCCGTCGCCAGCGGCGTGATGTGCGAACCGCCGCGTGGCGTCCCGGACCTGCCGCCCGTGCTGGCCGCCGCCCAGGGCCTTGGGGTCGATCTGTTCGCCATCGTCGAGCAGGACATGTACCCCTGCCCGCCCGACCAGCCGCTGCCGATCGCCACCCGCACCCGCCGCTACCTGCGCTCCTGCGGGGCGTGAGGATCGCACCGCCGAACGGAGAAAGGCTCCCCGTGAACACTGAGAACCCGCTGGGCATCGCCGTCATCGGCACCGGCCGGATGGGCGCCGACCATGTGCGGCGCATCGACCGGGTCATCAGCGGCGCGTACGTCGCCGCCGTCGCGGACGTGGACGAGGGCCGCGCCAAGGAGGTGGCGGGCACCGCCGGACCCGGCTGCACCGCGCACACCGATCCGGCCGCCGCCATGGACGCCCCCGGGGTGGGCGCCGTCCTCATCGCCTCCCCGGGCGCCGCGCACGAGGCGCAGCTGCTCGCCGCGCTGGAGAGGGATCTGCCGGTGCTGTGCGAGAAGCCGCTCACCCCCGACCCGGAGGCGGCCCTGCGGGTGATGGCCGCCGAGGAGGCGCTGGGCCACCGCCGGATCCAGGTGGGCTTCATGCGCCGGTACGACCACGAGTACCGGCAGTTGAAGCACTTGCTGGCCGACGGGCGGTACGGCAGGCCGCTGATGCTGCACTGCCGGCACCGCAACACCGTCTCGCACCCGCTGTTCACCACCGAGATGCTCATCAACGACTCGGTGGTGCACGAGATGGACGCCGCGCGCTGGCTGCTGGAGCAGGAGCTGACCGCCGTCACGGTGCTGCGGCCCGTCCCCTCCTCGGGGGCCCCGGACGGGCTCGGCGATCCGCAGCTGGTGATCTTCGAGACCAGTGGCGGCGCCCTGGTGGACGTGGAGATCTTCGTCAACTGCGGCTTCGGCTACCAGGTGCAGGCCGAGGCGGTGTGCGAGCGGGGCACGGCCCGCATCGGCGACGCGCACGGGCTGCTCACCAACACCGCGGGGCGGTGGGGCGGGGAGATCGCGGACGACTTCATCGTGCGGTTCGCCGACGCGTACGACCGGCAGCTGCGGGAGTGGGTGGACGCCACCCGCGCCGGGCGGGTCACCGGCCCCAGCGCCTGGGACGGGTACGCGGCGGCGGCGGTGTGCGCGGCCGGGGTGGCGGCGCAGCGCAGCGGGGTGCGCACGCCCGTGGAGATGGCCGAGCGGCCGGCCTTCTACAGCCCAGTATCGTATGTCCGGACAAACTGACCGGAGCGCGGTGTTCAGAAGAGGGTGACCCGGGGTGGACCTGACGTTCAGCATCGACCGAGGCAGTCCGGTACCGCTGTACTTCCAGCTGTCCCAGCAACTCGAAGCCGCCATCGAACACGGTGAGTTGCTGCCCGGCACCCTCCTCGGCAACGAGATCGACCTCGCCGGACGGCTCGGGCTCTCCCGCCCCACCGTCCGGCAGGCGATCCAGGTCCTGGTCGACAAGGGCCTGCTGGTGCGCCGCCGCGGCGTCGGCACCCAGGTGGTGCACAGCCGGGTCCGCCGCCCCCTCGAACTGAGCAGCCTCTACGACGATCTGGAGAGCGCGGGCCAGCGGCCCGCCACCCGCGTGCTGTCCATCGAGGAGACCGAGGCCCCGGCCGAGGTCGCCGCCGCCCTCGGCCTCGCCGAGGGCACCCCGGTACGGCGCGTGGAGCGGCTGCGGCTCACCCACGGCGAGGACCCCATCGCCCGGCTGCGCAACTACCTGCCGCTCGACCTGCTGACGCTCACCCACGCCGACCTGGAGGCCACCGGCCTCTACCGGCTGATGCGCGCCGCCGGCACCACCCTGCACAGCGCCCGGCAGTCCATCGGCGCCAAGGCCGCCACCGCCACCGAGGCCGCCGCCCTCGCCGAGGAACCCGGCGCGCCGCTGCTGACGATGCAGCGCACCGCGTTCGACGACACGGGGCGGGCGGTCGAGTACGGCACGCACCTCTACCGCGCCTCGCGCTACGCCTTCGAGCTGCAACTCCTCATCAGGCCCTGACGGCGGGCCTTTACGGTGATCCGCTCCTCGGGTACATCCCTCTGGTAGGCGTCTCGATGCGGAGAGGGGCTGAGTGCGGTGCGGGTGTCGTGGGTGGGCGGCGCGGTGGCCGTGGGGCTGCTGCTGGCGGGCTGCGGGGGAGCGGGCGACGGTACGGGGGACGGCACGGCGCGGCTCACCATCAGCGCCAACGCGGTGGCCGGCGGCAAGAACGCCGAGGAGGCCGCCTGGATCGAGGAGTGGGTCATCCCGCGCTTCGAACAGGAACAGGCGGCGCGCGGCGTGGAGGTCTCGGTCTCCTTCGAACCGAGCGGCGTGGACGACGAGCAGTACAAGACCAAGACCGCCCTCGACCTCCAGGCCGGGGCCGGACCCGACATCATCACCCTGGACGGCATCTGGGTCGGCGAGTTCGCGCAGGCCGGCTACATCGAGCCGCTGGACGCGGCGCAGCTGGCCTGGGACGGCTGGGAGCACATCCCCGAGGCCGTCCGGCAACTGGCCGGCTTCGAGGGCGAGCTGTACGGCATCCCGTGGGGCACCGACGGCCGGGTGCTCTACTACCACAAGGGGCTGTTCGCTGAGGCCGGCCTGCCCACCGACTGGCAGCCGCGGTCCTGGGAGGACATCCTGGCCGCCGGCCGCGCGCTGGCCGCCCTGGACGAGGTGATCCCGATCCAGCTCAACGGCGGCACCGCCATGGGCGAGGCCACCACCATGCAGGGCGTCCTGCCGTTGCTGGCCGGCGCCGGGGCGCCGATCCACGACGGGACGCGGTGGCTGGGCGCCGGCCCCGAACTGGAGGCGGTCCTCGGGCTGTACGCGGACGTGTACGGCGGCGGGCTCGGCGACCCGCTGCTCCAGCAGGAGGCCCAGGGCCGGGACAAATCCTTCCAGCGGTTCGCCGAGGGCCGCGTCGGCATCCTGGCCGAGGGCGACTACCTGTGGCGCGGCGTGCTCGACCCCGACAGCGGCACCGCGCCGATGGCCGACCGCGACACCGCCGTCGGCTATGCGAAGATCCCCGCCCTCACCCCGGGGGCCGGGGCCGGCGGACAAAACTTCGTCAGCATGTCCGGCGGCAGCGTCCGCGTCCTCAACCCGGCCGGCGACCACCCGGAACTCGCCTCCGAACTCCTGGCGTTCATGAACTCCGCCGAAGCGCTCCAGGCCGCGACGGACGGCCAGGACGCCCGTATCACCGCCCGTACCGACGTCAACGAGATCGTCCTGGCCGGCGACCCGATGCTGTCCTTCGTCGCCGACGAGGTGCTGCCGCTCACCTTCTACCGTCCACCCCTCGCCGAATATCCGCAGGTGTCCCTGCTGTTGCAGGAGGCCACCGCCCGGGTGATCTCCGGCACCGACCCGGCGACGGCGGCCCGGACGTACCAGGACGCGCTCACGGAGGTCGTCGGCGGTGCCGAGCACATCGCCGGGCGGTGACGCGGCCGGCCTCGGCCGGCTCAGGGCGGCCCTGTTCACCGCCCCCGCGCTGCTGCTGATCGTCGCGTTCCTGCTGTTCCCCGCGCTGTGGACGCTCTACCTCGGCGTCACCGACTACCGGCTCACCGGCCTGGCCGCCGCCGACCCCAGCACCGTCGGCCTGGACAACTTCGAACGCGCCCTGAACGAGGACCGGTTCACCGACTCCCTCTGGCTCACCGTCCAGTTCGTGATCGGCTCCGCCGTCCTCGGCCAGGCACTGCTCGGCTTCACCATCGCCTGGCTGCTGCGCGAGCGCACCGGAGTGCTGCGCCGCCTCGTCGAGGCGCTGGTGCTGCTGGCCTGGATCCTGCCGTCCTCGGTGGTGGCGTTCCTGTGGATCGCCCTGCTGGACCGCGACGACGGCACCCTCAACGCCCTGCTCGGCACCCCCGGCACCGCCTGGCTGCTGGAGCACCCGATGGCGTCCATCATCGTCTTCAACATCTGGCGCGGCACCGCCTTCTCGATGATGCTCTACGCCGCCGCCCTCGGGAACGTCCCGCCCTCGCAGCTGGAGACCGCCCGGCTGGCCGGCGCCTCCACCTGGCAGCAACTGCGGGACGTGGTGCTGCCGCGCATCAAGGGCCACGTCCTCACCAATCTGCTGCTGATCAGCCTGTGGACCTTCAACGACTTCACGCCGTTCCTGCTCACCGGCGGCGGCCCCGACAACCGCACCGAGATCATGCCGGTCCTGCTCTACCGCACCGCCCTGCACGGCGGTGAACTCGGCTACGGCGCGGCCCTGTCCGTCCTCATGCTGCTGGCCAACCTGGTGATCGCCCTGGTGTACGTGCGGCTGCTGCGGTCGCGGACCAAGGAGCCGGCCGCATGAACGAGAGCGTGACCCGCGCCCTGACCACGATCGCCCGCTACACCGCGCTCTCCCTGCTGCTGGCCTTCTTCACCCTGCCGCTGCTGTGGCTGGCCTTCGCCCCCTTCGACCGCACCCCCACCATCGCCGCCTCCCTGCCGCGGTTCACCCTCGACAACTTCCGGCAGCTGCTGGAGAACCCGCAGGCGCTGCGCTCGCTGCGCAACTCCGCGCTGCTGGCGGCCGGCACCGGCGCGCTGGTGGTGGTGTTCTCGGCGCTCGCCGCCTACGCGCTCAGCCGGGTACGGCTGCCGGGCCGGGACGCGCTGCTGTACGTCCTGCTGCTGCTGTCCTCCATCGTCACCGGCACGGCGGCCATGGTGCCGCTGTTCAACCTCGCCTTCGAACTCGGCCTGATCGACGAACAGCTGGGCGTGATCCTGGTGCTGGGCGGCGGGCTGCTGCCGAGCGCCGTCTTCATCCTCAAGGACTTCATGGACGGCACCCCGCGCTCGTACGAGGAGTCGGCCCGCGTCTTCGGCGCCTCCCCGCTCCAGATCGTCCGCCACGTGGTGGTGCCGCTGGTGCGGCCGGGCCTGGCCACCATCGCCGTGTGGTCGGTGGCGCAGGTGTGGGGCAACTTCCTCATCCCGTTCCTGCTGCTGCGCTCGCCGGAGAAATCCCCGGCCGCGGTCGTCATGTACACCTTCTACACCGAGGGCGGCCAGCCGGACCTCGCGCTGATCGCCACCTTCTCGCTGCTGTACTCGCTGCCGGTGGTGCTGATGTTCCTCTTCGTCAGCTCCCGCTACGGCTTCCGCTTCCACGGAGGGATCAAGAGCTGATGGCGGCCATCTCCCTGACCGGGCTGACGAAGGTGTACCCCGGCGACGTCACGGCCCTGGACGCCCTGGACCTGGAGATCCGGGACGGCGAGTTCTTCGCGCTGCTCGGCCCCTCGGGCTGCGGCAAGACCACCTTGCTGCGCACCATCGCCGGCCTGGAGTCGGCCACCGGCGGCACGGTGGCGATCGGGGAGCGGGAGGTCACCGCGCTGCCGCCGGGCCGGCGGGATGTCGCCATGGTCTTCCAGGACTACGCGCTCTTCCCGCACATGACCGTGCGGGACAACATCGGCTACCCGCTGAAGATCAGGAAGACGCCGGCCGCCCGGCGGTCCGCCAAGGCCGCCGAGGTCGCCGCCGAACTCGGGCTGGCCGATTATCTCGCCCGCCGCCCGGGGCAGTTGTCCGGCGGCCAGCAGCAACGGGTGGCGCTCGCCCGGGCGATGGCCTGCCACCCGAGCGTGTTCCTCTTCGACGAGCCGCTGTCCAACCTGGACGCCCGGCTGCGTCTCGAAGCGCGCACCTTCCTCAAGCGGCTCCAGCGCGAACTCGGCGTCACCACCGTCTTCGTCACCCACGACCAGGCCGAGGCGCTGGCGCTGGCCGACCGGATCGCGGTCCTGGAGGCCGGCCGCATCCGCCAGCTGGGCACCCCGACCGAGATCTACCGGCGCCCGGCCAACACCTTCGTCGCCTCCTTCATCGGCTCCACCCCGATGAATCTGCTGCCCGGCACGGTGCGCGGCGCCTGGATCCGGGTCGGCGACGCCCTGCTGCCGGGGCCGATCGGCACCGACGCCGCCGCCGCGCTGCCGGACGGCGCCGAGGTGGTGTACGGCATCCGCCCCGAGTACCTGCGCTACACGGCCCAGCACGCGGCGGACGTCCCCGGCGCGCTGCCCGGGCGGGTCACGGTGATCGAGAACCTGGGCAGCACCCAGTTGCTCACCCTGGACCCGGTGGCGGGCGGCCCGCCGCTCCAGGTGACGGTCCCGGAGGACCTGCCGGTCACGGTGGGCGAGCCGGGCTACGCGCTGCCCCGGCCGGAACGCGTCCTGATCTACCGGGACGGGAACCTGCTGTGAGTGCTGCCCGCAGAGCCGCCCGTAGGTGATGCCGTCGTCGGTGGCACCGGCCGCGGGGCTGCCTTTCCGGGCAGAGCGCCCCACCCGCCCCACCCGCCACCGGCGGGGTGGTGCGCGGGCGCGGATGGGGGGACGCTGGTGAGTGGGAGGTGGCGTGGGGTTGAGCGAGGTGGTGCACCGGGGCCGCTGGAGTCCGGAGGACCGGCTGGCCGAGGAGGTGCGGCGGCTGCCGTTCGAGGTGCCGCGCGGCGTGGCCGGGGTCCGGGTGGAGCTGGCCTACGACCGGGACGGCGGTGGCGTCCTCGATCTCGGCTGCTGGGGCCCCGGCGGGTTCCGCGGCTGGTCGGGCGGCGCCCGGGAGAGCTTCACGGTGGCCGAGGACTGGGCCACGCCCGGCTATCTGCCCGGCGCGCCCGAGCCCGGGCTGTGGCACGTGCTGCTGCGGCTGCACCGGGTACCGCCCCGGGGGGTGCCGTACACCCTGCGGGTGGTCATCACCGGCCGCCGCCCCGTACCGCCCGCGCAGGCCGCGCCGCCCGCGCCGCCGGTCCGGCCGCCGCGCCCGGCGCTGCCGCCGGTGGACGGGATGCGCTGGCTGGCCGGCGACTTCCACGCGCACACCGTGCACAGCGACGGCGCGCTCACCGTCTCCGAACTGGCGGCCCTCGCCGTCACCCGGGGCCTGGACTTCCTCGCCGTCACCGACCACAACACCGTCTCCCACCACGCCGAACTCCCCGCCGTGGGCGCCCGGTACGGCATCACGCTGGTCCCCGGGCAGGAGGTCACCACCGACCTCGGGCACGCAGGCGTCTTCGGCGACACCGGCTGGGTGGACTTCCGGGAGCCCGCCGACACCTGGGGCGCGCAGATCGAACGGCGCGGCGGCGTCCTGTCCGTCAACCACCCGCTGGCCACCGACTGCGCCTGGCGGCAGCCGCTGGAGCCGCGCCGCCGGCCCCGGCACGTGGAGCTGTGGCACCCGACCTGGCGCGATCGCACGCACGGTGCGCCGCTGGCCTGGGCGCTGGCCTGGCGGCCGGACGTCATCGCCATCGGCGGCAGCGACTTCCACCGGCCCGGCGGCGAACGGCCCCCGCCCGGCTCGCCGACCACCTGGGTGCTGGCCGAGGACGACAGCCCGCGCGCGATCCTCGCCGCGCTCGCGGCCGGCCGGACCGCCGTGCACGCGGGCGGGCCGCGCGCCCCGCTGCTGCTGCGCACCGGGGACGACCTGCTGGCCCTGCGGGCGGCGGGCACCGTGCTGGTGCGCCCGGACGGGGCGCGGCAGCTGGTGACGGGGGAGCGGGCGGTGCTGCGGGCACCGGTGGGCGTGCCGGCCGGCCCGTTCCGGCTGGAGGGCCACGGCAACGAGGTACTGGCCCTGTGCCAGTGACGCCCGGGGCCGGTGTGGCCCCGGGCGCCGGGGGCTGGGGAGGGACGGCGCGGCGCCACGCGTACGTACCGTCCGGAAGCCGCGACCGTATCCGGACGGCCCGCGTACGTACGGTCCGGACCGGGCTCAGTCGAGCGAGGTGCCGGCCCGCTCGTGGGCCCGGCCGCGTGCGGTGAGCAGGACGGAGGCGCTCACGGCGGCGATCAGCGAGCCGAGCAGGACGGCGACCTTGACGTGCTCCTCCAGGTGCGGGGTGCCCGCGAAGGCGAGTTCCGCGATCAGCAGCGAGACGGTGAAGCCGATGCCGGCGAGCATCGCGGCGCCGAAGATGTCGGGCCACTTCAGGGTCGGGTGGAGAGTCGCCTTGGTGAAGGTGGCGACGAGCCAGGTGGCGCCGAAGATGCCGATGATCTTGCCGAGGACCAGGCCCAGGGTGACGCCCAGCGCCTCCGGTTCGTGGATCATGTCGGCGAAGGTGTCCCCGGACACGGCGACCCCGGCGGCGAACAGCGCGAACAGCGGCACGCACAGCCCCGCCGACCACGGGTGCACCAGGTGGCCGATGTGCTCGGCCGGCGCCTGGCTCTCGCCCGGCTCGGCGGTGGTGCGCAGCAGCATGCCGATGGCGACACCGGCGATGGTGGCGTGCACCCCGCTGTTGTACATCAGGCCCCAGATGATCAGGGCGAGGGGCACGTAGAGGTACCAGCCGCCGACGCCCCGGTGGTGCAGGAAGCCGAAGAGGGCGAGGCCGGCGAGGGAGCCGAGCAGCGCCCACAGGTTGAGGCCGGAGGCGAAGAACACCGCGATGATGATGATGGCGATGAGGTCGTCGACGATGGCGAGGGTCAGCAGGAAGGTGCGCAGCGCGGAGGGGAGCCGGCGGCCGACGACGGCGAGGACGCCGAGCGCGAAGGCGATGTCGGTGGCCATCGGTACGGCCCAGCCGTCCATGGAGCCGCCCTGGAGGCCGTTGACCGTCACATAGATGAGGGCGGGGACCGCCATGCCGCCGATCGCGGCGACCACGGGCAGGGCGGCGGCGGCCGGTTTGCGCAGCTGGCCGACGACGAGTTCCCGTTTGAGTTCGATACCGGCGATGAAGAAGAAGACGGCCAGCAGTCCGTCCGAGGCCCAGTGGCCGATGGAGAGGTTCAGGCCGAGCCAGGGGATGTCGAGGTGATGGTCGCGCACCGAGGTGTAGGTGTCACTGAGCGGCGAGTTCGCCAGGATCAGCGCCAGCAGCGCGGCGACGAGCAGAACCAGACCACCGGTGACCTCCAGCCGCAGGAACTCCGCCAGGGAACGGCGGTCGCGGGTGGTGTCGTTCTGTGGGGGTGCGGTGGTCATGAAGGCCTCCGGGGGCACGGGAAACGGACAAATGCTTGCACATCGCCGACCAGACTTCCCGGCACACCTGACCGCAAAGCTAACCCAGATCCCCGTCGGCCTCCATGACGGCCGTCTCGCCGGTGACGATGATCACATCGCCCGTGGCGGGTGTCGAGAGGGGTGCGTGCCGGGCATCGGGGCCGGATCGGGCAGGAAATCACGACTGCACCGAAACCGTTCCCGGCGATCCGGTGTCTAGGTGGGTGAGCCCGGTCACGTCGAACGGTCGGCCGCCGGATGCGCTCGATGTCCGTATATGTCCGGAGCGTGATGACGCCGGATACCCCCCGGGGTACCGGTTCGAACGTTCGTCGCGTATAAATAATGTCAATATCGCCATAGGGGGGTCAGAAGATGGGGGACTTCTTCACGACGGCCATGGCATTTCCGGCTGTGATCTTCACCTTCCCCCTCGCCGTGGTGCTGCTCTACTGGACCTTCGGCGTGCTCTTCGGCGTCGGCGGCTCCGTCGCCGAGGGCGGCGACGCCGGTGGGGACGGCGGTGACGGCGTCGGCGGCTTCACGGGTGTCATGGCCCTGCTCGGACTGAGCGGTGTGCCCGCCGCGATCCCGCTCTCCCTGCTCATCGCCGTCGCCTGGTTCACCGCCATGGCCGGCACCGAACTGCTCGACGCCACCGCCGCGCGCATCGCCACCGTTCCGGTGGCGCTCGTGGCCGGCTGGGGCGTCGCACGGCTGCTCGTGCTGCCGCTGCGCCGGGTCTTCCCCACCGAGACCGGCGCGCTGCGCGAGGACTTCGTCGGCAAGGTGTGCGTCGTGCGCACCAGCCGCGTCACCGCCGACTTCGGCCAGGCCGAGGTCACCGCCGAGGACGGCGGCACCGCCATCGTCCAGGTACGCGCCGAAGGGCCCGAGGGTGCCGACCTCGGGGCCGGCAGCCGGGCGCTCATCTTCGGCTACGAACCCGAACGCGAAATCTTCTGGGTGGCGCCGTACGACGCCGGCCCGGCGACCGGCCACTTCGAGAACCAGTTGCCGCGCTGAGCGCGTCCACCCCACAACGGCACCGCCCCCCGACCGGCGCACCCGCGCGCCCCGCGGTCTTCACCGCATCTCCTTCTTCAGCAGCACATCTTCTCGACCGACACGAGGGGTTCACCACCGGATGGACACGATAGGAACCAGCCTCGGCGTGCTCATCGCCACCGGGCTGATCATCATCATCGCCGTCGTCTTCATGCTCAGCCGGCTCTTCCGCAAGGTGGAGCAGGGCAAGGCGCTCATCATCTCCAAGGTGCGCAAGGTCGATGTGACCTTCACCGGCGCCGTGGTGCTCCCCGTACTGCACCGCGCCGAGACCATGGACATCTCCGTGAAGGCCATCGAGATCGGCCGGACCGGACGCGACGGTCTCATCTGCCAGGACAACATCCGCGCCGACATCCGCATCTCCTTCTTCGTGCGGGTCAACAAGACCGTCCAGGACGTCATCAAGGTGGCGCAGGCCATCGGCACCGAGCGCGCCAGCGACCGCGAGACCCTCCAGGAACTGTTCAACGCCAAGTTCTCCGAGGCGCTCAAGACCGTCGGCAAGCAGCTGGACTTCGCCGACCTGTACACCAAGCGCGACGAGTTCCGCGACCGGATCATCGCCGTCATCGGCACCGACCTCAACGGCTACAGCCTGGAGGACGCGGCGATCGACTACCTGGAGCAGACGCCGCTCTCCCAGCTCGACAAGGACAACATCCTGGACGCCCAGGGCATCCGGAAGATCACCGAGCTGACGGCCGAGCAGAACGTCCTCACCAACGAGTTCCGCCGGAACGAGGAGAAGGAGATCACCCGGCAGAACGTCGACGCCCGCGAGGCCGTTCTGGAACTGGAGCGCCGCCAGGCCGACGCCGAGATCAAGCAGCACCGCGAGATCGAGTCCGTCCGCGCCCGCGAGGAGGCCGAGACCGCCCGCGTCCAGGCCGAGGAGCGGCTGCGCGCGCAGACCGCGCACCTGAAGACCGAGGAAGCCCTCGGCGTGCAGAACGAGAACCGCGAGCGCGAGGTCGCCGTCGCCAAGCTCAACCGCGACCGCGTCGTCGCCATCGAGAACGAGCGGATCGAGAAGGACCGGCTGCTGGAGGTCATCGCCCGCGAGCGGGAGACCGAACTCCAGCGCATCGCCAAGGACAAGGAGCTGGAGGGCGAGAAGCGCGACATCGCGGACGTGGTGCGCGAGCGCATCGCGGTCGAGAAGACCGTCGCCCAGCAGGAGGAGGAGATCAAGAAGCTGCGCGCGATCGAGGAGGCCGAGCGCGAGCGGCAGGCCCTCATCATCGCCGCCGAGGCCGAGGCCCAGGAGCGGCTGGTCAAGGACATCAAGGCGGCCGAGGCCGCCGAGGCCGCGGCCATCCACAAGGCCAAGGAGGAACTGACCCTCGCCGAGGCGCGGCTGAAGTCCGCCGACCTCGACGCCCAGGCCGCCATCCGGCTGGCCGAGGGCAAGCGCGCCGACACCTCCGCCGAGGGCCTGGCCGAGGCCGAGGTCAAGGAGCGGATGGCCGACGCCATCGCCAAGACCCGGCACGCCGAGGCCGAGGCGGCCAAGGAGATGGGCCTGGCCGAGGCCGAGGCGCTGCGCGAGAAGATGACCGCCGAGGCCGATGGCCTCAAGCTCAAGGCCGACTCCATGGCCGCGCTGGACTCCGCCAGCCGGGAGCACGAGGAGTACCGGCTGCGCCTGGAGGCGGAGAAGGACGTCCGGATCGCCGGCATCGACGTGCAGCGGCAGATCGCCGAGGCGCAGGCCACCCTGGTGGCCGCCGGGCTGGAGAACGCCAAGATCGACATCGTGGGCGGCGACAGCGTCTTCTTCGACAAGCTCATCGGCTCCATCTCCGCCGGCAAGGGCCTGGACGGGTTCATCAACGGCTCCGAGCACGCCCGGACGCTGGCCGGCCCGTGGCTGGACAAGGACGGCTCGACGTTCACCCAGGACCTGGGCGCGATGGTCGCCGGCCTCGGCGCGGGCGGCATGCGCGATCTGACGCTGGCCGGGCTGCTCGGCTCGCTGATCGCGGGCGGCGGTGAGCACACCGGGCAGCTGCGCGGCGTGCTGAAGGCCGTCACCGCGCAGGGGCTCGGCGACGTCAGGCTCGCCGACCTCGCGCAGGTCAACGGCACGGTGGCCCTGGAGAAGTAGGCCCCGCCGTCCGGGCCGCCACGGCGGCCCGGACGGGGCCGGGAGGGACGGGGACGGCCGCGCGGCCCCGGTGCACGGCACCGGGCCCGGCCGCCCCGCCCGGCACCCCGGCACCGCCACCGGGCCCCGCACCGGGCCCGTGGATCGGGAGTAGGCAACGGGATACGGGATACGGGAACGGTTGACGACGTGAGCACCCAGGACACCCAGGACACCCACGACACCCAGGACGGTCGCACCGCCGGGGACACCCGGCTGGACGCCGGCACCTACGACGTGCTGCGGGCCCGGATGTCCGCCGCCGCCACCGAGCTGGCGGCCCGCGCGCAGACGCTCAACGCCCGCCGGATCGAGACCTTCGGCGGCAGCGAACTCGCCCTGCTCGCCACCGAACGCGTCCGCACCGACCGCGAGAGCGTCCCGCGCGACATCGTGCAGGTCGGCGGCGCGCTGCTGGCCGGCTACAACCCGCGCACCACCGGCGGCACCGGCCAGGAGACCACCGCCGTCGGCGACGTCTTCACCCTGCACCGGGTCAGCGGCGAAGGCGCCGCCTCCGGCGGCCACTTCCTGCCCGCCCCGCCCGAGACCGTCCCCGGACTGCTGGACGACCCCGGCTTCCGGCGCGACTTCGAGAGCCTGCACCGCTACTTCCGGCAGGCCCAGCTGCTGCGGCTGCGGCTGACCGCCGGACTGCTGCTCGCCGTCTTCCGCACCGGCGACCGGCTCACCGACATCCGCGTGCTGCGCTGGCGCGTCCACCCCGACGGCCGCCCCGAGTACCTGGACGCCAAGGGCGAACGCGACCACGTCTTCCCCGACCCGTACGACTTCACCTGGACCGCCACCGGGCGCGAGCAGCACGTGCTGGGCACCCACCCGCACGTGGCCATCGAGGACACGCTGTACGTCGCCACCGTCGGCGGCCGGCTCACCGTCAAGACCGAGAACGACACCGAGAGCGCCGACGGCATCCACCACGAGCCCGTCGACGAACCCCTCCAGTCCCTCGCCGACGCCGACATCGCCTACGCCCGCGTCGGCCCGCTGATCCTGCTGCGCGTCCTGCCGTACAACGAGAGCACCCACCGCTACCTCGTCTTCAACCCGCGCACCCAGGAGGTCGTGCGGCTCGACGGCATCGGCAAGGCGTGCCGCACCCTCCCCGACGACCAGGGCGTCATCTTCCCCGGCGGCTACTACCTGGCCGCCGCCCCGCCCGGCGCCGCCGCCCGCACCTTCGAGGCCACCGACACCGAGGGCCTGGAGTTCGAGAAGGCGATCCGCTCGCCCAACGGCGAGGACGTGCTGTACGTCTTCCACGCCCAGGCCACCGGCCGCACCCTCCTGCTGCCCTACAACCTGATCCGCAAGGAGGTCGCCAACCCGCTGCCCTCGCACGGCTACGCGCTGTTCGACGACGGCACCCTGGCGATCAGCCGGGCCCCCGAGGGCGGCGAGCCGGCCCGGGTCCACCCGGTGCAGGTGTGGCGCAGCCCGTTCACCTCCGACGCGTACGCCGCCGCCGCGCCGGCCCTCGACGAGGGACCGCTGACCCGGATCGGCAACGCCGAGCTGGTGCGCGGTATCTCGGACGCGCTCACCGTGGCCCGGATGGCGGGCGAACTCGCTCCCGGCACCGCCGTGTTCGAGGCGATCACCGCCGCCTGCGACCGGCTCACCGACCAGTACCACTGGCTGGGCCTGGACGGCCTGGCCGGTCTTGACGAGCCGACCGCCACCCTGCGCGCCACCGCCGAGCAGGTCATCGACGAGTACCAGCGGGTCCAGGAACAGCGCGCCCGGGCCGCCGAGGCGCTCGCCGAGGCCCAGGCGGACGCCGACCGGCTCATCCGCCGGGCGCGCGGCGAGGCACCCAAGGGCGCGGCCGAGTGGGTCACCGTCCTCACCGAACTGCGCCGCGCCCAGGGGCACACCGAGTCGCTGCGCGAGGTGCGGCACATCGATCTGGCGGCGCTGACCGCCGTCGGCGAGCGGCTGGCCGAGTCGCTGGCGGCCACCGGCCGCCGCGCGGTGGCGTTCCTCTCCCGCGAGGAGGCGTTCGACGACACCCGGGCCGCCATCGAGGCGCTGACCGAGCGGGCGGCGGCGGTCGACAGCGTGGCGGTCGCCGATCCGCTGCTGACCGAGATCGGCGAACACGCCGACGGGCTGCGGATCGTCACCGACGTCATCGGCGGCCTCGACATCGCCGACGCCACCGTGCGCACCGGGCTGCTGGAGCGCATCGGCGAGGTCATGGGCGCCGTCAACCGGGCCCGCGCCGTCCTGGACGGCCGCCGCCGTGAGCTGCTGGAGAGCGAGGGCCGGGCGGAGTTCACCGCCGAGTACGCGCTGCTCGGCCAGGCCGTCTCCGGCGCGCTGGCCGCCGCCCGCACCCCCGAGGAGTGCGACGAGCAGCTGGGCCGGCTGCTGCTGCAACTGGAGAACCTGGAGTCGCGGTTCGGCTCCTTCGACGACTTCCTGACCCGGCTGGCCGCCCAGCGCGAGGAGATCTACGAGACCTTCTCGGCGCGCAAGCAGGCCCAGCTGGACGAACGGGCCCGGCACGCGGAGCGGCTGGCCGCCTCCGCCGCCCGCATCCTGTCCACCATCACCCGGCGGGCCACCGCGCTCACCGGCCTGGACGACATCAACGCCTACTTCGCCGCCGACCCGCTGGTCGAACGGGTCCGGGCGACCGCCGGCGAACTGCGCGACATCGGCGAGCGGGTGCGCGCCGAGGAGCTGACCGGCCGGCTGAAGGCGGTACGGCAGGAGGCGGCGCGCGCCCTGCGCGACCGCACCGACCTGTTCGGCGCGGACGGCACGGTGCGGCTGGGCCGGCACAGCTTCGGCGTCAACACCCAGCCGATCGATCTGACGCTGGTGCCGCAGGACGGCGCGCTGTCCTTCGCGGTCACCGGCACCGACTACCGGGCCCCGGTCACCGACCCGGAGTTCGCGGCCACCCAGGACTTCTGGGACCAGCCGCTCGCGTCCGAGTCGCCGCGCGTGTACCGGTCGGAGTACCTGGCGGCGACCGTCCTGGCCCAGGGCGTCACCGGGGACGACGAGGCCGCGCTGCTGCCGCTGGTGCGGCAGACGGCCCAGGCGGCGTACGACGAGGGGTACGACCGGGGCGTCCACGACCACGACGCCGCCCGCATCCTGGCGGTCCTGCTGCGACTGCGCGAACACGCCGATCTGCTGCGCTACGGCCCCGGCACCCGGGCCGCCGCCCAGCTGTTCTGGGCGTACGGGGCGGCCGAGGCCGACCGGCGGGCGTGGACCACCCGCGCCCAGTCGCTGGGCCGGGCCCGTACCGCGTTCGGCCAGGTGGCGGCGGTGGAGCGGCTGTCGGCCGAACTGACGGCGGCCATCGGCGCGTTCGCGGCCGAGCGCGGGCTGCCCGAGGCGCCGGGCGACAGCGGCGGCTATCTCTTCGAGGAACTGGCGCTGGCCACCGGGCAGGCCCCGCGCTTCGCCACCAGCGCCGCGGCCCGCGCCCTGCTGGAGGACTTCCGCACCGCGCTGGGCACCTCGGGCGCCAAGGAGTTCGCGCAGGACGTCGCCTCGCTCGGCGACGATCTGGCGGCCCGGCACCAGTTGGTGACCGCGTGGCTGGCGGCGTTCACCGAGTCGGCCGGCCGCGAGGCCACCGACCTGCCCGAGGCGGCCGTGCTGGAGCTGTGCGGCGAGGAGGTGGACCACCGCGCCGTCGACGCCCCGCTGACCGCCGCCGTGGACGGCCTGCTCGGCACCCACCCGCGAGTCGTCTCCGGCGAACTGCCGCTGCGCCTGGATGAGTTCCTGTCCCGGACGGCGGAGTTCAGCACCCACCGGGTGCCCGCCCACCGGCGCTATGTGCGGCAGCGCAACGCGCTGCTGGAGGCCGAACGGCGCCGGCTGCGGCTGGACGCCTACCGGCCGCAGGTGATGTCGGCGTTCGTCCGCAACCGGCTGCTGGACGAGGTGTATCTGCCGCTGATCGGCGACAACCTCGCCAAGCAGCTGGGCACCGCCGGCGAGGAGCGGCGCACCGACAGCCAGGGCCTGCTGCTCCTGCTGTCGCCGCCCGGCTACGGCAAGACGACGCTGATGGAGTACGTGGCGGCCCGGCTCGGCCTGGTGTTCGTCAAGGTGGACGGTCCGGCGCTGGGCCACGACACCACCTCCCTCGACCCGGCGGCGGCCCCCGACGCGGCGGCCCGCCGAGAGGTGGAGAAGCTCAACTTCGGTCTGGAGATGGGCAACAACGTCTTCCTCTACCTGGACGACATCCAGCACACCTCGCCCGAGCTGCTCCAGCGCTTCATCCCGCTGTGCGACGCGCAGCGCCGGATCGACGGGGTGCGGATCGGGGACGGCGAGGCGGTCACCTACGACCTGCGCGGCAAGCGGTTCGCGGTGTGCATGGCGGGCAACCCGTTCACCGAGTCCGGGACCCGGTTCCGGGTGCCCGACATGCTGGCCAACCGCGCGGACGTGTGGAACCTGGGCGATGTGCTGTCCGGGCGCGAGGAGTTGTTCGCGCTCAGCCACATCGAGAACGCCCTCACGGCGAACCCGGTGCTGGCCCCGCTGGCCGCGCGCGAACGCTCGGACGTGGACCTGCTGGTGCGGCTGGCGCGCGGCGACGAGTCCGTCACCGCCGACCGGCTGGCGCACCCGTACGGGGCGGCCGATCTGGAGCAGATCCTGTCGGTGCTGCGGAAGCTGCTGTACGTGCAGCGCACGACGCTCGCGGTCAACGCGGCGTACATCGCCTCGGCGACGCAGGACGACGCCAGCCGCACGGAGCCGCCGTTCCGTCTCCAGGGCTCCTACCGCAACACCAACAAGCTGGCGGAGCGGATCGTCCCGGTGATGAACGACGCCGAACTGGAAGCGCTCATCGACGACCACTATCTGGCGGAGGCGCAGACCCTGACCACCGGCGCCGAGGCGAACCTGCTGAAGCTGGCGGAGCTGCGCGGGCGGCTGAGCGAGGAGCAGCGCGAGCGCTGGGAGGAGATCAAGCGGGCGTATCGGCGGTGAGCGCGGGACGTTCCCCGCTGCTACGGCGGTGTGACAGAACGCGGACGTACGGTTCCTAAGGTGGGAATCACCTGAAAGAAGCAGTACGCAACAGCATCACGGGGGAGTTCCACGTGTCACACCGCAAGAAGCTCTGGCTGCGCGCCGCCGTTCCGGCCACCGTCCTCGCCCTGGCCCTGACCGCGTGCGGCGGGGACGACGACGCGTCCGACGGAGCCGGCGCGCAGGAGACCGGGCAGAGCCAGGACCAGGACCAGGACCAGGACGCGCAGGAGGACGCCCCGGCGGAGGACGAGGCGTCCGAGGAGCCGTCCTCGGGCAGCTTCGCGCTCGGCGAGACGGCCGGTCCCGCGCCGTACGAGTACAGCGACGCCACGGCCCAGCTGGAGATCACCGTGCAGAAGCTGGAGCAGGGCGACATCGCCGATGTGGAGGCGGCCGGTGTCTTCGACGCCGAGGACATCGCGGGCCGGACGCCGTATTACCTGTACGTCGACTACCAGCACGTCGGGGGCGAGGAGCTGAAGTACGGCCGGCCCGGCAGCGAGCTGCGGACGACGCTCAGCGACGGCAGTTACGTGCCGTCGGTGATCATGATCGGCGACCTCGGGATCCCCGGCGGCTGCCCGGCGAGCGAGGAGCCGGACACGCTGGCGGAGGGCGAGGGCTTCACCGACTGCGACATGTTCCTCATCCCGGAGGGCACCGAGCTGGGGGAGACCGTGTGGACCGGTGCCGACGACAGTGAGTTCACCTGGAAGCTGAACTGAGCGCGGCGGTGGCCGCCGGTCCCAGTACCGGCGGCCACCGCGTCAACCGAGGGTTGACACTCGCCAGGGTGTCAACCTAACGTTGACGTATGACCGCAGCGCAGGAACCCACCGCCTCCGTACGCCTCGACGACCTCATCGAGGCCATCAAGAAGACCCACACCGACTCCCTGGCCCAGCTCAGCAGCGCCGTCATCGCCGCCGACCACCTCGGCGACGTCGCCGACCACCTCATCGGCCACTTCGTCGACCAGGCCCGCCGCTCCGGCGCCTCCTGGAGCGACATCGGCAAGAGCATGGGCGTCACCCGGCAGGCCGCCCAGAAGCGGTTCGTGCCCAGCGACGGGTCCGCCCCCGACTTCGCCCAGTTCACCCCGCGCGCCAAAGAGGCCGCCATCGCGGCCCAGCGCGAGACCCAGGCCGCCCGCAACACCGCCACCACCCCCGAGCACCTGCTGCTCGGCCTCGTCGCCGACCCCGACAGCCTGGCCACCAAGCTGATCACCGGCCAGGGCGTCCCGCTGGAGGAGGTGCGCCGGGCGGCCACCGCCGCCCTCCCCGCACCCACCGACGGCGAACTGCCGCCCCTGATCCCGTACAGCGCGCGCGGCAAGAAGGCGCTCGAACTGACCTTCCGCGCCGCACTGCTGCTCGGCCACAACTACGTCGGCACCGAGCACATCCTGCTCGCCCTGCTGGAACTGGAGGACGGCGACGGCGTGCTCAGCGGACTCGGCCTGCGCAAGGACGCCACCGAGACCGCCCTGACCGAGGCGCTCGCCGTCTACCTGGAACAGCGGCGGGCCTGAGCGGGACCGGCCGGACGCCTCCCGGAGCGGTTGCCCGGCTCCGGGAGGTCACCCAGCCTGAGCACATGACAGGGACGGAGGGCGGGCCGGACGGCCTGGACCGCAGAGCCTTCCTCGGCGTGTGCGTCGCGGCCGGGGCGGCGATGGCGGGCGCCTGCTCCGGCGCCGAAGGCTCCGACCCGCCGTCCGAGAACGAGCGGAGCGGCGACCCCCACTGGCGGATCACCGACACCGGCGCGGACGACGCCATTCAGGGGTACGCCGACCGGGTGAGCGTGGACCCGGGGGAGGAGTTCGGCCTGTACGTGTCCACCCCGGCACCCGCGTACCGGGTCTCCGCGTACCGGATCGGCTGGTACGACGGCGCGCAGGCCCGCCGGGTCTGGCGCTCCGAGCCGCTGCCGGGCGCGGTGCAGCAGGAACCGGCGTTCTTCCCCACCGCCCACACCGTCCGCGCCGACTGGGAACGCGGCCCGGTGGTGTCCACCGAAGGCTGGCCGGAGGGCGCCTACCTGCTGCGGCTCGACGCGGAGGGCGGCGCCGGCGGCCAGCGGTACGTCCCGCTCGTCGTCCGCTCAAGCGAAGCGGCCGGACGCACCGTCCTGATGCACGCCCCGGCCACCTGGCAGGCGTACAACCTGTGGGGCGGCTACAACCTGTACGAGGGCAAGGACGGCGACTACCGCACCCGCTCCCTCGTGGTGAGCTTCGACCGGCCCTACGACAAGGACGGGGCGGAGAAGTTCATGGTGTACGAACGCGCCGCCGTGGTCCTCGCCGAACGCCTGAACCTCCCCCTGGCGTACACGACCGGCCTCGACGTGGACCGCGACCCCGGCGTCCTGGACGGCGCGGCCCAGGTGGTGATCCTGGGCCACGACGAATACATGACCCCGGCCCAGCGCGCCCACCTCACCCGGGCCCGCGACGCGGGCACGAACATCGCGATCCTCGGCGCCAACACCTGCTTCCGCCGGGTCCGCCTCGACCCCACCCCCTGGAGCCGCCGCACAGGGGCGACCGCAGAATCGTCGCCTGCTACAAGTCGGCGTACACCGAGGACCCCCACCACGGCCACCAGGACACCCTGGTCACCACCGACTTCCGCGCCGCCCCCGCCCCCGACCCCGAATCGTCCCTGACCGGCGTGCTGTACGAGGGCTACCCGGTGGACGCCCCGTACGTGGTGCACCGCCCGGAGCACTGGGCCTTCGAGGGCACCGGCGTACGGGCGGGCGACTCCTTCCCCCACCTGGTGGGCGTGGAGTACGACCGGGTCACCCCGGAGGCCCCCACCCCGGAGGGCATCGAGATCGTGGCCCACTCACCGCTGGTGTGCAACGGCACGGCCAGTCACCAGGATTCGGCGTACTACACGGTGCCCAGCGGCGCCGGGGTCTTCGCCACCGGCACGATGCGCTGGGTGGAGGCCCTGATGGCCGGCACGGACGAGAACGGCGCCAACCACGGCATGGACGCCAGGACGGGCCGGTTCGTGACCCGCGTGACGGAGAACATCCTGCGCACCTTCGCCGCCGGCCCCGCCGCCGAAACCCACCCCGCCCACGGCAACGCGCCGGAGATCTACGGCGAGCAGGCCTGACCCCGCCGGACTACCGCACGATGGCCTGGACCTCGCGCACGGTGATCTCATGCGTGGTCTCGAACACCCCGGCCGGCAGCGTGGCCCCACTGCCGTCGGACCCCTCCCAGGAGATCTCCCAGGTGAGGCTGGCCGTCAGCCCGTACGAGCCGGTGGCGTGGGTGGCCCGCAGATACGTCACCCCACACGGCGGCTCCTCCCCGGACCGCCCCTGGCTGTACGGCTCCCCGATGCCGCCGTCGCCGCTGACGGCACACTCACCGGAGGCCGGATGCAGCCGGGCGTCCGGGGTCCCCGGTTCGATGGTGAGCGTGGTGGGCGTGGCGGTGGTGGTCGCCCAGAGCCCGTAGTCATCGAGCGAAGCGGTCACGGAAACGGGCTCGAAGGCCCCCTGATCGAGCCACACCCAGGTCGCGAGATTGACGGTCTGGTCGCCATCGGGATTCAGCTCGATCTCGGTATCGGGCACCCGGACCCGCTCGTAGGCCAGCTCGGCGAGGGTGGCGATGTCCACCACGCCCGGAAGGTCGGGGGGCGGGTCACCGAAGTCGACCCAGAAAGTCCGGAATTCGCACGCGTACCGGGCCTCGTAGTCAGGATGCTCCTCATTCCTGACTACCTGCCAGAACATCCCCTCGCCCTGCTTGTCGATGTTGTAGTTGGGGTACTCGCCCTCCTCGCCGTACGAGTCCTCCAAGTTCTGCCGCAGCAGATCCTTGTCTTCCTGCGGCCAGCCGGAGCTGTAGACGCCCCTGGAAAGATCGTCCCAGTAGGCCTGAAATTCCTCAGGCGTATACATGGGGGCGTAGTAGCAGGCGGGTGGTGTCCAGGTGTTCTCGGCACTGGTGAGTCCTCCGCTCCCACCAGTGCCATCTCCGGTGAAGGAAATCCGCTCCTGGCCGGGCAAGCTGACATGGGCCGAGATATCTCGGTCAGTGTGGTCGCCGCCAGCCGTTCCCTGGTCGGCGTTGGCCGCGTCTGCGCGAGCCGTGGCGGGGAGAGACAACACCACGGCTACGGCCCCGATGCATGCGGTGCGGAAGGCGATAGGCTTCATTGGCACTCCTGCGCATCCTGGGTCAGGTTGTATTCGACGGTCTGCCACACACCGTCATCGTTCTGCTCTGCGCGTCCGGCATAAAGTGTGGGATTCGCCTCGGAATCCGCCTCTTCGACGACTTCCTTTGTCTCGAAATCAATAGTGGCAACTTCGCTGAAATCACGACAGAAGCTGAAGGTGGCCGCGCCGTCACCCACCAGCGTTGCCCTGTAATTGAAGTACCGTGCAGTGCCGATCGAGGAGATTCCCTGTTCAGTGACATTGTCCAGCAGCGTCAACGTGGCGGTGCGGGCCGGTCCGGCGATGTAGTAGCTGAGTGCGGGCCTTTCATTGTCATGACTCGCGATGCCCTCGGCAACGGCATCCTGGAAGCCCTGGACATCGAGGATGACATCCATCAGCTCCGGGTCGTTCACATCACTTGATTCATGGATGTGCTCGAACTCTCCACCAAAGTCGATCTCCGGGCGCCCCTCCCGGCCCTCATCGGCCGGCTCGTCCTCCGGCTCGTCCCCGGGCCCGCCCGGCTCCACGGTCGCGTCGTCGACCCCCGGAATGTCGTCGCTCCCACCACCGTTGTCGCTGCCGCCGCAGGCGGTCAGCAACAGGGCGGTGGCCGCGGAAGCGGCGATCAGGGCGGTCCTCGTCCGGCGGCGGGTCACGGCGGCTCCGTATCGGTGAAGTGTGGGGTTTTGCCCCTCACCCTACGAACCAGTACCGCTACGCCGCGACGTTCGCCCCTCTTCCGTTACCAACCCGTGGTCCGGCGCCCGGCCCCACCACCTCGCCATGGAACCGGGTCGGCGGGCGTTGAACCAGATGCTGCCGAGGATCCGATCAACGGTCGGAGTGGACGGTCGTCGCGACAGCGGTACCGGTGTACCCATGGTGCGCGGCCTGACGACGGGCTCTGCGCCAGAGGATGGTGAGCAGCAGTCCTCCGGTGACGGCGGCGGCGAGAAAGCCGAACCAGACATGCATCGTGGCCCGGCCATGGGCCTGGTCGAGCAGGCAGTAGAAGTCCTCTTCGCACAGCACCGGCCCCTTGTAGCGGCGTGGCCGAACGGCTGAGACGAGAACGCCCCCGGCAGTCAGACCGATCGCGAGGGGAATCGTTGCCCATACCCGGGCGAACCACCTCGGCAGGACGCTCCCTTTCCGCAAGGCAAGGGCCGCCGCGGCGCAACCGGCCGGAGCACCTACGCCGGCACAGAGGAGGAAGACGGGTGCTCCGCCCGGCCAGTGCTCGGCCAAGGCATAGAGTTCGGCCGAGAAGGTGTGCGGGAGGGCCATGGCGGCGATGAACACCCCCACCCCCACAGCGGCGACAGCGGTGTGCCCGGCATTCCTGCGACGCTCACGCGGATCGTCGTCCGACAGCCACAGTGACAGTGCGATGACGCCCAGCACCAGCGTCGTGCCGGCGGTAACGACGCCCCATGGGGCGGCGCGTGGTTCGTGGACCGCCAGCCAGCAGCCGAGGTCGGTACAGGCGGCGGGGTCGAGCCCCTTGCCCGGTGCCCGCGCGACGATGAGCAGGACGGCACCGGCGACGGCGCCCGCGGTGCCCAGCCCGACGACACCGATCCGGACCGGCCTGCCGCATCGCAGGCGGGGTGGCACCCGGTGCGGATGTTCGCCGGCCAGGATCGCGGAGCACACCAGCGGGAGCGAGAGACCGGCCATCATCCCCACGGTGACGGTGAAACCGGTCGGCCCGCCGACCCACGATCCGGCCCAGGCGATCTGCGTCCCGCTGGTGGCGGCAGCCAGGAGGAGGGCCACGACCGTGCCGGCCAGTATCGCGGCGACGGTCCACCGGCCGGTCGTGCTCAACCGCCGGGGCGCATACAGGGCGGCTGTCCGCCGGCGCAGGTCCCTTTTCTCCTGGCGTTTGAGCGACTTGGCGCTGCGGGCGGGCTTCGGCCGGCCCGTGCGGTCAGCCGGCATCGTAAGGACGGATACTGCTGACGATCAGGTCGACCGTCTCCTCGGAAACCGCGTGCTCGTGCCCGGTGTCGGCCACCAGGCCCCAGGCGACGATGTCCGAGGTGGCGTTGATGAACGAGACGCTCAGGGCCCGGCCCTCGGTGGTGGCGCACTCACCTTCCCTGCGGAGGGGGGCACCGGAGGAGGTCGAATAGGCGATGTGTCCGACGACGCCGTGCTCGTTCTCGAACGGTTCGGCCTCCGTGGTCGTCAGATCGCCTTCCAGACCCTGGTCGAACACGGCCCAGGCCAGGTTGCTGGAGACGGACCGCACCGCCTCCTCCGTGTCGGTGGCGCCCTGCACGTAGCGGGTGCCCACGTACGCGACCCGCTGGTCGGTGCACGCCTCGGGGGAGTGGTGGGCCGGGTCACGAAGGGTGTAGGCGTGCTCCGAGCCTCCTGCCTCGGGATCGTCCGCCGGCCAGAACGTGTTGCTGCCCACCGCGTGGACGTTCCACTCCGGTGGGACGTCCCAGGCCATGGTGCCGCGCGGGCTGATCACCACCTGCCAGTCATCGGCGACGACCGGACGCATCTCGGAGGACGGGTTCCGCCGCGGATCGGCGGGGCCGGTGGGCTGCCACTGTGCGGGCGGCTCCTCGGCCGGAGCCGAGGCCTGGTCCGCTCCGGCGTCGCGGGTGGTGACAACCACGACGGCCACGGCCGCCGTCACCGCGAACAGGGCGGCGCCGGCGACGGCGGCGCGTATGCCCTTGCGGAAACGACGCCGCGGCTGGGGCGGTTGCCCCGTCGATCCCCACGCCGGAGAGCCGGAGGGGGGAGGCGGTGGAAAGGACGGGGAGTACGGACTGGGCTGGCTCACCGGCCGGTTGTCTCGCTCCGTCATGCTCCGGATCGTAACCCGCGGGAGCCGGCCGGCGACATGACGGTCGGCGGAAAGGCCCCGGGCTCCGGCGGGCCCGCGTGCTGTGCCCGTGCCTGTCGTCTTCCGGCGCGGGGCGCAGCGCCCGAACGTCCGCGAGTGTTCCCACCGTAGGCTTTCCGCGAGCGATCGGAAGCGGAGGCGGACATGTTCGGCAAGGGCAAGGAGAGCTCGGCGGACCGGGGCGAGGAGGCGCCGGTGCTGGACTGGCGGGATGTCTCCGAGTTCAGCTTCGGCCGGGAGCTGCGCCGGGTGGGCAAGAAGCGCCGCAAGCCGGTGGGCGGGCCGTACGCCGTGCGTGTGCCGACCGGGGACCCGCAGGACCCGCTGCTCCTGCCCTGCGCCTTCTTCGCGCCCGACGTTCAGGGCATCTCGGCGTCCCGGTTGTACGAGGACGCGGCGGCCCAGCACGTCCTCGTGAGTTACGACCCTCGCGAGGCATCCGGAGAGGAGGGGGTGTGGCGGTACCGGGTGCGTGACGGCGCGGGCGAGGAGATCGGGGCGATCCGGCGCATCCCTCCGGCGAACCGGATGGTCAAGCACACCTGGCGCATCGACCAGCCCGGCCGCCCGGAGATCGTGGGCCGGAACAAGCTGGCGCGCACCCGCCCGGGTGCCGCGAAGTGGGCGGTGGGCCGGATGATCGGGGAAGCCCTCGCCAGCGCGACCGCGGGTGACGAATCCGACAGCGCGCGCAAGCCCAGGACACTGGAGTGGACGGCGGACGGCGAGGCCGTGATGACGTCGCAGTACCTGGGTACGTACGTGCTGTCCGCCGATTGGCTGGACCGCAGGCTGGCCTTCGCGTACGCGCTGCTCCGGGACCAGTGAGAGCGTGGCCGGCTTGGCATGTCCAGCCTCGTGATCTCGGCCACCACCTGGGTTCCATTCCGCGTCGAATCTGGGAGAGTTGAAGGGGATCGACCAAGGGGGATGTTGTGCGTCAGGTGAACCCTGATGACCTGGAGCAGCTCGCTCGGCTGCTGGACGGCGACGACAGTCTGGACAGCAAGCTGTCCGGTGTGCTGACACGCGCGTCCACACTGGGCGTCAGCGGCGAGTTGCAGCGGATCGACGGCTTGCAGAGCTGGGTGTCGGAAACGGGACCGGATCTGCGCCGACGTGCCGGGCTGGCCCGGCTGGATGAGGGGGACCCCACCGCCGGGCTGCGCATCGCCGGGTTCACCGACGAGGAGATCGCCGCCTTCGACGGGCCGGTGCCGGTGGACGCGCTGCTGATGGCCAACTCCATGGCTGCCGAGGGGGACGGCGAGGACGGCAGCGTCTTCGAACGGCAGCACCGGGAGAAGATCGACGACTATCTCATGCGGATCATGGCGCATGGCGCCGCACAGTTGCCCGGGATGGAGCCGCACGAGCAGACCATGTTCAACCTGATGAAGCTCGGCAATGAGTGGGCCACCTTCACGGTGACCGCCGGTGTCGTGGTGACCCAGGGGTACAACCTGGTCAATGTCACGGCGATCAACCCGTGGCTCCGCTCCATCCGGCCGAACACACCGCAGCGGTTCCTGTCCGCCCCCGGTACCTGGCTGCCGGGCCAGCTGGCCGGCTGGTTCCGCAGCGTCCCCGGCGTGAACCGGCTGTTGTCGGTTCCCGGGACCACCGGTGTCCGGGGCGACCTCATCAGCCGCGGCTACAACTGGTTCCGCGGCCTGCCGATGATGCGGGCGGCCTTCGGAGGCGTCAACGCCAACGGGGTGATCAACTTCCTGGTCGGCAACGACCGGTTCGCCCACCGGCTGGGCAGCAACCCCGCCTGGAGCCTTGCCGAGCGACAGGCGGCCACCTGGGGCTCACGTGCCGCCCAGTCCCGCCTCGACTTCGTGGCGCGCAACGCCTACCAGGGACTGCGCGGCCTGGGCAACACCCGGCTCGCCTCGGTAGCTGGCAGCGTCGCCGGAGCGGCTCGGGCCGGTGGTTTCCTGCGCTTCATGGGAGTCGGCGGCGGTGTGCTGGCGACCGGGTTCAGCGTCGCCAACCTGGTGGCCCAGGGCAACCCCATCGACGCGTTCAAAGAGGCCGAGGGTGTGTCCGGCAAGGCCGGCTACCTCGCCGACTGGGCCGAGGTCGGCTTCAACGCGTCCCTCACGGCGGCCATGGTGGCACCCAACCCGGTCACTGTCGGGGCGGCCGTGGTCACTGGCGTGGTGTACGGCGGGCTCAAGGTGGTCGAGCACTGGGACACCATCTCGAACCCGGACACCTACAAAAATGCCTGGAACAGCGTCAAGGACGGCGCGAGTTCGGCCGTCAACGCGGCGGGCAGAGCCGTCGACGGAGCGAAGAACTGGGTCAAGAGCTGGTTTTGACCCCGGCCGGGCCGCAGGCCGCCGCCAGTGCGGTGAGCAGTGCCTGCGGGTCCCGGCTGGCGATGAGCAGTTGCTCGCCGTTCACGTTGGCGATCACCGTGGGCCGCATGCCCATCGGCACGCCCCAGGCCCCGCCCACCAGGCGGGCCCGGGACGTGTCCACGAGGTAGCCCTTGCCGGTCGGCTCGGGCGCGGTGAGCGCCGAGCGGTGCGGCTGTACCAGGCTGCCGCCCCGGGCCAGGCGGAGGGCGTCCTGAATGCTCTGCGGGTCCAGGTCGGCCACGGCGATCCGCTCCCGGCCCACCCGCAGGGTGTCGGGCGTCAGATCGATACGGTGGTAGATGTACTTGCTGACGGGGACCGCGACGAAGGCGAGCAGCACCAGCGAGAACATCGCGGATACGGCCAGCCAGGCGACCAGATCCTCGGGCAGGGCGTCGACCGCCATCCACACCACACCGACGACATAGACCGAGACGCAGGTGAGGGACCAGATCTTCGATCCGCGTTCTTGGTACATGACCGCCATCCTGTCCGTCCGTTCTCGTGTGCTGCTGGACCACCAGGGTGCCATGGGCGGTCAGCCGAAGAGGCCTCCGATGAAGTTCTTGGCACTGTTGAGGCCGTCCTTCACGGCATTGCCCACGGTGCTGACGGCATCTCCGGCCGCATTGGCGATGTCCCGGTACGTCTGAGGATTGGTGATGGTGTCCCAGTTGTCCCAGATAAGGGTGCCGGCGTAGGCGACACCGGTCACCACCGCCGCTCCCACGGTGACCGGGTTGGGCGCGACCAGCGCCGCTGTCATCGACGCGTTGAAGGCGGTACCCGTCACGGTCACCGCGTATCCGGAAGGGTCCCGCTGGAACGCGTCGATCGGATTGCCCTGCGAAATGATGTCGGCGACACCGGTCACCGTCCCGAAGACGCTGCCGACGACCCCGGCACCCCGGATGACGCCGGCGGCCCGGCCCACGGTGCCGGCCGCCGAACGGAAGCTCGCGAGGCGTCCGGCGTTGAACCGGACTCCGCGCATCATGGAGTACTCGGCCGCGCCCAGGCGCAGCAGATTCGCCTGCTGGGCCGTGGGAACGAAACCGGAACCCGCGCGCATGTACATCGCGGCGTTGTGCGAACCACCCAGCAGCCGGGCCATGGCCGGGGACATTCCCCGGGTCGCCATCCTGGCCATGAAGCCGCTGGACGGCGTTCCCGCACCGAAGTTCGCCATGTAGACGGCCGAGTTGCCCGCCGGAATGGACAGCGGGGTACCGCCGCGCACCAGATTCCAGAATCCCTTGCTGCCGTAAAAGGCCGCCATCGCCGTGGTGGTGACGTCCTTGCCGAAGATGGCGATGTCCAGGGCGCTGGGGCCACCCCGCAGAATGCTGGCGTTGTCCCGCAGTTCGAAGGCCGTGTCCCCGGCCCACTGCTGCAGCGCGGACAGCGGGGCGAGATGGCCGGTGGCGTTGAGACCGGCGGCACGTGTCGAGAGATTCGCGTACTCGACGGCGACGCCCGAGTCCCCCGACAGTCCGTCGAGCAGTTCGGCGAGATGATCGAGATGATCGGGATTGGCTTGGCGCATGACGGGCATGTCCTTCTACGGAAGAGACCGAGGGGCTGGGAAAGAAAGTGCTGGAGCAGAGTCACCTACCGGGAGGCGCGGAACGGGAGCGTCACCCGTCCTCGTTCTGTTCCTCTTCGAGGTCGTCCGCCTCGTTGTCGCAGTTGGTCGCCTCCTGGCGCAGTGCCTCGGCGACCTCACCGCACTTCGTGTTCCAGCTGTCCAGATCGCCCCGCACATCGGTGGCGTTCGGCCCTTCCCAGGACTCCATGCTGTCCCGGGCGTAATCCCGGGCCGCTGTCATCAGCCCGTCGACATCCCTGGCGAGGTCCCGCAGATCGCGAGCCCGCTCCCGCAGCACATCTATCTCTTGAGACATGACGTCCCCTTCCCCGTGAACGCTTGCGATGACGATTGTCGCGCGTTTCGCGGTTCCCGTGGAACATGGTGGTGGCGACGGCCTTCTGTGGACCCTCCGGGAGGGTGGCCGATAGGCTGCCCGCGTTCGACACGGGGAGAGGAAAACCACGATGCAGGCTCTGGTAACGGTGATCCGTACGGGGGCAGAGCCACAGGACGTGCTCATCAAGGCCGATGAATCCGCCACCGCCGCCACGGTGGCGCAGCAGCTCGCGGCCTTCCTCGACGCGGCCGGCACCGAACGCAGCCCTCTCCCCCCGTCCCTGGCCGCCTCCCTACTGGAATCCGGGCCCCAGCACGAGCCGTACGCGCACCAGCCGTACGCCCAGGCGGGCCCGCCCGTGCCCGGCGACAACCCCGCCCATCCGACGCTGTGGGTCGACGGCCGTGCCGCGCCCCCGCAGACCCCGGTGGGCACCCTGCTGCGCGACGGCATGCGCATCACCCTGGACGATCGGATCGGCCCCTTGCTGTGGTCCGGGGAACCCACCGGCCACTACGAACTGAGAGTGGTGGCCGGGCCCGGCGCGGGCCGGGTGGCCCGGCTCTCGTTCGGGGCCGCCACCATCGGGTCGGCCCCGTCGAACACCGTGATCGTCACCGATCCGCTGCTGGCCCCCCTCGCGGCGCGGGCCGCCGTGGACATTCACGGCCGCGTGACGGTACGCCCGCAGCCAGGCGTGCCCGCATACCTGGACGACCAGGAACTGACTGCGGAACAGGAATGGCCACTCGGGGCACTGCTCGCCGTGGGCGAGTCGTTGATCACCCTGGAGCGTCCGATGCCACCGGACGCCCATCTCGCGCCCACCGGCGACGGCGGCGCGGCGTACAACCGCCCACCCCGGCTCTCCTCCCCGCACACCCCGCCCCGCCTGGTGATCCCGAGCAAACCCACCCGGGCGGGAAACGCGCGTTTCAATCTGATCACCGCGATCGTCCCCCTGGTCTTCGGCGTGATGATGTATCTCATCACCGGCTACGTGTACATGCTGCTCTTCTGTCTGATGTCACCCATCATGGCGGTGGGGCACTTCGTCAATGAATCGCGGTACCGGAAAAAGACGTATCAGAAGTCGGTCGGGCAGTACCGCCAGGAAATGATCGACTTCCACGCGATGTTGACCGCGATGAGCCGGGAAGACCAGCGGGTGCGGCGCACCGCGTTCCCGGACCCGGCGGAGATCCTGCTGATCGCCTCCGGCCCGCGCGGACGTCTTTGGGAACGGCGGCTGACCGACCACGACGCCATGCAACTGCGCGTGGGCATGGCCCATCAGCCGGCCGACATCACCATGGTGGCCTCCGGGAGCACCCGGATGTCGGACCCGGTACCCGACCCTCCGGTGATCGCCAACGTTCCGGTCACGCTGTCCTTTCCCGAACTGGGTGTCGTGGGAGTGGCCGGGGCCAGAGCGCGGGCTCTGTCCACTGCCCGCTGGTTCCTCGACCAGGCGGCGACGCTGCACAGTCCGCGGGATCTGTCCGTTGTGCTGCTCTCCAGCTCTCCGGACGCCGCGTCCGTGTGGAACTGGGTGCACTGGCTGCCCCACACCCAGCCCCGGCAGGGACAGAGCTGTGTCGCGCTGCTGGGAACGGAGCCCGAACTGATCAGCCGCCGGGTGAGCGAGGTGCTCACCGAGCTGAACAGGAGGCAGGCGCTGCGCCGTACCGCCGGATTCTCGCAGCAGGCTCTGCGTCCCGATCCGGCCGTACTGGTCGTGCTGGACGGTGCCAGGCTGCTGCGCCGGATGCCCGGTGTCCCGCAGCTCCTCCAGGAGGGGCCCGAGCACGGGATCTACGCCCTGTGCATCGACGAGGAGGAGCGGCTGCTCCCGGAGGAGTGCCGGGCGGTGGTGTCGTGGCCGGCCGGCTCCGTCAGCCGGGTGCTGCTGCGCGGCGCCGGGCTCGAGCAGCTGGGGGAGGTGCTCGCCGACCAGGTACCGGTCGAGTGGTGCGAGCTGCTGAGCCGCTCGCTGGCTCCGGTGCGCGACGTCAGCCGGGACGACGCGGGTGGCGCGCTGCCGACCGCGGCACGTCTGCTGTCCCTGCTGGGTATGCCCAACCCTGCCGGTGAGGACATCGAACGTGTCTGGCGGGCCGGGGGTGAGTCCACCGCCGCTCCCATCGGGCTCGCGGCGGACGGGCCCTTCGTGCTGGACATCCGGCGGGACGGGCCGCACGCCCTGGTCGCCGGTACCACAGGCGCGGGTAAGTCCGAGCTGCTGCAGACGATCATCGCCTCGCTCGCGGTCGTCAACCATCCCGAGTCCCTGAACTTCGTACTGATCGACTACAAGGGCGGCAGCGCCTTCCAGGACTGTGCCAACCTGCCGCATACGGTCGGCATGGTCAGCGACCTGGACGCGCACCTGACCGAGCGGGCCCTGGCCTCCCTCGCCGCCGAGCTGCACCGGCGCGAGACCATCTTGTTCAACAGCGGGAACAAGGACATCGAGGACTACAACGACGACCGTAAGCAGCGGCCGGAGCTGGCGCCCATGCCCCGGCTGGTCATCATCATCGACGAGTTCGCCTCCTTGGTGGCCGAACTGCCGGACTTCATCGCGGGACTGGTCGACATCGCCCGCCGGGGCCGTTCACTCGGTGTGCACCTCGTGCTCGCCACGCAGCGGCCGGCCGGTGTGGTCAGTGCCGACATCAAGGCCAACACCAACCTGCGGATCGCTCTGCGGGTGACGGACGCCAAGGAATCGGTGGATGTCATCGACGCCCCCGACTCGGCCGCCATTGCCAAGGCCACCCCTGGCCGCGCCTATGTGCGTTCCGGCGCCCAGTCGCTCGTGGGCGTGCAGTCGGCCCGGATCGGTGGCCGCAGGCCCCGGCAGGACACCGGCGCCGCGAGCGTGGTGGTGACGCCGGTGGGCTGGCCGGCTCTGGGACGTCCGCTCGCCGTGGCGTCCGGCGGTCAGGACGACGGGTCCATGGTGACCGACCTCGCCGTTCTGGTGGACGCCATCCGCGACGGTGCCCGGCGTATGGCGTTCCCGCCGCCGCGCAGCCCTTGGCTGGATCCGCTGCCCGAGCGCATCCAGCTCTCGGAGCTGGAGCCGTACGCCGAGGCCCCCTCGGACCCGGCCGAGGTCGCACCCGCCGGATTCGGCGTGACCGACCTCCCCTCACAGCAGCGGCGCGCCCTGCTCGCTCTCGACCTGGTGCGGGGCAGTCACCTGATGCTGGTCGGCGGCCCCCGGTCGGGCCGCTCCACCGCACTGCGGACACTTGCCGGTTCGCTCGCCCGCGACAACGCGCCCGGCGATGTGCACCTGTACGCCATCGACTGCGGCTCGAACGCGATGCTGCCGCTGGTGGGACTGCCGCACACCGGCGCGGTGGTTACCCGCGACCAGCCGGAGCGGGTGCGGAGGCTGGTGGACCGGCTCCGCAACGAGATCACCCGGCGGCAGCAACTGCTCGCCGATCTCGGTGTGTCGAGCGCCGCCGAGCAGCGTGCGAGCGCGCCCGCGGAGGAACGGCTGCCGTGGATGGTGCTGTTGCTGGACGCGTGGGACGGCTTCGTATCGGCCTTCGAGAAGTTCAACTACGGACAGCTCATCGAGTCGATGCAGCAGATCTTCCGGGAAGGCGCCGCGGTCGGGCTCAAGGCGGTCATCACGGGTGATCGGCGCGGGCTCACCGGCCAGATCTCCTCGGCTTTCCCCGACAAGCTGATCCTGCGGCTCGCGGACGTCACCGACTACACCTCGGCTGGTTTCCGGCCCAAGGACATCCCCTCCGAGATGCCCTCGGGCCGTGCTCTTCAGATGAGCAACGACGGCATGCTGGAGAGCCAGTTGGCGCTGCTGGCGGAGGACCCCTCCGGGCAGGCCCAGGTCGCGGCGCTCCAGGAGATCGGCCGCCGGGCGCGGGAGGTCATGCCCGCGCCGCGTCCCTCGCAGGCCCCGATGCGGGTGGACGCGCTTCCCAACCGGATCACGCTGTCCCAGGCCCTCGCGCTCGCACCGGACTTTGCCCCGCCGTCCCCGCTGTGGGTCATGCTCGGCGTGGGCGGTGACGAGTTGCAGCCGATCGGCATCGACCTGGAAGAGTTCGGCCCGGGGTTCGTCATCGCCGGCCCGCCGAAGTCGGGGAGGTCCACATCACTGGTCACCGCGGCCACCGCGCTGCTGGACCGGGGGACATCGCTGATCCTGGTGACTCCGCGCCGCTCGCCGCTGCGGGCGCTGGCCGGCCGTGAGGGGGTAGCCGGTCTGCTGAACGGAGAGAGCACGAAGAACGAGGTGGAGGAGCTGGTCAAGGGGTTGAGCGAGCCGTACGTCGTGGTGGTGGACGACGCGGAGCTGGTGTACGACACCCCGGTGGACAAGGCGATCACCGAGGTCATGCGCACGGGCATGGATGGCGGGCACGCGGTGCTGGCGGCCGGTACCACGGATTCACTCTCGTCGCAGTACCGGGGATTCGTCTCCACCGCACGCAAGTCGCGCAACGGTCTGCTGCTGATGCCGCGCAACCCCAGTGAAGGGGAGCTGTTCGGAGTGCGGTTGCCGGCGAACAGCGGTGGCGGCCCGGTGGGCAGTGGCCTGCTGATCACCGGTGGAGCGCTCACCCCGATCCAGGCCGCGTCGCAGGACGACTGAGCCACCCGCCGGTACGCGCCGGAAACCAGTGAGGTGCCGGGCCCCGGAAGGGACCCGGCACCTCGCGGTGTGCCGAAGGGCGAGCCGGTCGGCTCAGGTGGCCGCCTCGATGTTGTCGGCATTGGTGTCCGCGTTCTGGGCGGCGTCGTCGAGGGCGTCCGCGAACGACTCGAAGGTCGGCTTGACGTCCTGCCACTCGGAGCGGAACTGGTCGGACTTCGGACCCTTCCAGTAGCTCTCGCTGCTCTGCGTCTCCGTGTCCAGCGTGGAGATCAGCCCGCGAAGGTCGCCCGCGGAGTCCCGGAACTTACCGGCGAGTGTCCTCAGCCTCTCGAGATCTGCACCGCGATCCATACTCAATCCTCCAGGTACCAAACTGCGGGACAGCCAGCCCGTCCCCCGTTGACCGGCACGCTACCGCACGGCATGTGGCGTGCGGAACGAGAGTTCTGCTTCGTGACAATCCTGTGCAGTGGCGGTCACGGGGCTATGGACTGAGGCCGGATCAGTTGTCCGCCGAGCGGATTTCGTCGCCGTTGGGAAGGGTGTCGGCGATCTTCTCCCACAGGTCCTTCGCCGAGGTTCGCACCAGCCGCAGGGGCGATTGCGGTGTGATCTGGCCTTCCATGATGGGTTCGGCCGGCAGCTCTCGCAGCCAGTGGCCGAGGGTGTCGCAGTCCCACACGGCGAAGGCGGAGACCTTCGTGCCGGCCGCACCGTTCTCCGTGCCCGGCCAGGCCACGGTCATGCGCCAGCTGGAGCGCATGCCCACGATGAGCCCGGCGAACAGGGTGCGGACATCCTCGGGGAGGTCGCCGGCGCTCGTCTTGAGAATGTCGTCGGCCGCTTTGACCAGATCGGCCTGGCTGCTGACGGCGCCTTCGGGCAGCTGGGCGAGACCGGTGAACACATCGTCGACCGGCTTCATGGTGCTCTCGACCGTGGTGATGCCGCCGGCCGGATCACCGGTCGTACGGTCGCGCAGGCCAACCAGCCGGGCGAGTTCGAACACCAGGGTCCTGGGCTCGATCCGGGTGTACTCGCTTTCTCCGAAGCCCGGCCACTCCTCGAAACTGAAGACCGCCTCCTCGCCGATCAGGACGCCGTGGGTGGTGATCCCATGGGGGCCGGTCATCTCGATGTCGACCACGATGACGGGCTTGGCGAGGGCGGTGACCAGATCGTTGAGGACGGGGGAGAGTTCACCCTGCTCGCTCACCAGCCCGACGGCGATCAGTTCGTCGCGGGCGGCTGTCAGTTCCTCGATGACCTGTTCGCCGTCATGAAGCTGTCCCAGGACGGCGACGTGCTGGTGGGAGAGTCGGAAGCGGTCACGGCTCATGTCGTAGGAGGGCATCAAGCGCTCTCTTCTGGTTACGGTAGTGGCGGCGGAGGCTCTTCCTCCCGGGGCACCGGCGAGTGCTCCTGCCATTCAACACGCGGTGCCGGCGGGCCGGGGTTCCAGGGCGGTGGGACCCCTCCCGACCGGGCGCGACGCGTGGGCGGTTCTGTTGCATGGGCGTGACAGTCTCGCCGTTGTAGGCGCTGCGAGGCGGCTGATAGCGTTTCCCGCGACTTGATAGAGAAGTGAAGATTGCATGTTTGCTCGGGTATGTGGATCACGGGGATGATGGGCATGAGAACTCAGGACCGGGCATCTGCGGCTGCGAAGAAGTCCATTGCCGCCGGACCCGTGATGGGGGATCGGCTGCCCGCTCCGCCGCGTGAGCGCAAGCCCGCGCTGGCCGCCCTGGCCGCGTTGTTGGTGCTGGCCGGGGCGCTGGGGGCCACGATGCTGGTGATGCAGGCCGGGGACCGTATCGAGGCGATCAAGATCACGGAACGGGTGCCCATGGGCGGCGTCATTCCGGAATCCGCCATGACCTCGGTCCTCGTCGCAGATGATTCATCTGTCAACTATGTGCGCTGGGAACAGCGCGGACAGCTGAAAGAAGAACTCCGCGCCGCCACCGATCTCGTCGGCGGCACCATTCTGGTCGGGGAAATGCTCACCGGCGAAGAGACTTTGCCCGACGACGAGGTCATCGTCGGTGTTTCCCTCCAGCCCGGACAGTTTCCCGCCGGGCTCAAGGCAGGCGACACCGTCGCCGCCTACTGGGTCGGACGCGAGCGGAACAGCGGCGACGAGGAGACCTCGACCCAGCAGACCGTCATCACCGAGGAAGCCCATGTGTCCGTCGTGCACGGCGGCGGCGACTCGATCGGCAACACCTCGCTGCCGGTGACCCTGCGGGTGGCGCGCGCGGACGCCGCCGCGCTCACCCGGGCGGCCTCCGCCGGCGAGGTCTCGCTCGTCATCATCCCCGCCGCCAAGTGACCGAGGACAAGGAGAAGCTGAGCAGATGGCGCTGATCGCACTGGCCGCGGACAAGGGGGCCCCCGGGGTCACCACCACGGCTGTCGCGCTGGCCGCGCTGTGGCCGCGCCGTGTGCTGCTCGCCGAGGCCGACCCGGCCGGCGGGGATCTCGTCTACCGGTCGGTCGGCGCGAACGGCCGCCCGCTGGACCCCGGCACCGGGATACTCTCCCTGGCCGCCACCGCGCGCCGGGGCATCGCCGCCGAGCAGCTGTGGGACCACTCGCAGCGGATGGCCGGCGGCCTGGACGTGATCATCGGGCTCGCCTCCTCCGACCAGTCCGGCGGGCTCACCGGGCAGTGGGGGGCGCTGGGCCGGGTCTTCGCCGAGCTGGCCGACTCCCCGCACCAGGAGGCCGCCGCCGACGTCCTGGCCGACCTGGGGCGTCTCGACGCCCATTCCCCCGCGCAGGCGCTGCTCCCGCACGCCGCGCTGCTGCTGCTCGTCACCCGCGGCCAGCCGGAGAACCTGGCCCACGTCCGGGACCGGGCCGCCGCGCTGCACAACAAGCTGCACGGACAGCAGCGAGGGGCCTCCCAGCTGGCCAAGCCGCAGATCGGCGTGCTGCTGATCGCCGAGCCGCAGCAGGGGTCGAAGATCGCCGCGCAGGTCAACGAGATGCTGATCGCCTCGCAGAGCGGCGCCCGTGTCGTCGGACTGATCGCCGAGGACCCGGCCGGGGCCGAGCAACTGGCCGGGCGCCGCCGCGGCCGGCTCGACAAGTCGCTGCTGGTCCGGTCCGCCCGCAAGGTCGTCACCGACGTGCACCAGACCTTCCGCGCCGACCTCAACCCGGTACGTCCCGCCCTCCCGCAGCAGCAGGGCGCCCCGCCGCAGGGCTACGCCCCGCCGCCGTCCTACGGCCGGCCGGGAGCGGGCGCATGAGCGAGGTCAACCACCAGCTGGTGAAGCGGTTCCGGCAGGAGGCCGGCGACCGCATCGCCGAACAGCGCCGCATCGACCAGGCCAGCGGCGTCCGCCCGATGACGTCCGAGGACGAGCGGCACTACGCCCGCGCCGTCATCGCGCAGGTGCTGGAGGAGTACGCGCGCGCCGAGATATCCGAGGGCCGGGCGCCGCTGGACGCCCAGTCCGAGGAGGACTACGCCTCGGCCGTGCACGCCGCGCTGTTCGGCGTGGGCCGGCTCCAGCCGCTGCTGGACGACCCCGATGTGGAGAACATCGACATCAACGGCTGCGACCAGGTCTTCATCGGCTACGCCGACGGCCGCGAGGTGCGCGGCGACCCGGTGGCCGAGACGGACGAGGAACTGGTCGAGCTGATCCAGATCCTCGGCGCCTACTCGGGCCTGTCCTCCCGGCCCTTCGACTCCGCCAACCCGCAGCTCGACCTGCGGCTGCCGGACGGCTCCCGGCTCTCGGCCGTCATGGACGTCACCCGGCGCCCCGCGCTGTCCATCCGGCGGGCCCGGCTCGGCAAGGTCTTCCTCGCCGACCTGGTGGGCAACGGCACCCTCACCCCGGAGCTGGGCAGCTTCCTGTCCGCCGCCGTCAGGGCCCGCAAGAACATCATGATCGCTGGGTCCACCAACGCCGGGAAGACCACCCTGCTGCGGGCACTCGCCAACGAGATCCCGCCGGACGAACGGCTCATCACCGTCGAACGCGCCCTGGAGCTGGGGCTGGACCAGTTCCCCGAACTGCACCCCAACGTCGTCGCCTTCGAGGAGCGGCTGCCCAACTCCGAGGGCCAGGGCCTCATCTCCATGGCCGAACTGGTGCGGCGCTCGCTGCGCATGAACCCCTCCCGCGTCATCGTCGGCGAGGTGCTGGGCGATGAGATCGTCACCATGCTCAACGCGATGTCGCAGGGCAACGACGGCTCGCTCTCCACCATCCACGCCAACTCCTCGGCCGAGGTGTTCAACAGGATCTCCACCTACGCGCTCCAGGCCAGCGAACGGCTGCCCATCGAGGCCAGCCAGATGCTGATCGCCGGTGCCGTCAACTTCGTCGTCTTCATCGAACGCCGCAACACCTACGCCCAGGGCGGCAAGCTGCACCGCATCGTCTCCTCCATCCGCGAGGTCAACGGCGTGGACGGCCGGGTGCTCTCCAGCGAGGTGTTCGCCGAGGGCCCCGACGGCGTACCGCGCGCCCACGCCGCGCTCTCCTGCGGCGACGAACTGGCGCAGTTCGGCTACCGAGGGGCCTGGGGGTGACACGCACATCATGAGCGGATCAGGACTGTTCTCCCTCACCGCCCTGTACGCGCTGCTCTGCGGCGTCGCCGTGGGCGGTGGGATCGCGCTGCTGGTGGCGGCCGTGCGGGGCATCGAGCCGAAGACCGCGGAGGAACGCGACCGCGCCGAGCGGCGCCGCTCCGAACTCGCGCGCTTCGCCGGCCGCCGCGGCACCATCGCCGGTGCCTCGGCGCTGGTCGTGCTGCTGCTCACCCGCTGGCCGATCGCGGCGATCGGCACCGCGCTGCTCGTCTTCTCCTGGAGCAAGCTGTTCGGCGGCGCCGCCGAGGAGCGCGCCAACATGCGCCGGGTGGAGGCGCTGGCCGGCTGGACCGAGTCGCTGCGCGACACCATCGCCGGGGCGGTGGGCCTCGAACAGGCCATCCCCGCCTCGGCCCGGGCCGCCGCCCCCGCGCTGCGCGTCCCGCTGAACAACCTGGTGGACCGGCTGCGGTCCCGGATGCCGCTGCCCGAGGCGCTCCAGGAGTTCGCCGACGAACTCGACGACTCCTCGGCCGACATCATCATCGCCTCGCTGATCCTCAACGCCCGGCTGCGCGGCCCCGGGCTGCGCGAGGTGCTGGGCGCGCTCGCCAAGTCCGCCCGCGAGGAAGTGGACATGCGCCAGCGCGTCATGGCCCAGCGCGCCTCGACCCGGCGCAGCGTGCAGATCGTGGTCGGGGTCTCGGTGGCCTTCCCGCTGGGCCTGGCGATCTTCAACCCGGGCTTCGTCGAACCGTTCGGCGACACCCTCGGCCAGGCCGTACTCGCCATCGTCTGCGGCCTGTTCGGCCTCGGCTTCTGGTGGATGCGGCGGCTGGCCAGGATCGAGGTGCCCGAGCGGTTCATGGCGCGCTCGGACGAGAGCGCCCAGCTGCGCGAGCGGCAGCCGGCCGAACAGGGGGGAGCGCGGTCGTGAACTCGGACATCACCACAGCCGTCGTGGTCGGCGCCGTCTTCGGCCTCGGGATGTACGCCGCGGTCCGGGCGCTGATGCCCACCCGGCGCAGCCCGGTGGCCACCGTCGCCCGGATCGACGCCCTGCGGCACCGGGGCGGTACGGGGCACGCCCCGTACGTCCCGACCGCCGCCCAGAGCGCCGCCGAGGGGGCGAAGAAGCCCAGCCTGCTGGCCGAGGTCCAGCAGCGGGCCGGTGAGTGGCTGGCCGAGCTGTACCTCCAGCGCGGCTGGGAACAGCGGTCGCTGCGCGCCGATCTGGCCCTGCTCGACCGGACCTGGGAGTCGTTCCTGGCCGGCAAGGTGGTGCTGGCGGCGGCCGGGCTGTTCTTCGGTCCGTTCCTGTTCTCCATGGGCTGGCTGATCGGCTTCGGCGTCAGCCCGGTGGTCCCGGTGTGGCTGGCGCTGCTGTTCGCCGGGGTGTTCTTTTTCCTGCCCGACCTGGAGGTGCGCCGGGACGCCAAGGCCAGGCGGCGGGACTTCCGCCGGGTGGTGGCGGCCTATCTGGACCTGGTGGCCATGAGCCTGGCCGGCGGGCGCGGTCTGCCGGAGGCGCTGAAGGCGGCCGCCGAGGTCAGCGACGGCTGGGCGCTGCGGCGCATCAGGACGGCGCTGGCCGACGCCCGGATCACCGGGCTGACCCAGTGGCAGGCGCTGGGCAAGCTCGGCGACGAGGTCGGGGTGGACGAGCTGAAGGACCTGTCCGCGTCGCTGGCGCTGGTCGCGGACGACGGCGCCAAGGTACGCGCCTCGCTCTCCGCCCGTTCGGAGACGATGCGCCACCGCGAGCTCGCCGAGATCGAGGGGAGCGCGGGGGAGAAGTCGCAGTCGATGCTGATCGCACAGCTGCTGCTGTGCTTGGGATTCCTGATCTTTCTGATCTATCCGGCCGGAATGCGGGTGTTCTCGGCATGACCAGCTTGAGAGGTAAGTGACCATGAGGAAGTTGCGTTTTCCGGCGGCCGACTATCTGGCCGCCCTGGTGAGGACCCGGATGCGGCGGGCGGGAGCGCTCGACGCCGACCGGGACCGCGGTGCCTCCGCCATCGAGTGGGTGATCATCGCGGCGGTCGTCGTCGGCATCGTCGCCGGGGTCGCGGCCGTGATCATGAACGCGATCGACGACCGGGCCGGCAGCGTGAGCGAGTGCATCGCGGGCGCGGTGGACTACGCCGACTGCTGAGCGGCGGCCCAGCCACGGGGAGTACGGGGTTCACGGGGTTTCACGGGGACACGGGGACACGGGGAGTACGGGGAGTACGGGGATGACCAAGCGAGCGGCCCGCTGGCTGCGCCGCCGGATCGGAGCGGGCTCCGACCGGGGCGGGGCCGTGCTGTGCCGCGACCGGGGCAGCACGGCGATCGAGTTCGTGTTCCTGACCCCGCTGATGTTCTTCCTGATCTTCGGCGCCGTGCAGTTCGCCCTGTACTCCTTCGCGCAGGACGTCGCGAAGGCCGCCGCACAGGCCGGTGCCCGCACCGCCCGCGCGGAGGCGGACGCCGATCCGGTCGGCTGGCAGGCGAAGGCGCGGGAGAAGTCCTACGACTACATCGATCAGCTCGGCCGGGGCATGTTCGACCGGCAGCCGTCGGTGTTCACCACGCTGCCGGGCCCCGACACCGTACGGGTGGAGGTGCACGCCAGTGTGCCGTCCATCGTGCCGGGGATGACCCTGACCGTCCGGGCCGCCTCGGAGGGGCCGGTCGAGCGGTTCGTCCCGGACGGCGGGGGGTGAGCGCGGTGCGGCGGAGATTCCGTGACGACCGGGGGGTGTCCACGGTCGAGGTGGTGTTCCTGGCACCGCTGATGATCGCGTTCATCCTGCTGCTGGTGGCCATCGGCCAGCAGGTGTCGGGCCGCAGCGCGGTCAGCGGCGCGGCCAGGGACGCGGCGCGGGCCGGCTCGCTGGAGCGCGACAGCGCCTCGGCCGCCGCCGCGGCGGCGGGCACCGCCGAGCGCGAACTGGGCGAGGTGTGCGTGGGCGGCACGGTGCGCGTCGAGGTGACCTCGGGCGGCGGGCACGAACCGGGCTCGCTGTTCAGCGTGCGGGTCAGCTGCCGGGTGCGGGCCCTGGACATGCTGGGTGTGCCGGTCACCTCCACCCTGACCGGTGCCTCCAGTTCACCCATCGACCCGTACCGGAGGTCCGGATGAGGCGGCTGCCAGGCCGGGGTCTCGGCCGCCGGGGCCACGGCGACCGGGGCTCAGGCGCGGTGATCGTGATCTTCTTCGCGCTGGTGGTGCTGGCGCTGGCCGCGTTCGTGGTGGACGGCGGGCTCGCCATCCACCAGCGGGAGCGGGCCGCCGACATCGCCGAGCAGGCCGCCCGGTACGCGGCCCAGGACCTGGACGAGGAGGCGCTGCGCCAGGGCCTGGGCAACGCCCCCATCAACTTCGGCAACTGCCCGGCCAGGGTCGCCGAGTACGCTGCCTCCGTGAACTTGAGCGCGGCGGACACCGCCGCCTCCGAGTGCTCGCAGGCGTCCGTCGACCGGGTCACGGTACGGATCCGGCTGACCTACCGCCCGGTGTTCACCGGGTTCTTCTTCGATCAACCGCTCACGGTCTGGGGCACGGCCACCGCCGAGGCCCAGACCAACTGATCCACCACCAACGGGAGTTCCGTCATGGCGCGCACCACCCCCACCGGCGGCGGGAACCGTACGCCCGTGCCCGTGAAGGTCGGGCGCAGCTTCGGCGACATCATGAAGGCGCTGTTCGCCTTCGTCGCGCTGGCGGCCCTGGTCGTCGGCGTGCCCTTCTCGCTGGCCGTGCTGATCGGCTGGCCGCTGCCGCGCACGATGCCGTCCCTGGACACCTTGCAGAACGAGATCTCCACCACCGTCTTCCTGAAGGTGCTGGCGCTGTGCGTCTGGATCGCCTGGGCGCAGTTCACCGCCTGTGTGCTGGTGGAGGTCAAGGCGGCGCTGTCCGGGGTGGGCATCCCGGCCCGGGTGCCGGGCGCCGGGCCGAGCCAGCTGCTGGCGCGCCAGCTGGTGGGCATGCTGCTGCTGGTGACCGCCTCGGCCGCGTCGTTCGTGCCCGGTATCAGCGGCATCGGCGGGGCCTTCGACGGCGGCGGCTCCTCGCAGGTGGTGGCGGAGGCCGAGCGGACGCCGGGCGGGGAGGCCGAGCACGCCTATGAGAGCGACGGCGTGAACCGGGCCGATCCCACCATGGCGCTGCCGAACGAGGCTCCGGAGGCGGATGAGGCGGCCGAGGCGCCGACCAAGTACTACCGCATCCAGCCACCGGAGGGCCGGCACCACGACACGCTGTGGGGGATCGCCGAGCGGCATCTGGACGACGGGCTGCGGTACAAGGAGATCTACCAGCTCAACAAGGACCGGGTGCAGCCGGACGGTTCCAAGCTGACCGAGGCCTCGCTGATCCGTCCGGGCTGGATCCTGGAGATGCCGGCCGACGCCCACGGCGGCGAACTGGTCGAGATGCCCCACGACGTGGAGGAGCTGTCGCAGGAGGAGGTCGAGGAGTTCCAGGACTACCAGCGCACCGGGGACACCGAGTGGGCCGACCCGGACGATTCCGGGGTCGACCGGGCCGACCTGCGGGTCCCCGAACTGGGTCTCGTTCCGGAGGAGCCCGGAGGTGGTCACTCGCTGCCCGCCTTCGACACCACCCCCATCCAGGAGGCGCAGGAGGCCGGGGACGAGGCCGGGTTCGGGCTCCCCGAGGCGCTGCTGGGCGCCCCGCTGCTGGCCGCCGGGCTGCTGATGGCTCTCGGCCGCACCCGGCGCAACGCCCTGTGGGCCTCGGCCGCCGGGACGCTGGCCGGGCGCGGCGTGGGCGACGACCTGGCGCCCACCACCCCCGCCGCGCACGACATCCGTGACGCGCTGCTGGTCGGCGCCGCCCCGGAGGCGGTCGGTTTCCTGGACCGGGCGCTGCGCCGGCTGTCCGCCGCGCTGGATGCCGAGGGCAAGGTGCTGCCGCCGGTGTACGCGGCCTGGCTGACCGAGCACGAACTGCACCTCCAGCTGGCCGCCCCGGCCGGCCGTCCGCCGGCGCCGTGGGAGCCGGGGCAGAGCGACACGTACTGGACGGTGCGGCGCGACCGGCTGCCGGCCGCCGCGGCCGCGGGTGAGGCGCCGGACGCGGAGGCCCCGTACCCCGGTCTGGTCTCCCTGGGTGTCCGCGACGACATGCGGCTGCTGCTCAACCTGGAGGCGGTGCCCGGCATCGTCTCGGTGACCGGCGCCCGCGCCGACCGGGAGGCGGTGCTCGCCTCGATCGCCGCCGAACTGGCGACCAGCGGCTGGGCGGACCGGATGACGGTGTCGCTGGTGGGCTTCGGCGGGGAGCTGACCGCCCTGGCCCCGACCCGGGTGCGCTACCTGGACGATGTGGCCGGGCTGCTCGAAGTGATGGAGACGGAGACGAATCTGCGGCGCGGCGCGCTGCGGCACACCGGGCAGGAGTCGATCCTCACCGGACGCACGGGCCCGGCCCGGCAGCAGCAGTGGGCGCCGCATCTGGTGCTCATCGGCGCGGTGCCGACCGCCGAGCAGGCGGACCGGCTCGCCGCGCTCGCCGCGGTCTCCGCTCAGCTGGGCATCGGCTATCTGGTGACCTCGGACCGGCCGGATCTGCCGGGCATCGCCTGGGAGTTCGAGATCTCGGACGCGGGGGTGCTCACCGAGCCGGAGATGGGCCTCGAACTCTCCGCCCAGCTGCTGCCGGCCGCGCAGCGTGCCGCCGTGGTGGAGCTGTTCGCGGAGCTGACCCGCGAGCCGTCCGGCGGCGCGGCGGGCGTGCCGGGTCCGGCCTTCACGGTGGATCTGAGCCAGCGGGGCAAGCCGGATGTGTACGCCCAGGTGATGGGCGGGTACGAGATCAGCGGGCTGGACGCCCCGGGCGCGGAGCGCGCGGAGCAACTGCGTGAGGCGCTGGCGCTGTTGCTGCTGCACCGGGAGGGGGTCCACCCCCGGGTGCTGGGGTCGGCGCTGTGGCCGCGCGGGGTGCCGGACGATGTCCGCGACGCCCTGATCGAGCGGCTGCGCGACTGGCTGGGGGCGGACGCGGCGGGCGCGCCGCGGCTGCTGGTGGCCGAGGACGGGCGGCTGTCGCTGTCGGCGGGCGTCGTCTCGGACTGGGACGTGCTGCGGACGCTGCACCACCGGGCGGTCTCGGTGGGCGGCGGCAGCGCCGCCGAGCGGAAGCGGCAGCTCACGGACGCGCTGAGCCTGGCGCGCGGGCCGCTGCTCGCGGGTGTGCGGGAGGGCGGACGGTTCGGCTGGCTGGAGCATGAGATCGTGGATGCGCAATACCCGCTGCTGGTCTCGGAGATCGCGCTGAAGCTGTCGGCCGAGCAGCTGGCGAGCGGGGGCAGTGAGCAGGCGTATGTGGCGATCCGTTCCGCGCTCGCCGCCTCGCCGACCGACGAGCGGCTGTGGAACGAGCTGCTGCGGTCGGCGAAGGCGACCGGCAAGGCCGAGTGGCTGCGCGGCGCCGCCGACTGGCTGATCGCGCACCACGCGCATCTGTACGGTCCGGCGCAGGCGTTGCCGGCCCAGACGGAGGCGCTGCTGGACGAGCTGCTGCCGGGGTGGCGGAGCACTGTGGGGGCGGCTGGGTAACGGCCGGGGCCCTCCCCGGTTCCTCACCTGCGATCAGGTGGCAAGATCATCTGATGACCTGTCGTGAAGGGCACCGAGGAGGGCTGACTCTTGGTCATGGCGCGCGACGATGACGCCGACCACTCGCTCAAGTGCTCGTTCTGCGGCAAGACCCAGGAGCAGGTGCGCCGGCTGATCGCCGGGCCCGCCGGGGTCTACATCTGCGTCGAGTGCGTCGGGGTCTGCAACGACCTGATCGAGGAGGAGCTGGGCCGCCCCGAGACGGACCAGCCCGTCGAGCCGCCCCGGCCGCGTGAGATCCACCGCTTCCTCGACCAGTACGTCATCGGCCAGGAGGACGCCAAACGCGCGCTCGCGGTGGCCGTCTACAACCACTACAAACGGGTGCGCGACAGCGCCGAGGACGGCGGCCCGCCGCCCGTGGAGCTCGCCAAGTCCAACATCCTGCTGCTCGGCCCCACCGGCTGCGGCAAGACCTACCTGGCCCAGACCCTGGCCCGGTCGCTGAACGTCCCTTTCGCCATCGCGGACGCCACCGCCCTCACCGAGGCCGGCTACGTCGGTGAGGACGTCGAGAACATCCTGCTCAAGCTCCTCCAGGCCGCCGACTACGACGTGGCCCGCGCCGAGAAGGGCATCATCTACCTCGACGAGATCGACAAGATCGCCCGCAAGAGCGAGAACCCCTCCCTCACCCGCGACGTCTCCGGCGAGGGCGTGCAGCAGGCCCTGTTGAAGATCATGGAAGGCACGGTCGCCGCCGTACCGCCGCAGGGCGGGCGCAAGCACCCGCAGCAGGAGCTGATCGAACTCGACACCTCCCAGGTGCTGTTCATCGCCGCCGGGGCCTTCGCCGGCCTGGAGAGCATCGTCGGCGACCGGCTCGGCGGACACGGCATCGGCTTCGGCGGCGAACTGCGCTCCGCCGCCGCCCCGCCGCCCGGCGACCCGTTCGCCGGGGTCCAGCCGGCGGATCTGGTGAAGTACGGGCTCATCCCGGAGTTCATCGGTCGGCTGCCGGTCATCACCCGGGTCACCGCCCTGGACCGGGCCGCCCTGCTGCGCACCCTCACCGAGCCCCGCAACGCGCTCGTCAAGCAGTACCAGCGGCTGTTCGAACTCGACGGCGTACAGCTGGAGTTCGACCGCCCCGCGCTGGACGCCATCATCGACAGGGCGCTGCTGCGCGGCACCGGCGCCCGCGCGCTGCGCGGCGTCATGGAACGGGTGCTCCAGCCGCTCATGTACGAGATCCCCGGCCGCGCCGACATCACCCACGTGGTGGTGGACGAGGGAACCGTCCGCCGGCACACCGACGGCGGACGCATCCCCCGGCAGCGGACCAACTAGGGCGTGCCGCACGGAGATCCCCGGCCGGCCCGGGCGGGCCCGGCGGCCGCGCGTCAGCCGCCCGGAGCCGCCCGCAGGGCGCGCAGCGCGTCGCGGGTGTGGGTCAGGGCCGCGATCCGTGACTCGATGCGGTGCAGATGGGCGGAGATCAGCCGGGCGGTGTCCGCGGGCGGCGGCCGGTCCGTCTCGGACAGCCGCAGCAACTCGCCGATCTCGGCGAGCGAGAGCCCGGCGGACTGCGCGGTGCGGATGAACACCAGCCGGTCGGCGCTCTCCGGCGGATAGTCCCGGTAGCCCGAAGGGGTGCGCGGGGGTTCGGGCAGCAGACCGGCCTGTTCGTAGAATCGCACCGTCTTGGTGGTCACTCCCGCCACATGTGCGAGCGTCCCAATGCGCATGCCCCGTAGCTTAGGTGAGCCATGCCTGGCCACGGCCGGTGTTCATGAACTCGTGGCCAGAAACTGTGTGGCCGCCAGCTCCGCGTACAGGCTGTCCCGCGCTACCAGTTCGGCGTGCGTCCCCACCGCCTGCACCCGGCCCGCGTCCATCACCACGATGCGGTCCGCCGAGGTGACGGTCGACAGCCGGTGCGCCACCACCAGGACGGTCGTCTCCCGCGCCGCATCCGCCACCGTGTCCCGCAGCGCCGCCTCGTTGACCGCGTCCAGCTGCGAGGTCGCCTCGTCCAGCAGCAGCAGCCGGGGACGGCGCAGCAGCGCCCGGGCGATCGCGATCCGCTGCCGCTCGCCGCCGGACAGCTTGGTGCCCCGGTGGCCCACCAGCGTCTCCAGACCGTCCGGCAGCCGCGCCACCAGACCCTCCAGACGGGTGGTGCGCAGCACTTCGGCCACCGCAGCCTCGTCGGCGTCCGGGGCGCCGAGCAGCAGGTTCTGCCGCAGTGAGCCGGAGAGGACGGGCGCGTCCTGCTCGACGTAGCCGATGGCGGCGCGCAGTTCGCCCAGGTCCCAGTCGGCCACGTCCCGGCCGTCCACGGTCACCCGGCCGCCGGTGGGGTCGTAGAACCGCTCGATCAGCGAGAACACGGTGGTCTTGCCCGCGCCGGACGGGCCGACGAAGGCCGTCATGCCGCGCGGCGGCACCGAGAACGTCACCCCGTGGTGGATCTCCGGCAGATCCTCGCTGTAGCGGAACCGCACCGCCTCGAAGGCGACGGCGGCCGGGGCGGCCGGCCCGGGACCGGCCGGGGCGGCCACCGGCTCGGCGGGCAGAGCGCGCACCTCCTGGATGCGGGTGATCGCGGCGGCCCCGACCTGGTATCCGGTGATGGCGGCGACCACTTCGCTGATCGGGGACATCAGATAGAAGACGTACAGCAGGAACGCCACCAGCGCGCCCACCTCGATGGCCCCGGTGGCCACCCGGGCGCCGCCCACGCCCAGCACGATGATGAACGCCGCCTGGAGCGCCACCCCGGACAGATTCCCGGCGATGGCCTGCCACTTGGCGGCCCGGATGCTGGCCTGCCACGCCCGCTGCGCCGCGTCGTGCACCACCGCCTCCTCCCGCGCCTCGGCGCCGGACGCCTTGACGGTGCGCAGCGAGCCCAGGACCCGCTCGACGGCCGTCCCCATCGCGCCGACCGCCTCCTGGGCGGACTTGCTGGCCCGGTTGATCCGGGGCGCGATGACGCCGATGACCACCGCCATCAGCCCGACCACCGCGACCGTGACACCGAGCAGCACCAGGTCGACGATCGCCATCATCACCAGCGTGCCCAGCAGGGTGAGCCCGCCGGTGGCGAGGCCGATCAGGGAGTTGGTGGTCATGCCGCGCAGCAGCGTGGTGTCGGAGGTGACCCGGGCCAGCAGATCGCCCGGCTCGGAGCGGTCCACGGCGGTGACGCGCAGCCGCAGCAGATAGGAGGTGAGCGCGCGGCGGGCGGTGAGCACCACCGACTCGGCGGTGCGGTGCAGCACATAGCTGCCGAAGCCGCCGAGGACGGCGTTGGCCACCATCAGCGCCGTCATCACCGCCAGCGCGCCGCCGATGGCCCGGTCGGCCGACAGATCCTCGATCAGCCGCTGCGCCAGCAGCGGCAGCGCGAGCCCGGTGGCCCCGGTGGCCAGCGCCAGGACCGCCCCGGCGATCAGCGCCCAGCGGTGCGGCCGGACGTAGCTCAGCAGGACCCGCCAGGCGGGCGGCGTCGCGGACGACTTCGGGGCGGGGGCGGCGGTGGTCATACCCGCAGGGACGCGGGCCGGGCCCGCCGGGTTGATCAGCCGGCTCAGGACAGGTCGGCGAGCGCCGTCTCCACCGCGCGGTGGAAGGTGGGGTAGGAGTAGATCATCTGCCGCAGCCGCTCCAGCGGCACCTCGCCCTGGATGGCGACGGCCAGCCCGTACAGCACCTCGCCGCCGGCCGGCCCTGCGGAGGTGGCGCCGACCAGCACCTGGCGGCGGGCGTCGGCGACCAGCTTGATGAAGCCCTCGTTGCCCGCCTTGTGGATCCAGCCCCGGGTGCTGGCGGCGAGGTCGGCGATCCCGGTGCGGACGTCGATGCCCTCGGCGCGGGCCGCCGCCTCGGTGAGGCCGACCGAGCCGATCTCCGGGTCGGTGAAGGTGACATGGGGCAGCGCCCGGTAGTCGGTGGGCGGCGTCTCCTCCCCGAGGATGGTGCGGGCGGCGAGCTGCCCCTGGTACATGGCGACATGGGTGAACTGGCCGACGCCGGTCACATCGCCGATCGCCCACAGCGCGGGCGCGGCCAGCAGCTTCTCGTCCACGGGCAGCGCCCGGGCCTTGGGGTCGAGTTCGATGCCGGCGTGTTCGAGGCCGAGCGAGGCCAGGTCGGGGGCGCGGCCGGTGGCCACCAGCAGGCGTTCGGCGGTCAGTTCCTCGCCGTCCTCCAGGAACAGGGTGAAGCCGTGGGCGTCGTCGTACGCCACGCGGGTGGCGTGCGAGGCCACGTGGACGACCAGGCCCTCGCGGGTGAGGACGTCGGTGATCAGCCGGGAGGACTCGGGCTCCTCGCGCGACAGCAGCCGCTCGCCGCCCTCGACGACGGTCACGTCCGTGCCGAACCGGGCGTACACCTGGGCGAGTTCGAGGCCGACCGGGCCGCCGCCGAGCACCAGCAGCGAGCGCGGCGGGCTCTCGGCGGAGACGGCCTCGCGGTTGGTCCAGTAGGGCGAGCCGGCCAGCCCCTCCAGCGGCGGGATCACGGGGCGGCTGCCGGTGGCGACGACGATGCCGACCCGCGCCCCGTACTCGGTCTCCGGTCCGTCGTCGGAGGGCTTGACCGCCACCCGGCCGGGTCCGGACAGCCGCCCCCGGCCGCGCACCAGGCGCCCGCCGGCGCCGGTGAAGCGGTCGGCGGCGACGGTGTCGTCCCAGTTGTCGGTGGCCTCGGTCCTGATGCGGGCGGCGACGGTGCCGAAGTCGGGATGGACCTGGCTGCTCCCCGCGATGCCGGGCACCCGCCGGGTGTCGGTCAGCAGACCGGCGGCGCGGACCATCATCTTGCTGGGCACACAGGCCCAGTACGGGCACTCGCCGCCCACCAGCTCCGCCTCGACCCCCACGACGTCGAGCCCGGCGGCGGCGAGCCGCCCGGCGACGTACTCGCCGCCGGGGCCCATTCCCAGCACAATCACATCCGTCTCTTCAGCCATCCCGTCAGATTAGGACGCGTCTTCGGATTCTTCGCGGGGCCGCGCCGTCCGCCCGGCACCCGGCCGCGCGCCGCCGGGGTGCCCGCACGGCTCTTCGACCGAAGGTGTTGTATGGGTCCGATGTGCCGGACTCGTCCCGGGTCGCGGCACCGGGAACGAAGGAACATGTTGGTCATGAATGCTGAGCAGCGCTACGTGCGGGTCTCCGGACCGCGGCAGCTGGAGGAACGCGCCGGGGACGAGCAGCCGCCCGCGCCGGACGGGGTGATCGTGGACATCACCTACAGCGGGATCTGCGGTACGGACGTCCACGGCTACACCGACGGGCACATGCTGCCGCCCGCCGTCTTCGGGCACGAGTGGACCGGGACGGTCCGCGCGGTCGGCGCCGAGGTCACCGGGGTGCGGGCCGGCCAGCGGGTGGTGGGCGGGGTCGGACCCGCCTGCGGGCGCTGCCGCCAGTGTCTGGCCGGGCACGCCCGCCAGTGCGACACGGTGTTCGCCGAGGCCAACGGCGTGGACGAGGCGGCCCCCGCCCACGGTGCGTTCGCCACCCGCGTCCGGGTCTCCGCCCGCCGGGTGATCCCGGTGCCGGACGCGCTCTCGGACATCGAGGCCGCTCTCGTGGAGCCGGCGACCGTGACCTTCCACGCGGTACGCCGCACCGCCCTGGAGCTGGGCTCGGTGGTGGTCGTCCAGGGCGCGGGACCGATCGGCCTGCTCACCGCCCAGCACGCGCGCAACGCGGGCGCCGGGCGCATCATCGTCTCGGAGCCCTCGGCGGCCCGCCGGGGCACCGCCGGGAAGCTGGGCTTCCGGGACGTGGTGGCGCCACCGGAGCTGGCCGGGGTGCTGGAGCGGGCCACCGACGGGCTCGGCGCCGATGTGCTGTTCGAGTGCACGGGGGTCGCGTCCCTGTTCCAGCCGTCCGCCGAACTGGTCCGGCGCGGCGGCACGCTCGCGCTGCTCGGCTTCCCCCTCACCCCGTCGACGGTCAGCTACGGCGACTGGCAGAGCCGGGAGCTGACGGTCATCGGGTCGCTCGCCTACAACCACGAGGACTTCGTGGGCACCATGCGCGCCATCGCCGGGCGGCGGATCGACGTCGCCGCCCTGCACACCGGCACCGTCGGCCTGTCGCAGCTCGGCGACCTCCTGGAGGAACTCGACTCGGGCGAGAGCGCCCACACCAAGGTGCTCGTCGACCCGCGCGCCTGACCCCGCGCGGGGGGTGATGGTGGGGGCCGCCCGCACCCACGCGGGCGGCCCCCACCCCCCGTTCACCCCCCGGCGCCGCCGGCCTCGCGGGTCACGACGCCCGGCCCGAGCGCGCCGGCTCCGCCGGGCGGGCGGCGGGCGGGCCGGCCGGGTCGGCGTCGTGCAGCCCGTACCGGTCGTGGACGCGGCGCAGCGGGGCCGGCAGCCACCAGATGGCGCGCCCGCCCAGCCGCATGGCGGCCGGCAGCAGCGCGCCCCGGATGAGGGTGGCGTCCATCAGGACGGCCAGCGGCAGCCCGATGCCCATGGCCTTCATGAAGCTGATGTCGGAGATCAGGAAGGCCAGGAAGACGATGGACAGGACGGCCGCGGCGGCGGTGACGATGCGGCCGATGCGCTCCAGCCCGAGCGCGACGGCGGCCCGCGGATCGCCGCCGCGCTCGTACTCCTCGCGGATGCGGGAGAGCAGGAACACCTGGTAGTCCATGCCGAGGCCGAAGGCGACCGCGAACAGCAGCACCGGCACGGTGCCGTTGATGGTGCCGGTGGCGGTGAAGCCCAGCAGCCCGGCCAGGTGCCCGTCCTGGAAGCCCCACACCAGGGCGCCGAAGGTGGCGGTGAGGCCGAGGGCGCTCAGCAGCATCGCGATGAACGGCAGCAGCACGCTGCCGGTGAGCAGGAACAGCAGCACCACCATGGCCAGGCCCAGGGTGAGCGCGGCGACCGGCAGCCGGTCGGTGATGGCCGCGATGCCGTCCAGGGCGACGGCGGCCTGTCCGCCGACCAGGATCGCGGACGGCGCCTCGGCGGCGGCGCCGGAGCGGATGTCGCGCACCAACTGCTCGGCGCGGGTCTGCTCGCCCGGGGCGGGCACCACGCTGAGCGCCGCGGCCCCCGAGCCGTCCGCGGCGGTCAGCGCGGCGTGCTGCGGTCCCGCCTCGGCGACCTGGGTGCCCTGGGCGTAGGAGCCGGTGGGGGCGTCCACCCGGGCGGCGTCCGGGTGGGCGGAGAGCCCGGCGGCATACGTAGCCAGGTCTGCCTCCGGGGCACCCTCGGGCAGGACGATCCGTACGGCGCCGGCCTCGCCGCTGTCGAACTCGGCGCGCATCACCTCGGCGACCTGCCGCCCGGCGGAAGAGGTGGGCAGGGCCCGCTCGTCCAGGGCGCCCATGTTCAGGGAGAGGAAGGGCAGCCCGAGCAGCAGCAGGAACAGGGTGCCGAGGGTGGCGAAGGGCACGGGGCGGCGCATCACCAGCGAGGCGAGCCGGTGCCAGAAGCCGTTCTCCGCGTCCTGCTCCTGCTCCTGGCGGGCGGTGGCGCGGCGGCGCAGCACCCGGCCGGACTCGAAGCGCGGGCCGAGCACAGCCAGCAGCGCGGGCAGCACGGTGAGGGTGGTGAGCGCGGTGAGGACGGCCACGGCGATGCCGGAGTAGGCGATGGAGCGCAGCGCCAGCAGCGGGAACCAGGCGAGTCCGGCCAGGGTGACGGCGACGGTGACGGCCGAGAAGAGGACGGTGCGTCCGGCCGAGCCCATCATCACCCGGATGGCGGTGGCGCTGTCCTGGCCGGCCCGCAGTTCCTCGCGGTAGCGGTTGACCATCAGCAGGCTGTAGTCGACGGCCAGGCCGAGGCCCAGCAGGGTGACCACGTTGACGGCCAGCACCGAGACGTCGGTGAGCTGGGCCATGGCCCACAGCAGGCCGAGCGAGACCAGGATGGTGATCAGCCCGGTGACCAGCGGGAGCGAGGCGGCGACGAGGCTGCCGAAGATCAGCACCAGGACGACGAGCATGACGGGGAAGGCGATGGTCTCGCCCTTGATCACATCGCGTTCGCTGAGTTCGCCGACCTCGTGGTTGATCATGGCGGGTCCGCCGACGGCGACCTCCAGGCCGTCCGCGTTCCCCTCGTAATCGGGGCGCAGTGCGGCGAGCCGGCGCCCGGCCTCGGTCTCGTCCCCGGCGACGGTGGCCAGGATCAGGGCGCGCTCGCCGTCGGCGGAGCGCAGCGGTCCCGCGCCGCCGCCGGCGGTCCAGTACGAGAGGACGCCGCTGACGCCGTCCTCCGCGGCGAGCCGCTCGGCCAGCGCGCTGCCGGCCGCCCGGGCGGCGGGTTCGTCGACGCCGCCGGGGGCGTGCACGAGCAGCACCACGTTGGGGTCCTGCTGGCCGAAGCGCTCGGCGAGGACGTCGGCGGCCTGCCCGGACTCCGCGCCGGGGTTGGTGAAGCCGCCTCCCTTCACGTCGTCGAACAGCGTCGCACTACTGGCCCCGCCGACGAGCGCCAGCAGCACCGCCACCCACAGCACGGCCCGGCGGTGCCCGAGCACGAGTGCGGAAAGCCTCGCGAACATGGTTCTTCTCCCCTCTCCGGGAGTGTTGGTCTCTCGCCAGGGGAGAGGGGCGGCGCGGGCGCGGATGTGACATGGCCGCGGGGGGATGCGGTGAGACGTGGGTCACATGGGGTGGGAAACTGGTGCGGTGAGCCGGGAGATCCGGGGCGGCACCGGCCGGGAGGCATGCGCTGAGTACGTGGGTGGCCGGGACGCTGTCGGCGGTGCTGCTGCTGGGGGTGCTGGGGTTCGCGGTGGCGCGCCCGCGCGGGCTGCCGGAGGCGGTGGCCGCGGTGCCGGCGGCCGGGGCGGCGGTGGCGTTCGGTCTGGTGCCGGTGAGCGGGGCCTGGCACCAGATCCGCGAACTGCTGCCGGTGACGGGGTTTCTGGCGGCCGTGCTGGTGCTGGCCCGGCTGTGCGACGAGGAGGGGCTGTTCACGGCGGCCGGCCGGCTGGTGGCGCGCTGGTGCGGGGGCCGGCCGCGGCGGCTGCTGGCGGGGGTGTTCGCGGTGGCGGCCGGGGTGACGGCGGTGCTGAGCCTGGACGCCACGGTGGTGCTGCTGACTCCGGTGGTGTTCGCGACGGCGGCCCGGCTGGGGGTGGCGGCGCGCCCGCACGTGTACGCCTGCACCCATCTGGCCAACTCGGCCTCGCTGCTGCTGCCGGTCTCCAATCTGACGAATCTGCTGGCGTTCGCGGCCAGCGGGCTGACGTTCACCCGGTTCGCGGCGCTGATGGTGCTGCCGTGGCTGGCGGCGATCGCGGTGGAGTACGTGGTGTTCCGCCGCTGGTACGCCGCCGAACTGGCCGGGACGGGAACGGGGACGGCGGCGGTGCCGGAGCAGGAGCAGGGAGCGGCAGTGGAGCGGGGCGCGGAAGCGGCGGCCGGTGCCGGTCGCGATCCCGGCCCGCGCCCGGTGTTCGCGCTGGCGGTGCTGGGGCTGACCCTGGCCGGGTTCGCGGTGACCTCGCTGCTCGGCTTCGATCCGGCCTGGGCGGCGGCGGGCGGGGCGCTGGTGCTGGCGGTCCGGGCGCTCACCGCGCGCCGTACCTCGGTACCGGTGCTGGTACGGGCGGTGAACGTGCCGTTCCTGCTGTTCGTGCTCGCGCTCGGGGTGGTGGTCGCGGCGGTGGTGGACCACGGGCTGGGGGACGCGGTGGCCCGGCTGCTGCCGGACGGCTCGTCACTGGCCGCGCTGCTGGCGGTGGCCGCGGTGGCGGCGGTGCTGGCCAATCTGATCAACAATCTCCCGGCCATCCTGGTGATCCTGCCCGTGCTGGCGGCGCACGGCGGGCCGGGTCCGGTGCTGGCGGCGCTGATCGGGGTGAACCTGGGGCCCAACCTGACCTATGTCGGCTCGCTGGCCACGCTGCTGTGGCGGCGGGTGCTGCACGCCCACGGCACCGACCCGGGGCTCGGCCACTTCACCCGGCTCGGGCTGCTGACGGTGCCCGCCTCCCTGGTGGCCGCGACCGTGGCGCTGTGGGGGTCCCTGTCCCTGATCGGAGGCTGAGGCCGGTATGACGCTCATCGTGTGGATCACCGAGGCGCACTGGACGGCGTGCGTGGACGCGGCCCGCGCCCGGCGCGCGGCGCACGAGCCGGTGACCTTGCTTCATGTCACGGACGAGGAGGTGACGGCGGCGGCGCACGGCGCGTTCGCCGGGCTGCTGGGGCGCGGCCACCGCCCCGGCGAGGACCCGGCCCGGCGGCTGGAGCGGGAGGCGGCCGAGGCCGCCGCCGCGCTGCTGGAGCGGGCGGCGCAGCGGTTGGGCGGGCCGGTGCGGCGGCTGGCGCGGACCGGCCGCACCGAGGACGAGGTGCTGGCGGCGCTGTCCGGGCCGGACAGCGAGAACGTGCTGGTCTGCGCCCGGGACGGGGACCGGTCCCGGCCGGGGCCGCACACGCTGGCGCCACCCACCCGGTTCGTGGTGGACCACGCGCCGTGCCCCGTACTGCTGGTGTGGTGATGTCGGCCGGGTGACGCCCGGATGACAGCCGTACGAAAATCCTCGCGAACGTAATGACCGTAACCGAGACCTCGGTCACCCCCTGGTGGATATTGCGTCACGTGCAATCCGGCCCCCGGGCCGCAAGACTCCACAAGGACGAGGAGACCACCGTGGCCGCATCCAGCCCGCCCGGGGCGCCCACCGCCCCCCGCGTGAAACGCCGCGACCGTACGCACTGGCTCTACATCGCCGTCATCATCGCGGTGGCCGCGGGCATCACCATCGGACTGGCGGCGCCCGGGGTGGGGGTGGAGCTGAAGCCGCTGGGCCAGGGGTTCATCGCCCTGATCAAGATGATGATCTCGCCGATCATCTTCTGCACCATCGTGCTCGGGATCGGTTCGGTCCGGAAGGCCGCCAAGGTCGGCGCGGTCGGCGGGCTCGCCCTCGGCTACTTCATGGTGATGTCGACGTTCGCCCTCGGCATCGGCCTGCTGGTGGGCAACTTCCTGGAGCCGGGCCACGGGCTGAACCTCGCCGAGGTGGACACCAACGCCGGCGCCGAGGCCGCCGAGAAGGCCGGCGAGTCCACGGTCGACTTCCTGCTGGGCATGATCCCCGAGACCCTGGTCTCCGCCTTCACCGCCGGCGAAGTCCTCCAGACGCTGCTGGTCGCGCTGCTGGTCGGCTTCGCGCTCCAGGCCATGGGCAAGGCCGGCGAACCGGTGCTGCGCGGCATCGGCCACCTCCAGAAGGTCGTCTTCCGGGTGCTGGGCATGGTCATGTGGACCGCCCCGATCGGCGCGTTCGGCGCGATCGCCGGGGTGGTCGGCGAGACGGGCGTGGACGCGCTCAAGTCGCTGGCCGTCATCATGATCGGCTTCTACGTCACCTGTGTGCTGTTCATCGTCGTGGTCCTCGGCGTCCTGCTGAAGCTCACCACCGGCGTCAACATCTTCGCGCTGCTGAAGTACCTGGGCCGCGAGTTCCTGCTGATCGTCTCCACCTCCTCCTCCGAGACCGCGCTGCCGCGGCTGATCGCGAAGATGGAGCACGCCGGCGTCAGCAAGCCGGTCGTCGGCATCACGGTGCCCACCGGCTACTCCTTCAACCTGGACGGCACCGCCATCTACCTCACCATGGCCGCGCTGTTCATCGCCGAGGCGATGGGCACCCCGCTGGCCCTGGGCGAACAGCTCTCCCTGCTGCTCTTCATGATCATCGCCTCCAAGGGCGCGGCCGGGGTCTCCGGCTCCGGCATCGCGATCCTCGCCTCCGGACTCTCCTCGCACCGCCCCGAACTCCTGGACGGCGTCGGCCTGATCATCGGCATCGACCGGTTCATGAGCGAGGCCCGCGCCCTGACCAACTTCGCGGGCAACGCCGTCGCCACCGTGATCATCGGCACCTGGACCAAGGAGGTCGACAAGGAGCGGATGCGCGAGGTCCTTTCCGGGCAGCGCCCGTTCGACGAGGCGACGCTGGTGGACGACGGCCACGGCGCGCCGCCGCCCCCGCCGGAGGAGACCGCACCGCTGGAGCGGGCCCCCGCCAAGGTCTGAGCCGTACGCCCCCTCTTGCCCGGCCGCGCCCCTCACCCGGGGGCGCGGCCGTGGTGCGTCCCGGGCAGGTCGGGCGGGTCGCGTCGGCGGCTCAGGGCAGCGCGACCACCGTGGCCGCGTACGAGAGGCCGGCGCCGAAGCCCACCAGCAGGGCCAGATCACCGCTGCCGACGTCCTCGGTGGCCATCACCGCCTCCATCGCCAGCGGGACGGACGCGCCCGAGGTGTTGCCGGTGGTGACGATGTCGCGCGCGATCACCGTGTCACCGGTGAGCCCGAGGCGCTTGGCCATCCCGTCGATGATGCGGACGTTCGCCTGGTGCGGGATGAACGCGTCCAGATCACGCGGCGTCAGCCCGGCGGCCGTCACCGCCTCCTGCGCCACCTTCGACACCTCGTACACCGCCCACCGGAAGACCTGCGGCCCCTTCTGCGTCAGGGCCGGCCAGCGCAGCCCCGGGTCGGTGCGCAGCGCGTCCCACGGCGCGGTCTGGGTCACCGCGTCCCACTGGCCGCCGTCCGCGCCCCACACCACCGGGCCGATCGCCTGCGTGGCGGACGGGCTGACCACCACCGCGCCCGCGCCGTCACCGAAGATCATCGCGGTGGCGCGGTCCTCCACGTCCAGCAGGTCCGTCATCCGCTCGGCGCCGATGACCAGGACGTGGCCGCCCCGGGCGCGTACCGTGTCGGCCGCCAGCGACAGCGCGTGGACGAACCCCGCGCAGCCCGCCGACAGATCGAAGGCCGCCGCGCCGTGCGCGCCGAGCCGGTGGGCGATCGCGGTGGCGGCGGCCGGGGTCTGCCACAGATGGGTGAAGGTGGCCACGATGACGCAGTCCAGCGCGTCCGCCGTGATCCCCGCCGCCGCCAGTGCCTTGCCTGCGGCGGCCGAGCCCATCTCGGTCAGGGTCTCCTCCGGTCCTGCCCAGCCCCGGGTGACGATCCCGGTGCGCTCGCGGATCCACGCGTCGGAGGAGTCGATGCGTTCGCACACCTCCGCGTTGCCGACCAGCCGGTGCGGACGGTAGCCACCCACGCCGGAGATCCGGGCGTGCGGGGCGCCGCCGGTGGCATGCCGGCCGGAGGGGGTGATCCGAGGCTTCATCGTGCTGGCCTTTCTCATCCTCAGTCGGCGAATGTTACCCGGGCGAGCGGGTCGAAACGCCCGCTGTCGAGCAGTGTCCGGCAGCGGAAACGCTGGATCTTGCCGCTGGGCGTTCGTGGCAGGGTCCCACGCGGCAGGAAGAGGCATTCGGCCAGGGCCACCCCGGACTTCTCCAGCGCCACCGAGGCGGCCAGGTCGGCGATCGGCACGAAGTCCCGCGGCCTGCCCTGGGGTTCGAGCAGCAGCACCAGCCGGGGCAGTCCGCCGGTCCCGGCGTCCACCACCGCCACACAGCCCTTGCGGACCTGGGTGTGCCCCTCGATCGCCGACTCGATCTCGCCCGCGTACACCTTCCGGCCGCCGACCGAGAGCATGTCGTCCTCGCGGCCCACGACGTACAGTTCGCCCCCGTGCCGGAAGCCGAGGTCGCCGGTGCGCAGCCGGTCGCCGCCGGGGAAGCGGGCCGCGGTACGGTCCGGGTCGGCGTAGTAGCCGGTGGCCAGCGAGGGCGAGCCGACGGTGATCTCGCCGAGGGTTCCGTCCGCCGCCGTCCCGCCGGTGGCCAGCTCGACGCCCGGCAGCGCCCGGCCGCAGGACACCAGCCGGGTGGCGCGCGGATGGTCGGCGCCGACCTCCCGCACCAGGCCCGCGCCGAGTGCTTCCCCGTCGAAGTCCCGGGCCAGCGGCTCCTGTTGCCAGGGCTTGCCGGCCACCGCCAGGGTCGCTTCCGCCATGCCGTAGGCGGGCTGGAACGCGGTGCGGGACAGGCCGTGCGGGCCGAACCGCTCCTGGGCCGCCGCCAGGTTGCCCCAGTCGACGCGCTCCGCGCCGATCACCGCCGTCCGCAGCCGCGCCAGGCCGCCGCGCAGCGCGCCCCGGCCCTGGGCGCGGGCGGCGAGGTGGACGGCGGTGGAGGTGCCGGCCGTCAGCGTGGCCCCGTACTCGGCCAGGTCCCGGAACCAGCTGCGCGGGGCCATCGCGAAGCGCTCGGGGGTGGAGAGCACGAAGTCGAAGTCGTGGGCCCAGCAGTAGAGCAGGCAGCCGAACATGCCCATGTCGTGGGAGAGCGGCAGCCAGGAGACTCCGGTGTCCCGTCCCGGCCGGCCGCCGGTCAGATGCCGCAGCAGGTCCAGCTGCGCCTCGATGGCGCGGGTGGTGAGCGCCGAGCCCTTGGGGGTGCTGGTGGAGCCGGAGGAGTACTGGATGAAGGCGAGGTCGTCGGGGCCCGGCGGGCACGGGTCCAGGCGCCGCCCGGTGTCGGGCAGGTGCCAGGTGCCGGTGGGCAGCGACCGGGTGAGGGCGGGCGGGACGAGCGAGAGGATCGCGTCGTCGGCCAGCAGCAGCACCGGGTCGAGCCGTTCGGTCAGCGCGGTGAGCACCTGGCCGTACTCGCGCGGGCTCTGGCCCCGGGTGGGCAGCGGCAGCGAGGCCGGTACGCCGCCGGCCAGCCAGATCGCGAGCAGTCCGCGCACGGTGGCCGGGCTGTTGGTGGCGACGGCGGCCACCGTGGTGCCGGGCCGCACCCCGGCGGCGCGCAGCCCGGCGGCCCAGGCGTGGGCGTCCTCGGCGACCCGGCGCCACGGGGTGTGCTCGAAGCCCTCGCCGGCCCAGGCGTGCAGGGTGCCGCGCGCCGAGCCGTCGGTGAGCGCCTTCCACAACCGCATCGAAATGTCCCCCTTGTTTCTTGTCGATCGGACGGAGACGGCCATTGGTACGGGTCTTTTCGCGGTGTCCGGGCAATGCCGCCCGGAATGGTGGAGAAGCCGTATGGGGAATCCGGTGCCGCGGTCGGCGCCGGGCTCGTCAGTAGCGCCGGGGCGCCGAACGGGCAAGGTTCCCGGGGGTTATGTGTAGCCGGAAGCAATGTCCCCCAAGTACTGGCGAAGGGGACGGGTTTGGGGCAGGATGAGGCTGCCGGACCCTCGATGAGCGGCACTTATCCGACGGCCGCGGCCGGGCCGGCTGCACCATCCAGCAAGTTTATCTGTCAACCGGTTTGATCTCGCCGAAAACCGTGAACTGGATGCGGCGGGATGAAATCGAAAGCGCATCACGGGGAACAATGTGTGCAGAGACGCTGGCGAACGGGGGCGACGCGCATGCGCATTCGCTCTGAAGTAAGCCGGACGAACAGGATTCGCCGAGAATACACGGGGGCCGACATCCAGGAGGCCGCCAGACGCGACGACGAGGAACCTTCCATATGGGCCCACCCGGCGCCGCCGCTCATCGGCCGCGCCCCCGAACTCGGCCGCCTCGGTGATCTGCTGGCGGCCCCCGGGCCCCGGCTGGTCACCCTCTGCGGCCCGGCGGGCATCGGCAAGAGCGCGCTCGCCCGCGCCGCCGTCACCGCCCGTGCCGCCCGGGGCGACAGCGCCGTGGTCGCCCTCGACCTCGCCGACGCCGGCACGGACACGGCGGTCGGCTCCACCCTGGCGGCCCTCGCCGGCACCGGGCCGCGCAACGCGGACGGCCGGCAGATCGTCCTCCTCGACAACTGCGACCCCGTCGTCGACGCGGTCGCAGACGGCGTCCTGCGGCTGCTGGCCGCCGCACCCTGGACGGTGGTGGTGTGCGCCAGCCGCACCCCGCTCGACGTCTACGCCGAACACCTCATCCCCGTCGGCCCGTTGCCGACCGGCGAGGACGGCGACGCGGAGCGGCTGTTCACCGAACGGGTCAGTCCGTACTACCGGCACGGCATCACCGGCGCCCCCGAACGCGCCGCCGTCACCCGCGTCTGCGCCCTCCTGGACGGCATCCCGCTGGCCCTGGAGATCGCCGCCGAGGCCATCGGCCCGCTCAGCCCCGGCGAACTCGAAGGCCGGCTGCGGCGCGGCGAGTACCCCGCCCGCGCCCGGCTGCGCGACGTGCCCGCCCGCCACCGCTCCGTCGGCCACGCGCTCAGCTGGGGCGAGAGCGCCCAGCGCGAGGAGGACATCACCCTGCTGAAACGGCTGTCGGTGTGCGAGTCCCGCATCGACCTGGACACCGCACGGCAGTTGAGCGGCATCGGCCGCGAGGAGATCTCCGGCGGGCTGCGCCGCCTCGTCCACCAGGGGCTGCTCGTCAGCGTCGACAACGGCCTGGGCGGCTACTCGTTCGCCATGACCCACATGGCGCGCAGCCACTACCGGCGCGAGCTGGAACGCGACCCGGCGGCCCTGGCCACCGCCCGCGCCCGGCACGCCGGGATCTGCCTGGCCTTCGCCGAACGCGTCGGCCGCGCCGCGCCCCTCACCCCCGGCGACCGCGACACCCACCGGGCCGCCGCCATCGCCGAGCGGATGCCCGACCTGCGGGCCGCCGTCCGCCACCTGCGCACGGCCGGCCGGTACGCCGACGTGCTGCGGCTGCTGCTGGTGATGGCGGGCCCGGACGGTCCGGGCGGCACCGAGTACGCCGCACAGCTGGAGGAGAGCGCCGGACACGCCGCCGCCCACGGCGGCCCGCCCGCGCGCGGCCCGGCGACCGCGGCGCTGCTCACCCTGGCCCGGCTGGCCGCCCGCACCGGCGACCCGGACCGGGCCGCCGACGCCCTGCGCCGCGCCATCGCCCTCAGCGGGCGCGGCGACGCGGGCCTGCCGTACCAGGCCGAAGAAGTGCTCGCCGCCCTCCAGGACGCCCGGCGGGCGGCGCCCGGTCCCGGTCCCGAACTCGCGCCCCCGGTCCTGGCCGTACCGGCACCGGTCGCCGTACCCGTACCGGTGCCCCTGGTCGTGCCCGGGCCACCGCCGCCCCCGGCCCCGGCGCCACCGGAGGCGGTACCCGCGGTGCTGCCCGGCGCCGGACTCACCCCGCGCCAGCACGAGGTGGCCCTGCTGGTCGCCAAGGGCCTCACCAACCGTCAGATCAGCCGGGAACTGGAGATCTCCGAATGGACCGTCGTCAACCATCTGCGGCAGGTCATGCGCAAGCTCGGCTGCCCCTCGCGCGTTCATGTGGCCCGCATTCTGGGGCAGCGCGCCGGCTGACCGTGCCCGGGCTGCGGTGCGCGGTCTGGCTCGGCCACGCCCCGGCGGCGCCCCGCCCGGCCGTGGACGGCGCCCTGCTGGACGGTACGGAACGGGCCCGCGCCCACCGCATCGCCGACCCGGCCGCCCGCGCGCACTACATCGCCGCCCGGGCCGGCATCCGCCGCACCCTGGGCGCCGCGCTCGGCACCGCGCCGGAACGGCTCGCCTGGGGCCGCACCCCGTGCCCCGGCTGCGGCAGCGAGCGGCACGGGCCGCCCGTCCTGCTGGGCCAGGAGCGGCGGTTGTGGCTGAGCGTGTCCCGCTCCGGCCCCTGGTGGCTGCTGGCGCTGTCGCACGCGGGACCGGTCGGCGTCGATGTGGAGGCGGCCGGCGACGCACCCGGCGGCGGCGTCGGCCCGGCCGTGCTGCGGCGCTGCTTCAGCGCCGCCGAGCGGGAGCGCATCGCGGGCCTCCCGGCGGCGTGGCGGCAGCGCGAGGCGCTGCGCGGCTGGGTGCGCAAGGAAGCGGTCGGCAAGGTGCTGGGCACCGGAACGGCCGCCGGGCTGCACGCGATCGAGGTGCTGGCCGGCGCCTGGCCCGCCGGGCACCGGACGGGTACGGTCCGCCCGCCCGGCGGCAGCCGCTGGCCGGTGGCCGAACTCCCGCTGGGCCGCGCGCTGGTGGCCGCCGTCGCCGGCCCGGGCGACGGCGGCGACGCGGCCCTGGCCGGCACCGCCCGGACGTAGGCGCACCGGGGCCCGGCGCGGGTGCAGCCGCACCGGGCCCCGGATCCTCACGCGGCGGCCCGCCACCGGACGGCCGCCGCCCCGGCGAAGTCGCCGGCGTGCGCGAACCCGGCCAGCATCAGCAGCGAGCCGTCCCGGATCCGGCCCTCCCGCAGCCCGTGGTCCAGGGTCACCGGAACCGCCGCGCCGAACAGGTTCCCGAACCGGTCGTAGGTGTCCAGATGCCGGTCCGGCTTGATGTCCAGCCGCTCCTGCCACTTGCGCAGGAACACCCGGTTCGGCTGGTTGGTGATCAGCGTGTCCAGATCGCCCGGTTCGATGTCGAGCCGGTCGCACACCGCGCGCACCGTCTCGGGCACCAGCCGGTTGCCCCGCTCGACGATGTCGGCGATCTTGCCGGGCGTGAACCCGACGTGCACCTGGGACTCGCCCGGCTCCCAGTACTTGCGGCCGTCCGCGAGCGTCAGCCCGCAGTCCTTGGCGTACTCGCCGAGGTTGCGGGTCTCGATCGCCAGCACCGGGGACTCCTCGGAGGCGGCGACGTAGGCGACACCGCAGCCGTCGCCCGGCACCACCGCCTCGGGCAGCTTGCGCACCTCGGACTGGGTCATGACGTTCCCGGCGCAGTTCTGCACATTGCACAGCAGCGCGGCGCGCGCCTGCCCGCTGCCGATCAGCGCGCGGGCCAGCCGCAGCATGTGGATGAACGAGGCGCAGCCGCCGTTGTGCGCGTCCAGCACCCAGTCGGGGCGCAGCCCGAGCCGGTGGCTGACCTCGGCCCCGGCGCCGGTGATCGGCAGGTCGGGCAGCAGGACGTTGGTGAGCACCACATCGATCTGGGACGCCTCGCGCGGCCCGATGCGGTCCAGCAGGACGCGGGCGGCCTTCTCGATCATGTCGGCCGCGCTCTCGTCGCGGTCCACGTGGTGCCGGAAGGCGGGCGCGCCGAACATGGTGCTGTCGGCCAGCGGGCTGTCCGGGTCCTGGTGGTCGAGGAAGTACTGGGTGGGCACCTTGCGGGGCGGGAGGTAGGAGGCGACCTCCAGCAGGCTGACGGTTATCACGCGGCGCCGCCCCCGTGCCGGTGCTCCAGGATGCGCTTGAGGTTCTGGAGTTCGAGGGCGTGCGCGGCGGCGAAGATGTCCCAGAAGTCGCCGACCCACGGGCGTTCGGGGGTGGGGGCCAGCTCGGGGAACGGGTTCTTGTCGTAGTACGGGTGGCGGCTGTTGGTCCACAGCACGACGGAGCCGGGCTTGCCGAGGACGGTGCGCGCGTCGACGATCCGGTGCAGGTACACCATCCACAGCTCCTCGCCCTGGTCCCAGGCGCAGTGCATGTCGACGGTGAGCGCGGACGGGTCGGACTCGACCCGCATGAAGATCTTGGTGTCCGGGTGCGCGAGCGGGTCCCGGCCCTCGTACAGCCCCGGCTTGCCCTCGACGGGCTGGAAGGCGCGGGTGCTGTAGGTGAACTCGTCGAGGTTGCGGATGTCGCTGAGGTAGGCGTGGACGGCCTGCGGCGGGGCGTCGATGTACTCCTCGACGGTGACGAACGGGGACGGGCCGGGGGTGTAGGAGGCGGCGAGGCCGATGGCCTGCTCCTGCGGGGTGTTCTCGATCCGGATCAGGCCGGGGATGTCGTCGATGCTGCTGGACATGGCGGTCCTAACTGTGGGTGTGGAACGGCCGGAACGGCGGTACCTGGTGCGGGTCGGTGTCGATGGAGATCAGGACGGGGCGCCCGTCCGGCGGCTCGGCCAGCGCCCGGTCGAGCGCGGCGGCGTCGGCGGCGTGCAGCGCCCGCACGCCCGGGAACAGTGCGGCGACCCCGGCCCCGATGCGGGCGGGCCGGAAGAGGTTGTAGGTGTAGTCGCCGGAGAAGAACACCTGCTCGCGGGTGTGGCACATGGCGTGCGCGTTGTTGTTGACGATCAGGAAGGTGATGGGGAGGCCGAGTTCGGCGGCGGTGTGGATCTCCATGCCGTGCATGTAGAAGGCGCCGTCCCCGGCCACGACGTACGTGGGCGCACCGGTGGCGAGCGCGGCCCCGATGCCGGCGCCGAAGCTGTGGCCCATGCCGCCCATGCCGAGCGCGGTGATGAACCGGCCCTTGGCGGGGGCGGGCACCTGGTGGACGGTGGTGGCGCCGGTGTTCCCGGCGTCGACGACGAGTTGGGCGTTGTCGGGGAGCCGGCGGGCGAGGACGGCGAGAGCGGTGGGCAGATCGAGCGCCGCGCCGTCCGGCGGGGCGGGTACGCCGGTCGCGGTCGCAGCGGTCGTCGCCGATGCGGGTGGTATGTCGGCCGTCGCCGACACGGGCGATCCGGCCGGTACGTCGGCCGTCGCCGGTGCGGGCGGTGCGGGCGGTGCGGGCGGTATGTCGGCCGTCGCCGGTGCGGGCGGTACGTCGGCCGCTGCCGCCGTCGCCGCCGTCGCCGATGCGGCGGGCGCCGCAGCCGGTGCGAGCCCCGCCGCCCCCGCCCCCGCCGCAGTCGCTCCCGCCGCCGCCCGCAACACGTCTGCCAGCGCGTCGAGTTCCGCACCGATCGGGCCGGTCAGCCGGATCAGGCGCGGGTGGTCCACGGGCAGCAGCGGCGCCGTGCCGCCGTCCACGCTCACCACCGGGACGTCCGCCAGTCGCGCGCGCAGCGCGCCGCCCGCCAGCTGCGGCAGCTGGTTGCCGGCCAGCACCACGGCCGCCGCCGCCCCGATCCGCCGGTCCGTCTCCGGCACCCCGGACGGCCCGAGCACGCCCAGGCAGCGCGGATCGCCGTTGTCGAACACGTCCTTGGCGTCCGGCGCCACCGCTACCGGCGCGTCCAGCGCCGAGGCAAGCGAAGCCAATTCGCTCCGGGCGTCGGCGCGGATCACCCCGGGACCCGCCAGCACGACGACCTCGCCGCCCGCCGCCGCGTCCGCCAGGACGCGCGCCGCCTCCCGGCGGGTCCGCTGCGGGGAGAGCGGGCGCGCGGGCACCTCGACCGGGCCCGGTCCGCCCCCCGGTGCGGCACCGGCACCGAGTACCGCTTGCTGCACATCCTTCGGCAGCAGCAGCACGGCCGGTCCCGGCGCGGTGAGCGCGGCCGTCCACGCGCGCGGCAGCAGCGTCACGATCTCCCCGGGCTCCCGCACCCGGGCGCAGAACACGCCGATCTCCGCGAACAGCCGCTCCGCGTCCATCGTGCCGGCCGCGCCCGAGGTCTCCTGGAAGGAGCCGGTGCCGTCGAGCGCCGCCGGGGGCTGGCCGATCAGCGCCAGCGCCGGGACCCGTGAGGCGCGCAGTTCGGCGAGCCCGGGCACCAGGTTCATCGCCCCGGCGCCCGAGGTGGCGGCGACCGCCGCCGGGCGGCCCGAGGCGCGGTGGTAGCCGTCGGCCATCGTCGCGGCCGAGAACTCGTGCTTGGCCACCAGGGCCCGCAGCGGCGCCCCGGCCGACTGCACCGCGTCGTAGAGATCCTCGATATTCGCTCCGTCCACTCCGAACACATCGTGCAGCCCCTGATTCCTCAGGAAAGCGACGATGTAATCAACCGTGCGCGATGAGTGACCCATGGTGGTGGCCCGATCCGGAAGTCGTGGTGCGGGGGTCCGGCCTTTCTATGCCGCGCGCCAACGCCCCGCCACCCGCAGCAACTTGCCATCCATGACAGGGCGCTTGCCCTGACAGATTGCTGCTATCGGATTGCCATGCCGCCGCCCGGTGCCGCCGACCTAGGGTGTGGTCCTCCATCCACCGGACAGCCAGGGAGTTCCCGATGGTCACCGTTTCCATGGTCTGCGATCTCATGGCGAAGAAGCTGGGCGCCAAGGCCGCCCAGCACACGCTCAACGCCGATACGGAATTCGAAACCGTGGGCCTTTCCAGCCTCCAGATCGCCGATATCGTCTACGCGATCGAGGACGAGGTGGGCATCGAATTCGACCCGGGTCAGGCCGCCAATGTGAAGACCGTCGGCGACCTGGTCGAACTGGCCCGCGCCACCAAGCTCGGCAGCGTGGAGGCATGAGCGCCCCCGCCCCCGCCACCGCGCCCGGCGCCGTTCTCAACCAGGGCGCCACCGCCGAGGCCATCCAGCACCACTACGACGTCTCCGACGACTTCTACGCCCTGTGGCTGGACACCTCGCTCACCTACACCTGCGCGCTCTACCAGGAGCCCGCCGACCCGGCCGAGACCCTGGAGTGCGCCCAGCGCCGCAAGCTGGACCACCTCGTCGAGCAGGCCCGGGCCGGCGGCGCCCGCCGGGTGCTGGACATCGGCTGCGGCTGGGGCAGCCTGCTGCGCCGGCTCGCCGAGGTGTACGAGGTGCCGGCCGCCGTCGGGCTCACCCTGAGCGCGACGCAGGCCGCCCGGGTACGGGAGCAGGCGCTGCCCGGCGTCGAGGTGCGGCTCGAACCCTGGCAGGAGCACCGGCCCGAGGGGGACGGCTACGACGCCATCATCTCCATCGGCGCCTTCGAGCACTTCGCCGCGCCCGGGCTGTCCCGCGCCGAACGGGTGGCGGCGTACCGGGAGTTCTTCGAGCGGTGCGCCGGCTGGCTGCCGCCGGGCGGCCGGCTCGCGCTCCAGACCAATGTCAAGGGAAACAACGTCGTCATGGACCGGGCCACGGTCCGCGATCAGCTGTTCATCATGGACATGATTTTCCCGGAGTCGGAAATTCCCGCGCTCTCCGAAGTGATCCACGGCGCCGAGCGGCAATTCGACGTCGTCTCGCTCCGCAACGACGCCCCGCACTACAGCCGCACCCTGCGCGAATGGCACCGCCGCCTCACCGCCCGCCGCACCGAGGCGATCGCGCTCGTCGGCGAGGAGACCACCGCGCATTACGAGCGCTATCTGCGCTCCGCCGCCGACCATTTCGACCGGCGGCACCTCGGACTCGCCCGCATCACCTTCGAAAAGGTGCGGTGACATGCGCCTGGACGAGCTGAAAAAGGTGGTCTACTGGCACGAGACCGCACCGGCAGAGCCCGGACCGCCGCTGCGCGAGAACATCGACTGCGACGTCGCCGTCGTCGGCGGCGGCTACGCGGGCCTGTGGACCGCGCACTTCCTCAAGCAGGCCGAACCGGCCCTCGACATCCACATCGTGGAGGCCGAACACTCCGGCTACGGCGCCTCCGGCCGCGCCGACGGCTTCGTCACCCCGACCATCGGCAAGGACATCCAGGCCCTCGTCGAGCGGTTCGGCGAGCGCCGCACCGCCGAGGCGTCCCAGGCCGTGGGCCGCTCCATCCTGGAGATCGGCCGCTTCCTGCGCCGCAACAGGATCGACGCCGACTGGGAGGCCAACGACTACCTGCTGGCCGCCACCAGCCCCGCCCAGCTCAAACGGCTCGCCCACGACCGGGCGCTCGCCGCCCGGCTCAGCGGCGGCGCCGCGCCCGAACTCCTGGACGCCCGCGCCACCCGCGACATCATCGGCTCCCCGGCCCTCACCGGCGCGCTGCGCACCGGCGGCGCGCTGATCAACCCGTACAAGCTGGCCCGGGGCCTGGCCCGCGTCGTCCGCGAGCAGGGCGTCACGATCCACGACCGCACCCCGGCGCTGCGCGTGCGGCCCGGCGTCCGGCCCACCGTGCACACCCCCGGCGGCAAGATCACCGCCGACAAGGTCGTCCTGGCCGCCAACGCCCACCAGTTCACCTTCCCCGGCTTCCGCAACAAGGTCCTGCCGGTGTGGAGCTACGCCCTGGTCAGCGACCCGCTGACCGACGCCCAGCTGGGCCGGATCGCCTGGGCCGGCCGCGAGGGACTGGTCGAGGCCAAGACGTTCCTCACCTGCGCCCGCTTCACCGCCGACAACCGCGTGCTGTGGGCGGGCGGCCCGGTGCTGTACTTCGCCGGCCGCGACCTGCGCCGCCGCCGCATGAACGAGCCGCGCGCCTACCGCGAACTGCTCCGCGAGTTCCGGCGGTTCTTCCCGATGTGGGACGACGTACGGTTCCGCTACGCCTACGGCGGCACCATCGACATCACCCGCGACTTCGCCCCGCACTTCGGCACCCTGCCCGGCAACATCCTGTACGGGTACGGCTTCTGCGGCAACGGCATCTCCGCCACCCACACCGGCGGCAAGGTGCTGCGCGACCTCGTCCTCGGCAAGGACTCCGACTTCACCCGGCTGCTGTACGTGGACGGCCCCGGCCGCTCCCAGCCGTCCTTCCCGCCCGAGCCGCTGCTGGCGGCCGGAGTACGCGGCGTGACCCGGCTGATGGAGTGGCGGGAGGGCCGGTCATGAGCGCCCCCACCGTCCTGCTCACCGGCGCCGGCGGCGTCGTCGGCCAGTCGCTGCTGCGCGAGCCCGCCGACGTCCGGCTGATCGCCGCCGCCCGAGGCCCCATCGACGCCGGCCGCGCGGTGCGCACCGTGCACTGCGACCTCACCCGGGACCGGTTCGGCCTGGACGCCGGCACCTACCGGGCGCTGGCCGCCGAGGTCGATGTCGTCATCCACTCGGCCGGGCTCACCGAATGGGGCCTGCCCGCCGAACGGTACGAGCCGGTCAACATCGAAGGCACCCGCCGCGTCGCCGAGTTCGCCGAAACGGCCGGTGCCGCCGTGCACTTCATGTCCACCGCGTTCGTCGCCGCCCTGCTGCCCGGCGCGGCGGCCCCGCTGCCGGACACCAACATCACCGCCCCGTACGTCCGCTCCAAGCTCACCGCCGAACAGCTGCTGGCCAAGAGCGGTGTCCCGCACACCGTCTTCCGCCCCACCAACCTCATCGGCGACTCCCGCACCGGCTGGACCTCGCGCGGCCAGGTCGTCCAGCTGCTGTCGGACTGGATGTGCCGGGGCCGCGCCCCGTTCATCCTCGCCCACCCCGGCAACCGCACTGACATCGTGCCCCAGGACCTGCTCTCCAAGGCGGTACTGCGCGCCATCGAACAGGGCGTGGACGAGGGCGAGTTCTGGGTCACCTACGGCCCGGAGGCGATGGACATGGAGACCACCCTCGCCGTGTGCGCCGAGCACGCCGCGAGCCTGGGCCGCACCCTGCCGCAGGTGCCCGTCGTGCACCCCGACAGCGAGCGCGGCCGGGACCTGTCCGGCCTCACCCCGCTCGCCCGCTCCTATCTGTCGGTGCTGCGCGACGTCAGCGAGGTCACCATGGCCTCCGGCGGCGTCCTGCCCACCTCCCTGCCCGAACTGCGCGCCCGCTTCGGGCTGCCCGACGTCCGCGACACCGACGCCTACCTGCGCACCCTGCGGTACGCGTCGGCCCCACCCGAAGGGAACTGAACCCATGGCAGAAGGCGAAGGCTGGCAGCCGCCCCGGCTGGACGGCACCGTGGCCGTGGTGACCGGCGCCAGCCGCGGCGTGGGCCGCGGCATCGCGCTCGCGCTCGGCGCGGCCGGCGCCACCGTGTACGTCACCGGCCGCTCCTCGCGCACCGGCGACCGCACCGAGGGCCTGCCCGGCACCGTCGAGGACGTCGCCGAGGAGATCACCGCACGCGGCGGCACCGGCATCGCCGTGCGCTGCGACCACACCGAGGACGCCGGAAACCGGGCGCTCGCCGACCTGGTGCGCGAGCGGCACGGCCGGCTCGACCTGCTCGTCAACAACGCCTGGGCCGGCTACGAACGCTCCGCCGAAGTACGCTTCGACGCCCCGTTCTGGCAGCAGCCGATGTGGCGCTACGACCTGTGCGCCGCCTCGCTGCGCGCCCAGTACGACGTGACGCGGCTGCTCGTCCCGCTCATGCTGCCGCAGCGCGCCGGGCTGGTCATCGGCATCGGCTTCACCGACGGCGACACCTACCTCGGGCAGGCCGCCTACGACGTGTTCAAGCACGGCTCCGACCGCCTGAACCGCGCCTTCGCCGCCGACCTGCGCAAACACGGCGTCACCGCGCTCGCCCTGCACCCCGGGTTCGTCCGCACCGAGCGGGTGGAGGCCGCCTGGGAGGCGCTGAGCGCCGGGCCCGCCGCCGTCCTGCACTCCGTGGAGTACGTGGGCCGCGCCGTCGCCCACCTCGCCGCCGACCCCGCCGTCGCCGAACGGGCCGGCACCGTCCTCACCACCGGGGACCTGGCCGAGGAGTACGGCTTCGACGACGTGGACGGCCGCCGCCCGCCCGCCTTCCGGCTGGAGGGCCGGATGACGCTGGCCACCCGCATGGACCGGCTCAACCGCGTGGTGGCCGCCGCCACGGCAGCCGCCACCGGTACGTCCGCCGGTTCCGCCGGAACCTCCTGAACCGGCACTCCCTGACCGACCCGACCCGGAAAGGCACCTGACGCATGGACGGCAAGGAACACCGCTGGTTCATCCTGGCGGCGTCCATCATCCCCCTGATCGGGATCATCGCCGCGATGGTCCTGCTGTGGAACCGCATCTTCGGCTGGAGCGACCTCGCGGTCCTGGTGATCATGTATGTGATCTGCGGGTTCGGCGTCTCCACCGGCTACCACCGGATGCTCACCCACCGCTCCTTCGAGACGTACAAGCCGATCCGCTACACCCTGGCCACCTGGGGCGCCATGGCCGGCCAGGGCCCGCCCATCATCTGGGCCGCCCACCACCGCAGGCACCACCGCGTCGCCGACAAGGAAGGCGACCCGCACAGCCCGCACCTGGGCTTCGAGCCCGGCGTCAAGGGCACCCTGGCCGGCGTCTGGCACGCCCACCTCGGCTGGCTCTTCGACACCGGGCTCACCTCCGACCCGCTGCGCTACTGCCCCGACCTGACCCGCGAGAAGCCGCTGCGCTGGATCAGTGAGAACTTCGTCCTCGTCGTCCTCGCCGGCATCGCCCTGCCCGGCCTGCTCGGCTTCGCCTTCACCGGCGGCGACTGGACGGCGCTGCTCACCGGCATGCTGTGGGGCGGCCTGGTGCGGCTGTTCCTCGTCAACCACCTCACGTACGCGGTCAACTCCATCGGCCACGTCTTCGGCCGCCGCCGCTTCACCACCACCGACGAGTCCCGCAACGTCGCCTGGCTCGCCATCCCGTCCTTCGGCGAGGCCTGGCACAACAACCACCACGCGTTCCCGCGCTCCGCCCGGCACGGCATGCGCTGGTACGAGGTGGACATCAGCGCCATTTTCATCTGGAGCCTGGAGAAGACCCGGCTCGCCTGGAAGGTCGTCCGCATCGACACCGAGCGGCTCACGCTCCGCGAGGCCGGCATCTCCCGGGTCAGCGCGGCCGGCGCCGACCGGCAGCAACTGCTCGCCAGCCAGCAGGAGATCGTCCCGCTCGCGGAGCGCTCGGCCGACGCCAAGCCCTCCTTGGTGGACGTCGAGTAGCCGCCCGGCCGACCCACCCGGCCGCCCGGTGCCACCGGCCCGGGCGGCCGGCCGGGCGCACCGCCCACCGCCGCCACCCCAGGGAGTACACGATGAGCGAGGAAGCCTCCTTCTTCCGGTCCGACGACGACGAGGACGGTCCCGGCACCGGCCCCGGCACCCCCGGCCGGCTGCGGCTCCACCTCAACGAGAGCCCGTACGGCCCGCCGCCCGGCGCCGTCGACGCGGTACGCGAGGAGGCCGCCGGCCATCTCCCGCACTACCCCGACCCCGCCGCCCGCACGCTGCGCGCCGCCCTCGCCCGGCACTTCGCGGTCGACCCGGCGATGCTCACCGTCGGTAACGGCGTCGACGAACTCATCCTGCTCACCGCCCTCACCTTCGCCGCCGGCCCGCAGGCGGAAGTCACCTGCACCGAGCGGACGTTCCCCGGCTACGGCGAAGCCGCCCGCGCGGTCGGCGCCCGGCTGCGCGCCCTGCCGCTGACCCCCGGGTACGCCGTCCCGGCCACCGCCTTCGCGCACGCCCTGGCCGACGGCACCGACCTGGCGTTCGTCTGCAACCCGCTCAACCCCTCCGGCACCGTCCTGGACCGCGCCGGGACCGCCGCCCTGCTGGCCGCCGCCGACGGCGCGCCCGGCCAACTCGTCTTCGACGAGGCCTACCTGGACTTCGCCGGCCCCGAACACGACCACGCCCTGGACCGGGTACGGGACGGCGCCCCCGCCCTCGTGCTGCGCACCTTCTCCAAAGCCTGGGGCCTGGCCTCGGTCCGGCTCGGCGTCCTCATCGGCCCGCCCGAGCGCGTCGCCCGCATCGAACGCACCGCCCGCGCCCTGCCGTTCCGCGTCAGCCGCCCCGCCCAGCGCGCCGTGCTCGCCGCCCTGGCCGAGCCGGGCCACCTGGAGCGGGTCCGCACCGGCACCGCCCGCGCCCGCGAACACCTCACCAAGTCCCTGGACACCATCGGCGTGTCCGTCACCCCCTCGGCCGCCAACTTCGTGCTGGCCGCCCTGCCCGTCGCCGACAGCACCCGCGTCGCCGCCCGGCTCGCCGCCGAACACGGCGTCCTCGTCCGCGACCTCACCCTGCTCGGCCTGCCCGGACACCTGCGGATCACCGTCGGCACCGTCCCCCAGGTCGAACGGGCCGTCACCGCCCTCGCCGCCGTCCTGCGCACCATGGAGCACGCCGCATGAGCCACTACCTGCCGAACGTCCGGGACATCGAGTTCACCCTGTTCGAGGTACTGGGCCGGGGCGAGGTGTACGGGCGGGGCCCGTACGCCGACGCCGACGAGGACACCGCCCGCACCCTGCTCGCCGAGGTCGCCCGGCTCGCCGTCGACGCCCTCGCCGACGCCACCGTCGACGCCGACCGCACCCCGCCCGCGTACCACCCGCTCGACCAGGCCGTCTCGCTGCCGGACAGCTTCACCAAGGCGTACCGCACCTGGATGGACACCGGCTACCACCGGCTGTGGCTGCCCCCCGAGCTGGGCGGCTCGCAGGTGGCGCCCTCGCTCCAGTGGGCGGTCACCGAACTCCTCATGGGCGCCAACCCGGCGCTGCACATGTACCAGTCCTTCGGCGGGTTCGCCTCCGTGCTGCACGCCCTCGGCACCGACGAGCAGCGCACCCTGGCCCGCACCATGGTGGAGCGCGAGTGGGGCGGCACCATGGTGCTCACCGAGGCCGACGCGGGCAGCGACGTCGGCGCACTGCGCACCCGCGCCGTACCGCAGGACGACGGCAGCTGGCACATCGAGGGCGTCAAGCGCTTCATCACCTCCGGCGAACACGATCTGTCCGAGAACATCGTGCACTTCGTGCTCGCCCGCCCCGAGGGCCACGGCCCCGGCACCAAGGGCCTGTCGATGTTCGTCGTCCCCAAGTACCGGGTGACGGACTGGTCCACCGGCGCCCTGGGCGCGCGCAACGGCGTCCGCGCCACCGCCCTGGAGGACAAGATGGGCCTCAAGGCGTCCGCCACCGTCGAACTCACCTTCGGCGAGGCGGAACCGGCCGTCGGCTACCTGGTCGGCGAACGGCACGACGGCATCCGGCAGATGTTCACCATCCTCGAACACGCCCGGATGATGGTCGGCACCAAGGCCATGGCGACCCTCTCCAGCGGCCACCGGCACGCCGTCGCCTACGCCACCCAGCGCCTCCAGGGCGCCGACCTCACCCGGGCGACCGACAAGAGCGCGCCCCGGGTGCCGATCATCCGCCACCCCGAGGTGCGCCGCTCCCTCCTCACCCAGAAGGCGTACGCCGAGGGCCTGCGCGCCCTCGTCCTGTACACCGCGTGCGCCCAGGACGACGGCAACCGGGCGCTGAGCGACCTGCTGCTGCCGCTGGTCAAGGGGTACGGCGCCGAGCGGTCCTGGGAGCAGCTGAGCGCCGCGCTCCAGATCCTGGGCGGCGCCGGGTACCTCAAGGACCACCCGCTGGAGCAGTATCTGCGCGACGCCCGGATCGACACCCTGTACGAGGGCACCACCGCGATCCAGGGCATGGACTTCTTCTTCCGCAAGATCGCCCGCGACCAGGGCGCCGCCCTCACCGCGCTGGCCGCCGAGATCACCGCGTTCGCCGCCTCGGAGGCGGGCGGCGGGCAACTGGCCGCCGAGCGCGAGCAACTGAGCGACGCGGCGGACGCGCTGCGGCGCATCACCGAGACGCTGGGCGGCCATCTGCTCACGAGCTTCGAGACCCCGGACGCGCTGTACGAGGTCGGCCGCAACACCACCCGGCTGCTGATGGCGGCCGGCGACGTGGTCACCGGCTGGCTGCTGCTGCGCGGGGCGGCCGTGGCCGCCGAGCGGCTGACCGGCGAAGTGCGCCCGGCCGACCGGGCGTTCTACGAGGGGAAGATCGCCGCCGCGTCGGTCTTCGCCCACGACGTCCTGCCGCTGGTCGCCGCCCAGCTGCACACGGTCGGCCGCCGCGACGAGCGGCTGATGAGCCTGCCGGACGCGGCGTTCTGAGCCCGAGGAGGCCCATCGATGCATCCCTTCCTGCCGCTGACCGCCGAACAGGAGGCGGCGCTGTCCGGCTGGCTGACCGGCTACGTCACCGCACCGCACCCGGAGCTGGGCCGGGACGGTCCGGTGTGCCCGTTCGTCGCGCCCGCACGGCGCTCCGGCGTGCTGCACGGCGTGCGCTGCCGCTGGCTGCCGGGCGACGGCGCGCCGCGCATGACGGCGCTCATCCGTACCGCCATGGACGCCTTCGAGGAGCGGTACGCCGACCGTCCCACCTCGCTGGACTCGCTGATCGTCGTCTTCGACGGGCTCCGGCCCCACCAGTGGCATTTGATCGACGACGTGTACGAGGAGGTGAAGGACGAGGCCGTCTCGCGCGGGCTGATGCTCGGCCAGATGCACCCGGAGTGCGACGCGCGGGCCGCCCGCAACCCCGCGTTCCCGGCGAACCGTTCACCGCTGCCGCAGATGGTGGTGCGCCGGATGGCGTTCCACGACATCCTGTTCCTCCACCACCGCCCCGACTGGTTCACCACGTACCAGGAGCACTACGGCCACTTGTACCGCTCACCGGACCGGGTGGACCCGCACTACGTCCGCCTCTTCGACTCCGGCGCGCTGGTGGCGGCCGGCGGCAGCCTGGTGTGACCGACGACGAAAGGCAGCAGACCGTGACCTCCCCGGGCCTGAAGACCATGATCCTCGCCCACCGCGCGATGCTGCGCGACCTGGACCGGATCGCCCGCACCGCGACCGCCCTCGCCGGCGCCCCGGACCCGGACCGTACCCGCCACCTGGCGGCGTACGCCCGCAGGCTGACCGAGCTGATCCACCACCATCACGAGGGCGAGGACGAGGTGCTGTGGCCGGCGCTGCGCGAGCGCGGCGCGGACGAGGAGGCGCTGACCCTGCTCCAGGAGGAACACGCCGCGCTGGAGGGCCGGCTGGACGGGTTCGGCCGGGCGATCGAGGCGCTGTCACCGGACGGCACCGGCGCCGCCGACCTGGCGAAGGCGGCCACCGGGGTACGCGAACTCCTCGCCGTGCACACGGCGGACGAGGAACGCGAACTCGCCGGCCGGCTGGCCCCGGCCCTGGACCCGAAGCTGTGGGCCCGGTTCGAGAAGTCGATGGTGAAGTCGGCGGCCCGCTGGACGCTGACGTTCATGCCGCCGTGGCTGGCCTCGGTGGCGGAGGACTCCGAACGCGGCGGCGTCCCGGCCAAGCCGGTGGCGGCCCTGATGCGCTCCCGCCTGGAACGCCGCCAGCGCGCGGCGTTCGGCGAGCACTACTGACGCTGAGGGGGTGCCGGTGCTGCCGGTGCTGCCGGGGCCGCCCGAGCCGCCCGGACCGCCCCGCCTCGCCTCAGCCGGCCGGCCGGGCCGGGTGCCGCACGCCGAGCCACTGCTCGGCGCCGTACGCCGCGAACCGTTCCACCTCGGTGAACCCCAGCGTGACCGCGAGCCGCAACGCCCGGTCGTTGTCGGTCCGCGTGCACAGCGCCACCGGCTCGCCGGGGTGGGCGGCGGCGTACCAGCCGAGTACCGCCGCGCACGCCTCGGCCGCGTACCCGTGGCCCCAGGCGTGCGGGAGGAACAGATAGCCCAGCTCCACCCGTCCGGCATCGGGCCTGGCCGGTCCGGGGCGTTCCGGGTCCCGCTCATCGAGCGTGACCATGCCGATCATCGTCCCGTCGAGTTCGGCGACGAAGCACCGTGGGCGCTGCCCGGGGACGGCCGGGGCCGTGCGTTCGAGCTCATCGCGCGGCCGGGGTCCGCCGGTGTAAGCCGTCACCTCGGGCGAGGCGAACAACGCGATGAACGCCGCCCGGTCCCGCCCCTCGGCCGCGCGGAGCACGAGCCGCCCGGTACGGATCGGGGTGGGCGGCCAGTCGGCGGAGGCGGTACCGGTGCCGGTCATGCCGGGCAACCTACCGAAGGCTGCGACGGGCCGTCCACCGTCTCCCGGGCCCGCCCGGGTGCCTCACCACTGGCGGCGGATGGTCGCCTTGCCCCCGGTGACCAGGGAGGCGGGCGGTACGTCGTCGGCCACGACCGCACCTGCGGCTATCACCGCGTCCCGGCCGATGCTGACGCCGGGCAGGATGGTGGCGCCCGCGCCGATCCACACGTTCTCCGCCACGTCGATGGGTGCGCCGGTGATGTAGAGCTGCCGTTCGGCGGGGTCGACGGGGTGGCCGCCGGTGATGAACGTGGCCTTCGGGCCGACCCACACGCCCTCGGCCAGCCGGATACCGGCGTAGTCGAGGAAGGTGCAGTTCTGGTTGATGAACACCCGCTCGGCCAGGTCGAGCCGGAACCCGTGGTCGGTGAAGAACGGCGGGTAGATCACCGTCCCCTCCGGCAGCGGCTTCCCGAGGATCTGCTCGAACAGGGCGGCCTTGCCGTCCTCGTCGCCGAACGGCAGCACGTTGAGGCGGGAGGTGAGGTCGGTGACCTGCTGCACCCGTTCGATGTGGGTACGGAACTGGTCGCTGTCGACCAGCATGAGACGGTCGCTGGGCATGGTGGTGTGTCCTTTCGGTTGGCAGGGAGAGCGGGGGCCGTATCAGGGCCGGGTGGCCCAGGACGGCACCCAGGTGTCCTCCGGCAGCCGGGGCAGGGACGCGAAGTGGGCCAGTACGCCCCGCAGTTCGGGATGCGGATGGGTGCTGGGCAGGATGAGGGAGACCGGGTACGCGAGGCTGGGCGAGGCGATGGGGATGCGGCGCAGGTCCTGGTGCTCCGGCCATACGTAGCGGTCGCGGGCGCCGACAAGGGTGGCCACGTCCCCGGACTCCGCGAGAACGTCCAGCAGCACCTCGTCCCCGAAGTGCGGGCCCGCCGCGTCCACGCGCAGGTCGAACTCGGTGACCAACTGGTCGTAGAAGTCGGCCCATTCGCTGCCGGGCGCGATGCCCGGCACCCAGATGCGGTGCTTGCGCAACTGGCGCGGGGTCAGGCTCACCGCACCGGCGAGCGGATGCTTCGGGCCGACGAGCAGTTCCACCGGGGAGTCGAACGCGTGCCGCATCCGGATGCCGGGCGGCAGCCCGGCCGGGTCGGTGACCGTACGGAACGTCGCGTCCACCTCGCCCGCCGCCACGGCGGCGACCGCCTCCCAGGGGTCGGTGACCTTGAGGGTGACCACGTCGATCCGGCTGCCGGGGCGGGAGCGCCAGTACTCGTGCAGGATGACGGCCTGGGCGGTGCGCAGGCCGAGCACGTCGATCCGCAGGGTGCGGGCGCCGGGCCGGACGGCGGTCAGGGCGCGTTCGACGCTCGCGACGACGCCGCGTGCGTGCGGGAGGAAGGTGTGGCCGTCCCGGGTCAGCTCGACGCCGCGTGCGGTGCGGGTGAACAGGCGTACTTCCAGTTCGCGTTCCAGGCCGGCGATCCGCTTGGAGATCGCCTGCTGGGTCACGCCCAGTTCGTCGGCGGCGGTCCGGAACTGGCCGAGTTCGGCGGCCCGGACGAATGATCGCAGTGCTTCGGTGTCCACGACTGGATCCTAGGGAGCCACAACCAACGGTTGTGGCTCACCGGAGGCCGGTTGTCCGGGATCACCGGACCGTCCACCAGGCGCTGGCCACACTCGCGGCGAGCGCGGCCAGGCCCAGCACGGTGATGGTCGTGAACGCCCGGTCCACCGAGGCGCGGCGCCCGGCGGCCGGGGCGGGCCGGCGCAAGTCGCCGGTGGTGTGCCGGGTCGGCGCGCAGGGGCCGTCCTGCTCGCCCCGGACGAACGCGCGCAGGGTGGCGAGGCAGGAGCCACAGGCACGGACGGCCCGGGCACGGCCGTGGGCGACGACGGACCCGGCCCACAGGACCGGTACGTCGTCGGTGCGGCACATGGAGCACCGGCCGGTCTGCGCCCAGCCGGTGAACTCCCCGGCGTGCAGCCAGGCGAGAGGAGTGGGAGCGGTCATGCGCCTCGGCTTCCGTGCGGTGGTTCTTCGGTACGCCGCCCGTCGACGATCCGGCGGACGGTGAGCACCCGTCCGGTGCTGAGCGTCAGCCGCCCACCCCGAACGAAGTTGAGCCGCCGCCCGTTGTGCAGCACCGTCACCGACTCCACCTTTTCCGTCCGGCCCCCCACCTCGATCCGGTCCCACTCCCGGACCCGCTGCACCGGAACGTCGAGCGTGACGCTGACCCACTGCGGCGGCTCGTCGGTGTCGTGCGCGCTCATCGCGGGTCCCCGAACAGGTCGCAGCTGAACCAGACGATCTTCCCGGCGCAGTGCCCGGTGCGTTCACACCCGAAGCGGGTGGCCATCTCCCGCAGCAGCCACAATCCGCGCCCGGATTCCGCGTCCCAGTCGGGCGCTTCCCCGATGACGGGCATCTCGACGGAACGGTCGAAGACCTGCACCGTGACCTCGCTCCCGATCCGGACGATCCGCAGGTAGCAACGGGGCTCGGCCACATGCCGGATGACGTTGGACAGCAACTCACTGACCCCCAACCGCACCAGCTCGACCGCCCCCGCCGACCCACCCCAGGCCAGCAACACCTCAGCCGCTTCCCGCCGCCACCACTCGATGCTGCGGCCATCGGCCCTTAACGACTGCCCGTACACGTTCTGGTCGTAGGCCACTCGTACGGAACTGCTCATGGCACCCTCCAGGCCGGTAGGCGCGACCCTGTCGCCAAGAGGGGCACCACCAACAGTCACCCCGAAGGCACGCTGTGTCGCTACGGCCTAGAGTGCAGGCAATATCCGGATTTTGCAACCAGCCGGATTCACAACGTTGTTAGATGGCATCGGACAGGAAGCAGATACGCTCTGTGTCCGAGGTTTCACCGGTTCGGCCTCCGGATGGCAGGCGAAGGAGCGAATGACATGGCAGCACGTCCGCGGCCTCGCGTGCGTTTGAGGCGGCTTGGTGGGAAGTTGCGCCGACTCCGTGAGGCGGCCGGTGTACGGATGGAAGACGCAGCCCGCCGGATCGACGCCGACAAGCCCAAGATCAGCAGGATTGAGAACGGCCTTGCCTCCATCCGTCGACTGGAGTTGGAGGCCCTGCTCGGCCTGTACGGAGTCAGCGACGAACAGGTCGTCACCGCGATGGTTGCCATGGCCAAGCAGACCAGGCGCAAGGGGTGGTGGCATCAGTACAGCCAGGACCTTCATCCGCACTTCGAGGAACGGATGGACCTGGAGGACGACGCCGCTCGCATACTCGCCTTTCAGCCACTCCTGGTGCCGGGATTGCTCCAGACCACCGAGTACGCCCGCTCGGTCATCCGGAGTGCGGAGAGGACGGCTACTGAGGCAGAAGTCGAGCACTGGGTCGAGATGCGCATGGCACGACAGGCGATCCTCCGTCGAGCAACCGCGCCCCAACTGGTGTGTTTGCTGGACGAGGCGGTCTTGCACCGACGTGTCGGCGGCGCGTCCGCCCTGAAGGGGCAACTGGATCGATTGCTGGAGATCAACTCCCCGCCGGACCTGTCGATTCAGGTGATCCCCTTTGGCCAGGGCTGGCACGCGGGACTCGACGGTGGCTTCAGCGTGTATTCCTACCCCGACCCGCTGCACCTGGACGTCGTGACCGTGGACTACCTGGACGGCGCCCTGTACCTGGAGGACGATGCCAGTGTCGGGCGATACCACCGGGCCTTTGACCAGCTCAGAGCCTCGGCCCTATCGTCTCGGCAATCCATGTCACTCATCTCGCGACTCTCGCGGGACCTGGAGAGAGAAGTCTGAGGGATCTCATGGTCCGGCATAACCTGCCCGCACATCGGTGGCGCAGTTCTTCGTACAGTGCCGACAACGGAGGCCAGTGCGTCGAGGTGCAGTTCACGGAGGAAGGGTTCCTCGCCGTAGGAGACAGCAAGGATCGTGCCAGGGGAGCGCTTGTGTCCGGCCCGGTCCCGTGGGGCAACTTCATACGGGCAGTGAAAAACGCGCGACTGGGCCCCTGAGCAGCCGCGAGACGTGCGCACACCTTGAGCTGTCCGACTCCGGTGAGACGGCAGACGTGCATCAACAGCGCCCGTGTCATGGCCTTTTCGTGCCGTGACTCGGCCGATCTCATCGGGTAGGAATCCGGTGGTACGGGTCGTAGCCGGTGCTCCAGAGCAGTCGGCGAAAGCTGCGAGAAGCCGATCTGTATGCCTTCGACCTCAGCGACGCTGCTTGGTACACGTCGTCGTTCAGTGCCGGCGGGGAGCCGTGTGTCGAGGTCGCCGGCCTGCCGGGTGGCATCGCTGTCCGGGACTCGAAGGACCCGGCCAAGGGAACCCTGCGCTGCCCCGCCGGCCAGTGGGGTGCCTTCTGCCAGGCTGTGAACGAAGGAACGCTGTAGCTGCGCTCCGGCGTGCAACCGGCCCTTCCCACACCCATGGGGAGGGCCGTCCTCTTGAGCTGTGGTTTCAGGCGCCCTCGGGCGGGAGACCTACCGTGGAGCGCGACAGGGTGCGCGGTCCGGAGCCGGTGAGGAGTGGGGGGATGACTGACGGCGATCACCGGGCGCGCGCGTCCGCGCCGTACCTGGGGGCAGGGGGACGCCTGAGCGGAGGACGTGGCGGCGCGGGGGCGGCGGGGGACGCGTACCGGGCCCGTTCGCGTGCGGCACAGCCTCTACGCGTCCGGGCGGGCGTCGTACGCGGCGCGGGCGGCGTCGATACGCGGGAGATGCAGGACGCTCCACTCCAGTAGCGGCGCGGTCGCCTCCCGAAGGGTCGTGCCCATCGGGGTGAGTTCATAGCTGACGTGCGGTGGCATGACGTTGCGGACCGTCCGCGTGAGGATTCCGTCCCGTTCCAGGTCGCGCAGGGTGACGGTGAGCATGCGCTGGCTGATTCCGTCGATCGCTCGCTTGAGTTCGGTGAACCGGCGCGGCCCCTGGCTGAGGGTGCGCACCACCAGCAGTGCCCATTTGTCACCGACGATGTCCAGCACTTCGCGGGTGCGGCACGGGTCCTCCTGACGGGCCGGCCGTGACTCACCGTCGACTGGGTTCATGGTTACCTCCAGAGAACCGGGGCACCGAAATGTGCCTTATTGCGCTTTACGCGGCAGGTGCACCACGATGACATCGGTTCTCAAAGGGTACCGAGGCACGGATCGGAACCATGATGTCTCCGCGCCTCGCCCTCCCCGAATAGGAAGACTGTTTCCCCCATGTCAACGTTTCTGCTGATCCATGGCGCTTGGCACAGCGGCCGGTGCTGGGACCGGGTGGTGCCGCTCCTGGAGTCGGCCGGACACCGCGTGTACGCGCCTTCGCTCACCGGCTACGGCGACAAGGCGCACCTGCTCAGCCCCGAGGTGGGGCTCGACACGCATGTCGAGGACATCGTCAAGCTCCTCCACAAGGAGGAACTGACCGAAGCGACGCTCGTGGGGCACAGCTACGCGGGTCTGGTGATCTCGTCCGTCGCCAACGACGTCCCGGAACGCATCGCACACATGGTGTACCTGGACGCGATGGTCCCGGAACACGGCGAGGCGGCCATCGATGTCCAGCCCATGACCCGGCAACTGATCGAGCGGGCCGAGGCGTCCGGCGGAGGCTGGCGCATCCCGCCGCTGCCCGAGATGCCGCCGCCATTCGGTCTGTTCGGGGTCACCGACCCGGCGGACGTCGCGTGGCTGCGCACGATGCTCACCGATCAGCCGGTGGGCTGCCTGCGGCAGCCGGTGCGGCTGGACAACCCGGCCGTGGACGCGATTCCCCGCACGCACATCCACTGCGCCGTGAAGCCGGAAGGCATCGCCCGGCGACCCGTCCCCGCCCTGCAGCCCAATGGCTCTCCGGCCCAGGTGTGGGAGCTGCCGACCGGGCACGACTGCATGATCACCATGCCGGACAGGCTGAGCGAACTGCTGTTGAGGGTCGGCCTCTGACCGCCTCCGGCCGTCGAACTGCGGACGTGGCCCATCGCTGCCGCAATCGGCCGCTGCCGCTCTCGTCCTGTCGGCGGGGCGGCCGGGTAGCGTGACGCCTTCCGGCGCAGCCCGGTCATCGGCGGGCGGCGCCACCGCCTCCGTCGTCATCGTCCGGATCCGGACGCACCCCGGCCGGACAGCCGGCCTTCAGCAGGCGCGGTTCGGCTGACCGGGGCGGACCGGCCTCACAGGGCCTGGATCAGGCCGATGCCCAGGGCGATCAGCGCGGCAGCGATCAGCAGGGCGCCGAGGCGGGTCAGGTGTGTGCCGGGGGTGGTGCGTTCGGGGGCGCCCGCGACCAGGTGGAGGAAGAAGCCGCCGGACTGGGCGAGGACGCCCGCCAGCAGCATGATGCCGAACAGCCACTGGAGGAAGCCGCCCCAGTCGGTGCGGTCCAGATACAGGAAGTACGCCAGCGACAGGATCAGCAGGACCCCGGCGTGGGCGTGGCCGGCGCGGAAGAACTGTTCGCGGGCCGGGCCGAGTTCGGTGCGGTCCACGGTGATGAAGCGCAGCAGGGCGTGCCCGCCGAATTCAACCGTGACCAGGGAGAAGAGGGCGATGATGGGCAGCAGTTCGGTGGCCGTCACGGGTGCACCGTAGGACCGCGCGGCCCGGTTCGCGGGGAAGCGCACCGGGCCGTGCGGGTGATGTGGGCTCAGGCGACGGGGGCCAGCGGCGGCTGTTCCTCGTCGGGGGTGCGGCGCCGTACGGTGGCGGACAGCCGGGTCCAGACGGTCGTGATGCGGAAGACGCTGACGACGGTGGTGCCCGCCGCCCGGTCGGCCAGTGAACGGCGGGGTCCGGCCAGGGAGAGCAGCGCGCTGAGGCCGAAGACCGCCACCGCCAGGATCCAGCACAGCACCGACAGGCCGATCGCGCCGCCCACCAGCAGGCAGCAGGCCAGCGCGTACCAGCCGATGTCCACCAGGGTGCCGGCCGCCGCCCGGGTGGCCATCGTGGCGCGGGTGGGGCGCTCGCCGTCGCGGCGGCCGGTCACGCGCAGCGCCAGCAGCGCCTGGCCGGGGGTGCGGCCCATCAGCGCCAGGGACGCGAAGCGGTAGGCGAACGCGAACACCACCAGCCCGGCGAACCCCTGCCACACCGCGCGCACCGAGGAGCGCCACAGCGAAGAGCCCACGCCCTGGCCCGCGCCCACCAGGTCACCGCCGGAGGTGACGAGTTGCCAGGCGGAGATGCCCACGAGGCCGGGGACGCCGGTCAGTTTGGCGCTGATCCGGTTGAACGTGAGCCAGCCGAGCAGCGCGGCGATCGCGAGGATCACGGTGAAGTCCAGCAGCCAGGCGAGCAGCCGGCGGGTGCGCGGGGCGCGGGCGGGCGGTGGAGCCGGGTCCTGCTGGGCCATGGTGTCCCCCGAAGATGTGGTGTTGTGATGATCAACTCCGCATCCTAGGGCCCTTCTTGGGGCGCCGCCGCCCGCCGCCAGGCGGACTCGCGCAGCAGCCGCAGCCCGTTGAGGCCGACCAGCACCGTGGAGCCCTCGTGCCCGGCCACGCCCAGCGGCAGCGGGAGGTGGCCGACCAGGTCCCAGGTGACCAGGACGGCGATGAACGTCCCGGCGATGACCAGGTTCTGGATGACCAGCCGCCGGGCGCGGCGGGCGAGGTGCAGGACGGCGGGGAGGGTGGCGAGTTCGTCCCGGACGACCACCGCGTCGGCCGTCTCCAGGGCGAGGTCGGAGCCGGCCCGGCCCATCGCCACCCCGGTGTGCGCGGCGGCCAGCGCGGGGGCGTCGTTCACGCCGTCGCCGACCAGCAGCACCTTGCGGCCGGCGCTCTCCCACTCCCGTACGGCGGCGGCCTTGTCCTGCGGCAGCAGCCCGGCCCGTACCTCGGTGATGCCGACCTCGTCGGCCAGCCGGCGGGCGGCCGGGGCGTTGTCGCCGGTGAGCAGGACGGGGGGACGGCCGGTGTGCGCGGTGAGCGCGGCGACGGTGGCGGCGGCGCCGGGGCGCGGGCGGTCGGCGAGGCCGAGGTACCCGACCGGGTCGCCGTCGCGCAGCACCACGACGACGGTGTGTCCCTCCTTCTCCAACTCGGTGGGGTCGTCGTCCGGGAGGAGCCGGGCCGGGGCGCCGACCCGGATCTCCTGGCCCTTGACGGTGGCGGTGACCCCGGTGCCGGGGGCGGAGCTGAAGGCGGTGGCGTCGGCGAGGACGAGGCCGCGTTCCCGGGCGGCGGCGGTGATGGCGCGGGCGAGGGGGTGTTCGCTGGGGTGTTCGGCGGCGGCGGCGAGGGCGAGCAGCGCGTCCTCGTCGAGTCCGCTGCCGGGCAGCGGGCGCAGCGCGGTGACGCGCGGGGTGCCCTCGGTGAGGGTGCCGGTCTTGTCGAGGGCGACGGCGTCGACCTGGGCGAGGCGTTCCATGACGACGGCCGACTTGGCGAGGACGCCGTGCCGTCCGGCGTTGGCGATCGCGGACAGCAGCGGCGGCATGGTGGCCAGCACGACGGCGCACGGGGAGGCCACGATCATGAACGTCATGGCGCGCAGCAGGGTGGCGTCGAGGGCGGCGCCGAGGGCGAGCGGGATGAGGAACAGCGCGAGGGTGGCGGTGACCATCGCCCAGGAGTAGCGCTGTTCGATCTTCTCGATGAACAACTGGGTGGGGGCCTTGGTGCGGGAGGCGTCCTCCACCATCTTCACGATCCGGGCGATGACGGAGTCGGCCGGGTCGCGGGTGACGCGCACCCGCAGCGCGCCGGTGCCGTTGACCGTGCCGGCGAACACCTCGTCGCCGGGCGCCTTGGCGGCGGGCAGCGGTTCGCCGGTGATGGTGGCCTGGTCGGCCTCGCTCTCACCGGAGAGGACCAGCCCGTCGGCGCCGATCCGTTCGCCGGGCCGGATCAGCAGGGTGTCGCCGATGGCGAGGCGGTCGGCGGGCACGGTCTCCTCGCCGTCGCCGCCGGGCCGCAGCCGGGTGGCGGTGGCGGGGGCGAGGTCGAGCAGACCGCGGACGGACTCGGCGGTGCGGTGGGTGGCGATGGCCTCCAGGGCGCCGGAGGTGGCGAAGATGACGATGAGCAGCGCCCCGTCCAGGACCTGGCCGATGGCGGCGGCGCCGAGGGCGGCCACGACCATCAGCAGGTCCACGTCCAGGGTCTTCTCGCGCAGCGCCTTGAGCCCTTCCCAGCCGGGTTCCCAGCCGCCGCAGACGTAGGTGGCGGCGTAGAGCGGGCCCCAGAGCCAGGCGGGTGCGCCGAGCAGGTGGGTGGGGAGGGCGAGGAGGAAGAGGAGCAGGGCGGCGAGCGCCCAGCGCGCCTCGGGGAGCCGTACATACGTAGACGTGAACACCTATTCATATATAGGCCATGCCGGGGCGGCCACAGGGCGCGGGGGAGGTGACGCCGGTCACAGCGAGGTGCCCGGGGGTCGGGACTCAGGCGCTCCGGGCCTCGCTGGACGGGGCCGGCGCGGAGGCCGGAGCGGCATCCGACGCGGCCTCCCGGCGGTGGTGTGCGCGGCGGTCCGGTGCTCGGGGGCATCCAACCCGATCCACCGGCCGATGGCCACCCGTGTCCCGTTCCGCCCCGGCCGCCCCGACCGTCCCGGCCGCCCCGGTGGCCGCGTGGGTGAAGATCCGTAACCCCGGGCACGCGGGCCGTGACCCGCGGCGTACGCATCGGGTGAGCCGGCCGCCACCACGGTCCGGCCGTCCTCCCCGCCGGGCGGACCGGCGGCGGATCCCCGCTTGCCGGCGCCCCCACGCGGCACCCCACACGACCGTGGCACCCGCTCTGACCTGCGGAAACGCCGGTACGAGGCAAGCGCCCCCGGCAGGACTCGAACCTGCGGCCAAGTGCTTAGAAGGCACCTGCTCTATCCGCTGAGCTACGGGGGCATGGACTCCGGCACGGCCCGGGACGGATGCCCTCGCTGACCTCGACGCACAGGATAGAGCGTCGCGAGGTTCGTCCCGGATGCTTCACGGCGACGCCGTCGTGTGGAGATCCAGTGAAGCAGCCCCGATAATCGCAGGCGAGTGCGATGCGCGCAGCGATTTCGCGGGCTCCCGCGAGGGGTGTTGCGCACTCGTTATGCCACAGAGCCGGGTTTGCCACCCGGAATCGGGCGCGTTCGGGCGAATATGCTTTGGAAACCGCGTGAAATTGGGCATTCTTCGCATGTGGCGATCTTGGACGCACGGCCCGAACTGCTCGAAGCGCTGACCGTACTGCGGGAGCGCCTCGCTGCCGCGTGCTTCCCGCTGGAGCTGCCCGGCGCACCCCGCGCCCGGCGCACCCGGGCGGAGCTGCTGGCCCAGCTCGACGGCTATCTGCTGCCCAGACTGCGCCGCCCCGACGCCCCGCTGCTCGCCGTCATCGGCGGCTCCACCGGCGCCGGGAAATCCACCCTGGTCAACTCCCTCATCGGCCGCCCGGTCACCGAGGCCGGCGTCCTGCGCCCCACCACCCGCACCCCCGTGCTCGTCTGCCACCCCGACGACCGGCACTGGTTCGCCGGCGACCGCGTCCTGCCCCAGCTCGACCGGGAACGCGGCGAACTCACCACCGAGACCACCCGCACCCTGCCCCCCGGCATCGCCCTCCTCGACGCCCCCGACATCGACTCCCTCGTCGCCGGCCAGCGCGACCTCGCCGCCGACCTGCTGTGCGCCGCCGACATCTGGATCCTGGTCACCACCGCCTCCCGCTACGCCGACGCCCTGCCCTGGCACCTGCTGCGCAGCGCCCAGGAGTACGACGTCACCCTGGCCACCGTCCTCGACCGCGTGCCGCACCAGATCGCCGCCGAGGTCTCCCGGCACTACGCCGCCCTCCTGGAGCGGGCCGGCCTGGACGACATCCCCCGCTTCACCGTCCCCGAACTGCCGGAATCCGCCGGCGGCGGCAACGGCCTGCTGCCCCGTACCGCCGTGGCCGCGCTGCGCGAATGGCTCGCCCACCAGGCCCAGAGCCCCGCCGCCCGCACCCGGGCCGCCGCCCGCACCGCCACCGGCGCGCTCGCCGCGCTCAAGGGCTCGGTCGGCGCGCTGGCCGCCGCGTCCGCCGCCCAGTACGCCACCGCCGTCCGGCTCGACCAGCAGCTCCAGAGCGCGTACAAGGAATCCGTCACCCGGGTCCGCCAGTGCCTCACCACCGGCGGCGTCCTCACCGGCGCCGCCCGCGCCCACTGGGCCGCCTTCCCCGAGGACACCAGCAGCTCCGAACTCCTGGACGCCCTCACCGACGCCCTCACCGCCCTGCTCACCGAGGCCGTCGCCGCCGCCGACGAACACACCACCGCCGCCTGGCGCCGCGAACCCGGCGCCCCGCCCGGCGGCTGCGACACCCCCGAAGAGGTCCGCGAACGGGTCGGCATCCGCGTCCGCCGCCTGCGCCGCTGCCTGGAGGAACTCGCCGACGAGGCCCGCGCCGCCTCCGGCGGCCACAGCGGCCCCGTCATCGGCGAACGCGGCGGCCCCGCCCGGGTCAGAACCGGCGACGACGGCGAACTCGCCGCCCTGCTCGCCGCCGGACTCCTCGGCGGCAAGGAAGCCCAGATCGCCCAGCACACCCTCGCCGGCGTCCTCGGCACCCTCGCCGCCAACCGCATGCGCGACAACGGCCGCCGCATCCTCGGCGACTGCGTCGACCAGGTCCTCGGCGAGGAACGCGACCGGCGCGGCGCGCCCCTGCACCACCTCGGCATCACCGCCCGGCCCCAGGTCGAGCTGATCGCCGCCCTCTCCACCCTCCAGGCGGAACGGCTGCGCACCGCGGCCTGAGTCCGCCCGCCCCCACCCGATCCACGACAAGGAGACCGCCGGTGCCGCAGAGAACCATGACGGCGGAAGCCCAGGGCAACGGCTGGGACGACGGCCTCATCGCCCGCCGCGCGCTCATCGACGACGCGCCCCCCGGGCGCAGCACCGAACTCGCCACCGCCGTCCCCGCCCCCGCGCACGGCGCCGAAGCCCCCGAGGACCGGGCCCTGCACACCCGGCTCGGCGCGCTGCGCGAGCTGATCGGCCTCTCCCGCGCCCGCCTCGAAGCCGGAGTGCTCGCCGAGGCCGGCAAGGTCCTGGACGAGGCCGCCGCCCGGGACCGGCTGCCCAGGACGTACACCACGGTCGCCATCGCCGGCGCCACCGGCAGCGGCAAGTCCACCCTCTTCAACGCCATGGCCGGCGCCAACCTGTCCGAGACCGGGGTACGCCGCCCCACCACCGCCAACGCCGTCGCGTGCAGCTGGCCCGCCGGCAAGGGACGCGGCGGCGACGGGCTGCTGGAACGCCTGGCCATCCCGGTCCGCGCCCGGCGCCGCGCCCACGTCCCCGACCCGGCGCTGCGCGGCCTGATCCTGCTCGACCTGCCCGACCACGACTCCATCGCCCCCGACCACCGCGAACAGGTGGACCGGCTGCTCGGCCTGGTGGACGCGGTGATCTGGGTGGTCGACCCGGAGAAGTACGCCGACGCCGTCTTCCACGAGCGCTATCTGCGGGCCTTCGCCGGACACGCCGAGGTCAGCATCGTGGTGCTCAACCAGGCGGACCGGCTGCCCGGCGACGCGGTGGACGCCGTCCTGGACGATCTGCGCCGGCTGCTGGACGAGCGCGGCATCGCGCTCAGCGAGCACGGCGAACCGGGCGCGGGCGTCCTGGCCGTCTCCGCGCTCACCGGGCAGGGCGTGCCCGAACTGCGGCAGCTCGTCGGCGACCTGGTCGGCGGCCGGAGCGCGGCGGCCAAGCGCATCGCGGCGGACGTCGACGGCGTCGCCCGCCGCCTGCGCCCGCTGTACGTGGGCGAGGAGGCCGAATCCCCGGCCGGGCTGACCCAGCGCACCCGGGAGGACTTCGAGGAACGGCTGGCGCTGGCCGTCGGCGCCCAGGCCGCCGGGCAGGCCGCCGAACGCGGCTGGCTGCGGCGCGCCGACCGCGCCTGCGGCACGCCGTGGGCGCAGCTGGCCCGCCGGATGGCGTTCCGGCAGGCCCAGCGGCGCGGCGAGCCGCCCGCCCTGCTGGCCCGGCGGCTGGCCGGCGACCCGCCGCCCGCCGTCTCCCGTCCGGCGCTGGAACAGGCGGTACGGGAGCTGGCCGAGGACGCCTCGCACGGGCTGCCGCTGCCGTGGTCCACGGCCGTCCACGACGCCGCCTGGCGCGGCGCGCAGGGGCTGCCGCGCGCGCTGGAGACGGCGCTGGCCCGCCCGCCGGCCCGGGAGGACGGCGACATGTCGACATCGCGACAGAAGAAGAAGGGGACAGCGGAGCGGAACCCGGGGACGCAGGGGACGGAGGGGAAGGAGGAGAAGACGCGGCCGGAGAAGCCGGGGCGGACCGTCGCCGCCGCCGGGCGCGGCCGGCGCTGGTTCGCCCGGCACCGGCAGCCCGAACTGACCGTGCTGAAGCCGCCGCCCGGTACCGTCCCCGCGCCCCCCGTACCGACCGGCCCCGCCGCCCCGGCCCTCCAACTGCCCCGGCCCGGCTGGTGGTCGGTGGCCGCGTTCGGCCAGGCGATGCTGCTGGCCGCCCAGCTGCTGGGCGTGAGCTGGCTGCTCGCCGCGCTGATCGGCTTCCCCGTCGCCGGCCGCTGGCTGCCCCTCGCGCTGCTGCTCGGCGGCTCGGTCGGCGGCCCGCTGCTGGCCTGGACCTGCCGGCTCGCCGCCCGTGGCCCGGCGCACAGCTGGGGCCGCAAGGAGGAGTGGCGGCTGCGCAGACTGGCCGCCGAGGCCGGCCAGAGCCACGTCCTGGAACCGGTGGCGGCGGAACTGCTGCGCTACCGGGAGGTCCGCGAGCAGTACGCGATCGCCGCCTCCCCGACCGGCTCGGCGGACGACCCGATCCCCCCGGCCGTGCTGTCCGAGAGCTGAGGACACAGGCGCCGCACCCGTCCCGCCGCGGCCGGGCAAAGGATGGGTGCGGCGCGCACTCTCGGCATCAACCCGCAGCAGGTCAGCGGCCGGGTCGTGCGGACCGGCAGCCCGCGCGAGGCGCGACGGCCACGCAGCGGTCGCGTACCGGCCACGCGCGGGGCGGCGGGCACCACCGGGGCCCGCCGCCCCGCCCCGCTCAGGGCCTCCCGCCGCGCTCCAGCGGCAGCCGCTCACCGGCCTCGACGGCCGGCGCCAGCCGGTTCTCGCGCGGCGGCAGCGGGCAGGTCGCCAGATCGGTGTACGCGCAGGGCAGGTTGACCGCCCGGTTGAAGTCGACGGTCACCCGCCCCTCCGCGTCCGGCGGCTCGATCGACAGCGAACGGTTCGCCGCGTACGTGCTCACCCCCGAGGTCGCGTCGGTGAACAGCACGGACAGCGCACCGGGACGGCCACCGTTGAACGCGGTGAGCCGGTGGGCCGCGCCGTCGAGCTCGAACTCCACCTGCCCCGGCGCCTCCAGCACATGCTCCAGCCCCTCCACCACCGCGCCGACCGTCACCGGGCGCGGCGCGTCGAACGGCAGGAAACGGCCGGGCCGCGCCCAGGCCGGGTCGGGGGCGAAGACGGGGGTACCGGTGAAGCCGGTACGCAGCGGGTTCGCCGGGTCCCGGGGGCGCAGCAACGCCTGCCCGCCGCGCCGGGCCACCTCGATGACGAGATCGCCGGAGACGGGGAAGACGCTGCCGCCGTCCGCCAGGGCGTCGAACCGGTGCCGCCCGTGGACGGGCTCGCCGTCCACGGTGAGCGTCTCGCCGTCGGCGAGGGTGACCAGCACCGCGCCGTCGTCACCGGTGGACCAGGCGCCGGGCGCGTCGTCGAACCGGGTGGGCTCGGGGGTCAGCCAGCGCATGCTGGTGATGGCCAGGAAGCCGTGCGGGGCGGCGAGGGAGCGCTCGCGGGCCCGGCGCCAGGTGGTCCAGTCGCGGACGAACGCCTCGGGGTCGGAGCCGGAGCCGGGGTCGGGGTGCGGGGGGTTCGGGGGCAGGGTCGGGTTCGGCACAGCGGGTCTCCGGTCGGGGGAGTGGGGTACGGGCGGGGGCCGGGGTCGCCGGGGCGGCGTCAGGCCGGACAGGAGGCCGTGGTGACCCGCCCGAGGTCGATGTGCCGACGGGACGTCAGGGCGGCTGCGCGCATGCGGACGACCCTGGGCCGGAACGCCCCGTTTCGTCAAGGACGTCCGCCACACCCGGCACCGGCGGCCGGTGCCCGGGCCGCTCCGACCGGGCGGTCGGGCGGGTGCCGTGATTGTTCCCATTCCGCGCGATTCCGAGGTAACGATTCCACGTCGGAAGGCTTAAGACTGTCTACGGACGGGGACATAGAGCGACTGCCTCTCTACGATCCGGCAGTACGCACGGGGAAGTTGATGAGCGTGCCGCCTCAAGTGCGGCTGCGCGCCCCCGTGATCGCCGTGGAGGGGACTTACATGATGTTTGCACGCAAGCGGGTCGCCGCCCGCCTTGCGGCTACCGCCGTCGCCACCGGGCTCGCCGCCGCCGGCGTGCTGGCCACCGCCGGCCCGGCCCTCGCCGACCAGACCCCGGGCAACGGTGGTGCCACCGCCACGCTGGACGGGCTCCGGGTCAGCGACAAGATCGACGTGACGAAGGACGGACGGACCAACACCTACAGCGGTGGTCTGTTCTACCTGAACGCGGACGACGGCGGCACCCTGAAGACGTACTGCATCGACTTCGGCACGCCCACCTCGCCGAAGGCCAAGTACAAGGAGACCGACTGGAACTCCTCGCGTCTGCACGACATCCCGGACGAGGCCGCCAAGATCCACTGGATCCTGCAGAACTCCTACCCGGCCGTCGATGACCTCAACGCCCTGGCCGAGGCGGCCGGCGCGAACTCGCTGACCGACAAGCAGGCTGCCGCCGGTACCCAGGCCGCCATCTGGGAGCTGTCGGACGGCGTCGAGGCCACCCCGAAGGACGAGAACGCCGCCAAGCTCGCGGACTGGCTCGGCGAGAACGCCCAGGCCGTCGAGGAGCCGCGCGCCTCGCTGGGGCTGTCCCCGCAGGAGGTCACGGCCAAGCCGGGCGGGCTCTCCGACCCGATCACCGTCCACACCAGCGCCGACTCCGTGGTCATCTCCACCGACCCGGCCGCCGCCGCTGCCGGTGTCACCGTCGTCGACGCGAACGGTGAGACCGTCACCGAGTCCACCCCGGTCACCGACGGCACCGAGCTGTTCTTCTCCGTGCCCGAGGGCGCCGAGGACGGCTCCGCCTCCCTGACCGCCACCGCCACCTCCCCGGTGCCGGTCGGCCGTGTGCTCACCGGTATCGACGTCCGGACCCAGACCATGATCCTGGCCGGGTCCTCCGAGTCCTCCGTCAGCTCCGGCGCGACCGTCCACTGGGCCAGCGAGGGCCCGAACCCGGCGATCACCGCCGAGGAGGTCTGCGTCGAGGGCGGCGTGCGGCTGAACGTCACCAATGACGGTGACCAGCCCTTCACCTTCGAGCTGGACGGCGAGTCCTACGAGATCGCCCCCGGTGCCGAGCAGCAGGTGATCGTCCCGGTCGAGAACGGCCAGGCGTACGAGATCACCGTCGAGAACCTGGAGGGCAAGGAGCCCTGGGTCTTCACCGGTGTCCTGAACTGCGAGACCGCCGGTGAGGAGCCCATCGCCGAGCCCGAGCCCGAGACCCCGGCCGACAACGAGCCCACCCCGGACACCACCGGTGGCAACGGCGGTCCGGACCTGGCCGAGACCGGTTCCAGCTCCAACCTCGGCATGATCGCCGGTGTCGCCGTGGCCCTGCTGGCCGTCGGCGGTGGCGCGGTGTTCTTCCTGCGCAAGCGGAGCGCCGGTTCCGCCGCTGAGTGAGCCGAGTGAGCTGAGCGAGCAGAACCGCTACGTACGGTGAACACCGCCGTACGCGCGCACAGGGGCGGGTCCCGCGGGGGCCCGCCCCTTCCGCGTCCCGCGCCCCGGTCCGGTTTCCGCCCGGGGCATGCCATGCGGCAGGATGGACGCATCCACTCTTCCGCCCCTTCACTGATCTGCCGGACGGTTTCTGTTGGCTGAGTACATCTACACCATGCGCAAGGCGCGCAAGGCGCACGGCGACAAGGTGATCCTCGATGACGTCACCCTGAGCTTCTTGCCCGGGGCCAAGATCGGTGTCGTGGGCCCCAACGGCGCGGGTAAGTCCACCGTGCTGAAGATCATGGCCGGGCTGGAGCAGCCCTCCAACGGCGACGCCTTCCTCGCGCCGGGCTACACGGTGGGCATCCTGCTCCAGGAGCCGCCGCTGGACGAGTCCAAGACCGTGCTGGAGAACGTCCAGGACGGCGTGGCCGAGGTCAAGGGCCAGCTCGACCGGTTCAACGAGATCGCCGAGCTGATGGCGACCGACTACTCCGACGCGCTCATGGAGGAGATGGGACAGCTTCAGGAGAAGCTGGACCACGCGAACGCCTGGGACCTGGACGCCCAGCTGGAGCAGGCCATGGACGCCCTGGGCTGCCCGCCCGGCGACTGGCAGGTCACCAACCTCTCCGGTGGCGAGAAGCGCCGGGTGGCGCTGTGCAAGCTGCTGCTGGAGCAGCCCGACCTGCTGCTGCTGGACGAGCCCACCAACCACCTGGACGCCGAGTCGGTGAACTGGCTGGAGCAGCACCTGGCGAAGTACCCGGGCACCGTGGTGGCCATCACCCACGACCGGTACTTCCTGGACAACGTCGCGCAGTGGATCTGCGAGGTGGACCGGGGCCGGCTGCACGGCTACGAGGGCAACTACTCCAAGTACCTGGAGACCAAGGCCACCCGGCTCAAGGTCGAGGGCCAGAAGGACGCCAAGCGCGCCAAGCGGCTCAAGGACGAGCTGGAGTGGGTCCGCTCCAACGCCAAGGGCCGGCAGGCCAAGTCCCGCGCCCGTCTCGCCCGTTACGAGGAGATGGCGGCGGAGGCCGAGAAGACCCGCAAGCTGGACTTCGAGGAGATCCAGATCCCGCCGGGGCCGCGGCTCGGCAACGTCGTCGTCGAAGTGAACGATCTGCACAAGTCGTTCGGCGACAAGGTGCTGGTGGACGGCCTCACCTTCACGCTGCCGCGCAACGGCATCGTCGGTGTGATCGGCCCCAACGGCGCGGGCAAGACCACCCTGTTCAAGATGATCATGGGTCTGGAACAGCCGGACTCCGGGAACATCAAGACCGGTGAGACGGTCAAGGTCTCCTACGTCGACCAGTCGCGCGCCAACATCGACCCGAAGAAGACGCTGTGGGCGGTCGTCTCCGACGAACTCGACTACATCAACGTCGGCCAGGTCGAGATGCCCTCGCGCGCCTACGTCAGCGCCTTCGGCTTCAAGGGCCCCGACCAGCAGAAGCCGGCCGGCGTCCTCTCCGGCGGTGAGCGCAACCGGCTGAACCTGGCCCTCACCCTCAAGCAGGGCGGCAACCTCCTGCTCCTCGACGAGCCGACCAACGACCTCGACGTGGAGACCCTGTCCTCCCTGGAGAACGCGCTGCTGGACTTCCCCGGCTGCGCCGTGGTCGTCTCCCACGACCGCTGGTTCCTGGACCGCATCGCCACGCACATCCTGGCGTACGAGGGCGACTCCAAGTGGTTCTGGTTCGAGGGCAACTTCGAGGCGTACGAGAAGAACAAGGCCGAGCGGCTGGGCCCGGAGGCCACCCGTCCGCACCGGGCCACCTACAAGAAGCTCACCCGGGGCTGAGGGGCGGAACGCCGTGCGGCATGTGTACGAGTGCCCCCTGCGCTGGTCGGACATGGACTCGTTCGGGCACGTCAACAACGTGATCTTCCTGCGGTATCTGGAAGAGGCCCGGATCGACTTCATGTTCCGGCTGGCTCGGCAGGCCGACTCCGGGGCGTTCACCGGGGGTTCGGTGGTCGCACGGCACGAGATCGACTATCTGCGCCCGCTGGTGCACCGGCACGCGCCGGTCTCCGTCGAGCTGTGGGTCGCCAAGCTCGGCGGCGCCTCGGTCACCGTGGCCTACGAGATCAAGGACACGGAGCAGGTGTACGTGCGCGCCTCCACGGTGGTCGTGCCCTACGACCTCCAGGCGGGCCGGCCGCGCCGGATCACCGAGGAGGAACGCCGGTTCCTCGGGCACTACCAGGACGACGCGGCCGGCGGGAGCGGTGGCGCGTGATGATCTCGCTCGCCGAGCGGGGAGAGGCCGCCGATCTGGCGGCCCTCCTCGCCCGGCTGCTGCGCTGGGAGAAGGCCGCCGCCGCCCGGTTGCAGGCGGACGGTCCGGTGCTGGGCGTGTTCGCCCGGCCGGCCCGGTTCGGCGTACTGGCCATCCGGCCGCTGCGGCTGGCCGAGCCGGCGCGGCTCGATGTCACGGTCTCCGCCGGTGAGCTGCTGGAGGGGATCGACGAGGCGGCCGGTACGGCCCGGGTGCCGGCGCCGGTGACCGGCCCGTCCTGGGCCGGGGTGCTGCCCCCGCGCGGCGGCTGGGAGCCGCTGGCGGAGCTGGAGCACGGCGGGCTGCGCGGCGCGGCCGAGGCCGTGGTGGCGGAGTTCCGGAAGCGTACCGAGGCCCTGGCCGACGCCGAGCGCACCCGGGAGGCGCTGGACGCGCTCGCCGAGGAGATCTGGAGCCGTCCGCTGCCCGGCACGCCGCTGCCGCTGCGGGCCGTGCACGCGGCCCGGTCGCTGGGCTTCCTGCGCGCCGCCGCCCCGGCGGCGGTGCTGGCCCGGGGCGTGTGGCTGCGGCTGCGCACCCCGCTGGGGTCCATCGCGGTCCGCCGCCCCGGCAGCACCACCCCCGGGCTGACCGTCACCCCGCGCTGACGCTCGTTCGGGTGACGGGCGGCCGTCGGGTTGACTTCGGTCCGGCGCGGGCCCTCCGGCAGGGCCCCGCGAGGGGCCCACCGGTGGCCCGGCCGCCGGGTCACATCTCGCGCGCGATGAACCGGATCAGCTGCCGCGACTCCACCACGTCGAGCGCGATCCGCTCCGAAACTTCCAGAAGTTTCCGGTACTTCTCCAACTCCGAGGCATCGTGCAGGAAATCGCCGCCGAAAGGCGTGTCCACCTCCACCGTGTCCAACTCGGTCACCGGGCCGTACGCATAGAGAAATGACTGCCCGTGCCCGGGAATGTCCTCCCGGGAAAACGGAATCACCCGCAGTTCCACCGAGGGCCAGTGCGCCACGTCCAGCAGCCGCTCCAACTGCTCGCGCGCCGTCCGGCGGCCCCCGTACCGCATCCGCAGCGCGCCCTCGTGGATGATCGCCTGGCACGGCGGCGGGTCCTCCCCGCGCAGCAGCTCCCCGCGCCGTATCCGCAGCGCCACCCGCGCCGCCAGCAGCTCCTCGTCCGGCGGCGGCACCGAACCCCCCATCACCGCGCGCGCGTACCCGGGCGTCTGGAACACCCCGGGCACCAGCAGCATGTGCACCATCCGCAGCCGGGTGGCGTGATGCTCCAGCTCCGCCATGTCCACATTCCCCTGCGGCACCCGGCCCCGGAACGCGTCCCACCAGTTCCCGCCCCGGTGTTCCCTGGCCATCGCGCACAATTCCCCGATGAGCCGCTGATCCTCGCAGCCGTAGAACTCGGTGAGCCGGCGGATCCGTGTCTCACTGATACCGCGCCGGCCGGATTCGATATTCGACATCTTCGCGCGATCCGTGCCGATCCAGGCGGCAGCCTCGTGCGCCGCTTTCCCGGCCCGCTCCCGCAACTTCCGCAATTCCGCCCCGAGCCGCGCCTCACGTGCGCTCGGAAGATCCCTCGGCGGCATCTGCCTGCCCTCCTCATCCGCGACCGGATCAGTCTGCCGCGCGCTGTCGCCCCCGGTCTACTCTCCGTGAGTTCCCGCCCCCGGGAACCGGTCTGCGACCATGGGAGGGTGAACGAGATCCGACGCGGCACCCTGCCCACCGAGACCTTCTACGAGCGCGTCGGCGGCGAGGCCACCTTCCGGAAGCTGGTGAAGCGCTTCTACGAGGGCGTGGCCGACGATCCGCTGCTGCGGCCCATGTACCCCGAGGAGGACCTCGGGCCGGCCGAGGAGCGCTTCGCCCTCTTCCTCATGCAGTACTGGGGCGGCCCGCGCACCTACAGCGACCGGCGCGGTCACCCCCGGCTGCGGATGCGGCACGCTCCGTTCACGGTCGACCGCGCCGCCCACGACGCCTGGCTGCGGCACATGCGCGACGCCATCGACACCCTCGGCCTCGACCCGGAGGACGAGGCCGAGATGTGGCGCTACATGGTCTACGCGGCCGGCTCGATGATCAACACCCCCGGCTGAGCGGGACGGGCCCGGGCCCGCCCCGCCGCATCGGGCGCGCTCCCGTCAGGCGCTGTCCCAGCGGAACAGCTTCGCCGCGATCGCCGTGCACACCGCCGTGAAGAGCAGCAGCCCGCCCATCACCGGCAGCGCCGTGCCCCAGCTGTCGTCGCGGCTGAGGACCGCCATCAGCGCCTCGTTGAGGTGCTTGAGCGGCATCACCTGGGCGATCGTCGACAGCCAGGACGGCATCACGTCCGCCGGGAAGAACGACCCCGACAGGAACGCCATCGGCATGATCGTCACCTGGAGGATGCCGTTGGCCGCCTCCTCGGTCTTCGCCACCGCCCCGATGATCAGGCCGATCGACATGAACGCCAGCGAGCCGCACAGCACCAGCGGAATGGACAGCCACCACGCCCCGCTCAGCTGGAGCCCGTAGAACGGGATCACCGCGACGCCCAGGAACACCGCCGTCTGCACCACGGCCAGCCCCAGCGTCACCCCCACCCGGCCCGCGACCACGGCCCACGGACGGACCGGGGCCAGCCACAGCCGGCGCAGCAGCCGGGTCTTGCGCATGCTGACCAGGGTGAGCGCGGACAGGAACGCCCCGCCCATCGCCACCGCCCAGCCCAGCAGCCCCGGCGCCAGGAACTGGATCGGCTTGACCGAGTCGTCCTCGACCGTGTCCATCGCGATCGTGTACGTCGGCGGCTGGCCGGTCGCGGCCAGGTTCGCCGACTCCACCAGCGTCTGGACCACGCTGCGGACGGTGCCCGCCCGTACCCCGTCCGCCTCCGAGTAGCGCACCTCGATGGTGGTGCCGTCCTGCCAGATCGCGCCGGCCACATCGCCGTCGCGGACCTGCTTCAGCGCCTCGTCGAGATCGGCGGCGCGCCGCAGCTCCACCACCTTGTCCAGGTCGGCGCGGTAGTCCGCCGGCAACTCCTCCAGCAGTTCGACGTCGCCGACCTGGGCGATCGGCGAGCGCGAGACCGAGGTGTCCTGGAAGAGCGCGCCGAACAGCACCAGGAACATCAGCGGGAAGATCAGCATGAAGAACACGGCCGTGCGGTCCCGCACCAGGCCGAGCACCATGGTTCTGGAGAGGGGAACGAGCCCCCCGAGGCTACGGCTCACTGGCGGAACTCCCGGCCGGTCAGCTGGAGGAACACGTCCTCCAGGGTCTTCACACCCAGCTCGGAGATCAGCTCGGCGGGCGGGCCGGTGCGCAGAATCCGGCCGGCGTCCATGATCGAGACGCGGTCGCACAGGACCTCGGCCTCGTCCAGATAGTGGGTGGTCAGCACCACGGTCCGGCCGGCGGCGTTGATCTCGCGCAGCAGATCCCACATGTTGCGGCGCGCCTGCGGATCGAGACCGGTGGTCGGCTCGTCCAGGAACACCAGCTCCGGATCGTGCACCAGGGCACAGGCGATCGACAGCCGCTGGGCCTGGCCGCCCGACAGCTCCGTGTCGCTCACGTCGGCCTTCTCGGTGAGGCCGACCGACTCCAGCATGGCGTCCGCGCGTTCGCGCGGCACCTCGTACAGATCGGCGAAGGTGTGGATCTGTTCGCGCGCGGTGAGTTTCTCGAAGAACGCGGTCGCCTGGAGCTGGACGCCGATCCGGCGCAGCAGCTCGTAGTTGCGCGGCCAGGAGGGGATGCCGAACAGCTCGGCCGTGCCCTCATCGGGGCGGCGCAGCCCCTCGACGATCTCCAGCGTGGTGGTCTTGCCCGCGCCGTTGGGCCCCAGAATGCCGTAGAACTCGCCGGGCGCCACCTCGAAGGTCACCCCGTCGACCGCTTGCACATCCCCGTATGTCTTCCGCAGCCCGCTGACAGATATGGCGGGTTGGTCCACTGAGACTGCTCCTATCCCCTGTAGAGCGTGATGGTGGTCCAGGCACCGACGTGCACGCGGTCTCCCTCGCGCAGCGGTACCGGAACGAACGGCTGGATCGGATCCTCCGACCCATTGACCGTGGTCCCGTTGGTGGAGTCCTGGTCGACCACCGCCCAGCTGCCGTCCGGCTGCTGGACGAGCACGGCGTGCTGGTGGGAGACTCCCGGGTCCTCGGACGGCTGGGACAGGTCGATGTCCGGGCTCTCGCCGGTGGACTGGCGGCGGCGGCCGACGGTGACCTGCGGTCCGCTCAGCGGCAGCTGGCGGGGTGGTGCGTACGGCGGCAGGCTCAGCTGCGCGGCCTCGGGGCCGGAGCGGCGCATCATGGCCTGGAAGTAGTCGGGGTCGGGGCCGACCGTCACCATCCACGCGCCGCCGCGCGGCGGGTAGCCGTAGCCGCCGGGGGCCTGCTGCGGGGGCTGCTGCGCGGGCGGCGGGAGCACCCAGTCGCCGGTCTGGCCGGGGGCGCCACCGGGCGCCGGCGGGGCGGGCGGCGGCTGGTGGCCGTGACCGTGGCCGTGGCCGTAGGGGTGGGGCGGGGCCGGCGGCTGGTGGGGAGGCTGGTGCTGGGGCTGCTGGTGCTGGGGCGGTGCGCCGGGTATCGGCGGCCCATCGGCACGCAGCGGAGGTATGTAGGTGGTGGGGGAGTTGGTCAGGAAGTTGTACCGGCAGCCCTCGCAGAACGGGGCCTGCGCCTCACGCGGCGTACGGCACTGGGGACAGTGCTCGCCGGCCGGCGCGGGCTGCATCGGCGGGGCCGCCGGATAGCCGGGCGGGCCGGGCGGCGGCGCGGGGGGACCGGGCGGACCCGGGGGCTGCTGGCCGAACGCTCCGGGCGGCGGGGGCATCGCGGCGGCGGGCGCGGGCGCCGGCATGCGGTACCCGCACACCTCGCACCAGTCCTCGGCCGCCGACTGGTGGCCGTTCGGGCACGTCGGCATGTTACTGCCTCCCCCTGCTTCCGCTGATTCTTCTCATGTCGACTACTTCTTTACCCGGACCGTCTTCGTCGACCTCGTCTCCAGGGTCATCGCGTCGGCCTCGGCGACTTTCGCCTTCAGCCGAACAGTACCGGTCGCCGCATCCTCCACGTCCACTACCTTTGCGAGCAGTTGTGAGGTCTGCTCGTGGCCGGAGACGTGCGCCAGCTGGACGGCCCGGCCCAGCCGGGCGGCGGCGCCGGCGGTGTCCCCGCGCTTGCGCAGATCGACGCCCTGCTGGATGACGCGGGCCAGCTCCTCCTGCCCGGTGTAGTGGGCGACCTGCGGATGGAGCGCGGTGGCGGCGGCCGGATCGGCGGTCCACACGGCGCGCACCAGACCGGGCCGGGCACTGACCGTCACCCCGTCCGGGCCGACCAGGGACACCCGGGCGGCCAGCATCTCCTGGCCCACGTCGCACGGCGGCACCCGCACACTGAGGTGGTAGTCGCGGGACTCCTCGCCCCAGGAACCCGTCGGATAGTCCCCGGCGCGCGGCGGTGCCTCGGCACGGCGCCCGGTGAGATCGGCGACTGCGGGGGCCACCTGCTTCACGTACCGCACCGACGCGCCCAGCGGCGTCCACAGGCGCAGGCTCACATCCCCGATGCCCTTGCCCATCACCGCCTCCATCATGGCGGTGAAGTCGGCCGTCAGGTCCTCCGGTTCGGCGACGATGTCGGCGCTGCCCAGGAGCGTGCCGGCGATCTCGGTGACCTCCCGCACCTCCCAGTCGGTGCCGACGCCACGCGCGTCACACGTGAAGTGGCCCGCGCACCGCTCCAGCGCCGCGCGCAGCCGCTCCGGCTCCTCGTGCTCGTTACGGCCGTCGGTGAGCAGCAGCCCGTGCCGGACGGCGGCGCCGGAGGTCGCCAGCAGCCGGTCGGCGAGCAGCAGCCAGGTGCTGATGGCGGTGCCGCCGTCCGCCGTCAGCCCGCCCAGCGACCGCCTCGCCGCCGCGCGGGTGGCCGCGTCGGCGACCGCGAGCCGGCCCCCGCCCGGATAGACCTCCCTGGCCCGGTGCGTACCGGCCACCACGGCGAACGCGGTGCCGTCGCGCAGCGTGTCGAGGGCCGCCTCGGTGGCGCGGCGGGCCGCGTCCATCTTGGCGGAGGGGTAGTTCATCGACCCCGAGCAGTCCACCATGATCACCACGGCGGCGTCCGAGGACCGGTCACCGCCGGTGGCGGTGACCGTGACGATCGCGTGCATCTCGTCGGCGCCTCGGTGCAGATACTCGTTCTGGTAGACCTCGACGCCGAAGACCGGCCCCGTACTCATCGCGCCACATCCACCACCGGGAACGGGATGACCGCGACGGTGATGTTGTCGTGGCCACCCGACTCCAGGGCGTGCCGCACCAGTTGCTGGGCGGTCGGCAACGGGGTCTCCCGGGCCCCGGCGGGCACCAGCCGCGCCAGCTGCTCGGCGGACTCGGCGTAGTTCCACAGGCCGTCCGTGCACACGATCACCACGCCGGGCCGGTCCGGCTTGAACGACGCGGTGTGCGGCTCGACCTCGACCGCGTCCGCGCCGAGCCAGGCGGTGATGGCGTGCGCGCGGTGGTCCGCCATCGCCTCCGCCTCGCTGAGCAGCCCGGCGGCCACCATCTGGGCCGCCCACGAGTCGTCCTCGGTCAGCCGGGCCGCGGCGGCGCCGCGTTCGGCGGGGATCCAGTAGGCGCGGCTGTCGCCGACCCAGCCCACGGTGAGGATGCCGCCGGCGGTGACCGCGCTGACCAGCGTGCAGGCCGGGGCGTTCTGCCCGGGCTCGGCGGCGGCGTCGGCCAGATCGGCGACCGCGCGGGCGGCCGACAGGACGGCGTCGTGCATGGCCTGCTGACCGGAGACGCCGCGCGGCAGCGAGGCGAGCAGCGATTCCGCCGCCGCCTCGGAGGCGGCGGCGGACGCCTCGTGCGGCCGGGAGGAGGAGGACACGCCGTCACAGACGACGGCGATGACCGCCGGTGAACCGTCGGCGAGGGCGGTGGCCGAGACGGTGAACGAGTCCTCGTTGCGGTGGTGCCGCAACCCCAGGTCCGTCACGGCGGCCACCCCGCCGAGCGCCCGCTCGACATGATCACGCTCGCCGGGCTGCGCCCGGCCGCAGTCGGAGCAGTAGCCGTCGGCGTCGACCCGGCCCTTCGAGCAGAGCGCGCACAGCACGGGATGGGTCTCGCGGTTCGGCGGCCGAGCGTCCCGCGTCCGCGGATCGGCGGCGGCCCGCGGATCGGCGGGGGCGGTGCCCAGGGAGTTGGCGGCGGAGGCGGAGCCCCCGGAACCGGCGGCGGAGGCGGAGGCGGGGGCCCCGGACGCGGCGGAGGCGGAGGTGGACCCGGACGCGGAGGACGGGGAGGTGGGCCCGGACGCGGCGGACGCGGACGCTGCGACGGAGGCGGCGGCAGTGGCCCGCGGATCGAGGGAGGGCAGCCGCGGAGCCGACGAGGGCTGCGCGGGGGCGGGCTGCGCCGGGGCGGCCGAGGACGGCGGCTGCGACGGCGGCGCCGACGCCGCCCGGGGCGCGGCCTTCCCCCGCGCCGACCCGGCGGGCCCCTGCGGCTGCGGCTGCGGCGGCGGCAGGGTGAAGTCCGGCTCGGTGGGCGTGTACGCCTCCCCCCGCCCCGCACCGGCCTGCCCGCCGGCCGGCCCGGAAGACGCCCCGCCCTGCGGCGGAGCCGCCGGGGCGGCGGAAGGCGCGTTCGGCGACGCTGCCGGGGCGGCAGGCTGAGCCGGACGAGCAGCGGCGGCGGAACCCGCCCCGGGCCCCTGCGCTGCCGGGTCGCTGGGTGCGGGCCGTGCGGGGTTGTCGGGCGTCGCTCCGGCGGCGGCCCCGGCCGAACCGGACCGCTGGGCGGAAGCGGGAGCCGGGCTCGTGGCCTTGCCGTTGCCCTTGCCGGCCCCTGCCGCGGAGTGGCCGGGGATGGCCGGGGAAGTGGTACCCGGACCCGCAGCCGAAACGTTCGGCTTGCCGTCGTGTGCCTGGGTGGTCGCGGCGGGCTGCTGCGGCGCGGTTCCAGCGGGCGCGGCCGGGGTGCTGGACGCGGCACCGGGCGCCGGCGCCTGCGAAGGGGCGCCGCTGCCGGGGGCAGCTGCTGCCGGTGACGGGTGCGGGCTGTTGGCTGCGGGGTGCTGTCCGGCGCCGGGCGCTGGGGCGGGCTGCTGCGGGGCGCTTCCGGGGTTCGGCGCCGGTGTGTGTGCGCGGGGTGCGGCGGACGGCTTGTCGTTGCTGCCGCTGGTTCCGCCTACCGCCGGTGGCGATTCCGGGCCCTGTCCGGCGCGCTGCGAGGCCGTACCGGTGGGGGTGGCTGGTCCGTTGGCGGCCGTGCCCGGGGCCTGGGCCGGGGGAGCCGTGACCGGTGCGTTGTCGCTGCCGGTTGCCGCACCGGGGTTGGTGGTGCGGCCTTGAGCGGTGCCGGGCGCGCTGGGGTTCGGACCCGCGCCGTGCGCCGGGGTGTTCGCGGCGGTGGGCTGCTGGGGTGTACCGATACCGGGGGCTTGCGGTGCAGGCGCCTGCGCGGCGTCCGGTGCCGGTGCCGGTGTTCCGGGGGCACCGGTCGGCGTGCTGCCGGTGCCCGGCATGGCCGGGCTGCCCGGTGCCGTGCCAGCCGGCCGGACCGGGGCGGTTCCGGGGCCGGGCGCCGCTGTATCCGGAGGTGCGGCAGGGGTGTTCGAGACCGCGCCGGCCGGTGCTTGCGCCCCGGCGGGGCGGGCCGGGGTCGCGCCGGTGCCGGGCGCCGGTGGCGTGGCGCCGGGGTGAGCGGGCGCCTGGGCCCGGCCGGCGGCCGGGGGCCGCCCGCCCAGGGCGGGGGCCCCGGTGGCGGGGTCGTTCGGTCGCCGATCGGGTGTGGACGTCGATGCCGCGTCCGGGGTCTGCGGCGCGGCCGGGGCCGTCTTTCCGGGGGGCTGCGTGCCGGTCGGCACCGTCGCGCCGTTGCCTGCGGGGGCCGCTGGGGTGCGGGGCGCCGCACCAGCGGGGTCCGTGGCCTGTGGCCGGGCACCGGCGCCGTCCGTGGTGCCCGGCTGTGCCGTGGCCTGCGGTCCGGTGGCCTGTGCTCCCGCGCCCCGCTGAGTTGCCCCCTGCGCTGCCGCGCCCGGTGCGGCCGGGCTCTGTGGTCCGGTGCCCTGCGCTGCCGCGCCCGGTGCTGCCGCGCCCGGTGCGGCCGGGCTCTGCGGTCCGGTTCCCTGCGCTCCCGCGCCCCGCGCCCCCGGCGCGGTGGGGCGGCGGGCGGCGGGGCGGGCTGTCATCGGGGGAGGGGTGCGCAGGTGTTGGCCGCAGTTGCCGCAGAACTCGTCGTCGGCATCCAACGGCTCACCGCAGCCGGGGCAGGCGGAGAGTTGGTCGAGCTGCGGCATCGTCACACCCATGTCCTCGGGCGGAAGCGGTTGGCCGCCTCCACCAGTTCAATCCGTTCACTACTGTCCGGCGCCCACTGCGCGAGCCGCCGGTAGGAGCGTTCCAGACCCAGTCTGATACCCGTCTCCTCCAGTGGCGTGCCCAGAAGCCGCCCATCCTGTCCGGAATGGCCGGACAGCAGCCAGTCCAGCGCGGACCCCAGCACTTCACAGGACAGCTGTTCACCCAGCGATGGTTCCAGTCCGCCCGCGAGCAGCGCCTCCACCTGCCGCCCCGCCGCCAGCAGGTCCGGCAGGAGCGATTCCGCAGGTGAACGCTGCCGCAGCCGGGCCCGTACCGCCGCCACCCGGGCGGCGATGTGGTGGGCCGAGGTGTCGGGCACCGACTCCAGCGCCGCCACCGCCCGCTCGCGGTCGCCGGCCGCCAGCCGTACCCGGGCCAGGCCGAAGCCCGCGCTGACATGGCTGGGATCGGTGCGCCACACCAGCTCGTAGTAGTCGGCCGCGTTGTCCAGCTGGCCCAGGGTCTCGGCGCAGACCGCGAGCGCCAGCTTCGGCGCCACCTCGCCCGGGAACGCGTCGTACACCGCGTCGAAGGACAGCGCCGCCGTCCCCAGGTCGCCGGTGGCCAGTGCCGCCACGCCCTGGTACCAGACGACCCGCCAGTCGTCGCCGTACTCGTTCTCCAGTCCGGCCAGCAACAGGCGGGCGCTCTCCCGGCCCCGGCTGTCCGGCAGTTCGAGCAGCGCGCGCAGTTCGCGCAGCCGCCGCTCCACGGAGTCCGCCGGGGCGGCGTTCAGGGCGCCCAGCAGATCGGACGGGGCGGCGGCCGTCAGGCCCGACAGGAAACCCGCGTTCGGGTCGTCCGGGGCGACCTTGGGCACCGGCAGCGACAGGGCGGTCCGTTCGATGTCCACCGGCATGGTCAGCGGGCCGGACGCCGCCGGCGACGCCGGCGCCGGCCGGGGGTGCTTCCCGCGCCGCCGCCGCGCGCCCAGGGCCGACACCTCGCGGCCCACGGCCGGCATCAGCTCGGTGTCCGGCACCCGCAGTTCCGGGCCGAACAGCTGCGACAGCGCCGGCTGCGGCTGCCCCGACTGGAGCGCCACCACCTCCCGCAGCACGCCCGTCAGCTGCTCGGACATCTGCTGCGCCGAGGAGAACCGCCGCTCCGGGTCCGGATCGGTGGCCCGGACGAGCAGCCGGTAGAACGACTCGTACCGCTGGAAGACCTCCACGTGCTCCGGCTCCGGCAAGCTGTCCTGGAAGACCGTCGTGTAGCCCTGGAAGTCGAAGGTCAGCACCGCGAGGGTCCGCGCCACGGTGTACAGGTCGGACGCGACGGACGGCCCGATCTCGGCGACCTCGGGCGCCTGGTACCCGACCGTGCCCCACACCGCGCTCCCGGTGTCGTCCATCCGCCGCACCGCGCCCATGTCGATGAGCTTGAGCTGGTCGTTCTGCTGGATCGCGTTGTCCACCTTGAAGTCGCAGTACAGCAACTGGCGGCTGTGCAGATGCGCGAGCGCGTCGAGCGCCTCGATGCCGTACGCGCACGCCTGCTCCACCGGCAGCGGGTCGCGGCGGCCGTCGGGGGTGCGGCGGGCGTTGGCGATCTCCTTCAGCGACCGGCCGCCCACGTACTCCATCACGATGTAGCCGTCGAGGCTGCCGGTGCGGCGGTCGAGGTGTTCGACGAAGTTGTAGATCCGCACGATGGTGGAGTGTTCGATCTCGGCGAGGAAGCGGCGTTCGGAGATGGCCACTTCCATGGCGTCGTCGTCGCCGGTGTCCAGCAGGCCCTTGAGCACCACCCAGCGGTTGCTGACCTTGGTGTCGCGGGCGAGGTAGATCCAGCCGAGGCCGCCGTGGGCGAGGCAGCCGGCGATCTCGTACTGGTCGTGCACCAGGTCGCCCGGGCGCAGCTTGGGCACGAAGGAGTACGGGTGGCCGCAGCGGGTGCAGTACCCCTCGCTGCGGCCCGGCCGGTCGCCCCGGGTGCGGCCGACGCGTTCGCCGCAGTCGCTGTTGCCGCAGAAGCGTTTGCGCTCGGGTACTTCGGGGTCGGCGAGCACCTGGTCGAGCGGGTCGGGGCGCGGTACGGGGGGAACGGTCACCAGGCCGGCGCCGAGCCGGTGGCGGGAGCCGGTGGCGGTGGACCGGGAGCTGCGGACCGACACCGAGCGGTCCGCGAACGGGTGGGCGCCGGAGCGGGACAGCGAACCGGAGACGGAACGGTGCGACAGGCGGGAGCTGGGCAGCGACCGCGCGGAGCCGGGCCCGGCGCCGGAATCCGGGCCGGGCCCGGGGGCGGGCCGGGGGGCAGAACCGGCCGAGGCCGAGGCCGGCTCCGGCTCCGGCTCAGGGGAAGGGGCGGGGCCGCGCTGCGGGGGAACGGTCAGCCCGGTGGCCACCGTCCCGATGTCGCCGCGCGGGGACAGCACCGGGGCGAGCCCGCACAGGTCGCAGTACAGCCGGCCGTCGCCGACGTCCTCGTACCGGCCGGCGCAGTCGGGCCGCTGGCAGGGGAGCGGCCCGGACCCGGTGCCGCTCATGGCTCGCTCCTCGGGGAGAGCAGGTCGGCCGCCACCTCCTGGTAGCGCTGGACGGCGCCCTCGGCGGCGCGCAGATCGCACGGCGCGGTCCACAGCAGCCGGCGGGCGGCGTCGTACCGTTCGGCCAGCAGCGGGTCGTCGTCCTTGCCGAGCCGGACGGCCTTGGCGCGGTACGCGTCGAGCCGGCCGCGCAGTTCGGCGCGTATCGCGAGCGGGGCGGTGACGGCGGAGAGGGAGGAACGGGCCCGCTCCAGCTCCTCCTCGGCCCGCACCTCCAGGGCGTCCAGGAGCGGGGAGAGCCGGTGCCACTGGGCGCGGCGCCGGTAGTCGCCCGCGGTGGCGAGCTGTTGCTGGAGGGCGACGGGCGGCCCGCTGACGGCCGGCACCTCGCTGGCGGCGATCTTGGAGAGCACCTCGACCCGGGCGGCGCGGGCCTCGGCGAGGGTGCGGTCCGCCCGGGAGAGCACGTCGCGCAGGCCCAGCAGCCGGGCTTCGGCGTCCTTGCGCACGCCGAAGACGGCGTCCACCTCGCGCCGGATGTCGTCCAGGGTGCGGGCGGCCCGGTCGTAGCGTGCGGTGTCGGGGCGGCCTCCGCCGGGGGTGGCCCGGCCGGGGTCGGGCAGCCAGAACGCCAGCGGGTCGGAGATCACCTCGGCGCGCAGCGCGGTGAGTTCGCCGGTGACCCGTTCCAGGTCGTCGCCGGCCGGGTGGGTACCGGGGCGCACCCCGGCGGAGTGGGCCAGTTCGCTGACCCGGCGCAGTTCGGCGGAGAGCAGGTCTATGCGGGCGGGCAGCGCGGACCACACGGCGTCGGCGGCGGCGACGACGTCGAGGACTTCGGCGTACCCGCGGTTCATCCGGGCCACCAGCTGCTGCCAGCTGGTGTGTTCGGCGAGCAGTTCGCCGCCGGAGATCACCAGGTTGCGGCCCTCCAGGAGCAGGCTGAGCCGGGTCAGTTCCTCGCGTCCGGGGAAGCGGCGGCGGGCGCGCAGCTCACGGGCGGTGGTGAGCGTTTCGGTGCAGGTCTCGAACCAGGACCACAGGTCGGCGACGGTGGCCTCGGCACGCTGCCAGCGTTCGCGGGTGAGCCCGGTGAGCCGCGCGCCTTCGAGCAGCCGGCGGCCGGCGTGGTCCTGGAGGGTGAGCAGGGAGGACTCGATCGCCTCGTGCTCGGCGGCGAGCCGTACGAGGGCGCGGTCCACTTCCTCCCGGCTCAGCACCCGTTGACCGGAATCCGGGGCCATTGTTCTCCCCTCTGTCCCGTCCGCCACTGCTTCTGCTGCATGCCTGCTCACCTGGTCTGATCTGCTCGGTTCCGACTGCTGCTTGATCCTTCCCCCGCCCGGGTGCGGTTCACCGTCAGTCCCGGTAGCGGGGCGCGGCCGGCTCGGGCGAGATGTCCGGCGGGAACCAGTCGGCGAGCCAGGTCCGGTACGCCAGCTGCCAGGCACTGCCGTCGCCACCGGAGCGGTAGTCCTCCAGTATGGCGTTGACCCGGCGCACCAGGTCCTGGTCGTCGAGGTTCATGGCGATGCCGTAGGACTCCTCCTTGATCGGCTCGCCGATCAGCCGCATGGTGGGGTCCTGCGCCGCGTGGGCGGCGGCGAGCGCGCCGTCGGTCATCAGGGCGTCGGCCTCGCCGAGCTGGATGCGCACCAGGCAGTCCAGGTGGCCGCCGGCGGTGACCAGTTCGGCGCCGTGCGGCTCCCGCTCCAGCAGGACGCGGGCGGTGGTGTCGTCGCCGCTGCACACCCGCATGCCGGCCAGCGAGGAGTCGAAGCCGGTGATGCCGGACCAGCGGGGGGCGAGCAGTTGCTGGCCGGTGTCGAAGTACGGGGCGGAGAACGCCACCGCCTCCCAGCGGTCGCAGGTGATGGACATGCTGCGGATGACCATGTCCACCTCCCGGTTCTCCAGCAGCGGGATCCGCTGGTCGGTGGGGATGGGCCGCAGGGTGACGCGTCCGGGGTCGCCGAGCAGATCGGCGGCCACCGCGCGGGCCAGGTCGATGTCGAAGCCGATGACGGTCTGCGGGTCGTCGGGGGCGCGGTAGCCCCACAGGTAGCTGTTCTGGTCGACGCCCACGATCAGCCGGCCGCGTTCGGTGATCCGCCGGACCGCTTCGCCGCCGTCGCGGGAGGGCGACCAGCTGTACGCGGCGGGGTCGGTGCCGTTCGCGCAGGTTTCGCGGGCGGCGAGCGAGCCGATGGTGTCGTCGTCGTCCGTGGTGTCGTCCACCTGGACCACCCGGCCGCCGGCGACCGGTGGCGGCTCGCCGTGGGCGTGGCCGGCACCGGCGGTGTCGCCGGGGGAGGGCAGGGAGCCGGCCAGCATCCAGCCGGCCAGCGCCAGGCCGCAGGCGGCGGTGAGCAGCGGACGGCCGCCGCCGGGCCGCCGTCGGCGGGTACGCGTCCCGGTCCGGGTACGTGCCCGGGCTGGCGCCGAGGCGAGGGCCGCAGCCGCGGCGGAGGCCGCGGACGCGGCCGGGTCCGTCGCGTCCACGGGTCCCGCTGCCGTGGTGTCCGCTCCTGCCGTACCCGCGGGTCCTGCCGCCGTCGCGTCGGCGCGCTCAGCTCCCGTCGCGTTCGCCGCTCCCGCCGCGTCTGTCCGCGCCCGTTCCGTCACCGTCGTCCCTCCTCCCTCACAGCCGCACCCGCACCCGCACGCGCCCCCGCACCCACCCGCTCACCCGTACTCCGCCAGCCGCTGGTTGATCCCCAGCACGGCGCAGCCGGCCGCCAGTACCGCCAGGGACAGCGCGCCGACCAGCAGCCCGGTCCTGGCCGTCACGGCCCGTTCGGCGGCCCGGGTGAACTGGTCCTGTTCGTGCGCCAGTGCCTGCGCCAGCGCCTCGTCCACCCGGTCGAAGGCCTCCCCCGTGGAACCCTCGCCGATGACCAGTTCCACCGCCTCCTGGTACTCCCCGGCATTCTCCCGCTGCCTGGCCTCCTCGTGCAGCCCGCGCCACTCGCCGACCGCCGCGTGGGCCGCCTCGACGGGGGCCCGGCCGGCCTCGTCGTCGGCCAGCTGCCAGGCGGTGCCGAGCCGCCCCTGCGGGGTGTCCGCCGCGTCGCCGTCGGCCGCGCCGTTCTCCCCGTTGCCGGCGGGCAGGCCCGCCAGTTCGGTCATGCGTTCCTGGTAGCTCTCCTCGAACCCGGTGCCCGAGCCGCGCGCCACCAGGGTCATGCCCTCGGCGCCGCGGGCCTGGAGCGCCGCGATCCAGGCGTCGTTGAGGGCGCTCAGCGACTGCGCGCCGCCCCGGTCCGCGTCGTGCAGCGCCGCCCGGGCCAGGGTGTGCGAGCCGGTCAGCCACAGCAGCAGCACCAGCGCCGCCCCGGTCGCCGCGAGCAGCCCCTGGTTGAACACCCGGTGGGTACGCAGCCAGTGCCGGCGCTGGACCCAGGCCAGGACGGCCAGCGCGAGGCCGGCGGCGGCCAGCGAGAACCACGGCCAGTCGGCGGCCCGCCGGGCATCGTGCTGGAAACGCTCGGTCTCCAGCGCGTACAGCGACGCGGCGGCCGGCAGCAGGACCTCCTGCATCCGGCTGTCGGCGTACCGCAGATAGGCGCCGCCCAGCGGCAGGCCCAGCCGGTCGTTGGCCCGGGCCGTCTCCACCAGGCCGGTGTAGACCGGGAGTTCGGCGTTCAGCTCGGCGGTCAGTTCCTGCGCGCGGGGCGAGTTGCCGGTGTGCGCCGCGGCCCGGGTCAGCAGGGCGGCGGCGGTGGCGACGCGCTCCTCGTACCGTTCCCGTACCTGCGGGTCGGAGCCGGTGCCGGTCAGCAGCGCCACGGCGGCGCTGGTGTTGGCGTCCGCGAGCGAGCGGTAGATGTCGGCGGCCTCCGCGCTCAGCGGCTGGCTGGAGTCGATGAGGGTGTCGGCGGCCTCGGCGCGGTCGGCGATCTGCCAGGCGGTGGCCGCGCCGAACAGCAGCAGGGCGGCGACCACGGCCGCGCCGATGATCCGCAGCCGGCCGGGTTCGGTACGGGCCGCCGCGCGCAGCGAGCGCACCCCTTTCGCCCAGTCCGACAGCCGGGGTCTGCCGGGCGGCCGGGGCGGCACCGGCGGGGCGGGCGGCGGTACGGGCGGTACGGCCGGCGGGGCAGGCAGGGAAGCCGGCGGCAGGGCCGGTGGTGGCGGGCCGGGTGGAGGCAGGCCGGGCCGCGCCGGGGAGTGCGGTGGCTGCGTCACGGTCGGGCCTCCCCCCTCGTGTGTGGCCACGGCCAGAAGTATGGCCGCCCGGACGGATTCCAGACAGGGTTTGCGGGGATCTTGTCGCGATCGCGATGTTGTTCCGCGCGGGCCGCCCGGCGCGCGTCCCCGTTCCCGCTCCGTCGCCCGTCCCGTCATCCCCTGACACGCATTGACCACCCGTCAGGTTGCACCTACCGTCGCATCGGTCTTTTCTCCGTCCCCCCACCACGAATGGAGAGATCCGATGAGCCGCTCGTTATCCCGCCCGGCCCGCCCCACCCGCGCGCTCGCCTCGTTCGCCGCCCTGCTCACCGCCGCCGGTACGGCCGCCGCCCTCTGGCTCGGCGGCGGCACCGCCACCGCGACCTCCACCGGGAACGGGCCCGCCCCCACCGGGCCCGAGCCGTCGGCCGTCACCCCGTACCAGCAGCACGGCGCCCTGGAGATCTGCGGCACCCGGCTGTGCGGCGAGGACGGCACCCCCGTCCAGCTGCGCGGCATGAGCAGCCACGGCACCCAGTGGTTCGAGCACTGCCTGACCGAGGCGTCCCTGGACGCCCTCGCCCACGACTGGGGCGCGAGCGTGCTGCGGCTGTCCACCTACGTCCAGGAGGACGGCTACGCGACCGATCCGCAGTACTTCACCGACCTCGCGAGCCGCGTCATCGACCAGGCCACCGCGCGCGGCCTGTACGTGATCGTCGACTGGCACATGCTCACCCCCGGCGACCCCAACGCCAACACCGACCTGGCGAAGCGGTTCTTCACCGACATCACCGACCGCCACGGCGACCAGGACAACCTGCTGTACGAGATCGCCAACGAGCCCAACGGCGTCAGCTGGCAGAGCATCAAGAGCTATGCCGAGGAGCTGATCCCGGTGGTCAGGGCGGGCTCCCCGGACGCCGTCGTGCTGGTCGGCACCCGTGGCTGGTCCTCGCTCGGCGTCTCCGAGGGCTCCGACGAGCGGGAGATCATCGCGAACCCGGTCGACGCGGAGAACATCGCGTACACCTTCCACTTCTACGCCGCCTCGCACCGCGACAACTACCTCGCCGCCCTGGACCGGGCCTCCGACCAGCTGCCGGTGTTCGTCACCGAGTGGGGCACCCAGGACTACACGGGCGACGGGGCCAACGACTTCGCCAACGCCCAGCGCTACCTCGACCTGATGGCCGCCAAGGGCATCGGCTGGACCAACTGGAACTTCTCCGACGACTGGCGCTCGGGCGCCGTCTTCCGCGAGGGCTCCTGCGCGGCCGGCCAGTTCAGCGGCACCGCCCCGCTGAAGGAGGCCGGTATCTGGGTCCGCGACCGCGTGTGACCCGCGCGCGCCGGTGCGGCGGCCGGCCGGACGGAACCCTCCGGCCGGCCGCCGCGCCGGTTTCCCTCCGCTGATCAACCGCTTCCAAGATCGGTGATCATTGGGCAAGATCACCAGCATGACCGGCGACGAATCCGTATACGAGCTGCCCCCGGCCCCGCTGCGGCCGGCCGGCCACGGCGTACGGCTGCGGGAGTGGACGGTGCAGGACAGCGCGGCCATGGTCGCGCTGTTCGACGACCCGGACATCGCCCGCTTCACCCCGCTGCGTTCCCCGTTCGACCTGGAGGCGGCGCACGACTACCTCGCCAAGGCGTTCGATCACCGGGCCGAGGGCCGCCGGGTCCAGCTGGCCATCACCGTCGACGGCCGCACCCCGCTCGGCGAGGTGGTGCTCTTCCCCAACCCGGACGCCCCGCGCGAGGCCGAGCTGGGCTACACCGTCGGGCCCGCCCACCGGGGCCGGGGCCTGGCGGCGCGCGCGGTGCGGGTGCTCGCCGAGTACGCGCTGCGCGAGCTGGCCGTGCGCCGGGTGATCCTGCGGATCGAGCCGGAGAACGCCCCCTCCAACGCCGTCGCCCGCGCCGCCGGCTTCGTGGTGGCCCCCGACCCGCCGCTGCACCGCGAGATCAGGGGCCGCCCCGTCACCCTGCTCACCTGGGAGCGGTACCCGCAGGACGCGCCGCCCGGTTAGAGCCGCAGCCCCAGCAGCAGCACCGGGCTCTCCTCGCTCGGCTCGCGCAGCGTACGGAAGCCGTACCGCAGGTAGAACGCGTGCGCGGCGGCGTTCGCCGGGTTCATCGCCAGATGCAGGCCCGGGACGCCGCGCTCGCGCAGCGCGTCGCGGTACGCCGTCATCAGCCGGGTGCCCAGACCGCGCCGCTGCCCGTGCGGCAGCAGGTCGATGTGCAGGTGTGCCGGGTACTCCCGCACCACCTCGGCGTCGATCATGCGCTCCGGCTCGTGCAGCAGCGCGCGCAACTCCCCGTCCCGGTCCGTGCGGCCGGGCAGCACCGGGAAGCGGTCGCGTATCCGCGGCAGCCACCGGGCCCGGAAGTCGCGGTAGTACGCCTCGGTGTCGGGCGCGCCCACGATGTAGCCGATCGGCCCGTCCGGGTCGCCGTCGTCCGCCACGAAGGCCAGGCCGGTGTCGAGTTCGGCGTACGGGGTGGCGAAGAGCGCGGGCAGGACGCCCGGGTCGTGGAAGTGGCCCCGGGCGTCCCCGCCCAGTTCCCCGGTGCGTACACAGATCCGCCGCAGTGCCGCCGCGTCCACGGCGTCTCTGGGCCGGTAGGGGCGGATCCGTACATCCCCAGCAGTGCGTGTCATGCGGATCATTCTCGGACCCGCCCCGGTGGGTCACCAGACCTTCAGCACGATCTTCCCGCGCACATGGCCGCCCTCGCTGCGCTCGTGCGCCTTGGCGCCGGCGTCCAGCGGGTACTCCGAGTCGATGGCCACCGTGAACCGCCCCTCCCGGGCCAGTTCGGCCGCCTGCGGCAGCGCGTCGTACGCCGGGTCGTCCGACATCGCGGAGGTGACCCGCGCCCCGTACTGCGGCGCCGAGAAGTCCGCGATGGTCACCACCCGGCCCGGATCGCCGGCGATCTCGATCAGCTCGGGCAGCGAGCCGGAGCCGGCCGTGTCGAAGACCCCGTCCACCCCGTCCGGCGCCAGCCGCGCCACCCGGTCCTTCAGCCCGGCCCCGTACGTGGTGGGCCGCACCCCCAGCGAGCGCAGATAGTCCTGGTTGCGGTCGCTGGCGGTGCCGATGACGGTGAGGCCGTCGGCGATCGCGAACTGCGCCGCCGCGCTGCCGGTGCCGCCGGCCGCGCCCTCGATCAGCAGCGTCTGGCCTGCCCGCAGCCCGAGCAGTCCGAGCGCGCGCCGCGCGGTCTCGGTGGCCATCGGCAGCCCGGACGCCTGCTCCCAGGTCAGCTCGGGCGGCTTCACCGTGTAGTGGTCGAGCACCGCGTACTGCGCGGAGGCGCTGCGCCCGGAGCCGAACACCTCGTCGCCGACCGACACCCCGGCCACCCCGGGGCCGACCTCGTCGACCACGCCGGAGGCGTCCGAGCCGGGGATCGCGGGGAAGGCGAGCGGGGAGGTGTCGTCGAACAGTCCGCGCCTGATCTTCCAGTCGATCGGGTTCACCGCCGCCGCGTGCACCGCGATACGGACCTGGCCGGGTCCGGCGTGCGGCTCGGGCTGGTCGGTGACCCGCAGCACCGAGGGGTCGTCGTAATCCGTGTACGTCAGTGCGCGCATCGTGGAATCGCCTCCCAGGTCGCTTCGCTCCTCACCCCTCAGTGTTACGGAGCGTTCCCGGGGGCGCAGCTCGGAGCTTCTCCAGCGTGACGGCGGCCGGGTCCACCTGCGCGATCCCGGCGGCGTCCAGCGCCTCCTTGACGCGGCGGCGCAGCTCGCGCTCGACGGTGGCGGCCTTGCCGGGCGCGACCTTGCCCTTGGCCCGTACCACCATGGTGTCCATCGACACCGACTCCAGGCCCAGGACCTCCAGCGGCTCCCACAGCAGCTCGTCCCAGGGCGGTCCGCCGCCGTGCAGCTCCTCGCCGACGGTGGTGATCACCTTGTGCACCTGCGCGTAGTCGGCCTCGGCCCGCACCTCGACGTCCAGCTGCGCGGTGGCCCAGCCCTGGCTGAGGTTGGCGACCCGCTTGATCTCGCCGTTGCGCACGTACCACAGCTCGCCGCTGTCGGCGCGCAGCGTGGTGACCCGCAGCCCGATCTCGACCACGGTGCCGCTCGCCTCGCCGGCGTCGATCCGGTCGCCGACCCCGTACTGGTCCTCCAGCAGCATGAACATGCCGCTGAGCACGTCGGTGACCAGGTTGCGGGCGCCGAAGCCGATCGCCACCCCGAGGATCCCGGCGCTGGCCACCAGGGGGCCCAGCTCGATGCTCAGCTGGGAGAGCACCATCAGCGCCGCCGTGCCCAGCACCAGGACGGAGGCGGCCGAGCGCAGCACCGAGCCGATGGCGGCGGCGCGCTGGATGCGCCGCTCGGGGTTGGCCAGCAGGGCGGAGCCGCGCGAGGGGCTGCCGGCGCGGCGCTTGTCGTCCCGGTGCATGCGCTTGATCAGCCGGCTGATCGACCGGCGCACGACCACGCGCAGCACGAGGGCTATCACCACGATCAGCGCGATCCGCAGGCCCGTGCCCAGCCAGGCTTCCCAGTGCTCCCTCATCACCCGTCCACCGTAATCGCGCCGCGCACCCCGGGACGCCGGGGAAAAACGGTCAGGACGGGGCGGGTGTGGCGAATGACACCATCGGTGTATTACCGGTCCGTGGTGGCGCCATCCCCCGTGGCCGGGACACACTGTGGGAGATCGTCCCGGCGCGAGCCACGTGCCGCCGACGGAACTGGAGGGCATCCGTGCCACAAGTCCTGGTCCTCAACGCCTCGTACGAACCTCTCGGCGTCGTCCCCATCCGCCGCGCGCTCATCCTGCTGCTCAACGACAAGGCGGTGAGTCTGGAGGACTCGGACGCCCTCATGCGCAGCGCCACCCACGCCATACCCGCCCCCAGCGTGGTGCGGCTCAAACGGTTCGTGCGTGTCCCCTACCGGGGCGCCGTGCCCCTGACCCGCCGGGCGCTGTTCGCCCGGGACGGCGGCCGGTGCGCGTACTGCGGCGCTGTCGCCACCAGCGTCGACCACGTGATCCCGCGCAGCCGGGGCGGCGCGCACGCCTGGGACAACGTGGTCGCCGCCTGCCGCAGCTGCAACCACATCAAGGCCGACCGGCAGGTCGCCGAGCTGGGCTGGCGGCTGCGCCACAAGCCGGGGCCGCCGTCCGGTCTCGCCTGGCGCATCATCGGTACCGGCCACCGCGATCCGCGGTGGCTGCCGTATCTCCAGCCGTACGGCGCGGACGACGCACTGGCCCGGATCGAGGGACGGTCCTCCGCCTGACCCCGGGCCGACCGCAAATCTTTTCGCCGACCGTGGGTGATATCGCTCGCTTTCCCGCAATTCCGGTCGCGGGGACGGATGGGGTGGCGTTGACTGGGTAGGGCAACGAGGGCACCGAAGTCCGCGTTACCGCCCGTGAACGGAGTGAGGCCCGTGGCCGCACCCAGCAAACCCGCCGTCGCCCCCTTTCCGCCCGCGCTGATCGGGGAGCCCGCCGTCCCGCAGGACGAGCTGCCCCCCATGCCGTGGGACGAGACCGGTGAGTTCGACCTGTCCGAGCTGACCGACCCCGACGCCGCCGCCCGCGCCCTGGACCCGCCGCTGACCAGCGAACCCGCACCCGCCGGTACCACCCCGCTCACCTCCGAGCAGCCACTGTCCGCCGCCGAGCTGCCCCTGACCTCCGAGCCGACCGCCGGGCTCACGCACGCCGATCCGCACTGATCCGGTACGAAACGGCGGGGGCGTGGGAGAAGGCCCGGAAGGGGTTCGTTACTGTGGGGGCGTGGTGAACGCGAACAAGAACGCCCGTGGGCAGAAGCAGGCGAGCAGGCACGGTCTGCGCGCCGGAGCCCTCACGGCCGGCACGCTGCTGATGCTGCTCATGACCTCCCCGCTCGCCCAGGCGGCGCACCGGGAGGACGGCGACGACCCGGGCCCGGGCCTGAGCGCCATCGAGACCCTGGGCCTGTTCGTGGCCGCCCCCATCGCGCTGTTCGCCCTGATCACCGGCCTGGTGATCCTCGGCGACCGCAAGAAGCAGCCGAGCGGCAAGCAGAGCTGACCGCCCGCGCGGCCCCGCCGCGCACGGATCGGCTCCCCACCGCCCCGCGCGGTCCCACACCCCCGGCCCGCCGCCCCCGCGCGGCGAGCGCGGGGGTCAGCGCACGTCCAGCCGCGGCCGCAGCCGGGCGTACGCCCAGCCGGCGAGCGTGGTCGGGGTGGTGGTGAGCACGTCCCGGGGCGGCTCCGGAGTGAGCCCGCGGGTGCCCGCCGTCATCCCGACGATCCCCTCGATCGCGCCCGGCGGCAGCCCCGCCCCGCCCAGCGCCGCCCGCACCTCGTCGTCCGACACCACGCGCAGCCGGATCCCGCGCCCGAGCGCCCCCGTCAGCGTCCGCGCGACCTGCCGCCATGACAGGTCCTCGGGACCGTGCACGCCCTGCACCACCCGCCCGCGCCAGGCATCGCTCAGCAACCGGGCCGCCGCCACCTCCCCGATGTCACGCGGGTCCACCCATGGCTGCGGACGGTCCGGGTCGCCCGCCGTGCTCAGCTCCCCGGCCGCCAGTTCCTCCAGGGAGAGCAGCAGGTTCGGGTAGAAGTAGCCGCACCGCAGATGCGTGACGTCGGCGCCGGTGGCGTCCAGCTGCTCCTCGATCGCGGCCAGTCCGTCGATGTGCCCGGCGCCGTGCCGCAGCTCCGCCCCGCCGCTGCTGAGGAACACCACCCGCCCCACCCCGTTCTCCCGTACCGCCCGCGCCAGCCCGGCGCCGGTGCGGCGCGACGTACCCACCGGGTCCTCGACCGCGTGCGGGGTCGGATCGACGAGGAACGCGGCCGTGGCCCCCGCCATCGCCCCGGCCACGAAATCGGCGTCGGTCAGATCACCGCGCCGCACCTCCACCCGGTCCCGGACCCCAGGCGCCAGTCGCGCCGGATCGCGTACCAGCACCCGCGGCCGCACCCCGGCCTGAAGCAGCAACCCGACCACCCGCGACCCGACCTGTCCGGTGGGGGTGGTGACGACAACCGTCATGGGACCTCCTCGCATCTCGTCCATCGGTCGGTCACGGTAGAGGCCGTCGCGGCCACAACCCGGCCGCGACGGTGCGAGGCTTGAGCGCGTGTCCCATCCGAGTGCCCGCACCCTGGAACTGCTGTCGCTCCTGGCCGCCGGAGTGCCCAGGACCGGAGCGGACCTCGCGGCCCGGCTCGGCGTCTCGCCGCGCACCCTGCGCCGGGACATCGGGCGGCTGCGGGAACTGGGCTACCGGGTGGAGTCGTCCCCCGGCGGGGCAGGCAGCTACCGGCTGCCGCCCGGGCAGGGCGTACCGCCGCTGGTCCTTTCCGCCGAGGAGGCGGTGGCCACGGCGGTGGGACTGCGGCACGCCGCCGGATACGGGGCGGGTCCGGCCGCCGACACCGCGCTGCGCAAGCTGGAGGCGGCGCTGCCGGCCCGGCTGCGCGGCCGGATCGAGGCCCTGCTGGCGGCCACCGAAGCCCGGCCCGGGCCGGGTGAACCGGGCGCCGGAGATCCGGGCGACCCCGACACCGTGGGACGGCTGGCCACCGCCGCCCATCTGCGCTCCCGGGTCCGGTTCCGGCACACGGCCCGGGACGGCACCACCACCGAACGGCGCGCGGAGCCGCACCGCCTGCTGCTCCTGGACCACCGCTGGTACCTGCTGGCCTGGGACGAGGCGCGGGCGGACTGGCGTACGTTCCGGGTGGACCGGATCTCCGCCCTGCGGGTGCCGGGTACGACGTTCGGCCCGCGACCGCTGCCACCCGGCGCGTTCGCACCGGCGGGACAGGCGGCTCCGGCCATACCGGCGGGGTCGTCCGAGCCGCCCGCCGGGGGCGGATCGGTGCTGTTCCTCGCCCCGGCGGCGGCGGTGGCGGGGCGGCTGACGGCGCGGGCCGGCGTCCTGGAACCGGCCGGCCCGGACCGCTGCCGATACCGCACGGGCCCGGACGACTGGGAGTGGCTGGCCACCGCCCTCGCCGCGGTCGGCGTGCCGTACCGCGTCGAAGGCCCACCGGAACTGGCCCGCGCCACCCGCGCCCTGGTCGCCCGGGCGGCCGCGGCGGCACCTGACACCGATATGTGACGGGCCGCCGTGACAGCGCGCGCGGCCGGCACCCGGCTGACCGTCATGGCGGGGGCCGCGCGGGTACGGCCGGCCCGGGCGGCCCGTTTCCCGCGGTGGCGTCCGCCGGGCACCACCGGACCACGGCCCACCGGACCACGACCCACCGGGCGGGCGGCCGGACTCCACGGAGCCCGGCCGCCCACCCGGGAAGGGCTCAGCGCCGGGCCGCCGCCTTGTCCGCCGCCTGGGCGTGCAGTGCGCGTTCCACGCCCGCCCGGGACTCGGTCACCAGCCGCCGCAGCGCCGCCGACGGCTTCGCCGCCTCCAGCCAGGCGTCCGTCTCGGTCAGCGTCGCCTCGCTCACCTGGATCGACGGGTACAGGCCCACCGCGATCTGCTGCGCCATCTCGTGGCTGCGGGTCTCCCACACGTTCTTCAGCGCCGCGAAGTACTCCGGCGTGTACGAGGCGAGCAGCTCGCGCTGGTCGGTCTGCACGAAGCCGCCGATCACCGCTTCCTGGAGCGCGTTGGGGAGCTTGTCGCTCTCCACCACCAGCGCCCACGCCTCGGCCTTCGCCTCCCGGGTCGGCCGGGCCGCCCGCGCGTACGCCGCGTGCCGCTCGCCCGCCGAGGTGCGGTCCCGCGTCAGCTCCGCCGTGATCTCCTTCTCGTCCGCGCGCCCGGTCGCCGCCAGCCGCTGGAGCAGCGACCAGCGCAGATCCGTGTCGACGGCCAGCCCCTCCACCGTCCGCGTACCGTCCAGCAGCCCGGCCAGCAGCTCCAGCTGCTCGTCCGTGCGGGCCACCGAGGCCAGCGCCCGCATCCACGCCAGCTGGTGGTCGCTGCCCGGCGCGGCCTCCGTCAGATGCCGGTGCGCCGCCTCGCTCCAGCGCAGCAGGCCGCTCTCGCGCCACGCCGGGTCGGCGTACAGGTCGAGCGCCAGGGACACCTGCCGGTGCAGCGACTGCACCACGCCGATGTCGCTCTCCTTGCCGATGCCGGAGAGCACCAGGTCCAGGTAGTCCCGGGTGGCGAGTTCGCCGTCCCGGGTCATGTCCCAGGCCGACGCCCAGCTCAGCGCGCGCGGCAGCGACTCGGTGAAGTCGCCCAGGTGGCGGGTGACGACGGTCAGCGACTCCGGGTCGAGCCGCACCTTCGCGTACGACAGGTCGTCGTCGTTGAGCAGGATGACGGCGGGCCGGATCTGCCCGATCAGCTGCGGCACCTCGGTCAGTTCGCCGTCGACGTCCAGCTCGATCCGCTCGCGCCGCACCAGCGCGCCGTCGGTCAGCTCGTACAGGCCGATCGCGATCCGGTGCGGGCGCAGCGTCGGGGAGCCGGTGGCGCCGGCCGGCAGGGCCGGGGCCTCCTGGCGGATGGCGAAGGAGGTGATGCCGCCGTCCCCGTCGACCGTGATCTCAGGGCGCAGCACGTTGATGCCGGCCGTCTGGAGCCACGCCTTGGACCAGGCCCCCAGGTCCCGGCCGCTGGTCTCCTCCAGGGCACTCAGCAGATCGCTGAGCCGGGTGTTGCCCCACGCGTGCCGCTTGAAGTACGCCTGCACGCCCGCGAAGAACGCGTCCATGCCGACGTAGGCGACCAGCTGCTTGAGGACGGAGGCACCCTTGGCGTAGGTGATGCCGTCGAAGTTGACCAGGACGTCGTCCAGGTCGCGGATCTCGGCCATGATCGGGTGGGTGGACGGCAGCTGGTCCTGCCGGTACGCCCAGGTCTTCATGGAGTTGGCGAAGCTGGTCCAGGCGTGCGGCCAGCGGCTGCCGGGCGCGTGGGCCTGGCAGGCGATGGAGGTGTAGGTGGCGAACGACTCGTTCAGCCACAGGTCGTTCCACCACTCCATGGTGACGAGGTCGCCGAACCACATGTGGGCCAGCTCGTGCAGGATGGTCTCGGCCCGCATCTCGTACGCCGCGTCCGTGACCTTGGAGCGGAAGACGTACTGGTCGCGGATGGTGACGGCGCCCGCGTTCTCCATCGCGCCGGCGTTGAACTCCGGGACGAACAGCTGGTCGTACTTGGCGAACGGGTAGGGGTAGTCGAACTTCTCCTCGAACCAGTCGAAGCCCTGCCGGGTGACGGCGAAGATCGCCTCGGCGTCCAGGTGTTCGGCGAGGGAGGGCCGGCAGTAGATGCCCAGCGGCACCGAACGCCCGCCGGGCCCTTCCCAGCTGCTGTGCACCGAGTGGTACGGGCCGGCGATCAGCGCCGTGATGTAGCTGGAGATGCGCGGGGTGGGCTCGAACCGCCAGACGTTGTCGGCGGGCTGCGGGGTCGGCGCGTTGGAGATGACCGTCCAGCCCTCGGGCGCCCGCACGGTGAACTGGAAGGTGGCCTTCAGGTCGGGCTGCTCGAAGCAGGCGAACACCCGCCGCGCGTCGGGCACCTCGAACTGGGTGTAGAGGTAGGCCTGTTCGTCCACCGGGTCGACGAAGCGGTGCAGGCCCTCGCCGGTGTTGGTGTAGGCGCAGTCGGCGACGACGACCAGTTCGTTGTGGCCGGCCAGGACGTTCGGCAGGGCGATCCGGGAGTCGGCGAAGACGTCGGAGGCCGGCAGGACCTCGCCGTTGAGCGCGATGTGCCGGACCGAGGGGGCCACCAGATCGATGAAGCTCGCCCCGGCCTCCCGCGCCGTGAAGTGCACGGTGGTCTCGGAGCGGAAGGTGCCGCCCTCCTGGGCACCGGAGATGTCGAGCGCGATCGTGTAGCTGTCCACGCTCAGCAGCCGGGCCCGCTCCCGGGCCTCCTCGCGGGTCAGATTCGTGCCAGGCACCAGTTCTCCTTTGTGCGTCCGTACTCCGTCCGGTCATCCTTCCACGCCATACGGACACCGGGGCGGTGCGCGACCGTGCCGCGCCCGCCCCGGTGCCCGTAACGGCAGGGGGAGACCCCTTACGCGCCGCTCACCTTCTCGATGATGATGCCGCCGCTGCCGGTGACGGTGCCGGCGGCGTTGAGCAGCCGCACCTCGCCGAAGAACTCACGTCCGGCGGAGGCGTCGCCGGCCGCGGCCACGACGGTGACCTCGGCGTCGATCGCGGCGGTCGCGCCGTTGGCCAGCGAGATGACCTGCTCCTCGTCCACGGCGACCGAGCCGAGGTCGGGGGAGAGGTAGGCGTCCCGGTAGTCGTAGGCGGTCGAGCCGGACGGTACGGCGTACGCGTGCACCTCGACGGTGTACGTGCCGGCCGCCGGGTCGGTCAGCACCACGCTCTCCTCGGAGCCGCCGGAGGCCGCCTGGCCGACCAGGGTGCCGTCCCGGTACACGTACAGGTCCAGGTCGGCGGCCGGGTCGGAGGTGTTGCCGATGACGGCCTCGAAGCGGGTGACGCCCTCGGCCAGCTCGATCGTGCTGGTCTGGTACTCACCGGTGGCGATGGTGGGCCGGTCGGTGAGGACCGAGCCCAGCTCACCGGCGGCGAGGGTGCCCTCCACCGGGGCGAGGGCGTTGCTGACCTCCCAGCTCACCGGGACGGGGGTGCCGATGACGGCTTCCTCGACGGTGGCCGTGTCCGGGTCGAAGACGGTGCCGAGCGCGGTCGCGGTCAGCGTGTAGGGGTTGTTGAGGTGCGGCGAGGTGCGCCGGGCCTCGACCTCGATCTCCCAGACGCCCGGGGTCGGGTTGTCGTAGGAGCGCAGGTCGGGGCGGCAGGTGTTCGCCGGGTTGTCGTAGTTGGGGTAGCAGTTGACGGTCGAGGAGTTGTCCGCGAGCGTGCCCCAGGGGGTGATGGCGATCCACCGGGTCTGGCTGCCCTCGGTGAGGCCGTCGAGCCGCACCTCCAGGGTCTTGGTGCCCTCGGGAACCTTCACGAAGTACGAGGTGCTGGCGTTGCGCTGCACCGTGGCGGACTTCGTGACCGCGTAGGAGGGGGCGGCCAGCTTCTCGGTCACCAGGATGGTGCTGAGGACGTGCAGGTCGACGCCCTTGGTGGAGCGGTCGTCGACGCCGAGCAGCACGCTGTGCGCGCCGGTCGAGCGCGGCTTGGCCTGGACCTGCACGGTGACCGGCTTGTTGAGCGGCAGCGAGACGGTGCTCTTGCCGACCAGCGAGAAGGTCTTGTCGTGGTTGTTGTCCAGGGTGAGCTTGTGCTGGACGTTGCGGTCGGGGCCGCTGGTACGGGTGATGGTGATGTCGTACGTCTTGCGCTCGCCGACCTTGGGGGCGCTCTCCCGGTCGTACACGCCGGTGCCGAAGCCCGGGGTGGCCAGGTACTCGGCCAGATCGCTGCTCACCGGGGCCTTCACCGTGTACTCGTGGGCGGTGGCGCCCTTGGTGATCAGCTTCCAGGCGGCGACGGTGTCGACCAGACCGGCGCCCTGCTCGTGCGCCTGCACCCCGGCGATGGGGTCGGCGGAGGAGATCATCGCGGTGCGCAGATCGGCGGCCGACAGCTCGATGTTGCGCTGCTTGGCGCCGGACAGCAGCAGCGCGGCCGAGCCGGCGACCTGCGGCGAGGACATCGAGGTGCCCTGGAGCATGCCGTACCCGGGCGGCAGGTCGTAGCCGGCCTCGGCGACCGGGGCGCCCGGCTGCCACATCGGGATGGCGTTGATGGAGGCGCCGGGCCCGGTGATGGTGGGCTTGAAGCCGCCGTCGGCGCGCGGTCCTGAGGAGGAGAACGGCAGCATGGCGTACTTGGTGGTCACGCCGGAGCCGTAGTTGGCCGCCCAGGTCTCCTTGGAGATGGCGGCGCCGACGCTGACGACCTTGTCGGCGACCGACGGGTCGGAGACGGTGTTGACGCCGGGGCCGTCGTTGCCGGCCGAGATGAAGAGCTGGACGTCGTAGGTGTCGATCAGCTCGCTGTACACCCGGGCGCGGGCGTTGTTGCCGTCGTTCAGCGCGGGCAGGCCACCGATGGAGACGTTGACCAGGTCCACGTCGCGGTTGACGACGAGGTCGATCATGCCCTCGAACATGGCGGTGGCGGTGCAGCCGCCGCCGAAGCGGCAGGCGCGCGAGGAGACGAGCTGCGCGCCGGGGGCGGCGCCGTTCATCTGGCCGGCGAACAGGCTGTTGGCGGCGGTGATGCCGGCCACGTGGGTGCCGTGCCGTCCGGAGACGATGCCGATGTTGACGAAGTCGGCGGTCTGCCCGATCCAGTCACCGCCGTAGGGGTCCATGGGGACGTCCTCGCGGATCTCCACCACGAAGGGGACGGCCTCGGCGACGGCGGTGTCCGGGTTGTCGGTGCCGAAGTAGCCGACGTCGTGGTTCTCCCGGTACGGCTTCATCGGGGTCTCGTCCGTGAAGTCGCCGTCGTTGTTCAGGTCCACCCGGACGGTGCCGGCGGCCGGGTCGTACAGCACGGCCCAGGAGCCGTCGGTGCGGCCGTCGCGGTTGACGTCGCCGCCCAGTTCACCGGCGGCGATGTTCTCCCGGAAGATGGAGACGTAGTACTCGCCGGCGGGCGCCTTGTAGTCGCGGCCGTTGTAGCTGAACGTCTCTCCGGAGACCTTGGTGGTCATCGGACGCCACGAGCCGTCGTTGTCGACGATCGGGTCGGTGGCGGTCACCCAGTCGGTGATCTTGGTCTCGCCGGTGGTGGTCTCCTGGAGCGCGGGGTGGGCGAGGTCGACGCCGGTGTCCAGGATGCCGATGGTGACGCCGCGGCCGTCGTACTTCTTGTTCTGCTTGACGAAGTCGACGGCGCCCGTCTCGTGGGAGGGCTGGTACGGGTTGGCGGCCTTGGTGGTCGCGTCGGGCGCCGGGTAGCTGGTGCCGCTGCCGTTCCCGCCGCCGGGGCCGCGCCCGGCGTCGGGCAGCGGATCCGGTACCTGGATCTCCTCGTTGAGGTCGATCGCGTACACCGAGGAGAGCGCGCGGGCCTCGTCGATCGCGTCGTCGGCGGCGCCGGTGCGCACGGTGGCGCGGACGTAGCCGATCTCGTCGAGCGTGTAGCCGACCGACGCCCCCGGGAGCGCGTCGAGCGCGTCGCTGACCTCGTCGGTCTCGCCGGGCTCGGTGGCGATCATCAGGGTGACGTGCGGTTCACCGGACGCCTTGGCCTCGGCGAGCAGGGTGGCGTCGTGGGTGCCGAACTTGTCGTCGATCGGCTTGTCGGCGGCCGAACGGGTGAGCGCGTCGCTCTCGGCGGCGAACGCGGGCAGCGCCCCCGTGATGGCCAGGGCGCTGACCAGCCCGGTGGCGAGCACGACCCGGGTGGCCCGGGCCGATCGTCTCCTGCGTGGGGCAGCGGGGGACAGGGGAGAAGTATGTGACATGGGCATCCTTGTTCGGATTCCGGAACCGGATGACCGGTCATCATACGTAAATGATCACCTGATGTAATGGCTTTACAAGATAGTTGTCGCATTCCTGTCAGGGACGATTGAAGAAATCGTGCCCGGGGTATCTACGCGCAAGGATCGGGGCAATGAGGGGCGAACCGCCCCACCGATCCGGCCGAACCCGCCACCGGCACCCCGCGGGCCCCACGGGTGACGGCGGCTCAGGACCGCGGGCGCCGCCGGATCCCCGGCGCGACCCCGGCGTACCGAGGCGAGGACGGACGGTACGTTCCCGCGCCGTCCGCCCCCGCCCCCGCCCGCCGGTCAGCCGGCCCGGTCCTCCTGCGCGCGCAGCGCCCGGTGCAGATCGTCCCGCTGCTCCAGCACCAGCCGGCGCAGCGCCGGGGCCGCGTCCTGGTGCGCCGCCAGCCAGGCGTCGGTGGCGTCCAGCGTCGCCCGCTCCTGCTGGAGACCCGGGAACAGCCCGCGGACCACCGCCATGCCGATCTCGATCGACCGCTCCCGCCACACCCGCTCGATCGCCGCGAAGTAGCGGTCGGTGAACGGCGCCAGCAGCGCGTCCTGCCCCGGCCGGGCGAAGCCGTCGATGGTGGCCTCCACCAGCGCGTTGGACAGCGCGTCCGACTCCACCACCTGTTCCCAGGCGGCCTCCTTCACCTCGGCGGACGGCCGCGCCGCCAGGCAGCGCACCTGGTGGCGGCGGCCCGAGGCGGTGTCGTCCCGGGTCAGCTCGTCCGCCAGCTCCGCCTCACCGGCCCGGCCGTGCGCGGCCAGCGGCAGCAGCATCGTCCAGCGCAGCTCCTGATCGACGACCAGCCCCGCGATCCGTTCCTTGCCGGACAGCAGCCCCTCCAGCAGCCCGAAGTCGGCGTCGGTGACCGCCCGGCCGGCGAAGAACCGGGCCCAGGCCAGCTGGTGGTCGCTGCCCGGCTCGGCGCGCCGCAGCTCCGCCCGGGCCGCCTCCGCCAGCCGGACGGCTTCGGCCTCCCGCCGCGCCCGGGGCAGGTACCACTCCAGGGCCGAATCGGCCCAGGTGAGCACCATCTGGAGGACGCCGATCTGCGTCTCGGCGCCGCCGAACCGCCGCACCAGCTCCAGGAAGTCGGCGGCCGGGAGCAGCGCGTCGCGGGTGAGGTTCCACAGCGCCGACCAGCACAGCGCGCGGGCCAGCGGGTCCTCGATGTCGCCCAGGTGCCGGCGCAGGGTGTCCAGGGACGCCGCGTCGAACCGGGTCTTGCAGTACGTCAGGTCCTCGTCGTTGACCAGCACCAGCTCGGGCCGCTCGGCGCCCGCCAGCGCGTCGACCACCGTACGGGCGCCGGTCACATCGGCGCCGGCGCGCGCGTACCGGACGAGCCGGCCGCCGTCCAGCCGGTAGAGCCCGATCTGCACCCGGTGCGGGCGCAGCGTGGGGTGCTCCTCGGGCGCGTCCTGCTCGACGGCCAGCTCGGCGATCCGGCCGTCCGCGTCGTATCGCACCTGCGGCGTGAGCGAGTTGAGCCCGGCGGTCTGGAGCCAGGCGCGGGCCCACTCGGCCATGTCGCGGCCGGAGGTCTCGGTGAGGACGGACAGCAGGTCGGACAGCCGGGTGTTGCCGTACGCGTGCCGCTTGAAGTAGCGCCGGGCACCTTCGAGGAACGCCTCCTCGCCGGCGTAGGCGACCAGCTGCTTGAGGACGGAGGCGCCCTTGGCGTAGGTGATGCCGTCGAAGTTGAGCTTGGCGTCCTGGAGGTCGCGGATGTCGGCGGTGATGGGGTGGGTGGACGGCAGCTGGTCGGCGCGGTACGCCCAGGCCTTGCGGCGGTTGGCGAAGGTGATCCAGGCCTCGTCGAAGCGGGTGGCGCCGTGGGAGGCGTACGCGCCCATGAAGTCGGCGAAGGACTCCTTGAGCCACAGGTCGTCCCACCACTCCATGGTGACCAGGTCGCCGAACCACATGTGCGCCATCTCGTGCAGCAGGGTGTTGGCGCGGGCCTGGTAGGAGGCGCGGGTGGTGCGGCCCCGGAAGACGTACTCCTCGCGGAAGGTGACCAGGCCCGGGTTCTCCATGGCGCCGAGGTTGTACTCGGGCACGAACGCCTGGTCGTACTTGCCGAAGGGGTACGGGAAGTCGAAGTGGTCGTGGAAGAAGTCGAGCCCCGCCTTGGTGGTGGCGAAGATCTCCTCCGGGTCGAAGTGCTTGGCCAGCCCCTTGCGGCACAGCGCGCCGAGCGGGATCTCCAGCGTGGTGCCGTCGTCGAACGTGCGGGAGTAGTGGTCGCGCACGTGGTGGTACGGGCCGGCCAGGATCGCCGTGATGTAGGTGGAGATGGGCTTGGTGGTGGCGAAGGTGTGCCGGACGCCGCCGCCCTCCGGGGGAGCCGAGGCGCCGGTGGCGGCCCCGTTGGCGAGCACCGTCCAGCCCTCGGGGGCGAGCACGGTGACGTCGTAGGGCGCCTTGAGGTCGGGCTGCTCGAAGTTGGCGAAGACCCGGCGGGCGTCGGCCGGCTCGTACTGGGTGTAGAGGTAGGTCTCGCCGTCCTCCGGGTCGGTGAAGTGGTGCAGTCCCTCGCCGGTGCGGCTGTAGGCGCAGCGGGCGTCGACGATCAGCTCGTTCTCGGCGCGCAGCCCGTCGAGCCGGATGCGGGAGCCGTCGAAGACGCGGTCGACGTTCAGGGACTCCCCGTTGAGGGTCACCGAGTGCACGTGCGGCGCGATGAGGTCGGCGAAGGTGTCGGCGCCGTCCTCGCGCGCGGAGAAACGGATGGTCGTGGTGGAACGGAACGTCCGCGGCCCGGAGGCGGGCGCCGGTCCTGCCGCCTCGCGTACGTCCAGGACCAGCTCGTACCCGTGCACGGTGAGCAGCCGGGACCGTGCTCCCGCCTCGTCGCGGGTCAGGTTCTCTCCGGGCACCACATGTCTCCTTTGTGTCTTCCGTGCGAAAAAAGAGGGCGCGGCCAGCATGTCATGGGGCGCTCGGATCGCTCCCGGGGCCCGGGAATGCGTCCGGGCGGCGCGCGGTTGTACGCGCGAGTGCCCGTTGCCGTATGGAGGAGCCGAACGTCATGCCGGAGAAGACTCCCGCCGATTTCTGGTTCGACCCGCTGTGCCCGTGGGCGTGGCTGACCTCGCGCTGGATGCTGGAGGTGGAGAAGGTACGGCCGGTGGAGGTCCGCTGGCACGTGATGAGCCTGTCGGTGCTGAACGAGCCCCGGGCGGACGAGCTGCCCGAGCAGTACGCCGAACTGCTCCAGCGCGGCTGGGCGCCGGTGCGGGTGCTGATCGCCGCGGAGGAACGGTTCGGCAGCGAGGTGCTGGGGCCGCTGTACACGGCCATCGGTACCCGCTTCCACCTCCAGGACAAGCCGCGCACCAAGGAGACGCTGATCGAGGCGCTGGAGGAGGTCGGACTGCCGGCCGAGCTGGCGGACGCGGGCGACACCGACGCGTACGACGAGCGGCTGCGGGCCTCGCACAAGGCCGGCATCGACCTGGTGGGCCAGGACGTGGGCACGCCGGTGATCGCGGTGCCGGGCGCGGACGGCGAGCAGATCGCGTTCTTCGGCCCCGTGGTGACCCCCGCCCCGAAGGGCGAGGCGGCGGCGCGGCTGTGGGACGGCACGCTGCTGGTGGCGAGCACCCCGGGCTTCTACGAGATCAAGCGCACCCGGGACGCGAAGCCGCAGTTCGACTGAGCGGCCCCGCACACCGGAGCGGCCCCCGCGTCCTTGACACGCGGGGGCCGCTCCTTTTTCACCTGCCCGGTGAAACGGTTGAGAAGACGATCACGCGAGCAGGAGCTTGCCGCCGCCGGCCTTGGCGGCGGTGTACCGGGCGGAGACGTCCTGCCAGTTGACCACCCGCCACATCGCCTCGACGAAGTCGACCTTCTGGTTGCGGTACTGGAGGTAGAAGGCGTGCTCCCAGGCGTCGAAGACGAGAATCGGCACGCTGCCCTGGCCGATGTTCCCCTGGTGGTCGTACACCTGCTCGACGACCAGCCGCCCGCTCAGCGGCTCGTACGCCAGCACGCCCCAGCCGGACCCCTGCGTGGTGGCGCTGGCCTTGGAGAGCTGTGCTTTGAACCGGGCGAAGGACCCGAACGACTCGGCGATGGCGTCGGCCAGCTCCCCGGTCCCGTCCTTCTCCAGCGGCTCCCCGCCGCCGTCACCGGTCATGTTGCGCCAGTAGATGGAGTGCAGGATGTGCCCGGACAGATGGAACGCGAGGTTCTTCTCCAGCCCGGTGATGTTCCCCCACTGCTCCTTCTCCCGCGCCTCGGCCAGCTGCTCCAGGGTGTCGTTGGCGCCCTTGACGTAGCCGGCGTGGTGCTTGTCGTGGTGCAGCTCGATGATCTCCCCGCTGATGACCGGCTCCAGGGAGGAGTAGTCGTACGGCAGCTCAGGAAGCGTGTAGGTGGCCATGCCGGTTGCCTTGCCCATCTCGCTCGACTAATTGCGAAGCACTTGCAATAACAACCTAGCAGCAAGTGCAGCATCAGCGCGCGCCCGCGACACCCAGCAGGGCGACGAACAGCCCGAGCACGACCACCCCGGCCGCGGCACGGCCCCGGCCCTTCGGATGCGGCCCGAACCGCCGCAGCCGGACGAACCCCGCGCCATAACGCGTCGGCCCGCACGGCGAGGCCGCCTCGCCGTGCACGAAGCGGATCAGCGTGGTCATGCACGGGACACAGGCGTGCACGGCTCTCGATCGCCCGAACCCGGCTACCGATCCGGCCCACACCGTCGGCACGTCCCCGGCCCGGCACATGGAACACGCCCCGTTCTGCGCCCAGCCGGCGAACAGGCCGGTACGCAGCCACACCTGCGCGGGAGACGGAGTACGCGGCGTCACCGGCGCCCACCCCGACTCCGGGCGTTGGCCTCGCGCACCGGCTCCGACAACCCCTCCGAGAGCGCCACCGCCTCCAGATCTTCCGGCAGCGCGAACCACTCCACGCCACCACCTTGTGGCCGCAGCGCGACCCGCCCACTGACCCGGTCCATGACCACCCCGATCCGTCCGTTCCACCTGTCGCGCACCAGCGACCCGACATCGGGGAGGGCAGGCGGGGTGCTGTGCTGCTCGTTCGTCATCGAAGCCCGCCCTCACCGATCGTTCGCCGGACGGCGGCCGCCCGCTCGTCCGGGTAGCGGGACAGCAGCTGGAGCGCGCGTTCTCGGTGGTCCCGGGATTCCTCGCCGGGGGTGGCGTCGGCCAGGCAGGCCAGCGCGAGCGCCTCGTGCCAGGGGTCGTCCAGCTCTCGGTGAACGGACGCGGCCCGCCCGGCGAGGCCGGCCGCCTCGGACGGCCGTCCCCGGTCGAGCAGCACCTGTGCGACCGCTCGCCACGCCATCGCTTCCCGGGAGCGGTTGCCACTCCGGGCGTGCAGGTCGGCCGCACGGTGAAAGGAAGCCAGGGCCTCCTCGGACCGGCCCGCCGCCCGTTGTGCCTTCCCCAGAGCGAGCAGCCAGTACCCCTCCAGCGTCTCGGAGCGCAGTTCCAGGGCCAGGGCGACCGCCTCTTCGGCGCAGACGAGAGCCGCCCCGGTCTCCCCGCGCTCGCGGTGGATCACGCTGAGCTGTCGCAGGGCGTTACCCACGCTGCGCCGGGCGCCGAGCGCGCGGTGAGTCTCCAGGGCCCGCCGGGCGTCCGTCTCGGCTTCGTCCACCCGGCCCGCCGCGCAGCGGGTGCTCGACAGATTGGCCAGGGCCATCGCTGCCCGATGCCGGTCGCCGAACTCCTCGAAGAGAGCGCGGGCCCGCGTGAAGTGTTCCTCGGCGGCGCTCAACTCCCGCCGGTGGAGACGCACGATCCCCAGCAGATTCGTCGACGACGCCTCGCCCCGTCGATCACCCAGTTCGCTGCGGATCTCCAGCGCCTGCTGATGGCAGCGCAGGCTCTCCGTCAACCGGTTGACCCGGGCGTGACCCATGCCGATGCATTCCAGCAGCCGCGCTTCACCGGCCCGGTCACCGAGCCGGCGGACGGCCCGCAGGCCCCGGTCGGCAATGGCCGACCAGTCCTCCAGGGACAGGGAAGGCAGCTTGGTGTCCCAGAGCACGACGGCCAGCAGCCAGGCGGACCGGTCGGGACCAGCCGCCTCTGCGGCCTGGACGAGGGGGACGAAGTGTTCCCGTTCCCACGCGGCCCAGTCCACGGGGGAAGTGGAGGGCGCGTCGCCCTGTGCTGTCGCAGGGATGGCCTGCTCGTTCATCATCGAACGTCCTTCGGTTGTGCGGTGAACACCTTCACTCGCCAGAGGTAACCGTCCGATTGCGGAGAGCGGTACCGTTGGCACCGCGTGAGCGTTTAAGAGCTTTCAGTGCATGAGGGGTTGTGGGTCATGCCGATTTCCGCGCCGAATCATTCGCTCAACCGCTTGTACCGGGAAACGGGCTGGACCCTCCGCCAGTTCGCCCAGGCGGTGAACCGTCTCGGCACGGAGTGCGGAATGCCGCTGCGATACCGGGAACCGTCGGTGCATCAGTGGCTCAACGGTGGTCTGCCGATGCCACAGGTGCGTCCGCTGATCCTCGAAGCGCTCGCCCGACGGCTTGGCCGCCCGGTGACGGCGATGGAGGCCGGATTTCCGCCTGTTCCCGGCTCCTTCGACAACCGCGCCTCTACGGTGGAAGCTCTGATCGACCTCGGGAGGCAGGACATGGATCCATCCCGGCGCGGCGTGCTCGGTGTGGGGGTTTTCTCCGTTGCCCTGACCGTGCCCGGTTGGCCCGATGTGGTCGGCCGTATGGAAGCGGTGCAGGCCGGCAACCTGCGGCGGGTGGGGGATCCGGACGTCGAGGTGGTCCGTGCGATGACGGAACGCCTATCCGAACTCGATGACGATTTCGGTGGCCGGCACGCCCGTCCCATGGCGGCAGCGTTTCTGGTCAATACGGTGGCGCCGTATTTACGGGCCGCGGGCCCGGATGACGTGCGAGCCAGGATGATGGAGGCCGCGTCCATTCTCTGTTACGTCACGGGGTGGATGGCGATGGACGAAGGACGGCACGGACTCGCCCAGCGGTATTACGTGAAGGGCCTGGAACTCGCCGGTGCTGCCGGCGACCACATGACGTACTGCCACATCCTGCGCGGCATGTCCGTGCAGGCGACCGATCTTGGACATGCCAAGGCGGCCGTGCGCTACGCCGATGCGGCAGCCGCTGCGGCGCCGGCAGCGGGGCCACGCATGCAAGCCTTCCTCACGGGACAGCAGGCGCACGCGTACGCCCTGGCCCGGGATCGCCCGAAGGCGCTCCGGCTCCTGCGGGAGACGGAAGTGGCCATGGACAAGGCCACCAGTCAAGCTCCGACTTTCGGTGGCTATTCACCCGCCACCGTCGCGATGCACACGGCAGAGGTCCAGAGCGAATTGGGCGATGTCCCCGGAAGCATCCGGTCGCTGGAGTCGCACTTCCGGCTGCGTGACAGCAGCGACAGCAGAAGAAGTGGACTGCGCTTCAACGCCAAGCTTGCGGAAAGGCAACTCAAGGTCGGTCACCTGGAGGCGGCATGCTCTTCGTGGGACCGCGTCCTCGAACACTATCCGCAGGTGCATTCCGGCCGGGTCGACGGCCACATCCGGGAGATGTTCCGCCTGATCCGGCCGCACCTCAAGAACGCCACCGCCCGGGCCCTGGACGAACGAGCCCGCGCCGTCACTCCGGCCGCGCTCCACACCTGAGAGCCGCCCACCCGTCCCACGGCGCCGAACGTCAGACAGCGTCCGGGCCCGTGCCGATGGCACCGGCCGAGCGGAGCGCGTGCCCGAGTTCTCCGGTGAGGAGGCGGGGGTGTCGCCGCCACCACCACCGGAGGGGACCGTCCGGAGAGCGGTTACGCGTCCGGGATGTCCGGCTTCGCCGCGCGGAGCATGCTGCCCGGGAGGACCACCAGGCGTTCATCGGGGCCCAGCTTCACCCCGTCCGGCAGTCGTCCCGCGTAGTCGGTGGTCACATCGCGTCCGATGACGGCCACATCCCCGTTGTCGAGCTGCCACATCTCGGGGCAGTACTCCTCGTCCTGCGAAAGCCCCAGTTCCTGGGCCGTCCTGCCCAGCCGGTGCGCGAACGACGCTGACGGATCCGCTTCCCATGGGCGTGCCATGACATCTCCCGGTGTGAGCACTGTCACTGGCCACGGGAGTCTAGTGACGCGCCGCTGGGAGCGGAAGGTTGTGGGAGGTCCATAAGCCCGGGTGGGTTCGGGCAGTGGATTGGGCTCTTGTTTTCGGTCGGTCGGGTGGGGTCGGATGGGGGTGGGGGAAATCGTTCTTTGGAGGATGTGTATGAGCACCGCTGTACTCGCGGATCTGTTGCCCGCGCCCACGCTGTCCCGGGCCCGGGTGCGGGATGTGGCACTGGTCGTGGGAGGTGCCGCGCTGACCGGGGTGGCCGCGCAGATCGCGCTGCCGGTGCCCGGGTCGCCGGTGCCGGTGACCGGGCAGACGTTCGCCGCCCTGCTCGTCGGTGTCTCGCTCGGGCCGGCGCGTGCGCTGCTGTCCATGCTGCTGTACGCGGTGGCCGGCATGGCCGGGATGCCGTGGTTCGCGGAGGCGTCCGCCGGGTACGGCATGCCCTCCTTCGGCTACATCATCGGCATGACCGTGGCCGCCGGTGTCGTCGGTGAGCTGGCGCGGCGCGGCGGGGACCGTACGGTGCTGCGCACCGCCGGGACGATGGTGACCGGCATGGCCGTCACCTACGCCATCGGCGTGCCCTATCTCGCCCTGGCCACCGGCATGTCGGCCGGTGAGGCGATGGCCGCCGGTCTGGTGCCGTTCCTCATCGGGGACGCCCTCAAGGCCGTGCTCGCCATGGGCGCGCTGCCCACCGCCTGGCGGCTCGCGGGCCGCCGGGGGCGCGGGTAAGGGGGCCGCTGCGCGCATGTCAGACTCATCCCCATGCGCGTCTATCTCGGCTCCGACCACGCCGGCTACGAACTGAAGAATCACCTCGTCGACTGGCTCACGGCCCACGGCCATGAGCCGGTCGACTGCGGCCCGCACACGTTCGACGCCCAGGACGACTATCCGCCGTTCTGTCTGCGCGCCGCCGAGGCGGTCGCCGCCGATCCGGACGCGCTCGGTGTCGTCATCGGCGGCAGCGGCAACGGTGAGGCCATCGCCGCCAACAAGGTCGCGGGCGTACGCTGCGCCCTCGCCTGGAGCGTGGAGACGGCGAAGCTGGGGCGGCAGCACAACAACGCCAACGTGGTGAGCGTCGGCGCCCGGATGCACACCACCGACGAGGCCACCACGTTCGTCGAGGTCTTCCTGGCCACCCCGTACTCCGGCGAGGACCGGCACAGCCGCCGCATCGACATGCTCAGCGCCTACGAGAGCGACGGCACGCTGCCCCCGCTGCCCGACGGCGCCTGATGCCCGAGGGTCACACCATTCACCGGCTGGCCGCCGACTACCGGGAACGGTTCGGCGGCCGGGCGGTGCGGGCCGACTCCCCGCAGGGGAGGTTCGCCGGGGGTGCGGCGCTCATCGACGGCGAGGTGCTGCGGGAGTGCGACGCCCACGGGAAGAACCTGTTCCTCGGCTTCGGCTGGCGCCGCTGGGTGCACATCCATCTCGGCCTGTACGGGAAGGTCGCCTTCGGCGACGGGCCGCCGCCCGCGCCCACCGGGCAGATCCGGCTGCGGCTGGCCTCCCCCGAGGGGTACGCCGAACTGCGCGGCCCCACCACCTGCGCGCTGCTCAGCCAGGACGAGAAGTCCGCCGTGCAGCGCCGGCTGGGCCCGGACCCGCTGCGCGCCGACGCCGATCCGGACCTGGTGTGGCGGCGGATCTCCGCCGCCCGCACCTCGATCGCCGAACTCCTCATGGACCAGCGGGTCATCGCCGGGGTCGGCAACGTGTACCGGGCCGAGATCCTCTTCCGGCACGGCATCGACCCCTACCGGCAGGGCCGCTCCCTGACCGAGGCCGAGTGGCGGCCGATGTGGGCGGACCTCGCCGCGCTGATGCGCGAGGGCGTGCGCAAGAACCGCATCGACACCGTGCGGCCCGAGCACATGCCCCAGGCCATGGGCCGCCCGGCGCGGGTGGACGGGCACGGGGGAGAGGTGTACGTGTACCGGCGCGCCACGCTGCCGTGCCTGGTGTGCGGGACGGCGATCCGGCGCGCCGAACTCGCCGCCCGCAACCTGTTCTGGTGCCCGGTCTGTCAGGCGGCCGGCTGACCCTCGGCGACCAGTTCGCGCACCGCGCGCACCAGCCGCTCCAGGTGCTCGGCCGGGGTGCCGGCGCCGAAGCTGACCCGGATCGCCTTCAGCGGCCCCTCGCAGCCGTCCGCCGCCTCCTGGTCCGCGCCCAGCAGGGTACGGACCAGGGGGTGCGCGCAGAACAGGCCGTCGCGGACGCCGATGCCGTACCGCTCGGAGAGCGCCCGGGCGAACGCCTCGCTCGGCCAGGTGTCCACGACGAACGACAGCACCGCGACCCGGGCGGCCTGCGGTCCGAACAGCGACAGTTCGCGGACGCCGGGGACGGATGCCAGGCCCGCCCGCAGGCCCGACAGCAGTTCCTCCTCGCGCGCCACCAGCCGTTCGAAGCCGGCCCCGGTCAGGGCCCGGCAGGCGGCGGCGATGGCGCAGGCACCGATGACGTTGGGCGAACCGGCCTCGTGGCGTGCGACGTTGTCCTGCCACTCCACCGTCACCGCGCCGCCCTCGGCGGTGACCGCGCGGCTGGCGCCGCCGCCCGCCAGGTAGGGCCGGGCGCCGTGCAGCCAGTCGGCGCGGCCGGCGAGCACCCCGGCACCGAAGGGCGCGTACAGCTTGTGGCCGGAGAAGGCCACCCAGTCGACGCCGAGCGCGGTGATGTCCACCGGGCGGTGCGGGGCGAGCTGGGCGGCGTCCAGGACGGTACGGGCGCCGGCCCGGCGGGCGGCGGTGGCGAGTTCGGCGACCGGCCACAGTTCGCCGGTGACGTTGGAGGCGCCGGTGACGCACAGCAGCTTCGGGCCCGGTGCGGCGTCGGCGAGGGCGGTGACCAGGGTGGCGACGGCCTGGCCGGTGGAGCGCGGGGCCGGGAGGTAGCTGACGGTGTGGCCGTGGTGCGCCCAGGGCAGCAGCGCGGCGTGGTGTTCGGTCTCGAAGACGAACACCTGGGTGCCGGCGGGCAGGGCGCCGGCCAGCAGGTTGAGCGAGTCGGTGGTGGAGCGGGTGAAGATCAGTTCGTCGTCGGGCCGGCAGCCGAGGAACGCGGCCACGGTACGCCGGCTCTCCTCGTACAGGTCGGTGGAGAGCTGCGACAGATGTCCGGCGCCGCGGTGCACGCTGCCGTAGTACGGGGCGTACGCGGCGACCTCGTCCCACACCGCGCGCAGGGCGGGGGCGCTGGCCGCGTAGTCGAGGGCCGCGTAGCCGATCTCGCCGCCGCCGGCGAGCGGGGCGCGGACCTCGTCGCCGAGCACCGGCAGGCGACAGTCGGCGTCGGTGGGGTGCGCGTCGGTGGGGTGGGCGGCGGTGTTCCGGGCAGGGGTGGTCAGGGTCACGGGCATGGCGAAGCTCCGGAAAGGGTGAAGGAAAAGCAGGCAGGGGCAGGCTGGGTGGGGGGCGTGCGCCCTATCGCATTCGCTTGCTCATCGGAAAACTCCCTCGCGAACCGTGCTTGCCGCAGACCTCGCTGCCTACGGCCCGGTCATCACCCGGGGCACCCCGCCGACGGTTGGAGGGTTGCCGGACAGCGGGCCGGGGCCTTGATCGCTGTCACTCGTGACCTGATCGGAGACTATGCCATGCCGGTCGCCCGGTGAACACCGGCTGTCCGGATGCCGAGATCTCCGTCTCGGGGCGTTCTTGACAGCCCGCCGAGGTTGGCCGATATTTGCCGCATGCCAGCCCTGCCGCTTTTGACGTCGCGCCGACACGTGGATCTGCTCCGCGTCGCCTCGGCGTCCTGTGCCGGCTGCTGATCTCCCCCTCCTCTCCCCGGTGGTGAGCGCCGGCCCCGAGCCGCCGCGCCCGTAACCGGCCCCCGTTCCACGGGACTTCCGCGCCCCGCGCCCAGCCCGCCCCTGCCCGGGGGCGTGCCGTGCCGCGGTGCGCCGCCTCGCCCGCTCTCCCTTCCGTGCGCCCCGCGCACCCGTGTCCACCCGCCGCCGCGCCGTGCCCGAACGCGCGCCGCCGGCCGGGGGATTCGTCCTGAAAGGAACCCCTCCGTGGCCACCACGCCCACGCCAGGACGGCGCAGCAGCCGTCGCATACCCCGCCCCGCCCACGCCACCGCGCTGCTCGCCGCGCTCGCCGTCACCCTCACCGCCTGCGGCACCGGCGAGAGCGGCACCGGCGGCTCCGGCGACGGCCCGGGCGGCGGCGCCTCCGGCGACCCGGTGGCCGGCGGCACCCTGCGGTACGCCTTCGCCAACACCATCGACTGCGTCGACCCGCGCCAGCGCCCCCAGCTCACCTCCCGCAACGTCGGCCGCCAGCTCGGCGACCAGCTCACCGAACAGGACCCGGAGACCAAGGAGATCAAGCCCTGGCTCGCCACCTCCTGGGAGATCAGTGACGACGTCAGCCAGTTCACCTTCCACCTGCGCGAGGACGTCACCTTCTCCGACGGCGCCCCCTTCGACGCCGAGGCGGTGAAGGCCAACTTCGACGCCATCGTGGACCTCGGCGCCCGCGCCCCGCAGGCCGGCAGCTTCCTCGCCGGCTACGAGGGCTCCACCGTCCTGGACACCCACACCGTGCGCGTCGACTTCGACGGCCCCAACGCCCAGTTCCTCCAGACCACCGCCACCGCCTCCTTCGTCCAGCTCTCCCCGGCCTCCCTCGGCAACGACCCCGCCGACCTGTGCCTGGGCGACTTCGCCGCCTCGGGGCCGTTCACCCTCGGCTCCTTCACCCCCGAGAAGTCCGTCGAACTCATCAAGCGCGAAGACTACGCCTGGGCCTCCCCGATCGCCGCGAACCAGGGCCCCGCCTACGTCGACCGGATCGTCCTCGAAGTCGTCCCCGAGGGCGGCGTCCGCTACGGCTCGGTCACCAGCGACCAGATCGACCTCGCCGACGGCATCCCCTTCACCAACCAGGCCGAGCTTGCCAACCTCCCCGGCTACGGCCTGGCCACCGGCGCCTCGCCCGGCATCGCCATCCCGTACATCCCGCTCGCCTCCAGCCCCGAACTCCAGGACCCGGACGTACGCCGCGCGCTGAGCCTGGGCATCGACCGGCAGGCCATCGTCGACGCCATCTTCCAGGGCACCCAGCAGCCGGCCACCGGCGTGCTCACCGCCGCCACCCCCGGCTGGACCGACCAGTCCGCGGAGATCCGGCACGACCCCGAGGCCGCCATCGCGCTCCTGGAGGGCGCCGGCTACGACCGGGTCGGCGCCGACGGCATCCGCGAGAACGCCGACGGCGACCGGCTCTCCCTCACCATCACCTACCAGTCCGGCAGCACCGACGCCGAGGCACAGCACCAGCTGGTGCAGCAGGAGTGGAAGGAGATCGGCGTCGAACTCGTCCTCGACCCGGTGGCCACCCTCCCGGACGTGCCGATCGACGAGTTCCCCGGCGACCTGACCACCTGGAGCCAGGGCCGCGCCGACGTGGACGTCATCCGCCTCGTCTACGGCTCCTCCCACCCCGAGATGAGCATGCTGTACAACCACCCGGACGCGGAACTCGACGCCCTCCTGGACTCCCTCCAGTCCACCGTCGACCCGGACGAGCGGCAGGCCATCGGCGAGGCGGCCCAGCAGCGCATCATCGAGCAGGGCTACACCATCCCCGTCTACGACCGGTTCTGGTCCTACGGCTACGGCCCCTCCGTCGGCGGCTTCCGCGCCGACATCGAGGGCAAGCCGCTGCTGAACGAGGTGTGGATCGCGTCGTGAGGCGCTACGTCCTGGTCCGGCTCGCCAACGGACTGATCGTCCTGTGGGCGGCGCTGAGCCTGTCCTTCCTGGTGCTGCATCTCGTCCCCGGCGACCCGGTGTCGATCATGCTGCGCTCCGCCGGCGGCGGCGACCCGGTGGGGGTCGACCGGGCCCAGGCCGACGCGCTCCGCGCCGAGCTGGGCCTGGACCGTCCGCTGTACGCCCAGTACGCGGACTTCGTCTCCCGCGCGCTGACCCTGGACTTCGGTACCTCCTTCGGTACCGGGGACGAGGTCGCCGCCATGCTGGGGCGCGCCCTGCCCTCCACCCTGGAGCTGGCCACCGCGTCCCTGCTGCTCACCGCCGTCCTGGGGGTGGCCGCCGCGCTGGCGGCCACCCTGGCCCCCTGGGCGCCGCTGCGCAACGCGGTGCTCTCCGGCACCGTCGCCGGGATCTCGCTGCCCAGCTTCTGGACCGCGATCCTGCTGATCCAGGTGTTCTCCTTCGGCCTGGGCTGGTTCCCGGCGTACGGCGACAGCGACACCTCCCGGCTGGTGCTGCCCGCCATCGCGCTCGCCCTGCCCAGCGCGGGCGTACTGGCCCAGCTGCTCGCCAAGGGGCTGCGGATGGCGCTGGCCGAACCGTATGTGCGCACCGCCCGCGCCAAGGGGGCCGGGCGGCTGCGCACCGTGTGGACGCACGCCTTCCGCAACGCCTCGATCCCGGCGCTGACCATGCTCGGCATGATGATCGGCAACATCCTGGCCGGCGCCATCATCACCGAGACGGTCTTCGCCCGCGCCGGCATCGGCCGGCTGACCGCCGACGCCATCGCGGACCAGGACTTCCCCGTCATCCGGGCGATCATCTTCCTGGCCGGCGCCCTGTACGTCGTGGTCAACCTCGCCGTCGATCTCATCTACCCCAAGGTCGATCCGCGGATCGTCCTCCAGCCCGCCTGATGTCCGCCGACATCGACCGGAGTTCCCCGATGACGCTCACCACCGAGCAGGACCCGCGGCAACCGGGCCGGCCGCCCGCACCCCCCGCACCGGCGGCCCCCGCCGACCCGGGACAGGAACAGACGCACGGCCGCGCCGCCCGGCTGCGTGCCGCGCTCGGCACCCTCGCCGCTCACCCCGGGCTGCTCCTCGCCGTCCTCTACCTGGCGCTGATCCTGGCCTGGACGCTCGCCCCCTCGCTGTTCGCCGGCACCGACCCGCTGCGCACCGACCCGGCCGCCTCCCTCACCCCGCCCGGCGCCGACCACTGGTTCGGCACCGACAACCTCGGCCGCGACCTGTACACCCGCGTGGTGCACGGCACCCGCACCTCGCTCACCGCCGCCCTGATCGCCGTCTCGCTCTCCCTGCTGGCCGGCACCGTCCTCGGCGTGCTCTCCGGCTACCTCGGCGGCTGGGTCGACCAGACCCTGATGCGGTGCGTGGAAGTCCTCATCGTCATCCCGGGACTGCTGCTCTCCCTCGCCGTCGTCTCCATCCTCGGCTTCGGCGTCACCAACGTCGCGATCGCCGTGGGCATCTCGGGCATCCCGGCGTTCGCCCGGGTGATCCGCGCCGAGGTGCTGCGCATCAGATCCAGCGTGTACTTCCGGGCCGCCGTCACCAGCGGCACCCGCACCCCGGTGATCCTGCTGCGCCACGTCCTGCCCAACGCCTCCCAGCCGGTGCTCGTGCTGGCCGCCCTGGAGATCGGCGGCGCCGTGCTGTCCGTCTCCGCGCTCAGCTTCCTGGGGTACGGGGCCGCGCCGCCCGCGCCGGAACTGGGCGCCATGGTCTCCCAGGGCCGCGACTACATCTCCACCGCCTGGTGGCTGACCACCTTCCCCGGCCTGGCCATCGCGCTGATCGTGCTGTGCGCGAACCGCATCGGACGGGCCCTCGAAAGGACCGGAGTGCGCTGATGACCACCGACGCACCGCAGCCCCTGCTCTCCGTCCGCGACCTGCACGTCGCCTTCCGCTCCCGCCGCTCCACCGTGCGGGCGGTGCGCGGCGTGAACCTCGACCTGGCGCCCGGCCGCACCCTGGCCCTGGTGGGGGAGTCCGGCTCTGGCAAGTCGACCACCGGGCTCGCCGTCCTCGGCCTCCTGCCACCCGGCGCCCAGGTGACCGGCGGCCACGTCACCCTGGCCGGACGCGACCTCACCGCCCTGCGCGAGCGCGCCTGGCGCACCGTACGCGGCCGGGAGATCGGCTTCGTCCCGCAGGACCCGATGGTCTCGCTCAACCCCGTGCGGCGGGTGGGCCACCAGGTCGCCGAGGTGCTGCTGATCCACGGCCTCGCCGAGGACAGAAAGGCCGCCCACGCCCGGGCCGTCGACCTGCTGGCCGACGCCGGACTGCCCGAACCCGCCGAGGTGGCACGCACGTTGCCGCACGAGCTGTCCGGCGGGATGTGCCAGCGGGTCCTCATCGCCATCGCGCTCGCCGGCCGGCCCAAGCTGCTCATCGCGGACGAGCCGACCAGCGCGCTGGACGTCACCGTGCAGCGCCGCATCCTCGACCACCTGGAGACCGTCACCGAGCAGCACGGCACCGCGCTGCTCCTCATCACCCACGATCTGTCGGTGGCCGCCGACCGCGCCGACGAGATCGCCGTCATGTCGCGCGGCGAGATCGTCGAACGCGGCCCCGGACACCGCGTGCTGACCGCGCCCGCCCACCCCTACACGCGCGAACTCGTCGCCGCCGTCCCCGACATGACGGCCGCACCCGCCGCCCCCGCCCCGGCGGGACCGCCCCTGCTTGAGGTGCGCGGCCTGCGCCGCTCCTTCGACGGCGGCCGGACCGCCGCCGTCGACGGCGTCGGCTTCACCCTCGCCGCCGGCGGCTCGCTCGGCATCGTCGGCGAATCCGGCTCCGGCAAATCCACCACGGCGCAGCTGGTGCTGCGCCTGGACCGCCCGGACGCCGGCACCATCACCTTCGACGGCCACGACCTGGGCTCGCTCGGCCCGGCCGCGCTGCGCCGGCTGCGCCGCGACATCCAGCCGGTCTTCCAGGACCCGTACGGCTCGCTCGACCCGCGTTTCACCGTCGCCCAGTCCATCGCCGAGCCGCTGCGCGCCTACCGCACCACCGGGCGGCGCGGCCGGCAGCGGCGGGTGGCCGAACTGCTGGACCTGGTACGGCTGCCCGCCACCGCCGCCGGCCGCCGCCCCGCCGAACTCTCCGGCGGCCAGCGGCAGCGCGTCTCCATCGCCCGCGCGCTGGCGCTCACCCCGCGGCTGCTCGTTTTGGACGAACCGGTCTCGGCCCTGGACGTCTCGGTGCAGGCGAGCGTGCTCGACCTGCTGGCCGAACTGCGGGCCGGCTTCGGCCTGAGCTATCTCTTCATCTCCCACGACCTGGCCGTGGTGCGGCAGGTCTGCGACCGGGTGGCGGTGATGCGCCGGGGCCGCATCGTGGAGACCGGCCCGGTGGCCCGGGTCTTCGACCACCCCGGACACCCGTACACCCAGGAACTGCTGTCCGCCATCCCCGGCCGCCGCGCCCGCACGCCCCAGCCGGGGTGACCCGCTTCTCCGGACAGCACACCCAGGGCGTGCCGGCGAGCCTGCCCGGCACGGCGTACGTCTGCCGCCCGCCGCGCCCGCCCACCCGCAGGCCGCCCGGGCCCGGCGGCCCGGGCGGCCGGACCGCTCAGAACCCGTGCGACAGCCAGGGCGCCACCGGCGAACCGAACGCCGTGGCCGCCGCCCCCAGCGCCCCCGGACGCAGCTCCCGCACCCGCCCGGCCGCCGCCAGCGCGCTCAGCGACACCCCGCCCAGATACGCCGCCCCCACCTCGTTCACCGTCAGCGCCAGCTCGGCCGGGTCCGCCGTCCGCTCGCACACCGCGCCCTCCGGCCCGCCCGACAGCCGCCACCGGCCCTCGTTCCAGGGGCAGAAGGCGTCGGTGACCTCCAGCACCACCTCCACGTCCGTGGCGTACCGCCGCGCCGCCAGCGCGGGCCCCACCTCCACCGGCCGCAGATACAGCCCGTCCCGCACCCGCAGATCGCACCGGCGCACGTCCGACAGCAGCTGCGTGAACGGTTCGTCCACCGGCCGTCTGGCCAGGGCGACGGTCGACATCAGGTCGATGTCCAGCAGATACCGCAGCAACGCCGCGTACCCGGCCGGCTCCGTCGCCTGGAGGTCCCGGACCTGTACGGTGCCGTCCGGGCCGCTCGGCTGCCACGACGGGCGGGTCAGGTAGCGGGCGTAGCCCAGCAGTTCACCGTCCCGCTCCGCCAGCACGCACAACTGCGGCGCGGCACCGGCCCGTACGTCCGGCGCAACCCACAGCGCCGCCCGTTCCCAGCCGGGGCGGCGCGCCAGCATCCCGGGCCGGAGCGGCACCTGGCGGGCGTACAACTCCTCGCACGCGTCCAGCACATCGGCCGGATCCGCCACCCGGATCTCCACCTCGTCGATACCGGGTGGCGCCGAAAGCCGCACATCGCGCGTCTCGATCTCGGCCGACAGCTCCCAGGTCGCGGTACCGTAGCCGAAGCGGCCGTAGATCGAGGGTTCGGAGGCCGTCAGCACCGCCAGGGGCTCCCCGGCGGCCCGCACATCGTCCAGTTGCTGCCGCATCATCCGCCGCAGGATGCCCCGCCGCCGGTGCGTGGGCGCCACTCCCACCATCGTCAGCCCACCGGCGGGCACCACCGCGCCGCCCGGTACCGAAAGGCCCAACGAGAAGGTGCCCGCCGTTCCCACGACCCGGTCGCCGTCCCACACCCCGATCGACCGCTCCGTCTCGGTCAGCGAACGCCACAGCGCGCGCTCCTCGTCCGAGCCGAACGCACCACCGAACGCCCAGCTCACGGTGGAGAACCAGGTCTCCCAGTCCGCTTCGTCCAGAACACGCAGCTCTATCGTCATAACTCCATCCCTATCAACCTCCTTTCCGACGAGGCGAAGAGATTTCCGCCTCACCGCCCCTCCGCACGCAGGTACGGAAGCGTGGGAGGTTCGACGCACCCCCGAATGGGTGGATAAGGTCCCAGGACATGGCACGCGGCAGTGACAACGCACCCCCGGCGAACCCGAGACTCCGGGCGCACAAGGCTTACCACCGCCTGCGCACCTCCGTCCGCCGCGCCGCCGTCGACTCCTTCCGGGGCGGCGGCTCGGACTCCGCGGCGCTCACCGTGCTGCTGTGCTCCGTGCCCCTGCTCGCCGCGGGCACCCTCATCAGCTCCGAATGGTGCCCGCCCGAAGCGCTCGCCCTCCCGCTCGTCGCGGGCGGACTGCTGCTGCGCCCCGCCAGCCTGCTCGGCCTCTACGGCGTCGCCGCCACCGCGCTCGTCGCCGAGACCGCCCTCATAGACAACAGCCGCGCCAACATCGACCCGGTCACCCCCGGCACCATCCTGGTGGTCGCCGCAGTGGCCCTGGCCGGGCTGCTGATCGCCCAGTTCCGCAGCCGCGTCGGCGTCCCCTGGCGGCGCGGCGGCACCATGCTCTTCGACCTGCGCGAACGCATTCGCGCCCAGAGCGCCCTGCCGAAGCTGCCCGCCGGCTGGTACCACGACATGGCGCTGCGCCCGGCCGGCGGCCAGTCCTTCTCCGGCGACTTCGTGGTCGCCGCCCGCACCGGACCCGGCGGGCGCACCCTGGAGGCGGTCATCACCGACGTCTCCGGCAAGGGCATGGACGCGGCCTCCCGCTCCCTGCTGCTCTCCGGCGCGTTCGGCGGCCTCCTCGGCTCGCTCCCGCCGCACTCCTTCCTCCCCGCCGCCAACGGCTATCTGCTGCGGCAGGACTGGGACGAGGGCTTCGCCACCTCCATCCACCTGGTGCTCGACCTGGACACCGGCGACTACGAACTGCTCTCGGCCGGCCACGTGCCCGGCCTCCAGCTGAACGCCGGAACCGGCCGCTGGACCGAGGTCGCCGCCGAGGGACCGCTGCTCGGCGTGTACGAGGGCGCCGAGTTCCATCCGGCCAAGGGCACCCTGCGGCGCGGCGACGTCCTCATGCTCTTCACCGACGGACTGGTGGAACGCCCGGCCCGCGACCTCTCCGAAGGCGTCGACCGGCTCACCGGCGAGGCCGACCGCTACGTACCGACCGGCTTCCGGGGCGCGGCCTGGCATCTCATCGAGGCCGTGGCCAAGGACGTCAACGACGACCGCGCCCTGCTCCTCATCAGCCGAGAGTAATCGGACGGTCACCCGGGAGAGTGATCATGGAGCGCGGCGGGGGCGCCGCCCGCCCGGCCGCCCCCGGCCCGCCACGACAGCCGGGACGGCACCCGGCCGGCCCGCGCGCCCTGCGCCGAACGGCCCGCACCCGCGGGCGGCGGGCGGATGCGGACCGGCGGCCGGTGAACTTGGCTCGACACCATGAGCATCCGTGCGCGCACCCAGCGTTCCGATCCCCGTACGCTGCGCCGGGCCCTGGCCGGCAGCCTGCTCGGTGCCGTGGTGATAGCGGGACCCTGGACGGTGCCGGCCGCCGCCAGCAGCGACCCGGCCGCGCCGTCCCCCGCGGACACCCACGACACCTACGGCCCGGTCGCCTTCGGCGCCGCGTACGGGCCCCCGGCCAGGACCTCGCGCGCCGCACCGCGCTCCGCGGCGCCGCGCGAGGACCCCCCGGTCATCGGGGACGTGGCCACCGTCTTCGCCCGCGCCTCGGCGGCCACCGGAGCGCAGGCCGAGATCTGGACCATGCCGGTCACCGGCTTCCCCATCAGCGCGCACTGGGGCATCCCCGGCGGCTGGGCGGCCGGCCGGCACACCGGGACCGACTTCGCCGTCCCCGTCGGCACCCCCGTTCAGGCGGCCGGGCCCGGCACCGTGATCTTCGCGGGCGACTGGGGCGACTACGGCAAGGCGGTGCTGATCGAGATGACCGACGGGTACTACACGCTCTACGCCCATCTGTCGGAGATCCACGTCAAGGACGGGCAGGTGGTCAACGGCGGAGAGCGGGCCGGTCTGTCCGGGAACACCGGCCGCAGCACCGGGCCGCATCTGCACTTCGAGGTGCGCACCTCACGGGCGTACGGCAGCGACGTGGACCCGCTGGCCTATCTCGCCTCGCACGGCGTCGCCACCGGCTGAACACACCGGGAGGGGCGGCCCCGTACGGGACCACCCCTCCCCGGGTGCGGCGGGACGCGGCGGCGCTACTTCCCGGCCGGTACCTTCGCGGCCGGCGCCGTGGCGGTGGAGGCCGGGTCGTCCTTCTTGAAGGCCCAGCCCAGCGGCGGCTCGACCACCCACCGGAAGAGCTTCTGCACCGGCGTGGTGCACAGCAGCGTCACGAAGGCGACACCGATCAGGGTGATGGCCACGTACCCGGCGGGGGTGTTCACCCAGTCCAGGTCGTACCAGCCCCACCAGCGGGAGCCCTTGATCAGGAAGCCGTGCAGCAGATAGCCGTAGATGGAGCCGGCGCCCAGCGCCGTGAACCACATGTGGCGGCCGGGCACGAAGGCCAGGAAGCAGCCGGTGAGGACCAGGCCGCAGCCGAACAGCGCCAGCGACATGATCACGCCGTAGTCCCAGGTGAAGCCGAGACCCTGCGCGCTGTGGCTGCGGTAGAACCAGTGGTAGTCCATCCGCGGCGCCACCCAGTACGCGAAGAGCAGGGCGACCGGGCCGATCACCGCCGCCGCGATCCTGGTCTCGCGCCGTACCAGCCAGGTGAAGTGCTCGCGCCGCAGCAGCATCCCGAGCACGAAGAACGGCAGGAACTGCAACACCCGCATGATGTTGAAGTCGTTGCCCAGGTCGGGGGAGACCGTCGCGATCGCGGCCACGGCCAGCGAGACCGGCAGCGGCCAGCGCAGCGCCCGCCACAGCGGGGCGGACAGCCGCCAGCAGAACAGCGCGATCAGGAACCACGTCAGGTAGTACGGGTCGAGCAGGCTGAACGGCTCGAACAGCGGCTTGTCGGTGTTGTTCACCCAGCGGTCGAAGAGGGTGTACCCGACCACGAAGATCAGGTAGGGCACCAGCACGCCGGAGATCAGCCGCCCTATCTGGGCGGGTTTACCGGTGAAGCTGCGGGAGAAGTATCCGGCCAGCATGATGAACGCCGGCATGTGGAAGGCGTAGACGAACATGTAGAGCGCGGTGGCCGCCCGGGAGTCGGGCATGAGGGGGGCCCAGACGTGCCCCATGGCCACCAGCACGATCGCCAGGTACTTGGCGTTGTCGAAATACGGATCGCGGGGCTTGCCCTTCGGCGGGCCGTCCGTGGCCTCCGGTGGGGGATCAGCCGTCCGCGCCCGTGCTGTGGGCAGGCTGGCTCGTGGATTACGGACGCGCAACATTGACGGCACGATAGCGCCTCACGGTGGGTACTGTCCGGCAGGGGGGTGTGTGAACAAGTCAACTGCCGGGTCGCCTACCCCATCAACCCCCATGGCTCACCCGGTTGATGGCACGATAGGGGCCCAGCGGGGGTAGGACAGCCGTGGTCAAGCTCTCGCTGGAGCGCAGGCGTACCGTCCGAAGGTGATGTGATCAGTCGTGGTTATCTCGTTCTCCCTGACGCTGCTGCTGGGTGTCGTGCTGTTCTTTCTCGCCCGCAGCGGCAACATCAAATGGGGGCCGGCCATCGTGGCCATCCTCTTCGGCTTCTCACTCGCCTCCACCGGCGCGGCGGACCCGATACGGGACTTCCTGGAGTCGATCTCGAACTCCGTCAGCTCCGTGGACGATTCCATCAATTCGAGCGGTCCCTGACAATGCCGCGGCCCGGCCCCCGAGGGAGCCGGGCCCGGTGTGACGGAGCGGGCGACGGGAATCGAACCCGCGTAGCTGGTTTGGAAGACCAGGGCTCTACCATTGAGCTACGCCCGCCTGCCGGGGATCACCGGGCTGTTGCGCCACCGCGACGATCACCGTGCGGACAGCATCGTACCAGCGCCGCGCCGCCCGGAGGCGGGGGAGCCGGGGGGCGAGCGGGCCTGTACGCTACGTGTCGCGTCATGAGCGACCACGGGGTGTGGCGCAGCTTGGTAGCGCGTCCGCTTTGGGAGCGGAAGGCCGTCGGTTCGAATCCGGCCACCCCGACCACGTACTATGAAGAGATCGTGCGCCTGTGGCGTGCCCGGGGACCGGGTACCGGGTACCAGCGGTCAGACCGGCACCCATAAGCTCGGTCGTACAGCATCACAGCAGCACCGCATTTCCTCCCAGAAGTCAGCCCCAAGGAGACCGACCGTGAAGAGCGCCGTGGAGACCCTGAACCCCACCCGGGTTCGGCTCACTGTCGAGGTGCCCTTCGAGGAGCTCAAGCCCAGCCTCGACGCGGCGTACCGGAAGATCAACCAGCAGGTCACGGTGCCCGGATTCCGCAAGGGCAAGATCCCGGCCCGCATCATCGACCAGCGTTTCGGCCGTGGCGCCGTGCTGGAGGAGGCCGTCAACGACGCGCTGCCGAAGTTCTACAGCGAGGCCGTCTCCGAGGGCGAGCTGAACCCGCTGGGTCAGCCCGAGGTGGACATCACCGAGCTGAAGGACAACGAGCTGCTGACCTTCACCGCCGAGGTGGACGTCCGCCCCGAGATCACCATCCCCGACTACACCGGGATCGAGGTCACCGTCGAGGCCGCCGAGGTCACCGACGAGGACGTGACCGAGGCCGTCGACCAGCTCCGTGAGCGCTTCGCCTCCACCTCCGTCGTCGAGCGCGCCGCCGCCGAGGGCGACGTCGTCAAGCTCGACCTGGAGGCCAAGGTCGACGGCGAGGTGCTGGAGGACGGCGTCGCCGAGGGCGTCGACTACACCATCGGCTCGGGTCAGCTGCTCGACGGCATCGACGAGGCCGTCACCGGCCTGGAGGCCGACGGCACCGCCACCTTCACCAGCACCCTCAAGGGCGGCTCGGCGGCCGGCCGCGAGGCCGAGGTCACCGTCAAGGTGATCTCCGTCTCCGCCCGCGAGCTGCCGGAGCTGGACGACGAGTTCGCCCAGCTGGCGAGCGAGTTCGACACCCTGGAGGAGCTGCGCGCGGACAGCCGCCGCCGGCTCGCCGACCAGAAGAAGTACCAGCAGGCCACCGAGGCCCAGGAGAAGGTCCTCGACGCGCTCCTGGAGCTGGTCGAGGTCCCGATGCCGGAGAAGCTGCTCCAGGACGAGGTCGAGACCCGCAAGCACAACCTGGAGCACCACCAGCTCGGCCAGCTCGGGATGGACCTGGACGCGTACCTGAAGCTCCAGGACAAGACCACCGAGGAGTTCGAGGCCGAGCTCAAGGAGCAGGCCGAGAAGGGCATCCGCACCCAGTTCGTGCTGGACCAGATCGCCAAGACGGAGAACCTCACCGTCAGCCAGGAGGAACTGACCGAGCACCTGGTGCGCCGGGCGCAGTCCTCGGGCATGTCCCCCGACCAGTTCGCGCAGGCCGTCGTCGAGGGCGGCCAGGTGCCGATGCTCGTCGGCGAGGTCAGCCGCGGCAAGGCGCTGGCCACCGTCGTGGAAGCCGTCAAGGTGACCGACACCAACGGTGAGCCCGTCCACCTGGACGACGAGGACGAGGACGCCGCCGGGACCACCGAGGCCGCCGCCGAGGTCGTCGAGGAGACCAGCACCGAGGGCGCCGCCGCGGAGGCCGGCGACAAGGCCGAGAAGGCCGACAAGGACTGATCTCCCCCCGCGCGGGCGAGCGCGGAAGCGTCAGGGACGGGGCCGGATATGACAATGTCCGGCCCCGTCGCGCACCCCCGGCCGCCCCGCGCACCGGCACCCTGCGCTCACAGCGAACAGTTCCCTGGCCGGGACGGGTCGGGCGGCGCCGCGCGTTAGGGTCCGTAAGAAGTACAACGCTAAAGCCATGCGACGGCCTGGCGACAGTGCCGCCGTCCGACAACGAGCAGGTGGATACGTGACGCTCCCCATGCCCTCCGCCGCCGCTGAACCCTCCCACGGCGGCCTCGGCGACCAGGTCTACAACCGGCTGCTCGACGAGCGCATCATCTTCCTCGGCCAGCCGGTCGACGACGACATCGCCAACAAGATCACCGCGCAGCTGCTGCTGCTCGCCGCGGACCCCGACAAGGACATCTTCCTTTACATCAACAGCCCCGGCGGCTCGATCACGGCGGGCATGGCGATCTACGACACCATGCAGTACGTGAAGAACGACGTGGTCACCATCGCGATGGGCATGGCCGCCTCGATGGGGCAGTTCCTGCTGACCGCCGGCGCTCCCGGCAAGCGCTTCGCGCTGCCGAACGCGGAGATCCTGATCCACCAGCCGTCCGCGGGCCTGGCCGGCTCCGCCTCGGACATCAAGATCCACGCCGAGCAGCTGCTGCGCACCAAGCGCAAGATGGCGAAGCTCTCGGCCCTGCACTCGGGCCAGTCCGAGGAGCAGTGGGAGCGCGACGCCGACCGCGACCGCTGGTTCAACGCGGAGGAGGCCCGCGACTACGGTCTGCTGGACCGGGTCATCACCAGCGCGGCCGACATCACCGGCGGCGGCGGTACGGGCGCCTGAGCCGCATCCGTACCCCTCCCTCGCTTCGCAGGCCCTTCCTAAGGCGGTAGACACCACATGACTTCTTCCCAGCGGTTCCCCGGCTCCGGGCTCTACGACCGTCTCCCGGCCGAGTCCCGTTACATCGTCCCGCGCTTCGTCGAGCGCACCTCGCAGGGTGTGCGCGAGTACGACCCGTACGCGAAGCTCTTCGAGGAGCGGGTGATCTTCCTCGGCGTGCAGATCGACGACGCCTCGGCCAACGACGTCATGGCGCAGCTGCTGTGCCTGGAGTCGATGGACCCGGACCGGGACATCCAGATCTACATCAACAGCCCCGGCGGCTCGTTCACCGCGCTGACCGCCATCTACGACACGATGGACTTCGTCAAGCCGGAGATCCAGACCGTGTGCATGGGCCAGGCGGCCTCCGCCGCGGCCGTGCTGCTGGCGGCCGGTACCCCCGGCAAGCGGCTGGCGCTGCCGAACGCCCGGGTGCTGATCCACCAGCCGTACTCCGAGACCGGCCGCGGTCAGGTGTCCGACCTGGAGATCGCCGCCCGCGAGGTGCAGCGGATGCGCGACCAGCTGGAGGAGATGCTGGCCAAGCACTCCACCCGGCCGATCGAGCAGATCCGTGACGACATCGAGCGGGACAAGATCCTCACGGCCAAGGAGGCCGTGGAGTACGGGCTGATCGACCAGATCGTCACCACCCGCTCCACCGTCTCGGTCTGACCGGCGCGGCAGGACCGCACGGCTGAGCAAGAGGCAGTACGACAAGGCTGTAACTGGCCGCCCCTTTTGGACGGGAAGGCCCCCGCGCCGGGGGATTCCCGCCAAGGGGGGCCATTCCGTCGGGGCGACAAGGTACCGTCGTCTAAGCAAGCACCAGGCACCGTCTCCCCGGCGGTGCGCAGGCGAAGGGGAAGCACCTCGTGGCACGCATCGGTGATGGCGGCGATCTGCTCAAGTGCTCGTTCTGCGGCAAGAGCCAGAAACAGGTGAAGAAGCTCATCGCGGGTCCGGGGGTCTATATCTGCGATGAATGCATCGACCTGTGCAACGAGATCATCGAGGAAGAGCTGGCGGAGTCGCCCGGTTCGGAGCTGAGCGAGCTGCCGAAGCCGCGCGAGATCTACGACTTCCTCGAAAGCTATGTGGTCGGCCAGGACGACGCCAAGCGGGCGCTGTCGGTGGCCGTGTACAACCATTACAAGCGGGTGCGGGCGAGCGAGTCCGACGCGGGCGCGGCGCGCGACGAGGAGATCGAGCTCGGCAAGTCCAACATCCTGCTGCTCGGCCCGACCGGCTCCGGGAAGACGCTGCTCGCCCAGACCCTGGCCCGGATGCTGAACGTCCCCTTCGCCATCACGGACGCCACGGCGCTGACCGAGGCGGGTTATGTCGGCGAGGATGTCGAGAACATCCTGCTGAAGCTGATCCAGGCGGCCGACTACGACATCAAGAAGGCCGAGCAGGGCATCATCTACATCGACGAGATCGACAAGGTCGCCCGCAAGAGCGAGAATCCGTCGATCACCCGCGATGTCTCCGGTGAGGGCGTGCAGCAGGCGCTCCTGAAAATCCTGGAGGGGACGACGGCGGCGGTCCCGCCGCAGGGCGGGCGCAAGCATCCGCATCAGGAGTTCCTCCAGATCGACACCTCCAATGTGCTGTTTATCGTGGGCGGCGCGTTCGCGGGTCTGGACGAGATCATCCGGGCCCGTTCGGGCGGGCGCGGCATCGGTTTCGGCGCGGATATCCGCTCCAAGCGGGAACGGGACACGGCGGAGCTGCTCTCGGACGCGCTGCCGGAGGACCTGGTGAAGTACGGGATGATCCCGGAATTCATCGGCCGGCTGCCGATCATCACCTCGGTGCACAATCTCGACCGCGAGGCGCTGCTGCGGATTCTGGTCGAGCCGCGCAACGCGCTGGTCAAGCAGTATCAGCGGCTGTTCGAACTCGACGGCGTGGAGCTGGAGTTCGACCTCCCGGCGCTGGAGGCGATCGCCGACCAGGCGATCCTGCGCGGCACCGGGGCGCGCGGTCTGCGGGCCATCATGGAGGAGGTCCTGATGTCGGTGATGTACGAGGTGCCCTCGCGCCAGGACGTCGGCCGCGTGGTGATCACCGAGGATGTCGTCCGTTCGAACGTGAACCCGACGCTGGTGCCGCGCTCCCGGCTGGCGAAGCAGCGCGGCGGCAGCGGCGTTCCGCCGCAGGAGAAGACGGCCTGAGCCGGAGGCCGGTACGACGGGACGGCACGACGGGGACGGGTACGAGACGAAACGGCGGGGCCCGGACACCGATCGCGGATCGCGATGGTGTCCGGGCCCCGCCGTCGTACGCGGTACCGGTCAGCTGTCGCTTTCGCTGTCGCCGCCGCTGGGGGCGACGAGCGCGTCGGAACGCAGCTGGGCGGTCGCGGCGGCGGCCTCGTCGATGGACATGTCCAGCGGGCCGGTGAGGCCGGCCTGCTTCTGGAACGCCGCGAAACCCATGGTGCTGTTGTCGGCCCATACGCACAGCGGGACCTCGACGTCCTGGCCCAGGTTGGCGTCCTCGACCTCGGCGTACTGGCACTTCATGGTCGCGCCGTTCAGCCCACTGGGGTTGACCGCCTGCGGGCTGTCCAGGAGCCGGCCGCCCTCGCCGGCAGTCGCCTGCTCGGCCGCGTAGGCGAGCAGCGCGTCGACGGTGGCCTCCGGGTTGTCCACCTCGCCCCACAGGCCCACGCTCATCAGCGAGGTCAGGGGGGTGGCACCCAGCTCGCTGGGGTCCTCCATGGCCTCCAGTTCGGACTGGTCGATCCCCGCGAGGTACCTGGCGGTGGCCCCTTCCGCCTCGGGGCCCAGACCGAACTGGGCCAGCTCCTCCTCCGACATACCGGTGGTGTCCCGCTGCTCGACGAGCTGGTACTCACCCGAGGTCTCCGGGTAGCTCAGTGAGTAGCCGATGAGCGTCTCGTTCTTCTCGTCGTCCCCGCCGAGCGCCACCACCAGGCCGACACCGAGCGCGGCGACCACGGCCAGGGCACCGACGGCGAGGCCGATCTTCTTGCCGTTGCCACCACCGGATGGCGGGGGCGGCATGTGCCCGTAGCCGGGCTGGCCCGGGTACTGCCCGGGCGGACCCTGCGGCGGGCCGCCGTACGGGCCGGGCGGCTGCGGCTGGCCGTACGGGGTGCCGGGCGGGGGCGGCGGACCGGCCGGCCCCGGCTGTCCCGGCTGGCCGGGGTACGCGCCGGGCGGCGGGGGCGGTCCTGGCTGACCCGGCTGCTGCTGCGGGTAGCCGTAACCCGGGCCGGACGGTGCGCCGGGAGCGCCGCCTTGCGCGTACGGGTTGGGGCCGCCGGGCGGCGGGCCCTGCGGCGGCGGCGCCCCGTACGGGCCGGGCTGCCCGGGCTGGCCCGGCGGGGGCTGCTGCCCGTAGGGGCCCGGCTGGTGCTGACTCATGGGTTGTCCCCTCATCACTGCGACAAGCGTCTACCGCTCATCCTGTCCGACGAAATGCTCCGGTGTACATCCACCCCGGTGCCGCCTCCCGATGCCGCCGCCCCGGCGGCGCTCAGCCGTCGCTCGGCGCGGCGTCCCCGGCGGGTACCTCGACCAGCGCGAAAGCCCGCAGGTCGGCGGTGAGTTCCGCGGTCCGCTCCAGGGTCAGCGGGACCGTGCCCTCGGCGACGCCCGGGACGCCGTACACCACACCGATGGTGCTGAAGTCGCTCCAGATGCAGACGAACGAGGTCTCGGGCTCGCCGGGCTCCGGCCGGCCCGGCCGCATCTCCTGGCAGGAGAGCGCCGCGTTGTGCAGGGCGCTGGGGTTCATGGCGGAGGGGGAGCCGACGAGTTCCAGGCGATCGGCGTCGTCGTCCGCGTCCTCGTTCAGGTCTTCGGCGATCATGGCGAACATCTCGTCCGGGGTGCTCGCCGGGTCCGTCACGGTGCCCCAGGACCCCTGGAAGAAGAGGACGTTGGAGTCAGCCGACGATTCGTCCTGGGCGTAGGAGGCCATGACCGATCCCTCCTCGGTGAAGCCGACCCGCCTCGCCTCCTCCGCGGTGAAGAACTCGTCGCTCTCCTCGCCGTAGGTTCGGGCGTAGCCGCCTGTTTCCTCGGGGGCGGCCAGCGTGTACCGGGTGCCGTCGTCCTTCAGCGCGGGAGCGTCGTCCCCGTTCAGGACCAGTACCAGGCCGACGCCGAGCGCGGCGGCGAGCGTGAGCACGCCGACGGCGATGCCGATCCGCTTGCCGTTGCCGCCATCGGCGGCCGGAGGGGCGGCGGGCGGTGGGGCCTGGCCGTAGGGTGCGGCGCCGTAGGGCGCACCTCCGTACGGCGTGGACGGCGGCTGCGGCGCTCCGTAGCCGTGCGGGGGCGGCTGGTGCGATCCGTACGGTCCGGGCGGTGGCTGCTGCGTCATGGTGATCCCCGTGTGGCCGGCATCTCATCCGATCGGATGCCTCATGTACCCGGCATTGTGCCGCAGATGCCGGGACGCCCCGCACCTCTCGGCCGCCACCGCGTCCGCCCCGGAGCCCAGGACCACCGCGCCGTAACCGATTCGAGGACGGCCCCGCCCCGCCCGTAGACTGGGCGCCGTGACCGAGAACACTCAGCCGCCCGCGACCACCGGGCCCCACAGCGCAGCCACCGAACTCCCGACGCAGTACGCGCCGGCCGAGGTAGAGGGGCCGCTGTACGAGCGCTGGGTGGAGCGGGGCTACTTCGAGGCGGACGCGGCGAGCGACAAGCCGCCGTACACCATCGTGATCCCCCCGCCCAACGTCACCGGCACGCTCCACCTGGGCCACGCCTTCCAGCACACCCTCATGGACGCGCTCACCCGCCGCAAGCGGATGCAGGGGTACGAGGCCCTGTGGCTGCCCGGCATGGACCACGCGGGCATCGCCACCCAGAACAAGGTCGAGCAGCAGCTCGCCGACGAGGGCAAGTCGCGGCACGACCTCGGGCGCGAGGAGTTCGTCGAGCGCGTCTGGAAGTGGAAGCAGGAGTACGGCGGTCGCATCCTCGGCCAGATGCGGCGGCTCGGCGACGGCGTCGACTGGAGCCGTGAGCGCTTCACCATGGACGAAGGGCTCTCCCGCGCCGTCCTGACCATCTTCAAGCGGCTGTTCGACGACGGGCTGATCTACCGCGCCGAGCGCATCATCAACTGGTGCCCGCGCTGTCTGACGGCGATCTCCGACATCGAGGTCGACTACCAGGAGGACGCCGGCGAACTCGTCTCCATCCGCTACGGCGAGGGTGACGACAGCATCGTTGTGGCCACCACCCGCGCCGAGACGATGCTGGGCGACACCGCGGTGGCCGTCCACCCCGAGGACGAGCGGTACGCCCACCTCATCGGCAAGCGGATCAAGCTGCCGCTGACCGACCGGACCATCCCGGTCGTCGCGGACAGCCACGTCGACCCCGAGTTCGGCACCGGCGCGGTCAAGGTCACCCCGGCCCACGACCCCAACGACTTCGCCATCGGGCAGCGCCACGACCTGCCCTCGCTCTCCGTCATGGACGAGCGGGGCGTCATCACCGTGCACGGCCCGTTCGAAGGACTCGACCGGTTCGAGGCCAGGTCCGCGATCGTCGCCGCGCTGCGCGAACAGGGCCGGATCGTCGCGGAGAAGCGCCCCTACCTGCACTCCGTGGGCCACTGCTCGCGCTGCAAGACCACGGTCGAGCCCCGGCTGTCCATGCAGTGGTGGGTCAAGGTCGAGCCGCTGGCCAAGGCCGCCGGTGACGCCGTGCGCGACGGCCGGGTGGCGATCCACCCGCCGGAGCTGGCCAAGCGCTACTTCGACTGGGTCGACAACATGCACGACTGGTGCATCTCGCGCCAGCTGTGGTGGGGCCACCGCATCCCCGTCTGGTACGGCCCGGACGGCGAAACCGTGTGCGTCGGCCCGGACGAGCAGCCGCCGGCCGGCGAGGGCTGGACCCAGGACCAGGACGTCCTCGACACCTGGTTCTCCTCCGGCCTGTGGCCCTTCTCCACCCTCGGCTGGCCCGAGAACACCAAGGACCTGGAGAAGTTCTACCCGACCGACGTCCTGCTGACCGGCCACGACATCATCTTCTTCTGGGTCGCCCGGATGATGATGTTCGGCCTGTACGCGATGGACGGCAAGGAGCCGTTCCACACCATCGCGCTCACCGGGCTCGTCCGGGACGAGCACGGCAAGAAGATGTCCAAGTCCAACCCCAACTCGGTGGACCCGCTGGACTGGATGGACGCGTACGGCGCCGACGCCGTCCGCTTCACCCTGGCCCGGGGCGCCAACCCCGGCGCGGACGTGCCGATCGGCGAGGACTGGGTGCAGGCCTCCCGGAACTTCGCCAACAAGATCTGGAACGCCACCCGCTTCGCCCTCATCAACGGGGCGACCGTGGAGGGCCCGCTGCCGGACGCCGCCGAACTGTCGGCGACCGACCGCTGGATCCTGTCCCGGCTGAACACCGTCGTCGCCGAGGCCGACGCCGCCTACGACGGCTACGAGTTCGCCAAGGCCAGCGACCTGCTGTTCCACTTCGCCTGGGACGAGGTCTTCGACTGGTACGTCGAACTGTCCAAGACGGTCTTCGCGGCCGGCGGCCGGCCCGCCGAGGTCTCCCAGCGCGTGCTGGGCGAGGTCCTGGATGTGACGCTGAAGCTGCTGCACCCGGTGATGCCGTTCGTCACCGAGGAGCTGTGGACGACGCTCACCGACGGCGAGTCGCTGGTCATCACCACCTGGCCGCAGGACTCCGGCTACCGGGACGAGGCCGCCGAGGCCGAACTGGCCACCGTCCGCAAGCTGGTCACCGAGGTCCGCCGCTTCCGCGCCGACCAGGGGCTCCAGCCCGGCCAGCGGGTGCCCGCCACCCTGGACCTGTCGGGTACGGGTCTGGCCGCGCACGAGGAGGCCGTGCGGCAGCTGCTGCGCCTCACCCCGGCCGGGGACGGCTTCGCGGCCACCGCCTCGCTGCCGGTCGCGGGCGCGGTCGTGGCCCTCGACCTGTCGGGCGCCATCGACTTCGCGGCCGAGCGCAAGCGGCTCACGAAGGACCTGGGCCTGGCGGAGAAGGAGCTGAAGCAGGCCACGGCCAAGCTCGGCAACGAGGGCTTCCTGGCCAAGGCCCCGGCCGAGGTGGTGGAGAAGATCAAGGCCCGCAAGGCGACCGCCGAGGCCGACATCGACCGCCTCACCACCCAGCTGGCGAACCTTCCCGGCTGAGCCCGGGGCGCCACACCACCCGCCCCAGCACCCGGTTCAGCGGAACGGGCCCCACGGCCCGCGAGTCGGTACTGGCCGCCGGGTTGTCGCCGAGCAGGACGGCGACACCCGGCGGCACCGTACCGCCGTACCCGGCGGCCACCATGCCCGGCGGCATCGGGTCCCCGGGCAGCGCGGCCAGCCGCTTCACCCACAGCCGGGGGACGCTCTCCCCGGGCGGGGGAAGGAACACCGCACCGCCGGGCAACCGCACCGGGCACACCACCAGATCCCCCACCCGCAACCGCCCCGCCGCCACCCGCCGCACCAGCAGCCGGTCCCCGGCGTACAGGGTCGGCTCCATGCTGCACCCCTCGACGGTGCTGTACAGGAACCCCCGGCGTGCCCACGCCACCAGTACGCCGCAGGCGCCGATCGCGGCCATGGAGCCCGCCCACCGTCCCCGTCCGCCCCGGCGACCGGTCACGCGCCGTCCAGCTGGAAGCCCGCGGCCTGGCTGCGGAACGCCGTCGCGTAGTGGCCGCCGGCCGCCAGCAGCTGCGCGTGCGTGCCGAGTTCGGCGATCCGGCCGTCCGCGAGCACCGCGATCCGGTCCGCGTCGCGGATCTCGCTCAGCCGGTGCGAGACGAGCACCCGGGTGCGTCCCGCGCCGTGGTGGTGGATCAGCCGGCCGACCTCGGCCTGGGCGAGGGGATCGAGACCGGACGTCGGCTCGTCCAGGACGAACAGGTCCCGGTCCTCGCGCATCAGGGAACGGGCCAGGGCCAGGCGCTGGAACTGCCCGCCGGACAGCACCACGCCGTCGTCCTCGCCGCTGTCGCCGAAGTAGCCGCGGCTGAGCATGGTCCGGTAGCCGGCCGGCAGCGCCGCCAGCACGTCGTGGATACCCGCCCGGCGCGCCGCTTCCGTCACGCGCCGCGGGTCATCGGCGTGCGCCGGGTCGCCGAGGCCGATGTTCTCGGCCGCCGTCATCTCGTAGTTCATGTGGTCCTGGTAGACGACGCTCAGCCGCTCGCGCAGCGCCTCCGGCCGGATGTCGCGCAGATCGGTGCCGTCCCAGCGCACACTGCCGCGCTCCGGGTCGTAGAACCGGCACAGCAGCTTGATCAGCGTGCTCTTGCCCGCGCCGTTCACCCCGACCAGCCCCAGGGACTCACCGGCCGCGATGCGCAGGTTCACACCCCGGAGGATCCACGGATGGTCCGGCCCGTACCGGAACCACACATCGCGCAGCTCCACCGCCCCGCGCAACGGGCCGATCGGCCGGGCCGGCTCGCGCGTGGCGAGCACGGGCGGCGCGGCCACCAGGTCCGTGTAGGCGCGGAAGACCAGCAGGTGCTGGTGCCCGTTCGCGACGGCGCCGACCAGGGTGCCCAGCGTGCTCTGCACGGAGGCGATCGCCGCGACCACCAGCGTCAGTTCGCCGACGCTCAGCGCCCCGTCCCGGACCCGCCCCACCGCCCACAGCAGGCCGGCCGCCGCCACACCCGCCGTGATCAGCGTCGGCAGCCCGTTCAGCAGCAGCTCCCGCACATCGAGCCGCAGCCGCTCCCGGTCGGCGAGGCGCCGCTGCGCCATCATCCGGCGGCGCAGCAACTCGCCGATGCCGAACAGCCGTACCTCCTTGGCCCCCGGCACGTCCGCCAGCAGCAGCATGTAGAACACCTCGCGCCGCTGGTGCGCGGTGAGCCCGTGCACCGCGCCGGCCCTGATCCGCGCCACCCGGATCTCGGCGAGCAGCTTGGGCACCGTGCCCACCGCGACCAGGGCGGCCAGCGTGGGGTGGATGCCGATCAGCACGGTGGCGAAGCCGAGAAGGGTGAGCGCCGAACGCACCAGCGCCATCGCGCACTCCAGCAGATCGGTCGGGGTGTGCTGCCCGCAGTCCTGCGCCTGCCGCAGCTGGGTGAGCCGGTCGGGGTTCTCGTACCAGGCGAGGCCCGGCTGGGCGGTGACGGCGCGGAAGAGGCGGTCCTGGGCCTGCCGGGCGACGGCACGGGACAGTTCGCCCTGCGCGAGCCGCTGGACGTACGGCAGCAGCGCGGCCAGGATCCCGCAGCCGGCGAGCCCGGCCGCGTACCCGGCCAGGTCCGGCTCGCCGCCGGTCAGCCCGTCCACCAGGCGCGCGGTGCACCAGGCGGCGGCCACCGGGATCAGCGCCTCGATGATGGTGAGCACGAGGGTGGCGGCGAGCACCGCGGGGCGGGCGCGCAGCGCCAGCGAGAACGCGGTACGGGCGGACTCCCTCACCCCGCGAGCCGCCGTTCGAGGTCGGCGGGGCCCAGCGCGGACCAGCGCAGCGCGCCGTCCTCGGTGAGGGCGTGCACCTGGGGGAAGCCGGTGACCCCGAAGGCGGTCACCCACGGGGAGGCCGGCGGGACCCGCAGCACCTCGGCGACGGGGGACAGCGCGTCCGCATAGCTCCGGCCGTCCACGTCCTGGTCCACCTCGACGACGACGGCGGTGACCTTCCCCGTACCGCCCGGGTGCGCCTCGGCGGCCCTGGTGAAGGCCGGCAGCAGGTCCTCGCAGGCGTCGCAGCCGGGGGAGAAGAAGCCGACCAGGGTCGGGGACCCGGCGGGCAGCGCGATGGGAACGCCGACCCGCAGCCCGGTGACCGTGTGGCCGGTGGACGGGAGAACGCCGGGGCCCGGGGCCGGCTCCGCGCGCAGCCGGCGGATGATGCCGTAGCACAGCAGCAGATTGAGGGCGGTGACACCCAGCGCGAGGACGGACAGCACCAGGGCGATCACACGCGCCTCCTGATCGTGGACGGGAAGAACAGCTCCGCGATGTCGTCCAGCCCGATGAGCACCAGCGCGGCCACCGAGCCGACCGCGACCGCCACGGCCAGTACCTCGGCGTGCGCCGGCCCGGCGGCGGGCAGCAGCGCCAGCCCGCACCCGGCGGCGAGCAGCAGTGCCCCGTTGCGCACCAGATGGACGCCGCGCAGCGGCCGGACGCTCGGCCCGAAGCAGGCGCAGCTGACCGCGCGCCGCCCCACCACCACCCGGGCCACTCCGGCGGTGAGCGCCGCCAGCACCAGCGCGGCGAGCACCAGGCCGTACGGGGCGGTGGGTGTCGGCAGCACCAGCAGTCCGGCGGCGGCCTCGGCGGTGATGACGGCACCGGCGGTGAAGGGGACGAGGCGGGCGGGCAGGCCGAGTTCCCGCAGGGTACGGCGCAGGGCGCGGACCCCGGACGGCCGCAGCTTGCCGGTGGCGGACACCAGGAACACCACGGCCAGCAGCACCTGGCAGCTCAGCAGGACATACGCCATCGGCCCGCCTCCACACCTCGACCTCCGGCCGCTCCGGCCGGCCGGGCCCGTACGTTAGGAGGCCCCCGCATACGGCCGATACATCAAGCGCTCGCACAACTGGGCGAGTTCGGCGTCGGGGTCGCGGCCGAGCCCGTCCCGGAAGGCGGCGCGGGCCATCGCGTACGACTCGGTGACCCGGCCGTGTTCGCCGAGCCGGTGGTGGGCGCGGAGGACGAGCTGCCAGCCGCGGGTGCGCAGCGGGTCGGCGGAGACGGCCTGCCAGGCGGTGTCCAGGGCGCGGCGCGGTTCGTCGAGGGCGAGCCAGGTGCCGGCCAGGTCCTCCAGGGCACGCAGCCGTTCGATGTCGAGGTGGGCGAGTTCGGGCACGAGCAGTCCGCGCCGGTCGAGTCCGGTGGCGGCGTGCTCGGCGCGCCACAGTTCCAGGGCGCGGCGCAGCGCGACGGCGGCACCGCGCGGATCGGCGGCGGCGAGCAGATCGCGGCCCCGGCGGACGAGGTGCGTGAAGACGAGGTGGTCGCTGTCGCCCGGGGCGAGGCGCACCTCGTACCCGCCGCCCGGGTGGCTGAGCAGCACACCGGCGCCGCCACCCGGCAGGGCCCTGCGCAGCCGGTGCACGTAGGTGCGCAGATTGGACAGCGCGGACGGCGGCGGCTCGCCGTCCCACAGCGCCTCGCTGAGCGTGTCGAAGGACACCGCCCGGTTGGGGCGCAGCAGCAGCGCGGCGAGGACGGCGTGCGGCTTGCCGACACGCGGCGGTGCGGCCGTGCCGGTGCAGATCTCGACCGGACCCAACAGCCGGAACGCGAGGCGCGGTTCGGGCATCATCGAAGACTTCTCCCACCCCTGGGGAACTACGGAACGAATCGTGCCGGTGACGCAAGGTCCGACCTTAGAGGTGAAGCGCTTCACAGGGGAACCGGCGTGCGGTACCGGGGTGGCCGCGCCCGGTCCGGTACCCCACCGGCCGGTCCGTCGAAGCGTATCGACGCGCGGGGGGGCACGGTGTATCGACCGTGTGCGCGGGCGCCCTACGGTCTCCGCCACGAGGAACGGCGGCCCGCCGGGCCGCTGTCCGGAACGCGAGAAAGGGTGAGAACGATGAAGTTGCTGAACCAGCTCGCCGACGCCGCCCTGCGCCGGGTCCTGCCCACGCCACGGGCGGAGGCCGCGTCCGCCATCTGCGACTGGGGCGTCACCTGTCGCTTCAGCACGACACAGGGAACCCACCGGCGCATCGTCTGGACCTGCGACTCGCTGGGCTGCTCCTGGCGGGAGAACGGTTGCTGCTTCCGTTTGTGACCGCCTGACCACAGCACACCCGAGGACACCGTGTTCGCCCACATCACCCAGCAACTGCGCCGCCGCTCCGCACGGGCAGTGACCCTGCTCGCGGGCGTGCTCGTGGCGAGCATGGGATTCATCCTGCTCACCGGCTCCGTCGACACCTCCCGGCTGCGGGTGGAGTCCACCGCGGACGCCAACTTCCGTGCCGCGTACGACATCCTCGTCCGCCCGGCCGGCGCGGCCGGCGAGGTGGAGCGGGCGGCGGGGGAGGTGAGCCCCAACTTCCTGTCCGGCCAGTACGGCGGCATCACACTGGAGGAGTGGGAGCGCATCGCCGCCCTCGACGGTGTGGAGGTCGCCGCCCCGCTCGCCATGGTGGGCAACCAGCGGGTCGTTCTGTGGAGCGAACTCGACGTCACCGAACTCCTCGACCCCTCTCTTGACCGCCAGTTGCTGCGCATCGACCGCACCTGGATCTCCGACCGGGGGCTGACCCGAGCGCAGGACCCGGGCGCCGACTATGTCTACGTCTCACGGCACGACCTGGTGTGGCCGCTGACCCGCGAGACCGAGTTCGGTACCGAACTCGTCCGCGAATACGAGTACGACGGGCAACCGCTGACGGCCGACACGGCGCACTGCGAGCAGCGGCGGCCGGTCCTGGAGATCCAGCCGGACGGACAGCCGCGGACGCTGTGCCCGCTCAACGTCATGGAGGGCCTCGGTGAGATGACCCCCGAAGGGCGCGCCCGGCTGATCGTGGTCCACTGGCGCCAGGACGGGACCTTCCACACCTCGGGCCAGGCCTGGGTCGACAATGCCGAGACCGGTGACCGTGTGGTGATCCGTATGCCGTGGGCCACCACCCTGCTGACGGCGGCCGTCGATCCGGGGGCCGAGGCGCGGCTGGTCGGTCTGGACGAGGCCGTCACCACCGGGGAGTACCTGAGCGCGGAGCCTCCCGAGGCCGAGCGGGAGGGGCCCGACGAGATCATCCCGGTCCCGTTGCTGGCGACCGCCGATCCCCAGGCGGACGAGGCGGTGCGGTACGACATCAGCCGCGTCACCTCGGACGCCACCGGGATCCACGGCGCCTCCTCCCTCGACGTGGCCCGGCACCTGGCCGCTGCCCCGCACCGGGCCCTGGACTCGGAGGAACGGGACTACGCCGACGTCTACCGGTCCGTCTTCTCGGGCGAGGGACGGGCCCCCGTCTCGTACAACCGCACCGTCCAGGCCGACCCGCCGCACTACCTCCTGGAAGCCGGCCCGCTGACCCCGGAACAGGTGGAGCAGAACGTCGCGACCGCATGGCAGGAAGTGATGCAGTTCGGTGGCACCCCGCCGCCCTGGCTCAGCCAGGACACCGGCTTCCGCCGCCTGTACGGGAACGCCGAGATCAACCTGCCCGGCGTCTCCCTGCGGCCCACCCAGGTCGGCACCTTCGACCCCACCGCCATCAGCACTTTCTCCGGACTCTCCGAGGTCCCGCTGGAGTCCTACCGCCCCGCCGCCGCCTCCGGGGCGGACGAGCGGTCGCGGGAGTTGCTGGGGGAGCGGCCCTGGCTGCCCAACAGCAACCCGACCGGGTATCTCGCCACCCCGCCCCAGCTGCTCACCAACCTCGCCTCCCTCGACCACCTGCTGCACCCCGCCTCCCCGCAGGCCGCCGCCCCGCTGTCCGCCGTGCGGGTGCGGGTCGCGGGGGTGACCGGACTGGACGACGCCTCCCAGGAGCGGGTGCGGCAGGTCGCCGAGCGGATCGCCACCGGGACCGGGCTCACCGTCGACATCACCGTCGGTTCCTCGCCCGCGCCGCGCGAGGTGGAGGTCGCCGCCGGGCAGTTCGGGCGGCCCGCGCTGCTGATCGAGGAGCACTGGACCCGCAAGGGCGCCGCCGTCGACCTCGTGCGGGAGGCGGACCGCAAGAGCGTGCTGCTGTCCGGTCTGGTGCTGCTGGTGTGCGCGCTGTTCACCGGCAATCTGGTCGCCGCCTCCGTCCGCACCCGGCGCGCCGAACTCGGCACGCTCGCCTGCCTGGGCTGGTCCGGGCGCCGGCTCGCCGCCCTGGTGCTCGGCGAGGTCGCCGCCGTCGCGGCCACCGCCGCCGTGCTCGCGGCCGTCCTGGCCCCGTTGCTGGCCGGGCTCACCGGGCTGACGGTACGGCCCGCCCTCGTCCTGCTGACCGTGCCGCTCGTCCTCGCTCTCGCCCTGCTCGCCGCGCTCGGCCCGGCCCTGCGCGCCGCCCGGATCGGGCCCGCCGGGGTGCTGCGCCCACCGGTGCTGGCCGGGGGACGGGCCCGGGCCCGCCGTTCGGTGGTGGCGCTGGCCGCCGCCCAGGTCACCCGGGTGCCGGTACGCGCCGCCCTGGCCGTGCTCTCGCTGGCCGTCGGCATCGCCGCCGTCACCTTTGTCACCGCCGTCCTGTGGCACTTCCGGGGCGCCGCCGCCGGGACGCTGCTCGGCCAGGCCGTGACGCTGGAGATCCGGGCGGTGGACCTCGCCGCCGTGGTGCTCACCGTGCTGCTGGGCGCGTTCGCGCTCGCCGACGTCCTGTACGTCGGCCTGCGCGAGCGGGACGCCGAACTCGCCGTGCTGCGCGCCACCGGCTGGAGCGACCGCGCCCTGACCCGGCTGGTGATGGCCGAGGGCGCGCTGCTGGGCGCGGCCGGTGCCGTACTGGGCGCCGCCGCCGGGGCCGGCCTGGTGGCGTGGGTGGTGGGCGCGCTGCCCGCCGGCGTCCTCGGCACGGCCCTCGGGGCCGCCGTGGGCGGGGTGGCTCTCGCGGTGGCCGCCTCGCTGTTCCCGGTCCGGCTGGTGCGGGGCCTGCCCCTGGCCGCCCTGCTCAGCCGTCAGTGACCTCCGTGACCCTCCCCGACCCGTCCGTCCCCACGAGAGGTGGCCGCCCGATGAACAGCCCGGAACCCGGCGGCGTCCCGGTGACCGTCAAGGACCTGCGCCGGACGTTCGGCTCGGGACCGGAGAACCGGATCACCGCGGTGGACGGGGTGCACCTGGACATCGCGGCCGGCGAGTCGGTGGCGCTGACCGGCCCCTCCGGGTCGGGGAAGTCCACCCTGCTGCACCTCATCGGCGCCGTGGAGCGCGCCGACGCGGGCGTGATCCGGGTGGGGGACGAGGAGATCACCGCGCTCGGCCGCCGCGAGCTGGCCCGCTACCGGGGACGGATCGGGTTCGTCTTCCAGCGCTTCCATCTGCTGCCCGCGCTCACCGCGCTGGACAATGTGCTGGCCCCGCTGCTGCCCCGCCGCCGGGCCGACACCCCGTTCGACCGCGTCGAGCGCGCCACCGGCCTGCTGGCGGCGGTCGGCCTGGCCGGCCGGGAGAAGGCGCTGCCGTCCCAGCTCTCCGGCGGGCAGCAACAGCGGGTGGCGATCGCCCGCGCGCTGATCGCCGGGCCCCGGCTGCTGCTCGCCGACGAACCGACCGGCAATCTCGACTCCGCCACCGGCACCCGCGTCATGGACCTGATCGAGCGGCTGGCCGCCGAGCACGGCTGCACCCTGCTCATCGCCACCCACGAGGAGGCGGTGGCCGGGCGCTGCTCCCGGGTGCTGACCCTGCGCGACGGGCAGCTCGTCGCGGACGTCCGCACCGGCCGGGACGAGCCCGCCGCCACCTCTCACCTGGATACCGATCCGGATAAGGAGCGGTGAGTGTCGGTGGGGGTTCGTAGACTGGCACCGTGACTGAGCACTCCCGCCCCGAGCCCCCCGATTCCGGCGATTCCGGCGAGGCCGGCACCCCCGGCGACTTCGACGCCGCGGCCTTCGAGGAGCTGATCGGTGCCGAGACGCAGCGGGACCCGGATCTCGCGGTGATCGAGGCCGGCAGCCGCACGCTGCGCACCCAGGCGGGCCCGCCCGCCGGGGACGGCGTGCCGGACCGCCCGGCCGACCCGGAGGTGGACCGGGCGCTGCGCGAGGTCGAGACGGAGCTGTCCAAGCGCTGGGGCGAGACGAAGCTCGACCCGTCCGTCACCCGGATCAAGGCCCTGATGGACGTGCTCGGCGAGCCCCAGCGCGCCTACCCGGCGATCCACATCACCGGCACCAACGGGAAGACCAGCACCGCCCGGATGATCGAGGCGCTGCTCGGCGGCTTCGAGCTGCGCACCGGCCGGTACAGCAGCCCGCATGTGCAGTCCATCACCGAGCGGATCAGCCTGGACGGCGCGCCGCTGCCCGCCGAGCGGTTCGTCGCCGCGTACGAGGACGTCAAGCCGTACGTGGAGCTGGTGGACGCCCGGGAGGAGTACCGCCTCTCGTTCTTCGAGGTGCTCACCGCGATGGCCTACTCGGCCTTCGCCGACGCCCCGGTGGACGTGGCCGTGGTCGAGGTCGGGATGGGCGGCACCTGGGACGCCACCAATGTGCTGGACGCCGGGGTGGCGGTGATCACCCCGATCAGCCTGGACCACACCGACCGGCTGGGCGGCACGCCCGCCGAGATCGCCGCCGAGAAGTCCGGCATCGTCAAGCAGGACGCCACGGTGGTGCTGGCCCAGCAGCCGATTGAGGCCGCCTCGGTGATCCTGCGCCGCGCCGTCGAGGTGGACGCCACGGTGGCCCGGGAGGGCATGGAGTTCGGCGTGGTGTCCCGGGAGATCGCGGTCGGCGGGCAGTTGCTGACGCTGCGCGGCCTCGGCGGTGAGTACCCCGACATCTTCCTTCCGCTGCACGGCGAGCACATGGCGCACAACGCGGTGGTGGCGCTCGCGGCGGTGGAGGCGTTCTTCGGCATCGGCGCCACCCAGGCCTCGCGCACCCTGGACATCGAGGTGGTGCGGGCCGCGTTCGCCGCCGTCACCTCGCCGGGGCGTCTTGAGGTGATCCGCTCCAGCCCCACGGTGCTGCTGGACGCCGCGCACAACCCGGGCGGCGCGCAGGCGGCAGCCGCCGCCGTCTCCGAGGCGTTCGGCTTCAGCCGGCTCATCGGGGTGGTCGGCCCCAGCGCCGACAAGGACGTCACCGGGGTGCTGGAGGCCTTCGAGCCGATCTTCACCGAGATCGTGGTGACCCGGAACTCCAGCCACCGCGCCATGGACGTGGACCAGCTCGCCGCGGTGGCCGTCGAGGTCTTCGGCGAGGACCGGGTGCAGGTCGAGCCGCGGCTGGACGACGCGCTGGAGGCGGCGATCTCGCTGGCCGAGGCGGAGGACGAGTACGCCGGCGCCGGGGTGCTGATCACCGGCTCCGTCATCACGGTCGGCGAGGCGCGCATGCTGCTGCGCGGCCCGGGCCGGCGCGGCGGCGGCCGGGAAACGGGGGACCGCTGATGCGTACCCTGTGTGCCTCCACGCTGATCTCCGAGGTGCTGGTCATCGGTCTGGCCGGGCTGGTCGCGGTGCGGCTGACCGACACCTCGGCGACCACCATCTGGGCGGTCAGCGGCACCGCGATGGTGCTGTGCCTGCTGCTGTGCGGCTGGGTGACCCGGCCCGGCGGGGTGCAGTTCGGCTGGGCCCTCCAGATCGCGCTGATCGCGAGCGGGTTCGTGGTCCCGGCGATGTTCGTGCTCGGCGTGATCTTCGCCGGGCTGTGGTGGGCATCGGTCCATTTCGGCCGGAAGGTGGACGAGATCAAGGCCGCGCACGCGGCCGGGGCCGCGGCCGTGCCCCAGTAGCCCCGGCCCTGGTGAGAGACGGGGGCCGCATCTTGGGTAAGGTGCCGCTCAGACTTCCCCGGATTTCCCGGATTCCCCTGTCTCCCCAGGAGCCGCCCACCATGTCCCAGCGCACCCTTGTCCTCCTGAAGCCGGACGCGGTCAGGAGGGGTCTGATCGGCGAGATCATCGGCCGCATCGAGCGGAAGGCGGGCTGGACCATCACCGCGCTCGAACTGCGCACCCTGGACCGGGCCACGCTGGAGACGCACTACGCGGAGCACAAGGGCCGGCCGTTCTACGAGCCGCTGCTGGAGTTCATGACCTCCGGCCCCTCGGTGGCGCTGACGGTGGAGGGCGAGCGGGTCATCGAGGGGCTGCGCACCCTCTCGGGCCCGACCGACCCGATCGCCGCCGCGCCCGGTTCCATTCGGGGCGACTTCGGGACGATCGTCCGGGAGAACCTGATCCACGCCTCGGACTCCGAGGAATCCGCCGAGCGCGAGCTGAAAATCTTCTTCCCCGGGCGCGACTGAATCCCCGCTGAATCCCCGTCAGTCCGACACGGGGTCCGGCCTGCGGCATCAGCCTGAGCGCATTCCGCCTTTGTGGTATGTACAGTCGAACGAGGGAACCCGTCACCCGAACACGACGTCACCATGATGGAGGGCGGGCACGGTTCCCGCGACAATGGCGAAAGCGGCGCTCCGGCGCTCCGTGTTCGACCGGCCGTGGATACGATGGCATCAGCCGCCACACTCCTCCCCGGACTCCCGTCCGGGCGAGGGAGTACCCCCCAGGCGCGCACCGTTCATCGCACCCCCGTGCCGACCTCCCCGCCCACATCGCTCCAGCTGGAAGGCCAGATGTATCCCTATGGCGAACAATATGTCGTTCATCGGACGTGACATGGCAGTCGACCTCGGGACGGCCAATACGCTGGTGTACGTCAGGGGTCGCGGGATCGTACTCAATGAGCCGTCGGTCGTCGCCATCAACACCAACACCGGCGGCATTCTCGCGGTCGGTGCCGAGGCGAAGAAGATGATCGGCCGGACCCCCGGCAACATCGTCGCGGTACGTCCCCTGAAAGACGGGGTCATCGCCGATTTCGAGATCACGGAGCGAATGCTCCGCTACTTCATTCTCAAGATCCACAAGCGGCGTTATCTCGCCCGCCCCCGGGTCGTGGTGTGCGTGCCCTCCGGTATCACCGGGGTCGAGCGGCGCGCCGTCATCGAGGCGTCCACCCAGGCCGGTGCCCGCCAGGTGCACATCATCGAGGAGCCGATGGCCGCGGCCATCGGGTCCGGCCTGCCGGTCCACGAGGCCACCGGCAACATGGTGGTGGACATCGGCGGCGGCACCACCGAGGTCGCGGTCATCTCGCTGGGCGGCATCGTCACCGCGCAGTCCATCCGGGTGGCCGGCGACGAGCTGGACAACGCGATCATCCAGCACATCAAGAAGGAGTACAGCCTCCTCCTGGGCGAGCGCACCGCGGAAAGCATCAAGATCACCATCGGCTCGGCCTACGAGACCGACGAGGACGAGCACACCGAGATCCGGGGCCGCGACCTGGTCAGCGGGCTCCCGAAGACCGTGGTGATCTCCTCCGCCGAGGTGCGCAAGGCCATGGAGGAGCCGGTCAACTCCATCGTCGACGCGGTCAAGACGACGCTCGACAAGTGCCCGCCGGAGCTGTCGGGCGACGTCATGGACCGCGGCATCGTCCTGACCGGCGGCGGCGCCCTGCTGCGCGGCCTGGACGAGCGGCTGCGCCGCGAGACCGGCATGCCGATCCACATCGCCGAGGACCCGCTGGACTCGGTCGCGCTCGGCTCCGGCAAGTGCGTCGAGGAGTTCGAGGCCCTGCAGCAGGTCCTCGACGCCCAGCCCAGGCGCTGAGCACCCCGCCGCGCAGCCCGGCCGGACACCCCCGATCCGCCGCGTGGAGGACACCAATCCACGCGGCGGATCGTTAGTGGTGGAGACTCCCCATCGATTTCCTGTTCCAGAAAGGCACGGCCGCCGCACGTGAGGGACACACGAGAGAGCCGACTGCTTCTCGTTCTGCTGGTATCCATCGCGTTCGCGCTGATCACGATGGACATCCGGGGCGGGGAGGAGTCCCCGCTCAACGGCCCGCGGGAGGCCGCCGCGGCCTTCTTCGGCCCGGTCGAGAACGGCGTCGCCTCGGCGGTCGACCCGGTGGGCAACGCGATCGCCGCCGTCCGGGAATCCGGCAGCCGGCACGACCGCATCAGCGAACTCGAACGGGAGAACGCCGAACTGCGCCAGCAGCTCGGCAGTGACGCGCACCGCGATTCGCGGATACAGCAACTGGACGACATGCTGCAGACCGCCGGCGCCGGCCAGTACGGCATCGTCGGCGCGCAGGTCATCGCCATCGGCGCCACCCAGGGCTTCTCCTGGACCGTCACCATCGACGCCGGCAGCAAGGACGGCATCGCCCGCGACATGACGGTGCTCAACGGCGACGGCCTGGTCGGGCGCGTCACCACCGTCGGCCCCAGCACCGCCACCGTGCTGCTCGCCAACGACCCCGGCTTCACCGTCGGCACCCGGCTGGAGGGCAGCGACGAACTCGGCTTCGCCACCGGACGCGGCGACAACGCGCTCGATGTGCAGCTGCTCAACCAGGCCGCCCAGGTCAAGAAGGGCGACCGGCTGGTCACCTTCGGCTCCGCCGACGACAAGCCGTTCGTACCGGGCGTCCCGGTCGGCGAGGTCATCAGCGTGGACCGCACGGCCGGGGACCTGACCCGTACCGTCCAGGTCCGCCCGTACGTGGCCTTCACCCGGCTCGACCTCGTCGGCGTCGTCGTCGACCCGCCGCGCGAGAACCCGCGCGACGCGGTGCTGCCGCCCCGGCCCGAGGACGAGAAGACGTCCGAGGACGACACCGGGCAGCGCGCCGGCGGCGGCGAGGACGGGACGGAGGGCACGGACGAGGAGTCCGACGCCGGCATCGGCAACCGCTCCACGCCCGGCGAGTCCCCCGGCGGCACCGGCGAGGACGGCACCGGCGACAGCACCGGCCGCCGGGAGCAGGACGCGGACCAGGACGACGACGACCCCGCCACCAGGAGCTGACCCATGCGCGTATCCCGCACGATCCTCGCGGTGATCCTCGTCGTCGTGGCCCTCGTACTCCAGGTCACGGTGCTCGCCCGGCTGCAACTGCCCGGCGCCGTCCCCGATCTGCTGCTCCTCACCGTCCTCGGCCTGGCCCTGGTCTACGGCCACGTCGGCGGCGCGCTGGTCGGCTTCGGCGCCGGCCTGCTCGCCGACCTCGCCCCGCCCGCCGACCACGCCGTGGGCCGCTACGCCCTGGTGCTGTGCGTCATCGGTTACGCGGCCGGGCTGACCAAGCCGGAGACCGGCCAGCACCGTTCGGCGACCGTCCCGATGCTGGTGGTGGCCGGCGGCGCACTCTCCTCCACCCTGCTGTACGCGGGCGTCGGCGCCCTCGTCGGCGACACCGCCGCCCGCCACGTCGGGCTGACCGGGCTGCTGCTGACGGCCACGCTCTACGACCTGCTGCTGGCCCCGTTCACTGTGCCGCTGGTGATGAGCATGGCCCGCCGGCTGGAGAACGACCCGCTCAAGGGCGAGGGCTCCGGCGGCTCCTCCTCCGGCGGGGACGGCCTCGCCGGCTGGATGGGCGGCGGCACCGGCCTGAGCACCCGCGGCGGGGGCCGCCGTACCCGTTACGGCAAGGCCGCCAGGATCGGCGGCCAGCGCAGCACATTGCTCAGCCGCTCGGCCCGCAACCGGGCGGGGCGCATCAAGGGGGTCAAGCGACTGTGAGCAATATCCCGGAGACCGGGCGGACCTCGCGGGTCACCATCCGGCTGATCATCATCCAGATACTGGTCTTCTCGCTGCTGCTGACCCTCGGCGGCCGGCTGTGGTACCTCCAGATCCGGCAGGGCGACGAGTTCGCCGCCGCCGCGGCCGGCAACCATGTGCAGCAGGTCGTGCAGCCCGCCGTGCGCGGCGCCATCCTGGACGCGCGCGGCGTGCCGATCGCCGACAACGAGACCCGGCTCGTGGTCTCCGCCGACCGCAGCAAACTCACCCGGATGAAGGACAACGGCGAAGCGGTCCTCACCAATCTGGCCGAACTGCTCGGCATGGAGTACGAGGAGATCGCCCAGCGCATCCGGCTGTGCGACGCGCAGACCCCGCAGCCGTGCTGGAACGGCTCGCCCTACCAGCCGATCCCCATCACGGACGAGGCCACCCCGCAGCAGGCGCTCCAGATCCGCGAGCGCGCCGAGGACTTCCCCGGTGTCAGCGCGGAACCCACCGCCGTACGCCGCTACCCCGCGCCGTACGGGGCGCACACCGCGCAGGTGCTCGGCTACCTCTCGCCGGTCACCGACGACGAGGTCGCCGACGCCAAGGACACCGACGCGCCGTTGCTGCGCTCCGACCAGATCGGCCGGGCCGGCCTGGAGCGGACCTACGACAGCTATCTGCGCGGCCAGCCGGGCGTCACCCGCTACGAGGTGGACAAGTTCGGCCGGGTCATCGGCGAGGCCGAGGGCGAGGACGCCGCGGCCGGCGCCAACGTCGTCACCAGCATCGACTCCCGGGTGCAGGCCGTCGCCGAACAGGAACTCATCGGCGCCATGGAGGAGGCCCGCAACCAGCGGGACGAGATCACCGGCCGCAACTACGAGGCCGACTCCGGCGCCGTCGTCGTCCTGGAGAACGCCACCGGCCGCGTGGTCGCCATGGCCTCCGCCCCCGACTACGACCCGAACGTGTGGGTCGGCGGCATCTCCACCGACAACTACCAGGCCCTCACCGGTGACGACTCCAACTACCCGCTGCTCAACCGGGCCATCCAGGGCCAGAGCCCGCCCGGCTCCACGTTCAAGGTGATCACCTCCACCGCCGCCGTCAACGCCGGCTACGACTTCGACGGCCGCTACGACTGCGGCTCCTCGTACAGCATCGGCAACCAGACGTTCAAGAACTTCGAGTCGCAGGGCTACGGCATGATCAGCCTGCACCGCGCCATCGAGGTGTCCTGCAACACCGTCTTCTACGGCATCGCGCACCGCGAGTGGGAGCGGGACGGCGGCATCAACCCCAAGGACGACCCGGACGACTGGCTGTTCACCACCGCCCACGGCTTCGGCCTCGGCGCCCGCACCGGCATCGACCTGCCGGACGAGGCCAGCGGCCGGGTTCCCGACCGGCAGTGGAAGCAGGACTACTGGGAGCTGAACAAGGACAACTGGTGCGAGGTCGCCGAGACCGACCGCGAGGACTACGCCGCCCGCATCGCCCGCGAGAACTGCGCCGAGGGCATGAAGATGCGCGCCGGTGACATGCTCAACTTCTCCATCGGGCAGGGCGACGTGCTGGTCACCCCGATCCAGATGGCGAGCGTCTACGCGGCCATCGCCAACGGCGGCACCCTGTACGAGCCGTCCGTCGGCAAGGCCATCATCGGCGCGGACGGCACCCTGCTGGAGGAGATCGACCCGGTGGTCGCGGGCCAGCTGCCCGCCGACGCCCAGACCGTCGCCGACCTCCAGTCCGCCACCGAGTCCGTCATCACCACCGGCAGCGCCAGCTGGCGGTTCATGGGCTGGCCGCAGAGCGAGATCCCGCTGCACGCCAAGACCGGTACCGCCGAAGCCTCCGGCGACAAGCAGACCACCTCCTGGCTGGCCACCTTCTCGCCCGACTACACCGTGGTGATGACCATCTCCCAGGCCGGCACCGGCTCGGGTGCCTCCGGCCCCGCCGTGCGCAACATCTACGAGGCGATCTACGGCGTCGGCGAGGACGGGTCGGTCAACGCCGACCTGGCCCTGCTGCCCACCCCGCAGGCCGCGCTGCCCGAGATCGACGAGAACGGCACCATCGTCGCCGAGCGGGACGAGCCCAGGGGCGAGGAAGGCGAGGAAGGCGAAGAGGGCGAAGAGGGCCGCGACGGAGCGGACGGCGAGGACGGCGAGGAGGAGGACCCGGGCGACCGGCAACTCCCGGACGGCGTCGGCGGCGGCGACCGCGACGGCAACCAGCAACCCCCGGGCGACGACCCGTCCGGCGAGCAGTGGAACGTGGTCAGGCGCGACGAAGGATCGAACGACTGACGTGGGCGACTACTCCCTGAGCATCGGGCGCTTCGCCCCCCGCAAGAGCGCCTGGCGGCGGATGGTCGCCCGCGACTCCACCGCCCGCCGCATCGACTGGATCATGCTGCTGGCGGCCGGCGCGCTGTCCGTCGTCGGCTGCCTGCTGGTGTGGTCCGCCACCCGCAACCGCACCGAGATCAACAACGGCGACCCGCAGTACTTCCTGATCCGCCAGTCCATCAACCTCGCCGTCGGCATAGCCCTGGCGGTGGCCGTCATGTGGCTGGGACACCACCGGCTGCGCAGCGCGGTCCCCGTCTACTTCGGCTTCACCCTCGTGGTGATGCTGCTGGTCTTCACCCCGCTCGGCACCGAGATCAACGGCCAGCGCAACTGGCTCTCCATCGGCAGCTACACCATCCAGCCGGGAGAGTTCGCCAAGGTCGCCGTCGTCCTCGTGATGGCCATGGTGCTCGCCGCCCAGGTCGACGCCGGCGACAGCGAACACCCCAGGCGCCGCGCCGTCCTCCAGGCGCTGGCCCTGGCCATGGTGCCGGTGACCATCGTCCTCATCGACGACATGGGCACCGCGATGGTCCTGTGCGTCATCGTCCTCGGCATGCTGCTCGCCTCCGGCGCCTCCCTGTGGTGGACCTCGGGACTGCTCGCGGCGGCCGTCGTCGGCGGCGTCCTCGTCTGGCTCCTCGACATCCTCGACGAGTACCAGATCAACCGCTTCGCCGCCTTCGCCAACCCCGCGCTCGACCCGGCGGGCGTCGGCTACAACACCAACCAGGCCCGGATCGCCATCGGTGGCGGGGGCGTGTTCGGCAAGGGCCTCTTCGAGGGCACCCAGACCACCGGCCAGTTCGTGCCCGAGCAGCAGACCGACTTCATCTTCACCGTCGCCGGCGAGGAACTCGGCTTCGTCGGTGCCGGCGGGATAATCCTGCTCATCGGCGTCGTGCTGTGGCGGGCGCTGCGCATCGCCAAGGAAGCCACCGATCTGTACAGCACGCTGATCGCCGCCGGGATCGTCGCCTGGTTCGCGTTCCAGTCCTTCGAGAACATCGGCATGGCGCTGGGCATCATGCCGGTCGCCGGGATCCCGCTGCCGTTCCTCTCCTACGGCGGCACCTCCATGTTCGTCGGCTGGATCGCGATAGGGCTGCTCCAGTCCATCCGGATGAAGCGCCCGCTGTCGGCCTGAGCCATCGCTCCCTACCGTGGAGGTGAGGGCGTATGGCGGTCGGCGGCGCGAGCGGAACGGAGCGCTTGGAGAAGGCCACCGGCCCGCTGCCGGAGGTGACCGGCACCGGGCCGGTGGCCGCCGTGCGGGCGCTGGAGAGCGAGCGGTACCGGGCGCTGCGGGACGCGCTGGCGCACCTGCTGGCCGCGCCGCCGCTGCGGGCGGGAGCGGGAACTGGCCGAGGGGTACGAACGGGAGCTGTAACCTGGGCAGGCGATTCAGCCCTCTTCGGAAAGACACGAGTTCATGCCTGTCGAGTCGGTGTTCCCGCGCCTGGAGGCCCTGCTTCCGCATGTCCAGAAGCCGATCCAGTACGTGGGCGGTGAGCTGAACTCCACCGTCAAGGACTGGGACGCCTGCGATGTGCGCTGGGCGCTGATGTACCCGGACGCGTACGAGGTCGGGCTGCCCAACCAGGGCGTCATGATCCTCTACGAGGTGCTGAACGAGCGCGAGGGCGTGCTGGCCGAGCGCACCTACAGCGTGTGGCCGGATCTGGAGGAACTCATGCGCAAGCACGAGGTGCCCCAGTTCACGGTGGACGCGCACCGCCCGGTGGGCGCCTTCGACCTGTTCGGGGTGTCCTTCTCCACCGAGCTGGGCTACACGAACCTGCTGACCGCGCTGGACCTGGCGGGCATCCCGCTCAGCGCGGCGGAGCGCACCGAGGACCACCCGGTGGTGGTGGCGGGCGGGCACGCCGCGTTCAACCCGGAGCCGATCGCGGAGTTCATCGACTGCGCGGTGATCGGGGACGGCGAGCAGGCCGTGCTGGAGATCAGCGAGATCGTGCGCGCCTGGAAGGCGGCGGACCGCCCCGGCGGGCGCGAGGAGCTGCTGCTGCGGCTGGCGAAGACCGGCGGGGTGTACGTCCCGGGGTTCTACGACGTCGAGTACCTGCCGGACGGCCGGATCGCGCGCATGGTGCCGAACCGCTCCGGGGTGCCGTGGCGGGTGTCCAAGCACACCGTGATGGACCTGGACGAGTGGCCGTACCCGAAGCAGCCGCTGGTGCCGCTCGCCGAGACGGTGCACGAGCGGATGTCGGTGGAGATCTTCCGGGGCTGCACGCGCGGCTGCCGGTTCTGCCAGGCGGGGATGATCACCCGTCCGGTGCGGGAGCGGTCGATCACCGGTATCGGCGACATGGTGGACAAGGGCCTGAAGGCGACCGGCTTCGAGGAGGTCGGGCTGCTGTCGCTGTCCTCCGCCGACCACAGCGAGATCGCGGATGTCGCGGGCGGGCTCGCGGACCGCTACGAAGAGGACAAGATCGGTCTGTCGCTGCCCTCGACCCGGGTGGACGCGTTCAACATCGATCTGGCGAACGAGCTGACCCGCAACGGCCGCCGCTCCGGCCTGACCTTCGCGCCCGAGGGCGGCAGCGAGCGGATCCGGAAGGTCATCAACAAGATGGTCTCCGAGGAGGACCTGATCCGGACCGTCTCCACGGCGTACGGGAACGGCTGGCGGCAGGTGAAGCTGTACTTCATGTGCGGGCTGCCCACCGAGACCGACGAGGACGTGCTCCAGATCGCCGACATGGCCACCCGCGTCATCGCCGAGGGCCGCAAGGTGTCCGGCTCCAACGACATCCGCTGCACCGTGTCGATCGGCGGCTTCGTACCCAAGCCGCACACCCCGTTCCAGTGGGCGCCGCAGCTGTCCTCCGAGGAGACCGACGCCCGGCTGGCGAAGCTGCGGGACCGCATCCGCGGCGACAAGAAGTACGGCCGCTCCATCGGCTTCCGCTACCACGACGGCAAGCCCGGCATCGTCGAGGGCCTGCTGTCGCGCGGCGACCGGCGGGTCGGCGCGGTGATCCGCGCGGTGTACGAGGCGGGCGGCCGGTTCGACGGCTGGCGCGAGTACTTCTCCTACGACCAGTGGATGGAGTGCGCGGCCCGGGTGCTGCCCGGCTACGGCGTGGACGTCGACTGGTACACCACCCGCGAGCGCTCCTACGAGGAGGTCCTGCCCTGGGACCACCTGGACTCCGGTCTGGACAAGGACTGGCTCTGGGAGGACTGGCAGGACGCGCTGGACGAGGTCGAGGTCGAGGACTGCCGCTGGACTCCGTGCTTCGATTGCGGTGTGTGTCCTCAGATGCAGACCGAGATCCAGATCGGCCCGACCGGTAAGAAGCTGCTGCCGCTGACCGTGGTCGGGAAGTAGCCGGTGCCCGCGCTGGTCCGGCCGACCGAGACCGTACGGGACTCCTTCCTCGCGGGGGTGGAGGAGTTCCGCGCCGAGGGCCGGGGCGGCGCGGGCGACAACTCGATGCTGGGGCGCGACATCCTGCGCTGGGCGCCGCGCTGGCAGGAAGCTGCCGTGTTCGCCGCCTACGTCGAGGAGACGCTGGCCGACGCGCACGAGGACAGCGGCCGGCCGGCCGGGTTCGTCCCGTCCACCGTCCTGTGGTGGGTGGACGGGACCGAGTGGCTGGGGCGGCTCTCCATCCGGCACCGGCTGACCCCGCGGCTGCTGGAGTGGGGCGGGCTGATCGGGTACGACGTGCGCCCCTCGGTCCGGCGGCGCGGACACGGGACGGCGATGCTGCGCGCGGCGCTGCCGAGGGCGCGGGCGCTCGGGCTCGACGAGGTACTGCTGACCTGCGACTTCGACAACGTGGGGTCACGGAAGGTGATCGAGGCGGCCGGGGGCGTGTTCGAGGACCGGCGGGCCGAGAAGCTCCGTTACTGGATCCCGACCGGGGCGCACGCGGGCGGCGCGTAACCTGGTGGGCAGACAACGTCGCCCACGGGCGGCCACCGTTACGGAAACGTACGGCACGTACCCACCGAAGGACTGACGACACTGGGCAAGCGACAGCCCGTAGGCCCGCCGCCGGCGCCCGCCGTGCAGCGTGTACGACTGCGCTACACCAAGCGCGGTCGCCTGCGGTTCACCAGCCACCGCGACTTCCAGCGCGCTTTCGAGCGCGCACTGCGCCGGGCCGAGGTGCCCATGGCCTACTCCGCGGGATTCACCCCCCATCCCAAGGTCAGCTACGCCAACGCGGCGCCGACCGGGACGGCCAGTGAGGCCGAGTATCTGGAGATCGCGCTGGCCGCGCCGCGCGAGGTGGCCTGGCTGAGGGAGCGGCTCGACGAGTCGCTGCCGGCCGGCCTGGACATCGTGGACGCGGTCGAGGCGAAGACCTCGGGGTTCGCCGAACGGCTGGAGGCGTCCGCCTGGGAACTGCGCCTGGAGGGCGTGGATCCGGCCGAAGCGGAGCGGGCCGCGAAAGTTTTTCTGACGACTTCGTCCGTCGAGGTGTCGAGAGAGACGAAGAAGGGCATCAGAACTTTTGACGCCAGAGCCGCGGTCACCGCACTGGAAGCCGCGGACGCGTTCGCCTCCCCTTCGCCCTCCGGCGGGTCCGATGCGCTCGCGTCCGTCCCTTGTGCGATACTGCGCCTGGTAGTACGGCATCTCACACCTGCCGTACGACCCGATGACGTCCTGTCCGGTCTGCGTAGTGTGGCCGACCTGGCGCCGCCGGTCCCCGCTGGGGTGACCAGGCTGGCGCAGGGGCCGCTCGATGAGCGGACCGGGACGGTGACCGACCCGTTTGCGCCCGACCGCGACGCTGCCACGGCCGCCCTACCCACGGCCGCCGGGCAGCAGGCCGCGGCGGCGCCGGAGATCACCGGACAGTGACGTTGTCACCGCGCCGCCCAACCGCATGGTGCCAGGGAGCCACTCGGGCCCGGCTGTTACCGGCAGGCGCACCGACCAGCAGACTTTCGCCGTAGCCGGACCGCAGGGAACGGACCGGAACCGGCGAGCGACACGACAGCTCCTGAGCGGCGCTGCCCGCCGCCCATCGGCGAGGCGCCCGGGAGCGTGACGGGAGAACCGCCCGCATGCACGCATCGAACGGGTCCGCGGGAGCGGACGAGACCACAGGACGCGACCTCGGTCGCGACCGTGACGACAACCACGACACCCCCAGCGACACGCTGCCCCCGCGCCGGCGGCGCCGGGCGGCGAGTCGGCCGGCAGGACCGCCGGCCGCAACCGACAACGAGACGACGGCCTCCCAGGTGGCGCCCGCATCGGGTGACAGCGCCGGACAGACATCCGAGCCCGCCGGGGCCGGTACGGCGACGGGCGAGGTGACGCGCGGCGCGAGCGCCGCGGACACCGCCGCCGACGCGGGGACGGCGGAGCCCGCCGCGCCGCGCCGCAGGCGCCGCACCGCCGCTTCCGCTGCCGCAGCCGAGCCGGCCGAGACAGCGGCCGAGACCGCCGCGCCCGCGCCGCGAACGCGCCGGCGCGCCACCCGCCCCGCCGCGGCGCCCGAGGCTCCGGCCGGGACGACCGCCGCCGGGGACGGCACCGCCCAGGACAGCACGCAGGACGGCGGTGCGACGCGCGTCGCACCGGCCGACGACACGCGCGAGCCGGAGAGCGGCACCGGGGCCACGGCACCGCGCCGCCGCCGCGCGACCCGCGCCGCGTCCGCGCCGGCCGGTCAGGACAGCGCGCCCGGGCCCGACGCGACGCGCGTCACGTCCGAGGACACGCAGGAAGCGGCGGCCCCCGCCCGCCGGCGGCGGGCGACGCGCGTCGCGTCCGCCCCGGAACCGGCGGCGACCGCCGAGGCCACGGCCCCGGACGACGCCGCCGCCGAGAGCGACGCGCCGCGCGGGCGCCGGCGTACGACCCGGGCCGCGGCGTCCGCACCGGAGACCACCGAGGCACCCGCCACGAGCGAGACCGCCCCCCAGGAGGAGAGCGCGGCGCCGCGTAAGCGCCGCCGCACGACGCGTCCGGCCGCCGCGCCGGAGACCCCGGCCGGGACGGACCAGCCGGTGCAGGACAGCGACGCGGCCGACGCCTCCGCCGCGCTGAGCGCCGCCGAGCCGGTGGCGGACGAGGCCGCGGCGCCGCGCAAGCGCCGCCGGGCGACGCGTCCGGCTGCCGCGCCGGAGGCCGTCGCGGAGACCGCGACCGCACCGGCTGCCGAGCAGCCTGCTGCCGCGCCTGCGGAGAGCGCCGCCGAGCCGGTGCCGGACGAGGCCGCGCCGCCGCGCAAGCGTCGCCGTGCCACGCGTCCCGCTGCCGCGCCGGAGGCTGTCGCGGACAGTGCTGCCGCCGCGTCGGTGGCCCCCGAGGAGCCCGCGCGTGTTCCGGCGGAGGCTGGTGCCGAGCCGGTGGCGGGCGAGGCCGCGCCGCCGCGCAAGCGCCGTCGTGCCACGCGTCCCGCTGCCGCGCCGGAGGCCGTTGCCGAGCCCGCCGCCGTTCCCGCCGAGCCGGCGGAGTCCGAGGAGCCGGCGCCGCGCAAGCGCCGCCGGGCCACCCGGGCCGAGTCCGGCACCGAGACCGCCGCACCGGCGCAGGCCGCCACCCAGGAGACCGAGCAGACCGAGGAGCCCGCCGCGCCGCGTACCCGGCGCCGGGCCACCCGGGCCGCCGCAGCGGCGGACGAGCCGTCCTCCGCGCCCGGGACCGAAGCCGGAACCGAGGAGCCCGCCGCGCCGCGTACCCGCCGCCGGGCCACCCGGGCCGCGTCCGCCCCCGACAGCACCGCCGCGAGCGAGAGCGCGCGGGGCACGGACGCGGCGGAGGAGACCGCCGCGCCGCGCCGGAGCCGCCAGGCCACCCGGTCGGCCGCCGCCGAGCCGTCCCGCGATCGGGGCGTGTCGCAGGGCGGTGACGGGGCGCGGGCCGTGGAGGCTGACCTGAGCGGTTCCGAGGAGGACGCCGCCGCGCCGCGCCGGCGTCGGCGGGCCGTGCGGGCCGCCGCGCCGATCGATGAGGGAAAGGCCAGGGGATCTGTGACCGAGGACCGTGCGGGGAGCGCATCGGAGCCGCAGCCGCCCGCCGTGCCGGTGCCGGCCACCGCCGTGTTCCAGCCGCCGGTCTTCCAGGCGCCGATGTTCCAGACGCCCGAGCGGGCCGCCGCCGAGGCCGCCGCGCTGGCCGAGGCCGAGGCCGAGCCCGACGAGGCCGAGCTGGTGGAGGAGACCGACGACGCCGAGCTCGCCGAGGAGAACGAGCGGCCCTCGCGCCGCCGTCGCCGTGGCGGGCGCCGCCGCCGGCGCGGGGAGAGCGCCGAGCGCGCCTCCGAGACCGACACCGATGGCGACAGCGACTCCCGGCCCGGGACCGAGGCCGAGACCGCCGCCGAGGACGTCCCGGCGGAGCCCGCAGCCGAGGCCGCCGAGGCCGCCGAGGAGCAGGAGAGCGCCGAGGACGCGCAGGGCGAGGGGTCGGGCTCCGGTTCGTCCCGGCGCCGCCGCCGTCGCCGCCGGCGCAGCGAGGACTCGGGCGAGGGCGGGGCCACCGGCACCGACGACCCCGAGCGCACGGTCATCAAGGTCCGCGAGCCGCGCAAGAAGAAGGACGAGCCGACCGAGGCCGGCGACGGTGTGCAGTCCATCAAGGGCTCCACCCGGCTGGAGGCCAAGAAGCAGCGCCGCCGCGAGGGCCGGGAGCAGGGCCGGCGCCGGGTGCCGATCATCACCGAGGCCGAGTTCCTCGCCCGCCGCGAGGCGGTCGAGCGGGTCATGGTGGTGCGGCAGCAGGGCGACCGTACCCAGATCGGGGTGCTGGAGGACAACGTCCTCGTCGAGCACTTCGTGAACAAGGAGCAGTCCTCCAGCTACGTCGGCAACGTCTACCTCGGCAAGGTGCAGAACGTGCTGCCCTCGATGGAGGCGGCGTTCGTCGACATCGGCAAGGGCCGCAACGCGGTGCTGTACGCCGGTGAGGTCAACTTCGAGTCGCTGGGGCTCGGCAACGGCCCGCGCCGTATCGAGTCGGCGCTCAAGTCCGGCCAGCCCGTGCTCGTCCAGGTCACCAAGGACCCGATCGGGCACAAGGGCGCGCGGCTGACCAGTCAGATCTCGCTGCCCGGCCGGTACCTGGTGTACGTGCCCGAGGGGTCGATGACCGGGATCAGCCGCAAGCTGCCGGACACCGAGCGGGCGCGGCTGAAGCAGATCCTGAAGAAGATCCTTCCCGAGGACGCGGGCGTCATCGTGCGGACCGCCGCCGAGGGCGCCAGCGAGGAGGAGCTGACCCGCGACGTCGAGCGGCTCCAGGCGCAGTGGGAGGAGATCCAGAAGCGGGCGAAGAAGGGCAACGCCCCGACGCTGCTGTACGGCGAGCCCGACATGACCGTGCGTGTGGTGCGGGACATCTTCAACGAGGACTTCTCGAAGGTCATCGTCAGCGGTGACGAGGCGTGGAACACCATCCACGGCTATGTCTCGCAGGTGGCGCCGGATCTGTCCGAGCGGCTCCAGCGGTGGACCTCGGAGGTGGACGTCTTCGCCACCTACCGGATCGACGAGCAGCTGATGAAGGCGCTGGACCGCAAGGTGTGGCTGCCCAGCGGCGGCTCGCTGGTGATCGACCGCACCGAGGCCATGGTGGTCATCGATGTGAACACCGGCCGGTTCACCGGGCAGGGCGGCAACCTGGAGGAGACCGTCACCCGGAACAACCTGGAGGCGGCCGAGGAGATCGTGCGGCAGCTGCGGCTGCGGGACCTCGGCGGCATCATCGTCATCGACTTCATCGACATGGTGCTGGAGTCCAACCGCGATCTGGTGCTGCGGCGGCTGCTGGAGTGCCTGGGCCGGGACCGGACCAAGCACCAGGTGGCCGAGGTCACCTCGCTGGGTCTGGTGCAGATGACCCGCAAGCGGGTCGGGCAGGGGCTGCTGGAGTCGTTCTCCGAGCCGTGCGTGCACTGCAACGGGCGGGGCGTCATCGTCCACATGGAGCAGCCGCACACGCACGCCGGTGCCGGTGGCGGCAAGAAGGGCAAGGGCGGCAAGGCCGGCCGCAAGGAGAAGGCCGCCGCGGCGCCCGCTCCCGAGGTCGGGGCCGCGCCGGTGCCCGAGCCCGTGGCGGAGCCGGAGGCGGTCCCCGCCCCGCTGCCGGAGGCCGGGGAGGAGACCCGTCCCGAGGTGGTGCCCGTCAGCGAGCCCGCGACGGTGATCACGCCGGACGAGGAGCTGTACGGGAGTGTGGCCGAGGCCGAGGAGGCGGCGCGGCGCGGTCCGCGTGGCCGGCGGCGGGCCGGGCGCCGGGCGGGTGCCCCCGCCGGGTCCCCGAAGCCGGTGGCGGCAGCCGAGGAGGAGGCGGTGACAGTCGTTCCGGCGACCGAGGCCGCGCCGGAGCCGGTGGCCCCCGCCGAGCCCGCCCCGGCGGCGGAGGAGCCCGCGCCGCGGCGCCGTACCCGTAAGGCGTCGGCTCCGGCCGGGTCGCCCAAGCCGGCCGCCGAGGAGCCGCCGGCCCTGGTGGTCGTGCCGTCCGAGCCGGTGGCCGGGGCCGAGGAGCCCGCTCCGCGGGAGCCGGCCCCCGCGCCGGTGGCCGAGGAGCCCGCGCCCAGGCGGCGCCGGGTGGTGCGGCGGGTGTCCGCGCCGGCCGGTTCGCCCGAGGGCGGTGCGGAGGCGGCGGTGACGGTGATCGCGTCGTCCGAGCGGCCGGAGGCCGAGCGCCCCGAGGCCGGGCCCAAGGCCCCCGAGGCCGGGCAGGAGGCGCCGGAGCAGGAGGCGCCGGCGAAGAAGACCGCCCGGAAGACGGCGGCCAAGAAGAGCACGGCGAAGAAGAGCACCGCCAAGAAGGCCACGGCGAAGAAGACGGCGGCGAAGAAGACCGCCACCGCCAAGAAGACCGCGGCCAAGAAGAGCGGTACCGCGAAGAAGTCCACCGCCAAGAAGACGGCGGCGGCGGAGCAGCAGGCACCGCCGTCGGTGTCCGCCTCCGCGGAGGACTGACCGGCCCCGGGCCGTGGCTGCCCCGTACCCGCCGGCGGGTACGGGGCAGCCGTCTGTCCGGAATTTGACCCCGTCACCCGGTGAAAACTAAAGTTGACCCTCGGCGTGTCAGCAGACCCGTCACTGCTTCTGAGCATCCACCTCCCGTGCTGTGCGCGTCAGCGCCCCGGGAGAGGCCGGGCACCGTGCTTCACCGCCGCCCCGCCCGGCTGGCATCAGGGGTTCCGAATCGAGCGAGAGAGAGTTCCGCGTGTACGCGATCGTGCGCACCGGCGGCCGTCAGCAGAAGGTTGCTGTCGGCGATGTCATCGAGGTTGACCGTCTTTCCAGCAGCAAGGTCGGCGACACCGTCGAACTCTCCACGCTGCTCGTCGTCGATGGCGAGACCGTCACCAGCGACCCGTGGGTCCTGGCGGGCGTCAAGGTGACGGCCGAGGTCGTCGACCACCACAAGGGCGACAAGATCCGGATCCAGAAGTACAAGAACAAGACCGGCTACCGGCGGCGCATCGGTCACCGTCAGCTGCACACCCAGCTGAAGATCACCGGCATCCCCGCCCCGGCTGCGAAGTAAGGGACTGAGCTGACATGGCACACAAGAAGGGCGCGTCGTCCACTCGGAACGGCCGCGACTCGAATCCCCAGTTTCTCGGCGTGAAGCGCTTCGGCGGTCAGGTCGTGAGCGCCGGCGAGATCCTGGTCCGCCAGCGGGGCACCCACTTCCACCCCGGCAAGGGTGTCGGCCGTGGCAAGGACGACACGCTGTTCGCGCTGGAGGCCGGTTCCGTGGAGTTCGGCCGCCACCGTGACCGCAAGGTCGTGAACATCGTTCCGGTCGCGGTCGCCGAGTAATCACGGGGCGGTTCCACAGCTCCCGAGGGCGGATCAGCTTTCCCAGCGGACAGCCGGGGAAGCGGATCCGCCCTCGTCGCGTTGCACGAGGGGACGGACGTGTCATCCGTCCCGTTCCGTCGCATCGGTTTTGTCGTTCATCGTTTTTCGTTCATCCGTTTCAGCTGCCGGGAGGCATCCGTCATGACCACCTTCGTGGACCGCGTCGAACTGCACATCGCCGCGGGTAACGGGGGCCACGGCTGCGCCTCCGTGCACCGGGAGAAGTTCAAGCCGCTGGGGGGCCCGGACGGCGGTGACGGCGGGCACGGTGGAGATGTGGTGCTGGTTGTCGACCACGAGGTCACCACACTCCTGGAGTTTCACTACAGTCCGCACCGCAAGGCCACCAACGGCAAGCCGGGCGGCGGCGGGCACCGTACCGGGGCGAACGGCCAGGATCTGGTGCTGCGGGTGCCGGACGGCACCGTGGTGCTGGACAAGCGCGGCGAGGTGCTGGCCGACCTGGTCGGCGAGGGCACCACGTTCGTGGCGGCGGCCGGCGGGCGCGGCGGGCTCGGGAACGCGGCGCTGGCCTCGGCGCGGCGCAAGGCGCCGGGGTTCGCGCTGCTGGGCGAGCCGGGCGACGCCCTGGACATCGTGCTGGAATTGAAGTCGGTGGCGGATGTGGCGCTGGTGGGCTATCCCAGTGCCGGTAAATCGTCACTGATCTCGGTGCTTTCGGCGGCCAAGCCGAAGATCGCCGATTATCCGTTCACCACCCTGGTGCCGAATCTGGGTGTGGTGTCGACCGGATCGACCGTGTACACGATCGCCGATGTGCCGGGACTTATCCCGGGCGCGAGCGAGGGCAAGGGGCTCGGACTGGAGTTTCTGCGCCATGTGGAGCGGTGTTCGGTGCTGGTGCATGTGCTCGACTGCGCCACGCTGGAGTCGGACCGGGAGCCGCTGTCGGATCTCGATGTGATCGAGGCGGAGCTGGCCAGTTACGGCGGGCTCGCCGACCGGCCGCGGGTGATCGTCCTCAACAAGACCGACATCCCCGACGGCCAGGATCTCGCGGACATCGTGCGCCCGGACCTTCAGGCGCGCGGGCTGCCGGTGTTCGAGGTGTCGGCGGTGTCGCGCAAGGGGCTGCGGGAGCTGTCGTTCGCGCTGGCCGAGCTGGTGGCGGCGGCGCGCGCGGCGCGTCCCAAGGAGGAGTCGACGCGGATCGTGATCCGGCCCAAGCCGGTGGACGACGCGGGGTTCACCGTGCGGCGCGAGGGCGAGAGCCTGTTCCGGGTGCGGGGCGAGAAGCCCGAGCGCTGGGTGCGGCAGACGGACTTCAGCAACGACGAGGCGGTCGGCTATCTCGCGGACCGGCTGAACCGGCTGGGCGTCGAGGAAGCGCTGGTCAAGGCGGGTGCGCAGGAGGGCGACGGGGTCGCGATCGGGCCCGAGGACAACGCCGTGGTCTTCGACTGGGAGCCGTCGGTCTCCGGTGGCGCCGAACTGCTGGGGCGGCGCGGTGAGGACCGGCGGATGGAGGACGCGCAGCGGCCCGCGGTGCAGCGGCGCCGGGACCGGGAGGCGGAGCGCGGGGAGAAGGGCGCCGGCGATATTCAGCGGGAATATGATGAATTCCATCCCTTTGGCTGATATTGCCGGAGGCTGCCCCGGGATGTGACCGGCTTCGCGCCGAGTGCGAAGCCGGTCAGAGTACCTGATGTTCGTCACAGCGTGATAACGGGCGACAACGATTCATCCGTATGACAAGTCAGTCTTCCGCAGGGGTTAACCTTCTACTCGCGTACGCGACACTTCTTCAAACCGGCGGGAGCGGTTTTGTCTATGCATGCCAAGGGGGCTCGCCCTCGTACCACCGCGGTCGTTCTTGCGGGTGGCACCGGTCAGCGGGTGGGTCTTTCCATACCCAAGCAGCTCATCAAGATCGCCGGTAAGGCCGTCATCGAGCACACCCTCGCCATCTTCGAGGAGTCGTCGGACATCGACGACATCATCGTGCTGATGACCCCGGGGTATGTCGCGGACGTCGAGAAGATCGTCGCCAAGGCGGGCCTGACGAAGGTGACGCAGGTCATCGAGGGCGGCTCCACCCGCAACGAGACCACCGAGCGGGCCATCGCCGCCGTGGGCGCCTCGCTGGCGGAGGGCGAGGAGGACCGCAACCTCCTCTTCCACGACGCCGTGCGCCCGCTGCTCTCGGCGCGTGTCATCAGCGACTGTGTGGCCGCCCTGGAGCGCTACCGCGCGGTGGACGTGGCCATCCCGTCCGCCGACACCATCATCGTGACGCGCACGCACGGCGAGGACGGTGAGTTCATCACCGAGGTCCCCGACCGCTCCCGGCTGCGGCGCGGCCAGACCCCGCAGGCGTTCAAGCTCTCCACCATCCGCCGCGCGTACGAGATCGCCGCCGGGGACCCGAATTTCCAGGCCACCGACGACTGCTCGGTGGTGCTGAAGTACCTCCCGGACGTGCCGATCCACGTGGTGTCCGGTGACGAGTACAACATGAAGGTCACCCAGCCGGTGGATGTCTTCATCGCCGACAAGCTGTTCCAGCTGGCCTCCACCGCCGTGCCGCAGGTCGCGGACGAGGCGGCGTACCGGGAGCGGCTGGCCGGCAAGACGGTGGTGATCTTCGGCGGCTCGTACGGCATCGGCAAGGACATCGCCGATCTGGCGGCCGGCTACGGCGCCACCGTGTACCCGCTGGGGCGCTCGACGACGGGCACCCATGTGGAGAACCCGGCGGACATCGAGGCGGCGCTGGCGAAGGCGTACGCGGAGACCGGCCGGGTCGACTACGTGGTGAACACCGCCGGGGTGCTGCGGATCGGCAAGCTCGCCGAGACCGAGGACGCGGTGATCGAGGAAGCCCTCACCGTCAACTACCTGGCCCCGGTCCGCATCGCGCGGGCCGCGCACCAGTACCTGGCGCGGACCGGCGGGCAGCTGCTCCTGTACACCTCCAGCAGCTACACGCGCGGGCGCGCGGAGTACAGCCTGTACTCGTCGACGAAGGCCGCCATGGTGAACCTCACCCAGGCGCTGGCCGACGAGTGGGCGGGCGACGGTGTGCGGGTGAACTGCGTGAACCCGGAGCGTACGGCCACTCCGATGCGTACCAAGGCGTTCGGGCAGGAGCCCGCCGGTACGCTGCTGTCCTCCGAGGCGGTGGCCCGTACCTCGCTGGACGTGCTGCTGTCCGGGCTGACCGGGCACGTCATCGATGTGCGGCAGCAGGACCCCACGGCGGACGCGACGCAGGCGGGGTCCTTCGAGCGGGCGCTGGCGGCGGCGTTGCAGGGCGGCGGCACCGCCTGAGCGGGTGATCCGCTCACTGATCACCTGATCACACCATCTACTCCGAGGTGATATCCCGAATGCTGGCCGGACTGATCGGGCGCGCTGGCCGTTGGCCAAGCATCCTGCTCGTGGTCTACGTGGCGAGCGCGGCAGCGCTCTCCGCGACCGTTGTCGACGGCAACGAGGCGGTCTTCTTCACCGCGCTGGTGCTCAACTACGTGGCCGACTGGGCACTGCGCAAGCGCGGGCGCTACATCAACCGTCTGATGCGCCGGTTCGGGTTCGGCGAGCGGATAAGGGAGCTGTACCGGCTGCTGCTGCTCGTCGCCCTGGCGCTCTCGCAGGAACTGGCCGGGGTGCGGATCCTGGCGGTGTGCGCGGCGGTCATGTTCCTGGCGAACAGCTGCCAGCAGCCGCTGGTCAGCTTCCGGGTGCGGCGGCGCAACCTGCCGGTGGCCGCGATGAACATGGACATGAGCGCGCTGCGGCGCCGCATACCCGATCTGCCGAGCAGCGCGCTGCTCAGCCCGCGCGGGCTCAGCCGCATCCCCGGCCCCGAGCTGCTGCTGGCGGCCGGGACGGCGGCGGTGCTCGCCGGGGCGGACGAGAACTGGATGCTGCTGGCGCTGCTCGCGCCGCTGCCGGTCCTGGTCTCCCTGGTGCACGCGGCGTGGCACGCGTACCGCAACTGGCGGCTGCCCGACCCGGCCGAGGTGCTGGAGGTCGTCAACCGCAACCTCGCCGCGTACCGGCCGGAGGTGGCGCTGTACTTCACCTTCGCGGCGGGTGGCCAGGACTTCATGTACCAGGTCAACATGTGGATCGACGCGATGGAGAAGATGGACCGTCGCGGGGTGATCATCCTGCGGGAGACGGCCGCGATGCGCGGCCTGGAGCAGACCCGGCTGCCGGTGGTCTGCGTCCGCAAGGCCGACGACCTGGCGCAGCTGGACCTGTCGGACGTGCGGGTGGCGTTCTACCCGGGCAACGCCGGCAAGAACGTGCACATGCTCCAGCGGGCCGAGATCCAGCACGTCTTCATCGGACACGGCGACAGCGACAAGCTGGCGAGCAGCAACCGGGTCAGCCGGGTGTTCGACGAGATATGGGTGGCCGGCAAGGCGGGCCGCGACCGCTACCAGCGGGTGCGGCACGCGATCGGCGACGACGCGATCGTCGAGGTCGGGCGCCCGCAGCTGTCGGAGGTCCGGCCGGCGGGCGAGCGGCTGGTCGGGGAGCGCGGCACGGGCGAGGGCCTGACCGTGCTGTACGGGCCGACGTGGGAGGGCTGGACCGACGACGCCTGCCACACGTCGGTGATCCCGATGGGCGAGGCCATCATCGGCGGGCTGCTGGAGCAGGGTGACGTGCGCGTCATCTACAAGCCGCACCCGCTGACCGGCAAGCGCTCCCGGGAGGCCGCGGCGGCGGACGCGCTGATCGAGCGGCTGCTGACCGAGGACAACGTCCGGCGGGCGGCGCGGCGCGACCCGGCACGGGTGGCCGAGGTCGAGGCGGAGCTGGCGCGGCTGGAGGCGCGGATGGCGGAGCTGTCCGGCGCCGCGGCCGAGGGCGACCGGCTCCAGAAGACCCGGGACGCGCGGGTCCCGGACCGGGATCTGCGGGCCGAGATCGAGGTCGTGCGGCGGGCGTGGAGCGAGCTGTTCTGGAGCGATGACTACCAGGGCGGCCAGCACCTGATCGTCAAGAGCCGGCTGCCCTCGCTGTACGACTGCTTCAACCACGCGGACCTGCTGATCAGCGACATGTCGAGCGTCATCTCCGACTTCGTCGCCAGCCGCAAGCCGTATGTGGTGACCAACGCGGAGGACATGGACCCGGAGGAGTACCGGCTCCAGAACCCGACGGCGGGTGCGGCGTACCTGCTGGGCGGGGACTGCGCGGAACTCTCGGAGATCCTCGGCCGGGTCCGCGGCCCGGTCGGCGCCGACCCGATGGCGCGGCGGCGCACCCAGCTGAAGGAGTACCTGCTCGGCGGGGACGAGCCGCCGTCGATGGAGCGGTTCAACGCGGCGACCGAGGCGCTGTACCGCAAGGGCCTGCGGGCGTTCCCGCTGGGCACGACGGCGGAGCCGGTGCCGGCGTCGCCGGACTACGCGGACACGGACTCGGTGCCGGCGCCGCGCTAGCGGGCCGGCGGCACACGGCGCAGGGGCCCGGATCGGGGACGATCCGGGCCCCTTGGCGTCGGGCGGGGGCGGGCGGCCCGTTACTTGCGGAGCAGCGCCTTCAGGAGGCTCTTGCGGCCGACCCGGAGGGTGAGCGTCTTGGTCTTGGCGGCGGGCAGCGGCTTGGCGTACCAGAACTGCACGAGCCGGCGGCGCCACTGCGTGACGGGCAGGTCCCGCGGCACCTCGACGGCGCGGGTGGCACGGCGCGGGGTGGCGCCGGGGACGTCGAGCAGCCAGTGCACGCGCCACTCACCGGCGGCGAGGGGGACGGCCTGCTCGAAGCGGCCGGTGGCGGGGTCGACGTCGGTGGTGTATTCCTCGCGGTGCCCCTTGGCGTCGGTGAGCCGGACCAGCAGGCGCTCTCCGGCGGGGTCGAGGCCGCGCAGGGTGCCGCCCAGGAGAAGCCGCGCGGGATCGGCGGGGGACCAGCGGACGTCGTCGGGCTTGAGTTCGCGCTTGAGGCGGGAGACGGGCGCGCCGGTCTTGACGCTGAGGTTGCCACGCGGGGTGAAGTAGGCGCGGACGGGGCGGAGCTGGGTGCCGTCGCGCAGCTCGTGGTCGGCCGGCGCGGTGTCGAGGTCCTCGGAGCGGGAGCCGAGCCGGGTTTCCCTGGTGAGCCCTGCGGTGGTGAGGGAGACGAAGACGTCCCAGGTGCCGGCCGGGAGGGCCGTGCCGCCGGCGGCGGTGAGGAGGGGGAGGGCGAGCGGAGCGCCGGGGTCGGTGGCGATCCGGTGCTCGGTCTCGCCGTTCCGTTCGCGCAGGACGAGCGCGGTGCTCGTCTCCTGCCCGTCGACCCGGTGGAACCGTGCCGTTCCGTCGATGCGCAGGGTTCCGGTGGCCTCGTCGAGCTGGAGACGGTGGAGGTCCTGGCGGATGGTGAGCTGGTCGGTGTAGTCGTAGACGGCGTCCGGGATCTTGACGGTGTCGTCGCGGAAGTACGGGTAGTGGGCGTATGCCCGTCCGTCCTCCACGGTGACGTCGAAAACGCGCTCGGCGGCGGGGACTTCGTTGAACCGGCGGACGGTGAGCAGTTCGTCGAGCATGCCGTGCCGCACGAGGTGGCACTGGAGCCGCAGCATGGCGGGGAGCCGTGCGGCGAGGGCGTCGGTGTAGTAGGTGTCGAAGAGCGGGCGGAGGTCCGCGACGATGCGTTCCTGCTCGGTCCGGCTTTCGAGCTGAGGGAGCCGGCGCAACACCCAGGGGAGTTCGGTGTCGAGATGACGGTGCAGCAGGTGGTCGCGGTTCGGACCCTCGGGTACCTCGGCGGCGACCAGCGGCATCATGTGCTGGAGCACCCGGACGCGGGAGTCCAGTTCCGTGACGGTCTTGGTGCTGTTGCCGCCGTCGTCCCGGTGCACCCAGAAGACGCAGTCGTAGTCGGCGACCACGGATATGCCGGCGGCGCGCAGATAGGCGAGCGCGGTGAAGGGCTGGTCCTCGCCGACCTTCAGATCGTGCCCGAAGCGGAGCCGGTGCTTTTCGATGAGCTCGCGGCGGTAGAGCTTCATCGGGTTGAGCGTCCAGTAGACGCGGGAGGAGAAGACATCGGTCTTCTCCTCGCTCTTCTTGTACATGGTGGGTGATGTGCGGCCACCGACGCCGATGGTCTTGCCCAGGACGACATCGGTGCTGTTGCGGTCGGCGGCGCCGACCATGCGTTCCAGGGCTTCGGGGCCCAGGTAGTCGTCGGCGTCGAGGAAGAAGACGAAGCGTCCCCGGGCGTGGTCGAGGGCCCGGTTGCGGGGACCGGCGGCGCTGCCGGAGTTCTCCTGATGGAGGACGGTGATGGTGGCGGGGTGTTCTTCCGCCAGTCGGTCGAGTTCCGCACCGGTGGTGTCGGTGGAGCCGTCGTTGACAGCGATGATCTCCAGCCGTTCGCGGCCGATGCTCTGTTCCAGAGCGGAAGTGACGCTCTTGGTGAGATACGGCATGGCGTTGTATGCGGCGATGATGACGCTGACGTCCGGCATGTGACCGGTTTGTGTACTCATCGTAGGCCCATCAGGGTATGAATGAATAGCATCTGAAAATGTGAAGACAGTTCGGTGAAGCCTACCGGCCGCAGTCATCCCGACACACCTCGGAGACGGGAATCAGCCGGTGCGCCGGGCGCTCCGGGCGCACACTGAACGGCATGATCGAGACAGTGCACACCCCGGCCGGAGAGGCCCGGATCACCTGGCACCGGGCGGCGCGGGCCCGTACCGTCCTGGCGCTCGGGCACGGCGCGGGCGGCGGTATCGAGGCGCAGGATCTGGCGGCCCTGGCGGCGGCGTTGCCGGACCGGGGCGTGACGGTGGCGCTGGTCGAGCAGCCCTGGCGGGTGGCCGGCAAGCGGGTCGCGCCCGCGCCGAAGACCCTGGACGCCGCCTGGCGGGCGCTGTGGCCGGCGCTGCAGGGGATGGAACTGCCGGTCGTCGCCGGTGGCCGCAGCGCCGGGGCCCGGGTGGCCTGCCGCACGGCGACGGAACTGGGCGCGCACGCGGTGCTCGCCCTCGCCTTCCCCCTCCACCCGCCGGGACGCCCGGAGCGGTCCCGCGCGGACGAACTGGCGGCGGTGACGGTGCCGTTGCTGGTGGTCCAGGGCGGGAAGGACCCGTTCGGCGGCCCCGGCGAGTTCCCGGAGAGGACGAAGGTGACGGAGGTCCCGCACGCGGGCCACGCCTTCACCGTCCCGAAGTCGGCACCGGTGAGCCAGGCGGAGACGCTGGACGCCGTGGTCCGTGCGGTGGCCGGCTGGCAGCCCGTACAGGGCGGGCGGTGAGATGCGCACGCCGGTGACACGCGCCGCACACGCGGGCGTACCAGGACACGGCCCGTCGGATGAACCGGCGACGGCCGGGGTAGGCGGGCCGTCATGACCGCATTCGGCAGTAGGTTCCTCGCCCGAGATCTCGACCGGGTGCTGTTCGCCCGCCTGGCGGCTGCCCGGCCGCGCGGCGTGCACAGTGTGCTGCCCCGGATCAGCCGGGCCGCCGACCACGGTGTGCTGTGGGCCGGCACCGCCGCCGCCCTCGGGGTGCTCGGCGGGCGCAGCGTACGGCGCGGCGCCCTGCGCGGGCTCGGCTCGCTGGCCATCGCCTCGGCCGTGAGCAACCTGATCGCCAAGCCCACCACCCGGCGGGCCCGGCCCGTCATCGACCAGGTCCCGGTGGCCCGGCGGCTGCGCCGCGCGCCGCACACCACCTCGTTCCCGTCCGGACACTCCGCCTCGGCCGCCGCGTTCACCTTCGGGGTGGCGCTGGAGTCGCCGCGCGCCGCGCTGCTGGTGGCGCCGCTGGCCGGGGCCGTCGCGCTCTCCCGGGTGTACGTGGGGGTGCACTACCCGAGCGACGTCCTGGCAGGCGTGGCGATCGGCGCCGCTGCCGCCGCTCTGACCTCGCACTGGTGGCCCACCCGGCCCGAGGCGCCCGCCACCGCCGTACGGCCCCGGCTGCCCGCGCCCGCCCTGGCGGACGGGGCCGGCCTCTCGCTGGTCGTCAACCCGGGCTCCGGGTTCAACGGCCGGGTGGCGGACGAACTGCGGGAACTGCTGCCCCAGGCCGACCTCCGCACCCTGGAGCCCGACGACGACCTGGTCGAACTGCTGGACGGTGCCGCCGAACGGGCCGCGCGGGACGGCGGCGCCCTGGGGGTGTGCGGCGGCGACGGCACGGTCAACGCGGCGGCGGGCGCGGCCGTACGGCACGGGGTACCGCTCGCGGTCTTCCCCGGCGGAACGTTCAACCACTTCGCCGCCGACCTCGGCATCGAGACGATGTCCGAGGTCGCCGACGCCCTCCGGGCGGGCGACGCGGTCCGCGTCGACCTCGGCCGGGCCGCCTCCACGGACGGGGCGCGGGAGAAGATCTTCCTCAACACCTTCAGCCTCGGCGTCTACCCCGAACTGGTGCACCGGCGGGAGAAACTGGAGAAGTGGCTCGGCAAGTGGCCCGCGCTCGCCGTCGCCCTGGCCACCGTGCTCGCCACGAGCCGCCCCAGCACGGTGGTGATCAACGGCACCGAGCGCCGCCTGTGGCTGCTGTTCGCGGGCAACGGCGTTTACCACCCCGCCGGGTTCGCCCCCACCCACCGGCCGAGCCTGGACGACGGCCTGCTCGACATCAGGACGGTGGACGGCTCGCTGCCCCTGGCCCGCGTCCGGCTGCTGCTCGCGGTGCTCACCGGGACCCTGCACAACTCCCGCGTCCTGGTCACCGCCCAGGTCCCGCGCCTGCGCCTGGAGACGACGGAGCGGCAGGTGCTGTTCGCGTACGACGGCGAGGTCAGGGAACTGTCCACCGGCGGCCTGGTCCTGGCCAAACGCCGCCAAGCGCTCACGGTCTACCGCCCGGCGGGCCCGGCGGACGGCGTCTCGCAGGGCTGAACGAGCGGGCGGAAGCGTCCGGACCGGCTCGGGCCGGGCCCGTCATCAGCGTGCACCTTGTTCCGAAGCCGTCGGTGTCCGGATGATTGTTCGTGGGATCAGCTCGGTCTTTCCTGGCCGAGCCCACGCAATGGAGTGGAGCTTCCATGGGCCTTGCGGTCTACATCGAAGATCAGAATCATCAGCGGGTTCCTGCAGGCAGGGAAGCCGGGGCGCACCTCGAAGCGATCTTGCCACACGTTGATGCCGATGCCCTTCTGGCGGGAGTTCATCCTCACGGTGACACGATGTTCAACTCTCCCCAGTTGTTGCGGGTAATGGGTGAGATCGACCTCTTGATGGAGCGGAATTTCGACGCAAAGGGCGATGCCGCGGAGTTCAAGTCCATTCTGGACGAGGTGGTCAGGAGCAGGGGTTATCTGTGGATCTCCGGTGATTGACGTGATGCGATCCCAGCGGGCCGCCCCGTTCACAAGCTTCGGAGGGAGAGAAATCCGGGGTGTGCGACCTCGCTCGTGGCATAGGTTGGGGAGGGCAAGGCTGGAGCGAGTCGTGAGGGTGTACGTCGGTGGGTGCGGTGCGGCAGGGGGTTCTCGGGGCTCGGCGGGTGGTTGTCAAGGTGGGGTCCTCGTCGTTGACGACGGCCGCCGGGGGGCTTGATGCCGACCGGGTGGACGCGCTCGTCGATGTGCTGGTGAAGCAGGAGGACCGGCAGATCGTGCTGGTGTCCTCCGGTGCCATCGCCGCCGGGCTCGCGCCGCTGGGGTTCGCGCGGCGGCCGTCCGATCTGGCGCGGCAGCAGGCCGCCGCCAGTGTCGGGCAGGGGTTGTTGCTGGCCCGGTACACCGCCTCGTTCGCCCGGTACGGGCGGCGGGTCGGGCAGGTGCTGCTCACCTCCAACGACACCAGCCGGCGCGCGCACTACCGCAACGCCTACCGCACGCTCGACAAGCTGCTGGAGCTGGGGGTCGTGCCGGTCGTCAACGAGAACGACACCGTGGCCACCGACGAGATCAGGTTCGGTGACAACGACCGGCTCGCCGCGCTCGTGGCGCATCTGGTGCGCGCCGATCTGCTCGTGCTGCTCTCCGATGTGGACGGGCTCTACGACGGCGATCCGCGCAAGCCCGGCACCCGGCGGATCGAGGAGGTGGCCGGGCCGGCGGACCTGGTGGGGGTCGAGATCGGGAAGGCCGGGAAGGCCGGGGTGGGGACCGGCGGGATGGTCACCAAGGTCGAGGCCGCCTCCATCGCCACCGAGGCCGGGATCCCCGTCGTGCTCACCTCCGCCGGGCACGCCGGGGAGGCGCTGGCCGGGGCGGACACCGGGACGTACTTCCGGGCCACCGGACGGCGCTCCGCCGGGCGGCTGCTGTGGCTGGCGCACGCCTCCGTGCCGCGCGGCGCCGTCGTGCTGGACGACGGTGCGGTGCGGGCGATCAGCGACCGGGGCAGTTCGCTGCTGCCCGCCGGGATCACCGCGGTCGAAGGGGAGTTCACGGCCGGAGAACCGATCGAACTGCGGGACGCCACCGGGCAGGCCGTCGCCCGCGGTCTGGTCAACTTCGACGCCCGCGAGATCCCCCAGCTCATCGGCCGCTCCACCCGCGAACTGGCCCGGGAATTGGGCCCCGCCTACGAACGCGAGGTCGTTCACCGTGATGACCTTGTGCTCATGCGGGCATAAGCCTTTCCGGCAAGGATCCCGGAAACGGCCCCACGGCCGTCCATGAGCTGGTCAACTTTGAGACGCGGTCCTCGCGTGTCGGGCCGGCCACATGTCAGTACCACGTCAGGAGGCTGCCGGTGAGACGACTGGCCAGCGTCGGAGAGCAGCGCGAGCAGGGCGTCACCCGGAACGCCGCCGGGGAGCGGGAGGCCGCCCGGTTGTGGCACATCACCCTCAGCGTCGCCGGGAGCGCGGTTCCGCTGGGCGAGGTGCGCGGCGGCCTCGAGCGGCTGGCGCACGACCACCCGTTCCTGCTGACCAGCCGGTACGCCTGCGACCACGCCGAGATCCGGTACTGGGAGGAGGCGCGCGACCTGCACGACGCCGCCGCCGTGGCGCTGCGGCTGTGGGGCGAGCACCGGCGCACCGCGCGGCTGCCGGCCTGGGAGATCGTCGGCCTGGAGGTGATCGGCCGCGAGACCTACCAGCAGCGGATCGCGGAGGGCAGCGGGCCGGCCAGGGCCGTACCCGTCGGGGTGCACCCCTTCTGACCGCACTGTGGACGCCCGGCGGGACGGGGTGAGCGCGCCGTTACGCTGGTGGCATGAGCAGCGTCGTGGATTCCCCTGTCATCGCTACCGCCCGGCGGGCCCGGGAGGCCGCCGCCGAGCTGGCTCCGCTGCCGCGCGCCGTGCGCGACCGGGCGCTGCTGGCCATCGCGGACGCCCTGGAGGCGCGGGCCGACGAGATCGTCACCGCCAACGCGGAGGACGTCGAGCGGGCGCGCGCCGCGGGTACGGCTGCCGGGATCATCGACCGGCTGACCCTCACCCCGCAGCGGGTGGCCGCCATCGCCTCCGACGTACGGGACGTGGTGGCGCTGCCCGACCCGGTGGGCGAGGTCGTGCGCGGCTCCACCCTGCCGAACGGGCTGGAGCTGCGCCAGGTGCGGGTGCCGCTCGGGGTGGTCGGGATCATCTACGAGGCCCGGCCGAATGTGACGGTGGACGCCGCCGCGCTCTGTCTGAAGTCGGGGAACGCGGTGCTGCTGCGTGGTTCCTCCTCCGCGTACTCCTCCAACACCGCCATCGTGCGGGTGCTGCGGGACGCGGTGGTCTCCGCCGGGGTGCCGGCCGACGCCGTGCAGCTGGTGCCCGGGGAGAGCCGGGAGTCGGTGCGGGAGCTGATGACCGCGCGCGGGCTCGTGGACGTCCTCATCCCGCGCGGCGGGGCGTCGCTGATCCGTACCGTCGTCAACGAGTCGACCGTGCCGGTCATCGAGACCGGGGTCGGCAACTGCCACGTCTATGTGGACGAGAGCGCCGACCTTCAGACGGCGGTCAGGATTCTGGTGAACTCCAAGGCCCAGCGGCCCTCGGTGTGCAACTCGGCCGAGACGGTGCTGGTGCACGCGGCCGTCGCCGAGCGGTTCCTGCCGCTCGCGCTCGGCGCGCTGGCGGAGGCCGGGGTCACGGTGCACGGGGACGCGGCGTGGTGCAAGGCGGGCGAGCAGGCCGGGGTCGCGGTGACCGAGGCCACCGACGAGGACTGGGCGGCCGAGTATCTGAGCCTGGACATCGCCGCCGCCGTCGTGGACGACCTGGACGCGGCCGTGGCGCACATCCGGCAGTGGACCAGCGGGCACACCGAGGCCATCGTGGCCCGGGACACGGGCGCGGTGCGGCGGTTCGTCGCGCGGATGGATTCGGCGGCCGTGATGGTCAACGCCTCGACGCGGTTCACGGATGGCGGACAGTTCGGCTTCGGCGCCGAGATCGGCATCTCCACCCAGAAGCTGCACGCCAGGGGCCCGATGGGGCTGCCGGAGCTGACCTCGACGACGTATGTGGTCACCGGGGACGGTCACACCCGCGAGTGAATTACGAGCGACCCTCCCCCCGCGCCGCCAATCCGCCTACGCTGGGATGCGTGCTGGATGACGTGGGGGGCCTGCCGTTCCCGGACGGAGACAGGCCAGACAACCAGGAACGCGGCGCCGCCGATGAGGTCTTCACCTCGGTGGTGCTCGACGACGCATTTGTCCAAGCCGCCGAGATCCATGAGCCGACCGCCGCGGAGCGGATTCTGTACGCCGCGCTGGAACGGGCGGAGTCCGAAGCCGCCGAAGCCCAGGGGCTGTACGGCGAACACGACGACGAGGGGCGCTTCGACCGCTCCGATTATCTGCGCTACCTCCCGCTCGACGAGGAGGACGAGGAACCGGCCCGTACCAGTGAGGTGGTGGTCCCGCCGCCCGCTCCCGGGCCGGCCATAGCCGGGCCCGCGCAGAGCGGTCCGCCGCCGGCCTGGCGGCCGGTGCGCTGGCAGCGGCCGGTGGCCTGTGTGCTGGCCGTGGTGATGGGGATCAGTGTGATCGCCTTCGCGCTCATAGCCGTTCAGCGATCGGGCGATCAGGACCGGTTGCCGCCGGCGAGCGAGCAGGACGAGCCGGAGGAGGGCTTGTAAAGGGCCTGTGAGGGGTGTTGGCCGTCCGCCGGTGACCGTAGGCTGGACGGGTGGCCGGGCGTTCGGACCCCGGGGGGCTCCCGGGCAGCGGGGACGAGGAATACGCATCCACCGTCTTCGACGAGTCGTTTGTCAATGCCGCACGCCTCCAGGAGTTCTCGGCGCGGGAGCGGCTGGAGGACCACGGTGCGGCGGTGCGCAGCCGCCCCGCGGAGCGCAGGAGAGTGCCGCGACAGGGGGTGGCGCTCGGGGTGATCATTCTGCTGGCGTTCGCCGCCGCCCTCTATCTCGGGAACGGCGACCCGTACGGGCGCGAGGGGACGCACGTCCTCCAGCCGCCGCTGTCCACGCTGGTGCCGCTGGCTCCGGCCGGGGTGGTGCCCGGCTCGGTGGACACCGCCGAGCTGTTCGGGACCAGCCCGGCGCGGGACTTCGGCTCCGGTACGGCCGGGGTGCTGCTGCCCGACGCGCGGGCCACCGCGCACTTCACCCGCGAACAGGTGCTGACGGCGCTGACGCTGGCGAAGGAGTACATTGCGGCCAGCGCGCTCACCCACGAGGTGCTGACCGGGGAGACGGTGCTGCCGGTGCGCGAGTTGCTGGACCCGCAGCAGCGGCGGCAGCTGGACCGGGCGGTCGCCGGCGGCGCGGCGGCGGCTCCGCTGACGGCCTGGCTGGTGAGCTTCGACCCGCAGGAGGTGGAGCTGGCCGATCCCCGGGCGCGGGTGGAGGGCACGTTCTCGTTCGCGGAGAGCGCGGAGGACGTGCTCCAGGTGACGGCGCGCCATGTCACGGTGTACGCGGTCCGGCCGGCCGGGGCGGGCCCGCAGGAGCCGGCCACGCTGCTGACGGTGCGGCGCGAGGTGGAGATGCTGTTCGGCGAGGAGGGCATCGAGGAGCGGACCGTCATCCTGCGGCAGGCGGATCTGCTGGCCGGCCCGATGGACTGCGGCGCCGACCCGGACGGCCCGCTGCGGCCGTTGTTCGCCGGGGAGCGGGCCGGGGACTCCCGGCCGGCCGGCACCGACCCGTACACCGCCGATGCCGACCACATTCCGCTGTGCGGGGCGCTGGACGCTACGGCGTTGCCGAGTCCTGACCCGGATCGCGCGGCGGGGCTTTTCTAGCACCGGTGCCGCGGCCGGTGGCGAAGTCGCGGAGCTTGCCGCCCAGGTCGCCGGCGCCGCCCGCCACGTCCGAGACCAGCTTCATGAGCGGGTCCTTGCTGTTCTTCACCGACTGGGCGTAGTGGCCGGCCGAGTCCCGGACGGAGCGGCTGACGGAGGCGTCGGCGTCGGTGTCGCGGCGCGGGTAGTGGCCGTCCATGATGCGCTGGTAGTCGCGGCTGCCGGCCCAGCGGTGGAGTTCGGCGGCGCGGACGGCGGCGAAGGGGTGGGTGCGCGGCAGGACGTTGAGGATCTTCAGCACCGAGTCGCGCAGATCGCCGCCCGCCTCGTACTCCTTGGCCTGGTCGAGGAACGCGTCGACGTTCATGTGGTGCAGGTTGTTGCCACCGGCGAGCTTCATCAGGCCGCGCAGGGACGCCTGCGGGTCCTGGCCGACGAGCAGTCCGGCGCGGTCGGCGGAGAGTTCGGACTTGCGGAACCATTCGCGCAGCGCCGTGATGATGCCCATGATGGCGATGTTGCCCAGCGGGATCCAGGCGACCCGGACGGCGATGCTGGTGAGGAAGAGCAGGATGGTGCGGTAGACGGCGTGCCCGGACAGGGCGTGGCCCACCTCGTGGCCGATGACGGCGCGCATCTCGTCCTCGTCGAGGAGTTCGACGAGCCCGGTGGTGAGCACGATGATGGGCTGGTCCAGGCCGATGCACATGGCGTTCGGCTTCGGGTCCTGGGTGACGTACATCGGCGGGACGGTGTCCAGGTCCAGTGTGTCGCAGGCATCCAGGAGCAGTTGGTGCAGGTGGGCGAACTGCCGCTCGTCCACGCGGACGGAGTCGGACAGGAACATCAGCCGCAGACTGCGCTCGGGGAGCATGCCGCTGAGCGCCTTGAAGACGGTGTCGAAGCCGGTCAGCTTGCGCAGCGCGACCAGGGCGGAGCGGTCGGCGGGGTGTTCGTAGGCGCGGGAGGATATGCCGGGGAACCGGCGGCGGTTCCGGCCGGGGAGCCGCTCGCGGTTGATGGCTGCGGGGTCGGGCGTTGGCTCGTTGGATCCGGTGTCGTCGCTCATCTAGCCCCCTCGTGACGTCTGGTGTGAGCGCCGTCCGGCCCGGCCTTCCGCACCGCGTGGCGCCCCCAGTGGTGGGGGCGGGAGGCCGCGGCGGACGCGTCCGCTTACGATGAGCCTACGTCCCAGCCGTCTCGTTCCGGATAGGTCCGTTCATGAACCTGCCCAGCAGCACTGCCGAAGCCCTGACCACACTCGCGAGCGAGGGCGGCGCGCACGACAGCCTCAATCCGTACTTCATCGGCGCCGGCACGCTCGCGGCGCTGCTGGTGCTCCTGTGGATCACCACCCGTCTCAACCGCGACCGCTGAGCCGTACGGCCTCACCGGCAACCACCAGCTAGGGTCGGCTTATGGGAGACGGCATAACCGCCGGGAGGCGGCGGCTCGGTGTGATGGGCGGGACGTTCGATCCGGTCCATCACGGCCACCTGGTCGCCGCCAGTGAGGTGGCGGCCCGGTTCCACCTCGACGAGGTCATCTTCGTGCCGACCGGGCAGCCGTGGCAGAAGGAGCACCGGCAGGTCTCGGCCGCCGAGGACCGGTATCTGATGACGGTCATCGCGACCGCGTCCAATCCGCAGTTCTCGGTGAGCCGCATCGACATCGACCGCGGCGGCAAGACGTACACCATCGACACGCTGCGGGAACTGCGGGAACTCCACCGGGACGCGGATCTCTTCTTCATCACCGGCGCGGACGCGCTCGCCCAGATCCTCACCTGGCGGGACGCCCCGGAGCTGTTCTCGCTCGCCCACTTCATCGGTGTCACCCGCCCGGGTCACACCCTCGCCGATCCCGGGCTGCCCAACGGCGGTGTCTCGCTGGTGGAGGTGCCCGCGCTGGCGATCTCCTCCACCGACTGCCGCGAGCGGGTCGCCCGGGGTGACCCGGTCTGGTATCTGGTGCCGGACGGGGTGGTGCGCTACATCAACAAGCGCGCCCTCTACCGGGACCGGGACCTTGACCTTCCGGAGCGGACAGGCTGAACCGGCTGAGGGACTGAAGGGGCGGCACGGGTGAACGACCGACAGGATCCGTACGGGCAGATCTACGGCTACGACGAGTACGGGCGCCCCCTGTACCAGCCGCAGCCGGATCAGCAGCAGTACTACCAGCAGCCCCAGGACCAGTCGGGTTACCAGCAGCAGCCGTATCCGCAGCAGCAGCACCAGGGATACCAGGGGTACGACCCGTACCAGCAGCCCCAGGGGTACCAGGACGGCCAGGGGTACGACGGCTATCAGCAGCAGTCGTACGACTGGGGGAGCGGCCAGCAGCCGCGGATCACCGACACCACCTACCCGCCGCACGACGGCTACGCGCCGGGGTACGGGTACGACACCGGGGAGCAGCCGCCGGTGGCCGCCCCGCCCGCCGAAGCGCCGGACGCGACGCCGGACCGGGGTGTGCCGCAGCAACGGCGGCCGGAGCCGGAGTACGGGGCCGGGGCTGCGGCCGATGCGGCGCCGGAGCCCGCAGGGGGCCCGGAGCCCGGGCCCGGCGGGGAGCCGGGGGAGGGCCGGGGGTCCGGGGCGGAGGACAAGGAGTACACCACCGAGCAGTTCGCCTTCATCGAGGAGGAGAACACCGACTCGGAGGACGTGATCGACTGGCTGAAGTTCAGCGAGAGCCGCACCGAGCGCCGTGAGGAGGCCAAACGGCGCGGCCGGGGGCGGGTCAGGCTGCTGGTGATCGTGCTGGTGCTGGCCCTGGTCGGCGGGGTCGGCGCGCTCTGGGCGACCGACCGGCTGCCGTTTCTGTCCGGACCGGGGGGTGAGGACGGGGCGGCGGCGGAGGCCCAGAAGCGCGATGTGATCATCGTTCATCTGCGGGAGCTGGACGGCGAGACCGCCTCCACCGCCCTGCTGGTCGCCAACGAGACCACCGGCGGCGGGTACACCGTGCTGCTCCCCGGCGATCTCACCATCACCCCGGACGGCGGCACCACCACGCTGGGCCAGGCCGTCACCCAGGAAGCGGCCGGGTCCGTACGGGAGGCGGCCGGCGCGCTGCTCGGCGCCGACATCAAGGGGACGTGGCGGCTGGGCACTCCCTATCTGGAGACCCTGGTCGATCTGCTCGGCGGGATCACCGTCACCACCGATGTCGAGGTGCCCGGCGCGAAGGAGGACGAGCCGGTGGTGCCGCTGGGCGACAACGTCCCGCTCAGCGGCGAGGCCGCCGTCGCGTACGCCACGCACCGCGAGCCCGACGAGCCGGAGAACGCGCGCCTTGAGCGCTTCGGCCAGGTCCTGGCCGGGATGCTGGCCAAGATGCCGACCGGCGAGGACGGCGCGACCCGGACCATTCACGCGGTCGGGCTGATCGCCGACCCCTCGCTGTCCGAGGAGGAGCTGGCGCTGAGCCTGGCCCAGCTGGGCGGCTACGCGCAGGACGGGGCGTACGAGACGGTCCTGCTGCCGGTGGAGACCGACGGCACGCTCAGCACCGAGACCGCCGAGGGCCTGGTCATGGACGTGCTGGGCGGCACCGTGGTGAACGCCGACCCGGGGGCCGCGCTGCGGATCTCGGTCACCGACGCGACCGGCACCGGGGAGGGCGGGGAGACCGCCCGGGTGGCGCTGATCAACGGTGGCTTCTCGGTCGTCGACAGCCGGACGGCGGAAGAGGCGAGCGAGACCTCGCGGGTGACGTACGGGGCGGAGGAGCACCGCGAGACGGCGCTGGAGGCCGCCAGGACGCTGGGTCTGCCGGAGGACGCGGTGGAGGCCGGGAACGGCGCGCCCAATGCCGATGTGACGATCATCCTGGGTGAGGATTACGGAGAGTAGCGGTGGGCGGCCGGCTCGGGGGAGAACCGGGCTGAGCCTGTCAGTGGGCCGTGAGACCCTTGGGGGGACATCGTCGGAGAAATCCACTGACGCTGCCGCACCACCACCGCCACCGCAACGATGGAGAAGCTTCGCCTGTGACCGCAACGGATCGCGCCACCGAGCTGATCGAGGCCGCCGCCCAGGCCGCGGCCGACAAGCTGGCGCACGACATCGTCGCCTACGACGTCAGTGACGTCCTCGCCATCACCGACGCCTTCCTGCTCGCCTCCGCGCCGAACGACCGGCAGGTCAAGGCGATCGTGGAGGGCGTCGAGGAGAAGCTGAACAAGGAGCTGGGCGCCAAGCCGGTGCGCCGCGAGGGCGAGCGGGACGGCCGCTGGGTGCTGCTCGACTACGTGGACATCGTGGTGCATGTGCAGCACGCCGAGGAGCGGGTGTTCTACGCGCTGGAGCGGCTGTGGAAGGACTGCCCGCAGCTGGACCTGCCCGAGGACGCCCTGGCGACCCGCGGCAAGGCGGCGGCGCACGCCGGCGAGAGCGCCGGGGCGGACGGGGAGACGGCACCGGGCGGTGAGTTCAGCTGAGCGCCGCGCGCGGCCGGCGGATCGTGCTGTGGCGGCACGGGCAGACCGCCTGGAACCTGGAGAACCGCTTCCAGGGCACCTTGGACATCGAGCTGACCGAGACCGGCGTGGCGCAGGCCAAGCGGGCCGCGCGGCTGCTGGCCGGGCTGTCCCCGCACGCGATCATCGCCTCCGACCTGCGCCGCACCGCGGCCACCGCCGCCGAGCTGGCGGCGGTCACCGGGCTGCCGGTCGCCCACGACGAGGCGCTGCGCGAGACGTACGCCGGCGAGTGGCAGGGGCTCACGCACGAGGAGATCAAGGCCCGCTTCGGCGAGCAGTACGCCGCCTGGAAGCGCGGCGAGCCGGTGCGGCGCGGCGGCGGTGAGCTGGAGACGGAGGTCGCCGACCGGGCGGCGCCGCTGGTGGAGCGCACCGTGGAGAAGCTGCCGCCGGGCGGAGTGCTGGTCGTGGTCAGCCACGGCGGCACGATCCGTACCACCATCGGCCGGCTGATCGGCCTGGCGCCGCCCACCTGGGAGGCGCTCGGCGGGCTGGCCAACTGCTCCTGGTCGGTGCTCGGTGAGAGCGTGCGTGGCTGGCGGCTGCTGGAGCACAACGCGGGCTCGCTGCCCGAGCCGGTCATCGGCGACGACGTCTGAGACGTCCTTTCCCGTGCGCGGGGCGCGCGGGCGCCGGGCGCTGGGCTTCTGCCGCGCCCCGGGGCTGGCCCCCGGGGCGGCCCGCCCGCCGTTTCGCCGCGCCCCAGCGGCGGCCCCGGCCCACCGCGCCCCGGCCCGTACGGCCCGCCGCATCCGCCGCGGCCCTGCCGCCCGCCCGTACCGCCCACCGGAATCGCACGCGGATCTCGAACGCGTCTCCCTTTGCACACGAGGTGTGACCAGGCCCTTATAGGGCCCCCTCCCCCCGTGGCACAATCGGGGAATGCCGGGCGAGGGGTCCCCGGCCTGGCCTGTCCGGCATTGACGGAGGCGTTTCCCTTGGGTGCCCACAGCAGAAAATGCGACTGGTGCGGCTGCGGTACGCCCATCGTCCGCGATCTCCAGCCCGTCAACACGAGCTACCAGTACTGGTGCGTGGAGTGCGCGCGGGCGCTCATCATCAAGGGCGACCCCATCGAGGTGTACCGCGAGCTGGAGGGCGAGCCGATCTACGGCCGGCTGCTCGACGAGCACTGCGCGCTCAAGCGGTTCTACTCCTTCGCCAGCGCCTGACGAACCCCCGGACGGCGGCCCGCCGCAGCCGATTTGGCAAACCACCCGGGTTCATGTGTAGAGTAAGGGCATCGCCGCAAGGGGCCGGAAGGGAAACCGGAAGGAAGCCCGGCGGGGAACAATAGAACAAGGGGCTATAGCTCAGTTGGTAGAGCGCTTGCATGGCATGCAAGAGGTCAGGAGTTCAATTCTCCTTAGCTCCACAATCACCAAGCGGGTCATCCAGTTGATGGATGGCCCGCTTTCGGTTGTGGTCCGTGCGGTAGTCTGGGCCCATGCGTGCCGTACGCCTTCTGCTTAGCCGGCCGCGCTGAATCACCGCCGGCCCCCGCTGGTGCGCCGGGGCCGGAATCGGCGCGGCGGTCCCCTCCTGTGCGAGGGGTTTTTTCATGGCGTGGCAGAGACGATCCGATGGAGCTTCGAGGACCATGAGCGAGACACAGAAGTACGACGCCGCCCTGGCAGCGGACATCGAGGCACGCTGGCAGGACTACTGGGAGCAGCACGGCACGTACCGCACCCCGAACCCGTCCGGTGATCTCGCGGACGACCCGGCGCAGGCGGCCAAGCCCAAGAAGTTCATCATGGACATGTTCCCGTACCCCTCGGGTGCGGGGCTGCACGTCGGGCATCCGCTGGGCTACATCGCCACCGACGTGTACGCGCGCTTCCTGCGGATGAGCGGCCACAACGTGCTGCACACCCTGGGCTACGACGCGTTCGGGCTGCCGGCCGAGCAGTACGCCGTGCAGACCGGCACGCACCCGCGGGTGTCCACCGAGGCCAACATCGAGAAGTACGAGGGCCAGCTGCGCCGGCTGGGTCTGGGCTACGACAAGCGGCGTTCCATCGCCACCATCGACCCGGACTATTACCGCTGGACCCAGTGGATCTTCGTCCAGATCTTCAACTCCTGGTACGACAAGGACGCCGGGCGGGCCCGGCCGATCGCGGAGCTGGTCGCCGAGTTCGAGGCCGGCACCCGAGCCACCCCGGACGGCGAGCCGTGGAGCGAGCTGACGCCGGCGCAGCGCGCCGAGGTGCTGGGCGGGTACCGGCTGGCGTACGCCTCGGACGCGCCGGTCAACTGGTGCCCGGGGCTGGGCACCGTGCTGGCCAATGAGGAGGTCACCGCCGACGGGCGCTCCGAGCGCGGCAACTTCCCGGTCTTCAAGGCCAAGCTGCGCCAGTGGAACATGCGGATCACCGCCTACGCGGACCGGCTGGCCGACGATCTGGACACCGTCGACTGGCCCGAGGCCATCAAGCTCCAGCAGCGCAACTGGATCGGCCGCTCCGAGGGCGCGCGGGTCGACTTCGCGGTGGGTGAGCCGGGCGATGGGGGCACCGTCACGGTGTTCACGACGCGTCAGGACACGCTGTTCGGCGCCACGTACATGGTGCTGGCGCCCGAGCACCACCTGATCGAGGCGATCGTGCCGGCGGCCTGGCCCGAGGGCACCCGCGAGGCCTGGACGGGCGGGCACGCCACGCCGGGCGCGGCGGTGGCCGCGTACCGCAAGCAGGCCGCCGCCAAGTCGGATGTGGAGCGGCAGGCGGACGCCAAGGTCAAGACGGGTGTGTTCACCGGCGCGTACGCCACCAACCCGGTCAACGGCGAGCGGATCCCGGTGTTCATCGCCGACTACGTGCTGATGGGCTACGGCACCGGCGCGATCATGGCGGTGCCGGCGCACGACAGCCGGGACTTCGCGTTCGCGCGCGCCTTCGAGCTGCCGATGCGGTGCGTGGTGGAGCCGACGGACGGCCGCGGCACGGACCCGGCGGAGTGGGACGACGCGTTCAACGCCAAGGACGCGCGGCTGGTCAACTCGGCAGGGCCCGAGGTGTCGCTGGACGGGCTGGGCGTCGAGGAGGCCAAGGCGGCCGTCACCGCGTGGCTGGCCGACCGCGGCCTGGGCGAGGGCACCGTCAACTACCGGCTGCGGGACTGGCTGTTCAGCCGGCAGCGGTACTGGGGCGAGCCGTTCCCCATCGTGTACGACGAGGACGGCATCGCGCACGCGCTGCCCGAGTCGCAGCTGCCGCTGGAACTGCCGGAGGTGGAGGACTACGCGCCGCGCACCTTCGACCCGCAGGACGCCGACACCCAGCCGGAGACCCCGCTGTCCCGCAACCAGGACTGGGTCAACGTCACCCTGGACCTGGGCGACGGGCGCGGCCCCAGGCCGTACCGGCGCGAGACCAACACCATGCCCAACTGGGCCGGCTCCTGCTGGTACCACCTGCGCTACCTGGACCCGCACAACGCCGAGCGGCTGGTGGACCCGGAGCTGGAGCGGTACTGGATGGGCCCGCGCGAGGGCGTCCCGACCGGGGGCGTGGACCTGTACGTCGGCGGCGCGGAGCACGCGGTGCTGCACCTGCTGTACTCCCGGTTCTGGCACAAGGTGCTGTTCGACCTGGGGCATGTGTCCTCGGCCGAGCCGTACCACAAGCTGTTCAACCAGGGCATGATCCAGGCGTACGTCTACCGTGACGCGCGCGGCTTCCCGGTGCCGGCCGCCGAGGTGGAGGAGCGCGAGGGCGGCACGTACTGGTGGGGCGGTGAGCGGGTCACCCGCGAGCTGGGCAAGATCGGCAAGTCGCTGAAGAACGCGATCTCGCCGGACGACATCGCCGCGCAGTACGGGGCGGACACGCTGCGGCTGTACGAGATGGCGATGGGCCCGCTGGACGTCTCGCGGCCGTGGGAGACGCGGGCGGTGGTCGGGCAGTACCGGCTGCTCCAGCGGCTGTGGCGCAATGTGCTGGACGAGACCACCGGCGCCGTCACGGTGACGGAGGACACCCCGGACGAGGAGACGCTGCGGGCGCTGCACCGGGCGGTGGACGGGGTGACCCGCGATCTGCACGCGCTGCGGTTCAACACGGCGATCGCCAAGATCACCGAGCTGAACAACCACGTGACCAAGCGGGGCGGCCCGGTGCCGCGCCAGGTCGCCGAGACGCTGGTGCTGCTGACGGCGCCGCTGGCCCCGCACATCGCCGAGGAACTGTGGCACCGGCTGGGCCACGACGGCAGCGTCGCGCACGCGGACTTCCCGGTGGCCGACCCGGCGTACGTGGTCGAGGAGACCGTCACCTGCGTGGTGCAGGTCAAGGGCAAGGTGAAGGCGCGGCTGGAGGTGCCGCCGCAGATCGCCGACGCGGAGCTGGAGGCGCTGGCGCTGGCCGACCCGGGTGTGGTGGCGGCGCTGGGCGGGGGCGCGGTGCGCAAGGTGATCGTGCGGGCGCCCAAGCTGGTGAACATCGTGCCCGCCTGACCGGGCGGACACGACGGCCGTACGGGGCGGGGCCGGGGCCGGAATCCGGGAGGGTTCCGGGTCCGGCCCTGTCCCGATTCGGGGCCGGTCGGCCTAGGCTGGCGGGAGTGAGGAGGGTGGGATGGAGATCGCTGTCGCGGTGATGGTGCTGACCTTCCTGGTGTTCGTGGCGCTGGTGGTGCGCACGGCACGGTCGGTGAAGCGGCGTGCCGAGCGGGCCGGGCGTGAGCTGCGGCACAAGGTGAACCGCACGGTGTCGGAGGCCACGCTGGCGGCCCGCGCCGTGCAGCCCGGCGTGCTCGGCGAGGTGGCGCGTACCCGCAAGGAACTGCGGGGCGCGCTGGAGGGCACCCGCGGTGTCCTGCGGACGGGGGCGGCCGACGACCCGGGGCTGCGGGAGTCGCTGGCGCTGCTGGACCAGCTGTACGGGCACGCGCGCCAGCTGGACGGGGAGCTGGGCGCCCTGGTGGCCGGGGAGCCGGACCGCCGGGTGGTGGCGGCGCGGCTGCCCGCGCTGCGGGAGCGGGCGGAGCGGATCGTACGGTCGGCGGGCTCGCTGCGCTCGGCGGCGCTGGAGCGGGCGCACCGGCACGATGTGGACGCGCTCGACGCGCTGCACGCGCAGATCGAGGTCGAGGCGAGTGCGCTGCGGCACTGGGCACCGGCCGAGGAACGGCCGGGGGCGGTGCCGGGCGCGGTGGCTGAGCCGGAGCCGGGGATCGAGGGCGGCGGAAAGCGGCCGGGGGCCGGGGAGCGCGGCTAGCGCGGTCGGCTACTCTCCGGATCATGCCCCGCTCTGTCGCCATCGTCACGGATTCCACCGCCCATCTGCCGCTCACGGAGGTGGAGCGGCACCGGATCACGGTGGTGCCGCTGACCGTGGTGCTGGACGGTGAGCCGGTGCCGGACGGGACGCCGGAGGCGGCGCGGCGGCTGGAGCGGGCACTGCGGGAGCGGCTGCCGGTGACCACGTCGCGGCCCAGCCCGGAGACGTTCGCGGCGGCCTACCGGCGGGCGGCGGAGGCGGGCGCGGAGGCCGTGGTGTCGCTGCATCTGTCGGCGGAGATCTCGGGGACGTACGACGCGGCGGTGCTGGCGGGGCGGGAGGCTCCGGTGCCGGTGCGGGTGGTGGACAGTGCGATGGTCGCGATGGCGCTGGGGTTCAGCGTGCTGGCCGCCGCGGAGACCGCCGAGGTGGGTGGCACGGCGGATGAGGCGGTGGCGGCGGCGGTCAAACGGGCGCAGTCGACGCGGGCGTACTTCTACGTGGACACCCTGGAGCATCTGCGGCGCGGTGGGCGGATCGGGGCGGCGCAGGCGCTGCTGGGGTCGGCGCTGGCCGTGAAGCCGCTGCTCGAACTGGTGGAGGGGCGGATCGAGCCGCTGGAGAAGGTGCGGACGGCGGGGAAGGCGATCGCCCGGCTGGAGGAGCTGGCCGCCGCGCACGCCGGTTTCGGCGCGGTGGATGTGGCCGTGCACCATCTGGCGGCGGAGGAGCGGGCGGTGGCGCTCGCGGAGCGGCTGCGGGACCGGATTCCGGGGGCGGCCCGGGTGCGGGTGAGCGAGGTGGGCGCGGTGCTGGGGGCGCACACCGGGCCGGGGCTGCTGGCGGCGGTCGTCGCGCCGCGATAGGGACTGCTTCCGGCTCCCTTTCTCACTCGTGTGAGTGACGGAGTTATCCACAGGGGCCGGGTTTTCCACAGAATTTCGGGCCTTTTCCCGAGGGGTCCGGAAGGTCCGTACGGTGCGGCCATGAGGAATCACAGCGCGACCCGCATCCGTACGCACGAGGAAGGCCGGCAGCCGTCCGTCCGTGCCGCCGTCCTGTTCCCGCCCCCGACGATCCGTGGTGCGGGGCCGCTCACCCCGGTCGCCGGGCCGGGGCGGCAGCCGCCCGACCCGCATCCGGATCCGCACCCCGATCCGCCTCCGAAGGCACCGTCGGAGGCGGCGGTGGAGCCCGCTCCCGGGCTGTCCCGGTGGCAGCGGCTGCGGCTCGGGTTCCAGGACCGGTGCGGGGTGGAGCCGCGCACGCTGGCGGCGCTCGCCGTGGTCCTGGTGGTGGCCGCCGGCTTCGCCGTGCACCACTACGCGGCGGGACGGCCGCGTACGGTCACGGCCGGTGCGGAGCCGGTCGCCGCCGCGCCCTCGCCCGCCGCCGAGCAGGTCGCGGAGCAGGCGGCCGAGCCGGAGACACTGGTGGTCGACGTCGCGGGTGAGGTGCGCAGCCCCGGGCTGCGGACCCTGGCCGTGGACGCCCGGGTCGCGGACGCGGTCGAGGCGGCCGGCGGGGTGCTGCCCGGCACCGACACCGACGGGCTCAACCGCGCCCGGCCGCTGAGCGACGGGGAGCAGATCCTGGTGGGCGTCACCCCCGACCCGGTGGCCGCCGATCCGGGAGCGGTCGGCGGCCCGGTGAACCTCAACGCGGCCACCGCCGAACAGTTGCAGACCCTGCCGGGTGTCGGCCCCGTCCTCGCGGCGAACATCATCGCCCACCGCACCGAACGGGGTGGATTCACCTCGGTCGATCAGCTGCTCGACGTGTCCGGCATCGGTGAGCGCCGGCTGAGCGACCTCCAGTCCCGTGTCACGCTCTGAGCCGCCGGCCACCGGCACGGCACCGCCCGACCGGGCGGCGGATCTGCGGCTGGTGGCGCCCGCCGGGACGGCCTGGGCCGCCGCCGCGGCGGCGCTGGACGGGCCACTGGTGGTGGCCCTGTGGGCGGCCGGCGGGTCGGCGCTGCTGGCCGTGGCGGTGCTGGCGTGCTCCCGCTCGGGGCTGTGGGTGGCCGTGGCCATGGCGCTGGCCTCTGCCGCCGCCGGAGCGGTGGTGGCCGCGCTGCACGGCGCGGCGGTACGCGGCAGCCCGCTCGCGCAGTCGACCGGCGAACGCACCACCGTCGAGGTGGAGATCGGCGGCGACCCCAAGGTGGCCGCGACGCAGCGGGGCGAGGCGGTCGTCATGACGGGCGCGACCGACCGGGGCGATCCGGTCGTGGTGGTCGCCCGGCCGGCCGCCGGACACCTGGCGGAGTGGGCGGCCGTGCTGCCCTCCACCCGGCTGCTGGTGGAGGCCAGGACGGACGAGCCGATGCCCGGACGGGGCAGTGAGTTCGCGGCGGTGCTGCGCGTCCTGGGCGACGGTCCGCCCCGGATCACCGCCGAGCCGAGCGGTGGCCAGCGGTTCGCCGGGCTGCTGCGCCAGTCGCTGCGCGAGGCCACGGACGGGCTGCCGGAGGATGCGCGGGCCCTGGTGCCGGCGCTGGTCATCGGCGACGCCTCGCGGATCACGCCCGAGCTGCGGGAGGCGGTCCAGGCCACCGATCTCACCCACATCATCGTGGTCAGCGGCGCCCATCTCGCGATCGTCCTGTTCGTGCTGATCGGACCGGCCGGTTCGGCGGGGCGCGCCGAGCGGGGCGGACTGGCCGGGCGGCTGGGGATCGGGCTGCGCAGCACGGCCGTGCTGGGCGGCGGACTGCTGGTGGGGTTCGTCCTCATCTGCCGGCCGGGCCCCAGCGTGCTGCGGGCGGCCGTGTGCGGCGGGATCGCGCTGCTGGCGCTCGCCACCGGGCGGCGCCGTTCGCTGCTGCCGGCCCTGGCCGCCGCCGCGCTGCTGCTGGTGCTGTACGACCCCACGCTCTCCCGGTCGTTCGGCTTTCTGCTGTCGGTGCTGGCCACCGGCGCGCTGCTGACGCTCGCACCGCGGTGGAGCGCCGCGCTGCGCGCCCGGGGGGTGCCGGGGCGCCTCGCGGAAGGGCTGGCGGCGGCCGGGGCGGCGCAGGTGGTGTGCGCTCCGGTGGTGGCGGTGTTCACCGAGCGGATCAGCCTGGTCGCCGTGCCGGCGAATCTGCTGGCCGAACTCGCCTTCGCCCCGGCGCTGGTGCTGGGCTGGGCCGCGCTGGTGTGCGCCCCGGTGGCCATGCCGGTCGCCGAGGTGCTGGCCTGGACGGCGGGCTGGCCGGCCGGGGCGATCGCCTGGATCGCCCGGGCCGGGGCCGGGCTGCCCGGGGCCGAACTGGGCTGGCCCGGCGGCTGGGCCGGGGCCGCGCTGCTGGGGGTGCTGACGGTGGCGGTGGTGGCGCTGCTGCGGCGGGCGCTGCGCCGCCCGCTGCTGGGCGCCGGCTGTGCGCTGCTGTTGCTCGCGGCGGTCCTGCGGCCCGCACCGGTGGAGCGGCTGAGCCGGACGCTCACCGGCTGGCCGCCGCCGGGCTGGCGGCTGGTGGTGTGCGATGTGGGGCAGGGCGACGCGCTGGCGCTGGCCGCCGGGGACGGCACGGCGGTGGTGGTGGACGCCGGTCCCGACCCGGTGGCGGCGGACCGCTGTCTGCGCGAGCTGGGGGTGCGGCACATCCCGCTGCTGGTGCTGAGCCACTTCCACGCCGACCATGTGGCCGGGCTGCCGGGGGTGTTGCGGGGCCGTGCGGTGGACGCGATCCAGGTCTCGCCGGTGGAGGAGGACCCCGATCAGGCCGCGTTCGTGGCCCGGGTGGCGGCGGACGAGGGCGTGCCCGTGCTGCCGGTGGGCGCCGGTGCCGGGGGCGCGGTCGGGGAGGAGCTGAGCTGGGAAGTGCTGTGGCCGCCTCCGGACGCGGCGGAGCAGGGGCTCGGGGCGAACGACGCGAGCGTGACGCTGCTGGTGCGCACGGCCGGGGTGACGGTCCTGCTCCCCGGCGATCTGGAACCGCCTGCGCAGCGGCGGCTGCTGGAGGCACACCCGGGGCTCGGCGAGGTGGCGGTGCTGAAGGTCGCCCACCACGGCTCGGGCGAGCAGTACGCCCCGCTGCTGGAGCGGCTGCGCCCCGGCCTGGCGCTGATCCCGGTGGGCGCGGACAACAGCTACGGCCACCCTGCCCAGCGCACCCTGGACGCCCTGGACGCGGTGGGCGCCACGGTGCTGCGCACCGATCTGCACGGCGCACTGGCCGTCACGGCGGGCCCGGACGGCCCCGGGGGAGTGGTCCGGGGAGGCCGGCTCAGCGGTCGGTGTCCCGGGGGTGCCGGGTCGAGGCGTGGACGAAGTGCACCGTGCGGCGGGCTTCGTCGCCGTGCTCGGGGGTCACGGGGCGTGCTGCGGCCGGACCAGCCAGGTGCCGTTCTTCATCAGGGGGCGGGTGGCGAGTTCGTTCTCCTCCGGCCGGGCGCGCAGGGTGCGGGGGTGGCATCGGGCGGCGCTGGGCTCGATGAGGGCCGTGTTCCGGGTGGGGGCGAGGGAGGTGACGGTCCGGCCGGGGTGGGGGATGTCGGCGGCCCGGTCACCCGGGGCGGGGTGTCCGCCACCCGGAGGGAGGACAGCGGGACCGGTGCCGGTACCCCGTCCGGGCTTGCCGTCGGGGTTCGGGCGTCCTTGTGCGGGGTCGGCCGGGACAGGGAGTCGCGCTTGCGCTGCGACGGGGGCCGGGGCGGGGGTGTGTCGTGACCGGCGGGCCGGGCGCGTTGCCGATCTCCCCGGTCAACGTCCTAGGACCGCTCCAGCCAGCCGTCGTGTTCCTCGGCGAGGGAGGCGAGGGCCGCCGGGTCGACGGTGGACGGTGGGTCCTCCAGGACCACCAGCCACTGGGCGTCCTCCGCGTCGTCCTCGCCGGCCAGGGCCTCCCGGACCAGTTGTGGTTCGGTGGGCAGCGGGAAGCGGTCGGTGAGTTCGGCGGCCACCTCCTCGGCGGCGTCGCGGTCGGGCAGCACCAGGATCAGGGGAGTCGCTTCGGTCACCCGTCCATTGTCGCCGGGCCGGGGTGTCGGTGGCGCGTGGGATGCTGGGGGCGATGGCCAGGAAGACGCAGAACACCGCCGATGACCCGCTCGCCGCCCTCACCGTCGCGGTGGGGCAGGAGGAGCTGCTGCTGGACCGCGCCGTGCGGGAAGTCACCGACGCGGCCCGGGCCGCCGACCCGGACACCGATGTACGGGACCTGGCGGCCGGGGAGTTGCAGCCGGGCACGTTGGCCGAGCTGACCAGCCCCTCGCTGTTCGCCGAGCGCAAGGTCATCGTGGTCAGGGCGGCCCAGGACCTCGGTGCGGACACCGTCAAGGAGCTGAAGTCCTATCTGGCGGCCCCCGCCGAGGAGATCACCCTCGTGCTGCTGCACGCCGGTGGCCCCAAGGGCAAGGGGTTGCTGGACGCCGCCCGCAAGGCGGGGGCGCGCGAGGTGGCCTGTCCGAAGATGACCAAGCCGGCCGACCGGCTCACCTTCGTGCGCGGCGAGTTCCGGTCGCTGGGGCGCAGCGCCAGCCCCGGGGCCTGCCAGGCCCTGGTGGACGCCATCGGCAGCGATCTGCGGGAGCTGGCCTCCGCCGTGGCCCAGCTGACCGCCGATGTGGAGGGCGCCATCGACGAGTCGGTGGTGGCGCGGTACTACACCGGCCGCGCCGAGGCGTCCAGCTTCACCGTCGCCGACCGGGCGGTGGAGGGAAGGCCGGCCGAGGCGCTGGAAGCGCTGCGCTGGGCGCTGGCCACCGGGGTGGCCCCGGTGCTGGTGACCAGCGCGCTGGCGCAGGGCGTGCGGGCGATCGGCAAGCTGGCCTCGGCCCCCGGCGGCATGCGGCCCGGCGATCTGGCGCGCGAGCTGGGCATGCCGCCGTGGAAGATCGACCGGGTGCGGCAGCAGATGCGCGGCTGGTCGGCGGACGGGGTGGCGGTCGCGCTGCGCGCGGTGGCGGACGCGGACGCCGCCGTCAAGGGCGGCGGCTACGACCCGGCGTACGCGCTGGAGAAGGCGGTGGTCACCATCGCCCGCGCCGCCCGTTCCCGGTGAACACCGGGCGCCCGGCTACTCCTTGAGTGCCACCAGGGTCTTCTCGGCCGAGGTGCGCAGCGCCGCCGTGACGGAACGGGCCTCCACCAGCTCCGCGTACTCCGGGGTGTCCAGGAAGGCGTTCCAGCTGAGGTGGGCCTCGAACCAGCCTTCGCGCACGCTGAGCACCGCCCAGGTCAGTTCGCCGGATTCCTCGGCGAAGGTCACCAGGTACGCCTCGTCGCCCAGCCCGGATACTTCCTCGACGGTCAGTTCGAGTTCATTCCCGAAGAACACCTCGGAGGACCGCGCCTGGTCGGCGAACTCCGGTGCCGGGTCGGTGCCCCGGTGCCAGCTCACCTCGTAGTTGAGGTACACGGAGTTGTAGTTCTCGTCGCCGGTCGGGGTGAGGGTGATGTCGCAGACCGCCTTCTCCAGCCGGTCACCGCTGAAGGTGCCGGCCCGGGGTTCGGAGTCGATGCTGTAGCTGTCCTCGAAGGCCGAGACATCGGCCGCCGCGCACAGGTCGTCGGTGGTGCCGTAGCCGGCCAGGTCGGGCCGGTCGCCGCCGCCGAGTCCACCGGTGGCGAGCAGCACCCCGCCCCAGGCGGCCGAGGCGAGCAGTACGCCGCCGAGCCCCCACAGCCAGCCGGGGACGCCGCCGCCCCTGCCGCCGCCGGCCGGGGGCGCGGGCGGGGGCGGCGGCGGGTACGAGGAGTACCCCCCGGCGTACGGATGCGGCTGCTGCGGCTGGAGATAAGGGTTGGGCGAGCCCCCCGGTATGGCCATGGGCGGTAACCTACCGCGTCCATGGCGAAGGCCCCAGACCGTCCCGGGGAAGGGGAGGTGCTGGGGCCTTCGGGGTACTGCTGCGGTACGACGTACCAGCGGTGCACGCGGCGTCGCGCCCGTCGTGGCGAACGGTGGACAGCGCGGCGCTCAGGGCCGTCCGGGGCGGAGAGAGGGGCCGCCTGGTCCGGAAGGGCGGGGTGTACCGCTGCGGTCGAGAAGAGGTCAGCCCTTGAGCGCGTTGACCTGGACGGCCAGCGCGGACTTCTTGTTGGCGGCGTTGTTCTTGTGCAGCACGCCCTTGCTGACGGCCTTGTCCAGCTTGCGGGCGGCGACCTGGTAGGTGGCCTCCGCCTTCTCGACGTCGCCGGCGGCCACGGCCGCGCGGGCGGCGCGGACGGCGGTCTTCAGCTCGGACTTGACCGCCTTGTTGCGCAGCCGCGCCTTCTCGTTGGTCGTGATCCGCTTGATCTGGGACTTGATGTTCGCCACGAAGGAGCCTCTACAGATTCGCTACAGGTTTGTTTGAGCATGCGTGTCCAGCAGACACAGTGGGCCAGCTTACCAGCGCCCCCCTGGGGTCCCGTAGGCTTCCCTTGGCTGCTGCCCCGGGCCGGCCGAAGGACAATGGTCGCACCGTGCGGCTCCCGCAGGGCGCCAAGAGCACCACGACACCACCCAGACTTTGAAGAAAGTGCAGGTCAGAGTACGTGCATCTGCCCGGGAACACGGATTCGGCGCTGATCCGCAACTTCTGCATCATCGCCCACATCGACCACGGCAAGTCCACCCTCGCCGACCGGATGCTCCAGCTGACCGGGGTCGTGGAGCAGCGGCAGATGCGCGCCCAGTATCTCGACCGCATGGACATCGAACGCGAGCGCGGCATCACGATCAAGTCCCAGGCCGTCCGGATGCCGTGGAGCTCGGAGGACACCGGCGGCACCTCGCACGTCCTGAACATGATCGACACCCCGGGCCACGTGGACTTCACCTACGAGGTGTCCCGTTCGCTGGCCGCCTGCGAGGGCTGTGTCCTGCTGGTGGACGCCGCCCAGGGCATCGAGGCGCAGACCCTCGCCAACCTGTACCTGGCGATGGAGAACGACCTCACCATCATCCCGGTGCTCAACAAGATCGACCTGCCGGCCGCCCAGCCGGAGAAGTTCGCCGCCGAGCTGGCGCACCTCATCGGCTGCGACCCCTCCGATGTGCTGAAGGTCTCCGCCAAGACCGGCGAGGGCGTGGCCGAACTGCTGGACGAGGTGGTCCGCAAGGTCCCCGCCCCGGTCGGGCAGGCCGACGCCCCCGCCCGTGCGATGATCTTCGACTCGGTGTACGACGCGTACCGGGGGGTCGTCACCTACGTCAAGGTGGTCGACGGCAAGCTCGGCAAGCGCGAGCGCATCGCCATGATGTCCACCGGCGCCACCCACGAACTGCTGGAGATCGGGACCAACTCGCCGGAGATGACCGCGGCCGACGGGCTCGCCGTCGGCGAGGTGGGCTACCTCATCACCGGGGTGAAGGACGTCCGCCAGTCCAAGGTCGGCGACACCATCACCCAGCAGCGCGGCGGCGCCACCGAGCCGCTGGGCGGCTACAAGGACCCCAAGCCGATGGTGTTCTCCGGGCTCTATCCGCTGGACGGCTCCGACTACCCGGACCTGCGCGACGCGCTGGACAAGCTCCAGCTGAACGACGCCGCGCTCGTCTACGAGCCGGAGACCTCCGCCGCCCTCGGCTTCGGCTTCCGGGTCGGCTTCCTCGGGCTGCTGCACCTGGAGGTCATCCGGGAGCGCCTGGAGCGCGAGTTCAACCTCGCGCTGATCGCCACCGCCCCCAACGTGGTCTACCAGGTGACCATGGAGGACGGCACCCAGCACACGGTCACCAACCCCAGCGAGTACCCGACCGGCAAGATCGCCGAGGTGCGCGAGCCGGTGGTACGGGCCACGCTCATCGCCCCGAACGAGTTCGTCGGCGCGATCATGGAGCTGTGCCAGAACCGGCGCGGCTCCCTCCAGGGCATGGACTACCTCTCCGAGGACCGGGTCGAGCTGCGCTACACGCTGCCGCTCGCCGAGATCGTCTTCGACTTCTTCGACGCGCTGAAGTCCAAGACCCGCGGCTACGCCTCGCTCGACTACGAGCCCACCGGGGAGCAGCCCTCCCAGCTGGTGAAGGTCGACATCCTGCTGCACGGCGACCAGGTGGACGCGTTCTCGGCGATCGTGCACAAGGACAAGGCGTACGCGTACGGCGTGAAGATGGCGTCCAAGCTGCGCGAGCTCATCCCGCGCCAGCAGTTCGAGGTGCCCATCCAGGCCGCCATCGGCTCCCGGGTCATCGCCCGCGAGACGGTGCGGGCCATCCGCAAGGACGTGCTCTCCAAGTGCTACGGCGGTGACATCTCGCGCAAGCGGAAGCTGCTGGAGAAGCAGAAGGAGGGCAAGAAGCGCATGAAGATGGTCGGCCGGGTCGAGGTTCCGCAGGAGGCGTTCATCGCGGCGCTCTCCTCGGATTCCGACGGCGCGGGCACCGGTGACGGGAAGAACAAGAAGTAGCGCCAGATCCGGTCGTTACGGGCCTTACGCGGGGCGGGGTTGGGCCGTAATCTGATCGTCCCAAGTTACCCATGAGTTACTCATCAGTCACCCATGTGTCGCCCCCAACGGCGCGGGACCGGAGGAAGCCGTGAGCGAACAGCAGCACCAGTCGATCGAGAACCGTCCACCATCCCTGGCGCAGCTGTTCCTCGACCGTGTCGCCGCCACCCCCGACCGGGAGGCGTTCCGCTACCCGGTGCCGCCGGCCTCCGGCACCGGTCCCGACGACTGGGCCTCCTACAGCTGGGCCCAGGCCGCCGACCGGGTCTTCGCCATCGCCGCCGGGCTGATGGACCTCGGGGTACGCCCGCAGGAGCGGGTCGCCATCGCCTCCACCACCCGCGTGGACTGGATCCTGTCCGACCTGGGCATCATGTGCGCCGGCGCGGCCACCACCACGGTCTACACCCAGACCAACGCCGAGGAGACGGCGTACATCCTCGCCGACTCCGGCAGCAAGGTGGTGATCGCCGAGAACGCCGAGCAGCTCGCCAAGGTCCGGGAGCGGCGCGCCGAGCTGGCCGCGCTCGAACACGTGGTGGTCATCGAGGCCGCCGACGCCGTACCGGCCGAGGGCGACCCCGAGGGCTGGGTGCTCTCGCTCGCGGACCTCGCCGAGCGCGGGGCCGCGTATCTGGAGAAGCACCCCGAGGCCGTCAAGGAGACGGTGGCCGCGCTGCGCCCCGAGCAGCTGGCCACCCTGATGTACACCTCGGGCACCACCGGAAGACCCAAGGGTGTCCGGCTGCGCCAGGACACCTGGTCCTACATGGGGTACGCGATCGAGGCCATCAACCTGCTGCGCTCCGACGACGTGCAGTACCTGTGGCTGCCGCTGGCCCACATCTTCGGCAAGGTGCTGATCTCGGCGCATGTGAAGGTCGGGCACGTGAGCGCGGTGGACGGCCGCGCCGACAAGATCGTGGTGAACCTGCCGGTGGTCCGGCCGACCTACATGGCGGCCGTGCCCCGGATCTTCGAGCGGGTCTACAACGGCGCGCAGGCCAAGGCGCGGGCCGGCGGCGCCGCGAAGGTGCGGATCTTCGAGTGGGCCGCCAGGACGGCGATCGAGTACGCCAAGACGGCCCAGGAGAACTACCGGCGCACCGGTGCCGCGACCGTGCCCTTCGGCCTGTCGGCGCGGCGCGCGGTGGCGGACAAGCTGGTGTACGGCAAGCTGCGCGAGGCGATGGGCGGGCAGCTGCGCGGCATGGTCTCCGGCTCGGCCTCGCTGGCCCCGGACATCGGGTACTTCTTCTCCGGCGCCGGGCTGCACATCCTGGAGGGCTACGGGATGACCGAGTCCGCCGCGGCCAGCTTCGTGAACCCCGAGGTCGGCTACCGCACGGGTACGGTCGGCAAGGCGCTGCCCGGCTGCGAGGTGCGGATCGCGGAGGAGGACGGCGAGATCCTGCTGCGCGGGCCCGGGATCATGGAGGGCTACCACGGCCTGCCGGAGCTGACGGCGGAGACGCTGGAGGAGGACGGCTGGCTGCACACCGGGGACATCGGTGTGCTCTCCGACGACGGCTATCTGACGATCACCGACCGGAAGAAGGACCTGTTCAAGACGTCGGTCGGCAAGTACGTGGCGCCGACCGAGATCGAGGGCCGGTTCAAGGCGGTGTGCCCGTACATCTCGAACGTGCTGGTGATCGGCGCGGACCGGAAGTTCTGCTCGGCGCTGATCGGCCTGGACGAGGCGCAGATCCTGGGCTGGGCGGCCGAGAACGGCATGGCGGGCCGGTCCTACGCCGAGGTGGTGGCGGACGCCAGGACCCGTGAGCTGATCGAGGGGTACGTCGGGCAGGTGAACGAGGGTCTGCAGCGCTGGCAGACCGTCCGGCAGTTCCGGCTGCTGCCCCGGGACCTGGACGTGGAGCACGGGGAGCTGACCCCGAGCCTGAAGGTGAAGCGTCCGGTGGTCGAGGGCGAGTACAAGGAGCTCATCGAGGAGATGTACGCGCCCCGTACCTGACCGGGGCCGGCGGGTGCGGCCCGGCCCGCGGCCCGGTCAGTCGACCAGGTCGCGGACCAGGGCGTCCGCGAGCAGCCGGCCCTGGAGGGTGAGGGCCGCGCGGCCCTCGTCGTAGGCCGCCGGGTCGAGCAGGCCGTCCGCCAGCGCGCGGGCGGACGCCGCCGTTCCGGCCGTGTGCAGCAGCGACAGCTCGCAGCCGGCCGCCCGCCGCAGCTCCAGCAGGATGCGCTCCACCCGCCGGTCCTCGGCCGTCAGCACCTCCCGGCCCGCGCCGGGGGAGCGGCCGGCGGCCAGCGCCTGGGCGTACGCGCCGGGGTGCTTCGCGTTCCACCAGCGCACCCCGCCCACGTGGCTGTGCGCCCCGGGGCCGGCGCCCCACCAGTCGGCGCCGGTCCAGTACAGCTCGTTGTGCCGGCAGCGGGCGGCGGTGGAGGTGGCCCAGTTGGAGACCTCGTACCAGGAGAAGCCCGCCGCCGACAGCACCTCCTCGGCGATCAGATAGCGGTCGGCGTGCACGTCGTCGTCCGTCATCGGGATCTCGCCGCGCCGCACCCGGCCCGCGAGCCGGGTGCCCTCCTCGACGATCAGTGAGTACGCCGACACATGGTCGGGCCCGGCCGCCACGGCCGCCTCCAGGGTGGCGCGCCAGTCCGCGTCGCTCTCGCCGGGGGTGCCGTAGATCAGGTCGAGGTTGACGTGCTCGAACCCGGCGGCCCTGGCCTCGGCCACGCACGCCTCGGGACGGCCGGGGGTGTGGGTGCGCTCCAGTACGTTCAGTACGTGCGGGCTCGCGCTCTGCATTCCGAACGAGACGCGGGTGAAGCCGGCGGCGCGCAGCCGCTCCAGATAGGCCGGGTCGACCGAGTCGGGGTTGGCCTCGGTGGTCACCTCGGCGCCGGGCGCCAGGCCGAACTCCTCACGCACCACCGCCAGCATCGCGCCCAGATCGGCGGCGGGCAGCAGGGTGGGGGTGCCGCCGCCGACGAAGACGGTGCTGACCGGGCGCGGGTCGTCCCCGAGCACCTTGCGGGCCAGCCGGATCTCCTCGGCGAGGGTGGCCGCGTAGTTCTCCCGGGAGGCCAGCGCCCCGCCGGAGCCGCGCAGCTCGGTCGCCGTGTAGGTGTTGAAGTCGCAGTAGCCGCAGCGGGTGGCGCAGTACGGCACGTGCAGATAGAACGCGAGCGGGCGGCCGGCGGATCCGTCCAGGGCGGCGGCGGGCAGCGAGCCGTCCTCGGGGACGGGCTCGCCGTCGGGCAGAGCGGAGGGCATGCCCTCCATTGTCCGCCATCGGTGGTCAGGGCACCGGGCCGCCCACCGTCACGTGGTCGATGAGGTGCTCGACCGGGCCGAGCAGGGCCGGTTCCAGGTCGCGGTAGCTGTGCACCCGGCCCAGGATGTGCCGCCAGGCGGCGCCGGTGTTGGCGGGCCAGCCCAGCGCCGCGCACACGCCCTGCTTCCAGTCCCGGCCGCGCGGGACGGTGGGCCAGGCCGGGATGGACAGCGCCGAGGGCTTGACCGCCTGCCAGATGTCGATGAAGGGGTGGCCGACGATCAGCACGTTCTCGTCCGTGACCTGGGCGGCGATCCGGGACTCCTTGGAACCGGGCACCAGGTGGTCCACCAGCACGCCGAGCCGGGCCCGCTCCGTCGGCCCGAATTCGCGCACGATCGCGGGCAGGTCGTCGACGCCCTCCAGATACTCCACGACCACCCCCTCGATCCGCAGATCGTCGCCCCACACCTTCTCGACCAGCTCGGCGTCGTGCCGGCCCTCCACATAGATCCGCCCGGCGCGCGCCACCCGGGCGCGCGCCCCCGGGACGGCGACCGAGCCGGACGCCGTACGGGCCGGGGCCGCGGGCGCCGCCGGGCGCGCGGCCCGGGGGAGGACCAGGGTGACGGGCCTGCCCTCCAGCAGGAAGCCGCGCGGCTCCAGCGGGAACACCCGCCGCTTGCCGAACCGGTCCTCCAGCGTGACGGCCGGCCCTTGCGCCGTCTTCTCGCAGCCGATCACCGCCCCGCAGTACCCGGTGCCGGCCTCCTCCACCACCAGGCCGGGCTCGGCGGGCACCTCGGGCGCCGGGGCGGACCGCTTCCACGGCGGGGTCAGATCGGGTCCGTACTCTCTGCTGCGCATGGCCGTCATTGTGCCCCGGCGCGTGCGGCCAGCGCGGTGCGCTGGGCGGCCACGAACGCGGCGTCCACCACCGCCCCGTGGCCGGGTACGTACCGCGCGTCCTGACCGCCCCAGGCCAGCAACCGGTCCAGCGCGCCCGGCCAGGCGGCAAGGTCCGCGTCCGGGCCGGCCTGCGGCTCGCCGGACTCCTCGACCAGATCGCCGGTGAAGACGGTGCGGTCCACCTTCACCGCCACGTCGTGCGGGGTGTGCGCGGGCCCGAACGGGGCCAGCGAGACGGTACGGCCGCCGCCCAGGTAGAGCGACGCCTTCCCGGTCACCGGGCGGGCCCGCACGCCCCGCAGCGCCGCGACGCCCTCGGCGGCCTCCCGCTCCGGCATGCCGTGCCGCACCGCGTCCGCCGCCAGCTCCAGCGGATCGCCCAGCGTCCCGAACACCCGTGCCCCGGGGTAACCGCCGGCCCCGAGGGCGTGGTCGAAGTGCGGATGCGTCAGGACCACCCAGCGCACCGGCAGCCCCAGCAGCGCGCGCAGGCCGGCCCGGATCCGCCCGGCGGCGGCCGGGGAGGGCCCGGCGTCGATGAGCAGCACCCCGCGCGGCCCGGCGATCGCGCCCACCGTCTCGTCCCATCCCGGCAGCCGGGTCCGCAGGACGCCGGCGGCAAGCTCTTCCCAAGAGGTCTCCACGGTGCGAAGTTAACGTCACGGAGCGGGGCATGCTCTGCCGGACGGGACCGCTCCCGCGATACCGTCGGGCCGTCGCGCTTTCCCTGGCCTTGCTACCCGGCCGTACACTGGACAGGGATTGGCACTCGGAGTGGATGAGTGCCAGGACGGCACTGATGGGAAATGCGGCCGGACGGGAGGTGTCGCTGCATGCTGAGTGAACGCAGGCTGGAGGTGCTGCGCGCCATCGTCCAGGACTACGTCGGCACCGAGGAGCCGGTCGGTTCCAAGGCGCTGACGGAGCGGCACAACCTCCAGGTGTCCCCGGCGACGGTGCGCAACGACATGGCGGCGCTGGAGGAGGAGGGCTACATCGCCCAGCCCCACACCAGCGCCGGCCGGGTGCCCACCGACAAGGGCTACCGGCTCTTCGTCGACAAGCTCGCGGACGTCAAACCGCTGACCGGTGCCGAGCGGCGCGCGATCTCCAGCTTCCTGGAGGGCGCCGTCGACCTCGACGACGTGGTGAGCCGTACGGTCCGGTTGCTGGCCACCCTCACCCGGCAGGTCGCCGTGGTGCAGTACCCCTCGCTGAGCCGCTCCACGGTGCGGCACGTCGAACTGCTCTCGCTCGCGCCGGCCCGGGTGATGCTGGTGCTGATCACCGACACCGGGCGGGTCGAGCAGCGCATGGTGGACTGCCCGGCGCCGTTCGGGGAGACCTCGCTGGCCGACCTGCGGGCCCGGCTCAACAGCCGGATCGTGGGGGAGCGGTTCGCCGAGGTGCCCCGTCTCGTGCAGGACCTGCCGGAGTCCTTCGACAACGAGGACCGGGGCACGGTGTCCACGGTGCTGTCCACCCTGCTGGAGACCCTGGTCGAGGAGACCGAGGAACGGCTGATGATCGGCGGCACCGCCAATCTCACCCGCTTCGGCCAGGACTTCCCGCTGACGATCCGGCCGGTGCTGGAGGCGCTGGAGGAGCACGTGGTGCTGCTCCGGCTGCTGGGCGAGGCCAAGGACACGGGTATGACCGTGCGCATCGGGCATGAGAACGCTCATGAGGGGCTGACCTCCACATCGGTCGTGGCGGTCGGCTACGGTTCCGGTAACGAGGCGGTCGCGAAACTGGGCGTGGTCGGACCGACCCGCATGGACTACCCCGGAACGATGGGAGCGGTGCGCGCAGTGGCACGGTACGTCGGACAGATCCTCGCGGAGAATTAAGTGGCGACGGACTACTACGCGGTCCTGGGCGTGCAGCGTGATGCCTCACAGGACGAGATCAAGAAGGCATTCCGCCGGCTGGCTCGGGAGCTGCACCCGGATGTGAATCCGGACCCGAAGACCCAGGAGCGGTTCAAGGAGATCAACACCGCCTACGAGGTGCTCTCCGACCCGCAGAAGAAACAGATGTACGACCTGGGCGGGGACCCGATGGGCCCCGGCGGCGGAGCGGGCGCGGGCGCCGGCTTCGGCGGCGCGGCCGGCTTCGGGAACTTCTCCGACATCATGGACGCCTTCTTCGGCACCGCCACCCAGCGCGGCCCGAAGTCGCGCACCCGGCGCGGCCAGGACGCCATGATCCGGCTGGAGATCGAGCTGAAGGAAGCGGCCTTCGGCACGACCAAGGAGATCCAGGTCGACACCGCCACCGTGTGCAACACCTGCAACGGTGAGGGCGCCGCGCCCGGTACCTCCGCGCAGACCTGTGACATGTGCCGGGGCCGGGGCGAGGTCTCGCAGGTCACCCGCTCCTTCCTGGGGCAGGTCATGACCTCGCGGCCGTGCCCGCAGTGCCAGGGTTTCGGCACGGTCGTGCCCACGCCGTGCCCCGAGTGCGCGGGCGACGGCCGGGTACGGTCGCGCCGCACGCTCACCGTGAAGATCCCGGCCGGTGTCGACAACGGCACCCGGATCCAGCTGGCGGGCGAGGGCGAGGTCGGCCCGGGCGGCGGGCCCCCCGGCGACCTGTACGTGGAGATCCGGGAGAAGGCGCACCCGGTCTTCCAGCGGCGCGGTGACGATCTGCACTGCACGGTGACCATCCCGATGACGGCCGCGGCCCTCGGCACCAAGGTGCCGCTGGAGACGCTGGACGGCACGGAGGAGGTCGACATCCGGCCCGGTACCCAGTCCGGCCAGTCGATCCCGCTGCACGGCCGGGGCGTGACGCATCTGCGCGGCAACGGGCGCGGCGAACTGGTGGTCCATGTCGAGGTGCAGACGCCCTCCAAGCTCGACCCCGAGCAGGAGGAGCTGCTGCGGCGGCTGGCCAAGCTGCGGGGCGAGGAACGTCCGCTGGGGCAGTTCCAGCCGGGGCAGCAAGGGCTGTTCTCCCGGCTGAAGGACGCCTTCAACGGCCGTACGTAGGGAAGGCGCGCGAGCGAGATGACGGCGCCCGTGTTCGTGACGGACGGGCCGCTGCCGGACGGCGGCGGCCCGGCCTCGCTGATCCTGGACGGCGCCGAGGGCCGGCACGCGGTGTCGGTGCGGCGGCTGCGGGTGGGCGAGGAGATCGTGCTCACCGACGGCGCCGGCACCGGCGCGGTGGGGACGGTCTCGGCCGTCGAGGGCAAGGACCGGCTGGTGGTCGCGGTGGACGCGGTACGCAGCGAGCCGCCGCCCGCGCCCCGGATCACGGTGGTGCAGGCGCTGCCCAAGGGCGATCGCGGCGAGCTGGCCGTGGAGACCATGACGGAGACCGGGGTCGACGCGATCGTGCCCTGGGCCGCCGACCGCTGCATCACCCAGTGGAAGGGCGAGCGGGGCGCGAAGTCGCTGGGCAAGTGGCGGGCGACCGCCCGCGAGGCGGCCAAGCAGTCGCGGCGGCTGTGGATCCCGGAGGTCACCGAGCCGATGACCACGGCGGCGGTGGCGCGGCTGCTGGCCGGCGCCGCCTTCGCCGGGGTGCTCCACGAGTCGGGCACCCGGCCGCTGGCCGCCGCCCCGCTGCCCGCGACCGGCGACATCGTCCTGGTGGTGGGCCCGGAGGGCGGGGTGGCGCCGCGCGAACTGGAGGCGTTCGCGGCGGCCGGCGCCGAACCGTACCGGCTGGGTCCGACGGTGCTGCGCACCTCCACGGCCGGTACCGCCGCCGCCGCGCTGCTGCTCACCCGCAGCGGGCGCTGGGGCTGAGCGACCGGCACGCCACCCGTGATACGGCTGAGGCCGCCGCCCGTGCAGGGCGGCGGCCTCAGCCGTTCCGGTTCCGGCGCGGTCCCCCGGGTCAGTCCTCGGGGGTGTCCGGGTGACGGGTCAGCTTGATGATCGCGCCGATCATGCCGCCCCAGACGATGACCATCGCGATGATCATCATGATGATGGCTCCGCCGGTCATCGCGGTTCCCCCTTCGTCAGCAGGTCACGGTCCTCGTCCTCGGTGAGCGCCGGGCTCGGCCGCCGCCACGGGATGAGGGCGAGCGCGATGCCCACCACCAGGGCGGCCAGCGCCACCCCCCAGCCCGCGTAGAGCAGGAAGGACGTCGGCAGGTCCTCGTAGTTCTCCCGGAACTCGTTGATCAGGCTGTCGATCATCATCCAGCCGAGCACGACCGGGGTGATGACACCCAGGCACAGCTTCCACCAGCGGCCCAGCAGGACCGCCGAGGTGGCGTCGGCGTTGCGCTGGAGCATCGGCAGCTTGCGCGCGACCCAGCTGACCATGACGAGCAGCACCAGGCCGGCCAGCGCGATGCCGTACTGGTTGATGAAGTGGTCGGCGGCGTCCAGGAAGTACAGCCCGCCGTTGGTGGAGAACAGCAGGACGGAGACCACGCCGGTGGCGCCGCCGACGGACAGCACCGCGCTGGTGCGGCTGATGCCGGTACGGTCCTCCACGGCGGCGACGATGACCTGCACGATGCTGATCAGCGAGGTCAGCCCCGCGATCACCAGCGAGCCGAAGAACAGCACGCCGAACACCTGGCCGAACCACATCTCCGAGATGATCTGCGGGAAGGCCACGAACGCCAGCCCCACGCCGCCGCTGACCACGTCGTCGACCCCGACGCCCGCCTGGGCGGCCATGAAGCCGAGGGTGGCGAAGACACCGATGCCGGCCAGGATCTCGAACGAGCTGTTGGCGAACCCGGCCACCATCGCCGAACCGGTCAGGTCCGAGCGGCGGTTGAGGTAGGAGGCGTAGGTGATCATGATGCCGAAGCCGATGGACAGCGAGAAGAAGATCTGCCCGTAGGCCGCCACCCACACGCTGCCGTTGGTGAGCGCGCCCCAGTCCGGCTGGAACAGCGCGTTCAGCCCGGTCGTCGCACCGTCCAGGGTCACCGCGCGGATCACCAGGACGCCGAAGAACACCACCAGCAGCGGGATGAAGATCTTGTTCGCCCGCTCGATGCCGCGCCGCACGCCCAGACCCAGGATGACGAGCGTCACCACCCAGATGAGGATGAGCGGCAAGGCCACACCGGGCACGAACGCGCTGATGGTGCCGGGCTCGTCGGCCGCCTTCAGGAAGTCGTTGAAGAAGAAGCCGTTCGGATCGTCGCCCCACGCCTTGGTGAAGGAGAAGCCGATGTACCGCAGCGACCAGGCCAGAATCACCGCGTAGTAGGTGGCGATCACGAAGCAGATCGCGACCTGCCACCAGCCGATGGCCTGCGTGGGCCGGTAGAGCGCGCGCAGCGCGGCCGGCGGCGAGGCCCGGTATTTGCGGCCGATCGTGTATTCGAGAATCAGCAGCGGAATTCCGGCGGTCAGCAGCGCGATGAGATACGGCAGCAGAAAGGATCCGCCCCCGTTGTCAAAGGCGACTTTGGGGAAGCGCCAGATGTTTCCGAGTCCGATGGCTGACCCGATCGCGGCCATGAGAAACCCGAGCCGGGTCCCCCATTGTTCGCGCGGCGGCTGGTCGGTCATGGTTCGAGCATCCTTATCGTCCCTGTACAACTGCGCGAACCGTACCAGTGAGATGAATGTACGGCATCAGGTGTCCAGCCGGAGGACGTAAGCGGACGTAGGGAGTCGTGACAGGCGGCGGAAGGCCCGCTACGTTCCGGTGGATGACCTTGCCTTTCTATGCACGCTTCCCGCACGTGTACGGAGAATGGGTGACTTTCGTCGCCGAGGACGACATCTGGGTGGCCCCGGCCGGCGGCGGCCGGGCCCGCAGGCTCACCACCGACCACGCCCCCGCGAGCCACCCCCGGATATCCCCGGACGGCCGGCACATCGCCTGGACCTCACGGCGGGACGGCGCCCCCGAGGTCTACGTCGCCCCGTTCGACGGCGGCCCGGCCCGGCGGCTCACCTGGTGGGCCCACGCCGAGACCCAGGTGCGCCGCTGGCACGGCCCCGGCGAGATCATCGCCCTCAGCGGCACCGGCCAGCCCGACGACCGCTGGACCTGGGCGCACGCCGTCCCGCTGGACGGCGGCCCCGCCCGCACCCTCCCTCACGGCTCGGTCGGCGACGTGGCGTACGGCCCCGGCGGCGCCGTCCTGCTGCGCACCGGGCGGATGGGCCGCAACCGCGACGCCGCCGGCTGGAAGCGCTACCGGGGCGGCGCCGCCGGGAAACTGTGGCTCGACCCGGACGGCGGCGGCACCTTCGACCGTGTGCACACCGGTCTTGACGGCAACCTCGAATACCCGCAGTGGGTCGGCGACCGCATCGTCTTCCTCTCCGACCACGAGGGCACCGGCGCCCTGTACTCCTCGCACCCCGACGGCACCGGGCTGCGCCGGCACACCCCGCTCGGCGGCGCCTACGCCCGGCACGCGGCCGGCGACGGCACCCGGGTGGTGTACGCCGCGTACGGCGAGCTGTGGCTGCTCGACACCCTGGAGGAGGGCAGCGAGCCGCGCCGGCTCGCCGTCACCCTCGGCGGCCCCCGCACCGGCCGCCGCCCGCACCACCCGCGCGCCGCCGACCACCTCGCCGCCGCCGCGCCCGACCACACCGGCGACGCCTCCCTGGTGGAGACCCGCGGCATGCTGCATCTGCTGCCGCACGGCCGCGGCCCGGTCCGGGCGCTCGCCGCCGAACCCGGGGTACGCGCCCGGCTGCCCCGGTTCGCGGGCGGCCTGGCGGTGTGGATCACCGACGCGGACGGCGCCGACGCGCTGGCCGTCCGCCCGGTGGGCCCCGAGGCCGACGGCACCGCGCCCGCCCTCATCGGCTCCGGAGAACTCGGCGAGGTCCACGCCCTGGCGCTCGCCCCCGACGCCGGGACCGCCGCCCTCGCCACCCACGACGGCCGGCTGCTCCTCGCCGACCTCGCCTCCGGCGCCGTACGGGAGCTGGCCCGCGGCCCGCACGGCCCGATCGCCGACCCGGTGTTCTCCCCGGACTCCGGCTGGCTCGCCTGGGCCCACCCGGGACCCCAACCCCTGAGTCAGCTCAGGCTCGCCCGGCTCGCCGACGACACCGTCATCGAGGCCACCCCGCTCCGCTTCCGGGACTACGCGCCCGCCTTCACCCGCGACGGCCGGCACCTCGCCTTCCTCTCCGAACGCAGCTTCGAGCCCGCCTACGACAGCCTCGTCTTCGAACTGTCCTTCCCGGTCGCGGCCCGCCCCCACCTGCTCACCCTGGCCGCCGACGTCCCCTCGCCGCTCGGCCCCGTCCCGCCCGGTCCCGCTTCCGGGGAGGCGGGCACCGTCCGGGTCGACCCGGAGGGCCTGCACCAGCGGGTGGAGCCGTTCCCCGTCCCGGCCGGCCGCTACAGCGGACTGCGCGCCTGCGAGGACGGCGTGGTGTGGCTCAGCCACCCCGTGACCGGCTTCGAGGGCACCTTCATCACCCTCGGCGAGCCGCCCGCCCCCCACCTCACCCTGCACCGCTTCCCCCTCACCGGCGAGGACACCGCGGCGGCCGAGGAGATCACGAGCGGCGTCTCCGCCGCCGAGGTCAGCGGCGACGGGCGCCGCGCCGTCCTGCACACCGGCGACGCCCTGCGCGTCGTCCCGCTCACCCCCGCCGCCGGGGACGAACACGCCCCGGACCTCTCCCGCATCCGGCTCACCGTGGACCCGGCCGCCGAATGGCGGCAGATGTACGACGAGGCGGGCCGGCTGATGCGGCAGCGGTTCTGGCGCGCCGACCTGGCCGGAGTCGACTACACCGCCCAGCTGGACCGCTACCGGCCGCTGCTGGACCGGATCGGCAGCCACGACGACCTGGTGGACCTGCTCTGGGAGGTCCAGGGCGAACTCGGTGTCTCGCACGCCTACGTCCTGCCCGCCGAACCGCCGGGCGGCCAGGGCCGGCTCGGCGCCGACCTGGAGCGGGGCGAGGACGGGCGCTGGCGGGTGGCCCGCGTCCTGCCCGCCGAACCGTCCGACCCCCGCGCCCGCTCCCCGCTCGCCGCCCCCGGCGTGGCCGTCCGCGCCGGGGACACCATCGCCGCCGTCGACGGCCACCCCGTCGATCCGGTGACCGGCCCCGCGCCGCTGCTGGCCGGCACCGCCGGCCGCCCCGTCCAGCTCACCGTCCACCCGGTCGACGGCGGCCCGCCCCGCCACCCCGTCGTCGTCCCGCTGTCCGACGAACAGCCGCTGCGGTACCACGACTGGGTGGCCGGGCGGCGCGCCGAAGTGGCCCGGCTGTCCGGCGGCCGGCTCGGCTATCTGCACATCCCGGACATGATGACTGGGGGCACCTCCCGGACGGAGTCCGGGGGAGGCTGGGCGCAGCTGCACCGCGATCTGCGGGTGGAGACCGAGCGGGACGGGCTGCTGCTCGACGTGCGCGGCAACCGCGGCGGGCACACCTCCCAGCTGGTCGTCATGGGGGCACCTCCCGGACGGAGTCAGGGGGAGGCTGGCGCGGCGGGTCCTGGGCTGGGAGTTCCCCCGGCTGCGCGAACCGCATACCTACCCGGCCAACGCCCCGCGCGGCCCGCTGGCCTGGCTCGCCGACGAGTACTCCGGCTCCGACGGCGACAAGGTGAACGCGGCGGTCAAGCTGCTCGGCCTCGGCCCGGTGATCGGCGTCCGCACCTGGGGCGGGCTGATCGGGCTCGGCGGCCGGCCCGCGCTGGCGGACGGCACGGGCGTCACCCAGCCCTCGTTCGCGTCCTGGCTGGAGGGCGGCATCGGCTTCGGCGTCGAGAACCACGGCGTGGACCCCGACATCGAGGTGGTGCGCCGCCCGCAGGACTGGGCCAGTGGCGCCGATCCGCAACTCGCCGAGGGCGTACGGCACCTGCTCGCCGCGCTGGCGGAGCGGCCCGCGTCCGTACCGCCGCCGGTCCCCGGGCGCGCCCGGTAGCATCCCGGGGGACGGAGACCAACGCACCGAGGAGAGCCCGGCGATGGCGGGAGAAGCCCAGGCCGACTGCCTGTTCTGCAAGATCGTGGCCGGGGAGGTGCCGGCGACCGTCGTCCGCGAGAGCGCGACGACGGTCGCCTTCCGGGACATCAACCCGCAGGCACCCACCCATGTGCTGGTGGTGCCGCGCGCCCACTACCCCAACGCGGGCGCGCTGGCCGCCGCCGACCCGCGGCTGACCGCCGACGTACTGCGCGCCGCGGCCGAGGTCGCCGCGCAGGAGGGGATCGACGGCTCCGGCTACCGGGTGGTGCTCAACACCGGCTCCGGCGCCGGGCAGACCGTCTTCCACGTGCACGCCCACGTGCTGGGCGGGCGCGGCTTCGAGTGGCCCCCCGGGTAAGCCGCGCATGTCCGTACGCGAACTGGTGGTGCTGGGCACCGCCAGCCAGGTGCCCACCCGGCGCCGCAACCACAACGGCTATCTGCTGCGCTGGGACGGCGAAGGGCTGCTGTTCGACCCGGGCGAGGGCACCCAGCGGCAGATGACGCACGCCGGGGTGAGCGCCACCGACATCACCCGGATCTGCGTCAGCCACTTCCACGGCGACCACTCCCTGGGCCTGGCCGGGGTGATCCAGCGCATCAACGGGGACGGGGTGCCGCACCCGGTGCGCGCGCACTACCCGGCGAGCGGCCAGGTGTACTTCGAGCGGCTGCGGTACGCGACGGCGTATCAGGAGCGGGCCGTCATCGAGGAGCACCCGGTGACGGGGGACGGGGTGCTGGACGCCGGTCCGCCGTTCACCCTGTCGGCGGCCCGGCTGTCGCACCCGGTGGAGTCCTTCGGCTACCGGCTGGTGGAGCCGGACGGCCGCCGGATGCTGCCGGAACGGCTGGCCGAGGCGGGCATCCGGGGGCCCGAGGTGCGGCGGCTCCAGGAGGAGGGCGAGCTGCGCGGGGTGCGTCTCGCGGAGATGAGCGAGCGGCGGCCGGGGCAGCGGTTCGGCTTCGTCATGGACACCCGGCTGTGCCCGGGCGTGTACACGCTGGCCGAGGGGTGCGATCTGCTGGTGATGGAGGCGACGTTCCTCGACGAGGACGCCGCGCTGGCGGACACCTACGGCCATCTGACGGCGGGCCAGGCGGGCGAGGTCGCGGCCCGGTGCGGGGTGCGGCACCTGGTGCTCACCCACTTCTCGCAGCGCTACCCGGACCCGGAGCCGCTGGGGGCGCAGGCCCGGGCGGCGGGGTTCACGGGCGAGCTGACCGTGGCCGAGGACCTGGACCGGATCCCGGTCCCCGGCCGGCGGTGACGGACACGGCGACGGACACGGTGACGGTGACGGTGTGACAAGGAAAGGTGCCTTCATGGCGGCAGCGGGCGGCTGGGCGGGCGGGACGTTCTCCAATCCGGTGATACCCGGGTTCCACCCCGACCCGAGCGTGTGCCGGGTGGGCGAGGACTACTACCTCGTCTGTTCCAGCTTCGAATACTTCCCCGGGGTCCCGGTCTTCCACAGCCGGGACCTCGTGCACTGGGAGCAGATCGGCAATGTCATGGAGCGGCCGGGACAGCTGCGGCTGCCGGACACCGCGCCGTCCTCGGGCGGCGTGTACGCGCCGACGATCCGGCACCACGACGGCCGGTTCTGGCTGATCACCACCGACGTCTCGCACGACGGCAATGTGCTCTTCACCGCGACCGACCCGGCCGGGCCCTGGTCCGACCCGGTGCTGCTGCCCGGGGTGAAGGGCATCGACCCCGATCTGGCCTGGGACGAGGACGGCACCTGCTGGGTGACCTCCGCCGGGATCAGCCAGATCGCCATCGACCCCGGCACCGGGCAGACCCTCGGCGCGCCGCGCCGGCTGTGGTCCGGCACCCCGGGCGCCAAGGCACCGGAGGCCCCGCATCTGTACCGCGTCGGCGGGTACTGGTACCTGCTGATCGCCGAGGGCGGTACGGAGCGCGGCCACGGCATCTCGGTGGCGCGCGGCCCGGCCCCGTACGGCCCGTTCGAGCCGTGCCCGGCCAACCCGGTGCTGAGCCACCGCAGCACCGACCAGGCGATCCAGAACACCGGCCACGGGGACCTGGTGCAGGCCCCGGACGGCTCGTGGTGGATTGTCTTCCTCGGCGTGCGGCCCGGCGGCGGCACCCCCGGCTGGCATGTGCTGGGGCGCGAGACGTTCCTGGCGCCGGTGACGTGGAGCGCGGACGGCTGGCCGGTGATCGGCGAGGCGACGCCGGTGATGGCGGCGCCGCCGTGGCCGCCGCGCCCGGTGCCGGGCCCCGCGGCGCGCGACGACTTCGACGCGGCCCGGCTGGCGCCGCACTGGATCTCGCTGCGGTCCCGGCCGCAGGAGGCCGTCTCCACCACCGAGCGGCCCGGCTGGCTCACCCTGCGGGCGCGCGGCGCGTCGCTGGACGATCCGGCGGTGACGTTCGCCGGGCGGCGGCAGCAGCACCGCGCCTGCCGGGCGCGTACCCTGCTCGATCCGGCGGCGGGACGGGGCGGGCTCGCGGTGCGGCTGGACGAGCGGCACCACTACGCGATCGAGGCGGCCCCGGACGGCACGGTGCGGGCGGAGGCCCGGATCGGGCCGCTGCGGCAGACGGTCGGGGAGCTGCGGCTGCCGGAGGCCGGGCCGGTGACGCTGCGGGCCGACATCGGCGGGCCGCCGGAGGCGTGGGACCCGCGGCAGGGGCCCGATGTGGTGCGGCTGGGCGTGGAGGAGCCGGACGGGGTGTTCACCGTGCTGGCGGAGCTGGACGGGCGGTATCTGTCCACCGAGGTGGCGGGCGGTTTCACCGGGCGGGTGATCGGCATGTACGCGGCCGAGGGGACGGTGCGCTTCGACTGGTTCGCGCTGGAGGCGGAGAAGGACGACGCGCTCTGACGCCCGGCCGGACGGCCCCGGCCCGGCCCCCGGTGGGTGCCGGAGCCGGGGCCGGGGTCCGTCAGCCCGCTTCCGCCGCCTCCGCCAGGATGCGGGCGGCCGTCGCCGGGGAGTCGACCAGCGGGTGCAGCGCCAGCGCCCGCAGGGCGGCCTCCGGCGAGCCGGTCGTCGCCGCCTCGATGGTGGCCCGTTCCACCGCCTTCAGCTGGAGCATCAGCCCCAGCTCGGCCATGCCGGGGGAGACCACCGGGACCGGGTGCGCGCCCTGGGCGTTCGCCTCGCAGACCGTCTCGATGACCGCGTCGGGCGGCAGCGCCGGGAGGGTGCCGGCGTTGCGGACGTTGAGGATGAGGCGGGTGGTGCGGTCGGCGGCGATGGCCCGCATCAGGTCCAGCGCCACCTGCTCGTAGCCGCCGCCCTCCAGGTCGCAGCTGTCGCGCTCCCCGCCGCCGGCGGCGGCCCGGCCGTCGGCGCCGTAGGTCTCCTCACGCTCCAGGCGGGTGCGTTCCCACCGGGCGTGCACTCGTTCCGGTGAATCCGTCTCGGCCAGCGCCGCCGTGAAGAACGCGCCCTGCTGCCGGGCCAGGAACGCGCCCCGCGTCTCCTCGGCCGCCCGGGTGGCGGCCAGCGTCTCGCGGCGGAAGTAGTAGTAGTGCAGGTACTCGTTCGGCAGCGCCCCCAGCGCGCGCAGCCAGCGCGCGCCGAACAGCCGGCCCTCCTCGAACGAGCCGAGCGCCCGCTCGTCCGCCAGCAGCCCCGGCAGCAGGTCGCGGCCGTCCAGGGTGAGCGACTGGAGCCAGCCCAGATGGTTCAGCCCGGTGTAGCCGTAGCGGACCGCCGCCGGGTCGGCGCCCGCCGCCCGTGCGGCGCGGCGCACCAGGCCCACCGGCGAGTCGCAGATGCCGATCACCCGGTGCCCGAGCACCGCCGACATCGCCTCGGTGACCATCCCGGCCGGGTTGGTGAAGTTGATGACCCACGCGTCCGGGGCCACCGCCCGCACCCGCTCGGCGATCCGCAGCGCCTGCGGCACCGACCGCAGCCCGTACAGCACCCCGCCCGCGCCCACCGTCTCCTGGCCCAGCACGCCCGCCGCCAGCGGCACCCGTTCGTCCCTGACCCGGCCGGCGAGGCCGCCCGCCCGGATCGCGGAGAAGACGAAATCGGCGCCGGCCAGCGCCTCGTCCAGATCGGTGGTGGCCCGCACGCGCGGCGCCCGGGAGGCCCGGGCGGCCTCGGCCGCCAGCACGGCGCCGATCACCCGCAGGCGCCCGGGGTCGGTGTCGTACAGCGTCACCTCTTCGCACCGCCCGTGGCCGTCGTCGTCCAGCAGCGCGCGGTATACCAGGGGGACGCGGAATCCGCCGCCGCCAATGATCGCCAGCCTCATGCACGGCAACGTACACCTGCCGTGGAGGCGCGTACGTACCAGGAGCAGCAGGGTGAGCACCGACGACCAGACCCCACGGCCCGGACCGCTCGGGCACACGTTCGATCCGCTGGCGGACGTACGGCGGCCCGGTGATCCCGGCTGCGACGTGTACCTGACCGGCACCGTCTTCCTCGACATCATCTTCACCGGCCTCGACTCCGCCCCGGTGCGCGGCACCGAGTCCTGGGCCCGCGGCATGGGCTCCAGCCCCGGCGGGGTCGCCAACATGGCCACCGCGCTGGCCCGGCTCGGACTGCGCACCTCGCTGGCCGCCGCGTTCGGCGACGACAAGTACGGCGAGTACTGCTGGGAGACGCTGGAGCACGGCGAGGGCATCGACCTGGGCGGCTCCTGGACGGTGCCGGGCTGGCACTCGCCGGTCACCGTCTCCATGGCCTACGAGGGCGAGCGCACCATGGTCTCGCACGGCCACGAGGCGCCGCCGCCCGGGGAAACGGGGGGAACCTCCCCGGGGGTGCCGCCCGGCCGGAGGCTGGGGGAGGAGTCCGCGGGAGGCACCCCGGACGGGCGCCCGGCACCGCCGGCCCGCTCCGCGGTGGCCTCGCTCAGCCCCGGCCAGCCGCAGGAGTGGATCGCGGCGGCGGCCGGCGCCGGCAGCCTGCTCTTCGCCGACGTCGGCTGGGACGACACCGGCGCCTGGGACCTGGCCGCGCTGCCCGAGCTGGCACACTGCGAGGCGTTCCTGCCCAACGCCGAGGAAGCGATGCGCTACACCCGCACCGAGTGCCCGCGCGCCGCCGCCCGGGCGCTGACCGAGCGGGTGCCGCTTGCGGTGGTCACCATGGGCGCCGAGGGCGCGTACGCGGCGGACGGCCGCACCGGGGAGACCGCCGAGGTGCCGGCCATCCTCGTGGAGGCGCTGGACACCACCGGCGCAGGCGACGTGTTCGTGGCCGGCTTCGTCACCGGAACGCTCGCCGGCTGGCCGCTGGCCGACCGGCTCGCGTTCGCGGGCCTGACCGCCGCGCTGTCCGTGCAGGAGTTCGGCGGCTCGCTGTCCGCGCCCGGCTGGGGCGAGATCGCCGCCTGGTGGCAGCGCGTTCCCGCGCTGACCCCGCCCGGCACCCCGATGGAGCAGGCGCTGGGCCGCTACGCGTTCCTCGACCGGCTGCTGCCGTACGAGGCCCCCGCGTGGCCGCGCCGCCGGGCGGTGCCCACCCTCGGCTTCCGGGGCACGGCCGCCGCCGGAGCCGGTGCCACCGGGCGCCCGGGCGATCGCACAGGGTAATTCTCTAGGGGTCTGTGGGCCCGGCGTCGTACCCTGGGATCCCGGACACCGAGGATCAGAGAGGGATGAGCTGGCCCCCCGGCCGCCCATGACACAGACACCCACGCACCAGCCAGTGGCCCCGGCCACCGAGGCGACCGCACGGTTCGCCGTCCCCGCCAAGCACCCGATGGTCACGGTGCTGGGTTCCGGCGACTCCCTGCTGCGGGTCATCGAGAAGTCGTTCCCCGCCACCGACATCCACGTGCGCGGCAACGAGATCACCGCCACCGGCGAAGCCGCCGAGGTGGCGCTGATCCAGCGCCTCTTCGACGAGATGATGCTCGTGCTGCGCACCGGCCAGCCGCTCACCGAGGACGCCGTGGAGCGCTCCATCGCGATGCTGCGCTCCTCCGGCGAGGGCGGCGGCGCGGTGGAGAGCCCCGCCGAGGTCCTCACCCAGAACATCCTGTCCAACCGGGGCAAGACCATCCGGCCCAAGACGCTGAACCAGAAGCGGTACGTGGACGCCATCGACCGGCACACGATCGTCTTCGGCATCGGCCCGGCCGGCACCGGCAAGACCTACCTGGCCATGGCCAAGGCCGTGCAGGCGCTCCAGTCCAAGCAGGTCAACCGGATCATCCTCACCCGCCCGGCGGTCGAGGCCGGCGAGCGGCTCGGATTCCTGCCCGGCACGCTCTACGAGAAGATCGACCCGTATCTGCGCCCGCTCTACGACGCGCTGCACGACATGCTCGACCCCGACTCGATCCCGCGGCTGCTCAGCGCGGGCACCATCGAGGTCGCGCCGCTGGCGTACATGCGCGGCCGGACGCTGAACGACGCGTTCATCATCCTGGACGAGGCGCAGAACACGAATCCCGAGCAGATGAAGATGTTCCTCACCCGGCTCGGGTTCGAGTCCAAGATCGTCATCACCGGTGACGTGACCCAGGTCGACCTCCCGGGCTCCACCAAGAGCGGCCTGCGGCAGGTGCAGGAGATCCTGGACGGGGTGCCCGACGTGCACTTCTCCCGGCTCAACAGCACCGACGTCGTCCGGCACAAGCTGGTCGGCCGGATCGTCGACGCGTACGACCGCTTCGACCAGCGCGCCGGCCACGGCGACGGACAGGGAAAGTAGCCGCGACACCACCATGGCGATCGAGGTCAACAACGAATCCGGCCTGGACATCGACGTGGCGGCGGTGCAGGACATCGCCCGCTACGCGCTGAGCCGGATGCGGATCCACCCCCTGTCCGAACTGTCGGTCATCGCGGTCGACGAGGAGGCCATGGAGGCGCTGCACCTCCAGTGGATGGACCTGCCCGGGCCCACCGACGTGATGTCCTTCCCGATGGACGAACTCCGCCCGCCGGCCAAGGACGAGGAGGAGCCCGCCAAGGGGCTCCTCGGCGACATCGTGCTGTGCCCGCAGGTCGCGAAGGCCCAGGGGGCCGCCGCCCCCACCGGGCACTCCATGGACGACGAACTCCAACTGCTCACCGTGCACGGGGTGCTGCACCTGCTGGGATACGACCACGAGGAGCCCGCCGAGAAGGCCGAGATGTTCGGCCTCCAGCGGGCCATCGTGGACGGCTGGCGCGCCGAGGCGGGGCTGACCGGCCCCTCCCCGGCTCCGACGATCACCTGAGCCGGGCGGGCGAGGAACAACAACGATGGACGCCACACTGTGGACCTTCCTGCTGGTACTCCTGGTCGTCGCCTGGCTGGCCTCCTGCGCCGAGGCCGGGCTCAGCCGGATCACCGCCTTCCGCGCCGAGCAGGCGGCCCGCGAGGGCCGGCGCGGCGCGGCACGGCTGGTGACCGTGGCCGCCGACCCCACCCGCTATCTCAACCTGGCCCTGCTGGTGCGCGTCGCCGGCGAGATGGGCCTGGCGGTGCTCGTCACCTACGCCTGCCTGAAGAGCTTCGACGAGGTCTGGCAGGCGCTGCTGGTCGCCGTCCCGGTGACGGTGGTGCTGTCGTTCGTGGTCATCGGCGTCTCGCCGCGCACCATCGGACGCCAGCACCCGGTGACGACCTCGCGCGCGGCGGCCCTGGTCCTCATCCCGCTGGCCCGGGTACTCGGGCCGCTCGCCCAGCTGCTGATCATCGTCGGTAACGCCGTCACCCCCGGCAAGGGCTTCCGCAAGGGCCCCTTCGCCTCGGAGGCCGAACTGCGGGCGATGGTGGACCTGGCGGAGCGCGAATCGCTGATCGAGGACGAGGAACGCCGCATGGTGCACTCCGTCTTCGAACTGGGCGACACCCTGGTGCGCGAGGTGATGGTGCCGCGCACCGACCTGATCTCCCTGAGCCGCGACAAGACCCTGCGGCAGGGCCTGTCGCTGGCGCTGCGCTCCGGTTTCTCCCGCATCCCGGTGACGGGCGAGAGCGACGACGACATCGTCGGCATCGTCTACCTCAAGGACCTGGCCCGCGCGGTGCACATCAGCCGGGAGGCCGAGGCCGACCCGGTGGAGACGGTGATGCGCCCGGCCACGTTCGTCCCCGACACCAAGAACGCCGGCGACCTGCTGCGCGAGATGCAGCGCGACCACATCCATGTGGCGGTGGCCATCGACGAGTACGGCGGTACGGCCGGGCTCGTCACCATCGAGGACATCCTGGAGGAGATCGTCGGGGAGATCGCCGACGAGTACGACACCGAACTGCCACCGGTCGCCGAACTGGCGGACGGCGCCTACCGGGTCACCTCCCGCCTCGACCTGGGGGACCTGGGCGAACTGTTCGGCGTCGACCTGGAGGACGAGGACGTCGAGACGGTCGGCGGCCTGCTGGCCAAATCACTGGGCCGGGTCCCGATCGCCGGGGCCACCACCGTCGTCGAACTCACCGGAGACCGCGCCCACCCGGACCTGGCCGGCCTGCGCCTGACGGCCGAACCCCCGACCGGCCGCCGCAACCGCATCGACCGCGTCGTGGTGGAACCGGTCCGCGCCGAGCCCCCGGCTGCGGAGGAAGCGGCCTGACGCGGGGCGGCGAGAAGGCAGCGAGAAGGCGGGGGCGCGCGTGAGCGACGCCGGGTGGGCGAGGGCATCGCTTCCGCAAAGGTGTGTGATGGCGCGCCCGCTCAGCGAGTACGAGCGCTGGGAGTGCGAGTGGCCCTGCACGGCGACGGACGGTGGGCAGCGGACTTTCATGATCGACCGTTCCGAGGTTGATGCCGCCCCCGAACTTCCTTTCGACTGGTGGATGGTGACTCCTCCTCCCGGATGAATCCGGGGGGCTTCTCCTGTCGGTGGCTAGGCCACGTCGGGAAGGACCAGCCCGGCCCTGAGTGCGACGTTCCAGGCGCCCACGCGGTCGGCGTGGTCGGTGTGCCCGCAGGCGGTGCACTGGAACTTTTCGCCGTCGCGGTTCTCGCTGTCCACGTGCCCGCAGGTGGGGCAGGTGCGGGAGGTGTTGCGGGGGTCCACCGGGATCAGTACACGACCGGCGCTTTCAGCCTTGTGCGCGAGGATGCCCAGGAACACCCCCCAACCCGTGTCAAGAATGCTGCGGTTGAGCCCGGCCTTCGAGGCGGCGCCGTTGGGAAGGAATGCGCCGGGTCTCTCGGGGTCGGGCTTGGGCTTGGGGGTGCGGACCATGTTCGCGATGTTCAGCCGCTCGTGCCCGATCCGGTCGTAGTCGCGGACCAGGGCGAGCGCGGTCTTGTGTGCGTGATCGGTGCGCCGGCGCCGGACCTTGCGGTGCAGCTTGGCGACCTTTTCCACGGCCTGGCGGTGCTTGGCGGTGCGGTCCTGGCGCTTGCGGCGCGGGAACGCGTTGAGGGCGCGCTGTGCGTCGGCGAGGGCGTCGGCGGTGCGCTTGCCGTGCCTCGGGTTCGGGACGTGGACGCCCTTGGAGGTGGTGAGGAAGTGCGTGACGCCCATGTCGATGCCGCACACCGCGCCCGTGGCCGGGAGCGGTTCGGCGGGAACGTTGTCGCAGGCGAGGATGACGTACCACTGCCGTCCCTCGCGCTTGACCGAGATCGTCTTGACTCGGCCCTTCACGGGGCGGTGCTGGTGAACGCGGACGTGCCCGACGCCTTGCAGGCGGACGCGGGTGACAGAGTCATGCGGGGTGGAGTCCCACCGGCAGCCGTCCCCGTCCCTGGGGAAAACCACGGTGTCGAACCAGTTCACGCCCCGGAACCTGGGATAGCCGGGCTTCTCCCCGGCCTTCACCCGCCGGAAGAACGCGGCGAACGCCTTGTCCAGACGCCG
>NZ_FPAB01000005.1 GCF_900116145.1 Streptomyces harbinensis | reverse complement strand
GGCGTGCTGGTGGGCACGGACGATGGTGGAGTCGACGGCGACGACCCAGTCGAGGTCGCCTTCGGCGTCGGCCCGGGCGAGCAGGGCGGTGAAGACCTTCTCCCACGTGCCGTCGGCGGCCCACTTCCGCAGTCGGTTGTGGACGCCCTTCCACGACCCGAAGTGTTCGGGCAGGTCCATCCACGGCGTGCCGGTGCGGTACTTGAACGCGATCGCGTCGATCACCAGACGGTGATCACGCCACCGCCCTCCCCGCTTCGGAGTCCGATCCGGCAGCAACGGCTCGATCCTCGCCCACTGGGCATCAGTCAACGACACACCAGACCAACGATCCGGTGATCCGAAAGAAACGCCCTAGTCGTCACCTCCCGGCGGTTCCGCGACGTCGGTCCAGGGAGGCACTCCGGGCATAGGGAAGTTCATCGGGGCAATGGTGGAGACGTGCCATCTGCCAGGCGGTCTCGTACGGAAGCCGGCCCCCGTACATTCTCATGAGCCGCCGCGCGCGCATCGCGCTGCGCGGGGCCAGAAGCCAGCGCACTGTGGATACCTTCACGGGCGCACTTTCCCAGCAATGCGCCGGCAAACGGACTGATCGTAGCCAATATCGGTTAGCTCATTTTCACCTCGCATAGACGTTCGGCACCCACTGCCATTGGGGTTTCCGACGACGCCCCTGAGCTCTTTGGGACTCATGGGAATGGAGCGCCTCAAGTGTGAAGTGGTGCAGGGATCCAGCGCATGATTCTCGCCTCGGGGGAACGACCGATCACAGAGGGAAGGACCGCACCTCCCGATATCTGTATTGGCCACACCGCACCGGCTGCTGGATGCGCCACGGCGGTGCCAACCGCTTCCCACGACCAAGGGGAACCCATGGCAACACCGACAGACATCGTCACTCTCGCGGCAGGAGCCGCGCTGGGATCGGTCGGAACCGATTTCTGGCACTTGGCCAGGGACGGATTCGCAAAGGTTTTCCGACGCCATGCCACGCCCGACGAACAGAGCGCCCTGACTGTGCGCCTGGATGGGTTCGAGCAGGATCTGCTGGCGCTGCCGTCCGGGGAACGTGAGACCGCTGCACGGTACCTCAGCACGGGTCTCGCGGGCGATCTGCGCAAGGTGGCCGAGTACAGTCCTCAGGCGGCTGCCGATCTTCGCCGCATTGCCGAGGAGTTGCTGGCAACTCCCGGCGGAATCACTCAGGGCTCGGGAGTCGTGAACAGTGGTGTGCGGATCGCGGACAACACGGTAAAAGGTGACCTCAACTTTGGCGGGCACACGAACACGGTGGTAAATCGATGACAGAGAACGGGGCCCTGAAGGACAAGGTGGACCGGCAGCTGCCGTCGGCCGAGATCCCGACCTTCCCTCAGATCACGGGAAACGAGGTCTACGGGGACCTCTTGGCAGGCTTCAACGTCACCGTCACCAAGTACATCACTCAGCTCGCACACCTCGAGCCACACGCCATCTCCCGCAGCGGAATCCTTTCCAGCAAGCAATTCGAATGCCCGGCGGAGTTCGACGACGCCCTCCAACTGCTCACTCCAGGTGCTGAGGACAATCCCGGGGCGAGTGTTCTCGTCCTGGTGGTGGAACCTGGGTCCGGCGCGCGAACGACAGCCCTGCGCCTGCTCGATGAACTTCTGCCCGAAAAAGCTGAGATCTACGAACTCTTCCCCGACTGGGATTCCCCGGATGTTTCCCGGATTCCCCGCGAGAAGCGCTGCGGCTACCTCCTCAACCTGTCCGCCGAGGGCGAAGCACTCACTGAGACCTTCAGGAACGGGCTGAACGAGTACGCTGCACTGGCACGCGAGCAAGGCACGTATCTCATCGTTCTCGCCTCCGCGCGGGTCTGGGGAACGCTAATCACGGGCACTGTCTTCCCTACGCCACCCCTCGTGCCCCTACGAATGGGCCGTCCAAATGCGGCCGGAATCACCGAACGGTGGCTGCGGACCAGATTCGATGCGAGCGAGCGCATCGCCTGGTTGCACGACGACAGCCTCTTCACGAATCTGCTGAGTCCGACAACACCTCCTCATGCAGCGGTTCGCCTGGCCGAGGTGATCAAGCGTGCTGATCACCGAAAGGACGAGCGGGCCGTCGCCGCCTATCAGGGCTGGGACGAGAAGCTGAAGGAGTGGTTCGGCAGCAGCGATGACGCATGGGTTCCCCGCCGAGCCCTGTATATCGCCACCGCGTTTCTCGAAGGCGCTCCTTCCCGGGCGGTGCTGGATTCCGCGGATCTGCTGCTCAGCGCAGAGGATGTCGGCTGGCCGCCGGACAAGGGAGGTGTCTTGGCCGGGCCGGACGCCAAGACCCGGTGCGACGAGGCAGGCATTTCCTTCCTGGACGACAGCACCATCTCCGTCAACCACAAATACCCCGGCATCGCCCAGGCTCTGCTCCGGCATGTTTGGCGTACCCGACCACAGCTGATCCCGGTCCTGACCCGGTGGCTTGGCCACATCAGCTCGCCCAAGTGCGCCGGGTCAGGCCATCTCGACCGTTTGGCTGCCGCGCTGACGGCCCTCGCCGAATCAGAGGGCGCCGGCGTCGTCCTGGACCGGGTTGAGCAGTGGGTGAAGGAGGACAGTCAGCGCAGCCTTGCCGTCCGTGTCCTGGACGATCTCGCGGTGCATCCCCGCATCGGCCCGTCCGTACGAGACAGGCTGAGCGACTGGAGCAAGGCACCGACCATGCCCGACCGGCAACAAGCAGTAGCAGACATCTGTCGGCGACGCTTCGGTACGGAATACACCCGGGTAGCTCTTAATCGACTGCGGAAGGTCCTCGATACCAGCACGGAGGCCGAGCCCGGAAACGAGGCGATGTCATCCCTCGCCGATCTGCTCACGGCACCGAATTCCATGGGACGGACACTGGCAGCCCTAGTCGGCTGGGCCACGGCGCCGACCCCCAGCGGCTCGGCGTTCGTTCGGCTGCTTTCTCTCACTTCGGACGGCGAGCAGGTCGACACCAGGCTGGTGAACCACCTGCTCACCCAGGAAGGCGCCAGGGGAGCGGCAGTCCTGGGGATGCTGCGAGACGGCTGGCAGAGTACATGGCGACGTGCCGACTCACGCCCGTTGGCCGCCGCCGCGTTGGACGGCTGGTGCTCGGCGGTTGAATCAGGATTGCTGCCCCAGGAACCGATCGAAGCAGTGATCTCCGCAGTCTTCGAAGAGGAATCCAGCAATCCGCTGAACGGTGACCTCCATAGGATCGTCGGCGGTTCTAGTCCTCTCCGTCGCGCACTGCTCGATTCCTATGTCCGGTCCGTGCGAGGGGCCGCTGCACGCAACCGCACACCATCGCCCGCACCATTGCCGTGAGACTCGCCCAACTGTTCCGCAGAGGCAAGCCGGTAACCCCTGCTGCCTCTGCTGAGGCGAAACGTCAACCCGCTTCCAATGGCATCCGCCACTTCGAAAGCCGGCTCCCCAGCCTCAGCAAGGGGCTGTACTTCTGCGGACGCTTCTCCTCCACTGTCACGCTCAGCCCGCAATGCTCCGTTGGCACCCGCCATGCGAACGCTGTGGCCCGTGCCATGCTCCGACAGAAGGCGGTGGGCATCACTTCCGGATTTCACCCACTGGATTTCCGGGAAGCCGAAGACGCCGTGAATGCAGTGTTGTCCCTACCCTCGACCGTCGATCCTCAACTGACAGTGCAGGCTCATGTCTCGATCTGCCTTGATCCGGATACCAAGCTTCTTGCTGACCGGCAACTCGCGGCCGAACAGGCTCTCGCCGTGGCACACCATGAGAAAACCGTGCGCCTCGAGCTGCTGCGTGACCGCTTACTCGACCCCAATCTCGGCCTACTGTCCTGGCTGGACCAGCATGCCGAAACCCTGAACGCCTCTGATGTCACCAAGGCCCGAGTCGATGAGGTGATTTCCGCTTTTCAGACGCTCCATACGACCCTGCTCCGCTCTGGGTCGCCCGAGCCAACGACTGCCAGCACGCTGATCCGCGCCCGCGTCGACATCTTGCTGTCGGCCCTTGAAGACCCCGCCGTGGCCACAGCCGCAGCCCGGGTTCTTCAACAACTTGTAAATCTCATCCACCACGAGCACGAGGAGGACCTCACCTCCCGCTGATTCCGAGGAGTAACCATCCGCTCCCTTGCAACGCCCCGTCGTGAGGCGTCCGTCGCGCGGGGTCAGCTCTCCGGGGTGAGCAGGACGAAGTCCGCGCCGTGCGGGTCCTGGCAGACGGACAGGCGGCCCACTCCCTCGGCCGTTTCGGGGCCCATCTGGACCGTGCCGCCGTTCGCGGTGACCTGGGCGGTGGCCGCGTCGCAGTCCTCGGCGGCGAAGACCGGGTGCCAGTACGCCGCGCCGTGGGTGGCGGTGAGGGCGGTGGGTGGCAGTTGCATCAGGCCGCCCTGCATCGCGGTGACGTCCCGGCCGGCCGGGGCGATCAGGGTGTAGGTGCCGCCGTCGCCCGGGAGGGGCATGTCCTGGTAGGTCCAGCCGAAGACCGCGGAGTAGAAGGTCTTGGCCGCCGCGCCGTCCGGGGTGTACAGCTCGGTCCAGGAGAGGGAGCCGGGGGCGTCCACCAGGTCCAGGCCCATGTCGTCGCGGGGTTCGAAGACCGCGAACTGGCCGCCCTGCGGGTCGGTGTACTGGGCCATCCGGTGGGTGTCGTCCATGCCGGTGGGCGCGACCCGGACGGTGCCGCCGGCGTCGGTGACCGCCGTGGTGGTGGCGTCCGCGTCGGTGGTGGCGAAGTACAGCATCCACGCCGAGCGGGCGCCCTCCTCGGTGAGCGGGCCGAGGGCCGCGACCGTACGGCCGGCGCTCTGGAGGAAGCCGAACTCGGGGCTCTCGGGGTTCACCGCCTCGAAGGTCCAGCCGAGCACCGCGCCGTAGAACGCGGCGGCCCGCCGCGTGTCGGGGGCGCCGAGGTCCAGCCAGCAGGGGGAGCCGGGGGCGAAGTCGGTGGTCAGCACGGTTCCTCCCTGGTCACTTGGGTCTCAGCTGTCAGCGTGACACCACCCGCGGCCGGCCGCCACCGCTCGGGTCAGCGGTAGACCTTGCCCGGCTCGGGAACGCCGGGGGCCATCAGCTGGGAGACGGTCACGAAGGTGTACCCGTCGGCCTTGAGCGCGTCGATGATGCCGGGGACGGCGGGGACGGTGCCCTCGTAGATGTCGTGCAGCAGGATGATGCCGTCGCGGTCGGCCTGGTCCAGGACGCGCTCGGTGATCAGGTCGGAGTCGGTGGTCTGGTAGTCCTTGGCGGTGACCGACCACAGGATCTGGGCCAGGCCCAGCTCCTCGCAGACCTCGGCGACGGTGTCGTCGGTACGGCCCTGGGGCGGGCGCATCAGGGTGGGGGTCTGCCCGGTGAGTTCCTCGATGGCCTCGTTGGTGCGCTGGAGCTGGTCGCGGACCTCGTCCCGGTCCACCTCGGTGAGGCGGGGGTGGGTCCAGGTGTGGTTGGCCAGCTCGTGGCCTTCCTCGGCCGCGCGCACCACCAGTTCGGGGTAGGTGTCGATGTGCTTCTTGCCGAGGAGGAAGAGGGTGGCGGGGACCTCTTCGGCGGCGAGGATGTCGAGCAGTTCGGCGGTGTACGGGCCGGGTCCGGCGTCGAAGGTCAGGGCGATGCACTTGGCGTCGCGGCAGTCCACGGAGCCGAAGGCGCCGCCCGCCTTCTCGTCGGCCGCCTCGCGGACGCTCTCGGGGGATATGCGCTCGGCCGAGCAGCCGGTCAGGGCGAGGGTGAGCGCGAGGGTGGCGGCCCCCGCGACAGCGGTGAGCGATTTTCTGGACTGCGGCATGACGGACGGTCCCCCGAGTGGTCGTGAAGGCGGTTCGTCCGACTATACGTTGGGTGTATAGGCAGCTCGCCGGTGGGTTCCGCGAGCAGCCCGGACCCCGCTCCCAGGTACCCGTGGGGGGTACCCGTAGGATGGCGGCCGTGAACCGGGGCCGTGGCGTGCTGCTGATCCTGGCGGTACTCGCCGGGCTGTTCGCCATGCACGGCCTGGCGCCGGGGGTGGTGATCAGCGCCGGGGCGCACCATCCGGAAGTGGGCGCGCCCGCGCACGACATGCAGGGCGCGGCGCATCCGGCCCACGCGGATCCGGACTGTGTGGCGGGTGGGACGGCCCAGGCGCCGCCGCTGCCCGTCCCCCACACCGGTGACGCGGGCGCCGTCGCCCTCCGGTCCGCCCCGGCCGGAGTCACCGGGCGGGGGCCGGCACCTCCGGCTCCGCCCTCACTGAGCTTTCTGCAGACGCTGCGCATATAGGCGTGCCGTGGTCTTCCGCGCGCACACCATTCCGCAGTACCGCACAGAAAGCTGTTCTTTCCACCATGACGTCATACCGTTTTGCGACGCGGGCGCTCGGCGCCGCCGCCGTCGCCTCCGCCGTTCTGTTCACCGCCGGCTGCGGCGGTGATTCCGAGCCGTCCGCCGGTCATTCCCGGCACGGCGGGGAATCCCGGGCGGACACCTTCAACGACGCGGACGTGGCCTTCGCCCAGGGCATGATTCCGCACCACGAGCAGGCCCTCGCCATGGCGGAACTCGCCCGGGACCGGGCGGACGCGGAGGCGGTGCGGACCCTTGCCGAAGAGATCGAGCGGGCCCAGGGTCCGGAGATCGCGACGCTGCGCTCCTGGCTTTCGGAATGGGGTGCGGAAGAGGGGCACCACGGCGGCCACGAGATGGCCGGGATGCTCTCCGGCGAGGAAATGGCCGAACTGGAGGAGGCGTCGGGCGCGGAATTCGACGCCGCTTTTCTGCGGCTGATGATCGTGCATCACGAGGGGGCGGTCGAGATGGCGGGTGAGCTGGAGCGTTCCGGGTCGTATGAGCCGGCGAAGGAGATGGCGCGGGAGATCGCCTCCTCCCAGTCCAGCGAAATCGAGCAGATGACCGAACTTCTGAACTGACGTTCGCCATAAGGGGCGGGTAGCGCGGGAAACCGGCTATCCGCCCCTCGGCGTACCCCGGGGCGCGCGTAATGCAACGTGCGCCCCCCGCGTAACCCCATTGGCCTATTCGATCTTCATAAGGCAGGCTTCAACCGCGCAGCCAAAACACACAATCCCCATAAACACCCGTGGGGGTTGTGATCGGCCTGCGCCCGTTCAGAGGGGGGTTATCGTTCCGCGTTCCGTCATGCCACTCGACACAGCCGCGCGCACCACCGTCGCAATGCGCCTATCAGTTCTTCAGACTTTTCTGTCCTTACCCCGGCGTTGTCCCCCGGCGGGCTGACCAGGATTCCCGCTCGAATCGCCTGATCCGCCCCAAGCGCCATCACCCAAGGATTCTCACGATGGATTCCACGCACCACCCTGTCCCCGTGCCCTCCCCGGAAGACGCCTTCGCCATCGTCGGCATCGGCTGCCGGCTCCCCGGCGGCGCCAGTGACTACCGGACGTTCTGGCGCAACCTGCTCGACGGCAAGGACTGCATCACCGACACCCCGGCCGACCGCTACGACACCCGCACCCTGGCCAGCCGCGACAAGGCCAAGCCCGGCCGGCTGGTGGGCGGCAGAGGCGGCTACATCGACGGGTTCGACGAGTTCGACCCGGCCTTCTTCGGCATCAGCCCGCGCGAGGCCGAGCACATGGACCCCCAGCAGCGCAAGCTTCTCGAGGTCGCCTGGGAGGCCCTGGAGGACGGCGGGCTGCGCCCCGGTGAACTGGCCGGCACCGATGTCGGCGTCTACGTCGGGGCGTTCACCCTCGACTACAAGATCCTCCAGTTCGCCGACCTGAGCTTCGAGACCCTGGCCTCCCACACCGCCACCGGCACCATGATGACGATGGTGTCCAACCGGATCTCGTACTGCTTCGACTTCCGGGGCCCGTCCGTCTCCGTGGACACCGCGTGCAGCGGCTCGCTCGTCGCCGTCCACCTCGCCTGCCAGAGCCTGCGGCGCGGCGAGACCTCCGTCGCGCTGGCCGGCGGCACCCTCCTGCACATGGCGCCGCAGTACACCATCGCCGAGACCAAGGGCGGCTTCCTCTCCCCCGACGGCCGCTCCCGCACCCTGGACGCCGCCGCCAACGGCTATGTGCGCGCCGAGGGCGTCGGCATGATCGCCATCAAGCGCCTTGCGGACGCGCAGCGCGACGGCGACCCCATCCACGCGGTCATCATCGGCAGCGGCGTCAACCAGGACGGCCGGACCAACGGCATCACCGTGCCCAACCCCGACGCCCAGGTCAGCCTGATCGAACGGGTCTGCGCCGAGGCCGGCATCACCCCCGGCAGCCTCCAGTACGTCGAGGCGCACGGCACCTCCACACCCGTCGGCGACCCGCTGGAGGCGAACGCCCTGGCCCGCGCGCTGGCGATCGGCCGCGAGCCCGGCGCCGAGACCTACGTCGGCTCGGTGAAGACCAACATCGGGCACACCGAGGCCGCCGCCGGTGTCGCCGGGCTGATCAAGACCGTGCTCAGCCTCAAGCACCGGATCATCCCGCCGCACATCAACCTGGAGACCGTCAACCCGCAGGTCGACGAGGCCTCGCTGCCGTACCGCATCCCGCGCGAGCCCACCGCGTGGCCGGCGCACAGCGGCCCCGCTCGGGCCGGCGTCAACTCCTTCGGCTTCGGCGGCACCAACGCCCACGTGCTGCTCCAGGAGGCCCCGCCCGTCCCCGAGCCCGCCGAAACCGCCGAGACCGCTGAGCCGGCCGAGCGCGACGGGTACCACGTCCTGCCGCTGACCGCCCGCGACCCGCAGGCGTTCGCCGCCCAGGCGGCCGGGCTGCGCGAGCGGCTGGCCACCGGCACCCGGCTCACCGACGCCGCCTACACCCTCGCCCACCGGCGGCAGCACCTGGACCAGCGGCTGTCGCTGGTCTACGACTCCCCCGAGGCGCTGGACGAGGTGCTGGCCGCCGTCGCCCGCGGCGAGAGCCACCCGCACGCCGTGCCCGGCACCCAGCGCGAGGGCCTGGAGCGCCGCCTGGTGTGGGTGTTCACCGGCATGGGTCCGCAGTGGTGGGCCATGGGCCGCCAGCTGTACGCGACCGAGCCCGTCTACCGCGAGGTCATCGACCGCTGCGACCGGGAGATCGCCGCCCTGACCGGCTGGTCCCTCACCCAGGAGCTGAACGCCGACGAGGCCGACTCCCGGATGAGCGAGACCTGGCTCGCCCAGCCCGCCAACTTCGCCGTCCAGATCGCCCTCGCCGCGCTGTGGCGCAGCAAGGGCGTGCGTCCCGACGCCATCACCGGGCACAGCACCGGCGAGGTGGCCGCCTTCTACGAGGCCGGGGTGTACACCCTGCCCGAGGCGGTCAAGATCGTGGTGCACCGCAGCCGGCTCCAGCAGAAGCTCATCGGCACCGGTTCCATGCTGGCCGTCAGCCTCACCGAGGCCGAGGCCGCCCGCCGGGTGCGACCGCACGGGGACCGGGTCTCCCTCGCCGCCGTCAACAGCCCCACCTCCGTCACGCTGGCCGGTGACACCGAGGCGCTGGAGCGGATCGCGGCCGAGCTGGGCGCCGAGGACATCTTCGCCCGCTTCCTGGAGGTCGGCGTCCCGTACCACAGCCCGCGTATGGAGCTGATCAAGGACGAGCTGCTCACCTCCCTCGCCGACCTGAAGCCGCAGCGCGCCAAGCTGCCGCTGTACCTGACCGCCGAGCCGGGCGCCGTCGCCCAGGGCACCGAGCTGGACGCCGGCTACTGGTGGCGCAACGTCCGCGAGGCCGTGCACTTCCGGGCCGCCGTGGACCGGCTGCTGGACGACGGCTACGGCGTCTTCCTGGAGATCGGCCCGCACCCCGTCCTCGCGCACTCCCTGCGCGAGTGCTGCGAGGCGCGGGACGCCGACAGCGTGACCCTGGCCTCCATCCGCCGCAAGGCGGACGAGCGCGAGCGCTTCACCCTCTCCCTGGCCGCCCTGCACGGCATGGGCTTCACCCTGGACTGGCACGCCCTGCACCCGGCCGGGCGCACCGTGGAGCTGCCGCGCTACCCGTTCCGCCGCGACCGGTACTGGGTCGAGCCGCCCGCCGTCGCGCAGATCCGGCTCGGCCACCAGGACCATCCGCTGCTCGGCCGCCGCACCCGGGGCGCCGAGCCGGTGTGGGAGGTGAAGCTGGACGCGGAGGCCGCCCCGTATCTGGAGGACCACCGCATCCAGGGCAGCGTCCTGTTCCCGGCCGCCGGCTATCTGGAGATGGCGGCCCAGGCGATGCGGGCGCTGACCGGCGGCGCGGACAGCACCGCCGCGCTGGCCGACATCGAGCTGCGCAAGGCGCTGTTCCTCCCGGACGGCGAACCCCGCACCGTCCAGCTGTCGTTCTCCTCCGACGCCGCCGCGTTCTCCGTCGCCACCGTGGGCGCCGAGCCCACCGTGCACGCCACCGGCACCGTGCGCGCCGGGCAGCGCCGGACGCTGACCGCGCCGCTGGACACCGCGGCGGTACGCTCCCGCGCCGTCCGCCATCTGGCCGGCCCGGACTGCTACGCGCAGCTGGCCGCGCTCGGCTACCACTACGGGCCGGCGTTCCAGGGCATCGAGGAGGTGTGGATCGGCGAGGGCGAGGCGCTGGCCCGGATCCGGCCGCCCGAGGGCCTGGGCGAGGACGCGGCGGCGCACCACATGCACCCGGTGCTGCTGGATTCCTGCTTCCAGTCGCTGCTCACCCCGCAGTTGCTCACCGCGCCCGGCGACCCGGAGGGCACCGGCATCCGGCTGCCGCTGTCGATCGCCGAGGTGCGCATGGACCCGGTCGGCGACCGCGAGCTGTGGGTGCACGCCACCGTCACCGGCGACGAGGACGGCGAACTCACCGGTGACATCGCCGTGTACGACGGCGCCGACGGGACGCCGCTGGGCCGCGTCGCCGGCTTCCGCGCCGCCGATGTGGAGAAGGCGGCCACCACGGTGGGTCTTTCCACCATCGACAGCTGGCTCACCGAGCCGAGCTGGGTGCCGTGCCCGCTGCCCGAGACGGCGGAGCCGGTGCGGATCGGCGGCCGGCTGGTGCTGCTCGCCGACGCCGGCGGGCTCGCCGAACGGCTCGCCGCGCTGATCGGCGAGGCCGGCGGCGAGGCGTATCTGGTGCGCCCCGGCGGCGGGTACGCGCTGGACCGCGCCGCGCGCACCGGCACCGTCGATCCCGGTTCGACCGACGAGCTGGGGCGGCTGCTGGCCGAGCTCGGGCCGGTGGACGGGGTGGTCCATCTGTGGAACCTGGACCGGCCGGCGCTGGCCGACGCGCCGCGCGAGCGGTTCGGTGAACTCGCCACCACCGGCGCGTACTCGGTGATCGCGCTGGCCAGGGCGCTGCTGGCGGCGCCGGACACGGGCGCGGCGACCGCCGTGCACGTGGTCACCCGCGCCGCGCAGCCGGTGGTACCGGGCGATGCGGTGGAGCCGCTGGGGGCGCCGGCCTGGGGCATCGGCCGGGTGCTGTGGCAACAGGAGCTGACCGGGCGCGGCGGCAAGCTGATCGACCTGGCCGCCGACGGCGCGCCGGAGGACGACGCGCTCGTGCTGCTGCGGGAGCTGGCCGACGCCGGTGAGGGCGCCGAGCGCGAGGACGAGATCGCGGTACGCGCCGGGGTGCGGCACACCAGCCGGCTGGTGCCGGCCGAGGGGCTGAGCAGGCCGCTGCCGCTGCGGCTGCGGGCGGACGGCAGCTATCTGGTGACGGGCGCGTTCGGCGCGCTCGGCCGGCTGCTGTGCCGCACGCTGGTCAAGCGCGGTGCGCGGCGGCTGATCCTGGTGGGCCGCACCCGGCTGCCGGAGCGCGAGCGGTGGGCCGACCAGGACCCGGGCTCGCCGGCCGGGCGCCATGTGCGGTTCCTGAAGGAGCTGGAGGCGCTGGGCGCGCAGCCGATCCTCGCCCCGCTGGACATCACCGACGAGGACGCGCTGGCCGGCTGGCTGGCGGGGTACCGGCGGGCCGAGGGGCCGCCGATCCGCGGTGTGTTCCATCTGGCGGGCCAGGTGCGGGACACGCTGGTGCCGGAGATGGAGCGGGACGTCTTCGACGCCGTGCACGACCCGAAGGTCGTGGGTGCGGCGCTGCTGCACCGGCAGCTGAGCGGGGAGCCGCTGGAGCACTTCGTGCTGTTCGCGTCGGTGGCGGCCTGGCTGACCACGGCCGGGCAGACCAACTACGCGGCGGGCAACGCCTTCCTGGACGCGCTGGCGCACCACCGGCGGGCCCAGGGGCTGCCGGCGCTGTCGCTGGACTGGGGTCCGTGGGCGACCGGCATGATCGAGGAGCTGGGCCTGATCGAGCACTACCGCAACAGCCGGGGCATGTCCTCGCTGGCGCCCGAGGCGGGCATGGCGGTGCTGGAGCGGGTCATCGGGCAGGACCGGGCGCAGCTGCTGGTGGCCACGGTGGTGGACTGGCCGGTGTTCATGTCCTGGTACGCCGAGCCGCCCCGGCTGGTGACCGACCTGGCGCGGGCGGCCGGGGACGCGGCGGGCGACGGGGACGGCGGCAGCTTCCTGGACGCGTTCCGGCAGGCGAGCCCGGACAAGCGGATGCTGCTGCTGACCGAGCGGTTCACCACGCTGGTGGCGCAGGTGCTGCGGGTGCGGGCCGAGCAGGTCGATCCGGCGGTGAGCCTGAATCTGCTGGGTCTGGACTCGCTGCTGGCGATGGAGCTGCGGGCCCGGGTGGTGGCCGAGGTGGGCATCGCGCTGCCGGTGGTGGCGCTGCTCTCCAGCGCCCCGGCCGGTGAGCTGATCACGCAGCTGCACGAGGGGCTGCTGGAGCTGCTGGCCGAGGAGGGCGAGGGCACGGCGGCGACGGCGGTGGAGCGGTACGAGGACGAGTCCGCGTTCCCGCTGACGCAGAACCAGCAGGCGCTGTGGTTCCTGAAGCAGCTGAACCCGGACGGTTTCGCGTACAACATCGGCGGCGCGGTCGAGGTGCGGGTGGAGCTCGACCCGGACCTGATGTTCGAGGCGTTCCGCCGGCTGCTGGCCCGGCACCCGGTGCTGCGGGCGAACTTCGTGCTGGTCGAGGGGAAGGCGGTGCAGCGGATCTCGCCGGAGATCAAGGAGGACGTCGCGCTCTTCGAGGTCGAGGACCGCGACTGGGACGACATCTATCAGATGATCATCCACGAGTACCGCAAGCCGTACGACCTGGCGCACGATCCGCTGATCCGCTTCCGGCTGTTCCGGCGCGGCCCCGACCGGTGGGTGATCACCAAGGCCGTCCACCACATCATCTCGGACGCGATCTCCACCTTCACCTTCATTGAGGAACTGCTGGCCCTGTACGAGGGGATGCGGCGGGGCCAGGAGGTCGAGCTGCCGCCGGTGGCCGCCCGCTACCTGGACTTCCTCAACTGGCAGAACCAGTTCCTGGCCGGCCGCGAGGCCCGCAAGATGCTCGACTACTGGCGCGGGCAGCTGCCCGACGAGGTGCCGGTGCTGGCACTGCCCACCGACAAGCCGCGGCCCGCGGTGCTCACCCACAACGGGGCCTCGGAGTTCTTCGCGCTGGACGCCGAGCTGAGCGCCCGGGTGCACGCGCTGGCCCGCGAGCACAACGTCACCGTCTTCATGGTGCTGCTGAGCGCCTACTACCTGCTGCTGCACCGGTACGCGGGACAGGACGACATCATCGTCGGCTCGCCGGTGACCGGCCGCACCCAGGAGGAGTTCGGCGCCGTCTACGGGTACTTCGTGAACCCGCTGCCGCTGCACGTCTCGCTGGCCGGCGACCCGAGCGTGGCCGAGCTGCTGGACCGGGTGCGCACCACGGTGCTGGGCGGCCTGGACAACCAGGAGTACCCGTTCACGCTGCTGGTGGAGCAGCTGGGGCTCGCGCACGACCCGAGCCGGTCGGCGGTCTTCCAGGCGATGTTCATCCTGCTGCACCACAAGGTGGCCACCGAGAAGTACGGCTACAAGCTGGAGTACATCGAACTGCCGGAGGAGGAGGGCCAGTTCGACCTGACGCTGTCGGCCTACGAGGAGGCGGCGGACGGCAGGTTCCACTGCGTGTTCAAGTACAACACCGACCTCTTCGAGCCGGAGACCATGCGGCGGCTGGCCGGCCACTACCAGCAACTGCTCCACTCGCTCACCCACGCGCAGGCGGACGCCACCGTCAGCGGGCTGCCGATGCTGTCCGGCGGCGAACGGCACCGCATCCTCACCGAGTGGAGCGGCGCCGCCCACACCGGCGGCCGGGAACACCCCCCGGTGCCCCGGCTGATCGCCGAGGCGGCCCGGCGCGCCCCGGAGGCGGTCGCGGTGGCCGCGCCCGCCGAGAGCGGGCCGACCCGGCAGCTGACCTACGGCGAACTGGAGGCGCGGGCCGCGGAACTGGCGGCGGCGCTGCGGGCGCGCGGCGTGGGCGCGGGCACGGTGGTGGCGCTGTGTCTGGAGAAGTCGCCCGAGCTGATCATCGCGCTGCTCGCGGTGCTCAAGGCCGGCGGCGCCTATCTGCCGCTCGACCCGGACTACCCCGCCGACCGGCTCGCCTACATGGTGCGCCACGCCGGTGCCGCGCTGGTCATCGGCGGCCGGGACACCGGCGCGGGGCTGCCGGGGCCGGTGGTGACGGTCGACGAACTGCTGGCGGGCCAGACGGCGGGCGACGGCCCCGCCCCGGCCGCCGGAGCGGACTCCGACCCGGACCCCGACCCGGACCCGGACCCGGACTCCCCGGCGTACGTCATCTACACCTCCGGCTCCACCGGCCGGCCCAAGGCGGTCGCGGTCAGCCACCGCAACCTGGCCGCCGCGTACGCCGGCTGGCGCACCGAGTACGGCTTGGAGGACGGTGACGTCCGGACCCATCTCCAGATGGCCGGCCCCGCCTTCGACGTCTTCACCGGCGATCTGACCCGCGCCCTGTGCTCGGGCGGCACGCTGGTGCTGATCGGCCGCGAGGTGCTGTTCAACACGGCCCGGCTGTACGCGGTGATGCGGGCCGAGGCGGTGGACTGCGGCGAGTTCGTCCCCGCCGTGGCGCGGACCCTGATCCGGCACTGCGAGAACAGCGGCGAGCGGCTGGACTTCCTGCGGCTGCTGATCGTCGGCTCCGACTCCTGGAAGGCCGAGGAGTACGAGCGGCTGCGGGCGCTGGGCGCCGGGCGGCTGGTGAACTCCTACGGGCTTACTGAGGCGACCATCGACAGCTCCTGGTTCGAGGGCCCGGCCGACACCGTCGAGGGCGGCCGGATGGTGCCCATCGGCCGGCCGTTCCCCGGCAGCGCGCTGTACATCCTGGACGGGCGCGGCGAGCCGGTGCCGCCCGGGGTCCCCGGCGAGCTGTGGATCGGCGGCGACGGGGTGGCGCTCGGCTACCTCGGCGACCCGGAGCTGACCGCCGAGCGGTTCCTCACCCGCACCCTGGACGGCGAGCACCCCGTGCGGCTGTACCGTACCGGCGACCTGGCGCACTGGGACGCGGCCGGCACCGTCCATCTGCTGGGGCGGGCCGACTCGCAGATCAAGGTGCGCGGGCACCGGATCGAGATCGGCGAGATCGAGTCGCACCTGGCGGCCTACCCGGCGCTCGCGCAGGCGCAGGTCACCGTGCGGCCGGACGCCGGCGGCGAGAACGTGCTGTGCGCCTACGGTGTGCCGGCGCCCGGCGCGGAGCTCGACTGGCGGGACGTGCGGCAGCACCTGGCGGACTATCTGCCGACGTTCATGATCCCCACCCACTTCACCACGCTGACCGAGCTGCCGCTCACCCCCAACGGCAAGGTGGACGTGGCGGCCCTGCCGGCCCCCGGCGGCGACACCGGCAGCGGCCCGGCGTACGAGGCGCCGGTCACCCTGTACGAGACCCGGATGGCGGACCACTGGCAGCGGCTGCTGGGCATCGAGGCCCCGGGCCCCGGTCTGGCGCACGACTTCTTCGAGTCGGGCGGCAGCTCCATCCGGCTGATCGAGCTGATCTACCACCTCCAGGCGGAGTTCGGCATCTCCATCCCGGTGAGCCGGCTGTTCCAGGTGACCACGCTGCACGGGATGGCCAAGACCGTGGAGCGGATCGTCACCGGTGAGATCGAGGGATCGCTGCCGTATCTGCGGTTCAACGAGGGGGCGGGGCAGGCGGTGTTCTGCTTCCCGCCGGCCGGCGGCCACGGCCTGGTGTACCGGGCGTTCGCCGCGCAGCTCCCCGAGCACGACGTCATCGCCTTCAACTACCTGATGGGCGAGGACAAGGTGGCCCGCTACGCCGATCTGGTGGTGGAGCGGCAGCCGTCCGGCGCGCTGGACCTGCTCGGCTACTCCCTCGGTGGCAACCTCGCCTTCGAGGTGGCCAAGGAGCTGGAGGAGCGCGGCCGTACGGTGCGCCACGTCGTCATCGTCGACTCGCTGCGGGTGGAGGAGTCCTACGAGCTGGGCCCGGAGCATCTGGCGGTCTTCGAGCGCGAGCTGGCCGAGCACCTGCACAAGCACACCGGGTCGGCGCTGGTGGCCGAGAAGACCCGGGAGCAGGCGAAGGACTACCTGGAGTTCACCGGCCGCACCGCCAACCCCGGCTCCACCGGGGCGCGGATCTCGGTGATCAGCGACGAGGAGAACCACCAGGCATACGCGGGCGGCGCCGAGGGCAGCTGGCACGGCGCTTCCCGTACCGGGACCGAAGTGCTGCGCGGGGTGGGCCGGCACGCCGACATGCTCGATCCGGGCCCGGTCGAGCACAACGCGCGCCTGGCGCGCGCCATTCTCACCGGCGGTGACGAGGCATGACGCCTGCGGCCCGACCGGTCGACATCAAGGAGCACAGCGCCATGTCATCCCCCACCAATTCCGGCACCCCGGGCGCCAGGCAGTCGATGATCATCATCGGCGGCGGCCTGGGGGGCCTGTCCACCGGCTGCTACGCGCAGATGAACGGCTACACCACGCGCGTCTTCGAGATGCACGAGATCCCGGGCGGTTCCTGCACCGCCTGGGAGCGCGGCGACTTCACCTTCGACTGGTGCGTCAGCTGGCTGCTGGGCAGCGGTCCCGGCAACGAGATGCACCAGATCTGGCTGGAACTGGGGGCCTTGCAGGGCAAGGAGATGCGCCAGTTCGACGTGTTCAACATCGTGCGGGTGCGGGGCGGCCAGCCGGTGTACTTCTACTCCGACCCGGACCGTCTCCAGGCCCATCTGCTGGAGATCTCGCCGGCCGACGCCCGCCGCATCAAGAACTTCTGCGACGGGGTGCGCACCTTCCAGAAGGCCCTGGCGGTGTACCCGTTCCTCAAGCCGGTGGGCCTGATGGGGCGGTGGGAGCGGTGGCGGATGCTGGCCTCGTTCCTGCCGTACTTCAACGCCATCCGCAAGTCGATCACCGAGCTGATGACCGACTACGCCGCGAAGTTCCAGCATCCGGTGCTGCGCGAGGCGTTCAACTACGTGCTGTACGAGAAGCACCCCGACTTCCCCGTGCTGCCGTTCTGGTTCCAGCTGGCCTCGCACGCCAACGGCTCGGCCGGGGTGCCGGAGGGCGGTTCGCTGGCGCTGGCCCGCTCCGTCGAGCAGCGCTATCTGCGGCTGGGCGGGGAGATCACCTACAACGCCAAGGTGGAGAAGATCCTCGTCGAGCACGACAAGGCGGTGGGGGTACGGCTGGACGACGGCCGGGAGTTCCGCGCCGACATCGTGGTGTCGGCGGCCGATGTGCACACCACCGCGATGAGCATGCTCGGCGGCCGGTATCTGAACGACACCTGGCGCAAGCTGCTCACCGAGACGATCGACGAGCCGGGCACGATCTCCCCCGGCTATGTGTCGCTGTTCTTCGGGCTGCGCCGGCCGTTCCCCGAGGGCGAGCCGTGCACCACGTATCTGCTGGAGGAGAGCATGGCGGCCAAGCTGACCGGCATGCGGCATCCCAGCATGAACGTGCAGTTCCGCAGCTGCCACTACCCGGAGCTGTCGCCGGACGAGACCACGGTCATCTTCGCGACGTACTTCTCGGAGGCCGCCCCCTGGCGGGAGTTGCGCGACGACGTGCCGGAGCAGGCGGGGCGGGTGCGGCGCGGTCAGGTGCTGCACACCCTGCCGGTCAAGCACGGCAAGGCGTACACGCAGGCCAAGCGGCAGGCGCGGATCACGGTGGAGAACTTCCTGGAGGAGCGCTTCCCCGGTCTGAAGGACGCGATCGCGGTGCGGGACGTCTCCACTCCGCTGACCCAGGTGCGGTACACGGGCACCTACAACGGCGGGTTCCCCGGCTGGCAGCCGTTCGTGGACGGCGGGGAGACCGTCGAGGTGGAGATCAACAAGAACGGCCCCGTGCTGCCCGGCCTGTCCAACTTCTATCTGGCCGGGGTGTGGGTCACCGTCGGCGGGCTGATCCGGGCGGTGGCCTCGGGCCGGCAGGTCACCCAGGTCATCTGCCGGGACGACGGCCGGGACTTCACCGCGAGCATCGACGAGAGCGCGCCGCTGCCCACGCAGGTGACCATCCCGGTCGGCAAGCAGCCACCGCCGCTCGACCTGGCCGGCTTTCCCTCCCCCGCGGCGGCCGCCGACCCGGCCGCCGCCGATCCGAGCGTCACATCATCGAGGAGCGTGTAGTGCAGGTACACAAATGGGTCGTCGCCGAGCACATCCCGGGGATCCCGGACACCGACCGGATCTACCGCAAGGTGACCGAGGAGTTCGATCCGGCCTCCCTGGCGGAGGACCAGATGCTGCTGCGGACCCGCTATGTGTCGGTCGACCCGTATCTGGTGGGGCTCACCCTCCAGACGCCGATCGGGGCGACGGTGCGCGGTGACTCGATCATGGAGGTGATCGAGGCCGGGCCGCGCGCCTCGCACCGGGTCGGGGATCTGGTGCAGGGGTACGGCGGCTGGCGCAGCCATGTGGTCTCCACCGGCGGGCAGACGGTGTGGGACGACGAGGACGGCGAGTTCCCGGTGGCGCTGCCGCCGTTCCGGAAGCTGGACCCGCGCCGGTACGACGAACTGCTGCCGCTGTCCACGGCGCTGGGCGTGATGGGGACGCCGGGGATCACGGCGTTCGGCGCGCTGAAGACGTTCCTGACGGTGCGGGCCGGGGACACGGTGGTGATCTCCGGGGCGTCCGGCACGGTGGGCACACTGGTCGGCCAGCTCGCCAAGCGGGCCGGCGCCCGGGTGGTGGGCACCACCTCCTCGCCGGGCAAGGCGGCGTATCTGACGGAGCTGGGCTTCGACGCGGTGGTGACCTACCGGCAGGGCGACGACACCGACACGGTGCGCGCGGCACTGGCGGAGGCGGCCCCGGACGGTGTCGACAAGTACTTCGACAACCTGGGCGGCACCGTGACCGACGCGGTGTTCACCATGCTCAACGTGCACAGCCAGGTGGCGGTGTGCTGGCAGTGGTCCACCACGGTCAACGGCGACTGGACCGGGCCGCGGCTGCTGCCGTACATCATGTTCCCGCGCACCACGATCCGGGGCATCTTCGCCGACGAGTGGTATACGGAGGAGATGCTGGACGCACTGCACGAGGAGGTGGGCGGGCTGATCCGCAAGGGCGAGCTGACCTACCACCAGACGATCCACCGCGGCTTCGACGCCCTGCCGGGCGCCTACCGCTCGCTGTACACCGGACAGGCGGCGAACCGGGGCAAGGTCCTGGTCGAACTGTAGCCGCGCGCGGCACCCGTAGGCCGGCCCCGGCCCCCCGCTCGGGGGGCCGGGGCCGGCGTCGTCGCGTCAGGGTGGGTGCCGAGGAGGGCCGACCGACCGGCAGGCAGCGGAGGCAGGCCCGCTCCCGGCGGACCCGGGCACGTGCTTCCGGCTACTGGACCGCCGCGCGGCTGAGCCGCAGGCGCCACCCGTGTGCGGTGGCGACCAGGCGGGGGGAGGGCGATCACAGCCGCGCTCCGTAGCGGCGGCCGACGGCACGGATCATCTCCGCGCTGCCCCGGCTGTCCGCGGCTGCGGACAGGGCGCGGCGGGCCTGCGCGCGTTCCACGGTTCCGGGGTGGTAGGCGACATGCGAGGGTGTCACGCGGATCGACAGGTCACCGGTGCCGAGGTGAAGCAGCCGTAGCGTTCCCACCGTCGTATGCGGCACGGCGCTCGTGGGGATGATGCGCAGGGTGACGGGTCCGGGGTGGGTGGCCAGGACCATCAGGTGGTCCAGTTGGGCGGCCATCACGCGGCGCCCGCCCACGGTCCGTGAGAGTACGGGCTCGGTGACGACCACGCGGGAGGCTGCCGCTCCGCACCGGCCGGTGAGCGCCATCGAGATATCGGCGCCGGCCGGCGCCGACTGGCCGCGCACGAGCGCGATGGCGTACTCCGCGATCTGCACGCGGGGCGGCAGCGTGCCGGTGCTGATCTCCGTCACCGCCTGGGCGCTGTTGGTGAGCCTGGTCAGGCGTTCCCAACGGCCCGACCCGGCATCGCAGAAAGCCCCGCTGGGCTCGTCCGCTTCTTGCGGAGGGCCGGGCGGGATGGCCGCCAGCAGGGTATGGATGTCCTCGCGGGCTTCCTGGCCGGCGCGGTACAACCGCAAGAGCCGAGACAGGATGTGGGCGTCCGGCATCACCTGGCCGTGTTCGACCTGGCGAAGGCGAGCCAGGGCCACGCGGGCCTGGACAACCACATCCCGCTGCCGCAGACCGGCGCTCGTCCGCAGCCGTAGAAGCTGCGCCCCCAGGAGACACCGGCCCACCTCAACCGTGCTGCGCATCGCTCCGCCTTCCGTGATGGCCGGTCGCCAGCAGGCTGTCGAGGTCGGTGATGTCGTCGGGGTCCGGTGCAGGGACGGTGTGCGCCGGGCGGTGGATAGCGCCCGGACCGGGCAGGACGACGCGGCCGTGCTCCAGCCGCACCGGCGTCGTCGGCGAAGCACCACCCGTGCGGGCCGCCGCCTTTACCGGCCGCCCGGCCGCCCGGCGCAGCCTGCGCAGGTGAAGGTCTGGAACCCGATCCCGGTCACCGGACGTGCCGTGACCGCGTGGCGGGGAAGTCGTCGCATTCATCGTGGTTCTCCGGAGAGTTCGGTCACAGGGAACGCCAGGCGTTTACCGCTGCCGCCACGGAGGCGGCGGCGGTGAGCAGCAGGCCGGCGGTGCCGAGCACGTAGAGGACCCGGCGAGGCCGGGGACCGGGCAGGCAGTCCGCGCACAGCAGCGTCGGCGCGTACCGGCCGCCGTGCTCGGGCGGCCCGGCCCAGGTGACGACGGCACGGCGGCAGCAGCCGGTGCAGATGCCCGGCTGCCACCAGCGGCCCTCGCGCAACTGCGGGGCGGACGTGGGCGGTGGGGAAGTCATGGAGTCTCAGCAGGGTGTGGAGGCGTGATGGGTGGCCCGTCCCGCCTCGGAGTGGGCGGAGTGGCGGCGGTAGGGGCCGATCCTGCCCGGCCCCGGGAAACCAGCCACCGGGGCAGGGCAGGCGATCAGGTGCAGCCCGGCACCGCGCCATCCGGGGCCGGTGGCGCGGCGGGGGTGCGGCGGCGGCACACCGGCGAGCACGCCCACAACTGGAGCAGGTAGCCGTGCCGGTCCCGTGCGGGCGGGCCCAACGGGCACGGACGGTCCGTCGAGCGCAGCACTGCCCCGCAGACCGCACAGGCCAGTCCGATCAGCTGCTGGCCGGACAACTGCCGCAGATCCACGGACGCAGCGGTCGGCGCCTTGAGAAGGAGAATCGCCATCACACGGCCTCCGCCCGCTGCGCCCCCTGTTCGGCGGCGGAACGCCGGTGCGCGGGCACATGCACCAGGTGCCGCTCAGGCACCGGCACCAGTTCGCTCTCCGCAGCCGGGTCGTGGCACCAGCATGTGCAATCCGTCCGCAGGTAGGCGGGGGTGCCCGGGATCGGAGCGTCCAGACAAGTCCAGTGAGCCCAGGCCGGCAGCTTCCCGGCGTCGGCGTCCCGACACATCCCGGTCACCATGACCAACCGGTCCATCAGCCGTCACCGCCCGCCGCACGCCACATCAGGTCCGCCGTGCCCTCGGGCTGCTCGGCCACCGGCACCAGCCGGTACCGCTCCACGCACAGGGGACAGGCGTACACCGTCCCGGCCGGCGTGACGGCCACTGACACCAACAGGCGCGGGGGGAGTTCGCCGCATGCCTCCGAACCGAACGCGCACATCGCACTCACGCCGACTCCCGCGCGACCTCGGCCGCGTACCCGAGGGCGACGGTCAGCTCATCAACGTGAACCTGGCACGACGTCACCGAGACCATCCGGCCGTCCGCTGCCGTACCGGTGAGGACAGCGGGGTAATCGGGTACCCCACCGCAGGCCGCACACCGGCCGGCATCGGCGCGAGCGTGGGCCAGGAGTGCGGCCGACAGCGCGGCCGGGTCGGTGAGGCAGTCACCGCGCGGCGCAACCACCCAACGCACCGGCCGGCGCGAACGCCATGCCGCCGGCGGCAGGTGCACCGCGGGCACCAGCTCCGCGCCCGGCACCTCGCCAGGCCAGAGCGACCCGGGCGGCACGAGCCACACCAGCGCGTCCAACAGCGTGTCGGCGATGACCCCGCGCACCAGCCGGGTCGGCATGGCCATCAGCAGCAGCTCACCGACCGAGCGGGGCACTAACACCGCGCCGAAGTACGGCCCGCACGGTACCCGCGACACCCCGTACTCAGGGGAAGGCATCCAGCTGGGGAGATCGGCTGTCTGGCTCATGTCCGAGAACTTACGTATCGCGTTCGTCCCGTCACAGATCCAGAATGTGGGCCAAACTGTGAGCCAGATCAGGCGGGCGGGCACCCATCCAGCAACTCGGCGACGTCCGGAACGCCTTTGTACGGGCGCAGCGCCGCCAGCACCACTGCCCGGCGGTTCCCCGCCCGGGACGACGGAACAGTGGCCGTCATCTCCACCATCTGTCGCGCAGCGGCGGCGGCCTCCTCCGGCTCGTTCGCGTTCGCCAGCGCCACGGCCAGCCAGGACAGGTACAGCGCAAACTCGCGGGTGTGGGTCACCGGGTAGGAGCCCAAGACCTCCCGCAGAAGCGGAACGGCGCGAAGCGGCTTGCGCGTCTCCGTGTAGACCCGGGCCTCCATGATCCGCCGCTCGGCCTCGGACACCCAGTACAGCCACCGAAGGTGATCGTCATCCCCTGGCTGATGCTCCGCCAGGACCTCTTTGGACTCGGCAACAGCCCGTAGTGCGGCTTGGACGTCGCCGGCGACCGTGGCACACCATGACAGGCGATCGAGAGCCAACGACCGAGCGCGCGGTGGGGCGCCCGTCCCGGTTGCCGCCACCGCTGCGCGGGCCAGTTCAAGGCCCAGCTGGGGCGCGCCGCGGTTGCTCTCGAAGTAGGCCAGCGACCCCAACAGTTGGCCGAGCAGAGGCCCGTCATCTGCCTCCCGAGCGGCAGCGATGCCGAGCCTGTACAGAGAGGCGGCATCCACCGCACCGCCAGAATCACTCCCCACCCACCCGGCGAGCTGAGCCAGTTCCGCAATCCCCACCAGCAGCGCCCGGCCGACCTCAGCCGTGTGGGCGGAAGTCCGGTACAGCCGACGCGCGGAGTCCAGCTCCCGCGTCACGGGGCCCACCAAGTCCCCACCGGCGATGACATCGTCGGCCAGACGGAACGCGTGCGTCCGTCGGAGAATCCGGTCTGCATCGCCAACGCCCACCCGGTAGCCGGTCGCTGTCGAGATCGGAGCCAGCGACTCCTCCAAGGTCAAGGACTCAAGCACCTCTTGGGCAGTAACCGGCTGCGAAACCTGAGACGTCCGTGCAGCACGTGCGGCACGAGAGCGCCCCCGTGCCGCCTGCAACTCCGCCACCGACACATCCAGGGCCGAAGCGAGGGGCCCGATCCAGAACGGGCCGACAAGCCGCGCTTCCCGCTCCCACCGGGAGATGTCGCCCCGGCCAAGAGAACCGGCACCGCGGCTACTCCCCACCGCAATGCGTTCGGCGAGCTCGTCTTGAGACAGACCGGTGCCTTCGCGGAGGCGCTTGATCATGGGGCCTAGGTGTTCCGCGTGACTCATCTCGGGCATGATGTTCTCCGGTTTTTCGGTCGCACTTAGGACCGTACCCCCGAGCAGTATCGGGGAACAGCAAAACGGCTCCCACTCATTGAGCGGGAGCCGTTGCGCATTCGGGGAGAGGCAATGCGGAATCCGATCAATGGCGGGCGCATCGGGACCGTCGTTCAGGCCGGCACCATCCACCTATATCTGCGGGGCACTTCCCCGGGTCCAGCAGTTCGCCGCGCCCTCGGAGATCCATTTCAGTGACGCCGAAGGGGTTCGGTGATCGAGACGGACTCGGCCGACTCCGGCGCACATGCTGGTAGCAGCGCTGAGAAATATGCGGAGTCTTGGCGGCCAAGGCGGCGGCGATCCGGGAAGCGGCGGCAGCAACGAAGCCGGAATCCGAGCGCGTTGTGGTCACCGGCGCACTATGGCGCCCGCCGGCTCCGGCTGATGGGCCCGAGAGCCCATCAGCGGGAGCCGGCCGGAGGCGGGGTGTCACCAGGCGACGGGGAGTTCGTGCAGGCCGTTCATGAAGTGGCCGTCCTTCCACTTCAGTTCGGCCTCGGGGACACCGAACCGCAGGTCGGGGAAGCGCTCGGTGAGGGCTTCGAGCACCACCTGGAGTTCGATCCGGGCGAGGTGGGCCCCGATGCAGAAGTGCGGGCCCTGGCCGAAGCCCAGGTGCGGGGCGCCGCCGCGCTCGATGTCGAGGCGGTCGGCGTCGGGGTACACCTCCGGGTCGCGGTTGGCGGCGGCGATCACCGGGATGACGGCCTCGCCCCGGCGGACCGTGACCCCGCTCATCTCCAGGTCCTCGGTGGCGTACCGGGGGAAGGAGAAGCCGGAGAGGATCGGCACGTGGCGCATCAGCTCCTCCACGGCGTCCGGGATCAGCTCCGGCTTGTCCACCAGGGGGCCCAGCCGCTCGGGGCGGGAGAGCAGCATCGCGGTGAAGTTGGCGATCTGGTGGGCGGTGCTGACGAAGCCGGCGCTGAGCAGGTCGGAGGCGAGCGCGTGCATCTCGACCTCGGTGATCCGCTCCTCCTCGTCGCAGGCCCGCACCAGCATGCCGAACATGTCGTCGGTGGGGCGGGCCCGGCGCTCGGCCACCATGCCGCCCATGTAGGCGGTGAACTCCTGGTAGCGGCGGATGAGATCGTCGGGGGTGGTGTCGTTGGAGAGGATGGTCTCGGCCCAGCCCCAGAAGAGGTGGTGGTCCTTCTCGGGGACGCCCATCATCTCGCAGACGACGGCCGTGGGCATCGGCACCGCGAGGTGGGCCACCAGGTCGGCGGGCGAGCCGGCGGCGGCCAGCCGGTCCAGGCCCGCGTCGGTCAGCTCCCGCACCCGGCCGCGCAGCTTCTCCACCCGGCGCGGGGTGAAGTCCCGGCCCAGCACGGAGCGGAGCCGGGTGTGCTGCGGCGGGTCGAGGGAGAAGAGGCCGTTGCCGACCCGGGCGCCGGCCCGGGTGCGGGGCTGGTCCTGGCCGAGGGAGGCGACGATGGAGAACCGCGGGTCGGAGAGCACGGTCTTCACATCGGCGTACCGGATGGCGAGGTAGGCGTCGTCCCCGTACGGGAGCCGTACCTTGGTGAGCCGCTGCTGGTACAGCTCGTGGTAGACGGCGGGGAAGTCGAGCCCCGTGGACTTGAAGGGGAACGCGAGCAGATCCTGCTGATCTGGCTGTCCGGGCATGGGGGCGTCAGTCGCCTTTCGTGACGGGGACATGGTGCGGGGCGTGCGCCGCCGCCGGCGCGGGGGCGGAGGGGGAGGCCGGGGCCCGTGGGACGGGGGGCGGGCGGGGCGCCGGGGCGGCACACGCCATGTCCAGCATGCGTCCGGACCACCCGGCACCGGGTGCCGAGAGCGCCAAGATCACTCCAAAGAGCGAGCGTGCGCGTACCCAGCGTCAGATGCGCCAGTGTGTCACAGTCCGATTTCACGCCCGGCGCGCGCGTACCCCGGGAACTGCTCGGGCGCGCACCGCACTTCCTGCCAGCCCGGCCCGGTGAGGACGCCGTCGCCGAGCAGTTGCCGCCACTCCCCCGCCGGTACGTACAGCTCGCGGCGCCCGCCCGGCTCCAGCAGCGGGGCCACCAGCACATCGGGCCCCAGCAGGTACTGGAGCTGGGCGTCGCGCGCGCAGCGGTCCCCGGGGAAGGCCAGCGGCATCGGCCGCAGCAGCGGCAGCCCGCCGTCCACGGTGGCGCGCGCGGCGCAGGCGGCGACGTACGGGGCCAGCCGGCGCCGCAGCCGGCAGGCGGCGACGGCGGCGGAGCGGAAGGGCTCCGGATAGGCGGTCGGCTCCCGGCGGCCCATCCCGTGGAACCGCATGATCGGGGAGAACGCGGCCCACTGCGCCCAGCGCGCGTACAGTTCGGGCTCCACGTCGGTGGGCACCTCGCCGGGTGTCATCTTCCGGCGCACCACGGCGGCCTGCGCGTAGGAGTCGGGGGTGTAGTAGCCGCCGGCGTCGTGGGTGACCACCGAGCAGCCGCTGAGTGCCATCGACAGCACGGCCCGCAGTGTGGTGGCAAGACCGCTCCAGCTGGAGGGCATGTCGCCGGCCCAGTGCGCGGGGTAGCGCTGCGATCCGGCGGTGCCGGAGCGGGCGATGGCGGTGAAGTCCCCGGCCCGGGCGCGCAGTCCGGCCTCCCGGACCACGTTCTGGTAGAGCAGCCCGTAGGCGTTGCGCCGCTGGCTGCCGCGGCTGCCGTCGGCGAAGACCGCGTCGTCCGGGATCTCCTCGCCGAAGTCGGCGAGGACGGCGCTGTTGTGTTCCTCGCGCAGGGTGGCGGCCAGGCGTTCGCACCACCAGGCGCGGGCCTCGGGGTGGGTGAAGTCGACGACGAGGGAGTCCGGGTTGTCGGCGGTGGGCGCCGGGGCGCCGTCCGGGTCCCGGATGAGGTAGCCGCGCCGGATCAGTTCGTCGGCGAGCGGGGTGCCGCGGGTGACGTACGGGTTGATCCACAGGCTGGTGCGCACTCCGCGCCGGGCCAGCTCGCGCGCCCAGTCCTGCGGGAAGCGGCGCCGGTCGGGGCCGTAGGTCCAGGCGGCGGCCTCCAGGACGTTGCCCGCCAGCCATTCGTCGGCGTGGATGACGTCCACCGGGCAGTCGGCGGCGCGCAGTTCGTCGACGGTGGCGACCATCTCCTCGGCGGTGAAGTACGAGGAGCGGCTCATCCACACCCCGAACGCCCAGTCGGGCAGCGGGTGCGGGCGGCCGGTCAGGGTGAGGTAGCGGTCCAGGATGGTGGGGGCGTCGCCGCTGATGAGGAAGAGGTCGAGGTCCTCGCCGTGGATCTCGATGCGGGCGGCCTCGGAGTGGGTGGCGCCGAGGTCGGCGTCGACCGGGCCGCCGGTGTGCGCGAACAGGCCCCAGCCGGCGTCCGACCACAGCAGCGGCACATTGAGGTAGGCGGTGTCGCGGCCCGCGGCGCGGTTCTCCTCCTTGTTGCGCAGGGAACGGCGCCGGCCGCGCAGATCGATGCCCTGGTAGCTCTCGCCGCCGCCGTACACGGCCGCGCCCGGGTTGAGGTGGATGGTCTCCACCCAGGAGGCGGAGCGGTGGTGCCGGGTGGCGGGCCGGTAGCCGGAGCGGAAGTACCCGATGGCCTCCTCCGGTTCGCTGAAGCGGTGGTAGGAGCCGAAGTGGAACCCCTGCCGCACGCCCCGGTCCCAGTACGCCCGCACCCCGGGCCCGGTGATCTCCACGCCCTGCCCGGTGGTGCGCAGCCGGGCCGGCCGGTGCGGGGCGTCCACCAGGACCGGGGAGTCCGGGCGCGGCCCGGGCCGGTCGGCGAGCCGCAGCCGCAGTACGCCCTCCAGCGGCACGGTGCACTCCAGCCGGGCGGTGGTCCCGGAGGCGAGGGTCACCCGCAGATACCGGCCGTCCGTCTCCGGTCCGGCAGCCGCGTACGGGTCGCTGTGCCTGGTCACCGGCCCCGCGTACCCGGGCGGCCGGGGCGGAAACCGGGGGTTTCGGACCGGCCGGCGCGGCTACCCGGGGCGCATGACACTCACGGTGGAGCGGCGCGCCGCGGTGCTCGGCGCGGACGAGCTGGCGGCGCTGGACGCCCGCTGGCGGGCGGCGAACTATCTCACGGCCGGGCAGCTGTACCTGCTGGGCAACCCCCTGCTGACGGAGCCGCTGCGGCCCGAGCACATCAAGCCGCGGCTGCTGGGACACTGGGGCACCTGCCCGGGGCTCAATCTGCTGCACGCGCACCTCAACCGGCTGATCACCGCCCGGGACCTGGAGACGATGTGCGTGTGGGGCCCCGGGCACGGCGGGCCGGCGGTGGTGGCGAACACCTGGCTGGACGGCACCTGGAGCGAGGTCTACCCGGACGTGCCGCGCGACGGGGCGGGGATGGCGCGGCTGTTCCGGCAGTTCTCGTTCCCGGGCGGGATCCCCAGCCATGTGGCGCCCGAGGTGCCGGGCTCGATCCACGAGGGCGGCGAGCTGGGGTACAGCCTGGCGCACGCGTACGGGGCGGCGCTGGACAACCCCCGGCTGCTGGTGGCGTGCGTGATCGGCGACGGCGAGGCGGAGACCGGGCCGCTGGCCGCCTCCTGGCACGCGAACAAGTTCCTCGATCCGGTGCACGACGGCGCGGTGCTGCCGGTGCTGCACCTCAACGGCTGGAAGATCGCCAACCCGACGGTGTACGCCCGGATGCCCGAGGAGGAGCTGGCCGAGCTGCTGCGCGGCTACGGCCACGATCCGCTGTTCGTGTCCGGCGACCGGCCCGAGCTGGTGCACCGGGAGCTGGCCGGCGCGCTGGAGCTGGCGGTGGACCGGATCCGGCGGATCCAGCGGACGGCGCGCGAGGCCCCGGCCGGGGCGGTACGGGAGCGGGCCCGCTGGCCGGTGGTCGTGCTGCGGACCCCGAAGGGCTGGACGGGCCCGGAGGAGGTGGACGGGCTGCCGGTGGCCGGTACCTGGCGCTCGCACCAGGTGCCGCTGTCCACGGTGCGGGAGAACCCGCGTCATCTGCGGCAGCTGGAGACGTGGCTGCGCTCGTACCGTCCCGACGAGCTGTTCGACGAGCGGGGCCGGCCGCGCGAGGCGGTGCTGGCGCAGGTGCCGCGCGGGTCGCGGCGGCTGGGCAGTTCCCCGCACGCCAACGGCGGGCTGCTGCTGCGCGAGCTGCCGATCCCGCCGCTGGAGTCGGCGGCGGTGCGGGTGGCGCGGCCGGGCGCGGGGACGCACGAGCCGACCCGGGTGCTGGGCACGCTGCTGACCGAGCTGATGCGGGCCACCGCGTCCCGCCGGGACTTCCGGATGGTGGGCCCGGACGAGACGGCGTCCAACCGGCTGGACGAGGTGTACGAGGCCACCGGCAAGGAGTGGGAGAGCGCCGTGCTGGAGGTGGACCGGCATCTGCGGCACGGCGGCCGGGTGATGGAGGTGCTGTCGGAGCATCTGTGCCAGGGCTGGCTGGAGGGCTATCTGCTCACCGGGCGGCACGGCCTGTTCTCCAGCTACGAGGCGTTCGTGCACATCGTGGACTCGATGGCGAACCAGCACATCAAGTGGCTGCGGACCTCGCGGCGGCTGCCGTGGCGGCAGCCGATCGCCTCGCTCAACTACCTGCTCACCTCGCATGTGTGGCGGCAGGACCACAACGGCTTCTCGCACCAGGACCCGGGCTTCGTGGACCATGTGCTGAACAAGAGCCCGGAGGTGGTCCGGGTCTATCTGCCGCCGGACGCCAACACGCTGCTGGTGTGCGCCGATCACGTGCTGCGCAGCCGGGACTACGTGAATGTGGTGGTGGCGGGCAAGCAGCCGTGCTTCGACTGGCTGGACCTGGAGCAGGCGCGGGCGCACTGCGCGCGCGGCGCCGGGGTCTGGGAGTGGGCGGGCAGCGAGCGGCAGGGCGGGGAGCCGGATGTGGTGCTGGCCTGCGCCGGGGACGTACCCACCCAGGAGGTGCTGGCGGCGGCCTGGCTGCTGCGCCGCGAGCTGCCGGGGCTCGCGGTGCGGGTGGTGAACGTGGTGGACATGGCCCGGCTGCTGCCGCCGGAGGAGCATCCGCACGGGATGCCGGACGGCGAGTACGACGCGCTGTTCACCCGGGACCGGCCGGTGATCTTCGCGTACCACGGGTATCCGTGGCTGATCCACCGGCTCACCTACCGGCGGGCCGGGCACGGGCAGCTGCATGTGCGCGGCTACCGGGAGGAGGGCACGACCACGACGCCCTTCGACATGGTGGTGCGCAACGACTTGGACCGCTACCGGCTGGTGATGGATGTGATCGACCGGGTGCCGGGGCTCGCGGTGCGGGCGGCGGACGTACGGCAGCGGATGGCCGATGTGCGGTTCCGGCACGAGCGGTGGATCCGGGAGCACGGCGAGGATCTGCCGGAGGTGGCGGGCTGGCGCTGGGACGCGGACTGAGTCCGGCCCCGGGCGGGGGGCCGGTCCGGGTCACAGCTCGCCGGCGGCGGCCTCGATCATCTTGAGCGACTGCTGCTGGTCGAGGGCGCTGCTGAGCAGGTCGTTGAAGGCGTCCCCGTAGCGTTCCACGTCGTCGGGGCGGCGGGTGATGCCGGAGCCGGCCAGGTTCTCCAGGTAGACGATGGGCCGCATGCCCTGCTGGCGGAAGCGGATCACCACGAACGGGCCGCTCATCCCGGCATGGGCGCCCGCGCTGAACGGCACCACCAGCACCCGGATGTGCGCCTGCCCGGCGGCGAGCGCGGCGATGTGCGCCAGCTGGCCGCGCATCACCTCGGTGCCGCCGACGGGGCGGCGCAGCACCGCCTCGTTGATGATGGCGGTGAGCTTGGGGGCGCCCTCGGCGCGCAGCACCTTGCTGCGGGTCATGCGCACGGCGGTGAGGCGTTCGACCTGGTCGGCGGAGACGTCCGCCGGGCGGGTCTGGTGGATGGCGCGGCTGTACTCCTCGGTCTGGAGCAGCCCGGGCACGTACTCGGACTGGTAGCTGTGCAGTTGGGCGGCGCTGGCCTCCAGGGCGAGGTACGCCTGGAAGCCGGGGGAGATCACCGAGCGGTACTCGGGCGACTGCCACCAGTCCTTCTTCGTCTTGGTGACGACGGCGTAGCTCTCCAGCCGGGCGGCGGTCTCGGCGTCCGCCTCGTACAGGCGGCACAGCAGCATCACGTCGGAGGGTTTGACGACGCCGTCGCTGCCGGTCTCCAGGCGGGTCATCTTGGAGGCCGCCCAGTGGAAGCGGCGGGCGACCTCGCCGGCGGTGAGCCGGGACTCCTCGCGCAGCCGGCGCAGTTCGCTGCTCAGATGGAGCCGGCACAGGGCGGGCGACGCGGATTCGATGGTGCGGACCATGCAGCCTCCTCGGGAGTACGCCCCTGCCGCGGACGTCGCGGTCGCGGTACGGGTTCCGCGCCGCAGGGGGCTTTCGGGAGTATGCCGAGGCGCCGCGCAATTCCGCCAACGAATCCGGCGGGAACAGCAGTGCAGGTGTGATGACGGGCTTGTGCTCAGTGCCCGGGTCCATGGAATTCCGTGGTGGACATTCGGCGGCGGGCGGTGCCGGGCCGCCGGGCGAGCCGGCGGGCGAGGCGCCGGGGCAGCACCACCCACAGTCCGGTGCAGGCGAGGAAGGCGCCCGCGGCGGCCAGCAGTCCGGCGGTGCGGGAGACCACGACGTCGACCACCAGCAGCAGCGAACCGGTCAGGGCGAGGCCGAGCGCGCCGAGCCCGAAGGCGGCGAGCCGCGAGGAGACCTCCACGATGTGCCGCTTGGCGCCGCGCCGGAACAGGCCGCGGTGCAGGGCGGCGGGCGCGGTGAACAGGATGCTGGCCGCCATCGCCAGCAGCAGGGTGGTGAGGTAGGTGCCGCGCTGGAAGGCGTCGAGCACGGGGAAGCGGGCGCTGAAGGCCAGAATGAGGAGGAACGCGAAGAGGATCTGGACGCCGGTCTGGGTGACCCGCAGCTCCTGGAGCAGTTCGGCGAAGTTGCGGTCGTCGCGCTCGCGCGGGGTCTCCCGTCTGCCCCTCACCGGTGCCCGTCGCATGCCGCCATTGTCGCGTGCGGGGCACGGGGCCGCAGGTGGAGCGGGTGGCGGGCTGCGGCAGGATGCCTCGCATGCGTATGCGGATACTGGTGCTGGGCGGGACGTGGTTCCTCGGGCGCGCGGTCGTCGAGGGCGCGCTGCGGCGCGGCTGGGAAGTGACCACGTTCAACCGGGGGCGCTCGGCGGCCGACAGCCCCGGGGTCCGGCCGGTGCGCGGGGACCGGGCGACCGCGGCCGATCTGCGGCGGCTGGCGGAGGAGGGGCCCTGGGACGCGGTGCTCGACACCTCGGCGCCCGGGATCGCCCCGGAGGCGGTACGGGCGGGGGCCGCCGCGCTGGAGCCGGTCGCGGGGCGGTACCTCCTGGTGTCCTCGGCCGAGGTCTACCGGGGCGGCGGCGCCGGGCCGCGGACCGAGTCGTCCGCGCTGCACGGGGACGGCGGCGACGGTGCCGGGCCGCGCGCGGCGGCGGCCGAAGGCGCGGTCGGCGGCCTCTTCGGCGCCGCGCGCACGGTGGTGCTGCGGCCGTGGGCGGTCCTGGGCCCGGGCGAGTACGCCGGCCGGCTGGAGTGGTGGCTGCGCCGGGCCCGGCGCGGCGGACCGATGCTGGCACCGGGCGATCCGGGGCGGTGCGTCCAGCCGGTGGACGTCCGGGACGCCGCCGCGTTCGCGCTGCGGCTGGCCGCGGACGGTGGCGCGGCCGGGGCGTACAACGTGGTGGCGCCGATCGGGCGGGAGACGATGGGCGGCCTGGTGCAGGACTGTGTGACCGTCACCGGGCGGCGGGCCGTGCCGCGCTGGGCGGACGGCGCGGTGCTGCGGGCGCACGGGGTGCGGCCGGGCACGGAGCTGCCGCTGTGGCCGGGCGGGGACGGCGGCCGGCCGGTGTCCCCGGCCGCCGCGCACCGGGCCGGTCTGGTCTGCCGGCCGCTGGCCGAGACGGTGATGGACACCTGGGCGTGGCTGGAGTCCGGCGGGCGGCCGGTGCCGCACCCGCGGCACGCGCGGCAGGGGATCGCGCCGGAGAAGGAGGCGGCGATCCTGGCCGCGCTCGCGGCGGAGCGCTGACCGCACGGACCCGCACGGCCCCGCGCCGTCCCGCCCCGCCGCGCCGTCCCGCCCCCGCGCCCGGCTGCCGCGCTGCAACCTTTCCGGCGCCCGCCCCGTGAAAAGGGTGAAAGGGGGGCTCATGCGCCGCCACGAAGAACAGCAGTTCCGGGACTTCGCCGCACGGGAGGCCGGCTCGCTGCGCCGTACCGCCTATCTCCTGTGCGGCGACTGGCATCTGGCGGAGGATCTGATGCAGACCGCGCTGATCAAGGTGTACCGCTCCTGGCCGCGGCTGGACCGGCACGGGGAGCTCCAGCCGTTCGTGCGCCGGGTGCTGCTGCGCACCTGGCTGGACGAGAAGCGCAAGCCCTGGCGCCGCTCCGAGCAGAGCTTCTCCGCGGTCCCCGAGGTCGTCGACCCGGCGGCCGGTCCCGAGGACGTCGCCGACCGGATGCACCTGCGCGGGCTGGTGCACGGGGCGCTGCTGCGGCTGCCGCCCCGGCAGCGGGCGACCGTGGTGCTGCGGTTCTTCGACGATCTGTCGATCGCGGACACCGCCGTGGCGCTGGGCTGCTCGGAGGGCAATGTGAAGAGCCAGACGGCGCGCGGCCTCTCCGCGCTGCGCGGGCATCTCGGCCGGTACCGGAGCGCCCCGGCGCTCAGCGGGCCGCGCGCGCTGAGCCGGCTGTCATGAGGGAGGACGAGATCCGCCGGCTGCTGGCCCGCGCGGCGGCGGACGAGCCCCCGCTGCGCCTCGACCTGGACGCCCTGGTCGGCCGGGCCCGGCACGAGCGGCGGCGGCGGCGTGCGCTGACCGGCGCCGTACTGGGCACCGTGCTGATCGCCGTCGCCGGCACCACCCTGCCCGGCCTGCTGTCGCCCACCCCGCCGCTGCCGGCCCCGGTGCCGCCGGCCACCGCGCCGGCCACGGCCACACCGGCTCCCGGTCCCGGCACCGAGGTACCGGTGCCGCTGCTGTGGCCGGCCCCGGAGCAGTTCTCGTACAGCGCGGAGCAGTACGCGGCGGTGGCGCAGGACATCGGTGCCCGGCTCGCGTCGGTCCCGGCCGGCGCGGCGAAGGGCTTCGAGATCGGGTGGGTGCGGGACGACAGCGCGTACCCCGGTTCGGAGAGCACCCTGTTCACCTGGGAGTTCGCCCTGACGCTGACCGCCGGGGGCCAGGAGTTCGAGGCCACCGTGCGGCTGGAGAGCCTGTCCTTCGGCAGCCTGGAGCCGCCGGCCTGCCGGGCCGGGGCGGACGCCGGGGCGGACGGCCCGTGCCGGGTCCTGGCCGACGCGGCTGCCCGCATCGACGTGCCGGACGACGGGACGGTGCACGACACCGCTCCGGAGGCCGTCGTGGTGACCGCGGGGCCGGTCACCACGCTGGAGCGCCGGATCTCCGCCTTCCAGAGCGTGTCGGTGACGGTCACCGGCGACCCGGCGGTGCCGAGGCCGCTGGACGACGTCCAAATGGATGACATCGCCCGCCTTCTCATCGCATAGCGGTACCAGCGGGCAGTCGACAAAGAAGAGTATCCGTGACGGTTCGGCGACGTTTGACGGTGAATGCTCCATGAAGTCCTCTGTGCGCAGACTGCGGATCGGCTGGTTCCTGGGTGCCTCGGCGGCCTCGGCGGTGATACTCCTCGCCCTGGCCGGCCCGTCCGCCCAGCTGCTCCCCCACGATCCGCAGGGCGCCAAGAACGGCACCGGCGATCCCACGGTCGGCGTCGCCGCCCCCCGGCCCGGCCCCGAGGGCGGTGGTTCCGGTACCGGCGAGCGGGGCGCGGACGGGGCCGCCGAGGAGAGCGGCCCGGAGGAGCCGGCCGGGTACGAGGAGTTGCTGACGACCGTGATCGACCTCGACCCGGAGCTGACCGGCTCCGGGGAGCTGGTCCCGGTCCCCGGCAGCGATGCGGCGGCCGACCCGGACGCGGCCCGCGTGTACCGCTACCGGGTGGATGTGGAGAAGGGCCTGCCGGTGGATCCGGAGTTCTTCGCCGAGGTGGTGCACCGCACGCTGAACGACCCGCGCAGCTGGGGCAGCGACGGGCGGCGCGGGTTCGCCCGGATCTCCGCCGGCACCCCGGATTTCGTGATCACCCTGGCCAGCCCGGGCACCACGGCCGAGTGGTGCGCCAAGGTGGGCCTGGACACCTGGGAGGACAACGTCTCCTGCGATGTGGCCTACACCGAGCGGGTCATGATCAACGCGTGGCGGTTCGCCCGGGGGTCCGACACCTTCGGCGACGACATCGCCGGCTACCGGCACATGGTCATCAACCACGAGGTCGGCCACCGGCTCGGCCACGGGCACCACACCTGTACCACCGAGGGGGCCCTGGCCCCGGTCATGATGCAGCAGACCAAGACCCTGACCACCCCCGGCTCCGACGTCAGCTGTCTGCCGAATCCGTGGCCGAACCCGGAGCGGTGACCAGCAGCAGGGCGAAACGGTCCTGCGGGTCGGTCCACCAGTGGTCCACGGCCAGCCCGGCGGCCAGCAGTTCCTCGGTGAGGCCGGCCCGCCGGAACTTCGTGGAGATCTCCGTACGGGTCTCCTCGCCGCGGCCGAAGTCCACCGTCATGCCCAGCGCCGGGATCCGGACGGTCTGGGAGAACCGGGACCACAGCCGCATCTCCATCCGCTCCTCCTCCTCGTTCCACACGGCGCGGTGGTCGAAGTCGTTGAGGTCGAAGTCGGCTCCCAGTTCGCGGTTGAGGACGCGCAGGACGTTCTTGTTGAACTCCGGGGTGACGCCCTGCTCGTCGTTGTAGGCGCGGCGCATCGTGGCCGGGTCCTTGACCAGGTCCACGCCGAGCAGCAGGGCGTCCTCCGGCCGCAGCAGGCCGCGCAGTTCGGCGTAGAAGGCGGCGCGCCGGGCGGGGTCGAAGTTGCCGAGGGTGCTGCCGAGGAAGGCGATCAGCCGGGGCCCTGGCAGGTCGGGCAGCACCAGCCCGGTGTCGAAGTCGGCGACGGTGGCGTGCACCCGCAGCTCCGGGTAGTCGCGGCACAGGGCGTCGCCGGCCTCCTGGAGCGCCGATTCGCTGACGTCGATGGGCGCGTACAGCTCCAGGGTGCCGGCCGGCGCCGCGCCGCCGGGCGCCGCGCCGGTGGCGGCACCGGGGTCGCCGGGCGGCTCGGCCGTCATGGTGCCGGTGACGGTGACGGCGTCCGGTTCGGGGTCGGGGGGCTCCTCGGCGGGCGGCTTCTTGCGTTTGCGCCCCTTGCCGAGCGCCCGGGGCAGGCCGAGCGCCACGTCCATCGCGGGGCCCAGCTGCGGCCCGGCGGGGCCGGCGGTGGCCACCCCGCTGAGCGCGTCCACCAGCATCCGGGTCTTGCGGGAGGAGCCGGAGCCCAGCTCGACCAGCACCCGGGCGCCGGTGAGTGCGGCGATCTCGGGGGCACGGGCGCGCAGGATCTGCCGCTCGGCGCGGGTCAGGTAGTACTCGGGGAGCCGGGTGATGCGGTCGAAGAGCTTGCTGCCGCGTTCGTCGTAGAACCATTTGGGCGGCAGCGTCTTGGGCATGCCGGTCAGGCCGTTTCTGACGTCCTCGGCCAGCGAGGTGGCCCGGTGGCCGGCGGGCAGCAGGTTCTCCAGGGTGAAGCGGGGGGTGTCCGTCACGGGTTGGTCCCTTCCACGGTGAGGATCGGCGCGGGCCCGGGCCGGCGCGCGGTACGGGGGTGGCCGCGCCCGGCGTCGGACGCGGGCCGCAGCGGGGCGCTGCGCACCCCCGAGCGGGTGGCGAGCACCAGCGAGCCCTCCGGGATCTCCCGCCAGTCGGCCGCGCCGCCGCTGGTGAGTCCGGGGGTGGGCTCGGAGGCGACCAGGACCCGGCCGGGCGTCTGCGCGTACCACAGGGAGTCGCCGTGCCGGGTGGCGATGACGGTGTCCCCGTCGGTGAGCAGCAGGTTCAGCCGGGCGGCGGGGCGGACGGCGGCCACGGCGCGCACCAGGGCGGCGACCGCGTCCACCGGCGGCAGGCCGGCCGCCAGCCGGCGCTCCAGAAGCGTCCACAGCAGGGCGGAGTCGCAGCGGCCGGCCCCGGCGAGCAGGTCGGCGGTGCGCAGCGGTCCGGCGGCCGGGCCGAGGTCGTCGGGGAGGCGCTCCCAGGCGTCGATGGCGCCGTTGTGGGAGAACAGCCAGCGGCCCGAGCGGTACGGGGCGGTGACGGCCTCGTCCGGGCTGGTGCCGGGGGTGGCGGAGCGGACCGCGGCCAGGACGGCGGTGCTGGCGATGGCGGCGGTCAGCTCGGGCAGGTTGCGGTCGTTCCAGATCGGCAGGGCGCGCCGGTAGCGGGCGGGTTCGGCGCCCTCGTACGGGTCGCCGGGGTACCAGCCGATGCCGAAGCCGTCGGCGTTGACCGTGCCGTGCTGCTGTTTGCGCGGCGCCCAGGACTGTTCGTACAGGCTGCCGGGCGGTGCGGTGAGCAGTTCGGCCAGGGAGATCGGGGCGATGCCCAGATAGGCGAGGTGGCGGCACATCAGGGTCTCCCCTCGTCGGCGGGTACGGCGTCGCGGCAGGTGCGGAAGCCGGCGAAGATCTGGCGGCGGACCGGGTGGTCCCAGTTGCGGAAGGTGGAGCGGCAGGCCACCGGGTCGGTGGCGAAGGAGCCGCCGCGCAGCACCTTGTACGGGCTCGGGGCGCCGGGCGCGGGGAAGAAGACCTCGCTGTACTCGCGGTAGGGGAAGGCGGTGAACCCGGGGTAGGGGGTGAAGCCGGAGGCGGTCCACTCCCAGACGTCGCCGAGCAGTTGCCGGGCGCCGCTGGGGGCGGCGCCGGCCGGGTGGGAGCCGGCCGGGGCGGGCTGGAGGTGGCGCTGGCCGAGCCCGGCCCGGTCGGGCTCGGGGCTGTCGTCGCCCCAGGGGTAGCGCGTGTCGCGCCCGGTGGCCGGGTCGTGGCGGGCGGCCTTCTCCCATTCGGCCTCGGTGGGCAGCCGGCGGCCGGCCCAGCGGGCGTACGCGTCGGCCTCGTACCAGCACACGTGCAGCACGGGCTGGTCGGGCGGCACCGGTTCGGTGCGGCCGAAGCGGCGCCGGTACCAGGAGCCGTGCGCGCCGTCGCGCTGCCAGAACTGCGGGGCGCTGAGGTCCGCGCGGATCCGGTGCTCCCAGCCGGCCGGGTCCCACCAGCGGGGGTCGGCGTAGCCGCCGTCGTCGATGAAGTCCTGGTAGGCGGCGTTGGTGACGGGCACGGTGTCGAGCCAGAACGGCGGCAGTTCGACGCTGTGGGCGGGGCGTTCGTTGTCCAGGGCCCAGGGGTCGGTGCTGGTGCCCATGGTGAAGGGGCCGCCCGGTACCAGGACCTCGGCGGGCAGGCCGGCGGCGTCCGCCGGGGCGGGCGGGGGCGGCGGGGCGTCGAGCACGGGGGGCCCGGACCGCAGCTGGTGGGTGGCGAGCATGGTCTCGTCGTGCTGCTGTTCGTGCTGGGCGATCATGCCGAAGACGAAGCCGTGGCGGAGCAGCGGGTCGGGGCTGTCCGCGTGGCGGGGGGTGGACTCCAGGATCTCCAGGGCCGCTTCGCGTACCTCGGCGAGGTAGCGGCGGGCCGGCCCGGGTTTCAGCAGCGGCAGGGCGGGGCGGTCGGCGCGCGGGTGCCGGAAGGCGTCGTACAGCGGGTCGAGGTCGGGGCGCAGCGGCGGCCGGCCGCCGGCCCGGCGGACCAGCCAGATCTCCTCCTGGTTGCCGATGTGCGCCAGGTCCCAGCCGAGCGGGGACATCAGCGGGGAGTGCTGGGCCATGAGTTCGTCGTCGCCGAGGCAGTCGGTGAGGGCCAGGGTGCGGCGCCGGGCGGCGTCGAGGACGGCCTCGGGGGCGAGGGCGTCGGCGAGTTCCGCCGGGTCGCGGGGCAGGGTGTACTCGCTCATGGCCGGTACCTCCCGGGGGCGGGCGGATCGGCGGGGCGGTCGGCCTGGTGGGTGGTGTGCTGCCGGTGGACGGGGCCGGGGCGGGCGGGGCGGTCGGGGTGCAGGTGGTCGTCGGCGGGGCAGCGTCCACGGGCGGCGTACCGGTCGGCGAAGTCGGCGACGACGCCGCGCAGGCCGGCGGCGTGCGGGTCGCGGCCGAGCGCTGCGTCGGCGGCGGCGAAGCAGGCGCGGACGGCGCGGCCGAGTTCGGGGTCGGCGGGGCCGCGCTGGGCGGCGCGCAGCCAGACGGCGGTGGGTGGGTGCGGCCGGCCGCGGGTGAGGGGTTCGGTGGCGGCGTGGGCGGCCTCGGCGGCGACCGGGTCGTCGAGCAGGGTGGCGGCGAGGGCCAGCGGTACGGCCCAGCGGTCGCCGCTCTGCGCGTCCACCATGCGCAGTTCGAGCCAGCCGCGCGGGCGGACGGGCGGGAAGAGGGTGCCGAGGTGGTAGTCGAGGTCGTCCGGCCGGGGGCGGTGGTCGCCGAGTGCGCCGCGCAGCCAGGAGCGGAACGTCACTCCGCCGGGCGCGTCCCAGCCGGCGGGCGGGGTGCGGCGGACGCACAGCAGGTGGGCGTCCAGGACGTAGCGGGTCCAGGCGGTACGGGGGTCGGTGTCGGTGGGGTCGGCGTCGGGCGGCCGGGTGCGGGTGGGGTCCATGCGGGCCCAGATGGCCTGCCGGGTGGAGACCCAGCCGGTGCGGCGGCCCCGCCACAGCGGGGAGTTGGCGAACGCGGCGACCAGCACCGGGCCGAGCCGGTGGGCGAGCCGCCAGCGGTAGCGGTAGCCGGTGGGGCCGTCCGAGTCGTCGCCCGCGTCGAGGTTGATCTGGACGGAGGCGGTGGCCCGCATCATCACCCGGCCCCACGGTCCTGCCCGGTCGAAGGAGGATTCCATGGCGCCGTAGCGGGGGTGGTGCAGGACGCGGGGCAGGTCGCGGACGGGTTCCAGGCCGAGGGGGCCGGTGGCCAGTCCTTCGCCGGCCAGGGCGGAGCGGACGGCGGCGAGGTCGGTGGCGGTGGCGCGGACGGCCTCGGTGAGGGAGGCGGCGGGCGGGGTGCTCAGCTCGACCTGGCCGCCGGGTTCGCGGGTGAGCCGGCTGCCGCAGGGCAGTCCGGCGGTGCCGGGCCGCTCCAGGGCGGCGAGGGCGGCGTCGACACGGCGGGCGGGCACCATGCGGCGCGGGTCGGCGCGGTCGTGGACGAGCCACTCCAGTTCGGCACCGACGCGGCCGGGTGGTCCGGTGGTGAAGCAGGTACCGCCGATGTGGGCCTCGGCGTCGGCTTCCCGCAGGGGGACGGCGGCGGGTGCGGTCGTCATGGGGTGGGCTCCTCGGGTCCGTGGGGGAGGCGGGCGGCGCGGCGGCGCAGGACGGCGGCGGTGAGGGCGGCGGTGGCCAGGAAGGCGAGGCGGGCCGTGCGGGGCCGGTTCAGGCGGTGGCCGGTGAGGTGGTCGGCGGAGTAGCGGCCCGGTCCCGCGATGCCGAGCGCGGCGGCGGTCCAGCCGAGGAGGGCGGGGAACTCGTAGCCGCCGGAGACGGAGAAGAAGCCGCCCGGGGTGTGGACGGCGACCGCCCCGGCCATGGCGCCGGCGGCGACGGCTCCGGCGACGGGGGTGGCGAGTCCGGCCGCGAGCAGGGTGCCGCCGGCCAGCTGGGAGCCTCCGGCGAGCAGGGCGCTGGGGCGGCCGGGGCGGAAGCCCATCCGTTCCATGCCGACGGAGGCGGCGGCGAGGCCAGGGCCGCCGAACCAGCCGAAGAGGATCTGGGCGCCGTGGGCGAAGAGCACCCCGCCGGTGCCGGCGCGCAGCACCAGCAGCCCGGCGTCCTGCCGCCGTGAACGCGCCATGCCGCCTCCCTTTCGGATTTTTCGGCCTTTCCGGACAAACACCTCACCAGTCTCCCGGCCCGCTCCCCGGCCCGCCGCCGCAGGTGACCCATCCGGGCGGGCGGACACCGGGCGCGGGGCACCGCGGCCGGGGTGTGCGGAATGGGAGCCGGGGTGGTGCCATGGAAGGAGAAGGGGTGAAGGAGGGCTGAGGCATGACCTTCGTGGACCGGCTCGACGCGGGGCGGCGGCTGGCCGTCGCCGTGGGGCACCTGCGCGGGCAGGACGTGGTCGTCATCGGGCTGTCCCGGGGCGGGGTGCCGGTGGCCGCCGAGGTGGCCAGGGCGCTGTGGGCGCCGCTGGACGTCGGGGTGGTCCGCAAGCTCGGGGTGCCGTTCCAGCCGGAGGTGGCGATGGGCGCGATCGGGGAGGACGGCGCCCGGATCATCAATGACGAGGTCATCAGGGGCGCCCACATCACCGACCGGGAGCTGGCGGCCGTGGAGCGCACCGAGCGGACCGAGCTGACCCGCCGGGCGCAGGCGTACCGGGCCGGCCGGCCCCGGGTGTCACTGCGCGGGCGGACGGCGCTGGTCGTGGACGACGGGATGGCCACCGGCGCCACCGCGCGGGCCGCCTGCCGCTCGGCGCGGGAGCGGGGCGCCGCGCGGGTGGTGCTCGCCGTGCCGGTGGCGCCACCGGACTGGGCGGCCCGGGTGGGCCGGGACGCCGATGAGCTGGTCTGTCCGCTGACCCCGGCCGACTTCGCGGCGGTCGGGCAGTTCTACGAGGATTTCGCGCCGACCACCGACCAGGAGGTCGTCGCCTGTCTGGCGCACGCCCGGCCCGAGGAGGCCGGCATCCCGGTGGTGGACCGGGACGGCCGGCGGCGGACGCTGACCGGCGAACTGCTGGTGCCGGTGGGCGCCATCGGCGTGGTGATGTTCGCGCACGGCAGCGGCAGCGGCCGGCTCAGCCCGCGCAACCGGTTCGTCGCCGAGGCGATGCGGCAGGCCGGGCTCGGCACGCTGCTCTTCGATCTGCTGACCGGCGAGGAGGAGTCCGACCGGGCCAGTGTCTTCGACACCCGGCTGCTGGCCGGCCGGCTGCGCGAGGCGACCCGCTGGCTGCGCGAGCGCCATCCCGAACTGCCCGTCGGCTACTTCGGCGCCAGCACCGGGGCTGCCGCCGCCCTGTGGGCCGCCGCCGAGCAGGGGGACGGGGCCGTCGCGGCGGTGGTGTCACGGGGCGGGCGGCCCGACCTGGCCGGGCCCCGGCTGACCGAGGTGCACGCGCCCACCCTGCTGATCGTGGGCGGCCGGGACGAGCCGGTGATCGAGCTGAACCGCGAGGCCCAGGAGCAGCTGCGCGGCGAGACCCGGCTGACGGTGGTGCCGGGCGCCACCCATCTCTTCGAGGAACCCGGGGCCCTCTCGGAGGTCGCCGAACTGGCCCAAGACTGGTTCCTGGCTCACCTGCCGGAGGCGGCCTCCGGCCCGGGCAGCGCCCGGGCCGCCTGACACAGCGTGCCCGGGCCGCCTGACACCCCTCCTTCTACAGACCGGCCCTGAGCGCGTCGAGGTCCACCGTCCGGTCCGCGAGGCTCTCCACCGCGCCGACCTCCTCGGTCCGGTCGCTCCACTCCATCGAGAGCGTGTCGCCGTCCCGTTCGAACCTGACGTTCTTCAGCCCCGCCTGCTCGCACTGGAACAGCACGGGCTCCCAGTCGAGACCGCCCCGGATGCCCTCGTTCTGGGTGCAGACATCGCCGGTCGCGGAGTTGCCGTACAGCACACCGTCCGCCGTGGTCCAGACGGTGATGCCGTCCCCCTCCCAGCGGGCGTACCAGCCGGCGTCCCCCTCCCCCGGCTCCGGCGGCACCCGGTCCCCGCCGCTGTCACCCTCCGGCGCTCCGGAACCGCCACCGGAGAGGAACCCGCCGGCCGCCCCCGACCCGCCGGAGTCGTCGTCACCGCCGCAGCCGGTCAGCAGCAGCGCGGCGGCGGCCACCGCCGCCGGAACACCATGTCGAACCCGTATGCGCACAGGAATTCCCCCGTATTTTCCGTATTCTCCGTGGACCCCTCGGTCCGCGCTTCACGGCATCGCACGATAGTGAGCGCTGTCCGCCGGCCGCCACCTCAACGGGGTGAATTACGCCGACGGTTACCGAGCCGTTGCCGAGAAAGTCCGGAGAAAGAGCCGGGAAAGCACGGGGAAAGCCGCACCCCCATCATGCGCTTTTCCTTTTCTTCGCCAGGAAACTCTTCAGCCGCTGCCACGTCCAGGTATTGATCACCTCGTCCGGGGTCAGCCAGCCGCGCTGCGCGGTGCCCACGCCGTACCGTGTGTGCGCCAGATGGGTGGTGGAGTGGGCGTCGCTGTCGATGGCGAACACCGCGCCGTGGTGCCTGGCCCGCAGGATGAGTTCGTCGTTGAGGTCGAGCCGGTGCGGATGGGAGTTCACCTCCAGCGCCGTACCCGTTTGGGCGCAGGCCGCGAAGACCGCGTCCAGATCCGCGTCGATGGGCGGCCGGCGGCCGATCTGCCGGGTGGTCGGATGCCCGATGACGGCGACGTACGGGTTCTCGCACGCCCGGATCAGCCGCCGGGTCTGCGCCGCGCGGTCCAGGGTGAAGTGCGAGTGGATGGAGGCCACGCACAGGTCGAAGCCCGCCAGGAACTCGCCCGGCCAGTCCACCTCGCCGTCCGGGCCGATGTTCAGTTCCGTGCCGTGCAGCAGCCGCATCTTCTTGTACCGGCCGGCGAGCGCCCGCAGTTGCTCGCGCTGCGCCAGGATCTTCTCGTCCGTCATCCGCTGCATGGACAGCTTCGGCGCGTGGTCGGTGACCGCGTAGTACGCGTAGCCGCGCGCCGCCGCGGTGGCCACCATGTCCTCCAGCGAGGAGAGACCGTCCGTCAGATCGGTGTGGGTGTGCAGGTCACCGCGCAGGTCGTCCTCGGTGACCAGCCGCGGCAGCTCGCCGGCCAGCCCCGCCGCCACCTCGCCCCGGTCCTCGCGCAGCGTGGGCGGGATCCACGGCAGCCCGAGCGCCGCGTACACCTCCTCCTCGGTCGCGGCGGCCTTACGGCGGCCCGACTTGGCGTGGAAGAGGCCGTACTCCGACAGCTTCAGCCCCTTGCGGACGGCGATCTCCCGGGTGCGGATGTTGTGCGCCTGCGATCCGGTGAAGTACTGGAGCCCCGCGCCGAAGGACGCGGGCGGCAGCACCCGCAGGTCGAGCTGGAGCCCCTTGACGGTGCGCACCGAGGTCTTCTTCTCGCCGTGCGCGATCACCTCGGCGGTGTGCGGCAGCGCGATGAACGCGTCCATCACGGATGCGGGGTCCTCGGAGGCCACCAGGAGGTCGATGTCGCCGATCGTCTCCCGCATCCGGCGCAGCGAACCGGCGTACACACAGTGCTCGGGGTCGCAGCCGGTGGCCTCGCGCAGCGCCGCCACCGTCTCCTCGGCGATGTCGGTGGCCGCGCTGAGCAGGATGCGGTCCCCGGCCTGCTGCATGAGTTCCACGCCGTGCAGGATGTTGTCCGCCGTCTTGGGGCCGAAGCCCTTCAGCCCGCGCAGCTCGTCGCCCTCGATGGCCTTCACCAGGGCGTCGACCGAGGCGATGCCCAGCTCCCGGTGGAGCTGCATTGCCTTCTTCGGGCCGAGGGTGGGGATGGTGATCAGTTCCCTGACCCCGGCGGGGATCGCGGTGCGGCGCTCGTCCAGCACCTTCAGATGGCCGGTCCGCAGGAATTCGGCGACCTTGTCGGCGATGGATTTCCCGACGTTCGGGATCTCCCGCAGCCCCTTGTCGTCCAGCCGCGAAACATCCTCCGGATAACCGCCGATGGCGCGCGCCGCCTTTTCGTAGGCGCGTGCCTTGAACGCGTCTCCGCCGGTGATGGAGAGGAGGTCGGCGTATTCGTTGAGCAGCGCCTCGATCTCCTCATTGGGCCGGGCCACGTCGTTCAGTCTAGGGACGGGAATGGGATTCCGCAGCACGGGTACCCGGCGTATTCCGTTCGCGGCCCGGGCTCCGGCGCGGGCCGGGCCGATCCGGAAGGAGGCGGGCTGTGCGGGCGACCTTTCCGCTGGGGCGGATCATGGGCGTCAAGGTCGGGGTCCACTGGAGCGTGCTGCTGATCTTCGCCCTGATCGCCTTCGGGCTGGCGGCCGGCCGGCTGCCGGAGGACCACCCCGGGCGTTCCTGGGCGCTGTACACCCTCATCGGGCTGATCACGGCCGTGGTCTTCTTCGTCTCGCTGCTCGCCCACGAACTGGCGCACGCGGTGGTGGCCCGGCGCAACGGGGTGGGGGTGGACGACATCGTGCTGTGGCTGCTGGGCGGCGCCACCCGGATCCGTACCGAGGCGCCCGACCCGGGCGCCGAGCTGCGGATCGCCGGGGTCGGGCCGCTGGTGAGCCTGATCCTGGGCGGCGCCTTCGCGCTGCTGGCCTGGCTGCTGGACGCACTGTCCGCCTCCGCGCTGGTGGTGGAGGGGGCGGTGTGGCTGGCGGCGATCAACATCCTGCTGGCCGTCTTCAACGCCGTCCCGGCCGCCCCGCTGGACGGCGGGCGGCTGCTGCGCGCGTACCTGTGGTGGCGCGGCGGCGACCGGCTGCGGGCCATGGAGGGCGCGGCCCGCGCCGGTCAGGTCTTCGGCTGGGTGCTGGTGGGTCTGGGCCTGTTCTCCTTCCTGTGGGGCGCGGCGTTCGGCGGGCTGTGGCTGGCGCTGATCGGCTGGTTCCTGGTGATGGCCGCCTCGGCGGAGGGCCGGCAGGCGCGGCTGCGGGAGGTGCTGGCGGGGGTGTCGGTGGAGCAGACGATGTCGCACGCGCCGGTGACCGTACCGGCCGGGCTGAGCGTGCGGGAGTTCCTGGAGGACGTCCTGATGCGCTCGCGGCACTCGGCGTTCCCGGTGGTCGAGGTGGTGCCGGAGGGCGGTCCCGGCCGGCCGGTGGGCCTGGTGACGCTGGAGCGGGCCGGACAGGTGCCCCGGGACGGGCGGGAGAGCACCACGATGGCGGAGATCATGCAGCCGCTCGCCGAGACCCGGGTGGTGGCGCCGGGCGACCCGCTCGCCGATGTGCTGCCGCAGCTCGAACCGGGCGCGTCCCGGCGGATCCTGGTGGTGGAGGACGGGGTACTGGTCGGGGTGCTGTCGCCGTCCGACGTGAGCCGCATGGTGGGGGTGCTCACCGCCCGGCAGCAGCATCCCGCGCCCGGCGGGTGGGGCGCCGGGGGGTGAGGTGCGGGGCGGTGCCGGAGCGTTCCGGGGAACGGTCCGCGCCCCGGCGCCGCCGCCCGGCGGACTACGCTTTCCGTTCATGAGCAGCCGCCCCGCCCTCACCGGTCCGGCCTACCGCAGACTCAGCGTCGAGGAGCGTCATGCCCAGCTGATCACCAGCGCCCAGCGGCTGTTCGCCCGCCAGGCGCCCGAGGACGTCTCGCTGGACGACGTGGCCCGCGAGGCCGGTGTCTCCCGCCCGCTGGTGTACCGCTACTTCCCCGGCGGCAAGCAGCAGTTGTACGAGGCGGCGCTGCGCAAGGCCGCCGACCAGCTGGAGGGCTGCTTCGCGGTGCCGCACGAGGGGCCGCTCAGCCGACGGCTCGGGCTGGGCCTGGACCGCTATCTGGCGTTCGTGGACGCGCACGACGAGGGGTTCGTGGCGCTGCTCAAGGGCGGCAGCGTGGTGCGCACCTCCCGTACCTCCACGATCGTGGACCGGGTACGGCACGCCGCCGCCGGTCAGTTATTCGCCCATATGCAGGTCTCCGAGCCGGGGCCGCGGCTGCTGCTGGTGGTGCGCACCTGGATCACCACGGTGGAGGCGGCCTCGCTGATCTGGCTGGACGAGAACAAGGAGCCGGCGCTGGATGAGCTGCGGGACTGGCTGATGGACCAGTTCGTGGCGCAGCTGGTGGTCACGGCCGGGCGGGACGGGCAGACGGCGGGCGTGCTGCGCGGGGCGGCGGCGCTGGAGGAGCCGGGCGGCCAGCTGGACGGGCTCCTGGAACGGACCCTGGCCGCGCTGGCCCCCAAGGACTGACCCGGCGGGGCCGGACCGGCCCCGGGTGCGGACCGGCCGTACGCGTCGGGGCGCAGCGGCGGTTCAGCAGACGCTGTCCTTGGGCCGGGGGTTGGCCAGCCCGAAGAGCGGGCGCAGCCGCAGCCCGGCCCAGGTGCCGGCCAGCGCGACCGCGCCCCAGATCCAGCCGTGCAGGCTGCCGGAGGCGATGCCCGCGAGGTAGGCGCCGATGTTGCAGCCCCCGGCCAGCCGGGCCCCGATGCCCATCAGGATGCCGCCGACCACGGCCGCCACCGCGGTACGGGCCGGGATGCCGCGGTGCAGCGCCCAGGTGCCGCCGAGCGCCGCGGCGAGGCCGGCGCCGAGCATGATGCCGATGTCGGTGAGGCTGTTCTTGTCGGCGAGCACGGCGCCGTCGAACATCGCCTGGTTGTTCGGCTGCTGCCAGAAGCTCCAGCTCTCCGGGGAGCCGCCGAGCGCGCCGACGATCTTGGAGCCCCACAGCGCGAACGCGCTGGTGATGCCCCAGGCGCCGCCGGAGACCAGCAGCACCCCGGCGCCGAGGAGCGCGAGCACGACGGCGCCGGCCGCCAGCGGCCAGGACCCGCGCAGCGCGCGGGCCGCGCCCCGGGCGGTGGGCACCACCCCGGCCGGCGGCGGGTTGCGGCGGGCCTGGACGTACCGGGTGAGCGCCACGATGCCGGCCAGTGCCGCCAGCGTGAGGGCCCAGGAGCCGAGCCAGCCGACATGGTCGGAGAGCACCACCGCGTCGTACGCCGGCAGGTCCCGCCACAGGTCGAACTGCCAGGCCGCGAGGGTGGATCCGGCGATGAAGCCGCCGAGGGTGAGCACGATCGAGGACTGCCCGGAGCCGACCGCGAACAGGGTGCCGGAGGCGCAGGCGCCGCCCAGCTGCATGCCGATGGCGAAGACGAAGGACCCGATCAGCAGCCCGAGGCCGATCCGGCCGGCGGACGGCGCCGGCTCCGAGCCGAACAGGCCGGTGCCGGTACCGATGATCACCGCGAAGAGGGTGGCGGTGGTGCCCAGCAGCAGGGCGTGCGCGCGCAGCCCGGCGCCGTTGCCGACCGCGACCAGCTGGCGCCAGGCGGAGGTGAAGCCGAACCGGGAGTGGAACAGCGCGAAGCCCAGGCCCAGGCCGAGCAGCAGCAGCACGCCCTGCTTGGCGCCGTGTTCGGACCACACATAGCCGGTGAGGGCGGCACCGGCGACGCCGAAGGCGGCGAGCGGGCCGCGGCGCACGGCCGGCGCCGGCGGGGCGGGCGGCCGGGGCAGGGAGGTGGGGGCGGGGGTCAGCCAGCCGGTGGCGGGTGAGGTCCGTGCTCCGGACGCGGTATCGGGGGCGGCTTCGGCGGGGGCGGTGGTCACTGGGGGTCTCCGGGACGTACGGCGCGGCGCACCCCTGGCGGGGGCGCGCGCAAGGGGGTGGGGGGAGCGTGCGGAGCGGGAGGCGGGCGCGCTGAGGGCTGCCGGGGCGTCAGCGGCTACACAGACCGTCGTCAACGCACCAGGCCGACATCGCGAACAGCGCGAGGCGCAGTGTGCGGGCGGGTGCGGACATGAACAGCAGGGTAGGCTTCGGCGCCCGCCAGGGGGAAGGGGTGGTGACGGTCATCACCCCACCCGGAAAGGAGCAGGTCATCCGCTATGCGCAAGCCCCGCAAGGCCACTCGCCGGGTGGTGGCGGTTCTCCTCGCGGTCACCGCGCTCGCCTCCGGCGGCGCCACCGCGTTCCCCGCCACCACCGCGATGGCCGCATCCGCCACCGCATCGGCCGCAACCGACGTCGATCCGTTCCACTACCCCTGGCGGGGTGACAATCCCCGGCACACCGACGGTCACGGCTACTACCGGGCGTCCTGTGTGTCGTTCGCGGCCTGGGCGATACGGTCGGACAGCCTCCCGCGCAGCGCCTCGCCCGACTTCCTCGGGGACGCCCGCGCCTGGAAGGCCCCGCGCACCACCACGACCTCGCCCCGGGTGGGCGATGTGGCGCAGTGGGCGGCGCACCACGCCGGGGCCGGCCCCCAGGGGCACGTCGCCTATGTGACGGCGGTGCACAAGGACGGCACCGTCCAGGTGCACGAGTACAACTGGCGGGGCTCCTTCAACAACCACCAGCCGAACCGGCTGAACGTCCGCACCATCCCGGTCTCCGAGCCCACCCGCTATCTGCGGTTCTGAGCCGCCGGGCCCGGCTGGGAGACTGGCCGGTGTGAAGAGCGAGGAGACCGCGTTCGTCGGTGGGCCCCTGGACGGGCGGACCCTGCCCATCCTGCTGGGGCCCACCGGCAAGCCGCCGAAGACGTACGAGGTGCCGGTGCCCGGCGTGGACGGCGGCCCGGCCACCGTGCACGTCTACCGGCTGGAGGCCGCCGGGTACACCAAACGGCTGCGGGTGCCGCGCGGCTGGAAGTACGTGTACGACCCGGACGGCCGCGCGTCCTCCGGTCCGCACTGGCCCTGGCGGCGGCGCCGCTCCTCCGGGAGCTGACCGCGCGTCACCGTCCCGTCACTCTCCCGTACGCGCCCGGCGGGCCGCGCCCGGCCGTCCGGACCATGATCGGGGCATGATCACCAGGCCCCGCCGGCTGCCGGCCCTGCTGCTCGCCGTCCTCACCCTGGCCGCCGCCCCGGCCGCGCGCGCCGAGCCGGTGGACTCCGGGCCGCAGGGCACCGCCGCGCTCCTCGCCGAGCTGCACACCCTGTACGAACGGGCCGGGGCCGCCACCGACGCGTACAACGCGACCGAGGAGCGGCTGACCGCGCAGCGCGACCGGGTCGCCGAACTGTCCCGGCGGCTGGCGGCCACCCGGACCGAGCTGGCCGCCACCCGGGACGCCATCGGCGCGCTCGCCCGCGAGCAGTACCGGGGCGGCGGGCTGATCCTGCCCGCCTCGCTGCGGCTGCTGCTGGGGTCCGACCCGGACCGGGAGCTGGCCGGGGCGGCGGCGCTGGAGCGGGCGGCGGAGTCGGCGGCAGCCGCGCTGGAGCGGCTGGAGACCGGCGAGCGGCACGAGGGCGAGCTGGCGGGCGAGGCGCGCGCGGCGCTGGACGCGCAGCAGGAGCTGGCCGAGGAACGCGAGCGGCAGCGCGACGCGGTGACGGAGCGGCTGGATGAGGTGGAGACCTTGCTGGCCGGGTTGTCGGAGCCGGAGCTGGCCGAGCTGAGCGCACTGGAGCGGACCGGGACGGCCCGCGCCCAGGAACAGTTGCTGGCGGAGGGCACGCTCGGTGCGGAGCTGTCCCGGGCGCCGTCCGCCGAGGGCGAGCGGGCACTGGGGTACGCGATCGAGCAATTGGGCAAGCCGTACGCGTGGGGCGCGGAGGGCCCGGACAGCTTCGACTGCTCGGGGCTGACCATGCAGGCGTGGGCGCTGGGCGCGGGGCGGCCGGTTCCGCGCACCTCGCAGCAGCAGTGGGAGCGGCTGGAGCGGGTGCCGCTGGACGCGCTGCGGCCCGGGGACCTGGTGGTGTACTTCGAGGACGCGACCCATGTCGGCCTGTACGCGGGCGACGGCATGGTGATCCACGCGCCGCGCCCGGGGGCGACGGTCAAGGTGTCACCGCTGGCGGCGAACCCGCCGCTGGGGGCGGTGCGCCCCGATCCGGAGGCCGAGCCGCTGCCGTCGTGGACTCCCCCGGTGCTGCCCGACTGGGCGAGCGAGGGCGAGGACAGCGGCTACGACCATCCGTGAGCGGGCGTCAGCGGGCCGCCTGGCCGGGGGCGGTGCCGGCCCGCAGTTCGGCGCGCAGCTGAGGGGTCAGCAGGTGGCCGGCGCGGCCCACGAAGCGGGCCATGTGGTAGGTGACCATGCTGATGTCGGCGTCGGGTGCGGCGTAGACGCCGAGCAGCGAGCCGTCGCTGATGGACATCACCACCAGGCTGCCGTCGTCCATGGCGACCAGGGTCTGCCGTACCTCGCCGCCCTCCATGAGCTGGGCGGCGCCCCGGGTGAGGCTGCCCAGCCCGGAGACCACGGTGGCCAGATCGGCGGTGGCGCCGTACGGGCCCGCGTAGCCGCTGCGGGCCGCCGCGTCGGGCTGGCTGGAGAGCAGCGGCAGGCCGTCGGCCGAGACCACGGCCACCGAGCGCATGCCGGGCACCTCTTCGACCAGCCGCGTCAGCAGCCAGCGCAGATCGCTCATCGGGGTTGTCGGGGTTGTCATGCGCGACCGTCCTCCTCCGCGGCGGCGTCCCGGTGCCCGGCACGTGCGCCGCGCTGGAAGCCGCCGAGCCGCCGCCGTAGTTCCTCGGCGTCCGTGCCCCGGTTCGGTGTGAGATCCGGGGATTCGGCCGCCGGCATGGAGCCTACGGGGGTGACGCCCCGGGTGCGCACCGGCAGGCCGTTCTCCGTCGTTTCCGGGGTCCAGGAACCGGTGCCCGGGGCGGCGGTGTCCGCCGCCCGGGTGTGTTCCTGAGGGTTGGGGGTGGGGGGCGTGGGGGTGGTGGCGTCCCGCTGGCCGGGCACCTGGACGGCCGGGGCCGCCCCAGCCGCTGGTGCCGGGGCGGGGGCCGGCGCGTCCTGGGTGGGCGCCGTGACCGTGGGCACCGGCTGGGTGCCCGTCACCGTGGGGGTGGCGCCGGTGCCGTCGACGGGCGGGTACCCGGCGGGCGTCGACTCCACCAGCGCGGCCGGGACGATCACCTCGGCGACCGTGCCGCCGCCGGGCCGGGCGTGCAGCCAGCAGCCCAGGCCGTGCCGGGCGGCGAGCCGGGCGACGGTGTACAGGCCCATGCCGATGCCGGGGCCGAGATCGGCGCCGGCCGGCGGGGTGGTGGAGTCGCCCAGGCGGGCGTTGAGTTCGGCGATGCGCTGCTCGGAGAGCCCGGGGCCCTCGTCCTCGACGTGCAGGGTGAGCACCTGCCCGGCGCCCGGGCACCAGCCGGTGAGCCGGACCCGGGCACCGGCCGGGGAGAAGGCGGTGGCGTTGTCGAGCAGTTCGGCGAGCAGGTGGCTGAGGTCGCGGGCGGCGACGCCCATGATGCGCACGGCCGGCGGCGGGGTGGTCTCGACCACCTCGTACCGCTCTATCTCGCTGACCGCCGCCCGCAGGACGTCGATGAGCGGCATCGGCTCGGTGGGCTGGACGGCGGGCTCGGCGCCGGCCAGCAGCAGCAGGTTCTCGCCGTGCCGGCGCACCCGGGCGGCCAGGTGGTCCAGGGAGAACAGGACGGCCAGCTGGTCGGGGTCGGTCTCGTGCTCCTCGAGCCCCTCCAGGACGGCGAGCTGTTCGGAGACGAGGATGAGGATGCGTTCGGCGTGGTCGGCGAACATGCCGTGCACCGCGCCGTGCAGTTGCTGGAGCTGGGCGCCCAGCTCCTGTTGTTCGACGAGCAGCCGGTCGCGCTCGGCGCGCAGCCCGCCGCTGTCCCGCGACGCCTCCAGGGCGCGCTGGTGCAGGTCCAGGGCGCGCGCGTGCAGCGCGTTGACGGCGGCGACGACCTCGGCGAACTCGTCGTTGCGGCCCGCGTACTTGACGGGTTCCTGGGTGGTGGGGTCGGCAGCGACCCGGCTGGAGCCGAGCCGGACGGCGGCCAGCGGGCGGGTGAGCGAGCGCGCGGTCTGCACCGAGACGACCAGGACCAGGGTGAAGGCGGCCAGCACCACACCGGACTTGATCTGGAGCGCCATCAGTTCGCTGTCGCGGGCCTTGGCGAGCCGGGCGGTGTGCTCGGTGCTCAGCTCGCCGAGCACGGCGCGCTGGGCGGCGGTGCGGGCGGCGAGGGCGTCGTGGACGTCGCCCCGGTCCAGGGCGCGGTCGGCCGCGGTGAAGCCGGTACCGGTGGCGAGGCCGGCCAGGTACTCCTCGGCGGTGTCGCTCTCCTCACCGCCGACGGCCTCCGCGTAGGCGTCCCGGGCGCTGGGCCCGGCGAGGTCGGCGAAGTCGGCCAGCGCCGCTTCCTCGCGGGCGCGCTCCAGGTGCACGAGCCGGGACAGCTCCAGCTGTTCGCCGGTGCCGACGAGGGCGGCCAGCAGCAGGCCGCGGGTGGCGGCCGAGGAGTCGGTGGCGCGGATCAGGTCGGGGAGCGCGTCGGCGGTGGGGTCGGCGGCGTCCGGCGGGGTGGCGCGGGTGGTGTCGCGGGTCAGGCCCTCCAGGGCGCTGATCATCGTGGTGTAGCCGGCGCTGATCTCCTCCGGGGCGGCCTCGCCGGCCACCGCGGCGTCGCGCAGCGGGATGAGGTCGGTGAGCGGATCCCGGGCGGCGGCCGGGAGTTCGGCGCGCAGCTCGGTGATCTTGCGGTCGGCGCGGGCGCGGTTCTCCGGGCTGAGGGCCGAGTCGAGCGGCTGCCGGCTGCCGGTGACGGCCGCGGCGGCCACCGCCGCGGTGAGGGTGTCGCGCTCGTCGGCCAGGGTGTGGGCGAGCGTGAGGGCGCGCTCGGCGACGGCGGTCTCCTCGGCGAGGCGCTGCGCGTCCTTGTAGTCGTTGCCGGCGGAGACGACCATCGGGGCGCCCGCGCCGAGCACGGCGACGCCGCTGAGGAACACGCCGATCAGCAGCCGGCTGCGGACCCGGCTGCCCCGCCGTCTGCGGGTGGCGCGGGGGGCTGCCGGTTCGGCGGGATCGCGCAGTGTCGTGTTCCGCACCTGTGCTCGCATTCTCATCCTGGCGTCCGGCGAGCGGCCGGCTGGGGGGTCCAGCGCGTCGGAGGTACGCCGGTCCCGCGTTCGGTCAGCACGACCTTGCCAGCGCTGACGGGCGGAAAGGCGGCGTCCCTGAACCGGCCACCCGAAGGAGTGAACAACACCCGGGGTCGGTGGACAAGCCGAGGATAAGGCCCCACCAGGGCAACGCACGATTCGACTGGAATTCCCCCGGCCGCCCTGACAGGATCGGCGCGCGCCACCAAACTTAACGGGCCATGACATCGGATGCCCCGACAAATCCGGGACCACGGACGGCTATTGCCATGTACATTCAGTCAGCAACGGAACCGGGGGATTCCGGCCACCCCAACGAGGACTTCTGCGCGACGGCGCAGCCGGCCTCCGGACACGGCGGAGCACTGGTACTGCTGGACGGGGTGACCCCGCCGGCCGGTGACGACGGCTGCGTGCACGGGGTCCCGTGGTTTACGGCGCGGCTCGGCGGGGCATTGCTGGAGCTGTCCGGTTCCCTGACGGACGTCCCGCTTTCGGAGTGTCTGGCACGGGCCATCACCCGCACCGCCGCCTCCCACCGCACGACGTGTGAACTATCTCACCCCCGCACACCGCAGGCCACGGTCGTCTGCGCGCGCTGGTCGGAGCACACCGTCGAGTACCTGGTGCTGTGCGACACCGTGCTGCTGATCCGCCATCAGGACGGCACCGTGCGGCCGGTGCTGGACGACCGGCTGGAGCAGGTGCTGGCGGCGGCGCGCACGGCGCCGCCCGGTGGGCGGGCCGCCCGGGTGGAGGGGCTGCGCAACGCGCCCGGCGGCTTCTTCACGGCGGCGGCCGACCCGGCGGTGGCGCACCGGGCGGTGACCGGCACGGTGCCGCGGGCGGAGGTACGGGCGCTGGCGGCGCTGACGGACGGCGCGAGCCGCTGGACGGAGGTGTTCCGGCTCGGCGACTGGACCCGGCTGTTCGGCGTCCTGGAGGAGGCGGGGCCGCACGGCCTGATCGCCCGGGTGCGCGCCGCCGAACGGGCCGATCCGGCGGGCACCGTCCACCCCCGGGGCAAGATCCACGACGACGCCTCGGCCCTGCTCGCCCTGACCGGCGGCTGACGCCCCTCCGCCTGCTCCCGGTGCCCGCCCGCTGCGCGAGGATGTGACCATGACGGTTCACGGTGACGACCACCCCGACGACCGCCCCCTGGTGCTGGACCGCCGCACCGGACCGTACGGCGAAGTGGTGCTGCGGCGGCACGGCGGTCTCCTCCAGATCATCGCCAACGGCACGTTCCTCATGGACACCTCGGACGGCCGCTCCGAACGGCTGCTGATCCGCGCCGCGCTCACCGCCCTGGACACCGGGCCCGGCGCGCCACCGGCCGCCCCCGCCCTGCTGATCGGCGGGCTCGGCGTCGGCTTCTCCCTCGACGAGGCCGCCGCCTCACCGCGCTGGGGCTCCATCACCGTCGCCGAGCGGGAGAGCGCCGTCATCGACTGGCACCGCACCGGCCCGCTGCGTCCGCTCACCCGGGCCGCGCTCGACGATCCGCGCACCGCGCTGCTCCACACCGAGCTGCTCGGCCATCTGTCCGCCTCGCCCGGCCGGTACGACGCCCTGTGTCTGGACATCGACAACGGCCCCGACTGGACCGTCACCGACGACAACGCCGGCCTCTACTCCCCCGCCGGACTCGCCGCCTGCCGCGCCGCCCTCACCCCCGGCGGCGTCCTGGTCATCTGGTCCGCCCTGCCCTCGCCCGCATTCGAGCGACACCTGCGCGATGCCGGATTCACCACGGTGCGCACCGAAGAGATACCGGTTGCCCGGGGCGTACCCGACGTGCTCTTTCTCGCCAGCCATCATTACGCCAGCCCATCCGCGTAGCCCCATGTCAGGTGCGGGCTCTACGCTGCAGGTACTACCCAGCGTTCCACCCGACGAGCGCCACACCCAGACGAGTGCCGGCACCAGCCGGCCGGCAACGGACCTTTCCGGGGGCGGAAGATGACCCAGACACACACCCGAGCGGCCGACCGGACGCCCTCCGGCGACCCGGCGCACGACGGCGGAGCCCCGGAGCAGGACGAGCAGATCCGCGAACGCGCGACGGGCCACGGCGCGGCCACCGCCAGCACCCCGGGCGCCCAGCGCCGGGTCCTGGTGGTCGAGGACGACCTGACCATCGTGGAGGCCATCGCCGCCCGGCTGCGCGCCGAGGGCTTCCTGGTGCAGACGGCCGCCGACGGCCCCGCCGCCGTGGAGACCGCCGCGTCCTGGCACCCGGACCTGCTGGTCCTGGATGTGATGCTGCCGGGCTTCGACGGCCTTGAGGTGTGCCGCCGGGTGCAGGCCCAGCGCCCGGTGCCGGTCCTCATGCTCACCGCGCGGGACGACGAGACCGACATGCTGGTGGGTCTGGGCGTCGGCGCCGACGACTACATGACCAAGCCGTTCTCCATGCGCGAGCTGGTCGCCCGCACCCATGTCCTGCTGCGCCGCGTCGAGCGGGCCACGGTCGCCGCCACCACTCCGCGCCCCGGGAGCGTGCGGCTGGGCGATCTGGAGATCGACCGCACCCAGCGCCGGGTCCGGGCGGCCGGCAAGGACGTGCACCTGACGCCCACCGAGTTCGATCTGCTGATGTGCCTGGCCCGCTCCCCCCGGGCGGTGCTCACCCGCGAGCAGCTGCTGGCCGAGGTCTGGGACTGGGCGGACGCCTCCGGCACCCGTACCGTGGACAGCCATGTCAAGGCACTCCGCAGGAAGATCGGCGCGGAGCGCATCCGCACCGTCCACGGCGTCGGGTACGCCCTGGAGACTCCCCCCGGCTTCGCCGCGGAACCCCCGGTCGCCCGGCAGGCGCCCGTCGAGGGCTGAGCCCGTGCCCGACCCGCCCCCCGGGGTGCCGCTCTCCCGCCGCACCTGGGCGCTGCTGCGCCCGCTGGACCCGTACCGCTCGGTGAAGGCCGCGCTCGGCTGGCTGGTGATCGTCTCGGTCGGCATCACCACGGTGCTGATCCTGATGGCCTACCGCTCGGACATCGAGCTGCAGGTCATCGCCATCATCGCGATCATCGCCTCGCTGCTGGTCACCCAGTTCGTGGCGCACTCGCTGGCCGCTCCGCTGCTGGAGATGACGGCCGCCTCGCGGGCGATGGCGCGCGGCGACTACGGGCGACGCGTGCACGTGGCCCGGCGCGACGAGCTCGGCGACCTCGCGGACGCCTTCAACCGGATGGCCGCCGACCTCCAGGCCGTGGACCGGCACCGCAAGGAGCTGGTCGCCAACGTCTCGCACGAGCTGCGCACCCCCATCGCGGGGCTGCGCGCCGTCCTGGAGAACGTGGTGGACGGGGTCTCGGAGGCCGATCCGCAGACCATGGCCACCGCGCTGCGGCAGACGGAGCGGCTCGGCCGGCTGGTGGAGCAGCTGCTGGACCTGTCCCGGCTGGAGAACGGGGTGGTACCGCTGTCGCCCCGCCGCTTCCAGGTGGAGCCGTATCTGAGCGCGGTGCTGGACGGCGCGCACATGGCGCTGGGGCGCGGTCATTCCCGTACGGATGTCCGGCTGCGGCTGGACGTGACGCCGGGGCTGCACACGCACGCCGATCCGGAGCGGCTGGATCAGGTGGTGACCAATCTGGTGGACAACGCCGTCAAGCACAGCCCGCGCGACGGCACGGTGACGGTGCTGGCCCGGCCGGGGATCGCGGCGGACTCCCTGGTGCTGGAGGTGCTGGACGAGGGCCCGGGGATTCCGCCGGCCCAGCGGGATCTGGTCTTCGAGCGGTTCGGACGCGGCACCAACGGCGTCACGCAGCGTGACGGCGGGACGGGTCTGGGGCTGGCGATCGCCCGCTGGGCGGTGGATCTGCACGGTGGGACGATCGGTGTGGCCGAATCCATACGCGGTTGTCGCATCCGGCTCACTCTCCCGGGTAATAGCCAGGTAAAGGGTTGACGTAGGCTCGCCCACGGGCGGAGCAGCCCGGACCCACCGGCCGCAGGTCGGGTGGGGTGCGGCGGCTCCGTCCCGGAAACGGACCGCGCCGCCGCGGCAGCCGTTGCTTTGTCGTTCCCGGATCGTGCCGAACTCGGTTCGATTCCCGCACAATCGAGTGCCGAAACCCGACCGGGAATGTGACGTACGCGACTGCTGGCCCCACAGGACTGCGGAGGAGGGGTCGACAGGCGTAGCCTTGATTCCCGCTGTCCATTACCTTGCGAAGCGGAAGAGGGCGGTTGCCGCCGTGTCGCCACAGTCCACGGACACCTCGGGTGTCGAGACCGAACAAGCCGGATCTCAGAAGAGCCCTGCCGCCGGCTTCGGTGCCAACGAATGGCTCGTCGACGAGATCTACCAGCAGTACCTCCAGGACCCCAATTCCGTAGACCGGGCCTGGTGGGACTTCTTCGCCGACTACAAGCCGGGCCAGGCCAAGCAGACGGGGGACGGTCCGCCCGCCCCCGAGAAGGCTCCGCCGGCGCGTGCGGGTCAGGCCCCCGCGGCGCCCGCGCCCGCCGCGGCACCGGCTCCGGCCGCCGCCCAGGCTCCGGCACCGGCCGCACAGCCGGCGCCGGCGGCCAAGGCGGCGCCCGCCCCGGCGAAGGCGAAGGCCCCCGCCGAGGAGGTGTCCGGGGGCCCCGAGCTGATCACGCTGCGCGGTCCGGCCGCGGCGGTCGCGAAGAACATGAACGCCTCCCGCGACCTGCCCACCGCCACCTCCGTGCGCGCGGTTCCGGTGAAGCTGCTGTTCGACAACCGCATCGTCATCAACAACCACCTCAAGCGCGCCCGCGGCGGCAAGGTCTCCTTCACGCACCTCATCGGCTACGCCATGGTGCAGGCGCTGAAGGCGATGCCGGCCATCAACCACTCCTACCAGGAGAAGGACGGCAAGCCGACCCTCGTCAAGCCCGAGCACGTCAACCTCGGGCTCGCCATCGACCTGGTCAAGCCCAACGGTGACCGGCAGCTCGTGGTGGCCGGCATCAAGAAGGCCGAGACGCTCACCTTCTTCGAGTTCTGGCAGGCGTACGAGGACATCGTGCGCCGCGCCCGCTCCGGGAAGCTGACGATGGAGGACTTCTCCGGCGTCACCGCCTCCCTGACCAACCCCGGCGGCATCGGCACCGTGCACTCGGTGCCGCGTCTGATGCCCGGCCAGGGCGTCATCCTGGGCGTCGGCGCCATGGAGTACCCGGCGGAGTTCCAGGGGTCCTCGCAGGCCACCCTGAACCGCCTGGGCATCTCCAAGGTGATGACCCTCACCAGCACCTACGACCACCGCGTCATCCAGGGTGCGGCCTCCGGCGAGTTCCTGCGGCAGATCTCCCAGCTGCTGCTCGGCCAGCACAACTTCTACGACGACATCTTCGAGGCGCTGCGGATCCCGTACGAGCCCGTCCGCTGGCACCAGGACATCGACGTCAACCACGACGACGAAGTCACCAAGGCCGCCCGGGTGTTCGACCTGATCCACTCCTACCGGGTGCGCGGCCACCTCATGGCCGACACCGACCCGCTGGAGTACAAGCAGCGCAAGCACCCCGACCTGGACATCACCGAGCACGGCCTCACCCTGTGGGACCTGGAGCGGGAGTTCGCGGTCGGCGGCTTCGCCGGCAAGTCCATGATGACGCTGCGCGACATCCTCGGCGTGCTCCGCGACTCGTACTGCCGCACCACCGGCATCGAGTACATGCACATCCAGGATCCCAAGGAGCGCAAGTGGATCCAGGACCGCGTCGAGCGCGGGCACACCCCGCCCGAGCGCGAGGAGCAGCTGCGCATCCTGCGCCGGCTGAACGCCTCCGAGGCGTTCGAAACGTTCCTTCAGACCAAGTACGTCGGCCAGAAGCGGTTCTCGCTGGAGGGCGGCGAGACCGTCATCCCGCTGCTCGACTCCGTGCTGGACGAGGCCGCCGCCGCCTCGCTGGACGAGGCCGTCATCGGCATGGCGCACCGCGGCCGGCTGAACGTGCTGGCCAACGTCGTCGGCAAGTCCTACGCGCAGATCTTCCGGGAGTTCGAGGGCAACCTCGACCCGAAGTCGATGCACGGCTCCGGCGACGTGAAGTACCACCTGGGCACCGAGGGCACCTTCACCGGTCTCTCCGGTGAGCAGATCACCGTCTCGCTGGCCGCCAACCCCTCCCACCTGGAGGCGGTGGACCCGATCGTCGAGGGTGTCGCCCGCGCCAAGCAGGACATCATCGGCAAGGGCGGCAAGGACTTCACCGTCCTGCCGATCCTCATCCACGGTGACGCGGCGTTCGCCGGCCAGGGCGTGGTCGCCGAGACCCTCAACATGTCGCAGCTGCGCGGCTACCGCACCGGCGGCACCGTGCACATCGTCATCAACAACCAGGTCGGGTACACGGCGACGGCCGCCGCCGCCCGCTCCTCGATGTACTGCACCGACGTGGCGCGGATGATCGAGGCCCCGATCTTCCACGTCAACGGCGACGACCCGGAGGCGGTGTGCCGGGTGGCGCGCCTGGCCTTCGAGTACCGGCAGGCGTTCAACAAGGACGTCGTCATCGACCTCGTCTGCTACCGGCGCCGCGGCCACAACGAGACGGACAACCCGTCCTTCACCCAGCCGCTGATGTACGACCTGATCGACAAGAAGCGCTCGGTGCGCAAGCTGTACACCGAGTCGCTGATCGGCCGGGGCGACATCACCCTGGAGGAGGCCGAGCAGGCGCTCCAGGACTTCCAGGGCCAGCTGGAGAAGGTCTTCAAGGAGGTCCGCGAGGCCACCGGTTCCCCGGCCCCGGCCGAGGTGCCCGCCCCGCAGGCGGAGTTCCCGGTGGCGGTGGAGACCGCGGTCTCCGCCGAGGTCGTCAAGCGGATCGCCGAGTCGCAGGTCAACATCCCCGAGCGGATCACCGTCCACCCCCGGCTGCTGCCGCAGATGCAGCGCCGCGCGGCGATGGTCGAGGAGGGGACGATCGACTGGGCGATGGGCGAACTGCTCGCGATCGGCTCGCTGCTGATGGAGGGCACCACCGTCCGGCTCGCCGGCCAGGACTCCCGGCGCGGCACCTTCGGCCAGCGGCACGCGGTGCTCATCGACCGGAACACCGGCGAGGACTACACCCCGCTGCTGTACCTGAGCGAGGACCAGGCCCGGTTCAACGTCTACGACTCGCTGCTGAGCGAGTACGCGGCGATGGGCTTCGAGTACGGCTACTCGCTGGCCCGCCCGGACTCCCTGGTGATGTGGGAGGCGCAGTTCGGCGACTTCGCCAACGGTGCCTCGACCGTCATCGACGAGTTCATCTCCTCGGCGGAGCAGAAGTGGGGCCAGACCTCCGGCGTCACCCTGCTGCTGCCGCACGGCTACGAGGGCCAGGGCCCGGACCACTCCTCGGCCCGGATCGAGCGCTTCCTCCAGCTGTGCGCGCAGAACAACATGACGGTCGCGGCGCCCACCCTGCCGTCGAACTACTTCCACCTGCTGCGCTGGCAGGTGCACAACCCGCACCACAAGCCGCTGGTGGTCTTCACGCCGAAGTCGATGCTGCGGCTGAAGGCGGCGGCCTCGAAGGCGGAGGAGTTCACCACCGGTGGCTTCCGGCCGCTGATCGGTGACACCACGGTGGACCCGGACCAGGTGCGCAAGGTGGTGTTCTGCTCCGGGAAGGTCTACTACGACCTGGAGGCGGAGCGCGCCAAGCGCGGGGTCACGGACACGGCGATCATCCGTCTTGAGCGGCTGTACCCGCTGCCGACGGAGGAGATCCGTACCGAGATCGCCCGGTACCGCAACGCGGCCACCTATGTGTGGGCGCAGGAGGAGCCGGCCAACCAGGGCGCGTGGCCGTTCATCGCGCTCAACCTGGTCGACCACCTCCAGCTGATCATCGGCTCGAAGCCGGTGGCGGACGCCAACCGGCTGCGGCGGGTGTCGCGTCCGGCGTCGTCCTCGCCGGCGGTGGGTTCGGCCAAGCGGCACCAGGTCGAGCAGCAGACCCTGATCAACGAGGTCTTCGAGCTGTAGGAAGGCCCCGCGATCGCACGAAGCGGCGCCCGTCCCCCTTGCCGGGGGGCGGGCGCCGTTTCCGTGGGGGCGCCCGCCGGGCGGTTCAGCGGGGGTGGCCGCTGCCGGGCTCCGGGCGGGGCCGGGCCAGGGTGGTGGCGCGCTCGGCGGCCCGTACCCGGTACCGCCCCGGGGTGGTGCCGAACTCCCGGGCGAAGGCGTGCGAGAGCGCGTACGGGCTGCCGTAGCCGACGTGGCCGGCGACGGCGGCCAGGGTGTCGGTGGTGTCGCGGAGCCTGGTGGCGGCGAGGATCAGCCGCCACCAGGTGAGGTAGCCCATCGGGGGACGGCCGACCAGGGCGGTGAACCGGCGCGTCAGGGTGGCCCGGGAGACGCCCGCCTCCCGGGCCAGGCGCTCGGTGCTCCACGGCGCGGCCGGGTCGGCGTGCAGCGCCCGCAGGGCGGCGGCCGTCACCGGGTCGCCCAGGGCGCGGGGCCACCGGTCGCCGGTGGCCTCGGTCAGCCAGGCGCGGACCAGGTAGACGAGCAGGAGATCGAGCAGGCTCGGCAGGGCGGCGCAGGAGCCGGGCCGCCGCGTGTCCAGCTCACCGGCGAGCAGGTCGATGGCGGCGCGCAGTTCGGGGTGTCCGCCCACCCGGGCGGGCAGGTGGACGACGTCCGGCAGTTCCCGCAGGAGCGGATGCAGACCGGAGCAGTCCAGCCAGTACGTGCCGCACAGCAGTTCCGTCCCGCCGTCACCGGAGCCGGGGCGGACGGGCCCGGTGGCCGGTTCCGCCGTCGCGAGCCACCGTGCGAAGGGCACCGCCGCGGTGCGCGAGCCGGCCGGGCCGGCCGCCGTGCCGGTGATCACGTGGCCGGTGCCGTGCGGCAGCAGCACCGCGTCGCCCGCACCGAGTTGCACCGGGGCCCCGCCGTCGGGCAGCAGCCGGCAGCCGCCGCTCAGCACCACGTAGCAGGCCGCGCCGTCGTACGGCTCGGAGCGCGCGCTCCAGGCGCCGGCCGCCCGCACCCGGTGGGAGGACGGGTGCCCCAGGTGGACGGCGGAGATCGCGTCGCTCACCACATCCATCGGCACAGGATATCCACCCGCCGCATCCGTGAGCCGGATGCGTATCCGGTTGAGCCGTTGACGCATGGAGTGTGTCATCCGGCGTTCCTAGGCTCGGAGCATGACAGAGGACAGCGGATGGGTGGAGAGCATGACGCTGGGCGAGGTGGAGGTGATCCGGATCGTCGAGTGGCACCGGCCGTTCGCCCCGGCCACCGGGCTCGTCCCGGGGGCCGGGGCCGGGGTGTGGCGGGAGAACGCCCACTGGCTGGCGCCGGACCACTGGGATCCGGTCAGCGGCCGGGCGGTGCTCGCGCTCCAGACCTGGGTGCTGCGCGGCGCCGGGCCGACCGTCGTGGTGGACACCGGGGCGGGCAACGGACGCGAGCGGCCGGGGATGCCCCCGTTCCACCGGTGCGCGGGCGACTTCCCCGCGCTGCTGGCGCGGGCCGGGGTGCACCCGCGCGACGTCGATGTCGTCGTCAACACGCATCTGCATGTCGATCACGTCGGCTGGAACACGGTCGAGCGGGACGGGGAGTGGGTTCCGATGTTCCCGCGCGCCCGGTACCTCCTCCCGGCCGCCGACGACGCCCACTTCGGGCCGGCAGGCGGGTACGGGCAGGGACGCGATCCGGCGGACCGGCTGGTCTACGAGGACAGCGTCGCACCGCTGCACCGGGCGGGGGTGGTGGAGCTGTGGGAGGGGAGCCACCGGATCGACGCCCGGCTCACTCTGGAGTCGGTCCCGGGCCACACCCCCGGATCGTCCGTGCTGCGACTCGTCTCCGGGGGCGCCCGGGCGGTGTTCGTGGGCGATCTGGTGCACAGCCCGGTGCAGATCCTGCGGCCGGACGCCAACAGCGGTGCCTGCCTGGATCCGGTACGGGCGGTGGCCGGCCGCCGCCGTGTCCTGGAGCGGGCGGCCGGCACCGGGGAGTTGCTGATACCGGCGCACTTCGGTGGGCCGGGCGCCGTGGAGGTGCGCCGGGCGCCCGGCGGCGGCTTCGCTCTCGGCCCCTGGGCCGGCGGCTGGGCCGCGGTGCGGGCGCCCGGTGCCGGTGCGGGCGCCGGTGCCGGTTAGGGCAGCAGCGGCTCGAAGTCCCAGTGCACGCGGGAGCGGGAGCGGGCCGCCACGGTGTGCGTGTGGTGGGTGCCGAGCGAGGCGATCAGCCCGTTCAGCGCCGCCTCCTCCACCTGGTCCGCCTCCTGCCGGTGGCGCAGCCCGCGCAGGTCGGAGGCGAGGGCCAGCTGGCAGGTGAGGGTGAGCGGGTGCTCGTGGCCGAGCGCGGCGGCGGCCCGGCGGACGGTGTCCCGGCTCAGCTCGGCGGCCCGCTCCAGGTCGTCCTCCAGATTCCGGCCGACGGCCGTGTTCAGCGCGATGCCCAGCGTCCAGGGATGATCGGGGCCCAGGACGGCCGTCATCTCCTCCAGGCTGCGCTCGATGAGCCACTGCGCCTCGCGCCGCTCCCCCACCACCCGCAGCACCAGCGCGTGGTTGGCGCCCGCGCCGATGGTGTACGGGTGCCGGTCGCCCAGCAGCCTGCGGTAGCTGCCCAGCGCGAACTCGCCGATCTCGCGCGCCTGGTCGAGGTCGCCCGTCTCGCGGTGCACGAAGGAGAAGTCGGTGGCGACCTTCAGATGCAGCGGCGCCTCCTCGCCCAGCACCGCCTCGGTGCGCTCCAGCAGCCGGGCCAGCAGCGCCCGGGAGCCGGCCCGGTCGCCGGTGCGGTGCTGGCACAGGGCCAGGTTCAGCTCGGTGGTGAGGGTGCGCGGGTTGTCCGGGCCCAGCACCAGCCGGTGCGATTCGACGTTGCGTTCCTGAAGGGACAGCGCCTCCTCGTAGCGGCCCAGCAGCCGCAGGTCCAGGGCGCAGCTCAGCTCGGAGGAGAGCGTCCAGGGGTTGCGGGAGCGCAGCACCTCGCGGCGCATCTCCAGGGTTTTGCGGTCGAGTTCGAGCGCCTCGGCGTAGCGGCCGAGCAGCCGGAGTGTGACGGCGATGTTGTTGCGGGTGTTGAGGGTGCGCACGTCCCCGTCGCCGACCAGTTCCTGGTACAGCTCCAGGGCCCGGCGGTCCTGGAGCAGCGCCTCCTCGTACTGGCCCAGGCCCCGCAGATCGGCGGCGAGTCCGCCGTGCGCGCGCACCACCACCAGGTCCTTCGGGCCGCGGACGGCGCCCAGTTTGTCGATGATCTCCCGGTTCATCCGCTCGGTGCGGGTGTACTCGCCGACCGCGCGCAGCAGCGTGGTGTGCTGCGAGGCCAGCTCCCACAGCAGCGGGTCGTCCTCGCCGTACACCTCGCGCCAGGCGGCGTCCGCGGCCTCGGCGAGCTGGATGCCGGCACGGTACTCGCCGGAGCGGTACAGGTAGGTGAGGGAGTTGAAGACGAGCCGGCGGGTCTCCGGGTGGGTGCTGCGCAGCGCGCCCGACGCCTCCAGGTGCGGGACGAGTTCGGCGTACCGCGACCACAGCCGGGTGTCGTCGGGGCGGCGCGGGTCGGCGGCGGCCAGCGCGCGGCGCACCACCCGGGAGAAGGTGTCGCTGTCGGCCTCGGACATGCCGGCGCGTACCGCCTGGTGGACCATGCGGTGCAGATGGATGGTCTCGGTGTCGGGCACCGGGCCGTCCTGGCCGTGCCGGCCGCTACCTTCGCCGTCGCCGTCGCCGGGGTCGTCGGGGCGGATGACGGAGTACTGCACCAGCTTGCTGAGCGCGGCGTTCCACAGCAGCGGGTTGTCGATGAGGTGGGCGAGGCGTTCAGGCAGATCGCGGGCGGGGACGTCGCGCAGCAGCCGCAGCGGTACCGGCCCCGGCGCGAACCAGGCGCACAGCCGCAGCAGGTCCACGGCGGCGGGCTCGGTCTCGCGCAGCCGGTTCAGCACTATCGAGAACGCCGTCAGGTACGTCATCGGGAAGGCCGTCGAGACGCGCAGGCCCATCTCGATGTCGGCGCCGGAGCGCAGCAGTTCGATGTACTCGGTGACCGGCATCGGCGAGTCGGACAGGGCGCCGGCGGTCTGGTCGAGGGCGAGCGGCAGGTCTTCGAGGGCCTCGGCGAGCGCGTCGGCCTCGGTGGTGCTGATCCGGCGGGCGCGGCGGCGGACGAAGGCGATGGATTCGTCGCGGTCGTAGACCGGGACCTCCCACAGGGTGGTGTTGTGCTCGCCCCACTCCCGGTTCTGCGAGGTGATGAGGACATGCCCGGTACCGGTGGGCACCAGGTCGGCGATGGCGCCGGGGTCGTCCGCGCCGTCCAGCACCAGCAGCCAGCGCGCGTACGGGTCGCCGCGGCGCAGCGCGTCGCGCACGGCGCGCAGCCGTTCGCCGTACTCGATGCCGGTGGTGAGGCCGAGCGCGGGGGCGAGTTCGGCCAGGCGCTGGCGCAGCGTGCCGCGGGTGTCGGCCGGGACCCACCACACCACGTCGTAGGCGGAGCCGAAGCGGTGCACGTACTCGGCCGCTGCCTGGGTCTTGCCGACGCCCGACATGCCGAGCAGGGTGACCACGGCGGTGCCGGGGTCGGCCTCCGACAGCCGCTGGTAGACGGTCTGGAGGGTGGTCTCGCGGCCGGTGAAGCGGATGTTGCGGCGCGGCACGCCGCCCCACACGCGCGGCTGGTCGTAGGGGAAGCGGGCGCCGGAGCGCAGGCCGACGGTGGTGGAGGAGTCGGCTTCCCGGCCGTCCAGGCCGAGCAGGTGGGAGAGCCGGCGGTGCGCCTCGCGGGCGCCGACGCCCCACAGTTCCGCGGCGCCGCCGAACGCCGCGACGGCGGGCGGCAGCGCGGCGGAGGTGACGGAGACGGCGGCGAACCTGCGCTGGTTGGGCGCCACCACGGCGCGCAGTGCCTGGTTCCACTCCTCGGTGGAACGCGGGCCCATCTGGAAGTACCAGTCGCTGAGGATCACCAGCACCCGGCCCTCGGTGAGCAGCAGGTCGCTGAGCGCCTCCACCAGCGGGATCTCGGTGGCCGGGTCCCAGCGCTGGAGGGCGACGTCGCAGCCGTGCTGCTCCAGCCGGTCGGCGATCCAGGCGGCCCAGGGCCGGTTGAACCCGGCGAAGCTGATGGTGATCCTCTGCCGCTCGGCGGGTGTGGTCCTGCGCAGTCCGGCCATCCGACAGCTCCCCTTCGTTGTGGAACGGACCCCCGTACCGCGCCTTCTCCCCTGGCGGCCCGTCAGATGCTTGTGGTGTTCAGGCTAACCGCTACGGCGTGTCAGGGCGGGTGATGGCGGTGCCACAGCGAGCGCGCCGTGTCGACGTACGCGGCCGCCCGCACCCGGTGTTCGGGGGGCGGCGGGTGGTCGGCGAGCCGGGAGTGACGGGCGGTCATGGCCTTGACGAAGGCGCGCCCGGCGTCGGTGAGGGGGCGTGCGCCGCGCAGGGCGGGAAGGACGGCACCGACCTGCGCGGCGCACCGGGCGTGGGCGGCCCAGGCGTCGTCGCGGGCGACGGGGTCCTCGCGGGTGAGGGCCAGGCGCTGCCAGAGGGCGGCGAGGGCGAGGTGCGCGTAGGCGCCGTGCAGCAGGCCGTCGAAGGGGCGCGGGTCGGGGCGCCAGGGGGCCCAGTGGCGGGGGGCGGGCCCGGCGGTGTGCAGCGGGAGCAGATCGTGCAGCGCGGCGAGTTTGGCGTGCTGGAGTTCGTGGACGAGCCCGGCGGCGAACAGTTCGGGGCTGGGCGGCGGGCTGGCGAGGACCGCGCCGAACGCCCCGTCCCGAGTGTGGCTGGTGTGGCGTCCGGTGGCGGTGGGGCCGGGGAGCGGGACGACACAGTCCAGGAGGGCCAGTTCGGCGGCCCGCGCGGCGCCGCCCAGCCGGAGCAGCGGCAGCGCCCGGCGCCACATGGCCTGCCAGTGGGCGCGCTGCTGCGGGGGCCCGGCGGGGGTGGCGGCGCCGGGGGTGACGCGGCAGGGGTCGAGATCGTCCAGGAGGACGGGGCGCGGGCCGCCGGCCAGGGTGGGCAGCGGGGACCAGCGCGGATCGCGGGAGGACCAGCGGCCGGCGGCGGTGCGGCGCAGTTCGGCGGCGGGCCCGCCGGATGGGCGGATGACGAGCCGGTCGCCGCTGCCGTGCAGTTCGGCGGCGCGGGCGGGGCCGCTGTGCCGCAGCAGGCCGAGGGTGGGCAGCGCGATGCCGTCGCGGTGCGGGGTGACGCGGGTGCGGAAGCCGAGCCCGGCGCGGGCGGCAGCGGCGGCGGCGACCGGGCCGAGGTGGCCGATGTCGCGGTGGTCGGGGGCGCCCCGGTCGAGCTGGCGGACGCAGTTCTCGGCCCACGGCCCGGTGAGCGGATAGAACATCACCCGGCGGGCCTGGCCGGGCGCGGCCCGGTCGGCGGCCTCCAGCAGCGCCCCGTGCTCGCGGGCGGCGGCCCGCTGCGCGGGCGGCAGTCCGCCGGAGTCCAGCGCGTCGAGCAGTACCCGGAAGAGCAGCAGCCGCCGGGTGTGCGCACCGTCGGCGAGGACCGCGAGGGCCCCGGCGCCGGCCTCGGTGCTGCCCAGCTCCCGCACCTCGGCGTCGGAGAGCACCGCGCCCGTCACGCTCACCACCCCGCCCCGGCCCGCCACCCGGACCGCCGGGCCGCGGCGGGGCCGGCGCCCGGCCGGGGCACGGCGCGGGCGCGGGCCACGCGCGGGATGAGCCGTGGCGCGCCGCCCCGTCCGGGCGGGGCGGACCCACCCGGGCCAGGGCCCGGCCCAGGACCCGGCCCAGGCCCAGGCCCCGGCCCGGCGCAGGCGCGGGCGGCGGGCGGGGCCGGCCCGCTCAAGCGGGCACCGCCGCGGCGGCGACCCGGCGGGCGATGTGGTGCAGGAGGCGGCGCAGGTCGGCGCAGTAGACCGACGGGTTGCGGAAGCCCTCGCCCGCCCGGTAGCGGTGGGCGTAGTTGCCGCCGCCGCAGACCTCGGCCAGCGGGCAGGCCAGGCAGGTGGCGCTGAGTGCGGCGCGGCCCGCCTGGCGGGCGGCGATGCCGGGGTGGGCCAGGGCGGCGTCCAGCGGGTGGTGGTGGATGTCCAGGCCGGTGGCGGCGGCGCCCTCGTAGGCGGTCTTGAGCGCGTCCAGCTGCTCGATGGCGCCGTCGGTCTCGATCACCACCGCGCTGACCGGCCGCAGCCCCAGCGCCTCGGTGGCGGCCGGGGCGCCGAGCAGCAGGGCGATCGCCTCCTGGAACAGCCGCACCCGGGTCCGCCGCCGCCCCGCGTCCCACCACAGGTCGAACACGGCGGCCAGCCAGTCGCCGTACGGGGTGGCCGTGCCGTCCGCGGGGAGGCCGGGCGGCGGGGTGGTCCAGGTGCCGTGCGGCAGCAGGAAGTTGACGGCGGGCGGGTCGAGGCCGAGCAGCGAGGTGTACACCCGCTCCGGGTCGGTGGCCGGGTCGACGACGCACAGCACGCCGCCGTACACGTGCCGGTACGGGCCGGCCAGCAGGGCGGCGGCGCGGCGGATGCCGGGCCAGGCGGGGCGCCCGGCGTGGTCCGTGCGCCGTGCGTTGTGCTCGGCGAGCCCGCCGTCCAGGGACAGGCCGACCGCGATCCCGGCGCGCGCCAGCTCCCGCAGCCGCTCCCCGGTCAGCAGGGTGCCGTTGGTCTGCACCCCGGCCCGTACCGTGCAGCCCTCCGGCACCAGCTCCCGCACCCGGGCCACGAAGCCGGCCAGCGTGGCCGTCCCGGCCAGCAGCGGCTCGCCGCCGTGCAGCACCACGGAGATCTCCGGCAGCCGGTGCGCCGCCGCGTGCTCGGCGATGCGCGACGCCGCACGCTCCAGCACCCGGGGCGCGGCCGTCACCGGCTGCCGCCGCCAGCCGCCGTCGGCCGCGAAGTACATGTAGCAGTAGCGGCACGCCAGATTGCACCGGCTGTGGATCTTCACCACGAACTGGTCGAACGGCACCGGCCGTACGGCACCGGCGGCGAATCCCGTCAGCGGCCACGGCGCGAACCCGTCCGGTTCCCGGCCCACCGGGGCCGAAATCCGCTGGTTCACGCGACCCCTCCGGACTCGTCACCGGGCGCGAACTCGTCGAAGGTCCACAGGGTCACCGCCGGCCCGCCGCTCACCCGGGCCCGCAGCTCCGCCAGCACCTCACTGAGCACCGGATGGTCGAGGGCGCGCAGGTCGGACAGGCCGAGCGTGAGCAGATCGGGGAGTTCGGGCAGCCCGGTGGCACCGGCTGATTTGTCGGAGCACATCGTCGTCCCACCACTTCTGTGCGGTCATCCGCCCGGTCGACCCACGTCGGTCCCCCTCGTCGACCGGCCCATCCCAGATGCCCGCGCTCAGGTCCGGGGAAACGTCAGCTCCGCGAGCGCCCGGGCGCTGCGCTCCCCCGCCTCCTGACCGTTCGGCAGCCGCCGCCACTGCTCCAGCGCGGCCCGGAACGCGTCCTGCGCGGCGCGCGGCCGGCCCGCCGCCCGGTACACCGTGCCGCGCTGGTGCTGCGCGGTGGCCGCCAGCCGGATCGGCGCGGCGGCCCGTTCCGGGGCGGCGGCGCGCTCCGCCCGCAGCGCCTCGGCCGCCGCCCGCCGGTACGCCTCCGCCGCCTGCTCGGGACGCTCGGGGCTGCCGCTGTGCCCGTAGATGTGCCGGTGCGCCTCGCCCAGTTCGAACCAGCCCCTGGCCCGGGTCATCGCCTCGTCCGCGCCGTGCGCCGCCAGCGAGAACAGATGCTCGGCCTCGCGCAGGTCCACCAGGTCCACCGCGGCCCGGTAGCGGGCCATCAGGGCCCGGCCCAGCATCAGCAGCCGCCCCGGCAGCCGCGAATCGCCGGCCGGGGTCTCCATCCGGCAGTCCCGCAGCACCCGGATGGCCTGCCCGATGTACGCGCCGCCCTCCGGCAGGGCCGAGCGCTCCAGCAGCACCTGGCCCCACTCGGCGATCAGATCGCTGTAGTCCGGCCGGTCGCGCGGCACCGCCCTGGCCGCCTCGGCGAACCAGTGCGCCGCCTGCTCCAGATCGCCCGCCCCGCCCTGCGCCCGGTAGCGGCGCACGCCCAGCCGCCCGGCGCGCACCAGGGCCGCCGCCCGCTGCCGCCGGTCGTCCGTCAGCTGCCGGGCGAGCGTGATGTGCTTGTCGGCCTCCTGCCAGCGGCTCGCGGTGAGCAGCAGCGCGTCGACCAGCTGGAGTTCGGTGCGCACCCGGGCCGGCACCGGCGCCGACTCGGCGCGCTGGGCCGCCCCGCCGCGCTCCAGCGACCGGGCCGCCTGCTCGGCGTACACGGCGGCGGCCTCCGTGTTCTCCTCCTCGGCCGCCGCCCCGGCCAGCCGCAGCAGCACCCGGCCGTGCGCCAGGGCGAGGCCGCTGGGCTCGGCCTCGCCCGCCGGCCAGGCGTCCGCGATCGCCTCCAGCATGCCCACGCACTCCTGGAGCAGCCCCGCGTCGTGCCCGAGCCGCCACTGCTCCTCCAGCACCCGCACCCGCTCCAGCGCGATGCCCAGCGCCTCGGCGGGCGGCAGCCCCGGGGTGGCGCACACGGCGGCGAACTCCCGGTCGGCGCCGCGCCACAGCTCCAGCGCGGCCCGCTCGTCCCCGGCCTCGCGGCGCTCTCCCGCGGCGGCGTGCAGCACCCGGGCCAGCACCGTGCGGGCCGGCAGCGAGTCCAGGTGCGAGGCGGCGGTACGGGCGGCCCGCAGCGCGCGCTCCAGCAGGTCGGCCTCGCCTTGCTGGCGCCACAGCCGCAGCAGCTGGGTGGCGAGTTCTCCGTACAGCTCGGGGTCGGTGGAGCGGCCGTCCAGCCATTGCTGGTCGGTGGCCCGCTCCAACTGCCACACCGCGTCCAGCAGATGCTGGAGCGCGCCGTCGTCCTCGAACCGCCGGGTCAGCTCCCGGGAGCGGCGCAGCGCGTCGCTGACCGCCGGGGGTGTCTCCGGGGCCGGCGCGCCCGGCTGCGGGGTGCCGGGCAGGAAGCGGCGCAGCACCTTGGCGGCGACCTCGGCGAACGGCTGCGGGGAGCGGGCCGGCCCGGTGCCGCCCGGCTCCGGCTCGCCCTCCGGGTCGCCCCCGGCCGACGGGACCGGGGTGAGCCGGCCACCGGTCAGCTGGGCGAGGGCGAGCGCGGGGAAGTTGGGGCCGCCCTTGCCGAACCTGGCCTCGACGTACGCCGAGCAGTGCTTGAGGACCAGCATCGCCTCGTCCTGGCCGAGCGAGCGCAGCAGTTCCTCCTGTACCCCGTCGGCGAACTCGTACCACAGGCCGTCCGCGCCGGTGCCGTCCCCGGCGCGCCGCAGCAGGCCGCTGAGCAGCACCTCGGAGAGCTCGGCCGGGCCGGTGCCGGGCAGCATGGTGCGCTGTATGAGCTGCATGACCGGCAGGAACAGCGGGGCGGCGGCGAGATGGACGGCGAGCCGGGTGGCGCCGGGCGAGGCGGTGGCGCGGAACCGGGCGATCAGTTCGCCGGCGGGCCGGGACCGGCTGCCGGGGCGCGCCGGGGGCGCGGCGGGCTGGTCGGGACGTACCCAGCCGACGGCGGCCGGCACCGGGGCGGCGCTGCCGCCGGACAGCAGCCGCGCCCAGGAGCCGAGGGCGGCGGGGGTGGGCGGCAGGACCGGTACGGGGGTGGCGCCGGGCGGCGGCCGGTGGCCCGGGTCGTCGGGGGTGAAGCGGAGCCGGGCGCCGGCGGCCGGGCCCTCGGCGCGGCGCAGCGCGCCGTGGCTGGCGGGCAGCCGGGTGCGCGCCCACAGCCGGGCGGGCAGCGGCTGGACGACGGCGGTCGGCCCGTACCGGCCGAGGCGGTGCAGCAGCCGGTGGGCGGCGCCGCCGCGCCACAGCGGGCCGACGCAGTCGCTGACCACGACGGTCAGCCGGCGTCCTGTGGGGTCCAGCAGCCGGCGGGCGGGGCGCAGCACGCCGTCCCGGCCCGCCGGGTCGGTGTCGAAGTGGCCGCTCACCCCGATGGAGCCGTCCGGCAGGGTGTGCAGGTAGTGGACCTGGATGTCGCGGAAGGCGCCGATGCGGCCGAAGACGTCGGCGAGTTCGCCCAGGAGCCGCTGCCACACCCGCATGGCGGAGGTGGTGTCCATCAGCAGCTGGAGTTCGAGGTCGCGGCGGCCGGTGGGGCGGAAGGCGGGGAGCAGCAGGCCGCCGGCCCGGGCGGTGTTCTCGGCGGTGCGGGTCTCGTCCAGGGTGAGCCGGGCCGGTCCGGCGGGCGGCGGGGCGGCGGGGCGGCAGCGCTGGAGGGGGCGCAGGGCGCGTTCGAGTTCGAGGAGGGAGGGGAGGGCTCTGGCCTCGGGCACGCCGACGCGCAGGGCGTCGCCGGGGGCCGGCGGGTCCTGGACGGGGGTCACGGCGTAGTCGGGGTAGAGCGGCACGGGCTCATCATCCCGGTAGGCCCGGCGCTCGGCGCGATTTCCGGCCTCCGGCGCGGACCGGTCGGGGGCGGGTCCGGGGCCGTCGCCGAACCCGGGGCGGTGGTCCGGGGTGGGGGCGCTCTCGCGCGGTGCGGAGGCGTCGCCGGACGGGCCCGGGCCGGTGGCCGGCTCCCCGGGGGTGAGGTGCCCGGCCAGCCACAGCGCCTCGGCCAGTTCCCGGGAGCCGGGTTCGAGACCGGCCTGCCGCAGGCCGTCGATCAGTTCGGCCAGCTGATCGCGGTGGCGGGCGGCCCGCTTGTCCCCCATGACGTCACCTCGGCCGGTCGAGGCGCTGGATGAGCAGGTCGGCGAGCCGGTCGCGGGTCGGCTGCTCGGCGTGGTGGGTGAGGTAGATGGCGTTCAGCAGCTGGTCGGTGGCCAGCTGTTCGGTGCGCGAGCGCTCCAGGAAGCGGGTGATGATGTCGTCGCCGAGGTGGGCGAGCCGGTCGCCGAGCTGGGCGCGCACCACCGAGGCGAGCCGTTCGTGGTCGGGCTTGGTCAGCTCCAGGTGGATGCAGCGGCGCAGCAGGGCGGCGGGGAAGTCGCGTTCGCCGTTGCTGGTGAGCACCACGAACGGGAAGGCGTTGCAGCGCACCCGGCCGTCGCGCACGGTGACCTTCACGCCGTCGTCGTTGAGGACCTCCACCTCCGGCTCGCGGTCGGCGACGCGCTCCAGCTCGGGGATGGCGTACCAGCCCTCCTCCAGGACGTTGAGGAGGTCGTTGGGCAGGTCGATGTCGCTCTTGTCGAGCTCGTCGATGAGCAGCACCCGGGGGGTGGCGGTGGGCAGCAGCGCGGTGCCCAGCGGGCCGAGCCGCAGATAGCTGCCGATGCCGCCGACGCGGGGCGCCGGGACGCCGGCGGCGCGGCTGCCGGCCGCGATCTGGGTGTCCTGGAGGCGGGCGATGGCGTCGTAGTGGTACAGCCCGTCGCCCAGGGTGGTGCGGCTGACGATGGGCCAGTGCAGGACCCGGCCCAGGCCCAGTTCGTAGGCGACGGCGTGCGCGAGGGTGCTCTTGCCGGTGCCGGGGCTGCCGGTGACCAGCAGCGGGCGGCGCAGATAGAGCGCGGCGTTGATGATCTCCAGCTCCTCGGCGCTGGGCCGGTGCATCTCGGCGAGGTGCCGGTAGGTGCCGAGCCTGCGGGTGGAGGAGCTGTCGGTGTCGGGGCCTGGCGCGACCAGCGGCCGGCCGTCGAAGTCGCGCCACGGCGGCGGCTTGGGCAGCGCCCGGATGCGGTCGTGCGGCTCACCGGCCCCCCGGTAGATCAGCCATTCGCGTTCGGGGTCCGGGGTGGAGTCGGTGGCTGCCACGGCGCTCTCCTCGTCACTGTCACTCGGTCGGCCAGGTGCTGTGCGGCGGGGGCGGCCCCGTGGCGGGCGGTCGCCGCTCACGGGATCTCCAGGGGGTCGTCGTACCCGGTGGCGTGCCCGGGGTCGGCGTACAGGAGGGCGAGCCCGCGCGACCATTCGGCCTCGGGCGCCTCGGCGGCGGCCTGGGCGCGCAGCCGCCACACGGCGGTGGGCAGTGCGCCGGCCCGGCGTACGCCGGTGACCGTGCGGGTCACCTGGCCGTGGAAGTCGGTGCAGGTGAGTTCGCGGGCGGAGATCTCGCGGCGCCACAGCACCACGTCGTAGCCGGCGGCCAGGACGTGGCGCAGGGCTTCGGGGTCGCCGCCGGGGGTGCTGGTGCGGCAGAGCACCGGCACCGTCTCCGGGGGCCGGCCGCCGAGTGCGGCGGAGGTGGGGAGCGGGGCCGGGTGGTTTCCGGCGCAGTCGAGGAGGTCGGGGCGCATCGGGCCGGTGTGCAGGGCGGACCAGCGGGTGTGCCGGGGCAGGCCCCTTTCGTGGCCGGGTTCGTGGCCCCTTTCGTGCCCGTGTTCGTGGCCGGGCTCCTGCTCGGGGGCGGGGCCGGCGGAGGGGAGGTCGGCGCAGCGGACGACGACGGGGCGTTGTTCGCCGAGCTGCGGGCCGTCGTGGGGCAGCCGCCATTCGTCGACGGGGAAGCCGAGCAGGGCGTAGGGCAGGGAGACCTGGAGCGGGACGGGGCGGCCCGGCTCGTCCCCGCGCCGGAACGCCTCGGTGAGCACGGCGCGCAGCCGCGGTGAGGGCTCGCCGGGGCCGAGGACGCGGTCCTCGCCGTCGATGGGGGTGCGTTCGCCGGTGGGCCCGGTGACGCACACCCGCCAGTCGTAGCGGCTGCGTTCCCAGCCCTGTTGGGTGATCTCCAGCAGGACGTACGGGCGCGGGGCGTCGTCGGCGGGGTCGGGCAGCGCGGCGGGGGCGGCGCCGGCGTGGCCGAGGGCGGGCCAGGGGTCGTGCTGCCAGGCGCGGCGGGCGGACAGCCGCTCGGTCCACTCCTCGCGCAGCCGGCGGCGGGACCAGCGGTCGAGTTCGGCGCCGGCGGCGGTGGAGCTGATCCAGTCCCACAGCCGGCGTTCGCTGCCCCGGGGGGCGGGGTAGGGGCGGTCGGCGGTGGCGGCGTACACGGCGTAGCGCAGCACGGCGTCGAGTTCGCGAAGTCCGGGGCGGGGGTCGTAGAGCATGCCCAGGCCGTCGCGCCAGCCGCGCGGGGCGGGGAGTATGCCGTCGTAGCGGCGGCCGGTGAGCTGGGCGATGATCTCGTCGAGCCGGGCGGTGGAGAGCGGGGGCGGCAGTTCGGCGAGCAGGCCGAGGAGTTCGGCGCGGCGGCCGGCGGTGAGGGCGCGCCGGGCGGTGGCGCGCAGCGGGCCCTGGATGTCGGTCCAGGTGTCGCGGGTGGTCTCGTCGTCGCGGTGCCGCTGGGCGTGGTAGCGGTCATGGGCGTGCATGACGTGCTGGTAGGTGTCCTCGGTCTCGGCGGCGACCGTGCCGGCGGGCGGGGCGATCCGGCGTAACTGGACGATGGAGGTGGCGAGTCCGCCGTCGCGGCCGGCCGAGCGGGAGGCCTTGACGACGCCGATGACCTCGCCGCGGGAGAGGTCGACGACGGGGCCGCCGGAGACGCCGTGCGGGATCTCGTCCTGGTTGCCGAGCTTGAGCCAGCCGTCGGTGCCGTACTGGCCGGTGACGGTGCAGCGGCCGTCGACGGGGCCGACCGGGCTCGCGGAGCCGGCGAGCTGTCCCCAGCCGAAGAAGTAGACGTCCTGGAGGGTGAAGCGGGCGGTGCGCTCGCTGAGCCAGACGCAGGGGTGGGGCGGTGGGTTGAGCACCCGGACGAGGGCGAGGTCGGGCCCCGGCCAGATGTCGCCGGGCGGGCTGTGCTCGGGCTGGGCCCATTCGACGAGGCCGCGCACGGTGTGCGTGACGGTGGCCCCGCCGTCGCCCGTCTCCTCGAAGCTCAGGCCCACTTCGCGCTTGCCTCCCTCGTCTCTTCCCCCGCGAAGTGCGACATGGGCGCAGGTGAGCACCCATCCCGGGGCGACGAAGAAGCCGCTGCCCCAGGGTGTCGCGCCGGACACGCCCTCGGCATACCCCTCGGGCGCGGCATGGATGCGTACGGTGGCGGAGCTGAGGAGCCGGAACAGGGTCTCGATGTGGGGTACGTCCTCGCCCTGTGCGCCCCCCGTGCCCTCGTACGGGCTCATGCGGCCTCCCCCTGGCGCTGGCCCGGTGGGGCGGGCGCGGGGTCGGGGGTGGCGGGCGGGGCGCCCTGCCAGCTGAGGGTGACGGTGAGGGAGCCCTTGGTCTCGCCGTCGGCGAGCAGGCCGACGATCTTCCCGGCGCGGGCGGTGAGTTCGACGCCGAAGGTGACGCTGACCTCATCGGGGCGCACGCCGCGCAGTCCTTCGGCGAGGGAGGCGGCGACGCCGCCGATCAGGCCGCGCAGGCTGTCGAGGCGGGCGACGGCGGCATCGGCGATGCCGGTGTCGACGTAGCCGCCGGGGGCGGTGGGGCGGTGCAGTTCCTCGATGCCGGAGACCCGGGCCAGAACGGGGGTGCCGTCCGGCAGGCTGATCTCGGTGATGCCCTTGCTCATCGAGGCCCCCCGTGGTCGCTCGCGACTGCTGGTGCCTTGCAGGTTAGCGGGCACCACCGACAGGCGCGAGTGGCTTGGGGAAGCCCGCCTATCCTGGTGGTTTCGTTCGGTTTTCTCTTCATTCTTTTTCCGACGGGAGCAGGCGTGTACTTCACGGACCGGGGCATCGAGGAGCTGGAGCGGCGGCGCGGCGAGGAGGAGGTCACCCTGGGCTGGGTGGCCGAGCAGCTGCGGACGTTCACCGATCTCAACCCGGACTTCGAGGTGCCGGTGGAGCGGCTCGCGACGTGGCTGGCGCGGCTGGACGACGAGGAGGACGACTGAGAAGGGTGACCTGTCGCGACAGGTCTTGACTTCCCCCCAACGCGATATATCGTGTTCTGAGAAGCGACACGATATATCGTCGTGTGCCGTGATGCATGGAGGAGGACCCATGGCCGCCACGTCCCGGTGGGAGGTCTCAGCACCGCAGACCCTCACCTTCGAGGAGCACCCCGTCCGCGAGCTGCGCGTCCGCCTCGTCGGCGGCACGGTCAACGTGGTGGGGACCAGCGACCCGACCGCCGAGGTGGAGATCACCGAGGTGACGGGCGAGCCGCTGATCGTCGAGCGCGAGGGCGGGCGGCTGACGGTCGGCTACGACGACCTGCCCTGGCAGAGCTTCCTCAAGGGCTGGCCCAAGCGCCCGCGCCGGCTGATGAAGCGCGCGGCCGTGGTGTCGATCAGAGTCCCGGCCGACTGCCGGCTCTCGGCCGGCACCGTGAGCGCGTCGGCCGTGGTCAGCGGCGTCCGCGCGGACGCGGAGGTGCGCGGCGTCACCGGGCAGACCACGCTGGTCGGCCTGGCCGGCGCGGTCACGGCCGACACGGTCTCGGGGCATGTGGAGGCCCAGTCGCTCGGCGGCCCGCTCACCTTCACCTCGGTCTCGGGCGGGCTCACGGTGGTGGAGGGCCGCGGCCCCGCGCTGCACGCCGACACGGTCAGCGGCGAACTGGCCCTGGACCTCCTGCCGTCCGGCGACGTCGCCGACCTCACGATCACCTCGGTCTCGGGCGACGTGGCGCTGCGGCTGCCCGCGTCGATCGGCCTCACCGTCGCCGGGAACACGGTCGGCGGGGCCGTCTCCAGCGCCTTCCCCGAGCTGTCGGTGCACGGCCCCTGGGGCCCCAAGCAGCTCACCGGCGTCCTCGGTTCCGGCGCCGGGCGGCTGACGTGCAGCACCGTCTCCGGTGGCATCACCGTGCTGCGCCGCCCGCCCGCCGCCCACGAGCAGGACGCCTCCCCCGCCCCTGCCTCCGCCTTCCCCGTTTAAAGGACCCCCGCCATGCCCCCCGTCTTCGGTCACGGCCGCCTGCGGCTGTACCTGCTCAAGCTGCTCGACGAATCCCCCCGGCACGGGTACGAGGTCATCCGCCTCCTGGAGGAACGCTTCCACGGCCGGTACGCGCCCTCCGCCGGCACGGTCTACCCCCGGCTGGCGAAGCTGGCGGCGGAAGGGCTGGTCACCCACACCGACGAGGGCGGCCGGAAGGTCTACTCCCTGACGGCCGAGGGCCGCCGGGAGCTGGCCGCCAGAGCCGATGAACTGGCCGCACTGGAGCGGGAGATCAACGCCTCGCTCACCGCACTGGCCGACGGCATCCGGGAGGACGTCAGCGGCTCCGCGCACGACCTGCGCCAGGAGATGCGCCAGGCCGCCGCCCAGGCGCGCGGCGGCGCGGCGGGCCGGCGGGATGAGACCCGCCGGGCGAGGGACGAGGCCCGCCGCGCCCGCCAGGAGGCGAAAGCGGCCCGCGAGGAGGTCCGTTCCGAGTTCGAGCAGGCGGCCCAGCGGCTCCAGGAGCAGGTCCGCTCGCACGCCGCGGCAGGCGACTGGCAGGGCGCGGTCCGGGTCGGCCTGGACGGCCTCAGCCACGGCCTGAGCGGCTGGGGCCCCGGCGTATACGCCCCCTACGTCCCCTGGATGGGCGGCCACGAGCAGCCCGCCGGCCCCGGCCCCGAGCCCACCCCCGGCGACCACGCGGACACCGAGACCTCGGCGGAGGCCGCCCGCGAATTGGAACGCCTGCTGGACCGCTTCCGCGACGACATCCGCGACGCCGCCCGCGACCACGGCGTCACCCCCGCCCAGCTCACCACCGCCCGCGACCGCCTGGCGACCACGGCCGCCGAGGTGGTCGCCCTGCTGCGCAGGGAGGACGCCCGGCACGACGCTCCGTGATCGTTGCCCCAGTGGTTGCGCGCCATCAGCAGTTGCGCTCCTTCCCGCGCAATCTGCCGCAATCAACGCGCGCCGACATGCCATTGCGCGCATTCTGGACAACCAACGTCCGGATAACGGAGGCTCCATGACGCTCAGGCTGATCGGCACGACCAGTGACGAAGGCGACTGCCCCACCTTGTACGAGATCGAGGGCACGGACGATGTCCTTGTCCAGGGTGAACGCGAGACCGACCCCGGACATCTGGTGCAACTGCGAGACGTCAAGCCGTCCGAGACGTTCGTGCGGGTCCCGCGCAGCCTGCTCACCCGGTACGCGCCCAGAACCGAGGCACCCGCGTTGCGTCCGTTCGCCTCGATCGCCCACCTCTTCCGTGAGTTCCGGCACACCGCCTGGCGGCTGGAGACCCGCCGCGGATATGCCTCCGACCGGCGCAGCCCGAAGTGGACGCGCTGGCAGAGAGGTGAGTGCATCACCGACGAAGCCAGCGGCTGGCTGGAGAATGTCACCGCACAGACGAGGCTCGGAAAACGGTTCGCTCGAGTCCGCCTGGTGGATGACCCGCCCACGGAGGGGCAGCGGTTCCTGCTCGCGAGCGCGCCTGGCAATGTCTCGGCCGGTGAGGACATCCGCAATCTCACCCGTGCACAGGCCGAGCGGCTTCGCCTGCCGGAGTTCGATTTCTGGCTGTTCGACTCCACGATCGTGGCCCGGCTCGTGTTCGACGAGGGAGACACCACGCTCGGGGTGCACGTTACCGAGGACCCCGCAGAAGTGCTCGCCGCCTGCCAAGCCCGGGATGCTGCCTGGCATCACGCCGTGCCCACCGGAGAGTTCGCGCGCGAGGTAGCTTCGACGGAGTGACGACCGACTTCCAGACGGCCCGCGAGGCCCTCGGTGCGCGCCTGCGGGAACTGCGCACCGAGGCGGGACTGAAGGGGAAGGACCTTGCCACGCGTCTTGGCTGGCAGCCCTCGAAGGTCAGCCGCATGCAGAACGGCAAGCAGACACCCAGCCGCAGCGACCTGAGCGCGTGGGCGTAAGCCCTTGACCGGCCGGATGTCGAACAGGAACTGCACGGCCTCCTGGCCGGCCTCGACCTGAAACAGCGCTACCGGTCATGGCGCAGGCAACTGGCCGGCGGCCTCCAGGGGCGGCAGGAGATCGCGGTCCGCCTGACCGAGAGCACCCGCCGGATCCGCGCCCTGGAGGTGTCCCGGATACCGGGCCTGCTCCAGACACCCGAGTACGCTCATGTCGTCTTCGACTCCGTCGCAGGCTTTCGCCGCATCCCCGGAACGACCGACGCGGCCGTCGCGAAGCGTATGCGCAGGCAAGAGGCCCTGTACGACCTGGATAAGACGTTCCAGTTCCTTCTCTGCGAGGCAGCCCTGTACCACCGGCCGTGTCCCGTCGAGGTCATGGCGCAGCAGTTGGGCCGGCTCTTCAACCTCGTGGGTCAACAGCGCATCGAGGTGGGGATCATCCCCTTCGGTGCGCGACTGCGCCGGACGGCGCCGCACGCCTTCTGGATCTACGACCGTCGGCTCGTCATCGTGGAGACGATCAGCGAAGAGTTGTGGTTGACAGGCGATGACGATGTGGACGTGTACGAGCGGGCTTGGCAGTGGCTCGAGGAGTCCGCTGTGTACGGCGCCCCGGCTCGGCGTCTGATCGGCCGCGCGCGATCCGCTCTTGGTCCCTCGTAGGCAATCAGTCGCAAGCCCCGGCAGGGCCTCGCACAATCCGGAGCAATGCGCGCGCCGAGGGGTGGCAGCCCAGCATACGGTCCTGTCCAGGAGCCATTGCCGCTCTGCCGGTATCCGCGGGGCCCGGGTTACGAGCCGACACCCATCTCGTCCCCGATCAGCCGGCGGACACACCACCGCAGCCGACCGCGCTCAATGAGGAGTGGACGTGCCGGGTCCGACGTTTTCCACCGCCTTGAAGACCTCATCCGATTACCTCGATGTCGCGGCCAACACACACGGCGAGGAGAAGGCGTTCCTCATGCTGGAAGCTCTCCGGCGGATCCGTCACCACAGTCCCCACCTCGTGGAGGTCGGCCCCGGCGGAGGCTCCGCCATCGCTTACCTGGCCTCCCAGTTCTCCTCCATCCCACTCCCGGACGACGTCCGTCTGACGTTGGTGGAGGCCCCCGGAGTCACCTCTGTGGCGCTGGATGAAGCCATGCACGCATTCAACCGAGCCCCACCATTGACCTGCCGTACCGGGATCTCGCCCTCCACGCTGCTCCGACACCTGATATGGACGATTCGGCCTGGTGAGGGGCCTGTCGGTGGTGCGCTGCGCTGGATCGGCTGCAAGGCGGGGGCTGACGCCACGGCTCCGGAGGAAACGGCCGCGCCGATCGGTTCGCGGGTGAGCGCGCCATCATCGAGGGTCACAGCTGCGGCCTGGCCGCACTCGGAGCAAACCGCAGGGATTCCCCGGCACAGACCCGGTGCGGACAACGCGACCGGGTCTGTGGTGTGGAATGAGCCGCCGCACTCGGCCACACAGCCATCGGTTACCGGGACGGTGGCGCGTCGCGGCCGGTGATCAGGCGGTGCCACAGCCGGCCGAGCACCGTGCGGGGGCGGCGGTGCCGCGCCTGGCGGTAGAACAGCGAGCCGGGCCGGGGTGGGTCCTTGGGGCTGAGGTAGAGGGGGACGCGGATGCCGGTGGCGTCCGTGGGGGCGTCGGCCATGGCTTCGCTGTAGTCGATGATCGTGTGGTGCAGCCGGTCCACGCAGGACTCGCACGCGTAGAGCGACGCGTGATGCCCGGTGGTGGACGCGGGCCCGAGCCACAGCACCCAGGTGTACCGGTTGGCACACCAGAGCCAGCAGCGGCCCAGCACCCAGTCCGCTCCATCGCCAAGGCGCGGCGGAACGGGCCGGTCGTCGGCGTGGATCAGGTCCGGCAGCCGGGGCACCGGGGTCACCGCTCGGCCCCCCGCCGCCGGTAGGCGCGGACAGGCGGCGGCCCGATCCGGGTGGCCACGAGCACGGACCGGGGATGCAGCGTCAGCCGCTCCCCACTGTGGAAACGGACCATCTTGCCCGCACCACCCGGGAGCTGGCACAGATCCGCGACGATCAGCGTCCGGCCGCCGACGCTGATCGCGTCACCGACCTGCACTGAGTCGGCCGTTATCGGCACCGACCACGCCCACCCCCCGCTCACCGGTCGGCCCCCGGCCGCCGATAGCCGATGGCCACCAACCACGCCCGCGCGGCGGCGATCACCGTCACGGCCTCCTCGTCGGTCGGCACGTCGGTCGCTTCCTGAGGCGGAACGTCGGGCGGCTCGGGCGGCTCTTGCGGCTGGTCGGGGATCACGGTGGTCATAAGTCACCTGCCACTGTTGGGGCTTGCTGGCTCCGGGAGAGCACTTGCTGTGACCAGACCAACACAGGAGCACTATGCTGGGGATGGCTTGAGCATGGATCCGCAAGTTCCTGTCCCGTCAAATGGCGCGTGGTGCTTGCATCAGCGGAGGTCACGAGCTTGAACGAGGAAGCGGCAGAGGACTACTTGACTCCTGGTCAGCGATTCGGCCGGGAAGTCAAAGAAGTGCGGCTGGGCCGCAAGCTGACGCAGAAGAACCTGGGGCTGGGAACGGGCTACTCCGAGGGCTACGTCAGCAAGGTCGAGGCGGGGAAGCAGCAGCCCAGCGCCGACTTCATCGCCGGGTGCGACAAGGTCTTCGCCACGGGTGGGCTGTTCACCCGGCTCTACGCGAGCCTCCAGGAGAGCGGCACCCCGACGTGGTTCGAGCCATATCTGGCTTTGGAACGCCGTGCTTCTTGGATACTCGACTACTCGGCTGCGTGCCTCATGGGACTGCTGCAAACCGACGCATACGCCCGAGCGATCTTCCGCGCGGGGCATCCGCGTGAGGAACCGGGAGTCATCGAAGGCAAGGTTGACGGACGCATGCGTCGCCGGGATGCCCTCGAATCACCCGACCTGAGCCTCTGGGTCGTGCTGCATGAAGCGTGTTTGCGCACAGTGGTCGGTGGCCACGCCGTGATGCGAAGTCAGCTTGACCACCTGCTGGATCTGGCATCGGGGCCCCGCGTCGATCTCCAAGTTTTGCCGTTCACGGCGGGGGCCGCAGCGGCCCACACCCTCTCATTCACCCTGCTGGGATTCGCCAGCTCCGAGCCCGTACTTTGGACGGATGACGCGACCGGTGGCAAGCTCCATCAGAAGGCGTCAACGGTCGCGTTTCAACAGGCCACGTACGATCGCCTGCGAGCCCACGCGCTCTCACCCGACGCGTCACTCGCGATGATTCGGACGGTACGAATGGAGGACTACGGCAGTGACTGACCTCAGCGCCGCAGAGTGGGTCACGTCGTCCTACAGCGGTTCAAACGGCGGCCAGTGCGTGGCCGTTGCCCGTCTGGGAGGCCGCATGGCCCCCGATGGCACCGGGCGGCAGGGTGTGCGGGACACGAAGGACCGGACGCGCGGCACGCTCGTCTTCGCCGCGGGGCCCTGGCAGCAGTTCGTCACCGCCGTGCGGGACGGCGAAATCGCCTAGCGCGATACTTCCCCTGTCTGCCGGTGCGTGGAAGCGGCCCGGGCCGCTGATCGGCGGCCTCTGCGGGAACGGATCGCCGCAGATCTCAGGGACGAGATCATGTCCGGCGATCGACGATCCCCCCCGCCCGATTTCGGGAAGCCGAGCCCGCTCGGGTTTGTTCAGCGGGGCAGGCGGACGGCTCGGGAGATGACGCTGTCGAAGGCGCGGTCGGGCAGGATGCGGCGCAGGGAGATGAGGGGTTTGGCACCGAAGCCGGTGGCGTAGCGGGTTTTGGGGCGGCGTGCTGTGACGGCTTTGCCGATGGCGTCGGCGATGACCGAGGGCGGGGAGTTGCGCGAGGCGTTGGCCTCGGAGCGGAGCGAGGAGGCGACGGCCTTGGCCTGGTCCTCGTAGGGGCCGTTGCCAGAGGCTTCTTCGAGTTTGTCGGCCGCGATGGCGCCCCATTCGGTGGCGATGCCGCCGGGTTCGATGACGACGACGTCGATGCCGAAGGGCTTGGCCTCCAGGCGGAGGCAGTCGCTGAGCGCTTCGAGGGCGAATTTGGTGCCGTGGTACCAGCCACCCAGGGGTGTGTAGATCTTGCCGCCCATGGACGTGATGTTGACGATGGTGCCGGCGCGCTGGGCGCGCATGTGGGGCAGCACGAGCTGGGTCAGGCGCAGGGCCCCGAAGACGTTGACCTCGAACTGGCGGCGGGCCTCGTCCATGGGCACGTCTTCGAGCGCTCCGTAGGAGCCGTAGCCGGCGATGTTGATGAGAGCGTCGATCCGGCCGGTGTCGGTGACGATGCGGTCGACGCCCGTGCGCAGGGAGTCCTCGTCGGTGACATCCATGGTCAGGGGGCGGATGTCGCGCTCGGCCAGCGATTGCAGACGGTCGGTACGCCGGGCGGCCCCGTAGACGGTGAAGCCCAGCTCCCGCAGCTTGAGGGCGGTGGCTTCGCCGATGCCGGAGGAGGCACCGGTGACGAGGGCGGTCTTGGTGGGCATGGTGGGGTCCTCATGACTAAGATGAATGCAGATTCACTATCTATCCTGAATCAGCATTCATCTTTATGCAAGTGGAGGAGGTCCATCCAGGTGGGTCAGGCCAGGGCACCGCGCGCAGATGCGGTCCGCAACCGTAAGAAGATCCTTTCCGCGGCGGGTGGGCAGATCGCGGCCCACGGGCCCGATGTCGGCATGGAGGAGATAGCGGCCGCCGCCGGGGTGGCCGTCGGGACGCTGTACCGCCACTTCCCCACCAAGACGGACCTGGTCGCCGCAGTCGTGGGCGCCCATGTCTCCCGGGTGGCCGACGACGCCGAAGCCGCCGTCGGCCGTGTCGCCGCCGGTGCCCGCGCCGCGGACGAGCTGACGGCCTTCCTCGGCCGCGTGATCGAGTTGTCCGTCACCGACCGTGCCGTGAAGGCAGCGGCCCAGTCCCTGGGCGCCGAACCGGGTGACCGCGCCGACGAGGACCGCGCCGGCCGCGCCGTCACCGCCCTGATCTCAGCAGGCCGGCAGGACGGTGACATCCACCCCGACATCACCGTCAACGACATCTACCTGATCTTCTCCACCGCCCCCATCGACCAGCCCGAACCCGCCCGAGCCCGATGGCTCACGCTCGTCATCCCGGGTCTGACCACACGGGCCCGACAGGAGGGAGACTGATCCCAGCGGGTTGGGCACCTCGGGCGTCGGCGACAGATGATGACGAGAGTCGGCCGGTAGCGCCGGTTCGTACACTGGCGTCGGTAGCCTGCAGTGTCATGAAGCGCACTTGGGCCTGGCCGGCCGTGTACCTGCTCGGCGGGGCGGCCGTCGCGACGGCGCGGTTCCTGGACGGGAGCCCCGTCGGGGCCGTGGTCACGCTGCTGCTGTTTCTGCTGCTCGCGGCGGTGTTCTCGCCGCTGGCCTTCCCGATGTCGGTCGGTGCGGCGGAGGCCCGGCGCCGCAGCGCCGCCGATGGCCGGCCGGTCGTCTACTGGCGGCCCGGCTGTACGTACTGCCTGCGACTGCGTCTTCGGCTGGCCGGCCGGGCCCGGCGGCTGCACTGGGTGAACATCTGGCGCGATCCGGAGGCCGCCGAGGCGGTGCGGGCGGTCAACGACGGCAACGAGACCGTGCCGACGGTCGTCGTCGGGGGCCGACCGCACACCAATCCCGCCCCCGCCTGGGTGCGCCGGCAGCTCTCCGCCGCCGGATCCTGACACCCGGCAGCCGACACCCGGCTCCTGACGCCCGACTCCCGGCGGCGCGCCGCCCGCTGGACCGGGCGCCCGCGCAGCGAGGGATGCGGTGCGTGGGCGCCCGGGGTTCAGGAGGCGTCGGCCAGTGACGTCCTGGCCGCCTCCGCGACGGCTTCCGGGGTGAAGCCGTACTCGCGGAAGAGCGTGGCCCCGTCCGCCGAGGCGCCGAAGTGTTCCAGCGAGACGATCCGGCCCGCGTCGCCCGTGTAGCGGTGCCAGGTCAGGGCGACCCCGGCTTCCACCGCGACCCGGGCGCGGACGGCCGGGGGCAGGACCGCGTCCCGGTAGGACCGGTCCTGCTCCTCGAACCACTCCACGCACGGCATCGACACCACGCGGGTGGGGATGCCCTCGGCCTGGAGCAGGTCGCGGGCGGCGACCGCCAGCTGGACCTCGGAGCCGGTGGCGATCAGCACCGCCCGCGGTGTGCCGCCGGTTGCCTCGGTGTGGATGTAACCGCCACGCGCCGCGTCCTCGTTCCGCTCGTACACCGGCAGGCCCTGCCGGCTCAGCGCCAGCCCGTGCGGGGTGCCCCGGCGCAGGGCCTCGCGCCAGGCGATCGCCGTCTCGTGGGCGTCGGCCGGGCGGACCACGTTCAGGCCGGGGATGGCCCGCAGCGAGGCGAGGTGTTCCACCGGCTGGTGGGTGGGGCCGTCCTCGCCGAGGCCGATCGAGTCGTGCGTCCACACATAGGTGACCGGCAGCCCCATCAGCGCGGACATCCGCACCGCGTTGCGCATGTAGTCGGAGAACACCAGGAAGGTGCCGCCGTACGCGCGGGTGTTGCCGTGCAGCGCGATGCCGTTCAGCTCGGCCGCCATGGCGTGTTCGCGGATGCCGAAGTGGATGGTGCGGCCGTACGGGTCGGCCTCCGGCAGCGGGTTGCCTTCCGGGAGGAAGGACGAACCGGCGTCGATCGTCGTGTTGTTCGAGCCGGCCAGGTCGGCCGAGCCGCCCCACAGTTCGGGGATGACCGCGCCCAGGGCCTTGAGGACCTGGCCGGACGCCGCGCGGGTGGCGACCTTGGTGCCGGTCTCGAAGGAGGGGAGTGCGGATTCCCAGCCCTCGGGGAGTTCGCCCGCGCTGACGCGGTCGAAGACGGCGGCCCGCTCGGGCTGTGCGGTGCGCCAGGCGGCGAGGTCCTTCTCCCAGGCGGCCCGGGCCTCCCGGCCGCGTGCCAGGGCGCCGCGCGCGTGCGCGATCACCTCGTCCGCGACCTCGAAGGACTGATCGGGGTCCAGGCCCAGCACCCGCTTGGTGGCCGCGACCTCCGCCGCGCCCAGCGCGGCGCCGTGCGCGGCTTCGGTGTTCTGCGCGTTCGGGGCCGGCCAGGCGATGATCGTACGGAGCGCGATCAGCGACGGCTTGTCGGTGACGGCCTGCGCGGCGCGGACGGCGGCGTGCAGGGCGGCGGGGTCGATGTCGCCGTTCTCCAGCGGTTCCACCCGCTGGACGTGCCAGCCGTACGCCTCGTAGCGCAGGGCGGTGTCCTCGGAGACGGCGGTGACGGTGTCGCCCTCGATCGAGATGTGGTTGTCGTCCCACAGCATGATCAGGTTGCCGAGCTTCTGGTGCCCGGCGAGCGAGGACGCCTCCGCCGCGATGCCCTCCTGGAGGCAGCCGTCGCCCGCGATCGCGTAGACGAAGTGGTCGAACGGCGAACGGCCCACCGCCGTGTCCGGGTCGAACAGGCCACGTTCGTAGCGGGCGGCCATCGCCATGCCCACCGCGTTCGCCACGCCCTGCCCGAGCGGCCCGGTGGTGGTCTCCACCCCGGCGGTGTGCCCGTACTCCGGGTGACCCGGGGTCAGCGAGCCGTGCCGGCGGAACGCCTTCAGATCGTCCAGCTCCAGGCCGAACCCGGCCAGGTACAGCTGGATGTACAGCGTCAGCGAGGCGTGCCCGGCCGACAGGACGAACCGGTCGCGGCCCGGCCACGCGGGGTCGGCCGGGTCGTGCCGCATCACCTTCTGGAAGAGGGTGTACGCGGCCGGGGCCAGGGTCATCGCCGTGCCCGGGTGGCCGTGCCCCGCGTGCTGTACGGCGTCGGCGGCCAGCACGCGGGCGGTGTCGACGGCCCGGCGGTCCAGCTCCGACCAGGTGAAGTCGGGGACGGTCATCAGCGCTTGATTTCCTTGATCTTGAGCATCCGGGTGATGACCTTGTCCAGTTCCTCGTCCTCGAAGACCTTCTTCCAGTCCTCGCGCACGATCGACTCGCGGCCGTAGTCCATGGCGATCAGGCAGGCGTCCGAGAACGGGTTGGAGCCCTTGAGGGTGTTGGCCAGCGCCACCTGGGTGTGGCCCAGCAGCATCGCGCGGGCGGCCTTCTCCGGTACGCCGACGGTGTGCACGGTCTCGTGCAGCGCCTCGGTGAGCAGCGCGCCCACCATGCAGGCGATGGTCTCCACCAGGGTCGGCTCCAGGACGGCGAGCTGCTTGACCGTCACCCAGTGCACGTCCACGACCGGCGCGTACATGACGCGGATGACGGACTCGGCCAGCTCCTGCTTGGCGGCGTCCCCGCCCTCGTACGCGGCGACGACCTCCTGCGGCGCGGCGATCCCGCCGAAGGTGTCGGCCCACTCCTCCTTGGTGGTGCGCTCCAGGAACACCGAGGGGTGGCAGGGGTGGGCGCACGCGTAGTGGATGTCGGCGCGCTCGTGCAGCAGTCCGGCGTAGGCGGCGGCCGGGTCCAGGGTGAGGACGACGGTGCCGGGCTTCATCAGCGGGACGAGTTCGGCGGAGACGGCGCCCAGGACGACGTCCGGCACGGCCAGGATGACGACGTCCGCGCGGGCGGCGGCGTCGGCGGACTCGGTCAGCTCGCGGCCGAGGCTCCGGATCAGCTCCTGCCCCTTGGGGGACGCCTCGCTGAACAGCACCTGGAAGTCGCTGTCGACGAGGTTGTTGGAGACGCGCTGGCCCATCTTGCCGGCGGCGCCGATCACGGCGACGGTGGGGGTGGTGGACGGGGACTCGGTGGTCATGACGCGCTCCTCAGAAGGGTGGTGATGCTGTGCCGGGTCCACTGGTCCTCCCGGCGGGCGGTGGCTTCGAAGCCCTCGTCCTGCCAGGGCAGCCAGTGTTCGACGATCTGACTCAGGCCGCGCTCGTGCGGCCGGACGGCGGCGATCATGCCGTCGTAGTCCAGGAGTCCTTCGCCCAGCGGGCAGCCGGCGTAGGTGAAGCCGATCCAGCCGTCGCGGCGGGTGAAGGAGAAGTCCTTGACGTGGATGTTGACGACGTACGGGGCGGTGGCCGCCACGACGTCGGCGGGCCGCTCCAGGCGGGCCACGCTGTTGCCGGGGTCGAGGACGACGCCCAGCTGCGGGCGGTCCACGCGGCGGACGACGGTGAGCAGGTCATCGGTGGAGACCTGCTCGTAGGTCTCCAGGCCGAGCGTGACCCCGCTCGCCGCGTACCGCTGGACGGCCGGGGCCAGCAGGTCCACCGCCTCGTCGGTGCTGGGCCGGTGGTCGGCGGTGTTGAGCATGGAACGCACCAGGGTGACGCCGAGGGCCTCGGCGATCTCCAGGTAGCGCAGGAGGTGTGCGGTGCGTACGCCCCGGGTGCCCAGTTCCAGGCGCAGGCCGAGGTCGGCGGCGGTGGCCCGCAGGTCGGCGAGCCGGGCCGCGTCGTACCCCTCGATGAGCGGATAGTCGCAGATCTGGAAGACCTCGCCGCCCAGCGCTTTGGTGTCGGCGAGCATCTCGGGGAGGGTGAGCGGGCGCGGGGCGCGCTCGGAGATGCGCCAGAAGTACGCGTAGGTGCTGATGCCGTACGCCATCACGCCACCGCCAGTTCGTCGAGGATGGTTTCGACGGCGGCCACGTCGTGGGCGAAGCGGCCCAGGAAGAGGCCGCCGGCGGCGGGCGCGATCCGGCCGAGCAGGCCGGGGCCGGCGCTGCCGCCGTAGATGACGGTGGAGCCGGCGTGCTGCGGCTGGGCGTCCAGCCAGCCGCGCAGCCCGGCGCACACGGTGGTGATGTGCTCGGCCGAGGCGGGTTCGGGGGCGCCGATGGCCCACTGGGGCTCGTAGGCGACGGTGACCGGGCCGGTGAGGCCGTACAGCAGGCGCTCGGTTTCGGCGACGGTGCGGCGGGCGGCCTCGTCGGGGGCGACGCGGTCGCGTTCGCCGACGCAGAGCACGGGGGTGAGGCCGTTGCGCAGGGCGGCGGCGGTCTTGGCGGCCACCACGGTGTCGCCCTCGCCGTACAGCCGGCGGCGTTCGGCGTGGCCGACCTCGGCGTAGGCGCAGCCGATCTCGGCGAGCGAGGGGCCGCCGACCTCGCCGGTGTAGGGGCCGCTGTCCTCGGTGGCGATGTCCTGGGCGCCGACGGCGACGCCGGTGCCCTCCAGGACGGCGGCGACCGGCACGATGGCGGGGAAGGCGGGCAGCACGAACAGCCGGGCGGCGCCGGAGGTGGTGACGGGGTGGCGGGCGGCAAGCCGTCCGACCTGTTCCGCCCAGCGCAGGGTCCGGTGGTGGCCGAAGTACATCTTCAGGCTCACCCCCAGCAGCACGGGCGGGGCAGCGGGTGTGGACATCAGGCGGCCTCGGTCCCCGGCCGGTCCTCGTAGTCGCACATCAGCTGGACCTTGCCGGCCGACGCCGAGGCGGTGTCGAAGCGGTAGGTGAGCCATTCGCGGGCGAGGCGGCGGGCCAGTTCGAGGCCGATGACGCGCTGGCCGAAGGTGAGGACCTGGGCGTTGTTGGAGAGGATGGCGCGCTCGACGGAGAAGGAGTCGTGCGCGGTGACGGCGCGGATGCCCTTGACCTTGTTGGCGGCGATGGCCACGCCGAGGCCGGTGCCGCACACCAGCAGCGCGCGGTCGGCCTCGCCGCGCGCGACGATCTCGGCGGCGGCGATGGCGATGGTCGGGTAGGCGGTGTGTCCGTCGGCGTCCACGCCCACGTCGGTGACCGAGGCGACCAGTTCGCTGGCCTCCAGATCCTTCTTGAGGGCTTCCTTGTACTGGTAGCCGGCGTCGTCGCAGCCGATGACGATGCGGAGCTTGTCGGTCATCTCAGTGTTCCTCGGTGGTGTCGGACAGCACGCCGTGGACGGCGCGCACGATGAGGGCGAGCGAGTGGGCGCCGGCGTCCGGGGTGCCGAGGGACTTCTCGGCGTGCGGGCGGGCGCGGCCCATCTGCGGGAGCAGGTCGGCGGTCGCGGCGGCGGCCTCGCCGGCGGCGCCGGCCGCCCGGTCCCAGGCGGCGGCGAGCCGGTCGCCGGCGCCGGTGGCGGCGGCCAGGGTGTCGGCGAACGGCACCAGGACATCGACCATGGTCTTGTCGCCGACCCGGGCGCCGCCGACCCGGCGTACCTCCTCGCCGGCGCGGGTGACGCCGGCGGCGACGGTGGCGGCGGTGGGGCGTTCCTCGTCGCCGAGGGCGTCGCCGACCGCGTGCAGGATGGTGCCCCACAGCGCGCCGGAGGTGCCGCCGGCCCGGTCGGCCCAGGCGTCGGCGGCCCGGTGCAGTACGGTCCCGGCGCCCGCGCCCCGTTCGGCGGCGTCGCGGGCTGCGGCGTCGGCGGCGGTGGCGCCGCGCAGCATGCCGATGCCGTGGTCGCCGTCGCCGGCGACCGCGTCGATGCGGCCGAGTTCCTCGGCGTGCTCGGCGACGGTGGCGGCGACGGCGCGCAGTGCGGCGGCGGCGGTGACGGCGGTCTCGCGGGAGGCAGCGGTGCCCTGCGGGAGGGCGTCGTCCTCGGTCTCCGGCGTGCTCTCCGGCGCCGCCGCCGCCGTGCCCGCGGCGGCGGGGGCGACGGCGCCCTTGCGCAGGGCGGGGGTGTCGGCGGGCGCGGTCCACAGCGGTTCGAGTTGTGCGTCGAGCCAGGTGAGGGTGAGGGAGACACCGGCCATGTCGAAGCTGGTGACGAGTTCGCCGACCTCGGGTTCCACGACGGTGACGCCGGCCTCCTGGAGCAGTTCGGCGACGCGGCGGTAGACGACGAACAGTTCCTCGTACTTCACGGAGCCGAGGCCGTTGAGGATGACGGCCGCCCGGTTCCCGGCCGGGGCGGTGACGCCGTCGGGCAGTTCCTTCAGCAGACCGGCCACCAGCAGTTCGGCGGCCTCGTCGGCGGTGGGCAGGACCGCCTCGCCGATGCCGGGCTCCCCGTGGATGCCGAGGCCGACCGCCATCCGCCCGGCGGGGACGGTGAACAGCGGCTCGTCGGCGCCCGGCAGGGTGCAGCCGGAGAAGGCGATGCCGAAGGAGCGGGTACGGGCGTTCGCGTGGGCGGCGATCCGCGCCACCTCCGCCAGCGGCTGCCCGGCCTCGGCGGCGGCTGCCGCCGCCTTGAAGACGGGCAGGTCGCCGGCGATGCCGCGCCGTTTGGCGGCCTGGTCGGCCGGGGCGCTGGAGATGTCGTCGGTGACGGCGAAGGTGGCGGTGGGTACGCCCTCGGCGTTCAGCCGGTCGGCGGCCTGCCCGAAGTGCAGGACGTCGCCCGCGTAGTTGCCGTACATGAGCAGCACGCCTGCGCCGCCGTGCGCGGCTTTGGCCACGCCGCGGATCTGCTGGGCGGAGGGCGAGGCGAAGACGTTGCCGACCGCCGCGCCGTGGGCGAGGCCGGCGCCGACCAGGCCGGAGAAGGCCGGGTAGTGGCCCGAGCCGCCGCCGATGACCACCGCGACCTGCCCGGCCGGGGTGCCGGCGGCGCGGACCACGCCGCCCGTCACGGGGCGGACCCAGCGGCGGTGCGCGGCGACGAAGCCGGCCAGGGCCTCGTCGGCGAAGTCGGCGGGGTCGTTGAACAGCCGGGTCATCGGGCGGCCTCCACGGGCTCACGGCTCGCGCCGCCTTCACCGTCGCCGTCGCCCGCGCCGGAGCCGGTCGCGGCGGTGCGGCGCTCACGGGCGGCCAGCGAGACGATCAGGACGGCGGACAGCAGCATGAAGAAGCCGACCAGGTACAGGGATGCGGTGTAGCTGCCGGTCCAGTCCTTGACCCAGCCGGTGATGTAGCTGGAGCCGAATCCGGCGATGTTGCCCATCGTGTTGATCAGCGCGATACCGGCGGCGGCAGCGGCCCCGGTGAGGTACCGGGAGGGCACCGACCAGAAGACGGGCAGCGCGGCGAAGATCGCGCACGCGGTGACGGTGATCACGGCGACGGTGGCGGCGGGCGAGCCCATGTACAGGGCCAGCGGGATGGAGAGACCGCCGACGACGGCGGGTCCCGCGATGTGCCAGGTGCGGGTGCCGTGCTTGGTGGCGTGCCGGGTCCAGAAGTAGAGGGCGACGGCGGCGGGCAGGTAGGGGATGGCGGTGATCCAGGCCCGGTCCATCACGGAGAAGGTGGTGTCGAACTGCTCCTGGAAGCCGCTGATGATCGTCGGCAGGAAGAACGCGAGCGCGTACAGGCCGTAGACGAAGCCGAAGTAGACCAGGGACAGGACCCACACCCGGGCGTTGCCGAAGGCGGCCTTGAGGGCGTCCTTGCCGTGGCCGGCACGGGCGCCGGTCTTGCCCTCGCTCTCCTCGGCGAGCTTGGTGGTCAGCCACTCCTGCTCTTCGCGGGTGAGCCACTTGGCGTCGGTGGGCTTGTCGCTGAGGTAGAACCAGGCGATGACGCCCAGCACGATGGCGGGGATCGACACGAACAGGAACATCACCCGCCAGCCCTCCAGGCCGAACAGCCCGTGGTGGCCGATGAGCCAGCCGGCGAGCGGGGCGCCGAGGACGGTGGTCAGCGGCTGGGCGAGGTAGAAGAGCCCGAGGACCTTGGTGCGGTGCCGGCCGGGCACCCACTGGCTGAGGAAGAGGATCGCGCCGGGGAAGAAGCCGGCTTCGGCGACGCCGAGCAGGAAGCGCAGGACGTAGAGCTGGCCGCTGTTGTCCACCCAGGTGAACAGCAGGGACACGATGCCCCAGGTGACCATGATCCGGGCCAGCCAGCGGCGGGCGCCGAACCGGTGCAGGGCCATGTTGCTGGGCACTTCCAGCACGATGTAGCCGAGGAAGAAGATCCCGGACGCGAACCCGAACTGGGCGGCGGTCAGGGCCAGATCCTCTCCCATGCCGTTGGGCTCGGCGAAGGATATGGCCGTGCGGTCCAGGTAGTTCACGAAGAACATCAGTGCCACGAAGGGCACCAGGCGGATCGAGATCTTCCGGATGGCGGATCTCTCCACCGGCGTGGTGGCGGGGGCGACAGCACCCATGGTGACTCCTCGGCTCGCCGGACAGCTCCGTCCGGGTGGGTCCTTCCGGCAGCGCCCTGAGCGGCGGCGTCTGCCGGACTGCGGACACGCTAAGCCTCGACTGGTAAATTGGTCACCAATTCTCCGAGGTGATGAATGTCACATAACCGACTGTATGACCCCACTTGACGTTCTGCTGAACATTTCGGATGGATTGCGGCCTTGGCTGCCAGCACCGTCCATCTGGTGTACTGGTCTGCGTGACCACCCAGTCCGATCAGCAGACCCCCGCCGCCGCGCCCGACTTGGCCCAGCTGCTGCGCCCCGTCGTGCGCGAGTCCTCCGTCAGCGAGGTCGCCAAGCGGCTGCTCGACCATCTGACCTCGGGCGACATCCGGCCCGGCACCCGGCTGCCGGCCGAACGGCAGCTGGCCGAGGCCCTGGGAGTGGCACGCTCCAGCGTGCGCGGCGCGCTGTCCGCCCTGGACGTGCTGGGCATCATCGAGATACGGCCGGGCTCCGGGTCGTATGTCCGCGAAGGCACCTCGGAGTTCCTGCCCCGCGCCATCAACTGGGGCCTCATGCTGGGCCAGCGGCGCACCCGCGACCTGGTCGAGGTACGCACCCACATGGAGGCCGTCTCCGCCCGGCTCGCCGCCCAGCGCACCTCCGACGCGGACGTGGTGCGGCTGGAGGAGCACCTTCAGCACATGCGGGAAGCGGGCGGCGACGCCAAGGCGTTCATCGAGGCGGACATCGCCTTCCACCTGGAGACCGCCCGCATCGCCGGTAACACCGTCCTCAGCGACATCCTGCACAGCATCCGGGCGCTGCTCCAGGTGTGGATGGAACGCGTCAGCGACATCGAGGGCACCGTCAGCGGCACCCTGTGCGAACACGACGCCGTCCTCGCCGCGATCCGCGACCGGGACCCGGAGGCCGCCGACCGCGCGATGGCCGAGCACATGCGCATGGCCAACGCGCGGCTGAGCGCGGCGATGGAGCAGGCGGACTGAGCCCGCCGCCCGCTCCCCGCCGCCCCGCAGTGACCGTCAGACCGTGAAGACGATCTTCCCGTAGAGGTCGCCCGCCCGCATCCGCGCGAACCCCTCGCGCGCCCGGTCCAGCGGCAGCACCGTGTCGATCAGCGGCCGGACCCCCTTGGCGGCACACAGGCTCAGCAGCCCGGCCAGCTCCTCCTTGGTGCCCATGGTGGAGCCGGCGACCGTCAGCTCCAGGAAGAAGATCCGCTGGAGCTCGGCGGCCGGCGGGTTGGGCCCGGTGGTGGTGCCGGAGATCACCAGCGTGCCGCCCGGCCGCAGCGACTTCACCGAGTGCGACCAGGTCGCGGCGCCCACCGTCTCCAGCACCGCGTCCATCCGGTGCGGCAGCCGGGCGTCCGGCGCGAACACCGCCTCCGCGCCCAGCTCCAGCGCCCGGCGCCGCTTGTGCTCGTCCCGGCCGGTGACGAACATCCGCAGCCCGGCGGCGGCACCCAGCACGATCGCGGCGGTCGCCACTCCCCCGCCCGCGCCCTGCACCAGCACACTGTCCCCCGGCCGCACCCCGGCCTTGGTGAACAGCATCCGGTACGCCGTCAGCCAGGCCGTCGGCAGCGCCGCCGCCTCCTCGAACGACAGCTCGGGCGGCTTGGGCAGCACATTGCCGGCCGGTACGGCGACCCGCTCCGCGAACGTCCCCTGGTACTTCTCCGACAGCAGCGTGCGGCGTGCCCCGCCGATCACCGGGTACACCACCACCTCGTTGCCGTACTCGTCCGTCCCGGCCGCGTCGCAGCCCAGGATCATCGGCAGCGACCCGGCACCCAGGCCCACCCCGCGCAGCGACCACAGATCGTGGTGGTTGAGCGAGGCGGCCCGCACCCGGACCACCGTCCAGCCCGGCGGTGCCTGCGGCTCGGGCCGCTCCCCCAACTCCAGTGCGGACAGCGGGTCGTCGGCGTCCAGACGTGCGGCGTAGGCGGCAAACATGAGGTCAACGCTATCGTCCGGGCGTTCCGCGCGGGGGTACTTCGGTGGGACGATGAGAGGTCGCCTCCGTCCGGGGGCACGAGGGGCTTCGGGGAGGCACCGATGGGCACGGTCTTTCTGCGGCGGCTCAGCCGCTGGCAGGCGGAATCGCAGCGCGAACAGATCGCCGACATCCACGGCGCGGCGTACCGCGACGCGTACGGCGCGCTGCCGCTGGAACGGCAGGACTTCATCCGGCGGCTCACCGAGCACGACGTCCAGCAGGAGGACTTCGACCTCGTGCTGGCCAGCGATCCGGCGCTGGTGGGCGCCGCGTACGGATTCCGGGTGGAGCGGGACTCCGCCTGGTGGCAGGAGTTCCAGGACGTACCCGCCGAGATCGACGAACTCGCCGCGTCCCGGCAGGTCTTCGTGGTCGCCGAACTGATGGTGATCCCGGCGCGCCGGCGCGAGCGGGTCGCCACCCGGCTGCTGACCGATCTGCTCGCCCGCGCCAACCCGGCGGTGGCGCTCGCCCTGCTGGAGCCCGGGGACAGCACGGCGCGCACCGCGTACCAGTCCTGGGGCTGGACGAAGAGCGGCCAGCTGACCCCGCTGGAGGCGCCGCCGAAGGAGGTGTGGAGCCGCGTCCTGGACGGCTGACCCCTGACCGCTGACCGCTGACCGCTCAGCCGTGCAGCGTGAGCCCCTTGATCACCTTGTCGACCGGGGTGCGCGCCCCGTACAGCCCGATCCCCACCAGGTTGAGCTTCTCCGCCGCGACGGCGCGCACCGCCGCCCGGTTGTCGGCGTCGTGCCCGGTGGCGAACATGTCCTCGGTGTACACCGCCGCCGTCAGCCCCCGCGACAGCGCGCGGGCGTGGGTGCGGGTGAGCGCGGCGGCGTCGGCGGCGAAGACCAGGACGGGCTCGCGCAGCAGGGCGAGATAGCGGTTTCTTCACCTACCGGATCGTGCACCTGCACCCGTCCCTGGTGCGCGAGGTGCTGGCGGACGCGGCCGGCGGACGGGAACGGGGCCTGCCGCTGTTCGACCGCCCGGTGCGGTACGCGCCCGTGCTGGCCCGCGCCCTTCTGGGACTGCACCACGCGCTGGTGGCGGGGGCGGGCACGCTGGTGCGCGAGGAGCGGCTGAGCTCGGTGGTGACCGCGCTGGTCCGGGAGGCCGCCACCGTACGCCCCCGGCTGCGCACCGCCCCGGCGGGCGGCGCGGCGGCGCGCCGGGCCAAGGCGCTGCTGGACGAGGCGTGGGACCGCGACCTCGGCGCCGACGCCCTGGCCCGGGCGGCCGGGTGCAGCCGGTACGCGCTGTACCGGGCGTTCCGCGCGGAGTACGGGATGCCGCCCAGCGACTACCAGCGCCTGCTCCGGCTGCGCGCCGCCCGCCGCCTGCTGGCCACCGGCACCACCCCCGCGGAGGCGGCCACATCCTGCGGCTTCGCCGACCAGCCGCACCTGACGCGCTGGTTCACCCGCGTCTACGGCATCACCCCGGCGACGTACCGCCGGGCGGCGGGCTGAAACGGACGGGCGGCTGCGCGGCGCACCGGCGACGACGCACCCGGGTGCGGGGCGCGCGCCCGCTACCGGCGAGGACCCGGATCGTTGAACTCGACGGCGCCGGAAGGAGGATGCCATGGCCCCCATGACCGCCGACCCAGAGATGACTCCACTGCGCCGCGCCGCCGAGGCGGCGGAGGACGCATCTGGTCTGCGTGCCGAGATCATCCGAGGAGTCCTCATGATGTCGCCCATCCCCCGTGGGAAGCACGCCGGGATCATCAACAAGCTTTACGACCAGCTGCGACCGGCGCTTCCCGAAGGCTTGCAACCCTTCCAGGTCGCATCGGTGGCACTCCCGCACGATCCCGACGACTACGCCAGCCCCGATCTGCTGGTCTGTGATGCCTCTTTCGAGGACTCCGACAGCTGGCTGGCGGAGCCCGGATCCGTCGAGTTGGTGGTCGAGGTGGTGTCCAAAGGCAACAGCAGCAAGGACACCCGCGACATGGTCGCCTGGTATGCCGACGCCGGCATTCCCGTGTACCTGCTGATCGACCCACGCAAGGGGAGCTGGACCCGGTACACGGTCCCCCGCGACGGCGAATACCAGGGGGTTCTGCACGGTCTGTACGGCGAGGATGTCGAGCTGGCCACGCTCGGTCTGAAAATCGCCACCGGGCGGTTCCCTCAGTACTCCTGAAACCCGGTTGCGGGCAGAGCGGACGCCGGTGCACCCTGCCGGGCATGATCGATACCGGACTCCGTGGCCGCGTCGTTCTCGTCACCGGGGCACACCGCAACATCGGGCGGGAGATCGCCGCCGCGTTCGCCGAGCAGGGGGCCGCCGTCGCGGTGCACTGGTACGGCGGGGGCGGGGCGGAGCTGCCGGAGGGGGTGGCGGCCGAGCACTATGTGGGGGACGCGCGGGCCGCCGAGGAGACCGTGGCGCGGCTGCGGGAGCTGGGCGCGGCCGACGCGTGCGCGGTGCCGGCCGATCTGGCGGCGCCGGACGCGGCGCAGCGGCTGACGGCCGCCGTCGAGGAGCGGCTCGGCCCGGTCGATGTCCTGGTCAACAACGCCGCGCACACCGAGAGCCCGGACGGGGTGCTGGACCTCACCGCCGGCAGCCTGCACCGCAACTACGCCGTCAACACCTTCGCCCCGGCGCTGCTCACCGCCGAGGTGGCGCGCCGCGCGGCGGCCGGGTCGCGCACCGCCGCCGTCGTCAACATCTCCACCGACGCCGCCCGTGCCTTCCCCGGGCAGCTGGGCTACGGCACCTCCAAGGCGGCCCTTGAGGCGTTCACCCGGGCCGCCGCCCTGGATCTGGGCCCGGCCGGGGTGCGGGTCAACGCGGTGGCGCCCGGCCCGGTGCAGACCGGGTGGATGTCGCAGGAGCTGGTGGAGCGCGCGCTGACCGCCATCCCGCTGCGCCGGGTGGGCACCCCGCGCGACATCGCGGACGCGGTGGTGTTCCTGGCCTCCCGGCAGGCCGCCTGGATCACCGGGCAGGTGATCCAGGTGGCCGGCGGGCACGCCCTGTGAGCGGACGGGCCGGGGGTGCCGCTACAGGACCTTGGAGAGGAACGCCTTGGTCCGCTCGTGCCGGGGGTTGGTCAGCACCTCGCGGGGGTGGCCCGACTCCACGACCACGCCCTCGTCCATGAACACCAGGGAGTCGCCGACCTCGCGGGCGAACCCCATCTCGTGGGTGACCACGATCATGGTCATGCCGTCCTCGGCGAGGGCCCGCATCACATCCAGCACCTCACCGACCAGCTCGGGGTCGAGCGCGGAGGTCGGCTCGTCGAAGAGCATGAGCTTGGGGTCCATGGCCAGCGCCCGCGCGATCGCCACCCGCTGCTGCTGCCCGCCGGACAGCTGCGCCGGGTAGTGGTCGGCGCGATCGCCCAGGCCCACCCGTTCCAGCAACTCCTCGGCGCGCTCCCGGGCCTCGGCCTTGGGCAGGCCCTTGACCTGGACCGGCGCCTCCATGACGTTCTCGGCGGCGGTCATGTGCGGGAAGAGGTTGAAGCGCTGGAAGACCATGCCGATGTCCCGGCGCTGGGCGGCCACCTCCCGCTCGCGCATCTCGTAGAGCTTGTTGCCGCGCTGCCGGTAGCCGACGAGTTCGCCGTCCACGTACAGCCGCCCGGCGTTGATCTTCTCCAGGTGGTTGATGCAGCGCAGGAAGGTGGACTTGCCCGAGCCCGAGGGCCCGACCACGCAGAACACCTCGCCGCGCCGTACCTGGAGGTCGATGCCCTTGAGGACCTCGACCGCGCCGAACGACTTGTGGACGCGCTCGGCCTTCACCATCGGCGTGTCGTCGGTGTCGCTCATACGGTTTCGCCTCCCACCCGGCTCTTGGTACGGAAGGTGGTGAGCTGCTGCCGCAGCCGCCGCAGCGGCGTGGGTGGCTGCTCGCGGTCGCTGCCCTTGGCGAAGTGCCGTTCCAGGTAGTACTGGCCGATGCTGAACACCGTGGTGAGCAGCAGGTACCAGACGCTGACCACCATCATCATCTCCATCACCGCGAGGTTGCGGGAGCTGATGGTGTCGCCGGCCCGGAAGAGTTCGTCGAAGTAGATCACCGACGCCAGCGAGGACGTCTTGAGCATGTTGATGAACTCGTTGCCGGACGGCGGGATGATGACGCGCATCGCCTGCGGCAGCACGATGCGCCGCATGGTCTTGGTGCCGTTCATGCCCAGCGCCTGCGCGGCCTCGGTCTGGCCGCTGTCCACGGACTTGATGCCGGCGCGGGCGATCTCCGCCATGTAGGCGGCCTCGTTCAGGCCGAGCCCCAGCAGGGCGGCGAGGAACGGGGTCATGACGTCGTTCATCTCGTTCTTGTAGAAGCCGAGATTCACGGTGTCGAAGATGTAGGAGAGGTTGTACCAGAGCACCAGCTGCACCAGCACCGGCGTGCCCCGGAAGAACCAGATGTAGCCGTAGGCGACCGACGACAGCACCGGGTTGTCGGACAGCCGCATCACGGCGAGCAGCATGCCCAGCACCAGGCCGAGGACCATGGCGCACACCGTGATCCACAGGGTGTTGAGGGCACCCTCCATGATGCGGTCGTACGTCAGGTAGTCGCCGACGACGTTCCAGTTGATCTTGGCGTTGGCGAACGCCCAGACCACCATGGCGAGCAGCGCGATGACCAGGCCGGCGCCGATCCAGCGGCCCCAGTGGCGTACCGGGACCGCTGTCAGCTCCTCGGGGGCCACCTCGTCGCGGCCCTTGTCGAGATCGAGGGACACCGGCGCGTCACTCGCCCGCGTTGATGGTGGCTTCGTCGACGGCGCCGGTCTCGGCGCTCCACTTGGCCAGCACCTCGTCGTAGGTGCCGTTGTCGATGATCTCCTGGACGGCGGCCTGGATGGCGTCGCGCAGTTCGGTGTTGTCCTTCTTGACGGCGATGCCGTACGGGGCGGCGTCGATCTGCTCGCCGACGACCTCGAAGAGGTCACCGCCGCCCGCGTTCAGCTCGTTGTAGAGCGCGACGGGGAAGTCGGTGATGACGGCCTGGGCACGGCCGCTCTGGAGGGCGGTGATCGAGTTGGAGTCCGTCTCGTTGATCATCGGGCTGATCGGCTCGTCGCACTCCTCCTGCTGGGCGTCCAGGAGGTACTCGTTGGCGGTGCCGCGCTGGGCGGCCACGGTCAGCCCGCACAGGTCGGCCACGCCGTTGATGCCCTCGGGGTTGCCCTTGGCGACCAGGATGGCGGAGCCGGCCTGGAAGTAGTTGACGAAGTCGGCGCCGCCCTCGGCGTCCTCGCTGATGCCGTTCTGCCGGTCCTTGGTGTCGGTCATGGCCGACATCACGATGTCGTGGCGGCCGTTGTTGAGGCCGAGGACCAGGCCGTCGAAGGTGCCGTCGCTGAAGGTGAACTCGACGCCGAGGACCTCGCCGAGCGCGGCGGCGATGTCCGGGTCGATGCCGGCGATCTCGTCGTTGTCGTCGAAGAACTCGATCGGGGCGTAGTCGATGTTGGAGCCGACCTTGATGACGCCGGCCTCCTGGATCGCCTCGGGCAGCAGGTCGTACAGCGGGGCCTCGGCATTGGCCCCGCCGCCGTTGCCGGAGGCGGATCCGCCCGACCCGTTGTCCCCGTCGGTCTGGTCACCGCAGGCGCTCAGCAGCAGCACACCGGCGGTGGCGAAGGCTCCCAGGACCGTACAGCGGGAGCGTCGGGTGAGGCTGGTCATGGCGTGGTCCTCCTGGGGGTGGGGAGTATCCGAGGCCGGGCACACGTCTTCGAGTGTCACGACTGTGTTCGTTTCTTGTGCATAGGACGAGTAGGCATCCTGCCATCCGCAGGTCGAGTTGCGTCCACCGCTGCGTCCCGATCGGATAACGGACATCGCGTACTGCTCACCGGGAGTGACGAACTGCCGCACGCGGGTGGCGCTGTGACCTGCGCGCACCGGGGATGAGACATCGGTCACCCCGCCGGGCGTGCCATGTCCTGGCCAACACTCGGGCGTGCGCGCTCCCCCCGCCATCGGGTAGAACGATCCGTTAACACCCCTCACCCGGGGACCGGGGCGCGTGTGCGGCGCGTCCGGCGTCCGCGCCACTCCCCTACGGCGGCCACTCGCCGGCCGGGACGCGGACGTGGTGCCCGCCCGCTTCCCGACCGGGAAACGGCCACCCTCGTGACAGCGCAACCAAAGGGGTTCACCTCTCGTGACATCGGAGATCATCAATCCTCGCGGCGCGGCCGGTACGGAGCGTGCGGACGCCGCCGGTACCGCCGAGGCCGCCGCAAGCCTGCTCGATCCGGTCTTCGCCCTGCACCGGGGCGGAAAGATGGAGGTCGCCTCCACGGTGCCGGTGCGCGACGCCGCCGATCTGTCGCTCGCGTACACGCCCGGGGTCGCCTCGGTGTGCGCGGCCATCGCCGAGCAGCCGGAGCTGGTGCACGACTACACCTGGACCTCGCAGGTGGTGGCCGTGGTGACGGACGGCAGCGCGGTGCTGGGGCTGGGCGACATCGGCCCCGGCGCGTCGATGCCGGTGATGGAGGGCAAGGCGATCCTCTTCAAGGAGTTCGGCGGTGTCGACGCGGTGCCGCTGGCGCTGGACACCCAGGACGTGGACGAGATCGTGGAGACGGTGGCCCGGCTGGCGCCGTCGTTCGGCGGCATCAACCTGGAGGACATCGCGGCGCCGCGCTGCTTCGAGATCGAGCGCAGGCTCCAGGAGCGGGTGGACATCCCGGTCTTCCACGACGACCAGCACGGTACGGCGGTGGTGACGCTGGCGGCGCTGCGGAATGCGGCGCGGCTGAGCGGGCGCGGTCTTGCCGAGCTGCGGGTGGTGATCTCGGGCGCGGGCGCGGCGGGGGCGGCGATCGCGAGGATCCTGCTGGGCGCGGGCATCGGCGATGTGGCGCTGTGCGACCGCAAGGGGGTGCTGTCGGCGGACCGCGCGGAGCTGACCGGGGTGAAGGCGGAGCTGGCGGCGGCTACCAACAAGGCCGGGGTGACCGGTTCGCTGGCGGACGCGCTGGCGGGCGCGGATGTGTTCGTGGGGGTGAGCGGCGGCAGCGTGCCGGAGGAGGCGGTGGCGACGATGGCGCCTGGGGCGTTCGTCTTCGCGATGGCCAACCCGACGCCGGAGATCCACCCGGAGGTCGCGGCGCGGTACGCGGCGGTGGTGGCGACCGGGCGCAGCGACTACCCGAACCAGATCAACAACGTGCTGGCGTTCCCCGGCATCTTCGCGGGCGCGCTGCGGGTGCGGGCGGCGCGGATCACGGAGGGGATGAAGCTGGCGGCGGCGGAGGCGCTGGCGGCGGTGGTGGCGGACGAACTGTCGCCGTCGAAGGTGATCCCCTCGCCGTTCGACACCCGGGTCGCCCCGGCGGTCGCGGCGGCGGTCGCCGAGGCGGCGCGCGCGGAGGGGGTGGCCCGCCGGTAGCGGCGTGCGGCCCGCCCCGGACGGGGGCGGGCCGCACGGGCCGCCGGGCGCGGGTCACGGCGGTGCCGGGCGGGTGTCCCGGCCCCGGCCGCGCCCGGCTCCGGCTACCGCAGGGCGAGGACCGCCGCGTCCGTGAGGGAGGCCCAGGCACAGGTCGCCTCGGCGAAGCCCACCGCGCGCAGGGTCTCGATATGCCAGCCGATGGGGCGGGCGCCCGTGTCGTCGTGGTCGCCGGAGGCTTCGGCGGGGTTGCCGAAGATCGCGAAGCGTTCGGCGGCCACGTCCGCCAGCTGCGGGTCGGCGGCCAGTTCGGTCCACCACTGCGGCCAGTCCCGGCCGCCCTCGGCCCGCAGCTTCTCCTGCCGGGCCTCGGTGAAGGCGTGGACGGCGGCGTTGATGCGCGGTGCGTCGGGGTTGGGCATGTGGTCGGCGTTGACGAACAGGCCGCCGGCCCGCAGCAGATCGGCGAGCTGTCCGTACAGGGTGCGCAGTGCGTCGGGTGCCAGCCAGTGCAGGGCGGTGGAGGTGAGCACGGCGTCGTACGTCTCGTACGGCAGCGCGTCGGTCCAGGCCGGGTCCCGCAGGTCGGCGGTGACGAAGGTGATCCGGCTATCGCCCTCGAAGGTGCCGCGCGCGATGGTGAGCAGTGCGGGGTCGAGGTCGACGCCGGTGCTGGTGGCGCCGGGGAAGCGGCGCAGCAGCCGGGCGCTGATGCTGCCGGTGCCGCAGGCGAGGTCCAGGACCCGCGGTTCGGTGCCGGCCAGGGCCTCGACCCCGTCGAGCATGACCCGGAACCGTTCCTCGCGGTCCGGGAGGTACCACTCCTGCTGCCGGTCCCAACTCTCCTGCCACTGTTCCCAGGACACCATGCGCGACACTCCCCTGGTAATGGGCCACACTGATAGTGACCCTTACAAGTACAGTGTCACTCTAAGCAGGCGGGAGTAAGGAACACAAGTGGAACTGGCCTATTACTCGGACTTCGCGGTGCGCCTGGTCAACAGCGAGGAACCGCTGCGGGAGAAGGACACCCTCACCTCCGTGGAATCCGTCCGCGCCCTCTTCGGCCCCATGCAGCAGCTGGCCCGCCGGGCCGGCGAGGCCGACATCACCCGCCTCAAGGGAGTACGTACCCGGCTGCGCGCCGTCTTCACCGCCGCCGCCGAGGGCGACGAGGTACGGGCCGTGGATCTGCTCAACGCCCTGCTCCTGGAGTACCCCGCCAGCCCGCAGATCTCCGGGCACGAGTACCGGGACGACGACACCGGCCGCCCGCTGTGGCATCTGCACCTGGCCGAGCACCCCTCGAACGCCACCGCCGGCTACGCCGCGATCGCCTGCATGGGACTCACCTTCCAGCTCACCGACCTGGGGGTGGACCGGCTCGGCATCTGCGAGGCCGGACCCTGCCGCAACGCGTATATCGACACGTCAACAAACCGCTCCAAACGCTACTGTTCGGATCGCTGTGCGACACGCGCCAACGTCGCCGCCTACCGGGCCCGCAAGCGCCGCGAACGCGAACTGAGCGGCCGTACCGCCGACGGCAGCCAGCCCAGCACCGCCAGCGGCGACCGCTGAGACCGGCGCGGCGACCGCAGCCGCACCAGCGCCCGCGCCACCACCAGATCGTCCGGAACCGCCCCGAACTCCCGGCTGTCGTTGGTGACCTCGGGGTTGTCCCCGACCACCCACCAGCCCGCGCCCCGCCGCTCCACCGCGCGCTTGACGATCAGCAGATCGTGCTGGAACGGATGGCGCAGCACCACCACATCGCCCGGCCGCACCCGGGCCCCGTACCGCAGCAGCAACCGGTCGCCCGGGCGCAGCGTGGGCAGCATCGAGGGGTTGTACACCTCGGCGAGGCCGATCCGCCCCGTCCCGTCCGCACGCCGCCCTGCCCGCTCCGTCATCCGCCCGCTGCCTCTTCCTGTGCTCGACCGGCCTTCGCACTCGGCCGGTTGGCCCGCTCGCATCGGACTTTGGATGTAAGCCGGGCCCGGTGACCGGGGTCAACCGAGAAAAGCCGCCCCTCACGGAGTAATGTCGCACGCGAGAAGACGATCACGAGGAAGGACGGCCCCATGCTCTCCCGCCTTTTCGCCCCCACGGTGAAGGTCAGTGCCCACTGCGACCTGCCGTGCGGCGTGTACGACCCCGCCCAGGCGCGCATCGAGGCAGAATCCGTCAAGGCAGTCCAGGAGAAGTACCAGGCCAACGAGGACCCGCACTTCCGGGCCCGGGCCACCGTCATCAAGGAAGAGCGGGCCGAGCTGGCCAAGCACCACGTGTCGGTGCTGTGGAGCGACTACTTCAAGCCGCCGCACTTCGAGAAGTACCCGGAGCTGCACCAGCTGGTCAACGACACCCTGAAGGCGCTCAGCGCGGCCAAGGGTTCCACCGACCCGGCCACCGGCCAGAAGGCCCTGGACTACATCGCGAAGATCGACGAGATCTTCTGGGAGACCAAGAAGGCGTGAACGCCGGCTCAGGTCGCCCTGCGGCGCCCGGCCCCTCGGGGGACGGGCGCCGCCGGTGTGTACGGGGAGGTTCCGGGCCCGGTACGTCCCCGACCCCGGGCGGCTCTGTGCGGTTGTCGGCCGGCCGCCCGTGCCACACGCTGGGGATGTGAGTACAGGCGGCCCGGGGCACCCCACCAGGGACGGGGCCGACCCCTGGTCCGGGCCCCCGGACGAGGCGGCCACCGCCCGGGCCGTCCTGGACGCCTCCGGGACGGTCACGCACTGGAACGACGGCGCCCGCCGGCTGCTCGGCCACCCCGCGGCCGAGACCGTCGGCCGTCCCGCCGCCGGACTGCTCGCCGATCCCGTACCGCCCGGCGTCCCGCCCCCGGACGGCGGCCCGCTGCTCTGGAAGGGCCGGGTCGCGCTGCGGCACCGCGACGGACGGCGGCTCACCGTACGCCTGCTCGTCCACCGGCTGTCGGAGCGGGACGGTCACCCGGACGGCTGGCTGGTGGTCAGCCCGATCACCGGCACCACCCGCACCCCGCAGGACGACCAGCTCCCCCGCTCCGCCTTCCTGTACGCGCCCAACGCCCTCGCGCTCTACGACACCGACATCCGGCTGCGCCGCGCCAACCGGGCCATGGAGGAGGTCATCGGCGTCACCGAGGACGAGGTGCGCGGGCTGCGGCTGTCGGAGATCGGCGGCAAACCCCAGAGCATCGAGCTGGAGGAACAACTGCGCGAAGCGGTACGGACCGGCCGGCCCCGGGACGTCCGCACCCGGCTGCGCACCGGCGGCGAGACCCGCGAGCACGCCTGGCTCGGCCGCATCGCCCCGGTGTGGGACCAGGAGGGCCGGCTGGTGGCCGTGGCGCTGGCCGCCGTGGACATCACCGGCGAGGACCGGGCCCGGGTGCGGCTCCAGCTGGTCAACGACGCCGGGCGGCGGATCGGCAGCACCCTGGAGGTCGGCCGCACCGCGCAGGAGCTGGTGGACGTGTGCGTTCCCCGGCTCGCCGACTTCGCCACCGTCGACCTGCTGGCCGTCCCGCACCCGCACGGCGCCGCGCTGCCCGCCCTGGAGGAGGGGACGCTGACCCTGCGCCGCGTCGCCCACCGCTCCGCCCTGCCGGAGAGCCCCGGGGCGCTGGTGGCGGACGGCGAGGTGTGGGACCACCCGGTCTCCGCCTCCCCGGTACGGGCGGTGCTCTCCGGCGAACCGGTGGTGCTGGACCGCGACGACCCCGACTTCCTGGCCTGGGTGGAACAGGACCCGGTACGCGGGCGGCGGGCCCGGGAGCTGGGCGTGCACTCGGCGCTCACCGTCCCGCTGTCGGCGCGCGGGGTGACCCTGGGCGTGGCGCAGTTCGCCCGCTACCGGCGCCCGGACCCGTTCGCGCCCGACGACGTCCTGGTGGCGCGGGAGATCGCCGCGCGGGCCGCCGTGTGCCTGGACAACGCGCAGCGGTTCACCCACGAGCGCGAGACAGCCCTCGGGCTCCAGCGCAGCCTGCTCCCGCAGACCCTCCCGCAGCGCACCGCCGTCCAGGTCGCCTCCCGCTATCTGGCGGCGGCCGGGCAGACCGGGGTGGGCGGCGACTGGTTCGACGTCATCCCGCTGTCCGGCGCCCGGGTGGGGCTGATCGTGGGCGACGTGGTGGGCCACGGGGTGCAGGCGTCCGCGACGATGGGCCGGCTGCGTACCGCCGTCCGCACCCTGGCGGACGTCGATCTGCCGCCCGATGAGCTGCTCACCCACCTGGACGACCTGGTGCTCCGGCTGTCGGAGGACACCGGCGTGGCCGAGGGCCCCGGGGACATCGGCGCCACCTGCCTGTACGCGGTCTACGACCCGGTGAACGGCTCCTGCACCGTCGCCAGGGCCGGGCACCCGCCGCCCGTGCTGTACCTGCCGGAGACGGCGGAGGTCATCACGGTGGAGCTGCCGGCCGGGCCGCCGCTGGGCCTGGGCGGGCTGCCGTTCGAGTCGGCGGAGCTGACCCTGCCCGAGGGCTCGGTGCTGGCGCTGTTCACCGACGGCCTCGTGGAGCGCCGGGACCGGGACATGGACGAGGGGTACCGGCGGCTGCACCGGGCGATCGCCGCCCCCGCGCCCTCGCTCGACGCCCGCTGCGAGGAGGTGATCAGCACCCTGCTCGCCGGGGAGCCGCCGGGCGACGACGTGGCGCTGCTGATGGCGCGCACCCGGATGCTCGACGAGCGGAACGTCGCCGCCTGGGACATCCCCGACGACCCGGCCAGCTGCGGCATCGCCCGGCAGGATGTGAGCGGGCAGCTGACGGACTGGGGGCTCGCGGAGCTGGTGTTCACCACCGAGCTGGTGGTCACCGAGCTGATCGCCAACGCCATCCGGCACGCCACCGGGCCGATCCGGCTGCGGCTGATCCTGGACCGCACGCTGATCGTGGAGGTCTCGGACACCAGCAGCACCGCCCCGCATCTGCGCCGGGCGGCCGGGTTCGACGAGGGCGGGCGCGGGCTGATGCTGGTGGCCCAGCTGACGGAGCGCTGGGGCACCCGCCAGTCGGCCGGCGGCAAGACCATCTGGGCGGAGCAGCAGCTGCCGGACCGTCCCTGACCCCGCCGGACGGCGGACGGCCCGGGGCCGGGTTCAGCGGCTCAGCGGCTCAGCGGCTCAGCGGCTCAGCGGCTCAGCGGCTCAGCCGAGCGCGGCGAGCAGTTCGCGGCAGGCTTCCTCGCAGCGGCGGCAGGCGTCGGCGCAGATCCGGCAGTGTTCGTGCATCTCCGCGTGCCGGCCGCACTCGTCGCCGCACGCCTTGCACGCCGCCACGCACGCCGTCAGCTGGGCGCGGGTGAGCTGCGCGTCGTAGCCGGTGTGCCGGGACAGCACCCGCCCGGTCGTCTCGCAGACGTCCGCGCAGTCCAGGTCGGTACGCACGCACTTGGCGAGGTCGGCCACCCGCACCTCCGACAGACAGGCGTCCGCGCACGCCGTACAGCTCTGCGCGCAGGCCACACACGCCTCGATGCAGCGCGCCATCGCCTCCCGGTCGACGTGCCCCAGGTCGGCGGGGTAGCTGCGCAGCATGCCGCGGATCATGGTCTCGTGTGCCGTGGTCATCGTTCTTCGCCCCTTCTCCTCCGGTGTTCTCCTCGTTCTGCGATGGCTGGGTCACGGGTGGCCGCGGCGGCCCGCGGGCAAACCTCTAGGCTGCGGCGCATGACGTCCTCCGCAGCCGCCCCGCCCCTGTCCGCCGCCGTCGTCGTGCACGACCGGGAGCGCGCCCGGGTGGTGCTGCTGCGGCGCGGCGCGGGGGCGCGGTTCGGGGCGGGCCTGTGGGACCTGCCGTTGGGCAAGTGCGAGCCGGGCGAGCCGGTGACCCGGGGCGCGGTGCGGGAACTGCGCGAGGAGACCGGTCTGGTGGTGGCGGAGGAGGATCTGCGGCTGGCGTCGGTGGTGCACGCGGCGCCGGGTATCGGCTCGGCGGCCGGGTTCCTCACGGTGGTGTTCGTGGCCGAGCGGTGGCAGGGCGAGCCGGTGAACACCGAGCCGGGCAAGCACAGCGAGGTGCGCTGGGTGGGGACCGGCGAGGTGCCGGCCGGGGAGATGGTGCTCTCCACCGACCGGATGCTGCACCGCGCGCTGCGCGGGGAGCCGGTGGTCAGCCTGCACGGCTGGGGGTGAGGATGCCGAGCCGCTGTGTGGCGCGGGTGAGCGCGACGTAGCGGTCGGGCAGCGGCATCGCACCGGGGTCCACGACGAGGACGGTGTCGTACTCCAGGCCCTTGGCGGTGCGCGGGTCCAGCACGCTCACCCCGGGTACGGGGCCGACCGCCGCGGTGAGCGCGGGCAGCAGGTCCGGCGGGGCGATCACGGCGGCGGTGCCACCGGGGTGCGCGGCGCGTTCGTCCGCCAGGGCGCGGGCGGTCCCGGCGGGCAGCCGGCCGGCGGGCACGGTGCGGTGCCACGGCGGCACGCCGGTGGAGCGTACGGCGCGGGGCGGGCGCAGCTCCGGGTCGATGGCGCGCAGCACATCGGCGGCCGGGGCGGCGATCTCGGCGGGCAGCCGGTAGTTGACGGTCAGCTCGACGGTACGGGCCCGGCCGGGCCCCAGGTGCGGGTCGAGGGCCGCGGCCCAGGAGCGGGCGCCGCCGGGCGCGGAGGTCTGCGCGATGTCGCCGACCAGGGTCATGGAGCGGGCCGGGCAGCGGCGCAGCAGCAGCCGCCAGGTCATGGCGGACAGTTCCTGCGCCTCGTCGACCACGATGTGCCCGAACGCCCAGGTGCGGTCGGCGGCGGCGCGTTCTGCGGGGGTGCGGTGGTCGGCTTCCGCGTGGCGTTCGGCGAGCCGGCCGGCGTCGAGCAGGTCGAAGGCGGACAGGGTCTCGGGGTCGGTGCCGTCGTCGTGTTCGGTGGCGCGGGAGCCGCGGGCGACGTCCAGGGCTTCCTGGGCGAGCCGCAGCCGTTCGGCGTGCTCGGCGGCTTCGGCGGCCCGGGCGGCGCGGTCGTCGGTGCCGAGGAGTTCGGCGGCCTCGTCCAGCAGCGGTACGTCCGAGGGGGCCCAGCCGCCGGGCTCGCGCAGCAGCAGGCCGCGTTCCGCGTCGGTGAGGCGGGGGGCGGCGGTGGCCAGCCGGCGGGGCGAGGCGAACAGGTCGGCGAGCAGCCGCTGCGGGGTGAGCGGGGGCCACAGCCGGCGCAGGGCGGCGCGTACGCCGGGGGACGAGCGCAGCTCGGCCCGCAGGTCGTCGAGTTCGTCCTCGCTCAGCAGGGAGTCGTCCTCGCCCGGGGGCCAGTCGCCGCCGTCTCCCCAGCCGCCGTCCTCGCCTCCGGGGCCGAGGACGGCGGTGTGGATGCCGGCCGCGACGGAGCGGGCGAGGGCGTCGACGACCAGTTCGCCGTGCAGGGGCGCGGTCTCGTTGTGCGGCAGGCCGAGGTCGCGGGCGCGGCGGCGCAGCCGCTCGGCGCCGGCCCGGTCGAGGTGCAGGGTCTCGCCGTCGTGGTCGATGCGCAGGGTGTCGGCCGGCAGCCACTGCCGGTCGGCGAGGGCGGCGGCGATCACCCCGGCCATGGCCGCGCGGCCCTTGAGCTCGGCGGTGCGCGGGTCCTCGGGACGGTCGGCGGTGACGCCGGGGTACAGCTCGGCGGGGGTGGCCAGCAGGACGCCGCTCTCGCCGAGGGAGGGCAGGACCTCGCCGATGTAGCGCAGGAACGCGGTCCCGGGGCCGACGATCAGCACGACGTCGCGGGCGAGCCGTTCCCGGTGGGTGTACAGCAGGTAGGCGGCGCGGTGCAGGGCGACGGCGGTCTTGCCGGTGCCTGGGCCGCCCTGGACGACGAGCACCCCGGCCCGGGGGGCGCGGATGATCGCGTCCTGTTCGGCCTGGATGGTGGCGACGATGTCGGTCATCCGGCCGGTGCGCGGGGCGTTCAGGGCGGTGAGCAGTGCCGGGGTGCCGTCGCCGCCGGCCCCGGCGACCGCGCCGGCGGCGAGGTCCTCGTCCTGGACGCCGGTGACGGTACGGCCGCTGGTGCGCAGGTGGCGCCGGACGCGGACGCCTTCGGTGCGGGCTCCGGTGGCGGTGTAGAAGGGGCGGGCGGCGGGTGCGCGCCAGTCGATCAGCGGGGGTTCGGTTTCGTCGGCCGCCGCCGGAATTCCGATGCGGCCGATGGCGCGGTCCGGTCCTTCCGTCATGGTGAGCCGGCCGAAACACAGGCCGTTCTCGACGGAATGCAGTTCGCCGAGCCGGCGGGCGAGGCCGGCGGCGGCGACGTCCCGTTCGGTCAGGCCCTGGTGGCCGAGGCCGGTGGTGGAGAGCACCTGGTCCAGCCGCTGCCGGGTCTGTTCGCGCAGCTCGTCGAGGCGGGTGTACAGCTCGGTCAGGCATTCCTGTTCCCTGTCACGCGCGGTTGACAAAGGAATTCCCCCTTCGGTAAACTGGCTTTATCCTGCGCGAGTTCGGCATTTCTCACGCGCACGAACCCAGCAATATAGCAATGCTTTCCCCGCATTTCCAGGCGGGGTTTTTCTGTATCCGCGCCCGCCCCCGCCCCCGGTAGCCTCACCGGCATGACGCGCGCACCCGGCCCGCTCCCGACGCCGCCGCCCTCCCCGCTCCAGGAGGTGCGCGACGAGCGCTTCGCACGGCACGGGGTACGGCTGCTCCTCAAGCGGGACGATCTGCTGCACCCCGAACTCATCGGCAACAAGTGGCGCAAGCTCATGCCGAACGTGCGCGCGGCGCGGGCGGCCGGCCACCGCGCCCTGCTGACCTTCGGCGGCGCCTACTCCGGCCATCTGCGCGCCACGGCGGCGGCCGGCCGCATCACCGGGCTCGCCACCATCGGCGTGGTGCGCGGCGACGAACTCGCCGGCCGCCCCCTCAACCCCTCGCTCGCCCGCTGCGCCGCCGACGGCATGCGGCTGCACTTCGTCAGCCGGGCCGCGTACCGGCTGCGCGAGGATCCGGCCCACCTCGCCGCGCTGCGCGCCCGGTTCGGCGACCCCTACCTCGTCCCGGAGGGCGGCAGCAACGCCCTCGCCGTGCACGGCTGCACCGAACTCGGCCGCGAACTGCGCGAGGCCGCCGATCCGCCCGATGTGGCGGCCGTCGCCGTGGGCACCGGCGGCACGCTCGCCGGGCTCGCCGCCGGACTCGGCCCCGGGCGGCGGGCGCTGGGCGTCCCGGTCCTCAAGGGCGCGGGCCTGGCCGGGCGGGTCCGCGCCCTCCAGGAGGAGGCGTTCGGCGGCCCGCGCGGCGACTGGCGGCTCGACGAGCGCTTCCACCACGGCGGCTACGCCCGGGTGCCGCCCGTCCTGCGGGAGTTCGCCACCGACTTCGCCGGCCGGCACGGGCTGCCCGGGATCGAGGTGATCTACGTGGCCAAACTGCTGTACGCGCTCACCGCGCTCGCCGGAGAGGGGGCGTTCGCACCCGGCACCACCCTGGCCGCCGTGATCACCGGAGTCCCCGGCCCGGAAACCGTAATGAATCCCATCCACCCCACCACAGAACGCACTTGATGCATTACGATGAGTAATACCGCTGAGGTGGCCGCGAAGATCCAGGCGACAGCACGCCAGTGATCGCGGTAGCGTCGCAGGGCGTACGTTTCGTGTTGGCGCGCGGCACCCTCGGTGGTGCCGGGCAGCGCTCAATCAGTGACAGCCACTGTGGAGGTGAGGGTGTCCCAGTTCCCAGGTGAGCCAGGATCGCAGGACTTCGTCGAGGTCCGGCTGCCCGCGGCGGGTGCCTATCTTTCGGTACTGCGTACGGCCACGGCCGGTCTCGCGGCCCGCTTGGACTTCACCCTCGACGAGATCGAGGATCTGCGCATCGCGGTGGACGAGGCCTGCGCGATCCTGCTCCAGCAAGCCATCCCGGGCAGTGTGCTCGAATGCGTTTTCACGCTGGTCGGGGATGCCTTGCGGGTCACCGTCTCGGCACCCACCACCGAAGGTCACGCCCCCGAGCGGGACACCTTCGCCTGGACCGTCCTGAGCGCGCTGGCCGGTGAGGTGGAATCGACCGTCAAGGACGACAAGACGGTCAGTATCAGCCTGCACAAGACGCGCGGCGCCGCCCCCGGAGCGCCGTGACCGGCGTAGTGGGGCCGCCGGCTGACGAGGGGGCCGACATGAACGACCTGGACCAGGCACGGGCCGCCGCCATCCCCGGCCAGCCCGAGCCGCCACCACCATCACCACCGCCGCCACCACCACCGGCGACGGCCGCCACCCGGCGGGCGCTGCCCGATCCCCAGGACCGCGGCGCCGCCCGCGATCTCTTCATCGAACTGCGCGGCCTCCCCGACGGCTCGCCGCAGCGGGCCGAGCTGCGCAACGCCCTGGTACGGATGCATCTGCCGCTGGTCGAGCATCTGGCCAGGCGGTTCCGCAACCGCGGTGAGCCGCTGGACGATCTGACCCAGGTCGCCACCATCGGGCTGATCAAGTCGGTCGACCGCTTCGACCCGGAGCGCGGGGTGGAGTTCTCCACCTACGCCACCCCCACCGTGGTCGGGGAGATCAAACGGCACTTCCGGGACAAGGGCTGGGCGGTCCGGGTGCCGCGCCGGCTCCAGGAGCTGCGGCTCTCGCTGTCCACGGCGACCGCCGAGCTGTCCCAGCAGCACGGCCGGGCGCCGACGGTGCACGAGCTGGCCCAGCGGCTGAACATCTCCGAGGAGGAGGTGCTGGAGGGTCTTGAGTCCGCGAACGCCTACAGCACGCTGTCCCTCGACGTCCCCGACACCGACGACGAATCGCCCGCCGTGGCGGACACCCTGGGCGCGGAGGACGACGCGCTGGAGGGGGTGGAGTACCGCGAATCCCTCAAGCCCCTGCTGGAGGAGCTGCCGCCGCGCGAGAAGAAGATCCTGCTGCTGCGCTTCTTCGGCAACATGACGCAGTCGCAGATCGCGCAGGAGGTCGGGATCTCGCAGATGCACGTCTCCCGGCTGCTGGCCCGCACGCTGGCGCAGCTGCGGGACAAGCTGCTCGTGGAGGAGTGAGGCGGGTACGGGGCGCGCTCGCCCCGTGCCCCGTAACCCGTACGCGTCACCGCGCGGGCCGGCGTCTCAAGCGCCGCGGGCCCCGATGTGCAGGGCCTGGGCCGAGGTCCGGTTCATCAGGCAGACCAGGACGGCGAGGGCGGTGCCGCCGAGCGCGACCGCGGCCGCCGGCCAGGCCCCGCCGCTGCCGGCCAGGGTGCCGGCCACCGGAAGCATCAGCAGCTGGGTGATCACGGCCGGGCCCCGGCTCCAGCTGCGCAGCCGCCACAGTCCGTGCCCGGCGGCCAGCGGCACCAGCGCCAGGGCCAGCACGGTGATCGCTCCGACGACGGCCTGCATCGGGTCCCCGGGGTCGCCGGTGGCCACCAGCAGCAGCATGTAGCCGCCCAGGCCGGCGGCGACCAGGCCCTGGAGCCCGGTGAGGACGGCGGCGGCCGTCACGGTACCGGGCCGCTCGGCGGGGGTGCTGTTCTCGCTCACGCCGCCAGGGTATAGGGCCGGTCCGGCGCACCCTTGACGCCCGGAACCTCCCGCGCTGGGTACGCTGCACTCCATGCGCGCGCTTCTCGTGGTCAATCCGGTCGCCACCACCACCAGTGTCCGGACCCGTGAAGTTCTCACGCACGCGCTGGCCAGCGATCTGAAGCTGGAGGTCGCCGCCACCGAACACCGGGGCCACGCCAGGGAGCTGGCCCGGCGGGCGGCCGAGGAGGAGAGCGTCGATCTGGTGATCGCGCTGGGCGGGGACGGCACGGCCAACGAGGTGGTCAACGGGCTGCTGCACCACGGCCCGGACCCGGAGCGGCTGCCGCGGCTCGCGGTGCTGCCGGGCGGCTCGACCAATGTCTTCGCGCGGGCGCTGGGCCTGCCGAACGACGCGGTGGAGGCGACGGGGGCGCTGCTGGACGCGCTGCACACCGGTTCGGAGCGGACGATCGGGCTGGGTCTCGCGTCCGGGACGCCGGGGTCGCGGGACGCGGAGGTGCCGGGGCGCTGGTTCACCTTCTGTGCCGGTCTCGGGTTCGACGCCGGGGTGATCGGGCGGGTGGAGCGGCAGCGGGCGCGCGGGAAGCGGTCCACGCACGCGCTGTACGTACGGCAGGGGCTGCGGGCGTTCGCGCGCCATCCGCACGGGGAGCGGGGGCCGATCACCCTGCTGCGGCCGGGCCACGACCCGGTGGAGGAGCTGGTGTTGTCCATAGTGTGCAACACGGCGCCGTGGACGTTCTTCGGGAACCGGCCGGTGTACGCGGCGCCGCGGGCGTCGTTCGACACCGCGCTGGACGTGATGGCGATCTCCAAGCTGTCCTCGCCGGGTCTGACCCGGTATGTCACGCAACTGCTGATGTCCTCGCCGGAGCGCGGGCCGCAGGGGAAGCATGTGGTCTCGCTCCACGATGAGACGGAGTTCACCTTGCAATCGCAGGTGCCACTGCCGTTTCAGCTTGATGGTGACCATCTCGGAGTGCGCACGAGTGTGACCTTCACAGGCGTACGCCGTGCACTGCGTGTGATTGTGTGAGCGGAACGCCGAAAAGTCCTTACAGTCGAACGTTTAGCCCAGACTCCACCCAGGAGAAGTAGGGCTGTGAGCAACACGACACCAAGGATTCAAAAAAAACTTTCCGGAAGGGGTTGTATCCGCCGCTGAGGTTTGCGAACCTCTACATGGCGATCGGGACGGCCGAAACCTCGGCCCCCAGGATCGCCCGAATCCTTCTTCCCCACCCAGCGGGATCCCGGCAAAGACATCCACCGCAGCGCAAGCCACGGCTCGTTCTTTGTCGGGGGGTTCGTGAAAGCGTTCACATTCACAAGCAATGTAACTGCAACGTGCAGGAGATGGAGCAGACATGGACTGGCGTCACAACGCCGTTTGCCGCGAGGAAGACCCCGAGCTGTTCTTCCCCATCGGCAACACCGGTCCCGCGCTGCTGCAGATCGAGGAAGCCAAGGCCGTCTGCCGCCGCTGCCCCGTCATGGAGCAGTGCCTGCAGTGGGCGCTGGAGTCCGGCCAGGACTCCGGTGTCTGGGGTGGGATGAGCGAGGACGAGCGCCGCGCCATGAAGCGCCGCGCCGCTCGCAACCGGGCACGGAAGGCCACCGCCTGACCCGAGGCCGGCCCAGGCCTCGCCCGGCGGCTGCCACCCCGCCACTGCTGCCCCGAGCCGCAGCACACAGCGCACCGACCGCAGGTGCCACGCGATACGCGATGAACGCGACCGAGCCCCGGACCACTTCAGGTCCGGGGCTCGTCGTCTGTCCGCAGCGGGCCGGCCGGCAGCCGGCCGCCGGGTTCAGCGCTTGCGCTGCTCGACGGGGAGATCGAGGACGGCCCGGGTGCCGCCGCCCTCGGCCGCGATCATGTCGAACCGGCCGCCCAACTCCCCCTCCACCAGGGTGCGCACGATCTGGAGGCCGAGACTGCCGTCCGAGCGCGGGTCGAACCCCTCCGGCAGCCCGCGGCCGTTGTCGGTCACCGTGACCAGCAGCCGGGCCGAGCCGCGGCGTACCTCGGTACGGGTGGCGCCGACCTCGATCCGGCCCGTCTCGCCGGGGCCGAAGGCGTGCTCCAGGGCGTTCTGGAGGATTTCGGTGAGGACCATGGACAGCGGGGTGGCGATCTCGGCGTCCAGGATGCCGAAGCGGCCCCTGCGGTGGCCGGTGACCCGGCCGTCCGGGGAGAGTTCGGCGACCATGGTGATCACCCGGTCGGCGATCTCGTCGAACTCGACCCGCTCGTCCAGGTTCTGCGAGAGCGTCTCGTGCACGATCGCGATGGAGCCGACCCGGCGCACCGCCTCCTCCAGCGCGGCGCGGGCGTTCTCGTCGCCGGTGGCGCCGATCCGGCGGGCCTGGAGGCGCAGCAGGGCGGCCACGGTCTGGAGGTTGTTCTTCACCCGGTGGTGGATCTCCCGGATGGTGGCGTCCTTGGTGATCAGCTCGCGCTCGCGGCGGCGCAGTTCCGTCACATCGCGCAGCAGTATGAGCGAACCGATGTGCTCGCCCTTGGGCTTGAGCGGGATGGCGCGCAGCTGGACGACGCAGTCGTTCCCCTCGATCTCCGTCTCCCGGGGCGCGTAGCCGCTGGCCAGCTTGACCAGGGACTCGTCCACCGGGCCCCGGGTGGGCGCCAGTTCGGCGGTGGTGGGGCCCAGCGGGAGGCCGACCAGGTCGGCGGCGAGGCCGAGCCGGTGGTAGGCGGAGAGGGCGTTGGGGCTGGCGTACTGGACGACGCCGTCGGCGTCCAGCCGCAGGAAGCCGTCGCCGACCCGGGGGGCGCGGTCCATGCCGACCTGCTGGCCCGGGTAGGGGAAGGTGCCGCCGGCGATCATCTGGGCGAGGTCGGAAGCGCTCTGGAGATAGGTGAGTTCGAGGCGGCTGGGGGTGCGGACGGTGAGGAGGTTGGTGTTGCGGGCGATGACGCCCAGCACGCGGCCCTCGCGGCGCACCGGGATCGACTCGACCCGGACCGGGACCTCCTCGCGCCATTCGGGGTCGCCCTCGCGGACGATGCGGCCCTCGTCGTGGGCGACGTCGAGCAGCGGGCGGCGCCCGCGCGGGACGAGGTGGCCGACCATGTCGTCCTGGTAGGAGGTGGGGCCGGTGTTGGGGCGCATCTGGGCGACGGAGACGTAACGGGTGCCGTCCCGGGTGGGCAGCCACAGCACCAGGTCCGCGAAGGAGAGGTCCGAGAGCAGCTGCCATTCGGAGACCAGCAGGTGCAGCCACTCGAGATCGCGTTCCCCGAGATCGGTGTGCTGGTGGACGAGGTCGTTCATGGAGGGCACACGGGGAGCTTACCGGCGGGTGTCCGGATGGTGAGCGGCGCGCACCGCCAGGGGTGCGCCGCTGTGATCAGGAAACGTCGGCAGCCGGGCGGATGGCGGCGGTGGGCGCGGGAATTGCGTTCAGAGCATGGACAGCCGCCGCGGCTGCGGTCAGAATGGACCGGACCGCAGCTTCCGATACCTCTGTCCTCCCCGCACAGGAGGGCAGAACGCGAGGCCCCGGTGCTCTCTGCCCTGACGGCGCCCGGGTCCGCGATCGCTCCGGGCTGCGGTGCCGGGAGGGTTGAGGGTCCCTCTCAGGCGCCGCGGCCCTGGGTGCGCGCCGGGACGGCGCGTGCGCCCCAGGGGCCACGGCTGCGGACGGTTCAGCGGGTCTCGGTGACCTTGGCCAGCGCGCGGGGCGCGTCCGGGTCCTGGCCGCGGGCCAGGGTGATCTCGTGGGCCAGCATCTGGAGCGGGATGATCTCCAGGATCGGCTGAAGGTTCTCCGGCACCCCCTCGGTGGGGAGCGCGAAGCCGGCCGAGGCCGCGTCCACCTGGGGTTTGGGGCCCACCACCATCAGATCCGCGCCCCGGTCGCGGAGCCGGTCGAGCACCGGTTGCAGGGCCCGGCCGCCCTTGCCGTCGGTGACGATGGCGATCACCGGGGAGACGTTGTCGACCATGGCCAGCGGGCCGTGCAGCAGATCGGCCCCCGAGTAGGACAGCGCGGGGATGTAGCTGGTCTCCATGAGTTTCAGGGCGGCTTCCTTGGCCGTGGGGTAGCCGTAGCCGCGCGAGGTGAGGACCATGCGCTGGGCGAAGCGGTAGCGGGCGGCCAGGGTGGTGATCTCCTGGCGGCGGTCGAGGATCCGCTCGGCCAGTTCGGGCAGCCCGGCCGCGTCCGGGGCGCCGTCCGCCGCGCGCAGGCCCTGCACCAGGAGGTACAGGGCGAGCAGTTCGGCGGTGTAGGTCTTGGTGGCCGGCAGGGCCTCCTCGGGTCCGGCGAGCACGTCGATGTGGAACTCGGAGGCCCCGGCCAGCGGGGAGGAGGGGTTGTTGGTGACGGCGAGGGTGAGGGCGCCGGCCGCGCGGGCGGCGCGGGTGGAGGCGAGCAGATCGGGTGAGCCGCCGGACTGGCTCACCGTGATGACCAGCACGTCCCGCAGCTCGGGGGTGGCCCCGTAGGCGGTGGTGGTGGACATGGAGGTGAGGCCGCAGGGCAGGCCCAGCTCGATCTCCAGCAAATACTTGGCGTAGAGCGCGGCATGGTCGGAGGTGCCCCGGGCGGTCAGCAGGACGAAGCGGGGCCGGCGGGCGGCGATCGCGCGGGCCGTCTCCCGGATGGCGGGGGCCCCTTCGGTCAGCAGGCGGCGCAGCACGGCGGGCTGCTCGGCCATCTCACCGGCCATGATGCGGCCGGGCCGGTCACTGGTCACTGGTCGCGGTCCTCCCCCGCCGGTACCCCGGCGATGATCTCGGCTGCGGCCCGCCCGCAGACCCGGGCGGCGCCGTGGGTGGCGATGTGCAGGGCGCCGGTGGGCGAGGAGGCGGGAACCCCCATCTCCACCACGACGGTGTCGGGCCGGGCGGCGAGCAGCGCGGTGACGGTGTCGGCCATCCACGGGTGCCGGTGCGCGTCGCGGACCACCGCGACCACCGGCTGCTCGCCGGCCTCCGCCAGGATCCGGGCGGCCAGGCCCGCCGGGCCCAGGGCGCCGGCCCGGTCGGCGGTGTGCTCGGCGGAGCGGGTGCCGGGCAGCAGCCGCTCCAGTTCGGTGGCCACGCCCCACGGGGTGTGGTGGCCCACGGCGATGTTGGCCACCGGGTGGAAGGAGGCCACGTACGGCGGCCGGGCCGGCGGTGTGTACGGGGCGGCGCCGGGCTGCCGGGTCACCCGCAGGGCGCGGCGGGCGGCGGCCAGGCCGATGTCCCGCGCGGGGGCGCCGGGGGTGGTGGTGGCCGCGGTGCGGGCGGTGGCGGTCCAGCGGCCGAGCGCGCGTACCCGTTCGGCGGCGTCGTGCAGGCGTTCCTCGGACAGGTCCCCGTCGCGTACCGCCTGGATGATCGCGTCGCGCAGGGTCAGCACCTCGTCCTCGTCGGAGGGGGTGCCGCCCACGCAGATGGCGTCGGCGCCGGCGGCCACCGCCAGGGCGCAACCGCGGGCCAGGCCGTGGACGGCTTCGATCGCCTTCATCTCGATGGCGTCGGAGTAGATCACCCCGTCGAAGCCGAGGCCGCCGTCCGCCTCGGGGGCGCGCAGCAGCCCGGTGAGCACGCTGGGGCTGAGGGTGCCGGGGCGGTCGGGGTCCAGGACGGGCAGCAGGATGTGCGCGCTCATCACGCAGCGGGTGCCGGCGGCGACGGCCGCTTTGAAGGGGACGAGTTCGCGGGAGTGGAGGGTGTCGAGGTCGATGTCGATGCGCGGCAGGGCGAGATGGGAGTCGACGCTGGTGTTGCCGTGGCCGGGGAAGTGCTTGACGCAGGCGGCGACGCCGGTGCTCTGGAGCCCTTCGACGAAGGCGACGGTGTGCCGGGCGACCAGGTGGGGGTCCTGGCCGAAGGAGCGGACGCCGATGACCGGGTTGCCGGGGTCGGTGTTGATGTCGGCCGAGGGCGCCCAGTTGACGGTGACGCCGGCTTCGGTGAGCCGGTGGCCGATGGCGGTGGCCACCTCGCGGGTGAGGTCCAGGTCGTCGGCCGCGCCGAGGGCGAGGTTGCCGGGGAAGGAGGAGCCGCCGATGAGTTCGAGGCGGGTGACGTCGCCGGCCTCCTCGTCGGTGGCGACCAGCACCTCGGGGTTGGCGGCGCGCAGCTGTGCGGTGAGGGCGGCCAGCTGTGCGGTGCTCTGCACGTTGCGGCCGAAGAGCCCGACGCCGGTCATACCGTTCTCCAGCTGGCGCAGCAGCCAGGCCGGGGCCTCGGTGGTGCCGGCGAAGGTGGGCTGGAGGACGGCGAGGGCGTCGCGGGTGAGGGTGTCGGTGGCGCGGTGGGTGGTGGTCATCGCGGGGCTATCCCTTCACGGCACCCGCGGACAGACCGCCGGTGACCCTTCGCTGGAGGAGGATGAAAACGATCAGCACGGGGACGGTGAACAGGGAGGAGGCGGCCATGGTGGCGCCCCAGTCGTTGCCGAAGTTCGTCTGGAACTGGGTGAGCCACAGCGGCAGGGTGGCCATCTCGGGGGCCTTGTTGAGCACCAGCACCATGGCGTACTCGTTCCAGGCCATGATGAAGCCGAACAGCGAGGTGGCCATCAGCCCGGGCGCCAGCAGCGGGAAGATGATGCGGAAGAACGCCTGGGTGCGGGTGCAGCCGTCGATCAGGGCGGCTTCCTCCAGTTCCTTGGGCACGGCGGCGATGAAGCCGCGCAGCGTCCAGATGGTGAAGGGCAGCGCCATCACGAAGTAGATGACGATGAGGGTGACCAGGCTGTTGAGCGCCTGGGCGTCCCGGGCGTTCAGATACATCACGATGATCAGGATTTCCCAGGGCGCCATCTGGGCCATCATCACCACGAGCACCATGCCGCGCCGGCCGCGGAAGTGCAGCCGGGCGATCGCGAAGCCGGCGGCCAGGGCCACCAGCAGCGCCAGCAGGACGGCGGCCAGGGTCACCACCAGGCTGTTGCGGACGTACGTCCAGAACAGGTCGACCCCGGTGGCGGTGGAGTAGTGCTCGAAGGTGGGGGTGAAGAAGAAGACCGGGTCCTTCACGAGCACCTGGGAGTTGCTCTTGAGGGACGTGGAGAACATCCAGTAGACCGGGAAGAGGAACAGCACGGTGAGCGCGAGGGCCACCGAGTTCAGTCCGAAGCGGCCCAGCCGCTTGGTGCGGCGCGCCCGGACGGAGGCGGCGGCGTCGCGGGCCGCGACGGGGTGCCGGGCGGCGGGGGCCTGGGCGACGGCCTTGTCGGTGGCGGTCATGACTGCGGCTCCTTCTCCTGCTTGAGGATCAGGCGGAAGTAGAAGGACAGGGCGACCAGCAGGATGACCAGGGTGAGCACGGAGATGGCCGCCGCCACCCCGTACTGGTTCTGCATCATGCCCTCGATGTAGGCCATGACCGGCAGGGTCTCGGACTCGCGGTTGGGCCCGCCGGCGTTCAGCGCGTAGATCTGGGTGAACGCCTTGAAGACCCAGATGATCTCCAGGAAGGTGGTGATCAGGAAGAACGGCCGCATGATCGGCGCCGTGATGGACCAGAAGATCCGCGGGCCGGAGGCGCCGTCCATCCGGGCGGCCTCGTAGATCTCGCCGCTGATGGTGGTGAGCCCGGCGTAGAGGTTGAGCGCCACGAACGGCACCGAGGCCCACACGATCAGCACGGTGACGATGGTCAGGGTGGAGAAGCCGCTGCTGAACCAGTTGTGCTGTTCGTAGCCGGAGAAGCCGAGTGTGCGCATCACCCAGTTGGCCACCCCGAACTGGGTGTCGAACAGCCAGCGGAAGACGGTGGTCGTGGCGATGACCGGCATCGCCCAGGCGGCCACCAGGGCGATGGACAGGGTGAGCCGCATCGGCTTGGCGAGCCGGTTCAGCAGCAGCCCGATCAGGGTGCCGAGCACCATGATCAGCACCACGTTGGCGGCCATGAAGACGAAGGTGCGGGTGAGGGAGGCCCAGAAGCGCTCGTCCTCCAGCACCCGCCGGTAGTTGTCGAAGCCGGTCCACTCGGTGGTGTGGGAGATCAGCTGGCGGCGGCCGAACGCCTGGAAGGAGATGAGGAGGTTGCGCACCAGGGCGTAGCCGAGGATGCCCACGATCGCCAGCACGGCGGGCGCGATCAGCACGTACGGCAGCCAGCCGCCGGGCGGTGCGTACCGGCGGCCGGACCGGCCGGCGGGCTTGCTGCCCGCCGTGCCGGTCCCGGGTCCCTCGGTGTCCACGGTCAACATGCGTGTTCTTCCTCGTCCTTCGCTGGGAGGGATCCGCCGCCGCGCGGACTATTCGCGGTTGATGCGGGTGGTGATCTCCGAGTCGGCCGCCTGGGCGGCGGAGGCGTAGTCCTCGCCGTTGAGCGACGCGGTCATCAGTTCCTTGATCGGATTCGGGACGGCTTCGACGTTGGCCCATCCGGTGGTCAGTGGTGGCAGGAACCCCACATCGGCGGAGGCGACCATGGCCTCGGCGAAGGAGCCGGCCTCCGGGTTGGCGGTCACATCGGTGCGGTTGGGGACGACGCCGCCCCCGTTGGCGTCCACGAACTTCTGTGCCCATTCCTGGGAGGTGGCCAGGGCCAGCCACTCGCGGGCGAGCTCCGGGTTGCCGGCGCGCTCGTTGACCGCCAGGTTGGATCCGCCGAGGAAGACGTTGCCGAGCTGGTCGGCGGTCTTGCCGGGGACCGGGAAGTAGCCGAAGTCGGCCTCGCCGCCGAGTGCCTCGATGGCGCCGTTCGCCTCCCAGCCCAGGCCGATCCAGGACGCCACGTTGCCGTTCGGCACGATGTCGGTGGACTGCTGGGGCGACGCCTCGTCATTGTCGGTGGGCGAGTCGGAGAAGGACTGGAGTTCGGCGTAGAACTCCATGCCCGCCTGCCCCTCGGGGGTGTTCAGCGAGCCCTTCCACTCGTCGCCGTCCTCGACGGCGAAGCTGCCGCCCTCGTCCGCGATGAAACCGCCCAGCACGTAGTAGCTCTGGCCCGGCAGGTAGATGGGCTCGGCGTCGGTGTTGTCGCGGATCGTCTCCAGGGCGGTGATCCACTCGTCCCGGGTGGTGGGCACCTCGGCGCCGGCCTCCGCCCAGATCTGCTTGTCGTAGATGACCACCCGGTTGGCGCCGTACCACGGCACCGCGTACAGGGTGTCGTCGATCTCGGCGGAGGCGAGCATGTTGCTGTTCCACGGCTCGTCGCGCAGCTCGCTCAGATCGGCGAGGCCGCCGGTGTTGGCGTACCCCACGGTCTGGGTGTTGCCGATCTCCATGACATCGACGGTGCCGTCCTCGGACAGCGCGGTGGTGAGCCGGTCCTGGATGCCGCCCCACTGCTGGATCTGGACATCGACCGTGACGCCGTGCTCGGCTTCGAACGCCTGGTTGAGCTCGGTCACCCACGGTTCCGGCGCGGATCCGTCCATCAGCCAAACGGTCAGGGAATCGGACGAACCGCCCCCGCCGCTCGAACCGCTGCCGTCGTCGCCGGTGCCGCAGGCGGCCAGTGCGGCGGTCATCGCCGTCACCGATAGGGCGGCCATCAGCGTGCGCTTCACGTGACCCTCCTCGGGGCATCCGCCCCTTGACACCCGTGCCGGGAGCGGTGGTTAGTAGGGAAGGAACAAGAGGTGTAGACCAGTTGCACGGAGCCTGGACTAGACCAAGGAGGAGTGTCAAGAGTCCACAAGCGGGCCCCGTCCGTCCGTTATCGGACCGACACATGTCCGTCGGCGCGGCCCCTGTCCGGGCCGTGCCACGATGTCAGCTGCGAAAAACGGAGGAGCCGGTGACACCACCGCACCGATACGGGGAAGGACGGTCCATGGCGGGCGAAGGGAGCGCGGCACCGGCGGCCGGAACCGACGGCACCGAACGGAACCGTACCGCGCGCGTGCCCAAGTACTACCGCCTCAAGCGGCATCTGCTGCGGATGACCGAAACCCTGCCGCCGGGCACCCCGGTCCCCCCGGAACGTTCCCTGGCCATCGAGTTCGACACCTCCCGCACCACCGTCCGCCAGGCCCTCCAGGAACTGGTCGTCGAGGGCCGGCTGGAGCGCATCCAGGGCAAGGGCACCTTCGTCGCCAAACCCAAGGTCTCCCAGGCGCTCCAGCTCACCTCCTACACCGAGGACATGCGCGCCCAGGGCCTGGAGCCCACCTCCCAGCTGCTGGACATCGGCTACGTCAACGCCGACGAACGGCTCAGCCGGCTGCTCGGCCTGCCCGAGGGCGGCCGGGTGCTGCGCATCGAACGGCTGCGGCTGGCCAGCGGCGAGCCGATGGCGCTGGAGACCACCCATCTGTCCCAGGAGCGCTTCCCGGCGCTGCGCCGCTCCCTGGTGCGCTTCACCTCGCTGTACACGGCGCTGGCCGAGGTGTACGGGGTACACCTGGCGCGCGCCGAGGAGACCATCGAGACCTCGCTGGCCAACCCGCGCGAGGCCGGGCTGCTGGGCACCGACGTGGGACTGCCGATGCTGATGCTCTCCCGGCACTCGTTCGACCGGGACGGCGAACCGGTGGAGTGGGTGCGGTCGGTGTACCGGGGCGACCGGTACAAGTTCGTGGCCAACCTGGAGCGTCCCGCCCCGCCGCCGCCCGCGCCGTGAGGTCATGATCACCGCGCGACGACTCGGTGAAGACGTCCGCCAATCGTGCACCGCCCCATGGTCATCCGGCCGCTCCTGCCCTAGATTCGCCCTCTGTCGGGCGACGAGGACCGGCACGGCGCGCAGGGAGGCACGACGGTGGTGCGACAACTACGGCAGGCACGGCCACGCACAGTGGTCATCTGGACCCTGGTGTCGCTGGTGGCGGCGGCCGGCTGGGCCGTGCTGGCGCTCTCCCGGGGCGAGGAGGTGTCGGCGGCCTGGATGGTGGCCGCGGCGCTCGGCTCGTACGCGATCGGCTATCGGTTCTACTCGCGTTTCATCGCGCACCGGGCGCTGGGCGTCGACAAGCGGCGGGCCACCCCGGCGGAACGGTACGACGACGGGCTGGACTACCACCCCACCGACCGGCGGGTGCTGCTGGGCCACCACTTCGCCGGCATCTCCGGCGCGGGCCCGCTGGTCGGCCCCGTCCTCGCCGCGCAGATGGGGTATCTGCCGGGCACCATCTGGATCATCGTCGGGGTGATCTTCGCCGGCGCCGTGCAGGACATGGTGGTGCTGTTCGCCTCCACCCGGCGCGACGGCAAGTCGCTCGGCCAGATCGCCCGCGAGGAGATCGGCCCGGTGGGCGGGATCGCGGCGGTCATCGCGATCTTCACCATCATGATCATCCTGCTGGCGGTGCTGGCGCTGGTGGTGCTCAACGCGCTCGCCGAATCCGCCTGGGGCACCTTCTCGGTCGGCATGACCATTCCGATCGCGCTCTTCATGGGCTTCTATCTGCGCTATCTGCGGCCCGGCAAGGTCGCCGAGGTCACCGTCATCGGCGTCTCCCTGCTGATGTTCGTCATCGTCGCCGGCCGCTGGGTGGCGAATTCCTCGCTCGGCGAGACCTTCACCCTGGAGCCGGGCACCCTGGTGATCTGGCTGGCGGTGTACGGATTCGCCGCCTCGGTGGTCCCGGTGTGGCTGCTCCTGGTGCCCCGTGACTATCTGTCGACCTTCATGAAAATCGGCACCATCGGCCTGCTGGCGGCGGCCATCATCATCACGGTGCCGGGTCTGAAGATGGACGCCATCACCGACTTCGCCTCCAACGGCGAGGGCCCGGTCTTCGCCGGCTCCCTCTTCCCGTTCGTCTTCATCACCATCGCCTGCGGCGCGCTCTCCGGATTCCACGCGCTGATCTCCTCCGGCACCACGCCGAAAATGATCCAGAAGGAGACCCAGGTCCGCACCATCGGCTACGGCGCGATGCTGATGGAATCCTCGGTCGCGGTCATGGCGATCACCGCCGCCTGCGTCCTCGATCCGGGCATCTATTTCGCGATGAACGCGCCACCGGCCGTCATCGGGGACACCGTCCAGTCGGCCTCCGAAATCATCACCTCGTGGGGCTTCACCGTCACCCCGGACCAATTGACGGCGGCGGCCGAATCGGTGGAGGAAGGCTCCCTGCTCTCCCGCACCGGAGGCGCCCCGACACTCGCGCTCGGACTCGCCGCGATTCTCGCGGACATCCTCGGCGGCGAGGCCATGATGTCCTTCTGGTATCACTTCGCGATCATGTTCGAGGCCCTGTTCATTCTCACCGCGATCGACGCCGGAACGCGGGTGGGCCGCTTCATCCTCCAGGACGCCATCGGCGGGCTGCACCCCCGGCTCGCGAAGTTCCGCTCCACCCACTGGTGGCCCGGCATCTGGTTCACCGGCGCGGTCGTCGTCGGCCTGTGGGGCGGCCTGCTGTGGATCGGCGTGCACGACCCGCTCGGCGGCATCAACACGCTCTTCCCGGTCTTCGGCATCGCCAACCAGTTGCTGGCGGCCGTCGCGCTGGCGATCTGCACCGTGCTGCTGGTCAAGGCCGGGCGGGTGCGCTACGCCTGGGTCACCGGTGTCCCCCTGGTGTGGATCGCGATCGTCACGCTCACCGCCAGCTGGCAGAAGGTGTTCTCCGGCGACCCGGCGGTCGGCTTCCTGGCCCGCCGCTCGCAGTACCAGGACGGCATCGCCGCCGGCGAACTGCTCCCGGGCGCCAGGGACATGTCCGATATGCAGACCATTGTGAACAACGCCACCATCACCGCCGCCATCACCGGCCTGCTGGCGATCCTGGTCCTGGTGGTCTTCGCCGACGCCGCCCGGATGATCGTCAGGTCGCTGCGCGACCCCGGCTCGGTCACCCTCCAGGAGGCGCCGTTCGTCGAGTCCCGGCTGATCGCCCCGGCCGGGCTCATCGCCACCAAGGAGGAGAAGGCCGAGTTGGTGGCCGCCGGGCTCGGCCCCGAGGGCGGCATCCCCGGGCAGACCCGCGGCGGCGAGCGCACCCCGGAAGGAGCCGCGGAGTGAACGGGACCACCGCCCCGGCCGCCCGCACCCGCGTGGCCGGCACCGCCCGCCGGGTGGGCCGCTGGCTGCGCTGGTACCTGCGCGAGGTCACCGGGGAGAGCGCGTACGACCGCTACACGGCCCGCGCCAGGGCCCAGGACCCCGCCGTACGGGTGCTCACCCGGCGCGAGTTCGAACGGATGCGCATGGACGCCAGAGCGGCCGACCCCCAGGGCGGCGCCCGCTGCTGCTGACCCCCTAAGGCCACCACACCGGGCCGGTATCCCCCGCCACCACCGGGGAGGTACCGGCCCGTCCGTATGCGCCCCGGCACCGGCCGCGCCGGGCGCGCCACGCCCGGCGAACGGCGTGTCGTCCTCTTCGGTCCGTCGCAGTTGCACACAGCGCACAGACTTCGCGAACGGCTCGGGTTCGTCCGGGCCCCGGAGTGCGACCACTCCCCGGCAGCCGGGGCGGCTCTTCACGTGTTCGCACGTGGACTGTGACCGTAAGTATGACGGCGAACACTAGATATGGGGGTGCTCGCTTCATGCGGCACTAGATGTATGCTCGTCCTCGCTGTCGCCGCAGGGGAATCCGGTGCGATTCCGGAACTGTCCCGCAACGGTATGTGATGGGCCGATTTCTCACGACCCGTCACAAGTCCGAACACCTGCCGTCAGTATCGAGAACGTCCGGGCCTCGTGGGCTGGGCCGGCGGACGCTGCGCGGTGTACGTCACAAGGACCTTTGCCTTGCCACACGTATGCCCGCATGCGCCCGTCGTGTGTGGCCCCCGGAGGTTTCCCTGCGATATGAGGGAGAGCATCGCGTGACCATCGCACCCGTCGCCCCAGCGGAACCGGCCTCAGCCGAACTGCTGCGCACCGTGAGCGACCTCACCGCCGATCTGCCCGCCACCGACCCCTCGCGGGTCACGGCGGCCGTGATCCGCGGCCGGGCGGCCGACTCCGACGCGGCCGAGTTGCGCTCGCTCGCCATCGAGGCCGCCGCCGGCCTCATCGGCGAGGAGCCCGAGTACTCCCGGCTGGCCGCCCGTCTGCTCACCCTCGCGGTGCGCGAGGAAGCCGCCGGACAGGGCGCGGTCACCTTCTCCGACTCGATCGCCACCGGCCACCGCGAAGGGCTGATCGCCGACTCCACCGCCGCGTTCGTCGCCGCGCACGCCGACCGGCTCAACGCGCTCGTCGAGCAGGCGATCGCGGACGGCGCCGACGACCGGTTCGGCTACTTCGGTCTGCGCACCGTCCAGTCCCGCTACCTGCTGCGCCACCCCATCACCCGCAAGGTGATCGAGACCCCCCAGCACTTCCTGCTGCGGGTGGCCTGCGGCCTGGCCGAGGACCACTCCGAGCGCGCCCTTCAGGACGTGACGCGGCTGTACGGGCTCACCAGCTCGCTCGCGTACCTGCCGTCCTCCCCCACCCTGTTCAACTCCGGCACCCGGCACCCGCAGATGTCCTCCTGCTACCTGCTGGACTCGCCGCTGGACGAACTCGACTCCATCTACGAGCGCTACCACCAGGTCGCGCGGCTCTCCAAGCACGCCGGCGGCATCGGCCTGTCCTACTCGCGCATCCGCGCCCGCGGCTCCCTCATCCGGGGCACCAACGGCACCTCCAACGGCATCGTGCCGTTCCTGCGCACCCTGGACTCCTCCGTCGCCGCCGTCAACCAGGGCGGCCGGCGCAAGGGCGCCGCCTGCGTCTACCTGGAGAGCTGGCACGCCGACCTGGAGGAATTCCTCGAACTGCGGGACAACACCGGCGAGGAAGCCCGCCGCACCCACAACCTCAACCTGGCGCACTGGATCCCGGACGAGTTCATGCGCCGCGTCGAGGCCGACGCCGAGTGGTCGCTGTTCTCCCCCTCCGAGGTACCCGAACTGGTCGACCTGTGGGGCGAGGAGTTCGACGCCGCCTACCGCAAGGCCGAGGCCGAGGGCCGCGCCGCCAAGACGGTGCCCGCCCGGCAGCTGTACGCGCGGATGATGCGCACCCTGGCGCAGACCGGCAACGGCTGGATGACGTTCAAGGACGCCGCCAACCGCACCGCCAACCAGACCGCCGAACCCGGCTCGATCGTGCACTCCTCCAACCTGTGCACCGAGATCATCGAGGTCACCAACGACGGCGAGACCGCCGTGTGCAACCTCGGCTCCATCAACCTCGCCGCCCACCTCGGCGAGAACGGCGACATGGACTGGGAGCGCATCGACGCCACCGTCCGCACCGCCGTGACCTTCCTCGACCGCGTGGTGGACATCAACTTCTACCCCACCGAGGAAGCCGCCGCCTCCAACAACCGGTGGCGTCCGGTCGGCCTGGGCCTCATGGGCCTCCAGGACGTGTTCTTCCGGCTGCGGCTGCCGTTCGACTCGCCCGAGGCCAAGGCGCTCTCCACCCGCATCTCCGAGCGCATCATGCTCGCGGCGTACGAGACCTCCGCCGACCTGGCCGAACGGCACGGCCCGTTCGAGAACTGGTCCAGGACCCGCACCGCCCGCGGCATCCTGCACCCCGACCACTACGCCGACGCCGCCATCACCTGGCCCGAGCGCTGGGAGGCGCTGCGCACCCGCATCGCCGGCACCGGCATGCGCAACTCGCTGCTGCTGGCCATCGCGCCCACCGCCACCATCGCCTCGATCGCCGGCGTGTACGAGTGCATCGAGCCGCAGGTCTCCAACCTCTTCAAGCGCGAGACGCTCAGCGGCGAGTTCCTCCAGGTCAACACCTACCTGGTGGAGGACCTGAAGCGGCTCGGACTGTGGACGGAGGCCACCCGCGCCGCGCTGCGCGAGGCCAACGGCTCCATCGACGGCATCGAGTCGCTGCCCGCCGAGGTCCGCGCCCTGTACCGCACCGCCTGGGAACTCCCGCAGCGCGCGCTCATCGACATGGCCGCGGCCCGTACCCCGTTCATCGACCAGGCGCAGTCGCTGAACCTCTTCATGGCCTCCCCCACCATCGGCAAGCTCAGCTCGATGTACGCCTACGCGTGGAAGAGCGGCCTGAAGACCACCTACTACCTCCGGTCGCGCCCGGCCACCCGGATCGCCGCCTCCGCCCGCGGCACCGCCCCGGCCACCGCCGCCGCCCCGGCTGGCACCCCGACCATCCCCGTACAGCAGCAGCCCGCCGCCGAAGCCGACGCCGTCGCCTGCTCCCTGGAAAACCCCGAGTCCTGCGAGGCATGCCAGTAATGACCACCGAGACCCCCGACCGGAAGAAGAACCTGCTCGACCCGGGCTTCGAACTGACCCTCCGGCCGATGCGCTACCCGGACTTCTACGAGCGGTACCGGGACGCCATCAAGAACACCTGGACCGTGGAGGAGGTCGACCTCCACTCGGACGTCGCCGACCTGGCGAAGCTCTCGCCCGGCGAGCAGCACATGATCGGCCGGCTGGTGGCGTTCTTCGCCACGGGCGACTCGATCGTCGCCAACAACCTGGTCCTCACGCTCTACAAGCACATCAACTCCCCCGAAGCGCGGCTGTACCTGTCGCGGCAGCTCTTCGAGGAGGCCGTGCACGTCCAGTTCTATCTGACGCTCCTGGACACCTACCTGCCCGACCCGGACGACCGGGCGGAGGCGTTCGCGGCCGTCGAGAACATCCCCTCCATCCGCGAGAAGGCCCAGTTCTGCTTCCGCTGGATGGACTCGGTCGAGGACATCGACCGGCTGGAGACCCAGGCGGACCGGCGGCGCTTCCTCCTCAACCTGATCTGCTTCGCGGCCTGCATCGAGGGGCTGTTCTTCTACGGCGCCTTCGCCTACGTGTACTGGTTCCGCTCGCGCGGGCTGCTGCACGGCCTGGCCACCGGCACCAACTGGGTGTTCCGTGACGAGACCATGCACATGAACTTCGCGTTCGAGGTCGTCGACACGGTGCGCCGGGAGGAGCCCGAGCTCTTCGACGAGGAGCTGGAGCGCCAGGTCACCGACATGCTCAAGGAGGCCGTCGAGGCGGAACTCCAGTTCGCCCGCGACCTGTGCGGCGACGGTCTGCCCGGCATGAACACCGAGTCGATGCGCCAGTACCTGGAGTGCGTCGCCGACCAGCGGCTGCTGCGCCTGGGCATCAAGCCGGTGTTCGGCTCGGAGAACCCGTTCGCCTTCATGGAGCTCCAGGACGTCCAGGAGCTGACCAACTTCTTCGAGCGCCGCGCGTCCGCCTACCAGGTGGCCGTGGAGGGCAACGTCTCCTTCGACGACGACTTCTGAGACAAGACGGCACACGCGAGGCGCCGCGGCCCGGTGGGGAACCACCGGACCGCGGCGCCTTTCGTATACAACGCGCCCTCTGGCGTTAATTGACCGCTCACCAGAATCAGGAGTTTGTGCCGCTCCACCCGGCTCAGCAGGATGACGCTCCGCCACCGGAACGAGAGGAGCGCCCCGCGATGAGCGTGCGCTGGCACATCAGCAGCTACAGCAGCACCGGCAACAACTGCCTCGAACACGCCCCCCTGCCCACCGGCCTCCAGGCCGTACGTGACACCAAGGCACGCACCTGCGCCACGTTGCTGCTCCCGGCAGCCGCCTGGCAATCCTTCGTCACAGCCGCCCGCACCGACTCCTTAACCCCCTTACCCCCGCACCACCCCTGACCGCCGCCGCCACAGCAGCCAGCCCACGGATCCGGCCACGAGGACGGCGGCGCCGGCCCCGAGCAGCCAGGGCAGCGGACTGGCGTCGTCGCTGGTCGCGGCAGCTTCGGCGTCGGGCCCGGGCGCGGGTTCGGCGTCAGGGCTCGGGCCGGTTCCGGGAGTGGGCTCGGGCGTCGCGGGCGGATCGAGGGCAGCCTCCCAATCCCGGAAGACCGGCGGGCTGTCCGGATCCCCGGGATCACCCTCACCATCGAGAACAACCCGATCCGGCCGGACGACGCCGTACCCGGTGTAGTCATCCCGCCGCTGATCGTCGGCCCGCTCGGCGGTGTTGAGCATCACGCGCAGGACCTGGTTCTTGGTCCAGTCGGGATGCTGCGCCCAGATCAGCGCGGCGGAGGCGGAGGCGAGCGCGGTGGCGGAGCTGGTGCCGCCGCCATCACGAATGCAGGCAGGGCCGGAAAGGTCATCACAGTGGGAGGGCACACCTTCCCCCGGAGCGGCGAGGGCAACTTGCGGACCGTGGGTGGAATACGCCGCTCGTTCTCCATCGCTCCCTACAGCGGCGACCCCGATGACTCCGTCCAACACTGCGGGTGCGCTTCGCGTATTGAACGTGTCGCCATCATTCCCCACCGCAGCAAAGATCAGAACGTCATTCCGGGCCGCGGAGGCGAGGGCGTCGGCCAGCACATCCGAGGCTCTGCCGTTGTCAGTCGCGCCCAGGGAGATATTGATGATCTGGGCCCCTTGCGCGACCGCGTATTCAATCGCCTCGGCCCAGCGTTGAGCGCCGTCGAAATCCAACTGATTCGTGCTGGCGCGGATGGGAAGCACCTCGGCCCCGGGGGCCATCCCCTGAATCCCGCTTCCTCCCGTGCCGACGACGAGAGATGCCATGTCACTACCATGACCGTCCTCATCGACGTGAGCGCCTTTCGGGCTTCGAGTGAGGTCGGTGCCGTCGAGGACTTGTCCTTGGAGTTCGGGGAGGGTGGGATCGACTCCGGTGTCGATGACGGCGACGGTGATGCCTTCGCCGGTGGTGTGTTCCCAGACCTCGTCGATGCGGTAGGTGTCGAAATACCAGGGATGTTGCGGTGTATCGGCGGCTTGTGCCGTGGTGGCGAGGGCGGTGGTGAGTGCTGCGGTGAGGGCGAGGGTGGTGACCAGGGCCCTGCGGGTGGGGGTCATGACTGCCTGTCGTCCTTGCTCTCGTTCCGCTTCTTCCTGCTCTTGCTCTTCTTGGTTCTGCGGGTCTGTCCGGACAGACCCATCACCCCGGTCGGCTTCGGCAAGCCACGCCGGCGGTTCCCTGGGGTGCGTCCGTCCACGGTTGCTTTCCCGTAGGCACCCCTCGGCTGATCGGGCTGCTCGGCCTTCCTCGTTGTGGGGGTGAGGCGTGAGTTGTTGGAGTTCATGCCGGGCTGGATCACCCCACCCGGCGGGATCCGCGACGCCACGGTCGGTTTCGCGTTCGATCCGGGTCTGCCGCCGAGGAGGCCGTAGTTGTTCGCCTTCCCCCACGGATTACCGCCACCAGGACCCGTCGCCGAGGGACGCCCCAACGGATTCTGCTGACCACCGGGCGCGCCGGGGTTGTAGGGCGGACGCCCCACCGGCGGCTGCTGACCACCCGGCACGCTGGACGGACCGGCCGGCACACGCCCACCACCGGCAGGCATCTCCCCGGGGCGCTGGACCGGGCCCCGTACCGGCGGCACCTGACCACCGCCCCCGCCACGCCCCGGACCGGGGTTGTTGGGCGCGGGCCAGCCCGGTACCGGTCCCACGACCGGCTGCTGCACCGGACCCCCACCACCCGGCATCACCGGCCGCTCCACCACCGGAGGCGGAGGCGCAGGCGGAGGCGCACTGTTGGGCAACGTCCCGACAGAATCCAGCGACGTCCCCACCCCACCATCAGCGATGACGGGAGGCACCGTCGTGCCGGGCTGTTGTGCAGACCCCTGCACGGTCGGAGCCGATACCCGATAAGCAGGTTGATCGGGATCGAGAGGGTCGTTCCTGGTGGACTGCGGCAGCCATGAATGGGGCCCAGCGCCCGGCGACGGGACTGGCCCGGGTCGGTGGTCCTGCCGGTCGGAGAAGCCCTCGGGCTCCAGCGGTGTGAAGTGCGGCTCCGGCAGCGCCCGGATCACCGTCGATGCCCCCGTGTACGCCTGCCCCAGCCGGGAGATGACGCCGATGGCCTCCTGGCGCACCTGCTCGTTCCCGCTCAGCGCGCCCGCGCCCAGGTACGTTCCGAATGCCTGCTGCGAGCCGGAATCCGGTACCGGCGTCGTCTCCGGCACGGGCGGCATGCTGCTGATGGCTTCCTTCAGCGCGGCACCTGATGTCCTCATCGCCAGGCCGATGGTGTTGGTGTACATCTTCAGGTGCTCGGAGTCCGCCTCGAAGCGAGCCGCCCACTCCCGCAGGACCGTCGCCGTCTCGCCCTCCCACTCCAGCACCCGCATCTGGTGGGCCACCACCGCGCCCACCTGGGCGACCGCACGTGCCGCGTTGATCAGCGTCTCCCCCCGCCCGATCAACGCGTCCGGATTGGCCCCGTTCAGCAACGCCGCCAACTGCTCGTGCGTCGCGAATTCCAGATCCTCGAAGTCCACCGGCCCCTCCCCGTCCCGGTCACGTACGTACCGCAACAGGATACGTACCGCTGGTTTTCGAGCACGAAGGGGCCGCTACCGTACGTATCCGGATGTCAACACGTCCGGTGCCACCTCCACCACGGCCGCCTCACCGGGGACTGCTTCGGCGCCGGGAGCCGCGGTGCCCAAAGGATCAGCGCAAGGACTGAGGGGCGGACCGGTCGGCGGTCCGCCCCTCGTCGGGGTCCTCGGGGGTGGGGCTCCGTCGGGTCAGTCGTTCGGGACCGTCTCGTAGCGCGGGGTGCCCTCTTCCATCATCTTCAGGGCGCGCTTGCGTTCCCGCTTCGAGAGGCGGTCGATGTACAGGCGGCCGTACAGGTGGTCCGTCTCGTGCTGGAGGCAGCGCGCGAAGTAGCCGGTGCCGCGGACCCGGATCGGCTCGCCCGCCGCGTTCTGGCCGGTGACCACCGCGTAGTCGGGGCGGGCCAGCTCCGCGTAGGCGGTCGGGACGGACAGGCAGCCCTCGTTGTTGTCGTCGAGCACCCGGGATTCGGCCGGCAGGTCCTCCAGGACCGGGTTGCAGACCACCCCGACGTGCCGCACGCCGTCGTCGTCGTGGCAGTCGTAGACGAACACCTTCAGGTCGACGCCGATCTGGTTCGCCGCGAGGCCGACTCCCTCCGCCGCCCGCTGGCTGGCGAACATGTCGTCGATCAGCGCCGCGAGACCGTCGTCGAACTCGGTGACGTTCCGGCACTCGGAGTGCAGCACCGGGTTGCCGACGACCGTGATGGGCCGGGCCGTACCGCGTTCCCGGTACGCCTGCTCCCGCGCCTCGCAGTCCTGCGTGTCGTCGATGAAGTCATCCACACGCTGATCGATCTCTTGCGTCATGCATACAGCTTACGGTCCGCATCCGACAGCCTCAGCAGACCTCTTCCAGGTCCCGCCAGTCCCGGGTGTCCGGGCTGTCGGCGACCCAGCCGTCCAGCAGCCCGCGCACCAGGGGTTCGGGGGCCGCCAGGCCGCATTCGCGTTCCGGGGTCCACAGGCCGTCCGCGGCGGCCACGTGCCCCAGCGGGCCGGGGCTGCCCGGCTCGCTGTGGTCGTGCGGGTCGTGCCGCACCGCGCCGCCGTCGCCCTCCTCGGTCGGCATCCGGCTCTCCGAGCAGGAGCGGCACAGCAGCCGCACCGACGAGGACCAGTCCTCGGCCGCGTATCCGGCGTCCGCCGCCAGCCGCTCCAGGGCGTCCCGGTCGCGCGGTGCGGCGGCCTCGATCAGGACCACCCAGGTCGGGATCGCCGAGGGCGCCCACAGTTCGATCTCGTCGAAGACCGGGAAGACCGCCGACCCGGTGGCCCGCTCGCCGTGCGGCACCCCGTCGTGCAGCACCACTTCGCCCCAGCGCCGGCCCGAGGACGGCAGCGGGATGTTCTGGATCTCGATTCTGGCCGGATCCAGGCGCCGGCCCCACACGACCTCCGCCTCGCCCTCCGGGGAGAGCCGTACGGCGGCCCCGCCCAGGTCCATGCCCAGCGGCTCGTCGGCGACCGTCCCGGCGCCCGGCACGGTCAGCCCGTACGCCTGCCACGCCCGGCGGGCCAGCGGCCAGTCCTGGAGCGCGGTGGCGGCGATGCCGACGTTCCACCAGTCCGGGGCCCCGGTGTCCCGCTCCAGCAGCGCGACGGCCCGCAGGCCGGCGGAGCGCGCCTGTTCCCAGTCGTGCCGGAACTTGTGCAGCAGCGCCAGGTTGAACCAGGACTCGGACAGCCATGGCTCCAGATCGGCGGCACGGGTGAGGAGCGCGCCCGCGTCCTCGTACCGGCCGTCGTCGATGAGGGTGAAAGCCCGGTTGGTGGCCAGTCGCCAGTCGGTCGACGGACGCTGCCGGACTCTGCCGAAGATCCTCACGGTGTCCTGCCTGATTCCCGCTGGGTGATGTGCACGTCGTCGTTCTCCTGTCCGCCTCAGGGCGCATCCAACCACAGCATGGGTCAGGCGACCGCCCCGCGCGAGACGATCTGTGCGAGGGCCCGCACCACTTCGGGGTCGTACTCGGTGCCGGCCTCCCGCTCCAGCACGCTCAGCGCCCGCTGGGCGCAGGGGCGGTGCGGCGGGGCGAGGTCGGCGTACGCGTTGGCCGTGCGGACGATCCGGGCCGCCAGCGGCTGTTCCCGGTACGGCTCGGCCTGGAGCTCCACGGTGTGCGCGATGGCCTCCCCCGCGCCCGCCTCCCGCGCCACCGTCGCGCCCAGGGCGGCGATGGCCCGGCGCCGGGCGGCGGGCAGCGCGACGGTGGCGCCGTCGGGCAGCGGCTCGAAGAGGGAGAGCTGGCCGATGTCATGGAGCAGGGCGGCGTACTCCAGTGCGGTGAGCCGGTGCCCGCGCACCCGCAGCACGCGCCCGGTGGCGCGCGCCAGGGCGGCCACCCGCTGGGCGTGCCCCTCGGGGGTGTACCCGGCGACCTCGGTGGCCCGGGCCAGCGCCCTGACCGTCTGCCGGTAGGTGGCGCGTACCGCCGCGTACCGGCGGAAGACAAGCGCCGTCATCAGCAGCGGCGCACTGAACAGCGGTGCCGCCCACCAACGGGCGTACACCGTGCCGAGCACCAGCGCGGCGAGCCCGCCCGCCACGGCCACCGCCAGCGCGGTGGCGGCGGGCGGGTCGGCGCGCAGCAGCCGTAACGCGGACCAGTTCATGCGCGGGCGCCGGGCTGCTCGTCGGGCAGGGGCACGGGTTCCGCGGCGGGCCTGGCGCCGGGGACGCCGCGGCGCGGGGCCTCGGTGTAGGGCCACCCGTGCCGCTCCAGGGCGCTGCTCAGCGCGGCCACCATCCGCGGGTCGAACTGGGTGCCGGCGCAGCGCCGCAGCTCGGCGAGCGCCTCGCCCACCGGGCGCGCGCGCCGGTAGCTGCGGGTGGAGGTCATGGCGTCGAAGGCATCGGCCACGGCCACGATCCGGGCGGCCTCGGGGATGCGCCGCCCGGCGAGACCGGCCGGGTAGCCGCTGCCGTCGAAGCTCTCGTGGTGGTGGAGCGCGGCGTCCACGGCTTCGCCGAGGACCGGGATGCCGCGCACGATGGCGTGCCCGTACTCGGGGTGGCGGCGGATCTGCTGCCACTCCTCGTCGTCCAGCGGGCCCTCCTTGCGCAGGGTGCGGGTGGGCACGGCCAGCTTGCCGATGTCGTGGAGGGCGCCGGCGGTGCGCAGCGCGTGGGTGCGTTCGGCGTCCAGGCCGAGTTCGCCGGCGATCAGGGCGGCGGCGTGGCCGACGCGTTCGCTGTGGCCGCGGGTGTAGCGGTCCTTGAGGTCGACCGCCTGGACGAGCGCGGCGACGGTGGCGCGGTGCGCGGCGTCCAGGTGCCGGGAGCGGGCGAGGATCCAGCAGCAGATGTAGCCGGGCGCCAGCACGGCGAGGGCACCGAGCAGCCCCGGCCCGGGGGCCGCGTGCCACAGGGTGGCGGCGAGCAGGCCGAGCAGCCCGTACGGCAGGTGGCCGAGCAGGACGGCGGAGGCGCTGCGGCTGCCGCCCAGCGCCCGGTCGGCGGCGGCGCAGGTGAGGACGGCGATGAGTGCGGGCAGCAGGGTGATGGTCAGCGGGGCGGCGGCCGGCTGGGAGTGCCCCGGGTCGGCGCCGCCGGGCAGCGGCAGGGCGTCGCCGAGCAGACCCTCGGTGAGCAGCCGGAAGCAGTACGCGCCCGCGGCGGCGGTGACCATGAGACGTAGGGCGTGCCGGGCGCGGCCCTCGGCGGGCGGGCGGCCGAGCAGCGCGCCGGGTACGGGCGCGAGTGCGGCGAGCGCGGGCGGCAGCAGGAAGACGCCGGTGAACAGCAGCGCGCCGTAGGAGGCGGTCTCCGGGGGCACGCGGTGGCCGAAGAAGCGGCAGCTGGGCAGGTAGCGGCAGAACGTGCCGAGGACGGCCAGCGGGAGGAACTGGGTCCACGGCAGGGCCGCGACGGCCTCCCCGAGGTGCGGCATGGTGGTTCCTCCTCCCCTGGGTGTCCCGGGGAGGATAGAGCGCGAGCCGGTGGACGCGGGGGGAGTTTGCGGGTCAGTCCTGGCAGAACGCCGCCATACTCACCCGATCGAGTGAAAGTAGGGTGAAGGAAGTGAAAGCGGAGCAGCCCCGGCCGGGCGTGCGCCCGCTCAGTTCAGTACCCGCTCAGTCGGCCGTCGCCGCCGGCGGAGCCGCGCCGCCACCGGCCGGCGCCTGCCCGCTGCCGCTGCCCCGGATCAGGTCGATCCGGTCCAGCACCTTGGCGCGCAGGTCGGCCGGTACCTCGTCGTGGCCGCAGCACCGCTTGACCAGCTTCTTCACCGACTCCTCAAGGCCGTACTCGGCCAGGCAGGGCCGGCACTCCTCGATGTGCTCCTGGAACTTCGCGGAGTCCACATCCGGCATCTCCTTGTCGAGATACTCGTAGAGATGCCCGAGGACCTCGGAACAGTCCGTGGGACGCGACGGGTCGCCACTCATGAGCCAGAGCCTTCCTGTGCCCCGCCCGTGCCGGCCGGGACCAGGCCACGCTCACGGGCGTAATCACTGAGCATGTCGCGCAGCTGCCGCCGGCCGCGGTGCAGCCGGGACATCACCGTACCGATGGGTGTCCCCATGATGTCGGCGATCTCCTTGTAGGCAAAGCCCTCGACATCCGCGAGATAGACGGCGATCCGGAATTCCTCCGGGATCGCCTGGAGCGCCTGCTTCACATCGGAGTCCGGCAGGTGGTCGAGCGCCTGCGACTCGGCCGAGCGCAGCCCGGTCGACATGTGCGACTCGGCGCGCGCCAGCTGCCAGTCCTCGATGTCCTCGGCGGCGCTGCGCTGCGGCTCGCGCTGCTTCTTGCGGTACGAGTTGATGAAGGTGTTGGTGAGGATGCGGTACATCCACGCCTTGAGGTTGGTGCCCTCGCGGAACTGGTGGAAGGAGCCGTACGCCTTGGCGTAGGTCTCCTGCACCAGGTCCTCGGCGTCGGCGGGGTTGCGCGTCATGCGCAGCGCGGCCGAGTACATCTGGTCGAGGAAGCCGAGGGCGTCACGCTCGAAGCGGGCGTTGCGTTCCGCCTCGCTCTCGGTCGCGCGCACCGTCTCGTCCTGCGACACGTTGTCGTCCGTACCGGTGACCTGACCCACCTCCTCCGCCCGGAAAGCGACGAACCCGGGCACGGGTCCGCCCGTCTCGGAGGATAGACGACGGACGGTGCCCTCCGCCGGTCGGGAGGACCGGTCGGCGGCCAGTGCCAGCGTCGCCCAGTCCACCTCGGCGGCGGCCGGCCGCTGCGGTCGGGTCGGGCAGCTGATGGATCCCATGGGGGACGTCTCCGCTCTCTCGTCGGCGTGCTGTACGCGCATACGCAGGGCACAACACACCGGACGGGTGGCGCATTCCCGGGCCCGGCCGCGCCGGACCGCGCCGGGCCGCCCCGACCGCCCGTCGCTCAGAAAAGCGTCTCCTCCTCGGGCGCGGGCAGGGCCGCGACCAGCTCGGGGCCGTTGTTCCGTACGTTGCTGACGTCCCGGGTGACGGGATGGGCACGGACGGTACCCGCCGGGGGCGGGGTGAGCAGCTCCCGGATCTCCTCCGGGTCGGTGCGGGACGGGTCCAGCCAGGCGTCCCAGCGGTCCGGCAGCAGCATGAGCGGCATCCGGGGGTGGATGTCCGCGAGGGAGCGCGGGCCCTTCGCCGCGCCGCCGACGGCCGGGCCCGCGGACTGCGGGGTGCCGGGCGGGGCGTCCGCCAGCGGGGTGGCTTCGGCCTCGGTGGTGAGCACCGTGCAGGTGACCCACCAGGCGCGCGGGTGGTCCTCGGGGAGGGTGGCGTCGCGCCAGAACTCGTACAGGCCCGCCAGCGCCATCACCGAGCCGTCGGCGGGGGTGACGAAGTACGGCTGCTTGCGGGGCCGCTTGCGCTTGCCCTTGACCTCCTCGGTGCGTTCCTCGTCGCCGGTGGCCCATTCGTAGTACCCGTCGGCCGGCAGCAGACAGCGGCGGGCGGCGAAGGCGCGGCGGTAGGAGGCCCGCTCGTGGACGGTCTCGGACCGGGCGTTGATCATCTTGGCGGCGGACTCGGGGGACTTGGCCCAGGAGGGGACCAGGCCCCAGCGCAGCACCCGCAGCTGGCGCACCGGCTCGGGGCCGGCGCCCTTGAGCGGGCGGTCGAGGACCGCGTACACCTCTTTGGTGGGGGCGACGTTCCAGTCGGCGGGCAGGGCCTCGGTGGGCTCCCAGCGCTCGATGTCGAAGATCGACGCGAGATCCTCCGGGCTTCTGCTGGCCGCGTACCGTCCACACATGTGATCAAGCGTAATGCGCCGGGGTCCGTACGGTGACGGGCCCCGGCGCACACGGTGGGTGATCGGACGTCCCGGACGCGGAGGGTGCCGTCCGGGCGACCGTGATCAGCCGGTGGTGATCAGGCGATGCGGTTCAGGCGATGCGGTTCGGCCCGCATCACAGGGGCGGGTAGGCGTTGGCCATCAGCTCCTGGAACTGGGCGGAGAACCAGTGACCGGAGACCGGGGCGTCCGGCAGGGCGCCGGACATGTTGTGGTTGTTGCGGGGGTTGCCCTCGTAGGTCGGGTCGCACATGCGGTCGAAGCCCTTGCCCTCGTCGTTCGGGATCTCCGAGCTGGAGCCGTCGGACTCGCCCGGGGGCTTCATCCAGACGTAGGCGTCGATGCCGGGGGCGGGAGCGGTGGTCGGGCGCTCGCCCAGGCCGGCGCCGGCCTGGTTGCACCAGTTGCCCTGATGGATACGGCCGTCGACGCGGCTCGCCTCGACGAACGCGTCGACGGTGGTACGGGGCCCGGCGGCGGTCGGCCGGTCGGGGCCGCCCCAGCCGCTGCGGGAGGTGTCGATCAGCATCCCGATACCGGGGTCGAAGCCCTGGCTGATCAGTTCGGTGCGGAAGGCCTGGGCGAAGCCCTGGTTGTCGACGTAGCGATTCCAGTCCACCCACTTCGACTCACGGACCGAGGTGCCGTTGATCGAGTCATTGATGGAGTAGAAGGGCTCGACGGCGGGGCCGAAGTTGGCGGTGTTGACGATGAATCCGTGCACGTCGTCGACGGTGGCGCCGCCGGTGGTGGCCGCCGTCTTGAACAGCTCGGCGGAAGCGGTGAAGTTGTCGTCCCAGCCGATCCAGCCGTAGTGGCCGGCGTCGATGTAGTTGTACACGTTCGGGATGGCGCCCAGCTGGTCGAGCGCGTAGGCGACGCCCTCGACGTAGTTGCCGTTGGCCTTCATGACGTCGCACTCAGGGGTGGCGGTGGGCCGGGGCGAGACGTTGGTGATGAGGTTGGGCAGTGAGTCGATCTCGATAGTGGTGACGATCCGCAGGTCCGCGTAGGCCGGGTCGGCCAGGATCTCGGCGATCGGGTCGATGAACTCGGACTTGTAGCGGTCGATCTCGGTCGGGCCCAGCTCACCGTTGGAGGCGAGGGCCGAACAGTCACGTCCCGGCAGGTTGTAGACGACGACCTGGAACACGAACGCGTCGTGCCCGGCCGCCTGGAGGACGGCTTCGTCGAGGTGGTCGCGCAGGCCCATGGTGCGGCCGGCGCCCTGGCCCGAACCCTCGATCGCGGCGGTCCGGTCCAGCCACACACCGGTCGGCTGGTCCGCGATCCGGCTGCCGCCGGGCTCGGCGGCGGCGTTCGCCGACCACTCCGGGTTCACATAGACACCGGCGCCGACGTACGGGTTGTCGACGCGGTCGCCGGGCGGGTTGCCGGGGTTACCGGGCTCACCCGGCTCCCCGGGCTCTCCGGGGTTGCCGCTGCCGCCGCCGCAGGTGATGCCGTTGACGGCGAAGCTGGTGGGCGCGGTGTTGGTGCCGCTGTAGGTGAACTGCGCGCCGGTGCTGACACTGCCGCCGTTCGCGGCGATGCCGGCGTTGTGCGCGGCGTTGCGGACGGTGATGTTGCTGCCGGACTGCGACCACTGGCCGTTCCAGCCGCCCGCCAGGGTCTGGTTGCCGGAGTAGGAGTAGGTGAGGGTCCACCCGTTCACGGCGGTGGTACCGGAGTTGGTGATGGTGACATCGGTGGTGAAGCCGGAGCCCCAGTCATTGGTGCGGTAATCCACCGAGCACTCCACGGCGGCGGCCGAGGCCGTGCCCTGGAGCATTCCGCCGGTGCCGAGCGCGGTGGCGATCAGCGCCCCGGTGGCGAGCAGGGCGCCGCGTCTGCGGCGACGGGGAAGTGGGGGGTTGATGCGGCTCATCACAGTTCCCTTCGTCCTCGAAAGGTCCTGCACCGCGAGTGCGGTGCGTTCATGGAAGCGCTCCCACTAGCTGGGAGGAAAGTAGCGCCCAATCCACCCGTGCGCCAGATGTCTGTTCAGAAATTGTGCCCATGAAGTCACCAGAAGGTCAGATACTGCACGGAAAGCACGGGACAGTCATGACCTCGCGTCAAAGGTCTTGACACATACGCGTCATGGTCACAGTCTTGGGAGCGCTCCCACTAGCTATGGAGCAAGAACCACCTGGCACCACTCCAGAACCACCCGCACCACCCCGGACGTCCACGTGGCTAAGGTGTTTCGCGCACCGCCGACCCCCCTCGTACGAATCCGGGTAAACCCGTGGACTACTGCATAACCTGCCGCCGCCACCTCAACGGCGCTTTGACATGTCCAGGATGTGGCGAAGTGACCTCCTGGCAGCCCACGCCCGCGCACCGGGACCCGGCCGCCGTCTCACCGGCGCCGGCCGGCCCGGAGCGTACGGGCCCGGCCGGCTCCGGCGCGTCCGGAAACGGAGCGCCGGGAGCGGACGCGCCCCGGCGCGCCGCCCCGGAGGACGGTACGGAGTACGACGCGGACGGCTCTGACACGGACGACTCCGGCGCGGACGGCTCCGACGCCTCCTCCCCCGCCGCGCTCCTCCCCGGGGGTGGCCGGCGCGCCGCCCGGGGCAAACGGCACGCCTCCCGCCCCCGCAAGGGCCGCCGGTACGCGATCGGCGCCGTGCTCGGCATCGTCGCGGTCGGTGTGCTGGTCGCCGAGGTGGGCGAGGTGCGGCTGCCGCGCGACCAGCCGGCCGGGGCCGACCGGACCACCGACGCCGCGTCCGAATCCGCCTCCGCGCCGGAGGGCGAGGAGGAGCGGGAGGACGGTACGGACAGCGATGACGCCCCGGCCGCCGGCTCGGGCGGCGACGCCTCCGCCACCGCCGGGGAGAGCGGCGCGCCCCGGGACGACGCGGACGCGGATGAGGAGGACGGCGCCACCGGCGAGGACGGCGAGGAGGCCGGGGACCGGGACGGCGCCGACGACGAGGAGCGCGCCGGTGAGTCCCCGCCGCCGGACGCCTCCAGTTCCGGACGGGTCAGCCCGCCTCCCAGTGATACCGGTACCCCCACGGATGGCGCCTCTCCCGACCCGACCGAGAGCGATCCGGGCCAGGACGACTCCTCTCCCCCGCCCCCCGAGGACGGCGGCGGCGACGACAACGGCGCGGGCGGAGGCGGCGGCGAGGACGACGACAACGGCGACAGCGGCGGCGGCAGTTGCTGGCTGTGGTGGTGCTCCTGACACCGCACCGTCCCGGACCGCCCTGCCCCGCCCGCCGCCCCGCCGCCCCGCCGCACGCCGGAAACCCCGGCCGGCGTAGGAACGCCGACCGGGGCTCCGGGCGTGGGTGCGTGGGTGCGTGAGGTCGTTCGGGGGGAGTCTGCCCGCTACGCGCCGTCCCCGAACAGTTCGGAGTAGGTCGCCATGGCGATGGCGATGTCCGCCTGCGCCCAGAAGCGGTGGTACTCGAACGTCGGGGCGGGCCCGCCGTTCAGATGAGCCTCGACCTTCGGCCAGTCCGGGTCGTCGTGGTAGAAGGACCGGATCGAGTCGAAGGTGGAACCCGGCTCGATCACGTCGCCGTTGGGCATCTGACCGCTCCAGCCCGACGGGATGTACACCGGGTCGTTGAAGCGGGAGAAGTCCCCGCGCTCCTCGGGCACCGCGATGCCGAGGCCGTCGGAGTTGGCCCACAGCGCGTCCAGCAGCCCGGCCGCCGTGTCCCGCGCGGCCGTGTCACCGGTGGCGGCGGCGTAGTACGACAGGGCGTTGGCCAGCGAACCGGTCACCCCGACGTCCTGGGTGTACTCGGTGACCGTGACGTGCAGCCCGGAGTTGCTGCCCGGGTTGGCCGGGTTCCAGGTGTCCGGGCTGCCGGACCAGGACAGGGTGGAGGGGATGCTGAAGTCCCCGCCGCTGCCGATGGTCACGTGCTCCAGGACCCAGTCGACCCACTTGTCGAGGACCTCGCCCGCCAGCGCGTCACCGGACTCGTAGAAGTACTCGGCCATCCGCTGCATCGACCACGCCTGCATGCCGAACCACTGGTTGGACGGCGGGTCGCGGTAGACGGGCGCCTCGTCGTAGTACAGCCCGTAGAAGGTCGGGGTGCCGGCCGGCGGGGTGGCGTACGAGCCCTCCCAGCTGTTGGTGGCGCCGCCCGCGATGCCGCCCTCGGCGGACTGGAGCCAGCGGTAGAACTCCACCATCCGCTCCAGTGACTGGCCCCAGTCCTGCCCGGCGCTCGGGGAGTCCGGGATCAGCGCGGGGTCGGTGCTCAGGGCGTACGCGGCCAGCGGGTTCTGGTAGCCGAAGTGCGAGTGGCTGCTGCCGATGCGGTAGGCCCAGCCGGCGTTCGGATCGAGCGCGCCGCCCCAGCTGTAGTACCAGGACATCAGGTAGTGGGCGCTGTCCTTGCCGTTGCCCGCCGGGCAGGAGGTGGCGCCGACGCAGTCGCCCGCGCGCTTGAAGTACTTGTCGTACATCGAGTAGCGCAGGTAGTCGCCCATCTTGGCGGCCTTGTCGACCGTGGCGGCCACGGCGGAGGCGTTGCCCTGCTCGGCGGCCCACTGGTTGGCCCAGTAGGCGGCCTGGACGGCGCGGGCGTCGGCGTCGGGCGCGTTGGTGTAGCGCCACTGCTGCGAGTAGCCCTGGTCACCGGTGAAGAGGTCGAGGTAGCCGTTGTCCCCGCCGTAGCTGAAGTCCTCGCAGGAGGGGTGGGGCACGGTTTCCCACACCGATTCCTGCGAACCGCGCTGGAAGGTGTTGATGAACGACGGTCCCTCGGTGTCCGGGCCGCCGCCGCAGGGGTTGCCGGGGCTGTTGCCGAAGCCGTAGACGTTGTCGACGTCCTGGAGCCAGTGCATGCCGTAGATGTCGGCGGTGCCGTAGGTGGACGTCAGCTCGCCCGCGATCGGGTCCTGGCCGACGGACACGCCCTGGTCCAGCGGGGACGGGTACGCGGAGGGGTCGGGGTGCTCGGCCGCGTAGGTGGCCGGACTCGACGGGTTGTAGAAGCTGTTGGTGGGCTGGTCGACGGAGCCCGGGATCATGTACTGCTCCATCAGCTCCCAGGAGTCGTTGAACGGCCCCCAGTCGCCGGTGACCTTGCCGTACTGCGCCTCCAGCCAGATCAGATACGAGTACGCCTCGGAGGTCGTCTCGTGTCCGTGGTCGGGGGCTTCGACGATCAGGGTCTCCACGGAGTGGTACGGGATCCCCTCCGGCGAGAAGTAGCCGTTCGCGGGGTCCTTGATCGTGTCGTACAGCTCGAGGAACTGGTCCTCGAAGCGCAGCGCGCCCGGCCCGTCGGTGAGCGGGACGGGTGCGGCGCTGCTCTGCGCGGCGGTGGCGGTCAGTCCCAGGGGGAGCGACAGCGCCAGCAGTCCGGCGGTCCACAGCTTGCGGGTGCTGCGGGACCTGCGGGGCGGGTGGGGCAGGTGAGGTTCGTGTGGTCTCGCTCGGGTTGGGGTCCCGATGAGTGATCCAGGCCGGATACGCATCGCGCCTCCTCGCGGCTCGGTGGGGGGTGAGAGGCTGTGCCGGCTGTGCTACTCCAGACCAATGGGAGCGCTCCCAAGGATTCTGTCTACGAGGTGTACACGTCAACCCCCCGGAAAGCCGGGTTCGGCGGTAATTTCTCGAACACCCCCTTGGCGAATGGGGGGTTCGTGTCCTACGGTCCCTTCAACCAGTGGGAGCGGTTCCAAGCTCCGGCGTGGCGCCCTGGACGACGCGTCACCACATGCCGGACCCCGTTCCGTCCCCACCCACCCCCACAACCCACGACCCCCACAACGCACGAGTCGCCCGGGTGTCATGGCCGCGACGTCACCGCCGTACAGCGAGGGCGGACGTACGGGCCGGCCACCGAGCGCGTACCGCCGCGGCGCGGCACCTGGCGAACCGTCAACACCGGCACCACAGAGCAGCAGAACACTCCATACCCCACAACGGAGGAAGACTGCGATGAGCCGCACCACCAACCCCCCGCACGAGCATCCCCCGCACCGCCGTGACCGCCGCGGACGCCGGCTCGCCCTGGCCGCCGGCGCGCTCCTCGGCGCCGGCGCCCTGACGGTGACCACGCTCAGCACCGCCTCGGCCGACGGCAGCCCCAGCACGCTGAACCGGGTCGACAATCCGTACGTCGGCGCCGGTGTCTATGTGAACCCGGAGTGGTCGGCCAACGCCGCCGCCGAGCCGGGTGGCGACCAGATCGCCGACCAGCCGACCGGTGTGTGGCTGGACCGGATCGCCGCCATTGACGGTTCGGGCCAGGGTGGTGGCCGCACCATGGGCCTGCGCGACCACCTGGACGCGGCGGTGGAGCAGGCGGCCGGGCACGACGCGTTCGTGTTCCAGGTCGTCGTCTACAACCTGCCGGGACGTGACTGTTCGGCCCTCGCCTCCAACGGCGAGCTGGGCCCGACCGAGATCGACCGCTACAAGAGCGAGTTCATCGACCCGATCGCCGAGATCCTCGCCGACCCGGCCTACGCGGACCTGCGGATCGTGACGACGATCGAGATCGACTCGCTGCCCAACCTCATCACCAACATCTCACCGCGGCCCACGGCCACGCCCGAGTGCGATGTGATGAAGGAGAACGGCAACTACGTCGAGGGCGTGGCGTACGCGCTCGACCAGCTCGGTGCCATCCCGAACGTGTACAACTACGTTGACGCGGGCCACTACGGCTGGATCGGCTGGGACGACAACTTCACCGCCTCGGCCGAACTCTTCAAGACGACGGCCACCACCGGCGGCGCCACCGTCGACGACGTGCACGGATTCATCGTCAACACCGCCAACTTCGGCCCCGCGGTCGAGCCGTACTACTCGATCGACGATTCCGTCAACGGCACCTCGGTCCGTGAGTCGGACTGGGTGGACTGGAACCGTTACGTCGACAACCAGGGCTTCGCCCAGGCGTTCCGCACCGAACTGATCAGCCAGGGCTTCGACCCCGGTATCGGAATGCTGATCGACACCTCCCGCAGCGGCTGGGGCGGCCCCGACCGGCCCAGCGGCGAAGGCCCGCGCACGAGCGTGAACGAGTTCGTCGAGGCGAGCCGCGTCGACGGCCGTATCCACCAGGGCAACTGGTGCAACCAGGCCGGCGCCGGCCTGGGCGAGCGCCCGACCACCGCTCCTGCCCCCGGCATCGACGCGTATGTGTGGATGAAGCCCCCGGGTGAGTCCGACGGGTCGAGCTCGGAGATCCCGAACGACGAGGGCAAGGGCTTCGACCGCATGTGCGACCCGACCTACGAGGGCAACCCCCGCAACAACAACCACCCCTCGGGTGCTCTGCCGGACGCCCCGGTCTCGGGTCACTGGTTCTCCGCCCAGTTCCAGGAGCTGCTGGCGAACGCCTACCCGCCCCTGTGATCTGACGGGATCAGCACGCACCACCGGTGTCACCCCCTCCTGAACGCACCCGCCCCCGGCGCCTCCGCGGCCCGGGGGCGGGTTGCCGTTTCCCGGGCCCCTCCGGCTCACCCCGCCCGGCCCTCCTCCCCTGCCGCCTCTCCCACCCGGATCCGGTTCCCGTCCGGATCGGTCAGCTCCAGCTCCCTCCCCCACGGGGCCTCCTCCACCACCGCCCCGAACACGGCGGCCACCGCGTCGATGTCCCGCACCCGCAGATACACCAGGCCGCCGGGCACGGCGTCCCCCGTGTGCTCGGACAGAAAGATCTTCACCGGCCCCCGCGCCACCTCCACGAACGCGGGCAGCCCCGGCTCGAACCGGTGCTCCCACGTCCGCGCGAACCCCAGCCGCCCGTACCACCGCACCGCCGCCGCGGCATCGGCGACCCGCAGCACCGGGACGATCTCCTCCACCACACTGTCCGTATCGACCATGCCCCGATCCTGGCAGCCACCACTGACAATCCGCGGTGTCATCGGCGCGGTGTGCGCCGAAGCCCGCCGGCGGGGGCAGCGGCGGATCACGGTGCTGTGGGTGCCGCACGCGAACGGCCCGGAGCAGTTCTACCTGCGGGTCGGGTTCCGCCCGACCGGAAAGACGCTGCACGGGCAGGTCCTCGGCGAACGCCTGCTGACGTAGCCGCCGCCCCCGGCAGGCCGGAGCGGACCCGCGCCCCGTACGCCGCTGCCTTCACTACTTGAACACCCGCATCGGCCGCTCTTCCCGGAAATGGCAACAGAAGTTGTCGGCATGGCATCCGCTCCGCATGCTCGGCCGCGGAGGTGGTCACGATGACCGACAACGCACGCGACGATTCCGCGTACGACGTACTGATCGTGGGCGGCGGAGCGGCCGGGCTCAGCGCCGCGCTCGTGCTGGGACGGGCCAGGCGGCGGGTGGCGGTGGTGGACGGCGGCGACCCGCGCAACGCGCCCGCCGCGCACATGCACGGCTTCCTGTCCCGGGACGGCCTGCCGCCGTCCGAACTGCTCGCCATGGGGCGTACCGAGGCCGCCGGGTACGGAGTCCGGCTGATCACCGGCCGGGTCGACGACGTCACCCACACCGACGGCCGGTTCCGCGCCCGGCTGGACGACGGATCGACGCTGTCCGCGCTCCGGGTACTGGTCGCGACCGGACTGCGCGACGAACTACCCGGCATCCCCGGTGTCCGTGAACGCTGGGGCAAGGACGTGGCGGCCTGCCCGTACTGCCACGGCTACGAGGTCAGGGACCGCCCGGTGGGCGTCATCGGCGCCCCGCACCTGGCGCTGCTGCTCAGCCAGTGGTCGCGCGACCTCGTGTACTTCCCGCACGAGCAGCCGGTGACGGAGGAGGAGCACGAGCAGCTGGCGGCGCGCGGGGTGCGGGTCGTCACCGGCCGGGTGAACCGGCTGGCCGTCGAGGACGGCAGGGTGCGCGGCGTCGAGGTGGACGGGGCCGGGTCGGTCCTGCGCGAGGCGATGTTCGTGACGCCGCGGTTCGTCCCCCGGGACGAGGTACTGCGCGCGCTGGGCGCCGAACGCCTGGACAGCGGCTTCGTCGCCACCGACGCGACCGGACGCACCGACGTGCCGGGGGTGTGGGCGGCGGGCAACGTCGTCAATCCCATGGCCCAGGTGATCCACGCCGCCGGGCAGGGCTCGGCCGCGGCGGCGGCGATCAACGCCGACCTGCTGATGACGGAAGTGGAACAGGCCGTAGCGGACCGCCGCGCCCTGTCCGCCGCCGGCGAGCACATGGCCCACGCGGCGCGGCACCGGAACGACGACCCGCTGGGCTGAGCCCGCTGGCGTTGCCGGGCGGGCGGCCCTCGCGAGGTCGCGGGGGTCACGGGATCCAGCGCGGAGGGCCGGGCGAGCCGGAGGAGCGGGACGACCGCGGGCACGGCGCGTGCCGCGCGGACGGGCGGTGCGGTGGACAGGGCGGGCGGTGGGCCGGGCGGGCCGGCAGGGCCGGTGGGCCCGGGCGGGACCGGGCCGCGCGGGCGGGAGGGTGGCGGGGTGGACAGAGGTACCGGAGACCGTGCGACAGAGCCCGCCGGTCGGCCGCCGCCGGAACCGGACGCCGAACGGACCGCTCCGGCGCCGGTCCGGGCAGCGGAGCCCAGCCCGGACACCGCCCTGCCGTCCCGCAGATCCTGCTCTCGCGACCGGCGCCCGCCCCCGCCCGCGCACCGCTGCGCGGTACGAAAACTGCCGCACCGCCGCGCCACCGAGCCGCACGCACCGCCGCACCGCTGGACGACGCCGCGCCCCCGCCCGCGCACCGCGCGCGGTACGAACCGCCGCAGCGCCGCGCGGTACGAACCGCCGCGCCGCCGTGCCGTATGCGCCCGGACGTCGCCCACCCGTCAGGCCATTTCGCCGCTGCTGTCCCGGCGTCCGCAGTCCGCTACTGACAGTCGTCCCGCCGTCCGCTACCGAAAGCCGTCCGCCCTCCGCCGTCCGCCGTCCGCTACCGACTGCCGTCCACCGTCCCGCCGTCGCGCCGCCCCCGCCGCGTCACGACGACGAACGCCGCACCAGCTCCGTCGGCAGCACCAGGTGCGGGCGCTCCGGACCGCCGTCCGCGATCTCCGCCAGCAGGGCGCGGGTCATCGCCCGTCCCATCCCCTCCATCGGCTGCCGGACGCTCGTCAGCGGCGGGTCCATGTGCCGGGCCATCGAGGAGTCGTCGAACCCGACCAGCGCCACGTCCCCCGGCACCGTCCGGCCGACCTCGCGCAGCGCCCGGCGGGCGCCGATCGCCATCAGGTCGGAGGCGCAGAACACCGCGTCGAGCCCGGGCCGGCGGCGCAGCAGCGCGCGCATCGCCGCGTGGCCGCTCTCCTCGGTGAAGTCGCCGTGCGCGACCAGGTCGTCGTCCGCCTCCCGGCCCGCCGCCCGCAGTGCCTCGCGGTAGCCGGCCAGCCGGCACTGGGCCGCGTACATGTCCAGCGGCCCGGTGATGGTGGCGACCGTGCCGCGTCCGCGGCCCAGCAGGTGTTCGACCGCGAGCTGGGCCCCGCCGAGGTTGTCGCAGTCGACGTGCGGGAAGGACTCCTGCCCCGAGCGGCGGCCGTTCATGACCGCGGGCATGCCGATCTCGGTGAGCAGATCCGGCAGGGGGTCATCACCGTGTACCGAGACGAGCAGGACGCCGTCCACCCGCCGGCTGGAGGCGTACTGGCCGAAGCGCTGCCGTTCCTTCGGGGTGCGGATGAGGGTGAGCAGCAGCTGGATGTCGGTGTCGGCCAGCTCGGCGGTGACGCCCCGGATGATGCCGGAGAAGTACGGCTCGGCGAACAGCCGGGCCTCCGCCTCCGGGATGACCAGGGCGATGGCGTCGGCGCGGTTGGCGGCCAGGGCGCGCGCCGCGCGGTGGGGTACGTACCCCAGGTCGGCGATCGCCTGCTCCACGGTGGCCCGGGTGCGGTCGCTCACCCGCGGGGAGCCGTTGATCACGCGCGAGACCGTGCCGCGGCCGACTCCGGCGCGGGCCGCGACCTGCTCCAGGGTCGGTCTGCCGTCACGGCCGGAGCCGCGTCCTGTACGAACCATCGCTTTCCTCCCGTTCGCCCGCCCCAGTTTCCAACTACATCACGGATACCGAGTCGTCGTGTCCGATGCCTTGACACCTGCCAAGGGCTCGGGGAGCCTTCAACCCATCACAACTGGGAGCGCTCCCACAGACCAGAAACCCTACAGACCTCGTACGTTCCGAACCCAGGCCCCACCCCCACACGCGCGCCGCATCACCCGGCCGGGAAGGCAACGTCAGTGCGCCAGGAGGACGACCCGTTATGCGCAACACCCCCGAAGTGTCATACCGCCCGCGTGGCAGGACCGCCAGAGCGATGGCGATCGGCCTGACCGCTGTTCTCACCGGTGGTCTGCTCGCCGCCTGTTCGAGCAGCGACGACGGCGGCGACGGTGACCAGATCACCCTCACGGTCGGTGTCTTCGGACAGTTCGGCTACGAAGAGGCCGGTCTCTACGACGAGTACATGGACCTCAACCCGCACATCAAGATCCAGCAGGACTCGATCACCGAGAACAAGGACTACATAGCCCAGCTGCTCACCCGGCTCTCCCAGGGCAGCGGACTGGCCGACATCCAGGCCATCGAAGTCGCGAACATCGCAGACATGGCGGGCGATCTCAACGCCCGCTGGGTGGACTTCAACGAGTACGAGGATGTCGACACCAGCCACTTCGCCCCGTGGAAGCTGGTGCAGTCCACCAGCGCGGACGGCCGTCTGATCGGGCTCGGCACCGACATCGGCCCGACCGCCATCTGCTACCGCAAGGACCACTTCGAGGCGGCGGGCCTGCCCACCGACCGCGAAGAGGTCGGCGCGCTGTGGGCCGGCGACTGGTCCGCGTACATCGAGACCGGTGAGCAGTTCCAGGAGAACGCCCCCGACGGCGTCTCCTGGGTGGACTCCCCCGGCGGTGTGTACAACGGTGTCGTCTCCAGCTACGAGGAGCGCTACTACGACGCGCAGGGCGAGCTGATCTACGAGGACAGCGAAGCCGTGCAGGCCGCCTGGGAGCTGGGGGTGCGCACCGAGGAGAGCGGTCTGAGCACCCGTCAGAAGCAGTTCACCGACGAGTGGGACCGCGCCATGGCCAATGGCGACTTCGCGACCATCTCCTGCCCGGCCTGGATGCTCGGCTACATCCAGGAGAAGGCCGGGGACGGCTCCGCCGGTCTGTGGGACGCGGCGCCCGCGCCCGTCCCGTCCAACTGGGGCGGTGCCTTCGTCGGTGTGCCCGAGGCGGGCAAGAACCGCGAGGAAGCGGTCAAGCTGGCCGCGTGGCTGACCGCCCCGGAGCAGCAGGCCAAGCTCTTCTCCGAGCGCGGCAGCTTCCCGTCGTCCCTGGAGGCCCAGCAGGAGTCGGTCGTCCAGGAGGCCACGCACCCGTACTTCGAGGGGATGCCGATGGGCGAGATCTTCTCCTCGGCCGCCGCGGAGATCCCGCCGACCATCATCGGTCCGCGTGACCAGCTGATCCAGGAGGCGTTCGCGGACGGTCTGCTCCAGATCGCCCAGCAGGGCGAGTCGCCCGAGGCGGCCTGGAACAACACGCTCAGCAGGATCCAGAACGCCCTCGACGAATAATCGGATCAGGTGCGGATCACATGACTACCGATCACGTTCCGGCCGCGCCCCCCGTTTCCACGGGGGGCGCGGCCCCGCCCGGCGACGATGCCAAGGAGCAGCGCCGGGCCGCTCGCCGTTCCCGCCGTTATCAGCGGGACACCAAGTGGAGCCCGTACGGCTTCATCGCGCCCTTCTTCGTCTTCTTCGCCGCGTTCGGGCTCTTCCCGCTGCTGTACACGGGCTGGTCGGCCCTGCACCGGGTGTCGCTTCACAACCCGAACGAACTGGAATGGGTGGGCTTCCAGAACTTCACCCGGCTGTGGCAGGACGAATTCTTCTGGAACGCCCTGGGCAACACCTTCACCATCGGCGTCATCTCCACGGTGCCGCAGCTGCTGATGGCGCTGGGCATCGCCCATCTGCTCAACTACAAGCTGCGCGGCTCGATGATGTTCCGGGTCGCGATGCTGACCCCGTACGCCACCTCCATCGCCGCCGCCACCCTGGTCTTCGCGATGCTGTACGGCCGGGACTACGGTCTGATCAACTGGGCGCTCGGCCTGGTGGGGATCGACCCGGTGTCCTGGGAAGCGGGCAGCTGGAGCAGCCAGTTCGCCGTGTCCACCATCGTCATCTGGCGCTGGACCGGCTACAACGCGCTGATCTACCTGGCCGCGATGCAGGCCGTTCCGCACGATCTGTACGAGTCGGCGTCGCTGGACGGTGCCAGCCGCTGGCAGCAGTTCATCCATGTGACGATCCCGTCGCTGCGGCCGACGATCATCTTCACCGTCGTGGTCTCGACCATCGGCGCCACTCAGCTGTTCGGTGAGCCGCTGCTGTTCGCCGGTTCGCCCGCGGGTGGTTCGCAGTCCCAGTACCAGACGCTCGGTCTGTACATGTACCAGATGGGGTGGTTCAACTTCCATCTCGGCCGAGCGGCGGCCATCGCCTGGACCATGTTCCTCCTGCTGATCATCATCGGGTTGGTCTACTGGGCGATCATGCGCTGGGTGAACCGCGACACCGCCGGTAAGGAGGCGTGACCCGTGACGACCACTGAGACCGAGAGCACGGAGCGCGCGGCGGGCGTGGCCGGAAAGTCCCCGGCCACGGAGTCCGATGGCCGGGGCGACGGCGCGGCGGGCGGTTCCTCCGGGCGGCGCCGGCGCGGCCGGCGGGCGGGCAGCGCCGGCCGGCAGATGCACGGCGGCTGGCTGACGTACACCATTCTGATCATCTTCACCATCGGTTCGCTGGTCCCGCTGGTGTGGCAGCTGATCGCGGCGTCCCACTCCTCGGGCCGGCTGGCGCAGACGCCGCCGCCGTTCTGGTTCGGGGACCGGCTCTTCGACAACCTGGAGCGGGCCTGGACGGACGCCAACCTGGGTCTGGCCCTGCTGAACACCACCTTCGTGGCGGGCACCATCACCGTCTCCACGGTGCTGTTCGCGACGCTGGCCGGGTTCTCGTTCGCCAAACTGCGGTTCCGGGCGAAGAACGTGCTGATGCTGCTGGTGATCGGCACCATGATGGTGCCGCCGCAGCTGACGGTGGTGCCGCTGTTCATGGGGGCCGCCAAGCTGGAGTGGGTGGACCAGCTGCAAGTGGTCATCCTGCCGATGATGGTGAGCGCCTTCGGGGTGTTCTTCATGCGGCAGTACCTGTCGCAGGCGCTGCCCACCGAACTGATCGAGGCCGCCCGGATGGACGGTGCGCACAGCCTGCGGGTGGTGTGGCACGTGGTCTTCCCGGTGGCGCGGCCGGCGATGGCGGTGCTGGGCATGCTCACGTTCGTGGCGGCCTGGAACGAGTTCTTCTGGCCGATCATCGCCCTCACCCAGCGAAATCCGACCGTTCAGGTGGCCCTGACCAATCTCGGTCGTGGGTATGTACCCGATCAGGGCGTCATCATGGCGGGCGCGTTGCTGGGCACGCTGCCGCTGCTGATCGCGTTCGTCCTGTTCGGCAAGCAGATCGTCGGCGGCATCATGCACGGCGCGATCAAGGGCTGAACACCGCCGCGGGCCGCTCGGCGGCCCGCGGCCGGGCGGCGGCACCCGGGTACGGCCCGGGGCCGCCGCGGGCAGCACTGTCCGGCGAGGTCGGTTACCCTCTGAAACAAGCAAAAATGGGAGCGCTTCCATGACTGAAAACAATCCACGAGTGTTTCCACCGGACTTCCTGTGGGGCGCGGCCACGGCCGCCTATCAGATCGAGGGCGGCGCCCGCGACGGCGGCCGGACCCCCTCGATCTGGGACACCTTCAGCCATACGCCCGGCAAGGTCCTGGCCGGTGACACCGGTGACGTGGCCTGCGACCACTACCACCGCTGGCGCGACGATCTCGCGCTGATGTCCGAGCTGAACCTGCGCTCGTACCGGTTCTCCGTCTCCTGGCCCCGGGTCCAGCCCACCGGGCGCGGACCGGCCGTCCAGCGCGGGCTCGACTTCTACCGCGAGCTGGTGGACGGGCTGCTGGAGCGCGACATCACGCCCATCGTCACCCTCTACCACTGGGACCTGCCCCAGGAGCTGGAGGACGCCGGCGGCTGGCCGGAGCGGGAGACGGCCGAGCGGTTCGCCGAGTACGCGGGGATCGTCGGCGAGACGCTGGGCGACCGGGTCTCGCTGTGGACCACGCTCAACGAGCCGTTCTGCAGCGCGTTCCTGGGCTACGGCTCCGGCGTGCACGCCCCGGGGCGCCACGACCACGAGTCGGTGCTGCGCGCCGCGCACCACCTCAACCTCGCGCACGGCCTCGGTACGCAGGCCCTGCGCTCGGTGCTGCCGCGCACCGCCGAGGTGTCGATCAGCTTCAACCCCGGCGTGGTGCACCCGCTGAACCCCGAGTCGGAGGCGGACCGCGACGCGGCGCGCCGGATCGACAACCTGCACACCCGGATCTTCTCCGACCCGGTGCTGCACGGCTCCTACCCGGAGGACCTGAAGCAGGACACCGCGCGGGTGACCGACTGGTCCTTCGTCCGGGACGGCGACGAGGCGACCATCCACCAGCCGCTGGACTCGATCGGAATCAACTACTACACCACCACGGTGGTCTCCGGTCCGGTGGCGGACGAGCTGCCGGAGAGCAAGCGCGCGGACAACCACGGCAAGTCCGAGCACTCCATGTGGGTGGCGGCCGAGGACGTGGTGTTCCACCGCCCGCCGGGCGATGTCACCGAGATGGGCTGGACCGTCGCCCCGTCCGGGCTGACCGAGCTGCTGCTGCGGTTCAGCCGCGAGGCACCGAAGCTCGGCCTGTACGTGACCGAGAACGGCGCGGCGTACGACGACAAGCCGGACGCCTCCGGCGCGGTGCACGACCCGGAGCGCATCTCCTATCTGCGGCAGCACTTCGCGGCCGTGCACGACGCCATGGAGCAGGGCGCGGACGTCCGCGGCTACCAGGTGTGGTCGCTGCTGGACAACTTCGAGTGGGCCTTCGGGTACAGCAAGCGCTTCGGCATCGTCCACGTGGACTTCGACACCCTCGCGCGTACCCCGAAGTCCAGCGCCCGCTGGTACGCCGGGGTCATCGCCGCGAACCAGCTCCCCGCCTCCCAGAGCGACTAGCCACCGCCGTCTAACGTCGCTTTCCCGGAAGGGGGGACGGGGGGGCCTGGTGCCTGGTCCGCCGCCGTGCCTGTGCGCGGCGGCGGGCCGGGCCCGGGTCACGGCCCGGCCCGCCGTCCGTCGCGGTCCCGCCGCGGGCCAGCCACAGCCGGATCTCGGCGCCGCCCAGCACCGAGCGGCCGATCCGCAGATCGCCGCCGGTCGATTCGGCCAGCCGCCGCACGATGTCCAGGCCGAGGCCGGTGGATCCCGGCCCGCCGTGGCCGTGCCCCCGGCGCAGCGCGGCATCCGGGTCGGCGATGCCCTCCCCCGCGTCCGAGACCAGCACGATGACGGCGTCGTCGGTGCTGGCGTGGTGCACGTCCACCGCGAAGGCGGTGCCCTCGGGGGTGTGCCGGAAGACGTTGCCGAGCATCGCGTCGAGCGCGGCGACGAGATCGGCGCGCGGCACCGGCACTCGTACCGGCGCGTCGGCGCCGGACAGCCGCGCCTCGCGGCCCTCGTCCTCGGCGAGCGCCGACCAGAACGCCATCCGTTCCCTGATCACCTCGGCGGCGTCCACCTCGCCCCGTTCGCCGGTGCCCGGGCTTTCCGGGCTGTGGGAGCGCTGTTCGCGCACGGTGCGGATGATCTGGTCGATCTCCGCCTCCAGCTGGTCCACGGCGTGCCGGGTCTGGTCGGCGGCGTCGCCCTCGCCGAGGGTGGCGGTGTTCAGGCGCAGCACGGTCAGCGGGGTGCGCAGCCGGTGCGAGAGGTCGGCGGCGAGTTCGCGTTCGTTGGCGAGCAGCCGGACCACCTGGTCGGCCATGGAGTTGAACGCGACGGCCGCCTCGCGCAGTTCGGCGGGCCCGGCCTCGGGGACGCGGACGTCCAGGCGGCCCTCGCCGAGTCTGCGGGCGGCGCCGGCGAGTTGTTCGGCGGGGCGTACGGTACGGCGGCCGAGCCGGTCGGCGATGACCAGGGAGCCGGCCACCAGGGCGATGCCGACCCCGGCGAGGACCAGCCAGGCGGTGGTGACGCCGGTGGCGAGGTCGGCGTCGGGGACGAACACCTCGACGACGGCGATGCGTTCGCCGGATACGGCGGTGGGCTGGAGCAGGATGACGCCGCCGGGGACCTCCAGGGTCGCGGCGCGGGCGAACTCGGTGAAGGCGCGGAAGTCCTCGTCGCTGGTGTGGGGGTCGCCGATGACCAGCGCTTCGCGGCCGGGGTCGGCGGTATCCGCGACATCGGCGGGATCTGCGGGGCCGGCGGGGTCCGGGGCGTCGGCGGTGGGCAGCCAGATAGCCATCCGCCCGGCCGCGCCCGCCTCGGTGCTGGCGACGGCGCGTTCGAGCTGGTCGCGGTCACCGGTGATGGCGAGGACCGGCCCGATGGCGGCGGCCTGGCGTTCGGCGTTGCCGATCGCCCGGTCCCCCGCCATCTCCTGGACGACCAGGCCCAGCGGGACCGCGAAGGCGAGGACCACCATGGAGGTGACGGCGAGGGAGATGCGCACCAGCGCCCATCTCATCGGGGCGCTTCCAGCTTCACGCCGACGCCGCGCAGCGTGTGCAGATAGCGGGGTTTGGCCGCGGTCTCGCCCAGTTTCCGGCGCAGCCAGGACAGATGGACGTCGATGGTCTGGTCGTCACCGTAGGACTGGCGCCACACCCGGGTGAGGAGTTCCTTGCGCGGCACGACCACACCGGGGCGCTGGGCCAGGAACGCCAGCAGGTCGAACTCGCGCCGGGTGAGGTCGAGTTCGATTCCGTCGAGGCGGGCGCGGCGGCGCAGCGGGTCCACGCAGAGGCCGCCGACGCGCAGTTCGTCGTCCTGGGGCGCGCCGGGGCGCCCGCCGGAGGCGCGTACTCGGCGCAATACCGCCGTCATGCGGGCCGAAAGGTGCTCGGCCGAGAAGGGTTTGACGAGATAGTCGTCGGCACCGTCGTTGAGGAGACGTACGATCTCGGCTTCGTCGTCGCGGGCGGTGGCGATGATCACCGGGACATCGGTGATGCCCCGCAGCATCTTCAGGGCTTCCCTGCCGTCGAGATCGGGGAGTCCGAGGTCGAGAATGACCAGGTCGAAGCCGATCTGGGCCACTTCCCGGAGCGCTTCGAGCGCGGTGCCGACGCTGCGCACGGTGTGTGCGGCGTCGGTGAGCTGCCGGATCAGGGCTGACCGGACGAAGGGGTCGTCTTCCACGACGAGCACATGCGCCATGCGCGGCACCGTACGCCATTAGGGTGATCCTGATGCAACGTCTCCTGGTGCGCGCGGGTGTGTGGTTGGTCGCCACCGGTTCGTCCGTGACGCTCTCCTGGTTCGGGGTGCACACGGTGCTGCGCGCCACGGTGTACGACCCGCCGCGTGCCGTTCCGGTGCGGGACGCCTCGGCGTGGGCGGAGCCGGACGCGTCCTCCACGCACCGGCCGCCGCAGGATCCGGCGGCGCCGCCGCCCGCGACCGGCCCGGCGCCCGGCACCTCGGCACCCGCGGGCTCGCAGAGCCCCGCGCCGGACGAGGCCGGCCCGGAGCCGGAAGCCGGACCGGAGGCCGAGCCGGGTCCGGATCCCGGTCCGGACGGCGGTGCGGAGGAGTCCGCCGATCCGCCGCCGGATGCGGCCGGCCGGGTGGAGACGGTGACGCTGGAGGGCGGCCGGGTGGTGTACGACCTGGGGGCCGAGCGCTGCGAGCTGGTGTCGGCCACCCCGGAGCCCGGCTGGGAGATGCAGGTGTGGACGACCGAGTCGTATCTGCGGGTCACCTTCGCGGGGCACGGCCGGGAGCTGTCGGCGTTCTGCACCTGGCACGGCTACGAGCCGGCGATCGAGGTGCACGAGGGCTGAGGTGTGTGCCCGCGGCTTCCCGGGGTCAGCCGAACAGCTCCGCGGGCGGGGCCGGGGAGGGCTGGGCGGTGGCGTCGGTGACCACCCGGGCGCCGGCGGTGAAGTCGCGCAGTTCGGCGCCGGTGAGCAGCCGGGTGGGCTGCGGTTCGCGGCCGAGCCGCGCGCGCAGGGCGTCCAGGGGCAGCGGCCCGTCGGAGGCGAGGAGGATGCCGTTGCCGTAGCGCCGGCCGCGGGCGACGGCGGGGGCGATGCTCAGCGCGGCGGCCGGGAAGCGGTCGAGGGCGGTGGCTGCCTGGCCGCGCAGATGGGTCAGCGGGCCGCCGTCGGTGATGTTGGCCGCGTAGAGCCCGCCGGGGGCGAGCACCCGGCGCACGGCGTCCAGGAATTCGGCGCTGGCGCAGTGGGCGGGGGTGCGGGCGTGGTGGAAGATGTCGGCGATGATCAGCTCGGCCGAGTCCTCGGGCATCCGGTCGAGCGCCTCGCGCGCGTCCAGGGCGCGCACCTTGATGCGCGCGCCGGCGGGCAGGGGCAGATGCCGGCGGACGAACTCGGTGAGCGCCGCGTCGGGCTCCGCCACCTGCTGGGAGGAACGTGGCCGGGTGACGGCGGTGTACCGGGCCAGGGTGAGCGCGCCGCCGCCGAGATGCACGGCGCGCAGCGGGGCCCGGTCCGGGGCGGCGACGTCGATGACGTGACCGAGCCGGCGCTGGTACTCGAACGCGAGCCGGGTCGGCTCGGTGAGATCGACGTGGGATTGCGGGGCGCCGTCGAGCAGCAGTTCCCAGGCGTCGGCGCGATCGGGGTCGCGCAGCAGTTCCGCCCGGCCGCCGGCCACCGTCGCGCTGGTCGTCTCCACCTGCCGTGCTCGTCGCGCCATCCGTTCAGTATCGCGCGCGGACCGGTCAGGGCTGACAGCGGTCGGCGGCGGCGAGCAGCCGGGCGGCGTGCCGCAGCGCCGTGCGCAGCCGCTCGGGCGGGGTGGCCTGCGGAACGCAGCCGTCCGGCGGCACCAGCCAGCCGGTGCCGGTGACCGGCGGGCGGCCCACCCCCTGCGGCTGGCCGTAGGTGGGGGTGCAGGCGCTGCCGGGCACGTCCCAGCGCTCGGCGGTGCCCGGCGGTACGAGAAAACCCAGGGTGTCGCCGTTGCGGTCGTGCAGCACGGGCCCGGTGCCGTTGAGCAGCCGCACCATCAGGTCCACGGCTTCCAGGCCCTCTCTGGCCGGTACCGTGACCAGATCGCACGGCTGTGCTCCGCCGCCGTTCGCCATGGGGATTCACTCCTCACGTCTCGGTGTGTGAGGTACAACGCCGCACAGGCGTCAATGGCTACGGGCATGTGCCGCCGAAACGAGTGGCAGATCATGGCAGATCCCGTGCGGAATATCCGATGTGTCCGCAGATGTCCGCGTCTTGGCCGGTTCCGGGACGGGTACGGTCGTGCCCCAGGACTCCCCCGCCGGCCCCCGGCCGGACGGCTCCTCAGGGAGGTGCCCCCGCCATGGCCACGTCACCGAACCGGTCCTTCCGGGCCCTGCGCGGCGACCGTTCGGCCGCCGAATTCGCCGCCGCGGTACGGCGGGCCGCCCGGGAGATCGGCGAGAACGTCAGCTGTGATGCGCGCTACATAGGCCGGGTGGAGTCCGGCGTCATCCGCTGCCCGAACTACGCCTACGAGCGGGTGTTCCGCCACATGTTCCCCGGCCGCACCCTGAGCGACCTGGGCTTCGCCCCCCGCTACGCGGTACGCGGGCGCGGGGCGCGCGCCGGAGTAAGCACATCAGTACGAAATACCGGGTACACCACCAGGGACCGCACTGGCACCGACAACACCGAGGAGAGCGACGTGTTGCGCCGAGTGTTCATGGCCGGCGGCCCCGCCGCCGTGGCGTCCCTCACCCCCCTGGCCGCACTCACCGCCGCAGCCGGCACCGCTACCGGCGCCGGCGAAGCACCCGCACCACCCCGCCGGGTGGGCGCCACCGAGGCCGCCGCCGTGGAACAGGCGGTCACCGACATCCGCACCTACGACGACCGCCACGGCGCTGACGCCCTCTACCGCCCGGCCGGCGAATCACTGCGCGCCGCCCAGGAACTCCTGGACGCCGGCACCGCCCGCGCGACCGTCAGCGCCCGCCTGCACGCCGCCGCCGGCGAACTCGCCCTGTCGGTCGGCTGGCTGGCCCACGACTCGGGCCGGCACACCGAGGCCCGCTCGCACTACGCGGAAGCCCTCGCCACGGCGCGCGTCAGCGACGACCGCGCGCTGGAGGCGCACGCCTTCTGCAACACCGCCTTCCTCGCCCGCGACACCGGCCGCCACCGCGAAGCGGTGCGCGCCGCGCAGGCCGGCCAGCAAGCGGCCCGCGCGACCGGCTCGCACCGCCTCCACTCCCTGCTCGCCCTGCGCGAGGCCGCCGGCTGGGCCGGCCTCGGCGACCGCAAGGGCTGCGAACTGGCCCTCTCCCGCGCCCAGACGGCCTTCGCCCACGGCCCGGACGACGCCGACCCGGACTGGATGAGCTTCTTCAACGCCGCCGAACTCGCCAGCCAGGAAGCGCACTGCTGGGCGGCGCTCGGCGACTGGCACCGCGCCTCCGAAGCGGCCCGCCGCGCCCTCACCACCCAGGACCCGCACCTGGTCCGCAACCGCGCCCTGTACACCGCCGAACTCGCCGACCACCTGCGGGCAGGCGGCCACCCGGAAGAAGCGGCGGAGACGGGCCAGCAGGCCCTGGACCTCCTGGAAGAGGTCCACTCCTCCCGCATCCGCACCCTCCTCCGCCACACGGCGAACCGCCTGACCGCGCACACCCACGCTCCGGAGGTCGCGGCGTTCGCGGCGCGAGCGGCGTAGCCCTGCCGGGCGGGGCGCAGTTGCGGCGTGAAGCCGATGGGCACAACCCCGCGTGTGCGGGGAGCAGCGCGTGGATGGCCGCGGAGACGTCCAGGTCGCGGGACCAACTCCGCGCGTGCGGGGGGCAGGCGACCATGGCCCGCTCCTGTGCGGGGCTGTACGGACCAACCCCGCGCGTGCGGGGAGCAGCGGCTGAACATCGTGATGACGCGCAGCCTGCAGGGACCAACCCCGCGCGTGCGGGGAGCAGCTCCCGCAGGGCCGGCCGGACCCCCGGCCTCCGGGACCAACCCCGCGCGTGCGGGGAGCAGGCTTTCTGACCTGGGCCGTTATCCCTCGGTCAGGCCGTCTTTACTCACTTTACTCAGCGCCCGTCCGCCCCTCCAGGTGTGCCGTGTCGTTCCAGCGCGCGATCACCGGCTTGCCGTGGGCCCAGCTCAGTTCCGACAGTGAGGCCGGGTCCAGTTTCAGGCGGGCGGCGAAGCGGACGTCCTCGCCCAGCCAGCGGGCCGTCACCGAGCGGAGGATGTGGCCGTGGGCGAACAGCACCGCCCCGTTTTCCGCCTCGCGGGCCCAGGCCACCACCTCGTCCGCGCGTGCCGACAGCTCCGCGAAGCTTTCGCCGCCGCGTACGCCGTCGCGCCACAGCACCCACTCGCCGCCCCGGTCCTGCTGCATCTGCTCGCCGGTGCGGCCCTCGGCGTCGCCGTAGTCCCACTCCTTCAGCGCGTCCCAGTCGCTCGCCCGGTCGCCGAATCCGGCCAGCTCGCAGGTTTCCTTCGCCCGCGACAGGGGTGAGGTGCGTACCTCGGCACCGGGGAACCCGTCCCACGGCGCGTTCCGCAGCCGCGCGCCCAGGGCGCGGGCGTCCGCCCGGCCCCGGTCGAGCAGCGGGATATCGGTGTGCCCGGTGTGCCGTCCGTCCACCGACCAGGCGGTCTGCCCATGTCGTACCAGCAGAATGCGCGCGGTCATGTTGCTCTTTTCTCTCACGGTTCACCGGGGTCGTATGTGGCTGATTTTCCCATCATCACGCATGGAACCATGGGCACCAACCGAGCGTCTGTTCCCTTACGCCCTGCCGTCCGGCGGGTGAACAGCCCTGCCCCGACACTGGAGTCCGACCCCATGCCCCGAGTCCGGCCCCGCTGGTGGACCGAGCTGCTGCTCATCGTGGTTGTGTACGGGGCGTACTCCGGCGCCCGGCTGCTGGCCAGGGGCGATGTGTCCACGGCGGTCGAGAACGGGCTGTCGATCCTGCGGCTGGAGCGGACGCTGTTCCTCAACGCCGAGGAGCCGTTGAACGATCTGTTCACCAGCGAGGCATGGCTGGGCATCCCGTCCTCCTTCGCCTACGCCTCCCTGCACTATCTGGTCACCCCGGCGATCCTGATCTGGCTGTTCAAGCGCCGCCCCGCCCACTACCGGCTGATGCGCACCTGGCTGATGGGCTCGACCCTGATGGGGCTGATCGGGTTCACGCTGATGCCCACCTCCCCGCCCCGGCTGCTGCACGAGCGGCACGGTTTCACCGACAGCCTCTCGCAGTACAGCGACTACGGCTGGTGGGGTGACGAGGCGAGCGCGCCCAGCGGGATGGGGGATCTGACCAACCAGTACGCGGCGATGCCCAGCCTGCACGTCGGCTGGGCGGTGTGGTGCGGGGTCGCGCTGTGGTACTTCGGGCCGCGTACCTGGTGGCTGCGCGCCACCGCCGTCGGCTATCCGCTGATCACGGTGATGGTGGTGATGGGCACCGCCAACCACTACTTCATGGACGCGCTGGCCGGGATCGCGGTGATGATCGCCGGGCTGCTGCTGGCCCGCCCGCTCATGCGGCTGGCCGAGCGGTTCCAGGAGCGGTTCGCCACGGTGCGCGGCGCGGCGGTACGGGGCGAGGGGTCCGGCTCCGTACGCCCGTACGCCCCGGAGCGCGCGGACGGCGCGCGGGGTGCCGGCCGGAGCGAAGCCGAACTGAGCCGGTCCTCGGGCGGCTCCCGGACGTAACCTGGGGAGGATCCCACCGTCCCCCTCCCCCACCCAGCCGTGGAGGCTCCCTCATGACCGATTCCGGACCGACACCGGAGCCGCCCCGCTTCCGCCGCCCGGCAGGGCTGTTCTTCGAGCCGCCGACGGACGCCCCGCAGGAGGAGCACTTCTTCGATCTGGAGTCCATCTCCGAGCCGGACCGGCTGCTCTCGCGCGCCACCGAGCTGGCGGTGGCCTTCCAGGCGGCGGCCGACCGGGCCGTGGAGTACCAGGCGGTGGCTGCCGCCCAGCTGGCGGATCCGCGCCGCTTCGACCGGCTGTCGGCGGCGCAGATCGCCGACCGGGCGGAGTGGACCGAGGACTACGCGGTGAAGATGATCGAGTTCGGCCGCCGCCTCCAGCGGCAGCAGTCGCCGCACGGTACCGGAGGGCACCCCCCGTTGTCCTGATTTCCGCGGAGTTGGCCCGGCGGCGCGCCCCGTGCCGTACACCTGGTTGTCATGACGGAACCCGCGATCCCGGTGACCCCGCTGCCGGCTCCCACCTCCGGCGGCGCCCAGTGGCTGGCCACGGCGCGCTGCGGCACGGCCTTCGATGTGATCAGCGCACCGGGACTGTTCGGGCGGCGGGTGCTGGAGCGGCTGTGGTCGGCCGGTCCGGGGCGCGGCCCGGTGGCGGCGCACCGCGGCCGGCTGCTGCTCTTCGCGCAGCCCGGTACGGCGGCCCGGCTGCCGGCGCTGCTGCGCTGGGAGGAGTGGAACCGGGGCGCCCGGCTGATCCCGCCGCTGCTGTGCCACGGCGTCGGGGACGTGGTGACGGTGCCGGACGGCCGGACGGCGGCGAACGGTCAGTGGCTGGTCGCGCCGCAGAGCCGGCATCCGTGGCTGCCGGGTCCCGAGATGGTGCTGTGGGCGTGTGTGCGGGCGGCCAGGGACGGGTCCCGGCGGGTGCCGGAACCGGCGATTTTTGCTGATGACCGGCGGGGTGCTAATGTCTACGACGTCAGCAGGCGCCGCTAGCTCAGTTGGTTAGAGCAGCTGACTCTTAATCAGCGGGTCCGGGGTTCGAGTCCCTGGCGGCGCACCGACACGGAAGGCCCCTCGCAGCAGCGGGGGGCCTTTTCCGTACCCTCCGCCACCCCACCGCGTACCCCATCCCGGGGTGGTACGGAAGGGGGCGCGCGGGGTGCTAATCTTGTCGATGTCAGCAGGCGCCGCTAGCTCAGTTGGTTAGAGCAGCTGACTCTTAATCAGCGGGTCCGGGGTTCGAGTCCCTGGCGGCGCACCGACACGGAAGGCCCCTCGCAGCGGCGAGGGGCCTTTTCCGTACCTCTCTCCCCCCTCTTGCCCTTCCCGCTCACTCCTTGACGATCTTGAGATTCCAGCCACCCGAGGGCGTACGGTCGCCCACTTCCACCCGCACTCCGCGCTCCGCGTCGTGGTAGCTCTCCCCCGTGCCCAGCGGCGCGTCCGCCAGCCTCGGGTGCACGGACCGGCCGGTGCACGCCTCGGTGTCCGGGTGGCCGTCGATGACCTGCACGGGCCCCTCGGCGGAGGCGATGTCGCTGCGCACCGTGTAGAGCAGGACGCCTTCGGTGCAGGCCCGGCGGTCGTTGCCGTCCCGGGTGCGGGCCTCGGCGACCAGGACCTCGGTGCGGCCGGTGCGGACGACGGCGATGCGGGTGTCGGCGGCCGGGTGGGCGGTGTCGAGGGGCGCGGTGAGCGGCTGGAGGGTGTGCCGGGTGGTGCCGGGCACACGGACGCAGTCGACGTGCTCGGCGCCGAGCCAGCCGAGCTTCCACTTGTGCCAGCCGAAGGGCTCGGGGGCGAGTCCGAACTGGCTGCCCATGAGGTCCCAGTCACCCACATGGGTGTCCCAGTCGCCGGTGTCGCCACTCGGCCGGTTGTACAGGTCGGGCAGGTCGAAGACGTGTCCGGTCTCGTGGGCCAGGACGTTGCGGTCGGGTGGGCGCTGCTCGAAGAGGGTGACGACCCGGTTGATCTCGCTGCCGGCGACCTTCAGCGGCTCGTGGAAGTTCACGACCTTGGTGGCGTCGGAGTCCACGCCGGGCGCGTCGGGGTCGGCGGCCAGGTAGATGACGTCGTACGCGCCGAGGTCGGCGAGCGGGGCGAGTGCGGTGAAGGCGTCGCGCAGGTAGGCGGTACGGGCTCCGGCGTCCCAGTCGCGCTGTATGGCGTAGTGGGTGGACGGGACGGGCAGTTCCGTCCACCGGGGCACCACGTCCACCGCCAGTTGGAATCGCCCGTAGGAGGCGCGGGTGAAGAAGTCGGTGGTGGCGGGGAAGTAGTCGGCGGCGATGACGTCCGGGTCCAGGAGGTTGGCGGAGTCCGGGAAGGAGAGGAAGAGCATCACCGCGTCGAGGGTGCCCACCGGCTGCGGGTAGGCGGTGTTCCAGGTGTCCAGGCCCTCGGAGTGGTGGACGGCGGAGCGCTCCAGACCGCAGAGGTCGTCGGCGAACGCGGTGGGGCCCGGCCCGGCGGTGAGGGTGCTGCCCATGAGGGCGGCCAGCACCGTGAGGACCGCGGCGGGCCTGCGGAGTGCGCTCCGGAACACGTCGGCCTCCCATCGGGTCTTCGGGGACGGGAAGGTGCCTTGACCACTCTGGTCACTTCTGTCCCGCTCTTTCCCGTTGAGTTGGGCCGGCTGGAGTAAGGGCAGTACGATTACCCTGCGTATATATCTTTCGCGATCGATCGGTCCCTCGCCCCGCTCGTGCAGAACCGATCAGCCCGTCGAAAACACGTACGGAGCGGAGGTGTCAGGGATCGAGACAGGCCCCGGCGGAGCTGGCTCCGGCCATGGATCAGCCTCTATGATCGGCACATTTCCAGCGGATTCCCCCCGCCGACGGCCCAGGAGCGATCGGTGAACGGACCCATCCCAGGACCGGGTGACCCCTCGGGCGGCACCCAGGATTCACCCCGACCACCTGTCACGGAACGTGATGTCCAGGCTGATGACCGGGCCGGTCACCTGGCGGACTACCGGGCCGCGTTCCGGATCGCCACCCTGCCGATGGCGCTGATCGATCCGGCGGGCCGGATCGGCTCCGCCAACACGGCGCTGGAAACCCTCCTCGGTTACGCGCCCGGCGCCCTGGCCGGCCTCCCCGCCGACGCCGCCACCGGCCTCGACCTCGGCCTGGACGGCGACATCCGCGGCCCGTACCACGCGGTCCTCAGCGGGCGGCGCGAGCAGCTGCGCTGCACCCGCCGGCTCAAACACGCCGACGGGCACGCCGTCTGGGCCGAGGTCACGGTACGGCCCACCGGCCACGGCGGCGGCGCGCTGCTGTCCGTGCTGGACGTCACCGAACGGCGCGAACTGCGCGAGAAGCTGTGGCACCTCCAGATGCACGACCCCGTCACCCGGCTGCCCAACCGCTCGCTCTTCGTGGAACGGCTCACCGCCGCCCTCGGCGACTCCGCCACCGGCCGGATCGGCCTGTGCTACCTCGACCTGGACGGCTTCAAGGCCATCAACGACACCCACGGCCACCGGGTCGGCGACGAACTGCTGGCCGCCGCCGCCCAGCGGCTCACCCACTGCACGGCGGGCGCGACCGGCTCCGGCCCCCTGGTGGCGCGGCTCGGCGGCGACGAGTTCGCCGTCCTGGTGGACAGCTCCGCCGGCACCGCCCAGCTCACCCGGCTCGCCGAGGCGATGCTGACCGCGCTCCAGCGGCCGTTCGAGGTCGCCGGGCAGCGGCTGTCGGTCTCCGCCAGCATCGGCGTGGTGGAACGCGAGTGCGCTGGCCTGACCGCCACCTCCCTCATGCAGGCCGCCGACACCACCCTGTACTGGGCGAAGGCCGACGGAAAGGCCCGCTGGACGCTGTTCGACCCGGAGCGCAACGCGCACCGCATGACCCGCCAGTCCCTCACCGCCACCCTGCGGCCCGCCATCGAACGCGGCGAGTTCGTCCTGGAGTACCAGCCGATCGTCTCCCTCGCCGACGACACCCTGCGCGGCGTCGAGGCGCTGGTGCGCTGGCAGCACCCGCGGTTCGGGCGGCTCACCCCCGACCGGTTCATCGGGCTCGCCGAGGAGAACGGCGCGATCGTCCCACTCGGCCGCTGGGTGCTCACCGAGGCCGTCCGGCAGGCCCGCGCCTGGCAGCTCGCCCACCAGCTGCGGCCCGCGGGCACGGCGGGCGCCGGCCCGCCGCCCTTCGTCAGCGTGAACGTGGCGGTGCGGCAGATGTGGGACTCGGACGTCGTCGCGGACGTCACCCGGGTGCTCGGCGAGATCGGGCTGCCCGCCGGGCTGCTCCAGCTGGAACTCACCGAATCCGCCGTCATGGGCCCCGCCGGGCGCCCCCTCCAGGCGCTCCAGGAACTGTCCGAGATGGGGGTACGGATCGCCATCGACGACTTCGGGACCGGCTACTCCAACCTCGCCTACCTCTCCCAGCTCCCGGTGCGCGCCCTCAAACTGGACGGCACCTTCGTCAAGGGCTTCCGCACCGCCCGCCACCTCAACCCGGCCGACGAGACGATCGTGACCGCCCTGGTGGACCTCGCCCACAAGCTGGGCCTGACCGTCACCGCCGAATGCGTCGAGGGCCAGGCCCAGGCGGACCGGCTGCGGCGCATCGGCTGCGACACGGGGCAGGGCTGGCTGTACGCGAAGCCGCTGCCGCCCGAGCAGATCACCGCGATGATCCACGGCGTGGCCGGGTACGGCGGGGACGGCGGCGGTGGCCGTGGCGGTGGCGGGGAGGACGGCGGCAGCGGCGGGGGCGGGGGCCGGGGGTAGGCCGCACCCCCGGAGGCCGTGGCCCGGGGCACGGGCCAGGGCCGGGTGCCGGGGGGCCGGGGGGCCGGGGGGCCGGCACCCGGGCCCCCGGTCAGCCCCGGGTCAGCCCCGGTCGAAGAGCGCGCCCAGTGCCGGGACCCGCACCGTACGGCCCAGCAGCCGCAGTCCCTCCCAGGCCGTCACCTGGTTCGCGGTGAGCACCGGCTTGCCGAGCGCCTCCTCGACCTCCGCCACCCAGGCCGCCGTGTGCAGCGCCGTGTCCGGCAGCAGCACCGCCTGCGCCGCCGGGTCGTCGCCCTCCCGGGCGATCCGCAGCACGTCCTCGCGCCCCCAGGTGCCGACCTCGGCCGCCGTGATGATGCCGCTGCCCCGGGTGCCCACGACCTCGGCGCCCGCCGTCTTCAGGAACTCGGCGAACAGGCCGGCCACGTCGTCCGGGTAGGTCGCCGCGATCGCCACCCGGCTCAGCTCCAGCTCCCGGACCGCGTGCGCGAAGGCGAAGGACGTACTGGACGCCGGCAGGCCCGCCGCCTCCGACAGCGCCGCCACCTGCTGGCCCGCGCCCTCCCAGCCGTAGACGAAGCTGGCGCTGGTGCAGGCCCACACCACCGCCCGCGCGCCCGCCGCCTTCAGCTCCCCGACCCCGGCGGCCAGCCGGTGCACCGCTCCCATCTCCAGCAACGCGTCCACCCGGTGGGCGTCCGTCCCCATGTCGGTGTGGACGAGCGGGAGCCGCACCCCGGCGGCCCGGGGGTCGCCGCTGTCGTGGATCAGGGACTCCAGGCGCGGGTAGTCGTCCTCCGCCGAGTAGCCGGGGTAGAGAAATCCGACGGTGGCCTCCGCCGTGTCCGCCGTGCCGGCGGTACCCGTGATGCCGGTGGTGTCGGAGGTTCCTGCGGTGACCGTGGTGCCGGTGCGGCTCGTGCTGTCGCCCATCTGCCGTTCGCTCCCTGCTCGTGCTGGTGCTCGTGCTCGTGCCGGTACGCGTCGCCTGCGCGCCCGCGGGGGATCGTGCTCGTGCTCGTTCTCGTCGCCGTACGCGTCCTCGTACGGGTCGTCCTCGCGCCGGTTGGGGCCCACCGGCGGGCCGCGCGCCGTCAGCCCGCCTGGCGACCGCCGCCCAGGTCGTCCGGGAACACCGGCCCGGCGCTCCCGGCCTCCAGCGGGCCCTCCTCACCGGCCGGCGCCGTCGCGGCGTACGGTTCGGGCGCCGGGGCGGCCGGCAGCGGCGGCAGCGCGGACAGGGCCTCCAGCGAGGCGCGCGCCGCCGGATCCAGCAGCGCCTGGTACGGGCCCACCGCCGTCTTGCCGATCATCCGCAGCGCCTTCCAGACGGTCACCTGGTTCGCCGACAGCACCGGGATCCGCAGCTCGGCCTCCAGCTGCGGGATGACGTCGTAGGTGGCGAGGTTGGTGCAGCTGATGAACAGCGCGTCCGGCGCGTCGGCCGCGGTCGCCTCGCGCGCCATGGTCACCACATCGCGGTAACCGACCCGCCAGATCTCCCGGGTGAGCCCCAGATAGCTGCGCCCGCTCACCTCCACCCCGGCCGCGCGCACGAACTCCTCCAGCGAGTCCGTGACCGAGCGGGTGTACGGCGTGATCACCGCCAGCCGGCGGACGTCCAGCTCGCGCAGCGCTTCCAGCAGCGCGCCGGAGGTGGTCATCGCCGGGGCTTCGCCCGCCTGGGTCATCGCGGTGGTCATGGACATCTCGCCCGCCACCCCGCCGACGAAACTGCCGGAGGTGCAGGCGTACGCGATGACCTCGGGGGACACGGCGGACAGGGCCCGTACCGCCTCCCGCAGCGTCTCGTGCTCGGAGACCATCCGGGCCAGGTCGAGGCTCACCTCCACCGGGACGAACGGGGTCCGGGTCACATGCAGGGAAATATCGTCGGGCACCCACCGCCACAGTTCGCGGTCGAGCGCGAAGTCGAACGGCGCCACGACTCCGATCCCGCGCTGCGGCTGCGGGCCGCCCAGGAAGGAGACATCCATTTCACACCCCAATTCACACGCAGGGGCGGCGCAGAACCAGTTCTGGCCGGACGCTGACACAGACATAAACGCACACCCGGTCGGTGAATCCTCCGGGACCGGACGCCGGTGCCGATGCCTTCGTTGACGAAGGTAGTTTCTTCTCCCTACCGTGGTCAATCCTTGGCTGCGGCAGCTTTGGCGCCACGTTCTCCACTCAAACACTCCCTCGTTTCGAAACGGTTTCGCCGGATGCCCGAATCCTGTGTCCTGGTCCTCGACGCCGACCCCCTCCCCCGCCTCGACCGGCTCGCCGGACGCGCGCGCGTACTGCACGCCGACGGCGCCGCGGCACTGGCCCGGCAGCTGCCGGAAGCCGACGTTCTGCTGGTGTGGGACTTCACCTCCGACGCGGTGCGCGAGGCCTGGCCGGGCGCCGGAGCGCGACCCGGCTGGGTGCATACCGCGAGCGCCGGCGTGGACCGGCTGCTCTTTCCCGAACTGTTGTCCGCACCGACGATCATGACGAATGCGCGGGGCGTCTTCGACCGGCCGATCGCCGAATATGTGGCGGGGCTGGTCCTGGCCATGGCAAAGGATTTCCACGGCAGCTGGAAATTGCAGCAGGAACGCCGCTGGCGGCACCGGGAGACATTCAAGGTGTACGGCAGCCGGGCGGTGGTCGTCGGATCCGGCCCGATCGGCCGGAAAATCGGCTCCCTGTTGCTGGCACTCGGTGTCGAGGTCACCCTGACCGGCCGCCGGGAACGTACCGGCGATCCCGAATTCGGCCGGGTCGCGGCGGCCGGCGAACTGCCCGCACTGCTGCCGGAGGCCGACTGGGTGGTGTGCGCCGCGCCGCTCACCGAGGAGACCACGGGCCTGTTCGACGCGGACGCCTTCGCCCGCATGAAACCCACCGCGCACTTCATCAACATCGGGCGCGGCGGCCACGTGGTGGAACCGGACCTGGCGGCGGCCCTGCACGCGGGCGCGCTCGCGGGCGCGGCGCTCGACGTCTTCGCCACCGAGCCGCTGCCGGAGAGCAGCGCGCTCTGGGACGCGCCGGGGCTGATCGTCTCGCCGCACATGAGCGGGGACACCTTCGGCTGGCGGGACGACCTGGCGGAGCAGTTCCTCGACAACTTCGACCGCTGGGCGGCGGGAAAGCCGCTGTTCAACGTGGTCGACAAACAGCTGGGCTACGTGTCCGGCGCAGGGGAGGCGGCATGACGACGACGGACGGCGACCCCACCGGGCGCACCGGGCCCACGACGGCGCCGGAACCGACCGGAGCGACGGGGCCGACCGAGCTCACCGGGCTGACCGCCACCGAGCTGACGGCGGCCTACGCCTCGGGCGAACTCTCCCCCGTCGCGGTGACGCGGGCGGTCCTGGAACGCTCCGAGGCCGTACAGGACGAGCTGAACGCGTTCGTCCTGCTGGACCACGACGGCGCCCTGGAACAGGCGCGGGCCGCGGAACACCGCTGGCACAGCGGCACCCCGGCCGGTCCTGTGGACGGCGTACCGGTGACGGTGAAGGACATCCTGCTGCTGCGCGGCCACCCCACCCTGCGCGGCTCGGCGGCCGTGTCCGCGGGCGGCGACTGGGCCGAGGACGCGCCGGCGGTGGCGCGGCTGCGTGCGGCGGGGGCGGTGTTCACCGGGAAAACCACCACGCCCGAGTTCGGCTGGAAAGGGGTCACCGACTCGCCGCGGCACGGCGCGACCGGTAACCCGTACGCCCCCGAGCGCACCTCCGGCGGCTCCAGCGGAGGCAGCGCGGCGGCGGTGCGGGCGGGCGCCGGGCCGCTGAGCCTGGGCACGGACGGCGGCGGCTCGGTGCGCATCCCGGCGTCGTTCTGCGGCGTGTTCGGGCTGAAACCGACCTACGGCCGGGTGGCGCTGTACCCGGCCAGCGCGTTCGGCACCCTCGCGCACGTCGGCCCGCTCACCCCGGACGCGCGGGACGCGGCGCTGCTGATGGACGTGATCGCCCGGCCCGACCCGCGCGACTGGTCCAGCCTGCCCGCCACCGGCGGGGCGCACGGCTTCCGCACGGCGGTCGCGGAGGCCGAGGACACGGTGCGCGGCCTGCGCGTGGCGTACTCCCCGCAACTCGGCTTCCCCGGCATCCCGGTGGAGCCGGCCATCGCGGCGGCGGTGCGGCGGGTGGCGGACCGGCTGGCGGACCTGGGCGCGGTGGTGGAGGAGACCGACCCGCCGCTGCCGCCGCTCGAACAGCTGCGGGAGGCGTTCCACGTGCTGTGGTTCGCGGGCGCCGCCCGGGTAACCGAGCCGTTCGACGAACGGCACCGGGCCCTCCTCGACCCGGACCTGCGGGAGATCTGCGGACAGGGCGCGCGGTACGGATCGCTGGACTACCTGGCGGCGGTGGATGTGCGGATGGCCGCCGGGCGGGCGATGGGCGGCTTCCACGAGGCGTACGACCTGCTGCTGACCCCGACCATGCCGATCGCGCCGTTCGCGGCCGGGGTGGAGGTGCCGGCGGATTCCGGCATGACGCGGTGGACGGAGTGGACGCCGTTCACGTACCCGTTCAACATGACACAGCAGCCCGCCGCGTCCGTGCCGTGCGGCCTCGACACGGACGGGCTGCCGATCGGCGCCCAGCTGGTGGCGGCGCGGCACGCGGACGAACTGGTGCTCGCGGTCGCCCACGCCCTGGACGCCTGCGGCGCCACCCGGATCGAAGGCCCCTACGCGCGCCGGAAGTTGAGCGATTCGCCGATCGCGCCGGCCCGCCAGAGGTCCTGACAGGCCTCGGCCATCCGGTCGAGCCCTTCCACGACGGTCCCCCACACGATCCCGGGCACCCAGCCGGCGTCACCGTTGATGAGGAGGTTGTTGCGCTCGTAGAAGAGCGCGAGATCGACGACGGTCGCCTTGCCCTGGTGGGCGGCGTGGGTCTCGTACCCGTAGGACTTCGTGCCCAGCTGGGTATCGGAGAAGGTGAAGTAGCACAGGTCGCCGGGGATCGGCGTGATGGTCGGGTTCTCCAGCGGCGGTTCCTCCGGGGCGAAGGGCGGTACGAGGGTGTAGATCTCGTTGCGGGCGTACTTGGCGTGATAGACGTCACCGCCCAACGGCAGCGCGTCCCAGACGGCATGACAGGTGATGGGCGCCCGGTCAGTGAGCAGCCTGGCGGTGCAGCTGACCCCGCGCTTGTCCAGCGAGACGGTGATGAACCGCTCCGGGTCCGACATGGGACATCCCTCCTGATCCGCACACGATGTTCCTGCTGCTGGCATGGTGGCACACCGGAGCGTGTCGGCAGCGGAACGTATCCTGAGCCGGGGAGCGTCTGACCGGCGAAGGTGAACGGGGAGGGGAACGACGTGGAAGACGCGGATGGTTACTGGCACACATACAGCGGCAGCGGCGCCACGGAAGCGCAGTTGCAGGCCATGTCACACCAGGAGCTGGAGGCGCTGCTCAGGGGGGCGAATCCGCAGGCGCTGATGCAGCGCGGGGAGGCCCTGGAGTCGACGGCGGAAGTGGTGGGCTGGCTCGGGGAGGAGATCAGGGCCAGGGCCGAGGAACTGGAGTGGGAAGGCCAGGCGGCCGAGGAATTCCGGGCGTGGGTGCGGGAGTTGTCCCGTGAGTCGGGCACTCTGAAGACGTACGTGACGTTCGTCGCCACGGCGATCACCAGGGCGGGCGAAGCCCTCCAGCAAGCCAAGAGCGAGATGCCTCCGGCGCCTCCCATGGAGATGCCGCTGTCGCTCCGGGAACAAGCCGCGCTCCCGGCCGGCGCGGAACGACCGGCGACCCTGACCGAGAGCGAGGCCACCCGCCAGGAGGCGGTGGCGGCCATCCGGCGGCTGTCGTCGGTGTACGAGCTGTCGGCACGGACGATCCAGGATGCGCCGGAACCGCAGTTCACCGTGGTGAACCCAAGTCCAGTTCTCCCCGGCGATGAGGGCCCTCGGCCCGAGGGCAGCGCCGCAGGCACGCCACCGCCGACCGGTACGACGCCTTCTTCGGTGCACCAGGAGGTATCTCGCCAGGCTGATCCGAAACCTGTTTCCGTAACTCCTGTATGGCCGACGACCGGCGTGACGCAGCCATCCGGTTCTGCCATTGCTGATGGTGGTGTGGGGACGTCGCTGGATTCGGTCGGGACGTTGCCCAACAGTGCGCCTCCGCCTGCGCCTCCGCCTCCGGTGGTGGAGCGGCCGGTGGCACCGGGTGGTGGGGGTCCGGTGCAGCAGCCGGTCGTGGGGCCTGCGCCGGGATGGCCCGGGCCCGGCAATCCCGGCCGAGGCCAAGGTCCCGGCCGGGGTGGCAGTGGTGGTCAGGTACCGCCGACCCGGGGCCCGGTCCAGCGCCCCGGGGAGATGCCTGCCGGTGGTGGGCGTGTGCCGGCCGGTCCGTCCAGCGTGCCGGGTGGTCAGCAGCCGCCGGTGGGGCGCCCGCCCTACAACCCTGGCGCGCCCGGTGGTCAGCAGAATCCGTTGGGGCGTCCCTCTGCGACGGGTCCTGGTGGGGGGAATCCGTGGGGGAAGGCGAACAACTACGGCCTCCTCGGCGGCAGACCCGGATCGAACGCCAAGCCCACGGTGGCGTCGCGGATCCCGCCGGGTGGGGTGATCCAGCCCGGCATGAACCCCACCAACTCACGCCTCACCCCCACAACGAGGAAGGCCGAGCAGCCGGGTCAGCCCAGAGGTACCTACGGGAAAGCGACCGTGGACGGACGCACCCCGGGGGACCGCCGGCGGGGTCTGCCGAAGCCGACCGGGGTGATCGGTCTGCCCGGACAGACCCGCAGAACCAAAAAGAGCAAGAGCAGGAAGAAGCGGAACGAGAGCAAGGACGACAGGCAGTCATGACCCCCACCCGCAGGGCCCTGGTCACCACCCTCGCCCTCACCGCCACACTCACCACCGCACCTATCACCACCGCCCACGCGGACACCCCCCAGCACCCCTGGTACTTCGACACCTACCGCATCGAAGACGTCTGGGAACACACCACCGGCGAAGGCGTCACCGTCGCCGTCATCGACACCGGAGTCGACCCCACCCTCCCCGAACTCCAAGGACAAGTCCTCGACGGCACCGACCTCACACCCGACCCCCTAGGCGCCCACGTCGACACCGACGGACACGGCACCGACATGGCCGCACTCATCGCCGGAACCGGCGCCGGAACAGGAGTGCAGGGAATGGCCCCCGATGCCAAAATCATCCCCGTTCGGGTTACATCCGGTGGACTGACCGGGAATTCGGGACCCATTTGGGCCGAGGCCATAACGTACGCCATTGACTCCGGCGCCCGAATCATCAACTTCTCTCTCGCCGACCCATACACAGAGCGAACGCAGCAGGATATGGCCGAAGCGCTGGAAATGGCCGCACGTCACGATGTACTTATCTTTGCAGGCGCAGGGAATGACGGTGATGGCACGAACGTCATTTCCGTTCCGAACTCGCTCGATGGCGTTGTCGGCGTCGGCGCAGTGAACAGCAGCGGCGAGCGGGCCCCGTACTCGACCTACGGCCCCCAGGTCTCCCTCGCCGCCCCCGGCGACGACGTCCCCGGGCACTGCGGCGACATCTCCGGGCCCGCCTGCATCCGGGACGAGGGTGGCACCAGCTCCGCCACCGCGCTCGCCTCCGCATCCGCCGCGCTGATCTGGGCGCAGCATCCCGACTGGACCAAGAACCAGGTCCTGCGCGTGATGCTCAACACCGCCGAGCGGCCCGACGACCAGCGACGGGATGACTACACCGGCTACGGCATCGTCCGGCCCGACCGCGTCGTCCTGGACGGAGAAGGGGACCCGGGCGATCCCGACAGCCCGCCCATCTTCCGGGACTGGGAGGCCGAGCTCCGCCCGCCCGCCACCCCCTCCCCCACCCCCGAAACCAGCCCCGGCCCCGACGCCGAAACCACCCCCGCCCCGGACGCCGAACCCGCCGCGACCAGCGACGACGCCAGTCCGCTGCCCTGGTTGCTCGGCGGCGGCGCCGCCGTCCTCGTGGCCGGATCCGTGGGCTGGCTGCTGTGGCGGCGGCGGGCCTGAGTCCGGATCGTGACCTGAAAGGAGCCGCATAAGTTCGTTGAGGCTGGGTAGCCGCGCCGCCATGGCTCCACCACAACGGACAAAATCGACACCTTCCGAAAGACGGACGTCAAACGGCATCAGCCGGCGATCACTCCTCGCCGGTGCCGCCGCCTTCGGCGCCTTCGGCTCCCTGGCCGCCGCGTGCAGCCGGGTCCCCCCGGAGGGCGACGTCGAAGGCGGCGATCTGCTGGAGCGGCTGCGCTCCCGCGGGTCCGTCAAGGTCGGCATCGCCAGCGAGCCGCCGTTCGGCTACATCAACGAGGACGGCCAGCCCGACGGTGAGGCCCCGGCCATCGCCAAGGTGATCTTCGACCGGCTCGGGATCGACAAGGTCACCCCGGTGCCCGTCGAATTCGGCGCGCTCATCCCCGGGCTCAAGGCCCAGCAGTTCGACGTGGTGTCCGCCGGGATGTACATCAACCCCACCCGGTGCGCTCAGGTCCTCTTCTCGGACCCGGACTACCTCATGCTGGACTCGTTCATCGTGCCCACCGGGAACCCGCACAACATCCAGCGCTACGAGGACATCGCCGAACAGGGCCTCGTCCTGGCCACCGGCACCGCCTACGCCGAGATCGACTACGCGCTGGCCGCCGGGATCCCGCAGAGCCGGCTGCTCATCCTCCCCGACCAGGTCGCCGGCCTCGACGCCGTCGTCCAGGGCCGGGCCGCCGCCTTCGCGGGGACGAACGTCACCGTCACCGGCGTCGTCGAGAATTCCTCCCGCGCCGAGGCCACCGAACCGTTCCAGCCCTATGTGAACGGTGAGCCCGCCTACGGCGCCGGCGGATTCGCGTTCCGCCGCTCCGAGAAGAATTTCCGCGACGCCTTCAATGTGGAACTGCACAAGCTGAAGGACAGCGGCGAGCTGCTCGAGATCGTCCGTCCCTTCGGATTCACCGAAGCGGAAATGACGGACCTCACGGCCGAGGAGCTTTGCTGATGATGACCTCCGGCATGTTCCAGAATTACTTTCTCCCCGGCATCTGGATCACCATCCAGGTGACCGTCTACAGCGCCGCGCTCGCCGCCGTGGTGGCCTTCACCATCGGCACCCTGCGCACCTCACGGCTGTGGATCGTCCGTTTCCTCGCCGGTGCGTACTTCGAGATCTTCCGCGGCATGTCCGCGCTCGTCATGCTGTTCTGGCTGGCGTTCTCGCTGCCCCTGATCCTCCAGTGGCAGCTCGTGCCGATGTACGCCGGAGTCCTGGCGCTCGGCCTCACCTACGGCGCCTACGGCTCCGAAGTGGTACGCGGCGCGCTCGCCGCCGTACCCGTCGCCCAGCGCGAAGCGGGGGTCGCGCTCGGCTTCTCCCGGGCCCAGCGGCTGCGCAGGATCGAGATCCCGCAGGCCTGGCCCGAGATGGTCCCGCCGTTCAACAACCTGCTGATCGAACTGCTCAAGGGCACCGCCCTGGTCTCCGTCATCGGCGTCGCCGACATGACGTACGCCGGCAACCTGGTCCGGCTCGGCAGCAACGAAAGCGCACCCGTGTACACCCTCCTGCTGGTCCTGTACTTCGCGATGGCCTTCGTCCTCACCCGCGGCATGCGGGTCGTCGAACGCGTCGCCAAGGCCGGCGTCGGCCAGGCCGACCCGCTCACGTTCCGGCGTACCAAGGCCACCGCCCCCGCGACCACCTCGGGAGGTGCCCGATGAACTGGAGCTGGGACGTCGTCTCCGACTTCATGCCGCTCTTCTGGGACGGCGTGCTGGTCACCCTCCAGGCGCTCGCGCTGGGCACCCTGATCGCCTTCTCCCTCGGCCTGGTGTGGGCCATAGCGCAACGCTCGCGCTTCGCCTTCGTCCGCTGGCCGGTCAGCGCGATCACCGAGTTCATCCGCAACACCCCCCTCCTCGTACAGCTGTTCTTCCTGTACTTCGTGGTGCCCGAGTGGGGTCCGTCCATGTCCGCGCTGACCACCGGCATCGTCGGCCTGGGGCTGCACTACTCCACCTACACCGCCGAGGTGTACCGCTCCGGCATCGGCGGCGTCCCCGTCGGCCAGTGGGAGGCCGCCACCGCGCTCAGCCTGCCGCGCGTGCGCACCTGGACCGCCGTCATCCTGCCGCAGGCCATCCGCCGCGTCGTACCGGCGCTGGGCAACTACGTCATCGCCATGCTCAAGGACTCGCCCATGATCGCGGTCATCGGCGCCCTCGAAATGCTCGGCGAGGCCCGCAGCTTCAGCAACGCCACCTTCACCTCGGAGGCGTACACGATCGTCGGCATCGCGTTCCTGGTGATCGCCTACCCGGCCTCCCTGCTGATCCGCGCCCTCGAACGCCGGCTCGCGCTCACCTCCTGATCCGATCGCACGGGAAGACCCCAACACCCATGACCAACGACACCAGCCGCGCCAACGGCGCCGAACTCGTCCGCTTCGACAAGGTCACCAAACGCTTCGGCGAGGTGACCGTCCTCGACGAACTCGACTTCTCCGTCGCCACCAACAAGCACGTCACCCTCATCGGCCCCTCCGGATCCGGCAAGACCACGATCCTGCGACTGCTGATGACCCTCCTCAAGCCCGACGAGGGCACCATCACCGTCGACGGTGAACTCCTCACCCACGAACAGAAGAACGGCAAGCTGGTCCGGGCCGGCGAGCGGCACACCCGCGAGGTCCGCAAGAAGATCGGCATGGTCTTCCAGCAGTTCAACCTCTTCCCCAACATGAAGGTCCAGCGCAACGTCATGGAGGCGCCGGTCCACGTCCTCGGCCTGGACAAGGACGAGGCCGCCCAGCGCGCCAAGGACCTCATCGAACTCGTCGGCCTCACCGAACACCTCGACAAGTACCCCAGCCAGCTCTCCGGCGGCCAGCAGCAGCGCGTCGCCATCGCCCGCGCCCTGGCCATGCGCCCCCAGGTGCTGCTCCTGGACGAGGTCACCTCCGCGCTCGACCCCGAGCTGGTGGCCGGCGTCCTGGACGTGCTGAGCGACATCGCGCACAGCACCGACATCACCATGATCTGCGTGACGCACGAGATGAGCTTCGCCCGGGACATCTCCGACCGCGTGCTGATGTTCGACAAGGGAAAGATCGTCGAATCGGGCTCCCCCGAGAAGATCTTCAGCGACCCCGAGCACGACCGTACCCGGGAGTTCCTGAGCACCGTGCTGTGAACCGGGGGTACGGTCCGGCACCGGGCACCCACTTGTGCCGGACCGCCTCCCCGCACGCCCCAACGTCGCTACCCTGGGTCCGGAGCTGGCACAACTCCCCCTCCAGGAGGACGAAGTGGCGATCACACCCGGGCTGACCGCCCCGTTTCACTCCGTGCAGTACGCGCTGCGCCTGCTGGAGACCATCGCGGCTCACTCCGACGGCATCCCCGAGGACGAGATCGCCCGGCACGTCGACCTCCCGCCCGGCCAGCTGTCCCATCTGCTGCTGATGCTCGGCCGCGAAGGGTACGTGCACCGGCTGCCCGACGGCGCGTACCTGCCCGGGGACGCGCTGATCCTGCTCAGCCGGGGCGGCGACCGGGACCGGGTGCGCCGGGACAAACTGCGCGAGGCGCTGGACGACCTGCGCGTCAGCCTGGGAGCGGCCGTCTACATCGGCCTCTACCGGGACGGCGAACTGGAGGTGCCGCACGTCTCGGAATCCCCCGAGACGCCCCCGGTGCACCAGTGGGTCGACTTCCGCTCGGCCGCGCACGCCACGGCCATCGGCAAGTGCCTGCTCAGCCAGCTCGACCACGACGGACGGCAGGACCACTTCGCCCGCCACCGGGCCGCCCGGCTCACCTCCCGCACCATCACCGACGCCCGGGTCCTGCTCTCCTCCCTGGAGCGGCAGCCGCCCACCATGCCGGTGCTCGACCTCCAGGAGTACGCGGTGGGCACGCTGTGCGCGGCCGTACCGCTCACCGCGGGGGCGACGGTCGGCACCCTGGCGCTGTCCCTGCCGGTGGGCGAGGCACACCGGCTGCGGCAGGCGGCCGAAACCCTCAACCGCAAGGCCGCCCCGGCGCTGCTGTCCCTCGCGCTGTAACCGGCGGCAGGCGCCTCACGCGTCCTCAAGCGGGACGATCACCACGGACCGGCGCCGCCTGCTGGACCACCTCGAAGGACCACAGCTCGGAACCGGACGCGGCCGGCTTGCGGCCCTCCCCGCCGGAGCCCCCGTGCGCCTGCCGCATGGACCCCCGCATCCAGTTCTGGAAATCCTCCTCGCTGCGCCAGCGGGTGTACACCAGATAGGTGTCCGTACCCTCCACGGGCCGCAGCAACTCGAACCACTCGAAACCGTCCTGCCCCTCCACCGCACCGGCGCGCGAGGCGAACCGGCGCTCCAGCTCCTCGCGCTGCTCGGCGGGAACGGTCAGGACGTTGATCTTCACCACGCTGGCCATCGGCGGACACCTCTCGTGCGGGAACGGACCACCGCCAGCGTACGGCGGCCCCGGCACCCCGCAGGGCGCCGGGGCCGACCGCGCCCCGCTCAGTCGAGCAGTTCGGCCTCCAGAGTGATGGTGACCCCGGCGAGCGCCTTGCTGACGGGGCAGTTCTCCTTGGCGGCCCGGGCGGCCTCCTGGAAACCGTCCGCGGACAGCCCGGGCACGCGGGCCTTCACGCTCAGCACGATGCCGGTGATGCCCTCACCGGGCTGAAAGGTGACGGACGCCTGGGTGTCCACGGTCTCCGGCGGAGTACCGGCGCCGGCCAGGCCGTGCGAGAGCGCCATGGAGAAGCACGAGGAGTGCGCGGCGGCGATCAGCTCCTCCGGAGAGGTCCGCCCGTTCGGCGTCTCGGCCCGCGAGGGCCAGTTGACGTCGAACGTCCCGACCCCCGAGGACTCCAGCGCGACGGTCCCGGACCCCTCCATGAGAGAGCCGGCCCAATGGGTTGTCGCGACACGGGTGGTTGCCATGGTCGTTCCTCCAGCACATCAGGGAAAGCGATACCCCCACACGCTATCGGCCCGATCACCGCATCGCCCGGATCGACCCCGGACACGGCGGCGGCCCGGCTCGCACGGAGCCGGGCCGCGAACGTCTGCCACGGTGGGCCCGGTGGGACTCGAACCCACGACACACCGGACCTAAACCGGCGCCCTCTGGCCAGCTGGGGTACGGACCCGCGCCGTCATCCTACAGACAGTGTCCAGCACGGAGCTCCGGCCAGGGGGTACGCGGATTGCCCGGCCGGAACTGTCCGTGCGAGCCGGAGCATGGCGGAAGCGCAGGTCACCCGCCCCGGGATGCCGTGGGCGGCTTCTCATTCCCCTGGCGCCCCGGCCGTCCGCCGCGACACCAGGTGCGGGTGATCGCATGGCAGTTCGGGCACAGCAGCCGGAGGTTCGCTGCCCGGTCGTCGGTCCAGTTCCCGTTGATGTGGTCCACTTCCAGGGTCATCGGCCTGCCGTGCCAGCGCGGGCCCGTTCCGCAGCCGGCGCACTGCTCGGGCCGGCCGATCTCCGCGAGCGCACGGCGCAGCAGATGGGTTTTCGTACGCCGCTCACCGGGTCGCTCGACCAGGATGGCCTCGGCGGTCCGCGCACGGGGGCTCGGCTTCCCCCGTTGATGCGCCTGGCCCAGGAAGTGCGAGGTATCGCACCCGAGTTCGGCGACCGCCGCGCGGAACCGGGCCCGTGAGGCGGTGGTGTCGGGCAGCCCCAGTCTTCTGAGAGCGGCGGCGATGGACTGCGACGCGCGGACGGCTTCCACCCAGTCGACCGGCGTGGGCTCCGGGCGGCGCGCCCGGCGACGGCCGTCGCCGGGCGGGAAATGCGTCACATCGATGCCGAAGTGGGCGAAGCGGCGCAGCAGATACGGCCGCAGATTCGGATAGGGCCGCACCTCCAGGAAGGCGATCACCTCATCCAGGCCGGAACAGCGTCGGGCCGCCTCGGCGAGCAGTTCCCGTGAGTACCTCTTCCCGGTCATCGCGTCCGCTTGCCCCTGCCCCGGTAGGTGTCGGTCGCCGCATGGCAGTTCGGGCACAGCAGCCGGAGATTCTCCGGACGGTTGTTGTTCCGGTCGCCGTCCCGGTGATCCACCTCCAGCGGGAGCGGCTGCCCCCGCCAGACCGGCGGGATGCCGCAGCCGGAACAGCGGTCCTCGATACCGGCGCGCAGCATGGCCCGGCGGAGCCGTGCCCCGGGGATCCGCCCAGCACCGGGATCCTGACGGACGAGGATCTCCGCCGGCGTGCGCCGGGCGCGGCGCGGCGGATCGCCCGCCCGCCCGGTGAAGTGCGAGGTGTCGATCCCCAGTTCGCGGATCCGGCGGCTGAGGTGGGTGTGCCGGCCGCCCGCCCGTGGGACGCCGAGGCGGTCGAGTACCTCGCCCATGTTCCGTGCGGCCGCGACCGCCTCGGTCAGTTGCTCCGGGTTCCAGCGCCGGTTCTCCGGGGTGAAGTGCGCGGTGTCGATGCCCAGCGCCCGCATCCGTTCCCGCAGGTAGCGCCGTGTCGGGCTGTGGGGGTCGGCGCCGAGCGCGGCGATCGCCTCGGTCAGGGTCGCCGCGCCCGCCGCCGCCTCGGCGAGTCGTTCGCGGGTGTACGGACCGGCCATGCGCGCCCCCTCGATCGTCTGTCGTCCTCTCGCACGGATCAACGAGCGCGGCGGGCGCCGGTTACGCCGGTCAGGTGAAGAGCTGGGTGACCGCGTGGATCGTCAGGCCGGCCAGGGAGCCGATGATCGTGCCGTTGAGGCGGATGAACTGGAGGTCGCGGCCGATGTGGAGTTCGATCTTGCGGGAGGTGGTGCGGGCGTCCCAGGAGGCGACCGTGTCGCTGATCAGGGAGGTGATCTCGGCGCGGTAGCCGGAGACGACGTGCAGTGCCGCGTCCGTCACCCAGCCGTCGAGTTTGGTGCCGAGGCGGTCGTCGGTGGCCAGCCGGTGGCCGAGGGAGAGCAGGGCGGCGCGGGCGCGGCGGCGCAGGGCGCTGTGTTCGTCCTCCGCCGCGGTGAGGATCATGGCGCGGACCGCGGACCAGGCGGAGGCGATGAGGTCCTGGACCTCGGGGCGGCCGAGCAGGTCGGTTTTGAGGCGTTCGACCCGGGCCCGGGTGTCGGGGTCGTCCTTGAGTTGCTGGGCGAAGTCGGTGAGGAAGCGGTCGAGTGCGCCGCGTGCGGGGTGGTCGGGGCTGTCGCGCATCTCGGTGACGAAGCGGAGCAGTTCGCGGTAGACGCGTTCGCCGATGCGGCGGTCGACGAAGCGGGGGGTCCAGCCGGGGGCGCCGCCTTCGACGGCTTCCAGGACGGAGTCGCGGTGCAGGACGAGCCAGTCGTGGGCGCGGGCGCACACGAGGTCGACGAGGCGGTGGTGGGCTCCGGCGGTGACGGTGCGGTCGAGGAGGTCGCCGAGGTGGGGGGAGATCTCGCGGGCGCCGGCCTGGCGGGTGATGGCTTCGCCTATGACGGCCTGGACGTCGGCGTCGCGCAGGACGGTGAGTGAGCCGCGTACGGCGGTGGCGAGTTCGGCGGTGACCCGGTCGGTGTTCTCGGGGCGGGTCAGCCAGGTGCCGGCGCGGCGGGAGAGGCCGAGGGAGCGGAGTTTGCCGCGGACGACGTCCTCGGCGAGGAAGTTGTCGCCGACGAAGTCGCCGAGGGACTGGCCGAGCTGGTCCTTTTTGGTGGGGATGATGGCGGTGTGCGGGATGGGCAGGCCGAGGGGGTGGCGGAAGAGGGCGGTGACGGCGAACCAGTCGGCGAGGGCGCCGACCATGCCGGCTTCGGCCGCGGCGGCGACGTAGCCCGCCCAGGCGCCGGCGCCGCGGTGTTCGGCCCAGGTGGCGAGGGCGTACACGAGGGCCACGGCCACCAGCAGTCCGGTGGCCACTCCCTTCATGCGGCGCAGGGAGCGTTGTTTCGCCACATCTGCTGCGGTGAAGCTCATGTCCCCCATTGTCGGGGGTGGGGCGATTCGAACGGACGAGCCCCTGTCGTCCGGTCGTGGGATCATGGCCGGGTGGGTGTGGGAGCGGTGGGTGTACGGCGCGGCCCGGCGTGGGCGGCGGCCGGGGTGGTGGCGGTGCTGGTGATCGTGTCGGCGGTGCTGGCGGGGTTGCCGGGCGGTGACGGGCGGGGGCTGCGGCCGGCGCCGGGGCCGGAGGGGTCGGTGGTGCCGGCGGCGCAGGGGGCGTGGGTGGGTGCCTGGTCGGCGGCGCCGACGGGTGCGGAGCCGGGGACGCGGGACGGTCTGGGCGGGCGGTCGCTGCGGAACGCGGTGCAGGTGTCGGCGGGTGGTACGGCGGTGCGGGTGGAGTTGTCGAACCGGTACGGCAGTCAGCCGGTGACGTTCACGCGGGCGTCGGTGGGGCTTGCGGTGGGTGCGGGGCCCGAGGCGGTGGCGGGGTCGGTGCTGCCGCTGGCGTTCGGTGGCCGGAGCGCGGTGACGATACCGGTGGGGGGCGTGGTGCTGAGTGATGCGGTGGGGCTGGCGGTGGAGCCGGCGGACCGGCTGCTGGTGTCGGTGTACGCGCCGGGTCCTTCGGGTCCTGTGACGTATCACCGGCATGCGCGGGAGGTGAATTTCGCGGCGCGCGGGGAGCACACGCGGGACGAGGCGGGGGTGGCGTACACGACGGTCACCGAGCACTGGCGTTACCTCACGGGGGTGCAGGTGTTCTCGCCGGTGCCGCGCGGGGCGGTGGTGGTGCTGGGGGATTCGCTGACCGACGGGATCACGGCGACGCCGGGCGCGGGTCATCGCTGGACGGATTTCCTGGCGGCGCGGCTGGAGGGGCGGCCGGTGCTGAATCTGGGGATCAGTGGGAACCGGTTGTTGCGGGACAGTCCGCCGGGGCGGGCGTTCAACGGGGCGAGCGGGCTGAGCCGGCTGCACAGTGATGTGCTGCGCCAGGAGGGCGCGGAGGTGCTGATCGTGCAGTTGGGGATCAATGACATTCTGCGGGAGCCGCGGCAGCTGGACGCGGAGCGGATCACGGCGGGGCTGGATCAGCTGGCGCGGGAGGCGCGTGCGGGTGGGCTGCGGGTGGTGGGGGCGACGCTGATGCCGTTCGAGGGGCATTACGCGTGGTCGCCGGAGCTGGAGGCGGTGCGGCTGGCGGTGAACGACTGGCTGCGGTCGGGTGAGGTGTTCGACGGGCTGGTCGATCTGGACGCGGCCCTGCGTGATCCGGTCCGTCCGTCGCGGCTGTTGCCGGTGTTCGATTCGGGGGACGGGCTGCATCCGACGGACGCGGGGTACGAGGCGATGGCGGGGGCGGTCGATGTGGGGGCGCTGGAGGCCGGGGTGCCGGCACCGGCGTAGGGCCGTTCGGGGGAGCCGGGGGGCGCACCGGGTGGTGTGCGGGGGCGTGCCGGGGGCGGGTTGCGACAGTGTGGCCCATGGGCGATGACCGATGGCCGCGGTGGCCGGCCAGGAGTGCGGGGGTGCGCCGGCCGCGCCGGGGTGGGGTGTGGCGGCTGGTGCCTTCGTGGCGGATGGTGCTGGGCGCGGGGGTGGCGGCGGTGGTGCTGTCCGTGGGGGCGCTGGTGGCGGGCTATCTGCTGGTGGAGATTCCGGAGCCGAAGTCGGCGGCTGCGGCGCAGGCGAATGTGTATCTGTACGCGGATGGTTCGCAGATCGCGGCGGTCGGTGAGGTGAACCGGGCGAATGTGGCGCTGGAGGAGGTTCCGGAGCCGGTGCGGTACGCGGTGCTGGCGGCGGAGGACCGGGATTTCTTCGACGCGTCGCCGGTGGATCTGTCGGCGATGGTGCGGGCGGGCTGGAACATGCTGCGCGGCGGGGGGCGGCAGTCGGGTTCGACGATCACGCAGCAGTATGTGAAGAACTACTACCTGGATCAGCGGCAGACGGTGTCGCGCAAGGTCAAGGAGTTGTTCATCGCCGTGAAGCTGGGGCGGGAGCTGAGCAAGGAGGAGATTCTCCAGGGCTATCTGAACACCAGTTATTTCGGCCGCAACGCGTACGGGGTGCAGGCGGCGGCGCAGGCGTACTACGGCAAGGACGTGGGCGAGCTGGGGGTGGCCGAGGGGGCCTATCTGGCGGCGTTGCTGCAGGCGCCGAGCGCGTACGACGTGGTGGCGGATCCGGGGAGCGCGGGCCGGGCGGTGGCGCGGTGGGAGTACGTGCTGGACGGGATGGTGTCGCAGGGCTGGCTGGCGCCCGCGGAGCGGGAGGCGCTGGAGTTTCCGCGGCCGGGGCCTTACGAGCCGCCGGATCTGCTGTCGGGTGAGCGGGGCTATCTGGTGGAGGCGGTGCGGGGTGAGCTGACCGCGCGGGGGGTGCTGGAGGAGGACGAGCTGGCGGCGGGCGGGTACCGGATCACGACGACGATCGATCCGGTGCGGCAGGAGGCGCTGACGCGGGCGGTGGAGGAGCAGGTGCTGGACGGTCTGGGGAGTGCGCCGCCGGACAGTTATCTGCGGGTGGGGGCGACATCGGTGGAGGTGGCGTCGGGTGAGGTGGTGGCGATGTACGGGGGCCGGGATTACACGGAGCAGTTCGTCAACAACGCGACGCGGCGCGATTATCAGGCGGCGTCGACGTTCAAGCCGATCGTGTACGCGGCGGCGCTGGAGCACGGCGCGGAGACGGTGGACGGCGAGCGGATCGGCCCGGACACGGTGTACGACGGGAGCAGCGGCCGGCCGGTGGTGGGCCGGGACGGCACGGACACGGGCTGGGCGCCGCAGAACGAGGGTGGGCGGGATTACGGCCCGTTGACGGTGGCGGAGGCGATGGACCGGTCGGTGAACGCGGTGTTCGCGCAGCTCGGTGAGGATGTGGGGGCGGACCGGGTGCGGGAGACGGCGGTGGCGCTGGGCATTCCGGAGGAGGTGCCGGGGCTGGCGGAGGCGCGGGGGTCGATCTCGCTGGGGACGGCGACACCGAGCACGGTGGATGTGGCGCAGGTGTACGCGGCGCTGGCCCGGCAGGGGGTGTTCCGGGAGGCGGTACTGGTGCGGGAGGTGAGCCGGGACGGGGAGGTGGTGCCGGTGCCGGAGCCGGCCGAGCGGCGGGCGGTGTCGGCGGGGGTGGCGCAGGAGGTGACGGCGGTGCTGCGCGGCGTGGTGGAGTCGGGTACGGGGACGGCGGCGGGGTCGGCGGGGCGGCCGGCGGCGGGGAAGACGGGGACGGCGGAGGAGGACCGGGCGGCGTGGTTCGCCGGGTTCACGCCGGAGTTGGCGACGGTGGTGGCGGTGTTCGGGCAGGACTCGGAGACGGGTGAGCAGCAGTCGCTGTACGGGGCGGCGGGGCAGGAGCGGATCAGTGGCGGGGGCTTTCCTGCGCTGATCTGGGGGCAGTACACGGCGGCGGCGCTGCACGGCCTGCCGGTGGCGGAGTTCGGGGGCGCGGCGGAGCGGGTGTCGCCGGACGGGGAGGACGGCGGCGGGGAGGGGGCCGGCGAGGGCGAGGGGGCGGACAGCGGCGGTACGGAGGGCGGTACGGAGGGGGGCGGGCGGTCCGGGGAGGTGTCGCCGTCGCCGTCGGGGCCCCCGGAGTCATCGGAGCCGTCGGAGCCGTCGTCGCCGGTGCCGTCGTCCGGCTCCGCCGAGCCGTCCTCGGGGCCGGTGCCGTCGGGTCCGCCGGGCGAGGGCGAGCCGCCGGTGGCTCCCTCGCGGGAGCCGTCGCCGCCGCGTGAGGGGGCGGACGTTCCGGCGCGGGAGCCCTAGACCGACGGTGTCAGAGGTAGAGGCCGGTGGAGTCGTCGGAGCCCTGGAGGCGTTCGGCGGCGACGGCGTGCAGGTCGCGTTCGCGCATCAGGACGTAGGCGACGCCGCGGACCTCGACCTCGGCGCGGTCCTCGGGGTCGTAGAGCACCCGGTCGCCGACTTCGACGGTGCGGACGTTCTGCCCGACCGCCACCACCTCGGCCCAGTCGAGCCGGCGGCCGACCTGGGCGGTCGCCGGGATGACGATGCCGCCCGAGGAGCGGCGTTCGCCGCCCTCGCCGTCCGCGCGGACGAGGATCCGGTCGTGGAGCATCCGGATCGGCAGTTTGTCGTGGGTGGGGTTCGAGCTCACGGGGAAGACGGTATCTCAGGTCGTTGAACGTTCGGCTACCGGTTCCGCGGGTCCTTGCCGTCCGGGGTGGACCGGGAGGCGGCGACCAGCAGGCCGACGGCGACCACGGCGAGCGCGATGGGGACCACGCGGCTCATCCGGGGGCTGCCGTCGGGGTGGGTGAGCTTCTCGCGGAAGCCGCCGACGGTGCGGTCCACGCTGGCGGCGGCGCGGGCCTTGGCGTCTCCGACGATGGTCCTGGGGTGCACCCGGACGCCGATCTCTTCGAGGGTGCCCCGCAGGCTCTCCCGCCGCCTGTGGATCCGCGCCTCGATCGCCGCGGGGTTCTCGGCTGCTTGCGACACGCTCACGCCTCCATGGTCCGTCCCGTCTCGGGTTTACGGGACAGTGTGTCAGCTCCTCCCAGCCGCTGCCTGTCGCAGCCCCCGATTAGGCTGGGTGGCGCAGTGCCCGTATGACCGAACCGTGAGGATCCGCGATGAGTGAGCGCCTTCAGCCGGGGGATCCCGCCCCCGCCTTCTCCCTGCCCGACGCCGATGGCAAGCGGGTGTCGCTGGCCGATCGTGCCGGGCGCAAGGTCATTGTCTACTTCTACCCGGCGGCGCTGACCCCGGGCTGCACCAAGCAGGCGTGCGACTTCACCGACAATCTCCAGCTGCTGGCCGGGGCGGGGTACGACGTCATCGGGATCTCGCCGGACAAGCCGGAGAAGCTGGCGAAGTTCCGGGAGAAGGAGAGCCTGGGGATCACCCTGCTGAGCGACCCGGACAAGGCGGTGCTGAGTGCGTACGGGGCGTTCGGGGAGAAGAAGCTGTACGGGAAGACGGTGACCGGTGTCATCCGTTCGACGGTGATCGTCGGGGAGGACGGCAAGGTCGAGCGGGCGCTGTACAACGTGAAGGCGACCGGGCACGTGGCGAAGCTGATCCGTGATCTGGAACTGGCGCCGGCGGGAGGCGAGCAGGGTGACTGAGCGCAAGCCGATCGAGTCGTGGCTGACGGACATGGATGGGGTGCTCATCCATGAGGGGGTGCCGATCCCGGGCGCGGACCGTTTTCTGAAGCGGCTGCGGGAGTCGGGCCGGCCGTTCCTGGTGCTGACGAACAACTCGATCTACACCCGGCGGGATCTGCACGCGCGGCTGTCCCGGATGGGGCTTGACGTGCCGGTGGAGAGCATCTGGACCTCGGCGCTGGCGACGGCGCAGTTCCTGGCGGAGCAGCGGCCGGGCGGCAGCGCGTACGTGATCGGTGAGGCGGGGCTGACGACGGCGCTGCACGATGTGGGCTATGTGCTCAGTGACGCGGCGCCGGATTACGTGGTGCTGGGTGAGACGCGTACCTACAGCTTCGAGTCGCTGACGAAGGCGATCCGGCTGATCAACGACGGGGCACGGTTCATCGCGACGAACCCGGATCACACGGGTCCCTCCACGGAGGGGGCGCTGCCGGCGACGGGTTCGGTGGCGGCGCTGATCACGAAGGCGACGGGGCGTGATCCGTACTTCGTGGGGAAGCCGAATCCGCTGATGATGCGGGCGGGGCTGAACGAGATCGGCGCGCATTCGGAGACGAGCGCGATGATCGGTGACCGGATGGACACCGATGTGCTGGCGGGTCTGGAGGCGGGGATGGAGACGTTCCTGGTGCTGACGGGGCTGACCCGGCCGGAGGACATCGACCGGTATCCGTTCCGGCCGTCCAAGGTGGTGGATTCAATCGCGGATCTGGTGGACCGGGTCTGAGGGGCGGGGCGTTCTCCGGGTGACGCGAACGGGGGATTCGCGTCACCCGATGGCGTAACGCGGGCGGCTCCCGGGGTGCGGCGGCGCGGCGGGCGGGTGACCTTCGGAAGGGATCGATCCGGAGGTTGTGCCATGAGCATCGTCAGGCCCGCCGGGCTCACCTTGTGCACGTTGGCGTTGTCGCTGGCCGTGGTGCCGGTGCCGGCCGGTGCGGCGTTCGCGGCCGGCGGGGAGCGGGAGCAGGGGGAGGTGCGGGTCTCGCCGTCCGGGCCGCGGCCGGGCGAGGAGGTGGTGCTGCGGGTGACGGGGTGCCGGGGGGCGAGCGGTACCGCGCATTCGGAGGCGTTCGTCGCGGAGGCGGTGCTGGCGCCGTCGGCGGAGGGCGGGCTGTTCGGCGAGGCGCGGATCAGTTCGACGGTGGAGCCGGGCGCGTATCCGGTGGATGTGTCGTGCGACGGCGAGGACCGGGCGGTGTCGGGTCAGGTGAAGGTCGTGGCGGACGGCGGTGGGCGCGGGCACGACAAGGAGCCGGGGGCGGAGCACGGCAAGGAGCCGGGCGCGGAGCACGGCACGGAGCACGAACGCGAGCACGAGCAGGGGCGCGAGCACGAGCGGGAGGCGGCGCCTTCGCTGCCGGCGCGGCCCTCCGCTCCGGTGCGGGCGGGTGGCGGCGGTACGGCGGGCGCCGAGCCGGTGGCCGGTGAGCGCGAGGAGCGGGTGCCGGGGGTGCCGACGGCGCTGACGGTGCTGTCGGGGGTGCTGGCGGCGGCGGCCGGGCTGACGGTGCGGCGGCTGCGGTCCCGGGAGAGGTGATGGAGGACGAGCCGCGTGCTTCGGGCACCGGCCGGCTGATCTCGTGCGTGGCGTGGGCGCTGCTGCTGACGGGGCTGTGGCTGTGGGGGCGTCAGCTGACGGAGGGCGCGGGGTGGCTGCCGGGCGCGGCGCCGGGTGCGGCGCAGGCCGCGCAGGCGGCGGGGGCGCGCGGGGCGCTGCCGCCGGCGGCGGAGCCGCTGGCGGGCGGGGTGGATCCGGCGGTGCTGGAGATCGAGGCGATCGGGGTGCGGGCGGACATCATGGCGCGCGGGGTGGACGGCAGTGGCGGGGTGGCGCCGCCGCCGTTCAGTGAGCCGGATCTGGTGGGCTGGTACGCGGGTTCTCCGGCGCCGGGTGCGGAGGGGGCGGCGGTGCTGGTGGGGCATGTGGACACCGAGACGGACCGGGCGGTGTTCCATGCGCTGGGGTCGGTGGAGCCGGGGGACGCGGTGCGGGTGGTGCGGGACGACGGCTCGGTGGCGGCGTTCACGGTGAGCGGGACCGAGGTGGTGGAGCGCTCGGAGTTCGACGCGGACCGGGTGTACGGGCCGCGCCGCGAGGGGGCGGCGGAGCTGCGGCTGATCACCTGTGGCGGGACGTACGATCCGCAGGCGCGGGAGTATTCGGCGAATGTGGTGGTGTCAGCGTATCTGACGGGTACGGCGTGAGGGCGGGCGCGGGAGAGGTCCGGGGCGCGGCGGGCCGGGTGGGCTCGCCGCGCCGCGGTCGGTCCGGTGTCACGGGTCAGGCCGGCAGGGCGGCGACTTCGGGGGCCAGGGCGTGGAAGGCGCGGGCGCGGTGGCTGATGGCGTTCTTCTCCTCGGGGGTGAGCTGGGCGACGCTGCGGGTGTCGCCGTCGGGGGTGAGGATCGGGTCGTAGCCGAAGCCGCCGCTGCCGGCCGGGGTGTGGCGCAGGGTGCCGGTGAGGCGGCCTTCGACGACGCGTTCGGTGCCGTCGGGGAGGGCGAGGGCGGCGGCGCAGGCGAAGTGGGCGGTGCGGTGCGGGTCGTCGATGTCGGCGAGCTGGGCCAGCAGGAGGTCGAGGTTGGCTCGGTCGTCGCCGTGCCGGCCGGCCCAGCGGGCGGAGAAGATGCCGGGGGCGCCGCCGAGGACGTCCACGCACAGCCCGGAGTCGTCGGCGACGGCGGGCAGTCCGGTGGCCCGGGCCAGGGCGTGCGCCTTGAGCAGCGCGTTCTCGGCGAAGGTGACGCCGGTTTCCTTGACGTCGGGGACGTCGGGGTAGGCGTCGGCGCCGATGAGTTCGACGTCGAGGCCGGCGCCGGTGAGGATCGCGCGCAGCTCGGTGATCTTGTGGGCGTTGCGGGTGGCGAGGACGAGACGGTGCATGGCGGTGATTATCCGTGTTCGGCGAGGACGCGGACGTCCCAGGGGCCGAGGTGGAGGGTGTCGCCCGCGGGCAGGTCGGTGCCGGTGAGGACGTCCCGTACGGCGGTGGGCAGGGGGAAGGTGCTGGGGGTGAAGGACCAGTTGTGGACGAAGCGCAGCCGAGTGCCGTCGCCGGCGGTGGCGCCGGTGACGGTCTGGCTGTCGGCGGCGGGCCGCCAGCCGTCGCCGGTGCGCTCGCCGGCGGCCCAGGTGAGGACGGCGGCGGCGAGGGCGGGGTCGGGGACGGTGCCGACGCAGGTGATGCGGCCGGTGCCGTGGGCGCGGGTGGTGACGGCGGGCCAGCGGGAGAAGTGCGGGTGGGTGTAGCCGGCGAGGATGTCGGTGCCGTCGGCGGGGAGCAGTCCGTCGGCCCAGCGGGTGGCGGTGGTGCCGGCGGGCAGCCGCAGCGGGGAGCCGTCGGGGGTGTGGACGGGCAGCGGGGTGCGCAGGGTGGAGAACTCGTCGTAGTGGACGCCGGCGGCGTCGCTGAGGTGGGCGGGTTTGCGTTCGGTGCGGGCGCGGGCTTCTTCGTCGCCGTAGCCGGTGTGGATGCCGAGGACGAGGTGGCCGCCGGCCGCCGCGTACGCCTTCAGCCAGCGCAGTTGGGTGTCGTCGGCGACCAGGAGTCCGGCGGCGACGAGCAGCGGGCGGGCGGCGGCGCAGGCGGCGGGGTCCTGGCCGAAGAGCTGGCGTGGGTGGATGAGGCCGCTCTGGAGTCCGGCGTCGAAGGCGCCGCGCTGGTAGGCGTCCAGGACGCTCTGGTACGAGCGGGGGTCGGGGCCGCCGTCGGGTGCGGCGAGCAGGGGGTGTTCGGTGAGGGCGCGTTTGCTGTCGGCGGAGTACAGGAGGGTGACGTCGGTGTCGGGGGTGAGGGCGGCGACGAGCGGGCCGGCGCGGTGGAACTCGGCGCCGAGCGCGGCGAGCTGTTGGTAGGTGCGGCCGGGTTCCTGGCTGTGCGGGAGGATGCCGCCCCAGAACGTTTCGGCGCCGTAGTGCAGGGTGTGCCAGTGCCAGTACTCGATCATGGTGGCGCCGCGGGAGACGAGGGCCCAGGCGGCCTGGCGCCACTGGCCGTCGTAGGCGGGTTCGTTGATCCAGGAGGGGCCGATGGCCTGGGCGTTGGTCTCGGTGACGAGGAAGGGTTCCTGGCGGGAGGAGTACATGCGGTCGGCGGTGGCGTACAGGGCCCAGGTGCCGTGGGTGGTCCAGCTCTGGCCGGGGTCGGTGGGGCTCGCGGGCAGCTGGAGGCTGTCCTGCATGCGGTAGTAGGGGTTGCCGGCGGTGATGTCGAGGCGGGCGGTGACGTCGTCGTCGCGGACGGTGGGGCGTTCGTAGGAGATGCAGGTGGTGACGAACTGGCCGGGGCGGGCGTATTCGCGCACGATGTCGGCCTGCCAGCCGATGAAGGCGGTGGTGAGGTCGTCCTGGAAGCGGCGCCAGGCGAGGGAGTACTGGGGCTGGGCGTTGCCGTCGGGGGTCCACAGGTCGGCCCAGGTGGCGAGGCGGTGGGACCAGTAGGTGAGGCCCCAGGCGCGGTTGAGTTCCTCGACGGTGCCGTAGCGCTCGCGCAGGTGGTCGGTGAAGCGCTGGAAGACGCCGTGGTTGTGGAAGATCTCGTTGCCGGGTTCGTTGTCGACCTGGTAGCCGATGACGGCGGGGTGGCCGGCGTAGCGCTGGATGATCTTGCGGATGACGCGTTCGGCGTGGAAGAGGAACGCGGGGTGGGTGTAGTCGATTTCCTGGCGGGCGCCCCAGCCGGCGCGGGCTCCGGTGCGGCGTTCGGTGTTGATCTCGGGGTAGGCGCGGGCGAGCCAGGGCGGGGCGGCGTAGGTGGGGGTGCCGAGGATGACCTGGATGCCGCGGGCGTGGGCGCCGTCGAGGACGGGCTGGAGCCAGTCGAGGTCGAAGACGCCGTTCTCGGGTTCCCAGGTGGACCAGACGGATTCGCCGACGCGGATGACGGTGAAGTGGGCGGCGGCCATGAGGTCGAGGTCTTCGTCCAGGCGCGGGGAGGGCTGGTACTCGTGGTAGTAGGCGGCGCCGAACAGAACCCGGTCGGGCAGGTGGGACATGGGGTGTGGGGCCTTTCTGCGGGGCGGGCGGTCAGCCTTTGACGGCTCCGGCGGAGAGTCCTTCGAGCAGCTGTTTGCGCAGCAGCAGGAAGACGGCGATGGTCGGTACGGAGGCGAGGACGGCGCCGGGCAGGACCAGGTCGAAGGCGCGGCTCTCGGCGCGGAAGAGGATGTTGAGGCCGAGCGGCAGGGTGTACTGGTCGACGTCGGAGATGAGGACGAGCGGCCACAGGAAGCTGTTGTAGCTCTGGAGGAACTGCCAGACGGCGAGGGCGCCGAGGGAGGGCCGCAGCAGGGGCAGGACGACGCGGAGGAAGATGCCGAACTCGCCGGCGCCGTCGAGGCGGGCGGCTTCGAGGATCTCGTCCGGGATGGACTGGATGATGTATTGCTGCATCATGAAGATCCCGAAGGCGGGGGCGACCCAGGGGACGACGAGGGCGAACCAGGGGTTGGCGAGTCCGGACTTGACGACCAGGATGAACAACGGGACGAGGATCACCGCGAACGGCACGGACAGCGAGCTGAACATGACGCCGAACAGCAGTTTCTTGCCGGCGAAGCGGTATTTGGCGAAGGCGAAGCCGGCCAGCGCGCACACCAGGACGGCGACGGTGGTGGCGATGAGCGCGGTGACGACGCTGATGGCGAACCAGCTCCAGAACGGCTGTCCGGTGAGCAGGTTGCGGTAGTTCTCGGTGGTGGCGGGGTCGGGGACGAGGGTGGGCGGGTAGTCGAAGATGTCGCCGCGCGGTTTGAAGGAGCCGGAGAGGGCCCAGAGGAGGGGTGCGGCGAAGACGACGAGCAGCAGGGTGAGGGTGCCGTAGAGGGCGATCCGGCCGGGTATCGAGCGGCGGCGCCGGGGGGCGGGGCGAGGGGTGCGGGTACGGGCGCGGGTGGCGCTCATGCGGTCCTCCCGATGCGCAGCAGCCGGTTGAGGAGTTGGCTGAGGCCGAAGACGACGGCGAACAGCACGAGGCCGGCGGCGGCGGCGTAGCCGAACTGCTGGCGTTCGAAGGCGGCGCGGTAGACGAACTGGGCGACGGTGAGAGTGGCTTCGCCGGGTCCGCCGCCGGTGATGAGGTAGGGCTCGTCGAAGAGCTGGGCGGCGCCGATGAAGGAGGTCACCACGACGAAGGCGGTGACGGGCCGGATGGCGGGCAGGGTGACGGTGGTGAACTGGCGGACGGTTCCGGCGCCGTCGAGTTCGGCGGATTCGTACAGTTCGCGGGGGACGGCCTGGAGGGCGGCGAGGAAGAAGATGGTGAGGTAGCCGGTCCAGCGCCACAGCAGGACGAAGCTGATGGAGACCTTGGCGAGGGTGGGGTCGCCGAGCCAGTCGGCGCCGCCCCAGCCGAAGAGGGCGCGCAGCACGGAGTTGACGAGTCCGTATTCGCGGTCGAGCAGCAGGCTGTAGAGCAGGGCGATCACGATGGGTGACAACACCATGGGGATGAAGAAGGTGACCCGGAACAGATCGCGGGCGCGCAGGCCCCGGGTGTTGAGGAGCTGGGCGATGAGCAGCGCGGCGGGAACGACGAGGAAGAGCGATACCAGCACGAAGATCAGGGAATTGCCGAGTGCGGTGTGGAAACTGGTGTCGCGGGCGAGGTCGGTGAAATTCGCGAAGCCGATGAAGGTGGGGGTGCCGAGGCCGACCCATTCGGTGAGACTGAGATAGCAGGCGACGCCGATGGGGACGACCATGAACAGGCCGTAGAGGAGGTAGAAAGGGGCGATGAAGGCGTAGGGCGCCCATTGTCTGCCGCGGGAGGCCATCACGATCCTCCTCGGTTGCGGGTCTGTCCCCGGAAATCTTCTTCGGCGTTTCTCAGGGCTTCGCGGGGTGAGGTGCGGCCCTGGTAGGCGCGCAGCAGATAGCCGCTGAGGACGGTTTCGAGAATGGTGCGGTCGGCGCTGAGATGGAGGACGGGGGCTTCGTCGATGATGTCCCGGTACACCTCGAACATGCGCTGGCCGCCGCAGTACGCGTCCTCGATGCGGGTGAGCCCGGGGTCGTTGAAGACGGAGCGCCGGCTGGGGAGGTAGCCGAGGACGGTGTAGCGGCGTACCTGTTCGGCGGGGTCGAGGTAGGCGGCTTTGACGAGTTCGACGCCGGCGAGGGTGTTGCGTTTGCCGCGCAGGGCGGCGAAGCCGGTGCCGCCGGCGAAGGAGGTGCGGCCTCCGCCGCCGGGGAAGACGGGCAGCGGGCGGATGCGCCACTGGCCGGACTGTTCGGGGACGTTGGCGATGAGTCCGTAGACCTTGTACCAGCTGGCCATCCACTGGCCGATGACTTTTCCGGTCTTCAGGGCGGCCTGCATGCTGGGGCCGTAGTAGTCGGAGACGGTGGTGAGGTAGCCGCGCTGCACGCCGTCGGCGAGGAAGCGCAGGGTGTCCTCGGCCTCGGGAGTGTCGAGGGTGAGGGTGCCGTCGGCGTCGAAGAGCCGGCCGCCGCGCTGGAGGAGCAGCATCTCGAAGGACTGGAGGACCTGCGGGAGGTCGCTGCCGGTGGGGACGGCGGCGACGGCGACGCCGTGCCGGTCGGCGAGGCGGGTGCCGGCGTCGGCTAGTTCGTCCCAGCTGCCGAGGTCGGTGGGCAGGTGGTAGCGGGCGAATTCGGGCTCGCGGTAGTAGTAGACGACCAGCGGGGCGTCGGAGTCGAGCGCGTAGAGGGCGCCGTCCTTGCTGAACGGCTCGGTGCGCACGGTGAGCAGGTCCGCCCGGATGTCCGGGTCGAGGTGGCCGGTGAGGTCTTCGAGGAGTTCGGCGGCGATGTCGCCGCGCAGCAGCCGGGTGAAGGCGCCGATCTCGAAGCCGGCGACGTCGGGGGTGCCGCGGCCGGCGATGGCCTGGGCGATGGTCTTGGTGACGAGGTCGGCGGCGCCGGCCCGGGTGGGGCGGAGGTGCCAGGTGAAGGGGGAGCCGGTGGTGTTGGCGGCGGCTTCGCGGAAGAAGTCGACGTAGGCGTCGTCGTGGGTCCAGAAGGCGAGGTCGGCGCGTCCCGAGGTGAGGGGTTCGGCGGGTGCGGCGGAGCCGCAGGCGGCGAGTGCGGGGGTGAGGGCCGCGGCGGCGCCGAGGCCGCCGGCGGCGCGGAGCACGTGCCTGCGGGATATGCCGGGCGGCGGTGTGGGCGGGGGGTGGTGGGTGCGGGTCATCGTCGTCCCTGTGTTGCGGTGCCGGTGGGGGCTCAGGCGGTGGGCGGGGCCGGCGGGGGTGCGGTGGAGGCGCGGTGGACGAGTTCGGCGGGGATGGCGAGACCGGCCGGGGCGGCGTCGGTGCCGGGCCCCGTGGTGTGGCCGATGGCGGCGACGAGCCGGTGCATGCCTTCGCGGGCGATGCGGGCGAAGTCCTGCCGGACGGTGGTGAGCGGGACGGAGAGGTAGCCGGCTTCGGGGATGTCGTCGAAGCCGATGACGCTGACGTCCTCGGGGACGCGCCGGCCGCTGCGCTCGATGGCGTGGACGGCGCCGATGGCCATCTGGTCGTTGGCGGCGAACAGCGCGGTGACGCCGCCGTCCTGGAGGAGTTCGCGGGTGGCCCGGTAGCCGGAGGCGGGGCTCCAGTCGCCGTGCCGCGCCTCGGGGCGGGGTGCGCCCGCCAGTTCCAGGGCGGTGCGCCAGCCGCGTTGGCGGTAGCCGGTGACGGCCCAGCGGGGCGGGCCGGCGAGGTGGTGGACGGTGCGGTGGCCGAGCCGCAGCAGGTGGGCGGTGGCCTCGGTGGCGGCGGTGATGTCGTCGTTGCCGACCCACAGCACCCGGTGGCCGTCCGTTTCGGCGGGGCCGGCCGGGTCCTCGGGGAGGTCGACGCGCAGGACGGGGATCTCGCGCGGAATGTGCCGGGCGATGTCCGCGGAGCCGATCGGGCCGCACAGGGCGATGCCGTCGATTCCGTGGCCGACCAATTGCCAGACGGCGCGCCCGGCTTCTTCCGGGTCGTGTTCGTCGGCGTGGATGACGCTCACGTCGTAGCCTTCGGCGTGGGCGGCGCGCTGGAGTCCGCTGAGGAGGGAAGCGGGGCCGAAATAGCCGCTGCCGGTGGAGATGAGGCCGATTCTCCGGGAGCGCCGGGTGACCAGGGCGCGGGCGAAGGTATTGGGCCGGTAACCGAGGAGTTCTATCTCGCGCCGTACGCGGGCGCGCAACTCCGGGGAGACGTGGGGTTCGTCGTTGACCACCCGGGAAACGGTTTTCTGGGACACCCCGGCCCGGCGGGCGACATCCCTCATGGATATGCGGCTCGTCATGCACCAGCTCCTTTGCCAGCGGCACCGGTTGACTGCGCAGTCAGCCGGTTGCCGGTACGTTAAGGAGGGGTACTCGGAGGCGTCAAGGTTTACGGCGGAAAAACGTTCGGGATGCTGAAATTCGTTCGGGATACCGGACAAAGAGCGGGGGCGGCCACCCGTCCTCACGGTGGGTAACCGCCCCGGCGGGATGTCCGGTGGTCAGTCGGCCGCCAGCGCCGCCCGCTGGGCCGCGTCGAGTTCGGCACAGCCAGCCACCGCCAGGTCCAGCAGCGCGTTCAGCTCGTGCCGGGCGAACGGCACCCCCTCGGCGGTGCCCTGCACCTCGATGAAGCGGCCGTCGCCGGTGCACACCACGTTCATGTCGGTGCCGGCCCGCACGTCCTCCTCGTACGCCAGGTCCAGCATCGGCACACCGCCGACGACGCCGACGCTGACCGCCGCCACCGAGCCGGTCAGCGGCTGGCCCTTGCCCTTGACGAGCTTGCGGGCCCGGCCCCAGGAGATCGCGTCGGCCAGCGCCACATAGGCGCCGGTGATGGCGGCGGTACGGGTCCCGCCGTCCGCCTGGAGCACATCGCAGTCCAGCACGATCGTGTTCTCGCCGAGGGCCTTGAAGTCCACCACCGCGCGCAGCGAGCGGCCGATGAGCCGGGAGATCTCATGGGTACGGCCGCCGATCTTGCCGCGCACCGACTCGCGGTCGCCCCGGGTGTTGGTGGCCCGGGGCAGCATCGCGTACTCGCCGGTGACCCAGCCCTCGCCGCTGCCGCGCCGCCAGCGCGGCACGCCCTCGGTGAAGCTGGCGGTGCACAGCACCTTGGTGTCCCCGAAGGACACCAGCACGGAGCCCTCGGCGTGCTTGCTCCAGCCGCGCTCGATGGAGACGGGGCGGAGCTGGTCGGCCTGGCGGCCGTCGATACGAGACATGCGGGTGAGCCTAGTGGGCGGCCTCAGACGCGGTAGACCGCCCCGGGCCTGGCCAGCTCCACCGGGCCGCCGAAGGCCGCCCGGGCGTCGCGGAGATTGGTGAGCGGATCGGTCCACGGCGGGATGTGGGTGAGGACCAGTTGCCTGGCCCCGGCCCGCTCGGCGCACTCCCCCGCCTGCCGGCCGTTGAGATGCAGTTCACCGATGTCCTCCTTGCCGTGGGTGAAGGACGCCTCGCACAGGAAGAGGTCGCTGTCCCTGGCCAGCTCGGTGAGATTGCCGCACTCGCCGGTGTCACCCGAATAGCACAGCGTCCGGCCGCGGTGTTCGACGCGGAAGCCGTAGGTCTCCACCGGGTGGGTCACCCGGTCGGTGCGGATGGTGAGCGGCCCGAGCCGGAAGGTGCCGCCGGCGGTGAGCGGGCGGAAGTCGAAGACCTCGCTCATCGACTTCTCCGACGGGGTGTCGTCGTACGCCGTGGTCAGCCGCCGCTCGGTGTTCTGCGGGCCGTAGACCGGGATCGGCTCGCACCGGCCGCCTTCGTAGCGGTAGTAGCGGGCGACGAAGTAGGCGCACATGTCGATGCAGTGGTCGGGATGGAGATGACTGATCGCGATCGCGTCGATGTCGTACAGACCCGTGTATTTCTGCAGCTCGCCGAGGGCGCCATTGCCCAGATCTAGGAGCAGCCGGTAGCCCTCGGCCTCGATGAGGTAGCTGGAACAGGCCGAGTCCGCGGACGGGAACGACCCCGAGCAGCCGACGACGGTGAGCTTCATGGACGGGGGAACCTCCGTGGTGGGGTTCGAATGACTGTAAGTCGCACGGCGGCCCGCCGCGCCCCGGCCGGTCCGCGGTGTGGGCGGAATCACCGTCGCGGGGTACCGTCGGAACATGGACGCCTTGTGGTGGATTGTCCTGTTGGTGATCGCCGGTGTGGCGCTCGTCGCGGCGCTGGTGGACGGCACCGCCCGGCTGGGCGCGGGCGGGTCCGGCCGGGCCCGCCGCCGGTGGCCGTGGAGCCGGCGCGACGACCGCGACGACCACGACGGACCCGGCGACCGGGGCGACGGAGGCGGCCGGGACTAGGCCGGGTCAGTTGCGGGTGGTCTTGCGGCGCACCTGGATGGCCAGCAGCAGCCCGATCGCGATCCAGATCGCGAAGGTGGAGGACCCGCCGTAGGACAGGAACGGCAGCGGCACACCGGTGACCGGCATGATGCCCAGGGCCATCCCCATGTTCTCGAAGGACTGGAAGGCGACCCAGGTGACGATGCCGCCGGCCACGATCGTGCCGTACACGTCGGGGGACTTCATGGCGATCACGCAGCCGCGCCACATGATGACCCCGAACAGGGCGATCACCGTCGCCCCGCCCACGAAGCCCAGCTCCTCCCCCACCACCGTGAAGATGAAGTCGGTGTGCTGCTCCGGCACGAACTGGCCCAGGGTCTGGCTGCCGTGGAACAGGCCCTGCCCGAAGAGCCCGCCCGAACCGATGGCGATCCGCGCCTGGTTGGTGTTGTACCCCACCCCGGCCGGGTCGAGCGCGGGGTTGGCGAAGGCCGCGAACCGGTTGATCTGGTACTGGTCGAGCACCCCGAGCAGCCAGACCGCGACCGCCAGCAGCACCCCGGCCGTCACCAGGCCGATGATCCAGCCGCGCGCCGCGCCGGAGGTCATCAGGACGCCCAGCGCGATCGCGGCCAGCACCAGCGTGGTGCCCACGTCCGGGGTGGCCAGGATGAGCACCGAGGGGATCGCCACCAGGCCGAGCGCCCGCAGCACCGACGCGGAGTCGGGGACGGAGCTGTCGTCGCCCTCCACCCCGGCGGCCAGCAGGGTGGCCATGGCCAGGATGACGGAGACCTTCACCAGCTCCGAGGGCTGGAAGGCGAAGCCGCCGCCCAGCTGGATCCAGCTCTGCGAGCCGTTCACATTGGTGCCCAGCGGGCTGAGCACCACCAGGCACAGCACCAGCGTGCCGGCGTACAGCACCGGCACCAGATCGCGCAGCCGGCTGTGGCCCAGCCACACCACCAGGGCGGCGAGACCGCAGCCGATGCCGACGTTCAGCAGGTGCCGCATCAGGAAGAAGTACGGATCGTCGCCGGTGAGATCGGTGCGGGCCCGGGTGGCCGAGTAGACCACGGTGGCGCCCAGCAGCGAGAGCGCCAGCGCGGCGCCCAGCAGCGGCCAGTCCAGCCGGCGCGCGATCGAGTCCCGGTCCATGAGCCGGCTCCGCAAGGTCCGCTGGACCTCGGGACGGCGGCCGGTATAGCTGTGCACACTCACGCGAACGACTGTACGTGAGCACACCGACACTCAGCGTGAACCGGGCGCGGGCATCGCGTCACCGGCCGGGCGGACCGGCTCTCAGGCCCAGAGCTGGCCCTGGAGCAGTTCCACCGCCTCTTCCGTGCTCGCGGCGGTGTAGATGCCGGTGGACAGGTACTTCCAGCCGCCGTCCGCGACGACGAAGACGATGTCGGCGTCCTCCCCGTCCCGTACCGCCTTGCGGGCCACGCCGAGGGCGGCGTGCAGCACGGCGCCGGTGGAGACCCCGGCGAAGATGCCCTCCTGCTCCAGCAGCTCCCGGGTGCGGCGCACCGCGTCCTCGGAGCCCACCGAGTAGCGGGTGCTGAGCACCGAGGCGTCGTACAGCTCGGGGATGAAGCCCTCGTCCAGGTTGCGCAGCCCGTACACCAGGTCGTCGTAGCGCGGCTCGGCGGCCACGATCCGTACCTCCGGCCGCTGTTCGCGCAGATACCGGCCGACGCCCATCAGGGTGCCGGTGGTGCCCAGGCCGGCCACGAAGTGGGTGACGGAGGGCAGGTCGGCGAGGATCTCGGGGCCGGTCGTGGCGTAGTGGGCGCCGGCGTTGTCCGGGTTGCCGTACTGGTAGAGCATCACCCACTCGGGGTGCTCGGCGGCCAGCTCCTTGGCGACCCGTACGGCGGCGTTGGAGCCGCCGGCGGCCGGGGAGGAGATGATCTCGGCGCCCCACATGGCGAGCAGCTGGCGGCGTTCGGCGGAGGTGTTCTCCGGCATGACGCACACCATGCGGTAGCCCTTGAGCTTGGCGGCCATGGCCAGCGAGATCCCGGTGTTGCCCGAGGTGGGCTCCAGGATGGTGCAGCCGGGGGTGAGCCGGCCGGCCTTCTCGGCCTGCTCGATCATGTACAGGGCGGGCCGGTCCTTGACGGAGCCGGTGGGATTGCGGTCCTCCAGCTTGGCCCAGACCCGGACCGATCCGGAGGGCGAGAGCCTCGGCAGCAACACCAGCGGGGTGTTGCCGACCGAGGCCAGCGGGGAGTCGAAGCGCATCAGCGCGCGCCTCCGGCGACGGCGGGCAGGATGGTGACCTGGTCGCCGTCGGTCAGCTCGGTGGCGCTGCCCTTGAGGAAGCGGACGTCCTCGTCGTTGAGGTAGACGTTGACGAAGCGGCGCAGCTCGCCGTTCTCCTCCACCAGCCGGGCCCGGATGCCGGGGTGGCGGGAGTCCAGGTCCGTGATCAGCTCGGCCAGGGTGGCGCCGGCTCCGGTCACGGCTTTCGCGCCGTCGGTGTAGGTGCGCAGGATGGTCGGGATGCGGACCTCGATGGCCATGAAAGCTCCAGATCAGGTGGGACGGCGTGCCATGGACGCGCGCGGTGGGTGACCGTGCGTGCCAGGGAGAACCATGCGGTCATCGTATCGATTCCCGATCAGTCACCGTAGGTGTCCACGATGCGGACCTCCTCCTCGGTGACCTCCCCGTCCACGATGCGGAACGAGCGGAAGGAGAAGGGGCCTTCGTCGTTGCCGCACTCGGCGGTGGAGACGAGGACGTAGTGGGCGCCCGGCTCGCCGGCGTAGGAGATGTCGGTGCGCGAGGGGTACGCCTCGGTGGCGGTGTGCGAGTGGTAGATGACCACCGGCTCCTCGTCGCGGTCGTCGAGGTCCCGGTACAGGCGCAGCAGGTCGCCGGAGTCGAACTCGTAGAAGGTGGGCGACCGGGCGGCGTTGAGCATGGGGACGAACCGCTCGGGGCGGTCGCTGCCGGCCGGGCCCGCGATGATGCCGCATGCCTCGTCCGGGTGATCCCGGCGGGCGTGGGCGAGGATCGCGTCGTGCAGCTCTCGGGTGAGGGTCAGCATGGGCCCACCCTACGATCGCCCCCGGCCGCGTCGGCGGGCCGGGGGCGATCGCAGGGGGCGGGCTGGGGGGTCAGTCCTTGACCAGCGGGCCCTTGGCGGCGCGGGCCTCGGCCTCGGCGGCTTCGGCGGCGCGCTCGTCGGCCTCGATCTCCTCCTCGGTGTCACCGGCGTCGCGGCGCCGGACGTATTCGAGGACCTTCTTGAGCTCCCTCTTCACGACCGGGGCGAGCAGGTAGAGCCCGATGATGTTGAAGACGGCGGCCAGGAAGAGCGCGGAGTCGGAGAGGTCGACCAGGGAGCCCAGCGACATCATGGCGCCGATGATCACGAAGAAGCAGAAGATCACCTTGTAGACGGTGTCGCTGACCTTGGAGGCGCCGAAGAGGTAGTGCCAGGACTTCTGTCCGTAGTACGACCAGGTGATCAGGGTGGAGAAGGCGAACAGCAGCACCGCGACGGTGAGGACGTTCGGGAACCAGGGCAGCGCGGTGGCGAAGGCGTCCGAGGTGATGGAGATGCCGACCGGCTCGTCCGACTGGCGGGCCGCCTCGTAGACCGGGCCGCTGGCGATGATGATGGTGAGCGCGGTCATGGTGCAGATGACCACGGTGTCGATGAACGGCTCGATCATCGCGACCAGGCCCTCGGTGGCGGGGCGCTTGGTCTTGACCGCCGAGTGGGCGATGGGGGCCGAGCCGACGCCCGCCTCGTTCGAGAAGGCGGCCCGCCGGAAGCCCTGGATCAGCGCGCCGACCACACCGCCGGTGACGCCCTCGGGACTGAAGGCACCGGTGATGATGGTGCTGATCGCGTCGGGCACCTGGCCGATGTTGAACAGGATGACGATCAGACAGGCGGAGACGTACAGGATCGCCATGCCGGGGACCAGCCTGGAGGTGACCGCGCCGATGGACTTGATGCCGCCGAGCAGCACCAGGCCGACCAGCACGGCGATCACCACGCCGAAGAGCAGCGAGCCGGCGGAGCCGGTGAAGAAGTCGGTGCTGTCGGAGGTGACGGAGGCCAGCTGCTCCAGGGACTGGTTGACCTGGAGGACGTTGCCGCCGAAGAGGGCGAAGAGCAGCACCATCAGCGCGGCGGGGGCTGCGACCAGCCGGCCGAGCTGCGGCAGGCCGCGCTCGGCGAGGCCCTTGCGCAGGTAGAGCATCGGGCCGCCGGTGACCCGGCCCTGCTCGTCGATCTCCCGGTATTTCACCCCAAGGGTGCATTCGACGAATTTCGTCGCCATGCCGAGGAAGCCGCAGAGAATCATCCAGAAGGTGGCACCGGGGCCGCCCAGGGAGATGGCGACGGCCACACCGGCGATATTGCCGAGGCCGACCGTCCCGGACATCGCGGAGGTCAGCGCCTGGAAGTGGCTGATCTCGCCGGGTGCGTCCTTCTGCTCGTACTTGCCGCTGACGAACTTGAGGGCGAGCTTGATGTAGCGGATCTGCGCGAAGCCGAAGTACACCGTGAAGACGAGACCGGCGATCGCCAGCCAGGCCACGATCACCGGGAATTCGGCACCGAAGACCGGGACGTTGTAGAAGACGATGTCCGACGCAACGCTGCTGATCGGATCGAAGAAGTCACTGATCGCCTTGTCGACGTCATCAGTCCAGGACATGGGTGGGGGTTCCTCTGGCTTGCAGGTGGGAAGGAAACACACCGCGAGTGGCGCGCTGGGGATATTTCAGATGGGGAATTTCCTACCACGCAACATCGCGCACACAATGTGGCGCACGTCACAGCCCGGGTAACGGTCACATTACCCACACCCAATACCGGGTCAGATTACGGCAGAAGGGTGGCGATCAGGGATTCCTGAAGTCCGCCCAGCCAGAGATATGCCATCACCAGCGGCTTGTCGGGATTGTCATCCGGAAGGCCGAAGAGACGGTCGCTGTCGTCATCCTTGCTGATGCCGAGCCGTACGCCGATCGCCAGCCGAAGATCGTTCAGGGTGCGCAGCCATGCCTGGGAGTCGTCGGGCGTCAGGGTGAGAACTGCCCCGCCGGGCCCGTTTTCCTGCCCCGAAAGCCCGTCGAGTGCCCGGATCACCCGGAGCAGGTTTTCCCGTTTTCCGGCGCGCAGATCACCCTCGGTGAACCGGCGGAACTCGGCGGAGTACTGCTGGGAGCGCTCGTCCTGATCACCGTCCTCGGGGCCGTGATAGGCGTCCGGGAAGAGCCGGGCGAGCGCGGGGTCGCTCGGCGGTTCGCTCGGGCCCTCGGTGAACAGCGCGTCGAGTTCGTCGCCGACGCTCTCGGCCCGCTCGCCGGGCCCGATCAGTTCCAGCAGCTGGACGGCGAGACTGCGGAGAATGGAGATCTCGATCTCGTCCAGCGCGACGGCCGCGCCGCCGTCCTCGCCGCCGGCCCGTTCGAAGTAACCCGCCATCACCGGTCCTGGGAGAGCGTGGCCCACAGACCATAACCGTGCATGGCCTGCACGTCCCGCTCCATTTCCTCGCGGCTGCCCTCCGAGACCACGGCGCGGCCCTTGTGATGTACGTCCAGCATCAGCTTCTTGGCCTTGTCCTTCGAATAGCCGAAATACGCCTGAAAGACGTAGGTCACATAACTCATGAGGTTGACGGGGTCGTTGTGCACGATCGTCACCCACGGCACCTCGGGCTCGGGCACCTGCACCGGAGCGTCCTCGGACTGGGTGCGCTCGACCTCCATGGGGATGGCACTCACAGGGTCCATGCTGCCACAGACCCCAATATCGTCACTTTGACGAGATGGGAGGTACGCTGGTCGCATGGATGACTTGGAGCTGGGGCTGCCGGTGGCCGTGCCCTCGACCGCGCTGTTCACCGATCAGTACGAGCTGACCATGCTGCAGGCCGCGCTCCACGCCGGCACCGCGCACCGCCGTACCGTCTTCGAGGTCTTCACCCGCCGGCTGCCCGCCGGCCGCCGCTACGGCGTGGTGGCCGGCACCGGCCGGCTGCTGGACGCGGTGGAGAACTTCCGCTTCGACCCCCCGCTGCTGGACTATCTGCGCGAGGCGCGGGTGGTGGACGAGCCGACCCTGCGCTGGCTGGCCGACTACCGCTTCACCGGCACCGTGCGCGGCTACCCCGAGGGCGAGGTCTACTTCCCCGGATCGCCGATCCTCCAGGTCAGCGGCACTTTCGCCGAGTGCGTGCTGCTGGAGACGGTGATCCTCTCGATCCTCAACCACGACTCGGCGATCGCCGCCGCGGCGTCCCGGATGGCGGTGGCGGCCGACGGGCGCCCGCTGATCGAGATGGGTGCCCGCCGCACCCACGAGCTGGCCGCCGTCGCCGCCTCCCGCGCGGCGTACGTCGGCGGGTTCTCCTCCACCTCCGACCTGGCGGCCGGCTTCCGCTACGGCATCCCCACCGTGGGGACCAGCGCGCACGCCTTCACCCTGCTGCACGACACCGAGCGGGACGCGTTCACCGCCCAGGTCGGGTCGCTGGGCACCGGCACCACCCTGCTCGTGGACACCTACGACGTCGCCGAGGCCGTCCGTACCGCCGTGGAGGTGGCCGGCCCCAAGCTGGGGGCGATCCGCATCGACTCCGGGGACCTGCTGCTGGTCGCCCACCGGGTGCGCCGCCAGCTGGACGAGCTGGGGGCGCACGACACCCGGATCACGGTCACCAGCGATCTGGACGAGTACGCGATCGCCTCCCTGGCCGCCGCGCCGGTGGACGCGTACGGGGTGGGTACCCGGCTGGTCACCGGCAGTGGGCACCCGACCTGCTCGATGGTGTACAAGATGGTTGCCCGCGCGGCCGGGGACGGACCGGACGCGCCGCTGGAGCCGGTGGCGAAGAAGTCCAGCGGCGGGAAGCTGTCCATCGGCGGGGTGAAGTGGGCCGCGCGCCGTCCGGACGCGGACGGGGTGGCCGAGGCCGAGGTCATCGGCACCGGCGAGGTGCCCGGGGAGCTGGCCGGGCACCTGCTGGGCGTGGAGCTGATGCGGGACGGGCGCGCGGTGGCACGGGAGCGGCTGGACGCGGCGCGCGACCGGCACCGGGCGGCCCGTGACCTGCTGCCCCTGTCCGCGACCCAGCTGTCCCAGGGGGAGCCCGTCCTGCGCACGGAGTACATCTGAGGCCAAAGCCTGACGGCAGCCTGTGACCGTGCCCCCGGTATGAGCCCTCGCCGCCGCCACGCCCGACCACATAGCCTCGGAAGTGGTCGGCCTTGCACCCGATACCGTTCGAGACCGGAACCAGCCGAAAGGGTGTTCGTCATGCACCGCGCACTGATCGTCGTCGACGTACAGAACGACTTCTGCGAGGGAGGCGCCCTCCCGGTCGCCGGCGGCGCCGACGTGGCGGCGGCCATCACCGACCTGATCGGCGACGCCGCCCCCGGATACCGCCATGTGGTGGCCACCCGTGATCATCACATCGACCCGGGTGACCACTTCTCCGAGACCCCGGACTTCAGAACCTCCTGGCCGCGGCACTGCGTGGCCGGCACCGAGGGGATCGGCTTCCACCCGAACTTCGCCCCGGCCGTCGCCTCCGGCGCCATCGACGCCTGCTTCGACAAGGGCGCCTACGAGGCGGCGTACAGCGGCTTCGAGGGCGCCGACGCGGACGGGCGCACGCTCGCCGACTGGCTGCGCGCCCACCAGGTGACCGAGGTGGACGTGGTGGGGATCGCCACCGACCACTGCGTCAAGGCCACCGCGCTGGACGCGGTGCGGGCCGGGTTCCGCACCCAGGTGCTGCTGGACCTGACCGCCGGGGTCAGCCAGGAGACGGTGGAGGAGGCGCTGCGGGAGCTGGAGAACGCGGGGGTCGAGCTGTCCGGCAAGGCCGTCGTCGGGGGCTGAGCGCGCCGGGAGGCGCACATCGGGACCGCCGGGGGTCAGGCGGCCCTGATGTGCGCCTCCTGCGTCGTGCGGGCCCGGGTGGTGCCCCACAGGGCCGTCATGGGGCGCCAGCGCTCCGTCTCGTGGTGCGGGCAGGAGCGCCACAGGGCGCCGTCGGGGTGGTGCAGCACGGCGGTGATCTCGTCCGGGGTGGGCGGGGCCGCGTTGCCCCGCAGATAGACGGCGCGCAGGCCCAGATTCCGGAGCCTGGTCAGCGCGCGGGCCCGGTTCGCGGCGTGCACCAGCACCCGGATCCGGCCGGACGCGGCGGGGCGGCGCAGCTGGAGCGCGACCACGACGCTGCCGTCGGGCAGCCGGACAAAGCCTCCGTCGGCCATGACACACCTTTCGCTCGGGGTCCCGGTACGTGGGGGGACCCCGCCATCCTCACCCGACCGGCCGCCGCCCAACAAGGGGCGACGGCCGGAATACAGTGCGTGAGGCGATGACCGCGCAGGGTCAGCGGCGGCTCGGGGAGACGTGCAGCACCATCGGGATGGTGCCGCTGCCGGTCGGCGACTGCGTCAAGATGCTGATCCTGGTGTTGGTGTCCGGCACGACCACGCTGTTCCACGGGTTGGCCGGGTCCCAGTAGTCGCCGGTGCGGTCGTCGAAGTACGGCACCCCGCGGTGGGCGGGCAGGGTGGTGGGCACGCTGTCCTTGTGCAGGGTCAGCTTCGGCGTCGGGTAGAGGCTGAAGGTGGCGTCCCGGGACTGGATGCGGTTGCGCAGCAGCGTGCCGTCCGACCAGGTCTCGGCCGCCGGGGAGGCGTCCACCGGGAGGATCAGGCCCTCGCCCGGGTGCTGGCGGGTGTTGTTGTCGCTCTGCGAGGTGTCCCACAGCCACACCAGCAGGCCGGACTGGTAGGCGTAGTGCTCGACCCAGTCCTCCTTGGTGTCCAGGAAGCCGAAGTTGTACGGGCCGTGCTTCAGGGTGCGGTCGAAGCCGGTGTACTGGCGGTTCTCCGCGATGTAGAACTGCGGGTAGTCGTCGGTGATCGAGGCGCCCACCAGGGAGAAGCCGTTCACCCGCCAGTCGCCCGCGCCGTCCTCGGCGTCGTCCGCGAACAGGGTCGCGCCGTCCGCGGTGACGGTGATCTCGTCGGCGGTGAAGCCGAGTTCGGTCAGGGCGCCGTCGGTGAGGTAGCGGAAGCGCAGCTCGATGCGCTGCCCGGTGTAGGCGTCCAGCGGGTAGGAGAGGGCGACATGGCCGCCGGACTCGCCGTGCAGCGCGGTGCGTCCGGCGCCGTCGGTGGGCAGCGGGGCGCCGTCGCCGGTGCCGGCCAGCGGCGTGAAGGTGGCGCCGCCATCGGTGGAGACCTCGGTGTAGAGGAAGTCGTAGTCCGGCTCGATGCTCCACCAGCCGGTGAGGTCGAGGGAGGCTTCGGTGACCCCGGTCAGATCGACGGTACGGGTCAGGGTGTTGCTGAGGTTGTCGCCGCTGCCGCTCCACCACTGGGTGGCGCCCTGGGCGGGGGCGACCAGCTCGGTGGTGACGGTCTTGGCGGGGAGTTCGACGACCAGTGCCTGCGCGTCGGGGCGGCGGTTGCCCTCGGGGAACTGGCCGGAGGAGGCGCCCAGGAGGTGGGTGGAGCGGGTGGCGGCGCGGGCCGTGTCGTAGTCGAGCCAGCCCAGTTGCAGCTTCTCCCAGGGGCCCATGTCGTTGGGCAGGGTGCCGATGGCGCCGTCGCCCTTGTCGCTCAGCCAGGAGCCGGAGGACATCGCGGACCAGAAGCCGGTGCCGTTCTCGCCGCCCGAGGTGTCGTACAGGTCGGGCAGGCCGAGGTCGTGGGCGTACTCGTGGGCGAAGACGCCGACGCCGCCGTTCTCCGGCTGGATGGTGTAGTCGCCGACCCAGATGCCGGTGTCGCCGATCTCCACGCCGCCGGCCAGGTTGTGCGGCGGCCCGGTCAGGCCGATCCGGTCGGCGAAGGCGTACCAGCGGTGGGCCCAGATGGCGTCGTCGCCCTGCGCGCCGCCGCCGGCGGAGGCGTCCTCGCCGGCGTGGACGATCTGGAAGTGGTCGAGGTAGCCGTCGGGCTCGTTGAAGTTGCCGTCGTTGTTGTAGTCGTAGCGGTCCTGCTGGTCGTACTCGGCGAGGATGTCGCGGATCTCGTCCGGGGACAGACCGCGGGCGAGCTGGTCGTCGTACCAGGCGTTGACGCCGTCGGCCACCACCTCCCACACCGAGCGGCAGACGTTGGAGCCGCAGGCGGTGTTGCCGTAACGGGCCTCGTTGTAGTCGACCTTGACCCAGTCGGTGACGGTGCCGTCGATGGAGTAGCGGCCCGAGGACTGGCTCTCGAAGTACTGCTTGACGGAGGGCTTGGCCGGGTCGGTGCCGTAGTACAGCTCCTGGAAGTGCTCCCGGCTGAAGTCCTCCTGCCAGATGGTGCTGTTGTCCACCGAACGGTCCGGCTCGGCGATCTCGTTGGCCAGTGGGCCGGGGTCGCCGCCGAACTCGGGGTGGATCTCGTCACCGAACTCGACCAGGATGGTGAAGATCTTGTCCGTACCGGTGGTGGCCACCTCGACGAACTCGCCGTCGGCGAGCTCGACGACCTCGGAGCCGTGCTGGGAGCGGGGGCGGGCCTGACCGGTGATCAGCTGCTGGTGGGCTTCCTGCTTGAGCGCCTCGCGCTTCTCGGCGAGCGGGTTCTCCAGGTGCGGCTCGGCGGCGAACAGCTCCTGCTCGGCGGGAAGTCCGGTGGCGTCGTCGGCGGTGGTGGCCGCCGCGCTGCCGACGGGCACGAGGACGGCGGCGGTCAGGGCGGCGACGGTGGTGGCCGCGGCGAGTGCGGTGGATCTCCGGGATCTGCCTGGGATGTTCACTCTGGCATCTGTCCTTTGTCGCGAACATGGTCGGTGATCAGAGGCATTGCACACGAGGCGACGTCGAAAAGACAGATCCTGCCGAAAACGATCACGGAATCTCATGTTCATTTCACGATCTGTTGATATATGACTCCGTGCGCCCCCCGTGCTCCGGTCCGACGGAACCGGACCGAGGCATCAGACTCGTACGGTGCGGGCATGCACGCCCGTAGCACCCCGACCGCACACCAGCACCCCACCCTCAGGACGGACTCCGTCATGCCGCATCCGCATCCGACCCCCTTGCAGATCGTCTACGGTTCGGGCACGGTCCTGATCACCACGCTCCTCCTGCTCCTGACCACCGGAGCCGGCAGCGTCCCCGCGCTCGCCGGCATCGCCGCACTCGCGCTGGGCCTCGGCGTCACCGTCACCCTGGTCCTCCGCGCCCGGACCGCACCACCCGAGCCCGCCCGGCCCGCGCCCGCCACCGCACCGGACGACGCCCGTTCGCTGCCCGGGCCCGCCCCGCGACCGGCCGAACGCCCGCACGCCCGGGTGTGACCACGGGGCGCGGGCGCCCGTACGTCATGAGGCGGTCGAGACCACCACGGTCCTGGCCGCCTTGTCGTGCAGACACTGCCGGTAGGGCCGGTCCCAGGTGCAGGTGAGGACGTTCACCAGCCAGAAGATGAAGCCGAAGCACGGCACCAGCTGGGGCAGCGAGTAGACGGCGGCCCTGATCCACCCCGGATTGCCGCGCGGCACCGCGCCGTCGGCCAGCATCGCCACCCGGATCCGCATCGCCATCTTCCCCAGCGTCTGGCCGCGGGCACTGAGCATCGCCCCGTCGTAGACGAAGTACACGATGATGATCGCGGCTTGCTGGAGATAGCTGCCGCCCGACCCGTCGTCGTAGGAACGGTCGCCGGTGACACCCCACAGGATCAGCGACATCGGGATACCGATGATCAGCGCGTCGATGATGCGGGCCACCAGACGCCGGCCGAGCGAGGCCAGCGGCGGCATCCCGGCCAGCGGATCGGGCACGCCGTACGCCCCCCGCCCCGCGCCCGGCACCTCGCCGGAGGGCGGCGGCGCGCTGGGGTAGCCGGGCGGCGGCTGGCCGCCGGGCGGCACCCCGGCCCCCGGCGGCGGCATCCCGCCGGGGGGCGGTGTCGCGCCGGGCGGTGGCGTACCGTCCGGAGGCGGCGTACCGTCCGGGGGCGGCTGGCCCGCCGACGGGCGCGGTTCGTCGTCGCCGGACGGTGGCTGCGGCTGGTCGGTGCTCATGGCCCGAGTCGACCCCGGGCCACCCGCGTACGCACCCCGGCGTGCGGCGTTCGGGCTACCCGCGTGACCCGTCGGGGTCGCTCAGCCCGCGACGAACGTACCGGCCGCCTTGTCGTGCCAGCACTGGCGCCAGGGCCGGTCCCGCAGCCCCCACAGCACATTGACGATGCCGATGGCCGTCACCGCCAGGACGCCGTGCACCAGCCAGCGCAGCACCGCCGCGCCGAAGGACGGCTTCTGCTGGCTCCGCAGGTCGAACACCCGCAGCTTGCACAGCGCCTTGCCCGGGGAACGGCCCCACAGGGCGGTCGGCAGCGCCTCGAAGAGGAAACCGGCCACCAGGAAGACACCGAGCACCATGGCCAGATAGCCGCCGGTGGTGCCGTCGATCAGCCAGATCTCGCGGGTGACCCCGGCCTCGTTGGCGGCGTCGATCTGCCGCTGGATGTGGTCCCTGGCGTCCCCCAGCACCATCGCCGCCATCGCCCCGGCGGCGGCCAGCGGCAGCACCGAGTCGAGCAGCCGGGCCAGCAACCGCCGGCCGGGTCCGGCCGGGTACAGCTGATCGCCCGCGCCGAACAGCGCGTCCTTGTGGAACGGCAGCGGGGTGAGCGGGTCCGCCTGGTGCGAGCGCAGGAATGGCGACTGCTGCACCTGCGGCGCGGGCCGGTCCTGCGCCGGCGGCAGCTGCTGCGCCGGTGACGGCTGCGGCGGCTGGGCCGCGGGCGGCTGCTGATGCTGCGCCGGCAGCGGCGGCAGGCCCGGGGACGCCGGGAGCGGCGCGGGCTGCGGCGCCTGCTGGGCCAGCTCCCGCACCTGGTGCTGCCAGGACTCGCCCTTGGGCAGCCGCAGCTGCGCCGTCTGCTCGTGCGGGGCCTCCGGCGGCGCCTGCCGGGCCGCCTGCGCGGGCAGCGCCGGGCGGGACGGGGTCGCCGGGCGCAGCGCCGGGGCCTGCTGCTGCTCGGGCACGGCGGGCAGCTGGGCCGCGGCCGGCTCCGGCTGGGGCTGCGGCTGCGGCGCCACCGGCTCGGGCCGGTCCTGCGCCTGCGACGGGGCCACCGGCTGCGGCTGCGGCGAGGAGGGGCGCGGGGCGCTCAGGAACTGGCCGCGCGGATCGATCCGCGGGTCCGGCTTCTTCGCCGCGGCGCCGGACGGGCCGCCGGTGCCCTCGTCCGCGCCCGCCCCGGCCGGGGCCGGCTCGGGCTCGGGCTGCGCGGCCGGTGCGGCGGCGCCGGGCGCGGGCGCGCCCGGCGGCGGAGCGGGCATCGCCTCCCCGTCCCTGGGCTCCGGGCGACTGGTGCCGGGCATCCAGGTGGCACCGTTCCAGTACCGGATGTAGCCGGGAATCGACGGGTCCGGATACCAGTTGGGCCCCGGGCTGCCGCCGGCGCTTCCTGCGGGTGGGGAGCTCATGAGCGGTCCAGGTCTCCTCGTCCTACTGGGCTGTCTGCGGGCCGTCGCCGGGTATGCATGGTACGTCCCCCGGCGGGGCGGCAGATACCTTCGTCTGCGCTGACAGTCTCGCGGATGGCGCGCCGCAGGAAGCGGGCCGCCCGGCCGACACGCGGCCTTCGCAGTAAAATTTCCAAAGCCGCGTAATGAACGGCCCCTTGTTCCCTCTCTCCGGGTGCATGACCTGACAGGGACCAGCGTGAAGGGGCGTCGCAGCGCATGAACACCACCGTCGAACGGGACATCGAACTCCAGCTGGTGCTCTCCCCCGAGCGCAGCATCCCGGTCCCCGCCCGCTTCGTGTACGGGTCGGACGACCCGTACGCCGTGCACATCACCTTCCACTTCGGCTCCGACGCCCCCGTGCACTGGACCTTCTCCCGCGAGTTGCTGGTGGAAGGGGTGTTCCGGCCCTCCGGGCACGGCGATGTGCGGGTGTGGCCGACGCAGCAGGAGGGGCGCTCCGTCATCTGTGTGGCGCTCAGCTCGCCGGACGGCGACGCGCTGATCCAGGCGCCGGCCGTCGCGGTCTCGGCCTGGCTGGAGCGTACGCTGCGGGTGGTTCCGCCGGGTACGGAGTCGGAGAACACCGACCTGGAGGAGGAACTCTTCGCCCTGTTGACGCCGGCGCCTGGCGACGACTGCTACCCGGGCGGCGATCCGTGGGGCGCGCCGGACGGGCCGCTGGACGGCGACAGGTGAGCCGCGTGCCGTACCAGCGCGGTGGTGCGGTACGGCACCGGGTTCTCCATGACGATGGCGGTGGCCGAGCGCACGATGCCGTCGAAGCCCACCACGCGGTCGATCACCCGCTGGAGGTCGGCGTTGGAGCGGGCGACGAGCCGGCACAGCATGTCGCCCTGGCCGGTGATGGTGTGGAGTTCCAGCACCTCGGGGACGGAGGCCAGATGGGCGCGGACCTCGGCGCCGCGCCCCTGCTTGATCTCCAGGGTGGCGAAGGCCGTCACCGGGTAGCCGATGGCGGCCGGGTCCACCTCGGGGCCGAAGCCCCGGATCACGCCGGTGCGGCGCAGCTTGTCGAGACGCGCCTGGGCGGTGCCGCGCGCGACCCCCAGGCGCCTGGACGCCTCCAGTACCCCGATGCGCGGCCGGCGCGCGAGGAGTTGCAGCAGCCGGCCGTCCAGTTCGTCGATCGCCATACCGGGGTTCTCCCCGCTGGACAACCTGTACACACCGTACGGGCCTGTGCGGGCGAGGCTGTACGGGTTGTCCAGCTTTTGTGGCATCTCTTGCACACCTTGCTGATGGGGCGCACCCTGCGCTTATGACTGAGCACACTGAGACCGACCCGTTCCCGGTCCAGGGGATGGACGCGGTCGTCTTCGCGGTGGGCAACGCCAAACAGGCTGCGCATTACTACTCGACGGCGTTCGGGATGACCCTCGTCGCCTATCAGGGCCCGGAGAACGGCAGCCGGGAGACCGCTTCGTACGTGCTGGAATCCGGAAGTGCCCGGTTCGTCTTCACCTCGGTCATCACCCCGGTGGGCGAGCGCGGGAAGGAACTGGCGCGGCATGTCGCCGAGCACGGGGACGGGGTGATCGATCTGGCGATCGAGGTGCCCGACGCCCGGGCGGCGTACGCGCACGCGGTGGCGCGGGGCGCGCGCGGGATCACCGAGCCGTACGAGGTGAGCGACGACGACGGCACGGTGGTGCTGGCGGCGCTGGCCACCTACGGCGAGACCCGGCACACGCTGGTGGAGCGTTCCGGCTACAAGGGGGTGTACCTGCCGGGTTACGCGCCGGCCCGGCCGATCGTGGAGCCGGTGGAGGGGCGGCGCCGGGTGTTCCAGGCGGTCGACCACTGCGTGGGCAATGTGGAACTCGGCCGGATGAACGAGTGGGTGGACTTCTACCGCCGGGTCATGGGCTTCACGAATATGAAGGAGTTCGTGGGCGACGACATCGCGACCGAGTATTCGGCGCTGATGTCGAAGGTGGTGGCGGACGGCACCCGCAAGGTCAAGTTCCCGATCAACGAGCCGGCGCCGGGCAAGAAGAAGTCGCAGATCGACGAGTACCTGGAGTTTTACGGCAGCCCGGGCGTCCAGCACATCGCCCTGAACACCGGGGACATCGTGCACACCGTGCGCACCATGCGGGCGGCGGGCGTGGAGTTCCTCGACGTGCCGGATTCGTACTACGACACGCTGGGTGAATGGGTCGGCGAGACCCGGGTTCCGGTGGACACGCTGCGGGAGCTGAAGATTCTCGCCGACCGGGACGAGGACGGCTATCTGTTGCAGATCTTCACCAAGCCCGTACAGGATCGCCCAACGGTCTTCTTCGAGATGATCGAGCGGCACGGATCGCTGGGATTTGGCAAAGGGAACTTCAAAGCTCTCTTCGAGGCAATCGAGCGTGAACAGGCGCGACGGGGGAATCTGTAAGGACACCACCCCCCACAACCGCCCCCGCGACCTGCACTCGCGGGGGCGGTTCCCTGTGTGCCGGGCGGCGGTTGGCGCCGGGTGGCCGCCCGGCGGGTTCAGCAGCCGGGGACGGAGTCGCCTGCGGCGAGGGCACGCAGATCCTCGACGGCGCCGGAGAGGGTCGTCACCGGGATGAGCCGGAGCCCGTCGGGGAGGTTGGCGGAGGCCGCGTCGCACTCGTCGCGCGGGACGAGGAAGACGGTGGCGCCGTCCCGCTCGGCGGCCTGGGTCTTCAGCGGGACGCCGCCGACCGGGCCGACCGTGCCGTCCGCGTCGATGGTGCCGGTGCCGGAGATGACGGCGCCGCCGGTGAGGTCGCCGCCCCGGCCGTCGCCCTCCAGGAGGTCGATGATGCCGAGCGAGAACAGCAGCCCGGCGCTGGGCCCGCCGACCGAGTCCAGGCGGAGCGTGATGTCGATGTCCTCGTCCTCGCGGCCGAGGTGCCGGAGGGCGGCGGCGACGGCGGAGTGCTGGGACTCGGTCATCTGGGCCCGGTTGTGCTCCTGGATCTCGGTGACCGAATCGCCCACCGGATAGACCGCTTCGGTGGGCAGCACCGCGCGGTCGGAGGCCAGGTAGCCGCCGAGCACGTCGGTGAGCGTGACGGAGGCGTCCGGCGCGGTGGCGGTGATGGTGGTCATGCGCAGTTCGCCCTCGGGCTCGCGCACCGGGGCGCCGGTGATGGTGATCACCGGCTCGCCCTCGCTCTCCCCGAGCACATCGGCGGTGGGCCCGGGGTACGCGACGGCGAACGGCAGCGGCGCGAAGGCGGCGACCGCGAGCAGCGCGGCGAACACGGCGCCGCACACCGCGAGCGCCCAGGTGCGGCGGCGGCCGGTCAACTGCTGGGTGAGGGCGGACATGCCGCCGAATCTAACGCACCGCGCGGCGGCGCCCGCACGCGGCCGAGGACGGCGGCGGCCCCGGGGGCGTTGGCCGGGGCGGCGGCCGGCTACCGCAGGACGGCGGCGACTTCGAGGGCGGCGCGCACCACGCGCGGGCCGATGTCCGGCGGGATCGCCTCGTTGAGCATGACGACGCCGACGCTGCCCTCGATCCCGCAGTCGCGGGGCAACGGTGCGGCGGCTCCGCTGGCGCCGGCTTCGAGTTCGCCGTGGGTGAGGACGAACCCCTCCTCGTCCTGGATGTCCTTGCAGCGGCCGGTCAGTATGGCCCGGCCGGCCGCGCCCCGGTCCAGCGGGTGGCGGAAGCCGGCCCGGTAGGCGACGTGGTAGTCGGTCCAGCTCGGTTCGACGACGGCGACCGCGAGCGCGTCGTTGCCGTCGACCACGGTGAGATGGGCGGTGGCGCCGACGTCCTCGGCCAGCGCGCGCAGCGCGGGGAGCGCGGCCTCGCGCACCAGCGGGTGCACCTGGCGGGTCAGCCCGAGGACACCGACGCCCACCCGGGCCCGGCCGCTGGTGTCGCGGCGGACCAGGGCGTGCAGTTCGAGGGTGGCCAGCAGCCGGTAGACGACCGTGCGGTTGACGCCGAGCTGTTTGGAGAGTTCGGTGACGGTCAGACCGTGGTCGGTCTCGGCGAGCAGTTTGAGGACCCGCAGTCCCCGGTCGAGCGTCTGAGAGGTCTCCGCAGTCACGACGCCCCCTTTCGGCTGCCAAAGCGTGACCGGGAACTTATCCAGCGTTACCGCTCAGCGGAAGGGGTTGTCCAGTATTCGAGCATGGATGGCACGGTATTCGACCGGATTTCTTCCGCCCGGGCCCTGTCGAACGCGTCGAACGCACCGGTCGCGGCGGTCCACCGGCGGCTCCCGGCGGTCACCGCATCCGGGTCGCCCACTCCCGTACCTTGGCCATCCGCTGCCGCAGCTGCCCCGCCGACGCCTCGGCGGTGGCCGGACCGCCGCACACCCGACGCAGCTCGGTGTGGATCACCCCGTGCGGCTTGCCCGACTGGTGCGCGTACGCGCCCACCAGGCCGTTCAGTTCACGCCGCAGCTCCATCATCTCCTTGTGGGTGACCACCGGGCGCCGCTCGGCCGGCACCTCCAGCAGATCGGCCTGGTCGTCCGGGCGCCGCTTGCTGTGCGCGATCTGCCGGGCCTGCCGCTTCTGGAGCAGCATCTGCACCTGGTCCGGCTCCAGCAGCCCCGGGATGCCCAGATAGTCCTGCTCCTCCTCGCTGCCGGGATGCGCCTGCATCCCGAACTCGGCGCCGTCGTACATCACCCGGTCGAAGACGGCCTCCGACTCCAGGGCCTCGAACGGCAGCTGGTCGTCCGTGCCGTCCGGCTCGTTCTGCTCGCGCTCGGCCTCCTTGAGCAGATCGGCCTCCTCCGCGTACGGATCCTCGTCCTCGCCGCCCTTCTTGGGCTTGTCGAGGACGTGGTCGCGCTCGACCTCCATCTCGTGCGCGAAGCCGAGCAGCGTCGGGATGGTGGGCAGGAAGACCGACGCGGTCTCACCGCGCCGCCGGGAGCGCACGAAACGGCCCACGGCCTGCGCGAAGAACAGCGGGGTGGAGATGGTGGTGGCGTACACCCCGACCGCCAGCCGCGGCACGTCCACGCCCTCGGACACCATCCGCACCGCCACCAGCCAGCGGTCGTCCGACTGCCGGAAGTCGTCGATGCGCTGGGAGGCACCGCCGTCGTCCGACAGCACGAGGGTCGCCCGCTCCCCCGTGATCTCGCGGATCAGCTTGGCGTAGGCGCGCGCGGAGTCCTGGTCGGTGGCGATGACGAGGCCGCCGGCGTCCGGGATGGCGCGCCGCACCTCGGTCAGCCGCCGGTCGGCGGCGCTCAGCACGGCCGGCATCCACTCGCCCTTGGGGTCGAGTGCGGTGCGCCACGCCTGGGAGGTGGCGTCCTTGGTCATCGGCTCGCCGAGCTTGGCGGCGATCTCGTCGCCCGCCTTGGTGCGCCAGCGCATGCTGCCGCTGTAGGAGAGGAAGATGACGGGCCGCACCACGCCGTCCGCCAGCGCGCTGCCGTAGCCGTAGGTGTAGTCGGCGACGGAACGGCGGATGCCGTCCCCGTTGTCGCCATAGGCCACGAACGGGATGGGGTTGGTGTCGGAGCGGAACGGGGTCCCGGTCAGCGCCAGCCGGCGGGTCGCGGGCTCGAACGCCTCCAGGCACGCCTCGCCCCAGGAGCGGGAGTCGCCGGCGTGGTGGATCTCGTCCAGGATCACCAGGGTCTTGCGCTGCTCGCAGCGGTTGCGGTGCAGCATGGGCTTGACCCCGACGCCCGCGTAGGTGAGGGCCACGCCGTGGTACTCGGCGCCGAGCCGGCCGGAGCTGTACTCGGGGTCGAGTTTGATGCCTATCCGGGCGGCGGCCTCGGCCCACTGCTTCTTCAGGTGCTCGGTCGGGGCGACCACGGTCACCTGCTGCACGATGTGGTGGTGGAGCAGCCAGGAGGCGAGGGTGAGCGCGAAGGTGGTCTTGCCCGCGCCGGGGGTGGCGACGGCGAGGAAGTCCTGGGGCTGGGCCTGTACGTACGCGTCCATCGCCGCCTGCTGCCAGGCCCGCAGTTTGCTCGCGGTGCCCCAGGGGGCGCGGCCGGGGAAGGCCGGGGAGAGGTGGGAGGAGTGGGTCGCGGACGCGGCCGTGGTGGCGGAAGCGGCGGTGGTAGTCACGGTCTCCGGGGGGTGGACGGGGGCGGTGGCGGGATGGGGCGAGGACACGGACCGCGCCAGCGTACCCGGGTGTCCGGGGCGTGCGGCGTGCCGGCGGCACGCCCCGGCTGACCGGAATTCAGTGCGTCATGTCCTCCTTTGTCGCCACTCGTCCGGCGGTCAGCACGGCCAGGACGGCGACCACGGCCGCCGCCGCGTACACCACCACGAAGGCCCCGGGGCCCACCGCGGAGGCGCCTTCGACGGCGGTGGTGCTGCCGCCGAGCGCGGCGAAGGCGCTGCCGACGGCCGTGAGCATCACCACATTCGACAGCGCGTCACACACCTGGAGCGAGGCCACGTTTCCGCCGGCCTCCTCGGGGCGGGAGAGCCGCAGCACCAGCACGCCGACCGAGGAGACGGTGTAGCCCATGCCGACGCAGCCGATGGCGAGGGTGAGGGCGGGCGTCCAGACCGGCACGGCCTCGATGAGGACGAGCGGGGTGGCGAGCACGGCGAACAGGATCAGCACGGTGCTGACCCGCACCAGCAGATAGCGGTGCGGCTCGAGGCGGGGGCGGGACTGGGCGTAGGAGCCCAGCGCCCACACGGCGCCGCCGACGGCGAGGGCGAGCCCGGCCTGGGTGATGGACAGGCCGCGTTCGGTCACCAGCATCAGCGGCAGGAACGTCTGGGTGGTCATGAACGCGCCGGAGATGAGGCCGCGCAGCATGATGACGGACGGCAGTCCCCGGGCGGCGCGGAAGGTACCGGCGGGCAGCAGCCGCAGCGCGGCGGGCGCCGCCAGGGCGATCCCGGCGGCGATCGGGACGGCCGAGAGCCAGCGCAGTTCCTGCCCGCCGAACTGGAGCAGCCCGGCGCCGAGCGCGACGGCGGCGGCCAGCCGCAGCATGCGGGCGTCGAACTTCTTCGCGCCCTCGGCGGGCGGTCCCGAGGCGCTGCGGCGCAGCGGCGGCAGCATGATGGCCAGCGGCAGCACGACGAGCACGGTGATGCCGAGGAACACCCAGCGCCAGCCGAAGTGTTCGGTGACCACTCCGGCGATGACCGGGCCGAGGAGCGAGGGCACCACCCAGGCGGCGGAGAAGGCGGCGAGCGCGGCCGGGCGCAGCCGCTCGGGGTAGACGCGCCGGACCACGACGTACAGCGCGACGATCACGAGCCCGCCGCCGGCGCCCTGGGCGGCGCGGCCGGCGACGAAGGTGAGCATGTTCTGGGCGGCGCCGGACAGCAGCAGTCCGGCGGAGAAGACGCCGATCCCGGTGACGACCGGGCCGACCGGTCCGCCGCGGTCGCACCACTGGCCGGCGAGGACCATGCCGAGGAGCGAGGTGGTGAAGTAGGCGGAGAAGGCGAAGGCGTACAGCGCGACGCCGTCCAGCGCGTCGGCGGCGGCCGGCATGGCGGTGCCGATGGCCATGGCCTCGAAGGCGATGAGCAGGATGGTGCTCACGCAGCCGAGGGTGAGCGCCCGGTACGGTCCGCTGAGCACTCCCCCGCCCGGTGGTGCGGCGGGCGGGGCGGCGGGGGGCGCGGAGGCGGCGGGAACGGCCGGGACGGCGGGGGCGGTCGGGGCCGACGACGGCGTCGGCGGTGCGGGCTCGGTCATACGTCACACGGTAAGGAACCACCGGTGTGCGGCCCATACCCGATCCGGCTTAGGACCTCCGGCGGCATCGGGGCGGGGTTCGGGCGGGCCGGCCCGCGAGCGGTCGCCGCACCGCCGGTGGCGGGGGCCGGGTCCCCGGCCGGGCCGGGGTCAGGCGGGCACCCGTGGGGTGACCAGCCGGCCGCCGGAAACCAGGTCGGTGAGGTCGGCGGCGGCGCGGCCGACCTCGGGGAGGGTGAGCATCGCGAGCCGGGCGGCGCGCAGCCGGGCGGTGAGGGCCGGGTCCGCGAGCAGGCCGTGGCAGGCGGCGGCGACGGCATCGGCGTCCGGGTCGGGGCCCAGGTCGCGGCCCAGACCCAGGGCGGCGACGCGGCGGGCGTTGTGGGGCTGGTCGCCGAAGTTGGGGACGACGGCCATCGGGGTGGCGGTGCGCACCGCTTCGCGGATGCTGTTGTAACCGCCGTGGGTGACGAACAGGTCGGCGCACTCCAGCAGCAGGGGCTGCGGGATCCGGTCGGTGAGGTGGAGGTACGGCCCCGGGGTGACGCCGGTCAGCGGGATGCCGCCGGTGGCCACCACGGCGGTGACCTCCAGCCGGGAGAGTCCGGCGACCAGGGTGCGCAGGGTCCTCGCGGGGTCGGTGGCCTCGGGGGGCAGCGGCACATTGCGGCCGGCGTCGCCGAAGGTGGGCAGGACGGTGCCGAGCGCGGCGAGGACCAGCGGCCGGTCGCCGGGGAGCCGGGCGGCCCACGGGGGCAGGGCGCCGCCGGGTTCGACGGCGGTGGTCTGCCGGTAGGCGAGGACGGGTCCGCGGTGGCGGGCGAAGCTGTAGGCGCTGGGCATGAAGTCGAACCGGCCGTGCGGGTACAGGCTCTCCGGGTCCGTGCGCTCCGGCAGACCGGCCTCGGCGCGCAGGGCGTTGAGCGCGGGCAGCAGCGGGGCGGGCTCCACCAGGTTGAGGAAGCCGCTGGGCAGCGGCAGGTGCGGGATGCCGCGTTCCTCGGCGAGGACGACGGCGGCGAAGTCCATGCCGTCCCGTACCAGGGCGTCGGGCCGGAGCCGGCGGGCGGCCTCGCGCAGGATGGTGAGGATCGAGCGGGCGTACGGGCCGGCCAGCAGCGCCGTGAGCGGGTGGTCGGGCGAGGACATGTCCTGCGCCGGATCGAACGGGGAGCCGTCGGGCGGCGGGGGCGCGGGCGGCAGCAGCGGGAGGACGGTGATCCGGTCGGCGGCGAAGACCGGTGCGACGGCCTCGGTGGTGAGGACCGTGACCTCGTGCCCGGCACCGGCGAGCGCCCGGGCCAGGGGCAGCAGGGCCCGGCCGTGCGAGGGCGAGGCCATGGCGGTGCACAGGACGCGCATGGGGGGATCCTTCCGGCGGACGGGGCGGGGCGTGTGCAGACGTACCCCGGCCACCGGCCGCCGATGAGGATCGGGCCGCGAAGTCACCCGTTCCGGTGGCGGTACCCGCCGATCGCGGTCAGCGCGGCGGCGGTCAGTGCGGAAGCGGTCAGCGGCCCGCGGTCAGTGCGGCAGCGGCTGGTTGAAGCGCAGCAGATTGCCGGCCGGGTCGCGGAAGGCGCAGTCGCGTACCCCGTAGGGCTGGTCCATCGGCTCCTGGAGCACCTCGCCGCCCGCCGCGCTGATCCGCTCGAAGGTCGCGTCGCAGTCGTCCGTCCGGAAGATCACGCCGCGCAGCAGGCCCTTGGCCATGAGTTCCGCCATGAGCCTGCGGTCCTCGGGGGAGGCGTTGGGGTCGGCGAGCGGCGGCTCCAGGACGATGCTCACCTCCGGCTGGCCGGGCGGCCCGACCGTCACCCAGCGCATGCCCTCGAAGCCGACGTCGTTGCGCACTTCGAGGCCGAGCGCGTCCCGGTAGAAGGCGATGGCCCGGTCGTGGTCGTCGACGGCGATGAAGCACTGGGAGATCGTGAGGTTCATGGCGCTCACGCTACGTGCGGGCGCCGGGCCGTGCGCCCTCGCCCCGGTCCGTCTTCAGGGGCCGGGTGTGGATCTTGGCGATGCAGGCCGGGATGGCGGCGCCGTCGTCGTGGCGGCGGGCCCGGTAGGCGCTCGGGGTCTCGCCGACCAGCTGGGTGAAGCGGCTGGAGAAGGAGCCGAGCGAGGTGCAGCCGACCGCCATGCACACCTCCGTCACCGAGAGGTCGCCGCGCCGCAGCAGGGCCTTGGCGCGCTCGATGCGGCGGGTCATCAGATAGCTGTACGGGGTCTCGCCGAACGCGGCCCGGAAGCTGCGGGAGAAGTGGCCCGGTGACATCAGGGCGCCGTGCGCCAGCGCGGCGACGTCCAGCGGCTCGGCGTACTCGCGGTCCATGCGGTCGCGGGCGCGGCGCAGCCGGACGAGGTCGTCGAGATCGGGCCGGGACACCCGTTCAGTGTCCCAGACCGGTCAGGAATGGAGAAGCGCCGGCGACGGCGGCCGATTACCGTAACTGACCAGGCAATACCCATCGAAAAACGCTCAGGAGTGATCATGTCCGGCGCTTCCACCGAGGGCATCAGGACCGTGCTGCACCCGGTGACCGACCTGGCCGCTGCCACACCGGTGTACGCGGCGCTGCTCGGCACCGAGCCGCAGACCGAAACCCCCTACTACACCGGGTTCGAGGCGGCGGGCCAGCAGATCGGCCTGGTCCCGGGCGGCGGCCCGCAGGCGATGACCTCCCCGGTGGCGTACTGGCACGTCGCCGACATCGAGGCCAAGCTGGCCGAGGTGACCGCGGCGGGCGCCACCGTCCACGAGCCGGTGCACGACGTCGGCGGCGGCCGGCTGGTGGCCACCGTCACCGACCCCGACGGCAACGTCCTCGGCCTGCTCCAGGACCGCTGACCATGGCCCACCTCGCCGACGACCACGATGTGATCCGGGTGCACGGAGCCCGCGAGAACAACCTCCGCGACCTCCACGTGGAGATCCCCAAGCGCCGGCTGACGGTCTTCACCGGCGTCTCCGGCTCCGGCAAGAGCTCGCTGGTGTTCGACACTATCGCCGCCGAGTCGCAGCGGCTGATCAACGAGACCTACAGCGCGTTCGTCCAGGGCTTCATGCCCGCCCTGGCCCGCCCCGAGGTGGACGTTCTCGACGGGCTGACCACGGCGATCGTCGTCGACCAGCAGCGGATGGGCTCCGACCCGCGCTCCACCGTCGGCACCGCCACCGACGCCCACGCGATGCTGCGCATCCTCTTCAGCCGGCTCGGCCGCCCGCACATCGGGCCGCCCGGCGCGTTCGCCTTCAACGTGCCCTCGGTGCGGGCCAGCGGCGCCATCACGGTGGAGCGGGGCACCGCCACCAAGGCCGTGAAGCAGACTTTCAGCCGCACCGGCGGCATGTGCCCGCGCTGCGAGGGCCGGGGCAGCGTCACCGACATCGACCTCGGCCGGCTGTACGACGCCGGCAAGTCGCTGGACGAGGGCGCCATCACCGTCCCCGGGTACAAGGCGGGCGGCTGGAACTACCGGCTGTACACGGCGTCCGGCTTCTTCGACCCCGCCAAGCGGATCCGGGCGTACACCGAGCGGGAACTCCACGACTTCCTGTACCGCGAGCCGACCCGGATGAAGATCGAGGGCATCAACATGACCTACGAGGGGCTGGTCCCCCGGGTCAGGAAGTCGCTGCTCGCCAAGGACCGGGAGGCGATGCAGCCGCACATCAGGGCGTTCGTGGACCGGGCGGTCACCTTCACCGCCTGCCCGGAGTGCGGCGGCACCCGGCTGAGCGAGGGCGCGCGTTCCTCGAAGATCGCGGGCGTCAGCATCGCCGACGCGTGCGCGATGCAGATCAGCGATCTGGCGCGCTGGATCGCCGGACTGCGCGAGGAGTCGGTGGCGCCGCTGCTGACCGCGCTGCGGCACACCCTGGACTCGTTCGTGGAGATCGGCCTCGGCTACCTCTCCCTCGACCGCTCCGCCGGGACCCTGTCCGGCGGCGAGGCGCAGCGGGTGAAGATGATCCGCCAGCTCGGCTCCTCGCTCACCGATGTGACGTACGTGTTCGACGAGCCGACCACCGGGCTGCACCCGCACGACATCCGGCGGATGAACGATCTGCTGCTGCGGCTGCGCGACAAGGGCAACACCGTGCTGGTCGTCGAGCACAAGCCCGGGACGATCGCGATCGCCGACCATGTCATCGACCTCGGCCCCGGCGCCGGCGCGGCCGGCGGGCAGCTCTGCTACGAGGGCACGGTGGCGGGGCTGCGGGCCTCCGGCACCGTCACCGGGCGGCACCTGGAGGACCGGACGGCGCTGAAGGAGAAGGTCCGCACCCCCACCGGCGCGCTGGAGATCCGGGGCGCCGACACGCACAACCTGCGCGCCGTCGATGTGGACATCCCGCTGGGCGTGCTCACGGTGATCACCGGGGTCGCCGGATCGGGCAAGAGTTCCCTGGTGCACGGCGCGCTGCCCGGGCAGGCGGAGGCCGCCGGGCAGGAGGTGGTGGCGATCGGGCAGGAGGCGATCCGCGGCTCGCGGCGCTCCAACCCGGCCACGTACACCGGGCTGCTGGAGCCCATCCGCAAGGCGTTCGCCAAGGCCAACGGGGTGAAGGCGTCGCTGTTCAGCGCCAACTCCGAGGGCGCCTGCCCGCAGTGCAACGGCGCCGGGGTCATCTACACCGATCTGGCGATGATGGCCGGGGTCGCCACCACCTGCGAGGAGTGCGAGGGGAAGCGGTTCCAGCCCGCGGTGCTGGAGTACCGGCTGGGCGGCCGGGACATCAGCGAGGTGCTGGCGATGCCGGTGGAGCAGGCCCGGGAGTTCTTCGGCACCGGCGGCGACGCGCCACTGCCGGCCGCGCGCCGCATCCTGGACCGGCTCGCGGACGCCGGACTCGGCTACCTCAGCCTGGGACAGCCGCTCACCACGCTCTCCGGCGGGGAACGGCAGCGGCTGAAGCTGGCCGGCCACCTGGCCGAGCGGGGCGGGGTGTACGTCCTGGACGAGCCGACGGCCGGGCTGCACCTGGCGGACGTGGCGCAGTTGCTGGCGCTGCTCGACCGGCTGGTGGACGCCGGGAAGTCGGTGATCGTCGTCGAGCACCACCAGGCGGTGATGGCGCACGCCGACTGGATCATCGACCTGGGCCCGGGTGCCGGTCACGACGGCGGCCGGATCGTCTTCGAGGGCACCCCGGCCGAACTGGTCGCGGACGGCACGACGCTGACCGGCGAGCACCTGGCCGCGTACGTGGGCGGCGCCGCCGGCTGACGGGGCGGGGAGCGGCCGGGGGCGTTGTCAGTGGGCGGTGGCAGACTCCGCACCATGAGCGCACCGGAGCGGAAACAGGGACAGGGACAGGGACAGGGACGCGAAGGGGAAGGGGAAGGGGCGAGCGCGCCGGGGCGGACGGACGCGCCGGAGCGGGTACGGCTGCGGGAGGTCGTCCCGGCCGACCTGGAGGTGTTCTTCGCCCAGGAGCACGATCCGGAGGCCGCCCGGCGGTCCCGCTTCCCGCCCCGGGAGCGGGAGGCGTTCATGCGGCACTGGACCACACGGGTGCTCGCCGGCCCCGACGTGCTGGTGCGGGCCATCACCGTCGACGGGGAGGTGGCCGGGAACCTGGTGGCCTGGACGGACGGGGACCGCCGGTGGCTCGGGTACTGGCTGGGCCGCGCGTTCTGGGGGCGCGGCGTCGGCACCCGGGCGCTGGCGCTGTTCCTGGAGCAGGAGACGACCCGCCCGCTCTACGCCGACCCGCACGAGGAGAACACCGGCTCCGTCCGGCTGCTGGAGAAGCACGGCTTCCGCCGCGCCGGGACGGTGCGGCACGACACCGACTCCCACCTGCTGCTGGTGCTCGGCGCCGCGTCCTGACGAGCGCCCTTGGCCGCCCGGCCGGCGCCCGGGCCGCGACGGCGTGTTCCGGAAGCCGGGACGCGCGGGGGTCCGGGGCGGGCCCGGGCGCCGCGACGTGCCGGGCGCCGGAACCTACCGGGGCCGGCTACGCCTGCGGCTGCGGCTGGGCGCCCGCGTTCACCACCGCGGACTGCGGGCGGATCGGCAGCCGGTTCACCGGCCGCCCGGTGGCCGCCCGTACCGCCGCCGCCACCGCCGCCGGGGACACCACCACGGGCGCCGCGCCCGCCGCCTTCGCCCCGAACGGGGCCACCACGTCCCGCTCCTCCAGCAGTTCCACGATCCGGATGTCCGGCACGTCCAGCGCCGTCGGCAGCGCGTAATCCGCGAAGTCCGGGCGCCGCACCACCCCGCGCGCCACCCGCAGATGCTCCATCAGCGCGGTACCGATGCCCTGCGTGACCCCCGCCTCGATCCGGGCCCGCAACTGCGCCGGGTTGAGCACCCGGCCCACGTCCTGCGCGATGGCCATCTCCACCACCCGCACCGAACCCAGCTCCACATCGACGTCCACCACGGCCCGTACCGCCGCGAAGGCCAGCCCCACGAACGCGTCGCCCTGCCCGGCGGCGTTCAGCGGCTCGGTGGGGTGCGGACGGCACTGCGCCGTCGCCCACAGCTCCTTGCCCTCCAGCGCCTCGGCGACCGTGGTGCTCAGCACCCCGTCGTACGAGGTGATCTTGCCGTCCGTGATGGTCAGCAGCTCAGGGGACATCCCGAACGTCGAGGCGAGCGGCTGGAGCAGCTGGGTGCGGACCATCTTCGCCGCCCGCTCCACCGCCCCGCCCGACACCCAGGTGTGCCGGCCGCGCAGCCCCGGCCCGGCCGGCGGCTGGTCGGTGTCGACCGGCGCGACATGCACCTCCTCCACCCCCAGCACGTCCTGCACGATCTGCCGGGCCAGCGTCGCGAACCCCTGGCCGGTGTCCACCGCCGCGCACAGCACGGTGGCCACCGAACCCTCGACCTTGACCGTCGCCGTGGACACCTCGTCGGTGCCCTCCGCGCCGAGCATGTGCACCATGCCGAGCGCGTACCCCACCCCGCGGCGCACCGCGCCCGGGTCGGCGGCACCGTCCGGGCCGCCCGGCAGCACCCACTCCTCGTCGGGCGGCGGCGGCAGCGGCGTCTCCCGCACCGCGCGCAGCAGCGCGGCGACCGGTGCGGGGCAGGTGACGGCCTGCCCGGTGGGCAGCGGGTCGCCGGTGCTCATCACATTGCGGGCGCGCACCTCGGCCGGGTCGAGACCGAGCCGGGCGGCCAGCTTGTCCATCTGGCCCTCGTACGCCGCGCACACCTGGAGCGCGCCCTCGCCGCGCAGATGCCCGGAGGGCGGGTTGTTGGTGCGCACCGCCCAGCCGTCGACGACGGCGTTCGGCACCCGGTAGGGCCCGGCGGCGAACGACACGGCGGCGGCCAGCGCTTCGGCCGAACCGTCCGCGTACGCCCCGGCGTCCATCAGCAGTTGCGCCTCGACCTTCACCAGCTTGCCCTCGCGGTCGGCGTGGTGCCAGTAGCGCAGCATGGTGGGGTGCCGGTGCGGGTGCCCGAGGAACGACTCCTCGCGGGTGGCCGCCAGCTTCACCGGCGACCCGGTCCGGATGGCCAGCAGCGCGAGCGGCAGTTCGAAACCGAGGTCCTCGCGGTCGCCGAACGCGCCCGGCACCCCCGTCACATAGATCTTGACCTGATCCGGCTCCAGGGCCAGGCAGGCGGCCAGCCGGTCGCGGTCGCCGTGCGGGTCGGTGGTGCCGGTGTACACCTCCACGCCGCCGTCCGGGCGCGGCACCGCGAGACCGGCCTCGGCTCCTATCGGCGCCGGGTCCTGGCGGCCGACGCGGTAGACGCCCTCGACGACGATCTCGCCGTTCATGTCGGGGTTGCCGTAGCGCAGCGGGATGTGCCGGACGATGTTCCCGGCGGGGTGCAGCGGTTCGGACTCGAACACCTTCTCCGGGTCGGTGACCGGCTCCAGCACCTCGTAGTCGACGGCGATCGCGGCGGCGGCAAGCCGGGCGGTCTCCGGATGGTCGGCGGCGACGGCCGCCACCGGCTCACCGTGGTACCGCACCTCACCGGACGCCAGCGGCGGACGGTCCCCGGGCGGGGTGCCCTTGACGTCCAGGTGCGTGACGACGGCCCGCACCCCGGGGAGGGCGGCGGCCTCCGTGGTGTCGATGCCGCGGATCGTGGCGCGCGGATGCGGGGCGCGCAGCACGGCGGCCCACAGCAGGCCCTCGGCCCACAGATCGGCGGTGTACGGGAAGACGCCGGTGGTCTTGGCGGCGGCGTCGGCGGGCGGTACGGACGCACCGAGACCGAGCGTGGCGGCGCCCTCGGCGGGCCCCGGCGCGGTCTCGGCACCGGCGACGGTGACGGCGGTGATGCCGTCGATGGGCTGGTCGCTCATCGTCTCAGGCGTCTCCCTCGAACGGGCCGGCTTGCTGCGGGATACGGGGCGACTGCTGCTCGGCGCGTTCCGCCCGCTCGGCCCGCTCCTCGATCACCGTGCGGACGGCGTCCAGGACGCCCCGGTAACCGGAGCAGCGGCACAGATTGCCGCACAGGGCCTGGCGGGTCTGGAGTTCGGTGGGCGCGTGGTTGCCCTCCAGGAGATCGTGCACCGTCATGGCCATGCCGGGCAGGCAGAAGCCGCACTGGACGGCGCAGGAGGCGAGGGCGCGCTGCACGTCGGACGGTTCGCTCTCGGTGCCCAGGCCCTCGACGGTACGGATCTCGGACCCGGCGGCGGTGGCCGCCGGCACCAGGCAGGCCGCGACCAGCCGCCCGTCGACCTGCACCGAGCAGGCCCCGCACTCGCCCTGCGAGCAGCCGTCCTTGGCACCGGCCAGACCGAGGCGCTCGCGCAGCACGTACAGCAAGGACTCGCCGATCCAGGCGCTGCTGACGGCACGGTCGATGCCGTTGACGCGCAGGACGTAGGAGACCTCGGGGTGCTCGCTGTCACTGACGGGCGGCGGGACGGGCGCGGGCGCGGGAGCCTCGGCGACGGGCTGGGCGGGGTCGGTGACCTCGGAGGGAATCACCCACGAGCCGGACTCGTCCCCGCTCCCACTGCCGCCGAACCCGGCCGGCCGCTGCACGGGGCCGCCTTCGACGGCGGGCGCGGGGACGGGGGTGCCGGTAGGGGTGTTGTCGGTGGGGGCGGTTGTGCCCGGGAAGCCGGGGGCGGCGGCCGGGCCGCCGGTGCCGGTGCCAGGGCCGGGGAGGTCGACGGTGTCGGCCGGGCCGGCGTTCCCGGCGGAGCCGGAGCCGCTGGCACCGGGGAAGCCGGCCGGACCGGCGTCGCCGGCGGGGCCGGGACCGCTGGCACCGGGGAAGCCAGCCGGGTCGGCGTCGCCGCCGGTGCCCGGGAAGCCGGCCGGGTCGGCGCTGCCGTGACCGCTGGTGTCGGAACCGCTGGCGCCGGGGAGACCGGCCGGACCGGCGTTCCCGGCGGGACCGGAGCCGCTGGCGCCGTGACCGCTGATGTCGGTACCGCCGGTGCCGGGGAGACCGGCCGGACCGGCGTTCCCGGCGGGACCGGAGCCGCTGGCGCCGTCACCACTGGTGCCGGAACCGCTGGCGCCCGGGAGACCGACCGGACCGGCGGCGGTGCGGGAGGTGTCGGTGCCGCTGATGTCGGTGCCGCCGGTGCCGGGGCCGGTCGTGCCGTGGTCGGCGACGCCGGGAAGACCGGCGCTGCCGCCGGCCGGGATGGGCTCGGTGACCTCGGTGGCCCCGATGCCGGAGGCATCCGGGGCACCCGGGGGCACGGCGCGGGTCTCCCCGGGCGGCGGCTCAGCGGCGGCGGCAGCGGTGGGCTGCGCGGGGCCGGGCCCGGACAGTGGGGCGCTCCCGCCGTCCCCGCCCGGGCCGCCGGGCGGGGACGCGGCGGCGTCGGCTCCGGGGGATGCCGGGTGGGCCGGGGCGCCGTCCGGAGCCTGCGCCCCGGCGGCTGCCGCCTCGGCGGCGGGCCCGGCGGTCGGTACGCCGTGAGGCGGGGTGCCGCCGACGGTGGGCATGACGGAGCCCGTACCACCCTGAGCAGTCTGCCCAGTCCAGCCGGGCTGCCCGGGAACGCCCTGCTCCGGCGACGGGGCGCCAGGGGCGGTTCCGGCGGCCGGTGCGGACGCGCTGTCGGCCGCCGCCTGCGGCGGTACTGCGGCGCCCGGGGCCGGTTCGTGGCCCGTGGCCGCGGGGGTCACGTGGGCATGGGCGGCGCCGTGCCCGGGCGTCCCGGCAGCCGGATCCGGCCAGTCGGCCTGCGCGGACGGGCCACCGGGAGCGGGCGTACCCGCCCAACCGTCCTGCCCTGGCACACGGTGCCCGTCAGCGCGGCCACCGGCGGAGCCCTGTGCGTGCGGTACGCCATGCGGAGGGGTCCCGGCAGGCGCACCAGCGGAATGCTCGTCGCCAACCGCACCACCGGCGGACGGGACATGGCCCGAGGCGTGCGACACACCATGCGGCGGCGTACCGGCCGACGTGACGGCAGCGCCCTCGCCGCCGGGAACCGCCCCGGGAGCTGTACGGGACGGGCCCGCAGCACCATCGGCGGCGGGCGCTCCGTTTCCACTGCCGGTGCCCGGACCGGGAGCGGGATGAGTCTGCGGCACGCCGTGCGGGGGCGTACCGGCGGCTGCCACGGCCGCGCCGTTGTCCGCACCAGCGGGGCCGGCTGCCTGTGACGGTGCGTCGGTGACGGCCGCCTGAGCCTGCGGCACGCCATGCGGGGGCGTGCCGCCGACCGGGCCGGGAACGTTCCCCGCCTGCGACGGCAGACCGGCACCCACGCCGGGCGCACCGTTTCCGCTCGCCTCTGCTCCGTGCGACTGCGGCACACCGTGCGGAGGCGTACCGCCCGCCGGCCCCCCCGGGGGGTTCCCCGCCTGCGGCGGCAGAGCGGCATCCGCACCGGGTACACCGGCCACGCCATCCTCACCGGCAGGACCAAGAGCGCCCGTCGACGGCGACGGCACACCGGCACCCACACCGGGCGCACCGTTTCCGCTTGCCCCTGCTCCGTGCGAGGGCGTACCAGCGGGCGGCGTGGCTGCGCTGCCTTCACCGGCCGGGTTCACCCCACCCGTCGCCTGTGACGGCACACCACGAGACGGCGTATCAGTCACCGCCGCCTCGGCCTGCGGCACGGCATGCGGTGGCGTACCGCCGACCGGGCCGGGAACGTTCCCCGCCTGCGACGGCACACCGGCACCCACACCGGGCGCACCGTTTCCGCTTGCCGCTGCTCCGTGCGACTGCGGCACACCGTGCGGAGGCGTACCGCCCGCCGCCATGGCCGTGTCGCCGGGCGCCGCCTGGGGTGGAACTCCGGGCGCACCGTTTCCACTGCCGGTGTCCGCGGGCGAGTGCGGCACACCGTGGGCGGGGGTTCCGGCCCCGGCGTCCGGCCAGCCGGCGGACGGGCCCGGGGCAACGTCGCCCTCCCGGCCCGGACCACTCCCCCAGCCGCGCTGATCCGGCACCGAAGGCGTGGCGGCACCCGCGGACGGGGCATGCTCCTGCGGACGCGCTACGCCCTGCGAAGGAGTCGCGGACGCGGCATCCGGCCAGCCGTGGGCGGCGGCGCCCTCGGCGCCCGGCCCGGAGTCTTGCGGGCTGCCCGCACCGCCGGGGACGGTGCCGTGGCCCTGCGGACGCGGTACGCCGTGTGACGGCGTTCCCGATGCGGCGTCCGGCCAGTTCGGCTGCACGGACGGGTCGGGGGCGGCGGCGGGGGCACCCGCCCAGCCGCCCGCGTCCGGAACGCCGTTCGCCGGACCCGGATCCGTGGTGTCGGTCCGCGGAACCGGCATGCCCTGCGCGGGTGTTCCGCTCGCGGCGTCCGGCCAGGCCGACCCGACGGGCCGGCCCTCGGTCGCGGCACGCGCGGTTCCGGCGGCGGGGGTGCCCGGCCAGCCACCTTGCCCGGTGGTGTCCGCCGCCTGCGGCGGCTGGTGCGCGGCCGATCCCGGACCGCCGTGTTCTCCGTTCTCCGCCTGCGCGCCGGGGGTGTTCGGCTGGGACTGCGGTTCGGCCTGGGCGGGCGTGCCCGCCGTCACGTCCGGCCAACCCGGCTGATGCTGCGTACCGTTCGGGGCACCACCCGGAGCCTGGCCACCGGCGCCGCTGTTCGCACCACCCGCGACCGAGGCCACCGGGCCACCGGCCCCGTACTCACCGGCCGCCGAAGGCGCACCCGTACCGGCCGCAGCGTCCGGCCAACCCGACGCTTCCTGAGCACCGTTCGCGGTACCCCCCGCAACCGGGACACCGGCACCACTGCCTGTACCACCGGGAACCTGGCCACCGGCGCCGCCGTTCGCACCATCCGCGACCGAGGCCGCTGCGTCCGGCCACGCCGACTGGCCCTGCGCACCGTTCAGACCAGGGCCCGTCGCCGGGCCACCGGCCCCGTGCCCGCCAGCCGTGGACGGCGCACCCGTACCGGCCGCCGCATCCGGCCAAGCCGACTGGGTCTGGGCGCCATTCGCACCGGCACCGCCGCTCTCGCCCCCTTGCGGATGCGGCGTGCCCTGGGCAGGGGTGCCCGCTGCCGCATCCGGCCAAGCCGACTGGCTCTGCGCGCCGTTCACTCCGGCGCCCGTCGCGGGGCCACCGGCCCCGTGGTCACCGCCCGTGGACGGCGGGGCCGTGCCCGCCGTCGCGTCCGGCCAGCCGGCCTGCGCCTGGGTGCCGTTGGCGGCTGTGTCCGCGACCGGGCCACCGGCGCCGCCGTTCGCGGTGACGGCTCCGGGCTCCGGCTGCTGCGGGTGCGGTACGCCGTGCGGTGGTGTGCCCGCGCCGGTGTCGGCGCCGCCCGGCCAGCCGGCCTGCGGCTGGGTGCCGTTCGTGGCTCCGGGGGCCTGGTGTGGGACGCCGTGGGCCGGGGTCCCGTTCTGCGGGTCCGGCCAGGTGCCGGGGCCGGGGTGGCCGCTTCCGTGTTCGCCGGGGGCCGCCGGGGGCGTGCCGGGCAGGCTCGCGCCGTCGGTGCCGCCGGTGGCGTGCGGGGTGGCCGGGGTGGCGCCCGGTGCCGTGCCCCAGGGCGCCGGTGAGGCCGCGTCGTTGGGGTGTCCGGCGGTGGGTGCCGCCGTGTCGGTGTGGGCCGCCGGCCAGCCCGGCTGCGCCGGGGCGCCCGCGCTCGCGGGCCAGGACTGCGGCTGTTCGCCCGGCGCCGCCGGGGCGGCGTCCGCGCCGGACGGGCGGTCGTGCGGGAAGGTGTCCGTCCGTTCCCGGGTGCCGGCTTCCGCCGTTCCCGGTCCGGGCCAGCCGGCCCGGGGCGTCGTGCTCTGCCAGTCGTCCTGGCCGGGGCCGCCGGGCTGGTGTGCGGTCGCGGGCCAGCTGTCCCGGGCGGCGGCGGGCCAGCTCGCGTGCGAGGGGTCCGCGCCGGCGCCGTCCGCGGCGCCCGTGCCGCCCGCGTCCGGCCAGCCGGCCGACGCCGGCCAACGGCCCTGCCCCGCCTGCCGGGCGGAGTGCGGCGCGGTCTGCTGCCCGGTCTGCGGCGCGGCGGTCCACGGGCCGGACTCCGGGAGTTCGCCCTGCCCGCCCTGCCCGCCCTGCGCCTGCGGCGCGAACGGCAGCGACCACGCCCCCGTCGCGCCCGGGTCCGTGACCGGCACCGCGCCGCCCGTCACCGCCAGCGGGTCGACCCCCGGCAACGGCTGCGGCGGCAGCTGCACGAACGCCGTGGCGTCCGCGTCGTAGTCGCCGCCGCCGTACTCCCCCGCGCCCCAGCCACCCTGTGGCCGCGGCTGTCGCTGATCGTCGCTCATCGCAGCGCCCTTCCGAGTCCACGGCGGGCCAGTGTCGCCACGGTACGCCTCACATGCAGCACAGCAGCCGGCAGTGGTGCCTCCCCCGGCTGCGGATCGGGAACGCAGGCCAGGCCCACGTAGTCGCCGAACGCCGTCAGCGCCTCCGGCGCCAGCGCCCGGCCGTGTTCGCCGTCCCAGTCGACCAGCGCCGCCACCCACCGCTCGGCGTCCAGCGGACGCAGCGGCATCGGCGCGACGCCGCCGACCGCGCAGCGCACCTCGCGCCGTATCGGGTCGAGGACCAGCGCCACCGACGCCAGGGCCCGCCCGGGGCCGCTGCGCGCCGTCGCTTTGAGGAATGTCTGGGGGGCGTGCAGCAGCGGAACCCGTACGTGGGCGAGGAGTTCGGCCGGGTGCAGCCGGTCCATGCCCGCGAGCAGGCTGCTCACCGGGATCTGCCGGCCCTGTCCTTCCGGGCCCGCGACCAGCAGGGTGGCCTCCAGCGCGGCCAGGACCGGCAGGGTGTCGCCGGAGGGGGCGGCGGTGATGATGTTGCCGCCGAGCGTCCCGGCGTTGCGCACCTGCGGCGGCCCGGCCGAGCGGGCCGCCGCGGCGAGGGCCGGGATGAGGGCGGCGAAGTCCGGCCGGCTCATCCGGGCGTGGGTGAGGCAGGCGCCGAGCAGCGCGTGCCCGTCCTGGTACTCCCAGCCGCGCAGTTCGCCGAGCCGGCCGAGGCTGACCAGGGCGGCGGGCCGCAGCAGCCCGGCGTTGACGCCGGCCATCAAGTCGGTGCCGCCCGCGACCGGTACGGCGGCGGGGGTGGCCACCAGGGCGGCCACCGCGTCGTCCAGAGTGGCGGGCTGCGCGACAAGCCGGGCGGTCTGCGGCGCTCCGGATGCCTGAGGTGCGTGCGTGCTCAATCCAGCTGCCCCTTCCCGGCTGTCCCGGCTGCCCAGCCGAACGGTATGCGAGGCAACTCTGGCACATTTTTCCGCTCCACCGGTGCCGGGGTCACCCTCATTCCGGAAGCGCGTCACGCCCGTTCGGTACTCAGCCCGGCTGCCCGTCCAGCGGACGCCCGAGTTGTCCGGATAGCCCGGCGGGCATCGGCCGCCGCTGCCAGGGGTGCGGGCCGCCGGGCGGGCGGTAGGCGACGCCCAGCGCGTCCAGTCGCGCGTAGTGGGCGTGCGTCATGCGGCGTTCGAAGTCCGGCCACGAGCGCCGGCCGGCGGCGCTCCAGGCCACTTCGGCGAGCGCGCACAGCCGGGGCCAGGTCTGGTAGTCGGCGCGGCCCTGATCGTCGATCAGTTCGGTCCACAGGTTCGCCTGGGTTCCGATGACGTGCCGGGCCGCGTCCCGGCCGGCCAGGGCCGGTGGCACCGGCTCGAAGGCGTACACGTCGCGCAGGGTGCGCACCCAGCCGACGGGCATCGGCTCGTCCGGGCCGTCCGCCTGCCGGTGGTCGAGGTAGACGTGCTGTTCGGGGCACATCACCACATCGTGTCCCGCTTCGGCCGCCGCGATGCCCCCCGCCCAGCCGCGCCAGGAGGAGACGGCCGCGCCGGCGGAGAGACCTCCCCCGGAATCACCGCCCGCCAGGGTGCCGCCCTCCAGGATCTCGTCCCAGCCGATCAGCCGCCGCCCGCGGTCGGCCAGCCAGCGGTCGAAGTGCCGGATGAACCACGCCTGGAGGCCGTCCTCGTCGCCCAGCCCCTCGCGGGCGATCCGCTCCTGGGCCGCCGGTGAGGTACGCCACTGGTCCTTGGGGCACTCGTCGCCGCCGATGTGGATGAACGGGGACGGGAAGATCTCCAGGACGTCGCTCAGCACCTCCTCGTAGAAGCGCAGTACCTCGTCGGTGGGGGCGAGCACGTGCGGGCTGATGCCCCAGTCCGTCCACACGCCGGGGGCGCCGTACCCCGGGTTGCCGAGCCAGGGGTAGGCGGTGATGGCGGCCTGCGAGTGGCCGGGGAGTTCGATCTCGGGGACGACGGTGATGTGCCGCTCGGCCGCGTACGCGACGATCTCCCGCAGGTCGTCCTGGGTGTAGTAGCCGCCGTGCGGCCGTTCGTCCCACAGCGGGGAGTCGCGGTGCCCGTAGCGGGAGCGGGGCCGCCAGGCTCCGGTGGCGGTCAGTTCGGGATGGCGGGGGATCTCGATGCGCCAGCCCTGGTCGTCGGTGAGGTGGAAATGGAGCACGTTGAGCTTGTGGGCGGCGAGCAGATCGAGCTGGCGCAGCACCCCGTCCTTGGGCAGGAAGTGGCGGGAGACGTCCAGCATGAAGCCGCGCCAGGCGAAACGGGGCGCGTCCTCGACGGTGACGGCGGGCAGGTGCCAAGCACGGCCGGTGAGCGGGGCGCGACGGTACGCGTCGGGGCCGGCCAGTTGGCGCAGGGTCTGGGCGCCCCAGAAGACGCCGGCCGGCCCGCCGCCCACGATGAGCACCCCGTCGGCGGTCACGGTCAGCCGGTACGCCTCGGGGCCGCCGGCCAGGGCGCTGTCGAGGGCCAGCCGCACGGGGAGGCCGTCACCGTCCGTGTCCAGTCCGAGGACGGCCCGCAGCCAGCGGGCCGTGCCTTCCGTGCCGGGGGCGGCGTCGAAGGCGGCCCCCGGGCCCAGCGTCGGCCCGGCGCCCGTGCCGGGTGTGTACGTCAGCGGCGCCGGTATCAGGCCGGCGTCGGTGAGGTCAGCGGTGTCCGTGGCATCAGCGGTCATGGCAGGAGCGTGCCCGCCGGGACGGCCGGCTACTTCTTGCCGCCGCCTTTGCCGCCCTTGCCGTCCTTACCGCCCTTGCCACCGCCGCCGAAGGCGCCCATGGACTCGTAGATCTCCTTGCACATGGGGCAGACCGGGTACTTCTTCGGGTCCCGTCCCGGCACCCACACCTTGCCGCAGAGCGCGACGACGGGCGTGCCGTCCAGCGCGCTCGCCATGATCTTGTCCTTCTGGACATAGTGGGCGAAGCGCTCATGGTCGCCATCGCCGTGCGACGTCTGCGGTGCGGGCTCGACCAGGGTGCCGGTGCCGGTCCCGCGCTCGGGCTGCTGCTCGGGCTCAAGAGTGCTCATGAGCACCAAGCCTAATTGAGCGAGGGGTCATCCGGGTAAGTGGCGAGCAGCGCCAGTCTGCCGTGCTGGCGGCGCAGGACGGCGCGCCACAGGCCCTCGGGGCGGGGGGCGGACACGTCGCCCGGTTCGGAGTCCACGACGTACCAGGCGCCCTCCTCCAGTTCCGCCTCCAGCTGGCCGGGGCCCCAGCCGGCGTAGCCGGCGAAGACGCGCAGGGAGCCGACCTCGGCGGCGAGCACCTGGGGCGGGGCTTCCAGGTCGACGAGGCCGATGGAGCCGTGCACGCGGCGCCAGCCCAGGGGACCGGTGCCGGGGACGACGGCGAGGGCGAGGGCGGCGTCCAGGGCGACGGGGCCGCCCTGGAAGACGACGCCGGGGTCGCCGGCCAGCTCGGCCCACGGTTCCAGGACCTCGGAGACACCGACCGGGGTGGGGCGGTTGAGGACGACCCCGAGCGCGCCGTCGGCGTCGTGGTCGAGCATGAGCACGACGGAGCGTTCGAAATTGGGGTCCGACAGCGCGGGGGTGGCCACCAGCAGCTGCCCGGTGAGCGAGGACACCTCGGTCATGAGGACATGATTCCCCATCCGGAGTGCGGTGGGGAGTGCCGGGTGCGGAGCGGGTGGAGGATTACCATTTCGATTACCTCCGCTCGATTCCCCCCGGCCCTCTTGGAGATCGCGAGTTCCATGACTGACGACGTCCTGATTGTTCATGGCGGCACCCCGATCGAGGGCGAGATCAAGGTGCGCGGTGCCAAGAACCTCGTGCCGAAGGCGATGGTGGCGGCGCTGCTGGGCAGTAGCCCCTCCCGCCTGCGCAATGTCCCCGATATCCGTGATGTCCGTGTTGTACGCGGGCTGTTGCAGCTGCACGGTGTGACCGTGCGCACCGGCGAGGAGCCGGGCGAGCTGTTCATGGACCCGTCGCGGGTCGAACGCGCCAATGTGGCGGACATCGACGCGCACGCCGGCTCGTCCCGCATCCCGATCCTCTTCTGCGGCCCGCTGCTGCACCGGCTGGGGCACGCGTTCATCCCGGGGCTCGGCGGCTGCGACATCGGCGGCCGGCCGGTCGACTTCCACTTCGACGTGCTGCGCCAGTTCGGCGCCACCATCGACAAGCGGGCGGACGGCCAGTACCTGGAGGCGCCGCGCGGCCTGCGCGGCTGCAAGATCCGGCTGCCGTACCCGTCCGTCGGCTCCACCGAACAGGTGCTGCTGACCGCCGTGCTGGCCGAAGGTGTGACGGAACTCTCCAACGCCGCCGTCGAGCCGGAGATCGAGGACCTCATCTGCGTGCTGCAGAAGATGGGCGCCCAGATCTCCATGGACACCGACCGCACCATCCGCATCACGGGGGTGGACCGGCTGGAGGGATACACCCACCGGGCGCTCCCGGACCGCCTGGAGACCGCCTCGTGGGCGAGCGCGGCGCTGGCCACCAAGGGCAGCGTGTACGTCCGCGGGGCCAGCCAGCGGGAGATGATGACCTTCCTGAACGTCTTCCGGAAGGTGGGCGGCGCCTTCGAGATCGACGACGCGGGCATCCGCTTCTGGCACCCGGGCGGCCCGCTGAACGCGATCGCCCTGGAAACGGACGTGCACCCCGGTTTCCAGACCGACTGGCAGCAGCCGCTGGTGGTGGCCCTCACCCAGGCGTCAGGGCTCTCGATCGTGCACGAGACGGTGTACGAGTCGCGGCTCGGCTTCACCAGCGCGCTGAACCAGATGGGCGCGCACATCCAGCTGTACCGCGAGTGCCTGGGCGGGACGCCCTGCCGGTTCGGGCAGCGCAACTTCCTGCATTCGGCGGTGGTGTCCGGGCCGACCACGCTCCAGGGCGGGGACCTGGTGATCCCGGACCTGCGCGGCGGGTTCTCGTATCTGATCGCGGCACTGGCGGCCCAGGGCACCTCGCGGGTGCACGGGATCGACCTGATCAACCGTGGCTATGAGAACTTCATCAGCAAACTGGAGGATCTGGGCGCGAAGGTGGAGCGCCCCGCCTGACGGACGCACCGACGGGCCCGCCGCCCCGCGCGGCGGCGGGACATGCGCGAAGGGTGGCCCCCTGGCTGGGGGCCACCCTCACGCGTTCAGGACCGCCGGGCCGAAGGCCCGGGGCTTCACTTGCCCTTGGCGGCTTCCTTGAGCTTGGAGCCCGCGGACACCTTGACGCTGTACCCGGCGGGGATCTGGATCGGCTCGCCGGTCTGCGGGTTGCGGGCGGTGCGCGCCGCGCGGTGGGTGCGCTCGAAGGTCAGGAAGCCGGGGATGGTGACCTTCTCGTCCCCCTTGGACACGATCTCCCCGGTGATCTCCGCGAAGGCCGCCAGCACAGCGTCGGCGTCCTTCCGGGTCACCTCGGCGCGCTCGGACAGAGCGGCCACCAGCTCACTGCGGTTCATATTTCGTACTCCCGTGTTCTTCCTTGCCGATGAGGCGTGAGATCGAAGCCGATGCTGCCAGGACCCTCGGACAGTTCCCGGACCCGGGTCGGCTTTCGTGACCCTCGCGCCCGGATACGCATCCTGCCCCCACCAGTGGTGTGAAGGCCAATCCGGCGCCCGCGGTGTCACACGAAGAGTCCTGGCGTCCGTACCGGGGCTCAGCCTCCGGGTCACCCTACGGGGGCCGCCGGTGGCCCCGGCAACCGACTCGCCGGGGCGGGCCGGGGCCAGGGCCGTACGGAGCGTGCGGGGGGGCCGTGACGCGCCCCTGGGGGCGGGTTACGCCTCGTCGGCGTGGGTGGCCTCGGCGGCCTCCCGGACGGCGCCGGAGACCGCCCCGGAGACCTTCTCGTTGAAGACCGAGGGGACGATGTAGTTGGCGTTCAGCTCGTCCTCGCCCACCACATCGGCCAGCGCGCGGGCGGCGGCCAGCATCATCGCGGTGTTGACGGTGCGCGACTGGGCGTCGAGCAGGCCGCGGAAGACCCCGGGGAAGACCAGCACGTTGTTGATCTGGTTGGGGAAGTCCGAACGGCCGGTGGCCACCACGGCCGCGGTCTGCCGGGCGATGGCCGGATCGATCTCCGGGTCGGGGTTGGCGAGCGCGAACACGATCGCGCCGTCCGCCATGGCCGCGACGTCGTCCGCGTCCAGCACGTTGGGGGCGGAGACGCCGATGAAGACGTCCGCGCCGACGATGGCGTCCTTGAGGGTGCCGGTGACGCCGTCGGGGTTGGTGTTGTCGGCGATCCAGCGCAGCGCGGTGCCGGGCGCGGCGTCCACCAGGTCGGTGCGTCCGGCGTGCACCACGCCGTGGATGTCGGTGACGACGGCATGCTTGACGCCGGCCGCCAGCAGCAGCTTGAGGATCGCGGTACCGGCGGCGCCGGCGCCCGACATCACCACGCGCACGTCCGCCAGTTCCTTGCCGACCACGCGCAGCGCGTTGTGCAGGGCGGCGAGCACCACGATGGCGGTGCCGTGCTGGTCGTCGTGGAACACCGGGATGTCCAGGGCCTCGCGCAGCCGCGCCTCGATCTCGAAGCAGCGGGGGGCGGAGATGTCCTCCAGGTTGATGCCCGCGAAGCCCGGGGCGATCGCCTTGACGACCTCGACGATGGCGTCGGTGTCCTGGGTGTCCAGGCAGATCGGCCAGGCGTCGATGCCGGCGAACCGCTTGAAGAGGGCGGCCTTGCCCTCCATCACGGGCAGCGCGGCCTGCGGGCCGATGTTGCCCAGGCCCAGCACGGCGGAGCCGTCGGTGACCACGGCGACGCTGTTGCGCTTGATGGTCAGCCGGCGGGCGTCCTCGGGGTGGGCGGCGATCTGGGTGCAGACCCGGGCCACACCCGGCGTGTAGATCATCGACAGGTCGTCGCGATTGCGAATCGGATGTTTGGAGGTCATCTCGATCTTGCCACCGAGATGCATCAGAAACGTACGGTCGGAGACCTTGCCGAGCGCGACGCCCTCGATGCCGCGCAGCTTTTGCACGATCTCATCGGCGTGGGCCGTGGAGGAAGCGGCGATCGTGACGTCGATCCGCAGCTTCTCGTGGCCGGAGGCGGTGACGTCGAGGCCGGTGACGGACCCGCCGGAGGACTCCACGACCGTGGTGAGCTGACTGACCGCCGTACCGCTGGCCGGAACTTCCAGCCGGACAGTCATCGAGTACGAGACGCTGGGCGCCGTTGCCATGACCGACTTCCTTCACTTTCTCCATCACGCGTGCCCCCGAATGGTCGCACCTACCGTGGAGTAGCCGGTAACCCAGGGCCGACGACCGATATGACCGTAACCACGGAAAGGGGGCACGCGGGCACGAAATATGCCGTGCGGCACCGCGTGATGTGAGAAAAGTCTTGACACCGACCCGCCAGCTCGCCTCGCGGCAAGTGGTCGCTCGTAGCGACAATGGTTGGGCCCGGGGGCATGGATCGGGCCGGTGCCACCTAAAGCGTAACAAACCATGGCAGAACACAACTAGCCGTCCCGGCCTGCCTCTCGCCTGTTCATCGTTCTACCTCATCCGCCCGGCGCATATGCCTCCGAAAAGCGCCCGGCAGCGGCTCACAGACCGCGCAGCAGGTCCGGGACCCCCCGCCCGTCCGGCTCGTCCACCGCTCCGGCCAGCACCGTCAGCCGCTGGGTCGCCCGGGTCAGCGCCACGTACAGCACCCGCAGCCCCGCCGGGGACTCGTCCGCGATCTCCGCCGGACTCACCACCAGCGTCGCGTCGTACTCCAGCCCCTTCGCCTCCAGGGAACCCAGCACCAGCAGCCGCTCGCCCTCCCCCGCCAGCCAGCCGCGCACCTGCTCGCGGCGGCCCATCGCCACCACGACCCCCACCGTGCCCGCCACCTCCGCCAGCAGCCGCCGCGCCGCCGCCAGCACCGCCGCCCGGCCCGGGGTGCGCTCCGGCGCGCCGTCCGGACCCGCCGCCACCTCGTACACCGGCTCCACCCCGGTCGCGCGCACCGCGCGCGGCGGCACCGCGCCCGGCATCGCCAGCGTCAGCACCCGGTCGGCGACGGCGGCGATCTCCGCCGGGTTGCGGTAGTTCACCGTCAGCTCGAACCGGCGGCGCGGCCGGGTGCCCAGCGCGGCGTCCTTCTCGGCCGCCGCCTCCTCCGGCGCCGACCAGGAACTCTGCGCCGGGTCACCGACGATCGTCCACGTCGCCTGGCGGCCCCGGCGGCCCACCATCCGCCACTGCATCGGGGTGAGGTCCTGCGCCTCGTCCACGATGATGTGCGCGTAGTCCGCCCGCTCCCCCTCCCGCTCCGCCAGCCGCTCCCGGCGCGAGGAGCCACCGCCGCCGATCCGGTCGGCGTAGGTGGTCAGCTCCTCCAGACCGGTGAGCAGATCCAGCGGGTCGGCCTCCCGCGCGGCCCGCTCCTTCGGCCGGGACGGGGTGCCCAGCACCTGCCGCAGTTCGTCCAGCAGCGCCACGTCGTGCACGGACAGCCCCTCGCCCCGCGCGGTGACCCGCCGCAGCGAGCGGGCCAGCTGCCGCACCTCGCGCGGGCGCAGCACCCGGCGCGCCCAGCGGGCCAGCCGGGACTCCTCGGCCATCGCGCGCAGCACCTGGAGCGGGGTGACCTCCGGCCACCAGGCGTCCAGGAAATCGGTGAAGGCGTCCTCGGTGCCCACGTCCTCGCCGAAGCCGTCCCGCGCCTCCTGGAGCAGTTCGGCGTCCCCGTAGTGCCGGGCGGCGGCGCCGGACTTCTGCCACAGCGCGTCCAGCAGCAGCCGGCGGGCCCGGGGCCGCAGCAGGTTGACCGGGGCGCTGCCGCCGAGCGCGGCCCGGCGGATCCGCTCCAGGTCCTCCGCGTCCAGCTCGACGCGGGCGCCCATCGCCACCACCCGCAGCCGCTCCGGCGCGCCGGGCCGCTCCAGCACGCCGCGCGCCGCCTTGGCCAATACCCGGGCCATCGCCGCCGACCCCTTGATCCGGGCCACCTGCGGTTCGTCGTACGCGGTCGCCTCCACGCCGTCCACCAGGGAGCCCAGCGCCCGGATGGCGACCTGGCCCTCCTCGCCGAGGGACGGCAGCACGCCCTCGGTGTACGAGACGAGCAGCGGTGTCGGCGAGACGATGAGGATGCCGCCGGCGTACCGGCGCCGGTCCTGGTACAGCAGGTACGCGGCGCGGTGCAGGGCGACGGCGGTCTTGCCGGTGCCGGGGCCGCCGGTCACCTCGGTGACCGAGACGGCGGGGGCGCGGATCACCTCGTCCTGCTCGGCCTGGATCGAGGCCACGATGTCCGTCATCCGGTGGCCCCGGGTGCGGCCGAGGGCGGCCATCAGCGCGCCGTCGCCGACCACCGGCAGCTCCGCGCCGTCCAGGGTGGCGCGCAGCTCGGGGCGGAGCAGGTCGTCCTCCACGCCCAGCACCCGGCGGCCCTTGCTGCGGATGACGCGGCGCCGCACCACCCGGCCCGGGGCCACCGGGGTGGCGCGGTAGAACGGGGCGGCGGCCGGGGCGCGCCAGTCGATGACCAGCGGCACGTAGTCGGCGTCCAGGACGCCGAGCCGCCCGATGTGCAGCGTCTCGGCGATCTCGGCGACCGGCTCCCCGCCGGGGCCGGTGGTGACGGCGTCGTCGGCGGGCTCGACCGAGGTCAGCGCCCCGTCCGGGCCGCGCCGGCCGTCCTGGCCGGCGAGCAGGTCGATGCGGCCGAAGAGGAAGTCCTCGAACTCGTTGTTCAGCCGCGACAGATGCACCCCGGCCTGGAAGACCTGGGCGTCCCGCTCGGCCAGCGCGCCCGGGGTGCCGACCTGCACCCGTTTGGCGGCGTCGGCCATGAGGAACTCGGCCTCGTGGATCTTCTCCTCCAGCCGCCGGTACACGGTGTCGAGGTGGCGCTGCTCGCCGTCAACCTCCCGCTCCCGTACGTCCACGACGTCGGCCCCCTTCTGACCCTGCACTGAAGAACGGCGCACTACGGTACGCGACCGGTGAGCAGCACCGGATTGGTGAGGGCCGCCATCCGCCCGTCGGCGTCGCGCACCTCGGCGCGCACGAAACCGGACGCTCCGGCGCTGGTGCCCCACTCGACGGTGTGCGCTCCGGCGCCACGGAGCGTGGCCCGGTGCGCCGGGCCGCGCTCGTCGTGGAGGGTGACGGTGCCGCCGTCCACCCCGCGCACGGTCAGCCGGACGGTGCACGGCAGGTCGCCGGGCGCGGCCAGCCGCTCGCCGACGCCGGCGGTGCGGCCGGCGGCGTGCGCCGCGAAGGAGAGATCGATGCCGGCCGAGGCGGCGATCCAGCTGTGGCCGGCGCGCAGGGCGGCGAGCAGCGCGCCGGGGTCCGGGCCAGTGGCCCGCACCACGGTGTGCGGGATGCCGAGTTGGCCGGCCAGATGCGCGTCGCTGTTCCCCATGGCGGGCCGCCAGCGCCCGGCGTGGATCCCGGCGGCCAGCCGGGCCGGGGAGAGTTCGCCGTCGGAGTGGTGGGAGTGGACGTGGCAGTCGCCCCGGTACCAGGCTCGGGTCATGGGGGGTGCCTACCCGGTGCCTCCCTTCGTCACCACCGCCTTGTTCCGCATCAGGAACGTGCCCGCATAGTCCTCGTGGGGCAGGTGTCCTGCACCGTGGACGGTGGGGGTGTCCAGGTGGACGTTCTTGACGGTCGGTTCGTCCAGCAGCGCGTCGACGAGCGCCAGATCGTCGGTGATGGCGTTGACCACCAGCGAGTCGCGCAGCGGGGCGGTGCCCGCCGCCCGCGACCAGGGGGCGATCCATACGCAGGGGAAGGGCAGTTCGGTGCCGAGCAGCGGATCGTCCTGGGTGGGGACGGTGAAGACCGCCGGGCCCAGGACCACGCCGCCGTCCGGGTGCGGGGTGGCGATCTCCTGGAGCGGGATCTCGGCGCGGGCGTGCGCGGCGTGCCGGCTCAGGTACGCGAGCAGGGCGTCGGCCGCCGGTGCGGTGACCCGGGGGCCCAGGTGCCGGTCGGTGGTCTGCCGGCCGGCCGCGCGGGCGCGCAGGAGCGCCGCCAGGTCGCGGGCGAACCGGGCGTGGTCGTCCTCGACCAGGACCGCCGTGGTGTTGACGCAGGCGGTGCCGGAGAGGGCGGTCACCGAGTCGGCGACCGCCCCCAGCGTCGCCGGGGAGGCCGGGCCGCCGGTCACCAGGGTCTTGGCGCGGCCGGGTCCCGCGACCTTGACGGTCGGGGAGCCGGCGTACGCGGCCACCAGGTCGTCGCCGCCGTACAGCAGCGCCAGGTCGGCGCGGCGCAGCAGACCGGGCACGCCCGCGTGCGCGGTGGGCAGGAACACGGCGTCGGCGGGGCGGAAGCCGGCCGCGCGCAGCGCGGCGACCACCCGGTGGGCGGTGAACGGTTCGCGGCGCGAGGGGCGGACGGCCACCCGGTAGCCGAGGGCCAGCGCCTGGAGCCAGCCGCCGTGGATGGTGGGGGTGTTGCCGGAGAGGACGGCGGCGACGGTCTCGCCGCGCCGGGTCCACACCCCGCTGCCCGCCGCCGGGACCTGCCGCCAGGAGGGCAGCGAGCCGGTGGGCCGGGCCCGGTCGGCGCGGTCGGGGGCCTCGGCGACGGCGTCGGCGACGGCCCGGGTCAGCTGGTCGGTGAGCGGCGCGTTGTGGCCGCTGACCCGGGCGACGCAGGCGCGGTACCGGCCGAAGGTGAGGCCGCCCAGTTCGTCGTGGAGGAAGTGCCGGGCCGCCGCCCGCAGCCGCCGGGCCCGCTCGGCGGCGGGCAGCGGCGCGGTGCGGGCGAGGGCGCGCAGGCTCTGGGCGGTGAGCAGGTCGGGGCTGAGGGAGAGGACGGCGGCGGGCCGGCCGTCGAGGGCGGTGACGGTCTCGGTGGCGCGGGTGTGCCGTTCGCCGTCGTGGGTGAGCAGGGGCAGCGCGGCCGGGCCGCTCATCAGTACACCCCCTGGACGACGGGTTCCCCGTCGAAGGCGGCCAGCGGCTGCGGGGAGGACAGGGCGTCGCCGGGGGCGCCGGGCGGGGCGGGGAGCCGGATCGCGGTGTCGCGTTCCAGGTTGTTGGGGATGAACACGCCGCTGCTGAGGTGGGTCATCCGCACCTGGCCGCGTTCCCCGTACGGCACGGGGGTGTGGTTGTCGGGGTCGACGACGGCGAAGGTCACGTACGGCGGGTAGCCGTCGTACACGGCCAGCGGCGGCGGGGCGGCCGGATCGCGCAGCCGGGCGGTGGTGAGGACCATGGTGCTGCCGTAGATGTTCTGGACGATGGTGCCGGGCAGGGCGCCGGCGATCAGGTCGTAGGTGTCGTCGTCGAGGTGGGCGCCGGCCAGCGCCAGGTAGCGCAGCGAGTCCCGCAGCCGGTCGGCGAGGTCGTCGTGCAGGAGCAGTTCGGTGAGGATCGGCGGGGTGGTGGTGAGGGCGCCGATGCGCTGGGTGCGGATGATGTGGCCGAGCTGGTCGGCGAGGTGGGCCAGGTACGGGGCGGGGTCGCCGCCGGCCGCGATCAGCTTCTTCACCCACCGGGGGTCGAGGTCGACGGTGTGCAGGACGGAGCCGAGCGCCCTGGCCTGGGCGCGGGTGGTGTGGCCGAAGGCGTGCGGCCCGGACGGCATGGCCACCAGCCAGGGCGCGCCGGCCGGGAAGCCGGCGGCGCGCAGTTCGGCGGTCTTCCACTCCAGGGCGCGCCGGGTCCAGCGGTCGGTGTAGAGGAGGCGTTTGGGCGAGCCGGTGGTGCCGCCGGTCTCGAAGACGGACGGCGGCGGGTCCCCGGCGAGGCCGGCCGGCAGCAGGTCGGCGACGGGCCGGTCGCGCAGCGGTGCGGCGATGTCGGGGAACCGGCCCAGGTCCGCCCAGGAGCGGATGTCGCGGACGGGGTCGAAGTCCAGCTCGCGGGCCAGGTCGAGCCAGAGCGGGGAGCCGGTGCCGGGGGTGAAGTGCCAGCGCAGCGCGGCGTGCAGGAACTCCTCGGGGTCGACGGGGGTGGTGGAGTCCTCGAGTTCGGGCAGGGTGGGAAGCGTCATCTTCTGTCCTCTCCTCTCCGCTCCGCGCGGCGGGCGCGGGTGGCGGGCGCGGTCAGGCGAACCAGTGGGCCAGGACCCGGGCGGTCTGCTGGGGGTTGAGCCGGGGGTCCAGGAGCGTGCGGTAGCGGGCCGGGTCGGTGGGTTCGCGGCCGTCCTCCGTGCACTCGTGGACGTCCTCGGGGGTGGCTTCCAGGTGCAGTCCGGCGGGGCGGCGTCCGGTGTCGGTGAGGATCTGCTGGAACCGGGTGAGTTCGGCGATGATGTGCTCGACGTGCCGGGTCTTGAAGCCGGTGGACGCCGTGACGGTGTTGCCGTGCATGGGGTCGCTCAGCCAGTGGACGTGCTCGACGGCGCGGTGCACGGCGCGGACGACGGGGTGCAGCCGTTCGATGTCGCGGTGGCCCATGCGGGCGATGAAGGTGAGGCGGCCGGGTTCGTCGCGCGGGTTGAGGACGCGGGCCAGTGCCGCCGCCTCCTCGGGCGAGGTGTCGGGGCCGATCTTGACGCTGACGGGGTTGGCGAGCGCGGCGGCGACGGCGATGTGCGCGCCGTCCAGGTGCCGGGTGCGGGCGCCGATCCACGGCCAGTGGGTGGTGGCCAGATGGTGGCCGGCGCCGTCCGTACCGTCCGCACGGTCCGCGCCGTCCGCGTCGTCCGCGCCGGGCCGCAGGAAGCGCAGTTCGTAGTCGAGCAGCAGCATCTCGTGGCTGGTGTAGAGCGGGTCGAGGTGGGCGGTGGCGCGGTGGTGGTCGGCGATGGCGGCGTACGCGGTACGGGCGGCGGTGTGGGCCGCCGCGATACGGGCCGGGTCGGGGCGGCGGGCCTGCCGGGTGGGCTGCGGGGCGTTGATGATCGGGCCCCGGTAGCTGGGCAGGGTGAGGCCGCCGGCGATCTCGTGGTCCTGGGAGCGGGGTTTGGCGTACTGCCCGGCGAGCCGGCCGACCGCGAGGGTGTGCCGGCCGGTGCGGGTGCGCAGATGGGACCGGAAGTGGGTGAGGAAGGCGATCTTGGCGCAGGTGGCGGAGGTGATGTCGGTGTCGATGTCCTCGACGCAGTCGCCGAGTTGCAGGATCAGCCCGCCGCCGGCGTCGAGCTGGGCGAGTTCGCGGCGCAGTTCGGCGACCGACTCGCGGGTGACGAGGTCCTGCGGCGGGAGCGCGGCGAGGACGGCGTGCAGGGCGTCCCGGTCGGGCCAGTCGGGCTGCTGCCGGGCGGGCAGCTCACGGAAGCGGGCCGGGTCGGCGGCCGGTGCGGGTGCGGCCGGTGCGGCGGTGCGCGGTGCGGTGGGTCCGGTCATGGTGATCAGTCCGCCGATCCGGGCCGGGGCAGCTCGCGTTCGGCGCTCCACACGCAGCCGGGTCCTTCCACCTCGCGGGTGAGTTCGTGCCGGGCGTGCAGCCCCTTGGCGGTGATCATCGCGGTGGTGGCGGGCACGCAGTACTCGCACGGGGAGGCCAGCGTGAGCGGGACGCCGCGGCCCCGGGCGAGTTCGCGGTAGTCCCAGATCGCGCAGTGGCCGATGCGCAGCACGGCGCGGTCGGGGCCGTGCTCCTCCCAGGCGGTGGCCGAACCGTACAGCCCGGCCTGGTGGTCCAGGCGCTCCAGCGGGACGGTGGCGTCGTGCTTGGGGGCGGGGTCGACGGCCGCGTAGACGGCGCTGTTGGAGGCGGCCCAGGCGGCGAGCTGGCCGTGGCCGAAGTGGGTGACGACGAACTGTTCCATGAGGGCCTGGCCCCGGAAGAACGCGGCCTTCCACTCCGCCTCGGTGCCGCTGCCCGGCGGCAGCGCGGCGAAGAGGGCGGCCTTGACCTTGAGGAGGCTGTGCAGATGGGCGCCGGCCCGGGTTTCGACGACGAAGCGGGTCAGGCCCGCCTCGGCCTCGAACAGGCGGCGTTTCCATAAGGCGGTCCGGGGCGCGGGGCCGGCGCCGGCCGCCGCGTCGCGCGGCTCGGTGAGGTTGCGGTCGGTCATGCGGGGTTCCCTGTCCTGGTCGGTGGGACGGCGGGGGATGGCGCATTTCCTCGGACGGTCGGACGGTCGGACGGTCGGGGCGGGCGGGGCTACGGAGCGGGGGTTCGGCCCGGGGCTACGGCCCGGGGCTACGGCCCGGGCTAGCCGGTCGACAGCAGCCGGGGGACGACCCGGTCGCACAGCGCGTCGAAGTCGTTGCCGAGGATGAACTGGAAGCCGTCGACGGCGCCCTCCTCGTACCAGCGGCGCAGCTCGTCGCCGATCTCCTCGGGCGTGCCCGGGAACTGGGCGTGCTCGCCCAGCAGCAGCGCCCGGGCGGCGAACTCGCCGGCCGTCAGCCCGGGCGTACGCGCCAGGTCCCACAGCGGCAGCAGCCGGGAGCCGTGCGCGGCGAACACCGCCTCCGGGTCCTCGGGCAGGAGATCGGCCGGCAGCTTGTCGGCCGCGCCCACCCCGTCCAGCCGCAGCGCGGGGAAGCGGGAGCGCAGTTCGGCCAGCGCCGCCGGGCCGGTCAGCGCCCGGGTCTGCCGCAGCCGGGCCCGCAGCAGCCGCTCCGACTCCTCGCGGGTGGCGGCGGCGTGTACGAACGCGCCCGGCAGCAGCGCCACGCTGTCGGCCGGGCGGCCGGCCCGTACCGCCTCCCGGCGCAGGATGGCGCGCAGCGCCTTCGCCGCGCCCAGCGTCGGGGTGCCGGCGAACACGGCGTCGGCGGTGCGGGCCGCCAGCCGCAGCCCCTCGGCGGACGCGGTGGCCTGGAGCGTGTACGGGAAGTCCGCCGAGTAGGGGGCCATGTCCAGCGGCCCGGACTGGGTGTAGAACGCGCCGTGGTGCTCCACGTCCCGGATCAGGTCCTCGCGCACGAACCGGTCGGTGGCCGGGTCCGGTTCACCGGCGGCGGGCGGCCAGCTCGCCCACAGCGCGCGGGTCACCCCGAGGAACTCCTCGAACTGGGCGTGCCGCCGCTCGCGCGGCACCTCGCGCCGCATCCCGATCGCCGTCCCCGGCCGGAAGGAGGACACCACATTCACCCAGGCCCTCCCCCGCGCGATCCGGTCCAGGCTGGCCAGGCTGCGCGCGAAGGAGAAGGGATGGGTGTACAGCGTGGAGACGGTCGGCATGACCGCGATCCGGCGGGTGGCGGTGGCGACGAGCGCGGCGAGCTGGAACGGCTCGAAGACGGTCAGCGGCGGCCCGGCGCGCAGCGCGGCGCGGTTGACGCCGGAGAAGTCGGCCTGGAAGAAGGCGTGCACGCCGGCCGCCTCCGCGCGCTGCGCGGCCCGTACGAAGGTGTCGGCGGCGTACGGGGTGTGGGCGCGCCCCTCGGCGGTGCGCCAGTCGTGGCTGGCGGGCAGGTACTGGGCGTTGAGCAGGACGAGCGGGCCGGTCACCTCTCGCCCCCGTCCTTGCCGACGGCGTACAGCAGCGGCTCCCAGGCGTTGACGGGGAACGTCAGGCCGGTGACCTCGGTGCGGGCCAGCAGCACCTGCGCGGAGTCGAACAGCGGGATGCCGTAGCCCTGTTCGAGGATGGTGGTGACGGCCTCGTCGACGAGCGCGGCGCGCCGCCGCGGGTCCACGGTGGCGGACTGCTCGGCGAGCAGCGCGTCTACCTCGGGCCGGGGCGCCTGCCCCTGCCAGTGGGTGAAATCGGTGGAGTAGAACGCGGCGATGCCGTCCGCGTCGCCGCGGCTGGCGCCCTGGTAGACGGCCAGCTGCCAGTCGGCGGAGGCCCGCAGGTCGCTCTGCTCGGCCGGGGAGACCGGCTGGAGGGTGAGCGCGATGCCGAGGCCGGCCAGCCGGCTCTGGAGGTACTCCCAGCCGGAGACGGTGGAGCCGATGTCGGTGCCGACGTACGTCAGCGACAGCTCGAGCCGCTGCCCGTCTTTGACCCGGACGCCGTCCTCGCCGGTGGCCCAGCCGGCGTCCTCCAGCAGCGCGCGGGCCAGCTCCGGGTCGTGGGACAGCAGCGCGCTGTGGTCGGTGTGGAAGCGGTGGCCGCGCGAGACCACGTCGGTGGCGGGCTCGACGCCCGCGCCGTAGAACGTGCCCGCCAGCTCCGCGCGGTCGATGCCGCGCTGGATGGCCTGCCGCACGGCGGGGTCGGCGAGCACCGGGTCACCGGTGTTGACGACCAGGGTGTTGACGACGCTGCGGTCCGGGGCGAGCACCGTGGTGACGTCGTCGCGGCCCTCGGCCTGGGCCAGTCCGGCCTCGGTGACCGAGTACGCCAGGTCGTACTCGCCGGCCAGCACCCCGGCGGCACGCAGGCTCTCCTCGGGCACGATCCGGATCGTCACCTCGGCCGGCACCGCCTCGCCCCGGTGCCCGAACGCGGCCGGGGCCCAGTCGTAGCCCTCGCGCCGCTCGTACACGATCCGTTCGTCCTGCACGGTCTCGGCGAGTACGAACGGGCCGGAGCCGATGGTGCCGTGCGCGCAGCGCTCCTCGGGTCCTGCGGCCAGCGACTCGGGGGCGATGATGCCGAACTGGCCCTCGGTGTTGGCCTGGAGGAACCCGGCGTTGGGCTCGGCGAACTCCACCCGCACGGTGCGCGCGTCCAGCGCCTCGGCCTGCTCGAAGCCGCGCAGATAGGCGCCGGGGGTGGTGGAGACGCCGCGCTCGGCGAGGTCCCACAGGGTGCGGAAGTTGTCCGCGACGACCTCGGCGGTCAGCTCCTCGCCGTTGGAGAACGTCACCCCCTCGCGCAGGGTGAACTCGTACGCCCGCCCCGCGTCCAGGGTCTCCCAGGACTCGGCCAGATACGGCTCCAGCTCCCCGGTCGCCGGGTTCTCGCTGAGCAGGGTGTCCAGCACCTGCCGGCCGAAGAGCGCGAACGGATTGGACTGCGCGTAGTCGAAGCAGGTCGGGTACCAGCCGTACGCGATGCGCAGTTCGTCCGGGGCGCCGCCGGTGGCGCCCCCGGTGGCGGTGCCGCCGCAGCCGGTGAGTACGAGCGCGGCGGCGGCGCAGGCGGCGAGCGGGCGGCCCGTCCGTGGTGCACGGGTCATGACGATGGGGTCCTCTCGTGGAACGGCGGGGTCACAGGGAGCCGGAGGGCGGGGACCGCGTCCAGCAGGGCGCGGGTGTACGGGCTGGCGGGGGCGGTGAAGAGGGCGTCGGCGAGGCCGGCTTCCTCGGTCCGGCCGCGGTGCAGGACAAGCACCTCGTCGGCTGTGGCCCGCACCACGCCGAGGTCGTGCGTCACCAGCAGCAGGGCGATGCCGAGCCGCCGCTGGAGGCCGTCCAGCAGTTCCAGCAGGGCGAGTTGCACGGCCTGGTCGAGGGCGGAGACCGGTTCGTCCAGCACCAGGACCTCGGGGTCCAGGGCCAGCGCGCGGGCGATCGCCACGCGCTGGGCCTGGCCGCCGGAGAGCCGGGCGGGGCGCTGTGCGGCGAAGCCGGCGGGCAGGCCGACCGCTTCCAGCAGGGCGCGGGCCCGCTCGGCGCGGTGGCGGGCGGTGCCGATCCGGTGTGCTGCCAGGGGTTCGGCGATGATCCGGCCGATGGTGAGCGCCGGGTTGAGGCTGCCGGCCGGGTTCTGGTGCACGAGTTGGACGCGGCGGGTGAACGCGACACGGGCGCGGCGGCCGGTGCCCACCGGCGTCCCGTCCAGCAGTACGGTGCCGGCGTCGGGGCGTTCCAGGCCGGTGAGCAGCCGCAGCAGGGTGGTTTTGCCGGCGCCGGACTCGCCGACGACGGCGAGGGTGCGGCCCCGGCGCAGCGTCAGGTCCACGCCGCGCACGGCGGCCACCGGGCCGCTGCCGCGCGCGCCGGGGTACGACTTGGCCAGCCCGCGCGCCGCGAGCACCACCGGCGGGCCGTCCCCCGTACCGGCGGCCGGAGCGGCGTCCGTACCGGCGGCCGGGCGGGCGGTGCGCGGCAGCCGGCCGGGCAGCGAGGTCACCAGCTGCCGGGTGTACGGGTGCCGGGGCGCGCCGATGACCCGGTCGGTGGGGCCCGACTCCACCACCCGTCCTCCGCGCAGCACGATCAGTTCGTCGGCGCGCTGCGAGGCCACGGCGAGGTCGTGGGTGACCAGCAGCAGCGCGAGCCCGCGCTCGGCGCGCAGCGCGTCGAACAGGTCCAGGACGCGGCGCTGCACCGTGACGTCCAGGTTGGAGGTGGGTTCGTCGGCCAGTAGCAGCCGGGGTTCGCCGGTCAGGGCGAGGGCGACGAGGACGCGTTGCAGCAGCCCGCCGGAGAGTTCGTGCGGGTACTGGCGCAGCCGCGCCTCCGGCCGGTCCACGCCGACGGCCGCCAGCGCCGCGACCGTACGCCGCCGGGCCTCGGCCCGGTCCTTCAGGCCGGTGAAGTGCCGGTACAGCTCGGCGAAGTGGCCCTCGATGCGGACCAGCGGGTCGAGCGCGCGGGCCGGGTCCTGCGGGACCAGGCCGACCGACCGGCCGCGCAGGGCGGCGGGGTCGGTCACCGGGCGCGGGGCGCCGCCGGGCGCGTCCGCGAACTCCAGCCGCCGGACGCGGGTGCGCGCGGTGGCCGGGGTGAGGCCGAGCAGCGCGTTCAGGGTGGTGGACTTGCCGGAGCCGGACTCGCCGACGAGCGCCACGCACCGGCCGGCGGGCACGGTGAGCGAGATGTCCTCGACGGCTGTCACCTCGCCGCCGCGCGCCGGGTGGCGGACGGTGAGCCCGTCCAGACGCAGGACCGTCTCCGCGCTCATACCGGCCTCACCTCCGTGGCGCCGAGCGCGCGGCCGGCGCGGTGCAGGGCGAGCACCACGACGGCGAGGACGGCGCCGGGCAGGGCGGTCAGCCACCAGGAGGTGGCGAAGTAGGAGCGTCCGGCGGCGATGAGGGTGCCCCATTCCGGGTCGGGTGGCTGGGCGCCGTAGCCGAGGAAGCTGAGGGCGGACACCGACAGCACCATGGTGGCCAGTTCGAGGGCGGCCAGCGCGAGGATCGGGCCGCGCGAGTGCGGCAGGACGTGGCGCAGCAGGATGCGGGGGCGGGAGAGCCCGTAGCCGTGGGCGGCTTCGACGAACGGCTGGGTGCTGATCCGCAGTACCTCGGCGCGGGTGACCCGGGCGAGCGCGGGGACCGAGGCGAGGCCGACGGCGAGGGCGAGGTTGGCGCGGCCGGTGCCGAGGCCGGAGACGACGATCAGCGAGATCAGCAGCGAGGGCAGGGCCAGCAGGACGTCGACGGCGGCCATCAGGACGCGGTCGGTGGCGCCGCCGAGGTAGCCGGCGGGCAGGCCGATGAGCAGGCCGAGGCCGATGGCGAAGCCGAGCGCGCCGAGCGCGGTGAGCAGGGAGGCCCGGGCGCCGTGGACGACCCGGCTGAACAGGTCGCGGCCGAGTTCGTCGGTGCCGAAGAGGTGCGCGGTGGACGGCGGGCTCAGCCGCTGGGCGATGTTCTCGGCGAACGGGTCCTGCGGTGCGAGCGCCCCGGGCCAGGCGACGGCGAGGGCGAAGGCGAGCAGCACGGCGAGGGCGAGCCAGGGGACGCCCGTCCGGGTGCCGCGCCGTGCGCGGCGGGCCGGGCGGTCGTGCGCGGGGGCGGGGAGGGTCGCGGTCATGCGCGGGCTCCGTCGGTGCGGTGCCGCAGCCTCGGGTCGAGGAGCGGGAGGAGCAGGTCGGTGAGCAGGTTGACGGCGGCGAACACCAGGGCGGCGAGCACCGCGATGGCCAGCACCACGGGCGCGTCCTGGGTCTCCACGGAGGAGGCGAGCAGCCGTCCGAGTCCGGCGCGGGCGAACACGGTCTCGGTGATGACCGTGCCGGCCAGGACGCCGCCGACGGTGAGGCCGGTGAGGGTGACGAACGGCAGCAGCGCGTTGCGGGCGACGTGGGCGAGGTAGACCCGGCGCCAGGGCAGTCCTCTGGCGCGCAGCAGGGCGACGAATCCGGCCCGCTGGACGTCGTCGAGGCCGCGTACCAGGACGGCGGTCAGGGCGGCGGAGACGGGGAGGGCGAGGGAGACGGCGGGCAGCACCAGGCCGGGGAGTCCTTCGCCGCCGGCGGAGGGGAACCAGCCGAGGCCGAAGGAGAAGACCTGGACGAGCAGCAGGGCCAGCCAGAAGGCGGGGACGGCGGCGAGGAGCGCGGGGACGTTCACCAGGATGCGGTGCGCGGGGCTGCCGGGCCGGTGCGAGGTGAGCAGCGCCAGCGCGAGGGAGAAGGGGACGGCGAGGACGAGGGCGGCGCCGGCCAGCGCGAGGGTGCCGGGGGCGACGGCGGCGAGCAGTTCGGGGACGGGGCGGCCGGACTGGAAGGAGGTGCCGAGGTCGCCGGTGAGCAGGGCGCCGAGCGTGCTGAGGTACCGCTGCGGGAGGGGGTCGTCGAGGCCGTACCGGGCGCGCAGGGCGGCGAGTTGTTCGGGGGTGCCGCCGCCGGCTCCGGCGGAGCGGCGTTCCAGCATGAGGGCGACCGGGTCGCCGGGCAGGGCGTACAGCAGGAAGAAGGAGACGGTGTAGACGGCGAACAGGACGACGGCGAAGTGGGCGCAGCGGCGCAGGACGTGGGCGGCGGCGGAGCGCGGCGGGCGGGTGTTCACGGGGCCAGCCGGGGGGCGTACTGGCGCAGCCAGGAGGCGAAGTTGAGGACGACCTCGCCCTCGAAGTTGCTGACCAGGCCGTGGCTGCGGGCGGCGCCGGTGATGCGGGCGGGGTCCAGGACGTGCGGGGCGAAGAGGTCGTGCAGTCCGGGGGGCGGGTCGGCGAGGACGGTGGTGAGCTGGTCGCGGAGCCGCCGGGCGTAGTCGGGGTCGGGTGAGGTGGGGTAGGGGGATTTGCGGCGGTCGACGACGCTCGCGGGCAGCAGGTCGCGGACGGCTTCGCGCAGGACGCCCTTTTCCTGGCCGCCGGCGTGGTGGACGGCCCGGGAGAGGGTGATGACGTGGCCGACGAGGCGGTGGTCGCAGAAGGGCACCCGGACTTCGAGGCTGTTGGCCATGCTGAGCCGGTCCTTGCGGTCCAGCAGGGTGGGCAGGAAGTGGGTGACGGCGAGGTGGATGATCTCGCGGTGCCGTCGCTCGTCCTTGCTCAGCGCGGGGTCGTGGCCGAGGCGGCCGAGGGTGGTGGCGTAGGCGTCTCTCAGGTAGGTGCCGAGGTCGAGCCGGTCGAGCAGGCCGGGGTGGAGGGTGCTGAGGACGCGCTGGTGGAGATGGCCGTGGGCGGGGCTGTCGGCGATCCAGGGAAACGTTTCTGCCCAGACGGCGGAGGGGTCCTGGAACCAGGCGTAGCCGCCCAGGATCTCGTCGGCCGCCTCGCCGGAGAGGGCGACGGTGACGTGTCCGCGCACGGCGCGGCTGAGCAGCAGCAGGCTCATGTCGAGGTCGCCGAAGCCGTTGGGCAGGTCGCGGGCCCGGACGGTGGCGTCGCGGACGGCGCGGTCGGCGAGCAGGGCGCTGTCCAGCACGATGCTGTGGTGGTCGGAGCCGATGAACGCGGCGGCCTCGCGGGCGTGATGGCGGTCCTGGGCGGAGCGGGAGTGCGGGTCGCCGGCGGCGTCGGTGAAGTCGACGGAGAAGGAGGCGACGCCGGCGCGCTGCGGCAGCCGGCCGGCGAGGGCGGTGACGGCGGAGGAGTCGAGCCCGCCGGAGAGGAAGGTGCCCAGCGGCACGTCGGCGAGGGTCTGCCGGGCGACGGTGTCCGCCAGCAGGGCGCGCAGTTCCCCGGCGGCCGTGGCGACGTCGTCGGGCGCGGGCGGCCGGGAGATCAGGTCGGCGGCGTCCCAGTAGCGCCTGGCGCGGACGCCGTTGCGGGAGAAGGCCAGGAGCGTTCCGGGCAGGACTTCGGCGATGCCGGCGTACGGGCTGGTGCCGGGGAACTTCAGCAGCGGGAGCGCGAGGTGGCGCAGCCCGTCCTCGTCGACGGCGACGGGCACGTCGGGGTGGGCGAGGAGCGATTTGGCCTCGGAGCCGAAGACCAGGCGCTCGCCCCGGTGGTGGTAGTGCAGCGGTTTGACGCCGAGGTGGTCGCGTACCAGCCACAGCGTCTCGTCGGTGGTGTCCCAGACGGCGAAGGCGAAGATGCCGTTGAAGCGCTCGACGGCGCGCGGGCCCCAGGCGGCCCAGGCGGCCAGCACCACCTCGGTGTCGCCGGCGGTGCGGAAACGGTGGCCGCGGGCGGCGAGTTCGGCGCGCAGTTCGCGGTAGTTGTACAGCTCGCCGTTGTAACTGAGCACCAGCCGGGCGGCGTCGGGCGCGGGGCCGTCGCCGGGTAAGAGCATGGGCTGCGCGCTGTGGTCGATATCGATCACGGAAAGCCTGCGGTGGGCGATCACCGCGCGGGCGGATATCCATATTCCGTAACCGTCGGGGCCGCGGTGCACGTGTTCGTCGTTCATTTTCTCGGCGACGGACCGGGCGTCCGGGGCCAGGCCGGCGAAATCGACCCAGCCGGTTATTCCGCACACGACACATCCTCCGCGTGGCGAGGGGTGGACAGGGGGCCGCCCGGGGTGCGGGGGCGGCGTCGGCTCGTACTGACCGGCGACGGAGCACGGCCCCTTCGGGGCCGCGGGCCGTCGCGGGAGGCCGGACCGCCCACCGGGCGTACCGGGAGATACGGGGCGAACGGCGGGCCGGAAGGGGGCGCGGGGGCGGAGCGGGGCGCCGGGGGCGGGTTCAGCCGCGACAGCGCGCGCGACAGAGGGCGCCGCGACAGAGGGGACGACAACACCGGCACCCGGTCACGCCACAGCGAACGCCGGAGATGGCGACAGAGGTGCGGGCCGATGTGGTCATGGGGGCATCTTAAGCGGGCGGCAATGGGCCGCCGCAAGAATGCGCGGCGATTATCCCACGATACGAGACAGCCTCATCCGGCCCTTTTACACCACGAGTTGATCCGGAATACGAACGCGTGTGAATTCCTCATGAAGAAGCCGGGCCAGAACGGTCAGCTGCGGCGCGGCGCGGTCGGTGCGCCAGATGAGGCCCAGCTGGGACGGCTCGTCGAGCCCGTCCACCGCGAGGTAGCGCACATCGCCGCGCGTGGCGCGTTCGGCCAGCGGGCGGCACACCAGCATCGCGTGTTCGCCGGAGGCGACCAGGGCCAGGCCCTCCTGGACGGTGCTGATCCCCGCCGTCGAACGGATCGGCGCGCCGGCCGGTGTGGCGCGCGGCACCCGGGCGACCATCCAGTAGTCCGGGGCGTCCCCCGTGGGGTGCACGATGTCCAGGCCGGCCAGCTCCTCCACCGGTACCCGCCCGGCGCCGGACGCGGCCAGCGGGTGCGAGGAGGCGACGGCGAGCAGCCGGTCCTGCGGCGGGAACCGGAAGCCGACGGTCAGCGCCGCCTCCCGGACCGGGAGTTCCACCACGGCGGCGTCCAGCCGGCCGTCGAGCACCGCCGAGAACGGCGAGCCCAGCGGGATCTCGCTCAGCGCCATGGTGACACCGTGGCGGGCCCGCAACTGCCGGAACGCCTCGGTGACCTCCTCGTAGACGCTGCCGTGGAAGCCGATCCGCAACTGGCACAGCGCGCCGCGCCGGGCGCGCTCCTGCGCGTGCGCGACCACGGTGGCCAGCGTCCCGTACGCCGGGCGCACCTCGGCCACGAACTGGGCGCCGAACCGGGTCAGCTCCACCCGGCGGCTGGTGCGGTCCACCAGCCGTACGCCGACCCGGCGCTCCAGCGCGGCGATCAGCTGGCTGACCCTGCTCTGCGAACAGCCCAGGCGGGCGGCGGTGCGGCCGAAGTGCAGCTCCTCGGCGAGCGCCAGCAGGCACTCGATCTCCTGCACCTGGATCTGATTCACATCGATCAGCGTAGCTCATCGATCGTTGAGAAGATCGCTGTTGTTCCGGCCCGTGGGGCGCGGTTGGCTGAGGGTCATGGTTTCCGCAGCACCGCCGGTCCTGGACGCCGGCCCCGGCCCGGCCCGTACCTCCGCACGGCAGTGGACGGCGATCGCCGTCCTGTCGCTGGCCACCTTCGTCGTCGTGACCTCCGAGATGCTTCCGGTCGGCGTGCTGACCCCGATGGCCGAGGGCCTGGGGATCAGCACCGGAACGACCGGTTTCAGCCTGACCATCACCGGCCTGGTGACCGCCGTGACGGCCCCGGCCGTGCCGCGCCTGCTGGGCACGGCCGACCGGCGCCTGGTGCTGGCCGTCGCCATGGTGGTGCTCGCCGCCGGGAACGCGCTGACCGCCGTCTCCGGCGGCTTCCCGCTGCTGCTCGTCTCCCGCGTCATCCTGGGCCTGGGCATGGGCGCCGTCTGGGGCCTGGCCGCCGCCGTCGCACCGCGCCTGGTGACGGCCCGCCACGCCGCGCTGGCGGTGTCCTTCGCGGTCAGCGGCGTCGCGGCGGCCTCGGTCGCCGGCGTACCGCTGGGCACGCTCATCGGCAACGCCTTCGGCTGGCGCGCGGCGTTCGCGGCGCTCGCGGTGGCCGCCGTCGTGCTGGCCGCCGCCCTGCTGGCGGCGCTGCCGCCGGTACCGCCGGTGCCGCAGCCCGCCGGGCCGGCGGCCACGGGGACGCCCGAGCGGCTGCTGCGCGTCCCGATGGTGGCCACCGGACTCGTCCTCATCACCCTGCTGGTGACCGCGCACTTCGCCGCGTACACCTACGTCCGGCCGGTCCTGGAGGAGCGGACCGGACTGGCGCCGGGGCCGATCGCCGCGCTGCTGCTGGTGTACGGGGTGTTCGGCCTGGCCGGCAACTTCGCCGCCGGCGCGCTGGCCGCCCGCCGGGCCCGCGCCACGGTCGCGTCCCTGGCGGCGGGCATCGGCGCGGCGATCGCCCTGCTGGCGGCGTTCGGCGGCACCACCTGGATCACGGTGGCGGGCATCGCCCTGTGGGGCCTGGCCTACGGCGGCCTGTCGGTGGCCGGCCAGATCTGGATGACCCGCCTGGCCCCGCACCGCGCCGAACACATCACCGGCCTGTACGTGGGCGTCTTCACGGCGGCCATCGCCCTCGGCGCCCTGGCCGGCGGCACACTCGTGGAGGCATCGGGCGTGACCACCGTCCTGTGGACGGCGGCGGCCGGCGCCCTGGCCGCCCTGACGATCGCGGCCACCCGCCGCCGGTGAGGGGCCGGGGGCTGAGGCCCCCCGGGGGTTGAGGCCCGGGCGGGGACGGCGGTTCCCGACCCGGGCGGGCACGGCAGGCCGTGGCGGAGGCGGATACGAGCCGCCACGGACATCGGCCGGGCGCGGGGCGTGGCGCGGCCCTGGTGCAGGCAGGGCCGGCCCGTCCGCCGCGTCCCCGTCGCGGCCCCGCACTCCGCCGTCACCAACGGGGAGGCAGGGGGGCACGTGACCACCGATCCCCGGGCGGCGCCGCGTCCGCCACCGGCGGCGTGGACTGGAGGTCCCGGTCCATCGGTGGTGCGCCGTGCCCGGCGGGCCGCCGGCCGTCGTTCCTCGCGGGGAGGGGGTACGGCCTCCGCCCCGGGCCCTCCCCCGCCATCGGCACGGTCACGGTGCGCGGGAAGCGAGGCGGTCACGTCCCGTCGGAGGTCGCCCCCTGCGGGACGGGCGCCAGCCCTCAGTGCTTGGCCAGGACCCGGCCCGCCTCGCGGGCCGCTTCGCGGGCCCGGGTGTGGTGTTCGGCGGCGAGGTCGCGCAGGGACTCCATCGCGGGGTTGACGGCGGCCAGCGTCAGTTCGCGCTTGACGACCGTCAGGTCGGCCTCCCAGATGTCGCCCAGCACCCGCTCCAGGTACGGCGTGGAGTGGTCCCAGCCCTCGCGCGGGGTGCCGGGCCCGTAGCCGCCGCCCAGCGTGGTGACGAGCACGGTCGGGGTGCCCTTCAGCAGCGGCGTGGTGGGGCCGGCGCCCGCGATGACGAGGTCGACCCAGGTCTTGAAGTGCTGCGAGACGCCGTAGTTGTACAGCGGGACGGCCAGGATCGCGGCGTCGGCGGTGCGCAGTTCGTCCGCCAGGGTCGCGCCGAGCGCCAGCGCCTCGCGCTGGGCCGGGGTGCGGTCCGGGTCGGGGGTGCCGCCACCGGTGGTGGCCAGGGCCCAGGCGTCGGCGGGCAGCGCGTCGGTGCCCAGGTGGCGGCGGGTCACGGTGCCGCCGGGGTGGGCGGCGGCCCACTCCGCTTCGGCGATGTCGGCGATCTCCGCGCTGGCGGAGGTGGCGGGCAGGATGCTGGCGTCCAGGCGGAACAGGTTCATGGCGGGCTTCCTCGGGTCGGACGGGCGGTACGCGGATGTGGCCGTGCGCGGGCGATGGCGACGGTGGCACCGCCGCACGGACAGCCTAAGCGGACTTTACCCCGTTTCGCAGCGCGGCCGGTAGATTGGAGCCCGTGGATCCCTTCCTCGTCCCCTTCGGCACCCCGCGCCCCGAGCGCGCCGACGCCGTGCGCAACCGCGAGCACCTGCTGCGCACCGCCCGCGAGATGATCGCCGCCGAAGGCGTGGACAAGGTGACGATGGACGGGCTCGCCGAGCGCGCCGGGCTCGGCAAAGGCACCGTCTTCCGCCGCTTCGGCACCCGGGCCGGCATCTTCCGGGCCCTGCTGGACGCGGACGAACGGCGCTTCCAGGAGCAGGTGCTGTCCGGCCCGCCGCCGCTCGGCCCGGGCGCGGAGCCCGTCGAACGCCTCATCGCCTACGGCCGCGCCCGTACCGCCTTCCTCCTCGACCACCAGGCCATCGCCCGCGCCGGCCTCGACCGCAACCGTCCCGTCCCCGCCTCCGGCGCCTCGCTCACCCAGCTGCACCTGCGCATGCTGCTGCTCCAGGCCGCGCCGATGCCGCACCTGGACGCCGTCACCGTCCAGCTCACCGCCGCCCTGGAGGGTCCGCTGGTGCTGTACCTGAGCCGGCCCGAGGGCGAGGCCCCGCTGGACCCGGGTGCCGCCGGCTTCTTCGGCGACGCCTGGCAGACCCTGATCGAACGCCTGGTGCACGGCCCGCAGGCCGCCCCCGCGCGCGACAGCCGGCACGACAGCCGTCACGACAACGGGCACGACAGCCGGCGCGGTGACCGGAAAGGTGCGCCGTGACCGGAAGGTGTCTCACGGAACCGAGCACACGTGACACGGCTGGTATTACTGGGACATGCAGGAAGAGACCGCACGCTCCGCGATCGACACATTCATCTCGGCGTTCAACACCTCGGACGACAGCTATGTGACTGCCCTGCTCTCCCAGGCCCTGACCACGGACGTGGTCCTCTGGGGGCCGTTGGGCCGCAGCGAAGGCATCGGGGCGGTCGAGCGGTTCGTCCTGGACATCCGGCACCACCCGGCGGGCGCCGGCACGATGGTGCGCTGCTCAGCGGTGGACATGCCCGACGAATGGGCCCGCTACCAGTGGGTCTTCACCACGCCCGATGGCGGCCCCCGCCTGGCGGGAACGGATGTCGTCCACCTGCAACGGAGCCTCATCGACCAGATCATCGTCTTCGCGGGGGAGATCGAGCCGATCACCTCCTGAGTCGTCCCGCTGCCGCCGTGCGGCACCCGGCCACCGCGGCTCTCCCCCGCGCGAGCCCGGGCAAGGCCCGCGGCCATTGACCCTCTCCCGTACCGCCCGGTCACCACCCGTCCGGCGCCGCGCTCACTCCCGTGCCCGGTACTCCTCCGTGGGCCGGGCGAGTTCCGGATGGTGCGCCCAGTACCGGTCACCGTGGATCGTCAGCATCGCCCAGTGCCAGGCTTCGTCGTGGAAGACGAGCCAGCGGTACGGGGCGTCGGCCGGCCCGTACGGGTACGCCTCCAGCGCGGCCCGCTCGGCGTCCGCCGCCGTCAGTCCCCCGTGGCGCCGCATCACCCAGGCGTAGGCGCGCCGTTCGGACCGCAGGTGGTCGAGGTACTCGGCCTCACTCCACGTCACCGCTCCACGGTAGCCGCCCGGCCGGCGGCACGGCGCGCAAAACCGGGTGCGCGCCACCCGCGCGCCGGGGTGTACTCGGCGCATGCCCATCACCTTGCGCACCCCGGGAGTCGACGAACTGGGCGGCGTGCCGGACGTGCTGCGGCAGTGGCAGGACGACGCCGCGCCGCCGCAGCTGCACCCGGGCGACCTGGGCTGGTTCTGGCGGTTCGGCGCCCCCGCGACGGCCGGCGCGGTGCGGACCTGGCACCGGGACGGGCGGATCATCGCCCTCGGACTGCTGGACGGGCCCCGGCTGTTCCGGATGACCCTCGCCCCGGACGCCCATGGCGACGCGGAGTTGGCGCGGCGGCTGGCCGATGACCTGGCCGACCCGGAACGCGGCGTGCTCGGCGCCGGGCCGGCAGCCGTCGAGGCGCCGGAGAGCACCCTGGTGCACGCGGCGCTGGCCGAACGCGGCTGGCACCGCGACGAGCCGTGGACGCCGCTGCGCCGCGACCTCACCGCGCCGGTGCCGGACCCCGGTCTGCGGATCGAGGTGGCGGGCCCGGAACGGGTGGGCGAGCGGACCGCCGTCCAGCGGGCCGCGTTCGAGGTCTCCACCTTCACCGAGGCGCGCTGGCGGGCGATGGCGGCCGGGCCGGCGTACGCCGACGGCCGGTGCCTGGTCGCGTACGACGAGGGCGGCACGGCCGTCGCCGCGGTGACGGTCTGGTCGGCCGGCCCCGGCCGCCCCGGACTGCTCGAACCGATGGGGGTGCACCGGGACCACCGCCGGCGCGGCCACGGGCGGGCGATCACCCTCGCCGCGGCGGCAGCGCTGCGCGCGCTGGGCGCCTCCAGCGCGTTCGTCTGCACACCCACCGCCAACACCGCCGCCGTCGCGACCTATACGGCGGCCGGTTTCCGCCCGCTGCCGGTGACACGGGACAGCCGCCGGGACGGCTGAGAACCGTCCCGTTCGTACCGGCGTGCGGTGCCGTGGTGCGCGGCGTTCCGGCCGCGTACGGTACGGCGGTCCGCGGCTGCGCTGCGCCCCGGACCCGGACCGGGACCCGAGCCCGGTCCCGGACCCGGTGTCCCCCGGACGCGTGAGTGCCACAGCCGGAACATGTCCGTGTCCCCGCCCAGCGCCCTGGCCGTGGCGACCGCGCCGGTCAGCGGCGTGCCGAGGGCCAACGTCCGGTAGGAGAAGGCGGCGGCGAAGGCAAAAGCGGCCGTACCGTCCGGGTAACCCTGCGGTGCGATGTACGCGGAGCAGCCCGCGTCGAGAAAGCCGCGCGCCGTCGCGTCGCTTCCCGTCAGGCAGCCGGTGGAGAGCACCACCGGCTTGTCCAGCCGCCCCACCAGTCCGGCGGTGATCGCGGGAGTGAGCACCCCGTTGAGCGGCTGGTGTGCCGCGATGTCGGGGCGAGTTCGTCCAGCAGGATGCCCCGCTCGTCGCCGTGGCAGCAGAGCACCAGGTGATCGGCCCGGCTCAGCGTGCCGTTCAGCACATCGGCGAGATGACGCGGAGATCCGACGGGCAGCAGCCTGACGTCGGCGCCGTACTCGGCGGATCGCCACCGCATCGGCAGTGGCGGCGAACATCCGGACGGACTCCCCTCACCCGATCCCTGTTCCCTGACCTCCCCCGTTCTGCGGCTCGGGGATGCGGGGATCAGGAGCGGGGTTACGCGCCCGGCGTGTGCCGGGCGGTGTACGCCGCGAACGGCTCGATCCCGGCCGCCGCGCGGCGGGCGTCCAGACCGGCCGGGTCCTCGATCGGCCACGGCACCGGGGCGCCGTCCCGGACGCCGCCGATCTGGGTGCCGAAGATCTGCTCACGGCCCTCGTTCACCAGGGTGCGGTCGCGCAGGAACGCCAGGTCCCGGGCGCTCGCCCGGCCGTCGGCGGCCGCCGCCTCCAGCAGCCGTACGGCGCGGCGCTGGACGTCCAGTTGCCGGTCGGCGTGCTGCGCGATCAGCCAGGCGGCGCGAGCGGCGTCCGCGCCGAACCGGTCGGCGGTGGGCCAGCCGTACTCGTCCATGATCGCGTTCAGCCGGTCGCCGTGCCGGGCCGTCAGCCGGTGCCAGCGCAGGCGTTCGGCCGGGTCCTCGCTGAGGCCGAGCGGGGCGGTGCGGTGGTCCTCTTCGGCCATGGCGGAAAGCTCCGCCGCCAGTTCTTCCGTCGTGTGGGGCATGCCCCCACGCTAGGACGGGAATCGGGCGCGAAGATCATCTTGTGGGAGGGTGACAGCGGGGCCGCTCTCTCGGCAGAATGGATACATCCCCGGAAGCCCCCGCCACATTGCCGCCTTCCCGCATTGCCGGCTTCCCGCCTTCCCGCCCCGGCCCCCTGTTATCGTTTTCCGCATGTCCGGAGCTTCGTGTGCGGCTGCCTGCGCCGCGGTGACCAGGACGTCCCGCTAGCGGCGGGCGTTCGACTCACACACCACCTGAACGTCCCACCGCTTCGTCATCCCGACCGGAGCGGCACGTTCGTGCTGCTCAGAGCTTCCTCTGAGCAACGGAGCACCCGATGTCATCGGACATCCACATCTCACGCGGGCACGGCCCGTCCCCCTCTCGCGCATGGCTGGTGCTGTGCGCGATGTCCCTGTTGCAGTTCTTCATCGCGGTCGACGTGACCGTCGTCAACGTCGCCCTGCCCTCGATCGGCGCCGAGTTCGGCGTCGACGGGCACACGCTGACCTGGGTCGTGGTCGGCTACACGGTCACCGGCGGCGGCATGCTGATGCTCGGCGGCCGGCTGGGTGACCTGCTCGGGCGGCGGCAGGTTCTGCTGCTCGGCACCTCCCTGTTCGGCGCCGCGTCCCTGCTCGCCGGGCTGGCGCCCAGCTACTCCCTGCTGGTGGTGGCGCGTCTGGCGCAGGGCGCCGGCGAGGCCATCGCGCTGCCGGCCGCGATGGCGACCATCGTCCTGCTGTTCCCGGAGGGTCCGCGCCGGTCGCGGGCGCTCGGCGTGTGGGCGGCGGTGGCCAGTTGCGGTCTCGTCCTCGGGTTCGTGCTGTCCGGGGTGATCACCGACCGGCTGGGGTGGCGGTGGATCTTCCTCATCTCGGTGCCGTTCATCCTGGTGGTGCTGGTGGCCACCGTCCTCCTGGTCCGCGGTGACCGGCCGGCGGCCGGGAACGCGGCGCCGCTGGACGTGCCGGGGGCGCTGCTGCTGACGGCCTGCCCGCTGCTGTTCGCGTACGGGGTGGTCGAGGCCGGCGAACCGGGCACCCCCGCCTGGGTCGTCGTGGCCGCGCTGGCCGGGGCGGTGGCCGCCGCGGCCGGGTTCGTCCGGGTCGAGGCGCGGGCGGCGCACCCGCTGGTGCCGCTGCGCTTCTTCGCCCACCGCACCCGGGTGACGGCCAATCTGACCACGGTGCTGCTGAGCGGCGGACTGTCCACCTCGTTCCTGCTGTTCACCCTGTACTTGCAGGACCGGCTGGGCTACGGCCCGCTGGGTGCGGGGCTGATGATGCTGCCGCTGGCGGTCGCGCTGATCGGCTGTTCGCTGCTGGTGCCCCGGCTGCTGGGGCGCTGGGGGGCGCGGGCGTGCGTGCTGGCCGGGCTCGGGTTCACCGGGGCGGCGATGGCGGTGATCGCGCTGGTGGCGGCCGTGGACGCGGGCGGGGCGGCGCTGGTGCCGGCCATGTTCCTGATCGCCGCCGGGATGGGGTTCGGCATCGTGGGGCTCCAGTACGTGGCGGTCAGCGGCGTCACGGAGGACGACGCGGGGATCGCCTCGGGTGTCCAGCGCGCGGCCGACCAACTGGGCGGCGCGGCCGGGGTGACCGTGTGCGTCGGGATCGGGTTCGCTCCGGCCCTGCACACGTTCGATCCGTTCCTGGTGGCCACCGCGCTGGCCACGACGGGGCTGGTGACGGGTGCGGTACTGGCCCGGCGCATGCGCCTGCCGGCGGCAGCGGAGGCGCCTGCGGCAGCGGAAGCGGAGGCGGCACCGGCGGGCGAACGGGAAGGGGCTGACGGCCGGGAAACGACCGGCTGACCCGCGTCCCGCCGGGGTGGGCCCGGAGGGGCCCTCCCCGGCGGGACAGACCCGGGCCGGGCCGACGCAGTCGGCACGCAGCCGGTCACGGTGCGGGCGGCCCCGTTCCCGTCACAGTGCGGGCGGCCCGTCCCATGGCAACCCCGCACCGGTCACCGCGCAAGCAGCCCGCCCCGGGCGCGGCGCCGGCCGCCTCGCCCCCGTCAGGGTGCGTACTTGCCGCCCTCCCCCGTTGTCGGGTCGAGGGCCAGGCGGTAGCCGCGTTTGACCACCGTCTGGATGATCGTCGGGGCGCCGAGTGCCGTGCGCAGGCGGGCCATCGCCGTCTCCACCGCGTGTTCGTCGCGGCCCGCGCCGGGGAGGGCGCGCAGGAGTTCGCCGCGGGGGACCACCCAGCCGGGGCGCCGGGCGAGGGCGCGCAGCAGGGCCATGCCGGCCGGTGGGACGGGGCGCAGCGCGCCGTCGACGACGGCGGCGTGGCCGCGTACCTCAAGGCGCCGGCCGGCCACCGGCAGGGTGCGGGCGCGGCCGGGGAGTTCGGTGCACAGCAGCTGCACCAGCGGGCCGAGCCGGAAGCGTTCGGGGTGCCGGACGGGGATGTCCCGGGATTCCAGCGGGAGTGCGGTGACCGGGCCCACGCAGGCGGCCAGGACGTCGCGGCGCAGGGCGGCCAGCAGTGGTTCGGCCAGGCCGCGTTCCTCCGCCCGGCGCAGCAGGGAGGCCGCCGCCGGGGCGCTGGTGAAGGTGAGGGCGTCCAGGCCGCCGGCCAGGGTCACGTCGATCAGCCGGTCCACCGGGGCGAGGTCCTGCGGCGGCATCCAGCGGTAGACGGGTACCTCCACCACGCGGGCACCCGCCTCGGTCAGCGCCTCGATGAAGCCGGGCAGCGGCTCGCCGTGCAGCTGGAGTGCGATGCGGCGGCCGTCGACGCCGCCGTCGAGCAGGCGGGCCAGGACCTCGGCCATGGATTCGGAGGCGGGCGACCACTGTTCGGTCAGTCCGGCGGCGCGGATGGCGCCGCGCACTTTGGGGCCGCGGGCGAGGAGTTCGGCGCGGCCGAGGGTGGTGAGCAGGTCCTGGCCGATGCCCCAGCCGTCGGCGGCCTCCACCCAGCCGCGGAAGCCGATGGCGGTGGTGGCGATCACCACGTCCGGCGGGTCGTCGGTCAGCGCGCGGGTGGCGTGCAGCAGTTCGTCGTCGTCGGAGAGCGGGACGATCCGCAGCGCCGGTGCGTGCACCACCTCGGCGCCGCGCCGGCGCAGCAGGGCGATCAGTTCCTCGGCCCGGCGGGCGGCGGTGACCCCGACCGTGAATCCGGCCAGGGGGTCGATCGGCTGGGGGTCTGGCTGCATCTGGTGCTTCCCAAGGGGCGGGGGTTCGAGCCTGTCACACGAGCCTGTCAACGGCGGGTGACGGGCCCGCTCCCGTCATGTTTCCCGGGTGTTACGCCGGGGGCCGGCCTCACACTCCGGCGTACGCGGGCTGCTGCCGCTGCCCGGCGGATGCGCCGCTCGTCTCGCCGGTGCCGCCGCCGCTGCCCGTCCCGGTGCGGATGCCGCGCAGGTATACGGCCCAGGTGACGAGGCAGCACAGGACGTAGAAGGCGAGGAAGGTGACGAACGCGGCGGTGCCGGTGCCCGAGGTGAGGAAGGACTGGCGGAAGGCGAGGTTGATGCCGAGTCCGCCCAGCGCGCCGACGGCGCCGATGAGCCCGATGGCCGCGCCGGACAGCCGGCGCCCGTAGGCCGCTGCCTCTTCGCCGCGCAGGCCGAGCGCCTGGGCCTTGGCGTGGTAGATGCCCGGGATCATCTTGTACGTCGAGCCGTTGCCGAGTCCGGTGAGGACGAACAGGGCGATGAAGCCGACGAGGAACACCGGCAGCGAGGCGCGCTGGGAGGCGAGGATCACCACGCCGGTGGCGGCGGCCATGCCGAGGAAGGTGTACAGGGTGATGCGGGCGCCGCCGTACCGGTCGGCGAGGGCGCCGCCGACCGGGCGGATGAGCGAGCCGAGCAGCGGGCCGAGGAAGGTGATGGAGGCGGCCTGGAGCGGGGTGCGGTCGAACTGGTTCTGGAGCACGAGCCCGAACGCGAAGCTGTAGCCGATGAACGAGCCGAAGGTGCCGATGTACAGGAACGACATGATCCAGGTGTGGCCGTCGCGCACCGATTCGACGGCGGCGCCGGTGTCGTTGGTGACGGTCACCAGGTTGTCCATGTAGCGCCAGGCGAGGACGGCGGCCACCACGATGAGCGGCGCGTAGACGGCGAGCAGGACGCGCGGGCTGCCGTCTCCGGCGGTGGCGATGACGAGGAGCCCGGCGAGCTGGATGACGGGGACGCCGATGTTGCCGCCGCCCGCGTTGAGGCCGAGGGCCCAGCCCTTCTTCCGCAGCGGGAAGAAGGAGTTGATGTTGGTCATGGAGGAGGCGAAGTTGCCGCCGCCGACGCCGGTGAGGACGGCGACCAGCAGGAACGTGGTGTACGAGGTGCCGGGTTCCATCACCACCCAGGCGGCGGCGGTGGGCAGGAGCAGCAGGGCGGCGGAGACGACCGTCCAGTTGCGGCCGCCGAAGCGGGCGACGGCGAAGGTGTAGGGGACGCGGGCGATCGCGCCGACCAGGGTGGCGACGGAGACGAGGAAGAACTTGCCGGCCGCGTCGATGCCGTACTCCGGGCCCATGAAGAGCACGAGGACCGACCACAGGGTCCAGATGGAGAAGCCGATGTGCTCGGAGAGGATGGAGAAGGCGAGGTTGCGGCGGGCTATGCGTTCGCCTTTCTCCGCCCAGAACCGTTCGTCCTCCGGGTCCCATTCCTCGATCCAGCGCCCGGAGGCGGTCCGCGCTCGTGCTGCCGGTGCTGGGCCTGTCATGGCGCCTCCATGGTGCGATGCGTGCGATGCGTGCGGTGTGTGCGGGGGTGGGTCGGGCGTGCGGGGGTGGCTCGGGGGTGGTGCCGTGCCGGGAAGCGTAGGCGGGCGGCGTTTCACCGCTGTGGCCACAGATGACGCGGAGGCAACCGTGCACTCACCACCCGCCCCGGCCCCCGGTGAGCGGCGCGGCGGGCGCGGTCTGCTATGGATGGTTGAAGTGTGAACTCCGCACGTACGCAAGGCGTAAGGACCCTTCATGACTGTTCCCCCCACACCCCACCGGCGTTCTTCGCGGGTGACCCGGCGCGCCCTGTTCGGTACCGCGGGCGCGGTGGCGGCCGGTGCCGCGCTCACCCCGGCCGTCATCGCGGCGACCGGTGGCTCCGGCGACGGCTCCGGCCAGGGCTCCGACGGCGGTTCCGGTGACGCCGCCCCGGCCGGCACCATGCCGCGGTCCTTCCCGCGCACCCGCAGCGCGGCGGCGACCGGCGAGGAGGCGGTGCGCACCGACTTCCCGATCGGCTTCGTCGGCGTCGCCTGGGCCGGTGCGCGCAGCGCGGCCGGCGGCGGCATCCGGCTGACCGGCACCGGGGAGGGCGAGGACGCCGGGGACGCCGGTACGGACTGGCAGCCGCTGAGCGGCGGCGGCTGCTCGGACAGCAACGGCGGGCGGCTGCTGGTGGCGGCCCGGCAGGCGAGCGGCTACGAGCTGAGGGCGCCGGACGGGGCGACCTCGCTGATATCGGTGGCACTGGACACCTCGCGCGGGCCGCGCCGGGAGATCCCGGTGCCGAAGGACCCGACGCGGGTGCGCGGTGTGGAGTACCTGTCCCGTGCCGCGTGGGGCGCGGACGAGTCGCTGCGTTTCCTGCCGGACGGCACCGAGAACACGCCGACCGAGTTCTATCCGTTCCAGACGCTGACGGTGCACCACACGGTGACGCCGAACGACGACCCGGACCCGGCGGCGACGGTGCGCGGGATCTACGAGTTCCACGCGATCACCAACGACTGGGGCGACATCGGCTACCACTTCCTCATCGACGAGGCGGGCCGGATCTACGAGGGCCGGTACTCGGGCGAGGGCGGGCTGCCCGCGCACGACGAGGACGGCAACATGGTGACCGCCTTCCACGTGGGCGGCTTCAACTCCGGGAACCTCGGCATCGCGCTGCTGGGGGATCTGACGGAGCAGGGCCCGACCGAGGCGGCGCGCGCGGCGCTCACCCAGCTGGTGCGCGCGGTGTTCCGGCTGCACGGCCGGGACCCGCTGGCCGATGTCACCTACGTCAATCCGGTGAACGGCACCGAGGTGGAGGTGGCGGAGATCAGCGGCCACCGGGACTGGCTGGAGACCGACTGCCCCGGTGAGGTGATGTACGCCGAACTGGCCGCGCTGCGCGAGGCGGTGGCCGCCGGAGGCTGAGGCCCGCCGGGGCACGGCACGGACGGCCGCCCGGTGTTCACCCGGGTGTCGCCGGGGGCTGTCCGTGCGGCGCGCCGCGTTCATCCCCGCTCCCCAGGATCGGGATGTCGCGGTACAACGTGTCCGAGGAGGCTCCCATGAAGCGTCAGCTCGCCGTCCTTGCCGCTCTGTCCGGTCTGCTGCTCGCCTCCGCGCCCGCGGTGGCCGCACCGGTCGCACCTGTCACGCCCGGCGCGTCCGGGCACGCCCCGGGCAGGCCGCCGCTGCCCGCGCTCCCCGACGAACTGAACGGCGGGGCCTGGCCCACGTCCCATCTCCAGGGCGTGGCGCTGGACCGCGAGAAGCGGTACATGTACTGGTCGTTCACCCAGATGCTGGTGAAGACCGATCTGCGGGGGAGGGTCGTCGGCACCGTGGAGGGGCTGACGGGTCACCTGGGCGATCTGGATCTGAACCCGCGCGACGGCCGGGTCTACGGTTCGCTGGAGTACAAGGCGGAAGAGGCGTTCTACATCGCCATCTTCGACGGGGACCGCATCAACCGGGTGGGGATGAACGCCGAGCGGGACGGGGTGATGACGACCGTCTATCTGCCGGAGGTGGTGGAGGACTTCACCGCCGACATGGACGGCGACGGCCACTTCGACGGGGACACGCCCGATACGGCGGACCACCGGTACGGGTGCAGCGGCATCGACGGGGTGGCGTTCGGTCCGGCGTTCGGCAAGCGGGCCGGGCAGGGCAAGGACACGCTGAAGGTGGCGTACGGGATCTACTCCAACACGGAGCGGACGGACAACGACCACCAGGTGATCCTGGAGTACGACGTCACGAGCTGGCGCCGGTACGAGCGCCCGCTGTCGCAGACGGCGCCGCACCACAGCGGTCCGTCCCGGGTGGACGGCAAGTTCTTCGCGTACACCGGGAACACCCGGTACGGGGTGCAGAACCTGGAGTACGACCCGTACACCGGGGACTGGTTCCTGGCGGTGTACGAGGGGGCGAAGCCGGGCTTCCCGAACTACTCGTTCTTCGTGATCGACGGCTCGGCCCGCCCGGTGACCGGGGAGATCGTGGGGCAGCCGGAGCGGGAGCGCGGGAAGCTGCTGAAGGTGGCGGACGGGTTCGACTTCCACGGGCAGTACGGGTTCCAGGCGCTGGGCGACGGGACGTACTACGTGGCGGACAGCGTGCGGGTGGTGGGCCCGGACGGGGTGGTGCGGCAGGAGGGGTTCGCGGAGAAGTACCGCTGGACGGGGCGGCCGGCGGGGGCGGAGCGGACGACGCCGCCGTTCTCACCGGTGGCGGGCGGCTGAGTCGCGGGCCGGCGAGTGGCGGGCCGGCGAGCCGTCGGCCGGTGCGTCGCCGGCCTGCTTGCGGGCGCGGTGCCGGGCGACGTTGACGCGGTTGCCGCACAGTTCGGGCATGCAGTAGCGGCGGCGGCCGGCGCGGCTGGTGTCGACGAACACGCCGTCGCAGGTGGGTGAGGCGCAGGGCCGGAACCGGGCGTGGCCGAGGGTGCGCAGGGTGCCGAGGAGGCCGGTGCCGGTGGCGACGGCGAGCTGGGTGGTGAGCGGGGCGCCGGTGGGGGTGGTGAGGTACCACTGCCACCGGCGCTCGCTGTCGCGTTCGAGGACGGGGGCGGTGGTGGCGCGGTTGATGAGGGCGTTGGCACCGGCGGCGGTCTCGTCCTCGGTGCCGGCTTCGAGGACGGTGCGCAGGTCGTCGCGGAGCCGGTGGATCTGGCGGAGGTCGGCGGCGGTGGGGGTGGCGCCGGGCATGCCGTGCTCGTCGAGGAACGCGGTGAGGTCGTCGGTGCCCGGCAGCATCTCGCCGGCGGACTTCCAGACCAGGGGTGAGGTGTTGACGAGGTCGGTGGCGAGACCCGCCCCCCACGCGTAATCCGAAAAAGAGACTTTCATGCCTTACTCCGCCCTGCTACGGTAACGGCTGTAGCTTTCCTATACACCTTAACGCGGAAGCGGAGGTTCCTCATGCGCACCTGGACACGGATCCGGTCCGGCTGGCACCGGCTGCGGCGGCTCGGCGCGGACATGGCGTACGGCATCGACGCGGGCCACGCCATCCGGCACGGCGGCCGGCCCGCCCCGCGCAGGTGCCGCCCGCTGTGACCTCCCGGGTCGGCCCGGGGCCCGCCCCGGGCCGGACGACGGTACGGCGCGGGGCGGGCCGGGCGCGGGCACGGTGAGCAGGCGGGCAGGCGGGCAGGCGGGCAGGCAGGCGGGCGGGCAAAAGCGTTCGACGGGACCGGGCCCGTCCGGCAGGATCCGGTCATGAACGCACGCCACACCTGGCCGCTGTACGGTCTGCGCCTGACCACCTCCCGGCTGGAGCTGTCGGTGCCCGACCTGGACCGGCTCGCCGAACTCGCCGGGGTGGCGGCGGGCGGTCTCCACGAGGACGGGTTCATGCCGTTCTCGGTGCCCTGGTCCGACACCGCCCCGCGCGAGCGCGCCCGCGGCACCTTCCAGCACCTGCTGGGCACCATCGCGACCTGGCAGCCGTCCGCCTGGACGCTCAGCCTCGCGGTACGGCACGAGGGCCGCGTCATCGGCCGCCAGGACCTCATCACCAGCGACTACCCGGTGACCCGGGAGGCCGAGACCGGCTCCTGGCTGGGCCTGGCCCACCAGGGCCGCGGCCTGGGCACCGAGATGCGGGCGGCGGCGCTGCACCTGGCGTTCGCCGAGCTGGGCGCCCGCTCCATGACCTCCGCCGCCATGACCGACAACCCGCGCTCGCTGGGCGTCTCCCGCAAGCTCGGCTACCGCGACGACGGCGTGGCCACGCTCTCCGTCCAGGGCCGGCGGCGCACCCTGCGCCGGCTGCGGATCGACCGCGACGCCTGGGAGGCGCACCGCACGGTGCCGGTGACGGTCGAAGGGCTCAGCGAGGAGTGCCGGGAGCTGTTCGGTCTGCGCTGACGGCCAGCAGATAGCCCTGGTGCCGCCGCTCGTCCGGCTCGGGCGCCCGCCGCACCCGGGTGCTGAGGGTGAACCCGGCCCGGACGAGGGCGTCCGCCATGGTCTCCAGCGGCCACAGCCAGCCCGGCGTCACCGTGTGGTCGAACGGCACCGGCTCCCCGCCGGTGCCGTCCGGGATCGTCTGGAACCCCAGCAGCAGCCGGCCGCCCGGCACCAGCACCCGGTGGAACTCGGCCAGCGCCACCGGCACCCGCTCGGGCGGCAGATGGATCAGCGAGTACCAGCCCAGCACCCCGGCCACCGAGCGGTCCGGCAGCCGCAGGTCCAGCATGCTGCCGGTCGTGAACCGCAGCCCGGGGTACGCGGCGCGGGCCAGCTCGATCATGCGGGGCGTCAGGTCGATGCCGAACGTCTCCACGCCCAGCCCGTCCAGGTGCGCCGTCACATGGCCGGGGCCGCAGCCGATGTCGGCGACGGGGCCGGTGCCGCGCACGAGTTCGGCGAAGGCGCCCAGCAGCCCCAGTTCGAGCGGCTGCCGGGGGAACACCTCCCGCACAAGCTCCACATACCGGTCGCTGATCTCCGTATAGGCCGCCGAAACGGTCGCCGCGCCGCTGTCTTCGGTCATGGCCGGGAACTTTACGCGTCCCGGCGAGGTGAAGCCGGAAGAGGGCCTGATGTTTTGCGCATCAGTGTCTAACCTGACGATCAGGACCGACCGTTCGTTGAGTGGGGGGTTATGCACGGGAAGGAAACGGGGGAGGAACGCGGGGACGCCGAGGACACCAGACGGCTGCGCCGGGACCGCGAGGACCGCCCGGGCCCCATGGATCACGCGGACCACGGGGGCCGCGCGGAGCACACCGGGAGCACGGCGGGGCGGGAACCCACGGCCTCCGGCACCGTCCGCGAGCCAGGCCCCGACGGCGACCCCGATAGGTACCGGCTGCCCGGCGCGGCGCCGGAGCCCGGCACGTACAAGCTGTCCGGCACCGCCCGGGAGCCCGGCGAGACGCCCGTCACCGTCACCCAGCCCATGCCGCCGCCCGGCCCGTACCCGGTGATCGCCGGCCGCTACCAGCTGCGGCGGCAGCTGGGGCGCGGCGGCATGGGGGTGGTGTGGGAGGCGAGGGACACCCGGCTCAGCCGCCAGGTCGCCGTCAAGGGGGTGCTGCTGCGCGACGGGGTGGATCCGGCCACGCAGGCCGAACTGGTCAGCCGGGCCCGGCGCGAGGCGCAGGCCATCGCCCGGATCGGCCATCCCAACGTCATCGCCGTCCACGACATCATCGAGGGCGCGGCGGAGCCGGCGGGCACGGACGGCACGGCCGCCGAGGGCGAGGTGTGGATCGTCATGGAACTCCTCGACGCCCGCTCACTCGCCGACGTCCTGCGCGAGGAGGGCCGGCTGCCGGTGCCCCGGGCGGCCCGGATCGCGCTCCAGGTGCTGCGCGGGCTGCGCGCCGTGCACGCGGCCGGGGTACTGCACCGCGACGTGAAGCCGCACAACATCCTCTTCCGCGGCAACGGCAAGGCGCTGCTGATGGACTTCGGCATCGCCACGTTCGAGGGCGCGGCACAGGTGACCCGGTCGCACTCGATCGTGGGCACCCCGCGCTATCTGGCCCCGGAGCTGGGCCACTTCTCCCCCGCCCCGGCCAGGACGGCGAGTACGGCCTCCGATCTGTGGTCGCTGGGGGTGACGCTGTACGAGATGGTGGAGGGCCGGGCGCCGTTCACCGGTCTCGACGCGCTGGAGATCCAGCAGGCGGCGCTCAACTCCCCCACCCCGCCGATGCGGTACGCCGGGCCGCTGGCGCCGGTGATCGAGGGGCTGCTGCGCAAGGTGCCCCGGCACCGGATACCGGCGCAGGAGGCGGAGGAGGCGCTGCGCCGGATCGCCCGCGAGGAGCCGCCGGTGCCGCCGGTCCCCCCGCCGCCTCCGCAGCCTCCGCGGCCCCCGCACGCGGGGGGCGGCCCGCCGCCGCGCCGCCGCCGGGGGCGGGTGGGCGCGGCGATCGCGCTGGTGCTGGCGCTGCTGGCGGGCGGCGGCTGGCTGCTGTGGGGGCCGGGCGGGGACGGGCGCGGGGATCTGGCCCGGCACTCGACGACGATCGCGTCCGCGCAGGCGCGGGGCCTGCTGCGGATCGGGGTGAAGTCGGAACAGCCGGGGCTGAGCGAGCTGGTGGACGGCGAGTGGCACGGTTTCGACATCGAGTTCGCGCGGCTGATCGCCGCGGCGCTGGGCTTCGACCCGGAGTCCCAGGTGCGGTTCGTGGAGGTGTCCAGCGTCAACCGGGAGGATCTGCTGGAGCAGCGGCAGCTGGATCTGGTGGTGGCGACGTACAGCATGACGGACAAACGCCGGGAGCGCGGGGTGACGTTCGCGGGCCCGTACTTCATCACCGGCCAGACGATGCTGATGCGCGCGGGGGCGTACGAGGGCGCCTCGGGCCCGGCGGATCTGCCGAACGGCACGCAGGTGTGCACCGGCGACAACTCGACGTCGGTGGGGGTGCTGGAGGCGGGCTGGCCGGGGAAGTTCACGGTGCTGACGCGCTCGGACTACGACGCGTGCGTCCAGTTGCTGCTGGAGGGCGGGTTCGACGCGGTGATGACGGACGACCTGATCCTGGCCGGGTTCCGGGCCCAGCACCCGGACGCTCTGGAGATGCTGCCGCGCTCGTTCACCACGGAGCGGTACGGGGTGGGACTCCAGCCCGGCGAGGACGCGCTGCGCGACGCGGTGTGCGAGGTGATCCGGGACGCGGTGACGGACGGGAGCTGGCAGGAGATCTACCGGGCCGAGCTGATGGACCTGCTGGGCGGCGAGCCCCGGGACGCCCCGACGCTGCGGGACCTGGAGCGGTGCGAGGAGAACTGACGCCCCGCCCGGGCCGGACCGGGGTTCCGGCCCGGGCGGGGCGGCTCGGAAAAGCCGGGTGCGGCCGGGCCACGGGTTTTGCGAGCATGCGGTGCTGTGGAGATCCCCCAGCCAACCGTCCGGCGTGCGGCCGCCTCCGCCGGGACGGCCATGGCCGAGGAGTGGCGGCGTTCGTGCGCCGCGGCGTTTCCCACCGCCCTGGCGGCGGACGTCGCGGCAGTCGCGGCGGTGATGCCCGCGCCACGCCACGGACCCGCCGGGCCGTTCCCGGTCGTCGTCCAGGGGGACCGGCTCTCGATTCCCGGGCGCCTGTACAACGACGAGCCGACGGCCGCCGCGTCGGCACCGCTCTCCGCGCGCCGACGGCGGCTGCTGCACTGCCTGTACTCACGGCACTGCGACGGGAGGGTCAGACAGCGCCACCTGCGGGTGATCGCCGGTGCCACCGACCCGTGGGTCGTTCCGTATGTGGTCCAGCTGGCCGGTGAGTACGTCGTGGAGATCCTGCGCGACCTCGACCGCGCGCTCCGGGTTGTCACCGGGCCCGGTCACCCCGGCCGCCTCGTGTACGGCCGGTTCCTCGCGGACAATCCGGCCTTCTTCGACCGCACGCAGCGGCGGGTGGTGAGCTACTGGTCCTGCTACCACCGTCTCGCGTACCCCGATTTCCACGACTATCCGGGAAGCGCTGTGATCGAACTCCTGCGGTCGGCGGCCTCCGAGGTAGCGGGGCATGCCCCGCCCCGCCTCACGCCGCGGCCGGCGCGCCGCGCGGCCGGCGCCCGCCCCTGACTCCGGCAGCGGGCACCACTCGGAAGAGGCTCTTCCGGCGCGACGCCCGGCCCGGCCGGGTCCCGTGCGGTCGCCGGGCCGGGCCCGGCCCGGGGTCATTCCCAGGTGGCGGTGTCGGGGTCGATGCCGTGGGCGCGGGCGGCGGCGTCGACGCAGCGGCGGAACCAGGTGGCCAGGCCGGGGCGGACGCCGTCGTAGTGGGCCCGGTAGCCCGGGTCGCTCTCGTACAGGCGGCCGAGGCAGACCTGCATCGCGCGGGTGAGGGGGAAGTACGCGGAGAACACCTCGCGGTGGCGGTCGACGAGCCGGTGGGCTTCCGGGCTGCCCGGGTCGACCCCGGCATCCATCGCCGCCGCGAGCGCCCGGTCGAGGGCGGCCACGGCGTCGGCGATCGCCTGCCACTCCTCGGGGCCGCGCGCGGCCGAGCGTTCGGCGAACTGCCGCCACTGGGTGGTGTCCCCGTAGCGGGCGCGGGCTTCGGCGGGCCAGCGCGGGTTCCAGTCGGGGCCGAAGATCTCGGCCTGCTGGGCGGCGGTGAGGAGCAGGCCGCGTTCGTGGGCGTCGATCATGCGGTCGAGGCCGGTGCCGAGCCGTTCCAGGCGGGCGATCTGTTCGTCGACCCGGGCGCGCTGCGCGCGGAGCGCGGCGGTGGCGTCCTCGGCCGTGTCGTCCAGGACGGCCCGGATGCGTTCCAGGCCGAGTCCGGTCTCGCGGTAGACGACGATGCGGTGCAGGCGTTCCACGTCGCCCGCCTTGTAGAGCCGGTACCCGGCCGCCGTGCGCAGCGACGGCCGGGCGAGGCCGATCTCGTCCCAGTGGTGCAGGGCGCGGACGGTGACGCCGAGGCGCGCCGCGACCTGGCCGACCGTCAGGCCGTCGGCGTCCTGGGGATCTGTGGCGTCAGTGGCGTCAGTGGCGTCGGGCACGGTCCTCATTGTCGCCCTCTCCCGTGCCGGGTGCGGTGATCCCGATGGCTTCGAGGTTCCGCGCTTCCTGACTGTCCGGGTCGAAGGGCTTGGCCGCGGTGAGGACGATGCGGGCCTTCTCCGGGGTGATCACCTCCACGTCGCGGGTGTTCCACGGCGTGTCGCGCGGGCCGGTCACGGAGTCCGGCCGCAGCGCGCGGCAGGCGTCCACCAGGCCGTCGAGCTGGCCGAGGACGCAGGCGAAGCTGACGCCGATGGCCGGTGCCCGCTCCGGGACATCCGTCCCCGCGACGAGGAGGACGTCCTGGAAGGCCCACCGGCGCAGGTGCACCAGCGTGCCGGGGATGGTGAACAGTTCGAAGAAGCCGAGGCCGCGGGTCCAGAAGTCCACGGACTCCGCGAGGTCGGTGGTCGGGATCGTGACGAAGGCGGGCATGCCGTAGATGCCGCGGAACGGCTCCGGCGGCACGGCGTCCGGGCCGGGGGCGGGGACGGGGCTCATCTCGAACGCGTTGTAGTAGTCGCTCATGGCCGCCACTCTTCAGCCTCACGCAGCGTGAGGGTCAAGCCGGTTCCGGGCCGGTGTGCGGCGGGCCGGGATCGGGCCGTCGCTTCCCCGCCGGCCGCCGGAGCGGGGCCGCCGGTGGCGGTCGGACTCAGCCGCCGGGAGGTACGGCGGCCGAGGGCAGTTCCCCCGCCAGGTGGGCGTTCTCCTGGTGCGTGGCGGTGAGCTTGACGCTGCTGAGGCGCCAGCCGTCCGGTGTCCGGACCGCTTCGTTGTCGTAGAAGCCGACGACCAGCCAGCGGTCCGGCCCGCCGTCTGCCCGCTCGCCGGGCACCCAGTGTTCGGCGCGGACGTGCGCATGGAGGGTCGCGCGGTCGCCGTCGATCTCGACGACGTGTCCGGTGACGGTGTGGTGGGTGGCGGAGAAGGGGGCGAAGGCCTGGTCCAGCACGTGGACGTACGCGTCGAGCGGCACGGTCATGGGCGGCAGGCCGATGACCGAGGAGAAGTCGAGGGTCACCTCGTCGGCGTAGACGAGGGAGGGGAGGCGGGTGAAGTCCTTGAGGTCGGCGATGTCGGCGTAGCGGCCCATCAGCTCGATCAGGTCGAGGCGGTCGGCGAGCGTGGTCATGAAGGACTCCCTGGGGACTCGGGTGCGGGTGCGGGTGCGGGTGCGGGTGCGGGTGCGGGCGTGCGTGCGGGGTTCCGGGACCGGTGGCTCATCGCGAGGATGCCGTCCATCAGCCGGGCCGGCAGGAGGCGGGCGAGGGGGATGATGAAGGCGGCGTCCGTGCCGAGGGTGTACCGGGTGCGCGGGCGGCGTGTGGTCGCCACCCTGGCGATCTTGGCTCCCGCTTTCGCCGCCGGCATGGCGCGTTGGAGGAAGGCCGTGTTCGAGGAGACCGTCGCGTTGATGAGGCCGCTGTAGAGACGCTGGTGCTCGGCGCTCATCCCGGCGGCGAGTTCGAGGGAGATGTCGCCGCTGCGGGCGGCCATCTCGGTCCGGACGCCGCCGGGCTGCACGACGACCACCTGCACGCCGTGCGCCGAGACCTCGCGTCGCAGGGAGTCGCTGGCCGCTTCGAGGGCGAACTTGGTTCCCGCGTACGCCCCGAAGACGGGCAGCGCGGCCACTCCGCCCACGGAACTGATGGTGACGATTCTGCCCCGGCTGCGCCGCAGGTGGGGCAGGAGTCTCTGGGTGACGGCGATGTGCCCGAAGAGGTTCACTTCGAACTGCTCGCGCCACAGGGACAGGGGGAGCACCTCGACGGGGGCGTTGATCTCGATGCCCGCGTTGTTGACCAGGACGCGCAGGGCGCGCTGTCCGGGGTCGTCGGCGATCCGCCGGGCCAGGGCCTCGATGTGTTCCGGGACGGTGATGTCCAGGGTGACCGGTTCGATGCCGTCGGTCCGGACGGCGTCCGCCTCGCTGTCGGTGCGTACCCCGGCGAGGACGTGGTAGCCCATCGCGGCGAGGGCCCGCGCCGTCGCGGCTCCGATGCCCGTCGAGGCGCCGGAGACGACGACGAGTTCGTCCGGCTGACGACGGTTGTGCGGCGGGGCTTTCCGTGGGCGGAGCATGGGGCCGGGTCCTTTCACGAGGCGGAGGGCGCTGACGCGTCGAGGGGGAAGCGGGTGCCGGTCAGTTCCTCGGAGACCTCCCACAGCCGTCGTGCCGCCGAGGCGTCTCGCGCGCGGGCGGCCCGGCCGGCCGGCGCCGGCGCACCGCGCATGCCCCACAGCCGGTCGGGGCCGACATAGCTGTCGCCGGGAAGGTCCGCGGTGGCGGCGTACAGCGTGGGCAGGGCGCCCTTCTCGGCGCTGTGGGCGACGAGCCCGATGAGGAACTTCTCGACGCGGAAACCGAGAGAGGGCTTCTTCTCCGCTCGCATGAGGTTCGTCGAGGAGATGCCGGGGTGCGCGGCCATCGAGGTGACGGGTGATCCCGCGCGGGTGAGCCTGCGCTGGAGTTCGGCGGAGAACAGGAGGTTGGCCAGCTTGGACTGCGTATAGGCGGCGTTGGGCCGGTAGGGCCTGCGCTCCCACTGGAGGTCGGAGAAGTCCAGGGAGCCGATGCGGTGCCCGAGCGAGGCCACTGTCACGACCCGCCCCCTGATGCGGGGAAGGAGCAGGTTCGTCAGGGCGAAGTGGCCCAGGTGGTTGGTCCCGAACTGCCTCTCGAATCCGTCCGCGGTCCGGGAGAGCGGCCCCAGGGAGAGGCCGGCGTTGTTGACCAGCAGATCGACGGGGCCGGGGAGGCCGTGGGCGAACGCCCGTACGGAGGAGAGGTCGGCGAGGTCGAGGGTGCGGACCTCGGCCGCGCCCGCCATGGTCGCCGCCGCCCTTTCCCCTTTCTCCGGGTCGCGTACGGCCAGGACCACCCGCGCACCGCGCTCGGCGAGATGGCGAGCGGTGATGAGGCCGATACCGCTGTTCGCGCCGGTGACGACGGCGGTGCGGCCGGTCAGGCCGGGAAGGTCGGCGGGGGAGAATCTGGGCATGCCCCGAGAGTAGTCAATGTCAACATTGTTGTCAATGTAAACACTGTGCTGAGTAGGCTGACCGCATGCCTGACAGCACCGAGCAGCGGCCCTACCACCACGGGAATCTCCGTACGGAGCTCCTCAACGCGGCGGAACGCAGCCTGAGGGCGCACGGGATCGACAAGCTCTCCCTGCGGGACCTGGCACGAGACATCGGCGTGAGTCACGCGGCGCCCCGCCGGCACTTCGCGGACCGCCGCGCGCTGCTCGACGCCCTCGCCGAGTCGGGCTTCGTCCGTCTGGGCGCGCGGCTGCGGGCCGCGGTGGAGGAGATCGAGGACGAGGAGGACCTGCCCGCTCGCCTGCACGCGTTCGCGTCGGCCTACGTCCGGTTCGCGACCGAGAACGCCGCGCTGACCGGGCTGATGAACTCCAGCAAGCACCGCCCGGGGGCCACCGCGGTCGCCGAGGCCGCCGCGGCCGCGTTCGGGCAGATCAGCGACCTGATCGAAGAGGGCCAGGCGCGCGGCGAACTGGAGGGCGGCGACCCGGAGGAGATCGGGCTCGTCATCTACGCCACCGTCCTGGGGATCACGTCCATGGCCAACAGCGGCATGATCGAGCCGGGCCGCCTCGAAGGACTCGTGGACACCGCGGTGACACAGTTCCTGCGAGGCGCCCGCCCGGCGGAACCGCGCTGACGGACCCCACGATCGCGCCCTGCCTCCGTTCCCCCGGCGGCAGCGCTCGCCGCCACGGCGGAACCGCGGGCCGTGTGCCGTACATCCGTGATCCCGTGACGCGCCGAACGGACCCGGGTGGCGCTACCGGCGGCCGGACCCGGCGTGCGGGAGCAGTGAGATGCCCGCGCCGACCACGGGGGCACCGATCAGGAGAGGGGTGCCGGGGGTGGTGATCAGCCGGTCGTGGCGGGGCGGCGGAACAGCGCCGTCCACAGGAACGAGGCGCCGAAGTACGGGGCGTCGGCGGGCTCGTCGCGCATGCGGCGCAGGTCGGTCTCGGTGAGCGGCAGGCCGGTGAAGATGTGCCGCAACTGGTCGGGCGTGTAGGCGACGCCGCCGTGCAGGGTGCGGTCGCGGTAGAGCGCGGCGTCGGGCTGTTCGGTGCCCATGCCGTCCTCGCCTGCGGCGAAGCAGCTGAGGCCGAACCAGCCGCCGGGTGCGAGATGGCGGTCGAGGAGGTCGAGGTAGCTGATGCGGCGGTGGGGCGCGAGGTGGTGGAAGCAGCCGGAGTCGTAGATGAGGTCGTACGGTCCGTCGAGGGGGAGGGTGAAGACATCGCCGTGGTGCAGCCGGATGCGGCTCCGGACGGCGGGCCCGGCGGCGTCGGCGCGTTCGGCGGCCCAGGCGAGCGCGGTGGCCGACAGATCGACGGCGTCCACCTGGTGGCCGAGCGCGGCGAGATGCAGGGCGTTGCGGCCGGGTCCGCAGCCGATGTCGAGCGCGCGGCCGGGGGCGATCGGCCCGGCCGGGCCGGTGAGGGCGGCCAGGTTCTCGTCGGGCTTGGCGACGAAGAACGGGGTGCCCCGGTCGCGGTCGGCGTAGAACCGGTCCCACCAGTCCCCGGCGCGGACCTCGAAGAGGTCGTCCAGCAGCCGGAACAGCCCCTCGGTGTCACGTACCGCGCGCCCGTCGGCGGCGGGGGTGCTTGCGGTTGATTCCATAGGGGAAAGTTTAGGTGCGAGGGGCACAAACCCGCAGGTCAGCGGGCATAGTTCGGGCTTTTGTGGGCGCCGCTGACGCCCTGCGCCACCTCGCCCGGACCCAGCTCTTGGACCCGCACCCGACCGGGCGCCCAGCACCCCGCCGCGCCCCGTGACGGGGCCTCGCGGAGCCGTCCGACCGCCACTTTTTCCGGCGGAACGGGGCCGGGTGTCCCCGAAGCGCTACAGCATGGGGTTCCCGCCTCCCATCCGCCATCCCGGCGGCGGGCCGAACCGGTCCCCGAGGGTGTCCGGGTCGAGAACGAACTCGCACCACACCACCTTTCCCGGATCACGCGCCCCCACACCCCAGCAATCGGACATGGCCTCCACCAGCCACAACCCGCGCCCGCCCGCCTCGTCCGTGCCCGGGTCCCGCAGCCGGGGATGCCCGCCGCCACTGTCGTGCACTTCGAGGCGGAGCACGGCGTCGGCGGTGAGCCAGAGGTAGAGGTAGAAGCCGCGTCCCGGAGGCACCCCGTGCAGGATCGCGTTCGTCACCAACTCGCTGGCGCACAGCAGCACATCATCGGTCCGCTGGGTGACCTTCCAGTCGACCAATGCTTTTCGGACGAACCGACGAGCCGCACATACGTTGCGCTTGTCGCGTTTGTAGAAGCGCTCACGTACACAGATCTGATGAAAGTCCTCGCTCACACCCCCAAAGGTGGCGATCTGTGCGTAGTGTCCGACAGTGAGTGACTCCGTACGGCCCCGGCGTACGGACGGTTTTCGGTCACGTACGGAGCGGGATGGGGAGTTGACACCGTATGGCCCCGAGGAACAACAACCGCAAGAAGAACAAGACCACCATGAATACGGTCGGAGCGGTAGTAGGCCGCCTGCGGTCCCAAGCCGGACTGTCCCAACCCGAACTGGCCGAGCGTGCGTGCGTCGCGCCGGAGACCATCGCCTCCATCGAACAGGGCCGCCGGCCGCTGCTGCCGCACATGGCGGAGCGGCTGGACGACGTCCTGGAGAGCAAGGGGGTGTTGTGGGTGATGGTGGACAACCTGCCGGAGGAGGCGAAGTTTCCGGTGTGGGTAGTGGAGTTCGTCATCCACGAGCGGGATGCCCTCACACACTACTCGTACGAGAATCAAGTTCTCCCCGGTCTGCTCCAGACCGAGGGCTACGCCCGTGCCGTCTTCCGGAGCAATCTCCCCGTGCTGGACGAAGAGGAGATCGAGGCCCGGGTAGCTCACAGGTTGCAGCGCCAGGCGGTCCTCCGGCGCAAGAAGGACCCACTGAACGCCAGTTTCGTCATTTGGGAGCCTGTAGTCAGGGACGCGCTGGGCGGCGAAGAGGTGCGCAGGACGCAGTTGCTCCACCTTCGCGCCTGCGCGGATCTGCCCGGGGTCTCCATCCAGATTCTCCCGCTCGGCAGGAAGACGCACGCTGCGCTCAACGGCCCGTTTGTGCTGCTAGAGACACCTGAGCACCAGCTGCTGGCCTACACGGAGGTGCAGCGTGGCGGGCATCTCATCCGGATCCCAATGAAGTGAGCATCCTCTCGCAGAAATATGCAATGCTGCGGAGCGAGGCTCTCAACCCGGAGGAGAGCAAGCGCCTGTTGGACCAGTTGCTAGGAGAGTCATGACCACTGCAATGACCTGGTTCAAGAGCAGCCACAGCGGTGACAACGGCGGCGACTGCCTCGAAGTGGCCTTCGACTGGCAGAAGTCCAGCTACAGCGGCGATGAAGGCGGCAACTGCGTCGAAGTGGCCCGTTGCCCCGGCACGGCCGTGCACATCCGCGACTCCAAGAACCCCGCTGGCCCCATCCTCACCGTAAGTCCGGACTCGTGGTCGCACTTCACCGCATCCGTAACGCGCACCAGCGACTGAGGCCGATGTTCGGCGGCGTCGGCGTGCTGATCGTGGTCAGCCTCGTCGCCCTCGCCGCCGTCCTCGGTTACCGCACCGGACGTGACCAGGAGCAGGGGCCGACCGTGGCGTCCCTGATGCGGGAGCGTGCGCAGGCGACCGCCGAGGAGTACCGGTCGCTGTACCCGGGTGACGACGCGGCGCAGAAGGTGGCCCGCATCCACGTCACGCTGGACAACTCCGGTGCCCCGTACTTCATCACGGTGCTCAGCGACGGCGAGGAGGTGGACGCGGAGACGCTGTGCGCGCAGGTGACGGACTTCCTCTCCCACCAGCGCGGCCTCGACTTCTCGCCCGGTCACACGGAGCTGGTCTTCACGGCTGACGGGGAGTTGCTGCGCAACTTCACCACGGTCGTGTCGGCCGTGCGCGTGGTCGAGTAGGGCGTCCGGCGGCGGAACCGAGCGGCGGGTCCGCACCGTCTCACCTGCTGAAACGCGGGGGAACGTGCTGGCGTTCGCCGCACCGGGCACCGTCGCTGGAGGACACCCATGGCCATGGTCGGCCTGTTCTGGATCACCGAGGACTCCGTGTATCTGGGAGCCGAGCCGGTCGGTGAGGGGACGGGGGTGCGGCTGACCACGGAGGGCGTCGAGACCCTGGAGGACGAGCGGGACCGGTCCTGGGGCTGGGGTGAGGTGCGCGGGATCGAGGTCCGTGGGGTTCCGGTGCGTTCCGCCGCCCGGCGCGTGGTGTCCATGACGTTCGGCACGCTGTATGCGGCGTTGACCGGCGATCGCGAGTTGCCGAGCACGTTCACGGCCTGTGTGGAGACGTCCGGCGGTACGGCCGAGGTGTGCGTGTTCACCGCTGTCACGGGCGGCATCTACACGCCGGAGGAGTACGAGCTGTCGCGGGCGCTGCTCGGCCGGCTCACGGACGGCGGCGTGACGGTGGCGGACATGATCGCGTGGCGGCGGGAGTGGGACAGTGACGAGACGCCGCAGCGCGAGGAGCGTGAGGCGCTGCTGCGTTTCTGGGCGGAGGGACCGGAGCCGGCGGTGGGCTGAGGCAGGTCGGTGGCGGGTGGGCGGTCGCGGGGCGACGGTCGTACCGTCAGCTCTCCGGCTTCCGGGCGCGGTCGCCTTGCGTAAGGAAATCGGTCAACTTTCCGGCACATCCGGACATCTTCGCGCTGCACTCCGACATGACCGAGCAGTCGGCCCTCGGCGGGATCGGCGGCGTACCGGGAGTGCCCGGGGGCGCCCCGGACGCGCGCCGTCCTGTCGTCGGACGATCCTTTGACGACAGGACGGTTCGGGCCGGCCGGAACGTTCCTGCGCGCGGGAAGAACGAGGGCGTCGGCCGGGGCGCCGTGTCCGCGTCAGCGAAGGCGGTGTTCCCGGGCTGTCAGCCGGGGGCCCGGGCCGGTCTCAGCGGAACGCGGCGGCGTGGCGGGCGGCCCAGTCGGCGAAGGAGCGCGGGGCGCGGCCCAGCACCTGCTGCACGTCCGGGCTGACGCGCACTTCGGCCGGGCTGGGGTTGCCGAGGATGTCCAGTGTGTCGTCGGCGAGTTCGGCCGGCATGGTCTGGGTCATGCCGGCCTTGGCCTCCTCGCGGGTGAGTTCGTGGAAGCTCACGGGTGAGCCGATCGCGGCGGCGATGGCGTCGGTCTGTCCGCGCGGGGTGATCGCCTCGGGGCCGGTCAGCTCGTACGCGTTGCCGGTGTGCCGGTCGTCCAGCAGGCAGGCCGCCGCGACGTCGGCGATGTCCGCCGGGTCGATGACCGGCACCCCGATGTCGCCGAACGGGGCGGCGACGGCCCGCTGGGTGCGGACGGACTCCGCCCACCACAGGGCGTTGGAGGCGAAGCCCCCCGGGCGCAGGATGGCCCACTCCAGGCCGGACTTCCGCAGGGTGTCCTCCAGCTCGCGCATGGCGACGCGTGTGGTGCCGAAGGGCCTGGTCACCACGCCCAGGGTGGAGAGCAGGACGACGCGGCGGACCCCGGCGGCCACGGCTTCGCCGATGATGTCGGCGGGGTTGGCCCCGATGGCGTGCAGGTCGCCGGACAGCAGCAGGAACAGCGCATCGGCGCCGGAGAGCACGGGCTTGAGGCCGGCTGGCTCGGACAGGTCGGCCACCACGTGGCGGACGCCGTCCGGCACCTCGGCTGTGTGCCGTGACACCGCCGTCACGTGCTGCCCGGCCTCGGCCAGCGCCCGCGTCAGCGGTCGTCCGATGTTCCCGGTGGCCCCGGTTACCACGATCATGCTCAGCTCCTTGATCGGATGTCCTGTGTGGTCTGCACGCTAGGAGATGGGACTAACGGAAGGTAAGGACATACCCTGAGGTAAGTTCATGACATGGATGAAGGCGTGCAGCGCAGCGGGGACGGCCCGGGGGGTCGGTATGACGTGTTTCACACCGACTGCCCGGCGCGGACCGTGGTCGACCATGTGACCAGCAGGTGGGGCGTCTGGGTGCTGATCGCCTTGCGGAACAACAGCCTCCGGTTTTATGAGCTGCGCGAGAGCATCCGGGGCATCAGCGAGAAGATGCTCGCCCAGACCTTGCGCGCGCTCGTCGAGGACGGCCTGGTCTGGCGGGAGGTGGAGCCGACGACCCCGCCCCAGGTCACCTACGGGCTGACCGAGTTCGGCCGGGACATCGGCGAACCGCTGACGGAGCTGTTCGACCGGATCACCCAGCGGCTGCCGTCGCGCGGCGCGGACGGCGCGGACGGGGCGGTGACGGCCGGCGCGGTGATGGCCGGGGCGTCTCCGCGACCCGGTGGATGACGGCGGCCACGGCCGGGGGGGCACTCGGGCAGGTCCGCGCCGGCGGACGATCCGGACTTCCGCTGCTCGTTCAACGTCCAGGATCAGGGGCCGGTTCAGGGGCTGGCGGCCACGTGTACCGGCGGGGGCTCGTTCTACACGTGGGCCCAGTGCCGGAAGGCCGATGGCTCCACCTATGTGGTCAACGGCGCGGTGGTGCCGAGGGGTCAGACGTCGCAGGCGGTGTGCGCCACGGGGGACGCCCTGGTCTCCGGTGGCGCCTGGACGGCTTAGCGGTCGGTCGGCCGGTCGGCCGGTCGGCGCAGGTCTCCGGGGGTTCCGTGCCGACCGGTCCGGTACGCCGGACGGTGCAGCGGTGCAGCGGTGCAGCGGTGTGACGGCCGGTCAGGCGGTGAGGCCGGCGTCGCGGGCCAGCAGCGCGGCCTGGACGCGGTTGCTGACCTCCAGGGCGGCCAGGATGCGGCTGACGTGGGCTTTGACGGTGCTTTCGCGCATGGTGAGGCGGGTGGCGATGTCGGCGTTGGTCTCGCCCTGGGCGAGCAGGGCGAGGACGTCGCGTTCGCGGGGCGTGAGCCGGTCGATGCGCGCCTGGGCGCGGGTGCTGCCGCGCTGCGAGGTGGCGTGGTAGCGGTCGATGAGGCGGCGGGCGGCGGTGGGGTGGAGCATCGCGGAGCCGGCGGCGACGACACGGACGGCGCGCAGGATGTCGGCGGGGTCGGTGTCCTTGAGGAGGAAGCCGTCGGCGCCTGCGGCGAGGGCGTCGTAGACGTGTTCGTCCAGGTCGAAGGTGGTGAGGGTGATCACCTTCGGTGGGTGGGGCAGGGCGCGGAGCCGGGGGATGGCGGTGATGCCGTCCATGCGGGGCATGCGGACGTCGACGAGGGCGACGTCGATGTGGTGGGCGGTGGCGCGTTCGATGGCCTGGAGGCCGTCGGCGGCCTGGGCGGCTGTCTCGATGTCGGGGGCGCTTTCGAGGAGATCGGCCAGGCCCATGCGGACGAGGGCGTCGTCGTCGACGATCATGACGCGGATCACGAGAGGGCCGTTCCGTTCCGTCGGGGGTCGTAGGCGTGGGGTGCGGGGGCGGGTACGGGGGCGGTGGGCAGGATGCCCGGCGGGGACGGGCCCGGTACGCTCCGGGCCGGGCCGCGAGCACCACCGGCGCTGCCCGTTCGGGCGGTGTCGGTGTCGTGCGGACATCGTAGGCAGCGGCGGAGAGCGGCCTGTCCGACGATCCGCCATGCACACCCCCCACTTTGGTCGGCGGTGGCGGTGGTCCGTGGTCGGATCCGTGGCGGGTGGCGGGTTTCTAGCGTCGCGGCCATGAATGATGTCGCCCTTTCCCCGCCCCCGTCCCCGTCCCCCGTGCTGCCCGGCCGCCGGGCCGGTGGCTGGACGTTCCTGCTGGAGGCCGCCCGTGACCTGCGGACGACGGGTGCGGTGGCGCCCAGCGGGCGGGCGCTGGCACGGGTGCTGACGGAGCCGGTACGGGCGGCGCGGGGGCCGCGTCCGCTGTCGGTGCTGGAGGCGGGTGCGGGTACGGGGGCGGTGACGCGGGTGCTGCTGGCGCGGCTGCCGGTGGGGGGTGAGCTGGACATCGTGGAGGCGAACCCCCGGTTCGCGGCGGGTCTCGACCGGCTGGCCGCCGCGTACCGGGCGGGGCCGGGCGGCCGGGCGGGGCGGGTGGCGGTGCACCGGGGGCTGGTGGAGGAGTTCGGGGCGGGGCGGCGGTACGACGTGATCGTCTCGGGGCTGCCGCTGACCAACTTCGCGCCGGAGCAGGTAGAGCGGATCATGGCGCGCTATCTGGAGTTGCTGCGGCCGGGCGGGACGCTGTCGTACTTCGCCTATCTGGGGACGGGGGCCGCGCGTTCGCTGGTGGCGTCGCGGGCGGAGGCGCGACGGCACGCGGCGGTGGAGGAGGTGATGGCCGGCTATCAGCGGCGGTACGGCGTGGCCCGCTGGCGGGTGTGGGCGAATCTGCCGCCGGCGGGTGTGTGGCACCTGCGGCGGTGAGCGGGGCGGCGGGTGCGGTGGTGCGGGAGTTGGGGCAGGGGTCGCCGTGGGTGGTGTACGGGGTGGTGGCTGCGGTGGTGGTGTGGGCCGCCTTGCGCCTGCCGGGCTGGGTCAGTGGCGGGTGGTCCGGTCCCGGGGTGCGAGGAAGGAGTCGAGGGCGGCAAGGACCGCTTCGGGCTGCTCCCGCAGGGGCTGGTGCCCCGCGTCCGGGATGAGTTCGAACTGTGCGTGGGGGAAGGCGGCGGCGTAGGCGCGGCCGAAGTCGGGGGTGACGACGGTGTCGTCGCCGCCCCAGAGGACCAGCACCGGGCAGGTGACGGACGGAAGACGGGCCAGCAGCGTGGGGTCCGCCATGGCGGGTCCGGCGTATGCGCGCAGGGCGGCCATCGACGCGGGGGAAGGGCCGCGCCGTCGCGTCGGCGAGGGGCCCGCAGCGGGGGCAGGGGCGGGGGCGGAGGCCGTGGGCGGTGGCCCGGGGGGCATGGTGACCGGCCGGCCGGGGATGTCGGGGCCGATGGCGTCCACGAGGACGAGGCGCGCTATGCGGCCTTCGCGGTCGTCCAGGACGGTCTGGACGGCGACCCAGCCGCCGAAGGACGTGCCGATGACGGTCACGTCGCGCAGGGCGAGGTGGCTGAGCAGGTCCAGGTAGGTGGCGGCGAGTGCGGGTACGGAGTCCAGGTCGTCGGGCCGTGCGGTGCCGTCCCAGCCCGGATGGGTGGGTGCCACGACCGCGTGGCCGGTCGCGAGGTGGTCGGCCACGGGCGCGATGCCGGCGGGGCCGGGGGCGCCGTGCAGGATGAGGACCGGGCTGCCCTCACCTGCCGCGCGGACGTCGAGGTCGAGTCCCGGGCGTATGGGAACGGAACGGGGCGTGAGCATGGTCACCGCCTCCTTCGGGTGGTCCGGGTGGTCCGGGGGTGCGGATGCCGATCGGGCCGCGCGCATCAGGGGTGGTGCTGCTCCTCGGCCGGGCCGGAGGTGAAGAAGGCGACCATCTCCTGGAGGCCCTGCTCGCCGAACATCGTGTCCAGGTTGTCGGCGGATTCGCGGGCGGCCTGCTCGCTGCGCGGGAAGAGGTCCCTCTCGTAGGCGCGCAGCGCGGCCTCGGTGTCGCCGGGGTGGGCGGCGATGGCCAGGGCGAGTTGGGCGCCGTCGAGCATGGCGAGGTTGGCGCCCTCGCCCGCGAACGGCGACATCACGTGCGCGGCGTCTCCGAGCAGGGTCACGCCGGGGACGCGTTCCCAGCGGTGCCCGACGGGCAGGGCGTGGATGCGGCGCGGGGTGATCGTGTCGGCGTCCGCGATCAGCTTGCGCAGCCCCGGGTCCCAGCCTGTGAAGTGGGCGAGAACCGCGGCCTTGGCGGCGGTGGGGTCCGAGAAGTCGACGGTGTCCAGCCAGCCCTCGTCCGCCTTCAGCGCGGCGTAGGCGTGCAGGCTGCCGTCGCTCTCGCGGTGGGCGAGGATTCCGCGTTCGTCGCCCAGGGCGATGAAGAAGCCGTTGCCGACGATCGCGGCGCTGCCGGGGTGGCGGGCGTCGGCCTCGTACAGGTCGGTCTCGGCGAAGGAGATGCCGGTGTATGCGGGCGAGGCGTCCGAGAGCAGCGGCCGGACGCGGGACCAGGCGCCGTCCGCGCCGATCAGCAGGTCGGTCGTGAGAGCCGAGCCGTCGGCGAACGTCACCTCGTGACGTCCGTCCCCCAGGGGCCGGGCTCCGGTGACGCGCCGGCCCCAGTGGACGGTTCCTTCGGGCAGTGAGTGGAGCAGCAGGTCGCGCAGGGCGCCGCGGTCCACCTCCGGCCGGTCGCCGGTGCCGTCGTCGTCCTCGGCCACCCGCACGGTGCCGTCCGGGCCGAGCAGGCGCATCGCTTCCCCGCCCTGGTGGACGATCTTGCGGAACGCGTCGTGCAGGTGGGCGGCGTGCAGTGCTTGCTGGCCGTTCGCCTCGTGGATGTCGAGCATGCCGCCCTGGGTGCGGGCCCGGGGCGATGCCTCCCCTTCGAAGATCGCGGCCGCGATGCCGTTGAACTGCAGGACCCGGCCGGCGGTCAGGCCGCCCAGACCGCCACCGATGATCGCGATGGGGACATGGCTGGTGTTCATGGATACCTCCGGGGAGAAGTGAGGGGATCAGGGTCGGCGAGTACCGCGGGGCCGACGTGGAGGCGCGCGTGCGTTTCACCCCCCACCGTAACGAACGCGTTCGTTACGAACAAGTTCTGGGACGGCTGCGGCGAACGCGTTCGTTACGATCGGTGGCATGGCCGCCAAAAGGGAACCGCTGAGCCGCCGCGACCGCCCGGCGAAACCCGCCCTCTCCCGGCGATGGATCGTGGAGACCGCCGTGGAGATCATGCGCCGGGAAGGGCTGGAGAAGGTCACCATGCGGCGCCTTGCCCAGGAACTGGACACCGGCCCGGCGTCGCTGTACGTCTACGTGGCCAACACCGCCGCCCTGCACGCGGCGGTGCTCGACGCCCTGCTCGGCGAGGTCGACCTGTCGGGGGACGAGGGCGGCGAGGACTGGCGGGAGCAGCTTCGCGCGGTGATGAGGTCGTACACCCTGGTGCTGTTCGCCCACCCGCAGCTCGCGCGGTCCGCGCTCGTCGCCCGCCCGAGCGGGGAGAACTACCTGCGCCTGGTGGAGCGCGCCCTCGGCCTGCTGTCCCGCGGCGGGGCCACCCGTGAACAGGCGGCCTGGGGGGTGGACACCTTGCTGCAGAGCGCGACGGCCACCGCCGCCGAGCAGTCGACGCGCGAACACGATCCCGCCGCCGCGGACGACTGGAACGCCACCGTGCAAGCGCTGGGCACCGCGAGCGCGACCACGCATCCGGCGATCGCCGCGCACCTGCCCGCGCTGATCGGCGGTACCCCGGAGGAGAGATTCCGCTGGGGTTTCGACGTCCTCGTCAACGGCATCACGCACACACCGGCACCCGTTGTGGAGGAGTGAGCCCCCGGTGGGACGTGGCGTCGCCGCCACGGTCGGGCGGGGGCGGGGGTGGGCACGGGGGCCGGCCGCTGCTTGGATGTGCCCATGATCGGAATCGTGATGGGGCTGATAGCGGCGGGAGTCACGGCGTGGCTGTTCCGCCGCAGGGTGGCGCGGCGTGCCGAAGCCGCCGCTCAGGGGGACGTGATCCGGGTGCCGTGTCTGCTGATGCATCCCGGGCGCCCGGGGCGGTGGCTGCGCGGTCGGTTGCTGATCGGTCCCGGCACGGTGGAGTGGAAGGGGAGCACCCGGGCCGGTGCGGCGCTCGCTCTTCCGGCGGGACTGCGGCAGGTGGGGATGCGGTCGCCTTCGCTGCGCGAGGCGATGAAGCTCAACGGCGGGGCGCGGATCGTGGAGTGCGCGTCGGCCGAGGGCGCGGTGCTGATCGCCGTCCTGCCGAACGAACTGGGGCATGTGCTCGGCGCGTTGACCCGGGCGGCGTAACGCGCGGTGGCGGCGCCCCGGCCCGGGGACCGGGCGCGGGGCGCGGGGCGCTCGGACGGGGCGTCAGCGCCCCCGTGCCGGGGGTCGGCGCCGGGAGAGGCGCCACCAGGCGGCGAACGCGGCCAGGGCGAGGGCCTTGACGACGAGCCAGATGGTGATCCGGCCGTCCCAGGTGGTGAGGGTGCACCCGAGGAGGACGGCGGCCGAGGCGAGCGGGAGCTGGAGGGTGGCCGCCGTGGTGGTGGGGGTGGTGAGGTCGCCGGTGCGCATGGCGCGGGCCGCCGCCCAGGGCAGCGGGAGGGTGGCGAGCAGGAGCACGGTGGTCCAGACGGGGATGACGCCGGTGAGTCCGGCGGCGGCGAGCGCGGTATAGGTGAGCGCCTGCCCGGCCGCGTACAGCCGGACGGTACGGCGCGGGCCGAGTACGCCGGCGACGGTGATCTTGCCGACGCGGAGGTCGCCGTGCAGGTCGGCGAGGTTGAGCACCAGCAGCTGGAGGTACTGGAACGCGGCGAGGGCTCCGACGCAGGCCCAGGCGGTGGCCGGGATGCCGCCGAGCTGGGCGAGGCAGGCGAGCAGGGGCAGCAGGCCGTGCAGGGAGAGGGCGCAGGCAAGTTCGCCGGCCGCCCGGTAGTTCAGGCGGAGCGGGGGCGCGGTGTAGAACCAGGCGAGCAGCAGGAATCCGGCCGCGAGCAGCCGGGTTCCGGGGGTGGGGAGGAGGGTGAGGAGGACGACGGAGACGAGGAGCAGGACGAAGGCGGTGCCGAGTGCGGCGGTCGGGGTGACGGCGCGGTCGGTGAGGACGCGGCTGCCTCCGGACCAGGCGGTGGGGGCGGGGTTGGCGCGGTCGGCCTCCAGGTCGAAGTAGTCGTTGCAGTAGTACGTCATGAGGTGGGCGCAGCAACCGAAGGCGAGGACGAGGGCGAGGAGCGCGGTGTCGGGGCGGGCTCCGGCGTGGACGGCGAGTTCGGTTCCGGCGCACAGCGCGAGCAGGCTGTGGAAGAGGAATTTGGGTCTGCCGAGGCGGATGAGCGGGCCCAGCCGTCCGGTACGTTCCGTCGCTGCCGCTGCCGCCGCCGTAGCGGTCGCTTCCGCTGCCGCCGCCGCTGAAGCCGCCGTGGCCGCCGCCGCTGTCGGGGCTGCCGCCGTCGCCGTCGCCGTCGCCGGTCCGGGTGTCGCCGACGTCACCGCTGTCACCATGAACTCCTGATGAGTGCCGCTGTGTTGGCGCCAGTGAAACGCTGTGGGGCCGGTGGTGAGCAGGGGGCACGGAGGGGCGCCTGGGGTGGCGGGGGTTCACTGGTAGTGGTGGGGCGCGCGCGTCTTACGGTGTGCGCCGGTCGCGGTCCCGGTCGATGAGGGCGGCGAGGCCGTCGAGGACGCGGGCGAGGCCGAAGGCGTAGCCGTGGTCGGGGGCGTGGGCGTGCTGGTGGGCGGTGCCGGCGGCGAGGCCGACGCGGCTGGCGAGCGGGAAGCGCGCCGGGTCGTGGACGCGGGCGAGCGCGGGGCCGTGGGTGTCCCACCACTCCTGGTCGCTGAGGGCGCTCTCGCGTTCGGTGGTGCGCTGGTCGAGGGCGGCGCGGGCGGTGCCGTGGACGAAGGCGAGGAGGTGGGCGAGCGCGGCGTCCATCTCCAGGTCGTCGAGGCCGAGGCCGTCGAGGGCGCGCAGTTCGTGTTCGTACTTGGCGAGGACGCCGGGGCCCAGCGGCGGGCGGGTGGTGGGGAGCCGGGCGACCCAGGGGTGGCGCTGGTAGAGGGCGCGGTTGGCGTCGGCGACGGCGGTGACCCGGTCGCGCCAGGTGGCGTCGGGCGGGTAGGGGGTGCGCGGCATGTCCTGGTAGACGGTGTCGAGCATGAGGTCGAGGAGATCGGCCTTGCCGGGGACGTGGGTGTAGAGCGTCATGGGGGTGACACCGAGGTCCTGGGCGACGCGGCGCATGGTGACGGCGTCGAGGCCGTCGGCGTCGGCAATGGCGATGGCGGTGCGGATCACGTCGTCGACGCTGCGGGCGGGGCGGGGGCCGCGGGCAGTGGCGGGCGGGGGGCCGGGCTCGCGCCACAGCAGGCGGAGTGAGCGGGTGGCGTCCCTCTGCCTGTCGGTGTCCATGGGGTCATTGTCTCCGGCGGCGGGTGGCGGTCCGGTGGCCGGGTGGGGCGCGGGCCGTGCGGAGGGCCGGCCGGGGTGGCGGTGGCGTGCGGGCCGCTGCCCCGCCGCCGCTCCCGTACGCGTACAGCGTACTCTGTACTACGTATAGAGTACGCTGTACGCCGCCCATCGTCACCGCCCTACCGCCCTCCCTGTCACCGAGGAGACATCCCGCCATGCACCACACCCCCGCCGCAGCCGCGGACAGCCACGACGTCATCCAGGTCCGGGGCGCCCGGGAGAACAATCTGCGGAAGGTGGACGTCGACATACCCAAGCGCCGGCTGACCGTCTTCACCGGCGTGTCGGGGTCCGGGAAGTCCTCGCTCGTCTTCGGCACCATCGCCGCCGAGTCGCAGCGGCTGATCAACGAGACCTACACGGCGTTCATCCAGTCCTTCATGCCGCGCCAGGCCCGCCCCGAGGTCGACGGGCTGCACCATCTGACCGCCGCGATCGTCGTCGACCAGGAGCGGATGGGCGCCAACTCCCGATCCACCGTGGGCACCGCCACCGACGCGTACACCATGCTGCGGATCGTCTTCAGCCGGCTCGGCACCCCGTACGTGGGCACCTCCAGCGCGTTCAGCTTCAACAGCGCCGAGGGCATGTGCCCGCGCTGCGAAGGGCTCGGCGAGGTCTCCGAGATCGACATCGACCAGCTCGTGGACCGCGCACTGTCCCTCAACCAGGGCGCGATCACCGTGCCCAACTTCGCCGTCGACAACTGGTACTGGCAGACGATGGCGCTCTCCGGCCTCTACGACCCGGACACCCCGCTCAAGGACTTCACCGAGCGGGAGTGGGAGGACTTCCTGCACAAACCGGCGACCAAGATCAAGGTCGGCAGCAACAACATCACCTACGAGGGCCTCCTGGTGAAGGTCCAGCGGGTGTATCTGTCCAAGGACCGGGAGGCGATGCAGCCGCACATCCGGGCGTTCGTGGACCGGGCGGTGCGGTTCGCGCCGTGTCCGGACTGCGGCGGGGCCCGGCTGAACGCCGCCGCGCTCGGAGCCCGGATCAACGGCTGGAACATCGCCGACTGCTCCTCGGCGCAGATCAGCGACCTGGCGGCCTTCCTGCGCGATGTCCACGACGAGTCCGTCGCCCCGCTGCTGGAGAACCTGCGGGACCTGCTGGACTCGCTGGTGGAGATCGGCCTCGGCTACCTCTCCCTCGACCGCCCGGCCGGGACCCTCTCCGGCGGCGAGGCGCAGCGGGTGAAGATGGTGCGGCACCTGGGGTCGAGCATCACCGACGTCACCTACATCTTCGACGAGCCGACCACCGGGCTGCACCCGCACGACATCCGGCGGATGAACGATCTGCTGCTGCGGCTGCGCGACAAGGGCAACACCGTGCTGGTCGTCGAGCACAAGCCGGAGGTGATCGCGATCGCCGACCACGTGATCGACCTCGGCCCCGGCGCCGGCGCGGCGGGCGGGGAGGTCTGCTACGCGGGAGACCTGGCCGGGCTGCGGGCGTCGGGGACGCTGACCGGGCGGCATCTGGAGCACCGGGCGCGGCTGCGCGGTCCCGACCGGCTGCGCGCCCCGCGCGGGCACATCGCGGTGCGCGGCGCCGACCGGCACAATCTGCGCGGGGTGGACGTGGATGTCCCGCTGGGTGTGCTGACGGTGGTGACCGGGGTGGCCGGGTCGGGGAAGAGTTCGCTGATCCACGGGTACGTGTCCCCGCGCGAGGGGGTCGCGGTCGCCGACCAGTCGCCGATCCGGGGGTCCCGGCGCTCCAACCCGGCGACGTACACCGGGCTGCTGGGCCCGATCCGTACCGCGTTCGCCAAGGCCAACGGGGTGAAGGCGTCGCTGTTCAGCGCGAATTCGGAGGGTGCCTGCCCGCACTGCAACGGACTCGGGCTGGTGTACACCGACCTGGCGATGATGGCGGGGGTGACCTCGGTGTGCGAGCGGTGCGAAGGGCGGCGCTTCACGCCCGAGGTGCTGGCGTACACGCTGCGCGGGCGCTCCATCAGTGACGTGCTGGGCATGTCGGTGACGGAGGCGCACGACTTCTTCCCCTCCGGGCAGGCGCGCGCGGTGCTGGACCGGCTGATGGATGTGGGCCTCGGCTATCTGCGGCTGGGGCAGCCGCTGAACACGCTCTCCGGCGGGGAGCGGCAGCGGCTGAAGCTGGCGATCCACATGGCGGAGAAGGCGTCGGTGTACGTGCTGGACGAGCCGACGACGGGGCTGCACATGGCGGATGTGGACAAGCTGCTGGCGCTGCTGGACCGGCTGGTGGACGCGGGGAACTCGGTGGTGTGCATCGAGCACCACCAGGCGGTGATGGCGCACGCGGACTGGATCATCGACCTGGGTCCCGGCGGGGGCGCGGACGGTGGGCGGGTGCTGTTCAGCGGGACGCCGCAGGAGTTGGTGGCCGGGCGGGGCGCGGAGGCGCGGGCGTCGCTGACGGGGCGGCATCTGCGGGAGTACGCCGGCCGGTAGCGGTGCGGGGCGGGTGTGGGGCGGGGTGGTGGGCCGGGGCGGGGCGGGAGCGGCCGGCCCACCACCGCGAGAAAGACATATGGAATGACTATTTATGTTCCTACATACCGATTCACGGCTTTGGGCATGCCCTCACCACGGGGCACATCGCAACGACGCGATGGCCCGGGGAAGGAAAGCCATGCGCGTTTCCCGCACGTTCATCGCCGCCGCCGCGGCGGCGTCCCTCCTTCTCGCCGGAACCGGCGCCGCCGTGGCGGCCCCGGCGGACGACACCGCCTCGGCGACCCCGCTGCTGAGCCGGTTCGACAACGGCAGCTTCGAGTACCCCGTCGTCACCCCGGGGCGGTTCGTGGAACTGCCGGCCGGCCAGACCATCGGCCCCTGGCAGATCACCAGCGGCTCCGTCGACCTCATCGGCGCCGGATTCTGGCAGGCCGCCGAGGGCGACCAGAGCGTGGATCTCAGCGGTGGCACCGCCGGGACCATCGCCCAGACCTTCACCACCGTCCCCGGGACGACGTACACGGTGACGTACGCCCTCGCCGGCAACTTCGGCGGGGCGCCGACCGTCAAGACCGGCAAGGTGCTCATCGACGGCCAGAACTTCCAGGACTTCAGCTTCGACATCACCGGGAAGTCCGCCACCGACATGGGCTACGTCTACCGGCAGTTCACCTTCGTCGCGACCGCCACGGCCACCACCCTGTCGTTCGTCAGCACCACCGCGTCGGCCCACGGGCCGGTCATCGACGACGTCACGGTCACCACCTGCCCGCCCTGCAACTCCTGCGGCTGACGGCCCCGGGGTTACCGCCACCACGGCAAGGGCGGTACCGGCGGCTTCGTGTCCGCCGGTACCGCCCGGTCCTCGCGCGCCGCGCGCGCAGCTCGCGCTCAGCCGAGGTGCTGGGTGACCCGGTTCAGGGTCTCGGCCAGCACCACCTGGCCGTCCCGCGACCACAGCACGTCGTTGAACAGCTCCACCTCGGTCCAGCCGGTGTACCCGGCCTCGGTGACCCGGTCCGCGAACCACCGCATATCCACCGAGCCGTCGCCGATCTGACCGCGTCCGTTCAGCACCCCGGCCGGCAGCGGGGTGACCCAGTCCGCCAGCTGGAAGCTGTGGATCCGGCCCCCGGCGCCCGCCCGCGCGATGCCGTCCGCCACCCGGTCGTCCCACCACAGGTGGTAGGTGTCCACCACCACGCCGACCTGCTCGGCGGGGAACCGCTCCGCCAGGTCCAGCGCCTGGTCCAGCGAGGAGACCACGCACCGGTCGGCCGCGTACATCGGGTGCAGCGGCTCGATCGCCAGCCGCACCCCGCGCTCCGCGCCGTACGGGCCCAGCTCGGCCAGCGCCTCGGCGATCCGCTCGCGGGCGCCCGCCAGATCGCGGCTGCCGGCCGGCAGCCCGCCGGAGACCAGCACCAGGGTGTCGGTGCCCAGTTCGGCCGCCTCGTCGATGGCGCGCCGGTTGTCCGCCAGCGCGGCGGCCCGCTCGGCCGCGTCGATCGCGGTGAAGAACCCGCCCCGGCACAGCGTGGTGACGGTCAGCCCCGCCTCGCGCACCAGCGCGGCGGCGGCGGACACCCCGTACTCCCGCACCGGCTCGCGCCACAGGCCGACGCCCGCGATGCCCAGGTCCGCGCAGCCCTTGACCAGTTCGGGGAGGCTGAGCTGCTTGACGGTCATCTGGTTGATCGAGAACTTCACGGCTGCTCCACTCCGTACACCGCCAGCAGGGACTTCATCCGCCCGGCGGCCAGCACCGGGTCCGGAAAGAGGCCGATGCCGTCGGCCAGTTCGTAGGCGCGGGCGAAGTGCGGCAGGGAGCGGGCCGACTGGAGGCCGCCGACCATGGTGAAGTGCTCCTGGTGGCCGGCGAGCCAGGCCAGGAAGACCACACCGGTCTTGTAGTACCGCGTCGGCGACTGGAACAGATGCCGGGACAGCTCCACCGTCGGGTCCAGCCGGGCCCGGAAGCCGGCGGTGTCCCCGGTGTCCAGGGTGCGCACGGCCTGCGCGGCGATCGGGCCCAGCGGGTCGAAGATGCCCAGCAGCGCGTGGCTGAAGCCCTGCTCGTCGCCGGCGATCAGCTCCGGGTAGTTGAAGTCGTCGCCGGTGTAGCAGCGCACGCCCTTCGGCAGCCGGCGGCGCAGCGCGACCTCGCGGCCCGCGTCCAGCAGGGAGACCTTGACGCCGTCCACCTTGTCGGGGTGGTCGGCGATGATCTCCAGGAACGTCTCGGTGGCCGCGTCCAGGTCGGTGCTGCCCCAGTAGCCGGTCAGGGCGGGGTCGAACATCGGGCCCAGCCAGTGCAGGACGACCGGCTCGGCGGCCTGCCGCAGCAGTTCACCGTAGATCTTCAGATAGTCCTCGGGGCCGGTGGCGCAGGCGGCCAGCGCGCGGGAGGCCATCAGGATGGCCTGGGCGCCGGTCTCCTCCACCACCGCCAGCTGCTCCTCGTACGCGGCGCGCACCTGGTCCAGCGTGTACGGCGCGGCATCGGCGGTGAGCTGGTCGGTGCCCACGCCGCAGGCGATCCGGCCGCCGTGCGCCTTGGCCTCCGCGCCGGAGCGGCGGATCAGTTCGGCGGCGCCGGCCCAGTCGAGGCCCATGCCGCGCTGTGCGGTGTCCATCGCCTCCGCGACGCCGAGCCCGTGCGACCACAGGTGGCGGCGGAAGGCGAGGGTGGCGTCCCAGTCGACGGCGGCGGGGCCGTCCGGGGTGGTGTCCGCGTACGGGTCGGCGACGACGTGGGCGGCGGAGAAGACGATGCGGGAGGTCAGCGGGCCCTCGCCGGCGGCGGGCAGGGCGGGGGCGTCGGTACGGGGCCGGTACTCCCGTACCGCTCCCGTCGCATCGGGAAGTCGGATCATCAGCTCGGTCTCCCTGTCCTTACAGGCTCAGCTCGGGAACGTCCAGGCGGCGGCCCTCGGCGGAGGACTTCAGGCCCAGCTCGGCCAGCTGCACGCCGCGCGCGCCCGCCAGCAGGTCCCAGGTGTAGGGCTCGTCCAGCACCACGTGGCGCAGGAACAGCTCCCACTGGGCCTTGAACCCGTTGTCGAACTCGGTGTTGTCCGGCACCTCCTGCCACTGCTCGCGGAACGCCTCGGTGACCGGCAGGTCCGGGTTCCACACCGGCTTGGGGGTGGCGGAGCGGTGCTGGACGCGGCAGTTGCGCAGCCCGGCGACGGCCGAGCCGTGGGTGCCGTCCACCTGGAACTCGACCAGCTCGTCGCGGTTGACGCGCACCGACCAGGAGGAGTTGATCTGGGCGACGGCGCCGCCGGCCAGCTGGAAGATGCCGTACGCGGAGTCGTCGGCGGTGGCCTCGTACGCGTTGCCCCGCTCGTCCCAGCGCCGCGGGATGTGGGTGGCGGTCAGCGCCTGGACGGTCTCCACGCGGCCGAACAGCTCGTGCAGCACGTACTCCCAGTGGGGGAACATGTCCACCACGATGCCGCCGCCGTCCTCGGAGCGGTAGTTCCACGACGGACGCTGGGCGGGCTGCCAGTCGCCCTCGAACACCCAGTAGCCGAACTCGCCGCGCACGGAGAGGATCTCGCCGAAGAAGCCGCCGTCGATGAGCCGCTTGAGCTTGAGCAGGCCCGGCAGGAACAGCTTGTCCTGGACGACGCCGTGCTTGATGCCGGCGTCGCGCGCCTGGCGGGCCAGCGCGAGGGCGCCGTCCAGACCGGTGGCGGTGGGCTTCTCGGTGTAGATGTGCTTGCCGGCGGCGATGGCCTTCTTCAGGGCCTCCTCGCGGGCGAGCGTGATCTGGGCGTCGAAGTAGATGTCGACGGAGTCGTCGGCGAGGACGGCGTCCAGGTCGGTGGAGATGTTCGAGGCGTCAAGACCGTGCCGGTCGGCGAGTTCCTTGAGGGCGTGCTCGCGGCGGCCGACCAGGATCGGCTCGGGCCAGATCACGGTGCCGTCGCCGAGCGGCAGGCCGCCCTGCTCGCGCAGCGCGAGGATCGAGCGGACGAGGTGCTGGCGGTATCCCATGCGCCCGGTGACGCCGTTCATGGCGATGCGGACGGTCCTGCGGTTCGGCGTGTCGGTCATGGGCCGGATTCCCTCCCGAAAGTGGCGGCGCGGCGGCCGTGTGGTGCGGCGGCGCGGTTAGTAAGCGCTTTCTACAGGACGAGACGCTAACCTGCCCACAGCGGATGGGACAAGTGGCAGCGCGGAAAGCGGCCAGGCGCGGAGAGCGGGGCGGAGCATGTCGGTGACGCTGGCGGACGTGGCGGCGCGGGCGGGAGTATCGGCGGCAACGGTCTCCCGGGTGCTCAACGGCAACTACCCGGTGGCCGGTTCCACCCGCTCCCGGGTGCTGCGCGCGGTCGACGAACTGGAGTACGTCGTCAACGGCCCGGCCAGCGCCCTCGCCGCCGCCACCTCCGACCTGGTCGGCGTGCTGGTCAACGACATCGCCGACCCGTTCTTCGGGGTGATGGCCAGCGCCATCCAGTCCCAGATCGGCCCGGCAGGCGACCACGACGCGGAGGCCCCGCACGGCCAGAAGATGGCCATCATCTGCAACACCGGTGGCTCCCCCGAGCGCGAACTCACCTATCTCACCCTGCTGCTGCGCCAGCGCGCCGCCGCGGTCGTCCTCACCGGCGGCACCGTCGAGGACCCCGACCACCTGGGCGCGCTCGCCACCCGGCTGCGCCGCCTGGAGGCGGGCGGCACCCGGGTGGTGCTGTGCGGGCGGCAGCCGCTGACCGCGGCGACCGACGGCGCCGCGCCCGGCGGCGCGCACGGCCCCGTACCCGGCCCCGAGGAGGACCCGGGGCCCGCGCCGGTCGCCCTCACCTTCGACAACTTCGGCGGCGCCCGCCGGCTCACCGGCCATCTGCTCGACCTCGGCCACCGCCGGATCGGCTACCTCGCCGGGCCCGCCGCCCGCACCACCACCCGGCAGCGCCTCGACGGCCACCGCGCGGCGCTCGCCGCGGCGGGCGCGGCCGGCGGCGAGGCCGGGACGCCGGAGGCGGAACGGCTGACGGTGCACGGCGGCTACGACCGGGCCTCCGGCTACGACGGCGCGCTGGAACTGCTGCGCCGCGAACCCGGCCTGACCGCCGTGGTCGCCGCCAACGACACGGTCGCCCTCGGCGCCTGCGCCGCCCTGCGCGAACGCGCCCTGCGCATCCCCGAGGACATCTCGGTGGCCGGGTTCGACGATCTGCCGTTCGCCATCGACGCGGCGCCCGCGCTCACCACCGTCCGCATCCCGCTGCACGAGGCCGGCGCCCGCGCCGGGCGGCTGGCGCTGGGCCGCGAGGAGGCCCCGGCGGGCCGGACAGCCACCCTCCCGGCCGATCTGATGGTGCGCGCCTCCACCGCCCCACCGCGCCCCTGACCCTTTCGCACCGAAGGTGCGACATGTCCCATCCGCGTTAGGGTGGGCGCGGAGGGTGACCCCATGGCTTCCTTGCGATCCCGCTTCCAGCGCCTCCGGCGGTTCCGGGGCGTCTCCGTCCTGACCCTGCTGCTCCTCTACGTCGCGGTCATCACGGTGGTCCAGTACGAGACGTCCTCCGGCCACCTCGCCCGCTACGCCAGCTTCTCGCTGCTCGCCCCGCTCGCCGCCGCCGGGCTGCTCAGCCTGTGGCAGGCCGCGCTCGTCGCCGTGGCCACCCTGGGCGCCGCCGCCACCGTGTACGGCTTCCACGTGCCGCAGCTGTCCGTCGGCGGCCGGTACACCGTCCTGACCTCGGTCGCGCTGGCCTGCCTGCTCAGCCTGCTGGTGTGCCACATCCGCGAGGACCGCGAACGCCGCGTCGCCCGGCTGACCATCGCCCGCGAACGGCTGACGCTGCTCAGCGAGGCCAGCAATCACATCGGCAGCACCCTGGACGTCCGCCGCACCGCCGCCGAGCTGACGGACGTCGCCGTCCCCCGGCTGGCCGATCTGGCCACCGTCGATCTGTACGGCGAGGTGCTGCGCGGCGAGGAACCCCCGGCCCAGCAGGTGCCGGGCCCGGTCACCCTGCACCGGGTGGCTCAGCGGTCGGTGCTGGAGGGCGCGCCGGAACTCATGCTGGAGGTCGGCGACACCCTGGAGTACCCGCCGCAGTCCCCGCACGGCCTGGCGGTGGCCGCCAGCGGCGAGTACCGGGCGCGGGTGCTGGACGCGGAGGCGGTCGCCGAGTGGTTCGCGCTGGACCCGGAGCGGGCGGCGCGGGTGCGGGAGCACGGCGTGCACTCGGGGCTGATGGTGCCGCTGCGGGCCCGGGGCGCGACCATGGGGGTGGCGATCTTCGGGCGGCACCGGCGGGCGGAGGGCTTCGACCAGGCGGACCTGCTGCTGGCCGAGGAGATCGGCGCCCGGGCGGCGGTGTGCCTGGACAACGCGCGGCGCTTCACCCACGAGCGGTCCACCTCGCTCACCCTCCAGCGGTCGCTGCTGCCGCGCGGCCGGCCCGACCTGGCCGCCGTGGAGGTGGCGTCGCGCTATCTGCCGGCCGATTCGATGATCGGGGTGGGCGGGGACTGGTTCGACGTGATCCCGCTGTCCGGCGCCCGGGTGGCGCTGGTGGTGGGCGACGTGGTGGGGCACGGGCTGTACGCCTCGGCCACCATGGGCCGGCTGCGGGCGACCGTCCGCACCCTGGCGGACATCGATCTGCCGCCCGACGAACTGCTCACCCACCTGGACGACGTGGTCATCCGGATGCGCGGCGAGAGCGAGGAGGAGGACGCGCAGGTCCCCGGCGGGGCCGGGGAGGGCCGCCCGATGGAGACCGGGGCGACGTGTCTGTACGCGGTGTACGACCCGGTGTCGCGGGTGTGCTCGCTGGCCAGGGCCGGTCACCCCTCCCCCGCGCTGGTGCTGCCGGACGGCACGGTCCAGTCGATCGAGCTGCCGGCCGGCCCGCCGCTGGGGCTCGGCGGGCTGCCGTTCGAGTCGGTGGAGATCACGCTGCCCGAGGGCAGTGTGCTCGCGCTGTACACGGACGGGCTGCTGGAGTCGCGCCGGCACGACCTGGACCAGGGCGTGGCCGAGCTGCACCAGTTGCTGGCGCACCCCGCGCCGACCCTGGAGGCGACCTGCGACACGGTCCTGAAGTCGCTGGTGGACGAACACCACACCGATGACATCGCGCTGCTGGTCGCCCGCACCAGGGCGCTGTCCCCCGCGCAGGTGTCCACCTGGGAGGTGCCGGCCGAGCCGACCGCCGTGGCGCGCGCCCGTGAACTGGCCTCCCGGCAGCTGACCAGCTGGGGGCTCCAGGACGCGGTGTTCACCACCGAACTGGTCGTCAGCGAGCTGGTCACCAACGCCATCCGGCACGCGGGCGGCCCCATCCAGCTGCGGGTCATCCGGCAGGGCGGAGTGATCTGCGAGGTCTCCGACGGCAGCAGCACCTCGCCGCACCTGCGCCGGGCGCGGGCGTACGACGAGAGCGGGCGCGGGCTGTTCATCGTCGCGCACCTGACGCAGCGGTGGGGCAGCCGGCAGAGCAGCACGGGGAAGACAATCTGGGCCGAGGTGCCGGACGAGCCGGGGGAGTTCCCGGGGCTCGCGGAGGTGCCGGCGATCTGAGAGGGCGGTGGATCACTGCCCGGGGGTCGGCTCCGGAGGTCCGCTCCGGACGGTCCGGCACCGGCGGCCGGCCCGGTGTGACGGACGGGCCGGCCGTACCCGAGGCCGTCCGCCGTGCGGCGGCGCCTTCAGCCCGCCATCCGCTCCACCCCCTCCACCCGCCTCGCCCGCCCTGCCCGCTCGGCCAGGCCGCGCGCGAACTCCCTGATCCGCGCCGTCTCATGGTCCCGGCGCCACACCAGGCCCAGCGCCGACGCGGGCAGATCACCGACCGGCAGGTAGACGATGTCGTCCCGCCGGTGGTACTCCCCCGTCGTCCCGCACAGCAGCATCCCGCCACGCCCGGCGGCCGTCAGGGACAGGCCCTCCTGGAGGGTGCGGACGACCGGGCCGCGCGGTACCGGCCGGCCGCCCGGGGTCCTGGTGGGGGCCTGCACCTCGCGCCAGTACTCCGGTGCCGGACCGGCGGCGGAGATCAGCGGGACGGTGGCCAGGTCCTCCGCCGTCAGCTTCCCGGCAGCACCGACGCCGGCCAGCGGGTGCCGTACCGACAGCGCCAGCCGGTGCCGCTGCCGGGAGAACACCGGCCCCAGCACCAGGTCCTTCTCCAGCACCGGCAACATCACCACCGCCGTGTCCACCTCCCCGCGCCGTACCGCCCCGAAGGGGTCCGACAGCGGCAGCTCGGCCAGCTCGACCTCCACCTCCGGGAACCGGTCCTGGAAGTCGGTGACCGTCTCCATCAGCGCCCCCACCCACGGCGCCTGGAAGCCGATCCGCAGCCGCCCCGCCATCCCGCGCGCCGCCGCTCGCGCCTCCTCGACCGCCGCCCGCAGCGCCCCGTACGCGGGGACCAGCGCCGCCCGGAAATCCACACCCAGCGGGGTCAGCGCCACACGACGGCTGGTGCGCTCCACCAGCCGGGCGCCCACGCGGCGTTCCAGCGCCGCGATCAGCTGGCTGACCCGGCTCTGCGACACATACAGCCGCTCGCTGGCGCGCCCGAAGTGCAGTTCCTCCGCCACCACCAGAAAGCACTCCAGCTCACGGATCTCCAGCCCGCCACCCACCACGCCTCGTCCCTTCGTTCGATGAGCTCCGCTCATGGAAGGGTGAGCGCTTCGCCGTTGTTCCCCGGCCACCGGCGCAGTTGGCTGGACGGCATGACGCAAGTAGAGAAAACAGCAGGTCAGCAACGGGATACCGGGTACTGGCCGAGGGTGGCTGCGGTGACCGCCGCCACCTTCACGGTGGTCACCTCGGAGATGCTGCCGGTGGGGTTGCTCACCCCGCTGGGGCGGGACCTCGGGGTCAGCGAAGGGCTGGCGGGGCTGTCGCTGACGGTCACCGGAGTGCTCGCGGCGCTGGCCGCCCCGCTGGTCGTCCCGGCAGCGCGCGGCGCCGACCGCCGGCACGTCCTGTGCGCGCTGATGCTGCTGCTGGCGGCGGCCAACGCCCTGTCGGCGTGGGCCCCCGGTTACGCCGTGCTGATGGGTGCCCGGGTGCTGGTCGGGGTGGCCATGGGCGGGGTGTGGGCGCTGGCGGCCGGGCTCGGCCCCCGGCTGGCGCCTCCGCGCACCGCCGGCCGAGCCACGTCGCTGATCTTCTCCGGGATCGCGGCGGCCTCGGTGCTCGGTGTGCCGGCCGGCGCCTACCTGGGCGAGCTGGCCGGCTGGCGCGCGGCGTTCACCGGCGGCGCGCTGCTGTCCCTGGCCGTGGCCGGGGCCCTCGCCGTCCTGCTGCCACCGCTGCCGCCGAGCGGCGGAGCGCCCGGTCTCGGCGGAGTGCTGCGACTGTTCGGCGACGCCGGGGTGCGGGCGCCGCTGCTCATCGTGGGACTGCTGGTGACCGGGCACTTCGCCGCGTACACCTACATCCGCCCGGTGCTGGAGGAGACGGCCGGGACGCGTGGCGCACTGCTGAGCGCGCTGCTGTTGCTGTACGGGGTGGCGGGCCTGGCCGGCACGTTCACGGCGGGCGCGGCGGTGGGCCGTACGGTACGCGGCACGGTGCTGGGGATCTGCGGCGTGCTGGGCGTGACGGTGCTGCTGGTGCCGTACGCCGCGCCGCTGCTGCTGGTGTGGGGGGTGGCGTACGGCGGGGTGGCGGTGGCCGGGCAGACCTGGGCGCAGCGGGCGGCGCCGTCACCACAGGCGCGGGAGGGGGCCGGTGCGCTGTTCGCCATGGTCATCAACGCGGCGATCGCGCTGGGGGCGCTGCTGGGCGGACGGGTGGCGGACGGTTTCGGCCCGGTGGCCACCATGTGGCTGGGCGGTGCGCTCGCGCTGGCGGCACTGGGAGTGACGGCGGCTGTCAGAGCACCGCAGTAGGGTCGGGTGGTATGACGACGGATCAGCAGCCGCACGCCCTCGCCACCGGACCGCTGGACGTCCGGCTGCTCGCGCTGGAACCGGGGCCGGAGGAGCGGACGTTCGGCGACGCGCCGGTCACGTACGCCCTGGTGGCGCTCCGGCACGAGGGGCGGCTGCTGCTGGTTCTGGAGCGGGAGCGGGGCACCTGGGAGCTGCCGGGCGGCGGCATCGACCCGGGGGAGACGCCGCGCGTGGCGGCGGCCCGTGAACTGCGGGAGGAGGCGGGCCAGGTGATCGCGCCCGAGGCGCTGCGCTTCGTGGGTTTCTCGAAGACCGCCTTCGCGGACCGCCCGGTGGCGTACGGGGCGGTCTTCGCGGCGGAGACCACGGCGGTGCGGCCGTTCACACCGAACGAGGAGATCGCGGCGATCCACTGGTGGTCGGGCGAACCGGAGATCCCGGGCGGCCTGTTGCAGACGGTGGACACCTACCTGGCCGAACGCGCCCGCAGCACACCCCCGGCGTAACGGCCGCCCGCGGCGGGCCCCGGCTCAGCCGACCTTGCGCAGCTCGCCGTCGTCGAAGACCGCCACCATGATGAGGTTGCCGCCGAGCGCCCGCACATAGCGGGCGATCACCTCACTGCCCGAGACCTGCCCGCTCTCGATCTGGGAGACGCGCCCCGCGCTGACCCCCATGCGGTCCGCCACCTGCTGCTGGGTCAGGCCACGCTCCTGCCGCATCTCGACGAGCCGCCAGGCGCGCGCCTCCGTGATCATGCGCCGCGCGCCCTCGTCGAAGGCTTCTGCCCCGCCGGCCAGTTGCTCGGCCCGTTCACGGTGGCCGCTGGCCGCCCAGCCGGTGTATCCGTTCACTGCCCCTTCTCCCTCTTCCGGTCCGTGAGGTACTCGGCGTACCGCCGCTCCGCCTCGGGGATCGCCCGGCGGTACCAGGCGTCCCAGTCGCCGGCCTTGTCGCCGGCCACCAGAAGAATGGCGCAGCGCCACGGGTCGAACATGAAGAGCACCCGCACCTCGCTCCGTCCCGCCGTTCCCGGACGGAGCTCTTTGAGGTTGTGCAGCACCGAGCCCTTCACCCGGTCCACCAGCGGCCTGCCCTCGCCGGGCCCCACCCGGGAGAGCACCAGAATGGCCTGGTTGACCAGCACGTACGACGCGGGGTCGGACTTCTCCAGGTCATTGAGTCACTGGTCCACCTGGTGTGTCAGGTAGATCTCCCAGCTCTCCTCCACTGTCGCACCCCCTCCCGTATTGAGCAATAGCTAAACACGGTGAGGCGCGGCGCTTCCGCCCTTTCGCTGATCTTCACCCGGTCGAGGGAAAGACACGCCCCCTGTCCGGACGCCGGTTCTCGCCCGCCGGGCGGCGCCGGCCGCCGGGCGGGGTCAGCCCACCGGGGCCCGCTCCGTCGCCGGGTGTTCGTCGCCGCCCGCGTACGTGCGCCACAGGGCCGCGTACCGGCCGCCGCGGGCCAGGAGTTCGGTGTGGGTGCCGTCCTCCACCACCGTGCCGCGGTCCAGGACCACCACCCGGTCGGCGCGGGCGGCGGTGGTGAGGCGGTGCGCCACCACCAGGGTGGTGCGGCGCACCGCGAGCCGGTCGGTGGCCCGGTTGACCAGGGCCTCGGTCGCCAGGTCGAGGGCGGCGGTGGCCTCGTCCAGCAGCAGGATGTCGGGGCGTACCAGTTCCGCGCGGGCCAGCGCGATCAGCTGCCGCTGCCCGGCGGACAGCGCCCGGCCGCGCTCCCCCACCGGCTGGTGGAAGCCGCCGGGCAGCGCGGCGATCATGTGGTGCGCGCCGACCGCGCGGGCCGCCGCCTCCACCTCGGCGTCGCTCGCGCCGGGGCGGCCGTAGGCGATGGCGTCGCGCACCGTGCCGTCGAAGAGGTACGGCTCCTGGGGGACGACGCCCAGCCGGTGCCGGTAGCCGCTGAGGTCGAGGTCGCGCAGGTCCGTGCCGTCCACCCGGACGGCGCCCCGGGTCGGGTCGTAGTAGCGGGCGACGAGTTTGACCAGGGTGGACTTGCCCGCGCCGGTCTCGCCGACGAAGGCGACGGTCTGCCCGGCCGGGATGGTCAGGTCGATGCCGCGCAGCGCCTCGGTGCCGTCCTCGGCGCCCCGGTAGGCGAACCGCACGCCGCGGAACTCCACCTCGCCGCGCAGCCGTTCCGGCACCGGCCGGGGCCGCTCGGCGGGCGGGGTGGTGGTGGGTTCGGCGAGCAGTTCCTGGATGCGGCCGAGGGAGACCACGGCCTGCTGGTAGCCGTCGAAGACCTGGGAGAGCTGCTGCACGGGGGCGAAGAACAGCTCGATGTACAGCAGATACGCCACCAGGGCGCCGGCGGTGAGGGTGCCGGCGCCGACCCGGCCCGCGCCGACCAGGAGGACCCCGGCGGTGGCGAGGGTGGCGAGCAGCTGCACGAACGGGAAGTACACGGAGATGAGCCACTGGCCGCGCAGCCGGGCCCGCCGGTAGCCGTCGGAGCGGTCGGTGAACCGCTCGTACCCGTCGCTCTCGCGGCGGAACGCCTGCACCATCCGCAGTCCGGCGACGGATTCCTGGAGGTCGGCGTTGACGCCGCTCACGCGTTCGCGCGCCAGCTCGTACGCCTTGACGCTGTGCCGCCGGAAGATGACGGTGCCGATGGTCAGCGGGATGAGGGTGGCGAGCACCACGAGGGCGAGCTGGACGTCGATGACGACCAGGACACCCATGATGCCGAAGAACGTCATGACCGCCACCAGCGCCTGGACCAGGCCGGTCTGGAGGAAGCTGGTCAGGGCGTCGACGTCGGTGGTCATCCGGGTCATGACCCGGCCGGTCAGCTCGCGCTCGTAGTAGTCGAGGCCGAGCCGCTGGAGCTGGGCGAAGATCTTGACGCGCAGGGAGTACAGGGCGCGCTCGCCGGTGCGTCCGACCGTGATCAGGCCGCCGGCCTGGGCGGCCCACTGGGCGAGGACCACGAGCAGCGCGAGGACGGCGGCGGCGGCCACCGCGCCGTACGCCGCCTTCTCCACGCCCTGGTCGATGCCGTGCCGGATGAGGACCGGCAGGAGCAGCGAGAACGCGGCGTCGGCGACAACCAGCAGCAGCGCGCACAGCAGCGGGACGCGCAGCCCGGCGAGCAGGCGGCGCAGGCCGTAGCCGCCGCGTTCGGGGCGGGCGGCGGCGGCCTCGTCGATGCCGGGGGTGTCGGTGGCCGGGGGCAGGGCCTCGACCTGGGCGAGGAGCGCCGGGTCGGCGGCGGTGCCGCCCATCAGGGCGGTGCTGCCGGTGTCGGGTCCCGCGGCCTCGCGCTGCCACAGGGCGGGGGTGGTGCCGTCCGGGCCGGGGCCCGCGTCCTCGTCCCCCTCGGCGGCGTATCCGGCGGGGTCGCGCGGGGCGGCGCCCCACTGCTCGGGGTCGCTCAGCAGCTGCCGGTACAGCGGGCTGCGGGCGGTGAGTTCGGCGTGGGTGCCGGTGTCGGCGAGCCGGCCGCCGTCCAGGACGGCGATGCGGTCGGCGAGCTGGAGGGTGGAGAGCCGGTGGGCGATGAGCAGGGTGGTGCGGTCGGCCATGACCGAGCGCAGCGCGTCGTGGATCTCGCGCTCCACGCGGGCGTCGACGGCGGAGGTGGCGTCGTCGAGGATGAGCAGCCGGGGGTCGGAGAGGATGGCGCGGGCGAGGGCGATGCGCTGGCGCTGGCCGCCGGAGAGGGTCATGCCCTGTTCGCCGACGACGGTGTCGTAGCCGTCGGGCAGGGCGCGGATGAACGCGTCGGCCTGGGCGGCGCGGGCGGCGGCGACCACCTGTTCCTCGGTGGCGTCGGGGTGGCCGTAGGCGAGGTTGGCGCGGATGGTGTCGGAGAAGAGGAAGCTGTCCTCGGGGACGAGGCCGATGGCGGCGCGCAGCGAGTCGTGGGTCAGCTCGCGGGTGTCGTGGCCGCCGATGCGGATGGTGCCGCTGTCGGGGTCGTAGAAGCGGGGCAGCAGCAGGGAGACGGTGGATTTGCCGCTGCCGGAGGGGCCGATGACGGCGAGGGTCTCGCCCGGTTCGATGCGCAGGGAGAGGTCGGTGAGGACGGGGTTGCCGGGGCCGTAGCCGAAGGACACCCGGTCGAACTCGACGCGGGCGGGGGCGTCGGCGGGCAGGGCGTGCGCGTCGGGGGCCTCGGTGATCTCGGGCTCGGCGTCGATGAGTTCCAGGACGCGTTCGACGCCGGCGCGGGCCTGCTGGCCGGTGGTGAGCACGAGGGTGAGCATCCGGACGGGGCCGACGAGCTGGGCGAGGTAGGTGGAGAAGGCGACGAAGGTGCCCAGCGAGATCTCGCCCCGGGTGGCGAGCCAGCCGCCGAGGGCCAGCATGGCGACCTGGCCGAGGGCGGGTACGGCGTTGAAGGCGGGGATGTAGCGGGCGGTGAGGCGTACGGTGCGCAGCCGGGCGGCGAACAGTTCGCGGCTGATGGCGCGGAGCTTGCCGCTCTCCTGTTCCTCCTGGCCGAAGCCCTTGACGACGCGGACGCCGGTGATCGCCCCGTCGACGACGCCGGCGACGGCGCCGGCCCGGTTCTGGGCGTGCCAGGTGGCGGGGTAGAGGGTGCGGCGGCTGCGGACGGCGATCCAGGACAGCAGGGGGATGACGGCGAGGGCGACGAGGGTGAGCAGCGGGGAGAGGACGAGCATCACGGTGAGGGAGACCGCGAAGAGCATGAAGTTGCCGATGACCATCGGCATCATGAAGAGCAGGTTCTGGATGAGGCTGAGGTCGGAGGTGGCGCGGCCGACGACCTGGCCGGTGGAGAGCTGGTCCTGGCGGCGGCCGTCCAGCCGGGTGAGGGAGCGGAACATCGCGGTGCGCAGGTCGTGCTGCACGTCGATGCCGAGCCGCCCGCCGTAGTAGCGGCGGGCGAAGGTGAGGCCGTAGATGACGAGGGCGGCGCCGATCAGCAGGGTGATCCACAGCGCGAGGCCGCCTTCGCCGGCCACGACGATGTCGTCGATGATGACCTTGGTGATGAGCGGCATGAGGGCCATGACGCCCATGCCGGCGAGTGAGGCGCCGAGGGAGAGCAGCATGTTGCGGCGGTGCCGCCAGCAGTACGCGGTGAGGCGTTTTATCCAGCCGTCCGTGCCGCTTCGATCGGTGTCCGCCACCTGTGTCCTCCCGAAGATCGCTGCCGCAGTGCTCAACACCAGCCTCGGGCCATTTCATCCCGCCGCAACAGTGTGAAGAAAAGGACGTGCGCGTTCCGCGCGACGGAACGTATCGTCTTATCCATGTCGTGCTTCAACTCGATCGTGAACGGGCCGCGCGCCGCCGCGTGGCCCGCCCAGCACACCCCCCGCCCGCGCGTGCGGCGTCCGGCCCTGGTCCGCCAGGACTCGCCCGACGCCTCAGCCGTCTGACCTCAGCTTTTTTCCCGAGTCCTCACGCCACCAGGGCCGTCCGGTGTCAGCACATCGACACGGACAGGCCCGCCGAACCGGGCGATGCCTGTCCTCACCCCGAGGACCGCATACGTGGCACGCCGCCGACTCACCCTGTCGCAGAACTTCCTGCATCACGCCCCCAGCATCCGGACGATCGTGCACGCTTCCGGCGTGCGCCCCGGCGCACTGGTGGTGGAACCGGGCGCCGGAGAGGGCCACCTCTCCCGCGCCCTGGCCGCCACCGCCGGCCGGGTCATCGCCTACGAGATCGACCGCACGCTGGCCGGCCGCTTCCCCGCCCACCCCCGCATCCGCCTCGTCCAGGGAGACTTCCTGCGCGCCACGCCGCCCCGCGAACCCTTCGCCGTGGTCGGCAACATCCCGTACTCACGGACCACCGACATCGTCCGCTGGTGCCTGGCCGCACCCCACCTGACCTCGGCCACTCTCCTCACCCAGCTGGAGTACGCCCGCAAACGCACCGGCGACTTCGGCAGCTGGCCCCTGCTGACCGTCCGCAACTGGCCCCGGTACGCCTGGCGGCTCGGCCCGCGCATCCACCGCCGGCACTTCGTGCCGGTCCCGCGCACCGACTCCGCCGTGCTGCACCTGGACCGCAGGGACCGCCCGCTGCTCCCGGCGGCCGAACTGGAGGCGTACGGGGCGTTCGTCGACCTCGGCTTCACCGGCCGGGGCGGCTCCCTGCACGCGACCCTGACCCACCACTACGGCCGCCGCCGCACCCGCGCCCTGGCCCTGGACCGCGCCCTGCCCTGCGGCCGGGTACCACCGGAGCGGTGGCTGCGGCTGTACCGGGAACTGGCCCACTGAGCCGCGCCGGCGACCGCCCGGGCGGGCTGCGGCCGGGGCCGACCGGGGTGCGGCCGGGCACTCGGCACCTGGCGAGGCGACTGGTACGGTATGTGGTACCACTTGCCGAAAGGGGTCCGCCCATGTCCATCACCGCGAGCGAGGCCAGAAGAGAACTCTTCCCGCTGATCAAGAAGGTCAACGAGGACCACGACGCCGTGGAGATCGTGTCCCGGCACGGCAATGCCGTCCTCCTGTCGGCCGAGGACTACGCCGCCCTGCGCGAAGGGTCCTACCTGCTGCGCTCCCCCGCCAACGCGCGCCGGCTGCTCAAGGCGTACGAGAACGCCCTGAGCGGGCGCGGCGTCAGCGAACGCGAACTGATCGACCCCGACGCACCGGACACCGGAACGGTGCCGGAGTGAGACTCGTCTTCGAGGATCAGGGCTGGGAGGACTACACCTCCTGGCTCAGGAACGACCGCAAGATGCTCGCCCGGATCAACAAGCTCATCGAGGACACCCGCCGTGACCCCTTCTCCGGCATCGGCAAGCCCGAGCCGCTGAAGTACCACCTGCCAGGCGCCTGGTCACGGCGGATCGACGACGAGCACCGCCTCGTCTACCTGGTCACCGACCGGGAGATCATCATCCTGGCCGCCCGCTACCACTACTGAACGGCGCCCCGCGGCACGGTGCCCAGTGCCCGAGCCCTTCCGCGATCCGGGCCGGGCTGGGCGACGACCGGCGCGGGCGGCACCCCCTACGCCACAGCCGCCGTCTCGTCGGGTGTGCAGCGGCGCGTCAGCTGGTCCAGGGGGACGTCGAGCACCTCGGCCAGTGCGGCGACGGTGAAGAAGGCGGGGGTCGGGGCCCGGCCGGACTCGATCTTGCGCAGGGTCTCGGGGGAGACGCCGGCGGCCATCGCGACTTCGGTCATGCTGCGTCCGCCGCGCGCCTCCCGCAGCAGCAGGCCGAGCCGCCGGCCGCGCTCGCGTTCCTCGGGCGTCAGGGGGTTGCGTACCATGCCCGTGATACTACCGGTATAGAAATTGGCGCGCCCCGGGCGGAAGCCCTCTCATGGCGGAGATCGAGACCGACGCGGACCCGGCCGCCGGTACCGAGGCGGCCCGCGCCGTCCGCTCGCGCGCCGCCCCCGTCGAGCACACCGTGGCCATCACTCACGACGGTCCCGGTATCCGCACCCTTCCCTGAGATCACAGCTCGGCGACAGGCGCCCACAACCACCCCCACCGGGGCGATACTGGCCGTATGCCGCCCCTGTCCTACGTGCCCTCCCGCCCGGAACTGACCGAACACCTCATACGCGCCCGGATCGCCGGAGACGTGGCCACCCCCCGGGAGAACAACCTCTCCCACTACCGGGAACTGGCCAACGGCAACCGGCACTACTGGCTGGGCCTGGAACTCGGCGACCGCTGGGCGGACGAGCAGGACGTGCTCGCCGTGATGGCCGAGCGCTGCGGCGTCAACGAGGACCCCGAGCACCGGCAGGGCCAGGACACCATCGACCCCGAGCTGACCATCGACGCCCTGGAGCGCGCGGCCACCACCCTGCGCAAGGCCGCCGACGGCCGGCAGCGGGTGCTGCTGGCCACCGGGCACCCGGGCGGGCTGCTGGACGTGCACGCCCGCACCGGCTTCGCGCTGGCCGCCGCCGGCTGCGACATCGTCAAGGTGCCGATCGGGCTCACCGCCGACGAGGGGGTGGTCGCGCAGATGGCCGGGGTGGCGATGTACGAGCGCGGCGCCACCCTGTGGCACACCCACTCCCCGCACCCGATGGCCGCCATCCTGGACGCCCTGGCGGCGGACGGCCAGGCGCCGCCGGATCTGGTGGTCGCCGACCACGGCTGGGCGGGCTGCGCCGCGCAGTACGGCATCGACGCCATCGGCTACGCGGACTGCAACGACCCGGCGCTCTTCCTCGCCGAGGCCGAGGGCACCCTGTCGGTCTGCGTCCCGCTGGACGATCACGTGACCAATCCGCGCTACTACGAGCCGATGACCGCCTACCTCCTGCACGCGGCCGGACTCGCGTAGGCTCCCGGGCGTGACGTCCGTGACGCGTACGAGCACGAGCACGAGAACGCCCAGGGACACCCGGCTGCGGGCCCTCGATCCGCTGCTGCCCGCCGTCCACGCCCTGCCGGAGCCCGCCGAGGGCGACATCACCTTCACCCTCCCGGGCGCCGAGGCCCGCTACCGGCGCCGCCGCCTGGACCCGGCGGCGTACGAGGCGAGCTGGTCGGCGCTCGACCGCCACCAACTGCACGCCCGGCTCACCGGCCCCGACCCGGCCCGCGCGCTGGACGGGCTGCTGGCCGCCTGGGACAAGCGGATGGCCGCCGGGGGCCACCCGGCCGGGGACGCCGAGGCGGTGTTCACCTGGCCGAGCCGGGACACCGAGGTCACCCCGGTGCTGCTGGCCCACGGCTTCACGCCGAAGACGGTGACGGCCGTCCGCACCACGGGCGCGCACCCCGCGGACACCGGCCCGCCCGGCGCCGGCGATCCGCTGGTCAGACCGCTGGTGCCGCGCGATCCGGCCGAGCTCGACCGGGCGGTCGCGCTGTGGCTGGACGAGCTGCGCTGGGACGAGCAGTTCGGCGGGACGGTACGGCGCGAGGCGTCCGGCCGGCACGCCCGGCAGCGGCTGGCGGACCCCGCCGCCTGGGTGTGGGTCGCCGAGCGGGACGGGCGGATCACCGGGCTGCTGCACGCCGAGCCGCCCGCGAACGCCGCCTGGGCCGCCCGGCTGACCTCCGGCCGCCGCGCGGGCTATCTCGCCACCCTGATGGTGGAGGCGGCCGACCGCGGCGCCGGTACCGGTACGGCCCTGGTCCGTACCGCGCACCTCGCCCTCGCCGAGGCGGGCGCCACCCACACGCTGCTGCACTACGCGGCCCTGAACCCGCTGTCCGGCCCGTTCTGGCACCGCGCCGGCTACCGACCGCTGTGGACCACCTGGGTCCGGCGGCCGGCACCGCACCGCTGACGGCGCGGCCCTCCCCCGTACGCCGGTACGCCGCCCGGCGCTACGCGCTCTCCTCCCGGGGGACGCGGACCACGCCCTCCTGGATCACCGACACCGCCAGCTGCCCGTCCCGGGTGAAGATCCGGCCGCGCGCCAGCCCGCGCCCGCCGCCCGACGTCGGCGAGTCCGTGTCGTACAGCAGCCACTCGTCCGCCCGGAACGGCCGGTGGAACCACATCGCGTGGTCCAGGCTGGCGCCCACCACATCGCCCACCGACCAGCCGCCGCGCCCGTGCGCGAGCAGCACCGAGTCCAGCAGCGTCATGTCGGAGACGTACGTCGCCAGGCAGATGTGCAGCATCGGGTCGTCGCGGTCGCCGTCCAGCTTGCCGTTGGTGCGGAACCACACCTGGGAGCGCGGCTCGCGCCGCCGGCCCGGCGTCGCGAACGGCGGCTCCGCCACGTACCGCAGGTCGACCGCGCGCCGTGCCTCCAGCAGCAGGTCCGCCACGGCCGGGTGCGCGAACCGGTCGGCGTACCGGCGCAGCACCTCCTCGCCGTCCGGCAGGGTCTCCGGGTCGGGGGCCGGCGGCATCGGCTCCTGGTGCTCCAGGCCGTCCTCGGGCAGCTGGAAGGACGCCGACAGATGGAAGATCGGCTGCCCGTGCTGGACCGCCACCACCCGGCGGGTGGCGAAGGAGCGGCCGTCGCGGATGCGGTCCACCGTGTAGACGATGGGGGCGCCCGGGTCGCCGCCGCGCAGGAAGTAGGAGTGCAGCGAGTGCGGCAGCCGGTCCGGATCGACCGTGCGGCAGGCGGCGACCAGGGCCTGGGCAGCGACCTGGCCCCCGAAGACCCGGGGGATGACCGAGGGGTGGCTGGCGCCCCGGAAGATGTCCTGCTCGATCCGCTCCAGATCGAGCAGGTCGAGAAGATACTGAAGAGTAGCGTCCATGGCGTCGATTCTCCCCGTTCGCCCGGCGAACGTGCGAAGGGCCCGGATCCTGATCGGATCCGGGCCCTTCGGCTTCCGTAGCGGGGACAGGATTTGAACCTGCGACCTCTGGGTTATGAGCCCAGCGAGCTACCGAGCTGCTCCACCCCGCGTCGTTGTGCCTTTACTGTAGCGTCCGCCACCGCCCGGGAGCAAATCAGCCGCCGGCGGCACCCGAACACACCGGGCAGCTGCCGTAGTACGTGACGGCCACCTCCGAGACGGTGAAGCCGTACCGCTCGTCCTCCGGCAGCGCGCGCAGCGGGTCGGTGGTGAGGCGTACGTCACGGATGGTGCCGCAGCCGGAGCAGACCAGGTGCTGGTGCGGATGGTGCGCGTTGGGGTCGTACCGCTTGGCACGGCCGTCGGTGGTGACCTCGATGATCTCGCCGAGCGCCACCAGTTCACCGAGGGTGTTGTAGACGGAGGCGCGCGAGATCTCCGGCAGGCGTGCGACAGCCCGCGCGTGCACCTCGTCGGCCGTGTAGTGGACGTGCTCCCCGTCCAGTACCTCGGCGATGACGCGCCGCTGCGCGGTGAGCCGCCAGCCCCGGTCCCGGAGTCGTTGTAGCAGGTCACTCATGGTTCCACCCTAGCGTGAGCCTCCCGAGGCCCTGATGCGATACGAGTTCGGGCCACGTCTTGACTTGGACAAAGTCCAATATAGGATCGGATTCAGCGGAGGCCAAGAGTCCGCACCGAAGTCGCCGAGGATTGCATGAACGAAGGGCGTGAACAGGGATGACCGACCAGACCGCGGCGGGACCGCTCACCACGGAGGCCGGGGCGCCGGTAGCCGACAACCAGAACAGCCAGACGGCGGGCGCGGGCGGCCCGGGCCTGATCCAGGACCAGCTGCTCATCGAGAAGCTGGCCCACTTCAACCGGGAGCGCATCCCCGAGCGCATCGTGCACGCGCGCGGCGCCGGCGCGTACGGCACCTTCACGGTCACGGCCGACGTCACGCCGTACACCCGGGCGAAGTTCCTGTCGGAGATCGGCAAGGAGACCGAGGTCTTCCTGCGCTTCTCCACCGTGGCCGGCAACCTGGGCGCCGCCGACGCCGTCCGTGACCCGCGTGGCTTCGCGCTGAAGTTCTACACGGAGGACGGCAACTACGACCTGGTCGGGAACAACACCCCGGTGTTCTTCATCAAGGACGCCATCAAGTTCCCCGACTTCATCCACACCCAGAAGCGCGACCCGTACACCGGCTCCCAGGAGGCGGACAACGTCTGGGACTTCTGGGGTCTGTCGCCCGAGTCCACCCACCAGGTGACCTGGCTGTTCGGCGACCGGGGCATCCCGGCCTCCTACCGGCACATGGACGGGTTCGGCTCGCACACCTTCCAGTGGACGAACGAGGCCGGCGAGGTCTTCTGGGTCAAGTACCACTTCAAGACCGACCAGGGCATCAAGAACCTGACCTCGGAGGAGGCGGCGGTGCTGGCCGGGCAGGACCCGGACAGCCACCAGCGCGACCTGCGCGTCTCCATCGAGAACGGTGACTTCCCGACCTGGACCGTGCAGGTGCAGATCATGCCGGCGGAGGAAGCGGCGAACTACCGCTTCAACCCGTTCGACCTCACCAAGGTGTGGCCGCACGCGGACTACCCGCCGATCGAGATCGGCAAGCTGGAGCTGAACCGCAACCCGCAGAACATCTTCGCCGAGGTCGAGCAGTCGATCTTCTCCCCGCACCACTTCGTGCCGGGCATCGGCCCCTCGCCCGACAAGATGCTCCAGGGCCGGCTGTTCGCCTACGGCGACGCCCACCGCTACCGGGTCGGCATCAACGCCGACCACCTGCCGGTCAACCGCCCGCACGCCACCGAGGCCCGTACCCACGGCCGGGACGGTGTGATGTACGACGGCCGGCACGGCGGCGCGAAGAACTACGAGCCGAACTCCTTCGGCGGCCCGGCCGAGACCGGCCGCCCGCTGTGGGCGCCGACCCCGGTCACCGGCACCGCCGACGGGCACGAGGCGCCCTCGCACGCCGAGGACGACGACTTCGTGCAGGCCGGCAACCTCTACCGGCTGATGTCGGAGGACGAGAAGGAACGCCTGATCAACAACCTGGCCGGCTTCATCGCCCAGGTGTCGCGGGACGACATCGCCGAGCGCGCGATCGAGAACTTCCGCCGGGCGGACGAAGACTACGGCAAGCGACTCCAGACCGCGGTTCAGGCCCTCCGCGGCTGACCGGCGCCTGCCGTACCCCACCGGAGCGGCCGTTCCCCGTGGGCGGGGACGGCCGCTCCGGCCTGTCCGGGCGCGGGCCGGCCGAAGCGGCGCCGGGGCGCGCGCTCGGGCGGACGGCCGTCCGTACGGGGCGCCGTACGCGTACGGAGCGGTGACGGCGCCCGGTGGTGCCTCAGTCGGCGCCCGGCACGTACCCGAGATGCGCCAGCAGCACCTCGTGCAGCAGCCCGTTCGAGGCGGCGCCGTCCACGCCGAGCGGCCCGTCCGTCCCGTCCAGGCCGGTGAACCGGCCGCCCGCCTCCGTGACGATGATGGCGTTGGCCGCCATGTCCCACACCGACAGCTCCGGTTCCGCGCACAGATCGACCGATCCCTCGGCGACCATCATGTACGGCCAGAAGTCCCCGTACGCCCGGGTCCGCCACACCTTGCGGGACAGTTCCAGGAAGCTGCCGAGCTTCCCGCGCTCCTGCCAGCCGGTCAGCGAGGAGTACGCGAACGACGCGTCCGCCGCGTCCGCGACCTGCGAGACCCGGATCCGGGTGGCCGAGGTCAGCCCGCGCCCGGTGTACGCGCCGGTGCCCAGCGCCGCCCACCAGCGCCGGTGCAGCGCCGGCGCGGAGACGACCCCGACGACCGGGCGCTCCCTGCCGTCCTCGTCCTGCTCCAGCAGCGCGATGAGTGTGGCCCACACCGGCACACCGCGCACATAGTTCTTGGTGCCGTCGATCGGATCGACGATCCAGCGCCGTCCGGTGCCGCCGCCCTGCGTGGTGCCGTACTCCTCCCCCAGCACCGTGTCCCGGGGCCGGGCCCGGCCCAGCTGGGAACGGATCAGCTCCTCCACCGCCCGGTCCGCCTCGGTGACCGGCGTCATATCGGGTTTGGTGGCCACCTGGAGGTCGATCGCCTTGAACCGGTCCATGGTGAGCGCGTCGGCGGCGTCCGCCAGCACATGGGCCAGCCGCAGATCGTCGTGGTAGTCGGCCATGCGCACCAGTATCCCCGGCCGTTCAGTACGCCCCCGTCTCCCCCCGGTCGCGCAGCAGCCACAGGCCGGTGCCGGAGGCGAGCACCGTCAGCCCGGAGACGAGGGACAGCACGATCTGGAGCGGGCCGTCGGACAGCGTGAGATTGATGACCGGGTTGATGATCAGGGCGAGGACAAAGACGCACCACAGCAATGACTTCATGCCGTCAGTCTGGTGCGCGGGGCGGGCCGTGCCCATCCGGTGGGCTCCCGGACCGATGGTGTAGCGGGCTCCACCGTGCCGCGCCCGCCGCTCACCTACGCTGTCCGGGTGCGCGAGCTGCTCGAATCGACCTGGCGGGCCACGATCCAGCTGCTGATCGGCAGCGCGATCGGGCTGTTCTGCTACCTCCTGGTCGGACTGGCGCTCGCGGCCGGGGCCGTCTCCCTGCTGGTGATCGGGGCCGCCGCCCTGCCCGAGTTCGTGCTGCTGGTGCGCGCCACCGCCGGGTTCGAGCGGCGGCGCAGCGCCGCCTGGAGCGGCATCCCGGTCCCCGAGCACTACCCGCCGCTGACCGGCGGCCTGTTCCAGCGGGTGCGGGTCGCGGTCACCGATCCCAGCACGCACCGCGATCTGCGCTGGGTGGGCGCCCAACTGGTGTACGGGCTCGGGCTGATGTACCTGGCGCTGATCCTGTGGTCGGTCGGGGTGCTGGTGGACGGCGTCTGGCACGGGCTGCTGCGCCGCCCGGCGGTGGTGCTGCCGCTGATCGGCCGGCTCGCGGACCTCCAGGCGAGCTGGTCGCGGGCGCTGTTGCTGCCCTCGCCCGCGGCGCGGCTCGCGGAGCGGGTCGAGGAGCTGACGGCCACGCGCGCCGGCGCGATCACGGCGCACGGCGCCGAACTGCGCCGGATCGAACGCGACCTGCACGACGGCGCGCAGGCCCATCTGGTGGCGCTGTCCATGCGGCTGGGGCTGGCCCGGCGCGCGTACGAGCGCGACCCGGAGACGGCGCGCCGGCTGCTGGACGAGGCGCAGGACCAGGCCGAGGAGGCGCTGGGCGAACTGCGGCACGTGGTGCGCGGCATCCACCCGCCGGTGCTCACCGACCGGGGGCTGGCCGGCGCGGTCCGGGCGCTGGCGGCGGGCAGCGGCCTGGAGGTGGCCGTCACGGTCGCGCCGGAGATCGAGACGGGGCCGCGCGCCCCGGCCGCCGTGGAGACCGCCGCCTATTTCGTGGTCGCCGAGTCGCTGACCAACGCCGCCCGGCACAGCGGCGCCGGCCACGCCACCGTGGACATCGTCCGCGACGCGCGCGCCGGCGCGCTGCGGGTGCGGGTGGCCGACCGGGGGCGCGGCGGCGCGGACGAGACGCGCGGCAGCGGCCTGACCGGCATCCGCCGCCGGGTGGCCGCCCTGGACGGAACCGTCGCCGTGTCGTCCCCGCCCGGGGGGCCGACCGTGATCGAAGTGGAGCTGCCGTGCGTGTGGTGATCGCCGAGGACAACGCCCTGTTGCGGGAGGGGCTGGTGCTGCTGCTGCGGTCGGCCGGTCACGAGGTGGCGGCGGTGGCGGCCACCGGGCCCGAGGTGCTGCCGCTGCTGCTGGCACACCGCCCGGACGCGGCGGTGCTCGACGTACGGCTGCCGCCCGGCTTTCGCGACGAGGGGCTGCGGGCGGCGCTCGCGGCGCGCGAGCGGCTTCCGGACCTGCCGGTGCTGGTGCTCTCGCAGTACGTGGAGCAGACGTACGCCGCCGAACTGCTCGGCGGCGGGGCCCGCGGCGTGGGCTACCTGCTGAAGGACCGGGTGGGCCGGGTGGACGACTTCCTGGACGCGCTGGACCGGGTGGTGGCCGGCGGCACGGTGCTGGATCCGGAGGTCGTCACCGAGCTGATGTCGCGGCAGCGGCGCGGCGATCCGCTGGCGGGGCTCACCCCGCGCGAGCGCGAGGTGCTGCGGCTGATGGCCGAGGGCCACGACAACGCGACGATCGCCGCGGCCCTCGTCATCACCGAGCGGTCCGTCCACAAGCACATCGGGAACGTCTTCCTGAAGCTCGGCCTGCCGCCCACCGACACCGGTCACCGCCGGGTCCGCGCGGTGCTGGCCTACCTCAACGCCTGAGCGCGGGCAGCAGCGACCCGGCGGCGGTGGTGAGGACGACGGCCGCCACCAGGGCCGCCGCCTGACCGGGCGGCAGATGGGGCGGGGCGTGCAGGGTCGCCCAGCTGAACGCGGTGAGCGGCAGCGCGGCCACGGCGGCGCCGAGCAGCAGCCCGGTGACCGCCACCACGGCGGCCTCGACGGCCAGCATGATGCCCAGCTGGCCGCGTCCGGCGCCCACCCGGCGCAGCAGGTCGCGTTCGGGGCGACGGGCGACGGTGATCACGGTGAGGGTGGAGCACACCGCGAGCAGCGCGAGGGCGGCGATGGCGGCCACGGCGGCGGTGGACAGGCGACGTTCCAGATCCTGGGCGGGGGTCGGCGCGGGCGGGGCGTCCGGGTCGGTGACGTGGGGAGCGAGTTGCCCGCGGTCGAGGAGGAACGCGCCGAGCGCGAGGGAGCGTTCGTACACGGCCACCACCCGCAGCCGGGCCTCGCTGCCGTCGCCGTACCGGAGGGTGAGGGTGTCCCCGACGCCGGCGCCCAGGGCACGGGCCCGGTCGGCGCCGACGGCCACGGTGCCGGGGCCGAGCGCGCCGAGATCACCGGCGCGGACGCCGGGGTCGAGAGCGCGCAGCTCCTCGGCGGTGACGCCGAGGGCGGGATGCCGGTCGATGACGGGATCGCCGAGTTCGCTGCGGGTGGTCAGCACGGTGGTGGCCAGCGCCCCCTCCGCGCTCCCCGCCGCCCGGGCCTGCTCCGCGGTGGCGTGCCGGACACTGGCGTCGGCCCCGAGCTGGACGACGGCGAAGGCGGTCACCAGCACGATCGGCACGATGGCCGCGCCGAGCCGCGCGGAGTCGGCCCGCCCGTGCGCCACGGCCAGCCACCCACCGGCCCCGCCGAGCCGCCGCAGCGGCCGGGCGAGCAGGCCGAGCACCCACCCGGCGATCCACGGCCCGAGCAGCGCGCACCCGATGACCATGACCACCACAGCCGCCCCGGCAGCGGCGGCGGCCCCGTCCCCCGGCAGCGCGACGGCACTCCCGGCGGAGGCGGCCCCGAGCCCGAGAACGACAAGCCCCCCGATCCGCCGCCCGGCGGACCCGGCCGCGGGGGTGGGGGGCGCGGCGGGCGCGACGGGCGCGGGGGTGGTGGGCGAGCCGGTCCCCGCCCCCCGTTCAGGTCCATCCGCCGCAGCACCCGCACGGCCGGGGGTGCTCCGGCTCCCGCCGAGCCGGTCCGGCGTCCGGCCGGCCCGCGGTCCGTGGGTGTCCGTGCGACCGGCGTCGGCAGGCACCGCCGACCCGGGGCTCGCCGTGCCCCGGTCGTGGCCCGGCCCGTCGTCCGGCGCCAGGGTGACCCGGCCGGATACCCGGGGCTCCGCCGAGGCTTCCGTGAGCCGGGCCGGCCGCCGTTCGGCTCCGGCCTCTGGGGGTGGAACCACGGCCGCCCCGTCCGGCACAGCCGCCGCACCGGAGGCGGATGCCCCGGTGGCATCCGGCCGGGACGGCGGCTCCGGGGCGGCCGGCTGCCGTCGCTGCGGCAGGAGGCGCCTCGTCGCGGTCGTGCCGCCGGTTGCCCGGGGCTCCGCCGAGGCTTCCGTGAGCCGGGCCGGCCGCCGTCCGGCTGCGGCCCGTGGGGCGGGGGCCACAGCCGCTGCCTCCGCCGCGCCGGAGGTGGAAGCCCCGGTGGCACCGGGCCGGGACGGCGGCTCCGGGGCGGCCGGCTGCCGTCGCTGCGGCAGGAGGCGCCTTGCGGCGGTCGGCTGGGGTACGGCGCGGCCCCCGTCCGGGGCCGGGCCGCCGGGCGGCTGGTTCTTTCCGGAGCCTCGCGGGGTGGTGGGGCGGCCGGAGGCAGCGGTGGCCGGGAGGGCGGCCAGGGCGACCGCCGCCACCGTGAGGGCCGCGGTGAGCAGGGGTGCGGGCAGCGCCCAGGGCACCACCGGGAGGGTGAGGCCGGCCGTCGCGGCCTGGGCCGTCACCGGGCGCCACAGCAGCGCGAACACCGGTACCGCCAGCGCCGCGCCCAGCAGCGCGGCGGGGAGTGCCACCGCCGTCGCCTCGCGGCAGACCGTCGCGCGCAGCTGGCCCGGCTGGGCGCCCACCGCCCGCAGCAGGGCGAGTTCACCGGCGCGGTGCCGCAGCGCCCGGGTGATCAGGGTCGCCAGGACGAGTCCGGCCACCATCAGGACAGTGCCGCTGATCGCGCCGAACAGCGCGAGCAGATCCCGCCACAGCGGCGCGGCCCCCAGTGCTTCCGCCGCGCCCCGGCCGTCTCCGGTGAGGACGCGCAGTTCCCCGGTGTCGTCCGCCGGGCGCTCATCGGCCGGCCGGGCGTCCACCGCGCCAGCCGCGTCCAGGGCCTCCCGCACCGCCGTGGACAACGCGCCGGTCGACACACCCGGTCCGGGCAGCACACCGATCACGTCCACGGTGTCCTGGCCGCCGAGGCGGGCTGCCTCCGGCGCCGTGAACCACAGCGCGGCCGGGCCGTCCGTGACCCCGACCACCCGGTATCCGGCCACCCGGGCGCCGACCGGCAGGTCCAGGTCCGCCGACGCGACGACCTCGCCGGCCGCCTCCGGGGCCCGCCCCTCGCGCAGTTCCCATGGGGCGAGTTCCGCCGCTTCCCACAGCCGTCCCGGGTAGGTGGTGCCGTCGTCGGCCGGCACCCGGAACTCCCGGTCCGTGACGACCCGGGCCACTTCCGGCACCGACCGCAGCAGGTCCGCCACCGAGGCCGGGATCCGGAGCCGTTCGGTGAGCGGTGCCTGCGCGCCCCGGTGGCGGGTGGTCTGATCGGCCGTCACCACGACCGGCGCTGCCGCGTACCGCTCGACCGCCGGGCGGCCCAGCGCGACCGTCGTCACGGCGAGCGCGAAGCAGCCCAGCAGCAGCGAGGTGGCCAGGACGGCCACGAACACGGTGCGCCAGGAGCGCCGTTGATGGCGCAGCGCCGCCCGGGCCAGCACCGCCGCGGCGCCCGCCCGGCCCCTCGCGCCACGCGCGCCGGAGCGCGCGCCGTCGCCCGTCGCGCCGTTCACGCCGCCACCGCCCGCAGCGCGCCCAGCACCCCTGCCGCGGACGGCGCGGCGAGCCGCCGGACGATCCGTCCCCGGTCCAGGACGATCGCCTCGTCCGCGTACGCGGCGGCGGCCGGGTCGTGCGTCACCATCACCACCGTGTGGCCGTACGCGTCCACCGCGCGGCGCAGCAGGCCGAGGACCTCGTCCGCCGTCACCGGGTCCAGGGCGCCGGTCGGTTCGTCGGCGAAGACGATCTCCGGGGCTGTGATCAGGGCGCGGGCGATCGCCACCCGCTGCCGCTGGCCGCCTGAGAGCCGGTGCGGCGGGTCGTCGGCACGGTCGGCCAGCCCGACCTCGTCCAGTACGCGCAGCGCCCGGGCCCGCGTCCGCTCGTCCCGCTCGTCCGCCCCGGCGAGCAGCAGCGGCAGCGCGGCGTTCTGGAGCGCGGTCAGCGACGGCACCAGGTTCAGCTCCTGGAAGACGAACCCGATGCGGTCCCGGCGCAGCCGGGTGAGCGCCTTGGGCCGGAGCCCGGCCAGCGGCGTTCCGGCCAGCCGGACGGTGCCCGCCGTGGGCCGTTCCAGTCCGGCCGCGCAGCGCAGCAGCGTGGACTTGCCCGACCCGGAGCGGCCCAGCACCGCCAGGAACCGGCCGCGCGCCAGCTCCAGGTCCACCCCGTCCAGCGCCGGCCCCGGCCCGCCGCCGCCCGGGTACACCCGGCGCACGCCGTCGAGCCGCAGCGCCGGCACCGCCCCTGTGTTCTCTTCTCGCATGGCCAGAACGCTAGGAGCGGCGGCCCGGCCGCCACGAGCCTGCCCGCACCCCTGCCGGGGGTGGAGCGGACTCCACCCCGCTCGGGGTGGTTACGCTGCGGGCATGTTCGAACTGCGTGAGCTGGACATCCCGATCGTGCAGGCGCCGATGGCCGGCGGGCCGGCCACCCCGGAGCTGGTGGCGGCGGTGGTACGGGCCGGGGGGCTCGGTTTCCTGGCCGCCGGCTATCTCACCCCCGAGGCGCTGGCCGACCGGGTGGCGCGCACCCGGGAGCTGGTCGGGGCGGCCCCGTTCGGCGTCAATGTCTTCGTGCCCCGCCCGCTGCCGGACGATCTCGGCCCGGTGCTGCGCTACCGCGCCGAACTGGCGGCGGAGGCCGCGCGGTACGGGGTGACGCTGCCGGAGCCGGACGTCCACGACACCGACCACTGGGAGCCGAAGCTGGCGCTGTTGCTGGCCGATCCGGTGCCCGTGGTCTCGTTCACCTTCGGCGCGCCGCCGGCCGCGACGGTGGCGGCGCTGCGGGCCGCCGGTACGGCCGTGGTGTGCACGGTGACCACCCCTGACGAGGCGGCGCAGGCCGCGGCCCTGGGGGTGGACGCGCTGTGTGTGCAGGGCCCGGAGGCGGGTGGCCACCGGGGCGGTTTCGACCCGGAGGCCGACCCGGACGACACGCCGTTGCCGCTGCTGCTGGAGCGGGTGCGGGAGGTGACGGACCGTCCGCTGATCGCGGCGGGCGGGCTGGCCACCGGCGCGGACCTCGCGGCCGTGCTGCGCCGGTGCGACACGGTGGCGGCGGCGCAGCTGGGCACCGCCTATCTGCGGGCGCCGGAGGCGGGTACGGGTGCGGCCTACCGCGCCGCGCTGGCCCCGGGCGCTTTCGCGTCGACCGCCGTCACCCGCGCGTTCTCCGGCCGTCCGGCGCGCGGGCTGCGCAACCGTTTCCTGAACGCGTACACCGCCGCCGCCCCGGCCGGGTACCCGCTGGTGCACCAGCTGACCCGGCCGCTGCGCGCGGCGTCGGCCGCCGCCGGGGACCCGGAGGGGCTGAGCCTGTGGGCGGGCACCGGCCACCGGTACAGCACCGAGGAGCCCGCCGGGGAACTGACCCGGCGGCTGTGGCGGGAGGCGGAGGGTGTACTCAGCACCACCCCCGGCTGACGTCCCAGGCCGCTGGTGAACCCGGCGCGGGGGCGCGAGGGTTGAGGGCATGAGCTACTCCACTCCCCCGGCCGCCGGCCGGTTCCGGCGCGAACTGTCCTACCTCCTGCGGGGCCTGCCGGTCGGCATCGTGGCCTTCACCGTGGCCGTCACCGGTTTCGCTCTGGGCCTGGGCACCCTGGTGATCGTGGGCGGCATCCCGGTGCTCGCCGGTACGCTGCGGGCCGCCCGGGGCATGGCCCGGGTGGAGCGCCGCGAACTGGAGGCGCTGCCCGGCCGGCCGCTGCCGCCGCACCACTACCGCACCACCGGCGGTACCGGCCTCGGCCGCGTCGTCCGCTCGCTGGCGGAGCCGCAGTCGTGGCGGGACCTGGCGCACATGGTGCTGGCGCTGCCGCTGCGGGTGGCCGGCTTCTGCCTGGCCGTCGTCTGGACGGTGGGCGGCGTGGGCGGTGTGCTGTTCGTCGCCTGGGGCTGGGCCCTGCCGCGCGGGGAGGACCACCAGGGGCTGCTGGAGCTGATGACGGGGAACGACTCGTACGCGGGCGAGGCCGTCTTCATGACCGCCGTCGGCGCCCTCCTGCTGGCGACCTCGATGCCGGTGGTGCGTGGGATGGTGGCGCTGAACCGCTCGCTGGCCGGTGTGCTGCTGACGAACCGTACGGCCGCCCACCGCGCCGCCGTCGCCGCCGCCGCGCGGACCGGGACGGCGACCGCTTCCGCCGGGACAGCCGGGACGACCGCGACCGCCGGGGCCGATCCGTCAGCCGGGACCACCGCGACCACAGCGACCGCCGGGGCCGATGCGACCACCGGGACCACCGGGACCACCGGGACCGCCGCGACCGTATGACCCGGGCCGGAGCCCCGGGGGGCCGGTACCCGATCCGTGACCGTGACGCCGTGAGCCGGACCGGAGCCCACGCCCAGATACCAGCGGTACCCGTGCCCGCACCCGTGCCCGGACCCGCACCCGTGACCGCGACGCCGTGAGCCCGGCCGGAGCCGGGCCGGCGCCCGGGGCGGTCAGTCGCCCGCCGTCCGCTCCCGGGTCGCCAGCAGCCGCCGCAGCGAGTAGAGCCGCGCCGGATCGGCGTGGCCGTCGGCCACCCACGCGTCCAGCGCGCAGTCCGGCTCGTCGTGGCTGCACGCCCGGGGGCAGCCCTCCGCACCCGGCTCCAGGTCGGGGAAGGCGTGGATGACCCGGGACGGATCGATGTGGTTGAGGCCGAAGGACCGTACGCCGGGGGTGTCGATGACCCAGCCGGCGGCGTCCGGCAGCGGCAGGGCCAGCGCCGAGACGGTGGTGTGCCGGCCGCGTCCGGTCACCGCGTTGACGTGGCCGGTGGCCCGCTGCCGCTCGGGCACCAGGGCGTTGACCAGGGTGGTCTTGCCGACGCCGCTGTGCCCGACGAACGCCGTGATCCGCCCGTCCAGCAGCTCCCGTACCGGCTCCACCAAGGCCGCGTCCTCGAAGCGTTCGGCGCTGGTCACCACGTGGCGCACCCCGAGCGGGGCGTAGGTCTCCAGCAGCGGCCCGGCGGGGGCGAGATCGGCCTTCGTCAGGATCAGCAGCGGCTCCAGGCCGGCGTCGTAGGCGGCCACCAGGCAGCGGTCGATCAGCCGGGGCCTGGGCTCGGGGTCGGCGAGCGCGGTGACCACCGCCAACTGGTCGGCGTTGGCGACCACCACCCGCTCGTACGGGTCGTCGTCGTCCGCCGTGCGCCGCAGCACCGACGTCCGCTCCTCCACCCGCACGATGCGGGCCAGGGTGTCGCGCTTGCCGGACAGGTCGCCGACCACCGCGACCCGGTCGCCCACGACCACCGCCTTGCGGCCCAGCTCGCGGGCCTTCATGGCGGTGACGGTCACCTCGCCCACCAGGCAGGTGATCCGGCCCCGGTCCACCGTCAGGACGAACCCCTCGGCCGCGTCCTCGTGCGCCGGCCGCCGGTGGGTGCGGGGGCGGCTGCCGTGCCGGGAGGGGCGGACCCGGACGTCGTCCTCATCGGTGTGCTTGCCGTACCGGCGCATCGTGTGCCGCCCGGCCTATCCGCGCCCCGCCAGCATGCCGTGCCACAGTTCGGGGAAGTCGGGGATGGTCTTGCCGGTGGTGGCGATGTTCTCCACCTCCAGGTCCTTCACGGCCAGGCCGAGCACGGCGCCCGCGGTCGCCAGCCGGTGGTCGTCGTAGGTGTGGAACACCCCGCCGTGCAGCGGGCGCGGGCGGATCCGCAGCCCGTCGGCGGTCTCGGTGACATCGCCGCCCAGGGCGTTGATCTCCCGGGTCAGCGCGGCCAGCCGGTCGGTCTCGTGGAGCCGCAGATGGGCCACCCCGCGCAGCACCGACTCGCTCTCGGCCAGCGCGGCGACCGCCGCGATGCCGGGGGTCAGTTCGCCGACGTCGCCGAGGTCGATGTCGATGCCGAGGATCCGGCCGCTGCCGGTGAGGGTCAGGCCCCGGTCGTCCAGCACGCAGTCGCCGCCCATCGCGGAGAAGATCTCGCGCAGCGCGTCACCGGGCTGGGTGGTGTGGAACGGCCAGTCGGGGATGGTGACGCTGCCGCCGGTGATCAGGGCGGCGGCCAGGAACGGCTGGGCGTTGGAGAGGTCGGGCTCGACGACCAGATCGCGGCCGAGCAGCGCGCCGGGCGCCACCCGCCACACGTTCGGCTCGCCGCCCGATTCGGGGGAGTCGACCTGGGCACCGGCCCGGCGCAGCATGTCGACGGTCATCCGGATGTGCGGCAGGGAGGGCAGGACGGCGCCGGTGTGGCGCACCTCCACGCCCTGGTTGAAGCGCGGTGCGGACAGCAGCAGGGCGCTGACGAACTGGGAGGACGCGGAGGCGTCCACCTCGACCGGGCCGCCGTCGAGGGAGCCGGCGCCGTGCACGGTCAGCGGCAGCGCGCCGCGCCCCTCGTCGTCGACGCGGGCGCCGAGTGCGCGCAGCGCGTCGATGACGCCGTGCAGCGGGCGTTCGTGCGAGCGCGGGTCGCCGTCGAAGCGGACCGGGCCCTCGGCGAGCGCGGCCAGCGGCGGCAGGAACCGCATCACGGTGCCGGCGTTGCCGACGTCGACGGTCGCGGGCGCCTGCGGGGTGGCGGGGATGATCCGCCAGGACTCGCCGCGGCCCTCGGGGGCCCCGGCGACGGCGGAGCTGGAGGAGACGGTCTCCTCGATGCCGATGCCCAGCGACCGCAGCGCCTCGGCCATCAGCAGGGTGTCGCGGGAGCGCAGCGGGCGGCGGATCCAGCCGGGGTCGGCGGCGAGCGCGGCGAGGATCAGCGCGCGGTTGGTGACCGACTTGGAGCCGGGCACCGTGACGGTGGCCTCCACCGCTTCGGAGGCGAGCGGGGCGGGCCAGTGGTCGGCGGTCAGGCTGTGGTCGGTCATGGTGCTCACTTTAGTGCGCGGCGGGCGGTGATCGGCGGGCGTGGGCCCCGGTCGGCGGGGGCCGGAACGTCAGGGTGCGGCGGCATCCAGCAGGCTGCCGCCGCCGGCTATCAGGCAGGCCAGCACGACGGCGTGGAAGAACAGCAGCCAGATCGGCGCGGGCATGCGGGTCAGCCGGGCCAGCTGGTCGGCGTCGGAGTCACCGGCGCCGCCGCGCCGCCGCTTGGCCTGGAGCTCCCACACCGGCCGCACCCCGCCCAGCAGCAGGAACCACACCACGCCGTAGGCGAACGCGGCCTGCACCTCGGGGTCGGTGAGCCAGGAGACGAGGAGGAACAGCGCGCCGGTGAGCAGCACGGTGAGCATCCCGTAGGCGTTGCGCACCATGACGAGCAGGGCCAGCAGCAGCGCGGTGGCACCCCACAGCAGGGCGGTGATCCGGCCGGCCGACAGCAGCGCGGCGCCGGCCAGGCCGAGCAGCGAGGGCGCGGTGTAGCCGGCGGCGGCGGTGAGGATCATGCCGAGGCCGGTGGGCTTGCCCCGGGAGACGGTCAGCCCCGAGGTGTCCGAGTGCAGCCGGATGCCCTCCAGTTTGCGGCCGGTGAGCAGGGCCACCAGGCCGTGGCCGCCCTCGTGGGCGATGGTGATGGTGTTCCGCGCGACCCGCCACACGCCGTAGGGCGTGACGACGGCCAGCGCGACGGCGGCGGTCGCCAGCACCAGCCACAGCTCGGGCGCGGGCTGGGTGCCGGTGACCCGGTCCCACAGCTCCGAGAGGTCAGCGATCTCCACGGTGTCCCATCCCCTTTCCCGGTACTCTCCGGTGCTCCCCGGATCCCCCACTCCTGCCAGGCGATCCTATGGGAGGCTGCCCACGGCCCGTCCGGGCCTGTGGACAACATGTGAATGCGTGAAAACCCGGCGGCGGAGACCGTACGGAACGGACAGGGGGAACGCATGGGCGTACTGGTGGTGCTCGGCCTCGTGGTGCTGGTGACGGTGGCGGGAGTCGCCGTCCGGGCCTTCCGGGGCGAGCAGCCGAAGGGCGGCGGCCGGCGGCCGGGCGGTGCGGGGACGGCGGACCCCGGCGCGGCCTCCCACGACAGCGGGGGCAGCGGGTCCGGCTGGGGCTGGAGCTGGGGAAGCGACAGCGGGAACGGCGGCAACAGCGGCGACGGCGGCAGTGGCGGCGGAAGCGGGGACAGCGGTGGCGGGGGCGGTGACGGGGGCGGCGGAGGCGGCGACTGAGTCCGGTCCGCCGGACACCCCCGGTACCTGCCGGCCGGGTCCTCCCGGCGCGGAGCGGATCGGCGCCCGCCCCGGCGCCGTCCGAGGCCCGGGCGCCCCGGTCGGGGCCGGCCCCGGTCGGGGCCGGCCCCATCCGGCCGCGGGGGTGGCCCGCCGCGCGGTCGTGCCGCACGGATTCCCCATCGGGCCACCCCGGCCGGCCGGGCTCCGGGCTGCCCACCCTGGTCAGAGGTGTGCAGCGGCCCGGACGTCGTCACCGGTACGCGACCGCCGTCGGTGGAAGGTGACGCGGCGCGGGACCGTGACCCGGGATTCCGGGCCGGCGATCACGTCTGTGGGCCGTCGTGGGGTCGGCCCGTCAGCAGGCACGGCGGTGGTGCCGGCCGGCCGCTCGCCGGTCGGCGCCGGCGATGCCCGCCCGGGGCGATCGGGCGCACCGGCGCTCCCGGATACCTCTCCGGTCGCATGGTGCCGCTCCTCCATCCTCCGCGCGCGACGGAGAACACCACGCCTTCCCCGGCGCGCCGTTCACCTGCTGATGGGTGCTATTCCACCGCCACGCCCGGCACTTGGCCACCTCGGGGGCGCCTTGTGGCGGGGATGGTCAAGATCCTTGTCGCTGTCGGTCAAGAACCCGGCGTCCGGCCCGGCCGGGGACACCGGCCGGTGTGACGGTGCCGGTCAGGACCCGGGCCGCTGCTGGTCGAGCACCCGGCGGCGGGTCCGGGTGGGGGACACCCCGAACTGCCGGGTGTAGGCGCGGGTGAAGTGGGCGTGGGAGGTGAAACCCCACCGGTGGGCGACGGTCTGGATCGGGGTGCGGGCGGGGGTGCTGAGGTCGTGATGGGCCTGTTCCAGCCGCCGGCGGCGGATGTACGCGGCCGGGCTGGTGCCGTGCTGCTGGAAGAGCCGGTGCAGATGGCGGGTGGAGAGGTGATGGTGGGCCGCCACGGCGGCGGGGGTCAGCGCGGAATCGGCCAGGTGTCTTTCGATGAATTCCTTGATGGCGAGGAACCGCGTGCGTTCCGCCACGGCCGGGTCGGGCGGCGGGCCCGCGTCGAGGTTCTGGGTGATGACGCCGGTGACGAGGTCGGTGAGGGCGGTGGCGAGCCGGGGCGCGTCGGAGGGCCGGTAGGTGTGGTGCTGCGCGCCGAGGTGGCCGAGGAGGTGGGCGAGCAGCCCGCCGAAGCCGCGGGTGCCGGACAGCGAGCGGCCCAGGATCCGGCCGACGGGGGTGCGCGGGGGCAGGCTCAGCCGGCTCTTGGGTATCTCGACGCAGTGCCCGCTGAGCGGCAGACCGGACGAGGTGGCCCGGACGGTGAAGGGCCGCGAGGTGTCCACCAGGTACAGCTCCCCCGGCCCGGTGACGTCGCGCGCCGTGTGCTGGCTGACCGCCAGCGGGTTGGCGCCGGGGGCGAGCAGCGCGAGGTGGAGGAGGTCCGGGTCCGACTGCCGGATGAGCCGGGCGGTACGGCGGGCCGCGGCGGCCCGCATGGTGACGGGGAACACATGGATGTCCTCCAGCATGATCAGCCGCATCCGGCCCTCGAAGTCCGCGGTGCGGTCGCTGGTGATCTCCATCGGGGCGATGACGGTGCTGAGGGCGTGGCGCCAGAACTCGAAACGCTCGCCGGGCTCCAGATGGTCGCTGTCCAGCAGGGTGGAGGGAAGCATGCGGCTCTCCTTGGGAGGTTCAGCTGTCGCGTCACAGCCGCCTCCATCATCACCACCATGCCGAACGCCCCGACAGCGGAACGAGGGTGGCCCCGGGGCGGGGCCCTCGGCCGGGCCCTGACCGCCCCCGGCACGCACACGCGGAAGGGCCCGGTTCCGTATCACTACGGAACCGGGCCCTCTGTACCGAGAAGGGTGAGTGACGGGACTCGAACCCGCGGCCACCTGGACCACAACCAGGTGCTCTACCAACTGAGCTACACCCACCATGACCGTTTCGGGAGGCGGTTTCCCGCCCTCTCCGTTCGGCCGTATTGAGTGTACAGGGTGCGCGGGGCACTTCGCTCCCGCGTTCCCTCCGGGGGTACCGGCGCGATACCGGCGCGGCACGCGCCCGGCGCCGCACCACCCGCACGCCCCCGGGGCGGCGTCAGTCGGCGCCGTACCGGGCGGCGATCCGCTTGGCGGTGTCCGAGTCCGGCCCCGGCTGGGGCACGAACAGCGCCTCCCGGTAGTACCGCAGCTCGGCGATCGACTCCTTGATGTCCGCCAGCGCCCGGTGCCGGCCGCCCTTGGGCGGGCTGTTGAAGTACACGCGGGGGTACCAGCGCCTGGCCAGTTCCTTCAGCGAGGAGACATCGATGATCCGGTAGTGGAGGTGCCCCTCCAGGTCCGGCATGTCCCGGGCGAGGAAGCCCCGGTCGGTGCCGACCGAGTTGCCGCACAGCGGGGTGCGGCCGGCCTCCGGGGCGTGGGTGCGGATGTACTCCAGCACCTGCCGCTCGGCGTCCTCCAGCGTGGTGCCGTCGTCCAGCTCGTCCAGCAGCCCCGAGGCGGTGTGCATGTCACGCACCACCTCCGGCATGCCGGCCAGCGCGGCGGCGGGCGGGCGGATGACGACGTCCACGCCCTCCCCGAGTACGTTCAGCTCAGAGTCGGTGACCAGCGCGGCCACCTCGATGAGCGCGTCGTCGATCAGCGAGAGACCTGTCATCTCGCAGTCGATCCACACCATCCGGTCGTTCATGCGAACAACCCTACGCCGGGTGTTCGGAAGCGCCGTGGCGGGCGGCCCGCCCCCGGTGGGGCGGGCCGCCCGGCACGTGCGGCGCTCAGGCCACCGGGCGGCCCCGCTGGCCGGGTACCCGGGGCGAGAAACCGTCGGTCACCGGCTTGGCGCGGCCGGCCGCCGACTCCTGCTGCCGGGCCCGGTAGGCGGCCCGGTAGGCCGCCGGGGAGGCCCCCAGCTGCCGCCGGAAGTGGCCGCGCAGGGCGACCGGGGAGCGGAACCCGCAACGGCCCGCCACCTCGTCCACCGAGTAGTCGGACACCTCCAGCAGCCGCTGGGCCTGGAGCACCCGCTGGGTGATCAGCCACTGCAGGGGAGCGCTCCCAGTGAGGGCACGGAAACGCCGGTCGAACGTGCGGCGGCTCATGTAGGCACGCGCCGCCAGCGTCTCCACGTCGAACTGTTCGTGGAGGTGCTCCAGCGCCCAGGCCACCACTTCGGCCAGCGGGTCGGCGCCGATGTCCTCCGGTAAAGACCGGTCCAGGTGCCGTGGCTGACCACTGTCGGCACCGTTGCCGTTCCCCCCTCTCCTGGTGGGCAGCACCAGCCGTCTGGCCAGGGCCGCCGCCGCTTCGGGGCCGTGGTCCATGCGGACGATGTGCAGGCACAGATCGATCCCCGCCGCGGTGCCGGCGGAGGTGAGGATGTCACCGTCGTCGACGAACAGCTCCCGGGGGTCCACGTGGACCGACGGATACCGTTTGGCCAGCGTGGGGGCGTACATCCAGTGGGTCGTCGCCGGTCTGCCGTCCAGCAGGCCGGCCGCGCCGAGCGCGAACGCGCCGGTGCACAACCCGACGATACGGGCGCCCTCACTGTGCGCCCGGCGCAGCGCGGCGAGCGCGGCGGCGGGCGGCGGTCCGGTGATCGACCGCCAGGCGGGGACGATGACGGTTCCGGCGCGGGAGATGGCTCCCAGGCCGTAGGGCGCGCGCAGTTCCAGTCCGCCGGTGGTGCGCAGCGGCCCTTCCTCCCCGGCGCAGGCCAGCAGGCGGTAGCGCGGGACTCCGGCGTCCTGTCGGTCGACGCCGAAGACGGAGAGCGGGATGGAACTTTCGAACATGGGGCTGCCGCTGAACAGCAACACCGCGACGATCTCGCGGCGGCGCCGGGCAGCGAGCTTGACGGCGGGCTCGGGGCCGTGCGTTGGGTCCTGGCTCATGCTCCTCAGTTCCCTCGGTCGTCGCATCCTCTCGGTCCTGCACGTTTCCCCCGACGTGATTGCCAAGATCGAATCTACTGTGTCGGATGAGGTCGGCGGGACAAGTTCATCACTCGGCGCTAAATCGACATGGCAACGTGGCGCGAAGCAGTCGATCAGGAAGCGTTACACGTACGAGGAGTTGGGGGAAGTGCGCCTTCTCGTCGTGCTCCGCGACGCCGGTGGCCGGTGGCCCCGGTGCCTCGCCGTTTCCCCGTGGGACCGTGGGGTTGGCGGGGCGGGTGGGCAAGGTGTTTCAGTAGTGGGGAAGTTGGCTGAAAATAAAAGTCGTCAACAAGACCCCCGGCCGGTGATGGGACGTCCCGGCGGGTCGCCGGCAACGTCGCAGACACCGTATCGTTACGCTCCGGCATCGGTCGCACACAAGAGCGCGGCGGCCATTGCGCCCCGCCCCGCGGTGGGGCATGCTGCTCGGTCACGGTTCGCGGGGTTGACAACGGCGTCAGCGGGAACCAGCAATGTACGTCGTACTCTGGAGGTGGGCTTGTGGCTGAGGAAACAGCCTTGACGTGGGCCCTTCCGTGTCCCACACCTGTCCCTGCCGTGCTCACGAGGTTCCCTCGCTGACCGCCCGCCGAGGCACTGATGGCTGGATACGAGCTCCCAGAACCCACGGATCGCAAGCGTCTCGCCGATCCGTCGTCCACCCCCGCGTCCGCCGACGATGAGCGCTACTCCCGCGACCCGGCATTTCAGCATGGTGTCGTAGTCGGATTCGACGGTTCGACCACCAGTGAGCGTGCTCTCGCATACGCCATTGGCATGGCCCACCGCGCCGGCTCCGGGCTGATCATCGTTCATGTGGCGAACCGGCTGCCGACCACCGTCTGGGCGGGCTGCGAACCCCCCGCCCTGGTGGACATCCCCGATCACCGCACCGAGGTCATCGGTCTGGAGCTGGCCTGCTCCGACCTGCTGACCGACATCCCCTGGGTCCTCCTGGAGCGTGGCGGCGACATCTGTCACGAGCTGGAGGAGGTGGGCCAGGAGTACGAGGCGGACGCCATCGTCGTGGGCACCACCCAGGGGCTGCTGGGGCGGCTGTTCGGTTCCGTGTCGGGCCGGCTGGCCCGCCGGGCGCGCCGCCCGGTCATCGTCATCCCCTGACGGCCGCCGGCGCCCCCGCCGGCCGCCGTAGTCCGTCCCGCCCCCGGGCGCGCCCGTACCGCGCCGCCCGGCCGGTCCCGCTCCGCAGCCGCGCCGTGCCCCGGCGTGCCCCGCCCCCGGCGCCGGGACGTTTCCGCAAATTCCTGCCCCCGGCGGGGTGGATTGTGCGCTTGTGAGGGGCATACAGGGAGCAGAGACCTCTGGCCGCCGCCGGGAGGTGACGGACCCGGCGGCGGCTGTCCCCCACGCCGGCGTAATGGGCGACGCCGGCGCGAGATGGCGGCCCCCGGGGGTGCGTATGGTGGCACGCACCCTCTCCGGGGGCCGCCGCTCTGTGCGCGCGGCGGCGCCGGTCACTCCACGGTGACGGACTTCGCCAGGTTGCGCGGCTTGTCGATGTCCCGGCCCAGCGCCAGGGCCGTGTGGTACGCGAGCAGCTGGAGCGGGATGCCCATCAGCACCGGGTCCAGCTCAGGCTCGTTGCGCGGCACCACGATGGTGTCGTCGGCCTTCTCCTGCTCGCTGTGCGCCACCGCCAGGATCCGCCCGCTGCGGGCCTTGATCTCCTCCAGGGTGGCCCGGTTCTTCTCCAGCAGGTCGTCGTCGGGGATGATCGCCACGGTCGGGGTGGCGGGCTCGATCAGCGCCAGCGGGCCGTGCTTCAGCTCGGAGGCGGGGTACGCCTCGGCGTGGATGTAGGAGACCTCCTTGAGCTTGAGCGACGCCTCCTTGGCGACCGGGTAGCCGCGCACCCGCCCGACGAACATCATGCTCTTGGCGTCGGCGAAGTCGGCCGCCAGCTTGGCGATGCGCTGCTCGTCGGCGAGGATCTCGGCGATCTGGCCGGGCAGCTTGCGCAGGCCCTCGATGATCCGCTTGCCGTCCGAGACCGACAGGTCCCGGATCCGGCCCAGGTGCAGGGCGAGCAGCGCGAAGGCCACCGCCGTGTTGGTGAAGCACTTGGTGGACACCACGCACACCTCGGGCCCGGCGTGCACGTACACCCCGCCGTCCGTCTCGCGCGCGATGGCCGAACCGACCACGTTCACCACCCCGAGCACCCGTGCGCCCTTGCGCTTCAGCTCCTGCACGGCGGCGAGTGTGTCGTATGTCTCACCGGACTGGCTGACCGCGATGTACAGGGTGTCCGGATCGACGACCGCGTTGCGGTAGCGGAACTCGCTGGCCGGTTCGGCGTCGGCGGGGATGCGGGCCAGTTCCTCGATCAGCTGGGCGCCGATCTGGCCGGCGTGGTAGGCGGAGCCGCAGCCGAGGATCTTCACCCGGCGCATGGTGCGCGCCTCGCGGGCGTCCAGGTTGAGGCCGCCGAGCCGCACCGTCGCGAACCGGTCGTCGATCCGGCCGCGCAGCACCCGGTCCACGGCCTCGGCCTGCTCGGCGATCTCCTTGTGCATGTAGGTGTCGTGGCCGCCCATGTCGTAGCTCTCGGCCTCCCACTCGACGGTGGTGGGCGAGGCGGCGGTACGGGAGCCGTCGGTGGTGTAGGTGCGGTAGTCGTCGGCCTTGAGGGTGGCCAGCTCGCCGTCGTCCAGGGTGATCACCTGGCGGGTGTGGCTGATGAGCGCGGCCACGTCGGAGGCGACGAACATCTCCTTCTCGCCGATGCCCAGCACCACCGGGGAGCCGTTGCGGGCGACCACGATGCGGTCGGGGAAGTCGGCGTGCAGCACGGCGATGCCGTAGGTGCCCTCGATGTGCCGCAGCGCCTCGCGGACCTTCTCCTCCAGGGTCTGCGACTGGGCGCGGGCGATGAGATGGGCCAGCACCTCGGTGTCGGTGTCGGAGACGAGTTCGACGCCGTCTGCGGTGAGCTTGGCGCGCAGTTCGCCGGAGTTGTCGATGATGCCGTTGTGGACGACGGCGACCTGCTGTGCGGCGTCGGTGTGCGGGTGGGCGTTGATGTCGTTGGGGGCGCCGTGGGTGGCCCAGCGGGTGTGGGCGATGCCGGTGGTGCCGGCGAAGCGGGCGGGGACCTTGGCCTCCAGGTCACGGACGCGGCCCTTGTTCTTGACGGTCTTCAGACCGCCGCCCTTGCCGCTGCTGTGGATGGCGATGCCGGCCGAGTCGTAGCCGCGGTACTCCAGGCGCTGGAGGCCCTCCAGGAGGAGGGGTGCGACATCCCGCTTCCCGATATATCCGACGATTCCACACATAAGGGGTGTCCTCCTGGCTGGGTTGGTTCCTTGTGGCGGGCCGCTGTGCGCACTCGGTGGACGGCGCTCAGCCGTACACGATCCGTCGCAGCTGCCGTTCCGACAGTCGCGGCGGGGCCACCGCGCGGTGGGTCAGCTCCTCGGCGATCCGCGCGAAGATCACCGGATTGGTCAGTCCCCGCCCCTGCAGTTCGCGGTGGCGGCGGCGGGTGTACTCCTCGATGGTCTCGTCGAAGTACGCCAGCACGTCGAGGACGACACGCGCGGCCTCGCCCCGGGCGAGCGGCGTGCTGCGCACCAGGTGATCCACGAGTTCCTCGTGTGGGGTCCGACGTTCGAGCACCCCTCGATAGTGCGGATCAAGGACGGTTTCCGCAACAAATCTGCCCGATATCGGGCAGGGGCGTGGCGTTTCTCATGCGTTACGGCGTGCCGCGGGCGTCCAGCTCCGGGATGACCAGCGGGGTTCCGGCCACCGGGCAGGTGATCACCGCGGCCCGCAGCCCAAACACCTCCCGTACCAGCTCGGGGGTGATCACCTCGGCGGGCGGGCCGGCCGCCGCGACCGTGCCGTCCCGCATGGCGATCACATGATCGGCGTACCGGCAGGCGAGGTTCAGCTCGTGCAGCACCATCACCACGGTGCGTCCGCGCTCGCGGTTCAGCCGGGCGACCAGCTCCAGGACGTCCACCTGGTGGGCGAGGTCCAGATAGGTGGTGGGTTCGTCCAGCAGGAGCACCCCGGTGTCCTGGGCGAGCGCCATCGCGATCCACACGCGCTGCCGCTGGCCGCCGGACAACTCGTCCAGGGACCGCTCGGCGAGGGCGGTGGCCCCGGTGGCGGCCAGCGCCGCGTCCACGGCCTCCTCGTCGGCGGCCGACCACTGGCGCCACCAGCGCTGGTGCGGGGTACGGCCGCGGGCCACCAGGTCCCGGACGGTGATCCCGTCGGGGGCGGCCGGGGACTGCGGCAGCAGCGCGAGCCGCAGCGCCACGTCGCGGGCGCCGAGCGCGGCGATGTCGCGGCCGTCCAGCAGGACGGATCCGGCGGCGGGCTTGAGGAGGCGGGCCAGGGCGCGCAGGGCGGTGGACTTGCCGCAGGCGTTCGGGCCGACCAGCACGGTGACCTTGCCGTCCGGGACGGACAGGTCGAGATCGCGGGCGACCACGTGGTCGCCGTACTCCAGCCGCAGCCCGGCGGCGCCGATCCGGGCGGCACCGGCCTCCGCCTCCGTCCCGGCGGTCCCGGTCCCGGTCTCGGTCTCCGCGGTCATCTCAGCCTCCCCTTCCGGCCCGGTTGGAGCGGGCGAGCAAGTACAGCAGGTACGGGGCGCCCACGGCGCCGGTGACGATGCCGACCGGCAGTTCGGTCGGGGCCAGCACCAGCCGCCCGGCCAGGTCGGCGGCGAGCAGCAGGACGGCGCCCATCAGCCCGGAGGTCACCAGCGGCACCCCGGCGGTGCCGGCCAGCCGGCGGGCGATCTGCGGGGCACCCAGCGCCACGAAGGCCACCGGGCCCGCCACCGAGGTGGCCACGGCGGCCAGACAGGTGGCGGCGATCAGCAGCACGATCCGCGCCCGGTGCAGCCGCATGCCCAGGCTGAGCGCGGTCGCGTCGTCGAACTGGAGCAGCTGGTACGCGCGGGCCAGCGCGAGGGTGAGCGGCAGCAGGATCAGCAGCGCGTACCCGATCCACTCCACGTGCGACCAGCTGCGGCCGTTGAGGGAGCCGGTGAGCCACACCATGGCGCGGGCGGCCTGGTCGATGTCGGCGCGGGCCAGCATCCAGCGGGTGAGCGCGGCCAGCGCCCCGGCGGCGGCGATGCCGACCAGGACGAAGCGGTAGCCGGTGATGGTGCCGCCCCGGAAGGCGAAGGCGTAGATGACGGCGGCGGTCAGCAGCGCGCCGCCCAGCGCCCCGTAGGGCACCGCGCCGAAGGTGCCGGCGCCGGCGGCGGTGACCCCGCCGAACAGGATGGTGGCCACCGCGCCCGCACCGGCCCCGGCGGAGATCCCGATGAGATCGGGGGAGGCCAGCGGGTTGCGGGTGACGGCCTGGTAGACGGCGCCGGCCAGCCCGAAGGCGATCCCGGCGAGCATGGCGGTCAGGGCGCGCGGCAGCCGCAGGGTGTGGACGACGAGATCGGCGGCGCCGTCGCCGTAGCCGAAGAGGGCGCCCAGGACGTCGTTCAGCGGGACGGCGTAGGTGCCCATCACGACCGAGGCGAGGAAGGCGGCGAAACCGGCCAGCAGCAGGGCGGCGCAGGTGAGGGCGGTCCTGACCGGGACGCGCAGCCCCAGCGGCCCGGCCTCGGCGGTGAGCGCGCGTGCCCGGGGGCGGCGGGTGGCGGCGGGTGCGGTCATCGGGTGTGCTCCCTGAGCTTGCCGCGCTTGACCATGACGGCCAGGAAGGGAGCGCCGATGACGGCGGTGACGACGCCCGCCTCCAGTTCGCCGGGCCGGGCGACCACGCGTCCGATGACGTCGGCGGCCAGCAGCAGGACGCCGCCGCCGAGCGCGGAGCAGGGGATCAGCCAGCGGGCGTCGGGGCCGGTGAAGGCGCGCACCAGGTGCGGGATGACCAGGCCGACGAAGGTGACCGGGCCCGCGGCGGCGACGGCGGCGCCGGTGAGCACGATGACGGCCACGGCGCCCAGGGCGCGGGTGGTGCGGACTCTCGCGCCGAGGGTGGTGGCCAGGTCGTCGCCGAGGGCCAGCGCGTTGAGCCGGCCGCTGAGCGCGAGCGCCAGGATCAGTCCGGCGATCACGAACGGCGCGAGCTGCGGGCCGAGGTCGGCGTTGCGGCCGGCGAGCGAGCCGACAGCCCAGGAGCGGTACTGGTCCAGGGTGTTGACGTCGAGCAGGACCAGGGCGCTGGTGAAGGAGCCGAGGAAGAGGGTGACGGCGGCGCCGGCGAGGGCGAGTTTGGCGGGGGTGGCGCCGCCGTACCCGGTGCCGCCGACGGTGTAGGCGAGCAGTCCGGCGAGGGCGCCGCCGAGGAAGGCGAACCAGATGTACTGGTAGGAGTGGGTGAGGGAGAAGAGGCCGATGCCGGCGGCGACGGCGAAGGCCGCCCCGGCGCTGACCCCGATGAGTCCGGGGTCGCCCAGCGGGTTGCGGGTGATGTCCTGGGCCACGGCACCGGCGGCGCCGAGCGCGAGGCCGACCAGCAGCCCGAGCACCGTACGCGGCACCCGCAGGTCGCGGACGACCACGGCGTCGCCCTCGCGGCTGCCGCCGAGCGCGGCGAACACATCGCCGAGGGCGACGGACTTGCTGCCGACGGCCAGGGAGGCGAACACGGCGACGACCAGCGCGAGCACCAGCACGGTGAGCGCGACGGAACGGGCCGCGCCGCGCCGGGCGGGCGGTGGCGGGGCCGGGGCCGGTGGCGCCTGGGCGGCGGCTGGGGTGTCGGACACGTCCACAAGGTAAGGCAGACCTGACTTACGCATTTCCCCCACCCCCGTCTTCCCTGTGCCACCGGCCGCTGGCTATGCTCACACAGCTTTTACCAAGGCAAGCCTTACCTAATGGAAAAGAGAGACCCGTGACCACCCTCCTCCGGCGCCGCTGGCGCCACCGCGTCGGCGCGTTCGCGCTGATGACCGCGCTGGCGGCCGGGCTGGCCGGCTGCGGGTCCGACAGCCCGGGTGGCCCGGCGGACGACGCGGCCCCCTCCCCCGATGCCGCCGCGGACGGCGCGTTCCCGCGCACCGTCGAGCACGACAAGGGCGAGACCGAGATCCCGGCCAAGCCGCAGCGGATCGTGGCCCTGGACAACAGCCTGGTCGAGGCGGTCGTCGCGCTGGACGGCACCCTGGTCGGCGGCGTCGGCGGCTACCGGAACCTGGACGGCTTCCCCGCGTACCTGGGGGACGCGGTCGCGGACACCGTGGACGTCGGCCCGCTGGAGAGCCCCAACCTCGAAGAGATCATGCGGCTGGAGCCGGACCTGATCGTCTCGGCCACCGTGCGCCACGACGAGCTGTACGAGACGCTCTCGCAGATCGCGCCCACCGTCTTCGTCCCCACCACCGGGCCGACCTGGAAGGACAACATCGCGCTGGTCGGCGAGGTGCTCGGCGAGGAGGACGCGGCGGCCGAGCAGCTGTCCGCGTACGAGACCCGGGCCGCGGCGATCGGCGAGGCCGTGAACGCCGCGCACGGCGACCCGACCGTCTCCGTCGTCCGTTTCCTGGACGGCCCCACCCGGATCTACCTGCCGCACACCTTCTCCGGGATCATCCTGGCCGACATGGGGCTCGCCCGGCCGGAGAACCAGCGCGATCCCGAGGAGTTCAACATCGAGATCAGCGAGGAGCAGATCGAGCTGGCCGACGCGGACGTGATCTTCTACACCACCTACGCGGGCGGCGAGGAGCGCAAGGAGCGCTTCCTGGCGAACCCGCTGTGGCAGCGGCTCGGCGCCGTCGCCGAGGGGAACGTCCACGAGGTCGAGGACGCGATCTGGATGACCTCGGTCTCCCTCCAGGGAGCACACCAGGTACTGGACGACATGGCGGAGATCTTCGGCGTGGACACGGCGGAATAGCACGCCCGGGCGGCCGGCGGGCGGAGAATGCGGACATGATCGCCACGCGCTCCGTCCGCCGCCTGCCGGCGGCCGTCCTGCTGCTGCCGGTGCTCGCCCTGCCACTGGCCTCCTGCGGCACCGAAACACCGGCCGCGCCCGCCTCCGAGGTGACCGAGGAGTCCGGCGCTCCGCCGGCCTCGTCCTCCCCCGCGCAGCCGCCGGAGGAGTCCCCGGCCGGCACCGGCGAGGAGACCGTTTTCCCCGGGGTCGATCCCGGGCTGATCCAGCTGACCGAGATCCCCGGCTACACCCTGGCCCCGCAGTCGGCCGGGGTGGTCGGCGAGGACGGCTGGGGCGTCAGCTACGTCGCCGCCTCCGGCTCGACGATCGAACTGCGGGTGGAGCGGGCCGAGCCGGGCGCGGCCGACACCGGGATCAGCGCCGACAAGGCGGCCGGCATCACCGAGTTCCACCGCATCCTGGACGGGCTGCGGGTCTCCGTCATCACCACCGATCCGGACATCGACCCCGACGTGCTGCGGGCGGCCCTGGAGGCGGCCAGGCCCGCCGACGCCGCCGAGGTGGTGAGCGCGCAGGAGGAGGCCGCGCGCGACCTCGCCGGCGAGGCGCAGCCGACGGCCGGCCAGGCCGGGAGCGCACAGCCCGGCAAGGAACCGGCCTCGGGTCCGCAGCCGTCCCCCGGGGAACGGGGCGACCTCCCCCCGGTGGGCGACGGCGCCCCCGTCCAGCCGGAGGGCGTGAGCGGCTAGGGCCTGTCCACGAGCGGTCAGAGCCGGTTCAGCAGCGCCTTCTTCGCGGCGCCGAACTCCTCGTCGGTCAGCACCCCGGTGTCGTGCAGCTCGCCCAGTTCCCACAGCCGCCGCAGCACCGCGTCCTGCTCGCTGCCGGTGTCGCCATCCGCCGCGCGCGGCAGCGGCTCGGCCACGGCGGGCGCGGTCGGGGCGGTGGCGCCCCCGGTCGTCGAGGGGTGCGGCAGCGCGGCGGTGAGGGCTGCCACGAACAGCGCCGACTCGGTGACGTCCTTCACCTCGCGCCAGCCCCACATGACCACGCAGTTCGGGTCGTGGGACGGCTTGGAGGTGGAGTGCGCGCCCTTGGGGTGCAGCCGGACGAAGCCGTTCTCTATGCGCGGCGGCGCCCACTCGACCGAGGCCAGGTCGCCGAGCGCGATGACCCGGGCGCCGCTGTTCTTCTTGATGTCGTCCGCACCCCAGCCCCAGTCGATGCGGATCCGCTCCCCGTCGAAGGTGGCCTCACCGTCCGAGGCGTGCAGCGTGATCGGCGTCTGCGGCCCGGGGAGCAGATAGTGGTCGGTCGGGGTGCCGGGCACCCGCTCGGTCTCCAGCGCCGCCCGGATCTCGGCCGCCAGTTCCCTGGCGGCGTCCGCCCGCTCGTGCGGCACCTCCAGCAGGTACGGGTCGGCCGCCGCCGGCAGCTTGCCGCCGGTCGCCTGGGTGAGCGGGTCCGCGCCCTCCCGCAGGCTCAGCCGCAGCCTGTCGTGCTTGCGCCCCGGTTCGAAGGAGACGCCCGCCACCGCCTCCAGCGGCACGGTCAGCTCCCCGAGGGCGGTCCGCAGCGCATGCACCCCCTTCCCGTGCCCGGGGACGATGCGCAGCACCGAGCCGTCGAAATACCAGTTACCGGCTCGCTGGGTGATCTCAGCCATGCCTCCAGATTGTGCCAGCAGCCCGCGAACGCAAAATTCCGCCCTCGGTCAGCCGCCGCGGCGACCGGATCCGGACACCGGCGGCCCGCATATGACCGCCGCACGGGCGCCCCGGAACCGGCCGTTCCGGGGCCGTCACCGCCCCGTGGTCACCCCCGGCCCAGGCCCAGTTCGCGGGCGATCAGCATGCGCTGCACCTCACTGGTGCCCTCGCCGATCTCCAGGATCTTGCTGTCCCGCCACATCCGGGCCACCGGGTACTCGTTCATGAAGCCGTAGCCGCCGTGGATCTGGGTGGCCTCGCGGGCGTTGGTCACCGCCACGTCCGAGGAGTACAGCTTGGCCATCGCCGCCTCCTTCTTGAACGGCTCGCCCGCCAGCAGCCGGGAGGCCGCGTCCCGCCACGCCACCCGGGCCGTGTGGGCGCGCATCTCCATGTCGGCGAGCTTGAACTGGATGGCCTGGTTGGCGCCGATGGGACGGCCGAACGCCTCCCGCTCCCCGGCGTAGCGCACCGACTCGTCCACGCAGCCCTGGGCGAGCCCGGTGGCCAGTGCGGAGATCGCGATCCGGCCCTCGTCCAGGATGCGCAGGAACTGGGCGTAGCCGCGTCCCTCCTCGCCGAGCAGGTTGGCGGCGGGCACCCGGACGTCGCTGAAGGACAGTTCGCGGGTGTCGGAGGCGTTCCAGCCGACCTTGGAGTACGGGGCGGCGACGGTGAAGCCGGGGGTGCCGGAGGGCACGACGATGGTGGAGATCAGCGGCGCGCCGTCCGCAGTGCGGCCGGTCACGGCGGTGACGGTGACCAGGCCGGTGATGTCGGTGCCGGAGTTGGTGATGAAGCACTTGGTGCCGTTGATCACCCAGCTGTCCCCGTCCCGTACCGCAGTGGTACGGGTACCCCCGGCGTCGGAGCCGAAGCCGGGCTCGGTCAGCCCGAAGGCGCCCAGCATCTCGCCGGAGCAGAGCTTCGGCAGCCACTCCCGCTTCTGCTCCTCGCTGCCGTACCGGTACAGCGGCATCGCGCCGAGCGAGACGCCCGCCTCCAGGGTGATGGCCACCGAGGAGTCCACCCGGGCCAGCTCCTCCAGGGCCAGGCACAGCGCCAGGTAGTCGCCGCCCATACCGCCGTACTCCTCGGGGAACGGCAGCCCGAACAGGCCCATGGCGGCCATCTCGCGCACGATGTCGTAGGGGAAGGCGTGCTGCTCGTAGTAGGCGCCGATGCGCGGGGCGACCACGTCGTGGGCGAACGCCTCCACGGTGCGGCGCAGTTCCTCGTGCTCGGGGGTCAGACGGTGGTCCAGTGCCATGGGTCAGGACTCCTTGTGGGAGAGCGCGCGGACGGTGCGCGACGGGCTGGGCCGGCCGAGGTGTGCGGCCAGCCAGTCACTGGTGGCGGCGAGTCGCCGCAGGTCGACGCCGGTGTCGATGCCAAGGCCCTGGAGCATCCACAGCAGGTCCTCGGTGGCGAGGTTGCCCGTGGCGCTCTTGGCGAACGGGCAGCCGCCGAGCCCCCCGGCGGAGGCGTCGACGGTGGTGACACCGTGCCGCAGGGCGGTGAGGGTGTTGGACAGCGCCTGGCCGTAGGTGTCGTGGAAGTGGACGGCCAGCTTTGTGGCCGGGATCCCGGCGTCCTTCAGCGCGCTGAGCAGGGAGGCCACATGGCCGGGGGTGGCCACCCCGATGGTGTCGCCGAGGCTGAGCTCGGCGCAGCCCAGCTCCAGCAGCCGCAGGGCGACCCGGACCACCCGGTCGGCCGGGACCCGGCCCTCCCAGGGGTCGCCGAAGCACATGGAGAGGTAGCCGCGCACCGGGACCTCGGCGCGCAGCGCGCGGCTCACCACCGGCTCGAAGAGGGTGAGGCTCTCGTCCACGGTGCGGTTGAGGTTGGCGCGGGCGAAGGACTCGGTGACGCTGGCGAACACGGCGACCTCGCGGACGCCGAGGGCGAGCGCCCGCTCCAGGCCGCGCTCGTTGGGGACCAGGACCGGCAGCCGCACCCCGCGCTCGCCGAGGTCGCCGAGCAGTGGCATCAGCTCGGCGGCGTCGGCGAGCTGGGGCACCAGGTCGGGGCGGACGAAGCTGGTGGCCTCGATGGTGGTGAGCCCGGCGTCGGCCAGCCGGTGGATGAACTCCGCCTTGACGGCGACCGGCACCCGGGACGGCTCGTTCTGCAAGCCGTCCCGGGGGCCCACCTCGTGGATACGGACCCGGGGCGGCAGCGCGTCGTCGCGGAACCGCATGGGGAGTTCGCCGGTCACACGGCCTCCTCGTCCTGGTGGGCGGCGACCTGGGCCAGCACCTGGTCCATGGCGACGGTGGTGCCGGGGGTGACGTCCAGGGTGGTGACGGTGCCGGCGTGCGGGGCGGTGATCAGGTGTTCCATCTTCATGGCCTCGACCACCAGCAGGCTCTGCCCGGCGGTGACCTCGTCGCCGACGGCGGCCTTGACCACGGTGACGGTGCCGGGCATGGGGGCGGTGAGGGTGTCGGTGCCGGCTTCGGCGGCGGTGCCGCCGGCCCCGGCCAGGGCGTCGTGGGCGCGCAGCTGCCAGGTGTCGCCGTCCCGGCCCAGCCACAGTCCGTCGGGCGGCTCCGGCGCCCAGGCGAAGTGATACGTGTACCCCGCGTACTCCACGTGAACGTCACCGGACCCGGACCCGGGCCCGGACCCGCCGCCGGTCAGCAGCCGCGCGGGCACCGGGTCGCCGTCCCCGATCCGCGCCTCGCCGGGCCGCACCCACGCCGTGACGGCCTCCCGCCCCGGCACCCGCAGCGGGTACGCGGTCCAGGCCGGCTCGTCGCCCAGACGCCACCCGGAGGGCACCGCGAACGGGTCGATCCAGCCGGTGGCCGGGTCGGCGGCCGGCTCCAGCGCGGCGTGCCGCAGCAGCGCCGCCGCCGCGTACACCTCGTCCGGCACCTGCCGGGGCACCAGCTCCGGGGCCGCCGCGTCCACCAGGCCGGTGTCCAGTTCCCCGGCCGCGACCCGCTCGTGGGCCAGCAGCCGGCGCAGGAACCCGGCGTTGGTGTCCACCCCCAGCACCACCGTCTCCCCCAGCGCCGCGCGCAGCCGGCGCAGCGCAGTGGGCCGGTCGGGGCCGTACGCGACGATCTTGGCGAGCAGCGGGTCGTACGCGGTGCCCACCTCGTCGCCGCCGGGGCCGCCCGACAGCCCGGAGTCGACGCGTACCCCCTCCCCCGAGGGCTCGCGCAGCACGTGGACCCGGCCGGCCGAGGGCAGGAAGTCCACCCGGGAGCCGTCCTCCGCGACCCGCGCGGTCTCCGCGCACAGCCGGGCCTCCACGGCGTGCCCGGTCAGCGCGACCGCGTCCTGGCGCAGCGGCAGCGGCTGCCCGGCGGCGATCCGCAGCTGCCACTCCACCAGGTCGAGCCCGGTGACGAGTTCGGTGACCGGGTGTTCGACCTGGAGCCGGGTGTTCATCTCCATGAAGCAGTACGCGCCCGGGTCGGCGCCGGGGACGATGAACTCCACCGTGCCGGCGCCCCGGTAGCCGCAGGAGCGGGCGGCGGCGACGGCGGCCTCGCCCATCGCGGCGCGGGTGGCGGCGTCCAGCAGCGGGCTGGGCGCCTCCTCGACGATCTTCTGGTGCCGGCGCTGGAGGGAGCACTCGCGCTCGCCGAGGTGCAGGACGGTGCCGTGCCCGTCGGCCAGCACCTGGATCTCGATGTGCCGGGGAGCCTCGATCCACCGCTCCACCAGCAGCGTGTCGTCGCCGAAGGCGGCCAGCGCCTGGCGCCGGGCGGCGGCGATCTCCTCCTCCAGGGCGGCTTCCTCGCGCACCAGCCGCATGCCCTTGCCGCCGCCGCCCGCCGAGGGCTTGAGCAGCACCGGCATGCCCAGCTTGCGGGCCTCGGCGGCCAGTTCGGCGCCGGAGGCGCCCGGGACCACCGGCACCCCGGCCGCCGCCACCGTCTCCTTGGCGCGGATCTTGTCGCCCATCAGCGCGATGGCGTCGGCGGGCGGGCCGACGAAGGTGAGTCCCGCGCCGGTCACCGCGCGGGCGAAGGCGGCGTTCTCGGCGAGGAAGCCGTAGCCGGGGTGCACGGCGGCGGCCCCGGTGCGGCGGGCGGCGTCCAGCAGCGCCTCCACCGACAGATAGCTGTCGGCGGCCGGCGCGGGCCCGATCCGTACCGCCGCGTCCGCCTCGCGCACATGCCGGGCGCCGGCGTCCGCGTCGCTGTACACGGCGACGGCGCGGATGCCGAGCCGGCGCAGGGTGCGGATGATCCGTACCGCGATCTCGCCCCGGTTGGCGACGAGCACACTGTCCATCAGCGCGTTCACTGCTGCTCCTCCACTCACATCCGGAAGACGCCGTAGCCGGCTTCGCCCAGCGGCGCGCCCGCGCACACGGTGAGCGCGAGACCGAGCACCGTACGGGTCTGGAGCGGGTCGATGACCCCGTCGTCCCAGAGCCGGGCGGTGGCGTAGTACGCGTTGCCCTGGGCCTCGTAGCCGGCCCTGATGGGCTCCTTGAACGCCTCCTCCTCGGCGGCCGGCCACTCCTCGCCCCGCGCTGCCAGCTGGTCGCGTTTGACGGTGGCCAGCACGGAGGCGGCCTGTTCGCCGCCCATCACGGAGATCTTGGCGCCGGGCCACATCCACAGGAACCGGGGGCCGTACGCCCGGCCGCACATCGAGTAGTTGCCCGCGCCGTAGCTGCCGCCGATGACGACGGTGAGCTTGGGGACGCGGGCGCAGGAGACGGCGGTGACCATCTTGGCGCCGTGCTTGGCGATGCCGCCCGCCTCGTAGTCGCGGCCGACCATGAAGCCGGAGATGTTCTGGAGGAAGAGCAGCGGGATGCCGCGCTGGTCGCACAGCTCGATGAAGTGGGCGCCCTTCTGGGCGGACTCGGAGAAGAGGATGCCGTTGTTGGCGACGACGCCGACCGGGTGGCCGTGGATGCGGGCGAATCCGGTGACCAGGGTGGGCCCGTAGCGTTCCTTGAACTCGTGGAAGCGGGAGCCGTCCACCAGCCGGGCGATGACCTCGCGCACGTCGTAGGGGGTACGGGGGTCGGCGGGCACCACGCCGTACAGCCCGGCCTCGTCGGCGGCGGGCGGCTCGGGAGCGGTGACCTCCCAGGGCGGGGCGGGCGCGGCGGGCAGGGTGGCGACGATGTCGCGGACGATGCGCAGCGCGTGCGCGTCGTTGTCGGCGAGGTGGTCGGTGACGCCGGAGGTCCTGGTGTGGACGTCGCCGCCGCCCAGTTCCTCGGCGGTGACGACCTCGCCGGTGGCGGCCTTCACCAGCGGCGGGCCGCCGAGGAAGATGGTGCCCTGGTCGCGGACGATGACGGCCTCGTCGCTCATGGCGGGGACATAGGCGCCGCCGGCGGTGCAGGAGCCGAGGACGGCGGCGATCTGCGGGATGCCGGCGGCGGAGAGCCGGGCCTGGTGGTAGAAGATCCGGCCGAAGTGGTCGCGGTCGGGGAACACCTCGTCCTGGAGGGGCAGGAACGCGCCGCCGGAGTCGACCAGGTACAGGCAGGGCAGCCGGTTCTCCAGGGCGATCTCCTGGGCGCGCAGATGCTTCTTGACGGTCATCGGGAAGTACGCGCCGCCCTTGACGGTGGCGTCGTTGGCGACGATGACGGTCTGCCGGCCGCTGACCCGGCCGATGCCGGCGATCACCCCGGCGGCCGGGGCCTGGCCGTCGTACATGCCGTCGGCGGCGAGCGGCGCCAGTTCCAGGAAGGGCGAGCCGGGGTCGAGGAGGGCGTCGACCCGCTCGCGTGGCAGCAGCTTGCCGCGGGCGGTGTGCCGGGCGCGGGCGCGGGCGCCGCCGCCGAGCCGGGCGGCGGCGAGTTTCTCGCGCAGCCGGGCGGCCAGCTCCCGGTGGGCGGCCTCGTTGGCGCGGTACGCCGCCGAGGCGGGGTCGGCGGCGCTGCGGAGCACCGGGGCCTGGGCCTGCCGGACGTTCACTCGGCCTCCCTTACCAGCTGTGCGGAATGGTGTGCCGAGCGTCAGGTTAACGCTCGCTAACCGGGCTGTCTACAATCGGTTCATGAACACGCATGCCGGCACCCGCAGAGAACAGATCCTGCGCGAGGCGTCCCGGCTCTTCGCCGAGCACGGTTTCCTCGGCATCGGGGTCGACCAGATAGGAGCGGCGGTCGGCATCAGCGGGCCGGCGCTGTACCGGCACTTCGCGGGCAAGGAGGCGATGCTCACCGAGTTGCTGGTGGGCATCAGCAGCCGGCTGCGGGACGGCGGCCGGCAGCGGGTGACCGAGGCCAGGGCGGCGGGGCTCGCCCCGGAGGCCGCGCTGGACGCCCTGATCGCCGGGCACATCGACTTCGCGCTGGACGACCGGGCGCTGATCGTCCTGCACGACCGCGAGCTGAACCGGGTGCCGGAGGCCGACCGCAAACAGGTGCGGCAGTTGCAGCGGCAGTACGTGGAGCTGTGGGTGGAGGTCGTCCGCGAGGTGCACCCCGGGCTCGCCGAGCGGCAGGCGCGGGCGGCCGTGCACGCCGTGTTCGGGCTGCTGAACTCCACCCCGCACCTGGTGCGCCCCGGCGCCGCGCAGGACCGCGAGGAGACGGCCGCACTGCTGCACCGGCTGGCCACCGGGGCCTTCGCGGCGGCGGGCGCGGCGGACGTACCGGCTTAGCCGCCGGTTCCGGCCCCGGCCGGCGGGCCGAGGAGTTCCAGGGAGAGCTCGCGGGCGGCGCCCGTGAGCTCCTCGTCCGTCACATCCAGGCCGCGCCCCGCCATCAGGCACATCTGAACGCTGAGCAGCGCCATCCGGGTACGCAGCTGCTCCGCCACCGGGGCGTCCGGGTCGGTGATGACGTCCAGCAGCACCTGGAACCGTTCGAAGGCGCCCTCCCGGCGCGGCTTCAGCTCGCGCAGCACATGCTGGTTGGTCATCGCGAACCGGAACATCCGCACCCCCAGCTCGGTGCTCAGCGCGATCCAGCGCTCGACGACCTCCCGGCGCAGATCCGGGCCCGGCGGCTGGCCGGCCGCCCAGTCGATGAGGTCGTCCACCGCGGCCATCTGCCGGCCGAACAGGGAGACGACGATGTCCTCCTTGTTCTTGAAGTGGTAGTACAGGGCGGCCTTGGTGATGTGCAGCCGCTCGGCGATCTCCCGCATCGAGGTGGACTCGTACCCCCGCTCCGTGAACAGGGCCAGCGCCACCTCCTGGATCCGCGCCTTGGTGTCCTGCCCCGAGCGGCGCCCCGCGCCTGCCATGACTACCGCCCTTCGCCGTTTCTTGACCCGGCCTTGCCCGAACGTCTGTTGCACACCCTATCGGCCTAAGCTAACTTACTGACCGACCGGTAAGTGATATACCAGCTGGACGGACCACCCTCATGGCCTCAGCCACGCCGCCCGATACCCCCGCAACACCCGCCTTCACTCCGCGTGAGATCACGCTCACCATGAGCGGTCTGATCATCGCCATGCTGCTGGCGATGCTCGACAACATGATCGTGGCCCCCGCGCTGCCCACCATCGTCGGCGACCTCGGCGGGCTGAACCATCTCGCCTGGGTCACCACCGGCTATCTGCTCGCCTCCACCGCCGCCACCCCGCTGTGGGGCAAGCTCGGCGACCTCTACGGCCGCCGGATCACCTTCCTGTCCGCGATCGGCATCTTCCTGCTCGCCTCCGTGCTGGCCGGCCTCGCGCAGGACATGGCCCAGCTGATCGCTTTCCGCGCGCTCCAGGGCCTGGGCGCCGGCGGGCTGATGGTCGGGGTCCTCGCCGTGATCGCCGAGATCGTCCCGCCGCGCGAACGCGGCAAGTACCAGGGCATGATGATGGCCGTGATGCCGGTCGCCATGATCGGCGGCCCGCTGGTCGGCGGCTTCATCACCGACCACCTCAGCTGGCGCTGGGCCTTCTACGTGAACCTGCCGCTCGGCCTGGTCACCCTGGTGGTCTGCTGGTACACCCTGGCCCGGCTGCCGCGCGGCGCCGCCGCCACCGGCGCGACCCGGCCCCGTATCGACTGGACCGGCGCGGCCCTGCTCACCACCTGGATCACCGCCCTGGTGCTCATCACCAGCTGGGGCGGCGCCGAGTACGCCTGGGCTTCACCGCAGATCCTGGGGCTCGCCGCGCTGACGGTGGCCGCCTTCGCCGCCTTCGTCCTGGTGGAGCGGCGGGCCGCCGAGCCGGTGATGCCGCTGTCGGTGTTCCGGTCCGCCAACTTCACCCTCGCCGGGGCGCTGGCCCTGGTGGTCGGGTTCGTGATGTTCGGCGGCGTGACGTTCCTGCCGCAGTACCAGCAATTCGTCCAGGGCTCCTCGGCCACCAACAGCGGACTGCTGCTGATGCCGATGATGATCGCCGCCATGGTAATGTCCCTGGCCGGCGGGCAGTTCATCAGCCGCACCGGCCGCTACCGCGCACTGCCGATCGCCGGCACCGCGATGCTGGTGCTGGCCCTCGCGCTGTTCGCCACCATCGACACCGGCACCTCCAGGACCGTCACCGCCGGCTACATGGTGCTGCTCGGCCTCGGCATGGGCTGCCTGATGCAGACCACCACCCTGATCGCCCAGAACAGCGCCCCCGCCCGGGACATCGGCGCGGCCACCGGCGCCGTGACGTTCCTGCGCAACATGGGCGGCTCGCTCGGCGTCTCGCTGCTGGGCGCGCTGTACACCTCGCACGTCACCCGCGAGGCGGGCGAACTGGGCGGCGACGTCACCCAGATGACGCCCGAACTGCTGAAGTCCCTGCCGGAGCGGGCCCGGGAGATCTTCCAGGAGGCGGTGACCGGCGGGGTGATCACCACCTTCTGGTGGGCGGGCGCGGTCGCGGCGGCCGGGTTCGTGCTGGCCTGGTTCATCCGCCAGGTGCCGCTGCGCGGTTACGACGAGCCGGCGCCGAGGAAGTCCCGCACCAGCGGGGAGGCGATGGCGGAGAACTCCTCGAAGTAGGCGTGCCGCGCCCCGTCGATCAGCTCGACCCGGCCCCCCGGGATCCGGCCGGCGATGGGGGCACCTCCCGGACGAAGTCTGGGGGAGGGGCGTTGGCCGCCGGGTTGAACCGGTCGGCGGTGCCGTGCACCACCAGGGTGCGGGCGGTGATCGACGGCAGTGCCTCCCAGGCGTCGTGGCCGTTGCTGGCCAGCAGATGCCGCCGCCGCGCGAAGCCGGGCATGGCCCGGTCGCCGAGCGTCGCGTACGGACCGGGGTGCCGGGCCGTCCACTCCGGGGTGTACATCAGGTCGATGAGCGCGCGCCGGATCTCGGCGGGCGTGCCCTGCGCGAGGGAACGCCGCACGTCGTTGCCGCGCTCCACGGCGAACGGACCGCCCGGCGAGGTGCAGCCCAGCACGAGGGCGCGCACCCGCTCCGGGTACGCCGCCGCCAGCCTCCCCCAGACTTCGTCCGGGAGGTGCCCCCAGGGCGCACCCGGCCACCCATCGACGTCCCGTACACGTGGGCCCGTTCGATGCCGAGCGCGTCCAGTACGGCGATCACATCGTCCGCGAAACCCCGGGTGCTGTACGGCACATCGGGCTTGTCGCTGTCCCCGGTCCCCCGCCAGTCGAGGGTGACGGTACGGTACGCGGCGGCGAAGTCCGCGCGCACCGGGTCCCACCACCCATGGCTGTTGGACTGCCCGGCGAGCAGCACCAGCGGCTCCCCGGCGCCGGACACCTGATACGCGATCGGGACCTCGTCTGCGGCAACGGCGAACTCACCCACCCCGCCATTCTCCGCGACCACCGGCCGGGCCCCGCCACCGCCCCGGTGGGACCGGGCGGCGGCGGGGCCGTCAGGCCGTCAGTTCCTGGCGCAGGGCCTCCCGGAGGCGGGAGGCGCGGGCCGCGACCTCGGGTGGGCCCAGTTCCATCGCCCGGGTGCACCAGTTGCCGCCCGCGTCCAGGTCGCCGCGGCGGGACGCCAGCAGCGCCAGCCGCAGGGCCGCCCGGCCGTGGCCGGCCTCCGCCGCCCGCGTCCACCACAGCGCCGCCTCCGGCTCGCTGCCCTCCCGGGCCAGCAGCAGGCCCAGGTTGAACGCGCCGTTGCGGCTGCCGGCCTCCGCCGCCGCCCGGTACCAGCGGGCCGCCGTGACCACGTCGCCCCGGGCCGCCGCGCACATCCCCAGCCGCACCTGGGCCCGCCGGTGACCGCGCTCGGCCGCCCGCTCGTACCACCGCTCGTGCTCGGGCTCCGCGTCCGCCGCCTCGCCCGGCTCGCCGGCCGTGGCCGGCTCCGCCCCGGCCTCGCCGGAGCGCAGCGCCCGCCGCTCCAGCAGCACCGCGAGCCGGAACGCGCCCTCGACGCTGCCGCCGTCCGCCGCCACCCGCAACTGCTCCTCCGCGCGGTGCAGATCGGCCTCGCCGGAGCCGGGCCGCAGCAGCCCGACCGCGATCTGGAGCGCCGCCTCCGCGTGCCCGGCCGCCGCCGCCTGCTCGTACCAGCGCCGCGCCAGGCCCGCCTCACCGCGCCCGGCGTGCAGGATGCCCAGGTTGAAGGCCGCGTCCACGCTGCCCGCCTCGGCCGCCTTGGAGAACCACGGCTCGGCGCCGGAGGCGTCGCCGCGCTGGAGCAGCAGCACCGCCAGCGCGTTGGCCGCCTCGCGGTGCCCGGCGTACGCGGCACGGCGGTACCACTGCTCGGCCTGCGCCATCCGGCCGGCCTCCACGCTCAGCAGCGCCAGGTTGAACGCGCCGTTCATGTCGCCGGCCTCGACCGCCGCCCGGTACCAGCGCTGCGCCTCCTGCCGCTCGCCGCGCTCGGCGTGCAGCGCGCCCAGCGCGTTGGCCGCCGGGCCGTCGCCGTCCCGCGCGGCCCGCCGCCACCACTGCTCGGCGCCGTCCGCCTCCCCGGCGTCCCGCAGCAGGAACCCCAGCGCGGCGGCGGCCTTGGCCTCGCCCGCCTCGGCGGCGGCCTGGTACCAGTGGCTCGCCTCGCCGAGCGCGCCATCGGCCTCCAGCAGCGCGCCCAGCCGCAGCGCGGCCCGCCGGTGCCCGCGCGCCGCCGCCTGCCGGAACCACGGCTCGGCCGCCTTCCCGCCGTCGGCGACCGCCAGCAGTTCGGCGTAGCGGTACGCGCCCTCCCGGTGCCCGCGCTCGGCGGCCGTCCGGAACCAGCGCTCGGCCTCCGCCACCCCCCGGTGGTCCAGCAGCGCGGCCAGCGCGTACGCGCCCGAGGCATGGCCGCTCTCGGCCGCCTGGCGCAGCCAGAACTCGGCGGCCGTCTCGTCGCCGCGCTCCCGGTGCAGCCGGCCGAGCGCGTGGGCGGCCGGGGCCGAGCCGGCGACCGCGGCGATCCGCCACCACTCGGCGGCCTCGTCCATCCGTCCCGACTGGGAGAGCAGCACGCCGAGGTTGTTCGCGGCGGAACGCTCCCCCTCCGCCGCCGCGGCCCGCAGGCGCGGCTCGGCGGTTTCCAGATCGCCCAAGCGCAGCAGCCGCGCGCCTTCCAGCGCGGCCGCATGGCTGCTCTCGAACCCTGCCTTGTCCCCCATAAGGTCCATAATCGCACCACCTGAAACCTGCGTACACCTGGTATACCGCAGCCAGTGAAGTCACTTGAGCGTTTTGTCGACTTCCCGATATGGATACATCCAAACGCCGCAGCAGGTGTGGAGTTGATGCCGAATCGGATGCTTCGGTCCGTCGTCACGCAGTATGCCGTCGTCCACTGACAGAACAGCCGCAGCGACACAGCGAGTTGACCAGGAACGGAAGAAGCCGGGACGCTTCGCGCGCGCCCACCGCCACCGGGCGCGCGCCGGTGCGCGCGCACACGACGAAGAGGGCCCGGAACCTGACTGGTTCCGGGCCCTCACGCAGTAGCGGGGACAGGATTTGAACCTGCGACCTCTGGGTTATGAGCCCAGCGAGCTACCGAGCTGCTCCACCCCGCGCCGTGTTGGTGTTGCTTTGCCCCCTTGCGGGAACAAGTAGAACACTACCACGGGGTGGAGCCGCTCCTTACCCGTCGGCCGTCTCGCCGCCGTCCTGTTCCTCGTCCTCGTTGCGCGCGGCCGAGTCCGTGGACTGCAGCTCCGCCAGCTGGCTCAGCGCCTCCTCAAGACGCGCCTGCGCCTCGCCGTACGCCGCCCAGTCACCGTTCTGGAGCGCCGTCTGGCCCTCCTCGTAGGCGGTCTGGGCCTCCTGGACCAGCTCCTCGGCGGTGCCACCGCCCGGCGGAGTCGGCGGGGGCTCCTCGCCCTCCGGCGGCTCCTCGCCGTCCTCCGGCGGCGGTGAGGGCTCGGCGACCCCGAACACCACATCCAGCGCCGCGTCCAGCGTGTCCTCGAACGCGGTCTGCTCGCCGTAGGTCACCAGCACCTTCCGCAGCAGCGGGTAGTTGGTGCCGGCACCGCGCACGTACACCGGCTCGGCGTACAGCAGTCCGCCTTCCAGCGGCACGGTCAGCAGGTTGCCGTACTCGACCTCCGAGTCACCCCGGCTCAGCAGGTTGATCTCCTGGGCGATGACCGGATCGGAGTTGAACCGGGACTGCACCTGTTGCGGACCCCACACCGTGGTGTTCGACGGCAGGGTGAGGATTCTCATCGTCCCGTACTCGTCGCTTCTGGTGTCCGCGTCCACCGCCATGTACGCCGCGAGCGTGTCACGGCCGAGCGGCGTGAAGGTGGTGGTGAGCGAGAAGGTCTGCTCGTCCTGGTCGGGCATCTTCATGCTCAGGTAGTACGGCGGCACCGAGGTACCCCGGTGGGTCGGGTCGTCCGGCACCTGCCAGCGCTCCGAACCACTGTAGAACTGCGCCGCGCTGTCCACGTGGAAGCGCTGGAGCAGATCACGCTGCACCTTGAACAGGTCCTGCGGGTACCGCAGGTGGTCCATCAGCTGGTCGCTGATCTGGTCGCGCGCCTCCACGGTGCCCGGGAAGGACTTCATCCAGGTCTTCAGGACCGGGTCCTCGGTGTCCCACTCGTACATGGTGACTTCACCGTTGTACGCGTCGACCGTGGCCTTGACCGAGTTGCGGATGTAGTTGACCCGGTTCTCCTGGGCCACCACCTGGCCGCGCTCGTCCGTCAGCGAGGTCTCGGTGGCCTCGCCCAGCGTGGTGCGCGAGGAGTACGGGTAGCCGTTGGTCGTGGTGTACGCGTCCACGATCCACAGCACCCGGCCGTCCACGACCGCCGGATACGGGTCCCCGTCGATCGTCAGCCACGGCGCGACCGCCTGCACTCGCTCCTTCGGCGTGCGGTTGTACAGGATGCGCGAACCGTCGCCGATCGCCCCGGAGTAGAGGATCTGCGGCTCGCTCATCGTGAGGGCGTACGCGGCGCGCTTGAAGTAGTTGTCCAGCGGCACACCGGAGTCCCCGGTGTAGCTGTACTCGACCTCGCCCTCCTCACCGGCGTAGTCGATCTCCTGCTGCGGGCCGCCCACGATCGAGTACTGCGTGGTGTACTCGCCGTAGTAGATGCGCGGCTCGTACTCGCCGAGGTCGCCCTCCGGCGGCAGGTCCTGCTCGATGAAGGCCGGCTGGCCGTTGCTGAGCACGTCGGTGCCGCTGGCGGCCACCACACCGAAACCGTGGGTGTAGCGGAAGTGGTCGTTGATCCAGTTCCGCTCGGGAACGTTGTTGACGTTCATCTCGCGCAGACCGATGACGGTGTCCGTCTCGCCCTCGCCGTCGGCGCTCGGGTAGCGGTCCACGTCCAGGGTCGCCGGGAACTGGTAGTACCCGCGGACCTGCTGGATCTGCTGGAACGCCGGCGAGACCACGCTCGGGTCGAGCAGCCGGATGCTGGCCGTGGTGGACACCGCGCTGCGCAGCGTCTCCGGATCGGCGTCGCTGACCCCCGTGTAGTCCTGCAACTGGGCGTCGGCGATGTCGTACGCCTGCTTGGTGGCGTCCAGATGCTTCTGGATGTACGGCGTCTCCTTGGCCACCTCGTTCGGCTTCACCTGGAACTGCTGCACCAGCGCCGGGTACACGCCGCCGATCAGCACGGCGCACAGCACCAGCAGACCGAGGCCGAGCACCGGCAGCTGCCACACCCGGCGCCACAGGGTGGCGAAGAACAGCACCGCGCAGATGGCGGCGATGATCGTCAGGATGGTCTTGGCCGGGAGGTACGCGTTGGCGTCGACGTAGCGCAGGCCGGTCCAGCCGGTGTTGTCCCGCAGGTCACTGCTCTTGAGCGCCAGGCCGTACCGGTCGAACCAGTACGCGACCGCCTTGAGCGACACGAACAGGCCCAGCAGCACCGACAGGTGCCCGGTGGCCGCCGGGGTGATCCGGTTGCCCGGGGTGGTCACCCGCAGTCCGCCGTACAGGTAGTGCACCAGGGCGGCGGCGATCAGCGACACCACGACCACGGCGAAGCCGAAGCCAAGCAGGAACCGGTAGAACGGCAGGTCGAACGCGAAGAACGACACGTCCTTGTTGAACTGCGGGTCGGTGACCCCGAAGGACGTGCCGTTGACGTACTGGAGCCAGGTGCGCCACTGGCCCGACGCCGAGCCGCCCGCGATCAGACCGACCAGAAGGGCGACCCCGAGCAGCACCCACTTCTTGAAGGGGGCGATACTCATCCGGTAGCGGTCGAGGTTCTGCTGCTCCATCGACATCGCGCTCAGCGGCGGGCGCAGCCGGTGGGCCAGCCAGATGTTCAGCCCCACCGCCAGCGCCATCACCACACCGAAGACCGCGAACATCACGATCCGGGTGAAGAGCTGGGTGCGGAAGACGCTGGTGTAATCGACCGACCTGTACCACAGCCAGTCCGTCCAGAACCCCGCGAACATCGCGAAGAGAATGGCCAGACCGGCCAGGATGGCCGCGGTGATCAGCAGGCTCCGGGCGCCCCGGGACGGACGCCCTACGTTGAACCCCCGTCCCCCCGGACCTCGGGGGCCTCTGGGCCCGTTCGGACCGTTGGGGCGGCCCGAGCCCCGGTCCGGCATCTGGAAAGCCAAGGTGCGCACCTCAAAGATTCGCGGGTTGATGAAGCCGGGCAGCCCAGGGGTTGCCCACTGAGCTAACTTACTCAAGCTTTACTCGGTTCCCGTTTCCGGGGCCCGGGAAGGCACGATATGCCCATGGACAACACGCCCCACACGCCCGCCGCCGCCTCACCCCTCACCCGGGCCGTACTGGAGATCGACACCTACGCCTCCGGGCTCGGCTGGGACCGGCCCGCTCTGCTCTTCGCCCTCGTGGACACCGCGCGGCTGCGCGCCAGCGAGCCGGGCCTGGCCGACCGGCTCGAACTCGCGGAGAGCAGCGAACTCACCCCCATTGAGCAGGAGGAACTTCCCGCCGGAGTGCCGCTGGACGAATTCCTCGCCACCATCGCCTGGCCGGACGCGGTGGCCGGCTGCGCCCTCGTGGTGGAGCGGCTGATGCTGCCGCCGTCCGCCGAGCAGGCCGTCCCGGAGGAACTGGCCCGCGAGGGCGCGGAGGAGCGGCTGGCCGCCTGGGTGGCCGAGCACCCCGAGCGGCGCGAGGTCCGGATGACGGTCGCGGTGCTGCGCGACGGCAGCCGCGAATCGGCCCTGCGATTCCGGGACAAGGACACCGAGACCGAGGTCCTGACCGGCACCGATCTGGTCCCGGGGCTGGCCGCGGCGCTGTCGGCGACCTTCGAGGAGTGAGCCGGGGCGACCGGCGGGACACCGGTGGCGTAACAAAGCGATAACAACCCGGGCGGGTGGCGCGGACGGGCCGCGCCGACGGGGCGTCAGCCCCGCGCGCACTGCGGCAGCGCGGCCGTGTCACCCGTCCTGATGCTCTCCAGCGCGTCCAGCGCGCCCCGGAGGTCCGCCACCTCGATCAGCGTGAGCCCGCCCGGCTTGTCGGCCGCGGCGGCGGCGCAGTTGTCCTTCGGGGTGAGGAAGTACTCGGCGCCCGCGTCCCGGGCCGCGATGGTCTTCATGGTGACGCCGCCGATCGGGCCGACCGTGCCCGCGTCGTCGATCGTCCCGGTGCCGGCCACGAACGCGCCGCCGGTCAGGTCCTCGGGGCTCAGCTTGTCGATGAGGCCGAGCGAGAACATCAGCCCGGCGCTGGGGCCGCCGACATCGGCCAGCTCGATGTCCATGGTGAACGGGAAGGTGTGCGCCACCCCGGCCACGATCCCCACGATGGCGCGCCCGTCGTCGTCGGCCGTGCCGGTGGTGATGGTGACGTCCTCGGTCCGGGAGGGCAGGTCCTCCCCCGCGTCCCGGGCGGCCTCCGCCGCCTCCGCGGGCACGATGGTGAACACCACGTCCTCGCCCGCGGTGTGTTTGGTGACCTCCTCGGCCACCTGCGCCGGATCGCTGATCTTCGTGCCGTCGACGGCGACGATGGCGTCACCGGCGTGCAGCCGGCCCTCGGAGGGGCTGTCCTTGACCACCGAGTCCACGATGGTCTGGGTGGTGTACTCGATGCCCAGCTGGTTGAGCGCGGCCACCTTGGCGCTCTCCTGGGAGCGGCTGAACTGCTCGGCGTTCTCCTGCTCCACCTCGTCCGCGCTGACGTCCTCCGGGTAGAGCGTGCGGTGCGGCACCACGGCGCGGTCGCCGGCCAGCCAGCCGCCCATCGCCTCCAGCAGGTTCATCCGGTAGTTGATCCCGGTGACCCGGACGGTGGTCATGTTGAGGTGGCCGGTGGCCTCGTACGTCTCGTGGCCCTCGATGCTCAGCACCGGCTCGCCCGAGTACTCCCCCAGGGTGTTGACGGTCGGGCCGGGCGACATCTCCGAGTACGGCACCTTGACCAGCACTCCGGCGGTCAGCAGAGCTATCAGCAGCAGGGTGGACGTCAGCAGCGTCGCGGTGCGGCGTGGCATGTCTTGACAGTACGGGAACGGCCCCTCAGCCGTCGGCCGGGGCCCGTCCGGCGGACGGGAAGGGGGAGCGTTCCATGGCGGCCCGGAACCGGTCGTAGCCGCGTACCCCCGCGGCGTCCGCGATGCCGCCGGCGCCGGTCCGGTAGCGGACGGCCCAGGCGCTCCACAGGCCGGCCACCAGCGCACCGGCGACCGGGATCAGCAGCCATACCAGCACGGCCATGACCGACCTCCCACCTCGGCGAGTGCTGAATGCTTCGGCAGGACAACGCTCGTACGGCGGTAGGGGTTACGCAACTGGAGCAGCGCACGCCCCCGGGCGTGTGATCATCCGCACGCGCCGGCCCAGTCCTCGGTGCCGTCGTCGAACGTCTGCCGCTTCCAGATGGGCACCTCCCGCTTCAGGTCGTCGATGAGGCGGCGGCAGGCGGCGAACGCCTCGGCCCGGTGCGGACAGGACACCGCCACCACCACGGCCAGGTCGCCGACCGCCAGCGTGCCGGTGCGGTGCACGGCGGCCAGCGCCCGGACGGGGAAGTCCGCGGCCACCTTCCCGGCGACCGTGCGCAGCGCCTCCTCGGCGCCGGGATGGGCGGAGTACTCCAGCGCGGTGACGGCTGCGCCGGACGGGTGACCGTCGTGGTCGCGGACGGTGCCGACGAACAGCGCCGTCCCGCCGGCCGCGTCGTCCCCCACCGCGCGGAACACCTCGTCGACGGACAGCGGCTCCTCCCGGACGGCGAGCAGCCGCAACGGACCGGACGACCTCATGATGGCTTCGCCTGCCTTCCTGCCAGGGTGCGTGCCCACGGTGCGCGTGCGCCGGTGCGCACCCGCGTGCGCTCCGGCTCCCCACCCAACACCACCGGCCACCGGACACACCACCGCCCCACCGCGCCGCGTGGCGGGCGAAGGGCGACGGGGCCGGTCCTCAGCGGCGGCGGGCCTTGCGCGCCCTGCGCACCAGCGCCGCCGTACCGACCAGGGCGACCGTGGCACCGGCCGCGCCCAGGGTGGTCGCCGCGTCCTTGCGGCCCAGCCGCCGCCCGGCGACCGTGTGCCGGCCCGCGACCTCGGTGAGGAGTTCGGCCAGCACCTCCTCGTTCGTCCACTCCGGACGCCAGCCCGCCTCGTACAGCTTGCTGCCGCTGACCACCCACGGATGCATGGTGTACGCGAGGTCGCCGGCCGGTGAGGGCGTCAGGCCCAGCCGGTGCAGCCGCCCCGCCGCGCCCAGGGCGACGGCCGGGGGCAGCTCCATGCGGCGAATGCCGGACAGCTCCTCGACCTCCTCCTGCTCCAGCCAGCCGTCGCAGCCCACCGCCAGCTCGCCCTCGACCCGCTCCAGCGCCGCGTACTCCAGCGCCCCGACCAGGTCCTGCACATGGCAGAACTGCCAGCGCGGCCGGGAGCCGGCCACCACCAGCAGCCGGGGCGACTCGAAGTACCGGGTCAGCGCCGTGTCCGTGCCGCCCACCAGCACCGCGGGCCGCAGCACCGTGACGTTCAGCCCGGGGTGCGCGCGCGGCGCCCGGCGGGCCAGGTCCTCGATCTCCAGGAAGTCCCCGACGCAGGTGGCCTCGGCCGTGGCGCGCAGCTCCGCGTCCTCGGCGAGCGGCAGCGGGTTGTCGGCCAGCGCCCCGTAGACCATGGCGGAGGTGACCAGCACCACCCGCCGCACCCCGGCCGCCGCGGCGGCGGTCAGCACCGTCTGCGTCCCGCGCACGTTGTACGCGGAGCGGACGGCCGGGTCCGACTCCAGATCGAGGTCGAGCGCGAGGTGCACCACCACGTCCACCGGGCTGTCGTGGTCGCCGCTCTCCCGCGAGACGCCGCGGCTGCGCAGCAGGTCGGCGATGGCGGGGTCGCGGACGTCCAGGGTGTGCCATTCGGCGCCCCTGGCGTCCCCGAGACGCTCGTCGAGCGCCAGCACCCGCTGGACGCCGGGCGTGGCGAGCAGCCGCTCGGTGAGCAGCGCCCCCACCCCGCCGGCGGCGCCGGTGACCGCGACGGTCAGCGGCGCCCTGGGGGCGTTTCGCGCTGCGCGAACGGTTGGCTCCGGGGAACTCACAGGATCTCTCCAGCGGTTGTTTCAGTACGACGTGCGCAGGCCCCATCCTGCCTGAGAGGTGTCTAGGCTGGAGGCAGAGACCAGCGATTCAGGCACGTTGGTTCCGTCCGACGACACAGAGCCGAGGATTCCCGTGAGTAACTTCCCCTTCGGATTCGGCCTCCCGGATGACCCCGACGACGGCGACTCCGGCAAGAAGAAGGACGGCCAGGGCGGCGGAGAGCTGCCGGGCGGCGACCCGCTGTCCGCGATGTTCGGTTCGCTGGGGGCGGGCGGCCAGATGAGCCCGCAGGACCTGGGCGCCGCGTTCCAGCAGCTGGGGCAGTTGCTGAGTTACGAGGGCGGCCCGGTGAACTGGGAGCTGGCGCAGAACGTGGCGCGGCAGACGGTGGCGCAGGGCGCCGCCGACGGCTCCAAGGACGCCAGCGTGGGGCGGCACGAGCGGGAGCAGGTCGAGGAGGCCATGCGGCTGGCCGACCTGTGGCTGGACGGGGTGACGGCGCTGCCCTCGGGCGCGGGCACGGCGGTGGCCTGGAGCCGCGCCGAGTGGATCGAGGCGACCCTTCCGGTGTGGAAGGAGCTGGTGGACCCGGTCGCGGAGCGGGTCGGGGCGGCGATGAGCGATGTGCTGCCCGAGGAGATGCGGGCCATGGCCGGCCCGCTGCTGGGCATGATGCGCTCGATGGGCGGCGCGATGTTCGGCACCCAGATCGGCCAGGCGGTCGGGATGCTGGCCGGTGAGGTGGTGGGCTCCACCGACATCGGGCTGCCGCTGGCCCCGGCCGGCAAGGCGGCGCTGCTTCCGGTGAACGTGGCGGCCTTCGGCGAGGGCCTGGGCGTACCGCAGGACGAGGTGCGGCTGTATCTGGCGCTGCGCGAGGCCGCGCACCAGCGGCTGTTCGCGCATGTGCCGTGGCTGCGCTCGCATCTGTTCGGCGCGGTGGACGGGTACGCGCGCGGCATCCAGGTGGACACCGACAAGCTGGAGGGCCTGGTCGGGCAGCTGGACCCGAGCCGGCCCGAGGAGTTGCAGGAGAAGCTGCAGCAGGGCCTGTTCCAGCCGGAGGACACCCCGCAGCAGAAGGCGGCGCTGGCCCGGCTGGAGACGGCGCTCGCGCTGGTCGAGGGCTGGGTGGACGCCGTGGTGCACGCGGCGGCCGAGCCGCATCTGCCGGCGGCCTCGGCGCTGCGCGAGACGCTGCGGCGGCGCCGGGCGACCGGCGGCCCGGCGGAGCAGACGTTCGCGACGCTGATCGGTCTCGAACTGCGCCCGCGCCGGCTGCGGGACGCGGCCCGGCTGTGGGCGTCGCTGACGGACGCGCGCGGGGTGTCGGGCCGGGAGGCGCTGTGGGCGCACCCGGATCTGCTGCCCACTGCGGAGGATCTGGCCGACCCGGACGGGTTCGTCCACCGTGAGCAGCCGGACTTCTCCGAGCTGGACCGGATGCTGGGCGAGGCGACGGAGTCGCCGCGTCCGGAGGCCGGTGGCCGCGAGACGGGCGGCGCGGAGACGGACGGCGGCGCGGCGGGCGGCCCGGAGAAGCGGGACGGCGGCGAGGACGACGGCGGGACGGGCACCGGGAACGGCGGGGGCCGTCCCGCATGAGCGCCGATCCGCTGCACCGGGACGCGGCCCGGGTGCTGGCCGCGTGGCAGGCGCCGGACGGTGCGCAGGACAAACTGCGCGCCGCGTACACGGAGCATCTGGCCGCGCACCCGGACGGCATGTGGAAGTCCTGCGGAGCCGGTCATCTGACGGCGAGCGCGCTGATCGTGGACCCGGAGCGGGAGCGGGTGCTGCTCACCCTGCACCGCAAGCTGCGGATGTGGCTCCAGACCGGCGGCCACTGCGAGCCGGCCGACCGTTCGCTGGCCGGTGCCGCGCTGCGCGAGGCGACCGAGGAGTCGGGCGTACCGGGTCTGCGGCTGCTGCCGGAGCCGGTCAATCTCGACCGGCACGACACGCCGTGCGCGACGCACCTGGACGTCCAGTACGCGGCGCTGGCGCCCTCCGGTGCGCGGGAGACGGTGAGCGAGGAATCGCTCGAACTGCGCTGGTTCGGCTACGAGGAGGTCCGGGAGGTCGCGGACGCCTCGGTGGTGCGGTTGCTGGAGCGCACCCGGGCCGCGCTGCGCTGAGCCGCCCCGGCCGGGGGCGTGCGCCCGTCACGGTCCGGCGTCCTCGGGCGGGGCGGCCGTCCGCGCGCCCCGGTGGGCGCCGGCCCAGCCCCGGAGTTCGGCGGTGGCCACCGACTCGATCCGCTCCAGCAGGCGGCGGCGGGCGGCCTCGTCCCGCTCCGGCGCCGGCAGCAGCCGGTACCGCTGGGTCGCCAGCCGCAGCCGGACCCAGGCCTCGGCGGCCAGGATGTGGCGTTCCTGATCGTTGAAGAGCTGCCGGAAGCCGCCGATGAACAGCGTCAGCCCGGCGGTGGTGGCGGTGACGGCGGCCGGGGCCTGGACGCCCGCCGCGACGACCGTGACCGCCCCGGTGACCAGCGCGCTCAGCTCGGTCACCCGGTGGCGGATCCGGGCCCGGTCGCGGACCCGGGCGTACCAGTCCAGTTCCGCGCGGGCGTACTCCAGCACCGGATCGTCGTCGGGGGCGGCGGTGTGCGGCGGGAACGGCGGCGGTGGCGGGGCCCTTCTGCGTATCGGCACGGGACCATGCTGCCCGACGCCGGGCGGGTGGGCGGGTGCCCGGCCGGGCCGGTCCACTCCGGCGGGTCACTCCCCCAGCAGGCCGAAGGCCAGCACCACTTCGTCCGGCGCCTCCGGCAGGTACCGCACCTGCACCACCCGCCCCACCTGCACCTTGGGCACCGCGTCGGCGGGCAGGAAACGCCGTACGTGCGCCGGGAACGACGAGCCGTCGCCCGGGCTGGTCACCACCAGTTCCAGCGCCAGCTCCGGCATGCCGTCCCGCACCTGGCCCGTCACCTCCAGGGTGCGCACCACCGCCTGGGCCACCACGCCGCGTGCCGCGATGTCCAGCCGCCGGGGCGTGGTCATGCCACGCTTGACCATCGCCCGGTTGAGCGCCTCCTGGGCGGCGGCGGTGTCCCCGGAGAAGTCCACCTCGACCTCGACCACTTCCCCCCGCCGCTCCGGCAGATACCGCACCGGCAGCATGGCGCCCGGCCGGATCGCCGCCGCCTCCCCGGCCATCCCGAGGGCGACCTTCGCGTACGCCTGGAACGTCTCGTCGCGCGCGCCGAGCACGGACAACTCCACCCGCATCACCGGGCGGTTGTTGACCAGCACCCCGGTCGGCCGGACGGAGAGCACGGTCCCGGCCCCCAGCAGCCCCTCCTTCAGCATCCGGGCGCTGTTGGTGCCCACCCCGTGCGCGCCGAGCAGCCGCCGGGCGAGCATCCCGCTGCCCACGAACGACAGGGCGATGAAGCCGAGGATCGGCAGCATCAGCTGCGGACCGACCCACGAACTCGGGTACACCGCCGGGTCCCCCCGGTCGGTCAGCCCGTACCAGAGGTAGTAGCCGATGGCGCCCAGCGCGGCGGCCGACACGGCGGCCCGGAACACGGCGGGGATCTTCGATGGCATGGTGCGCTCCTCTCGTCGGTGGTGCCCGGCCACCGTAGGAACGTCTGCGCCGCTACCGATCCCAGGTTCGCCGCCCCGGGGCCGTTCTAAGCTGGCCGCATGGACGGTGCACGGGGGGCGAGACCACGCGCGGCGGTGATCCACGAGGCGTGGCAGCGGCTGGACGGCGTCGCGGCGCTGAGCGGCGCGCACGGCGGCCCGCTCAGCCGCACCGTCAAACTGATCCTGGATCCGCTGGTCATCCGCCCGCTCCAGCACCCGCTGTGCGCCCCCACCGTGCTGACCCCGGACGGGGCCGTCCTGCTCACCTCGCTGATCCTCGCCTCGGGCGACGTGCTGCGGGCCACGGCGCGGTGGTTCGAGGTCCTCAAGAAGGAACGGCGCCGGCTGCGGATCACCGACGGGCATCCGCAGGACCGGTACTTCCAGCGCTGCTTCGAACTCGCCACCGGCGGCACCGCACCGGAGCCGGCGACCGCCGAGCGGGTGCTGCGCGAGCTGCACGGCGCGACGGAGGGCCGCACCACCGGCGCGCTGAAGGACCACCTCGCCGACCCGGCCACCGCCGCCCGGCTGCGCGCGCGGCTCGACACCGCCTGGTCCGGCCGGGAGACGGCCGCCGGGGCCGGTCCGGCGCCCGGCGTCCCCGGCCTGATCACGGCGGTGCTCGACGGTGCGCGGGCCGAGCCCGATCCGCTGGCCGAGCTGGCCCGGCTCCGGGCCGGCACCGCCACCGGGCGCACCCTCGCCGACCCGGAACGGGTGCCCCCGGCCCGGCGGCTGGGCCTGACCGGCCGCCCGGTGCCCGGCAAGCCCCGGCTGACCGACGGCTCCGTCTCCTTCGGCCCGCCGCTGGACCGCACCGTCCACGAACGGGTCTTCACCACCCTGCGGTCCAGCACCGACCGGTCCGTCCTGCCGCCGCTGCCCCGGCTGGTGACGGAGGAGATCGACCGCAGCTGTGCCCCGTGGGGGCTGACGGACGAGACGCTGCGGGTGGCGGCGGCGATCGGCGAACAACTCGCGCTGGGACTGCGCCCGCTGACCGCGGGCCCCGAGGCGACGGCCGGGCCCGCGCCCACGGCGGCGCAGCGGGCGGTCGAGGCCCGCTGGCGCCGCGAGGCGTATGTGCTGCGCGCCCGCAGGCTGCTGCTGCGCCCGGACGCCGCGGGCGCGCCGCCGGACGATCCGCTGCACCGGATCGCCGACGAGCTGCGCCGGCCCTGGCAGGGGTATCTGCGGCGGCTATGGGCCCGGCTGCACGGCCGGGACGTGCGGCGGGCGCCGGTGACCGCGCCGGAGGAGCTGTGGGATCTGCTGGACGGGGTGGCCCGGTCCGTCATCCTGGACCACCGCGCCCGGGTGCGGCAGGCGCTGACGGTACGGACGGCGGTGGAGGCGTGAGCGGCCCCGCGCCCCGCGAGCCCGGGCCCGCCGACGCGGTCCTGGAGGTCGCCGGTGGCCACCTCACCTGGAACGTCCTGGACCCGGCGGCCGATCCGGTGCCGTTCCTCGACGATCCGGCGGCGGCCCAGGGCTGGCTGTGGGCGCTGTGGGGCGAGGCGGCGGCGCTGCGCGCCGCGGCCGGCGCGCCGCTCGGCCCGGCCGTCCCCGCGCTGCCGGGGCTGGCGGACGCCGCCCGGCGGCTGGCCTGGGCCCACTGGGCGGCCCACTGGTGGCCCGCCTCCGTCCTCGACGCCATCCCCGCGCTGGACGGCCGGGTGCTCGCCGGGGAGATCGCCGAACTGGCCGCGGAGTGCGACCTGCTGCTCGGCGGCGAGGAGCCCGAGCCGCTGGTGACCGGGGAGCCGCCCGCGCCGCCGGGGTACGCGCTGGCGGCCGGTGAGGCGGCGGACGCGGGCGGGCTCGTCCTGGCGAGCGGCACGGCCGGCACCGACTGGCGCCGCTGCCCGCCCGGTCTGCTCGACGCCTCCGAGGAGGCGGTGAGCTGGGAGATCACCCGGCTCCCGGCCCGCGCCACGGTGCTGGCCCTGGCGGTGGTGGCCGCACCGGGCCTCACCGACCGGACGCGGGTGCCGGAGCATCTGCGGCCCCGGGCCCGGGTGACCACCGCGGACGGCGGTCTCGCCGAGATACCGCTGCGGCTCACCGACGACAGCTGGACCGGCAGCGCGCCGCCCCCGGGAGCCGGACGGCCGGACATCACCGTCCACCTGCCCGCGTTCCCCGAGCCCCCGACCCCCGACGACGCGGAGCAGCGCCGGCTGCGGCAGCGGATCCGGGCGCTCGCGCACGCCCGGCTGGCGGGCTCCGGGCCGGTGATCGCGCCGCTGCGCGCCGAGACCGAGGCGGCGCGGGACCGATGAGCGAGCAAGTCTCCCGTACCGTCACCGCCCTGGTGGCGGCGGGCATCGAGCGGTTCGAGGCCGGGGCGCCCCGGGCGGCGCACGACCTGTTCGACCGGGCGGCGCGGGCCGCCGAGCCGTATCCCGCCCTCGCCGACCAGTACCTCCAGGCGCTGATCAACCGCGCGGCGGCGGCCGGGCACCTCGGCGATCACCCGGCGGCGATCGCCACCTTCGAGGAGGTGCTGGCGCGGTGCGCCGCCGAGCCGGAGCGGCTGGGCGGCCTGCGGCCGGCCGTGCTGATCAACCTCGCGCAGTCCCTGCTGGCGACCGGCGCGTTCGAGGCGGCCGAGAGCGCCCTCACCGACTGCCGCACCCTGCTGACCGGGGACGGGACCGGGGACGGCGACGGCGACGACACGGCGGGCGACAACGCCGAACCGCTGATGGCCGCGCTGGTGGCGCTGAGCACCGTCGCCGTCCAGCGGGAGGAGTGGGAACGCGCCGAACGTCTGACCCTCGTGGCGCTGGAGACGGTGACCCGGCTCCGCCCCGACCTGGTGGGACGCGCCCTGATGAACGTGGCCACCGTCGCCCTCGCCACCGGACGGCACGGGCCCGCCGAGGACCTCGCCGAACAGGCGCTGGCGGCCTGCGAGGCGGGCGGCGAGCAGGCCGGGGCCGCCGACGTACGGATCGTGCTCGCCCAGCTGATGGCCGCCACCGGCCGCCCGGAGCAGGCGGAGGCGCTGCTGCACACCGTGCTCGCCCACACCGGGACCGCCGGGCTCACCGAACGGACCTCCCACGCCCTGGAACTGCTCGGCACCCTGGCCGCCGCACGCGGCGAACCCGCGCGCGCCGAGGAGCTGTACGCCCGCGCGCACGCCCTCCTGGAGCCCTCCGGCGCCACCCCCGCCCTGACCGTCCTCACCGTGCGGCGCGCCGAGGCCGCCTGGCGGGCCGGCCGCACCGAGGAGGCGGACGGCCTGCTCAGCCACGCCGCCGACACCTTCGCCGCCCTCGGGCTCGGGCTGCGCCGCGCCCAGACCCATCTCGTCCACGCGGCGCTGCTGGAACACTCCGGCGCGCCCCGGGACCTGGCCCGCGCCCTGGACCTGGCGGTCCCGGCGGCCCTCACCGTCGACGCCGTCCGGTACGGGCTGACGGCGGGCCGGCGGCGGGAACGATGGCGCCGCGCGGTCGCCGAACCCGCCCTGGCCCTCGCCTTCCGGCTGGCGGCCCGCACCCGGGACGCGCGGCTGGTCGCCCAGCTGATCGAGGTGCAGTGCGCCACCACCCCCGTCCTGCGCGAGGACGGCCCGGTGCCCGCGGAGCCGGCGCGGCCCGCCCCGGCCGGTTTCCTGGACGAACCCCCGCCGGGCCCGGACGGCACCCTCGGCGCCGCCCTGGCCGGCGCCGAGGCCGCCGCCGTCCTGCCCGTGGCGCCACCACCCCGGCTGCTGCTCACCCCGGCGGGCGAGGTGGCGCTGGCCGACCGGATCGCGCTGGCCGAACAGCGCTACGGCGTGCCCGTGCGCGACGAGCGGCAGGTGCCCACATGGTGACCGCCCCGGCCGCGCCCACCGCCCTGGTGCGGTTCGCCGACGCCGGGGACCTGTACGTCACCTGGCGCTGGACGCACGCCCTGGACAGCCCGGGGGTCACCGTCATCCCGCGGGCCCAGGTCACCGACGCCATGGCCGCGCTCACCGCCGCCCGGCCCGGCGCGCCGGACGGCCATCTCGCCGCGTACACCACCGAACTCGACCTCGCCGCGCGGCTCGCCCGCACCCTCGTCCCGTACGGGCTCGCCCTCAACCTGCACCAGTACCTCCAGCGCGGTGTCCGGCCGCTGCTGCGGATCCAGCCCGCGCCGAGCATCGCCCGGGTGCCGTGGGAACTGCTCGCCCTCGACTCGGACCCGGAGATCCGGCTGCTGGAGGTCGCGGACGTCAGCGCGCTGGCGCCGGCGAGCGTGGTGCACGCCCCGGCCCGGGTCCGCAGACCCTGGTCGGCCGGCCGCGAACTGCCCCTGGTCGCCGTGCTCGACCCCCGGGTCCCCGGGTTCGGCGCCGGCTCGCGGCTCGGTTCCGTCCTGGGGCCGGTGGACCCCGGCGCGCCGCTGGTCCGGCGGCTGGCGGAGCACGCCCGGGCCGGACGGCTGCGGCTGCCGGTGCCGGGCGAGGCCACGTCGCTGTTCCGCCGGGCCGACACCGACCGGGACTGGCTCTCCGCCGCGCTGCGGGCCGGCGCGAGCCGGCTGCTGTACACCGGGCACGTGACCGCCGCCGACCCGGCCGCCGGCTCCAGCGAGGACGCCCGCCTCCACCTGTCCTGCCCGGCGACACTCCCGGGCCACGCCCCGGCGCTGCGCGGCCACCGCCCGCTGGCGGCGAAGGACCTGCTGCTGGACCCGGCACGCTGGCCGATGCCCGGCCGGGTGGCGCTGATCGCCTGCGAGAGCGGCGGTGACCCACGGTTCGCGGACGCGCTCGGGCTGACCTCGGCGACGCTCCACGCGGGCGCCGAACTGGTGACGGCCACCCGCTGGCCGCTGCCCACCGATCACGCGCTCGCCCTGGCGGGCGCCGACCCGGCCGCCCGCCCGCTCCAGGAGGCGATCCGCGCCATCGACACGGCGCACGAGAGCGAGGACCCGGTCCGTGCCCTGGCCGGCTGGCAGCGCGAGCGCCTGACCGCGTGGCGCCGGGAGCGCACGATCGAGCACGCGCCCCTGCTGTGGGGCGCGTTCACCACGACGACCGGCTAACCGCCCGCCTCCGCCGGCTCCTCACCCGGTTCCTCCCCGGGCCGGCCGGTGACGCGCCAGGAGCCGACCTCGGCGTACCCCGAGTCGTACAGCCCGGACCCGTCGCCGGGCCGCAGGGCGTAGTGGTGCAGATTGCCACCCCAGTACCGGAGAATCCGGCCGAGCTCGGCCGCGGTGTCCCCGGTCATCCGGCCGGCCTCCAGATCGACTTCGAGCACGTACTTCACGGTGTTCCTCCCGTTGACGGTGATAACACCCTCAATTTTTTCATTGACGCACCCTGTGAGACTTGGCCGGAAGGAACACCGCAGAGACCGGCATCCGGGCAGGAGAAGTCTCCATCGAGGCTGAGGCCGGTCGATGCCGGCGGCACCTCACGGACGGCCGGCGCGGCGGGCCTTTGCCCACCGTGCGGCCGACCACGCCGACGCGCCCCCGCAGGGACCCGGCCCGGTCCGCCGGCAAGGCGCTAGCGCGGCCCCCAGGCCCCGCCCTGGTGCAGCCCCGGCCCGGTCCCCGCCCGGCCCGGGGCGGGCAGCCGGCGGCCGAAGGAGGTGTGCTGCGGCGGCAGCAGCTCACTGGGCTGGACCACGGCGTACCCCTCCCCCATGAAGCTCAGCTCCCAGCCCTCGCCGGTCGCCCCGCGCCGCCGCCAGATCGAGCGGGCCGCCGTCTGGGCCTGCATCTGCACCCGCAGCGCGGTCGTCCAGGCGACCACCGCGTCGGCGTCCGCGCTCACATAGCGGTCGGGCGTCACCGGCATCACCAGCGGCGCGCCGGAGGTGGTGAGGGCGACCTTGCCCTGCCCGCTGAAGACCAGGTTGTACGCGCCGACCCCGGCGATCCCGTACTGGCTCTCCACCGAGATCACCTCCCAGTGCAGATGGGAGTCGAAGCCGAGTACGTAGGCGCTGTCCACGGTGAGGCCGTCGTGACCGACCTCCAGGACGTGCACGTGCTGGGCGAGGTTGGCGAGATAGACGGTGCCCCGGCCGAAGCAGCGCATGAGCGGCAGGATCTCGCCGGTGGCGAGCTGGGCGTACTGCTGGTGGCGGCTGAGGTATTCGCCGTCGAACTCCACCATGCCCTCGAAGGCCACCATGGACCCGGCGCGGGCGACCAGGTCCTCGCCGTCGTCGAGCCGTACCCGCAGCATGCGCGGGTTCTGCGGGGCGAAGCGCTCGGTGGACTGGGTCACCGTGTGGTTGAAGATCGTGCTCTGCATCGTGCTCTCCCCCGTGCCTACGCCTGCTGCTGGTGCTGCTGCTCGGTGAGCCGTTCGGTGCTGTCCTCGCTGGGCTGCACGACCACGAACCCCTCGCCGCTGAACGCGAGCTGGTACGCCTCGCCGCTGCCGCGCCCGATGAGCGAGGACGCCTTGAAGCTGCGCTTGCCCTTCATCTCCAGACCGGTGGACCAGGCGACCAGCGCGTCCGGGTCCACGAAGATCTCCCCGGCCCGCGCGCAGTCGATGACCACCGGGACGCCGCGGCTGGTGACGGCGACCCAGCCGGTGCCGGAGAGGCCGAAGTTGAACAGGCCCTGGCCGGTGAACTTGGCCATGCCCTTGACCCGCTGGACGCCCCATTCCAGCTGGGCGTCGAAGGCGAGGACGTTGGTGGCGTTGACCGACAGGTTCTCGTCGTTGAGCGGCACGCAGACGACGTGGGCTCCGTAGTCGGCGAGGTAGAGAATGCCGTCGCCGTGGCAGCGCATGAGGGGCACGCTCTCGCCGCTGAGCCACTGGGAGGCGACCGAACGCAGCGCGGCCGGGTTCGACTCGTACTGGACGAAGCCCTCGTAGGCGACCATCGAGCCGGTCCTGGCCAGGAGGTCGGCGCCGGTCCGCATGGCGATCTTGGCCATGGTCGGGCCGTGGTTCTCCATGCGGGCGGCGGGCGGGGTCGGGGCGTGGCCGGACACCATGTGCTGATCCATCATCGCTCCGTCAGATCTCGTACGGCTGGACGATCACGAAGTTCCCCGGGGCGCCGCGGAACTGGAGCTGGGTGGTCTCCCCGCTGTCCCCCGGGTAGGCGTGGCGGCGCAGCCGTACCTGGTGGGCGACGAGCACCTGGGCGGCGGCCGACCAGGCGATGGTGGCGTTGGCGTCGGTGAAGGTCATGGGGGTGACGGGCAGGACGAGGGGTTCGCCGTGGGTGGTGACGACGACGGTGCCGTGGCCGTGGAACTGGAGCGCGTACAGCGAGCCGCCGGGGATGCCGTGGCCGTCGATGCGGCGCACCTCGTGCTCCAGGGTCTCGTCGAAGGCGAGGACGTGCTGGGAGGCGACGCACAGGGCGTCGCCCTGGAGTTCGACGGGGTGCAGGCGGGTGGCCTCCTCGGCGAGGTAGACCTGGCCGGTGCCGGAGACGCGCATGAGGGAGCCGAAGCCCTCGCCGGTCATGCCGCTGACGATGCGGCGTTTGATGCCGCCGCCCTTGTAGGCGAAGTCGACGTCGCCCTGGTAGAGCACCATGGAGCCGAGCCTGGCCATGATGGGCCGGCCCTCGTCGGCCGCGAGGTCGACGCGGACGAGCTGCGGGTTCTGGAGGCTCCAGCGGCCGGCTGCCTCGCCGAGCGTGCCGAAGGCGTCCAGGGCGGTCCGTACGCCACCGGCGGGCGGGGCGGGCAGCGGCTCGGCCGCCATCGGCGGGCCGGGCGGCGGGGCCGCGGCCTGTGGCGGTACGGCGGCGGGGGGCGGTACGGGCGCGGGTACGGGTGGTGCGACGGGTGCGGGTACGGGCTGGGGTGGCGCGACCGGCGCGGGCGCGGCCACGGGGGCCGCCACCGGCGCGGGCGGCGGTGTCGGCTGGACCGGGGGCGCGGGCTGGGACGGCGGAGCGGCGGGCGGCGGTGCCGAGGGCGCGGGCTGGGCCACGGGGGCGGCCGGCGGCGCGGGGGCCGGTGCGGGAACGGGGCCGGGGCCGGGCGGTGGGGCGAAGCCGGGGACGGCGGGCGCGGGCGCGGGGACGGCGGGCGGCTCGGGGGCGGGCGGGGCCTCCTCCTCGGCGACCTCGCCGCCGAAGTGGGTGAGCAGGGCTTCGAGGCCGCCGTCGAACCCCTGGCCGACGGCGGCGAACCGCCAGCCGTCCTTGCGGTAGAAGTCGCCCAGCATCACGGCCCGTTCGGTACTGAACTCCGAGCCATCGAACGCGTACCTGGCCACCTCCTCGCCGCCCGCGACGATGCGCAGATAGCCGGGCGCCGCCTGGGCCATGGTGCCGTCACCGTCGATGGTGGCGGTGAAGGAGAGCCGGTCGATGGCCTGCGGCACCCGGTCCAGGGTGATGCGGAACGACTCGGTGTCCCCGGCCTGCGGACCCAGCAGTTGCAGGGATTCCTCCGGGGAGGCGTGCTGGTTGTAGAAGATGAAGTACCGGTCGTCGGAGAGGCGTTCGTCCGCGTCGAGGCCGAAGCAGCTGATGTCGAAGGTCATCCCCGGACCGGAGATGCTGACCCCGACGTACAGATCCGTCCCCAGCGTGAGATCGCCGAGCCTGGCCTTCTGGCCGCGTTGGAAGTGCCTGACCATGCGTGACCGACCGTCCCCCGTCCCGATGTGAACGAACTCCGCCGATCAGCCTAGTCGCTGGCTCCGACAGCGGGCCCGGCAGCGTCAGTCGGGGGAACCGCAGGGGATGTACGGCAGCCGCTCGGCGGCCACCACACCCTCCAGGAAGCCGCGCGCCCGCTCGGTGCGCGGGTAGGCGTCCAGCAGCCGCCAGAACCCCTCGCCGTGGCCGGGCACCAGCAGGTGCGCCAGCTCGTGCAGGAGCACGTAGTCGATGACGTACTCGGGCATGCCCTGGAGACGGTGGGAGAGCCGGATGCTGCCCATGGCGGGGGTGCACGAGCCCCAGCGGGAGTTCTGATTGGTGACCCAGCGGACGCTGTCCGGGCGGGCCCGGCCGCGCAGATAGCGGGCGGACAGCTCCGTCGCGCGGCGCCCGAGCGCCGCGTCGTCGAGCATCCGGCGGTCCTCCTGGGCCGCCAGCTTCTCCAGCATGACGGTGACCCAGCGGCGTTCCTCGTCCGCCGACATCCGGGCGGGGATGAGCACCACGGTCCGGTCGCCCTCGCGGTAGGCGGAGACCGTGCGCCGGCGGCGGGTGGATCGGCGCACCTCGACCGCCCGGTCCGCCGGTGGGCTGTACCGCGGCGGGCCGGCGCTGCTGTTCAGCGGATCGGCGGTCACACTTCGACGTTACCCGCTGACAGCGGGATATGTCCCCCCTGACAGCTCCGGAGCGGGCACGCGGCGTTGAACCGTGCAGCTCATCGGACCATATCCACCTCTTGTGGATAACTTTCCGCGATGACCCAGGGTGATCGGGCACTCTGAGTCATGCCTCGATCACGAGGCACCGATCGAACGAGGAGCTGATCCCCATGCATCCGATGATCAAGCCGGCACTGCGCCGCAGCTGGCGGGACGGGCACACGCTGCGCTTCGGGGTGACCCCCGCGCACGCGGTGCTGCTCGGCCCGGTGGACACCGCGACCCAGAGCTTTCTCGCCCTCCTGGACGGCACCCGGGGGCTGCCCGCGCTGCGGGACGCGGCGGTGGCGCTCGGCCTCGGCCGGTCGGCCGCCGACCGGATCGCCCACCGGCTGGCCGACCTCGGAGTGCTCGACGACGCGGACGCCGACCGCTCGGCGGCGGCCCGGGTCGGCGAGGCCGCCCAGCCCGATCTCGCCTCGCTCTCCCTGGTGCACCGCGAGCCGGGCCGGGGGCTGCGGCGGCTGCTGGAGCGGCGCCGCGCCTGGGTGCGGGTGCGCGGAGCCGGACGGGTGGGCGCGGCGGTGGCGGTCACCCTGGCGCAGGCGGGGGTGGGCCGGGTGGAGGTGGTCGACGGCGGCCGGGTGACGGCGGCCGACACCACACCCGGCGGAGTGCCGGCCGACCGGCGCGGACAGCGCCGGGCCGCGGCGGCGGCCGGCGCGGTGCGCGCGGCGGTGCCCTGGGCCCAGGACAAAGCGCCGCCACCGGGGGACCGGCCGGGCGGCCCGCATCTGGTGGTGCTCGCGCCCCGGGACGGCATCACCGCCTACGCGCCCGACCCGGTGCCGGCCGAACCCCTGCTGGCGGCGGGCACCCCCCATCTGTACGCGGGGGTCGTGGAGGCGACGGGTTTCGTCGGCCCACTGGTCCGGCCCGGGCGCACGGCCTGCGCGGAATGTCTGCTGCGCACCCGGGCCAGCGGCGAGCCGGGCTGGCCGCTGCTGGTGGCGCAGTGGCGCAACGCCCCCGCCCGCGCCGCGCCCTCCTGCGACGCGGCGCTGGCCCAGACGGTCGCCGGGCTGACGGCGGCCACGGCCCTCGCCTTCCTGGACGGGGCGCCGCCACCCGCCCGGAGCAGCCGGCTGGAACTGTCCCTGCCGGGCCTGGACTTCACCACGACCACCCACGAACCGCACCCCGAGTGCCCCTGCGGCGCCCACGCCCGCGGCACCGACGCACCACCACCGGACCGCACCGTCCCCGGTCCCGGTCCCGGTCCCGGTCCCGAGGAAGGAGACGATGCCCGCCGGCCACCGCCGCAACCGGTGCCCTCCGGATGAGCCGAGCCGCCTCGGGCCCGGACAGGCCGGGGCCAGAACGCGCGGTCGCCCGGGTACGCCGGCGCCGGGGCACGCCGCCACCCGGACAGGCCGGCCGGCCCAGGTACCCCACCCCAGGCACGCCGGCGCCCGGGTACGCCGGCGCCGGGTACGCGGAAGCCCCCGCCCGGGGCGGGGGCTTCGGGGTCGGAGTGGTGGGCTGTGGTCATCGGTTCTGCATGACCGCCTGGGCCAGGGCCCGGCGGGCCCGGTGCGAGGCGCGTTCGGCCCGCGCCTGGAGGCGGCGGGACCTGCGGTGCAGGCGGTCCGCGATCGCCAGTTGGCGCGACATGCGTTGAGACTCGGCTTCGCGGGCGCGTTCACTCATATGGGAGCGCGCCAGCGCTTCTGGGATGAGATGCAACTCAGTGGTCCTGTTCTGGTCCTGGCACGCGTCGACGGCGGCCAGATCTGTGGTTCTTGCGGTCAGTGCGCGGATCCCGTCGATCCGCTGGGGGCCATGGGCGGCCGGACGTCCGATGGTGCCGGGGGTGTTCATGCCGCGACCGGATTCTTGCGCGGGCGGCCACGGGGCCGCTTCCTGGGCACCACCACGCCCTGGACGAACAGTTCGCCGCCCCACACGCCCCACGGCTCGCGCCGCTCCTTGGCGCCGGCCAGACAGGCCTCGCGCAGCGGGCAGGCTCCGCACAGGGACTTGGCGTATTCGACGTCCTCGGGGGACTCGGCGAAGAACACCTCGGGGTCGTAGGAACGGCACGGCACGGTGGCGTCGAGTCGCTCGATGGCCTCGTCGAGTTCGTTGAGGCTGTACAGCGGGGTCACAGAAGTCTCCGGATCGGGTGGTGAGTTCAGGTCAGGTCGGGCGGTCGGCGCGATGGGCACGGTCATGTCCTCGTTCTTTTCTGTTGTCGTGGGCAAAACAGAAGGGCCGCGGATCCCGGTGGGATTCCGCGGCCCTGGAAGGTGCCGACCTGATCTGAGCCGATCAGGCTGGGTGCATCCAGGGTTTGAGCCCGCGGAGGGCCCACATCGTGTGAAGCTGGCTCTTCTGCTGTCCGAACAGCTGATTCGCTGCCACTGCCGCCGCACCGGCGCCCTTGGCTGCTGCTGCTGCCACGACGGCGACATAGGCATCCGCTGCCTGTGCCGCTGCCGGTGCTGCCGCCACCACGGACGCCTGGGTCGGTCGCTCCACGCGCTCGGCACGCTTCACGCGCACCTCACGTGCGGTCTCGGCACCGAAGACACCGGTGGCGGAGAACAGCGGGAAGCCGCCGGGCAGGCAGGAGGAGACGACGCCGCGGCCGGACAGCCCGGACAGTTTCGTCAGAGTGATGCTTGCCACTGGAATCGCCTCCTTCAGGCGTCTCGTCCTCGGGGACCGGGATCTTCCCGGACCGAGGTATACGGAATCAGTACAACTCAGTACAGCACGGCTCGTCCGGAAGCGAAAGCCTCCCCCGGCGCCGTGTGCAGCACGCTATGCGGACGGCCGCGGGCCGCGCAAACTATTTTTCCGAGGTTTCCCCATCGGGGTGATCCCCGGTACCGCCGGATGACCCGTCCGCCCGCCCGGGAAGCTCCTGACCTGCGCACAGAGCCAGCACGTCGGCGCCGAACTGGGCGAGTTTGTGGGCGCCGACACCCGAGATCCGCGACAACTCGGCCTGGCTGGCGGGCTCCGACTCGGCGATCGCCATCAGGGTGACGTCGGTGAACACCGCGTACGCCGGGCGGCCCAGCTCCTTCGCCTGCTCCAGGCGCCACTCCCGCAGCCGCTCGTACAGGCCCTCGTCCATGGTGGAGGGGCAGTCCACGCAGCGCCGCAGCTTGATCTCGGCGGCCTCGGTCAGCGTCCGGCCGCAGACCCGGCACGGCACCGGCCCGCGCGCCCGGCGCCGCCGGGAGCCGCCCCCGCCCTCGACACCACCCGAGGCACCCGCCCTGCGGGTGCCCGCGGCGCCCGAGCCCGGCCGCAGGCCCTCCAGGAAGCGGCTGGGCCGCCGGGACGCCCGCCCGCCCGGGGCGCGCGCCAGCGACCAGGACAGCGTCAGATGCTCCCGGGCCCGGGTCACCCCCACGTACAGCAGGCGCCGTTCCTCCTCCACCTGCTCGGGCGTCTTGGCGTGGGTGATCGGCAGCATCCCGTCGGTCAGCCCGACCAGGAACACCGCGTCCCACTCCAGGCCCTTGGCGGTGTGCAGGGAGGTGAGGGTCACACCCTCCACCGTCGGCGCGTGCTGGGCGTTCGCCCGTTCGTCCAGCTCGGCCACGAAGGCCGCGAGGTCGGCGCCGGGCCGGGCCCGCCCCAGGTCCTCGGCCAGCCGCACCAGGGCCGCCAGCGACTCCCACCGGTCGCGGGCCGCGCCCGAGCCGGCCGGTGGCTCCGGTGTCCAGCCGGTGGTCGCCAGCACCGCGCCCACCTCGGCGGCCAGCCCCTCGGCGCCCGCCAGCGCCCGGTCGTTGCCACTGCCCGCCCGCGCCGCACCGCGCAGCGCGAGGGCGGCCTGCCGGATCTCGGCCCGCTCGAAGAACCGCTCGGCGCCCTTGAGCTGGTAGGGCACCCCGGCCTCGGCGAGCGCCGCCTCATAGCTCTCGGACTGCGAGTTGGCCCGGTAGAGCACGGCGATCTCGCTGGCGGGCACCCCGCCCCCGCCCTGCTCCACGGGGGCCATCAGCTGCTGGATCCGGCGCGCCGTGGCGGCGGCCTCGGCCGGCTCGTCCTGGTGCTCGCGGAACTCCGGCTCGGGCCCGGCGGGGCGCTGCGAGATCAGCTGGAGCCGGGATTCGGCGGCCCGGCCCTTCGCCTGGTCGAGCAGCCCGTTGGCCAGCTGCACCACCTGCGGGCTGGAGCGGTAGTCCCGCACCAGCTTCACCACGGTGGCCTCCGGGTGCCGGGCGCGGAAGTTCAGCAGGTGGTCCGGGGTGGCGCCGGTGAAGGAGTAGATCGTCTGGCTGGCGTCACCGACCACGCACAGGCTCTCCCGGTCCCCCAGCCACAGTTCGAGCAGCCGCTGCTGGAGCGGGCTGACGTCCTGGTACTCGTCGACGACGAAGTGCTGGTACTGCCGGCGCACGGTCTCGGCGATGTCGGGACGGTCCTGGAGGATGCCGACGGTGAGCAGCAGCACATCCTCGAAGTCGATGGCGCCCCGGTCCTGCTTGAGCTGTTCGTAGGTGGCGTAGATCCGGCTGGTCTGCGCCGGGTCGCGCGGGGCGTCCCGGCCCGCCTTGGCGATCGCCGCCGGATAGTCGTCGGGCGTGGTCTGGGTCACCTTCGCCCATTCGATCTCGCTGGTGACATCGCGCAGTTCGTGGCCGTTGAGCGAGATCCGGGAGCGGCCGGCCGCCTCCGAGACCAGTTTGACCTTGCGGTCCAGCAGCCGGGGCACCTCCCCGCCCACCGCCCGGGGCCAGAAGTACTGGAGCTGGCGCAGCGCGGCGGAGTGGAACGTCCTGGCCTGGACCCCGCCCGCGCCGAGACCCCGCAGCCGGCCGCGCATCTCGCCGGCCGCCCGGTGGGTGAAGGTGACGGCCAGCACCGTGCTCGGCTGGAAGACCCCGGCGCGCACCCCGTAGGCGATGCGGTGGGTGATCGCCCTGGTCTTGCCGGTGCCCGCGCCCGCGAGCACGCACACCGGGCCGTGCAGGGTGGTGGCCACGGCGCGCTGCTCGGGGTCGAGCCCGTCGAGCACGGCGTCGGCGGAGTCCGGCACGGCCGGGAACCCGGGGAAGCCGGAGGGGCCGGGGGAGCCTGGGGGTGGGGTTGCTGCTGTCACGCCCGTCATGCTGCCAGGTCCGGCGCCGGGATGCGGCGACTTGTCCACAGCCCCGGTCATACCGTCGTACCGGACATCCGGGATTACCCGCCCCGCCGCCGGTGTTCTCCCTTCGGCGATGATGGGATCGCCGAAGGACCGAACACGACCGGACACGACCAAGGAGCGCAGACGATGCTGGGCACCGTGACGATGTACAGCACCACCTGGTGCGGTTACTGCCGCCGGCTGAAGAGCCAGCTGGACCGCGAGGGGATCGCCTACACGGAGATCAACATCGAGGAGAACCCCGAGGCCGCCACCCTGGTGGAGAAGGCCAACAACGGCAACCAGACCGTTCCCACGGTCGTCGTCGCCCCGACCGGCGGGGCCGAGGTCACCATGACCAACCCGTCCCTGGCCCAGGTCAAGCAGGCCCTCGCCCCGGCGCCGGCCTGACGGTCAGCCCAGCGGCTCCCCGTACCACATCTCGATCAGCCGGGCCGCGATGGAGACGCCGGACGGAGGCAGGACCTCCCCGGCCTCCATGGCGGCCCGCAGTTCGTCCCGGGAGAACCAGCGGGCCTCCTCGATCTCCTCGCCGTCCGCCTTCACGGCCGAGGTGACCGCCCGCGCCATGAAGCCCAGCATCAGGCTGGACGGGAACGGCCAGGGCTGGCTGGCGACGTACTCCACCTCGCCCACCACGATCCCGGCCTCCTCGGCGACCTCCCGGATCACCGCCCGCTCCACCGACTCCCCCGGCTCCACGAAGCCGGCCAGCGTCGAGTAGCGGCCCTCGGGCCAGTGCAGCTGCCGCCCGAGCAGCGCCCGGTCCTCGGCGTCCGTGACCAGCATGATCACCGCCGGGTCGGTGCGCGGGTAGTGCTCGGCCCCGCACGCCGGGCAGCGCCGGATGTGCCCGGCCGCCGCGATGACCGTCCGCTCCCCGCAGCGGGAGCAGAAGCGGTGCGAGCGCTGCCAGTTCTCCAGCGCCACCGCGTGCACCAACAGCTCGTTGTCCCGCTCGGACAGCAGCGGCGCGGCCTCCCGCAGCCCGGCGGGGCGCGCGGCGTCGTCCATGCGCCCGGGGAGCGCGTCCTTCTGGAGCGCGAAGTACCGCACCCCGTCCTCGTCCGTCCCCAGGAAGTAGCGGTGCGCCTCGGTGAACGGGGCGTCGAAGGACGGCATCGTCACCAGCTCGGTGCGGCCGTCCTCGGTCTCCTCGATCAGCGCCTGGCCCCCGGACACCACGAACACCCTGGTGGTGGGGTGGCTCCAGGCCGCCCCCAGCCATGCCTCGTCGAGACGGTGCTCGCCGCCCCGGTCGATGCCGCCGTTGCCGGTGAGCGCGATCGGCTGGACGCCGTTGTCCGAGGTGCTAGCCATACGGGAAGCCTAACCGGGGTCGTTCGGCTCCCAGGACTCCTCCCCCAGCAGCAGCCGCTCAAGACCGGCCCGCCCGGGGAGCACACTGGGCCGTACAACCTCCCCGCTGCGGACGTACAGGAAGGCCGCCGTCACCCGGCCGAGCGGCAGGCCGCGCCGCTCCGCCCACGCCAGCCGGTAGATCGCCAGCTGGAGCGGGTCGGCGTCCTGGCGGCGCGCGGTCTTCCAGTCGATGATCTCGTAGCGCTCGCCGCGCTCGTCGTCGGTGCGGTAGATGGCGTCGATCCGGCCCCGGATCACCCGCCCGGCCAGCCGCAGCTGGAACGGCGCCTCGATCCGGTACGGGGTGCGGCGGGCGTACTCGGTCCGGCCGAACGCCTCCTTCAGCGCCGCCAGCTCCCGCTCGTCCGCGATCTCCTCGCCCTCGCCGTCCGCGCCGCCGCCCGGCAGCTCGTCGGGGCCCAGCATCGGCAGCGGCAGTTCCTCGAACCGCGACTCCACCCAGGCGTGGAAGCGGGTGCCCCGGCGGGCGGCGGGCTGCGGCGGGCGCGGCATCGGCCGGGCCAGTTCGCGGGCGAAGCCCTCCGGGTCGGACGCCAGGCGCTGCACCTGTGTCGCGGACAGCGACACCGGCAGCGGCACCTCCCGGACGCCCTCCCTGGCCCGGCGCAGCTCGCCGGCCAGGGCGTCCAGGTCCCGGTCCCAGGACTCCACCGTGCGCCGCTCCTCCGCGGTCAGCTGCGGCGGCGGGCCGGCGGCGGCGGACGGCGCGGGGGCGGACGGCGCGGGGGCGGACGGCGCGGCGGCCTCCGCCGGGTCCGCCGCTTCCGCCGCCGGCTCCCGGAACCCCTCGCGCAGCAGATCGAGCACCCGGTCGGCGGCGGCCCGGCGGCGCTCCAGGGCGACCGGCTCCAGCGGCAGCGGCCAGGCGCGTTCCTCGGTGGGCTCGGCGAGCGCCGGATTCTCCTCCTCGTCGTCGGGGGCGTCCGCCCAGTGCTCCACCTCACCGTGCGCCGGGTCGGCCTCGCAGTGCGCGCGCAGCGCCTCCAGGAACGCGGAGGGGCCGCGTTTCTTCTTCTGGCTCGGCCCCCACCAGTGCCCGGAGCCCAGCAGCAGGCGGCGCGGCCGGGTGAAGGCGACGTAGCCCAGACGTAGCTCCTCGTGCAGCAGATGGCCGGCCAGCAGCCCGGCGTACTCCTTGTACGCGGCGGCCGTCCAGCCGCTGATCGCCGGCAGCGTGGCGGCGTCCCCGCGCAGCGGGTGGGGCAGGGCGCGCGGGTGCTTCAGCCAGGAGTCGCGGGCCTGCGGGGACGGGAAGCCGCCCTGGCCCGCGCAGAGCCCGGGGACGGCGACGACGTCCCACTCCAGGCCCTTGGCCTTGTGCGCGGTGAGCACCTTGACGGTGTTCTCGCCGCCGGGCAGCGAGCTGTCCAGGCCCTTGTCGTACTGGGCGGCGGCGCGCAGGAACGCCAGGAAGGCGGTGAGCGAGCCGCCGAGCCGTTCGCCGTCCACGGCCACGCCGGTGCGGCCCGCGGCGAACGCGGCGGCCAGGTCGAGGAAGGCGGTCAGGGTCTCGCGGCGGCGGGCGGCCAGCGCCTGCGGGGAGGCGGAGAGCTCCACCTCGAGGCCGGTGACGGCCAGCACCCGGTGCAGCACGTCCATGAGCGGGTCGGCGAGCGAGCGGCGCAGGTCGCGGATCTCGGCGGCGAGGTGCGCGAAGCGTACCCGGGCCTCGGCGGAGAACGGCAGCTCGTCCGCGTCGTCCCGGTCCTCGCCGATGAAGGTGTCCAGCGCGTCGGCGAGCGAGGTGGTCTCGGCGGGGTCGGTGCCCTCCACGGCGGCGGCGAGCCGGTCGGTGTCGTCCTCACCGGACGCGCTGCGGCGCACCAGGTGCCGGGCCCGGCGGCCGAGCAGGGCGAGATCGCGCGGGCCGATGCGCCAGCGCGGCCCGGTGAGCACCCGGACGAGCGCGGCGTTGGCGGTGGGGTCGGCGAGCACCTCGCAGACGGCGACCAGGTCGGCGATCTCCGGCAGGTGGAGCAGCCCGGACAGGCCGACGACCTCGACCGGCACGTCGCGTTCCACCAGGGCGCGCTGGATCTCGGCGAAGTCGCCGGCCGTGCGGCACAGCACGGCGATCTCCCCCGGCGGGGTGCCGGTGCGCACCAGGTGGGCGAGGGAGTCGGCGAGCCAGGCCAGTTCGTCCGCGTGGGTGGGCAGCAGGGCGCAGTGGACGCGGCCGGTGTGCTCGGCGTCCTCGGCCGGGCGCAGCGGGACGACGGCGGGGTGCAGGGCGCGCAGCGGTGCGGCGAGGTCGTTGGCCAGCCGCAGCAGCCGGCCGCCGCTGCGGCGGTTCTCGCTGAGGGAGTAGCGCCGGGCGGGGGTGCCGTCGGGGGCGGGGAAGTGCTCGGGGAAGTCGTCGAGGTTGGCGACGGAGGCGCCGCGCCAGCCGTAGATGGCCTGGCAGGGGTCGCCGACGGCGGTGACGGGGTGGCCGGTGCCGTCGCCGAACAGGCCGGCGAGCAGGATGCGCTGGGCGACGGAGGTGTCCTGGTACTCGTCGAGGAGGACCACGCCGTACTCCTCGCGCAGCGCCCGGCCGACCTCGGGGATGTCGCGGGCGAGGGTGGCGGCGAGGGCGATCTGGTCGCCGAAGTCGATGAGGTCGCGGGAGCGTTTGCGGGCCCGGTACTCCTCGACCACGTCCAGCAGCTGCCCGCGCCCGGCGGCGGCCTCGCGGATGCGCCGCAGGTCGGCGTTGGTGAGGGCGGTGGCGTCGAGTTCGGCGAGGAGGTCGCGGTCGAAGGCGCGCAGCCGCCCGGGGGACACGAGGTGTTCGGCCAGTTCGCCGTCGAGGGCGATGAGGTCGGTGACGAGGGTGGTGAAGCCGCTGCCGGGCGGCTCGAAGGACGCGGGCGCGGCGCGCAGCACCTCGGCGGCCAGCTGGAACCGTCCGGCGTCGGCGAGCAGCCGGGAGGCGGGTTCGATGCCGAGCCGCAGCCCGTGCTCCTTGAGGAGGCGGCCGGCGAAGGCGTGGTAGGTGGAGATCTGCGGCTCGCCGCCGCCTTCGCCGGTGTCGGTGGTCTCCTGGCCGATGCCGGCCCGGGTGAGGGCCTTGCGCACGCGTTCGGCGAGTTCGCCGGCGGCCTTGTTGGTGAAGGTGAGGCCCAGGACGCGCTCGGGGGCGACCTGGCCGGTGCCGGTGAGCCACACCACGCGGGCGGCCATGACGGTGGTCTTGCCCGAGCCGGCGCCGGCCACGATGGCCTGCGGGGCGGGGGGTGCGGTGATGCACGCCAACTGCTCGGGGGTGAACGGGATCCCGAGCAGCTCGCGCAGTTCCCGGGGATGGGTCAGTCGTGCGGCCACGCGCACGAGGCTATCCCCGGCCGCCGACAGGGCGGCGCGGGCGGGTGTGGGGCGGGGCGCGGGGGTGGGCTACTCCACGACGTGCCGGCCCTCGGTGCGGGCCGAGCAGGAGGCGCGGAAGTGGCAGGTGCCGCACTGCTGCCCGGGGGTGGGGGAGAACCGTTCGTCCAGGACCCGGCCGGCTGCCGTGGCCAGCAGGTCGCCGACCCAGTCGCCCTGGGGCGGCGGCTGTTTCTGGACGGCGGGCAGCGCGTCGCCGCCCTCCTTCTTGGGGGCGCCCTGCCGCAGGTGGACGAGCGCGGCGCCGCCGGTCTCGGTGCCGCCCTCCCCGTGCCGGACCGCCAGCTGGTACACGGCCAGCTGCGGGTGGCGTTCCACCTCCGCCTTGGTGGGCTTGGCGCGGCCGGTCTTGAAGTCGACGACGTAGGCGCGGCCGTCGGCGTCCCGTTCCACCCGGTCCAGGGTGCCGCGGATCCGGATCCGGTGCTCGCCCGCGGCGAGCGTGACGTCGAAGTCCTCCTCGGACGCGGCCGGTTCGAACCCGGCCTGGCTCTGGAGGACGTGCCAGCGCAGAAAGCGTTCCAGGGCGGCGCGCGCCTCGTCGCGTTCCGTGCGGGACTGCCAGGGCGCCTCGAACGCCAGGCCGTCCCAGACCACGTCGAGCCGTTCCATCAGCACCGCGAGGTCGGCGGGGGTGGTGCCGGAGGCCACCTCGTCGGCCAGCACGTGCAGCACGTTGCCGAACCCCTGGGCGGCGGTGGCGGGCGCGTCCGCGTGCACCTCGCGGGCGAGGAACCACTTCAGCGCGCAGGAGTTGACCAGTTCGTCCAGGGCGCTCGCCGACAGGGCCACCGGACGCCGCGGGTCGCGCACCGGCGCCGCCGACTCGGTCCTGGCGCGCAGCCCCCACCAGCGCTGCGGGTGCGCGGCCGGTACGAGCGCGTGGCCGTCGTCGTCCCGCAGCGCGGCCAGTCTCGCCAGCCGCCGGGCCGCCGCCTCGCGCAGCGCCGGGGTGACGCGGGGGTCGACGGTGGTGGCGCGCAGTTCGGCGATCAGCGCGGACAGGGCCAGCGGGCGGCGCGGCCGGCTGGTCACGTCCTTCGGCTCCACGCCCAGTTCGGTGAGGAACCGGGAGGGCTGGTCGCCGTCGTCCGCGCCGCGTACGGCCGTCACCACCAGCCGGTCCCTGGCCCGGGTGGCGGCCACGTAGAACAGCCGCCGCTCCTCGGCCAGCAGCGCGCCCGGCGGCAGCGGTTCGGCGAGCCCGTCCCGGCCGATGCGGTCCGCCTCCAGCAGCGAGCCGCGCCGCCGCAGGTCGGGCCACAGCCCCTCCTGGACGCCGGCCACCACGACCAGCGACCACTCCAGGCCCTTGGCCCGGTGGGCGGTCATCAGCCGGACGGCGTCGGGGCGCGCGGCGCGTGCGGTCAGGGTGTCGGCGGCGATGTCGTGGGCGTCCAGTTCGTCGAGGAAGATCAGCGCGCCGCGCCCGCCGCCGCGCTCCTCGGCGCGGGCCGCCGCCTCGAACAGCGCGCACACGGCGTCCAGGTCGCGGTCGGCGTTGCGGCCGGCCGCGCCGCCGCGCCGGGCGGCCCGCTCCAGGCGGTCGGGCCAGCCGGTGCCGGACCACAGCTCCCACAGTGCTTCCTCGGGGCTGCCGCCGCCCGCCAGCAGTTCCCGGGTCTTGCGCAGCAGCATGCCCAGCTGCCGGGCGCCGCCCGCGTACGCCGGGTCGTGGGCGACCAGCCGTTCCGGTTCGGCGAGCGCCCGGGCCAGCAGTTCTCCGGACGGGGCCGGTACGGCGGCCCCGGCGGTGCGTTCCTCGTGCCGCAGGGCCCGGCCGAGGCGCCGCAGGTCGGCGGCGTCCAGCCCGCCGAGCGGCGAGGTGAGCAGTTCCGCCGCGGTCTCCGGGTCGAAGCCGGTGGCCTCTCCCGCGACCGCCCGCAGCGCCATGAGCAGTGGCGCCACCGCCGGTTCCTGGCGCAGCGGGAGATCGGCGCCGTCCACCTCCAGCGGCACCCCGGCCGAGGTGAGCGCCCGGCGCACCACCGGCAGCGAGCGCCCCCCGGCGCGGACCAGGACCGCCATCTCGCCCCAGGGCAGGCCGTCCTCCAGGTGCGCGCGGCGCAGCAGGTCGGCGATGTTCTCCAGCTCGGCGCCGGGCGTCGGGTAGGTGTACGCCTCGACGCTGCCGCCCTCGCGCACGGCGGCGAGCGCGCGGTGCCGCCGTACCGCGTCGGCCGGCAGCCGGGCCAGCGGCATCCGCTGGGCGAGCAGCCGGGTGGCGTCCTGCACGGCGGACGCGGCGCGCCGCCCGGTGGTGAGGACGGCGACCGGGGCCGGGTCCCCGGCGGCGGTCGGGAAGGCGTCCGGGAAGCCGAGGATGCCGCCCACGTCGGCGCCGCGGAAGGCGTAGATCGACTGGTCCGGGTCACCGAACACCACCAGGTCCCGCCCGCCGCCTCCCCCGGCGAGAGCCGCCAGCAGCGCGGCCTGCGCCGGATCGGTGTCCTGGTACTCGTCGACGAACACCGCGTCGTACCGGGCCCGCACCCGCGCCGCCACGTCCGGGCGCTCCGCCAGCCGCACCGCGCCGCGCACCAGGCCCGCGTAGTCGAGGACGCCCTGCGCCTCGGTGACGTCCAGGTACTCCGCCAGGAAGTGCGCCGCCGCCTCCCAGTCCGGCCGCCCGGTGCGGCGGGCGAACCCGGCCAGGGTGGCGGGCGCCAGCCCCAGCTCGCGGGTGCGGGCGAGGACGGCGCGCAGCTCGTCGGCGAACCCGCGCGTGGTCAGGCAGGCGCGCAGCTCGGCCGGCCACGGCACCCGGGGCGGCAGCTCCAGCTGCCCGGCCAGCAGCTCGCGCAGGAACACGTCCTGTTCCGGTCCCGACAGCAGCCGCAGCGGCTCGGCGTACAGCTCGCGGTCCTGGTGCGCGCGCACGAGCGCGTACGCGAAGGAGTGGAAGGTGGTGGCCTGGGGCGCGCCGCCGCCCATCCGGGCTGTCATCCGGTCGCGCAGTTCGGCGGCGGCCTTGCGGCTGAAGGTGAGCACCAGCACCCGCTCCGGGTCGGTGCCGGCCGCCACCCGGGCGGCGACGGACTCCACCAGCGTCGTCGTCTTGCCGGTGCCCGGGCCCGCCAGGACGAGAAGCGGTCCGCCCGGATGCTCAACCACGGCGCGCTGGCTTGCGTCCAAGGCAGGGGGGTGCGTGGTCAGGACCGGGTCGCGCACCAGTCGGTACGCCCCGGAATCCTGCGCGGTTCGGGGGGCTTCCCGGACGGCGTCCGGGGGCGGGACAGAGAGGCTCACGTGCATCGCAGATTCTCGCGGGGGGTCCCCTTGGGGATGGGATCGGGCGGCGAAGCGGTGGGAAAGACGCTACGCCTTGCGGTGACCCGCCCGCACGGGAACCCCGGGGCACGCCGCGGCGCGCACCACGGGCGTGGGGTGGCCCGCACCTTCTGTGCGGTCCCCCGTACGGAGGGCGCCGGGCATACCGCCGGCGGCCCGGATGACGGAAGCTGGTGCTTGTGAGCCGTCTCCGTCTCCTGCCTTCAGCGTGTTTTCCGGGGCCCGCCGTCCCCGGGGGCCTCGCCCTCCGCCGTCCAGCGGGCGCGTGCCATGTCCACGCGCGGCACGCCGGCGGCGCCGTGGCGCAGCGGGGTGCCCTCGGCGCGGTAGTGCTCCAGCGCGCGGCTCTCGTGGCCCGGCAGCGGCCGGCCGTCGGCGCGCACCACACGCCACCAGGGGACGGCGCCGCCGTACAGCGCCATCGCGCGGCCGACCTGCCGGGGGCCGCCGCTGCCGAGGAGCGCGGCGATGTCGCCGTACGTCATCACCCGGCCGGGCGGGATGCGTTCGGCGGCGGTGAGCACCCGGTCGGCATAGTCCGGGAGCCGGTGCGGGGTGCTGGTCATGGCGCCCATGGTGCCGTATGTCACGGACAGTCCCCGGCCGGCCGTCACTCGTGCCACTATCGTCACAGTGACGAAGACCGAGGAAACGGCCAGTGATACGGGGCGAAGAAGAGGCGGAGCGACTCCGGGCGGGGCGGGCGCCGGGGCATGACGAGGGGGAGGGGCTGTACGACGCCATGAGTGGCATGAACGGACAGTCACCGGCCGTACGGCAGCCCCCCAGGAGTGGCAAGCGCGCCAAGGCGGCCCGCCGGGCGAACAGCCGGCGGCGGCAGGAGGCCAAGCGGCTGGCCGAGGAGGCGCGCGACCGGCCGCCAGCCGCGCCGTCGGTGACGCCGGGGCCGGCGGAGTCCGGCCGCGCCACCGAGCCCGCCGGGGCCGCGCCCGTACCCCCCGGCCCGGGCCAGGAGTCCGCGCCGGAGCCGGTGTCCCTGGCCGACCGGCTGGAGATCGACGAGCCGATCCTCGCCGCGCGCGTGCACCGCCCCGGCGATCTGATCCGTTCCCTGTTCGGGCTGCTCGGCATCGCCCTGGTGCTGCTGACCGCGACCTTCGCCGTGGGCACCACCGAGGGCATCGAGACCGACATCAACAACAGCGCGGACGGCGCCCCGCCGCTGCTCATCTCCTTCGCGGGGTTCGCGTCCTCCGTCGCCGTCCTCATCGTCCCGGTCGCCTTCGCCGTCGAACGCCTCATCAAGCGCGACGGACTGCGCATCGCGGACGGCGTGCTGGCCGCCGTGCTCGCGCACGGCGTCTCGCTGTCCTTCAGCCTGTGGGTGGCCCGGGTGGCACCGGAGTCCGTGCAGAACGCCCTCACCCGCGACGCCCCGTCCGGGGTGGGGCTGACCGATCCGGTGCACGGCTACCTCGCGCCCGTCATCGCCTACGCCACCGCCGTGGGCATGACCCACCGCCCGCGCTGGCGGCTGATCATGATCGCGGTGCTGGTGCTGGACGCGGTCTCGGTGCTCGTGGCCGGCTACACCACGCTCTTCTCCATCCTGGTCACCGTCCTCATCGGCTGGACCATCGCCTACGGCACGCTGTACGCGGTCGGCACCCCGAACGTCCGCCCCACCGGCCAGCAACTGCTGGCCGGGCTGCGCAACGTCGGCTTCCGCCCGGTGAGCGCGCTGCGCACCGAGGAACCGCCCGGGTCGGAGGCCGCCGAGTCGGGCGACAGCGAGGCGGGGCAGCTCACCCGGCGCTATCTCGTCACCCTGGAGACCGGTCCACCGCTGGACATCACGGTGGTGGACCGCGCCCAGCAGGCGCAGGGCTTCTTCTACCGCGCCTGGCGCCGGCTGACGGTGCGCGGCATCACCCAGCGCCGCAGCCTGCCCTCGCTGCGGCAGGCGCTGGAGCAGGAGGCACTTCTGGCGTACGCGGCGATCGCCGCCGGCGCCCACGCCCCCAAGCTGATCGCCACCTCCGAACTCGGCCCGGACGCCGTGATGCTCGTGTACGAGCACATCGGCGGCCGGTCGCTGGAGTCCGTCCCGGCGGACGAGATCACCGACGACCTGATGGCGGCGTCCTGGCAGCAGGTGGTGGCGCTCCAGTCGCGGCGCATCGCGCACCGCCGGCTGGACGGGCACTCGCTGCTCGTGGACCGGGCCGGCCAGGTGTATCTGACGAATCTGCGCGGCGGGGAGATCGCGGCCGGCGACATCCCGCTGCGGATGGACGTCGCGCAGTTGCTGACGACCTTCGGCCTGCGGGTCGGCGCCGAACGGGCGGTGGCCTCGGCCGTCGCCGTCCTCGGCCCGGACGCGGTGGCCGACAGCCTGCCGATGCTCCAGCCGATCGCGATGTCCCGCACCACGCGCACCACGCTGCGCCAGCTCGGCAAGGAGCGGGCGGCCCGGGAGCGGCAGGCCGTCCTCGACGCCGTACGCGCCTACCGCGAGGCGCGCGGCACGCTGCCCGAGGACGCCGACCGCAAGACGGTCAAGGCGGCCAAGCAGGCCGAGAAGCAGGTCATGGAGCAGGCCCTGGAGGACTCCAAGGAGCCCGACCTGCTCTCCCTGATCCGGCAGCAGGTGCTGCGGGTACGGCCCGAGGCCGCCATAGAGCCGGCCCGGATGGAGCGGGTGCGGCCCCGTACCCTCGTCTCCTTCATCGCCGCCGCCTTCGCCGGCTACTTCCTCATCACGCAGCTGGCCGAGCTGAAGATCGACCAGGTCATCGACAACGCCAACTGGTGGTGGGTGATCGCGGCGGCCTGCTTCTCGGCGCTGACCTACTTCTCCGCCGCCGTGAGCCTGCTCGGCTTCGTGCCGGAGAAGGTGCCGTATCTGCGCACCGTGGTGGCCCAGGTGGCGGGTTCGTTCGTGAAGCTGGTGGCGCCCGCCGCGATCGGCGGCGTCGCGCTGAACACCCGGTATCTGCAACGGCAGGGGCTGCGGCCGGGGCACGCGGTGGCCAGTGTGGGCGCGTCCCAGCTCTTCGGTCTGGGCAGCCACATCACGCTGCTGCTGACCTTCGGCTATCTGACCGGCACCGAGCACACCCCGAACCTGTCGCCGTCCCGGACGGTCATCGCCGGGCTGCTGACGGTGGCGGTACTGGCGCTGATCGTGGCGGCGGTGCCGGCGCTGCGCAAGACGATCTCGGAGCGGGTGCAGTCGCTGTTCGCCGGGGTCGTACCGCGCATGCTGGACGTGGTGCAGGAGCCGAAGAAGCTGCTCAGCGGCATCGGCGGGATGCTGCTGATGACGATGGCGTTCGTGCTGTGCCTGGACGCCTCGCTCCAGGCGTTCGGGGTGGAGATGAGCTACCCGACGGTCGCGGTGGTGTTCCTGGCGGGCAACGCGCTGGGCTCGGCGGCACCCACCCCGGGCGGCATCGGCGCGGTGGAGCTGGCGCTGACGGGCGCGCTGGCGGCGTTCGGCGCCCCGACGAATCCGGCGCTGGCGGCGGTGCTGCTGTTCCGGCTGATGACGTTCTGGCTGCCGGTGCTGCCGGGCTGGCTGGCGTTCACCCATCTGACCCGGAAGGAAGCCCTGTAGGCCACGGGCCTTTCCCTGCCCGGGCGCGGTGCGTGCCGCGCCCGGGCATCGTGCTGCTCCCCGAACATCCCACCACCTGACCCACGGGCCGCAGACACCCACCAAAACCCCTGCACGGCCTTGCATCTGCTACCCCATCCGGCCTAACGTGCCGCGCATGCGTTCCTACACGATCGGCCGCGCCGCCCGGCTGCTCGGGGTCAGCCCCGACACCGTCCGCCGCTGGGCGGACGCAGGCCGGCTGCCGACCCGGCGGGACGAGGCCGGCAAGCGGATCGTCGCGGGCGCCGACCTCGCGGCCTTCGCCGTGACCCTCGCCGCCGAAGGGGCGGACGACGACGCGGGCGAGGCGTACACCAGCACCCGCAACGCCTTCCCCGGCATCATCACCGCCGTCAAACTCGGCGACATCGCCGCCCAGGTGGAGATCCAGGCCGGACCGCACCGGCTGGTCTCCCTGGTCACCCGGGAGGCCGTCGAAGAACTCGGCCTCGCCGTCGGCATGGAGGCCACCGCCCGGGTCAAGGCCACCAGCGTGCACATCGACCGGGGGAACGACCAGTGAAGACCCGGCTGCTCGGCTGCGCGGCGGCGCTGTCCGCCACCGTCCTGCTGGCCGGCTGCGCCACCGACGGCGACGGCGACCGCGCCACCACCGAACTGACCGTCCTGGCCGCCGCCTCCCTCACCGACGTCTTCACCGAGGCCGGCGCGCTCTTCGAGGACGAACACGACGGCGTCACCGTCCGGTTCTCCTTCGCCGGCTCCCAGGAGCTCGCCGCCCAGATCAACCAGGGCGCCCCCGCCGACGCGCTGGTCACCGCCGACACCGCCACCATGGAGGCGGTGCGCGCCGAGACCGGCGACCACGGCGCGCCCGCCGTCATCGCCCGCAACGCACTCGTCATCGTCACCCCGCCCGGCAACCCCGCCGGCGTCACCGACCTGGCCGGCCTCGGCCGGGACGGGCTCCGCCTCGTGCTGGCCGCCCCCGAGGTCCCGGCCGGCCGCTACGGCGAGGAGATCCTGGACCGGGCCGGCGTCACCGTCACCCCCGTCTCCCAGGAGCCGAACGTCCGCGCCGTCCTCAGCAAGGTACGGCTGGCGGAGGCCGACGCCGGCCTGGTGTACGCCACCGACGCCGCCTCCGCGGGCGACGCGGTGGACACCTTCCCCATCCCGGCCGGACAGAACGTCGTCGCCGAGTACCCCGCCGCCGTCCTCAACAGCACCGCGCACCCCGACGAGGCCGCCGCCTTCGTGGCCTGGCTCGGCAGCGCACCCGCCCAAGAACTGCTGACCGACGCCGGCTTCGCCGCCCCGTGAAACGCCGCACCGTACCGCTGACCCTGCTGCTCCCGGCCGCCGGGGCCATCGCGTTCCTCCTCGTCCCGCTGCTGGGCATCGTCACCCGGGCGCCCTGGTCCTCCCTGGCCGGCCGGCTCACCGACCCGGCCGTCACCGAAGCCCTGCGGCTCTCCCTGGTGGTCTCGGGGTGGGCGCTGCTGATCTCGCTGCTCCTCGGCATCCCGCTCGCCTGGCTGCTGGCGCGCGCCCGCGTACCCGGCAAACCCCTGATCCGCTCGCTCGTCCTGCTCCCCATGGTGCTGCCGCCCACCGTGGCCGGGGTGGCGCTGCTCCAGGGCTTCGGCCGGCGCGGACTGCTCGGCGACTGGCTGGCGTCGGTGGGCGTCAGCCTGCCGTTCAGCACGGCGGGCGCGGTGGTCGCCGCCGCGTTCGTCGCCATGCCGTTCCTGGTCATCAGCCTGGAGGGCGCGCTCGCCGGCATCGACCCGCTGTACGAGGAGGCCGCCGCCACCATGGGCGCGGGACCGCTGCGCATCCTGTGGCTGGTGACGCTCCCCATGGCGCGGCCCGCGCTGGTGGCGGGGGCGGCGCTGGCCTGGGCGCGGGCCCTGGGCGAGTTCGGCGCCACGATCACCTTCGCCGGGAACCTGCCGGGCACCACCCAGACGCTGCCGCTCCAGGTCTATCTGCTGCTCCAGAACGACCCGGCCGGGGCGACCGCGCTCTCCCTGCTGCTGCTCGCGGTGGCCGCCACCATCCTCACCGCGCTGCGCGGCCGGTGGCTCCCGGTGGGCGGGGGCGGGCGCTGAGGGTCACCCGCTTGCGCCCCAGCACGTGCGGCGCCCGTGGGCCGGGCCGGAAGATGAGCGTCCCCGACCGATCGGAGCCGTCGATGTACCGTGCCCGCCTGACCGCCGTCCTCTCCGTCCTGGCGCTGCTGCCGGCGGCGGGCTGTACGGCGGGCGGTGGCCCCGAAACCGTCGCGGAGACGGAGTCGCCCTCGGCGAGCGGCCCGGTGGCGACCGACCAGCTGCCCGAAGAGCTGACCGGCCAGCAACCCGACTGGTCGGCCTGCCCGGCCCCCGACTCCGAACAGGGCGACACCGGCGGCTCCCCCTCCCCGCTGCCGGACGGCGCGACCTGGGAGTGCGCCACCATGAAGGCCCCCGTCGACTACTCCGACCCCGGCGGCGACACCCTCGACCTCGCGCTGATCCGGGCCCGCAGCACGGCGGGCGACGACGAGCGCATCGGCTCGCTGCTGTTCAACTTCGGCGGCCCGGGCGGCTCCGGGGTGGCGACGCTCCCGGCGTTCGGCAGCGACTACACCGAACTGGCGGGGCGCTACGACCTGGTGAGCTTCGACCCGCGCGGCGTCGGCGCCAGCGACGGCCTGGTGTGCCTGAACGGCACCCAGCTCGACTCCTACTTCGCCGAGAACCTGGTCCCCACCGACGAGGCCGGCGAACAGGACCACCTCACCCGGCTGCGTTCCTTCGCCGCCGCCTGCGAATCCGCGGCGGGCCCGCTCCTCCCCCACCTCACCACCGTCAACACCGCCCGCGACATGGACCTGATGCGGCACGTGCTCGGCGACGACAAGCTGCACTACTTCGGCATCTCGTACGGCACCCAGCTGGGCGGCGTGTACGCGCACCTCTTCCCGCAGCGGGTCGGCCGCGCCGCCCTGGACGCGGTCGTGGACCCGACCGCCGACGCCCGGCAGGGCGCGCTCGCCCAGGCCGAGGGCTTCCAGCAGGCCCTCACCGCCTACATGGAGAGCTGCGCGCAGAGCGAGGACTGCCCGCTGGGCGGCTCCCCGGATGAGGGCGAGCGGAAACTGAACGACTTCCTGGACGGCCTGCGCTCCACTCCGCTCCCCACCCAGGACCCGGACGGTCGGCCTCTCACCGAATCGCTCGCCTGGAGCGGCATCGCCCAGTCGCTGTACTCGGAGGACTTCTGGCCCTTCCTCACCCAGGGCCTGGAGGAGGCGATGGCCGAGGAGGACCCGGACGGCACCATCCTGCTCACCCTCGGCGACTCCATGAACGGCCGCAACCCGGACGGGACGTACTCCACCCTCCAGTCCTCCCTGGTGGCGATCAACTGCGCCGACACCGACCAGCGCTACGAGATCGCGGACGTGCACAACGCGCTGCCCGAGTTCACCGACGCCTCCCCGGTCTTCGGCCCCGGCATGGCCTGGTCCCTGCTGAGCTGCACCGACTGGCCGGTGACCGGGGCCCAGGCCCACCCGGACGTCAGCACCACGACCGACGCGACGATCCTGCTGATCGGCACCACCGGCGACCCGGCCACGCCGTACGCGGGCACCACGAACATGCGCGAGGCGCTGGGCGAGGACAAGGCGGTGGAACTCACCTACGAGGGCGAGGGCCACGGCGCGTACAACAGCGGCAACAGCTGCGTCCAGGACACGGTGAACGCCTACCTCCTGGACGGCAAGGTCCCCGAGGACGGCAAAACCTGCTCCTGAACGCGCTAGCCGGCCGGCGGCCACGGCGCCGGGTTCAGAACGTGCGGGCCAGCAGCATGCCGCCGAGGGTGAGCATCGTGGCGGCGACCAGGCCGTCGAGGATCCGCCAGGCGCCGGGGCGGGTGAGCACGGCGCCCAGCCGCCGGGCGCCGTAGCCGAGCGCGGTGAACCACACCAGGCTGGCCAGCATCGCGCCGGCGCCGAAGACCCAGCGCAGCGAGCCCCGTTCGGCGGCGACCGAGCCGAGGAGCAGCACGGTGTCCAGGTAGACGTGCGGGTTGAGCCAGGTCATGGCCAGGCAGGTGAGGACGGCGGTACGGACCGAGCCCGCCGTGGTGCCCTCGGTGGACAGCGCCTGTTCGCCGGCGGGACGCAGGGCGCGGCGGGCGGCGAGGGCGCCGTAGCAGAGCAGGAAGGCGCCGCCGGCGAGTCCGATCGCGGTGAGGGCGGGCGGCCAGGCGGTGACCAGCGCGCCGAGTCCGGCCACGCCGAGGGCGATGAGCACGGCGTCCGACAGCGCGCAGATGGCGACCACCGCGAGCACCGCCTGTCCGCGGGCGCCCTGCCGCAGGACGAAGGCGTTCTGCGCGCCGATGGCGACGATGAGGGAGAGCCCGGTGCCGAATCCGGCGAGGGCGGTGGGGGCGATGGCGCTGTTCACGAGGTACGACGCTAAGGACGCCGCTGTCATGAGTACAGCTAAAGTTTCTTAGCTATCGTAAGGAATCGTGATGATGGATCTGCCGGTCGACCAGGTACGCACCCTCCTCGCCGTCGTCGACGAGGGCACGTTCGACGCGGCGGCCACCGCCCTGCACATCACGCCCTCCGCCGTCAGCCAGCGGATCAAGACCCTGGAGCAGCACACCGGGCGCGTCCTGCTGATGCGGACGAAGCCGGTGCGGCCCACCGAGTCCGGGCAGGTGGTGGTGCGTTTCGCGCGCCGGCTGGCCGCGCTGGAGCGCGACGCGCGCGAGGAGCTGGGGATCGCGGCGGGCGCCGGGGCGGCCCGGCTGCCGATCGCGGTGAACGCGGACTCGCTCGCCACCTGGTTCCTGCCCGCCCTCACCCGGGTGCCCCAGGACCCGCCGATCTGCTTCGACCTGTACCACGAGGACGAGGCCCACACCGCCACCCTGCTGCGCGAGGGCCAGGTGATGGCGGCGGTCACCTCGTCCGCCGAGCCGGTGGCGGGCTGCCTGGTGCGCCCGCTGGGCCGGGTCCGCTATCTGCCGGTGGCCGCGCCCGGGTTCGCCGGGCGGCTGCTGGCGGGCGGGCCGCTCGCCGCGCGGCTGCCGGACGCGCCGGTGATCGTCTTCGACCGGCGCGACGCCCTCCAGGACCGGTTCGTCCGCGCCCTCACCGCCGGCGCGCACGGCGCCGCCGCCCTGCGGCACCACGTCCCCACCTCCGAGGGCTTCCGGGACGCGATCGCCGCCGGCCTCGGCTGGGGCCTGGTCCCGGAACCGCAGGCCACGCCGCTGCTGCGGGCCGGTGCTCTGGCCCTGCTCGCGCCGGGCGAGCGGCTGGACGTCCCGCTGTACTGGCAGCAATGGAAGCTGGACGTCCCCCCGCTGGCCCTGGTCGCCCGGACGGTGGCCGACGCCGCCGCCACCTCCCTGTACCAGCCATGACAGGCCGCCCGGGTAGCCTCCCCGGGGAGGTGGTTCGGTGCGGCGCGCAGTCGGGGCCCTGGCCGGGATGTGTCTGCTGGCGGCCGGCTGCACCGCCGCGCCCGCCGACGGCGACGCGCCGATACCCGGCGCCGGGGACGCCGCCGGCTCCCCACCGGCCGCCGCCGGGCCGGAGTTGCCCGCCGCGCTGACCGGGCAGGAGATCGCCTGGGGCCCCTGCGGCGCCCCCACCACCGAGCAGGGCGCCGGCGAGGCGCCGGGCGCGGAGTGGGAGTGCGGCGAGCTGACCGTTCCGCTCGACTACGCGCGGCCGGACGGGGAAACACTGCGCCTCGCCCTGATCCGGATCCCCGCCGAGCCGGGCGCCGGCCGGATCGGCTCACTGGTCTTCAACTTCGGCGGCCCCGGCGGCTCCGGAGTCGCCGCCCTCCCCCGCGTCGTCCGCACCTACGAGCCGCTGCGCCAGGGCTTCGACCTGGTCTCCTTCGACCCGCGCGGGGTGGGCGCCAGTTCCCCCGTCGTCTGCCGCGACGGCGCCGCCCTGGACGCGGACGGGCAGGAGGACCCCGGGGTCCCGCGCACCCGCGCCGAGGGCGAGGAACGGGCCGCCGCCGTCCGGGAGCTCGGCGCCGACTGCGCGGCCGCCGCCGGGGACCTGCTGCCGCATCTGCGCACCGTCGACGCCGCCCGGGACCTGGATCTGCTGCGCCGGGCGCTCGGCGACGCCCAGTTGCACTACTACGGCGCCTCCTACGGCACCAAGCTCGGCGCCGTGTACGCGCACCTCTTCCCGCGGCGGGTGGGACGTACCGTCCTGGACGCCGTCGTGGACCCGACCCGGGATGTCGTCGAACGCGCGCTGCTCCAGACCGAGGGGTTCGAGCTGGCGCTCGGCAACTACCTGGCCGGCTGCGGCGATCCGGCCGGCTGCCCCACCGCCGCCGACATCGAGCGGTTGCTGGAGCGGCTGCGCGGGGCGCCCCTGCCCACCTCGGGGCCGCGCCGGCTCACCCAGTCGCTCGCCTTCACCGGCGTCATGTCCACGCTGTACTCCCCGCAGTCCTGGGGGTTCCTCACCCGCGCGCTGCGGCAGGCCCTCGACGAGGGCCGGGGCGATCTGCTGCTGGCCGCCGCCGAGCAGTACAACGGCCGGGCCGCCGACGGCGGCTACCGCAACCTGCACGCCGCCAACCGCGCCGTCAACTGCGCCGACTTCGCCTCCCGCCCCACGGTCGACGACGTCCTCGGGCAGCTGGACGCCTTCCGGGAGATCTCACCCGTCTTCGGGGAGCACTTCGCCTGGGGCCTGCTCGCCTGCGAGGGCTGGCCCGTCACCGGCGAGCGCGACCGGCCCGAGGTACGCGCCGAGGGCGCCCGCCCCGTCCTGCTGCTGGCGACCACCGGCGACCCGGCCACCCCGTATGCCGGGGCCGAACGGATGCGGGACGCGCTCGGGCCGGGGGTCGGCGTCCTGCTGACGTACGACGGGGAGGGCCACGGCGCGTACGCCTCGGGCGATCCGTGCGTCACCGCCGCCGTCCACGCCCAGTTGCTGGCCGGCGCCACGCCCGAGGACGGCACGGTGTGCCCGTGAGAACACGCGAGCGGCCGGGACCCGTCCGGGCCCCGGCCGCACACCGCACCGCCGGCCGTCAGTAGACGGGCTTGGCGGGCTCGATCTGGTGCACCCAGCCGATGACGCCGCCGCCCACGTGCACGGCGTCCGCGAAGCCGGCGTTCTTCAGCACCGCCAGCACTTCCGCACTGCGGACACCCGTCTTGCAGTGCAGGACGATCCGCCGGTCCTGCGGCAGCGTCTGGAGCGCGGTGCCCATCAGGAACTCGTTCTTCGGGATCAGCTTCGCGCCCGGGATGGACACGATCTCGTACTCGTTGGGCTCCCGGACGTCGATGATCTCGATCTTCTCGTCCGCGTCGATCCACTCCTTGAGCTGCTTCGGAGTGATCGTGGAGTCCTGCGCGGCGGCCTGCGCCTCGTCCGAGACGACCCCGCAGAACGCCTCGTAGTCGATCAGCTCGGTGACCGTCGGGTTCTCCCCGCACACCGCGCAGTCGGGGTCCTTGCGCACCTTGACCTGCCGGTAGGTCATCTCCAGGGCGTCGTAGACCATCAGCCGCCCCACCAGCGGATCGCCCGTCCCCGTCAGCAGCTTGATCGCCTCGGTGACCTGGATCGAGCCGACGGACGCGCACAGCACGCCCAGCACGCCGCCCTCGGCGCAGGAGGGCACCATGCCCGGCGGCGGCGGCTCGGGGTACAGGCAGCGGTAGCACGGGCCGTGCTCGGACCAGAAGACCGACGCCTGGCCGTCGAAGCGGTAGATGGAGCCCCAGACGTACGGCTTGTTGAGCAGCACGCACGCGTCGTTGACCAGATAGCGGGTGGCGAAGTTGTCCGTGCCGTCGACGATGAGGTCGTACTGGCTGAACAGTTCCATCACATTGGACGAGTCGAGGCGCTCGTCGTGGATGTTGACCTGGACGTACGGGTTGATGCCCTGCACCGTCTCCTTGGCCGAGACGGCCTTGGGACGGCCGATGTCGGCCTGGCTGTGGATGATCTGCCGCTGGAGGTTGGACTCGTCGACCTCGTCGAACTCGACGATGCCGAGCGTGCCGACGCCCGCCGCCGCCAGATACATCAGCGCGGGCGAGCCGAGCCCGCCGGCGCCCACCGCGAGCACCTTGGCGTTCTTCAGCCGTTTCTGTCCCGCCATCCCCACATCCGGGATGATCAGATGGCGGGAGTACCTGCGGACCTCGTCGACGGTGAGCTCGGCAGCCGGCTCGACCAGGGGTGGCAGCGACACGGGGACTCCGATGGTCAAAGGGACAGACGTTCTCCGTACAACAGTGCCACGCGGTGGCGCATTCCGAGACGGGCGTCCTGACTCCTGAGACGCCCGTCCCGGAAGGCCGTCCTACAGGCGGCAGGCCGCCTCCATCCAGATGTCGGCCAGCGATTCCTCCAGGCCGATCCGGGCCCGCCAGCCCAGCCGGTCGCGCGCCGTGCGCACGTCCGCCTGCTGCCAGGCGCCGCAGCCGTCGGGGTACGGCACGGGCTGCGGCGGCGGGGCGGGCAGCCCGGACGGCTCGGGGCCGCGCGGCGGGGGCGGGCCCAGCGGGGCGTCCAGTTCGTGCAGCGCCCCGGCGTAACCGGAGATCCGGGCCAGCGCGGTGGCCGCCTCGCGCAGCCGGACCGCGTGCCCGGTGCCGATGTTGACCACGCCCTGCGCCGCCGACAGGGTCGCCGCGTGCACGGCCCTGGCGATGTCGCGGACGTCCACGAAGTCCCGCTGCACCCCGAGCCCGGTCAGCTTCAGCTCGCTGTCGCCGTGCTGCATGGCGCGCCGCAGCGAGTCGGCGAGCCGGCCCAGCGGCGAACCCGCCGGCGTACCGGGCCCGGTCGGGGAGAACACCCGCAGCACGATCGCGTCAAGACCGGAGCCCAGGACGAGTTCGGTGGCGGCCAGCTTGCTCACCCCGTACGGGCCGCCGGGCCGCGCCAGCGCGTCCTCGGCGATCGACGAACCCGGCTGGGACGGCCCGTACTCGGCCGCGCAGCCCACGTGCACCAGCCGCGAGCGGCAGCTGCTGCGCCGTACCGCCTCGCACACGGTGGCGGTGGCAACGGTGTTCTGCCGGGTCAGCTCGCTGGCGGTGCCCCGGATGGCGCCGGCGCAGTTGATCACCACGCCCGGGTGGACCGCGTCCAGGAACCGGGTGAGGGCACCGGGGCTGCCGGTGGCGAGGTCGAAACGCACATCGGCCTCGTCGCCGCGGCCCAGCGCGGTGAGGTGGACGGCGGGGTCGGCGAGGAGCCGTTCGGCGACGAACCGGCCGACGTAGCCGCCGGCGCCCAGCAGCAGGACTCTCATCGGTCTTCCTCCCGTCGGCCGGTGCGGACGGGGGGATGGGGTGGGTGGGTCATGGGGGGTTGGCTCCTCTTGCGTCGCGTCATGCGTGGGGTCGGGGGGGATGGGGGGACTGCGCGGGCCGCCGTCAGTGCGTGCGTGGGGGCGGACCGTGATGGGCGAAGGCTCCCGCGAGGGCGCGGGAGGCCGGGACGAGCAGGACGGCCGCCGTCGCGCCACTGGCCGCGGCGTGCAGCGCGGGCGGGGCGCCCGGCAGCGCGACGAGCAGCAGATGGAGGGCGCCCGCCACCGCGGGGCCGGCTGCCGCCGCGCGGTGGAAGCCGTGCGCGGCCAGCAGGACGGACTCGAAGAGGAGCACGCCCAGGGCCGTGGTCTGCGCGGTCACGGCCCAGCCGGCCGCCGCCGGGGGAAGCAGCGGCCACAGGGCGGCCTGGGTGGCGGCGAGCCCGGCGGTGAACAGCAGCAGCGATCCGGCCAGCAGGGCCCGTGCTCCGCCCGCGAACTCCCGCAGGCTGCGGCTGCCGGCCAGCCGGCGCCGGGAGCGGGCCGCGAACCAGTCGCGGCACCACACGGCCGGGACGACCGCGACCGCGGGCGGCAGCAGCGCGCCGGGGCCGGCCCGGTACCAGAGCAGGGCGACCAGGGGGAGGGCGCACAGCGCCGCCAGCCGCGCGCGGCCCGGCCGGTACAGCAGCACGCCGCCGGCCAGCACGGCCGCCGCGGTGAGCGCGGCCTGGAGCGGACCGGGGACCGCCATGCCCGCCGAGACCAGCGCGGCGGGAAGCGGGGTCAGCAGCCGGCGGGGTAACCGGCGGCGGCGCGCGGGGGCCCGGTGCCGGGCGGTCCCGGGCGGCGCGAGCGGGGCGCGCGCCGGGGGGGTGCCGTGAGGGCGGGCGGGCCCCTCGGCCGCCTCCCCGGAGCGTGGGGTGCGGGCATACAGCTCCTCTGCCAGGGAGAACACATCGCGGTGCCGGAACCGGGCCGCGGTGCTGTCGGTGACGCCGTGCGCCTCCAGCGCGGCGGCGATCTCCAGCGGGTCGGTGGCCCGTTCGCACAGCTCGCGGTGCCGGTGCATCAGCACCCGTACGGGGTCGGCCGGCGCCCTCACGCGGGATCACCGGGGCCCGTGCCGTGACCGGGTTCGGTGAGCGCGCCGAGGGCCGGTATGGCCCAGCCGGGCGGGGCCGCCGGTACCGGGGCGGTCAGAAAGCTCTCGGCGGGGCAGGCGAACGGGACGTCCGGGTCACCGGGCGGTGCGGCTGCCGAGCGGCGCACCGGACCGGTCGAGATCATCTCCAGATAGATCCGGTCGAACGCCGCCACGTTCCGCTCGATCGTGAACAGTTCCAGCGCCCGGGCGCGCGCCGCCGCGCCCAGCCGGGCCCGGCGCGCCGGGTCCCGCAGCAGCGCCACGCAGGCGTCGGCCAGGGCCCGCGGGTTGCGCGGCGGCACCACCAGGCCCGTCCCGCCGATCACCTCGCACACCGATCCCACCTCGGTGCACACCGCCACCCGCCCGCTGAACATCGCCTCGATCAGCGTCACCGGGAAGCCCTCCACCGCGCTGGAGAGCACGAACACGCTCCCCGCGGCGTACGCGTCGGCCAGCGTGGGCAGTTCGGGGCCGCCGATCTCCTCGAACGAGACGGGGCTGACGCCCTCGGCGTACGGGTCGGCCGACTCGGCGGGGAACAGCTGGGCCGCCATCGTCCGGCAGTGCGCCAGATAGCCGGCGTCGCCCGGCGCGCCGCTCACGATCCGCAGCCGCGCGGCGGGCTCCGCCCGGCGCACCTCGGCGAACGCGTGCAGCAGCCCCACCAGGTCCTTGGCGGGCGCGGCCCGCCCCACCCAGACCAGGGTCGGCGGCGCGGGCGGCGCCGTGCGCGCCGTGCCCCGGCGCGCCGCGCGCTCGGTCTCGCCCTCCCCCACCGCGAGGAACGGCCGTGCGTCCAGGCCCGGGTAGACGGTACGCAGCCGGTCCCGGTCGGCGCCGCAGCGCTCCTGCCAGCGGCGCACATGGGTGTTGCCCGGGGTGATGAGCGTGGCCCTGGCGTACGCCTCGCGGGCCAGCCGGGCCTGGAAGGACGCCAGCAGGGCGCGCACCGGGGCGCCCGCGGCCGAGGGCGGCAGCGCGTGGGCGGCGCGCGCGGCGCTCGCCGCACTGCTCAGATAGTGCTCCCGCAACCGGACCCCGTACTCGGTGATCAGCAGCGGGGTGTCGAAGAAGTGCCGGGCGAGCAGACCGGGCAGCGCGGCGGGGCCACCGCCCACCGCGTGGCACAGATCGACCGCCGCGAGCCCTTCGTCACCGTCGGGGCCGGAGCCGTACCAGTCCAGCGACAGCGGGCGCAGCGCCCGCTCCAGGCGCTCGGCGACCGCCAGCAGATCCGGTACCTGCGCGGCGTGCACGGCGCGCGGCGCGCCGGGCGCCCGGCAGGCGGACTCCAGCACCCGGACCGCCTCGTCCGAGCGCAGCCAGCCGCTCAGCCCGCCGAACTCGACGGCCGTTCCGGCCATGCCGTACAGCCCGGCGGCGAAACGGTCCGCCTGGGCGGCGGCCCGGTCCGGTGCCGCCGTCTCGCCCCAGCACAGGGCGGCGGTCAGCTCGGCGAAGTGCTCGGCGTAGCGGCGCCCCAGCCGGCGTGCGGGGCGCCCGGTGCCGCCGGAGCGCGGCGGCTGACCCCACAGCGGGGCGGTGCGCACCCGGCGCACGTTCGGCGGCAGCTCCCGCCAGGGGCCCGAACTCTGGCTCCGTCCGCGACTGAGCGCGCAGATCTCGAACTCGTGCCTGGCCAGTCCGCGCAGCAGTTGATCGCACCACACGACGGACTCGCCCTGCGCGAAGGGGTATCCGCCCTCCGTGAGCAGCGCGATACGCACCGGCGCACCTCCCCTGGATGCCTGGGACTCGGTTGGACATCAGCGGGAAGACGGTATGTCCGCAGGAGCAGGCCACGACGGACGGTTGTCCGCCACACCACCAGAAGGGGTGAAGAAACGTGACTTTGGACGGAGTTCAGTCGTTAGGCGCGGACCCGGCGTCGTTCTCCGGGTGCGGCCAGGGGTTGGGACGGCAGGTCAGCCCATTGGTCCAGGTGAGGAATTTGGTCTGCTGCATCATCACCGGGGCCAGGGCCCCCTCGGCCGAACAGCCCACATGGCCGTAGCCGATCCGGTGCCCGACCTCGTGGTTGATCAGCATCTGCCGGTACGCGTGCATGTCGTCGCCGTAGGTCTCGGCGCCCTGCGCCCAGCGCCAGGCGTTGATCATGACGCGCTCGGTGCTGGCCGAGTCGCAGGAGACGTTGGTCTGCCGGATGTCAAGACCCGACTTGTCGCACCATTCGGCCGTGGTGCCGGGTGAGGCGAGCGTGATCACGAAGTCGTAGTCGCCGGAGGAGACCCGGGCGAAGCCGCGTTCCCCGTTGTTGCCCCAGCTGCGCGGGTCGCTGAGGGTGCGGTGCACGGCCTCCGCGAACAGCTCCGCGTCCAGGCCGATGCCCGCCTCCACGTCCACCCGGTAGCGCAGCAGGGTCACCGCGTCGGGGTCGGCGGCCGGTTCGCTGCCGCCGACCGGGACCAGTTCGCCGCCGCCCGTCAGGTCCGGGTCGAGCGGGAAGCGGCTGTCCATGAGTTCGTCGTAGGTGGGTTCCGGGTCCGGCTCCCGGTCCCGGTCCTGGTCCGGAGCGGTGTCGGTCGCACCGTCCGCCGCCGTCTCCCGCGGCGGCAGGTCCTGCTGGCCCAGGTGCGGGCGGTTGTCGCCCGCCCCGCCCCCGCTCATGGCCGCCGGGCCGTCCGTCTCACCGGCGACCACCACGGTCAGCACGGCGGTCACGGCAGCGGCGGCGGCCCCGGTGACCGTACGGCCCCAGCCGCCGCGCCGCGCCGCCCGCCGGCGCGCCGCGCGGTGCCGCCCGGCGCCCGGCTCCGGACGGGCCGTCCGGGGAGCGGGCTCCGGCTCCCGCGCCGCCCCGGTCTCCGCCGCCGCGGGCTCCCGCTCCGGCTCTGGCTCCGGTTCCGCTCCGCCGCCGGGCCCGGGGCCCGGCGCCTCCCCGGACGGCTCGCCCGCCCCGCCCTCGGCCCCGGGACGGCGGGGCCCCGGGACGGACAGCGGGCGCCCGTACTGCTCCTCGCTGAAGGCGTCGATGTACTCCTGCCTCGGCGCGCCTGACCCGCCCGGCCCCCCGGAGGGTGCGGGGGCGGTACCGGCGGCGTCATGGCGGTCCATGCGGCTCCTCAGTGGTGGCCGTCTTCGTCAGGGGTGGCCGCGGTCTCGGCCAGAAATTCCCGGAACACATCCGCCACCACGCCCGGATACTCCATCATGGCCACGTGCCCCGCGTCCGGAAGCAGGACGAACCGGGCGTCGGGGAAGGTCTGTTCCGCCCGGCGCGCCGAGCGGGCCGACACCAGCTTGTCCCGGCCCCCGTACACCAGCAGAGTGGGCGCCAGCACCCGTTCCGCATGCTTCCACAGCGACTGCTGCCCGCCCAGCGTATAGGCGTTGACGAGTCCGCGCGCACTGCGGCTCAGCGACTGCCAGAAGTACGGCAGGGCCTGGCGCCGCTCGAACTCGGCGACGGCGGCGGCCAGTTCCTCCGGTGCTATCCGGTCCGGATCGCCGTAGGTGAGGGCCAGCACATCCCGGGCGCGGCTGGCCGGCGGCAGATCGCGGGCCAGCCGGCGCAGCAGATGCGCGACCCCGGGCGCGGCGAGCAGCGCGGTGGGCAGCGCCGTGCGCGGGACCCGCACCTCCGGCAGCGCCGGGGAGATGAGGGTGAGGGTGCGCACCAGGTCGGGGCGGAGCGCGGCGACCCGGGTGGCGACGGCCCCGCCGAGCGACTGGCCCACCAGGTGGACGGGCCCGCGCCCGCCGGCCGCCACCGCCCGGATGACGGCCCGGGTGTGCGTGTACAGCGAGTAGTCGCCGTCGGCCGGGGGCGGCGAGGCACCGTGCCCCGGCAGGTCCACGGCCAGGCAGTCCACGTCGCCGTCCACCCGCGCCATCAGCGCGGACCAGTTGCGGGAGGAGCCGCCCAGCCCGTGCACGAAGACGGCGGGCTCCAGCCCGGCCCGGTCCCCGGCCCGCCCGCGCAGCGCCAGGGTCATGCCGGCGCCGGTGGGAGAGGCGGGGAGGGCGAGGAACGCCGAGGTCTCCCCGTCCCGCAGTTCCATCGAGACGTCGGTGCCCAGATCCGGCGGCCACGGCGCGGGCGCGGACGGCGGCGGCTGTCCGGGCGGCTCCGAAGCGTTCCGCGTCCGGGGCTCTTCGGTGGATGGCATGGCGCAATATTACGAGTCCGCATCGTGGACGCCCGCCGCCCCCGTTCGCCATCACCGCCATCGGCTCCTACGCTGGGAAACGCCCAACCGGTCGTCCGGGAGGTGAGGCGTGATGAGTGCGGATCCACGCGAGCCCGGCGGGCTCGACGAGTACCTGGCGGAGCTGGACGAGGAGGAGAGCGACGCCTACGGGCGCGGGCGCGCGTCGCCCGACCCCGAGGCGCCGGAGGCGGACGCCGCCGAGCAGCGGCTGGAGCTGCTCCAGCACCGTGACACCCCGCTCACCGACCGTGAGGGGGACGAGGTGGACCCGGCGGACGCGGCGGAGCAGGCCCGCGTGGTGGACCCGGGTGACGAGGAGTACCCGCCCTGAGCACGCACCGCGGGCGCGATGTCCACCAGGTGAAATCCTCCGGCGGACGTGGGCGGGGCCCGATGCCCCGAACGTACGATGGCCAGTCGGGACCGGTCCTGCCGGCCGGTCCGACCGACACGGACCACTCACCGGGAGGCGGCGTGAGCGCCATCGAGCAGACCGAGGCTCGGCCCCGCGGCACCCGCCTGCCGCGCCGGGCCCGCCGCAACCAGCTGCTGGGGGCGGCCCAGGAGGTGTTCGTCGCGCAGGGCTACCACGCGGCGGCCATGGACGACATCGCCGACCGCGCCGGGGTGAGCAAGCCGGTGCTGTACCAGCACTTCCCGGGCAAGCTCGATCTCTATCTGGCGCTGCTCGACCAGCACTGCGAGGCGCTGCTGCGCTCGGTGCGGCAGGCGCTCGCCTCCACCCAGGACAACAAGGCGCGGGTGGCGGCCACCATGAACGCCTACTTCGACTACGTGGAGCACGAGGGCGGCGCGTTCCGGCTGGTCTTCGAGTCGGATCTGACCAACGAGCCGCAGGTGCGCGAGCGGGTGGACCAGGTGTCGCTGGACTGCGCCAAGCTGGTCGGCGCGGTGATCGCCGAGGACACCGACCTGCCGGAGGAGGAGTCGATGCTGCTGGCGGTGAGCCTGTGCGGAATGGCGCAGGTGACCGCCCGGCACTGGCTCAGCTCCGGGCAGCCGGTGCCGCGCGAGGTGGCGAAGTCGCTGATCGGGGCGCTGGCGTGGCGGGGCATCGCGGGCTTCCCGATGCAGAACCCGCCCGCGTCCTAGGCCGTGTCTTTTGGATCTTCGTGGATCAGGCCGCGGCGTCAGATGCGGTGCATCGCAAGGCGGAGGATCTCGCTCGTACCGGGTCGTACTCGCGAGATGCGACAACGCAGCGAGGTTCCCCCAGGCCCTTGAGGGCCTGGGAGGTACCCCCATCCGCTGGCGGCGCGGCCCCGCGAAGATCCGAAAGACACGGCCTGAGCCGGGCCACCGTTCCCGGGGCCGGGGGGCTGTTCGCTGAGGGCGTTGCCCGCCGCGATCCGGCTCCGTTGGCGCCCGGATACGCTGTGCGGGTATGCCTGCGGCGCGGACCATCGCGCACGACAGCACGACAGCACGTCAGTGACCAGCGGAGGGACAAGCCGTGGAGATCAAGATCGGCGTTCAGCACACGCCGCGCGAGATCAGCCTCGAAAGCGGGCAGTCTGCCAAGGAGGTGGAAACCGCGGTCGCCGAGGCGCTCTCCGGGGACAGCAAGCTCCTGAGCCTGACCGATGAGAACGGCCGCAAGATCCTGGTCCCGGCAGACCGGATCGCGTACGTGGAGATCGGCCAGCCCGCGGTGCGCCGGGTGGGCTTCGGCGCCCTGTGACGCACTCCGGCCGGTCCTGGTGACGGTGCGGTGAACACACGCTGAACAGCGCAAACGGCGGTCCGGTGAACTCCCGGGCCGCCGTTTCGCCGTCCGTCGCCGGTGGTAGGAGCGGGGTGTGATCGTGCTGACGCTGTTGTCGATGATGACCGGGCTCGCGGTCGCCGCCCTGGCGACCGGGCGGCTGCCGCGCCGGGACTTCCCGCACCGCGCGCTCACCCTGGCCACCGGTGCGGTGGCAGGCCTGGTGGGCTGGGGCCTGAGCCGTGCCGTGTTCGGCCCGGGTGCCGCGCTGCCGGGGCTGGCCACCGCCGCGGTGGTCGCCGCGGTCCTGGTCTCGCTGCTCGCCCGCCCGGAGTCGGGCGCCGCCCCCGCCCGTCCGCTCCCCGGACCGTCAGCACCCACCAGCTGATCGGGGCTTACAGTGGGGGAATGCCCGCCACCGGTACGCGCGCCGGCGCCCCCGCCACGACCCCCACCGGGGCCACCGGGACCGGCACCGGCCTCGCCACGGCCCCCCGCCTCGACATCGCGCTGCTGGCCGTCGCCGTCGCCGGTATCTCGCTGTCCGGGCCGCTGATCACCGCCATCGCCGCCCCCGCCCTGGCCATCGCCTTCTGGCGGAACGCCGCGGCAGCCGCCGCCCTGGCCCCCGCCGTCCTGCTGCGCGGCCCGCTGCGCCGCGAGGTGCGCCGCATGGGCCGCCGCAACCTCGTCCTGTCCGCCCTGGCCGGCGCCGTCCTCGCCGCGCACTTCGCGCTGTGGCTGCCCAGCCTGGAGCTGACCTCGGTGGCCTCCTCCGTCGCCCTGGTCACCACCACCCCGATCTGGACCATCCTGCTGCTGCGGCTGCGCGGCCACCGCCCCCCGGCCGCCGTGTGGACCGGCGTCGGCATCGCCTTCACCGGCGCACTGCTGCTCACCGGCGTCGATCTGACCGTCTCCGCCCGGGCCCTGGCCGGCGACGCCCTCGCCCTCGGCGGCGGCATCGCGGCGGCCGTGTACGTACTGATCGGCGCCGAGGTGCGCCGCACCACCAGCACCACCGCGTACACCTTCGTCTGCTACACCACCACCGCCGCGCTGCTGCTGCCCGTGTGCCTGATCGGCGGCGCCTCGCTCGCCGGGTACTCGGCCGAGACCTGGCTGAAACTGCTGCTGCTGACCGTCACCGCCCAGCTGCTCGGCCACTCCCTGATGAGCCGGGTGGTCACCAGCCTGGGCCCGTCGGTGACCTCCACCGCCATCCTGCTGGAGACCCCCGGCGCGGCCCTCATCGCCGCCGTCTGGCTCGGCCAGCGCCCCGAACCGGCCGCCTACCCCGCGCTCGCCGTGATCCTCGCCGGGCTCGCGCTCGTCATCCGGGCGGAGAACGGCCGCGCCGCGCCCAGCCCTTAAGCTCACCCCCATGCTCCAGCACACCGAGTCCGCTCTCGTCTCGGCCCTCGGCGAGATCGACGCCCGCGCGGCTGTCACCTTCCTCGGCGCCGACCGGATCGAGGTGCTGCGCTTCCGCGACCCGGACGCCCCGCTGGTGCGGTACGCCACGCTCGGCATGTCCGCCTCCCCCATGACCGACCCCACCGCCGCCGTCGCCGACCCGCTGCGCGGCCCGCGCGCCGAGCTGCTGCTCACCGTGCACGCCGGCCACCCGGCCACCGACCGGGTGCTGCGCCCGCTGGCGGTGCTCGCCGCCGCGCCGCAGGTCGAGGGCCTGGTGGTACGTCCCGACGCCTGTCTCGACCTCGGCGAGCCGCTGTGGCCCGGCGCCCCGTTCAGCGCCGTCCTGGTCGCCGAGAGCGGCGGCCTGGTGCCGGACCTGCCGCTGCCCGGCCCCTGCGACCCGGTGCGGTTCTTCCCGCTGCTGCCCATGACCCCGGCCGAGACCGCCTGGCAGCGCGCCCGCGGCCCGGAGGCCCTGCGGGCCGCCTGGCTGGCACACGGCACCGATCTGCGCGACCCGGACCGCTCCGCCGTACCCCTGTCCGGGTGACGCTTCTTGACGGATTCGTGCGACACGGGGACCGTTGGGTGACATGAGGGGCGAATTCAGTTGCCCGAAGTGCGGGAGCAAGGTGCGCGCTCCCGGGCTCTTCTCCGACTCCTGGCAGTGCTCGGCCCACGGCGCCGTCCATCCGCTCCAGCCCATCATCCCGCCCAGCGTGGACGCGCTCTCGGTGGTGGTGGGCCGCACCGAGGTGCCCGTGTGGATGCCGTGGCCGCTGCCGGTGGGCTGGCTGTTCACCGGCGTGGCCGCCGCCGGTGACGAGCGCAGCGGGGGACGGGCCTCGGTGATCGCGTGCTCGGGTCCGGGGCCGCTGGGCGGCGCCTGCGATCTGCTGCTGATAGCCGAGGAGCTGGGCGTGGGGCTGGGCGCCCGGTACGCGGGGGTGGCCGGTCCTGACCCGGGTCCTCACCTCGCGACGGAGGCCCCGCCGCAGGTCAAGATGCTGGCGGCCGGGCGCCCCACCCCGCTGTGGCAGGTCACCGACGCCCCCGCGGACCGCGCGGTGTTCGCCGGGGAGGCGATGGGGATCTGGCTGTGGGCGGTGGTGTGGCCGCAGGCGTCGGGGGTGCTGCTCTACGACGAGCTGCTGCTGACCGATCTGCGGGACGCCGGCTCCGAGTTCGACCTGCTGCCCTGCGGCGCCCTCTCCCCCCGGATCCTGACCCGGCCCGTCCCGGGCGGTGAGTAGGCTGGGCGGGTGCTCATCGACCTGCACACGCACTCCACCGCGTCCGACGGTACGGACTCACCCGCCGCGCTGATGCGCGCCGCCGCCGGCGCCGGCCTGGACGTGGTGGCGCTCACCGACCACGACACGGTCGCCGGCCACGCCGAGGCGCTGGCCGCGCTGCCGCGCGGGCTGACCCTGGTCACCGGCACCGAGTTCTCCTGCCGGATGGACGGCATCGGCCTGCATCTGCTCGGCTACCTGTACGACCCCGACGAGCCGGAACTGGCCCGCGAGCGGCAGCTGGTGCGCGACGACCGGGTGCCGCGCGCCCAGGCGATGGTGGCCCGGCTGCGCGAGCTGGGCGTGGACATCACCTGGGAGCGGGTGCGCGAGCTGGCGCAGGGCGTGGTGGGCCGGCCGCACATCGCGGCGGCGATGGTGGAGGCCGGGGTGATCGGCAGCGTCTCGGACGCCTTCGCGCCGGAGTGGATCGGGGACGACGGGCGGGCGCACGTCGGCAAGCACGAGCTGGACGTGTTCACCGCGATCCGGCTGATCAAGGCCGCGGGCGGGGTGTCGGTGTTCGCGCATCCGGCGGCGGCGCACCGGGGCGCGGTGGTACCGCTGCCGGCGATCGCCGAGCTGGCGGCGGCCGGCCTGGACGGCATCGAGGTGGACCACATGGACCACGACCCGGCCACCCGCGCCGCGCTGCGCGCCCTGGCCGGGGACCTGCGGCTGCTGCCCACCGGCTCCAGCGACTACCACGGCGAGCGCAAGACGATCCGGCTGGGCGAGCACACCACCGCCCCGGAGGTCTACGAGGAGCTGGTGGACCGCGCCTCCGGCGGCGCGCCGGTCACCGGCTGACGGCCTCCGCCGGGTCCCCGCGGTCCAGCGCCCGCCAGAAGTCGAGGAGTTCGGCCGCGGTGGCGGCGGGCCGCTCGGTGTTCGGGGAGTGCTCCGAGCCGCTGATGACGGTACGGCGGGCCCGCAGCCGGGCCGCCATCGCGTCCAGCTGGGCGATCGGCCACACCCCGTCCCGTACCCCGGACACCACGTGCACGGGCACGCCGGTGGCCGCGAGGTGCTCCACCCGGTCCGGCTCGTGCCGCAGGGTGCGGCCGGTGGCGATCAGCTGGGCGGGGGTGGTGGCCAGCCAGCGGCGGCGCAGGAAGCCGTCCACGCCCAGCGGGGAGACGACGCCCTCGGTGCCGGTGGACGCGTCGGGCACGGCCGCGTCCGGCAGCGCCTCCCGGGTGCGGTGGGTGACCCGCCAGACGCCGGTGGTGCCCAGCACGGGCAGCCCGGCGGTCAGGAAGCGGGTCTTCCAGCGCTGCCAGGAGACCACCTTGCCGGGCCCGGAGGCGATCAGGGTCAGCGAGGCGAACGGTGTGGCGCCGCCCTCCGCGGCCCGCAGCACCGCGCCCCGGGCGATCAGCCCGCCGAGGGAGTGGCCGGCCAGATGGAGCGGGGTGCCTTCGAGCGCGAGCGCGTCCGCCTGCGCGAGGACGTCCTCGGCGAGCGCGCCGAGCCGGTAGGAGTCCCAGCCGTGCCCGCCGGGTGTCTCGTACTGGCCCCGCCCGTCGACCGCCACCGCCCGGTAGCCGGCCGCGGCCAGCGGCTCCAGCAGGGCGATGAAGTCCTCCTTGCTGCCGGTGTATCCGGGCACCAGCAGCACGGTCCCGGCCGGTTCCCCCACGGGCGCGGCATCCAGCGCGGCGAACGCGCCGCGCCGGGTGCGCAGCCGGTGGGCCCGGGTGCCGGGCGGCATCTGTGTGAAAGGCGGCCTGCTCACACCCGTCACCCTATCCGGGCCCTCCGTGCCGTGACATCCGGCGGTCACCCGGACGAAACCCGGGGGGCACCCGCCGGCCGGAGGCTGACGGAGGCTGTTCTTCGCGCGTCGTCTGGGCCAGAATCTACGCGCGTTACGCCCGTTGTGCCCGAACCACCCCACCGAGGAGCCGAATCCATGCCGCTGAACCGCCGAACGTTCCTGGGCACAACCGCCGCCACCTCCGCCGGAGTGGTCCTCGCCGGCGGCGCGGCGGCGCCGTCCGCCGCCGCCGCGCCCGGCCACGGGGCCAAGCGGCACACCTTCTCCGTGCTCGGCACCACCGATCTGCACGGCCACGTCTTCAACTGGGACTACTTCACCGACGCCGAGTTCGCGGACGCGGACGGCAACGACGTGGGTCTTGCCAAGCTGTCCACCCTCATCGACGAGGTGCGCGCCGAGAAGGGCGGGCGCCGCAACACCCTGCTCATCGACGCCGGCGACACCCTCCAGGGCACCCAGCTCGCGTACTACTACGCCAAGATCGACCCGATCACCGCCCGCCGCGGCCCGGTGCACCCGATGGCCCGGGCCATGAACGCCATCGGCTACGACGCCGCCGCGCTCGGCAACCACGAGTTCAACTACGGCATCCCGCTGCTGCGGAAGTTCGAGGAGCAGTGCGACTTCCCGCTGCTGGGCGCCAACGCCCTGGACGCCCGCACCGAACGGCCCGCCTTCCCCGCGTACCACATGGCCACCGTCCCCGCCCCGCGCGGCCGGGCCGTCAAGGTGGCGATCCTGGGCCTGACCAACCCCGGCATCGCGATCTGGGACCGCGCCCACGTCGAGGGGAAGATGACCTTCCCCAGCCTGGAGCGGCAAGCCGCGCACTACGTGCCCCGGCTGCGGTCGATGGGCGCCGACGTGGTGATCGTCTCCGCCCACTCCGGCACCAGCGGCACCTCCTCCTACGGCGACGCGCTGCCGCACATCGAGAACGCCGCCGCCCTCGTCGCCGAGCAGGTCCCCGGCATCGACGCCATCCTGGTGGGCCACGCGCACACCGAGATCGCCGAACACCGGGTGACCAACGCCGAGACCGGCAAGGACGTGGTGCTGTCCGAGCCGCTGTTCTGGGGCAAGCGGCTCACCGTCTTCGACATAGCCGTCGCCTGGGAACGCGGCCGGTGGGTGGTCGAATCCGTCTCCGCCGAGGTGCGCAACACCAACACCGTCGCCGAGGACCCGCGCATCACCCGGCTGCTGCGCACCGAGCACGAGCGGGTGGTCGCCTACGTCAACCAGGTCATCGGCACCGCGAGCGAGGCGATGGCCGCCACCGACGCGGCGTACAAGGACGAGCCGATCATCGACTTCATCAACTTCGTGCAGACGGAGACGGTGACGGCGGCACTGGCCGGCGGGGCGTACGCGGACCTTCCGGTGCTCTCCCAGGCGGCGTGCTTCTCGCGCAGCGCGGCGATCCCGGCGGGCGAGGTGACGATCCGCGACGTGGCCGGGATGTACGTCTTCGAGAACACCCTGGAGGCCCGGCTGATCACCGGCGCGCAGCTGCGCGACTACCTGGAGTTCTCGGCACGGTACTTCGTGCGGACGCCGGCCGGGAAGGAGGTCGACCCGGCGCGGCTGACGAACGCCGAGGGCATCCCCGACTACAACTACGACGCGGTCAGCGGCGTCACCTACGACATCGACATCGCCGAACCGGCCGGCTCGCGGATCACCGATCTGCGGTTCGCGGGCGAGCCGGTGGCGGACGACGCGCGGTTCGTGCTCGCGGTCAACAACTACCGGGCCAGTGGCGGCGGCAACTTCCCGCACATCGCCACGGCCGAGCAGGTGTGGGCGAACTCGGACGAGATCCGCAACACGATCATCTCCTGGGTGCAGGAGAACGGCGAGATCGATCCGGCCCGGTTCGCCTCGGTGGACTGGCGGCTGACCCGTGCGGGCCAGCCCGTCTTCGACCGCTAGCCAGTCCGTCAGCTGTCGGCGGCGCCGCTGGTGGTGGTACGGCGGCGGCGCCGGCGACGGCGCGGGGTACGCGGCGCACCGTCCGCCGGTGCGGCCTCCGGCTCCGCGGCGCTCTGCTCCGGCACGGCGGCCGTGGCGGCGGCCGGCGCGTCGGCGGCCACGGCCACCCCGCCCCGGGTACGGCGCCGCTGCCGGCTGCGGGTGCGCCGGGGACGCTCCGCCTCCTCGGCACCGGCCTTGGCCCGGCCGCCACCGCCGGACCGCTTGCTCTCGCGCCCGCCCAGGTCCTCCACCTCTTCGGCGGCCAGCCCCGCCCGGGTCCGCTCGGCGCGCGGCAGTATCCCCTTGGTGCCCTCGGGGATGCCGAGCACCTCGAACAGGTGCGGCGAGGTCGAGTACGTCTCGGCCGGGTCGTGGAAGTCGAGATTCAGCGCCTTGTTGATCAGCTGCCAGCGCGGGATGTCGTCCCAGTCGACGAGCGTCACGGCCGTACCGGTGTTCCCGGCCCGGCCGGTGCGCCCGATGCGGTGCAGATAGGTCTTCTCGTCCTCGGGCGTCTGGTAGTTGATCACATGCGTGACCCCCTCCACATCGATGCCGCGCGCCGCGACATCGGTGCACACCAGCACATCGACCTTGCCGTTGCGGAACGCCCGCAGCGCCTGCTCGCGCGCGCCCTGCCCCAGGTCGCCGTGGACCGCGCCGGAGGCGAACCCGCGCCGCGACAGCTGGTCGGCGACATCGGCGGCGGTGCGCTTGGTGCGGCAGAACACCATCGCGAGCCCGCGCCCGTTCGCCTGGAGGATGCGGGCGACCATCTCCGGCTTGTCCATCGAGTGGGCCCGGAACACGTGCTGGGTGATGTTGGCCACCGTCGCACCCGCGTCGTCCGGGTCGGTGGCCCGGATGTGGGTGGGCTGGCTCATGTAGCGCCGCGCCAGGCCGATGACCTGGCCCGGCATCGTGGCGGAGAACAGCATCGTCTGCCGCTTGGCGGGCAGCTGCTCCATGATCTTCTCGACGTCGGGCAGGAAGCCGAGGTCGAGCATCTCGTCGGCCTCGTCCAGCACCAGGGTGCGGATCTGCGACAGCCGCAGCTTGCGCTGCCCGGCCAGGTCGAGCAGCCGGCCCGGCGTGCCGACGACCACGTCGACACCGCGCGCCAGCGCCTCGACCTGCGGCTCGTACGCCCGGCCGCCGTAGATCGACAGGACGCGCACGTTGCGCACCTTGCCGGCGGTGAGCAGATCGTTGGTCACCTGCTGGCACAGCTCGCGGGTGGGGACGACCACGAGCGCCTGCGGGGCCTCGGTCAGCTCCTCGGGACGGGCCCGGCCCGCCTCGACGTCCGCGGGGACGGTCACGTTCTCCAGGAGGGGAAGCCCGAAGCCGAGGGTCTTGCCGGTACCGGTCTTCGCCTGGCCGATGACATCGGTGCCGGCCAGCGCGACGGGAAGGGTGAGTTCCTGAATGGGGAAGGGGGTGACGATGCCGACGGCTTCGAGCGCCTCGGCGGTCTCGGGAAGGATCCCGAGATCTCGGAATGTGGTGGTGGCGGACAGGGTGGTTGCCTCTTCTGTGTGTCGCGGCGCACGTGGCGGCGAGGCGGGTCTTCCGTACCGCGCCGGTACGATGGCGGCCCGCCTTGGGGCCGTCCGGGGCGCGGGACCCGGTCGTCTCGCTCAAGCGCACGCACCGCGCGAGCGGGTCCCTCATACCGTGGTGGCTGCGGGGCGCACCCACCACGCGGAGGGCTGGTCAGGTCGGAGCCGATCGGCCAACCGACCGGACATCCTCGGAGGTCAAGGGACCCGGGCTGATCCTGGGCCCATCGGACTCCGGCATGAGAAGGCCCCACCACCTCCGGGCGGGCCTCTATAGCACTGTACCCCGGAACCGCGCATATGTGTCAGGGCTCGGTCTTCCCGGGCGACCGCCGGGGGCTATTGTGCGGTCCATGCAGACGCCGCAGAGCCCCGAGCACCCCGCCGTTCCCGACGCCACCGCGCCCGACAGGGACTGGGCCGCGGCCTCCGCCGACCCGCGGTACCGGGCGGCCGTGATCGACCTGCTGGGGGCACTGGCGTACGGGGAACTGGCGGCCTTCGAAAGGCTCGCCGAGGACGCCAAGCTGGCGCCCGGTCTGGCGGACAAGGCCGCGCTCGCGCGGATGGCGGCGGCGGAGTTCCAGCACTTCGAGCAGGTCTCCGAGCACCTGGCGTCCATCGCGGAGGAGCCGGTGACGGCGATGGAGCCGTTCGTCGGGCCGCTGGACGAGTTCCACCGGCTGACCGCGCCGTCCGACTGGCTGGAGGGCCTGGTCAAGGCGTACGTGGGTGACGCGATCGCCGCCGACTTCTACCGCGAGATCGCCTCCCGTCTGGACGCGGACACCCGGGGTCTTGTGCTGCGGGTGCTGGACGACACCGGGCACGCGTCGTTCGCGGTGGAGAAGGTACGGGCGGCGATCGAGGCCGACCCGCGGGTCGGCGGCCGGCTCGCCCTGTGGGCCCGGCGGCTGATGGGCGAGGCGCTGTCGCAGGCGCAGCGGGTGGTGGCGGACCGGGACGCGCTGTCCACGATGCTGGTGGGCGGGGTGGCCGACGGCTTCGACCTGGCGGAGATCGGCCGGATGTTCTCCCGGATCACCGAGGCCCACACCAAGCGGATGGCGGCCCTGGGCCTCTCGGCGTAGCACCCGCGGCCCGCGCGGGCGGCCGGGGCCCGGCGCCGGGGCGCCCGCGCACGGCTTGGACCGGCGCCCGGCACCCGGCGCCCGCCCCGGGCGGACGGCGCTCCCGCGAGGGAGGGCGCCCCTAGGACCTGGCGCGCCGGCCGCGCCGGACCGGGAGGCCGGTCGGGGCGGCCACCCGCGTCGCCGCCGGGGTCGGCAGCGGTGCCGCCGCGCCGCTGGTCTGCGGCATGGTGCCGGGCCGCTGCCCGGCCGGGCCGGCCGGCTCCAGCCGCAGCACGCGGCACTCGCGCTCCCAGCGTTCCAGCAGCGCCTCCTGGTCGGGCGCGTTCAGCCGCTTGCCCTTGAGTTCCCCGGCGGTCGCCCGCCACAGCTCGCTCCCCGGCGCCGGCTCGGTCACCCGGGCCGGCCAGACCACCAGCCGGCCGCCCTTGTCCTTGCTGCGGCAGGTCACCGTCGCCGTACCGCCGTCCGTCAGCCCGAGCCCGTCCAGCGGCTGCTCGCCGCGCCCGTCCCCGCCGACCAGGCACACCGCGCCCTCGTGCCAGACGTGCCACAGCGCGCGGGCCGGGCCCTGCGGGCCCCGGACCCACACCAGGGCGGACTTCTTCGCACTCTCTTCGATCAGGGCCCGGTCGAAAAGCGCCAGGTCCCGCTGCTCATCGGTCATGCTCGTCCGTCCTCGTCCGTCGCGTCCGCCGGTCAGTCCTCGTCGGTCACCATCTCGTCGCCGTAATCGAGGATCTCCTCCTCCGGCGGCGCGTGCAGCGTGAACTCCTTGTTCCAGTCCGTCAGCGTCAGCTCACCCGCCGCCCCGCCCCGCTCGAACCGCAGCGGGTACGGCGTCCCGATCAGCGAGATCTCCATCGCCCCGCCGGCGCCCTCACCCGCCTCCAGGCGGATCGTCTGCACCCCGCCCAGCTCACCGCGCTCGCCGATCGCCCGCTCGCCCTCCAGCGCCAGCAGCCCGTCCAGCAGCACGTTCCGGTCGGTGAACCCGCTCAGCTGCCCGTACGCCGGGTCCTCGGGCGCCACCCGCACATACTTCCCGTCCAGCTTGTGCGCGGGATCGGGGTCCGCGCTCTCCTCCCCGTCCTCGTCCTCCGGGTCGTCCTGCGACTGCCAGAACCCGGCGTCGGCCTTGATGAACAGGTCCTCGCCGACCCGCAGCAGCTCGAAGGTGGTGCCCTCGGTGGACACCTCCCCCACCCCGCCCCCCTCGCCGATCCGCATGTCCAGCCGGTACGTCGTGCCCTCGGTGATCACCGTGCCGGAGAGCCGCACGGCGGTGGCTCCCTCCACGGCGCCGCGCACCTCCTGCTCGATCTCCTCGGCGGTCAGCTTCGCCAGCCCGTTGGTGCCCTCGTCGGGGTCCTCCTCGCCGCCGCCGCACGCGGTGAGCGTCACACTCGCCAGCGCGCAGACGAACGCCAGCACAGCCCTGCGATACCTGGGCCATCCGGGGACCGCTGCCCTCACGTCGGCTGCCTTTCCTCGAAGGGGTCGGAGAGTTGAGGCGCAGCGTACCCGCACCCGCCCATCACCCCTCAAGGCAGTGGCCCTTGGACGCCCGGGCCGCCGTACCATCGGTGGCATGGCTACCGACACCCCCCAGCCCACGGACAGCGCCGTTCGGGCCGCGCTCGCCACGGTGAACGATCCGGAGATCCACCGGCCGATCACGGATCTGGGCATGGTCAAATCCGTGGAGATCGCCCCGGACGGCTCGGTCGCGGTCGGCATCTACCTGACGGTCCAGGGCTGCCCCATGCGGGACACGATCCACTCCGAGGTGACGGCGGCGGTGCGCGCCGTACCCGGGGTGAGCGGGGTACGGGTCGAGCTGGATGTGATGAGCGACGCCCAGCGCAAGGAGCTGGCGACCACGCTGCGCGGCGGCCAGGCGGAGCGGGAGGTGCCGTTCGCCCAGCCCGGTTCGCTCACCCGCGTCTACTGCGTGGCCTCCGGCAAGGGCGGGGTCGGCAAGTCCTCGGTGACGGTGAACCTGGCGGCGGCGCTCGCGGCGCGCGGCCAGAAGGTGGGCGTCGTGGACGCCGACATCTACGGGCACTCGGTCCCGCGCATGCTGGGCACCGACGGCACGCCCACCCAGGTCGAGAACATGATCATGCCGCCGTCGGCGCACGGCGTGAAGGTGATCTCCATCGGGATGTTCACGCCGGGCAACGCGCCGGTGGTGTGGCGCGGCCCGATGCTGCACCGCGCGCTCCAGCAGTTCCTCGCGGACGTGTACTGGGGCGACCTCGACGTGCTCCTGCTCGACCTGCCGCCCGGCACCGGCGACATCGCGATCTCCGTGGCGCAGCTGGTCCCCAACGCCGAGATCCTGGTGGTCACCACCCCGCAGCAGGCCGCCGCCGAGGTCGCCGAACGCGCCGGGTCGATCGCCGTCCAGACCCACCAGAAGATCGTCGGCGTCGTCGAGAACATGTCGGGGCTGCCCTGCCCGCACTGCGACGAGATGGTGGACGTCTTCGGCAGCGGCGGCGGGCAGCGGGTCGCGGACGGGCTGACCCGTACCACCGGCGCCGAGGTGCCGGTCCTGGGCACCATCCCCATCGACGTCCGGCTGCGCGAGGGCGGCGACGAGGGCAAGCCCGTGGTGCTGAGCGACCCGGACTCCCCGGCCGGAACGGCGCTGCGCACGATCGCCGACGCCCTCGGCGGCCGGCAGCGCGGGCTCTCCGGCCTGTCCCTGGGGATCACCCCGCGCAACAAGTTCTGAGGTCCGTGCGGTCTCCGAGGGTGGGCGATCCCCACCCTCGGGAGCACGGCACACCCACCGGTCTAGGTGTAGCTCTCCAGGTCCTTGATCACCGAGAACCCGAGGCCGTACGCGCTCATCCCCCGCCCGTACGCGCCGATGTGCACGCCGTCCCGGGCGGCGGCGGCCAGCACCCAGCCGTACTCCGACTCCCGGTAGTGGAAATCGGTCTGCACCCCGTCCACGGGCAGCTGGAGGATCGACCAGGCGCCGCCGTCCAGGTCGTTCGCCAGCTCCCAGGCGATCGCCGTCTGCTGGTCCAGCCAGTCCTGGCGCAGCGCCCGTTCCATCTGGGCCGGCCAGGTGCCGGCCAGCAGCCCCGCCCCGGCCAGCCAGGCCGCCGAGGTCACGGACGTCGCCTCCAGCACCCCCGTACCGTCCGGGCTGCGCCGCACCGGGCGGGACGCGACCGTCACCACCACCGTGAAGCGCTGCTCCTCCTGCCCCAGCTCGGTGAGCAGGGACGGCTCGTCGCCGTGCCCGGTGGAGCCGTGTTCGACGGTGCCATCGGTGGCGGTGCCCACCTGCATCAGCCAGCGCTGGCCGGTGAACGCCTCATCGAGCCCGTACCAGGGGAACCCGGCCAGCAGAAACCCGTCCACCGCCGCGCGGCGCGCCCCGGGGACCGCCTGGGGCGCGTCCTGCCCCCCGGACCCGGACGGCCCCGGGTCGCCCGTGGCGTCCTGCGGTTCTGCCCGACTCGTCGTCTCCATCTGCGCGACGCCTCCTCATTGCCCTCGTCCTGGGCACACCCCGGACATAGGGAGGATAGCCATCAGCGTCCTGGCAGGTGGGCAGGGTCGATGGACCGGTGGGCCCATATGACCTACAAGCGGGGTGAATCCACCCGGTCAGGTGGCGTCGGCGTCGAACGGCGGGGGCGCGTCGTCCCCCGCGGCGCCCGCCGGGGTGGTGCGCGCCGGGTCGCCGGGCTTGCCGAGGTCCACCGGGGTGCCGCCGGTCTTGGCCAGTTCCACCTTGCCCGGGGCGGGACGGCGGGGGGGCCGGCCGTTCACGGAGTCGGTGACCTCGGTCAGTTCCTTGCGGACATCCAGCTCGCTCAGTTCCTTGCGGACGTCCAGGTTGTCCCGCAGTTCCCGCAGGCCGTAGGAATCGTTCTTGTCGAGCAGGTGCTTCTGCGCGAACCGCTTGGGGTTGAGGTCCTCGAACTCGAAATCCTTGAATTCGGGGCCCAGCTCGGAGCGGATGTCGTTCTTGGCGCTGTCGGAGAAATCCCGGAGCTTGCGGATCATCCGGGCGGCGTCCTGGATCATCTTCGGCAGCTTCTCCGGCCCGAAGACCAGAATCGCCAGCACGATGATCACCAGGAATTCCAGTGACCCGATATCAAAGAACACCTGGCCGCTCCCTCACGCGTCTGGACGAAGCCACGGTACCGGCCGCGCGGCCGGGGCGGGAGGCGCGGGGCGCCATCGGACGGTAAACAGCGGGCCAGATCACACTCAGCCCCCCGATGCCTCACCCAGAGTGACCGGGACCTCCAGATCCTCGCCGTCGCGCTGCACGGAGAGCACCAGCGCGTCGCCGGGGCGGTGGCTGCGGATCCTGACGATCAGTTCGTCGCCACTGCGGACCCGCTCGCCGTTGACGGCGGTGATGACGTCGCCCTCGCGCAGCCCGGCGAGATCCCCGGGGCCGCCCGGTTCGACGGCGGTGCCGCTGTCGTTGCCGGCCGCGGTGCCGATGCGGGCGCCGGTGCCCCGGTAGCTGAGGTCGAGCGTCACCCCGATGACGGGATGGGTGGCGCGTCCGGTGTTGATGAGCTGCTCGGCGATGTCCTTGCCCTGGTTGATCGGTATGGCGAACCCGAGCCCGACGCTGCCCGCCTGGCCTCCCTCGGCCCCGCCGGACTCGGGCGCCCTGATGGCGCTGTTGATGCCGATCACCCGGCCGTCGAGATCCACCAGCGGGCCGCCGGAGTTGCCGGGGTTGATGGGGGCGTCGGTCTGGAGGGCGTTCACATAGGAGATGTCCGAGCCGTCCGACTCCTCACCGCCGGCGGTGATCGGCCGGTTGACGGCGCTGATGATGCCGGAGGTGACGGTGCCCGCCAGGTCGAAAGGCGCGCCGATCGCGACGACGGGGTCGCCGACCCGGACGCTGTCGGAATCGCCGAGCGGCAGCGGGGTGAGCCCGGAGACGCCGGTGACCTTGACGACGGCCAGGTCGTAGCCGGCGTCCTGGCCCACGATCTCGGCACTGGCGGTGTCACCGCTGTTGAAGGTGACCTGTATCGAGCCGCTGGTGCCGACCGCAGGGCGGACGACATGGGCGTTGGTGAGGATGTGGCCCCGGTCGTCGATGACGAACCCGGTCCCGGTCCCGGCCGAGCCGCCGCCCCGGACGTGCAGGGTGACCACGCCCGGGAGAGCGGCCTCGGCGATCCCGGCGATGCTGCCGGGCTCGGCCGCCGCCCGCTCGGAACCGGCCGCCTGCGGCAGCCGCACCTCGCTGAACTGTCCCTCGCGCTCCAGATACACCCCGACCCCGCCGCCGATGAGCCCGGCGGCGAGCGCGATGGCGACGGCACCGGCGATGAGCACGCCGCGCCGGGGCCGCCCGGCCCCGTCCGTCGCGGGGGCCGGCTCGTCGAGGGGCGGCACCACGGCGCCCCACGGGTCGTACCTGCGCAGCCCGTCCCCCGGCGGCCCGGCCGGCGGAGTACCCACGGCGGGCGTCCCACCCGGCGGCGGGTTCCCGGGCACGCCGGGATGTCCGGCCCCCGGCGCATGCGCGGGCGGCGGAGGCGTCGGCCCCCCACCGGCGGCGGGGCGGGCCACGCCGGGCTGCGCGGGGACCTCACCCTGCCGCTGCCCGTCCGGCACCGACCCGGCCGCGGTCCCCCCGGCGGGCGTCGGCGCACCCGCAGACGACGACGGCCCGGCCGTCCCGGCCGCCGGTGTCGCACTACCGGCGGAACGGCCGAGTGCCGCACCCGCCGAGCCGTCCGACTCCGGACGGCCGGCAGCACCGGCACCGGCAGCCTCACCGGGGCCGGAGGCCGCACCCGCTTCTGGTGTGGGTGTGGGTGTGGGTGTGGGTGTGGGTGTGGGTGTGGTCCGATCGGTCCCGGGAGCGCCCGGGTCACCGGGCGACGTACGCCCGGCCGTCCCGCCCCCTGAAGTGCCCCTGTCGGCGGAGCGGCGGGAGGCCGCGTCCGCCGCCGTTCCCGGCTTCGCGAGATCGATCGGCGCCCCGGACCCGGCGCCGGATGTCGTGCCATCGCCTCGGTCGTCAGTGCTTCCGGCTCTCGCCGACCGCTCGTCGGGAGAGCCACCATCCGTGGCAGCCGGGAGCGGACCCGCGCCCCGCCCCGTCGCCGGGCTCACCGCAGACGACTGCGGGCCACCCGGAGGGAGGTGCGCGCCGGTGGGCGCTTCCGGACTCGCCGGACCCGCTGCCGCAGCAGCGTCGGAGCCGTGGCCAGGTGTCCCGCCGGAGGGAAGCCGGCCGTCCGCGCCGGCCGCAGGCGTCGGCGCCGACATGTGTGAGGTACCGATGCCGTGTCCTGGCGTATCGGTCGCCGGCCGCCGGGCCGGGGCTTCCGGCACCGCCGGTACGGGGGGACCCGCTGCGGGCGGCTGCCCGGCCGTCACCGGCCCCACCGGCGCTCCCGCCCCCGGCGTGTACGTCCCACCCGCAGGCGTCTGACCGCTCGCCGCCCCCGCCGCGTACGTCCCACCCGCAGACGGGACCGGTCCCGCGCCCTGGCCCGTCCCCGGACCCGCCGTAGGCGTCGCCGTGCCGGTGGGTGGGGTGTGCGTGGGGTGCTGGACCGGCGGGGCCGGGGCCCAGGGGCCCGGCTGGCCGTAGGGCGGGGTGCCGTAGGGGTCCTGGCCCGGTTCGTCTTCTTCCGGGCCCCACGACGTGCTGCCCTGCCCTGTGTTCATCGCAGTCCCCATCGTGTCCGCACGGGCGTCTTCCGGCATTGGATTCAACCAGGTCCGCCCGGCGGATTCAGCGCGGGCTCACTGCTCCGAGGGCCGTGGTCGGTGAAGGTCCTGGGGAGGCGGTGAGGGGCCAGATGATCGGTTCGGTGTTCCACAGGGGCAGCGGGTACTGCTGGCCGCTCAGCGCCACCGGGCCCAGCGCACCCGAAAAGCCCTGGCCCATGGCGCCCACCGGCCGGAGGCCGGGGGTCTCCGCCGCCGGGTCGGTCGCCGTTTCCTCGACGCGGCCCGTCGTGCGGTTGCCGGCCATGGAGGCGGCGGTGCTGCCGGCCGCGGCCGGGTTGGCCGGGCCGGGGGAACCGGCCGTGGGCGGGGTGCCGAGGCCGGCGGTGCTGACCGCGCCCGCGATGGCGAAGGCCGCGACGGAGACCGCGCCGGCCGCCGCGAAGGCGAAGCGGTGGCCAGGACGGCTCTCCCGGGACGGCCGGGCCGGCTCCTGTATCCGGTGTATCCGGAAGCCGCGGTCGGGGCCGAGCCCCGACCTGCTCAGCAGGGACTCGCGCTCGGCGCCGCCGGGCAGCGCGGAGCCGCGGCCCAGGCCGAAGGGCCCGGGCCGCGGCGCTGTCGGCGCGCTCGGTGGCCCGGGCGGAGCGCCGCCCGCCGCGGGCAGGTCCTGGAGCCGCGCGAGCAGCCCCGAGGAGAGGGTGGGCAGCGGGCTCTCCGCGAACACGCTCTTCAGCCGCCGCTGCGCGTCCGCCTCCGCCTTGCAGTCGGCGCAGGTGGCCAGGTGCGCCAGCACCCGGTCCCGGCTGTCGTGGGACAGTTCACCGTCGATCAGGGCCGCCAGGCTCTCCCCGAGGTGCCGATCGGCCTGGCCCGCACCCTGTTCCGGGGCGACACTCACTCCGCTCCACCTCCGGCGAGCAGCGCGGGTTCGGGCTCGGCGGCGGGCACGGCCCGGCCGCGCGGCGAGCGGTGCTTGAGCGCCTTGCGCAGATGGGAGCGGCCCCGGTGGATGCGGCTGCGCACCGTGCCGAGCTTGACGCCCAGGGTGATGGCGATCTCCTCGTAGCTCAGCCCCTCGATGTCGCAGAGCACGACCGCCGCCCGGAAGTCCGGCGCGAGGGTGTCCAGCGCCTGCTGGACGTCCGCGTCGAAGTGGGTGTCGTGGAAGTGCTGCTGCGGGGTGGGCTCGCGGCTGGGCAGCCGGTCGGCCGCGTCGTCGCCGAGCGCGTCGAAGCGGATGCGCTGCTTGCGGCGGACCATGTCCAGGAAGAGGTTGGTGGTGATCCGGTGCAGCCAGCCCTCGAACGTCCCCGGGGTGTACGTGGAGAGGGAGCGGAAGACCCGTACGAAGACCTCCTGGGTGAGGTCCTCCGCGTCGTGCTGGTTGCCGGTGAGCCGGTAGGCGAGCCGGTAGACACGGGCGCTGTGGGTGCTGACGATCTCGTCCCAGCTGGGCGGTGCCCAGGCCTGGCCGTCGGGCCCCGCACTGAAGGTCGCGGTGGCGGCGGGGGCGCCGTCAGCGGATCCGGTGTCGGTGTGGGCTCCGTCAACGATGTCAGTCACAGAATTCGGCCCGCCGGAAGAGCGCCGGAAGCGTTGGAACACTCCCCTGCCCTCAGACGTGGCCGCACCTCCCCTGTCGGCTCTGGTGGTGTCCAGTGGAGTGCCTACCATAGCCACCTCGCCCGTTAACTCCGGATAAGCATTTATGACCGGCTTTCGGCCGCACGTCCGCCGAACCCCGGCAAGAGATCGAACGTCCGGACCGCCGATCCGGTTCCCGCCCGGAGTCGCTACAGTCAAAGCGCGCGAAAGACGGGGACAGGAGAAGGCCATTACCGGCAACCGGCTGACGAGCTGGGCGTTCGCTGAGGCGTACGGGTCTCCGGACGCCGAGAGCCCCGAGGGGGCCGCTCTGCGCTGGGCGCGGGACCGGTCGGTCGAGGGCGGGGTCCGGCCCGTCTCCCCGGGCGCGGGTGACACCCTGCGGCTGCTGACCGCCGCCTGCGGGGCGCGGGCGGTCGTGGAGATCGGCACCGGCACCGGCGTCTCCGGCATCCACCTGCTCCAGGGGATGCGGCCCGACGGTGTGCTGACCACCGTGGACATCGAGCCGGAGCGCCTCCAGTTCGCCCGCCAGGCCTTCCGCGCCGCCGGCTTCGCCGCCAACCGGGCGCGTTTCATCCCGGGCCACGCCCTGGACGTGCTGCCGCGGCTCACCGACGGCGGCTACGACCTGGTGTTCTGCGACGCCGACCGGCTCGAATACCTCGCCTACCTGGCAGAATCGTTGCGGCTGCTGCGTCCCGGCGGGCTGGTGGTGTTCGCCGGGGTCTTCGCGGGCGGGCGCACCGTCGACTCCGGGCCGCAGCCGACCGAGGTGCTCAAGCTCCGCGAGCTGCTGCGCGCGGTGCGCGAGAGCGACGCGCTCATGCCGGCGCTGCTGCCGGCCGGTGACGGCCTGCTGTGCGCCGCCCGCCGCTGACCCGGCCCGCGGCGGGCCGGGCCCCGTCCGGCCCATCCCGGGCCCCGTCCGGCCCGCGCCGGCCGCAGTCCCCCGCCGGCCCCGTACGCCCGCGCCGCCGGAACGGCCCCCGCACGCCGGAACGGCGCTGCCCCGGTCCTGGACGGACCGGGGCAGCGCCAAGGGTTCACAGCACTGGTGCTCGCCGGCTCAGCCGGTCACCTTCTTCAGCTCCTCATCGAGAGCGACCGCTTCGTCCGGGGTCAGCTCGACAACGAGCCGGCCGCCGCCTTCGAGCGGGACGCGCATGATGATGCCCCGCCCCTCCTTGGTCACCTCGAGCGGGCCATCGCCCGTCCGCGGCTTCATGGCCGCCATGCTCGTTCCCCTTCCTGAAACCGCTACATCGCAGCCGACAACCCGAGCGTCACCGGCATCGAACACATTGCTTCTCGGCCATTATCCCGCATCGAGTGACCCTCTGACCAACAGCGGGGGATCTCCCTTCGGCAACGCATGCTCCCATATCCCCCCAATTCACCAGTCCCGGTGGGGGATCGCCTCCCTATGCTGTCCCTCATGGCCGACACTGTGCTCTACCACGTCACCGAGAGTCTCGCGACCATTACGCTGAATCGCCCGGAGGCGATGAATGCCCTGGATGTCCGCACCAAGGAAGCGCTCCGCGACGCCCTGCGCACCGCCGCCACGGAAAGCGCGGTACGGGCCGTTCTGCTCACCGGCAGCGGGCGCGCATTCTGCGTGGGGCAGGACCTGAAGGAACACATCGGGATCCTCCGGAACACCACCCCCGACACGCCTTCCATGAATACCGTCGTCGAGCATTACAACCCCATCACCGAAGCCATCACGGAAATGCGCAAGCCGGTCCTGGCCGCGGTGAACGGCGCGGCGGCCGGTGCCGGATTCGGCTTCGCCCTGGCCGCCGACTACCGCCTCGTCGCGGAGAGCGCGTCGTTCCACACCTCGTTCGCGCAGGTCGGTCTCGGCGCGGATTCGGGTCTCTCCTGGACCCTGCCCCGGGTGGTCGGCCCCGGTACGGCGGCCGATCTGCTGCTGTTCCCGCGCTCCGTGGACGCCGCCGAGGCGCTGCGCCTCGGCATCGCCCAGCGCGTCGTCCCGGACGACGAACTTGCCTCCGCCGCCCAGGAACTGGGCCGCCGGCTGGCCGAGGGCCCGACCCTGGCCTATGCCGCGATCAAGGACGCGCTGGCCTACGGCGCCACCCACACCCTGCCGGAGTCGCTGGCGCACGAGGCCGAGTTGCAGCAGCGCGCCGGCGCGTCGGCCGACCACCGGGCCGCCGTGACCGCCTTCGTCGCCAAGGAGCGGCCCCGCTTCCGAGGGAACTGACGGGCCGGGCGCGCCGTCCGCGTCCGGCCGCCTTCCGCGGCGGGCCGGGCGGCGCGCGTCACACCGCGGGCCCGGCCGGGGGCGGCGGCCCGGGCAGCGGCGGCGGCCCGGGCACCCGGCCCAGCTCCGCCTCCAGCGCCGCGATCCGCGCGTCCCGCTCGGCCAGCTCCGCCGCCAGCCGGTCCAGCACGTCGTCGGTCTCCGCCATCCGGTAGCCGCGCGCCGCCAGCGGCAGCCGTACCGCGACCACGTCGGCGGCGGTCAGCGGCCGGTCCACCGGGAGCGGGTCGTGCGCGCGGTCCGGCTCGGCCTCGGGCAGCCCGCCCGTCACCGGACCGCCGGAGCCGTCGCCGCTGCCCAGGACCGCCAGCGCGACCGCCGCGACGACCGCCACCATGGCCGCCATCAGAAACCAGAACACCGCGCCGACCGCCTCTCCCTCGGATACGTACCGATGCGGGACCGATCGTGCCATGCCGCGCCCGTGGGTGGCGCCAGGTAGGTTCGTACCCGTGCCGAACCGCCGGACATGGGAGGGATGACCCGACAATGCTGCGCCTGGGGACGCGAGAGTTCGCGGCCGGTGAGCCGGTGATCATGGCCATCGTGAACCGCACGCCCGACTCCTTCTACGACCAGGGCGCCACGTTCGACGACGGCCCGGCGCTGGAGCGGGTGGAGCGGGCGGTGGCCGAGGGCGCGGCGATCATCGACATCGGCGGGGTGAAGGCGGGCCCGGGCCAGGAGGTGGACGCGGGCGAGGAGATCCGGCGCACGGCCGGGTTCGTCGCCGAGGTGCGGCGCCGGTACCCGGAGGTGGTCATCTCCGTGGACACCTGGCGGCACGAGGTGGGCGAGGCGGTGTGCGCGGAGGGCGCCGATCTGCTCAACGACGCCTGGGGCGGGGTCGATCCGAAGCTGGCCGAGGTGGCCGCCCGGCACGGGGTGGGCCTGGTGTGCACGCACGCGGGCGGCGCCCGGCCGCGCACCCGGCCGCACCGGGTGGTGTACGAGGACGTGGTGGCCGACATCCTGCGGACCACGGTGGGCCTGGCGGAGCGGGCGGTACGGCTCGGGGTGCGCCGTGACGGGGTGCTGATCGATCCGGGGCACGACTTCGGGAAGAACACCCGGCACTCGCTGGAGGCGACCCGGCGGCTCGGGGAGATGACGGCGACCGGCTGGCCGGTGCTGGTGTCGCTGTCCAACAAGGACTTCGTCGGCGAGACGCTGGACCGTCCGGTCAAGGACCGGCTGATCGGCACGCTGGCCACCACGGCGGTCTCCGCCTGGCTGGGGGCGCGGGTCTACCGGGTGCACGAGGTGGCGGAGACGCGGCAGGTTCTGGACATGGTGGCCTCGATCGCCGGGCACCGGCCGCCGGCGGTGGCCCGGCGCGGGCTGGCCTGAGCAACGGCCGGGCGGCAGGCGGCCCGGACGACGGCGGCCGGGCGGCCAAGGCGGCCACCCCCTGACGTACCGCACCTGCCCCGCCGGACCGGACGCCCGGGGCGGGGGCTGACGGGGCCGCCCGCGCAGCCGCTACGCCTTGGTGACCAGGGCGATCGCCTCGTCCTCGTCGTCGGTGATGTGGAAGAGGTCCAGGTCCTTCTCGGACGCCTTGCCACCGGCGATCATGGTCTGCCGCAGCCAGTCGGCCAGCCCCTGCCAGTAGTCGCGGCCGACCAGCACGATCGGGAACCGGGTCACCTTGCGGGTCTGGACGAGGGTGAGCGCCTCGAACAGTTCGTCCATGGTGCCCATGCCGCCGGGCAGCACCAGGAAGCCCTGGGCGTACTTCACGAACATCGTCTTGCGGACGAAGAAGTAGCGGAAGTTGACGCCGATGTTCACGTACTCGTTCAGCCCCTGTTCGAAGGGCAGCTCGATCCCGAGGCCGACCGAGACCCCGCCGGCCTCGGCCGCGCCCTTGTTGGCGGCCTCCATCGCGCCCGGCCCACCGCCGGTGATCACCGTGAACCCGGCTTCGGCGAGCCCGCGCCCGATGCGCACCCCGGCCTCGTACTCGGGCGAGCCGGGCGGCGTCCGGGCGGAGCCGAAGACGCTGACGGCCGGGCCGAGTTCGGCCAGGGCGCCGAAGCCCTCGACGAACTCGGACTGGATGCGCAGCACCCGCCACGGGTCGCCGTGCACCCAGTCGGACGGGCCCCGGGTGTCCAGCAGCCGCTGGTCGGCCGTGCCGGGCACCACCTGTTCGCGGCGGCGCACCACCGGCCCCAGGCGCTGCTCGCGGCGCGCGTCCGTGGCGGCCGGCCGGGACTCGGGGCTGGTGCTCATGTGTTGCTCCTTACGACGGTGCGTGCTCCTCACTCAGCGTACGGTGACAAAAGTGAAGCACTGGTGACAGGGCGCGGGACAGTGCGTGACCGGCGAACTCGCTACGCCGCGCCGAGCCAGGCGCGCAGCCGTTCCTCGCAGCGGGTGATGAGCGCGGTCTCCACCCGCTCGTCGCGCCGGTGGGCGAGGCTGGCCTCGCCGGGGCCGTAGTTCACCGCGGGGATGCCGAGCGCGCTGAACCGGGAGACGTCGGTCCAGCCGAACTTGGGCCGTGCCTGCCCGCCGACCGCCGCCATGAAGGCGCGGGCGGCCGGGTGGGAGAGGCCGGGCAGGGCGCCGGGGGCGTGGTCGGTGACCTCGATCTCCAGCGGTCCGCAGTCGGCGAAGACCTCGCGGACGTGGGCGATGGCCTGCTCCTCGCCGCGGTCCGGCGCGTAGCGGTAGTTCACGGTGACGACGCAGGCGTCCGGGATGACGTTGCCGGCGACGCCGCCCTCGATGCCCACGGCGTTGAGGCCCTCGTGGTACTCCAGGCCGTCGATGACCGGGCGGCGCGGCTCGTAGGCGGCGAGCCGGGCGAGGACGGGGGCGGCGGCGTGGATGGCGTTGGCGCCCATCCACGAGCGCGCGGAGTGGGCGCGCACCCCGGGCAGCCGCAGCTGGACGCGCAGGGTGCCCTGGCAGCCGCCCTCGACCTCGCCGGTGGAGGGTTCGAGGAGGACGGCGAAGTCGGCGGCCAGCCAGTCTGGGTGGACGGCGGCGAGGTGGCGCAGGCCGTTGCGCTCGGACTCGACCTCTTCGTTGTCGTAGAAGACGAAGGTGAGATCGCGGTTGGGCTCGGGCACGGTGGCGGCGATGCGCAGCTGGACGGCGACGCCGGCCTTCATGTCGGTGGTGCCGCAGCCCCACAGCAGGCCGTCCTCGTCCAGCCGGGAGGGGACGTTGCCGGCGATCGGGACGGTGTCGATGTGGCCGGCGAGCAGGACGCGTTCGGCACGTCCTGTGTCGGTGCGGGCGACGACGTTGTTGCCGTAACGGTCCACCCGCAGGTGCGGCAGGGCGCGCAGCGCGCTTTCGACGGCGTCGGCCAGCGGGCCCTCGGTTCCGCTGACCGAGGGGATGTCCACGAGCTGGGCGGTGAGGGCGGGGGCGTCGAGAGCGAGATCAAGTGCGGGTGGTTCCATGGCCACGAGGGTACCCGTGGGTGATCCGGCTGTGACGGAGACCGGTTACCGTAAGCGCGTGCCCGAACCCACCGCTTCTCCCCGACGTCGCAGGCTGGTCCGCGGCGGGTCCGCTGTCCTGGTTTTGGCCGCTGTGGCCGGTTACGGCGTGGTGCAGTACACGTCATCGCCGGGACCTGCGCAGCCGCCGCACTGCACGGTCGCGGGCGAGGGAGAGACCGCCTCGTTCACCATGCGGCCCCGGCAGGCCGCCAACGCCGCGACGATCGGCGCCGTCGGCACGGCGCGCGGGCTGCCGGAGCGGGCGATCACGATAGCGATCGCGACCGCCATGCAGGAGTCCAGTCTCTACAACATCGATTACGGCGACCGGGATTCGGTGGGCCTCTTCCAGCAACGGCCGAGCCAGGGCTGGGGCACGGTGGAGGAGATCATGGATCCGGTGTACTCGGCCGGGCAGTTCTACGACCACCTGGTGGAGGTCGAGGACTATCTGACGATGCCGCTGACCGAGGCCGCGCAGGAGGTGCAGCGCAGCGCGTTCCCGGACGAGTACGCCAAGCACGAGCCGCGCGCCTCGCTGCTGGCCGCCGCGCTGACCGGCCGGTCCCCCGCCGCGCTGAACTGCACGGTCGGGGAGGACGGGGTCGATCCCTTCCTCGCCGCCGAGGTGCCGGAGCGGATCCGGGCGGAGTTCGGCGAGCTGCCGGTCGGTGCCGACGGGGAGCTGGTGACGGTGGGCCTGTCGCCGGCGGAGCACGCCCAGCGGGGCTGGGAGCTGGCGCACTGGTCGGTGGCGCACGCGGCCGAGCTGGGGATCGAGCGGATCCAGCTGGGCAACCGGGTGTGGGAGGCGAAGCGGTCCCGGGAGGGCTGGCGGGAGGACGCCGACCGCTCGGACAGCGCGCTGGACGGGACGGGGGGCCGCAGCGTGGGCGACGAGCTGGTGCTGAGCATCCTGGCGCCGCCGGAAGGCGAGCCGGAGAGCGGCCCGGACAGCGCCCCGGAGACGGAGCGGGACACCGAGTAGCCGCGCGGTGGCCGTACCGGCCGGGCCCGGGCCCGGCCGGTAGCGCACGCCCCAGTTACTTTACCTTCCGGATGGTAAAGTAACTGGTTATGCGTCCCAGCTCCCGCCCCCTCATCCTGGATGCCGCCATCCGCGTCACCGAACGCGACGGCATCACCGCCCTCACCCTGGAATCCGCCGCCCGCGAGGCCGGCGTGACCAAGGCCGGCCTGATGTACCACTTCCCCAGCCGCGAAGACCTGCTGTTCGCCATCCAGAAACACCTGATCACCCGGTGGGAGGAACGGCTGGCCGAACTGCTCGGCAAACCGCTGGCGGAGGCGACCGTCCGCGAGTCGACCACCGCCTACACCATCGAGGGCGCGGCCAACACCGCCAGCAAGGCGGAGCTGACCTTCATGCTCGAATCCACGGCCCAGCCCGCCCTCGCCCGGCAGTGGGACGAGCTGATGCACCGCTGGGCGCCGCTGCCCGAGCGCCTGGAGGAGCCGGCGGACGTCGATCTGCTGCTGGCCCGGATGGCCTCCGACGGCATGTGGCTGTACGAGGCCACCTCCGGCGCCCCGCTCCCCGCCCCCCTCAAGGCCGCCCTGGTGGAGCGGATCACCGCCCTCACCGACCCCGCACGCCCGCGGGCGTAGCACCCTCACCGACAAGGAGAACGACGTGAGCAGCGCCAAGCGCTGGTGGATCCTGGTGACCGTCTCGGCAGGTCTGCTGCTGATCTCGGTGGACATGACCGTCCTGTACACCGCCCTGCCGACGCTGACCGAGGAACTGTCCGCCGACGCTTCGCAGAAGCTGTGGATCATCAACGCCTATCCGCTGGTGATGGCCGGTCTGCTGCTGGGCGCCGGCACCCTGGGGGACCGGGTCGGCCACAAGCGGATGTTCCTCATCGGCCTGACCCTGTTCGGCGCCGCCTCCCTGCTGGCCGCCTTCGCGCCCACCCCCGGCGTGCTCATCGGCGGCCGGGCGTTCCTGGCGGTCGGCGCCGCCGCGATGATGCCGGCCACCCTCTCGCTCATCCGCATCACCTTCGACGACGAGCGGGAACGCGGCATCGCCATCGGTGTGTGGGGCACGATGTCCGTCTTCGGCATGGCGATGGGCCCCATCGTGGGCGGGCTGCTGCTCGAACACTTCTGGTGGGGTTCGGTCTTCCTCATCAACGTCCCCGTGGTGCTGGTGAGCCTGGTGGCCGCGGCGCTGCTGGCACCCGGCGGCTCCGGCAACCCCGACAAGCCCTGGGACCTGCTCGCCTCCGTACAGATCATGGCCGGCCTGGTCGGCACCGTGTACGCGATCAAGGAGCTGACCAAGCCCGCGCCGCAGCCGCTGCACGTCGTCCTGGCGCTGCTGGTGGCCGCCGCCGGGTTCTGGCTGTTCATCCGCCGCCAGCGCGGCATGTCCCACCCGCTGATCGACTTCGCGCTGCTGCGCGACCCGCGCATCATGGCCGGGGTCGCGGCGGCGGGCCTGGCGATGTTCGCGGACGCCGGGATCCAGCTGGTGCTCACCCAGCGGCTGCAACTGGTCCTCGGCCTCTCCCCGCTGTCGGCCGGCCTGCTGGTGGCGGCCGTCGCCCTGGGCGCGCTGCCGGCCGGCGTCATCGGCGGCGCCCTGCTGCACCGGGTCGGCACCCGTCCGCTGCTCGTCGGCGGGCTGCTGCTCACCGGTACCGGCGCGCTGCTCACCCTGGGCATGACGCCGGGGACGGTGCCGTTCCTCGCCCTGGACCCGGACCACTCGGCCTGGATCATGCCCGGGCTGGTGGTGGTCGGCGCCGGAGCCGGGCTGGCGATGACCGCCGCCTCGGCCGCCATCATCGGCAACGCCCCCAAGCACCGGGCCGGGATGGCCGCCTCGGTGGAGGAAGTCTCCTACGAGCTGGGCTCGCTGTCCGGCGTCGCGATCCTCGGCAGCCTGCTCGGCGCGCTGTACACCTCCACCATCCGGCTGCCCGAGGGCGCGCCCGACTCCGCGCGGGAGGGCCTTGACCAGGCCATCGCCGCCGCCGGCGAACTCCCCGACGGCCAGGCAGCCGACGCGCTGCTCGCCGCCGCGCACCAAGCCTTCGACCACGGCTATACGGCCACCCTGCTGATCGCTACGGTGGTCCTGGTGGGCGGCGCCGCCCTCACCGCCCGGCTGCTCTCCCGGCCCGCCCCGGCCCCCGTCGTCCCCACGGCGCCCGAGGACGAACCGGCCGTCAGCGACGCCGGGCACCTGGTCACGAAGGGAAACCCCACGGAGTGAGCCTCAGCCTCCTCCTGCTCATGGCAACCGCCCTGAGCGCCGCCGTGCTGCTGCCGCGCGCCCTGACCCGGGCCGAATGGCCCGGGCGGGAGCCGGTGGTGGCGCTGTGGGTGTGGCAGTGCCTGGTCGGCACCGTGCTGTTGTGCGCGCTGGCCGCCCTGCTGCTGGGCGCGGCGGCCGTGTTCGACACGGTACGGGCCCAGGTGTTCGCGCCCGCGCCGGAAGCCGTCACCGCGGCCTACAACCTGCACGACGTACCGCTGTGGACGGCCGTCCTCACCCTGCTGCTGGCCTGCGGAGCGGCCTGGACCGCCGCCATGCTGGCCCGGCAGCTGACCGAGGCGTACCGCACCCGCGCTTTGCGCCGGGCCCGGCTGCGCGAGCGGGCGCCCGATCTCCCCGCCCCGCTGCTGCCCTCCCGGCCCGGCCCGCTGCTGGTCCTGGAGGACGAGTACCCGGACGCCTGGTGGCTGCCCGGCGGCGACGGCCAACTGGTGATCACCACGGGCGCGCTGCGCCGGCTCACCGGGCGCCGGCTGGACGCCGTACTGGCCCACGAACGCGGTCACGCGCGGGCCCGGCACGACTGGCTGCTCCAGCTGTCCGGCGCGCTGGCCACCGGCTTTCCGCGGGTGCCGCTGTTCGCGCACTTCTGCGAACAGACCCACCGGCTGGTCGAACTCGCCGCCGACGACACCGCGTCACGGCGCTGCGGTCATCTGGACACCGCGCTCGCGCTCATCGAACTGAACGAGCACCGGGGCGTGCTGTCCTGCTCCTCCAGCCGGCGGCAGCTCGGCGACCGGGTGGACCGGCTGCTGGAGCCACCGGTCCGGCTCACCCCGGCCCGCCGCCGTACGGCCGCCGCGGCGGCGGCACTCGCTCCGTTACTGCCACTCCTGATCACGTTCGGGCCAGGTCTGTTCGCACTGTCCCCGCTGCAATAGGCCACGGAGCGGCCATTTTTGCGCAGAGCTGATCATGCGACGCATTACCAATCCTTTACCCGGCGAGACCGCAACCTCCGAGCCCCTCCGAGCGATAGGCACGGCAACGCACCACAACGCACCACTTCTCGCCAAAGGAGCATCATGTCCAACCCCCTCCAGCGCCGTGTGACCAAGGCCGCCATCGTGCTCGCGGCCGCCGCCCCGCTCGTCGGCGCCGCCGGCCAGGCCAGCGCCCTGGGGCTGCCCACCAACGGGGAGCTGAACGGGATCACCAACCTGGACCCCGCCACCCTGGGCAACACGGTCGAGGGCGTCACCAAGACCGCGGGCGGGCTGACCGGCGAGGAGAACCGCACGCTGCCGGCGCTCGGCGAGACCGCCAACACCGCGATCCAGGGCACCGTTCCGGCCGCCCAGCAGGTCGTCGGCGAGCTGGCCGCCGAGGTCGCCACCGAGGGCGCCGGGGCGCTCGGCAAGACCCTCACCTCGGCCGCCCCGGTCAACCCGACCTCGGCCACCCAGCTGCTCGGCGGCCTGCCCATCGGCTGACCGCCGGCCGCCGAACCGGCCCGCCTGCGGAGCCCCCGGGGACGCCTCCCGCCCCGGGGGCTCCGCGCTGTCCGCCGTCAGGACAGCCGCCGGACCGCCTCTGCCACTCTTTCTCCCCCAGCCTCCGGCCGGGGGCGCCCCCAAGGTCAGGACAGCCGCCGGACCGCCTCTTCCACCCTTTCGTCCGTGGCGGTGAACGCCACCCGCACGAAGCGGTCGCCCGGGGGGCCGTAGAACTCGCCGGGCGCCACCAGGACGCCCTCCTTGCTCAGCTCCGCCACGGTCTCCCAGCACGGCTCGTCCCGCGTCGCCCACAGGTACAGCGACGCCTCGCTGTGCTCGATGCGGAAGCCCCGCCCCTCCAGCGCCCCCCGCAGCGCGGCCCGCCGCGCCGCGTACCGCTCGCGCTGCACGGCCACATGCGCGTCGTCCCCCAGCGCCACGGTCATCGCCGCCTGCACCGGGGCCGGCAGCATCATCCCGCCGTGCTTGCGGATCTGGAGCAGTTCGCCCAGCACCGTACGGTCGCCGGCCAGGAACGCCGCCCGGTAGCCCGCCAGGTTGGACCGCTTCGACAGCGAGTGCACCGCGATCAGCCCGTCCACCGAGCCGCCGCACACCGCCGGGTCCAGCACGGAGACCGGATCGGCCTCCCAGCCCAGCTCCAGGTAGCACTCGTCGCTCAGCAGCAGCACCCCGTGCCGGCGCGCCCACTCCACGGCGGCCCGCAGTTCGGCCACGTCCAGCACCCGGCCGCTCGGGTTGCCCGGGGAGTTCAGCCAGGCCAGCTTGAGCCCGGCCGGGTCGAGGTCGGTGACGGCCCCGGTGTACGGCACGGGTTCGGCCCCGGCCAGCCGCGCGCCCACCTCGTACGTCGGGTAGGCCGGCTGCGGGCAGGCCACCTTGTCGCCGGGGCCGAGCCCGAGCTGGGTCGGCAGCCAGGCCACCAGTTCCTTGGAGCCCACCACCGGCAGCACGTTCGGGTGGTCGAGCCCGGCCGCGTTCGTCCGGCGGGCCAGCCAGCCCAGGATCGCCTCGCGCAGCGCGGGGGTGCCCCACACGGTGGGGTAGCCGGGGCTGTTGGCGGCGGCCGTGAGGGCGTCCTGGATCAGCGCGGGCACCGGGTCCACCGGGGTGCCGATCGACAGATCGACGATGCCGCCGTCGTGCGCGGCGGCGGTGGCCTTGTACGGCTCCAGGCGGTCCCAGGGGAAGGCGGGCAGCCGGGCGAAGAGGGACGGCACGGGGTGGCTCACTTTCTGGTCCAACGCGACGGTCCCGCTCGGCTGCTGCCGTGCGGGACCGGGTGTCACGGGTACGAGGTGTACGAGGGGTACGACGGCTCGTTCACCGTCTCACTCGTCGTGCTCCTGCGGGGGCAGCGCGGCGATGAAGGGGTGGTCGCGCTCGATGAGGCCGAGCTTGCTGGCGCCGCCGGGCGAGCCCAGCTCGTCGAAGAACTCCACGTTGGCCTTGTAGAAGTCCTTCCACTCCTCCGGGGTGTCGTCCTCGTAGAAGATCGCCTCGACAGGGCACACCGGCTCGCAGGCACCGCAGTCGACGCACTCATCCGGGTGGATGTACAAGGAACGCTGGCCCTCGTAGATGCAGTCGACCGGGCACTCCTCGATGCATGCCTTGTCCTTCAGGTCGACACACGGCTGCGCGATGACGTAGGTCACGCTGTCAGTCCTCCTCGGTAAGGGGCGGCAATCAGCCGCTGGGCGCGCGGGGGCGCGGCGTCGTCGATGCTCACCCTCTAGTATCGCGGGTCGAATGGACAAGAAGTAATCCGAGGGGCGGACAAGACGGTGGAGTTCACCATGGGCGGACGCCTCAAGGTTACGATCACCCCCGCTGACCTGGGCAAACGCGTCTCTGTTCGGACCATCGCCGCCCCGGGTGACGCACCGGCCCGCTATACGGACACGGTGGGGGTCCTCACGTCCTGGTCGGACGGCGTGCTGAGCATCACACGGCGGGACGGGCAGCGGGTCGAGCTCGCCGAATCCGGCATGGTGGCCGGAAAGACCGTGCCGCAGGCCCCCGCGCGCCGCCGGGGCACCCCGGCGGCCTCCGCGCGGGAGCTGACGGCGGTGGCCGGGCGCGCCTGGCCGGGTACGGAGACGGAGCGGATCGGCGACTGGCTGCTGAACGCGGCCGGGGGCTGGACGGCCCGCGCCAACTCGGCGCACCGGGTGGGCCCCGGCGATCCCGATCCGGAGCGGATCCGCCGGTGGTACGCGGCGCGCGGGCTGCCGGCCCGGATCCAGGTGGACACCGGCGCGGCCGGCACCGACGAACTGCTGGACGCCGCGCTGGAGCGGGCCGGGTGGCGGGCGGAGCGGCCGGCGATCCTGCGGGTGGCGGCGCTGGCGCCGCTGGCCGACCGGGAGCCGGATCCGCGGGTCCGGGTCGGGCGGGAGCTGACCGGGGAGTGGCTGGCGGCCTATCCGCGGCATCGCGAGGCCCCGGACCACGCGCCGCGGGTGCTGGCCGGCGGTCCTTCCGTCCATCTCGCCCGGGTGCCGGGCGCGGCGGTGGCGCGGTGTGTGGTGGACGGGCGCTGGGCGGGGTTCGCGGCGGTGCGGGTGGCGGCGGAGTACCGGCGGCAAGGGCTGGCCACGGCGCTGATGGCGGAGCTGGCGCGGGTCGCGCTGGCGGAGGGCGCGAGCGCGGCGTACCTCCAGGTGGAGCCGGACAACGAGGGGGCCCGGGTGCTGTACGACCGGCTGGGCTTCACGGATCACCACCACTACCACTACCGGACGGCGCCCTGACAGGCGCCCGGGGCGGTGCGGTCGTCAACGCCGCGCCGCCCCGGGCTACGGCACCCGCACGGCCGTACCGCCTCAGTCTGGGCTGTCCGCATATCGGTGCCGGGTCCGGCAGGTTGCTGCCGTGTTAACCCCGGCAAGGGCCTGGTGTCGGCACATTTCCGGAAGTTGAACGGATCATCGCGCGTGCGCTCGTGTCATTCCGCGCAGAAATGCCACACTGAATTATCATCATAGGTTTATACCACTGCTTTCTCTTGACGAGCCCATGTGCGCCTTGCCACAGTCCCGCTCTACACGCGTATCGACATCGGGTGGGGGGAAGTCATGTGATGGCACGTCGGTCGAAGGCTGCCGTTGCCGCAGCCGAATCCGAGCTGACCGGGCGTTCTCCGGGACAGCTGATGTGGCGCCGGTTCCGCCGCGACAAGGTCGGGGTCGCCTCCGCCTGCGTGGTGCTGTTCTTCTTCGCGATCGGGCTGCTGGCCCCGGTCATCTCCTGGCTCTACGGCAAGGATCCGTACACCCGGTACGGACAGATCGACCCGACCCTGCTCAACGAGTACGGCTATCCGGTCAAGCCCAATGGCGGAATCGACGGGGAGTTCTGGTTCGGCCTCGAACCCCTCATGGGCCGCGACGTCCTGACCCAGCTGGTGTACGGCATCCGCACCTCGCTGTTCATCGCGCTGGCCGTCACCGTCCTGGCCACCCTCACCGCGATCGTGCTCGGCATCGCCGCCGGCTATCTCGGCGGTAAGTGGGACTACACCATCAGCCGGCTCATCGATCTGCTGATGGCCTTTCCCAACCAGCTGTTCTTCGTCGCCTTCCTGCCCATCGTCACCAGCCTGTTCGTCGATCCGAGACAGGAAACACCCACCTATGTGCGGGTGCTGTCGGTGGTCGTCGTCCTGTGGATTCTCGGCTGGATGACCCTGGCCCGCATTCTGCGCGGCGCCACCCTCTCCCTGCGCGACCGGGAGTTCGTGGAGGCGGCCAAGGTCTCCGGCGCCTCCCCCTGGCGCATCATCCGCAAGGAACTGCTGCCCAACGTCGTCTCACCCACCCTGGTGCAGACGACCTACATGCTGCCCAGCTTCGTCACCACCGCCGCCGCACTCTCCTACCTCGGGGTCGGCATGACCGAACCCACCCCCGACTGGGGCCGGATGTTCGCCACCGGCGCCCGGGTCTACAAGAGCGACATCACCTACATGTTCTTCCCCGGCGTCGCGATGGTGATCTTCGTGGTCGCCTTCAACCTGCTCGGGGACTCCGTACGGGACGCCTTCGACCCGAAGTCCGACCGCTGACCGATGTGAGGTGCGACCGAAGTCATGACCATCACGACGCGACGCAGAACCCTGTCCGGACGGGGCACCAGGGCCGCGTCCCTCGCCCTGGCCGGCGCCCTGCTCCTCGGCGCGTGCAGCAGCGGCGGCGGGGGCGGCGGGGACACCCCGGGAGGCGGTGACCGCGACACCGCGCCCGAAACCCTCCAGACCATCGAGTTCGCCGACGCCGCCGGCTCCACCGGCCCGGCCGAGGAGGTGCCCGGCGCCCGGAGCGGCGGCACCATACGCGTGCTCCAGGAGACCTCCCCCGACCATCTCGACCCGGCGCAGATCTACGTCGCCCACGAGATGACCATCGCCCGCCTGCTGCACCGCGGCCTCACCACCACCCGGCTGCACAACGACGGCAGTTACTCGGTGGTCGGCGACCTGGCCACCGACGCGGGCACCGTCTCCGACGAGGGCCGCACCTGGACGTACACCCTCAAGGACGACATCTACTTCAACGACGGCTCCCCCATCACCTCCGCCGACATCCGGCACACCTTCGAGCGGCAGTTCGCCGAATTCATCACCCAGGGACCGACGTTCATCCAGTCCTGGCTCGCCGACGCCGAGGGCGCCGCCTACCGCGAACTGCTCCCGGACGGCCCGTACGAGGGCGACCACCTGCCCGACAGCGTGCTGGAGACCCCGGACGAGAAGACCATCGTCTTCCACTTCGCCCAGCCGCAGAACGACCTGCCCTACGCCCTCACCCTGCCCGGCTACTTCGCCGTCTCGCGGGAGGGCGACACCAAGGAGAACTACGACCAGGACCCGCTGACCTCCGGCCCCTACCAGATCGAGGACTTCCGCCCCGGCCGGTCCATGACCCTCACCCGCAACGAGCACTGGGTGCCCGGGACCGACGCCGCGCGCAACGCCTACCCGGACCGGTACGAGATCACCTTCGGCCACAGCCAGGACGACTCCACCGGCCGCCTCACCGCCGACAACGGCGACAACCAGTACGCCATCAGCTTCAACAACGGCATCGACGCCGGCTCCGCCGAGGTCGTCCAGGACCCGGCGGTCCAGGAGCGGATGGTCAGCGGCTACCAGGTGTTCGTCGCCTCCCTGGTCATCAACCAGGACACCGTCACCGACAAGCGGGTCCGGGAGGCCATCGCGCACGCCATCCCGCTCAACGGCGTGCTCAACGCCTACGGCGGCGCCATCGGCGGCGCCTACGCGGGCGGCTTCATCTCCCCCCTGCTGCCCGGCTACGAGCACGACTACGACCCGTACGGCAAGCTCGCCCTGCCGCAGGGCGACACCGAGCGGGCCCGGCAGCTGCTGGAGGAGGCCGACGCGGTCGGCTACGAGCTGAACTACCTCCACCACGTGGCCCCCGAGGACCAGCAGGCCGCCGTCGCCATCGCCGACGCGCTGGAGACGGCCGGCTTCTCGGTGAACCGCAGCGAGGTCCCCACCGAGCAGTACTACGACACCATCGGCCAGGTCGACAACGGCTACGACATCTACCGCAGCAACTGGGGCCACGACTGGCTCTCCGCCGCCACCGTGATCCCGGCCCAGTACGACGGCCGCACCATCCAGGACGGCGCGTCCAACTACAGCCACATCAACCAGGACTACATCAACGAGGAGATCGACCGCATCCTGCTGCTGTCGGACGCGGACGAAGCCGCCACCGCCTGGTTCGAGCTCCAGAAGCGCATCCTGGAGGAGGACCTGCCCGCCGTCCCCCTCTTCTACTACAAGCAGAACATCCTGCACGGGTCGCGGATCGGCGGAGCCGTCTTCAACAACGACTTCAGCACCGTCGACATGCACCGGCTGTACGTCATCCAGGACTGACCCCGCGACGCGATCGGCCGTCACCGGCCCGCCCCGCCCCACCCGGGCCCGGCGGGCCGGTGACCCCGGCGCCGGCTGTCACCGAAAGCTGCCTACCAGATGCTCCGTTTTCTCTTCCGGCGCTCGCTGGGTGCCGTCGCCATCCTGCTGATCATCAGCGCCGTCACCTTCTTCCTCTTCTACGCGATCCCCCGCAACCCCGCCCTGCTGGCCTGCGGCAAGGTCTGCACACCCGACCAGCTCGCCATCGTCGAACGCAACCTCGGCATCGACAAGCCCGTGCCCGTGCAGTACTGGGAGTACATGATCGGCATCTTCGCCGGCCGTGACTTCGCCGCCGGGCCCTGCCCCGCCCCCTGCCTCGGCTTCTCCTTCGCCGACAACCGCCCCGTCCTGGACACCATCCTCGACCGGCTGCCCACCACCGTCTCGCTCACCCTCGGCGGCGCCGTCGTCTTCCTCTTCCTGGGCCTCGGCCTGGGCATGCTCGCCGCCTGGCGGCGCGGCACCCTGCTCGACAAGGTGATGAGCTCCACCTCGCTGGTGCTCTCCTCCATGCAGATCTACTTCCTCGGCCCGCTCGCCCTGGCGCTGTTCGTCTACCAGACCCAGCTGCTGCCCCAGCCCCAGTACGTCCCCCTCACCGAGGACCCGCTCGGCTGGTTCAAGGGCCTGCTGCTGCCCTGGCTGGTGCTCTCCACCATCTTCACCGCCAACTACACCCGCATGGCGCGCGCCACCCTCATCGAACAACTCCAGGAGGAACACGTCCGCACCGCGCGGGCCAAGGGCATGTCCCGGCCCACCGTGTTCTTCCGCTACGCCTGGCGCGGCTCCCTCATCCCCATCGTCACCATCATCGGCATCGACATGGGCTCGCTGTTCGGCGGCGCGATGGTCACCGAGTACACCTTCGCCCTGCCCGGACTCGGCCGGCTCGCCGTCGAATCCGTCACCAAGTCCAACCTGCCGATGCTCATGGGCGTGATGCTGTTCGCCGCGCTGATGATCGTCCTCTTCAACATCGTCGTCGACGCCGCCTACGCCCTCATCGACCCGCGCGTGCGGCTGTCCTAGGAGCATCCGTGAGCTATCTGTCGGTACGCGATCTGCGCGTGCACTTCGGCACCGAGGACGGCGTGGTCAAGGCCGTGGACGGGCTCTCCTTCGACCTGGAGCGGGGCCGCACCCTCGGCATCGTCGGCGAGTCGGGGTCCGGCAAGTCGGTGGCCAACCAGGCCGTGCTCGGCCTGCACAACCCGCGCACCACCACCATCGCGGGCGGCATCGAACTGGACGGGCAGCAGCTGATCGGCGCCGGCGAGCGGCAGTTGCAGCGGCTGCGCGGCAACAAGGCCGCGATGATCTTCCAGGACCCGCTCACCGCGCTCTCCCCCTACTACACGATCGGCCGGCAGATCGCCGAGCCCTACCGCAAGCACCGCGGCGCCGGCAAACGCGAGGCGCGCGAGCGGGCCATCGAGATGCTGGGCAAGGTCGGTATCCCCAACCCCCGGCAGCGGGTGGACGACTACCCGCACCAGTTCTCCGGCGGCATGCGGCAGCGCGCCATGATCGCCATGGCGCTGGTGTGCGACCCGGACCTGCTCATCGCCGACGAGCCCACCACCGCGCTGGACGTCACCGTCCAGGCCCAGATCCTGGACCTGCTGCGCGACCTCCAGCAGGAGTTCGGCTCCGCCATCATCCTCATCACCCACGACCTCGGCGTGGTCTCCCAGGTCAGCGACGACGTGCTGGTGATGTACGCGGGCCGGGCCGTGGAACGCGGCACCGTCCGCGAGGTACTGCGCCGCCCCCAGCACCCGTACACCTGGGGCCTGCTGGGCTCCATGCCCCGGCTCACCGGGGACACCGAGCGCGAACTCCTGCCCATCCCCGGCTCCCCGCCCAGCCTGCTGCACCCCCCGGCCGGCTGCCCGTTCGCCCCGCGCTGCGCCCACCGGGACGCGGTGGACCCGCCGGAACGCTGCACGGAGGAGCGGCCCGCCCTGCCGGACGGCCGGGGCGCGGCCTGCCATCTGGACGCCGGGCAGCGGCGGACGCTGTTCGATGTCCACGTACGCCCCCGCCTGGAAGGACAGCCGCGATGACCGACGGCCCCGCCCCGCTGATGACGGCCCGCGGACTGACCAAGCACTTCCCCGTCAAGGGCGGCTTCCCGTTCCGCCGCACGGTCGGCGCGGTGCGCGCGGTGGACGGCCTGGACCTCACGGTGCACGAGGGCGAGAGTTTCGGCCTGGTCGGCGAGTCCGGCTGCGGCAAGTCCACCACCGGACGGCTGCTCGCCCGGCTGCTCGACCCGACCGACGGCACCATCTCCTACCGGGGGCGCGACATCACCCGCGCCGGGCGCCGGGAGCTGGCGCCGGTGCGCTCCGAGATCCAGATGATCTTCCAGGACCCGTACTCCTCGCTCAACCCGCGCCAGACGGTGGGCACCATCATCGGCGGCCCGATGGAGATCAACGGCATCCGGCCGCCCGGCGGCCGGGAGGCGCGGGTCCGGGAGCTGCTGGAGACGGTCGGCCTCAACCCCGAGCACTACAACCGCTTCCCGCACGAGTTCTCCGGCGGCCAGCGGCAGCGGATCGGGGTGGCCAGGGCGCTGGCGCTGGACCCCAAGCTGATCATCGCGGACGAGCCGGTCTCGGCGCTGGACGTCTCCATCCAGGCCCAGGTCGTCAACCTGCTGCGCCGGGTGCAGCGCGAACTGGGGATCGCCTTTCTGTTCATCGCCCACGACCTCGCCGTGGTGCGGCACTTCTCGCAGCGGGTGGCGGTGATGTACCTGGGCCGGATCGTGGAGGTCGGGGACCGCGAGGCCATCTACGAACACCCCCGCCATCCGTACACCCACGCCCTGCTGTCGGCGGTGCCGGAGGTCGATCTGTCGGACGAGGAGGAACCGGACGGGACGACGGCCGCATCCGGTACCGCCACCGGCGGCCGGCGCAGGGAGCGGATCCGGCTGGCCGGGGACGTCCCCTCCCCCGCCGCCCCGCCCTCCGGGTGCCGCTTCCGCACCCGCTGCTGGAAGGCCACGCAGCGCTGCGCCGCCGAGGAGCCGCCGCTGGTGCGGATCGAGGGCAACGGTCCGGGGCACCTCACCGCCTGCCACTACCCGGAAGAAGGTTCGACCGTTGCCAGGGAGCACGACATCGTGATGCGCGAGCCGTCGTGAGACGGGGGCGTGCGCCCCTCTTCTGCTCCTGTGCACCGAGTTATGCCGCCACGTTGATCGTTATAGTCCGTTGCGCACGATGGGTAGGACATCCACTGGGCAACCCCGGCCCAGGGGCCGCTCCCCCTGCCCGGACCCGGTCACGACCTGGAGGTGATCCCGGTGGCGCTCTCCGTCTCCGCAGTGCTGCTCTTCGCGATCATTGTCTTCCTGCTGATCAAGAAGGCGGGACTCAAGGGCATTCACGCGCTGGTGTGTGTGCTGTTCGGCTTCTATCTCGCCAGCTCCAACATCGCACCCACCATCAACGACGTGACCTCCAGTGTGGCCGGGATGATCAGCAATCTCTCGTTCTGAGTAAGCTCGGGGCATGAGTCCGCGTCTGCTGCTGGTGCACGCCCACCCCGACGACGAGTCGATCGGCAACGGCGTGACGATGGCGGCAGCCGTGGCCGCCGGCGCCCGGGTGACGCTGGTCACCTGCACCCTCGGCGAGGAGGGCGAGGTGATCCCGCCCGGGCAGGCGCATCTCGCCGCCGACCGCGAAGACGCCCTGGGCCCGTACCGCGAGCGGGAACTGACCGCCGCGATGCGGGCCCTCGGCGTACGCGACCACCGGCTGCTGGGCGGCGCGGGCCGCTGGCGGGACTCCGGCATGATGGGCCTGGCCACCAACCGCGCGCCGAACGCCTTCTGGGGCGCGGACCCCGACCTCGCCGGGCGGCAACTGGCCGACATCATCGAGGACGTCCGCCCGCACGTCCTGATCACCTACGACCCGCAGGGCGGTTACGGCCACCCCGACCACATCCAGGCGCACCGGGTCGCCCTGCGCGGCGCGGAGCTGGCCGCGCCCCGGCACCGGATCGCCCGGGTGCTGTACAACTGCCTCCCCGCGACCGAGGCCGGACGGCGGCTGTCCGCGCTGACCGACACCGCCCGCGCCGCGGAACCGGTGGCGGCGCTCGGCGACCTGCCCGGGGTCGTCCCGGACGCCTCCGTCGCGGTCACGGTGCACGGCACGGCGGCCGACGCGGCGGCCAAGCAGCGCGCCATGGCGGCGCACGCCACCCAGATCAGGGTGCGGGAGGACGGCACGTCCTTCGCCCTGTCCAACGATCTGGTGCAGCCGCTGTGGGAGACCGAGTACTACACACTGGCGGCGGGCGTCCCGGTGCCCGACGGGGCCACGGACGTCTTCGCCGGTCTTGACCTGGAGGAGAGCCGATGAGAATCGCGGTCTACGTCGGGCTCGGCGTGCTGGGCGTCGTGGGCGGGATCGCCGGATCGCTGATCCAGGCCGGCTGGTCACCGCTGGGCCTGCTGCTGTCACTCGCAGGGGCGGCGGCGTTGTTCCTCGGCGGCGCACTGCTGACCCGTTCGCGCGCCGGGGTGGGCGCTCCGGCGGCCGGCTGGGTGCTCGCGGTGCTCGCGCTCACCGGTTCCCGGCCGCAGGGCGATTTCATCTTCGCGACGGGGGCGACGAGTTACATCTTCCTGCTGGGCGGTATGGTCCTGGCCGGAGTGTGCTGGGCCCTCGCACCGGTCGGCCGTCCGATGTTCTGGGTGCCGCCCGAGCGGCTGCCCGGCGCCCGCCGGTGAACCCCCGGGCACGGATGTGCCAATCTCGTGCTGAGGCCGTACGTTCGCGGCGACCCCAGTATGGTGGGGCTGCCGCCCGGCCCCGGCCAGTGATCCGGGCCGGCCGGTGAAACCAACCGGGAGATCCTGCCTTGAGTCGTGAAACTGACAGTCCGTCCCCCAGTCCCCGGGGATGGGACCCCCAGCGCAGCGAGGGGAACGACGGTACCCCGCCGGGTGCGGCGCAGCCGGCGGAGAAGAAGACCGAGACCACGATGACGACCCGGATCCGGATCAACATCCCCGGATCCCGGCCGATTCCGCCCGTTGTCATGCGCGAGACGCTGGACGACGACGCGGCAGGGGACGAAACGCCGGCGGCCACCGCCGACCGCGCTCCGGCGGCGCCCGGACTGCCCGGGCTGCCGGTCCGGCCGAAGGCCACCGGGGCGACCTCCAGCGGCCTGGGCGAGTCGGCGGCGCCGGCCAAGAAGAAGACCAGCTCGTGGTTCGAGCCGCGCAAGCCCCCGCAGGCGGAGGAGACCGGCGCCCTGTCGCTGGGCGACACCACCTTCGACGCGCCCCCGGCACCGCGCAAGCCCCAGCCGGACGAGACCGGCCCCAACCCGGCGTGGTTCCCGGACACCCCGCCCGAGGGCACCGGGTTGCCGCCCCGCCCGGTGAGCACCAGCGCGCCGTCCGGCCCCACCACGGGACCGGCGACCGGCGACCTGGCCCTGCCCGCCGCCGTGACGGACGAGCCGGGCGGCCCCACCCTGGACCTGGGCGGGCCGTTCCCGCCGCCGCCCCCGCCGGGCCACGGCGACACCGCCGCGATCCCGGTCTTCGGCGAACCGGCCGGCGGCCCGGCCGTACCGCCCCCGGCGCTCGACTTCGACGAGGACCCCGAGGAGCCGGCCCCCGCGCCGGCCCCGGCGGCCCCAGCCGCCCCCAAGAAGGCCAAGGGCAAGGCGGGCAAGCTGGGCAAGCTCGTGGTGGTCGCCGTGGTGCTGCTGGGCGTCGCCGCCTACGGCACCGGGCTGCTGCTCAACCAGGAGGACGTGCCCAAGGGCACCACCGTGCTCGGCCAGGACATCGGCGGGCGCACCACCCAGGAGGCCGTCGCCCTGCTGGACGCGGCGGTGGACGAGGCCAACAACGCGCCGCTGCTGCTCCAGGTCGGCGACGCGGAACTGGAGCTGAAGCCCAGCGTGGCGGGCCTGGCGGTGGACACCGAGGCGACCGTCCGCGCCGCCGCGGGCCCCGACTACGCGCCGGCGTCCGTCTTCGGCTCCCTGCTCGGCAGCGAGCGCCCGATGGACGCGGTCTTCGCGGTCGACCGGGAGAAGCTGACCGTGGCCCTGGAGGACCTGACGGCCGACCTCGGCTCGGGCGCCCCGGTGGAGGGCTCCATCACCTTCAGCAGCGCCGGACCGCAGGCGCAGCCGGGCAAGGCGGGCGAGGGCATCAACGTCGAGGCCGCGGCGGACGCCGTGGAGTCGGCCTTCCGCACCCGCGCGGCCGGCGGCGAGAACACCCCGGTGACGCTGCCGACCACCACGGTCGAGCCGGAGATCACCGAGGAAGAGGTGGCCCGGGCGATGGCGGAGTTCGCCGAGCCCGCGATGTCGGACATGGTCTACATCGAGGCCGGCGGCATCACCCTGCCGATGAGCCCGGAGAACTCCATTTACCAGTTCCTCTCCATGAAGGCGGTGGACGGCACCCTGGTGGACGTCTACGACCTGGAGATCCTGGCGTCCCTCTACGGCTCCCAGTTCGACAGCGTCCTGGTGACCCGGGGCAACGGCACCCAGACCCCGGTCGAACCGACCGACGTGGCCGGCGCCCTGCGCGAAGCCCTGCGCGAAACGGACCCGGCCAAACGCGTCGCGGTCATCGACCTCGACCCGAGCTGACCCCGACCCCCCGAAGGCCCGGCCCCACCCCACTGGCGCCGGGCCTTCCGCTGTCCCGTCCGCTATCCCCCACCCCCGAAGGACGGCACCGGCTCCCCCGGCCCACCGCACCACGGCCGGCAGCCCCCTTCCGGCGTCACGGTCAGCCCGAACCCGTCCACCCCGGGGCGCCCCCGCTCCCGCCACCACGCCAGCGCCCGCGCCACCTCGTCCCACAACCGGCGCGGCCCCCACTGATGGACGGTGGCCTCCCGCTCCCCGTCGCGGAACCGGACCGACGCCCAGGCCCGGGAGCCCTCGGTCATGTCGAAGAACCAGAGCGTCGCCTCCCCCTCCCCCGTATTCAGCACCTGGGCGCACTCCGGCACACACAACCCCAGGACGAACCGCGCGCCCCGGAAGGGCCGCCCCTCCCCCAGCTCCGCGAGCGGGACCGAGGTCACCGACGCGGCGGCGTCCCCCGGATACGCCCCGACATGCCCGGCGAACCGCCGCCAGTCCAGGCGCTGGGCGCGGATCTTCATGAACTCCAGCGGCCGGAGAAACGGCCCGCTCGCGCTCCCGTCCTCCGCCACCGTCAGCCGCACCAGGGCGTCCTCGTGGGAGTAGTGGGTACCCCACGGGGCGAGGATCACCCCACCGGGCCGGGTCTGCGCGAGCCACGCCGGCGGGAACCCCCGCACCCCGGCGGTGACGATCACCCGGTCGTACGGCGCCCCCGCCGGATGTCCCCACCGGCCGTCGGCGCACACCACCTCCGGGTACAGCCCGAGACTGCCGAGCGCGGCCCGCGCCCGGGCGGCGACCCGCTCGTCCACCTCGACGGTCACGACGGACCGCTCACCGAGCCGCTCCGCGAGCAGCCCGGCGTTCCGCCCGGTCCCGGTGCCGATCTCCAGCACCCGGGCACCGGGGCGGACATCGAGGTCGGCCAGCATCCGCGTCACGACGGACGGCATACTCGCCGAACTGGTCGGCACCCGCCCCGGCCCCGGCCCGGTGTGCTGCCCGTCGTCCCACTGGGTGGTGATCGGAACGTTGGCGTACGCCGCGCGCTCCCACGCCACGGGGTCCGTCCGCCGGTCCACGGAACGGCTCGCGCCGGTGTCCATGTCGTACGGCCACATCAGATCCGGCAGAAACACCTCACGCGGCACCGCCGCGAAGGCATCCGCCCAATCACGGCTCATCGCCCCGGACTCCCGAAGGAACCGCGCCAGCCCCACAGCGGAGCGGGCGCGGCCGGACCGATCGGATCCAACGGTCACTTCCGGCGGTCCCCGTCCCCTTCGGGTGCGCCGCCGTCGGGCGACGGTGGCTGGGGCGGGCTCCACGGCTGCCCGGGGAGCCCGTCCCCGCCGTGGTCATCGGGCTTGTCGTGCTTGCCCATGGTGCTGCCTCCTGTTCCCTGCGAGCCGCTGCGGTCGCGGCCACGTGCTTCGACGGTAGGGAGAGGCGCACCGCAACGCCCAGGCGATTGCGGGTGATTGCGAGGCCATCACCCGATCGAGGACATCGCCGCCCTGATCAGGGCGCGGGCCCGGGCGGCGTAGACCGCCGTGTCGGCCAGCATGAGGAAGGTGTCGGCGTACGCCTTGATCTCACCGGGCTGGGTCAACGTCAGATATCCGGACACCAACTCGACGTTCACCTGGGCCGTGTCGAAGATCCAGAACCCTTCCACCGGCATGCGCGGGCGCCCCAGCTGTGTGGGGACGACGCCGATGCTGACGTGCGGCAACGAGCTGACCATCAACAGATGGTCCAGTTGTTCCCGCTGTGTCTCCGCACTGCCGAGCGCGTTGCGCAGTACCGGCTCCTCCAGCAGGAACGCGAAGCGCCGGTGCCCCTCGTACAGGACGTACTGGCGCTCCATGCGCACGGCGACCGCCTCCGCGACATCGTCCACCGGAACCCGGCGGCGCTGTACTCCGCGCAGGACGTCCTCGGTGTACCGGTACGTCTGGAGCAACCCGGGGACAAGTCCGGGTGAATAGGCACGGAACCAAAGTGTGCGATCGTACAGCGGGAGGACAGCCTCCTGGGCCCGGCGCAGCCCGGCGCGCTCCATCCGGTGCCAGTGGACCCACATGCCCTCGACGGCTCGGAGGGCGGCGATCAGGTCCGCTGTCTGGTCCTCGGCGCCACAGGCCCGGCACCAGGCACGGATGTCGTCGGCGGACGGCGAAGTTTTCGCCGTGGCGATCCGCGACACCTTGGAGGGATGCCAGCCGCACGCAGCCGCCAGCGACTTGCCGTCGAGCCCGGCGTCCTCGCACAACTCCCGCAGCCGGTCGGCGAGAACGCGCCGGGCCGCCTGGACGCTGGAGGACGGGGAGGCGGACATCGCGGTCGGACCGTCAGCTCGGCCGGTAGTCATGGCAGTCAGCGAGGCACCGGTGTGCAGGTCGGTGCCGGGACCGAGACGGACGTCCCGATGACGCGCCGCGTCAACCTTTGAGGTGGTTGACGAACGCGGACCACCCGGCGACGGAGAACACGAACGCACCGCGCGAGCGGTCCTTGCTGTCGCCCACCGCGACCCCGCCGTCCGCCGTGACCTGAGTCTCCAGACAACTGCCGCTTCCCCCGTCCGAGTAGCTTGACTTCCGCCACCTCGCTATCGGCAGGTCATGTCGCATCAGATTCCCCTACGCGCGATCGGATTCTCCTGCGATGGCAGGGCGCACACTTCACCCTTGAGATGTTCGACAAAGGCTGCCCAGGCTCCGGCCGACACAATGGTGGCCGGGCCGGGGTTTTTGCTGTCTCGGACCGCTATCAGGCCGTCGGAGGTTATCCGGGTCTCCAGGCAGGCGCCTGTGTCGCCACTGCTGTAGCTGGACTTACGCCATCTCGCCACCGGAGGTCCATCTCCCACGCAGTGACTCCTTCTGGAGCGTCGCGGCGTCAACCGTGGGCCTTGAGGTGTGCGATGAACGCATCCCAGGCGCCGGCCCGCACTGTGATGGCCGGACCCGGGTGCTTGCTGTCCCGAACCGGCACCACGCCCGTGAAGCCCTGGGCCACCTCGACACACTGCCCGTTCCCGCTGCTGTAGCTGCTGCGCTGCCATATGACCGCGTTGAGATCGCTCTGTTTCATGTCACCTCCTCAGACGGTTGTTCTGATCAGCTTAGTGATCAGCTCAGCTGTCGCTGTTGGGCTGAGAGCCTGGCTCATCACGTCATGGAAGATGGTGTTGTATCTGCGCATTTCGACGGGAGCTTCGAGGAAGAGATCGCCGGCCATGCTGTCGAGGTAGACGATCTCGGGCTCCTCCGCGTCGGCGAACGCCATCAGGACGAACGAGCCAGGCATTCCCGGATGGGCTCCGGCGGAGAACGGGATGGCTTGCACGCTGACGTTCGGCAAGTCCATCACCTGCAAGAGGTGTCTCATCTGCGCGCGCATCACGTCCTGACCACCGACTGCCCGGTGCAACACTGCTTCGTCTATGACAGCCCTCAGCCGCAGGGGCGACTCCTTGGTGAGGACGGCCTGTCGGTCCATGCGAGCCTGAACGCGCTGGTCCACTTCCACAGGACTCGCGAGCGGGAGTGTCCCAGCGATCACCGCTCTGGCGTATTGCTCGGTCTGGATCAGCCCCGGGACGAACAGCGACTCGTAGTTGCGGACCTCCCAAGCCTCGTTCTCGAAGCTGATGTAGGCAGTGTATTCCTGCGGAAGTTCACTGTGGTACGGGCGAAGCCAGCCCTGTTCGGTGGCCCTTTCGGCCATGGAAGCGACCTCAGCGCGAAGCCCAGGGTCCGCTTCGTAGAGGTCCAGGAGCGCGATCAGTGTCCGCTTCTGGGGGTTGGTCTTGGCTGTCTCGACCCGGTACAGCGTGGTCGCGTTGATGCCGGTGCGCTCTGACACCTCATCACGCGTCAGGCCGGCAGCCGCGCGCAGGCTGCGCAGCTCAGCCGCGAGGCGGCGCAAACGAACGGTCGGGATCTTCGGCTTCTGTGGCACGTCTCCACCTTTCCATCATCACGGGCCCACTGTGCCCCACCTCGGAGAGACCGATGGACGGAGACAATGCAATGTATGCATTAGCCCTTCTTGCATACGCCATGTGATCTGATGCACTCTAGTCCGCGAGGACGCCGGGCAGTCGCAAACGAGCCTGGCGCAGCCCCACTTGCCCGCTGCTCAGATCTGCGTGGCTTCGTTCGTCTGCCTTGCTCCGTGCTGGAGGTGCGATGAGGGATCCGGTCCAGGCCGTCCACCGCGAGAACGTGTATGGCCGTTCGTTGAACGCCTGCGCCGTGGAGGTGAAGCATTGGCGCTCCGCCGCAGGTGAGGTCGCTCGGGAATGGGGCGGTTCGCGAGACGTCGTGGAAACCGTGCGGCTGGGGGTCTCGGAACTGATCTCCAACGTGGCACGTCACGTGCAGAATCCGCGCTGCTACCTGCGGATGATGCGGATCGGCACGGAAGTGACAGTGCAGGTCTTCGACCGATGCCACCGACTGCCGGTGGTGGGGAACGCCCCGGACTGGGCCGCAGAGTCGGGGCGCGGGCTGTGGATGTTGCGGGAGATGGCGGACGGGTTCGGGTGTGAGCGGACCCTCCGCTGTGCCGGGAAGATCGTCTGGTTCCGGTGCGTGCTGCCGGGGGGTGGCCGGTGAACGTGCCGACCCAGGTGTGGGTGCAGACCGATGTGATCTCCGGGTGGGCCGAGGAAGGCGACTGCCTGATGTGTGCCAGGACCGGGGTCCTGGTCATGTGGCTCGGGCCGGTCGTGGGGTTCGGCCGGAGCCGGCCGTTCCATGCCTGTGAGCCGTGCACCACCCGGCTCGCCCGCTGGGTGCGCGGTGCTCCGCCGGAGCCCTGCGCGCCCACCACCAGTACCCACGGGGTCTCCGCCGACGAGCGCCGCTACGACACCGCGATCAACTCCGTCGCCGCCGTCACCATCGCGGGCATCCTCTCGCTCACCTCCACCGCCGCCGGGCTGTGGCTGGGGGCGCGGTGAGACCGGCGTTCAGGCCCCGGACACGTGCTGCTTCTCCTCGGCGAAGTGGCAGGCCGAGGGGTGGTGGGCCCCGGTGGCCGGGTCGGGGAAGGGGGCGGGGACCGTCAGGGGTGGTTCGACGCGGGCGCAGAGGTCCTGGGCCTTCCAGCAGCGGGTGCGGAAGCGGCAGCCCGAGGGCGGGTTGGCCGGGGAGGGGACGTCGCCGGTGAGGATGATGCGTTCGCGCAGCGCGCTCTGTTCCGGGTCGGGGACCGGGACGGCCGACAGCAGTGCCTGGGTGTACGGGTGGGTGGGGTGGTCGTAGATCTGGGTCTCGGTGCCGGTCTCCACGATCTTGCCCAGGTACATGACGGCGATCCGGTCGGAGATGTGCCGCACGATGGAGAGGTCGTGGGCGATCACGATGTAGGAGAGGCCGAACTCGTTCTGGAGCCGGTCGAGCAGGTTGACCACCTGCGCCTGGACGGAGACGTCGAGGGCGGAGACCGGTTCGTCCGCGACGATGATCTCCGGGTTGAGAGCCAGGCCGCGGGCGATGCCGATGCGCTGCCGCTGGCCGCCGGAGAACTGGTGCGGATAACGGTTGATGTACTCGGGGTTGAGGCCGACCACGTCCAGCAGTTCCCGTACCCGGCGCCGCCGGTCGCCCTTGGGGGCGGCCTCGGGGTGGATCTCGTACGGTTCGCCGATGATGTCGCCGACCGTCATCCTCGGGTTGAGCGAGGTGTACGGGTCCTGGAACACCATCTGGATGTTGCGCCGCACCGCCTTCAGCGCCCGGCCGCTCAGCCGGGTGATGTCCTCGCCCTTGTAGAAGATCTCCCCGGCGGTGGGCTTCTCCAGGCTCATCACCAGCTTGGCCACCGTCGACTTGCCGCAGCCCGACTCGCCCACCACGCCCAGCGTCTCACCGGGCGCGAGGGTGAACGAGACGCCGTCCACGGCCTGGACGGCGCCGACCTGGCGCTGGAAGAGGATGCCCTGGGTGAGCGGGAAGTGCTTGACGAGGTCGCGGACCTCCAGCAGCGCCTCAGTCACCGATCGTCTCCTTCCAGTAGTGGCAGGCGCTGGAGCGGTCCGGGGCCACCTCGTACAGCGGGGGGACGTCCACGGCGCAGCGGTCGCGGGCGATGGGGCAGCGGGGGTGGAAGGAGCAGCCGGGCGGGATGCGGGCGAGGTTGGGCGGCAGTCCCTTGATGGCGTACAGGTCCTGGCCCTTGCGGTCCAGGCGCGGGATCGATTCCAGCAGGCCCTTGGTGTACGGGTGGGCGGGGCGCTTGTACAGGGCGTCCACCGGGGCGTGTTCGACGATCTTGCCCGCGTACATGACGGCGATGACATCGGCGGCGTCGGCGACGACGCCCAGGTCGTGGGTGATGAGGATGAGGCCCATCCGGTACTCCTGCTGGAGTTCGGAGAGCAGGTCCATGACCTGGGCCTGGACGGTGACGTCCAGGGCGGTGGTGGGCTCGTCGGCGATGATGAGGTCGGGTTCGAGGGCGAGGGCCATCGCGATCATGATGCGCTGGCGCATGCCGCCGGAGAACTGGTGCGGGTAGTCGCCCACCCGTTCCCTGGCGGCCGGGATGCGGACCCGTTCCATGAGTTCGATGGCGGCGGCCTTCGACTCCTTGCGGGAGGCGCCGCGGTGCACCCGGAACATCTCGCCGAGCTGGTAGCCGACGGGCAGCACCGGGTTGAGGGAGGACAGCGCGTCCTGGAAGATCATCGCCATTTTCTCACCGCGGATCCGGCGTCTGGCCTCGCGGCCCATGGTGAGCAGGTCCTCGCCCCGGAAGAGGATCTTTCCCTTGCTGATGCGGCCGGGCGGCGAGTCGAGGATGCCCATGATGGCCTGGGCGGTCACCGACTTGCCGGAGCCCGATTCGCCCAGCACCGCCAGGGTCTGGCCGGCGTCCACCGCGTAGCTGACGCCGTTCACCGCATTGACCAGTCCGTCCCGGCTGGTGAACTCGACGTGCAGGTCCTGTACTTCCAGCAGCATGGCCGGTGGCCTCCCCTTCAGCGCAGCTTGGGGTCGAGGGCGTCGCGCACCGCGTCGCCGAGCATGATGAACGCCAGGACCGTCAGCGACAGCGCGGCGGCCGGGTAGAGCAGGATGTGCGGGGCGTTGCGGAACTGCATCCCGGTGGAGGCGGCGGAGATGTCCACGCCCCAGGAGACGGTGGGCGGGCGCAGGCCGACGCCGAGGTAGCTGAGGGTGGCCTCCAGGGCGATGAACGTGCCGAGCATGATGGTGGCCATCACGATCACCGGGGCGATGGCGTTCGGCAGGATGTGCCGCAGCAGGATGCGGGCGTGCGAGGCGCCGAGGGCGCGGGCGGCCTGCACGTAGTCGTTCTGTTTGGCGGTGATGACGGCGCCGCGCGCGATACGGGCGATCTGCGGCCAGCTCAGTGCGGCGATCACCAGGACCACCGGCCAGATGCCGGAGAGCTTGATCATGCTGAGGAAGACGATGGCGCCCAGGATCAGCGGGATGCCGAAGAACATGTCGGTGACCCGGGAGAGCAGGGCGTCCCAGAAGCCGCCGAAGAAGCCGGCGAGCCCGCCGATGACCGTCCCCACCAGGGCGACGCCGAGGGTGGCGCACACCCCGACGGCGATGGAGGCGCGGGCCCCGTAGACGGTGCGGGTGTACACGTCGCAGCCCTGGGTGTCGAAGCCGAACCAGTGGCCGGCGGAGGCGCCCTCCAGGGAGCGGGAGAGCTGGCAGCGCAGCGGTGACTCGGTGGCGATGAGCGAGGGCCAGATCGAGATCAGCACGAGGAAGCAGATCAGCAGCGCGGAGATGACGAAGACCGGGTTGCGGCGCAGGTCGTGCCAGGCGTCCGACCACAGGCTGCGCGCGCGTCCCGGTTCCGCGCCGGTGGGCGTGGCCGGTTCGCCCCGGCCGTCGCCCGCCGCGATCGCGATGGGGGCTTCGGGGGGTCCTACGGGCGGTGGCTGGGGCGGTTCAGACATAGCGAATCCTCGGGTCGAGCACGGCGTACAGGAGGTCGACCAGCAGATTGGCGAGCAGGAAGATGAGGACGAGGACCACCACGAAGCCCACGACGGTGGGTGAGTTCTGCCGCAGGATGCCCTGGTAGAGCTGGAATCCGACGCCCTGGATGTTGAAGATGCGCTCGGTGACGATGGCGCCGGCCATCAGGGTGCCGATGTCGGCGCCGAGGTAGGTGACCACCGGGATGAGGGAGTTGCGCAGCAGGTGGCGTACGGTCACCCGGCGGCGCGGCAGGCCCTTGGCGACGGCGGTGCGGATGTAGTCGGCGCGGGTGTTCTCGGCGACCGAGGTGCGGGTGAGCCGGGTGACGTAGGCGAGCGAGACCAGGGCGAGGATGATGCCGGGCAGGAGGAGTTCGCTGAAGCGGCCCTCGGGGCTGACGGCGGGGTTGATCCAGCCGAGCTGGACGCCGAAGAGGAACTGGGCGGTGGTGCCCAGCACGAAGGTGGGGATGGCGATCACGACCAGGGTGGCCATGAGGATGGAGGTGTCGAAGGCCCGGCCGCGGCGCAGTCCGGTGATGACGCCGAGGAGGATACCGAGGACGAGTTCGATGACCAGGGCGGTGAGCATCAGCCGGAAGCTGATGGGGAAGGCGCGGCCCATCAGGTCGGTGACGGGTTCGCCGTTGAAGGCGGTGCCGAAGTCGCCGGTGAAGATGTTGCCCATGTAGAGCAGGTATTGCTGCCACACGGGCTTGTCGAGGTTGAATTCGGCGCGCAGTTGGCGGGCGGTGGCGGGGTCGGGCGCCCGGTCGCCGAAGAGGGCCGCGACCGGGTCGCCGAGCGCGTACACCATGACGAAGATGAGGAAGGTGGCCCCGATGAAGACCGGGATCATCTGGAGCAGGCGGCGTACGACGTAACGCCCCATGGTCAGCTGACCTTGATGTCCGTGTAGACGGGGACGGAGAACGGGTTGAGCTTGACGTCGCTGACGCGGGTGGAGTAGGCGGCGGTGCCGTTCTGGTACCACAGCGGGATGGCCGGCATGTCCTGGACGAGGACGCGTTCGGCGTCCCGGAACTTGGCGACGGCCTCTTCCTCGTCGGAGGCGCTGTTGGCCTCGTTGACGAGCCGGTCGAACTCGGGGCTGGAGTACACGGCGTCGTTGGAGGAGGCATCGGTGTAGTACAGCGGCTGGAGGAAGTTCTGGATGAGCGGGTAGTCCATCTGCCAGCCGGTGCGGAACATGCCGGTCATCTGCCGGTTGGTCACCTGGTTGCGGAAGTCCGCGAAGGTGGGCACCGGGTTGACGGTGCAGGCGGCGGTGTTGTCCAGCACGTTGTTGATGCTGTTGCAGGCGGCGTCCATCCACTGGCGGTGGGAGCCGGTGTCCACATTCGAGCTGAGGGTGACCTTGCCGCCTGGCAGGCCGCCGCCCTCCTCGATGAGCTGCCGGGCGCGCTCGGGGTCGAAGGTGCAGAACTCGCCGCACAGTCCTTCCTCGTAGCCGCCGGCGTCGCCGAGGACGGGTGAGGTGAAGTCGGTGGCCGGGGTGCGGGTGTCGAAGTAGATCTTGGAGGTGATCTCCTCGCGGTCGATGGCCATCGACAGGCCCTGCCGGACCTTGGCGGCCTCCGGGCTGCTCCAGGCGGGGTCGTAGAGCGGGAAGGAGACGGTCTGGATGATGCCGGCCGGCTGGTTGATGAAGCGGTCGCCGAGGTCCTTCTCGGCGTTCGACAGCTGGGAGGCGGGCACGTCGTCGATGACGTCGAGGTTGCCGGCCTGGAGGTCGGTGTACGCGGTGTTGTTGTCGGTGTAGACCCGCAGTTCCACGCCTTCGTTCTGCGCCTTGTCGGGGCCGGCGTAGTCCTCGTACTTCACCAGTTTCATGCTCTGGCTCTTGGTGTACGTGTCGATCTTGTACGGGCCGTTGCCGATCGGCTTGGCCAGCCAGGCGTCGTGGTCGTCGAAGAAGGCGCGCGGGAGCGGGGCGTACGCGGCGTACCCGAGCGTCTCGGGCCACAGCGAGAACGGTTCGGTGAGCCGGACGGTGAAGGTGTGGTCGTCGACGACGGCGAGGCCGCTCATGGTGTCGGCGCTGGGGGTGGCGTTCTCGTCGGACGGGTGGACGTCCTCGTAGCCCTCGATGAACTGGAAGAAGTAGCTGGCGATCTGGGCGTTCTCCAGATGGGCGCCATAGTTCCAGGCGTCGACGTAGGAGCTGGCGGTGACCGGGGTGCCGTCGGAGAAGGTCCAGCCGGGCTTGATCTTGACGGTGAAGTTCTGCTGGTCGGTCGTCTCGATGGACTCGGCCATCTCGTCCTCGGCCTCGCCGGTCTCCGGGTTGTAGCGCTTGAGGCCCCGGAAGATCATGTCGAGGACCTTGCCGCCCTGCACCTCGTTGGTGTTGGCGGGCTCCAGCGGGTGCTGAGGGTCACCCCAGGAGGCCCGGACGACCCCGGCGCTGCCGCCGGCCGTGCCGTTGCCGCCGCCGCAGGAGGTGGCGGTGAGGGCGAGGACGGTCGTGGCGGCGATGGCCCAGCTCAGGCGGGTGGCTGCGCGCATGGGATGGCCTCCTCGGACTGCCGAAAGTCGCATTAAGGCAATATATGACCTTTCCGTCCGTTTTACGCTTCCCGTGTCATCCCGACACGCCCGCGTCCCCCACATGCCGACGGCCGCCGGACATCCCAGATGCCCGGCGGCCGTGGCCGTCTTAGCTGGTCAGCGCGGTGACAACGTCACGAGGCGCCCACCACGTCCTTCTCCTCCGCGAAGTGGCACGCCGAGTCGTGCGCCGCTCCGCCACCCGAGTCGCGGAACCGCTCCGGCACCGCCAGCAGCGGCACCTCCTCCGCACACCGGTCCTGCGCCTTCCAGCAGCGGGTCCGGAAGCGGCAGCCCGACGGCGGGTTCGCCGGCGAGGGCACGTCCCCGGTCAGGATGATCCGCTCCCGCGACTCCCGGCCCTCCGGATCGGCCTGCGGCACCGCCGACAGCAGCGCCTGGGTGTACGGGTGGGTCGGGTGGTCGTAGATCTCGGTGTCGCTGCCGATCTCCGCCATCTTCCCCAGGTACATCACCCCGACCCGGTCGGAGATGTGCCGCACGATCGACAGGTCATGCGCGATGAACAGGTACGACAGCTCGAATTCCTTCTGGAGCTTGTCCATCAGGTTGATGACCTGCGCCTGCACCGACACATCCAGCGCCGAGACCGGCTCGTCGCACACGATGATCTCCGGGTTCAGCGCCAGACCGCGGGCGATCCCGATCCGCTGCCGCTGCCCGCCGGAGAACTGGTGGGCGTACCGGTTGATGTACTCCGGGTTGAGCCCCACGACCTCCAGCAGTTCCTGCACCTTGCGGCGCCGGTCGCCCTTGGGGGCCACATCGGGGTGGATCTCGAACGGCTCGCCGATGATGTCACCGACCGTCATCCGGGGGTTGAGCGAGGTGTACGGGTCCTGGAACACCATCTGGATGTTCCGCCGCACCGCCTTCAGCGCCCGCCCGGACAGCTTGCTGATGTCCTCGCCCTTGTAGAAGATCTCGCCGGACGTCGGCGTCTCCAGGTTCATCAGCAGCTTGGCCACGGTCGACTTGCCGCAGCCGGACTCGCCGACGATGCCCAGCGTCTCGCCCCGGTACAGGGAGAAGGAGATGTCGTCGACGGCCTTGACCGCGCCGATCTGCTTCTTGAAGAGGATGCCCTGGGTGAGCGGGAAGTGCTTGACGAGGTTGCGCACTTCCAGGATCGGCTCGCGGTCGCCCGCGCTCTTGCCGAGGTCAGCCATGGATCGTCTCCTTCCACAGGTGGCAGGCGCTGGACCGCCCGGTGATCGGCGTCCCGTCCTGCTCGGTGACCTGCACCAGCGGAGGAACCTCCGTACGGCACTGGTCGGTGGCCAGCGGGCAGCGCGGGTTGAAGGCGCAGCCCGAGGGCACGGCGGTCAGGCTCGGCGGCAGACCGGAGATCGCGTACAGCTCCTGGCCCTTGAGGTCCAGGCGCGGTATCGACTCCAGCAGGCCCTTGGCGTACGGGTGCGCCGGCCGCTTGTACAGCTCGTGCACCGGGGCGTTCTCCACGATCCGGCCCGCGTACATCACCGCGATCTTGTCGGCGACGTCCGCGACCACGCCCAGGTCGTGGGTGATGAGGATCAGCCCCATGTTGTGCTCGCGCTGGAGCTCGGCCAGCAGGTCCATGACCTGCGCCTGGACGGTGACGTCCAGGGCGGTGGTCGGCTCGTCCGCGATGATCACATCGGGTTCGAGGGCCAGCGCCATGGCGATCATGATGCGCTGGCGCATACCGCCGGAGAACTGGTGCGGGTAGTCGTTCACCCGCTCCTTGGCGGCCGGGATCCGCACCCGGTCCATCAGCTCGATGGCCTTGGCCTTGGCCTCCTTGCGCGAGGCGCCCCGGTGCACCCGGAACATCTCGCCCAGCTGGAAGCCCACCGACAGCACCGGGTTCAGGGACGACAGGGCGTCCTGGAAGATCATGGCGATCTGGTTGCCGCGGATCTTCCGGCGCTGGGCCTCGGACATCTTGAGCATGTCCTGGCCCCGGAACAGGATCTCCCCGCCGGTGATCCTGCCGGGCGGCATGTCGAGGATGCCCATGATGGTCTGGGCGGTCACCGACTTCCCGGAGCCCGACTCACCGAGCACGGCCAGCGTCTCGCCGGCGTCCACGGTGTAGCTCACGCCGTTGACGGCGTGGGCCGCGCCCTCCCGGGTGTGGAACTCCACATGGAGGTCACGGACCTCCAGCAGCGGTACGCCGGGGGCGTCCGCCGGGGTGATTTCGACCGGTTCGATCGACACGCGCGTCAACTCCCTCAGCGCAGCTTGGGGTCGAGGGCATCGCGCACGGCGTCACCCAACATCAGGAAGGACAGGATGGTCACGCTCAGCGCGATCGAGGGGAAGATCAGGATGTGCTCGGCCACCCGGATCTGGTCCCGGGCGGAGTTGATGTCCCCGCCCCAGGAGATCGCCGGGTCGGACAGACCGATACCCAGGTACGAGAGCGTGGCCTCGGCGGTGATGTACCCGCCCAGCGCCACCATCGCCACCACGATCACGGGGGCGGCGGCGTTCGGCAGGATGTGCCGCAGCAGGATCCGTCCGGTGCCGGCGCCCAGCGAACGGGCGGCCTGCACGTAGTCGGCCTGCTTGATGGTGATCACCGAACCGCGCATCACGCGGGCCACGGTGGTCCAGCCCAGGAAGGCCAGGGCCAGGATCACCACCCACTCGGTGCGGGCGTTGAAGGAGACCAGCACGACCATGGCGCCCAGCATGAAGGGGATGCCCATGAAGGTGTCGGTGATCCGGGAGAGCACCGCGTCGATCCAGCCGCCGAAGTACCCGGCCAGCATGCCGATGATCCCGCCGGTGACCAGGACCAGCGCGGTCACCGAGATACCGATGATCACCGAGGCCCGGGTGCCGTACACCACGCGGGCGTAGATGCTGCGGCCCTGCTGGTCGTAGCCGAACCAGTCGGGCTGGAAGAAGTGGGTCAGCTCCGGCTTCTGCAGGTAGTGCTGGGTCAGGTCGCCCAGCCGCGGGGTCTCGGAGGTGAACACCGAGGGGAACGCCGCGACGAACAGCAGGAACAGGATGATGATCGCCGGGATGACGAACTTGGGCTTGCGCCGCAGATCGCGCCAGGCGTCCGACCACAGGCTGCTCGCCTTGCCCGGCGGCGGGCCGGCCTCGGCGACCAGCACCCCTTCGGGGGTCTTGCTCACGTCGCCGGCCTTGGTGGTCGCTGTGGTGTCAGGAGCCTCAGGCATAGCGAATCCTCGGGTCCAGGACCGCGTAGAGCAGGTCGACGAGCAGGGAGACAACGAGGTAGACGATGATCATGAACGTCACGATGCCGACGACCGTGGAACCCTCACGGGTGTTGAGTGCCCGGAAGACCGCCCGGCCGATGCCGTTCACGTTGAAGATGCCCTCGGTGACGATGGCACCCGTCATCAGGTTGCCGAGGTCCACGCCCAGGAAGGTGACCACCGGGATCATGGAGTTGCGCAGCAGGTGGACGCCGACGGCCCGCCGCTGGGTGAGGCCCTTGGCGCGGGCGGTGCGCATGTAGTCGGAGCGCCGGTTCTCGGCGACCGAGGTACGCGTCAGCCGCGCGACATAGGCGAGGGAGAGTGCGGCCAGCACCATCGCGGGCAGCAGCAGCTCGCCCCAGTTCTCCGAGTCCTGCACGGAGGGGGTGATCCAGCCGAGCTTCACACCGAAGTAGGTCTGCACCAGGTAACCGAGCACGAAGCTGGGGACCGAGATGAGCAGCAGGGTGACGAAGAGGATGCTGCTGTCGGTCTTCTTGCCGGCCCGCAGACCGGCGATCAGGCCCATGGCGATGCCGACGACGGCGGTGAAGACGAACGCCAGCACGGTGAGTCTGAGGGTGGCGGGGAGCGCGTCGCCGATCACGTCCATGACCGGCCGTCTGCTGGCGATCTGGATGCCGAAGTCACCCTGGAAGACCCCGATGAGGTAGTTCCAGTACTGCTGCATGATCGGCAGGTCCAGGCCCAGTTCCTTCTTCATCTGGGCCATCTGAGCCGGGTCGGGGGCGCGCTCGCCCCACAGTGCGGCTATCGGGTCACCCGGCAGGGCGTACATCATCATGAAGATGATGAAGGTCGCCCCCACGAACACCGGGATCATCTGGAGCAGTCGCCGCGCGACGTAGCGCCCCATCGTTCCTCCATGTCAGTCGGCAGGGCCGGTGGCCGCTCCGGGTCACGGAAGCGGCCACCGGCCCCCTTGCAGCAGCGGTCTTACTTGACCGTGATGTCCTCGATCACCGGCTGGCCGGCGACGTCGAAGTGGACGTTCTCGACGTTCTCCGAGAAGCCGGCGTTCACGTTCTGGTACCAGAGCGGGATCGCGGGCATGTCCTCCCAGAGGACCTTCTCGGCCTCCTGGTAGGCGGTGACGGTCTCGTCGAAGGAACCGGCCTGGTCGCCCTGCTTGAAGAGCTCGTCGACCTCTTCGTTGCTGTAGCGGCCGTAGTTGGACGGCGCGGTGCTGCTGTACAGATCCCGCAGGAAGTTGACGTTCAGCGGGTAGTCCTGCAGCCAGCCACCCCGGTACATGCTGACGACCTTGTCGGCGCGGCGGTCGGCCAGGTCGGTCGCGAAGTCCGGCTTGGTGTCCAGGACGCACTCGACGTCCAGGTTCTTGATGATGTCGTTGCAGACCGCGGTGGCCCACTCGGCGTGACCGCCGTCACCGTTGATCTGCAGGGTGATCTTGTCGCCGGGGACGCCGCCACCCTCCTCGACCAGACGGCGGGCCTCCTCCGGGTTGAAGTCGGTCTTGCCGTCGGCGGCGTTCTCCAGGTGACCGAAGACGCCGGGCGGGGTGAAGCTGTCGGCCGGGGTGCGCGAGCCGTTGAGGACCGTCTGGGTGATGGTCTCCCGGTCGATCGCCATCGAGACGCCCTGGAGGACCTTGGACGGGTCGTCCAGGTCGCCCCAGCCGGCGTAGAAGGCCGGAACGATGGACTGGGTGGCGTTGTACGGCTGCGCGATGGCGCGGTCGCCCAGGTCGGTCTGGTAGACCGGCAGGTCCTTGGGGTCGACCTGGCGCAGCACGTCCAGGTTGCCGGACTGGAGGTCCTGGTAGGCGGTGCTCAGGTTGTCGTACGCGATGATCTCCACGCCGCCGTTCTGCGCCTTGTTCGGACCGGCGTAGTCGGCGTAGGTGGTGAGGGTGATCTTCTCGTTGTGCGCCCAGCTGGTGAACTGGTACGGGCCCTGGCCGATCGGCGCCTGGCCGAAGGCGTCCGGGTCGTCGTAGAAGGCGGAGGGCAGCGGCGCGAAGACGTGGTAACCCAGCTTGTACTCGTAGTACGAGACCGGGTTGGCCAGCGTGACCTCGAAGGTGGTGTCGTCGACAACCTTCAGGCCGGACATGGTGTCGGCGGTGGGCTCGGCGCCCTCCTCCGAGGGGTGGACGTCCGCGTAGCCCTCGATGTCCTCGAACCAGGCGCTCTGGCTCTGGCCGTTCTCGACGTTGGCGGCCCAGTTCCAGGCGTCCACGTAGTGCTGGGCGGTGACCTTCTCGCCGTCGTGGAAGGTGAAGCCGTCCTTCAGCTTGATGGTCCACACCGAGGCGTCGTCGTTCGACTCGATGGACTCGGCCGCGACGTACTTGATGGAGCCGTCGTCCTCGAAGTCCAGCAGGTTCGCGAAGACGTTCTTGATCACCAGCGAGCCGAACTGCTCATTGGTGCTGGTGGGGAGCAGAGCCGACTGGGGCTCGCCGCCGTCCACCTTGACGATGCCCGAGGCGTTGCCGGACGCGTTGCCGCCATCGCCGCTGCCGCCGTTGTCGTCGTCGCTACCACAGGCGGTCGCGGCCAGGGCCACAACGATCGCCACTGCGGCCCACTTGGCGCTGCGCGCACCACGCATGGGCTTGCCTCCTTGGGAGTCCGGTTCGTTGCTGAAAAGCCGCGGAGCGCGATGGGCTCAACACGCGTTGAATACCCAAAGTGTCCAGCAGCCGCACCCGGCGAAAGCCTGAGCGCAATGCCCCCAACTATTGGGCATAAAACTTCGGTGAACCACCGATTGCCGATTTCATTTTGATGAAGATAGGGAGGTGAGATCAGGCAATCCGGACATATCCACCCCCTGGAGTCACCGATATGCGGACTGATGTGACGAACATCGCCCCATTTCGTTCGCATAACGAACACAACTCAGCGCGAGCGACCGGATCGAACCTTGACAGAATTCGATACATCCGGTAGCCCGCGCTGAACGCAGAGCTACTGACGGGGAAATCCCCGCCGACTACTGCCGCTTGGCCCGCGACGCCGCCCGCGCCCGATCCCGCTGGTCGAGCTGGACCTTGCGGATCCGCACCTCGACCGGCGTGACCTCCACGCACTCGTCCTCACGGCAGAACTCCAGCGACTGCTCCAGGGAGAGCTTGCGCGGCGGAACGAGATTCTCGGTCGTATCCGAGGCCGCCGCCCGCATGTTGGTGAGCTTCTTCTCCTTGGTGATGTTGACGTCCATGTCGTCGGCCCGCGAGTTCTCGCCGACGATCATGCCCTCGTACACCTCGGTGCCCGGCTCGACGAAGATCGTGCCGCGCTCCTGGAGATTGAGCATCGCGTACGGGGTGGCCGTACCGGAGCGGTCCGCCACCAGCGACCCGCTCTGCCGGGTGCGCAGCTCGCCCGCCCACGGCTCGTGGCCCTCGAAGATGCTGTGCGCGATACCGGTGCCCTTGGTGTCGGTCAGGAACTCGGTACGGAACCCGATCAGCCCGCGCGAGGGCACCAGGAACTCCATCCGCACCCAGCCCGAGCCATGGTTGGTCATGGTCTCCATCCGGCCCTTGCGGGAGGCCATCAGCTGGGTGATCGCGCCCAGGAACTCCTCCGGCGCGTCGATGGTCATCCGCTCGACCGGCTCGTGCGTCTTGCCGTCGATCTCCCGGGTCACCACCTCGGGCTTGCCGACCGTCAGCTCGAAGCCCTCGCGGCGCATCTGCTCCACCAGGATGGCCAGCGCCAGCTCACCGCGGCCCTGCACCTCCCAGGCGTCCGGCCGCTCGGTGGGCAGCACGCGCAGCGACACATTGCCGATCAGCTCGCGGTCAAGACGGTCCTTGACCAGCCGCGCGGTCACCTTGTGGCCCTTGCCGCCCTTGCCGACCAGCGGGGAGGTGTTCGTCCCGATGGTCATGGAGATGGCCGGCTCGTCCACGGTGATCAGCGGCAGCGCCACCGGGTTCTCCGGGTCGGCGAGCGTCTCACCGATCATGATGTCCGGGATACCGGCCACGGCGCAGATGTCGCCGGGCCCGGCCACCTCCGCCGGCTTGCGGGTCAGGCCGTCCGTCATGAGCAGCTCGGAGATGCGGACCTGCTGCTGCGAGCCGTCCCGCTTCATCCAGGCCACGGTCTGGCCCTTGCGCAGCTCGCCCTGCTTGACGCGGCACAGCGCGATCCGGCCCAGGAAGTTGTCCGCGTCCAGGTTGGTGATGTGCGCCTGGAGCGGGGCGTCCTCCTCGTACACCGGGGCGGGCACGGCGGAGAGCAGGGTGGAGAAGAACGGCTCCAGGCTGTCGCTGTCGGCCGGGACGGTGCCGTCGGCCGGCTGGGTCAGCGAGGCGATCCCGTCGCGCGCGCAGGCGTACACGATCGGGAACTCGATCTGGTCCTCGTCGGCGTCCAGGTCGAGGAAGAGGTCGTAGGTCTCGTTGAGGACCTCGGAGATCCGGGCGTCGGACCGGTCGGTCTTGTTGACGCACAGGATGACGGGGAGCCGGGCCTGGAGGGCCTTGCGCAGCACGAAACGGGTCTGCGGCAGCGGGCCCTCGGAGGCGTCCACGAGCAGGACCACGGCGTCGACCATGGACAGGCCGCGCTCGACCTCACCGCCGAAGTCGGCGTGGCCGGGGGTGTCGATGATGTTGATGACGATCGGGGCGCCGCCGCCCTTGGGGTGGTACTTGACGGCGGTGTTCTTCGCGAGAATGGTGATGCCCTTCTCGCGCTCCAGATCGCCCGAGTCCATCACCCGGTCGTCGACGTGCTGGTGGGCGGCGAAGGCTCCCGCCTGCTTGAGCATGGCGTCGACCAGCGTCGTCTTGCCGTGATCGACGTGGGCGACGATGGCGACATTGCGGATGTCCTGGCGCGTGGGCATGGCTGACGGTGCTTCTTCCGAGACGAGGGAGGTGAGCGGCTCGGCAGATATGTACACCGGCCTGTACCGCTATCGTACGGGGCCCGGCGCGCCACCGTGCTCGCGCCGGGCTCGCGAGCCCCTCGTCCGCGCTCCGTTCCATGCCCTTCCGGGCTCCGTCCGCGCTCGTCCGGGCGGTCAGACGCGGTAGCCGATGTCCTGGTACCGGGGGGTGGCCAGGCCGAAGGCGCCCACCCCGGCCAGCCCGGCGTCGACCGCCACCAGCTGCGGGCGCTGGAAGAGCGGCAGCGAGCCGGTCAGCGCCCACAGCCGGGCGTCGGCCTGGTTGAGCAGCCGGTGCTGCTCCTCCTCGTCCAGTTCGCCGGCCGCCTGGGCCAGCAACTGGTCGATGTGGTCGGTACCGATCCGGCTGTAGTTCTGCTGGACGGCGAGACCCCCGTCCTTGTCCGGCACCGGCTTGGCGAACAGCGGGGCGGCGTCGGTGGCCGGGTAGCCGCTGGCGGGCCAGGAGTACAGGGCGAGGTCGAAGTCGCCGGTACTGATGTGGTCGCTGAAGAAGGCGTGGGCGGGGACCTCGGTCGGCTCGGCGCGGATGCCGGCGGCGCTCAGCATGGCGGTGATGCGGTCGGCGATCCGGCGCTGCCGGGCGCCGGCGTCCCCGTCCGGGACGACGAAGCGCAGGGTCAGCTCGGTGCCGTGTTCATCGGTACGGACCGGTCCTGCCGCGCGGTCGGCCAGCTCGCGGGCGCGCTCCTCGGCTGCGGCGGCCTCCTCCTCCAGCTGCTCGGCCGTACCGGCGTCACCGTCGCCCTCGCCCTCACCGTCACCGTCACCGTCACCGTCGCCCTCGAGCGTCCGCTGGGCCCCGGCGGCCTGGCGCAGCAGGGCGGCGCTGTGCCCGGCGGCGGCGCTCTCGGCGCTCAGCGGCCCGGCCACGACGGCGGCCGGGGCCTTGCCGTCCGCGGCATCTCCGGCCGCCGGTTCCTCGCCCTCGTCCTCCTCCCCCGGGCCGCCCCTCCAGCCGGCCTCGTCGAGCAGCTTGCCGGCCTCCTCGGTGCTGAAGCCGCCGAGCGCGTCGCTGTTGTCCTGGTAGCCGATCTGGTCCAGGGTCCGCAGATGGCTGCCGAGCGCCCGTACCGGCAGCCCGGCCGGCTCGTGCACCTCGGCGGCCAGCGCCTCGCGGTCGATGGCGCGGGCCACGGCCCAGCGCACCCGTTCGTCCTTCAGCGCGCCGGAGCGGCCGTTGAGCGCGAGCTGGGTGTAGGCGGCGGCGTAGGCGCGGTGGACGGTGTACGCGACGGGCTCGCCGTCCTCCTCCGCCGCGGCGAGGCGGGTGGCGTCGGCCGGCTGGATTTCGGCCACCTCCAGGCTGCCGTCCTCCAGTGCCGCGCCGCGCTCGGCAGCCGGGACGGCGGTGAGGACCAGCTCGTCCAGCAGCGCGGGGTCGGCCCACCAGGTGGCGGAGCGGGTGAGGCTGAGGGTGCCTGCCTCGCGGTCGAGGTCCCCGAGCCCGAAGGGGCCGGCGGTGGCGGGCAGCGTGTCGCGGGTGCCGGTGCCGAACGCGGCGGCGTCCTCGGTGACGGCCTTGGGGTACAGCGGGGTGAACAGCGACTTCCAGTCCGCGTAGGGCTTGTGGAAGGTGACCTGCACCTGGCCGTCGCCGGGCCCCTCGGTGACGGACTCGATCCGGTCGTAACCGGCGTTGCGGGCGGCCGGGTGGCTGCCCTCGCCGCCGGAGAGCGCGCGCCACTGGGCGATGAAGTCGGCGGCCTCCACGGCCCGCCCGTCGCTCCAGACGGCCTGGGGGTGCAGGGTGTAGACGACGGTCTGCCGGGGCTCGCGGGCGGTGATCTCGGCGGATCGGAGGTAGTCGGTGTTCAGCTGCGGCCGGCCGCGCTCGTCCAGGGTGAACAGCGCGGGCAGGACGGCGGCGGCCACCTGGTCGGTGACCGGCCCCGCCTCCGGAGAGAAGGCGTTGAGGGTGGCGGGCAGGTCGGCGACGCCCCAGCGCAGGGTGCCGCCGGTGCGCAGCTCGGCGCGGTCGGCGAGGGTGAGCGACTGCGCGGCGCCGGAGGCTCCGGAGCGGTCGGGCCCGGTGTCGCTGCCGCAGCCGCTGAGGGCGGCGGTCAGGGACAGGGTCCCGGCGAGCAGCAGCGCCAGCGCCCTGGGCCTGGGGCGGCGGGTCACGGGGGGACGCATGCCGATACCTCCGGTGGGCTCATCACACGTATAAAGGGGACCGTCCCACTCAAGGCGAGCCGCCAGGGGCGCGGGCGGCGACACGGCGTGCACGGGGCGGCGCCCACCCGAGCGGCGTACGGGGCCCGGCACCGCGCCGCCGGCGCGCATAGCGTCGAAGGATGCTGCTGCGATGTCTCACCGCACTGGCCGGGGTGACGGCGCTGCTGCTGCCCGCCGAGTACCCGATCGAGCTGGACGGCGCGGGCGGGGTGACCGACCGGGTGCGGGCCCTGGACGGCCGGGAGGAGGAGGTGCGGACGGCCGTCGCGGACGTCGCCGGGGAGGGGCTGCGGCTGTACGTGGCGTACGTACGGGACTTCGCGGGGCTCACCGCGCAGACCTGGACCGACGCCACGGCGGAGCGCAACCAGTTGCCGGCGGAGGCGGTCCTGCTGGCGGTCGGGACGGCGGAGGGCGCGTTCGCCTTCTCGGTGGACGCCTCCTCGGGTCTGACACCGGAGCAGATCGACGAGATCCGGCGCACGGCGGTGGGGCCGGCGGTGGAGCGGCACGACTGGGCCGGGGCGGCGATCAGGGCGGCGCGGGGGCTCGCGGCGGTGCGCGAGGGAGCGCCCGTACCGACCCCCGCGCCGTCGACCGGGCCGGCGAACCCCCGGGGGCGGCGCCGGGGAGCGGGGGGACCCCGGTGGTGCTGCCGATCGCGGTGTTCGCGGCCGGGGTCCTGGTGCTGTGCTATCTGGTGGCACGCGGTGCCCGGGGCGGGCGCGGACCGCGCCGCAAGTGACGACAACCGGCCATTGGGTGGAGGTTGTTGGCCGGTCCGTCGGCCAATCCGTGTGCGCGGGGTGAGGCACAGGCGTATGGTCTGGCATATGCAGACCGGGGGTGAGGAATGAACGACACCAACCTGCGGCCATGGCAGGTGATCCGGCAGGATGAAAACGGCAGTCGCTATCGCATAGGGCATTGCGCCACGCGCGCCGAAGCGCAACGGCTCATCCGGCGCCTCGAAGCCGGCCCCGGCGTACGCCCCCTTCCCGAACCCGGTCGCTATCTCGTCGAACGGGTCGAGGCGGGAGCCCGCACTCCCCGCTGATCCCCCTGCGCCACCCGATGGGTATCGGACAATTGGTCCGATTTATCCGGATACCGTTATCATCCGGAGAAGACGTACCCGAGCGGGGGCAGGAGCGTGTGACGACCAACCCGTCCGAGCCGTCCGGACTCACACCGGTCCCCCCGGCCCGGAGCGACGAGCGCTCACTGCTCGATGTGCTGCGCGTGGCCATCATCATGCTGGACGAGCGCGGCACCATCCGGCTGTGGAGCCCCATGGCCCGCGAACTGCTGGGCTGGCACGACCGGGACGCCGTCGGCCGCCGGCTCACCGAACTCCTCGCCCCCGGCCACGCCCCCGCCACCGTCGGCCGCATCCACGCCACCCTGCGGCAGCGCCGGCACTGGCGCGGCCGGCTCCGGCTGCGCCACCGCGACGGGCACATCATCCCCCTGGAAGGGCGCGCCGCCCTGCTGCTGGACGCCGGCGGCACCCCGTTCATCCTGGCCAACCTGGTGGAGACCTCCCGGATGACCGGCATCGAACAGGACCTGGCCGCCTTCGACGCCCTCTTCACCGCCTCCGCGCTCGGCATCGGCATCTTCGACACCGAACAGCGGCTCGTCCGCGTCAACGAGACCCTCGCCCGCATGCACGACGCCACCCCCGACGACCTGCTCGGCAAAACCCTCCTCGACATCCTCCCCGCCCCCACCGCCCCGCGGATCCACGCCATGCAGAGCGACGTGCTGCGCACCGGCAACCCCGTCACCGACCTGGTCGTCCAGGCCGGCGACGGCGTCCGCGCCCACTCCATGTCCTTCGGCCGGCTCACCGACCGCGACGGCCGCACCGTCGGGGTCAGCTCCACCGTCATGGACGTCACCGCCCGCCGCGAGGCCCTGGCCCGCATCGAACGCGCCCGGCAGCGGCTCGCCATGCTCGACGACATCGGCAGCTCCCTCGGCGACCTCCTCGACGTCCACCTCATCGCCGGCTCGCTCGCCCAGCTGCTGGTGCCCCGGTTCGCCGACTACACCGCCGTGGAACTCCTCGCCCCCGTCGCCGAGGGCAACGACCTGCCCAGCGCCGAACAACTGCCCGACACCCCGGTGCTCCAGCTCGGCACCGCCGCCAAACAGCACAGCGCCCAGACCGACACCGCCCTGGAAGCCGGCGAGACCATCACCTTCGAACCCGGCTCCCCGTTCAGCACCGTGCTGCGCACCGGCCACCCGATGCTCATCGACTCGCTCGCCACCCTCGGCAGCGACTCCCCCAAGGTGCGGGCCGCCCTCGACCTCGGCGTCCACTCCATGCTGATCCTGCCGCTGCGCGCCCGGGGCACCGTGCTCGGCCTCATCATCCTCACCCGCGCCGGACAGCGCGCCGCCTTCGACCGGGAGGACCAGGCGCTGGCCATGGAGGTGGCCGGGCGCGCCGCCATCTCCCTCGACAACGCCCGGCTCTACGCCCGCGAACGCGAATCCGCCCTCACCCTCCAGCGCAGCCTGCTGCCGCAGAGCGTCCCCCAGCCGCCGGGCGTCGCGGTCAGCCACCGCTACGTGCCCGGCAGCGTGGGCACCGAGGTCGGCGGCGACTGGTTCGACGTCATCCCGCTGGCCGGCGGCCGGGTCGCGTTCGTCGTCGGCGACGTCATGGGCCACGGCCTGCGCGCCGCCGCCACCATGGGCCGGCTGCGCACCGCCGTCCGCACCCTGGCCGGCCTCGAACTGGCCCCCGCCGAACTGCTGCGCCGGGTGGACGACCTCAGCGAGGACCTCGCCCAGGCCCCCGACGACCAGCTGTGGGCGACCTGCCTGTACGCGGTGTACGACCCGGCCTCCCGCGAGTGCGTCCTGGCCAAGGCCGGCCACCTGCCGCCCGTCCTGCTCACCCGGGACGACGCCACCGGGCTGTGGTCGGCCGACCCGCTCGACCTGCCCTCCGGCGCCCCGCTCGGGGTGGGCGGGGTGCCGTTCGAGGAACGCCGGATCACCGTCCCGGAGGGCTCCGTCCTCGTCCTGTACACCGACGGACTGATCGAGACCCGCGGCGAGTCCATCACCGTCGGCCTGGAGCGGCTGTGCACGCTGCTGTCCGAGCGCGGCACCCCGGGCGGACCGCTGGACGAACTGTGCGACCGGATCGTCGAGGGCCTCACCCCGGACGCCGGCCCGGGCGGCGGCGCCCCGGGCCCCTCGGACGACATCGCGCTGCTCGCCGCCCGGCTGCACGGGCTGCCCGAGGGCAACGCCGCCGAGTGGATCTTCGCCCCCGAACCGCACGCCCCGCGCAAAGCCCGGCGCGCGGTGCGCCGCGCGCTCCTGGACTGGGACCTGGAACCCCTGGTGGACACCACCGTGCTGCTGGTCAGCGAACTGGTCACCAACTCCCTGCGGTACGCGCACGGCCCGGTCGGCGTCCGCATGGTGCGCGGCACCTCCCTCCTGGTGGAGGTCTCCGACCTGCTCCCCGACCCCCCGCACGAACGGACCTCCGCCCTGCTGGAGGAAGGCGGCCGGGGCCTGCGCCTGGTGGCCCGCCAGTCCCGCCGCTGGGGCACCCGCCAGGGAGCGGACGGCAAGACGGTCTGGTTCGAACTCCTCCTGCCCTGACGGATCACCGCACCGGCAGGTGGTACGCGATCCGGAACCGGTCGGCCGGAACCACCACATCCGCCGTCTCCACCGGCAGCCCGCCGGCCCGGTACGTCCGGGTGATCACCAGCACCGCGTGCCCGGCCAACCCGCCCAGCACCCGCGCCTCGGCCGCCAGCGCGGGCCGGGCGCCGACCTCCTCGGCCACGTTGTCCACCTGGATGTCGATGGCCGCCATCCGCTCCACCACCCCACGCCCGCCCAGCGGCCCCTCCTCCGGCAGCATCACCGGCGTCCGGCCGGTGACCGACAGCGGCTCCCAGGAGGTGGACATCATCACCGGCTCGTTCCCGGTACGGAACACGTACCGCGTACACATCACCGGATCACCCGTCGCGATCCCCAGCCGCCCGGCCACCGCGTCCGGCGCGGTGATCTGCTCGCTCTTCCCCTCCCACGTCCCCCGCACCCGCTCATCCGTCTGCTCCTGCCGGAAGGGCGAGCACTCCCCGATCGTCCGGTACCCACTGCGCGAGATCCGCCGCGGCGCCGGCCGCTCCCGCACATACGTCCCGGACCCGGACCGCCCCTCCACCAGCCCCTCCGCCATCAGCACCTTCCGCGCCTCCAGCGCCACGGTGTCGGACACCCCGTACTGGGCCCGGATGCTCGCCTGAGAGGGAAGCCGGGTGTGCGGCGGCAACCGCCCATCCGCGATCTGCTGCCGCAGATCCTCGGCCACCTTCAGATAAGCGGGCTGCTCACCGAACGGCATAAGCCCTCCCGGCCTTGATCCTGCCTGCTGCTCTTCACAAACAGCAACAGCTTGGCAACGGAGGGTTGCCATCCGCAAGAGCTGGCCACCGAATCACCCGAAGTGATGACCCACTGTGACCAGCACCGTTCACTGAATGATGCGGAGATACCCCGTTCCCGCCCGCACCGCCCCGGATCTGCACCTGGTGGTGAATTGTGCACGGTGCACGGGCGCAAGCGCGCGGAACGGAAGGGGCGCCCGCGTCCTACCACTCATGCCTTTCACGCCGTCAGCTGACGTGCAGTGCATGCCGATACATTTCTGCGCAGACCTTCCAGCCATGCGTTAGCGTTGTCCCGCACCGCGTTTCTCCCCGGAGGGTGTACGCGAGATGGTTGCGGAAATGTGAACTTTCGGTCCGTCGGCTCGGCCCACGGTGCGTTCCCGGCGGGAGCCATCCGGCGCCGTCACCGGCTACGACCGAAGGGACGCGTTCCCCATGGCCACCAACGAGTACACGCCCAAGCCCCGGATCTGGTTCCGTGATGTCCTGGTGGGCATCACAGCGGGCCTCGGCTCAAACCTGATGTGGGCACTGGCGCAGGCTGTGGTGCACCGCCTCGGCTGAGCCGGGGCGGCGGGCGGGCTTCCGGGGCCCGCCCCGACCCTGTCGAGGCCCGGCTAATCTACCGATAGTCATCGCGGCCCGACGGGCTTCCGCTCCGCTTCGGCGGAGCCGCAAGGGACATGCCCCCACCCGCGCGAGTCCACTCGTGCCCGGGGAACCCTGTGCTCCTGCAACTGTCTGCAGCCGAATGCGATCGCCTCATCGTCCCCCGCTCCACCTCGCAGCGCCTCCCGCTCACCGAGCGGCTGATCGGCGCCTACACCTCGGCCAACGGGCGCGAGCCCACCCGCGGTGATGTGGAATCGTGGGACAAAAGCATTCCGGTGGTGGTCAAAGCACTACTGGAAACCGGACGAGGAGAAGTCGAGGTGCAGGTCGAGGTCGACCTGCCCCACACCAACTCGGCGGTCGACCTCGTCCTCTGCGGCCGACACCCGGGCACCGGGTCGGACTCCTACCTGGCCATCGAACTGAAGCAGGTTCGGCATGCGACAGTCGACAGCGCTTGTCCAATCGCCGTGGACCTCGGGTTCGGCGACGGAAAGCACAAGCTCCATCCCGTCCGTCAGATACAGCGTTACTGCGACTACATGGTGCGCTATCTCGCGCACCTGCAGGAGGACCCCGAGCGGCTGAAGGGTGTGGCGCTGCTCCACAACGCACGGGACGCCGGCGTGGAAGCACTCTTCAAGCTGCCCGAGTCCAACCACGGGTTTCTCTACACGCTGGACGACATGGAGCGCTTCCGGCAGTTGCTCGTCGGCAGATTCGCTCCCGCATCCGGGAAACCGGCCGCCGAAGCGCTGCGCCGGGCACGTCGCTACCCACTGCTCAAAGTCACTGACATCGCCCGGCAGCGCTCGGTCAAGAATGGCGGTCTCGAGCTTCTGGACGAGCAGTACGTGGCGTTCGACCGGATCAGCAGACACCTCGAGAAGACCGCTCCACTCACCGGCCTCAAAGTCGGGCTGTTCTACGAACCGACTCCCACCGGGAGCACTTCTGTAGCAGAGCCCAAACGCGTGTACATCCTCCGCGGGGGCCCAGGTAGCGGCAAGAGTGCCGTAGCCCTGCAGTTGCAGCGTGTGTTCAACCAGAAGGGCCACGAAGCCGTGCTCGCGAGCGGATCCCACGCCTACACGGAAACCCTGCGGGAGATCACCAGCAGCACGGCTCGCCGGGGAGAAGTGGCGCAAAAGAAGGCCCTGGCTCGCCGGCTGTACCGCTACTTCAACAGCTTCGCCGATGCTCCGCCGGACAGCGTCGAGGTGCTGATCTGCGACGAGGCTCACCGCATGCGGCGCAATTCGACGCACCGCTACACCCGGAAAGAGGTTCGGGACGACGACCGGCCACAGGCCACGGAGCTGATCAGAGCCGCCAAGGTCCCGGTCTTCCTCCTCGACGACCACCAGTCGATCCGTCCGGACGAGGTCGGAACGGCCCGGTACTTGAAGGAAGTCGCCGAGAGCATGGGGTGCCGGGTCGAAGTGACCGATCTCAGTGGGACCTTCCGAGCGGGAGGCAGTCTGAGGTTCCGGAGCTGGGTGCAGCAGTTGCTGGGGCTGGACGACTCCGACCCGGTGAGCTGGGAGCCCGACGGGCGGATGACGCTCACCGTGGCGGATTCTCCGGAGCAGATGGAGCGCTTCATTCAGGAACGAGGACTCGAAGGGATGACCGCACGCATCACCGCGGGGTTCTGCTGGCCTTGGAGCCCACCCGCGGGGCACACGCTCGTGAACGACGTGCAGATCGGGGACTGGCACCGGCCCTGGAACGTGAAACCCGAGCACACCGTGCCGCACGCGCCCCGGTCGGACGTGTGGGCGACCGATGCCCGCGGCATCGGACAGATTGGCTGCGTCTATACGGCACAGACGTTCGAGTACGACTGGAACGGTGTCATCATCGGCCCGGACCTCCTGTACCGGGACGGCGCTTTCAGGGTGAGCCGGACGGCGTCCGAGGATGGCGCGTTCGACCGAGGAATCGATGACGCGATGGTCACCCGGTGCATTCGTAACGCCTACCACGTGCTGCTGACCCGGGGCGTCGTCGGGACCGTCCTCTATGCCGTGGACCCGGCGACGCACAACGCCCTGCGGGAGCTCATCCCCGGGACGATCGGTATGCAGCACTACGACGGTGCCGAGCCCAGGCTCACCGCCGAAGGATCTCACCTGCCACCTGCTCACAGGAGACGCCGCGGGTAGCCTTGATCCGTCGTAGCTGCGGCCCGCCGGGCTTCCGCTCCGCCGCGCGGAGTCAACGAGGACATGCCCCCACCCGCACGAGTTCCTTCGTGCTGCCCGGGGGCATCCTGTGTTGTTCCGAGACTCCGCCGCCTTGGTCGCTGCCGAGTGCCTCTCCGGCGGGCTCTTCTTCCGCCTGACGGAACAGTTCGCTCATGTGCACGGCCACAGGCCCAGCGCGTCCGAGGTCCGGTCGTGGGAGCGGAGCATTCCCGTCCTGGCGAGTGCCCTGAACGACGCGGGGTTGGGGCAGGTGGAGATGCTCCTGGAGTACGGGCTGCCGCTGAACAGTAAGCGCGCGGACGCCGTACTGGCCGGTGTCCATCCGAGAACCGGGCTGCCGTCGTACGTGATCGTGGAGCTGAAGCAGTGGAGCAGCGCCGAACCGGACGACGATGATCCGTCGCTGTGCCGCGTCGATGCCTACAAGCGCGCGGTGTTGAATCCCGTCGACCAAGTACGCGGTTACTGTCAGTACCTCATCAACTTCAACGGGGCGCTGGCCGAACACCCCGAACGACTCAGTGGTGCCGCGTACTTGCACAATGCCACCGAGTTCGGTGTCGGCGGGCTCTTCGAAGCACAAGAGGATCAGTACGGCCAGCTCTTCATCGGATCACGACGGGCCGAGTTCATCGACTTTCTGCGCTCGAGACTGAGCAGCGCCCCGGGGGTTGCCGCCGCGGACCATCTCATCAACGGAAAGGTCGGGCCGTCCACACAGCTCATGGCGGTCGCGGCCCAAGAGGTCCGTGAGCGCGAGCAATTCGTGTTGCTGGATGAGCAGCAAGTCGCCTACCGCACCGTCCTGAACGCCGTCCGGCGAGCCAAACGGTCGGATCACAAAGAAGTCGTGATCGTCACAGGCGGGCCGGGGACGGGAAAGAGCGTCATCGCGTTGTCACTCCTCGGAGAGCTCTACCGTCAGAAGATCACTGCTCTCCACGCCACCGGCTCCCAGTCGTTCACCACGACGATGAGAAAGGTCGCAGGAACACGGAAGCGCGAGGTGCGGGACCTCTTCAAGTACTTCAACAGCTTCATGACCGCCGAGCACAACGGCCTCGACGTCCTGATCTGCGACGAAGCTCATCGTATGCGGGAAACCTCGGCGAATCGCTACACACCGGCGGTGAACCGCACCGGCAAGGCACAGGTCGAAGAACTCATCGACGCCGCGCGCGTTCCCGTCTTCCTGCTGGACGAGCACCAGGTCGTCCGGCCCGGCGAAATGGGCACGGTCGCGGAAATCGAAGCAATCGCCGCGAAGAAGAATCTGACGTGCCGGGTAGTGTCGCTCGACAGCCAGTTCCGGTGCGGCGGCAGCGAAGCCTATCTCCTCTGGGTGCTGCGCCTGCTGGGGCTGGAGCCGGGAGGTCATGTGACCTGGAAGCCCGACGGCAAGATGCAGCTCCTGATTGCGGACACTCCTCAGGAGTTGGAGGCTCTTCTGGAAGAACGGCGCTCCCAGGGCTACACCGCGCGTATGTCCGCCGGTTACTGCTGGAATTGGACGAAGAAGGTCCCGCCCGGGCAGGCGCTGCCCGCCGACGTGGTCATCGGAGACTGGCGCCGCCCCTGGAACGTCTACGGCGACCGAGCCGTCGGGGGCGCGCCCCCGGCCGCTCTGTGGGCCACGGACCCGGCCGGCTTCGGACAGGTGGGCTGCGTGTACACGGCGCAGGGCTTCGAATACGACTGGAGTGGCGTCATCATCGGCCCCGACCTCGTCTGGCGCGGGGACGGGTGGCACGTCAACCGCGGTGCGTCGAAGGACCCCGTCTTCAAGAAGTCGACACCCGATGAAGACGTCAGCCGACTGATCCGCAACACCTATAAGGTCCTGCTGACCCGCGGCATGATCGGCACCATCGTGTACTCGACCGACGCCGAGACCCGGGCCAAACTGCGGGAGCTGATCGGCGCGGCCTCGAGCTTCGCGGCGGTGTGACGTCTCCGCCTTGCCGGCCGTGCACCTCTGGTACGGCGGCGTCGAGCCGATCCCCAAGACCACTCGGTGCTTGCCGAGATGCCGGAAAGGGTGGCCCCTACGAGGCCACCCCTCCTGACGAGCCCTTCCACCGGATGGGTGGCCTGCGGGTCACTACACGTTGAAGCGGAACTCCACCACGTCGCCGTCGCGCATCACGTAGTCCTTGCCTTCGATGCGGGCCTTGCCTTGGGCGCGGGCTTCGGTGATGGAGCCGGTGGTGATCAGGTCGTCGTACGAGATGACCTCGGCCTTGATGAAGCCCTTCTGGAAGTCCGTGTGGATCACACCGGCCGCCTCGGGGGCCGTGGCGCCCTTGGGGATCGTCCAGGCGCGGGCTTCCTTGGGGCCGGCCGTCAGGTAGGTCTGGAGGCCCAGGGTCTCGAAGCCGACGCGGGCCAGGGTGGCCAGGCCGGGTTCCTGCTGGCCCACCGACTGGAGGAGCTCCAGGGCGTCCTCCTCGGAGAGCTCGGCGAGGTCCGCCTCCAGCTTGGCGTTCAGGAAGACCGCCTCGGCCGGGGCGACCAGGGCGCGCTGTTCGTCCTTGAAGACGTCGTCGACCAGCTCGTCCTCGTCGACGTTGAAGACGTAGAGGAACGGCTTGACCGTCAGCAGGTGCAGCTCGTGCAGCGGCTCGGCACGCTCGGTGCCCTGGGCGATGCCGGCCGAGAAGAGGGTGCGGCCGTCCTCCAGGATGGCCTTGGCCTCCTCGACGGCCTTGACCACCGGCAGCCGGTCCTTCTTGATCCGGGCCTCCTTCTGGAGGCGCGGGAGGACCTTCTCCACCGTCTGGAGGTCGGCCAAAATCAGCTCGGTGTCGATCGTCTCGATGTCGCTCTTCGGGGAGACCTTGCCGTCGACGTGGACGACGTTCTCGTCCTTGAAGGCGCGGATCACCTGGCAGATGGCGTCCGACTCGCGGATGTTCGCCAGGAACTTGTTGCCCAGGCCCTCGCCCTCGCTGGCGCCCCGGACGATGCCGGCGATGTCCACGAAGTCCACCGTGGCCGGCAGCCGGCGCTGGGAGCCGAAGACCTTGGCGAGCTCGTCCAGCCGCGGGTCCGGGACGCCCACCACGCCGATGTTCGGCTCGATGGTGGCGAACGGATAGTTGGCCGCCAGCACGTCGTTCTTGGTCAGGGCGTTGAACAGGGTCGACTTGCCGACATTCGGCAGACCGACGATTCCGATCGTGAGCGACACGTGACGACTTCCCGTAGCGAGGAGAAACGAAGCGGTCCTCAGTCTACGGGCGCCCGCATGCGGCCGTACGAGCCTGTGGGCGCACAGTCATATGGAACGTCAAGCGTGTCCATACCCGCCCGGCCCCCGTCCGGCGGCTTACTTTGGATCCGTGGACTACAGTACGCACACAACCGAACACCCTCGGCCATATCCCGCCGTGGTGCGGACGAGTGTGCCCCGGCCCGCCGGACAGGCGGCGGTGCGGGGGCGCCCGCGGACGCGCCCGGTGCCGCCCGTGCTGGTGGCGCTCTCCCGACTCCCCCGTCCCCGGCTGACCGGCCTCGGCTGCGGGGTGCTCGCCACCGTCGTCATGGTCGGCGCCGCCTGGCTGTGCGAGCCGATGGGCGGGGCTCCCACGCTGTACGGGGTGCTGTTCATCCTGGCCTGCACCGCCGCCGCGCTGTGGGTGCGGCCCGCCGATCTGATCTGTGCCCCGGTGGCGGCCCCCATCGCCTTCGCGGTGGGCCTGGTCACCACGCTGGGGCCGATGGCGGCCGTCACCGAGCTGGCGCTGCGGGCTCCGTGGCTGTTCGGCGGGACGGCCACCGCCGCCGGTCTGGCGCTGCTGCGCGGGATCGGGGTGGCGGTGGGCCGGATCCGACGGCGGCGGCGCCGGGCCGCCGCCGTACGGCACTGACTCAGCCGGCGACCTTCGCGGCGGCCTCGGCGCGCAGGTCCCGGCGCAGTTCCTTGGGGAGCGAGAACTGGATGTGCTCCTCGGTGGGCTGCACCAGTTCCACGTCCGCGTAGCCCCGCTCGGCCAGCCACTCCAGCACGCCCTCGACCAGGACCTCGGGCACCGAGGCGCCGGAGGACAGGCCCACGGTGGTGACGCCGGTCAGCCACGCCTCGTCGATCTCCGAGGCGTTGTCGACCAGGTGGGCGCGCTCGGCGCCGGCGCCGAGGGCGACCTCGACCATGCGGACGGAGTTGGAGGAGTTCTTCGAGCCGACCACCAGGACCAGCTCGGAGTCGGCCGCCACCTGCTTGATGGCGAGCTGGCGGTTCTGCGTGGCGTAGCAGATGTCGTCGCTCGGCGGGCTGAGCAGGTTGGGGAAGCGCCCCTTGAGCGCGTCCACGGTCTCCATGGTCTCGTCGACCGACAGGGTGGTCTGGGAGAGCCACACCACCCGGTCCGGGTCGGGCACCTCAACCTTGGCCGCGTCGGCGGGGCCGTCCACCAGGGTGATGTGGTCGGGGGCCTCGCCGCTGGTGCCGATGACCTCCTCGTGGCCCTCGTGGCCGATGAGCAGGATCTGGTAGTTCTCCTTGGCGAACCGGACCGCTTCCTTGTGCACCTTGGTGACCAGCGGGCAGGTGGCGTCGATGGTGGCGAGCTTGCCGCGCTCGGCCTCGCGGTGCACTTCGGGGGCGACCCCGTGCGCGGAGAAGATGACGATGGAGCCCTCGGGCACCTCGGCCGTCTCCTCGACGAAGATGGCGCCCTTGCGTTCCAGCGTCTTGACCACGTGCTTGTTGTGGACGATCTCGTGCCGGACGTATATCGGGGCGCCGTACTGTTCGAGAGCCGCTTCCACGGCGAGGACGGCGCGGTCCACGCCCGCGCAGTAGCCCCGGGGGGCGGCGAGCAGGACGCGGCGGGCGGGCTCGGCGGTGCCGGAGAGTGCTGGGTCGGCCATGTCCCCCATCGTACGGGGACGGCACGGGGCGGCGGCCGGTGCGGGCGGGCCGCGGGCGGCGGGGCGGGCGTTGTCGGTGGGCGGCGCTAGCGTTGCGGGCATGGCGGTACAGACGACGGCGGAAGCGCCGATGCCGGTCGGCGAGGTGTCCCGGCTGATCGGTCAGTGGATCGACCGGCTGGGCGCGGTCTGGGTGGAGGGGCAGATCACCCAGATCTCGCGCCGTCCGGGGGCGGGCGTGGTGTTCCTCACGTTGCGCGACCCGTCCCAGGACATCTCTTTGACGGTCACCTGTTTCCGGGCCGTGTTCGATCGCGTGGCGGAGGTGGTCGGCGAGGGCGCGCGGGTGGTGGTGTTCGGCAAGCCGGAGTGGTACGCCCCGCGCGGGCAGTTGTCGCTGCGGGCCACGGATCTGCGGGCGGTGGGGGTCGGGGAGCTGCTGGCCCGGATCGAGGCGTTGAAGAAGTCGCTGGCGGCGGAGGGGCTGTTCGCGCCGGAGCGCAAGCGCCGGCTGCCGTTCCTGCCGGGGTGCGTGGGCCTGGTCACCGGGCGCGCGTCGGCGGCGGAGCGGGATGTGCTGCAGAACGCGAAGCTGCGCTGGCCGGCGGTGCGGTTCGCGGTGCGCAACGTGGCGGTGCAGGGGGTGCACGCCGTGCCGCAGGTCATCGAGGCGGTGCGGGAGCTGGACGCCGACCCCGAGGTCGAGGTGATCATCGTGGCGCGCGGCGGGGGCAGCGTGGAGGATCTGCTGCCGTTCTCGGACGAGCGGCTGGTGCGGGCGGTGGCGGCGGCCGGGACGCCGGTGGTGTCGGCGATCGGCCACGAGCCGGACTCCCCGCTGCTTGATCTGGTGGCGGATCTGCGGGCGTCCACGCCCACCGACGCCGCCAAGCGGACGGTGCCCGATGTGGGCGAGGAGCAGTCCCGGGTGCGGCAGTTGCGCGAGCGCGGCCGGTGGGTGCTGGAGACGTTCCTGGACCGGGAGGAGCGCGGGCTGGCGGCGGCGGTGAGCCGGCCGGTGCTGGCGGAGCCGGGGCGGATGATCGCCGGGCGGGCGGAGGAGGTCGACGCGCTGGTGGCCAGGGCGCGGCGCACGCTGGGGCATCTGCTGGAGCGCGCGGAGGCGGATCTGACGCACACCAGGGCCCGGGTGGTGGCGCTGTCCCCGGCGGCGACGCTGCGGCGGGGCTACGCGGTGCTCCAGCGGGCGGACGGTTCGGCGGTACGGGACGCCGGCCGGGTGGCGTCCGGTGAGCGGCTGCGGGCCAGGGTGGCCGAGGGGGCGTTCTCGGTGACGGTCGACGAGCGGGGCGAGGGGCAGGAGGCGGAACGGTGACGGACGGCGGATCTAAGGTGGCGGACATGGCAGAACCGGACACGGACGACGCGGCGCTCAGCTATGAGCAGGCGCGGGACGAGCTGATCGATGTGGTGCGCCGGCTGGAGGCGGGTGGCGTGACCCTGGAGGAGTCCCTGGCGCTGTGGGAGCGCGGCGAGGAGCTGGCGAAGGTCTGCGCCGGGCGGCTGGCGGGTGCCCGGGCGCGGCTGGACCAGGCGCTGAAGGAGGAAGCGGAGGCGGAGGCCGGCGACGGCGGGGAATAGCGCGCGGACGCGTCGGGGTTGGCGCGGCGGGGAAGCCTCCCCGCGTCCCGGCGCCGACCGGTGCCGGGCGTCCGCGTACCCGATGAAAGGCCCTGTCCCGATGACGCTCGCCCTCGACCCCGCCGCGCAGGATCTGCTGTTCCGCGAGGCGCACACCGCGCACACCTTCACCGACGAGCCGGTGAGCGAGGCGCAGATGCGGGCCGTGTACGACCTGATCAAGCTGGCGCCGACCGCGTTCAACCAGTCGCCGCTGCGGGTCACCCTGCTGCGGTCGCGCGAGGCCAGGGAGCGGTTGCTGCCGCTGATGTCGCGGGGCAACCGGGACAAAACCGGCAGCGCGCCGCTGACCGCGCTCCTGTCGGCGGATGTGGATTTCCACGAGAAGCTGCCGAAGCTGCTGCCCGCGCTGCCGGACCTGAAGGACGGCATGTACGCCGAGGAGGCGGTGCGTGAGCGGTCCGGCAGCTTCAACGCCACGCTCCAGGCCGGTTACTTCCTGCTCGGGGTGCGGGCCGCGGGTCTCGCGGCCGGTCCGATGAGCGGTTTCGACGCGGAGGGCGTCAACAAGGAGTTCTTCGGGGACGGCCGGCAGAAGGTCCTGCTGGTGGTGAACATCGGCCGGCCGGGGCCCGACGCGTTCCGGCCGCGCAATCCGCGGCTGGAGTACGCGGAGGCCGTCACGGTGCTGTGACGGGCCGCAGGGCCTCGGCGAACTCGGTCAGCCGTTCGCGGGGGGCGGTGCCGGCGACCACGGCGGTCGCCTCGTCGCCCGCCAGGACGAGCGCGTTGTAGGGGGTGCCCTCGTACCAGGTCCACTCCCGGCCGCCCAGGGTGATGCTCTCGCCGGTGTCCTCGGCGCCCTGGGTGGCGCCGGGGATGACGGTGGCCGGGTCGCCGTCGGCCTGGACCAGGCCGGCGAACTCGTTGTCCGGGTCGGTGAAGCCGAGCTTCCAGGTGGCGCCGAGCGGGTCGGTGGCCCGGTAGCGCACCGAGGTGGCGCGCCACTCCTCGGAGAGTCCTTCGGGGACCAGCAGTTCGTACGGCGCGGCGCGGGCGGCCAGGTCGGCCTCGGTCTGGTACCCGATCTCCTTGACGGGGTCGGCGCCCGCGTCGCGGCCGGGGGCGAGCAGGTAGAGGCCGAAGGACACGGCGGTGATCACGGCCATGGACAGCACCATGTCGCGGACGGACTTCAGCTTCGACCGCTTGGGGGGCGGCGGGGCCGTCGGCTGGGTGTCCCCGGTCTCCCCGGCCTGCTCGGCCGGCTGGCTCTTCTCGGTCACGTCGCTCGACACGCCCCCCATCGTCCCGTATGCGGGTGGCGCGCTCGAAACCACCCCCGGAATCGCTCATCAGATGGGCACTCTGCTCAGTTGTACGAATTCCGGCTAAAGTCATGGACACCCTCCCCCAGCGGCCGAGCCGCGCAGAAAGGTGCGTTCCGATGGCTGACCATCATCTTCCGCCTCCCCTCGAAGTGGCTCCCGAGGCGCCCGACCGCAACCTCGCCCTGGAGCTGGTCCGGGTCACCGAGGCCGGCGCGATGGCCTCGGGCCGCTGGGTCGGCCGGGGTGACAAGAACGGCGCGGACGACGCCGCCGTCAAGGCCATGCGGACGCTCGTCTCCACCGTCTCGATGAACGGCGTGGTCGTCATCGGCGAGGGCGAGAAGGACGAGGCCCCGATGCTGTTCAACGGCGAGCGGGTGGGGGACGGCACCGGTCCCGAGTGCGATGTGGCCGTCGATCCGGTGGACGGGACGACGCTGACCGCCAAGGGCATGGGCAACGCGGTGTCGGTGCTGGCGGTGGCCGAGCGGGGCGCGATGTTCGATCCGAGCGCCGTGTTCTACATGGACAAGCTGGCGACCGGCCCGGAGGCAGCCGAGTTCGTGGACATCGAGGCACCGCCCGCCGTGAACGTGCGCCGGGTCGCCAAGGCCAAGGGCGGCGCGCCCGGCGATGTGACGGTGGTCATCCTGGACCGGCCGCGCCACGACGGACTGGTGCGGGAGGTCCGGGAGGCCGGCGCCCGGGTGAAGCTGATCTCGGACGGCGATGTGGCCGGCGCCATCATGAGTGTGCGCGAGGGCACCGGGGCGGATCTGCTGCTGGGCATCGGCGGCACGCCCGAGGGCATCATCGCGGCCTGCGCCATCACCTGTCTGGGCGGGACCATCCAGGGCAAGCTGTGGCCCAAGGACGAGGCGGAGCGGCGCGCGGCCCTGGACGCGGGGCACGACCTGGACCGGGTGCTGCACACGGGTGATCTGGTGCGCGGCGAGAACGTGTTCTTCGTGGCCACCGGCATCACGGACGGCGAGTTGCTGCGCGGGGTGCGCTACAGCGCCGAGACCGCCACCACCCAGTCCCTGGTGATGCGTTCGCGCTCGGGCACGATCCGGCAGATCGATTCCACGCACCGGCTGTCCAAGCTGCGGGCGTACAGCGCGGTGGACTTCGACCGGGGGAAGTGACGGCGTACGGCCCAGGACTCCGGGGCCGGCCCGCGCACGGGTGCGGGCCGGCCTGCGGGTGGCGGCGGGGCGCCCGGCCGGGAGGGGGCCGGTCAGGCGACCCGGGTGCTGCCGCTTCCGCTGGTGGCCTCGCGGCGGCGGCGCCGGCTGAGCACGACGCGGCGCTCGGCGGCGGTCAGCCCGCCCCACACCCCGTACGGCTCGGGCTGGAGCAGGGCGTGCTCGCGGCACTCCAGCAGCACGGGGCAGCGGGCGCAGACCGCCTTGGCGGCCTGCTCGCGTGAGAGCCGGGCCGCGGTGGGCTCCTGGGAGGGGGCGAAGAAGAGTCCTGCCTCATCCCGCCGGCACGCTGCCTCGGAGTGCCACGGGCCCGCCAGGTCTCTCGAACTGCGCTGAGCCGGGACGGCAGGTGACCACTGGGACTCTTGGGGCGGTGACGATTGCAGCACAGTCAAACTCCTGACGACGGCTACCGGGGGTCGCTCATGGCTGGCTAAGAGACCCTCACCCGGACCGGACAGGTCCCCATCTGGATGGAGATGCCTTTCCCACCTCGCGCGGCCAAACGAGTGACGGTCCCCCGAGCCCTACCCGCTGTACGCGGGCTTATGCACGGAGCGACCACTCGGGCGGTCGTATCAGTCACATCCGCCGGATATATCAGGCATTCCGCAGATTCCGGACGGTCTTGCCCGGCACCGGGCGGGCTTCGACCGAGCCGAAGACGGCCGCCCCCTTGACCATGATCACCGGCGCCGACGGGTCGCCCGAGACCATCTCGACGACCTCGAAACTGCCGAGCACGCCGGTGCCGCCGGTCCGCACCGTGACGTTTTCCGGGACCTTGATCTCCACGCTGCCGAACACGGCGGTGGCGTCGATGGTCACGTACTGCTGGTCGAAGATCGCCTCGGTCAGGTCGAGTTCGACGCTGCCGAAGACGGCGGAGGCCACCGTGCGCAGCCCGAGCCGCCACCGCCCGTGCCGGTTGGCGGAGCTGAAGACGGCGACCACGCTGCGCGGCCCCTGGGGCACCGGCGCGACGGGCCCGGGCTGCGGCGGCGGAGCGGGCGCCGCCGGGCGCTGCCCGGCCGGCAGATCCCGGATCAGCGGCTCCAGTTCGCCCAGGGTCTTGGCCCGGTAGACGGACTCGATGCGCTCGGCGTGCTCCTCCGCGTCGAGCCGGCCCTCGGCCAGCGCCTCGCGCAGGATGTCCGCGATCCGGTCCCGGTCGGCGTCCGAGGCGCGTACGGGATCCGGCGCGGTGTGCGGTACGGGGGCCGGTGCGGCCGGCTTGGCGAGCGGCACGGCGGGAGGCTTTTCGGCAGTCACCCCGCCAGGCTACCGATTCGCGATACATCGCGACCACCCCCTTGCCATAAAGTGCTATCAGATTGCTAAAGTTCGACCGTGGCCGCACCGGCCACCACACACCGGACGGGGAGACCATGACCAGCGGAACCGAACTCCACATCGACACACCCGACATGCCCGAACCCCGGGTCAGGGAGACGGCGGCACACAGCATCCCCGGCGGCCTCGCCCTGCTGCTCACCTTCCTGGGCACCCTCGCCGGCGCCGGCGTCACCGCCGTCGGCGCGGTGCTCGCCGGGAACGACTCGGTCGCCGCCGGAGTGCTGCTCATCATCGGCGGCGGACTGGTCTTCCTCGTCTCGCTCTTCATGATGAGCGGCCTCAACATGGTCGCCCCCGGCGAGGCCCGCGTGGTGCAGTTCTTCGGCCGCTACTCCGGCACCATCCGCAAGGACGGGCTGCGCTGGGTCAACCCGCTGACCACCCGCGTCAAGATATCCACCCGGGTCCGCAACCACGAGACGGCCGTCCTCAAGGTCAACGACGCCCACGGCAACCCGATCGAGCTGGCCGGGGTCATCGTCTGGAAGGTCGAGGACACCGCGCAGGCCAGCTTCGAGGTGGACGACTTCGTGGAGTTCGTGTCCACCCAGACCGAGTCCGCGCTGCGCCACATCGCCATCGAGTACCCCTACGACGCGCACGGCGAGGACGAACTGTCACTGCGCGAGGACGCCGAGGAGATCACCGAGAAGCTGGCCGTCGAGCTGACCGCCCGGGTGCAGGCCGCCGGGGTGCGGATCATCGAGGCCCGCTTCACCCACCTCGCCTACGCCCCCGAGATCGCCTCCGCGATGCTCCAGCGCCAGCAGGCCGGCGCGGTCGTCGCCGCCCGGCAGACCATCGTGGACGGCGCCTGCGGCATGGTGGAGAGCGCTCTCGCCCGCATCACCGAGTCCCAGATGGTCGAGCTGGACGAGGAGCGCAAGGCCGCCATGGTCTCCAACCTGCTGGTCGTGCTGTGCGGCAACCACACCCCGCAGCCCGTACTGAACACCGGGTCGCTGTACCAGTGACGGACCCCGCCGAGCGCCCCGCCCGGCCGGCCCGCAAGCAGGTGCTGCTCCGGCTCGATCCCGCCGTGCACGACGCGCTCGCCCGCTGGGCCGCCGACGAACTGCGCAGCACCAACGCGCAGATCGACTATCTGCTGCGCCAGGCCCTGCGGGACGCCGGGCGGCTGCCGGGCACCGCCAGGCCGCACCCGCGGCGCGGCCGGCCGCCACGGCGCAGCCGCGGCGAGCCGGACGCGGACGGCCCGCCGCCGGCTACGGACGGCTGATCCGGACCGGCAGCGGGCGCAACGCCCGGCGCAGCGCGCGTGCCAGGGTCTCGAACTCGGCCGCGCGCGCCGTCCCGGTACGCGTCACCAGCGCTATCCGCCGGGTCGGCGCCGGGTCCGCGAAGAACCCGGTGGCCAGCTCCTCGCTGCGCGCCGTCTCCACCTTCAGGGCGGTGCGCGGCAGCAGCGTCACCCCGAGGCCGCCGGCCACCAGCTGCACCAGCGTGGAGAGCCCGGCCGCGCTGGCCGCCATGGTGGCCCCCGCCTCGCGGCCCGCCTCCTGGCAGATCTCCAGCGCCTGGTCGCGCAGGCAGTGCCCCTCGTCCAGCAGGATCAGCTCCAGGTCGCGCAGCGCCGCCCGGGGGATGTCGCGCCGCCCGGCCAGCGGGTGGCCGTGCGGCAGGACGAGCGCGAAGTCCTCGTCGTACAGCGGCAGCTCGGTGAGACCGGGGTGGCCGAGCGGCACGGCCAGCAGCAGCGCGTCCAGCCGGCCGCCGGCCAGGCCCTCCAGCAGTTCGGCGGTGCGCTCCTCGTGCACCCGGGGCTCCAGGGCCGGGAACTCCTCGCGGATCAGCCGCAGCACGGTGGGCAGCAGATACGGCGCGCAGGTGGGGATCACGCCCAGCCGCAGCAGTCCGGTGAACGGCGCCCGGGCGGCCTCGGCCTCCTCCACCAGCTCCCGTACCGTGTCCAGGACGCAGCGGGCCCGCACCGCGAGCCGTTCACCGGCCGGGGAGAGCATGACCTTGCGGGTGGTGCGCTCCAACAGGGTGATGTCGAGGGTCTCTTCGAGTGCGGCGACGGCGCCGGACAGCGCGGGCTGACTCATCCCGATGGCGGCGGCCGCCTCCCGGAAGTGCAGATGCTCCGCGACCGCGGCGAACGCCCTCAGCTGCGCGAATGTGGGCTGTCGTGCCATGCCCGCGGGCCCCGTCGTACCGGCCACTGATAACTACCTCCGATTAATCACGACGAGTCTAGCTATTTCTGAGATCAATGGCCGATATGGCAGCGTAGTGCCCGCCAGGACCACCGGGAACCCCCCGGCAGCCCCGGCAGCAACCCTCGGCACCACAAGCACAAGGAGATCGCGTTGCTCACCGTCGGCGACAAGTTCCCCGAGTACGACCTCACCGCCTGCGTCAGCCTCGACGCCGAGAGCGCCTTCGCTCAGATCGACCACAAGACCTACGAGGGCAAGTGGCGGGTCGTGTTCTTCTGGCCCAAGGACTTCACCTTCGTCTGCCCGACCGAGATCGCCGCCTTCGGTCAGCTGGAGGAGGAGTTCGCGGACCGCGACGCGCAGATCCTCGGTGTCTCCGGTGACTCCGAGTTCGTGCACCACGCCTGGCGCAAGGACCACGCCGACCTGCGCGACCTGCCCTTCCCCATGCTCGCCGACTCCAAGCACGAGCTGATGCGCGCCGCCGGTGTGCAGGGCGAGGACGGCTTCGCGCAGCGGGCCGTCTTCATCATCGACCCCAACAACGAGATCCAGTTCACCATGGTGACCGCCGGCTCCGTCGGCCGTAACCCCAAGGAGGTCCTGCGGGTGCTGGACGCCCTGCAGACCGACGAGCTGTGCCCCTGCAACTGGACCAAGGGCGAGAACACCCTCGACCCGGTCGCGCTCCTCGCGGGTGCGTGAGGCGGACCCCATGGCCCTCGACGACCTGAAGGCGTCCGTTCCGGCGTACGCCAAGGACCTCAAGCTGAACCTCGGCTCGGTCATAGGCAACTCGCCGCTGCCCGAGCAGCAGCTGTGGGGCACCGTACTCGCCTGCGCCATCGCCTCCCGCTCCCCGATCGTCCTGCGCGAGCTGGAGCCCGAGGCGCGCAAGCACCTCTCGGACGAGGCGTACACCGCCGCCAAGTCCGCCGCCGCGATCATGGCGATGAACAACGTCTTCTACCGCACCCGCCACCTGCTGAGCGACCCGGAGTACGGCACCCTGCGCGCCGGCCTGCGGATGAACGTCATCGGCAACCCGGGCGTGGAGAAGACCGACTTCGAGCTGTGGTCCCTCGCCGTCTCCGCCATCAACGGCTGCGGCCAGTGCCTCGACTCGCACGAGCAGGTGCTGCGCAAGGCCGGCGTCGACCGCGAGACGATCCAGGAGGCGTTCAAGATCGCCGCCGTCGTCCAGGCGGTCGGCACCACCCTGGACGCGGAGGCCACGCTCGCCTGAGCGCGCCCCGCCCGTCACGGCCTGCCCGGCCGGTCCGCCTCAGGACCGGCCGGGCAGCGCCATTTCGAACCACACCAGCTTGCCGGTGGACAGCCGGGTCGCGCCCCACTTGCGGGCCAGCCGCTGCACCAGGTACAGCCCGCGCCCGCCCTCGTCCGCCGGGCCCGCCTGCCGCAGCCGCGGCAGCTGCGGGACGTCGTCGCCCACCTCGCAGCGCAGCACATCCGTGCGCAGCAGCCGGACGCTGACCGGCCGCTCGGCGTACCGTACGGCGTTGGTGACCACCTCGGAGACCAGCAGCTCGACCGCGTCCTCCAGCTCGGTCAGGTCCCAGCCGGCCAGCGAGTCGCGCACCAGGCGGCGCGCGTGTCGAACCGATTCGGGGCGCGGCTCCAGCTCCAGGGACGCCTCGTTGCCCGGCGCGATGCCCTCGAAGCGGGCGGCGAGCAGCGCGATGTCGTCGTCACGGTCGCCCGGGCCGACGATGTCGAGGATCGCCTCGCACAGCGGCTCCAGCGGGGTGGCGTGGTCGGGCCTGGTCAGCGCGGCGGTCTCGGTCAGCTTCTCGCGCAGGTCCTCCACGCCCGTCCACACGTCCCGGGTCCTGGACTCCACCAGGCCGTCGGTGTACAGCACGAGGGTGGAGCCGGGCGGTGCGGGCAGCTCGACGGTCTGGAAGTCGACGCCGCCGACGCCGATGGGGGCGTTGGGCTCCAGATTGACCACCTCGGTGCTGCCGTCCCGGTGCAGCAGGACGGGCGGCGGGTGGCCCGCGTTCGCCGCGGTGATGCGGTGCGCGACCGGGTCGTACACCGCGTACAGGCAGGTCGCCATCCGGTCGTCGCCCAGCCGCTGGGCCTGCTCGTCCAGGTGGTGCAGCACCTCCTGCGGCGGCAGGTCCAGACCCGCGAGCGTCTGCACGGTGGTGCGCAGCTGGCCCATGATGGCGGCCGAGGTGGTGGAGTGGCCCATCACGTCGCCGACGACCAGCGCGACCCGGCTGCCGGGCAGCGGGATCGCGTCGTACCAGTCGCCGCCGACCCGGGCGGTCTTGCCCGCGGGCAGATAGCGGCTGGCCAGCCGCACGCCGGTGGGCTCGGGCAGGTCGTCCGGCAGCATGGTGCGCTGGAGCTCGTCGGCGACCGACGCCTCGCGGCCGTGCAGGATGGCCTTGTCCACGCCGAGCGCCGCGTGGGTGGACAGTTGCTGGGCGACCTGGAGGTCGTCCTTCTGGAAGGCGTCGTTGTCGGGGCGGCGCAGGAAGACGGCGGCGCCGATCACCCGGCGCTGGCCGCGCAGCGGGGCGAGGATCGCGTGCCGTTCCTGGGGCGGCGTCCCGGCGCCGGTCAGCTCCGACAGCGCCTGCTGGGACACCTGGGAGTCGGTGAAGACGGGGCGCACCCCGCGCAGTACCTCGGCGAGCGGTCCGTTGCCCCGCAGCTCGACGCGGGTCAGGGCGCCCGACAGCAGCGGCAGCACGGCGGCGGTCGCCGTACCCCCGCCGCCGTCGCCCGCCAGACCGCCGGAGACATCGGGGATGCGATCGGTGCGGCGCAGGATGAACACCCACGGGTTGGTGGGCTGTTCGTCGCCGACCGGGAGCGGGTTGAGCAGATAGACCAGGATGGCGTCCGCGAAGGTGGGGACGGTGGCCCGGCACAGCCCCAGGATGATCTCCTCCGCGTCGCTGCCCCGGGCGATGCGCCGGGTGGCGACTCCCACGAACCGCAGCCGGTCGATGGCCCCGGAGCCGCTGCCCACGGTCCCCGACCCGCCGCCGCCGAGCGTGCCGGGAGCCGTCTCCGGATCGGCCTGGACCGGGGGATGTTCGGCCGGATCGGGCTCGGAGCGCGCGTGCGGCAGGGCCGCGGAGCCGGCGTGGGAGGGTACGTCCGCCGTGCGAGCCGCGGGCTGGGGTGAGGTCGGGTCCGTCACGAGGGGATGTCCATCCATCCGGGCGAGGAACTGGCGTGCGAAGTGGGGATGTTGTGCGGTGGTGCGGTCGTGGGGGTCGATCCTACGTTTGACGCCCGGGGGTGCATCAAGAGGCTCTGGGATGCTGCGGGATCGCGTGCGTGCTGTGCGGCGGAGCGGCCGGTGCGGCGGCGCGGTCCCAGTCGCGGGGCAGGACCGGGTTCCGCCACCGGGGGTCGGGCCGCCAGGACGCCCAGTTCTCGCTGAACGGCCGGCCCCACGCCCCGATCACACGCGCCGCCGCCTGCCCGGCCACGCGGATCCGCTCCGCCTGCCCGGCGTCCAGGAGACCCGCCTGCTGCGCCTGGGCGAATTCGTCCTCGTCCCGCCACTCCCAGCTGCGATCGGGATAGACCGCGATATCGAGAAAATGATCCTCCGAATCGACCCCGCCCGACCAGCGGTGCAGGGGCTCCTCAAGATTGACGTACCAGTTCTTGAAGCGCCACCCCCGATCCCAGAAAAGCCACACCGACCAGGGATCACCGGGGCGGGCCAGCTTCAGCACCCCCGCGCCCGACCAGCGGTCGCGCACCGTGATGCGCGGCTTGGTGTACCGGGTGGGCAGCGGCTCGTCGTGGATCGGGGTGCCGTCGGCGAGCAGCGGGCGGACGCATTCGGTGCCCGGCGCCATCCACACCGCCAGCAGCTCCGGCGTATCACGGACGACGGTGACGGGGCGGCAGATATGAATACCCGGCGCCCCGTTCGCCCGGTAACGCCACAGAATGTGTTCCCCTGGTCGCCAAGCGTGCACTGGTTCTGTCATCGGCACATGATATTCCGGGCGACCGGGACAAGGCGCCACCCTCAAGGATGAGTCATGCTCAGCACATCGAGCGCTTCGTCCAGCTGCTCCCGGGTCAGTTCGCCGCGCTCCACGTACCCGCCGTCCAGGACCGCCTCCCGGATCGTCTTGCGCTCGGCCAGCGCCCGCTTGGCGATCCGGGCCGCCTCCTCGTACCCCAGGTAGCGGTTGAGGGGGGTGACCACCGACGGGGACGACTCGGCGTACTCCCGGGCCCGTTCGGCGTTGGCGGTGATACCGGTCACCGTGCGCTCGGCGAGCAGGGTGGCGGCGTTCGCCAGCAGCCGGATGGATTCCAGCAGATTCTTCGCCATCACCGGCAGCATGACATTCAGCTCGAAATTCCCGGCCGCGCCGGCCGCCGCCACCGCCGCGTCATTACCGGTCACCTGGACGCACACCATCAATACCGCCTCGGGCACCACCGGATTGACCTTGCCCGGCATGATCGAGGAGCCCGGCTGGAGATCGGGCAGATTGATCTCGGCCAGCCCGGCGCGCGGCCCGGAACCCATCCAGCGCAGATCGTTGCAGATCTTGGTGAGCGAGACCGCGATCGTCCGCAGCTGCCCCGAGGTCTCCACCAGCCCGTCGCGGGCGCCCTGCGCCTCGAAGTGATCGCGCGCCTCGGTCAGCGGCAGCCCGGTGGCGGCGGCCACCTCCGCGATGACCGCGGCCGAGAACCCGGCGGGCGTGTTGATCCCGGTCCCCACCGCCGTACCGCCCAGCGGCAGTTCGGCCAGCCGGGGCAGCGCGGTCCGCAACCGCTCCACGCCGTACCGGAGCTGCGCCGCGTAGCCACCGAACTCCTGCCCCAGGGTGACCGGGGTGGCGTCCATCAGATGCGTGCGCCCCGACTTCACCACCTCGGCGAATTCCACGCTCTTGGCCTCGAACGCGCCGGCCAGTGTCTCCAGCGCCGGGATCAGCTCACCCAGCACCGCGCCGGTGGCCGCGATGTGGATCGAGGACGGGAAGACGTCGTTGGAGGACTGGCTGGCGTTGACGTCGTCGTTGGGGTGGACGGGCCGGCCCAGCCGCTCACCGGCCAGCGTGGCCAGGACCTCGTTCATGTTCATGTTCGAGGAGGTGCCGGAGCCGGTCTGGAAGACGTCCACCGGGAAGTGCTCGTCCCACTCCCCCCGCGCGACCTCCCCGGCCGCGGCGGAGATCGCCGCCCCGGTGTCCTCGGCCAGCACCCCGAGCCGGACGTTCACGGTCGCCGCGGCGGCCTTGATCCGGGCCAGCGCCGCGATGTGCGCGCGCTCCAGACCGCGCCCGGAGAGCGGGAAGTTCTCCACCGCCCGCTGTGTCTGGGCCCGCCACTTCGCCGCCGCCGGGACCCGTACCTCACCCATCGAGTCGTGCTCGATGCGGAACTCACCACTCACGTCGCTCATCCCCCCAAGCTAACGCGGCGGCTCCCGGGCGGGTCGGCGCGCGCCGCGGCGGCGCGCGCCGGCCCGCCGGGCAGCGGTCAGCCGCGCGGGCCGCCCACCGGGATGCTGGTGATGAAGGGCTGGTCCGGGGCCGGGTCGGTGAAGAAGTCGTTGCCCTTGTCGTCGACCACGATGAACGCCGGGAAGTCCTCCACCTCGATCTTCCAGATGGCCTCCATGCCCAGCTCCGCGTACTCCAGCACCTCCACCGCCTTGATGCAGTCCTGGGCCAGCCGCGCCGCCGGGCCGCCGATCGAGCCGAGGTAGAAGCCGCCGTGCTCGGCGCACGCCTTGGTCACCTGGGCCGAGCGGTTGCCCTTGGCCAGCATGACGTGGCTGCCGCCCGCCGCCTGGAACTGGGCGACGTAGGAGTCCATCCGGCCGGCCGTCGTCGGGCCGAAGGAGCCGGAGGCGTACCCCTCGGGGGTCTTGGCCGGGCCCGCGTAGTACACGGCGTGGTCGCGCAGGTACTGCGGCATCTCCTCGCCCGCGTCCAGGCGTTCCTTGATCTTGGCGTGCGCGATGTCGCGGGCCACCACCAGCGGGCCGGTCAGCGACAGCCGGGTCTTCACCGGGTGCCGGGACAGCTCGGCGCGGATCTCGTCCATCGGACGGGTCAGATCGATGCGCACCACGTCGTCGTCGGTGAGCTGCTCGTCCGTGGTCTCCGGCAGGAAACGCGCCGGGTCGGTCTCCAGCTGCTCCAGGAACACGCCCTGCGCGGTGATCTTGGCCTTGGCCTGCCGGTCGGCGGAGCAGGACACCGCGATGGCCACCGGGCAGGAGGCGCCGTGCCGGGGCAGCCGCACCACGCGCACGTCGTGGCAGAAGTACTTGCCGCCGAACTGGGCGCCGATACCGATCTTCTGCGTCAGCTCGAAGACTTTCTCCTCCAGCTCCCGGTCGCGGAAGCCGTGGCCGTCCGGCGAGCCCTCGGCGGGCAGCTCGTCCAGGTAGTGGGCGGAGGCGTACTTGGCGGTCTTCAGCGCGTACTCGGCGGAGGTGCCGCCGACGACGATCGCCAGGTGGTACGGCGGGCAGGCCGCGGTGCCCAGCGAGCGGATCTTCTCCTCCAGGAACTTCATCATCGATGCCTCGTTCAGCACCGCCTTGGTCTCCTGGTAGAGGAAGGACTTGTTCGCCGAACCGCCGCCCTTGGCCATGAAGAGGAACTTGTAGGCGTCGCCGTCCTCCGCGTACAGCTCGATCTGCGCGGGGAGGTTGGTGCCGGTGTTCTTCTCCTCCCACATGGTCAGCGGCGCCATCTGGGAGTAGCGCAGGTTCAGCTTGGTGTAGGCGTCGAAGATCCCCTGGGACAGCGCGCGGGCGTCCTCGCCCTCGGTGAGCACCTGCTGGCCGCGTTTGCCCATGACGATCGCGGTGCCGGTGTCCTGGCACATGGGCAGGACGCCGGCGGCGGCGATGTTGGCGTTCTTCAGCAGGTCGAGGGCGACGAAGCGGTCGTTCGGGGACGCCTCGGGATCCTCCAGGATCTTCCGCAGCTGGGCCAGGTGCTCCGGGCGCAGATAGTGCGAGATGTCGTGCATCGCCTCGGCCGCGAGCCGGCGCAGCGCCTCGGGCTCGACGGTGAGGAAGGTACGGCCGCCGGCCTCGAAGGTGCTGACGCCCTCGGCGGTGACCAGCCGGTACGGGGTGTCGTCCTCGCCGACCGGGAGGAGATCGGTGTAGCGGAAGTCGGGGCTGGCAGACATCGTCATCTCCACAGGTCCGGGGCGGTACAGCCCATCCAGGGTACGGGGCCCCGGTGTCACTCCAGCGGGACGGGTCGGCCGGAGAGCGCCTTGCGGGCCCGGCGGGTGCGGCGCGCGCCGTAGGCCGTCTCCAGTTCCCGGGCGAGGGCGGCGGCCCGGGGGTGGCCGAGGCGGCCGAGCTGGACGCAGGCGCGTTCGGTGGGCCAGCCGTCCGGGCCGTAGTACTCGGCGAGCCGGGGTATGAGGCCGGCCCACAGCTCACCGGCCGCGGCGGTGTTGCCGGCCTGCTGGGCGTCCAGGGCCTCCCGGGTGCGGGCCCGCAGGAGGTCGGCGGGGCGGGGCGGGACGGACTCGACCGGCTCGGCCGCCGGATCGGGACCGGCCTCCGGTCCGGCCGCCGGCTCGGAGGCGGCGGTCTCCGGCGCGGGCCGGGCGTCCTGGACGGACGGTCCGGGGCGGGCGTCCTGGAGGGACGGTCCGGGCCGGGCGTCGCGGACGGCCGGTCCCGGGTCGCGGTGTCCGGTCGGCACGCGGTCGGCCGGTTCCGGGCCCGCCGGGGCCAGCCGCAGGGTGTGCCGGGAGGCGGGGGCGTCCGCCCGGGCCACCCGGGGGTCGGGCTTCGGGCGCGGCCCGGCCAGGTCGAACAGCCGGTCGCGTACGGCGGCGGCGCCGTCCGGGCGGGCGGCCGGGTCCTTGGCCAGCAGGGCCAGCACCAGCTCGTCCACCTCCGCCGCCAGTTCGGGGCGCAGTTCGCGCGGACGCTGCGGCGGTGGCTCGTTGACCTGCCGGTACATCACCTGCATCACGGTGCCGCCGGGCGGGAAGACGGTGCGGCCGGTGAGCATCGCGAAGAGCACGCAGCCCAGCGCGTACAGGTCGGTGGCGCTGCTGATGTCGCCGCCGGTGCACTGTTCGGGCGCCATGTAGTCGGGGGTCCCGATGGCGGTGCCGGTGGCGGTGAGGGAGGTGCGCTGCCGTTCGCCGATGCCCTCGGCGAGGTGCGCGATCCCGAAGTCGAGCAGCTTCACCCGGTCGTGGGTGATCATCACATTGGCCGGCTTGAGGTCGCGGTGCACGATGCCGACGCCCGGCGCGTGGGCGGCGGACAGCGCGTCGGCGATCTGGGCGCCCCAGGTCAGCGCCCGCTCCACCGGCAGTGGCCCGCCGGTGAGCGTACGGTCCAGGGATTCACCCGGCACCAGCTCCATCACCAGCATCACGGCCGAGCCGCCCTCGAACGTGCCGGTGAACAGGTCGTGCACCGTGACGATATGCGGGTGGGCGAGCTGCGCGACCGCCATCGCCTCGCGTTCCAGGCGGCGCACCAGGGAGCTGTCCGCGCCGTCGGTGGCCGTCTTGATGGCCACATCCCGCCGCAGCCGCTCGTCGTGCGCCTGCCACACCTGGCCCATGCCGCCCTCGCCGAGCTTGCGCACCAGCCGGTACCGGCCGTCCAGAAGATCCCCGACCGCCATGGCGCCCCGTTCCCGCCCTTCCGTACCGCTTGTCAGTGAGCGGGCTTAGCATTCCACAGGAATACGGCACAGGGGGGACGGGATGAGGGTCACCGGCGGCCGGCGGGCGTGGCTCGCCGGCGTACTGGGCGTGCTGCTCGCGTGCGGACTGCTCACCGCTCCGCCCGCGCGGGCGGCCGGGCAGCTGGACGAGGCGATCGAGGCGCTGTCCGGCGGTGAGACGGTCTGGGTCGCCGAGGATTACGCGGGCGTCTCCCCGGAGCTGGTCGGCCTGTTGCGCGCCCGGTACGCGCGGGCCGATACGACGGTGCGGATCGCGTTCGTGACCGAGGAGATCGGCGAGGACGCCGCCGCGTCCCAGCAACTGGCCGCCGCCGTCGGCGAGCCCGGCGTGTACATGGTCCACAGCGAGGTGCGCAGCGCGCTGTCCGACAGCCCGGACCGCAGCGAGCAGACCACGACGGTGGGCCTGTCGCTGGACGAATGGGCCCTGTTCGACGAGGAGATGGACCGGGTCGGGATCAACGAGGGCAACTTCCTGCTGACCCTGCCCGATCTGCTGGACCGGGACGTGACGCCCGGGGTGCGCGCGCTGGCCGAGGACGGCGGGTACTACGTGGACCCGGCGGTCACCGAGGCGTTCCCCGGCCTGGACGAGGAGTTGCTGGCCTCGGCCTTCGCGGAGCTGCCCGGGCTGCGGGTGGCCCTGGTGTCCGGGGTGAGCGGGCCGACCGACGCCACCATGGCGGCCCTGGCGGACGGCCTCGCGGACGACGGGGCCGCGCTGCTGCTCCAGTTCGAGGACGACGACTTCTCCGCCGTGATGGCCACCGGGCCCGGGGTCCCGTACGCGATCAGCGATCTGGTGAGCGTCGTCGGCGGCAGCGCCATCACGGAGATCCCGGTGCCGGAGATGCCCGGGCGGCTGGCGCTGCTGGCGTCGGCGCTGGCGGAGACCGATCTGCTGACGGCGGCGGGCGAACGGCTCGGCGGGCAGTCCCTGTTCGTGCATCCGGGCGTGCCCGGCTTCGACCGGGAGGCGGAGTACGAGCAGGCGCTGAGCGAGGCCGGCCAACCGGTGAAGGTGGCGTTCCTGCCGGAGAACGTCCTGGCATTGCAGCTGGGCGATGACCTGCCGTGGTCGGGGGACGACACGGAGCTGGCCGGGCTGCTCGCCGGGCACATCGACTGGGGGACGGCGCCGGAGGAGGACCAGCGGGTGGTGGTCTACCGGTTCTCCCCGTACCACGGCGGGCACATCAGCGGCATGTCGGTGGCCGGCGGCGCGGACTTCGTCCGGTCGGCGGGGTCGGCCCGGGCCGGCGGCGACGACTTCGCGGCCGGTTCGCTGGACGCGCTGCTCGACGCGGTGGGCGCGCCGGCACCGGAGGCGGGCGGCTCCGGGGGCGGCGCCGGGGAGGACCGGGCGGCCGGCGGCTCCGGCGGGGGCAGCGGCTGGGTGTCGCCGTGGATGCTGATCGCGCTGGTCGGTCTGCTGCCGATCGGGCTGCTGGTGCGGGAGACGTTCTTCGTGCTCTCCCCGCGCCGCCGCCGGATCAGGGCGGCGACGGCCCGGGCCCGCAAGCTGGCCCGGATGACGCCGCAGCAACTGGCGAAGGAACGGGAGCGGGCGGAGCTGCCCGCGCTGGCGGCGCGCCAGGACTTGGAGAAGCTGGACGAGGTGCTGGCCGGCCTGCCGATGCCGCGTACCAGCCCCCGCCGGGTACGGGCGCTCCAGCGCATCCGCAGCGAGCACGAACGGCTGCTCCAGGCCCACGCGGACGCGGTGACCTGGGAGGACGTCCGGTCCATCCGGGAGCGCGCCGGCCGGCTGACGCGGGCGCTGGAGCTGTGGCGCCGGACGGAGGCGCGGCCGGCGACGGACTGAGCACCGCCCGGCCCGCGCACGCTCAGCCCTCCAGCGGCTCGGGCCGCGGGCCACCACGCGGTGTGCGGTACCGGTGGTGGCCCGGGGGCGCGGGCCGGGGCGCGGGGTCCGGGGCGGTCACTCGGTGCGCAGGCCCTCCGGCCGCATCAGCCGCCACAGCAGCGGCATGCTGGCGAGGGTGACCACCGCGATGACCACCAGACCGGCCGCCGCCATCGGCAGGAAGCCGAACCAGTCGCTGACCTGCAGGCCGACCATCCGCATGAGGACGACGCCCAGCACGGTGCCCGCGAGGCTGGCCACCGCGAGGCCGAGCAGCACCGGGACGGCGGTCTGCCACAGCACGGAGACGCCGAGCGTGGAGCGCTTGGTGCCGAAGGCCACCAGGGCGGCCAGCAGCCGCTTGCGCTCGCGCAGTTGCTCCAGCTGGGAGACGATCATGCTGGCACCGATCAGGGCCAGGACGGCGATCGCGCCGACCAGCAGCCCGCGCTGGACGGTGGCGAACTCGTCCGAGACGCTCTCCGATTGCAGCTGCCACAGATAGGGGCGTTCGGGCAGCCCGAAGACGAGGGTGCGCAACTCCTCGACGGTCTCGGCCCGGTCCTCGGGGGCGAGACGGATCACCGCCTCGGTGTAGCCGTAGCCGATCATCGAACCGTCCAGCGCGGCGGGCGTCGCCAGGATGCCGTGCGCCCACCGACCGGTCACGCCGGAGACCGGTTCGACCCGCTCGGTGGCATCCGGGACGGTCCACAGCGCGGGCCCTCCCGGGTACGTGACACCCCCGGAGTCCACTCCCAGATCGACGGTGTCACCCGGGCCGGGCAGCGGGACGTAGTCGGCCGCGGCTTCCTGGTCCGGGTCCACGCTGATGAAGGCGTCGCCGTCGGCGCACGCGGTGAGGGCGGCCATCTGCCGCAGGGTGGCGCAGTCGGCGACCACCACGTCCATGGGGATCCGGTCATCGATGCCGTCCCGGTCCTCGGGACGGACCGCGGAGCCGGAATAGGTTCCGAAGACCTCCGCCACACCCTGGGTGCCGGCGAGTTCGCCGAAGAGCCGGGAGCCGTTCTCGTAATCCATGCCGTAGGTGCTGACCTGAACCTGGGCCTGTTCGGTGTCGCGCCCGGTCTCCACGGTCTGCTCGCCGCGCACCCCGCCGAACAGCATCTGAAGGGCGATGGCCCCGGCCACCGCGACCGTGATGCCGCTGACCGCGCGGGAGGCGGGGCCGCTGCCGAGTTGGAGCCGGCGCACGGCCAGCTGCCAGGAGACGGGGCCGCCCCGGAAAGCGGCGACGCACCGTTCGACCATCCACGGCAGGAACGCGGTGGCCCCGACGAGTACCAGCACGATGCCGGCCCCGGCCTGGATCTCCCGGGCACCGTCGCCGCCGGCGGAGTACGAGCCGGCCAACGGCAGGAGCAGCAGCAGTCCGAGGACGGCCGGGATCAGCCGCCACCCCAGCCGCCGGGGCCGGGGGACGGCGTCGCGGACGACGCCCAGCGGTTCGATGGCGACGCCGCGCAGCGCGAACAGGGTGACCAGCACCGCGGACAGCGGCACGGCGACCAGGATCAGCACGGTCAGCGGCGGGCTGGGCACGAAGTCGCCGGGGAAGGCGCTCAAACCGGCGATGCTGACCCGGGAGGCGAGGGAGCGCAGCACCAGGAAGAGCGCCACGCCGACCACCAGTCCGAGCACCGCGCCGGCCAGCGCCTCCCCGGCGGCGATCCGGTGGGTGCTGCGCCGGTCGGCGCCGACCAGGCGCAGCGCGGCCAGCCGCTGGTCGCGGCGTTCGCCGCCGAACCGTACGGCGGTGGCGATGAAGACGGCCACTGGCATGAGCAGCACCACGCAGATCACCAGGATGAGCAGGATCAGCATGGGGTGCAGCGGGGTGGACGGGTAGGTGGTGCCGAAGGCGTCGCTGCGGTTGTTGCTGGGGGTGCCGTCGGCGAAGGTGTCGGAGAGGCTGTCGGTCCCGGCGTAGAAGGCGAGTTCGGCGGGGCCGACGAGCCCGCTGTCGCCGATGGTGCCGGTGGCCTCCCATTCGGCGAGCCGCTCGCGCAGCGGCGCGTTGCCGGACGCGTCGAGCATCCGTTGCAGGGCCGGGGAGACCAGCATCTCGCCGGGTTCCGGGAAGGCGTCCAGGCCGGGCGGCGGGGTTGCGGTGGTGTCCTGGCCGGCGTCGGGCTGGAGGAGGACGCCGCGCACCTGCTCGCCGTGGTACGTGGTGGCCAGGACCTCGTACCGGAAGGTGTCGCTGCCGGGCGGCAGTTCCTCGTGCCAGACGGGGTCGCGGGCGTCCGAGCGCGCCTCGCGCGCGCTGAGGACGTGGGGCGCGGAGGCGGCGAGCAGCAGCAGGGCGACGCCGAGGCCGACGCCGATGGCGGTGAGGGTGGTGCGGGCCCAGCCGGGCCGGCCGCCGGCCACGGCGAACCGGACACCCATCAGCAGGTCCCGCGCCCACACGGAGACGGGGGTGGTCATACCGCCCCCGCCATGTCGCGGGCCTTGCCGTCGCGGACGACGACCTCGCGGTCGGAGAAGGCGGCGACCCGGGATTCGTGGGTGACCAGGACGACGGCCGCGCTGCTCTCCTTGGCGGCCTGGACGAGGAGTTCCATGACGCGCTCGCCGTTGAGGGAATCGAGGGCGCCGGTGGGTTCGTCGGCGAAGATCACCCGGGGGTTGCCGACGAGGGCGCGGGCGACGGCCACGCGCTGGCCCTGGCCGCCGGAGATCTGGCCGGGGCGGTGGTGGCGGACGTCGTCGACCTCCAGCCGGGCCAGCCACTCGGTGGCGCGGGCCTCGGCGTCCTTGCGCTTGGTGCCGGTGAGCCGCAGCGGCAGGGCGACGTTCTCGACGCAGCTCAGTTCGGGGACGAGCCGGCCGAACTGGAAGACGAAGCCGAAGTCGCCGCGGCGCAGGGCGCTGCGTTCGGCGTCGGAGAGGCCGGCGAGGTCGCGCCCCTGGTAGCGGACGCGGCCGGCGTCGGGTGCCACCAGGCCGGCCAGGCAGTGCAGCAGCGTGGACTTGCCGGATCCGGAGGGGCCCATGACGGCGACGACTTCCCCGGCGTCGATGGTGAAGTCGGCGCCGGCCAGGGCGGGGGTGCTGGCGTAGGACTTGTGCAGTCCTTCCGCGGTGAGCAGGGCGGTCATGGGTGGATCTCCTTGGCGAGCCGGTCCAGGCGCGCGGCGGCGAGCTCCAGCCAGCGCAGGTCGGCTTCGAGGTGGAACAGGGCGTGGTCGCAGATGAGCTGGTCGGCGAGGTCGCCGCCGCTCTTGCGCCGGGTGAGCTGCCGCATCAGCCGCAGGTGCTCGGCTCGCTGGGTGTCCAGCAACTGGTTGGCGTCGCGCCCGGTGAGCAGGGCGAGGACGACCTTGGTGTAGAGGGTGGACTGGAGGTACGGCTCGGGCTTCTCCGGGGTGCGCAGCCAGCCGTCGACGTCGGTGACGCCGGCGTCGGTGATGGCGTAGCGCTTGCGTTCGGGGCCGCCGCCGGCCTCGATGCCGTCCACCTCGACGAGGCCGTTCTTCAGCAGCCGGGACATCGTGGAGTAGACCTGCCCGTAGTGCAGGGGGCGGTCCTGGCCGAAGTGGTCGTCGAAGGTGCGCTTGAGGTCGTAGCCGTGTCTGGGGCCGGCTTCGAGGAGGGCGAGCAGGGTGTGACCGATGGACATGCCGGCCACTATACACACCACGTATAAACCACGTGTATACGTGCGCTGCATAGCCGCTGACCTGCGGTGATGATCAATTTCCCCGATCATGGCGCAACTGCGCGCAGCCCGCCGCCCGTTGACCGCCCCGGCCCGGAAACGGCGTGCGCACCGGCGCTCCGCGCGGCAGACTCGCCCCGGGAGCCGACCCCGGCGCCCCCGCGTCCCGTCGCGAGGGCAACCGATTGGATCCCGTCGAAACCTGTAGTTTGTTCAACACGGAATGAAGCAACTCGGCCCACTACCGCTGCGTCTGTCCCACTGGCGCGTGGACACGGTCAGTCACGCCATAGGGAGCGGTCGGAGACAGCCAATGCAGCACACCACGGGGGACAACGGAGACGAGCGGCCCGCCCCGTCCCCGGCCGGCACCACCGAGCACGGCACCGCCCGCGCCACCGCCCTCGCCCGTACGGCCGCCCGCCGCACCCGCGACCTCGCCCTGGCCTACGCCCGCAAGCCCTACTGGGACCGGCCCAGCTCCGAATGGCTGATGCGCCGCTGGCCCGACCTCACCGCCTGCCTGGTCGCCACCTTCTTCTTCTGGCTCTCCCTCACCCCCTCGCTGGTGCCCCGCCCCTGGTACTACCAGGGCGCCATCGGCGGCATCACCGCCGCCATCGGCTACGGCCTGGGCTCCACCGCCTCCGCGCTCTACCGGCTGCTGCCCTGGCAGCCCCCGCCGCGCTACCGCGCCCGCGCCTGGCTCGGCTACGAACTGCTGCTCCCGTTCGCGGTCGCGATCATGCTCGGCCGCAGCGCCGACATGCAGCGCGAACTGCGCCGGCTCCAGGAGCTGCCGCCCACCCTCACCTGGCACTCCCTGATGATCGCGCTGATCTCGCTCGGCGTGCTGGTGCTGTTCGTGGCCGTCGCCCGCGCCATCCGGCTGCTCACCCGGCTGATCACCCGCTGGCTCAACCACATCGGGCTGCCCTGGCCCGCCGCCGTCGCCCTGGGACTCGCCGCCACCAGCGTCATCGTCGTCTACGGCACCCGCGACGTCGTCTGGGACCGGGGCGTCCTCACCATCGCCGACCGGCTGTCGGCCGCCAAGGACCGCAGCACCGACGACGGGGTCATGCGCCCCTACTCCCCCATGGTCTCCGGCAGCCCCGACTCCCTCGTCCCCTGGGAGGAGCTGGGCAACAAGGGCCGCACCTTCACCGGAACGGTCCTGTCCACCGAGGAGATCACCGAGTTCACCGGAAAGCCCGCGCTCGCCCCGATCCGGGTCTACGTGGGCCGCGCCGCCTACGACGAGTACCCGGACGGCGCCGACCTCGCGGTGCGCGAACTGGAGCGCACCGGCGCCTTCGACCGCGAGGTGCTCGCCATCGCCGGCACCACCGGCACCGGCTGGATCAACCCGACCACCGTGGAGGCCCTGGAGTTCATGCACGGCGGCGACACCGCCGTCGTCACCATGCAGTACTCCTACCTGCCCAGCTGGGCCTCCTTCGTGGTGGACCGCGAGGAGGCCGGCAACGCCACCCGCGAACTCGTCGACGCCGTGTGGGAGCACTGGTCGCGGCTGCCCGAGGACGACCGCCCCAAGCTGGTCGTCTTCGGCGAATCGCTCGCCGTCACCGCCATCGAGGACGCCTTCGACGGGCTGGACGACATGCTGGCCCGCACCGACGGCGCGCTGCTGGTCGGCCCGCCCGACTTCGCCCCCATCCACCGCGAGCTGACCGACAACCGCGACCCCGGCAGCCCGGTGTGGCGGCCGGTGTACGACGGCGGGCGGCACGTACGGTTCGCCCAGTTCCCCGAACGCGACCTGCTGCTGGAGCCGGGCCCCTGGGAGGAACCCCGGGTGATCTACCTCCAGAACGCCTCGGACCCGGTGGTGTGGTGGTCCCCCGACCTGCTCTTCCAGCGGCCGGAGTGGATGAACGAGCCGCTGGGCCCGGACGTCACCTCGCAGATCGACTGGTTCCCGTTCGTCACCTTCTGGCAGACCACGGTCGACATGGCCGTCTCGTACGGCTCACCGGCACCGCACGGACACCGGTACGGCTCCAACCCGGTGGACGGCTGGGCGTACATCGCCCCCTCCGAAGGGTGGAGCCAACCGCAGACGGACGCGCTGAGCGTCCTGCTGGAGGAGCGCCACCCGCCCCAGCACGGCTGGGCCGGGTAGCGCCCCCGCGCCACCGCGTCTCAGGGGCGTTCGGAGCCCGGAGCGTCTATCGGCGGCTGCGGCTTCACCGGAGCCAGCGGCGCTATCGTCGCCCCGCCCGGGCCCTGCCGCCCGTCCCGCAGGTCCGCCTCCGCCTGGTAGGCCCGCAGATAGCCGACCACCGTGTTGCTGACCGCGACCAGCGGCACCGCCACCACGGCGCCCGGGATACCGGCCAGCAGCGTGCCGGCCGTCACCGCGAGCACCACCGCCAGCGGATGCACCCGCACCAGCCGGCCCAGGATGAACGGCTGGAGGATGTGCCCCTCGATCTGCTGCACGAGCAGCACCACACCGAGCACGATCAGCGCGGTGACGGCGCCGTGCGTCACGAACGCCACCACCACCGCCAGCGCGCCCGAGGCGATGGCGCCCACCAGCGGCACGAACGCCGACAGGAAGACGATCACCGCAAGCGGCACCGCCATCGGCACCTTCAGCACGAACAGCCCGATCCCGATGCCGACCGCGTCGATCAGCGCCACCAGCACCGTGCCGCGCACATAGCCGGTCAGCGTGATCCAGGCCCGCGGCCCGGCGCCCGCCACCCCGTCCCGCGCCTGGGCGGGGACCAGCTTGAGGAACCAGTACCAGACCCCGCGGCCGTCGTAGAGCAGGAAGAGCGTCACGAAGAGGGTGAGACCGGCGCCGGTCAGGAACTGGGTGAGGTAGTTGATGCCCTCAAGACCCGCCGAGGTCAGCTCGTCGCTGTGATCGGTGATCCAGGTGTTGAGGTTGTCGACCGTCTCGTTGATGTTCTCCTCGGTCACCCCGAACGGCAGCTGGAGCACCCAGTCACGCAGCTGGTCGATACCGTCCTGGACCTGCTCCACCAGCCGGTCGGTGTTCTCTATCACCTGCCAGACCACGAACCAGCCGACGCCGCCCATCACCAGGAAGCCGCCGATGGAGGTGATCGCGGTGGCCGCGCCCCGGCCCAGGCCCCAGCGCTTGAGCCGGCCCACGAACGGCTGGAGCAACGCGGTGATCAGCAGCCCGGCGGCGAACGAGATCACCAGCAGGCTGACGGCCGACACCACCTGGATGAGCACCCACACCACGGCCGCCAGCACCAGCACCCGCCAGCCGGCCTCGGCCGCGACCCGAACCCCCCACGGGATCACCGTGTCGGGCGCCGGGCGCTCCGGCTGGCCGGCCGGCGGCGGCGCACCGGGCCCGTAGCCGCCGTCGCCACCGTCGCCGCCGGCCGCGCCGCCCGCCTCGGGCTCGCTCGGCCGCTCGGCCGCCGCCTCCGGTACATCCGGCGCCACGGTCCGGCGGACCCGGGCCTGCAGCCCCTCCTGGGCGCCCGGCACGCCGTCCTCCCCCACGGCGTCCCGGGCGACCCGCTCCTCGGCCTCCCGCTCGCGGCGCTGTATCTCGCGCTCCGCCGCGGCCCGGTAGGCCGACACGCGCGAGTTGATCCGCGCCATGCCGGCCTTGAACCGGCTCACTCCAGACATCCCGTTTCCCTCTTCCCCCAGCTTTCGCACCGCGGTCGCGACCCGACGTTACCCTGCGCCGGGCGCGGGACGGGGTTGCGTTCACAGAAGCGGACATCCCCGTACCGTGATCGGTACGGGGATGTCGCGAAAGGCCGGGGCCCGGGTGCTGACGGGTGGGTCAGTACCAGTGGTTGACCTGCCAGAACTCCCAGGCGCCGCAGGGGCTGCCGTAGCGCTCGTTCATGTAGTTGACGCCCCAGCGGATCTGGGTGGCGGGGTTGGTCTGCCAGTCCGCGCCGGCCGAGGCCATCTTCGAACCCGGCAGGGCCTGCATCAGGCCGTAGGCGCCGGAGGAGGGGTTGGTGGCGGTGTGGTTCCAGCCGCTCTCGCGCTCCACGATCGTGGAGAAGCACTGGAACTGGTCGGCCGCCACGATGTCCCGGGCGATCGCCTGGATCTCCGCCTTGGTGTACGAGGACTGGACCGGCGCCGAGGCCCGCTGGGCGGCCCGGCTGGCGGCTTCCGACGCCTCGCGCTGGCGCTGCTCCTCGGCCTCGCGCTCCGCCTGCTCCCTGGCCTCCTGCTCCGCACGCTCACGGCGCTCCTGGGCGTCGGAGGCGGCCTGTACCCGCGCGGCCTCCTCGGCCGCCTTGCGGGTCTGGACGTCGGCGACGTCCGCCTGCGACTCCGCCTGCTGGACCAGCGACGCGGTGTGCAGCTGGGCATTCGGGGCAGCGGGTATGTCCGCCAGCAGCGTCGCGTCGGCGGCGGCGAACTCGATGTCGCTGACGCCGCCCTGCTCGTCTCCCGAGGCAACACCGACGGCAGCACCGACGGTGGTGACCGCGGTAGCAGACGCCACGGCGAATCCCCGGACCGAAATCCGGCTCACACGGTTTCCTTCCAACCATCGCCCGTCCGGGTGACCCCCACGGGCGCAATCGTGCCCCTTGGCGCGGGCCTTCACCGCTGAACGGACCAGCGGGTCGCTGAAGGCGCGGGCCCGGCGGCCCCTCCGTACCGGCAGGGGGCCGCGTGGTGCTTCGGGCGGCATACGGCGGACGGCTGTTCAGTTGTCAAACGCTGTGCTGTGCCGCGCCGATGGCGGTGCGGCGGTGCCGTATGCGGGGCCTGACAGACGCACACACTGCCGGAAACGTGGAGCGGGAAGCAATTCAGCTCGATGTGGGAAAGGTCACAGGAGCAGTCATCCGAACGGGGCTTGCGCTTCACCCGCCCGCCGCTATGGGAGTGCGGCGGGCGGGTGACGCGATCAGCGCCGACGGGCGGTCAAACCCGTCCCTCCTCCAGCATTTCGGTCACCAGGGCCGCGATCGGGGAGCGCTCGGAGCGCGTCAGGGTCACATGCGCGAACAGCGGGTGCCCCTTCAGCTTCTCCACCACCGCCACCACGCCGTCGTACCGGCCGACCCGCAGGTTGTCGCGCTGCGCCACGTCGTGGGTGAGCACCACCCGGGAGTCCTGGCCGATCCGGGAGAGCACCGTCAGCAGCACATTGCGTTCCAGCGACTGCGCCTCGTCCACGATGACGAACGCGTCGTGCAGCGACCGGCCCCGGATGTGGGTGAGCGGCAGCACCTCCAGCATCCCGCGCGCCACCACCTCCTCGATGACCTCACGGGTCGTCACCGCGGAGAGGGTGTCGAAGACGGCCTGCGCCCACGGGTTCATCTTCTCGGCCTCGGTGCCGGGCAGGTACCCGAGATCCTGGCCGCCGACCGCGTACAGCGGGCGGAACACCATCACCTTGCGGTGCTGGCGGCGCTCCAGCACCGCCTCCAGACCCGCGCACAGCGCCAGCGCCGACTTGCCGGTGCCGGCCCGGCCGCCCATCGAGACGATGCCGACCTCCGGGTCGAGCAGCAGATCGAGGGCGACGCGCTGCTCCGCGCTGCGGCCGTGGATGCCGAACGCCTCCCGGTCGCCGCGCACCAGCTTCACCCGGCCCTCCGGCGCCACCCGGCCCAGCGCGCGCCCGCGCTCGGAGGAGATCACCAGACCGGTGTGCACCGGCAGCTCGGCCGCCTGTGGATCGAACACACTCTCGGACGTGAACAGTTCGTCCACCGTCTCGCCCGGCAGCGTGATGTCCATCATCCCGGTCCAGCCGGAGTCGGTGATCGCCAGCTCCGCCCGGTACTCCTCGGCGGCCAGACCGACCGAGGACGCCTTGATGCGCAGCGGCAGGTCCTTGGAGACCACCGTCACATCGTGCCCCTCCGCCTGGAGGTTGCGGGCGACGGCCAGGATGCGGGTGTCGTTGTCCAGCAGTTGTCCGCGGCCGGTCAGCATGGCCGGCGGCAGAATGGCCGGATCCGAGTGGTTCAGCTCCACCCGCAGTGTGCCGCCCAGATCGCCGATGGGCAGCGGGGTGTCGAGACGGCCGTACCGCACCCGGTACTCATCCAGCCTGCGCAGCACCTGCCGGGCGAAATACCCCAGCTCCGGGTGGTGGCGCTTGGCCTCCAGTTCGGTGATGACGACCACCGGGAGCACCACTTCGTGCTCGTCGAAGCGGGTCATCGCCGATGGGTCGGCCAGGAGGACACTGGTGTCGAGGACGTACATGCGCCGATCGCTCAGGCGCTTCTTGCTGGTCACCACGTGTGGACGAACCCCCTCGGGAGAGGTGTGGATGACGCGGCGCCGCTGGTACGTGCGACGCCCGGCGTCTGCTGGCCGGCGTGGGCCCGCCGCCTCCATGGGACCCATGGCACGCACGGGCCGGGTACCGGCCCTGGTCCATGTCCGTGGTACGCAAACGGGCCTCCCGGCGGACGGGGCTGACGCCCGATCCGCGATGAATATGCCCGCTGCCTTCGCATCTCATGCGAACAACCCCTCGGACGGCACCATCCCATGCCCGCTCGGCGGACATGGGATGGTGACCGAAGGAACGAGAGGGTAAAACCGGATGAATCACGTGCTTTCCGGGCTCCGGTGACCCGATCGGCCGGGCACCCGAGCGCCCGGCCGCCCCTCAGACGCCGTAGCGGCGGTGCCGGGCGGCGTAGTCGCGCAGCGCCCGCAGGAAGTCGACCTTGCGGAAGGCCGGCCAGTACGCCTCGCAGAAGTAGTACTCGGAATGGGCCGACTGCCAGAGCATGAAACCGGAGAGACGCTGCTCACCACTGGTGCGGATCACCAGGTCCGGGTCCGGCTGGCCGCGGGTGTACAGATGCTCGGAGATGTCCTCGACGCCCAGGGACTCGGCGACCTCGTCGAGCGTCTGGCCCTCCGCGGCCCGCTTGGCCAGCAGCGAGCGCACCGCGTCGGTGATCTCCTGCCGCCCGCCGTAGCCGACGGCGACATTGACCAGTATCCCCTCACGCTTTCCGGCCACCTCCTCCGCGTCCTGGAGGACGGTCCGGGTGCGCTCGGGCAGCACGTCCAGCGCACCCACGTGGTGGACCCGCCAGCGGCCGTCCGCCGCCAGATCACGCACCGCGCCCTCGACGACCGTCAGCAGCGGATCGAGCTGCTCGGCGGGCCGGGCCAGGTTGTCGGTGGAGAGCATCCACAGGGTGACCACCTCGACGTCGGTCTCGGCGCACCAGCCCAGCAGCTCCTGGATCTTGGCCGCGCCCGCCTCGTGCCCGTCCTTGGTGGTGCCCCCGGCGGCCTTCGCCCAGCGGCGGTTGCCGTCCAGGATCACCCCGATGTGCTTGGGCACGCCGTCGGTGCCGAGCCGGCCGAGCTTGCCCTTCTCGCGGCGTGCGTACAACCGCACGAACAGACGGCGGACCTTGTTCCGCCCCCTGTCGAAGATCCCCTGACCAGTCACGCCGCATCCCCTCGCACACACCCAGAGCCGCCGGAACTCAGCACTGTAGGGCAGGGCGGCGCCGGAACAGAAAGCGGGCCGGTCCGTGGGGGGGATACGGACCGGCCCGAGGGGGGGTATTCCACCGTAACGCATAGAAGTGGGTGCTGTGCGCCAGTAGCCGGATTCAGGAGGCGGCGAGTCCTCCGAGGAGCAGGGCGACCAGGGCGCCCAGGGCCATGAAGGGGCCGAACGGCACGGCCGTCCTGCGGGTCGCGCGGCGGGCCAGCACCAGGGTCAGGCCGTACCCGGCTGCCAGCAGGAAGCCCGTGAAGGTGCCGAAGAAGACCACGTCCCAGCCGTACCAGCCCAGCGCGGTGCCCAGCGGGACGGCCAGCTTGACGTCGCCGAAGCCCATGCCGCGCGGATTGACGAGGAAGAGCACGAAGTAGACGGCGCCCAGCACGAGCCCGCCGAGCAGGGCCCGCGGCCAGCTGCCGGCCGCGGCGGGCGCCAGGGCCGCCAGGCCGAGCGCGACCGGCAGGGCGGCGGCCAGCGGCAGGGTCAGCGGGTCGGGGAGCCGCTGCACGGCGAGGTCCACCGAGGCGAGCAGTACGACGGGCGGGACGGCGAGCAGCCAGACGGCGAGTTCGGGGCGGGGGCCGGTGGCGGCGGCCAGCGCCGCGCAGCCGGCGGCCGTCCACAGGGTGAGGGCGAGGGCGTGCGCCGGCGTGCCGTAGCGGCGGGTCGCGGGCGGGCAGGCGGCGCAGCGCGCGGTGCCGAGCCAGCCGCCCTGCCACGGCGGCGGCAGCGGATGACCGGCCGGGCAGGCGGAGCGCCAGGGCTCCTCCGGTTCCACGGTCAGCCGGTAGCGGGGCCGGGTGAGGAGCGGTCCGATCAGGGCTCCGTACCCGGCGGCGGCGAGGATCAGCAGCGCATGCACCCGGCCGAGCGTACGGGCTGGGCGGGGGGCGCGGACATACTGCGGGCCGGTCCGCCCGAGTGGGGGGGAGGGCAGACCGGCCCGCTTGTATGGGGGGACCGGAGCGGGGGGGGTGGCTCACGGTCCGCCCCGCCAGACGTCGCCGGGGTGGGAGTGACGACGCTGGCAGTTTCGGTGTCAGCGTGACTGACTGAAGGGAACCCTACCGTACGTGACAGGAGAGTGTGACCCCCTTCGCACAAGCCCTTCCCTCACACTACCGACGGTGATCCGGTGGCCCCGGTTCGCGGTCGGGGACCGCAGGTGAGGGGCGTACGGAGCGCCCCGGCGGTGCGCGCAGGGCGGCCGGGACGCGCGGGGGGAAACGCGTTCGAAGGGGCACCCGCGCCGCCGGGAACGGCGGACCGGGCCGGTACGGCGGCGGGCCGCGCGCGGGCCCCCGCTACCATGCGCCGGTACGCCCGTACGCCGTCACCGCCAGGGGGGACTCCATGGCCGCGCACGACGAACACCCACCACCCAGGCCGCAGTTCGGCCCGCTCGGGCCGACCGACCCGCGAGAGGTCGCCGGTTACGCGCTGCGGGCCCGCATCGGGACGGGCGGCATGGGGGCCGTTTACCTCTCCTACACCCGGGGCGGGCAGCCCATCGCGCTGAAGGTGGTACGCGGCGAGTTCGCCGAGGACCCCGACTTCCGCCGCCGCTTCACCGCCGAGGTACGCGCCGCGCGGCGCGTCCAGGGGCCGTACACCGTGCCCGTACTGGACAGCAACACCGAGGGCGCCGCCCCGTGGCTGGCCACCGCGTACATCCCCGGCTTCCCGCTCGCCGAAGCGGTACGCCGGCACGGGCCGCTGCCGCTGGACACCGTACTGCTGCTGGTGGCCGGGGTCGCCGAGGCGCTGGCCTCGATCCACGGGGCGGGCGTGGTGCACCGGGACCTGAAGCCGGGCAATGTGCTGCTGTCCGCCGAGGGCCCGAAGGTGATCGACTTCGGCATCGCGCAGGCGGCCGACACGACGGCGCTGACCGGGACCGACGTCCGGGTGGGCACCCCCGCGTACATGGCACCGGAACAGATCGTCGGCAACCCGCCGGCCGGACCCGCCACCGACCTGTTCGCGCTCGGCATCGTCGCCCACTTCGCGGCCACCGGCGGCCACCCCTTCGGGGAAGGCGGGGCGCACGGACTGATGTACCGCATCGTCCAGGAGGACCCGGACCTGAGCGCCGCCCCCGAGGTCCTGCGCCCGCTGATCGCCGCCTGCCTGGCCAAACGCCCGGCGGACCGGCCAGGACCGGCGCAGGTGGTGGAGATGTGCCGCGCCCTGTCCCCCGGCCAGACCCTCCAGCGCCGGGACGGCTGGCTGCCACCGGCACTGGCCGCCCAGGTCTCGCAGCGCGACACCGTCCGCCCGCCCGACGCCCCCGCCCCCACCCTGCCGCCGCCCCCGCCGGAGACGGCCCCGGCGGTGACCACAGCGGCCCCGGCCACGACCACGGCGGTACCGGCGGCGGGCCGGCCGCGCCCCACGCTGGCGATCGCGGTGGCCACCACCGCCGTCCTGGCGGCGACGGTGGGCGGCGTGACGGCGGCGATGCTGCTGCCGGACACCGGCACCCCCGCCGCCCCGGACGCCGCCGGCTCGCCGCAGGACGACCCGCACCCGGACCCGGCGGACGCGGACGACGGCGGCGGCGGGGCGGCGGACCCGGACGGGGAGCGGAGCGACGCCGGTGAGCCGGGCGGGAGCGAGGAGGCGGAGCCGGACCCGGCGCAGGACCCGGACGCGGCGTACCGGCTGACGGCGTCGGAGGTGGCCCTCACGATCAAGGCGCCCCTGTTCCTGGAGGACATCAAGGCCCATCTCGGCACCTGCTACGGAGCCAATGTCACCCGGGTCGATCTGGAGGAGATGACGGTCGACACCACGTCACCGGTCGGCACCCTGGGGGACGTCCCCGAAAGCTCCCACATCACCTACCAGTTCTGCGACCAGCCCACCGCGCTGAACGAGGGCATGGCCTTCCACAGCGACGCGTTCGTCGGAATCGCCGACAGCCCCGGTCTGTCGGCACAGGAGTGCTACGACGCGGCCCACCGGTCGGACGTCCCGAACCCCATCGCCGTCGAGGACATCCGCGCCGACACCATTCTGCACGCGGACACCGGTCTGTGCGTCGAGACCGGGGAAGGCACGATCGTTCTGCTGTGGATCGACCGGGCCGAGCCCGCTCCGCAGAACCAGGATCTGCGGAGCTACCTCGTCACCGCCACCCAGTGGAAGCCCAGCGACTGACCACGCGCGGTGCGTCAGTTGCCGCTCGGCCAGGAGATCTCCACCCGGCGGTTCTTCTGCCGGCCCTCCTCGGTGCTGTTGTCGTACAGCGGGTAGTCCTCGCTGTAGCCGCGGACGTTGAAGGTGATGCCGGACGGGTCCTCGATCAGCTCCAGCAGCACCGTCTGGGTGTTGCGCGCGCGGTTGGCGGACAGGGTCACGCCGTTCTCGTACGAGCCCAGGTTGTCGGTGAAGCCGAAGACGTTCACCTGCTCCGGCTGGTACTCGTCGATCGCGGCGGCCACCTCGGCGAGCGCGGCGCGGGACTCCTCGGTGATCTCGTCGCTGTTCTTGCCGAACACCACGTCCGTCTGCAGCGTGAACTTGTGCTGGCCCCCGGTGCGTTCCTCGCGCTGTTCCCCACCCGTTCCCGGGTTGGGGACCGGATCGGGGTCCGGGTCGGGGTTCGCGGGCGGTGGCTCCTCATTGCTGCCACCGCTGTTCGGCGGCGGATCCGCCGCACTGCCCAGGTCCTCCGTGATGAATTTGATGTCCAGCACCCGCGGCTCGGCCAGGGTGGCCCCGTCGCCCAGCATCAGTCCCGGAGCGTTCGCGTCGATGTCCGGCACCGCGGGGGCCTCGTAGCCGGGCGGCTGCTCGAACGTGTCGTCGCCCTCGTCCGCCAGTGCCGGGGTGCTCCAGGCCAGCACCGCGACGGTGCCGACGGCGGCGACCAGCGACACGCGGACGGGCACATGGGGTCGATACGTCATCTGGCTCGCCTCTCAGCGGATCTCAAGGGTGGCGGGCGGCATGTTGCCGATCTGGAACTGCACCTCGGTGGTGGCCGGATCGGGCTCCGGGAACTGGGCGAACCACTCGACGGTCTCGCCCTGCGGGATCCCCGGACCGAACCCCGTGCACAGGCAGCGGCCACTGGTGTCGCGGAGAATCAGGTACCGCTTCCCCTCCTCCGCGGCGACCAGGGACGAACCCGCCATGGAGAAGGCGTTGTCCCGCAGTTCCCGCTCGGGACCGGCCCAGCCCACGTCGAACCAGGTCTCACTGCTGTCGTTCCGGATGGTCCCCTCCACGGTGAGGAACCCTCCGGCCTCCCGCTGCGCGCGGGTGAACGTGAGGGTGATGCCACCCTCTCCCGTGCTCTCCGCCAGCACCTCGGTGGAGCCGGAATCGTCCGGCGCGTCGTCACCCGGCGCGTCGTCCTGCTCACCACCACCGTCACCGGCGCCGCCGCCGGACGACTGCGCGGTGTCATCGCCGCCCGTGCCGGCGTTGTCGTCGTCGCCCCCGCCTCCGCTGCAACTGGCCACCGCGATCACCAGGGCAGCCCCGAGAGCGACAACGATGAGGATGAGGCGGGACTTGCTGTCGCGGAGATCCATCTGCTCGCTTTTCCTTTGCGTTCACTCGTCGAGGGTCATTCGTCCAGGTACACCCGGAACAGGTCGCGGGCGTCGGGCCAGGTCTCCTCGTCCTGCGGGTCGAACGACCAGCGCCGATCCTCTTCGCAGCGGAGTTCGACGAGATCTTCCTCGTCGGTGTCCACATCGCACAGGCCCCTGATCACCGCGGTCGCCCGCGCCTGGGCCGTCTGCTGCTCCGTGCCGGGGATGAGGGAGTCGCCGACCGTACGGCCGGTCTCCACCGTCACGGTGTAGCCGGTCCGTGCGCGGTCCGGATCGCAGGAGGCCACCGTGGCGTTGTTCCGCCCGGCCAGCCGGGCGGCGGCCTCGCACGCCGAACCCACGGCGAACCCGTCACCGGCCACGATGTCGCCCCAGTCACCGCCTCCGTCCAGCAGCCGGTCCCTGGCCTCCTGGGCGGCGGCCAGCGCGGCGGCGTCGGCCGCCGACTGCCCCTCGCTGCGCACCACGGCGGCCTGGGCGAAGACCAGAAAGAGGAAGGCGGCCAGGAGGGTCAGCGTCACCACCGCGATGTACAGCGGAAAGACCGCCCCCCGGTCACCGCCCCGACCGGCGGGTATCAGTTGCCCAGGACGCTGGTCACCGCTCGCTGAATGGCGTTGCTGATCTGCGTGTCCAGCCCCAGACTGAACACCACACCCACGATCGCCGCGATCAGCAGCAGCAGGCCCGCGTACTCCACGAAGCCCGCGCCGCGGTCGGTGTGGCGGCGGGTCGTCAGGTGGGTGACGACCGTCTTTCTCCAGTTCAGCAGCATCCTGCTCATGGCGTCCTTTTCCCCCGGCCGGCCCCGTTCCGCCCGGCTTGCTCATGCCCCGAGGTGGTATGTGCCCGGCATCGGGGTCCGGGGAATGACTCTGCCCGGAAGACGCCTGGTTGAAGCGTGGACGCAGCATGCCCGACCCCCTCCCGCTCGCCGCGGGCCAACCCGTACACACACCTGTCGGCACTGACTGTGCCACACCCGGGGCCAGTTGGGCAGGGAGACCTCGGCAAAGGCACCGTATCGTGGCCGGCGCGGCCGGGCGGGCGGGGTTCAGCGGCCGTTCAGGATGTCCGTGATGTTGGTGCCGGAGCCCAGGATCATGCCCGCCACGATCACGATCATCGTGGCCGGCACCATGAACACCAGCGTCGCCAGCGTCGCCTTGGGGATCGCCTTCGCCGCGCGGCGGCGGGCGTTCTGGGCGTCCGTGCGGCGCATGTCGGTGGCGATCTGTACCAGCGTGTCGGCGATCGGCGCGCCGAGTTCCTCGCCCTGCTGGAGGGCCGTGACGAACTGGTTCACCGGCTCGGAGTCGTTGCGGCGCCGCAGGTCGTCGAAGGCCTGGCGGCGGGAGACGCCCATGTCCATCTGCCGCAGCGTGATGCGGATCTCGTCCGCCCACGGCCCCTCGTAGCGGGCGGAGACCCGCTCCAGTGCCTGCCGGAAGCCGAGACCGGCGGAGACGACCACCGCCAGCACGTCCAGGAAGTCGGGGAGCGTGCGGTCGATGACGTCCCGGCGTTCCCTGATGCTCTGCCAGATCACCGCGTCCGCCGCGAACGCGCCGAAGCCGAGGGCGAACAGTGCGAAGAACGGCCAGCCGTTGCCGAGGAAGATCAGCGTCAGCAGCACCCCGAAGACGCCGTAGACCGCGCGCCGGGCCGCGTAGCGCTCCACCGTCAGGCCCTGCGGGTTGCCGGCCTGGTCGATCCTGCGGCGTTTGCGCTCCACCCGCTCCGGGCCCATCAGCCGCAGCACCAGCGGGGCGAAGCGTATCCCCAGCCGGTCGACGGCGGACCCGGCCACCGTCACCCGGGTGGCCCCGATCTCCAGCGCCAGCGCCAGATCGGGCGGCAGCGGCGAGGGCGTGCGCAGCAGCCGTATCGCGGTCACGATGCCGAGGACCGCGGCGCCCATCGCCAGGCCGAGCAGCAGTGCGAGCATGCGTCAGCGCCCCTTCTCAGACGTCGATCCGGCCGAAGCGGCGGACCACCACGAAGCCGACCGCGTACAGTGCCAGCGCGATCACCATCGCGATCTGGCCGCCCGGGCTCGCCGTGACCCGGCCCAGCGCGCCGGGCGCCATGCCGTTGATCATCAGCAGCGCGCCCAGGCCGAGCAGCGGCACGGTGACGGCGGTGGCGTTGACCTCGGCGAGCATGGTGCGCACCTCGCGCCGGGTCTCCTTGCGCTCCTCCAGGGTGGCGGTCAGATTGCGCAGCGAGCCGACCATGGAGCCGCCCGCCCGGTTGGCCAGTATCAACGTCGTGACCAGGACGTTCAGTTCGCGCGAGGGCAGCCGCTCGCCCAGTTCGCCCAGTGCCTCGTCCAGGGACCGGCCGACGGTGAGCTGGTTGGCGACCAGGGCGAGTTCGGCGCCGGCCGGGTCGTCCATCTCCTCGGCCGCCATCGACAGGGCGGTGCGCAGCGCCAGGCCGGCGGCCGTGCCGTTGGCGATCAGCCGGGCCAGCTCGGGGAGCTGGCCGATGAACTTCTCGGTGCGTTTGGTGCGCTGCCAGCCGAGGAACGCGTTGCCGCCCCAGATCGCGAGGAGGCCGAAGACCGGCCCGAAGAACGGTGCGAGGAGCACATGGCCCACCGCCCACAGCGCGGCCATCGCGCCCAGCACGTACGCGACGTACTCGCCGGACGTCAGTTCCAGGCCGGTGGACTGGAGCTTCAGCCGGATCGACCGGCCGACGCGGGTGCCGCGCAGCCGCTGGTCGAGGGCGGCGAACGGGCGGTCCCCGTCCCGCCCGCCGCCGGCCCCCGCGGGGGCGGCGCCCTCCGGCCCGCCCGCGGAGAGCCGCGCCAGCAGCGCGCGCCGGGCGGCGCGGCCGGTGACGTACACGTAGCACCCGGCGACCGCGAGCACCAGCGCGCCGAGCGCCAGGCTGAGGGTGACCCGCGCCGCGCCGCTGTCCAGGGCGATGCCCATCTGCGCTTCCACTCCTGCCACTACCGCGCCTCTCTGGTGGCCAGCTGGCTGTCGTCCAGGTGGACGCCGAACGCCTGCGGGATCTGTTCGCCCGCCAGGTACAGCCGGTCGGCGATGGCGCGCGGTATCGGGTAGTGCCGGAATCGGCCGTGCACGGTGCCGTCGGGGGTGAGCGGTTCGGCGCCGAAGTCGGCGACGGTGGCGATGGTGAACGGCTGCCGGCCGTGCGAGGCGAGCACCGCGATCTCGCTGAGGCGGCGGGTGCCGTCCGGGTGCCGTACCAGTTGGACGATGACGTCCACGGCGCTGTTGATCTGGTCGCGCAGCGCTTCGAAGGGGACCTTGATCTCGGACATGGAGGCCAGGGTCTGGAGCCGCAGGAGCGCGTCCTCGGCGCTGTTGGCGTGCACGGTGGCGAGCGAGCCGTCGTGGCCGGTGGACATGGCCTGGAGCATGTCGAGGGTTTCCCCGCCGCGCACCTCGCCGACGATGACGCGGTCGGGGCGCATGCGCAGGGAGTTGCGCACCAGGTCGCGGATGGTGACCTCGCCCTTGCCCTCGATGTTGGGGGGCCGGGACTCCAGGCGGATGACGTGGCTCTGCTGGAGCTGGAGTTCGGCGGCGTCCTCGACGGTGACGATGCGCTCGCCCTCGGGGATCAGGCCGGAGAGCGCGTTGAGGAGCGTGGTCTTCCCAGAGCCGGTGCCGCCCGAGACGATGATGTTGAGTTTGGCGCGCACCAGCCCGGCGAGCAGCAGCACCAGGTGTTCGTCCAGGGTGCCGAAGCCGACGAGTTCGGCGAGGGTGTACGCGCGCGGGAAGCGGCGGATGGTGAGGGCGGGGCCGGACAGGGACAGCGGCGGGATGATGACGTTGACCCGTTCGCCGGTGGGGAGCCGGGCGTCGACCATCGGGTTGGACTCGTCCACGCGGCGGTTGACGGTGGAGACGATCCGTTCGATGGTCTGCATGAGCTGGTCCTCGGAGGCGAAGCGCAGCGGCAGTTGTTCCACGCGGCCGGAGCGTTCGACGAAGATCTGGTCGGGCCCGTTGACCATGATCTCGGTGATGGAGGCGTCCTCCAGGAGGGGTTCGAGGATGCCCAGGCCCAGCGCCTCGTCGACGACGCGGCGGATGAGCAGGGCGCGCTGCTGGGTGGAGAGGACCGGCCCCTCGCGACTGAGGATGTGGCCGAGGACGCGCTCCAGCCGGTCGCGGCGGTCGGCCGTGGAGAGCGCCGACATCTCCGCGAGGTCGATCTCCTCCAGGAGTTTGGCGCGGTAGACGGCGACGAGGCGGTCCTGCTCGCCGGGCCCGGGGCCGGCTCCCGGCTCCTGCTGGGCGTGGACGCGTGCTCTCAGGCCCATCGCTGCGGTCCCTTCGTCAGTCGCATGGCATGGTCACCGTCTTGCTGGCCTCGCCGAGGTTGTTCAGGAAGGGCAGGACCGAGGGCACCGTGACGTGTGCGGTGACGGTGGCCGTCTCGCCGCAGGCGGAGAGTTCGAAGCGGGTGTTCCCGGCCAGCCAGCCGCTCATCGCGGCCCGCCCGCTGGTCTGGTACAGGTCGGCGATCTCGTCCTGGGAGGCGGTACGGGCGGCGGCGCGGGCCGCCGATCCGGCCTGGAGCGCCGTGTAGCCGGCGATGCCGAGCTGGAGCGCGGCCAGCGCGACGATCAGCAGCAGCGGCAGCCAGCCGGCGAACTCCACGGCGGTGACGCCGCGGTCGCCGCGCGAGGTGCGGGCCCGGCGCCTCACGGTCCCTCCTGGACGGCGCCGGCGGTGCCGGAGATGGTGATGGGGAGGTTGAAGGCGCCGGGGAAGAGCACCGGCACCCGGAGTTCGACGCGGGCCTGGCGGACCTCGCCCTGGAGCGGGCAGGACACGCTCATCGACCAGGAGTCGGGGATGTGGGCGCGGGCGGCCTCGCCGCAGGCGCCTTCGCCGCCGCCGGCCGCGGCCCCGGCGCGGGCGGCCTCGTCGGCGGCGTTGCCCGCGAGGTGGAAGCCGTAGCCGATGACGGCGCACTGGAGGACGACCGCGAGCATCAGCAGGATGAGCGGGAACATCCCGGTGAACTCGACGAGCACCGCGCCCCGGTCGGACCGGGCGGAGCGCGCGGGCGGCGCGGCGTGCGCGGGCCGGGCGGCGCGCACGGGCCGGGCGCGGTGCGGGCGGCGCGCGCGGTGCCCGGACGGCGCGGGCCCGGCGCCGTCCCGGTGCGGTGCGGCCGGGAGCGCCGGGCTCATCCCCGGCGTCCCTTGCGCCGGCTGCCGCCCCCGCCGCCGGCCGGCTGCGGGGCGGCGAGGCCGAGTTCGGTGGCGAGGGCCCACATCGCGCGGCGGACCGGGCCCTTGGCGTCCAGGTCCTGGATGCGGCCGGCGTCCTGCGCCTCCTGGAGCTCCCGGAAGTTGGCGGGCACCGGCTGGCGGGCGACCTGGGTGCCGGTGATCCGCGCGATCAGCTGCGGCTGGATGGCGCTGGAGCGGCTGAGCCGGTTGACGACGGTGACCACCCCTTCGGCCTTGCGGATCTGGAGCCGGTCCCACATGCGCACCATGCGGTTGACGGCGCGGACCGCGATCACGTCCGGGGTGGTGACCAGCAGCGCGGTGTCGGCCAGTTCGACGGCGGCGGCGGTGGCGGCGTTCATCTGGGAGCCGCAGTCGACGATCACCGTGTCGTACCGGGCCCGCACCGCCGTGAGCAGGTGCCGGGCCGTGGTGTCGGTGACGTCCTCGCCGCGTTCGCCCTCGGCCGGGGCGATGAGCATCGACAGTCCGGTGCGGTGGGTGAACACCGCCTCGGCCAGCACCTGCGGGGAGATGTCGCCGATGCCCGCGAGGTCGGCCAGCGAGCGGCGGAACTGCACGTCGAAGAAGGAGCCGACGTCGCCGCTGAGCAGGTCGAGGTCGACGAGGACCACGCCGCGTCCCTCGGCGGGCGCGGAGCCCTGGGCGGCCAGCGCCAGCTGGGTGGCCAGCAGGGTGGCCCCCACGCCGCCCTTGGCGCCGGAGACGGTGACGAGCCGGCCGCCGGGGCCGGTGCCGGGGCTGTCGCCCAGGCCCAGGTGGCGCCGCATCCCGGCGGCCCACTGGGCGGCTGCGGCCAGCCGGGTGGACAGTTCCTCGAAGGACAGCGGCAGTCCGGCCAGCCCGCGCGCGCCGGCGTCCATCGCCGCCGAGTACAGTCCGGCGGTCGGATCGGCGGAGACCAGCACCACGCCGACCGCGGGGAAGCGCAGCGCCACTTCGCGGATCAGCTCCAGCGCGGGCAGCGGCCCGATCCGTTCGTGGATGATCACCACTTCGGGCAGCCCGGCGACCGACTCGTGGGAGAGCGCGGCGAGGGTGTCCAGCAGGGTGACGGAGTCGGGCACCGAGCGCATCGGTTCGCTGCCGGGCAGCCGGCTGAGCAGCGTGATCAGTGAGCGCGCGGTGTCCGGGTCGCCCACCGCCGGGAGAATGCGCGTCGTCATCCAAGCCACCCCAACCCCATGCTCGTCACGGAATCTGCCCCAGCGGGAGGCCGCTGTGCGGGCTGCCGGCCAGGTCGCCCACGATGGTGTACGTGCGCTCCTCCTCCGGGATCTCCTGCTCCTCCCCGGGAGCGACCAGGGCCAATCGCACCTGCTCGGCGAAGGCTTCGGCGAAGGTGACCCGCTCGGCGTCCAGGTGGTCGAGGGCGAAGGTGATCGGCACGGCCTCGGTGGTACGGCGGTCCTCCTCGACCTCGGTCAGGTCGCCGACCTCGATCACCTCGGCGTTGTTGACCATCAGCCGGACCATCTCGATCTCGTCGCCGTCGTCGGTCCCGGTCTCCCGTACCCGGTAGGCCGCGTACAGGTTGATCTTCGCGCCGGGGTAGATCTTGCCGGCGACGCCGGTGGAGGCGTCGATCAGTACCGCGATCTCCTGCTGGCCGGGGGCAAGTTCCGGCCGGTCGGCGATCATGTCCCGCTGGAGCAGCGAGCCCTCGGTCAGCGGGGAGAGGGCGACCTTGCCCTCGATCTGCGCCAGGTCGGTGACCGCCGAGTCGGATATGTAGCGCTCGGGGATGGAGACTTCGCGCAGCTGGTCGGCGCGCAGCTCGGTGTAGGGCTCGATGTCCTCGCCCAGCTCGTACGCCGTCACTTCGGGGCCGACCTTCGACTCCACGTCGTTGATCACCGCGACCACCCCGGCGAACGCGCCGAGGGCGAGCAGGGCCGAGACGAGCAGCAGCAGGAAGCCGCGGCGCTGACGAGCATTCATGGAGTCTTTTTACCTTCTGCGTCGGACAGCGCGTCGGCCGTTGGGGATATCGGTGCCAAAATGCGGCTCACCGCGCCAGCGCCTTGCGGTGGCCGCCGCCGATCGCCGGGCGCTCCCGTCCGGTGGATACCGGCGCCGAACAGAAGGCGCAGCGGTCGCCGATGAGGGTGAAACCGCACCAGTGGCAGGCTTCCTGACGCATCGAGGACACCATCTGGTAGAGCAGTGAGGCGTCGTGGATGGCGGCGGCGAACTCCACCAGCTTGGGGGTGTGCCACCAGCCGGGCGACTGCGCGGGCAGCGGCACCGGGTGCACCCCCTGCACCTGCCACTGCCGGGCCAGCGGGCCGGTGACCCAGGCGGTGTCGAACCGGCCGGCGGCGTAGGTGAGGGTGGTGGCGAACTGCGGCCCGGCCAGGCCGGCCGCGCCGGAGCGGTCGCCCGCCGGTACCAGCTGGGCGGTGGGGCGGGCGAGGACGGCGTGCGGTGCGGAGACGGCCGAGCGCGGTCCGGTCACCGGCGGCAGGGGGACCGGCAGCCGGTCGGTGCGCGCGGCCGAGCCGAGCAGCGCGCCCGCGTAGATGTAGTGCGACAGCAGCCGGGTGGCGGCGCCGAGCACCCCGGGGCTGAAGTCGCACACCGACAACTGCCGCAGCTGGCGCACCAGTACGGCGGCGCCCAGCGGGGGCAGCGAGGTGGACAGCAGCGCGATGCGGTCGCTCTCCAGCATGGCGCGTACGGCGTGCAGCCGCTGGACGTGGGCGCGGGGGGTGGTGGCCGGGTAGACGGCGATCACATGGCCGTGCCGCTCCAGCAGCCCGGCCGTCTCCGCCAGGGCGGTGGGGAAGTCCTGTTCGCCCGGCGGGGTGAGGACATGGGCACCGGGGGTGTGCGGATCGGTGGCCGGCAGCACCAGGTCGGCGCTGGTCACCGCGATGGCGATCGGCATACCACCCCCTGTCGTCGGGGCGAAGCCTATCGGCAGCCGGGCGCGCTCCGGTAGCTGAGGGCGTAGGCCGGCTTGCCCGGCTTGCTGTCGGTCATCGGGGCGGACAGCGCGGCGAACTCCTTGCTGTCGAAGGCGTCCAGGCGTCCGAGTTCGGCTGCGGTGCGTCCGCTGCCGGGCAGCGGGGTGCCGGCGTCGAGGGCGACCATGGCGCGGGCGGTGTCCTCGATGAGGGCGAGGTAGGTGCCGAGGTCGGTGCGGTCGTGCCGGGCCGGGTCGAGGGCGGGCTGGGTGCGCAGCCACTGGGCCCAGAAGAACTCCAGGAATTCCGGGGCCGGTCCGTCGGCGAGGTCCGGCTTGCGGTAGCCGATGTCGCGGGTGAAGTAGACCAGGGAGCGGTACGGGTCGTCCGCCATGGTGCGCAGGCCGAGCCGGGTGGGCAGCTGGGCGGACGTGATGGGACGGTCGGCGGCGTCGCGCAGCCAGAGGTAGCCGCGGTCGTTCATCTCGCGCCAGAAGTCGCGCTCGGAGAGCCGGCTGAGGTTGTCGGTGACCCGGACCCGGATCTTCATGTTCTTGCCGCCGTCGGGCATTTCCAGAAAGCTGGTGAAGGTGTGGTGGCCGTCGGTGAGGTAGAGACGGCCCCGCGGGCCGACCACGACGGTCTTCATGGCGGCGAGCGACTCGGCGGTCTCCTGGCCGAGCGGGATGGTGCAGGTGAAGCGCTGGGGCTTGTCGAGGCGGGCATCGGGGCGGACGGTGGCGGCCTCGCCCTGGCCGTTGGCCTCGCACCAGTCGTCGTACTTCTTGTTGGGCTTGCCCCGGTCCTCGTCCTTGGTGCTGGTGTAGCGGCCCAGCTTGTAGCGGATCTGGTCGTGGCCGAGCGCGGCCTGGGTGGGCCGCAGTTCGTCCAGGCGCACGGTGATCAGCTCCCCGGCGCGCGGCTTGGCCGCGGCTGCCGCCGCCGGGGTGCCGGTGGTCGCGGGGGCGGCGGTGGCGGCGGTGGCCGTGCCCAGCGTGGTGAGTGCGGTCAGGACGGTGAGCAGCAGCGCGAGGCGCCGCGGGGTCCGGGAGCGGGTCATACCGGACACCGTCACAGGGGCCGGTGACCTGCGGGTGGCGTCCGGGTGGCGGGCCGGGGAAGCGGCGGGCTCAGAAGAAGGTGCGGATGTAGTCGGTGACGGTGCCGTCGCCCGCGACCAGGGGGATCAGCGGCCACTTCTCGAAGACGGTGCAGGGGTGGGAGAGTCCCAGGCCCACCCAGTCGCCGACCTCGGGCAGCCGGGGGGCGGGTCCCTCCGGCGCGGCGTCCGGGTCGGGCACCACGAAGGCGTGCTGGTCGGCGAGGCGGGAGACCAGCAGTCCGGTGCCGCTGCGGACCGTGCCGCGGGCGTCGCGCACGATCTGCACCTCGGGCCGGCCCAGGTCGTAACTGACGTCCCGCTTTCCGGCGTTGACGAGCGCCAGGCCCGGCTCCGGGCGGGAGACGACTTGGGTCCACAGCCGGAAGGCGGGCAGCAGCGAGCCCTCCCCCGGGACGCGGCGGAAGGGGGTGGCCGCGCGGTAGCGGCCGTCGTCGTGGCTGATGTACGCGCCGGAGCGGAGCATCTTGCACACCGGCCGGGAGAGGTCGGGCAGTTCCTCGAAGACCTCGGCGACCGCGTCGAACCAGGCGCTGCCGCCGGCGCTGACGATGATCTCGGGGGCGTCGGCGAACCGGCCGGCCTTGTCGAACTCCACGGCCAGGGAGCACAGGGCGTTCAGCCACTCCCGTACGGTGTCGCCGTCCGCGTCCGGCAGTTCGCCCTCGTAGCCGCCGACGCCGACCAGCAGCAGCGATTCGGTGTCCGCGACGGCGTCGGCGACGGCGGCGGCCTGCCGGGCGTCGCGCACTCCGGCGCGCGCGCCGGGCGCGCCGAGTTCGACGACGACCTCCACCGGGCGGGCACCGCCGGCGGCGCGCAGCGTCTCGTCCATCAGCTCGACGCCGCGGACCGAGTCGACGTAGCAGACACAGCGGAACTCGGCGTCCTCCTCCAGTTCGCCGGCCAGCCAGGTGAGCGCGGCGGTGTCGACGAGTTCGTTGGCGAGGAAGACGCGGCGCACGCCGAAGGCGCGGGCGACACGGACCTGGTGCGGTACGGCCAGGGTGATGCCCCAGGCGCCGGCGTCCAGCTGCCGCTGGAAGAGCTGCGGGGCCATGGAGGTCTTGCCGTGCGGAGCGAGGGCCAGTCCGTGCCGGGCGGCGAAGCGGTCGAGGGACCGTACGTTGTGGTCGACGGCCTCGGCGGACAGGGTCAGGACGGGGGTGGTGAAGCCGCCGGTGTACAGGTCGCGGCGCTGGGCCCGCAGCCGTCCGACGGTGCTCCCGGCCGCGTCGGGCGGCAGGCCCTTGAAGCGGTGGTCGACGATCTCGTCCGCGAGCTGGTCCAGTGCGGCGGTGCTCATGGCGTCTCCAGGGGCGGGAGCGGGGCGGCGGCGGGAGGGGCGGGGGCCGTTCTCTTCCCTAGCACCGGGTAGCGCACCGGTCAACGCAGTGCGATCGGCCGAGGCCATGGGGGCTCGCACCGGTGGGGGAAAACACAGGGCGTCCCGCGGTACGCGGTCGTAAGGTGGCGGACATGCAGGTGACCCAATCGGCGAAGCTCGCCAATGTCTGTTATGAAATCCGCGGCCCCGTTCTCGAGGAGGCCATGCGGCTCGAAGCGGCGGGTCACCGCATCCTCAAGCTGAACACGGGCAATCCGGCGGCGTTCGACTTCGAGTGCCCGCCGGAGATCCTGGAGGACATTCTGCGCAATGTCTCCAGCGCCCACGGGTACGGCGACGCCAAGGGGCTGCTGTCGGCGCGGCGCGCGGTGATGCAGCACTACCAGACCAAGGGCATCCAGCTGTCGGTGGAGGACATCTACCTGGGCAACGGGGTCTCCGAGCTGATCCAGATGTCGATGCAGGCGATGCTCGACAACGGTGACGAGGTGCTGGTGCCGGCCCCGGACTATCCGCTGTGGACGGCGTCGGTGTCGCTGGCCGGCGGCACGGCGGTGCACTACCGGTGCGACGAGCAGTCCGAGTGGATGCCCGACATCGCGGACATCGAGCGGAAGATCACCGATCGCACCAAGGCGCTGGTGGTGATCAACCCGAACAACCCGACCGGGGCCGTATACAGCGAGGAGATGCTGCGGCAGCTGGCGGATGTGGCGCGGCGGCACCGGCTGGTGCTGTGTTCGGACGAGATCTACGACCGGATCCTGTACGACGGTGCCACCCACACCCCGCTGGCGGCGATCGCGCCGGATGTGCTGACGCTGACGTTCAACGGTCTGTCGAAGAACTACCGGGTGGCCGGGTTCCGCAGCGGCTGGCTGGCGGTGTGCGGGCCGAAGGAGAACGCGGGCAGCTACATCGAAGGGCTGACGATCCTCGCGAACATGCGGCTGTGCGCGAACATGCCGGCGCAGCACGCGGTGGCCGCCGCGCTGTTCGGGCGGCAGTCGATCGAGCAGTTGGTGCTGCCGCAGGGCCGGATCGGGGCGCAGCGGGATGTGACGTACGACCTGCTCACCCAGATCCCCGGGGTGACCTGCGTCAAGCCGAAGGGCGCGCTGTACGCGTTCCCGCGGCTCGACCCCAAGGTGTACAAGATCAAGGACGACCGGCAGATGGTGCTGGATCTGCTGCGGGCCGAGAAGATCATGATCGTGCACGGTACGGGCTTCAACTGGCCGGAGCCGGATCACTTCCGGATCGTGACGCTGCCGTCGGTGACCCAGCTGACGGACGCGATCACCCGGATCGGCACCTTCCTGGACGGGTACCAGCAGTACTGATCAGGGCCGGCCCTCCTCGGGCTCCTCGCCGGTGGTGTCCTCGACATCGGCCCCCGCCTCGGCGGCGGCGTCGGCCTCACCCTCGGTGAGGTCGTCCGGGTCGTCGAGGGCGGCGAGGCAGAACGGCCAGTCGCGGAAGTCCTCGTGCTGGGCCCACAGCCGGTAGGCGCTCTGGATGTTCCACTCGGGGTCCAGGGCGTCCCGCTGGGTGCCGCCGAGGTCGCGCAGCCGGGAGTCGGAGATCTGGAACAGGCCCCAGTTGCGGGTGCCGTTCTCGTTGGCGAGGACGTAGAGCGGGTCGAGCAGGGACTGGCAGCCGGAGATGCGGACCGCCTGGTCACCGGCCTCGCCGGGGAACACCTCGCGGATGCGCTCGACGACCTGCTCCTCGCTCCAGCTGGTCATGCTGACGTCGGATTCGTACAGCGCCTCTTTGGTGCCGTCGCCCACCACGCCGTTGACGGGCAGACCGGCCAGGACCTGGAAGGCGGTGACCCGGCGCAGGGTCTCGGGGCCGAACTGGGCGTCGATGTCGATGGAGACGCCGCGGTCGGCGAGCAGGGTCTGGAGTTCTTCGACGCAGCCGTCGTGCTGGCCCATGGTGATGGGCTCGGCGCAGGGGTCGCGGAAGAGCATCCGGTCGTCCCCGCGGTCGTCGGTCTGTCCTTCGGAGGCGGCGCTGCCGGAGGGGGCGGTCTTGTCCCACAGCAGGAAGGTGACGGTGACGGCGAGGACGGCCGCCGCCGCTCCCGCCACCAGCCAGCGGCGGGACCGGGACGACCCGGCCGGGCCCCGTACCGGCCCCGGTCCCTGGTCGGGGGACCCGGTCGGTGCGGGGTCGGCTGCGGAGGTGCCGGCCGGCTCGGTCACCGGCCCGGCCCCGGTGGCCGGCTCGGGTGACGGGTGCGTTTCCTCCCCCGTCGTCACCTCTGCCGGGCCGGGACCGTCTCCCCGCCGGTAGGCCTCATCGGCCAGCACCCACAACCGGTGCAGCTCGGTCAGGGCGGCCCGGTCGGCCTTGCAGGCCCGCGCGAGGCGTTCCACGGTCGCGAACTCGCCCGGGACCCCCTTTCCCGTGCAGTAGCGGTGCAGTGTGGAACGGCTCACCCCGATGCGGCGGGCCAGTGATTCGAAGCTGTGGCTGGTGCCGTCCTTCAACTGGCGCAGTCGCTCGGCGAATGCCTCGATAGCGACCGCACCATCGCGCCCCTCGGGCATCTCTCCCCCAGTGATCCACGTGCCTGTCACCGGCAGCTTAGTGACCAGCGGGGGATCCCGCTACCCTCCGTTACGAATTCGATTACTCTCGGCCAACATTGGATCGTTCAAGAGCGCCCCGTTTGGCTTGTTCGAGGCGTTCCAGCTCCAGCCGCGCTTCGGCTCCGATGGATTGTTCGACTTCTTGTTGGGCACGTTCCACCTCCTCGTGAAGCCCCGTTTCCAGCTGGCATTCCAAGTCCGTGCGGGCCAGCTCCCGCTCCCGCTCCCCGGCGGCCTGCGGAGCCACCCCCTCGGACAGCAGCTCCCGGATCTCCCGGCGCGGATCCTCCAGCGACCGGTAGGCGAGCCCCCGCTCCGCCATGCAGCTCGCCCACAGGGCCTCGGCCCCCCGGAAGCCCCCCGACTCCCGGGTCAGCTCGATGACCTCGTGGCTCAGCTCCGCCATCGCGTAGTAGAGATCCGGCCATTCGGGCCCGTACAGCTCGGCCCGTGCGGCGCCCACACAGGACTGCGCGTCGTAGCCGGCGACGGCCCTCCCACGCGACAGCACCTCGTGGTCGTTCTCCTCCTCTCCCAGCAGCGCCCGCCGCCAGATCTGCTCTTCCTCCTCGCTCAGCCCGGCCAGATGGTCCTCGTTGGGATCGGCCGGCGGACCGGCCAGGTACTCCGCGCTCATGCCGTAACCGTCGCTCTCCGCCCCTGCGGGCCGCAGCAGTGCGTACGGACTGGCCGTGGCGGCCGGCGAACCCTCCCGGTGACCGGGAGAGAGATAGCGGTGGCCACGTTCCCGCATACAGGCCCGCACCTTCGCCTCCTCCGCCTCCCACAGCGCCTTCGCCTGGTCCGCGGAGAAGTCGACGGCGCCGCCCAGCGGTCGTGGATCGGGCGGCTCGGGCGGGGCCTCGCGGCCGGACACGGTACATCCGGCCACGAGGATCACCACCCCGGCGAGCAGCAGCAGCGCGGGACGGAACGGGCTCAGCACCACCGGTCGCGGGCCGGCCCCGCGGACCTCGCCGGTCCCGCGGCCCCCGCCGCGCTCCCGGCCCCCGTGTGCGGCACCCTGGTCCGCTTCTTCATCCCGACACCCTCCACTGTGCGTGGTCACCACGGCCGTGCGCCGCGGTCCGGAAGAAGAGTGCCCCCTGCCCTCCCCCACCGGTCAACGCACAGCCGCCGCTCCGGGACGATGGGACGCAGAACACCATCTGACCTGCACTTTTCTCCAGCTGTGGGACGCCGCGCGGGACACGGGGCCGGGCAGCACAAAGCCGGCCCCCGCACGCCGTCGGGCGGGGGCCGGCTTGTCGTGGCGGTGACGGAGGGTGTTCGCCTCGGTCACCGGGTCAGGCGCGGTCGGGCGCGGGCAGCTGCCGCAGCCGCTCGACCAGCGCGTGGTACTCGTCCCACAGCGCGCGCGGCGTGTGGTCGCCGAAGGTGTCCAGGTGGGCCGGGATCAGGGCGGCCTCGCGCCGCCACACCTCCCGGTCGACCTCCAGCAGGAACTCCAGGTCGCCGTCCTTCAGGCCGAGCCCGTCCACGTCCAGGGAACCCGGGGCGGGCAGCACGCCGAGCGGCGAGTCCACCCCGGCCGCCTCGCCGCCCAGCCGCTGGACGATCCACTTCAGCACCCGGCTGTTCTCGCCGAAGCCCGGCCACACGAACCGGCCCTCGGCGTCCTTCTTGAACCAGTTGACGTAGTAGATCTTCGGCAGCTTCGCCGGGTCGGCCGCCTGCTGCCCCATCCGCAGCCAGTGCCCGAAGTAGTCGCCCATGTTGTAGCCGCAGAACGGCAGCATCGCGAACGGGTCGTGCCGCAGCTCCCCAACCGTGCCCTCGGCCGCCGCGGTCTTCTCGGAGGCGACGTTGGCGCCCAGGAAGACGCCGTGCTGCCAGTCGAAGGACTCGGTCACCAGCGGAACGGCGGTGGCCCGGCGTCCGCCGAACAGGATCGCGGAGATCGGCACCCCGGCCGGGTCCTCCCACTCCGGGGCGATGGTCGGGCACTGGGCGGCGGGCACGGTGAAGCGGGCGTTGGGGTGCGCGGCCGGGGTCCCGGACTGCGGCGTCCAGTCGTTGCCGCGCCAGTCCGTCAGATGGGCGGGCGGCTCCTCCGTCATGCCCTCCCACCACACGTCGCCGTCGTCGGTGAGGGCGACATTGGTGAAGACGGAGTTGCCCCACAGCGTCTTCATGGCGTTGGCGTTGGTCTGCTCGCCGGTGCCGGGCGCGACGCCGAAGAAGCCGGCCTCCGGGTTGATGGCGTACAGCCGGCCGTCGGCGCCGAACCGCATCCAGGCGATGTCGTCACCGATGGTCTCCACGGTCCAGCCGGGGATGGTGGGCTGGAGCATGGCGAGGTTGGTCTTGCCGCAGGCGGAGGGGAAGGCGGCGGCGATGTAGCGGGCCTCGCCGGTGGGCGGGGTGAGCTTGAGGATGAGCATGTGCTCGGCCAGCCAGCCCTCGTCCCTGGCCATGACGGAGGCGATGCGCAGGGCATAGCACTTCTTGCCGAGCAGCGCGTTGCCGCCGTACCCCGAGCCGTAGGACCAGATCTCGCGGGTCTCGGGGAAGTGCGAGATGTACTTGGTGGTGTTGCAGGGCCAGGGCACGTCCTGCTCGCCGGGTGCGAGCGGGGCGCCCACCGAGTGGACGGCGCGGACGAACTCGCCGTCGGTGCCGAGCTGTTCGAGGACGGCGCTGCCCATCCGGGTCATGGTGCGCATGGCGACCGCGACGTAAGCGGAGTCGGTCAGCTCGACGCCGAGGGCGGACAGCGGGGAGCCGAGCGGGCCCATGCAGAACGGGACGACGTACAGGGTGCGTCCGCGCATCGAGCCGCGGAAGAGGCCGTCCTCGCCGCTGAAGATCTCCCGCATCTCGGCGGGGTCCTTCCAGTGGTTGGTGGGTCCGGCGTCCACCTCGCGCTCGGAGCAGATGAAGGTGCGGTCCTCGACCCGGGCCACATCGGTGGGGTCGGAGGCCGCGTAGTAGGAGTGCGGCCTCTTCACGGGGTCGAGTTCCGTGAACGTGCCCCGCTGGACCAGTTCCGCGCACAGCCGGTCGTACTCGGCCTGGGAGCCGTCGCACCATACGACCCGGTCGGGCTGGGTGAGGTCCGCGATCTCCGTCACCCAGGCGAGCAGCTCGCGGTGACGGGTGGGCGCGGGATCCGTGCTGTCGGTGGTGTCGGGACCGGCTGATGTCAGGGTCACGATCACTCCTGAGGGTGAGAGGTCTGTCGTGAGGGTGGTGGTGACGGGTGAGCGTTCCCGATGAGTACGCCAACTGCTCATCCGGGAGCCATCTCGCTCATCTGTTTCTATGATTCTGCGTCGTCTTCTCGTCTGTGTCCAGGGCAGCTCAAGTGAGCAGGCGCACGCCCGGTCCGGTACGCACCACCCGGGCACACCCGGGCCGCGCCCCTCCAATCGCCGAGCCCACCTCGGTAGCATCGGCGCATGACTGCTGCCGCGGCCCAGGCCGCCGAGGAGGCCGAAGCGCCCGCATCACCGCCGCCCCTGTCCGTGGTCAAGCCCCGCCTGCGCGGCTGGCTGCACGCGATGATGTTCCCGGCGGTGCTGATCGCCGGCGTCTTTCTGACCGCGCTGGCCGGCAGCCCCCGGGGCCGTATCGCCTGCGCCGTGTACACGCTCACCGCGTGCCTGCTCTTCGGAGTGAGCGCGCTCTACCACCGGGGGAACTGGCCGCCGAAGATCGCCGGCGTGCTGCGCCGGCTCGATCACGCCAACATCTTCCTGATCATCGCCGGCACCTACACACCGCTGACGATCCTGCTGCTGGAGGGCGCGCGCGGCCAGCTGCTGCTCTGGGGGATCTGGGCGGCGGCCGTCGCCGGGATCGCCTTCCGGGTCTTCTGGGTCGGCGCGCCGCGCTGGCTGTACACCCCGTGCTACATCGCGATGGGCTGGGCGGCGGTCTTCTTCCTCCCGGACTTCCTGCGCACCGGCGGCGTCGTGGTGATGTCCCTGGTGGTCCTCGGCGGGCTGCTGTACAGCGTGGGCGGGGTCATCTACGGGATGAAGCGCCCCAACCCGTCGCCGCGCTGGTTCGGCTTCCACGAGGTGTTCCACTCGCTGACGCTGGCCGCCTTCGCCGTGCACTACGTGGGCATCTCGATCGTCGCCTACCAGCACGCGTAACCGGACAGCGCTCTCCCGCGGGAGTCACCGCCGCTCGACCGCGACTCCCGCGGGCGCGGACCGGGGCCGGCCGTCACCGCCGGCCCGCACCGCCGCCGCTCAGCGCGTGGCGCGCAGCTGGTGCGCCAGTTCCACCGGGTCCGTCGTCGGCAGCCCGCACACGAAGTCGCGGCACACATACGCCGTGGGCCGCCCGTCCCGCAGCGCGCGGTCCCGCAGCAGCGGCGCGTCCGGGGTGTCCGGGGCGCCCACCGAGACCACCGCGCCCGGCGCGGTGGAGCGCAGCGCCGTACGGTGCAGCTCCTCGGTCGCCGGGTCCCCCGGCGTCCCCACCACCGCCACCTCGCGCGGGCCGTCCAGCGCCGCCTCCGCCACCGCCAGACCCCAGCCGATGAAGCGCGGGGCGCGCTCCGCCAGCGCCGTCACGATGCCCAGCGCCCGCCCGGCCGCCTCCCGGTGCCGCGCGCTCCCGGTGTACGCCGCGTACGACAGCAGCGCGCCGGCCGCCGCCGTCCACCCCGCCGGGGTCGCCCCGTCACTCGGGTCCTGCGGGCGGCGGATCAGCCGCTCCGCGTCGTCCGCCGTGTCGTACAGCGCCCCCTGCGGGCTCGCGAACCGGCTCAGCACCGTCTCCAGCAGTTCCCCGGCCCGGGTCAGCCACTCGGTCTCCCCGGTCACCGCGTACAGCGCCAGGAACCCCTCGGCCACATCCCCGTAGTCCTCCAGCACCCCCGCGCTCGGCCCGGCCCGGCCGTCCCGCGAGGTCCGCACCAGGCGCACGCCGTCCCCGTCGCGCCGGGTGTGCACCCGCGCGAGCAGCCGCGCCGCGTCCCGGGCCGCGTCCACCAGATCGAGCCGCTCGAAACAGGCCCCGATCTCGGCCAGCGCCGCCACGGCCAGCCCGCACCAGGCCGCCACCACCTTGTCGTCCCGGCCCGGCCGGGCGCGCTCCGCCCGCGCCGCCAGCAGCCGCGCCCGCAGCTGCGGATCGTGGTCGGTGCCCGGCAGCAGCCGCAGCACGGAGGCGCCCTCCTCGAAGTTCCCCGCCGGGGTCACCCCGTACAGCCCGGCCGCCCGCGCCCCGTCCGCCTCGCCCAGGGCGGCGCGCAGCTGCTCCGGTGTCCACACGTAGTAGGCGCCCTCGCGGTGCCGGCCGTCCGCGTCGTCGCTGTCGGCGTCCAGGCCCGAGGCGAAGCCGCCCTCGGCCGTGCGCAGCTCCCGTACCAGGAAATCCGCCGTCTCCAGCGCGATCCGGCGGGCCAGCGGAGAGGCCGTGGCCCGCCACCAGTGGGCGTACACCCGCGCCAGCAGCGCGTTGTCGTAGCACATCTTCTCGAAGTGCGGCACCGCCCAGGCGCCGTCCACCGCGTACCGGGCGAAGCCGCCGCCCAGCTGGTCGTACAGCCCGCCCAGCGCCATCGCCTGCGCCGTGCGCTCCACCATCTCCAGCGCCTCCTCGGCGCCGGTACGGGCGTGGTGGCGCAGCAGGAACTCCAGCACCATCGACGGCGGGAACTTCGGGGCGCCGCCGAAACCGCCCCGCTCGGCGTCGAAGTCGCCGCGCATGCCGCCCAGCGCCATCGCCAGTTCCGCCTCGCCGGGCGCGCGCGGGGCCGCGTACTCCACATCGCGCCCGGCCAGCTCCCGCCCGATCCGGGCCGCCACGTCGGTGACCTCGCCGCGCCGCTCGCTCCACGCGGTGTGCACGCCCACCAGCAGCTGCTTGAACGACGGCAGGCCCTCGCGGGGCTCCAGTGGGAAATACGTCCCGAAGTAGAACGGCTCCCCGTCGGCCGTCATGAACACGGTCATCGGCCAGCCGCCCTGACCGGTCGCCGCCTGCACCGCGTCCATGTAGACGGAGTCCACGTCCGGGCGTTCCTCGCGGTCGACCTTGACGGCGACGAAATGCTCATTGAGATAGTCCGCGGTCTCCTGATCCGCGAAACTCTCGCGTGCCATCACATGACACCAGTGACAACTCGCATATCCGACGCTCAGCAGCACGGGTACGTCCCGGCGCCGTGCCTCGTCGAATGCCCCGGGTGACCACGGCCACCATTCCACGGGGTTGTCGGCGTGCTGGAGGAGATACGGCGATGTCTCGTCGGCGAGTCGATTGGCCATATCCCCATCCTGCACCGTCCCGGGCGGCTCGGCGCTGGGGATCGCCCGGCGCAGATATGCCCCCGCGCGTCCGGCGCGGAGGCATTCCACGGGTTTCAGCGGGCGGCGGTGGCCGCCCGGTCCTGCTCACGCCTGATAGGGCTTGGCCTCCAGGACCCGCACACTGGCGACGGTGCCGTTCGGCAGTTCGTACGTCGCGTCCTCGCCGACCTTTTTGCCATTGACACCGGCGCCGAGCGGCGACTTCGGTGAATAGGTGTCGATGTCGGAGGTGGCGAATTCGCGGGAGGCGAGCAGAAACGTCATCGTGTCGTCCTCGTCGCCGTCGAAGGCGATCGTGACGACCATGCCGGGCGCGACCACGCCGGTGTCCGCCGGAGCCTGCCCGACCTGCGCGCTTTCGAGGAGCTGGGTCAGCTGGCGCACCCGCGCCTCCTGCTTGCCCTGCTCCTCCTTCGCCGCGTGATAACCGGCGTTCTCCTTCAGGTCGCCCTCTTCCCTGGCGGCCTCGATCTTCTTGGCGATCTCGATGCGCGCGGGACCCGACAGATAGTCCAGCTCCGTCTTCAGCTGGTCATACGCCTCCTGGGTCAGCCAGGTGACAGTGTCGCTGGTCTGGGTCACAGGTGCTCCTCGGGTACAGGTGGTGATGGATACAACGTGGGGTCGATACAAAAACATCGCCCGCCCGGAAGGCAGCGCTCCTGGGTGGGCGAATCAGCGATCGAAACGTCGACCCTAACAACGCCGATCGATTTGCGAAAGGATTTACCCCCTGGCGACGTGAGCAAACCCACACCGGCCGGGGGCGGGGCCGCCGCCGGCTGCGTTCGCCGCCGCCGGTCAGCCTTCGGCGCAGCCCATCAGCTCGGCGGAGGTGGCCCGCTCGGTGGTCTTCAGCACCACCGTGCGGTGGAGGGCGTCGCCGTCCTCCTCGAAGCGGAACTCGGCCCGGCCGACTTCCAGGCCGTCGGCGGCCTGGGACCGCACCGTACAGACGCCGGTGACGGAGGCGGGCTTGCGCACGGCGATATTCACCGAAACCTCGGTGTCGGAGGTGACCGTGAAACCGGTGACCTCTCCGGTGACCTTCTGCCCGCTGATGTAGTGGACGCCCGCCCAGCCGACGAAGGCCAGCAGCAGCACACCGAGCACCAGGCCGGTGATCTTCAGCCGCCGGTCCGTGCGCGCGTCGGAGGCGGCGCCGGACCTGCCGTACCGCCCCTCGGGCACGCCGTCACGAACGGTAGCCATGGTGCGTCCTCCGGCGGGTGGGCGTGACGCACGGGAATATCCCGCGCTGGTCCATCAGTCACTATAGAAGGCGACTCCAGGACCGAGACACGAGGACCAGTCTTGACCAAGCAGCTGCGGCTCATGGCCGTGCACGCCCACCCCGACGACGAGTCGAGCAAGGGCGCCGCGACGATGGCGAAGTATGTGTCGGAGGGGGTCGACGTCCTCGTCGCCACCTGCACCGGCGGAGAACGGGGCTCCATCCTGAACCCGAAGCTTCAGGGTGACACCTACATCGAGGAGCACATCCACGAGGTACGGGCCAAGGAGATGGCGGAAGCCCGGGAGATCCTGGGGGTGAAGCAGGAGTGGCTGGGGTTCGTGGACTCCGGGCTGCCCGAGGGCGACCCGCTGCCGCCGCTGCCCGAGGGGTGCTTCGCGCTCCAGGACGTGGAGGCGGCGGCCGAGCCGCTGGTGCGGCTGATCCGGTCGTTCCGGCCGCACGTCATCACGACGTACGACGAGAACGGCGGCTACCCGCACCCCGACCACATCATGACGCACAAGATCTCGATGGTGGCGTACGAGGCGGCCGGCGACCCGGAGCGCTACCCGGGCACGGGTGAGCCGTGGACGCCGCTGAAGCTGTACTACAACCAGGGCTTCAACCGGCCGCGCACCGTCGCCCTGCACGAGGCGCTGCTGGCGCGCGGCCTGGAGTCGCCGTACGGGGAGTGGCTGGAGCGCTGGGACGAGTCGGACCGGGAGGGGCGCACCCTGACCACGTTCGTTCCGAGTGCCGAGTTCTTCCCGGTGCGGGACAAGGCGCTGATCGCCCACGCCACCCAGATCGACCCGGAGGGCGGCTGGTTCCGGGTGCCGATGGAGGTGCAGCAGGAGGTGTGGCCGACCGAGGACTACGAGCTGGCGAAGTCCCGGGTGCCCACCTCGATCCCCGAGTCGGACCTGTTCGCGGGCATCCGCGACAATGACGGGTATGAGTGAGCTGCTTCCCCTGGCCGAAGAGGCCGAAAAGAAACTCACCGAGTACACGGTGACGCCCGGCGTGCTGGGCTTCGTCGTGTTCGCGGCCCTGGGGGTCGCCGTCTGGGTGCTGCTGAAGTCGATGAGCCGGCAGCTGGGCAGGATCGACTTCAAGGAGCAGGAGCGCGCCGAGCGGCTGGGCGGCTCCGCCGACCCGGACGGCGGCGCGGCCCGCGAGGGCGGCGACGGCAGCGGCACGGGGGAACCGCAGGGCTCGGAACCGGCCGCGGGCGACCGGGACCGCAGCTCCTCCCCCGCCTGACCCACCGGGCCCGGCGCGGACCGGGAGGCGTTCCCTCCCCGCCCGCCCCGCACACCGCCCGCCGCCCGCCCGGCGCGCCGGGCGGTCAGGCCGGCACGCCCAGCACATCCCGGGCACCGCGCCGGGGCACCATGCCCATCCGCCAGGCCGGCCAGCCCGACTCGGGGCCCTGGCCCCGCTCCAGCATCAGGACGTAGCTGGACGCCGCGTCCGTCAGCCGCGGGTCGCGCAGCGGATGCTCCGCGCGCAGCAGCTCGTCCAGTTCCTCCCGCGCCACCGCCTCGCCGATCTCCGAGCCGCCCGGTGAGGCCAGCGGCAGCAGCGTGCAGCGCAGGAACTGCGCCCAGTCCGCGCCGCGCCGGTCGGGGCCGCCGTCCCCGTAGCCCTCGGTGAACAGCCGCAGTGCCTCGTCGGCCAGCTCCAGCGCCTGCCCGGCCCGCTCGTTGCCCGCGTCGATCACCGCCAGCTCCAGCGCCGACCAGGCCTCGCCGTGCACCACCCCGGCCCGCTGGAAGTCGCGGCGGGCATCGGTGAGCAGCTGCCGGGCGAACCCGGAATTCCGCAGCGAACCCGTGCTCTGCGCCCGGATGTCGCGGGTCAGCCGCGCGGAGTGGTGCCGGGCCCAGGCGAGGCCGTAGATGTCACGCATCCGGCTGAACATGGTGCGCGCCTGCTCCAGCGAGCGCAGCGCGCCCTCCGGGTCGCCGCCCTCCTCCTGGGCCTGCCCCAGGTAGTACAGGCCCCATGCCTCACCGCGGGCGTCCTCGGTCTCCCGGTGCTGCGCGAGGGCCGCGCGCACCTGCTCCTGGGCGGAGGTGGCGTCACCGTCGTGCAGCCGGGCCAGCCCCAGCTCGGTGGTCGCGAACGCCACGCCGCGCACGTCCTGCGAGCGTTCGTACAGGTCGAGGGCGGTCCGCAGCTCCTGCTCCGCGTCGGCGGTGCGGCCCGCCCACAGCAGGGTCTGGCCGAGCTGGAAACGGGTCCACGCCTCGCCGTGCACCGAGCCGCTGCCCTGGTGCAGCCGCAGGGCTTCCGCGAGCATGCCCCGGGCGGAGCCGAGCCGGCCGCGTTCGCGTTCGACGGCGGCCAGGGCGTGCAGGGTCCAGCCCCGGTCGCCGGCCAGCTCCGGGGCCTGCTGGAGGTCGAGCGCCTCGCGCAGCTTGCTCTGGGCCTCGGGCAGCTGCCCCTGGTGCTGGAGGGTGATGCCGAGGTCGCGCAGGGCGGCGGCGGTGCCGGCGTTGTTCTGCGCCTCCTGGTAGAGGGAGACCACCGAGGAGAGGGTGGAGCGGGCCTTGTCCAGCTCACCGAGCTGGCGGGCGGCGACACCGGTGCGCCACTGGACGGAACGGGTCAGCAAGCCCTGGTTGACGGCCTGGGTCAGCTCGTTCAGCTCGCCGAGCCGGTAGAGGTCACCGCGCAGCAGGCAGTAGTCGCACAGCGCGCCGAGCAGGTGCTGGACGGCCTGCCGGTCCACGCGTTCGTCGGCGTAGCGGAGGGTGGCGGTGATGAAGCTGGTCTCGTCGTCCAGCCAGCGCAGCGCGGAGTCCAGCGAGGAGAAGCCGTGTCCGCCGGCGGCGGCGGGCAGCAGGTCGGCGCGGGTGGAGGTCTTGCCGTCGACGAGCCGGATGACGGTGTCGGCCAGCTCGGCGTAGCTGCGGATGAGGCGTTCCTGGGCGGCCGAGCGCTCCTCGTGGCTCTCCTCGTCGAAGAGCCGGACCCGGGCGAAGCGCCGCACCAGGTCGTGCAGGCGGTAGCGGCTGCCGCGCACATGGCTGACGAACCCGGCCTCGTGCAGCTCTTCGAGTTGCTGGGCGCCTTCCTTCTGGCCGACGTCGAGCAGGGCGGCGGCGGCGCGGGCGCCGAGGCTGGCGCGGCCGGCCAGGGCGAGGCGGCGCAGCAGTTTGCGGGCCGGGTCGCTCAGGTCGGTGTAGCGGCTGCGCAGGACGCGTTCGGCGGGGTCGGGGCCCGGGCCCTCGGGGGTGGCGGCTTCCAGCGCCTCGACGAGCTGCGCGGGGGTGCGCCGGGTGAGGGTGGGGCCGGCGAGCTGGAGGAGCAGGGGGCGGCCGTCGCACAGGTCGGCCAGCCGGTGCCAGTCGTGCTGGGCCTCGGGGCCGGTGGCGAGGGTGGAGTTGTCGGTGACGGTGGCGCGCAGCAGTTCCTCGGCGCTGGTGGGGTCGAGCGCTTCGAGGGGCAGCTGGTGGACGGAGGCGGGCAGCTCGGGGTCGAGGTCGAGCGGCTCGGCGGCGGTGACCAGGACGAGGGAGTCGGAGCGTTCGGGGATGAGGGTGGCGACCTGCTCGGCGTCGGTGGCGTCGTCGAGGATGATGACGACGGGGAGCCCTGCCAGGTGCTGGTGGTAGCGCTCGGCGAGCCGGCGCAGCTGGCCGGCGTCGGCCTCGCGGCCGGCTCCCTCGCGGAAGAGCAGTTGGTCGCGGGGGGCGCCGAGCCGGTTCATCAGATGGAGGATGGCGTCGCGGGTGGGCAGCGGGTCGACGCTCTGGCCGCGCAGGTCGACCAGGCAGGCGCCGCGGAAGAGTTCGCGCAGTTCGTGGGCGGCCCAGCGGGCGAGCATGGTGCGTCCGGAGCCGGAGGGGCCGTGCAGCACGACGACGGTGGGCCGGGTGTCGGTGCGGGCCCGGTCGCGGTTGACCCACTGGGTGATCTGGGTGAGGTGGCGGCGGCGTCCGATGAAGGGGTGGCCCGGTTCGGGGAGCCGGCCGAAGGACTTGGCGAGGACGGCGCGGGTCCTGGCGGCGGCGCTGCGGTCGGGGCGGCGCTGCTGCTGCGGGGCGCGGCGCGGGTCGCGCTGCTCGGGGACGGCGCTGTCGCGGTGCGGGGCGAGGGCGCGCTGCTGGTCGAGGTAGGGGCGGATGCCGCGCACCTCGACGGCGGTGAGCCATTCCAGGCGCAGCGCTTCGACGCCGCCGGGCTGGTGCCGGTCACCGGCGTGCCGCTGGACGGCCCACTGGTGGGCGAACACCGCGTACAGGGCGTAGCCGAGGATGCCGGCGGCGATGACGACGACGGCGTCGATGAAGGCCACCGAGGTGGCCAGCTCGCTGCCGCCGATCAGGATGAGGACGGCGATGGAGGCGGCGATGGTGGCCGCCAGGGCGCCGCCGAGGGCCTGGAGCCGGAAGCGGTCGCTGAGCTTGCCGGGGGAGAACTCCTCGGCGGCCCGCCGGTAGACGGCGTACTCCTCCAGGGCGGGCCGGTGGATTTCCTCGATGGTGCTGCGGGCCCGTTGCAGCAGTTGCCGTCCGTCGACGCGGCCGTCGGAGCGGCGTACCTCTTCCTCCGCGGCCCGTACCAGCAGCCGGTCGATCTCCTCCCGGTGTTCCTGGGTCAGTGCCAGCTGTGTCGCCATGTGTCCCCCTCCCGTGGTGTCCGCCGTCCAGACACACCCTCAGACGCCTTCCCCGAGCCCGCCGCCTCACGCGGTTCTTGGCCAAACCGTGCCGTTGGGCGACGGGCGCGGGGTGGAGCGGTGCGCCGCCCGGCCGGGCGGCGCCGCCGCGCGGGCGCGGCCCGGCCGGGGTGTCAGCCGGTGGCGCGCTGGTATTTGCGGACGGCGAGGGTGCGGAAGATCGCAATGATCAGCACGGACCACAGGACGGACGCGAGGGCCGGGTGCTGCATGGGCCAGACGTCGGGTGCCCGGTAGTCGGGCGGCAGGTTGCCGAACAGATCACGCACGGCGAGCACGGTGGCGCTGAACGGGTTCCACTCGGCGACGGGCTGGAGCCAGCCGGGCATGTTCTCGGAGGGGACGAAGGCGACCGAGATGAAGGTCAGCGGGAAGAGCCACACCAGCCCGCCGGAGGTGGCGGCTTCGGGGGTGCGCACCGAGAGCCCGATCAGGGCGCCGATCCAGGTGAACGCGTAGCCGAGGAGGAGCAGCAGCCCGAAGGCGGCCAGGGCGCTCAGCGGCCCGTCGTGGATGCGCCAGCCGACCAGGAAGGCGACGACGGCGAGGACGACGAGGATGACGGCGGTCTGCGCCAGGTCGGCGAAGGTGCGGCCGGTGAGGACGGCGCCGCGGGCCATGGGCAGCGAGCGGAACCGGTCGATGATGCCCTTCTGCATGTCCTCGGCGATGCCGGCGGCGGCGCCCGCGGTGGCGAAGGTGACGGTCTGCGCGAAGATGCCGCCCATGAGGAACTCGCGGTAGGCGCTGGCGCTGAGCCCGGCCCCGGGGATGCTGATGGAGCCGCCGAAGACGTAGGCGAACAGCACCACGAACATGATCGGCTGGATGAGCCCGAAGACGACCGTTTCGGGGATGCGCAGCATGCGCAGCAGATTGCGCTTGGCGACGACCAGGGAATCCCGGAGGTTCTGCCGGAGGGTGATCCGGCCGCCGGCGGGAGCCGGGGGCGGGGACGGCGCGCGACGGGTGTCGATGCTCATGCCGCACCCCCTTCCCGGCCGTCGTCGCGCACCGGGCCCTCGCCGGTGCGCCCGGGCCCGGGGCTGCCGGGATCGGGACGGCCCGGATCGGGCCCGCGCGGGGGTTTCTCCCGGCCGTCGTCCCGGCCTCCGTCCCGGCCGCCGTTGCCGTTCCCCGCGCCGTTCAGCTCGTCGAACTCGGCGCTGTGCCCGGTCAGCGAGATGAAGACGTCGTCCAGAGTCGGCCGGCGCAGCCCGATGTCGTCGATCTCGATGGCGCGGCCGTCGAGCTCGCGGATGACCTCGGCCAGCAGCTTGGCCCCGCCGGTGGCCGGGACGGTCAGCCGCCGGGTGTGCGCCACCAGCCCCGGCTCCCCCTCTCCCAGCCGGCGCAGGATGTCCTGGGCCTCGGGGATGCGCTCCCGGTCGTGCACCACCAGCTCGATGACGTCGCCGCCGCTGCGGGTCTTCAGCTCGTCGGAGGTGCCGCGCGCGATGACCTGGCCGTGGTCCACGACGGCGATGGTGTCCGCGAGGTGGTCGGCCTCCTCCAGGTACTGGGTGGTGAGCAGCAGGGTGGTGCCGCCGGCCACCAGCTCCTTGATCAGCTCCCACAGGGCCTGCCGGTTGTGCGGGTCGAGCCCGGTGGTGGGCTCGTCCATGAACATCACCGGCGGGCTGACCACCAGCGAGGCGGCCAGGTCGAGCCGGCGCCGCATGCCGCCGGAGTAGGTGCGAGCGGTGCGGTCACCGGCGTCGGCGAGGTTGAACCGCTCCAGCAGGTCCCCGGCGCGGGCCTTCGCCTCGCGGGCCGGCAGCTGGTAGAGCTGCCCCACCATCTGGAGGTTCTCCCTGCCCGTCAGATAGTCGTCCACGGCGGCGAACTGGCCCGACAGCCCGATCGCGCGGCGTACCTCGTTGGGCTGGGTGGCGACATCGAGCCCGGCCACCTCGGCCCGCCCGCTGTCGGCCCGCAGCAGTGTGGTGAGCACCCGGACGGCGGTGGTCTTGCCCGCGCCGTTGGGACCGAGCAGGCCCAGCACGGTGCCCTCCGGCACGTCGAAGTCGACGCCGTCCAGTGCTCTGACATCCCCGAAGGTCTTCACCAGCCCCTCGGCGTAAATCGCACCCGGCATTGTGGTCTCCCCGTGTTCGGTGGCCGACGTTCAGCGTCGCCCCGGCCGGGCGACTCCGCCAGTTTTACGGGTAACGCGATATATCGCAACCCCCACGCGACACCCTGTGGACAACTCCCACCATCACCGCGCTGACCTGCCGAAACACCACAACGGCGGACAGTCGCGTCACATCGCGACCGTCCGCCGTCCACCGTCCACCGTCCGCCCGGGCTCAGCCCGCCCGGGCTCAGTCCAGAATCCGGTACCCCGCGTCCCGCATCCCCGCCGCCACCGCCGCGCAGTGCCGCGGTCCCTGTGTCTCCAGATGCAGCTCCACCTCGGCCTCGCTCACCCCCAGCCGCGGATCCGTCCGGGTGTGGTTGACCGCCAGCACATTGGCGTCCGCCTCCGACAACTCCCCCAGCAGCCGCGCCAGCACCCCCGGCCGGTCCGGCAGCCGCACCCGCAGCGACAGATACCGCCCCGCCGCCGCCATCCCGTGCTGAAGCGTCCGCTGGAGCACCAGCGGATCCACGTTCCCGCCCGACAGCACCGCCACCACCGGACCCTCGAACGCCTCCGGGTCCGTCAGCAGCGCCGCCACCGGCGCCGCCCCCGCCGGCTCCACCACCAGCTTCGCCCGCTCCAGACACAGCAGCAGCGCGCTGGAGAGCGCGTCCTCGGAGACGGTGCGCACCTCGTCCACCAGCTCCGCGATGATCCGGAACGGCACCTCCCCCGGCCGCCCCACCTTCATCCCGTCCGCCATCGTCGCCACCGACTCCAGCGCCACCGGCCGCCCGGCCGCCAGCGACGGCGGATACGCCGCCGCCCCGGCCGCCTGCACGCCCACCACCCGTACGTCCGGCCGCAGCGACTTCACCGCCAGCGCCACCCCCGCCGCCAGCCCCCCGCCGCCGATCCCCACCACCACGGTGCGCACCTCGGGACACTGCTCCAGGATCTCCAGGCCGATCGTGCCCTGCCCCGCCACCACGTCCGGATGGTCGAAGGGATGGATGAACACCGCGCCGGTGGCCTCCGCGTACTCGCGCGCCGCCGCCAGCGTCTCGTCCACCACCTGCCCCGCCGTCCGCACCTCCGCCCCGTACTCCCGGGTGGCCGCCACCTTCGGCAGCGGCGCACCCGCCGGCATGAACACCGTCGACCGCACCCCCAGCAGCGTCGCCGCGAGCGCCACGCCCTGCGCATGGTTCCCGGCACTCGCCGCCACCACGCCGCGCGCCCGCTCCTCCTCCGACAGCGCCGCGATGCGCACATAGGCGCCGCGCACCTTGAAGGACCCGGTGCGCTGGAGGTTCTCGCACTTGAAGTGGACGGGGGCGCCCACCAGCTGGGTCAGATAGCGGCTGCCCTCCATCGCGGTCACCCGCGAAACTCCCGTGAGCACCTTCTGCGCGGCGCGTATGTCATCCGGACTCGGCGCGCCGGCCGGGGGATTTGTGGCCATAGCGCCAGTCTGGCAGGCGTTTGGCGGCCCGGCGCGCCCGGTGCCGTACCGGATCGGACGACGGGTCTCGGCCACGGGTCTCCGCGCAGTGCGTACGGCCGCGTACGCTGTGCCGCGAGCCATCCCCCGTACGCCGGCACCCCTACGCCGTACCGCCGTTGCCCGCCCTACCTCCCGCGAGACATGACGTCTGAATCGACACCACCGACGGCCGAGGGCCGCGAACTGTTCGACGGGCTCCAGCACGAGGTGGCCGTCTTCGCCCGCCGCGCCGAACAGAGCCGCCTCGGCGCCCTCGGCCCGGCCCGCAACTCCATGGACCGCGCCGCCTACCTGCTGCTCAGCCGGCTCGACCAGGAAGGGCCCACCGGAGTGAAGGCCCTCGCCCACGGCATGGGCATCGACTCCTCCACCGTCACCCGGCAGGCGGCGCCCCTGGTGGAGGCCGCCCTGGTCCGCCGCGCCGCCGACCCCGACGACGGACGGGCCGTGGTCCTCCAGCTCACCCCGCGCGGCAGCGCCCGGCTGGAGGAGATCCGCTCCTCCCGCCGCGAACTGATGGCGCTGCTCACCGAGGAGTGGACCGAGGGGGAACGTGAGCAGATCCACTCCCTGCTGCACCGCTTCAACGCCGCCATGGCCCACCTGCACACGGGAGGCGGCGGGCCGGCCACCTGACGGCCCGCCGCCCGGCCCCGGCTCTAGCCCAGGGCCTGCCGCAGATCCGCCAGCAGGTCGTCGACCGCCTCGATCCCCACCGACAGCCGCACCAGATCGGCCGGCACCTCCAGCGCGGAGCCGGCCACCGAGGCATGCGTCATCCGCCCCGGGTGCTCGATCAGCGACTCGACGCCGCCCAGCGACTCGCCCAGCGTGAAGACCCGCGTGCGGTCACACACCGCCACGGCCTCCTCCTCGCCGCCCGCGACCCGGAAGGACACCATTCCGCCGAAGTCCCGCATCTGCTTGGCCGCGACCTCGTGCCCCGGGTGCGAGGCCAGACCCGGGTAGTACACCTGGGTGACCTTCGGGTGCGCCGCCAGCGCCTCCACGATCCGCGCCGCGTTCGCGCTGTGCCGGTCCATCCGCACCGCCAGCGTCTTGATGCCGCGCAGCACCAGCCAGGAGTCGAACGGGCCCGCGATCGCGCCCATGGCGTTCTGGTGGAACGCCAGCTCGCCGCCCAGCTCCTCGTCCGCCGTCACCAGCGCGCCGCCGACCACGTCCGAGTGGCCGCCCATGTACTTGGTGGTGGAGTGCACCACCACGTCCGCGCCCAGCGCCAGCGGCTGCTGGAGGTAGGGGCTCGCGAAGGTGTTGTCCACCGCAAGCCGCGCGCCCGCCGAGCGGGCGATGTCCGCGATCAGCGCGATGTCGGTGATGCCGAGCAGCGGGTTGGACGGCGTCTCCACCCAGATCAGCTTCGTCTCGGGGCGCACGGCCTCCCGCACCGCCGCCGGGTCCGAGGTGTTGGCCACCGACCACGCCACGCCCCAGCGCTCCACGACCTTGGCGATCAGCCGGAACGTGCCGCCGTACGCGTCGTCCGGGATCACCAGGTGGTCGCCCGGCTTGAGCAGGGTGCGCAGCAGGCAGTCCTCGGCGGCCAGGCCCGAGGCGAAGGCGAGCCCGCGCCGGCCGCCCTCCAGGGCGGCGAGGTTCTCCTCCAGGGCGGTACGGGTCGGGTTGGCCGACCGGCTGTACTCGTAGCCGCCGCGCAGTCCGCCCACCCCGTCCTGCTTGTAGGTGGACACCTGGTGGATGGGCGGCACCACCGCGCCGGTGGCCGCGTCGGGCTCCTGCCCCGCGTGGATGGCAAGCGTCTCGAAGTGCTGCCTGCTCCCGTGCTCAGTCATGAGTACACCGTAATGGGCCGTACGGTGGAGACAGCCCGCCACAACAAGGGCCATAGGCTGTCCGCACCGTCGAAATCCTGTCCGGGGGAGCCGCCCGCCATGGAAGTCCTTCTGTTTCTCGTCGCCATCACCGCCATCTTCGGCGTGGTGGTGATGCCCGCCCTGCGCCGGCGCAAGGAGCGCCAGGAGCTGGAAGCCGCCGCCCGGCGGACGGCGGGCGGCCCCGCCCAGGGCCCCGGCCCGGGTCCGGGTCCGGGTCCGGCCTTCGGCGGGCGCGGCGGGGACGACGAGCCGTACCACGACACCGGCCTCGTCCCCGTCGATCAGCTGGATCTGCGGCTGCCGGGCCCCGACCCGGAGCTGGTGACCACCCTGGAGGAGGTCCGGCGCACCCAGAACTGGCGTCCGGCGGGGCATCTGCTGGCCATGACGGACGACAACGAGCTGCGCTGGCAGCGCGTGCAGTCCCTGGCGGGCGCCGCCGCCATGGAGCTGGCGCACTGGCGCGCCTCCGGGCAGCCCACCGAGGACGCTCCGGCACCCGGCGACGGCCGGCTGTCGCTGTCCAAGGAGGCCCCCCGGCACGACGCGGGCTGGCTGCGCCGCTGGCGGCAGGAGGAGCCGGCGGACGTGGGCGGTGCGCAGGTGTACGCGCAGTTCCTGGTCTGGCAGGCGATGTCCGACACCGGTTCGGCGGACCACCGGATCGTGCTGGAGGAGGCCCGTACGGTCGCGGGCGAGGCGGCGCGGCTGGCGCCGGACGACCCGATCCCGTACATCACGGAGTTGTTCATCGCCCGGGGCCTCAGCTACCGGCGGCCGGATTTCGAGGCCCTGTGGGCGAAGGTCACCCAGCGCGACCGGCAGCACATGGGCGCGCATCTGGCGGCCCTGCCGTACTTCGCGGAGAAGTGGCACGGCTCCCGCCAGGACGCCGAGGGCTTCGCCCGCTCGGCGGCGGGCGCGGCCCCGGCGGGCAGCCTGCTGCCGGCGCTGCCGCTGTTCGCCGTGTACGAGCACCTGCCCGAGGTGCAGCTGTCCTCGGGCATGTACCAGGGTGCGGTGATCGGCGACGCGATCGAGGCGGCGCAGTACGCCGTGAACAACGTGCGGCCCGGTCACCCGGTGGAGGCGCACGTGCGCCATCTGCTGCTGTGTTTCCTGGTGCGCGCCGAGAGGTACGCGGAGGCGGCGGAACAGGTGCGGGCCGTCGACGGTTATGTGGGGGCGATCCCCTGGGTGGACGGGCAGCACCCGGCACAGGAGTACGCGGCGTACCGCGCGCTGGCGATCACCCGTCAGTAGGAGAGAGAAGAAAGATGATGCTGAACGCTTTCAAGACCCGGCTGCCGGGCCCCGAGGACGCCCTCCCCGGCCGCTCCGAGCCGATACTTGCCGACCCGGGCCGGCACACGGTGCTGGACACCCCGCTGGCCGGCCCGTACCCGGAGCACCTGGAGGTGGCGGACTTCGCGCTGGGCTGCTTCTGGGGCGCCGAGCGGCGCTTCTGGCAGACCGAGGGCGTGTGGACGACGCTGGTCGGCTACCAGGGCGGTATCACCCCGAACCCGACGTACGAGGAGGTGTGCAGCGGGCTGACCGGGCACACCGAGACGGTGCGGGTCGTCTTCGACCCCTCGCGGGTGTCGTACGCGGAGCTGCTGAAGGTGTTCTGGGAGTCGCACGACCCCACCCAGGGCTTCCGCCAGGGCAACGACGTGGGCACCCAGTACCGCTCGGCGATCCACACCCACTCGCCGGAGCAGCAGCAGGCCGCCGAGGAGTCGCGGGCGGCGTACCAGAAGGTCCTGGAGTCCTCGGGCTACGGCACGATCACCACCGAGATCCTCCCGGCGGCCGACCGCCCGTTCTACGTGGCGGAGCTGTACCACCAGCAGTACCTGGACAAGAACCCCGCCGGCTACTGCGGCCTCGGCGGCACGGGCCTGTCCTGCCCGATCGGCGTGGCCAAGGCCGGCTGACGGCCCGCCACACGCGGGCCGGGGAATTCGTTCGAAACCAACGGAGCGCCCCCGGCCCACGGGCATCGCCCGGCAGACAGCTGACGACTCCGTCCCCCGGCGCCGGTCCGGGGGACTGCACCTCACCCCCGTCGAGCGTCGTGGAACGCCTCACCGGACACCACCCGGGGAACCTCACACCGCACCGCGACGGCGACGCTCCGACCCTGATCCGCGAACCGGGTGTCCGGCCGACAGGGGCCCTCTGCCATCGGCGAATCTGCGGCAGGCAGAGAAGGGTCCCGTTCCGGGGTGGGGGCGCCGATGGTGGGGGGTGAGGGCGGCGAAGGGCGCCGCTTGTCGCTGAGGAGGGTGCGATGTCCGTGGTGCGTACGAGGGGGCCGTGGGCCGGGGAGGGTGATACGGCGCCGTCCCGGTTCGATGATCAGCTGGCCGACCGGCTGCTGGACCAGCGGATCGTCATGCTGGGGACCCAGGTGGACGAGACGTCCGCGAACCGGGTGTGCGCGCAGTTGCTGCTGCTGGCCGCCGAGGATCCGCGGGCCGGGATTCTGCTGTACATCCACAGCCCGGGCGGCTCGGTCCACGCGGGGCTCGGGATCTACGACACGATGCGGATGATCCCCAATGATGTGGCCACCCTGGCCGTTGGGTTCGCCGCCAGCATGGGGCAGGTGCTGCTGACCGTCGGCACGCCCGGGAAGCGGTACGCGCTGCCGCACACGCGGATCATGATGCATCAGGGGTCGGCGGGTATCGGGGGGACCGCCGCCGATGTCGCGATCCAGGCGGAGAACCTGGAGCACACCCAGCGGACCATGGAGCGGATCATCGCCGAGCACACCGGGCAGAGCGAGGAGACCATCCGCCGGGACGGGGACCGGGACCGGTGGTTCACGGCGCAGGAGGCGCTGGAGTACGGGATGGTGGACCGGGTGGTGACCTCGCTGGACGAGGTGCGGCCGGCCGGCGGGGCGCGGAAGGCGGGGTTCTGAGATGGCGCAGTACACGATTCCGACCGTGGTGGAGCGGACGCCGAACGGGGAGCGGGCGTACGACGTCTACAGCCGGCTGCTGTCCGAGCGGGTCATCTTCCTGGGGACCGAGATCGACGACGGGGTCGCCAATGTGGTGATCGCGCAGCTGTTCCATCTGGAGGCGGCGGCGCCGGAGCAGGAGATCTCGCTGTACATCAATTCGCCGGGTGGCTCGTTCACGTCGCTGATGGCCATCTACGACACGATGAGCTTCATCACCGCGCCGGTGTCCACGTTCTGCGTGGGGCAGGCGGCCTCGACGGCGGCGGTGCTGCTGGCGGGCGGGGAGCCGGGGCGGCGGGTGGTGCTGGAGCACGCGCGGGTGCTGCTGGGGCAGCCGGCCAGTGGGGGGCGGCGGGGCACGATCTCCGATCTGAGCCTGGAGGCGAAGGAGTTGGCGCGGATCCGGGCGCAGGTGGAGGAGGTGCTGGCCCGCCACACCGGTCGCGGGGTGGCGCAGTTGCGGGCGGACCTGGACCGGGACCGGGTGTTCACGGCGCAGGAGGCGGTCGCGTACGGGCTGGCCGACCAGGTGCTGTCCCGGCGGGATGCGGCGGCGATGGTGACCGCCACCTGAGCACCGGAAGGGTTCAGGCGGCCAGCAGCAGGGTCTGACCGGCCTGCCGTACGGGGGCGGCCGGCCGGGTGAGGGAGGTGACCCGGGCCGGGCCGGCCAGTTCCCGGTGGGCGAGGGCCAGCAGGTCGGCGAGGGTGAGGCCGAGGGCGCGGGCCGCGGCGGCGAGGATCTCGGAGGAGGCCTCCTTGCGCCCGCGTTCCAGCTCGGAGAGGTAGGGCATGGAGATCCGGGCGGCCTCGGCCACGTCCTTGAGGGTACGGCCCTGGGCCAGCCGCTCACGGCGCAGGACCTCGCCGATGAGGTGCCGCCACAGGGGCTCGCCGGCCGGCTGGTACGGGTGGCTGGTCATCTCCTCAGCGTAGAAGGCGAACGCCGGGCGGGGACCCCCGTGGGGTTTCGCCCGGCGCGAAATCCGCCGCCGCCGAGGGGTGTTACAGGGCGCTGCCGGCCTGCCACTCGTTCCAGTCCATGTTCCAGCCGTTGAGGCCGTTGTCGGGCTGGATGGTCTCGTCGGGCGAGTTGACGACGATGACCACGTCGCCGAGCAGGGACTCGTCGTAGAACCAGGCGGCGTCCTGCTCGGGGTCGCCCGCGCCCTGGACGTCGGCGAGGCCGACGCAGCCGTGGCTGGTGTTGGTGGAGCCGAAGATCTCCGGCGCGCTCCAGTAGTTGCCGTGGATGAAGGTGCCGGAGGTGGAGAGCCGCATGGCGTGCGGCACGTCCGGGATGTCGTACTCGCCCTTGCCGTCGTCGTCGGTGAACCCGACGGTGGCGCCGTTCATGCGGGTCTCCTCGAACTTCTCGGAGATCACCATGGCGCCGTTGTAGGTGGGGTTCTCCTCGCTGCCGGCGGAGATCGGCACGGTGCGCAGGGTGCGGCCGTCGCGGACCACCGTCATCTGGTGGGTTCTGGCGTCGACGGTGCTGATCTGGGAGCGGCCGACGTCGAAGCTGAAGGTGCGGTCCTGGACGCCGGTGATGCCGGGGGCGCCTTCGAGGCCGTTGAAGTCCAGGGTGACGGTGACGTGGGTGTCGGCCTGCCAGTAGTTCTGCGGGCGGAAGTCGAGGCGCTTGTCGCCGAACCAGTGTCCGACGACGTCCTGGCCGCTGCTGGTGTTGATCTCCACGGCGGCTTCGACGGCGGCCTTGTTGGTGATCTCCTTGTCGAAGTTCAGCGAGATGGGCATGCCGACGCCCACCGTGGAGTTGTCCTCGGGGGTGAAGTTGCCGATGAAGCTGTTGTCCGGGGAGACGGTGGTGAAGGTGGCGCTCTCGTGCGCCTTGCGGCCCTGGCCGTCGCCGGCCTGGACGACCAGCTCGTAGCGGGTGGCCCGCGAGAGCTGGCCGTCGGGGCTCCAGCCGGTGCCGTCGGCGGATATGGTGCCGGGCACCTCGGTGTCGCTGTCGATGGCCCGCATGGTGACGGTGTCGAGTGTGCCGTTTGTCACATGGACGGCGACACTGTCGGTGATGCCGACGTTGTCCGCCATGTCACCGGGGGTGATGGAGATGTCCGCGTCCGAGATGTCGGCCGAGGCGGCGTCGCTCTCCGACGCCGTCGGCCGGCCGGCCTTGGCGTCGTCCGCCCCGTCGCCGTCGCCGCCCCGCAGACCGCAGGCGCCCAGAGTGAGCACTCCGGACAGCAGCACCGCCACACCGGCGGCGCCCCTGCGCCGCATGCCGTCCCTCATCGTCAGCCACTCCATCCCCGCCGGGGCTCCCGGTGACGGCGGCCCCGGCGGCATTGCGTTGCTCTGCTTCGCGCGGAAAAGACGCCCTTGGGATCATTCGTCCGGGCATCTCGCGTGACAACGCGGGCGGCGTTCGAACCGTTCCCCCTTTTAGGGAATCTTTGTCCTATTAGTCGTCACTGTCCCACGTCTCCTCCGGATCGTACTCCGCCAGCTCGCTGCTCCAGGACGCCTGCGCCAGCTCCACCCCCGGCACCTCGGCCACCAGATCCACCGGGTCGAGCAGGTACGCGATCGCCTCCGCCGGGTCCTGCGCGACCGCGTCCGCCGCCTGCCGGCGCTCCAGCTCCGGCATCTGCTCGTCCCCGTGGATCCGCGCCCAGGCGGCCCGGATCACCTCGTCCGCGTCCGTCAGCTCCAGCACCATGTCCACCCGGACCCGGACATGGCGCGCCGCCTCGGCCGCGATCGGGTACATCTCTTCGCTGCTACTCATGACACGGAGAGTAACCGCCGCCTCGGACAGCTCTTCCCCGCGACCCGCATGGGCGCCTAACATCGCTCTCGGCACCACCCCAGCCACCGCTACACCCCCACCCCCCGCTCCCCCCGCTCCGTCCCCAGGAGGCCCCCGTGGCCGAGCACCGTGCTACCCCGAACAACCAGCCGCTGATCACCGGCCTCGTCGCCGCGGCCGTACTGGGTCTGGTCTGGCTGATGCCCACCGCGCACGCCGGGAGCGAGGCCGGCGGCGAGGACGCGGTGGGCAACGACGCCGTCAGCGAGCACCAGGTGCCCGCCGAGGAGTAGCGGCAGGGGGCGGGTCAGCCGAGCGGTCCGGTGACCGCCTCGGTGGCCGCCACCAGTGAGCCGGCGCGGACGAACTCCTCCGCCGCCGCCAGATCGGGCGCCAGATAGCGGTCCTCGCCCGCCCCGCCGACCCCCGCCGCCCGGACCGCCTCCAGCACGGCGCGGGCGGCAGGACCCGGGCGCAGGCCCTGGGCGGCCAGCCCGTCGCGCAGTTCCAGGGCCCGGGTCGCCGCGCACAGCTCCACCGCGATCACCCGGGTCAGCCCGGCCACCGCCGTCCGCAGTTTGCGGGCCGCCGACCAGCCCATCGAGACGTGGTCCTCCTGCATCGCGGAGGACGGGATCGAGTCCACCGAGGCGGGTACGGCCAGCCGCTTCAGTTCGCTGACGAGCGCGGCCTGCGTGTACTGGGCGATCATCAGTCCGGAGTCCACGCCCGCGTCGCCGGCGAGGAACGGCGGCAGGCCGTGCGAGCGGTTCTTGTCCAGCAGCCGGTCGGTGCGGCGTTCGGTGATGGAGGCGAGATCGGCGACGGCGATGGCCAGGAAGTCCAGGACGTAGCCGAGCGGCGCGCCGTGGAAGTTGCCGTTGGACTCCACCCGCGCGGGCCGGCCGCCGGCCGCCGGGACGACCACCGGGTTGTCGACGGCGGCGGCCAGTTCGTACCCGGCCACCCGCCGGGCGTGCTCCAGGGTGTCCCGGCCGGCGCCGGTGACCTGCGGGGCGCAGCGCACCGAGTAGGCGTCCTGGACGCGCGGGGCGTCGTCCTGGTGGTGGCCGGTGAGGCCGGAGCCGGCCAGGACGCGCAGCATGTTGGCGGCGCTGACGGCCTGTCCGGGGTGCGGGCGGATGGCGTGGAGTTCGGGGGCGAGCACCCGGTCGGTGCCGAGCAGCGCCTCCAGGGTGAGGGCCGCGGTGATGTCGGCGGCGGTGAAGAGGCCGGCCAGGTCGGCGCAGGCCATCAGCAGCATGCCGAGCATGCCGTCGGTGCCGTTGAGGAGCGCAAGACCTTCCTTCTCGCGCAGCACGACGGGGCTGATGCCGTGTTCGGCGAGGAGTTCGGCGGCGGGGCGGATCCGGCCGTCGGGGCCCTCGGCCTCGCCCTCGCCCATGAGGGTGAGGGCGCAGTGCGACAGCGGCGCCAGGTCGCCGGAGCAGCCGAGCGATCCGTACTCGTGGACGACGGGGGTGATGCCGGCGTTGAGGACGGCGGCCATGGTGTCGGCGACCTCGGGCCGTACCCCGGTGTGGCCGGAGGCGAGGGTTTTCAGCCGCAGGAACATCAGCGCCCTGACCACCTCGCGCTCCACGCGCGGGCCCATCCCGGCGGCGTGCGAGCGGACGATGTTGCGCTGGAGGCGGGCGCGCAGTTCGGGGCTGATGTGGCGGACGGCGAGGGCGCCGAAGCCGGTGGAGACGCCGTAGACGGGTTCGGGGCGGGCCGCGAGGTCCTCCACGGCGGCGCGGGCGGCGGCCATCGCGGTCCGGGCGGCGGGGGAGAGTTCGACGCGGGCGCCGTGCCGGGCGACGGCGACGACATCGGCGGGGGTGGTGCCGGAGGGGCCGACCACGAGGGAGTGCATAGCCATATTCACAGAGCCTAAAGAGTGAATCGATAACCGTCACAGAGGGGGCCGGAACCGGACGTACGGCGCCGGGTCACTCCCGCCCCCGGAACCTGCGCCGTTCGGGCTCACCGGGGGCGTACACGGCCGGCGCGTCCGCCATCCGCAGCGCCGCCCGGCCCTCGGCGCCGCGCCCGGCCACCACCGGGCCCGGCGCGTGGGTGGCCTTCGCCCGGTACTGGGCGGCGTCCGCCAGCCGGAACAGCCGTCGCGCGGTGGGCGGCGGGCCGACCCCCTCACCCGTACCGGCGATGCCGCAGGCCACCCCCTCGCCCAGCGCGAGCCCCGCCGCCCCGCGGCACAGCCCGTCGACCGCCGCCTCCACCTCGGTGTCCGGGTGGCCGGTGACGACCAGCGCGAACTCGTCCCCGCCGAGCCGGGCCGCGAGCGCCCCGGGGAACGCGGCGGCGCACAGCGACAGCAGCCGCCCGAACCGTTCCAGCAGCCGGTCCCCGGCGGCGTGCCCGTAGGTGTCGTTCACCTTCTTCAGGCCGTTGACGTCGCAGACCACCAGCGTCAGCGGCTCGCCGCCCGACCGGTGCGCGGCCACCGCCTCCGCCAGGCGCTCGTCCACCGCGCGGCGGTTGCCGAGCCCGGTCAGCGGATCGGTGAACGCCAGCCGCCGCACCCGCTCCAGCCGCTCGTACTGGGCCAGACCGGTGGCCGTGACCGAGGCCAGAACCGCCGCGAACTCCGCCTCGTCCGGCGTGAACACCGCAGCCCCCGCGTCCCGCGCCACATACAGCTCGCCCCAGGCGCGGTCGGCCAGCACCACCGGCGCCGCCACACAGCAGCCGCGCCCCTGCCGGCGCAGCGCCGCCCCGCGCCGGGGGCCGTCGGCCCGCTCCACCCAGGCCCGGGGTTCGTGCGGGGAGGCGAGCGCGATCTCCGGGAAGTCCCGCACCGCGTACGACTCGTCCGCCGGGAACTCCTCCTCGCCGGCCACCAGCCGGCCGGTGTTCACCAGCACCCGCAGCCGGCCGCGTTCGCGCTCCCAGACCGACAGCGCCGCGAACGACCCGCCGAGCGCCGTCCGGGCGCCCTCCGCCGCCGCCCGCGCCACCTCCGGCAGGCGCACCGCCCCGGCCATCGCGGCCACCAGCGCGGCGACGGCCCGCACCCTGGAAGCGTCCATGCGCCTCAGGCTATGCGCGCCGCGCGGGCACCGCCCGGCGGCCTGCTCCACCCCGGCGGACGCGGGGCGGCGGACGGTGCGGCGGACGGAGCGAAGGACGGGCCGGCCGCCTCAGCCGGTGACCGTGGCCAGGAACGCCGTCCACGCCGGGCGCGGAAACCGCAGCACCGGGCCGTCGCCCCGCTTGGAGTCCCGGACCCCGACCGCACCGCCGGGGAACCTGGCCACTTCCGCGCACTCGGAGTTGCCCTTCAGCGAGTACGAACTCCTGCGCCATCTGACGGCCGGCTGCCGCTCCACGCCCACCACCCCGCCCTCCGTGCTGTGTCGGGTCACGGACAGGTCTACCCGGCTACTCCCCCGGCCAGTCCGGGGTGCGCTTCTCGTTGAACGCCGCCACACCCTCCGCCCGGTCCCCCGAGAAGGCCACCGTGCGCCAGGCCGCGTCCTCCACCTCAAGACCGGTCGGCAGGTCGAGCCCGAACCCGGAGCGCAGCGCCCGCTTGGCCGCCCGCAGCCCGACCGGGGAGTTGGCCGCGATCCGGGACGCCAGCGCCAGCGCCTCGGTACGGTCCTCGCCCTCCCCCGTCAGCCGGTCGATCAGGCCCAGCGACAGCGCCTCCTGCGCCGCCACCCGGCGGCCGGTGAACACCAGCTCCGCCGCCCGCGCCGCGCCCACCCGGCGCGGCAGCAGCTGGGTGCCACCGCCGCCCGGGATCACGCCGACCGTCACCTCCGGCAGCCCGACCACCGCCGTCGGGTCGGCCACGATCAGATCGCAGGAGAGCGCCAGTTCGAAGCCGCCGCCGAGCGCGTACCCGTGCACCGCTGCGATCACCGGCACCGGCAGGGTGAGGACACCGGTGTACGCGGCCCGCGCCAGCGGGCGCTGGCGGCCGAGTTCGGCGTCGCTCAGCGCGTTGCGCTCCTTGAGGTCCGCGCCGACGCAAAACGCCCGCTCGTGGGTGGAGCTGAGCACCACCGCCCGGACCTCCCGGGCCGGTGCCGCCGCCAGCGCCGCGCACGCCTCCGCGATACCGCGCGCCATCGCCGTCGAGACGGCGTTCATCGCCGGGACGCGGTCCAGCACCAGCTCCGCCACGCCGGTGTCCGCGTCCCGGCGGACCTCCACCCACTCGCCGTACCTCACCGGCTCACTCCCCGCCTCGTCTCGACAGCAGCCACGGTTCCACTATCCCCAGCCCGCGCACCGGCCGCTGGTACAGCGGCTGGAGCGCGAACCGGTAGGCGCGCGCGTCCCGCGCGCTCACCGTCTTCTCCGACTCCGGGGCGAGCCCGGCCGAGGTCAGCTCGTCCCGCAGGGCGCCGTCCACCAGCACCATGTCCTTGGGCGCTATCGAGGTGAGCCGGCTCGCCAGATTCACGGTGTTGCCGAAGACGTCGCCCATCCGCGTCGTCACGGTGCCGAACGCGATACCGACCCGCAGCTCCGGCATCATCGGGTCGTCGCCCAGGGTCTCCACCAGCCGCAGCCCGATGTCGGCCGCCGTGCCCGCGTCGTCCGCCGCGAACAGCACCTCGTCGCCCAGCGTCTTGATGAGCCGCCCGCCCTGCGCCGCGACCTGGTCGGCGGCGGTCGTCTCGAACGCCTCCACCAGCTCGCCCAGCTCCTCCTCCTCCAGACGCCGGGTCAGCCGGGTGAAGCCCACCAGGTCGGCGAAGCCCACCGCCAGCCGCCGGTCCACCATCTCGGCGTCGTCCTGCGCCTGGACCACCCGGCCGGTGGCCGCCGCCAGCTGGCGGCGCCACACGTACACCAGGAACTCCTCCAGTTCCGGCAGCAGCAGCTCCACCAGCGGGTACGCCACCTCGGTGCGGGTCATGCCCGGCTCCGGCGGCTCGATCAGGCCCTCCAGGAAGGAGTCGATCTGCCAGTCCGCCAGCCGGGCCGTGGTCTGCCCGGTGGACCTGGCCACCTGGATCGCCATCGACTCGCTCAGCAGCCCGGCCTCCACCAGACCGCCGAGCCGGCGCAGCGCCAGCACGTCCGCCTCGGTGAGCACCTTGGCCTGCCCCACATCCGGGAAGCCCATCGCCCGCCAGAAGCGGGTGCCCAGGTCCAGCGAGACCCCGGCGGCACGCGCCGCCTGGAACGGGGTGTACTGCCGCTCGGATCCGATGATCAGCTGCTCGATGCGCAGCGCGATGGTATCGTCACCGGTTCCGTCGGGCGGGGCGCCATCCGCATCAGCCACGGTCACTGCCCGCCCTCGCCCACGCCCACGCGAACGCCACCGGGGTGGGGTTCCCTCCGCTGCGCACTGCCGCCGCCCTACCGTTCCTGCTCGCTCACGCCCATCGCGTGCTGTCCATCGCACAACCCTACGGCAGGTGTGCCCTAAGTCACGCGGGGCGTTGCCGGGCGATCACCGCAGGTGCACGATGTCGGCCGCGTCGACGGGGCGCTGTACGGCGTCGGCGTCGGCGATCACCAGCCGGCCGGTGCCGTCCAGGGCCACCGCCTCGCCGCGTACCTCGGCGCCGCCGGGCAGCAGGGCGCGCACGGTGCGGCCGAGCGTCGCGCAGCAGGCCGCGTACGCCGGGAGCAGTCCGGCGGCGCTCGCGTCGCCGCCGGCCGCCGTCCAGCGGCCGTACCAGTCGGCGAGGGAGCGCAGCAGGGCGCGCAGCAGGGGGTCGCGGTCGGTGGTGCGGGCGCCCGCGAGCAGCAGTGAGCCGGCGGTCGGTACCGGCAGCTCGTCGGCGCGCAGCGAGACGTTCACGCCCATGCCGAGGACGACGGCGGCCGTGCCGTCCGGCAGGGTCACCCGTTCGGCGAGGATGCCGCCGAGCTTGCGTTCGGTGCCGTCCACCGTCACCAGCAGATCGTTGGGCCACTTCAGGGCGGTCTCCACCTCGGCGACCGGGCTGAGCGCGGTGACGGCGGCGACGCCGGCCAGCAGCGGCAGCCAGCCCCAGCGTTCGGCCGGTACGTCGTGGCCGGGGGTGAGCAGCACGGAGACGAACAGACCGGAGCGGGCCGGGGCGTTCCACCGCCGGTCCAGCCGGCCGCGTCCGCTCAGCTGCTCCTCGGCGACGAGAACGGTGCCGGGTGCCGCCGCGCCGGAGGTCGCCGCTGCCGCCAGGTCGGCGTTGGTGGAGCCGGTGGACTCGACCACCGTGAGGCCGGTCCACAGGGCGGCGGGACGGACCAGGGCGGTGCGCAGGGCCCGGGCGTTGAGCGGGGGCCGGTCCAGGTCGGACCAGCGGCCGGGGGGAGGGGTCATGGGCTCACCCTAGGCCGTGCGTGCCCCGGCGAGGCGCGCGATCTTTGGCCGGTTCGCGCTGTGATCCACGCCGCACCGCCGGCCCGGCCGTGCCCTGGATACGCTACTTTCCGGTAGCCCACCCGAGGACGAGTAGGAGCCGCGTACCGTGCCCGAATTGTCGCCCCAGGACACCAGCCCCGACCTGCACACCACGGCGGGCAAGATCGAGGACTTCCGGCTGCGGGTGGCGGAGGCGGTGCGCGCCGGCTCCGACCGGGCGGTGGCCAAACAGCACGCCAAGGGGAAGGGGACGGCGCGCGAGCGGGTGCTGGCGCTGCTGGACGAGGGGTCGTTCACCGAGCTGGACGAGTTCGCCCGGCACCGTTCCACCTCCTTCGGCATCGAGCGCAACCGCCCGTACGGGGACGGGGTGGTGACCGGCTACGGAACCGTCGACGGCCGCCCGGTGGCCGTCTACTCGCAGGACTTCACGGTCTTCGGTGGCTCGCTGGGCGAGGTGTACGGCGAGAAGATCGTCAAGGTCATGGACTGGGCGCTGAAGACCGGCTGCCCGATCATCGGCATCAACGACGGCGGCGGGGCCCGGATCCAGGAGGGCGTCACGGCGCTCGGCCTGTTCGCCGAGATCTTCCGCCGTAACGTGCACGGCTCGGGCGTCGTCCCGCAGATCTCGCTCATCATGGGCCCGTGCGCGGGCGGTGCCGTCTACTCCCCCGCGATCACCGACTTTACGGTGATGGTCGATCAGACCTCGCACATGTTCATCACCGGACCGGATGTGATCAAGACGGTCACCGGGGAGGACGTCGGCTTCGAGGAACTGGGCGGCGCCCGCACCCACAACGCCGTCTCGGGCGTCGCGCACCATCTGGCGGGCGACGAGAAGGACGCCATCGAGTACGTCAAGGCGCTGCTGTCGTACCTGCCGTCCAACAATCTCGCCGAGCCGCCCGCCTTCCCCGAGGAGGAGGCGGACCTGGAGCCGGACGAGGACGACCGGCAGCTCAACACGCTCGTCCCGGACTCCGCCAACCAGCCCTACGACATGCACCAGGTCGTCGAAGGGGTGCTGGACGACCGGGAGTTCCTGGAGACGCAGCCGCTCTTCGCGCCCAACATCATCACCGGCTTCGGCCGCGTCGAGGGCCGGCCGGTCGGGGTCGTCGCCAACCAGCCGCTCCAGTTCGCCGGCTGCCTGGACATCAACGCCTCCGAGAAGGCGGCCCGCTTCGTCCGCACCTGCGACGCGTTCAACATCCCCGTGCTGACGTTCGTGGACGTGCCCGGCTTCCTGCCCGGCACCGACCAGGAGTACGGCGGCATCATCCGGCGCGGCGCCAAGCTGATCTACGCGTACGCCGAGGCCACCGTCCCGCTGATCACCGTGATCACCCGCAAGGCGTTCGGCGGCGCCTACGACGTCATGGGCTCCAAGCACCTGGGCGCCGACCTCAACCTGGCCTGGCCCACCGCCCAGGTGGCGGTGATGGGCGCGCAGGGCGCGGTGAACATCCTGCACCGGCGCACGCTGGCCGCGCTGGAGGACGAGGGCGAGCGGGAGGCGGAACGGGCCCGGCTGACCGCCGAGTACGAGAACACGCTGCTGAACCCGTACGTCGCCGCCGAGCGCGGCTACGTGGACGCGGTGATCATGCCGGCCGACACCCGGCGGCACATCGTGCGCGGGCTGCGGGCGCTGCGGACCAAGCGGGAGCAGCTGCCGCCGAAGAAGCACGGCAACATCCCGCTGTAGACCGGGAGCCGGGAAGCCGGGAGACAGGCGGGGAACCGAAGGAGGAGTCGCTCATGATCCGTGTCGTGCGGGGCAATCCGACCCCCGAGGAACTGGCCGCGGCGGTCGCGGTGATGCAGGCGCGGGCCTCGGCCGCGGCCGGCACCACCGCCGCCGAGGCACCGCGCCAGCGGTGGGCCGGCCCGCGGCAGGCGGTGCGCCGCCCGCTGCCGGCGCCGGGGCCCGGCGCGTGGCAGGCCGCGTTCGGGCCGCGCGGGTGACGATCTGAGTAGCCGTACTCAGGCGGCCGGGCCGCTCGCGCGGGACCATCGAAGGATGCTGTGGTCCGACATGCGCCGCGAGGAGCCCTCCCGGGAAGCCAGGACCACCCGGGCGATGCTGCGCCGGGTGGGCTGGGTGATCGCCCTGGCCGGGCTGATCGGCACCTCGCTGGTGATGCTGGCGCAGCCGCCGGCGTAGGCCGGCGGCTGCGTCATCGGTCGTCCGGCCGGGGGTCAGCCGGTGACCGTCTCGTCGGCGGCCAGTGCGGTGGCCCGCTCGGTGAGCGTGGCGCGCAGCTGGTCGGCCGTGGCCGCCAGGGCGTCCGGGTCGGCGCCGTTGGCCCCGGCCGCCTCCAGTACCGCGTCCAGGGCCTCCAGCGCGCTGCCGGAGGCGAACCACTGCTGGTAGAGGTCGTGGTAGGCGTCGAGGTAGACGTCGTCGAAGGCGTCCAGCTCCAGGAAGCGTTCCTTGAGGATGTTGCCGCCCATCCCGCGCATCTCCCCGTCGCCGTCCGGTGCGATTTCCTCGCCGTCCGGGCCGACGAACCGCGGGCCACCACCCGCGCCGCCGTCCTCGCCGCCGCGGTCGCCGCCCGGCGGCATCCGGCCGCCGCCGCCCGGGCCGCCGCCGTCGGGGAACGCACCGTCCGGGAAGGCGCCCTCCGGGATCTCGACCCCGTCCGGGAACGCGCCGTCCTCCGGGAAGGCGCCCTCCGGGAACGCGCCGTCCTCCGGGAGAGCACCTTCCGGCAGCGTCCCCCTGGCGAATCCGCCCATCGACGCCTGGTCGTGCGGGCCCGCGGTGGCGTCCCCGCTCAGCGACAGGTTGAAGTCCCAGCCCAGCACCGAGAATTTCTTGGTGTCCAGGTCGTACCAGAGCAGATAGTTCTGCCCGGGACCGCTCATGTCGTCGAAGTTCATGAGCAGGTTCTGGGTCGCCACGTACGCCGCGAACGAATCCAGGTCGACCCGGTCGCCCAGCCCCGCCGCGAACTCCTCGTCGCTCGCCTCCTCGGCCCACTTGATCAGATTGATCAGCGGCTGGAGGTCCTGGCTGCCCTTCTTGGTGATCTGCTTGAACTGGTCCTGGTAGTCGGTCGGATCGTCCCCGACGTACGCGAAACTGCTGGACGCCCGCGCCTTGTACAGCACCCCGTTGCCGTCGATCTGCTCGGTGGCGTACCCGGTGCTCGGGTTCTCCACCAGCAACCGGGTGGCGGCCGGGCGGTTGTTGACGGTGAAGGTGGAGAACGCGTACCGCTCCGCGACCTGCCCCGAGTCGTCCATCAGCGACAGCATGAGCGCTTCGTTCAGCGCCAGGCTCTCGTCCGTGCCGGGCCGCACCGAGATCTCGGTGTGCCCCTGGTAAGCGCGGCCCTCGATGTACTGGTCGATCTTGATCAGCCAGGGCAGGTTCTCGGGCTCATCGGGGGAGAGTTCGATCATGTTCATCCCCCCGCCGCCCGCGACCCCCTCCTCGGGCAGGGCGATGTCCGCCGGGTCGAGCTCCTCGCCGTCCGGTCCCACGATCCGCAGCCCCGAGACGCCCATGCCCTCGCCGCCCAGCGAGCTGAGCGTGGAGTTGCCCTTCAGCCGGACGCCGACGGACTCGATGAACGTGCCGTCGATGGTGAGATCGGCCTCCATCCACTCCTTGTCGCCGTCCTCCTGGAAGGCGGTGATCAGCCGCTGGTAGTCGGCCTCGTCGTACTCCAGCGAGACGGTGTGCTCGGCGGCACTGTCGTAGAGGTCGGTGATGCCCGCGATGTTCTGGGTGATCTGCTCGCCGTCGCCGTCCGAGGCGCTGGTCACCAGCGCCGAGACCCGGGTGTCGCCGAAGTACACCAGCAGCAGGGCCAGCGTCACCGCCAGCGCCGCCACCGGCTTCCAGTGCTGCCGCAGCGGCACCGGCAACCGGTGGACGAGCCGGGCCCGCCCGCCGTCGCCCGTCATCAGAGGTCCGTCTGGTCGTAGCCGGTCAGGACGGTCACCCGCTGGCCCATGGTGCGCTCCGTCAGCGCCGCCACCAGGGCGCCCGGCTGCCGGCCCTTCTTCATCCGCACGGTGTAGAAGACCTCGCTGAGCGCCCCGCCGCGTATCGACTCGGTGCTGACCAGCTCGAACTCGGTGGTGAAGTCGATCAGGACGTCCTGGATGCGCTGGGTGTAGTCCTCACCGGCCGGCACCTGCACCTTGACGACCTGGCGCTGCACGTTCAGCTGGAACATGTTGAACTTGTGCATCACCAGGATGATCACGCAGATGGTGATGCCGGCGATGACGGCCAGCGCGTAGAACCGGGCGCCGCAGGCCATGCCCAGGCCCATCACCAGGAAGATGAAGCCGACATCCCGGGTTTCCTTGATGGCGTTGCGGAACCGCACCACCGACAACGCGCCGACCAGCGAGAACGCCCGGGCCAGGTTGGAGCCGACGACCAGCAGGATCATCGCCACGATGACGCCGATGATCACCAGCGTCTGCACATACGACTGGCTGTAGGACACATTGCGGTGGGTGGCGCGGTAGACGTAGCCGACCATCATGCTCAGCGCGAACGAGATCACCAGCGAGAGCACGATGTCGGCGACACTGAACGTACCGCTGAGGTCCTGGAGTTCAGAGAACACGGGCGTTTTCCTTCTGGAGGGCGGGGTCCGGGAGGGCTTCCTCACGGACGTGGAAGACGGAGCGCGGGGCCTTGCCGTGGGCCTCCACGCTCTGGACGTACTTGGAGACGCGGACCACGCTGAGGCTGCGCCGCGCCATCAGGTCGGTGATCCAGTACGGGACGCGCTCGTTGACCTTGACCTCCATCACGGTCAGCCGGGGCGGGATGATGTAACGGTTCTCCGCCGCCGCGCCGAAGTGGAAGTCGCGGTCGCGTCCCCGGATCCGGCTGTCGAACGTCACCCGCAGGCCCACGTCCTGGTCGCGGCCCTTGAGCGCTTCACGGCGGTAGCCGGTGATGACGGTGGGCCGCAGATCGAGCCGGACGAGCAGATCGACCACCTCGTGGCCGAACGGGCCGGGATCGACGAGTTCGCGGCCGTCGCACAGCCGACGGGCCGCCCCGTACGGCAGCCGGACCCGGCGCTTCTGGGTCACCCGGTTCACGCGCTGTTTGATCTCAACGAAGACCTGGCAGTCGTCGGTGACCGCGTCCAGCTCGCCGTAGTGCCGGATCCGCAGCTTGCGCCGGAACTTCAGGCCCTCGATCTTCTCCCAGTAGAAGCGGAGCGCCGGGGTGTCGTAGTAGAGACTCCACACCCCGTACCCACCCGGCGGGCTGTGTTCGTCCCGGTCCATGCGGCGGGCCAGCTCCGAGCGGATCGCGGGCACGTCCTCGTTCGCCACCAGGTACTTGATCTCGTAGCGGTTGAACGCGTGCAGCCTGCTGGCCACGCCCCGGGCGAGCCCGGTCTCGTCGTCGTCGGCGGCCATCCATCCTCCGTTCGATCGAATCCGAAGGGCCAACCAACAAGGCCGAGATGAGAAACGAATAAGAACCGCCTGTGAACGGTCTGAAGCGTTGGGATGAACGGCATCCGGCGCCGTTCGCGACCGGCCGGGACCGGGCCGGTGCCCCCGCTGGATACGCTGGCCGGCATGGACACCGCGCCCCGCACCCCCGCCCCCGGCACCCGGCGCCGCCTGGTGCTCGCCTCGCAGTCACCGGCCCGGCTCGGGCTGCTGCGGCAGGCCGGATTCGCCCCCGAGGTGATCGTCAGCGGCGTGGACGAGGACGCGCTGAGCGCCCCGTCCCCGCGCGCGCTCGCCCAGGTGCTGGCAGAGGCCAAGGCCGCGGCCGTCGCCGCGCTGCCGCGGGCCGCCGGGGCGCTGGTCATCGGCTGCGACTCGGTCCTGGACCTGGACGGGGAGGCCCTGGGCAAGCCGGGCTCCGCCGAGGAGGCCGTCATTCGCTGGAAGGCGATGCGCGGCCGGTCCGCCGACCTGCTCACCGGCCACCGGGTGATCGACACCGTCACCGGCCGGGCGGAGTCGGCGGTGGCGGCCACCACCGTCCGCTTCGGCACACCCGACGACGCGGAGATCGCCGCGTACGTCGCCACCGGTGAACCGCTGCACGTGGCGGGCGCCTTCACCCTCCAGGGCCGCTCCGCGCCGTTCATCGACGGCATCGACGGCGACCCGGGCAATGTGATCGGGCTGTCGATGCCCCTGCTGCGTACCCTGCTCGGGCGGCTCGGCGTCCGGGTCGACGAGCTGTGGGACCGGGACTGAGAGGGGCGCCGGTGCACCGGTGAGCACCGCCACGCGGCCGGCCGCCACGTTTCGTCCGCGCCGGGACACGGAGCGGAGCACATCGCACCGGCCGGGCGGCGCGGCGGGCGGGCTCCCGCGCACCTCCCGCGCCCACGGGGGCGCGGGCCCGGCCGCCCGCGAAAAAGAATCCGGGCCGCGTTTATGGAGTCCCAACAATCCGGGTGCGCTGTCCGCCCCCATCCGGGCCTCAGCCGAGCACCGCACGAGGTGGCGCCGAGCCGGGCGCGTACCGTGGTATCGCAGGGCAGCAGGCACCTCGTTCCACGCTCCCTCACCCACCGTGCGGAAAAGCTCACTCATCCGGGCGACTCGGCGCGGGGTGTCGTCAGTACCTAAACTCGGCTTGTTCCAAGGAGGGAGCCATCGTGCGTAAGGTGCTCATCGCCAACCGCGGCGAAATCGCCGTCCGCGTCGCCCGGGCGTGCCGTGACGCCGGCATCGCCAGCGTTGCCGTCTACGCCGAGCCGGACCGGGAGGCCGTCCATGTGCGCGCCACCGACGAAGCGTTCGCCCTGGGTGGTGACACCCCGGCCACCAGCTATCTGGACATCGACAAGGTCCTCAAGGCAGCCGCCGACTCCGGCGCCGACGCCATCCACCCCGGCTACGGATTCCTCTCTGAGAACGCGGAGTTCGCGCAGGCGGTGCTGGACGCCGGGCTGACCTGGATCGGCCCGCCCCCGGCGGCGATCCGCGACCTGGGCGACAAGGTGGCGGCCCGGCACATCGCGCAGCGGGCCGGCGCGCCGCTGGTGGCCGGCACCCCCGACCCGGTGAACGGCGCGGACGAGGTGGTGGCCTTCGCCGAACAGCACGGGCTGCCCATCGCCATCAAGGCGGCCTTCGGCGGCGGCGGGCGCGGCCTGAAGGTGGCGCGCACGCTGGAAGAGGTCCCCGAGCTGTACGAGTCGGCCGTCCGCGAGGCCCAGGCGGCGTTCGGGCGCGGTGAGTGCTTCGTGGAGCGCTACCTGGACCGGCCGCGCCACGTGGAGACGCAGTGCCTGGCCGACACGCACGGCAATGTGGTCGTGGTCTCCACCCGTGACTGCTCCCTCCAGCGGCGGCACCAGAAGCTGGTGGAGGAGGCCCCGGCCCCGTACCTGAGCGAGGCGCAGAACGCCGAGCTGTACCGCGCGTCGAAGGCCATCCTCAAGGAGGCCGGCTATGTGGGCGCCGGCACCTGCGAGTTCCTGGTGGGCCAGGACGGCACCATCTCCTTCCTTGAGGTCAACACCCGGCTCCAGGTGGAGCACCCGGTGACCGAGGAGGTCACCGGGATCGACCTGGTGCGCGAGCAGTTCCGGATCGCGGACGGCGAGGAGCTGGGGTACGACGACCCGCCGCTGCGCGGGCACTCCTTCGAGTTCCGCATCAACGGCGAGGACCCGGGCCGCAACTTCCTGCCCGCGCCGGGCACCGTGACGGCCTTCGTGCCGCCGAGCGGTCCCGGGGTCCGTCTGGACGCGGGGGTCGAGTCGGGTTCGGTGATCGGTCCGGCGTGGGACTCGTTGCTGGCGAAGCTGATCGTGAGCGGTGCGACGCGGGAGCAGGCGCTCCAGCGGGCGGCGCGCGCGCTGGCCGAGTTCCAGGTGGAGGGGATGGCCACCGCGATCCCGTTCCACCGCGCGGTGGTGGCCGATCCGGCGTTCGCGCCGGAGGTGTCCGAGGAGACGGCCGGGAAGCCGTTCGCGGTGCACACCCGGTGGATCGAGACCGAGTTCAAAAACACCATCGAGCCCTTCGGCGCCGCCGCCACGGCCGAGGAGGAGAGCGACACCCGCGAGACGGTGGTCGTCGAGGTCGGCGGCAAGCGCCTTGAGGTGTCGCTGCCGGCCACGCTGGCGATGCCGCTGGCGCGGGCGGCGGTGGCGGGCGGCGCGAAGCCGGCCCGGCGCAAGGCCGGCCGGCGCGCGGCGAGCGCGGCCTCGGGGGACACGCTGGCCTCGCCGATGCAGGGCACCGTGGTGAAGGTCGCGGTGGAGGAGGGCCAGCAGGTCGCCGAGGGCGAGCTGATCCTGGTGCTGGAGGCGATGAAGATGGAGCAGCCCATCAATGCCCACCGGGCCGGCACCGTCACGGACCTGAAGGCGGAGGTCGGCGGCGCGCTGTCGTCGGGCGCGGCGATCTGCGACATCAAGGACTGAGGGCGCCCCGCCCCTGCCGGAGCCCCCGGCCGCCTCGCCCGGCGGCCGGGGGCTCCGTGCGGTGGCCTTGCCGCCCACTGCGGGACGTGAGCGTGCCGGGGCGCGGGGGCCGTGCGGTGGCCTTGCCGCCCGCTGCGGGAAGTGAGCGTGCCGGGGCGCGCGGGCCGTGCGGCCGGTCCGCGCGGGACGGGCGGGGGTGCGCGGGACGCCGCCCGCGTGCCCGGGGAACCGGCGGACGGACCCGCGTGACGGACGGCGGTGCGCGGGACACCGCCCGCATGCCCAGGGCACCGGCCGGGGGGACGGACCGTCGTACCGGACGGCGGCGCCCGGGATCGGCGTGCGCGGAGCACCGCCCGGAAGCGGCGGACGGGCGAGCGTCCCGGCTGCCACCAACCCGGCGCGGCCGGACGGCCGCCGGGCGGCCCGGACGTGCGGACGGGGGCGGCGGACGGCGAACGTGCGGACGTGCGGACGTCACCGACGACGCGTCTCTGGCCGTCTTCTCCGCCCCCGACCCCCGGAGGGGTTCGTCCGTGGCACCACGGCCGCCGACGATCGGGCGGCCCGCTGCGGGAGGTGCGTGTGCGGGAGGCGGAAGGCCGGTTCGTTTCCGGGGAGTCCGGGGCGGTTCCACGCCGCGCGGCACACCGCTGCCGCTGTGCGGCGGTTCACCCGCGCGCATGGCCGGTGCCCTCACGGCGCGCGTCCGCCCGCGTTCACGCCGGTCCGCGCCGTCCGCCAACGCGGCCGTCGAAAGGCTGCGGCGACGGTCCGGCCGTCGGCCGGTACGTGTCGGCGTGACCCGCCGGCACCGGCGACTCCACCCCGGGGCGTGCCGGTCCGCCGAGGGGCGGTAGGCCGCTCTCGCGCGGCACCGCCGGAACACCCTGCCGCGCCGGCTCGGTGAGCCGGGCGGGATCGCCCCCGCGTACGGTTCCTCGTCACCCGCGGCCGGCCGGCCGGCGCCACGCTCCGCCGGTCCCCGCGCGCCCGTGCCGACGCCGGCGCCTGCGCCTGCGCCGCCGTGGCCCCGGGGGGGTCAGCGGCGGCGCTGGGCCGCCAGGTCGGACAGGCGCTGCTGGGCGGAGGGCGGTGTGATGGGCGGCGGGCCGGACAGCGGTGGCTTGCCGTGCGGCGGCTGGGCGCCACGGGGGCCGGGGAGCGTGCGCTCCCGCTCGCCCGGCTGGGCCCGGCCGGTGCCGCCCGCCACCGAGATGCGTACGCCCTGGTCGGCGAGCGCCTCCAGCTCCGTACCGGCCCGTGAACAGTCCGGCGGCGGCTGGTCGGTGACCAGGTGGGTGATCATCTCGGTGGGCACCGTCTGGAGCATGGTGTCCGCGCCGATCTTGGAGTGGTCGGCGAGCACCACGACATCCGAAGCGGCCCTGGCCAGCGCCCGGTCCACGCTCGCGGAGAGCATGTTCGAGGTGGACAGGCCGCGTTCGGCGGTGAGCCCGGCCCCGGAGAGGAACGCCCGGGTGACGCGCAGCCCTTGCAGCGACTGTTCGGCGCCGCTGCCGACCAGCGCGTAGCTGGAGCCGCGCAGGGTGCCGCCGGTCATGACCACCTCGACCCGGTTGGCGTGGGCCAGCGCCTGGGCCACCAGCAGGGAGTTGGTGACCACCGTCAGCCCCGGGACCCGGGCGAGCCGGCGGGCCAGTTCCTGCGTGGTGGTGCCGGCACCGACCACGATGGCCTCACCCTCCGTCACCATGGAGGCGGCGAGTTCGGCGATGGCGGCCTTCTCGGCGGTGACGGCCAGCGAGCGTTGCGGGAACCCGGACTCCCGGGCGAAGCCGCCGGGCAGGACCGCACCACCGTGTCTGCGGTCCAGCAGTCCTTCGGCCTCCAAGGCGCGCACATCGCGCCGCACGGTCACTTCGGAGGTCTGGACGACGCGGGCGAGCTCGCGGAGCGACACGGCCCCGTTGGCTCGCACCATTTCGAGAATCATCTGACGACGTTCTGCAGCGAACACGGAACCGACAGTAACCCTAACGACCGTCTGGTTTCACCAGGTTGCGGGGAATTACCGAAGTTGTCTGTACGTGCGCCCCCGGCGTGATATATGCCAGAGGCGCCTGCTTCGCGCAACCCGCGCTGACCAGTGTCTACTGTTCCTCGGCGACCTTGCTCGTCTGCAACTGCCGCGCCGTTTCGGCGAGCGAACCCGACAGGGACGGGTACACGGTGAACGCTTTTGCGATCTGTTCTACGGTCAGACTGTTGTCAACGGCGATCGAAATAGGATGAATCAGCTCGCTCGCCCGCGGAGACACCACGACGCCGCCGACCACGATCCCGGTCCCGGGACGGCAGAACAGCTTCACGAAACCGTCCCGCACCCCCTGCATCTTGGCGCGCGCGTTGCGCAGCAGCGGCAGCTTCACCACCCGCGCGTCGATCCGGCCCTCGTCCACGTCCGCCTGGGTGTAACCGACGGTGGCGATCTCCGGGTCGGTGAAGATGTTCGCCGAGACCGTCTTGAGGTTCAGCGGGGCCACCGCGTCCCCGAGGAAGTGGTACATCGCGATCCGGCCCTGCATCGCGGCCACCGACGCCAGCGCCAGCACCCCGGTCACATCGCCCGCCGCGTACACCCCGGGCGCCGAGGTGCGCGAGACCCGGTCCGTCCAGATGTGGCCCGACTCCTTCAGCCGGACCCCGGCCTCCTCCAGGCCCATGCCCGCGGTGTTCGGGATCGCGCCGACCGCCATCAGGCAGTGCGTGCCGGAGATGACCCGGCCGTCGGCGAGCGTGACCTCCACCCGGTCCCCGACCCGCTTGGCCGCCGCCGCCCGCGAGCGCGCCATCACGTTCATGCCGCGCCGCCGGAACACGTCCTCCAGCACGGCGGCGGCGTCCGGGTCCTCGCCCGGCAGCACCCGGTCCCGCGAGGAGACCAGCGTGACCCGGGAGCCCAGCGCCTGGTACGCGCCGGCGAACTCGGCGCCGGTGACGCCCGAGCCCACCACGATCAGCTCCTCGGGCAGCTCGGCGAGGTCGTACACCTGCGTCCAGTTGAGGATGCGCTCCCCGTCCGGGCGGGCGTCCGGGATCTCGCGCGGGTGCCCGCCGGTGGCGATCAGCACGGCGTCGGCGACCAGCTCCACCTCGCTGCCGTCCGGGTGCGTGACCGACACCCGGCGCGAACCGTCCGGCGCCTGCTGCGGGGCCAGCCGGCCCCGGCCCGGCAGCACGGTGACCCCGGTGCGGGTGACGGAGGCGGTGATGTCCTGCGACTGGGCCAGCGCGAGCCGCTTGACCCGCCGGTTGACCTTCCCGAGGTCCACGGCGAGAGCCGGGCCCTCCCCGCCGGGCAGCAGGATGCCCAGCTCGTCGTGGGAGGAGTCGAAGCTGGTCATGACCTCGGCGGTGGCGATCAGCGTCTTGGACGGCACGCAGTCGGTGAGCACCGAGGCGCCGCCCAGACCGTCCCGGTCGACCACGGTCACCTCCGCGCCGAGCTGCGCGGCCACCAGTGCCGCCTCGTAGCCGCCAGGTCCGCCACCGATGATCACGATCCGAGTCACATACCCCAGTGTCCCTTATGGCACCGCGCGGGGAACGTGCGACCCCCTGACTGTGACCTGTCAGACCGGGGCGTTGCGAAGCCCGTGCGAAGGCGGACAGGAACGTACGGCTCAGCCGATGACCCGCACCACTCCCGTACGCTCGGTTCCATGTCGCTCTACGCCGCATACGCCGGAAACCTCGATGCCCGGCTGATGGCCCGCCGCGCCAAGCACTCCCCCCTGCGCGGCACCGGCTGGATCACGGGCTGGCGGCTCACCTTCGGCGGTGAGCACATGGGCTGGGAGGGGGCGCTCGCCACCATCGTGGAGGCGGTCCCCGACGACGGCCCGGGCGCCGGGGTCTTCGTCGCGCTGTACGACATCGCGCCGATGGACGAGGACGCCATGGACCGCTGGGAGGGGGTGGGTCTGGGCATCTACCGGCGGATGCGGATCCGGGTGCACACCCTGGACGGCGACGCCCAGGCGTGGGTCTACGTGCTGAACGGGTACGAGGGCGGGCTGCCCTCCGCCCGCTACCTCGGCGAGGTCGCGGACGCCGCCGAGTCGGCCGGGGCCCCGCACGACTATGTGATGGAACTGCGCAAGCGCCCCTGCTGACCGCCCGCGGGGCCGGTCACCCAGGTCGGATCAGCTGCTCGTCTACGCGCGTAGGCCAAACTCGGCTAGGCTCCCCCCGTGACTGCTTCAGAGATTGCGGGCAAGGCGTCGGCGGACGACGCGGCGGCCCGGCTGCGCGAGTTGACCGGTGTGGACAGCCATGACGTGGCCCTGGTGATGGGCTCGGGCTGGCTCCCCGCGGCCGACGCGCTGGGCGAGGCGGTCGCCGAATTCCCGGTCACCGAGCTGCCCGGCTTCCCGCCCCCGGCCGTCGCCGGCCACGCCGGGACCATCCGCTCCTACCGGCTCGGCGACAAGCACGTCCTCGTCTTCCTGGGCCGCACCCACCTGTACGAGGGCCGCGGCGTCGGCGCCGTCGTCCACGGGGTGCGCACGGCGGTCGCGGCCGGCTGCAAGGTGATCGTGCTGACCAACGGGTGCGGCGGCCTGCGCGAGGGCATGCGCCCCGGCCAGCCCGTCCTCATCAGCGACCACATCAACCTCACCGCCACCTCCCCCATCACCGGGCCCCACTTCGTCGACCTCACCGACCTGTACTCGCCCCGGCTGCGGGCGCTGTGCAAGGAGGTCGACCCGAGCCTGGAGGAGGGCGTGTACGTCCAGTTCCCCGGGCCGCACTACGAGACCCCCGCCGAGATCGGCATGGTGCGCGCCATCGGCGGCGACCTGGTCGGCATGTCCACCGTGCTGGAGGCGATCGCCGCCCGCGAGGCCGGCGCCGAGGTGCTGGGTATCTCCCTGGTCACCAATCTGGCCGCCGGAATCACCGGCGAACCGCTGAACCACGAGGAAGTCCTCCAGGCGGGCCGTGACTCCGCGGTACGCATGGGCACACTGCTGTCGCAGGTACTCGGGCGCATCTGAGAAGCGGGAGAAGCAATGACGACGCAGGAGCTGAGGGCGGCGGCCGAGGCGTGGCTGGCCGAGGACCCCGACCCGGAGACCCGCGCCGAGCTGGCCGCCCTGCTGGCGGCCGGTGACGAGGCGGCCCTGGCGGAGCGGTTCGCCGGCACCCTCCAGTTCGGCACCGCGGGCCTGCGCGGCGAGATGGGCGCCGGCCCGATGCGCATGAACCGGGCCGTGGTCATCCGCGCCGCGACCGGGCTGGCCGCCTATCTGCGGGACCGGGGCCACGGCGGCGGCCTGGTCGTCATCGGGTACGACGCCCGGCACCGCAGCGCCGACTTCGCCCGCGACACCGCCGCCGTCATGGTCGGCGCCGGGCTGCGCGCCGCGCTGCTGCCGCGTCCGCTGCCCACGCCCGTCCTGGCCTACGCCATCACCCACCTGGGCGCGGTGGCCGGCGTCGCGGTCACCGCCAGCCACAACCCGCCCCGGGACAACGGCTACAAGGTCTACCTCGGCGACGGCAGCCAGATCGTGCCCCCGGCCGACACCGACATCGCCGCCCAGATCGGCGCGGTCGGCGCGCTGGCGGACGTCCCCCTGGCCGAGGGCGGCTGGGACGTGCTCGGCGAGGAGCTGGTCACCGACTATCTGGCGCGCGCCATGGCCCCGCTCACGCCGGGCTCGCCGCGCACCACCCGGGTCGTCTACACCCCGCTGCACGGTGTCGGGCAGTCCGTGCTCACGGCCGCGTTCGAGCGGGCCGGGTTCCCTGCGCCCGCCGAGGTGCCCGCGCAGGCCGAGCCCGACCCGGACTTCCCCACGGTCGCCTTCCCCAACCCGGAGGAGCCGGGCGCCATGGACCTGGCCTTCGAGGTGGCCCGCTCCGTCCGCCCCGACCTCGTGATCGCCAACGACCCCGACGCCGACCGGTGCGCGGTCGGCGTCCCCGACGCCTTCGCCGAGGGCGGCTGGCGCATGCTGCGCGGCGACGAGGTCGGCGCGCTGCTGGCCACCCATCTGGTACGCGGCGGGCGCGGCGGCACCTTCGCCGCCTCGATCGTGTCCTCGTCACTGACCGGCCGGATCGCGACGGCCGCGGGGCTGCGGTACGAGGAGACCCTGACCGGCTTCAAGTGGCTGGGCCGGGTCGAGGATCTGGGGTACGGCTACGAGGAGGCCCTGGGCTACTGCGTGGACCCCCGGGGCGTACGCGACAAGGACGGCATCACCGCCGCCCTGCTGATCGCGGAACTGGCGGCGGCCGAGAAGGAGCACGGGCGTACCGTCCTGGACGTCCTGGACGACCTCGCCGTCGAACACGGCCTGCACGCCACCGACCAGCTGTCGGTACGGGTCACCGATCTGTCGCTGATCACGGCGGCGATGCGGCGGCTGCGGGCCACCCCGCCCACCGAACTGGCCGGCCTGCCGGTCACCTCGGCCGAGGACCTCACCCGGGGTACCGACACCCTGCCGCCGACCGACGGTCTGCGCTACACGCTCGGCGGCACCGGCAGCGGCCCGGTGCGCTCGGCGCGGGTGATCGTGCGCCCCAGCGGTACCGAACCCAAGCTGAAGATCTACCTGGAGACCGTCCTGCCGGTCCCGGACCTGGCGACCCTCCCCGGCGTCCGCGAAACGGCGACCACGGTCCTGGCCCACCTGAAGCAGGCGGTGGCCGAGCACGCCGGGCTGTGAGCGGACGGGGGCGCGGATCGGCTCCGCGCCCCGGGACCCGGTACCGCGGGCGCGCGGGAAGCCGGGGGTCCGGTCAGCCGGTGATCCACAGGACGAGGAGCGCCACCGCGCCCACCGCCGCCGGGGCGATGATCTCGTAACTCCAGCGCACGCTGACCTCGCCCTGCGCGCCGGGGGCGTCCGCGTGTCGCTCGGCCAGCTCGCGCAGCTCGCCCACCGCCGCGTCGGACGGCGCGGTGCGCGGCCGGTCCGCGTCCTGGCCGATCCGGTCCCGGCCGCCGAGACCGAACACACCGCGCGGCGACTCGCCCGCGGCGAGACGCTCGTTGTGCCGGGTCGCCTTGCCGCGGGCGCGCAGCGAGACCGGGATGGCCCACAGCTGGTAGGTGGCGCCGCCGGCCCGCACCTCGCACGAGTAGGCCGCCTTCACGCTCTCCACCGTGGCCCAGGGCGCGACGATGGTACGGAACGGGTTGCGCACCCGCAGCCGCTCGTCCCCGGCGAAGACCGCCGGGCGGAAGGTGAACGCGGTGACCAGCGGCACCGCCAGCAGCAGCGCGGCGGCGGCGGTGACCGGGGTCCGGCCCTCGCCGCGCAGCATGGCGTCGCCGCCCAGCCAGGCGGCCAGGCCGATCAGCAGCACACCGGCCGCGAGCGCCGAGCCGGAGCGGTAGACGCGGTCCGCGTACTTCGGGGGCTCACTCGTCATGCCCCGATTCTGCCGGATGGCTCAGAACCGGGGGTCGTCGGTACGGGAGTCGTAGACCAGCTCACCCGCCGCGTCGTATCGGGGCCCGGCGGGCGGGGGCAATGCGCGGACGCGGGGGACTGGCCTCCCACTACGCGCGTAGATATGCTCGTCTGGTGAGCATGCCACCCACCGCACCCCCAGCCGCTCTCGCGGATGTCACCGCCTCCGACGCGGCCCTGCGCCGCTACCTCCACGGCCTCCCCGGCGTCGACGCGGTCGGCCTCGACGCCCGTGCCGCCGTCCTCGGCACCCGTTCGATCAAGACCACCGCCAAGGCCGAGGCCATCGATCTGGCCATCTCGATGATCGACCTGACCACCCTGGAGGGCGCGGACACCCCCGGGAAGGTGCGCTCGCTGTGCGCCAAGGGCGTGCGGCCGGATCCGGGCGACCCCGGCGTGCCTCATGTCGCCGCCATCTGCGTCTACCCGGATATGGCGGCAATCGCCAAGGACGCGCTGGCCGGCAGCCCGGTGCGGGTCGCCTCCGTCGCCACCGCCTTCCCGGCGGGCCGCGCGGCCCGTCCCGTCAAGCTCGCGGACACCCGGGACGCGGTGGCCGCCGGCGCGGACGAGGTGGACATGGTCATCGACAGGGGCGCGTTTCTCTCCGGCCGCTACCTGCAGGTTTTCGAGGAGATCGCCGCCGTGCGGGAGGCGGCGGGGCCGGCCCACCTCAAGGTCATCCTGGAGAACGGCGAGTTGTCGACGTACGACAACATCCGCCGCGCCTCCTGGCTGGCGATGCTCGCCGGGGCGGACTTCATCAAGACCTCGACGGGGAAGGTATCCGTCAACGCGACGCTCCCCAACACCCTCCTGATGCTGGAGGCGGTGCGCGACTTCCGTGCCGCCACCGGCCGGCAGGTCGGGGTCAAGCCGGCCGGCGGCATCCGCACCACCAAGGACGCCATCAAGTACCTGGTCCTGGTCAACGAGACGGCCGGTGCCGACTGGCTCTCCCCGGACTGGTTCCGGCTGGGCGCCTCCAGCCTGCTGAACGACCTGCTGATGCAGCGCCAGAAGCTGGCCACCGGCCGCTACAGCGGCCCCGACTACGTGACCGTCGACTGACCGAGGACGCTAAGGACACCACGAACTGATGAGCATCTTCGCGTACGCACCGGCGCCCGAGTCGCGCGCCGTCGTCGACATCGCCTCCTCCTACGGCCTGTTCATCGACGGCGAGTTCCGGCCCGCCGCCGAGGACAAGGTCTTCCCCACCCACTCCCCCGCCACCGAGGAACAGCTCTCGGAGGTCGCCCACGCCGGGGCGGCGGACGTGGACGCGGCCGTCCGGGCCGCCCGTGCCGCCTTCGGCCCCTGGTCGGCCCTGCCGGGTTCCGAGCGCGCCACGTACCTGTTCCGCATCGCGCGCATCCTCCAGGAGCGCTCGCGGGAGCTGGCCGTCCTCGAATCGCTCGACAACGGCAAGCCCATCCGTGAGTCGCGCGACGTCGATCTGCCGCTGGCCGCCGCGCACTTCTTCTACTACGCCGGCTGGGCCGACAAGCTCGCCCACGCCGGTTTCGGCCCCGACCCGCGCCCGCTGGGGGTGGCCGGGCAGGTCATCCCGTGGAACTTCCCGCTGCTGATGCTCGCCTGGAAGGTCGCCCCCGCGCTGGCCACCGGCAACACGGTGGTCCTCAAGCCGGCCGAGACGACCCCGCTGTCGGCGCTGTTCTTCGCCGACGTCTGCCGCCAGGCCCAGCTGCCGCCCGGTGTCGTCAACATCCTCACCGGTGACGGCTCCACCGGCGCCGAGCTGGTCGCCCATCCCGGGATCGACAAGGTGGCGTTCACCGGTTCGACGGAGGTCGGCCGGTCCATCGCCCGTACGGTGGCCGGCACCCGCAAGCGGCTCACCCTCGAACTGGGCGGCAAGGCGGCGAACATCGTCTTCGACGACGCGCCGATCGACCAGGCCGTCGAGGGGATAGTCAACGGCATCTTCTTCAACCAGGGCCATGTGTGCTGCGCCGGGTCCCGGCTGCTGGTCCAGGAGTCGGTGCGCGAGGAGCTGCTGGAGGCCCTGAAGCGGCGGATGGAGACGCTGCGCGTCGGCGACCCGCTGGACAAGAACACCGACATCGGCGCCATCAACTCCGCCGAGCAGCTGGCCCGCATCCAGGAGCTGGCCGCCGCGGGCGAGGCCGAGGGCGCCGAGCGCTGGTCCCCGGCGGGCTGCGAACTGCCCGGCCAGGGGTACTGGTTCGCGCCGACCCTGTTCACGGGCGTGGCCCAGTCGCACCGCATCGCCCGGGAGGAGATCTTCGGCCCGGTGCTGTCGGTGCTGACATTCCGCACCCCGGAGGAAGCGGTCGCCAAGGCCAACAACACCGCGTACGGACTCTCCGCCGGGATCTGGACGGAGAAGGGTTCGCGGATCCTGTGGATGGCCGACAAGCTGCGCGCGGGCGTGGTGTGGGCCAACACGTTCAACAAGTTCGATCCCTCGTCGCCGTTCGGCGGCTACAAGGAGTCCGGCTTCGGGCGCGAGGGCGGCCGGCACGGTCTGGAGGCGTACCTCGATGTCTGAGAAGTCCGGCGCGCGGCTGAGCGTGTTCAAGACCTACAAGCTGTTCGTCGGGGGGAAGTTCCCCCGCTCCGAGAGCGGACGGGTGTACCAGGTGACCGACTCCCAGGGCGGCTGGCTGGCCAACGCCCCGCTGTCCTCCCGCAAGGACGCGCGCGACGCGGTGGTCGCGGCCCGCAAGGCGTTCCCCGGCTGGTCGGGGGCGACGGCGTACAACCGGGGGCAGGTGCTGTACCGGGTCGCCGAGATGCTGACCGGGCGGCGCGAGCAGTTCGCGGACGAGGTGGCCGCCGCCGAAGGGCTGGACCGGGAGGCGGCGCTGGCGGCGGTGGACACGGCCATCGGCCGCTGGGTCTGGTACGCGGGCTGGTCGGACAAGATCGCCCAGGTCGCGGGCGGCGCCAACCCGGTGGCGGGCCCGTTCTTCAATCTCTCGGTGCCCGAGCCGACCGGTGTGGTGGCGGTGCTGGCGCCGCAGGACTCCTCGCTGCTCGGCCTGGTCTCGGTGCTGGCGCCGGTCGTGGTGAGCGGCAACACGGCGGTGGTGGTCACCAGTGAGCGGGCGCCGCTGCCCGCGCTGTCGCTGGCCGAGGTGCTGGCCACCTCCGACGTGCCGGGCGGGGTGGTCAACATCCTGTCCGGGAGGACCGCCGAGCTGGGCGCGCCGCTGGCCGCGCACCAGGACGTCAACGCGATCGACCTGACCGGCGCCGCCGGTGACGCGGCGCTGGCCACCGAGCTGGAGACGGCCGCGGCCGGCAACCTCAAGCGGGTACGGCGTCCGGCCGCCGCCGAGGACTGGTCGGCGGACCCGGGCACCGGGCGGCTGCTGTCCTTCGTGGAAACGAAGACCGTCTGGCACCCCATCGGTATCTGAACGGCGCGCATCCGGGACAATGGGGTCCCGTGACCGTTACGCCGCAGACGCCGCCGATACCCCCCACGTCGCAGGCGGAACCCGAGCCCGGCCCCCGGGCCCGGGTCGTCCTGCTGACCGGGCCCTCCGGTTCCGGGAAGTCCCGGCTCGCCGCACGCACCGGGCTGCCGGTGCTGCGGCTCGACGACTTCTACAAGGAAGGCACGGACCCGACCCTCCCGCCGCTGCCGGACGGGTCGGGCACCGACTGGGACGACCCGGCGTCGTGGAACGCGGACGCGGCGCTGGCCGCCGTCCGCCTGCTGTGCGGCGAGGGCGCGGCGCCGGTCCCGGTGTACGACATCTCCTCCAGCTCGATCACCGGAGCGGGTCGGCTGGAGCTGGGCGGGGCGCCGCTGTTCGTGGCGGAGGGCATCTTCGCGGCGGAGATCAGCGCCGCCTGCCGGCGCGAGGGCCTGGCGGCGGACACCCTGTGCCTGCGCAACCGGCCGCTGACCACGTTCCGCCGCCGGCTGGTGCGCGATGTGCGGGAGTCGCGCAAGTCCCTGGCGTTCCTGCTGCGGCGCGGCTGGAAGCTGATGCGCGCGGAGCGCGGGATCGTGGCCCGCCACGAGGCACTGGGCGCACACGCCTGCGGCCGGGACGAGGCACGGGCCCGCATCGCGCGGCTGACGGGGGCGGTGACGGTGGCGAAGTAGCGGGACGGGACCGGCGACGCCCCCGTGCACAACTCAGCGGGGTCCGGCGCCCCCCAGGCACCGGACCCCGCTCTTTCCCCCGTTGTCCCCCGTTTTCCCCTGTTTCCCCCGTTCCCCTTTCCCTCGGTCCCCCGCTTTTCCCCGTTCCCCCGATCCTCAGGCGACCAGTTCGCCGAAGGACTCCTCCACGTCCCGCCCCATGCTCAGCGAGCGGTCCTCGCGCAGCCGGCGCAGGGTGCGCCAGATGCTGCTCTTCACCGTGCCGACGCTGATGTTCAGCGTGGCCGCGATCTCCGGGTCGGTCTGGCCCTCGTAGTACCGCAGCACCAGCATCGTGCGCTGCTGCTCGGGCAGCCGGGCCAGGGCCTGCCACAGCACGGTGCGCAGTTCGGTGCCGCGCATCGTGTCGTACTCGCCGGGGGCCTCGGGCAGTTCCTCGGTCGGGTACTCGTTCAGCTTGCGGCGGCGCCACGCGCTGATGTGCAGATTGGTCATGGTGCGCCGCAGATAGCCGCCGACCGCCGCCTTGTCGGTGATCCGCTCCCAGGCGCGGTACGTGGACAGCAGCGCGCTCTGGAGCAGGTCCTCCGCCTCGTGGCGGTCACCGGTGAGGTGGTACGCGGTCGCGTACAGGGAGGCGCGGCGCTCTCGCACGTAGGCGGTGAACTCCGCCTCCGTGACCCCCTCGCGCCGCGCTCCCCGCACGGCCTCCCCCGTTCCCCCGTTCCCCCGGGTCCCCCCGCTTTCCCCCGTCTTCCCCCCCGACGCGTCCACCGCACTGAGGTGCGCCGGGCGCGGGTGACCGATGCCGCGGTGGCTCCCCAGCCGGTTCGCGGCGCCGGACGCTGTGTTCCCCGTCACGTCGCACCGGGCGGGAACCAGGCAGGTGCGAGTGCGCGTCGTACCGACTGCCGTGGTGCTGATGCTGTGCAGTGCGCTCATCCCGCTGCCCCCATCGTCTCGCCGTGCTGTGCTCTGTGCGTCGGGGAATACATTGCCCGGCCAGTTTCATGGGCCCGTCCCCCAACTGTCACAGCGGTGTCACAGGGGCCGCGCCCCCTTGTCCCGGGAACGCACGGTCGAACTCTCCGGGGTCCATAGGCCACAATGAGCCGCGTGGCTTTCCTGTTGCTGATCGAGGACGACGAGGCGGTACGTACGGCCCTGGAGATGAGCCTGTCTCGCCAGGGGCACCGTGTGGTGACCGCCGCGACGGGTGAGGACGGCCTCACGCTGCTGCGGGAACAGCGGCCCGATCTCATCGTGCTGGACGTCAACCTGCCCGGAATCGACGGTTTTGAGGTCTGCCGTCGCATTCGTCGCACCGATCAGCTGCCGATCATCCTGCTCACCGCGCGCAGCGACGACATCGACGTCGTCGTCGGCCTGGAGTCCGGCGCCGACGACTACGTGGTCAAACCCGTGCAGGGCCGCGTCCTGGACGCCCGCATCCGCGCCGTCATGCGGCGCGGCGAACGCGAGTCGCACGACGCGGCCACCTTCGGCTCCATCGTCATCGACCGCGCCGCCATGACCGTCACCAAGAACGGCGAGGACCTCCAGCTCACCCCCACCGAGCTGCGCCTCCTCCTGGAACTCAGCCGCCGCCCCGGCCAGGCGCTCTCCCGGCAGCAACTGCTGCGCCTGGTGTGGGAGCACGACTACCTCGGCGACTCCCGCCTGGTGGACGCCTGCGTCCAGCGGCTGCGCGCCAAGGTGGAGGACGTGCCGTCCTCCCCGAAGCTGATCCGTACGGTGCGCGGCGTGGGCTACCGGCTGGACGCGCCTTCGTGACCGACTCCCCCACCCGGAGCCGGGGCCGGCTCATACGCGGCGCCCTGCGGCTCACCTCGCTGCGGCTGCGCCTGGTCACCGTGTTCGCGCTGGTGGCGCTGGTCGCCGCCGTCTCGGTGTCGGGCATCGCGTACTGGCTCAACCGCGACGCCGTCCTCACCCGCGCGCAGAACTCGGCCCTGAAGGACTTCAGCCAGGCCCTCGGCGACGGAGCGGGCGGACTGCCCGAGCAGGCGTCCTGCGAGATGCTGCGCGACATGGGCACGATCATGACCAGCGGCAACCAGACGTACCAGGTGGTGCTGGTCGACCGGGAAGGACCCGAGGGCGACTGCGTCGTCGAGACCGACCCGGCGGCGTTCCGGCTGGACATGGTCCCCGCCTCGCTCGCCGACGCGGTGCACCAGGAACGCGACGACACCGACGCGCCGTACCACCTGTACTGGCAGCGGGTGGAGATCGACGGCGACCCGTACCTCCTCGGCGGCGCCCAGGTCATCGACGGCGGCCCCACCGGCTACATGCTCGCCTCCCTCGCACCGGAGCGCGACGACCTCAACTCGCTCGCCTGGTCGCTCGGCATCGCCACCGCGCTCGCGGTGATCGGCTCGGCGCTGCTCGCCCAGGCCGCCGCCACCATGGTGCTGCGGCCCGTCGCCCGGCTCAGCAACGCCGCGCAGCGGCTCGGCGAGGGCAAGCTGGACACCCGGCTGGAGGAGCGGGGCGCGGACGAGCTGGCCGAGTTGTCGCGCACGTTCAACGCCGCCGCCGCCTCCCTGGAGCAGCGGGTGACCGATCTGCGCGCCCGGGAGGCGGCCAGCCGCCGGTTCGTCGCCGACATGTCGCACGAGCTGCGCACCCCGATGACCGCCATCACCGCCGTCACCGATGTGCTGGAGGAAGAGGTCGACAGCCTCGACCCGATGATCGCGCCGGCCGTGCAGCTGGTGGTGAGCGAGACCCGCCGGCTCAACAGCCTGGTGGAGAACCTGATGGAGGTCACCCGCTTCGACGCGGGCACCGCCAAGATGGTCCTGGACGACGTCAACATCGCCGACCAGGTCACCCACTGCATCGACGCCCGCGCCTGGCTGGACGCGGTCGAGCTGGACGCCGACCGGACGATCACCGCCCGGCTCGACCCGCGCCGCCTGGACGTCATCCTGGCCAATCTGATCGGCAACGCCCTCAAGCACGGCGGCGGCCGGTCGGTACGGGTCTCGGTGCGCGAGGAGATCGACCCGGCGGCCGGGCGGGACGACGTGGTGGTGGAGGTCGCCGACCAGGGGCCCGGCATCCCCGAGGACGTCCTGCCGCACGTCTTCGACCGGTTCTACAAGGCGAGCGCGTCGCGCCCGCGCTCCGACGGCAGCGGGCTCGGTCTGTCGATCGCGCTGGAGAACGCCCATCTGCACGGCGGCGAGATCTCGGCCGCCAACGCGCCGGAGGGCGGCGCGGTGTTCACGCTGCGGCTGCCGCGCGAGGCGCCGGGGGACGGCGACGGCGACGGCGACGGCGAGAGCGACGGGTGCGACGGCACCGAGGGCGACGGCGGGAACGGCGACAGCAGCGGCGAGCGGGACCGTCCGGGGAAGCCGGACGGCCCGGGGAAGGAGCGCGACACATGACCCGAGGAACCCTGCGCACCGGCCCCGCCCTCCTGGCGGCCTGCCTGGCGCTCGCGGCCACCGCCGGCTGCGGCATCCGCTCCACCAATGTGCCGGTGGACGCCGGCCCCGCCCCGTCCCGGGCCAGCTGCGACACGGCGATGGAGACCGGCGCGGGCACCGTACCCGGCACGGCGGTCGCCGCCGCCACCGAGGTGTACCTGGTGTGCGGCACCCGCGTGGAGGCCGTACCGCGCCCGGTGGATGTCACCACGGCCGGCACCGACCGGGTCGCGCTGGCCGCCGCGCTGCTCACCGAACTCCAGAACGACCCGGACGAGGAGGAGCAGGCCGCCGGTTTCACCAGCGCGGTACCGCTGGACCTGGCGGTCACCGGCCCGGTCGGGGACGACCCGGACACGGTGCTGCGGCTGAGCGAACGCCCCAGCGATCTCCCGGCCTTCGCCCTCGCCCAGATCATCTGCACCTTCTCCCGGGTCGAGCAGCTCGGCAACGGCCACGCGGTGGTGCTGGGCGGCCCCGCCGACTCCCCCGACCCGCGCCCGCAGACGTACCCGTGCAGCGCGGCGATGCGGCACAGCCCCGAGTCCGCGCCGTCGGTGGGCCGTTCGCTGTGAACCCGGCACCGCGGGCGTGAGCGGCACATCACATCGGCGGAAAACGGAACCGCGCCCAGGGGCAGCGGCGTCCTGGAATCCGTGCACCGTCATCACGGCGGCCCGGCAGGGCCCGCCCAGCGCGCAAGCGGTCATCGTGGCGCGGTCCGCGATCGGAGGGTAGACCCGAGGGTTCGGGTGGTGGCCTTCGTTCTGCTCACCGTCTACCTGGCCGTGGTGGGGTGGCTGATGCTGCGCCCGCGCTCGGTGATGTGGGTCTCCCCGCCCAACCTGGAGCCGTTCGCCACCATCCGCGCCGATCTGGCCGCCGGCCCGGCGCAGGCGCTGCGCACCATCGGCACCGGCCTGGCCGCCTTCGCCCCGCTGGGGGTGCTGCTGCCGCTGCTGGGGCAGCGGCTGGGCGGGACCCGGTTCGTCTCGCTCTTCCGCACGGTGTTCGGCGCCGCGATGATCTCGCTCGGCATCGAGGTACTGCAGTCCCTGGAGCCCACCCGGGTCGCCGATGTGGACTCGCTGCTGCTGAACACGTGCGGCGTCACGGTCACCCACCTGCTGTGCTACGCGCAGCTGCGGGACCGGTTGCTGCGCGAGGCCAGTCCGTCCTCGCCCTCGCCGTCCTCCCGGCCGGAGCCCGGACCGGGGCCGGACGCGGTGCCCGCGCCGCTGGGCTCGGCGGCGCCGGTCCGGCCGCCGCAGGCGCGCCGCGCCGCGCACCGGGCGGGGCTCGCCCCGGGCGGCGCGTCGGCCGCCGCCCGGTAGCGCCCGGGCCCGGTCTCCGGCCACCGCCGCGCCGGCGCACCGCCGTTGTCAGTGGTGCCTGTCACGATGGACCCATGAAGCCGGAGGAGACAGTACGCGCGCTCTGGGAGCGCACACAGCAGCGGGACTGGGACGGGGTCGGGGCGCTTCTGGCCGAGGACGCGGTGGTGGAGTGGCCGGTCAGCGGTGAGCGGATCGTCGGCCGGGACAACTATGTGCGGCTCAACGCCGAGTACCCGGAGGGCTGGACGATCCGGGTGCTGCGCCTGGTGGCGGACGGCGAGGAGGTGGTCTCCGAGGTGGAGGTCCCGCACGAGGAGTCGGGCCTGCACCGGGTGGCGTCGTTCTGGACGGTCCGGGACGGACGCATCGTCCGCGGCCGGGAGTACTGGAGCGTGCCGGGCTCCGACGAGGCCCCGCGGTGGCGGGCCGCCTACGTGGAGCCGATGTAGTCCGCGCCGCTCCGGGAGGACAGCGGAAGCGGACCGCGAGCGGACCGGGAGCGGCGGCGTCCGAGCCGGAAGGGCCGCACCCCACGGCTGGGGGTACGGCCCTTCTTCGTCCGCCTGCGCGGGGCAGCCGATTACAGCAGCCCGCCACCGAGGGCGCCGGCGGGCAGACCGCCCAGGAGGCCGCTGGTGGCCTGGTTCAGCACGTCGTTGTTGCCGCCGAGCAGGCTGCTGGCGTCCGTGGCGCCGTTCAGCGGCTTGGTGACCTCCTGGAGGCCGGCGGCGGCGTTGTCACCAGTGAGACCACCGGCCACATCGCCCAGCGGCACCGCCTTCACGACCTGGCCGGTGGTGCCGGCCACCAGCTCCTCGCCCAGCGCGTGGGCAGAACCGGCACCGGTGGCGGCGAGCGCAGCACCGGCGGCGACGGCACCCAGGGTCTTCACGGTTGTGTGCTTCATGAGTCACTACGTCCTTGTGTGGGGTGGGGATGTGAGCGGCGAAAGCCCGAGGCGAACGTAGCCGTGGAAGTCCGGCGCCGCAAAGGATCGAAATGTCTCGCGCGTCCCGCCCGCCGGTCGGATCAACTGCCTTTCAACGCCGTTCCCTCCGCCCGACCCCGCTCCCATCCGGCCAGGTCAGGACGGGTTTTCAGCCACGGATGGGAACAACCACTCGGAGCGTAGTGCCGCATATCCCGGCTTGATCACCTCATTGATCATCGCGAGACGTTCATCAAAAGGAATGAACGCCGACTTCATCGCATTAACGGTGAACCACTGGAGGTCGTCGAGTGAATAGCGGAACGCCCGTACGAGATGCTCGAATTCACGGCTCATACTGGTGCCGCTCATGAGCCGGTTGTCGGTGTTCACCGTGACCCGGAACCGCAGCCGCTTCAGCAGCCCGATGGGGTGCTCCGCGTACGAGGACGCCGCACCCGTCTGGAGGTTGGAGGTCGGGCACATCTCCAGCGGCACCCGCTTGTCGCGCACGTACGCGGCCAGCCGCCCGAGCCGTACCGCACCCGACCCGTCCGCCGCCACCTCGATGTCGTCGATGATCCGCACCCCGTGGCCGAGCCGGTCGGCCCCGCACCACTGGAGCGCCTGCCAGATCGACGGCAGCCCGAACGCCTCACCCGCGTGGATGGTGAAGTGGTTGTTCTCGCGCTTGAGGTACTCGAACGCGTCCAGATGCCGGGTGGGCGGGAAACCCGCCTCGGCCCCCGCGATGTCGAAGCCGACGACACCCCGGTCGCGGTAGCGGTTGGCGAGTTCGGCGATCTCGAACGCCCGGGCCGCGTGCCGCATCGCGGTGAGCAGCGCCCCGGTACGGATCCGGCGCCCGGCCGCCGCCGCCCGCCGCTCGCCCTCCCGGAAGCCCTCGTTGACCGCCTCGACCACCTGCTCCAGGGTCAGCCCGTCCTCCAGGTGCTGCTCGGGGGCGTACCGGATCTCCGCGTACACCACACCGTCTGCCGCCAGGTCCTCCACGCACTCGGCGGCCACCCGCACCAGCGCGTCCCGGCGCTGCATCACGGCGCAGGTGTGCGCGAACGTCTCCAGATAGCGGGGCAGCGAACCGGAGTCGGCGGCCTCGCGGAACCACAGGCCCAGCTTGCCGGGGTCGGTGGCCGGCAGCAGGTCGTACCCCTGCTCGGCGGCCAGTTCGACGATCGTGGCCGGACGCAGCCCGCCGTCCAGATGGTCGTGGAGCAGCACCTTGGGGGCGCGCAGGATCTGTTCCCGGTCCGGGGGCGGAGAGGTCTGAGTCATCCCGGCACTGTAGCGCCTACGCGCGTAGACGGCCGACTGGAACGAGCCGTACCGGCCGCCGTCACCTGGCCGCCGCGCGGCCCGTTCCGGCGAACCGGCCGCGCCGGCCCAGCAGGAACCGCTTGAAGTCGGCGACCGGCCGGGTGTCCGGGTGCCCGGCCAGCCAGGCGACCCCGATCTCTCGCACCGCGCGCGGCGCCGTCACCGCCAGATCCCGGGCACCGGGCCGGGGCACCATGGGCGGCGGGAGCAGCGCCACCCCGAGCCCGGCGGCCACCAGCCCGCGCAGCGTCTCCGGCTCCTCCCCCTCGAACGCGATCTTCGGTATGAACCCGGCTCGGGCGCACAGCACATCCGTCAGCTTCCGCAGCCCGTACCCGGGTTCGAGGGTGACGAACGGCTCGTCCGCCGCCTCCGCGAGCCGCACCCGCTTGCGCTCCGCCAGCCGGTGGCCGGCCGGGACGACCAGGAACAGCCGCTGCTCGTCCAGCCGCCGGGTCACCAGATCGGGCGCCTCCGGGATCGGGGAGGTGAGACACAGATCCAGCTCACCGAGCCGCATCCGCTCGATCATGTCCTCGCCGTAGCTCTGCACCAGCGCGAACCGCACCCGGGGGTGGTCCTCGCGGAACTCCCGGATCAGCGCCGGTACGGTCTCGGGCCCCATGGTGTGCAGGAACCCGAACGCCACCTTGCCGGCCGCCGGGTCCGCGTCCGCCCGTACCGCCTCGGCCGCGCGGCCGATCTCGCCGAGCGAGCGCTCCACCGAGCGGGCGAACGCCCGGCCGGCCGGGGTCAGGCTGACGTTGCGGCCGTGCCGGGCCAGCAGCGCCACGCCCAGATCGGCCTCCAGCCGGGCCATGGCGCGGCTGAGGGTGGACTGCGGCACCCCGAGATCGCGGGCGGCCTGGGTGATGTGCTCATGGCGGGCGACGGCGGCGAACTGGGCCAGCCGGGGACTGAGCAGCGCGGCCCACTCCTCGGCGGGCAGCTCACCGGAGCCGGGGCCGCTTGTTACACGGATGTCTTTTCCGTTGCCCGGGTATGACATGGACCCCCGCCACCTCCGTTGATGCGATCCTGCATGAATCATCGCAGTTCTGTGCATTGGACGCATGAAACCGGACGGTCCTAATTTTGACGACATGCCCACCACAGCAGCCCCGAAGGCGTCGGCCACCGCCGACCCCGCCCCAGCCACACCCCCGACTCCCCCGGCCCCGACCGCCACCCGCCCGGCCCCGATCTCCCGTGCCCGCGTCAACCTGGCACTCTTCGCCCTCGGTGTGGCCACCTTCGCGCTGCTGTTCTCCACCCAGGCCCTCCTCCCCGACCTCGCCACCGCCTTCGCCGTCGCCCCCGGCCAGGCCAGCTGGACCATCTCCGCCACCACCATCGCGCTGGCCGCCGCCGTCCTCCCGCTGAGCGCCCTCAGCGAACGCTTCGGCCGCCGGCAGCTGATGACCGCCTCCGTGACCGTCGCGGTGGCCCTCGCCCTGGTCATCCCGTTCGCGCCCGACCTCACCACCCTGATCGTGCTGCGCACCCTCCAGGGCGCCGCCATCGCCGGCATCCCGGCCTCCGCCGTCGCCTATCTGTCGGAGGAACTGGACGCCCGCTCCACGGTCGGCTCGGTCGGCCTGTTCATCGCCGGCAACAGCGTGGGCGGCATGCTCGGCCGCATCCTCACCGGCTGGGTCGCCGAGGGCTGGGGCTGGCGGGCCGCGCTGGCCGCCGTCGCGGTCCTCGCGCTCGCCGCCGCCGTCGCCTACCGGCTGCTGGTGCCCCGGGCCCGCAACTTCCGCCCCGCCCCGCTGCGGCCCCGCGCCCTGCTCGGCACCGTCCGCACCCACCTGTCCGAACCGCTGCTGCTGCGGCTGTTCGCCATCGGCCTGCTGCTGATGTCGGCCTTCAGCGCCGTGTACACGGTGATCGGCTTCCGGCTGGTGGCCGAACCCTTCGGGCTGTCGGCCGGACTGATCGGCTCCGTCTTCGTCATCTACCTGGTGGGCACCTGCTCCTCCTCGGTGACCGGCCCCCTGGTCGAACGCCTCGGCCGGCGCGGCGCGCTCTACCTGGCCATCACCACCGTGACCGGCGGTCTGCTGCTCAGCCTGGCCGACCACCTGGCGACCGTCCTGCTCTCCCTCGTGCTCATCACCGGCGGCTTCTTCTTCGGCCACGCCGTCGCCTCCGGCTCGGTCAGCCGGGCCGTCACCCATGGCCGGGCCCAGGCGTCCGCGCTCTACCAGGTCGCCTACTACCTCGGCAACAGCGCCGGCGGCACCCTCGGCGCGGTCATCTTCCACCGCGCCGGCTGGCAGGGCGTCGTCGCCTTCGGCCTCGCCGCCCTGCTCACCACCGCGGGCATCACCCTGTACGCCACCGGACGCGCCCGGGTCGTACGACGGCGCGCGGCAGCCCTGGCCTGAGCCCCGGACACCCCGGAGGCACCCCGCACGGCCGGAACCGTCGCACCCCCCGGAACGTGATAGAGGCCACACACCTCTCCTCCGGGGGCTTCGATGGCCGGTTCGTCCTCACGCGGCGCCGCCGCCGCACTGCTCAACGCCAGTGGCCTGGGTGCCGGTTACCTGTATCTGCGGCTGTGGGGCCGGGCGGTGGGCTCCTGGCTCGTCACCGCGCTGCTCGTCCTCGCCGCCCTGGGCCTCCACGCCTCGGGCACCCCGTGGTTCTGGATCACGCTGTTCGCGCTCTGGCTGGCCCACCAGGTGTACAGCGGCTGGAAACACGGCAGCGCCGGCCCGCCCGGCCGCCGCGCTCCCTGGCTTCCGCTGACCGCGGGCGCGGCCCTGCTCGCCCTGGTGATCGCGGGCGCCGTGCAGTACCGGGGCGGCCCGCAGGACGCCCTGGAGCGCGGCGACACCGCCCACGCGGCCGGTGACTGCGCCACGGCCGTCGAGCACTACGACGCGGCGACCGCCACCCGCAACGAACTCACCTTCTCGCCGGCCCTGGACCGGGCCGCCGACGGCCGGGCCGGCTGCCGCATCGTCCTCACCGCGGAAGCGGCGGCCGGGGAAGCCGACTACCCCGGCGCCATCAACGGCTACGGCGACTACCTCGCCCGGTACGACGGCACCCCGCCGTGGCCGGGAGCCGAGGACCGGCTGGCCGGGCTCCACCTCGACCAGGCCGACTCCCTCGCGGCGGACGGCACCGTGGAAGCCGCCTACGCCGCCTACGCCGCGATCCCGGCCGGCTTCCCCGGCTCGGCACCGGCGGCGGCCGTACCCGACCGGCTCGACGCGCTGTACGAGGCCCGGACGACCGCGCTCGCCGCCGGGGACCACTGCCCGGCGGTCGACGAACTGCGGCCCTTCCTGGAGCTGGCCGGCGAACACCGCGACGACCCGCTCGCCGAAGACCTCGCCGGCCGCGCCCGCGACGCGCTCCCGGACGCGCTGTACGCGTGCGGCATGGACGACTACCGCGACGAGCACTACACCGACGCCCGCACCACCCTGGAGGAGTTCCGGTCCCTGTACCCGGATGACGCGCGCAGCGGACAGGTCGACGACACCCTCATCGCCATCGAGATCGCCCAGATCGGCAGCGGCTCCACCGGCGACCTCCCCGACCCCACGCCGGCGGGCAGCGCTCCCGGCGGCACCGCGACCGTGGAGATCGTCAACGACTCACCCGAGGCGCTGGAGATCCTGTACACGGGCACCGAGACCGGCACCGAGACCGGCACCGGGACGGTGGACGCCTGCGGCGGCTGCACCACCCAGAGCGATCTGCTGTCCGGCTGGTCGGGCAGCGCCTGCCAGGCCGGCATCGACCGCCCCACCACGACGATCCGCCTCCCGGCCGGGACGTACGAGTTCGTGGTCCGCACCCCGGGCGACTCCTCGGTCACCCCCTTCCACGGCACCTGGGAGCTGTCCTCGGGCACGGCCTACTCGGACTGCTACTTCATCGAGACGAGCTACTACTGATGGGCGACGCCGAGCGGGTGGAGCCGATGGGCCGCGTCCACGCCGTCCTCGCGAACACCGTCGGCGCGGTCCTGCTGGCCGGCGGCGCAACCGGTGCCGTGCTCTTCACGGTCGGCGCGGCCACCGGGGCCGAGACCACGGTGGACGCGGTGGTCTTCGGCGCCGTCGCCCTGTTCGCGGCGCTCGTCGGCTGGGTGGGGCTCGGCACGCTGATCCACAACCGGGACGTACGCGCGGCCACCCGCCGGCTGGCCGCCACCGGCGTCGACGCCGCCGCCGAGGTGATCGCCATCGGCCCCGAGGAGGTGACCCCGGACGGGCTCAGCACCCAGCACGAACTGCTGCTCCGGCTCACCGGGCCCGGCTTGGCCCCGTTCGAGGCCCGCACCACCGAGCCGGACGACCGCTTCCCCGGGCTGGTGGTCGGCTCCCGGCTGGCGGCCGTGGTCGATCCGGTGCGCCGGGAATTCAGCCTGCACCGGGGCGACCCGCTCTGCTAACGTCACGGCCATGCAGCGTGCCGCGAACACGACGACGCCGGAGAGAGTCCCGGCGCGCTGACCGATGTCCTAGTCCGAAGCCCCGGGGCGAGTGCCCCGGGGCTTCGCCGTGCGGTCACTCGCTTCGCGTGAGGAGAATCTCAATGACCGTGTCAAGCCGTCTGCGTGGCTGGCGGGGCGGAGGTGAACAGTCTCTTGTCACGCAGCATCGCCCAGAGTACGTC
>NZ_FPAB01000003.1:372183-788350 GCF_900116145.1 Streptomyces harbinensis | reverse complement strand
CCGGTATTAGACCCAGTTTCCCGGGCTTATCCCAGAGTGCAGGGCAGATTGCCCACGTGTTACTCACCCGTTCGCCACTAATCCCCGGCCGAAACCGGTTCATCGTTCGACTTGCATGTGTTAAGCACGCCGCCAGCGTTCGTCCTGAGCCAGGATCAAACTCTCCATGAATGCTTCATGTAAGAGCAAGGAAAATCCTCGCTTAAATGCTGCACCTCAGACGAGGTCGAGATGCAGACTCAGTCAAAATAATCTGGCATTGACTATTTGGCACGCTGTTGAGTTCTCAAGGAACGGATGCTTCCTTTGGTTCCCTCTCGGGCCCCTCCGGGCTTTCCCTTCGTGTCCACTACTCTAACCGACTTTCCCGCCGGCTCCTAATCGGGCCCTTTCGCTTTCTCCGGCGACTCGCAAAGAGCGCGCCAAAGAAACCAGAACGGGAGAGTTCCGATCAGATGGAGTGGGTGTCGCCTCCGAGGCTTCCCCGGTCGGTCTTTCGACCGCTTCCCTGGGGTTGCCGCCTCCAGCGACTCGATCTACATTACGACCCCGTGACACCGGCGTCAAGTCCTCGCGTCCGCCGTCTCGGCTGGTGCGGGCGGTAGGGGCTCACCGTGGGGTCGCCGGTGATCCAGAAGCGCCAGGGGTGCACCCCGCCGTCGCCGGCCACGCCCGTGCGGGGGCCGGTGCCGATCCGCTCCCGGGCCACCGGGGTGCCGGCCAGTACCCGCAGCGCGAACTCCTCGCCGTCGGCGCACACATCCGTCCCGTCCAGCGCCCGGTCCACCTCCAGAGCCGTGGCCAGCCGCGCCGGGCCCTTGGCCAGCTCGTGGTCCCGGCCGCGGGCCGCCGCCCGGCGCGGGCGGGCCAGCTCGGCGCCACTCAGCACCTCCCCGGCCCGCAGCAGCACCCCGCTCGCCCGGCCCTCCGGGCCGCAGACCAGATTCAGGCAGTGCCACATCCCGTAGGTGAAGTAGACGTACGCGTGCCCGGGCGGACCGAACATCGTGGCGTTCCGGGCGGTCCGGCCGCGGAAGGCATGGGAGCCGGGGTCGATCTCCCCGGCGTACGCCTCGACCTCGGTCAGCCGCAGCGTGATCGTGCCCTCGGCCGAGCGCCTCACCAGGGTGCGGCCCAGCAGATCGGGGGCGACCTCCAGGACCGGGCGGTCGAAGAAGGCGCGGGGCAGGGGTTCGGTCGCGGTGGTGGTGCTGCTCATCCTCATCCCAGTGTCACGGTCAGCGGGACGCCCCGTTCCCTCCAGTAGGTCCCGGCGTCCGCGAAGATCTCCCCCAGGGTCCGCGTCAGCTCCGGCGCCCGCCGGCGCAGCTCCCCCCAGCCGGTCACCTCGACCGTCCAGCCGTCCGCCCCTGGCTCACCCCACCATGACAGATCGCGCAGACAGTCATCCAGCGCGTCCCAGTTGTGGCCGAATTCGTCGGGGAACCCCAGCTGCTCGGCGCAGCTGCGCAGCAGTCCGGCCTTGTCGCGCACGCCGGTGAGGTCGAGGCGGTGCGGTGCTGGTCCGGTCATCGGATACCTCCGGTCGGGCTGGCTAGGGTGATCAGCACCACTATCGCCCGACGAGGAGAGGCCCATGACGTCCCAGTCGCCCCGCCGTCCGCTCCCCCACGACTTCCATCCGCCGGTGGCGTCCTTCACCGTGACCAGTGATGACCTCGCGCCCGGTGCCCGGCTGGGCGAGGCGCAGGTACACGCGGCCGGGAACACCTCGCCCCAGCTGCGCTGGGAGGGTTTCCCGGAGGGCACCAGGAGCTTCGCGGTCACCTGCTACGACCCGGACGCGCCGACCGGCAGCGGTTTCTGGCACTGGTCGCTGTTCGACATCCCGGCGTCGGTCACCGAGCTGCCGGCCGGTGCGGGCAGCGGTGCGATGGCCGGGCTGCCCGAGGGCGCCGTGCACGTGCGCAACGACTACGGCACCCGGGACTTCGGTGGCGCCGCGCCGCCGCCCGGGGACGGTCCGCACCGCTATGTGTTCACGGTGTACGCGGTGGACAGCGAGAAGCTCGGCCCGGACGCGGACGCCACCCCCGCCCAGGTGGGGTTCATGCTGCGGTTCCACGCCATCGGGCGGGCGCAGCTGATCGGTGAGTACGAGGTGCCGGCGCAGAGCTGACCGTGCGGTGATCCCCCGGTGCCGGACGATGCCGATTCGATCCCGCACCGGGGGTTTAACCGTCATCTCCCGTTTTTGTTACCTCCCGGGAAATTGCATTGTGAGGCTCACCTGCCCCCGGCACAGTGGTGCCATCCCGCCAGGGGGCGGGCGGCTCAGGGGAGGTGGGCGGGATGCGGCAGACGCTGGTGCTCAATGCGACCTACGAGCCACTGTCGACGGTGTCGCTGCGGCGGGCGGTGGTGCTGGTCATCCAGCACAAGGCAGTGGTGGAGCAGGCGCATCCGGGGCTGCGGGTGCGGGCGGCGGCGGTGGAGCTGCCGGTACCGCAGGTGATCAGGCTGCGGCGGTTCGTGAAGGTGCCGTTCCGACAACGGGCCCCGTGGTCGCGGCGCGGGGTGCTGGTACGGGACCGGCACCGGTGCGCGTACTGCGGTCGCCGGGCGACCACGATCGATCATGTGCTGCCGCGTTCCCGGGGTGGCGGGGACACCTGGCTGAACACGGTGGCGGCGTGCGCGGAGGACAACCACCGCAAGGCGGACCGGACGCCCGCGCAGGCGGGGATGGCGCTGCTGGTGCAGCCCTTCGAGCCGACGCCGGCGGACGCGCTGCTGCTGGCGCTGGGGCTGCGGGAGGACGAGGTGCTGCCGGTGGGGGCGTCCGCGGTGGGCGGCTGGGGGACGGTGCCGGTGTCCGAGTCCGCGTGAGCGCGGCGGGTGCCCTGGGACGAAGGCCGCGGGCCCCGACCGATCCGGTCGGGGCCCGCGGCCTTCGTCCCATCCGTGCGCGGTGGAGCGGTGGCCGTTATTCGATGCGCGGCTGCTGGCGGCCGACCTGCGGCTTGTTCAGGGTGCCGGGGTCGCCGGCGCCGCCGTCGGGGCCGTTCCCGGTGCCGTTGCCGGTGATGCGGTTGAGGTTGCCGCCCAGGCCCTTGAGGGCGTCGCCGATCTCGCTGGGGACGATCCAGAGCTTGTTGGAGTCGCCGGAGGCGATCTTCGGGAGCATCTGGACGTACTGGTAGGAGAGCAGCTTCTGGTCGGCGTCGCCGGCGTGGATCGCCTCGAAGACGGTGCGGATGGCCTGGGCCTCACCCTCGGCGCGCAGGGCGGAGGCCTTGGCGTCACCTTCGGCGCGCAGGATCTCGGACTGCTTGGCACCCTCGGCCTGGAGGATCTCGGACTGCCGGACACCCTCGGCCTGGAGGATCGCGGCGCGCTTGTCACGGTCGGCGCGCATCTGCTTCTCCATCGAGTCCTGGATGGAGGTCGGCGGCTCGATGGCCTTGAGCTCGACGCGGTTGACGCGGATGCCCCACTTGCCGGTGGCCTCGTCGAGGACGCCGCGCAGGGCCGCGTTGATCTCCTCGCGGGAGGTGAGGGTGCGCTCCAGGTCCATGCCACCGATGATGTTCCGCAGGGTGGTGACCGTCAGCTGCTCGATGGCCTGGATGTAGTTGGAGACCTCGTAGGTCGCGGCGCGGGCATCGGTCACCTGGTAGTAGATGACGGTGTCGATGTTGACCACCAGGTTGTCCTGGGTGATCACCGGCTGCGGCGGGAAGGGCACGACCTGTTCACGCAGGTCGATGCGGTTGCGGATGCGGTCGATGAACGGGACCACGATGTTGAGGCCGGCGTTCAGGGTGCGGGTGTAGCGGCCGAATCGTTCGACGATCGCGGCGCTGGCCTGCTGGATGACCTGGATCGTCTGGACGAGGGCGATGATGACCAGCACCACCAGGATGACCAGCACGATGATGATGGCGTCCATCGTGACTCCCCCTGCGGCTAGATGAGTTGAACGGTTGTCTGGATCGCGGGTCCATCACATCACGATGGCTGTGGCTCCGTCGATCTCCACCACGCTGACCTCGGAGCCCGGTTCGTGGGTGATGTCGTTGTCCAGCGCGCGGGCGGACCACTCCTCGCCGGCGAGCTTGATCCGGCCGTCACGGGAGTCGACCCGTTCCAGGACGACGGCGGTGCGGCCCTTGAGACCGTCCACGCCGGAGCTGAGCTTGGGGGGCAGGACGCGGGCGCGGCGGGCGATGGGGCGCACGACCACGAGCAGGGCGGTGGAGACGACCGCGAAGACGATCACCTGGAGGGCGATGTTGTCGGTGACGGCGCCGGAGGCGGCGGCTGCTCCCGCCCCGATGGCGAGCATGCCGAGCTCGGGCATCGCGGTCAGCACGAGCGCGATCGAGAATCCTCCGGCGGCGATCAGCCACCACACCCAGAAGTCCACACCGCCATCGTAGGGGCGGCGCGGCGAAGCGAACAGGCCGGATTTCGTCAGACACCGGCCGGAATCGTCCGTGTTCCGGCCGGTGACCGTCTCCGGTGTCAGGTCAGCGGCAGGCCGTGGGCGGTCCAGCGGTCGCCCTGGCGCTCGACGATGAGCGGGAGCCCGAAGCAGTGCGAGAGGGCGGCGGAGGTGAGGACGGAGTCCACCGGGCCCGCGTCCAGCACCTTGCCCTGCCGGATGAGCAGGACGTGGGTGAAGCCGGGGGCGATCTCCTCGACATGGTGGGTGACCATGATCATCGCGGGCGCGTACGGGTCGCGGGCGAGCCGGCCGAGGCGGCGTACCAGGTCCTCCCGGCCGCCGAGGTCGAGCCCGGCGGCGGGCTCGTCGAGCAGCAGCAGTTCGGGGTCGGTCATCAGGGCGCGGGCGATCTGGGTGCGCTTGCGCTCGCCCTCGGAGAGGGTGCCGAAGCGGCGGTCCAGGAGTTCGCTCATGCCGAGCCGGTCCAGGAAGGCGCGGGCCCGCCGCTCGTCCACGTCCTCGTAGTGCTCCTGCCAGCCGGCGGTCATGCCGTAGGCGGCGGTGAGCACCGTCTGGAGGACGGTGGCGCGCTGGGAGAGCTTGCCGGCCAGGGCGCTGGAGGCCATGCCGATGCGGGGGCGGAGTTCGAAGACGTCGACGCCGCCGAGCTTCTCGCCGAGGATCCCGACGCTTCCCGAGGTGGGGAAGAGGTAGCTGGACGCGATGTTCAGCAGGGTTGTCTTGCCGGCGCCGTTGGGACCCAGGATCACCCATCGTTCGCCTTCGGCGACCGACCAGGAGACCTGGTTCACCAGAGCGCGGCCTTCGCGGACCACGGATACGTCCACCAGCTCCAGTACATCGCTCATGCCGCGGTCTCTCCCAATGCAGTCGCCGTCCTCCGGGTGCCTTCCGGCACGTCCCCGGAACAAAACTTACGCCACGCCCGTCATGTCCCGGGCGCCAGGAGGGTCCTTGAGCCCTCTTCCCTATGCTGAGGCCATGCTCGAAGAACCTCGTGCCGGGCGGCTGGCCGCCTGGGGGAACGCTCTGCTGGCCGGTCTGGTGTCGCCGGACGACGCCGCCGTGCGGGCCGTGGGGGACGACGCGGCGCACCGGGTGGTGGGGCTGCCCGGGGAGCCGGGGCCGGTGGCGCTGACCCTGGCGTTCGGCCGGCTGCGGGCGCTGGGCGTGGCGGGGCTGCGGGTGGCGCTGCCCGCGCCCGGGCATCCGCTGGGGCTGAGCGGGCCGCCGGAGTTCAACACGGCGGCGCTGGAGGCCGGTGAGGCGGTGCTGGCCGGGGGTGCTCCGGGGGTGGGCGCGCAGGCGGGTCCCGCGCTCGGGCTGATCCCGGAGGTGGACGAGGCCGGTGCGGCCGGTGATGTGCTGACCCGGGTGGTGTGGCGCTGCTCCGCGGTGCGGCAGGCGCCGCCGGCGGACGTGCCGTCGCTGGGTGAGGCGGAGCGTGAGCTGAACGAGGTGTTGCGGGAGACGACCGAGGCGCTGGCGATGCTGGACGTGGCGGGTGCGGGGCCGGCCACCCGGGCACGGCTGGACGCGTACCGGGCGCGGATGGAGCGCGGGCGGCAGGTGCTGGCGCCGGGGTATCCGCCGCGGGCGGCGCGGGTGCTGGAGCTGGCGCGGCGGGTGGCCGGTCTGGTGGAGCTGGCCGGGGGCGGTGAGCACGGTGGCGCGGTGAGCGCGGCGGAGATCGCGGCGCGGGACCGGCTGTTGCGGCCGGTGGAGCGGGCGGCGCGGCGGGCGCGGGTGGCGGCGTACAACGCGTACGCGGAGGAGCTGGAGCGGCAGCGCGGCTGAGCCGGGCGGGGCCGCGGCGGGGCCGGGACATGGATCACGGCCCCGCGGGGGATGGGGTCCGCGGGGCCGTGATGACCGTGGGGGTGGCGTCAGACGATGGCGCCGACGTTGCCGAACGCCGGGTTCAGCAGACCGACCACGTTCAGGGTGTTGCCGACGATGTTGATCGGCACATCCACCGGGATCTGAACGATGTTGCCGGAGATGACACCGGGCGAGTGCACGGCCTTGGCCTTGGCGCTCGCCCCGTCGTGGGCGGCGGCCAGACCGGCGGCACTGCCGACGGCGACACCGGCGGCGGCAAGCACGAAGGCGGCCTTCTTCGCAGTGTTCATGACGTGCGATCCTCCTGGGACGGTTCTCTGGGGTGGCTCCGACGGAAGAGCCACGCGCTGCACAACGCGGTCCGTGTCCGGATGACACGGGGCGCCGGGTGATAACCGCCGTTCGGCGCAATAGGCCGATCAGCTGCGTGCGCGGCCGCCCGTCCTCAGGAGGCGGTGCCCGTGGGTCAGTGGGCCAGGCCGAAGTTGCCGAACGCCGGGTTGAGCAGGCCGATCACGTTGACGGTGTTGCCGACGACGTTGACCGGGACGTGGATCGGGGCCTCGACGACGTTGCCGGAGATGACACCGGGCGAGTGCACCGCGTCGCCGTGGGCACCGGCGGCGGCGGAGGCCACCCCGGCACCGGCGGCGGCGATACCGCCGGCCACGGCGGAAACGACGGCGATCTTCTTCATGTTGTTCATGCGGATACCTTTCGGACTCCGCCACGGCCGGTCGGCCGTGGCACGCCCTGGGAAACGCGCCACCGCCGAACGGGTTCCGCCATGTGGGGGACAACCACCCGACCGAATGAATCCTGGCGCTGCTCGAACGCCTGTCGCACGCCGGCGGTCCGCCGGCCGGGCGCCGCCGTCAGTCGGCGACGCCGTGCCGTACCGCCCACAGCGCCGCCTGGGTGCGGTCCGCGAGATCCAGCTTCATCAGGATGTTGGAGACGTGCGTCTTCACGGTCTTCTCCGACAGCACCAGATCGCGGGCGATCTCCCGGTTGGAGCGGCCCCGCGCGATCAGCGCCAGCACCTCCCGCTCCCGCTCGGTGAGCTGCCCGCCCCGGCCACTGCCGCCGTACGGGGTCTCCTGCGCCAGCAGCGCCCCCGCCACCTCCGGCTGGAGCAGCACATGGCCGGCGTGCACCGAGCGGATCGCCCCGGCCAGCGCGGTCGGATCGATGTCCTTGTGGACGTAGCCGGCCGCCCCGGCGCGCAGCGCGGGGACCACGGTGCGCTGCTCGGTGAAGCTGGTGACGATGAGGACCCGGGCCGGGTTGCCGAGGTCCCGCAGCTTGCGCAGCGCCTCCACGCCGTCGCCGCCGGGCATCTTGACGTCCATGAGCACCACGTCGGGGCGCAGTTCCTCGGCGAGCGCCACCCCGGCCGGCCCGTCGGCGGCCTCCCCCACCACCTCGATGTCGTCCTGGATCTCCAGGAAGGTGCGCAGCCCGCGCCGGACGACCTGGTGGTCGTCGACCAGCAGCACACGGATGACCTCAGACACCGGGTACCTCCATCTCGATGACGGTGCCCGCTCCGGGCGCCGAGCGCACGGTGAGCGTGCCGCCCACCGCCTGGGCCCGGTCGCGCATGGAGACCAGGCCCAGGTGGCGGCCGGCGCCGCGCACCGCCTCGGGGTCGAAGCCGGCCCCGTCGTCGGTGATCCGCAGGACGGCGCCGCCGCCAGCCGGGGGCGGGCCGAGGCTGACGGTGACCCGGTCGGCGGCGGCGTGCCGCAGCGCGTTGTGCAGGGCTTCCTGGGCGACGCGCAGCAGGGCCTCCTCCTGGGCGGCCGGCAGGGGTTTGGCGTCGCCCGCCTCCAGGGTGACCCGGGCCGGGTGGGCGCGGTCCAGGACCTGGATCTGGGCGCGCAGGGTGGCGGCCAGGCCGTCCTCCTCCAGGGCGGCGGGGCGCAGTTCGATGACGGCGGCGCGCAGTTCGTCGGTGGCCTCGGCGGCCAGGCGGGTGACCTGGCGCAGTTCACTGCGGGCGCGGACGGGGTCGCGGTCCATGAGGGTGGCGGCGGCCTGGGCGGTGAGCCGCAGGGAGAAGAGTTTCTGGGCGACGGCGTCGTGGAGTTCGTGGGCGAGCCGGGCGCGTTCGTCGGCGATGGTGAGTTCGCGGCTGCGTTCGTAGAGCCGGGCGTTGGTGAGGGCGATGGCGGCGTGCTGGGCGAGGATGCCGAGCAGTTCCTCGTCCTCCTCGGTGAAGGCGCAGCCGCCGCCGGCGGCCCGGCGCTGCTCGGGGGTGCAGCGTTTGGTGGCGAGGAAGAGGGCGCCGAGGACCTCGTCGCCGTCGGCGATGGGCATGCCGAGGAAGTCGGACATCTCGGGGTGGGCGGCGGGCCAGCCCTCGAAGCGCGGGTCCTGGCGGACGTCGTCGAGGCGTACGGGGGTGGCGTCGTGCAGCATGGCGGCGAGGATGCCGTGCTGGCGGGGCAGCGGGCCGATGGCCTTCCACTGGCGGTCGCTGACGCCGTCGACGATGAACTGGGCGAAGCCGCCGGCGCCGTCGGGGACGCCCAGGGCGGCGTAGCGGGCGTCGAGCAGCTCGCGGGCGCTGGAGACGATGGTCTGCAGCACGTCGCGCACCTCCAGGGTGCGGTTCATGGCGAGCAGGGCGGCGCTGACGGCGGCCAGGCCGGTTCTTCTGACCATGGGGGAACGGTACCGGTGGGGGGCGGTGCGCGGATCGGTCCCGGGCGGGTGGCGGGTGCGTCGCCGGTCCTAGGTCCCGTGACGGACGCGGGCGGCGGGCCCCGGTACGCGACGACGGTGGTGGCGCCCCGGGTCCGGGGTGCCACCACCGTCGGTCGGGTGGTGCGGGTGGTGCGGGTGGGCCGGGGTCAGTCGCGCATGACCTCGGGCTCGTGGCGGCGCAGGAACTTCATCACCAGGAAGCCGCAGGCGACGCCGAGGGCGAGGAGCATGCTGACGTCCAGGAGCCACCAGCCGGCCGCGTGGTTCCACAGCGGGTCGCCGGAGGCGTCCGGGTCGGTGACGGAGGCGGTGAGGGTGTTGAGGTCGGCGGTGGTGGCGGTGCCGGCCAGAGCCCAGCGGGAGGGCATCAGCCAGGCGAGCTGTTCGACGCCGAGCTTGCCGTGGACCTCGAAGAGCGCGCCGGTGAAGACGAGCTGGACGACGGCGATCATCACCAGCAGCGGCATGGTCATCTCGGAGGTGCGCACCAGCGAGGAGATGACCAGGCCGATCATCATGGAGGTGCAGCCCAGGACCATGATCACCAGGGTCATCTCCAGCGCGGGAGAGCTGGTGAAGAGCACGCCCTCGGCGGGCATCTCGCGGGGCAGGAAGCCGATGGCGCACAGGATGGCGGCCTGGAAGACGGTGACGATGCCCAGCACGAAGACCTTGGACATCAGATACGCGGAGCGGGAGAGGCCGACCGCGCGTTCGCGTTCGTAGATCACCCGTTCCTTGATGAGTTCCCGGACCGCGTTGGCGGCGCCGGCGAAGCACATGCCGACGACGAGGACCAGCAGGATGATGCTGGCCTGGCCGTTGCGGCCGCCGCTCTCGGGTCGGCCGTAGCCGAGTCCGTAGTCGGCGGGGATGGCCAGGGAGACCGCGCCGAGGATGATGGGCAGGGCGACGGTGAGGCCGAGGAAGCCCTTGTCGGCGAAGATCACCGCCGCGTATCTGCGCATCAGGGTCCACACCTGGGAGCTCCAGGTCTGGGCCTTCTGCTCGGCCGCTGCCGCGACCGGCTGGAAGTTGGCGGCCTGGGGCTGCACGGCGTCCAGGTCGGCCGCGTATATCTGGTAGTGCTGCGAGCCGCGCCAGCGGCCCATCCAGTCGTAGTCGCGGTAGTTCTCGAACGCGGAGAAGACGTCGGCCCAGTTGTCGTAGCCGAAGAAGTTCAGGGCCTCGTCCGGCGGACCGAAGTAGGCGACGCCGCCGCCGGGGGCCATGACCAGCACCCGGTCGCACAGGCCCAGCTCGGCGACCGAGTGGGTGACGACCAGGACGGTGCGGCCGTCGTCGGCCAGGCCGCGCAGCAGCTGCATCACGTCGCGGTCCATGCCCGGGTCGAGGCCCGAGGTGGGCTCGTCCAGGAAGATCAGCGACGGCTTGGTGAGCAGTTCGAGGGCGACCGAGACGCGCTTGCGCTGGCCGCCGGAGAGCGAGGAGATGCGCTTGGTGGCGTGCACGTCGAGCTTGAGTTCGCGCAGCACCTCCTCGACCCGGGCGTTGCGCTCGGCCTCGGCGACGTCGCCGGGGAAGCGGAGCTGGGCGGCGAGCCGCAGGGCCTGCCGGATGGGCAGTTCCTTGTGGAGGATGTCGTCCTGGGGGACGAGCCCGATGCGGTGCCGCAGCTCGGCGAAGTGCGTGTACAGGTTGCGGTGGTCGTACAGCACCTCGCCGTAGGTGGCGGGGCGGTAGCCGGTGAGGGCGCGCAGCAGGGTGGACTTGCCGGAGCCGGAGGGGCCGATGACGCCGATCAGCGACTTCTCGGGGACGCCGAAGGAGACGTCGTTGAGGATGGTGGTGCGGCCGTTGTTGACCTGGACGGTCAGGTGGCGGGCCGAGAAGGAGACCTCACCGGTGTCGACGTACTCCTGGAGCTGGTCGCCGACCAGCCGGAAGGTGGAGTGGCCGATGCCGACGGTGTCGTTCTGGCCGAGGTAGCGGCGGCCGTTCTTGTCCATCCGCTGGCCGTTGACGTACGTGCCGTTGTGGCTGCCGAGGTCGTGCAGCTCGTAGCGGCCGTCCGGGTGGGCCAGGAATTCGGCGTGGTGGCGGGAGACCTGGAGGTCGGAGACCACCAGTTCGTTCTCCAGCGCGCGGCCGATGCGGGTGACCTGGCCGACGGCCAGGTGGTGGAACGTGGTGGCGCTGCGGTCACCGCCCGCCCCGGCCGGGTCGGCGCCGGGCTGGTGGGGCGGCATGGCGGGCGGGCCGCCGGCCATGGCGGGCACCGGGGCGCCGAACCCCTGCTGCTGCGGCTGCGACTGCGGCTGGTACTGGTGCTGGTGCTGCGCCTCCTGCTGGTGCGGTGCGGGCGCGGTTCCCGAGAAGGTGAGCCGCGGCCCGTCGGTGGCGTTGCCCAGGTGGACGACCGAACCCGGGCCCAGCGGCAGCTCCTGGACCCGCTGGCCCTGGGCGTAGGTTCCGTTGGTGCTGCCGTGGTCCTCCAGGATCCAGTTCTGGCCGCCCCAGCGCACGGTGGCGTGCCGCCAGGAGACCCGCGCGTCCTGCAGGACGAGGTCGCCCTGCGGATCCCGCCCCACGCTGTACGACCGGGTCGGGTCCAACGACCAGGTCTGTCCGTTCAGTTCGAGTACGAGTTCTGGCACTCCATGCCCCACAAAGTTGTCCCCCGACCGGCCCTCCCCCAGCCTCCGGCCGGGAGGTACCCCCAGAGGAGGGTTCGAGATGGTCGACCATCGTCCAGGCACTATTCCAGTCCCGGGCCGGAAACGGAAAGCGGGGCCCGGATAGTCACGGAGCTGGTGCGAAGCGTCGGCATCTCTGTGACCTTCCTCTCCGTTCGCCCGCACGGCGGCCGATGGCCATACCCCGGCTACCGGGAGCGACTACCGTGGTGCGCACCATGATCCCCGCACAGACGCCCACGCTGCTGGTGAAGATCTTCGGGAGGGACCGGCCGGGTCTGACCGCCGGTCTCTTCGAGACGCTCGCCGCCTTTCATGTGACGGTCATCGACATCGAGCAGGTGGTGACGCGGGGGCGCATCGTGCTGTGCGCCCTGGTGAGCGCGCCGGCCGGCGGTTCCGGTTCCGAGGGCGAGCTGCGCGCCACGGTGCACGGCTGGGCCGAGGGTCTTGGGATGCAGGCCGAGATCATCTCGGGGCTCGGCGACAACCCGGCCCGGGGCAGTGGCCGCTCCCATGTAACGGTGCTGGGCAACCCGCTGAACGCGGAGAACACGGCGGCGATCGCGGCCCGGATCACCGGCTGCGGCGGCAACATCGACCGGATCTTCCGGCTGGCGAAGTACCCGGTGACGGCGGTCGAGTTCAATGTCTCCGGGGTGCCGACCGAGCGGCTGCGCACGGAGCTGGCGACCGAGGCGGCCGTGCGGTCGATAGACGTGGCGGTGGTGTCGGCGGGGCTGTCCCGGCGGGCGCAGCGCCTGGTGGTCATGGATGTCGACTCGACGCTGATCCAGGACGAGGTCATCGAGCTGTTCGCGGCGCATGCCGGCTGCGAGGAGAAGGTCGCCGAGGTGACGGCGGCGGCGATGCGCGGGGAGCTGGACTTCGAGGAGTCGCTGCACGCCCGGGTGGCGCTGCTGGCGGGTCTGGACGCGTCGGTGGTGGACAAGGTGCGCGCGGAGGTGCGGCTGACCCCCGGGGCGCGGACCCTGATCCGTACGCTCAAGCGGCTGGGCTACCAGGTGGGGGTGGTCTCGGGTGGCTTCACGCAGGTGACGGACGCGCTGGCGGAGCAGCTGGGGCTGGACTTCGCCGCGGCGAACACGCTGGAGATCGTGGACGGCCGGCTGACCGGCCGGGTGACCGGGGAGATCGTGGACCGGGCGGGCAAGGCGCGGCTGCTGCGCCGGTTCGCGGCGTCGGCGGGGGTGCCGCTGGCGCAGACGGTGGCGATCGGGGACGGCGCGAACGATCTGGACATGCTGAACGCGGCCGGTCTCGGGGTGGCGTTCAATGCGAAGCCGCTGGTGCGGCAGGCGGCGCACACGGCGCTGAGCGTGCCGTTCCTGGACACGGTGCTGTACCTGCTGGGGATCACCCGGGAGGAAGTGGAGGCGGCGGACGCCGAGAGCTGAGGCGCCGGGGCGCCGCCTCCTCAGGCCACGTCAGGAGTGCGGGGCCCAGAACGCGGCGAGGGTGCCGACGCCGTGTTCGACGGATTTCCAGTCGCCGGTGAAGGTGAGCACGGCGATGGCGGCGGTGGGGTAGCCGGAGCGGTTCATCCGGTTGAGGGTGTCCCCCTCGGCCTTGCCCGCGAGGGCGTCGGCGAGGGCGTGGACGCCGGGGTTGTGGGCGATCAGCAGCAGATCGCGTACCTGGTCATCGGTCTCGTTGAGGACGGCGATGAGTTCGCCGAGGGATGCCTCGTACAGCCGCTCGTCGTAGACGGTGCGCGGGCGCCGGGGCAGTTCGGGGGCGACCAGCTTCCAGGTCTCACGGGTGCGGGCCGCGGTGGAGCACAGGGCGAGGTCGGGGGTGATGCCGGTGCCGGCGAGCCAGCGGCCGGCCACGGGGGCGTCCTTGCGACCGCGCTCGGCGAGCGGCCGGTCGTGGTCGGAGACGTCGGGCCAGTCGGCTTTGGCGTGTCGGAGAAGGACGATCCTGCGGGGTGCTTCAACGCTCATGTGTCCCAGCTTTGCATGAAACGTGCCCGTGGCGGCGGGTGGTTGGCGAAGCTGCCGGGGTGCGGGCGGCCGGGTCAGCCCAGCCAGGTGTTCCTGGCGTGCTCGACCAGTTGGGAGACGGGCTGCGGGCCGGGGGCGGGGCCGGCCTGGGCGCTGGCGGCGAGCAGGCACAGCAGGGCACTGAAGGCCGCGACGGGCAGGGCGAGGGCCCACCAGCGCAGCCGGATGTCGGGTCCGGCCGGCCGGGCCCTGGGGGTGGTCATGCGGGCCGTGCGACCGGTCATGTGCGCCTCCATCCGTGGCTCCCGCGAGGGGTGTTGCCGTGTGACGTCCACGGTAGGCGGATGGCGGGCCCGGGCCCATCGGGTAACCCACCCACCCGCCCCTGACCCTGGCCCCCTAGGGGATGGTGGGGCCGGCCCCACCATCGGAACGGAGTGCGGGTCAGTGGCCGGCGGCGAAGCTGGCGATGACGCCGATCACGATGCTGACGGCGAGCATGACGCCGAGGATGAGCAGCAGGGTGCGCTGTCCGCCGGTGGGGTTGGGCTCAAGTGCTGGCATGGGCCCAGTCTGCCATTCAGGCTCCGTCCTCGATGTGGCGGTCCCGGCCGGCGAGGGTGCCGGCGACGATCTGGAGCACCATGAGCGCGGCCATGAAGGCCAGCGGCAGGTGCCAGTCGCCGGTGGCCTCGTTGAGGACGCCGACCACCAGGGGTCCGGGCAGCGAGATGAGGTAGCCGGTGGACTGGGCGAAGGCGGAGAGCCGGACGACGCCGTGGGAGCTGCGGGCGCGCAGGCCGATCATGGCGAGGGCGACGGGGAAGGCGCAGTTGGCGATGCCGAGCAGCACGGCCCAGGCCCAGGCGCCGCCGTGCGGGGCGAGCCACAGTCCGGTGTAGCCGGCGAGGCCGCTCAGGGCGAGGACGGTGAGCAGCGGGCCCTGGGTGCGCATCCGGGTGGCGAGCGGCGGGACCACGAAGGAGAGCGGGACGCTCAGGCCCATCGCGACGGCGAAGAGGACGCCGGCGGTGCCGGCGGAGATGCCGGCGTCGCGGTAGATCTGCGGCAGCCAGCCCATGATGATGTAGGCGGCGGTGGCCTGGAGGCCGAAGAAGCAGGCCAGGGCCCAGGCGGTGGGTGAGCGCCGCAGGGTGAGGCGTGCGGTGTCCGGGGCGGCCGGCGCGGCGGGGGCCGCGGGGGTGGCGTCGGCGGGGGCGGCGGCCGTCCGGGTGGCGCGGCTGCGGATGAGGACGGCGAGCCAGGCGGTGACGGCCAGGGCTCCGGGGACGGCCCACAGGCCGATGCCGAGCCGCCAGCTGTCGCCGAGGGCGCTCGCGAGGGGCACGGTGACGGCCCCGGCGCCGGCGGCGCCCAGGGAGAGGGCCATGGAGTACAGGCCGGTCATGGAGCCGATGCGGTCGGGGAAGTAGCGCTTGACGATGACCGGCATGAGCACGTTGGCGACGGCGATACCGGCCAGGGCGAGGGCGCTGGAGGCGAGGAAGACGCCGGTGCCGCCGGCGAGCGAGCGCAGCGTGAGGCCCGCGGTGACGGCGGCCATCCCGGCGGCGACGACGGCGACGGGGCCGTACCGGCGGGAGAGGGCGGGCGCGGTGACGCCGAAGACGGCGAAGCACAGGGCGGGGACGGAGGTGAGCAGTCCGGCGACGGTGCCGCTCATGCCGAGGTCGGCGCGTACCTCTTCCAGCAGCGGGGCGAGGGCGGATATCGCCGGGCGCAGGTTGAGCGCCGCCAGCACCAGGCCGGCGGTGATCAGCCACAGGAGGGCGGGGGTCGCGGGGCCGGTGGTGGCCGGTGCGGTACGTGCCGGGGCCGTTTCGGGTGCGGGGGCGCCCGGGCCGGGGGTACGGTCATGCTTCGCCAACGACATGACCTCATCATAGAATCATCCAATGAATGGGTCATTACAAGATTCCTGCAGCCGACAGGAGAGCCATGTCACTCACCTCCCCCCGCCGCTCGGCGCTCGCCGATCAGGTGATCGACCAGCTGCGGAATGAGATCACCTCGGGCGCCTGGCCGGTGGGATCGCGGATCCCGACCGAACCCGAGCTGGTCGAACAGCTGGGAGTGGCCAGGAACACCGTCCGCGAGGCCATCCGCGCGCTCGCCCACAACGGGCTGCTGGACATCCGGCAGGGCTCGGGCACCTATGTGGTGGCCACCAGCGAACTGGCCGGAGTGATGCACCGCCGCTTCGCCGGCGCCGACCCGCGCCACGTCGCCGAACTGCGCGGCGCGCTGGAGACCGCCGCCGCCCGGATGGCCGCCCGGCGCCGCACCCCCGAGGACCTGCGCCGCCTGGAGCGGGTGCTCGCCGCCCGCGAGGCGGCCTGGCACACCGGGCACGTCGAACGGTTCGTGGAGGCGGACGCCACCTTCCACCTCGCCGTCGTGACCGCCTCCCACAACGAGGTGCTCTCCGGCCTCTACGCCGATCTGGGCACCGTACTGCGGCAGTTCCTGCGGTACGACGTGGGCGACGCGCTCGACCCGGCCTCGTACATGGACCACGCCCGGCTGCTGACCGCCGTCCGCGACCGCGACGCCGACCGCGCGGAACAGGAGGCGGCCACCCACACCCGTACCTGCCGCACCTTCACCGCGGGCGCCGGCGCGGGCACCGGCTGACCCCCGCCACGACGCGGCGGCGGCCCGTACGGAAGGAGTTCCTTCCGTACGGGCCGCCGCCGTCGTACCGCGGGCGCTCAGGCGCCCATCATGTGCACCCCGCCGTCGACGTGCACGATCTCGCCGGTGGTCTTCGGGAACCAGTCCGAGAGCAGCGCCACCACGCCGCGGGCCGCCGGCTCCGGGTCCTCCAGGTCCCAGCCGATCGGCGCCCGGGTGTTCCACACGTCCGCCAGCTCCTCGAAGCCGGGGATGGACTTGGCCGCCATCGACTTGATCGGGCCGGCCGACACCAGGTTGATCCGGATGTTCTTGTGCCCCAGGTCACGGGCGAGGTAGCGGGAGGTGGCCTCCAGCGCCGCCTTGGACACGCCCATCCAGTCGTACTTGGGCCACGCCACCTGGGCGTCGAAGTCCATGCCCACGACCGAGCCGCCGCGCTTCTCCAGCAGCGGGAGCAGCGCCATGGTCAGCGACTTCAGCGAGTACGCGGAGACCTCGACGGCCGTGGCCACCGACTCCCACTCGGTGTTGAGGAAGTTGCCGCCCAGCGCGTCCTGCGGCGCGAAGCCGATGGAGTGCACCACGCCGTCCAGCCCGTCGAGGTGCTCCCCCACCGAGCCGGCGAGCGAGGCCAGCTGCTCCTTGTTCTGCACGTCCAGCTCGATGACCGGAGCCGGCTTGGGCAGCCGCTTGGCGATCCGCTCCACCAGCGAGAGCCGCCCGAACCCGGTCAGGACGACCTCGGCGCCCTCCTCCTGGGCCAGCTTGGCGACATGGAAGGCGATCGACGACTCGGTGAGCACCCCGGTGACCAGGATGCGCTTACCGACAAGAAGTCCACTCATGGTTCAGTGCCCCATGCCCAATCCGCCGTCAACGGGGATGACGGCTCCGGTGATGTACGCGGCCTCCTCGGAGGCCAGGAAGCGGACCGCGGCGGCGATCTCGTCGGGCTGCGCGTACCGGCCGAGCGGCACTTGCGCGACGATGCCGGCGCGCTGCTCGTCACTGAGCACCCGCGTCATATCGGTGTCCACGAATCCGGGGGCCACCACGTTGCAGGTGATGCCCCGGGAGCCCAGTTCACGGGCGAGGGAGCGGGCGAAGCCCACCAGACCGGCCTTGGAGGCGGCGTAGTTGGCCTGCCCCGCCTGGCCCATCAGGCCGACCACCGAGGAGATCAGCACGATCCGCCCGGTACGGGCCCGCAGCATGCCCTTGGAGGCCCGCTTGACCATGCGGAAGGTGCCGGTGAGGTTGGTGTCCAGGACCGCGGCGAAGTCCTCCTCGGACATCCGCAGCAGGAGTTGGTCACGGGTGATGCCGGCGTTGGCCACCAGCACCTCGACCTTGCCGTGCTTCTCCTCGATCTCTTTGTATGCCTGCTCCACCTGCTCCGGTTCGGTGATGTCACACCGCACCGCCAGCACGCCGCGCTCCACCAGCTCCTGCGGCGGTTCGCCTGAGCGGAAGGTAATGGCGACCTTGTCACCCGCGTCCACGAGGGAACGGGCGATGGCCAGGCCGATTCCGCGGTTCCCTCCGGTGACGAGTACCGAGCGACTCAAGGGATCACCCCTTCTCTGCGACATGTGCTCGGCACCAAACTAGCCCGCCCGGTACACCGGACGGGGATCGGGGGCTGACAGGCGCAGCACCGGGGGCCTGTGGGATTCCTACATCCGGGGCGCCATTTCCGCAGGGTGAAGCAGGCATTCGCACCACACCGTCTTGCCGGCCGGATGGGCGGCCACGCCCCAGGCGGCGGCGAACGCGTCCACCAGCAGCAGCCCCCGGCCGCTCTCCCGCTCCTCCCAGCCGGCCGGCCGCAGCACCGGGTAGCGGTCGGCGCGGGCGTCCGTCACCTCGATCCGCAGCGGAACGGCGCCGCCCTCCGCCTCGTGCCCGTCGTTCGCGCGGGCGGGCATCGACACCGCGAGCGTGAAGCCGCGGCCGGGCACCGAGCCGTGCCGTACCGCGTTCGCGGTGAGTTCGCCCACCAGCAGCGCCACGGTGCGGGCGGCCGGGCAGCCGGCCGGCACCCCCCACCGCGCGAGCCGCTCCCCGGTGAGCCGGCGGGCCAGACGTACGGCGTGCGGGGTCGCGCTGAACGACATGCTGAACGACGTCATGGCCCCGGCGGGGATCAGCTCCTGCTCCATGGACCGAGCGTGGCGAAAAGAGGCCCTGACCGGCCAGTCCGGCACCGGACACGGGCCGTTACTCTCCGCGTCCGCCGGGGGTGTCCGCGCAGGTGGCGGCGGCAGCGGGGGACGGGTGGCCCGGGAGACGAAAACCGCGCGGAATATGACGCCCGCAGGGGACAACCGCAGGTGAGGCACCAACTTCCGCCTGCGGAGGGTGTTTTCACCATTCCCGCAGGGATCGTTTACCGTTCGCGCATGTCCGAGCAGCCACCGATACCACCGCCGCCCGCGCAGCCACCGCCCCCGGTCCCGGGCGCCCCGTGGCCCGGCGGACAGCCCGGCCCGTACCCGGGGCCGCACGCGATGCCGTACCCGGGGCCGCAACCTCCGCCGTACCCCGGACCGCACGCCACGGCGTACCCCGGGCCCGGACCGCATCCGGGGCCGTACGGCGCGACCCACGCCGAGCCCGTGTACCGGATGGCGCCGCCGCCCGGCCCGGTGACGCGCCCCGGTCCCGTCCACCCGGGGTACGGTCCGCCGCTCGCCCTGCTGGCCGCGCCCTCGCACCGGCTGTACGCACGGCTGGTGGACTTCGGGGTGCTGATCGCCCTCGTCCTCGTGGTGCTGTGGGCCGGACTCACCCTCGCCGGGGACGACGGCGGCGCCCGCGGCGCCAACGCGCTGTGGGCCCTGTGGTGCGCGCTCGGCTATCTGCTGCTGTACGACCCGCTGGCGCACTGGCTGTTCGGCGGACGCACGCTCGGCAAGTGGCTGTTCGGAGTGCGGGTGGTGCGGCTGCACGACGGCGGGCCGGTCGGTCTCTTCACGGCGCTGGGCCGGGAGTGGTTCTACCTGTTCGGCAGTCTGTTCACGGGGCTGGTGGCCGGCGCCGGCTTCCTGATCGCCGCCTGGTGCCTGTGGGACACCCCGTTCAAGCAGGGGCTGCACGACAAGGTGATGGGCACCGTGGTGATCCGCTCCCGCCCGGCGGCCGGCGGGTGAAGAGGCTGCCCGCCTCCCCCGTCGGGCCGGTCCTCCCTGGGCAGTTCCGCTCCGAGCGGGCATGATCGGTGGTTCCCGGCGGCGCACCCTGCCCCGGGGACATCCGAAGATGGCCATGGACAGGAGAGACTGTGCCCCCATCCATCGATGAGAGTTTCCTCGCGCTGCCGTTGCGGCAGCTCGCCGATGCCGCGCTCGCCCGCGCCAAGGCGCTGGGCGCCGAACACGCCGACTTCCGTTTCGAGCGGGTGCGCAGCGCCGACTGGCGGCTGCGCAACGCCCGTCCGGCCGGCTCCTCGGACGTGACGGACACCGGCTACGCGGTCCGCGTGGTGCACGGCGGCAGCTGGGGCTTCGCGGCCGGCGTCGATCTGACGATGGACGCGGCGGCCCGGGTCGCCGGCCAGGCGGTGGCGATGGCCAAGCTGTCGGCGCGGATCGGCGCGGCGTCCGGAGCGGACTCCCGGGTGGAGCTGGCGCCGGAGCCCTCCTACGGCGAGCAGACCTGGGTCTCCTCGTACGAGATCAACCCGTTCGACGTGCCGGACGCGGAGAAGACCGCGCTGTTCGCCGACTGGAGCGCGCGGCTGCTGGCGGCGCCGGGGATCAGCTATGTGGACACCCGGCTGTGGGCGGTCCAGGAGAACAAGTTCTACGCGGACACCGCCGGCACCGTGACCACCCAGCAGCGGGTGCGGATCAACCCCGAACTGACCGCGACCGCCGTGGACTCGGCGAGCGGCCGGTTCGACACCATGAACACCCTGGCGCCGCCCGCCGGGCGCGGCTGGGAGTATCTGACCGGCACCGGCTACGACTGGGAGAGCGATCTGGAGCAGTTGCCGTCGCTGCTCGCGGAGAAGCTGGCGGCGCCGTCGGTGGAGGCCGGCCGGTACGACCTGGTGGTGGACCCGTCCAATCTGTGGCTGACCATCCACGAGTCGATCGGCCACGCCACCGAGCTGGACCGGGCGCTGGGCTACGAGGCGGCGTACGCCGGGACCTCGTTCGCGACGTTCGACCGGCTGGGGACGCTGAAGTACGGCTCGCCGCTGATGCATGTGACCGGTGACCGCACGGTGGAGCACGGGCTGGCGACCACCGGGTTCGACGACGAGGGCGTGCGGACCCAGTCCTGGGACGTGATCAAGGACGGCACCCTGGTCGGCTACCAGATGGACCGGCGCACCGCCAGGCTCCAGGGCTTCGAGCGGTCCAACGGCTGCGCGTTCGCCGACTCCCCGGCGCATGTGCCGATCCAGCGGATGGCGAACGTCTCGCTCCAGCCGGACCCGCAGGGGCCGGACACGGCGGGGCTGATCGCCGGGGTGGAGCGCGGGATCTACGCGGTGGGCCGCAACTCCTGGTCGATCGACATGCAGCGGTACAACTTCCAGTTCACGGCGCAGCGGTTCTTCAGGATCGAGAACGGGCGGCTGGCCGGTCAGCTGCGGGATGTGGCGTACCAGGCGACGACCACCGACTTCTGGGGCTCGATGGAGGCGGTCGGCGGGCCGCAGACCTATGTGCTGGGCGGCACCTTCATGTGCGGCAAGGCGCAGCCGGGGCAGGCGGCGGCGGTCTCGCACGGCTGCCCGTCGGCGCTGTTCCGGGGCGTGAACATTCTCAACACCACCGAGGAGGCGGGCCGTGCCGCGTGAGGGCCGCGCGGCCGGCCGGCCGCAGTCGGGAACGCAGTCGGGAACGCAGTCGCAGCTCCGCCGCGCGGGCGGGGACACGAACGGGAGGCAAGGATGAGCGCCGGCAAGCCGTACGAGATCGTGGAACGGGCGCTGGAACTGTCGCGGGCCGACGGTCTGGTGGTGCTCGCCGAGGAGAACTCCAGCGCCAATCTGCGGTGGGCGGGCAACACGCTGACCACCAACGGGGTGACCCGGGGCCGGACCCTGACGGTGATCGCCACGGTGGACGGGGCGCAGGGCACGGCCGCCGGGGTGGTCTCGCGCAGCGCGGTGACGGATGCGGAGCTGGAGCCGCTGGTGCGGGCCGCGGAGGAGGCGGCGCGGCAGGCGCCGCCGGCCGAGGACGCCGCGCCGCTGCTGTCAGGGGACGGGGCGGCGCCCGGGTTCACGGAGGACCCGGAGGTCACCTCGCCCGATGTCTTCGCGGAGTTCGCGCCGGCGCTCGGGGAGAGCTTCGCGCGCTCGCGGGCGGCGGACCGGGAGCTGTTCGGGTTCGCCTCGCACGACATCACCTCCACCTATCTGGGCACCTCGGGCGGGCTGCGGCTGCGGCACGACCAGCGGGCGGGGCACGTGGAGATCAACGCGAAGTCCCCGGACCGTACCCGGTCCTCCTATGTGACGGTGCCCACCGCCGATTTCTCGGACGTGGACGTGGCGGCGCTGGAGGCGGAGCTGGCGCAGCGCCTTCAGTGGGCGCGGCGGCGGATCGACCTGCCGGCCGGGCGGTACGAGACGCTGCTGCCGCCGTCGTCGGTGGCGGATCTGCTGATCTACCTGTACTGGACGGCGGACGCGCGCAAGGCGCACGACGGCCGGACGGTGTTCAGCCGGGCGGGCGGCGGTACCCGGGTGGGCGAGAAGCTGTCGCGGCTGCCGGTGGATCTGTACAGCGATCCGGCGGCACCAGGGACGGAGGCGGCTCCGTTCCTGATCGCGCACGCCTCGGGCGGCGGTCTGTCGCCCGAGGTGTCGGTGTTCGACAACGGGCTGCCGCTGGGACGTACCGACTGGGTGCGGGGCGGGGTGCTGCGGCAGTTGCCGACCACCCGGTACTCGTCGGGGGTGACCGGTCTGCCGGTGGCGCCGCTGACCGACAACCTGCTGCTGGAGGCCGGGGGGACCCGTTCGCTCCAGGAGATGGTGGCCGACACCGAGCGGGGGCTGCTGGTCACCTCGCTGTGGTACATCCGCGAGGTCGATCCGGCCACGCTGCTGCTGACCGGGCTGACCAGGGACGGGGTGTTCCTGGTGGAGAACGGGGAGGTGAGCGGGGTGGTGAACAACTTCCGCTTCAACGAGTCCCCGGTCGATGTGCTGGCCAGGGCGAGCGAGGCGGGGCGCAGTGAGGTGACCCGGTCGCGGGAGTGGGGCGACTACTTCCCGCGCACCGCGATGCCCGCGCTGCGGGTGCCCGGGTTCAATATGAGCTCGGTGAGCCCCGGCGTGTGACCGTAGACTGCGTCCGATCTTCTGTTTCCCATCCGACCGTCGACCTTCAGGACTGAACGTGACACGCCTCGGCGACTCCGTGCAGCGCGCATCCGCGCTGCTCGCGCAGGACCTCTCCTCCGACTCCACCGTGCGGCAGCTGCTGGCGGAGACGGGATCGCGGCGTTATCTGGACCTGACGGATCTGCCGGCGCGGGAGCAGGCGGAGCTGATCGCGGCCCGCGCGGTCGAGGTGCTGCCGTCGGTGGACAAGCTGGCGGCGGACATCGAGGCGGCGCGGGCCGAGGGGCGCGGGCTGCGGGTGAAGCTCGGGATCGACCCGACGGCGGCCGATGTGCATCTGGGGCACGCGGTGCCGGTGATCGTGCTCAGCCGCTTCCAGCGGATGGGCCACGCGGTGACGCTGATCATCGGGGACATCACGGCGAAGATCGGTGACCCCTCGGGGCGTTCGGCGGAGCGTCCGCCGCTGTCGGACGAGGACATCGCGGCGAACCTGGCCGGGTACCGGGGCCAGGTGAAGCCGTTCTTCGATTTCGAGCGGGTGGAGTTCCGGCACAACAGCGAGTGGCTGGCGGGCATCACGCTGCCGAAGCTGATCGGGGTGCTGTCGCAGGTGCCGGCGTCCTCGCTGCTCCAGCGGGAGGACTTCCGCACCCGTCTTGAGGGCGGCCACGGGCTGACCATGTCGGAGCTGATCTACCCGGTGGCGATGGCGATCGACTCGGCGGAGATCGACGCCGACATCGAGCTGGGCGGTGTGGACCAGCTGCTGAACATGCAGATGGGCCGCCGTGTGATGGAGATCTACGGGCAGCAGCCGCAGCTGGTGGTGACGATGCCGCTGGTGGAGGGCACCGACGGCACCGGCGCGAAGATGTCGAAGTCCAAGGGCAACTACGTGGGTCTGTCGGCGCCGGCGGACGAGGTGTTCGGCAAGATCATGTCGGTGCCGGACCGGCTGATGGAGCCGTACCTGCGGGCGTGGACGGAGTGGACCGATCCGGAGATCGCCGGGGCGCTGGCCCGGGTGGCGGACGGTTCGCTGCACCCGATGGACCTGAAGAAGGTGCTGGCCGGGGAGATGGTGGCCGCGCTGTACGGGGTCGAGGCGGCGATGGCGGCGCGGGCCGGGTTCACGGCGCAGTTCTCGAGGAAGAGCTTCACCGAGGTCGGGACGCTGCCCGAGGTGGATCTGGCCGAGCACGGCGCGGAGCGGATCGACGCGGTGCTGACCCGGGTGCTGGAGTTCGCGGCGTCCTCGTCGGCGGCCCGGCGGCTGGCCAAGCAGAACGCGCTGCGGATCGTGGTGGAGTACCCGGGCGGCGGGCAGCGCAGCGAGGTGCTGGGCGAGGCGGCGGTGACCCGGTCGCTGGCCGAGGTGGCCGACGAGGTGACCGCGGCGCAGGACGGCGGGGAGCGGCCGGCCGGGGTGTACCTGAAGGCCGGGCGTAAGCTCGCACTGCTGGTGCGCCGCTGACCGAGGGCGGCGGCCGGCTCCCGAGGTGAGGAGCGTGCGGCATGGCGCGGTGGCGGCGGAGCGGGGCCGGGGCGGCCGGTGAGGGGTCCGTGTACCGGATCACCGGCGCCCGGCGCGGGCTGGCGGAGGACGTCCGGGGACGGCAGCGACGTTATGTCATTTCCATGTTGGTGCGTACGGCTGCGGTACTCCTCACATTTGTGTTGTGGGACACCAGCCGCCCGATTGCCATCGCAACTCTGGTTCTCGGAACGGTGATGCCTTACATCGCCGTGGTGATCGCGAATGCGGGCCGGGAGAACTCGCCGGCGCTGCCGTCCACCTTCATCACCAGTGCTTCCCGGACCGCGCTGCCGCCCGCTTCCCACCTGGATACGCCCTCGAACGGGCAGCACAGTCATACGAGTTGATGTATTCGGTTGCGAAGCTCAGGAAAGGCTCAACGGAATATGAGCCCTTCGGCTGCACACCGGCGGGCATGGCATGTCATACTTCAAGAGCGCTCCGTATCCCCCGTCGGAGCGACGGACCGACGCCGGGCGGCTCCCCCCGTGGCTGCCCGGCGTCGCCATGTCCGGGGTGAGGGTGTTGGATGGTCTCCGTGTCCGACGAACCCCTGGCCGATGAGCCGCTGATCTGTTCCGCCAAGGGCTGCCGCGAGCCCGCCGTATGGGTGCTGGCCTGGAACAACCCGAAACTGCACACCCCCGAGCGCCGCAAGACCTGGCTGGCCTGCGAGGAGCACCGGGAACATCTGGGGCAGTTCCTCGGTGTGCGGGGCTTCTTGAAGGACGTGGTGCCGCTCGCCGAGTGGCGGGCGGCGGAGAACGGCGCCGGGGGCTGATCAGCCGCCGATCGCGGACATGGGGCGCTGCGGCTGGAGGAAGGACGGGTCGTCCAGTCCGGAGCCGGCCTTCTTGCCGTGCATGGCGGTGCGCCAGCGTTCGGCCAGTTCCGCGTCGTCGGCCCCGCCGCGCAGGGCGCCGCGCAGATCGGATTCCTCGCGGGCGAACAGACAGGTGCGCACCTGTCCGTCGGCGGTGAGCCGGGTGCGGTCGCAGGTGCGGCAGAACGGCCGGGTGACGGAGGCGATGACGCCGACCCGGTGCGGGCCGCCGTCCACCGTCCAGCGCTCGGCGGGGGCCGCGCCGCGGGCTTCGGCGCTCTCCGGGGTGAGGGTGAAGCGGGTGGCGAGCGAGCGCAGGATGTCCTCGGCGGTGATCATGGTGTCGCGCTGCCAGCCGTGCTGCGGGTCCAGCGGCATCTGCTCGATGAAGCGCAGTTCGTACCCGTGCCGGATCGCCCATTCAAGGAGATCGGGTGCCTCGGTGTCGTTGACGCCGGGCATGAGGACGGCGTTGACCTTGACCGGGTCGAGCCCGGCGACCCGGGCGGCGGCCAGGCCGCGCAGGACGTCGGCGTGCCGGTCGCGGCGGGTGAGGGTGCGGAAGGTCTGTGGGTCGAGGGTGTCGAGCGAGACGTTGACCCGGTCCAGGCCCGCCGCGCGCAGGGCGGGGGCGACCCGTTCCAGGCCGATGCCGTTGCTGGTCAGGGAGAGCCGGGGGCGCGGGGTGAGCGCGGCGCAGCGCTCCACGATCGACACCAGACCGGGGCGCAGCAGTGGCTCGCCGCCGGTGAACCGGACCTCGGTGACGCCGAGTTCGCGCACGGCCACGGTCACCAGCCGGACGATCTCGTCGTCGGTCAGCAGTTCGGGTCTGGGCAGCCAGCGCAGGCCCTCCTCGGGCATGCAGTAGGTGCAGCGCAGATTGCAGCGGTCGGTCAGCGAGACCCGCAGATCGGTGGCGACGCGGCCGTAGGTGTCCGACAACATGCTTCGCAGCGTACGGCACGCCGCCGACGGTGCCGTCAACTCGCGGCCGGGGTGGGAGCGCTGTCGGTGGCGGCCCGTATCCTCAGGGACCATGCTCGAAGACCACCAGGCAACCACAGTTGAGGTTCCCGGACAGCAGTCCGCGGGCGTGCCCTGGCCCTCCGGTTACCCCGGCGGGTACGCGGTGGTGGATGTGGAGACCACGGGGCTCGCACCGGATGACCGGATCGTATCGGCGGCGGTCTACCGACTGACCGCCAGGGGGGAGGTGGAGGACCACTGGTACACGCCGGTCAACCCGGAGCGTGACCCGGGTCCGACCTGGATTCACGGACTGACCAGCGCGATGCTGGCGGACGCGCCGTTGTTCGGGCAGATCGCCGAGGAGTTCGCGCGGCGTCTCGAGGGACGGGTGCTGGTCGCGCACAACGCCGTCTTCGACTGGAAGATGATCGCCCGGGAGTACGCCCGCGCGGACCGGGTGGCACCGGTGGAGCAGCGGCTGTGCACGATCCAGTTGTCCAAGGCGCTGCGGCTGCCGCTGGCGAATCACCGGCTGGAGACCCTGGCCGCCCACTTCGGGGTGGAGCAGCGGCGGGCGCACCACGCGCTGGACGACGCGCGGGTGCTGGCGGAGGCGTTCCGGCCGAGCCTTCAGCAGGCGGCCCGGCTGCGGCTGCCGCTGCCGTTGCTGACGTGTCTGCCGGTCACCGACTGGCCGCAGACGGCGTCGGGTGCGGCGGGCGCGGCGGCGGGCGGCCGGTCCGGGGGCGGCACGGCCTGGCGGCCGGGGTGGCGGGCGAGCAAGCGGCGGCCCCCGTGCCCGTACCCCAATCCGGGCCGTTACGAGCCGGGCGGGCGGCTGGTGCAGGGCATGCGGGTGGCGTTCTCCGGGGACACCTCGGTGGACCGGGAGCTGCTGGAGGACCAGGCGTTCGAGGCCGGGCTGCACATCGCCGGCAGCGTGTCGCGGCTGACGAGTCTGCTGGTCACCAACGATCCGCAGGCCCCCACCAGCAAGGTGGCCAAGGCCAGGGCGTACGGCACGCCGGTGCTGGACGAGGCGGCGTTCACCCATCTGCTGCGGGAGGTGGCCCCGGCTCCGGAGGTGTGACCCCGTTCGGGTAACGTCGTCAGCCGTGTACCGCTTTCTGCTGACGCGGCAGTGGGTGATCCTCACGCTGGTCGCCCTCGCGCTGATCCCGGCCTTCGTGTGGCTGGGCTTCTGGCAGTTGCACCGGCACGAGCAGCGGGTCGATCGCAACGAGCTGATCTCGCGGAGCCTGGCGGCGCCGGTGGTGCCGATGGACGAGCTGTCCTCGGTGGGCGCCGGCCCCGACCCGGCCGACCGGTTCCGGCCGGTGTCCGCCACGGGGGTGTACGACGCCGGCCACGAGGTGCTGACGCGCTCGCGCACCGGGCCGAACGACGAGGTCGGCTATCTGGTGCAGACGCCGCTGATCCGGGACGACGGCACGGCCGTGCTGGTCAACCGGGGCTGGGTCCCGGCGGGCGGCGATGTGACCGTGGCCCCCGAGGTGCCGGCCCCGCCGGCCGGCGAGGTCACGGTGACCGGCCGGCTGATGGTGGACGAGACCACCGGGAACACCGGCATCAAGGACCGGCCCGGGCTGCCGGACCGCATGGTGATGCTCGTGAACAGCGAGCAGCGCGCGGCGGAGCTGGGGACGCCGATGCTCGGCGGCTTCATCGATCTGACGGACAGCTCCCCGGCCGATGAGGCGGAGGGCGCCCCGCTCCCCCGCGACGAGCCGGACCACACCGGCATCGGCGCGCACTTCGCCTACGCCATCCAGTGGTGGATCTTCGCGGCGGGCGTCCCGGCGGGCTGGATCATCCTGCTCCGCCGCGAACTGCACGACCAGGCGGCGGAGGCGAAGAAGCGGCCGGCCACCCCGGACCCCGCCACCGGCCCCGGACCGAAGACCCCCGCCACGGCGGGCACAGCGGGCTGACGGGCACTCGCCCAATGCACTGCACCTGCGGTGCGCATGTACTATGCATGCATGGTGGCGCTTCAGATCCGCGATGTCCCCGAGGACGTCCGGGACACGCTCGCCGCACGCGCGCGCGAGAACGGTCAGTCCCTGCAGGCGTTCCTGCTGGCTCTCGTCCTGCGCGAGGCATCCTTCAGCAGAAATCTCGACCTGATCAGAGAGCTCGACGACGAATCCCCACAGCCCGGACCGACCGTCGAAGACGTCCTGGCCGCTCTCGACGACGCCCGTGCGGAACGGGGCCGGGTGTTCGGCAGTCCTGAAGCGGACCGCCGGGACGGTGCCGCGTGATCGTTCTCGACGCGTCGGTCGCCGCGTTGCTGTTCGCCCAGCCGGGCTCGGACCCCCGGGTGAAGTCGGCCCGCGCGGCGGCTGCCCGTGATCCGGGCTGGGTCGTCCCGGAGCATTGGAAGACCGAGGTGTTCAGCGCCCTGCGCGGACTGTGGCTCGGCCGCAAGCTCAGTGACGAGCAGGCGCACAAGGCGCTGAGCAGGATTCCCCGGATGGCGGTCACGGTGGTGCCCACCGACGCCCTGCTGCCCCGGATGTGGGAGCTGCGCGGCAATGTCAGCGGGTACGACGCCGCCTACATCGCCGCCGCCGAGGTCTACGACTGTCCGCTGGTCACCGCGGACGCCCGGTTGCTGAGGGCGGACCGGGCGCGGTGCCGGATCGAGGTCGTCAGCTGATCCGCTCCGGCGGGTGTTTCGAGGCCCGCAGCCTGACCTCCGCCGGGAGGGATTCCAGGCCCGCCGAGCGGTGGGCGTGGCGCAGGGACTCGGCTTCCAGGCGCCGGACCACCTCGGCCGGTTCCGCCTGGGGCAGCAGGACCAGGCCGACCCGTGCCTCGGGTTCCGTGCGGCGGCCGGTGAGGGTGACGCCGGCCCGGTCCACGCCCGGCAGCGACTCGGCCTCGGCGGCCACCACTTCCTCCATCGCGTGCCCGCGCAGCAGCGCGCCCACGCCGTCGCCGCTGTCCACCAGGATCTCGGCCAGCCGCCGGCGGCGCAGCTGGGCCAGCAGCCACCACAGGGCCAGCAGCACCAGCAGGCCGAGCAGGCCCAGGACCAGCGGCCACCACCAGCCCGTTCCGTGCCAGCGGGTCCGGCCGTCGGAACCGAGCAGCACGCTGTCCGGGCCGCGCCAGGTGTAGCCCGACGGCAGGGTGATGCCCCAGCGGTCCGGCAGATCGGCCGCCGCCGCCAGCACGGCGAGCCCGGCCAGCAGCAGGCCCGTCCCGGTCAGGGCGAGCAGGATCCGGTTGGTGACGCGCAGCATGCGGTCTCCCTCATCCCTTCGGCCGGCGGACCTGTACGGTCAGCGCCGGTGCTCCGGCCAGGCCGAGCCCGGCGATGCCCGTCTCCAGCACCGCGTCCAGATCGGCCCGTACCTCGTGCAGATCGCGGAAGTGCGCCTGCGCCCACACCCGGATCCGGCGCCGGCCGACCCGGACCCGCACCGTCCGCACCCCGGGCACCTGGAGCGCCCGGTCGTGCAGCACGACGCCTGCCGCCCGGCGCTCGATGCCGGCGCGCAGCAGCGGGCTCTCCCGGCGCATCGGCAGCAGGCCGCGCAGCCCGGGGGTGAGCGCCAGGGTGATCAGCCACGCCCCGGCCAGCACGGCGAGCACCGCGCCGGTGATCACCCACGGGTCGTCCAGGGTGCGGGTGGACAGTTCCTCGGCGAGCCGGCGGCGCCAGGCGCCGACCGGGCGCTCCGCGCGGACCGAGGCGATGTCGTAGAGCAGCACCGCCGCGCACAGCAGCAGCACGAGGGCGACCAGGGCCGCCGGGGCGCGGCGCACCGACCAGAAACGGCCGGCCGGGCGGCCCCGGCCGGCGGCGGCGTCCGGCTCGTAGCGGGCGGCGGAGGAGGAGACCGCCATGCCCGGGGTGTCCGGGGTGTCCGGTCTGTCCGCGGTCTCCGGGCCCGGCCCGGCGCCGGGGTGTCCCCCGGGCTCCGGTTCCGGGTCCGGGTCCTTGGCCAGGGAGAGGGGCCGCTCCTCACTCACCGCACTCGCCTCGCTCCCGCCGCGCCGGTGCCGCCGGACTCCGCCGTATGCAGCCGCTCCACGTCCACGGCCACCTCAGAGGCCTCCAGGTCGGCCAGTTCCCTGACCCGGGAGACGATGCGACGGCGTACCGCACCGCACTGCGCCCCGATGTCGGAGGGATAGGCCAGCTCGACGGCGACCCGGATCCGGGCCAGGCCGCGAGCGGGCCGCAGGACCGCCGTGGCGGACGGCCGGGCGCCGGGGCCGCCGGGCGGCAGCGCCTCGCGCGCCGCCTGGGCGGCGAGCTTGGCCACCACCCGCTCGGCGATCCGGGTCGCGCCGCGCTCGGCGGCGGGCACCACCGTGGTCATCGCCCCTCACCTCCGCCGGTCACGCTCGCCGCGGTCCCGGACCCGGAAGAAGTCCCCGGGCTCCAGATCGCCGTCGGCGAACCGACCGGCCACGAACCCGATCGCGCCCAGGGCCGCCACCAGAAGGAAGGCCCCGAATCCGCCGAAATATCCGGCGAATCCCAGTGCCATGCCGGCCACCATGCCGACCATCGCCATGCTCATGCGTCCGCTCCTTCTCCGCGCGCGGCCCCGTTACCCCTTGTGCCGTCCTACTGCAACGCCGGGCGGGAGTCCTCGTCATCTTCCTCGCTGTCGGGCAACTTCACATCCACCACGGCGATGTTGACCTCGACCACTTCCAGTCCGGTCATCCGCTCGACGGCGGCGATCACATTCTCCCGGACGGTGCGGGCCACATCGCCGATGGAGACCCCGTACTCGACGACGATCTCCAGGTCGAGTGCGGTCTGCACCTCGCCTACCTCGGCCTTGACACCCCGGGTGGCCGATTTGCCGCTGCCCGGCACCCGGTCCCGTACCGCGCCGAAGGTGCGGGCCAGGCCGCTGCCCATCGCGTGCACGCCCACCACGTCGCGGGCGGCGAGCCCGGCGATCTTCGCCACCACGCCGTCGGCGATGGTGGTACGCCCCCGGGTGGCGGGGTCACCGGTGCCCCGTCGCCCGGCCAGTGCCGTCCTGCTGCCCGGCAGTTCGGTCGTCGTCACGGTCCCGTCTTCGCCGTCGGACACCGGACCTCACCCCTTTTTCCGTCTTCCGCGTCCTCGAACGGCGCTCGCTCCGCCGTTCCCGGTCACCTTACGCGTGCCCGGGGATCCGGTGGCCGACTCCTGGCAGTTGCCGGACCGCGGCGCACGGCGGTGTTCCGGGATGCGGACGGCAGGGGCGGGTGTTACTCGCCGAGGCCGGTCAGATCGCGCAGCCGCCGGGTCTGGGCGGCGCGTTCGGCCTCGCGCTGGGCCTCGGGGGCCAGGGTGCCGGCGGTCGCGAGCAGGGCCTTGGTCTCGGTCACCGCGGCGCGCGGGGCGGCCAGCAGGGCGGTGGTCAGGTCCTCGGTGGCGGCGGCCAGTTCGGCGGCGGGGACCACGAGATTGGCCAGGCCGGTGCGTTCGGCCTCCTCGGCGTGGATGGTGCGGCCGGTGGCGCACACCTCCAGGGCGCGCGGATAGCCGAGAAGTTCGACCAGCGGGCCGGTGCCACCGAGGTCGGGCACCAGACCGAGGGTGGTCTCGGGCATCGTGAAGGCCACGTCGTCGGCGCAGATCCGCAGGTCGCAGGCGAGGGCGAGCTGGAAGCCGGCGCCGACGGCGTGCCCCTGCACGGCGGCGACGCTGATCAGGTCGGTGCGCCGCCACCAGGTGAAGGCCTCCTGGTACTCGGCGATGACCGCGTCGATCTCGCCGTCCGGGCGGCGGGCCAGGGCGGGGAAGGAGACTTCGCCGTCGATGCCTTCGGGGGTGAACGCCCGCCGGTCGAGACCGGCCGAGAAGGACACCCCTTCGGCACGCAGCACCACCACCCGCACGGTGCCGTCCAGCCGCCGCCCGGCTTCGGCCAGCGCCCGCCACAGGGCGGGCGTCTGGGCGTTGCGCTTGGCCGGGTTGGTCAGGGTGACGGTCGCGAGGGCACCGTCGGCGTCGACGGTGACCCGTACACCGTCCTTCTCCAGCAGCGTCATCGGGTCAGATTATCCGTCCCCGGTGGCGCCGGGATCAGGCCGCCGGGGTCTTTTTGCCTCTCGTCGCGCCGCCCCGCCCCCGCAGGGTGACACCGGCCTCGCTCAGCATGCGGTGCACGAACCCGTACGACCGGCCGGTCTCCTCGGCCAGTGCCCGGATGCTCGCGCCGGATTCGTATTGACGCTTGAGGTCTGCCGCGAGCTTCTCGCGTGCGGCGCCGGTTACCCGGCTGCCCTTCTTCAGAGTCTCGGCCACCCGTGCCTCCTCGTGGGAAGTGCGCTGTTGGACTCTCCGAACTGACTCTCATGATCACCCCTATCCGGCTTCCTGGCCACCCATTCGACGATGTCCGTACGACAAGCGGACAACGGGTTACCGGCGCGTCGCGGCGGGCCGGCGCGTGCCCGTACGGTCGCGCTCGGCTGCCCGCCGATGACCGAGGGATGGAATGCGCTGGTCAGCGGGGGCCGGCGGCGGGCGGGGCGGCCGGAGAGGGACGGTCGTACGACCGGCGCACTGACACGCCGCCGTACGAGCCGCCCTCACTCATATGAAGGATCAAGGCTGGGCCGAATGATCCATCCCGGATGATCACATCCGGCGGACCGGCCGCTCGTCAGGCGAGGGCCACCAGGTCCAGGTAGTCCTTGCCCCACAGGTCCTCGACCCCGTCGGGGAGCAGGATGATGCGCTCCGGGTGGAGTGCCTCCACCGCGCCCTCGTCGTGGGTGACCAGGACGACGGCGCCGGTGAAGGTGCGCAGCGCGCCCAGGATCTCCTCGCGGCTGGCCGGGTCGAGGTTGTTGGTCGGCTCGTCAAGCAGCAGCACATTGGCCGAGGAGACCACCAGGGTGGCCAGGGCCAGCCGGGTCTTCTCCCCGCCGGAGAGCACGCCGGCCGGCTTGTCCACGTCGTCGCCGGAGAACAGGAAGGAGCCCAGCGTCTTGCGGATGTCGACCAGGTCCATGTCGGGGGCTGCCGAGCGCATGTTCTCCAGGACGGTGCGGTCGGGGTCGAGCGTCTCGTGCTCCTGGGCGTAGTAGCCGAGCTTGAGGCCGTGGCCCGGGGTGACCCGGCCGGTGTCCGGCTCCTCCACCCCGCCGAGCAGCCGCAGCAGGGTGGTCTTGCCGGCGCCGTTGAGGCCCAGGATCACCACCCGCGAGCCCTTGTCGATGGCGAGCGAGACATCGGTGAAGATCTCCAGCGAGCCGTACGACTTGGACAGGCCCTCGGCCATCAGCGGTGTCTTGCCGCACGGGGCGGGGTCGGGGAAGCGCAGCTTGGCGACCTTGTCCTGCTGCCGCTGCTCCTCCAGGCCGGACAGCAGCCGCTCGGCGCGGCGGGCCATGTTCTGCGCGGCGACGGTCTTGGTGGCCTTGGCGCGCATCTTGTCGGCCTGGGCGTTGAGGGCGGCGGCCTTCTTCTCGGCGTTGGCGCGCTCGCGCTTGCGGCGCTTCTCGTCCGCCTCGCGCTGGGCCTGGTACTGCTTCCAGCCCATGTTGTAGATGTCGATGCGGGAGCGGTTGGCGTCGAGGTAGAAGACCTTGTTGACGACGGTCTCCACCAGCTCGACGTCGTGGGAGATGACCACCAGGCCGCCCCGGTAGGTCTTCAGGAAGTCGCGCAGCCAGCCGATGGAGTCGGCGTCGAGGTGGTTGGTCGGTTCGTCGAGCAGCAGGGTGTCGGCGTCCGAGAAGAGGATGCGGGCCAGCTCGACGCGGCGCCGCTGGCCGCCGGAGAGGGTGTGCAGGGGCTGGCCGAGCACCCGGTCGGGCAGGCCGAGGCTGGCGGCGATGGTGGCCGCCTCGGCCTCGGCGGCGTAGCCGCCCTTGGTGAGGAACTCGGTCTCCAGGCGCTCGTACTTTTTCATGGCGCGCTCCCGGGTGGCGCCCTTGCCGGTGGCCATGCGCTGCTCGTTCTCGCGCATGCCGCGCAGCACGGTGTCCAGGCCGCGGGCGGAGAGGACCCGGTCGCGGGCGAGGACGTCGAGGTCGCCGGTGCGCGGGTCCTGCGGCAGATAGCCGGTCTCGCCGCCGCGGGTGATGGTGCCGGCGGCGGGGATGCCCTCGCCGGCCAGGCACTTGGTCAGGGTGGTCTTGCCGGCGCCGTTGCGGCCCACGAGACCGATCCGGTCGCCCTTGGCGATGCGGAAGGACGCGGACTCGATGAGGATGCGGGCGCCGGCGCGCAGCTCGACACCGGTGGCGGTAATCACGGAATCACTCCAGGTGAGGACGTACGGGCAGAAGCTTCCTGAGGCGCGGGTACGTCCGCTAGGCAACGAGGAGCGAAAAGTCCATGGGGGCAGTTTACCGGGGGCCCGCAAGCCGGTTTCGGCCGTGCCCGCCCCCGGTGCCCGCCGGCGGCCGCGGTCAGGCGCCCCCGTTGTGCACCTGGAAGGCGGCTCTGCGGACCCGTTTGGCGGTGGCCGCGTCCGGGTGGGCGGCGGCGAGGGCCAGCAGGACCTGCACGGTGTGCGGGTGGCCGCAGGTGCGGATCTCGGCGAGCAGTTCCGGGATGGAGGGTTGCTGGGCGGAGTCGAGGTGGTCGAGCAGCAGCTGCCCCGAGCCGTGCTCGTGGGCGGCCGATGCGGTGTCCACCCACAGCCAGGTGGCCTCCTGGCGGGTGAGGACGGTCTGCGGCGCCTCCTCGGGGTCGGCGGCCGAGCCCTCGCCCTCGTGCTCGGCCAGCCACAGCAGCGCGTACGGGCGCAGCACGGGTTCGTCGGCGGCGGCGCGGACGGCGGTGCGGGCGGGGGCGCCGACGGTGCGCAGGGCGTCGAAGGCCAGCGAGCGGATGAGGGCGTCCTCGCCGCGGGCGGCTTCCAGGAGTTCGTCGACGGCCGGGCCGGTGGGGCGGGCGGCGAGCCAGGCGCGGTATTCGGCGCGGGCGGGGCCGGGGGTGAGGCCGGCGCAGCCGCGCAGCATGCCGACGGCGGATTGTTCGATGTTGCCGGCCGGGCTCTGGGCGGCGATGCAGATCTGTTCCAGCTTGGTCCACATCGCCCAGCCGCCGAGCGGGGTGAGCCGGGCCCGGGCGGGGGTGTCGCCGTAGCGGGCGTGCAGGGTGAGGGCGCCGACGGCGGAGAGCGCGTCCAGGGCCCAGCCGAGCAGCCGGACGAGTTCGGGGTCCGGGGCTATCGGTGGGGCGGCGGCTGCGCTGGGGGCGGCGCCGGGGCGGCCCTCGCGCAGTTCGGTGACGCGCTGGCGCAGCAGGTCCAGGAGTTCCACGGCGGCGACCGGGCCGCCGGAGAGCTGCATGAAGGCCAGGAGCTGGGGGACGGCGGTGACGATCTCGGCGACCAGGGTGGTGTCCGCGTCGCCGGGGGCGGGGCGGACCAGGGACCAGGCTTCGAAGAGGGCGACCCAGCCGCGCAGCACGGCGGTGTCGTCGCTGTCCCAGGCGCGCAGCCGCCAGCCGCCGCGTACCTCGGTGGGGCCGGCCGGTCCGGGTTCGCCCTGTTCGACGAGACCGGCGAGGCGGGCGCCGCCCCACAGCTCGCGCAGTTGGGCGGGGCTGAGCCGCAGGGCGGGGGCGGCCCGGTCGGCGGCGGTGTCGGGGGCGCTGCCGGTGAGCTGGGCCCAGCGGGCCACGCGGACGGTGTCGGCCAGCAGTGCGCGGGCCTGGCGGGCCAGCTCGGCGCGCGGCGGGATGCCGCGCGGCGGGGTGGGGGTGCGTCGTACGGGGGTGCGGGGTCGGGTCCGCCGGCCCGCGGCGGCGGGCTGGGCGGGCACTTCGGGGACCAGGTGCAACCGGGGCTCGCGCGGAGTTCGGGACGTCACCCGAGCAGTTTCACCGCTGAGGGCTCGAAAGCCCAAACGGCGGACGTCCGCCCTCACATGAGGGGGGTGACAAAGCGTCGCAGGATCTCCTCGTACCCGGCCGGATCGGCGTTCCACATGGCGGCGTGCTCGGCCTGCCGGACGGTGTGCAGGACGACGGCCTCGGGGTGCCGGGCGGCCAGCTCCCGGGAGGCGTCCCAGGGGGCGATGGTGTCGCCGGGTCCGTGCAGGATCAGCACGGGGATGGGGGTGCCGTGCGGTCCGGCGGTCAGCGGCGGCGGGTCGCTGTCGTGCGGGACGAGGCCGCCCTGGGCGCCGGCGAGCGCCAGCGGGAGCAGCGGGGTGGGCACGCCGCGCCGGGCGGCGAGGGCGCGGCGGGTGGCGGCACGGTCCAGGACGGGTGAGTCGAGGACGATGCCGGCGATGCGGTGGGCGAGCGGGGAGCGGGCGGCGGTGAACAGGGCCGTGGTGGCTCCGGTGGACCAGCCGTGCAGGATCACCCGCTGTGCACCGAGGTGCAGCGCGTGGCGGACGGCGGCGTCGGCGTCGTGCCACTGGGCGGCGCCGAGCAGCCGGGCGGTGTCCTCGCCGGCGCGCGGGGCGCCGGGGTCGCCCCGGTAGCCGGGGACGAGGACGGGCAGTTGGTCGCGCTGCCAGCGCGGGAGCAGGTTGAGGGCCTGTTCGCGGGTGGCGCCGAGGCCGCCGTGCAGGGCGATGACCCAGATGTCGCGGCTGTTGGGGACGTACCAGGCGGGCAGCGGGCCGAGCTCGGAGGGGACGGTGATGTCCTGGTGCTCGATGCCCAGTGCGGAGCGCGGGTCGCCCCGGTACAGCTGCGGGGTGAGGGTGACGCGGCTGCCGGGGGTGAGCGGCGGGCCCTGGTCGGGGGTGGTGGCGACGAGGCGGCGGACCACGGTGTGCTCGCCGGCCGGGACGTCGAGCAGTTCGCCGACGACGGCGCGGGCGGGCGGGTCGCCGTCCGTGGCGGCCAGCGCGTACACCCCGGGACGCAGGGTTTCCAACGTGCGGGTGAGTGTGACACGTCCGGCGGCGGTGGCGTGCACCGTCACCGCGGCGGTGGTGAACCCGACCGGTGCCGCGGCCTTTCTGCCGGTGCGGACCGCCACGGCGGCTGCCGCCGCGGTGGCGCCGAGCAGTGCTGTGGCGGTCATCGCCGCCGTTGTGCGCCGACCCATGTCCCCAGCATGGGGGCACCGGCGGCGCGCGGCCACTCGGAGCGCCGTGCGGGCGACTCGTCCGCCGTGTTCACCTGCGCATTCACCGTTCGGACAAGGGTCCTTGGTACACAGCACCCGGAGGCTGCCAGCAGTTCACTTTCCGTTCATCTGTTTCTTTTACGTTCACCGCGGCCTTGCCCCGTCGAGCTGATTGTCCGGTAGATGGAACACATCACGCTGTTGATCGCGATCGTGATCGTCACGGCTTTGGCATTTGACTTCACCAACGGCTTCCACGACACGGCCAACGCCATGGCCACGACCATCTCCACCGGGGCCATGAAGCCCAAGGCGGCGGTGGCCATGTCGGCCGTACTCAATCTGGTCGGCGCCTTCCTCTCGGTCGAGGTGGCGCGGACCATCTCGGGCGGGATCATCGACGAGTCGGCGGGCGTCCAGCCCGAAGTGATCTTCGCCGGTCTGGTGGGCGCCATCCTGTGGAATCTGCTCACCTGGCTGGCGGGGCTGCCCTCCAGCTCCTCGCACGCGCTGTTCGGCGGTCTGATCGGCGCGACCATCGCCTCGGTCGGCCTGGACGCGATCCACGGTGACGCCGTGGTGATGAAGGTGATCGTTCCGGCGCTGGTGGCGCCGCTGGTGGCGGGGTTCGCGGCGATGGCCGCCACCCGGCTGACGTACCGGGTGGCGCGGAACACCGACGAGCGGGCCACCTCCAAGGGGTACCGGGCGGGCCAGATCGGCTCGGCGGCGCTGGTCTCGCTGGCGCACGGCACCAATGACGCGCAGAAGACGATGGGTGTGATGACCCTGGCGCTGATCGCGGGCGGGGTGCTGGCGCCCGACTCGGATCCGCCGATGTGGGTGATCGCCTCGGCCGGTATCGCCATCGCGCTCGGCACCTACCTGGGCGGCTGGCGGATCATCCGCACGCTGGGCAAGGGCATCACCGACATCCAGCCGCCGCAGGGCTTCGCCGCCCAGACCAGCGCGGCGACCACCATCCTGGCCTCCTCCCACATGGGCTTCGCGCTCTCCACCACGCAGGTGTGCTCGGGCGCGGTGATGGGCTGCGGCCTGGGCCGCAAGGGCGGCGTGGTGCACTGGTCGACCGCGCGCCGGATGGTGGTGGCGTGGGGTCTGACGCTGCCGGCCGCCGGGATCATCGGGGCGCTGGGCGCGCTGCTCGCGGAGCAGGGCACGTGGGGCGTGAGCGCGGTGCTGGCGCTGCTGATCGCGGGGAGCATCGCGATCTACGTGCGGTCCCGCAAGGAGCCGGTGGACCACTCGAACGTGAACGACGTGAACGGTGTGAACGACGCGCAGCCGGCGGAGGCCGCTCCCGCGGAGTCCGGCCCGGAGCCGGCCCCGGTGCCGCTCCAGGTGACCATCACCCGGACGGCGCCCGCCGGCCGGGCGGGCGAGGAGCCCTCCGTACCCGACCAGCCGACCACCACGGTCTGAGCCGAAGGACAGGAACACCATGAACATCGAATGGTCCGTACTGGGCGAGGTCGCCCTGGTGTCCGTGCTCCTGACGATCGCGCTCGTCGGCCTGTTCACGGTCGGCATCGTGACCGGCGCGAACCAGGGCGGTGCGGCGGCGGCCGGCCGGCCCCGGCTGGGCGCGGCGCTGAGCAGGGTGGGCGGCTACGCGTGCTTCGCGCTGTGCGCGGCGGCGGTCGGCTACGGCATCTATCTGATCGCCTTCTGAGGCCGCACTCGCATCGATCCTCCGGGGTGTGCCCCGGCCCGGGCTCCTACCGCCCGGGCCGGGGCACACCGCTCACGGAACGAGGGTGATCAGAGCGGAATCAGCCCTCGGTGGTCCTGCGCGCCGCCGCCGCGGCCAGGGCGCGCCGCCTGGCCACCAGGAGGATGCCGCCGCCGCCCAGCAGGGCGATGGCGCTGCCGGCCAGGTAGGGGGTGCTGGAGTCGCCGCCGGTGGCGGCGAGGTCCGGGCCGGTGCCCTGGTCGACCTCGGTCTGCTCCCCGGTCTGGGTGCTGGGGCCGGACGGGGCGGGCTGCTCCTCCTCGGCGGGCTCCTCCGGCCGCTCGGGCTCGGGCTCGGGCTCCTCCTCGCCGCCCGTGCCGCTGCCGTCCGGGGTGGTGCAGCTGACCTCGGCGAGCGTGACGCGGCCCTCGACCTCGGCGACATTGAGCTTGAGCGGGTTGACGGCGATCCGCAGATCGAGGGCGCTGGCCGCCGCGGTGGTGCTGGTGGTCTCGGTGGCGGACAGGTCCAGCTCGACGGAGCCGACGCCCGGCACGTCCACGACGGTGCTGCCGCCGGTGCTGAGGGTGACCTCCTTGCCGAGCACCGTGAGGGAGGCGCCCAGGTTGGCCTCGGCGACGGGGGCCGCGCCGGTGGCGCACACGGCGCGGGCGGTGATCGCCTCCAGTTCGACCACGGAGAGCAGCGGCAGACCGGGCACGTGGAGCCTGGCCTCGGCCAGCGAGACCTCGGCCTCGGTGCCATCGTCGGTGGCGGTGGCGGTGGCGGAGGCCACGTCGGCGCGCAGCACCTCGAAGGGGCGTCCGCCGTCCACGCCCTCCAGGCTGGCGCTGAGGGCGGTCCTGTCCGCGGTGCCCTCGGTCTCGGGGGCGTTCACCTCGTTGAGCGTGAGTTCGAGCGGCAGCTGGACGGTGCGGTTGAGGAGGCCGACGTCCAGGCTGGTGCGGAGCACCGTGGCGCGGGCCGAGCCGCGGCCGTCGCTCTCCTCGCCGGTGCTGTCCCCGCCGGTCGTCGCGTAGGCGGGACCCGCGGCCCCGAGCAGCGCGGCGGTGGCCAGCAGGACGGCTGACCGGCGGAAGGCAGAGTTGTACACGTGTGGAACCCCCACGGGAAAGTTGGCGCCGCCACGCGTGCCGATGGGGGACATCACACGCGGTGGCGACTGGGACTCCGCCATCCTTGATGTTCAAACATGGAAACGTCAGCAATCTTCGGGCACTTCACCCGAACGGGGCAAAGTCGCTTGAGCGTGCGATTCCAGGGCCACTCCTGTTCGCTTCCGCCCCGCACGTCACCCGTACGCGCGCCCCCACCGGCTGCTTCACGCCACCACGCGCCCCCGCAGCACCACCCGCCGGGGCCGGGCCAGCACCGCCGGATCGGCCCGCGGGTCCTCGCCGTAGACCACCAGATCGGCCGGGGCGCCCTCGGTCAGCCCCGGACGTCCCAGCCACTGCCGCGCCCGCCAGGAGGCCGCGCCCAGCGCGTCGTGCACCGGCAGCCCGGCGGCCCGCAGTTCCGCCACCTCCTGGGCGATGAGCCCGTGCCCCAGCGATCCCCCGGCGTCGGTGCCGGCGAAGACCGGGATCCCCGCGTCGTACGCGGCCCGCACCGTGTCGTGCCGGCGTGCGTGCAGCCGCCGCATGTGGTCCGCCCAGCGCGGGAACTTCGCCTGGCCGCCGTCCGCGAGCCGGGGAAAGGTCGCGATGTTGACCAGCGTGGGCACGATGGCCACCCCCCGCTCGGCGAACAGCGGGATGGTCTCCTCGGTCAGCCCGGTGGCGTGCTCCACGCAGTCGATGCCGGCCGCCACCAGATCGCGCAGCGAGTCCTCGGCGAAGCAGTGCGCGGTCACCCGGGCGCCCTCCTCGTGCGCCGCCGCGATCGCCTCGCGCAGCGCGCCGGCCGGCCAGCACGGCGCCAGGTCGCCGGCGCCCCGGTCGATCCAGTCGCCGACCAGCTTGACCCAGCCGTCCCCGCGCCGCGCCTGCTCGCGGACGGTCGCGGCCAGCTCGCCGGGCTCGATCTCCTCGGCGTAGTTGCGGATGTAGCGCCGGGTGCGGGCGATGTGCCGGCCCGCCCTGATGAGCCGGGGCAGATCCTCCCGGTCGTCGATCCAGCGGGTGTCGGCGGGCGAGCCGGCGTCGCGCAGCAGCAGCGCGCCCGCGTCCCGGTCCGTCAGCGCCTGCCGCTCGGCGGTGATCCGGTCCACCGCGCCGTGCGCGTCCAGTCCGACATGGCAGTGCGCGTCCACCAGACCGGGCAGCGCCCAGCCGGTCACGGTGGTGATCTCCCGCAGCCGGCGGGGCCGTTCGAAGGTGATCCGGCCGCCGGTGACCCACAGCTCGTCCCGGACCTGCCACTCGGCCCGCCCACCGGACACCGCCCCGGGGCCGAGCAGGATCCGTCCCTTGATGTGCAACGCCGGAGTGTCGTCAATCATGCTCGGCAGCCTACAAATTGACTGCTAGTCTCCAGGGTCGCCGGGGGTCCGGACGGATGTCCGAATGTTGCACGGCCTGTCGAACAGGGACGGTTCGGCGGGAGTACGGGTCCGCAACACCAAGGAGGCCGGCGTGGCCGACCCCAGCGACGGGTTCAGCGCGGAGTTCGACGCGTTCTTCGAGCGGCACCACGCCGAACTCGCCCGGCTCGCCCATCTGCTGCTCGGCGGCCGGGACAGCGCGGAGAGCGCGGACGACCTGGCCGCCGACGCGCTGGTGGCCATCTGGCACCGCTGGGAGCGGGTACGGGCGGCCGACCGCCCCATCGCGTACGCCCGGGGCGTGGTCGCCAATATGGCGCGCTCCAGCATCCGCAGCCGAACCCGCGAGCGGCGCCGGATCGCCCTCTTCTGGTCGCAGCACAGCACGCACACCGAGGGTCCCGATGTGCCGGCGGTGCTGGACGTCCGGGCGGCCCTGGACCGGCTGCCCTACCGCAAGCGCGCCTGTGTGGTGCTGCGGCACGCCTTCGACCTGTCCGAACGCGAGACCGCCCGCGCGCTGGGCATCTCGGTCGGTACGGTGAAGAGCCAGACCTCGCGCGGTATCGCGGAGTTGGAGCGGCTGCTGACCCCCGGTGCCGCGACGGGCCCCGGCAAGACCGGGACCGGTGCCGACGCCGCTGCCGGTGCCGATGCGACGCTGCGGGTGCTGCGCACCGGCCCGGTGGAACGGAGTAGCGGATGAGCGAGCCCACGGGCGAGCCCGGGCCGGCGCCCGCGCTGCGGGCGGCTGCGCGGGCGCACCGGCCGGACCGGGAGCGGATGCGGGCCCGGGTGACGGCGGGCATCCTGGACGGCGCGCAGGACGTACGGGGGCGCCGGCGGGCGGGCGCGCCGCCGCGCTGGGCGCGGGTGGCCGGAGCCGCGGCGGCGCTCGCGCTGACGGTGGGCGCGGTAGCGCTGGCCGTGGGCCGGCCGGCCCCGGACGGGACCGGGGGCGGCACACCTCCGGCGGCGGTGACGGCGGGCCCGCTGAGCGCGCTGGGCGAGCTGGATCCGGGCAGTCACGCGTCCTGGTCGCAGAGCAATGTGACGGTGCGGACCGAGCTGCCGCTGACGGCGTTCTCGCTGGAGCTGCGGGTGCGGGGCGGGGACGGAGTGCGCTCGACGGGGGCCTGGCGGACCCTGCCGGGCGAGGACTTCGATCTGACGGTGAGCCAGGAGGGCGAGGAGCTGGTGCACCGCTGGGTGCTGCGGCCGGGGGCCGAGGTGCCGGCCGGGGAGCATGTGTTCGCCGCGCAGTACGACCATCCGGCCGGCGGACACGAACCCGGGTACGACCGTTACCTCGTGCGGGCGACGGCGGCGGACGGCCCGCTGACCGCGGAAGGCGGTTTCCGGTGAATGCGGAACGTCAATTCGGTGTCTTTTCAACAAGCGCCACGGGTGCTCTTTCCAGGTGAATTATCAGCCGACATATCAAGGCGCTCCTGCCCGCTTTTCGGGACCTTAAACGCGCGCATTGCGGTGGATGTCAGCAAGGCCACACTCACATGAAGAGGTCACGCCGTCGTTACGCATCCGTTACAAACGGCGGCTCGATGCCCGCTTTGTCCCGGTAACTAGCCGACATAACCGGACAATCCACCGGGCACAGCGGAGTGCTGCGCCCCCGCCCCCATAACATAACCACCACCGCCCGGGTAACCCCCACTCGCGATGCGATTTCCTTCCATGCTCGGTAAATTCGATGCGCATGACCCCCGCACAAGCAGACCATGCACGTGCCGACCAAGAATTCCAGGAAATAGCCGGCGGACTGCGGCTGGAGAGCCCGCGTCCCGAGGACGGAGCCGCATTGTGGCGCATTGCCCGCGACTCCCGGGCCCTCGACCTGAACTCCTCCTACAGCTACCTTCTGTGGTGCCGTGACTACGCCGGTACCTCCATCGTGGCACGGGACAGCACCGGCGAGCCGGTCGGGTTCATCACCGGCTACACCCGCCCCGAGGCCCCGCGCACCCTGCTGATCTGGCAGGTGGCCGTCGACGCGGCCCAGCGCGGCAAGGGCCTGGCCGCGGCCATGCTGGACGGCCTGGTCGGGCGCACGGGCCGCGAGTGGGGGGTGAACATGGTGGAAACCACCATCACACCGGACAACACCGCCTCCAACCGGCTGTTCGCCTCCTTCGCGCAGCGCCACGGCGCCCCCGTCGAACGCGAGGTCCTGTTCGACTCCGGGAGCTTCCCGGAGCGCGGGCACCAGCCGGAGGTGCTCCACCGGATCGGCCCCGTCCCGGCACCCGACGGGCCCTGAGCCCGTACGTCCTCCCCTCCCCCACCGACCACCCCATCTCTTCGCGTACCTCATCCCCCAGGGAGAACGCCGTGACCATCACCCAGCCCGATCTGAGCGTCTTCGAGGCAGTGGAGTCCGAAGTCCGCAGCTACTGCCGCAGCTGGCCCGCCATCTTCGACCGGGCCCAGGGCAGCTACCTGTACGACGAGGACGGCCGCACCTATCTCGACTTCTTCGCCGGGGCGGGCTCGCTCAACTACGGGCACAACAACCCCGTCCTCAAACGCGCCCTGATCGACTACCTGGAGCGCGACGGCATCACCCATGCGCTGGACATGTCCACCACCGCCAAGCGGGCCTTCCTGGAGACCTTCCGCGACGTGGTGCTGCGCCCCCGCGACATGGACCACAAGGTGATGTTCCCCGGCCCCACCGGCACCAACGCGGTGGAGTCGGCGCTGAAGCTGGCCCGCAAGGTGAAGGGCCGCGAGTCGATCGTCTCGTTCACCAACGCCTTCCACGGCATGTCGCTCGGCTCGCTGGCCGTCACCGGCAACGCCTTCAAGCGCGCCGGGGCCGGCATCCCGCTGGTGCACGGCACCCCGATGCCGTTCGACGACTACCTGGACGGCCGCACCCCGGACTTCATCTGGTTCGAGCGGCTGCTGGAGGACTCCGGCTCCGGCCTCAACCAGCCCGCCGCCGTGATCGTGGAGACCGTCCAGGGCGAGGGCGGCATCAACGTGGCCCGCGCCGAGTGGCTGCGCGCGCTGGCGGACCTGTGCCGCCGCCACGACATGCTGCTGATCGTCGACGACATCCAGATGGGCTGCGGCCGTACCGGACCGTTCTTCTCCTTCGAGGAGGCGGGCATCGTGCCGGACATCATCACCGTCTCCAAGTCCATCGGCGGGTACGGGCTGCCGCTGGCCCTGACCCTCTTCCGCCCCGCGCTGGACATCTGGGAGCCGGGCGAGCACAACGGCACCTTCCGCGGCAACAACCCCGCCTTCGTCACCGCCGCCGCCGCGCTCAACACCTACTGGACCGACGGCCAGATGGAGAAGCAGACCCTGGCGCGCGGCGAGCGGATCGAGCGGACGCTGCGCGACATCGTCACCGAACACGCCCACGCCGGCGCGACCTTCCGGGGCCGCGGCCTGGTCTGGGGGCTGGAGTTCCAGGACCCGGCCCGCGCCACCGCCGTGTGCCGGCGCGCCTTCGAGCTGGGGCTGCTGCTGGAGACCTCGGGACCGCAGAGCGAGGTCGTCAAGTTCCTGCCCCCGCTCACCATCACCCCGGAGGAGCTGGACGAGGGCCTGCGCATCGTCACCCGCGCCGTCCGGGACACCGACTGACCGGCGGCGCGCACCCGCACCGCCGGCCACACCCCCGGAAACGAGAAACGAGAAGGGAAGTCCCACACCGTGATCGTCCGATCCATCAGCGACATCGAGGGCACCGACCGCGACATCGAGTCCGCGTCGGGCACCTGGCGCAGCAAGCGCATCATCCTGGCCAAGGAGCGCGTCGGGTTCTCCCTGCACGAGACGGTGCTGTACGCCGGCACCGAGACCTCGATGTGGTACGCCAACCACGTGGAAGCGGTCTTCTGCGTGTCGGGCGAGGCCGAACTGACCAATGACGACACCGGCGAGAAGCATCTGATCACCCCCGGGACGATGTACCTGCTGGACGGCCACGAGAAGCACACCGTCCGCCCGAAGACGGACTTCAAGGTGCTGTGCGTCTTCAACCCGCCGGTGACCGGCCGCGAGGACCACGACGAGAACGGCGTCTACCCGCTGCTGACCGAGCCGGAGGTGAGCTGATCCCCGAAAGCCCCGCCGACAGCCGCATCACCCACCCCACCACCGGAAACGGAAGGGAAGGCACGCACCATGACCATCGCCCGCGAACGCACCGCTGACCTGTACCCGACCCGCGGCGCCACCGAGGTGTCCACCCCGCGGCAGGACCCGGTGGTGTGGTCACCGCCCGGCACGCCGGGGCCGGTCGGCGCGGAGCAGCTGGCCGGTCTGGAGCGGGACGGATTCCTCTCCGTCGAACAGCTCATCACCCCCGACGAGGTGGCGGGCTACCGCGCCGAACTGGACCGGCTGATCACCGACCCGGACATCCGGGCGGACGAACGCTCGATCGTGGAGCCGAAGTCCCAGGAGATCCGCTCGGTGTTCGAGGTGCACCGGATCAGCGAGGTGTTCGCCGGCCTGGTGCGCGACCCCCGGGTGGTGGGGACGGCGCGGCAGATCCTGGGGTCGGACGTGTACGTCCACCAGTCGCGGATCAACGTCAAGCCGGGGTTCGGTGCCAGCGGGTTCTACTGGCACTCGGACTTCGAGACCTGGCACGCCGAGGACGGACTGCCCCGGATGCGGACGATCTCGGTGTCGATCGCGCTGACCGAGAACTACGACACCAACGGCGGGCTGATGATCATGCCGGGTTCGCATCAGACGTTCCTGGGCTGCGCCGGCGAGACGCCGAAGGACAACTACAAGAAGTCGCTCCAGATGCAGGACGCGGGGACCCCGTCGGACGAGGCCCTGACCCGGTTCGCGCAGGAGCACGGCATCAAGCTGTTCACCGGCCCGGCCGGTTCGGCGACCTGGTTCGACTGCAACTGCATGCACGGTTCCGGGGACAACATCACCCCGTACCCGCGCAGCAATGTCTTCATCGTCTTCAACAGCGTGGAGAACACGGCGGTCGAGCCCTTCGCCGCACCGGTGCCGCGCCCCGACTACATCGGGGCCCGGGACTTCACCCCGGTGCGCTAGCGGGCGCGGGCGCAGCACACGGCCCCCGGTGTCCCGTCCGGAGACGGTACACCGGGGGCCGTGCTGTGCTGTGCCCGGTGGGGCTACGGCCACCACATGGCGGGCAGCGCGCGGTCGTCGTAGTCGAACAGGGCCTGGTTCTCCCAGCCGTTGCCGGAGGACGGGTCGGTCTCGTCCCAGCCGTTGCCGGGCACCGCCGTCCAGGCCGGCTCCCAGTAGAAGATGCCGAGCCCGCGCCCGCCGGGCACCGAGGCGACCACCTCGCCGATGTCCCGCATCCAGGCGGCCTGGCCCTGTGGGGTGGCCGGGTAGCCGGGCACCAGCTGGGAGGGTTCGGCGATGATGTCGGGGTGGCTGTCCTTGCTGCCGAGCCGGAACGGGTAGGCGGTCTCGGCCACCAGCACGTCCCGCCCGTACCGGCTCGCCGCGTCGTGCAGATTGGTGCGCAACTCGGCGAGGGTGCCGTGCCAGTAGCCGTAGAAGGACAGCGCGATGACGTCGAAGGAGACGCCGCGCGCCACCGCGTTGTCGAACCACCAGCGGGTGCCGCCGTTGTCGCCGCCCTCGGCGAGGTGCAGCGCGATCCGGATGCCGGGCGAGGCGGAACGCGCCGCCGTCACCCCGGCGTTCAGCAGCCCGGCGAGCCGGCCCCAGTCGGTGCTGCGGCCGTCCGGCCAGAGCATCCCGCCGTTGATCTCGTTGCCGATCTGCGCCATGGCCGCCGGGGTGCCCTGCCGGGCCAGTGAGCCGAGGATGTCGGCGGTGTGCTCGGCCAGCGCCGCTTCCAGGGCGGCGCCGGTGAGGCTGGTCCAGGCGGCGGGCTTGAACTGCTTGCCCGGGTCGGCCCAGGTGTCGGAGTAGTGGAAGTCCACCAGCAGCCGCATGCCCTGGTCCTGGATCCGGCGGGCCATGGCCAGCAGGTGGGGCTTGCCGTGGTAGCCGTCGGCCGCGTCGACCCAGACCTTGATCCGGGCCCAGTTGGCGCCGGCCTCGCGCAGGATCCGTACGGCGTCGCCCCGGGTGCCGTCGGCGTAGCGGAAGACGGCGCCCTTGTCCTCGCCCTTGGGGAGCGAGGACAGGTCGACGCCCCGGATGGCGAGGCCGGCGGCCCGCGCCGTACCGGTGGGGAGAGCGAGGACGGCGGGGGCGGCCAGGGCGGCCGTGCCCAGGCGGAGCACACTGCGTCGGCGCATCGTCAAGGGTCCCTTCCTTGCGGGGTGCGTGAACGGTGGGGGGTGGCGCTGTTCCTGGGAGTCCTGCCGGGTACGGGTACGTACGGGGTACGGAGACGGGCGCGGGGCCGGCTGCGGGGTCAGTCGTCCAGGTGCAGCACCCGTACGCCGCCCGCCGGGACCGGCAGGGCGGCGGTCACCCGGGTTCCGGTGAGGAGTTCGGTGCCGTCGCCGGCCGTGACCTCGGTGTCGGCGTCGGTGTGGTTGATGACGAACAGGTAGCGGCCTCCCTCGCCCTCGCGGCGCACCACCTCCACGTCGCGCGGCAGCTCCTCGCGCGGCGCGATGTCCGCGTCCAGACCGGCCGCGGCCAGCACGGTGTCGAGACCGGCGGTGTCCAGCCGGGCGGACACGTACCAGGCGGTGCCCTCGCCCAGCTCGTGCCGGGTGATCGCGGGGCAGCCGGCGGCCGGTCCGTCCGCGTACGTCCACACCGGCTCGGCCCCGCGTGCCACCACCGTCTCGGCCCAGACGTCGGCGGTGAGCCGGTGCCCGTCGGGGCCCTCCAGGGTGACCTGCTCGCCGGCCCGCAGCGGCTGGAACTCCTCGACGGTGAGGCCGAGGACCTCGCGCAGCGCGCCGGGGTGCGGGCCGGGGTGGACGGCGTCGTGCTCGTCGACGATGCCGGAGAAGTAGCAGACGACCAGGGTGCCGCCGCCCTCCACGTAGCGGCGCAGGTTCTTCCCGGCCTCCGCCGTCATCAGATACAGGGCGGGGACCACGACCAGCGGGTAGCGGCTGAGGTCGGCCTCGGGGTGGGCGAAGTCCACGGTGAGGTGGCGGTCGAAGAGCGCCGCGTACACGGCCTCGGCGCGCTCGCGGGTGTCGAGGTCCTCGCTCGGCCGCCACTCCAGCTTCTGCGCCCACCAGGACTGCCAGTCCCACACGATGGCGGCGTCCGCGACGGTCCGGGTGCCGCGCACCGGCTCCAGCGCGCCGAGGTGGCCGCCGAGCGCGACCACCTCGCGCCAGATCCGGCTGTCCGTGCCGGCGTGCGGCACCATCGCGGAGTGGAACTTCTCCGCACCGGAGCGGGAGGCGCGCCACTGGAAGAACATGGCGCCCTCGGAGCCGCGCGCGACGTGGGCGAGGCTGTTGCGGGCCATCTCGCCGGGGCGCTTGGCGATGCCGCGGGTCTGCCAGTTGACGCCGCTGGTGGAGTGTTCGAGCAGCAGCCAGGGCTTGCCGCCGCCGACCGAGCGGGAGAGGTCGGCGGCCATCGAGAGGTTGATGTGGTTGCGGTCGTCCTCGGCCACCAGGTAGTGGTCGTTGGTGACGATGTCGACCTCGCGGGCCCAGGCCCAGTAGTCGATGGTGTCGCACTGGGTGGGCGAGACCATGAAGTTGGTGGTGACCGGGACGCCGGGTGACAGCTCGTGCAGCAGGTCGCGCTCGCGGCGGAAGTTGTCCAGGGCGCTGTCACTGGCGAACCGGGCGAAGTCCAGGCGCTGGGCCGGGTTGCAGGTGGTGGGGGTGAGCCGGGGCGGGTTGATCTCCTCCCAGTCGCCGTACGCCTGGCCCCAGAAGGCGGTGCCCCAGGCGGCGTTGAGCGCGTCCAGGGTGCCGTAGCGCCCGGCGAGCCAGCGGCGGAAGTGCGCGGCCGAGACGTCGCAGTAGCACTCCAGCACCGGCACGCCGTACTCGTTGTGGACGTGCCACATGGCGACGGCGGGGTGTGTGCCGTACCGCTCGGCGAGCGCGCGGGTGATGCCGGCGGCGGCCTCCTGGTAGGCGGGCGAGCTGTGGCAGATGGCGCCGCGCGAGCCGAAGGCGAGCCGGACGCCCTCGCGGCTGACCGGCAGGGCCTCGGGGTGGGCGCGGTAGAACCAGGCGGGCGGCACCACGGTGGGGGTGGCGAGGTCGGCCCGGATGCCGGCGGTGTGCAGCAGGTCGAGCAGCCGGTCCAGCCAGCCGAACTCGTAGCGTCCGGGGCTGGGTTCCAGCTTGGCCCAGGAGAAGATCCCGACGCTGACCATGGTCACCCCGGCCTCGCGCATCAGGGCGATGTCCTCCTGCCAGGTCTCCTCGGGCCACTGCTCGGGGTTGTAGTCACCGCCGTAGGCGAGGCGGCCTGGGCCCTGGGGGACGGCGTGCGGCATGGGTACTCCTGGGCATCGCGTGGGAACGTGCACAGCCGTCGCTGGCTGCGTCACACCAACATAACCGCACAGCATCAACCATTGACAAGTGTCTGTTCTGTTTCTCTACTGTGAACGCTCACAGTCCCTGCCAGGGAGGCATGATGAATCACCGCACCGTCGCGGTACTGGCCGCCACCGTCTTCTCCTCCGTCGCCCTCGCCGGCTGCGGCGGCTCCTCGGACGACTCCTCGTCCGGCCCGGTCAACCTCACCTACTGGGCCTGGGCCCCGGGCATGGACGAGGTCGTCGCGCTGTGGAACGACGCCAACCCGGACATCCAGGTCACGGTGAAGAAGCAGGCCAGCGGGGACGACCTGGTCACCAAGACCATCACCGCCGCCAAGGCCGGCAACGCCCCCGATCTCATGCAGGCCGAGTACCAGGCGCTGCCCACCCTGGTCAGCAACGACGTCCTGGCCGACATCTCCGATCAGGTCGCCGGCGCCGAGGACGCGTTCGCGCCCGGACTGTGGCAGCAGGTCACCCTCGGCACCGACGCCGTCTACGCGCTCCCGCAGGACTCCGGCCCGCTGATGTTCTACTACCGCGCCGATCTGTTCGAGGAGTACGGGCTGACCGTCCCCACCACCTGGGACGAGTTCGCCGACACCGCGCGCGCACTGAAGGAGACCGAGCCCGGCAAGGTGCTCACCACCTTCTCCGCCAACGACGCGGGCCTGTTCGCCGGGCTCGCCCAGCAGGCCGGCGCCCAGTGGTGGACCACCGAGGGCGAGCAGTGGAAGGTCGCCATCGACGACGAGGCCACCGGCCGGGTCGCCGACTTCTGGGGCGGCCTGGTCGCCGAGGGCGTCATCGACAACCAGCCCATGTACACCCCCGCCTGGAACAACGCCCTCAACACCGGTGAGCAGCTGGCCTGGGTGAGCGCCGTCTGGGCCCCCGGCACCCTCACCACCGCCGCCCCCGACACCGCCGGCAAGTGGGCCATGGCGCCCCTCCCCCAGTGGAACGCCGGCGAGAACGTCACCGGCAGCTGGGGCGGCTCCACCACCGCCGTCACCAACGACGCCCGCGACAAGGACGCCGCCGCCGCGTTCGCCACCTGGCTCAACACCGACCCCGAGGCGCTGACCGCGCTGGTACGCGCCGGCGGCATCTACCCCGCCGCCACCGCCGCCCAGAGTGGCGAGGCGCTGGCCGAGGCCCCCGAGTTCTTCGCCAACCAGCCCGACTTCTACGTCACCGCCGCCGAAATAGCCGAGGGCACCGCGCCCGCCGCCTGGGGCCCCAACACCAACGTCGCCTACGCCACCTTCAACGACGCCTTCGGCGAGGCGGCCCGCACCCGGGGCGACTTCCGCGCCGCGCTCACCACCATGCAGCGCGCCACCGCCGACGACATGACCGGCCACGGCTTCCAGGTCATCGAGTGAGGAAGCACCGCGCCGCGCACGGCGCCCCGCGCCGTGCGCCGTATCTCTTCCTGCTCCCCGCCGGGCTGCTGTTCGCGCTGTTCTTCGCGCTGCCCATCGGCTATGCCGGGTATCTGTCGCTGCGCAAGATCGAGGTCAAGGGCCTGGGCCTGGGCAGCGGCGCCCGCTCCGAGGTGTGGGCCGGCTTCTCCAACTACACCGACGCGCTCACCGACCCGGTGCTGCTGGACGGCGCCCTGCGGGTGCTGGTGTACGGGCTGATCGTGGTCCCGCTGATGCTGGGTCTGGCCCTGCTGTTCGCACTCATGCTGGACTCCGACCGGGTGCGCGGGCGCGCCTTCACCCGGCTGGCGATCTTCCTGCCGTACGCCGTGCCCGGGGTGATCGCCGCGCTGCTGTGGGGCTTCCTCTACCTGCCCTCGGTCAGCCCACTGCACTACACCCTGGACGCGCTGGGGCTGCCGCAGCCGGATCTGCTCAGCGGTGGCGCGCTGTACGTCGCGCTGTCCAACATCGCGGTGTGGGGCGGCACCGGCTTCAACATGATCGTCATCTACACGGCGCTGCGCGCGATCCCGGCCGAGGTGTACGAGGCGGCCCGGCTGGACGGCTGCTCGCAGTGGCAGATCGCCTGGCGGATCAAGATCCCGATGGTGGCGCCGTCCCTGGTGCTCACCTTCTTCTTCTCGGTCATCGCCACGCTCCAGGTCTTCAACGAGCCGACCACGCTGCGGCCGCTGACCAACAGCCTGTCCACCACCTGGTCCCCGATGATGAAGGTCTACCAGGACGCCTTCGTCGCCGGTGACATCCACTCCGGGGCGGCCACCGCCGTGATCATCGCCGTGGTGACCTTCGCCCTGTCCTTCGGCTTTCTGCGGCTGGCAGGCGCCCGTACCCGGCGGGAGGAGAACCGATGACCGCCCCGACCACCACCGCCCCGCGCTCCGGACGCCGGGGCGGCTGGCTGCCCACCGCCGTCCTGTTCGTGGGCGCCGCGTACTGTCTGCTCCCGGTGGTGTGGGTGGTCATGGCCGCCACCAAGTCCGGCAGCGAGCTGTTCTCCACCTTCACCTTCTGGCCGGGCACCGGTTTCGCCGGGAACCTGAGCGATCTGTCCGGGTACCGGGACGGCGTCTACTGGACGTGGATGGCCAACTCGGCGCTGTACGCGGGTCTGGGCGCGCTGCTGTCGGCGGCCGTCTCGGCGGTCAGCGGCTACGCGCTGGCGCTGTACCGGTTCCGGGGCCGGGAGACCGTCTTCAACGTGCTGCTGGCCGGGGTGCTGATGCCGCCGGTGATCCTGGCGGTGCCGCAGTACCTGCTGATGGCCGAGGTGTCGCTGACCGACAGCCATCTGTCGGTGCTGCTGCCGGTGATCCTCTCCCCGTACGGCATCTACCTGGCGCGGATCTACGCGGCGGCTGCCGTGCCGCAGGACGTGGTGGAGGCGGGAAGGATGGACGGTGCCGGGGAGTGGCGCATCTTCCGCACCGTGGCGCTGCCGATGATGCTGCCGGGGCTGGTGACGATCTTCCTCTTCCAGTTCGTCGCCATCTGGAACAACTTCCTGCTGCCGTACATCATGCTCAGCGACGACGAGAAGTTCCCGCTCACCCTGGGGCTGTTCACGCTGCTCAACCAGGGCGCCAACACCCCGGCGCTGTACACGCTGGTGATCACCGGGGCGCTGCTCGCGATCGTCCCGCTGATCGCGCTGTTCCTGTTCATCCAGCGCTTCTGGAGCCTTGACCTGCTCTCCGGCGCCGTAAAGTCATGACCATGTCCGTACCAGCGCGGCGCCGGCGGGTGCCGACGATCCACGACGTGGCCCGGGAGGCCGGTGTCTCCCGGGGCACCGTCTCCCGGTTCCTCAACGGCGGCCACCACGTCAGCCCCGACTCGGCCCGCGCCGTGGAGGAGGCCATCCGCAGAACCGGTTACGTCGTCAACCGCCACGCCCGTTCGCTGATCACCGGCCGGTCGGGCTCGGCGGCCTTCCTGCTGACCGAGCCGCAGGAGAAGTTCTTCGAGGACCCCAACTTCAACGTCCTGCTGCGCGGTTGCACCCAGGCGCTGGCCGCGCACGACATCCCGCTGCTGCTGATGATCGCCGGCACCCGGGAGGAACAGCGGCGGCTGCTGCGCTATGTGACCTCCGGCCATGTGGACGGGGTGCTGCTGGTCTCCAGTCACACCGGGGACCCGGTGGCCGAGCAACTGGTGGACGCCGGGGTGCCGGTGGTGCTGTGCGGCAAGCCGATGGGCCCCGGCCGGCTGGCGCACGTGGCGGCGGACGACCGGGACGGCGCCCGGCAGATGGTCCGTCATCTGGTGGAGCTGGGCCGGCGCCGGATCGGTACGGTCACCGGTCCGCCGGACACCCCGGGCGGGGTGGAGCGGCTGGCCGGCTACCGCGAGGTGCTGGCGGCGGCCGGGCTCCCGGCGGAGGACGGCCTGGTGGAGACCGGGGACTACAGCCGGGAGGGCGGTGAGCGGGCGGCGGCCCGGCTGCTGGCCCGCCGCCCCGATCTGGACGCGCTGTTCGTGGCCTCCGATCTGATGGCGCGGGGCGCGCTGGCCGCGCTCACCGCGGCGGGCCGCCGGGTGCCGCAGGACGTGGCGGTCGGCGGCTTCGACGACTCGGCCGCCGCGGTGGCCTCCCGCCCCGAACTGACCACGATCCGGCAGCCGTGGGACCGGATCAGCCAGGAGATGGTGCGGCTGCTGCTGACGCAGCTGAGCGGCGAGGACACCTCGGCGGTGATCCTGCCGACCGAGCTGGTGCGCCGCGGCTCCGCGTAGTTGGATACCCGGCATGGACGACGTACGCAGGATCGGCATCTTCCTCTTCCCCGGGGTCGAGGAACTGGACGCCATCGGCCCCTGGGAGGTGCTGGCGTGGTGGACCCGCAACGCGCCCGGGGACGGCTGGGAGGTGTTCACCTTCTCCGCCGACGGCGCGCCCGTGGAGTGTGCCAAGGGCCTGACGGTGGCGGCGCACCACGCCCGGGACACCATGCCCGCGCTGGATGTGCTGGTGCACCCGGGCGGTCGCGGCACCCGTCCGCTGCTGACGGATCAGGCGCATCTGGAGTGGGTGCGCGGCCGGCGGGCGGCGGTGCCGCTGATGACCAGTGTGTGCACCGGATCGCTGGTGTACGCGGCGGCCGGGCTGCTGCGGGGCCGGCCGGCCACCACGCACTGGGGCTCGCTGGAGCTGCTGGCCGGGCTCGACCCGACGGTCGAGGTGCGGCCCGAGGACCGGTTCGTGGACGACGGTGACCTGATCACCTCGTCCGGGGTGTCGGCCGGGATCGACATGGCGCTGCATCTGGTGGACCGGCTGGCCGGGACGGAGCGGGCCCGCGAGGTGCGCCGGGGCATCCAGTACGATCCGCGCTCACCGGTGTGAGCGGCCGGCCCGCTCCCCCGCCCGGGACGGCGGCCGGTGCGGCAGCGTCGCGGGCGGGGAACGGGCGGGTCGTCAGGCTCCGATGACGCCGCCGTCGGTGCGGCGGATGGCGATGGTGGCGGAGCGGGGGCGGCCCTCCGGGTCGAAGTCGGGCCAGTTGCTGACGGCCCGGGGGTTCTCCGGGGTGGGTTCCCCCCAGGCGGGGGTGGCCTCGCCGGGGTGCTGGACGTTGACGAACATGGTGCGCTGGTCGGGGGTGGTGATCACGCCGGTGATCTCGCAGCCGCGCGGGCCGGTGAGGAAGCGGCGGATCTCGCCGGTGTGCGGGTCGGCGGCCAGCATCTGGTTGTTGCCGATGCGGTCGTAGCCCTTCTCCGGCAGGTTCTGCGAGGAGTTGGAGACGTCGGTGAGGATCCACAGCCGGCCGTCCGGGTCGAACCACAGGCCGTCGGGTGAGCCGAAGCGGGTGTCCTCGGTGAGGTCGGTGCGCTCCTCGTACGCCGGGTCGCCGGCCAGCAGGAAGATGTCCCAGGTGAAGGTGGTGGCGGTGTTGTCGCCGTCGCGCTCGCGCCAGCGGATGATGTGCCCGTACGGGTTGGGGGTACGGGGGTTGGCGGCGCCGCCCCGGCCGCTGCCATTGGTGAGCGAGCAGTACACGTCCTGGTTCCCCGGGTTGACGGCGATCCACTCCGGGCGGTCCATCGGGGTGGCGCCGAGGGCGTCGGCGGCCTCGCGGGTGCGCAGCAGCACATCGGCCTGGTCGGCCCAGCCGGCGTCGCGGGTCAGCGGGCCGGTGCCGTGGGTGAGCGGCAGCCAGCGGCCGGTGCCGTCGTCCTCGAACCGGGCGACGTACAGCGTGCCGTGGTCCAGCGGGCTGCGGCCCCGGGCGCGGTGGGCGCGCCAGGAGCCGTCGCCGACGAACTTGTAGAGGTAGTCGCCGTCCTGGTCGTCGCCGGTGTAGGCGACGATCCGGCCGCGTGCCTCGGTGGTGACGCAGCCCTCGTGCTTGATGCGGCCGAGTGCGGTGCGTTTGACGGGGACGGCGTCGGGGTCCATGGGGTCGATCTCCACGACCCAGCCGAAGCGGTTGGCCTCGTGGGGGTTGACGGCGATGTCGAAGCGCGGGTCGGCCTCGTGCCAGCGGTAGCCGAAGCCCTCGCGGTCGATGCCGTAGCGGGCCTGGAGGTCGGTGGGCTCCCAGCCGGGGTGTTCGGTGCCGAAGTAGGCGTTGAAGTTCTCCTCGCAGGCGAGGTAGGTACCCCAGGGGGTGACGCCGTGCGAGCAGTTGTTGATGGTGCCGCGGGGCGGGTCGGCCGCGCGCAGGGCGGGGTGGCGGGGGCCGACGGGTCCGGAGAAGGTGACCAGGGTGTCGGCGGTGACGCGGCGGGCGCGCGGGGAGTCGGCGACCTGCCAGCCGTGCCGGTCGGTGTGGACGAGTTCGACGATGCTGACGCCGTGGGCGGCGGTGGCCTTGGCGACCTTCTCGCGGGTCATCTCGGCGTCGCCGTCCGGGAAGAGGAGCTGCTGGTCGATGTACTCGTGGTTGAGGACGAGCAGTCCGCGGCGGTTGCGCTCGGCGCCCTTGCCGAGCGGGAAGAAGTGCATGCCGTCGTGGTTCATGCCGACCTGCTGGGCCTGTTCGGCGGCGGAGTTCGCGGCGTCCTTGCGCCAGGCCGGGCCGCCCGGGCGGATCGGGGTGCCCCAGGGGATGATGACCTGCGCCTGGTAGCCCTCGGGGAGGGTGAGCCGGTCGGCGTCGGAGGTGGGGACCGGGGTGAACCCGAGGGTGGGCCGGCGGCCCGTGGGCTCCGGCGGCGACGCGGTAGCGGCGGTGGCGTGTGCGGTGCCGGTGCTCCCGGTGAGGAACCCGGCCGCGGCGGCGATGGCTCCGGAGGCGAGCACGGAGCGCCGGCTGAACCGGGCGGCGGCGACCTCGTGGAAGGGCCGGTTGGCCGAGGGGTTGGAGCTCACCTCGTCCGGGTCGGACGCGGGGAAGACCGGGCGACGCTGGACGGACATCCGCTGATCCTTACTGCCGGAAACAGGACATTTCCGAGAGGTTAGGAGCGATCCGTGGTCGCGTGAAGCATCGGAGGTGACAACACGACCAGTTTTCGCCGGACAGCGGAGCGGCGGCGGAACCACCCGTACGGAGCCGCGCGCGCGGTGCGGGCGGGCGGGCCGCGCAGCGCGGGACGGCGCAACGGCGACGGCGGGGGCCGGATGCCCGACGCATCCGGCCCCCGCCGTCGTTCCGGGCGGTGGGCGGTCAGCCCTCGCGCTTGCCGTTCACCCGGCGGGGCAGGCCCAGCGGGTTGGCGTCCGTCAGTTCCTGCGGGAGCAGGGCCTGGGGCGTGGACTGGTAGACCACCGGGCGCAGCCAGCGTTCGATGGCGGTGGCGCCGACCGAGGTGGAGGTGGAGGTGGTCGCCGGGTAGGGGCCGCCGTGGTGCTGGGCGGTGGAGACGGCGACGCCGGTGGGCCAGCCGTTGACCAGGACGCGTCCGGCCAGCGGGGTGAGTCCGGCGACCAGCGCCGCGCCGTCGCCGCTCTCGCCCGCTGACTCGGCGGCGCTGAGCTGGACGGTGGCGGTGAGGTTGCCGGGCAGCCGGTCCAGGACCCGGCCGATCTCCTCGTCGTCGGTGTAGCGGGCGATGACGGTGAGCGGGCCGAAGCACTCCTCCAGCAGGAGTTCGTGGGCGCTCTCGTCCTCGGCCAGCCGGGCGGCGGGCACGGTGAGGAAGCCGGGGACGACCGTCAGGTCCTCGCCGGCGCCGGCCGGGGCGGAGGTGGTCACCTCCGCCAGCCCGGTGCGGGCGGCGACGCCGGCGACGAAGTTGTCCCGCATCCGGGTGTCGAGCAGCACGCCGGGGGTGCTGCCGGCGAGCTTCTCGCCGAGGGTGGCCACCAGCCGGTCGCCCTCCTCCCCCTCGGGGGCGAGGACGAGGCCGGGCTTGACGCAGAACTGGCCGGTTCCCAGGGTGACCGAGCCGGCCAGGCCCTCGCCGATCTCCTCGGCGCGCTCGGCGGCGGCGGCCCGGGTGACGACCACCGGGTTGAGGCTGCCCAGTTCGCCGTGGAAGGGGATCGGCACCGGCCGGGCGGCGGCCGCGTCGAACAGCGCGCGTCCGCCGCGTACCGAGCCGGTGAAGCCGGCGGCGCTGACCAGCGGGTGCTTGATCAGCTCGATGCCGGCCTCGAAGCCGTGCACCACGGAGATCACGTCCTCCGGCAGCCCCACCCGGGCGGCGGCGCGGCGCAGCGCGGCGCCGGTGAGGGCGGAGGTGGCGGGGTGGTCGGGGTGCGCCTTGACGACGACCGGGCAGCCGGCGGCGAGCGCGGAGGCGGTGTCGCCGCCGGGGACGGAGAAGGCGAGCGGGAAGTTGGAGGCGGAGTAGACCGCGACCACGCCCAGCGGGATCTTGTAGCGGCGCAGGTCGGGCCGGGGCGGGGTGAGGCTCGCGTCGGCGTGGTCGATGATGACGCCGAGGTAGCCGCCGTCCGCGACCTCGTCGGCGAAGGCGCGCAGCTGGCCGGTGGTGCGGCCCAGTTCGCCGGTGAGCCGGGGCAGGCCGAGGGCGGTCTCCGCGTCCGCGGCGGCGATGATGGCGTCGCGGTCGGCCTCCAGGGCGTCGGCCGCGGCGCGCAGCAGCGCGATCCGGGTGTCGCGGTCGGCGAGCGCGCCGGCCGTGGCGTGGGCGGCGCGGACGGCCCGGTCGACCTCGGCCGCTCCGGCCTCGGTGGTGACCTGTTCGCGGCGCTTCCCGGTCCGGGGGTCCACGCTCCACACTGGTTCTGCTGACACCGGTCGTTCCTCCCGCGGCGAACGTTCGATATGCTGAACAGCGTCCCTGTATGTGAATATGGGACGCTCACAGACTCTATAACGGTTCGAACAAAGGGGTCAAGGTCGATGGCAGCCGGTGAGACGGGCGCATCCCCGGTCAAATCCGCGGTACGGACCGTGGAACTCCTGGAGTTCTTCGCGGGACGCCCCGGCATGCACTCGCTCGCCGAGGTGCAGTCGGCACTCGGCTACCCCAAGTCGAGCCTGTACATGCTGCTGCGCACCCTGGTGGAACTGGGCTGGGTGGAGACCGACCCGACCGGCACCCGGTACGGCATCGGGGTGCGGGCGCTGCTGGTGGGCACCTCCTACATCGACGGCGACGAGGTGGTGGCGGCGGCCCGCACCACGCTCGACCGGCTCTCGGACGAGACGACGGAGACCATTCACCTGGCGCGCCTGGACGGCACCAGCGTGGTGTATCTGGCCACCCGCCAGTCGGACCACTATCTGCGGCCCTTCACCCGCGTCGGCCGCCGGCTGCCCGCGCACTCGACCTCGCTGGGCAAGGCGCTGCTGGCGACGTATCCGGACGAGCGGATCCGCGAGCTGCTGCCGCGCGAGCTGGAGGCGCTGACCGAGCACACCATCACCGACCGCGAGCGGCTGATCGAGGAGCTGAAGGTGGTGCGCGAGCGCGGCTACGCGGTCGACCGGGAGGAGAACACCCTCGGGCTGACCTGCTACGGGGTGGCCATCCCGTACCGCACCCCGGCCCGGGACGCGATCAGCTGCTCGATCCCGGTGGCCCGGCTGACCGAGGCCCATGAGCAGCGGATCCGGGAGACGCTGCTGCACGCCAGGGACCGGCTGGCACTGGCGACGCGCCACCTGTAGGCCGGTACGTTCCGCCCGCCGGTGCCCGGCCCGCCGGGCACCGGGTCAGGAGCGGTGCGCCGCCCGCCACTGAGCCGTCGCCACGCCGGACAGGACGGTGCGGACGACCTGTTCGGCCAGGTCGGGGGTGAGGGGCAGATGGTGGAAGAGGACCCGGTAGTAGGTCGTGGCCGCCAGCATGTCCAGGAGAAGGTCGATGTCCGCGTCCGGGCGGATGTCGCCCCGGGCGATCCCCCGGCGCAGCGCTTCGGCGGTGGTCGCGCGGCGGGGGTGGAAGAAGCGGTCCAGGAAGGCTGATTCCAGCTCGGGGTCGTCCGCGAGGTCGGCGACCAGCGCGGGCAGCGCGCGTCGGCCGAGGTCCGTGGTGAAGGCCTGGGTGAGGGTGTTGATCCCGGCGATCAGGTCGCAGTGGGTGCAGCCGGTGTCCGGGGTGGGCTGGGTGCCGACGACGGTGGCGAGCGCGTCCACCACCAGATGCGGGCGGGAGCGCCAGCGCCGCCGGAGGGCGGGCTTGCTGGTGCCCGCCCGGCTCGCGACCGCCTCCATGGTCAGCCGGGCGTAGCCGCCCTCGTTGAGGAGTTCGAGTACGGCGGTCGGGACGGCCTCGTCGATACGGACGTCCCTCGGCCTGCCGGGCCGCGGCTGCGGGGCGCCGGTCGGGGTGCTGAGCATGCCTCCACTATAGGTACGCTTAATACGTTCCGATCCGGAACGGAATGTAAATCGGGAGGAGTACCCCCATGACCCGGCAGAGCGTCTTCGCCCCGCCGCACCGAGCCCTCACCCTCGGCGTGATCCTGTCCGTCAGCACCGTCGCCTTCGAATCGCTCGGCGTCGCCACCGTCCTGCCCGACGTCGCCCGGCAACTCGACGGCCTCGGTTCCTACGGCTGGGGGCTCTCCGCGCTGATGCTCGCCAACATCGTCGGCACCGTGCTCGCCGGCCGGGCCGCCGACCGGAGCGGGGTGCGCCGCCCGCTCGCCACCGGGCTGCTGGTCTTCGCGGCCGGCTGCGTCCTGGCCGGCACGGCGGGCGGCTGGCCGGTGTTCCTGCTCGGCCGGTTCGTCCAGGGCCTCGGCGTCGGCGCCATCATGGCCGTCGCCTACACCGTCATCTCCCTCGCCTACCCCGAGCACCTGCGCGCCCGGATGTTCGCGCTGCTCTCCTCGGCCTGGACCGTCCCCTCCCTCATCGGCCCGGTCCTCGCCGGCACCCTCACCGAACACACCACCTGGCGCGCCGTCTTCCTGCTGGTGCCGCCGCTGGTCGCGATAGCCGCCCGGCTCACCCTGCCCGCCCTGCCCGCGCCCGCCACGGCCGCCGGCCAGGGCCCGGCCGGGCGCGATCGCGGGCCGCTGCTCGCCGCCGGTGCGCTCACCCTGGGCACCGCCCTCTTCCTCCAGGCGCTGCTGCTGCGCAACGTCCCCGCCCTGGTCCTGCTGGCCCTCGCCGGGCTCGCCCTCGCCGTTCCCGCGCTGCGCCGGGTCACGCCCGAGGGCACCCTGACCCTGCGGCGCGGCATCGGGGCCGGCGTGGCCGTCCGGGGGCTGCTGTGCGCGGTGTACTTCGGCAGCGAGGCGTTCCTGCCGCTCGGTCTCCAGGAGGTCCGCGGCCTGGGCGCCACCCTGGCGGGGCTGGGTCTGGCGGCGGGCGCGGTGACCTGGGTGGCCGGTTCCGCGCTCCAGGCCCGGCGGGACAGCGCCGTCCCCGGTGCGCGCGGGCGCGGTACGGCGCTGGGGTTCGCCGTTCTGCTGGCCGGGGTGGCGCTGATCGCGCTGGCCCTGGCGAGTGACGCGGTGCCGGCTCAGCTGGCCATCGCGGGGTGGGCGATCGGCGGGCTGGGCATGGGCATGGCCTTCAACGCCTCGACCACCGACACCCTCGAACAGACCCCGGCCGCCCGGCAGGGCGAGGTCAGCTCCGCGCTCCAGCTGGCGCAGACCCTGGCCACCGCCGTCGTGGCCGGGCTCGGCGGGGCCGCTGTCGCGGCGGCCGGGGACGGGGTGGACGGCACCCGGGCCGCGCTGCTGGCCACCTTCGCGTTCACCGGGCTGCTCGCCGCGCTCGGCGTCCTGCTCGCCGGCCGGCTGCGGGCCAGGGGCTGACCTCCCCCGCACGCGCACGGGCGCCCCGGGCCGTTGCCGGTCCGGGGCGCCCGAGGACGACGCGCGGTCAGGAGATGCCGAGCACCTGCTGCACCGGGTCGATCGCGAAGTAGACGACGAACAGCGCGGCCGTCACCCACAGCATCCAGTTGATCTCCCGCAGCCGGCCGGTGGCCGCCTTCAGCACCACGTAGGCGACGAAGCCGGCGCCGATGCCGTTGGTGATGGAGTAGGTGAACGGCATCACCGCGATGGTGACGAACGCGGGGACCGCCAGCGTGTAGTCGCTCCAGTCGATCTTCCCGACCTGGGTCATCATCAGGAAGCCGACCGCCACCAGCGCGGGCGAGGCCGCCTGGGCCGGGACCACCGCCGCCAGCGGGGCGAACAGCAGGGCCAGGGCGAACAGGGCACCGGTGATCAGATTGGCGAACCCGGTGCGGGCGCCCTCGCCGACGCCCGCCGCCGACTCGATGTAGGAGGTGCCGGAGGAGGCGGAGGCCGCACCGCCGGCCGCCGCCGCCAGGCCGTCCACGAAGAGCAGCCGGCCCAGCCGGGGCACCCGGCCCTTCTCGTCCAGCAGCCCGGCCTCGCCGGAGACGGCGACCGCCGTGCCCATGCTGTCGAAGAAGTCGGTCAGGAACAGGGTGAAGGTGATCAGCAGGACGGTGATCCAGGTGATCTCGCCGAACGCGCCGAACAGGCTGAACTGCCCGATCAGCCCGAAGTCGGGGGTGGCCACGATGTCGTCGGGGAGCGTGGGGACCGTCAGGCCCCAGGCGCCGTCCTCGATGTCGGCGATGCCGTTGATGATCATGGCCACCACGGTGGTGACGACGATCGAGATGAGGATGGCGCCCTTGGTCCCGCGGGCCATCAGCGCCAGGGTGAGCAGCAGGCCGAGGCAGAAGACGAGCACCGGCCAGCCGGTCAGCTCACCGGTGGCGCCCAGCGTCAGCGGGGTGCCGTCGCCGGGGGCGGCGAAGCCGGCGTTCACGAAGCCGATCAGCGCGATGAACATGCCGATCCCGACCCCGATGGCCTGCTTGAGCGCCATCGGGATCGCGTCCATCACCTTCTGCCGCAGCCCGGTGGCCGCCAGGGCGCATAGGATCAGGCCCTCCAGCACGACCAGGCCCATGGCGTCCGGCCAGCTCATCCGGGGCGCGATCTGGTAGGCCACCATCGCGTTGATGCCGAGCCCGGCGGCCAGCGCCAGCGGCAGGTTCGCGGTGATGCCCATCAGCGCGGTCATGATCGCCGCGACCAGCGCGGTGACGGTGACCACCTGCTGGAAGTCCAGCTGGTTGCCGTAGGCGTCCTGGGCGCCGCTGAGGATGATCGGGTTCAGCACCAGGATGTAGGCCATGGCGAAGAACGTGGCGAACCCGCCGCGCACCTCGCGGCCGAGGGTGGAGCCGCGCGCCGATATCTGGAAGAAGGAGTCGGCGCGTGCGATGAGCGCGGGTCGGGACGGCATGGGCTTCCTCGGTGATGTGGTGCGGGTGACGCGGTGTGCGACCGGGGAATTCTGCCTGCCGAGCCGACCGGAAGGGTTTACACGGTGTAACACGATGCCGCACCGTTACGGAATCGCGCTCTGCGGCAGGGCTCAGGGCAGCCGGTCGAGGGCGTGCCGGACCAGGGCCAGATCATCGGCGGTGGCCAGCCCGGCGTGGTAGAGCCGCAGTTCGGTGGCGCCCAGAGAGGCGGCGTGCGCGGCGTCATCGACCAGGGTACCGGGGCTGCCGCCCATTCCCGCGACGATCTGGAAGTTCGCCGCCAGCACCGTGTGCGGGCGGCGGTGCGCGGCGAACGGCGGCAGGACCTCGGCGCGGGCCGCGTCGTCCCCGGTGCAGGGCAGCACCACCCCGTCGGCGTGCTCCAGCACCCGGGCCGGGTCGGCGCCCGCGTTGGCACCCAGGGCCAGGGCGCCGGGGTGGGCGTGCAGCAGCACCCGGAAGCCGGGCAGTCCGCGCTCGCGGGCCCGCTCCCGTACGGCGGCCACCGTCTCCCGCTGGAAGGTGTCGGCCGCCGCCGCCCGCCAGCCGGTCACGGCCGCCGCCTCCGCGCCGGTCAGCTCGCCCGCCACCGGGCGGCCCTCCCAGGCGGGGGCGAGCAGGTCCCGCACCCGGGCGCGCAGCCGCTGCGGATCGGCGCCGTGCTCCGCGTACCCCTGCTCGCACACGGCGCAGAAGCACAGCGACATCAGCCACCGCCCGTAGCCGCCGAGCGGGGCGCCCGCGATCTTGTCGTGGGCGTGCGGGTGCTCCAGGCCGTACCAGCCGCAGGACTCCAGTTCGGTGCCGGTGGTGCCGGGCCGCACCGCCGCCTCGGCCGCGAGCCGGACCGCGTAGTCGCGGACCTCGGGGCGGGCGATGCACGGCGCCCAGGGGTAGTGGTCGCCGTGGACGTTCCGGACGGTGCTGCCGGGGTGCTCGCGGCCGAGCCGGGAGTTGTGGGCGAGGATCACCCACGAGTGGACATCGAGACCGGCCGCGCCGAGGGCGGCGGCGGCCTCGCCGTACGGGTCCTCGCCGGGCAGCCAGGTCTGGGCGGCGGGCCGCAGCGCGGAGCCGGCCCAGTGGGCGGGGTCGGCGGGGTAGTACACGGCGGAGTGCCGGGCGGTGACGATGCGCCGCCCCGGGTGGCGCGGGGTCAGGGCGCGGGTGGCGTGGTAGGCGGAGGCGAGGGTGACCTGCTGGACGCCGAGTCCGGCGACCAGCTCGGCGGCGGCGGGGTCGCCGTTGACGTCCCAGGGGTAGAGGAAGGCGGAGGTACGGGGCATCGGTGTCAGTGTCCAACCAGGATGAGGCCGCGCTCGATGAGGGCGGCGAGTTCGGTGAGATGGGCGGGGGCGGGTTCGGTGAGCGGCGCGCGGACCTCGCCGACGTCGAGCCCGCGCATCCTGACACCGGCCTTGACCAGCGACACGGCGTAGCCCTTGCCCCGGTCGCGCAGTTCGACCAGCGGACGGTAGAAGCCGTCCAGGAGCCGGTCGGCGGTGGCGCGGTCGCCGGTGGCCAGGGCGGTGTGGAAGGCGCGGGCGATCTCGGGGGCGAAGCAGAAGACGGCGGAGGAGTAGAGGTCCACGCCGAGCGCCCGGTAGGCGGGCTGGGTGAGTTCGGCGGTGGGCAGCCCGTTGAAGTAGCGGAACTCCTCGCCGGGGGCCTCGGTGCGCACCGCGCCGATGATGCGCTGGAGGAGGCCGAGGTCGCCGACGCCGTCCTTGATGCCGGTGATGCCGGGGGTGCGGGCGAGGGCGACGGCGGTGGCCGGGGTGAGGGTGACGTTGTCCCGCTGGTAGACGATGAGGTCGAGGCTGGTGGCGGCGGCGAGCTGGGTGTAGTGGGTGAGCAGGCCGTGCTGTTCGGCGCGTACCAGGTAGGGCGGCAGCGCGAGCAGGCCGTCGGCGCCGGCCGCCTCGGCGCTGCGCGCGAAGTCCAGGGCGAGGGCGGTGCCGTAACCGGTGCCGGCGACGACCGGGACGCGCCCGGCGGCCTCCTGGACGGCGAGGGTGACGCAGGTGTGGAACTCCTGCGGGGTCAGGGCGTGGAACTCACCCGTGCCGCAGCAGGCGAAGACCGCCCCGGCGCCCGCCTCGATCCCGGCCCGCACATGGGCCCGGTAGGCGTCGGGGTGCAGGGAGCCGTCCGGGTGGAAGGCGGTCACGGGGAAGAAGAGCGGACCGGCCAGGCGTGCGGCCAGTGAGACGGTCGTCATGCGGGGCCCCCAGAGACTGTACAGGATGCTGACCTTTGTCCATATACCTGAACGTCCACGCTAGAGGAGTACGGAATCAATGGTCAACAGGTCTTTGACAGCACGTTGACGCGCACAGGGCGACCACTTAGCGTGTCCCGATATATGAATGATATTTATGGATGGAGACTCGATGAGTGCCGCTGAGCCCACTGGTCGTACCGGATCCACGGTTCTGCTCACCGGAGCCGCCGGCGGCGTGGGCACCATGATGCGGGAACTGCTCCCCGCCTACGGCTATACGCTGCGGCTGCTCGATGTGGTCCCGGTGCCCGGCGCTCCGGAGGCGATCACCGCCGACCTGGGCGACCGGGACGCGCTGCGCGAAGCGGTGCGCGGGACCGACGCCATTCTCCATCTGGCGGGCATCTCCCTGGAATCCTCCTTCGAGAAGATCCTGCGCGCCAATATCGAGGGCACCTACAACCTGTACGAGGCCGCCCGTGCGGAAGGCGTACGCCGGATCATCTTCGCTTCGAGCAACCACGCCATGGGCTACCACCCCTGGCCCGCGCCCGGCAGCGACGCCCCGCTGCTGGCCGCCGACGCACCGCACCGGCCCGACACCTTCTACGGCCTCTCCAAGTGCTTCGGCGAGGACCTGGCCCAGCTCTACTGGGACAAGCACGGCATCGAGACGGTGTCGGTGCGGATCGGCTCGCTGTTCGCCGAGCCCAACTCGGTGCGGATGCTGTCGATGTGGCTGAGCCCGGCGGACGGCGCCCGGCTCTTCCACGCCGCGCTCACCGCCCGCGATGTCGGCCACACCGTGGTCTACGGATCCTCGGCCAACACCCGGCTGGTGTGGGACCTGACCACCGCGCGCGGCCTGGGCTACGCGCCGCAGGACGACTCCGAGAAGTACGCGGAGAAGCTGATCGCCGAACAGGGCGAGCTGGACCTGGACAACCCCGACCAGGCCCATCTCGGCGGGCACTTCGTGACCAGCCCCCCGCAGTGGCCGGTCGGCAACCGCCCGCACCCCAGTCCCGAGGAGGACTGAGCCGGGGCCGCCACCAAGGTGGACGCGGCACCACCGCCGCGTCCGCCCGCGGGCCCGCGCCGCCCCGTCAGCCGGCGGGCAGGGCCAGGGCGCAGGCGCGGGCCGCGCGCGCCAGGCGTTCGGCGTCCGCTCCCGCGCCGCCCGGCTGCGGGAACCGGCGCCGCACATAGCCGAAGGCCAGCCCGCTGCGCGGATCGGCGAAGGCCATCGAACCGCCCGCCCCGTCGTGCCCGAAGGAACCGGCCCCCAGGAACGGCAGGCCCACCATGAAGCCGATGCCGTACGGACGGTAGAGGTCGAGCACCAGGTCCTGCCCGGCCACCTGCGGGAGCGCCCAGGCGGCGGCCGTCTCCGGGGTGAGCAGCGGCGGCCGGCCGTCGTCCGCCGTGCCGTGCACCGCCGCCGCGTACAGCCGGGCCAGTCCCCGGGCGCTGCCCACCCCGCCGGCCGACGCCTGGCCGCCGGCGCGCACGGTGCGGGAGTTGGGCCAGGTCCACAGCGGTCCGGTGTCGGGGCGGTGCTCGTTGCCCGCGATGCCGCCCAGCCGGTCGGGCGCCGGCAGGGTGTCCACCGCCGGCGGCACCGGGGGCACCGGGGGCAGGACGCTCGCCACCCGCTCCTCGTACGCCCGGGGCAGCCCCAGGAACAGTTCGATGCCGTACGGGGCGCGGATCCGCTCCTCGTACAGTTGCTGGAGCGTGCTGCCGGTCGCCCGGAACACCACCTCGCCCAGCAGGGCGCCGATGGTCGCCGTGTGATAGCCGAACAGCCCGGCCCCCGGGCGCCAGTACGGGCGGTGCGGGGCGAGCAGCGCGGCCAGCCGGCGGTCGTCGGCCAGCTCCGCCAGGGAGAAGCCCGCCTCGGTGCCGATGGCCCCGGCCTGATGGGTCAGCAGCTGGTGCAGCGTCACCCCGTCCTTGCCGGCCGCCGCGAAGTGCGGCCAGTAGTGGCGCACTTCCCGCTCCAGCGACAGCACCCCGTCCTGCACCAGCAGGGCGGCGACCAGATAGGCGGCGCCCTTGGTGGAGGAGAACACCCCGATCAGCGCGTCGCCGCCCAGGTGCGGGCCGCCCCACAGATCCACCACCGGGCGGCCGTGGAGGTACGCCGCGACCTGCGCGGAGTGCTCCGGGTCCGCCGCCAGCAGCGCCGCGAACTCCTCCCGTACCGCCTCGAAACCCTCGGCCGTACGGCCCTGTATCCCGCTCACCGCGCTCCGCCTCCGTTGTTCCGTTCCGCTTCACGGTATGCCCACGCGCGCGTGCCCCGGCGGGCGCACGCCCGCCGGGGCACGGTGGTGGGGTGGGGCTCAGCCGATGCCCCGGCCCGCCCCCGCGAACAGGCCGACCAGGACCGGCACCGCCGCCGGGTGGTCCACCCGGGTGCGCAGCTCCGGGGTCCAGCCCGCGTCGTCGCCGATCGTGCGCGTCGCGCCGGTGGCGTGGTAGGCGCCGAGCAGGTCCACCGGCCGCCCGTTGAACCAGTTGTGCCGCTCGGTCATCGACTGGCCGTCGTTGAAGGGCCGCACGACCCGGTCGGCGGTGGTGCCCCGGGCGAGGGTGAACGCGTTGTGCTCGGCCACCAGGTGCGACTCGAAGCCGACGCCCCAGCTGTAGCCGAACCGGGCGCCCGCGTCCTGCCGGTAGTGGTTGTTGTAGACGTCCACCTGGCCGAACCGGACGCGCGGGGCCCGCTCGTTGACGTTGTGGAACAGGTTGTGGTGCAGGGTGATCCGCAGCCGGCCCCGGTCGTCGGCGCCCGCGCCGTCACCGTTGCCGATGATCATGGTCTTGTCGTGCTCGCGGAACACATTCCAGCTGACCGTCACCAGGTCAGAACCGCGCACGATGTCGAGCAGCCCGTCGTGCTGCTGGTACAGCCGCCCGAAGTAGTGCGGCAGCCCGCTGTCGGGGTTGCGGCCGTCGGTGAAGGTGTTGTGGTCGATCCAGACGTGCCGGGCGCCGCGCAGCTCGATGGCGTCGTACTCGGAGTTCCAGTTGCCGTACTGGCCGTCCGTGGGGTCCCAGGAGGGGAAGCAGTCGGCGGCGTCCTCCAGGGTGAGATTGCGGATGATGACGTTCTCGGCGCCCTGCACACTGAGGCTGGCGCCCAGCAGCCGGGCGTCCCGCCCCTCACCGATGATGGTGGTGTTGGAGCCGACGGACAGCCGGACCCGTTCGCGCTGGGCGAGCTGGGAGGCGTGCCGGGCGTCCTCGACCGGGCCTTCCGGCTCCCGGTCCCAGCCCCACACCGCGGGGTCGTAGGCGGCCAGGTACTCCTCGATGGTGTAGCCGTCGACGGCGTAGTCGGCGCAGCCCAGCGGGCGCCCGGCGTCGTCGGTGTTGACGTCGACGGTGCCCCGGATTCTGATGATCTTGGGGGTCGGGTCCCGGTCGCCCAGCGCCGCGACCAGCCCGGCCCGGTCGGTGACGGTGAAGACATGGGCCCGGTCGGCCGCCGCCCCGCCGGTGACCCCGCCCTCGGCGGAACCCCAGCCGTCACCGGCCGGCAGCACCGTACGGGCCGGGTCGGCGGGCGCCGCCGCCGCGGTGGCCCCCAGCGGCAGCAGCCCCAGGGCCAGCGCGGCGCACCCGGTGACGGCCGCGGCTCTCAGCGTGCGTGACATGACGACTCCTTCACCTCGTCGTGGACCCGGCCCAGGAGGCGCCGAGTTCGGAGTACAGCGCCAGCTGCCGCGCCCCGGCGGCGGTCAGCGCGTCGATGCCGTCGAGGACGCGGCGCGGCCCGTGCTCGGCGGGCTCGCTGTGCCAGGCCGACGCCGGCAGCGCGGCCGGCTCGGGCGCGGTACGGACCGCCTCCACCAGCCGCATGAAGCCACCGGTGCGCTCCGGCGGCACCAGCAGCGGGACGTCCGCGTCCCGCAGATGCGCGATCAGGTTCTCCAGCAGGTCCGTTCGGTCGTACGTGCTGTACTCCGGCTCCGCGCCGTCCCGTTCCAGCAGCACCCGGTCCTGCTTGTACCAGAACGTGATGCGGCCGGTGCTGCCGTGCACCTCGACGTACGGCTCGCCCGGCCGCTCGGCGGCCAGCGTGACGGCGGTGACCACCGGCGTCCCGTCCGTGGTGGTCATCCGGGCGCTGGAGGTGTCGTCGGCGGCGATGTCGTTGACCCGGTACAGCTCCAGGCCGACGCCGGCGATGTCCGTCTCCCGGTCGGCCTCCGCCAGCCGCAGCGCGGTGGCCACCGCGTGCGCCAGCGGGTTGGTGAGCACCCCGTCCACCACGTCCCGGCCGTCCGGGGTGCGGCGCAGCCCGCCCCACGGGGCGCGCTGCCAGTACGCCTCCTCCCGCACCCAGGCCCCGGCCGCGCCGAACCCCCGGACCCGGCCGATCGCGCCGCCGGCCAGCGTCGCCCGGATCCAGGGCACCGCGTGCGAGCCCAGCGACTGGAAGCCGATCTGGCAGGCGACCCCGGCCGCCGCGATGCCGTCCGTCATACGGCGGAACTCGGCCAGCGAGGGGGCCGGCGGCTTCTCCAGCAGGATGTGCGCGCCCGCCTTCGCCGCGGTCAGCGCCAGATCGGCGTGGGTGTGGATGGGGGTGCAGATGATGACGATCCGGGCGTCGGTGCGCTCCAGCAGCTCCCCCAGATCGGACCCCTGCTCGGGGCTGCCGAGCCCCTCCCCCAGCTCCTCGGCGCTCAGCGGGCGCAGCTCGCACACCCCGGCGAGCGTGACGGTGCCGCGCGCCGCCAGCCGGCGCAGATTGCGCAGATGCCAGCGGCCGTGGCCCCGGGCGCCCACCAGCACCACCGGAAGCGGCTGTTCGTTGCTCATGGCTGTTCCTTCCGGCAGGTGCTAGCCCGCGTAGGGCTCGGGGACCTCGCCCGGCTGGGAGAGGAAGGCGAAGTCGCAGCCGGTGTCGGCCTGGGTGATGTGCTGCTCGTACAGCACGCCGTAGCCGCGCCCGTACCGGCGCGGCGGCGCCTGCCAGGCGGCCCGGCGGCGCTCCAGTTCCTCGTCGTCCACGTGCAGGGTCAGGCTCCGGCCCCGCACGTCCAGGGTGATGAGGTCGCCGGTGCGCACCAGGGCCAGCGGGCCGCCGACGTGCGACTCGGGCGCGATGTGCAGCACGCAGGCGCCGTAACTGGTGCCGCTCATCCGGGCGTCGGAGAGCCGCACCATGTCGGTGACGCCCTGCTTCAGCAGATAGTCGGGGATCGGCAGCATCCCGTACTCGGGCATGCCGGGGCCGCCGAGCGGACCGGAGCCGCGCAGCACCAGCACGCTGTCGGCGGTGATGCCCAGCGCCGGGTCGTCGATGGTCTTCTGCATGGTCTTGTAGTCGTCGAAGACCACGGCGGGTCCGGTGTGCTGGAGCAGGTGCTGCTCGGCGGCGATGTGCTTGATGACGGCGCCGTCGGGGGCGAGGTTGCCGCGCAGCACCGCGACGCCGCCCTCGGGGGCGAGCGGGTTGTCCAGGGTGCGGATGACGTCGTCGTCGTGGACGAGCGCCCCGGCCAGCTGTTCGCGCAGCGTGGGGTGGCTGATGGTGGGCCGGTCCAGGTGCAGATGCTTGTCGCCCAGCCGGGCCAGCAGCCCGGGCAGTCCGCCCGCGTAGTGGAAGTCCTCCATGAGGTGGGCGCCGCCCGGCCGCAGATTGGCCAGCACCGGGACGGTACGGGCGATGCGGTCGAAGTCGTCGAGGGTCAGGTCGACGCCGGAGCGGCCGGCCATGGCGATGAGGTGGATCTCGGCGTTGGTGGAACCGCCGAGCGACAGCACGGTGGTGACCGCGTCCTCGTACGCCTCGCGGGTGAGGAACTGCGAGAGCTTGGCGCCCCGCTTCACCAGCTCGACGGCGCGCATGCCGGCGGCGGCGGCCATCCGGCTGTGTCCCGAGTCGACGGCGGGGATGGAGGCCGCGCCGGGGACGGTGACGCCCAGCACCTCGGCGGCGGAGGTCATGGTGGAGGCGGTGCCCATGGTCATGCAGTGACCCGGGGAACGCGCCAGCCCGCACTCCAGTTCGGCCAGTTCGCAGTCGCCGATCTTCCCGGCCCGCTTCTGGTCCCAGTACTTCCACATGTCGGTGCCCGAGCCCAGCGTCTCGCCGCGCCAGTGGCCGCGCAGCATGGGACCGGCCGGGACGAACACGGCGGGCAGGTCGGCGCTGGCCGCGCCCATCAGCAGCGCCGGGGTGGTCTTGTCGCAGCCGCCCATCAGCACGGCGCCGTCGACCGGGTAGGAGCGCAGCAGTTCCTCGGTCTCCAGGGCGAGCAGATTGCGGTACAGCATGGGCGTCGGCTTCTGGTACGTCTCGGAGAGCGTGGAGACCGGGAACTCCAGCGGGAAGCCGCCCGCCTGCCACACCCCGCGCTTGACGGCCTCGGCGCGCTCGCGCAGATGCTGGTGACAGGGGTTGATGTCGGACCAGGTGTTGAGGATGCCGATCACCGGCTTGCCGAGGTGCTCCTGGGGCAGATACCCCAGCTGCCGGGTGCGCGCCCGGTGCGAGAAGGAACGCAGCCCGTCGGTGCCGTACCACTGGTGGCTGCGCAGCGTGGTGGGGTCGAACTCCTGGGGGTCGGTCATCGCACGTCCCACCCTTCGACGATGGCGGCGACAGCGGCCCGGCCCTCGGCCGGCAGCACGCTGCTGGGCGGACGGACGTCACGGCGGGCGAGGCCGAGCGCGGCCAGCGCCTCCTTGACGACGGAGACGTTGTTGGCCGACTGCCGGGCGGCGCGCAGCTCCTCGAAGCCGCGGATGCGCTCCCAGACCTTCATGGCGGCCGGGTAATCGCCGGCACGCAGGGCGGTCAGCATCTCCCGGGAGACGGCCGGGGCCACGGTGACCAGGCCGGAGGTGAAGCCGGTGGCGCCGCTCGCGAAGTAGCCGGGCGCGTACAGCTCGGCGAGACCGGCCACCCACACGAACCGGTCCAGGCCCGCCTCGCGGGCGAAGGTGGCGAACCGCACCACGTCCGGCACCGCGTACTTGACGCCGATGACGTTGGGGCACTGCTCACCGAGGCGGGCGAGGGCGGCGCCCTCCAGCAGCGGATTGCGCACGTAGGGCACGACGCCGAGCTCCGGCACGGCGTCGGCGACGGCGCGGTGGTAGGCGATCCAGCCCTCGGCCGAGACGTACGGGTTGACCGGCTGGTGCACCATGACCAGGTGCGCGCCGGCGTCGCGCGCCGCGCGCGCCTCGGCGGCGGCGGTGGCCGGGTCGAGCCCGACACCGACGACGATCTGCGCCGCGCCGCCGGCCTCGGCGACGGTCAGCTCGACCTCCAGCCGGCGCTCCTCGGGGGTGAGGGAGTAGAACTCGCTCGTGTTGCCGCCCGGCGTGAGCGTGGTGATACCGCCGTCGAGGAGCCGGCGCAGCAGGGCCCGGTAGGTGTCCTGGTCGAGCGCGCCCTGGGCGTCGAACGGGGTGACCGGGATGGCCACCACATCGGCGAGGGCGGCGCGCTGGGCCGCGAAGTCGGTCATGATGTGCCTTCCTTGGGGAACGCCCGGGAGACGAACCCCGCTATGTGCGCGTACAACAGCCGGGCGGCGCCGTCGGCGTCGCCCTCCTCGGCGCGGGCCAGGATCGCCCGGTGCTCGTCCGCCTCGCCGTCCCAGCTGGGGGTGATCTGCCAGGCGACGGAGGAGACGAGGGCGGCCTGATCCCGCAGGTCGTCAAGGGTCTTCACCAGCAGCGGGTTGCCGCAGGGCGCGTACAGGGCGCGGTGGAAGTCGCGGTTGGCCTCGGCGCGGGTGGCGGCGTCCGCGGCGGACAGCGCCTGCTCCAGGGCCACCCGGGCCGGGCCGAGGTCACGGCCGGCGGCCACCGTGCGGCGCAGCGCCTCGGGCTCCAGCAACTGCCGGATGTCGTACACGGACCGCGCCATCTCGGCGTTCACGGTGCGTACGGCGGCGCCCTTGTACTCGTTCATCTCGACCAGCCCGCGGCCCGCGAGGGTCTTCAGCGCCTCGCGGACCGGGGTCTTGGACACCCCGAAACCGGCGGCGAGTTCGGTCTCCACCAGAGGTGACCCGGGTGCCAGGGCTCCGCTGAGGATGGCGTGGGTCAGGTGCTCCAGCACATAGCTGGTGCGGGAGGGGATGGGGACCGGGGTCCTGCCGGGGAGGGGTGCGTTCATGAGGGTGGGCCGGCTCGTCTCGTATATGAGATATGACGTATGAGATGCACAGCGCACGCTAGAAGGAGAACGCGACCGCGTCAACGGTTCGGACAGAACTGATGGAAAGGGCTTACTGCCAGGTGCCGGCCGCCCGGGTGTGCAATCCGGGGCGGCCGGCACCGCGGGGCGGGGTCAGCTGCAGGTGGAGCGGCTGGAGTTGTTCAGCGTGAGATTGCGGTACTGGATGTTGACCCCGCACGGGTTCTCGGTGAGCGAGTTGTTGGTGATCGTCAGGTTCTGCAGGGTGACGTCCCGGGTGTTGGCGAACTCGGTACGGGCCGCGATCCGGATGCCCCCGCCACCGCTGACGGTGCCGCTGACAGCGGCCAGGTTCACGTTGTAGCAGTTCTCGATGAGGATGGCGTTGTTGCCGGTGTCGGCGATGTTGACGCGGTCGATGACCACGCCGCCGCTCTCCGAGACGCAGAAGATCCCGCGTCCGCCGCCCCGGGCGATGACCTCGCCGACCCGGATGTTGGTGGGGTAGCTGTCGCCGACCCGCCCGTTGCGGTTTGCCATCCGGAAGGCGGCGTACCCGGTGCCGGTGCCGGTGCCCTGGCCGTCCACGCGCTGCACGGTGGCGTTGATGGTGTCGTTGAGCAGCAGCCCGGAGTAGGCGGTGTTGCGCGCGGTCACCGTGCCGATGGTGAGGCCGTCGACCCCGTAGGTCTCCACGCCGTGGTTGTTGGTGCCGGAGACGTAGACGTTGTCGATCCGGACGTTGCGGGTGCGGACATTGCGGTTGCTGTGGTTGTCGATCCGGATGCCGAGGCCGCCGGAGAGCCGCAGATCGATCTGGCCCAGGGTGATGTTGGTGCCGTTGCGGACGAAGATCCCGAAGTACGGCGCCCCGGTGACATTGAGGTACGGCACCTCGATGTCGGTGACGTTGCGGCCCCGGACCACCGCGTGGTCGCCGCCCGGGCTGCCCGTGACATTGATCGTGCCGCAGACCTCCAGGATCGTGTAACTGGGCAGGTCGAGCGACTGGTTGGCGGGCACATCGCCCGAACCGCGCACGACGACGCGCTGCTTGCTGGTACGGCCCGGGGTGAGGCTGTTCACGGCGGCCCGCATGGCGGACAGCATGTCGGTCCCGGAGTAGCCGGGCGCGGTCCAGGTGTTGCCGTTCCGCACCGCCTCGGCGTGGGCGCCCGAGTCGCCGCAGGCCAGGGCGCTCACACCCGCGGTGGCGGGGGCGCCGGCGGCCTCCGCCCCGGCTCCGGTCGCGGTGCCGGTCCCGGTCAGGGTGGCGGCGGCGGTGGCCAGGGCGAGCAGCGCGGCGGTGAACAGGGCGGGACGCCGCTTCCGTAACGGCGTCGCGGCTCCGGTCTTTCGCGTTCCCATGCGTTCTCTCCTCGGTGGGGGGCGGTGAATCGATTCACGAGAAGGCCGGGAACGTCCCGTTGCCCGGTTCTCGCGAACCAGCAGGAGCGTGCGGGAGTCACCGGCGGGGAAAGCGCTTGCGAACGCGCGGGCCCCGGCACCGGCTTCCCCGGATACTTCCAACGCCCCCGGGTGCCGTCAAGAACCCGGACCGGACCACCTCGGCCGCCGCGCCCCACGGCGTCCCCGGTCCGGCCCCGCCGTGCGGCATAGAATCCGACGATGCCCACGAAGCCCTCGCCGGCCGGCCGGCCGCGTGACGCACACCTCGACGCCGCCATTCTCGACGCGGTCTCCGCCGCGCTCGACAGCTCGGGATACGGCGGGGTCGCGATCGAACAGGTCGCCCGCGCGGCGGGGGTGAGCAAGACCGCGATCTACCGGCGGTGGCCGAACCGCCAGGTGCTGGTACTGGCGGAGCTGCGGCGGCGGATGGCGACACTGGAACCGCCGCTCAGCGGCTGCACCCTGTGCGACCTGCACGAAGCACTGTCCCTGTTCGTCGACACCTTCACCCGCCTCGGCCCGCAAACCCTGGCCCCCTTGCTCGCCGACTGCGCCGAGCCGGCCCTGCGCGAGCAGCTGATGGAGAGCCTGTTCGAACCGCCGCGGGCCGCGGTCGGGGCCACGCTGGAAGCGGCCAGGGACCGTGGCGATCTGCGCGGGGACATCGATCTCACCCTCACCATCGACTCCCTCGCCTCGCTGGTCTTCTACCGCCTGCTGTTCGGTCACGCCCCGCTGACCGGCCCCGAGATCGGGCATGTCGTGACGGTCCTGCTCAGCGGCATCGCCCGGGACTTCGACGCCCTGCTGCGGGAGTACCGGGACCACGGCGAGCCGGAGAGCCCGCACCCCGCCCCGTAACGCGTCCCGTCCCGCACCCCGCGTTGACCCCCGGGACCGTCGCGCCTACATTGAGATACGCGACGTACCGTATCGATATTGGGGGCCACATGACGGAGACCACGACCAGAGCCGGCCGGCGCGAGTGGCTGGGGCTCGGGCTGCTGACCCTGCCGCTGTTCGTGCTCGCCATCGACGTGAGCGCGCTCTTCCTGGCCGCGCCGCACATCGGAGCCGACCTGGCGCCCTCGGCGACGCAGTGGCTGTGGATCCTGGACATCTACGGCTTCATGATCGCCGGCTTCCTGGTCACCATGGGATCGATCGGGGACCGGATCGGGCGGCGGCGACTGCTGCTGGTGGGATCGGCGGCGTTCGCCCTCGCCTCCGCGCTCGCAGCCTTCGCCCAGGAGCCCGTCGTGCTGATCGCCGCGCGAGCGGTCCTGGGCGTCGCGGGCGCCACCCTGATGCCCTCGACGCTCGCGCTGATCCGGACCATGTTCCGCGACGACGCGCAGCGCGCCACCGCGATCTCGGTGTGGATGACCACGTTCTCGGTCGGCGTGGCCCTGGGCGCCCTGTTCGGCGGCGCGCTGCTGCAACTGTTCTGGTGGGGCTCGGTCTTCCTGGCCGCCGTCCCGGTGATGCTCCTGGTGCTGGTGCTCGGCCCGCGGCTGCTGCCGGAGAGCCGTGACCCGTCGGCCGGCGGCACGGACTGGGCGAGCGTGGCGTTGTCGGTGGCGGGGATCATCGCCGTCGTACAGGGCCTGAAGGAACTCGCCGCCGAGGGGATCACGGCGGGCGCGCTCCTCCCGCTGGGCGCCGGCGCGGCGCTGGCCACCGTGTTCGTCCGCCGCCAGCGGCGGCTCGCGCAGCCGCTGATCGACCTCACGCTGTTCTCCCGGCGTGCCTTCAGTACGGCGCTGGCCCTGCTCACCGCCGGGATCTTCGCGGCGACCGCGGTGAACTTCCTCATACCGCAGTACCTCCAGCTCGTCGCCGGGCACTCCCCGCTCCGGGCCGGGCTCTTCACCACCCCGCTCGCCCTCGCGGCCATGGCGGGATCGCTCACCGCCCCGTGGCTGGCCGCCCGGTTCGGGACGGCGCGGCTGATCGCGGCCGGCACGGCCGTCTCGGTGGCCGGCTATCTCGTCCTGTCGCAGGTCGGGACCACCGGATCGCTGGGGACGCTGCTGGTGGGGGCCTGCCTGGCCGTCCTCGGGATGTGCCCGATGACGGTGCTCACCACCCACCTGGTGGTCGCCTCGGCGCCCGAGCACAAGGCGGGTTCGGCCGCCGCCCTGTCGGAGACCAGCGGTGAACTGGGGGTGGCGCTGGGGATCGCCGTCACGGGCAGCGTCGTGACCGCCGTCTACCGGGCGGACATCGGCGGGCGGCTGCCGGCGGACCTCCCGGCGGAGGCGGCGGAGGCGGCCTCCGGCAGCATCACCGCCGCGCACAGCAGCGTGGCCCAGCTCCCGGCGGAGCTGGCCCAGGGGGTGATCCGGGCCGCCGACGAGGCGTTCACCCACGGTCTCAACGTGGTCGGCTACCTCAGCGCGGCGGTCTCGGCCGTGCTGATCGCCCTCGCCCTGATCGGGCTGCGCGAGGACACCGCCCGGCCACGGACGCAGGACGCCGACGCCTGAGCACACCGGCCCACCGGGGCCCGCCGGACACCGCCGGGTCCCGCCCGGGAACGTACCCGCCACCGCGGGCCCCGCACCGGCACGGCGACCGCCACGCACCGCTGACCGGCCCGGCCGGTCCGGGGGGACCGGGGGCGGGGGGACGGGCGGGCAGCGCTCAGCTCCCGCCCGTGTCCGGCCGCTACTCCGCCCGGGACCGCGCCCTGAGCGCCGCCGCGCGGGCTTCCTCCGCCAAGGCGGGGTCGGGGTGGAGCCGGCCGATCGCCTCCAGCACCTCCGCCGTCGCGGGGTGGTCCACCCGCCAGGCGTGCTCGAAGAACGTGCCGTGCTGGACGGTGAGCCCGTCCACCAGGGTGCGCAGTTCGTCCGCTTCGCCCGGGTCCTCCTCGTCCACGGTGGCCAGTTGGGCGGCGAGGGTGTCGACGGTCAGCCAGTAGACCATCTCTGGGCCGGGCGCGGGGACATTGGCCGCGTCCCGGTCCGCCAGCCACACCCGGGCCAGACCGCCGAGTTCCGGATCGTCCAGCACCTCGCGCAGGGCCGGCTCGGCCGCCGGGCCCAGCAGGGAGAGCGCCAGCTGGCAGCCGAGCCGCCGCAGCGGCGCCCGCGGGTCGGTGCCGCGCGCCGCCGTCAGCAGTTCGCGGGCGGCGGTCAGCGGGTCGCGGCCGGCCAGCCAGCCCTCGGCCTCCGCCTGGGCCGCGCCGTGCGCGCGGCGGGGCAGTGCCAGGAGCAGCGGGGCGGCGTCCGCCGTCGCCAGGTCGCCGACGGCCGGGGCGTCCAGGCCCGCCTCCCGCATCCGGCGCCGTACGCCGTAGACGCCGAGCGGGGTGAGCCGCACCTGGCCGTACCGGGTCAGGTCCTCCTCCTCGGCGGGGAGTTCGGGCGCCGGGCCCGCTTCGCCCTCGCTCTCCTCGACGATGAGCGCCGGGTCCACCGGGTCGTACTCCAGCAGGCCGGTGCCCTCCAGCACCCGGAACTGTTCGTCCAGGCGCATCATGACGGCCGAGACCTCCTCCAGGGTCTCGTCGCTCGGCTCGCCGGTGCCCTCGGGCTCGGTGTCCTCCTCGTCCGGGACCACGAGGGCCGCGGCGACCACGGGCAGCGGGACCATCGCCCCGGCGGCGACCTTCTCGTCGGTGGCGGCCAGCAGATAGAGCTGGGCCAGCGCGGAGTCCAGGAAGGCGGCCTCCTCGTCGGCGTCCCAGTCCAGCGCCTCCAGGTCGAGACCGGCGGGGTCGAGCGACTCCAGGTCCTCGCCCAGCAGATCCTCCAGGGTGGGGGTCGCGGCGTCGGCGAGCACGGCTTCCAGGCCGTCCGCCCACAGGTCCAGGACGTCCTCGGGGGCGCCGCCGGTGAGCCGGTCGAGGTCCGCGCCGGGGGCGGCGGTCGCGGTCCCGGCGTCCTCGTCCTCCTCGGTGATCTCCACCAGGCCGGTGTCGACCGCGAAGTTCCAGGCTTCGACGGCCAGTTCCGCGCCGTACTCCTCCGCCTCCAGGCCGAGGGCGGTCACCGCCCCGGCCAGCGAGGCGGCGAGCAGTTCCGCGCCGGCGCCGACGGGCACGCCGGATTCCGCCCAGCGGGCGAGGGCGGCGGCGCGGGAGACCAGCGGGACGGACAGCGCGTCGCGCGCCAGTTCCGCCTCGGTGGGCAGCCGCACGGGGGGCAGGGTGGGCAGGTCCGCACCGGACATGAAGGGGGGCTCCTCGGCAACGATGGCGGTCGGCGTCGGCCCAGCCTAGAGCGTGATCCACACCACGCCCAAAGACAGCGCCCACTGTCCGGCGGGCCTTCCGCCGGGGTTCACGCAGGCGTCGCCGGGCGGGCGTTGACAACACCGGGCGGGTACGGGATTTTTACGCGCGTAGAAACCCCGTCAGGATCCCGTACCGCCCCGGAGGGCCCGTGATCGCTCTGTCCCGCCCGTCCAGACGCGCCGCCGCCGTGGGCGCGTTCACCGTCTCCGCCGCGCTCGGCGCCACCCTGCTGGTCACCTCGCCGTTCACGGCCACCGCGGCCGGGCCCGGTGAGCTGCGCATCCACGACATCCAGGGCAACACCCGGGTCTCGCCGCACGTGGGCGAGCAGGTCACCGATGTGGCCGGCATCGTCACCGGGGTGCGCGCCTACGGTTCGCGCGGCTTCTGGATCCAGGACCCGCGGCCCGACGACGACCCGGCCACCAGCGAGGGCATCTTCGTCTTCACCAACGCCGCGCCGGCCGTGGCGGTCGGCGACGCGGTCACCGTCAGCGGCACCGTCACCGAGTACTACTACGGCGGCGCCGCGCGCGGCGACACCTCGCTCACCCAGATCTCCCGGCCCACCGTCTCGGTGGTGTCCTCCGGCAACGAACTCCCCGCCCCCGTCGTGCTGGACGCCGACGCGATCCCGGCCGCCTACGCGCCCGAGGGCGACCCGGCCGACGGCGGCAGCATCGAGAACCTGCCGCTCCAGCCGGAGAAGTACGCCCTCGACCTGTACGCCTCGCTGGAGGGGATGAACGTCCGGATCGAGGACGCCGCCATCACCGGCCCCAGCACCGCATACTACGAACTGTGGGTCACCCTCCAGCCCGAGGTGAACGCCACCTCCCGGGGCGGCACCCGCTACGCCTCCTACGACGACCCCAACCCGGGACGTCTGAAGGTCGAGTCGCTGGTCCCGGTGGCGCAGCAGCCGTTCCCCACCGCGAACACCGGTGACACCCTCGGCGGCGTCACCGAGGGCCCGCTGGACTACGACGAGTTCGGCGGCTATCTGCTGGCCGCCCGCGAGCTGGGCACCGTGGTCCCCGGCGGCACCGAGCCGGAGACGACCCGCGCCCAGGACCGCAAGGAACTCGCGGTCGCCGCGTACAACGTGGAGAACCTCAACCCGTCCAACGACCAGGCGAAGTTCGACCGGCTGGCGGCGGGCGTGGTGCACCACCTCGCCTCCCCCGACATCGTCGCCCTGGAGGAGATCCAGGACGACAGCGGCCCGGTCGACGACGGCACCGTCACGGCGGACGTCACGCTGACCCGGTTCACCGACGCCATCGTCGCGGCCGGCGGCCCGCGCTACGCCTGGCGCGGCATCGACCCCGAGGACGGCCGGGACGGCGGACAGCCGGGCGGCAACATCCGCAACGTCTTCCTCTTCAACCCCGACCGGGTCTCCTTCACCGACCGGCCCGGCGGTGACGCCACGACCGCCACCTCGGTGGTCAAGCAGCGCGGCAAGGCGGCGCTGACCCACTCCCCCGGCCGCGTCGACCCGGCGAATCCGGCGTGGGACTCCAGCCGCAAGCCGCTGGCCGGCGAGTTCAGCTTCCGCGGCACGCCGGTGATCGTCATCGCCAACCACTTCAACTCCAAGGGCGGCGACCAGTCGCTGTACTCCCGCTACCAGCCGCCCACCCGCTCCAGCGAGGTGCAGCGCCTGGCGCAGGCCGAGTCGGTCAACGCCTTCGTCCACGACATCCTGCGGGTGCAGAAGAACGCGCAGGTCGTCGTGCTCGGTGACATCAACGACTTCGAGTTCTCGGCCACCACCGACGCCCTGACCGCCGGCGGGGCGCTGCGCAGCGCGGTGTTCTCGCTGCCGGCCGACGAGCGCTACACGTACATCTTCAACGGCAACGCGCAGGTGCTCGACCAGACGCTGGTCTCGCCGGGGATCAAGAAGTTCGACTACGACATCGTGCACATCAACTCGGAGTTCGCCGGCCAGGCCAGCGACCACGACCCGCAGATTATCCGTTTCAAGCCCTGACCCCCCAGCGGCTACGGTGTGCGGCATGCGCCCCGAAGCCCCGTTCGGCCGCCGTGCCGCGGCCATGATCACCCCGTTCACGGCGGACGGCGCCCTCGACACCGAGGGCACCGCCCGCCTCGCCGTGCATCTCGTCGACCGCGGCGGCTGTGACGCCCTGGTCCTCAACGCGACCACCGGCGAGTCCCAGACCACCACCGACGCCGAGAAGGACACGGTGGTGCGCGCCGTGGTGGAAGCGGTCGGCGACCGGGCCACGGTCATCGCCGGGGTGGGCACCAGCGACACCCGGCACACCGTCGCGCTGGCCCGCGCCGCCCGGTCGGCCGGGGCGCACGCCCTGCTGGTGGTCACCCCGTACTACTCGCGGCCGACGCAGGAGGCGATCGTCCACCATCTGGCGACGGTCGCGGACGCCACCGAACTGCCGGTGATGCTGTACGACATCCCGGCGCGTACCGGGGCCGGCACCGAGCTGACCGCCGACTCGCTGCGCCGGCTGGCGGAGCATCCGCGGATCCGGGCGGTCAAGGACTGCGCGTACGACCTGCACAAGTCGGCCCTGGTGATGAGCGGGACCGAGCTGGCGTACTACTCGGGGTGCGACGAGCTGAACCTGCCGCTGTTCGCGCTGGGTGCCACCGGCTATGTGAGCACCGTGGCGAATGTGGCGGGACGGCAGGTACGGGCGGTGCTGGACGCGGTGGATGCCGGTGACCTGGCCGCCGCCACCCGGCTGCACCACCATCTGCTGCCGCTGATCGACGCGGTGATGATGGAGGTGCCGGGCACGGTCGCCGTCAAGGCGCTGTTCGAGGCGGCCGGGCTGCCCGGCGGCCCGGTACGGGGGCCGTTGCTGCCGGCCGGTGCGGAGCTGACCGGCCGGCTGGTGGACGGGCTCAAGGGCGCGCTGGCGCCGGTTTCGTGAGGTCGGGCCCCGGGGCGGGGCCGGGTTCCGGCTCCGCGTCGGGCGCCGGCCCGGCGCCCATCAGGTCGCGGGCGAGCAGGGTGGCGCCGGCGACGGCGCCCGGCATCAGGAAGATCGCCGCCACCGGCACCAGGAACGCCGCCACCAGCGGCACCCCGAAGCCGACCGCGAGCCAGCGCCGGCCGCGCAGCAGCCGCAGCCGCTCCTTGACCTCGATGCCGCGCCGGCCCAGCGCGTAGCAGACCAGTTCCAGGGTGAGGAAGAACCCGGAGACCGCGAAGGCGATCACCGGGATGACGGTCTGGCCGATGACCGGGACGAAGCCGAGGAGGAACAGCGGCACCGTCCACAGCGTGGCCCGCCACAGCACGTACAGCGCCTCCACGGCCGCCGCCCACAGCTCCCGCCACAGCGGGCGCTCCGGCCCGGCCGGGCAGTCGCCCTCGCTCTCCTCGACGGCCGCCGAGAGCGCGTCGTAGAAGGGGTCGCCGATGACGAGGGTGACGGCGGTGAAGGTGAGGACGGTGAGCGAGAGCCCGGCGGCCAGCAGCAGGGCGACGGCGAGGCCGCGCACCAGGCCGCGCCACGGGGAGTCCCAGTCGTCGGCGAACGGGGTGATCCAGGCGGCGAGCGCACCGGCGTTGAGCAGCAGGACGAGCAGGGCCGCGGCGTAGAGGACCAGGGCGATCAGGGCGGGGAGCAGGGCGCGGCCGTACCGTCCGGGGTGCTGGGCGAGCCACCGCTGGCCCAGCACCACGTACCGTATCCCGGCCGCGAGATCAGTCATCATGCGTTCATGATCCCGCAGCCGGAGGAAGGTGCGGACCGGCTCAGTTGTTGCTGTGCAGCGCCTCGTTGAGGCCGCCCCAGGAGCCGGTGCGCTGGAGCGCCTCGACGGTGCCGGTGGTGGAGTTGCGGCGGAAGAGCATGCCGCTGATGCCGGAGAGGGTGGCGGCCTTGACGACGGAGCCGTCGGGCAGGGTGACGCGGGTGCCGGCGGTGACGTACAGGCCGGCCTCCACGACGCAGTCGTCGCCCAGCGAGATGCCGATGCCGGACTCGGCGCCCAGCAGGCAGCGTTCGCCGATGGTGATGGTCTGCTTGCCGCCGCCGGAGAGGGTGCCCATGATGGAGGCGCCGCCGCCCACGTCGGAGCCGTCGCCGACGACGACGCCGGCGCTGATGCGGCCCTCGACCATGGAGTTGCCGAGGGTGCCGGCGTTGAAGTTGCAGAAGCCCTCGTGCATGACGGTGGTGCCGGCGGCGAGGTGCGCGCCGAGCCGCACCCGGTCGGCGTCGCCGATGCGCACCCCGGCCGGGACGACGTAGTCGGTCATCCGGGGGAACTTGTCGACGCTGGTGACGGTCAGCGCGGCCCCGGCGGCGCGGGCGGCCAGCCGGGTCTCCTCGATCCGGTCCACGGCGACCGGGCCGAGGCTGGTCCAGGCGACGTTGGCGAGCAGCCCGAAGATGCCGTCCAGGCTGAGCCCGTGCGGGCGCACCAGGCGGTGGCTGAGCAGGTGGAGCCGGAGGTAGACGTCGTGGGCGTCGACGGGCTTGTCGTCGAGGGAGGCGATGACCGTACGGACCGCCACGACCTCCACGCCGCGCACCGGGTCGGAGCCGATCGCCTGCGGGGCGGAGGCGCCGAGGAGTTCGGCGGCGTGCTCGGGGGTGAGGCGTTCGCTGCCGGCCTCGCCGGGCTCGTCGCTGAGGGCGGGGGCGGGGAACCAGGTGTCGAGCACGGTGCCGTCGGCGGCGAGGGTGGCCAGGCCGGCGGCGACGGCACCGGTGGTGCGGGTGACGGGGGCGGAGGTGGTTGCGTCGGTCATGTCCCAGACGCTAACCGGTGGCGGGGGCGGCTGGCGAACCGGTCCCCGATGCCGGGCCCCGGGGCGGGGCAGGGCGGCCCGGCGCCGGTCAGTGCGCCCCGCCGAGGTTGAGCAGCACCACGCCGCCGATGACCAGCAGGACACCGGCGACCTTGGCGGCCGTGATGCTCTCGCCGAGGAAGACCATGCCGACGGCGGCGATCAGGGCGGTGCCGGCCCCGGCCCAGACGGCGTAGGCGACGCCGACGTCCATGGACTTGAGGACCTGGGCGAGCAGGGTGAAGGCGACGGCGTAGCCGGCCAGGGTGCCGAGGGTGGGCCAGAGCTTGGTGAAGCCGTCGCTGAACTTCATCAGCGTGGTGCCGGCGATCTCGAAGAGGATCGCGCCCGCGAGCATCAGATAAGCCATGCGGACGACCGTACCCATCCACGGCACCACCGGAGTGACCCGCTCCGCGTGCCACCGGTGCCCGCCGTACGCCGCCCCGCATCCTGAAGCCGACCCTGATGACGTGGCAGCGAAAGGACGGACCCATGGCCGAGTGCGAGGTCTGCGGCAACGACTACCGGATGGCCTTCGAGGTGCGCGCCGCCGGGGAGGTGCACGTGTTCGACAGCTTCGAGTGCGCCATCCAGCAGCTGGCCCCGGTCTGCGAGAACTGCCGGTGCCGGATCATGGGCCACGGCGTGGAGACCTCGGACGGCCGCTTCTTCTGCTGTGCCCACTGCGCCCGGGTCCAGGGGCATCAGCAGCTCGTCGACCACGCCTGACGGCGGGCGGGCCCGGTGCGACGTACGGCGGGGCGGGACCACGATGGTCCCGCCCCGCCTTCCGGTGCGCTGCCCCGCGCCGCGGGTGCCTCAGACGTTGAAGCCGAGCGCGCGCAGCTGCTCGCGCCCGTCGTCGGTGATCTTGTCGGGGCCCCACGGCGGCATCCAGACCCAGTTGATCTTCAGGTCCTTCACCAGGCCGTCGGTCGCCGACTTCGCCTGGTCCTCGATGACGTCCGTCAGCGGGCAGGCCGCCGACGTCAGCGTCATGTCGAGGGTGGCGACATTGTCGTCGTCGATGTGGATCCCGTAGATCAGCCCGAGATTCACCACGTCGATGCCCAGCTCGGGGTCCACGACGTCGTACAGCGCCTCGCGGATCTCCTCCTCGCTCGCGGGAGAGATCTCGGTCGTCGTCTCGCTCATGCCGCCTCCTTGTGTACCTGGGCCTGGGCGGTCGCTTCCTTCCACGCCATCCAGCTCAGCAGTGCGCATTTCACCCGCGCCGGGTACTTGGAGACCCCGGCGAACGCCACCGCGTCCTCCAGCAGGTCCTCCATGGCGTCGTCCGGCTCCAGCCGTCCCTTGGACTGCATCAGCTCCAGGAACGTCTCCTGGATCCGCCGCGCCTCGGCCAGCTCCTTGCCGACCAGCAGCTCGTTCAGCACCGAGGCGCTGGCCTGGCTGATCGAACAGCCCTGCCCCTCGTAGCTGACGTCGGCGACGGTGCTGCCGTCCAGCCGCACCCGCAGGGTGATCTCGTCCCCGCAGGTGGGGTTGACGTGATGCACCTCGGCGTCGCCCGGGCGCAGGCCGCGCCCGTGCGGGTTCTTGTAGTGATCCAGGATCACGTCCTGGTACATCGATTCCAGTCGCATGTCCCGGTGCACCTCACCCGAAGAAGCGGCGTACGTACTCAAGCCCGTCGACCAGGGCGTCCACCTCGGCCGGCGAGGTGTACAGATAGAACGACGCCCGCGTGGTCGCCGGAATTCCGTACCGCAGGCACACCGGCCGTGCGCAGTGGTGGCCCACCCGCACCGCGATGCCCTGCTCGTCCAGCACCTGCCCCACATCGTGCGGGTGGATGTCACCCAGCGTGAAGGAGATGGCGGCGCCCCGGTCCTCGGCCGTCGCCGGGCCGATGATCCGCAGCTCGGGCACCTCGGCCAGCCGCGCCAGCGCGTACTCGGTCAGCGCGTGCTCGTGCGCCGCGATCCGGTCCATCCCGATGCCGCTGAGATAGTCCACCGCCGCGCCGAGCCCGACCGCCTGGGCGATCGGCGGCGTGCCCGCCTCGAACTTGTGCGGCGCCGGGGCGTACGTCGAGGAGTTCATCGAGACGGTCTCGATCATCTCCCCGCCGCCCAGGAACGGCGGCAGGTCCTCCAGCAGCTCGTGCCGGCCCCACAGGACGCCGATGCCGGTCGGCCCGCACATCTTGTGACCGGTGAAGGCCACGAAGTCCGCGCCGAGGTCCTGCACGTCCAGCACCGCGTGCGGCGCCGCCTGCGAGGCGTCGATGAGCACCAGCGCGCCCACCTCGTGCGCCCGCCGGACGATCTCCCGCACCGGGTTGAGCGTGCCGAGGATGTTGGACACCAGCGTGAAGGAGACGATCTTCGTCCGCTCGGTGATGATCCCGTCGATGGTGGACAGGTCGAGGCGGCCCTCGTCCGTCAGCCCGAACCACTTCAGCCGCGCACCGGTGCGCTGCGCGAGCAGCTGCCACGGCACGATGTTGGAGTGGTGCTCCATCTCCGTGATGACGATCTCGGTGCCGGAGTCCACCCGGTAGGGCTCGTCCGCCCAGCCGAGCATGTTGGCCACCAGGTTCAGCGACTCCGAGGCGTTCTTGGTGAAGATCACCTCGTCGCGGCTGGGCGCGTTGATGAACGCGGCCACCTTGTCCCGGGCGCCCTCGTACAGCTCGGTGGCCTCCTCCGCCAGGACGTGCACACCCCGGTGCACATTGGCGTGGTGCCGCTCGTAGTACGTGTTCATCGCGTCGAGCACCTGGCGCGGCTTCTGCGAGGAGGCCGCGTTGTCCAGGTAGACGAGCTTCTTGCCGTCGTGCAGCACCCGGTCCAGGATCGGGAAGTCCTTGCGGATCGCCTCGGTGTCCAGGAGGCCCGCCGGGAGACCCGGCAGACCCGCCCGTGCGTCGGTCATGAGACGCCACCACCCTTCGTGTAGGCCTCGTAGCCCTCGGCCTCCAGCTTGTCGGCCAGCTCGGGGCCGCCCGACTCGACGATCCGGCCGCCCGCGAAGACGTGCACGTGGTCGGGGTTGATGTAGCGCAGGATGCGGGTGTAGTGGGTGATCAGCAGGGTGCCGGACTCACCGTTCGCGCGCACCCGGTTCACGCCCTCGGACACGATGCGCAGCGCGTCGATGTCCAGACCGGAGTCGGTCTCGTCGAGGATGGCGATCTTCGGCTTGAGCAGCTCCAGCTGGAGGATCTCGTGCCGCTTCTTCTCACCGCCGGAGAAGCCCTCGTTCACGTTGCGCTCGGCGAAGGCGGGGTCCATCTCCAGGCGGGCCATCGCCTCCTTGACCTCCTTCACCCAGGTACGCAGCTTGGGTGCCTCGCCGCGCACGGCGGTGGCGGAGGTGCGCAGGAAGTTGGAGACGGAGACGCCGGGGACCTCGACGGGGTACTGCATCGCCAGGAAGACGCCGGCGCGGGCGCGCTCGTCGACCGACATCTCCAGCACGTCCTCACCGTCGAGGGTGACGGTGCCGCCGGTGACGGTGTACTTGGGGTGGCCGGCCAGCGAGTAGGCCAGGGTGGACTTGCCGGAGCCGTTGGGGCCCATGATGGCGTGCGTCTCGCCCTGCTTCACGGTCAGGTCGACGCCGCGCAGGATCTCGGTGGGGCCGCCTTCGGCTTCGACGGAGACGTGCAGGTCGCGGATCTCAAGGGTTGCCATGGGTGCTTCAGGACTCCTGGGTGACGGAGACGAGCACAGCGGCGCCGGGGCCGTCTCCTTCGATCTTGACGGGGAACACGGGGATGGGGCGGGTCGCCGGCAGCCCGGAGGGCTTGCCGGTGCGCAGATCGAAGCTGGAGCCGTGCAGCCAGCACTCGATCCGGCAGTCCTCCACCTCACCCTCGGAGAGCGAGACATTGGCGTGCGAGCAGATGTCGTGGACGGCGAAGACCTCGCCCTCGGTCCGGACCACGGCCACCGGCACGCCGCCCAGCTCCACGCGCTTGGGGGTGTCCTCCTCCAGGTCACCCAGCGCGCAGGCCTTCACGTACGCGGACGCGTCGGCGGTCATGCGATGGACCTCTCCAGCTCGGCGGTGAGCTTGGCGATCAGCCGCTCCTCGACGTCCGGGACGCCGATCTGCTGGATCAGTTCGGCGAAGAAGCCGCGCACCACCAGGCGCCGCGCCTCCTCCTCGGGGATGCCGCGCGCCATCAGGTAGAACAGCTGCTCGTCCTCGAACCGGCCGGTGGCACTGGCGTGCCCGGCCCCGGCGATCTCACCGGTCTCGATCTCCAGGTTGGGGACGGAGTCGACCCGCGCGCCGTCGGTGAGGACGAGGTTGCGGTTCAGCTCGTAGGTGTCGGTGCCGGTGGCGGCGGCCTGGATGACCACGTCGCCGATCCACACCGCGTGCGCGTCCGCGCCCTGGAGCGCCCCCTTGTAGGCCACGTTGCTGCGGCAGTTGGGAGCGGAGTGGTCCACCAGCAGCCGGTGCTCCTGGTGCTGGCCGCCGTCGGTGAAGTACAGACCGTACAGCTCGGCCTCGCCGCCGGGGCCCGCGTAGGTCACCCGGGGGTGGATGCGGACCACGTCGCCGCCGAAGGTGACGACCACCGACTTGAAGGTGGCGTCCCGGCCGACCAGCGCGTTGTGCTGCGAGCAGTGCACGGCGGTGTCGGCCCAGTCCTGCACGGACACCACGGTGACCTTGGCGCCGTCGCCGACGACGAAGTCGACATTGGCGGCGCGCACGGTGTCACCGGTGTGGTCGAGGACCAGGACGACCTCGGCGAAGGCGCCGATCCGGAAGACGGTGTGCCCGAAGGTGACGCCGCCCTCGCCGTGCACGGACACCCGCACCGGCTCGGTCAGGACCGCCTCGGCGGGCACGGTGATCACGGTGGCCTTCTCCACCGCGCTGAACGCCTGCGCGGCGACCCGGTCCACCGGGGTGCCGGCCTTGCCGACCCGGGCGTCGTCGCGGCTCACGGTCTCCACCGTGACACCGGAGCCCTCGGGGGTGGTCACCTCGGCCTTGACGCTGCCGCCGGCGGTGGCGGCGGCGCTGCCGTCGTGCAGGCCGCGCAGCCGCTCCAGAGGAGTGAAGCGCCACTCCTCCTCGCGGCCGGTGGGCACCGGGAAATCGGCCACGTCGAAGGACGGCGGGGCGCTCATCCGGGTGGCGACGGTGGATTCCGCCGCCAGTGCGACCGGATTGGTTGGGGCCTCAGCCATGGGTCTCGTCGTGCTCACTCTCTTGATTGGGGGAAACGGATCGCGGGCGGGGCGCCGGGTCAGCCGACCGCGCCCTCCATCTGCAGCTCGATCAGCCGGTTCAGCTCCAGGGCGTACTCCATGGGCAGCTCCTTGGCGATCGGCTCGACGAAGCCGCGCACGATCATCGCCATCGCCTCGTCCTCGGAGAGCCCGCGGCTCATGAGGTAGAACAGCTGGTCGTCGCTCACCTTGGAGACCGTGGCCTCGTGCCCCATGGTCACGTCGTCCTCGCGGACGTCGACGTAGGGGTAGGTGTCGGAGCGGGAGACGGTGTCCACCAGCAGCGCGTCGCACAGCACGTTGGACTTGGAGCCCTCCGCGCCCTCGCCGATCTCGATCAGGCCCCGGTAGGAGGTACGGCCGCCGCCGCGGGCCACCGACTTGGAGACGATGTTGGAGGAGGTGCGGGGCGCCATGTGCACCATCTTGGCGCCGGCGTCCTGGTGCTGGCCCTCGCCCGCGAACGCCACCGACAGGGTCTCGCCCTTGGCGTGCTCGCCCATCAGGTAGATGGCCGGGTACTTCATGGTGACCTTGGAGCCGATGTTGCCGTCGACCCACTCCATGGTGGCGCCCTCGTAGGCCACCGCCCGCTTGGTCACCAGGTTGTAGACGTTGTTGGACCAGTTCTGGATCGTGGTGTAGCGGCAGCGACCGCCCTTCTTCACGATGATCTCGACGACCGCCGAGTGCAGCGAGTCCGAGTTGTAGATCGGCGCGGTGCAGCCCTCGACGTAGTGCACGTAGGCGTTCTCGTCGACGATGATCAGGGTCCGCTCGAACTGGCCCATGTTCTCGGTGTTGATGCGGAAGTACGCCTGGAGCGGGATGTCCACGTGCACGCCCGGCGGCACGTAGATGAAGGAGCCGCCGGACCACACCGCCGTGTTCAGCGCGGCGAACTTGTTGTCACCGGCCGGGATCACGGTGCCGAAGTGCTCCTGGAACAGCTCCGGGTGCTCCTTGAGCGCGGTGTCGGTGTCCAGGAAGATGACGCCCTGCTGCTCCAGGTCCTCGCGGATCTGGTGGTAGACGACCTCCGACTCGTACTGCGCGGCGACACCGGCGACCAGGCGCTGCTTCTCGGCCTCCGGGATGCCCAGCTTGTCGTAGGTGTTCTTGATGTCCTCGGGCAGGTCCTCCCAGCTGGTGGCCTGCTTCTCGGTGGAGCGCACGAAGTACTTGATGTTGTCGAAGTCGATGCCCGACAGGTCCGAGCCCCAGGTGGGCATCGGCTTCTTGCCGAAGAGCTTCAGACCCTTCAGGCGCAGGTTGAGCATCCAGTCCGGCTCGGACTTCTTCTGGGAGATGTCCTTGACGACGTCCTCGTTCAGGCCGCGCTTGGCGGCGGCACCGGCCGCGTCGGAGTCGGCCCAGCCGTACTCATAGGTGCCCAGCCCTTCGAGCTCGGGGTGGGCGGTCTCCGTGGGGAGCGTCATGCGGGGTTCCTCCCGGCAGTGCGTGGTGTCGCTGTGGTGGGTGTCTCCGGCACCGGTGACGAGGCCGGCCGATGGCCGGCCGATGGCGCGGAGGGGACGAAGGTGGTGCAGACGCCATCGCCGTGCGCGATGGTGGCGAGCCGCTGCACATGGGTGCCCAGCAGGCGGGAGAAGACCTCGGCCTCCGCCTCGCACAGCTGCGGAAAGCGCTCGGCGGCGTGCGCCACCGGGCAGTGGTGCTGGCACAGCTGCTCCCCCGGCGCGCCGGGTGCGGTGCGCGCCATCGCAGCGTACCCGTCCTGCGTCAGGGCCTCGGCCAGCGCCCGGGTGCGCTCCTGCGCACCCTCGCCCGCGGCCTCCAGCCGGTGCCGGTAGCGCTCGCCCTGGGCCCTCGCCCGTTCGCGGGCGAAGGCGAGGACGGCGGCGGCGCCGCGCTCCCCGCCGCCGGCGGCGCGGGCGATGAAGCTCAGCGCCTCCACGGCGAGGGCGTCGTAGGCGTGGTCGAACGCGTCCCGGCCGCCGTCGGTGAGGGCGAAGACCTTGGCGGGCCGCCCCCGGCCCCGGGAGCCGTAGACCCGCTTCTCCCGGGCCTCGACCACGCCGTCGGCGGCCAGCGCGTCCAGGTGCCGGCGCACGGCGGCCTGGGTGAGGGCGAGCCGGTCGGCGAGCTCGGCGGCGGTGGAGGGGCCGTGGTCGAGGATGGACCGGGCCACCCGCTGCCGGGTGCCGTGCTGCTCCCCGTCCTGGGCGGACGCGGTGGCGGCGCGCGACGGAGCGGCGCCGGCGGCATCCGCTGCCACCGGCGTCGTACGCTGCGTCTCGCCGTTTTTCACAACGCCATTGTTGCGTAATTCCCGCAAAGCGAGCAAGCCGCGTTCCGGTTCCCGGAAATGCGGTGCATCACGTAAGGCAAACCTAACCCCCGCCCGGTATGCCGGAGCGGGGGTGCGGAGGATAGGTAAGCCTTGCCTTACTTGAGATCCGGCGGGGGCGCGGTGGACTCGCGGATCACCAGTGAGGTCTCCAGCGTCGTCTTGGCGGCGCTCCGGCCGGCCGGCAGGTCGATCGCGTGCAGGAGCAAATCCACCGCCGAGCGGCCCGCCTCCTGGGTCGGCATCGCGATGGAGGTCAGCTTGGGCCGGTTCACCCGGCCCGCGATGGTGTCGTCCACCCCCACCACGCTGACCTCGCGCGGCACCTCGACCCCGCTGCCGGCCAGACCCTCGATCGTGCCGATGGCCATCAGGTCGTTGTAGGCGATGACGCCGGTGGCCCCGGCCCCCAGCACCGCGGCGGCGGCCTGCTGGCCGCCGCGCTCGGTGGGCGCGTTCGGGCCGGTGATCTCCAGCGCCACCCCGGCACGCTCGGCCGCGGCCGCGGCCGATCTGCACATCTGCTCGCTCGTCCACGAGCCGCGCGGCCCGCCCAGCAGCATCAGCCGGCGATGGCCGAGACCCGCCAGATGCTCCACGGCCGCCGCCGCCCCGCTGCTCACGTCCATCAGCACCGCGGGCAGCCCCTTGACGCTGCGGTTCACGACCACGAACGGCAGATCGGCGCTCAGCTGGGCGATCGCGGTGTTCGACAGCCGCGGGCTGACCAGCACCACCCCGTCCACCTGCTTGGCGAGGATCGCGATCAGCTCCTCCTCGGCGCGCGGATCCTCGTCCGTGTCCGCCACGAACACCTGGTAGCCGCGCACTCTCGCGTACGACTGGGCGGACTTGATCAGCGGCGGGAAGAACGGATTGGCGATGTCGGCGACGATCAGCCCCAGATTGTGGGTCACGCCGGTGGTCAGCGCGCGAGCGGCCTGGTTGGGGCGGTAGCCCAGCTCGGCGGCGGCGGCGAGAACTCTTTCCCGGGTGTCGACTTTGACCAGGTTCGGTGCCGAGAATGTCCGGGAGACCGTGGACACATGAACGCCGGCGGCTCGGGCCACATCACGGATGGTCACCGCCATGAGCGCCCGCCCCCCTCCACAGTCGTCTCTCTGTCACGGCGGTCACCATAGCCTGCAATCGGTTGTCATGAAAATCCGCGCAGACCCTTGACGTTTCCTGCTGGTTACACCAGCCTGCTGCAACCGGTTGTATTAACGGAGCAACAACCCGGATCCCGCGTCGTCCCATCAACACGCTCGGTGTGCTGCCCCTCGTCTCCTCGAAAGGAGCGCCCTCGCATGACCGACACCCAGGTGCGCCCCAGGCCACCGGGCGCCACTACCCGCCCCCCCGTGGCGGACCACAAGGGCGCGCTGCGCAAACGGCGGCGCAAGGAGTCCCTGACCGCCTACCTCTTCCTGCTGCCGTGGTTCGTCGGGCTGATCGCCATCACGGCCGGCCCCCTGCTGACCTCGCTGTACCTGTCGTTCACCGACTACAGCCTCATCGGGGACAGCAACTGGGTCGGCTTCGACAACTACATCCGGATGTTCCAGGACGATCCGCGGTTCATCAAAGCTCTCACCAACACGGCGATCTACGTCTTCGTCTCCGTCCCCCTCCAGCTGGCCTTCGCCCTCGCGCTGGCGATGGTGCTCGACCGGGGCGTGAGCGGACTGCCGATCTACCGCTCCGTGTACTACCTGCCGTCCCTGCTCGGCTCCTCCGTCGCCATCGCCATCCTGTGGCGGCAGATCTTCGGCGCCGACGGCCTGGTCAACGAGTTCCTGGGCATCTTCGGCATCGAGGGCATGGGCTGGGTCTCCCACCCCGACACCGCGCTGGGCACCCTGATCATCCTCAACGTGTGGACCTTCGGCTCGCCGATGGTCATCTTCCTCGCGGGTCTGCGGCAGATCCCCACCAGCTACTACGAGGCCGCCAGCCTGGACGGAGCCGGCAAGACCCGGCAGTTCTTCTCCATCACGCTGCCGCTGCTGTCGCCGATCATCTTCTTCAACCTGATCCTCCAGCTGATCAACGCCTTCCAGTCCTTCACCCAGGCGTTCGTCATCAGTGGCGGCAACGGAAGCCCGGCCGACTCGACGCTCCTCTACACGATGCACGTGTACCAGAAGGGCTTCAACAGCTTCGAGATGGGCTACGCCTCGGCCATGGCGTGGGTCCTGGTCCTGATCATCGCGGCGCTGACCGGGGTGAACTTCCTCATGTCAAAGTATTGGGTGTTCTACAGTGACAAATAACGTCAAATCGCGCCCCGACGCACGCGCCGGCGCCGCCCACGACGGCAACGGTCACCCCGAACTGAACGACACCCTGTTCGCCCGCGTCCTGCGCGCCCTCAGCGGCAAGCGCATCCTGACCCACATCCTGCTCATCGGTTTCGGGTTCGTGATGCTGTACCCGATCCTGTGGATGATCTCCAGCTCCCTCAAGCCGGAAGAACTCATCTTCCGCGAGCCGGGGCTGTGGCCCTCCAGCTTCACCTTCGACAACTTCAGCAACGGCTGGGACGCGCTGCGCTACCCGTTCAGCCACTACTTCCTGAACTCGGCGATCATCACCGGCGCCTCCATCGTCGGCAACCTGGTGGCCTGCTCGCTGGCCGCCTACGCCTTCGCCCGGCTGGAGTTCCCGTTCAAGAAGTTCTGGTTCGCCCTGATGCTCGGCTCCATCATGCTGCCCCTGCACGTGGTGATCGTCCCGCAGTACATCCTGTTCTCGGACCTCGGCTGGATCAACACGTTCTATCCGCTGATCGTGCCGAAATTCCTGGCCACCGACGCCTTCTTCATCTTCCTGATGGTGCAGTTCATCCGCACCCTGCCCCGGGAACTCGACGAGGCCGCCGTCATCGACGGCGCGGGACACTGGCGGATCTTCACCCGGATCATCCTGCCGCTGTCCACGCCCGCCCTGGCCACCACGGCGATCTTCACCTTCATCTGGACCTGGAACGACTTCCTCAGCCAGCTGATCTTCCTCACCAACCCGGACAAGTTCACCGTCCCGGTGGCGCTGCGCACCTTCCTGGACTCCAGCGGAGAGTCCTCCTGGGGCCCGATGTTCGCCATCTCGGTGCTCTCGCTCGGCCCGATCTTCGGCTTCTTCCTCGCCGGCCAGAAGTACCTGGTGCGCGGCATCGCCACCACCGGCCTCAAGTAGGCCACGCCACCCCCTGTACGTCCCCCCTTATCGCGTTATCGACAAGGAGTCCTTGTGAACGGCAGAAAGAACGGTGCGACGAAGCTCTGTTCGGCGCTCCTGCTGGCCGGTGCCCTCACCTTCACCGCCGCCTGCGGCGGCGGGGACAGCGGCGGCGACGGCACGACCACCCTGCGGGTGGCCTGGTGGGGCAACGACACCCGCCAGGCGATCACCGAGGAAGTCCTCAACCTCTTCATGGAGAAGAACGAGGACATCAAGGTCGAGATGGAGTATTCCGACTGGGACAACTACTACGACCGGCTCACCACCCAGATGGCCTCCGGTGACGCGCCCGACGTGTTCGCCACCGAGATCCGCCGGATGGGCGAGTTCGGCACCCGCAACGCGCTGGCCGACCTCGACGGCCTGGTCGACATGAGCGGCCTGGACGAACAGCTCCTGCTGTCCGGCCAGCTGGAGGGCACCCAGTACGCGATACCCACCGGCGTCAACGCCTTCATCATCGCCGCCAACAAGACCGTCCTGGACGAGGCCGGCATCGCGCTGCCGGACGACACCACCTGGACGTGGGACGACTACAAGGAGTTCAGCGCCGAGGTCACCGCGGCCACCGACGGCGGCTCGTACGGCACCCAGCTGAGCTTCAACGACGCCTACCTCAACATCTACGCCCAGCAGCACGGCGAGAAGTTCTACAGCGACGACGGCAAGATCGGGATGTCCGAGGAGGTCATCGCCGACTGGTACAGCTTCCAGCAGGAGCTGATCGACTCGGGTGCCAGCCCCGACGCCTCGCGCAGCGCCGAGCTGGGCTCCACCGGTGTCGAGGCCTCCTTGGTCGCCACCAACAAGGGCGCCTTCGGCATGTGGTGGTCCAACCAGCTCAACGCCATCACCACCGGCTCCGGCTCGGAGATCGTGCTGCTGCGCATGCCCAAGGACGCCGACGCCGTCAGCGGCGGCCACTTCCTCCAGCCGAACATGTTCTGGTCGGTCGCGGCCAGCAGCGGCAAGAAGGACGCCGCAGGCCAGCTCGTCGACTTCCTGGTGAACGACGCCGAGGCCGCCGCCATCATCGGCTCCGACCGCGGTCTGCCGCGCAACGAGGCCGTGCTGGAGCAGATCCGCGCCGACCTGCCCGAGACCGACCAGGCCTCGCTGGAGTTCATCGGCGCGCTCGCCGACGAGCTGAACGACCCGCCCAAGGCCAACCCGAACGGCGCCGGCGAGATGCCCGCCATGCTGGAGCGGTACGGCCAGGAAGTCGTCTTCGGCCGGATGAGCCCGCAGGAGGCCGCCTCCGGCTTCATCAACGAGGCCAACTCCGTCCTCAGCAAGTAATACCGAGCCGGCCCGCGCACCGCCCCTCGCCGGGGCGGGTGCGCGGGCTCTCGGCCGTACCACCGCTACTCAGGGGAGAACTGAGAGATGACCCGCCGCTACGCCTTCGTCGGACTCGGCAACCGGGCCCAGATGTATGTCGACGCGCTGCTGGGCGACTGGAGCGACACCGGTGAGATCACCGCGCTCTGCGACCTCAACCAGACCCGCATGGACTACTACAACCAGCTCATCACCGCAGCCGGCCGGCAGGCGGTGCCCACCTTCACGCCCGACGCCTTCGACGCGCTGCTGGAGCGGGCGGACGTGGTCGTCGTCACCACCATGGACTCCACCCACGCCCACTACGTCTGCACCGCGCTGGACGCCGGCCGCGACGTGGTGGTGGAGAAGCCGCTGACGATCGACGCCGAGAGCTGCGAGCGGATCGCCGACGCCGCCGAGCGCAACCCCGGGCAGCTGATCGTCACCTTCAACTACCGCTACTCCCCCCGTAACTCGGCGGTACGGCAGGCCATCGCGGACGGCCGGATCGGCGATGTCACCTCCGTGCACTTCGAGTGGGCGCTGGACACCATCCACGGCGCGGACTACTTCCGCCGCTGGCACCGCCGCAAGCACGAGTCGGGCGGGCTGCTGGTGCACAAGTCCACCCACCACTTCGACCTGATCAACTGGTGGCTGGCGGCCAGCCCCGAGCTGGTGTTCTCCCAGACCGACCTGCGCTTCTACGGCAGCGAGGCGGCCGGCGCCGCACTCGCGGGCGGCGCGCGCCCCGAGCGCGGCCAGGGCTCCCCCGGCCTGGGCTCCGACCCGTTCATCCTGGACATCTCCGTCGACCCGAAGCTCAAGGCGCTCTACCTGGACGCCGAGCACGAGGACGGCTACATCCGCGACCAGGACGTCTTCGCCGAGGGCGTCACGATCGAGGACAACATGGCGGTGCTGGTCCGCTACGACAACCGCGCGCTGCTCACCTACTCGCTCAACGCGCACTCCCCGTGGGAGGGCTACCGGGTCACCTTCAACGGCACCAGGGGCCGGCTGGAGCTGGAGGTCGTCGAGCGCGCCTGGACCCCGCCGCACGCCGCGATCGACCCGACGGCGGCCAGCAAGTCCCTGGCCGAGGGCGTCTCCGAGCGGCTGGTGCTCCAGGAGCACTGGAAGCAGGCCGAGGAGATCGAGATCCCGCAGGGCGAGGGCGGCCACGGCGGCGGCGACCGGCTGCTGCTGAACGACGTCTTCCGCGGCCCGGACAACGACCCGCTGGCCCGCCAGGCCGGATACCGGGACGGCATCCGCAGCGTACTCACCGGCGTCGCCGCCAACGAGTCCGCCCGCACCGGCGCCCCGGTGCTGCTGACGGACGAGGGCACCAAGCTCGCCCCGCGGGACTGAGCCGGTGAGCCGGGACGGCGGGGAGCGGCGGTCGGGGCCCTCCCCGCCGTCCCGGCTCACAGCGGGGCCGGCTGCCGCCCGGGCTCCACGGGGGCGGGCGGGCGCCGGGAGGGGACCAGCACCCCGGCCAGCACCGCCGCCAGCAGCAGGAACCCCACCCCGACCCACAGCGCCACCGTGTAGCCGTGCACCAGCGCGGCCGGGGCGCCGCCCCCGGCCGGGTGGGCGGCGGCCACCGAGGTGGCGACCGTGTTCAGCAGGGCGATCCCCAGCGAGCCGCCGATCTGCTGGGCGCTGTTGACGAGCGCCGCCGCCACCCCGGCGTCGCGCGGGTCCACCCCGGCCGAGGCGGTGATCATCGCCGGCATGACCGCGCAGCCGATGCCCGCGCCGATCAGCAGCTGGGCGGGGAGCAGCCGGACGGCGAACACCTCGCCGGTACCCGCCTCAAGACCGGTCAGCAGCACCATCCCGGCGGCGGCCACCAGCAGCGCGCCGGCCATCAGATGCCGCGCGGGCACCCCCCTGGCCAGGGCCCTGCGGGCGATCACCGCCGCGCCGACCCCCATGGCGGCCGACAGCGGCAGGAACGCGAGCCCCGCCTCGACGGGCGAGTAGCCCAGCACCGCCTGGAAGTAGTACGTCAGGAACAGGAAGAGCCCGAAGAGACCCACCTGGGGGACGCCCACCGCGAGGAACGCGCCGCCCCGGGACCGGTCGGCCACCACCCGCAGCGGCAGCAGCGGATGCGCGGCCCGCCACTCCACGCGGGTGAACGCGAGCAGCGCCAGCGCGCCGGTGACCAGCAGCACGGCGACCACGGGCCGGTCCCAGCCGCCCTCCGCCTCGGCGAACGCGGCGACCAAGGCGAGCAGCCCGCCGCAGCCCAGCAGCGTGCCGGGCAGGTCGAGCCGGCCGCCGCCCGGCCGGGGCGGGTCCCGGCGCAGCAGGGCGCAGCCGGCCAGCGCGAGGGCGACCAGGGGCACGTTGACGTACAGGCACCAGCGCCAGTCCAGGTACTCGGTGAGGATCCCGCCGGCCAGCAGCCCGGCCGCGGCGCCGCCGCCGCTGAGCGCCCCGTAGACGCCGAACGCGCGGGCCCGGTCCCGGGCGCTGGTGAACAGGGTGGTGAGCAGTGAGAGCGCGGCGGGCGCGAGGAGGGCGGCGAAGGCCCCCTGGAGGGCGCGCGCGGCGAAGAGCGCGCCGGGTCCCGGGGCGGCGCCGCCCAGGGCGGAGGCCGCACCGAACCCGGCCAGTCCCAGCAGGAACATCCGCCGCCGCCCGGCGAGGTCGGCGATCCGCCCGCCGAGCAGCAGCAGCCCGCCGAACGGCAGGGTATAGGCGGCCACCACCCACTGCCGGCCCGCGTCGGTCATGCCGAGGTCCTGCTGGGCGGAGGGCAGGGCGATGTTGACGACCGTGGCGTCGAGCACCACCAGCAGCTGGGCGAGGCCGATGACGGCGAGGGCCCACCAGCGGCGGGGGTCGGCGGGCTCCCGCGCGCGCTCGCGCTGCTCCGGCGGCGGGTCCGGCCGCTCCGGCCGGTCCGCGCCGCCGGTGCTCAGCACGGGTGCGCCTCGATCAGGGCGAAGGGCGCGAGAGCGGCGGGCGCGGCGACCCGGACCGAGCCAAAGCCGTTCTTGACCAGCAGGGCGCGCAGTTCGGCCTCGGTGCGCTCCCGGCCGCCCATGTTGGCCAGCATGTAGAGGTCGCTGAGGTAGGTGAGCGGGTCGGCGTCGGGGGTGACCCGTTCCGGCATCAGCACCTCGATGACCAGCAGCCTGCTGTGCGGGGCGAGCGCGGTGCGGCAGGTGCGCAGGATCCGCTCGGCGTGCGTGTCGCTCCAGTCGTGCAGCACGCTCTTGAGCACGTACAGGTCGCCGCCCTCCGGTACGGCGGTGAAGAAGTCCCCGGTGCTGATCCGGCAGCGATCGGCGACCCCGGCGGCGCCCAGGGTGCCGGGGGCGTCGGCCGCGCCCTCGGGCGAGTCGTACAGCACCCCGGTCAGCTCCGGGTGGGCGGCGAGGACGGCGGCCAGCAGGGCGCCGTCGGCGCCGCCGACGTCCACCACGGTACGGACGCGGGAGAACGCGTAGGCGGCGGGCAGCGCGGCGGCCAGGGTCCGGGTGGCCTGCCGCATGGACGCCTGGAAGGTGGCGGACAGCTCCGGGTGGGCGCCCAGGTGCTGGAAGAAGCCGGTGCCGAAGATCCGGTCGAAGGCGGGTTCACCGGTCCTGATGCTGTGTTCGAGCCCGCCGAAGGCCCGCCGGAAGTCCCCCGCGCCCTGTTCGGCGAAGGCGCGCAGCGAACCGGGGTCGTCGCCGCGCAGCCGGGCGCCGGCCGGGGTGAGGGCGAACTGTTCGGGCCCGGTCTCGCGCAGCAGCCCGAGGGCCGCGAGGGCGCGCAGCAGCCGGAGCAGGGACGAGGGGTCGGTGTCGGTGGCGTGGGCGAGCGCGGCGGCGTGGGCGCCGTCGCCGATGCGGTCGGCCAGCCCGAGCCGGACGGTGAGTTCGACGAGGTCGGAGGTCATGTAGCCCCACAGCAGCCGCAGCAGCAGGGACTGGTCGGGGAACTGCGCGCGGTGGTCGGGGACCGGCGGGCCGGGGAGGGTCATGGGCGGCTTCCGTTCTCTGAGCGGTGGGGGTGCGCTACGCGTGGCCGGCCGCGGGGCGGCGCAGGCACCAGGTGCGGGGGCCGCCGTCGGCCGGGGTGACGTCCGCGCTGATCTCGAAGCCGAGCCGCTGGTAGAAGGGGAGGTTGCGCGGGTCGGAGGTCTCCAGGAAGGCGGTGACGCCCTCCGCCTCGGCCGCCTCGATGCCGGGCCGCAGGACGGCGCCGCCGAGTCCGGCGCCCTGCCGCTCGGGGGTCACCCCGACGGTGGCGAGGAACCACACGGGCTCGGTGGGCCGGTGCGGGGCGAGGGCGGTGTCGAGGGCCTCCTGGGCGGCGGCCCGGGTGCCGCACAGTTCGGCCAGCCGGGGGCCGATCTCGGCGAAGACCGCGCCCGCGTTGCCGTTGTGCGGGGTGGTCCACACGGCCACCGCGTCGCCGCCGTCGGCGACCCAGACCCGGCCGGCCTCCAGGCCCACCCGGGTGAAGAAGAGTTCCTGAATGGCGGTCACCCGTTCGGCCCGGCCGTCCGGGTCGACGGTGTGGCGCAGGGCGGGGTAGCCGGCCAGGGCGCGGCCCAGGGTGCGGACGGCGCGCGGGGTGTCCTGCGGTTCCGCCGGGCGGACGCCGGTGTCCAGTGCGGTCATGGTGGGGGTGTCTCCTCGCCGGGGGGATGGTCGTCGGGGGCCGGTCCCGCCGGGGACCGGTCCAGGATCGCGAGGGCCTGCCGGTGCAGCTCGCGGTTGGCGGACAGCGCCCCGGTGCCGCGCAGCGGGTCGCCGCCGCGCAGATCGGTGCAGCGCCCGCCGGCCTCCTCGACCACGATCCGCACGGCGGCCACGTCCCAGGGGGCGACGACGGGTTCCGCGGCGATGTCCAGCACACCCTCCGCAACGAGGCAGTGCTGGAGAAAGTCACCGAAGGCCCGTTCCTCCCAGCAGGCGTCGGCCAGGGCGAGATAGGCGGGGCGGGAGTGGAAGGTGTGCCAGGTGCTGGTGCGGGTGGTGGAGAGATAGGCGTCGGCGAGCCGGCCGACGCCGGAGACCCGCAGCGGTACGGGGGCGGCCCCGGCCCGGCGCAGCAGGGCACCGGCGCCCCGGGCCGCCCACCAGCGGCTGCGCAGGGCGGGGGCGCTGACGACGCCGAGCACCGGGCGGCCGGCGTCCAGCAGGGCGATGAGGGTGGCCCAGACGGGCAGGCCGCGCAGATAGTTCTTGGTGCCGTCGATGGGGTCGACCATCCAGGTCCTGCCGCCGGTGACGGCGCCGCCGCCCTCCTCCCCCGCGACGGCGTCGGCGGGCCGCTCGGCGCGCAGGGTGCGGCGGACGGCGGCCTCCACGGCGGTGTCCGCGTCGGTCACCGGGGTGCGGTCGGGTTTGCTGCGGCAGCGCAGGTCGCCGGCGCGGAAGCGCCGCAGGGTGAGCGCGTCGGCGGTGTCGGCGAGCCGCAGCGCGAGCCGGACGTCGTCGGGGTGCGGTGCGTCCACGGGGTCTCCGGTGGTCGGACGGGTCGGGCGGATCGGACGGGCCCGGGTCCGGACGGGCCGGGGGTCCGGGCGGCCCCGGGTCAGCGGGCGGGTGCGTCGGCCGGTGCGTCGGCCGGGGCCGCGCGGTGCTCCGCGTACCGGGCCAGCTCCGCGCCGTGCCGGGCGATCTTGTGGAAGGCGGCGGCGTACTCCTCGATGAGCGGCTTGTCCTGCGGCCAGCGGCTGAAGGTGGGCAGGGAGAGCGCGTGCTGTTCGACGTGTGCGGCCGCGGAGCCGGGCATGGCACCCGCGGAGCGCTTGGCGGTGCCGGGGAACAGCGGGTTCTCGGGCGCGGCGTACAGCGGGAGGGTGCCGAGCCGGGGCGCGGAGGGCGCGCCGGCTTCCATGCCCTCGGCGCGCAGCGCGTCGATGAGCAGGGCGCGGTCCACGCCCGGCAGTGCCTTCGGCCGGTAGAGCGGCTTGTAGCCGTACCAGGCGCCCATGTCCACGTCGTCGGCGACGGTGACCGGCTCCAGGTAGGGCACGTCGGCGATGAGCCCGCCGAGGTGGTGCAGACAGCGGTGCCGGGCGTCGCGGCGGGCGGGGAAGGCGGCGAGCGCGTGCCGGGCGACGACGGCGTTCAGCGGGGACATCCGCAGTTTGAGGCCGAAGCCGGTGACCCAGTGGTCCCGCAGCCGGGCGTCGGTGACCTCGTCGCGGGACCGGTCGCGGTAGTGGCCGAGCAGGGTGGCCCGGTCGTGGACCCCGGCGTCGTTGGTGACGAGGATGCCGCCCTCCCCGGCGTAGACGGCCTTGGCGGCCTGGAGGGAGAAGACGGCGGCGTCGCCGAAGGTGCCCACGGGGCGGCCCCGGTAGCGGCTGCCGTGCGCGTGCGAGCAGTCCTCCAGCACCTTGAGTCCGTACCGGGCGGCGATGTCGAGCACCCGGTCCATGTCGGCGGGGTGGCCCCACTGGTGGACGACGGTGACGACCCGGGTGTGTTCGGTGACGGCGGCTTCCAGGGCCCGGGGGTCCAGACAGCGGGTGGCCGGGTCGATGTCGGCGAGCACCACGTCGCCGCGCAGCGCGAAGACCGGGCTGAGCGCGGCGTGGTAGGTGAGCGCGGGTCCGATGACGTCCACGCCCTCGCGCACGCCGAGCGCGAAGTAGGCGGCGAGCAGCGCGCTGGTGCCGGAGTTGAAGGTGACGGCCCAGCGGACCCGGTGGTCGAGGAAGTCCAGGAAGTCCTCCTCCAGGGCGCGGATGGGGCCGCTGCTGCCCTTGATGGAGATGTCGGTGTTGCGCTGGGCGGTCAGGTCGGCGAGTTCGGCGGCGTCGCCGGGCGGGGGCCACATCTCGTGGGGGCGGGGGTGGCCGATGGCCGGCCGGCCGCCGAGGAGGGCGAGCCGGTCGTCCGCGCTGGTCCTGGTCATGGGCCTTTCCACGGTTCGGGAACACGGGTGGGTGGGGGTCGGCGCCGGGTCAGCGGAACCACAGTTCGCGGCCCGCGAAGTCGATCCGCCCCATGCCCACGGCGTACAGCCGCAGCAGCATGGCGTGCCGGACCGGCGGCGTGCCGCTGGTGATGGTCAGCCGCGCGCGGCCGGTGGCGCCGGGGTCCACGCGCAGGGTGTCGGGGTCGAGCCGGAAGCCGAAGCCGTAGGCCCGGCCGCGGGTGATGCGGGCGCCGAGCAGGACGTCGAGGGGTTCCTCGCCGTCGTTGTCGATGACGGCGGTGAGTTCGGCGGGGCGCTCGGGGTCCAGCCGGGTCTCGCCGGTGAGGGTGAGGCGTACCGAGTCGTCCTCGGTGTCCTGGGTGGCGCCGCACAGCGGGCAGCTGAGGAGTTGCCGGGTCAGCCAGGGGCGCAGCACATGGGCGCTGTGGTAGCGGTGCTGCGGCTCCCCGCAGTAGCGGCAGCGGCCGTAGGGGCTGTCGACGGCGCGCACGGCGTACGCGGGCCGGTACGCCTCGACGAAGTGGTATTCGCGGGTCTCGGTCAGCCGCAGCAGGGTGGCCAGCAGATGCCGGTCGAGGCGGGCGCAGTTGCCGAGGATGCGTCCGGTGGCCTTGGCCAGGGGTTCGGACTGGGTGAGGTCGCCGATGCCGGCCCGGACGCGGCGGGCCACGGCGGGCAGGCTGTTGGCGGCGTCGGCGAGGACGGAGCGGGTCTTGTCGAGCCGGATGTCGAGGGAGGCGAGGTTCTCGTAGCGTTCGACGGCGCGCACGATCCGGTCGGCGGGGGTGGAGGGGGTGCCGTCGGTGACGGTGAGGGTGCGGGAGGTCCGCGTTCCGGTGAGCGGGCGGTCCTGGAAGCCGAGGACGACGACGTGCGGTGTGCCGTCCAGGACGGCGGAGGTCGCGTACACCGGGTGCCGGCCGCCGAACGGGGTGTCGGCGGTGACGCGCAGCCGGCCGGCGCGGTGGGCCTCCCGCAGCGCGGGGTCGCGCAGCGGGACCCGGGTGCGGGCGGGCATGGTGTGGTGGAAGGTGATGCGGGCGCCGCCGGCCCGTTCGGTGACGGTGACGGTTCCGGCGGGCGCCGGAGCGGGCGCGGGGGCGGACGGGTCGGTGTAGCGCGCCTCCGGGTCGCCGATCACCAGGATCTCGGGCGCGTCGATCCCCCAGGCGCGCAGCGCGGTGTTGACCTCGCGGACGGCCTCGCCGACGGTGAGCCCCTCGTCGAGGAGGTGGTGGAAGAGCAGGTTCTCGGCCGGGGTGCCGTCCTTGAGGAGGGGGCTGGCGATGTAGGTGCCGGCCCAGCCGTCCAGGAAGCGGCGGGCGACGGTGAACCGGTTGTGGCGGCCGAACAGCTGGGTGCCGAACTTGAGGGTGAGGCAGGCGTTGACGAAGACGATCTGGGCGGGGACGGTGGCCGGGTCCAGGCGGCGGGCGTCGGGGTAGACGCAGTCGTCGCCGCGCATGCAGGCGGGCAGGGTGTGGGTGGTGGCGCGGGCGGCGGCCTGCTCGGCGGGGTCGGGGGTGAGCCCGCACAGGATGTCGCGGGGGGTGAGCCGCAGATAGTCCTCGCTGCCGTGGGTGATGAGGCTGAGGACCCGCAGCAGCGGCCGTTCGGCTGTGCCGGGCGCGGTGGCGCCGGCCGGGGCGGCGAAGGCGGCCGGGTCCAGGGCGTCCTGCGGATAGATCGTCAGCCTGCCCTGGGTGAGCGGTTCCGCGCCCTTGAGCAGGGGGGCGAGGAGGGCGTCCCGGCCGGCGGGTGCGGCCGGGTGGGCGAGGGTCTTGAGGACGAGGTCGGCGAGCCGGTCGGGGGTGTCGGCGCACAGGACGCCGAGGGCGGGGCCCGGGTGGCGGTGGCGCAGTTCGGTGGTGAGGGCGAAGCCGAGCCGGTCGGTGGGGCCCACCAGGGTGAGGTGGTGGGCGTCGGGGGATTTTCCCGCGGCGGTCAGCACCGCGTCGGGGTCGCGGGCCAGCACAAGGGTGGCGCGTTTGGCGAGCGCGAAGACGGCGGCCGGGAAGGCGAACGGGTCGTCCTCGCCGGCCAGGGCGATCACCAGATGGCCGGGGCGTGCCGTACCGGCGAGCACCGCGCGGGCGTCGGCGACGGTGGCGGCGCCGGGGGGCGCGGTGGCCTGCGGCAGGCCGAGCCGGGCGGCGATCCGGCGGGGCCACCGGTGCGTCCCGGTGCGGTCGAGTGCGGGGACGGCGGTGGGGCGGCCGTCGTCCGCGGGGGATGCCAGGGCCGCCGCGAGGTAGGTCCGCGGGGTACGGGCGAGGGTGATGCGCACGGCTGTCGTTCCTCTCCGGTACGGGTCGGGGGTGCGCTCGGGGGCGGCTCAGCGGTGGCGGTACACGCCGTCGATGGTGCGCACGGTGGCGAGCTGGCGGGCCAGATGGGCCTCCCGGAAGGCGCGGTCCTCCAGGCGCCGCAGATAGCTGGCGAGCATGGTGCGCACCGTGTCGCCCTTGGTGCCGCGCCGGACGAAGCGCAGCGGACCCGCGGAGCGGGCGGGGGTGAGGGTGGCCTCGCCGGGCTCCAGGGTGAGGGTGCCGCGGGTGCCGAGGACGGAGAGGCGTTCGGTCTTCTCGTAGTGGTGGCGGGAGATGCGCAGGGACCCGGCCAGGGAGGGGGCGGAGTAGCCGTAGAGCAGGCTGACCAGGTCCTCCAGGCGGTGGTCGCGCATCTCCGGGTAGCGGTAGGTGAAGACGGCGTCGACGCGGGCCGGGGGCGGGAACATGCCGGCCAGGACGTCGATGAGGTGGTAGCCCATGTCGAGCAGGACGCCGCCGAGCGCGGTGTCCGGGCGGGCGCGCCAGCCGCTGGTGGGGCGGGGCAGGTTCAGGTGGTAGTCGTAGGAGAACCAGTAGGGCTCGCCCAGCCGCTCCAGGTGGCGCCTGGCGAAGCCGAAGACGGGGTCGAAGTTGCGCTGGAGCAGGGTGTAGACGCTGCGGTCGGACCGCCGGGCGAGGGCGGCGAGCCGGTGGGCCTGCGCTTCGGTGACGGCGAACGGCTTCTCCTTGATGACGTGCTTGCCGTGCCGCAGCAGTTCCTCGCAGACGGCGAAGTGCGCGTGGTGCGGGACGGTGACCACGGCGGTGTCGAAGCGGACGCGGGCCACCGCCTCGGCGACGCTGCCGAAGTGCGGGAAGCCGAGGGTGCGGGCGATGTCCCCGGCGCCGGGGGCGCTGTCCACGCCTCCGGCGATGTCGGCGCAGGTCCGCAGGACGGGCAGGTACTCCCGGCCCTGCTGTCCGGCGAAGCCGACGAGCAGGGTGCGGGGCCTGGCCGGGGCGGTGGTGGGCGCGGGTGCGGGTGCGGGTACGCGCATGGCCGTGGCTCCTCAGCTGCGCCGGGCCGCGGCGGCGGCCAGCCATCGGTGGGCGGCGGTGACCAGGTCCGTGATGAAGGTGCTCTCGCCGGGGATGCGGTGCTGGTCCAGCAGGGCGAGGTCGCCGGGGCCGACCCAGGCGTGCCCCAGGTGTTTGTCCGGCTCCAGGCGCGGGGCGCTCAGATCGCCGTCCACCTCGACCACGAAGTCGAGTTCGGTGTGGGGTACGCCGTCGGCCGTCCAGTGGGCGGGGCCGAGCGGGGCGAGGACCCGGCGCAGCCGCCAGCCGGTCTCCTCGGTGATCTCCCGGCGCAGGGCCGCCATCGGGTCCTCGTCGCGTTCCACCGCGCCGCCGACGATGTCCCAGCGGCCGGGGAAGAGGCGGCGCTCCCAGGACCGCTGCTGGACGAAGATCCGGTCGCCGCCGTCCCGGATGAGCGCGCCGACGACGAGCCGCGGGGTGGTCATGGCCTGTCCTTGGGTGCGAGGGGGTGCCGGGCGTAGTGCTCCAGGACCCGGTGGAACGCCTCGCCGTGCAGGGCGGCGGCGGTGCGGCTCCAGCCGGTGCTGTCGTCGCAGGGCTGGTGGTAGCAGGGGTCGTGGGGGACGCCCGGGGTGCCGCCCCACAGCTCGGCCTGCTCCTCGGTCTTGGGTTCGTAGGAGCCGCCGTAGAGGCCGCCGGTGGGGATGCCGGCGTCGAGGAAGGGGGCGAAGTCGGAGCGGCCGTCGGGCGGGAAGGGCCGCGCGGTCTCGCCGAGGCCGGCGAAGGCGGCGGTGAGCCGGCCGGCGATGTCCGCGGAGGGCGGGTCGCCGGGTCCCGGGTCCAGGACGTACAGGCCGTGGTTGGGGCTGCCGATCATCTCCAGGTTGAGATAGAGGGCGGTGGCCTCGCGTTCGGGGGCGGAGAGGGTGTCGAGGTAGTGGGCGGAGCCGAGCAGGCCGAACTCCTCCGCCGCCCAGAACGCGAACCGCAGCCGGGCGCGGCCCGGGTCGGCGGCGCGGGGGGCGGCGTCGAGGGCGGCTTCCAGCAGGACGGCCGCCGCGACGCCGTTGTCGTTGATGCCGGGGCCGTCGGGTACGGAGTCGAGGTGGGCGCCGGCCACCACGGTGCGTCCCGGGTCCCCGGAGGGGGTGGTGGCGATGAGGTTCTCGGTGGTGCGCGGCTCGGTGAGCGCGCGCAGCCACAGCTGTCCGGTGCGGCCGGCCGCCGCTTCGGCCGCCAGGTCCGCGGCGGTGTCCGCGCCGATGCCGCCGACCGGGATGCGGGCCGCCTCCGGGTCCGTCAGCCAGCCGTGCGGGGCGTCGGGGCCGGGGCCGGCGAGCAGCAGGGCGGCGGCTCCCGCGTCGGCGGCGGCCCGTTCCTTCTCGGCGGCGGCGCAGCCCTCGGCCGGGAGCACGACGGTGCGGCCCTCGGCCGGCACCCCGGCCCAGTCGGCGGCGTCGCAGCCCGTGGCGTCCAGCGGCAGGAACGCGGCGTTCAGTCCCGCCTCGGGCGTGGACGGTGCATATCCGAAAGCGGTCACGACCGGGGATCTTCCGTCGGACAAGGTCATTCTTTCTTCCACCGTCTCCGTGTAGAGAAAAGAGAACTCCTGGCGCCGGAGCAGATAACCGGCTGCCGACAGTTCCTTCTCGACATAGCTGAGCGACGCGGCGTGGCCGGCCGTCCCGGAGGCGCGATGGCCATGGTGGGCGAGGGCGATCCGCTGGAATTCCTCCAGGTGATCACCCACTCTGACCAGGGACAACGTAGGGGTTTCCGACTGCTGAGCGGGCTGGGACAGGCTTTGGGTCAGCAGGAGAAAAGGAATTCCGGCACACATCCACGCGGACAATCCGACTCCAGGAGGGCGGCTCGAAAATGAAGTCTTGATTCCGCCGGGAAAATTACCCGGGGCCGATGGCAGCAAACTCGAACATTCAGAATTACAGCGGGCGGGGGAGCGTGCCGGGCAATGCGGCGGAACGGAATATCCGCGCGCACGCCGGGCGCGCACCGACCCTCGGGCCCCCGGGGCGCCGCCCACCCCGATCGCCGCTCGCCCTAGACTCGATCGCATGCAGACCGCAGGGGCCCAGGCGGCCGTGGAAGCCGTCGGGCTGGTCAAGCGGTACGGCCGCACCACCGCCGTCGACGGACTCGACCTCACCGTGGAACGCGGATCGGTCACCGCCGTGCTCGGCCCCAACGGCGCCGGGAAGACCACCACCATCGAGGCCTGCGAAGGCTACCGGCGGCCGGACGCCGGCCGGCTGCGCGTCCTCGGCCTCGACCCCTACACGCCCGCCGGCGCCGCCGCGCTGCGGCCCCGGATCGGCGTCATGCTCCAGAGCGACGGCGTCTATCCCGGCGTCCGCGCCCTCGAAATGCTGCGGCACCTGGCCGCCCTGCACGCGCACCCCCTGGACGTGGACGCGCTGGCCGAACGGCTCGGCCTCGCCTCCTGCGGCCGTACCCCCTACCGCCGGCTCTCCGGCGGTCAGCGGCAGCGGCTCGCGCTGGCCCTCGCCGTCGTCGGCCGCCCGGAACTCGTCTTCCTCGACGAGCCCACCGCCGGTCTCGACCCGCAGGCCCGGCACGCCACCTGGGAGCTGGTGCGCGAACTGCGCGCGGACGGCGTCACCACCGTCCTCACCACCCACTTCATGGACGAGGCCGAAGAGCTGGCCGACGACGTCGCGATCATCGACACCGGCCGGGTCATCGCCCGCGGCACCCCCGCCGAGCTGTGCCGGGGCGGCGCCGCCGACACCCTGCGCTTCGGCGGGCCGCCCGCCCTGGACCTCACCTCCCTCAAGGCCGCGCTGCCGGCCGGCGCCGATGTGAGCGAGCCGAGCCCCGGTGCCTACCGCGTCACCGGCGAGATCGACCCGCGCCTGCTGGCCACCGTCACCGCCTGGTGCGCCCAGCACGGCGTGCTGCCGGACCGGATCACCACCCGCCGGCACACCCTGGAAGACGTCTTCCTCGAACTGACGGGCAAGGAGCTGCGGTCATGACCACCGACTCGGCCGCCACCGGGAACACCGGCCGGACCCGGGACACCGGGGCCGCGGGGGACGCCGGCGACACGGCCCGGCCCGGCACCTTCACCCCGCGCCCCGCCGCCGCCCCGCTGCCCCGCATGATCGCCGCCCAGGCCGCCCTGGAGACCCGGATGCTCCTGCGGCACGGCGAACAGCTGCTGCTCACGGTCGTCATCCCCACCCTGCTCCTGGTGCTGTTCAGCACCGTCGAGATCGTCGACACCGGCGACGGTGCCCGCGTCGACTTCCTCACCCCCGGCGTCCTCGCGCTGGCCGTGGTCTCCACCGCCTTCACCGGGCAGGCCATCGCCACCGGCTTCGAGCGCCGCTACGGCGTGCTCAAGCGGCTCGGCGCCTCCCCGCTCCCCCGCTGGGGCCTGCTGTGCGGCAAGACCTGCGCCGTCCTGGTCACCCTGGCGCTCCAGACGGTGCTGCTGACCGGCACGGCCTGGGCGCTGGACTGGTCCCCGCACGGCAATCCGCTCGCCCCCGCCGCCCTGATGCTGCTGGGCGCCGCCGCCTTCAGCGGCCTCGGGCTGCTGATGGCCGGGACGCTGCGCGCCGAGGCGACCCTGGCCGCCGCCAATCTGGTCTTCATCCTGCTGCTGCTCGGCGGCGGTGTGATCGTCCCACTGGAGAACTTCCCCGGCGCGGTGCGCACCGTGCTGGAGCTGCTGCCGGTCAGCGCCCTGTCCACCGGACTGCGCGAGGTGCTCCAGGACGGCGCCGCCATGCCCTGGGCCCAGGCCGGGATCCTGGCCGTGTGGTCCGTGCTCTCGCTCGGCGCCGCGGCCCGCTTCTTCCGCTGGGAATGAGCCGAAGCACCCCCTCGTGAAAACGCGCACAAGCTCGGGGCCTACGATGAGCGGGTGCTGAAAGCAGTGCGAAATCCCCTCGCGTACATCGCCGAGCGCTGGACCCCGCGCCCCGAAACGGTGCGCCGTGCCGCGCTGACCGCCCTGGTGATGAGTGTCCTCATCATCATCACCGGAGGCGCCGTCCGGCTCACCGGCTCCGGGCTCGGCTGCGACACCTGGCCCAAGTGCACGGACGACTCGCTCACCACCACCGCCGAGATGGGGGTGCACGGGCTGATCGAGTTCGGCAACCGGATGCTGACCTACGTGGTCAGCGCCGCCGTCGGCTGGACCATCATCGCCGCCCGCGCCGCCAAGCCGCGCAGGCATCCGCTGACCCGGATGGCCTGGGCCCAGTTCTGGGTGGTCATGAGCAACGCCGTCATCGGCGGCATCACCGTGCTCACCGAGCTGAACCCGTACATCGTCGCCGCGCACTTCCTGGCCGCGATGGCACTGCTCACCACCACCACCCTCACCTGGCTGCGGGCCCGCGAGGGCGACGAGCCGCCGCGTCCGCTGGTCGGCGTCCCGGTCCGCCGCGCCGTGTCCGGGCTCACCGTGCTCACCGCCGTGCTGCTGGTGGCCGGCACCGCCGTCACCGGCACCGGCAAGCACGCCGGGGACAGCGGGGACATCGAGCGGATGCCGTTCGACTGGGAGACGGTGACCCGGGTGCACTCCATGCTCGCCTGGTCGGTGGCGCTCGGCGCGCTCGCCGTCTGGCTGGTGCTGCGCCTGGTGGACGCCCCGGCCGGGCCGCGCGCCCGCAGCCGCGATCTGCTGCTGGTGGTGCTCTCCCAGGGCGCGATCGGCTATGTGCAGTACGCCCTGGACGAGCCGGAGTGGCTGGTCGGCATCCACATGCTCGGCTCGGCCCTGGTGTGGATCGCGATGCTGCGGCTGCTGCTGTCCACCCGCGAGCGCGGCCCGGCCCCGGTCTCCGCGCCGGACACCGAGCCCTCGGCCGGACGGCCCGAGAAGGAGCCTCAGCCGGTCTGAGCCGGTCGCTCGTCCAGCCGGTAGATGCGCCGGGCGGTCCCGCCGCTGATGCGGTCGGCGATCCGCCGGGCGTCCTCCCGCGAGCAGTCGCCCTGGGTGATCCACTCCCCCAGCAGCCGGGTCATGGCCCGCTGGTACTGCCGTACCCGCACCACGTGCAGTTCGGGCAGGGCCCGGGCCCCGGTGGAGAACAGCAGCTTGCCGAACGGCGCCCGCGCCAGCGTGACGGCCGGCTCGGGCCCCACATCGGCGTAGACATGCGGAAAGGCCGCGGCCAGCCGGGCCGCGGCCTCGTGGTGGGGCCGGCGCGGAAGCAGCACGAGCGGGGCACGCCCCGCCGTGGCCCGCAGCAGCGGGACCAGTGGCTCCGGGTCCGCGCAGCGCAGTTGGACGGGGAGCCCGCAGGCCAGCGCGGCCCACAGCAGATGGCCGGTGAGCGCGGGCTCGCTGCGCCGCCGCCCGCAGGCCAGCCAGCGGCCGGCCGCCCGGCGCACCTCGGCGGGCTCGGGCGGGCCCGGCTCGCGCAGCGCGGCGGCGTCGCAGACGAAGGCGACCGCGCGGCGGGCGGCGCCGTGCAGCGCCTGGGCGATGTCCTGCGCGAAGGTACGGACCCCGCCGCCCCGGTCGGCGGCCTCGCCGGCCACCGCCTCCAGCGCGGCCAGTTCGTGGGCCCTGGTGCCGGCGGCCGAGGCCAGTTCCCCGATCGCGGTGACGGGCTCCTCGGTGCCGTCGCGGTCCGCGCCGGGTATCGAGGGGTCCACGAGATAGGTGTGGATGCCGCTGCCGCGCAGCAGCGCGCGGGAGGCGGCGTACGCCCCCAGCTCCCGGCGGCGGGCCAGGTACCGCACGGCGGTGCAGTGCGGCGGCAGCCCGAGCAGCGGGGGGCACCAGCGGCGCAGCGCGAGCCCGGTGGTGGTGTCGTACGCGCTCCCGGTGCCGGCGGGGCCGCCGAGCGCGGCGGCGAGGTGCCGCTCGAAGGTGCCGAGGCCCAGGTCGCCGTGGAGCACGCCGTGGCCGTGCTGGTCCACCAGGGGCGAGGTGTGCATATTCCGCCTAACGCCCGAAACCGCTTTCAGGTATTGCGGGGTCCGCCGATCTGGAGCCCGGCCATCCGGCTCCACTCGTAGCGGCCGGTGCGTACCTTAGCGGCGAGCGGGGCGTCGAAGGTGTCCTGCGGGGTGATTCCGGCCGCTTCCAGCGCCTGCCGGGCGGTGTCGCCGTCCGGGGCCATCAGATCGCCCCAGCCGCCGTCGGCGCCCACCAGGACGACGCGGACGCCGCGTTCGCCGGTGTAGGAGACGGTGGCTTCGGCGGACCCGCCGTGCGCGCGGGCGAAGGCGGTGATGCGGCGGGTGAGCCGGCGGCCGGTCCTGGCGGTGCTGCGGGTCGTCATGCCCGGCATGCTACTTCCCGGTAATCCCGCTCGGGAACACCCCCGGGCCGCCCCCGCCGACCCCGGATCAGCCGATGAACGGGTCGATCGCCACCGCGATGAAGATGAGCGAGACATAGGTGATGGACCAGTGGAACAGCCGCATCTCCTTGAGCTTGGATCCGGTGATCCCGGCCCGGGCGCGCGCCTGGAGGGCGTGCGCCTCCCACAGCCACCACGCGCCGGCGGCCAGCGCGACCGCCGGGTAGAACCAGCCGGTGTAGCCCAGCGGCCACAGCAGCAGCGAGACGCCCACCATGACCCAGCTGTAGACCACGATCTGCCGGGCCACGACCTTGTTGCTCGCGATGACCGGCAGCATCGGCACCCCGGCCCGCGCGTAGTCCTCGCGCACCTTCATGGACAGCGGCCAGTAGTGCGGCGGGGTCCAGAAGAAGATGACCAGGAACAGGATCACCGCGCCCCAGGACATCGAGTTGGTGACCGAGGACCAGCCGATGATGACGGGCATGCAGCCGGCGATGCCGCCCCACACGATGTTCTGCGCGGTGCGCCGCTTGAGCAGCATGGTGTAGACGAGCACGTAGAAGAGCAGCGCGCCCAGCGCCAGCGCGGCCGACAGCCAGTTGACCAGCAGGCCGAACATCGCGGTGGAGAGCACCGCCAGCGCGATGCCGAACACCAGGCACTCGGCCGGGCTCACGATCCCGGTCACCAGCGGCCGGTTCGAGGTGCGGTGCATGAGCGCGTCGATGTCGCGGTCGTAGTACATGTTGAGCGCGTTGGCGCCGCCCGCCGACAGATAACCCGCCGTAACGGTAACGATCACCAACCAGAGGTCAGGAACCCCTTGCTCCGCGAGGAACATCACCGGGATGGTGGTGATGAGCAGCGTCTCGATGATGCGGGGCTTGGTCAGCGCGATGAACGCCCTGATCCGGGCTCCACGCGTCCACTGGCCGGAGCCGGGACCGCGCTCTGCCACCGGACGGGAATCGACGACCGTCACGGACACCCCTGATTCTGCGAGATCAGCGTCGGGGCACCGGCGTAGCGGCCGTCGTGCCGCTGACCGCTCATGGACGCCCCTCACATGAACACCGTCACTCTAGACGCCCGAGATACCCACCTTGTCTCCGGGGTCGCCCCACGCCGGGCGTGCCGCGTGCGAGGGCGCGGCGCGCCTGGGATGGTGGGTCGCGTCATCGCCACCACGGTCCGTTCACCGTCCGCCGGGGCCGGCAGCGCCGCCGCACCCCCCGACCACTGGACGAACGCGGACACAGGACCCCCGCACGCCAGGGGTAGGCTCGGACCGCCCGGTGAGCCTCGCGCCGCTTCCGGTGGGAGAACGCATCACCGGACCTATCGACCGCGGAGAGGAGCCCTGACGCAGGGTGAGCACCAAGCCGACCACCTCAGCCCTCGACTGGACCGAGCTGGACCAGCGGGCCGTCGACACCGTTCGTGTTCTGGCCATGGACGCCGTACAGAAGGTCGGAAACGGCCACCCCGGTACGGCCATGTCGCTGGCCCCCGCCGCCTACGTGCTGTTCCAGAAGCTGCTGCGGCACGACCCGTCGGAGCCCGACTGGACCGGCCGGGACCGCTTCGTCCTGTCCGTGGGTCACACCAGCCTCACGCTGTACATCCAGCTGTACCTGGCCGGGTACGGCCTGGAGCTGGACGATCTGAAGTCCTTCCGCACCTGGGACAGCCGTACCCCCGGGCACCCCGAGCACGGGCACACCGTGGGGGTGGAGACCACCACCGGGCCGCTGGGCCAGGGCGTGGCCAACGCGGTGGGCATGGCGATGTCCGCCCGCTACGAGCGCGGTCTGTTCGACCCGGAGGCCGCGCCGGGCACCTCCCCGTTCGACCACACCATCTGGGTGTTCGCGGGTGACGGCTGCCTCCAGGAGGGTGTGGCCGCCGAGGCCGCCTCGCTGGCCGGGCACCAGAAGCTCGGCAACCTCGTCCTGCTGTGGGACGACAATCACATTTCCATCGAGGGTGACACCGAGACCGCGATCTCCGAGGACACCCTGGCCCGCTTCGAGGCGTACGGCTGGCACATCCAGCGAGTGGCCCCGCTGGAGAACGGCGACCTGGACCCGAAGGCCGTCCACGAGGCGCTGCTCGCCGCCCAGGCCGTCACCGACCGGCCCTCCATCGTCGCCGCCCGCTCGATCATCGCCTGGCCGGCCCCCAACGCCCAGAACACCGAGGCCGCGCACGGCTCGGCGCTCGGCGCGGACGAGGTCGCCGCCACCAAGGAGGTCCTGGGCTTCGACCCCACCAAGTCCTTCGAGGTCGCCCCCGAGGTGCTCGCCCACACCCGCGCCGTCACCGAACGCGGCCGGCGGGCGCGCGCCGCGTGGGAGGAGCGGCTGGCCGCCTGGCGCGAGGCCAACCCGGAGCGCGCGGCCGAATTCGACCGCATCCGCGCGGCCCGGCTGCCCGAGGGCTGGGAGAAGGCGCTGCCCGCCTTCCCGGCCGGCAAGGACGTCGCCACCCGCAAGGCCTCCGGCAAGGTGCTCAGCGAGTTGGGCCCGGTCATCCCCGAGCTGTGGGGCGGCTCCGCCGACCTGGCCGGCTCCAACAACACCACCATCGACGGCAGCGCCTCCTTCCTCCCCGAGGGCAACTCGCTGCCCGGCGCCGACCCGTACGGCCGCACCATCCACTTCGGCATCCGCGAGCACGCCATGGGCTCGGCCATGAACGGCATCGCGCTGCACGGCAACACCCGGGTGTACGGCGGTACGTTCCTGGTGTTCTCCGACTACATGCGCCCCGCCGTGCGGCTGGCCGCCCTGATGGGGGCGCCGGTCACCTACGTGTGGACGCACGACTCCATCGGCCTCGGCGAGGACGGCCCCACCCACCAGCCGGTGGAGCACCTGTCCGCGCTGCGCGCCATCCCCGGCCTGAACATCGTGCGCCCGGCCGACGCGAACGAGACCGTCCTGGCGTGGCGGGAGATCCTCGAGCGGTACGCCACCAAGCCGGCGCCGCACGGCCTCGCGCTCACCCGGCAGAACGTGCCCACCTACGCGCCGAACGAGAACACGGTGCGCGGCGGTTACATCCACACCGAGGCCGAGGGCGGCACCCCGCGCCTCATCCTCATCGGCACCGGCTCCGAGCTGCAGCTCGCGCTGGCCGCCCGTGAGGTGCTCCAGGCCGAGGGCGTCCCCACCCGGGTGGTGTCGATGCCGTGCGTGGAGTGGTTCGAGGAGCAGGATCAGTCCTACCGCGACCATGTGCTGCTGCCGGTCGTGGCGGCCCGCGTCGCGGTCGAGGCCGGGGTCGGGCTGACCTGGCACCGCTACGTCGGCACCGCCGGGCGGATCGTTTCGCTGGAGCACTTCGGGGCGTCCGCGGACTACCAGACGCTCTACCGCGAGTTCGGGATCACCCCGGAGGCCGTCGCCCAGGCGGCCCGGGAATCCCTGGCCGCCGCAGAGCGCTGAATTCTAAGAGACAACAAGCAGGGGATGCGATTTCCATGACCGACGCACTCAAGCGGCTCTCCGAGGAGGGTGTCGCGATCTGGCTGGACGACCTGTCGCGCAAGCGCATCACGTCCGGCGACCTCGGTGAGCTGCTCGACCAGCAGCACGTCGTCGGGGTGACCACCAATCCAGCGATCTTCCAGAAGGCGATCTCGCAGGGCGACGGGTACGAGACCCAGCTGACCGACCTCGCCACCCGGAAGGTCACGGTCGAAGAGGCCGTCCGCATGATCACCACGGCCGACGTGCGGGACGCCGCCGACGTCCTGCGCCCGGTGTACGACGCGACCGAGGGCCGCGACGGCCGGGTCTCCATCGAGGTCGACCCGCGCCTGGCGCACAACACCCGGGCCACCGTCGCCGAGGCCAAGCAGCTGGCCTGGCTGGTGGAGCGCCCCAACACCTTCATCAAGATCCCGGCCACCCGGGCCGGGCTGCCCGCCATCACCGAGACCATCGCCCGGGGCATCAGCGTCAACGTCACGCTGATCTTCTCCCTGGAGCGCTACCGCGAGGTGATGGACGCCTACCTGACCGGTCTGGAGCAGGCCCAGGCCAGGGGCCTGGAGATCTCCACCATCCACTCGGTGGCGTCCTTCTTCGTGTCCCGGGTCGACACCGAGATCGACAAGCGCCTGGAAGCGCTGGGCACCGAGGAGGCCAAGGCGCTGCGCGGCAAGGCCGCCCTCGCCAACGCCCGGCTCGCCTACCAGGCGTACGAGGAGGTCATCGCCTCCGACCGCTGGCGCGCCCTGGCCAAGGCCGGCGCCAACGAGCAGCGCCCGCTGTGGGCCTCCACCGGTGTGAAGGACCCGGCCTACCCGGACACCCTCTACGTGACCGAGCTGGTCGCCCCCGGCACCGTCAACACCATGCCGGAGGCCACCCTCAAGGCCACCGAGGACCACGGCGAGATCACCGGCAACACCATCGCGGGCACCTACGAGCAGGCCCGCGCCGACCTGGACGCGCTCGCCGCCGCCGGCATCTCCTACGACGAGGTCGTGCAGCTGCTGGAGGACGAGGGCGTGGAGAAGTTCGAGTCGGCGTGGACCGCGCTGCTCGACTCCACCCAGGCCGAACTCGAGCGGCTCGCCGGCGGGGAGGTCTGAGCGACGGTGAGCGGCTCAGCTGCGAACGCGCCGGGCGCCGGGCAGATCCCCGGCGTCCGTGCCAACCCGCTGCGCACCCCGCAGGACCGGCGGCTCCCGCGTATCGCGGGGCCGTCGGGCCTGGTGATCTTCGGGGTCACCGGCGATCTGTCCCGCAAGAAGCTCATGCCGGCGGTGTACGACCTGGCCAACCGGGGGCTGCTGCCCCCGGGCTTCTCGCTGGTGGGCTTCGCCCGCCGGGACTGGGAGAACGAGGACTTCGCCCAGGTCGTGCACGACTCGGTCATGGAGCACGCCCGCACCCCCTTCCGTGAGGAGGTCTGGCGGCAACTGGCCGAGGGCATGCGCTTCGTGCCCGGCACCTTCGACGACGACGTGGCGTTCGACACGCTGCGCGAGACGATCGAGGCGCTGGACAAGGAGCGCGGCACCGGCGGCAACTTCGCTTTCTACCTCTCCGTACCGCCGAAGTTCTTCCCCACGGTGGTGCGCCAGCTGAAGAAGCACGGCCTGTCCGAGGGGCAGGGCGACAGCTGGCGGCGGGCCGTCATCGAGAAGCCGTTCGGCCACGATCTGGCGTCCGCGCAGGAGCTGAACGCGGTCGTCCACGATGTGTTCGCGCCGCACGAGGTCTTCCGCATCGACCACTACCTGGGCAAGGAGACCGTCCAGAACATCCTGGCGCTGCGGTTCGCCAACACCCTGTTCGAGCCGCTGTGGAACCGGTCGTACGTCGATCATGTGCAGATCACCATGGCCGAGGACATCGGCATCGGCGGCCGGGCCGGGTACTACGACGGCATCGGCTCAGCCCGCGACGTCATCCAGAACCACCTGCTCCAGCTGCTGGCGCTGACCGCGATGGAGGAGCCCTCGGGCTTCGACGCCGAGTCCCTGGTCGCCGAGAAGCTGAAGGTGCTCAGCGCGGTGCGGCTGCCGCAGGACCTGGCCCGGCACACGGTGCGCGGCCAGTACACCGGCGGCTGGCAGGGCGGCCAGAAGGTGGCCGGCTATCTGGAGGAGGACGGCATCGACCCCAAGTCGGTGACCGACACCTACGCCGCGATCAAGCTGGAGATCGACAACCGGCGCTGGGCCGGGGTGCCGTTCTATCTGCGCACCGGCAAGCGTCTGGGCCGCCGGGTCACCGAGATCGCGGTGGTCTTCCAGCGGGCGCCGTACTCACCCTTCGACGCCACCGACACCCAGGAGCTGCGCAACAACGCGCTGGTCATCCGGGTGCAGCCGGACGAGGGCGTCACCATCAGGTTCGGCTCCAAGGTGCCCGGCACCCAGATGGAGATCCGGGACGTGACGATGGACTTCGCCTACGGCGAGTCGTTCACCGAATCCAGCCCGGAGGCGTACGAGCGGCTGATCCTGGACGTGCTGCTCGGGGACGCCAACCTGTTCCCGCGCCACCAGGAGGTGGAGCGCTCGTGGGAAATCCTCGACCCCATCGAGGAGTTCTGGGCGGGCCACGGCCGGCCCGAGCCGTACCCGGCCGGCACCTGGGGGCCCAAGGCGGCTGATGACATGCTCTCCCTGGACGGACGGAGCTGGCGGCGGCCATGAAGATCGACCTCACGGACACCACAGTCAGTCAGATCAACGCCGCCCTGGTCCAGGCCAGGCGGGCAACGGGAACCCCGGCGGTAGGCATTGTGCTGACCCTGGTCATCGTCACCGACGAGGGCAACCACTACGACGCGCTGAAGGCGGCCAGCGAGGCGTCCAAGGAACACCCCTCGCGCATCCTGGTCGTCATCCGGCGGCCGGGACGCTCCTCGCGGGAGCACGCCGGCTCCCACCTGGACGCCGAGGTCAGGGTCGGCGGGGAGACCGGCAGCGGCGAGACCGTACTGCTGCGGCTGCACGGCGAGCTGTCGGCGCACGCCTACAGCGTGGTGCTGCCGCTGCTGCTGCCGGACGCCCCGGTGGTGGTGTGGTGGCCGCAGGACGCCCCGGCGCACCCGGAGCGCGATCTGCTGGGGACGCTGGCGCAGCGGCGGATCATGGACGCGGCGGCGAACGAGGACCCGGTGGCGGTGCTCGGGGCGCGCGCCGAGGTCTACTCGCCGGGCGACACCGATCTGGCGTGGACGCGGATCACCCCGTGGCGCAGTGTGCTGGCCGCGGCGCTCGACCAGAAGCACGGCCGGATCGACTCGGCGGTGGTGGAGGGCGAGGAGCACAACCCCTCCACCGAGTTGCTGGCCCTGTGGCTGGCGGAGCGGCTGGGCGTCCCGGTCGAGCGGGTGCCGACCCCCGGGCCCGGCATCACGGCCGTGCGGCTGCTCACCGAGGACGGCACGATCTGTCTGGACCGGCCGACCGGGTCGCTGGCGAAGCTGGCGGTGCCGGGGCAGCCGGACCGGCATGTGGCGCTGCACCGGCGCTCCACGGCGGAGCTGATCGCCGAGGAGCTGCGCCGGCTCGACCCGGACGAGGCGTACGCGGAAGCGCTGCGCTTCGGCGCGGCGGCGGGAGCACAGCGGTGACGGCCACCCCGCAGGTGGTGGTCCACCGCGACAAGGAGCTGATGGCGCAGGCCGCCGCCGCCCGGCTGATCACGAAGATCGTGGACGCCCAGGCCGCACGCGGCACCGCCTCGGTGGTGCTGACCGGTGGCCGCAACGGCAACGGGCTGCTGGCCGCGCTGGCGGCCTCCCCGGCGCGGGACGCGGTGGACTGGGGGCGGCTGGATCTGTGGTGGGGGGACGAGCGTTTCCTGCCCGCCGGGGACCCGGACCGCAACGAGGTCCAGGCCCGCGAGGCGCTGCTGGAGCGGGTCCCGGTGGACCCGTCCCGGGTGCATCCGATGCCGGCCTCCGACGGCCCGTGGGGCAATGACGCGGAGGCGGCGGCCGAGGGGTACGCGGCGGAGCTGGCCACGGCCCGCGACGTGCTGAACCACGGCGCGGTGCCGCGGTTCGACGTACTGCTGCTGGGCGTGGGCCCCGACACCCATGTGGCGTCGCTGTTCCCGGAGCATCCCGCGCTGCACGAGCGGGAACGCCCGGTGGTGGCGGTGCACGGCGCGCCCAAGCCGCCGCCGACCCGGATCACCCTCACCCTGCCGGCGATCCGCACCGCACGCGAGGTGTGGCTGCTGGCGGCGGGCGAGGACAAGGCGGACGCGGCCCGGATCGCGCTGTCGGGCCCGGGCGAACTCCAGGTACCGGCGGCCGGCGCGTACGGCGAGAGCCGCACCCTGTGGCTGCTGGACCGCGCGGCGGCCTCCGCGCTGCCACCGCAGCTGTATCCCCCGGCGACGGCCTGAGCGGGCCGCCGCCGGGGGCGGGGGTCATCTCCCGCGCAGCTCCCGGTACCGGGCGACGAGGGCCCCGGTCGAGGCGTCGAGCCCGGGCACCTCGGCCCCCTCGGTGAGGGCGGGCTCGACCCGCTTGGCCAGGACCTTGCCCAGCTCGACCCCCCACTGGTCGAAGGAGTCGATGTCCCAGACGGCGCCCTGGACGAACACCTTGTGCTCGTACAGGGCGATCAGCTGGCCCAGCACGGACGGGGACAGCTCGGTGGCCAGGATGGTGGTGGTGGGCCGGTTGCCGGGGAAGGTGCGGTGCGGCACCAGCTCCTCGGCGACACCCTCCTCCCGTACCTCCTCGGCACTCTTGCCGAAGGCGAGCGCCTGGCCCTGGGCGAACAGATTGGCCATCAGCAGGTCGTGCTGGGCGGCGAGATCGGGGGCCAGCTCGGCGACCGGCCGGGCGAAGCCGATGAGGTCGGCGGGGATCAGCTTGGTCCCCTGGTGCAGCAGCTGGAAGTAGGCGTGCTGCCCGTTGGTGCCGGGCGTGCCCCACACCACCGGCCCGGTCTGCCAGGTCACCGGCTCGCCCTGCCGGTCCACGCGCTTGCCGTTGGACTCCATGTCGAGTTGCTGGAGGTAGGCGGTGAACTTCGACAGGTAGTGGCTGTAGGGCAGCACCGCGTGCGACTGGGCGTCGTGGAACGCGCCGTACCAGACGCCGAGCAGCCCGAGCAGCAGCGGCACGTTCTCCTCGGCGGGCGCGGTGCGGAAGTGCTCGTCGACCAGGTGGAACCCCTGGAGCATCTCCCGGAATCGCGCGGGGCCGATCGCGATCATCAGCGAGAGGCCGATGGCCGAGTCGTAGGAGTACCGGCCGCCGACCCAGTCCCAGAACTCGAACATGTTGTCGGTGTCGATACCGAACTCGGCGACCTTGCCGGCGTTCGTCGACACCGCCACGAAGTGCCGGGCCACGGCCGCGGCGTCCCCGCCGAGCCCGTCGAGCAGCCAGCGCCGCGCGGAGGTGGCGTTGGTGATGGTCTCGATGGTGGTGAACGTCTTGGACGCGACGATGAACAGGGTCCGCGCCGGATCGAGGTCCCGCACCGCCTCGTGCAGATCGGCGCCGTCCACGTTGGAGACGAACCGGAAGCCGATGTCCCGCGCGGTGAACGGCCGCAGCACCTCGTACGCCATGGCGGGCCCGAGATCGGAGCCGCCGATGCCGATGTTGACGACGGTGGTGATCCGCTCCCCGGTGTACCCCTTCCACTCCCCCGACCGCACCCGGTCGGCGAAGGCGGCCATCTTCTCCAGCACGGCGTGCACGGCCGGGACGACGTTCTCGCCGTCCACCTCGATGACGGCCTCCCGCGGCGCGCGCAGCGCGGTGTGCAGCACCGCCCGGTCCTCGGTGGTGTTGATGCGCTCGCCCCGGAACATGGCGTCCCGCAGCTCGGCGACCCCCCGCGCGGCGGCAAGATCGCGCAGCAGCCGCAGCGTCTCGTCCGTCACCAGCTGCTTGGAGAAGTCCACGTGGAGATCACCGACACCGAGGGAGTACCGCTCGGCCCGCCCGGGATCCTTCGCGAACAGCTCGCGGAGCGACACCTCCCCCACCGCGTCCCGGTGCTCCCCGAGCGCGCGCCACTCCCCCGACCGGTCCACCCTGCCACGACGCCCGGCGCCGTTGTTGTTCTCTGTCACCCGGCCCAAGCTAGCCGATCACCGGCAACGGCGGCGTGCCGCCCGTCCGTGTTCACGGCCCGTGCGCGGGGGAGCTCAGATCTCGCCGCGCAGTTTCGCCAGGGCCTCCGCCAGAATGGCCTCGCCGTCCGCCGCGCTTCTGCGCTCGCGAACGTAGGCCAGGTGGGTCTTGTACGGCTCCGTGCGCGGCGGGGCCGGGGGGGCCTCGCGTTCGGGGCCGGCCGGGAAGCCGCAGCGCTGGCAGTCCCAGGTGTCCGGGATCTGCGCGTCGCTGGCGAAACTCGGCTGTGTCTCGTGTCCGTTGGCGCACCAGAAGGAGACCCGCAGCCGTGGCGCGGATTCGCCCCGCTCGGCCTCGCCCATCGGCCCCGCGCCGACCCGGCTGCCCCGGATCGCGTTGCCACCTGCCACTGTCGTAACTCCCTGCCTCACTACACGTGCTAAGAAGTCGCCTCAGTCTATGCAAGGCTCAACGCACGTCCAGTGTCCGAGTTACGACGGACCGGAACCGTCCCCGCCGGCGCGGGGACGTGCGGTGGTCAGGATTTCATCTGCAGACCGAGCAGCACGATGATCACAAACCAGATGAGCCCGACGATCACGGTGATCCGGTCAAGGTTGCGTTCGGCGACCGACGATCCGCCCACCGAGGACTGCATGCCGCCACCGAACATGTCGGAGAGGCCGCCGCCCTTTCCCTTGTGCATCAGCACAAGCAGCCCCAACAGGAAGCTGAAGACGATCAGGGCGATCTGGAGCGCCAATTCCACGACTGGGACCAACTCTCTCGGACGGATGGACACACACAATGTACAGGGCGTCGGGGGCCGGGTGGAGACGCGGGACGTCACCGGTCCGGCCCCCGGACAGGGTATCGCTAGTGCACGGCCGGACCGTTACTGATCGCGGAACCGGACGATCTTGATGAACTCCTCGGCGTCCAGCGCCGCACCGCCCACCAGAGCGCCGTCCACATCGGGCTGCGCCATGATCGCGGCCACGTTGCCGGACTTCACCGAACCGCCGTACTGGATGCGGACGCCGTCCGCCAGCTCCGCGTCGTACAGCTCGGCCAGCCGGGCACGGATCGCCCCGCACACCTCCTGCGCGTCCTCGGGGGTGGCCACCTCGCCGGTGCCGATCGCCCAGACCGGCTCGTAGGCGATCACGATGCTCGCCGCCTGCTCGGCCGGGATGTCCGCCAGCGCGCCGTCGAGCTGCGCCAGGGTATGGGCGACCTGCCCGCCCGCCTTGCGGACGTCCAGGCCCTCGCCCACGCACAGGATCGGGGTGAGCCCGTACCGGTAGGCGGCCTTGACCTTGGCGTTGCAGGTGGCGTCGTCCTCGCCGTGGTACTGGCGCCGCTCGGAGTGGCCGATCACCGCGTAGGTGCAGTTCAGCTTGGCGAGCATGGCGCCGGAGATCTCACCGGTGTAGGCGCCGGAGTCGTGCGCCGAGACGTCCTGCGCCCCGTACTTGATCTTCAGCTTGTCGCCGTCGACCAGCGTCTGCACCGAGCGCAGATCGGTGAACGGCGGCAGCACGGCCACCTCCACCGCGTCGTAGTCCTTGTCGGACAGGCCGAAGGCCAGTTTCTGGACCTGGGCGATGGCCTCGAGGTGGTTGAGGTTCATCTTCCAGTTGCCCGCCATGAGCGGGGTGCGTGCCATGGTTCAGTCCTCCAGTGCGGCGAGGCCGGGGAGGGTCTTGCCCTCCAGGTATTCGAGGCTGGCGCCGCCTCCGGTCGAGATGTGGCCGAACGCCGTCTCGTCGAAGCCGAGGATGCGCACCGCCGCCGCCGAGTCACCGCCGCCGACCACGGTGAAGGCGGGCGAATCGAGCAGCGCCTGGGTGACACCGCGGGTGCCGGCCGCGAACTCCGGGTGCTCGAAGACACCCATCGGGCCGTTCCAGAACACGGTCGCGGCGTCCGCCAGCTTGGCGGCGTACAGCTCGGCGGTGCGCGGGCCGATGTCCAGGCCCATCACGCCCTCCGGGATGGCGTCCGCCGGCACCACGACCGGGTGCGCGGGCGCCTTGGTGGCCAGGTCGGGGAACGCCTTGGCGGCCACCACGTCCACCGGCAGCACGAACTCCACGCCCCGCTCGGCCGCGCGGCGCAGATACTCGCGCACCACCGGCACCTGGTCCTCCTGGAGCAGCGAGTCGCCGACCTCGTGGCCCTGGGCCTTGAGGAAGGTGTACGCCATGCCGCCGCCGATCAGGATCCGGTCGGCGCGCTCCAGCAGATGGTCGATGACCCCGAGCTTGTCGGAGACCTTGGCGCCGCCGAGCACCACCGCGTACGGGCGGCGCACGTCCTCGGTGAGCTGCTTGAGGACGCCCACCTCGGTGGCGATCAGCCCGCCGGCCGCGTGCGGCAGCCGGGCCGGGAGGTCGTACACGGAGGCGTGCTTGCGGTGCACCGCGCCGAAGCCGTCGCCGACGTAGGCGTCCGCCAGGGAGGCGAGATCGTCGGCGAAGGCGCCGCGCTCGGTGTCGTCCTTGCTGGTCTCACCGGGGTTGAAGCGCAGGTTCTCCAGCAGTGCCACCTGGCCGTCCGCCAGGTCCGCCACGGTGGCGCGCGCGCTGTCGCCGACCGTGTCGGAGGCGAACGCGACCGGGGCGCCGAGCAGTTCGCCGAGCCGGGCGGCGACCGGGGCGAGGGAGTACGCCGGGTCGGGCGCGCCCTTGGGGCGGCCGAGGTGGGAGGCGACGACGACCCGGGCGCCGGCCGCGGCCAGCTTGCGGATCGTCGGTACGGCGGCCCTGATCCGGCCGTCGTCGGTGATCTTCCCGCCCTCCAGCGGGACGTTCAGATCGGCGCGGACGAAGACCCGCCGCCCGGCGACCTGGAGATCGTCAATCGTCTTCATACGTGTGATGCGCTCCTCGTGAGGCGGGGCCCGTGCCGAGCCGGTGACCGGGCCCGGACCGCGCGCAGGGCCCGCGCCGCGCGTGGTGCGCGGTTCGCGGGCCCTGCGTGCCGGATCCGGGGCCCGGCCGGCCGGCCGGTGCCCGTACGACCGCTGTGACCCTGACCGTCGGAACGATCAGCGGGTCACAGGCGCTCGCCGACGTAGACGGTCAGGTCGACGAGGCGGTTGGAGTAGCCCCACTCGTTGTCGTACCAGCCGACGACCTTGACCTGGTTGCCCTGGGCGATGGTGAGCTGGGCGTCGAAGGTGCAGGACGCGGGCCAGTTCACGATGTCCGAGGAGACGATGGCGTCCTCGGTGTACTCCAGGATGCCCTTGAGCTCGCCGGAGGCGGCGGCCTGGAAGGCGGCGTTGACCTCCTCGGCGGTGACCTCGCGGTCCAGGTCGACGACCAGGTCGGTGACCGAGCCGGTGGGCACCGGGACGCGCATCGCGATGCCGTCCAGCTTGCCCTTCAGCTGCGGGAGCACCAGGGCGGTGGCCTTGGCGGCGCCGGTGGTGGTCGGGATGATGTTGACCGCGGCGGCCCGGGCCCGGCGCAGGTCGCTGTGCGGGAAGTCCAGGATGCGCTGGTCGTTGGTGTACGCGTGGACGGTGGTCATCAGACCCTTGACGATGCCGAAGCTCTCGTCCAGGACCTTCGCCAGCGGCGCCACACAGTTGGTGGTGCAGGAGGCGTTGGAGATGACGTCGTGCTGCGCCGCGTCGTAGGCGTCCTGGTTGACGCCCATGACGATGGTGATGTCCTCGTTCTTCGCCGGGGCGGAGATGAGGACCTTCTTGGCGCCGGCGGCCAGGTGCTTGGCGGCGTCGTCACGCTTGGTGAAGATGCCGGTGGACTCGATCACGATGTCGGCGCCCAGCTCGGCCCACGGCAGGTTCGCGGGGTCGCGCTCGGCCAGCGTCTTGAAGGTCTGGTTGCCCACCGTGATGGTGTCGTCGGTGTGGCTCACCTCTTCCTTGAGGCGGCCGAGGATGCTGTCGTACTTCAGCAGGTGGACCAGGGTGGCGTTGTCGGTGAGGTCGTTGACCCCGACGATCTGGACATCGGCACCCTGCTCAAGGAGCGCGCGGAAGTAGTTGCGGCCGATACGGCCAAAGCCGTTGATTCCTACGCGGATCGTCACGAACCGATCTCCTCGTTGGTACGCCGGATGCGGATTCCGGCGATGCTGTATGGGACGTCCCCGACCACAACCGACCCTACCGCGCCCGGACCGAAGCGGTGACATCGGCCGGGGGGCGGAGTGCGGAAGGCGCGACCGGGCGGTGGGTGGCCGGGGTCAGCCGACCATTTCTTCGGTGAGGTTGGACTCGGTGCCCGGGACCCCCAGGTCCTGCGCCCGCTTGTCGGCCATGGCCAGCAGCCGGCGGATCCGGCCGGCCACCGCGTCCTTGGTCAGCGGCGGATCGGCCAGCGCGCCCAGCTCCTCCAGCGAGGCCTGCTTGTGCTCCATGCGCAGCCGGCCGGCCGCCGCCAGGTGCTCGGGCACCTCCTCCCCCAGGATCTCCAGCGCGCGCTGCACCCGCACCCCGGCGGCCACGGCGGCGCGCGCCGAGCGGCGCAGATTGGCGTCGTCGAAGTTGGCGAGCCGGTTGGCGGTGGCCTTGACCTCGCGCCGCATCCGGCGCTCCTCCCAGGCCAGCACCGACTCGTGCGCCCCGAGCCGGGTCAGCAGCGCGCCGATGGCGTCACCGTCCCGGACGACGACGCGGTCCACGCTGCGCACCTCGCGGGCCTTGGCGGCGATCTGGAGCCGCCGGGCGGCGCCCACCAGGGCCAGGGCGGCCTCCGGGCCCGGGCAGGTGACCTCCAGGGAGGAGGAGCGGCCGGGCTCGGTCAGCGAGCCGTGGGCCAGGAAGGCGCCGCGCCAGGCCGCCTCCGCGTCGCAGGTGGCCCCGGAGACCACCTGGGGCGGCAGGCCCCGGATGGGGCGGCCTCTGCCGTCCACCAGGCCGGTCTGCCGGGCCAGCTGATCACCGCCGGCCACCACCCGCACCACGTAGCGGCTGCCGCGCCGCAGCCCGCCGGGGGCCATCACCACCAGATCGGAGGAGTGCCCGAAGATCTCCAGGATGTCCCGGCGCAGCCGCCGGGCGGCGATGCCGGTGTCCAGCTCCGCCTCGATCACGATCCGCCCGCTCACAATGTGCAGGCCGCCGGCGAACCGCAGGATCGACGACACCTCCGACTTGCGGCAGCAGGTGCGGGTGACGGGGAGCCGTGAGATCTCGTCCTTCACCGCGGCCGTCATCGCCATGGGCCGATCCTTCCATGCATACGAAAAATCCGGTCATACGCGGCGGCCAGCAGCTCCGGGTCGTGCCGTGCGGAGCCACCGCCGGTCAGCGGATCCCCGACGGCGGCCACCGGGGCCAGCTGGACGGAGGCCCCCAGTCGCTCGGCCGCCAGTCGCAGGCTCTCCTGGTCGGGGACCGCCGCCCGGTCGGCCAGCACCACGTCAAAGGCGAGTTTAGGGGCGTGTTGTACCAAAACCTCCACATGACGCTGCGGGGAGAAGCCATCAGTTTCCCCGGGTTGGGGTGCGAGGTTGAGCGAGAGCACCCGGCGCGCCTTGGTCCGGGTGAGGGCGTCCAGCAGTTCGGGCACCAGCAGATGGGGGATCACCGAGGAGAACCACGAACCCGGGCCCAGGATCACCCAGTCCGCGTCCAGCACGGCCTGCACCGCCTCCGGGACGGCCGGCGGGTCGTGCGGCACCAGCACCACCTGGAGCACCTCGCCGGGGGTGAGCGCCACGGTGGCCTGGCCGCGCACCCGGCTGAGGGCCTGCGGGCGGTGGACGTCGTGGCCGCGTACCAGGGCTTCCAGTTCCAGCGGAACGGCCGACATCGGCAGCACCCGGCCGTGCGCGCCCAGCAGTTTGCCGACCAGGTCGAGCGCCTGCACATGATCGCCCAGTTGTTCCCACAGTGCGACGATCAGCAGATTGCCGACGGCGTGATCGTGCAGCGCGCCCTCGCTCTTGAAGCGGTGCTGCACCACTTCCGACCAGGTACGTCCCCAGTCGTCGTCGCCGCACAGCGCGGCCAGCGCCTTGCGCAGGTCGCCCGGGGGCAGTACGCCGAGTTCGTCCCGCAGCCGGCCGCTGGAGCCGCCGTCGTCGGCGACCGTGACCACGGCGGTCAGGTCGCCGGTGATGCGGCGCAGCGCGGTGAGGGAGGCGGACAGGCCCATGCCGCCGCCGAGGGCGACCACCTTGGGCTGGGCGCCGCGCCGCCCCGCGCGGCCGGTGCGGCCGATGCTCCGGATGACGGTGCGCCGGCGCTCGGGGTCCCGGCCCTGCCGGGCGGCCTTGCGTGGCATGTTATTCGCGTCCCATGTCCCGGTGTACGACGACGGTTTCGATGCCTTCGGCGGCCAGCACCTTGGCGAGCCGTTCGGAGACGGCCACCGAGCGGTGCTTGCCGCCGGTGCAGCCGACCGCGATGGTCACATAGCGCTTGCCCTCGCGGCGGTAGCCGGCCGCGACCAGGTGCAGCAGGTCGGCGTAGCGCTCCAGGAACTCCTTGGCGCCGGGCTGGTCGAAGACGTACCCGGCGACCTCCTCGCTGGTGCCGGTGAAGGGCCGCAGCTCCGGCACCCAGTGCGGGTTGGGCAGGAAACGGCAGTCCACGACGTGGTCGGCGTCCACCGGCAGGCCGTACTTGTAGCCGAAGGACATCACGGTGGCGCGCAGTTCGGGCTCGTCGCCGCTGGTGAACTGGGCGTCCATCTTGGCGCGCAGTTCGTGGACGTTGAGGTTGGAGGTGTCGATCACCAGGTCGGCGTCGCCGCGCAGTTCGCGCAGCAGGTCGCGCTCGGCGGCGATGCCGTCCACGATCCGGCCGTCGCCCTGGAGGGGGTGCGGCCGGCGGACGGACTCGAAGCGCTGCACCAGGGCGTTGTCGGAGGCTTCCAGGAAGACGATGCGCCGGGTGACGGACTTGGCGTCGAGGTCGGCCAGGGATTCGCGGAGGCTATCGAAGAAGCTGCGTCCGCGGACGTCCACGACGACGGCGATCCGGGCGACGTTGCCCTGGGAGCGGGCGCCGAGGTCGACCATGGTGGGGATGAGGGAGGGCGGCAGGTTGTCGACGACGAACCAGCCGAGGTCCTCCAGGCACTTGGCGGCGGTGCTGCGGCCGGCTCCCGACATCCCGGAGATGATCACGAGTTCGGGGGTGGGGCCGGTCTCCTCGCCCGCGGTGGCGGTGGCCGCGCTCGCGGTGGGGTCCGGCTGTTCCTGTGCTCTGCTGTGTTCGCTCATGGTCTCTCTTCCCCCGCCGGTGTGGTGTGTGGTGTGTGGGTGGTGCGGTGGCCCGGCGTGCGCCCCGGGCCGTCGCGGCCGGCTCAGTCGTCGATGATCTCGCCGGTCGCCGTGTTGACGGCCGGGGCGGCGGGGCCGCGCTCGGTGAGCGCGGCGAGCACCGTCTCGGCCGTCTTGCGGCCTATGCCGGGGACCTCGCAGATCTCCTCCACCGAGGCGGCGCGCAGCCGCTTGACCGAGCCGAAGTGCTTCAGAAGTGCCTTCTTGCGGGTCTCGCCGAGCCCGGGGACGGCGTCCAGCGGGCCCTTCTTCATCGATTGTGCCCGTTTGCCGCGCTGATAGCGGAGGGCGAACCGGTGGGCCTCGTCCCTGACCCGCTGGAGCAGGTACAGGCCCTCGCTGGACCGGGGCAGGATCACCGGGTCGCTGTCCCCGGGCAGCCAGACCTCCTCCAGCCGCTTGGCGAGGCCGCAGACGGCCACGTCGTCGATGCCCAGCTCGTCCATGGCGCGCCGGGCGGCGGCCACCTGGGGGGCGCCGCCGTCGACCACGACCAGCTGCGGCGGGTAGGCGAAGCGCTTGGGGCGGCCGTCCTCCTCGCGGTGGGCGTCCGGGCGCGGGGCGGCCGGCTCCTCGCCGCCTCCCTGGCCGTTCTCCCCGGGCTCGGGGCCCTCGGGGGACTCCTCGACCCAGCCGCCGCTCTTCTCCTTCTCCCGCAGGTAGCGGCGGAAGCGCCGGGAGATCACCTCGTGCATGGAGCGGACGTCGTCCTGTCCGGCGAAGCTCTTGATCTGGAAGCGGCGGTACTCGCTCTTGCGGGCCAGGCCGTCCTCGAAGACGACCATGGAGGCGACGACGTCCTCGCCCTGGAGGTGGGAGATGTCGAAGCACTCGATGCGCAGCGGCGCCGAGTCCAGGTCCAGGGCCTCGGCGATCTCCTCCAGGGCGCGGGAGCGGGTGGTCAGGTCGGAGGCGCGTTTGGTCTTGTGCAGCGCGAGCGCCTGCTGGGCGTTGCGCTGGACGGTGGCCATCAGGTCCTTCTTGTCGCCGCGCTGCGGGACGCGGAGGCTGACCCGGGAGCCGCGGCGTTCGCCCAGCCAGTCGGTGAGGGCGTCCGCGGCCTCGGGGAGGGCGGGCACCAGGACCTCGCGGGGGACGCCGCCGCTGCCGCCGCCGGTGGCGCCGTCGCCCCATTCGTCGCCGTAGAGCTGCTGGAGGGCGTGCTCGACGAGCTGGGGGGTGGCGACGTGCTCGACCTTGTCGGTGACCCAGCCGCGCTGGCCGCGCACCCGGCCGCCGCGGACGTGGAAGATCTGGACGGCGGCCTCCAGCTCGTCCTCGGCGACGGCGATGAGGTCGGCGTCGGTGGCGTCGGCGAGGACGACGGCGTTCTTCTCCATGGCGCGGCGCAGTGCCTCGATGTCGTCGCGCAGCCGGCCTGCGCGTTCGTACTCCATGGCCTCGGACGCCTCGTGCATGCCGCTCTCCAGCCGGCGCAGATAGGCGCCGGTGCGGCCGGCCATGAAGTCGCAGAATTCCTCGGCGAGTTCGCGGTGCTCTTCGGGGGTGACGCGGCCGACGCAGGGCGCGGAGCACTTGTCGATGTAGCCGAGCAGGCAGGGGCGGCCGATCTGGTGGGCGCGCTTGAACACCCCGGCGGAGCAGGTGCGGACGGGGAAGACCCGCAGCAGCAGGTCGACGGTCTCGCGGATGGCCCAGGCGTGGCCGTAGGGGCCGAAGTACCGGACGCCCTTGCGCTTGGTGCCGCGCATGACCTGGGCGCGGGGGAACTCCTCGTTCATCGTGACCGCGAGGTACGGGTAGCTCTTGTCGTCGCGGTACTTGACGTTGAAGCGGGGGTCGTACTCCTTGATCCAGGTGTACTCCAGCTGGAGCGCCTCCACCTCGGTGGCGACCACGGTCCACTCCACGGAGGCGGCGGTGGTGACCATGGTGGCGGTCCTGGGGTGCAGGTGGGTGAGGTCCTGGAAGTAGGAGGACAGCCGCTGCCGCAGGCTCTTGGCCTTGCCGACGTAGACGACCCGGCCGTGCTGGTCGCGGAAGCGGTAGACGCCCGGCTCGTCGGGGATTTCGCCCGGCTTGGGGCGGTAGCTGGAGGGGTCGGCCATGGTCGTAACCCTACTGCCGGGGACCGACACCTCATGGTCACCGGGCGGCCGTACGGGGCGCCCGGGGCGGGCTACCAGCCGCGTTCGCGCCAGGCGGGGAGGTGCGGGCGTTCGGCGCCGAGGGTGGTGTCGGCGCCGTGTCCGGGGTAGACCCAGGTCTCATCCGGAAGGGTGGCGAACAGCCGGCTCTCCACGTCGTGCAGGAGGCCGGCGAAGGCGGCCGGGTCGCCGTGGGTGTTGCCGACGCCGCCGGGGAAGAGGCTGTCGCCGGTGAAGAGGTGCGGGTGGCCGTCGGGGTCGTCGTAGACGAGGGCGACGGAGCCGGGGGTGTGCCCGGTGAGGCGGCGGACGGTGAGGGTGATGTCGCCGAAGGTGACGGTGTCCTCGTCGTCCAGGGCGGTGTCGGTGGGGACGGGGATGCCGTCGGTGTCGGGGCGGCCGGCGTAGGTGGTGGCGCCGGTGGCGGTGACCACCTCGGCGAGCGCCTGCCAGTGGTCGGCGTGCCGGTGGGTGGTGACGACGCCGGTGAGGCCGTCGGCGCCGATCAGCTCCAGGAGGGTGGCGGGCTCGGCGGCGGCGTCGATGAGCAGCTGGGCGCCGGTGGCGCGGCAGCGCAGCAGGTAGGCGTTGTTGTTCATCGGGCCGACGGCCGCCTTGGAGATGATCAGGCGGGCCAGCTCGTGGGCGTCGGCCGGCCCGCCGACCGTGACGTTTCCGGTGTACGACATGGCGGTCAGTGTGTCAGAGCGCGGGTGCCGCGGGCAGTGTTCCGCCGCTGACGGTGAGCCCGGAGCCGGTGGTGCGGCCGGAGAGCCAGCCGACGAGGGCGGTGGGGGCGCCGGCGACGACGAGGCGGGTGCCGTCGTGGCCGCCGCTGTACCAGCTGCGTCCGTCCTCGGCGCGCAGGTCGAGGGGTGGCAGGGCGGGGTGGCCCTCGTAGCGGCGGGTGAGGTAGTCGACGGCGCGGTCGGTGAAGGCGCCGGGGAGGTCGTGGACGGTGCGGCCGATGCCGAGGTCGATGTGGTGCAGCTCGACCTCGACCCAGCGGCGCAGCGGCAGCGAGTCGAGCCGGTCGGTGACGCCGTTGCGCAGGGCGGCGGTGGTGGACCAGCGGTCGGCGGGCAGGGCGGCGAAGGCGCCGGCCAGCCGCTGGGCGCTGTCGCGCACGTCGGCGCGCTGCTCGGCGGCGGGGCGGGGGGCGCCGCGGTCGATGTCGGTGTCGCGGCTGTCCTCGCTCGGGTACATGGGGCGCCCGGCGAGCACGTTGACGAGGGCGTCGGCGTTGCGCGCGAGGTGGGTGGTGAGGTGGCCCCGCGTCCAGCCGGACAGCCGGGAGGGCGCGGCGATCGCGGCGTCGTCCAGGGCGTCGAGGGCGGTCAGCAGGCGGTGGGTGGCCTCGTCCAGACCGGTGAGATCTGCGGTCGGCTTCGTCATGATCACACGCTATCCGGGACCACTCCTTCGAGTGAAGATGGCGGGAACGGCACCGTAATCGAACGCACGTGCTATAAGCTGGCTCACCGCCATCGGGAGACCGATCCGGCCTTCCGGCTTGCCGCCCGCCCCTACTCTTGGACGGGGGTGCCCCGTGCGCCATGGGGTCCCCGTTCGTCACACGAAAGGTGCCATCCGCGTGGCCGACCGGCTCACCGTTCGCGGTGCTCGTGAACACAACCTCAAGAATGTCTCGCTCGACCTGCCGCGCGATGCCCTGATCGTCTTCACCGGCCTCTCGGGCTCGGGCAAGTCCTCCCTCGCCTTCGACACGATCTTCGCCGAGGGGCAGCGCCGCTACGTGGAGTCGCTGTCCGCGTACGCCCGGCAGTTCCTCGGCCAGATGGACAAGCCGGACGTCGACTTCATCGAGGGCCTCTCCCCGGCCGTCTCGATCGACCAGAAGTCCACCTCGCGCAACCCGCGCTCCACCGTGGGCACCATCACCGAGGTCTACGACTATCTGCGGCTGCTGTTCGCCCGCATCGGCAAGCCGCACTGCCCCGAGTGCGGCCGGCCCATCGCCCGCCAGTCGCCCCAGGCCGTCGTCGACAAGGTGCTGGGCCTGGAGGAGGGCAGCCGCTTCCAGGTGCTCTCCCCGCTGGTGCGCGAGCGCAAGGGCGAGTTCGTCGACCTCTTCGCCGACCTCCAGACCAAGGGCTACAGCCGGGCCCGGGTGGACGGGGCCACCATCCAGCTGGCCGACCCGCCCAAGCTGAAGAAGCAGGAGAAGCACACCATCGAGGTGGTCGTCGACCGGCTCACCGTCAAGGAGAGCGCCAAGCGGCGGCTCACCGACTCGGTGGAGACCGCGCTCGGCCTCTCCGGCGGCATGGTGGTGCTCGACTTCGTCGACCTGCCCCAGGACGACCCCCAGCGCGAGCGGATGTTCTCCGAGCATCTGTACTGCCCGTACGACGACCTGTCGTTCGAGGAGCTGGAGCCGCGTTCCTTCTCCTTCAACTCCCCCTTCGGCGCCTGCCCCGAGTGCACCGGCATCGGCACCCGGATGGAGGTGGACCCGGAGCTGATCATCCCGGACCCGGAGAAGTCCCTGGACGAGGGCGCCATCCACCCCTGGTCGCACGGCCACACCCGCGGGTACTTCCACCACCTGATCAGCGCGCTGGGCGAGGCGCTGAGCTTCCGCACCGACGTGCCCTGGGAGGCCCTGCCGCAGCGGGCGAAGAAGGCGCTGCTCAATGGGCACCGCACCAAGATCGAGGTCCGCTACGAGAACCGGCACGGCCAGGAGCGCGCGTACGCCACCGCCTTCGAGGGCGTGATCCCCTTCCTGCGCCGCCGGTACGCGGAGGCCGACACCGACGCCGGGCGCGAGCGGTTCGAGGGCTACATGCGCGAGGCCCCCTGCCCCGCCTGCCACGGCACCCGGCTCAAGCCGCTGGTGCTGGCGGTGACCGTGCAGGGCAAGTCCATCGCCGAGGTCTCGGCCCTGTCGATCAGCGAGTGCGCCGACTTCCTGCGCCGCATGACGCTGGACGCCCGCGAGAAGGCCATCGCCGAACGCGTCCTCAAGGAGGTCAACGAGCGGCTGCGGTTCCTGGTCGACGTGGGCCTGGACTACCTCTCCCTGGGCCGCGCCGCCGGATCGCTCTCCGGCGGCGAGGCGCAGCGCATCCGGCTGGCCACCCAGATCGGCTCCGGCCTGGTCGGGGTGCTGTACGTGCTGGACGAGCCGTCCATCGGTCTGCACCAGCGCGACAACCACCGGCTGATCGAGACCCTGGTGCGGCTGCGCGACCTCGGCAACACGCTGATCGTGGTGGAGCACGACGAGGACACCATCAAGACCTCCGACTGGGTGGTGGACATCGGCCCCGGCGCCGGCGAGCACGGCGGCGAGGTGGTGCACAGCGGACCGCTGGCGGAGCTGCTGGCCAACGAGAAGTCGGTCACCGGCCAGTACCTCACCGGCGCCCGCAGCATCCCGATGCCCGAGGTACGGCGGCCGGCCGACCCCAAGCGCCGGCTGACCGTGCACGGCGCCCGGCAGCACAACCTGAAGAACATCGACGTGAGCTTCCCGGTCGGGGTGCTCACCGCGGTCACCGGCGTCTCCGGGTCCGGCAAGTCCACGCTGGTCAACGACATCCTCTACACCCATCTGGCCCGCGAGCTGAACCGGGCCAAGGCGGTGCCCGGGCGGCACACCCGGGTCACCGGGGACGATCTGGTCGACAAGGTGGTGCACGTCGACCAGTCCCCCATCGGCCGCACCCCGCGCTCCAACCCGGCCACGTACACCGGCGTCTTCGACCACGTCCGCAAGCTGTTCGCGGAGACGATGGAGGCCAAGGTCCGCGGCTATCTGCCGGGCCGGTTCTCCTTCAACGTCAAGGGCGGGCGCTGCGAGAACTGCTCGGGCGACGGCACCATCAAGATCGAGATGAACTTCCTGCCGGACGTCTACGTCCCCTGCGAGGTCTGCCACGGCGCCCGCTACAACCGGGAGACGCTGGAGGTCCACTACAAGGGCAAGTCCATCGCCGAGGTGCTGGACATGCCCATCGAGGAGGCGCTGGAGTTCTTCGAGGCGGTGCCGGCCATCGCCCGTCACCTGCGCACGCTGAACGACGTCGGGCTCGGGTACGTGCGGCTCGGCCAGCCGGCCACCACGCTCTCCGGCGGTGAGGCGCAGCGCGTCAAGCTCGCCTCCGAGCTCCAGCGCCGCTCCACCGGCAGCACCGTCTACGTCCTGGACGAGCCGACCACCGGTCTGCACTTCGAGGACATCCGGCGGCTGATCGAGGTGCTGTCCGGCCTGGTCGACAAGGGCAACACGGTGATCGTCATCGAGCACAACCTCGATGTGATCAAGACCGCCGACTGGGTGGTGGACATGGGCCCCGAGGGCGGCCACGGCGGCGGCACCGTCGTCGCCGAGGGCACCCCGGAGGAGGTGGCGGCCGTGCCCGCCAGCCACACCGGGAAGTTCCTGCGGGACGTGCTCGGCGACCGGGTCAGCGACGCGGCCCCGGCCCGGCGGCGCACCACCGCCCCGAAGAAGCGGGCAGCGGCCGGGAAGAGCACCGGACGGAGCACCAAGAAGTAGCCCACCCGGTTTCGTCGACCACCGTTCGCCGGACATGGACGGCGCCGCACTGGTGCGGCGCCGTCTCCCTTGGAACGCTGAGGCGCCCGCTGCCGACGCGTCCGAGGGAGTCCTGGTGATCCACCGCGCACCGAGCACCACAGCACGCCACCGCCGTATCCGGCCGGCCCTGCGGACCCGGGCCCCGGTCGCGGCGGCGCTCGCCGCCCTGGCCCTGGGCCTGCTGCCGGCCGGGGCGGCCGGGGCCGCCACGACCACCGGCGAGGGTCTGGAGCTGTCCCGCACCGTCCAGCCGCTGGGCCCGGGCACCGAACTGACCCGCTATCGGAGCCTGGAGCCCACCGGCTGGCACAGCGCCCAGTCCCTCACCGTCGATCTGTCGGCCGGCGCCCGCGTGGAGTCGCTGGCGCCCGACGACGTGGCGGACGCCGCTCCGCTGAGCGACCTGGTCCGCGACCACGACCCCGGCCCCGGGCGGGCCACGGTGGCCGCCGTGAACGCCGACTTCTTCGACATCAACGGCACCAAGGCGCCGCTGGGCCCCGGCATCACCGGCGGCGCGCTGCGGCACTCCGCCTCCGACGGGGCTCCCCTGGACGTGGCCGCCTGGGGCCCGGGGGAACTGGGCCGGATCCTGGAGGTGTACGCCGAGGGCAGCCTTTTGCTGCCGGACGGCGTGGCGGAGGTCGCCTCCTACAACGCCGCCCGGGTCCCGGCCGGCGGCATCGGCGTGTACACCTCCGGCTGGGGCACCGCCGACCGGGCCCTGACCGTCACCGGGGCCGGCGCCGTCACCGAGGTGCTCGTCCGGGACGAGACGGTGGTCTCGGTGTCCGGTACGGCCGGCCGTGACCGGGTGCCGGAGGGCGCCAGCGTGCTGCTGGGCCGGGACGCCGGGGCCCGTACTCTCGCCGCGCTGGTCCCGGGCGACACGGTGGTGCTGGAGTACGGGGCGCGCACCGGCGACGGCAGCCCGCTGCCCGAGGAGGCGGTGGGCGGCCGGGGCCTGCTGGTGATCGACGGGGAGCCGCAGGACTGGGAGGGCCGGCCCAACAACGCGGCGGCCCCGCGCACCGCGGTCGGCTTCTCCCGGGACGGCGGCGAGATGTACCTGGTGACGGTGGAGGGCCGGCAGCCGCACGCGGGCGGCGCCACCCTCACCGAGCTGGCGGTGCTGCTCGCCGACCTGGGCGCGTACACCGCGCTGAACCTGGACGGCGGCGGCTCCACCACGCTGCTCGCCCGCGCCCCCGGGGACAGCGCGCCCCGGCTCGTCAACAGCCCCTCCGACGGCGTGGAGCGCCCGGTGCCCAACGGTCTCGCGGTGACGGTGCCGCTCGGCAGCGGCGCCACGGCCGGGTTCCGGGTGGAGACGGTGGTGGACCCGGCGCGTACCCCGACCGCCGATCCGGTGCCCGGCGGACACCCCGAACGGGTCTTCCCCGGACTCACCCGGCGGCTGACCGCGACCGGCCACGACGAGACGTACGGCCCGGCCCCCGCCGCCCGGCCCGCCTGGCGCACCGACCGGCCCTCGGTCGGCGGGGTGGACGCGGACGGCACCTTCACCGCGCGCCGCCCCGGCACCACCACGGTGACCGCCGGACGGGGCGGGGCGGGCGGCGGCATCGAGCTGACCGTCCTCGGCGACCTGGCCCGGATCGACCCGACCAGCCGCCGGATCGCCCTGACCGCCGCCGGGGCCGGCGCGCGGTTCGGGCTGGTCGGTCAGGACGCCACCGGGCACAGCGCCCCGGTGGAGCCGGCCGATGTGACGCTGGAGTACGACCGGTCCCTGTTCACCGTCACCCCCGATCCGGCCGCGGGCGGCTTCACGGTGACGGCGGCCGGCGCCGCCGACGGGACGGCCGGACAGGTACGGGCCACGGCCGGCGGGCTGAGCACCGTGCTCGCCGTCACCGTCGGCGGCGAGGAGAGCGAACTCGCCGACTTCGAGGACGCCGGGGAGTGGACCTTCAGCCACGCCCGGGCGGCCGGCGGCATCACCCCGGAGCCGGCGGGGCAGGACGGCGGCGGCGCGCTGCGTCTGAGCTACGACTTCACGCTCAGCACCGCCACCCGCGCCGCGTACGCCACCCCGCCCCGCGCCATCGAGGTCCCCGGGGCGCCGCAGAGCTTCGCCCTGTGGATCGAGGGCGACGGCCACGGCGGCTGGCCCTCGCTCCACCTCAAGGACGCGGCGGGCACCGACCAGGTGCTGCGCGGCGACCACGTCACCTGGGAGGGCTGGCGGCAGGTCGAGTTCCCGGTGCCCGAGGGGCTGGCGCTGCCGGTGAGCGTGCACCGCTTCTATCTGGCCGAGACCCGGCCGGACGCCGCGTACACCGGCTCGATCGCGCTCGACGGTCTGACGGTGCGCACCGCCCCCGAGGCCGGGCTGCCGCCGGAGGTGCCCGCGAGCGGGCCGCTGATCGGCCCGGCAGCGGAGGTGGCGGAGCGCGACTGGCGGTTCGCGGTCGTCTCGGACGCCCAGTTCGTGGCCCGCGACCCGGACAGCGCCCTCGCGGCGGCGGCCCGGCGCACCCTGCGCGAGGCCCGGGCGGCCGAGCCGGACTTCGTGCTGATCAACGGGGACTGGGTGGACGAGGGCTCGCGGGCCGATCTGGAATTCGCCCGGCAGATGATCGAGGAGGAGCTGGGCGACACGGTGCCCTGGTATTACGTGCCGGGCAACCACGAGGTCATGGGCGGCTCCATCGAGCTGTTCGAGGAGGTCATCGGCCCGGCGCAGCGCACCTTCGACCACCGGGGCACCCGCTTCATCACCCTGGACACCTCCTCGCTGACGCTGCGCGGCGGCGGGTTCGCCCAGTTCCAGCGGCTGCGGGCGGACCTGGCGGACGCCGCGGGGAACCCGTCGGTGGGCTCGGTGGTGGTGGTCGGCCATGTGCCGCCGCGCGATCCGACGGTGCGGCCGGCCAGTGAACTGACCGACCGGATGGAGGCCGCGCTGCTGGAACGCTGGCTGGCGGACTTCCGCCGTACCTCCGGCAAGGGGGTGGCCTTCTTCGGGGCGCACGTCGGGGTCTTCGACAGCTCCTGGCGGGACGGGGTGCCGTACGTCATCGGCGGGGACGCCGGGAAGGCACCGGCCGCGCCGCCCGGGGAGGGCGGGTTCACCGGCTGGGCCCTGGTGGGCGTGGACGGGGGCGCCGCCGGCCGCCCCGCGGGCGGCGGGGCCGGTGGCCCGGGGGATGCGGGCGACTGGCTCTCGGTGCAGACCAGGCCCCATGTGGACGGTCTCGCCCTCACCGCGCCCGCGACCCTGGCGGCCGGTACGGAGGCGGCGGTGGCGGCCACGGTGGTCCAGGGGGACGGGGCCGGGGCCCGCGCGGTGCCGGTGGGGTATCCGGTGAGCGCCGACTGGTCGGGGTCGCGCGCCCTGCACCTCGGGCCGCCCGGTGAGGCGGGGCGGCGGCAGGTGGCGGCCTTCGATCCGGCGACCGGCCTGCTCACGGCGCTGCGCCCCGGGGAGGTGACCCTCCGGGTGGAGGTGAGCGGGGTACGGGAGGAGATCACCGTACGGGTCACCCGCTGACCGCGGGGCGGGGCGGGGGCCGACCACGCGGCCCCCGCCCCGCCGGCACCGCTACAGGTGCGGGGCGATGGACGGCAGCAGGTCCTGGAAGGTCCGGCCGGAGGCGGGCTCGCCGATGGCCGTCATCCGCCACTCGCCGTCCCGCCGGCTGACCTTGGCCATGACCTGGCCGGTGTACGCACCGCCGCCGGCCAGCGTGTAGCGGGCCAGCTCCTCACCGGTGGTCTCGTCGACCAGCCGGCAGAACGCGTTCTCGACCTCGGTGAAGGTCTGGCCGGTGAACGAGTTCACGGTGAAGACGATGGTGTCGATCTCGTCCGGCAGCCGGGCGAGATCGACGAGGATCGATTCGTCGTCCTCCTGGCCCGCGCCACCGGTGAGGTTGTCACCGGTATGGATCACCGAGCCGTCGTCACTGGTGAGCTTCTGGAAGAAGACCACATCGCGCGACTCGGTCCCCGCGTACAGCACGGCCGAGGCGTCGAGGTCGATGTCCCCGCCGCCGCCGAGCATCTTGCTGAAGAACCCGCGCCGCGCCGCCTGCCAGCCCAGGCCCATCCGGACGGCGGACAGCCCGCCGCCCCCGGACTTCACGAGACTGACGGCCTGCCCCTTGGACAAATTGACGCCCACAACAGCTCCCCTTCCTTGTCAGGCGACTCCGGTAAAGAAAGAGTCAAGGGCGACGCTAGCGCAGGCCCACCTCGCGCATCTGACGCAGTTCCTTCTTGAGATCGGAGACCTGGTCCCGCAGCCGGGCCGCGACCTCGAACTGCAGCTCCGCGGCGGCGGACCGCATCCGCTCGGTGAGCTGCTCGATGGTCTCCGCCAGCTCGGCGGCGGGGCGCTCGGTCAGCTCCCCGGTGCCCTCGGCCTCGCCCTTGCGGGCGGGCTGCTTCACCGGCACCGGTGCCTTGCCCTTGCGCTGCTCCCCGCCCTGGCGGTAGCCGGTGCCCAGCAGATCGTGGGTGTCGACCTCCTCGCGGGCGATGGACGCCACGATGTCACCGATCTTCTTCCGCAGCGGCTGCGGATCGATGCCGCGCTCCTCGTTGTACGCGATCTGCTTGGCGCGGCGCCGGTTGGTCTCCTCGATGGCCCGCTCCATGGCGGCGGTGATCCGGTCGGCGTACATGTGCACCTGCCCCGAGACGTTCCGGGCCGCGCGGCCGATCGTCTGGATCAGCGAGGTGCCCGAGCGCAGGAAGCCCTCCTTGTCGGCGTCCAGGATGGCCACCAGGGAGACCTCGGGGAGGTCCAGGCCCTCCCGGAGCAGGTTGATGCCGACCAGGACGTCGTACTCACCGGCCCGCAGCTCGCGCAGCAGCTCGACCCGGCGCAGGGTGTCCACGTCGCTGTGCAGGTAGCGGACCCGGATGCCCAGCTCCAGGAAGTAGTCGGTGAGGTCCTCCGCCATCTTCTTGGTGAGCGTGGTGACCAGCACCCGCTCGTCCTTCTCGGTGCGGGTGCGGATCTCGTGCACCAGGTCGTCGATCTGGCCCTCGGTGGGCTTGACCACCACCTCGGGGTCGACCAGGCCGGTGGGCCGGATGATCTGCTCGACCACGCCGTCGCCGCGGGAGAGCTCGTAGGAGCCGGGGGTGGCCGACAGGTACACCGTCTGGCCGATCCGCTCCAGGAACTCCTCCCACTTCAGCGGCCGGTTGTCCACGGCCGAGGGCAGCCGGAAGCCGTGGTCGACCAGGGTCCGCTTGCGGGAGGCGTCGCCCTCGTACATCGCCCCGATCTGCGGCACGGTGACGTGCGACTCGTCGATGACCAGCAGGAAGTCGTCGGGGAAGTAGTCGAGCAGGGTGTGCGGCGGGGAGCCGGGCTCGCGGCCGTCGACGTGCAGCGAGTAGTTCTCGATGCCGGAGCAGGTGCCGATCTGCCGCATCATCTCGATGTCGTAGGTGGTGCGCATCCGCAGCCGCTGCGCCTCCAGCAGCTTGCCCTGCCGCTCCAGCTCCTCCAGACGCTCGGCCAGCTCCCGCTCGATGCCGCCGATGGCCCGTTCCATCCGCTCGGGTCCTGCCACGTAGTGCGAGGCGGGGAAGACGTACAGCTGCTGCTCGTGGGCGATGACCTCGCCGGTGAGCGGGTGCAGGGTGGAGAGCGCCTCGATCTCGTCGCCGAACATCTCGATCCGGACGGCCAGCTCCTCGTAGACCGGGAAGATCTCGATGGTGTCCCCGCGCACCCGGAAGGTGCCGCGGGTGAACGCCACGTCGTTGCGCGTGTACTGGATGTCGACGAAGCGGCGCAGCAGCGCGTCCCGGTCGATCTCCTCGCCGACCTTCAGCGGCACCATGCGGTCCACGTACTCCTGCGGGGTGCCCAGGCCGTAGATGCAGGAGACGGACGCCACCACGACCACGTCGCGCCGGGTGAGCAGCGAGTTGGTGGCGCTGTGCCGCAGCCGCTCCACCTCCTCGTTGATCGAGGAGTCCTTCTCGATGTAGGTGTCCGTCTGCGGGACGTACGCCTCGGGCTGGTAGTAGTCGTAGTACGACACGAAGTACTCGACGGCGTTGTTCGGCAGGAGCTCGCGGAACTCGTTGGCCAGCTGGGCGGCCAGTGTCTTGTTGGGCGCCATCACCAGGGTGGGGCGCTGGACCCGTTCGATCATCCAGGCCGTGGTGGCCGACTTGCCGGTGCCGGTGGCGCCCAGCAGGACGACGTCCTTCTCGCCGCCCTTGATCCGCCGCTCCAGGTCGGCGATGGCCGCCGGCTGGTCGCCGCTGGGCTGGTAGGGGCTGACGACCTCGAAGGGCGCCACCGTACGTTCGATGTGGGAAACGGGCCGCATGACCCCACCGTACGACCCGGCACCGACAATCGGCTCCGGAGTGCTCTGCGACCGTCTGTGGTGACGGATTGTCGCTACCTGTTCAGCCGCTAGTCACCATCTTTCTGTCTGGCGCGGTCTTCTGCGGGGAAAAGATCATTACGTCCTACCAACCGACGCATAGGAGTCAATGTGTCGAAACGCCCCGGATCGGCGGTCGCGGCCGCGGCCCTCGGTGTCATCACGCTTCTGCTCACCGTGATCCCCGCCGGCGGCGCCGCTGCCGTTCCGGCGGCGGACGCGCCGGTGACGACCGCCTCCGCCACTCCACTGATCGTCGCCCATCGCGGTGCATCCGGCTACGCCCCGGAGAACACCCTGGTCGCCGCCGACGAGGCCGCCCGGCTCGACACCGAGTGGGTGGAGATCGACGTCCAGCGCACCAAGGACCACCAGCTGATCGCGATGCACGACACCACCCTGGCGCGCACCACCAACGCGGCGGCGGTCTTCCCCGACCGCTCGCCGTGGAACGTCCGCGACTTCACCGCGCGCGAGATCGCCCGGCTGGACGCGGGCAGCTGGTTCGGTGACGAGTTCTTGGCCGAACGGGTACCGACCCTGCGGCAGTATCTGCACCGGCTGACCGCGAACGACCAGAAACTGCTGCTGGAGATCAAGTCCCCCGAGCTGTACCCGGGGATCGAGCGGCAGATCCTGGCCGAGCTGGACCGGGCCGGCTGGCTGGCGGAGGCGTACCCGGGCGAGCGGGTGGTGCTCCAGAGCTTCAGCGGCGACTCGGTGCGTACGGTGCACGAGCTGGCACCCGAGGTGAAGACCGGCTTCCTGGGCACGCCGCCGGTGGCGGAGCTGCCGTACTACGCGGAGTTCTCCGACCAGATCGGCCCCCGGTACACGGATCTCACCGCCGAGTACGTTGCGGCCATCCAGGCGGTGGACGGGGTGCACGGCGAGCCGCTGGAGGTCAACGCCTGGACGATCAACGACGGCCCGACGGCCGCCCGGATCGCGGGGCTGGGCGTGGACGGGATCATCACCAACTTCCCGGACGTGGTCCGGGAGGCGATCGGCGGCTGAACGGACACCGGTCCGGCTGCCGGTGGCCACTGCCGGCCACCGGCGGCCGGCCCCGGACATGGCGGCGCCCCGCCGGGCACCTGTGCGGTGTCCGGCGGGGCGCGGTCGCGGTGGGCGCGGTCGGGTCAGACCGTGGCGCCCTTGCTGTGCAGGAAGGCCATCGGGTCGATGGCGGTGCCGTAGTCCGGGCTGGTCCGGATCTCGAAGTGCAGGTGCGGGCCGCTGCTGTTGCCGGTGTTGCCGGACTCGGCGATCTTGTCGCCGGTGTTCAGCTGCTGGCCGACCTTCACGTCGATCTTGTTCAGGTGGGCGTACTGCGAGTAGGTGCCGTCGTCGTGCTTGATCACGATGGCGTTGCCGTAGGCCGGGCCGTCGCCGGCGCCGTTGCCGCCGGCCTTGACGACGGTGCCGCTGTGCACGGCGAGGACGTCGGTGCCCACCGGGACGGCGAAGTCCTGGCCGCTGTGCTTGCTGGCCCAGCGGTCACCGCTGTTGCCGAAGGTGGCGGTGAGGCTGTAGTCGCCGCCGATCGGGCTGATCCAGGAGTTCTGGACCGCGGTCACGGCGTCGGCCTGGGCGCCGGTGGAGTCGGCGAGCTGGCTGGCGGTGTGGGCGGCGAACAGGTCGGGGGTCTGCTGGGAACCCTCGGCGGCCGTCGCCACGCCCACCGTCAGGACCGCCGATGCGCCCAGTCCGGCGGCCAGCACGGCGGCACGGGTGCGGACATTGGAGACCTTGGCGATGCGGTTCGTGATGCGGTTCGACATTCGGGGATTACCTCGCGGAGCTCGGGGAAATTCGACCATCGGCCGGGACAACACCCATTCGTAGTGGCCGATTCCCGGGCATTCAAGCGCCGCTGTTACTAGGCCGGGGCGTAGCAGGGGAAAGGGAAAAAGGTCCCTTCCGGATCCCCGGGAACCCGGCCGTTCCGCCGCCCTCTTCGGTCGCCACCGACCGAGCCCCGCGCTGGTGGTACGGGGCGGGACCCCGGTCCCCTGCCGGAATTCCCGGCCTCTCCCGGGCCGGAATTCCCGGGCGGCCGGGACGAAAGTCCCGGCCTTTGGTCACCTTTCTCTCCTAAGCCTCTTCGTATGCTCCACGCGGGCTGTGTCGAGGGCCACAGGAAAGTGCCCTCAATTCCGCTGTCCCGCCCTTTCCGGAACGCGGGAGGCCATCGGGTCGAGACCGACGAAGAGTCCGGTGAAGAGCATCAGCAGCAGCGGTACGACGAGGATGGGCATCAGGGTCTCGATCGGTGCCCGGGTGTCGAGCGCGCTGAGCGCGTGGGCGTGCACCGACATGGCGGCCATGCCGGTGTAGTGCATGCCGCTGACCGCGATCCCCAGCAGCGCGCTGGCCCCCACCGCCGCCTTCAGCCCGCGCACCGCGACCGCGCACCACAGCGCCAGCATCGCGGCCACCACCGCGATGACCACGGAGGCGGCCACATACGCCGGCGCGTACCGCACCTCGGCCGTCATGACCAAGCCGGTCATGCCCACGTAGTGCATCGCCGCGATCCCGGCCCCGGTGATCAGACCGCCGCCGAGCACGGCCGGCCCGGTGCGCCGGGCGGTGCCCACCAGCAGCAGCCCGGCGCCCACCACCACGACGGCGATGGCCAGGCTGGCGAAGGCCCGCGCCAGGTCGTAGTCGAGGTGCACCCCGCCGGTGGTGAAGCCCATCATCGCGATGAAGTGCATGGTGAAGATGCCGGAGCCGAGGGCCAGCGCCCCCAGGACCAGCCAGCCCTTGCGGCGGCCGTGTCCTTCGGAGAGGGCGCGTACGGTGCAGCGCAGTCCCAGCGCGGCGCCCAGGACGGCCATCAGATAGCCCAGGACGGGCGTGATCGTTCCATAGCTGAAGTGATCGACGGTCACTTCGACAGCACGTGCCACAGCTCCCCCCACCAGGTCAGATGGCAGGATGCTAAGGCGAAACGATCAGATATGTAACGCCTGTGATCAAAGTGTGCCCAGGGGAGTCCGTGACGGGCCCGGCCCCTTCCCGGCCGGGCCCCCGCCTCACCGCCAGCCGTGCCGCGCCTGGAGGCTGTGCACCACGCTCTGGTACCTGGCCCGGTCCAGCGCGCACGCCTCGCGCCGCATGCCCTCCGGGTGCACCCGCAGCACCCGCTCCAGATCCACCCAGGACTCCCGCCCCGAACGGTCCCACGGACCCGCTCCCAGCGGGAACCACTCCGGGTCCCCGTCCCGCTCCTTGCTGCTCAGCTGCACCGCGAGCACGGTGCCGGCATCCTCGCGGGCCACCACCAGCACCGGGCGGTCCTTGCCCCGGCCGTCGTTCTCCTCGTAGGGCACCCAGGTCCACACGATCTCACCCGGGTCCGGGTCGCCGTCGAACTCCGGCGCGTACGCGGTGCGCACCACGCCCAGTGACCCCGCCCGCACCTCGGTGGTCCCGGTGGGCCCACCCCTCCCGTGTACCTCATCCGCATCGATCGTCATACCGCAACGCTATCCCCGTCGGACCAATTGTCAGTGCCCGCCCTTACGTTGTGCTCACTGACGCGAACGACGCAACGGCAGGGGAGACCAGCATGTCCACCACCACCTATCTGGAGCTGTCCGAGGACGGCGGCGGCGCCCACAAGTTCTACGAGGTGACGGTGGACGGCACGACGGTGCGCGTGCGGTACGGACGGATCGGCGCCGCCGGGCAGCTGAAGACCCAGCAGTTCGCCAGCGCCGAGAAGGCACGGGCGGCGGCGGCGAAGAAGGTCGGCGAGAAGGTCCGCAAGGGCTACGCCGCAGCCGTCCCCGGCGGTCGCGCCGCCCGGTCGGTCACCCGCCGTCAGGTCTCCTCCGCCCCCTCCACCGCCCGCTCGGTCGCCCCCGTGCTGTGGCGGTTCCGTACCGACGCCGCGGCGTTCGGCATCCACATCGACGAGGACCGCTGCTGGGTCGGCAATCAGAGCGGCGACGTCTTCACCCTGGGGCACGACGGCGAGGTGCTGGCCCGCTACCGGCTGCCGGACGGCGTCAAGTGCCTGGTCGCCGACGACTTCTGGATCTACGCCGGCTGCGACGACGGCACCGTCTACGACCTCTCCTCCAAGCTCCCCTTCGCCGCCTACGAGATCGCCACCGATGTCGACATCTTCTGGCTCGACATCCACGAGGGCGTCCTCAACGTCGCCGACCGGCAGGGCGGGCTGACCGTCATCGACCACGAGGACGAGTTCCAGTGGTCGCGCAGGAGCACCGGCGACCACGCCTGGATGGTGCGCCGCGACGACCGCGCCGTCTACCACGGGCACGGCGGCGGGGTCACCGCCTACGCCCCCGACGGCTCCGGCGAGCTGTGGCACACCGGCACCCGGGGCGCGGTGCTCTTCGGCTGGCAGGAGGACCGCTCGGTGTACGCCGGCACCGACCGGCGGGTGGTGCAGCGGCTGGCCAAGGACAGCGGCCGGATCGAGGCCACCTACAGCTGCGACTCCGTCGTGTACTCCTGCGCCACCGCGCCCGGCGGCCGGTACGTCTTCGCCGGGGACTCCTCCTCCTCGGTCTACTGCTTCGCCGAGGACGGCACCCGGCTGTGGAAGCTGGGCACCGGCGCCGGCTCCGCGCTGTCCATGCAGTACCGAGACGAGAAGCTGTACATCGTCACCACCGACGGCTCGCTGGCCTGCATCGACGCCGGCGAGGCGGCCATCGCCGACGCCCAGCGCGGCACGGTGCCCACCGCCCGGGACATCAAGTCGGCGGCGGGCACCCCCACCTACACCCCGGCCCGCACGGCCGAGGCCGTGGAGCTGGTGACCGCCGTCCCGGCCGGCGGCGTGGTCGTCGAGTGCGTACGGGAGGGCTCCCGGCTGCGGATGCGCGTCAGTACCGCGGGCTACGACCCGAACTGGAACGTGCAGTTCCCCCGCCACATCCGCGAGGCCGGCGCCCGGTACGTCGTCGACGCCCTGCACGCCTCCGCCGGCGGCTTCTACCGGGTGCAGGGCGAGATACGCCGCCTCGGCTGAGCCGCCCCGCACTGCGGGCCGGACGGTCGGCTAGTCGTCGTACCGCACTCCGTTCAGCCGGTCCCGCTCCGCCTGGGCCTGCACCGGCAGCTCCGGATCCCAGTCGGAGGCCCGGGGCGGCTCCGGGCCGTCCGGGCCCACCCGCACCAGCCGCTCCAGCCGCATCACCCGGTAGTGCCGGTCGGCGATCCGGGTCTCGTCCCACCGGGTGTACGCCAGCTCGTCGGCCGCCGCCCGGAAGCGGGCCACCAGGGCCGGATCGTCCTCGTGCAGCATCGGCGCGACCTCCCGCAGATAGGTCACGAGCGAGTCCCGGATCGCCTGCGGCGTGTCCGCCCCGCCCGTCATCGGCGTCCACCTGCCCTCGGTGAACTCGGTGATCGCGAACACCGGGGGCAGCAGCACCCCGCCCGGATGGCTCTGGAGCGCCCGCAGCGAATCCGCCCGCACATCGTGCGGCACCCGCGACGACGGATACACGAAACTCAGCAGATCGATCCGCAGCATCCCCTCGGACATCCCGGTGGCCGCCGCCGGATCGATCAGAAAGCCGCGGGTACGCGACCTGGCCCGGTACCCCTCCCCCGGCCGCATCGGATCCGGATCGCTGGGCCGGGGCGGCTCCGGACCGTCCGGTCCCATCCGGATGAACATGTCACCCCGGGCGATCCGGAACCGGCACTCCCCCACCCGCAGCTCGTTGAGTTTCTCCCAGTCCATCCGGCGGGCCCCGGTCAGCCACAGCCGCTGGGCCTCGCGGTCCTTCACCGCCACGGCCTCCGCCGCCCGCACCCGGCACTCCCGGGCCAGCTCGTCCCGGCAGCCCTGCGGATTGCCCTCATCGGCGACGATCACCCGCCAGCGACCATCGGCCTCCTGCTCCACGAGGGCGAACATCGGCCCCCGCCCCATGATGTCCGGATAGGTGTCCCGCGCGCGCCACGCCTCCGTATCGGAGATCACCGACACCGGATCGTCGAACCGCGCCATGCTGATGACACGGTGGGGTTCGGGAAGTTCCGCTTGGTCATCGCTCATACCCGCATTGTGGTAGCCCTGTCAGCCACATCGCAGCGGATCCGTCCCGGATCATCCTCCCGGGGGTCAATCCGGCCGGTACACCGCCCAGGTCTTCGGCGTCTCCGATACCCTCACCGCCGCCAGCTCCGGGATTTGCTCCACCCAGGCGTCGAAGATCCACTTCGCCAGGTTCTCGGCCGACGGCGAGATCGTCTCCCCCAGCGCCTCGTTCAGATGCCGGTCATCCAGCGTGTCGTCCAGCCACTTCTTGAACGGGTCCAGATCCCGGTAGTCCCGCACGAAACCGGCCTCGGTCAGATCCTCGGCGCGGGCCGACAGCTCCAGCACCACCACGTAGTTGTGCCCGTGCATCCTGGCGCACTGGTGCCAGGAGGGAAGGCGGTCCAGGACATGACTCGCGGAGAAGTGGAACTCCTTGCTGATCATGAACATCCGGCACCGCCCCCTTCCGCTTTCTCCTGTGCTGGCACCGTACCCGTCAGCTCAATCCCTCGCCCTCGGTGATCCACCGGTTCAGCGGCACCCGGGTGAGGAAAGCCTCCCGCAGCACCCGGTCCCCCTCCAGGCTGTCCGCCTTGCGCGCCACCTGCTCTCGGGCCCGCGCCAGCAGCGCGCCGGCCCGCTCGCGCGCACCGTCCGCACCGTCGGCGAGCACCGCCCGGGCCGACCAGTACAGCACCTCCTCGGTGCGCAGCGCGGGCAGATCCCCGTGCCGCTCCAGCAGCGCCAGCGCCGCCCCGGCCCGCTCGGCCGCCTCCGTCACCGCGCCCTGCCGCAGCCGGATCCGCGAGCGCAGGACCAGCGCCGCGATCTCGCTGCGCACCATGCCGCTCCCGGTGCCCTCCGCCGTCTCCGCGCAGGTGTCCACCGCCAGCCGGTGCGCCCATTCCAGATCGGCCGGACCGCGCGCGGTGTCCAGCACCACCTCGGCGTACAGGTTGCGCACGATCGGCACCAGGTTCGCCAGCCAGGTGCGCTGGGTCTCCAGCCATGCGGCCTCGGCCAGCTCCAGCGCTTGCTCCCGGCCGGCCGGGTCCCGGGAGAGCAGCAGCGCCAGCAGCGCCGCGTTGTACGCGTGCCAGCCGCTGTCGCCGCCCCGCTTTTCCTCGAAGGCCAGCGCCTCGCGCAGCACCTCGGCGGCCTCCGCCTCCGCGCCCAGCGCGAGGTGCAGCTGCGCCAGGTAGTTGAGCGCGATGGGCAGTTCGGCGTTCAGCGGCTCGGAGCGCAGCCGCGCGGTGCACTGGAGCAGCCGTTTGCGGGCCTCGCCGAGCCGGCCGGCGTCGTAGAGATTGACGCCCAGCTGCATCTCGTTGAGGTTGCGGGCGTGGGCCAGCACCGGGTTGTCCCGGGCGCCGAGCGACGGCTCGGTGGCGTACAGCCGCTCCGCCTCGGCCAGCTCGCGCAGCCCCGCGGCCAGATCCCGCTTGGGCAGTTGCCGCCCGTACTCGACCTTGGCGACAAACAGCGCCACCGGGTCGTCGCTCTCCTCGGCGCGGCGCACCGCCTCGGCCAGCTTCTCCAGGGAACGGCGCAGCCCCCGGGTGGCCATCAGCGTCTTGCCGCGCTGGAGCGCGGTACGGGCGATCAGCCGCCGGTCGCCCAGCCGGTGCGCCGCGGCCTCCGCCTCGGCCGCCAGGGTGTCGATGTCGGTCTCCGCGCCGAGCGCGTCCCGGTGCCCGCGCCAGCGGACCTCGGTGAGGGAGAGCAGCAGTTCCACCGACTGGACCAGGGCCAGATCCCGCTCGCCGCCGTCCGCCGGGAGCCGCCGGGCCGCGTCGATGGCGATGGCGCAGTCCCGTTCGGCGTCCGCGAACGACAGGGCGGACAGCGCCGAGCCGAGGGCCAGCCGGTGGTGCGCGACCGCGGAGGCGGCCAGCGCGCGGGGACCTGCGGCCCGCAGCTGGCCGGCGATGTCCCGGCGCAGTTCGAGCGGGACCTCCGCGCCGAACTGCCCCGCGATCCGGGTCAGTACGCCGGCCAGCGCGGCGTGCCTGCTCTCCCGCTGGCCGGTGCTCTGCCCGCGGTAGACGCCCTCGCGCAGCGCCAGATGCTCGAACTCGTACAGGTCGGCGCCGGCCCGCCGTACCCACTGCGGCGCCCGCTCGGTGCGCTCCCGGATCAGCCGGCGTCCGGCGGCCACCCGGTGCAGCCGCTCCAGCGCCTCCTCGTGGGGTACCCCGGCCACCTCGGCAACGGTGAGGGACAGAAACGCCCGGCCCTGGACCGCTCCGACCCGCAGCAGTTCCTGGGTCGGCGCGTCCAGTTCACGGAAACGGTTCCGCACCGCCTGCGGCAGGTCGTGCGGCAGCTCGACCCGCTCCAGGCGGCCCGGCGGCAGCTGACGCAGGATCTGCTCGACGAAGATCGGGTGGCCGTCGGTGGCCTCGGCGAGCTGCGCGGAGAAGGAGTCGGGGACGGTGCGCCCGGTCAGCCGGGCCCGGGCCAGCTCGGCGACCGCGTCGCGCGGCAGCCCGCGCAGCCGCTCCCGCCGCAGCTTCTCCTCGTACTCCCAGCGCTGGAGCAGTTCGGCGATGGCGCCCTCGCTGTCCAGGCCGTCCACCCGGTGGCCCAGCACCAGGGCGAGCGGGGCGTCCGGCAGCGCCCTGACCAGCCGGTCGAGGACCTGGAGACTGCTGAGGTCGAGATACTGGATGTCGTCGAGCAGCACCAGCGCGGGGCGCCCGGCGGCGGCCTCGGCCAGCAGCGCCTCGGCGGTGCGCAGGGCCATCGACTCCTGTTGCGGCAGCAGACTGTCGCCCGGCATCGAGCCGGTCCGCAGGGCGGCCTCGACGATGTCCTGACCGCTGTCGAGCAGCGGTCCCGCGCCGGGGACGAACTGGGCCAGCAGGCGCGGAATGCTCCGGCCGAACACCCCGGCCGCCCGCTGCCAGCGCCGCCGGGCACCGGCCCGCCCGTTCAGCTCCAGCAGGATCTCGGCCATCGGGGCGTACGGGCTGGTCCCGGCGTCGCCGACGTCCGGGGCGCACCGTACCGTCACCAGGCGTACGCCGCGCCGCAGTTCCGGGTCGTTCTCGATCCGCTGGGCGAAGGCGTCCAGCAGGGCGGACTTGCCCATCCCCGAGACGCCCTCCACCACCAGCGCCTGCCCCCGGCCCGCCGTCAGATCGCGTGCCACCTCCAGCAGGGCGCCCATGGAGTCGACCCGGTCCACAAAGGCGGTGCGCATTCGGTCCCCCGCTTCAGCCTCAGCCGTCAACAGCACTCCGGCGCGGCGGACTTACCGATGGCGGTGGCGGTAGGTGACCAGCCGGGGACGGAGCCGGCCGCCAGGCTATCGTGCCCCGGCGGCCGGACCCGTACACAACATGCGCCGCCGGGTCAGCTCTCCCGCTGCCGCGGCCGGATCAGCACATAACCGGCCACGCCCGCGATGGCGCCGAGCACACCGCCGGCCGCCGTCCACACCCAGCGGTCGGTCCACCACGAGCCCATCCAGCCGGACTCGGGCTCGGCGACGGCCACCGGCTGCACGCCGGTCGCCGTGTCGTCGCCGTCCTCCTCCGCGTCCGGGTCGGCCTCCAGATCGACGATGGATCCGGCCCGGGCCGCCGGGATCAGCGGCTCCGACAGTTCGCCGCCGCTCGCCCGCGCCCCGCCCGACTCGGTGGCGGTGACGCTCACCTGGGCCGAGACGCCGAGCCCGAGATCACGCTCCGGCAACTCCACGACGGTCAGCCGCAGATAGTACGCGCCGGGCAGCGGGTCGTCCGCCCACGGCTCGGACCAGGGCTTGACCGGGCGCAGGGTGCAGCTGAGGTCGATGGAGGCGGTGGTCTCGGCCGCCGTCACCGTCTGCTGCCCCTCGGTGCACGCCTGCCGGCGGCGCAGCCCGTCGTACACGTCGAGCTGCCAGGTGACCGGGCCGCTGCGCGCGGCGGCGTCCGGCAGGGTGACCGTGGCCTCGGCGGTGGCGGTCTGTCCGGCGCCGGCCGGGAACGTCCAGTACAGGTAGTCGCCGGTGGAGGCCATGGCGGTGGCGGTCTCGTCCTGGGCGATCACGGTGGCGGTCCGGAAGCTGGTGCCCGCCTCCTGTTGCCCGCCGTCGTCGGCCACGGCCGTGCCCGCACCGGCGAGCAGCAGTCCGGTCAGCGGCAGCAGCGCCGCGCCCCGGATCGTACGTCGCAGTCCCTGTCGCATCAGTGGGCCCTCCCCAGCGCGATCCCCATCCGGACCAGCAGGCCCCACAGCACACCGGCGACCAGGCCGACCACGGTCAGCAGCACCAGCGGCACCCAGCCCCGGGCGAGCCCGAAGGCCGCCACGTCCGAGGGGTTGTCGGGGCCGGCCACCACGTCGACGGCCAGCTCCACCGGCAGACCCGGGGTGCGGGGCTGTCCCTCGGGCACCGAGAAGGAGTTGGAGACCTCGAGGCAGACCGGGACCGACGCGGAGGTGTCGCCCTCCTCCGGCTCGGGCAGCGGGTAGCGCAGCCCGGTGGACATCACATCGGTGCGGCCGTGGCCGGCGCCGGTGCCGCGGGTCAGTTCCTGGCCCTCCTCGCTCACCGCGCGCAGCAGCACGCCGTGGTCGGGGTCCATGGCGCGGTCGGCGGCCACGCTGACCGAGGCGCGCAGTTCCTGGCCGGGGCGCACCGGCACCCGGTACCAGCGGGGCTCGCCGAACTCGGCGCGGTCGATATAGACGCCGGCGCCCAGCAGCGGGGCGTCGGCGCACTGGGTGGCGCCCTCGACGGCGGCCGGGTTCTCCACCGGCACGTCGGCGCGCCGGACGAGTTGCCCGATGCGGTCGGCGAGCTGGTCAGCGTCCTGGACGGCGGTGTAGGTGCCGCCGGTGGCCTCGGCGATGCAGCTCAGCTGCTGGCGCACGGCGTCGTCCAGGGTCAGGCCGAGGGTGTCGACCACCAGGTGGGTGCCCTTGGCGGCCAGTTCGCGGGCCACCACGCAGGGGTCGGGCTGGCCGCAGGAGTCCTCGCCGTCGGTGATGAGCACGATCCGGCGGGTGCCGGGGTCGTCACCGAGGTCCTTGTCGGCCTCGCGCAGCGCGAGGCCGATCGGGGTGAAGCCGGTGGTGGGGCGGAGCGTGGCCACCGCCGTCTTGGCCTCAAGACGGTCCACCGGCCCCACGGGGTACAGCTGGTCGCTGTCGAGACACCCGGCGACCTTGTCGTCGCCGGGGTTGCCGGCGCCCAGGGTCCGGATGCCGAGGTGCACCTCCTCCGGCATCGCGTCGAGCACCTCGTTGAACGCCTGCTGTGCGGCGGCGATCCGGGACTGGCCGCCGGCCATGTCGCGTTCACTCATGGAGCCGCTCACGTCGAGGACGAGTTCCACGCGGGGCGGCGGCGGTTCGCCCTCGGTCACCGCGCCGTCGGCGAGCGCGCCGGGCGCGAAGGCGCCCGCCATCAGGACGGTCAGCAGCCCGCTCAGGGCGACCGACCACTTTCTTATGATCATTGGCGGATCTTATTGACCGTCAGGTGCTCACCTCAAAACGAGCGGGTCGCTTCCGGGCCTCGGCACCCGGGGCGGCACTACCTTGTCGGACATGACTGCCGAAACCCCCGGTGCGCCGCCCGCGACCATGCGCGCCTGGACGGTCCGCACCCCCGGCCGGCTGGACCCCGCCGAACTGCCGGTCCCCCGCCCCGCCGCGGGCGAACTGCTGGTGCGGGTACGGGCGTGCGGCGTGTGCCGTACCGATCTGCACGTCCGGGACGGGGAGCTGCCGCCGCACCGGACGCCGGTGGTGCCGGGGCACGAGGTGGTCGGCGAGGTGGTGGCGGCCGGGCCGGGCGCCGCGGGCCACGCGGTGGGCGCGCGGGTGGGCGTGCCGTGGCTGCGGCACACCTGCGGCCGGTGCCGGTTCTGCCGGGGCGGCCGGGAGAATCTGTGCCCGCACTCCCGCTACACCGGCTGGGACGCGGACGGCGGCTACGCCGAGTACACCACCGTGCCCGCGGCCTACGCCTATCCGCTGCCCGAGGGCTACCCGGATACGGCGCTGGCCCCGCTGCTGTGCGCGGGCATCATCGGCTACCGGGCGCTGCGCCGGGCCGACCTGCCGCCGCACGGCCGGCTGGGCATCTACGGTTTCGGCGGCTCGGCGCACCTGACCGCCCAGGTGGCCCTGGCCGAGGGCGCGACGGTGCATGTCCTCACCCGGTCAGCCTCGGCCCGGCGCCTGGCTCTCGACCTCGGCGCCGCCTCGGCGGCCGACGCGTACGCCGCCCCGCCCGAGCCACTGGACTCCGCGATCCTGTTCGCCCCGGTGGGCGATCTGGTCCCCACCGCCCTCACCGCCCTGGACGCGGGCGGCACCCTGAGCATCGCGGGGATCCACCTCTCCGGGATCCCCGCGCTGGACTACGAGCGCCACCTCTTCCACGAACGCACGCTGCGCAGCGTCACCGCCAACACCCGTGACGACGGCCGCGCCTTCCTGGCCGCGGCCCGCGCCCACGCGCTGCGCACCACCGTCACGCCCTACCCCTTCGAGCAGGCGGACCGCGCCCTGGACGACCTGGCGGCGGACCGGGTCAACGGCGCGGCCGTCCTGGTCATGTGAGCCCGGGCGGGCGGTGCGCCACCACGATGATCATGCCGTCGCTCTGTTCGGCGGCCGTGAACTCCGCCCAGTCCACATGGGCGCCCATCGCGTGGATGCGGGCCAGGTCCGGGGGGAGTTCGCCGTACCGCAGCAGATGGTCGCGGGTCCCGGCGTAGATGTGGGCGGCGGTGTACTTGGTGTGCTCGGTGATGTCGGTGATCTCGTCGATGACGAGTCCGGCGGCGTCCGCGAGGCCCGGGTACGCCTCGGCGCGGGTCATGGGTGCGGCGCGCCAGATGGCCAGCATTTCGGCGACCGCCCGGCGCTTGTGCTCGTCCTCCTCGGCCGGGCCGCGCTCCACCAGGTCGGTGAGGACCAGCCGGCCGCCGGGGCGCAGCACGCGGGCGATCTCCGCCAGCGCCGCGCCCCGGTCGGGGAGGTGCACGATGGATTCGAAGGCGAGCACGGCGTCGAACGAGGCGTCCCGGTAGGGCAGGTCCATGGCGTCGGCCAGTTCGAAACGGACCTGTCCGGAGAGCCCTTCGGCCTCCGCCCGTGCCCCGGCCAGCGCGACGTCACCGGCGCTGATGGAGACGCCGGTCACCCGGGCGCCGCTGGCCTTGGCCAGCCGCACGCCGGGGCCGCCGGTGCCGCAGCCGAGGTCGAGCACCTCGTCACCGGGGCCGGCCCGCAGCCGGCTGATCAGCAGATCGGTGAGGCGGTCCCCCGCGGTGGCGAAGTCGCTGGTGTCGTCCGGGCCCAGCCAGTACCCGTAGTGCATGTTGCCACCGTAGATCTCGGTGATCACCCGGTTGTTCGCGTCGTAGAACTCCCCCACCGCCTGCGGTGTGGGTGCTCCGGGCAGCCCGGTATCGGTGGTCTCCGGCATCGTCGTTCTCCCCCTCCTGGGCATCGGCCCCCCGCTCACCGCCCCCAACCTGCCCGCCGGGCGTGCCGGGCAGTGCCGTGCGGCCCGGTATTCACCCGTACGGGGATGCGGGTGCCCCGCCGTTGACGGGGGCGGGGCACGTGGGAGCCGGTGCGCGGCGGGGCCGCCGGCTCAGGCCATGGCGGGCTTGAGCAGCACCTTGGTCCAGCCGTCGTCGCGCTGGTCGAAGTGCTGGTACGCCTCGGGTGCCTCGCGCAGCGGCAGCCGGTGCGAGACCAGGAAACTCGGGGTGGCCCGGCCGGCGACGATCATGTCGCGCAGCTGCCGGTTGTACGCCTTGACGTTGGCCTGCCCGGTGCCCATCCGCAGGCCCTTCTCGAAGAAGCGGCCCATGGTGAAGAGCAGTTCGCCGTGCCGGGCGCTCTCCGAGGGCCCGCCCGGGTCGGAGGGGACGTAGAGGCCGACGACGCCGAGGATGCCGGTCGGCCGTACGCTCTCCACGAGCGTGTTGAGCACCATCGCGGGCTGTTCCTCGCCCTCCCGGACGGTGGCCTGGTAGCCCACCGCGTCGATGCCCTTGTCGGTGCCCTCGCCGCCGGTACGGTCCTTGATCTGCTCGGCCGGGTCGCCCTTGCTGTAGTCGATGGGGATCGCCCCGATGCGCTCGGCCAGCCGCAGCCGGTCCGGCTGGCGGTCCACCACGAACACCGTGGCGGCGCCGCGCAGCAGCGCGGAGTAGGCCGCCATCAGCCCCACCGGGCCCGCGCCGAAGACGCACACCGACTCGCCGGGCGAGACCTCCGCCATCTCGGTGGCGTGGTAGCCGGTCGGGAAGATGTCCGCGAGCAGCGCGAAGTCGTCCTCGTGCTCCTCGCCCATCGGCAGCTGGAGGCAGTTGAAGTCCGCGAACGGCACCCGCAGGTACTCGGCCTGGCCGCCCATGTACGGGCCCATCGAGACATAGCCGTACGCGCCGCCCGCGAAGCCCTTGTTGACCGTCAGGCAGAAGCCGGTCTTCCCGGCGAGGCAGTTCTTGCAGAAGCCGCAGGCCACATTGAACGGCATCACCACCCGGTCGCCCTTCTTGACCGTGGTGACGCCGGAGCCGACCTCCTCGACGATGCCCATGTTCTCGTGGCCGAACACGATGCCCGGCTCGGCCCCGGTGCGTCCTTCGTACATATGGAGATCGGACCCGCAGATCGCCGCTGTCGTCACCCGGACGATGGCATCGTTCGGCGCCTGTATCCGGGCGTCGTCCACATCCTGAACGGCGACGGAGAAGGGCTCCTGGTACACAACCGCCTTCACTGGGTCCTCCCTGCTGTGTGGCCCCCGACAGCTGGCTGCCATTCCTTTTGTCATATTAGGGTGTTATGTCTGGTACAGCCACACGGGTGTGAGCGGCAGAAAAGCACCAGAAGGGCGGCAGCGTGCCCGATCTGTCCGAGCAAGTCGTCGACCTCGCCAAACGCGGCGGCCGGGAACCGGTGGTCGCCCAGACCCTGCGGTCCGCCACGGCCGCCACCCTCTCCTACATCGCCGCGCTCTGGCTCACCAACGTCAGCGCCCCGCTGCTCGCCCCGCTGACCGCCCTGCTCGTCGTCCAGGTCACCCTCTTCGCCACCATCACCAGCGGCATCCGCCGGGTCACCTCGGTGGTGGTCGGCGTCGTCGTGGCCGCCGGCTTCAGCGCCATCGTCGGACTCAGCTGGTGGAGCCTGGGCCTGCTCATCCTCTGCGCGCTCACCGTGGGCCACCTGGTACGGGTGAGCGAGTTCGTCCCCGAGGTGGCCATCAGCGCCATGCTCGTGCTGGGCGTGGCCCAGGTCGCCGAGACCGCCTGGGACCGGGTGGCGGAAACCCTGATCGGCGCCGTCGTCGGACTGCTGTTCAACGTGATCTTCGTACCACCGGTGTGGGTGCAGAGCGCCGGCGAGGACATCGAGGACCTCGCCGCCCGGATGCGCGATCTGCTGCTGCGCCTCGCCGAGCAGTCCGAGACACAGCGGCTGTCCGTCACCCGGGCCGAGCAGAAGCTGGACGAGGCCCGGCAGCTCGACCAGGACATCACCACCGTGGACGCCTCACTGCGGCAGGCCGAGGAGAGCCTGCGGCTCAACCCCCGGGTCAAGGAGGGGCTGCTGACCCGGATCGTGCTGCGTACCGGCCTGGACACGCTGGAGGTGTGCGCCGTCATCCTGCGCACCATGTCCCGCTCCCAGGCCGACATCGCCGCCCGGCGCACCGGCGAGCCGCTGGTCCCCCCGGAGGTCGGCCCGGCCCTGCGGGATCTGCTGGCCAACCTCGCCCGCGCCGTGGACAGCTTCGCCACCCTCATCACCAGCCAGGTCAACGAGGCGGCGGAGGAGGCGGAGGACAATCTGATGCACGAACTGGAGGCCAGCCGCGCCAGCCGGGAGCGGCTCGCGCAGCTGATGCTCACCGGGGTACGGGAGCATCCGCGGCAGTGGCAGTTCCACGGCTCGATCCTGGCCGAGGCGGACCGGATGCTGGACGAGCTGGACGTGGAGAAGCGGTCCCTGCGGGTGATGGAGGAGCTGGACCGCTACTCGCGCGAGCGCCGCGAACGGGTGCGGCGGCTGCGCCGCAAGGCCAGGATCCGGGTCCGCAGCTCCCGGTAAAATCCGCGGACGGCCACGCTTGGGACGCAGGGGGGGTGGGTATGGCGGAATCCGGCGCAGCGGGCAGCGGGCAGCGGGCAGCGGGCAGCGGGCAGCGGGCAGCGGGCAGCGGGCAGCGGGCAGCGGGCAGCGGGCAGCGGGCAGCGGGCAGCGGGCAGCGGGCAGCGGGCAGCGGGCAGCGGCCTCGGTACGCACACCGTCCTGTGCGTGGCCCGCTCGGCGACGACGCTGCACCGGCTGCTCGACGTGCTCCCCGTCTTCGCCGGTGACCACCGCGTCACGCCGCTGTTCACCCTCGCCCCGGGTTCCGCGTACGACACCGACGCCCTCGCCGCGCTCGACGGAGCCGGTGCCCGCACCATCCCCTGGGACGAGGCCGTCACCGGCGCACACCACCGGCTCGCCCTCGCCGCCAGCCCCAACGGCGCCCTGCACCTCCTCCCCGGCCCGCTCGCCCTCCTGCCGCACGGCGCCGGATTCAACAAGCACCTCGCCGACCGCGAGTCCGCCACCGGCCTCGACCCCGGACAGCTGCTGCACGCCGGCCGGCCGCTCGCCGATCTGCACGCCCTCGCCCACCCCAGCCAGCTCGCCCGGCTCGCCCGCACCAGCCCCACCGCCGCCGCACCCGCCAAGGTCACCGGCGATCCCACCCTGGAACGCCTCCACCACTCCCAGCCCGGCCGCGCCCGCTACCGCGCCGCCCTGGGCACCGGCGACCGGCGCCTGATCGTCCTCACCTCCACCTTCGGCCCCGAGTCCCTGCTCGCCCGGCACCCGGAACTGCCGCAGCGGCTCACCGCGACCCTCCCCTACGACACGTACCAGGTCGCGCTCGTCCTGCACCCCAACGCGCGCGCCCGGCACGGCGCCTTCGCGCTGCACCAGTGGCTCGCCCCCGCCCTGCGCGCCGGGCTCGTGCTCCCCGGCCCGTACGAGGAGTGGGGCGCCGCGCTCATCGCCGCCGATCTGGTGATCACCGACCACGGCTCCACCGCCCTGTACGCGGCGGCCCTGGACCGCCCGCTGATCGGCGCGTACGACGGCGGCCGGGAGCTGGTCCCGGACAGCCCCATGGCCCAGCTCCTGGCACAGGTACCCCGGCTGACCTCGCACGCCCCGTACCCCGGCCAGCTGGCCGCCGCCCTCGCCGGCCACCGGCCCGGCAGCGTACGCCCGCTGGCCGATCCCGCCTTCGCCGCCCGGGGCAGCGCGCTGGACCTGCTGCGCACCGAGCTGTACCGGCTGCTGGGTCTCGACCCGCCGCCAGGGCCCGTACTGCCGGTGCCGCTGCCGGAACCCGGCGCCACGCCCGAGCCGGTGACCGCCTTCACCGTCGAGACCGCACCCACCCCCGACGGGGTCCGGGTATCCCGCTTCCCGGCGGCGGCCGACGGCCCGCCCGGCGACCACCTCGCGGCCGACGCCGACCGGGCCGCCCTCGGGCAGCTCCAGACCGCCGCCCTGCTCTACCGGCGCGGCCCCGCCACCGGCGCCCCCGACTGGCCGGCCCTGGCCCTGGCGGAGTACCCGGCATGCCGCACCGCCGCGCAGATCCTGGCCCCGGACCGCTGCACGGTACGCACCCGGGCCGGCGCCCGGCTGGCCGTCGTCATCGACCACGGACCCGGCGCGCCCGTCGATCCGAGCGCCGTCCTGTCCGCGGTCCACGCCCGCCGGCCCACCGGCGCGGACCGCTTCCGCTGCCACCTCGGCGACCGCACCGTCGGGGTTCAGCTCTCCCCGCTCTGAAGCTCCCGCAGCGCCCGCCGGTACCCGGCGGCCGAACCGCTGTCCCCGGCCTCCTCGGCCAGCTCCGCCAGCGCCGCCAGGATCGTGATCCGCTCCTGGTCCGCCCCGCGCCGCCCGGCGTTCTCCAGCGCCAGGGCGTACAGCTCCGCCGCCCGGCCCCCGTCACCCAGCATCCGGCGCGCACGGGCCAGCTCGTGCGCCGTACGCCCCACCATGCGCTCCCGATCCAGCTCGCGGGCCCGCGCGTGCGCCTCCTCCAGCAGCACGGCGGCCCGCTCCCACTCCCCCAGACCGGCCGCCGCCTTCCCCATCAGATGGGTCTGCAACAGCACCCCGTACCCGTTGCCGATGGCCAGATGCACCGCCCGGGACGCCTCGTACGCGGCCAGCGCGCCCCACCCGTCCCCGCGCGCCGCGCACAGATTGCCCTGGAACTCCCGCACCGACGCCAGCAGCAGGCGGTCGTCCCGGTCCTCGCCGAGTTGTCCGGCGGCCCGGCCGGCGTCGGCCAGCTCCCGTTCGGCCCGCTCGATGCGTCCCTGCTCCCACAGCGCCTGCGCCAGCATGCACCGCATCCGGATCAGCGCCCGCCAGTGCCCGGACCGCCCGGCCGACTCCACCCCCAGCGCGAACGCGGCGGACGCCTCGCCGTGCCGCGGATGCTCCTTGAAGTGCAGCCACAGCGGCTCGCACAGCGCCCAGACGTCCGTGTCGTCACCGCGCGCGTGGGCCAGCGCCACGCACCCGTACAGCGCGTCGCGCTCCTCGTGCAGCCAGCGCAGCGCCGCCGCCCCGTCCGGCCACTCCACATCCGGCGCGTACCGCGGCTCCTGAAGCGGCTTCCCGCACCGCAGCCGCGCGGCCCCGTTCAGCCGGTCAGCGCGCTCCGCCTGCCGCCGGAACCAGCGGATCAGCCGGGCCTGGGCGGCCGATGCCTCCCGTGCCGTGCCGTCGCGCTCCGCCAGCCGGCGGGCGTGCCCGCGCATCAGCCCGTGCAATTGGAGCCGGCCGTCCTCGCGATCGGCCAGCAGGCCCAGTTCCACCAGGTCGTCGACGGCATCGGCCGCCGCGTCCTCGCCCCGGCCCAGCACGGCGACCGCCGCCTGCAACGGGAAGTGCCCGGCCGGATACCAGGCCAGCAGCCGGAACAGCAGCAGCGCGTCCGGGCCCGCCTCCCGGCCGGCAGCGGCGAACAGCGACTCCATCGCGGCCGTCCCCTCCCGCTCGGCCTCCGCCCGCACCCGCTCCACCAGCCGTGCGAGCCGGCTGTGCGGATGCCGGTTCAGCAGTCCGGCGGCCACCTTCACCAGTGGCGGCAGCCCCTCGCAGATCCGCAGCAGGTCCCGGACGGCCGCCTCGTCCGCCAGCCGCGCATCGTCGCGCTTGAGCAACTGACGCAGCAACTCGGCGGCGTGCCGCTCCTCCAGCGGCTCCAGCGGCAGCTCCACCACGCCCTCGCCCCGGTCGGGGCCGGTGAGCCTGCGGTCGCCGGTCACCACCACCAGACTGTGGGCCGAGGCGGGCAGCAGGGTCTCCAGCTCCTCCTCGTACCGCACATTGTCGAGCACCACGATCAGTCGCCGGCCCGCCGTGTGCCGCGCATATCGCCCGTGCAGCGACCGCAGATCGGCGGCGCCCCGCTCGCTCCGGTCGTCCAACTGGTCCAGCAGCTCGGCGAGTACGTCGGACAGCACGACACCGTTGCCGCTGCGGAATGCGTCCAGATCGGCGTAGCAGGTGCCGTCCGGGTAGTGCGGATCGGCCAGTTCATGGGCGAGCCGGACACACAGGGTGGTCTTGCCGATGCCCCGCAGGCCGCTCACCCCGCCGATCAGCGGTCGCTCGACGCCGGGCCCGGCACCGTCCGCCCGCCGGGCCACGGCCGCCCGCAGCAGGGCGCGTTCCCGGTCCCGGTCCACGAACGGCCCGCGCTCCGCGGGCAGCTGACGCACCGTACGCCCCGGCGGCGCCCCGCCTCCGTACTGGTGCACATGCACGGTGTGGGCCTGCACGAGCTGTTCCACCCGGGCCTGTCCGCCCACCTGATTGTGTACGCCGTCCCCGGTCACCGCACCAGGGTACGCCGCCAACCTCCGCCCAGCGGGGAGGCGTTACCGCCGCTGTCGCAACCGCTCCCGCAACCGTTCCCACAGCCGGTCCACCTGCGCGGCCAGCTCCTCACGCGTGCCGTCGTTGTGCAGCACCTCATCCGCGATGGCCAGCCGCTGCTCCCGGGTCGCCTGGGCCGCCATCCGGGCCCGGGCATCCGCCTCGCTCATGCCGCGCAGCCCGGTCAGCCGCTCCAGCTGCACCTCGGGCGAGGCGTCCACCACGACCACCAGGTCGTACTGGTCCGCCAGGCCGTTCTCGGTCAGCAGCGGCACGTCGTGCACCACCACCGCGTCCTGCGGCGCCGCGGCCCGCAGCTGCGCGGAGCGGCGGGCGACCAGCGGGTGCACGATGGCGTTCAGCGCCGCCCGCCGCCCGGCGTCGGCGAAGACGATCCGGCCGAGCCCCGCCCGGTCCAGCGAGCCGTCGGCGGCCAGCACGCCCGGCCCGAACTCCTCGACCACCGCCGCAAGACCCGGGGTGCCGGGCTCCACCACCTCGCGGGCGATCCGGTCGGAGTCCACCACCACCGCGCCGTGCGCGGCCAGCCGCCGCACGGCCTCGCTCTTGCCCGCCCCGATCCCGCCGGTGACTCCCACGCTCAGCATGCCCGCAGGCTACCGGCCCGGCGCCGTCAGCGGTCGCCGCCCTCGCCCTGCTCGCGCTCCGCCAGGAACCGTTCGAAGACCTCGCCCAGCTCGTCGGCGGACGGCAGTTCGGCCGACTCCGCCACCAGCGAGCCGCGGGTGGCAGCCCCCGCCAGCGCGTCGTACTGCTGCTCCAGGCCGCGCACCACCGCAACCAGCTCCGAGTCGCCCTCGGCCAGCTCCCGCTCGATCTCGTTCTGCGTCTTCAGCGCCCGGTTGCGCAGCGCGTGCGCCACCTGCGGCAGCACCAGGCCCGTCGCCCCGGTGACCGCCTCCAGCACCACCAGTGCCGCGTCCGGATACCGGGAGCGGGCGATGTAGTGCGGCACGTGCGCCGCCACGCCCAGCACGTCGTGGCCGGCCTCGGCCAGCCGCAGCTCCAGCAGCGCCGCCGCGCTCCCCGGCACCTGCGCCTCGTCGAACATGCCGCGGTGCGCCGGCAGCAGATCCGTGCGGTTGCCGTGCGGGGTGAGCCCCACCGGCCGGGTGTGCGGCACGCCCATCGGGATGCCGTGGAAGGTCACGGCCATCCGGATCCGCAGCCGCTCCACGATCTGCCGCACCGCCGCCGCGAACCGCTCCCACTCCACGTCGGGCTCGGGGCCGGACAGCACCAGGAACGGCTGGTGCGTCTCGTCGTGCACCAGACGCAGTTCCAGGTGCGGCGTCTCGTACGCCGTCCAGCGGTCGCGCCGGAACGTCATCACCGGCCGGCGGGCCCGGTAGTCGATCAGCCGGTCGTGGTCGAAGCGCGCCACCGTGGTGTACGGCCGGCCGTCCAGCAGCTGTTCGATCAGCTGGCCGCCGGTCTCGCCGGCGTCCATGAAGCCGTCGAGGAAGTAGATCAGCACCGGCCCGGCACCGTCCGCTCCGGTCGCGCTCTGCTCGGCGAGCCGCAGCCCCCGGGCGTCCCATGCGTACAACTCCTGCGGATCCCGCACCGTCACCGCACCCCTTCCGCTGTCTTGCGTGCACCGGACAGAACGCGCGGTGACGCGACGGCATTCCCGGGGCAGCTTGCCATGTCCGGCGCCGGCCGTCCGGCGAAGGGGACGATGGCGGGACCCGGCAGACATGCGACAGGGCCCGCACCCCGGTCGGGGTGCGGGCCCTGGGAGCCTCAGCCCGCCCTAACGGGCGGCGTCAGCGGCGGTGAGCACTCAGCTCTGGCCGCCGGCCAGCTTCTCGCGCAGCGCCGCCAGCGCCTCGTCGGAAGCCAGCGCACCGGTGTCCTCGGCGCCCTCGGAGGAGTACGAACCCCCGCCGCCACCGCTGCCGGACTGCGGAGCCGGAACACCGGCACCCGCCGCCTCGGCCTCGGCCTGGGCGTCCGCTTCGCGGGACTTGACGACCTGCGCCTGGTGCTGCTCGAAGCGGGCCTGCGCCTCCGCGTACTGGCGCTCCCACTCCTCGCGCTGCTTGTCGTACCCCTCCAGCCAGTCGTTGGCCTCGGGGTCGAAGCCCTCGGGGTAGATGTAGTTGCCCTGGTCGTCGTAGGACGCAGCCATGCCGTACAGGGTCGGGTCGAACTCGACGGCCAGCGGGTCGGGGCCGAAGTTCTCGTTCGCCTGCTTCAGCGAGAGGCTGATCCGGCGACGCTCCAGGTCGATGTCGATGACCTTGACGAAGATCTCGTCGTTGACCTGGACGACCTGCTCCGGGATCTCCACGTGGCGCTCGGCCAGCTCGGAGATGTGGACCAGACCCTCGATGCCCTCGTCCACGCGGACGAACGCACCGAACGGCACCAGCTTGGTGACCTTGCCGGGGACGACCTGGCCGATCTGGTGGGTGCGGGCGAACTGCTGCCACGGGTCTTCCTGGGTCGCCTTCAGCGACAGGGAGACGCGCTCGCGGTCCATGTCGACGTCGAGGACCTCGACGGTGACCTCCTGGCCGACCTCCACGACCTCCGACGGGTGGTCGATGTGCTTCCAGGACAGCTCGGAGACGTGGACCAGACCGTCCACGCCGCCCAGGTCCACGAAGGCACCGAAGTTGACGATGGAGGAGACGACGCCGGAGCGCACCTGGCCCTTCTGCAGGGTGGTGAGGAAGGTCTGGCGGACCTCGCTCTGGGTCTGCTCCAGCCAGGCACGGCGGGACAGGACCACGTTGTTGCGGTTCTTGTCCAGCTCGATGATCTTGGCTTCCAGCTCCTTGCCGACGTAGGGCTGGAGGTCGCGGACGCGGCGCATCTCGACGAGGGACGCCGGCAGGAAGCCGCGGAGGCCGATGTCGAGGATGAGACCACCCTTGACGACCTCGATGACGGTACCGGTGACGATGCCGTCCTCGTCCTTGATCTTCTCGATGGTGCCCCAGGCACGCTCGTACTGAGCGCGCTTCTTGGACAGGATCAGGCGGCCTTCCTTGTCCTCCTTCTGGAGAACCAGGGCCTCGATCTCGTCACCGACGGCGACGACCTCGTTCGGGTCCACGTCGTGCTTGATCGACAGCTCGCGGGAGGGGATGACCCCTTCCGTCTTGTAGCCGATGTCGAGCAGGACCTCGTCCCGGTCGACCTTCACGATGACGCCGTCGACGATGTCGCCGTCGTTGAAATACTTGATCGTCTCGTCGATCGCGGCGAGGAAGTCTTCCTCGGAACCGATGTCGTTGACCGCAACCTGCGGGGTGGTCACGGTGGTCTCGGTGCTGCTCGTCATGTGGTAAAGGGCTCCGGTACGGACAAGGTGTCGTAGGCACTACTACGCACGGGGCCCGTATCGCACTGCCGAAGCCGGACAGCCTGAGAAGCGCTCTCCGGAGCTACCGCTTCCGAAAGCGCCTCGACAACCGAGGGGACATACAACAAGTGCGAGCGCGGCCTGCTCCGTCCGAGGCGCACAGGCCCGCAGCGCGTCTTATAGCATACGGGCGCATCTCAGCGGGGTCAATGCGTGGTTCGCCCCACCCCATGCGATATCCAGCCAAAACCGGCAGTTCTCCGGCCGGCCGGGGTCAAGATCACCCTCTCGCCGGGCGTGGCGCACCCCCGAGCGTACGCAAACGGCGCGCCGGGGTCCGTGCGGACCCGGGCGCGCCGTGCGCGGTGCGGGTGATCAGACGCGGCGGGTGGCCGCGGCGGCGGTCTGCGTCACCGGCGTGTCGCCGCCGGTCGCGGTGCCGGAGTCCGTCCCGTCCTCGTCCTTGCCGTCCTCGCCGTCCCCGTCCGGGTCGTCGCCGTCCGGGTCGGTGTCCCCGTCCTCGGGGTCGTCGCACCCCTCGGCGCCGTCCGGGTCCTCGGTCTCCTCGTTCTCGCCGTTCTCGCCGTTCCCCTCGCCTTCGCCGGTCCCCTCGCCCTCGCGGGAGGGGTCGGTGTCACCGGCGTCGGCACCGGTGTCGCTCCCGCCGTCCGCGCCGGTGTCCTCCTCCGGCTCCTCGCCGTCCGGGTCCACCGGGCACTCCGGCTGCTCGCCCGGGTCACCCGGCTCGTCCGGGTCCTCGGGCTCGCCTGGCTGCCCGGGCTCCTCCGGCTCACCGGGGGTGCCGGGCTCGTCCGGACCGTCCGGGTCGTCCGAGCCTTCCGAGTCGTCCGGGTCTCCGCCGGCCGGCGGGTCGGCCGGCGCGGGGTCGACCGGCTTGATGCCGCCCTCGACGGGGTCGGCCGGCTTGGGGGCGGCGGGCTTCTCCCCGGCCGGCTTCTCCCGGTCACCGCTCCCGGGGGTCTGCGGCGTGCGGTCGGCGCCGTCCCGCTCCGGCTGCCGGGCGCCGTCCCGGCCCGGGCCGGGGCTGGTGGGCAGTTGGCCGGTGCCGTCCGGCACCTCGTGGACGCCCTGGGAGTAGAACTCCAGCCAGGAGCGCACCGTGCGAACGTAGTCCCACGAGTAGTTGTAGCTCAGCAGCGCCCGGTTCAGCCCGTCCTCGGTGGTGAGGTCCCGGCCACCGGCGCACAGGTAGTTCCCGGCGGCCAGCGTCGCGTCGTACACGTTGTTGGGGTCCTTGATGCCGTCCCCGTTGCCATCCGCGCCCCAGGAGGCCCAGGTGGAGGGGATGAACTGCATCGGCCCCACCGCGCGGTCGTAGACCGGGTCGCCGTCCCAGCGTCCGCCGTCGGTGTCCAGGATCCTCGCGAAGCCGTTGCCGTTGAGCTGCGGGCCGCGGATCGGGGTGAGGGTGTTGCCGTCGGCGTCGACCCGGCCGCCGCTCGCGTGACCGGACTCGACCTTGCCGATGGCCGCCAGCACCTCCCAGTCCAGGCCGCAGCCGGGCGTGGAAGAGGCCAGAGCCGCCTCGGCCCGCAGATAGGCGTCCAGCACGGTGGCCGGGATGCCGGACTCTGCCGCGCCCGGCGGGATGGCCGCGCCGCCCCCTCCGGCCTCCCCCTCGCCGTCCGGACCGTAGCCGAGGTCGAGCGGCGGCTCCGCCGGACCGATCGGGACCAGCGGCGGCAGATCGGTGTGGTAGGGCAGCCCCAGGTGTTCCCGGTCGGTGCCCGGCTGTTCCTGTGCCGCGTTCTCCCGGGGGTCGGGCTCCCCGGCGGGCTCGGTGGCCAGGACCTCGGAGGCCTGGGAGGCGGTCAGGGCGGCCATGGCCGCCGCCGCCACCGCCGAGCCGGATATCCCCCTGCGGAATCTCCCGATGCGCAACGTCACGCGCGTCCCCTCCCATGTCACGCTTGGTACCCGTCGACAGGTCCGACAGTACGATACGTGCGAACACCGCCGCCCGCAGGCGTCCGACGGTGCGCACGTGTCCCAACCCCGTGACACTTTGAGGAACTTGGCCTTTCCCCGGGGTGACGCCCGGCCCGGCACCCCGCGGTGCCGGGCCGTCAGCGGGCGCTGTGGGGCGTGCCTAGTGCGCGGCCGACTCCCAGGTGTCGCCCCAGCCGACGGACACATCCAGCGGGGCGCGCAGCGAGACGGCGTTCGGCATCTGTTCACGCACCAGCGCCTCCACCGCCTCGCGCTCACCCGGGGCGACCTCCAGCACGATTTCGTCGTGGACCTGGAGCAGCATCCGCGAACGCAGCCGCTTCTGCGTCAGGGCCTCGTCCACCCGCAGCATCGCGATCTTCACGATGTCCGCAGCCGTGCCCTGGATCGGGGCGTTCAGCGCCATCCGCTCGGCCATCTCCCGGCGCTGCCGGTTCGAGCTGGTGAGGTCCGGCAGATAGCGGCGGCGGCCGAGCATCGTCTCGGTGTACCCGGTGGCGCGCGCCTCGTCGACCACCCGCTGGAGGTAGTCACGGACCCCGCCGAAGCGCTCGAAGTAGGTGTCCATCAGCTTGCGTGCCTCGTCCGGGCTGATCGACAGCTGCTGCGAGAGACCGAACGCCGACAGGCCGTACGCCAGGCCGTAGCTCATCGCCTTGATCTTGCGGCGCATCTCGGCGTCCACGTCGTCCTTGCCGACGGCGAAGACCTGCGAGGCGACCGTGGTGTGCAGGTCCTCGCCGGAGGTGAACGCCTCGATCAACCCGGCGTCCTCCGACAGGTGGGCCATCACCCGCAGCTCGATCTGGCTGTAGTCGGCCGTGAGCAGCGTCTCGTAGCCCTCGCCGACCACGAACCCGCCCCGGATGGCGCGGCCCTCGTCGGTGCGCACCGGGATGTTCTGCAGGTTGGGGTCGGTGGAGGAGAGCCGGCCGGTGGCGGCGACGGTCTGCTGGAAGGTGGTGTGGATGCGGCCGTCGGAGGCGATCGTCTTGATCAGCCCCTCCACCGTGGTGCGCAGCTTGGCCTGCTCCCGGTGCCGCAGCATGATCACCGGCAGCTCGTGCTCGGTCTGCCCGGCCAGCCACAGCAGGGCGTCCGCGTCGGTGGTGAAGCCGGTCTTCGTCTTCTTCGTCTTCGGCAGCCCCAGCTCGCCGAACAGCACCTCCTGGAGCTGCTTGGGCGAGCCGAGGTTGAACTCGTGGCCCACCGAGGCGTGGGCCTCGCCCACCGCCTGCTGCACGGCGGCGGCGAACCGCTGCTCCATCCGCTCCAGGTGCGGGCGGTCGGCGGCGATCCCGGCGCGCTCCATGCGGGCCAGCAGCGCGGACACCGGAATCTCCAGATCGTGCAGCAGCTCCGCGGCGCCGACGTCCGCCAGCCGGCCCTCGAAGGCCGCGCCCAGGTCGAGGACGGCCCGGGCCTGCCGCATCAGGGCCTGCGCCTCGGCCTCGTCGTCGGCGCCGAACGCCAGCTGCCCGCCGTCGTCCTCCGGCCGGTCCAGCTCGCGGCCCAGGAACTCCACGCTCAGCGCGTCCAGGGCGAAGGAGCGGCGGCCCGGCTGGACCAGGTACGCGGCCAGCGCGGTGTCCATGGCGACGCCGGCGAGCTGCCAGCCGTGCTCGGCGAACACCCGCATCAGGCCCTTGGCGCCGTGCACCACCTTGGGGCGGCCGGCGTCCGCCAGCCAGCCGGCGAAGGCCCGCTCGTCCGCCTCGTCCAGCGCCGCCGGATCGAACCAGGCCGCCGGGCCCTCCCCGGTCGCCAGCGCCACCGCGCGCACCGCGCCCGCGCCCAGCTTCCAGTCGTCCAGGGTGGCCACGCCCAGCCGCTGCCCGTCCTGCCCGGCCAGCCACGGGCCCAGCTCGCCGGCCGCCAGCACCGTGCCGTCGACGGCGACGCCCTCGGCCGGCACCGTCTCCTCACCGGCCGCGCCCGGGTCCACCGCGAACAGCCGCTCCCGCAGGCTCGGGTTGCGGAACTCCAGCACGTCCAGCAGGACGGTCATCGCCTCCCGGTCGTACGGGGAGCGCACCAGGTCCACCGGGCCGCACTCCAGCTCCATGTCGCGGACCAGCTCGGTCAGCTCCCGGTTCAGCCGCACCGACTCCAGGTGCTCGCGCAGATTGGCGCCCGCCTTGCCCTTCACCTCGTCCGCCCGCTCCAGCAGCGCGTCCAGCGAGCCGAACTGGTGGATCCACTTGGCGGCCGTCTTCTCCCCCACCCCCGGAATGCCGGGCAGATTGTCCGACGGGTCGCCGCGCAGGGCCGCGTAATCCGGATACCGGGCCGGGGTCAGGCCGTACCGCTCCTCCACCTTCTCCGGCGTGAACCGGGTCAGCTCGGAAACACCCTTCGTCGGATACAGCACCGTGATCCGGTCGCTCACCAGCTGGAAGCAGTCCCGGTCACCGGTGACGATCGACACCTGGAAGCCCTCGTCGGCCGCCCGCGTCGCCAAGGTGGCGATCACATCGTCCGCCTCGAACCCGTCCACCGCGAAGCGCCGCACCCGCATGGTGTCCAGCAGCTCCCCGATCAGCTCCACCTGCCCCTTGAACTCGTCGGGGGACGCCGAACGGGTCGCCTTGTACCCGTCGTAGCGATCGGAGCGCCACGTCTTGCGCGACACGTCGAACGCCACCGCCAGATGCGTGGGCTCCTCATCACGCAGCGTATTCGCCAGCATGGAGGCGAAGCCGTAGATCGCGTTCGTCGGCTGCCCGACAGCCGTCGTGAAATTCTCCGCGGGCAGCGCGAAAAACGCGCGGTACGCCAGCGAGTGCCCGTCCAGCAGGAGCAGACGCGGCGCCGAGGTCGTCTGGGGGTGCGATGCGTTCTCAGCCACGTCACCGATCCTCCCACGGACCACTGACAGTCCCGCCCGGCCGCCATCCGGCCCGCCCCGCCGCCCCGGCCGCACCCGCCGCGACGGTCCGCGCCCGACCCGTGCCACCGGCGGCCCGGCATGACACGATCGCACCCTGGCCCGCGCGGCCCACCCGGCCGCGCCCCGGCCCGTCCGCCGTCCGCGTCAAAGGAGAGCCGCCCATGTCCGCCAAGCCGCCCGCCTCCGATCCGGTCCAGGACGCCCCCCAGGTCGGCGCCCCCAAGGAATCCTCCGTCGGCCTGCCCGCCATCACCCACGCCCTGCGCACCGCCCAGCAGCAGATGGGCCTGCGGCGCACCGCCCTCACCCTCCTGCGCGTCAACCAGCACGACGGCTTCGACTGCCCCGGCTGCGCCTGGCCCGAACCCGGCAAGCCGCACACCGCCGAATTCTGCGAGAACGGCGCCAAGGCCGTCGCCGAGGAAGCCACCCTGCGCCGGATCACCCCCGCGTTCTTCGCCGAGCACTCCGTCGCCGACCTGCGCGAACGCTCCGGCTACTGGCTCGGACAGCAGGGCCGGCTCACCGAACCCATGTACCTGGCCGAGGGCGCCACCCACTACACCCCCATCGGCTGGGACGCCGCCCTCGACCTCATCGCCGGCGAACTCAACGCACTCGACTCACCCGACGAGGCCGCCTTCTACACCTCCGGCCGCACCAGCAACGAAGCCGCCTTCGTCTACCAGCTGTTCGCCCGCGAGTTCGGCACCAACAACCTGCCCGACTGCTCCAACATGTGCCACGAGTCCTCCAGCTACGCGCTGGGCGACACCCTCGGCATCGGCAAGGGCAGCGTCCTGCTCGACGACCTCGAAAAGGCCGACCTCATCATCGTCGCCGGCCAGAACCCCGGCACCAACCACCCGCGGATGCTCACCGCCCTCGAAGGCGCCAAACACGCCGGCGCCAAAATCATGACGATCAACCCGCTGCCCGAAGCCGGCCTGCGGAACTTCCACAACCCGCAGACCCCCCGCGGACTCGCCGGCCCCGGCACCGACCTCACCGACCTCTTCCTCCAGATCCGGCTCGGCGGCGACCAGGCACTCTTCCGCATCCTCAACAAACTCCTGCTGGAACGGGACGGCGCCACCGACGACGCGTTCATCCGCGACCACACCCACGGCTTCCAGGACTTCGCCACCGCCACCCGCGCCACCACCTGGGACCAGGCCCTCGAAGCCACCGGCCTCACCCGCGAGAACATCGAAGCCGCCCTGGAGCTGATCCTCGCCTCCCGCAGCATCATCGTCTGCTGGGCCATGGGCCTCACCCAGCACAAGAACTCCGTGCCCACCATCCAGGAAATCGTCAACTTCCTCCTGCTGCGCGGCAACATCGGCCGCCCCGGCGCCGGAGTCTGCCCGGTACGCGGCCACAGCAACGTCCAGGGCGACCGCACCATGGGCATCTGCGAACGCCCCACCCCCCAGCTCCTCGACGCCCTCGAACGCGAATTCGGCTTCACACCGCCCCGCGAGCACGGCCTCGACACCGTCGAAACCATCCGCGCCCTGCGCGACGGCCGCGTCAAAGTCTTCCTCGCCGTCGGCGGCAACTTCGTCTCCGCCACCCCCGACTCCGCCGTCACCGAAACCGCCCTCGCCGGCGCGCGCCTCACCGTCCAGGTCTCCACCAAACTCAACCGCTCACACTGCGTCACCGGCCGCCGCGCCCTCATCCTCCCCACCCTCGGCCGCACCGAACGCGACCGCCGCCCCGACGGCGGCGACCAGTTCGTCACCGTCGAGGACTCCATGGGCATGGTCCACGCCTCCCGCGGCCGGCTCGCCCCCGCAGGCCCCCACCTGCGCTCCGAGACCGCCATCCTGTGCGCCCTCGCCCGCCGCGTCCTCGGCCCCGGCTCCACCACCCCCTGGGAAGAATTCGCCGCCGACTACGACCGCATCCGCGACCGCATCGCCCGCGTCGTCCCCGGCTTCGACGACTTCAACACCAAAGTCGCCCGACCCGGCGGCTTCGCCCTCCCCCACCCGCCCCGCGACAGCCGCACCTTCCCCACCACCACCGGCAAAGCCAACTTCACCGCCGAACCCCTCACCTGGCCCCGCGTCCCCGAAGGCCGCCTCCTCCTCCAGACCCTCCGCTCCCACGACCAGTACAACACCACCATCTACGGCCTCGACGACCGCTACCGCGGCATCAAAGGCGGCCGGCGCGTCGTCTTCGTCCACCCCGACGACGCCCGGCGACTCGGCCTCGACGACGGCACCTACGCCGACCTCACCAGCGAATGGACCGACGGCACCGAACGCACCGCCCCCGGCTTCCGCGTCGTCCACTACCCCACCGCCCCCGGCTGCGCCGCCGCCTACTACCCCGAAACCAACGTCCTCGTCCCCCTCGACGCCACCGCCAAGACCTCCAACACCCCCACCAGCAAATCCATCGTCATCCGCCTCACCCCCACCAGCCGCCACACCACCTGATACAACCCTGTACGGACCACCGTCCCGACACGCCACAAGCGCACGATCGGAGCCGTACGCCATGACCGACCAGACCACCAGCACCCGGTTCCCGCACGACATCATCGAGCAGTGGGCCGGCCTGGGCATCGACCTGCCCCAGCTGTTCTCCGCCGGCGCCCTCGGAACCCGCATGGGCGTCCAGGTCCAGGAAGCCGCCCCCACCCGCGTCGTCGGCACCCTCCCCGTCGAAGGCAACACCCAGCCCTACGGCCTCCTCCACGGCGGCGCCTCCGCCGTCCTCGCCGAAACCCTCGGCTCCATCGGCGCCATGCTCCACGGCGGCCCCCAGAAAATCGCCGTCGGAGTCGACCTCAACTGCACCCACCACCGCGCGGTACGCACCGGCACCATCACCGGCACCGCCACCCCCGTCCACGCCGGACGCACCTCCGCCACCTACGACATCGTCATCACCGACGACCACGGCAAACGCGTCTGCACCGCCCGCCTCACCTGCGCCCTGCGCCCCGCCGCCCCCAACGGCACCACCGACACCACGAACACCACAAGCAGCACGAACACCACGAACGGCACGAGCCCCGCCGCCCACTGACCGGACGACGGGGCCCACCCGCAACGGGAGGCCGCTACTCGGCGGCCTCCCCCAGATACGCCGCCCGCACCCGCGGATGCGTCAGCAACTCGGACGCGTCGTCCGACATCACCACCGCACCCGTCTCCAGCACATAGCCACGATCCGCCAGCTGCAACGCCTGCGAAGCGTTCTGCTCCACCAGCAACAGCGTCGTCCCCTGCTCGTTGATCTCCCGCAGAATGTCGAAAATCTGCTGCACGATCAGCGGCGCCAGACCCATCGACGGCTCATCCAGCAACAGAAGCTCCGGCTTCCCCATCAGGGCCCGCCCGATCGCCAGCATCTGCTGCTCACCACCCGACAGCGTCCCCGCCAACTGCTTACGGCGCTCCGCCAGCCGCGGAAACAGCGTGAACACCCGGTCCATGTCCGCCGGATCCGGACGCCGCAACCGGTACGCCCCCATCTGGAGGTTCTCCACCACCGACATCCGGGCGAACACCCGCCGCCCCTCGGGCACATGACCGATCCCGAACCGCACCAGCTCGTGCGACGGAATCCCGTCCACCCGCTCCCCGCGCAGCAGCACCTCACCCGAACGCGGCTTCAGCATCCCCGAAGCGGTCTTCAGCGTCGTCGACTTGCCCGCACCATTGGCACCCAGCAGCGCGACGACCTCCCCCTCCGCCACCGACAGCTCGACACCCTTCAGCGCCTCGATCGCCCCGTAGAACACATGGAGCTCACGCAACTCCAGCAACGCCGGAGCCGCCGACGACCCCTGCGCCGCACCGTCCTTCGTCAGCTGCGTACTCATGCGCCCTTCACCTCACCCTCGGCGGCACCCGAAGCAGCCTGCCCGGCCACCACATCCGCCACCGCCGCCGCGTCCTCCTCCGCCGAAGCACCCAGATACGCCTCGATCACCGCCGGATCACGCTGCACCTCACCCGGCGTCCCCTCGGCGATCTTCTTCCCGAAGTTCAGCACCACCACCCGGTCCGCCACCGACATCACCAGCTTCATGTCGTGCTCGATCAGCAGCACACTCACCCCGAGATCGGCATTGATCCGGCGGATCAGATCCTCCAGATCCCGCTTCTCCGTCGGGTTCGTCCCCGCCGCCGGCTCATCCAGCAGCAACAACTCAGGACCCGTCGCCAACGCCCGCGCGATCTCCAGCCGCCGCTGCTCGCCATAACTGAGCGACGACGCCAACTCGTTCAGCCGGCCCTCCAGACCCACGAACGCCAGCACCTCGTGCGCACGCCGATCACTCTCACGCTCCGCACGCCGCGCATGCGGCAAACCCAGCATGATCGACACCGCATCCGTCTTCTGCCGCGTCTCCACCGCGATCTTCACGTTCTCCAGCGCCGTCAGCGCCCCGAACAACCGGATGTTCTGGAACGTACGCGACACCCCGTGCCGCGACACCAGATACGGCTTGCAGCCCCGCAACTCGTGCCGGCCACCCGCCCGCGGCAGAAAGCCGATCGTGCCCTCCTGCGGCAGATACGCACCCGTCACCGAATTGAAGAACGACGTCTTCCCCGCACCATTCGGCCCGATGATCGCCAGAATCTCACCCCGGCCCATCGACAAGGACACATCGTTCAGACTCGTCAGACCACCGAACCGCAACGTGACACCGGAAACCTCCAGCACGTTCCCGCCGGCCTCCGCCACCTGCTCCGTCTTGGCCATCACGCCTTCTCCTCCGCCAGTCGAAGCTCACGCTGCCTCCGCTTCGACGGCAACAGACCCTGCGGCCGGTAAATCATCATCACAACCAGCAGCGCACCCAGGTACATGAAACGGTCCTGCGGATCCACCGAATCCCGCAGATACTCCGGCAGCCAGATCAACAGTGCCGCCCCCGCCAGCACACCCGGAATCGACCCCATACCACCGAAGATCACATACGCCAGCACCAGGATCGACAACAACAGCACAAAATTCTCCGGCGAGATGAACGCCACCTTGCTCGCGTACACCACACCCGCCACACCCGACGTCGACGCACCGATCGCGAACGCCAGCAGCTTCATCCGCACCGTGTTCACACCCGTCGAAGCCGCAGCCACCTCATCCTCACGGATCGCCGTCCACGCCCGGCCCACCCGCGAATGCTCCAACCGCAGGAACAAGAAAATGATCACCACGATGAAGCCCAGCAACAACCAGTAATACGGCTTCGGATCAAGACCCCACTCGAAACGCCAGAACCCCAGATCGATCACAAACCGCTCCGACATCCGCGCGCCCCGCGAACCACCCGTGAAATCAGTCCAGTTCCGCGCCGCCAGATACACGATCTCATGGAACCCCAGCGTCACGATCGCCAGATAGTCACCCCGCAACCGCAGCGTCGGCGCCCCCAGCAACACCCCCGCCAGCAAACACGTCACAATCGCGATCGGAATCACCAGGAACGTGTTCAGCACCACCGGAGGCTCCACCGGCAGCGAACCCGTCCAGAACGCCGCCGAATAGGCCCCGATGGCAAAAAACGCCACAAAACCCAGATCCAGCATCCCGGCCCAGCCGATCACCACATTCAAACCGATCGCCAACAACACAAAAATAGCGATCTGGTCCACCATCACCTGCTGCCAGTACGTCGACAGCCACAACGGCAACAGAATCAGCACCACCAGCAGCAGCGCACCACCGCCGTACCGCAACCGCGGATCCGCCTGCCACACACCACGCACCCGCGCGACCGGCTGCGACACCCGATCCCGCGACGCCACCCACCCCCGGTTCACCGGCTCACTCAAAAACTCCCGGATCACCCACACGCCCACACACAGCGCCAGCCAGATCCAGATCCCCGTACCGGTGAAATTCTCCCCCAACGCATAGAAAATATCCGTCGAAGTACCCTGCACCCCCGTCACCTGCGCACCGACCACCGCCAGCACCAACAGAGCCACAAGACGCTTCCACCGCGCCTCCTGATACCAGCGCACCCGCCGCAAGCTCGCCGCCGACGGCACCCGCTCCCGGCCCTTCGAATCCCTCACCGTGCTCATGCCGTCCTCGCAACCCGCTCGCCCAGAATCCCGGTCGGACGGAACATCAGCACCGCCACCAACACCGCGAACGCGCCCACATACCGCCACGCGTCGCCCCAGATCTCCACCGTCATGGCCTCAACGACACCCAGCACCATCCCGCCCAGCATCGCCCCCCGCACATTGCCGATACCCCCCAGCACCGCAGCCGCGAACGCCGTAATACCCGGCAAGAAGCCCATCGTGTACCACACCTGGGTCGTCGTCCCGTACAAGAAGCCGGCCACACCACCCATCAACCCACCCAGCACAAAGGTGCGCGACACCACCTTGTCGATGTTCACACCCATCAACGACGCCACTTCCGGATCCTGCGCCACCGCCCGGATACCCGACCCCAGCTTCGTCCGATTCACCACGAAGTCCACCAGAATCAGCATCAGCACCGCCGACACCACCACCAGCGCCTGCGTCACATTGATCGGCGCCCCGAACAACGTGAACAACGTCTTGTTCTCATACATCGACGGCATCCGGCTCGCATTCCGGCCGAAAATCTTGCCCGCCAGGTTGTAGATGAAGAACGACGCACCGATCGCCGTGATCAGAAACACCAGACGCGGCGCACCCCGCCGCCGCAACGGACGGTACGCCACCCGCTCCAGACCGTACGCCACACCACCACCCAGCGCCGCACCGGCCAACATACCGAGCAACACATAGCCCGCCGACTGAATCCCACTCGGATCCGCCGCCGGCACCACCACCGTCAACACGATGAGTCCGCCGAAACCGCCGGACATGAACACCTCGCTGTGCGCGAAGTTCAGAAGCTGCAGAACACCATAAACAAGCGTGTAGCCAATGGCGATGACGGCATACAACGAGCCGAGCACCACCCCGAGGACGAAAACGTCCCAGAAATCCTGTAGGGACATGGAGCTGACTTCCTTTAGCGAAACGGGCACAAAGCAAGCGGGGCGCGATGACACACCGCGCCCCGCCGACAACTCACTGGGAAAGCGACGGGCAACCCGCCGATCAGCCGCCGGTCAACTCCTCGATCGGCCCCAGATACGCGATGTCATCACCCTGCACCTGGTACATGAAGATCGCGTCATTCGTGAACTCACCGTTCTCATCGAACGAGAACGTCTTCGTCAGCCCCTCGTACGAACCCGTCGCCACCGCCTCGTACAGCGAGTCCCGGTTCGCCTCCGCACCCAGCTCCGCGATCGCACTGATGATCATCTGCGCCACGTCGTACGACTCCGCCGAATACGTACCCGGCGGCTGGTTGAACGCGCTCTGATACCGCTCCGCAAAATCAGCCGTCGCCTCGTCCGCCGTCGCATCCGTACACGGACACGTCAGATACCAGCCCTCGGACGCCGCACCCGCCAGCGACAGGAACTGCATGTCATTGGTGCCGTCACCCGACACCGCGATCCCGTCGAAACCCGCGTCCTTCAGACTCGCCGCGAACGGACCCGCCGTCTGGTAGTAACCCGCGTAGACCAGCGCATCCGCACCCGACTGCACCACCGTACGCGCCGCACCGCTGTAATCCGGAGTATCCACCGGAACGCTCGAACGCTCCACCTCAAGACCCAGCTCCGTCAGCGACGCCTCCGCCACCTCGGCCAGACCCTCACCGTACGGCGTCACATTGTCGACCAGGATGACCTTCTCCACACCATCCTGAGCCGCCAGGAACTGCGCCATCCCCGCACCCTGCGCGAAGTCGTTCGGCACCGCCCGCAAGAACGTCGGGAAACCCTGCTCCGTCAGCGTCGGATTCGTCGCCGACGACGACACCGCCAGCACCCCCGCCTCCCCGTACAGCGGCGCCGCCACCTCCGCCGGCCCCGAGAACGCCGGACCGATCGCCGCGATCACATCCTCGTCATCGATCACCAGCTGCGCCGCAGCCGTCGCCTGACCCTCCACACCCCGGTCATCAGTGGCCACGTACTCCACCGTGAAGTCGTAGTCACCCGACTCATTGGCCTCATTGATCGCCAGCTGAATCCCGTTCTGCATGTTCTCGCCGAGCGCCACGTTGTCACCCGACAGCGGACCCTGGTAGGCGATCTTGTACGTGGTGCCGCCGCCCCCGCCACCGCCGCCATTGCTGTCGCCATCGTCACTGCCGCACGCGGTGAGCGCGAGCGCACCGATGGCGACAGGTATCGCCAGCTTCACGATGGATCTGTTGAGCACGAGCAAAACCCCCTGGAGGCCAGCGAGAAGATCTTTGACAACGCCCCACGACAGCCGCATGGCGTGTGCGGAATCTATTGCCCATGTGCGCGGCACAGATAGACAGCCGACACAGATGTGACCGCCTCGTGATCTGCGTCACGCGTCGGAAACAGAACACTGCTTACCGCTGAGCGAACAATCCAGCCAAGACACGACGCCGCCCCCGAAGAGGCAGCAAAAAAGGGGAAGCCGGGCAAACACCGCCCGGCTTCCCCAATTCCAGCCCGCCGAAACCTACTTCCGCTGCTTCTTCTCCTCGGCGTCCTGAATCACAGCCTCCGCCACCTGATGCATCGACAACCGCCGATCCATCGACGTCTTCTGAATCCACCGGAACGCCGCCGGCTCCGACAACCCGTACTGCGTCTGCAACACACTCTTCGCCCGATCCACCAGCTTCCGCGTCTCCAGCCGCTGCGCCAGGTCCGCGACCTCCTTGGTCAGCGTCTTCAGCTCGGTGAAGCGCGAGACCGCGATCTCGATCGCCGGAATCACATCGCTCTTGCTGAACGGCTTCACGAGATACGCCATCGCCCCCGCATCACGCGCCCGCTCCACGAGATCGCGCTGCGAGAAGGCGGTCAGCATCAGCACCGGGGCGATGGCCTCCCCGGCGATCTTTTCGGCGGCGGAGATGCCATCCATGACGGGCATTTTCACATCGAGAATGACCAGATCCGGGCGCAGCTCCCGCGCCAGCTCGACGGCCCGCTCACCGTCCCCGGCCTCCCCGACGACGGAATAGCCCTCCTCCTCCAGCATCTCTTTGAGATCCAGCCGGATCAGGGCCTCGTCCTCGGCGATGACGACACGGGTGGTCAACGGCGGCACATGCGCGCTTCCCGCGCCGGTACCGGTGTCAGTGGGCTCGTCGGGGACCTCGGGGGTGCTCACGTTGCTCCTCGTTTCCTGCAGGATGGGGGCACCATTGAGGGTACCTACCTGCGGTACGCTAGTGGCACAGCAGGAAGCTGCAACCTTGCTTTCCAAGGCCCCGGTACTCCAACGGTTAGAGAGACGGTGCTCAAACCACCGACAGTGTGGGTTCGAATCCCACTCGGGGCACTTTGCCTTCGATTCGAAGGTTGATCAGCGATTCGGGACCAGCGCCCCTCTTTCGGGGGAACAACCGTCCGATCGCACGATACGTGCACCGCCTCGCCTCCATGATCGGGCCATGCACGATCCCCTCATCCGGAGCAGAGCAGTCGCGCTCGTTCGCTCCGGTGTCACCAACGCCGACGTTGCCCGACTGCTCGACGTGCCGCCGGGAACCGTCAGTTACTGGACACACATCGATCGGACGGCCTCGGGGACAGCTCCGGGCATCCGGCCTCGCCCGTGCCCACGCTGCGACGGGTGCGACCTGGACGAGGCGGCCTACTCCTACCTCCTGGGTCTCTACCTGGGGGACGGGTACATCGTCCAGCATGCGCAGCACCGTGCACCCGTCCTGGCGATCACCTGTGGCAATGCGTGGCCCGGCCTGATGGACGCCTGCGAAGCGGCGATGCGCTCGGTCTTCCCGGGCAACTCCGTCCACCGTCGCCGCAAGACGGGCTGCGCGGACGTGAAGCTCTCCTCCAAACACCTGACCTGCCTCTTCCCGCAGCACGGCCCCGGCAGGAAGCATGAGCGCCCCATCGCCCTCGAACCGTGGCAACAACGGATCGTCCGCGCTCACCCCTGGGAGTTCGTGCGTGGGCTCATCCATTCGGACGGCTCACGCGTGATCAACTGGACCACCCGGACCATCGCCGGGCAGCCCAAGCGCTACGAATACCCCCGGTACTTCTTCACCAACACCTCGGACGACATCATCCGGCTGTACACCGACACGCTCGACTCCCTGGGCGTGGCCTGGAAACACCTGCGTCAGCGGCGGCGGGCACAGACCATATCCGTGGCCCGGAGGGCGTCCGTGGCGCTCATGGACGCCCATGTCGGTCCGAAGTTCTGAGCGGCCGGCTCGCTACTCGCCGTAGTACGGGAGTGTGGTGCCGGGGATCTCGTACTCCTGGCGGCGTCCGCACATGCCGTAGCCCGCGGCGCGGGTCGGGGTGCTGGTGGTGATGCGGGCGTGGGAGAGGTGGGTGGGGTCGGCCTCGGCGAGGGCGGCCAGGTGTTCTCCGGTGGTGCGGGCGGCTGCCAGGGCGCCGTCCTGCCAGCGGGTGCGCCATTCGGCGACCTTGGGGGCTGCCAGGCGTGCCGCTGCCTGGTGGAAGGCGTGCAGGGGTGCGGGGTCTCCGTCGCGTGTTGCGGTGCGGAGTGTTTCGTAGCCTTCGAGGGCGAGGTCGCGGCGGGTTCGTGCGGCTTGTTCGACGGCTGGGCCTTCTTTGCCGGGGAGGGTGGCTGCGTGGGCGTAGCGGTCGGGGTCGGCGAGGATGTGGGGTGGGAAGGTGAAGACGGCGTCGCCGGCTTCGGGGAGGCCGCTGTTCTGCATGAGGACGGTGACGTGGAGGTTGCCGTCGCCGTTGATCATGCGGTGGATGGTGCCGGGGGTGAACCAGGCGATGACGCCGGGGTGGAGGGGGGTTTCGGTGTATCCGGTGGGGGTGAGGGTTTGCACCGCCCCCTCTCCGGCGGTTACCACGTAGGCCTCGGTGCATGCGAGGTGCATGTGGGGGCTGCCGCCGCAGGCGCCGTCGGGGGCGGGCCAGTCGTAGGCGGTGATGTGGGAGACGCCGATGGCGCCGGGGAGGGGGTTGTGCAGGGTGGTCATGGGGTCCGTCCTGTCGTTACCAGGGGTGGTTCTTCAGGTAGGTGGTGATGTGGTCGGTGTCCCAGGCGCCGTCTGCGATGACGATGCGGTAGCGGTAGTGGAAGGAGTCGCCTGGGGGGAGTTCGAATTCGTCGAAGAAGGCCCAGGAGAAGGCGACGGTGGGGATGGGGGTGGAGCGGACGAACCAGTGGGAGGGGTGGATGGCGGTTTCGGCGCTGTTTTCGGGGGCGTGGTCGAAGATGAGGGTGGAGTGGCCGTCGTGGTCGTCGTGCTGGGCGGTGAAGGCGATCCAGGGGGTGGTGGTGGCGGGGGTGCCCATGGTGTCGGCGTCGGTGCTGGGGCCGGTGGGGGTGAGGATCTGGCCGCCGGTGAAGTCGCGGGGGCCGCGCCATTGGAGGCCGGTGTAGCCGGCCATGGTGCGGCCTGCGGTGGTGGGGCTGCCGAAGTGGAGGGGTTCGCCGCGGATGTTGGTGAGGTCGATGGACCATTCGAGGGTCCAGGCGCTGTGGGTGGTGTCGGCGGTGTGGATGGCGAGGGTGCGGGTTTCGGTGGCCCAGTGCTGGCCGGTGTGGTTGATCCAGGTGAGGTTTTCGGTGATGTCGGCGCGTTCGGGGGTGGTGGTGACGGCGGTGAAGCCGTCGTGGCGCATGGTGCCGACGCGTTCGGGGATGCGCTGGTAGCCCTGGCCGTGGATGTAGGAGTTGCCGCCCCAGAAGTTCTGTTCGGAGAGGTGGCTGGCGGTCATCTGGACGCCTTTGTGCCAGCGGTGGTCGTTGGGGCGGTAGCCGGTGACGAGGTGGCCGGCGAGGGTGCGGAGGGGGTGGGCGTACGGTTTGGGGGATTCGTACGCTTCGGGGTCGGGGCGGTAGACGTAGGAGAGGATTTCGGTGCCTGCGGCGTCGACGCTGATCCGTTCGCCGTGGGTGTGGGTGACGGTGAGGGGGGCGTCGGTCACTGCTGCTCCTCGGTGGTGGCGGGGGCCCAGTCGGGGTGGTTGCCGTGCATGGCGGTGTAGTAGGGGTCGTCGGGGGTGATGTCGCCGGCGTGGACGGGGCGGCCGGTGAAGGCGGCTTTGTAGAGGGCGGCGTTGAATTCGATGGTGCGGCGGGCGTCGGGGCCGCTGCCGGGTGGGCGGGTGCCGGTGCGGTAGGCATGGATGATGCCGGCGAGTTGGGCGGCGTGTGAGCTGGGGGTGTCGTCGGGGTTGGTGCGCCAGTTGGTGACGCGGGTGTCGTCGATGCCGGGTCGGGGGGTGTAGGTCCAGTCGTTGTTGGTGTGGCCGTAGAGGTGGGTGAGTTCGACGGTGGCGTCGTCGCAGTCGATGCGGATGCGGCTGACTTCGTGGGGGGAGAGGACGCTGTTGACGACGGTGGCGATGGTGCCGCCTGCGAAGCGGACGAGGGCGGTGGAGACGTCTTCGCTTTCGATGTCGTGGACGAGGCGGCCGGCGAGGGCGCGGATTTCGGTCCAGTCGCCGAGGAGGTGGAGGAGGAGGTCGGTTTGGTGGATGCCGTGGCCCATGGTGGGGCCGCCGCCTTCGGTGGCCCAGCGTCCGCGCCAGTCGACGGCGTAGTAGTCGGTGTTGCGGTACCAGGTGGTCTGGCAGTGGGCGACGCGGGGGGTGCCGAGTTCGCCGGTGGTGAGGAGGCGGCGGGCGTGGGTGGTGCCGGAGCCGTAGCGGTGCTGGGCGACGACGGCGGCGTAGGGGCCGGTTCCGGCGGGGCCTTCGGCGGCGGTGATGTCGTCGAATTCGGCGAGGGTGAGGCAGAGGGGTTTTTCGGCCCAGACCCAGGCGCCGGCGGTGAGGGCGGCGCGGGCTTGCTGGTGGTGGAGGGAGGGTGGGGTGCCGAGGAGGACGAGTTGGGGGCGCTCGGTTTCCAGCATGGTGGCCAGGTCGGTGTGGCCGGTGACGGGGCCGATGCCGTCGATGGCGGTGGCGGTGGTGTGGAAGGCGTCGAGTCGGTCCTGGTCGATGTCGACGGCGGCGACGAGTTCGAGTTCGTCGAGGTGGGCGGCGATGGCGGGGAGGTGGGCTCCGGTGACGATGCCGCCGGTGCCGACGACGGCGGTGCGGATGCGGGTGCTGGCGGGGTGGTCAGCCATGTGGTGCGACTCCTGGCTGGGCGATAGTAAGCGCTTTCAATCGGAATTCGCCAAAAGCCAACCATGCCGTCGCCCGGCATGACAAGAGGCGCCGCCCGATCCGGGCGGCGCCCGTCGCCGGGTGGGGTGCGGGGTGTCAGTGGGGCGTGTCGTCCTCGCCGACGTGGTGGACCCGTACCAGGTTGGTGGTGCCCGACATGGCGGGCGGGGACCCGGCCGTCATCACCACGGTCTCGCCCTTGCGGCAGCGGCCGAGGCGCAGCAGCTGCTCGTCCATCTGGGTCACCATTTCGTCGGTGGACGCGGCGGTGGGGACCAGGTGGGTCTCGACGCCCCAGGTGAGGGTGAGCTGGGCGTGGGTGGCGGGGTCGGGGGTGAAGGCGATGAGGGGGATGGGTGAGCGGTAGCGGGAGAGCCGGCGGGCGGTGTCGCCGCTCTGGGTGAAGGCGACGAGGAGGGTGGCGCCGAGGAAGTCGCCGATCTCGGCGGCGGCGCGGGCGACGGCGCCGCTCTGGGTGCGGGGTTTGGCCGCTTCGTCGAGGGGGACGAGGCCGCGGGCGAGGACTTCTTCCTCGGCTGCGGTGACGATGCGGCTCATGGTGCGGACGGTTTCGATGGGGTAGCGGCCGACGCTGGTCTCGCCGGAGAGCATGACGGCGTCGGTGCCGTCCATGACGGCGTTGGCGACGTCGGAGGCTTCGGCGCGGGTGGGGCGGGATGCGTCGATCATGGAGTCGAGCATCTGGGTGGCGACGATGACCGGCTTGGCGTTGCGTTTGGCCAGTTTGACGGCGCGTTTTTGGAGCATGGGGACTTCTTCGAGGGGGACTTCGACGCCGAGGTCGCCGCGGGCGACCATGATGCCGTCGAAGGCGTCGACGATGTCCTGGAGGTTCTCCTCGGCCTGGGGTTTTTCGATTTTGGCGATGACGGGGAGGAAGCGGCCCTCTTCGGCCATGACGCGGTGGACGTCCTTGATGTCGTCGCCGGTGCGGACGAAGGAGAGGGCGATGATGTCGACGCCGGTGCGCAGGGCCCAGCGCAGGTCGTCGATGTCCTTGGGTGAGAGGGCGGGGACGGAGACGGCGACGCCGGGGAGGTTGATGCCTTTGTGGTCGGAGATCATGCCGCCTTCGGCGACGGTGGTGTGGATCTCGGGGCCTTCGACGGTGGTGACGTCGAGGGCGACGCGGCCGTCGTCGATGAGGATGCGTTCGCCGGGGCGTACGTCGGTGGCGAGGCCGGCGTAGGTGGTACCGCAGCGGTGCTGGTCGCCTTCGATGTCTTCGGTGGTGATGGTGAAGTGGTCGCCGGGTTCCAGGAGTACGGGGCCTTCGCGGAAGCTGCCGAGCCGGATTTTCGGGCCTTGGAGGTCGGCCAGAATTCCGATGCTGCGCCCTGCTGCGGTGGCGGCGCGGCGTACGCGTTGGTAGCGCTGTTCGTGGTCGCGGTGGCCGCCGTGGCTGAGGTTGAGCCGGGCTACGTCCATTCCTGCTTCGACAAGCGCGGCGATGCGCTCATATGAGTCAGTGGCGGGCCCAAGTGTGCAGACAATTTTTGCTCGGCGCATACCTCAACAGTAGGACGTACCAGCGGGTAGAGAGCTATCGGAAAGTGACCAGGCAACGACCGCAAATTAAAGAGGCATTGACAACTCCCCTCATGAGCAGAAGCCTGCTCTTCTGAGCCGCGCCGCATTTCCGGGCGGCATATGTTCGGAATATTCGGCCGGATTCGCCCCGGAATTGCCGCGCCGGGTGCGCGCCCGGCGTACACCGGGGGCGCACCCGGTACGGGGCGCGGCTCGCGGGACCGGCTCGCGGGAGCGGCCCGGACGCTCAGACGCTCACCCGCCGTGCCCCCTGCCGCTGCCCGCCGGCCCCGGCACCGGCACCGGCGGCCCCGCCGCCCGGCGTCTCCTCCCCGCCACCGCCGGGCCGCAGCCCGAAGGTGGTGAACGCGCTCCGCTCCGGCAGCCGGTACCGCTCCTCCCCCGTCACCGAGTTGAGGATGGTGGCGCTCCGGTGCGCGACCAGCCCGAGGTCCGGTGCGCCGACACCGTGGGTGTGCCGTTCCGCGTTGAGGACGTACACCGAGCCGGTCACCTCCCGGTCCAGGCCGAGCCGGTAGCGTTCGTCCACCGTGATCCGGCCCGCCGCGTCCCGGTGCAGCAGCGGGTCGAGCGCGGCCAGCAGCGGGTCGAGCGGACGTTCCCGGTAGCCGGTCGCCATCACCACCGCCTCCGTCACCAGCCGGGACCGCTCGCCCTGCTCCGCGTGGTCCAGGTGCAGTTCGACCTGTGTGGTGCCGATCCGGCCCGCTGTGCGGACGCTCACCCCGGGGGTGAGCACCACGTCCGGCCAGCCGCCGCCGATGCTGTGCCGGTACAGCTCGTCGTGGATGTCGGCCAGCGTCTGGTGATCGATGGCCTTGTGCAACTGCCACTGACGCGCCACCAGTTCGTCGCGCCGCTGCTCGGGCAGCGCGTGGAAGTAGCGGGTGTAGTCGGGGGTGAAGTGTTCCAGGCCGAGCTTGCTGTACTCCATGGGTGCGAACGCCGGGGTGCGGGTGATCCAGTGCAGCCGTTCGCGTCCGGGCGGGCGGTGGCGCAGCAGGTCGAGGAAGACCTCGGCGCCGGACTGGCCGGAGCCGATGACGGTGATGTGGGCGGCGGCCAGCAGCCGTTCGCGGTGGTCGAGGTAGTCGGCCGAGTGGATGACGGGGACCACCGGGCGTTCGGCGAGCGGACGCAGCGGCCCGGGGATGTGCGGAGCGGTGCCGATGCCGATGGCCAGGTTGCGGGCGTGGGCGCGGCCGACCGCCTCGGCCTCCCCGTCGGGGCCGAGGCGGGTGTAGTCGATGCCGAACAGGCCCTGGGCGGCGTCCCAGCGGACGGCGTCGACGTGGTGCCCGAAACGGAGGGAGGGCAGGCCGCGGCTGACCCAGCGGCAGTAGTCGTCGTACTCGGCGCGCGGGCTGTGGAAGCGTTCGGAGAGGTAGAAGGGGTACAGCCGCTGGTGGTGCCGGAGGTAGTTGAGGAAGCTCCACGGGTTGGTGGGGTCGGCCAGAGTCACCAGGTCGGCGAGGAACGGCACCTGGAGGGTGGCGCCTTCGATGAGCAGGCCGGGGTGCCAGTGGAAGGCGGGGCGCTGTTCGTACCAGGCGGCGGTGAGTCCCGGCTGGGTGTGGGCGAGGGCGGCCAGGGAGAGGTTGGCGGGGCCGATGCCGATGCCGGCGAGGTCGTAGGGCTGCTGGGTGGTCATCGCGGCGGGTCCTGAGGGCGGAGGTCGGCGGGGAGGTCGTGCTGGTCGAGGACCAGCTTGAGCAGGCCGTGCAGATCGCTGCTGTGGGCGTGCGGGTTGAGGAGGGTGGCCTTCAGCCACAGCACGGGCCGGCCGGTGGCGGGGTCGGGGACGCGGGCCCGGCCGAGTACGGCCTGCCCTTCGTGGAGCAGGCGGCGGCGGATGGTGGCGACCTGGGCGTCGGTGGCGCCGTGCGGGCGGAACAGCACGGTGCTGATCCCGGGGCGGGCGCGCAGCCGCAGCCGGGGTTCGGCCTCGATCAGATCGGCGAACTCCTCGGCGGTGGCGCACACCGCGTCCACCAGCGCGCCCAGGCCGTGCCGGCCGAGGGCGCGCAGGGTGACGGCGATTTTGAGGATGTCGGGGCGGCGGGTGGTGCGGATGGAGCGGCCGAGGAGGTCGGGGAGGCCGGCTTCGGTGTCGTCGTCCGCGTTCAGGTAGTCGGCGCGGTGGCCCAGCGGTGCCAGCGCGGAGCGGTCGGGCACCGTCAGCAGGCCGGCGGCGACCGGCTGCCAGCCGAGCTTGTGCAGATCGAGCGTCACGGAATCGGCCCGTTCGATCCCGGCGACCCGGGGCCGGTGGCGGTCGCTGAACAGCAGCGGGCCGCCGTAGGCGGCGTCCACGTGCAGGGTGACGGGGCGCCGGTGGCGGTGGGCGGCCACCACGTCGGCGAGGGCGGCGAGCGGATCGACGGCGCCGGTGTCGGTGGTCCCGGCGGTCGCGACGACCACGGCGGGAGACGGCCGGTCCGGGGCGGGGCACTCCAGCGCGTCCAGCCGGGTCAGCGCCTCGTCGACGGCGGCCGGGTCGAGTACGCCCTGGGGGGTGGGGACCACCAGCGGCTCGGGGAGCCCGAGCAGCCAGGCCGCGCGGTGGACGCTGTGGTGCGCGGCTGCGCCGCAGACCAGCCGCACGCGCGGGCCGTGTGCCTCGCGGGCGAGGAGGACACCGAGCAGGTTGGACTCGGTGCCGCCCGTGGTGACCAGCGCGTCCGGGGCCGTGCCGTCCGGGTGGACCAGGGCACCGATCCCGGCGGTCACCCGCTCTTCGAGGGCGGAGGCGGCGGGGGCCTGGTCCCAGGAGTCCATCGACGGATTGAGCGCGGAGGCCGCCAGATCGGCGGCGGTGGCCACGGCGAGCGGCGGGCAGTGCAGATGGGCCGCGCAGTGCGGATCGGCCGGATCGGCCGCGCCCTCGGCGAGCACCCCCACCAACTCGCGCAGTGCGTCATGAGCCCCCTGCCCCTGCTCGGGCAGTACCGGGGTGCCGCGGTCGGCGACCCGTCTCGCCACCCCGTCCGGTCCCCCGCCGGGCAGTGGCCCGCACCGGGCGGCGGCACCCTCGGCGAGGGCGGCGAGCACGGTCTCGACGAGCGGCCCCAACGCACGCGATCCGGCGGCGCCGCCGGCCAGCAGGGTGGGGTCATGGGGCGGTGAGGCGGGCATGGGAGAGCCCTTTCAACGAGGGCGGATGAGTGGCCACAAGCTACGCGCCACGCGGGCCACCGATCCCACGGAACGCCATTCTTCCCCCGTACGGGTGACGCGGGGGGTGTGGCTTCCCGCCAAGTTCGGGGCCTTGGTTGCGTCCGAGGTTGCTCCTGGTTCGGTTGTCGGGTGCGGGTTCATGCGGCACAGGAGGGTGGGCCCTCACCTTTCGTCCCCCCATGCCCTGCACGTGCTTGCGGGGTTGGGGTTACGACAAGGCAGCGGCGGGGGGGGTGGGGTGGTGGGTGGCCCCGCCGTCGTGACCGAGGCGGCTGCTCGACCCGATGCGGGTTCCGCCTGCCCGGCGCAGGGACTGACCAGTGGTCTAGGGACGGTTCGTGGGTGGGGGTGCAGGTAGCGCGCACCTGCCCTGGCCGCACGTCCGTGCGGTAGTGGCCGTGCGCTGGGCTGATGCGCTCGCGGATGATCCACCATCGCTCCGCCCGGTCCCGGTGACCGCCGCGCCACCTGACGCGGGGCCCCCTTGTCTCGCCCCCGACGCTCCTCATGTCCCGGGGTTGGTCGTGTCACGGGCACCAGCTGCCGCGAACGGGCCAGGGCAGCACATTCACCTCACGTTTCGGGCCGGGCAACAAGCGCCATGCCACTTTCGATCCTCTGCGATCAATACATGCCCTCATCTTCGACGGATTCGATCACTCGGTCTTTCGCATCAGGTCGGCAGCAGAGAGCACGTCGTTCGCGCGGAGAAATGCCGAGCACCACCCAGCGAACACCACCTCCCCGCATCAAAACGCATCACGAACGAGAGACCCTTGCCGCGATGACCGGATTTCCTCGCCTCTTGACCGAATCAGCACACCGCTTTCTGGGAATCCTTCGCTGCGGCTTTCGGGCCGCGTCACCTCCCCGAAAGTGATGAGAAAGTGTCACTCCAGCACCTTCTCCCATCACCCTGGTCCCTTCGCGGCAGCTGGCGCCCGTGACACGACCAACCCCGCGACGCGAAGAGCGTCGGCGGCGAAACCGGTAGGCCCCGCGTCACGTGGCGCGGCGGCCGATCACCCCGGGCGGAGCGATGGTGGATCATCCGCGAGCGCATCAGCCCAGCGCACGGCCACTACCGCACGGACGTGCGGCCAGGGCAGGTGCGCGCTACCTGCACCCCCACCCACGAACCGTCCCTAGACCACTGGTCAGTCCCTGCGCCGGGCAGGCGGAACCTGTATCGGGTCGAGCAGCCGCCTCGGTCACGACGGCGGGGCCACCCACCACCCCACCCCTCCCGCCGCTGCCTTGTCGTAACCCCAACCCCGCAAGCACGGACAGGGCATGGGGACACGAAACAACAACCCCCCACCCTCCCGCGCCGCATGAACCCGCACCCACCCACCCCACCAGGAGCAGCCTCGGACGCAACAGACGTGCCACCCGCTACCCTTCAACCGATGCACCACAGTGAGCCAGCAAAGGAATGGCAAAGCCCTCACTAAACCCCAGCTCAAAAAGGGTCCTCCCCGCAGGCGCGGGGGTGTTCCGGAGATTGAGCGAGAGATCGAACGAACGACAGCGTCCTCCCCGCAGGCGCGGGGGTGTTCCGGATCCGACCGGCCTGAAGTCTCGGTTCGACGCGTCCTCCCCGCAGGCGCGGGGGGTGTTCCGCGGTCGTAGACGAGCCAGACGTGGACCACCGGGTCCTCCCCGCAGGCGCGGGGGTACTACCCGCTTCACGCTTCCGGCCGCCCGCGCAGCGGGCCAGCCCGGTTGGGGCAGGGCCTGGGCCCTGCCCCAACCGGGCGCCGCACCGCCCGGCGCCCCGCCGCGCGACCGCCCCGCCGCGCGGGCGCCCCGCTGCCGGGCGGAGCCCTGCCTCACGCCCAGGGGCGTTCGCGGACGTGGAGGGCGCGGCGGAGGTCGTCTGTTTCGTCGGTCAGTTTGCGGTGGAGTGCCGGTGGCAGGGGTTCCCGCAGGGCCGCTTCCGCGAGGGTGAGGGTGGTGTGGTCCGTGAAGGGGTGGGGGAAGGCGTGGCGTGCCGTGGCCACTGCCAGGGCGTGGCCTCGGCGGGTGGCGACGGCGGCGGCTGCCGGGAAGTAGCGTTCGACGTAGGGGCGCAGCAGGTCGCGTTGGCGTTCTTCCGGTTGCCAGAAGCCTTGGGCCGTGGCGGTGAAGAGGTAGTTGGAGAGGGTGTCGGCGGGGTCGAAGAGGGCGTGCCAGGCGGTGGCTTTGGCTTGGGGGTCGGGGAGGGCGGCCAGGCAGCGGGCGGCTCCTTCTTCGCCTTTCGCGCTGGGGTCGCGTTCGGCTTCGGCGCGGATTTCGGTTTCGTCGGTGGCGCCGAGGGTGGCGAGCCGGTAGAGGATCTGCCAGCGCAGTTCGGGGTCGCGGCCGGCGGTGTCGTCGGCGAGCCAGGTGCGCAGGGGTGCTTCGCCGGTGGCGCTGCGGATGGCGGTGCGCTGGGCGATGAGGTGTTTGGCGTCGTCCTGGCGTTGTGTGGCGTGGTGGGCGAGGTCGGTGGCGAGTTCGGTGAGCAGGGCGAGTGCTTCGGTGCGGGCGGGTTCTTCGCCGGCGAGGTAGCGGTCGGTGATCTGGGTGGTGGCGAAGGCGATGACGCTTTCGACGATGGCGGTTTCGGGTTCGGTGGGCAGGTGGCGGCGGGCGGCTTCCAGGTAGGCGTGTGGGGGGAGTTCGGCGTCGCGGACCATGTCGCGGGCGGCGTTCCATACGACGGTGCGGCTGAGTGGGTCGGGGAGTTGGGAGAGGACGTGCTGGGCGGTGGTCCAGGAGCAGGGGTCGAGTCGTACTTTGGCGTAGGTGAGGTCGCCGTCGTTGACGATGAGGAGGTCGGGGCGGTTGCCGGGGGCGGTGAGGGTGGTGGTGGGCTGGTCGGCGGTGAGTTCGATGTCGTGGGTGGCGCGGTGCTGGGCGCCGTCGTAGGTGCCGATGCGGAGGCGGTGGGGACGGTTGCCCTGGTGGTGGAGGGTCAGGGTCCAGTTGGTGTCCGGTGCTGGGTTCTGTGTGATGTCGGGGGTGAGGAGGTCGGGTCCGCTGGTGCGCAGCCAGGCGTCGGCCCAGGCGTGGACGTCGCGGCCGGAGGCGCGGGCCATGGCGTCGATGAAGTCGGCGAGGGTGGCGTTGCCGAAGCGGTGGCGGGCGAAGTGGTCGTTGACGCCGGCGAGGAAGGTGTCCTGGCCGAGCCAGGTGACGAGTTGGCGGAGGGCGGAGGCGCCTTTGGCGTAGGAGATGCCGTCGAAGTTGAGCCAGGCGGAGGCGGTGTCGGGGACGCCGTCGGGTTCGGGGGCGACGGGGTGGGTGGTGGGGCGCTGGTCGGCGTCGTAGCCCCAGGCTTTGCGGTCGACGGCGAATTCGGTCCAGGGGGTGTAGGTGGGGACGGCGTCGGCGAGGGTCTGGTAGCCCATGAACTCGGCGAAGGACTCGTTGAGCCAGATGTCGTCCCACCAGCGGAGGGTGACGAGGTCGCCGAACCACATGTGGGCCATTTCGTGGGCGATGACGACGCCGCGGAGTTGGCGTTGGGTGTCGGTGACGGCGGAGCGGTAGATGTATTCGTCCCGGAGGGTGACGAGTCCGGGGTTCTCCATGGCGCCGGCGTTGAATTCGGGGACGAAGGCCTGGTCGTAGGAGTCGAAGGGGTAGGGCTCGTCGAGGATGTCGGCGTAGCGGTCGAAGACGGCGCGGGTGATGCCGAGGATTTCGTCGGCGTCGCGGTCGAGGTGGGGGGCGAGTGAGCGGCGTACGTGGATGCCGAAGGGGAGTCCGGCGTGTTCGGTGCGTACGGAGTGGTAGGGGCCGGCGGCGACGGCCATGAGGTAGGTGCTGATGGGTGGGGTGGTGGCGCAGCGCCAGCGGCCGGGGGCGCCGGCGACGGGGGTGGCGATGCCGTTGCCGAGGACGGTCCAGTCCTCGGGGGCGGTGACGGTGACGTCGAAGGTGGCTTTGAGGTCGGGTTGGTCGAAGGCGGCGTAGACCAGTGGGCTGTCGGTCATGCAGCACATGCTGTAGAGGTAGGTGAGGCCGTCGGCGGGGTCGGTGAAGCGGTGCATGCCTTCGCCGGTGTGGGAGTAGGGCATGTCGGCGAGGACGGTGAGTTCGTGGTCGCCGGGGGTGAGGCCGGTGAGGGGGAGGCGGCCGTCGACGAGGGTGCCGGGGTCGAGGTCGTGTCCGTCGAGGGTGGCGCGGTGGAGGGTGTGGGGCCGGATTTCGATGAAGGTGTCGGTGGCGGCCTCGGTGTTCGTGGCGTCCGGGCGGGTGGCGAAGCGCACGGTGGTGGTGGAGGCGAAGGTGGTGTCGCCTCGGGTGAAGTCGAGGTCGATGGTGTAGGTGTGGACCTGGAGCTGTCCGGCCCGGGTCCGGGCTTCGTCACGCGTCAGTGTGGCCATGGTGCTCATGCTGCCAAATGGGACGGGGCCGGACGGCTCTCGGTGGGGTGGGTCAGGCGGGTTCCCAGGTGCATCCGTTGGTTTCGGAGTATTCGCCTTCGTTGACGGTGACGCGGCCGGGGCCTTCGAAGTAGTCGTTGGCGATGATGGAGTCGAATTCGCCGGAGGCGTCGCTGTTGCGGGCCCGGTAGCAGCCGCCCATCAGGCGGTCGGTGCCGCCTTCGGTGCGGTATTCGCCGGGTTCGATGTCCTCGCCGACGAGGTAGGTGCCGGAGCCGAAGGAGACGGTCTCCGGTTCGGGGTCCGGCTCGGGCTCGGGCTCCGGCTCCGGTTCGGGTTCGGGTTCGGGCGCTTTCCGGTCAGCCGGCCGGGGTGGACGGGTCGGTGACCTCGCTCGCGATCGTCTCATGGTGCCGGATGACCTCGGCGATGATGAAGTTCAGCAGCTTCTCGGCGAATGCCGGGTCCAGGTGCGCGCTCTCGGCCAGCTGGCGCAGCCGGGTGATCTGCCGCGCCTCGCGGGCGGGGTCGGCGGGCGGCAGCTGGTGCTGCGCCTTGAGGCGGCCGACCTGCTGGGTGCACTTGAAGCGTTCGGCCAGCATGTGGACGACGGCGGCGTCGATGTTGTCGATGCTCTCCCGCAGCCGTGTCAGCTCGCCACGCACCTCGTCGTCGATGTCACTCATGGGACCAGCCTATGCGGCTTATGCTGCCGTGATGATCGCGACAATGCAGTCCCTGGTGATCGACTGTCCCGACCCGGCGGCCCTCGCCGGCTTCTACCGGTCCATCCTGGGCTGGGAGCTGGATGACTCCCACGCCCCGTGGGTGACGCTCTCGGACCCGGCCACCGGCGGGCGGATCGCCTTCCAGTACGCGCCCGACCACCAGCCGCCGCGCTGGCCGGACCCGGGGCACCCGCAGCAGATGCACCTCGACTTCGACGTACCCGCGCGGGAGGACGTGGACCGGGCGCGACCGCAGGTGGAGGCGCTGGGTGCGCGTTTCCGGCACGACAGCGGCGGTGAGGAACGGGGGTTCGTCGTCTACGAGGACCCGGCCGGGCATCCGTTCTGCCTCTGTTACGGGCAGTTCTGACAGACTCGGCAGCTGAGTGCCCCGGCCCCGACCGCGCCGGGGAGTTGGGGGATGACGGTGGAATCGTTGCGCCCGGGGGATCCGTCCCAGGTGGGTCCGTATCGCATACTCGGCCGGCTCGGGTCCGGTGGTATGGGGCAGGTGTTCCTGGGGCGTGCGCCCGAGGGCCGGTTGGCGGCGGTCAAGTTGGTCCACGCGGAGCTGGCGGCGGACCCGGAGTTCCGTCGCCGCTTCCGCCGGGAGGTGTCCGCCGCCGGACGGGTCAGTGGCACCTGGACGGCTCCGGTGCTGGCGGGCGACACCTCCTCGGCGGTGCCGTGGGTGGCCACCGGGTACATCCCGGGGTTCTCCCTGCACGAGACCGTCCTGGGGTCGTACGGGGTGTTGCCGGAGCGGTCGCTGTGGACGCTGGCGGCCGGTCTCGCCGGGGCGCTGGGCGACATCCACGGCGCGGGGCTGGTGCACCGTGATCTCAAGCCGTCGAATGTGCTGATCGCGCTGGAGGGCCCGAAGGTCATCGACTTCGGGATCGCGCGCGCGGTGGACGCGAGTGTGGCCACGCGTACGGGTTCGATGATCGGTTCGCCGGGGTACATGCCGCCGGAGCAGATCCGGGGCGAGGATGTCACCGGGGCGGTGGACGTGTTCGCGCTCGGTACGGTGCTGGCGTTCGCCGCGACGGGCACCGCGCCGTTCGCGGCCGGGGAGCCCGCGGTCCACACCGTGCTGTACCGGGTGTTGCACGAGGAGCCGGAGCTGGGCGCGCCGGACGGTCCGCTGACCGGTCCGCTGCGGGATCTGGTGGTGCGCTGTCTGGACAAGGAGCCGGCCGGGCGGCCCTCGGTGGCGGAGATCGCCGGGGTTGCCGCGCGCTGCGCGCCGGGGGCGGCGGGGCCGGAGGGCGAGCCGTGGCTGCCGGCCGCGCTGACCGCCCGGCTGGAGCAGCGGGCGGCCGGTGTGCCGGCGCTGGACGGGCCGGTGCCGACGCACGCCGGGACGGGTGCGCCGCCGCCGGCCCTTCCGCAGCCGCCCGCCGGACCGCCGCCCGTGCCACCGCACGCGGCGCCGACCGTCACCGCCGCCGTGCCCGTGCCGTCCGCCCCACCCACCCCGACGGCTCCCGCAACCGGCACCGGCACCGGCACCGGCACCGGCCCCCGCAGGTTCCTGGCGGCCGGGGCCGTCGTCGCCGCGCTCGCGCTCATCGTCGCGCTCACCGTACTGCTGACCCGCACCTCGGGCGGGAACGAGGACCCGTCGGCCGGGCCCGCCCCCGGGGACGGCGCGCCCGGCAAGGCCACGGAAACGGACCGGGACGCCGTCCCGGAGGCGGACCCGGGCAACGACCCGGGGCCGGAGGAGGGAGCACAGGCCCCGCTGTACGGCCTGCTGCCGCCGGAGATCCAGGAGTCGGGCCGGATCCCGGTGCGCACCGGCACCGGGGCGCTGCCGCTGATGTCCTCGCCCTGGGCGGCGGAGGAGACCGGCTTCTACCCGGACCTCGCCGCCGCGCTCGGGGAACGTCTCGGTGTCGAGTTCCGCTTCACCCACACCGACCATGCCCAGCTCCTCAACCAGCTGGCCCACACCCTGGATCCGGCCGGCTGGATCGCGATGGGCGTGATGCCCGCAGCCGCCACCTCGGTCTTCACCGTCTCCAATCTCGACTTCCTCCCGTACTTCGAGGAGAGCTGGGTCCTGATGACGCACGCGGGGGCGTCCCACGGCGCCGCCGCGTTCGCGGATCTGTGCGGGAAGACCGTGGCGACCTGGCGCACCGACGAGGCCGAGGAGGCGGTGGCCCGGCACAGCGCCGGCTGCGCCGATCCGGTGCGCGTCACCGGCCACCTGGAGCCGGAGGATCTGGTCCTGGACCTGCGCAGCGGTGCGGCGGACGCCGTGTACGTCCATCACTCGGGCGCGGTGGCCCTGATGGCGGACAACCCGAACGAACTGGTCATCTCGGACGCCCGGTTCGACCCCGAACCGGTAGGCTTCGCGGTGTCGGTGGGCGCCCCTTCCCTGCGGGACGCGCTCCAGCAGGCGTTGCAGGAGCTGATCGACGACGGAACGTACGGCGAGATCCTGGAGACGTGGGGCATGAGCGAGCTGGCCGTGGAAAGCGCCGCCGTGGTCGTTCCGGACGGCCGGTGAGCGGCGCGGCGTTTCCGCATCTGGCGGCGGTGCGGTCGGCGATCACGGCGCTGTACCGGGGGTTGTCGCCGGGGACGGTGCGGGGGTTCGCCACCAGTGTGCTGCCGGTGGATGTGGCGTTCGACGACGCGGAGGATCTGCGGGCCGGTGTCGAGCGGGTGGCGCTGGTGATGGTGCGGCATCTGGGGCTGCCCGAGGCGCCGGTGCGGGTCCGGTTCACGGAGATGCCGGAGGCGGCATGGGTGGAGCGGGACGGCGGGGCGGGCGGGTACACCGTCGATCTGCACCGCCGTTTCGACGGGCAGCGGCGGGACATCGGGGCGGTGCTGGCGCACGAGGTGATGCATGTGTATCTGCACCGGGCGGGGCTGGGGCTGCCGGTGACCGCGGAGGACGAGATCCTCACCGATACGGCCGCCGCGTATCTGGGGGTGGGCTGGCTGCTGCTGGACGCGTTCCGGGAGGACGCGCTGGGTTCGCAGCGCCTGGGGTATCTGACGCCGCAGGAGTACGGGTACGTGCTCGCGCGGCGGGCGGCGGTGTTCGGGGAGGATCCGCGGATCTGGTTCACGAGCCCGCAGGCGTACGAGGCGTACGAGGCGGGCCGCCGGCTGGCGGAGCGGGACGCGGTCCGGCCGCCGCTGGCCGGCGGGCCGTGGGCGGCGCGGCAGCGGTATGCCGCGGAGCGGGCGCTGGCGGCGCGCGGGCGGGCCGTTCCGGAGGCGATGGCGGGCGGTGGTGCCGGCTATGCCTTCGAACAGGACGGGTCCGGGGGCGGGTTGACGGTGGTGTTCGGCTGTCCGGTGTGCGGGCAGAAGCTGCGGCTGCCGGTGGCGGGGCGGAGCCGGGCGCGGTGCGGGCTGTGCCGTACGGTCCTGGAGTGCGACACCTGAGCGCGGTGCTGCGGCGGGCGCGGGTCAGCCCTTGATGGCGCCGGCGGCCAGTCCGCCGGCGAGCCGGCGCTGCACGAGGACGAAGAAGATCAGTACGGGCACGGTGATGAGGGTGGAGCCGGCCATGACGGCGCCCCAGTCGGTGCTGTACTGGCCGAAGAAGCGGTGCAGTCCGACGGCGGCGGTGTACTTGCTGTCGTTCTGCATGAAGGTGAAGGCGAAGATGAATTCGTTCCAGGCGACGATGAAGGCGAAGATGCTGGTGGCGACCAGGCCGGGGGCCACCAGGGGCAGCAGGACGGAGCGGAACATCCGCCACCAGCCGCAGCCGTCGAGGTAGGCGGCTTCCTCGATCTCCTGCGGGACGGCGGCGACGAAGCCGCGCAGGGTCCAGATGCCGAAGGGCAGGGAGAACGCCAGGTAGACGATGGTGAGGCCGAGCAGGCTGTTGAGCATGCCGAGGTCGCTCATCTGGAGGAAGAGCGGGATGACCAGGGCTTCCAGCGGCACCATCTGCACGATGAGGATCATGAGGAGCACTTTGGTGCGCATCCGGAACCGGAAGCGGGCCACGGCGACGGCGGCGAAGAGGGAGAGCAGCCCGGCGAGCAGCACCGTGCCGGCGCCGACGAGCGCGGAGTTGGCGAGGTAGGTGGTGAAGTCGCCGGTGTCCAGGACGTACCGGAAGTGGTCGAGGGTGAATCCGGAGGGCAGGACGGCGGCGCCGCGGGTGTTCGCGCCGGGGTCGACGGCGGAGCTGACCATCCAGTAGACGGGGAAGAGAGAGAAGACGAGGAGTGCGGTGACGGCGGCGGCGAGTCCGAGGCGGCGTCCGGTCACAGGTCGTCCCTCTCCTTGAACAGGGCCCGGAGGTAGACCACGGTGATGGCGAGCAGCAGCACGGTGAGCAGGACGGCGATCGCCGAGCCCATGCCGTACTCGTTCTTGACGAAGGACTGGTGGTAGGACCAGACGCCGAGGTTGAAGATGTCGGGGTTGGATCCTGAGCCGCCCGGCATGAGGTAGATCTGGGCGAAGACCTTGAAGTCCCAAATGGTGGACAGGATGGTGACGACCGTGAAGACGGGTCTGATGGTCGGCACGGTGATCTTCCAGAACCGCTGCCAGGCGTTCGCGCCGTCCATGAGGGCGGCTTCGGGCAGTTCCCTGGGGATGGTGAGCAGTCCGGCGAACACGGTGATGGCGACGAACGGGAAGCCGTGGTGGACGACGTTGAGGGTGGCGATGGCGTAGAAGGACCAGCGGTCGGTGAACCAGTTGGTCTCGCGGGGTTCGATGAGTCCGAGGGCGTCGAGGCCGCCGCTGACGATGCCGCCCAGTGGGTCGAAGATCCAGATCCAGACGTAGGTGCCGGTGACGGCGGGCATGGCCCAGGCGGTCATGACGACGGTGGAGCAGATGATCCGCCAGGTGCGGCCGAGGCGTTGCAGCAGCAGGGCGACGAGGGTGCCGGTGATGACGGTGAGGGCCACGCAGACGGCGGCGAAGACGACGGTGTTGGGGAGCACCGTGGTCCACAGCGCGCTGTCGGTGAGCAGGGTGGTGTAGTTGTCGAGGCCGGTCCAGTGGGTTTCGCCGGTGTAGATCTGCCGCAGGCCGTAGTCCTGGAAGGAGAGCAGGACGACGCGGAGCAGGGGCCACAGGAGGAGGACGGCGAGGACGGTGAGGGCGGGGGCGAGCAGGAGCCAGGGGCGCAGGGCGCGGGCGCGGCGGGCTCGGCGGGCGCGGCGGGCGGGGTCGGGGGCCGGGCGGTCGGGCCCGGCTTCCCGCCCGGGCCGTGGCCGGGTGGGGCCGGTGGCGCGGTCAGTGGCCAAAGGTCTCGTCCATGGCTGCCGCGGCGGTGTCGGCCGCTTCCTGGACGGAGGCGGAGCCGGCGAGGATGGACTGGAGCATCCGCGGGATGATCTGGGCGCCCTGCACCCGGCCGTACAGTTCGGTGACCGGGACGCTGTGGCCGGCTTCCATCATCTGGGTGGCGAACGGGGCGACGAGCGGGCCGGCTTCGGCGGCGACGTCTTCGAGCAGGGACTGCTGGCCGGGGAAGAACCCGGATTCGTCGGCCCACTTGGCACCGTACTCGCCGGTCGACATCAGCTGGATGAGTTCCCAGGCGAGTTCGGGGTGGTCGCTGGTGAAGTCGCCGAGCAGGGAGCCGCCGACGAAGGAGGGGCTGTACGTGCCGGGCTGCGGTCCGGGGACGGGAACGACGCCGAGCCGGTCGGCCCAGGAGGGGTCGTCGGCGAGCAGGGTGTTGACGGTCCAGTTGCCGTTGATGACCATGGCGGCTTCGCCGTTCTGGAAGCTCTGGAGCTGGTCGGCCTCGGTCCAGGTCTCTGCGGCGGCGACGGACAGGCCGTGTTCGGTGGCGAGGGAGGTGAGGAACTCGATCCCGGCCACGGCCTCGGGGGCGTTGATGGTGGAGGTCCAGCGGCCGGAGTCGTCGGCCTGGGCGATCTGGCCGCCGCCGCCCCAGATGAAGGCGTCCACCGCGTATTCGGTGCCGCCGATCACCGGGAAGGGGATCATGTCGGGTTCGAGTTCCTTGAGCTGGAGCGCGACGTCGAGGAGTTCGTCCCAGGAGGTGGGGGGCTGGAGGCCGTGTTCGGCGAAGAGGTCGGCGCGGTACATGAGGGAGCGGGTGCCCGCGTGCCAGGGCATGCCGTAGGTGGCGCCGTCGACGGTGCCCGCCTCGTGCAGGGCGGGGACGAGGTCGCCGGCGAGGCCGGCCGCCTCGATGTCGCCGGAGAGGTCGCGCAGGGCGCCGACCGCGCCGAATTCCAGGGCCCAGGTGGTGCCGATCTCGGCGACGTCGGGGAGTTCGCGGCCGGCCATGGCGGTGGTGATCCGGTCGTGGGCGTCGGCCCACTGGATGAACTGGACGTTGAGCAAGGCGCCGGTCTTCTCCTCGAAGACGGCTGCCAGTTCCTCGAAGTAGGGTCCGGCGTCCGGGTTGGTGCCTTCCATGATCCACACGTCGAGGGTCGGGCCGGCGCCGGAGCCGTCGCCGGACGAGGAGGACGCGTCGCCGCCGCAGGCGGCGGTGAGCAGGCCGAGGGACAGTGCTGCCGCGCCGGCGAGGAGGCGGCGGCCGGGGGCGTGCGGCATGGCAAGTCCCTTCCGGGGACGGGGAGGTGGCCCGGTGGTGACCGGGTGGTGCCCGGGCGTTGATTGTGACAGCGGGGTGTTCGTCCGATCCAGGCCCGTACATCACGGAACAGCACCGTTTGTGGCCTGGACCACTGGAGGTCGGACCGGAACCGGGGTCAGGTACGGACCGTCCCACCGGGCATGGAGGCCGGAGGGGGACGAGGGATGCGCGGCGGGTGGCGACGGGTCCTCACCGGGGCGGCGGTCGTGGCGGGGACGGCGGTGGCGGGTGCGGCCGGGGTGGTGCTGGGGGCGAGCGCGACCGTGCTGCTGTCGTTGTGGCTGGGGCCGGACCCGGGCAACATCACCCATCCGATCGGGACAGAGCCGCTGCCCCGGCCGACGCCCACGGCGGTGGACACCGCGCCCTTCGAGGAGCGGGCCGACGCGATCGCCGCGAGCTGGCCCCGGCCGGAGCCCCTGCCCGGGGGCGGCGGCCCCGATCTGCTGCCGGTGCAGGGGGTGGATTCGGTGGAGCCGGACGCGACGGTGCTCACCGTCTCCGTCGGTTACGGTGCCTGTGATGCGGACTACGGCGCCTGGTTGCGGGAGACGGCGGAGCTGGTGATCGTGGGGGGCTGGACCGTGTCCGATCCGGCGGCGGGCCCGTGTACGGAGGAGTTGCTGACCGGTGTCCGGGTGCTCGGTCTGGAGTCGGAGCTGGGCGGCCGGCCGGTGGTCGACGCGGTGTCCGGGGCGGTGCTGCCACCGGCCCGGTGAGCCGGACGGCCGCGCCGGCGGCCAGGACCGCAGCGGCGAGAGCGCCGAGGACCAGCACCACGAGGGCGGTCCGGGCGGCGGCGTACGGCGGTCCGGCCAGCGGGGCGACCGCTTCCTGCGGGTCGATCCACGCGGTGACGAGATCACCGGCCACGGTCTGCGCCCGGCAGTCGCCCGGATGCCACGAGGGCCCCTGGTTCAGCGGCTCGCGTACCGGGGTGCCGTCCAGGAGGCTGATCCGGCACTGCCGCAGTTCGGTGTTTCCCGGGGGTCCGCTGCGGGTCGTCCGTGCTTCGGTGACGCGGGCACTCACCCGCTCCCCGCGCCAGGCGATCAGCAGCCAGCGGGTGGCGAGTCCGGTCACCAGCGCGCCGCCGAGGGCGATCAGGCAGGTGAGCCGGGTGCGCCACTGCCAGCGGCTTTGGGTGAAGAGCCACCCGACGGCCAGCATGACCGCCGCCACCGCGCCCAGTCCCTGGACGAGGATCACCGGCCAGGGGGTGTGGCCGCCGTTCAGGATCAGGTACTGGAGCGCGCCCAGGGCGCAGGCGGCCACGAAGAGGGCTGCCCCGAGGACCGCGCCCGTCAGCCGCAGCGCTCCGTTCCGTAAGACCGTCACCGCTCCCCCGTTCCCGTCCCCGTCCCCGTCCCCGTGGCCCGCGCGGCCGGCGCGCGCATCACCGGCTTGCGGCGTGCGGCCGTTCGCGCCCCTCGGCTGCCGTCTGCCCGCGCCGGGGTGTGGACATGCCTCGGCGCCTGCCCTCGCTCGGTCGGGGAGAGGCAGGCGCCGCGGCCACTTTCCGTACGACGTTGTACGGAAGCGGGTGGGGCCCGGTGCCGGTGGTGGCGGGTGCCGGGCCGGTGGGGTCGGGCCGTCAGACCGTCAGGGCGCGGTCGGTCGGCCGGACCGGGTAGGGCAGGGCGCTGGGCGCGCCGGTGAGGTAGCGGTCCACGCCGCGGGCGGCGGCGCGGCCTTCGGCGATGGCCCACACGATGAGCGACTGGCCGCGGCCGGCGTCGCCGGCCACGAACACGCCGTCGACGTTGGTGGCGTAGTCCGCGTCGCGGGCGATGTTGCCGCGCGCGTCGAGGTCGACGCCGAACTGCCGTACGAGGCCGTTCTCCTGGTCGGTGCCGGTGAAGCCCATGGCGAGGGTGACCAGCTGGGCCGGGATCTTGCGTTCGGTGCCCGGCTTGGGGGTGAGCTTGCCGTCGATGAACTCGACCTCGACGAGGTGCAGCCACTGGACGTTTCCGTCCTCGTCGCCCTCGAAGTGGGTGGTGGAGACGGAGTAGACGCGTTCGCCGCCCTCCTCGTGCGCGGAGGTGACCTTGTAGGTCATGGGGAACGTGGGCCACGGCTGGTGGCCGGGGCGGGTGTCGCTGGGCCGGGGCATGATCTCCAGCTGGGTGACGGACGCGGCGCCCTGCCGGTGGGCGGTGCCCACGCAGTCGGCGCCGGTGTCGCCGCCGCCGATGACGACCACGTGCTTGCCCTCGGCGGTGATGGGCGCGGTGATGTAGTCGCCTTCCTGCACCTTGTTGGAGAGCGGCAGGTACTCCATCGCCTGGTGGACGCCGTTGAGTTCGCGGCCGGGGACGGGCAGGTCGCGGGCGGTGGTGGCGCCGGCGGCGATGACGACGGCGTCGTAGCGCTTGCGGAGCTTGGCGGCGTCGATGTCGCGGCCGATCTCGACCCCGGTGCGGAACTTGGTGCCCTCGGCGCGCATCTGCTCGATGCGCCGGTTGATGTGGCGCTTCTCCATCTTGAACTCGGGGATGCCGTAGCGCAGGAGTCCGCCGATGCGGTCGGCGCGCTCGTACACCGCGACGGTGTGGCCGGCCCGGGTGAGCTGCTGGGCGGCGGCGAGTCCGGCGGGGCCCGAACCGATGACGGCGACGGTCTTGCCGGAGTGGCGCTGCGGGGGCTGCGGGGTGACGTCCCCGGCCTCCCACGCCTTGTCGATGATGGTGACCTCGACGTTCTTGATGGTGACGGCGGGCTGGTTGATGCCGAGCACGCACGCCGACTCGCACGGCGCGGGGCACAGCCGGCCGGTGAACTCGGGGAAGTTGTTGGTGGCGTGCAGCCGTTCGCTGGCGGCGGTCCAGTCCTCGCGGTAGGCGTAGTCGTTCCACTCGGGGATGAGGTTTCCGAGCGGACAGCCGTTGTGGCAGAACGGGATGCCGCAGTCCATGCACCGGGACGCCTGCTTGCTGATGATGGGCAGCAGCGAGCCGGGGACGTAGACCTCGTTCCAGTCCTTGACGCGTTCGGCGGGCGGCCGGGAGGTGGCGGTCTCGCGGCCGGTGGTGAGAAAGCCCTTCGGGTCAGCCATGGGTCGCCGCCTCCATCATCTTCTCGTGGGTCTCGGACTCGCTGAGTCCGGCGCGCTCGGCGGCGTCCTTGGCGGCGAGCACGGCCTTGTACGTGGTGGGCATGATCTTGCTGAAGCGGGTCACGGCGGTGTCCCAGTCCTTGAGCAGCGTGCCGGCGACCGTGGATCCGGTCTCCTCGGCGTGTCGGCGCACCACGTCGTGCAGCCATGCGCGGTCGGCGTCGTCGAGTGCTTCGACGGCGACGAAGCCGGGGTTGACGTTGTGTTCGTCGAGGTCGATGACGTAGGCGACGCCGCCGGACATGCCGGCCGCGAAGTTCCGTCCGGTCTCGCCGAGGACGACGGCGTGGCCGCCGGTCATGTACTCGCAGCCGTGGTCGCCGACGCCTTCGGCGACGACCGTGGCGCCGGAGTTGCGGACGCAGAAGCGTTCGCCGACCCGGCCGCGCAGGAAGAGTTCGCCGCCGGTGGCGCCGTAGGCGAGGGTGTTGCCGGCGATGGTGGAGTACTCGGGCAGGTGGTCGGCGGCGCGGTCGGGCCGGACGACGATCCGTCCGCCGGACAGGCCCTTGCCGACGTAGTCGTTGGCGTCGCCTTCCAGGCGCAGGGTGACGCCGCGGGGGACGAAGGCGCCGAAGGACTGGCCGGCGGAGCCGGTGAAGGTGATGTCGATGGTGTCCTGGGGCAGTCCGGCGCCGCCGAACTTCTTGGTCACCTCGTGGCCGAGCATGGTGCCGACGGTGCGGTTGATGTTGCGGATGGCGACCTGGGCGCGGACCGGCCGGGCGTCCTGGGCGGTGGGTGCGGTCAGGGCGTCGGCGGAGAGCCGGATCAGCTCGTTGTCCAGGGCCTTCTCCAGGCCGTGGTCCTGGGAGATGACCTGGTGGCGGGGGGTGCCGGCCGGCAGGTCGGGGATGTGCAGCAGCGGGGCGAGGTCGAGCCCGGCGGCCTTCCAGTGGTCGACGGCGCGGCTGATGTCGAGGAGTTCGGCGTGGCCGACGGCTTCCTCGATGCTGCGGAAGCCCAGTTCGGCGAGGAGTTCGCGGACTTCTTCGGCGATGAACTCGAAGAAGTTGACGACGAATTCGGGCTTGCCGCTGAAGCGTTCGCGCAGGACCGGGTTCTGGGTGGCGATGCCGACCGGGCAGGTGTCCAGGTGGCAGACCCGCATCATGACGCAGCCGGAGACGACGAGCGGCGCGGTGGCGAAGCCGTACTCCTCGGCGCCGAGGAGGGCGGCGATGAGGACGTCGCGGCCGGTCTTCAGCTGGCCGTCGGTCTGGACGACGATGCGGTCGCGCAGTCCGTTGAGGAGCAGCGTCTGCTGGGTTTCGGCGAGTCCGAGTTCCCAGGGGCCGCCGGCGTGCTTGAGGGAGGTGAGGGGGGAGGCGCCGGTTCCGCCGTCGTGTCCGGAGATGAGGACCACGTCGGCGTGGGCCTTGGAGACGCCGGCGGCGACGGTGCCGACGCCGACCTCGGAGACCAGCTTCACGTGGATGCGGGCGGCCGGGTTGGCGTTCTTGAGGTCGTGGATGAGCTGGGCGAGGTCCTCGATGGAGTAGATGTCGTGGTGCGGGGGCGGCGAGATGAGGCCGACGCCGGGGGTGGCGTGCCGGGTCTTGGCGACCCACGGGTACACCTTGTGGCCGGGCAGCTGGCCGCCTTCGCCGGGCTTGGCGCCCTGGGCCATCTTGATCTGGATGTCGTCGGAGTGCACCAGGTATTCGCTGGTGACGCCGAAGCGTCCGGAGGCGACCTGCTTGATGGCGCTGCGCCGGGTGGGGTCGGTGAGGCGTTCGGGGTCTTCGCCGCCTTCGCCGGTGTTGGACTTGGCGCCCAGCCGGTTCATGGCGATGGCGAGGGTTTCGTGCGCTTCCCGGGAGATGGAGCCGTAGCTCATCGCGCCGGTGGAGAAGCGCTTGACGATCTCGCTGACGGGCTCGACCTCGTCCAGCGGCACGGGGGCGCGCTCGCCGTTCTTGAGGCGGAAGAGTCCGCGCAGGGTCATGAGCCGTTCGGCCTGCTCGTTCACCCGGCCGGTGTACTGCTTGAAGATGTCGTAGCGGCGTTCGCGGGTGGAGTGCTGGAGCCGGAAGACGGTGTCGGGGTCGAAGAGGTGCGGTTCGCCCTCGCGGCGCCACTGGTACTCGCCGCCGATCTCCAGGTCGCGGTGGGCGGGGGCGATGCCGGAGGCGGGGTACGCCTTGGCGTGCCGGGCGGCGACCTCCTGGGCGATGACGTCGAGGCCGGCGCCGCCGATCTTGGTGGTGGTGCCGTGGAAGTAGGTGTCGACGAAGGACTCGTCGAGCCCGATGGCCTCGAAGACCTGCGCGCCGCGGTAGGAGGCGACGGTGGAGATGCCCATCTTGGACATGACCTTCAGGACGCCCTTGCCGAGCGCCTTGATGAGGTTCTTGATGGCGGTCTCGGCGTCGGTGCCGGGCAGGTAGGTGCCGCGGCGGACCAGGTCCTCGACGGATTCCATCGCCAGGTAGGGGTTGACGGCGGCGGCGCCGTACCCGATGAGGAGGGCGACGTGGTGGACCTCGCGGACGTCCCCGGCCTCGATGAGCAGCCCGACCTGGGTGCGCTGCTTGGTGCGGATGAGGTGGTGGTGGACGGCGGAGGTGAGCAGCAGGGAGGGGATGGGGGCGTGCTCGGCGTCGGAGTGCCGGTCGGAGAGCACGATGAGGCGGGCGCCGTCGGCGATGGCGGCGTCGGTCTCGGCGCGGATCTCGTCGAGGCGGGCGGCGAGCGCTTCGCCGCCGCCGCTGACCCGGTAGAGGCCGGAGAGGGTGGCGGAGCCGAAGCCGGGGAGGTCGCCGTCGGCGTTGATGTGGATGAGCTTGGCCAGCTCGTCGTTGTCGATGACCGGGAAGGGGAGGTTCACGGAGCGACAGGAGGCGGCGCTGGGCTCCAGCAGGTTGTGCTGGGGGCCGAGGGAGGAGTGCAGGGAGGTAACCAGTTCCTCGCGGATGGCGTCCAGCGGGGGGTTGGTGACCTGGGCGAAGAGCTGGGTGAAGTAGTCGAAGATCAGCCGCGGCCGGTCGGAGAGCGCGGCGATGGGGGTGTCGGTGCCCATGGAGCCGATGGGTTCGGCGCCGCTGCCGGCCATGGGGGCGAGCAGGATGCGCAGCTCTTCCTCGGTGTAGCCGAAGGTCTGCTGGCGCCGGGTGACGGAGGCGTGGGTGTGGACGACGTGTTCGCGCTCGGGGAGGTCGGCGAGGTCGATGAGGCCGCTGTCGAGCCATTCGGCGTAGGGGTGTTCGGCGGCGAGGGCGGCCTTGATCTCGTCGTCCTCGATGATGCGGTGCTCGGCGGTGTCGACGAGGAACATCCGGCCGGGCTGGAGGCGACCCTTGCGCACGACGCGGGCGGGGTCGATGTCGAGGACGCCGACCTCGGAGGAGAGGACGACGAATCCGTCGTCGGTGACCCAGTAGCGGCCGGGGCGCAGTCCGTTGCGGTCGAGTACGGCGCCGACCTGGGTGCCGTCGGTGAAGGCGACGCAGGCGGGGCCGTCCCAGGGCTCCATGAGGGTGGAGTGGAACTGGTAGAAGGCGCGCCGGGCGGGGTCCATGGAGGCGTGGTTCTCCCATGCCTCGGGGACCATCATGAGGACGGCGTGCGGGAGGGAGCGTCCGCCGAGGTGGAGGAGTTCCAGGACCTCGTCGAAGGAGGCGGAGTCGGAGGCGTCCGGGGTGCAGACGGGGAAGATCCGCTCCAGGGCGTCGCGGTCGCCGATGCGTTCGCCGAAGAGGGGGGAGGCCAGCTGGGACTCGCGGGCGCGCATCCAGTTGCGGTTGCCGCGCACCGTGTTGATCTCGCCGTTGTGGGCGACGAACCGGTACGGGTGGGCGAGCGGCCAGCTGGGGAAGGTGTTGGTGGAGAAGCGGGAGTGGACCAGGGCGATGGCGGATGCCAGGCGACGGTCTGAAAGATCAGGAAAAAATGGCTCAAGCTGTCCGGTGGTGAGCATCCCCTTGTAGACGAGGGTGCGGGCGGACAGGGAGGCGAAGTAGACGCCGGTCTCGCGTTCGGCGCGCTTGCGCAGCACGAAGGCGAGGCGTTCCAGTTCGATGCCTGTCCGGGAGCCGTCCGCATCCTGGACGAAGAGCTGCCGGAAGGCGGGCATGGCCTCGCGGGCGGCGGCGCCGAGGAGCTGCGGGGCGACGGGGACCTCGCGCCAGCCGAGGACGGTCAGTCCTTCTTCGGCGGCGATGGCCTCGACGGCGGCGACGGCGGTGGCGTTCTCGTCGGCGCCGACCGGGAGGAAGGCGGTGCCGACGGCGTAGGAGCCGGCCTCGGGAAGACCGAAAGGAACATTTTCGCGCAGAAAAGCGTGGGGGATCTGGATGAGGATCCCCGCGCCGTCCCCGGTGTCCGGGTCGGAGCCGGTGGCACCGCGGTGCTCCAGGTTCCGCAGCACGGTGAGCGCCTGATCGACCAGCTCGTGGCTGGCCTCGCCCGTGAGGGTGGCGACGAAGCCGACGCCACAGGCGTCGTGCTCGTTGCCCGGGTCGTACATCCCCTGCTTCACCGGGTGGGACGCAGAACGCATCGGCACTCCCGTCGTCTCTTGGTAGGTGCTGGTACCGAGGGACGACGTTGGCCCTGGTGGCTCAAAATTTTCGTGCAGGTTACACGATGGCGAGGTTTCCGGGAAGTGGATACCTCTGTCCACGATGCGGACTTCGTTCTGCCGTGCTGCGGCCGGAGAATGGCGGATATGTCGCCGCTGGCGGACGTGGAAGCCTCATGCCCGCAGGAAACGAACTGAAACCCTCCGGAAACAAAGCTCACCCATGAGCGCGCCACCCAGTACCCAGCGTACGGGGTGGCGGGTATATTCCCGGGCGAACCGGTCAGCCCAGTGCGGTGCCGAGCAGTGACCCGAGCCCGTAGGTCAGGGCCGCGGCCCCGGCGCCCAGCAGCAGCTGGCGCAGCCCGCTGTACCACCAGGAGCGGGCGGTCACCCGGGACACGACCGCGCCGCACACGAAGAGCCCGGCGAGCGCCAGCAGGGCGGCCGGCCAGAACGCCGTACCGCCCAGCAGATAGGGCAGCACCGGCAGCAGCGCGCCCACGGCGAAGGAGCCGAACGAGGCGAGCGCCGCGACCAGCGGCGAGGCCAGATCGCCGGGGCCCACGCCCAGCTCCTCGCGGCTGTGGATCTCCAGCGCCTGCTCCGGATCGCGGGACAGCTGGCGGGCGACCTCCCGGGCCAGCTCCGGCTCCACCCCGCGCCGTACGTACACCTCGGTCAGCTCGGCCAGCTCGGCGTCCGGGTTGCGGGCCAGCTCGCGCCGCTCCACCTCGATCTCGGCCAGCGCCAGCTCGCGCTGCGAGGCGACCGAGGTGTACTCCCCGGCCGCCATCGAGAACGCCCCAGCCGCCAGCCCGGCCATACCGGCGACGGCGATCGTGTGCGCCGACGCCGAGGACCCCACCACCCCGCTGATCAGCCCGAGGTTGGAGACCAGCCCGTCCATGGCCCCGAAGACCGCGGGACGCAGCCAGCCGCCGCTCACATCGCGGTGCCGGTGGTGGGCCTCGGCGGACGCCGTCATGACGCGGAGGCAGCCCCCGCCTTGTCGGTGCCCTCGCCGGGCTCCCCGCCCTTCTTGCTGAGGTCGGCGCCCTTGGCGGGCTCCTTGTCGCCCTCGGTCGCGGTCCGCTCCCCGTCCGCGTCGGCGTCCGCGTCGCCGGCTCCGGCTTTCTCGGCGGCGGCCTCACCCGCGCCCCCGGAGCCGTCCGCGGCACCCGGCTCGACGACCTCCTCGCGGCCCGGCCGGCGCTTGGCGGAGATCACCAGGTAGGCGACGGCGGCGAGGAAGACGACGATGGAGGTCCAGTTGTTCAGCCGCAGACCCAGCACCTCGTGGGCCTCGTCGATGCGCAGATACTCGGTCCAGAACCGGCCCGCGGTGTACGCGGCCACGTACAGGGCGAACGCCCGGCCGTGCCCGAGCTTGAACCGCCGGTCGGCCCAGATCACCAGCACGCCGACACCGACGCACCACAGCGACTCGTACAGGAAGGTGGGGTGGAAGGTCCCGCTGTCGATGCCGTTGTCGATCTCCAGCGCCCAGGGCAGATCGGTGGGCTTGCCGTACAGCTCCTGGTTGAACCAGTTGCCCCAGCGGCCGATCGCCTGCGCGAACGCGATCCCGGGCGCCACGGCGTCGGCGAACGCGGGCAGCGGGATCCCGCGCCGCCGGCAGGCGATCCAGGCACCCACCGCGCCACCGGCGATGGCACCCCAGATGCCGATGCCGCCGTCCCAGATCTTGAACGCGTTGACCGGGTCGCGCCCGTCACCGAAGTACAGCTGGTAGTCGGTGATGACGTGGTACAACCGCGCGCCGATCAGCCCGAAGGGCACCGCCCACACGGCGATGTCGGCGACGGTCCCGGGCTGTCCGCCCCGGGCGACCCAGCGCTTCCCGCCGAGCCAGATGGCGACGAAGACACCGATGATGATGCACAGGGCATAGCCACGCAGGGGCAGCGGCCCGAGATGGACCTCGCTGGTGCCTGGGCTGGGGATAGAGGCAAGGATCTCCATGGTGCCCCCGACGCTACCGCGCCGCGGCTCCACCCGGGAATCCACGGCCCGCATTCCGGGCCGGGATCACCCTCCGTGACCAATCGTATGCGGCAAGCGTGAGCTTCCCGTTTCCCCTTGCGAAGAGGGCCCCGCCACCCGCGCGGCCCGTGCACGGCGTCCTCCCGGGGCCCCGGCCACTCGCCGCCTCACGCCCGCCCGAGCGGTTCCCAGGAGCCGCCGAGCACCGCACGCGCCCTGTCGACGTCGGCCGGCCGCCCGGCGAACCGCTTGGGAATCACCAGCACACCGGAGCGCGGCGACCGTGAGGTGAGGAGAACGAAGCTCCCGCGGGTCTCCGCGAAGAAGGGATACGCCTGCCGGGAGATCCGGGTCGTGATACCACCTTCGACGACCTGGACGGCGTCTTCCTCCAGGCTGATCGTGCACTCCTCCCCCCGCCGCGCCCGCCTCACGATCCGTACGAGTTGCATCCGCACAGAGAAGAACCAACCGAACGCCCCGCACGCGGCGATGACGAGGACGGAGGCGACGGCCGCCCGTCCCAGCTCGTCCTGGTCACTGGTCACCAGCGCCACAGCGGCCATCAGTCCGACAGCCATGAGTGCGTGAAAACCCACCCGGAGGGCCGGAGCCCCACGCCGCGCCCGTCGCCCCTCGATCAGTTCGGCCGTGGTCACCCACCCCCTGAACTCCAGCGTTCCGTGATCACCACGCGAGGCCGGCTCACTGGTCACGAACAACGGCTCACTCATCCCCACCCTCCCTCGTCCCAGCCGCCCCGATTCCCGAGTCGGCCCGACAAGGCACAACCCGCCGCCGAAGCCGGCACACAGACTGCCCCCCACGGGACAGGTGCGCTGTGGGGGGCAGTCTGTGATCTTCATCAGGTGTTCGCAAGCTCATCACGTCGTGACCGGCTCGCGCTTTGGGCGGCTGGGTCGTCCGGTGAGGGTTTTGTCCCCGCTGCCGAGACCGAGACGTGACCGGTCAGGACCCGGCGGCCAGCTGGTTCACCTGGTTGCGCAGGGAGTCGGGGGTCAGCGGGACCGACGGGTCGCCGTAGATGTTCTCGCCGTTCAGCAGGATCGTCGGGGTCGCGTTGAAATCCGAGGACATGAAGTCCGCGTTGCTGCGCTGCACCCAGTCGTCGTGGGTGCCCTCCTGGACGCAGGTGCGGAACTCCGCGTTGTCCAGGCCGTCGACCTGGCCGGCCAGGTCGATCAGCAGGTCCTTGTCCCCGAAGGCGTCGTCCGCCTCGGCCGGCTGGTTCTCGAACAGCACGTCGTGGTAGGCGGCGAACGAGCCCTGGTCGTTGGCGCACTGGGCGGCGTTGGCGGCGTTCTTCGAGCCGTCGCCGCGGATGTTGCCGTCGATGATGCTGACCAGGTGGTACTCCGCCTTCAGCGTGCCCGCGTCCGTCAGCTCGTGGATGACGTCGCGGAAGCCGTTCTCGAACTGGCTGCACGCCGGGCAGCGGAAGTCCTCGTACACCGTCAGCGTGGCCGGCGCCGTGGACTGGCCCACCGTGATGGGCTCGGCCGCCGGGCCGTCGTTGCTGCCGCTGCCGCCCGAGTTGGCCGCCAGCACGCCGACGACGGCCGCCACCGCCAGGACGGCGGTGGCCGTTCCGCCGACCTTGAGCACGCGCATCCGCTTCTCTGCGGCCTTCTCGCGCTCGCGCTCCTCCCGCATCCGGTCGCGGGCCCTGCCTTTTCCGTCACGGTTCTTCTGGCTCACGCCCGGGGCAACGACTCACAGGCCGCGAGGACACGGTTCACCGGGCCGGTGCCTCCACGGCCGCCGTCGCGGCGATCGGCACGCCACCCGGGAGATACGGGCAGCCCGGCCGGGAGGCACCCGGCCGGGGGCTAACCTTCCTTGATCTCCCAGGGCACCGTCAGCCACGGGCTCTCCGGCTCCGTGCTGAGGATCCGGTGCACCTCCAGCATCTCCCGGTACCAGTCCCCGAACGTCTCGTCGTCGAAGTGCAGACAGCGGCCCAGGATGTACCCGGCCGCGAAGTCCGGCCACGAGCGGTACATCCGGCGCGCCGCCGCGCCCGCCCGCAGCAGGGCCGTCTCCGCCTCGTGCGTGTCGCAGTACCGGGCGCCCAGGCCGTCCCGCGCCATGAACGAGGCGCGCCCGTAGTCCCAGGCCAGGACGGACCGTACCGACGCGTCCGCCGCCAGAATGCCGTCCGCGCGGAACCGGGCCTCGTAGCGCAGGATCCGGCCGATCAGGTCCTGCGCGAGGGTGATGTCCGCGTCCAGGTCGAACTGCGGTGGCCGGCCGGTCTTGTCGACGACCTCGGCGGTCCTGGCCAGCAGCACCCGCTCGGCCGTCTCCCGCCACTGCACCGCGCCCGGTGCCGTGCCGTACTCCTCGATCAGGACGTGCCGCACCCGCAGACAGAACTCCCACGCGGGCGGTGACAGTTCACCGCGCAGCAGCCCCTCCTGGGCCTCCAGCCAGCCCTCCCGGCCGGTGATGCCCCACCAGGTTTTCAGCAGTTCGCGGGTCTCGGAGTAGCCGCCGCTCTGCCAGCCCAGCTGGTTCCACAGCGTCCCGTTGTTGACCAGCAGCAGCGCCCCGCAGGCCATGCCGTGCGCCATGGCGTCGCTGCGCGGGCCGGTCCACAGCGTCTTCAGCCGCGCCTCGGGCTTCGCCCGCTTGGCGTGCCGCTTCCACTGCCGGGGCTCGGCCGGGACGAACGTCTCCACCGGGGTGCCCGGGTTCACCGCCAGCCAGTTGACCGTCCTGGGCCACGCCTTGGCCAGCGGCCCCAGGTTGCCGCGTTCGAAGACCTGCCCGCCGGACGGCGGGGGCAGCATGCCCCGGGTGAAGACGGCCACGCACAGCCCCTCCACCTGCGGGTCGCGGAACGGCGCGAAGCGGAACCCGCCGGGTACCGCGTCGACGACCTCGCGCGACATCGGAAAGAACAGATCGGTGCCCGCCAGGACGTCGAAGAACGCCGGCCAGTCGCCGTTCATGCCCGCCGTGTACAGACCCGCCTCCACGACGGTCGGCGGCTGCCAAGGCCCTTCGGATGTGGCCCCCATACTCCCCATGGGCAGACCTTATCGGGCCCGGCCGCCCCCGCGCGGATCAGCCCGGGGGCGGCCGGCAGCGCCGGTCAGTCCCGGCGCCGTACCCCGGCGGCCAGCCCCGCGGCCAGCCCCCGGACGGCGGTGAGCCCCGCCGTCTCGTCTCCCTCGTGCGCCAGGAGTTCCTTCACGAAGGCCGTTCCCACGATGACCCCGTCCGCGAACGCGGCGACCTCGGCCGCCTGGCCCGCGTTGGAGACGCCGAGCCCCACGCACACCGGCAGTTCGGTGGTGGCGCGGGTGCGGCGCACCAGGCCGGCCGCCTCCCGGCCCACCGACTCGCGGGTGCCGGTGACACCCATGAGGGAGGCCGCGTACACGAAGCCGCTGCCCGCCGCCGTGATGGTGGCCAGCCGGTCGTCCCGGCTGCTGGGCGCGACGACGAACACGGTGGCCAGCCCGTGCTGCTGGGCCGCCTTCCGCCACACCTCGGACTCCTCGACCGGCAGGTCCGGCAGGATGCAGCCCGCCCCGCCGGCCGCCGCGAGTTCGGCGGCGAACCGCTCGGCGCCGTACCGGTCCACCGGGTTCCAGTACGTCATGCACAGCACCGGCGCCCCGGTGGCGGCGTGCACCTCGCGGACGGTGCGCAGGACGCCCTCGATGCGGACGCCGCCGCGCAGCGCGATGTCGTCGGCGGTCTGGATGACCGGGCCGTCCAGCACCGGGTCGCTGTGCGGGAGGCCGATCTCGATGACGTCGCAGCCGCCCTCCACCATGGCGACGGCGGCGCGGATGCCGCCGTCCACGGTGGGGAAGCCGGCCGGGAGGTAGCCGATGAGGGCGGCGCGGCGCTCGGCGCGGGTGGCGGCCAGGGTGGTGCTGAGCAGGTCAAGGTTGCCCGTCATGCCGGCGCTCCCTCGGTGTCGTCGTAGAGCCCGAAGTAGCGGGCGGCGGTGTCCATGTCCTTGTCGCCACGGCCGGAGAGGTTGACCAGCACCAGGCCCTCGGGGCCGAGTTCGCGTCCCAGGTCGAGGGCGCCGGCCAGTGCGTGCGCGCTCTCGATGGCCGGGATGATGCCCTCGGTGCGCGAGAGCAGCCGCAGCGCGCGCATCGCCTCGTCGTCGGTGACGGGACGGTACTCGCCGCGCCCGCTGTCCTTGAGGTAGGCGTGCTCGGGGCCGATGCCCGGGTAGTCGAGGCCGGCGGAGATCGAGTACGGCTCGGTGATCTGGCCCTCGTCGTCCTGGAGGACGTAGGAGCGGGAGCCGTGCAGGATGCCGGGTTCGCCGGCGGTCAGGGTGGCGGCATGTTCGCCGGAGTCCACGCCGTGGCCTGCGGCCTCCAGGCCGACCAGCCGTACGCCGGTGTCGGGGACGAACGCGTGGAAGAGCCCGATGGCGTTGGAGCCGCCGCCCACGCAGGCGGCCACCGCGTCCGGCAGCCGGCCGGCGCGCTCCAGGATCTGCCGGCGGGCCTCGACGCCGATGACCCGGTGGAAGTCGCGCACCAGGGCGGGGAACGGGTGCGGCCCGGCGACGGTGCCGAACAGGTAGTGGGTGCTGTCGACGTTGGCGACCCAGTCGCGGAACGCCTCGTTGATGGCGTCCTTCAGGGTGCGGCTGCCGGAGCGCACCGGGATGACCTCGGCGCCCAGGATGCGCATCCGGGCGACGTTGAGCGCCTGGCGCTCGGTGTCGACCTCGCCCATGTAGATGGTGCAGTCCAGGCCGAACAGCGCGCAGGCGGTGGCGGTGGCCACGCCGTGCTGGCCGGCGCCGGTCTCGGCGATGACCCGGGTCTTGCCCATGCGGCGGGTGAGCAGGGCCTGGCCGAGCACGTTGTTGATCTTGTGGGAGCCGGTGTGGTTGAGGTCCTCGCGCTTGAGGAAGATCCGCGCGCCCCCGGCGTGCTCGGCGAACCGGGGCACCTCGGTCAGCGGCGAGGGGCGGCCGGTGTAGTGGACGAGCAGATCGTTGAGTTCGGCGGCGAAGGCCGGATCGGCCTTGGCCTTCTCGTACTCGGCGGCGACCTCCTCGACGGCGGCGCGCAGCGCCTCGGGGATGAAGGTGCCGCCGAAGGCCCCGAAGTACCCCCCGGCGTCGGGGACCTCCCCTTGCGGGTCGGGGTGGAAGTACAGGTCGGACATGCGTGAGCCCTCCGGGCATGGATGGGTACGGAAACGGTGCTGCGGTGGGGGTGGGGCGCGGCGCGCGGGTGCGCGGGCCGGGGGCGTACGGCGGTGCGGCGGTACGGCCGGTGGCCCGCCGGTGCGCGGCGGCGCCGGGTGGCGGTGCGCCGTGCGGGCAGCCGGCGGTACGTCAGCCGGGACCCGCGGGCCGTGCCGTCGCGGACGTCAGCGCGCGCGGTACGGCCGGCCGGGGCCGGCCGCGGTCAGGCGGCGTGTATCGCCGTCCGGCCGCCGAGCGCCCTCGCCCGGCACGGCCATCGCCTGCCGCTGATCTGTCCGGGCTCGCTGCCGATGTGGTACCGCACCCGCCGTCCCAGCACCCGCCTGGCCGGCGCGCGGCAGCCGCGCGGCGCGGCGCCCCGGGCCAGCCGGGGGAAGTCGGTGGGGACGGCGGCGGGCATGGCTGGTCAGCGTCCGTGCCGCAGGGCCGGGTGCTCGCCGGCGGCGACCAGGTCGGCCACGGCGGTACGGGGGTCGCGTCCGGTCACCAGGGACTCGCCGACCAGGACGGCGTCCGCGCCCTCGTTGGCGTAGGCGATCAGGTCGTGCGGGCCGCGCACGCCCGACTCGGCGACCTTGATCAGGTGATCGGGGATCTCGGGGGCCACCCGGGCGAAGGTGCCCCGGTCGACCTCCAGCGTCTTCAGATTGCGGGCGTTGATCCCGACGATCTTGGCGCCGGCGGCCACCGCGCGTTCCGCCTCTTCCTCGTCGTGCGCCTCCACCAGCGGGGTCAGGCCGATCGACTCGGCCCGCTCCACCAGCGACACCAGCGCGTCCTGCTCCAGGGCGGCCACGATCAGCAGCACCAGGTCGGCGCCGTACGCCCGGGCCTCCCACAGCTGGTAGGAGGTGACCACGAAGTCCTTGCGCAGGATGGGGATGTCGACGCGGGCGCGGACGGCCTCCAGGTCGGCGAGCGAGCCGCCGAACCGCCGCTCCTCCGTCAGGACGGAGATCACCGCCGCGCCGCCCGCCTCGTAGTCGGCGGCGAGCCCGGCCGGGTCGGCGATCGCGGCGAGCGCGCCCTTGGAGGGGCTGGACCGCTTGACCTCGCAGATCACCCGGACCCCGTCGCCCTTGAGGGCGGCGACCCCGTCCCTGGCCTGCGGCGCCTTGGCGGCGCGCTGCTTCAGCTCGTCCAGGCTCACCCGTGCCTGGCGCTCGGCGAGGTCCGCACGCACTCCGTCGATGATCTCGTCGAGCACACTCACGCGGCGGCCTCCAGTCGTAAGGGGATCGCGGATCGATCGGACACACCGATGGTATCGGGCCCGGGGCAGAGGTTACGCCCCCGGCGGGAAGAGCGGCAGATTGCGCAGCACGGTGAAGGCCGCCACCGCCGCCGCCAGTGCCCAGCGGCAGGCGGCGGGTACGGCCGGCGGCGGCACGGGCCGGCCGCTCAGTTCGGCCACCAGCCAGTACAGCAGCGCGGCGCCGAGGACGAGGGCGGCGACCACCACCAGGGCGTTGGCGGCCAGTGCCTGGCCCGGCAATCCGTGGGCCAGGGCGTGGGCGGCGCGCAGTCCGCCGCAGCCGGGGCAGTCCCAGCCGGTGAGGGCGGGCAGCGGGCAGGCGGGGTAGGGGGAGCCGGGCGCGGACGGGTCCACGGCCGCGACCACGGCCCAGGCGGCGCCCGCCGTGGCCAGCGCGGAGAGCGGGGCGGCGGCCCGGCGCAGGCGGCGCGCGGCGGGGACGGTGGGGGCGTCGGGAGGCACGGGCCCAGCTTGGGCGGGGTGCCGGGGGCACGCAACGGCGCGACGCCGATCGGGGGATCGATCGGCGCCGCGCCGGGTGGTGCGGGTGCGCTGCCGGTACGGCGGGCGGCCGGTGCGGTCGCCCGCGGACGGCCGCGGTGGGGCCGGTGCGGTCAGTTGCCGGCCGCGGCGGCCGGGGCCGGGGCCGGCTCGGCGGTGCGCTCGGCGGCCGGGGCGGTGCGCTGCGCGGGCAGCGTCTCGGGCTTCTTGCCCAGGCCCATCGCGCGCATGACCAGGCCGGCGGCCACGCCCACGGCGGACAGGCCGACCCAGGCGCCCAGGCCCACGAAGGGCTGGCCCGCGACCATGAAGTACCCGCCGACGATCGAGGCGGCGATCATGATGATGACACCGGTCCAGGCGGCAGGGGTGTTGCCGTGGTCGTCGTGGCCCGCCATGCTCATGCTCCTTGTGTTCCTCGGTGGTGGGGAATGCCCACCGCCATTGTGTCAGGCCCCTTCGGGGAGCCGGATGAGGCCCTTGGTCCCGAACTTCCGGCCCCGGACTTCCGGTCCCGCACTTCCCGCTAGGTGGTGGGATCCTCGCCCCGGTCCAGGGCCTTCCACAGGTCCTCGGGACGGTCCGGGTCCACCGCGCCGCGTCGGCCGCGCCGGTCGCCGCGCTCGGCCCGCTCGTACCGTCCGGACATCGCCGGCCACTGCCGCCCGTAACTCAGCGCCAGCAGCCCGGCGATCAGCAGCAGCAGCCCGCCCACGGCCGAGAACCACGGCCAGCCGGAGTGGCTGACGCCGGTCACCGCCGCCTCGGTCAGCCCGAGCGCGTCGCCCGCCGAGCGCTCCAGGGCCGTGGTGTCGGAGGCGCCCACCAGCGCGGCGCCGATCGCGCCGGCCCCGCTGAGCGCCAGCACGGAGGCGACGATCACCCGCCCGGTACGGCGCACCGCGAACACCGCGACCAGCGACGCGAGGCCCACCAGGGCCAGCGCGCTGGGCAGCCCGGACACGGCGCTGCCGCTGGCCGTGACGTGCAGTTCGCCGGCGCCGAGGCCCATCTGGCTCGCCTCGCCCTCGCCCCAGGTCTGTCCGGCGGCGATCAGGACGACGGTTGCCCCGGCGGCGCCACTGAGCAGCGCCGCGCCGAGCGCGCGGCGCGAGGCGCGGGCGGGGCTGCTGCTGGCCGGCTCACGAGTCACCCCTCCACGCTACCGCGCAGCTTCGCGGCGGTGCCGACCGCCCTGAGAACCGCCGCCGCCTTGTTGCGGCACTCGGTGTCCTCGGCCACCGGGTCGGAGTCGGCCACGACCCCGGCGCCGGCCTGGACGTACGCCGTGCCGTCGCGGAGCAGCGCGGTGCGGATGGCGATGGCGGTGTCGGCGTCGCCGGCGAAGTCGAGATAGCCGACGCAGCCGCCGTACAGCCCGCGCCGTACCGGCTCCAGTTCCTCGATGAGCTGGAGGGCGCGCGGTTTGGGGGCGCCGGAGAGGGTGCCGGCGGGGAAGCAGGCGGTGAGCGCGTCGAAGGCGGTCCTGCCGTCGGCGAGGGTGCCGGTGACGGTGGAGACGATGTGCATGACGTGGCTGTAGCGCTCCACCGTCATGAAGTCGACGACCTCGACGCTGCCGGGCGCGCAGACCCGGCCGAGGTCGTTGCGGCCGAGGTCGACCAGCATCAGGTGCTCGGCGCGTTCCTTGGGGTCGGCGAGGAGTTCGGTGCCGAGGTCGGCGTCCTGCTGCGGGGTGGCACCGCGCGGGCGGGTGCCGGCGATGGGGTGCAGCATCGCGCGGCCGTCCTCGACCTTCACCAGGGCCTCGGGGCTGGAGCCGACGATGTCGAAGCCGCCGAAGCGGAAGAGGTACATGTACGGGCTGGGGTTGGTGGCTCGCAGCACCCGGTACACGTCGAGGGCGCTGGCCGGGCAGGCCGTCTCGAAGCGCTGGGAGGGCACCACCTGGAAGGCGTCGCCGGCCCGGATGTGCTCCTTGACGTCCTCGACGGCGGCGCGGAAGTCGGGGCCGCCCCAGTGCGCGGTGTACGGCGGCAGTTCGGAGGCGGGCAGCGGCACGGCCTCGGCCGGCACCGGGCGGGCGAGGTCGGCGGTCATGGCGTCGAGCCGGGCGACGGCGTCGGCGTACGCCTCGTCCACGCCGGTGTCGCGCGCGTTGTGGTTGATGGCGTTGGCGATGAGCAGCACGGTGCCGTCGCGGTGGTCGAGGACCGCGAGGTCGGAGGCGAGCAGCATGGTCAGCTCGGGCAGGCCCAGCTCGTCGCGGGCGTGTTCGCCGATCCGCTCCAGACGGCGGACCACGTCGTACCCGAGGTAGCCGACCATGCCGCCGGTGAACGGCGGCAGGCCCGGCTCGCGCGGGGTGTGCAGGGCGGTGAGGGTGGCGCGCAGCGCGTGCAGCGGGTCGCCGTCGGTGGGGACGCCGACGGGCGGGGTGCCGAGCCAGTGGGCGGCGCCGTCGCGGACGGTGAGGGCGGCGGCGCTGCGGACCCCGATGAAGGAGTAGCGGGACCAGGTGCGGCCGTTCTCGGCGGACTCCAGGAGGAAGGTGCCGGTGCGTTCGGCGGCGAGCTTGCGGTAGAGGCCGATGGGCGTGTCGCCGTCGGCGAGCAGCCGGCGGGTGACCGGGATGACTCTGCGGTCCTTGGCCAGTATCCGGAAGCGGTCGGGGTCCGGCGTTGCCCGGTGCGCCTGCTGCGCCTGCTGCGTCATGGCTGGTGAGCCTACTGCCCCGGGGCAACCGGCAGGGGGTCCGCGTCGAAGCAGGTGCGGTCGCCGGTGTGGCAGGCGGCGCCGACCTGGTCGACCTTGACCAGCAGGGTGTCGCCGTCGCAGTCGAGGGCGACGGACTTGACGTGCTGGTGGTGGCCGGAGGTGTCGCCCTTGACCCAGTAGGCGCGGCGGCTGCGGGACCAGTACGTGCAGCGGCCGGTGGTGAGCGTACGGTGCAGGGCCTCGTCGTCCATCCAGCCGAGCATGAGGACCTCGCCGGTGTCGTACTGCTGGGCGATGGCGGGGACGAGGCCGTCGTCGGTGCGCTTGAGGCGGGCGGCGATGGCGGGGTCGAGCGCGGATGTGGTGCGGGCCATAGCCCCTATTGTGCCGGGCGCGGCGCGGTGGCGGGACGGTTGCCGGGGCCTCACCCTAGGCTGGGACGTATGTCTACCCATGCCAAACGTGAACGACTGGTGCTCGCCGACCTGTTGGAAGAGGCCGGCCCGGATGCCCCGACGCTGTGCGACGGCTGGAACACCCGTGATCTGGCGGCGCACGTGGTGGTGCGCGAGCGCCGCCCGGACGCGGCGGCCGGCATGGTGATCAAGCCGCTGGCGGCGCGCGGCGAGAACATCCGGACGGAGTTCGCCGCCAAGCCGTACGCGGAGCTGCTGGAGCTGATCCGGTCCGGTCCCGGCCGTGGTTCGCCGTTCTCGCTGAAGCCGATCGACGAGGCGGCGAACACGGTGGAGTTCTTCATCCACGCCGAGGACGTGCGGCGGGGCGGCGAGGGCTGGGAGCCGCGCGCGCTGGACCCGGTGTTCGCGGACGCGCTGTGGAAGCGGCTGGAGACGACGGCGCGGCTGATGGGCCGCAAGAGCCCGGTGGGTCTGGTGCTGCGCCGGCCGAACGGGCAGACGGTGGTGGCGCAGAAGGGCGCTCCGGTGGTGACGGTGACCGGTGAGCCGGGTGAGCTGCTGCTGTTCGCCTCGGGCCGGCAGCGGGCGGCGCGGGTGACGGTGGAGGGCGAGGAAGCCGCGGTGAAGGCGGCCGGCGCGGCCCGGATGGGTCTTGGCGGCTGACGGCCGGAACGTCGTCCGCGCACCCGCTACGGTGGCGGGATGACCGATGACTGCGGGGTGCGGATCGACGACGGTGTGGAGTTCCCGGTGCCGGCGGCCGGTGAGTTGTGGGCGGTCGGGGCCGTGGTGCTCAACGGGCGCGGGGAGGTGTTCGCGCAGCGGCGGTCCGCCGCGCGGCGGCTCTTCCCGGACACCTGGGATCTGATCGGCGGCCATGTCGAGCCCGGCGAGACGCTGTTGGCGGCGCTGGTGCGCGAGGTGGCCGAGGAGACGGGGTGGCGGCTGCGCCGGGTGCGGCGCCATCTCGGGGTGCTGACCTGGGAGGGGGACGACGGGCTCGGGCTGCGGCACGAGGCCGACTTCGTGGTGGAGGTGGACGGGGATCTGTCGGCGCCGCGGCTGGAGTGGTCCAAGCACCCGCGGTACGGGTGGTTCGGTCCTGCGAATCTGGCGGAGCTGAAGGACAACCGGGCGCCGCACGAGCAACTCGTGTACGAGGTGGCGGCCCGGGCGCTGGGCGTCGCCCCAGGCTGACCGCCCGACCTGCGCGTATCTGTTCGCTCCCGTGTGAATGCGTGCAGACGTCTTGACAGTGCCGTGACCGGTTGGCAACACTCCCGGCGAATCAGCAAGCGCTTGCACGTGTCGTGCGCATGATTAATGAATCGATTCACGTCGATCGATTCACGGGCACCGCCATGCCACCGCACACCCCGCACGCGCTCCGTACCCACCCACCACATAGGAGTGATGATGGGCGGAAGTGCTGCTCCACCGGCCCCCGGGCACCGGCACGGCCACCGAACCCGCCGGGGCCGCGCCCTGCTGCGGACCGTGATCACGGCGGTCGCCGCCGCCGCGACCGCCGTGGTGGGCCTCGCCCTGCCGGCGCAGGCACGGGCCGCGGAACCGGTCACCGTGTATCTCGCCAGTGACTCCACCGTCCAGACCTACGACCCGTACTGGGTCCCGCAGGCCGGCTGGGGCCAGGTCTTCGACCGGTTCTTCACCGACGACGTCACCATCGCCAACCACGCCATCGGCGGGCGCAGTTCGCGCAGTTTCATCGAGGAGGGGCGGCTGGACGCCATCCTCGATGTCATCCGCCCGGGCGACTACCTCTTCGTGCAGTTCGGCCACAACGACGCCACCGTCGACCGGCCCGAGCGCTACACCCCGCCCGACGACTACAAGGAATACCTGCGCCACGACTACATCCGGCGCGCCAAGGAGCGCGGCGCGATCCCGGTGGTGGTCACCCCGGTGTCGCGGCGCTCCTTCGACCCGGCCACCGGCCAATTCAATGTCTCCTTCCCGCAGTACGTGGACCGCGCCATCGCGGTCGCGCGGGAGGAGAACGTCCCGCTGATCGACCTGTCCGCGTCCTCCCGCGCCTATCTGGACAGCATCGGCCCGGAGGAGGCGAAGTCGGTCTTCCTGCACGTGCCGGCCGGTGTCTATCCCAACCGGCCCGCCGGGACCGTGGACGACACCCACTTCCAGGAGTACGGCGCCATCCAGATGGCCCGGCTCGTCGCCCAGGACGTCGCCCGGCTCGACACCCCGCTGGCGAGCCGGGTCACCGGCGCCGGCACCCCGGGCGCGGTCCCGGAGCGGCCCACCGGGCTGGCCGCCCGGGACATCTCCGACCAGGGCGCCCGGCTGACCTGGAACGCGGTGCCCGGTGCCGACATCTACCGGGTGCAGCGCAAGCCGCAGGGCGCGCCGGAGAGCGCGTACGCCCTGGCCGCCACCTCCACCCTCCCGCTCGCCGATGTGTCGGGGCTGTCGGCGGGCAGCGGGTACGAGCTGCGGGTGATCGCGGTGAACGCCCGCGGTGAGTCCGCCCCGTCCGCCCCGCTGAGCCTGACCACCCGCTCCCCGGAGTACCGCTTCGACTTCGGCCCGGTGGGCCAGGTGGTCGCCGCGGGCTGGACGGAGGTCAACACCGGGACGCTGTACAGCGCCGAGCGCGGCTACGGCTTCGTCTCCACCGCCGAGGTGATCGACCGGGACCGGGGCGGCGCGCTGGACGCGGTGCAGCGGGACTTCGTCGCGTACTTCGGCGGCAGCTACGAGTTCCGGGTGGACGTCCCCGACGGCACCTACGCGGCCACCGTCCAGGTCGGCGATCTGCTCGGCTCGGCGCGCACCCAGCTCGCCTTCGAGGGCCGGGACGCCGGCGGGGTCTCGGCCGGCGGCGGCAGCGTCACCACGGCCACCTTCACCGGGATCACCGTCACCGACGGGCAGTTGAACGTCACCGTCTCGGGCCAGACCGCGCACCTCAACGGTCTGGAGCTGACCAGGACCGGCTGAGCCGGACCGGTCCCCCCTTCGTGGCCCCGGCACGTCGCCGCGCGGCGCGCGACCGCGCGCCGGGGGCCGCCGCACCACCTCGCACCAACCCGCAACAAAGGAGCACGGATGGCTTTCCGAGCCGCAAGCGTCCGAAGATCAACCCGTACCCTCACCGTCGCCGCCCTCGCCGCGCTGGCCACCGCCGCCTCGCTGCTGACCGCCCCGGCCGGCACCGCCGCGCCCGGCGGCAAGCCCTCCCCCGCCCCGGTGCGGGCGATGGAGCAGCTGGACCGGGCCCCCGTCGCCGTACTCACCGAGGACGGGGTGTACGTGGGCTGGCGGATGCTCGGTCTCGACCCGGACCACATCTCGTTCCACGTCTACCGGGACGGTGAGCGCATCACCCGGCAGCCGCTGCGCGGCGCCACCAACTACACCGACCCGGACGGCACCGCCGACTCCCGTTACCAGGTGGCCGTCGTCCAGGGCGGCAACGGGCCGCGCGGCGAGCGCACCGAGGAGTTCGGTGTCTGGTCGCAGCAGTACCGCGACATCCCGGTCGACCGGCCGGCCGGCGGGACGACCCCGGACGGGGTGGAGTACACCTATCACCTGGGCGACGCGAGCATCGGCGATCTGGACGGCGACGGCCGCTACGAGATCGTCCAGCTGTGGTCGCCGAGCAACGCCAAGGACAACGCGCACTCCGGGTACACCGGCAACGTCTACATCGACGCCTACACCCTGGACGGCGAGCAGCTGTGGCGGATCGACCTGGGCCGCAACATCCGGGCGGGTGCGCACTACACCCAGCTGATGGTCTACGACCTCGACGGTGACGGCCGGGCGGAGGTCGTGGTGAAGACGGCGGACGGGACGGTCGACGGCACGGGGGCGGTGCTCGGCGATCCGTCGGCCGACCACCGCAACTCGGGCGGGTACATCCTGTCGGGGCCGGAGTTCCTGACGGTCTTCGACGGGCAGAGCGGCGCCGCCGTGGAGACGATCGACTACTCCCCCGGGCGCGGGAACGTCGCCGACTGGGGCGACGGTTACGGCAACCGCGTGGACCGGTTCCTGGCGGGGGTGGCGTACCTGGACGGGGAGCGGCCGAGCGTGGTCTTCGCGCGCGGCTACTACACCCGTACCGTGCTGGTGGCGTACGACTACCGGGACGGGGCGCTGCGCGAGCGCTGGACGTTCGACTCGAACGACTGGGGGCGTGCGTACGAGGGGCAGGGCAACCACAGCCTGTCGGTGGCCGATGTGGACGGCGACGGGCGGGACGAGATCGTGTACGGCCAGCTGACGCTGGACGACGACGGGACGCCGCTGTACAACACCGGGCTGGGGCACGGCGACGCGCTGCACGTGGGTAACTTCGATCCGTCCCGGCCGGGTCTTGAGGTGTTCGGCGCGCACGAGAGCATGTCGTCGTCCGGCAACCGGGGCGCGACGTTCCGGGACGCGGCGACCGGGGAGATCCTGTACGACATGGCGGCCACCCGGGACACCGGGCGGGCGGCGATCGGTGACATCGACCCGACCCATCCGGGCGCGGAGGGCTGGGCGGTGACGGCCACCGGGGCGTGGAACTCGCGCGAGGGCGAGCTGCGCGCGGCGGACGGGACGCTGCTGGGCACCTCCATCCCGTCGGCCAACTTCATGATCTGGTGGGACGCCGATCCGCTGCGGGAGATCCTGGACCACACCTTCGACGAGGCGAACGACCCGGCCGGTGCGCCGTTCATCGCCAAGTGGGACTGGGTGAACCAGGAGCAGGTGGAGATCTTCCATCCGGAGGGCGTGTACTCCAACAACTGGACCAAGGGCACGCCGGTGATCCAGGCGGATCTGTACGGGGACTGGCGGGAGGAGGTCGTCTACCGGACGCAGGACGACTCGGCGCTGCGGGTGTTCACGACGGTGGACGAGACGGATCTGCGGCTGCGCACGCTGATGCACGATCCGCAGTACCGGCTGGCGGTTGCCTGGCAGAACGTGGCGTACAACCAGCCGCCGCACCCGTCGTTCTTCATCGGGGAGGGCATGGACCGGCCGGCGAAGCCGCGTATCGGCTATGTGCCGGCTCCGCTGGCCCGCTGACCCTCAGCAGCTCCCATAACTGCGCAGGTCAGCGCAGGAATCACCAGGATCCAACAGGGTCCGACGTCGCCGGGCGGCCCGATCGCGGGCCGCCCGGCCGCGTTGCCGAACCTTCGAACATGACGTCGGCGTTTCCGAAAAGTTATCCGCCGCCCGGTTGCCGGAGCAGGCCCCGGCTGTATTGTAACGATTCACTTCGGGTGTCACCGGGGGCCGGTAAGGCGTTGAGAAGCCATTGACACCTCCCGTGGAGTGCCGTTGTGCATAACGGAGCAAGGAGGCTCTACATGTCATTCAAGAAGACCGCGCTGCGTGGTCTCGCGATCGCCGTAGCCGGATCTCTGGCCCTTACGGCATGTGGCTCCGACGGTGGCAGTGGTGACGGTGGGAATGTCACCCTCAAGTTCACCTGGTGGGGCGGCGACGAGCGGGCCTCCCGTTATGAGCAGGCCATCAAGCTGTTCGAGGACGAGAACCCGGGCATCAAGGTCCAGACCTCTTTCGCGGCGTTCCCCGACTACTGGACGCAGCGCTCCACGGATGCCACCTCCGGCGAACTCCCCGACGTCTTCCAGATGGACGCCTCCCGGCTCCTGGAGTACGCGGGCTCGGGTCTGCTGCTCGGTTTCGACGACTACGCCGGTAACCAGCTGGACACCTCGCAGATCGACGCCGAACTCCTCAGCTCCGGCGAGGCCAATGGCGAACTGGTGGCCATCCCCACCGGCACCAATACCCTCACCCTGATGTACAACCCCGATCTCATCGAGGAACTCGGCCTGGAGATACCGGACTGGGACTACACCTGGGACGAGTACTTCGCCTTCATCTCCGAGGTGACCGCGGCCGGCGCGGACCACAGCCCGCGCGTGTACGGCGCCGACGACCCCACCATGGTGTGGTGGCTGTTCATGCAGCACCTGGTGCAGCAGGGCATCGAGCCGTTCAGCGAGACCGGTGAACTGAACTTCACCGAGGACGACATGCGGGAATTCATCGACAGCGCGGCCTCCCTGCGCGCCCCCGACGACCAGTTCTTCCCCGCCGAGCGGACCGAACAGCTGGACCCGCTGGGCGGGTTCACCAACGGCGAGGCCGTGATGGAGTTCCACTGGGACAACTTCATCCACAACTACTCGCACGACCTCGGCAGCGACAATGTGCAGCTGATGCCGGTGCCCACCGGCGCCGACGGCCAGAAGCACATGTTCTTCAAGCCCACCATGCAGCTGAGCATGGGCGCCAACACCAAGCACCCCGAAGAGGCCGCCCTGCTGGTCGACTTCCTCATCAACTCCCCCGAGGCCGGCGCCATCATCGGCACCGACCTGGGCGTGCCGGCCTCCGCCGAGCGGCTCGACGCCCTGGAGATCGAGCCGGGCAGCCTGGACGAGCGGGTCATCGAGTACCAGCAGCGGGCGCGTGACGAGGGCTACATGACGGCGACCGTGCCGTTCCAGCCCGAGGGCTTCGGCGCGGTGGAGACCGAGTACGTCGAGGTGCTGGCCGCCGAGTTCGGCTTCTACCGCATCGACACCGACACCTTCGTCCAGCGCTGGTTCTCCGAGGCGGGCAACCACCTCGTCCGCTGACCGGTATCCCCGGAGTCCCCTCACAGACGCACCGAACGGATGATTCCTCGTGTCACTCACGCATGAGGCGTCCCGGGAATCGGCGAACAGCACCCCCGCCCGGCGACCGCGCAACGGGCGGCCGCCGCGGCGGGGTGCTGAGACCCGGGCCGGCTACGCCTTCCTCGCCCCCTGGCTGCTGGGCTTCATCACCCTGACAGCCGGCCCGATGATCGCCTCGCTGTACCTCTCCTTCACCAACTTCCACCCGATCCGGGACTGGGGCTGGATCGGCTTCGACAACTTCACCCGGCTCTTCGACGACCCGCGCTTCATGGACTCGGTGCAGGTCACCAGCCTGTACGCGGTCGTCGGCACCCCGATCAAGCTGGCCGCCGCGCTGGCCGTGGCGATGCTGCTGAACAACCGGCGGCGCGGCCAGGGCACCTACCGCTCGCTCTTCTACGCGCCCTCGCTGATCGGCGCCAGTGTCTCCATCGCCATCATCTGGAAGGCGATGTTCAACGACCAGGGCATCGTGGACGAGATCGGCCAGTTCTTCGGGATGAAGCCCGGCGGCTGGGTCGGCAACCCGGACATGACGCTGCCGATGATGATCCTGCTGGCGGTGTGGCAGTTCGGCGCCCCGATGGTGATCTTCCTGGCGGGTCTGAAGCAGATCCCGAACGAGCTGTACGAGGCCGCCGACGTGGACGGCGCCGGTCCGCTGCGCAAGTTCTTCCGGATCACGCTGCCGATGCTCTCGCCCGTGCTGTTCTTCAACCTGGTGCTGGAGACCATCAACTCCTTCCAGGTCTTCGCCTCCGCCTTCATCATCTCCGGCGGCAAGGGCGGTCCCGCGAACTCGACGCTGTTCTACACGCTGTATCTCTACCAGCGCGGCTTCGGCCAGGGGCAGCTCGGTTACGCGGCGGCCATGGCCTGGCTGCTGGTGATCGTCGTCGGCATCATCACGCTGATCTTCTTCAAGACCTCGAAATACTGGGTGCACTACGGCGGGGAGACACGATGAGCAACACCACTCCCACCCTCACCGGGGAAACACCCCCACCCGCACCGCCGGCCGCCGAGGACCGTTCCGTTCAGGCGCGGGCGGCCCGGCGGAAGGCGAAAGTGCGCGGGGGCACCAGAACCGTACTGTTCCACGGGGTCACCTGGGCGCTGGGCATCGTGATGCTCTATCCCGGGGTGTGGATGCTGCTGTCCTCGTTCCGGCCGACGAATCAGATCATCGGCGAGGTCGGGCTGATTCCCCGGGAAACCACCCTGGACAACTTCACCCGTGCCTTCGAGGGCATCGGCGGGGTGTCCTTCTGGACCTTCTTCAGCAATTCGATGATTCTCGCCGTCGGTTCCGTGGTGGGTGTCTGTCTGTCCTGCTCGGTGGCGGCCTACGCCTTCGCGCGGATCGAATTCCCGGGCCGGAAACTGTACTTCGGGCTGATGATCGGCACGCTGCTGCTGCCGTTCCACGTGGTGATCATTCCGCAGTTCATCATGTTCAACGAACTGGGCTGGACGGATTCCTACATCCCGCTGCTGATCGGCAAATTCCTGGCGGCCGAGGCGTTCTTCGTCTTCCTCATGGTGCAGTTCATGCGCGGGGTGCCGCGCGAGCTGGACGAGTCGGCGCGCATCGACGGCGCGGGCCACGGCCGGATCTACTGGTTCATCATGCTGCCGCTGATGCGGCCGGTGCTGGCCACGGCGTCGATCTTCGCGTTCATCTGGAGCTGGAACGACTTCCTGGCGCCGCTGATCTATCTGCGCAGCCCGGACAAGTACCCGCTGCCGCTGATGCTGCGCCAGTTCTCGGACCAGACCTCGATCTCGGACTACGGCGCCCAGATGGCGGCGGCCGTCCTGGCGCTGGCCCCGGTCATCATCTTCTTCATGCTCTTCCAGCGCTATATCGTCGACGGTGTGGCGACCTCGGGTCTGAAGGGCTGATCGGGCATGGCGAGCAGGACCGGCGAGGGCGGCGGGATCCGGGCGGGGCTGACCCTGTTCGGCGAGGTGGTGATCACCGGGGTCCTGGTGGCCGTGCTGGCCGCGCCGCTGGTCACCGCCGTGCCGGCGCTGGTGGCCGGCACGGCGCACCTGCGGCGCCAGCTGACCGGCGACAGCGTGCGGCTGGCGGACGCGTGGGCCGACTTCACCGCCGCCTGGCGCACCCTGTGGCCGCTGGCGCTGGCCTTTCCGTTCGCCGTCCTGCTGCTGCTGTGGAATCTGTCGCTGGCCGAGACCGGCCTGCTGCCGGGCGGTCCCGCTGTCTACGCCCTGTCGCTGGTGCACGGCGGCGCGCTCGCGGTGCTGCTGCTGCGGATCGCGGCCCGCTGGCACCCGGGCACCCACCTCGGTACGGCGGTGCGTGCGGCGTTCACCGACATCCGGGACGATCTCTCCGGTTCCCTGCTGCTGGTCCTGGCGGCGGCGATGTGCCTGGTCTTCGTGTGGATGCTGCTGCCGCTGGCCCTGCTGGTGGGCGGGCTGCTCGCGCTGGCGGCGCTCGGTGTGGAGCACCGCTTCGCGGCCAGGGCGGCGGCCGGAGCGGACACCGGGGAGCCCGAGGACAGCGCCGCCGTCCGCTGACCGGGGCCCGGCGCCGGGGCGTGGGCCTACAGCCCGCCCCGGTGCGTCATCAGGATCCGCTCCAGCTCCCGGGCCGCCCGGGGCGGGGAGACATCGCCGCGGTGCGCCACCGAGACCGTACGGTGCAGCCCCGGCGCCGCGAACGGCGTCGTCGGCAGCCCGGAGCGGGCGGCCACCATGCTCGGCACCACCGCCACCCCGAGCCCGGCCCGCACGAAGCCGAGCACCGCGTCCATCTCCCCGCCCTCCACGCTGAAGACCGGCTCGAACCCGGCCTGCTGGCAGGCCGCCACCGTCAGCTCCCGCAGGTCGTAGCCGCGCCGGAACATCACCAGCGGCACCTCGCGCAGATCCGCCACCCGCGCCGCCCGCCGTCCCCGGACCGGTGAGGGGCCGCCGGGCGGGGAGATCAGCACCAGTTCCTCGCGCAGCAGCTCGCCGGTGACCAGCGCCGGGGCGTCCGCCTGGAGCGGGGTGATCACCAGCGCCAGGTCGAGTTCGCCGGACGCCAGCAGCCGTACCAGGTCCCGCGAGCCGCCCTCGTGCACGAGCAGGTCGACGCCCGGGTAGCGGTCCTTGAAGGTGCGCAGCACATCCGGGACCAGGGAGGCGCACAGGCTCGGGGTGGCGCCGAGCCGGACCCGGCCGCGCCGCAGCTGGGCCACCTCCTGCACCTCGCGGCGGGCGGTCTCGGTGTCCGCCAGGATCCGCCGGGCCAGCGGGAGCAGCGCGGCGCCGGCGTCGGTGAGCCCGATGTGGCCGCGCGCCCGGTGGAACAGCTCGGCGCCCAGCTCCCGCTCCAGCGCCTTGATCTGCTGGGAGAGCGAGGGCTGGGAGACGTGCTCGCGCTCGGCGGCCCGGGTGAAGTGCCGGGTCTCGGCGACGGCGGTGAAATACCGGAGCTGCTGGAGCTGCATGACCGCACCCTACCCGGGACGATAGCCCCAGGCTATCGAGATCAGCTGTTCCATGTCTTGGACGGATCGCGGCCCGGCTCCCTACGGTCGGGTGTCATGGCTCTGGCGACGCGGGCAGGCAGCCGCAGCATCCCCGCCCTCATCTGGCGGTCCACCATCGGCAAGAAGACCGTGATGGCCGTCTCCGGGCTGATCATGCTCCTCTATCTGATCACCCACATGCTCGGGAATCTGAAGGTCTTCTTCGGCCCGGACGAGATGAACGCGTATGCCCAGTGGCTGCGCACCATCGGCGAGCCGTTCCTCAAGCACGAGTGGTTCATCTGGATCGCCCGCGTCGGCCTGCTGGCCGCCGTGGTCGCGCACGGCGTGGCCGCCTACCAGCTGAGCCGGCTCGACCTGGCGGCCCGCCCGGTGAAGTACGCGCACACCCGGCGCCGTACCAGCTACGCCACCCGCACCATGCGCTGGGGCGGGGTGATCCTGGGGCTGTTCATCGTCTGGCACATCCTGGACCTGACCACCGGCACCGTGAACCCGCACGGCGTGCACGGCGAGGCGTACGAGAACGTCGTCGCCACCTTCAGCACCTGGTACGGCAACGTCATCTACATCGTGGCGCTGGTGGCCCTCGGCCTGCACATCCGGCACGGCCTGTGGAGCGCCGTCCAGACCCTCGGTCTTGGCAGCCGCACCCGCGACCGCGCGCTGCGCGCCACCGCCACCACCGTGGCGCTCGTGCTGACCGCCGGCTTCGTGTCCGTCCCCGTCGCCGTCATGACCGGAATCGTGAGCTGATATGTCCTCCTTCACCGAGCCCACCGGCTACCGCGACTACACCACCGCCGAGGCCCCGCTGCGCGACACCGCGGCCCCCGGCGGGCCGATCGCCGAACGCTGGGACCGCCGCCGCTTCGAAGCCAAGCTGGTCAACCCGGCCAACCGCCGCAAACACACCGTGATCGTCGTCGGCACCGGCCTGGCCGGCGGCGCGGCCGGCGCCACCCTCGCCGAGGCCGGGTACCACGTCGAGCAGTTCTGCTACCAGGACTCGCCGCGCCGTGCCCACTCCATCGCCGCGCAGGGCGGCATCAACGCCGCCAAGAACTACCGCAACGACGGCGACTCCATCCACCGGCTGTTCTACGACACCGTCAAGGGCGGCGACTTCCGGGCCCGCGAGTCCAATGTGCACCGGCTCGCCCAGGTGTCGGTGGAGATCATCGACCAGTGCGTCGCCCAGGGCGTGCCGTTCGCCCGCGAGTACGGCGGGCTGCTGGACACCCGCTCGTTCGGCGGCGTGCAGGTCTCCCGTACCTTCTACGCCCGCGGCCAGACCGGGCAGCAACTGCTGCTCGGCGCCTACCAGGCGCTGTCCCGGCAGATCGACGCGGGCAACATCACGATGCACGCCCGCACCGAGATGCTGGACCTGATCGTGATCGACGGCCGGGCCCGCGGCATCGTGGCCCGCGATCTGCTCACCGGACGGATCGACACCTATCTCGCGGACGCGGTGGTGCTGGCCTCCGGCGGCTACGGCAATGTCTTCTACCTCTCCACCAACGCCAAGAACTCCAACGCGACCGCCATCTGGCGGGCGCACCGGCGCGGCGCGTACTTCGCCAACCCCTGCTTCACCCAGATCCACCCCACCTGCATCCCGCGCTCGGGCGAGCACCAGTCGAAGCTGACCCTGATGAGCGAGTCGCTGCGCAACGACGGCCGCATCTGGGTGCCGAAGCGGGCCGGGGACTCCCGGCCGCCGGCCGAGATCCCCGAGGACGAGCGGGACTACTACCTGGAGCGCCAGTACCCCTCGTTCGGCAACCTGGTGCCCCGCGACATCGCCTCGCGCGCCGCGAAGAACGTCTGCGACGAGGGCCGCGGGGTGGGCCCGGGCGGGCAGGGCGTGTACCTGGACTTCGCCGACGCCATCGCCCGTCTCGGCCGGGACGCGGTCGAGGCGCGCTACGGCAACCTCTTCGAGATGTACGAGCGGATCACCGCCGAGAACCCGTACGAGGTCCCGATGCGGATCTACCCGGCGATCCACTACACCATGGGCGGGCTGTGGGTGGACTACGACCTCCAGACCACCGTGCCGGGGCTGTTCGCGATCGGTGAGGCCAACTTCTCCGACCACGGCGCCAACCGGCTGGGCGCCTCCGCCCTGATGCAGGGCCTGGCGGACGGGTACTTCATCCTGCCCGCGACCCTCGCCGACTATCTGGCGCGCAATACGGGCCTCGCGGAGGTGCCCGCCGACCATCCGGCCGTCTCCGAGGCGGTGTTCGAGGTCAGCGACCGCCTCTACCGGCTGGTGTCCAACAACGGCGACCGCACCCCCGACTCCTTCCACCGGGAGCTGGGCACCCTGCTGTGGGACCACTGCGGGATGTCCCGCACCGAGGAGGGGCTGCGCGAGGCGCTGGCCCGGATCCCGGCGCTGCGGGCGGAGTTCTGGCAGCGGATCAAGGTCACCGGTTCCGGGCAGGAGCTGAACCAGTCGCTGGAGAAGGCGAACCGCATCGCGGACTATCTGGAGCTGGCCGAGCTGATGTGCCTGGACGCGCTGCACCGCTCCGAGTCCTGCGGCGGCCACTTCCGCGAGGAGTCGCGCACCCCGGACGGCGAGGCGGCGCGCCGGGACGAGGAGTTCTCGTACGCGGCGGCCTGGGAGTTCCGGGGGACGGGCGCGCCGCCGGTGCTGCACCGCGAGGAGCTGACCTTCGAGTACGTCCACCCCACCCAGCGGAGCTACGCATGACCACGATGAATCTGACCCTGCGCATCTGGCGCCAGGCGGGCCCGGACGCCGAGGGGCGGCTGACGACGTACCAGGTGTCGGGGATCTCGCCGGACATGTCGTTCCTGGAGATGCTGGACACCCTCAACGAGGAGCTGATCCTGGCGGACGAGGAGCCGGTGGCGTTCGACCACGACTGCCGGGAGGGCATCTGCGGTGCCTGCGGGATGGTCATCAACGGCGCGGCGCACGGCCCGGAGCGCACCACCACCTGCCAGCTGCACATGCGGCACTTCTCCGACGGCGACACGATCGACATCGAGCCGTGGCGGGCGGCGGCCTTCCCGGTGGTGAAGGACCTGGTGGTGGACCGGTCCGCGTTCGACCGGATCATCGGCTCTGGCGGCTACATCACGGCCCCGACCGGCAGCGCGCCGGAGGCGCACGCGACGGCGGTGCCCAAGCCGGACGCGGACACGGCGTTCGAGCACGCGGAGTGCATCGGCTGCGGGGCGTGCGTGGCGGCCTGCCCCAACGGTTCGGCGATGCTGTTCACCTCGGCGAAGGTGGTGCACCTCAATGTGCTGCCGCAGGGCGCGCCGGAGCGTGAGAGCCGGGTCCTGGACATGGTGGGCACGATGGACGCCGAGGGCTTCGGCGGCTGCACCAACACCGGCGAGTGCGCGACGGCCTGCCCCAAGGGCATCCCGCTGACCTCGATCACGGCGATGAACCGGGAGTACCTGCGCGCGGTGCGCAAACGCTGAGGCGGTCACCGGCGCCCCGCTCCCCCGGGGCGCCGGTGCCTCCTGCCTCCGTCCCGGTCCGGTCAGCCGGCGGTGACCGCGGCCAGGCCGGTCTCGATGTCCGCCAGGGCCGCGGCGACATGCGGCACCGTGAGCGGGTCGTCCGCCGCCAGCGCCTGCCACTGCTCTTCGGTGGTGTCTCCGTAGAGCATGCTGGTGGCGACCTTGAAGCGCAGCGCGCCGGGGTCGTCGCCGAGCAGATGTCCGGCGAGTACGGCCAGGCCCGCGCGGTCCAGCAGCAGGTCGCGCAGCGCGGCGGAGCCGGTGGCGCCCAGGGCGGCGAATTCGGCGCGGCGCGGCGCGAAGTCCGGGTACACGTAGAACGCGCCGGTGGGCGGCCGGCAGCGGGCGCCGGCGGCGGTGAAGATCCGGTGCACGGCCCGGGCCACGGCACCGTGCAGCCGGGCGCTGCGGTCGAGATGGGCGCGGAGTTCGGGCGGCTCGGCGAAGGCGTAGGCGGCGACGTTCTGCATGGGTCCTGCCAGGGTGGACCACACCTCGCTGGCCACCGACAGCACGCCGTCGCGCAGGGCGTCGCCCCGGGCGGTGCCGGGGAAGCGGGCGACGCCGACCCGCCAGCCGCCCAGCGCCAGGCTCTTGGAGAGCCCGCTGGTGACGACGGTGCGATCCGGGGCGACCTCGGCGGGGCTGAGGAAGGGGGTGGCCGGGTCGTGCAGGACGTCGCGGTAGATCTCGTCGGAGACGAGGGTGAGGTTCTCCTCCTCGGCGATGGCGCAGATCTCGCGGATCAACTCCGGTCCGGCGAGGGTGCCGGTGGGGTTGTCGGGGAGGGTGAGGACGAGGGTGCGGGGGTCGGCGCCGTCGCGGCGGGCGGTGGTGAGGGCGGCGCGCAGCGCGGCGGGGTCGGGGACGCCGCCGCACGCCTCGGGGATGGGGACGGACAGGGCGCGTTTTCCGGCGAGGGCGGCCTGGGGGGCGTAGGTGTTCCAGGCGGGGCGGGGCAGCAGGACGTCGCCGGGGAGGACGAGGTTCAGCGCCATCAGCAGGGGTTTGCTGCCGGGGGCGAGGACGATCTGCGCGGGTTCTGTGGGGAGCCGGCGGCGGGTGAAGTAGCCGGCCGCGGCGGCCCGTGCGCCCGGGTCGCCCTGGACGGGGCCGTAGGCGTTGCGGTCGGTGCCGGCGCGCAGCCGGTCGGCGAGTGGTCCGAAGACGGGGAGGCGGGATTCGCCGAAGCCGAGGTGGATGATGTGCTCGCCGGCGGCGCGGCGTTCGGCGACGCGCTGGTTCAGTTCCAGGTTGGGCGACATCCGCCACCGGGTCCCGGCCGGGGCGACTGATGTGCTCATGACATGTACCCCCCGTGGCCGGAGAGCGCGACGGCGGCGGGCGGCTCCCGGTGCACAGGACGCGCCGTGCCCCTGACGGCCGCGGCGATGTCGGCGGGGGCGTCCGGGGCCAGGTCCAGGTCGTCCAGCCAGGCGGCGGAGGTGGAGTACCGAGCCCTGAACGGCCGGCCGACCAGCGCCGGGTCGCGGGCCTGGAGCATCCGCAGCTGGAAGAACCGGCCCTGCGGCGTGGTCTCCACCCCGTCCACCACCACCTTGCCGGGCGTCGCCGACATCACCGGCCCCCGCACCGTCCGCGCCAGCCCCGGCAGGGTGCGGTAGGCGGCCCGGAACAGCTCGGCCGCCGTGGCCAGCGGCACCTTGAAGTACTCCTGCGGACCGGTGTCCCGCTCGACGAACATGTAGTACGGCACGGCCCCGGCCGCCAGTTCGGCCTGCCACAGCGCGCTCCAGGTCGGCGCGTCGTCGTTGACATGCGCGATCAGCGGCGCCTGGCAGTAGATCAGCGCCCCGGTTGACCGGATCCTGGCCAGCGCCCGGCGGGTGCGGTCGGTGCCCAGTTCCCTGGGGTGGGTGAAGTGGGCCATCACCGCCAGGTTCCGCCCGGAGGCGACGATGCGTTCGAAGAGCCGCAGCAGGTCGTCGGCGTCCGGGTCGGTGAGGAACCGCTGCGGCCAGTACGCCACCGACTTGGTGCCGATCCGCACCGTGCGCACGGTGGGGATCTCCAGCAGCGGCTCGATGTGCCGCAGCAGCCGGTCGGTGGACATGATGAGCGGATCGCCGCCGGTGATCAGGACGTCGTGCACCTCCGGGTGCGCCCCGAGGTAGCGGACCAGGCCCTCGGGGCCCGGGGCGGCGAACCGCAGATCGGCGTCGCCGACGAACTGCGCCCAGCGGAAGCAGTAGGTGCAGTACGAGTGGCAGGTCTGGCCCTGGCCGGGGAAGTGCAGCACGGTCTCGCGGTACTTGTGCTGAAGCCCCGGCACCTCGGCGCCGTCCAGCCGGGGGACGTTCAACTGGGTCTGCCCGGAGGGGTGCGGGTTGAGCCGGCCCCTGATCTCCTTCACCGCCGCCGCGATCATCTGCCGGTCGCCGCCGGCGACCGCGGCGGACAGCAGCCGCTCGTCCTCCTCGTGCAGCATGCCGCGCTGCGGGAACAGCATCCGGAACATCGGATCGTCGGGGGCCCGGTCCCAGTCGACCAGTTCGGACAGGACGTATTCATTGACCCGGAACGGCAGCACCCGGGATATCAGCCGTACCGTTTCGGCGTCTTCCGGAGCGAGTCCGAAACGGTCCGCTATCTGATCGATCTGCCGCGGCCCGTAGGCGCGGAATCGCGTCGTGGCCATGGAATCCGGCATGAGCAGGGTCATGTGCGTATCCTCCGATTCGGCCGCGGGGGCCTGGGCGAAAAGGCGGGCCGCCTTTCTCAGGGGCGGCTGCCCGGGTCAGGTACTTCGGCGAGCGCTGCGGGAGTGACCATGCGCAGGAAGGGCACGATCAGCAGCAGCGCGGCGACGGTGAACACCAGAAAGGCCGTGCGCAGCCCGAACCATTCCGCGAGCAGCCCGCCGAGCCCCGCCCCCAGCGGCATCGCGCCCCAGCTGAAGAGCCGGGCGGCGGCGTTGTAGCGGCCCATCATGCCGATGTCGACGAGTTGCTGGCTGATGGTGCGGGAGTTGACGGTCCACAGGATGCCGCCCATGCCGCCGGCGAAGGCGCCGCCGGCCACCACCCACATGTTGGAGCTGAGGGCGGGCGCGGCGACCATGGCGGCGGTGCCGAGCAGATCGGCGAACATCGCGCCGCGCCGGCCGAGCACCCGGTTGACCAGGCCGACGGTGAGCGCCCCGACCAGTCCGCCGACACCCAGGGCGCTGAGCACGACGCCGTACTGCCGTTCGCTCAGGTCCAGCAGCGAGGTGGCCACCAGCGGCATCAGGGCGAGCCAGGCGCCCCAGCAGGAGGCCAGGACGGTGAGGGAGAAGGCCATCACCCGCAGCAGCCGGTGCCGCCACAGCACCTTGAGCCCTTCGGCGATCCGCTGGTTGACGGTGCCGACGGGGCGGCCCGGGGTCGTTCCGGGTGTCATCCGTCCGGCGAGGAAGGCCAGCACGATCATGGCCAGGACGTACGCGACGCCGGTGCTGCCCAGCGCGACGGCCGCGCCGGCAGCCATCAGCAGGCCACCGACGAAGGGTCCGCAGAACTCGTTGCAGACGGTTTCCGCGCCCGCCACCCACGCGTTGGCCCGGGTGCGGCCCTCGGGGATCACCACCGAGGGCACGAGGGCGGCGGCCGAGGTGAGCGCGATGACCTCGGCGACGCCCAGCAGCAGACCGCCCGCGTAGAGCACGGGCAGGCCGGCGGAGTCACCGCTGATCGAGGCCAGCAGCGCGCCGATGGCCACCAGCCGCATGACGTTGGCGACCCACAGCAGCCGGCGCCGGTCGAACCGGTCCACCAGCACCCCGACATGGAGCGCGATGAGCAGCCAGGGCAGGGTCAGGCACAGGGACACCCCGGAGACCAGGGCCGGGGACTCGGTCACCCGGGTCGCCATCAGCGGCAGCACCATCTTGGTGACGCCGTCGGCGAGGTTGGTGACGGCGGTGAAGGACACCAGGACCGTGGTGTTGCGGTCGCTGGTGCGGCGGTCGAGCCCGCTGCCGGCCGGTTCGGGGGCCTGTTCGGGGGCCGGGGCGGTGGCCGCGGCGGGGGTGGGGTCCGGGGTCGACCGTGGTGCCTTGGTGGGTTCCATACCTGATTCTCTTCGTCCGTGACGTGGTGTCGGTGCCGGTGGTCCGGGGTGCCGCTGGGTGCCGGTACGGCGTCAGCCGGCCACGGCCGTCAGCACTCCCGTGGTGAGCCGGGCGATCTCGGTGGCGGCGGCCCCGCGCAGCAGGCCGTGGTGGTCGGCGGGCAGCCGTACGACGCGCGGCGCGGCGGTGAACCGGCCGGCCCACTGCCGTACCTCCTCCTCGCTCCCCTCGGCGGTCACCAGCAGCGCGGGGGCGGCGACCGGCCCCGCGGGCAGGTGTCCGGCCATCGCGGCGGTGTGCCGGCGGTGCAGCGCGGCGCGGGCGGCGAGCGCGTCGGCCCGGGCGTCCTCCCCGGCGGCGCGCAGCAGCGCGGTGACCAGCCGGGCCTCGCGCTCGGGCGGCGCGCCGGGGGTGAGCAGGTCGGGCCGCAGCGCCCCGGCACGCTCCCCCGCGCCGGCCAGCACGGCGTCGGTGAAGGACACGAAGTCGGCGGGGCGCGCGGCGTGTACGGCGTCGGGTGCGGGCGGGTCGAGCAGCAGCAGCGGCGGGCAGGTCCGGGCGGCCCGCTCCAGGCGGACGGCCACGGCGTGCGCGAGCAGCCCGCCCATGGACCAGCCGCCGAGCACGTCGGGCAGCGGGCCGCCGGCCGCGGCGGCGAGGTCGCGGGCGTACCGGTCGGCGAGGGCGTCCACGGTGGTGGGGGCGGGGTCGCCGTCGTCCTCCTGGACGGTGACCCGCCAGTCGGCGGGGAGCGCGGCGGCCAGCTCGCGGTAGGCCAGCCGCCCGGTGCCGGCGCCGTGCAGCAGGTGCAGATGGCGGCCACCTGGCGTGCCCTCGCGCAGGACGGCGACACCGGTGCGGCGCGGGGTGTCCGGGCCGGGTGCGGGGGCCGGTCTTCGGAGGTCCGCGGGGGCGGGTACGGGTGCGGGCGGGGTGCCGATGCCGAGCAGTTCCGCCATCCGGGCCGGGGTGGGGTGGTCGAGCCACTCGGTCACCTCCAGTTGCCGGCCGGTGCGCTCCTCGACGGTGCCGACGAGGCTGAGCACCTGGAGGGAGTGGCCGCCGAGCTGGAAGAAGTCGTCGCCGGGACGTACCGGCCGGCCGAGCAGCGTGCTCCAGATCTCCAGGAGAGCGGCGTCCGCCCCCGCCGCCCGGGCCCGCTCCCCGGCCCCGGGCGCCGCCACGGCGGCCTGCCCCGCGGCTTCGACGGCGGCCGGGCCGGTGACGGCGCGCGAGCGCACCGGTAGCGAGCGGACGGCGGTGTCCGGGCGGGCGGCCCGGCGGAGCAGGTCCTCCAGGTCGGCCAGGAAGTCCCGCACGGTGGCCTCGGTCAGCCGGCCGGCGGCGTACTCGATCTCCACGACGGTGCCGCCGGCTTCCTCCAGGAGCCCGATGACCAGCTGGCAGCGGGCGCTGCTGCTGGGGCTGGGGAGCAGCCGGGCGGGGTGGCCGCCGAGCCGCAGTCCGCTGCCGATGAGGCCGTGATGGGTGAGCAGGACCGGTGGCATCGCGCCGAGCCGGGCGGCGTCGTCGGCCGGCAGCGCGTCGAACACCGTGTGGTGGCCGACGCCCTGGTGCGGCAGGCTCTCCCACAGCGCGTCGCGGGCACGGGCGGCCACCGTGTCGAGGGTGTCGCTCTCCTCGACGGTGTCGGCGAACAGCACGTTGTGCGCGAGGTAGCCGACCGCCTCCTGGTCCCGGGCGGTCATCCGGTTGGCGACGACGACCCCGAGCGCGGTACGTCCCCGGGCGCCGCCGGCCGCCAGGACGCAGCGGACGGCGGCGATCTGCACGGCGAACAGCGTGGAGCCGATGCGGCGGGCGACCTCGGCGGCGGCCGTGGCCGCCGCCTCGGACAGCCGGTGCCGCAGGACGGCGCCGTCCGCGCCCGTCCCCGCGTGCCCGGGGGTGTCGGGGTGGAGTGCGACGGCGCGCGCGTGCCGCAGCCGGGTGCGCCAGTGGTCGAGGCCGGCGGGCGGGGCGGGCCGGCGGGCGTGTTCGGTGAAAGCCCGGGAGGTCACCGGCGGGTCGGGGAAGATCTGCCCCGCGGTGACGGCGGCCGGGTCGGTGCCCTCGCGCGCGGCGGTGGTGAGGCCGGTGATCGCGCGGTCCAGGTCGGCCAGTACGAGGTGCAGGGCCCAGCCGTCCAGGATCGCGTGATGCACCGTCACCTGTAACTCCTGGACGCCGCCCGCCTCGGCCAGGGTGAGCCGGGCCAGCGGCGCGCTCGCCAGGTCGAAGGGTTCGGCGTGCAGCTGGGCGGCGAGGTGGGCCAGCAGCGGCTCGGGGCCGCCGGCCGGAGCGCGGTGCCAGCGGACCTCCTGGACGTCCGCCGGGACGGTGGCGTGGACGCGCTGGGCGATGGCTCCGTCGCGGGGCACCAGCGCGGTGCGCAGCGCTTCGTGCCGCTCCACCACCAGGGCCCAGGCGCGGCGCAGGACGGCGCCGTCGAGCGGGGCCGCGGGCCGCAGCCGCCAGGTCAGGTTGTACATGTCCTTGCGGGCGGAGCGGTGCTGCACCCACCACAGGGCTTCCTGCCCCGGGCTGCTGGGGAGTTCGAGCGGTGCGCCGGCCATGTCTGACATCCCCTCTGCCGCTGTCCGCCGCCGCCTGGAAACGGCGGGCGCTGTGAAGTCCAGGACAGACTGACCGAGGAATTGCCGAATCGCAACCACCGCCCCGGGAATTCCCGATGAGCCCATAGAGGTTTTCTATGGGACCCCGGAAAAGCCGGTCCGCGATGCCCTTATACACATTCTCTATGGCCTCTTCCAAGGCGTCGTTGACAGTACCGGAAGCGCCGCCCGAACATTATCCGCGTTGTGACCACAGGCGGCGGCTCCCAGGGAGTGACTTTGATCGACGAGGCCGTGGACGACGCGACCGGAAGCGATATCGCGAGCAGAATGATCGATGCCGCGGTGCGGGTTCCTTTCACCGAGAATTCCCGGCTGGCGGAAGTCGGTCTGGATTCGCTGACGCTGGTGAGCATGGCGGTGGAATGCGCGCCCGACACCGATCAGGAGATCGACGCCGGGGCGCTGGCCCAGCTGCGCACCGTGGGCGAGCTGCGGCAGTGGCTGCGCGCCCTGGCCGGCGGGGGTGAGCCCGGATGACCACCACCGTCCGTCCGTCCGGGCCGGCCCCCGGCACGGACGCCCCGTGGCTTGCCCCGCTGACCGAGACCCAGCTGGGGCTGCTCATGGTGCACCGCACGGTCCCGGTGCCCCATCTCTACAACGTGGTGGCCGAGATCGGCCTCGATCCGGCCCGTACCGATGAGGAGGTGCGCCGGGCGCTGGCCGCGGTCATCGCCGTCCAGCCGGCCCTGCGGACGGCGCTGCACGCCGCCCCGCAGCCGCACGCGACCCTCGCCGACCCGCCGCCGCCCGCCGCCGTACCGCTGCGCACCGAGGTGACGGCGAGCGGTGGCCACGCCCGGCGGCTGGGCGAGCTGGTGGCCGAACTGTCCACCGTCGTCTTCGACTTCGCCGCTCCGCCGCTGCTGCGCGCGGTGCATGTCCGGGCGGCGGCCGGGGACCGTGCGGCGCTGCTGCTCGTGGTGCACCACACGGTGTTCGACGGCTTCTCGCTGCGGCCCCTGGTCAAGGACCTGGAGAGCGCGCTGGCCGGGCGGCTGGACGTCGTCGCCCTGCGCCCGGCCCGGGAGCGGGCCCTGCACCGGGAACTGACCGCCCAGCGGGACGCCGCCGCCGACCCGGCGGTGGAAGCGGCGGCCGTGGCGCTCGGCGAGCGGCTGCGCTCCGTCCCGGCCACCGTGCTGTATCCGCGTCCCGGCCGGCCCACCGAGACCGCCTTCACCGGCCGGCGCCGCGAACTGCCGCTGTCCCCGGAGCTGTCGGCTGCCGTGGACCGGGCCTGCGCGCGGCTGTCGGTGACCCCGTTCGTCTTCTTCTCGGCCCTGCACGCGGCCGTGCTCGCCCGGCACAGCGGCAACGCCACGGTGACCTTCGGCACGCCGCTGCTGGCCCGGCGCACCATCGGCTCGTACGGCCTGTGCGGGTTCTTCGTGCACACCCTGCCGGTGGTGGTGGACATCGACTGGGAGGCGGGCTTCGCTGACTGGGTGGCACGGCGGGTGGCCCCGGAGGTCCAGTCCGTCAAGGAGCGGGCCGCGGTGCCCTTCAGCCGCATCGTGCAGCACGCCGCACCGGACCGGATCGGCAACCGCAATCCGCTCTTCGCGGCGATGCTGGCCATGCAGGACTCCACCGAGGTGGAGCCGGGCGGCGCCGTGCTGACGCTGCGCGAACACGGCACCGGCACCGCGAAGTTCGACCTGTGGCTGGGGGTGACGCCCACCGCGGGCGGCTGGCTGCTGGAGGTCGAGCACGATCCCGAACTGCTGCCGGACCCGGTGGCCGAGGGCGTACTCGCCTCGCTGGCCGGCGCGGTGGAGGCCGCGGCCGGCGATCCGGCGGTGCCGCTGACCGGGCTGTTCCGGGACGGCTCCGCGCTCCCGGAGACCGACGGTTTCGCCACCGGGCCGCCGGCCGGCACGCTCGACGGCTGGTTCCGCCGCACGGCGGCCCGCCATCCCGGCCGGGTGGCGGTGGAGGAGCCGGGGCGGCGGCTGACCTACCGGGAGCTGGACGCGGCGGCCGGGGCGCTCGCCGACGGCCTCGCCCGGCGCGGCGCCGGCCCCGGGACGGTGGTGGGGCTGACCACCTCCGCCCTCACCGACACCGTGGTCACCACCCTCGCCGTGCTGCGTCTCGGCAGCCGCTATCTGCCGCTGGACCTGTCGCTGCCCGCCGACCGGCTGGCCTACATGACGGAGAAGGCGGGGTGCCGGCTGGTGGTGGGCGAGGGCAGCGTGCCCGGCGCCACCGTGCTCGGCCCGGCCGAGGCCGCGGCCGGCGGCGCCCCGGCACCGGGGCGGGAGGGCCCGGCGGAACCGGGCGGGTACATCATGTTCACCTCGGGCTCCACCGGCCGCCCCAAGGGCGTCGCCATGAGCGAGGGCCCGCTGCTCAACCTCACCGGCTGGCAGCTCGCCGCGCTGGACATGGACGAGCGGACCCGCTTCCTCCAGTACGCGCCGCTCGGCTTCGACGTCTCGTTCCAGGAGATCGTGCCCACCCTGCTGGCCGGCGGCACCGTGGTCTCCCGCGCACCGGCCGACCGCCGGGACTTCCCGGCCGTGGTGCGCCGGATCACCGACTCCGCCGTGACCCATGTGTATCTGCCGGTCGCCGCGCTGCGCCCGTTCGTCCAGGCGGCCCGCGCCGCCGGCGCGGCCCTGGAAGGGGTCAGCCACGTGTGCGTCTCGGGCGAACAGCTGGTGGCGGACCGGGAGATCGAGGAGTTCTTCGCCGAACGCCCGTGGCTGACGCTGGTCAACCTGTACGGCCCGACCGAGACCCACGCCGTCACCACCCACCGGCTCACCGGCCGGGACGGCGGCTGGCCCGCCCATGTCCCCATCGGCCGCCCGGTCCACGGGGTCACCGCCCAGCTCGTCGACGCCTCCGGCCGGCTGGCCCCGCCGGGCGTCGCCGGTGAGCTGCTGCTCGGCGGCCGGTGCCCGGCCGACGGCTACATCAACGACCCCGAGCGCACCGACGAACGGTTCGTCCCCGACCCGTACGGCCCACCGGGCGCCCGCCGCTACCGCACCGGGGACCAGGTGCTGCGGGACGACCGGGGCACCTTCGTCTTCCTGGGCCGCGACGACGACCAGGTCAAGATCCGCGGCCACCGGGTGGAGCTGGGCGAGGTCGAGTCGGCCGCCCTGACCCACGACGCGGTACGGGAGGCGGTCGCCGCCGTGCGCGGCACCGGCGCCGGGCGGGAGCTGCTGCTGTTCGTACGCCCCGCCGCCGGCGCCGCGCCGTCCGCCGGGGAGGTGACCGCGCTGCTGTCCGGACTGCTGCCGGCGCCCATGGTGCCCGGCCGGGTACTGACGGTCGACGCGGTGCCGACCACCGGCAACGGCAAGTACGACCGACCCGCGCTGCTCGCCCTGGCCGACACGCTCATCGCCCGCCAGGAGCGCCCCGCGCCGGAGGCGACGGCGGCCGGCGGGCCGCTGGAGGCCGAACTGCTGGAGCTGTGGTCCGGGGTGCTGGGACGCACCGACCTGTCGGCCGAGCGGTCGCTGCTGGAGTGCGGCGCCCACTCGCTGAACGTGCTGGTCGCCATGACCACGATCGAGGAACGGTACGGCGCCCACGTCCCGCTGCTGGACTTCTTCCGCACCCCCACCGTCCGCGCGCTGGCCGCACTGATCGAGGCCGGCCGGTGACCGCCGCGTCCCCGGCACCGGCCGGGACCACCGCGCCGCCCGCCGCCCCGGCCGCCGACGCCGGGCTGCTGATCCCCATCTCCCGCTCCGCCGGACCGCTGCGCACCGTGGTGCTGCACCCGGCGGGCGGCGGCCTGGGCCCGTACCTGGGGCTCGCGGCGGCCCTCGCCCGGTACGGACCGGTCAGCGGCATCCGCGCCCCCGGGCTGCTGCCCGGCGAGGAACCCGACGACTCGGTACCCGGCATGACCGCGCGCTATCTGCGGCTGATCGACCGGCTGGAGTCCCCGGTCGGGCTGCTGCTCGGCTGGTCGCTCGGCGGCCTCCTGGCCTGGGAACTCGCCGGGCGGCTCGCCGCCCGGGGGGAGCGGCCCCGGGTGGTGATGCTGGACAGCCCGGCCCTGCCGCCGGCCCACGACGGCCGGGACGGGCGCGACCGCGCCGCCCTGCGCGAGCGCGTCATCGACTCGGCCGGGACCACCGGCCACGACACCGAACTGGTGGTGCGCACCACCGACGCCCATCTGCGGGCGCTCACCCGGCACACCGTGCGCGGCGGCTACGACCACCCCGCACTGCTGCTGAGCTGCGCGGCCGAGCCCGACGCGGCGGCGCACCTGGCCCACTGGCGCACCGTCGCGCCCGGGCTGCGAACGGTCTCCGTGCCCTGCGGCCACTTCGACCTGCTGACCCCGCCCCGGCTGCGCACCACCACCGGCCTGGTGACGGACTTCCTGCGCGACACCGGCCCCGCCGGGCCCGCGCCCGCCTCCCCCATCCGCCCTGCCGAGGAGCACCCATGACCGACTCACCCCCACCCCTCGCCGTCGTCACCGGCGGCACCCGGGGCATCGGACTCGCCCTGAGCCGCCGGCTGATCGAGCGCGGCCACCGGGTGGTCGCCGCGTACGCCGGGGACACCGCCGCCGCCGAGAAGGCCGAGGCGGAACACCCCGGCCGGCTCACCGCCGTACGGATGGACGTCTCCGACCCGGACCAGGTGGCCGGAACCGCGCGGGAGATCCTGGACGGGTACGGCGCGCCGGCCGTGCTCGTCAACAACGCCGGGCTCAACGCCGACCGGCCCTTCCTCGAACTGAGCGACAGCGACTGGCGCCGGGTGCTGGACACCAACCTGTCCGGCCCGTTCTGGCTGACCCGGGCGTTCGCCCCGGCAATGCTCGCGGCCGGCGGCGGCCAGGTGGTCAACATCGGCGCGACCACCGGCATCCGCCCCCGGGTCAACGGCGCGAACTACTGCGCCAGCAAGGCCGGGCTGCTCCAGCTCACCAAGTGCCTGGCCCTGGAGCTGGCCCCCGCCATCCGGGTGAACTGCCTGATCCCCGGCATGATCAACACCGACGAGCTGCGCATCCGCTGGCGTCTGGACGACCCGGAACGGCTGGCCGCGACGCTGGACGAGATCCCCAGCCGGCGCATCGGGACCCCCGAGGACATCGCGGACGCCCTGGAGTTCATCACCGGCCCGGCCGGCTCCTACCTCAACGGCCAGAAACTCATCATCGACGGAGGGCAGTTCATGTGGTGACCGCACCCCCGGCCGGCACCCCCGCCGCCACCGGCTCCGACGCCCGTCCCGGCCCCGCCTCCTCGCCCGACGCCCTGCTGACCGCCGCCCGGGAGGCGTTCGCCGCGGCACCACCCATCGGCGCCGACGCCTACCACCGTTACGCGAGGGAACTGGCCGCCCGGCTCACCGCCGACTGGCCCGCCCTCACCCGCGCCAACCGGCGCGACATCGAGCGCGCCGAACGCGCCGGCATGCCACCGGTCCTCGTCGACCGGCTCCGCCTCACCGACGACCACCTGCCCCGGCTCACCGCGCTCGCCGACCGGGCCGGGCACGAACTGGCCGCGCTCACCGCCGCCGACACCGGCCGCCCGGCCGGCGCCTGGGGCACCCTGCGCCGGGTGCCGCGCCCGCTCGGCGTGGTGCTGATGGTGTACGAGGCCCGTCCCACCGTCACCGTCGACGGCGCCCTGCTGCCGGTGCTGGCGGGCAACGCCGTCCTGCTGCGCGGCGGCAAGGAGATGGCGGACACCGACGCGGCGCTGGCCGCCACCGCGCACGCGGCGCTGCGGGCCGCCGGGCTGCCCACCGGGCTGGTCACCGTGCTGCACGACCCGCGACGGGCCCTGCTGCGGGCGCTGCTGCAACGCCCGGACGCCATCGACGTGCTGATCCCGCGCGGCAGCCCGTCGCTGATCGCCCACTGCCGCGACGCGGGCCGGATTCCGCTGATCGCCAGCGGCGGCGGCGTCAATCACCTCTACGTCCACGCCAGCGCCGACCTGCCGCTGGCCGCGACCGTCACCCTCGACAGCAAGCTGCCGGAACCGGCCGGCTGCACCTCGGTGGAGCTGGTCCTGGCCGACCGGTCCGTGGCCACCGCGTACACGGCGGAGCTGCTGCGGCAGGCCGAGCGGCGCGGGGCGAGGTTCACCGTACGGCTCGACCCGTCGGTGGCGCCGCCGGCCGGCGGCGACCCGGACCGGATCGCGCCGCTGGCCGAGCACGACATCGGGCGGGAGTTCCTCGACCCGGTGGTCGGGGTGCTCGCCGTCGACGGGCCCGGGCAGGCGATCGCGCACATCCGCCGGCACGGCTCGGGCCACACCGAGGGCGTACTCGCCACCGACCCGGACGTCGCCGCGGGGTTCACCCGCGCGGTGGACGCCGCCGCGGTGATCGTCAACGGCAGCCTGCGCCTGCACGACGGGCCCAAGCTCGGCCTGGGCACCGAACTGGCCATCGCCACCGGCCGGCTGCACGTCCGCGGCCCGGTGACGCTCGGCTCGCTGATGACCAGCGGCTGGGTCGTGGAGGCGAACGGAGAGCTGCGCGGCTGACCCCGCCCCCGCCCCGGCCCGGTATCCGCACGCAGCACGGCAGCACGGCAGCACGGCAGTAGAGCAGCACGGAACGCGGCACCACCTTCCCCGCTACGACCACCGTCCGAGGAGAATCCATGTCCGCCGTCCACACCCCCGACCGGCTCGCGGTCGCCGACGCCGTCAAGCGGGTCGTCATCGCCGAGTCCCGGCTGTCCGTCCCCACCTCCCGGATCAGCGAGTCCGAGCCACTCGTCGGCGAACTGCTGCGGGTCAACTCGCTGGGCTTCGTCGGCATGCTCGTGAGGATCGAGGACGAGCTCGACGTCGTGCTGCCGGACGACCTGTTCGTCGGACGCACCTTCCACACCGTCGGCGACCTGATCGACGTCGTCGCCGACGGGGCGGAGGCCGGCCGGTGAGCGCCCCCGTCCCCGGCCACTGGCGCAGTGTGCTGCCGCATCTCGACACCCCCATGCCGCCGGACCTGACACCGCCGGGCACCGGCCGCGGCGGCGTCCAGGTCAACCTCCCCATGGAGCTGGTGCGGCAGAGCGTGCAGCAGCGCGAGTACTGGCCGATCCCGGCGGAAGTGGCCACCGCGTACGCCCGGTACCGGCCCACGCCGCTGTGGCGCGCGACCGGCTTCGAGCGGGCCATCGGCGCCCGGGTGCCGGTCTACGTCAAGTACGAGGGCGGCAACATCTCCGGCAGCCACAAGCTCAACACCGCCCTCGCCCAGGCCCACTACTACAAGAAGGCCGGGATCAAGGAACTGGTCACCGGCACCGGAGCCGGGCAGTGGGGGACGGCGATGGCCGCCGCGTGCGCCCTGTTCGGGCTGGACTGCCGGGTGTTCATGGTGGACTCCAGCCTGCGCCGCAAGCCGTACCGGGGGGTGCTGATGCGGATGCTCGGCGCCCGGGTGCACTCCAGCCCCAGCGGGCTGACCGAGGTGGCCGCCCGGCACCGGACGGGCACCGGCAACAGCCTGTCGCTGGCCATCGGTGAGGCCGTGGAGTACGCGGCCACCCACGAGGGCGCGGCGTTCTGCATCGGCAGCGGCGAGACGTACAGCATCCTGCACCAGTCGGTGATCGGCATGGAGGCCCGGAGCCAGCTCGCCGCGCTCGGCGCCGAGGTGGACGCGGTGGTCGGCTGCGTCGGTGCCGGCTCCAACTTCGGCGGCATCGCGCTGCCCTTCCACGCCGAGGCGCGGGCCGGCGGCGCCCCGGCGCCGCTGCTGGTGGCGGCCGAGTCGGCGACGGCGCCCAAGCTGACCCGGGGCGTGTACGCGTACGACAAGACGGACGCCACCGGCAGCGGCCCGCTGGAGGCCATGTACACCATCGGCAGCGACTACCCCATCCCGGACGCGCACTCGGCCGGGCTGCGGTTCCACGGCGCGGCCAAGCTGATCTCCGCGCTGCGGCACACCGGTGACCTGGCCGCCACCGCGGTCGGCCAGCCGGACGCGCTGGCCGCCGGGCGGCTGCTGACGACGCACGAGACGGTGCTGCCCGCCCCCGAGTCCGGGCACGCGCTGGCCGCGGCGGCCCGGCTGGCCACCTCCGGCACGCCGGACGGCGACACGGTGCTGTCGGCCCGCCGGGGCGTGCTGGTGTGCGTCAGCGGCCACGGCTATCTCGACCTGGGCGCCTACGAACAGCTGCTGGAGGGCGCGCTGGAGGACGAGGCCCCGGCGGACGCGGCGCTGCTGGCCGCCGTCTCCGGTCTCGCCCCGGTCCGCCCCGCGGTGCCCGCCGGAGCGGGGTGGCCGCGATGACGACCACCACACCGCCCGGGGCCGACGCCGTACTGCCCACCGTGCGGGCCGAGTTGCTGGACTGCGTGCAGTCCAACCTGGCCGTGCTCGCCGACCGCGGGTACGGGGCGGGCACCCATCTCGCCCTGGGCGCCACGCTGCGCTTCCGCCCGTCGCCCGGCCCGGCGGCCCTGCCCACCGTGGAGCCGCCGCTGACCGCCGAACTGGCCGGCATCGGGCGGCTCGGGCTGGCCGAGGCGGCCCGGCTCCACCGGCCGGACCGGGACGCGCTGGTGGAGCTGGCACGGGAGTACGGCACCGTGTACGTGCTGGCCGACGCCTACGACATGCCGTGGCTGCCGTACCACGGGCGCCGCCGCATGGAGCACAGCTATCTGGTGGAGTACGCGCCGGACGCCGCCCAGGTCACCGACGCGTACCACAACCGCACCCCGTGGGGCACCGCCGAGCCGCAGCGGCTGCGCACCGGCTGGGACCGGCTGCCCGCGACCTCGCTCGCCCTCGCCCTCGTACCGGCCTCCGCCGGAGTCCCGGATCTGCCGCCCGCCCTCGATCTCGGCCCGGCGGACGGCTATCTGGCGGCGTACGCGGACCACCCCGACCGGGTCACCGCGCTGGAGCGGCTGACCGTGGAGACCTGGCTGCTGGCCAGGTCCCGCAAGCTGCACGCCGCGTTCCGTGCCCGGTACGGGCTGCCGTGCGGCGCCCAGAGCGAGGAGCAGCTGCGGCGCTGGGACCGGCTCGCCGAGCAGACGTTCCTGGCGCTGCGCCGGGTGGAGCGCGGCCGGCCGGAGCCGCAGCGGCTGCTGGGCGATCTGGCCGCCGTGCTGGCGGCGGACCGCACCGTCTTCGCGCTGCCGGGCGGGCCGGCCGGCGACGGGCTGCGCACGACGGTGGCCCGGGTGGTCGCCTCGGTGACCGGCTGCGCGCCGGAGACCGTGCTGCGCTCGGGGGATCTGACCGAGCTGCCCGGCTTCGACTCGTTCCGGGTGGTCGAGATCGTCGAGCGCCTGGAAGAACACCTCGGCACGGCCTTCGACCCGGAGGATCTGCTGCCGGAGAACCTGCACCGCCTTGATGACCTGTGCCGGCTGGCCGCCACGAGAGGACGTGCCTGACATGGACCCGCGTTTCACCGCACTGCTCGCGCCGTTCCTGAAGCATCTGCACGGCCGGGAGATCACCGAGGAGTCCCCGCTGCCGGAACTCGGCCTGGACTCCATGCAGTCGATCGAGCTGCTGTTCGCCATCGAGGACGCCTTCGGGGTGCCGCTGCCGGACGAGGACCTCAACGACGCCACCTTCGCCACCGCCGGCAGCCTGTGGACCGCCGTGCGCGCCGCCCGGGCGGCGCACGAGGGATCGGTCGGTGCGCCGTGACCGTCGCACCCGAACGGACCCTCCCGCGCACCATCCAGGAGCGGGCGGCCGAGGTGGCCGAGGTGGCCGCCGCGCACGCCGAACGGACCGACCGGGAGGCGTCCTTCCCGGTCGAGACGCTGGCGGCGCTGCGCGCCTCGGGCCTGCTGGGGCTGCTGGTGCCGGTCGCGGACGGCGGCCTCGGCGGTTCCACGGCCGACCTGCTGCGGGCGGCGCTGCGCATCGGGCGGGCCGATGTGTCCGCCGCGATGATCTTCGCGATGCACTGCCAGCAAACCGCCGCCGTCCTGGCGCACGCGGGGCCCCGGCTGCGCGCCGAGGTGCTGCCGGAGCTGGCCGCCGGCCGGCTCTATCTGGCCTCGGTCACCACCGAGGCGGGCAGCGGCGGGCATCTGCTCTCCGCCGAGAGCAGGCTGCGCACCGCCGAGGGCGATCTGGTGGTGGACCGGTTCGCGCCGATCGTGACCGGCGGCGCGCACGCCGACGCCTTCCTCATCTCGATGCGCGGCCCCGACGACGACGCGCCCGGCCGGCTCTCCCTGGTGTACGCGCGCCGGGACCAGCTGGAGATCAGCGGCTCGGGCGACTGGCAGCCGATGGGCATGCGGGCCAGCCACAGCGTGGCGCTGCGGCTGGCCGGCACGGTGCCGCAGGACCAGGTGGTCGGCGGGCACGGCGGGTTCTCCCGCATCGCCACCGGGGTGTTCGCCCCGCTCGCCCATCTGGGCTGGTCGGCCTGCTGGCTGGGAGCGGCGAGCGGAGCGCTGTCCCGGGTGCTGCGGATGCTGCGCGACCCGGCCGGCCGGTCCAGGTCGGCGCTCGGCTCGGAACTGCTGCTGACCCGGCTGTCCACCGTCCGCGCCCGGCTGGACACCGTGCACGCGCTGCTGTGGCGGGCCGAGCGGATGGTGGCGGAGGGCGTCGATCTGTCCACGCCGCCGCGCCAGTTGCTGCTGAACGCGCTCAAGATCACCGCCGCCGAGCAGTGCCACGCGGCGGTGGACGAGCTGATCACCGCGGTCGGGATGCGGCACGGCTATCTGCGGGACTCCCCCACCCGGCTGGAGCGCACCCTGCGCGATCTGCGGTCGGCCGCCCTCAACTACAGCAACGACCGGCTGCATCTGGCCGACGGGCGGCTCGCCCTGCTGGATCCGGAGGTGCGTCTTGCCTGAGCAGGCGGTCGTCCCCCGCCCCGCCCCGCCGGCCACGGCCGGACCCGCGGCGCGGGCCGGTGGCGGGCGGCAGGTGTGGCGGGAACTGGGCGCGGCGGGCCGGATCCGCGCCGTCTACCGGGAGGGCGACCCGGCCGCCGGGGTGCGCGCGGGCGAACTGGGCGCGGTCCTGGCGGACGTGGACGCCCGGCACAGTGTCGGCACCACGCTCGCGGTGTGCGTCCAGCTCGCCACCGCCGTCCCGCTGCTGACCCTCTCCCCCGGCCCCGGGCCGGCCGCCGGCGCGCTGGCGGCGGCGCGGGAGGGGCGGTCGGTGACGGCGCTGGCCGCCACCGACCGGGGCTCGGGCTCGGATCTCACGGCGCTGGAGACCGAGGTCGTCATCGAGGACGACCAGCTCGTCCTCACCGGCACCAAGCGGTGGATCACCAACGCCACCCAGGCGGACCAGCTGGTGGTCCTGGCCCGGCACCGGCCCGGCCGGCACTTCACCTGCTTCACCTGGGTGCTGGTGCCCGCCACGGCGCCGGGCGTCTCGGTGGAGCCCGCGGACACCGACCTGTTCGCGGGTTCCGGCACCGGCCATCTCACGTTCGACCGGGTGCGGCTGCCGCGTACCCAGTTGCTGGGCCGCCCCGGCCGGGGGCTGGCGGGTTTCGCCGCGCACATCGCGGTGGAGCGGCTGGCCGGGGCGCTGTGGGGCGTCGCGCTGTGCCGCCGGGTGCTGGCCGAGACCCGCGACTTCCTCCAGCGGCGTACGGTGGCGGACCGGCCGCTGTGGGAGCGCGACAGCGTCCAGCAGCGGTACGCGTCCTGTCTGCTCGCCGCGCACCAGCTGCGCGCGCTCACCCGGGAGCTGGCCCACCGGGTGACGGACCGGCACGACACCACCGCCGCCGCGCTGCTCAAGTCCGCCTCCGGGACCACCGTGCCCCGGGTGCTCGACGCGTGCGCGCAGCTCCAGGGCGCGGAGGGGTTCGCGGCCGGCGGGGTGCAGCGGCTGCGGACGGAGGCGGCGCTGTTCGGCATCGGCGGCGGCACCACCGAGGTGGTGCTGTCCGTGGTGGCGGGCGGCGCGGGTCCGCTGCTGGACGGGCTGACCGCCGACGTACCGGAGGCGGGGCGCCATGACGACCCATGAGGTGGCGCCCGGGCTGTGGGTGAGCGCCCGCACCGGGCCGCCGCCGGGCGCCCCGCATCCGCGCGACGCCGGTCCGGCCGCCGCGATGCCGCCGTGGCGGGCGGCGGAGTTCCTGGCCGGCCGGGCGGTGCTGCGGGCGCTGCTCGCCGAGGTCCTGCCGGGCACCTCGGGCGCCGAGGTGAGCGTGGTGCCCGGGACCAGCGGCAAACCCGCGCTGGCCGGCCGGCCGGACATCGGCATCAGCGTGGCCCACGACGGCGGGGCGTTCGCCGCCTGTGTGGCCACCGGCCACACGGTCGGCGTCGATGTCCAGCTGCCGCCCGACCCGCCGGCCGACGCGGTGCTGCGGCGCTGCGTACGGGAGGGCCTGGCCGAGCTGCGCGCGCTGGCCCCGCCGGACCGGGCCCGGGAGTTCGCCTGGGTGTGGACCGTGCAGGAGGCGTGTGTGAAGGCCGAGGGCAGCGGTCTGGCCGGCAGCCCCTGGACCATCGACGTGCCGCCCGGCCGCACCACCGGGGCGTGGCGGGGCTACCGCTGGCACGCCCTGCGCGAGGTCTCCGCCATTCCGTTGAGCTGTGCCTGGAAGGAGTCCGCATGATTGTTCCCGGCGGGCCGGTGCCCGCTCTGAGCTGCTACAGCACCACGCTGGTCGCCGCGCTGCGCGGCCGGGTGCCCGATCCGGCGCTGCGGCTGGCGCTGGCCGTCCGGCTCCGGCTCCTGGACGGCCGGCCCGACGGGGTGCTGGCCTTCTCCCACCACGACCGGATCGACGCCGGGCCCGGTGGCCGCCGGCTCAGCCACCGCTCCGCGGCGTCCTGGCCGGCGGCGGCGGCCGGTCTCGCGGCGGCCCTGGAGCGCGGCGGTCCGGTGATCGCCGTCGGCAACACCGCGACGATGCCGTGGGCCCCGTCCTCCGGCGGCGCGGGCGTACCGCACTGGCTGCTGATCGACGCGCACCGCGACGACCACTGGCACGTCCGCGACAGCTTCGAGGCGCTGCTGCCGCACGGCGAGCACCGCCCGTACGCGGGCCGTCTCGACGACGCCGCGCTGCGCGCCGTGCTCACCCCCTGCGGTCCGCTGCCGGTGGAGGTGGGGCTGCGCGACCGGTACGCGCTGGGTGCCCCGGTGCCCGCGCCGGCCGCCACGCACTACCGCTGGCTGGTGTGGGAGGCCCCCGGGCTGCTGCCGGTCCGGATCGGCGGCCGGGCTCCGGTGCCGCCGCCCGCCCGGGACGACGGCGGCGGCCGTCCCGGGGTGCTGGAGGGCACCGCCCCGGTGCTGTCCCGGCTGGCCCGCAGGCTGGGCGAGGACCCGGCCGCCCTCGCCCGGCACGCCGACGACCTGTGGGCCGCCGCCCGCCACCACCAGCACCGTCTCGGTGTCCTGGCCGGGGCGGGGCTGCTGCCGGCCGCCCCGGCGGCGCGCGCCGCCGACGCCTGGGGCGAACTGCCGCGCGCGCTGCGGTTCGCTCTCGCCTCGGCCGAGCGCGGCCGGCCCCGGCCGGCGCTGGTGGCACGGGCCTGCGAGGCCGTGATCGACGCCATGTCCCACCTCACTCCCGAGGAGACACCCCGATGAACGACAGAAGAACCCTCCACGACTGGTTCTCCGCGTCGGTCGCCGCGCACGGCGAGGCGACCGCCCTGGAGGTCGCGGGCCGCCGGCTGAGCTACGCCGCGCTCGACGCCCTGGCCGGCCGGCTGGCCGCCCACCTGGTGACGGCGCACGGCGCGCCACCGCGCCGGGTGGGCCTGCTCGCCTCCCGCAGCGTCACCGCGTACGCCGGGTATCTGGCCGTCCAGCGGCTCGGTGGCACGGTGGTGCCGCTGGGTCCCGGCTTCCCGATGGCGCGCAACGCCGCGATCACCGCCGGCGCGGGCCTCGACCTGGTGATCTCCGACGGCCTGGTGCCGGACACCGGCGCGCTGCCCGCGCCCGTGCTGCGGCTGGACGGCGTGGCGCAGGAGGACGCCGCGGAGGACCGGGCGGCGGTGCCGCCCGCGGCCGGGTCCGACCCGGACGCGCTCGCGTACATCCTGTTCACCTCGGGCTCCACCGGCCGTCCGAAGGGGGTGCCGATCCCGCACCGCAATGTGTCGGCGTATCTGCGGCACGTCATCCCGCGCTACGGACTGGGGCCGGGTGCCCGGGTCTCCCAGACCTTCGACCTCACCTTCGATCCCTCGGTGTACGACATGTTCGCCGCCTGGGGGTCGGGGGCGGCGCTGGTGGTGCCCGGGGCCGCCGATCTGCTCGCCCCGGTGCGGTTCGTCAACCGGGCCCGGATCACCCACTGGAACTCGGTGCCGTCGGTCATCTCCATCGCGCGGCGGCTGCGCGGGCTCACCCCGGGGAGCATGCCGACGCTGCGCTGGAGCCTGTTCTGCGGCGAGGCGCTGCCGCTGGAGCACGCCCTGGCCTGGCGGGAGGCGGCTCCGGGGAGCGTGCTGGAGAACATCTACGGCCCCACCGAGATGACGGTCACCTGGACCGAGTACCGGCTGCCCGCCTCGCCGGAGGACTGGCCGCGCCCGGCGAACGGCACGGTGCCGATCGGCCGGCCCTACCCCGGCCAGGAGCACGCCGTACTGGACGCGTCGGGGCGGCCCGCCGCCGACGGCGAGCTGTGCGTCCGGGGCAGCCAGCGGTTCCCCGGCTATCTCGACCCGGCCGAGAACGCGGGCCGGTTCTACGCCTACGAGCCGGGGTCCGGGCGTCCGGCGCGGCTGTACGAGGGGACCGGTCCGCTGACGGCCGGTCACTGGTACCGCACCGGGGACCGGGTGAGCGAGCTGGACGGGCAGCTGGTGCACCGGGGACGCACCGATCACCAGCTGAAGATCCGCGGCTACCGGGTGGAGCTGGGGGAGATCGAGTCGGTGCTGCGGCAGCAGCCGGGCGTCCGCGAGGCGATCGTCGTGGCGGTGCGCGGCCGGGACGGCGAGGTGGAGCTGGCGGCGGCCTGCACCGGAGCCGAGCGGGACGGCGGGGAGCTGGCCGCCGCGGTGGCCGAGCGGCTGCCGCGCTACATGGTGCCGCGCACCGTGACCGTACTGCCCGAACTGCCGCTGAACGCCAACGGCAAGGTGGACCGCGCGGTGCTGGCCGCGTCGCTGTCCGGCGGGCCGGCCTGAGCAGACGAAGGAGGCGAGACCGCATGACCGACACCACCAGCACCACCGGCACCACGAGCATGTCCGATGTCACCGGCCTTCCCGGCCTTTCCCATCCCGGCGACCTCACCGACCTCACCGGCCTCACCGCGTTCGCGGACCCGGCCGCGGTCGCCACCACGGCGGTCGGCGACCGTACCGGCACCCGGGGCGAACCCCTGCACGCCGTGGACGAGTTCTCGTTCCGCAAGACCATGTCGCGGTTCGCGACCTTCGTCACCGTGATCACCGTGGCCACCCCGGACGGCCCCGCCGGCTGCACCGCGACCTCGGTGTTCTCCCTGTCGCTGCGCCCGCCGACGCTGGTGGTGTCGCTGCGCAGCGCGGGGCGCACCCTGGAGGACGTCCTCGATGCCGGGCGGTTCGCGGTGAACGTGCTGTCGTGGCGGCAGCGGGACTTGTCCGGACGGTTCGCGGCCGGCGACCCGCGGCACCGGTTCGACGGCCTGCCCTACTCGGTGTGGGGCGGAGCACCGGTGCTCGACGGCACCTCGGCGTCGGTGGTGTGCCGGCTGCGGCACACCATGCCGGCGCTGGACCACACGCTGCTGTTCGGCACCGTGGCGCTGACCAGGACCCGGCGCGAGGAGCCGCCACTGGTGCTGCTCGACGGACGGTCGCACACGCTCGGCGGAGAGGGTGAGGGGACGTGGTGAGCGCGAGCCCGCTGCTGCACGAGGTGCTGCTCGCCCCGGTGGCGAGCACCCCGCACCGGCCCGCGGTGATCGAGTTCCTGGGGGACGACCGGCTGCGGACCGTGTCCTACCGGGAACTGGGCGCGCTGGTCGACTCGTTCGCGGCGTCGCTGACGGCGGCCGGGCTGGGGGTCGGGGACCGGGTGGTCCTGGAGTCCGACACCTCGGCCGCCGCCATCGCCGCGCTGCTGGCCTGTTCCTCGCTGGGGCTGCCGTTCGTCCCGGTGAGCCCGGAGGCCCCGGACGAGCGGGTGCGTGCGGTGGTGGCGGCCACCGGGCCCCGGCTGTATCTGCGGGCCGCCGAGGGTTTCCGGGAGGGGGTGCGCGGGGACTTCGGGATCGGCCGGTTCGGCCAGGACGGGCTGCGGATCGTCCGGGAGCCGGCCGCCGGCACGATCCGGCACCGCCGGGAGCTGACCGCGACCGACACCGCGTACCTGATCTTCACCTCGGGCAGCACCGGGCGGCCCAAGGGGGTGGTGATGAGTCACGGTGCCGTCACCTCCTTCTACCGGGGCATGTACACGCAGCGGATCGTCGGCGGGCGGGACCGGGTGGCCACCACCTCACCGCTCCAGTTCGACTTCTCGCTGCTCGACATCGGGCTGGCGCTGGGCAGCGGGGCGGCGGTGGTGCCGGTGCCGCGTCCGCTGCTGCGCTGGCCCCGGCGCTTCCTGCGGGTGCTGCGCGACACGGGCGCCACCCAGGTCAACGGTGTGCCGTCCATCTGGCGGCAGGTGCTGCGGTACGAGGCGGACCGGCTGGCCGGGATCGACACGATCCGGGGGGTGCTGTTCTGCGGCGAGGACTTCCCGCTGCCGGAGCTGCGCCGGCTGCGGGCCGCGCTGCCCGCGGCCCGGCTGGTCAACTGCTACGGGGCCACCGAGTCGATGGCGTGTTCGTTCACCGATGTGCCCGATCCGCTGCCGGATGATCTGGAGCGGCTGTCGATCGGGGCCGCCCATCCGGGCGCGGAGATGATCCTGGTGGACGCGGCGGGCCGGCCGTTCCTGCGCACCGGTGAGGTGGGCGAGATCCATCTGCGCTCCCCGGCGCTGTTCAGCGGCTACTGGGACGACCCGGCCGCCACCTCGGCGGCGCTGGTGCCGGATCCGGTGGAGCCGCGTTCGGGGCAGCGGGTGCTGCGGACGGGGGATCTGGCGTACCGGGGGGAGAACGGTGAGCTGTACTTCACCGGACGGGCCGACTCCCAGGTGCAGTTCCGGGGCAATCGGGTGGAACTCGGCGAGGTGGAGCGCCGGTTGCTGGAGTGCGAGGGGATCACGGCGGCGACGGTGCTGGTGCTGCCCCGGCCCGCGGGCCCGGAGCTGTGCGCGTTCGTGGTGGCCGGGCCGCAGGCCCGGGAGGGGACGTTGCTGGACGGACTGAGCGCGCGGCTGGCGCGGGTGCTGCCCTCCTACATGGTGCCGGGTGAGCTGCGGCTGCTCACGGGATTGCCGACGACGGAGAACGGCAAGGTCGATCGGGCGGCGCTGGCCAGGGAGGCCGGGCCCCTGCCGGTGTGAGGACGGCGGGCGGCTGCGGCGGGACGGGCGCGGGACGCGGCCCGCCCGCCGCGACCGGCCCCGGCTCGCGGCGGGCGGCCGGTTCCGGCAGCACCTCGGACTCCTCGCCGATCACCTCCGCGGCGGCGGCGAGCAGCACCTTGAGCGCGGTGTTGGAGCCGCTGTCGCGCCGGGTGACCACCTGGGTGTACGGGGCGAAGGGCGGCGTCCAGTCGATCCGGGCCAGGGTGCCCTCGGCGAGTTCCCTGGCGACCGCCACGTACGGCAGCAGCGCCATGCCCATGCCGGTGGCGACGCTCCATTTGGCGGCGTCGACCGAATCGAGTTCGAAGACCCGGGACCGGGAGACACCCGGGTCGAGGCCGATGGCGCGGTCGAACTGCCGGTGGTAGGTGGCGCGGTCGGCCCTGATCTGGGTGGCGACCCGCAGTTCGGCGTTCCCCGGCCGGTCCCGGCCGGCCAGCAGGTGCCCGGGGCCGCCCACCAGGACCAGCGGTTCGGGGCGCAGCACCCGGCTCTCCAGGTCGTCGGCCGGGTCGGCGCCGACCCCGTCGACGAGGAACGCGCAGTCGAGGGTGCCGTCCCGCACCAGGGCCCGCGGGTCGCCGGTGGTGTCGGTGTGCATGGAGATCTGCACCTTGGGATAGCGCCGGTACAGATATTCGATGACGGGCAGCAGCCGGTAGGTGGTCAGTGTCTCGACGGTGCCCACGTCGATCCGGCCGTGCGGCTGTCCCTCGGAACGTACGGATTCCCTGGCCCGCCGGGTGAGCGAGACGATCTCGCGGGCGTAGGGGAGCAGTTCGGCGCCGGACGGGGTGGTCCTGATGCCGCCCGGCAGCCGTTCGAGCAGGATGGTGCCGAGCCCCTGTTCCAGGTTCTTGATCCGGGTGGTCACGGTCGGCTGGGAGAGGCTCAGTCTGGCGGCGGCCCGGGTGAAGCTGCCCGCTTCGACAACGGCGATGAACGCATCTAACTGCGGTGTATCCATGAGTCAACTCCCCCTGGAACAGCGGCTGCGGCCGAGAAGTCGGATTGCTCGGAACTCAGTAAACAAACCGATCGGCAGGTTTGTCAATGGATGCACATCGCCTCGGCGCGCGCCCCCCGAGCCGTCGGACACCGCCGCTGAGCTGCGCCGATGAACCCCGGGCAGCACGAAGGACGGCGGCCCGCACTCCGGCGGTCCACCGTCCTTCCGGTTCTCAGACACCCGCGGCGGCGCGCGCCCTGCTCCGGTCCGCGCATCCGGGCCCGGGGCCGGCCCCGGCCGCCCGCCACCGGGCGTCGCCCCGGTACCAGTGGTCCCCGGTCAGCGGCCGGTCCACAGGGTGACCTCCGCGGACGCCACGGTCACGTCCTCCTGGGTGAAGCGCACCGGCAGGGTGTGCCGCCCGTCCCCGTGCGTCACCGGGGTACCGGCGGTGACCAGGCACGCCACCCCGAACTCGACGAACCGCTCGAAGGTGATGGCGCATCCGGTGGCGAGCCCGTCGGGGCGGCCGAGCGCCGCCAGCGCCGCCTGCCGGGCCGCTTCCATCACCACCATGCCGGGCACATGGTCCACCGGGTGATCGAAAAGTACCGGGTGGTCGGGATCCACCCGCAGCGACCAGACTCCCTCGACACCGGTGCCGGCGAGCACGACGTCCGATTCCTCGCGCCGTCCCACGGTGCCCGGTGGCACCGGTGCCGCGGTGGGCCGTGGTGCGCGGGCGTCCGCCCGCCCGCCGCGCAGTCTTCGGTAGGTGGCCTTGGGCACGCAGGTCATGGTCATGGTGCCGTGGCCGATCAGCCGGCCCTCGCGGTGGCAGTCGACGGCGGCTTCGAAGCCGCCCACGGCGGTGCCGCGCCGTTTGATGCCCGCCAGCCGGGCGGTGAGGACGATGTCGGCCGGCCGGTCCGCCAGCCGGGCGCCGTCCGGGTCGACCTCGTAGGAGGTGGTGTGCGAGAAGAAGTGGTGCCCGAGGGAGATCCGCATCCCCTCGTGCGAGATGAGCAGCACCGCCTGCCGGATGCACTCGCCGAGCAGCATCGGATCGTGCCGGCGGCCGTCCGCCGCCCGGTAGTAGCTGTGGCCGCGCGGCCACTGGGCGCCGACCACGAAGGTGTCCTGTCCGCCGTCGCGCAGGCCGGTGACCAGCACCTCGGCGACGGAGGCCCGGTGCACCAGGGTGCGCGGCACGGTCTGGAGGAACAGCTGGGGGTCCGGCGCGGGCTGCGGCTGGCGCGGCTGGTGGTCGGCGAGAGTGAGTGCACACATAAGGGGCCTCCGGTACGGATCCTGGGCAAGGCAGGTGCGAGGGCGAAAAGAGCTCACAGGCCGGTCGTGCGGTAAGGCCAAACCATACTTGCTGGTTGGTTTCTTGTCTGCGCTTCCGGGAGACAAAAACCGTGCGGATGCGGGAAGATCGGATTCCGCATCACCGGCGGTCACACCACGAGCGCAGGAGGACGAGAGCGTTGGTCAGGCAGGAACGCGCGGAAGCGACCCGGAACGCCATCCTCGACGGAGCGGCCAGAGCCTTCGACACGGCGGGATTTTCGGGCGCCAGCCTGAGCGACATCGTGAAGGAGGCCGGCGTCACCAAGGGAGCGCTGTACTTCCACTTCACCTCCAAGGAGGCGCTGGCCCACGCCCTGGTCGGGGAACAGTTCACGGTCTGGCGGCCCTTCGAGGAGGACGAACGGCCGGGTCTGCAGACGGTGATCGACCTGCTGCACCGGATGGCCCTCAGTCTCCGCGACGACGTGCGGGTACGGGCCGGCATCCGGCTGGTCATCGAGCAGGGCAGCTTCCAGGACCCCGACCCCACGCCGTACCAGACGTGGATCGACACCGTCCGCGACTGCCTCGCCCGGGCCCAGGGCCGTGGCGATGTCCGCCCCGAGGTCGATGTGGGCGAGGCCGCCGGGTTCATCGTGGGCTGCTGGACCGGGCTCCAGCTCAGCTCCGAAGTCCTCACCGGCCGCACCCGGCTGACGGAGAGCACCACGACCATGTGGCGACTGCTGCTGCCCGGTCTCGTCCCGCCGCGCCGGCTGGCCCGCTTCCTCCCCGAGGGCAGCCCCGAGGTGACGGCCGGGGGTGCCCTACCGGGGGTCTGACGAGGCACGGACCACGGAAGGGGGTTGACATACCAATCGACCGGTTTTTATATCGAGCGTATGCAGCAACGATCGCAGCGCACCCTGCAACGGCTCCTCGACTCCGCGGCCGACGAGTTCGACCGGGGAGGCTACGCCCGGGCCAAGCTCGACGACATCGCCCGCACCGCCGGGGTCACCAAGGGAGCGCTGTACTTCCATTTCTCGTCCAAGGACGAGCTGGCCGACGCCGTGCAACTCCGCGCGCGCGACCTGCTGGAGGGGTATCTGCACCACGCGCGGGACCGCGAACCCTCCGCGCTGCAACGCCTGGTGGACAGCACCCACCATCTCAACCTGCTGCTGCACCGGGCACCCGCGGTCCGCGCCAGCGTCCGGATCACCCGGGAACGCTCCCTGCGCGATCCCTCGCCCGCCGACTACTACCGGCTGGTCTCCCACAACGCCGCCCAGCTCATCCGCGAGGCACACGACCGCGCCGAACTCGGGGAGGGCTTCGACGGGCTGCGGCCGGCCCAGGACGTGGTCACCGCCATCACCTCCGGCATCGAGGTGCTGTGCTGGACCGGCGTCCCCTACGCCGAGGCCGCGCACCGGCTGACCGCCCTGTGGGACCGGCTGCTGCCCACCCTCGCCTGGGAAGGGGCACGCGGCCGGATCAGAACCGGCCCCGGGGAGGACCCCACGGCCCCCCGCTGTACGGCGGCCGGGTCGGGCTCCGGCCCCGGACCCGGCTCCGTGCCCTACCGGACGGGGTGACCCGCGGCCCGCAGGGTGGCCTTCACCTCGCCGATCCGCAGATCCCCGAAGTGGAACACCGAAGCCGCCAGCACCGCGTCCGCGCCCGCCGCGACGGCGGGCGGGAAGTGGTCGAGCCGGCCGGCGCCGCCGGAGGCGATCACCGGGATGCTCACCCGCTTGCGCACCTGCGCGATCATCGCGGTGTCGTAGCCGTCCTTCGTGCCGTCCGCGTCCATCGAGTTGAGCAGGATCTCCCCGGCGCCCAGACCGGCGGCCCGCTCCGCCCACTCCACCGCGTCGATGCCGGTGCCGCGCCGGCCGCCGTGCGTCGTCACCTCGAAACCGGAGTCCGTCACCGTGCCCTCCGGGCAGCGGCGCGCGTCCACCGACAGCACCAGCACCTGGCTCCCGAACCGCTCGGCGATCTCCCCGATCAGCTCGGGACGCGCGATCGCCGCCGTGTTGACGCCCACCTTGTCGGCGCCCGCCCGCAGCAGCCGGTCCACGTCGTCGGTGGTGCGCACCCCGCCGCCCACCGTCAGCGGGATGAACACCTGCTCGGCGGTGCGCCGCACCACGTCGTAGGTGGTCTCCCGGTTCCCGGAGGAGGCGGTGATGTCCAGGAAGGTCAGCTCGTCGGCGCCCTCCGCGTCGTACACCTTCGCCATCTCCACCGGGTCCCCGGCGTCCCGCAGGTTCTGGAAGTTGACGCCCTTGACCACCCGGCCCGCGTCCACGTCCAGACAGGGGATGACCCGTACCGCCAGACTCATGACGCCTCGCTCCGCTCGCTGCCCCGGTACGCCTCCAGCTCCACGGTGACCAGCACCCGCGGATCGACGAACCCGGCGGTGACCACCACCGTCGACACCGGCCGCACCGCCGCGAACAGCTCGCGGTGCGCCCGCGCCACCTCCTCCACGTCCCGGACGTGGCTGAGGTACATCCGGGTACGGATCACCGCCTCGGCGCCGACGCCGAACGGCTCCAGCGCGGCCACCGCCTCGGTGAAGGCCGCCCGGGTCTGCTCATAGGCCTCGTCCGTCGCCGACACGCCGCCGTCGTCGGCCAGCGGCGCGGTCCCGGAGACCAGCACCCGGTCGCCCGCCGCCACGGCGCGCGCCGCGCCGAGCGAGTCCTCCCATGTCCCACCGCCGCCGCTCATACGGTCTTCAGCGCCTCCTCCAGCGTGAACGCCTTCGCGTACAGCGCCTTGCCCACGATCGCGCCCTCCACGCCCAGCGGCACCAGAGTGGCAAGAGCCCGCAGGTCGTCCAGGGACGACACGCCGCCGGAGGCCACCACCGGCCGGTCGGTCGCCGCGCAGACGTTCTTCAGCAGCTCCAGGTTGGGGCCCTGGAGGGTGCCGTCCTTGGCGATGTCGGTCACCACGTAGCGGGCGCAGCCCTCCGCGTTCAGCCGCTCCAGCGTCTCGTACAGGTCGCCGCCGTCCCGGGTCCAGCCGCGTCCGCGCAGCGTGGTGCCGCGCACGTCGAGGCCGACCGCGATCCGGTCGCCGTACTCGGCGATGACCTTCGCCACCCACTGCGGCGACTCCAGCGCGGCCGTGCCCAGGTTGACCCGGGTGCAGCCGGTGGCCAGCGCGGCGGCCAGCGAGGCGTCGTCGCGGATGCCGCCGGACAGCTCGACCTTGATGTCCATGCTCCGCACGACCTCCGCGATCCGCTCCCGGTTGTCGCCGGTGCCGAACGCCGCGTCCAGGTCCACCAGGTGCAGCCACTCGGCCCCGGCCCGCTGCCACTCCAGCGCGGCGGCCAGCGGGTCGCCGTAGGAGGTCTCCGACCCCGACTCGCCGTGCACCAGGCGCACCGCCTGCCCGTCCCGTACGTCGACGGCGGGCAGCAGCTCCAACTTCGCAGCGTTCATCACAGCGTCTCAATCCAGTTCTTCAGCAGCTGGGCACCGGCATCGCCGGACTTCTCCGGGTGGAACTGCGTCGCGGACAGCGGGCCGTTCTCGACCGCCGCGACAAAGGGCGCACCGTGGGTGGCCCAGGTGACCAGGGGTGCGCTGAGGGCCTCGTTGTGGGCTTCCAGCTCCCAGTCGGCCACCGCGTAGGAGTGCACGAAGTAGAAGCGGTCCTCGGCGGACAGCCCGGCGAACAGGGAGGAGCCGGCCGGGGTGGTCACCGTGTTCCACCCCATGTGCGGCACCACGTCGGCGGTGAGCGGGCCGACGGTGCCGGGCCACTCGTCCAGGCCCTCGCTCTCCACGCCGTGCTCGATGCCGCGCGCGAAGAGGATCTGCATGCCGACGCAGATGCCCAGCACCGGCCGGCCGCCTGCCAGCCGCCGCCCGATGACCCAGTCGCCGCGCGCCGCGCGCAGCCCCGCCATGCAGGCGGCGAACGCGCCGACGCCGGGCACCAGCAGCCCGTCGGCGTTCAGCGCGGTGTCGAAGTCCCGGGTGATCTCCACCTCGGCGCCGGCCCGGGTCAGGGCGCGCTCGGCCGAGCGGATGTTGCCGAAGCCGTAGTCGAAGACGACCACCGACGGTGCCGTCACTCCCACACCTCCAGCAGCGCGACCCCGGCCAGCACGCACATCAGCGCGCCCAGGGCGAGCAGGAGGGTGACGCCGCGCGGCATCTTCTGCTGGATGAAGGAGAACGTGCCGCCGCCCAGGAAGAGCCCGCCCGCGAAGAGCAGCGTGGAGGCCCAGGTCACAGCGCGCCCTTCGTCGAGGGGATGCCGGTCTGCCGCGGGTCGATCTCGCTGGCGTAGCGCAGCGCCCGCGCCAGCGCCTTGAACTGGCACTCCACGATGTGGTGCGCGTTGCGCCCGTAGGGCACGTGCACGTGCAGCGCGATCTGCGCCTGGGCCACGAACGACTCCAGGATGTGCCGGGTCATCGTCGTGTCGTACGACCCGATCATCGGCGCCATGCCCTCCGGCTCGGTGTGCACCAGATACGGGCGCCCGGACAGGTCCACCGTCACCTGCGCCAGCGACTCGTCCAGCGGCACCGAGGCGTTGGCGAAGCGGACGATGCCCACCTTGTCGCCGAGCGCCTGCCGGAACGCCGCGCCGAGCGCGAGCGCGGTGTCCTCGATCGTGTGGTGGGTGTCGATGTGCAGATCGCCCTCGGTCTTGACCGTGAGGTCGAACAGGCCGTGCCGGCCCAGCTGGTCGAGCATGTGGTCGTAGAAGCCGACCCCGGTCGACACATCGACCTGCCCGGTGCCGTCGAGGTCGATCTCGACGACCACCGAGGTCTCCTTAGTGGTCCGTGCCACCCGCCCCACGCGGCTCATGGGCGTTCCTCGCTCTCTGGTGCTGCTTCGTGGGTGTCCTTGAGCGCGGCGCGTACCGCATCCAGGAACGTGTCGTTCTCGGCGCGGGTGCCGACGCTGACCCGCAGCCGTCCCGGTACTCCGTTGTCCCGGATGAGGACGCCGTGCTCCAGCACCTTCTCCCAGAAGGCGTGCGGATCGGCGAAGCGGCCGAACTGGACGAAGTTGGCGTCCGAGTCGGTCACCTCCAGGTCCATCGCGCGCAGTTCGCGCACCAGCCGGTCGCGCTCGGACTTCAGCTCCTCGACGTAGCCGAGCAGCGTCTGCGAGAACTCCAGCGCGGCGTGCGCCGTGGCCTGGGTGACGGCGGAGAGGTGGTACGGCAGCCGGACCAGCTGCACCGCGTCCACCAGCGCCGGGTCGGCGGCGAGGTAGCCGAGCCGCAGCCCGGCCGCCCCGAACGCCTTGGACATGGTGCGGGAGATGACGAGGTTCGGCCGGCCCTCGATCATCGGCAGCAGCGAGGGCCGGTGGCTGAACTCCGCGTACGCCTCGTCCACCACCACCAGCGCGCCGTGCCGGCCCTTCGCCGCCGCCTGGGCCGCGTCGTACAGCGCCCGGACGGTCTCCGGTGCCACCGCCGTGCCGGTCGGATTGTTCGGTGAGCAGATGAACAGCACATCGGGCCGCTGCTCGGTGATGAAGTCCACCGCCGCCGGCTCGTCGATGGTGAAGTCGTGCGCGTCCCGGCCGCCGGAGATCCACCCGGTGCCGGTGCCGCGCGCGATCAGCGCGTGCATCGAGTACGAGGGGTCGAAGCCGAGCGCGGTACGCCCGGGGCCGCCGAACGCCTGGAGCAGCTGCTGGAGGATCTCGTTCGAGCCGTTGGCCGCCCACACCTGGGTCGGCCCGACCCGGTGGCCGGTGGTCTCGGTCAGATAGCCGGCCAGCGCGGTACGCAGCCCCACCGCGTCCCGGTCCGGGTAGCGGTTGAGGCCGCGCGCCGCGTCGGAGACGCGCTCCGCGATGCGGCGCACCAGCTCCTCGGGCAGCGGGTACGGGTTCTCGTTGGTGTTCAGCCGCACCGGCACATCGAGCTGCGGTGCGCCGTAGGGGCTCTTGCCGCGCAGCTCGTCGCGCAGCGGCAGGTCGTCGATACGGGTGGTGCGGGTCACTTGCTGTCCGGGACCTTCCAGTCGAACCTGGCCTTCACGGCCGCACCGTGCGCCGGCAGATCCTCCGCCTCGGCGAGGGTGACCACGTGCCCGGCCACCTCGGCCAGCGCCGCGCGGTCGTAGTCCACCACGTGGATGCCGCGCAGGAAGGACTGCACGGACAGGCCCGAGGAGTGGCAGGCGCAGCCGCCGGTGGGCAGTACGTGGTTGGAGCCGGCCGCGTAGTCGCCGAGCGAGACCGGCGCGTACGGGCCGACGAACACCGCGCCCGCGTTGCGCACCCGGGCGGCGACGGTGGCCGCGTCCCGGGTGAGGATCTCCAGGTGCTCGGCCGCGTAGGCGTCGACGACCGCGAGGCCGTGCTCGATGTCGTCCACCAGCACGATGCCGGACTGGCGCCCGGTGAGCGCCGCCGTCACCCGCTCCTGGTGCTTGGTGGCCGCGACCTGGGTCCGTACCTCGGCCTCGACCGCCGCCGCGAGCCGCGGCGAGTCGGTCACCAGGACGGCGGCGGCCAGTTCGTCGTGCTCGGCCTGGCTGATCAGGTCGGCCGCGACGTGCCGCGGCTCGGCGCCGTCGTCCGCGAGGATCGCGATCTCGGTGGGCCCCGCCTCGGCGTCGATGCCGATCCGGCCCTTGAGGAGCCGCTTGGCGGCGGCCACGTAGACGTTGCCGGGGCCGGTCACCAGCTGCGCCGGGCGGCACTCGTCGGTGCCGTAGGCGAACATGGCGATCGCCTGCGCGCCGCCCGCCGCGTACACCTCGTCCACCCCGAGCAGCGCGCAGGCCGCCAGGATGGTGGGGTGCGGCAGTCCGCCGTGCTCGCGCTGCGGCGGCGAGGAGAGGGCCAGCGAGCCGACGCCCGCCTCCTGCGCGGGCACCACGTTCATCACCACGGAGGACGGGTACACCGCCTGCCCGCCGGGCACGTACAGCCCGACCCGCTCCACCGGCACCCAGCGCTCGGTGACGGTGCCACCGGGCACGACGCGGACGGTGGAGTCGGTACGCCGCTGGTCGCGGTGGACCAGCCGGGCCCGCCGGATCGACTCCTGAAGGGCCGCCCGCACCGCCGGGTCGAGGGTGTCGAGGGCCGCGCGGATGTCCGCCACCGGCACCCGGACCCGTTCGATCTCCACCCGGTCGAAACGCCGCGCGTACTCGATCAGCGCCGCCGTGCCGCGATGGCGCACGTCCTCGCAGATGGGCCGCACCTTCTCCAGGGCGGCCTCGACGTCGAGTTCGGCGCGGGGCAGCAGGTCACGGTCGATCACACCCTGCGACGAGGGCGCATCGCGCAGATCGATTCGGTTCAGCACGGGTCCAGTCTCTCAGACGGCCGTGACCGGGCGATCGGGCGTTTCACCATACGGTCCCGGGGGCAGCGGCGACCCACCGTCACAGGGGCGCACACAGCCAGTAGGCTGGCCGGTCGTGACGACCACGCGCCTGCCCCTCTTTCCGCTCAACACCGTGCTCTTCCCCGGGCTCGTGCTGCCGCTGAACGTCTTCGAGGCGCGCTACCGGGCACTGATGCGGGATCTGCTGGACCTCCCCGAGGACGGACCACGCCCGTTCGGGGTGGTCGCGATCAGGGACGGGCACGAGGTGGCGCCCAGCGCCGTCGGCCTCCCCGACCCCACCGAACTGCCCGAGGCGGGGCCGGCGGCCGGGTTCGCCGCCGACCCGATGGAGTCCTTTCACCCGGTCGGCTGCATCGCGGACGCCTCCACCATCCGGCCGCGCGCCTCCTCGGCCGCCGCGGTGCTCGCCGAGGAGGGCGAGCCGGGCGCGGCGGTGGACGGGTACGAGGTGCTGGCCACCGGAACCACCCGGTTCCGGCTGCTGTCGGTGGAGAGCGGCGGTCCCTATCTGACGGCGGAGGTGGAGACGCTGCCGGAGGAGCCCGGGGAGGGCGCGGGGGCGCTGGCCTCGGGGGTGCTGCGGGCGTTCCGCGGCTACCAGAAGGAGCTGGCCGGGGCGAACGAGCGGACGCTGGCCTCGGGCCAGGAGCTGCCGGACGACCCCTCCGTGGTGTCGTACCTGGTGGCGGCGGCCACCGTGATGTACACGGCGGACAAGCAGCGGCTGCTCCAGGCCCGGGACACCGCGACCCGGCTGGCCGAGGAGCTGAAAATCCTGCGCCGGGAGACCACCCTGATCAGTAGGCTCCCCTCGGTCCCGGGCGCCGAGTACACGCTGCGCCCGACCAGCCTGAACTGAGCGGACGGGGCGACGGTGGCGAAGAAGAAGCGGCAGGGCGGCGGGGCGGGCGGCACCCCGGCGACGGTGGCGGCGAGCGCGGCGGGGGTGCGGTTCACGCTGCACGCCTACGACCACGATCCCGGGGTGGCGTCCTTCGGCGAGGAGGCGGCCTCGGCACTGGGCAACGATCCGCGCCGGGTGTTCAAGACGCTGGTCGCCGAGGTGGACGGCACCCTCACGGTGGCCGTGGTGCCGGTGGCCGGTTCGCTGGATCTGAAGGCGCTGGCGGCGGCGGTGGGCGGCAAGCGCGCGGTGATGGCCGATCCGGCGGCGGCCGAGCGTACGACCGGCTATGTACGGGGCGGGATCTCGCCGCTGGGGCAGCGCAAGCGGCTGCGCACCGTGCTGGACGCCTCGGCGGCGGACCACGGCACGGTCTTCGTCTCGGCGGGCCGCCGGGGGCTGGAGATCGAGCTGGCGCCGGCCGATCTGGTGGCGCTCACCTCGGCGGTGACGGCGCCGATCGGCAGGGACTGAGGAACGGACGGGCCGGGCCGGCCCTCACCCCTTCCAGCGCGGGAACTCCCGCCCCGGGGCGGGCAGCGGGGTGCGCGGTCCCCACAGCGCGGTGCACAGCAGATGCGCGCCGACCGCGCCGAACGGGAGCCCGGCCAGGACGCCCTTGGCCTCCAGCTTCAGCGGCGCGTCGAAGACGACGCCCTCCCCCACCCGGCGCGCGTGCGCGACCAGGTCCTCCTCGGGCCCGAGCCAGATACCGACGCGCCAGGCGAGGAAGGCCCCGGCCACGGCGCCGGCGGCGAGCCCCAGCACCTCGGCGATCCCGCCCCGGCGGCGGCGCAGCCAGAAGACCAGGGCCCCGGCGAGGACGCCGACCGCGAGCCCGGTGAGCAGGAAGGTGCCGTCGATGGCGATGGCCTGCTGGCCCTCGGAGTTCTGGAGCATGACGGCGCGGCCGTTGGAGACCACCGGGACGCGGGGCGCCAGCACCGGCCACAGCGCGCCGAGCGCGAGCCCGGCCAGTACGGCGACGGGCAGCCCGACCAGCAGGGCGGTGCGTATCTCCCGTCCCCACTGCGGGCTCGTCCGCGCCGGCGGGGGCGGGGCGGGAACCGACCAGGGGTCATGGCCGCCGCCCGTGCCGGGCGTGCGGTGGTCCTCGGAGGGCTGGGGCGCGATCACCCCCACATCCTGCCAGCTCCGGCCACGTGTTCGGGCGCGGGGACGACCGTTCGGGCGTATGAACGGATCGTCCGTACGGCTCCGGGTCAGGCCGGGCGGCTCACCGCGGCCCGCCGGTACGCCCAGGTGGCCAGCGCCAGCGCCAGCACCCCGACCCCGGCGCAGACCGCGAGGTTCACCAGCACCACGCCCCAGTCGGGGCCGGGCCGCAGCACCTCGGCCAGCGCCTCCACCCCGTAGGTGGACGGCAGCAGCTCCCGCAGCCAGCGCACCGGCTCGGGCAGCCGGGCGGCCGGCAGCACGCCCAGCAGCAGCGCCGCCGACATGCCCAGCTGCCCGCACAGGGTGGCCAGCTCCGCGCGGGGCGCCAGCAGTCCGAGCGCCGCGCCGAGGCCGGCCAGGGCGGCCCCGGCCAGCGGGATGACCGCCAGCAGCACCCACAGCCCGCCGAGCGGCAGCTGGTACAGCAGCGCCCCGGACACGGCCGTCACGATCACTCCGGGCACCGTGAACGAGGCGTAGGCCGCCGCCGTCCCCAGCGCCACGGCGGCGGCCGGCACCGGCAGCGTCGCGTAGTGGTCGATGCCGCCGCCGGCCCGCAGCTGCCCGAAGTACTGCGCCAGCAGATTGAGCGCGACGAACGCCACCACCAGGACGGCGGAGCCGGCGACCACCGCGCGGGCCTCGTCCCCGCTGCCGCCGTCCACGACGCCGCGCATCAGGACCATGATCCCGATCGACTGGAACGTCGCCACGAACAGCAGCGGGATGCGGGCCACCCGGGCCCGCGACAGCTGCGCGACATAGACGGCCCGCAGCGCGGGCCACACCCGCACGGCGGGAGCGAGCGGATGGGGAACGGCGCTCACGCCCGTACCAGCCCCTCCCCCTGGCCGCCCAGGGCCAGGTAGACGTCCTCCAGGGTCGGGGTGGCCAGCGTGAAGTCGTCGAGGGCGGCGAACGCCGGCCCCGTGGTCACCTCGGTGACCGCCGCCCGCGCCCGCTCCGGCGGCAGCCGCAGCGTCCAGCGGCGCCCCGCCTCCACGGCCCCGGGCCGCAGCGCGGCGACGGCGGGCAGCCACAGCGGGGCCTCGTCGCGCCACACCAGGTCGAGCCGTACCTCGTCGCCGACCAGCGCCTTGAGGCCGCCGGGCGTGTCGCAGGCGATGACCCGGCCCGTCTCCAGCACCGCCACCCGGTCCAGGACGGTCTCCGCCTCGATCACGTTGTGCGTCACCAGGACGACCGTGGTGCCGTGTTCGGCGCGCCGCCGATCGATCGCGGCCCACACGGCGCGCCGCGCCACCGGGTCCATGCCGGTGGTCGGCTCGTCGAGCACCAGGACCGGGCGCCCCGCCACCAGGGCGGTGGCCACGCAGGCGAGCCGGCGCTGCCCGCCGGACAGCTGCTTCAGCGGCCGGCCGGCCAGCGGCCCCAGGCCCAGTTCGTCGAGGACGGCGTCGCGCTCCCGCCGGGCCGCGGCCGGTTCCAGGCCGCGCAGCCGGCCGGTCGTCTCGGCGGCGAGCGCCACGGTCAGCTCGTCCAGCGCGCCGGACTCCTGCCCCAGGTACGCCAGCAGCCGGGCCGCCCGGCGCGGGTGCCGCACCAGGTCGTGGCCGAGCAGGTCGATGCTGCCGCGGTCGGGCCGCAGCAATCCGGTCAGCTGCCGTACCAGGGTGGTCTTGCCCGCGCCGTTGGGGCCGAGCAGGCCGAAGATCTCGCCGGCCGCCACCTCGATGTCGACGCCGTCGCTGGCGAGGACGGGGGCGCCGGTACTGCGCCGGCGCCGGCCGCGCGGTGCGGGATAGGTCTTGACGAGCCCACGCACCGAGAGCGCGGTGGCGGCATCACCGCTGCCCGCTGCTGTCTGCTGCGCGCCGGGCCTCGATTGCCCGGCCCATGCGGTAATGGGGCCCACAGCCCCGACCCTACGCGGCGCCCGCGCGGCGCCGGGAGCCGGGGCCTTATTCGGCGCCGGTGCGCACCGTCTCGGTGCGCTCGTCGATCTCCCGCCAGAAGCCGGCCCGGATCGCGTACCGGTCGCGTTCGTCGATCTGGTCGTCCTTGTGCGCCAGCAGCCCGAAGCGGGCGGCGTACCGCAGCAGTTCGCCGTCGATGCGGTGCGGGATGCGCGGGTAGTCGGCCGAGAGCGTCGACAGCTGGGCGAGCGGGGTGGGGCCGCCGATCCGGTCGGCCCAGCGCCGGGCGAAGACCTGGCCGACCTCGAAGGGGTCGCCGCTGACGACGGTGATGTCCTCCTCGCGGTCGGCCCAGCGCTGTTCCGCGGTCGTCAGGTGGGAGAGCATCGGCAGGGCCGCGGTCTCGGGGGATTCCTCGGGGCCGCGTTCCACCCAGCCCCGGTCGGAGGACCAGCGCAGCGTGGCGGAGGTGGGCGGGGCCTGGGCCGGGCGGCCCAGGGAGGCCACGTCCTTGGGGGTGGGCACCTTGCCGGCCGGTTCCGCCTCGGGGGCGGCGGGACACGGTTCGGCGGGCCCGGCGGCGGCGGTGGGGACCGGGGTGCCGTTCTTGGCGTGGGCCGGGGGCGCGGAGAGGATCGCGGCGATCTCCGGGCGCGGCTGCGGCTGGGTCTCCTTCACCCGGACGGCCCTGGTGATCCACGCCCGGTCCAGGACCCGCCGTTCGTCGGCCTCGGCGACCAGATCCTCGGACTGGTTGTAGTCGCCGTCGGCGGCCTGGACGGCCCACAGATGGACGGCGACCCCGTGTTCCTTGGCCGATACCAGACCGGGCAGCAGGTCCCCGTCGCCGGTGATGAGCACGATGTCGGCGCAGGCGCGGTTGCGGGCCAGTTCGGTCAGTTCGGCGTGCATGGCGGCGTCCACGCCCTTCTGGGCCCACCGTCCGTCGCTGCGGGTGAGGGCGCCGAGCCGGACGGTGACGCGCGGCATGACGCGCAGCCGCCGGTGTTCGGGCTGCGGGACGCGGTCGGGCGCGCCGTCGAACCAGTAGATCCGCAGCAGGTCGCAGCCGGTGTCGGCCTCGGCGCGTTCTCGCAGCCCCTGGATGAGGGCGGCATGGTCGACGGTGATGCGGGGGCGGGAGGGTTCACCGGCGAGCAGGCTCGCGGCGGCTCCGAGCAGATACCCGGCATCGACCAGGACGACGCAGCGATCCACGTGGCACCTCTTTCACCGAGCCGTTTTCTGGAGTCTGCCCGACCGCGTCACCGTTATCAGCGTGAACTCGATCATCGGCGTGGCGAGTCGGACGTGAACCGGTCATACCGGGGACTTCACGCGTCATGACCGAAATGCGAATTCTGTACGATCATGCGAATCTGATCGCGCCATGGATTCCCGTCCCAGGAGGCGATCATGAGCAAGAAGAAACGGCAGCGCGATCAGCAGCGGTCCTCGGGCGGCGGCTCGGCCGCGGACGAGCGCCGCAGAATGGAACGCGAGCAGCAGCAGATACGCGAGACCGGCACCGATTCCACCCCTTCCGGAAAGCCCCGCCGCTTCGGTCACAACTGACCCGGCAGCACGACGAGAGCGCACCCCGCCGGGGTGCGCTCTCGTCCGTGCGCCCGATTCCGCCGTTCTTCAGTCGGACAGTCCGTGCCGTTCGTGGGCGGCGGCGAAGGTGCCCGCCTCGGACAGTTGCGACGGGACGGAATGGAGCGCGGGTGCCCCCTGATGCACCCGGTCCCACGCCTCGTGCACACAGCGCAGCCGGTCGTCGAATGCGGTTCCGGGAAAATACTCGGCCAGCGCCTGTACGGCCCGGCCCCGCGCGACGTGTGCCTCGCGCAAAAGAAATACGGCCTTCTCCACCATCTGGGCTTCCATGGCGTTCCACCCCTCGGACGGACTCTTCGCTCCTCTCCGAAGGTAGCGCCGCGAAGGGATCGTTCGGGCAAAGCAGTGTCCGCATCCGGTAAAGCCGTTCTCATGATCCGACCAACACACCCCTGCGGCGGGACCCACGGCGCCGCGAGGCCGGGCAACCGACGTGCGCGGAGGGGACGCGGCACGGGACACCACGGGACACCTGAGGGCCGACAGCCCTCGGGGACGGCCCGCTCTCAGCAGCCGAACTCCTCCTTGGCGGAGTCCATGAAGGCGGCAGTGAAGTCCTTCATGCGCTCCCGGCCCTCTTCGGATTCCGAACTCGCGGCATGATTGCGCACGTTGATCTCCAGAACATCAACATCCTTCTTCACGGGGCATGATGTCTGCACAAGCGATCCACCCGAGTCGAGAATCGCATATTCGCCGCCTATGACATCCTCATATGGGGACCCGATATTATAGGCACTTGGGGCAGCCCGATAGGATTCCATCAGATCGAATCCCGTAGGATCGTACACCCTCACCGTGATAGCCATGGCAATATCCTGATCGATACGAACTCGGCAACTGTAAACGATCGGCTCAGTGGTATCCGGGTCGATTTTTTCTTGCTCAATTCCCCCCCCTTGCGGGAGAATGGATCTCAGCGGATCAGGAGTAATTCCGATCCCGCAGAGATCAGAAGGGAGCGCATAATCTCCACCCCCCAGGGAACATCCACAGGCAGCCATAAGCAAGATGAACGAGATGCGCGTGAACACTTTCATGACCTAGTCATCCCTGTCGCCAGTGGAGTTCACAGCCCCCAGATGACCCGCATTGGCGGCATCTCGCACAGTCTGATTGGCACGATCAATCCACTTGTCTTCCGATACGCCGGGAGGCGCCGGATTATCAGCGAGCCACTGCTCAGCGATCCCATTGAGAAAACTGTTTCCTTCAGTGTAATATTCGGCCCTGGACCTTCTCAGATCAGCTTCCGTCGTGGAGTTGGCCCAGTCCACCCACCTGCTGGTCAGCTGATCGACAGAATGCTGCAACTGGGTTCCGATATAAGGCGTGTCACCCAGGGTCGCCCCGATGAAGTTGTACAGGTTCTTGCCCGCCCAGGATGAATCGTCCTTGTCGATCTCCAGCGCCGCGTAACGTCCCTGCTCAAGAAACCCGATCGATCGTGCGATGTCATCGAGCACATAGACGGGATCTCCAGTGGTATCCGCCTCGATTTGCTCGGCGTATTCGATCACCATCGAGGTCTGCAAGATCTCATAGGATTCCGGACTTCTGGAAATCTGATTCGCTATCTCCGAGAGCTGGGCAGCGTCCAGCGGAAGGTCCCCGCCGGAATGGTTTCTCGCAGTCGCGTGCACATCGCTCCGGTAGTCGCCCAGCATCCGCGCCATGCTCTCCCTCAGCTCCGGAGGGAAGTCGTCTTCCATTCCGGATCCGATTTCCAGTGTTCGCCGGAACAGCCTCTGCTGTTCCGGCGAATGGTCCGGCGGATACGGATGGGACAGATCGGGGTTGACTCCGGTGGTGGCCGCGTAGAGGGCTTCGCCCACCGCGTTCAGGACTTCGTCGCTCTCACCCGGCGCATAAGTCCGCTCTTCGATGAAGTAGACGGCGTTGTCCTGCGGGTTGCCGGACAGGAAGAAGTGTGTCGCGGCCTCCGGATTGTGGCTCAGAGCGTTCATCAGGCCGGTGGCCGGGTCGTAGGCGAAGCCGAGGCCGGGCAGCGCGACTCCGGTGGGAGTGGCCCAGCGATGGCCTTCCCCTTCCGGCTGTTCGAAAGCGACCAGCGCGTCACCGTAGGCGCTGAGGTAGCCCGCGTCGTATTCACCGAACCGCATCAGATCGCTCATGATCTGGAAACCGGTCAGGGTGTTCTCATAGCCATGGCCGTAGGGCTCCGTGCCCCTGGCGATGACGTCCGCTTCCCACGCCCCCATCCGATAGTCGCCACTGCGCGTGGCGAGGCCCAGGGTGGTGCCGAGGTTCTCCCGCAACTGGGCCACTGACTGCACATACTCATCGGTCGGCTCCTGATCGGTTCCCAGCAGGGCCATGTCCGACCAGAAGCCCAGGACTCCGTCCGCTCCCATCCGGGTGGCGAAGTGGACCGCGAAGGATTCGTTGTCCTGGTTGGTCTCGAACAACTCGTTCATCCGGGCCAGGCCCTCGGGAGTCTTGTGCTCCCCGGTCTCGTAGAGCTCGATCACCTCAAGGGCGTCCGCGTACCCCTGCTGACGCTCGGCGGTCTCCCAGCCGTCCGCCGATGGGGCGGCGAAGGGCGCGCCTTCCTCACCCACCAGGTCGTACAAGGCCCGCGCAGCCGTGGTGTCCGCCTCCTCCGAGTTGCCGAGGATCTCCGCGATGCGCCGGGTGATGTAGTCCACGTCGCCCTGCCGGCCCGGATCCTGGAGACCGGTGCCATGGCGATCCAACTGCTCCAGGTACTCGTCCGTATATCCGTGGTTGGACCGCAGGTACACCGCCCCGTCCGGGTAGCGGATGGAGAGATCCAGCTGGGCCGCCTCCTCCGACAGGGCTGCCAGGTCGTTCCGCGCCGAACGTTGTTTGTCGGCCAGGGTGAGCAAGACGTCATGGATGGCGGCGGCGATCTCGTGCGCATGGCTGAAGCGCCGCCCGGTGGCGGTCAGGAGGGGTTTGGCCGCCTCCGCCGTCTCCCCGCGCCAATCCAACGGTTCGACCTTGGCCAGCAAGCCTTCCTGCGCAGCCTGTGACAGCTCTCCGAGGCTGCTCGCCAGGGAGCTCCAGTCCTCGGCAGCCGTTTCCAGATTGGTGAGGTTCAGGTTGTACAGCTGCTCATAGGTGGGCATCGCGGCCTCCGTTCGCGGCCGTGCCCCACATACCGGTGATCTCTGTGGCGGGCGGGCCCGGTTCCAGAGCCGCGATCACCGGATTGCCGATGGGCAAGGCCGCGTGCACCCGGTGCAACTGGCCGACGATGTCAGCTTCCAGTTCGGTGTGGGATGTGACCGAGGAGTCGAGGCCTTCCTCGATGGTCTGGCAATCCGCCATCAGATCCATGGACTTGCGGAAGAACCGGTTGGTGGCGGTCGACAGCGCCGAACCACTGGACAGACCGGCGGCCCGCAGATCCGCCGCCGCGCCGGAACTGGAGGCGGTGGCCACTCCGGTGACCGAGGACAGTCCGAACCGCAACTCCCTGGCATCGCCGGCGATCCCGGCCAGCGCCACCGGGTCGAGGGAAAGATCCGCCAGCGGCGACCGGCCCTCCGGGGGTGGGGTGTCGCCGACACCGCCGTCCCAGTCCTGGTGGGTTCCCGGGTTGAGCGCCGCATCCTCCGGCGCCGCCGGAGACGGGGGTGGGGGCGGAGGTGAGGATGGAGGCGGGGTGTCGTACCCCGTTCCACCATCCCAGTCCGAGTTCAGTCTGGTGCGTACCGAATCATCCGCCGGCGACATGTCTTCCCCCGTGATGGTGACACTCTGGCCGGACTCACCGTATCAAGGGGCATTCAGGCAGTCACCGGCCACATCACTCGGCGCACGTCGGCACCGTGACCCACAGTTCGGGTCCGAATGCAGATCGCCCGCCCTGTGCCCGCCCGGGACCGGCACCACGAGCCCCTACACCCTCCGCCGCCACACCGTCCACCCGGTCAAGGCGACCAGAACGAGAACGACGCCACCACCAACGAGCCAGGGCAGCGAGCCATTGCCGGAAGACTCGGCCGGCGAAGCGGCCCCCGCATCCGCCCCCGGCTCGGGCCCTGCTGCCGGATCGGACTCCGGCTCCGGCGAGGGCGAGGGGGTAGCGGGCGGACTGAGCCGGGCCTCATAGTCACGGAAGATGGGCGGACTGTCCGGGTCCCCCGGATCCCCCTCCCCATCAACGATGACCCGATCGGGCCGCACCATGCCATACCCGGTGTAGTCATCCCGCCGCTGATCATCCGACCGCTCAGCCGTGTTGAGCATGACACGCAGGACCTGGTTCTTCGTCCAGTCCGGATGCTGCGACCAGATGAGGGCGGCAGAGGCCGACGCAAGGGCGGTGGCGGAACTCGTGCCGCCTTCCTCCCTCAGACATACGGGAGCGTCCAGGCCATCACAATGCCAGGGGATTTCATCCCCTGGCGCGGCGAGAGCTACTTGCGGACCGTGGGTCGAATAGGCCGAACGCTCGGAAGAAGACATCACCGCGCCAATGCCTACAACACCATCGAGACTGGCAGGCGGCAGCGCTTGGTTCATAGCCTCCGCTTCATTTCCCACCCCCGCAACAAAGAGAACCCCCCCTCGTATCGCAGCGTCGACAGCTTCTTTCAAAGGGCTACTGGTGCCAATGACATCTTTGGCAACCATCGAAAGATTGATGATATCTGCCCCATTTTCAACAGCATACTTAATCCCCTCCGCCATAACCTCAGAATTATTTAGGGAAAAATACTCATCCCTTCCTTCGGAAACGCGAACGGGAAGAATCTTTACGTCTGGTGCGAGCCCTTGGATACCTCCACCTTCACCTGTCCCCGCGATAAGGGCGGCCATGTGGGTGCCGTGTCCGCTGGTGTCAACGTGTGCACCCGACCCGTCCGCCGTGAAATCAGCGCCATCGAGGACTTGACCCCGTAGTTCGGGAAGGGTGGAATCCACACCGGAGTCCACTACGGCCACCGTCACGCCTCCACCTTTCGTGTGCTCCCATATTTCCTCAAGCCTCAAGGACTCGAAGTACCAAGGGTTCTGTGGCGTGGCAACCGCATGGGCGGTGGTGACTGTGGGGGCGAACATGGCGATGAGGGCAAAGAGGGCGGCCAGGGCCCGACGGCGGGTAGTGGTCATGGCTGCTGCTTGTCGTCCTTGCTCTCGTTCTTCTTACGCTTCTTCTTGCGGTTCTGGCCGGAGAGACCAATCACACCGGTAGGTTTCGGCAAAGCCCGCTTGCGTTCCCCCCGTTTCCCGCTGTGCCCGTCCACTACGGCTTTGCCGTAGGTGCCACGCGGCACGGTCGGGTCCTCCTTCTTCGTAGGGACCAGCCTGCTGTTGGACGCGCTCATACCCGGCTGAATCACCCCGCCCGGAGGGATACGCGACGCCGCAGTCGGCTTCGCGTTCGGCACTGGCCTCCCCCCAAGAAGCCCGTAGTTGTTCGCACGCCCCCACGGGTTACCCGTACCAGGACCAGAGCCCCGGCCACCACCTTGACCCGGGCCGGTTACAGACGGCCGGCCTACCGGCGGCTGCTGACCAACTGGTCCAGCAGGCGACCCCGAGGGCGGACGCACCTCACTCGGCTTCACGAGCGGGCTCCGCGGCGGCGGCATTTGACCCCCGTCGGCACGCCCAGGACCAGGACCAGCCTGCAGCGGCCACCCCGGCAACGGACCTGTTACCGGCGGCTGACCACCCGGACCACCAACCACCACCGGCCGCTCCACCACCGGCGGAAGAGACACAGACGGAATCGGAGGAGCAGCCCCATTCGGCTTCACCCCCACCGAATCCAACGATGTCCCCCCACCACCATCGCCGACACCCAACACTGGTCCGGAGATCACGCCAGAGTGCTGCGATGAACCTGGCTGAGTCACATTCGAGGACAACGCGACATCGCGGGCCGCGATGTTCTGAACGGGAGCCGCTTGTGACGGAGCAGGAACACCGCCATAGGTCGTAGGTGGGTTCACAGAGCCCGTCCCATCCGAGCCGGGATCGACGCCCGAGGTTTGCACAGGCAGATTCTGGAACTGTGGTTCCCGGTGGCTCCCGATGATCGCCGCTGACGTCTTGTACGCGGAGCCCAGACGGGTGATCGCCGCGATGGCTTCCTGGCGGCGCGCTTCCTGTGTGCCATCCGCGACGCCGGGCAACACCGTCTGGAACCCCGGATCGGCAGCGGTGTCTGTCGCCCGGAACCGTTCCGGCTCCGGCATCTCACTCTGAGCCTGACGCAGGGCCACCCCCGCGTTGGTGATCTGCATACCGACCACGCTCGCGTACGACCCCAGTAGATCCGACTCCAGATAGAAGCGGCTGATCCACTCACGGAACGCGTCCGCCGCCTGGCCCTGCCATTCCAACTCTCCTGCCGCACGCCAGATCTGCTGACCGACATCAGCGACCCGCTCGGCCACCGTCCCCAGTGCCTCGCCCCGCTGGATCAACGCGTCCGGGTTCGCCCCGGCGAGCAGCCCCGCCAACTCCTCATGTGACATGGTCTCCAGGCGCTCGTCCAGGTGATCCCTGATGTACGCCTGCGGCAGATACCGCTGCCCAGGATCCTCCATGCCGGTCCCCTCCCCGCGCCCCACCCCACGAACGAAACGTCCGCATCCCAGAATACGGTCCGCCTCCGACAGGCCACCGAGAGCCACCAACCCAACGGCAGCCCACCCCACCTCACCGCGACGAGGTCAGGGCCTCCGTGAAGCTCACCCACGCGCCGGAATCGACCGTAACGCAAGAACGGTCCGGGGCCTTCGAGTCGCGCAAGCCCACCCGGGCGCCCGAGAAGGCCACTTCGACGCATTGGCCGCCGTTGTCGGAGCTGTAGCTACTCCTGCGCCACACTGTCGCCACCGAGCCGGAGCCACCCGTGGTTGTCACGAACCGCCCTCCCACTCTCGACGAATCGCCGCACGCACGAAGGCACCCCACGCACCCGAGCCGACGACCAACACAGGCCCGCCGGAGACCTTCGAGTCCCGCAGACCCGCCAGACCACGCACCAGTGCTACCTCAACGCACTGGCCACCGTTGTTGTCGCTGTAACTACTTCTGTGCCACACAGCATCAGAAAAACCCCCATCTCCCATCCGGCACGCCCCTTCTTGCCTCACCGTTCCTACTCCGCCTCAGCCATACGCAGGATAAGGCGCCGGGACTCCACCGGCCCCAGGGCAGCGGCCTGGAGTCGATCCCAGAGGGAGGAGTAGGCGCGCACCGCATCTGGCCTGTCCAGGTAATCGGCGTCCATGTAGTCCTCCAGGTACACGACGTCAGTACTCGCGTCGTGATCAAACCGCAGTATGGTGAAGCCAAAAGTGGCGGTCTCGTAGCTTTCACTGTCGAAGGGCAACACCTGTAGCTGAATGTTCGGTCGTTGAGCCACCGCCGCCAAGTGCTTGAGCTGCCCTCGCATCACGGTCTTGCCTCCCACGTTCCGCCACAGGGACGACTCACTCAGGATGAATCTGAGCTGCGGTGCATCAGGACCGTCGATGACGCTCGCGCGCTCCATGCGAACCTTCACCTGACGGTCAGAGTCCGCTTCCGTGCTCTGGAATGGAGCGGTGGTGTGCAACGCCCGGACATATCCCTCCGTCTGGAGAATCCCAGGCACCAACTCCGCCTGGTACCAGCGGAGCTCCGTCGCATCCTCCTCCAGATCGAGGTACTGCCGGAACCAGTCCGGGATGACGTTCCGGTAGCCGCCCCAACGCCCTCGTTGCCGTCCCGACCTGGCCAGGTCCCGCATCCAGTCGGCCTGTTCGCCGTCCACCCCGTAGAGATCCAGCAGCACGTTCAGATCCGTGAGCTTGATGCCGTTCTGGCCCAGCTCCATGCGGCTCACCTTCGTTGACGCCGCGTCGATGGTCCTCGCCGCCTCCTCCTGGGTCTTGCCTGCCTGCTCGCGCGCCCGCCGCAGGGCGATGCCCAGCCTCCTGCGCTGAATCGATGGTGAGGCCATCGCCGCCACTCCTTCCGTGGGCTGTCACCCACACGAATGGATCCCCTACCGAGAGTGCCCGAATCCTAGCCAGCGACCCCACCGCAGTGCCTAATGTAGGTACCTACTTCAGCTACCCCGGGAAGGACCTTCACCGCCATGCCCGACACCGACACCTCCAACGAGCCAACCCGCGCCGAGTTCTACCTCGACCGCGTGCGGCGCCTCAGCCACATCGTCGAAGAGGTCACCTCCGACCGTGATCTCGCCGTCCTCCGCGCCCACGAGCACGGGGCCAGCCACCAGGAGATCGCCCAGCGGGCCGACCTCAAGACCGCCGACGTGGACACCGTCGTCACCACCCTCCTCGCCGAGGAGGACATCGCCGACTGGTGCGACGGGCCCGATTACCTGCCCGTGTGGCGGCACCACTACTGATCACGGCCCTCCGGCCACCGCCCCCTCACCGGCCGCCGACCCCGCACGTGCCCCGGCGGCCACCCCAGCGGCCACCCGAGCGCGCCCCACAAGTGGGCCGGATTTCACACCCGCGCCCCCACACGTCGTCCACCGGCACACCCATCCCACCGCGTTAGGGTGGGGAGCCCCCACGCCCCCCTTGAGCCCCACCCGCGAGGAGTCCCTGCCACCGTGGCCGACAACTTCGTTCACCTGCATGTTCACACCGAGTACTCGATGCTCGACGGTGCCGCGAAGAACGGCAAGCTGTTCGCCGAAGTCGAACGCCAGGGGATGCCCGCGGTCGCCATGAGCGACCACGGCAACATGTTCGGCGCCTACGAGTTCTTCCAGACCGCCGGCAAGACCGGGGTCAAGCCGATCATCGGCATCGAGGCGTACGTCGCCCCCGAGTCCCGGTTCCACAAGAAGCAGGTCTTCTGGGGCGGCAGCGGACGCGGCCAGGACGCCAGCGGCGAGGGCGGCAAGGACGTCTCCGGCGGTGGCCGGTACACCCACATGACCATGTGGGCGCAGAACGCCCAGGGGCTGCGCAACCTCTTCCGGCTCTCCTCGCTCGCCTCCTTCGAGGGCTACTACATGAAGCCCCGCATGGACCGCGAGCTGATCTCCCAGTACGCCTCCGGCATCATCGCCACCACCGGCTGCCCCTCCGGCGAGGTCCAGACCCGGCTGCGGCTCGGCCAGTACGACGAGGCCGTCAAGGCCGCCGCCACGTACCAGGACATCTTCGGCAAGGAGAACTACTTCCTGGAACTGATGGACCACGGCCTCGACATCGAGCGCTCGGTCCGCGAGGACCTGCTCCGCATCGCCAAGCAGCTGAACATCCCGCTGCTGGCCACCAACGACTCGCACTACGTGACCGAGGACCAGGCCGACGACCACGACAGCCTGCTGTGCGTCGGCGTGGGCAAGAACAAGGCGGACACCAACCGCTTCAAGTTCAACGGCACCGGCTACTACATCAAGACCTCCGCCGAGATGCGGCAGCTCTTCTCCGAGCTGCCCGAAGCCTGCGACAACACCCTGCTGATCGCCGAGCGCGTCGAGTCGTACAAGGAGGTGTTCGCCTACGAGGACCAGATGCCGCAGTTCGCGGTCCCCGAGGGCGAGACCCAGGCCAGCTGGCTGCGCAAGGAGTGCGAGCGCGGCATCAAGGAGCGGTACGGCGACAACCCGGACCCCGAGGTGCTGGAGCGCCTGGAGACCGAGCTGAGCGTCATCACCCCGATGGGCTTCGACTCCTACTTCCTCGTCGTCTCCGACATCTGCAAGTACGGCCGCGACAACGGCGTCCCGGTCGGCCCCGGCCGTGGCTCGGCCGCCGGCTCCCTGGTCGCGTACCTGACCCGCATCACCGATGTCGACCCGCTCAAGCACGGCCTGCTCTTCGAGCGGTTCCTCAACCCCGAGCGCATCAACCCCCCGGATGTCGACCTCGACTTCGACGACCGCCAGCGCGACGTCATGGTGCGGTACCTCACCGACAAGTACGGCGAGGCCTACACCGCCCAGGTCAACACCTTCGGCACCATCAAGGCCAAGGCCGCCGTCAAGGACGCCAACCGCATCCTCGGCTTCCCCTTCTCCATGGGCGACCGCATCACCAAGGCGATGCCGCCGGACGTCATGGGCAAGGGCATCCCGCTCTCCGGCATCTTCGACCCCGAGCACCCCCGGTACTCCGAGGCGTCCGAGATCCGCTCGATGTACGAGAACGAGCCGGACGTCAAGAAGATCATCGACACCGCGCGCGGCATCGAGGGCCTCATCCGCGGCACCGGTGTGCACGCCGCCGCCGTCATCCTCTCCCGCACCCCCCTCCTGGACCTGATCCCGATGCACAAGCGGGACCGGGACGGCACGATCATCACCGGCTTCTCGTATCCCGACTGCGAGGAGATGGGCCTGATCAAGATGGACTTCCTGGGTCTGCGGAACCTGGGCATCATCGATCACGCCATCAAGATCATCAAGGAAAACCGGGGCATCGAGGTCGACACCAGCTCCATCGAGCTGGACGACAAGCCCACCTACGAACTGCTGGCCCGCGGCGACACCCTCGGCGTGTTCCAGCTCGACGGCACCGCCATGCGCTCCCTGCTGCGCCTGATGCAGCCCGACCGCTTCGACGACATCTCCGCCGTCCTCGCGCTCTACCGCCCCGGCCCGATGGGCGTCGACTCGCACACCAACTACGCCCTGCGCAAGATCGGCCGCCAGGAGATCACCCCGATCCACCCGGAGCTGGAGGAGCCGCTGCGGGAGGTCCTCGACCCCACCTACGGCCTCATCGTCTACCAGGAGCAGGTGCAGAAGGCCGCCCAGATCCTCGCCGGGTACAGCCTCGGCCAGGCCGACCTGCTGCGCCGCGCCATGGGCAAGAAGAAGCCCGAGGTGCTGGCCAAGGAGTTCGTCCCCTTCCAGAAGGGCTGCCGGGAGCGCGGCTACTCGGACGAGGCGATCCAGGCCGTGTGGGACGTCCTGGTCCCCTTCTCCGGCTACGCGTTCAACAAGTCGCACACCGTCGCCTACGGCATGGTCGCGTACTGGACCGCCTACCTGAAGGCCAACTACCCCGCCGAGTACATGGCGGCCCTGCTCACCTCGGTCGACAACGACAAGGACAAGACCGCCGTCTACCTGGCGGAGTGCCGCCGGCTCGGCATCAAGATCCTCTCCCCCGACGTGAACGAGTCCGTCGCCGACTTCTCCGCCATCGGCGAGGACGTCCGCTTCGGCCTCCAGTCCATCCGCAACGTCGGCGCCAACGTCATCGAGTCCCTGGTGAACACCCGCAAGTCCAAGGGCAAGTACACCTCCTTCGCCGACTTCCTCGACAAGTCCGAGATCGTGGTCTGCAACAAGCGCACCATCGACTCGCTCATCAAGGCCGGCGCCTTCGACTCCCTGGGCCACACCCGCAAGGGCCTGTGCGACATCCACGAGACCGCCGTCGACGCCGTCATCCCGGTCAAGAAGCAGCAGGCCATCGGCCAGGACGACCTCTTCGGCTCCATCGACACCGGCGAGGACGCCCCCACCATCGGTCTCGACTTCGCCGTCAGCGACCAGGAGTGGAACCGCAAGGCCAAGCTCTCCCTGGAGCGCGAGATGCTCGGCCTGTACGTCTCCTCCCACCCCCTGGACGGCGCCGAGCACATCCTGGCCCGCAGCCGCGACACCTCCATCGCCGAACTGCTCGGCTCCGGCCGCACCGAGGGCGAGGCCAAGATCGCCGGCCTGATCACCGGCATCGACCGCCGGCTGAACAAGCAGGGCGACCCGTGGGCCATCGTCACGATCGCCGACCGGGACGCCAGCATGGAGGTGCTGTTCTTCCCCAAGTCGTACGCCCTCGTCCAGCACGAGCTGATCGACGACAACGTGCTCTCCGTCCGGGGCCGCATCAACGAGCGCGACGGCGCCATCAGCCTCTTCGGCCAGGAGATCACCGCGCTGGACATCTCCTCCGCCGAGCACGGCGGCAAACCGCCCGTCCTGCTGGTCCTCCCCGAGCACCGGATCAACGGCCGCGCCATCCGCGAGCTGAAGCGCACCCTCAAGGCCCACCCCGGCGACTCCCCGGTCCGCCTCAAGGTCGAGGGCCGGCAGAAGACCACGATCTTCGAGCTGGGCTTCCTGGTGAACCCGGAGAACATCGCCTCCGACATCAAGGGCGGATTCGGCCCCTCCGCGTGGGCGGGGATCGCGTTGTGAGCGTCACCCCCGTACCGGTCGGGGGTTCACCCGTGGCACACTCGGCACGATGGGCATAACCAGCGGACCCGGCATACGCGCGGCGCGCGCCGCCATCTTCAGCGCGCTGTGCGTCGCGCTGGCGTCCGCCGCCCACGTCCTGCTCTCCGGCGCACCGCTGCCGCTGCCCACCGTGACCGCCGTCACAGCGGCGGTCTTCGTCCTCGCCTATGTCCTGGCCGGCAGCGGTGAGCGCGGCTACTGGCGGATCGCCGGGCTGCTGCTGCCGCTCCAGCTGGCCGCCGACACGATCTTCACCGCCGGCCAGGCCGCCTGCTACGGCACTGGCGACGAGCCATTCCCGCGCCAGCTGCGCTTCCTCGGCCTGGACCTGATCTGCGCGGGCGGCGACTTCGGTACGCCGCTGGCCCGGCTCGCCGCCGGCGACCAGGCACCGCTGGCCACCCCCGTGCACCCGGCGCTGCCCTGGCTGCTGCTCGGCGCCCACCTCGGCATCGGCCTCGCCGCCGCCGGCTGGCTGCGCTGCGGCGAGGCGGCGCTGGCCCGGCTGCTGCACGCCGCCGTGGCCGCCACCTTCCGGCCGCTGCTGCTCGCCGCCGCCGTCCACCGGGCCGCCGCCACGGCGGGCCGAGCGGCGGTACGCACCGGCGTCCACCGCCACCGGCCGCTGGGCGCCGGTGCGCTGCTCACCCACTCCGTGACCCTGCGCGGGCCACCGTGTGATCTGCGGCTCGCCGCCTGATCACCACCCACCCGTCGACACGGACACCACGGAGACCATCACCATGAGCAAGCGCAACTCCCAGGAAGCCAAGCGCGAGGCCCGCGAGCGGCTGAAGGCCGAACGCGAGAAGCAGGCCAAGCGCGACAAGATCCGCCGCCAGCTGACGGTCGGCGGCTCGGCCCTGGCCATCCTCGCGATAGCCGGCGGCATCGGCTTCGCCATCGCCAACAACACCGGCGGCGGGAGCGACAGCACCGACTGGAGCGCGGCCCGCGACATCCTCGACAACGGCGCCCCCTCGGGCGACGACGCCGACGGCGAGGACAGCGCGGACGGCGTGAACTACCCCACCGAGGCCCCCGCCAACACCGGCGGTGACGACGGCCTCACCGTCCAGGTCGGCGACCCGGACGCGGCGAACACCGTCACCCTGTACGAGGACCCGCGCTGCCCGATCTGCGTTACCTTCGAACAGGCGATGGGAGAAACGATCAAGCAGGGCATCGAGGACGGCAGCTACAAGGTCGACTTCGTCTTCGGCACCTTCCTGGACAACAACTTCCCCGGCAACGGCTCCAAGAACGCCGTCGCCGCCCTCGGCGCCGCCCTCAACGTCAGCCCCGAGGCGTTCCTCGAGTACCACGAGGCGATGTTCTCCGAGGAGTGGCACCCGGCCGAGAACAAGGACGGCTTCACCGACGAGTACCTGATCGAGATCGGCGACACCATCCCGGAGCTCAAGGACAACCAGGAGTTCCAGGACGCCATCACCAACAGCACCTACGCCACGTGGGCGCTCCAGATGTCGGACAAGTTCGACGCCTCCGGCGTCGGCGGTACCCCGTCCATGGCGATCAACGGCCAGAAGCTGGAGCAGGTCCCCTACTCCCCCACGGACCTGGACGCCGCCCTGGCCGCCTACCCGGCCGAGTGACCCCCCGCTGAGCCCGGCCGGGCAGGTCCGGCCGGGCTCAGCCCACCTCGTCGACGAACGCCAGCGCCACCCGCCAGGTCGCCTCCGCCGCCTGCGCGTCGTAGTCCGGCAGCTCCGGGTCGGTGTACAGATGCCCCGCGCCCGGATACGGGAAGACCTCCGCCTCCGCGCCGGTCCGCCCGATCCGCAGATACCAGGCGGTCAGCCAGTCGTGCGGCTCGAACGGATCGGGGTCGGCCACGTGCAGCTGCACCGGCAGCCCGTCCACCGAGGCGTCCTCGGCGATGTCCGCGGTGCCGTGCAGGAGCAGCAGCCCGCGCGCCTTCACATCCCCCAGCGCCAGGGTCTGCGCCAGTGAGGCGCCCAGCGAGAACCCGGCGTACACCAGGCCCGCGTCCGAGTACGGCGCGGTGGCGGCGATGGCACGGCGCAGCAGCTCGTCCCGGCCGATCCCGTCCTTGATCTCCATCCCCTCCTCCACCGTGTCCGCGGTCCTGCCGTCGTACAGATCGGGAACGACCACCCGGTGCCCGGCGGCCCGCAGCCGCTCCGCCGCCGTGTGCACGGCGGGCCGCAGCCCGTACGCGGAGTGGAACAGCACAACATCGGCCATGGTCGGATTCGCCTTCCCAAAGGGGCACTCTTGCTTCGGTTCCTCATCCTGCCAGTAGCCTTGCCGGATGGGCGCGCCGGTCGGCGCCCGCCCGGGACCGCGACCACGGAGGACTGAACCGCCCATGGATGATGTGCTGCGGCCACTGCTGGTGATCGGTGGCACCATCACCCTCACGCTCGTCATCGGCTGGCTGATCGACCGCGCCCTGCGCGCCGCCGACCGCCGGCACCCGGAGACCAGGCTGTGGTCGCTGCTGCGCTCGTGCCAGCTGCCGCTCCAGATCCTGCTCGGCTCGGCGGCCGTCCAGATCAGCTACGCCGCGTGGGAGCTGTCCCTGGGGCGCGGCGACGTCATCCCGAAGATGCTGGCCACCCTGACCATCGCCTCGGCCGCCTGGCTGGTGATACGCGCCGCGGACGCGGTCGGCGAGAACACCCTGGCCCGGTACGAGGCCCGCACGGACGACCTCGCCCGGGCCCGGCAGTTCCGCACCCAGCTGACGATGCTGCGCCGGGTGATCACCACGGTGCTGGCGATCGTGGCCTCGGCGGTGGCGATCCTGCTGCTCTTCCCGGACCTGCGGACGCTGGGCACCTCGATGCTGGCCTCGGCCGGGGTGATCGGTGTCATCGCCGGTGTGGCGGCCCAGTCCATGCTGGGGAACCTCTTCGCCGGTCTCCAGATCGCCTTCGGCGAGTCGGTGAAGATCGGTGACACGGTGGTGGTGGACGGCGAGTGGGGCACGGTCGAGGAGCTGTCGCTGGCGTTCCTGACGATCCGCATCTGGGACGACCGCCGGCTCACGATGCCGGTGTCGTACTTCAACAGCCGCCCGTACGAGAACTGGTCGCGCGGCGGCCACGAGATCACGGCGACGGTCTACCTGCACCTGGACCACGCGACGCCGGTCCCCGAGCTGCGCAAGCGGCTCCAGGAGTTCCTGCTGGGCCGCGCCGACTGGGACGGCCGGGTGTGGAGCCTGGTGGTGACGGACTCCACCCCGACCACGATCCAGGTCCGCGCGGCGATGTCGGCGAAGGACTCCAGCGACGCCTGGACCCTGCGGTGCGCGGTCCGCGAGGAACTGATCGCCTGGCTCCGCGACCACCACCCCTACGCCCTCCCCCGCATCCCCACCGCCCCGGCGGCACTCCCCCCGGCCACGGAACACCCGGCCCCCTGACCCCACCGGCCCCGCCGGCCCGGGCCGCCACCTCTCACCGGGCACCGTCCGGCCGCCCGGTACGCCCGTACAAGCTTCGCCACACACCGCGCCTTCACCGCCGGCGGCTGCCCCGCCGCGCAGCGGCTCGTCCCAGCGGCCCGCGCCCGCCGTCGGCGCTTGCCGGCAAGGCTAGAGGCTGCGCTGGTCCAGCTGCCGCAGGACGCGGTCGACCACCTCCGGGTCCGAGCCCGGTTCGCTGCGTGCGGCAAGCACCTCGTGCCGGGCCGCCGACAGCAGTTCCGCCTTCAGACGGTGCAGGTGCCGCAGATGGTCGGCGCGTTTCTGGAACGCCTCGCGCCGCTCGTCGTCCGCGATGCGCGGCGAGATCCGCACCCCGATCTCGTACGCGCGGCGCAGCAGCAGCTCGGCGACCTCTTCCGGCAGCCGGTCGCCCTCCGCCTTCTCGATCTCCCGCAGCCGCCGCTTGGCGGCCTTCGCCGCCCGTACCGCCAGGTCGTGTTCCAGTTGCTCCTCGGCCGAGCTGTCCGCCCGGACGCCCAGCCGGCCGGCCAGCCAGGGCAGGGTGAGGCCCTGGAGCAGCAGGGTGCCGATGACGACCACGAATCCGATGAAGATGATCGCCTCCCGTTCCGGGAAGTCCGCCCCGGCGTCCGTGCTGAGCGGGATGGCGAGGGCGAGGGCCACGGAGGCGACTCCGCGCATGCCCGACCACCACATGACCAGGGTCTCGCGCGGGCTGACCGGGATCTCCTCGGCGTAGTCGGTGCGCCGGTGGAGCCGCTGGGTGAGCCAGGAGGCGGGCAGCAGCCACAGCAGCCGGACCAGGATCACCACGGCGAGGACGAGTCCGGCGGCCGGGAGCAGTTCGCGCCAGCGTTCGCCGGCGGTGCCGGCCACGTTGTGCAGTTCGAGGCCGATGAGGCCGAAGGCGACGCCGGTCACCAGGGTGTCGATGATCGACCAGAACGCGTGCCCGGTCATCCGGCCCGCGACGTCGTCGGCGTCCGCCGAGCCCTCGCTCAGGAAGATCGCGGTGACGAGCACCGCGAGCACGCCGGAGCCGTGGACCTGTTCGGCCAGCACATAGGAGGCGAACGGCACCAGCAGCGTCATGCCGGTCCGCAGGGTGGCGTCGCCCAGCAGGGCCAGTACCTTGACCGTGGCCCAGCCGAGCACGACGCCGACCACGATGGCCAGTGCGGCCGACAGCAGCAGTTCGGCGCCGGCCGAGCCCACCGAGAAGGTGCCGGTGAGGGTCGCCGCGATGGCGACGTGGTAGAGGGTGATGGCCGTCACGTCGTTGAAGAGGCCCTCGCCCTCCAGGATGGACACCATCCGGCGGGGCAGTCCGATGCGGCCGGCCACGGCGGTGGCGGCGATCGGGTCGGGCGGGGCCACCAGCGCGCCGAGTGCCACGGCGGCGGCCAGCGGCAGCCCGGGGACGACGGTGTGCGCCACGGCCGCGACGGCGGCGGTGGTGACGAAGACCAGCGCCACCGCCAGCAGCAGGATGGGGCGCAGGTTGGCGGTGAACTGCCGCCAGGAGGTGCGCTGCACGGCGGCGTAGAGCAGCGGCGGCAGCACCAGCGGCAGGATCAGCTCGGGCGCGATGTCGACGTTCGGTACGAACGGCAGCAGCGCCAGGACGCCGCCGAACACGGTCATGAGCACCGGCGCGGGCAGCGAGATCCGGTCCCCGAGCGGCACGGTGACCACGGCACCGAGCAGCAGGACGAACAGGAGAGTGAGCTGGTCCATTCAGCTGATCCTAAAGGCAGCCCGGGCAATTCCGGGTAAACGCCCGGATACGAGGGGAAACGCCCCCGCCACTCACCCGCTCACCCGCTCACCCGCTCACGCGGTCACGCGCTCTCCGCACGCACCCGGTCCAGGGCCCGCTGCAGGTCCTCGGGGTACTCGCTGGCGAACTCGGCCCACTGCCCGTCCCCGGGGTGGGTGAACCCCAGCCGCACCGCGTGCAGCCACTGCCGGGTGAGCCGCAGGCGCTTGGCGAGCGTGGGGTCCGCGCCGTACGTCAGGTCCCCGACGCAGGGGTGCCGGTGGGCCGACATGTGCACCCGGATCTGGTGGGTGCGCCCGGTCTCCAGCTTGATGTCGAGCAGACTGGCCGCCCGGAACGCCTCGATCAGGTCGTAGTGCGTGACCGACGGCTTGCCCTCCGCCGTGACGGCCCACTTGTAGTCGTGCTGCGGGTGCCGCCCGATCGGGGCGTCGATGGTGCCGCTGAGCGGGTCGGGATGGCCCTGGACGAGCGCGTGGTAGCGCTTGTCGACGGTACGGTCCCGGAACTGCTGCTTGAGCAGCGAGTACGCGCGCTCCGACTTGGCCACCACCATCAGGCCCGAGGTGCCGACGTCCAGCCGGTGGACGATGCCCTGCCGCTCGGCCGCCCCGGAGGTGGCGATCCGGTAGCCGGCCGCCGCGAGGCCGCCGATGACCGTGGGGCCGGTCCAGCCGGGGCTGGGGTGGGCGGCGACGCCGACCGGCTTGTTCACCACGACGAGTTCGTCGTCGTCGTGGACGATCTCCATGCCCTCCACCGGCTCGGCCACCACGGTGACCGCTCCCGGCGGCGGGGGCATCTCGACCTCGATCCAGGAACCGCCGGTCACCCGCTCGGACTTGCCGACCTCGGCGCCGTCCAGGCGTACCTTTCCGGCGGCGGCCAGTTCGGCCGCCTTGGTGCGGGAGAAGCCGAGCATCCGGGCGAGGGCGGCGTCGACCCGCTCCCCTTCCAGGCCGTCGGGTACGGGAAGGGTCCGGGTCTCGGGAAGCGCACTCACCCGAATGAGTATGCCCGAGGAGGCTCAGTCCTTGTGCACGGTGCCGTCCGGGTCGAGGCCCCGGAACGACAGGATGACGATCAGGATGCCGCCGCAGACGATGGCCGAGTCGGCGAGGTTGAACACCGAGAAGTGCTGGACCGAGATGAAGTCCACCACATGCCCCTCGAACACCCCGGGCGCCCGGAACAGCCGGTCGGTGAGGTTGCCGAACGCGCCGCCGAGCAGCATGCCCAGCGCGATCGCCCACGGCGTGCTGTACAGCTTCCTGGCCAGCCGGATGATCACCACCACCACGGTGGCGGCCACGGCGGTCAGGAAGACGGTCAGCGCCTCGCCGAACCCGAACGCGGCGCCGCCGTTGCGGATCACCGAGAAGCGCACCCAGTCGCCGATGACCTCGATGGACCGCTGGTGCTCCAGCCACTCCACCGCCGCGATCTTGGTGAGCAGGTCGAGCACGAAGGCGAACCCCGCCACCCCGGCCAGCACGCCGATCCGGCGGCGCCGCGGCGCCGCCGGACCCGTCCCGGCCCCGTCACCGGCCTCGCCGGCCGGCTCGGCGGGACCTGCCGCCTGCTCCGGTGCCGTCTCGTCCTTCTCCGGACGGGAGGAATCTTCGGGTGTCTCGATGGTGCGCTCCGCCTCGCTCACACGTTGAGGGTACGACACGGTGCGGTCCGATCACCCGACCACCGGCCCGCCGGCCCTCAGAGCCGCCGCTCCTGCCGCTGCTTGTCCTCCACGCACAGCGTGGCCCGGGGGAACGCCTGCATGCGCGCCTTGCCGATCGGCTTGCCGCACACCTCGCACGTGCCGTACGTCCCGGCGGCCAGCCGGTCGAGCGCCTTCTCCGTCTGATAGAGCATCTCGCGCGCGTTGGCGGCCAGCGCCAGCTCGTGCTCGCGGGTGATGTTCTTCGACCCGGTGTCCGCCTCGTCGTCCCCGGCCCCGTCCCCGGAGTCCCGCATCAGTCCGGCCAGCGAGTCCTCGGACGCGGCGATCTCCGCCCGCAGCCGCTGCGCGTCGTCCGTCAGTCCCTGCCGCGCCTCGGCCACCTCCTGGGGCGTCCAGGGGTCCTCGCCCGGCCGGACCGGCAGTTCCCCGGCGCTCGCGGGCCGGGCGGCGGGCACCGCGGCGGAGGAGTCCTCCACCGTGTCCCTCGTGCTGTTCTTCGCAGCCACCTTCTTGGCTCCTGTCCCGTCCGTCGTGGACTTCTCGGCCGTCTTCTTCGCGGTCGTCTTCTTCGCCGACTTCTTCGCCGTCTTCTTCGCGGTCGTCTTCTTCGCCGACTTCTCCGGCGTCGTCTGCGTCGTCTCGGACGTGGATGTCTTCCCTGGCCCGTTCCCGGACCCGGACCCGGCCGGTGTGCCCTCCGGCGGGTCCCCGGCGGTGTCGCTCGCCACCATCGCGGCGGCCCCTTCACATAGTGTGATCGTGCTCGCGCATTGTGACCGGAACGATAAATCGACCCCGGGTGAGCGGCAACGGGGACGCGCCGATCCCTCTGCGTTGTGCCCCGCCCGGCCCCCGGATAACCGGTCGTTCGTGCTTCTCACAGCCCCGTACACTGGGCGCAGCGAAAGGCGTGGATGGGGACGAGTAGCGCTGTCCGGCAGCCGTCAGCGACCCGGGGACGGTGTGAGCCCGGGGGCGTGCGGCAGCGTGAAGATCACCCCGGAGCCGCCGGAAGAAAGCCCACCCCACCCCGGGCGGGCGAGTAGACCCGGCATCGCGGCCCAATGAGGGGGCCGAGGCAGCGGCAGCCACCGCGCCCCGGCCAAGGAGGGTGGTACCGCGGGCGCCCGAGCCGGGCTCTCGTCCCTCCGACGGAGATCAGTGTGTCCGCCGGAGGAATGCCGATGACGCAGTACCGCCCCGTGCCGGCCCAAGTCGATCTGCCCGCGCTCGAACACGCGGTCCTCGACTTCTGGCGCGAGCACAAGACGTTCGACCGCAGCCTGGAGCAGTCCGAGGGCCGCCCCGAGTGGGTGTTCTACGAGGGCCCGCCCACCGCCAACGGCATGCCGGGGGCGCACCACATCGAGGCCCGGGTCTTCAAGGACGCCTTCCCCCGCTACCGCACGATGCGCGGCTACCACGTCAGCCGCAAGGCCGGCTGGGACTGCCACGGCCTGCCGGTGGAGCTGGCGGTGGAGAAGGAGCTGGGCTTCACCGGCAAGCAGGACATCGAGGCGTACGGCATCGCCGCCTTCAACGCCAAGTGCCGCGACTCGGTCACCCGGCACACCGACGCCTTCGCCGAGCTGACGACCCGCATGGGCTACTGGGTCGATCTCGACGCCGCCTACCGCACCATGGACCCGGAGTACATCGAGTCGGTGTGGTGGTCCCTGAAGGAGATCTTCTCCAAGGGCCTGCTCACCCAGGACCACCGGGTCGCCCCCTGGTGCCCGCGCTGCGGCACCGGCCTGTCCGACCACGAGCTGGCCCAGGGGTACGAGACGGTCGTCGACCCCTCCGTCTACGTCCGGATGCCGCTCACCTCGGGGCCGCTGGCCGGGGAGGCCGCGCTGCTGGTGTGGACCACCACGCCCTGGACGCTGGTCTCCAACACCGCCGTCGCCGCCCACCCGGAGGTCACCTACGCGGTGGCCACCGACGGCACCGAGCGGCTCGTCGTGGCCGAGGCCCTGCTGGGCAGCGCGCTGGGCGAGGAGTGGCGCGCCACCGGGCAGACCTTCACCGGCGCCGAGATGGAGCGCTGGACCTACCGGCGCCCCTTCGAGCTGGTGCCGTTCGAGCAGGACGCCCACTTCGTCGTCAACGACACCTATGTCACCACCGAGGACGGCACCGGCCTGGTCCACCAGGCGCCCGCCTTCGGCGAGGACGACCTGCGGGTGAGCCGCGCCTACGGCCTGCCGGTCGTCAACCCGGTCCGCCCGGACGGCACCTTCGCCGAGGACGTCCCGCTGGTCGGCGGCCAGTTCTTCAAGAAGGCCGACGAGGCGCTGACCGCCGATCTCGATCAGCGCGGTCTGCTCTTCAAGCACCTCGCCTACGAGCACAGCTACCCGCACTGCTGGCGCTGCCACACCCCGCTGCTGTACTACGCACAGCCGTCCTGGTACATCCGCACCACCCAGGTCAAGGACGCCCTGCTGCGGGAGAACGAGAAGACCACCTGGCACCCGGATTCCGTCAAGCACGGCCGGTTCGGCGACTGGCTCAACAACAACATCGACTGGGCGCTGTCCCGCAACCGCTACTGGGGCACCCCGCTGCCCATCTGGCGCTGCGCCGAGGACCACCGCACCTGCGTCGGCTCGCTCGCCGAGCTGAGCGAGCTGACCGGCACCGACCAGTCGGGCCTGGACCCGCACCGCCCGTACATCGACGAGATCACCTTCCCCTGCACGGCCGAGGGCTGCTCGCTCACCGCCACCCGGGTCCCGGAGGTCATCGACGGCTGGTACGACTCGGGCGCCATGCCGTTCGCGCAGTGGGGCTACCCGCACCGCAACCGCGAGGAGTTCGAGAAGCGCTACCCGGCCCAGTACATCTGCGAGGCCATCGACCAGACCCGCGGCTGGTTCTACACGCTGATGGCCGTGGGCACCCTGGTCTTCGACCGCAACTCCTACGAGACGGTCGTCTGCCTGGGCCACATCCTCGCCGAGGACGGCCGCAAGATGTCCAAGCACCTGGGCAACATCCTGGAGCCCATCCCGCTCATGGAGCAGCACGGCGCGGACGCGGTGCGCTGGTTCATGGCGGCCGGCGGCTCCCCGTGGGCGGCCCGCCGGGTCGGCCACGGCACCATCCAGGAGGTGGTGCGCAAAACGCTGCTCACCTACTGGAACACCGTCGCGTTCCAGTCGCTGTACGCGCGCGCCGCCGACTGGTCGCCCTCGGAGAGCGACCCGGCCCCGGACGAGCGCCCGCTGCTGGACCGCTGGCTGCTGAGCGAGCTGAACGCGCTGGTCGACATGGTCACCAAGGCCATGGACACCTACGACACCCAGCGGGCCGGCAAGCTGATCTCGACCTTCGTCGACGATCTGTCCAACTGGTACGTGCGCCGCTCCCGCCGCCGCTTCTGGCAGGGCGAGCCGGCCGCGCTGCGCACCCTGCACGAGGTGCTGGAGACCGTCACCCGGCTGATGGCCCCGCTGGTGCCGTTCATCACCGAACGGGTCTGGCAGGACCTGGTGGTGCCGGTGACCCCGGGCGCGCCGGAGTCGGTGCACCTGGCGTCCTGGCCGGACGCCGACCTGTCCCGGGTGGACGCGGATCTGTCGCAGGACATGCTGCTGGTGCGCCGGCTCGTGGAGCTGGGCCGGGCCACCCGCGCCGAGTCGGGTGTGAAGACCCGGCAGCCGCTGTCGCGGGCGCTGGTCGCGGCCCAGGGCTTCGAACTGCTCGGGGACGATCTGCGGGAGCAGATCGCGGACGAGCTGAACGTGACGGGGCTCGCGGCGCTCTCCGACATGGGCGGCTCGCTGGTGGACACCACCGCGAAGGCCAACTTCCGGGCGCTGGGCAGGCGGTTCGGCAAGCGCACCCAGCCGGTGGCGCAGGCCATCGCGGCGGCGGACGCCGCCGAGCTGTCGGCCGCGCTGCGGGCGGGCACGGCGGCCGTCGAGGTGGAGGGCGAGCGGATCGCGCTCACCCCGGAAGAGGTCATCATCACCGAAACCCCGCGCGAGGGCTGGTCGGTGGCCTCGGACACCGGTGCGACGGTGGCCCTCGATCTGGAGATCACCCCGGAGCTGCGCCGGGCCGGCATCGCCCGCGATGTCATCCGGCTGGTGCAGGAGGCCCGCAAGAACAGCGGTCTCGAGGTCACCGACCGGATCGCGGTGCGCTGGCGCGCCACCGATCCGGAGGTGACCCGGGCGCTGGCGGACCACCAGGCGCTCATCTCCACGGAGGTCCTGGCCACGGAGTTCGCCGAGGGGGACCCGGCCGAGGAGTCCGGCGCGGCGTTCACGGACGAGGACCTGACGCTGACCTTCCACCTGCACCGCGTCTGACGCCGTCCGGGGGTGCGGGGCTCCGCTCGGGGCCCCGCACCCCCGGTGGCCGGTGCGGGCACAGCGCACGAGGCGGGGCCCGGACTGATGTCCGGGCCCCGCCTCGATGTGCTGATATGCCGGCGTGTCACGCCAGGGGCGTCCGCGTCAGTTGTCGTCCTCGTCGATCAGGAAGCCGCGCATCGGGGACGGCGCCTGCTGCTGCACCGGCTGCGGGCCGGCCGGCCGGACCGGCGCCATCGGCTGGGTCATCGCCGGGGACATGCCCTGCTGGCCGCCGTACGAGGGCGGGCCGGAGTGGCCGCCGCCGGGGTGCCCGCCGTGGCCGCCGCCGTGACCGGGGCCGCCCATCTGCTGCTGGCCGCCCATGGACTGGTGGCTGCCCATGCCGCCGCCGGGCCCGGAGGGCGCGCCGGCCGAGGCCAGCGACGGCTGCGGGGACGGGGGCAGCGAGGCAGCCGCGGGGGTGCGCGGCGGGGCCAGCGAGTCGTCGGACTGGCTCTCCAGCTGACGCAGCTGGCTCTCCAGGTACGACTTCAGGCGAGTGCGGTACTCCCGCTCGAAGCCGCGCAGGTCCTCGACCTTGCGCTCCAGGGTGGCGCGGGCGGACTCCAGGGAGCCCATCGCGACCCGGTGCTTCTCCTGGGCGTCCCGCTCCAGGGCGTCCGCCTTGGCGCGGGCGTCCCGCTCCAGACCCTCGGCACGGCTGCGCGCCTCACCGACAATCTTGTTGGCCTCGGAACGCGCCTCGGCGATGGCCTGGTCGGCGGTCTGCTGCGCCAGCGACAGCACCCGGGCAGCGCTCTCGTTGCCACCGGGCTGCTGCATCGGGCCGGGACCACCGGGGCCGCCGGGACCACCGGGGCCGTGACCCATCGGGCCGGGGCCGCCCATCTGCTGATGCTGCTGCATCTGACCGGGACCGCCGGGACCACCGAGCGGGCCGCCGGGGCCGCCCGGACCACCGGGACCCATGGGGCCACCGGGACCACCGGGGCCGTGACCCATCGGGCCGGGGCCGCCCATCTGCTGATGCTGCTGCATCTGACCGGGACCGCCGGGACCACCCGGACCGCCCGGGCCCATCGGACCACCGGGCCCCGGCAGCTGGGGCGGGCCGCCCATCTGCTGTTGCTGGGGACCGGATTGCGGACCGGATATGGCCGGCGGGCCACCGGGGCCGCCGGGGCCACCGGGCCCGCCCGGGCCGGGGCGCTCCTGCTGCTCCGGCTTGCGCATGTTCTGCTGATTCTGGGCGGCGGCGCGGGTGGCCGCGGCGAGTTTGGCGCGCAGGTCCTCGTTCTCCCGCAGCAGCCGGGTCAGCTCTGCCTCGACCTCGTCGAGGAAGGCATCGACCTCGTCCTCGTCATAGCCTTCACGGAGACGGACAGTGGTGAACTGCTTGTTCCGCACGTCCTCGGGGGTCAACGGCATCTCTTCACCTCAACGTATTTCGTCAGCATATCGGCAAGACCGTACTCGTTCACAGCCCGGCCACGACGTTGATCAGGATGTAGACGATGATCATGAGTACGAAGAAGGACAGATCAAGCGCCACACCCCCGAAACGCAGCGGAGGAATCACCTTCCGCAGCGCCTTCAGCGGCGGATCGGTGACAGTGTAGGTGGCCTCCAGCGCGACGACCATCGCCCGTCCGGGCTGCCATGACCGCGCGAACATGAAGACGTAGTCCATCACCAGCCGGAAGAGGAGGAGTCCGAGGACGCAATACAAGGCGATCAGGATCACGTCTCGTACGATGCCCATCCGCGGTGTCCCTCTCCCCTGCCCTGCCCGGCCGTTCGGCCGGGCCTCGCTCTTGTCCGGTTGCTGTCGTCTCAGCTCTGGTTGAAGAACCCGCCCTCGGCGATCCGGGCCTTGTCCTCCGCCGTTACATCGACGTTAGCAGGCGACAGAAGGAAGACCTTCTGCGTCACGCGCTCGATGCTGCCATGCAGACCGAAGACCAAGCCAGCAGCAAAGTCGACAAGTCGCTTCGCGTCCGTGTCATCCATCTCCGTGAGGTTCATGATCACCGGGGTTCCCTCGCGGAAGTGTTCCCCGATCGTACGGGCCTCGTTGTAGGTGCGCGGGTGCAGTGTGGTGATGCGATAGGGCTCCCGCTCGGATACGACCTTGGGCATGATCACCGGTGCGCTCTTCTCGACGTGGGGTCGTTCGGATGTGATGGAAGACACGGGAGCGATCCTCCCAGGTCGTCTGTTTTCCGACAGGAGGGGAGCCGGGGCCGGTTCGCTCTCCCGCTGGGCCGGTGGCTGCACCACCCGCACCGGCTCCTCCACCCGTTCCCGGGGCGGCGGTTCGTGCGTCTGCTGACGCCGGCCGCGCTCCGGCTCGGTCTCCGGTTCGAAATCGTCGTCGGGGCCGTACCCCGGGCGGTCGTAGCCGTCGTCCTCCACGAGGCCGAGGTAGACCGCCATTTTGCGCATCGCGCCAGCCATCGACTGGATCCTCCGCTCCCTGGTGGATCGGCACCGCCCGGATGGGCCGTCAATCCACGCCACCATCCCCGGACATATCGGGAATGACCATATTTTCGGCAGTGTTCCGACTTGCTTGGCGACGTTACCCGAGGGCGGGGCGGACTCCGAGTACCGCACTGCCGACGCGTACGTGTGTCGCCCCCGCCCCGATCGCCTCCTCAAGGTCCGCGCTCATACCCGCCGAGACCATGGTGGCAGCAGGATGGACGGCGCGCAGGTCACTTGAGATTTCCCGCAGCCGTGCGAAGGCGGCATCCGGGCGCCCGGCGTACGCCCCGGTGAGCGGAGCGACCGTCATGAGTCCCGCGAGATCGAGCCCGGGGGCTTCCGCCACCGCGCGCGCCAGCTCCGGTACGCCCTCGGGCGCCACTCCGCCCCGGCCCTCGCCCTGGCCGGATTCCTTCTCCAGCGCGACCTGGACCAGCACTCGCAGCGGGGCGCGGTCCACGGCGGTCACCGCCGTGGAGAGGGCGCCGACCAGCCGGACACGGTCCACCGAGTGCACATAATCGGCATAACCGGCAACCGAACGTGCCTTATTGGTCTGCAACTGACCCACGAAGTGCCAGTTCAGTGAAAGATCTGCGCAGGCCGCCGCCTTGCGCGCCGCCTCCTGGTCCCGGTTTTCCGCGAAATGCCGGATTCCGAGACCGGCCAGCAGCCGCACATCCTCCACGGGATAGGTCTTGGTCACCACAACCAGCGTGACCTCATCCCGCGCGCGCCCCGCCGCACCACACGCGCGGATGATGCGCTCCTCCACCCGGGCGAGCCCCGCGGCCAGTTCCCGCTCGCGCTCACTCATCGGGGGACACCCATACATAACTGGCCTGCCGACCGGTGGTGTGGTCCCGGCGGTAGGAGAAGTGGTCGGTGGACTCCAGGGTGCACACCGGGGAGAGCAGGACGTCCGTCACCCCGGCCGCGGCCAGCTGCCGGCGCACCCCCTCGCCGATGTCCACACCGGGAGTGCCCTGCCGGGTGAAGCAGCCGCTGCCCGGCACCGCGGCCTCGACCTCGTCGCGCATCGCGGGCGGCACCTCGTAACAGGCCCCGCACACCGCCGGGCCGGTCCGCGCGGTGATCCGCTCCGGCTCGGCGCCCAGCGCCACCATCGCCTCGACGGTGGCCGGCACCACCCCGAGCGCGAGCCCCGGGCGCCCGGCGTGCGCCGCCCCCACCACCCCGGCGGTGGCGTCGGCCAGCAGTACCGGGGTGCAGTCGGCGGTGAGCACCGCGAGCGCCAGCCCGCGACGGGCGGTCACCACCCCGTCGGCCTCGGGCGGCCGGCCGCCGGGCCAGGGCCCCTCGGCGACCGCGACCTCCCGGCCGTGCACCTGGTGCATCCAGCACACCCCGGCCGGATCGAGCCCGAGCCCCGCGGCCACCCGGGCCCGGTTCGCCTCGACCGCGAGCCCGTCGTCGCCGACTGCCCCGCCCAGATTGAGGCTGTCATACGGAGCGGCGCTCACCCCGCCCCACCGGTCGGTGAAGGCGTAGTGCGCGCCGCTCGCTGTGTTCTGTCGGTCTATCACGTCAGGAAGGGTTCACTTGAGAAAGTCGGGAACGTCGAGCTCCTCGGCCTGGCCGCCGTCGTACGGGCGGGCCGAGGGCACCTGCGGGGAGATCGGGGGCGCCGTCTCCTGCCGCTCGGCGACCGGCTCGCTCACCGCCGGCGTCTCGCGCTCGGCCGGCTCACGGGCGGGCAGCGTGCCGAGTCCGCCGAAGGCCGGCCGCTCCGTGCTCTCGCTCTCGCCGCGCTCCTTGGCCGCCGGGGCCGGCGCCTCCTCCTTGGCGGCGTACGACCCGAGCACCCGGTCCCGGCTGCGGGACGGCGGCTGACCGCCGTCGAACCCGGCCGCGATGACGGTGACCCGTACCTCGTCGCCCAGCGCGTCGTCGATGACCGCGCCGAAGATGATGTTGGCCTCGGGGTGAGCGGCCTCGCTCACCAGCTGGGCCGCCTCGTTGATCTCGAAGAGACCCAGGTCGGATCCGCCGGAGATGGAGAGCAGCACCCCGCGCGCGCCGTCGATGGAGGCTTCCAGCAGCGGGGAGGAGATCGCCATCTCGGCGGCGGCCACCGCGCGGTCGTCGCCGCGCGCGGAGCCGATGCCCATCAGCGCCGAGCCGGCCTCCGACATCACGGACTTGACGTCGGCGAAGTCCAGGTTGATGAGGCCCGGGGTGGTGATCAGATCGGTGATGCCCTGGACACCGGAGAGCAGCACCTGGTCGGCGGACTTGAACGCGTCCAGCACACTGACCTGGCGGTCCGAGATGGACAGCAGCCGGTCGTTCGGGATGACGATCAGGGTGTCGACCTCGTCGCGGAGCGAGGCGATGCCGTCCTCGGCCTGGTTGGCGCGGCGCCGGCCCTCGAAGGTGAAGGGGCGGGTGACCACACCGATGGTCAGCGCACCGAGAGTCCTGGCGATGTTCGCGACGACCGGCGCACCGCCGGTGCCGGTGCCGCCGCCCTCGCCGGCGGTCACGAAGACCATGTCGGCGCCCTTGAGGACCTCCTCGATCTCCTCGCGGTGGTCCTCGGCGGCCTTGCGGCCCACCTCGGGGTCGGCTCCGGCGCCCAGGCCACGGGTGAGTTCACGGCCGACATCCAGCTTGACGTCGGCGTCGCTCATCAGCAGCGCCTGCGCATCGGTGTTGATCGCGATGAACTCGACGCCTTTGAGACCGACCTCGATCATCCGGTTGATGGCGTTGACGCCACCGCCGCCGATACCGACGACCTTGATGACTGCGAGGTAGTTCTGCGGTGCTGCCACGTCGAAGGCCTCTCGCCTCGATTACGTATCGCCGCTCCGCGGATGCAGCGGTGCGCCGAAGGATGCCGATGGGACGGTTTGGGAAAGCCGACCCGACCCTAACGCTCAAGTTTAGGGTTAGCTGTGCTGGTCGTTCCTTGGATTGCTCGGAACGGACACTAAGTCGACATGTGGTACGCGTTCAACGAACACGCCGAACCTCCCGTTTTTCTTTTCACCCTATGTGATCACGCTTGGTTCGGGCCAACCAGGTTCCCACCGTCAACCCCCCGACGCGGCCGGGGCGCTGGGCACGCTCACATCGAAGTGCCGGGCGTCCGGGGCCGCTTTCATCAGTATGGTCAGCGCACCGGCCTTCGCGGAGGAGTCTTCCGGACTTCCCCAGCGCACAGTCCGATCATCTGACAGTTCAAGGGTGATGGCGTCGTACGACGCGATCCGGATCACCGAGGTCCGTTCCGCCAGCGGCTCCGGCAGCGCCGCCGCCACCGCCACCGCCTCCCGCAGGGTCCGCTCCTCGTCGAACCGGCGCACGCTCGGCGCGTCCGCCATGTCCGGTTCCAGCAGCGGTACGGAGGGCAGCGGCTCGGCGATCTCCGCGAACCGCACCCCCTCCTCGTCCACCTCGGCGAACCCGCCGGGGGCCGGCACCTGGGCGCTCGGCTCCCGTTCGGTCACCTTCAGCCCCACCCCGTGCGGCCAGGCCCGCACCACCCGCACCGACTTCAGCCGGGGCAGCGCGGCCAGCAACCGGTCCTCGATCGCGTCCTTGTCCAGCGAGGCCATCGGCGCCCCGAGCGGCACCGCGGCCTCGGACAGCACCTGATCCGCCGTCAGCTCCCGGCGGCTGCCGGACTCCCAGGCCACCGACACCTTCTCGATCCGCAGCCACTGCGAGCCGTACAGCGCCCAGGCGCCGAAACCCGCCGCGCCGAGCGCCGCCACCAGGGCGAGCACCAGCAGGATCCGGGAGCGCGGCAGCAGCCGGCGGCCCGGCCGCTGCCCGGACTCCGGCGCGGCGGACGCCCGCTGCCGCGGGGCGACACTGCCGGCTCTGGCCACGCTCCCTCGCCTTCCTCGGTCCGCCCGCTACGCCTTGCGGGCCGCGATCGCCTCGTGCACCATCCCGACCAGCAGCTCGTCCGCGTGCGGCCGGCCGAACTCGCTGGCCGCCCGGGACATCGCCAGCAGCCGCCCCGGATCGGTCAGCACCGGCAGGACGTTGCCCCTGAGCCACTCCGGCGTCAGCTCCGCGTCGTCCACGATCAGTCCACCGCCCGCCTTGACCAGCGGCTGGGCGTTCAGCCGCTGTTCACCGTTGCCGATCGGCAGCGGGACGTAGGCGGCCGGCAGCCCGACGGCCGACAGCTCGGCGACGGTCATCGCGCCCGCCCGGCACAGCATCATGTCGGCCGCCGCGTACGCCAGATCCATCCGGTCCACATACGATACCGGGACGTACGGCGGCATCCCGGGCATCGTCTCCACCTGCGGCAGGTCGTTCTTCGGGCCCACCGCGTGCAGGATCTGCACCCCCGAGCGCTGGAGGACGGTCACCGAGGACTGCACGACCTCGTTCAGCCGCCGCGCGCCCTGCGAGCCGCCGGACACCAGCAGGGTGGGCAGATTGGGGTCGAGACCGAACGCGGCCCGCGCCTCGGCCCGCACCGCCATCCGGTCCAGGGTCGCGATCGAGCGGCGCAGCGGGATGCCCACGTAACGGGCGTGCCGCAGCTTGCTGTCCGGAGTGGAGACGGCGACGAAGTTGGTGTAGCGGGCGCCGATCTTGTTGGCCAGACCGGGCCGCGCGTTGGCCTCGTGCACCACGATCGGCACCCGCTGCCGCTTGGCCGCCAGATAGCCCGGCAGCGCCACGTACCCGCCGAAGCCCACCACGCAGTCCGCCTTGGTGCGCTCCAGGATCTCCTCGGCGGCCTTGACCGTCCCGCGCAGCCGTCCGGGGACGGTGATCAGCTCGGGGGTGGGCTTGCGCGGCAGCGGTACGGCCGGGATCAGGCCGAGTTCGTAGCCGCGCTCGGGAACCAGCCTGGTCTCCAGACCGCGCTCCGTGCCGAGGGCCGTGATCCCCACGGTCGGGTCCTGCCTGCGCAGGGCGTCCGCGAGGGCGAGCGCGGGCTCGATGTGACCGGCGGTCCCCCCGCCGGCGAGTACAACATGCACCGAATTTCACCGCTCTCCGGACGGCGCCTTTTTCGCGCGCCGTCTCATCGACTTGCCAATGAGCCCAGGTTTCCGCATGGCCAGGGCCGCCCCGGCGGCGGGGTCGCTGCGCGCGAAGGCGATCAGCAGCCCGACCGCGAACATGGTGGACAGCAGGGCCGAACCCCCGTAGGAGAACAGCGGGAGGGGAACCCCGGCGATGGGAAGCAGTCCCAGCACCGCGCCGATGTTGATCACGACCTGGGTCATGATCCAGGCTGTCACCCCGCCCGCGGCATACCTCACGAAGGGGTCCTCCGTGCGTCCGGCCACGCGGATACCCGCATAGCCTAGAGCCGCGAAGAGGGCGAGCACCGACAGCGTCCCCGCAAGGCCCAGCTCCTCCCCCGTGATGGCGAAGATGAAGTCCGTGTGCGGCTCGGGGAGTTCACCCCATTTCTCCACACTGGCCCCCAGTCCGGAGCCGAACCAGCCGCCGCTGGCGAGGGCGTAGATGCCGTGCACGGCCTGCCAGCAGCGGTCGCCGTCGCCCGGTTCGGTGGCGCCCACGCAGGCGAGCCGGTCCATGCGGTGCGGGGCGGCGGCCATGAACAGCGCCGCGAGCCCGGCCGCGGTGACCAGGACCCCGGTGAACAGCCGGGTGGGCGCGCCGGCCAGCCACAGCAGGGCGAAGAGGATCACGGTCGGAATGATCACCGTGCCCATGTCACCGCCGAGCATCACCAGGCCGTAGATCAGCAGCGCGCCGGGCACCAGCGGGATGAGGAGATGGCGCATCTGGCCGAGCAGCCCCCGGTCCCCCTTGCGGGCCAGCAGATCGGCGCCCCACAGCACCAGCGCGAGTTTGGCGAACTCGCTGGGCTGGAGCCGGAATCCGCCGGCCACGTCGAGCCAGTTGGTGTTGCCGTTGACCTCGACGCCGATGCCGGGCACCTGGACGAGCACCAGCAGTCCGACGGTGACCACCAGGAACGGGTAGGTGAGCGCGCGCAGCAGCCGCAGCGGCATCCGCATGGCGATCACCAGCAGCACCGCGCCGCCGACGGCGGCCAGCAGCTGCTTGTGGAAGTAGTACGTGGCGGGCAGGCCCCAGCGCAGCGCCTGGATCTGGGAGGCGGAGAAGACCATGACGAGCCCGAGCAGCGCCAGCAGCAGTCCGGTGCCCAGCAGGACGTAATAGGCCGTCAGCGGGCGGTCCCAGGTCCGTTTCAGGCGGCGGACGAAGCGGGGCGTGCGCGGCCGGCGCGGGGGCCGCTGCGGGGTGCGCGGGGCGCGCGCCTTGCCGGCCGCCTTCTTCGCCGGGGTACGCCGTTGCGCGGGCGCCGCCTTCACCTGGGCCGGCTTTCCCGTCTTGCGCAGCGCGACGCCGGCCGCTCCGGCGGGCAGCGCCCGGCCCGGCGGCAGCCAGTCGCCGTCACCGATCCGCCATGTCCTCACGCGCACCCCCGGTTCCACCGCACGGCCCCGGACGGGACACACCGCGTGTCCTCGCCCCACCGGCATCCTCCACCGGGGGCCCGGCGGGCGGGAGGCCGCCCCCGCCCGGCCGGGTCCCGGCCGTCCGTCCGCCCTCCGCCGGTGTGCCTGGGAGGTGATGCTCCTGGCCGGCAAGGCCCCCGCATGGGCTCCGTCGCCTCCTTCGTGTCCCGCCGGTGGCCGGAGGCGGCGGGGTTCAGTCGGTCAGGGCCGCGACGGCCGTCGCGAACGCCTCGCCGCGCTCGTTGTAGTTGGTGAACATGTCCATCGAGGCACAGGCCGGGGCCATCAGGACGGTGTCGCCGGTACGGGCGAGCGCGGTGGCCTCCCGTACGGCGGCGGCCATCGCCCCAGTGTCGGTCCGGTCGAGGCTGACGACCGGGACATCCGGCGCGTGTCGCGCCAGGGCGTCGGCGATCAGCTGCCGGTCGGCGCCGATGAGGACCGCGCCGCGCAGCCGGCCCGCCGCGGCGGTGACCAGCTCGTCGAAGGTGGCGCCCTTCGCCAGGCCGCCGGCGATCCACACGATGGACGGATAGGCGGCCAGCGACGCCTGTGCGGCGTGGGTGTTGGTCGCCTTGGAGTCGTTCACGTAGGCGACGCCCGCCACGTCCGCGACATGGGCGATGCGGTGGGCGTCGGGGGTGAAGGCGCGCAGGCCCTCCCGTACGGCCTTCGGTTCGACGCCGAAGGCGCGGGCGAGGGCCGCCGCCGCCAGCGCGTTGGCGATGTTGTGCGGGGCGGCCGGGGTCACATCCGTGATCTCGGCCAGTTCCTGGGCCTGCCGGTGGCGCTGGGGCACGAAGGCGCGGTCGACCAGGATGCCGTCCACGACGCCGAGCTGGGAGGGTCCCGGGGTGCCGAGGGTGAAGCCGATGGCGCGGCAGCCCTCGGTCACGTCCGCCGCGCGGACCAGGTCCTCGGTGGCGGGGTCGGCGGCGTTGTAGACGCAGGCGACGGTGTTGCCCTCGTAGATCCGGCCCTTGTCGGCGGCGTAGGCGGCCATCGTGCCGTGCCAGTCGAGGTGGTCGGGGGCGAGGTTGAGCACGGCCGCCGAGTGCGGGCGCACCGAGGGCGCCCAGTGCAGCTGGTAGCTGGAGAGTTCGACGGCGAGGACGTCGTACGGCTCGGGTGAGCGCACCACGTCGATGATCGGGGTGCCGATGTTGCCCACGGCGGCCGTGCGCAGTCCGGCCGCGCGGAGGATGGCGGCGAGCATTTGTACGGTGGTGGTCTTGCCGTTGGTGCCGGTGACGGCCAGCCACGGCGGGGCGCCGGGGCCGCGCAGCCGCCAGGCGATCTCCACGTCGCCGACGACCTCGACCCCGGCCGCCGCGGCGGCGGCGAACAGCGCGCTGTCCGGCCGCCAGCCGGGCGAGGTGACCACCAGGCCGGTGTTCTCCGGGAGGGTGGCGCCGTCGCCGAGCCGCACCGTGATGCCGGCCCGCTCCAGCTCCGCGGCGGCGGCGCGCTGCCGCTCGCCGTCGCCGCCGTCGACCACCGTGACGCGGGCCCCGAGGCCGGCCAGGGCGCGGGCGGCCGAGCGGCCGCTCACGCCGAGCCCGGCGACGGTGATCCGCTGCCCGGAGAACTCGCTCACCAGTCCGCCACCCATCCGCCGTAGAAGATTCCGATGCCGACGATCACACAGATGCCCTGGATGATCCAGAACCGGACCACCACCAGCACCTCGCTCCACCCCTTCAGTTCGAAGTGGTGCTGGAGCGGTGCCATCTTGAACACCCGGCGGCCGGTGAGCCGGAAGGAGCCGACCTGGATCACCACGGACATGGTGATCAGGACGAACAGACCGCCCAGCAGGGCCACCAGCAGCTGGGTGCGGGAGACGATGGCCAGACCGGCGAGCGCGCCGCCCAGGGCGAGCGAGCCGGTGTCCCCCATGAAGATCTTGGCCGGCGAGGTGTTCCACCACAGGAAGCCGAACAGGGCGCCCATCATGGCGGCGGCGACCACCGCCGTGTCGAGCGGGTCGCGGACCTCGTAACAGGTGGCCCCCGCCGTCAGCTCGTTGGCGCAGGTCTGGCCGTACTGCCAGACGCCGATGAAGACGTAGGCGCCGAAGACCATCACCGAGGCGCCGGTGGCCAGGCCGTCCAGGCCGTCGGTCAGGTTCACGCCGTTGGACATCGCCAGGATCATGAACAGCGCCCACAGCACGAACAGCACCGGGCCGATGGACCAGCCGAAGTCCTGGGTGAAGGACAGGTGCGTGGAGGCCGGGGTGAGGCCGCGCGAGTCGGAGAAGTTCAGCGCCAGGATCGCGAAGGCGATACCGACGAAGAACTGGCCGAGCATCTTGGCGCCGGCCCGCAGACCCAGCGAGCGCTGCTTGACGATCTTGATGTAGTCGTCGAGGAAGCCGACCAGGCCCATCCCGGCGAACAGGAACAGCACCAGCAGCCCGGTGATCGTGGGCGCGGAGCTGGTGACGATCTTCGTCACCGCGTACGCGATGAGCGTGGCCAGGATGAAGGCGATACCACCCATGGTGGGGGTACCGCGCTTGCCGGCGTGGCCGCGCGGGCCGTCGTCCCGGATGAACTGGCCGTAGCCCTTGCGGGCGAGCAGCTTGATCAGCAGCGGGGTGCCGATCAGGGTCAGGAACAGTCCGATGGCACCGGAGAAGAGGATCTGCCTCATCGGGCGACGACCTCACCAACGCCGTCGACGTCGCCGGCCAGCGCGATGGCGACCTGCTCCAGGCCCACCGACCTGGACGCCTTCACCAACACCACATCTCCCGGCCGCAACTGACCGCGCAGCAGCTCCACCGCTGCCGAAGCGTCGGACACGTGCACCGACTCCTCACCCCACGAACCCTCGTTCTTGGCGCCCATGTCCAGCCAGGCGGCTTCCTGACCGCCCACGGACACAAGCTTGCTGACGTTGAGCCGGACGGCGAGCCGCCCGACGGCGTCGTGCTCGGCGAGCGCGTCGTCACCCAGCTCGGCCATCGCGCCGAGCACCGCCCACGTACGGCCACCCTCCGCTCCGGCGGCACCGCCCATGGCGGCGAGCGCGCGCAGCGCGGCCCGCATGGAATCGGGGTTGGCGTTGTACGCGTCGTTGACGATCGTCACGCCGTCCGCTCGCTCGGTGACCTCCATCCGCCACTTCGAGAGCGGGCCCGCGGCGGAGAGCGTTTGAGCGATCTCCTCAGCGGACATGCCTACCTCATGCGCAACAGCCGCAGCGGCAAGCGCGTTCGACACGTGGTGCTCACCGTACAACCGCATCGTCACGTCGGCGCACCCGGTGGGGGTACTGAGGCGGAACGCGGGGCGTCCCTGGGGGGTCAGATGGACGTCTTCGGCGCGGATGTCCGCCTCTTCGGCCTCCCCGAAGAACAGGACGCGCGCCCGGGTGCGGGCGCTCATGGCGCGCACCAGGGGGTCGTCGGCGTTGAGGATCGCCACCCCGCCCTCGCCGGCCGGCGGCAGCGTCTCGACGATCTCGCCCTTGGCCTCGGCGATCGCCTCCCGGCTGCCGAACTCGCCGAGGTGGGCGGTGCCCACGTTCAGCACCATGCCGATGGTGGGCGGGGCCAGCGTCGTCAGATAGCGGATGTGGCCGATGCCCCGGGCGCCCATCTCCAGCAGCAGATGGCGGGTCTCCCCGGTCACCCGCAGCGCGGTCAGCGGCAGGCCGATCTCGTTGTTGAACGATTCGGCGGTGTAGACCGTGGGGCCCACCCGCTCCAGCAGCTGGGCGGTGAGGTCCTTGGTACTGGTCTTGCCGGAGGAGCCGGTGAGGGCGATGACCGGGGTGCCGAGTCGGCGCACCGTGTGCTGGGCGAGGGCACCCAGCGCTTCGGTGACGTCGTCGACCACGACGGTGGGCACCCCGGCGCCCAGCGGGCGGGTGGCCAGGACGACGGCCGCGCCGGCGGCGACCGCCCGGCCGGCGAAGTCGTGGCCGTCGACACGTTCGCCGGGCAGGGCCGCGAACAGGGCGCCGGGTACGGCCTCCCTGGAGTCGATGACCACGGGCCCGGTGACGGGAGGTGGCGGCTCCGGTATGTCGTGCGGGGTGCCCCGTACGACCGTGACGAGCTCAGCAACGGGAAGAGGGATCACTTCAGTGGGCCTCGCGTGGCGTTGTGGCGTGAGGGCGGATGGGCAACCGCGGCCCGCTCGATGGCGGCGCGCAGTTCGGTTCGGTCGTCGAAGGGCCGGATGACTCCGGCGATGTCCTGGCCCAGCTCGTGGCCCTTGCCGGCCACCAGGACGGTGTCGCCCGCCTCGGCGCGGGCGACGGCCAGGGCGATGGCGGCGGCGCGCTCCTCCTCCACCAGGACGGTGCCGCGTTCGTGAACGGGCACCTCGGCGGCGCCGGCCAGCATCGCGGCGAGGATGGCGAGCGGGTCCTCCGAGCGCGGGTTGTCGGAGGTCAGCACGGCGGTGTCGGCCAGCCGGGCCAGCGCCGCGCCCATGGCGGCCCGCTTGTGCGGGTCGCGGTCGCCGCCGCAGCCCAGGACGGCGTGCAGCTTGCCGTCGGTGACCTTGCGCAGCGCGTGCAGGACCGATTCGACGGCGTCCGGCTTGTGGGCGTAGTCGACGACGGCCAGGTAGGGCTGGCCGGCGTCCACCCGCTCCAGGCGGCCGGGGACGCCGGGGACGGTGGCGATGCCGCCGGCAGCGGTGGCCGGGTCGATGCCGGCCACCCACAGGGCGGCGATGGCGCCGAGGGTGTTGGCCACGTTGAACGGTCCCGGCAGCGGCGCGGTGGCGGCCACCCGCAGCCCGTCCGGGCCGATGGCGGTGAAGGTGGAGCCGAGCGGGCCCAGGGTGACGCCGTCGGCGCGCCAGTGGGCGTCCGGGTGGCCCTCGGCGGAGAACGTGGTGACCGGGATCTCGGCCTCCCCGGCCAGCCGGCGCCCGTACTCGTCGTCGAGGTTGACCACCCCGGCGCGCGCCCTGGCCCGGGTGAACAGCTGCGCCTTGGCGGCGTAGTAGTCGGCCATGTCGGGGTGGAAGTCGAGGTGCTCGGGGCTGAGGTTGTTGAAGACGGCCACGTCGTAGACGACGCCGTCGACCCGGCCCATCACCAGCGCGTGGCTGGAGACCTCCATGGCCAGCGAGGTGACGCCGCGCTCGCGCATCACGGCGAAGAGGCCCTGGAGCTCGGTGGCCTCCGGGGTGGTGCGCTCGGACTTCACCCGCTGGTCGCCGATCCGGGTCTCGACGGTGCCGATCAGGCCGGTCGGCTCGCCCTCCTTGGCGGCGGCGCGCAGTCCGCCCTCCACCAGGTAGGCGGTGGTGGTCTTGCCCGAGGTGCCGGTGATGCCGATCTTCAGCAGGTCGGCGCCCGGCTCGCCGTAGATGGCGGCGGCCAGGTGGCCCATCCGGGCCCGGGGGTCGTCCACGGTGAGGACGGGCAGCCCGGTGGCGACGGCGCGCTCGGCGCCGGTGGGGTCGGTGAGCACGGCCACCGCGCCGCGGCTGGCGGCCTGGGCGGCGAAGTCCGCGCCGTGGAAGCGGGCGCCGGGGAAAGCGACGTAGATGTCACCCGGCAGGGCGGCGCGCGAGTCGTGGGTGATCCCGGTGACGGCGGGGCCGGCCGGCTCGCCGGTGGGCGCGGGCTCGGACGCGGTGGTCCCCAGCAGCCCGGCCAGCTGCGCCAGCGGTACGGGGGCGACCCGTGCCGGGCGGGGCGGCGCCGACGGGGTGTGATCAGCGTGGGGCACGGCGGTGAGCGTACCCGGCGTGGCGGGGGTGCCGCGAAGTGAGGTGCGGCCGGATGCCGTGCCGGGTGGGGGGTTTCCCTCGTCGTCGGTGATCGTTCTCACGTGCTTGCTCTCCGCTTCGGTCAGTCGTTGGGGTCGAACGTGACGGGAAGGCCCGGAAAGTCCGAACCGGTGGGCGGGACCTGGAGTGCCTTCAGGGAGAAGTCCATGACCTCGTTGAAGACCGGTCCGCACACCTTGCTGCCGTTGTAACTGCCTTCGGTGGGGTTCTGCACGGCGCAGTAGACGGCGATCCGGGGGTCGTCGGCGGGGGCGAAGCCCGCGAATGAGGCGGTGTAGCCCGAATAACGTCCCGTCTCGGGATCCACCCGGTTGGAGGTACCGGTCTTCCCCGCCACCCGGTAGCCGGGGATCTGCGCGGCGCTGCCGGTGCCCTCCGGGGAGGTCACCACGGTCTCCAGTATCTCGGCGAGCTGCGCGGCGGTCTCCTCGCTGATCACCCGCTCCCGCTCGGCTTCGGGGGCGGGCTCGAAGCTGCCGTCCGGGCCGGTGTAGCCGCGGATCAGGGTGGGGGCGATGCGCTCGCCGCCGTTGGCGACGGTGGCGTACACGGAGGCGGCCTGGACGGCGTTGACGGACATGCCCTGGCCGAAGGGGATCGTGTACTGCTGGGCGGAGTTCCAGTCCCCCGGTGCGGCGAGGATGCCGGCGGTCTCGCCGGGGAAGCCGAGCCCGGTGGGGCGGCCGAAGCCGAAGCGGGTGAGGTACGCGTGCAGGACCTCGTTGGCCTCCGGCTGGGTGTCGCCGAGTTCCTCGGCGGCGAGGATGGTGCCGATGTTGCTGGATTTGGCGAGTACGCCCGCCAGAGTGAGGTAGTACGTCTCGTGGTCGTGGTCGTCGGCGAAGTTGCGGTCGGCGCGCGGCAGCCGGTTGGGGACCGTGACGTGGGTGCCGGGGCCGGCGACGCCCTCCTCCAGGACGGCGGCCATGGTGGCGACCTTGAGGGTGGAGCCGGGCTCGAAGGCGTCCTGGAGGGCGGCGTTGCGCAGCAGGCCGCTGTCGGTGACGGAGCCGAGGTCATTGGGGTCGTAGCCGGGGGCGCCGGCCAGCGCCAGGATCTCGCCGGTGGTGGTGTCCATGACCACCACATAGCCGTCGTCGGCCTTGGAGGCGGCGACCTGGGCGCTGATGGCGTTCTGGGCGGCCCACTGGATGTCGCGGTCGAGGGTGAGGGCGATGTCGGTGCCGGGGACGGCCGGCAGTTCGTGGGAGCCGGCGGTGGGGACGCGGCGTCCGCCGGACTGGGCGTAGGTGATGGTGCCGTCCTCGCCCGCGAGCAGGGTGTTGAACTGCGCCTCGACGCCGCCGCCGCCCACCCCCTCGGCGTTGACGAAGCCGAGGGTGGCGGCGGCGAGGTCGCCGCCTGGGTAGACGCGTTTGGCGTTCTTCTCGGCGAAGACCCCGGAGAGCACCTGGTCGCCGGTGCCCTTGTCGGCGGCTTCGCGCAGGTTGTTGCGCAGGTCCTTGATCTGCCGCCAGGTCTGCGGGGTCTGCTGGCGGGCGAGGACGGCGTAGCGGGAGCCCGGCTCGGAGAGCAGCCCGGCCAGGGTGGCCTCGTCGCGGTCGAGGATCGGGGCGAGCAGGGCGGCGGCCTGCTGGGGGGCGTCGGGGACGCCGGTCTGTTCCTCGGTGAACAGGAACGGGTCGGCGGTGATGTCGTAGGCGTCGACGGTGGTGGCCAGGGCGGTGCCGTTGCGGTCGGTGATGTCGCCGCGCTGGGCGGCGAGCGGGACCTCGACGTAGCGGTTGACGGCGGCCTTCTCGGTGTAGGTGGCGGCGTCGACGGCCTGGACCTGCACGAGCCGCACGGTGAAGGCGACCAGGACGAGGGCGAGGCCGAGGCCGACGAGCCGCAGCCGGGGGCGCACGGCGGCCGGGCGGGGGTGGCCGCCGCGCCGGGTGCCGGGGGTCCTGGGGCGGCGCGGGGCGGGGGGCCGGGTGCCGCCGCCGCGTGCTCGGTCCGATCCGCTCACGGGTTCGCCTCCTCGTCCGGGTCGGGGTCGGGTTCCGGGTCGGGGTCCGCCGGACCGGTGCCCGCGCCGGTGCCGGTGGCGCCGTCGGCGGGCGGTGAGCCGTCGGGGCCCGCGGTCGCGGCGTCCGGCGGGTCCTGCTCGCCGGACGCGGCGCCGGTGGTCCCGGTGGTGGTCCCGTCGGCCGGGTCGGGTTCCTCGGTCTGCTCCTGCTCGCCCCGGTCCTCCTGCTCGTCCTGTTCGTCCTGCTCGCCCGGCTGCCCGGGTTCGTCCCCCGGACTGGAGGACTCCCCGCCGGCCGGTGACGGTTCCGGGGCCGGGGCGGGCTCACCGCGCACGGTGCCGTCCCGGTCGAGGAAGGCCGGGGGCCCGGCGGGCACCAGTCCGAGCTCGCGGGCGCGTTCGGCGAGCGCGCCGGGGGCGGAGAAGGCGTCCACCTCGGCCTGGAGCGCCTGTTGTTCGTCGGTGAGTTCCTGGCTCTGGCGGCGCAGCTCGCTGAGCTCGAAGGAGCCCTGGTTGAGCGAGGCGTTCAGGAGCAGCAGGCCCAGCATCCCGGTGCCCAGCAGCAGGACGATCAGCAGCACGAACGGCGTACGGGCGGCGGAGCCGCGGCCGGCCGGTACCAGCCCGGTGAGCCGGGCGATCCGGGTCTGCGGGCCGGGCTCGCGCCGTTTCGGGCTCACCGCACCCGCTCCCTGACCCGTTCGGCCGCGCGCAGCCGGGCGGGGGCGGCCCGCTTGTTCTCCGCGATCTCCTCGTCGGTGGGCAGTTCGGCGCCGCGGGTGAGGAGGGCGAGCCGGGGCTGGTACTCCTCGGGGACGATCGGCAGCCCGGCCGGGGCGGTGCTGCGGGCGCCCTCCGCCAGGACCCGCTTGACCAGCCGGTCCTCCAGGGAGTGGTAGGAGAGCACCGCGATCCGGCCGCCCACCGCGAGGGCGTCGACGGCGGCGGGCAGCGCGCGTTCCAGGACGGCGAGTTCCCCGTTGACCTCGATGCGCAGCGCCTGGAAGGTGCGCTTGGCGGGGTTGCCCCCGGTGCGCTTGGCGGCCTGCGGGAGGGCGTCGCGGATGAGGGTGACCAGGCGGGCGCTGGAGGTCAGCGGCTGCCTGGCGCGTTCGGCGACGACGGCCTCGACGATCTTCGGCGCGAACTTCTCCTCGCCGTAGGCGCGCAGGATGCGCACCAGCTCACCGGGCGGATAGGTGTTCAGCACGTCGGCGGCGCTGGGTCCGGTGGTCTGGTCCATCCGCATGTCGAGCGGGGCGTCCTGGGCGTAGGCGAAGCCGCGGTCGGCCTCGTCCAGCTGCATGGACGACACGCCCAGGTCGAACAGGATTCCGGCGACCCGCGGGGTGCCGAGCCGGGCGAGGACGGCGGGGAGTTCGTCGTACACCGCGTGCACGAGGGTGGCGCGGTCGCCGTAGGGGGCGAGCCGGGCGCCGGCCAGTTCCAGGGCGCTGGTGTCGCGGTCCAGGCCGATGAGGCGGGCCTCGGGGAAGGCGCCGAGCAGGGCCTCGCTGTGGCCGCCGAGGCCGAGCGTGCAGTCCACGACGGTGGCGCCGGGCTCCCGGAGCGCGGGGGCGAGCAGGTCGAGGCAGCGCTGGAGCATGACCGGGCGGTGCCGGGTGTGCGGGGGCCGGTCGTTGCTGGTCGTCATGCGCCTTCCGAAGGGAGGTGGGGCGGGTGCGGTACCACTCCGGGCAGGCCCGGACCCGCCTGCCCGCCTCCCGGTGCGCGTCACACTAGTCCACACCCCGGGCGGGTCAATCATTGAGGTTCGGAGTGTGCGCGTGTTGCCGCGGCGGGCTTCCGGCGGGGGTGACACCGGTCACGGCCGGGGCCCGGATGCGGGTGTTTCCGTGCTGTCGCCCCATCTCACCGGAGGGGCTCCGGTATCCGTGAGGCGGCGGGGCGTAATACCGTCGGGTCATGCCAAAATCGGTCACAGATGAGTTGGTCTCGGCCAATCAGCAGTACGCCACGACGTTCACCGACCCGGGCATGGACGCCCGCCCGGTGCGCAAGGTGGCCATCGTCGCCTGTATGGACGCCCGGCTCGACCTGCACGCCGCGCTCGGCCTGGAACTGGGTGACTGCCACACGATCCGCAACGCCGGCGGCGTGGTCACCGAGGACATCATCCGCTCGCTGACCATCTCTCAGCGGGGACTCGGCACCCGATCGGTGGTCCTCATCCACCACACCGGATGCGGCCTGCTCCAGCTCACCGAGGACTTCCGGCACGAACTGGAGCTGGAGGTCGGGCAGAAGCCCAGCTGGGCCGTCGAGTCGTTCACCGATCTGGACCAGGACGTCCGCCAGTCGATGGCACGTGTGCGCACCTCGCCGTTCCTCTTGCACACTGATGACGTACGCGGATTTGTGTTCGACGTGACGTCGGGTCTGCTCCGCGAGGTCGACCCCGAGGACCCCGGCGACCGGTAACGGCCGCGACCGGGGGTGTGAAGAATGTCTGCCGGAGGGCAACCTCCCGGCGCATTCCGGGTGTCGCCGTATCGGGCAGCGTCCGCGCCGTCCAAGGTGGGGACGAGACAGCAGTGCAGGCCGAGGAGGGCCGGTTGACGACCTATGAGGAGCAGACGAAGCTCACCGATCTGAGCACCACGGCGGAGCAGGTACGCCGCGCCGTGGAGAGCGTGATCGAGGGCAAGCCGGAGGTCGTGCGCATCTCCTTGACCGTGCTCCTGGCCGAGGGGCACCTGCTCCTGGAGGACGTGCCCGGGGTGGGCAAGACGATGCTGGCCAAGTCGCTGGCCCGCGCGATCGACTGCACGGTGCAGCGGGTCCAGTTCACACCGGACCTGCTGCCCTCCGACATCACCGGGATCAGCGTCTTCGACCAGCAGCGCAAGGAGTTCGAGTTCAAACCGGGCGCGGTGTTCGCCCAGATCGTCATCGGTGACGAGATCAACCGCGCCTCCCCCAAGACTCAGTCGGCCCTCCTGGAGGCGATGGAGGAGCGCCAGGTCACCGCGGACGGCCGCACCTATCCGCTGCCCGACCCGTTCCTGGTGATCGCCACCCAGAACCCGGTGGAGATGGAGGGCACCTACCCGCTCCCCGAGGCGCAGCGCGACCGGTTCATGGCCCGGGTCTCGGTCGGCTACCCCGACCCCGAGGCCGAGATGCGGATGCTCCAGTCGCACGGCGGCTACTCCCCGCTCGACGGGCTCCAGCCGGTCGCCACCGCCGAGGACGTCGTCAAGCTGATCGAGGCGGTGCGCGAGATCCACGTCTCGGACGCGGTGCGCAGGTACGCGGTCGATCTGGTGGTCGCCACCCGCACCCATCCCGAACTGCGGCTCGGCGCCTCGCCCCGGGCCACCCTGCAACTGCTGCGCGCGGCCAAGGCGTCCGCCGCGCTCGGCGGGCGCGGCTACGTCCTGCCCGACGACGTCCAGGCGCTGGCCGGGCCGGTGCTGGCGCACCGGCTGCTGCCCACCGCGCAGGCCCAGCTGAACCGGCGCACCGCCGAGCAGATCGTCGGCGAGATCCTGCACCGCACCCCGGTGCCCTCCCCGTACGGCGCCCCGCAGTACCGGGGCCACTGATGCCCGCCGGGGACGACGACCGGCGCGGAACGGTACGGGCGGCCTTCGGCGGGCTGACCACGCGCGGGCGGTCGTTCGTGGCCGCCGGCGCCGCCGCCTCGGTGTGCGCGTATCTGCTCGGCCAGCCGGATCTGCTGCGGGTGGGCGCGCTGCTGGTGGCGCTGCCGGTGGTGAGCGTGCTGGTGCTGTACCTGACCCGTAGCCGGGTGACGGCGGCCCGCCGGCTGTCGCCCGCCCGGGTGCCGGCCGGCGGGGAGTCCCGGGTGCACCTGCGGGTGGACAACGGCTTCCGGCTGCCGAGCGGCCAGCTGATGCTCCAGGACCGGGTGCCGTACGTGCTCGGCCCCCGGCCCCGGTTCGTCCTGGACCGGATCGAGCCGGGCGGGCAGCGGGAGGTCAGCTACCGGGTGCGCTCCGATCAGCGCGGGCGCTATCCGCTGGGGCCGCTGGAGCTGCGGCTGGCCGACCCGTTCGGCATGGTCGAACTGCACCGTTCCTTCGACGCGTACGACGTGATGACCGTGCTGCCGCACATCGAGACGCTGCCGCCCGTCCGGCTCGGCGGCGAGGCCGGCGGGCAGGGCGAGAGCGGGCAGCGCTCGCTCGCGGTGACCGGCGAGGAGGACGTCATCCCCCGGGACTACCGGCACGGTGACGATCTGCGCCGGGTGCACTGGCGCTCCACCGCGCACCGGGGCCAGCTCATGGTGCGCCGCGAGGAGCAGCCGCCGCGCGCCCGGTGCACGGTGCTGCTGGACACCCGGCGCTCCGGTTACGCGGGCACCGGGCCGCAGGCGCCGTTCGAGCGGGCGGTCTCCGGGGCGGCCTCGGTGATCTCGCATCTGGCCGAACGCGGCTATCAGGTGCGGCTGATCACCGACCGCGGGCTGTCGCTGCCGGGCCCGGGGCACGGGGCGGACAGCGTCGAGACGACGGGGCTGATGCTGGACGCGCTGGCGGTGCTGGACCACTCGGCGCTGCCCGGGCCGCTGGACCTGGTGACGGACACCCACCGGGTGACCGCTCCGGACAGCGGTCTGGACGGTGCGCTGAGCGCGCTGGCCGGCGCCGACTGCGGGCTGCTGATCGCGTTCCTGGGTGCCCCGGACCTGGCGGCGCTCGACCAGCTGGCGCGGCTGCGGCAGCGGGCGGCGGACGGGATCGCGTTCGTGGCGGCCGGGCAGCTGGACCCGGGGGTGGAGGCCGGGACCCTCGGCCGGCTGCGGGAGAGCGGCTGGGCCGCGCTGCCGCTGCATCCGGGGGTGCCGCTGGCGCAGGTGTGGCAGCAGGCCGGTGGGGAACGAGCGGCTTCGTACAGGGGGCGGTGAGCAGTGGTGGGCATGAGGCCGGGAGTCGCCGCGGCGGCGTGGCTGGCCACGACCGGTGCGGCGGCGGCGCTGCTGCCGCTGGTGCAGGGCGGCGGCTGGCTGGTGCAGGCGGGGCTGCTGCTCGCGGTCCTGACCGGCACCGGGATGGTGGCGCGGCGGCTCGCCGCGCCCGCGCCGGTGGTGGTGGCGGCCCAGGTGGTGGTGTCGCTGCTGATGCTGACGGTGGCCACGGTGCCCCAGTACGCGGTGGGCGGGCTGCTGCCGGGCCCCGAGGCGTTCGGCCGGTTCGGTGAGCTGCTGTCGGCGGGCACCGAGGACATCGGCCACTATGTGGCGCCCGCCCCGATGACGGACGGCATCCGGCTGATGTTGCTGGGCGGGGTGCTGCTGATCGGGCTGCTGGTGGACGTGCTGGCGGTCAGCTTTGGCAGCGCGGCGGTGGCCGGGCTGCCGCTGCTGGCGCTGTACTCGATAGCGGCCGGGGTGAACCAGGAGGACGCCGCCTGGCCCTACTTCCTGGTCGCGGCGGCCGGGTACCTGGCGCTGCTGCTGGCCGAGGGCCGGGAGCGGCTCGGCCGCTGGGGCCGGTACTTCAGCGGCCCGGGCCCGGCCCGCGCTCCCGGGTACGGAGCGCCGGGCGGGTACGGCAGGCCGCCGGCCGCCGCGGTACCCGCGCGGGCGGCGGGGCCGCGGCTGCGGGCCGGCGGCCGGATCGGCGCGCTGACCCTGGTGGCGGCGGTGCTGGCACCGGCGCTGCTGCCGGCCATGGGCAGCGGTCTGCTGGACCTGGAGGGCGGCGGCAGCGGCAGCGGGAGCGGCGGCTCGGGCACCATCAGCACGGTCAATCCGGTGGTGGCGCTCCAGGACCAGCTCAACCAGCCGCGGAACCAGGAGGTGCTCACCTACCGCACCGACGGCGAGGCCGCCGGGATGTATCTGCGGCTGGTGGCGCTGGACGAGTTCACCGGGAGCGAGTGGCGTTCCTCGCGCTGGTTCGAGAACGAGATCCCGCCGGCCCCGTGGGCGGTGCCCGGTCTGGCCCCCGAGGTGACGGCCCGGGACGTGACCACCGTGATCGAGGCGAGCCCCGACTACGCGCAGACCTCGCTGCCGGTGCCCTATCCGGCGGTGTCGGTGGTGACGGACGGGCCGTGGCGGTTCGACCGGGGGTCCCAGACCCTCGTCTCGGACAGCGGCCGGCTGACCACCCAGGGCCGCAGCTGGACGGTGACGCACCGGCAGGTCGAGCCGACCGCGGAGCAGCTGGCCCTGGCGCCCGCGGCGCCGCCGAACCTGGCCTCGTACTACACGCAGGTCCCGCGCGATCTGCCGGAGGTCGTGGCGCGGATGGCCGAGGAGGTCACCGCCGGGGCGGCCGACGACCACGCGCGGGCGGTGGCGCTCCAGGACTGGTTCGCCCGGGACGGCGGTTTCCGCTACAACACCTCGGTGTCCTCCGGCAGCGGGAGCGAGGCGATCGCCGCGTTCCTGGAGGACCGCGAGGGCTTCTGCGTGCACTTCGCGTTCACCATGGCGGCGATGGCCCGCACCCTGGGCATCCCGGCCCAGGTCGCGGTCGGCTTCACGCCGGGCGACCGGCAGGTGGACGGCTCGTACCGGGTCGGTCTGCACAACGCGCACGCCTGGCCGGAGCTGTACTTCGAGGGCGTGGGCTGGACGCGTTTCGAGCCGACCCCGGGGCAGGGCACCATCCCCGGCTACACCCGGCCGGACGCCGAGCGCCCCGACCCGGCGCAGCCCGACCCGGAGCGTCCCGACGCGGCGGAGCCGGAGCGCCCGGAGGCGTCCCCGACACCCACCGGACCGGAGGAGTGCGACCCGGTGCGGGAGGCCGCGGCGTGCGAGAGCGAGGCTCCGGCCGCGGCCGGTGGCTCGGGCGGTGGCCCCTCGGTGGGGCCGTGGCTGTGGGGCGCGGCGGCGCTGGCGGCGGTGCTCGCCCTGGTCGGCGGGCCACCGCTGTGGCGGGCCCGGGTGCGGGCCCGGCGGCTGGCGCCGGGGGCCGGAGCCGGCGCCGCCTGGCAGGAGCTGAGCGACAGCGCCTGGGACCTGGGTCTTGCGCCGCTGGCGTCGGAGACGCCGCGGCGGACCGCGGCCCGGATCACCGCGGTGCTGTCGCTGGAGGCCCCGGCGCGGGACGCGGTGCACCGGCTGGCGCAGGGCGTGGAGCGGGAGCTGTACGCCCCGGCGGGGGCCGGTGGCGCGGGCGGGCCGGACGACGGCCCGGCCCGGGACGTGCGGACGGCGCTCGCCGGGCTGCGGGCCGGGGTGGGGCGGTGGACCCGGCTGCGGGCGCTGCTGCTGCCGCGTTCCGCCGTTCGGGTGAGTCACCGCCTCGCCGAACGCCGGCTGCGGGCCGCCCGGCGGCTGCGCGATCTGCGCACCGCATTCCCCGGAAAAACCCGGAAAGCCTGAAAGCCGGGAAACGGAAAGAACCGGGCGCGGGCGGCCCGGGCAATGCCACACGGAAGGGCCCGCCGGATCGGGATCCGGCGGGCCCTTCGTGATGATGTGCCCCGGATTCCCGGGGCCGCCTGCTCAATCGCCGCGCTCGTCGCGACGGCGCTGCCAGCGTTCCTCCATACGGGTCATCATCGAACGCTTCGGCTTGTGCGGCCGGTGTCCCCGCCCGCCGCCGCCGTTGCCCGCGCCCTCGACGGGAGCGGGGCCTTTCCGCCATCCGGTGACGGCGACGACCGCACACCCGAGCATGATCACAAAGCCGACGACACTGAGCCAGATCAGCTGGGCGACCATGCCGCCCATCAGGAGTGCGATGCCCACCAGAAAACCGGCGATGCCCTGGTACACCCGCTTCCGGGTGAACGTCCGCAGCTCACTGCCCTCAAGCGCTGTCGCGAACTTGGGATCTTCGGCGTACAGCGCTCGCTCCATTTGTTCGAGCATGCGCTGCTCGTGGTCCGAGAGCGGCACGGAGTCCTCCTACTCGCCGGCCGCGGAGGCGACCGTTTCCGACTCTTTCCAGGATAGGCAGGGAAGCGTCCCTGTGAAACCCACCCCAGTTCGCCAATTTCACCCACCCGCCGGCTGACGCGGATCCACGGGATCGGACAAGTCTTTCCCGCCCCGGACCCCGGTCATGCCGGAGGGCTGACTGCCGATAATACGGGGCGGAGATCACATTTGGCGGCCCGCCGCCCGCCGGGCACCATCTAGGGCAGCCGGGCGAGCAGATGCAGCTGCCCGGCGACCGCCTGGAAGGCCGGCAGCTCGGCCGCCTCGGCCTCCAGCGCGGCCAGCGCGCGCAGCGCGTCCGGCTCGGTGTCCACCAGCACGCCGGGCACCAGATCGGCGAAGATCCGCACCCCGTGCACCGCCCCCGGCTCCAGTCCCGCCTCGGTGACCAGCGCCGACAGCTCGGCCGGGGTGTAGCGGCGCGGCACCGGGTCGGCCTCGCCCCAGCGCCCGTCCGGGTCGCCCAGTGCCCTCCTGGCCTCGGTGAACCGGCCCGCCAGGGCCCGCGAGAGCACCGCACCGCCCACCCCGGCGGCCAGCAGGCTCAGCGTGCCCCCGCCGGGCCGCAGCGCCCCCGCCACGGCCGCCAGACCGGCCCGCGGATCGTCCACGTACTCCAGCACGCCGTGGCAGAAGACCATGTCGTAGCCGCCGGGCTCGGCGACCTCCAGCAGACCCTGGGTGTCGCCCTGCACTCCGTGCACCCGGTCGGCCACGCCCTCCTCGGCGGCGCGGCGCGCGAGGGCGAACAGCGCGTCCGGGCTCGGGTCCACGACCGTCACCCGGTGCCCCAGCCGGGCCACGGGCACGGCGAAGCTGCCACTGCCGCCACCGGTGTCCAGCACGTCGAGGGCGGGCCGGCCGGTCCCGGCCGCGCGCTCGCCGAGGGTGCGGCGCAGCACCTCCCACACCACACCGGTGCGCAGCGCCGTGTGCGGGCCCGGGGCGGCTGCTCCGCCCGCGTCCCGGGCCGGGGGGTTCGACGGCATGACGGGCGGCTCCTCGAAGTGCTGGGTGCTGCGATGGGCCGGCTGCGCGGGCTCGCCGCGCGCGGGCAGCCACAGCCTACTTCGGCGGCGGGCCGCCGGGCTCCCCGGTCCGCGGCGCGGACCGCCCGACGAGCATGCTCTCCACCAGCCGCAGGAAGAACCCGGCGGCGCGGCGCAGCTCGGCGGCCTCCTGAAGATCGGCGGCCCGGCGTATGCCCGCGTCTATCCGGGCCCGGCGCACCGCGCTCGCCGCGAACAGGGTGCTCCACTCGGCCAGCTCCGGCGCGATCTCGGGCAGCACCTCCCACACGCTGCGGATCCGGCTGCGCCCCCGGGCGGTCGGCTCGGGCCGGCCCCGGGCGGCCACCACCGCGGCGGCGGCACGCAGCGCGGCGAGATGGGCCGCCACGTACGCGTCGCCCGGGTCGGGCAGCACGGCGGCCTCGGCCAGGCCCCGGTCGGCCTGGTCCAGCAGATCGAGCACGGCGGCCGGCACCGGGGCGCGGCGGGGCACCCGGTGGACGTCGGCGGGGAATCCGGTCATGACGAGCCTCCTGTCGTCATTCGGCGGTTCAGCTCTGGTCGAGTGGGTCCGTTCTTCGCATCACGGCACATGCTGACGCATGCCACTGACAATCCGCGCTGAGCACTGCAAACACCTGCACTTGCGCCCCGCGGACCTCAACAGCCCTGGAGTGGGGGGAGAATCGGCGCATGACACGCGCGATCAGCAACCGTCGCAACGCGACGCGGCAAAGGCTCTACGACGCGGCGGTGACACTCATCGCCGAACAGGGTTTCTCCGCCACCACCGTGGAGGAGATCGCCGAGCGCGCCGGGGTCGCCAAGGGCACCGTGTACTACAACTTCGCCGGGAAGACCGAGCTGTTCGAGGAAGTGCTGCGGGACGGGGTGGACCGGCTGGCCGCCGAGCTGCGCCGGGCGGACGAGGCGGCGCTGGAGCGCGGCGCGGACGCGGTCGGCCGGCTGTCGGCGGCGGCGCTGGCGGGGCTGGTGTTCATCGAACGGAACCCGTCGCTGACCCGGCTGCTCATGGCAGAGCTGTGGCGCACCCACCGGGCGTGGCACGCGACCGTGGTGTCCGCGCGGCAGCAGGCCGTCGACGTGGTGGAGCGGGTCCTGCACGAAGGGGTGAAGGACGGGGAGCTCGATCCGGCGCTGGACGTGGAGCTGACGGCGGGCGCGTTAGTGGGAATGATCCTGGTGGGGGCGCTCGACTGGCTCTCGTTCCATCCCGAACGGCCGCTGCGCGAGGTCCATCTGGCGCTGTCCCGGCTGCTGCACGGCCGGGTCCGGGTGGCGGCGGGCTGAGCCCGCGCCCCGGGCCGCGCCGGCGGGAGGCGCGGACGGGCAGCGGGGGCCCGGGCCGCTCCGCCGCCCCGTGCCGGCGGTGCGTCCCGGTTCCCCTGCTCGACCACCACAGTGCCGTCCGGGGACCGGCGGGCCCATCCGCGCTGATGCTCATCCCGGTACTCATCCCGGCTCTGAGTACGCGCCGGTCCGCGTAGGTACCCGCCGGGGGCCGGGCGGGGGCCGAAGGGGCCTTGGATAGGGTCGGGCGCATGGCGCGAGTGGTGGTGGTCGGTGCCGGTATGGGCGGCATGGCGACGGCGGCCCGGCTGGCCGTGGCGGGGCACCGGGTGACGGTGCTGGAGCGCGGCGAGCGGGCGGGCGGCGCGGCGGGACGGTTCGAGCGCGACGGCTTCGTCTTCGACACCGGACCCGGGCTGCTGTGGCTGCCGGCGGTGTGGCGGGACGTGTTCGTCAAGACCGGCAAGCGCCCCCTGGAGGAGTGCGTCGAACTGCGGCAGGTCGATCCGGCCGCCGAGCACCTGTTCGCGGACGGCACCCGGCTGCGGCTGCCCGGCTTCTCCCGGGGCGGGGTGGGCCATGCCCTGGACACGGCGCTGGGCGCCGGGGCGGGCGAGCGGTGGCACGCGTTCCAGGGGCGCGCCCGGCAGACCTGGGAGGCCACCCGCCGGCCGCTGGTGGAGGAGCCGCTGACCTCGGCCGCCGGGCGGGCCGCGCTGGTGGCCGACCGCTACCCGCTGCCGCCCGCGCGGCGCACCGGGCTGCTGCGCCGCCGGGCGGTGCCCGCCGGGCCGCCGACGCTTGCCGGGGTGGCCGAGCGGGAGCTGGGCGACCCGCGGCTGACGGCGATGCTGGCCGCCACCGTCGCCGAGTGGGGCGTGGCCCCGGAGCGGGCGCCGGCCTCGGCGGCCGTCCTGGCCTATGTGGAGCAGACGTTCGGCACCTGGTATCCGGTGGGCGGCATCGCCGCGCTGGTGGAGGCGGTGCGCTTGCGGTGCGAGGAACGCGGCGTGGAGTTCGTCTTCGGTGCCACGGCGCGGCGCGTCCTGGAACGGGACGGCCGGGCGGCGGGCGTGGAACTGGCCGGCGGCGAGCGGGTGGCGGCCGAGCACGTGGTGTGGAGCGCGCCGGGTCTGGGGGCGCCGCCGCCGGGCGAGAGCCGGTTCACCGTCCTGGTGGCGCTGGACGGGCCCCGCCCGCCGCAGGCCCCGCACCGGCTGCTGGTGCACCCGGCGGACGGCGGCCCCGCGGTGCGGGTGCTGCGCCCCGACGACGCCACGCTGTGGCCGGGCGAGGGCGCCGGGGACCACCACACGGCGGTGGTGTCGGCGATGGCCCCGCCGCAGGGCGCCGTGGACTGGCGGGACGCCGCGACGGCCGACCGCTGGACGCGGCGGCTGCTCGCCGCCGCGGGGCTGGAGAACATCCGCTGGCAGGAGGTCCGCACGCCACTGGACGTCGAACGGGAGACGGGCCTGCCGGGCGGCGTCATCCCGCCGCCCGCCCTGGCGGGCGCGGACGGCGCGCTGCTGGCCGCGCCCAACACGGGCCGCCTTCCCGGCACCTGGCGCGCCGGTTCCGCCGCCCACCCGGGCGGCGGCCTGGCCCACGCCGGCATGACGGGCGCGCTGGTCACCGGTCTGATCGTCGAAGGGCCCGGCTGGCGGGGCTCGTACTAGGGTCTTTCCGACACAGAGCGCCGGTCGGGCCCGCGTCTCCCCCAGTCCGGCGGCCGGGAGGTGCCCCCGGTGCGGGGCGTAGCCCGGCGACGGGGCGGCGGGCACTCCACCCGGGGGCCCGGATGCCCCGACGGTGGCGTGGCCGGGGCTTGTCGAAGGACGCGGAGAGGCAGCCCGGCGGACAGCCCCCGTGGCGGCGGGCCCGCGGCCGGGTCAGTAGCGCTGCTGCTCGTTGTAGTAGTACCCCTGGTCCGCCGCCGGGTCGTAGCCGTTCTGCTGGGGCTGTGGTGGCTGCTGGGGGTAGGGGTCCTGCTGGGGCGGGTAGCCGTAGCCGCCGTCCTGGGCCGGGGCACCGGTGGCGGCGGTCTCGCGCTGCTGCGGGACCCAGACGCCGCCGGGCGGCGTCTCCTGGTAGTACGCGTCGGCGGTCTGCTGCCACTGGTTGCCGTAGTCCTGCTGGTACTGCTGCTGCCCCGGCGCGCCCTGCTGCTCGCCGTACGGGGTGCCGTAACCGTCGTAGCCCGCGCCGGTGTCGTACCCGCCGCTCTCGTAACCGGCCGTGGCACCCGCGTACGGCTCGGCGTACGGCTGCTGCCGCTGGTCGTGGTAGCCGTCCCCGTACACCGTCTCCTGGGGCTGCTGCGCCGCCGCGTACAGGTCCTGGTCCGGGTCCTGGCCCTGCGGCGGCTGCCCGTGCTGCGGCTGCTGCTGCGCGGGCAGGGGCTGCCCCCACTCGTCGTAGCCGCCGCTCTCCTGGCCCAGCGCCTCGCCCGGCGGGGCGGGCGGGGGCGGCGGGGCGTCGTGGCCGGTCTCGTCCTCGCCGACCGGGTCCATCGGGCGCATCTCCACCGGCTCGTCGCCGCCTTCGCGGCGCCGCCGCTTGCTGTTGCCCGGCCGGCCGCCGAGCGCCCAGCCGGTGGAGAAGCCGCGCCGGAAGGACAGCGTCACGAAGGTCTGGCCGGTCGCGAACGCGACGGTGCCCAGCGCGATCACCGGCACGTAGGGCAGGATCACGCCGAACACCACGGCCAGGAACCCGAAGAAGGCGAGCAGCCGCCAGCGGAGTCTGGCCTTGTACTGGAGCAGGACCTCGCCCAGCAGCCACAGGGAGACGATTCCGAACGCGATGTAGAGGACCGTCCAGCCCATGTACGCCCCTCTCAGCTGTGCTCAGCCGTGTTCGAGGTCCGCCCGGTGCAGACCGAGGTTCTTGTAGACGTCCAGCGTCGCCGTCGAGTGCAGCGTGGTGTTCAGCGTGACGAAGTGCAGACCGGGGATGTCCTCTTCCATCAACCGCGCACACAACTCGGTGGCGAACTCGATCCCGACCGAGCGTACAGCCATCGGATCGTCCTTGACCGCGCGGAGCCGATTCTCCAGCTCTTCGGGGAAGGTGGAGTTGCTGAGCTGCTTGAAGCGTTCGATCTGCCGCAGATTCGCGATCGGCATGATTTCCGGGATGATCGGGACATCGCATCCGGCGGCGGCCACCCGGTCACGAAGCCGCAGGTAGTCCTCGGGGTTGAAGAACATCTGGGTGAGCGCGAAGTCGGCCCCGGCCCGGCACTTGTTGATGAAATGCCGGATATCCGTCTCCCAGTCGGTGGATCGCGGATGCATCTCCGGAAATGCCGCGACCCCGACACAGAAATCGCCCGACTCCTTGATCAGGCTGACCAGTTCAGCGGCGTACATCACACCGCGCGGGTGCGGCACCCACTCCCCCATCGGGTCGCCGGGCGGGTCGCCGCGCAGGGCCAGCATGTTGCGGATGCCGCCGTCCGCGTACTGGCCGATGATGTTGCGCAGCTCGGACACGGAGTGGTTGACGGCCGTGAGGTGGGCGACCGGGGTGAGGGTCGTCTCGGTGGCGATCCGCTCGGTGGCCCGCACGGTGCGCTCGCGGGAGGAGCCGCCTGCTCCGTAGGTCACGGACACGAAGGTCGGGCCCACGGCCTCGACGCGGCGGATGGCGTTCCACAGGGTGCGCTCACCCTGCTCGGTCCTGGGCGGGGTGAATTCGAAGGAGTAGGAACGCTTGCCGGCGGCGAGGAGATCGCGCACCGTGTGCGCCCGGTCATTCATCGTGGACGGAATCCCAAGGGCCATGCGCGCAGGCTACCCAGCGCACCGGCGATCTCCCACGCGTGTCCGGTCCCCGGACGGGCGTGCGCGCTCACCCGGCGCTCACCCGACGCTCACCCGCCACTCACCCGGCGCGCAGCCGCCGGGCGAGCGCGCCGGCCGCGGCTCCCGGGTCGTCGGCCTCGGTGAGCGCCCGGACCACCACGATGCGCCGGGCTCCGGCCTCCAGCACCTGGTCGAGATTGCCCGCGTCGATGCCGCCGATCGCGAACCAGGGGCGGGCGGGGCGCAGCGAGGCGGCGTAGCGCACCAGCGGCAGCCCGGGGGCGGCCCGGCCGGGCTTGGTGGGGGTGGGCCAGACGGGGCCGGTGCAGAAGTAGTCGACGCCGGGCTGGACGAGGGCGGCGTCCACCTGCTCCGGGCTGTGGGTGGAGCGGCCGATGCGCACGCCGTCGCCGAGCAGCGCGCGGGCGGCGGGCACCGGCAGGTCGCCCTGGCCGAGGTGGAGCACGCCGGCGCGCGCGGCGTGCGCGACGTCCGCCCGGTCGTTGACCGCGAGCAGCCGGCCGTGCCGCCGGCAGGCGTCGGCGAAGACCTCCAGCAGTTCCAGCTCCTCGGCGGCCTCCAGGCTCTTGTCGCGCAGCTGCACGATGTCGACGCCGCCGGCCAGTACCGCGTCCAGGAAGTCGGGCAGGTCGCCCTGGCGCTTTCTGGCGTCGGTGCACAGATACAGCCGGGCGGCGGCGATGCCGTCGGTCACGGCTCCCCCTCGTGGTGGTGAACGGATGTGGTGCGGTGGGCGTGGCGGTGCTCGTGGCGGTGGGCGGTGGCGCGGCCTGCCGCACCACCGCCCACCGGTTCAGCCGGTCACACGGCCAGGGCCTGGGCCCGCCGCTTGACCTCGCTCCCGCGGTTCTGCCGCAGGGCCTCGGCCGGGGTGCCGGGCAGGCTGTCGTCGGGGGTGAAGAGCCACTCCAGCATTTCCTCGTCGGTGAAGCCGTCGTCGCGCAGCAGCGTCAGGGTGCCCACGAGGCCCTTGACGATCCTGCCCTCGCCGATGAAGGCGGACGGCACCTGGAGCACCCGATTCTCGCCCCGGCGCACGGCGATCAGCTGGCCTTCCTTGATCAGCTGCCGTACCCGGTTCACTTCCAGGTCCAGCTCTTCCGCGATGTCGGGGAGGGTGAGCCAGGAGGGGACGAGAGCATCGGTTTTCACATCAATCTCGGTCACGCCTCAAGCCTGCCACCTCCCACCGACAGCCGTCATCGGGGAGTGGCAGCAGAGGGACGGGGGCGGCCGCGGCCGGGGTCAGGCGAGGGCGTTCTTCAGCGGTACGGCGGGGTCGGCGGCCCGCGCGGGGTCGAGCCGGGCGCCGCGTGCGACGAGCCGGCGGCCCTGGGCCAGGTCGCGGGGCCGGTCCACGGCGCACACCGCGCGCAGCGTGCCGTCCGGGCCGAGCCAGCACACCGTCCAGGCGCCGGTCGAGCCGTCCGCGCCCGGGTCGCCACGCCACAGCAGGGTGTCGTCCGGGCCGTGCTGCCCGGCGTACTGGACGAACCGGCCGAACTGCTCGCTCCAGAAGTACGGCACCGGGTCGTACGCCGCGTCCCCCGTGCCGGTGAGGTGGGCGGCGACCGTGGCGGGCCCGGCCTGGGCGTTGTCCCAGTGGTGCACCAGCAGCCGGCGCCCGTAGCGGGCGGAGGGGAAGGAGGCGCAGTCGCCGACCGCGTACACCCCGGGCAGGGTGGTGCGCAGCCGGTCGTCGGCGCGGACCGAGCCGTCGGGGGCGAGGGCGACGCCGCTGCCGGCCAGCCAGCCGGTGGCGGGGCGGGAGCCGATGCCGATCAGGACGGCGTCGGCGCCCAGCACCTCGCCACCGGCCAGTTCCACCTCGCCGGGGCGGACGGCGGCCACCCGGGCGCCGGTGCGCAGCCGGGCGCCGGCCTGCTCGTACCACTGCCGCATGGGTTCGGTGAGCCGGGGCGGCAGGGCGCCGGGCAGCGGGTGGGGGGCGGCTTCGAGGACGGTGACGGCGGCCCCGGCGGCGCGGGCGGCGGTGGCGGCCTCGGCGCCGATCCAGCCGGCGCCGACCGCGATCAGCGAGCCGCGGGCGGCCAGCAGCGGCCGGAGCCGGGCGGCGTCGTCCAGGGTGCGCAGCACGTGGACGCCGGGCAGGCCGGCGCTGCCGGGCAGGGTGAGCGCCTCGGCGCCGGTGGCGATGACCAGCCGGTCGTACGGGAGGGGGCCGGCGTCGGTGAGCAGGGTGCGGGCGGTGGCGTCGATGCCGGTGGCGGTGCGACCCAGCAGGAGTTCGATGCCGAGGGCGTCGAAGTCCACGTCGAGCGGGGCGCCTTCGGCGGTGCCGAGCAGGACGTCCTTGGAGAGCGGCGGCCGGTCGTAGGGGCGGTGGCGCTCGGCGCCCGCCACGGTGATGGTGCCGGTGAAGCCCGCTTCGCGCAGCAGCACGGCGGTCCGGGTGCCGGCGAGTCCGGCCCCGGCGATGACGACCCGCTGTTCCCGTTGATCCACGTTCGCCACCCTACGGTCGTGGGCGCTTGTCCTTCACCCGGCCCCGCGTACTAGGGTGACGGGACACCAGAGCACACGGGAGCCCGGCGGACCGGGCTGAGAGGGAGGCGGCCGGCCTCCGACCGTACGTACCTGATCCGGGTCATGCCGGCGAAGGGAGCAGCCACGCGGCCATGTCCGTTTCCTCCATCTCCCCCACCGCGCCGGCCGGCACATCATCCGATGTGCTGGTCATCGGCGGCGGTGTCATCGGTCTTGTCACCGCCTGGCGGGCGGCCGGGCGCGGGCTGAGCGTCGCGGTCGCCGATCCGCGGCCGGGCGGCGGCGCCGCGCGGGTGGCCGCCGGCATGCTGGCGGCGATCACCGAACTGCACCACGGCGAGGAGCCGCTGCTCGATCTGACGCTGGCCTCCGCCGCCCGCTACCCGGAGTTCGCCGCGGAGCTGGAGGCGGCGGCCGGCAGCGGCACCGGCTTCCGCGCCTGCGGCACGCTGGCCGTCGCGCTGGACGCCGACGACCGGGCCGAGTTGCGGGTCTCGCACGCCCTGCACCAGCGGTGCGGGCTGCACACCGAGTGGCTCACCGGGCGCGAGTGCCGCCGTCTGGAGCCGATGCTGGCCCCGTCGGTGCGCGGCGGGCTGCGGGTGGACGGTGACCATCAGGTCGATCCGCGCCGCCTCACCGACGCGCTGCTGACGGCCTGCGAGCGGGCCGGGGTGGTCTTCCACCGGCAGTGGGTGCGCGAGCTGACCGTCTCCCGGGACCGGGCCACCGGGGCGGTGCTGGCGGACGGTACGGCCCTCGGTGCCGCCCGCACCGTGCTGGCCGCCGGGAGCCACAGCGGCGAACTGGCCGGGCTGCCGCCGGGGATCGCGCCGCCGGTCCGCCCGGTGATGGGCGAGGTGCTGCGGCTGGCCATGCCCGAGCCGCCGGACGGCGCGGGGCCGTTCCTGTCCCGCACGGTGCGGGCGGTGGTGCGCGGGTCGGCCGTCTATCTGGTGCCGCGCGCGGACGGCGAGCTGGTGGTGGGCGCCACCTCCCGCGAGCAGGGCTGGGACACCACGGTGACCGCCGGCGGGGTGTACCGGCTGCTGCGCGACGCCCACGAGCTGGTGCCGGGCATCACCGAGCTGCCGCTGCGCGAGTGCCGGGCCGGGCTGCGTCCGGGCAGCCCCGACAACGCCCCGCTGCTGGGCCCGAGCGCCCTGCCGGGGCTCCAGCTGGCCACCGGCCACTACCGCAACGGGGTGCTGCTGGCCCCGCTGACCGGGGAGATCCTGGCCGAGTCGCTGGTGACCGGCGAACTTCCGGCGTTCGCCCGGCCGTTCAGTCCGCTGCGCTTTCCTTCGGTGGTGCCCGTATGACCATGACCGTGAACGTGACCGTGAACGGCGCCGCGCGCGCGGTGCCGGCGGAGACGACGCTGGCCGGGCTGGTCGCCGGGCTGCTGGCCAACGGCAGCGGGGCGGGGGTGGCGGCGGCCGTCAACGCCTGCGTGGTGCCCCGGACCCGCTGGGCCGGCACCGTGCTGGCCGAGGGTGACCGGGTGGAGATCCTGACCGCCGTCCAGGGAGGCTGACCACGATGACCGACACCGAGACCGTCGACGGCACCGGGACCACCGACCGGGGCGGGGCCCACGGGGCGGGGGAACCGGACGACGCGCTGGTGCTGGGCCCGCTGACGCTGAGGTCCCGGCTGATCATGGGGACCGGCGGCGCGCCGAGCCCCGAGGTCCTGGAGCGGGCGCTGGCCGCCTCGGGCACCGAGTTGACGACGGTGGCGATGCGGCGGGTGGATGCGGGGGTGCGGGGTTCGGTGCTCGGCATCCTGCGCAATCTGGGCATTGCGCCGCTGCCGAACACCGCCGGCTGTTTCACGGCGGGCGAGGCGGTGCTGACCGCCCGGCTGGCACGGGAGGCGCTGGAGACCCCGCTGGTGAAGCTGGAGGTGATCGCGGACGAGCGCACACTGCTGCCGGACCCGGTGGCCACCCTGGACGCCGCCGAGACGCTGGTGGACGACGGCTTCACGGTGCTGCCGTACACCAACGACGACCCGGTGCTGGCGCGCCGTCTCGAGGAGGCGGGCTGCGCGGCGGTGATGCCGCTGGGGTCGCCGATCGGTTCCGGTCTCGGCATCCGCAATCCGCACAACTTCGCGCTGATCATCGAGCGCGCCGGGGTGCCGGTGATCCTGGACGCGGGCGCGGGCACCGCCTCGGACGCCGCGCTGGCGATGGAGTTGGGCTGTGCCGGGGTGATGCTGGCCTCGGCGGTGACCCGGGCGGAGCGTCCGGTGGCGATGGCGCGGGCGATGCGGCACGCGGTGGTGGCGGGGCGGCTGGCGTACGGTGCGGGAAGGATTCCGCGCCGGCATTTCGCCCTGGCTTCCTCGCCGTTGACCGGTATGGCGGACCTGGACCCGGAACGCCCGGCATATTGACGCGTTCGCACTGATATACGATCCACGGATCCGGGGGGATCGTATCGACCGTGTCGGGGGACAGCGGAGCCGAGTGGGGCCCGCTCCTGGGCGGTCGCCGAAGGAGAGACCGTGAGCACACCGCCGCCGCAACCGCCGCCTCAGGGACCGGAACCCGGGCCGAATCCGTACGCGTCCGCCGCCCCGCCGCCCGCCGCCCCGCCGCCCGGCGTTCCGCCGCAGCAGGGGGCGCCCGGGGCCGGTTACGGCTACCCGGGGCAGCCGCCGGTGCCCGGCCCGCCGCCGGGGTACGGCTACCCGCCGGGCGGCCCCGGCGGTCCGGGCGGCCCCGGCTACCCCGGGGGCCCCGTACCCCCGTACCAGCCGCAGCCGCCGCAGTCCGGCAAGACCAACGGTCTGTCCGTCGGCGCGCTGGTCACCGGCCTGCTCGCGCTGGCGCCCATCGCGCTGATCCTCGGCATCCTCGGCCTCAACCAGGTCAAGAAGACCGGGGAGCGCGGCAAGCCGCTGGCGATCGCCGGCATCGTGCTGGGCGCCACGCAGATCGCGCTGCTGGCCGTGCTGGTGCCCGTGGCCATCTACAACAACGCGGAAAGCGTCGACAGCGCGGCCCCCTCCGACAGCGCCTCGCCCTCCGGCGGCGAGGACGGCGCGCAGGAGGACCCGCCGGGCCGGGACGTGCCCGAGAGCGGCGAGCGCATCGCCGTCTTCGACATCGCCGTCGGCGACTGCTTCGACACCAGCGGCCTGGACCAGTACCAGGACGAGGAGGGCGGCTCGGAGTACGACGTCACCCTCTACCCCTGCGACGTGCCGCACGAGGCGGAGGCCTTCGGCACCCACGAGATCAGCGGCTTCGGCGCCTACCCCGGCACCGAGGAGCTGATGGAGCTGGCGAACACCGAGTGCAACCGGCTCGTCACCTCCTACATCCTGGACACCTGGGTGCTGGGCGAGGACATCCAGATCTTCTACTACCACCCAGAGCAGGCCAGCTGGGACATGGGCGACCGGGAGATCCTGTGCTTCTTCGGGCGGGGCGACAGCCGGTCGATGTCCGCCTCGCTGCGCACCGACGAGGACGCGCTGAGCGCCGACGCGCTGCGCTACCTGGAGATCACCGGGCCGCTGGAGTCGACGGTACGGCTGGAGCCGGCGGACGAGGACCTGACCACGAACCGGGAATGGGCCGGTGAGATGGCCGCCGCCGTCGAGGACGAGATCACCGAGCTGTCCGGGGCCACCTGGTCCGAGGCCGGGGTGGACGAGCTGATCGCCGACCTGATCTCCGCCCGCGAGACCAGCCTGGAGCACTGGCAGGCGATGGCGGACTCCTCCGACGAGCAGGACATGTGGAGCAACTACGTCGACGGCTACGACACCTTGGGTGTGGAGACGGAGATCGAGGTGCGTGAACTGCTCGGACTGGCAACGGGCAGCTGACACTTCCGTCACCGTTTCGCTGCGGTCCCGGCCGCCGGGCGGCGGCGGCCGGGTGGGTGTCCACGGCAGAACGTAGACTCGTCAGCCGTGGACACCACCCTTCAGGACCCGCTGATCGGGCATGTACTCGACGGCCGTTACCGCGTGGACGAGCGGATCGCCGTCGGCGGCATGGCCACGGTCTACCGGGCGGTGGACACCCGCCTCGAACGCGAGCTGGCCGTGAAGGTCATGCACCCCTCGCTGGCGGACGACGAGGAGTTCACCGAGCGGTTCATCCGCGAGGCCAAGTCGGTGGCCCGTCTCGACCACCAGAACATCGTCGGCGTGCTCGACCAGGGCCGCGACGGCGACTACGTCTATCTGGCCATGGAGTACGTGGCCGGCTGCACGCTGCGGGACCTGCTGCGCGAGCGCGGGGCGCTGGCGCCGCGCGCCGTGCTGGACATCATGGAGCCGCTGCTCGCCGGCCTCGGCGCGGCCCACCGGGCCGGCCTCGTCCACCGCGACATCAAGCCCGAGAACGTCCTCATCGGCGCCAGTGGCCGGGTCAAGGTCGCCGACTTCGGCCTGGCCCGCGGCGTGGACCACCAGACCTCGGCGGACACCGGCACCCTGTTGGGCACCGTCTCCTACCTGGCCCCCGAGCGCATCGAGCACGGCACCGCCGACCAGCGCGCCGACGTCTACGCGTGCGGCGTGCTGCTGTACGAGCTGCTGACCGGCGCCAAGCCGCACGGCGGCGACTCCCCGGCCCAGGTGCTGTTCGCGCACGTCCACCGGGACGTGCCGCCGCCCTCGGAGGCCGTGCCCGGGCTGGCCGCCGGGCTGGACGCCCTGGTGGCGAAGGCCGCCGCCCGCACCCCGCAGGACCGGCCCGCCGACGCGGTGGAGCTGCTGGCGCTGGTGCGGGAGGCCCGGGCCGGGCTGACCGACGAGGAGCTGGACGTCCGCCCGCCGGCCGCCGTGGACCCGGCGGAGACCGCCGACGGCGAGGAGCCGACCGACCGGATCGCACCGCCGCCCGCGTCCGCCTCCGGGGTCGGCCCGGAGGAGCGCACCAGCGTGGTGCCCCGTCCTGCCGGGGTGCGCGCCACCGCCCCGGACGGCCCCGGCGCCGTGGGGCACACCGCCCGCATCGAGCTGCCGCGGGAGCCGGCGGACGACGGCGCCCCGGCGCCGCTGGCGTCCCGGCTGCCGCGCCGCCCCGTGCTGCTGGTGATCGCGGCCGTCCTGGCGGTCCTGGGCATCGGCGCCGGCGTCTGGTACGTGAACTCCGGGCAGTTCGTCCAAACCCCCGGCGTGTACGGCGTGCCGCAGGCCGAGGCGGAGGCCACGCTGCGCGACGCGGGGCTCGATGTCGCGGTCACCGAGGCGTACCACGAGACCGTCGAGGCGGGCCACGTCATCTCCACCGACCCGGCGCGCGGCGACCGGGTCCGCAAGAACGCGACCGTCACCCTCACGGTCTCGCAGGGGCCGCCGGTGGCCACGGTGCCCAATCTGCGCGGCATCCCGCTGGAGGAGGCCAAGGAGCAGCTGGAGCGCGCCGGGCTGACCCCGGGCGAGGAGAGCCACGAGTTCTCCGCCGAGGTGCCGCGCGGCTCGGTGCTCTCCACCGACCCGGCGGCCGGTACCGAGAAGCGGCCGGACGCCGCCGTGGCCCTGGTGGTCAGCCGGGGCCCGCAGCTGGAGGTGCCCGACGTGACCGGCATCGCCGAGGGCACCGCCATCCAGCAGCTCACCGAGGCCGGCTACGAGGTGGAGATCGCCCCGGAGCGGGTGTTCTCCGAGGAGGAGTCGGGCACCGTCGCCGAGCAGTCCCCCGGCGCGGGCGAGGCGGCGGGCGAGGGCGACGTCATCACCCTGACGATCTCCAAGGGCCAGGAGATGATCGTGGTGCCCGATGTGCGTGGGGAGTCGGAGGAGGAGGGCCGGCGGATCCTGGAGGACGCGGGCTTCGAGGTGAACGTCAACCGGCTGTTCTTCACCGGGACCATCTTCAACCAGTCCATCTACGGCGGGGACAGCGCCCCGCGCGGCTCGACCATCACCATCTGGGTCCGCTGACACCGGCGGGCACCGTCCGGCCGGGCGCGGTGATCTGAGGCGGGGGTCACATTCCCCGCCTCCGGGTGCGCCCGGGCCTGTGATGCGTGCCATAGGACGGCCGTCACATACGAGCGTCCTTAGTGTTTTCCCATTCGGGGCCGCGGGCCGTAAAAAGCCGGGGAAATTCCGGGGACATTCCTCCGGGTCGGCTCAGGGAACCCCCGGGGTCACCCTGCCGTCCGCACTATCCGCATTAGTAAGAAGGACCTTTGCGCGGGGTTTTCCGTGACTGCTACGAAAGGCCGTCGCAGTCATCGCGAAGAACGAACGTGAGGTCCCCCGCATGTCCGCATCGCTCCCCGCTCCCCGCCGAAGTCGGCTCTCCCGGCTCCAGCGGTCCGCCACCACCGCCGTCGCCGGCTGCGGCATCGCCGCCATCGCTTTCACGCTGGTGCCCAGCGCGAGCGCCCACGAAACCGGCGCGGCCGGCTCCGCCGCCCACTGGGCCGTGAAGGCCAACGACGTCCCCGGGCAGGCGCAGCCCGCCGCCGAGGCCGACGCCGCCGCGTCCCAGGACGTGGCCGCCTCCCTCCAGAAGACCCTGCGGGCGCTGGCCCCCGAGTCGCACACCCGGCACAGCGAGCGGCTCGCCGCCCAGCAGGCCGCCGAGGAACTGGCCGCGCAGCAGGCCGAGGCCGAGCGCGCCGCCGCCGAGGAGGCCGCCGCCAGCCGCGCCGCCGAGCGCGAGACGCTGGCGCAGGCCGAAGCCGCCGCCGAGGCCGAGGCCGCCGCTGCCGAGGTGACCGCCGCCCCCGAGGCCCCGGCCCCCGCCGAGACCGCGCCCGCCGCGCCGGCCGCCCCCACCTACACCGACGACCTGGACGGCTGGATCCGCGAGGCCCTGGACATCATGGCCGAGCACGGAATTCCGGGCTCCTACGACGGGCTTTACCGCAACATCATGCGGGAATCCAGCGGTGACCCGAACGCGATCAACGACTGGGACATCAACTGGATCAACGGCACGCCGTCCATCGGTCTGCTCCAGGTCATTCAGCCGACCTTCGACGCCTATCACGTGGAAGGCACCGCCTACAGCCTGTACGACCCGGTCGCCAATATCGTGGCTGCCGCCAACTACGCCTGGGACCGCTACGGTTCCATCGACAATGTGAACGGCCCGTACTGAGCCCCGTCCCGCGTCACCACCCCGCCCGGCGTCCTGCCAAGCTGGGCCGGTGACCTCCGTTTCCGCGCGCGACCGCAATCCACTGGGCGGCCACGTCCCCGTAGCCGGGGGCCTGGCCGCCCGTGGTCTTTCGTACGCCGCCGGCCTGGCCGCCGAGACCCTCCAGGTGTTCGTCGCCAATCCGCGCGGCTGGGCCACCCCGCCCGGGGATCCGGCGCAGGACGAGGCGTTCCGCGCCGGGTGCGCGCGGCGGGGGCTGCCCGCGTATGTGCACGCGCCGTACCTCATCAACCCGGGGTCCGCCGATCCGGTCACCGCCGAGCGCTCGGTGCGCTCGTTGCGGCACTCGCTGCGCCGGGGCCGGGCGATCGGCGCGCGCGGGGTGGTCGTCCACACCGGCTCGGCGACGGGCGGGCGCAGCCGGGAGAGCGCGCTGGCCCAGACCGGTGAGCTGCTGCTGCCGCTGCTGGACGAGCTCACGCACGAGGAGGACCCGTACCTCCTGCTGGAGCCCACCGCCGGGCAGGGTGCCTCGCTGTGCTCCCGCGTCGCCGATCTCGGGCCCTACCTGGCGGCGCTGCGCCACCATCCCCGGGTGGGCATCTGCCTGGACACCGCCCATGTCTTCGCCGCGGGTCACGATCTGGCGGCCCCGGACGGGGTGGCGGCGACGCTGGACGAACTGGTGGAGGTGGCGGGCCCGGGGCGGCTGCGGCTGATCCACGCCAACGACTCCAAGGCGCCGGCCGGCTCGCGCCGCGACCGGCACGAGAACATCGGCGCGGGACACATCGGACAAGCGGCCTTCGCCGCGCTGCTTAGGCACCCGGCGACGGCCGGTGTGCCGCTGGTCATCGAGACCCCGGGCGGCCCGGAGGGCCATGCGGCGGATGTGGCCCGGCTGAAGGAACTCAGGTCCGCGCCGGCGCCGGGCTGACGTCGGCGGCGGGCAGCGCGCGCCGTCGGCGCAGCGGGGACAGCAGCACGGGCAGGCAGGCCAGCGCCAGGAGGACGCCGCCCGTCCACAGGCCGGCCCGGACGCTCGCGAACTGCCCGATGGCCCCGCCCAGCAGCGAACCGGCGGCCAGCGCTCCGGTGAGCAGGCAGCGGAAGGTCGCGTTCATCCGGCCGAGCAGCGCGTCGGGCGTCAGGTGCTGGCGCAGGGTGACCCCGAGGACGTTGTCCACGCCGGTGCGGAAGGTGACCATCAGCCAGCCGGCCGACGCCAGCCACAGCCAGCCGGTGCCCGGGCCGAGCAGCGGTACGAGCAGCGCCCCGGGGGCCAGCACCGCGCCGGTGCGGACCAGCGCCCGGCCGTACCCGTACCGGCCGGCCAGGGCCCGGGCGCAGCGCGCGCCGAGGAACAGCGAGACGCCGCCGGCCGCCCAGTACAGGCCGAGTACGCCGGCCGGCAGTCCCAGATCCCGGGTGAAGACCACCGGGAGCAGGGTGTTGATCGTCTGCGCGCCGAGGTTGGTGAGGGCGGCGGTGAGCACCAGGGCGCGCAGTTCCGGGTGGCCGAGCACATGGCGCAGCCCTTCGCCGATCAGGGTCCGCAGCCGGGGCGCGGGGCCGGCGGCCCGGGGCGGTGGCGCGCCGTCGCGGGGCAGGGCCAGCAGCCGCAGGGCCGCCGCGAGGTGCAGCACGCCGGTGGCCAGGACGGCGACCGGTGCGGTGAGCAGCTGGACGAGTCCGCCGCCGGCGCCGCGTCCGGCGACCATGGCGCCGGCCTGGAGGCTGACGACGGCGGTGTTCGCCCGGACCAGCGCGGGGCGGCCGACCAGCCCGGGGAGGGTTGACTGCGAGCCGACGTCGACGAAGACCGTGGCACAGCCGGTGAGCAGGACGGCGAGGTACAGCTGCCCCAGGGTGAGCACGTCCAGGGCCCAGGCGAGCGGGATGGAGAGGGTGAGCAGGGCGCGGGCGGTCTCGGCGGCGACGAGCATCCGGCGGTGGCGCATCCGGTCGACCCAGGCACCGGCCGGGAGTCCGATGAGCAGGAAGGCGACGGTGGACAGGGCGGCCAGGACGCCGACCTGGCCCGGGGAGGCGTCGAGGGTGGTGACGGCGATGAGCGGTACGGCGAGGTAGCCGGTCTGGGTGCCGAGCTGGCCGGAGGCGGTGGCGGTGAACAGGGCACGGAAGCCGGGCAGCCGCCACGGACTCGTGCCGTCGGTGTGGTCGCGGGACATGCGCCGACCCTGCGGCCGGGGACGGGGCGGGCGGGAACGATTTAGTCTGGGCCGAAACGTGGCGGGTGAGCGGGGGTGTCATCGGTGCTGGAGATCGAGTTCGCGGCCCAGGACGTGGCCCGTACCCGGTTCGCGCTGTCGCCGCTGTGGGAGGTGGTGGCGAGTCTGCGGGTGCTGCTGGGCGCCGACGCGCACGGGCTGCACCGGCGCTGGACGGAGGCGGTCCGGCCCAGGATCGCCGCCGCGCGGCTCGATCTGACGCCGCTGACCAGCCTGGTCACAGTGCCGACCGCGGGCATCCCGAGCTTCCTGGTGCCGCCGCCGACCGTTCCGCAGCCCTCCCTGGCGGTGGAGCTGGCGGCGCTGCGGGCCACCCCGCCGCCGCTGCTGCGCACCTCGACGCCGCCGGCGCGGGCGGGGGTGGCGGCGCTGCGCGCCGATCCGGAGCGCGGTCTGGCCCGGCTGGCGGAGACGATCGAGGGGTACTGGGAGGCGGCGCTGGCCCCGTACTGGCCCCGGATCAGGACCCTGTGCGAGGGCGATGTCCAGCACCGGGCGCTGCTGCTGGCCCAGGGCGGGATGCAGCGGCTGTTCGACGACCTGGATCCGAAGCTGGCGTGGGACGAGGGCACCTTGCAGCTGGCCAGCCGCTGCCGCAGCGGACGGGCCCGGCTGGACGGGCGCGGGCTGCTGCTGACGCCGTCGGCGTTCGTGTGGCCGCGGATCTTCTCGGACGTGGTGGCGGAGTGGCAGCCGACGCTGCGCTACCCGCCGCGCGGGACGGGGACGCTGTGGGAGGAGCGGGCCCAGCCGCATCCGGAGGCGCTGGCGGGGGTGCTGGGCCGGGGCCGGGCCGTGCTCCTGGCGGAGCTGACCGGGCCGGCCTCCACCACGGAGCTGGCGCGGCGCACCGGCCTGTCGGCAGGCGGGGTGTCGCAGCATCTGTCGGCGCTGCGCGCGGCGGGCCTGGTGAGCGCGCACCGCAGCGGGCGGACGGTGCTGTACGCGCGGACGTCGGTGGCGGAGGCGCTGGTGGCTCAGAGCTCGGGGCCGTCGCCCGGCTCCTCCTGATAGCTGTAGCGCTGTTCCCGCCAGGGGTCGCCGAGGTTGTGGTAGCCGCGTTCCTCCCAGAACCCGCGCCGGTCGGCGGTCATGTACTCCACGCCGCGCACCCACTTGGGGCCTTTCCAGGCGTACAGGTGGGGGACGACCAGCCGCAGCGGGAAGCCGTGTTCCGCGGTCAGCAGTTCACCGTCGCGGTGGGTGGCGAACACATTGCGGTCGGCGGCGAAGTCGGCCAGCCGCAGATTGGCGCTGTAGCCGTACTCGGCCCACACCATGACGTGGGTGACCTCGGGCGCCGGCGGTTCGATGGCGAGCAGGGTGGCCGCCCGTACCCCGCCCCATTCGGCGCCCAGCATGCTGAACTTGGTGACGCAATGCAGGTCGCCGACGACGGTCTCGTGCGGCAGGGCGCTGAACTCCTCGTGGTTCCAGCAGCGTTTGTCACCGGAGGCGGTGGCCCCGAAGACGCGGAACTCCCAGCGCTCGGCCCGGAACCTGGGCACCGGGCCGTAGTGGGTGACGGGCCAGCCGCGCTGTTCCCGCTGCCCGGGGGGCAGCTCCCCGGCCGGATGCGGTGTGTCCGCTTCCTCCTCCGAACGGCTTTCCGGGTGACCCATGGCTCCATGGTGACAGACCTGACATGCACAACGAGAACCGCCACCCCCGATCCACCGGCAACTCCGGTGAAACGGGGTAATTCGGTAAGCCTTCGCTTACTGGACGTCACGCCCACCGGAGTGCCACGATGCCTCGCACACCCGCTCCCCCGTACGGAAGGAGCCCGCTGCCATGCACGGCGATCCCGAGGTCATCGAGTTCCTGAACGAACAGCTGACCGCCGAACTGACGGCCATCAACCAGTACTTCCTGCATGCCAAGATGCAGGAGAACTTCGGCTGGCTGAAGCTGGCGAAGTACACCCGCGCGGAGTCCTTCGACGAGATGCGCCACGCGGAGGTCCTCACCGACCGGATCCTGTTCCTCGAAGGGCTCCCCAACTACCAGCGGCTCTTCCACGTCCGGGTGGGGCAGACGGTCACCGAGATGTTCCGGGCGGACCGCCAGATCGAGGTGGAGGCGATCGACCGCCTGCGCCGCGGCGTCGAACTGATGCGCGCCAAGTCGGACATCACCTCGGCGAAGCTCTTCGAGTCCATCCTCAAGGACGAGGAGCACCACATCGACTACCTGGACACCCAGCTCGAACTCATCGAGAAGCTCGGCGAACCCCTCTACCTCGCCCAGCAGATCGAACAGCCCAGCGAAGCCTGACCGCTCCCCTCACGCGCCGCCGGCCGGCGTCACCGCGTCGCCGTGAGCGGTGCGGGCCGGGGGTCCGGGGTGGGGGCCGCCGGGGCGGAGGAGGCCGGGGTGGCCTGGGGGGTGCGGCGGGGGCAGGGGCGGCCCAGGAGGCCCTGGATGCGGCGGACGCACGAGCCGCAGTCGGTGCCCGCGCCGCTGGTGGCCGCGATCTGGCGCGGAGTGCAGGCGCCCGCCGCCGCGTGGGCGCGGACCTGCTCCTCGGTGACGCCGAAGCACGAGCAGACGTACACCCTCGTCACCTCCCGCGGTGATCTTCCGGTCTTAGTAAGGCAAACCTCACCTTACCTTCCCGGCCGCGGACAGAGAACAGGGCCCCGGTGTGCGCTGCCGCACCCCGGAGCCCCGTCCCGTGTGTCGCCGTCAGCCCCGGTACATCTCCGCCACCAGGAACGCCAGGTCGAGCGACTGGCTGCGGTTCAGCCGGGGGTCGCACGCCGTCTCGTAGCGCTGGTGCAGATCGTCGACCAGGATCTCGTTGCCGCCGCCCACGCACTCGGTGACGTCGTCACCGGTCAGCTCCACATGGATGCCGCCGGGGTGGGTGCCCAGGCCCTTGTGGACCTCGAAGAAGCCCTTCACCTCGTCCAGCACGTCGTCGAAGCGCCGGGTCTTGTGCCCGGAGGCCGCCTCGAAGGTGTTGCCGTGCATCGGGTCGCACACCCACGCCACCTGCGCGCCGGACGCGGTCACCCGCTCCACCAGCGGCGGCAGCAGGTCGCGGATGCGGTCCGCTCCCATCCGGGTGATGAACGTCAGCCGGCCCGCCTCCCGCTCCGGGTCCAGGCGGTCGATCAGCGCCAGCGCCTCCTCCGGAGTCGTGGTCGGACCGATCTTCACCCCCACCGGGTTCGAGATGGAGGCCGCGAACGCGATGTGCGCCCCGTCCAGCTGGCGGGTGCGCTCACCGATCCACACCATGTGGCCCGAGACGTCGTACAGCCGTCCGCTGCGCGAGTCGACCCGGGTCAGCGCCGCCTCGTAGTCCAGCAGCAGCGCCTCGTGCGAGGCGTAGAACTCCACCGAGTGGAACTCGGCCGGATCCGCGCCGCACGCCTTCATGAAGTTCAGCGCGTTGTCGATCTCCCGCGCCAGCGCCTCGTAGCGCTGCCCGGAGGCCGAGGTCCGCACGAAGTCCTGGTTCCAGGCGTGCACCTGCCGCAGATCCGCGTACCCGCCGGTGGTGAAGCCGCGCACCAGGTTCAGCGTGGCGGCGGAGGCGTGGTACATCCGGCGCAGCCGCTCCGGGTCCGGGATCCGGGCCTCGGCGGTGAACTCCGGGCCGTTGACCGAGTCGCCCCGGTACGACGGCAGCGACACCCCGTCCCGGGTCTCCGTCGGCTTGGAACGCGGCTTGGAGTACTGGCCGGCGATCCGCCCCACCTTGACCACCGGGACCGCCGCCGCGTACGTGAGCACCGCGCTCATCTGGAGCAGCGTCTTCAGCTTCGCCCGGATCTGGTCGGCGCTGACCTGGTCGAACGCCTCCGCGCAGTCACCGCCCTGGAGGAGGAACGCCTCACCCCGCGCCACGCTCGCCAGCCGCGCCCGCAGCTGATCGGCCTCGCCGGCGAACACCAGCGGCGGATAGCCCTCGAGCTCCGAGGTCACCGCGCGCAGGGCTTCGAGGTCCGGATAGTCCGGCTGCTGCGCCGCGGGCAGGTCTCGCCAGGAGGAAGCGATGGAGAAGCTGCTGTCAGCGTTCACGGTCACCCGGCCAAGGTTACGGGGTCGCACGGTCACCCAGGTGCCGCGCCCGGGAAGTGAGACAGGGGCCACCCGAGGCGCTATAGTCCCGGCATGCGCACCCAGCCGTTCCTCACCTGGTGGTGGCCCGCTCCTTTGGCGGCCCACTGACTGCGCGCACCCAGCACCACGACGCGAAGGCCGCCCGACGGGGCGGCCTTCGGCGTTTCCCGGCCTCGGTCGCCCCGTCCCGTTCCACGACAGGGGTACCTCCATGGGCCACCACGACCACCGCACCTCCCCCGCCGCCGTCATCGGGCGGCTGCTGACCGGCACCGAACCGTTCGCTCTGCTGTACCGCCGCACCCCGGGCCGGGTCCGCTCCGGCGACGGCACCGTCGAGGTGCTGACCGGCCCGGTGCGCACCGTGGGCACGCTGGCCGAGCTGCCGCTGCCCGAGCGGCCCGGCATCGGGGCGCTGGCCCTGGTGCCGTTCCGGCAGATCGCCGAACGCGGCTTCGAGGTGACCGACGACGGCACCCCGCTGTCCGTCCTGGTCCCCGACCGGGTGACCGAACTGCCGCTCGACGCCGCCCTGGACGCGCTCCCCGGCCACGCCGTCACCGTGACCGGCGGGCACTTCGACATCGACGACGCGGCGTACGAGGAGATCGTGCGCACCGTGCTGCGCGAGGAGATCGGCGCCGGGCAGGGCGCCAACTTCGTCGTCCGGCGCACCTTCACCGGCCGGATCGACGGCTTCGGCCGGCGGGACGCGCTGGCGCTGTTCCGGCGGCTGCTGGCCGGTGAGCGCGGCGCGTACTGGACGTTCGTCGTGCACACCGGCGAGCGCACGCTGGTCGGCGCCAGCCCCGAGGTGCATGTGCGGATGCGCGGCGGCACCGTCGTCATGAACCCCATCTCCGGCACCTACCGCTACCCGGCCGGCGGCCCGGACGCCGACGGGCTGCTGCGGTTCCTCGCCGACCGCAAGGAGACCGAGGAACTGTCCATGGTGGTCGACGAGGAGCTGAAGATGATGTGCGCCGTCGGCGACCGGGGCGGGGTGGTGATCGGGCCCCGGCTGAAGGAGATGGCGCATCTGGCGCACACCGAGTACGAACTGCGCGGGCGCAGCACGCTGGACGTGCGCGAGGTGCTGCGCGAGACGATGTTCGCCGCGACCGTCACCGGAAGCCCGGTGGAGAACGCCTGCCGCGTCATCCGCCGCCACGAGCGGGACGGGCGCGGCTACTACGCGGGCGCGCTGGCGCTGCTCGGGCACGACGCGAACGGTACCCAGACCCTCGACTCGCCGATCCTCATCCGCACCGTGGACATCGCCCCGGACGGCGCGCTGCGGCTGCCGGTGGGCGCCACCCTGGTGCGCGGCTCGGACCCGGCCGGCGAGGTCGCCGAGACGCACGCCAAGGCGGCCGGGGTGCTGGCGGCGCTCGGCCGGCCGGCGCCGGCCGGTACGGCGGCGGTACGCGGGCCCGCGCTCGCCGCCGACCCCCGGGTACGCGCCGCGCTGGACGCCCGGCGCGCGGACCTGGCGCCGTTCTGGCTGCGGATGCAGGACCTGGCCCCGCGCCGGCCCAGCGCCCGGGGCCGGGTACTGGTGGTGGACGGCGAGGACACCTTCACCACGATGCTCGCGCATCTGCTGCGCACCACCGGCGCCGAGGTCACCGTGGAACGCTTCGACGCCCCGGGGCTGCCCGCCCGCGCCGCCGCCCACCCGGGCCCCGTGGTGCTGGGCCCCGGGCCCGGCGACCCGAACGACGGCGCCGACCCCAAGATGCGGCTGCTGCGCGAGCTGACCCGCGCCCTGCTGACCGGCCCGCACTCCGGCGGGCTGCTCGGGGTCTGCCTGGGGCACGAGCTGATCGCCGCCGAGCTGGGCCTGGAGATCGTCCGCAAGGAGCACCCGTACCAGGGCGCGCAGGAGCGGATCGACCTGTTCGGCCGGCAGGAGACGGTCGGCTGCTACAACTCCTTCACTGCCCGCTGCGACACCGACGCCGCGCACGAACTGCTCGCGCACGCCATCGAGGTCAGCCGCGATCCGGACACCGGGGAGGTGTACGCGCTGCGCGGGGAGGGCTTCGCCTCGGTGCAGTTCCACCCGGAGTCGGTGCTGACCCTGAACGGCCCGGCCATCGTCGCCGGGCTGCTGCGTCACTCGGTGTCGAGCCCGCGTTCGATCGCGTAGCGGACCAGTTCCACCCGGCTGTGCAGCTGGAGCTTGCCGAGGGTGTTCTGGACGTGGTTCTGCACGGTGCGGTGGGAGATGACCAGCCGGTCGGCGATCTGCCGGTAGGTGAGGCCCTTGGCGACCAGCCGCAGCACCTCCGTCTCGCGCTCGGTCAGCCGTGGCACCCCGGGCCCGTCGCCGCCGGGCGGCGGCCCGGCGGCCAGCCGGCGGTACTCGCCGAGCACCAGGCCGGCCAGCCCCGGGGTGAACACCGGGTCGCCCACGGCGGTACGGCGTACCGCCTCGGCCAGTTCCCCGGCGCTGGCCGACTTCACCAGATAGCCGGTGGCGCCCGCCTTCACCGCCTCCAGGACATCCTCCTGCTCGCCGCTGGCCGACAGCACCAGCACCCGGGGGCCCGGCTCGGCGCCGGGTCCCGGGTCGCCGGCCAGCCGCCGGCACACCTCGGCCCCGGGCAGCCCCGGCAGATTGAGGTCGAGCACCAGGACGTCGGGGCGTACGGCGCGGGCCCGGCGTACCGCCTGCGGGCCGTCCCCGGCGGTGCCCACCACCTCGAACCCGGCCTCGCCCAGGTCCCGGGCCACCGCGTCCCGCCACATCGGGTGGTCGTCGACCACCATCACCGTCACCGGCCGGTCCGCGCTCACCGCAGCGTGCCCTTCCGCTGCCGGGGCAGCCGCAGCTCCACCTCGGTGCCCTGTCCCGGCACCGAGATCCAGCGGGCGCTGCCGCCCAGTTCGGCCATCCGGCCGCGGATCGACAGCGCCGCGCCCATCCGGCCCTCGGCCTCGGCCGCCGCCAGCCGCCCCTCGGGGATGCCGGGGCCGTCGTCGCGCACGGTCACGGTGATCTCCTCCGGCTCGTCCTCCAGCAGAATCCAGGCCGCCGCCGGCTCCCCGGAGGGGCCGGTGGCGTGCCTGCGCACATTGTCCAGGGCGGCGGCGACGGCGGCGGCGACGGTACGGGCGGTGGCCGCCGGCAGCGGGACGGGGCAGCCGGGACCGGCGTACGTCACCCGGCCGCGGGGGCCGGCGTCCGGTGCCGCTCCCGGGCCGCCGGCCGCCAGGGTCAGCAGGCCGCCCAGATCCAGCTCGTCCGGGTCCTGCGCCGCGCCGGTGCTCCCGGCGCTCCCCGGGTCCGCCGATGCCTCGATGGGCTCGGACCGCGGGGGCGGTGCCGAGCCGTCCGGGGGCCGGCCGGTGACCAGCGCCCGCAGCGCCACCTCCTGTTCCCCCGCCAGCCGGCCCAGCTCCGCCGCCTCGCCGCCGATCGCCGTCCCCCGCCGCTGCACCATGGCCAGCACCTGGAGCACGCTGTCGTGGATGTCGCGGGCCAGCCGTTCGCGCTCCCGGTTGGCCGCCTCGATCCGCAGCGCCCGGGCCAGGGTGCGTTCGCTGGCGCGGGCCACCTCCACCACGTAGCCGATCGCGATGCTCGCCACGCACACCAGCAGGACGTTGTGCAGCGCGCTGCGCGAGAAGTGGCCGTCCTCCACCAGGTTGGCGACCCCGACCAGCGCGGAAGCGAACGCCGCCCACCGCCAGCCGCTCTTGATGGCCACCGCGATCACCGCGCCCGCCACCCAGATCGACGGCAGGGTCGGGCCGACCCGGTTCGCCGGATCGGCCAGCGAGCTGAGCAGGATGCCGCCGACCGCCATGGTCAGGTCGAGCGCCAGGAAGCGGGCGGTGCACCGTTCGGCCGAGGTGACCCGGCGCAGGGTCAGCAGGGTCCAGGCGGTGAGCACCGCGAGATAGCCGACGCCGATCAGCGGGCGGCCGTAGTCCCCGTAGCCGAGGGCGAACAGCGCCACCGCATAGCCCAGGGTCACCACCCGGTAGCCGGTGAGGGCCCGCCACAGCGGCTGCTCCACCGAGATGACCGGCCCCGGCTCCGCACGCCGGTCCGCTGCCCGCACTCCGCCCATCGGGTGGGCCTCCCCCTCAGTCCGGCGTGTCCGTGGGCCGCTCGTCCCCGGCGGTCTCCCCACCGCCGCTCTTCTTGCGTTTCGCCTCCTCCTCCATGGCCTTCTTGACCACCGAGGCATAGGTGTCGACGTACTCCTGCCCGGAGAGTTTCATGATCGCGTACATCACCTCGTCGGTGACCGAACGCAGGATGAAGCGGTCCCCCTCCATGCCCTGATAGCGGGTGAAGTCCAGGGGTTCGCCGATCCGGATGCCCGGCCGCATCAGCTTGGGCATCACCTTGCCGGGCGGCTGGATCTTCTCGGTGTCGATCATGGCCACCGGCAGCACCGGGGCGCCGGTCGCCAGCGCGACCCGGGCCAGACCGCCGGGGCGCCCCCGGTAGAGCCGGCCGTCCGGGGAACGGGTGCCCTCCGGGTAGATGCCGAAGAGTTCGCCGCGCTCCAGTACCGCTATGCCGCTGCGCACCGCCGCCTCACCGGCGCCGCGCTTGCCGGAGCGGTCCACCGGGAGCTGCCCGACGCCCTTGAAGAACGCCGCCGTCAGCTTCCCCTTGACCCCGGGAGAGGTGAAGTACTCGGACTTCGCGATGAAGGTGACCTTGCGGTCGAGGACGACCGGCAGGAAGAAGGAGTCGGAGAACGACAGGTGGTTGCTCGCCAGGATCGCCGGGCCCCGGGCCGGTACGTGCTCCAGCCCCTCCACCCACGGTCGGAAGGCCAGCTTCAGCCCTGCTCCGACGGAAATCTTCATCGCGCCGTACAGCACTCCGCCAACCTCCTGTGTTCTTCCGTGCCCGACCCTACTGGGGATTTACTGTTCTTGGTGCCTCCGGGCCCGCGTAGGCTGGCCACATCCCGCACCGAACGGAGGCCCCGATGCCGCTGCTGAGCGGAGCCGAACCCTTCTCCCACGCGGGCTCGTCCACGGGCGTCCTGCTGTGTCACGGCTTCACCGGCAGCCCGCAGTCGCTGCGGCCCTGGGCCCTGGAGCTGGCCCGCCGGGGGTATTCGGTGTCCCTGCCGCTGCTGCCCGGCCACGGCACCCGCTGGCAGGATCTGCGGGTCACCGGCTGGCAGGACTGGTACGCGGCGGTCGACCGTGAACTGCGGGAGCTGACGGACCGCTGCGCGCAGGTGTTCGTGTGCGGTCTGTCGATGGGCGGCACACTGGCGCTGCGGCTGGCCGCCCGGCACGGTGACCGGATCGCCGGGGTCGCCGTGGTGAACCCGGCGATCACCTTCCCGCCGGTCCGTGGCTTCCTGCTGCCGGTGCTGCGGCGCCTGGTGGCCACCACCTCCGGGGTGACCGGCGACATCCGGGCGCCCGGCGCGGCGCCCGAGGTCGGCTACGACCGGGTGCCGCTGGACGCGGCGGACGAGCTGCGCCGGCTGGTCCGGCTGGTGCGCGGCGAGCTGCCGCAGGTCACCCAGCCGCTGCTGCTGATGCGCAGCGCGGTGGATCATGTGGTGCCACCGGGTGACTCGGCTCTGGTGCTGGGCTCGGTGTCCTCCACCGATGTCACCGAGCTGGTGCTGGCCGACAGTTATCACGTGGCCACCCTGGACCATGACGCGGAGCGTATCTTTCAGGAGACGGACGCCTTCATCACCCGCGTCATCCGCCCCGCGACGAGGAAGACCGCCAGTGACGGAACGTGACCAGGAGCGCGGCGACGGCCGCGACCCGATCGACGAGGAAGCCGCCTGGGCCCAGATCGTCGCCGGCTACGGCGAGGAGCCGGCCGATCCGCCCGGGGTGTGGCCCAAGGGGGACGAGCTCGATCTGACCGACACCGTGGACCGGGTGCCGCCGGGCGCGGACGGCTCGGAGGGCGCCGAGGGGTCGGGCCCCGGCGCCGGTACGGGCCCGGGTGCGGCCGGGGCCGCCGGTACCGCCACCGAGGAGGGCGGCACGGTCTCGGGTACGGGCACCGGCCCGTGGTCGGGCAGCGGGCCGCGCGACTGGGGTCCCGGCGAGGACCCGGACGGGGACCACTTCGTGCCGCCGGACCCGCCGCCGCTGCCGGAGACCGATCTGACCACCAAGTTCGCCTGGCTGGCAGTGCTGGGCGGGCCGCTGCTGCTCCTCGGTTCCGTGCTGTTCCAGCTGGAGATGACCTGGTGGCTCGTGACCCTGGGGGTCGGCGGGTTCCTCGGCGGCTTCGCGACGCTCATCTCGCGGATGCGGGACGGCCACGACGACGACTGGACGGACCCGGGCAGCGGCGCGGTGGTCTGAGGGGCCCGCGCGCCCGCTTACGGGATGCGGAGCGTGGCCAGCACCGGCAGATGGTCGCTGGCCGCGCGCAGATCGCGGGCGGTGACGCCGGGCCGGCCGTGCGGCACCCCGCAGCGCACCACCTTCACCTGCGGTGTGGTCAGGACGGCGTCGATGCGGCTGCTCGGGCCGGTGGCCGGGTAGGTGTGCTCGCCGCCGTCGGGGGCGGCGAGCCAGGCGTCGGTGAGGTCGCGGGTGAGCAGCCGGAAGGCCGGGCCGCCGGGCGGTTCGTTGAGGTCGCCCGCCAGGACGGCGGCGGGGGCGCCGAGGGCGGTCAGCCGCTCCCGTACCAGCAGGGCGTGCCGCCGTCGCTCGGCGGCGCGCAGGCCGAGGTGACAGCTGACCACGGCGAGCCGGGAGCCGGCGCCGAACCGCAGCACGGCGCCGGCGAGGCCGCGCCGGTGCAGCCCTGGGGTGTACGGAAGGGTCTCCTCCAGCGTCCGCTCGGCGATCGGCCGCAGGGTCGTCATGAGCATGGGCCCGCAGGTCGGGGCGCCGCCGGTGAGGTACAGCAGCCCGGTGGCCCGGGCGAGGTGCCGGGCGCGGCGGCGCCAGCCGAAGAAGCGCGGTGCCTCCTGGAAGGCGACCACGTCGGGTGCGCAGGCCCGGACGACCCGGGCCAGGGCGGCGGTGTCGTCGCGCAGCGAGCGGATGTTGTAGCTGAGCAGGCGCACATCGGCGGGCATGTCCCGAGGGTAGGCGCTGCCGCCGGCGGGCCACCGGAGCGCGCCGGGGGCGTACGCCGTGCTCACTCCGCCAGGCGGCTCAGGGCGGTCATGGCCTCGCGTTCGATACGGGCCAGTTCGGTGAGCAGGGCGCTCGCCTCGGCGAGGGGTTCCGCACGGCCCGTCTCGCCGGCCCGGGCGATCAGCGCGGCGGTCTCGGTCCAGCCGGTGGCCGCCTCGGCGTAGCGCGCGTGGCCGGTGCGCAGCGCGGGGCTGTCGAGGTGTTCGGTGCAGGCGGCGAGGAAGTCGCGGTAGAGGTTGCGGAACAGGGCGCCGCCGGTGCCGGCGTGTTCCATCATGCGGGCGGCCTGCGGCAGATCGCGTTCCGGGTGGTCGGTGCGCTCCCGCCAGGTGCGGATCCGGCGGGCGGCCGTGGTGATGCCCCGGTGGCCGAGGTTGGCGATCGGCGGGTGGAGGAAGGCGTCCGCGCAGGCGGTGATGGCGGGGACGAGCCGGGTGTGCGGGGCGGGGGCGCCGGGCGGCACGGTGAGGGTGAACGAGCGGTGCCTGGCGGTCATCGGGCCGCGGGCGGCTCGCGCGGCGGCGAGGTGGTCCAGGCGCGTGGTGACGGCGCCGCCCTGCTGCGCGGTGTCCACCAGGTGGGCGCGGTGGTCGTCGTAGCCGTGGAGGGCGACGACATGGCCGCCGAAGTGCACCTTGGCGGTGAAGTAGTCCAGGTGGTAGCTGTCGAGCTGGAGCCCGACGGGACGGCCGGCGGCGAGCGGGGCGGTGACGTGTTCCCAGGCGCGGCGGGGTGAGGAGGTCTCGTGGACGGTGAGGCCGAGGCCGAGCCGGTCGGCGAGGGCGCGGGTGAGGTCGAAGGGTTTGACCCGGCCGCCGAGGAAGGGGAAGTCGAGGTGCTTGCTGTCCCAGTAGAGGAAGGAGAGTCCGGCGCCGAGGCCGAAGAGCATCGGTTCGGAGAGGTCGAGTCCCTCGTGCCGCAGCAGGACGCCGAGGGTCGTGGTCTCGCAGTGCAGTCCGCCGCGGGGGTCGACCGGGACGATGGTGCTCATGGGGTGCCTTCCGCTACGGGGATGACCAGCCGGGTCAGCAGTTCTTCCTCGGGTGCCTCGGCCGGGCCGGCCAGGTACGTCTCGCGCACCGGGCCCAGCGGACGCAGCCCGCGTTCGTGGACGGCGGCCAGCAGGGCGTGGTAGGCGAGCGGCAGCTGGGTGTAGGGGCCGGAGTGCACGGTCTCCGCGACGGGTCCGCCGGCCACCTCCTGGCGGGCGACGCCGGGGATCTCCCGGTCCGGTCCCGGTGGTACCGGTGCTCCGACGGTGATCTCGATCCGCTCGGTCAGGTCCAGCGGGTACAGGCCCCACAGCGGCGGTTCCCAGTCCGCGCCCGCCCGGCCGAGGGCGGGCAGCAGCCGGGCGGCGCACGCGCCGAACGCCGCCCCGATCTCCGCCGGGGCGCACTCGGCCCGCACCACCGCGAGCCGGCGGGCCGGCTCGGTGGTCAGCCCCACCTCGTAGCCGGGCAGCCCGCCCTCGGCGAGCCGTTCCAGCAGGTGCAGCCGGGCCCGGTCCCGGCGGACGCGTTCGGCCAGCCGGTCCCGTTCGTCCCGCAGGATGCGGGCCCGGGAGGCGGGGTCGGCGGCCAGCGCCCGGGCGATCACGGCCAGCGGCAGATCCATGTCGCGCAGCAGGGCGATGGTCAGCGCGTCGCGGGCCTGGCCGGGCGCGTAGTAGCGGTAGCCGGTGGCCGGGTCCACCCGGGCCGGGGCCAGGAGTCCCAGTTCGGCGTAGTGCCGCAGTTGCTTGACGCTGAGCCGGCACAGCCGGGCGAAGCGCCCGATGGTGAGGAGTTCGTCGTGCACACCGCCATGGTGGACTCTCCCCCCGTGGGAGAGTCCACCCGGCCGTTACGGCTGTGCCGGTTCGGCGACGGTTCCTTCGGGGCCGTAGGCCGTGAGGCCGAACTCCTCGCCGGACTTGGCCGCCGCGAGCACGAGGTTCCCGTCCGTCCAGGCCGTGTACGTCATGCCCGGCAGGATGAGGTCGTCGGTGCGGAACAGCGGTTCGGCCCGCTGTCCGTCCGGGGTCAGCCGGACCACCTGCCCGGGTTCGTCCCGGTAGCCGGCCTGGTGCGCCAGGATGCCGGCGTCGTCGGTGCCGATGAGCAGGTGGCGGGTGACGTATTCGGGCTCGTAGCTCCACAGGACCTCGCCGGTGGCCAGGTCCAGGGCCCGCACCTGGGAGGTGCCCATGGTCGAGTTCGCGGAGACGTACAGCGTGTGTCCGTTGGTGACGATGCCGCCGCAGTCGTCCAGCGGCTCGTAGACGACGATGCCGTCCCGGCAGTGCGCCTCGACGAAGCCGGCGAGTTCGGAGGAGTCGAGTTCGGCCACGGCGGCCAGCGGCACCGTGCGGGTGATCCCGCCGTCCTCGACGACGGCCAGTTCCTGGTTGCCGCCGAACTGATCGTCCCGCAGGAGCAGCACCAGCGGCGCCTTGCTGACGATCTTGGACAGCCAGCGGCCCTCGGGCAGGTCCAGGCTCCAGCGGGTGTCCCCGCTGTCCGGGTCGATCTCCTCCAGCCGGGAGAACGGGTCGGTCAGCGTGGGGCCGGCCGGGTCGGTCACCGTGGCGCAGGTGCGCCGCCGCAGCAGCGTCTCGCCGCCGGCGACGCCGTCCACCGCGCAGATCTCGGCGCCCTGGACGAGTTCGACGCCGCGGGCGAAGTCGGTGTCGTTCACGTCCTGGTTGAGGACGTTGTAGACGGCGCCGCCCGAGGAGATCACCTCCCCGTCGGCGAGGCTGTGCACGGTCCAGCCGCCGATGGTCTGGACGGCGTACGCCGTGTCCGTCATCGCGATTTCCAGGCTGAGCGGGTTCTCCTGGGGTTCGAGCCGCCGGCTCCAGCCGGTCTCCCCGGCGGCGAGATCGACGAAGGTGATGTTCTGACCGCAGTTGCTGTCGCCGTGTCCGACCACGATCACCCCGTCCCGGGTGGCGGTGGTGGGCACACACAGATGGGCGCCCTCCAGCTCCAGGCTCCACCGCTCGGCGCCGTCCGCCACCCCGTACGCGGTGAACGAGGTGCCGGTGGCCCGGACCAGGGTGTCGTTCACGAACCAGGTGCCGGCCGGCTGCCCGGCGTCGTCCGCTCCCGCGTCCGCGGCCCACAGCTGCCCGCCGGGTGTGCCCGGGTCCACGGCGATGGGCGGGCCGCTGTCGTCGCCGTCACCGCCCAGGAAGAACCAGGCGCCGCCGGCGGCCAGGGCGAGCACCAGCACCACGGCCAGCACCGCGACCGCCCCGGACCTCCGCTTGCGCGGCGGCGCCGGCGGGGGCGGGCCCGGCGGCCACGCCTGACCCGGGTACGGCGCCGGGCCCGGAGGGGGCGCCTGCCCCGGATACGGCGCCGGGGGCGGGGGCGGGTGGTGCCCCTGCTGCGGGTGGTGCGGTACGGGCTGGGGCCCGTACGGTCCGGCTGCTGCCCGGGCTGGGGAGGGTAACCGCCTGACATGGTGTCTTCCGTAAGGGAGTGGTGGAGGGTGCGCGCACGCCGGGCGCCAGGGCCCGGGCGACGTCACCATGAGCAAGAATGAGCGCAGCGCTTTCCTCCCGCTTTCATGGCGGGACGGGCGCGGTGTCAGCACAACCCCTCGCCGGCCGCACCACGCGGGAGGCGCGGGGCAAGGGGGAAACGACCATGGAGACACCCATGGACGGCACCGTGGGTTTCGCGGTGCTCGGACCGATGGAAATCCGGCGCGGGGAGACCGGCGAGGCGGTGACCGGCCGGCTGCGGCGCACGCTGCTCGGGGTGCTGCTGGCCCGGCCGGGCGGCGGCGTCCCGGCTGACACGCTCTCCGACGCGCTGTGGGGGGAACGGCCCGACGAACGCGCCGCGGCCCGCCTCCAGTTGCACATCCACCGGCTGCGTGCCTTCCTCGGCGACCCCGACCGGCTGGCCTTCGGCGTCGACGGCTACCGGCTGCGGGTGGCGCCCGGGGAGCCGGACGCGGACCGCTTCGAGACCCTGATCGCCGAAGCCCTGCGGGTCCGCGCCCGGGAACCAGGGCGGGCGGCGGTGCTGCTGCGCGAGGCGCTGGAGCTGTGGCGCGGGGTGCCGTTCGCGGGCCTGGAGGTACCGCTGCTGGACGACTGGGCGCACCGGCTGGGCGAGCGCCGGCTCACGGCGTACGAGGCCCTGTACGAAGCCGAACTGGCCTGCGGGAACGAGACCGCGGCGGTCGACGGACTCTCCGCCCTGGTACGGGAACACCCGCTGCGCGAACGCCTGCACGCGCTGCTGATGACGGCCCTGTACCGCGCGGGCCGCCCGGCCGACGCGCTGGCCGTGTACCGGACGGCCCGGGAACGGCTCGTCACCGAGCTCGGCCTGGAACCGGGGCCCGAACTGCGCGCCCTGGAGCGCAGCGTGCTGGCCGGCGAGCCCATCGGGCGCGCCGCCCGGCCGGGGCCCTCCGGCGCCCCCGCCCCGCCGGTACCGCGCACCCCCGCCCAGCTCCCGGCGGACGTCACCCGGTTCACCGGCCGCGAGGCCGAACTGGCCGAGCTGGACGCGCTGCTGGCCCGGCCGGGGAACAGCGGCCCGGTGCTGGTCACCGCCGTGGCGGGCACCGCGGGCGTGGGCAAGACCGCCCTGGCGGTGCGCTGGGCGCACCGGGTACGGGACCGTTTCCCCGACGGCCAGCTCTATGTGGACCTGCACGGCTACGGACCGGACCGGCCGGTGGCGCCCGAGGACGCGCTGGCCGGGTTCCTGCGCGCGCTCGGCGTGGACGGCGGCTCCATCCCCCCGGTGCCGGCCGAGCGGGCGGCACGGTACCGGACGCTGCTGGACGGCCGGCGGGTGCTGGTCGTCCTCGACAACGCGCACAGCGCCGAACAGGTCCGGCCGCTGCTGCCCGGCTCCCCCACCGCCTGCGCGGTGATCACCAGCCGGGACGCGCTCGCCGGGCTCGTCGCCCGCGAGGGCGCCCACCGGCTGACCCTGGACCGGCTGCCGCCGGCTGACGCCCGATCCCTGCTGCGGCAGCTGCTGGGCACCCGGGCCACCGCCGCACCCGCGGCCGTGGATGCCCTGATCGAACGCTGCGCCCGCCTCCCGCTCGCCCTGCGGATCACCGCCGAACTCGCCCGCTCCCAGCCCTCCCGCCCCCTCGCCGACCTCGCCGCCGAACTCGCCGACCGGCACGAGGCACTGGAGCTGCTGGACCTGGACGGCGACCCGTACACCGCCGTACGGGCCGTGTTCTCCTGGTCCTACCAGCGGCTCGACCCGGACGTGGCCCGCGTCTTCCGGCTGTTCGGGGTGCTCCCCGGGCACGACACCGACGCCCACACGCTCGCCGCCATGGCGGGCACCGGGCCGCGCTCCGCCCGCCACGCCCTGGAGACCCTGCTGCGCGCCCACCTGGTGGACCGGATCGCCCCCGGCCGGTACCAGCCGCACGACCTGCTGCGGGCGTACGCCGCCGAACTCGCCGCCGACCCGGGCCACACGGCCGAGCGGGCCACCGCGCTCACCCGGCTGAGCCGCTACTACCGGGCCGCCTCCGCCGCCGCGCTGGACGCGGTCGCCCCGTACGAGAAGGCCCGGCGGCCGGCCGCCCCCGCCTGGGACGGGGAACTGCCCGCCCTCGCCTCACCCGAAGCGGCCCGCAGGTGGCTGGACACCGAACGGGCCGCCCTGCTGGAAGCCACCCGGCACGGCCCGCCGGAGCTGACCCGCTTCCTGTCGGACACCCTGTGGCGCTACCTGGAGACCGGCGGCTACCACGACGACTCCGTCACCCTGCACGAGCGGGCCCTGGCCCTGGCCCGGGAGAGCGGAGACCGGCTGGCGGAGGCCAACGCGCTGCGCCAGCTGTCCACCGCGCTCAACCGGTCCGGCGGCGACCTGCACCGGGCGATCGCCCTGCTGCGGCAGGCCCTGGTGCGCTACGAGGAGCTGGGCGAACCGGAACTGCGCGACGCGTCCCTGGTCAATCTCGGCAACGCGTACGCCTCGCTCGGTGACCACTTCGAGGCCCTGCGGCTGTACCGGCTCGCCCAGGAGGGCGGCGCCGGGGGCTGGGCACTGCACCGGGCCGCGCTGTGCAACAGCGGCATCTCGCTGCAACTGCTCGGCCGGTACGAGGAAGCGGCACAGGCCATGCGAACCGCCCTCGCGCTGTGCCAGGAGCACGGGGACAGGACCAATGAGGGCAACATCCTCAGCGGACTGGCCGAGGTGTCCCTGCAACTGGGTGAGGAGGACCGGGCGTACGAGGAGGCCCGGCGCGCCCTCGGCCTGGCCCGGGAGACCGGCTACCGCCTGGTGGAATCGCACGCGCTGCGCGTCCTGGGGCAGTTGCACGAGCGGCGGGCCGAACCGGAGCGCGCGCTGCACCACCACATCCGGGCGGAGGCCATCGCCCGCGAGGTGGGCGACCCCGGTCTGATCGCCTCCGCCCTCAACTCCCTGGCCGGCGCCCGGGCGGTGGCCGGGCACCCGCGGCAGGCGCTGCGGGAGTACGCCGAATCGATCGCGGTCGCCGTCGGCTCCGACCACCGCGACCTGCTGGCGCGCGCGCACGCGGGCATCGCCGAGGTGCACGCGGGCCTCGGTGACCGGGACAGCGCCCGCGCCCACTGGCGGCAGGCGCTGATCCACTGCGAGGCCCTGGGGCTGCCCGAGACCGACCGGGTACGGGAGCGGCTGGCTCAGTGCGGCCCGGAGCCGGCCACCGCCTGACGCCACCGCCGGGCCGCCCCGCCCGGGCGTCAGCCCTGGCGGGCCAGGTCCGCCGCGCCCACCAGCCCGGCCCGGCCGCCCAGCTGGGCCGCGACCACCTGTGCGTGCGGCCGGTAGCGGCTGCCGACCAGCCAGCGGCGGAAGGACTTGCGGATCGGCTCCAGCACCAGGTCGCCCTCGTCCGAGACGCCACCGCCCACGATGAACGCGGACGGGTCGAACAGCGAGGCCAGGTCGGCGAGCCCGGCGCCCGCCCAGCGGGCCAGCTCGCGGAAGGAGTCGACGGCCACCGGGTCGCCCTGCCGGGCGGCGGCGGACACATGACGGCCCTCGATGCCCTCCGGGGTGCCGTCGCCCTCGGCCAGCAGCACGGTCGCCGCGTCCGGGGTCGCGGCGGCCCGCTGCCTGGCGTACCGCACCAGCGCGCGGCCCGACGCGTACTGCTCCCAGCAGCCCTGGCTGCCGCACCCGCACAGCAGACCGTCCGGCACCACCCGGATGTGGCCGAACTCGCCCGCCACCCCGAACCGTCCCCGGTACAGCCGGCCGCCCATGATGATGCCGCCGCCGAGCCCGGTGCCCAGGGTGATGACCACGACGTCCTCGTGCCCGGCCCCGGCGCCGAAGCGGTACTCGCCCCAGGCGGCGGCGTTCGCGTCGTTCTCGACCACCACGGACAGCCCGACGTGCTGCTCGACCTTGTCCTTCAGCGCCTCGTGCCGCCACTTGATGTTCGGCGCGAACAGGACGGTGGCGCGCTTGTCGTCGACGTAACCGGCCGCGCCGATGCCGACGGCCTCCGCCTTGCTGTCGCGTCCCACGGTTTTGACGGCCTCGGCGATGGCCTCCACCACACCCTCGGGGGTGGGCGGGGTGGGCACCGTGCAGGTGTCGAGGATCGTGCCCTCTTCGTCGACCACACCGGCCGCGATCTTGGTGCCGCCGATGTCAACGCCGATGGTCAGTCCCATGAATTCCTCAAAAAGGTCAGTCGATCCCCGCCGCCGAACACCGTACCGCGCGATCAGTCCAGATCAATGCGCTGGGCCGGACCGGACGGCTCCTCACCGTCACCGTCCTTCCCGGTACGCTCCCGGCCCTCACGGTTCCCGCCGCTCCCGTCCCCGGTCCCCTCCCCGCTCCCGTCCTCGCGTCCGGCCGGCCGGTCCTGGCCCGCCTGCCGCTGGTAGCCGACGACGGCGGCCCGGTAGGCGGCCACCAGTTCGGCGCCCGCGTTGGACAGATGCTCCAGCACCTCCGCGTTGACCGTCGACCGCGCCCGCGCCGCCAGCAGCGCCGCGTCCGCCCCGAACCGCGCGCCGAGCCGCCCGGCCTCCTCGGTGATGGCGGTCATCAGCTTGCGCAGTTCCTCGGCGGCGTCCCTGGGCGGCGGTTGCTGCCGCGTACGCTCCCGGAACCTGGCCCGCTCGGCGGCCAGATCTTCCGCGCACGCCTCCTCCCAGGCCCGCGGATCGGCGTCGGCGGGCTGCTCGGAAGGCTGCTCTGCGGGCTGCTCGGTGGGTTCGCTCATGGCGCTCTCCTGGCACAGCGGCACATCGTGGATGCGTTCGACGTTACCGCGAATCCGGGGCGAACCGTACGGCCAGCTCCCCGGATTCCTCCAGCGCCGCACCGGTCACCGTGCACCGGCGCAGCACCTCGGGCAGCTCCAGGGCGCGGCGGAACGGACCGGCGGTGACGAAGAGTTCGTCGCCGCGCCGGACCAGGTCGAGCTCATCGCGGGAGGCGCCGGGCAGCGGCAGCCGCCACACCAGGGGCGCACCCCCGGCGTCCGCCGTACCCGCCGTGCCCGCCGTCCGGTCGCTCAGCACCGGCGCCGGCCGCCGCAGCCGGTCGGCCGGCACCGCGTCCAGCGCCCCGGACCCGGCCAGCACGGCCAGTTCCGCCTCGCCGGGCGCCCCGCCCAGATGCGGCAGTTCGCGCGGTGGTCCCGGCAGGACGTCGAGCACCGCGCGCTGAGCCGCCGCCGCGTCCCGCAGCCACGGGTCGGCGGAGCCGGCCGGCAGCACCCGGTTGGCGATCAGCGTCTCCAGGGCCAGGCCGTGCAGCGCCAGCCCGGCCCGCGCCCGGCGCACGGCGGCCGGGGCCTGCGCGGTGGGCTCGGTCACCAGCCGCACCGCCACCCCGTCCGCCCCCAGCAGGGCGTGCAGTGCGGTGAGCGTGCCGATCCAGCGGCCCGCCTCGTCGTACGGCAGCCCGGCGAGCTGCGCCAGCAGCAGGGAGGCCGGGCGGCGTTCCGGCAGCAGCCGGCGCAGATAGCGGGCCAGCAGCTCGGGCAGGGCCAGCAGCCGGATCGCGTCGGTGACCGGCGGCAGATCGACCACCAGCGTCTGCCAGCGGCCCGAGCGGTGCGCCCCGGCGAGGGCGTGCAGCAGCGCGAGCCCCGCGCTGCCGGGCAGTTCGGTCAGCTCGTCGTCGTGCAGCAGCTCGGTGCCGGCCCGTCGCTGGAGCCCCTGGACGCCGTCCCGGAACCACTGCGCGGCGTCCGGCCGGATCGCGTCCACGCCGCTCAGGGTGCCCACCGACTCCCCCAGCAGCAGCACCGTGCGGCCGGCCCGCGCCTCGGCCAGCGCCGTACCGGCCGCCACCGTCGTCGTCCCCGCGCCACCGGGGCCGGTGACCAGCAGCACCCGTGGCGGCGTCATCCGGCGGTGGCCCCGCCCAGCTCCACGCGCTTCTTCAGCCCGTCCAGCGCCCGCTCGATGATGACCTTCTCGGCCTTGCGCTTGATGGTGCCCAGCATCGGGATCTTCACGTCCACCGTCAGCTGGTACGTCACCTCGGTGTGCCGGCCGCCGTCCACCGGCACCAGCCGGTAGGAGCCGTCCAGGGAGCGCAGCAGCTGCGACTTCACCAGCGACCAGCTGACCTCGTCGGTGTCCGACCAGGCGTACGCCAGGGTGTGTTCGTCCTTGATGGCGCCCGCGTCCAGCACCAGCCGCACCTGCTCGGCGCGGCCCTGCGCGTCCGTGCCCAGCACCTCCGCCTCGCGCACCTCGCCCGTCCACTCGGGGTACCGGCCGAAGTCGGCGATCACCGCCATGACCTCGGCCGGGGTGGCGTCGATGGTGATGCTCGACCTGGTGTGTTCGGCCATCGAGGGTGGCTCCTTGTTCCGCGCTCAGTCGTCGTGCCGTGGGGGGCAGGCTGTCATCGGAAGGCTATCGCGGGCCGCCGCTACAGCAGTTCCCGCAGCCGCTGTGCCAGCAGGTCCCAGCGCCACCGCTCCTCGACCCACTGCCGTCCCCGGTCCCCCATCCGCTTGCGCAGCCCCGGGTCCCGCAGCAGGGTGACGATCCGCTCGGCGGTCTCGGCCGGTGCGCCGGGCGCGCCGCCGCGCACGATCCAGCCGGTCTCGCCGTCCAGCACCGCGTCCGGGGCGCCGCCCGAGTCGCCGGAGACCACCGGCAGTCCGGTGGCCGACGCCTCCAGGTAGACGATGCCGAGCCCTTCGACGTCCAGCCCGCCGCGCCGGGTGCGGCACGGCATCGCGAACACGTCGCCCGCCCCGAAGTGCGCGGGCAGCCGCTCCCACGGGACGGGGCCGGTGAACCGCACCGAGGCGGCCACCCCGCTCTCCTGCGCCAGCTTCTCCAGGTCCCTGCGGTAGGGGCCGTCCCCGACGATGAGGAGCACGGTGTCCGGCTCGGCGGCCAGGATCCGCGGCAGCGCCCTGATCAGGGTGTCCTGGCCCTTGCGGGGCACCAGCCGGGAGACGCACACCACCACCGGCCGGTCGGTCAGGCCGAGCCCGGCCCGTACCGTCTCGCCGCCCGAGCCGGGGTGGAACAGCTTCTCGTCGACGCCGGGCGGCAGTTGCACCATGCGGGCGGCGGCCTCGGGGGTGAGCGCGGAGGCGATGCGCGAGCGGGTGTACTCGCCGAGGTACGTCACCGTGTCGGTGCCCTCGCCGATGCGCCGCAGCAGCTGCCGGGCGGCGGGCAGCTGGGCCCAGCCGGCCTCGTGGCCGTGGCTGGTGGCCACCAGCCGCCGGGCGCCGGCCTTGCGCAGCGCGGGCCCCATCAGCCCCAGCGGAGCGGCGGCGCCGAACCAGACGGAGGTGCAGCCGTGAGTGCGCAGCAGACCGGCCGCGCGCCGGGTGACGCGCGGGGTGGGCAGCAGCATGGTGGCCCGGTCCCGGATCACCGGGTACGGCTGCTCGGCGTCGAAGGCCGCGGTGGCCTCCCGGCCCTCCTTGTCGCGCTTCCAGGTGGAGGCGTACACCACCACCCGGTCCGGGTCCAGGCGCAGCGCCATGCTGTGCAGGAACGCCTGGATGCCGCCGGGGCGCGGCGGGAAGTCGTTGGTGACGATCAATGTCCTGTGCATCACGGGCGAGCGTAGCGGGTGGCCGCGGCCCGCCCGTGGCTCAGGGTCGGACCACGGAGTGCAGCGGCATCATGCCGACCGGCTCGAGACGGACCGCGGCGCCGGGGTAGGGCGCGTGGATGACCTGGCCGCCGCCGGCGTACAGGCCGATGTGGCTGGCGTCGGAGCGGTAGACGACGAGGTCGCCGGGCTGGGCCGCGGACAGCGGTACGGGGGTGCCGGCGGCGGCCTGGGCCTGGGAGGTGCGCGGCAGCGAGACGCCCGCCTGGCGGTAGGCCCACTGGGTGAGGCCGGAGCAGTCGAAGGAGTTGGGCCCGGCGGCGCCCCAGGCGTAGGGGCTGCCGAGGGCGCCCCGGGCGGCCTGGAGGGCGGTGGCGCCGCGCGTGCCGGCGGCGGGTGCCGGGGCGGCGGCGGGCGTGGCCTGGCCCGCGGCGGGGCCGGCGGGGGCGGGGACGGCCGCGGCGGCGGCCCGCTCCTGCTCGGCGCGCTCGCGTTCGGCGCGTTCGGCCCGCTCGGCGTGTTCCTCCGCGGTGAGCCGGTCGTACTGGGCCTGGGCGGTGGCGAGCTTGCGCAGGACGGTGTTCTTGGCCCGGGCGAGCGCGTCGCGCTCCGCGGCGAGTTCGTCGAGCTTGTCGCCGGCCTCGGCGCGGCGCTGCTCCAGGGTGCGCTGGGCGGCCATCAGTTCGCGCAGCTCACCCGAGCGTCTGGTGCCGACCCGCTGCACGGCGGCGGCGCGGGCGAGGTAGGTGTCCGGGTCGTCGGAGAGCAGGAGGGCCACGGTCGGGTCGATGCCGCCCGCCCGGTAGTGCGCGGCGGCGGCCGAACCGAGGGAGCGGCGGGTGTCGTTGACGGCCTGCCGGCCGGCCTCCACCCGGCGCTGGTAGCGCTCGGCCTCGGTGGTCAGCTCCGCCACCCGCTCGGCGGTGCCGTTGTACTCCTCCACGGCGCGCTCGGCCTCGGCGAAGAGTTCGTCCACGCGCTGGGCCGCGCCGGCCCGGTCGAGGGCGGGCTCGGCCACGGCGGGCGCGCTGCCCAGGGCGACGGCCGCGGTCGCGGCGGCGGACAGGACGGAGGCGCGGGCCGCGCGGGCCGTGCCGTGCTGCGAGGGACGCCGGTGGGTTGCCACTGCGCGCCGTGCTCCCTTCGGTGGGGTACCTGAGGGGAGCAGAATCTAGTTCCGGCGCGGCCGGGTATCGCGCAACCCGGGCCGGGACGTATCCGGCACGCCGCGACGGCGTCGCAGGTCAGCGGGGGTCGGCGGCCCGCCGGTGGGGCCGCCGATTCACCCGGATGGAGGAATGGCGCGGGTCAGCCGACCCGGACGCCGAACTGGAACGGCATGGTGTGCAGCCCGGTGTACTCGACGTACTTCCCGGTGCCCGGGGCGTGCAGCACCTGGCCGTTGCCGGCGTAGATGCCCACGTGGTGCAGGTCGCCGTAGAACAGCACGATGTCGCCGGGGGCCAGCTGGCTCTCGCTGACCCGCATGCCCGCGTTGGCCTGGGCCTGCGAGGTGCGCGGCAGCTGGACGCCGGCCTGGGCGAAGGACCAAGTGGTGAACCCGGAACAGTCGAAGGAGTTGGGCCCGGTGGCGCCCCACACGTACGGCGAGCCGACCTTGGTGGCGCCGGCCGAGAGGGCCGCCTGGCCGCGCGAGGAGCCGGTGCCGTCCAGGACCGGACGGCCGTCGCTGCCGCTGCGGTTGGCGCGCTCGGCCTCGGCCTGGGCGGCGGCGGCCTCCGCCGCCTCCTCGGCGGCGATGGCGGCGCGCTCCTCCTCGGTCAGCTGGTTGAGCAGCGACTGGGCCTCGTTCAGCTTGCCCTGGATGGTGTCCTTGCGGTCCTTCAGCTCGTCGCGGGTGTCCTCCAGTTCGGCCAGTTTCTCGGTGGCCTCCTCGCGCTGCTGGGCGAGGGTGCGCTGCTTGGCCTCGATGAGCTGGAGCGTCTCGGCCTGCTTGCCGGTGATCTGGTTGAGGGTGGAGGCCCGCTCCAGGTACGCGTCGGGGTCGCCGGAGAGGAAGAGCTGGACGGAGGGGTCCAGGCCGCCGGTGCGGTACTGCGCGGCGGCGATCGAACCCAGGCCGGAGCGCAGCTCGTTCAGCTCCTCCTGGCCCCGGGCGGCGGAGTCCTGGAGGGTCTCCACCTCTTCCTGGAGCTGACCCTCGCGCTCCTTGGCGCCGTTGTACTCCTCGGTCGCGATGGCCGCTTCCTCGTGGAGCTGGTCGACACGCTCCTGGACCTGTTCCTTGGTCTCGGCGGCCTGCGCGGCCTGGGAGCTGAGGGCGACGGTGGCGGCGGCGGTGGCACCGAACACGGTCACCCGGGCACGGCTCGGCTGCTTGGGACGACGGTGGGACGCCACTGGGGCGAGCTCCTTCTTCCTCAGCCGCCTGCCGGGTGTGGGGGCTTGGCCCCGGCTCCGCGCATCGGCCGCGGAATCGGCGGTACCTCCACGGCCACCCGGGATGGGTGAGCGACCGCGCGAAGGTTCGAGGCCCGACCCTAGCGAGGCGCCGTTCCCTCATTCAAATCCCCGCGGGCATTTTTTACTTACCTCACACGCCCAGCGACCACGGCTCACCGAGCGTGCGGCACAGAAGCGGGCACAACGCCCCGGATCACCGGAAACACCGGCAGGTGGGGCGGGATTCCCGCCAAGCGGATCAAGTCCGGGCAAGCCGCTTGAGGAGCAGCGCGGCCGAGGCCGGGCGCGCCCCGGCCCGGGCGATGCCGTCGGCCACCTCCCGGTCGGAGGAGACCACCACCACCGGACGGCCCGGGGGTTCGGCCCGCACCAGCCGCCGGATCAGTTCGTCGGCGGTCTGCCCGGGGTTGCTGAACAGCACCCGCACGCCGCGCGGCGGGGTGAGCAGCACCGGCGCGGCCAGCTCCGCCCCGTCGAACACGCAGGTCATCTCGGCGCCGGTCTGCGCGGCCAGCACCGCGAGGCCGCGCAGCAGCCGGTCCCGCTGCTTCTCCAGCGGGAGCCTGGGATAGCCGGACTTGGTGACGTTGTAGCCGTCCACCACCAGATGGGACTGCGGCAGGGCGAGCAACTGGTCCAGCAGCGCCGGGTCGTCGTCGGCCAGCGCCCGGTGGGCGACGTCCTGCGGCGACAGCTCACCGGGACGTACCGCGTCCACCGTCTGGGCCGGGCGCAACTGGGCCGGTGGCAGGGCCAGTTCGCGGCGCAGCCCCTGGGCGGCGTCCAGCACCGTGTCCAGCAGCAGCCGCAGCCGCATCTCCTCGATGCCCCGGCCCTCGCGGACCGCCTTCCGCCCCGATTCCAGGGCGGATTCGGCCTCGGCCAGCCGGGACCGCAGCCGCCGCGCCTCACTGTCGGCGGCGGCGCGGGCGGCGGCGGCCTCGCCCCGGACCGTCTCCAGTTCGGCGCGCAGCTTGCGCGCGGTGGCCTCGCCGCGCCGGACATCGCTGAGCGCGCTGCGGAGTTTGCGGTGCACCGCGTCGGTCTCCTTGCGGGCCGCCTCCAGTTCGGCGCGCAGCCGCTCGGTGTCGGTCCTGGCGGTGGCCCGCGCCTCGGCGAGTTCGGTACGCAGCCGGGCGAGTTCCCGCTCGCGCTCCTCGCCGGCGCGTTCGTCCTGGGCGCGCTGCGCCTCCTCCCCGGCGGCCGCCACCAGCTTGGCCCAGCCCGGTGGCCGCAGCAGATAGGCGGTGGCGGCGACCTCGACCGGGTCGGCGGCGGCCGGTACCGTACCGCTCTCCACGGCCTCGGCGAGTCCGGGTTCGGCGGCGCGCAGCCGGGCGGCCACCCGGTGCCGGAAGAGGGTGTCGCCCTCCAGGGCGGTGGCGATGGCGGCGCCGCCGTGCCGGATGCGGCGGGCGGGGGTGAAGCGGGCGTACTGCCGCAGGACGGGCGGCAGCTCGGCGACGGTCAGGCCGGCGAAGGCGTCTCCGGCCACCGCGATCACCCGGTGCCGGACCTTCTCCGGCAGCGGACGGTCCAGGCTCTCGGCGGGCTCGGCTGCTCCTTCATCGCCATCCGTGGCATCCATGACCGGTCACACCTGTCCGTCGGCATCCGCCGGCTGAGAGTACGCCATGGTTCCGCCTGCCTTCTGTAGTGCCGGGCCTGGGGGTACCTCCCGGACCTCGTCCGGGGGGAGACTGTGGTCACCCGCACCGTCACCCTACGGCCTGTGTCCGTGCCCGTGTGCTCAGGCACCGGGGATCGCCCGTCCGGCGGACCCCCCGCGTACGGCGGCTAAGGTGAGCGGCGTACCGCGACCATCGACACCGGGGAAGGCCCACCGTGATCACCTCCATCGTGCTCATCAAGACCAGCGTGGACCGCATCCCGGAGATCGCCGAGGCCATCGCGGCCCTGGAAGGCGTCAGCGAGGTGTACTCGGTGACCGGCGCCCACGACCTGATCGCCATCGTGCGCGTCCCCCGTCACGACGATCTGGCGGACGTGATCCCCGGCAGGATCAGCAAGGTTCCCGGCGTGGAGTCGACCGAAACCCACATCGCGTTCCGCGCCTACTCGCAGCACGACCTGGAGGCGGCGTTCGCCATCGGCCTGGACTCCTGACCGGCTGAACGCCCGGGCGGCGCGGCACGGGGGACGTCCCGGCCGCGCCGCCCCGCCGGTTCAGCGCTGGGTGGCCGTGACCCAGCGCTCCAGGGTGTCGCGCGCGGCCCCCGAGTCGATGGACTGCGCCGCCCGCCCCATCGCGGCCGTGATCCGCTCGGCCAGCGGTCCCTCGCCGCCCTCCAGCGCCACCAGCGCGGCGGCCGAGTTCAGCAGGACGGCGTCGCGCACCGGGCCGCTCTCCCCGGCCAGCAGCCGGCGCGCCACATCGGCGTTGTACGAGGCGTCGGCCCCGCGCAGCGCCTCCACCGGCACCAGCTCGATGCCCACCTCCCGCGGGTCGAACGTCTCCCGGCGCACCGTCTTGTCCCGCACCACCCAGACGGTGGAGGTGGCGGTGGTGGTCAGCTCGTCCAGGCCGTCGTCGCCGCGGAACAGCAGCGCCGAACTGCCGCGCTCGGCCAGCACCCCGGCCATGATCGGCGCCATCCGGGCATCGGCCACGCCGGTGGCCTGGGCGGCCACCCGGGCCGGATTGGTCAGCGGGCCGAGGAAGTTGAACGCGGTCGCCACCCCCAGTTCGCGGCGGGCCGCCGCCACGTGCCGCAGCGCGGGGTGGAAGGCGGCGGCGAAGCAGAAGGTGATGCCCGCTTCCTCGGCGACCTCGGCCACCCGCTCGGGGGAGAGCGTCAGATTGACGCCCAGCTTCTCCAGGACGTCCGAGGCCCCGCTGGCGCTGGAGGCGGCGCGGTTGCCGTGCTTGACGACCTTCGCGCCGGTGCCGGCCACCACGATGGCCGACATGGTGGAGATGTTGACGGTCCTGGCCCGGTCGCCGCCGGTGCCGACGATGTCGACGGTGGGGCCGGGGATGTCGATGAGCCGGGCGTGCGCGTACATCGCGCGGACCAGGCCGGTGATCTCCTCCACCGTCTCGCCCTTGGCGCGCAGCGCCACCGCGAAGCCGGCGATCTGCGCGCCGGTGGCCTCGCCGCGCATGATGCGGTCCATCGCCCAGGCGGTGTCCCCGGCGTCGAGGTTCTTCCCGCCGATCAGGGAGGTGAGCAGCTCCGGCCAGCTGCGGGCCGCCGCGGCGTCGTCACCGACGGGGGGCACAGTGCTCATGGCTCACCTCTGGGGATCCGGGGATCTTCTGCGGCGAAGCCTAGCCTGCCCCCGCACACGCCCGGAGCCCCCGTCCGATGATCGGACGGGGGCTCCGGGCGTGCTGTCGAGGGCGGTGGCTCAGTGGTGGCCGTGACCCTCGGTGATCTCGCGGTACTCCTCGGCGGTCGGCTTGGCGATCTGGCCGCTCTCCCCGAAGTAGCCCCGGCTGACCTTCACCCGCAGCTTCTCGATCAGGCCCACCTTGTTGCGGACACCGTTCTCGTCCGTCGCGGGCGGCAGCTCGGCCGGCCGGTACTGGTCGTGCGCGGTGAGGGTGTGCAGCTGCTCGCGGGACAGCGGTTCGTGGACCTCGATGAACTCACCGTGCGGCAGCTTCTTGATCACACCGGACTCGCGGCCGTGCAGCACCTTCTCCTTGTCCCGGCGCTGAAGGCCCAGACAGACCCTGCGGGTGGCCCAGAAGACCAGCACCGGCAGGACGAAGAAGGAGACCCGGCAGATCCAGGTGATCGTGTTGATCGACAGGTCGAACTTCAGCGCGATGACGTCGTTGCCACCGGCCACCAGGGCGACCAGGTACCAGCTGATCCACGCCACACCGAACGCGGTACGGGTCGGCGCGTTGCGCGGGCGCTCCGCGATGTGGTGCTCGCGCCGGTCCTTGGTGACCCAGTTCTCGAAGAACGGGTACAGCGCGATGACCATCAGCATGGTCGGGAAGACCGCGAGCGGTACGAGCAGACCGAAGTTCAGCGTGTACCCGCCCGGGATCACCCACTCCCAGCCGGGCATCATGCGCACCAGGCCCTCGGAGAAGCCCAGATACCAGTCGGGCTGGGCGTTGGAGGTGATCTGGTCGGGCCGGTAGGGACCGAGCACCCACACCCCGTTGATGGTGGTGGTGGCGGCGATGATCGTGATCACACCGAAGACCAGGAAGAAGAACCCGCCGGCCTTCGCCATGTACACCGGGAAGAGCGGGTAGCCCACCACGTTGGTGTTCTTCCGGCCGGGCCCGGCGTAGTGCGTGTGCTTGTGGTACACGATCAGGATCAGGTGGGCGACCACCAGCGCCGCCATGATGCCCGGCAGCAGCAGCACGTGCGCGATGAAGAACCTCGGGATGATGTCCGTACCGGGGAACTCCCCGCCGAACACGAACATCTGGAGGTAGGTGCCGACGATCGGCACCGACAGGATCGCGCCCTCCATGAAGCGGATACCGACACCGGAGAGCAGGTCGTCCGGCAGCGAGTAACCGGTCAGACCGGTCACCAGCGCCAGCACGAACAGCAGGAAGCCGAAGACCCAGTTGATCTCACGCGGCTTGCGGAAGGCGCCGGTGAAGAACACCCGCATCATGTGCATGAAGATGCCGACCACGAAGATCAGCGCGGCCCAGTGGTGGATCTGCCGCACGAGCAGACCACCGCGCACCTCGAAGCTGATGTCCAGTGTCGAGGCGTACGCCTCGGACATCAGCACCCCGTTCATGGGGCCGTAGGAGCCGTGGTACTCGACCTCCGCCATGCTCGGCACGAAGAACAGCGTCAGATAGACGCCGGTCGCGATGAGAATGATGAAGGCGTAGAGGCAGACCTCGCCCAGCAGGAAGGACCAGTGGTCCGGGAAGATCTTGCGCAGGTTGGCCTTGGCCAGGGAGTAGATCCCCAGCCGGCCGTCCGCCCAGTCGGCGATGCGCTCGCCGGCGGGCGCCTTGCCCCGGGAGGACGATGCCTCCGGGGCCTCGGCGGTCTTGGTTGCCGTACTCATCCGCGCTCCCAGAAGCTCGGGCCGGGGGGCTCCTCGAAGTCACCGAGGGCTTCGAGATAACCGTCGTCGTTCACCGTGATACGCAGCTGCGGCAGCGGGTGGCCCGCCGGGCCGAACAGCACCCGGGCCCCGTCGGCGAGGTCGAACGTCGACTGGTGGCAGGGGCACAGCGCGTGGTGGGTCTGCTGCTCGTACAGGGTGGCCGGGCAACCGATGTGCGTGCAGATCTTGGAGAAGCACAGGATGCCCTCGTGGCCCCACTCGGCCGACTTCGGGTCCTTGATGTCCTTCGGCTCCAGGCGGACCAGCATGACCGCGGCCTTGGCGATCTCGACCAGGAAGTCGTGATCGTGCGGGTCGAGCCCTTCCGGCATGGCCTGGGTGAGCGAACCGACGGTGATGTCCTCGGGCCGCAGCGGCTGCATGGTGTTCTCGTTGATGATCAGCGAGCCGGCTTTCCACTTCGAGTGGCGCAGCTTGTCGCCGGGCAGCGGACCGAGGTCGCGCAGCAGCACCACACCGGAGAGCGGCACCAGGGCCAGCGCGCCGAAGAGCGTGGTGCGCACCAGCTTCCGGCGGCCGAACTGCGATTCCTTGGTGCCGGCCGCGAAGTCCGCCAGGACCTGGGCCTTGACCTCGGGGGCGGCCTGGATCGGGTGGCGCTCGTCGACCATCTCCTCGTCCGACATCAGCGTGCGGGCCCAGTGGACCGCGCCGGCGCCGATGCAGAACAGGGCCAGACCCAGCGTCAGACCGAGGGCGAAGTTCAGCCCGCTGATGTGACCGAAGGGCCAGATGTAGACGATCTTGTCGATCGGGATGGCCACGTAGGAGGCGATGAAGCCGATCGTGGCGAGCATGGACACCGTGAACAGCAGGGCGACGGTGCGCTCGGACCGCTTGGCGGCCCGCTCGTCGATGTCCTGCCTGCGGTGTTCGTGCGGCGGCAGGCCGGGGTCGGCGAACGGGTCGTCCGCCGGGGCCACCTCGCCGTGTCCCTGCTCACTGGGCAGGTGTTCGTCAGACACGTTGTTGTCGGTGTTCCGGGAGTCGTTGTCGTCGGGATTGCTCATGACTTCTTCGCCTTCGCGCTGCGGGCGGCGATCCACACGGCCACGGCGATGAGCAGGCCGATGCCGATGGTCCAGGCGAAGAAGCCCTCACCGACCGGGCCGTAGCCACCCAGGCTCAGACCGCCGGGGTTGGGCGACTCGGAGGTGTTGGTCGCGTCCAGCCAGGCGATGATGTCGCGCTTGGCGTCCTCGGGGAGCACCCCGTCGGGGAAGGACGGCATGTTCTGCGGGCCGGTCAGCATGGCCTCGTAGATGTGCCTGGGGTTCACGTCGGCCAGGTTGGGGGCGAACTTGCCGTGCGTCAGGGCGCCGCCCTGGCCGGTGTAGTTGTGGCACTGCGAGCAGTTGGTGCGGAAGAGTTCGCCACCGCGCGCCGGGTCGCCGCCGGCGGGGTCGTAGGCCTCGGCCTCCGGCACCGCCGGGCCGGGGCCCAGGGAGGCGATGTACGCGGCGAGCTGGTCGATCTCGGCCTGGTCGTAGACGGTGGGCTTGACCACGGCCTGCGGGCCGGGCTGCGCCATCGGCATCCGGCCGGTGCCCACCTGGAAGTCCACGGACGCGGCACCGACACCCACCAGGGACGGACCGCCGGTACCGCCCTGGCCGCCCGCGCCGTGGCAGCTGGAGCAGCCCACGTCGTAGAGCTTCTTGCCCTCCTCGATGGCGAGGGACTGGGCCGAGTCCTCGGCCTTTGCCTCACCTGAGGGAGCCAGTACGGCGTACAGCCCCCCGGTGACCGCCAGCGCGAAGATGAGGACGACGAGCGCAGCCAGCGGATGGCGCCGTCGTGCGGAGAGCTTTTTCACGGATTACCCCGGTGTCAGGATCTGCTGCGTCGGTGCTTGAGGTGTGCGTCGGAGCGCGTCCGGTGCGGCGACCGGCTACTTGATCAGGTAGATCGTGGCGAAGAGGCCGATCCAGACGACATCCACGAAGTGCCAGTAGTACGACACGACGATGGCCGACGTGGCCTGCTCATGGGTGAACCGCCGCGCCGCGTAGGTCCGTCCCAGGACCAGCAGGAAGGCGATCAGTCCGCCCAGCACGTGGAGGCCGTGGAAGCCGGTGGTGAGGTAGAAGGCGGACCCGTAGGGGTCGGAGGACAGGGAGATGCCCTCGTGCACCAGTTCCACGTACTCCGTCACCTGGCCGCCGATGAAGATCGCGCCCATGACGAAGGTGACCACGAACCACAGGCGCAGCTTCTTGACGTCACCGCGCTCGGCGGCGAACACGCCGAGCTGGCACGCCAGGGAAGAGAGCACCAGGATCGTGGTGTTGCCCAGGGCGAAGGGGACGTTGAGCGTGTCCGCCTTATCCGTCCAGAACTCGGCTCCCATCACCGATCGCAGGGTGAAGTACATCGCGAAGAGCGCCGCGAAGAACATCAGCTCGGAACTCAGCCAGATGACGGTTCCGACGCTGACGACATTCGGCCTGTTGACCGAGGGGTGTGCGCGCCCGGTTTCTACTGCTGTTGCTGTCGCCACGCCCGACATTATGTCGGTCGCTTATCCGGCGCTTAGCCGGGGGGTGCCATTCGGTGTGTCCAAGCGGTATGTCCAGCGGTGACGCGGCACCACACCCGGGCCCGCGACCCCTGCCGCCCGGCGGTGGTGACGGAGTAGCATCCGGGCCACGCTACCCGTCCATTCACGCGGAGGAACGATGCAGGAGACCGCAACGGTGCTGGTCTACAGCGACGACGCGAACACCCGCGAACAGGTACGTCTGGCGGCCGGTCGCCGCCCCGCCGCGGATGCGCCGGCGGTCGAGTATGTGGAGTGCGCCACCCTGCCCGCGGTGCTGTCCCAGCTGGAGCGGGGCGGGATCGATGTGTGCGTGCTGGACGGCGAGGCCGTCCCGGCGGGCGGGATGGGGGTGTGCCGGCAGATCAAGGACGAGATCTTCGACTGCCCGCCGGTGCTGCTGCTGATCGGCCGGCCGCAGGACGCCTGGCTGGCGACCTGGAGCCGGGCGGAGGCGGCCGTCCCGCACCCGGTGGAGCCGGCGCAGCTGGCGGACGCCCTGGCGGCGCTGCTGCGCTCGCGGCTGCCCGCCGTCGCCTGACCCCGTTCCTCCCCCGGCGCGGGCCGGGGGAGGAACGGGCCCGCCCGGGCGCGCCGCGGGCCCGGGAGAGGCCCTCACAGCGCCGGAGCGAGCCTGCTGGGGCTGCCCGCGGCCTCGGCGGGGCCGTCCGGGGCGTGCAGCGCGCTGCCGGCCAGCCACGCCTCCCAGGAGAGGTTCCAGTCGCCGAAGCCGTTGCCGAACGGCGCCATGTCCTCGCCGAAACCGTTGATGTGTTCGACGATGTCACCCGGGCGTACCGTCTCGAAGAACCACTGCGCGTTGGCGTCACTCATTCCGGTGCATCCGTGGCTCACGTTGGCGCTGCCCTGGGAGCCCACCGACCAGGGCGCGGCGTGCACGTACTCGCCGCTCCACGTCAGCCGGGTGGCCCAGGAGACGTCGAGGTCGTAGGACTCGGAGCTGCCGGCCGGGATGCCGATGCTGGTGCCGGTCATCCGGACGTTGCGCTCCTGGCCGAGCACGACCTTCTTGCCGTCCCGGGTGGCGAAGCCCTCCTTGCCGGTGGTGATCGGGATGGTGCGCAGCACCTCGCCGTTGCGGCTGACCGTCATCCAGTGGCCGCTGATGTCGGCGAGGGCCTCCACCCGGTCGCCGATGCTCAGCTGGAGTTCCTGGGCCGCCCCGCCGCGCAGTCCGTCCCGGATGTGGAGGCCGGCCAGCTCCGAGCGCACGGTGACGCTCGACCCGGCGGGCCAGTACTCCTTGGGGCGGTAGTGCAGCAGGGTGTCGTCCACCCAGTGCCAGGAGCCCTCCACCTGCGGTTCGGAGGCCACCACGAGGGCGCTCTCGACCACGGCGCGCTCGGCCGGGTCGGCGACCTCCTCGCTCAGCTCGGCGGTGAGCGGCTGGCCCACGCCGTAGGTGCCGGCGGTGGGGCCGAGTTCGATCTCCAGCGGGGCGGCGGCGGAGTCGCCGGTGGTGAAGGTGTGGGTGCCCCGTCCCGGGCGCCCGCTGTCGTTCTCGGTGCTCACCTGAACGGTGTAGCTGGCACCGGCCGCCAGCGGCGTGGTGCTGTGCCAGCTGCTGCCGTCCTCGGACAGCTGTCCGGTGATGGTGCGGCCGACGGCGTCGGTGGCCACCACGTCGGTGATCCGGCCGTCGGTGTCCGTGCTGGTGATCTTCAGCGGCGCGTCCGGGTCGACGGCCGCGGTGCTGTCCCCGGCGGGGCCGAAGGAGAGCTGTTCGGTGGCGTCGTAGGGCGTGCCCGTGAGGGACCGGGAGCTGTCGCTGCACGCGGTGACCCAGACCATCAGCGGGGCGAGTATCAGGGCGCAGCTGAGCGCCGTCCGGCGGGATGCGACCGCCCTGCTGGGCGCGCTGTCCGAGATGCCTCTTACGTGACCCATGGTCACAAAATACGAATAATACTCCGACAGGGCGCGCGGAGATCCCGCATTCGGGGGACCCGCCGGACGCGTCGTACGCCGCCGGCCCCCGGGGAGGGGTCCCCGGGGGCCGGCGGCGTACGGCAGCGGTGTGCGGCGCGGTGCTACTGGTTCTGGTTCTCGCCCCGGTAGAACTCGAACACCCACAGCCACAGACCGATCGCCAGCAGCGGCAGGGTGAAGAACGCCAGCCACCAGCCGAAGACCGGGCCCATGAAGGCCGTCAGACCACCGAGCGCCAGCACCAGCGGCGCCCAGCTGTGCGGGGCGAAGAAGCCCAGCTCGCCCGCGTCGTCCGCGACGTCGGCGTCCTTGCGGTCCTGGGCCCCGGTGTCCACCCGGCGGGCGGTGAAGACCAGGTAGAACCCGATCATCGCGGCCAGCGAGAAGGACAGGAACAGCGCGGTGGTACCGACCGGCTCCTTGGACCACAGACCGTAGACGATGGCCGCGCCCAGCATGAACAGGGCGATGCCGCTGAAGAGATAACCCTGGATCTTCACTTGGCATCTCCCTCGGACTCGGTACGGCCCTCGGTGCCGCCGGTCACCGCGGTGCGGGGATCGGAGTTCTCCAGGGCGTCCAGAGCCGCCAGCTCCGGGTGGTGCAGGTCGAAGGCCGGCGATTCGGAACGGATCTTCGGCAGCGTGAGGAAGTTGTGCCGCGGCGGCGGGGACGAGGTCGCCCACTCCAGCGAGCGGCCGTAACCCCACGGGTCGTCCGTGTTGACCGGCTCACCGTACTTCCACGTCTTCCAGACGTTGTAGAAGAACGGCAGCATCGACATGCCCAGCAGGAACGAGCTGATGGTCGAGATGGTGTTCAGCGCGGTGAAGCCGTCCGCGGCGAGATAGTCCGCGTACCGCCGCACCATGCCCTCGGTGCCCAGCCAGTGCTGCACCAGGAAGGTGCCGTGGAAGCCGATGAACAGCGTCCAGAAGGTGATCTTCCCGAGCCGCTCGTCCAGCATCTTGCCGGTCCACTTCGGCCACCAGAAGTGGAAGCCGGCGAACATCGCGAAGACCACCGTGCCGAAGACCACGTAGTGGAAGTGCGCCACCACGAAGTAGGTGTCCGAGACGTGGAAGTCCAGCGGCGGGGAGGCCAGGATGACGCCGGTCAGACCACCGAAGAGGAAGGTGACCAGGAAGCCGATCGACCACAGCATCGGGGTCTCGAAACTCAGTGACCCCTTCCACATGGTGCCGATCCAGTTGAAGAACTTCACCCCGGTCGGTACCGCGATCAGGAAGGTCATGAACGAGAAGAACGGTAGGAGTACCGCTCCCGTCACGTACATGTGGTGCGCCCACACCGTCACCGACAGACCGGCGATGGAAATGGTGGCGATGACCAGACCGATGTAACCGAAGATCGGCTTGCGGCTGAAGACCGGGATGATCTCCGAGATGATGCCGAAGAACGGCAGCGCGATGATGTACACCTCTGGATGGCCGAAGAACCAGAAGAGGTGTTGCCACAGAATCGAGCCGCCATTGGCCGGATTGAAGATTTGCGCCCCGAACACCCGGTCGGCGGCGAGCGCGAAGAGCGCGGCGGCCAGCACCGGGAAGGCCAGCAGCACCAGCACACCGGTGAGCAGCACGTTCCAGGTGAAGATCGGCATCCGGAACATCGTCATGCCGGGGGCGCGCATGCAGATGATCGTGGTGATGAAGTTGACCGCGCCCAGGATGGTGCCGAAGCCGGAGAAGGCCAGGCCCATCACCCACATGTCGGCACCGACACCCGGTGACCTGACCGCGTCCGACAGCGGTGAGTAGGCGAACCAGCCGAAGCTCGCCGCGCCCTGCGGGGTGAAGAAGCCCGCGACCACCAGCAGACCGCCGAAGAGGTACAGCCAGTACGCCAGCATGTTCAGCCGGGGGAAGGCCACATCCGGCGCGCCGATCTGGAGCGGCATGATCCAGTTGGCGAAGCCGGCGAACAGCGGCGTCGCGAAGAGCAGCAGCATCACCGTGCCGTGCATGGTGAACAGCTGGTTGAACTGCTCCTTGGAGACCAGCTGCAGACCCGGACGGGCCAGCTCGGCGCGCATGATGAGCGCCATGACGCCGCCGATGATGAAGAAGATGAACGACGTCAGCAGGTACATCGTGCCGATCGTCTTGTGATCGGTGGTGGTGAGCCACTTGATCACAATGTTGCCGGGCTGTTTCCGGCGCACCGGCGGCACTGCCTTCGCGGCGCCGGCCTCCTGTGGGGTGTCAAGGATTGTCACGGCTGGTTCGTCTCCGCGTTAGTGGCGGCTTCCGTCTGCTCGATGCCCGCCGGGATGAAGCCCGTCTGGCCCTGTGCGGCCAGATCCTGGAGGTGCTGCTGGTACTCCTCGGGAGAGACGACCTTCACGTTGAAGAGCATCCGGGCGTGGGCCTCGCCGCACAGCTCGGCGCACTTGCCCATGAAGGTGCCCTGCTTGTTCGGGGTCACCTCGAAGCGGTTGGTGTGCCCGGGGATCGCGTCCTGCTTCATCAGGAACGGAACCACCCAGAAGGAGTGGTTGACGTCCCGCGAGGTGATGATGAACTGGACGGTCTCGCCCTCGGGCAGCCACAGGGTGGGCCCGGGGTTGCCGGTGTCCGGGTCGCGGTCGTCCAGCGCGCCCACGGTGTAGACCCCGTCCGCGTCCTGCGGCACCGCCTCCATGAAGCGGTCCGGGATGGAGTCCAGCTCCGGAGCGTTGTGGGCGAACTTCTGGGTCTCGGTCTCCTGGGAGAGGTGCCCGACCGGCTCCAGGTAGTTGAAGCCCCAGCTCCACTGGAAACCGACCACGTTGATCACGTGGTCCGGCTGGTCGGAGGTCTCCAGGAGCTTGGTCTGGTCACGTGCGGTGAAGTAGAAGAGGACCGAGACGATCACCAGCGGAACCAGCGTGTACAGCGCCTCGATGGGCAGGTTGTACCGGTTCTGCGGCGGCACTTCCACCTTGGTCCTGGACCGCCGGTGGAAGAAGGCACTCCACAGGATCAGCCCCCACACGATCACGCCCGTCACCAGTGCGGCGGCCCACGAGCCCTGCCACAGGGACAGAATGCGCGGCGCCTCCTCCGTCACCGGGGTGGGCATACCGAGACGGGGGAAGTCCTCGGATGTGCAACCTGTCGCGGTCGCCAGGACCAAGCCCGCGAGCAACGCCTGCGGCAGGATCCGCCGCACCGGGCGCCGCGACGAGCGGTCGGAGCCGTTGGGACTCACGTAGCGCCTTCCCGAGAGTCTCGCCCGCGGTAATACGGCCACTGCCTTCGCCCGGGGCGGGGGCACCGGCCCTGACACGGGCAGGGGTTTGGATGTTTATGCGGTGCAAACCCTACTGGACGCTATTTGAGGTCGTGCGGGGAGGGTGCCCAACCCGGCGCGCCGGTTCCCCCGGCCGCCGAGTACCGGGTCACCGCCCCATTCTGACGCGGCGGGAGGGCGGCACGCACACCTGTACGACCGGGTGGCCGGTCGCCGCGCGTTGACACGGTGGCGTTACGTTCGGGGCGTGCCCTACTTCGACGCCGCCTCCTCCCTCCCCCTGCACCCGGTCGCCCGGCAGGCGCTGCTGGCCGCCCTCGACGACGGCTGGGCCGACCCGGGCCGCCCGCACCGCGAGGGCCGCCGGGCCCGGCTGCTGCTCGACGCGGCGCGCGAGTCGGCGGCGGAGGCGGCCGGCTGCCGCCCGGACGAACTGACCTTCACCACCTCCGGTACCCGCGCCCTGCACACCGGCATCGCCGGCGCGCTGGCCGGACGCCGCCGGGTGAGCCGCCGGCTGCTCGTCTCCTCGGTCGAACACTCGGCCGTGCTGCACGCCGCCGAGGCCCACGAGAGCGCGGGCGGCGAGGTCACCCGGCTGGCGGTGGACCGTACGGGGCGGCTGGCCGTCGACGGACTGCGCGCCGCGCTCGGCGACGGCGACCCGGCCGCCCTCGTCTGCCTCCAGTCCGCCAACCACGAGGTGGGCACCACCCAGCCGGTCGCCGAGGCCGCCGAACTGTGCTGGGCGGCCGGGGTCCCGCTGCTGGTGGACGCCGCCCAGTCGCTGCCCTGGGGCCCGGTGGAGGGCGACTGGTCGCTACTGGCGGCCAGCGCCCACAAGTGGGGCGGCCCGGGAGGTGTCGGACTGCTCGTGGTCCGCAAGGGCGTACGGTTCGCTCCCCCGCCGCCCGTCGCGCCCGGCGCGCAGGACATCCCCGCCATCGTGGCCGCCGCCGCCTCGCTGCGCGCGGTGCGCCAGGAGGCGGCTGCGGAGGCGGCCCGGCTGGCCCCGCTGGTGGACCGGATCCGGGCCCGGGTGCCCGAACTCGTCGCGGACACCGAGGTCGTCGGCGACCCGGAGCGGCGGCTGCCGCACCTGGTCACCTTCTCCTGCCTGTACGCGGACGGCGAGGCCCTGCTGCACGCCCTGGACCGGGCCGGGTTCGCGGTCTCCTCCGGCTCCTCGTGCACCTCCTCCACCCTGACGCCCAGCCACGTGCTGCGCGCCATGGGCGTGCTGTCCGAGGGCAACGTCCGGGTCTCGCTGCCGCCCGGCACGACCCGCGGCGAGGTCAACCGCTTCCTGGCCACCCTGCCCGAGGCCGTCGCCTCCGTCCGCGCCCAGCTGGCCCCCGCCGTCCGGCCCGTCGTGGAAACCGGGCCGGACGGGGTGACGGTGGACGCCCTCGGCAAGCGCTGCCCCGTCCCGGTCACCGAACTCGCCCAGGTGATCGGCACCGTGCCGGTGGGCACGGTGGTCACCGTCCTGTCGGACGACGAGGCCGCCGGTCTCGACATCCCCGCCTGGTGCCACACCCACCGCCAGACCTATCTGGGCGAGGAGGGCGCACCGGGCGCGGGGCGGGCGTACCGGGTCCGCCGCGCGCGGTGAGCGGGGCCGCTACAGCAGGTGTTCCCGCACCTCGGCGGCGGCGTCCTCGCCGTAGGTCTTGGTGAAGCGGTCCATGAACGCGCCGCGCCGCAGCGTGTACTCCTGGGTCCCGACCGTCTCGATCACCAGCGTCGCCAGCATGCAGCCCACCTGCGCCGCGCGCTCCAGGGAGGCGCCCCAGGCGAGCCCCGCCAGGAAGCCGGCCCGGAAGGCGTCGCCGACCCCGGTCGGGTCGGTCTTGGACTCCTCCTCCGGGCAGCCGACGAAGATGGTCTCCTCGCCCGCCCGGTCGATGCGCACCCCGCGCGCGCCGAGCGTGGTGACCTGGGTGCCGACCTTGCTCAGCACCTCCTCGGCCGACCAGCCGGTCTTGGTCTCGATGAGCGCCTTCTCGTACTCGTTGTTGAAGAGGTACGCGGCGCCCTCGGTGAGGGTCTTGATGTTCTCGCCGTCCATCCGCGCCAGCTGCTGCGAGTAGTCGGCGGCGAACGGGATGCCCCGGGTGCGGCACTCCTCGGTGTGCCGCAGCATCGCCTCGGGGTCGTCCGCCCCGATGTGCACCAGGTCGAGGTCGCCGACCCGGGCGGCCACGGCCGCCAGCTCGATCAGCCGGGCCTCGCTCATCGCGCCGGTGTAGAAGGAGCCGATCTGGTTGTGGTCGGCGTCCGTGGTGCACACGAAGCGGGCGGTGTGCAGCACCTCGGAGATCCGTACGGCGGAGGTGTCCACCCCGTGCCGGTCCAGCCAGGCCCGGTACTCCTCGAAGTCGGCGCCGGCCGCGCCCACCAGGATCGGGCGGGCGCCCAGCTGCCCCATGCCGAAGCAGATGTTGGCGCCGACGCCGCCGCGCCGTACCTCCAGGGCGTCCACCAGGAAGGAGAGCGAGACGGTGTGCAGCTGATCCCCCACCAGCTGGTCGGCGAACCGGCCGGGGAAGGTCATCAGATGGTCATGGGCGATGGAGCCGGAGACGGCGATGCGCACGGTGGGCTGCTCCCGGTGAGGCACGAGTACACGGATACGGGCCCGTCCAGGCTACCCGCGGCCCCAGGAACCCGGTGGGGGGTCGGTCCGTCCCAGTGGCGACAGGCGATGAGAGGAGCGGGACCATGACGCAGGAGACGGATGTGGTCGTCCCGGACGGTGCGCCGCCCCGCGCGGAGCGCCCGCGCTGGCTGACGGTCACCGCCGGGGCGCTGGGGGTGGCCCTGCTGGCCGGGGGCCTGTTCGGGGCGCAGGCGGTCTTCGGCCGGGACGGCGACGAGGTGCGCGGGAACGCGGGGGACGACCCGGCCATCGAGCCGGCCGCCCCGGGGCGGACCGAGCAGGGCATCGCGCCGGACTGGCCGACCCCGTGGGACGGGGTGCCGCTGTCCGCCGCCGGGCCGCTGCCGGAGGGGCCGGGCAGCGCCGAGGTGTACGGGTTCGGCACGGGGACCGGCGAGGCGCGGGTCGCCGAACTCGCCGCGCTGCTGGGCGTGGAGGGCGAGCCCCGGCTCGACGAGGGCAGCTGGTGGACCGTCGCGGGTCCGGACGCGGACGGGCCCTCCCTGTCGGTGACCGAGGAGACCGGCCGCTGGTACTACCAGAGCGGTCCCTACGACCTGTACACCCTGGACCTGCCGTACGAGCCGTACGACCCGGACGAGGCGGTGAGCAGCGACGGCGCCCCCGCGAAGCCGGCGGAGCCGGCGCCGTCCCAGGAGGAGGCGCTGGAGGCCGCCGCGGGGCTGGTGGCGGCGCTCGGGCTGTCGGACGCCCCGGTGGAGAGCGTGGAGCACGGGGACGGCAACCGCACGCTGGTCTTCCCGCGCGAGGTGGACGGGCTGCGGGCGCACGGTCTGGAGACCGAGATCGCGGTGTCGCCGCAGGGCACGGTCGTGTCCGCCGCCGGCGCGCTGGGCGACCCGGAGGTCGTCGGCGAACAGGACATGATGAGCGCCCAGGAGCGGCTGGACCGGCGCAACGCGGAGCTGCCGCCGCACGTGGAGGTGCCGTCGATGGCGCCGGACCCGGTGGACTGCCCGACGCTGGTCCCGGACATGCAGCCCGAGATCCTTCCCGTGCCGGAGTACGGGCAGGTGCCCGAGGCGCGGCCCGGGGAGATGCCGCACGCGGACGGCGATCCGGCGGGCGAGGACACCTCGGCGGCGGAGCCGGTGTGCGCGGAGCCCGGGTATCCGGCGCTGCCCGAGGTCACCGAGCTGCCCGACCGGTCCTCCGCCGAGGTGACCGGGGCCGAGCAGGCGCTGATGCAGTGGCTGTGGGCCGACGCCGGTCCCGAGCTGCTGGTGCCCGCCTGGTCCTACACGATCACCCTGGAGGACGGGACGCAGACCACGCTCCAGCTCCCCGCGGTGGAGTACGACACGGCGTACGCCCAGCGGCACGGCGACGGCGGCAACGGCGGGGACGGCGCCCCCGGTGACTCCTCCGCCGAGCCGGCGCACCCGGGCGACGACGGCGGTGAGCCGGCCGGGGAGCCCGGCACGACCGGGACGAGCGTCGAGCCGTACGCGTCCGGGGACACCACCCTGGTCCTCAGCTACTGGACCGGGGTGTGCGCCGAGTACCGGCTGGTCGCCGAGGAGTCGGCGGATCAGGTGCGGGTGCTGGTCGAGGAGATCCCGGGCGACCCGTACGAGGCGTGCATCCTGGTGGCCCAGGAGCAGACCGGCGAGCTGAGCCTGGACTCCCCCATCGGTGACCGGACGCTGGTCGACGCGTGGGGCGAGGAGATCCCGGTGAGCTGACCGGCGGACCGCCCGGCGCGGGAGACGACGAAGGGCGGCGGCCCCCCCGATCGGGGGGGCCGCCGCCCTTCGCGCGGGTACGGGGTGCGGGCCCGGCCGTCAGCTGAAGGAGTCGCCGCAGGCGCAGGAGCCGGTGGCGTTCGGGTTGTCGATGGTGAAGCCCTGCTTCTCGATGGTGTCGACGAAGTCGATGGAGGCGCCGCCCAGGTACGGGGCGCTCATCCGGTCGGTGACGACCTTGACGCCGTCGAAGTCCTTGACGACGTCACCGTCGAGCGAGCGCTCGTCGAAGAAGAGCTGGTAGCGCAGCCCGGAGCAGCCGCCCGGCTGGACCGCCACACGCAGTGCGAGATCGTCGCGGCCTTCCTGCTCCAGCAGGCTCTTCACCTTGGCCGCGGCAGCGTCGGAAAGGATGATGCCGTCGCTCACAGCGGTCTTGTCCGATACGGACATCTGCTTCTCTCCCGGGTAGTACGGAATCCTCTGCCGGCTGCTCCAACAGAAAGCCCTACGGAATCATTCCGTTCTGGGCGGGTGTTTTTCCCTTCTTCCCATGCTCGCACACCCCCGGGGCCCCGGAACCGGGGATGCGTCACATTGACGCTTTCGCCATCGTCAAACGGGCACCGGGCCGCTATCATCCATAGCGTCAGATAGACGAAAAGGCGTGGACGCGCCGGAAAGGGTTGGGTGGCCGTGAACACCGCCCCGAGCACCGCCGATCCCCTGGATGTCCGGCCCAGCCCCCTGGCCCTGCTGCTGCTCGGCCGCGAGGCCGACGCCGCCAGCGAGCGCGGCGTGGACTGCCCCGGCGACCTCCCCTCCCCCTCCGACCCGGACCTGGTGGCCCGGGCACGGGCCGCCAAGGAGCAGCTCGGCGACCGGGTGTTCGTCCTGGGACACCACTACCAGCGCGACGAGGTCATCCAGTTCGCCGACGTCACCGGCGACTCCTTCAAGCTCGCCCGCGACGCCGCCGCCCGGCCCGGCGCCGAGTACATCGTCTTCTGCGGCGTCCACTTCATGGCCGAGTCCGCCGACATCCTCACCACCGACGACCAGCGGGTCATCCTCCCCGACCTGGCCGCCGGCTGCTCCATGGCCGACATGGCCACCGCCGAACAGGTCGCCGAGGCCTGGGACGTCCTCACCGAGGCCGGCGTCGCCGACACCACGGTGCCCGTCTCGTACATGAACTCCTCCGCCGACATCAAGGCCTTCACCGGCCGGCACGGCGGCACCATCTGCACCTCCTCCAACGCGGAGCGCGCGCTGCGCTGGGCCTTCGAGCAGGGCGAGAAGGTGCTGTTCCTCCCCGACCAGCACCTCGGCCGCAACACCGCCGTCCGCGACCTGGGCATGTCCCTGGAGGACTGCGTCGTCTACAACCCGCACAAGCCCGGCGGCGGACTCACCGCCGACCAGCTGCGGGACGCGAAGATGATCCTGTGGCGCGGCCACTGCTCGGTGCACGGCCGGTTCTCGCTGGAGTCGGTGGAGGACGTACGGGCCCGGGTCCCCGGCGTCAACGTCCTGGTGCACCCCGAGTGCCGGCACGAGGTGGTGGCCGCCGCCGACTACGTCGGATCGACCGAGTACATCATCAAGACCCTGGAGGCGGCCCCGGCCGGCTCGAAGTGGGCCATCGGCACCGAGCTGAACCTGGTCCGCCGGCTGGCGAATCGTTACGCCGCCGAGGGCAAGGAGATCGTCTTCCTCGACCGCACCGTCTGCTTCTGCTCCACCATGAACCGCATCGACCTGCCCCACCTGGTGTGGACGCTGGAGGCACTGGCCGCCGGCCGCACCGTCAACCGCATCACGGTCGACCCGGAGACCGAGAAGTACGCCAAGGCCGCCCTGGAGCAGATGCTCGCCCTGCCCTGACCGCACCCGCACGCCATCCGGCCGGAACGGAGCACACCGCACCGTTCCGGCCGGCCTCAGCCCGGGAACCGGGGCCGCACCAGACCCGTCTCGTACGCGGTCATCACCAGCTGCGCCCGGTCCCGGGCCGCCAGCTTGGTCAGCAGCCGGTTGATGTGGGTCTTCACCGTCAGCGGGGAGACCTCCAGCCGCGCCGCGATCTCGTCGTTCGACAGCCCGCCGGCCACCTCCACCAGCACCTCGCGCTCCCGCGCGGTCAGCACATCGAGATCCGCGGCCGGCGGCCCGGCGCCCTCCCGCTCCCCGGTTGCCAGAAACCGGGTGATCAGCGAACGCGTCGCAGCCGGCGACAGCAGCGCCTCACCCGCCGCCACCAGCCGGATCGCCGACAGCAGCTCCCCCGGCTCCGCCCCCTTGCCCAGAAACCCGGACGCGCCCGCCCGCAGCGACTCCACCACGTAGTCGTCCGACTCGAACGTGGTCAGAATGACCACCCGCACCCCGCTCAGCAGCGGATCGGCGCTGATCTCCCGGGTCGCCGCCAGCCCGTCGAGGCCCGGCATCCGGATGTCCATCAGCACCACGTCCGCGCCCCGCTCCCGCACCACCGCCAGCGCCGCGGCACCGTCCGACGCCTCACCGGTGACCGTCATGTCCGGCTCGGACTCCACCAGCACCCGGAACGCGCTGCGGAGCAGCGCCTGGTCATCGGCCAGCACGACCCGGATCATGCGTACTCCCTCTCAGACGCACGGAAGCGTCCACCCGCGGTCCGCACCGGACCGCTCCACGGCGGGGCCGCCCGGTGACCGCAGCGGCAGCACCACCCGTACCCGGAAGCCGCCGCCTTCCAGCGGCCCGGTCTCACAGCTGCCGCCCAGCGCGGCGGCCCGCTCCCGCATCCCCGTCAGCCCGTGCCCGCCCCCGGCACCCGCCCGGCCGGCCGGCACCGGCGCGCCGCCGGGCCCGTCGTCGAGCACGGTCACCTCCAGCCGCGCCCCGTCACCCCGCCCGGTGCGCAGAATCCGCACCAGCGCCTTGGCGTCCGGCCCCGCGTGCTTGTGCACATTGGTGAGCGCCTCCTGCACCACCCGGTAGGCGGCCAGGTCCACGGCGGACGGCAGCGGCGGCTCGTCCGCCCCGGCCCGCTCCACCACCACCGCCATCCCGGCCCGGGTGAAGCCGTCCACCAGATCGCCCAGCACCGCCAGGCCCTTGGTCGGCTCGGTCGGGGCGACCGGATCGTCGCGGTGCCGCAGCAGTCCGACCGTGGTCTGGAGTTCGCTGAGCGCCTGCCGGCTGGCCAGCCGCACCTGGGCCAGCGCCTCCTTGGCCTGGTCCGGGCGGCTGTCCATGACGTGCGAGGCCACCCCGGCCTGCACATTGACCAGGGCGATGTGATGGGCGACCACGTCGTGCAGTTCGCGGGCGATCCGCAGCCGCTCCTCGGCGACCCGGCGGCGGGCCTCCTCCTCGCGGGTGGCCTCGGCGCGCTCGGCCCGCTCCCGTATCGCGTCGACGGCGGCCCGCCGGTGCCGTACCGCGTCGCCCGCCAGCGCCGCCAGCGCCGTCCAGGCGATGATGCCGAAGTTCTCCGAGGCGTACCAGGGCTGGGCGCCCAGCAGCATCCCGGCCACCGTGATCAGCGCCAGCGTGCCGGTGCCCACCCGCAGCGTGGTGGCCCGGTCGGTGGCGGCGGCCACCGTGAACAGGGCCAGCGCCACCATCACCATCATCGAGGTGTGCCGCTCGGCCGGCGGATGCGAGACGGTGCCCAGGATCAGCTCGGCGAGCGTCAGCACCAGCGTGGCGCCCAGTACCGGGCCGGGCGAGCGGCGCCGCAGCACCAGCGCCCCCGCGCCCAGCAGCGCGGTGACCACCGTGTGGGCCGGCAGCGGGCGCTCGCCGAACCCCCCGGCCGCCGCGGCGTGCGCGCCCGGGTGCTTGTTGGTGGTGACGGAGATGATGAGGACGACCAGCAGCGTCACCGACGCCACCAGCGCGTCCACGACGAGCGGATGCAGCCGGGAGCGTGGGCGGGCGAGGGTGCCGGACGATGCAGTCACGAGTGCCAGGGTACGAGCGGGGGTCGCCGTCCGGCACCGGCCGCGCGCCGCGCGGCCGGGGTCGGTGCCGTCGTCAGTCCGGGATGAGGCCGTCGTCGGTGAGCATCGCGCGGACCTCGTCGATGCTCGCGTCGGGCGGGGGGAGCAGCAGATCGGACGGTTCGAGCGCGTCGGCGTCCAGGGGCGTGCCCATGCCGCGGACGGCGTCCAGCAGCGCGGTCAGCGTCCGCCGGAACCCCTCCTCGTCATGCGCCTCGACCTCGGCCGTCAGCTCGTCGTCGAGTTCATTGAGCTTGGGGAAGTGGCTGTCATCCAGCTTCACCTGCCCCTCGCCCATGATCCGTACGATCACACCGCTCTCCTTGCCCTGATCCCTGATGGAGGTGTTCTTCAGCGCGGACAGGCTGTCACTGCTTGTCGAACCGCGGGGACTCCTGCTGGTCGCCGCGCGCCGCGGAGCCGTTGCCGCCCTCGATGGCGGCCCGGCCGCCGCTGCTGCCGCCGGACAGCTCGGCCTTCATCCGCTCCAGCTCCAGCTCCACGTCGGAGTTGGAGGAGATCCGGTCCAGCTCGGCGGTCAGATCGTCCTTGGACGTCCCCGTCGGGTCGTCCAGGGCGCCCGAGGCCAGCAACTCGTCGATGGCGCCGGAACGGGCCTGGAGCTGAGCCGTCTTGTCCTCGGCGCGCTGGATCGCCAGGCCCACGTCGCCCATCTCCTCGGAGATGCCGGAGAACGCCTCGCCGATCTGCGTCTGCGCCTGGGCGGCCGTGTAGGTGGCCTTGATGGTCTCCTTCTTGGTGCGGAAGGCGTCCACCTTGGCCTGGAGCCGCTGGGCGGCCAGGGTCAGCTTGTTCTCCTCGGCCTGCAGCGTCTCGTGCTGCGTCTGGAGGTCGGAGACCTGCTGCTGGAGCGCGGAGCGCCGCGTCAGCGCCTCCCGGGCCAGGTCCTCCCGGCCGAGCGCCAGCGCCTTCTTGCCCTGCTCCTCCAGCTTGGAGGACTGGCCGTTCAGCTGGTTCAGCTGGAGCTCCAGACGCTTGCGGGAGGTGGCCACGTCGGCGACCCCGCGGCGTACCTTCTGGAGCAGCTCCAGCTGCTTCTGGTACGAGTAATCGAGCGTCTCGCGCGGGTCCTCGGCCCGGTCCAGGGCCTTGTTGGCTTTCGCGCGGAAGATCATCCCCATCCGCTTCATCAAACCACTCATCGGCCTGGGCGCCCCCTTCGTGACGGACTCGGACCTAAGACCATTGTGCTGCTTGATCCCCTAGCCTACGGGGCACCCTCCCATTAGCGCACGGTCCGGCCCGGAATCGGGTCATCCCGCAGGAGGATCGATACCCGACCGAGTCCGGCGAAGGGTGGAGGCCGGATCCGGGTTCTCTCAGGGGGCTCACGGTTCCCGGGGTCCACCCCGTACCCTGGAGGCGTGTTCCGAAGCCGTGCCAAAGAAGAGCAGGCCCCCGCGACGGTGGCCGAGCCGCAGATCCGTGACGCCCAGGCGCCCAAGGGGCGGCCCACCCCCAAGCGCAGCGAGGCCGAGGCCCTGCGGCGCGCCGTCGTGAAGCCGGCGGCTTCCCGCAAGGAGGCCGCCAAGCGGCAGCGCGACGCCCGCAAGGCCGCGCTGGCCAAGCAGCGCGAGGCGCTGCTGAGCGGCGACGAGCGGCATCTGCCGCTGCGCGACAAGGGCCCGGTGCGGCGCTACGCGCGCGACTTCACCGACAGCAAGTGGCACGTGGCGGAGTACTTCCTGCCGATCGCCGTGATCATCCTGGTGCTGAGCATGATCCCGGCGGCGGCGCCGATCGCGATGCTGCTGTGGCTCGGCGTCATCGTGATGATCATCATGGACTTCGTGCTCTCCTCGCGGCGGCTGAAGAAGGAGCTGCGCGAGCACTTCCCCAACGAGAGCCACCGCGGCGCGCGCGCCTACGCGCTGATGCGGGCCCTCCAGATGCGCCGGATGCGGCTGCCGAAGCCGCAGATCAAGCGGGGCGAGGCGCCCCGCACCGGCCGCTGAGGCCACCCGTTCACCCGCACGCACCACACGCCCCCGTAATGGCGTAGCGCTCCTGCGCCGCCGCGGGGGCGTGCGCGGTGAGAATCCGCTGTATGACGCCGACGATCCCCGGTCCCTCCGGCTTCCCCTCGCGCCTCCTCACCGCCCTCGCGCTCGGCACCCTGTGCGCACTGCCGGCCTGCACCTCGGCGGAGCGTTCCGCACCGGCCGCCGACATCGCGCCGCGCGCGGACGCCGGGGCGCTGGAGGACGCGTACCAGCAGGTGGTGTCCGATGTACTGCCCTCGGTCGTGCAGATCACCACGGCGGACGGTCTGGGCTCGGGGATCATCTACGACAACGACGGGCACATCGTCACCAACGCGCACGTGGTGGGCGAGCAGAAGACGTTCGAGGTGCTGCTTGCCGACCAGCAGCAGCCGCTGCCCGCCACCGTGGTGGCCACCTACCCCCCGCAGGACCTCGCCGTCGTCGTGCTGGACAACCCGCCGGACCGGCTGCGGCCCGCCTCGTTCGGGGACAGCGGGCGGGTGGAGGTGGGCCAGATCGTGCTGGCGATGGGCGCCCCGCTGGGCCTGTCCTCCAGCGTCACCCAGGGCATCGTCTCGGCGGTGGGCCGCTCGGTGAGCGAGGGCGAGGGCGGGACCACGCTGGGCGACATGGTGCAGACCTCGGCGGCCATCAACCCCGGCAACAGCGGGGGCGCGCTGGTCAACCTCCAGGGCGAGGTGATCGGCATCCCGACCCTGGCGGCCCGCGACCCGCAGCTGGGCGGCGGCCAGGCACCGGGCATCGGGTTCGCCATCCCGGCCCGTACGGTCACCGATCTGGCGGACCAGATGATCGAGAACGGCGAGGTGACCCGGTCGGGCCGGGCGGCGCTCGGGGTGAGCGTGCGGACCATCCTGGGCGACGGCTTCCAGCCGATCGGCGCGGCGGTGGTCGACCTGACGGAGAACGGCCCGGCGGCGAAGGCCGGCCTGCGGGCCGGGGACGTCGTGGTGTGGCTCGGCGACGAGCCGGTGACCGACGTGGGATCCCTGTCGGAGGCCCTGGCCGGGCTCCAGCCGGGCGACAAGGTGAAGGTGGGCTACCTGCGCAACGGGGACCGGCACGACACCGAGGTGACACTGGGCGAGGTGTGAGGCGGCGGTGCCAGCGGCCCGCCGGCTGTCGGGGGCGGCGGGCCGCTCGGGGCGGGCCGCAGCCCCGGGCCCGCAACCCCGGCCCGTCCGGGTCCGGTTGCGCCCGGCCGGCACACCGCCCGCCCCTGGCTTCCGGGACCGGCACCGCGCGAACGTTCAGCCGACGCCGATGACGTCGGCGATCCACCCGGCGTGGTGGGGGACGCTCGGGCTGACGCCGGGGAGCGCTCCGCACTCCACCTGGGCCGGGTCGGCGTTGAGGTCGCGGGAGATGACCCCGATCTGCCGCCAGCGGCCGTCCGTGTAGCGGAGCACCGGGGAACCGGAGTCGCCGTTGCAACTGCCGGTTCCCGGCTCGGGGCTGTGGCAGAAGTCGCCTTCCGTCAGGTCGTCCTCGGTGCCGGCCAGGCAGTCGGCGTCGGCGGTCACCGTGGTGTCGGCCCGGCGCAGTTCGGCCGGCAGCTCGCGATCCCGGTTGGACAGGTACCCCCAGCCGACCAGCCGGACCGCGTCCCCCGGGACGGGGGGCGCGGTGGCCGGGGCGACCGGCTCCTGCCCGAGAGCGCGGTCCAGCCGCAGCAGCGCCAGATCGGCGTGGCGGGTGGCCGGGGAGTGGTCGGGGTGGACGACGACCCGCTGCACGCCCGCCTCGGCGCCGCCCCGGGTACGGTCCGGCGAACCGACGCGGACGCCCAGCCGGGCGGCGTCGATCGCCTCGCCGCCGGAGAGTACGCAGTGCGCGGCCGTGAGGACCCACCGCGCCGCGACCAGCGACCCGCCGCAGCGATGGGTTTGCGCGCCGCCGTCGCCGCGCAGGGAGACCCCGGCGACGAACGGGTACGCCCCGCCGGCCCGTTCGCCGCCGACGACCGCGCCCGCCCCGGCCGGAACGGCCACCGCCGCCAGGGCCAGCGCCCCGGCGAGCAGCGCCCGGGGCCAGGGCAGCAACCGGCGCCGTCCCGCTGGGCCCGGCCCGTACGTCATGTGTCCCGCCCGCCTTCCGGGGTCCGCGCGCCCCGTCGCCCGGGGCGTGCGGTCATCGTGCCGCCCGGGGCCACGATCGCGCGGGACGACAGGCCGGAGCCGCCCCGTGAACCACCCGGCGGCCGGGGCAGGGGCGGCGCGGCGGACCCGGCCCGCCCGGCCGGCCGGGTCAGCTGTCGTCGGCCGCCTCGTGCAGACTCATCGGCCCGTACACCTTGCTGCCGTCCTCCAACAGCGTCACCTGGTCCACGCCCTCGTCCAGCAAGTCCTTCCAGATCTCACCGATCCAGCTCTCCGCGTCCCCCTGCGTACCGAAGTCACCCGGGTCGGAGTCGGTCACAGCCACCGAACCGTCCGCCTTCTCGAACCGCCACACCCACGCCATGGACGCCTCCGCTTCCGCTGCTGTCACAAGTCCGATCTCGGTATGTACTGCCCGCACGCCGCTGCGCCTACCGCTGTTCGCAGACTAGATCACACCAGGTCCACGCGCGGCTGCGACGGCGAAGGCGATCGGATGGCGAGAGGATGCGGGCGTGGACGTCACTCTCCTCGGCACCGGTGCCCCCGCCGGCCTCCCCCGCCCCGGCTGCCCGTGCGCCTCGTGCGCGCGGGCGCTCGGCCCCGACGCGCGCAACGCGACGGCGCTGCTGATCGACGGGGTCCTGCTGCTCGACCTCACCCCCGGTCCCGCGCTGGCCGCCGCCCGCGCCGGGCAGACGCTGCACGGGGTGCGGCAGGTACTGCTCACCCACCCGCAGTCCTCGCCGGGGGTGGAGGTGCCCGCGGACCTGCCGGCGCCGGTACGGGTACCGGACGGCAAGGAGCTGGCGCTGCTCAGCGGGCACCGGGTGCGGGCGCTGGCCCTGGACGTGCCCGGCACCGGGTACGCGGTGACCGGCCCCGGCGGCGGCCGGCTCCTCTACCTGCCACCGGGCGCCGCCCCCGCCGGACTGCCGGCCGGCGGACCGGCGTACGACCTGTGTCTGCTGGACGTCATCGGCCGCCCCGAAGCGCTGGCCCGGCTGCGGGCGGCCGGCGCGGTGACCTGGGCCACCGACGTCCTGGCGGTGCACGTGGACCACGACGTACCGCCGGGCGCGGAACTGCACCGCCGGCTGGCGGCGGCGGGCGCGCGGGTGGCACCGGACGGGACGACCCTGCCGGTCGGCGAATTCCGGGAGGTGCCCGAGCCGCCCCGGCGGACCCTGGTGCTGGGCGGCGCGCGGTCGGGCAAGTCGGCCGAGGCGGAACGCCGGCTGGCCGCGTACCCCGACGTCGCCTACGTGGCCACGGGCGGGCAGCGCCCGGCGGACACCGAGTGGCAGCGTCGGATCGCCGCCCACCGCGAACGGCGGCCGGGCGGCTGGACCACGGCGGAGACCTGCGAGCTGGTGCCGCTGCTGGAGGTCCCGGACGGGCCACCGCTGCTGATCGACTGTCTGGCGCTGTGGCTGACCGACGCGATGGACCGGACGGGCGCCTGGCAGGCGGACCCCGGTGCGGCGCTGCCGGAGCTGGCCGACCGCACGGCGGCGCTGGTGGCGGCGGTACGGGCCACGCGGCGGACGGTGGTGCTGGTGAGCAACGAGGTCGGCGCGGGCATAGTCCCGGCCACTCCGGCGGGCCGCCGCTTCCGCGACGAACTGGGCCGCCTGAACGCGGCGGTGGCGGCCGAGTGCGAACAGGTACTGCTGGCGGTGGCGGGCACGGTGCTGTCCCTGCGCCCCTGAGCGGGGCGCCGCCCACCGGGCGCGCGGACGTGCGCCGCAACCCGACCCGGGCCCCGGCCCCGAGCAGGTCCGCGTACGACGCGCGGCATCGCCGGCCTCCGGGCCGCATCGCCCGCCCCTCCCCCTCCCCCGGCCGGGAACGGCAGCCGCACGGCGGGGCCCGCGCCGGGGCGGTCAACCGCGCGGGCTCCGGTGTGGAGCAATGTCCGGCCGACCGCCTACCGTCGGAACGGTGGAAACGACGCACCGGCCCGCCGCCCGGGTCATCTGTCTGGACGCCGCCCATCGTGTCCTTCTGCTGCGCTGGCGTGACCCGTTCGACGGGAGATGGCTGTGGGAGCCGCCCGGCGGCGGGATCGATCCGGGCGAGACGCCGCTGGTGGCGGCGCGGCGGGAACTGGCCGAGGAGACCGGACTCGACCCGGCCGCGATCCTCGGCCCGGGGGTTCCGGTGGACCGGGACTTCCGGTGGAACGGCAAGCGGTTCGTCGGACCGGAGCACTTCTTCGTCGCACGGTTCACGGCCGAGCGGCCCCCACTGACACGGACGGGCCTGCTCCCCGACGAACAGGTCAACCTGGACGCGCACCGGTGGATCGCGTGGTCGGAGCTGGCCGGACTACCCGATCCGGTCGAGCCCCCGCACCTGCCGGAGGTGCTCCGCTCGCTGGCCCCGGACGGTCCATGGTCCGGCCCGGGCCGTACGTGACGGCCCGTCACCGTCCCGCGCGGCAGGGGCGGGCCGGTACCGACCGGGGCAGCGCGGAGGCCACGGCGCCGGGCGCTCCGAACGGCACGGCACCGGACCCGCGCGGACGGCCGGACCGGCTGTGACGCCGCACCTGCCGGACACCCGCCGCCGGACAGCCCGCCACGTGACAGGCCGTCACGACGCGCTTCGCACCGGCCGGGCCGGTGCTCCGGCGTTCGGACGCTCGAGGGGACGCTGCGGGCCCTCCCCCAGCCTTCGGCCGGGGGGACCCCCAGGTGCAACGGTCCGGTCACCCGTCTCGCCGCTGCGTCGCACGCGGGGGCCGGCGGCGGCTGCCCACTCCCGGTGTCATGGGCTCGCCCGGTGCGCCCTGCGCCTCGCGACGCCTCGCGCGCGCCGTCACCGCAGTGCCCGGACGACGGTGGGTGGGAAGCGGGCCGGTGGGGTGCGGTGACCGGGCGGTAGCCTCTACCGCATGAGCGACGGTGGTCTGAATCTCGATGCCTTCGGCGACCTCATCGAGCGGCCAAGTGCCAAGCTGCGGCGGGAAGCCGAGGGCCGGCGGGCCCGGATCGGGTATCCCGTCCAGGCACTCGGCCGGCTCGACGATCTCGGCGGGTGGCTGGCCGCCGCCCAGGGGCGGGTGCCGGTGACCGCGATCGAGGCGCCCAAGGCGGTGTTGTTCGCCGGCGACCACGGGGTGGCCGGACTCGGCGTCTCGGCCCGCCCTGCGGGCAGCGCGGTGACGTTGGTGCGGGCCGCCCTGGAGGGCAGCAGCCCGGCCGCGATCCTCGCCCGGCGGGCCGGGGTGCCGCTGCGGATCGTGGACACCTCGCTGGACTGCCCGGCCGGGGAACTGCCCGAGGAGGTCACCCGGTACCGGGTGCGGCGCGGCTCCGGCCGTATCGACATCGAGGACGCGCTGACCCGCGAGGAGGCCGAGCAGGCGTTCCGCGCCGGGATGGCCGTCGCCGACGAGGAAGCCGACTCGGGTACCGATCTGCTGCTCCTGGGGGACATCTCGGTCGGCGGCACCACCCCGGCCGGGGTGCTCATCGCCGCGATGTGCGGCACCGACGCCTCGGTCGTCACCGGGCGCGGCGGCATCCGCATCGACGACCTGGCCTGGATGCGCAAGTGCGCCGCGATCCGGGACGGGCTGCGCCGGGGCCGGCCGATCCTGGGCGACCAGCTGGCGCTGCTCGCGGCCGTGGGCGGCGCCGATCTGGCGGCCATGACGGGCTTTCTGCTCCAGAGCGCGGTACGGCGTACCCCCGTCATCCTCGACGGGGTGGTCTCGGCGGCGTGCGCGCTGGTGGCGCAGCGGATCGCGTTCCGCTCCCCCGACTGGTGGCTGGCCGGACAGGCGAGTGGTGAGCCGGGACAGGCGAAGGCGCTGGACCGGATGGCCATGGACCCGCTGCTGGACCACGGCGTCACGGTCGGCGAGGGCACCGGCGCGCTGCTGGCGCTGCCGCTGGTACGCGCGGCAGCCGATCTGGCGGCGGAGCTGCCGGAGGTACCCGAGCCGGCCCCGGCCGGGCAGGACGGGGACGCGGACGACACGGATGACACGGCCCAGGCGGCCATCACCGAGGCGACGTAGCCCGGCTCGGCGGTGCGGTGACCCGCCGGGGCCCCACCTCTCACCCCCCGTCCCCCTCCCCCCGCCGCTCGCCCGTCGGTGTGCCGCCCAGCCAGTCCTCGGCGCGGCGGCTGGGGCCCGCCCAGCGGGCGTCGTGGCGGGCGGCGCGGCGGGCGGCGCGGGCGGCGAGTTTTGGGTGGCGGTGGTAGAGCCGCTTGGCCCACGGCGAGCCGGGACGGGCCAGCCGTGCCGCGCCGAACAGGGCGACCGGCGGCAGCAGGACGCCCCACAGTGCCAGCCACCGTTTGCCCTTGAGCAGGGTGATGAGCACCAGCGCGAAGTTCACCAGTACGGCCGCGATGGCGTTGCCGCGGGTGAGCCGTTCCTCGGTGGAGACGTTGTGGATGTCCAGCGGGACGAATCCGGCCAGCAGCATCGCCACCACGGCCGCCGTGACGACGACGATCTCGACGCTCTGCCGGCCCTGCTCCGTCCAGTACACGTCCTGGAGATGCAGGATCAGCGCGAACTCGTCGAGCACCAGCCCCGCACCGATGCCGAACAGCACCGCCACCACCGAGGCGGTCAGGCCCCGCGCGTCCGCCGCGATGCCGCCGAAGCCGCCGACCAGCATCAGGAAGACGCCGGGCACCACATGGTGCACATGCTCTCCGTCGGCCCCGGTGACGTCGTGGAACGGGCCGCGGCCCGCGCGGATCAGCCGGGTGATGCAGCGGGTGACGGCGAAGGTGATGATGAACGCGGCCAGGGCGAGCAGCAGCGGCAGCTTGCCCGGTTCGATGATGTTGCGCTCCAGCCAGTGCCCCATGGTTCCCGCATGGTTCCCGAGCGCCCGGCGCTACGCTGCCGCCTCATGGATGCCACGCCGCCCGCTCCCCCGTTGGACGCAGTGCGGCACGGTCTGCGGTTCGCCTTCGGCACGCTCACCGTGCTGCCGGTCGGCCCGCCGCCGCGCTGGGACCGGCGCACCGCGCGGGCGGGGATGCTGTGCGCTCCCGTGGCGGGTTGTGTGGTGGGTCTGTGCGCCGCCGGGGCGGGGTGGGTGCTGTGGCTGCTGGGTTTCGGCCCGTTCCTCACGGCGCTGGGGACGGTGGCGGTGCCGGTGCTGCTCAGCCGGGCGCTGCATCTGGACGGGCTCGCCGATGTCGCCGACGGGCTCGGCAGCGGCAGGCCGGCCGAGGGCGCGCTGGCGGTGATGAAGCGCTCGGACATCGGGCCGTTCGGCGTCGTCGCGCTGCTGCTGACGCTGCTGGCGCAGCTGGGCGCGCTCACCGAGCTGTACGGGGCGGGGCAGCGGTACGGGCTCGCCGCCGCCGTCCTGTGCGGGCTGGTCTCGCGCACCGCGCTGACGCTGGGGTGCCGCGCCCGGGTGCCGGCCGCCCGGCCGGACGGGCTGGGGGCGCTGGTGGCGGGCAGTGTGCCGCAGCCCGCCGCGTACGGCGCCGCCCTGACCACGGCCCTGCTCGCCACCGTCCTGGCCGGTCCGGTGGGCGGGTGTGCGGCGGTGCTGGGGCTGGCCGCCGCCGAGGTGCTGCTGGCGCGCTGCCGGCGGCGGCTGGGCGGGGTGACGGGTGATGTGCTGGGCGCGCTCGCCGAGACCGCCGGCACCGCGGCGCTCCTGGTGGCCACCCTGGGCACCGGCTGACGGCCGCCCCGCGTAACCTGGCCCGGCGGCTTCGACCAACGACGAAACGGAATAACTGCACCGTGACAGCACTGACCCTCAGCAAGACCTCCGCGACCGAGCTGAGCGCGGATGCCCTGGTCATCGGCATCGTGAAGGGCGAGGACGGCCCCGTGCCGGCGCCCGGCGCGTCCGCTCCCGCCGCGCTGCTCTCCGAGGCGGCCGGCGTCCTGGCCACGCTCGGCGCCAAGGGCGGCAAGGAGGAGATCACCAAGCTGCCCGCGCCAGCCGGTTCCGGCGCCCCGCTGCTGGTCGCGGTCGGGCTGGGCTCGGCGCCCGAGGACGGCGAGGGCTTCCCCGCCGAGACGCTGCGGCGCGCCGCCGGCGCCGCCGCCCGCGCGCTGGCGGGCACGGAGCACGCCGCGTTCGCACTGCCCGCCGGGGACGCGGAGCAGGTGGCGGCGGTCGCGGAGGGCGCGCTGCTGGGTGCGTACGACTTCACCGCGTTCCGCAAGGCCGGCGAGGACGACCGGGGTCCGCTGGCCCGGGTCACCGTGCTCACGGCCGGTGCCGAGGAGGCCGGCCGGCTGGCCGCCGCCGCGCGCGCCGAGGTGCTGGCGGCCGAGGTGGCGCGTACCCGCGATCTGGTGAACACCCCGCCGAACGCCCTGACTCCGGCGGACTTCGCCGCGCATGTCACCGAGGCGGCGGCCGAACACGGCCTGACGGTCGAGGTGCTGGACGAGGCGGCGCTGCGCGAGGGCGGCTTCGGCGGCATTCTCGGGGTCGGCGCAGGTTCGCAGGCTCCGCCGCGGCTGGTGCGGGTGGCGCACACGCACCCGGAGGCGGACCGGACGATCGCGCTGGTCGGCAAGGGCATCACCTACGACTCGGGTGGCATTTCGCTGAAGCCGGCCGGGCACAACGAGACGATGAAGTGCGACATGGCCGGCGCCGCCGCCGTCCTGTCGGCGACCGTGGCTGCCGCCCGGCTGGGGCTGAAGGTCAATGTGACGGGCTGGCTGGCGCTGGCCGAGAACATGCCGTCCGGTTCGGCGACCCGGCCCGGTGACGTTCTGCGGATGTACGGCGGCACCACCGTCGAGGTGCTGAACACCGACGCTGAGGGCCGGCTGGTGCTGGCCGACGCGCTGGTGCGCGCGGGCGAGGAGTCGCCGGACGCGATCGTGGACGTGGCCACGCTGACCGGCGCGATGATGCTGGCGCTGGGCAAGCGGATCTTCGGTGTGATGGGCAACGACGACGCCTTCCGGGCGCTGGTGGCGGAGAGCGCCGAGCGGGCCGGGGAGCCGGCGTGGGAGATGCCGCTGCCGGCCGAGCTGGCGGAGGGGCTGAAGGCCACCGTCATCGCGGATCTGAAGAACATGGGCGAGCGGATGGGCGGCGGTCTGGTGGCCGGGCTCTTCCTGAAGGAGTTCGTGCCGGCCGGCACCGCGTGGGCGCATCTGGACATCGCGGGCCCGGCGTTCAACGAGGGCGGCGCGTTCGGGTACACCCCCAAGGGTGGTACGGGCACGGCGGTGCGGGCCCTGCTGACGCTCGCCGAGCGGGCGGCGGCCGGCGAGCTGGCCGCGCGGGGCTGACGGCCCGCCTGCACGTGACGCGCGTCACGGTGGCCCCGGCCCTGCCCGGCCCGGCGTCTCACTTGTCGCCGACAAGTGCGAAGATGTTGTTCCGGCAGGACAGGGCCGGGCTCAACCAACCGGGGCGAGCCACATTGAGCCGCGCATCACACCACGCGGCGTACATACACCGCCGGCCGGTCGATGTGGACCGGTACCGGTGAACCCCATGCTTGGAGGAACGTGACGTGGCGAACGACGCCAGCACCGTTTTCGACCTGGTGATTCTCGGTGGCGGCAGCGGTGGTTACGCCGCGGCCCTGCGCGCTTCGCAGCTGGGCCTGGACGTCGCCCTGATCGAGAAGAACAAGCTGGGCGGCACCTGTCTGCACAACGGCTGCATCCCCACCAAGGCCCTGCTGCACGCCGGTGAGGTAGCCGATGCCGCCCGGGACGCGTCCGAGTTCGGCGTGAAGGCCAGCTTCGACGGTATCGACATCGCCGGGGTGCACAAGTACAAGGACGGGGTGATCGCCGGGCTCTACAAGGGGCTCCAGGGTCTGGTCGCCTCGCGCAAGATCACCTACGTGGAGGGCGAGGGCCGGCTGTCGTCGGCCACCTCCGTGGACGTGAACGGCAAGCGGTACGTGGGCCGGCACATCGTGCTGGCCACCGGTTCCACCCCCAAGTCCCTGCCGGGGCTGACCATCGACGGCGACCGGGTGATCTCCTCGGACCACGCGCTGGTCCTGGACCGGGTGCCGAAGTCGGCGATCGTGCTGGGCGGCGGCGTCATCGGCGTCGAGTTCGCGTCGGCGTGGAAGTCGTTCGGCACGGACGTCACGATCATCGAGGGTCTGCCGCACCTGGTGCCGGCGGAGGACGAGAACAGCTCGAAGCTGCTGGAGCGGGCGTTCCGCAAGCGCGGGATAAAGTTCTCGCTCGGTTCCTTCTTCAAGGGCGTGGAGTACACCGCCGACGGGGTGCGGGTCACCCTGGACAACGGCAAGACGTACGACGCGGAGCTGCTGCTGGTCGCGATCGGCCGCGGCCCGGTCTCGCAGGGGCTCGGGTACGAGGAGGCCGGGGTCGCCATGGAGCGCGGCCACGTGCTGGTGGACGAGTACTGCCGCACCAACGTGCCGACCATCTCGGCGGTCGGTGACCTCATCCCCACCCTCCAGCTGGCGCACGTCGGCTTCGCCGAGGGCATCCTGGTCGCCGAGCGGCTGGCGGGCCTGTCGCCGGTGCCGATCGACTACGACGGTGTGCCCCGGGTGACCTACTGCCACCCCGAGGTCGCCTCGGTGGGCATCAGTGAGGCGAAGGCCAAGGAGCGGTACGGCGCCGACCAGGTCGTCACCCTGAAGTACAACCTGGCCGGCAACGGCAAGAGCAAGATCCTGAAGACCGCGGGCGAGATCAAGCTCGTGCAGGTCCGTGATGGTGCCGTCGTCGGCGTCCACATGGTCGGCGACCGGCTCGGCGAGCAGGTCGGCGAGGCTCAGCTCATCTACAACTGGGAGGCGCTGCCCGCCGAGGTCGCGCAGCTCATCCACGCGCACCCGACGCAGAACGAGGCGCTCGGCGAGGCCCACCTGGCCCTGGCCGGCAAGCCGCTGCACTCCCACGACTGAACCCAGGCCGCGTTGCCAACCAGAGCGCGCAACCATCCGCACTTCTCGTAAGGAGCAACAGAAACCATGCCGGTTTCCGTAACCCTTCCGGCGCTCGGCGAGAGCGTGACCGAGGGCACCGTCACCCGCTGGCTGAAGGCCGAGGGCGAGCGTGTCGAGGCCGACGAGCCGCTGCTCGAGGTCTCCACCGACAAGGTGGACACCGAGATCCCGGCGCCCGCCGCCGGTGTTCTCACCAACATCCGGGTCGCCGAGGACGAGACCGTCGAGGTCGGCGCCGAACTGGCGACCATCGACGACGGCACCGGTGCCGCTGCCGCGCCGGCCGCTCCGGCGGCCGAGCCGGCTCCGGCCGCCGAGCCGGCTCCGGCCGCGCCCGCCCCGGCGCAGGCCGAGGCCCCGGCTCCGGCTGCCCCGGCTCCGGCGGCGCCCGCGCCGTCCGGTGGTGCCGCGTCCGGCACCGATGTGGTGCTGCCGGCGCTCGGTGAGTCCGTCACCGAGGGCACCGTCACCCGCTGGCTGAAGGCGGTCGGTGAGTCGGTCGAGGCCGACGAGCCGCTGCTGGAGGTCTCCACCGACAAGGTCGACACCGAGATCCCGGCGCCGGTTTCCGGCACCCTGCTGGAGATCACGGTCGGCGAGGACGAGGTCGCCGAGGTCGGCGGCAAGCTGGGTGTGATCGGTGCGGCGGACGCCGCTCCGGCCGCCCCGGCGCCCGCCCCGGCCGCGGCTCCGGCTCCGGCGGCTCCCGAGCCGGCCCCGGCGCCCGCCCCCGCCCCCGCGCCCGCTCCGGCGGCCCAGGCCCCGGCTCCGGCCCCCGCGCCGGCCCCGGCCGCCCCGGCGCCCGCTCCGGCTGCTCCGGCTCCGGCGCAGGCCCCGGCGGCTCCGGCCGCCGAGGGCGCGTACGTCACCCCGCTGGTGCGCAAGCTCGCCAGCGAGAACGGCGTCGACCTCAACACCGTCACCGGCTCCGGTGTCGGCGGGCGCATCCGCAAGCAGGACGTCCTCGCCGCCGCCGAGGCCGCCAAGGCCGCCGCCGCGGCTCCGGCGCCCGCCGCCCCGGCGGCGAAGGCCCCGGCCGCGCAGGCCCCGTCGCCGCTGCGCGGCCAGACGGTGAAGCTGACGCGGATCCGCAAGGTCATCGCGCAGAACATGATGAAGGCGCTGCACAACCAGGCGCAGCTGTCCACCGTGGTCGAGGTGGACGTCACCCGCATCATGAAGCTGCGGGCGCGGGCCAAGGAGTCCTTCCTGGCGCGCGAGGGCGTCAAGCTCTCCCCGATGCCGTTCTTCGTGAAGGCCGCCGCCGAGGCGCTGAAGGTCCACCCGGCCGTCAACGCCAAGCTCAACGACGACGACACCGTCACGTACCACGACGTCGAGAACATCGGCATCGCGGTGGACTCGGACAAGGGCCTGATGGTCCCGGTCATCAAGGGCGCCGGCGATCTGAGCATCGCGGGCATCGCCAAGAAGACCGCCGAGCTGGCCGGCAAGGTCCGCTCGGGCAAGCTGAGCCCGGACGACATGAGCGGCGGCACGTTCACGATCAGCAACACCGGCTCGCGCGGTGCGCTGTTCGACACGATCATCGTGAACTACCCGCAGGTCGCCGAGCTGGGCATCGGTGCCACGGTGCGCCGTCCGGTCGTGATCGACCACCCAGAGCTGGGTGAGACGATCGCGGTCCGCGACATGGTGTACCTGACCCTCTCCTACGACCACCAGCTGGTGGACGGCGCCGACGCCGCCCGCTACCTGACGGACGTGAAGGCCCGCCTGGAGGCCGGGGAATTCGAGGGCGAGCTGGGGCTGTAAGCCGCGGCGACACCCATGGCGCGCGCCCCGTCCGGAGCATTCCGGGCGGGGCGCGCTCTATGGTTCTTGGGCAGCCAGTACCAGGGAGCGTGAGGTCACTCATGAGTCAGCCGGTCGTGCATTCCCTGCGCGAACAGATCCGCCAGCACATCGTCGAGGGCATCGTCAGCGGGCGCTGGCAACCGGGTGAGCGGATCGTGGAGCGGCGGATCGCGGTGGAGCTGGAGGTCAGCCAGACCCCGGTGCGCGAGGCGCTGCGCGAGCTGGAGGCGCTGCGGCTGATCGAGTCGGCCCCGAACAAGGGCGTGCGGGTGCGGGCGCTGACGGTGCCGGTGCTGGAGGAGATCTACCCGGTGCGGGCGGGGCTCGAACAGATCGCGGCGGAGCTGGCCGCCGGGCGGCTGGAGCGCGATGTGTCGGCCCTGGAGCCGCATGTGGCGGCGCTGTACGCGGCGGACCGCACGGGCGACGCGGAGGGCCAGGTGGGGCACACGGTGGCCTTCCACCGGGAGCTGGTGCGCGCCTCGGGGAACGGGGTGCTGCTGCACACCTGGGAGTCGCTGGGCATCGAGGTGTGGACGGCGCTGTCGATCCGCTGGCTGGGGACGCGGCAGCAGTCGTACGCGGAGGAGCACCAGGCGCTGCTCGACGCGTTCACCCGGGGGGATCCGCGGATCGGCGAGCTGGTGAAGGAGCATGTGCTGAACTGCGCGCCGCATGTTCCGGAGGGGACGGAGACCGTTCCGCCGCTGGCACAGGGTGCCCGTGGGGCCTGAAGATGCGCAATTGTCCTGGCACAGGATGCCAATTTCCCCGTTCTGAGCGGTTTTTTTAGCCCCCACCTTTGATCGATCATCGATCACGGGCTTACAGTCATCAGCAACCGTTGTTACACCCGCATGACATTGTCCTGTCCGGAAGGGGGCCACCCATGCCCGATCCCGTACGCCTTCGGCTCTCCGCGCTCGACCAGCTGCCGGACCGTGATCCCGAGGAGACCGCCGAGTGGGGCGCCAGCCTCGACGCCGTCGCGGCCGCCGCCGGCACACACCGGGCCGGCCAGCTGGTGCGCCGCACGGTGGAGCACGCGCAGGCCACCGGGATCGATGTGCCCTCCCTGCTGGAGACCGACTACATCAACTCGATCCCGACCGGCGCCGAGCCCGAGTTCCCCGGTGACGAGGCCATGGAGGCCCGCATCACCGCGTGGAACCGGTGGAACGCCGCCGCCATGGTGACCCGCGGCGCCCGGTACGGGGTGGGCGGCCACATCGCCACCTTCGCCTCCGCGGCCTGGCTGTACGAGACCGGCTTCCAGCACTTCTTCCGCGGCAAGGACGCGGCGGACGCCCCCGGCTCCGGCGACCAGCTCTTCATCCAGGGCCACGCCTCCCCCGGCATCTACGCCCGCGCGTTCCTGGACGGCCGGCTCACCGAGGCCCACCTGGACAACTTCCGGCAGGAGTCGGGCGGCGCCGGCCTCCCCTCGTACCCGCACCCGCGCCGGCTGCCCTGGCTGTGGGAGTTCCCCACCGTCTCCATGGGCATAGGCCCGCTGTCGGCGATCTACCAGGCGCGGTTCAACCGCTATCTGGAGAACCGCGGGATCAAGGACACCTCCGCCTCGCACGTGTGGGCGTTCCTCGGCGACGGCGAGATGGACGAGCCCGAGTCGACCGCCGCGCTGGCGCTGGCCGGCCGCGAGGGCCTGGACAACCTCACCTTCGTCATCAACTGCAACCTCCAGCGGCTCGACGGCCCGGTCCGCGCGAACTTCAAGATCGTGCAGGAGCTGGAGGCCCAGTTCCGGGCGGCCGGCTGGAACGTCATCAAGACGCTGTGGGGCTCCGCCTGGGACGACCTGCTGCGGGCCGACACCACCGGCGCGCTGGTACGCCGGCTGCGCGAGGTACCGGACGCGCAGTTCCAGACGTACGCCACCCGCGACGTCGCCTACATCCGTGACCACTTCTTCGGCACCGACCCGGCGCTGGCGCAGCTGGGCGCCTCGCTGTCCGACGCGAAGATCGCCGAGTGCTTCCACACCTCGCGCGGCGGCCACGAGCCCCGCAAGGTGTACGCGGCCTACCGCGCCGCCGTGGAGTTCAAGGGCGCCCCGACGGTGGTGCTGGCCCAGACGGTCAAGGGCCACACCCTCGGCGACGGCTTCCAGTCGCGCAACGCCAACCACCAGATGAAGAAGCTCAGCCTGGACCAGTTCCGCACCATGCGGGACCTGCTGGAGCTGCCGATCCCGGACAGCGAGCTGTCCGGCGACCTGGTGCCGTACGCCCACCCGGGCCCGGACTCCCCCGAGGTCCGCTACCTCCAGGAGCGGCGCGCGGCCCTCGGCGGCCCCGCCCCGGCGCGCCGGGTGCACCAGGTGGTGCTGCCCGAGCCGTCCGAGAAGGCGTTCAAGGCCCTGGAGAAGGGGTCCGGCTCGCAGGAGGTCGCCACCACCATGGTGATCGTCCGGCTGGTCAAGGACCTGATGCGGGAGAAGGAGAGCGGGCGCCGCTGGGTGCCGATCGTCCCGGACGAGGCCCGTACCTTCGGCATGGAGTCGATGTTCCCGTCCGCCGGGATCTACTCCCCGCTGGGCCAGACCTACGAGTCGGTCGACCGCGACCAGCTGCTGCACTACAAGGAAGCCGTCAACGGCCAGATCCTCAACGAGGGGATCACCGAGGCCGGTTCGATGGCCGACTTCACGGCGGCGGCGACCTCGTACGCCACGCACGGCGAGCCGATGATCCCGTTCTACATCTTCTACTCGATGTTCGGCTGGCAGCGCACCGGCGACCAGATGTGGGCGCTGGGCGACCAGCTGGGCCGGGGCTTCATCGTCGGCGCCACGGCCGGGCGCACCACGCTCACCGGTGAGGGCCTGCAGCACGCGGACGGCCACTCGCCGCTGATCGCCTCCACCAACCCGGCGGCGCTGACGTACGACCCGGCGTTCGCGTACGAGGTCGGCGTGATCGTCAAGGACGGTCTGCGCCGGATGTACGGCCCGGACGCCGAGGACGTCTTCTACTACCTGACCGTCTACAACGAGCCGAAGCCGCAGCCGGCCATGCCCGAGGGCGTGGAGGAGGGCATCCTGCGCGGTCTGTACCGCTTCAACGAGGGCTCCGCGCCTTCGGCGGAGGCTCCCCGGGTGCAGCTGATGGCTTCCGGCACGGCCATCCACTGGGTCCTCGAGGCCCAGCGGCTGCTGGCCGAGCAGTGGGGCGTGGCCGCCGACGTGTGGTCCGCCACCTCCTGGAGCGAGCTGCGCCGTGACGCCCTGTCCTGTGACGCGGCGCAGCTTCGAGGGGAAGACCGGGTCCCGTACGTGACGCGTGCGCTGCGGGGCGCGCGGGGCCCGGTCCTCGCCGTCAGCGACTGGATGCGGGCGGTGCCCGACCAGATCAGCCAGTGGGTGGAGCAGGACTACTCCTCGCTCGGCACCGACGGCTTCGGCCTCTCGGACACCCGCGAGGCGGCGCGCCGGCACTTCGGTGTCGACCCGCAGTCGATCGTGGTGGCGGCGCTGGACCGGCTGGCCCGCGCCGGTGACGTCAAGCGCGAGACCGTGCTGGCCGCGCGGGAGGCGTACGGCCTCTGAGTCCGTGGCCGGCGGGCCCGTCCGTTCCCTTCCCGGGGCGGGCGGGCCCGCCGCCGTTTGTGATGATGGGACGATGCGAGCCGCGCGTCTGATGAGAGTGGTCCTGCTGCTCCAGAACCGCCGGAGCATGACGGCGGCCGAGCTGGCGGCGGAACTGGAGGTCTCCGAACGCACGGTCCAGCGCGACATCGCGTCCCTGTCGGAGGCGGGCGTCCCGGTGTACGCGGACCGGGGCCGCTCCGGCGGCTACCGGCTGATCGGCGGATACCGCACCCGGCTGACGGGGCTGGGCCGGGACGAGGCGGAGGCGCTGTTCCTGTCCGGGGTGCCCTCCGCGCTGCACGCGATGGGCCTGGCGGATGCCGCGTCGGCGGCGCGGCTGAAGGTGTCGGCGGCGCTGCTGCCGGAGCTGGCGGACGCCCCGGCGAGCGCGGCGCAGCGCTTCCACCTGGACGCGCCCGGCTGGTGGCGGGAGGCGGAGACGCCGCCGCTGCTGCCGGTGGTGGCGGAGGCGGTGTGGGACGACGCGGTGCTGCACGTCGTGTACCGGGAGCGGGAACGGGTGCTGGCCCCGTACGGGCTGATCCTGAAGGCCGGGGTGTGGTATCTGGCGGCGCGGGTGGGGGACGCGTACCGCGTGTACCGGGTGGACCGCTTCACGGCGGCGGCGCCGTCCGGTGAGCGTTTCGAGCGGGACGAGTCGTTCGACCTGCCGTCCTTCTGGGCGCAGCGGGCGGCGGAGTTCGCGCGGTCGATCCTGCGGGAGACGGTGACGGTCCGGCTGAGCGGGGCGGGCGCGCGGCTGCTGCGCCAGGTGACGGACCGGGCGGCGGCGGAGGAATCCCTGGCGGCGGCCGGGCCGCCGGACGGGGCGGGCCGGGTGACGGTGGTGCTGCCGGTGGAGTCGCTGGAGGTGGCGTACCACCAGCTGCTGGGGCTCGGCCCCGAGGCGGAGGTCCTGGCCCCGCCCGCCCTCCGCCACCGCTTCGCGGAGGCGGCACAGCGGACGGCGCGGCTGTACGGCTGAGGGGCGGGGGCGTCCCTGCGACGAGGCGCCGGATGCCCGGGTACCGGGCCGTCACCCCGTCGGGTCGGCGGACCAGGCGGCGAGCGTGCTCCCGGCCCAGGCGCGTACCCGGTCCTCGTAACCGGCGGCGGGAAAGCTGCCGCCGACGGCCACATCGGCGATGGTGACCCCGAACCCGGTCGGCGCCGCCCCCTCCCGCACCACGCCACCCAGCATGCGGGGTGCCCCCTCCCCCGCCCAACCCCTTTTCGACCCCCGCCCGGATGCGGCCAACGTTCCGAGCGGGAGCGGCGGGTGGAAGCGGTCCGTCCGTCACCCGGCTTCCAGCGCCGCCAGGGCATCGTTCCACGTGAAGGCGGCCGGATTGCCCTGCTTGGGCGGGCTGACGGAGGGCGCGGGCTGCTGCGGACGCTACCCCCGTGCCCGTGTCTCCGTGAGCTCCGCCATCCGGGTCAGGCGCTGCCCGGTGGACTCGTCGGCCGGGGTCATCACGGTCATCCGGTATCCCGTCTCCGGCACCAGGGTGGAGACGAAGCTCAGCCGGAGCTCCCCGACGAGCGGGCTGTCGAGGCGCTTGGTCTCGTACTGCTGGGGCAGTACGTCGTGCCGGGCCCACAGGCGGGCGAACTCCTCCGAGCGCTCCCGGAGCCGGTCGACGATGTCCGCCGCGGCGGGGGAGCCGATGCCGGAGCCCACTTCGGCGCGCATGCGTGCCACCATCCGGGCGGCGACCAGGTCGCCGTCGAGGTAGCGGCCACGCCAGTCGGGGTCGGTGAAGAACTGCACCGCGCAGTTGCGTTCGCCCGGTGGGATCAGCTCCACGTCGGTGAACAGGAAGCGGTAGGCACGGTTGTACGCCACCACGTCGAACAGCGACGTCTGCAGGCACGCGGGGAACGGATCGAGCTGGTCCAGGACGGGTTGCAGCGCGGCGGTGAGCTCCGGGGGGCTTGTGGCGGACCCGGTGTCCGGCGTACCGGATCCGGCGAGCCGGTAGAGGTGCCGCCGTTCGGTGTCGTCCAGGCGCAGGGCTCGGGCGACCGCCCGCAGGACCTGCGTGCTGACGTTGATGGGCCGGCCTTGTTCGAGCCAGGTGTACCAGGTGACGCCGACGCCCGCGAGGACGGCGACCTCTTCGCGCCGCAGTCCCGGCGTCCGCCGCCGCCCCGTGGACGGGAGGCCCGCCTGCTGCGGGGTGAGGCGTTCGCGCCGGCTGCGGAGGAAGTCGCCCAGCTCACGCCGGACCGCGGCGGGCCCGGTTTCCGTCATGCCCTCGTCCTCCGTCCGGGCCCGGCTGGCAGGTCAGAGCCGGGTAGTGGCCAGTACCCCCATAAAGGGACTTATGGTACCAGGATAGGTGCCTGTCCATGATCGACGGCATGACCACGTCCTCATCGTCCGCACCACGTCCCCGCCCCTCCATCCGTCCCGGCGCACCGCACCGGGAGAGCGACCGCGCCGCGCCGCCGCACGGGCCGGGTCCGGCGGAGCGTCCGGCTCCGGGGCTGGGCACGGCCCGGCTGCTGACGACGCTGTCGGCACTGCTGGTGTCGGTGGTCGGGTTCGCGGCGGCGGGTATCGCCGTACCCGATATCGGCGCTTCTCTGGGCGCCACGGCCGGCGAGCAGTCGCTGGTGGTGTCGGTGTACGCGCTGGGGTTCGCCGTTCCGATGGTCCTCGGGGGCCGGCTCGGGGACCTGTACGGGCGTCGTCGGCTGTTCCTGCTCGGGATGGCGGGGTTCACGCTGTTCTCCCTGGTCTCTGCGCTGGCTCCGGGCATCACCGTGCTGATCGCCGCCCGGGCCCTGGCCGGGATCTCTGCGGCGGCCATGGTCCCCCAGGTGCTGGCGACGATCACCGCGTCCACTCAGGGGCCCGAACGCGCCCGCGCGGTGGCGCTGTTCGGTGCGACGGCGGGCGGTGCCACGGCGATCGGGCAGGTCCTCGGCGGGGTGCTGCTGTCCGTTCCGCTGCTGGGTGCTCCCTGGCGCTCGGTCTTCGCGATGAGCGTGCTCATGGGGGCGCTGGCGTTCGTCGCCGCGCTGCGCCGGCTGCCCGATACCCGCGCGTCCGGCCACCGGTCGCTCGACCTCACCGGGACGTCTCTGCTCGGACTCGCCCTGCTGGCCCTCATGGTGCCGGTCTCCCAGGGCGGGGCGCTGGGCTGGCCGGTCTGGTGCTGGGCGCTGCTGGGGGCGTCGCCGGTGCTCTTCGCGGTGTTCTGGCGGTGGCAGGTGCGGCTGCACCGCAGCGACCGGGTTCCGCTCGTTCCGCCGCCGCTGTTCCGGCTCGGTTCGTACCGGGTCGGGCTGGTGATGGCGCTGCTGCTCCAGTCGGCGTTCGGCGCGTTCACGTTCCTCTACGCGATCGCGACGCAGACGGGGCTCGGCTGGTCCCCGATGCGGGCGGCCCTGGTGCTGGTGCCGTTCTCGCTGTGCTTTCTGGCGGTGTCGATCGGGTCGGGCAGGCTCGCGCCCCGGGCCGGGTTCCGCAGGCTGCTCGTCGTCGGCGGGGGCCTCCAGGCGGCGTTCCTGAGCGTCACGGCCGCCTCCGTCCTCCTCCAGGGTGCCGGTCTGCGCATGGGGACGTTCGCCGTGCTGCTCGTCGGGGCCGGTGTCGGACAGGCGTTCATGTTCGGGCCGCTCGTCGGCGCGATGATCGCGGAGGTCCCTCCGGCCGCGGCCGGTGCGGCGTCCGGTGTGCTGCAGACCACGCAGCAAGCCGCGATGGGGCTCGGGGTCGCGGTCGCCGGTGGCCTGCTCGGTGCGGCCCTGGCCTCCTCCGCGGTTCCGACGGCCCAGGACTACACCGGCGCGCTGGCGGTCTGCATGCTCGTGCAGGCGGCGTTCGCCCTCGTCTTCGCCGTCTGCGCGCTCGCCCTGCCCCGTCGCTGACCCCGCCGACCGTGATATCAATACCGGTATAAGTATTGGATCGATGGAGCGGGACGTACAGCACATGGTGGAGATCAAGACCGACGCCGCGATGGACGCGATGCGGGAAGCCGGGCGCGTGGTGGCGCGCGCCCTGGCCGCGGTGCAGGAAGCGGCCGGGACAGGGGTGTCCCTGCGCGAACTCGACGAGGCGGCGCGGGCCGTGCTGGACGAGGCCGGGGCCGGCTCGCCGTTCCTCGGGTACCAGCCGTCGTTCGCGCCGGTGCCCTTCCCGGCCGTCATCTGCACCTCGGTGAACGACGCGGTCTCGCACGGCGTCCCCACCGGCTACCGGCTCCGCGACGGCGACCTGGTGAGTATCGACTGCGGCGCGCAGCTCGACGGCTGGGCGGGCGACGCGGCGATCACCTTCAGCGTCGGGACGCCGCGCCCCGGGGACGCGGAGCTGATCGACGCCACCCGGCAGGCCCTCGACGACGGGATCGCCGCCGCCCTGGTCGGCAACCGTCTCGGCGACATCTCGCACGCGATCGACTCCGTCGCCCGCACGGCGCGCTGCGGCATGCCCGCCGACTTCGGCGGCCACGGGATCGGGCGCCGGATGCACGAGGACCCGCACGTTCCCAACCGTGGCCGCCCCGGCCGGGGTTTCCCGCTGCGGCACGGGCTGGTCCTCGCCATCGAACCGATGCTCATGGCCGGCGGACGGAACGAGTACCGCACGGGCGCCGACGGCTGGACCCTGCTCACCACGGACGGCAGCCGGGCGGCCCACTTCGAACACACGGTCGCCATCACCGAGCAGGGCCCGCGCATCCTGACCCTGCCCTGAGCGGCCGGGCGGCGGCCGGCCGCAGCGCGGCGCGGCGCGGCTCAGCCGGTCAGGACGGAGACCGCCGCCGCCAGGTAGAGGCAGCCGCCCACCGTCACCGCCGCCCCGGCGACGGCCGGGGTCCAGCCGGCGAGCGTCGCGGCGAACCGGGTGGCGCCGGCGCGGCGGGAGAGCAGTGCGTGACCGCGTACGGTCAGTACGCCCACTGCCGTCAGGGTGACGGCCATGCCGATGCCGAACATCAGGACCAGCACCACCGCGTTGAGCGAGCGGCCGGTGAGCATGCCGCTGACCAGCACCAGGAACGCGGACGGGGACGGCAGCAGGCCGCCGGAGACGGCGATGGCCGTCAGGCCCCGCCGGGACCAGGGGGACGCGTCCGGGATGGCGTGGCTGTGGTCGTGGCCATGGTCGTGGTGGTGATGGCCGTGGGCGTGGGCGTCGTGGTCGTGGCCGTGCGGGACCCGGCGGCGGCGCCGGGTGCGGAGGTGGCGGTGCACCAGGTGCGCCCCGACGCCGATCACCACCACGCCGGCGGCGACCTGGAGCCAGGCGGTGACCCGTTCGGTGGCGAACCCGGCCGCTCCCGTCACGCCCACCCAGGCGCTGGCCAGCAGCAGCACGGACAGCGTGTGCATGATCGCCACGATCACGCCGAGCCGCAGCGCGTCCCGGTACCGGCCGCGCACGCCCACCAGATAGGCGGCGGTGATGCTCTTGCCGTGCCCGGGGGCGACCGCGTGCGCCGCGCCCACGCCGAGGGCCACCAGCACCGCGACCCAGAACACGGCCCGGCCGTCGAAGAGCGCGACGAGTTCGGCGTCCAGCCGGGTGAGGTCGGTCATGAGCGTGCCTTTCCGGCCCGGCGCCGCCCGATGACGGCCCAGGCCACGGCGCCCGCCACGATGGCCGCGGCGGTGCCGGCGGCGACCCCGAAGCCGGGTGCCGCCAGCATGCCCGCGTACCAGGAGAAGTTCATCCGCTGCGTCGTCTCCGTCGCCGTGAGCAGCGTGCTGCGCGGGTCGGCCGCCGTCTCGGCGGTGAGCACCGTCCGGTACGCCTCGTTGAGGTCGCAGAGCGCGCCGACCGTCACGTCCACCTCCCGTACCTCCTCGGGGCACCGGTAGCCGAGCCGGGCGCCCTCGGTCAGCAGGTCGTCCATCGAGGTCACCTCGCCCTCGCAGCGCGTACCGTCCTGGGTGATGTAGATCCGGTCGAGCAGGTAGCCGCGTACCTCCTCGGAGCGCTGGAGCTTCTGCTCGCCGGTGAGTTCGGTGGAGACCGTCCCTGCGCCCGGGTCCTCCAGGGCGCCGAGCGCCTGGCCGAGCGCCACCCAGTCGTCCTCGGCGGCGCGCCAGGCGATGCTGACGCGCGGGCCGTCGGCGCTGATGGTGGCGGTGGACGGCGGACCGAACGGGTGGGCGGCGGCGGGCGGGGCCGGGCCCGCGGCGGCCCACAGGACCGCCGCGAGCGCGGCGGCAGCGGCGCAGGCGACGGCGCTGCGCGGGTGACTGGTCACGGTGGTGGTGTTCTCCCGGAACGGCCGCCGGGGGCGCGGGAGCCGGCCTGCGGCCCCCGCGCCCCCGGGCGGGCTACTTGGTGATCGTGATGGCGGGGCTGTCGATCCGCTGGTTCTCGCTGGTGAGGAAGACCTCGTAGGAGGTGTTCTTCTTCACCCAGTTCGGCACCTTCAGCGCGTAGGACAGCCGGCCGATCTCGTCCGCCTCGACGGTGGCGATCACCCGCTCCTTGTCCTTGCCGTCCACGGAGCGGAACCGCACCTCGACGCGCTCCCCCGGGTCGTAGCCGTACGCCGACACCTGCACGGTGTCCTTCTTGCGCGCGGTGGTCCGGTCGACGGTGACCTGCTCGCCGACGGTGTTCTCGTCGGTCCTGATCTCGTTGACGGTGCGCTCGCCGTCCGCGTTCTTGCGGATGAGGAAGCCGTCGTTGTGCTCGCCGTTGGCGAACCGCGACTCGTACCGGATGGTGTCCTCGGTGACGTCGATCATCTGGTAGAGCTGGGCGTTCTCGCCCGACCGGACGAGTTCGGCGCCGTTGTCCGTCCAGTTCTCGCCATTGTTCAGCGCGTACATCTTGCCGCCGGAGACGGAGACGGCGTAGGTGACGCCGTTGTGCACGGTGACCGAGTCACGGTTGGTGATCTGGTTGCCGCGCCCGTAGGCGTGGTCGTGGCCCTGGAGCACCAGGTCGACGCCGTACTCCTCGAACAGCGGGCCCCACTGGTCGCGTACGGCGGCGTTGTTGCGGCTGCCGGTCATGGCGTAGACGGGGTGGTGGAAGGTCACCACGGTCCAGCGGTTGGGGTTGTCGCGGAGCAGGCCCTCCAGCCATTCGGTCTGCGCGGCCATGAGGGTGGCGTCGTTCTGGAAGTTGGAGTCCAGGCCGATGAACCGCACGCCCTGGTAGTCGACGGTGTAGACCGTCTGCTTCAGCTCCTCGTTGCCGGGCCCGTTGTCCGGGTACGGGAACTGGGGCCGCCAGAAGGAGGACAGCCGGCCGCTGCTGTACTCGTGGTTGCCGGTGACGGAGAAGTTGTTGACCTGGCCGTCGATGAAACCGCCCGCCTGGTACCACTGGCCCCACTCCTCCTCGGAGTTGGGCGAGTTGATGAGGTCACCGGCGTTGACGATGAGCTTCGCGTCGGGCCGGTCGGCGAACGCCTGGCGGAACACCCGGGGCACGGCCGAGTCGATGTAGTTCTGCGCGTCGCCGTAGTAGATGAAGGAGAACGGCTCCAGGTCCTCGGCCGCCGTGGTGAAGTCGGTCCACGCGCTCCAGTTGACGCCGTCGCCGACCCGGTAGGTGTAGCGGGTGTCCGGTTCGAGATCGGTGAAGCTGACGGTGTGGTAGGTGGACGCGTACCCGAGGTTGGTGTTGACCGGCGTGCTGCTGCCGGCCCTGACCGTGGTGACCTCGCCGGCGGCCGGCTTGACGTCGCCGAGTCCGCGCGGGGCCTTGAGTATCTGCGCCTGGGCGGTGCCGGCCGGGGCCTCGGCGCGCCAGGTGACGTTCTGGGTGGAGGCGGGGGTGGTGGTCGGCGTCAGCATGACGCGGTCGGGCATCGGGGACGGCTTGTGGATCTCCGCCGCCGGGTGGGGAGTCGGGGCGGTCGGGGAGTCGCCGAAGGCCAGCGGGACGGCCAGGACACCGCTGGCGAGCAGCGTGGCGGAGCCGAGGACGGCGACCTTGGTGCGCGTGGACGCCATGGTCCAGCGAGCGGTTTTCGCAGTCACGTGTGGTGGAGCCCTTCACGGGATCGGTTCGGTATGAGGCGTGAGGATTCAGTCAGAATCAGCCGAACGGTCCACTGGTGCCGGATGACCACCGGGTGAACTCTGCGCCATCTGCGGGGCGGTGGCGGGCGGGAGCGGGCATGGGCGGGCGGGGTCGCCGGGATGCCGCCGGGTGTTCGCCGGACGTTCGCCGACGTGCCGCCCGGGCCCGCTAGCTTCCGGCCGGTCGGCACCGGTCGGCACCGGTCGGCACCGCCGGCCCGGCCGTGGGGGCGGCCGGCGGCCGGCGCGACACGGCAGTACACGCACCACGGCGGTACAGCGGCACGGCGGCACGGCGGCGACAGCGGAAGGGCGGGCGGGACATGGCGACGGTGGGGCGGGCGGGGCGTGGTTCCGCCCGGGTGATGGCCCCGGTACTGGCGCTGGGCGCGCTGCTGGTGCTGCTGCCGGCCGCCGACGCGGCCTCGGTCCACCCGACGGTGCGCAAGGACGAGACGTTCCTGACCGCCGAGACGGGCGGGGTGCTCGCCATCGAGGGCGGTGAGTGCTTCACCGACCCCGGCTATGTCTCCTTCGCGGGCGAGGTGATGGTGCGGTACGTCCCCTGCGACGAGGGACCGGCCGCCAACCAGGTGTACGGCTTCGTCGCCGTCCCGGAGGGCGACGGCGGTTACGAGCCCGAGCGGGTGGTGGCCTTCGGCTGGGAGACGTGCGGGCGCGGGTTCCGCAGCCACTGGCCCGGGGAGGACGCGGCGGCCGGCATCGATTTCTACCCCGTACTGCCGACCGCCGCGACCTGGGAGGCGGGCGACCGCGATGTGATGTGCGTGGCCTACCGGCCCGCCGGCCCCCTCACCGGCTCACTGCTGCCCGTCCTGTAGCAGCCCGGGCCCGTACCCCCGCACCCCGTACCGCCCCCTTCAGCGGTAGTCGGCGGGGTCCGGGTTCTTGCCCTCGGCGAGCGCCTTGATGAACGGCCACGCGTCCGGCCGCGATCCGTCGGTGTCGGTGACCCCGTACTCCTTGCCGAGATCGCCGCTGCTGATCGAGGCGCCGTTCCAGCGCGCCCGGTCCGGGTCGGCGGCGAGCGCGGCGACACCCCGGCCCAGGTAGGTGGGCGATTCGGCGATCGCGAACCCCGGGTCCTTCTTGATGCCCTCCCGCCAGTTCTCCTCGGTCACCTTGAAGTGGGTGTCCAGCATCGCCTCGGAGCGCAGGAACCCCGGGGTGACGCAGACCGCCGTGCAGTCGTGGCGCTTCAGTTCCTCGCCGAGGCCGAGCGTCATCCGGATGGGGGCGTACTTGGTGAGGTCGTAGTAGAAGCTCTGCCGGTACTCGCGGTTCGTCTCGGCCGTGCCGTCGGTGACCTCGATCAGCAGGCCGCCCGGGTTGCGCACCAGCAGCGGCAGGGCGTAGTGGCTGGTGATGATGTGGGTTTCGGCGCCCAGCCGCAGCATCCGCAGCCCGTTTTCCAGGTTCATCTCCCACATGGGGGTGGAGGAGAAGTCGATGAGGTGGTCGCCGCCCCAGACGTCGTTCACCAGGATGTCCAGCCGGCCGTGGTCGCGGTCGATGCGCTCGGTGAGGGCGGCGACCTGCTCGGGGACGAGGTGGTCGGTGGGGACGGCGATGCCCGTGCCACCGCTGCCGCTGTCCGTGCCGGCGGCCGTGATCAGCTCGGCGGTCTCCTCGATGGTCTCGGTGGTCCGGCCGACCTCACTGACCTTGTCGCGGGTGGTGCGCCCCGTGGCGTAGACGGTGGCGCCCGCCCGGCCCAGTTCCACGGCCATGGCCCGGCCGGCGCCGCGAGTGGCGCCGGCGACGAGGGCGATCTTCCCGGCCAGCGGTGCGGCGGGGGCGTCCGGTGCGCCGGTGTCCTGTTCTTCCACGTGTGACACGTGTAGTCCTTCCGTTCCGTCGTGCGTGCGTGGACCACCCTCGCAGGGATACCCGACATCCACTGTCGTACTTTCCGGGGTTCTCCGGATGCGTGTCGCGGCGCGGCGGCGGATCCTTGTGCCGTGATGGACGAAACGGATTTCTGGGAGATCGTGGACGCCAGCCGGGAGGGGGCGGAGGGCGACCCGGTGGTGACCGCCGACCTCATCGTCGAACGCCTGAGCGACCTCGATCCGGTGTCCGTCACCGACTTCGCCCGCCACTTCGAGTCCCGCTTCAACCGCGCCTACCGCTGGGACCTGTGGGGCGCCGCCTGGGTGGTGCTGGACGGCGCCAGCGACGACTGCTTCGAGAACTTCCGGTGCTGGCTGATCGCCCAGGGCCGGCACGTCTTCGAAGGCGCCCTGCACGACCCCGACGGCCTCGCCGAACTACTGCCCGCCGACTTCGACCCCGAGGAGGACGGCGAGGCCGAGGAGGTCGGCTACGCGGCGTACGACGCGTACGAGCGGCTGACCGGCGCGGAACTCCCCGACCTCGGTCTCCCCGAACCCCCGGAGGAGCCCGAGGGCGACCCGGTGGATTTCGAGGACACCGGCGTACTGGCCGCCACCTACCCCCGGTTGTGGGCCCGCTTCCGCGCATAGCATGGCGGCCATGCCCCAGCAATCACCTCCACCGGCCGCCGCGCCCAGGATCGCCGTCACCGGCTCCTCCGGCCTGATCGGCTCCGCCCTCACCGACGCGCTGCGCGCGGACGGCACGGACGTCATCCGGCTGGTACGGCGCCCGCCCGGTGCCGCCGACGAACGGTGGTGGGACCCCAGCGGACGGCAGCAGGAGACCACCGCCGCCTCGATCGCGGGCTGCGACGCGGTCGTCCACCTGGCCGGGGCCGGCGTCGCCGACCACCGCTGGACCGCCCGCTACAAGCAGGAACTGCGCGACAGCCGCGTGCTCGGCACCGCCGCGATCGCCGCCGCCATCGCCGCGCTGCCCGAGGCCGACCGGCCCCGGGTGCTGGTGTGCGGCAGCGCCATCGGCTGGTACGGCGACACCGGCACCGACGCCGTCGACGAGGACGCGCCGGCCGGCACCGGCTTCCTCGCCGACGTCTGCCGCGACTGGGAGGCGGCGGCCCTGCCGGCCGCGGACGTGGGGGTGCGCACCGTGTACGCGCGCACCGGTCTGGTCGTGGCCCGCTCCGGCGGAGCCTGGGGGAAGCTGTTCCCCCTCTTCAAGGCCGGACTCGGCGGGCGGCTCGGCGACGGCAACCAGTTCTGGAGCGCCATCTCGCTCGCCGACCACATCGCGGCCCTGCGTTTCCTGCTGGCCGACGAACCCGGCCTCTCCGGCCCCGTGAACCTCACCGGCCCGCACCCGGTCACCAACCGCGAAGCGACCCGGGTGATGGGCGAAGTGCTGCACCGGCCCACGGTGTTCACCGCCCCGGCGCCACTGCTGCGGGTGGTCCTCGGGGAGTTCTCGGACGATGTGCTGGGCAGTCAGCGGGTGCTGCCGCGCCGGCTGCTGGAGTCCGGGTTCACCTTCCGCCACCCGACGGTGGAGGACGCGGTACGGGCCGCGCTCGGCACCGAGAGCTGACCCGGCGGCGTACTCCCCACCCTGTGCGACCTGCGTGCTCCCGTGCCCGCCGCGTGCGCTCTGCCGCATTCCGGCCACCGTGAGAGGGTCGGCGTCGGTCCGGGCGGCGTTGCCCGGGCCGCGAATGGGCATCAGCCCCTGCGGGCGGGCCCACCCATGGCCCGTCCGGCAAGCGCCGACCGCCTCATGGGAGGGCCCGTGCTGAGCAGCCGAACGCAAGCAGTGGATTCCGACGTCGTCGTCATCGGAGCGGGTACGGCGGGTCTCGCCGCCGCCCGGCACGTGTGCGACGCCGGGCTGACGGTGACGGTCCTGGAGGCTGCCGAGGAGATCGGCGGCCGGATGGCCACCGGGAGCCGCGACGGCTTCCTCCTCGACCGGCACAGTGCCCTGACCGCCCCCGGGCTGCCTGAGGAGGCGGTGTGCCGGCTCACCGGCGGCGCGCTGCTGCACGGGCCGGACGGGTACGTCCACCGGGTGGGCGAGACGGTACCGGCGGGCGGCGGCGGTGCGCACGGCGCGGGCGGTACGGGGGGCGCGGACGGCGCGGCGGGTGAGGAGCAGGCGGAGGACGGGCGTTCGCTGATCGCCGCGTTCGACCACTCCTGGCTGCGCGCCAACCTCGCCCGCCTCGGCCGGCTCTCCGACGAACGGCTCGCCGCCCGGCCCGAACTCCCGGCCGCCATCGCCCTCACCGCCCGCGGCATCCCCGCCCGCATCGCGGAGGGTTCGCTGCGCCCGCTCCTGACCGCGCTGCTGCACGACCCGCAACTGGCCACCTCCAGCCGGCTGAGCGACCACGTACTGCGGGCCTTCGCCCGCGACGGCCTCGCCCTGGCGGCGGGCGGCGCCGCCGCCGTACCGCGCGCCCTGGCCGCCGGACTGCCCGAGGGAACCGTACGCACCGGGGTACGGGCCACCGCCGTCTCCACCTCGCGGGTGGAGACCGAACGCCACGGGACGGTGCGCTGCCGGGCCGTCGTCGTCGCCACCGGTGCCCGGGAGGCGGGCCGGCTGCTGCCGGGCCTGCGGGTGCCGCGCTTCCGGCCGGTGACGGTGCTGCACCACGCGGCGCCGGCCACGCCGCCGCAGGCGGGACCGGAGCTGCTGATCGACACGGCGCGGGACCGGGGCCCCCTCGCGTACTCCCTGGTGACCTCGGCGGTGGACGCCTCCCGGGCACCGGAGGGCGCGGCGCTGGTGACCTCGGTGGTCCTGGGCCACGCGGCGGGCGAGCCGGCCGAGATCCTGGACAAGGCGGCCCGCCCCCAACTGGCGGCGCTGCACGGCACCTCGACCGCCGACTGGCAATTGCTGGCGGCCCACCACGACGCACGGGCGGTACCGCTCAACCCGCCCCCGTACGCCGGCCCGCGCCGCACCCGGCTGCTGGACGGCCTGTACGTCTGCGGCGACCACCGCGGCGCGGACGACCTCGCGACGGCGGCCACGGCGATCACCGCCCTCCTCCAGGACTTCGGCCGCCCGGCAACCACGGAACCCCACACGAGCGCGGCGGCTTAGCGGGCGCCGGGCCCTTCCCGGGCACGGGCCGCCGGCACCCGGGGGCCGCCGGTGGGCCCGGGTTGTGGGCTAGGGCCCGCCCGCCCACGAGGGTGTTCGGGCCTACCGCTCGGCTACAGTCACACCGGGACACCCTGATCGCCCGCTATCCGCGCCGACTTCGGAACCCCAAGTGGACACGCGACACGCGGATCGCACCGAAGCAGAATGACGGAAATGACCGCAATACCCCTGCGGCTCACTGCCCGACAGACCAGCCACCGGAC
>NZ_FPAB01000003.1:141821-371925 GCF_900116145.1 Streptomyces harbinensis | reverse complement strand
GTGGCGACCGCCCTCCGGGGCGGTCGAGGATCGCAACTGATCCCGGAAGACCTCGACACACGCGGCATGCCAGTGGCGACTGCCCTCCGGGGCGGTCGACGCACAGCGCCCCGCCCCGGCGCGCACGCCCGCCCCCCGGCCGCCGGGCCGCGTCGACGCCAATCGGCCGCACCGGGCCACGCCCGGGTGGGTCCGGCCCCCAACGGGGCCGGACCCACCCGGCGCGTGCCCGTGCGCCGGCGTACCGGTCCGGCGGCCCGGCGGCCAGGCGGCCAGGCGGCCAGGCGGGCGTCCCGCGCACACGGCCATCCGCCCGGCAAGGGCTCAGCTCAGGGCCGCCACCTTCTCCCGGTAGCCGCGTACCGCCAGGGAGTCGCGGTACGGGTCCAGGCGGCGTTCGAAGTCCTGGAGGTATTCGTGGGCCCGTGCCGAGCGCATGTCGGCCGCTTGCTGGGCCGCCTCCACCGCCAGCGCGCACGCGTGGTCCACGTCGCCCAGTCCCAGTTTCGCCGTGGCCAGCACCACCCGGCAGAACAGCCGGCTGCGCGCGTAGCCGTTGCCGCGCAGTTGCAGTGACCGTTCCGCGTACCGGGCCGCGGTCCGGTACTGCTGGAGGTCGCGGTGGCAGTGCCCGAACTCGTCCGCCAGTTGCGCCTCGTCGAAGAACCGGGCCCAGGTCGGCACCTCCTCCCCCGGCCGGGCCGATTCCAGGGCGCGTTCGGCACGGGCCAGCGCCGCCGAGCAGGCGCGTACCTCGCCCAGCAGCGCGTGGCCGCGCGCCTCCACGGCGTGCAGCAGGGCCTGCACGGCGGGCGCCACCGAGCTGGCCATCCCTTGCTGCGCCACCCGGGCCAGCTGGACGGCTTCCCGGCCGTGCCCCAGGTAGACCGCCTGCCGGCTCATCGACACCAGCACATAGCTGCCGTAGGAGCGGTCCCCGGCGGCCTGGGCCAGGCGCAGTGCCTGCACGAAGTAGCGCTGGGCGAGGCCGTGGGCGGCGATGTCGTACGCCGTCCAGCCGGCGAGCCGGGTCAGGTCGGCGGCGGCGGAGAACAGCCGGCGGCCGGTCTGTTCTCCGTAGGTGCCGCGCAGCATGGGTTCCAGTTCGTGTTCCAGGTAGCGCACCAGGGCCTGCCGGGCGTGGCCGCCGCCGTAGGCGTTGTCGAGCGCGCGGAAGAGTTCGGCGACCGAGCGCAGGGCGGCGATGTCGCCGCTGGTGACGCGTTGGCCCGGGCCACGTTCGACGCGGTCGGCCGCTCCGGGGCGGCCGGGCGCGGCGACGGCGGTGGCGGCGCGGTGCCGGGACTGTTCCGGGACCCGGGCGTGGCCGGAGAGGCCGGCCAGGCTGGGCAGCCCGGTGATGCCGCCGACCGGGTCGGGCGGGTCGCCGCGCGCCACCCGGTCGTCGGGGCGGCCGATGAGCCAGTCCCGGCTGGGGACCACCAGGCCGGCCGGAGTGAAGGCGATCTTGCGCAGCTCGGCGTAGCTTCCGGAGTCCTTGCGCCACAGACCGGCGACGATGTCGACGGCTTCGGCCGGGGTGGCGGCGAACTCCAGCCCCGCGTAGACGGGGGCGCAGGCTTCCAGGCCGAGGTCCTGGGCGGAGAGCCGGCGGCCGAGCCGGCGGGTGAAGACCTCGGCGATCAGCGCGGGGGTGGTGCCGCGCGGTCGCTGGCCGCGCAGCCAGCGGGTGACGGAGGTCTTGTCGTACCGCAGGTCGAGCCCGTGTTCGAGGCCGAGCTGGTCGACCCGTCGGGCGAGGCCGGCGTGCGAGAAGCCGGCTTCGGCGATCAGGGCCGCCAGCTGCCGGTTGGGAGTGCGCTGCCCGGAGGGCGAGGACACGGACTTGGCGTGCGGCGGTGGTGGGGGTACGGAGGGGGTGCCTCCGGGTCGTTCCGTGGACATCGGCTATGCGGTCTCCTGCCTTACGGCGGTGCGGCTGGAACGGCGTGAATGTAACGGTCTCTCCCCACGTGATCGTCGCGTGTGCGGAGGATTCATCCATATGTGTGAGGACCGGGGCACACGCTTACCTGTCGGAGTGCGGCCGTACAGTGGTTCGGGACGCTTCACGCGTCGTGGTTCTTCACCGGGAGGGTGAGCGGCAGTGAGCGAGCTGCGCTTTGTCCATCTGGGCTTCGGGGACGAAGCCGTCGAGTATCACGCGGCCTGGCAGGAGCAGCGGCGGGTGCACACCGCGCGCTTCGCGGATGAGATTCCGGACACCTGCCTGCTGCTGGAGCACCAGTCGGTGTACACCGCCGGCCGGCGCACGGAGGACAGCGAACGGCCGCTGGACGGCACGCCGGTCGTCGACATCGACCGGGGTGGCAAGATCACCTGGCACGGTCCCGGTCAGCTGGTGGGGTATCCGATCCTGAAGCTGCCGCGTCCGGTCGATGTGATCGCGCACGTGCGGCGGCTGGAGGAGGCGGTGATCCGTACGTGTGCGGAGTTCGGCCTGGAGACCACCCGGGTGGAGGGGCGCAGCGGCGTGTGGGTGCTGGGCTCGGCGCTGCCCGGGCGCGGGGGGCTCGCGCTGGACTTCGATCCGCGGCTGAACGACGAGGAGTTCGATCCGCGGCTGGCGGGTCCGGAGTACGCGCCGTCGAACGCGGGGCAGCGCGGTGAGGACCGCAAGCTGTGCGCGATCGGGATCCGGGTGGCGAAGGGCGTGACGATGCACGGCTTCTCGCTGAACTGCGATCCGGACAACACCTTCTACGACCGGATCGTGCCGTGCGGTATCCGGGACGCGGGTGTGACGTCGCTCTCCCAGGAGCTGGGGCGGCGGGTGCCGGTGGCGGAGGTGCTGCCGGTGGTGGAGAAGCATCTGCGGGTGGTCCTGGAGGAGGCGGTCCCCCTCCCCCGCGCGGTCTGACCTCATAAGCACAGGCGTACGCTGAGATACGCCGAGGAATCAAAAGTGGTAGGGAGGCGGACGTGTCCGCTGTCGCGCCCGACGGTCGTAAGATGCTGCGCCTTGAGGTCCGGAACAGCCAGACCCCGATCGAACGCAAGCCCGAGTGGATCAAGACGAAGGCTGTGATGGGTCCTGAGTACAAGGACCTGATGGGCCTGGTGAAGCGGGAGGGCCTGCACACGGTCTGCCAGGAGGCGGGCTGTCCCAACATCTTCGAATGCTGGGAGGACCGCGAGGCGACCTTCCTGATCGGCGGGGAGCAGTGCACCCGGCGCTGCGACTTCTGCCTGATCGACACGGGCAAGCCCACCGACATCGACCGCGACGAGCCGCGCCGGGTGGCGGAGTCCGTCCGGCAGATGGAGCTGAAGTACGCCACCATCACCGGCGTCGCGCGCGACGACCTGGAGGACGGCGGGGCCTGGCTGTACGCGGAGACGGTGCGGCAGATCCACGCGCTGCTGCCGGGGACCGGTGTGGAGCTGCTGATCCCGGACTTCAACGCGGTGCCGGAGCAGCTGGCCGAGGTGTTCTCCTCGCGGCCGGAGGTGCTGGCGCACAACGTGGAGACGGTGCCGAGGATCTTCAAGCGGATCCGGCCCGGTTTCCGCTACGAGCGGTCGCTGGAGGTGATCACCCGCGCCCGCGAGGCGGGGCTGGTCACCAAGTCGAACCTGATCCTGGGGCTGGGTGAGACCCGCGAGGAGATCAGTGACGCGCTGCGGCAGATGCACGACGCGGGTACCGAGCTGGTCACGATCACGCAGTACCTGCGGCCCACGCCCCGGCACCACCCCGTGGAGCGGTGGGTGAAGCCGGACGAGTTCGTGGAGCTCCAGCAGGAGGCCGAGGAGATCGGCTACGCAGGGGTGATGTCCGGTCCGCTGGTGCGGTCGTCGTACCGGGCCGGGCGGCTGTACAAGCAGGCGCTGGAGCGGCGCGCGGCGCAGTCCCCGGCCGCGTGAGGGCGTGGGCACCGGCGTCTGGGCCGCCCCAGGCGCCGGTGTCCGTAGGACGGCCGTAAACTTGCCGGCATGGCGCGGAAGGACAAGGAACAAGATTCCGAGAACCCAGGGCGGCTCAAGCAGATCGCTCTGACGTACAAGATGACCAAGCGGGTCGATCGCTGGATCGGTCTGGTCATCTCTGCTGTCGGCCTGGGCACCTTCGGTGTGGTCCTTGGCATCGGCTTTCTGATCGGGCACCCGATCTATCTGGGGATTCTGGGCTTCCTGGTCGCGTTGCTGACCACGGCCATTGTCTTCGGGCGGCGGGCCGAGCGGGCCGCTTTCAGCCAGATGGAGGGGCAGCCGGGGGCTGCCGCCGCCGTGCTGGAGAACCTGCGGCGCGGGTTCGCGTTCACCCCGGCGGTGGCGATCAACCGGAACCAGGACGTGGTCCACCGGGCGGTCGGCAAGTGCGGCGTGGTGCTCGTCGGCGAGGGCAATCCGAACCGGCTGAAGACGCTGATGGCGGCCGAGAAGCGCCGGATGAACCGGGTGGTCTCGGACGTGCCCGTGCACGATGTGATCGTGGGCACCGGTGAGGACCAGGTGCCGCTGAAGAAGCTGCGGACGAAGGTCATGAAGTTCCCGCGGGTGCTGCCCGGCCACCGGGTGACCGAGGTGAACGACCGGCTGCGCGCGATGGGTGACCTGATGAGCAACATGCCGCTGCCGAAGGGGCCGATGCCGAAGGGGATGCGGCTGCCGAAGGGCGGACCGCAGCAGCGCCGGGGGCGCTGAGCGGGTACCGGGTACGGAGCACGCAGTGCAGTGGGGCCCGGCGGTCGATGACCGCCGGGCCCCACTGCGTGTCGGTGCTGCCTGTCGGGGCTCTGCCTGTCGGCCTCGGGTGCCGGCCGGCTGATCCGTCCGCCGGCCCGGGCGTTCCCGGGCCCGGTGCCGCCCCGGCCCGCCGGGCCGGGCGTCCGCCGGGTACCCCGCCCGGCCCCAGCCGCCCTTCCGCGCCGCTCTTCCGTGCTGCCCTCCCGGCCTCTGCGCCGTGCGCAAGCTAGACGCGGATCTGGACGGCGTCGGTGAGCCGGTCGTGCAGGCCGCGGGTGTCGCGGTCCCAGATGAGGGCCGGGATGGCCAGCGCCAGCAGGACGGTACGGGCGGCGGCGCGCGGGAAGCTCAGCCGCTGTCCGCTGAGGTGGACGACCCGCAGTCCGAGCAGGCGCTTGCCGGGGGTGGAGCCCAGGGTGCCGACGGTGAGGATGCCGGTGAGGGTGAAGACCAGCAGGGTCCAGTTGCCCAGGGAACTCGGGCCGTCGGCGAGCAGACCGTATGCGATCAGCGCGCACATCGCCCAGTCCAGGCACAGCGCGGCGATGCGGCGGCCGACCGGGGCCACGGAGCCGGGGCCGTGCTCGGGGAGGCCGAAGCGCTCGCCCCGGTACCCGAAGTCGACGCCCATGCTCTCGGCGGTCGCCCGGGGGCCGGACAGCCAGGATCCGATCACCTGTCGGTTGTCGAGCGTGTTCTCCGCCTCTTTGTCCACCCGTCCACGGTAGCGCGGCCCACCGGGCGGCCTCCGGGCGGCTCCCGGTGGGCGCCGCCCTCCCGGCCAGTCGCCGGGGACTGCTCCGCCTGGCTGGTTAACATCGGCGAAACACCAGGGTCATGCCCGAGAAATGGCCGGTTCTTAGGGTCGGCCCGGCAGGTCCGTGCCCCGGGCCCGCACCCCGAGCTGCGCATTCCCCCGCCCGCACGGTGGGGCAAGGAGGACGATCGGATGTTCCAGAACGCCGACGAGATCAAGAAGTACATCGCGGACAACGACGTCAAATTCATCGACGTCCGCTTCTGCGACCTGCCCGGCATCATGCAGCACGTCACGCTCCCGGTCGAGGCGTTCGACCCGGACGAGCAGCTGATGTTCGACGGTTCGTCGATCCGCGGCTTCCAGGCCATCCACGAGTCCGACATGGCGCTTGTCCCGGACCTGTCCACCTCGCGCGTGGACCCGTTCCGCAAGGACAAGACGATCAACATCAACTTCTTCATCCAGGACCCGATCACGGGCGAGGCGTACAGCCGCGACCCGCGGAACGTGGCGAAGAAGGCCGAAGCGTACCTGGCGTCCTCCGGTATCGCCGACACCGCCTACTTCGGCCCCGAGGCGGAGTTCTACGTCTTCGACGACGTGCGGTTCGAGACCCGGTCGAACGCCGGCTACTACTACATCGACTCCGAGGCGGGCGCCTGGAACACCGGCGCCATCGAGGAGGGCGGCAACCGGGGCTACAAGGTCCGCTACAAGGGCGGCTACTTCCCCGCCCCGCCGGTCGACCACTTCGCCGACCTGCGCGCGGAGATCACCCTGGAGCTGATGAAGGCCGGCCTGGAGGTCGAGCGCCAGCACCACGAGGTGGGCACCGCCGGCCAGGCGGAGATCAACTACAAGTTCAACACCCTGCTGGCCGCCGCCGACGACCTGATGCTGTTCAAGTACATCGTCAAGAACGTCGCCTGGCGCAACGGCAAGACCGCCACCTTCATGCCCAAGCCGATCTTCGGTGACAACGGCTCCGGCATGCACGTCCACCAGTCGCTGTGGAGCAACGGCTCCCCGCTGTTCTACGACGAGCAGGGCTACGCCGGCCTGTCGGACATGGCCCGCTACTACATCGGCGGCATCCTCAAGCACGCTCCGTCGCTGCTGGCGTTCACCAACCCGACGCTGAACTCGTACCACCGCCTGGTGCCGGGCTTCGAGGCCCCGGTCAACCTGGTGTACTCGCAGCGCAACCGCTCCGCCGCGATGCGCATCCCGATCACCGGCTCGAACCCGAAGGCCAAGCGCGTCGAGTTCCGCGCCCCCGACCCGTCCTCCAACCCGTACCTGGCCTTCTCGGCGCTGCTGCTGGCGGGCCTGGACGGGGTGAAGAACAAGATCGAGCCGCCGGAGCCGGTCGACAAGGACCTGTACGAGCTGGCCCCCGAGGAGCACGCGGAGCTGGCCCAGGTGCCGACCTCGCTGCCGGCCGTGCTGGAGGCGCTGGAGGAGGACAACGACTACCTCCAGGCGGGTGGCGTGTTCACCTCGGACGTCATCGAGACCTGGATCGACTTCAAGCGGGAGAAGGAGATCGCGCCGATGGCGCAGCGTCCGCACCCGCACGAGTTCGAGCTGTACTTCGACGTGTGACCGGCCGGGCGCGGCGCGCGCCGCGCCCCGTGACCACGCACACCGGCGGGCAGTCCCTTGGGGGACTGCCCGCCGGGCTTTTTGCTGTTCTGTTGTTTGCCGTGGTGTGCGGCTCCCTACCGGGCGCCCAGCCGCTCGTCGTAGTGCTGGCGGCGCTTGCGGCGCATCGCGAGTGCCGCTGCGGTGGCCGCGAGGCCAAGCAGGAAGATGACACCACCCACGATGATCTGGCTGAGGATGATGCCTCCGGAGGCACCAGCGCCCACCGTCCAGATCGCAACGATCGACCACGCTCCGATCACGCACAGGGCCAGGCCCATGCCGTGCATCCGTTCCGGCACCAGGGCGAAGCCCAGCGCCAGCACGGCCACCGCGATTCCGAGGATGAGGTTGTGGATACCCAGTCGCGGCTCGGCGGTGGAGAACGTCGGCACCAGCCACGGGGAGATGGCCAGGTACAGCCCGGCGAGGAACACCGGGGCGTCCAGCAGTGGCACGGTCGCGCCACCTGTCACACGGGAGTAGCGCTCCCGCATCTCACGTGCGTCGGGGTGGTCCGCCATGCTCGTGTCCCTGCGATGGGAGACGTCCGTACCCCTGTGGTGTGAGACGTCGGCCATGCGACTCGCCTCCTTCTATGGGATTCGTGTGACCGCGCTGTCTCAGTCCATTTACAGACCTTGCTCCCATTGTGTACCCATTACCCCATTTGGCGCATATCGGGAAGAATATTTTCTTTGTCCCGTGAGTACCGTTCTGGGATCGCGGCTCCGACCCGCGTTTCCGCTGGTTTCGCTCTCAAACCCCGGGTACCCGCCGGGCCCGGCACGAAGGAGGGAACTGTGATGCAGGAGCGGGGCAGCAACCGGTTGAGCGCCCACGAGGACGACCGGCTCAAGCACGAGGTGGAGGGGCTGTTGCGGGCGGACCGCCCCACCAGGACCGACGCCTGGCGGGACCCGGAACCCGTGGAGGGCATGGACGGCACGGGGCCGCCGCCCGGGGCGGGGGACGACCGCGAGGTGCGGGACGAGGCGTTCCGGTCCGAGCTGGCGCGGCATCTGCGGCCGGCGGTCTTCCCGGCCAAACGCTCGGAGCTGCTGCGCACCCTGCTGGAGGAGCAGGCGCCCGACGAAGTGATCGATCAGGTGCGGACCCTGCCGCGCCGCAGTAGTTACGCGAACGTCCAGGAGGTGTCGGCGGCCCTGGGCCGCAAGCCGCGTTCCTAGGGCGGCCGTGGGGTGGGGCCCGATATTCCGTTGACGTCTGTCGGCCGGCCGTTACGCTTCGGGTGTTCTGTCGCGTTGTTCGGGGCCATCGTGCCCCCTGGGAAAGGAGAGTGAGTTTGTGCCCCCGGCCCACGCCGCGCGCGCCTCGCAGCACCGTCCCGGCCGTCCCGTCCGCCTGATGCCGTCCCGCCCGGACGGTGACCGGACCCGGCCCCCGGTTGCTTCGGCCCGCCCACACACCCCGTAACCCGCACCACCACCGCGGCGTACGGGGGGCGTGTCCTCGTCGAGGCCGCTCGGCCCGCTCTTGCTGTCATGACCGATCTTCCAGCAAGGAGCCCTCCGGGTGTCCCCCAGCCACAACACTCCCTCCAGCACTTCCCCCACCGTCCTGGCCGGCACGTTCACCTGCGCGTGGTGCGGCCTGACGGTCTCCGCCGTCGCCGGCGACGGCACACGGCGCAACCACTGCCCGTCGTGCCTGCACTCCCAGCACGTCCTCGACCAGGTCGAGGGCGGCCCTCACACCTGCCGGGGCCGGATGACGCCGATCGCCGTCGCCGTGCTGCGCACCGGCGACTGAATGGTCATCCACCGCTGCGTGCGCTGCGACGAGCTGACCTCCAACCCCATCTGCACCGACGACAACCAGCTCATCCTGATGCGCATGGCCGTCCGGCCGCTGGCCCAGCCACCGTTCCCGCTCGAAGCGTTCGGCGATCTGTGACCGGAAGGAGCGGATTCCCATGCCGAGACGAGCGGACAACTCCGGCGGACGCGCCCGGAGAGGCCGGCGGCCGCAGCGCCACAAGGACGTCCTCCACCGCCGGGGAGGGCACCGGCCGCACGCCTTCCGGTGTGTGGGCTGCCGGCTGGAGGTGTCCGCGGACGCGCCCGGTACGGCGCACCGCAACCACTGTCCGCACTGCCTGGCCAGCCTGCACGTCGACCGCCGGATCCCCGGCGACCGGGCGGCGGACTGCCGCGGGCGGATGGAGGCGCTGAGCGTGTCGGTGCGGCCCGACGGCGAGTGGATGATCATCCATCAGTGCCGGTCCTGCGACGAGCTGAGCGCCAACCGGATCGCCGGTGACGACAACGCGCTGGTGCTGATGCGCCTGGTGCTGAAGCCACTGCGCGACACCGGCGTCGCCCACCGCATGCTGCTCCGGCTGTGACCGTGGTCGCCGCTGCGGCAGCACGCCGCGGCGGCGGCCCTAGACCGGCGCAGCGGGCAGGACCAGCTCGTAGCCGCGGTCCAGCAGCTTCGGGAGCACCTGGCCGAGGGCGGTGACCGTCTGGGAGCGGTCGCCGCCGCCGTCGTGGGTGAGGACGATGGCTCCGGAGTGGGCGCCGTCCAGGACCGAGGCGGTGATCTTGGAGGTGCCGGGCCGGGCCCAGTCGTTGGTGTCCACCGACCAGCCCAGCGGCTCCATGCCCAGCTCGGCGCAGACGGTGAGCGCGTCCTTGTCCCAGGCGCCGTACGGGGCGCGGGCGAGGCCGGGCGGGGCGCCGAGGATGTCCTGGATGAGGTCGCTGGTGTCGCCCAGCTCCCGGCGGACCCGCTTGGTGGAGAGGGTGTCCAGCTGCGGGTGGCTCCAGGAGTGGTTGGCGACGAGGTGACCCTCGTCGGCGATGGCGCGCACCAGGTCGGGGTGGGAGTGGGCGTTCTCGCCGATGACGAAGAAGGTGCCGGGGACCTTGTGTTTGCGCAGCAGCTTGAGCACCTGCGGGGTGTACGTGGGGTGCGGGCCGTCGTCCAGGGTGAGGGCGATCTTCTTGCCGGGCAGGTCGAGGGTCAGCGCGGCCTCGGAGCGGACGGGTACGGGCTGCCGGGGCGGGGCGGCGCCGGGGGCGCTGCCGGGGGTGAAGGGGCGCAGCCGGTAGGAGTCGGCGGCGGGGGCGGCCGGGGCGGCGGCGGGGCCGGGGGCGGCGCCCGCGCCGGCGGAGGGTCCGGAGCAGGCGGCGAGCAGCCGGTTGAGGCCGAGGAGGCTGACGCAGGCGGTAGCGCCGAGCAGGACCCGGCGCGGCACAGCGGACGGCGCTGACACTTCCGATGACATGATTAACGGATCTCATGTCTGAGGAGGTGTCACCACCGCCCGCGTCCGTTCGGACCACCGGCCGGAACCGGCCGGGCCAGCCCCGCCCGCTCAGTCGCCCAGCCGCTCCTCGGCCGCCGCGAGGATCTCCGTCACCCGCAGCGCGAACCGTACGTCGCACGGGTGCGGATCACCGGTACGGGCCGCCCGCTCCAGCGCGTCCACCGCCGCCGCGAAGGCCGCCACATGGCCGGGGTCGTCCCGGTCCGGCAGGGTGACGATGCCCGGCGTGCCGCGCAGCACCGCCGTCATCGAGGACGCCTGCGGCGGCACCCCCAGGCTCACCGTGACCGTGCTGGAGGCGCCGCTCACATGGCGCAGCGTCAGATGGACCATGTCTCCCGGGCCCCGGGCCGCGCCGACCGCGTCGAGGCCGGTGACATCGCCCAGCGGCGGCAGCAGGACCGACAGGGCGTGCGGGCCGATGTCCCACAGCCCGCCGCGCTCCCGCCGCCAGGGCGAGGAGGCGTACGGGCTGTCGCTGCCCGGCGCGAAGATGCCGGCGAACCACTCGGCCCGGCCGTTCACCCAGCCGTCCTTCGTCCCCTGCTCGGCCAGCCAGGCCGCCGTCTCCGGAGTGAAGTGCAGCGTGAAGAAGACCACCGACGCCACCCCCGACGCCTGCGCCGCCTCCGCCACCTCGCGGGCCGCCGGGACGGTCGTGGCCAGCGGCTTGTCCAGCAGCAGATGACGGCCGGCCCGGGCCGCCCGTACCGCCAGCGGCGCCTGGACGTCCGGCGGCAGCGCGATCGCGACCGCGTCGCAGTCGGCGATCAGCGCGTCCGCGTCCTCGTACGCCCGGGTGCCGAGATGACCGGCCAGCTCGCGCGCCGCGTCCGGCCGGCGGCCCCACACCCCCACCAGATCAACCCCCGGGTGCCGGGCCAGGGCCGGGCCCTGGGTCAGCTGGGCCCACGGGCCGGTGCCGAAGAGACCGAAACGCATGCGCAGAGGAAGAGACATGCCACACAGAGTAAGGGGCCGACTTCTCTCCCGATACGGCGTCTTTCCCCGCAAACCCCGTTCACAGCCCCTTAACAACCGGGCAACTGCTCGGAAATCGCGGATGGCGAGGGTGGCGACAGCGTATGGACCATCCCGCACTCCCCCACACGCCGATGCGATGACCTCCTCAAGGAGCACGACCGTGAGCTACAAGGCCGAGTACATCTGGATCGACGGCACCTCGCCGACGGCGAAGCTGCGTTCGAAGACGAAGATCCTCGCCGACGGCGCCGAGCCCCCGGTCTGGGGCTTCGACGGCTCCAGCACCAACCAGGCCGAGGGCCACGCCTCGGACCGCGTCCTCAAGCCCGTCGCCTCCTACCCGGACCCGATCCGCGGCGGTGACGACATCCTGGTGCTCTGCGAGGTCTACAACACCGACGACACCCCGCACGCGTCCAACACCCGCGCCCTGCTGCGCCCGGTCGCCGAGAAGTTCGCCGCCCAGGAGCCGATTTTCGGCATCGAGCAGGAGTACACCTTCTTCGAGGGCTCCCGCCCGCTCGGCTTCCCCGAGGGCGGCTTCCCGGCCCCGCAGGGCGGCTACTACTGCGGTGTCGGCGTGGACGAGATCCACGGCCGCGAGATCGTCGAGGCGCACCTGGAGAACTGCCTCAAGGCGGGCCTGGGCATCTCCGGCATCAACGCCGAGGTCATGCCCGGCCAGTGGGAGTTCCAGGTCGGCCCGCTGTCGCCGCTGGACGTCGCCGACCAGCTGTGGGTGGCCCGCTGGCTGCTCTACCGCACCGCCGAGGACTTCGGTGTCGCCGCCACCCTGGACCCCAAGCCCGTCAAGGGCGACTGGAACGGCGCCGGCGCGCACACCAACTTCTCCACCAAGGCCATGCGCGAGGGCTACGAGGCGATCATCACCGCCTGCGAGTCCCTCGGCAAGGACGGCAAGCCGCTGGAGCACGTCAAGAACTACGGCGTGGGCGTCGAGGACCGGCTCACCGGCGCGCACGAGACCGCCCCCTGGGACCAGTACAGCTACGGCGTCTCCGACCGCGGCGCCTCGGTCCGCATCCCGTGGCAGGTCGAGCGGGACAAGAAGGGCTACATCGAGGACCGCCGCCCCAACGCCAACGTCGACCCGTACGTCGTCACCCGGCTGATCACCGACACCTGCGGCACCGCGCTCGCCGAGGCCGGCCTGGTCTGACCGGCGGCCCCCGGCGCCCCGGCCTCCCTGCGGCGCCGGACCCGCGCACGTCCCCGGTCCGCGGCTGGCAGCTCGGACGCGGACCGGGGCGCACCGGCCCGGGAGCCGTGGTGTACCTGGATACACCACGGCTCCGGGTCACGGCCCCAGTGCTCCGCCCCGCCCCCGTGCTGAAGACTGTCCTCTCGTACAGACGCACCACCACGGCACTGCGGCGGAGGACACGGACATCATGAGCACGGAACGGGCACGGGATTCCCTGCTGGCGGCGGCCAGGGCGCTGCTGCTGATGGCGGCCTCGATCATCGGCTCGCTGCTGCTGTTCATCTTCTCCGTGCTGTCGCTGGCCTTCCTCCCCCTCGGCCTCGGTTTCCTCTCCACCCCGCTGGTCGTCGGCCTGACCCGGGCGCACGCCAACCAGCGCCGGCTGCTCGCCCACGACTGGTCGGGCGTCACCATCCGTTCCGCCTACCGGCCGCTGCCCGAGCAGCGCGGCGGGCTCGCGGGCCGGGTCGACCGGACGGTCCAGCTGCTGCGCGACCCGGCGACCTGGCGCGACCTGCTCTGGCTGCTGGTGGACGCCACCGCCGGCTTCACCGCCGTGGTGTTCGCGCCCGCGCTGCTGCTGTACGGGGTGTACGGGCTGGTGCTGCTGGCCGGCGTCTGGCAGCCGATCTTCGACGCCTCCGGCACCATCTGGTTCGCGTTCGTACCCATCAGCTCCTGGTTCACCGCCGCCCTCGCCGCCGTCACCGGCATCGGCCTGTTCGTGCTCGGGCTGTTCCTCAACCCGCTCATCCTGCGCGGCCACTTCGTGCTGTGCCGCCTCTTCATCGGGGCCAGCCACAAGCAGCAACTCGCCCAGCGGGTGGCCCGGCTGACCGAGACCCGGCACGACGCGGTGGACAGCTCCGCCGCCGAACTGCGCCGCATCGAACGGGACCTGCACGACGGCGCGCAGGCCAGGCTGGTCGCCATGGGTATGAGCCTGGGCGCGGTCGAGGCCCTGCTGGAGAAGGACCCGGCGCAGGCCAGGGAACTGCTGGCCCAGGCGCGGGCCTCCTCCGCCGAGGCGCTGACCGAGCTGCGCGACCTGGTGCGCGGCATCCACCCGCCGGTGCTGGCCGAACGGGGTCTCGGCGACGCGGTCAAGGCGCTGGCGCTGCGGATGCGGATCCCGGTGGAGGTGGACGTGGAGCTGCCCGGCCGGCTCGCCGAGCCGGTGGAGACCGCCGCGTACTTCGCGGTGAGCGAGGTGCTGACCAACGCGGCCAAGCACTCGGGCGCCGACCGCATCTGGCTGGACATCTACTACGGCGACGCCGACCGCACCCTGAAGATCGCGGTGACCGACAACGGGCGCGGCGGCGCGTCCCTGGACGGCGGGACCGGGCTGCGGGGCATCGAGCGGCGGCTGGGCCCGTTCGACGGGGTGCTGGCGCTCTCCAGCCCCGCGGGCGGGCCGACGCTGGTGACCATCGAGGTGCCCTGCGACCCGCCGGTGGCGCGCGGCTGAGGGGGCCCGTTCACCCCCGGCTCACCCAGGTGTAGACCAACTCGCCTACGCTGAGCGGGACTTGCTCCCCCACAGAGAGCGCGGGTGACGTATGCGACGCAACCGGAACCTCCGCGGCACCAGAAACCTCCTGCTCATCGGCGCGACAGCACTGGCCCTCACCCTCCCCCACACCGCCGCCGGTGCGGCCGGCGCCGCCGACGCGCCGGCCGCGGCGGCCGACGGCGCCCTGCCGTTCGACGCCGGCACCACGGTCGGCGTGCACAACGCGTACGAGAAGAGCACCTTCACCTACCTCGCCGACGGCCTGGACTCCGGCGCCGGCATGCTCGAACTCGACGTGTGGACCAACTTCTTCGGCGGCACCTGGCGCGTCTCGCACAGCAATCCGCTGGGCAACGACAACAACTGCGAGAACGCCTCATCCCCCGCCGAACTGCGCACCAAGCCCCGCAACCAGGGCTTCGCCGGCTGCCTGGCCGACCTGCGCGCCTGGCACGACGGCAACCCCGGCCACCGGCCCATCCTCATCAAGATCGAGATGAAGGACGGCTTCGCCGCCAATCTCGGGCGCGGCCCCGCCGAGTTCGACGCGCTCGTCAACGGCATCCTCGGCGACGCCGTCTACCGCCCCGGCGAACTCGCCGCCGGCCACGCCACCCTGGACGACGCCGTGCGCGCCGACGGCTGGCCCACCCGCGACGAGCTGGCCGGCAAGTTCCTCTTCCACCTCATCCCCGGCACCGTCGAGGAGGGCAACCCCTTCGACAACCTGTGGACGGACGAGGAGTACGGCCGCCATCTGCGCGACCTGGCCGCCGCCGGCCGCCTGGACACCGCCGCCGCCTTCCCCGCCGTCCACCACGCCGAGGCCGGCGACCCGCGCACCGGCCGGTACGCGGACGCCACACTCCGCCCGTGGTTCGTCGTCTTCGACGGCCATGCCCCGCTGTACACCGACGGCACCATCGACACCTCCTGGTACGCCGCCAACAACTATCTGCTGGTGATGACCAACGCCCACGACGTACCGCCCGCGATCAGCCCGACCGACCCGGGCGAGGCCGCGGCACGGGCCCGCGTCGCGGAGCTGGCCGGGGCGCACGCCAGCGTCGTCAGCTCCGACTGGTACGCCCTGCCCGGGGTCCTCGGCACCGTACTGCCGCGCGGCTGACCGGGCACCGGCCGGTAGGCTGGGCCGCTCCCGACGGACAGCAAAGGGCAGGTACCGGGTGCGTGTCGTTCTCGCCGAAGATCTCTTTCTGCTGAGGGACGGGCTCACCCGGCTCCTCCAGGCGCACGACTTCGAGATCGCGGCGGCCGTCGACAACGGCCCCGCCCTCACCCGTGCACTGGCCGAACTGCGGCCGGACGTCGCCGTGGTCGACGTCCGGCTGCCGCCGTCCTTCACCGACGAGGGCCTCCAGTGCGCGCTGGCGGCCCGCCGGGAGCGGCCCGGCATGCCGGTCCTGGTGCTCTCCCAGCACGTGGAGCAGCTGTACGCCCGCGAGTTGCTGGCGGACGGGCACGGCGGGGTCGGCTATCTGCTCAAGGACCGGGTCTTCGACGCCGACCAGTTCGTCGACGCGGTACGCCGGGTGGCCGGCGGCGGCACGGCGATGGACCCGCAGGTCATCCAGCAACTCCTCGCCCAGCGCACCCAGGACTCCCCGCTGGAGCGGCTCACCCCGCGCGAGCTGGAGGTCATGGAGCTGATGGCCCAGGGCCGGTCCAACGCCGCCATCGCCGAACGCATGGTGGTGACCGAACGCGCCGTCGCCAAGCACACCTCCAACATCTTCGCCAAGCTGGGGCTTCCGGTGTCCGACGACGACAACCGGCGGGTGCTGGCCGTCCTCGCCTATCTCGAACGCCGCTGATCCCCGCCGGGTGCACCGGGCGCACCGGGCGCACCGGGCGCACCGGTACCGGCGGGGGACGGCGCGGGGACGAGGGCGAGCGCCGGCACGGACGCTCCCCCACCGCACGGCGACCGGACGTGGTGGCCGGATGTGACGTCCGGGCGGCCGGATCCGGGCGCCGGGGACCCGCGATCGGGTCCGGTCCGGTCAGCGGCGAACACCACCGGACACCCGCGTGTCCTCGGCGGCGCCCGCTCGTTCAGCCGGGTGTGTCCTCCAGCGATCTGTCTTCCCCCGACGTCAAACCCACCAGTCACCGGCGCCCGGAGACCACCCCGGGCGTCGCCCCCGAGCAGGCGGCTGCCGCGCTGGTGGAGCACTACCCCCGGCTGGTCCGGCTCGCCTACCTCGCGCTGCCCGCCTCCCTCGGCCGGCACCGCCGGGTGCTCACCGCGCACGCCCTGGTCCAGCGGGCCGTGCCGCACGGCCGGGCGGCGGCCGGCTCCGGCGACTCCGGGGCCCTCCCCGTGCCGCGCACCGGGGACGGCCCGGCCGGCGACCCCGGCTACCTCTATCTGCGGCAGCGGGTGCTGCGGACGGCGCTGACCGCCGCCCGCCCGGTGCGGCTGGCCGGCCGCGAACTGCGCCGGCTGCGCACCGGCCCGTACGGCCTGCCCCGGGTGGCCGGGCTGCGGCTGTTCCCGCTCGCGGTCGGCGACACCGCCGAACTCGCCCTGGACACCGCCCTCCAGCGGCTGGACGGCGCCGGCCGCGTCGCCTACGCGCTGCGCCGCCTCGACGGGCTGAACGCCCCCGCCATCCGCAGCCTGCTGGCCGCCTCGGGCGTCGACGAGGACACCATCCGGGCGGCACTGCGCGGCGCGGACTCCCTCCCCGAGGGCGGCGAACTCGTCGACCCGTGCGCGCTCACCGCCCGCCCCACCGACCTCACCCGCCGGCGCCGCCGCCGGCACGCCGCCCTGGCCGCGGTGGCCGTGCTCGCGGTGGCCGCCGCCGGCACGGCCCTGCTGCCCGGCGGCTGGGGCCCGGACGGCGCCGCAGCCCCGCCGTACGCCGAGAACGCCCAGGCCCAGGCCGCGCTCGACCCCAAGACGCTGCGCCGGATGCCCGCAGATGTCTGGGAGGGCTCCTCCCGGGTGGACTTCGCGGTGTGGCCGGCGCGCGGCGAGGCGGTCAACGACCAGGCGCTGCTGCGCCGCGCGCTCGCCGTCTGGGCCCGCCCCGGCGATTCGGTCGGCGTCTCGGCCACCCCCGGCACCCAGACGGGCCCCGCGCCCGGCCCGGCGCAGCTGCTGTACGCCGGGGAGGTCGGCCAGTCCACGGTGGTGCTGCTGTACGACGGGATGCGGCTGGTGCGGTACGCGGAGCTGACCGGGGTCGAGGACGGCGGCGCGGTGCTGGACTTCGCACGGGTGGACGGGGCCGACACGACCGCCGCGTCCGCCGTGGTCCTGGACCGGGCGGACGGCAACACCCGCTATCTGGTGGCCCCATGGGTCGAATCGCTCACGATGACGGATCTGCTGACGCCCGGGATCACCGGGGTGCCGGCCGACGTGGACGAGCACGGGGTGACCGCCCCGGTGCGTACGCCCGCCGGGAGCGGTACCCAGGAGGAGTGCGCGGAGTACGCGGTGCTGGAGTTCACCGCGACCGGGCTGGCGGCCCCCTACGCCATGGCGGACCTCGGCGAGCTGACCCCGGCGCTGCTGACGTACGGCGCGCCGGGCGAGCCGGGCGGCGCGCTGGCGGACAGCACGTCGGCCGCACGCTGGGCGCGTACCGCCTGCCATCTGTCCGGGGTGACGGCGACCGGGGTGCGGTCGGTGAACACCTGGGGTTTCGCCGAGCAGGAGCTGCCGGACGGGGCGGGGACCGCGCAGTGGCTGTGCACGCGCGCGGAGACCTGGCGCGGCTCGGGCAGCCGGACGATGGCGCAGTTCCACATCCCGTCCGAGCACGCGGGTGAGCCGGGCGCGGTGGTCGCGCGGCAGGAGGAGGGGACGGCGTGCGGTCCGCGGGAGCCGCGGGTGCTCTCCGGTGTGCTGTGGAAGTCGCCGGCGGACACCTGGTATCTCCTGGCGGCCGGCAGCCCCGAGGTGGCGTCGATCGCGGCCGAGGGCGAGGTCGAGGGCGGAGTCAGCGGCCGGGTGATGGCCCTTCCGGCGCCCGGCCAGCAGGCGGACGCGGAGCTGACGGCCACGCTGGAGAACGGCGAGACGCTGTCGTCGCTGCGTTGACGGACGGCGCCGCCCCGCCGGTTGCGGGGCGGCGCCGTCACGGGCCGGGAGCTGAGCCGGTCAGTGGGTCAGCAGGTACGGGCGCCGGTGTGCAGCGCGAGTGCGGTGTTGCTGCCGAGGGTGGCGGTGAACCGCCCGGAACCATCAACCGTCACCAACTGGTTGCTCTGGACGTCGCAGTACTGGCCGGCGGCGAGGGAGGTCTGGTAGGTGCGGGTGAGCGGGCCGCCCTCGTGGTTGATGGCGACGAAGCCCTGGCCGCCCCGGCCGAAGGCGATCGCGTTGGCGCCGTTGTCCCACCAGTCGGTGACGCCCTGGCCGCGGGTGGCGTTGCGGAAGCCGACCATGGCGGAGATCTCCGGCCAGGCGTGCTGGCACTTCCAGCCGTCCGACCAGCAGGCGCTCACCCGGCCGTTGCCGGGCGGGCCGGCGTCGTGGTCGGTGAACTCGTAGCCGGAGTGCACATCGGGCGAGCCGTACGGCCAGGCCAGCATGAACACGTTGGCGAGGGTGTACAGGGCGCCGTCCTTGTAGGAGAGCGTGGAGCCGTTGCGCTCGGTGTCGTGGTTGTCGACGAAGACGGCGGAGCCGGCGCTGGGCATGTGGCCCCAGCCCTCGCCGAAGTTGGCGAGGTAGGCGAGGTTCTCGTTCTGGAAGACGCGCTTGAGATCGAAGCCGTAGCGGAACTCCTGGACGTCACCGGTGCCCCGGTACTCGCTCGGGGAGACGGCTTCGCCCGCGCCGTAGATGGCCTCCTGCTTCCAGTAGGCGTTCGGGTCGTCCAGCCGGGACTTGATGGCGGCGAGGTCGGCGGCGGGCATGTGCTTGGCGGCGTCGATGCGGAAGCCGGCGACGCCGAGGGAGAGCAGGTCGTTCATGTAGTCGGCGAGGCGCTGGCGGACGTAGTCCTTGCCGGTGTCGAGGTCGGCGAGGCCGACGAGTTCGCAGTTCTGGACGTTGCCGCGGTCGCCGTAGTTGTTGCCGATCTCGCGGCGGCAGTCGTTGAAGTCCCCATCGCTGTAGGGGGCGTCGGGGTAGTCGTACTTCGTGTAGCGGCTGCCGGCGGTGCCGGTGCCCGAGCCGGCCGTCATGTGGTTGATGACGGTGTCGACGACGACGCCGACGCCCGCGCTGTCGCAGGTGTTGACCATGTTCTGGAACTGGGCACGATCGCCGAGCCGGCTGCCGATGGTGTAGCTGACCGGCTGGTAGGCGGTCCACCACTGGCTGCCCTGGATCTGCTCCTGGGGCGGGGAGACCTGCACGTAGCCGTACCCGGCCGGGCCGAGCCGCTGAGTGCATTCGCGGGCGATGGAGTCGAAGTTCCAGGAGAACAGTACGGCGGTGACGTCCTTGCCGCCGGGCGGTGCGGCGGCGGCGGTGGGCGCGCCGCCCGGGACGCCGAGCGAGACGGCGAGCCCGGCGGCGGCGGCCGTCAGGCCGACGAGCGCGGTGCGGATCAGGTGCATGACATCTCCTCGCGGGTGGGGGTGCCGGAAGAGCACGGCTTGCTGAAAGGAATGCCGGAACTTTCAGCAAGTGAGTTTCATGGCTGACCGTAGGGGCGCCCAGGAGGACGGTCAAGAGGTGTGACACATCGAGGACATCCGGCTGTCACATGACGGGAACAAGCCGTCAGTCCCCGCTCCGCTGCGGCGCCACCGCCGTGCTCCCCCGCACCACCAGCTCCGGCTGGAACACGAACTCCGTGTGCGGCACCTGGTCCCCGTTGATCTCCCCGAGGAGCGTGCTCACCGCCGCGCCCGCCATCGCGCGGACCGGCTGGCGCAGCGTCGTGAGCGGTGGGTCGGTGAAGGCGATGAGGTCCGAGTCGTCGTACCCGGTCACCGACACCTGTCCCGGAACGGTGAGGCCGCGCTGGCGGGCCGCGCGTATCGCGCCGAGGGCCATCATGTCGCTGCCGCAGACGATGCCGGTGCACCCCGCGTCCAGCAGGGCGGTGGCCGCCGCCTGGCCGCCCTCCACGCTGAACAGCGAGTGCCGTACCGGGGCGTCCCGGCCCAGTTCGGCGCGGAAACCGGCCACCTTGCGGCGCACCGGGACGAAGCGGGCCGGCCCCACCGCCAGGCCGATCCGCTCGTGTCCCAGGTCGCGCAGATGCCGCACCGCCATCCGGGTCGCCGCCGCGTCGTCCGGGGAGACGAACGGGGCGGCCACCCGGTCGTTGTAGCCGTTGATCAGCACGAACGGCACCCCGCGCCCGGCGAGCCGGGTGTACCGCTCCGGGTCGGTGGTGGTGTCCGCGTGCAGCCCGGACAGGAAGACGATGCCGGTGACGCCGCGTTCCACCAGCTGGTCCACCAGTTCGTCCTCGGTGGCCCCGCCCGGGCTCTGGGTGCACAGCACCGGTGTGTAGCCGTGCGAGGCCAGCGCCTGTTCGATGACCTGGGCGAAGGCCGGGAAGATCGGGTTGGTCAACTCGGGTATGACCAGGCCGATCAGGCCCGCGCTGCGCTGGCGGAGCCTCAGCGGGCGCTCGTACCCCAGGACGTCCAGGGCGGCGAGCACCCGCTGGCGGGTGGCCGCCGCGACCCCCGACTTGCCGTTGAGCACCCGGCTAACCGTGGCCTCACTGACCCCGGCCTGTCCGGCGATATCGGCGAGCCGGGCGGGCGCGGCGTCAGCCATGCGTCGTCCACCAGGCGGTGGTGTCGGCGGGCAGGACGTCACCGGCGGCCGGGACCGGGCCGCTGGCCAGCAGCAGGGTGCCCGGGGAGGCGAGTTCGCCGGTGAGGGTGATGTCGGCGCCGGTGGTGTTGGCCAGCACCAGCACGGTGCTGCCGTCCGCGCCGTGCCGCCGGAAGGCGAGCACGCCCTCGGGCGCGTCCAGCCACTGGACCGCGTCGCCCGCGCCGAGCGCCGGCTGCTCGCGCCGTACCGACAGCGCGGTGCGGTACAGCACCAGGGTGGAGCCGGGATCGCCGATCTGGGCGGCCACGGCGAGCTTGGCCCACTCCCCCGGCTGCGGCAGCCAGCTGCCGCCGGTGCCGAAGCCGTACGAGGTGCCCTCGCTGGTCCACGGGATGGGCACCCGGCAGCCGTCGCGCAGCCCGTCCTGGCCGCCCGCGTCGGTGTCCTCGTCGGGCGAGCGGCGGAAGAAGGCCGGGTCCTGCCGTACCTCGTCGGGGAGATCGGTGACCTCGGGCAGGCCGAGTTCCTCGCCCTGGTAGAGGTAGGCGGAGCCGGGCAGCGCCAGCATCAGCAGGGTGGCGGCGCGGGCCCGGCCCAGGTCGCCGCCGAGCCGGGTGAGGTGGCGCACCACGTCGTGGTTGGAGAGGACCCAGGTGGTGGGGGCGCCGACCGGGCGCATGGAGTCCAGCGAGGAGTCGATGACCTCGCGCAGCGCGCCGGCCTCCCACGGGGTGCTGAGGTAGTGGAAGTTGAACGCCTGGTGGAGTTCGCCGGGGCGCAGGTAGCGGGCGGTGCGCTCCGCGCTGGGGGTCCAGGCCTCGGCGACGGCGATCCGCTGCCCGGGGTATTCGTCGAGGATGGTGCGCCAGCTGCGGTAGATCTCGTGGACGCCGTCCTGGTCGAAGAACGGCATCTCCTGGGTGCCGAGCAGTTTCAGCTGGCCGCTGTGGCCCATGTCGGGCAGGCCGGCCGCCTTGACCAGGCCGTGGGCCACGTCGATGCGGAAGCCGTCGACGCCCATGTCGAGCCAGAACCGCAGCACGGAGCGGAATTCGTCCCGGACGGCCTCGTTGTCCCAGTTGAAGTCGGGCTGTTCGGGCGCGAAGAGGTGGAGGTACCACTCGCCGGGCGAGCCGTCCGGGTTGGTGGTGCGGGTCCAGGCGGGGCCGCCGAAGATGGACTCCCAGTCGTTGGGGGGCTCTTCGCCCTTGTCGCCCTTGCCGGGGCGGAAGTGGTAGCGCTCGCGCAGCGGGGAGCCGGGGCCCTCGCGCAGGGCGCGGCGGAACCACTCGTGGCGGTCGGAGGAGTGGTTGGGGACAAGGTCGGTGATGACACGCAGGCCCAGGTCGTGGGCTTCGCGGATCAGGTCGTCGGCGTCCTTGAGGGTGCCGAACATGGGGTCGATGGCCCGGTAGTCGGCGACGTCGTAGCCGGCGTCGGCCTGCGGGGAGGCGTAGAACGGGCTCAGCCAGACGGCGTCCACGCCGAGATCGGCCAGGTACGGGAGCCGGGCGCGGATGCCGGGCAGGTCGCCCATGCCGTCGCCGTCTCCGTCGGCGAAGGAGCGGGGGTAGACCTGGTAGATGACGGCGTCGCGCCACCAGCCGGGGGTTTCGGCGGCAGGGGTGGTGGGGCCGGCGAGGTGCTGGGTCATGTCTTCCCTGTGGCTCGTCGTGAAGGTGTTGCGGGGACAGCGGGGCTCGGGTCAGGCCTTGGTGGCGCCTGCCGTGAGCCCGGATTGCAGGTGCCGCTGCGCGTAGCCGAAGACCAGGGTCGCGGGTACGGCGATGAGGACGGCCGCGGCGGTCATCAGATGCCAGTCCTGGGTGTGCTGGTTGACGAAGGTCTGGAGGCCGCCGGCGAGGGTCAGATGTCTCTCGCCGGTCATGAAGGCCGTGGCGTAGGCGACTTCGGCCCAGGCGGTGACGAAGGTGTAGAAGCCGGTGACGGCGAGCCCGGGGCGGGCCAGCGGCATGATGAGCCGCCAGAAGGTGCCGAACGGGGAGAGTCCGTCCACCCGTCCCGATTCGTCGATGGAGATCGGGATGGTGTCGAAGAAGCCCTTCATCATCCAGGCGCAGAACGGCACCGCGATGGTGAGGTAGGTGACGATCAGCGCGATGGGCCGGTTCAGGAGCCCGTACCGGGACATCAGGTTGTACAGCGGCACGATGAGCACGGCCATCGGGAACATCTGGGTGATCAGCAGGGTCCACATCAGCGGGCGCATGCCGGGGAAGCGGAAGCGGCTGAGCGCGTAGCCGGTGGTGGAGGAGATGAACACCCCGATCACCGTGGTGGTGACCACGACCAGCAGGGAGTTGCCGAACCAGGTGAGGAACTTGGTGTTGTTCAGCACATGGTCGTAGTTGTCCAGGGTGAAGTTGGAGATGAGCGCGATGGTGAAGGTGTCGCTCTTGGGCTTGAAGGAGGTCACCAGCAGCCACAGCGGCGGGAAGACCGCGATGACGGCGGCGAACAGCAGGGTGGCGTGCAGGCCGAAGGAGGCCAGCGGGCCGCGTTCGCCGCGCCGCCGCGGGCGTTTGCCGCTGCCGCCGCCCGCGCCACCGGACTGCGGGATGTCGCCGCGGCCGGGGTCGGAGCCGGGGCCGGTACGGGTGCCGGCCGGGGCGGAGCCGGAGTCGAAGCGTGTTGTCTCGGCGCTCATGGCTACCACACCTCTCCCTGCTTGCGCAGTGCCCGCCGGTAGGAGATCGCGAACAGGACCAGGAGCAGCAGGATCAGTACGCCCCAGGCGGCGGAGTTGGCGAAGTCGCGGGGGCTTCTGATGAAGGCCAGCCGGAACGCCTCGGTCACCAGGATGTCGGTGGAGCCGGCCGGGCCGCCCCGGGTGAGCAGGAAGATCACCGGGAACATGTTGAAGGTCCAGATGGTGCTGAGCAGCACCACGGTCATGGAGACCGAGCGGACCCCGGGCAGCGTGATGTTCCAGAACCGCTGCCAGGGTCCGGCGCCGTCCATCTCGGCGGCCTCGTAGTGCTCGGCGGGGATGGACTGGAGGGCGCCCAGCATGGCGATCAGCATGAAGGGCACGCCCAGCCAGACGTTGACCGCGATGACGGCGGCCTTGGCCCAGGTGGGATCGCTCAGCCAGTGGATGCCGGCGATGCCCTGCCCTTCGAGCAGGTTGTTGAGGATGCCGTTGCGCTCGTTGAAGATCATCCGCCAGGCGAAGACCGACACGAAGGCGGGGATCGCCCAGGGCAGGATCAGCGCCATCCGGTACAGCGTGCGGCCCCGGAAGGTCCGGTTGAGCATATTGGCCAGGGCGAGGCCGATCAGGAAGGTGATGGCGACGCAGGAGACCGTCCACACCATGGTCCAGCCGAGCCGGTCCCAGAACTTGCTGTCCGTGAGGATGTCGGCGTAGTTCTCCAGGCCGACGAACTCGTACGTGGCCTCCATCTTGTTGACGCCGATCTGGCGTTCGACGTTGGCCTCGTTGGCGTTGGTGAGGGACAGGAAGATGCCGCGCACCAGGGGCCAGCCGATGATGCCGGTGATCACGACGACCACCGGGGCGATCATCGCCCAGGCGTACCAGTAGTTCGCCAGGGTGCGCCGGGTTCTGGCGCCCTTCCCGAGCCGGGTCCTCACCGCTTCAGCAGCCATCTGCTCGCTCGCCGCCCTTCGTCTCACACGTCCGTGGGTTTCGCACCGGACCGCTCGCTCAGTCGAGCCAGTCGTCGAGGACGTCGCGGTAGGCGTCGCCGGTCTGCTGGGCGGCCTTCTCCGGGGAGACGGAGCCGATCAGCATCGCCTCGACGTTGTCGCCGATGGGCTCGAACAGGGACTGGGCCTGCGGGATCCACGGGCGCTCGTGGGCCACGTCGACGGCCGGCTTGAAGAACTGGACCATCTCGTTGCCCTGCACGGACGGCACCTCGTAGACGGAGGTCCTGGTGGGGAGCAGGCTCAGTTCCTCGGTGATCCGCTGCTGGGTGGCGGCGGAGGACATGTACTTGACGAACTCGAAGACCGCGGGGGACTCGTTCTCCGGGGTGCCGGCGTAGACGGCGTAGTTCCAGCCGCCCTGCGGCGCGGCCTGCGCGGCGGAGCCGGCGGGCACCGGGGCGACGCCGAGGTTGTCGCCGAGGCCGGTGACCGCGTCGTTGATGGCCCACGGGCCGTTGACCATCATGGCGACGTCGCCCTTGCTGAAGGCGCTCATCATGTTCTCCCAGCCGTCGCTGGTGTCGGTGATGGCGGCGCCCGAGGTGACCATGTCCTGCATGCGGGTGAACGCGGCGATCCCGGCGTCGTTGTCGATGGTGACTTCGTGCTCCTCGGCGTCGACCATGTCGCCGCCCTCGCCGTACAGGAACGGCAGGAACCAGTACGGGTCGTCGCCCCGCATGTACAGCGGCACGGCGCCGACGCCCTCGAAGTCCGGGACGGACGCCTTGACGTCGTCGAGCGTCTGCGGCACCTCCACGCCGGCGTCCGCGAGCAGCTGCTTGTTGTAGAAGAGCGCCAGGGTGTCGATGACCTGCGGGACGGCGTAGGTGGCGCCCTCGTACTGGGTGCTGGCCCACGCCTGGGGCAGGAAGTCCTCCTGGTTCTCCAGGGCGGGGGTCTCGTCCAGCGGCCACAGGTAGCCGAGGCTGGCGAAGTCGGCGACCCAGGCCACCTCGGTGCGCATCACGTCGGGTGCCTCGTTGGCGGCGGCGGCGTTCTTGAAGCGGTTCTGCGCGTCGTCGAAGCCGATGTTCACATAGTCGACGGTGACGCCCGGGTGCTGGGTGGCGAACTCCTCGGCGATGGCCTTGAAGACCTGCGCCTCGGTCTCGTTCGAGGTGTCCCAGTACGTGATGGTCCCGGACAGCTCCCCGTCCGCGGCGGCAGCGCCGCCCCCGTCCCCTCCGTCGCCACCACCGCAAGCCGTTACCGCAAGCGTCAGTGCCGCCAGAGCGGCAGTCGTCGTCCCTATGCTGCGCCGCATGTGAACTCCTTCAAGCGTTCCGCCCGGTTTAGGGGGCTGTGTCCCACCCTAGGCGTGGCTCCCTCGCCACGCCGGGCCGATCAGGAACGTAACAGCGGCGTCATGCTTTGGAAAGACCTTGCGGCAAATTTCTGCAAGCCTGCCGCGCCAGCCCTTCCGGCGGCTCCGGCGACCCCGGCGCCCGCGGCGCGACACCCGGCGCGCTCCGGCGCGCGCCGCGCCGCCGTCCGGGTGAAACCACCGGCCGGGGCACCGGCCGCAATGCCCACATCCCGGTACAGTTCCCCCGGCCCGGTGGGCACGTACCGGGGCGGCCGGTAAGGTCCACTGGGTGACCGCACGGCTAGCTGACATCGCAGCCCAGGCGGGGGTCAGCGAGGCGACCGTCAGCCGGGTGCTCAACGGCCGGCCGGGCGTCGCCGCCACCACCCGCGAATCCGTCCTGGCCGCGCTCGATCTGCTCGGCTACGAGCGCCCGGCGCGGCTGGCCAAGCGCAGCGCGGGCCTGGTGGGGCTGATCACCCCCGAGCTGGAGAACCCGATCTTCCCGGCGTTCGCCCAGGTCATCGGCCAGGCGCTGACCCGGCAGGGCTACACGCCGGTGCTCGCCACCCAGACCCCGGGCGGCTCCACGGAGGACGAGCTGACCGGCATGCTCGTGGAACGCGGGGTGGCCGGGATCATCTTCATCTCCGGGCTGCACGCGGACACCTCCGCCGATGTGGAGCGGTACGAGCGGCTGCGCGGCAACGGGGTGCCGTTCGTCCTGATCAACGGCTTCGCGCCCCGGGTGCGCGCCCCCTTCATCTCGCCGGACGACCGGGCGGCGATGCGGCTGGCGATGAGCCATCTCGTCTCGCTCGGCCACCGCAGGATCGGGCTGGCGCTCGGCCCGGCCCGGTTCGTCCCGGTGCAGCGCAAGATCGAGGGCTTCCTGCGCGGCGCCGCCGAGGACCTCGGACTGGACGAGGCGGCGGCGGGCGAGCTGATCGAGCATTCGCTGTTCACCCTGGAGGGCGGCCAGGCCGCCGCGGCCACCCTGCTGGAGCGGGGGTGCACGGCGGTGATCTGCGCCAGCGACATGATGGCGCTCGGCGCGATCCGCGCCGCCCGCCAGCGCGGCCTCGCCGTCCCGGCCGACGTGTCGGTGATCGGCTACGACGACTCCCCGCTGATCGCCTTCACCGATCCGCCGCTCACCACGATCCGCCAGCCCGTCCCGGCGATGGGCCAGGCGGCGGTCCGCGCCCTGCTGGAGGAGATCGGGGGCACCCCGGCTCCGCACAGCGAGTTCGTCTTCCTGCCGGAGCTGGTGGTACGCGGCTCGACGGCGACCGCGCCGTCCGTCCCGGGGCGGATCCCCTAGGGCGGATCCCCTAGGGCCGGAAACCCGACTGGAGGATGATCGGGCAAGCGTCCGGACTCTGGCAGACTGTGCGTCCATGGGGGCAACAAGCGTCGAGCCGGACAGTGAACAGCGAGTGGATGCGGGGAGCGTGACCGACAAGCACACGGAGCCCCCGTCCCGTGACAGACGGCTGGGCGCCCTGCGCGTACCCCGGCGTCCGCGCATCTGGTTCGAGCTGCTGCTCATCGCCATCAGCTACGGCGTGTACTCCATGATCCGCAACGCCGCCCCCACCCGGGAGGAGCAGGCGCAGGAGAACGCGCAGTGGATCTGGGATCTGGAGAAGTCCCTCGGGCTGGCCTTCGAGCGCGCGGTCAATCACGGCATAGAGGCCGTGACCTGGCTGATCGTGCCGATGAACTACTACTACGCCACGCTGCACTTCATCGTGACCATCGGCGTGCTCGTGTGGCTGTTCCGCTGGCATCCGGGCCGGTACGGGGCCACCCGTCTGGTGCTGTTCGCCACCACCGGGGTGGCGCTGATCGGCTACTACTTCTACCCGCTGGCGCCGCCGAGGCTGATGGAGGGCATGGACTTCATCGACACCGGCCAGGTGTACCAGACCTGGGGTTCGTTCCAGTCCGAGAGCATGCAGTCGGTCTCCAACCAGTACGCCGCGATGCCGTCGATGCACATCGGCTGGTCGGTGTGGTGCGGCATCACGATAGCGGTGCTGGCCAGGCCGCTGTGGGTGAAGATCCTCGGTGTGCTGTACCCCACCCTGACCCTGCTGGTGATCGTGGCCACCGCCAACCACTTCTGGCTGGACGCGGTGGGCGGTCTGATCTGCCTGGGCTTCGGGTACGCGGTCGTCCGGCTCTGGTACGGCTCCTCGCCGTACCGGCTGCCGCGGCGGGTGGCCCCGCCCCCGCCGGCGGCGGAGGCCGCTCAGTCCCCGTCGTAGAACAGCCGCTCCACCACGGTGCGGGCGCGGCGCGTCGTGCGCCGGTAGTCGTCGATCATCTGACCGCCGCTGCCGGTGTCCTGCTGCCGGGCGGCGCCCGGTTCGTACCCGAGGTAGCGGGCGACCGCCGCCAGCTCGCGCGGGTCGGTGGGGAAGGTGTCCTGCGGCCTGCCGCGCACCAGCATCACCGCGTTGCGCACCCGGGAGGCCAGGATCCAGGCGGCGTCCAGGACGGCCGCGTCCTCGGCGTTCAGCAGTCCGGCCGCCTCGGCGGCGGCCAGGGCCCGGCGGGTGCGGGTGGTGCGCAGTCCGGGGACGGTGGCGGCGTGCCGCAGCTGGAGCAGCTGGACGGTCCACTCGATGTCGGAGAGTCCGCCGCGGCCGAGCTTGGTGTGGGTGGTCGGGTCGGCGCCGCGCGGCAGCCGTTCGGCCTCCATCCGGGCCTTGAGGCGGCGGATCTCGCGGACGTCCCGCTCGGCGAGCCCGTCCCGCGGGTAGCGCAGCGGGTCGATCAGCTCGGTGAAGCGCGCGCCGAGGTCCGGGTCGCCGGCCACCGGCTGGGCGCGCAGCAGGGCCTGGCTCTCCCAGACCAGTGACCAGCGGCGGTAGTAGGCGGCGTAGTTCTCCAGGGTGCGTACCAGGGGGCCGCCGCGGCCCTCGGGGCGCAGGGTGGTGTCGATGAGCAGCGGCGGGTCGGTGGAGGGGAGCTGGAGCAGCCGGGTGAGTTCGTTCGCGACGGTGAAGGCGGCGCGGTCGGCTTCGGCGCGGTCGGCGCCCTCGCGCGGCTCGTGGACGAACATCACATCGGCGTCGGAGCCGTAGCCCAGTTCGTGGCCGCCGAAGCGGCCCATGGCGATGATGGCGAACCGGGTGGGGAGTTCGGCGCCCCAGCGGCCCTGGACGGCGGCGCGCAGGGCGCCGGCCAGGGTGGCGGCGTTGATGTCGGTGAGCGCGTCGCCGACCAGGTCGAGGGCGGGGCCCTGGCCCTCGCCCGGCGGGGCCTCGGTGGGGCGGTAGGCGCCGACGATGTCGGCGGCGGCGGTACGGAACAGTTCGCGGCGGCGTACGCCGCGGGCGGCGGCCACCGCGTCCTCGGGGGTGGCGGCGCGGCCGACGGCGGCCAGGACCTCCTGGCGCAGGGCGGTGGCGCCGCGCGGCGCGAGTCCTTCGGGGGCGCCGAGCAGGGCGACGGCCTCGGGGGCGCGCAGCAGCAGGTCGGGGGCGAGCCGGCCGGCGGACAGCACCCGGGCCAGGTTCTCGGCGGCGGCGCCCTCGTCGCGCAGCAGCCGCAGGTACCAGGGGCTGGTGCCGAGGGCGTCGGAGACCTTGCGGAAGCCGAGCAGTCCGGCGTCCGGGTCGGCGGAGTCGGCGAAGCGGTCCAGCAGGACGGGCAGCAGGGTGCGCTGGATGGCGGCCTTGCGGGTGACGCCGGAGGCGAGGGCGGCCAGATGGCGCAGGGCGGCGGCCGGGTCGGCGTAGCCGAGGGCGACCAGCCGTTCGCGGGCGGCCTCGGGGCCGAGCCGTACCCCGCCGTCCTCCAGTCCGGCGACGGCCTCCAGCAGTGGCCGGTAGAACAGCTTCTCGTGCAGCCGGCGGACGGCGCTGGTGTGCCGGCGCCAGGCGGCGGTGACCTCGGCGACCGGGTCGGCGGTGAGGCCGAGCGAGCGGCCGAGGCGGCGCAGGTCCGGTTCGTCCTCGGGCATGAGGTGGGTGCGGCGCAGCCGGTACAGCTGGAGGCGGTGTTCGACGGTGCGCAGGAACCGGTAGGAGTCGTGGAGGGTGGCGGCGTCCTTGCGGCCGATGTAGCCGCCGTCGGCGAGGGCGGCGAGTGCGTCCAGGGTAGTGGCGTGGCGCAGGGCGGGGTCGGTGCGGCCGTGGACGAGCTGGAGCAGTTGGACGGCGAATTCGACGTCGCGCAGTCCGCCGGGGCCGAGTTTGAGTTCGCGCTCGACGCGGTCGGCGGGGATGGACTCCTCGACGCGGCGGCGCATGCGCTGGACGTCGGGGACGAAGTTGTCGCGGTCGGCGGCCTGCCACACCAGGGGGGCGACGGCGCGGGCGTAGCGGCGGCCCAGGTCCTCGTCGCCGGCGACGGGGCGGGCTTTCAGCAGGGCCTGGAACTCCCAGGTCTTGGCCCAGCGGTCGTAGTAGGCGAGGTGGCTGGCGAGGGTGCGGACCAGTGGCCCGTTGCGGCCCTCGGGGCGCAGGTTGGCGTCGACGGGCCAGATGGTGCCCTCGGCGGTGGTGTCGGAGCAGATCCGCATCATGCGGGAGGCGAGGCGGGTGGCGGCGCGCAGGGCGGCGGCCTCGGCGCCCTCCGCGGCGCCTTCGGGGGGTTCGGCGACGAAGATGACGTCCACGTCGGAGACGTAGTTGAGTTCCCGGCCGCCGCATTTGCCCATGCCGATGACGGCGAGGCGGCAGCCGGCGGCGTCGGCGGGGGCTTCGGCGGCTGCGATGCGCAGCGCGGCGCGGAGGGTGGCGGTGGCGAGGTCGGCGAGTTCGGCGGCGGTGTCGGCGAAGCCGGTGGTGCCGGTCATGTCGCGGGCGGCGATGGTGAGCAGGGCGCGGCGGTAGCCGACGCGCAGGCTGTCGGGGTCGTCGGCGTCGGCGAGGGCGGCGGTGAACTCCTCGATGCCGGGGTGCAGGTCGGCGGTGTCGAAGGCGGTGAGGGTGCGCCATTCGACGGGGTGGCGGGCGAGGTGGTCGCCGAGGGCTTCGGAGGCGCCGAGGACGGCGAGGAGCCGGTCGCGCAGCGGTTTGGCGGCCAGCAGGGTGTCGAGGAGGACGGCCCGGTCGCCGTCCGGCTGGGCCTCGGCGAGGCGGGTGAGGGCGGCGAGTGCGAGGTCGGGGTCGGCGGTGGCGGCGAGGGCGTCGAGCAGCACGCCGTCGTCGCCGGCCGGGCGCAGCGCCTCGTGGTCGAGGAGGACGCCGGCGGCGCGCGGATCGGTGAATCCGCGGCGCGCCAGCTGGCCGAAGCGCCCGGGCCGCCGCGCGCCGGGCGGGGTGGCGGGTGCGGTCACAGGACCGGGAGGTTTTTGCGCAGCTCGAAGGCGGTGACCTCGGAGCGGTACTCCTCCCATTCCTGGCGCTTGTTGCGCAGGAAGAAGTCGAAGACGTGCTCGCCGAGGGTTTCGGCGACGAGTTCGCTGTGCTGCATGAGGTTGATGGCCTCGCCGAGGTTCTGCGGGAGGGGTTCGATGCCCAGGGCGCGGCGTTCGCGGTCGGTGAGGGCCCATACGTCGTCCTCGGCGCCGGGCGGCAGTTCGTACCCTTCCTCGACGCCCTTGAGGCCGGCGGCCAGCAGCAGGGCGTAGGCGAGGTAGGGGTTGGCGCCGGAGTCGAGGGAGCGGACCTCGACGCGGGTGGAGCCGGTCTTGCCGGGCTTGTACATGGGGACGCGGATGAGCGCGGAGCGGTTGTTGTGGCCCCAGCAGATGTAGCTGGGTGCCTCGCCGCCGGCGCCGGCGGTGCGCTGGGTGCCGCCCCAGATGCGCTTGTAGGAGTTGACCCACTGGTTGGTGACGGCGGAGATCTCGCCGGCGTGCCGCAGGAGTCCGGCGATGAAGGAGCGGCCGATCTTGGAGAGCTGGTATTCGGCGCCGGTCTCGTGGAAGGCGTTGCGGTCGCCTTCGAAGAGGGAGAGGTGGGTGTGCATGCCGGAGCCGGGGTATTCGGAGAACGGCTTGGGCATGAAGGTGGCGTGCACGCCCTGTTCGAGGGCGACCTGCTTCATGACGAGCCGGAAGGTCATGATGTTGTCGGCGGTGGAGAGGGCGTCGGCGTAGCGCAGGTCGATCTCCTGCTGGCCGGGGGCGCCCTCGTGGTGGGAGAACTCCACGGAGATGCCCATGGATTCGAGCATGGAGATGGCCTGGCGGCGGAAGTCCATGCCGACGTTCTGCGGGGTGTGGTCGAAGTAGCCGGAGTTGTCGGCGGGGGTGGGGCGGGTGCCGTCCACCGGCTTGTCCTTGAGGAGGAAGAACTCGATCTCGGGGTGGGTGTAGAAGGTGAAGCCGAGGTCGGAGCTCTTGGCGAGGGCGCGCTTGAGGACGTAGCGGGGGTCGGCGTAGGAGGGTGAGCCGTCCGGCATCAGGATGTCGCAGTACATGCGGGCGGTGCCGGGGGATTCGGCGCGCCAGGGCAGGACCTGGAAGGTGCTGGGCGCGGGTTTGGCGATCATGTCGGACTCGTGGACGCGGGCGAAGCCCTCGATCGCGGAGCCGTCGAAGCCGATCCCTTCGTCAAATGCCTGTTCGAGTTCGGCCGGGGCGACGGCGACGGACTTGAGGAAGCCCAGCACGTCGGTGAACCACAGCCGGACGAACCGGATGTCACGCTCCTCCAGGGTACGGAGCACGAACTCCTGCTGCTTATCCATGGCCACCATCCTCGCAGGTCACAACGCTCATTCTGGCGCACGGAAGCTCATCCGTCGCCCTCCAGTATCACGCTCGCCGGTTTCGGTGGCATTGCCGGTGCGGCAGCGGACCGGGGACGGCCGGTGAAGGCGGCCGGGGGGCGCGGTGGCGGCGGTGTCCTGCCGGTGGAGTTTGCCGGGGGCAATCCGAACCGGCCAGCCGTCCGATGAGCTTTGGCCATGCATGTGCGGGGCGTGTTTCAGCACGCGCCCCGGCGCATCCGCGCAGTTCATCGGCTTGTCACGCCCGTGCGCGCCCCCGCTCACGGACTCGTTCGGGGGACGTTTTCCGAACTCGCTGCGCCGGGGGCTTGCGGCCCCGTACTCTCCCTGTCACATAGCGAGTTGCGGCCACTACAGCTAGGGCGTTTCTTCCGGATCATCTCGCCGACCAGATGAAGATGGCGGCGAGGTGGAGTCCGGCGAGGTAGCTGGTTGCGGTCTTGTCGTAGCGGGTGGCCAGGCCGCGCCATTGCTTGAGCTTGTTGATGCAGCGTTCGACCGTGTTCCGCTGCTTGTATGCCTCGCGGTCGAGGGCCGGCGGGCGGCCGCCCAGCCTGCCGCGCCGTTTGCGGTTCGCGGCCTGGTCGGCTGGCTGGGGAATCACCGTCCGGATCCCACGCTGCCGCAGGTGGCTGCGGATCGCGCGGGACGAATACGCCTTGTCGGCCAGGACCACTTCCGGTGTGGTCCTGGGCCTGCCGATCGGCCGGGGCACCCGTAAGCGGGACATGACCCGGGGAAACGCGGGTGCATCACCGGCTTGGCCGGGGGTGATGACGAAGGCCAACGGGCGGCAGTGGCCGTCTGCGGCGAGGTGGATCTTGGTGGTCAGCCCGCCGCGGGACCGTCCGAGGGCATGATGATCCGGCTCGCCGGCCGGGGCCCCTTTTTACGGGCTCCGGCGGCGTGCTGGTGGGCACGGACGATGGTGGAGTCGACGGCGACGACCCAGTCGAGGTCGCCTTCGGCGTCGGCCCGGGCGAGCAGGGCGGTGAAGACCTTCTCCCACGTGCCGTCGGCGGCCCACTTCCGCAGTCGGTTGTGGACGCCCTTCCACGACCCGAAGTGTTCGGGCAGGTCCATCCACGGCGTGCCGGTGCGGTACTTGAACGCGATCGCGTCGATCACCAGACGGTGATCACGCCACCGCCCTCCCCGCTTCGGAGTCCGATCCGGCAGCAACGGCTCGATCCTCGCCCACTGGGCATCAGTCAACGACACACCAGACCAACGATCCGGTGATCCGAAAGAAACGCCCTAGTCGCGGCTGGGTTGCCGCTGCCCGCGAGCGGACGCACGTATGTCAGAGGCATACCCCCTCCTCATCCGCAACCGCAGCCCTCTGTCCATCACCACTGTCCATCGCAACGCTAGTGAGGAAGCCCATGGTGCGAGCAGGTTCATTACAGCGGAGTGAGCGCCCCCCGCGTCCGGGAGCGTGGATCGTGCCGCCGGCGCTGACCGCCGTCGGCGCCGTCGCCGCCCTGCTGCTGGTGGGCGGCGAGCAGCGGGCGGCGGTGGCCTGGTGCGCGGTGGTGGCCATGATCCTGGTGGCCGCGCTCTCCGCGGAGGCGGCGCGCCGCGGACTGGCGCTCGCCGCGCTCAAGGAGCAGCTGGCCACCGAGCGGGCGGCCCGGCGCAAGGAGGCCCACCACCTCGCCTGGAAGATCTTCCCGGTGGTCCTCGACAAGGTGCAGGACGGCGCCTCGCCCTCCGAGGTGACACCCCGCGACCACAGCGAGCTCTCCAGCGACCCGGAGATCGGCGCCTCCTACTACACCGCGCTGTTCAAGTCCGGCGTCGCCGTCCAGGAACGCGAGCACGCCAAGGACTCCGCGAACCGCGCCATCGTCAACATCTCCTGCCGCATCCAGTCCGAGATCCACCGGCTCCAGGACGACATCAACAAGATGCAGTACCGGCACGGCGGCCCGGAGATCCTGGGCGACCTGATGCATCTGGAGCACGGCATCAACGTGACCGGCCGGTTCGCCACCTCACTCGCCGTCCTCGGCGGCGGCGCCCCGATGCGGCGCTGGCAGCGGCCGATCTCCCTCTACGACGTGATGCGGGCCGGCAGCGCCCCCATCCAGGAGTACCTGCGCGTCGAGCAGCACCACGTCGCCGAGATCGCGGTGGTCGGCCCGGCGGCCGAGTCCGTCATCCTCGTCCTGGCCGAGCTGCTGGACAACGCCTGCCGCTACTCCCCGCCCAGCACCTCCGTGGTGATGAACACCGAGGAGGTCGCCGCCGGCGTCGAGATCTCCATCGAGGACAAGGGGATGGGGCTCACCGAGGAGTCCCGCAAGCACGCCGAGTTCCTGATGAAGCAGGCCGCCGACGGCCTCGACCTCTCCGACCTCGGCGAGACCGCCCGGGTCGGCCTGCGCGTCGCCTCCATCCTGTCCAACCGGTTCGGGCTGCGGCTGACGCTGCGCCCCTCCACCGGGAACGGGGTGCGCGCGGTCGTCTTCGTGCCGCAGGAACTGCTGACCCAGCTGCCCGAGCCCAAGTACCCGATCCCCGGGATGCGTCCCAAGCCGCACCCGGTGATGGCTCCGGGGCTCGCCCGCCCGGTCGACGAGGACGAAGAGATCGCGTACGAGCGCAATGAGAACGGCCTGCCCCAGCGGCACCGCAACCGCGCGTTCGACAACCCCCGGCGCGCCGCCGCCGCGCAGGCCGCGCGGCAGCCGCAGCCGGGGCGGGGAGCCGCCCCGCCGCCCGCGGGCGACGCGGGTGAGAGCGCCGACCGGGCGGGCGGCAAGACCGCCCGCCGGGTGGAGTCGGGCCTGTGGGTCTCCGACTTCTTCGCCGGGCTCGCGGCGGCCGACGGCGGGCACCCCAGTGGTACGGACCATTCCTCCGCCGATCAGCCGACCGGCAACGACCTCCGGAAGTAAAGGGTGTAACAGGTGGTAGAGCACGTGACACAGCGGCTGATGAACATGGACTGGATGCTGAAGGACCTGGCGTCCTCCGTGCCCGGAATCGGGCACATCGTCCTGCTGTCCGCAGACGGACTGTGCATGGCTCAGCACGGCGACGACCGGGATGCCGGGGAGCGGCTGGCCGCCGCCGGCTCCGGCCTCAAGAGCCTGGCGCAGTCCGTGGCGATGGAATTCCCCGACGAGGAGAACGACGTACGAATGGTGGTGCTGGAGCTGACCGGCGGCTTCTTCTATCTGATGTCGGCCGGCTCCCGCTCCTATCTCGCGGTCACCGCGAGCGCCGAGGTGAGCGCCACCATGGTCAGCCAGCGGATGCGGGACCTCGTGCTGCGGCTGGGAGAGCATCTGTCCAGTGCGGTGCGCGCGCCCGAACAGGCGGCGCCATGAGCCGGAAACGGCGGGACGGCAGCGGCGGGGCGGACGGCCAGGAGGACGAGGCCCCCGTACCGCTGTATGTCATCACCGGCGGGCGCAGTGAGGGCAAGGAGGATCACTTAGTCCTGGATCTGGTCACGCTGGTCGTGTCCCGGTCCGCTCCCTCCTCCGGTATGCATCCCGAGCAGGCGGCCATTCTGCGGATGTGCGGCAACCCCCTGTCCGTGGCCGAGATCTCCGCGTACATCGATCTGCCGTTCAGCGCGGTCAATGTGCTGCTGGCGGATCTGGTGGCCAATTCCCACGTGGAGGTCAGGGAAGCGAGAAGCGCGATGCCGCAGCGCTCCGCGACGGATCCCGATATCGACACCCTGAAGGCTTTGATCGATGGACTACAACGGCTCTGACCTCTCCCTGGGCCCACGGCCGGAGGATCTGCTGCCCGCCTCGACGGAGAAGTCCGTCAAGGTGGTGATCGTCGGCGGCTTCGGCGTCGGCAAGACCACGATGGTCGGCTCGGTGAGCGAGATCCGCCCGCTGACCACCGAGGAGACCATGACCCGCAACAGTGTCGGCGTCGACTCGCTGCGCGGGGTGGAGCACAAGACGGACACGACCGTGGCCATGGACTTCGGCCGGATCACCCTCAATCAGCAACTGGTGCTCTACCTGTTCGGCACCCCGGGGCAGCAGCGGTTCTGGTTCCTGTGGAACGGCGTGATCGAGGGGGCGCTGGGCGCGGTCGTGCTGGTGGACACCCGGCGGCTGGAGGACAGTTTCCAGGCGATGGACCGGCTGGAGGCCGGCAACGTGCCCTTCGTCGTGGCCGTCAACAACTTCCCCGACGCGCCGCTGCACTCGGTGGCGGCGCTGCGCTCCGCGCTCGACCTGGGCGAGGACGTCCCGCTGGTCAACTGCGACGCCCGGATGCTGGAGTCCAGCCGCGACGTCCTGCTGACCCTGATGCGTTATCTGTACACGAATGCCACCCAAGCACCCTCGGAGGTCACACGATGAGCGGGCCCGCTGCCGACGCGTCAGGTTTCCGGACGCCGGGTGGGCAGCCACCGCCCGGCTGCCCGGCCCACGCGGGCGGCTCCGGCGGTGCGGCGGGCCCGGCGGTCTCCGGCCCGGCGCAGCCGGTCGGTCCGTACGGGCCCGGCGGGGTGACCCGGCTGTTCGGGCCGGAGGCGTCGGCGGACCCGGTCGGGCTGTACGAGCGGCTGCGTGCCGACCACGGGCCGGTGGCGCCGGTGCTGCTGGAGGGTGACGTACCGGCGTGGCTGGTCCTCGGCTACCACGAGATCCTGGAGGTGTGCCGGCATCCGCGCCGCTACAGCCGGGACGGCCGCAACTGGCGGGACTGGCAGAACGGGGTGGTGGGCCCGCACGACCCGATCGCCCCGGTGCTGGCCTGGGGCCCGGACGCCACCCACCAGGACGGCGCGGTGCACCACCGGCTGCGCGGGGCGGTCAACGAGTCGCTGGAGCGGTTCGACCGGCGGGCGATCCGCCGGCTGGTCGCCCGGTACGCCAACCATCTGATCAACGAGTTCGTGGACGCGGGCGAGGCCGAGCTGCTGAGCCAGTACGCGCAGCTGCTGCCGATGCGGGTGATGGGGCGGCTGGCCGGGCTCGACGAGGAGGACGGCCCGCCGATGACCGAGGCGGCCCGGCAGCTGCTGATCGGCACCGAGAAGGCGGTGACGGCCGACCAGTTCATCCAGCGGCGGCTGCGGGAGCTGGTGGCGGCCAAGCACGAGGCGCCGGGCCCCGACCTGGCCAGCTGGCTGATCGAGCACCCGGCCCGGCTCACCGACGAGGAAGTGCTGCACCACCTGCGGCTGGTGCTGGTGTCCGCCAACGAGACCACCACCAACCTCATCGTCAACACGCTGCGCGTGGTCTTCACCCACCCCCGGTTCCGCGGGTCGCTGCACGGCGGGCGGATGACGCTGCCGGCGGCGGTCGAACAGGTGCTGTGGGACGAGCCGCCGATCGCGGTCTGCCCCGGCGGGTTCGCGATGTTCGACATGGAGCTGGGCGGGCAGCACATCAAGAAGGGCGACGCCATGCTGCTGGCCCTCTCGGCCGGCAACGTGGACCCGGTGGTGCGGCCCGCGCCGGGGACGATGATGTACGGCAACCGCTCGCACCTGTCGTTCACCAGTGGCGCCCACGAGTGTCCCGGCGCGGACATCGGGCGGGCCATCACGGGGTCGGCGATCGAGGCGCTGCTGTACCGGCTGCCGGACATCCACATGACGATCGAGGCGGACGAGCTGACCTGGTCCGCCTCCACCTGGTCCCGGCACCTGGACCGGCTGCCGGTGCGGTTCACACCCCGGGACGCGCCGACGCCGATCGCACCGATCCGGTTCACCCCGGAGGAGCTGGGGCACCGCGCGGTGCAGCACGCGGCGGCCCGCGACCGGCTGGCGCGGGGGGCGCGTACGGAGTCGGGGGTGCTGACGGCGGTCCAGAACCCGGACCGGTCCGGCCCCGGCGCCGCTCAGGGGCCGGGGGCCGGGCTCAGGGACGGGCGGCGGAGCTGGTGGAACCGGCTGTGGGGCCGCTGATCGCGCCGGATCGGTCCGCTCCCGCCGAGCCGATGTCGTCCGGGATCACCTCGACGCCGATGTTCTCGGTGGCGTAGCGGGCCGAGACGGTGCCCCAGCGCTGGTTGCCGATCATCCAGTGCCGCAGACCGGCGATGTGCCGGGCGAGCAGCTCCCGCTCGGGGGTGCCGGCGTACCGCTGGAGGAGGGTGTGTGCGGTGTCCTGGAAGCCGCGGACCGTGTTGCGGACCAGGGCGCCGACCCGCTCCAGGGCGTCGGCGCGCGAGCAGCCCCGGGTGCGCTGGGTGATGAGGACGAGATTGTGCGGGTCGCCCTGGGCCTCCTCGCGTTCCACGGAGTGCGCGTCGTTGCAGAGGAAGATCACGTCGGTGGCGCCGCGCAGCAGGGTCTGCACGCCGGGGCTCCAGTACAGGTCCTCGGGGAGCTCGAAGTGTCCGGCGCGTTCGATGAGGTCGAAGCAGGGGCCGGTGCCGACGGCCTCGCGCCGCAGGGTGATGTAGGTCTTCTCGTCCAGCAGGGCGCCGGAGCGCCGGTTGTGGGCCTCTTCGACATAGGCGCGGAAGAAGCGGGTGTAGGTGGCGGCAGCGCGGGTGCGCCACTGCGCGGACATGCCCTCGGCGCTGCGCCGCCACACATCGGTGTAGGCGCGGGTGAGGGGGGTGTCCAGTGCGGGCGGGGTGCCGGGTTCGCGGTACGGGATGGCGGCGAGTTCGGTGCTGAGCCGGGCGACGTGCTCGGGGTGGCTGCCGCGCGGCCCGTCGAACTGGTCGTCCAGCGGGAAGCCGATGCACACGGCGTCGGTGACCAGGTCGAGGTCGGCACCGCGGGCTTCCGGGTAGGCGTAGCCGGCGAGGTCGGTGAGCAGCCACTCGCGGTACCGGCGCAGGGCCTGTTCGCCGCGCACCAGGCCGTGGGCGCGGATCCAGTCCAGGTGGTGTGCACCGGCGCGGGCTGCGTCGGGATTCGATCCGGCCTCGAACGGCAGGAAGAAGGTGACGTTCTGCGGCATGCGACCTCCTCTCTCCAGCCCCTTCCATGAACATCTGTTCATCAGCGGGACGTGGAGTTCCTTGCCCGGCTGCCTTTTCCGGCAATCTGTACCCGCACGATCCTGACCGAATGTTTGCGTTTGGAGTGGATCATTCCGCTTGTTTTGCTGCCATTCGGGTGATCTTCGGTAACGCGTGGGGCGGGAGAGGCAGAAGGGGGTGAGGGAGCCGGTGGGCTCACAGACCGGGGGCGCCCCAGACCGGGAACCAGCGGCTGAGATCCTTCTCCAGCCGCAGATCGTTCTCCAGCAGGCCGCGCATCTGGAGCTCCAGCGGGGTGTCGCGCTTCTCCCCGCCGCCCGGCACCGGGGCGAAGGGGTAGAACGTGCCCCGCTTGTAGAGGTAGACCAGGGCCAGCGGACGGTCCCGCTCGTCGGTGAACCCGATCAGCGAGCACAGCAGCTGCGGCCCGAAACCGCCGTCCTGGAGCAGGGTGTTCACCGCGTGCAGATCGTTGACCAGTCCCGCCGCATCGGACGGGTCGTGCTCGGCGAGCAGCCAGGTGTAGCCGTAGCCGTCCTGGCTGTACTCGACGGGCACCCCGCCGGTGGCGGTGTCGGCGTCCAGCAGCCCGCGCACGTCCTCCTGGATGCGGGCGAACGCGCCGCCCTCCACGCTGGCGAAGCACACCGAGCCGCGCCCGGTGGGGGTGAACCCGGCGCCGGCCTCAAGGGTCAGCGCGGCGGACGGCACCGCGAACAGCTGGTCCAGGTCGGGTTTCACCGGCTTGCTGCGGCCCAGGATGATGTCGAGGAAGCCCACGGGAGGATCAGCACCTTCGGCGGTCGGGTCGGGCAGGAGGACGGGGCTGCCGATCCTACGGGCGGCCCAGCTCGGCCGAGATCCGGCCCAGCTGGTCGAGGCGCTTCTCCAGGGTGGGGTGCGAGGAGAGCAGATTGCTCATGCTCTCGCCGGAGATCGCCGGGGCGAAGTAGAACGCGTTGAACGGCTCCGCCTGCCGCAGATCGCGGGTGGGCACCCGGGCCATCTGGCCGGAGATCTTGGTCAGCGCGGAGGCCAGCGCCGAGGGCCGCCCGGTCAGCAGCGCACCGGCCCGGTCGGCGGCCAGCTCCCGGTAGCGGGAGAGCAGCCGGGTCAGCAGATAGCTGATCACGTACACCACCGCGCTGATCAGCGGGATCAGCAGCAGGGCGATGTTCTGGTTGTTGTTGCCGCGGGCCCGGCCGAGGCCGCCCCACAGGGCCATCCTGGTGATCAGTCCGGCCAGCACGCCGAGGAACCCGGCGATGGTCATCACGGCGACGTCACGGTGCGCCACGTGCGACATCTCGTGCGCCAGCACCCCTTCCAGCTCATCGGGCTCCAGCCGGCGCAGCAGCCCGGTGGTGACGCAGACCAGCGACTTGTGCCGGCTGCGCCCGGTGGCGAAGGCGTTCGGGACGTCGGTGTCGGCGATGGCGACCTTGGGCTTGGGCATGTCGGCCAGCGCGCACAGCCGGTCGATCGCCCCGTGCAGCTCGGGTGCCTGCTCGGGGGTGACCTCGCGGGCGCCCATGCTGTAGGCGGCGATCCGGTCGCTGAACCAGAACTGGACGACGAAGAGCCCACCCGCGATGAGCACGATCAGCGGCCACGCCTTGCCCAGCAGGGCGATCAGGACGCCGACGAAGACCACGTACAGCAGCCCGATGAGGAACATGGTGGTCACCATGCGCTGGGTGAGCCCACGGTCCGGGGCGAAACGGGTACGGGCCATGTCTGTCGCTTCCTCCTGCGGGGGGGGGCGGTTCCCCACCTCTCCAACATAAACGGCCGGCCGGCCGTTCGGAGAAAGCCCCGAAAACCGGGCGTACGGGACAGGACGTACGGGGCGGGGCGGGCCGGCCCGGGTGGGCGCGGCCCGCCCCGGGCCCCCGGGTCAGAAGTCGAGCCGCGCCGCCACCGGCAGGTGGTCGCTGCCGGTGGCCGGCAGGGTCCAGGAGGACACCGGCTCCAGATCGCGCACCAGGATCTGGTCGATCCGGGTCACCGGGAAGTTCGCCGGCCAGCTGAAGCCGAAGCCCGCGCCCGCCGCGCCCTGGGTGGAGCGCAGCTGGGAGGTGACCGGGGCGAGCGCGCGGTCGTTCATCGTGCCGTTCAGGTCGCCCAGCACCAGCAGCCGGCTCAGCGGCTCGTCCGCGATGGCCCGCCCGAGCAGCTCGGCCGCCTGGTCGCGCTGCTCGGCGGTGAACCCGGCCCGGAACTGCACCCGCACCGAAGGCAGGTGCGCCACCAGAACCGCCACCTCGCCCTGATCGGCGTGCACGGTGGTGCGCAGCGCCCGCGGCCAGGCCATGCCGATGTCCACCTCGGTGGTCTCACCGAGCGGGATGCGGCTCCACAGCCCGATGGTGCCGATCACCGTGTGGTACGGGTACGCCTCGGCCAGCCCCTCCTCGTACTGCTCGCTCTTGCCCTGCGGCAGCTCCTGGAGGGCGATGAGGTCCGCGCCGGTGGCCGCCAGGTCGGCGGCGGTGCCGGCCGGGTCCTCGTTGTCGGCGTCCACGTTGTGGCTGATCACCATGAGGGCGCCGCCGCTGCCGGTCTTGTCCAGCAGCAGCCCGCCGAACAGGTTCAGCCACACCAGCAGGGGCACCAGCAGCGCCGCCAGGGCCGTGAACGAGCGGCGCAGCACCGCGCACAGGGCGAGCACCGGGATGGCGAGGCCGGCCCAGGGGAGGAAGGTCTCCAGCAGGCTGCCGAGGTTGCCGATCCGGTTGGGGATCCGGGAGTGCAGCAGCATCGTCAGGGCCAGCAGCACCGCCGCGACCGCGACGATCACCCCCCGGCGCCAGCGGCCGACCCGGTCGCTCCAGCGCGCGCGGGCCCGGCGGGGCGCCTCCGGTGGTGTTCCGTCGTCCCCCGGGGTGTCCACCAAAGTCATGCGCCGCCCTCACCAACCGTCGCTCTCCGCCCCCGGAACCTTACGCGAACCGGGACCCCCCGAGCGCATCCGTGCAGGCCGCCGGGGTGAACACCCGGCCAACGGCTGGGACGCCCGCGAGGCGGTGCCGGGTTCCGTCCGCGCCGCTTCCGGTGCCCGGGGATCGATGCGACCATGGGAGGCGATCCGGGGACGCCGTGACGGCGCTTCGAGACGACGAATGGAGCACAGCGATGACGCAGCAGAACGCTGCCCGGAATCCGGGACTGTACGGGGGCAAGAGCAGCCGCCGTATCACTGTCCGTGACATAGCGGCGGCCAAGCGGCGCGGCGAGAAGTGGCCGATGCTCACCGCCTACGACGCGATGACCGCCTCCGTCTTCGACGAGGCCGGCATCCCGGTGATGCTGGTCGGCGACTCGATGGGCAACACCCACCTCGGCTACGACTCCACCGTGCCCGTCACCCTCGACGAGATGACCATGCTGTCGGCGGCCGTGGTGCGCGGCACGCGGCGGGCGCTGATCGTCGGCGACCTGCCGTTCGGCTCGTACCAGGAGGGCCCGGCGCAGGCGCTGCGCAGCGCCACCCGGCTGCTGAAGGAGGCCGGGGTCGGCGCGGTGAAGCTGGAGGGCGGCGAGCGCTCGGCCGACCAGATCCGGCTGCTGGTGGAGGCCGGCATCCCGGTGATGGCGCATGTGGGGCTCACCCCGCAGTCGGTGCTGGCGTTCGGCGGCCACCCGGTGCAGGGGCGCGGCGAGGAGGCGGCCCAGCAACTGCTGCGGGACGCGAAGGCCGTGCAGGACGCCGGGGCGTTCGCGGTGGTGCTGGAGCTGGTGACGGCCGAGCTGGCCGCGGAGGTCACCCGGTCGCTGCACATCCCGACGGTGGGCATCGGGGCGGGCGCGGAGTGCGACGCGCAGGTGCTGGTGTGGACCGACATGGCCGGGATGACGGACTGGCCCGGTGGCCGGATGCCGCGGTTCGTGAAGCAGTACGCGCGGCTGCGCGAGTCCCTGGGGGACGCCGCGAAGGCGTTCGCCGAGGACGTGGTCTCGGGGGCGTACCCGGCGCCCGAGCACAGCTTCCGTTCCTGAGCCCGCGGGCCGTCCGCGGGCGGGTGTCGGCACTCTGTCGGTGACTTGTCGGTGGCCCCTGGCACCCTGGAGCACATGACGCGAGTGAACACCCCCGGCCGCGGGCGGAACGCCGTCGAGGTCCGCGGCTTGGTCAAGCATTTCGGGGAGACCAAGGCAGTCGACGGCATCGACCTGGATGTCCGCGAGGGCACCGTGATGGGTGTCCTCGGTCCCAATGGCGCGGGCAAGACGACGCTGGTGCGCTGCCTGTCCACCCTGCTGATACCGGACGCCGGCACGGCGACGGTGGCGGGGTACGACGTGGTGCGCCAGCCGCGCGCGCTGCGCCGCACCATCGGGCTGACCGGCCAGTACGCCTCGGTGGACGAGAAGCTCTCCGGCTGGGAGAACCTGTACATGATCGGGCGGCTGCTCGATTTCTCCCGGGCCGAGGCCCGGCGGCGGGCGGACGAGCTGCTGGAGCGGTTCTCGCTCACCGAGGCGGCCAAGCGGCCGGTCGGCAAGTACTCGGGCGGGATGCGGCGCCGGCTGGACCTGGCGGCGTCCATGATCGGCCGGCCCCGGGTGCTCTACCTGGACGAGCCGACGACCGGCCTCGACCCCCGTACCCGCAACGAGGTGTGGGACGAGGTGAAGCGGATCGTCGCCGACGGCAACACGGTGCTGCTGACCACGCAGTACATGGAGGAGGCCGAGCAGCTGGCGACCGAGCTGACGGTGGTGGATCACGGGAAGGTGATCGCCGAGGGCACGGTGCGCGAGCTGAAGGCCAAGGTGGGCGGGCGGACGCTGCTGGTGCGCCCGGTGGACCCGGACCAGCTGCCGGTGATGACGGCGGCGGTGGCCGAGGCGGGTCTCGACGGCATCGCCGGAGCGGGCACGGACCCGGCCGGTGAGGCGCTGAGCGTGCCGATCATCAGTGACGAGCAGCTGACCGCGGTGGTGGGGCTGCTGGGCGCGCGCGGGTACGGCATCGCGGACATCAGCATCCATCTGCCGAGCCTGGACGAGGTGTTCCTGTCGATCACGGGCCGGCCGGCGGCGAAGACGGACGAGGCAGAGGAAGAGACGGCGAAGGCATGAGCGCCACGACGACACAGGAGAGGCCCGCCCCGGCGGCGCCGGTGCAGGGCTCGGAGGACGGCCGGATCGGGCTGCGGGCGAATCTGCGGCACATCGGGGCGCTGGTGCGGCGCAACGCGCTGCAGATCAAGCAGAACCCGGAATCGATGGCCGACGCGCTGCTGATGCCGATCGTGTTCACGCTGCTGTTCGTGTACGTCTTCGGCGGGGCGATCGCCGGGGAGGACGGCGGCTATCCGAACTGGATCGTGCCGGGGCTGATGGCCATGATGGGCCTGAGCATCGCGATGGCGGTGGGCACGGGGGTGCACGAGGACTTCAGCAAGGGCGTGATGGACCGGTTCCGGTCCATGCCGATAGCCCGCTCCTCGGTGCTGATCGCGAAGGTGGTCGTGGAGATCGGCCGGCTGCTGGTCACCATGGCGGTGCTGCTGGTGGTGGGCCTGGCGGTCGGGATGGAGCTGAACGGCCGCTGGCTGGAGCTGCTGGCGGCGGTGGGCCTGTCCACGCTGTTCGGGGCGTCGCTGACCTGGATCTTCATCCTGCTGGGCCTGACGATGAGCAGTGCGCAGGCCATTCAGGGGATGGCGTTCATGGTGATGATGCCGCTCCAGTTCGGCTCGTCGATCTTCGTCCCGACGGAGACGATGCCCGGCTGGCTCCAGGCGTTCGCGGACGTCAACCCGCTGTCGCAGCTGGCGGAGGCGTCGCGGAACCTGATCAACGGCACCGGTGAGGTGGGCGGCCCGGCGCTGTCGGTGGTGCTGTGGTCGGTGGGTATCACGCTGGTGACGGCGCCGCTGGCGATCTCGAAGTTCCGCAAGAAGGTGTAGGCGCGCGGGGCGCGCGCCACCGGGTCGCGGCGGGCCGCTCTCAGCGGCCGGCCGCGGCCCTCTTGTGCGCGAACCAGGCGATGTTGGAGGCCAGCCCCGCGATCAGCACCCACAGGATGCCGAGGAAGCTGCCGTTGACGAAGGACACCACGGCGGCGGCCACCGCCAGGACGCAGATGATCAGGGCGTACAGGGCGAGCCGCCGGGTGGAGCGGTCGGTGGTGGTGCCGGGGGCCGGTGCACTGGAAGACATGCGGCCCATTGTCCCCGAGCGGGTCAGATGTCGGTGAGGCGGACCCCGGCGTGCGCCTTGTAGCGGCGGTTGACCGAGATCAGGTTGGCGACCAGCGACTCCACCTGGTGGGCGTTGCGCAGCCGTCCGGCGAACACGCCGCGCATCCCGGGGATGCGCTGGGCCAGGGCCTGCACGGTCTCGCAGTCGGCCCGGTCCTCGCCGAGCACCATGACGTCGGTGGGGATCTCGGTGACCTCGGGGTCCTGGAGGAGCACGGCGGACAGGTGGTGGAAGGCGGCGGTGACCCGGGAGTCGGGCAACAGGGCGGCGGCCTGCTGGGCGGCGCTGCCCTCCTCGGGGACGAGGGCGTAGGCGCCCTGCTTGTCGAAGCCGAGCGGGTTGACGCAGTCGACGACGAGCTTGCCGGCGAGTTCGGTGCGCAGGGCGGTCAGGGTCTTCGCGTGCCCGTCCCAGGGCACGGCGACGATGACGATGTCGCTCTCCCGGGCGCAGCCGGCGTTGTCCAGCCCGCGGATGCCGAGCCCGAGCTCCGCGGCGGCGGTCTCGGCCCGCTCGGCGGCCCGCGATCCGATGATCACCTGCTGCCCGCCCCGGGCGAGCCGGTACGCGAGCCCCCGCCCCTGGTCCCCGGTCCCGCCGAGCACCCCGACGACGAGCCCGGACACATCGGGCAGCTCCCAGGGGTCCTTGGGCGCGGGCTTGGCGGAGGCGGCGGCGTCTTGAGAAGTCATGGGGCCGATCCTGCCACCCCCTTCCGGAGAACGGGCGCAGTGGCCTCGGACCGGCCCGCTGGACCGACCCGTCAGGCGGCCTCTGACTGTGGCGCGCCGGGCAGCGTGATCGCGGTGAGCGAGTCGATGTAGTGCTGGATGCGCTGCCGTTCGGCGGCGGACCGCCGCGGCTCGCCCGCGAGGGCGTACCAGCGCCGCAGGCTTTCGGCGTGGTCCATCTCGATGAGACGAGTGATGGAGTCGATGCTCATCTGCTCACGCTGCTCAGGTGTCATGGTCAACGTCCCCGATCCTCTCGTTCAGACGTCCCAACTCGTAATTGAGATTCCTCAGTCGACGCTGCTGGTGATCGATGCCGATCTTGTACTGGCTGATATAGCTTTCCGCGTTCGGCACCTCCTCTTCGAGGATCACCGTTCGTCGCATGTAGTCGTCGTCGCTGGCCACAGCCTACGCCTCTCTCTTTACCGGCTTTCGCCGCGGAGATCAGCCTGTCATCGGCCGTATGACGGAAAGCGCTTTACCGGCCGATCTTCATTCGATCAGGCAATGAACCGCGCAGCGCGTTGACCTTTGGCCTTAGCTCGGGGAGGCGTCGGTGTCATCCCCCTCCGGCGGTTCCGGCTCGCGGTCGCGCCAGCGGGGGTCCGAGCGCCAGTCCTCGTCGCGTTCGCGGGCCGTCTCGATGGCCCGGGCCGCCTCCTCGCGGGTGGCGTACGGGCCCAGCCGGTCCTTGGCCGGGCACTCGGGGCCTTCTTCGACCTTCTGGTGCTTGAGGCAGTAGTACCACTCGCCGGCCTTGCCGGTCGGCATCCTTCGTCGGAAGAGCGCAGCCATACCCTCATCCTGCCCGCCCGTAGACTCGCTGGCATGTCTGGCCAGTCTCTTCTTGTTCCCGGTACGGTCTCGCCGCAGCGTTCCGTGCCCTCCGTCATCCCCCGACCCGAGTACGTGGGCAAGAAGGGGCCCACCCCGTACACCGGCCCCGAAGCACAGGACGACGAGACCGTCGAGCGGATGCGGCTGGCCGGTCGGCTGGCCGCGCGGGCGATGGCCGAGACCGCCGCGCACATCGCGGACGGGGTGACCACCGACAAGCTGGACGAGATCGCGCACACCTTCCTGTGCGACCACGGCGCCTACCCCTCCACTCTCGGCTACCGGGGCTTCCCCAAGTCCCTGTGCACCTCGGTCAACGAGGTGATCTGCCACGGCATCCCGGACTCGACGGTGCTGCGCGACGGCGACCTCGTCAATCTCGACATCACCGCCTATGTGGGCGGCGTGCACGGCGACACCAACGCCACCTACTTCGTGGGCGGCGAGGCGGCGGCCGACGAGGAGTCGCGGCTGCTCGTGGAGCGCACCCGGGAGGCGCTCAACCGGGCCATCAAGGCGGTGCGGCCCGGGCGGCAGATCAATGTGATCGGTCGGGTGATCGAGTCGTACGCCAAGCGGTTCGGGTACGGGGTGGTGCGGGACTTCACCGGTCACGGCATCAACCGCTCGTTCCACTCCGGGCTGATCGTCCCGCACTACGACGACCCGAACGCCACCACCGTGATGCGGCAGGGGATGACGTTCACCATCGAGCCGATGCTCAACCTGGGCACCCACGAGTGGGAGATGTGGGACGACCAGTGGACGGTCGTCACCAAGGACCGCAAGCGCTCGGCGCAGTTCGAGCACACCCTGGTGGTGACCGACAGCGGCGCGGAGATCCTCACGCTCCCCTGAGCCTCCCCCGCGCCCCGTGTTTTCCCGACAAGGTGTCGGCAAGAGCTTGACTTAGGTAAGCCTAAGTATGGAGGATGACGGGGCACGGCAGCGCGCCGTGCCCCGCCGCCAGCGTCCCCGGAGGCTCCCTTGACCACGCCGCTCGCCGTCACCCCGTTCTCCACGCAGATCCGCGAGGCCTCCCACGAAGCGCACACCCAGGCGGAGAACTCCACCTTCATGAGCGACCTGCTCGGCGGAAAGCTCGGCGTCACCGCCTACCGCCGCTACACCGAGCAACTGTGGTTCGTCTACCGCGCGCTGGAGGCCCGCACCGCCGACCTCGCCGCCGACCCGGTCGCCGGACCGTTCATCCGCCCCGAACTGGCGCGCACCGCCGCCCTCGAAGCCGACCTCGACCATCTGCACGACGGCCCCGGCTGGCGCACCACCATCACCCCGCTGCCCGCCACCGAGAGCTACGCCGCCCGCGTCGCCGAGGTGGCCACCTCCTGGCCCGCCGGGTACGTCGCGCACCACTACACCCGCTACCTCGGCGATCTGTCCGGCGGTCAGATCATCCGCGGCACCGCCGAGAAGATCTGGGGCTTCGCCCGCAAGGGCCCCGGCGTCCACTTCTACGTCTTCGACGCCATCGGCAACCCCGCCGCCTTCAAGCGCGACTACCGGCAGACCCTGGACGACATCGCCGCCGACGGCCCGGAGCGGCTGCGCATCGTGGAGGAGTGCAAGCGGGCCTTCGCGCTCAACTCGGCCGTCTTCCAGGATCTGGGCGACGTCTGCCGTTAACGTGAAGGGCATGCCGCCCTTCCGTCCCGCACCGTCCTGGCTGGCCGACGCCGTTCTCTACCAGATCTATCCGCAGAGCTGGGCCGACTCCGACGGGGACGGCATCGGCGACTTCGCCGGCATCACCGCGCATCTGGAGCACCTGTCCTGGCTGGGCGTCAACACCGTCTGGCTCAACCCGTGCTTCGCCTCCCCGTTCCGCGACGCCGGCTACGACGTGAGCGACTACTTCGCCCTCGCCCCCCGCTACGGCACGGACGACGACCTGGCCCGGCTGGTGGACGAGGCCGGCCGGCTCGGCATCCGGGTGATGCTCGACCTGGTCGCCGGGCACACCTCCGACGCACACCCCTGGTTCCGGGCCTCGGCCGAGGACCCGGGCGACCACCGGTACATCTGGAGCGCACCGGAGCCGGACGGCACCCTGCCGCCCGGCTTCGTCCGCTCCCCCGGCTCCCGGCCCGGCGGCTATCTGCCGAACTTCTTCGACAGCCAGCCCGCCCTCAACTTCGGCTACGCCCGGCAGGACGCCGCCGAGCCGTGGCGGCAGCCGGTGGACGCCGAGGGCCCGCGCGCCAACCGCGCCGCGCTGCGCGAGGTCATGGACCACTGGCTGCGGCTCGGCCTGTCCGGGTTCCGGGTCGACATGGCGCACTCCCTCGTCAAGGACGACCCGGGGCTGGTGGAGACCTGCCGGCTGTGGGGCGAACTGCGCGACTGGCTGGACACCACCCACCGGCAGGCCGCCCTGCTCGCCGAATGGGGCGACCCGCAGACCTCCGTACCGGCCGGTTTCCACGCCGACTTCCTGCTCCAGTTCGGCGGCCCCTCCGACGGGCTCCCGATGCGCTCGCTGTGGAACAACGGCACCGGCACCGTCCACGAGCACTGGGCCCAGCGCGAGCACTGCTACTTCGAGGCCGAGGGCCGCGGCAGCGCCGAGACCTTCATCACGGCCTGGCGGTCGGCCGCTGCCCTCATCGACGACAAGGGCTTCATCTCGCTGCCCACCTCCAACCACGACTTCTCCCGGCTGCGCTGCGGGCCGCGCACCGCCGAACAGCTGCCGCCCGCCTTCGCGTTCCAGCTGACCTGGCCCACGCTGCCCGCCATCTACTACGGCGACGAGATCGGCATGCGGTACATCCCGGGGCTGCCCGAGCACGAGGGCAGCGTGCTGGAGCCGACCTACAACCGGGCCGGCTCCCGTACCCCCATGCAGTGGGACGCCACCCCCGGCGCCGGGTTCTCCACCGCCCCCGCCGACCGCTTCTACCTGCCGCTCGACCCGGACCCCGACCGCCCCGACGTGGCCTCCCAGCGCGCGGACGAGACCTCGCTGCTCCACCTGGTGCGCCGGCTCATCGCGCTGCGCCGCGACACCCCGGAGCTGGGCAGCCGGGGCTCGGTGGAGGTGCTGCACACCGGCTACCCGCTGGTGTACGTGCGCGGGGAGCGCTATCTGGTGGTGGTCAACCCCCGTCTCGCGCCGGTCACCTTCCCGTACGAGGGCGACCCGCGCCCGGTGGAGGTGCGCGGGGTGCGGGTACGGGACGGTGCGATCGAGGCGGACGGGTTCGGGTTCGGGATCTTCGCGCTCTGAGCCCGGCCGCCGGGTCACCGCTTGCGCTGGAGCCCGCTCCAGGAGGCACACTCCCGGGCATGACGACGCACTTTTCCCGGACGCTGGGGCGTTCGGGCATCACGGTCAGCGCACTCGGGTTCGGCTGCTGGGCGATCGGCGGCCCCTGGCAGGACAGCGCGGGCAAGCCGCTGGGCTGGGGCGAGGTGGACGACCGGGAGTCGGTGCGGGCGGTGCGCCGCGCGCTGGACCTGGGGGTCGTGTTCTTCGACACCGCCGACTGCTACGGCACCGGGCGCAGCGAGGAGGTGCTGGGCCGGGCGCTGAAGGGCCGCCGGGAGGAGGCGGTGATCGCCTCCAAGTGGGGGAACGCCTTCGACCCGGCCACTCGCACCATGCTGCCGGAGCCCGAGCTGAGCCCCGGCTATGTGCGGCGGGCGCTCACCGCGACGCTGCGCCGGCTGGACACCGATCATCTGGATCTGTACCAGCTGCACATCGGCGACGCTCCGCACGGGGTGGCCGAGGAGCTGCGCGCGGTGTGCGAGGAGCTGGTGGCGGAGGGGCTGATCCGGGCGTACGGCTGGTCCACCGATCTGCCGGACCGGGCGAAGGTGTTCGCGGCCGGGCCGCACTGCGCGAGTGTGCAGCTGAACTGCAATGTGCTGGAGGACGCGCCGGAGCTGCTGGCGCTGTGCGAGGCGGAGGGGCTGGCCGCGATCAACCGGGGGCCGCTGGCGATGGGGGTGCTGACCGGGAAGTACGACAGCGCCCCGGGCCGGGGGGCGAGCCTGGCGCCGGGCGACATCCGGGCCGAACCGCCGGGCTGGCTGCGCTACTTCCGCGACGGGCGGCTGGAGCCGCGGTGGCGGGAGCGGTTCGAGGCGGTGCGGGACGTACTCACCGGCGGGGGCCGTACCCCGGCGCAGGGCGCGCTGGCCTGGCTGTGGGCGCGCAGCCCGGTGACGGTGCCGATCCCGGGCATCCGTACCGTGGCGCAGGCCGAGGAGAACGCGGCGGCGATGGAGCACGGGCCGCTGACGGCCGAGCAGCTGAGTGACATCGAGATGCTGCTCGGCCGCCGCTGACCGGCCGGGGCCATGACGGCCGGTGCGTGGCGCGTGCCCGCCGGCCGGGCGTTGACCGGCGGGCACACGCGGCTGCCGTGGGCTGGACCGTCAGCCCAGCGACAGCGTGCGGCGACGGGCGGCGGCGAAGGCCACCACTCCGGCCGCGCTCAGGGCGGCGGCGCCGCCGGCCAGTTCGGCGAGCGGGATGCCGCTGCCGGTGCTGGCCAGTACGCCACCGAGGGCACCGCCGGAGGCGCCGCCCGTGGGGGTGGTGCCGACCGGGGTGGTGATCCGGGTATCCCGCTGGTCGGGGTTGTTCACCGGGGGCAGCTTGGCGCCCTCGCTGAGGGCCACGGCGACGGTCACGTCGTCGAGGGCGGTACCGGCCTGGTACATCGGGGAGCCGTTGTAGGCGAACACCTCGGCGCCCTCGGCCGTCAGCGTGGCGGGGAGATCGCTGAGGACGATGACGTCCTCGTCGGCGGTGAGCGCGCCGGCGGGGATGTCGAGGGAGGCGACGGTGATGGCGTCGAAGGTGTTGATCTCGCCGGTCTGCGAGTCCTTGGCGCTGACGTCGGCGATCAGTTCGCCCCGGGTGCCGTCGATCTCGACCGCGAAGTCGGAGAACTTGACGTCCAGGACGTAGTCGCCGGTGGCGTCGGCGTGGCCGAGGAAGCGGACGCTGCCGTCGAAGGCGGCGCCCAGGGTCTCCTCGGTGGTGTCGAACTCGCCCTCGGCGTCGGCGAAGCGGTAGCCGGCGCCGTTCTCGGTGGCGCCGTCGGCCAGTTCGACGGTGCCGTGCGCGATGGGCCCGTTGATGTAGGTGCGGAAGGACTCCTTGACGCCCCAGTCCAGGGTGCCGTCGTGGATGACGCCGGCGAGGATCGGGTCCTCTTCCTCCTCGCCCGGGTTCTGGGTGCCCGGGTCCTCGTCATCGGGGCCGGGCTTGCCGGGGGTCTCGGGCTTGCCGGGGGTTTCCGGGGTCTCGGGGTTTTCCGGGTTCTCCGGGTTCTCCGGGTTCTCCGGGTTCTCGGGGTTCTCGGGGTTCTCCGGCTCGCCCGGGTTCCCGGCCGGCTTCGGGGTGACGGTGAGGGTGGCCGGGTCGAGCGCGGTGCCCTCGGGGTACATCGGCGTGCCGTGGTACGCGAACGCCTGCGCGCCGTCCTCGGTGAGGGTGGCCGGGATGTCCGCGAAGACCATCGCCCCGCCCTCGCCGGATCCCGGCTGGACGCCGGAGAGGTCCAGGGTGGCGACCTCGACGTCCTCGGTCAGCTCACCGGCGATGGTGACGTCCGCGACGATGGTGCCGCCGGTGCCCTCGGTGACGACCCGCAGCCCGGAGAATTTCAGGTCCAGTTCGCCGTGGTGCCCGGTGTAGTGGACGCTGCCGTCGAAGGCGGTGTCCACCCCGTGGGTGGTGAGGTCGTAGCTGCCGGTGCCGTTGGTGAAGCGGAAGGCGTCACCGTGCTGTTCGGCGCCGTCGTCGGTGGTGATGGTGCCGCCGGCTATCGGGCCGGAGATGTAGCGGTTGAAGGAGTTTTTGACGCCCCAGTCCAGGGTGCCGTCGACCAGGTCGAAGGCGGTCGCGCCGGGGCGCTCGTCGGCGAACGCCGGGGCGGCGAAGCCGGTGGTGCACAGCACGGTGGCGGTCGCCGCGGCCAGCAGCATGCCGCCGCGCCGTACGGCGCGTGCTCGGGTTGCGGTCGTCATGATCGCGTTGACTCCTCGGTGGTTCCGGAAGGGTTCTCCGTGGTCCGCCGCGAGGCGCGGCGGCGCACGAGGTACGCGGTGAGGGCGGCCAGTGCGACGAGCACGCCGATGCCTCCCGCGATCAGTGGGGTCGTGGCGGACGAGGACGAGGCGGCCGGTGCGCTGTCCTCGCCGGGTGCGGGGCCGGTTTCGGGGCCGGGGGTTCCGGTGTCGGCGGGTTCGCTGCCGATGTCGGGCAGGGCGGGCAGTTCGGCGTCCTCGGTGACGGCGAGGGCGAGGGTGACCGGGTCCATCGCGGTACCGGGCTGGTAGAGGCCGAAGGCGGCGGCGCCCTCGTCGGTGAGGGTGGCGGGGGCCTCCTCGATGAGGATGAGGCCGTCCTCGGGGGTCAGCGCGCCGTCGCCGGCGGCGAAGGTGACCAGGGGATGTGCGGTCTCGGTGCCGTCTGCGGTGGTGATGTCGGCGGCCAGGGTGCCGGTGCCGTCGGCGACGGTGACGGTGACGCCGCTGAGCGCGAGGTCGAGGTCGTTGCCGGTGAAGTGGAGCGTTCCGGCGAAGGCGGCCTCGGCCGTGCCGGCTCCGGGGTCCACGGTGCCCTCGCCCGCCGGGAAGCGGAACAGCGCGCCGCCGTCCTCGGCTCCTTCGGTGAGCTGCCACTGTCCGGCGGCGATGTCGCCGGTGACGTACTCGCGGAAGGTCCGGCGTACGCCCCAGTCGACGGCCGCGTCGGTGATCTCCCGGGTGGCGCTCCCGGCGTCGTCCGGCTCGTCCGCGTCCTTGGCGTCGTCCTCGGCCGGCTCGTCCGCCGGGTCGGGTGCGGGGTCCGCGCCGGGGTCGCCGGAGGGGGCACCGGTGTCCACGGTGTCGGCGGTGAAGGTCACCGGGTCCAGCGGGTCGCCTGCCGCGTAGTAGCCGGCGAAGGCGGTCGCTCCGTCACCGGTGAGGGTGGCCGGGATGCCGGAGACGGACAGCTGGGTGCCGCCGCGCAGGTCCACCCCGGTGAGGTCGAGGGTGGCGAGCGCCACCTGGGCGCGGTCGGTGATCTCGCCGCTGCCGCGCGCCTTGCTGCGCACATCCGCGTACAGGGTGCCGGAGCCGCCGGAGACGCTGAGGGTGGGGTTGGCGACGGTGAGGTCCAGTTCGTAGGAGCCGTCGGCCTGTTGGTGGCCGACGAAGCGGACGCCGCCGGAGTAGCCGGCGGTGACGGTGCCGGTGTCCGGGTCGTAGCTTCCGGTGGCGGTGTGGAACCGGAACTGGCTGGTTCCGACCGTGGACGCCCCGCCGCTGAGGGACCAACTGCCCTGGGCGATGGGCCCGGTGATGTAGGTGAGGAAGGAGGAGCGGATGCCCCAGTCCAGCCGGCCGCCGGAGACGGTGCGTTCGGCGGCCTGGGCCGTGGCGGGCAGCGCGAGCACCGCCAGCAGCGCGGACAGCAGGGTGAGCAGCGCGCAGGCGCGGGCTCGCCGGTATCTGGGCAGCATCGAAGGGTTCCTTCCAGCAGACCCGGGGTCAAGGACTGAGGTTAGGCTAACCTAAGCTACATGCGACCGGATCGGAAACCCCGGGCCCGAAAGGCGGATTCCCCGTGACACAACGGCACCCACTGCGCGGCCCCTTCGCCGGACTGCTGCTGCTCGCCCTGCTGCTCACCGGCTGCGCGACCGGCACGGGCGGCGGCGACGGGACGGAGCAGAAGAGCGGTACGGCCACGGCCGACGCCGCCGCCGACCGGCTCGAACCGCTGGACGGGCCGGCGCCCTCCCCCGCGCTCCCGGTCACCGTCGCGTCGGCGGACGGCGCGGAGATCACCGTGGAGAGCGCCGAGCGGATCATCCCGCTCTCCGGATCGATCGCCGAGATCGTCTACACCCTGCGGCTCGGCGACCGGGTGGTGGGCCGCGATGTGACCGCCACCTTCGAAGAGGCGGACGGGGTACCGGTCGTGACCCGGGGCCACGAGGTCTCGGCCGAGAGCGTGCTCTCCCTCCACCCCGATGTGGTGCTGGTCGAATCCACCACGGGACCGGCCGAGGCCATCGACCAGATCCGGGGCGCCGGCGTCCCGGTCGTCGTCTTCGACGCCGCCAAGGAACTCGACGACGTGGCCACCCGCATCACGGCCGTGGCCGGCGCGCTCGGCGTCCCGGAGGCCGGCGAGCGGCTGAACGAGCGCACCGGGCAGCGGATCGCCGCCGTCCAGGCCGCCATCCCCGCGCACGGCGACCCCCCGCGGGTGGCCTTCCTCTATCTGCGCGGCACCGCCTCCGTCTACCTCATCGGCGGCGCCGAGTCCGGCGCCTCCTCGCTGATCGAGGCGGCCGGCGGCATCGACGCGGGCAAGGAATCCGGTCTGGACAAGGACTTCACCCCCATCACCAGCGAGGCCCTGGTCTCCGCCGCCCCCGATGTGATCCTGGTGATGACCAAGGGACTCGACTCGGTCGGCGGCATCGACGGCCTGCTGGAGATCCCCGGCATCGGCCAGACCCCGGCCGGACAGCACCGCCGGGTGGCCGACATCGGCGACGGCGTGCTGCTCAACTACGGGCCCCGGACGGACGAGGTGCTCGCCGACCTGACCGCCCAGCTCCACGCCGGCGGCGAGGACGCATGAGCGAGCGCGAACCCGCCCCGGTGGCCACCCGTGCCCCGGCCAACGCCCCCGTCCCCGCGCCCGCAGCCGCGCCCGAGGCGCCGCCCGCCGGCGCGCCCGCTCCCCCGCCGGCCGCCCGGCGCGGCCGGGTCGCGCTGCTGACCGCGGCCCTCGCCGCCGCCCTCGTCCTGGTCGCGCTCATCGCCACCGGAACCGGCGCCTACACCATCGCGCTGCCCGACATCCTCTCCTCCGTCGCGCACCGCGCCGGGCTCGGCGGCCAGGCCATGGACCGCACCAGCGAGAGCGTGCTGTGGGACGTCCGGCTGCCGCGCGTCGTCCTCGCCCTGCTGGTCGGGGCGTCGCTCGGCTGCGCCGGGGCCCTGATGCAGGGCGTGTTCGGCAACCCGCTCGCCGAACCCGGCGTCATCGGCATCTCCCTGGGCGCCGCCGTCGGGGCGGTGGCCACCATCGCGTTCGGCTGGACCTTCCTCGGCAACTGGACGGTCACCGCCGCCGCGTTCGTCTCCGGCCTGGCCACCGTTCTGCTGGTGTACGTGATGTCGCGCTCCGCCGGCCGGACCGAGGTCGTCACCCTCATCCTCACCGGCATCGCCGTCAACGCCTTCGCGGGCGCGCTCGTCGGCCTGTTCACCTTCTTCGCCGACAACGCCCAGGTCAGCCAGATCACCTTCTGGCAGCTCGGCTCGCTCGCCCAGGCCACCTGGCCCAAGGTCCTCGCGGTGCTGCCCTGCGCGCTCGCCGGGCTGCTCATCGCCCCGCTGTACGCCCGCCGGCTCGACCTGCTCTCGCTCGGCGAGCGGCCCGCCCGCCATCTGGGCGTGGACGTCGAACGGCTGCGCGTCACCCTCATCCTGGTGGTCGCGCTGCTGACCGCCGCGGCCGTCGCCGTGGCCGGGGTGATCACCTTCGTCGGCCTGCTGGTACCGCATCTGCTGCGGATGGCGGCGGGCCCGGGGCACCGGTTCCTCATCCCGGGCAGCGCCCTGGGCGGCGCCCTCGTGCTGCTGGCCGCCGACCTCGGCGCCCGCACCCTCGTCGCCCCCGCCGAGCTGCCGCTCGGCGTCCTGACCGCCCTGATCGGCAGCCCGTTCTTCTTCTGGCTGCTGCGCAGGACCCGCCGCCGGCAAGGAGGCTGGGCATGATCCGCCGGTTGCTGCCCCGACTGACCGTCCGCGCCCCGCGCGTCCCGGCGCCGCCCGCGCCGGGGCAGCCGCTGGCGCACGCCCGCGGGCTGACCGTACGGCTCGGCGGGCGCGCCGTGCTCGACGGCGTCGATCTTTCCGTCGCCGCCGGCGAGGTGGTGGCGCTGGTCGGCCCGAACGGGGCCGGGAAGTCCACCCTGCTGGCCGCGCTCGCCGCCGATCTGCGGGCCGAGGCCGGTGACCTGGTGATCGCGGGCCGGCCCGCCACTGGCTGGGACGCCCGCGAACTCGCCCTGCGCCGGGCCGTGCTGCCGCAGTCCGCGCAGTTGTCGTTCCCGTTCACCGTCGCCGAGGTGGTGGCGATGGGGCGCGCCCCGTGGGCCGGGACGCCGCAGGCGGACGACGACGAGCGGGCCGTCGCGGAGGCCATGGCGGCGACCGAGGTGACGGCGTTCGCCGCCCGGCCGTTCTCCGCGCTCTCCGGCGGTGAGCGGGCGCGCGTCGCACTCGCCCGCGTGCTCGCCCAGCGCGCCCCGCTGCTGCTGCTCGACGAGCCCACCGCCGCGCTGGACCTGCGCCACCAGGAACTGGTGCTGCGGGTGTGCCGGGAGCGGGCGGCGGCCGGGCAGGGGGTGGTCGTGGTGCTGCACGACCTCGGGCTGGCCGCCGCGTACGCGGACCGGGCCGCCGTCCTGCACGGCGGGCGGATCGCCGCCGAGGGCCCGCCGGCCGAGGTCTTCACAAGTGAGATGCTCTCTTCCGTCTATCAGTACCCCGTCGACGTGCTGCCGCACCCCCACACGGATGTGCGGCTGGTGATCCCCCGCAGAGGGGCCGAATCCCGGCGCTGAAGACGGCACATCAGGAAAGATTCGACCAACAACCGCCAAACGATGGTGGTTTCCCCTAAGCTCTCTGCTGCTGCACAGGCGCGCCTCACGGGGAGATGAGGACGCGCCTCCTTCACGGCCGTTTCACCGCACCCGCACAACCGCCGGGCCGCTCCCGGCACTTCCGCTCCCCCGCACCGCCGCCGTACCGCCGTACCGTCCCGCCGCCGTACCGTCGCACCGCGTCCACCACCGCGTATCCCTGGGGGGTCCATGCGTCCACTGGGTACCTCACGCTCCGGAGCCGTCCGAAGACCGTCCGCCGCGAGCGGCCCCCGCCCGGTGCGGCGCCGCGACAAGCCCGGCTGGTACGCCCCCGCCGCCCTGGCCACCGACGCCCTCGGTGTCTTCGCGCCCGTCCTCGCCGCCTACACCCTCACCGGCGAACCGCACGCCCTCGCCGTCGCCGTCACCGCCACCCTCGCCTGGACCGGCGTCCGGGCGGCCCACCACCGCTACGCGTTACGCGGCCTCGGTGAGACCGGCGGGCTGCTCGCCACCCTCCACGACGCGCTGCTCCTCATCGGGCTGCTCTGCGTCCTGCGGGTCCTCACCGGGGAAGCCTCCAGCCTGCTCACCGCCGCCGTGGCCCTCGCCCCCGCCCCGCTGCTCAGCGCGCTCACCGCCGCCCTCACCCACCGCCATCTCACCCGCCGCCGGCGCCGCGCCGAAGCGCTGTGCCGGGTCCTGGTGGTCGGCGAAGTGGGCCCGGTGGACGCCGTCACCGCCCAGCTCGCCGCCCGCACCGACCACGCCTACGTCGTCATCGGCAGCGTCCCGGTCGGCGACGGCCGGCTCACCTGCGGCGCCCCCGAGACCGGCCGGCTCAGCGCCGACGAACCCACCCTCACCCTGGCCCTCTCCGAGGTGCTGCCCGAAGGCCCGGACGGCTCCACCGTGCTCGCCGCCGCCCACCACCTGGAAGCCGATCTCGTCCTGGTCGCCCCCGGCACCCTGCTCACCGGCGAGCGGCTGCGCCGGCTCAGCTGGGCGGTGCAGGACGCCGGACTCGCCTTCGCCGTCGCCTCCGGGCTCAGCGAGGTCGCCCCCGGCCGGATCCGCGTCCAGGCCACCGCCGGGCTCGGCCTGCTGCACATCGCCCCGCCGCTGCGCCACGGCCCGCAGCCCCTCCTCAAGGCCGCCCTCGACCGCACCGGCGCGGCGCTCGGCCTGCTGCTCCTCGCCCCGCTGCTGGCGGCCCTCGCCCTCGCGGTACGGCTGGACTCGCGCGGTCCCGCCCTGTACCGGCAGACCCGGATCGGGCTCGGCGGCGAGCCGTTCACCATGTGGAAGTTCCGCACCATGGTCACCGACGCCGAACGGCTGCGGCCCGCCCTGGAGAGCGCCAACGACCACCTGGGCGGCCCGCTGTTCAAGATGCGCCGCGACCCGCGCGTCACCCGGGTCGGCCGCTTTCTGCGGCGCAGCTCGCTCGACGAACTGCCGCAGCTGCTCAATGTGCTCGCCGGCCGGATGTCCCTGGTGGGCCCGCGCCCACCGCTGCCGGAGGAGGTGGCGCGATACGGCTCGGCCGCGCTGCGCCGGCTGTCGGTGCGGCCGGGCATCACCGGGCCGTGGCAGGTGGGCGGGCGCTCCGAACTGTCCTGGGACGAGGGGCTGGCGCTGGATCTGTCCTACGCCGACAACTGGTCGCTCACCGGCGATCTCCATGTCCTGGCCCGCACGTTCCGCGCCGTCGCCGACGGCCGGGGCGCCTACTAGGCGGGAGGGGGCGCGGTGGTGCGGGTGTGCCGGTCAGTGGTCCAGCCACCAGGCGTAGGTGTCCCGGATGCCGCGCGCCAGCGGTACGGCGGGGGCGAAGCCCAGCGCGGTGAGCCGGGAGACGTCCAGCAGCTTGCGGGGCGTCCCGTCCGGCCGGGTGGTGTCCCAGCCGACGCGGCCGGTGTAGCCGGTGGCGGCGGCCACCTCGGCGGCCAGTTCGGCGATCGTCAGGTCCTCGCCGCAGCCGACGTTGACGGGGCTGTCGCCGTCGTAGCGGCGCAGCAGGAGCAGACAGGCGCGGGCCAGGTCGTCGCTGTGCAGGAACTCCCGGCGCGGGGTGCCGCTGCCCCACAGCACCACCTCGGGCGCCCCGGCCGCGCGGGCCTCGTGGAAGCGGCGGATGAGGGCGGGCAGGACGTGCGAGGTCTCCGGGTCGAAGTTGTCGCCGGGGCCGTACAGGTTGGTGGGCATCGCGCAGATGTAGCGGCGGCCGAACTGCTTGCGGTAGCCGCGCACCTGGGTGATCCCGGCGATCTTGGCGAGCGCGTACGGCTCGTTGGTGGGCTCCAGCGCGCCGGTGAGCAGCGCGTCCTCGGTGATCGGCTGGGCGGCGTGCTTGGGGTAGATGCACGAGGAGCCCAGGAACAGCAGCCGGTCCACATCCGCCGCGTGCGCGCCGGCGATCACCGACAGCTGGATGCGCAGATTGTCCTCCAGGAACGGCACCGGGTGGCGGGCGTTGGCCATGATCCCGCCGACCCGGGCCGCCGCCAGCACCACGGCGTCGGGGCGGGACTCGCGCAGGTACGCGCCGGTGGCCTCGGCGTCGCGCAGGTCCAGTTCGGCGCGGGTGCGGGTGAGGACCTGGTACCCCTCGGCCGTCAGCCGGCGGGTGAGGGCGGAGCCGACCAGGCCCCGGTGGCCGGCGACGAAGATCCGGGCGGCGGGCGGCAGCAGCGGCGCGGGAGCAGTCACGCTCCCGGATTCTGCCAGCCCGCCCGCCGCGCCCACCCCCCTTTCACCTCAATCGACTCCGCATCCCACTGGGAGAATCACTGATGTCCAAGACCGCGCTGATCACCGGGGTGACCGGGCAGGACGGCTCGTATCTGGCGGAACTGCTGCTGGGCAAGGGGTACACGGTGCACGGCCTGGTGCGCCGCTCCTCCTCCTTCAACACCGAGCGGATCGACCACATCTACCAGGGCCCGCAGACCTTCGAGCGGCGGCTGATCCTGCACCACGCCGATCTGTCGGACGGGGTGGCGCTGGTCAATCTGCTGCGCGAGGTGAACCCCGACGAGGTGTACAACCTGGGCGCGCAGTCGCATGTGCGGGTCTCCTTCGACGCGCCGCTGTACACCGGGGACGTGACCGGGCTCGGCGCGCTGCGGCTGCTGGAGGCGATCCGGGCCAGCGGGGTGCCGGCCCGGGTGTACCAGGCGTCGTCCTCGGAGATGTTCGGCGCGGCGCCGCCCCCGCAGCACGAGGGGACGCCGTTCCATCCGCGCAGCCCGTACGGCTGCGCCAAGGTGTTCAGCTACTGGTCGACCGTGAACTACCGCGAGGCGTACGGGATGTTCGCGGTGAACGGGATTCTGTTCAACCATGAGTCGCCGCGCCGTGGTGAGACCTTCGTGACCCGCAAGATCACCCGTGCGGTGGCCCGGATCAGGGCCGGGCTCCAGGACAAGCTGTATCTGGGCAATCTGGACGCGGTACGGGACTGGGGCTACGCGCCGGAGTATGTCGAGGCGATGTGGCGCATGCTCCAGCGGGAGGTGCCGGACGACTACGTGGTGGCCACCGGGGACGCGGCGCGGGTACGGGACTTCCTGGCCGAGGCGTTCGCCGCGGCAGATCTGGAGTGGACGGACCATGTGCGGTTCGACCCCAAGTACGAGCGGCCCAGCGAGGTGGACGCGCTGATCGGTGACGCGGGCAAGGCGCGCGAGACGCTGGGCTGGGAGCCGCGGGTGCGCTGGCGCGAGCTGGCCCGGCTGATGGTGGCGGCCGACATCACGGCGCTGGAGGACGAGTTGAGCGGTGCCCGGGTACGGGTGGACCGGTGAGCGGGCCGGCCGGTGAGAGGACAGCGAGTCGGGATGGAAGGCGTGCGATGAGGCGGCGTGGGCGCGGGGCGTGGCGCAGGGCCACGGTGTACGGAACGGCGCTGGCCCTGGCGGCCGGTGCCCTGGTGGGCGCGGGCGGCGGCGGGATCGGCGGCGGGGGCGGGAGCGCGGCGGCGCTGACGCCGCCGGTCGGCTTCACGGCCGACGAACTGCCGACCTGGCAGACGAACGGCATCGTGCACGCCCTGGCGGAGGCGGACGGCACGGTGTTCGTCGGCGGCACCTTCTCCACCGTCCGGCCGCCCGGTGCCGCCTCCGGCACCCAGGAGACGCCGGTGGACAACTTCGTGGCGCTGGACGCGGCCACCGGGGAGCCGGTCGAGTGCGATCTGCGGTTCACGGTCGGCAGCGGCACCGCGACGGTGCGCGCGCTGGAGGTGTCCCCGGACGGGCGGACGCTGTACGTGGGCGGCACCTTCGGCTCGGTCAACGGGGTGGGGGCCTCCTCGGTGGCCGCGTTCGACCTGCCCGGCTGCACCCGCAAGAACTTCCCGGTCGCGGCCAACTCCATGGTCAGCTCCTTCGCGGTGAGCGAGGACCGGGTGTACCTGGGCGGCAACTTCACCCAGATCAACAGCACCGCCAGGTCCCGGTTCGCGGCCGTCACCCCCGAGGGCGCCCTCACCTCCTGGGTGGCGAACGCCGACGAGGTGGGCAAGGCGGTGGAACTCTCCCCGGACGGCAGCCGGGTGTACCTCGGCGGCGACTTCTTCACCGTCAACGGCGCCGACTCGCACGCCCTTGCGGTGGTGCGCGCCGACACCGGCTCAGTCGTTCGCACGTACCCGCTCGGCTTCATCGAACGCACCTCCACCGTGCAGGACATCGCGGTGGACGCCACCGGCTTCTACACCGGTAACGAGGGCACCGGCTCCGGCGTCTTCGACGGCCGGATCGCGCTCAACCACAGCGACCTCAACGAGCGGTGGCGGGACACCTGCCTGGGCGCCACCCAGGCGGTGGAGGTCTACCAGGAGGTGCTGTACAGCGGGCACCACGCGCACGACTGCTCCTCCATGGGAGAGTTCCCCAACCAGGAGCGCTACCACCTGCTGGCCCAGTCGGTGCACGACCCCAAGCTGCTGGGCTGGTTCCCCAACACCAACGACGGCCTGGGCGAGGCGCTGGGCCCGCGCGTGCTGCAGGCGGCGCTCGACCACCCCACCGACGGCCGGGACTTCCTGTGGGTGGGCGGCGGCTTCACCACCGTCAACGGGCAGCCGCAGTGGGGCCTCACCCGGTTCGCCAACCGGCCCGACACCGGCAATCCGTCGATGACCGAGGTGTACGCCTCCTCGCACACCCCCGGGCAGATCGAGGTCAACTGGCGGCCCAGCATCGACCTGGACGACCACCTGCTGACGTACCGCGTCTACCGGGACGGGGCCGCCACCCCGATCCACATCCGGGAGGCCGAGTCGGTGCCCTGGCGCCGGCCGCAGCAGACGTTCGTCGACACGGCGGTGAGCCCGGGCGCCACCCACAGCTACCGGATCACCGCCACCGACGGGGCCGGCAACACCTCGGCGCTGTCCACCCCGGTCTCCGCGACGGTCGCCTCCGGCACCCAGCCCTACGTGCAGGCGGTGCGCGCCGACAATCCGCTGCTGTACTGGCGGTACGACGAGACGTGGGGGAACCTGGTCACCGACGCCTCCGCGAACAACCGGGCCAACGGCGTGCACCGCAACGGCCCGCAGCGCGGCGTCACCCCGGGCGCGGTCCCGGGCCCCGGCGCGGCCGGCGTCGGCTACGACGGGGCGTCCACGTACACCTACAGCGACCGCAGCTACGCGGGGCTGACCCGGTTCACGGTCGAGACCTGGTTCAAGACCACCACCACGCGCGGCGGCAAGCTGATCGGGCTCGGCAACCGCACCCTCCAGCCGAGCACCGTGCGCGACAACAATCTGTACATGCTGAACGACGGCCGGCTGTCCTTCGGCGTCTACGACACGGCGCTGCGCACCATCACCAGCGGCGGCACCGCCCGGTACAACGACGGGAGGTGGCACCACGTGGTCGCCTCGGTCGGGGCGAACGGCATGCGGCTGTACGTGGACGGCACGCAGGTCGCCAGCAACACCTCGGTCACCCAGGTGCGCGACCGCACCGGCTGGTGGCGCACCGGCGGCGACTCCACGGCCGGACTGGCGTCGCGGCCGGCGAGCGACTTCTTCGACGGGCAGCTGGACGAGACCGCCGTGTACGGGGCGCAGTTGTCGGCCGCCCGGGTCACGGCGCACTACCAGGCGGCGTCGCAGCCGGTGGACACCGTCACCCGGCTGGCGCCGGTCGCCGACACGTACGTCAACGCGGCGGCGGTGAGCGCCAATTACGGCACGCACCAGAATCTGGCGGTGCGCGGCACGCCCGGCTACGAGAGCTATCTGCGCTTCCAGCTGCCCACCGCGCCGTCCGGGACGGTGCTGAAGAGCGCGGCGCTGCGGGTGCGGGTGACCACGGACCCGGTGGCGGGGTCGGTGGACGACTTCACGGTGGTGCCGGTCACCGGGTCGTGGACGGAGACGGGCACCACGTACAGCAGCCGGCCGGCGCTGGGCACCGGGGTGCTGGGCACCCTGAGCGCGCCGGAGGAGGTCGGCGGGACGTACACGGTGCCGCTGACGGTGGCGACGGTGCGCGGGTCGCTGGGCGGGCAGCTGAACGTGGCGCTGGTGAGCGAGGGCGACGACAGCCTGTGGCTGTACGCGCGCGAGTCGTCCGCCGAGGCCAACCGGCCGCAGCTGCTCCTGACGTTCGGGGCGCCGTGATGGCGTGGATGCGGCGATACCGGCTGGTGCTGGCGCTGGCGATGCTGCTGACGGTGGGCGGGGTGCTGGTGCTGAACCAGTGCTCGGTCCGCAGCGGTGGCGGCGAGGTGACCGTGGGCGGAGAGCGCCCGGACGCGGCGGCGGACGGCGGTGCGCAGCCCGACCGGGACGCGAACGCGGGTGCCGAGCAGGAGACGGAGGACGGGGAGGGCGATGCCGACGCGGCCGGCCCGGGGCCGGCGGACGGCGGCCCCGGGGACGGGGAACCGGCTCCCGCGCCGCAGGACCCGCCCGCCGAAGGGCCCGGCGCCGCCCCGGCCGGCCTGACGGCCGATCAGCGCGGCTTCGTCGCCGCGCTGTCCGACACCTCCGAGGTGCCCGCGGGCACCGACCCGGCGGCCGTACTGGAGCTGGGCACCGAGGCGTGCGACCGCCTCGGCTACCTCGGCCGGCACGCCACCGAGGAGGAGACGGTGGCCGCGCTGCGCGACGGCGAGATCCCGCAGGCCGCCGCCGCGATCACCCATCTGTGCCCCGAGTACGGGGACCTGCTCGACCGCGCGGAAGAGGAAGAGGAGACGGCCGACCGATGAGGAAACTGCCCATCGTCGTGGTGATCCCGACGAAGAACGAGGCGGAGAACATCACCTCCACGGTGCGCTCCGTCATCCACCACTTCGAGGCGGTGGTCGTGGTGGACTCCGACAGCACGGACCACACCCGCAAGCTGGCCAAGGCGGCCGGCGCCGAGGTCGTCCCGTACACCTGGAACGGCGCCTACCCGAAGAAGAAGCAGTGGTGTCTGGACCGGGTGCACACCGGCACCGACTGGGTGTTCTTCCTGGACGGGGACGAGACGCCCAGCCCCGAACTGCTCGCCGAATTGCGGCGGATCTTCTTCGACGGGCGGCCGGTGAAACCGGCGGCGTTCGACATCCCCCTCGGGTACTGGTTCGGCGGCCGGCGGCTGCGGCACGGCTACACCATCGTCAAGCGCGCCCTGCTGGACCGCACCCGGGCCCGCTTCCCGGAGCCGGACGATCTGGACGCCCCCGGCATGGGCGAACAGGAGGGCCACTACCAGCCGCTGGCCCACCCGGCGTACCGGCTGCGGGCCCCGATCGAGCACCGCGACCTGGACCCGGTGGCCACCTGGTTCGACCGGCACAACCGGTACTCGGACTGGGAGGCGTGGCTGGAGCTGAACCCCGAGGTGCGCGAGCAGATCCGGGCGGCGAAGACCCGGCAGGGCCAGCTCTTCCACCGGGCGCCCTTCAAGCCGCTGGTGTCCTTCGGCTACGCCTACCTCTACAAGCGCGGCTTCCTGGACGGCCGTGCCGGGCTCGACTACGCGCTGGCGATGAGCTTCTACCGCTGGCAGATCGGGGTGAAGGCGCGGGAGCTGGCGGAGTCCCGGCTCTAGCCGGCCCGATCGTCGCCCCGGTGGAGGCTCCGGTAGAGACCGAGCAGCTCACCGACGACGGCGTCCAGGGTGAACCGGCGCCGCACCAGGTCCCAGGCGGCCAGCGAGGCCCGCTCGTTGGCCGCCGGGTCGAGCAGGTCCAGGACGGCGCCCGCGACCTCGCCGGGGTGGGCCACCACCCGCCCCGCGCCCGCCTCCGCCACGTCCGGCGCCAGGCCCGTGGTGGCGGTGATGACCACCGGGGTGCCGACCGACATCGCCTCCAGCACGGAGACGGAGAACGCGTCCTGCACGGACGGCAGCACGAACACATCGGCCGCCCGCAGCCGCCGCAGCACCTCGGGGCCGTCCAGGCCACCGGGCACCTCCAGCGACCCGCGTACCCCCAGCTCGTCGGCCAGGGCGAGCGTCGCGGGCAGCGCCCCGGTGTCCGGCCCGGCCAGCACGAACCGGGCCCCGGGGTGGCGGGCGAGCACGGCGGGCATGGCCCGCACGAAGTCCTGGGGCCGCTTGCCCTCCTGCACCCGCGCCAGATAGAGGACGGTGGGCGGCCGGCCCGGGTCCCGCGCGGGGCGCCGCTCGCGGGCCGGCACCCCGTTGACCAGCCGGTGAGCGGGCGCGATCGGATCCGGCGCCACCACGGCGGCCGTCTCGCGCCGCTCGCGCTCGGTCAGATGCAGCACGGCGTCCGCGCGCCGCAGCACCCGGCGCATCCCGAGGACGTCCACGAGCCGGGCGACCCGCTTCTCGGTCGGATCGACCATGCCGTGGGTCTGGAGGACCAGCGGCCGGCCGCTGTGCAGGGCGATCAGCGCGAACGGCAGCGTGATCAGGTCCCGCATCAGATGCACATGCACCAGGTCGGCGGAGCGGATGTACGCGTGGGCGCGGGCCAGCAGCGCCGGTGAGGTGATGCCGCTGACCTCGAACCGGGGCAGCACGTGCCGGGCCGGGAACAGCCGCACCGGTACGCCGTCCACCCGGCGCGGCAGCGGCGCACCGGGCGGGAACCCGTCGCCGAGGGCGAGCAGCACGGCTTCGTGGCCGCGCTCGCGCACCCCCCGGCAGAGGTTGAGCGCCACCCGGGTCGGGCCGCCGAACGCGTGGGTCGGGGTGTGCAATGTGACCACATGAAGAACCCGCACCGGGTCAGTCAAGCAGACCGGGACCTCACGCGGAGGCGAGTCGCAGAATCAGCGCGGCCACGGCGAGCAGGCCGGAGACGATGGGCGGGACGAGCCCCCGGTCACCGGCGCGCAGATGGATCAGCACGGCCCCGATGAAGTAGCAGACGACCCCGGACGCGGCCACCACACCCAGCGGCACGGCCACCAGACCGGCCAGCAGCCCCGCCCCGCCCGCGAGTTTGGTGACCGCCAGCCGGGGCTGCCAGGCATCGGGCACCCGCAGCTCCCGGAGATTGGCGCGGTACTGGGCGTTTCCGGACAGGGAGACGGCAGCCGTGCCGATGAGGATGGCGGAGAGCAGGACGCTGACGACGCCGTAGCCGATGAACATGACCGCTCCGGGATGGGTGCGCACACGGCGGACGCTGCGCTGTGACGGGTGGGGTGCGGGAGACACCTCATCAGAGAACGGCCTTGCCCGGTAGGCCCTTTGAACGTTTAACCGATCACACGGACGAGGGCGAAGCCGTCGTACCCCTTGCTGCCGACGGTCTGCACGGCGGTGGCGGACAACCGGTCGTCCTGGGCGACGCGTTCGAAGAACCCCCGGACGCCCAGGACCGCCGCGTCGGTGCTGTCGGCATCGGCGACCGCGCCGTCCCGCACGATGTTGTCCGCGACGATCAGACCGCCCGGCCGGGTCAGCTTCAGCGCCCACTCCAGATAGCGCGGATTGTCCGGCTTATCGGCGTCCAGGAAGACCAGATCGAACGGCTCGGTGCCCTCCGCGACCAGCGCGGCCAGCGAGTCCAGCGCCGCCCCCACCCGCACCTCGACCGTCTCGGCGAGCCCGGCCCGGTACAGATTGCGCCGCGCGACATCGGCGAACACCGGGTCGTACTCCAGCGTGATCAGCCGGCCGCTCCCGTCCTGCGGCAGCGCCCGGCCCAGCCAGATGGTGCTGTACCCGCCGAGCGTCCCGATCTCCAGAATCCGCCGCGCGCCCTGGAGCTGGGCGAGCAGCTGGAGCAGCTTGCCCTGGTTCGGCGCCACGTTGATGGGCGGCAGCCCGGCGGCGTCGCTGTTGAGCAGGGCGGCGGTGAGGATCTCGTCGTCGGGTGACAGCAGCCCGGAGAAGTACGCGTCCACGCCGCTCCAGCGTGGCTGGAGCTGCTCCTGATGGTGCCGGTGCGAGTGGTGAAGGGGCATGCTCCCGAACCTAACGCCACCGCCGGGCGCCCGGGCGGTGCCGCGATCCGTGTTGCCGGCACCGCCCTTGACCTCAAGTCACCTTGAACTTTTACGGTCTCCCTCATGACGACCTTGGTAACAGGCGCCACCGGAAACACCGGACGGCACATCGTGGCGGAACTGGTCCGCCGGGGAGAGCCCGTCCGCGCCCTGACCCGCGACCCCGCCACCGCACCGGCCGGCGACGGAGTGGAGTGGGTGCGCGGTACCCACACCGCGCCCCAGACACTGGGCGCCGCCCTCGACGGCGCCGACCGGCTGCACATCACGATGACGGCGGGCCTCACCGAGACGGGCCCCGAACTGGTCCGCCGGGCCGTCGCGGCGGGGGTGCGGCGCATCACCGTCCTGTGGGGCGGCTGGGTGGGGCCGGTCGAACAGGCGGTCGCGGAATCGGGCGTGGAGTGGACGCGGCTGGAGCCGCAGGAGTTCATGTCGAACGCGCTGACCTGGATCGACTCCATCCGCGCCGGGGGCGTGGTGCGCGAGGCGCACGACTTCCCCAGCGCCGTCGTCCACGAGGCCGACATCGGCGCGGTCGCGGCCACCTGCCTGCTGGCGGACGGGCACACCGGGCGGGCGTACACGCTCACCGGGCCGGAGGCCCTGACCACCGGGGAACGGCTCGCCATCCTGTCCCGCGCGATCGGCCGCACCGTCCGCCTGGAGCGGATCAGCCACGAACAGGCCGTCGAGCGGCTGCTGGCCGCCGGAGTCTCCCGCGCGGACGCCGACTTCGTACTGGGCTGGCACGCCGATCCGCCGCCGGAGGCCACCACGGTCGACGACACCGTACGCCGCCTCCTGGACCGGCCGGCGCGCACCTTCGCCCAGTGGGCGCGGGAGCACGCGGCCCGGTTCTGAGCCGGTCGGAAAACCCCGGGCGGCGGAGGCCCCGGATCCCTAGGCTGAACGATCAACACCTCCCACCCGCACGAAGGGACACCCATGGCCTCCGCCATCACCCTGATCCGCTCCGCCGACCTCTCGGACGCCGCCGAGTACGCGTACGCGTCGGTGGCACCCGCCGGCGCCCGGCTGATCTTCCCGGCCGGTTCCTGCCCGCTGAACCGGGACGGCTCCACGGCAGCGGTCGGCGACTACGCCGGCCAGGCCGCGAAGTGCGTGGAGAACCTCCGCACCGCCCTGGCAGCGGCCGGAGCCTCCCTGACGGACGTCGTCAGCACCCGCGTCCTCGTCGCATCCTCGCGCCAGGAAGACCTGGTGACGGCCTGGGAGGTGGTACGCGACGCCTTCGGCGACCACGACGTCCCCAGCACGCTGCTGGGCGTGACGGTGCTGGGCTACGACGACCAGCTGGTGGAGGTGGAGGCGGTGGCGGCGGTCCTGGACTCCTGACGGGGTGGGTGGGGGCCTTGGTGGGTTGCGAGGTTGCTCCTGGTGGGGTGGGTGGGTGCGGGTTCATGCGGCACGGGAGGGTGGGCCCTTACCTTTCGTGTCCCCATGCCCTGTACGTGCTTGCGGGGTTGGGGTTACGACAAGGCAGCGGGGGGGGGGGTGGGGTGGTGGGTGGCCCCGCCGTCGTGACCGAGGCGGGTGCTCGTGCGGATGCGGGTTCTGCCTGCCCGGCGCAGGGACTGGCGGGTGGTCTTGGGACGGTTCGTGGGTGGGGGTCCGCGTAGCGCGCACCTGCCCTGGCCGCACGTCCGTGCGGTGCTGCGGGTTCGCTGGGCTGATGTTCTCGCGGATGATCCACCATCGCTCCGCCCGGGGTGATCGGGTGCCGCGCCACCTGACGCGGGGCCCACCGGTTTCGCCGCCGACGCCCATCCCGGACCGGGGTTGGTCGTGTCACGGGCACCTGCTGCCGCGAACGGCTGCTCTGGGAGGTCTCCTTGCTCTCCGGGGTGTGGCCGGTCGGTTGTGATCAGTGCCGTGGTCGTCTCCGGTCATGGGTGGTCGGGCCCGGTCAGCGTGCGGGGCAGGTCCGGGTGGACTGGGCGCCGGGATGACGTTCGCGATGAGTTCTGATGCCGGAAGCCTGCTCCGGGCCGGGTCAACTCGCTGTTTTCCATCGCGAACGAAGCCAAGGCCCAAGGTCTGCCCTTCCCCCGGGCCTGTCGCAACCGATCACCTCCGATCGCACCCGAAACGGCCACCATGACAGCCTGCCCCAACCCGTTCGCGGCAGCAGGTGCCCGTGACACGACCAACCCCGGTCCGGGATGGGCGTCGGGGGCGAAACCGGTGGGCCCCGCGTCAGGTGGCGCGGCGGCCGATCACCCCGGGCGGAGCGATGGTGGATCATCCGCGAGAACATCAGCCCAGCGAACCCGCAGCACCGCACGGACGTGCGGCCAGGGCAGGTGCGCGCTACGCGGACCCCCACCCACGAACCGTCCCTAGACCACTGGTCAGTCCCTGCGCCGGGCAGGCGGAACCCGCATCGGGTCGAGCACCCGCCTCGGTCACGACGGCGGGGCCACCCACCACCCCACCCCTCCCGCCGCTGCCTTGTCGTAACCCCAACCCCGCGACGGCGGACAGGGCATGGGGACACGAAACAACAACCCCCCACCCTCCCGTGCCGCATGAACCCGCACCCACCCACCGAACCAGGAGCAACCTCGCAACCCACCAAGGCCCCACCCACCCCACCCTCAGACAGCCGCCCAGCCGTTGTCCACCGGCAGGATCGCGCCGTTGATGTTGCTGGCCGCGTCCGAGGCGAGGAAGACGATCGTGGCGGCTTGTTCTGCCGGGTCCGAGACCTTGCCCGCCAGGCTGATGTACGGGGCGAGGGTGCGCGGGCCGAGGGCTTCGGGGCTCGGGTTGACCCGCATGCCGGTGGCCGTGCCGCCGGGGGCTATCGCGTTGGTGCGCAGCCCCTGGGCGCGGTACGTCACGGCGAGGGACTTGGTCAGTCCGGCGATGCCGTGCTTGGCGGCCGTGTACGCCGCGCCCGCCGCGCTGCCGCGCAGGCTCGCCTCGGAGGCGGTGAAGACGATGGCGGCGCCGTCCCGTTCCAGGAGGTGCGGGAGGGCGGCGCGGGTGAGGAGGAAGGGGGCGGTGAGGTTGACGCGGATGACCCGCTCCCACTCGGTGTCGTCGGTCTCGCCGAGGGCGGACATCCGGTCCATGATTCCCGCGTTGTTGACCAGGACGTCCACGCCGCCGTGTGCCGCGACGGCGGTGGTGACGGTCTCGTCCACCACGCGCTGATCGCTCAGGTCGCCGATGACGGCGCGGGCCGTGCCGCCGGCGTCCTCGATGGCGCCGACGACCCGGGCCGCCGCGTCGGCGTCGAGGTCGGCGACGACGACGCGGGCGCCTTCGGCGGCGAAGCGTTCGGCGGCGGCCCGGCCGATGCCGGAGGCTCCGCCGGTGACGATCACGCTCTTGCCGCTGAGGCCGGTGCTGCTCATGTCGCTCTCCTCCTGCTGGGTGGCCGGTGAGGGCTCCCGGGCCCGCGCAGACCGGGCCCGGGAGCCGGGCCGGGGCCCGCCGGGCGGGCTCCGGCGCGGGCCGCCCCCGCTCGTGGGCGGCCGTCCGGGGGAACTGGTGTTCCGGTACTTCCGGAGGTCTGGGATGGCCCGCGACCGGGAAGTGCCTTACTTGACTTAGGCAAACATGATGAGCTTGCCTGAGTCAAACAATCACGGGGCTCACATTGCTTGACTCAGGCAAAGACAAGGTAAAGTGGACCCATGACCGTCCCCACCCCGTCCCCCTCCGGTGGCCCGTCACCCGAAGTGCTGGCCATCGAGAGCGCCCTCAACCGCATCACGTACCTCAACGCCCGCGCCCGTCAGCACACCCGGCTGATGGCACTGGCCGGCGTCCCCCTCGACCGGGCCGGTGCCGCCCTGCTGCGGCAGGTGGCCGAGGCCGAGCCGATGCGGCCCAGCGAGCTGGCCGCCCGGATGTCCGTGGAGGCCTCCCACGTCACCCGGCAGGCGCAGCACCTCCAGCGAGCCGGCTATCTCACCCGGGTCGCCGACCCCGAGGACCGGCGCGCCCAGCGCATCCGGATCACCGAGGCCGGCCGGGACGCGGTGCGGCGCATGCGGGAGGTGGCCGGCCACAGCATGGAGGCGGCGCTCGCGGACTGGACGCCCGAGGAACTCCGGGAGCTGGCCCGTCTGTTCAACAGAATGGTGGACGACTTCCTCGATCACGCCGACTCCCTCGGCGAGGAGAGCGGGGCCCCCCACCCCGGCTGACCCGCCGCGCCCGACCGCACCACCGCCCCTGTCCGACGACCCGTCCCCGACGCCGCCCCCGCTCCCCACCCGTCCCCCTCCCCGCGCCGTGACGTCCCAGTGCTCCTTCCGAACGGGCTTTCATGCAGGCTTTCCAGGAAACCCAGGCACCGCAGACACCGCAGGCACCCCAGACAGGCACATCCGTGAAGGCACCGCCGGTGCGGGGGGACGGGGAGCAGCTCCTCATCCTCTCCGGCGATCCGCCCAGTGCCGAACTCCTCACCACCACCCTCGAACTGGCCGGCTACCGGGTCGACGGGGCGGGCAACGGCGACGACGCGGCGTTCCGGCTCGCCCGGCGCCGCTACGACCTGCTCGTCCTGGACATCGCGCTCCCCCGGCTGCACCGGCTCGCCCGGCAGCGGCAGCCGGTGACCTTACGGCTGCCGATCCTCTTCCTCATCGACTGCGACTCCCTCTTCCAGCTGCTGCCGGGGCTCGGCACCCGCGCCGCCGCCGAGGACTACGTCACCAAGCCGCTCCGCATCCCCGAAGTACTGGCCAGGACCCGGATGCTGCTGCGCGGCCGGGGCCCCGGCAGCCGGCCGGGCGACCAGCGGGCCCCGCACTACGCCGATCTGGTACTGGACGACACCACCTGCCAGGCGCGGCGCGGCCCGCGTCCGCTGCATCTGACGCCGGCCGAGTACCGGCTGCTGCGCCATCTCCTCGTGCACGCCGGGCAGGTGCTGTCCAAGGAGCAGATCTGCCGCCACGTCTGGGGCGAGTTCCGGGCCGGCAACGCCATCGAGAAGCTGGTGTCCCGGCTGCGGCACAAGGTGGACCGGGAGGGGCCGGCGCTCATCCACACCCGGCGCGGCTTCGGTTACTGGCTCGGCCGCCGCGCCGCCGAGACCTCCGCGCACTGTGACCTGTGCCACGTCAGGCTGCCGTCAGGTAACTGACCGCGATGTGTCAGCTCCATGGGGTTGCCTGAAGCCGGCCCCCCACCCCGGTGCACCCCCACCCGAGGAGCCCCATGGACACCTCCCCCACCGCCACCGTGCCCGGCTACCCGATGCCGCGCGCGGCCGGCTGCCCCTTCGATCCGCCGCCCGCCGTCGAGGAACTGCGGGCGGCGCCGCTCGCCAAGGTCCGGATCTGGGACGGCAGTACGCCGTGGCTGATCACCCGGCACGCCGACCAGCGGGCCCTGCTGAACGACCCCCGGGTCAGTATCGACGACCGGCGGCCCGGCTTCCCGCACGTCACCGCGCACCGCGCGGGCCGTGCCCACAGCACCCCGCGGATGGTCACCAACACCGACGCCCCCGACCACACCCGGCTGCGCCGCATGGTCACCGGCCCCTTCCTCGTCAAGCGGGTGGAGGCGATGCGCCCGGCCGTGCAGGGCATCGTCGACCGGGTGATCGACGACATGCTGGCCGGCCCCCGGCCCGCCGATCTGCTGACCGCGCTGGCGCTGCCCGTGCCGTCCCTGGTCATCTGCGCGCTTCTCGGCGTGCCCTACCGGGATCACGCGTTCTTCCACCACAACAGCAGCCGGGCGCTGGACCGTTCGCTCCCGCCCGAGGAGGCGGAAGCGGCCGGACAGGCGCTGATCGGCTATCTGGACCGGCTGCTCCGCGAGAAGCTGGCCGATCCCGCCGACGACACGCTCTCCGACCTGGGCGCCCGCGTCACCGCGGGCGAGATGAGCCACGACGAGGCCGTGCACATGGGCGTGGCCCTGCTGATCGCCGGGCACGAGACGACGGCCACCATGATCTCGCTGGGCACCCTGGCGCTGCTGCGCGACCCCGGCCGGCTGGCCGCGCTGCGCGAGCGGTCGGAGGACCCGAAGGCGGTCGCCGGCGCCGTCGAGGAGTTGCTGCGCTACCTCACCATCGTCGACTCCGCCCTCCGCCGGGTCGCCCTGGCCGACATCGAGATCGGCGGCGCCACGATCCGGGCCGGTGACGGGCTGCTGTTCGATCTGGCCGCCGCCAATCGCGATCCGGACGCCTTCACCGGCGACCCAGCCGCGCTGGACCCGGACCGCCCGGCCCGTCACCACCAGGCGTTCGGCTACGGCCCGCACCAGTGCCTGGGCCAGTCGCTGGCCCGGCTCGAACTCCAGGTGGTGTACGGCACCCTCTACCGCCGGATCCCCACCCTGCGTCTGGCGGTCCCGTTCGAGGAGATCGAGTTCCTGCCGGACGGCATCACCTACGGCGTCCGTGCCCTGCCCGTCACCTGGTGACGGCCCGTCCCGTTCGAGGAGTCCCCTCATGCGTGTGGAAATCGACGAGCCCAAGTGCGTCGCGTCCGGTCAGTGCGTCGTGGCCTCCCCCGAGGTCTTCGACCAGCGCGACGAGGACGGGGTGGTGATCGTGCTGGACGCCGCCCCGGCACCGGCGCTGCACGACGCGGTGCGGGAGGCCGCGGCGGTGTGCCCGGCGGCGGCGATCCGGCTGGTCCTGGAGTGACCCGGGTCGTGGTGGTGGGCGCCTCGGCGGCCGGGCTGGCCGCCGTCGACGCGCTGCGCCGCGAGGGGTACGACGGCACGCTGACCCTGGTCGGGGCGGAACCGCATCCGCCGTACGACCGGCCGCCGTTGTCCAAACAGCTGCTGGCCGGGGCGTGGGAGCCGGACCGGCTGGTGCTGCGCACCCCCGCCGAACTGTCCGCGCTCGGGCTGGATCTGCGGCTGGGCACCGCCGCCACCGGCCTCGACCCGGCGGCCCGGGTGGTCGCGCTGTCGGACGGCGACCGGCTGCCGTACGACGCGCTGGTCATCGCGACCGGGGTCCGTCCGCGCCGGCTGCCGGGCGAGGGGCCGCAGCATGTGCTGCGCACGCTGGAGGACGCGCTCGCGCTGCGGGAGCGGCTGCGGCCCGGCCGGCATCTCGCCGTGGTGGGCGCCGGGTTCCTCGGCGCGGAGGCCGCCGCGGTCGCCCGGGGTCTCGGCGTGGAGGTCACGCTGCTGGAGCCGGAGCCGGTGCCGCTGGCCCGCACGGTGGGCGCGCCCGTCGGGGCGATGCTCGCCGCGCTCCACCGGGAGCACGGGGTGACGCTGCGCACCGGGGTCGCGGTGCGTGCGGTGTGCCGGGGCGGGGTCCGGCTGGCGGACGGTGCGTTCGTGGCGGCCGACGAGGTGCTGACCGCCATCGGCTCGGTGCCGAACACCGACTGGCTGGCCGGCAGCGGTCTGCCGGTCGGTGACGGCCTGGAGTGCGACATGTACGGGGCCGCGGCGCCCGGGGTCTACGGGGCGGGGGATGTGGCGCGCGTCCGCCATCCGGTGTCCGGCGCCGCGTCGCGGGTGGAGCACCGGACGCATGCCGCCGAGTCGGGGCTCGCCGTCGCCCGCAATCTGCTGCGGCCGGACGCGCCCCGGCCGTTCGCGCCCGTCCCCTATGTCTGGTCCGACCAGTACGACGTGCGGCTCCAGGCGTACGGGTACCTGCGCGGTCACGAACATCTCGATGTCGTCGAGGGCGCGTTGGCCACGCGCCGCTTCCTGGTCGCCTACCGCTCGGGCGGGCGGCTGACCGGGGTGCTCGCGGCCGGGCTGCCGCCGCGGGTGGTCCGGCGCTGGCGGCAGGCGGTCGCCGGCCGCGTTCCGTGGCGGGAGGCCGTGCCCGCCGCCGGTGCCGTTCCCTGACGGCCGGGGCGACACCGGCCACCAGGCACCAGGCAACGGCCACCGGCCACCGGCCACCGGCCACCAGGCAGCAACAGAAAGACAGCGACAGAGCCACACAGCCACAGCGGAAGGGCGACGCGTGACCGTGACGAACGAGCTGGATTTCGACCCCGGGGCCCTGCGCGCCAAGTACCGGGCCGAGCGCGACCGCCGGCTCCGGCCGGACGGCAGCCGGCAGTACCGGCGCACCACCGGCGAGTTCGGCTACTACGTGGAGGACCCGTACGCCGACCCCCGGGCCGCCGCCCGGGAACCGGTGGACGGCACGGCCGAAGCGGTGATCATCGGCGGCGGGTTCGGCGGGCTGCTGGCGGGGGCGCGGCTGCACCGGACCGGGCTGCGGAACATCCGTGTCATCGAGAAGGGCGGGGACTTCGGCGGCACCTGGTACTGGAACCGCTATCCGGGCATCCACTGCGACATCGAGAGCTACATCTATCTGCCGCTGCTGGAGGAGGTCGGCACCCTCCCCCGCTGGAAGTACGCGCCGGGCGAGGAGATCCGGCAGCACGCGCGGGCGATCGGCCGGCACTTCGGACTGTACGAGGGCGCCTGCTTCCAGACCGAGGTGACCTCCCTGGACTGGGACGAGGACGCGCAGGGCTGGACGGTGCGCACCGATCGCGGCGACCGGATCGCCGCCCGCTATGTGGTGGTCTCCAGCGGCCCGTTCAGCCGGCCGAAGCTGCCCGGCATCCCGGGCATCGAGTCGTTCGGGGGCCACACCTTCCACACCAGCCGCTGGGACTACGGCTACACCGGCGGGGACGCGGACGGGAAGCTGCACCGGCTGGCGGACAAGCGGGTCGGGGTGATCGGCACCGGGGCCACCGCCATCCAGTGCGTGCCGCATCTGGCGGCGGACGCGGGCCAGCTGTACGTGTTCCAGCGCACCCCGTCCTCGGTGGACGTGCGCGGCAACCGCCCCACCGATCCCGGCTGGGCCGCCTCGCTCGCGCCCGGCTGGCAGGAGCGGCGGCGCGCCAACTTCCTGACCCTGGTCACCGGGGGCGAGGCGGCCGAGGACCTGGTGGCGGACGGCTGGACGGCCGGGGCCGCGCTGCACCGCGTCCTGCTGCCGGTGGCGGGCGCCGAGGACCCGGCCGAGCGGGCGGAGCTGGCCGACTTCCGCAAGATGAACGAGATCAGGGCCCGGGTGGACGCGATCGTCGGCGACCGGGCGACGGCCGAGACGCTCAAGCCCTGGTACCGCTACATGTGCAAGCGCCCCACCTTCAGCGACACCTATCTGCCCGCGTTCAACCGGCCCAACGTGTCGCTGGTGGACACCGGCGGGCACGGCGTGGAGCGGATCACGGAGAACGCGGTGATGGTGGACGGCACGGCGTACGAGCTGGACTGTCTGATCTTCGCGACCGGTTTCGAGACGGCGGTGCGCCCGGAGGCCCGGGCGGGGCTGGCGGTACGGGGCCGGAACGGGGTAACGCTGGCCGCGCACTGGCGGGAGGGGCCGCGGACCCTGCACGGGATGCTCAGTCACGGCTTCCCCAATCTCTTCCATCTGGGCGCGCTGCAGAACGCGGTGTCCGTCAACTTCACGCATGCGCTGGACGATCAGGCGACGCATGTGGCGGAGGTGATCGCCGAGGCCCGGGCGCGCGGTGCGCGGCGGATCGAGCCGACGGCCGGGGCCGAGGCCGCGTGGGTGGCGACGGTGCGCCGGCCGGCGCCGGGCCGGATGGAGTTCCTGGCCGAGTGCACCCCGGGCTACTACAACAACGAGGGCCGGCTGCCGGAGCGGATCGAGACGTTCGCGGCGGGGCCCGTGGTCTTCTCCGAACTGCTGCGTTCCTGGCGGGAGGACGGCGGCATCGGCGAGGTGATGGTCAAGTGAGGGCCACCGCCGTACGCGCCGTACCGCTGTCGGCGCGGTCCGTGCCGAGCCGGTTCGATCCGGCCGGGCGCCACCGGCCGCGCAGCCGGCGCTGGCGCGTCGAGCGGCTGAACCGGCCGAATTCGCTGTGGGGTTCGAACGGAGTGGCGTTCGGCCCGGACGGCCGGCTGTACGTGGCGCAGTTCCTGGCCGGGCAGATCAGCGCGGTGGATCCGGCCTCCGGGGAGATCACGCCGGTGGTGCCGCTGGACGGGCCGGTGCAGGCGCCGGACGATGTGGCGTTCGGCGCGGACGGCTCGCTGTACATCGCCGATCTGCCGCCGGGCCGGGTGTGGCGGCGCACTCCGGACGGGGCGTACCACCTGGTGTCGGACGAGGTGACGGTGCCGAACGGCATCACCTGTGTCGGGGACCGGCTGTTCGTCAACGAGATGCGGGTCGGCGGGCGGCTGCTCGAACTGTTCCCGGACGGCTCGCGCGGTCCGCGGGTGGTGGCCGAGGGGCTGGCCATGGGCAACGCCATGCAGCAGGGTCCGGACGGGTTGCTGTACTACCCGCAGATCGTGACGGGCGAACTGTGGCGCATCCCGCCGGACGGCGGGGTGCCGGAGCGGGTGGCGGCGGACGTGCCGGGCGCGGTGGGGGCGCGGTTCGACCGGGACGGGATGCTGGTGGGCGTCTCCGGCGGGATGGGCGGGGTGCTCACCCGGATCGATGTGTTCGGGGACGGGGCGCGCCGGACGGTGAGCACCGGGATCCACGGCATCGACAACGCGGCGTTCGATATGGCGAACCGGATGTACGTGTCGAGTTACGCGGGCGGTGGGATCACCGTGCTGGCTCCGGACGGCGGGGCGTCGGTGCTGGTGCCGCAGGGGCTGAACGGGCCGTTCGGGGTGACGGCGGACGCGGCGGGCACCGTGTACGCGGCGGACCACTACCGCGTGGGGCGGCTCGCGGACGGCGGGGTGGACACGCTGGCCGTCATGAACGGCGCGCACGGCATCGCCTCGGCCGGCCGGCTGCTGCATCTGGCGTCGGAGACGGGGGAGGTGCACACCTGCGACACCCGGGGCGGGGCGCTTGAGCTGCGGGCGTCGGGGCTGGCGCTGCCGACCGGGGTGGCGGTCGGCGCGGGTGGGATGCCGGTGGTCGCGGAGACCGGCGCCGGCCGGGTGGTGGCGGTGGACGCGGCGGGCGGGCTGACGGTGCTGGCCGCGGGGCTCGGTCATCCGGTGGACGTGGCGTTCGACGACGAGGCCCGCGGCTATGTGAGCGAGGGCCGGCGGGGCACGGTGCTGCGGATCGAGAGCGGTGGTGCGGTGACGGTGTTCGCGAGCGGTCTCGATACGCCGCAGGGGCTGGTGGTGCGCGGCGGTGAGGTGTTCGTGGTGGAGGCCGGGGCGCGGCGGCTGACCGGGTTCTGCCTGGAGACGGGGCGGCGCCGGGTGGAGGCGGAGGCGCTGCCGGTGGGGCTGCCGCCGGGGATCGACCGGGTCGAGCCGGATCCGGTGCCGGGGGTACCGGGCCGGCCGCGCCCGTTCGCGGCGCTGGCGGTGGCGCCGGACGGCGCGCTGCTGCTGTCGGCGAACGGCGAGGGCACGGTGCTGCGGCTCACACTCCGCTGAGCGCCCGCGCCCGCCGGGGGCCGGCGCCCCGTCTCGTCCCGACGGGGCGCCGGCGGGGGTCCGGTGCCGGGGTGTCGCGTCCGACGCCCCGGCACCGGCCGCCGTCAGCTCGCGTAGGTCTCGTACTCGGCGACCTGCGGTGTGCCGCTCGCGCTGGTGATCTCGAAGGTGATCTTGCGGACCGACGTGGCGGGGAAGCTGATGACTCCCGCGCCGTTGCCGGAGGCCAGGACGGCCCCGGTGTCGGCGTTGAGCACCCGGTAGGAGCCGATCCTGCCGGTGGCGCCCGCCGCCTCCCTGATGTTGATCTTGGAGACGGTGGTGGCGGAGCTCCACTTGATGGAGATCGAGCCGGTGGTGCCGGTCGGCGACCAGTAGGTGTTCATGTTGTTGTCACGGACGTTGCCGTAGCTGGTGCCGCTGGCCTTGCTGCTGCCGTCGGAATCGCCCGAGAGGCTGAGGTTGGTGCCGCCGGGCGTGCCGGGGTCCGGGTTGCCCGGGTCGGGGTTACCGGGGTCGGGGTTGCCGGGGTTGCCCGGGTCCGGGTTCTGCGGGGTGCAGCTGCCGTCGGAGACCCGGTTGCCCTTGTTGGCACCGGCCGTCTGCGCCACCACACCCGGGACGCAGTTGGCCGGGTCCAGGGAGTAGGAGTAGGGGATGCTGACCGACGTGTTGGACGTCGGGTTGGGGCCGGCCGGGTTGGTGGTGCCGCCGGGGCTCGACCACCGCACGTTGTCGAAGACGTTCCCGTTGACCTGCCAGTAGCCGGCCGCCGAGGTGTAGAAGGTGCCCAGGACGTCCTTGGAGTCCTGGAAGTAGTTGTTGTCCACCCTGACGCGGGCCCCGGCCCGGGAGTTGATGCCGGAGTCGTTGATGCTCAGGAAGTGGTTGTTGTAGGTGTGCGCGATGCCGCCGCGCAGCAGCGGAGCCCGGGAGTCGATGTTCTGGTACAGGTTGTGGTGGTAGGTGATGTAGCCGTTCGAGAGGTCGCTCTCACTCGACCCGACCAGGCCACCGCGGCCCGAGTTGCGCAGGATGCTGTAGGACAGCGTCACGTACTGGGTGTTGTTCTTCAGGTCGAACAGCCCGTCGAAGCCTTCCGATTCGCCACCGGAGGCCTCCAGGGTGACGTGGTCGACCCAGACGTTGCGGACGTTGTTCTCCATCCCGATGGCGTCACCGCCGTTGGAGGTGGGAGAACCCGACTTCTTGACGTTCCGCACCGTCACGTTCTGGATGATGATGTTGCTGGCCTCGCGGACGTGGATGCCGACCTGGTCGAAGAGCGCCCCGGTGCCGACACCGACCAGCGTCACGTTGCTGATCTGCTTGAGCTCGATCACGCCGTCGGCCGTATTGCAGCTGCCGCCGGACACCTTGCTGGTGTTGCCGTGGTTGATGGTGCCCTGCACCTCGATGATGATCGGGGTGCTGCTGCTGGCCCGGTTGCACAGGGCCGCGTGGATCTGGGTACCGGTGGTGGCCCGGACGGTCTGGCCGCCCGCCCCGCCGGTCGTGCCGCCGTTCTGGGACGCGTAACCGGTGGCGTTGCCGGTCGCCGCCGCTGCCTTCGGCACCGACAGCACAACGCCGGTGGCGACCACCAGGGCCGCCAGGGCCATGGTCACCCAGAGTCGCGTCATCGCGACTGATGCTTTCATGCTCCGCTCGCCTTTCCTCTCCACACCGTGGGGGGTTGCTGATGCGTTTGTGCGCAGAACAGGGCAGTGCAATGGAGAAAGCGCTTTCTGGGGTTGGACAATAGAAGTGCCCCCGGCCAGTGACAAGGGATCGGACAGCATCGGCTGCGGCCGGTTTCCCCGGCACCGACTGCGGAGCGTGGCGGCGCCCCGGCGCCCGCCCCCGTACCGTCCCGCGCCCGGGCCCGCCCCTGCACCCGCGGAAAACCGCTGGCGGCCCGCCCGTTCCGCGCCGCAAGCCGGCCCGGCTCGCGCCCCGGCTGCCGCTGCCGGCCCCGGAACCGGTGGCGGCGGATTCCCGGCGCGTCCTGAACGAGATCTTCTCCGAGTACGCGGGCTGAATCGGGGCTAGCCTGACCCCGTGGCGTTGATGACGGGCCCGGGTCCGGGTCTCGGCCAACGGGCGGTGCTGTCACGGCCGTTGTCCGTGCCGTTGGTCGCCGGGGTGGTGGGGCTGCTGCCGCTTGCGGTGGCCGCGCAGCCGGGGGAAGGGGTGCGGGACACCGCGTTCTGGCTCCAGTTGGTGGTCGCCGGGTACGCGGGGGTGCGGCTGTGCACCATGGTGCTGTCGGGGCGGCGGCGGCTGGTGCAGGGCGCGTTCTGGCTGTTCTGCTATCTGGCGATGGGCATCGCCCCGCTCGCGCAGAGCGTGCTGGGGCGCGATCCGACGCCGGTGCTGGGGCCGCGCTCGGACACCCTGCTGGCGACGGCGCTGGTGCTGGCGGGCATGGTGGCGTTCGACGTGGGGGCGCTGCTGGCGCGGCACCGGCCCTCGGTGCGCAGCCGCCGGGCTCCGGCGGCGACCGTGCACCGGCGGCGGCTGTTCGTGCTGATCGCGGTGGCGTATGTGGCCAGTGGGCTGCTGATCGTGCGGCTCGGCGGTCCGGCGGTGTTCTTCACCAGCCGGCAGGAGGTGGGCGCGGCGCTGACCGAGGCGACCACGTCCGACGGCGAGGCGGGCAACGCGCTGCTGCGCGGCTTCGGTACGGTGCCGGCGCTCCTGGCGCTGCTGCTGCTGACCCGCTGGCTGGTGACCTCGCGGCGGGCGCGGCGGCGGCCGTCGCTGCTGCTGTGCTGGGCGGGTCTCGCCGGGATCAATGTGATCGTCAACAACCCGATTTCGAACCCGCGGTACTGGTTTCTGACGGTGCTGTTCGCGCTGCTGTTCACGCTGTTCCCGCGCAGTAGTGTGATGTACCGGGCGGCGCTGGCGCTGGGTCTGGTGGTGGCGTTGCTGATCTTCCCGTTCACGGACCGGTTCCGGTACGACGAGGAGGGCCGGCGTCCGGTGGAGACGGGTTCGCTGATGGAGCCGCTGGTCATCAAGGACTACGACCAGGTGGGGATGTTCGCCAACACGGTGACGTACGCGGGGGACGGCAACGGGCACACCTTCGGCCGGCAGGTGGTGGGGGCGGCGCTGTTCTTCGTGCCGCGTTCGGTGTGGGAGTCGAAGCCGGAGGACACCGGGTTTCTGGTGGGTGGCTGGATGGGGACCTCCAGCGCCAATCTGTCGTCGCCGCTGTGGGCCGAACTGTGGCTGGATTTCGGTCCGTTGGGGATGGTGGCCGGGTTCGTGGGGGTCGGCTATCTGGCGGCGCGCACGGACCGGCGGTACGTCGAGCGGACGCTGGACGATCCGTCGCCGGGGAATGTGCTGGCGGTGGTGGCGCCGGTGCTGGCGGGGTACAGCTTCATCCTGCTGCGGGGCTCGCTGCTCCAGGCGTCGGGGCGGATCGGGATCGCGGTGCTGTGTCTGCTGCTGGTGACCAGTTTCCGGGGTGATCCGCGGACGCAATTGCGCTGAAGGGCACTTGACGGCCCGTCCGCACATCTGTCTGATGAGCGTGCACGCGTCAAAAGTCCCCCACGCTTCTGGAGCGTCCATGAGCTTCCGCCGTCCGCTGGCCGTCTCGTTCGTCGCCCTCGCCCTCGCCGCCGGGCTCACCGGCGGAGCCACCGCCGCACCGCCGTCCGCCACGGCGGCGGCGCCCGACATCGACGTGGACCGGGTGCTCGGCCATCTCGCCGATCTGGAGTCCATAGCCGCCGCCCACGGCGGCAACCGCGCCCACGGCCAGCCCGGTTACACCGCGTCCCTCGACCACATCGAGGGCCTGCTGGACGCCGCCGGGTACGAGACCCACCGCGAGCCGTTCACCAGCGGCGGTGTCACCGGCTGGAACCTCATCGCCGAGTGGCCGCACGCCGCCGGCGACGAGGTGCTGATGGCCGGCGCGCACCTGGACTCGGTACGCGCCGGGGCGGGCATCAACGACAACGGCTCGGGCTCCGCCGCGATCCTGGAGGTGGCCCTCGCGGTGGCGGAGGCCGATCTGCGACCCGACAAGCAGCTGCGGTTCGGCTGGTGGGGCGCCGAGGAACTGGGCCTGGTCGGCTCGCGCGCCCATGTGGCGGGGCTGAGCGCGGCGGAGCGGGAGCGGTTCAGCGCGTATCTGAACTTCGACATGATCGGCTCGCCCAACGCCGGGTACTTCGTGTACGACGACGACGCGGCCATCGAGGCGCTGTTCAGCGACTGGTTCGCGGAGCGCGGCATCGTCACCGAACCGGCCGTGGAGGCCCGCAACCGCTCCGACCACGCCCCGTTCCTCAGCGCGGGCATCACGGTGGGCGGCCTGTTCACCGGCGCCGGGTACACGATGACGGCGGCCCAGGCGGCGCAGTGGGGCGGGACGGCCGGTCTTCCGTTCGACTCCTGCTACCACCGGGTGTGCGACACGCTCGCCAACCTGGACGAGACGGCGCTCGACCTGAACACGGACGCGCTGGCGTACGCGATCTGGGAACTCAGCTGACGGGCTCACCGCCGGTGCGGTGGCGGCCGGAGGCACGGGGCTCGTCTCCCTCACGTGATTGAGGCGAGACGGTTCGTCTTGTTAGGGTGGGGTCATGACGTACCTCTTCTTCGTCTGAGCCCGGGCACGGCCGACGCCGCCGTTCCCGCCGCCCCTGACCCGCCCACCCGACCCGTCACCCCGGTCATCCGCTGAGACGAAGGACCCATGACCACCTATCTCACCCCGCAGCAGCTCACCGACCGCACCTCCGCCGCCGTCGGGGCGGCGGTGGCCGCCGGGCGCGCGCTCGGCCTGACCGTCACCGACCCCGCCGTCCTGCACGACGTCTTCTCCGTCGTCGTGCACCTGGCGCCCTCGCCGGTCGTGGCCCGCGTCCCCACCGTCCTGCCGCGCCCGGACGACCTGGTCGCCCTCGACCGCCGCCAGCGGGACGAGCTGGAGGTGACGCAGTGGCTCGCCGACCGGGGAGTCCCCGTCCTCGCCCCCAGCCCGCTCGTGCCGCGCGAACCCGTCCGGCGCGACGGATTCTCGATGACGTTCTGGGCCCACGCCGAGGAGAACCGGGACAAGGAACCCGACTACGCGGCGAACAGCGAGAGCATCCCCGACCTGCACGCGGCACTGCGCGACTACCCGGGCCGGCTGGAGTTCCTGTCCTCGGCCGAACCGTGGTTCGTCAGCGAGGCCCTGCCCCGGCTCGGACAGCACCCCGACCTCATCGGGGCGGACGACCTGGAGCGCGCCCACCGCGAATGGCGGGTGCTGGAACCGCTGGTGCGCTCCCGCGCGGCCTTCGAGGCCCGCTTCCCCGGCATCGGCCTCCAGCCCGTCCACGGCGACTGCCCGCCCGCGAACATCTTCGCCGGGGTGGACGGGGACCGCTACTCCGACTTCGAGATGATCACCCTCGGGCCGGTCGAATGGGATCTGGCCGCGCTCGGGCCCGAACTCGAAGCCGCCTACAACCGTGGCGCCCGGCGCAACGGCATGCGGGAACTGGACGAGGGGGTCCTGCGCTTCGTCAACGCCGTGGGCATGCTGCGGATCATCGCCACGCTCACGCTGGTGCCGCAGCTGCCCGTACTGCTGGACTACCTCAAGCCCAGCGTCGAACAGTGGCGGGACACACCGTTCGCGGGCGGCCTGGACAGCTGACCACCGACGGGTGCCGGGGCCGTACCGCCGGCCCCGGCACCCCGGTGGGCCGGCCCGCTCAGCCCGCCGGCCTGCCGTCCGGCTCCGCCCCCGCCCCGGGCCCGGGCGCCGTGTCCCGGCCGGTGGCGGCGGCCTCCGACACCCGCACCTCGAAGGCCACCCGGGTCCAGGCCGCCGCCGCCTTCGCCGCCGAACCCACCGCCAGGCCCCAGGCCGCGCCGAGGATGCCGCCCAGCGCGTAGCCGGTCAGCAGCGCCACCACCGACACCAGCGAGAACACCAGCTGGATCGGCAGGGTGGCGCGCGGGCTCAGCACCCGCAGCGCCAGCAGCCCGCAGGTGCCCAGCGCCATCGCCGCGTACTGGGTACCGGTCGCCGGGATCAGCGCGGACGCCGCCTGCCAGGTGTCGCCCAGGAGTTGCCGGCCCCAGGAGTCCGGCAGCACGGACAGCACCAGCGCCCACACCACCGCGACCGCCGCCAGCGCGCCGCCGGCCAGCGCCGCCGGGCGGGCCTTGCCGCCCGGCTGCCGGCCCAGCAGCGGCGGGCCGAACCCGGTCGCCGCGTTGTACAGGACGTTCAGCGGCCCGAACACCGTGCTCGCCCCGCGCAGCGCGCCCACCGCCAGCGGGTTGGCGAACGCGCCGAGGCCGATGATCGCCAGCTGCGAGGAGGCGTTGCCCACCCCGAACTCCACCAGGAAGCGCTGCCCCAGATGCCCGCGCCGCAGCAGCGCCGCCGGATCCGGCGGCCCGGCCGCGTCCGCCGTGGCCCGGTACAGCAGCCACCCGGCCAGCCCCAGCGCCGGCAGCGCCGACAGCCCCCAGGCCAGCACCAGCGTCCCGGCGCCCGGCCCGGCCGGCAGCAGCGCCAGGGCCGGTACGGCGACGGCCAGCCGCAGGACGTCGGCGGCGAGCGCGAGGTGCGGCAGGTGCAGTACCGAGAAGGCGTAGCGCAGGGTGTCCTGGGTCAGCACGATCGGCAGCACCAGGCCGAGCGCGGCGGGCGCGGGCGCGGACAGCGCGTACGAGGGGACCGCGAGCAGCGCCCCGGCCGCCCCGGCGGCGGCGAGCGCGAACAGCGCGGCCGAGCGGCAGTCCCTGGCCAGTTCGGCCGGGTCGCGGCCGGCGCCGCCGCGCAGCACGAGCGACTGCCCGACGTACGCGGTGCAGGCACCCAGCAGTACGGCGAACACCGCGTAGACGACGGCGAACTCGGCGAAGGCCCCGGCGGAGGACTGGCGGGCGGCGAAGATCACCACCGCGATGTTGGTGAGGGCCGCCACCCCCTGATCGGCGATGGAGAAGGCGACGGCGCGCCCGGGTCGTATCACTGGGGTCTGCTCACGGCTTTCTGCTCCGGTGGTCGGTGTGACCTTCATGATCGCTCAGTTCACCGGGGTCGAGGATCCGCAGGCCCATCGTCTCGGAGTTGCCGCCCTGCGGTTCCCGGCCGGTGCCGGCCGGTGGCGGCTGGCGGTGCCGGGGGCCCTGGCCGGGGACCGGCCGGGGGGCTTGACGGTCGGCCACCGCGCGCCGGTCGCGGCCGGCCTCGCGCGGGGTGTCCGACCCGTCCTCGCCCTCGCGCCGGTCGGTGCCGCTGCCCCAGGAGTGCAGCACCGCGCCGAGCAGGATGCCGCCGGCCCCGACGACGAGTTCCCGCACCCGGGTCAGATCGTCGCGGTGCACCTCGCTCGGGTCGCAGACCACCAGCACCCCGTCGACGCGGTCGGTGAGCGCGATGGCGTCCGCGTACGACAGCACGGCCGGGGCCAGCACCACGACGACCGCGCCCTTGGTGTCGGCGTGGCTGATGAGCTGGGTGGCGGGCGGGGAGGTGAGGGCGCGGGGCACGTTGCGCACCCGGCGGCCGGGCACCAGGTCGAAGATGCCGGACTCCCCCGCGTCGATCGGCACCCGGACGCCCGGCCAGTCGCCGCCGTGCCCGCCGGGCGAGCCGGCCCAGCCGGGCCGTACCCCGTCGGCGTGCCGCAGCTGGTCGGTCAGGGTGGGGGTGCGCAGGTCGGCCTCCACCAGCAGGGCGTCCATGCCCATCTCGGCGAAGGCGGCGGTGAGGTTGACGGCGGCGGCGAGCGGGGTCTCGATGCTGCCGCGCGGGGCGACGACCAGCAGCCGGCGGCGCTGCGCGAACGACTCGTCGTAGGCGAGGCGGAACGCCACCGAGCGGTACTCCTCGGCCAGCCGCCCGTCCGCCAGCAGCTGTTCGCCGGGGTGGTCGCCGCGCCCGGGGCGGGGCAGGACGCCGAGGACCGGGGCGTGCAGGGCGCGGGTGACGTCGCCGGGCGAGCGGACGGTCGGGTCGAACACCAGCCGTACCCAGGCGGCGAGCAGGCCGAGGCCGATGCCGACGACGTAGCCGAGGGCGAGGAGCAGCGGCAGCCCGGGCCCGGAGGGGCTGCCGGGCGGTCCGGCCTCGGTGATGACCCGGCCGCCGGTGGTGTCCAGGGCGGTCAGCCGGGCGATGGCGGCGTTGAGGTCGGCGATGGTGCCGGTGACGGTGGTGAGGTCGGACAGGGCGCTGTCGTAGGCGGCGCTGCCGTCGAGGAGGCCGGCGAGTTCGTCCTCCAGTTCGTCGCGCCGCTCCAGCTGGGGGGCGCGCTGGCTCTCCAGGGCGGCGACCTGGGCGGCGATGGTGGCGTCCGCGTCGGCCTGCCGGTTGTCGAGGTACGCCTGGACGAAGGCGTTGGCGCGTTCGGCGGCCAGGTGCGGGTCGTCGGCGGAGTAGGCGAAGCGCAGCACTTCGGTGTTGGGCGGGTTGGTGACCTGGAGGCCGCGTTTGAGCTGCGGGAAGCTGTCGGGCTGGCCGAGCGCCTCGGCGGCGCGCTGGGCGACGATGTCGCTGACGGCGGTGCGGCGTTCGGAGCCCATGGCGACGCGGTCGACGGTACCGCCGGCGAACGGGTCGGCGGTGGGGGTGCGCACGGTGATCTCGGCGGTGGCCACATAGGTCTCGTTGGCGGTGAGGCCGAGCCAGCCGCCGCCGGCGAGGCCGAGGACGATGCCGCAGACGATGAGCAGCCGGTAGCGCAGCAGTTGCCGGAACTGGTCGCGCAGCAGGTCGGGTTCGTCGTACGGGGCGGCGTGCCCGGCCGGGGCGTCCTTCACCGTGGCTGCTCCTCGGTCGCGTGGGCGGCGGGCGGTGCCGGCTGCCGCCGGGGCCGGGTCAGGGCCTCGTCGAGCAGCGCGTCGATCCGGGCGAGCCCGGCGGCGCGGCCGAGCCGGGTGCGGGCGTAGTCGGCGCCCCGGGCGCCGATGGCGTCGGCGGCGGCCGGGTCGGCGGCGAGTTCGCGGGCGGCGGCGGCGAGCGCGGCGGGGTGTTCGGGCGGGACGAGCCAGCCGGCGTCGGAGGCGCGTACCTCCTGGGCGGTGCCGCCCGCGTCGGCGACCGAGGCGATGACGGGGCGGCCGGCGGTGAAGTACGAGGTGAGCTTGGAGGGCACGCTCATGTCGAGGACGGTGGCGCGCTGGGTGACGACGAGGGCGTCGGCGGCGGCGAGGACGTCGGGGAAGTCGGCCTCGGGGGCGGGCGGCAGGAATTCGACGTTGGGCAGGCCGGCGGCCAGGGCCCGCAGCCGTTCGCGCTGGCTGCCCTCGCCCATCAGCACCACCCGGATCTCGGGGGCTTCGCGGGCGGCGCCGATCAGGACCTCCAGGCCCTGTTTGAGGCCCATGTTGCCGGAGTGCAGCAGGACGGTCTGCGCCTGCGGCCAGCCGAGCCGGGCCCGGACGGCGGCGCGCGGGGTGGCGGGGCCGGCGACGTGCGACCAGTTGGGCACCAGCCGGATGCGGTCGCCGGGGACGCCGAGGGCGGCGACGCGGGGGCGGAAGCTCTCGTGGATGATGCCCACCAGGGTGGCCGCCCGCAGGACGCGCCGTTCCACGGCGGAGGCGGCCGAGGCGGCCCGCCCGCCGCCCCGGATGCCGCTCTGGGCGGCGGCGGCGCCCATCAGGTCCTGGACGATGGGCAGGAACGGGGCCCGGTGGCGGCGGGCGAGCCGGGCGGCGAGCAGGCCGCCGGCCAGCGAGGGGACCTGCGCGAGCACCGCGTCCGGGCGGCCCATCCGGGGCGGGGCGAGCAGTCCGTGGCCGAGGATGGTGGCCTCGTACAGGGCGCGGCGCAGCGCGGTCTGGCGGGGCGGTACGGTGTGCCGGCGCCGGTGGACGAGGACTCCGGCGCGTTCGTCGACGGTGCGCCACACGTGCCGGTAGGCGGGGTCGAGCCGCCAGGCGGGGTAGTGCGGTAACCCGGCCAGGACGTGGACCTCGGCGTGGCGTTCGCGGGTCCAGTGCTCGGCGAGCTGGGTGGCGTAGGGGCCTATTCCGGCCTGTTCGGGCGCGTAGTTGGTGGAGACCAGCAGCAGCCGTTCGTGTCGTTCGCCCACGGTCGAACTTCTCCCCCCTGAACGGGAATCCCGACAGCGCTCAGTGTCCACCCTATCCGCAGAACCTGCACCGCATGTCATCAATCGGGCCCGGGGAGTAAGGGTTTGGAGCTAAGGTCGGGTCGATGCGAAGCCCGGCCGGCCCGGCCGGGCCGGCCGGCGACCGCGTGGGGGTCACGAGTCATGCAGACGCAGCAGCGGACACCGCACACCGTGGGCTACGCGCCGGGGGTGTACGACCTCTTCCACATCGGGCATCTCAACATCCTGCGGCATGCCCGCAGCCGCTGCGACTATCTGGTGGCGGGTGTGGTCTCCGACGAGATGGCGGAGCTGGCCAAGGGCAGACCGCCGGTCATACCGCTGGTGGAGCGGCTGGAGATCGTGCGGTCGATCCGGTACGTGGACGCGGCGTTCGTGGAGACCGTGCCGGAGAAGGTGGCCACCTGGCAGCAGGTGCGGTTCGACGTGCTGTTCAAGGGCGACGACTGGCGGGGTACGCCGAAGGGCGACCGGCTGGAGCGCGATCTGGGCCGGGTGGGCGTCGAGGTCGTGTACTTCCCGTACACGGTGCACACCTCCAGCACGCAGCTGCGCGGCGCGCTGGACGCCCTGGCGACGAAGGCGGAACCGGGGCGCTGAGCGCGCGGCGCGCCGCGGCCGGTGCCGCCGGTCAGCGGGCCGGGTCACCGGGTCCGTACAGCTCGGTCAGCAGCGCGACGGCGTCCCCGGTCGCCGGGTGCGGGTCGCGGCGGGGCCAGATCAGCCGGACGGGGACGGGCGGGGCGCCGCGCAGCGGGCGGTAGGTGATGCCGTCGCGGCGGTACTGGGTGGCGGTGGCGCGCGGGGTGACGCCGACGCAGCGGCCGGTGGCGATGGCGGCGAGCCAGTCGTCGATGTCGTGGGTGTACTCGACGGCGGGGCGGGCGCCCTCGTCCCACAGGTCCAGGGTGGTGGTGCCGGTGCTCCGGTCGACGACGAGGGTGCGCTCGCGGACCTCGGCCAGCCGGACGCCGCGCCGCCGTGCCCAGGGGTCGTCGGCGGCGAGGGCGATGACGCGCGGCTCGTGGCCGATGACGGCGTGGGCCCAGCGGCGGGTGTCGACGGGGGTGCGGACCACGGCCAGGTCGCAGCGGCCCTCGGCGAGTCCGCCGGTGGGGGTGTTGTGGCGGACCAGGACCAGTTCGGTGCCGGGGTGCCGGGCGTGCCAGCGGCGCTGGAACTCGGCGGTGTGGGCACCCAGGGCCGACCAGGCGTGTCCGAGGGCCAGCCGGCCGTGGCCGGTGGCGGCGAGGGCGACGAGCGCGTCGGCCTCGGCGAGCAGCTGCCGGGCGCGGGCCAGGACCCGGGAGCCGGCCGGGGTGGGGGCGACGGTGCGGCTGGTGCGGTGCAGCAGCCGGACGCCGAGGATGCCCTCCAGCGCGCTCAGGGTGCGGGAGACGGCCGCCTGGGAGACGCCCAGCGCGATGGCGGCGTCGGTGAAGGTGCCGGCGTCGGCGATCGCGACCAGGCAGCGCAGATGCCGCAGCTCCAGTTCCTTCTCATCCATGCGTCCAGCGTATGGACGACCGGGGAAACGCATTTTGTCCGACCGGCCGGGCGGCGCAGGGTCGTGGCCATGACGCAGGAGCGGCGAGGGGCCGGCATCACCTTGATGGTGGGCAGCGGCCTGTCCAATCAGATAGGGGCCTCGGTGGGGGCGCTGGCGTTTCCGGTGCTGGGCCCGGTGGGGGTGGTGGCGGTACGGCAGTGGGTGGCCGCCGTGGTGCTGCTGGGCGCGGGCCGGCCCCGGCTGCGCGGCTTCGGCGCGGCGCAGTGGCGGCCGGTGCTGGGGCTGGCCGTGGCGTACGCGGCGATGAATCTGACGCTGTACGCGGCGATCGACCGGATCGGGCTCGGGCTCGCCGTCACGCTGGAGTTCCTGGGCCCGCTGGCCGTCGCCCTGGCGACCTCGCGGCACCGGCGGGGGGTGCTGTGCGCGCTGGCGGCGAGCGCGGCCGTGGTGGTGCTGGTCCGGCCGCGGCCGAGTACGGACTACGCGGGGATCGCGCTGGGGCTGACCGCCGCCGTGTGCTGGGCCTGCTACATCCTGCTCAACCGCACCGTGGGCCGACGGCTGCCCGGCCTGGAGGGTTCGGCCGCCGCCGCGGCGGTGTCCGGCGCGCTGTACCTGCCGGTGGGGGTGGTGGTGCTGTGGCGCTCCGAGCCGTCCGCGGTCGCGGTGCTGTGCGCGCTGGGGGCGGGCGTACTGTCCTCGGCGGTGCCGCTGCTGGCGGACCTGCTGGCGCTGCGCCGGGTGCCGGCCCATTTCTTCGGGATCTTCATGAGCGTGAATCCGGTGTTCGCCGCGCTGATCGGCCTGGTGGTGCTGGGCCAGCACCTCGATCCCTGGTCGTGGGCGGCCATCGCGGTGATCGTGGGCGCCAACGCGGTGGCGGCGGGCGGGGGTCCGGGCCGCCGGGCGCCGTTCAGGGCGGCAGCCGACCGGCCTTGACGGCCCGCAACAGGCCCGCCAGCGCGGCGGTCCCGGTGGTGAGCACCCGGTCGGGTTCGGCCGTCTCGCGCAGCCCGAGCCCGTCGGGGCCGGCCGTGATCTCCAGGCACTCGTTGTTGTCGGGTCCGTTTCCCGAGAAGCTCGACTTCTGCCGGATTCTTCCGTCGGGTTCCATGGCGTCCCCCCGCCGTCCTCGCCCGGTCCGGGCCGTGGCGTACTGGCCGGACCTCCTCAGCTTGGCAGCCGCCCGCCCTTGATCGCCATCAACGCGCCGGGGCGGACCGTTCCCGGCATCAGGTGGTGGGGAGGGCCCCACGGAACGGGAGATGGGGAGCACACGGCGGCGGGCACTCCGGTACGGAAGGCGGCCCGACCACCCGGCGGCGCGGGGGACGCGGTCGCGGCGCGCCGCCGGCCACGCGTCAGCTCCGCCGGCCGTCGCCCAGCACCCTGGCAGTGAACTCGGCGAGCCGGGCCCGCAGATCCTCGCGGGTCATGCCCTGCCGGCCGGCCAGGTGCTCCACCAGGTCGGCCCGGGTGGCGGCGAGCAGGGCGTGCGCGGCGAAGCTCCCGTCGGTCAGGCCGGGGACCCGCTCCAGCTCGTCGCGCAGCAGGGCGTGCCAGCGGTCGTAGTGCCCCGCTTCGTAGGGGCTGCCGCTGCCGGCCTCCTCAAGTGCCAGTGCAAGATGGCGGTTGTCGAGCTTGAAGCACAGCACCGCGTCCAGCAGGGCGGGCACCCGCCGCAGCGGCGGCGTCCCCGGTCCCAGCGGCGGCGGGCCCTGGGCGACGGCGTCGCGCAGGGGCGCCAGCCGGGTCTCGTGCAGGGCGCGGATCAGTCCGGTTCGGTCGCCGAAGGCCCGGAAGAGCGTGCCCTTGCCGACTCCGGCCGCCGCGGCGATATCGGCCATGGTGATGTCGGCCGGGCCGGCGCAGCGGGCGAACAGCGTGTCGGCAGCCTCCAGGACGGCCGCCCGGTTGCGCACGGCGTCCTTGCGGGGCTTGCGCTCGGTCATGGGTGCGGGCACCTCCGGTTGCGATACGGACCCGGGGTCCGTATCGTCCCGTACGAGCGAGGCGGACTCCCGGTCCGTATTTTACGGGCCGTGCGGAGCCGCCATGCCCGCACCCGCGCCAACACCCGCCCCAGCACGCGACACCACCGGAGGCCGAACCCGATGACCACCACCCTCGTGATCGGCGCCACCGGCACGACCGGCAGCCGTACCGCCGCCCGGCTGGCGGCGGCCGGCCACCGGGTCAGGGCCGCAAGCCGCGGCGGTGACCCGCGCTTCGACTGGTACGCGCCCGCCACCCACGCCGCCGCCCTCGACGGGGCCGACGCCGTCTACCTCGTCCCGCCCGTGGGCGACACGGACCCGGCCGCCGTCATGCTGCCGTTCCTGCGCCGGGCCCGCGACGCCGGGGTGCGGCGGGCGGTGCTGCTCAGCTCCTCGGCCATCCCGCCTGGCGGCCCGGCGGTGGGCGAGGTGCACGCCGCGCTGCCCGGACTGTTCGACGCATGGGCGGTACTGCGCCCCTCCTGGTTCATGCAGAACTTCACCGGCGACCACCCGCACGCGGAGAGCATCCGCACCACCGGCACCCTGGCATCGGCGACCGGCACCGGACGCGTCGCCTTCATCGACGCCGACGACATCGCGGCCGTGGCGGCGCACGCGCTGACCGCCGGGGACGCGCCCAACAGGGATCTGGTCCTGACCGGCCCCGAAGCGCTGGGCTACGACGACATCGCCGCCGTCCTCACCGAGGTCACCGGGCGCCGGGTGACCCACCGGCGGCTGAGCTGCGAGCAGTTGCGGGAACGCCTGGCGACCCGGCTGCCGGCGGAGTTCGCCGCCCTGCTCGCGGCCTTGGACCGCACCGTCGCCGAGGGCGCGGAAGACCGTACGACCGGCGAGGTCCAGGCCCTCACCGGCCGCCCCCCGGCCTGCTTCCGTACCGTCGCCGCACGCGAACTGGCGCGCGCGGACCGGTGAAAGGGCCGCCCGGCGGCGCGGGGGACGCGGACGGCCCGGCCGGTACGGCGGCCCGGTTCAGGACAGTTCCCGGTACCACTTCGTCAGGAACGCCGCGCAGAAGAGGACGTAGGCCGCGCACAGCGCCAGATAGCCCAGCCGGAAGGCGGTTTCGTGGCCCAGCAGCAGGAAGAGGGCGCACAGGACGCCGTAGTCCACCGGCAGCAGCGCGAGGGCGCGCACCGGCGACGGCGCGGCCGGGGCGGCAGCGCCCGCCGGCTTCGGCCGCAGCTTCTCGCGCAGCAGCCCGCCGAAGAAGATCACCACCGCGGCGAGCTGGAACAGCAGCGGGACCAGCAGCCAGCCGTCGTGCGGCAGGTCGAAGTGCCGGTAGAAGGTGATCAGCACCACGGCGTGCAGCGCGGTGATCTTCGCGGCGTCCACCACGTGGTCCAGCCACTCCCCCACCGCGCTGGACTCGCCGCGCAGCCGCGCCAGTTGGCCGTCGGCCGAGTCCAGCGCGAAGCCGAGGACGAGGCCCGCGTACACGCCCACCGCCAGCGGCCAGGAGGGCGGGTACAGCGCGACGGCGGCGAGTGCGGCGTAGCTGACGAGGGCGGACAGCAGCGTGACCCGGTTCGGGGTGAGGCCGGCCCGGAAGGCCGCCGCCGCCAGCACCCGGCCGAGCGGCCGGTTGATCCAACGGGAGTAGAGGGAAACGCCTTTCGCGGTCTTCTGCGCGGACCGCAGGTTCTGTAACGCTGCCGTGAAGGTCGTCGTCCCCGCCATGACGGGGATCATCCCATGCGAGAGGTGTCCGCGGGCACGGTTACGATTCCTGGCATCAGCGAGAGGGTATGGGGAGGGCTTCACCATGCGGATGCGAGCACGGGTGGCCAGGACCGCCGCGGGTGTGTTCATGGCGGTGGCCACGGCGGTGTCCGTGTCGGGCTGCATGACGGTGCACGGCGGGACGGCCATCATGCCGGCGGCCTCGGAGGAGGAGGCGGCGGACGCGCTCGCGCACTTCGTGGAGGTGAGCAACGAGTCCAACGCGACGTTCGACGCCGAGCTCAACCGGACGATCGAGAGCGGGCCGCTGGGCGAGATCGATTACGCGGGCCTGGTGGCGCGCGGCACGGTGGACCCGGAGGGGAACCCGGACTTCGAGCCGCTCGAACTCTCCGACACCCGTTTCCTCATACCGCAACAGGCCGGCTGGCCGAAGTTCTTCGTGGCGGACACCGCCACGAACCGCAGCGGGGAGAACCGCTGGCTGCTGGTGTTCACCCGGGACGGCATCGACGAGGACTGGGCGGCGGTCTATCTCTCCGTGCTGGACCCGTCGCTGATGCCGGAGTTCGCGCAGGACGAGGACGGGTACGCCGAGGACATCCCGGTGCCGGTGGTGGACGCGGGCGACACGGAGGCCACGGAGGACGCGGACGAAGCAGAGGAAGCGGACGAGGCCGGGGGCGCGGACGACGCGGCGGCCTGGGACGACTCCGGTCTGGTGGTGCCTCCGGGGCAGCTGAGCAGCGCGTACAACGACTTCCTCGCCTCGAAGGCCGGACCGTTCACCGACGGCACGTACACCACGGAGGCGGTCGAGCGCCGCGAGGAGTCGAACAGCAACCCGGCGTACGCCATGCAGTACCAGGACTCGGTGCCCACCGAGCCGGGCTTCGAGCCGGTGGCGCTGCGCGCCACGGACGGCAGCGCGCTGGTGTTCTTCAGCACCCGGCACCACGAGAAGCAGACGATGGCCGAGGGCGAGACCCCGGTGGTCGATCCGCTGGTGGAGGTGCTGATGGAAGGCACCGCGGAGACGTCGGTGACGCTGGTGCGGGTCGCCATGCACGCGGCGCTGGTGCCGGCCGCCGGTGAGGGCGACATCGCGGTGCCGTCCCGGGTGACCGGGGTGACCTCAGCCGTGGGTGAGTGACGCGTCCCGCTCGGCCCTGGCCACCTCGGCGCAGGCGTCCGTGAGCGCTTCGAGGAGCGTGAGCGGTTCGGGCAGCGGCAGGCCCGGGGCGCGCAGCCACCGGACCGAGCTGCCCGGGCCGCCGGTCACCCGGGACGGGGGCACCAGTACGTAGCTGCCGCGGCAGTGCCAGCGCAGCCCGGGGTGCTCGTCCATGGTCTCGGGGAGGCAGTCCAGGACGCAGGGCCACCATTCGTCCTCGTCGTCCGGGGTGCCGCGGGTGTCGGTGAAGAACAGCATCCGGTCGGGGTCGGCGACGGCGACGGGCCCGGTGTCGGTGCCTTCGGCGGCGAGCCGTTCCAGGGCGGCGTGGCCGGCCCGGGCGGGGACGTCGAGCACATCGTGGGTGACCCCGGTGGCCGTAATGAAATTCGCCTCCTGGTCGGCGCGGAGCCAGGCCAGGAGGCGATCGGGGTCGGTGGTCGCCTGGGTCTGCCAGGCGAGGGATACCGGGTGCCGTCCGGGGTTGGGGCACCCGATGCGCTCGCAGGAGCAGCCGTACCCCTGGGGGTGGGCGGCGGGGGCGAGCGGGAAACCGGCCCGGGCGGTGTCGAGCAGCAGTTCCTCACGGGCCAGGGCGGCGGCGGCCGAGTCGGCGGCGGCGCGGGCGCCGCGGCGCATCCAGCGGGGGAGTCTGCGCTCTTTTTCCATGGACTGAGGTCGCCTCACTTCCGTCCCGCTCGTCCTGCCTGTCCCGTGACATTACCGGATCGGCCCACGCCGCGTGCGCGGATGGGGGCGGGTGCGGTGAGGGTCACTCGCGGGGTCGCGGAGGCCGCGAGGGTCACGCGCCGGCGTCGCCCGGACCGCGGAGGTCGCCGGGGTCGCCGGGGTCGCGGGTGAGGATGCCGCGCAGCGCGTGATCGACGAGGGCGTCGGTGAACGCGTACGTCAGCGGGCCGCTGCGGGTGAGCCAGCGCTGGGCGAACGGGGAGAGCATCAGCTCGGTGGCGATCCGCAGATCCGTACGGGGGTCGATCTCGCCGGCCTCCTGGGCGGTGCGCAGCCGGTCCATGTAGACCTGGACGCCCCGCTCGGAGAGCCGGGTGACGAAGGAGTGGGCCAGCTCCGGGTCGCCCGCGGAGGCGATGGCGAGGGCGCGGTAGGGGGCCTCGAAGGCGGGGTCGTTGAACTCGTCGACGGTGGCGCGCAGCACGCCCTTGAGGTCGGCGGCGAGGTCGCCGGTGTCGGGGAACCCGGCGTCGTAGTCCGGGTCTTCGACGGTGGCGGTGAAGGCGTCGAGGAGCACGGCCGCCTTGGAGGGCCACCAGCGGTAGATGGTCTGCTTGCCGACGCCGGCCTGGGCGGCGATGGCCTCGATGGTGAGCTTCTCGTAGCCGACTTTGCCGACGAGGTCGAGGCTGGCCTCGAAGATGGCCTGCTGGGAGCGCGGGTTCCGGCGGGCGGGGTCGGGGCTCTTGGGGGTGGAGGGGCCCCGGGTGGCGCGGGGCGTGGCGTGCGGTGAGGTCGTTCCCATGGGGGCAGTCTAGTGAGAAATTCCGTTTGACAAGACGATACGTCTCGTCCAATCTCGGGAGAGGAGGCCACCCGGACCTCCCCCATCCCGACCGAAGGAGGAACACCATGAGCAAGGGACGCAGCGGCGCCATGATGGGCGTCGGCGGGCCGCGCAACCACCTGCCCCGCACCCGGCTGCGCGGCGGGGCCGCGGACACCCCGGCGGCGCGCGGCAGGCAGGATCCCGCCGCGCAGAAACGCGCACTGCTGGCGAAACTGCGCGAGCGGCGCAACGGCTGACGGGTGGCGGGAACAACCCGCCCCCGGCCCGGTGTTGGCCTGCGCATGACGGAGTTCGACATCAAGCAGTTCTCAGCCGACCATGTCGCCCGCTACGAAGCGTCCGGCGGCACCGACGGACGGATGCTCAACGGTTACCCGACGGTCGTCGTCACCGCCCGCGGCGCGAAGAGCGGCGCGGTGCGCAAGTTCCCGGTGATGCGGGTGAGCGACGGCACCCGGTACGCGCTGGTCGCCTCCCTCGGCGGCGCCCCGGCCAACCCTGTCTGGTACCACAATGTGCGCGCCCACCCCGAGGTCACCCTGCGGGACGGCACCGAGGTGGGCCGCTACACCGCGCGCGAGGTGCACGGCGCCGAGCGCGCGCAGTGGTGGGCGCGGGCGGTCGAGGCGTTCCCGGCGTACGCCGGGTACCAGGAGCGCACCGAGCGGGTGATCCCGGTCTTCGTCCTCGACCCCGCCCCGGACCCCGGCACCGGCACCGGCACCGGCACCGGCACTACGGGGCCGGCTTGACGGTCTTCATGGTGAAGTGCGACGTGACGTTCCTGACCCCGGAAATCGTCATCACCCGCAGGCTCAGAAACGACTCGTAGGCGGCGAGATCGGCCACCGCCACCCGTACGAAGTAGTCGGGACTGCCGAAGAGTCTGCGCAGTTCCACGACCTCATCGGCCCGCACCAGGGCCTGCTCGAAGCGCTCGACGGTTTCGGCGTCCTGCGCTTCGAGCGTGAGGTCCACCAGCACCTCGAACGCCCGGCCCAGCGCGCCGGGGTCCAGGACGGCCCGGTAGCCGCGGATCACCCCCTCCGCCTCCAGCCGCTGCACCCGGCGCAGACACGGCCCGGTGGTCAGCCCGATCCGCTGGGCCAGCTGGACGTTGGTCAGCCGGCCGTCCCGCTCCAGCTCGGCGATGATTGCGCGATCGATCGCATCCATGGCCATAGATTGCCCACTCACCGCCGACGCGGGCAATATTCGCCACCCCGTGTCAGGCGTTCTGCGCCACCATGGACGGGTGACGCCTCACCTGCCCACCCCGACCCTCCAACCGGAGGAGCACACCACGCGCCGGCGGCAACTCGCCGCGGGCGTCCGTGACTCCTTCTCCGCCGGCCTCGGCATCCTGCCCCTGGGCATCGCCCTCGGCCTGCTGGTCGTCCAGGCCGGCCTGCCCTGGTGGCTGGCCCCCGCGCTGGCGGTGGCCGTGTTCGCCGGCTCCCTGGAACTCCTGCTCGTCGGCATGATCGCCGCCGCCACCCCGCCGGCCGCCATCGCCCTGACCACCCTGGCGGTCAACTTCCGGCACGTCTTCTACGCGTTCTCCTTTCCCCTGCACCTGGTCAGGAACCGGTTCGCCAAGGCGTACTCGGTCTACGCGATGATCGACGAGGCGTACGCCGTCGCCGCCGCGCTGCCCGAGGCGGAACGCTCCGGGCCCCGGCTGCTCGCCCTCCAGGTCAGCTGTCAGCTGTACTGGGCCGGCGGCGGCCTGGTGGGCGTCGCCCTCGCCACGGCGCTGCCCGCGCCCGTGGAGGGACTGGAGTTCGCGCTGTGCGCGCTGTTCACCGTGCTCACGCTCGACGCGCTGCACGCCCGCCGCGAGATCCCCTCGCTCCTGCTCGCCGGGGTGAGCGTCACGGCGGCCCTGCTGCTGACGCCCGGCGCGGCCCTGCTCACCGCGCTGCTGCTCTTCGCCGTCCTGCTGCTGCTCCGGCACGCCCTGGCCGGGCACGCGGCGGACGGCGAGGACGGCGAGGACGGCGAGGACGGCGAGGACGGTCAGGACACCGGGACCACCGGAGGCGCCGCGCATGCCTAGCACCTCCTACCTGCTCGGCGTGCTCGCGCTCGTCTTCTCCCTCACCCTGGCGCTGCGGGCCGTGCCGTTCGCCGTACTGCGCACGCTGCGCGGCTCGGTGATCGTCCAGCGGCTGGCGGTGTGGATGCCGGTGGGCATCATGGCGATCCTCGCCGTCACCTCGCTGCGTTCCACCGTCGTCGCCGTCCCCGGCACCCTGCACTGGGCGCTGCTGGCGGTCGCCGTCACCGTGGGCGTCCATCTGGCCGCCGGCCGCCGCACGATTCTGAGCGTCGGCATCGGCACGGCCGTCTACGTCGTACTCGTCAACGCGTGGTGACGTCCGGCGGCGGCCAGGGCGCGCCCCAGGCGGTGTCGCGGGCCGCACGGTAGGCGTCGCCGTGCCGTTTGGTGACCGTCTCCCGGGTGAGCGCCCCGTCCCGGGTGCACAGATCGAGGAGCACCTGCCCCTTGCGCAGCTGCGGTTTGCGCACGACACGGGACGGGGCGGGCGCCGCCTCCGGCACGGTGGTGGCCGCCACGTAGGTGAACTTCTCGTCCTCGTACGGCAGCACCCCGCCCTTGACCTGCCGGTGCAGCGCGGAGCGGGTGACGCGGGCCGCGACGTGGCACCAGTCGGCGCCGGGCTCGATCGGGCAGCGGTCGCTGTGCGGGCAGGGCGCGACGACGCGCAGCCCGGCGGCGGTGAGCCGGTCGCGGGCGGCCCTGATCCGCAGATAGCCCTCCGGGGTGCCGGGTTCGACGAGCACCACGGTGGAGCCGGCCCGCGCGACGGCGTCGGTCAGCGCGTCGCGGTCGGCCTCGGTCAGCTCGCCCAGCACGTACGAGACGGTGACCAGATCGGCGGCCGGCAGGTCGGGGCCGGCGCCGATGCGCTGCTGGTGCCAGCGGGCGGACCGTACGGCGGGTACGGCGGCACCGGCGGCGAGTTCACGGCCGAGATCGAGTGCGGGGCCCGCCCAGTCGATGACCTCGGCGCGGCGTGCGCCGGGCCACACCCCGGCGGCGGCCCACAGCGCGGCCCCCGTCCCGCCGCCGACGTCCAGCTGGCTGCCGGGCTCCCAGCCGCCCGGCATCCGGGCGGCCAACTCGCCGAGCGCGGCCGACACCGCCTCGTAGGTGGCGGGCATCCGGTACGCGGCGTAGGCGACGGCGTCGGCCCGGTCCCGCAGCACCGGGGCGTGCGTCTGGGTACGCCCCCGGTAACTGGCGATCAGCCGCTCCACGGCGGCGGCGGTCCGCTTGGGCGGCAACCCGTCGAGCACCCGCTCCAGCGCGGCACGCAGCTCACCGGAGGTACCGGACGCGGCGGAGGGGGTGGCGGTGCTGTTCACCGCCCCATGGTAGGCGCCGCCCGCAGGGGCCCGCCCCGGCGGGCATGGAACGGGACTCCCGCACCAGCCGTCCTCCCGTCCCCGGCCCGGGCCACCGCGGGAACCGGCCTAGCGGTCCCGGACCGTGTAGCAGTACTGGTCCGGCCAGCGGGGTTCCGCGCCCAGGGTGAGGGCCGCGTGGTGGGGCCAGTACGGGTTGCGCAGGAGTTCGCGGCCGAGGAAGACGGCGTCCGCGTGGCCTGCGGTGAGGATCCGTTCGGCCTGGGCCGGTTCGGTGATCAGGCCCACCGCCGCCGTCGGGATGCCGGTGGCCGCGCGGGCCTGCGCGGCGAAGGGGACCTGGTAGCCGGGGGCGGTGGTGATGCCGGCGTCGGGGACCATGCCGCCGGTGGAGACGTCCAGCAGGTCGACGCCGTGCCGCCGGAGATCGGCGGCCAGCCGGACGGTGTCCTCGGCGTCCCAGCCGCCGGGGGCCCAGTCGGTGGCCGAGGTGCGGAAGAGGACCGGCAGGTCGGCGGGCCATTCGGCGCGGACCGCCGCCACCACCTCCAGCGCGAACCGGGACCGGCGGGCGGCGTCGCCGCCGTAGGCGTCGGTGCGGTGGTTGCCGAGCGGGGAGAGGAAGGAGTTGATGAGGTAGCCGTGCGCGCCGTGCACCTCGACGACCTGGAAGCCGGCGGCGCGGGCGCGCCGCGCGGCGGCGGCGAAGTCGTCGACCAGCCGGCCGATCTCCGCCACGGTCAGCGCGTGCGGGGCGGGCAGCGGGCCGAACGGGACGGCACTGGGGGCGACGGTGCGCCAGCCGCCCTCGGCTTCGGTGACATACCGCTGGGAGCGCCAGGGCAGGTCGAGCGAGCCCTTGCGGCCGGCGTGCGCGAGCTGGATGCCGGGGACGGCTCCGTGGCCGGTGATGGCCCGGGTGACGCGGGTGAACGCTTCCTGTTGGCGGTCGTTCCACAGGCCCAGGTCCCAGGGGCTGATGCGGCCGTCCGGGCGGACGGCGGTGGATTCCACCATGATCAGCCCGGCGCCGCCGGCGGCGCGGCTCGCCAGGTGGGAGAGGTGGAAGTCGTTGGGGGTGCCGGTGTCGGGTCCGCGGTCGGCGGCCGAGTACATGCACATCGGCGACAGCCACACGCGGTTGGGGATCTGGAGGGAGCGGAGTTTGAGCGGGGTGAACAGAACACTCACGGCGGCGGGTTCCTCCTGCGGAACGGGGCTGCTCGGCCGCCGCCATGATGCGGGCCGCCGTGCCGCGCGGCGCGGAGGCGGGGGGACGGCGGCGGGTCGTGGACCCGGTGCCGCCGTCCCCGGGGCCGCGGGTTACGCGGACGCGGCGGCGGGTGCCGTGGGGGCGGCCTGCGCCGGCCGGCCGCGGCGCGGCAGGCAGAGCAGGACGAAGCACAGCGCGGCCAGCAGGACCGCGGCGAGCTGGACGACGGCCATCGGTACGGCCGTGTCCTCGCCCGCCACGCCGACCAGCGGGGAGGCGATGGCGCCGATGAAGAACTGCGAGGCGCCCAGCAGGGCGGAGGCGGAGCCGGCGGCGTGCGGGGCGCGCATGAGGCCCTCGGAGTTGGCGTTCGGCAGGACGAGGGCCATCAGGCCCATCAGGCAGAAGAGGCCGACCGAGACGGGGATCAGTCCGGCGGTGCCGAACACTCCGGCGGTCATGAGGAGCAGGCCGGTCGCGACGAGGATCAGCAGGGTGAGGCCGATGCCGATGATGCGGGTGAAGGAGACCCGGCCGACGAGGATCTTGCCGTTGATCTGGCTGACCGCGACCAGGGCGATCGAGTTCACCATGAAGAGCAGGCTGAAGGTCTGCGGGGAGGCGCCGTAGATCTCCTGGACGACGAACGGGGAGGCCGCCACGTAGGCGAACAGTGCGGCGAAGGTGAGCGAGCCGACCAGCAGATAGCCGGTGAAGACGCGGTCCTTGAACAGTCCGCCCATGGCGCGCAGGGCGGCGCCGACGCCGCCGCCGTCGCGCTGTCCGGGCGGCAGGGTCTCGGGCAGCCAGCGGGCGACGATCAGGGTGAGGACGAGTCCGGCGGCGGCGAGGGTGAGGAAGACGCCGCGCCAGTCGGTGAGCCGCAGCAACTGGCCGCCGAAGACGGGGGCCAGGATGGGGGCGGCGCCGGAGATGAGCATCAGGGTGGAGAAGAACCGGGCCATGGCGAGGCCGTCGAACATGTCGCGGACGACGGCGCGGGCGATGACGATGCCGGCGGCGCCGGCGATGCCCTGGACGGCGCGGCAGGCGGTGAGCACCTGGACGGTGGGGGCGACGGCGCACAGCAGGGAGGCGGCGACGTAGCAGACCATGCCGACGAGCAGCGGCCGGCGGCGGCCGAGCTGGTCGCTCATGGGGCCGACGATCAGCTGGCCCAGGCCCAGGCCGAGCAGGCAGGCGGTGAGGGTGAGCTGGACGGTGGCGGCGCCGGTGTTCAGGTCCTCGGTGACCTCGGGGAGGGCCGGGAGGTACATGTCGATGGAGAGCGCGGGCAGCGCGGAGAGGCTGCCGAGGATGAGGGTGAGCAGCAGTCCGGCCCGCTGCCGTTTGGTCAGTTCTGGCGCGGGCCGGGTCTGCGGGCTCGGGGTGGCGGTGACGGTGGGGATGGGGTCGGGGACGGAAGCGGGGGCGGCCGTGTTCGGCTGGCTGCCGGGCTGATTCATGCACCTCTCCGGTACTCGCTGAGACCGCCCAATCGTCCCATGATCCGGCCACCGTTCTATATGGTTTTCACTCGGAAGATCACGCCGGGGACAGCCCGGGCTCCCCCGCGCGCGAGACGAACGAGCCCGCCGTGCTCACCGTGCCGCCCGGCTCCGTCACCCCGGAGACCACCCGGTAATCGGCCCGGACCCGCTGTTCGTCCAGGCTGACCAGCACATAACCGCGCCGCCCGTCGTAGAAGCGCAGATGCGGATTGACCGTCATCATCGCCTCCCAGTTGGCCGGGCGCCGGGCACCGTTCCCACCGCTGGAGATCGAGGTGGTGACCAGTTCCACACCGAGGGTCCGGGACGCGGGGTCGTCGAAGTCCTCCTTGATGTCGAACGCGTGATGCACATGCACATCGCCGGTGAACACCACGAGATTGCGCACCCCGCTCTCGCGCACCGAGCGCAGCAACCGCTCCCGCGCCCACGGATAGCCGTCCCAGGCGTCCATGGCCAGCGGCCACGGCTCGGCCAGCTGGTTGCGGCGGCGCGAGACGACGATCTGCTGCGGGACGACGTTCCACAGCGCGCGCGAGGCGCGCCAGCCGTCGGCCAGCCAGCGCTCCTGCGCCGCGCCGAGCAGGTGCCGCCCCGGGGCCGCGGACGCCTCGGTGGGCAGCTTCCAGCCGTCGCCGTTCGCCTGGTCGGCGCGGTACTGGCGGGTGTCCAGCACATCGAGCTGGGCGAGCCGGCCGAAGTGCAGCCGGCGGTACAGCCGCAGGTCGGGGCCCTCGGGCAGCTGGGGGCGGCGCAGCGGCAGGTTCTCGTAGTACGCGCGGTAGGCCGCCGCCCGGCGCACCAGGAACTCCGCCTCGGGGTCCTCGTCCTGGGAGACGGCCGCGGCGTAGTTGTTGTCCACCTCGTGGTCGTCCCAGGTCACGATCCACGGGTGCGCGGCATGGGCGGCCTGGAGGTCGGGGTCGGCGTGGTAGAGCGAGTAGCGCAGCCGGTAGTCGTCGAGGGTGACGGTCTCGCGCTGGTAGTGCGCGGGCAGCTGCCGGTCACCGGTGTAGCCGCGGGCGCCGGCGGCAGCGTTGATCGCGTACTCGTACAGGTAGTCACCGAGGTGGACGACGGCGTCCAGGTCCTCCTCGGCGGCCAGGTGCCGGTACGCGGTGTAGTAGCCCTGGTCGTAGCGCTGGCAGGAGGCGAGCGCGAACCGCAGGCCGCGGCCGACGCGGTCGTGCGGGGCGGGGGCGGTGCGGGTGCGGCCGGTGGCGGAGGTCCACGGTCCGGCCCGGAACCGGTAGTAGTAGTCGGTGCCGGGGGCCAGCCGCCGGGGCTCCACGTGCACCGCGTGGTGGAACTCGGGGTGGGCGAGCACCGTGCCGCCGTCCACGGTGCGGCGGAAGTGGCGGTCGCGGGCCAGTTCCCAGCGGACGGCGACGGGTTCGGGCGGCAGTCCCGAGTCGGCGGCGTAGGGGTCGAGGGCCAGCCGGGTCCAGAGCACCACCGAGTCGGGGAGCGGGTCGCCGGAGGCGATGCCGAGGCTGAAGGGGTCGCCGTCGAGCGCGGCGCCGTCCAGCGGGGCGGCGGCGTGCGCGGTGCCCGCGGTGCCGGGCAGGCCGACGGAGAACGCCAGGGCCGCGGCGGCCCCGGTGACGGTGACGAATCTGCGCCGCGCGAGCGAGCGGGCGGCGGAACGCAGGTGATCGGAGAACTCTTCGGAGATCCGCGTCATGCGGACGAGTGCACCGCGCGCACTCATCCGGCATCTGGCAGGTATCCGTCAACGACATGGCGATCCGGTGACGCCTCGGCAGCGATCCGGCACGCCGTGTCACAGGGGTCTCGCATGCCGCACATCCTGCGCGGTACGGCCCCCCGCCCGCTCCCCCGCCACGCCGGGCGCCCGGCACGCCGCGACGGCGCACCGGGGCACACCCCGGCGCGCCGCGCCCCGCCCGGCGCTCAGCGCCCGGCGCACAACGCTCAGCGCTCGCGCAGTTCGGTCACTTCCTCGTGGGTGTGCGCCTCGATGTCCCGCGCGCCCTGGTACAGCAGCTGATAGGAGAGATCGGACAGGGCCCGGGCCGCCGCCAGCTCGTGGCCGATCACCGGGTCGTACTCGTCACCCGGCTTGGCCTGCGCCGATCCCTCCCCCACCAGTCCGCGCGAGGTCTTGCCCTGCAAGCGGGCCTCGGCCCGGCAGGACCGGCCCTCGTCCTCGATGTCGATCTTGGTCTTCCACGTCTGGTGCGACGACGCCATGACTGCACCTCCAAGCGAGCACTGGGTCCTCTCCCCTCCCATGCTCCCTCCGATGGCCCAGCCTCGCAGCCCGGGAACCCGCCCCGGGCCGCGCGGCGCCTCAGACCCGGCCCCGGGCCGCCCCGGCGGTGCGCAGCGCGTGGAGGAAGGTGTCCACGGGCTGCGCCCCGGAGACCCCGTACGCGCCGTCCAGTACGAAGAACGGCACCCCGCTCACCCCGATCCGCCGCGCCTCGGCCACATCGGCGGCCACCTCGTCCGCGTACGCTCCGCTCTCCAGCACCCGGCGGGTCTCCGTCTCCGCCAGGCCGGCCTCCACCCCGAGCCGCACCAGCGTCTCGATGTCGTCGACCGTCTCGCCCTCGCACAGATGGGCCGCCAGCAGCCGCTCGTGCGCCGCGCCGCCCAGACCCTCGCGGTCCGCGAGCTGGAGCAGCCGGTGCGCGTCCAGGGTGTTGACGGAGATCGAACGGTCCAGGTCGTAGCGGAGCCCCTCGGCCGCCGCCAGCTCGGTGACTTGCCGCTGCATCTCCCGTACCTGCTCGGGGCCTATGCCCTTCTTCCTGGTCAGCATGGCGGCGGTCGGCTCGCGCAGCCCGGCCGGGTGCGCGGGGTCCAGCTGGAAGCTGTGCCAGCGCACCTCCACCCCGGCGGCGTCCTCGTACCGCGCCAACGCGCTCTCCAGCCGCCGCTTGCCGATGTAGCACCAGGGGCAGACGACGTCCGACCACACATCGATCCTCACCGCGCGCACACCCCGTCCGCGTCGCACACGGGCGCGTCGTCCGCGCCGGAGCGGATGATCAGCAGGCCGGGGGCGGGCTCCCCGGGCGCGGGTGCGCCGGGCCCCGCCGGAGGTGTGTCGGGGGCGGCGGGGCCGCCGGTGGCGGGTGCGGGGCTGGTGGACATGGTGGGCTCCGGTGGAACGAGGTCGGTTACTTCCCGTGCGGTACCCCACCGTACGCACGTGCGCCCGGCGGCGGCAGCACGCACTTTCGCCTCAGTCACCCACCTCCGGGTGAGCCCGCTCCCCCACCGCCACCATGCCGGGCGGGCCGGCCGTCCGGTCCACCAGCCGTTCGATGGCCCCCAGCCGCTGCGCCCGCTCCGCCAGCGCGACCAGCCGCCCCAGCAGCGCCTCGGTCAGCTCCGGCGCCCCGCCCAGCTCGCCGGCGAACCCCCGCAGCTCGTCGATCAGCTCCGGCAGTCCGGCCGGCGCGTCCACCGCACCGCAGCCGTCCCGGTGCAGCTCCAGATAGTCCACCAGCCGCCGCGCCGCCCGCTCGGCGGTGGCCCGCGCCGTCACCGCCTCGTCGGCCAGCCGCTCGTCCACCGCCAGGGACAGCAGCGAGGCGATCAGCGCGCTCATCGCGTGCGAGTTGCGCTTGTCCAGCGCCCCGAGCGAGGCGTGCAGTTCGGCCGCGCGCCGCCGGTGGCCCGCCGCCTCGCGGTGCCGGCCCAGATGGTGGTGGGCGTAGCCGAGCAGGTCCATGGTCCGGGCCATGTCCCGCAGTTCGCCCGCCTCCTCCAGGATGCTCAGCGCCCGCTGCGCCGACACCAGCGCCTCCCGGTACTGCCGCATCCGGCCCTGGGCCTTGGCGATGACGCTCAGCGCCGCGCCCTCCCCCACCGTCCAGCCCAGCTCGGCGAAGATGCCCAGCGAGATCCGCGCCTCGGCGAGCATCTTGCGGTAGTCCCCGGTCGAGGCGTGGATGCCAGCCAGCTGCCGGTGCGTGTAGCCGGCGGCCAGCCGGTCGCCCTCCGCCTCGATCAGCTCCAGCGCCCGCAGCAGATGGCGCTCCGCCTCGTCCCACTGCCCGGCGTTGTACTCGGCGCGGCTCAGCCCCCGGTGCCCCAGCGCCATGCCGAGCCGGCTGCCCTCGCGGCCGGCGGCCCGCAGCGCCAGGGTGCTGGTGGCCCGCAGCTCCTCCCAGTGGCCGTTGACGTCGAGGTAATGCCGCACCATCCAGGCCAGCTGCCACACGGTGCGGTCGTGGCCGCAGCGGTAGGCGGTGTCGATGAGCCGCATCAGGGAGGCGTGTTCGGTCTCGAACCAGCGCAGCGCCTCGGCGTACGTGCTCAGCGAGCGGCGGCGCGGCGCGCGCACCGGCGGCATGTCGTCGTGCCGGGACAGGATGCGGGCGGCCTCGTAGGCGGTCTGGAGGTAGTGGTTGAGGACGCGCCGCAGTCCGGCGTCGCGCTCGGCGGTGCCCGCGGTGTCGGCCAGGAGCTCGACGGCGTACGCGTGCACCAGGTCGTGCCAGCCGTACTGGCCGGGGGCGCGCTCCTCCAGCAGGCGCATGGCGGTGAGTTCGTCCAGCAGTTCCTGGGTGCGCGACAGCGGCTGGGCGAGCAGGTCGGCGATGAAGCCGGCCCCGGCGGAGCGGCCCGGGTGCAGCGGCAGCAGCCGGAACAGGCCGGCGGCGGCGGGGCTGAGCGCCCGGTAGGAGGAGGACAGCACGGAGCGGACCCCGGGCGAGCGGTCGGCGCCGGTGAGGAAGGACAGCCGGGCTCGCTCGTCGCACAGTTCGGCGGCGATGGCGGTGAGCGAGAACGCCGGGTTGGCGATGAGCTTGGCGCACACCACGGCGAGCGCCAGCGGCAGCCCGCCGCAGCACTCGGCGATGGCGCGGGCGGCCCGCTCCTGGCCGCGCATCCGCTCGGGCCCGAGCTTGCCGCGCATCAGTTCCAGCGCCTCCTCGGGCCCGAACGGCCGCAGTTCGGTGACCCGGGCGCCGTGCGCGGTGATCAGTCCGGCCAGCGGGGAGCGGCTGGTGACCAGCACCAGCGCGCCGGAGGACGCGGGGATCAGCGGCAGGACGTGCGCGGCGTCGCGCGCGTTGTCGGCGAACAGCAGGACGCGCCGGGCGGCCAGCAGCCGGCGCAGGAACGCGGCGCGGGCCTCGGGGTCGCGCGGGATGCGCTGCCGGGGCACCTCCATGGCCTCGATCAGCAGGTCCACGGCGCGCGCGGTGGGCACCATGGGCCGGTCGGCGTCGAAGCCGTGCAGATTGACGTACAGCTGCCCGTCGGGGTGGTCGGCGCGCAGCCGGTGCGCCAGCAGAGTGGCGAACTCGGTCTTGCCGACCCCGGCCATGCCGCTGACCACGATCACCCGGGCGCCGGCGGCGATGTCGCGGTGGGCGGCGGCCAGATCGGTCTCGCGTCCGACGAATAACGGGGAGGGTGCGGGCAGGTGTTCCGGTCTGGCCGGGCGTACGGGGGCGGTGCGGCCCGCGTCGCCGACCCCGCCGCGCGGCGGGCCGAGCGCCGGGTCGCCGCGCAGGATGCCCTCGTACAGCCGGGTGAGGGAGGCGGCGGGGTCGACGCCGAGTTCGTGGCGGACCAGTTTGCGCACGTGCCCGTAGGCGGAGATGGCCTCGGCCTGCCGCCCGGCCCGGTACAGGGCGAGCATGAGCAGTTCGTGGAACCGTTCGTGCAGCGGGTCCTCGATGACGGCCGTGGACATCAGCTGGACGACCTCGTCGTCGCGGCCCAGGGCGAGCGCGGCGGTGCCGTACAGGTCGAGCGCGCTGGTGCGGGTCTGCCGCAGCCCGACGCGTTCGCGTTCCGCGGCCTCGCCGTGGATGTCGCGCAGCGGCTCGCCGCGCCACAGGTCCAGGGCGCCGCGGCTGAGTTCGGCGGTACCTCGCTCGTCGCCCGCGCCGTGCGCGGCGCGCGCGGCGGCGACCAGGTGGCGGAAGCGGTGGGTGTCGACGGTGGCCGGGTCGACCATGAGCGCGTAGCCCTGGCTGCTGGATTCGATGTGGGCGCCCTGCGGTTCCAGGGTGCGGCGCAGCCGGTGGATGTAGGTGCGCACGGTGCCCCGGGCGCCCTTGGGCGGGGCGCCGTCCCACAGCGCTCCGGACAGCTGGCCGGCGGGTACGGTGCCGCCGGCGTGCAGGAGCAGCACGCTCAGGGTGGAGCGCTGCTGCGGTGATCCGAGCGGGATTTCGGCGCCGTCGTGCCAGGCGCGTACCGGTCCGAGGAGGGAGAAGCACAGCCCCGTTGTCATAGATCCCGTCCTTGGCGCAGGTTCCAGCCGATTGGACGAATGTATGACGTGATGCGGAATCGGGCGACGGTTTACCGTGCAACTGTATGAAGCGGGACGGTCGGTGGCGGGGGCCGGGGGCGCGGGGCCGGGAGCCGGGGGGCCGGGCCGCCCCCGTGGTGCGGCCCGGCCGAGGAGCCCCGGACGGTCAGCCCAGGGGCTCCAGCTCCAGCAGCGAGAACATCGAACGGGTCGGGGAGAGCCCCGTCCGCTTCCAGCCCGCTTCCTCGAACAGCGCGTCGTAGGCGTCCAGGGACCGTTCCCGGCCCGCCGACACCGACAGCATGTTCATGTCGAGCAGGGCGACCGGGTCCGGCGCCCCGGTCTCCCCCAGCAGCGCCTCGATCACCAGGATCCGGGCGCCGGGGCGGGCGGCCCGCCGGCAGTTGCGCAGGATCCTCACGCACTGCTCGTCCGACCAGTCGTGCAGCACCCACTTGAGCAGGTAGTAGTCGGCCTCCGGCACGCTCTCGAAGAAGTCCCCCGCGACTCCCTCGAAACGCTCCGCCACCCCCGCCGCCTCGGCGGCGGCGTGCCCGGCCGGCACCACGTGCGGCAGGTCGAACAGCACGCCCTCGACGTGCGCGTGCTCGGCCAGCAGCCCCAGCAGCAGCGCCCCGTCCGCGCCGCCGATGTCCGCGATCCGGACCGCGCCGTCCAGATCGAGCAGCGCGACCGTGTCCTGCACCACCTGTTCGGTGGCGTTCGTCATGGCCCGGGAGAACAGCGCCGCGTCCTCCGGGTGCTGGGCGAGATAGGTGAACAGATCGGAACCCAGGGCGCGTTCCCACTGCGGGCGGCCCTCGCGCACCGCCTCCGGGAACGGCTGCCACACCTGCCAGTGCGCCGGGGCGCCCGACAACAGCGCCGCGTCCCGCAGCGAACCGGGCACCCCCTCGCGCAGCAGCGCGCCGACCGGCGTCAGCGCGAACCGCCCGCCGCCCTCGTGCGCCAGCAGCCCGATCGAGGCGCACGCCCGCAGCAGCCGGTGCGTGGCGCCGGGGTGGCTGGACTCCCGCTCCGCGATCTCCTCGGCCGTCCGGGCGCCGTCCGCGATGTGATCGGTGACCCGCAGCACGGCGGCGGCCCGGACCACCTGGGTGATCCAGTGCGCCGTCGTCATCTGGTACAGCGCCTGCGCGTGCTGAGCCGCTTCCGCCTCCGCGGCGGACAGCTCGGGCGCGGTGCCGGTCAATGGCATGGACGTCCTCGTTCCGGAATATCGGTGGTGATGGATCGATCCCGGAAGCGTGGCGCGGCATCACATCCGGTGGGTCCGGATGGCTCCCCGTACCACCCGGACCCACCGGTGCGACCGCTCCGTTCCTCGGGATGGAGTATGTGTAGAGCCCGCCTGTCGACAAAGCGTTGACGCCGTGCGGGGGCGGCGTCGATACGGGCGGGGCGGGACGCGCCGGGCGGGAAGGCGGGCGTACGGGCCGGGGCCGGTCAGGCCGCTCGGCACCGGCCGCACCGCGCTCAGGACCGGTCGCGCACGCCGTGTACGGCCGCCGCGTGCCCGGCGCCGCGCCCCTCGGCGCGGGCCGTGATCAGCCCGTCCCGCAGCCGGACCGCGAACTCCGTGCCGTCACCGGCCGGTGACCGCAGCCCCAGCGCGGCCGGGACCGCGCCGTCCGGGTCGTGCACGAGGCGCGGCAGGGGCAGCCCGGCCGCCGGGAAGACCCGGCGCAGACAGCCGGCGAGATCGGTGACCCGCAGCCGTACCAGGGCGCCGGTCCCGGCGGGATCACCCGACACCACGACGACGGTCACCGCCTCGCCCGGCCGGGCCGCGCGCAGCGCCTCCTCGGCGGCGGCCAGCCGTCCGGCGCCCAGCACCACCAGCACCCCGTCGGCGCCCGCGTCCAGCGGGCCGCCGCCGATCCCGTCGCGCAGCCCGCGCGGCGCCGTCCACGGTTCGGCCGCCGGCCGGGCGGGGGCGACGTACGGCAGATGGGCGGGGCCGAGGTCCGCGCCGCCGGCCGGGAGCGCGGCCAGATGCCCGGCGGCGCGCGCCAGTTCGAAGGGGTCACCGGCGCCGGGGGCCTGCTCGGCGAGCGAGGCCGCGCCGTACAGCAGGGTGAGCGCCAGTTCGGCCACCCGCACCGCGTGCGGCGGTACGGTGCGGTCGCCCTCCACCGCCAGCGCGAGCAGCAGCGCCTCGAACCGGACGAGCTGGGCGAGCGCGGTACGGGCCGCGTCGTCCTCGATCACCGGGGTGAGCGACCGCAGTTGGAGGTGCCCGTGGTGCGGGCTGTCGCCGGCCAGCGGCAGCCGTTCCAGCCAGACGCGGGCGAACGCGTTCAGCGCCTGCTCGCGGGAGCCGGGCGGCGCGGCCGGCGGCGCGGCGGACGCCAGCTCCCGCTCGGCGGCGTCGCAGAGCACGGCGAGGTAGAGGGCGCGTTTCCCGGCGAAGTTGGAGTAGACGGCGCCCCGGGTGAGTTCGGCCCGTTCGGCGATGCGGTCCACCTTCGCCGCCGCGTACCCGTGCGCGGCGAACTCCGCCCGGGCCGCCACCAGTACGGCGGCGCGGGTCCGCTGCTGCTGCTGCGCGCGGGTCAGTCTCGCCATCGTGTGTTCCCTTCCGTTCGCGGTGTGTCATGATACGGCGACCATCCAGATGATGACGTCATCCGAAAACACCTGCCATCGGAGTTGAGCTGACCGTGCACGACGACCTGACGGTGCTGCACGCCCTGCGCTGCGCCGGCACCTGTGGCCTGGACCGCCTCGCCGCGATCACCGGCCTCGACGCCCCCGCCCTCGAATCCCGCCTCATCGACCTCGGCGCCGCCGGACTCGCCACCCGCACCACCGGCTTCGCCCCCGGCTGGCAGCTCACCGAGGCCGGCCGCGCCGCCGACGCCGCCCGCGTCACCGCCGAACTGGACGCCGCCGACGCCCGCCCCGCCGTCACCGCCGCCTTCCGGCGGTTCCTCGTCCTCAACCCCGAATTGCTCGACCTGTGCGCCGCCTGGCAACTGCGCACCCTCGACGGCGTCACCACCGCCAACGACCACCGCGACGCCGCCTACGACGCCCGCGTCCTGGACCGGTTCGCCGACCTCGACCGGCGCGCCGCCCCCGTCTGCGCCGAACTGACCGCCGCCCTCCCCCGCTTCGGCCGCTACCCGCTGCGGCTGCGCACCGCCCTGGACCGCGCCGCCGCCGGCGACACCGTGCACGTCACCGACAGCACCGCCTCGTACCACACCGTCTGGGCGGAACTCCACGAAGACCTGCTCGCCACCCTCGGAATCCCGCGATGACCCCCTGGATCCGCCCGCTCACCGCCACCACCGAGGGAGGCCCGGACACCCTGGGCGCCAAGGCCCACGGCCTCGTCCTCGCCCACCGCCTCGGCCTCCCGGTGCCGCCCGCCTTCGTCGTCACCACCGACGCCTGCCGCGCCTACCTTCGCGACGGGCGGCTCCCCGGCGGACTCCACCGCGAACTCGCCGCCGCCGTCGCCCGCCTCGAAGCCGCCACCGGCCGCGCCTTCGGCGGACCCGGCGCGCCCCTGGCCGTCTCGGTGCGCTCCGGGGCCGCCCACTCCATGCCCGGCATGATGACCACCGTCCTCAACCTCGGCCTCACCACCGGCGCCACCGCCCGCCTCGCCGCCGAGACCGGCGACCCCGCGTTCGCCCGGGACTCCCGGCGCCGGCTGCTCACCGGCATCGCCACCGCGCTCGGCGCCGACCCCGCCCCCGGCGACGACCCCGACCGCCTGCTGCGCCGCATCCGGGACCGGCGGGACGGACGGCCTTTCCCCGACGACGCGCCCGGCCAGCTCACCCTCGCCCTCGAAACGGTCTTCTCCTCCTGGCACACCCCCCGCGCCCGCACCTACCGCGCCCTCCACGACATCCCGCACGACCTCGGTACCGCCGCCGTCGTCCAGGCCATGGTCTTCGGCAACCGGGACGCCCGCAGCGGCAGCGGCGTCGCCTTCAGCCGCGACCCCACCACCGGCGCCAACACCCCGTACGGCGACGTCCTCTTCGGCCACCAGGGCGAGGACGTCGTCTCCGGCACCGCCACCACCCACCCGCTGCCCGCGCTCGCCGACCGCGAACCCGCCGTGTGGCAGGCGCTGCGCGCCGCCCTGCACCGCGCCGAGGCGCATTACCGCGACGCCTGCTACGCCGAGTTCACCTTCCAGGCCGGCACCCTGTGGATCCTCCAGCTCCGGCCCGGCCGCTTCACCTCGGGCGCCGCCGTCCGGCTCGCCACCGAACTCGCCGACGCGGGCGTCATCACCCGCCGCGAAGCCGTCCGCCGCGTGACGCCCCGGCAGCTCGGCCACCTCCGCGTCCCGCGCCTCGCCGATCCGGCGGGCGCCGACCTGCTGACCCGGGGCATCGGCGCCGTCCCGGGCGTCGCCACCGGCCGGATCGCGACCACCGCCGACCGCGCGGCCCGCCTCGGACCCGGTACGCCGGTCATCCTGGTCCGCCCGGAAACCTCCCCGCACGACCTGCACGGCCTCGCCGCCGCCACCGGCGTCCTCACCGCGCGCGGCGGCCCCGCCGGCCACGCCGCCGTCGTCGCCCGCTCCCTCGGCCGGCCCGCCGTCGTCGGCGCCCGGGACCTCACCGTCGACCCCGGCCGGGGCACCGTCACGGCCGGCGGACGCACCCTGCCCGAAGGCACCCTCCTCACCCTCGACGGCACCGGCGGCCACGTCGCCCTCGGCGCCCCGCCGCTCACCACCGGCGACGCCGACGGCCGGCTCGACCGCTGCTCGGCTGGGCGGACGCCCTCTCCGGCGACACCACACCACGTGATCCCGCCGCACGCCTCGCCGCCGCGCACGCCGCCCTGGGCCACCCCGCCCCCTGACCGGAAGGACACCCCCGTGGCGACCCGCCACCTCTACCTCCTGCGGCACGGCGCCGCCGACGCCCTCGGCCACCTCACCCCGGCCGGTGAACGGCAGGCCGATCTGACCGGCCGCCGCCTGGCCCGCCTCCCGGTCGACGCGGTGTGGCACTCACCCCTCCCGCGCGCCGAACGCTCCGCCCGTATCCTCGCCACCCACCTGCCGCGCGCCACCGTCGCGGCGGCGCCCGAACTCGTCGACCACATCCCGCACGTCCCCGCCGACCCGCCGCCGGCCTGGGCTCCGTTCTTCGACGGCTACGACGCCGAGGAGGCCGCCGCGGGCGAACGCCTGGCCGACGCCCTGACCGCCCGCTTCGCCCGCCCCGCCCCGGCCGAGACGCACGAGGTGCTCGTCACGCACGCCTACCCGGTGGCCTGGCTGGTCCGCGACGCCCTGAACGCCCCCCGCCCGGCCTGGCTCGGCCTCAGCTGCGGCAACACGGCCCTGACCGTCATCGAGTACCGCGACACCACCACCCCCACCCTGGTGCTCCACAACGACATGGGCCACCTCCCCACCGACCTCCGCTGGACCGGCTTCGGCCCGGGCCTCCACCCCTGACGGCCGCCACCCGACGGGACACGGATCACGGATGCGGGCACGGGAAAGGGGTACTCCGACGACCAGGGAGCGGAGACGCCGGAGTGCCACTCACCATCCACAGGAACACGCAGCTCACCAGCCCATGTCCCGCGCCACATCCTCCCGGGCCGCGGCGAGTTCCTCCTCGGTGGACGCCATCACGTCCGTGTCGCACTCCAAAGCTGACGCCAGATCGGCCAGTGCCTGCTTCTGTGCGGGGTGGTCCACGGGCACCGTGTTCAGGTCCGTACTCATGAGCCAGTCGAAGAGCACAACGGCGTCCGCACGCCACAACCGCACCGTCACCGAAGGCAGATCATCAGGCATCCGCCGATCATGGCACCACACAGCGGCAATCCGTCCGGCGAGGCCCACCGCGCGGTGGACCGCCGCGGGCGGCGCGCCGCACTTCGCCCTTCCCGGTCAGTTGCCGGGACGGCCCGCCGGGGACCGGCCCGTGTTTGAATGCCGCCCATGAACGAGATGGCACCCGCCCGGATACCGACCGGTGCGGTGCGGTCGCCGGAGCCGGCGCGTCCGTCCGGAGCCGGCTGAGATGGCGCGCGAGGGGGCCGGGGCCGGATCCCGCACGGCGGGTTTCCTCCGGCTGGTGTGCGCGGCGGCGCTGGTGGAAGGGCCGGTCGCCGGTGTGGCCCTGGTGGTGCTCGCCGTGCTGCTGGTGGTGCTGCACGGCGCGTGGTGGGCCGCCGCGTTCGCCCTGTGCGGCGGGGTGGTTCTCGGCGCGGTGCTGCACTTTCTGGGGCTGACCACCGGCCTGGAGGCGGACCGGTCGGGCGCTGCCGCGTCAGGGGTGGCGACGGGACGGGCGATCGGCAGGTGCGCCGGTGTCCTGCTCGGCGTGACGGCGGTGGTGCTGCCGCCGGCCACGACCACCGCCGCGTTCGTCCTCGCCGTTCAGGGGAGGCCGGGCACGGCCACCGGGACGGCGCTGGCCGGTCTGGCCGTCGCCCCCGTGCTCCTCCTGGCCACCACCGCCGCCCTGCACCGGCCGCCCGCCCCGCGTTCCTGACCGCGCCGGAACCCTCTGGCCCCGGGGAGGAGCGGGGGTCAAGCGGAGGCGCGGGCGAGCGTGCCCGCGATGAGTGTGGCCAGCAGGTCGGACAGGGTGGTCGTGAAGTCCAGCTTGTAGGCGGTGAGCGAGGGGTCGGCCTCGTAGGCGGCGAGCATCGCCCGGGAGGGCCGCGCATGGGTCCACACGGCGCCGATGGCCATGATCATGGCGGCGGTCAACTGCGGTGCGTTGTCGCCGAGTTCGGGAATGTGCTGCCGGGCCAGCGCCGCGATGCCGACGACGTTGGCCACGGCCGCCTGCTTGGAGCGGGCGGCCACCTCCGGGGAGACGTTGTGTTCCAGCACGCTCGCCTGGGCGCTCAGCAGGTCGCACAGGACCTGGCGCTCGGCGAGCGAGCGGGCCACAGTGGCGGCGAACTGCTCTCCCCGCCGTCCCACCGGAGCATCCGCGCGGACGGCGGCGTCCAGCAGAGCGGGCAGGTCGGCCGTCCACTGCCGCCAGGCGCGGTCGAGCAGGGCGAGCAGGATCGCCTCACGTGATTCGAAGTAGCGCAGCACGTTGGACTTCGCCAGCCCGACGCGGCGGCTCAGTTCGTTCAGGCTGAGCTCGCCGACGGGCATCTCCTCCAGCATGCGGGCAGTGGTGTCGAGGACGGCCCGGCGCCGGATCTCGCGCTGCTCCTCGCTGCGCGCGCGCTGGAAGTTCGGCATGCGGCCATGCTACAGACCGCCGGTCTTTTGACATCAGACCGCCGGTCTTTTAGCTTGGCGGCGGAACACAAAAGACCGCCGGTCTGTAATTCCGGTGTGTCGGCAAGCCCCGCCGACCGGCCGGGCACGAACCCGACAGGAGCAGGGCAGCGATGAGCCACTGGACCCCCGACGCCATCCCCGAACAGACCGGCCGCACCGCGCTGATCACCGGCGGGAACAGCGGGATCGGCCTGGAAACCGCCCGCGTACTCACCCGCCACGGCGCCCGGGTCATCCTGGCCGGACGCAGCCGGGACAAGCTCGACCGGGCCGCCGGGGCCGTGCGCGCGGCCCAGCCCGGAGCACAGGTCGACACACTCGTCCTCGACCTCTCGGAGCTGTCCTCCGTCCGCGAGGCAGCCACCCGGATCGCCGAGACCGAAACGATCGACCTCCTCTTCAACAACGCCGGCGTGATGAACCTGCCCCGGCGCCGGACCACGCCCGACGGCTTCGAGATGACATTCGGCACGAACCACCTCGGCCACTTCGCCTTCAACGCCCACATCTGGCCCGCCGTACGCCGCGCGACCGCACCACGCGTGATCACCGTCAGCGCCACCGCCGCGCGCTGGCCGGTGGGCCGGCTCGACGACCTGATGAGCGAACAGCGTTACCGCCCCATGGGCGCCTACGCGAAGTCCAAGCGCGCCAACATCGTCTACACCCTCGAACTGGCCCGCCGCACCGCGCCCGGCCCCGTCGAAGCGCTCGTCGTCCACCCGGGATCGGCGATGACCGGCATCCAGCAGCACGGCACCGGCGCCCTGAGCCGCCTGATCACCCCGATCGCCGCCCGCCTGTTCATGGGCTCCGCGGACGGCGCCGCCTGGCCCTCGCTCTACGCGGCGACCAGCCCGCAGGCACACTCGGGCCAGTTCATCGGACCTGCCGGACGTGACCAGACCTCCGGCACCCCCGAGCCCGCCGGACTCCCCCGGGGCGCCGACGACCCGGCCGAGGGCGAGCGCCTGTGGACGGCGAGCGAAGAACTCACCGGCGTCCCCTTCGCCCCCGGGGCCGAGACCGAGACCGCCGGCTGAGGAGCACCGCCGAAACCGCGGCCAGGGCATGGCCGGACTCGTGCCCGCCGGGACGGTGAAGCGGAAAAGGAAGAAAAGGAAGAAGCAGCACGACGACGGGTGACAGCGGGTTCGCGCCGAGCCCCTGTGCCCGGCCGGGGCCGGGACGGCAGACGAGTCGCGGTGTACGCCGGGTTCTGTTCCCGCCCCGGGAGGGGTGGGTGGCGGTCATCCATCTAGGGCTGCCGTCGCCGGCAGCCTCAAGCGGTCTACCCGCGGACTCGGGCGGGCCGCCCTCGGTCGTCCGCGCGGGGCCATCGCCGATGGCCCCTTCTTGACCTTGCTCCGGGTGGGGTTTACCGAGCCGACCGGGTCACCCCGGCCGCTGGTGGTCTCTTACACCACCGTTTCACCCTTACCGGGTGCCGTTCGCACGGCCCCGGCGGTCTGTTTTCTGTGGCACTGTCCCGTGGGTCGCCCCAGGTAGGCGTTACCTACCACCCTGCCCTGTGGAGCCCGGACGTTCCTCGGCGGTACCCGGCCTGAACCGGACACCAACGCGACCGCCCGCGCGACTCGTCTGCCGCACGGTCCACCTTACCCGGCGTACCCTGCTGCTCTGCGTCCCACCGTTCACGAGAAGGAGAGCCCCGTGCTCGTACTGCTGCCACCGTCCGAGGGCAAGGCCGCCGGGGCCGGGGACGGTGCCCCGGTGCGGCTGGAGGCGCTGTCGCTGCCCGGGCTGACGGCGGCCCGCGAGACGGTGCTGGCGGAACTGACCGACCTGTGCGCCGGTGACCCCGACAAGGCCCGCGAGGTGCTGGGGCTCGGTGTCCGGCTGGCCGGCGAGGTCACCAGGAACGCCGCCCTGCGCACCGCGCCCGCCGCCCCGGCCGGCGCCGTGTACACCGGCGTGCTGTACGACGCGCTCGGCCTCGGCACGCTGGACCCGGCCGCCCGGCGCCGGGCGGAGGCGTCGCTGCTGATCTTCTCCGGGCTGTGGGGCGCGCTGCGCGTCACCGACCGGGTGCCCGCCTACCGCTGCTCCGCCGGCGTCCGGCTGCCCGCGCTCGGCGGCCTCGCCGCGTACTGGCGCCGCCCGCTCGCCGCCGTCCTGCCCGCCGAGGCGGCGGCGGACGGCGGCCCGCTGCTGGATCTGCGGTCGGCCGCCTACCGCGCCCTGTGGAAGCCCACCGGCGAACTCGCCGAGCGCACTGTGACGGTACGGGTGCTGCACGGCCCGTCCCGGACCGTCGTCAGCCACTTCAACAAGGCCACCAAGGGCCGCCTGGTGCGCGACCTGCTCACCGCCGGCGAGCTGCCCGCCACCCTTCCCGGGCTGACCGGCGCGCTGCGCGACCTCGGCTACACGGTGGAGCGGCCGGACGGAAACGACCGGCAGCTCGACATCGTGGTGGATCAGGTCTGACGCGGCTCACCGCCAGGCCGGGGCCCCCGAGTACGGGCCGGCCGCGCCGTCCGCCGCGGCGGCGCGCAGGTGGCCGGTGTCGTTGAACAGCCGCACCGAGGCGTTGCCGTCGTTGTAGTACGTCACCACGGACAGCGCGGCCGGGGACAGTTCCATCCGGAACATCGCCTCGGTCGGCGCCCCCAGGGCCAGCCGCAGCAGCGACTTGATCGGCGTGACGTGCGAGACGATCAGCACGGTCTTCCCCGCGTACCGGGCGATGATCTTGTCGCGGGCCAGCGCCGCCCGGCGTGCCACGGCGGTGAAGCTCTCGCCGCCGCCGGTGGGTTGGGCCTGCGCCGAGGACATCCACTGCGTCAGGTCCTGCGGGTACCGCTCGCGCACCTCGCCGAAGGTCAGTCCCTCCCACTGCGCGAAGTCCGTCTCGCGCAGCCCCGCCTCGATGCGGACGTCCAGGCCGAGCCGGTCGGCGACGGCCTGCGCCGTCTGCCGGCAGCGGCGCAGCGGGGAGGCGACGACGGCGTCGATCCGGCGGCCGTCCGGGGCCTTCTCCAGCGCGAGCGCCGCCGCCTCGGCCTGCCGTACCCCGGCGGGGGCCAGCTCCGGGTCGTCGTCGCCGGTGCTGCCGCTGCCGCTGAACCGCTTCTCGCGGGTCAGCGCCGTCTCGCCGTGCCGCAGCAGGACGAAGGTGGTGCCGCCGCTCTGCTCGCCCCAGCCGACCACCGGGGCGGTGGTGGGCTCGGGGCCGGTGCGCACGGAGGGTTCGGCGTCCAGCGCGCGGGACTGTTCGGGCTGCCAGGTGCGGCCCTCCGCCGCCGCGTCCATCGCCTCGTTCGCCAGCCGGTCGGCGTGCTTGTTGCGCTCGCGCGGCATCCACTCGTAGCGCACGGCGCCGGCCGGGAAGATGTCCCGCGCGGTCATGGCCAGCGGGCGCATGTCGGGGTGCTTGATCTTCCAGCGGCCCGACATCTGCTCCACGACCAGCTTGGAGTCCATCCGCACCAGCACGGTGGCGTCCGGGTCGAGGGCGTGGGCGGCGCGCAGTCCGGCGATGAGTCCCTGGTACTCGGCGACGTTGTTGGTGGCCTTCCCGATCGACTCGGCGGTCTCGGCGAGGACTTCGCCGCTGGCCGCGTCCCGTACCACCGCCCCGTAGCCGGCCGGCCCCGGGTTGCCCCGGGAGCCGCCGTCGGCCTCGACGACGAACCGGCGGCTCACAGGCCGGACTCGGGCGTACGGACCAGGATGCGGCGGCAGTTCTCGCACCGCACGACCTCGTCGGCGGCGGCGGCCCGCACCTCGTTCACCTCGGTGATGTTCAGTTCGAGCCGGCAGCCCTCGCAGCGGCGCTGGTAGAGGCGGGCCGCGCCGATGCCGCCCTGCTGCTCGCGCAGCTTGTCGTACAGCTTGAGCAGGTCGGCGGGTACGTCGGCCGCGATCTGCTCGCGCTGCTTGCGGATGCCGTCCTCCTCGGTGCCGATGTCGGCCAGCGAGGCGTCGCGGCGCCCGGTGAGTTCCGCTTCCTTCGTCTCCAGGGCGGTGACGGAGGCGGTGAGTTCGGCGGCGCGGGCCTCGGCGGCCTCCTGCCGTTCCATGACCTCCAGGACGACGGTCTCCAGGTCGTCCTGGCGGCGGGCGAGGGAGGCGATCTCGCTCTGGAGGTTGGAAAGGTCCTTGGGGTTGGTGACCAGGCCGGAGTCGAGCCGTTCCTGGTCGCGGGCGGCGCGCTTGCGCACCTGGTCCACGTCGGCCTCGGCCTTGGCCTGCTCGCGGGCGGTGTCGCTGCTCTCGGTGCGGGCGGCCACCAGCAGCGAGCGCACCTGGGTGAGTTCGCCCTCCAGGGCGCGGATCTCCGCGTGCTCGGGCAGGTTCTTGCGCTGGTGGGCGAGCTGCGTCAGCCGGACGTCCAGGGCCTGGACGTCCAGCAGCCGGATCTGATCGACGGGCGAGGCTTTCAGTTGGGGGCTCCCGGGGTGGTGTCGGTGGTGACGGACGGTGCCTGCACGGTCCAGGGGTCGGTGACGCGGCGCGAGACGTGCGTGCGCAGCTCCCAGCCGTGCCGCTGCGCGACCGCGTCGAGTTGGGCGGCGGCCTGCTCGCACCAGGGCCACTCGGTGGCCCAGTGGGCGGCGTCCACGAGGGTCAGCCCGGTGTGTTCGCGCGCCTCGGAGGCCGGGTGGTGCCGCAGGTCGGCGGTGAGGTACGCGTCGACGCCGGCCGCCCGGGCCGCGCCGAACAGGCTGTCGCCGCTGCCGCCGCACACCGCGACGGTACGGATCGGGCCCTGCGGCGCGGCCGGATCGGTGGCGAGCCGGATGCCCTGCGCGGTCGCGGGCAGCCGCTGGGCGGCGTGGCGGGCGAACTCCTCGGGGCCGAGCGGCCGGTCGAGGGCGCAGATCCGGCCGAGTCCGCGCCGCCCGGCCGGGTCGGTGGGGTCGGGGACGAGCGGGCCGGTGACCCGCAGCCCGAGGGCGGCGGCGAGCGCGTCGGAGACGCCGGGGTCGGCGCGGTCGGCGTTGGTGTGGGCGACGAACAGGGCCACGTCGTGCTTGATCAGCTCGTGCACCACCCGGCCCTTGAAGGTGTCGGCGGCCACCGTGGTGGTGCCGCGCAGATACAGCGGGTGGTGGGTGATCAGCAGCTGGGCGCCGGTTTCGATCGCCTCCTCGGCGATCTCCCGCACCGGGTCGACGGCGAACAGCACCCGGCTCACGGGCGCGTGCGGGTCGCCGCAGACCAGGCCCGTGGCGTCCCAGTCCTCGGCGAGTGCGGGCGGCCACAGGGCGTCGAGCGCGGCGATGACATCGGAGAGTACGGGCGGCACGCGCTCAGGCTACCCGGACCCGCGCCCGCCCGGATTCGGGTGTGCTCCGGCCTCTTGCACACCCGGGGCCGGGTTGATCTTGGATTCCCCACTGCGTCACCCTTATGCGTGAAGCGGAGCACGGCGGGTTGTTCGGTCGGCGCGCGAAATCTACCGTCCTGGCCTGGAGGTGAGCGATTTCATGTTGTCGATCGCGGCGGACGGTTCGTACGCCGCCCGGCTGGTACGGGCTCCCGGCACGGCCGGGGACGCCTGGTACGCGGAGCGCTGGACCCTGGACGGACCCGAACCGTACGCCGTACCCCTGCCCGCGGGCCAGCCGGAGGAACCGGACAGCCCGGTGCAGCCGCTCGCGGACGGCCGGGTGCTGATCGCCCGGTACGCGGACGGCCGGTACCACCTGGCGCTGCTCTACCCCTCGGGCCCGGAGACCGGCGAACTGCCCCTGGGCGCCCTGGAGTCACCGGTACCGCTGCGGCTGCTGCCGCCGGCCCCCGACGGGGCGCGGGTGTACGCGCTGGTGCCGGACGACGCGGCCGGCGAGACGGCGGTGTGGCTGGTGTGCGGCGGGGCGTTCGGCCCGGAGCTGGTGACCCGGGTGCCGGGCCACTGCGCGGGCGGCGCCTGGCTGGACGCGGGCGGGCGGCTGCTGGCGCTGGACCGCACCGATCCGGCCACCGGGCACACCCGGACGGTGACGGTGGACGTGGAGGCGGGCGGGCCGCCCAGTGAGCTGCTGCGGATCACCGAGCACAGCAACGACCGGCTGCTGATGGCCGATACGGACAGCGGTCTGCTGCTGGTGGTGTCGGACGCGCCGGGCGAGGACCGGCTGGGCTGGGGCGTGCTGGGCAGCCGGCTGCCGGTGCGGTTCCCGGAGGCGCTGCATCCGGACGGGGTGACGATAAAGCCGTTCGCGGTGCAGCCGGGGCAGATGCTGACGCCCGAGGCGTGCGCGGTGGCGCTGTGGCTGTCGGCGCCCGAGGTCGGCGCGGGATGGGTCGCGGTGTGGCGGGCGCAGCAGCGCGAGGTGCAGCCGATAGCGGCTCCGGAGGGCTGGCTGGCCGGGGTCGGGCGGTGGACGGCGGGCGGTGAGCTGCTGCTGCCGTACGCGACCGAGGAGTTGCCGTGGGGGCTGGCGCGGGTGGCCGTGCCGGTGCCCGAGCCGCAGCCGCTGCGGCCGGCGCCGGAGGCGGCGCTGCCGGTGGACGGTGCGGACGCGGGCGGCGCGGGCGGCGGCGAGGGCGGCCCGGCCGGGCCGGTGACCGGGCCGGGCGCCATGCCGCCGGCCGCCCCGTCCCCCGCGCCGTCGCCGCCCGCGGTGACCAAGCCCGTTCCCCTGCACCACTCCCCGCTGGCCCGCACCGACTGACCGGGGCGGCCTCGTCGTCCGCCCCCGTACCCCGTCCGCTCCCCCGGACCCCGACCCCGGGGCACGGCTGTCGGCGCGATAGGGCAGCATGGTGCCCACGGAAGCTCGCGGGGGCGGGCGACGGGGACCGTAGGGGGATGATGTGGCCGACGCCACGGACATCTTTGACCACTTCGGGCGGGCCAGGGGCTTCATGCCGCCGGACGAGGGCCGCGCGCTGCACGGCGCCGCCCTGGAGGCCGCCCGGGAGACCGGGCTGCCGCTGCTGGAGATCGGCAGCTACTGCGGCCGTTCCACGCTGCTGCTGGCCGACGCCGCCCGCGCGGCCGGCACGGTCGCGGTGACCGTCGACCACCACCGGGGCAGCGAGGAGCAGCAACCGGGCGAGGAGTACCACGACCCGGCGACCGCCGACCCGGCCGCGCCGGGCCGGATGGACACCCTGCCGCTGTTCCGCCGCACCCTGGCCGAGGCCGGGGTGGAGGAGTACGTCGTCGCGGTCGTGGGCGGCTCCGGCCGCGCGGCCCGGGCGCTGGGCGGGGGCGGCGGCGGGCGGTTCGGCCTGGTGTTCATCGACGGCGGGCACTCCGAGGCCCAGGCGGCGGAGGACTACGAGAGCTGGGTGCCGCAGCTGGCGGTGGGCGGACTGCTGGTCATCCACGACGTGTTCCCCGATCCGGCGGACGGCGGCCGGGCACCGTTCCGGATCTGGCGGCGGGCGGTGGACTCGGGGGCCTTCGCGGAGGTCTCGGAACACCGGTCGCTGCGGGTGCTGCGGCGGACCCTTTCCGACCGCGTCTGACCAGGGAGAAGGATGTTCCGGACGGACGCTGTGGGGAAAGTCACGACAACATCACAAGCGTGCCGTCTGGGAAACAGATCAGCTCACCCCTCGGACCGGCGGCAGGGTTCATCCGTACGATGGGCCCGCTCAGTGTCTGACCAGACCATGACGACGAGACCGACAAGACCGACGAAGGATCTGACGTGAACAACCGCTCGCTCACCCGAGGCGATGCAGTAATTTTCGGAGCAGCGGTCCTGCTCTTCATCGCCTCGTTCCTCGATTACTGGACGCCCAAGGGAGGCGCCGGCAGCGGCCGGAGCGGCTGGTCGAACTTCTGGTTCCCCGTGCTGCCCTCCGTCTTCCTGGCCGGCTTCGTCGCGGCCGGCCTGATCGCGGCGGCCCGCTTCGCCCCGCAGTTCAAGGACAAGGAGGTCGCCGGCCTCCGTCTCGACCAGTGGGGCACCGCGCTCGCCGTCTTCGCCGGCTGGTCCGCGCTCTGGGTGATCTTCGCCAACCCGGTGGGCTACAAGGAACTGCTCGACATGGGTCCGGGCGCGATCATCTCCCTGATCGCCGGTCTGGCCATGGCCGCCGGTGCGATCCTGGGCCAGCTGGTGCCCGCGTTCAAGGCCCCGCTCATGCCGGCCGGCGGCCCGGCGGCCCCGCAGCCGGCCTACGGCCACCCGCAGCCCTACGGCGCGCAGCCCGGCCAGCCCGGCCAGCCGCAGCCCGGTTACGGCTACCCCGGCCCGGGCTCCCAGCAGCAGCCCGTCTACGGTGCCCCGCAGCCCGGTGTGAGCGGCGTGGAGCAGCCGGCCGCCCCGCAGCCCACCCCGGACCCGAACTTCCAGCCGTTCTGGTTCGCGGTGCCCGCCGCCCGCCCGCTGTACGACGAGAACGGTGCGCCGACCCCGGTCGCCGAACTGGCCCCCGGCACCTGGTACCTGGCGGTCGAGCAGCGCGGTCAGGCGCTGGTCGCCCAGACCCAGGACGGCCGCCGCGGCGTGCTCCAGGACACCTCCGGGATCCAGCGCGGCTGAGTCGGCCCCGGGTGAACCGGTCTGGCAGACGTGACAGCTGAGGGCGGCGGGCCGTACGGCCCGCCGCCCTCCGTCGTTCCCGCACCCGGACACCCGGACACCCGGCCCGCTGTTCCCCGCCGTCCCCCGGCGCGCGGACTCGTTTCCGCGCCCGCGCGCCCGCCGTCCCGCCCCGCGCCTGTCCCCCGCGCGCCCGCGCCGCCGTTCAGGCCCGCTCGCAGCACTCCCCGCTCTCCAGCCCCCGGGGCAGCCCAGCCCCGCCGAAGACCGCCTCCGTCGCCGGCTCGCCGGTCAGCGCGGCCACCGCCAGCAGCACCGACCCGGCCGTCCAGGCGGTCCGCTCCCGCGGCCAGATCGTCCGGTCCGCGTACACGTACCCCGTCCAGTACAGCCCGTCCGGCGCCCGCAGATGGCCGATCCAGCGCAGCACCCGGGCCGCCCGCTCGCTGTCGCCCGCCGCCCACAGGGCGAGCGCCAGTTCCGCGCTCTCGCCGCCCGTCACCCACGGGTTGGTGGACACGCACCGCACCCCGAGTCCGTCCACCACGAACTCCGCCCAGCGCGCGTCCAGATGCGCCAGCGCCCGCGGCCCGCGCAGCGCCCCGGCGAGCACCGGGTAGTACCAGTCCATCGAGTAGGCGGACTTGTCGAGGAAGTGCGCCGGGTGGTGGCGCAGCGCGTGCCCGAGCCGTCCGGTGGCCAGTTCCCAGTCCGGCTGCGGGTCCTCGCGCCGTTCGGCCAGGGCCAGCGCGCAGCGCAGCGCCTGGTGGATGGAGGAGCAGCCGGTGAGCAGCGCCCCCGCGGCGGGGGTGCCGTCCGCGTCCCGCCGCCAGCCGATCGCGCCGCCCGGGTGCTGGAGGGCCAGGACGAACTCGACCGCCGCGTACACCACCGGCCACATCCGGTCCCGGAACTCCTCGTCCCCGGTGGCGAGATAGTGGTGCAGGACGCCGACCGCCACATAGGCGCAGAAGTTGGTCTCCTTGCCCCGGTCGGTGGGCCGGGCGGCGTCGCCGTCCGCGTAACCGGCGTACCAGGAGCCGTCCGGCAGCTGGTGGCGGGCCAGCCAGTCGTACGCGGCGGCGGCCCGTCCGTGCTCGCCCGCCGCGTCCAGGGCCATGGCGGCCTCGATGTGGTCCCAGGGGTCCAGGTGGTGCCCCCGGAACCACGGTATGGCGCCGTCGGCGCGCTGGAGACCGGCGATGGCGGCGGCGGTGCGGGCGGCCTGCCCGGCGGTGAGCACCCCGGGCAGCGCGAGCCGTCCGGTGCCCGGTTCGCGTTCGGTGTCCGGCTCCCGGCCCGTCACGCGCGCACCTGCGCAGGGCGGCGGGGCTTGGTCGCGTACACCACGAAGCTCTTGCCGATCAGCGGGTTCAGCACGTCCTCGGCGATCCGGGTCGCCATCGGCTTCTTCATGATGTCCCAGACCAGCAGCTTGTGGTACGCGCGCACCGGCAGCGCCTTGTCGTTGTCGACGCCGAAGGCGCACTTGAGCCACCAGTACGGCGAGTGCAGCGCGTGCGCCCAGTGGCTGCCGTACGGGCGCAGGCCGGCCTCGCGGATGCGGGCGAGCAGCTGGCGCGGCCGGTAGATGCGGATGTGGCCGCCCTCGACCTGGTGGTAGGCGTCGCTGAGTGCCCAGCAGACCCGCTCGGGGCCGTACCGGGGGACGGTGACGGCGATCCGTCCGCCGGGCTTGAGGACCCGGACGAGTTCGGCGAGGACGCCCTTGTCGTCGGGGATGTGCTCCATGACCTCGGAGATGATGACGGCGTCGAACGTCTCGTCGGGGAACGGCAGCGCGAACGCGTCGCCCTCGACGGCCACGGCGGCGGCGCCGGCCGGGGCCTCGCCCGCCTCGCGCATCGCGGCCAGCCAGCCGGCGACCGTACGGACCTCCTCGCCGTCGCGGTCGAGCGCGACGACGTGGGCGCCGCGCCGGTAACACTCGAAGGCGTGCCGTCCCGCGCCGCAGCCCAGATCCAGGACCCGGTCCCCGGGGGCGAGCGGAAAGCGGGTGAAGTCCACGGTCAGCACCGGGTGGCTCCTTCTGTTGTTGTTCCGTACGGTGGTGCGGTTGTGCTGCGGTTGTGTGTCCCGGGGTGGCCGGCGGTCGCGGGGCGCCCGGTCCGTACCGGCCCGGCGGCGGGTGAACCCGGCTCAGGAACGGGCGTCGAGCGCGGCGCGGTAGCGCTCGACCGTGCCGATGGCGGCCTGCCGCCAGGTGAAGCGGGCCAGCACCCGTTCCCTGCCGGCCGCGCCGATGCGGGCGCGCAGCGCGTCGTCGGCCAGCAGCCGGCCGAGCGCGGCGGCCAGCGCCCCGGCGTCGCCCGGCGGTACCGCCAGGCAGGTCTCGCCGTCCGGGCCCGCCACCTCCGGGATGGCGCCGCCGGTGGTGGCCACCAGCGGGGTACCGGTGGCCATGGCCTCGGCGGCGGGCAGCGAGAACCCCTCGTACAGCGAGGGCACGGCGGCGATCTCGGCGCCGCGCAGCAGGTCGCCGAGTTCGGTGTCGCTGATGCCCTTGACGAACTCCACGGCGCCGGAGCCCTCCCCGAGGCCGAAGCGGTCCAGGGCGTCCGCGACCGGGCTGCCGGGCTGCGGGCGGGAGCCGACCACGACGAGGTGGGCGGCGGGGTGTTCGGTGCGGACCTTGGCCAGCGCCTCGACGAGGTGGATCAGGCCCTTGAGCGGGACGTCCGCGCTGGAGGTGGTGACGATCCGGCCGGGGACGACCGGGACGGCCGGGTCGGGGTGGAAGACGCGGGTGTCGGCGCCGATGGGCACGACCCGCACCCGGTCCGGGCGTACCCCGAGGTCGTCGATGATCTGCTGCCGGGAGGACCCGGAGACGGTGAGGATGGACGGCAGCCGGCGGGCGACCCGTTTCTGCATGCGCGTGAACGCGTACCAGCGGCGCAGCGACAGCCGCCGGGCCCGGGTGGGGGCGGCGGCGAGTTCCAGGCGGCGGTCCACGGTGATGGGGTGGTGGACGGTGGTGACCAGCGGCAGCCCGGTGCGCTCCGGCAGGCCGAGCAGCCCGTAGCCGAGCGTCTGGTTGTCGTGCACGACGTCGAACTCGGCGCGGCGGGCGGCGAGTACCCGGCGGGCGCGCAGCGAGAAGGTGAGCGGTTCGGGGAAGCCGCCGGTGCGCATGGTGGCGTATTCGAGGCGGTCGACCCAGTCGCGGTACTCGTCGCGGCGCGGGGTGCGGAACGGGTCGGGTTCCCGGTACAGGTCGAGGCTGGGCAGCGGGGTGAAGGTGACGCCGTCGCCGAGCGCGTCGAGTACGGGGTAGGGCTGGGCGCCCATGACCTCCACCCGGTGGCCGAGGGCGGCGAGTTCGCGGGAGAGGTGCCGTACGTACACGCCCTGGCCGCCGCAGAACGGGTTGCCCTTGTAGGTGAGCAGCGCGATGTTCAGTGGGCGGTCGGTGCCGGCGACGCCGGCCTCAGCGGTGGTCACGCCCGGCCCCCTCGGTCAAGCGGCTACCCATGGGTAAGTCAGCAGGTTCCGAAAGAAGATAGCTTGCCCCGCCCGGGCGGGCGGGTGCCGGGGAAGGTGATGAACGCCACGTGGGGGCCGGTGAGTGGGGCGTGGACGGGCGGGAAAGCGGCGGAAACCGGGCGGATAGAGTGGGCCGACCGTACGCAGAAAGGCATCCCGCACATGCATCTGACGCGCCCACGCCGTGGCGCCCTGGCTCTGGCCGGCGCCGCCGCGATCGTCTTCGCCACGCCGGTGGGTGCCGTGGCGGCGCCCGGTTCGCCGGACGACGCCCTGCCGGAGGCGCTGTTCGGCGCGGCCGACCCGAGTTACGACGGGGTGTGGCGGCAGTCGATCGCGCTGCTCGCGCAGAACGCGGCGGGCTACACGCCGGCGCCCGAGGCCGTCGAGTGGCTGGCGGGGCAGCAGTGCGCGGACGGCTCGTTCCAGGCGTACCGCGCCGAGCCGGAGGAGACGGCGTGCGCGGATGTGACGCTGTCCGACTCGAACGCGACGGCGGTCGCCGTGCAGGCGCTGGCCGCGCTCGGCGGGCACGACGAGGTGGTCGGCGACGCGGTGGGCTGGCTGGCCGGGGTGCAGAACGCGGACGGCGGCTGGAGCTACAACCCGGGCGGGGCGAGCGACGCCAGTTCCACGGCGGTGGTGATCGGCGCGCTGGTGGCGGCGGGTACGGACCCGGCGGAGGTCACCCGGGACGGGTCGGGCCCCTATGACGCGCTGACCGGGCTCCAGTTGGGCTGCACGGCGCCGGCGGCCGAGCGCGGCGGGTTCGCGTGGCAGCCGGACCCGGAGTCGGGCGAGCTGTTCGTCAACGACGCGGCGACGGTGGACGTGGTGCTGGCGCTCCAGGGCGCGGGCCTGCTGGTGACCCCGGACGCCGCCGGGGCGGACGGGACCGACGGCGCGAACGCGGACGACGACGCGGAGCAGGGCCAGGACGAGGAGCGCGAGGAGGATGCGCAGACGCTGCCGGGCGCGCTGGAGTGCGACGGCGACCAGCCGGTCGGGGTCGTCACCCCGCAGAGCACGGGTGCGGCCGGCGCGGCCTACCTCACGGCCCGGCTGGAGGCGGGCGAGCAGCACCTGGTCACCGGGTTCGCCGGCGCGGAGGAGCAGCCGGACTTCGGCTCGACCGCCCGTACGGTGATCGCGCTGGCGGCGGCCGGTGAGCAGGAGACGGCCGAGGCGGTACTGGGCTGGCTGCGCGACCACCACGGCGACTGGCCGGACTACGCGGCCAACCCGGCGGCGGTGGGCACCCTGGTGCTGGCCGCGCACGCGGTCGGCGCGGCGCCGGAGGGCTTCGGCGGCACGGATCTGATCAGCGAACTGTCGCTGCTCGGCCCGGCCCCGGAGGGCGTGGGGCCGGCCACCGAGTCGGCTTCGTCCTCGGAGGAGAGCGGGTCGGGGTCGCTGGTGTGGGTGATCCTCATCGGGCTGGTCGTCGGGATCGGCATCGGCGTGGTCCTGAGCGTGCGCCGCAAGGCGCAGCCTCGGGACGGCGCGGCGGGCTCCGGCACGGGCTCCGAGACCGGCACGGGCACGGACACCGGCACTGACTCCGGCACCGGCACCGGCTCCGGCAAGGCGGACGAGTAAGGTGCGCCGGGCGCTGGCGCTGCTCGGGGCGGTCCTGCTGCTGTGCGTCCCCGCGACACAGGCGTGGGCGGCAAGCTACACGTACTGGTCGTTCTGGCAGCTGAACGCGGAGTCCGGCGCCTGGGGGTACGCGACGCAGGGCCCGGGGACGGCGCGGGTGTCCGGCGGCGACGTGGTGGGCTTCCACTTCACGACGAGCGAGAGCGCGACGGCCCCACCGCAGGCGCCGCGCGGCACGACGGAGCACGCCGGGATCTGCCCGGACGCGCCGGACGGGGTGGCGGTCGTCATCGACTTCGGCACGGCGGACGGCGCCCCGGCCGCCCGGACGGCCTGCGCCGCCGGGGCGGCGGGCTCCACGGCCGCCGCCGCGCTCGCGGAGGTGGCCGAGCCGCTGCGCTACGGCTCGGACGGGCTGCTGTGCGGCATCAGTGACTACCCGGCCACCGGCTGCGGCGAGCCGGTGGCCGCCGCCGAGGAGGAGGACGAGGCGGCCGACGACGGCGCCTCGTTCCTGCCGACGATCGCGACGCTGTCGGCGGTGGCGCTGCTGGCGGTGGCCGCGCTGTGGCACAACCGGCGACGCCGCCGGGACGACGCGTCCGGCGCCGCCTGACCGGAACGGCGGAACCGTCCGGGCCCGGCACCCCGGCGGGCCCCTGCCGACCGGCGGTGCGCCACTGACGACGGACACCCCCGGTCCGGCCGTGCCCGGCCCGGCCGGAACCCCACCCCACCCCGCCCCTACAGCCGCGTGTACTGCTCCAGCGCCAGCCGCGTGTTCACCCCGTACACACCCCACTCATCACCCTGCACCCCGTACGCCACCTGGAAGCGGGCCACCGCGTCCCGGGTGCGTTCGTCGAACGTGCCGTGGGCCGTGCCGTCGTAGACCCAGCCCAGTTGGAGCAGCCGCTGCTGGAGTTCGGTGACCCCCGGGCCGCTGTCGCCCTCGCGCAGGATGCCGCCGGGCGGGTCGGGGGACGGCAGGGGCTCGGTGGGGGTGGTCTCGCCGGGGTCCTCCGGGTCCTCCTCGGCCGGGGGCGGGGACGGTTCGGCGGGCGGCGGGGTGCTCGGTTCGGCCGGGGGCGGCGGTGGGGGCTGGGTCACGGGTACGGCGTCGTCGTCCGGTTCCGGCTCCGGGGGGCTCTCCGCGCCGCCGGACGCCTCCGTGCCGGTGTCCTCGTCCCGGGCCGCGGGCGAGGGGTCGGGGCGGGGCCCGTACTCGGGCCGGTCGCCGCCGTCCGGCAGGACGCTGCCGCCGTCCGGGAGCGGGTCGCCGTCCGGGAGGGAGATGGTCGGGCTGTCCAGGCTCTTGTCCAGGACCTCGTTGGTGCGGCCCTGACCGCCCATCAGGGAGGCGGCGAGTGCCGTGCAGCCCACCACGGCCGCCGCCATGGCGCCGCCGGCCGCCGCGGCCACCCGGGTGCGCTGTTTGGGTTTGCGGTGCTGGCCGGTACGGGTCTCGGGGGTCGCCTGGAGGGGCACCCGGAGCAGTTGCCGGTGGGTCCGGGGCGGCGAGTCGGCCGAAAACAGCGCCACGTCGGCCGGATCGGGACCGGTGGCGGAGGGCGGTACGGGACGTGACAGCGAGTGCGTGAGACAGGTACAGGCGGGCTCCCCGCTGGGCTCCGCCGGGCGTCCGCATATCAGGCAGTCGGCGTCCTGGGACATCGCGCCACCCTTCCCCGGTCGATTGGCAGCGATTATGCACCACCCGAACGAGTGATGCCCGGCTCTCGCTCAACAAGCCAGCACCCGCATTACCGGACAAGATGGTGCAGAACGAATCGAACATCGTAGCTGTCCGTGACCCACAGGCATATGTCCGTGCCCAAAACCGGACCCCAGGAGGCGACGCCCCGTATGACGGCGCAGCCCGCGACCCCGCCCCAGCCGCCGCCCTCGCCCGCACCGGGCGCGCACTCGCGCGCGGCCCTGTGGCTCTCGCTCGGCACCCTGATGCTCGGCCTGTTCCTGGCCGCCCTCGACCAGACGATCGTCGCCACCGCGCTGCCCACCATCGTCAGCGACCTCGGCGGGCTCAACCACCTCTCCTGGGTGGTGACCGCCTACCTCCTGGCCTCCACCGCCGGCACCCCGCTGTGGGGCAAGCTCGGCGACCAGTGGGGCCGCAAGAAGCTCTTCCAGCTGGCCATCGTCATCTTCCTCATCGGCTCGGCGCTGTGCGGCCTCGCCCAGAACATGGGTGAACTCATCGCCTTCCGCTTCCTCCAGGGCCTGGGCGGCGGCGGGCTGATCGCCTTGTCGATGGCGATCGTCGGCGATCTCGTCCCGCCCCGGGACCGGGGCCGCTACCAGGGTCTGTTCGGCGCGGTCTTCGGGGCCACCAGCGTGCTGGGGCCGCTGCTGGGCGGGCTGTTCGTGGACCATCTCTCCTGGCGCTGGGTCTTCTACATCAACGTGCCCATCGGCGCGGTCGCCCTCGGCGTGATCGCCGCCGTGCTGCACATCCCGGCCCGGCGCCGGCGGCACACCATCGACTACGCGGGCACCGCCCTGATCGCCGCCGTCGCCACCTGCCTGGTGCTGATCGCCTCGCTCGGCGGCTCCACCTGGGCCTGGCTGTCCTGGGAGATCGCGGCGGTCGCGGTGCTCGGCGTCGGGTGCCTGATCCTGTTCGTGCGCGTCGAACGGCGCGCCGCCGAGCCCGTACTGCCGCTGTCCCTCTTCTCCCTGCGCACCTTCTCGCTGTGCTGCGGGATCGCGTTCATCGTCGGCTTCGCGATGTTCGGGGCGATCACCTATCTGCCCACCTTCCTCCAGGTGGTGCACGGCATCTCGCCGACCCTCTCCGGGGTGCATCTGCTGCCGATGGTGCTGGGGCTGCTGTTCACCTCCACCCTGTCCGGGCAGCTGATCAGCCACACCGGCCACTGGAAGATCTACCCGGTGATCGGCACGGCGGTCACCGCGCTCGGGCTGGTGCTGCTGCACAGCCTCAGCCCGGTCAGCGGCACCTGGCAGATGAGCCTGTACTTCCTGGTGTTCGGGATGGGCATCGGCGGCGTGCTCCAGGTGATCGTGCTGGCGGTGCAGAACGCCGTGGGGTACGAGAACCTCGGCGTGGGCACCTCCGGCGTGACCTTCTTCCGCTCGATCGGCGCCGCGTTCGGCGTGGCCGTCTTCGGAACCATCTTCACCCGGCTGCTCGCCGACAAGCTCGCCGCCGATCTGCGCGGCGTCCCGCTGCCGCCCGGCGTCAGCGAGGACTCCCTGCTGCACGATCCGCGCGGCATCGCGCTGCTCCCGGGCCCGCTGCGCGAGAACGTCCTGCACTCGTACTCCTCCGCCATCACCAGCGTCTTCCTGTACGGGGTGCCGGTGATCGCGATCGGCTTCGTGCTCGCCCTGCTGCTGCGCGAGGAGCCGCTGCGGCGCAGCGTGCAGGCGCCGGACGCGGCGCAGACGGTGCCGCCCACGCCGGTGGCGCGCTCCTCGCGCGACGAGTGCGCCCGCGCGCTGTCCCGGCTGGGCAGTTACGCGGGCAAGCGGGAGGTGTACGAGCACGTGGCCCGGCGGGCCGATGTCGGTCTTGAGCCGGCGGCCTGCTGGCTGCTGCTGCGCATCCACCGCGACGGCGCGGCGCGGCCGGCGCTGCTGGCCGACCGGCACGGGGTCCCGGTGGAGGTGATCTCCCGGGCGGCGCGCACCCTGGAGGAGCGCGGCCAGGCGGAACGGGAGGGGCTGACACTGTACGCCACCGCGCGCGGGCAGGCCACCACGCGGTTGCTGGTGCGGGCGCAGGAGGAGGAACTGGCGTCGCTGCTGGGCGACTGGTGGGCGCCGGGCCGGCCGCACGACCTGGACGAGCTGGTGCGGGAGCTGTCCGCCGACCTGGGGGCGGCGAACGGCGACTGGCCGGGAGATGAACACCGGTGACGGGCGTCCGGACGGGGCTGGCGGGGACCGCCCCCCGTTTTGTATCGTAGGAGAACAAAGTGGTTCCGCCCGCTCCCCGACCTTGCGGGCGGGGCCACTGGTTTTGTGCTGCCCACTTCGCGCTGCCCGCTTTCCGGCGCCCCGCCCTGCCCCCTGGAGCCACCGCCATGCCCACCGTACTGACCACCCGTGGCCTGCTGCTCGACATGGACGGCACCCTGGTCGACTCGGACGCGGTGGTGGAACGGCTGTGGCGGGCCTGGGGCGAGGCGCACGGCGTGCCCGCCGAGCGGGTGCTCGCGGTCGTCCACGGCCGGCAGGGCTACGCCACCATGGCGGAGCTGCTGCCCGAGCGGCCGATGGAGCAGAACCACGCCGACAACGCCCGGATGCTGGCCGAGGAGACCCGGGACGTGGACGGCGTCGTGGCCATCCCGGGCGCGCACCGCTTCCTGACCGCGCTGGAGACCGGCGCCCTGCCGTACGCCCTGGTCACCTCGGCCGATCTGGCGCTGGCCACCGCCCGGATGACGGCCGCCGGGCTGCGGCTGCCGGACATCCGGATCACCGCCGAGTCGGTCGGCGCCAGCAAGCCCGACCCGGAGGGGTTCCTCAAGGGCGCCGCCGCGCTGGGCCTGGAGCCCGCCGACTGCGTGGCCTTCGAGGACTCGGCGGCCGGCATCACCGCCGCGCTCGCCGCCGGGATGCGGGTGGTCGGGGTCGGCCCCCGCGCCGCCGCCCTCGGGCCGACCGTCGCCGTCCCCACCCTGGAGCACGTGACGGTCGCCCCGGCGGCCGACGGCGCCGGCCTGACCCTGACCCTGCACCCGGAGGCGTCCGGCGAGCCGGGCCGGGACCAGAGCCGGGGCCGGGCCGACGACGCGGCCGGCAAGGGCACTCAGCCGACGATGGCCTCGTAGAAACTCCACGCCGCCAGCACCAGCATCACGCAGGCCGCGATCCGCGTGATCAGCCGCATCGGCACCCGCTTCAGCAGCGCCCGGCCGCCCAGGATGCCGATTCCGGCCACCGCGCACAGCGCCGCGAACGCGCCGACACCGACCGACAGCCAGTCGTCGTACCGGGCGGCCAGGTTGGCGGTCATGATCTGGGTCAGATCGCCGAACTCGGCGACCAGGATGAGTGTGAAGCCGGAGCCGGCGACCTTCCAGAAGGACGCGCTCGCCGGCTCCTTGATCTCCTCGTCCTCCTCCGCCTTGCTGCGCAGCAGATAGATCGCGCCGCCCAGGAACAGGGCGCCCACCACGGCCTGGAGCGGGCGCTGCGGCAGCAGGGTGAGGACGGAGCCGGCCGCGACCGCCAGCACCACGTGCAGGGCGAAGGCGGCGGCGACCCCGGCGAAGACGTACGAGGCTCGGAAGCGGGTGCCGAGCAGGAGACCGGCGAGCGCGGTCTTGTCCGGCAGTTCGGCCAGGAAGATGACGCCGAAGACCACGGCGGCGGTGGAGAGACTGAACACGGTATTCCTCGTGATGGAAAGGGACGGACTGGACCGGCCGTGCCGAGGAATCCGCGGGAGGAGCGCACACTTCGGCCCGGCAGCGTCCTGGACACTGCTGGCCGAAGGTCTCGCTGGCGGACGCTCACGCGTCCGCTCCGGGCGCCGGGCCCCGCGAGGGGCCAGTATGTCGACGGTCCGGCGAAGAGCTACTCCCCTTCAGACACCACCACTGTACGCGACACCGTCAGTCGGTGAACCCGACCGTGAGGCACGCCACCCGGCCGCCCGCGTCGCCGCCGTGCCCGGTGGCGTGCTCGTGGATCACCAGGGAGTTGGCCTCGCCGGGCCGGAACACCCACGGCTGGCGGGAGAGCGCCGTACCGCGCCCGGCCGAGTCGGCGGTGAAGTCCAGCCACACCTCGTTGTGCGGGTTCGCCGGTTCCGGCTCCGCCTCGGGGTCGTGCTGGTAGTGCGGCCCGGAGTCGGCCGGGTCGTCCCCGCAGGGCAGTTGGTGGACGTGCGCGCCGAAGGCGTGGCCGGGCAGGACGCCGCGCACCTCCAGTTCGACCGTCATCGCCCCGCCGCTCACCCGCTGGACGACCTGGATCCTGGCGCCGGCGGGCACCAGTTCCTCGTCGTAGGTCAGCGCGTCGCCGGGCGCCGGGTGGCCGGGTGGCACCGCGTACCCCCACGCGCGCAGCCAGTGCGCGCTCTCCACCCCGCCCAGCGCGTGCGCGACGCCCGTTCCCGCCAGCACCACGGCCATCGCCGGGGCCAGGACCCGCGCCGCCGCCCGCCGGCCAAACCGCCCGCGCCCGGCACCGTTCCCGGTGTTCCGCACACCCATCTCCGCTCTCCTCACGCCGCTGCACAGAGCCCCTCACCTGGGGCGTTTCCACACGATGCCCCCACCGCGGACCCCGGTCGCGCCGTACGCACCCGCGTGCACCGGCCGGATGACGCGGGCGTACGCTGTACGGCGGTACGTGTACGCACGCCATGGGGAACGACCGTGCACAGGATTGCGTCACTATCGGGAACATCGGCGGACGGCTGACGCGGCCCCAGCGGCTGCTCGGGGAGCGGGGAACACGTGTCGGAGACCTTGGGGGTGCTGCTCTACGCCCCGTGGATCTACCTGGTCGTGGTGCTGTTCATCCTGCTCGACGTGTTCGTCCCGGTGCTGCCCAGCGGCGCCGTCGTCGTCACGGCCGCCACCATCGCCGGCGGCGCGGCCATCGACGTGGCCGGGCTGCCCGCGCCCAACGCCGGCGCCCATCTGCCGCAGCTGGCGTTGCTGATGCTCTGCGCCGCCACCGCCTCGTTCCTCGGCGACCTGTGCGCCTACCGGCTGGCCATGCACGGCGGGCGGCGCTTCGACACCGCCATCGCGCGCTCCCGCCGGCTCTCCACCGCCCAGCAGCGGCTCGGTTCCGCGCTGGCCAGGGGCGGCGGGCCGCTGGTGGTGCTGGCCCGGTTCGCCCCGGCCGGACGGGCGGTCGTCTCGATCGGCGCGGGAGCCACCCGGCGCCGTCCCAAGGACTTCCTGCCGTGGTCGGCGCTGGCCGCCGTGGTGTGGACCTGCTACAGCGTCGGCGTGGGCTACATCGGCGGCCAGATCCTGGGCGCGAGCTGGTTCAGCACCGGCCTGTCCCTGCTCGCCCTGGTGGTGGCCGGGGCGGTCGCCGTCCGCCTGCTGCGCCCGGCGCCCGCCCCGGCGGCGGCCTGAGGCTCAGGCCAGCCGTCCCACTCCCCCGTACCAGGACACGTCCGCGTGGTCGGGGCGCTCCGCCTCGGGGACGTCCGAGCGCCACTCGGAGACGACCTGCACGCCGGGCTCGATGAGGTCGAGACCGTCGAAGAACTCGGTGAACCGGGCCTTGTCGCGCAGGGTCAGCGGCACGCCCTGGGCGCGGTAGGCGCGCTGGACCCCCATGGCGGCCTCGGGGGCGATGTCGGCGGTGGCGTGCGACAGGATGAAGTGGCTGCCGGGCGGGACGGCGTCGCGCAGCGTGCGGACGATGGACTCCGGCTTCTCCTCGTCGCCGACGAAGTGCAGCACGGCCACCGCGAGGACGCCCACCGGCTCGGTGAAGTCGATCAGTTCGCGGGTGCGCGGGTGGTCGAGCACGGCCCCCGGGTCGCGGACGTCGCCCTGGATGACGGCGGTGCGCCGGTCCTGCGCCAGCATGGCGCTGCCGTAGACGAGGACGATCGGGTCGTTGTCGACGTAGACGACGTGGGTGGTCGGGTCGTGCCGCTGGGCGACCTGGTGCACGTTCTCGGCGGTGGGCAGCCCGGAGCCGAGATCGATGAACTGCCGTATGCCCGTCTCGCGCACCAGGTACTGGACGGCGCGGCCGAGGAACTTCCGGTTCTCGCGGGCGGCGGTGCGCAGCAGCGGGAAGGCGGTCAGCGCCTTCTCGGCGGCTTCGCCGTCCACGGTGTAGTGATCCTTGCCGCCCAGCAGATAGTCGTACATCCGAGCCGCGTGCGGTTGGTCGGTACGGAGATCGATCGGACCGCCGCTCTCGTCGTTGAGCTGGGACACTCCGGTTCCTCACTCCCCTTGCTTGTCGGTCAACTCCGAGCAGACTAACGGCGCTTGCGCCCAGGAGTTTGCGGGCCATTCGAAGGAAACGCGAAGGTTCACCGGACGCGCCGCCGGTGCGCGGCGACCCGCTCGCGCGAGGCGCAGGCCGGGGAGCAGTAACGACGGGGGCTGCCGGGCCCGGTGCCGAGGAAGAGCGTGCCGCAGCGGGACGCGGCGCACCCGCCCCAGGCGATCCGGCCGTGCTCGGTGAGCAGTTGGGCCAGGGCGAGGGCCGTACCGGCGAGGAACCAGTCCCCCCAGCCCGCGTCGTCGCCCCGGTCGGTGTGCAGATGCCAGGCGTGGCCGTCGTGCCGGGAGAGCCGGGGGCGGGCGCCGCAGTCGGCGAGCAGCCGGTTGAGGGCTTCGGCGGCGGCGTCGGTGCCGGTCTCGGTGAGCACCTCGTCGGTGACCCGCCGCACGGCCTCCCGGAGTTCAGCGGCGTCGGCCTCCCCGAACGCCCCGGGCGCGACGTCGGCGGGCCGCTCGCCGTGCTCCACGAGCAGCGCGGCGAGCGCGTCGCGGGAGATGCCGGGAGTGGAGCGGACGGCGTTGGCGAGATCGATCGCCCGCCGGGCGGGCCGGAATCCCTGCTTGACCATGGCCATGGACGGCAGTGTAACGTCTTTCTCCGATAAGGCGTTACAGCGGGGGGCCCGGGTGCCGCGCACCACCGCCACGACACGGAAGGGCCGCAGTGCCGCACTATCTGACGACGGCCTTCCTCGCCCGGCTGGCGGAGGAGGGCATGGGAGTGTCGCTGGCCCTGCTGGCGCTGCACCGCACCGGAAGCCCCGCCGAGGGCGCGTTCGTCCTCACCGCCTGGATGGCGCCGCACGTCCTGGCCGCGCCGCTGGTGGGCGCGCTGCCCGCCCGCTGGTACGGGGCGGCGCTGGCCGTCTTCGCGGCGGCCATCGCCGCCCTGGCCCTGACGGTGGGCCGCGCGCCCCTGCCGCTCACCGTCGCCATCGCGGTGGCGGGCGGCAGTTGCGGCCCCGTGGTGGCCGGCGGGCTCTCCGGCCTCGTCGCCACGCTCACCGCCCCGGGCGAACACCGCAGCCGCGCCTACGGCCTGGACGCGGCCGTCTACAACGCGGCGTCCGTCGCCGCCCCGGCCACCGTCGGCGCCCTGGCCGCACTCGCCTCACCCGGCGGCGCGGCGCTGGCCCTGGCCGCCTCGGCCGGCACGGCCGCCCTGCTCGCCACGGCACTGCCCGGACGCCGCGCCGTACCGGCACCCCCGACCGCCGTACCGCCCGCGCCCCGGGAGCACACCGCCGAGGCGTCCGCTCCGGCCGGGCCCACGCGCGGGGCCGCCCTGCGGGCCGAACTGGCCGCCGGACTCGCCGTGGTGTGGCGGGTACGGGAACTGCGGGCCGTCACCGCGGCCACCACGCTCGCCTTCCTCGGCGTGGGCGGCCTGACCACCACCTCCGTGCTGCTCGCCGAGGACCGGTCCCTCCCGGGAGGCGGCAGCGCCCCGGTAACGCTCTTCGCCCTCGGCGCCCTCACCGGCGCGCTGGCCACCGCCCGGCTGCGCCGCCCCATCCCGGCCCCCCGGCTGGTCACCGCCGCCCTGACCGGCACCGGCGCCGCCCTGGCCGCCGCCGCGCTCGCCCCCTCCGTCCCGCTCTGCCTGCTCCTCTACACCCTGGCCGGGATCTGCGACGGCCCGCTGCTCAGCGCCACCTGCCGCATCCGCGCCGACCACGCCCCCGACCGGCTGCGCACCCATGTCTTCACCCTGGCCGCCGGCCTCAAGATCACCGCGGCCTCGGCCGGCGCCGCCCTCACCGGCCTGACGGCCGCCGCCCTGCCCGCCCCGCCCCTCCTGCTGGCCATCGCCACCCTCCACCTCGCCGCCGCAGCTCTGTACCTCCGGCTCCGGCACGGGTCCGCTGCGACGGGAACCAGTGGACTCCCCCACTGCCCTTGACCCTGTGGGGGCGACGCTCTTCGCCTCAGGGGACTGACGGGCCGCCGTCGTCGATCGGTTCGTACGGCTCCGGGAGGATCACCGCCATCGCCACCGCGGCGATGAGCAGGCCCACCGGTACCACGTCCCAGCCGAGGGCCATCGTGCCCAGCGTCAGGGGAGCCGCCGAGGTCAGGGCGACGAGTGCCGACCGGCGTACGGGGCCGCCCGCGGCCCATTCGTCCCGCAGCGGGCCGCCCGGCCGCCACAGCAGCCACTCGCCCACGATGCAGGCCACCGCCGCGAACAGCAGGAACGGCAGCGGCGGTTGCACGGTGAACGACGTCTGGGCGCCGTCGGAGCCGACCAGTTCGACCAGGCCCACCACCGCCACCACCGGACCGGCCAGCGCGAACCCGCCGCCGACCAGCCGCACTCCGCGTGTTCCCATGACCGGCTGGTGGTTCCGGGAGCCGAGGGTCACCGTCCGCTCCGAGATCAGCACGAACCGCTCCGCCGAGCCCCGGTAGTCTGCCGCCAGGACCCAGCCCAGCAGGCCCGCGCCCAGCCCCCACAGCACGCTGAAGAGTCCCCCTAACCCATGGCGCCCCCACTCACGGCGAAGCCCTGTCCCCACGGCGGGGGGACAGGGCACGATCGGTGTACGAGAAGTGGGTGCAGACGGGTTCGAACCGCCGACATCCGCCTTGTAAGGGCGGCGCTCTACCGCTGAGCTATGCACCCGCGAGACCTGCAACAGCGTACATGCCCCGCCGGGTGGGGCCAGCCCTACCCCGCGCCCGCCAGCCAGCCGGATTACCTGGTGGGGGCCGCGTTCCTACCGTGGTGGGTGTTGTCGATCCGTACCATCCACCGGGGGCTCCGCCGTGCGCCGTACCTTTGTCCGTTCCGCCGTTCTCACCGCCGCGGCCGTCGTCCTGGCCGCCGGGCTGAGCGGGTGTTCCACGCAGACGCATGACGGGGCGGCCGAGCAGGCCACCTTCGGGGTCACCGGCGACACCCTCACCGTCGAGTCCGGCGGCGCCGACGTCACGCTGGTGCCGGATCCTGGGCTGGACGGGGAGATCTCGGTGACCCGGTGGTTCACCGCCGGGAAGGTGTTCGGCAGTACCGACATCGGGTGGGAGATGGCCGGCGACACCCTCACCCTGCGGGTGGTGTGTTCGGGGTTCATCACCTCCTGCGACGCCCCGCACGAGATCGTGGTGCCGGCCGACCTCGCCGTCACCGTGCGCGGCACCAACGGGCACATCGAGGCGGCCGGGTTCACCGCCCCGCTCGATCTGTCCTCGCACAACGGGAACATCACCGTCGAAGACAGCGGCACCGGCGAGCTGCGGCTCTCCTCGCACAACGGCAAGATCACCGCCACCGGTCTCGACACCCCCCGGGTCAGCGCCGACACCCACAACGGCGGTGTCACCCTGGGCCTGGCCACCGTCCCCGAGCGGGTCGAGGTCACCTCGCGCAACGGCGGCGTCCGGCTGACCGTCCCCGCCGACGGCGCGTACCGCGTCGACACCGACACCGGCAACGGGACCGTCGACGTGGATGTCCCGCAGGACGCGGCGGCCGAGGCGCTGATCTCGGTCAGCACCCGCAACGGTGGCATCTCCGTCTACGGCTCCGACTGACCTGGCCATGTTCCCGCCCGGCTCCTGGTGAAAGAATGACCACCAGTCGTGGAGTGGGGAGAGTGCACAGTGAGGGCGACGCGCACCGCCAAGGAGCTTGCCGGGATCGCGCTGCTGCCCCTCGCGCTGCTGCCCGCCGTCGCGCTCGCCCTCCCCGGGGCGTTCTCCGGCGGCGGGGTACGGCGCTGGGGCCGGGGCCGGGTGGAGGATCTGCGGGCCGAGGCCCAGGCCGCCCAGGACGAGACGGCCGCCGCGTTCTACGAACTCGACACCGCCCAGCGCGAACTGCGCATCACCGTCGAGACGATCACCGCCGCCGCCGACGACTCCCGGCAGGCGGGCCGGGTGGCGCACGACTTCGCGGCCTTCGGTGAGCGCATCGACCAGGTCAGCCACGAGTACATCCGCACCGTCGACGTCCACGACCTGGACAGCGAGAACCTGGACGCCGGCGCCGCCTCCCGCGCCCGGCACGACTTCGTGCGGGTCAGGGACGAGCTGCGGCGCGCCAAGACCGATCTGGACACCTTCGGGCAGAGCCTGGCCCCGCTGCTGGAGCGCGCCGAGAACCAGCTGCGGCAGGTCGCCCCGGCCGTGGAGAGCGCCAAGCGTGCGCTGCTGGAGGCCACCACCGCGCTGGACGCGGTACGCGAGGCCCGGCTCGCCGCCGATCAGCTCGCCGCCGCGCTGGCCGCGCTCGGGCCCGAGCTGCGGCTGCTGAACGAGGGTCCGGCCCAGCACGGCATCCAGCCGACCGTCCGGCGGGCCGAGGACGTACGGCGGCGGGCCGAGGCGATCACCGCCGAGGCCGAGCAGCTGCCGCGCCGGGCGGCCGGGATCGACAAGCGGCTGTCGTCGCTGCGCACCCGGGCGCAGGCGATCACCACCCGGGCCGGGCAGGTGGAGCCGGTGCTCAGCGAGCTGCGCCGCCGGTTCAGCGCGGCCTGCTGGCAGGACCTCCAGCGGGTGCCCGAGCAGGCGGCGGCCTCGGTGCGGCAGGCGGAGAGCGCGCTGGGCGAGGCGCGGCGGGCGCGTGACGAGCAGCGCTGGGACGACGCGACGGCCCGTCTCGCGGAGGTGCAGACGCTGCTGGGGCGCACGGACGAGGCGGTGTCGGCGGCCGGCGAGCGGCTGCGGCGGCTGAACGAGGTGTCGTTCGACCCGTCGAAGGAGGCGGACCGGGCCCGGTTCGCCATCCGGGACGGGCAGCGGCTGGCGATGAGCGGCCGGCAGATCCCCGATCCACGCCACGCCGGGCCGCTGGACGCGGCGGTGGAGCGGCTGGACCGGGCGGTCGCCGCGCTGGAGGCGGGGGGCCGCAACCCCGACTACTGGCTGTTCCTGACCGAGACGGAGGCGGTACGGGGCATGGTCGCGGCCGTCGTGGAGGACATCCGGCAGGGGAGGCCCTGACCGGCGGGCCCGGCTACCCTGGGCCCATGCCGCGTTATGAGTACCGCTGCCGCAGCTGTGGCGACCAGTTCGAGCTGAGCCGGCCGATGGCGCAGTCGGCCGATCCGGCCCGCTGCCCGGCCGGGCACGAGGATTCCGTGAAGCTGCTGTCGACGGTGGCGGTGGGCGGCGGCGCCGGTTCCCGGGGGGCGGCGCCCGCGCCGCAGCCCGCCGGCGGCGGGGGCGGCGGAGGCTGCTGCGGGGGCGGCTGCTGCGGTTGATCCGTCCGGTTATGGGGGCCATGCTGGTGATATGGCCATCCATACGCATTCACGCGATCGGATACCCGAAGTCGGTCTGCGGGGCCTTTTCCAGCGGGCCCGGCTCGACGAACACCTGCCCACCGATCACCGGCTGAGCATCGTCTACCGGATCGGCGCCGGACTGATGGGCGTCGCGCTGATCGTCTTCGGTGTGTTCGGCGTCATCCAGCGCCTCGGATTCTTCTCCACCGGCGACAACACGGTCGCCGGCCTCAACAGCAACGGCGCTCTCAGCTGGCTGTCCATCGTGGTGGGCCTGCTGCTCTTCGCCGGCATGATCAAGGGCGGCAACTTCGCGTCCTCCCTCAATCTGACGGTGGGCGTGCTGTTCGTGCTGAGCGGCTTCTACAACCTGGCCGTCCTGGAAACCGGCGCCAACTTCCTGGCGTTCCGGATCCAGAACGTCCTCTTCAGCTTCGTGGTGGGGCTGATCCTGATGTGCTTCGGCATGTACGGGCGGGTCAGCGGCCGGCTGCCGCACGACAACCCGTACTGGCGGGCCCGCCACCCCGAGCAGGCCGCCGAGGAGGATCGCCGGCACGAGGCCGCCGCCCGCCGCGCGCGGGTCAGTGAGGACGCGCGTGCGCCGCGAACGCGCGCAGGATCTCCTCCCCGCAGCTGACGCCCCGCTCCGCGAGCGCCGTGATGTGCGGGGCGCTCCAGCCGGTGTCGGCGAGTTCGCCGTGCCCCGGGCGCCAGCCCCGGTCCGCCGCGAGCAGCAGATCGGCGTCCAGCAGGGAGTCGCCGGCGGCCAGGACCGTACCGGCCCCGGTGCGGCGGGCGATCTCGGCGACCGCCGCCGACTTGGTCAGCGGACGCGGCACCGCGTACAGCTTGCGGCCCTGGAGGGAGACCGTCCAGCCGCGCGGCTCGGCCCAGTCGGCGAGTTCCTTGGTCCAGGTATCGGGCAGGAGGGCGCGTTCGACGACGAGATAGGTGAACAGGTCTTCCGCGTCCCGCACCTTCAGCAGCCAGCGCGGGTCGGCGGTGCGCCGCAGATGGTCCTGGATCTCGGCCATCGGGGCGCACTCGGCGGCGAGGGTGCGCCGCACGGAGGCGTGCCAGTCGCGGTCGGTCTCGCCGTCCACGAGGAGATGGCCGCCGTTGGCGCAGATCGCGTACCGAGCGGGCGGTCCGGGCAGGTTGATGCGCCGGTACTGCTTGCGGGTACGGGTGGTGGTGGGGACGAAGACGGCGTGCGGGGAGCCGGCCAGGCCGGCGAGGATCCCGGCGGCGGTCTCGGTGAGGAACGACTGCGGCTTCCCCTCGTGCACCTCGACGCACAGCAGCCGCGGGGCTTTGGCGTCGGGCAGCCCGAGGGCGAGGGCGGCGGCCGAGTAGATGAGTGTCCGGTCGAGGTCGCTGGCGACGAGGACGGGTGCCGAGGCGGTCAACGTGCTGCCCTTCCGTCGGCGCCGGTGGCGCCCTTGGTGTACCGGGGGTGGATCAGTCCGACGCAACTGTAGGGGAGGTCGTCCCGCTCCTCGACGGGGACGCCGCGCTGCTCGGCGAGCAGCCGGATGTGGTCGAGGTCGGCGCCGACGCCGCGCCGGGTCAGGACGCGCCAGGGGACGCGGCGCAGCAGGACGCGGGTGGTCTCGCCGACGCCCGGCTTGACGAGGTTGACGTCGCCGATGCCGTACGCGTCGCTGAGGCGTTCCACGGCCCGCCAGCCGTCCCAGGTGGGGGTGCGGTCGGCGGCGAGCAGCGCGGGGACGGCGGCGGCCACCTCCGCGCCCACCGCCGGGAAGTGGGCGGCGACGGTGTCGAGGAAGCGGGCGGACTGGTCGGCGTGGGCGAGTTCGGCGTAGTGCTTGGCGCCGTGGAAGTCGTGCGGGCCGATCAGGTCGGCGCGCAGCACGGTGCGGGATATGAGGCCGGAGACGGTGGAGTTGAGGCAGGCGGAGGGGATGAGGAAGTCCTCGCGGGTGCCGTAGACGGACACGCAGCCGCCGGGGTCGGCGAGGACGGCGAGGGAGGGGTCGAAGCCGGGGAACGGGGCGAGGGCCGCTTCGAGTTCGCGGGTGATGGCGCCCTTGCCGGTCCAGGCGTCGACGAACACCACGTCGGCCGGGTCGTGATGGGCGGCGAGCCAGCGCAGGGCCGTGGTGTCGATGCCCCGGCCGCGCACGATGGACACGGCGTAGTGCGGCAGTGGGAGGCCGTGGGCGTGCTGGGCCCAGCGGCGCATGAGGATGCCGACGGGGGTGCCGGCGCGGGCGAGCGAGACCAGGACGGGGCGGGGCCGGCCGGCCAGGACCAGTTCGGTGACGGTGCCGACGGCGGCGGCGATGCGGCGGGCGGAGGCGTCCAGCGCGGTGTGGAAGAGCCGCTGGTAGGCGTCGCTGGGCTGGTACTCGACGGGGAGCGATTCGGCGTAGTGCGCGCCGCCGCTCTGGATGGCCTCCTCGCGCTCCTCGGTGGGTGCCTCCAGCGGGACGTCGGTGAGGTCCTTCAGCAGCCAGGCGACCTCCTCGGGCGCGTAGGAGGAGAAGGCCGGTCCGCGCAGCGGCGGGGCGGCGGCCGGGACGGTGGCCAGCACGACGTGCGGGGTGCGCTCGGCGAGGCGGGCGAGGAGGCCGCCGGGCGCGTGCAGGGCGGGCCGGTCGGCGGGGGTGTCGGTGATGACGACGACGGCGTCCCAGGTACCGGGGCCGCCGATGTTGTAGGCGTAGCGCGGTCCGGGGCCGTCGGCGGGGTCGTCGTGGGCAGGGAAGACGAGGCGGGAGCGGATCGCGTACCCGGGGTCGTCGACGGCCAGGACGGGCGAGCGGGTGGTGGAGGAGAACCGCACCTCCGGCCCGTCCCCGGCGGCGGTCTCCGTCTCCAGGGCGGCGGCCAGCCGCAGCGGGACGTACAGGAACTCCTCGGTGCCGAGCACCAGGACGCGCCGGGCGCCGGCCGGGAGGGCGGCGGCCAGCTGCCGGGCGAGGCCGGGCAGGGCGGCGTCGAGCCGGGCGCGGTGGGCCGGGGTGAAGCCGTGCCGGCCGCCTTCGGGGAGGGCGGCGGGCCAGTCCAGCGGCGCGCGGTGGACGGTGCCGGGGGCGGGCGCGGGGCCGGATACGGCGGCGGGTACGGCGTCCGGCGCGGCGGGTACGGCGGCGGGCTGCGGCGCGTCCGGTCCCGGCGCGTCCGGTCCGTCCAGTGCGGCGACCAGGGCCCGGCCGCGTTCCAGCACGTCCGCCGGGAGGACCACCTCCCCCGCCGCGAGGGCGACGACCTCGACCGTGGCGCCCAGCGAGGCGGCGAACTTCTCCAGCGCGGCCCGGTCGTCCTCGGTGCGCAGATCGGCCAGCGCGGCCACCACGTACCGGGTGCGGGGCCGCAGCCGGTGCAGCGCGGTGATGGTGTTGCGCACGGTGCGGCCGGTGGAGAGTTCGTCGTCCACCAGCACCAGCGCGCCGTCGGCCGACAGCAGCGCCGGATCGGCGGGCAGCACCAGATGGCCGGTGTGGTGGCTGTGCTCCTCCTCGAACGCCACCTGCCCGACCCCCGGGACGGCCCGCCGCGTGGAGTGCAGACAGGTCACGCCGTCCGCCTCGCCGCCGATGCCGTCGGCGACGCAGTGGCCGAGCCCGGTGGCGGTCTCCGCGTAGCCCAGCACCACGGCCACCGGCTCGTCCGCGCCCAGCACCTGCCGTACCCGGCGGCCCAGTTCGTACCCCGCGCCGTACACCACGCCGGGCCGCTGCGGCACATGCTTGCCGAGGATGCCGGAGACCAGCAGGTGCGCCCGCTTGGGGTTGCGCCGCACGGCGAGCCCCAGGTGCTCGCGCGCCGTGTCGCCGCGCAGGGTGACACCGAGCCGCCGGGTCACCCAGTCGCCGTTCCAGACCGTGTCGTTCATTCCGTGTGTTCCCCCTCCATGCCGGCGGCCAGCAGATCGACGAAGTCGACGCCGTCCCGGGCCACGCCGAACACCTCGGCGCGGCGGATCGTCCGCTCCGCCCAGGCGCGGTGCGGCTTCACCTCGTTCATCTTGTTGGTGTAGGCGGAGCGCAGCACGCCGCCGCCGTGCGGCCCGGTGCGCAGGATGTCGGCCGCGTCGCTGAACTCCTCGTGCGTGACAACGGACAGCGCGTGCACCGGGGCGACGTGGGAGGGGTGGATGCAGGTCTTGCCCAGCAGGCCGTTGGCCTGGTCGAGTTCGATCTCCTGGAGCAGACCGTCCATGTTGTGCTCGATGAGCGAGGCGCGCAGCCCCTCGGCACGCCCGCTGAACGGGCTGCGGCGCAGCTGCGGTTTGAACATGCGCTCCTGGGCGCGGAAGTACTCCCACACCGGGCCGGAGACGGTGAAGCCGGTGCCGTCGGCACGGCCGAAGACGTTGACGACGTCCGCGATGACGGAGGCGACCAGGTGCACGTCGTACGCGGTCATGTCCGGGGTGCGGCGCAGGCCGTAGGCGGAGCAGAAGTCGGTGACGCCGAGCCGGACGGCGGGTATCCGCTCCCGGTACTTGTCCAGGACCCGGGCGGCGGCGGCCAGGCGCTCGGCGCGGGATTCGAGGTGGAGCAGTTCGGGGGATTCCAGGATGGGCATGGCGAGCAGCCGCCGGCCGCTCATCACCTCGGCGCCGGTGAGGGCCTCCAGGAAGGCGGGGCCAGCGTCCGCCGTGAACTTGGGCAGGACGAAGCCGGCCAGCAGCCGTACCGCCGTGCCGAGCCGGCTGGTGAGGTCGGTGATCTGTTCGGGTGTGCGGACCCGGATGAACAGCAACGGCAGCCGGTCGTCGGCGCCTTCGCGTTCCAGCCTGGCGAACTGGCGCACCAGGTTCTCCTCGGCACCGGGAACTTCGGCGTCGCTGATGGAGTCCTCAAGACACAGGACCATCGAGACCACCCCGGCGGCCTGCTGTTTGCGGATGTCGGCGGCGAGCCGGGGCCGGGTGGCCGGGCTGTAGAGGGTGGCGCCCAGGGCCATGCCGAGGGTGCGCACGGAGGAGCTGAGGCTGAATTCGGCCGGCTCCTGATGGAACAGGACGCGACGTTGCGCAGCCGATAGGTGCCCATAATGCCGCATATTTCACCCCGGACGGTCGATGTTTCCCGGGCACCCCGTCGGCAGCACCGGATCTCGGCCATCGTAAGCGCGCCGTTGTTTCGCCAGTGTGGCGGCAGGCAGGATTTCTCCATGACGCATGCGCTGGACAAGGGGGCCACCGTTCGGCTGCCGGTCACCTCGGTGCGGGCGGTGCTGCGCTGGTCGCCGCGCGGTCCCGGCGGCGCGGACCTGGACCTGTCGGCGCTGCTGCTGGGCGGTACGGGCCGGGTGCGCTCACCGGGGGACTTCGTCTTCTACAACCAGCCGCGCCATCCCACCGGTCTGGTGCGGCGGCTGCCCAAGCAGCGGGACGGGCACGGGCTGCTGGACACGGTGGAGGCGGAACTGGCCCGGCTGGACCCGGCGGTGGGCCGGGTGGTGCTGGCCGCCTCGGCGGAGCGGGGGTTCGACGCGGCCCGCAGCCACCCGCATCTGCTGCTGTACGGGGCGCTCGCCACCGAGCCGCTGGCCCGGTTCGCGCCCGAGCCGGGGCCCGGCGAGACGGCGGTGATCTGCGGCGAGCTGTACCGGTCGGGCGACGGCTGGCACTTCCGGGCCTCCGGGCTCGGGTTCCGGGGCGGTCTGGTCGCGCTGGCGGCCGAGTTCGGGGTGACGGCCGCCGCCCCGCCACCGTCCGCCCTGCCGCAGCCGTCCGCCGACCCGCCGCCCGATCCGCGGCGCGGCCCGGGGTACGGCTACCCGCCGGCCGGTGCCGCGCCCGTGGCGCCGCCCGCGCCCGATGTCGTCCTGCCGCCGCAGGGCCCGCAGTTCCTGCCACCGGCGCCCTGACCCGGGCGCCGCGCCCCTGCCCTCAGTACTCCCCCGCCGGGCTCTCGCCCTCCGGGGTGCTGAAGCAGGCGGTCTGGAGGGTGACGCGCAGCTGGGAGTCGTCGCCCCGCCCGGCCAGGGTGATGTCGGCGGCGGTGTGCAGTCCTGGGTGCTCCAGCAGCAGGCGCGGGGAGCGGTTGGCGTTGTTGAGGACGCCGTCCTCGGTGACGAGCCAGCCCTCGGCCGGGAGGTGCTGCCGCAGCCGGTCCATCGCCCGCTCCAGATCGGCGCGCGGCAGCCGGTGGACGCCCCAGGCGTGGTACAGCGTGAACAGCCGCTCGCGGTCCGGGTCATCGGCGCACACATCGACGCCGGGGCCGGGGTCGGTGACCGTCGCGCCGTCGGCGGGAGCGGCCAGCTCCAGCAGCTGGTCGGAGAGGGCCCGCAGCTCCTCCCGCGCCATCTCGACCGGCTTCTCGGCCACCGGGCCGGTACCGGTGCCGGTGCCGTCGTGCGTGCCGTCGCCGGTGCCGTCGCCGTCGTCGCCGGGCGCGCCGTGCGCCTCGTTCGCGTCCTTCGTCATGCTCGCGCCGCATCCCGTTGTCAGTGCCGTCAAAGCCGCCAGGGCCGCCAGGGCCGCCCGCGCGGTGAGCGCCGCCCGGACGGCCGCCGCCCGGGTCACCGGCCACCACCGCGCCGCCGCGCTCATCCCAGTTCCACGTCGTCGTACCGGCCGGCGATCACCCGCGACTGGTTGCGCAGGCTCTGGGAGTTCTCGTCCCAGTAGGCGCTGTGGCCGGTGGAGTCGTTCGCCATGATATGCGCGCCGAACTGCTCGTCGGAGGGCACGTTGGGCACCAAGTCGGTCTTCAGATACGGGATGCCGTACCGGCCGATCCCGATCCCGGCGTCGTTCTCGCCCAGGAACATCCGGCCCGCGTTGGGCACGATGTCGTCCAGGGTGCCCGCCGCCATCGACCACACGTGGCCGTCGCCCACGCCCAGGTCCTTGGCGTACGGCACCAGCATGCCGGGGCTGCCCACCGCCACGATGTCGTCGGTGGCGAGCCCGCCGCCGTCCTTGGCCGCCGCGCCGACCACCGTGCTGCCGTAGCTGTGGCCGATGACCGTGGTGTGCCCCGCGTCGGGGCCGCCGGCGGCCGTTTCCAGCCCGGCGGCGAAGTCGCGCAGCGCCGGGGCGGCGTCCAGGGCGTAGCCGCGGGAGGTGGCCGAGGGGATGATCTCGCCCTGTTCGAAGGGCATGGCGTTCTGGGGGGCGTCGTAGCCGAGCCACATGATGGTGGACACGCTCTCGCCCATGGCGGCGACCGTGCTCTCGCGCCACAGCCGGGTGGCGCGGACCAGGTCGCCCTCCACGTTCTCCAGCCGGGCCCCGGTGCCGGGCACGTAGACGGCGGTGTGGTCGGCCAGGTCGGGGTTGCCGACGGCGACGACGGCGCGGCCGTTGCCCTCGGTGGCGAAGGCGAGCAGGAACGTTTCGGGGAGCCCGCCGCTGCCGCCGGCCTCCAGGCGCCGCTGGATGGACTCCATGCCGCGCACCTGGCCCGCGAGCCGGTCGTGTTCGCGCTGCCAGTCGCCGTGCCCGGGGTCACCGGCGGCGGGTTCCCGGGCCCGCACCTCCGCCAGTTCGGTGCTGACGCGGGCGTACTCGATCTCCAGCACGCCCCGGTTGGCGCGGTCGCGTACGGTCGCGGGCAGCCCGTCCAGGGCGCCGACGGCGGCGGGGAACAGCGCGAGGTAGGTGTCCTGTTCGCGCTCGCTCAGCCCGTTCCACCAGGCGGCGTTCTCGGCCGGGGTCGCGCCGGCCGGGATGTCGGCGGCCGACAGCAGGCCGGTGAGCGCGGCGCCCACGGTGCGCAGGTCCTCGCCGGCGTCGGCCCACATCGCCGAGGTGATGCGCAGGCCGGGTTCGACGACGAGGGCGGCCAGCGTACGGGCGTACCGTTCGTCGATCTCCTCGGCCTGCCGCAGGGCCCGGCCGAGCCGCTGGGCGAGGCCGTGCGCGGTGATGGCGTGCGGGCCGCCGATGAGGGCGCGTACCGAGTCCAGGTAGTCGCCCACGGGTCCGTTGCCGCCCTGGTGGGCGGTGCCGCCGGGCCAGCCGGTGCCGCCGTCGGCTCCGGGGACCTCGGGGAAGGTGACGGAACCGTCCTCGCCCACCGGGTAGCCGTGTTCGGCGGCTTCCGCCAGGGCGGCGCGCAACCGCCGCTGGGCGTCGCCGAGTTCTTCGGCGAGTCCGTCCAGGGCGGCGGCCACCAGGCCGGACTGGAGGCGGGCGTACTCGCAGTTGTCGGCGAGGACGGTGACCCGGCCGAGGGCGGCGGTGACGGTCTCGCCGGAGCGCTCGCGCAGCAGGTCGGCCATCTCCTGGTCGACGAACTCCTTCGCCGTGCCGGCCCAGGTGGCGAACTGCGACCAGTTGCCGGCTTCGGAGGCGAAGTCGGCGGGGCGGGCCGCGTTCAGCTGCGAGACGGTGATCACGGGGCGGCGGCTCCCCGCTCCAGCCGGGCGCCGACGGCGGCCAGCTCGGCCCGGTTCCCGTCCTCGGCGGCCGTGAAGTCGCCCGCGGCGGCGTCCAGTCGGTGTTCGAGGTCGGCGGCTTCGTCGCGTACGGTGGCCAGCCGTTCCTCCCAGCCGGTACGGACCTCCCGGAGCCGGGCCACCACGTCGAGGCCGCCGCCGGGGGCGGCGCCGTCGCCTTCGGCGTTGCGCAGCAGCCGCAGCAGCACATCCAGATTGGCGGCGACCACCCCGGAGTTGACGGAGATGCCGCGCAACTCGCTCGGATCGACTTCCAGGCCGTTCGACAACGTCAGCTCCCCGCATCACCCGTTCGGCAGAGGGAAGCTATCAGGGCGGTGCCCCGGCGGACATGAGTACGGATACTCAGATCCCCGGAGCCGCCCATCCGCCCGTCCGGCCGTCAGGCGCGGCCGGCCTTGCGGCCCCGGGCCCAGGACATGCCCCAGCCGAAGAGGTGGTCGATCTCGGACTGGAAGCCGTAGGTGTACTTGACCTGGCGGCGCGCCACCAGGTGGCCCTTCTCGTCGTGTTCGATGAGCACCACGGCGCACGAGTGGGCCTGGTCCGGCGGGTCGATGAGGCCGATCTCGACGTGCTTGCCGTCGCTGGTGATGAGGGTGACGACCACGTCGGCCCGGGAGAAGGCGGCCACTCCGTCGTAGATGTAGACGAAGATCAGCAGCCGCTTGATCTCCTCCTTGTTGTCCAGGTTGATGTACATCTGCTCGCCGGAGGCGGTGCCGAACCGGTCGTCGCCGCTGAGCTTGATGTACGGCGGGTCGCCGAACTCGCCGGTCAGCCCGCCCAGCGGCTGCACCACGCCCTTGGTGCCGTCCTTGAGTTCGTAGAGGCAGCCGAGGTCGAAGTCGACGTTGGCGAGCCCCTGGGTGTGTCCCTGGATCTCGGCCGGTTTGAACAGCTCCAGCGGGTGCCGCCAGGCGTTCAGCTTGCGGTGGCTGGAGCCGCCCATGTCGGTGCGCATCCGCCAGGAGAGGTCGACCCGCAGGGTGCCGGTGTCGGCGCCGCGCCGGGTGAGGGAGAAGTTCGGGTACCGCTTGGTGAGTTCGTACGCGTAGCTGGTCGCGCCGCCCACCGTGTCGAACTTCTGCGAGGGCTCACGGCCGCGCTTGAGGTAACTCCACAGGGACGCCATGACCTACTCCACCAACCCTCGCATCCAACACGTGGCGGGGCGCCCTGGGTACGTGGCCCAGCGGCGCCCCGCCTGTTAGGTTTCCGCAATCCTGTGCCGCTCACACCCCGGAGGGTATGGCGGATTCATCGGAGGAATCGTCCTCGCGCCGTGCTGCCGCGTCCGCGCGGTTGGCGCGTACCGAGGACCAGAACGACAGGCCGATCAGCGCGACCCCGACCCCGCCGGTGACCCACTCGGGCAGGTGCCAGCGGATGCTGACCAGGAGCATGGTGGCCAGCGCGCCGATGGCGTAGTGGGCGCCGTGCTCCAGGTAGCGGTAGTCGTCCAGGGTGCCTTCGCGCACCAGGTAGATGGTGATCGACCGCACGTACATGGCCCCTATGCCCAGGCCGAGTGCCATCCAGAAGATGTGGTTGGTGATGGCGAAGGCGCCGATGACTCCGTCGAAGGAGAAGGAGGCGTCGAGGACTTCGAGGTAGAGGAAGAGGAAGAACGCGGCCCGGCCGGCGAGTCCGACGACGGTGGGCTGCTGCCCGGCCGCCCTGGCCTCCTCGGCTGCCTCCTCGGCCTTGGCCTCCTCGCGCTCCTCGTCCTCCTCCAGCTTGTTCTCGAAGAAGCCGGAGAGCCCGCCGACCACCAGGTAGGTGAGCAGGCCGGCGATGCCGGAGAGCAGGACGGTGCTGGACTCGTCGCTGTAGGTGCCGCCGTGCTGGTACGCGTGCGTGGCGACCGTGCTCGCGGTCAGCAGCAGCGCGGCCAGCGCGACACCGACCGAGAAGGCGTCGATCCGCCCGAGCCTGGCCAGCGGGCGCTCCAGCGGGCCCAGCCAGTGGACGTCCCGTTCCTGGAATATGAAGTTGAGGAAGATCATCAGCAGGAACATGCCACCGAAGGCGGCGATGGACGGATGGGCGTCCGTGACCATCTGCTCGTACTGATCGGGGTCGTCCAGCGCGAGCTGGACCGCGTCGATGGGGCCGACACCCGCCGTGACGCTGACGATGGCGACTGGGAAGACCAGTCGCATGCCGAACACCGCGATGAGGATGCCGATGGTGAGGAAGATGCGCTGCCAGAAAGCGTTCATCTTCTTCAGCACACCGGCGTTGACCACCGCGTTGTCGAAGGAGAGGGAGATTTCCAGGACGGAGAGGATCGCGACGACGGCGAAGCCCTCCCACCCCCAGAAGTAGAACGCTGCCGCCAATCCCATGGCGGTGACCCCGAAGGACCAGCCGAAGGTTTTCAGTATCACGAGAAGTCCTGTCTCCCACGCCGGGCGTCACGGCGTCGTGTCACGGGTCAGACGTTGACGCCGTAGTCGAGTGCGATGCCCCGCAGCCCCGAAGCGTAGCCCTGGCCGATGGCCCGGAACTTCCACTCGCCGCCGTGCCGGTACAGCTCGCCGAAGACCATCGCGGTCTCGGTCGAGGCGTCCTCGGTCAGGTCGTAGCGGGCCAGTTCGCGGCCGTCCGCCTGGTTCACGATGCGGATGTACGCGCCGAAGACCTGGCCGAAGTTCTGCTGGCGGGAGTCGGCGTCGTAGATCGACACCGGGAAGACGATCTTGTCGACGTCGGGGGCGATGTTCGCCAGGTCGACCTTGATCTCCTCCTCGTCGCCGCCCTGGTCACCGGCGCCGCCGACCAGCTCGTCGCCCATGTGCTCGACGGAACCGTCGGGGCTCTTGAGGTTGTTGAAGAAAATGAAGTGCTGGTCGCTGATGACCTTGCCCAGCGAGTTGGTCAGCAGGGCCGAGGCGTCCAGGTCGAAGTCGGCACCGGTGGTGGTGCGTGCCTGCCAGCCCAGGCCCACGGTCACCGCCGTCAGGTTCGGGGCCTCCTTGGTGAGCGAGACGTTGCCGCCCTTGGTGAGGCTGACTCCCACGGTGTCCTCCAGTCCGTTGTGGTGCGGGTGCGGTGCGTGCGGGGGCGCACGAACCGCCCCCAATATGTCATTACGACGCGTTGAGCGGTGATCCGGGTTACAGCGCCTTGAGGGCGGTGACGTAACTCTCGATGTCCCGGGCGTCCGGCAGGCCGTTGACGACCGTCCAGCGGACCACGCCCTCCTTGTCGATGATGAAGGTGCCGCGCACCGCGCAGCCCTTCTCCTCGTCGAACACGCCGTAGGCGCGGGAGGTGTCGCCGTGCGGCCAGAAGTCGGACAGCAGCGGGTACTCCAGGCCCTCCTGCTCGGCGAACACGCGCAGCGAGAACGGGGAGTCGTTGGAGACGGCCAGCAGCTGGACGTCGTCGTTGACGAACGTGGGCAGTTCGTCGCGCAGGGCGCACAGCTCGCCGGTGCACACGCCGGTGAACGCGAAGGGGTAGAACAGCAGCACGACGTTCTTCTCGCCACGGAAGGACGAAAGGGTGACCGACTGGCCGTGCTGGTTCTTGAGGGTGAAGTCGGGCGCCTTGGTACCGGGCTCAATCGCCATGGGCGGACATCCGTTCCGGTGTCGGTTGCATCTGTCGCGCCCAGCCTACGTTGCGGCCCCCGGCCACCGGGACGGCGCCGGGGACCGCTCGCGGCTCTACTTCCGGCCCGCCGCCTTGGGGCTGACCAGCCGGCTGCCCGTCCAGTCCTTGCCCGCGTTGACGTTCTTCGTCTGGGAGAGTCCGGCGGTCTTCGCCGCTTCCCCGATCTCGCTCGGCTCGACGTACCCGTCACGGCCGGGCTTGGGGGTCAGCAGAACGATCTGCCCGCCCTCGTCGAGGAGTGACAGGGCGTCCACCAGGGCGTCGGTCAGATCGCCGTCGTCCTCGCGGAACCACAGCAGCACGGCGTCGGCCACGTCGTCGTAGTCCTCGTCGACGAGTTCCTGGCCCGTGGTGGCCTCGATGACCTCGCGGAGTTCCTCCTCGGCGTCCTCGTCGTAGCCGATCTCCTGGACCACCATGTCGGGCTGGAAACCCAGCCTCACGGCAAGGTTGGTCTCCGCGTGGTCCGCGGTCGCGCTCACGGATTGCTCCTGTCCTGTCTCAGTCAGTACGGGTCGGGTCCGCGCAATGACGCGCGGCTTGGGCCGTAGTCCACACGGGCCGGGCGAATCGCGCAAGTACCCGGCCTGTGAACCCGGCCCGTCGTTGACGCCCGTGGCCCGTGTCGGCCATGGTTGCGTGATCTGCGTCATAGTTTCAGACGCCGCCCGCGCAGTGAGCGGCACCCCGGTGTCAGGCCCTCAGGAGCGGCCGGATGGCGGTATGCCGGCGGTGTCCACCGGAGTGAGGAATACCGCCCGGTAGAGATGATTTCCCGCCGCCGCCCGGTACACGATGGGGGCGGCGCCAAATCCCCGCACAACACCCCACAGCTCCCCACACCACCCCCACCTCCCAGCGAAGGACGTGAAGGAACAGCGTGGCTTCCGGATCCGATCGCAACCCGATCATCATTGGCGGCCTGCCCAGCCAGGTCCCGGATTTCGACCCCGAGGAGACCCGGGAATGGCTCGACTCGCTCGACGCGGCCGTCGACGAGCGCGGCCGGGACAGGGCTCGCTATCTCATGCTCCGGCTGATCGAACGCGCCCGCGAGAAGCGGGTCGCCGTGCCGGAGATGAGCAGCACCGACTACGTGAACACGATCGCGACCAGGGACGAGCCGTACTTCCCCGGTGACGAGGAGATCGAACGCAAGATCCTCAACGCCACCCGGTGGAACGCGGCCGTCACCGTCTCGCGCGCCCAGCGCCCCGGCATCGGGGTGGGCGGGCACATCGCCACCTTCGCCTCCTCCGCCTCCCTCTACGACGTGGGCTTCAACCACTTCTTCCGGGGCAAGGACGGCGGCGACGGCGGCGACCAGATCTTCTTCCAGGGCCACGCCTCCCCCGGCATCTACGCCCGCGCGTTCCTGCTCGACCGGCTGGGCGAGCGCCATCTGGACGGCTTCCGGCAGGAGCGTTCCAAGGCGCCCTACGGCCTCTCCAGCTACCCGCACCCGCGGATGATGCCGGACTTCTGGGAGTTCCCGACCGTCTCCATGGGCCTGGGCCCGATCGGCGCGATCTACCAGGCGCGGATGAACCGCTACCTCCAGGCGCGCGGCATCGCCGACACCTCCCGCTCGCACGTGTGGGCGTTCCTGGGCGACGGCGAGATGGACGAGCCGGAGTCGCTGGGCCAGCTGACGATCGCGGCGCGGGAGAGCCTGGACAACCTCACCTTCGTCATCAACTGCAACCTCCAGCGGCTGGACGGGCCGGTCCGCGGCAACGGCAAGATCATCCAGGAGCTGGAGTCGGTCTTCCGGGGCGCGGGCTGGAACGTCATCAAGCTGGTGTGGGACCGCTCCTGGGACCCGCTGCTCGCGCAGGACCGGGACGGGGCGCTGGTCAACAAGCTCAACACCACCCCGGACGGGCAGTTCCAGACGTACGCCACCGAGTCCGGCGGCTACATCCGCGACCACTTCTTCGGCGGTGACCAGCGGCTGCGGGCCATGGTCGAGCACATGACGGACGACCAGATCCTGCACCTGGGGCGCGGCGGGCACGACCACCGCAAGATCTACGCGGCGTACCGGGCGGCCAAGGAGCACCGGGGGCAGCCGACGGTGATCCTGGCGCAGACGGTCAAGGGCTGGACGCTCGGGCCGAACTTCGAGGGCCGCAACGCCACCCACCAGATGAAGAAGCTCACGGTGGCCGATCTGAAGGGCTTCCGGGACCGGCTGCGGCTGCCGATCCCCGACCGGGACCTGGAGGAGGGCCTGCCGCCGTACTACCACCCGGGCCGCGAGTCGCCGGAGATCCAGTACATGCACGACCGGCGCCGGGAGCTGGGCGGCTACGTGCCCACCCGGGTGGTGCGGGCGCGTCCGCTGACGCTGCCGGGCGAGGAGGCGTACGGGGCGCTGCGCAAGGGCAGCGGGCAGCAGTCGATCGCGACCACGATGGCGTTCGTGCGGCTGTTGAAGGACCTGATGCGGGACAAGGAGATCGGGAAGCGGTTCGTGCCGATCGCCCCGGACGAGTACCGCACCTTCGGCATGGACTCGCTGTTCCCGTCCGCGAAGATCTACAACCCGCTCGGGCAGATGTACGAGTCGGTGGACCGGGAGCTGCTGCTGTCGTACAAGGAGTCGCCGACCGGGCAGCTGCTGCACGACGGGATTACGGAAGCGGGGTGCACCGCGTCGCTGATCGCGGCGGGTTCGTCGTACGCGACGCACGGCGAACCGCTGATCCCGGTGTACGTCTTCTACTCGATGTTCGGCTTCCAGCGCACCGGCGATCAGTTCTGGCAGATGGGTGATCAGCTGGCGCGTGGCTTCGTCCTGGGCGCGACCGCCGGGCGCACGACCCTGACCGGCGAGGGGACCCAGCACGCGGACGGCCACTCCCAGCTGCTGGCCTCCACCAACCCGGCGTGCGTCGCCTACGACCCGGCGTTCGGCTTCGAGATCGCCCACATCGTGCGGGACGGGCTGCGCCGGATGTACGGCCCCGACGCCGAGGACGTCTTCTACTACCTGACGGTCTACAACGAGCCGATCCAGCACCCGGCCGAGCCGGCGGGGCTGGACACCGAAGGGCTGCTCAAGGGCCTGTACCGCTACCGAGCGGGCACCGGCGGCACGGTCGCGGCGCAGATCCTCGCCTCGGGCGTGGCGGTGCCGTGGGCGGTGGAGGCCCAGCGGATCCTCGCCGAGGAGTGGGACGTCCGGGCGGACGTGTGGTCCGCGACGTCCTGGACGGAACTGCGGCGCGAGGCGCTGGCGGCCGAGGAACACCACCTGCTGAACCCGGAGGAGGAGCCGCGCGTCCCGTACGTGACCCGCGCGCTGCGGGACGCCCATGGGCCGGTGCTCGCGGTCTCCGACTGGATGCGGGCGGTCCCCGACCAGATCGCGCGCTGGGTGCCCGGCACGTACCAGTCGCTGGGCGCCGACGGGTTCGGCTTCGCCGACACGCGGGGCGCGGCCCGGCGGTTCTTCCACATCGACGCGCCCTCGATCGTGCTCGGGGTGCTGACCGAACTGGTGCGGGACGGCAAGCTCAACCGTTCGGTTTTGCGCACCGCGATCGACCGCTACCAGCTGCTGGACGTGGCCGCCGCCGACCCGGGACCGGAGGGCGGCGACGCGTAAGTAGCACATAAAGGCTGGTCAGGCCCCATCGAGGTGTGTCACACGCCACGGCGGGGCCTGTCCGATTTGCGTCCTGAGGGCTCATATGATGCGCGCATAGTGCTGACTGTCGCCGCGCTCCGCCAGGACCGCCCCCCGTGGAAAGCCACCGCCCGGCGCGTACTGCTCCCGCTGGCGGTGGTGTTCGCCGTGCTGGCCACCGCCGGCTGGATGGCCAGGGGCGACACGCCGCCGCCCAGCGCCTACACCCGCGAACACGACGCCTGGTCCCGGGACACCCTGCACGGCGCGCCGCTGCCCGGCCCCGACCGGCCCGCCGCCGAGATCTCCGCCTTCTTCGCCGGCCTCACCGACGCCGAGGCGGACACCCTCGCCCTCACCTACCCCCTCGTCGTCGGCAATCTGGCCGGCGCCCCGCTCACCCTGCGGTACGAAGCCAACCGGGTGGCGCTCGCCGACGCCGCCGAGGCCGAACGCGAGCGCATCGCCATCGGCGGGTTCTCCCCCGCCGGGGCGCACGAGGCGCAGCGCCGGCTCAACCGCTTCGAGACGCTGGCGTCCCCGGATCGGCAGATCCTCGCCTTCGACCCGAGCGGCCGGGGCAAGGTGGCCGAGGTGCTGGGCGACCTGGAGAGCGCCGACCGCGTCGCGCTGATCGTGCCGGGCGTGGACAGCGATCTGCTGGGCTTTCAGAAGACCTTCGGCAAGTACACGGCGCCGGTCGGCATGGCGCAGGCCCTCTACCGCGAGGAACGGGACCTGGAGCCCGACCTGAACACGGCGGTCATCGCCTGGGCCGACTACGACGCGCCCACCGGCATCGCGATGTCCGCGTTCACCGGCGACCGGGCCGAGGCGGGCGCTGACCGGCTGCTGACCACCCTGACCGGGCTGCCGGGCGAGGCGCCGGTGGCCCTGCTGTGCCACTCCTACGGCTCGGTGGTCTGCGGCCTGGCCGCCGACCGGCTCCCGGCCCGGGTCACCGACATCGCGGTCGCGGGCAGCCCCGGGATGCGCGCCCCGGACGTCACGGCGCTGGGCACCGGGGCCCGGGTGTGGGCGATGGTCGCCGAGGACGACTGGATCAGCTCCGTGCCGCACCTGGAGGTCGGCCCGCTGGGCCACGGCGCCGATCCGGCGGAGCCGGAGTTCGGGGCCCGGCTGCTCAGCGCCGGGGACGCGGAGGGGCACGGCGGCTACTTCGAGCCGGGGGCCGAGAGCCTGGTGAATCTGGCGCTGGTGGCGACCGGCGCGGTCGACGATGTCCGGTGTGCGCCGGGCGTCTCGTACTGCGCGCCGTCCGACCCCTGCGCGGTGCTGACGTGATGCGCGTAGCGCTACCGGCTGGCGACCACTCGACACACTCGGGCGCGAGAGGCGAAAGCGTCAGCGCGGGCGCATACGATAACCCGCATGGGTGATGTGCTGGCGGGAATTCATTCCTCCTGGGAGTTCGACACCGACTCCGTGCTCATCCGCTTCGAACGGGGCATACGTACGCCGAAGCTTTTCCAGATACTCGGCGAGCGCCGTATCCCGTACGAGGCGCTGAGTTCGGTGGAACTCGTCCCGGGAAAGCGCAAGGGAACGACGGTGCTGCGCGCGGTGCCCCGGCCGGGCGCCGACCCGCTCCTGGACGCGGCGGCCGGGCAGCTGAAGTCCTCCGCCGATCCGTACCGGCTGCTGCTGCCGGCCGAGCGGGAGACGCTGGCCGAGTACTACGCGGACGAGCTGCGGGCAGCCCTCCCCGCGACCGCCGCCGAGCCGGCGGACGGCTACCTGGTGGCGGCCCCGGCGGCGCCGCTCCAGTTCAAGGCGTACGACGCACGGGTCGCCTTCGACGGCGACGTGGTGTCCTTCCGCTGGTTCTCGACCGGCGCGTCCTCGGCGAAGTGGAAGGCCGGCGACCAGTTCTTCCAGGTCAGCGAGCTGGCCGGCATCGAATGGCGCTCCCCCGAGATCGCCGGCGGCCACCTGCGCCTGCTGCGCCCCGGCCCCGACGGCGAACCGGAACCCGCGACGACCGAGCCGGACCAGGACCCGACGGCGGTGTGCTTCGGCCTGGGCTACGGCCTGGTGCACGAATCCCTCCCCCTCGCGGCGGCGGTCCTGGCGGCCGTCACCAGCACGGAACCGGCCCGGGTCCCGTCGAAGGCCCACCACCACCGCGCGGACCCGGCCGACATCGCCGACCGCATCCGCCACCTGGGCGACCTGCACGGGGCGGGGCTGCTGACGGACGAGGAGTTCTCGGAGAAGAAGAAGGAACTGCTGGCGGAGCTGTGACGCTTCCCGCGTGCGGACCACTCCGGACCGGGCCGTTTCTCCCGGCACGCCGGGGATGACGGGCCGGCGCACCGGAAGGAACGGCCCGGCACGAGCCCAGCTCCCCGGCCGTCCTCCGACGACCGGCCCGCACCGGGCGCTCCGCCCCGGCGACCGCGCCCGCCGTCCGTGGTCCCGCTGACGGCAAGTCGTACGCTGTGCGGCGTGGGGATCTCCGAGGCGGGTGCCGGGCGGCTGTGGGCCGCCGTGCGGCGGCAGGGTGTGCTGTTGTCCGAGGCGCTTGCCGTGCCCGAGACCGGTGAGGTGCCGCTGGCGCGTTCGTCGCGGGCGTGGGTGCGGCTGCTGCCGCACGTGCTCGGGTTCGCCGCCGCCGCCGCGCTGCTGCCCACCGGCGTCGTCGTCCTGCTCAACGACTACGGGCTGCCCGGCGGCCTCGCCGGGCCGCTGGGGGCGGCCTCCGCCGCCCCGCTGCTGCTGGCCGCCGCCCGGCCGCTGGCCGCCTGGTACATCGTCTTCTGCGCCAACGTCCTGACCGCGCTCGCCCTGCTGGTCTGGGCGGACAGCCTCGGCGACCAGGCGTGGCCCTGGCCGCCCCCCGCGATCATCGGCTATCTGCTGCTGTGCCTCCCGCTGGCGCTGCGCCGTCCCCGCCGCACCACGATCGCCGTGTGGCTGGTGACCGTGGTCGCCGCCGTACTGCTCGGGCTGCTGAGTCCGGGCCGCTCCCCCGGTTCCAATGTGCTGTTCGTGGTGCTGTCCGGGGTCGTGCTGCTGCTCGGCGGCGCCGTCCGGGAACGGTCGGAGGCCCAGCACACCACCGAGGTTGAGCGCGCCCGCCGCACGCTGCTGGAGGAGCGCGCCCGGATCGCCCGCGAACTGCACGATGTCGTCGCGCACCACATGTCCGTGATCACCGTGCAGGCCGACAGCGCCCCGTACCGCATCGAGGGGGTGCCGGAGGCGGCCCGCGCCGAGTTCTCGGCGATCGCCGGTACCGCCCGGCAGTCGCTGGCCGAGATGCGGCGGCTGCTGGGCGTGCTGCGCAGCGAGAGCAGCGGCGGCGACCCGCAGCTGGCGCCGCAGCCGGGGCTCGGCGAGCTGGACGCGCTCGTCGAGTCGGCCGTACGCGCCGGGGTGGCCGCCCGGCTGACGGTCTCCGGCGTGGGCGGGGAGCACGGCGAGCTGCCGCAGGCGGTGACGCTGAGCGCGTACCGGATCGTTCAGGAGGCGCTGGCCAACGTCGTCCGGCACGCGCCGGGCGCCGAGGCGGCGGTCACGGTGGCGGTGGACGCCGACCGGGGCGCGCTGCGCGTGGAGATCGTCAACGGACCGGCGTCCGCACCCGCCAGACCGCTGGAGGCGCACGGCACCGGGCATGGTCTGATCGGGATGCGGGAGCGCACCCGCCTGGTCGGCGGCACCCTTGACACCGGCCGGACGGCGGACGGCGGCTTCCGGGTGGCGGCCGTGCTGCCACTGGACGGAACCACCCCGGGGGAGACCGCATGACCAGCACCGGCGCCGCGATCACGGTGGCGATCGTCGACGACCAGGCGATGGTACGGGCCGGGTTCGCCGCGCTGCTCGCCGCGCAGAGCGACATCGACGTGGTGGGCGAGGCCGTCAACGGCGCCGAGGGCGTGGAGCTGAGCCGCCGCGCGCACCCCGACGTGGTGCTGATGGACGTCCGGATGCCGGTGATGGACGGTCTTGAGGCGGCCCGCCGCCTCCTCGACCCGCCGCCGGGCGTCGTGCACCGGCCCCGGGTGCTCATGCTGACCACCTTCGACGTCGACGACTACGTGTACGAGGCGCTGCGCGCCGGGGCCAGCGGCTTTCTGCTGAAGGACGCGCCGCCGGCCGATCTGATCGCGGCGGTGCGGGTGGTGGCCGCCGGGGACGCGCTGCTGGCGCCCTCCGTCACCCGCCGGCTGATCGCCGACTTCGCCGCCCGCCCGTCCGGTCCGCGCCGCAAGGAGCCGGCGCTGCGGCTGAAGGGCCTCACCGCGCGCGAGTCCGAGGTGCTGGTGCTGGTGGCCAGGGGCCAGTCCAACCAGGAGATCGCCGCCTCCCTCTTCGTGGCCGAGCAGACGGTGAAGACCCACGTCAGCCGCATCCTGGGCAAGCTGGGGCTGCGCGACCGCGCCCAGGCGGTGATCTTCGCCTACGAGTCGGGCCTGGTCTCCCCCGGCGACCACTGACACCCGGCGCGCACACCCGCCCGCCCGGCGCGCTCACCCGCCCGACCAACCGACCGCCGTACCCCCTACCCCGGTATGACACCGGGAATGGCTCCCCGGTGTGACGCGGTGACGCACACCTCCCCCGCACTCTCCCTCCCGTCCGGAGAAGAGGGAGAGATGTCATGCCGCGCCGCCGACTCACACGGGCGCTGGCCACCGCCGTCCTGGCACTGGCCGCCGCCACCGCGACCGGGGGGTGGACCTTCGGTCCGCACACCGCGATCGTCGAGGGCCCGCCGCCCGGGGCGGCGGACTGGCGGGCGGACGACAGCCTGGGCGTGCCGCTGCCCGATCCGGCCACGGCGGCACCCGCCGAGGTGGCGGCGTTCTTCGCCGGGCTGAGCGAGGCACAGGGCGCGGAGCTGGCGGCCCGGCACCCGCTCACGGTCGGCAATCTCGACGGGGCCCCCGTCGAACTGCGGTACGCGGCCAACGCCCGCAACTGGGAGGCGCTTTACGGCACCGAGCCGGAGCCCGGCCGGCAGCTCCTGTCCTTCGACCCGCGCGGCCGGGGCACGTTCGCCGAGGTGTACGGCGACCTGCCGGCCGCCGAGCGCGTCGCCGTCGTCGTACCGGGCACCGACAACGACCTGGACAGCCACCGCACCCCCACCACCTGGGCCCGCGACCTGCTCGCCCAAGTGACCGCCGACGCGCCGGACGTCCCCGCCGCGACCATCGCCTGGGTCGGCTACACCACCCCCGAGGGCGCCGGCCCGGAGCTGGCCGGCGACCGGCTGGCGCGCGCCGGGGCGCAGCGCCTGGACCGGTTCCTGGCCGGCCTCGAACGGACCACGTCCACCGCCGCCGCGCCCACCGTGCTGTGCCACAGCTACGGCTCGGTGGTGTGCGGGGTGGCGGCACGGGACGCGGGGGCCGCGTTCGCCGCCGGCGACCTGGTGTTCGTGGGCAGCCCCGGCACCCGGTCCGGCTCGGCCGCCGCCCTGGGCACCGAGGCGCGGGTGTGGGCCTCGCGCGCGCCCGCCGACTGGATCAGCGCCGTGCCCAACGTCCAGTTCCTGGGCCTGGGGCACGGCACCGACCCCACCGATCCCGCGTACGGGGCCCGGGTGTTCACCTCCGAGGACGTGACCGGCCACGCCGGCTACACGGCCGCCGGCTCCGACGCGCTGCACAACCTCTCCGCCATCATCCTGGGCGCCCACCAGCTGGTCGGCTGCGCCCCGACCTTTCCGGAGTGCTCCGATGTCCCTGCCGCTTGATGTCCGCGCCGCCGTCACCGCCATCGAGGCCCGCACCCCCGCCCACCGGGACCGCGCCGTCGACGGGCTGCGGGCGCTCGCGCTGCTGTCGGTCCCGGCCGGTCACTGGCTGGTCGGCGGGTTCACCCTGGACGAGACGGGGGCGCTGCACAACGCCAGCCCGCTCGCCGCGCTCGGGGCGCTGGCCCCGGCCAGCTGGTTCTTCCAGCTGCTGGGCATCTTCTTCCTGGTCGGCGGCTACGCCTCGGCCCTGTCGCTGCGCCGGGCCCGGGAGCGCGGCACCGGGTCCGGGGCGTGGCTGCGCGGCCGGCTGCTGCGGCTGGGCCGCCCGGTGCTCGGGGTGGCGGCCGGGTGGGCGGTGCTGCTGCCGCTGCTGTCGCTGGCCGGGGTGCCGGGCGCCACGCTGCGGACGGCGTCGGTGCTGGTGGTGCAGCCGCTGTGGTTCGTGGGCGTGTACGCGGTGATCACCGCGCTCACCCCGTACGCGCTGCGCGCCGCCGAGCGCGCCGGGCTGTGGTCGGCGCTGCCGCTGCTGACGGCGGTCGCGGTGGTGGACGCGCTGCGGTACGGGCCGTTCGCGGAGGCCATGCCGTCCTGGCTGGGGCTGCTGAATCTGCTGCCGGGCTGGCTGTTCGGCTACCAGCTGGGGCTGGTGTGGGGCGTGGGCCGGCTGTCGCGGCGGGCGGCCGGGTGGCTGCTGCTGGGCGGCGGGGCGGTGCTGTTCGCGGTGCTGCTGACCGTCTTCGGCTACCCGGCGTCGATGGTGGGGGTGCCGGGCGAGGCGCGGACGAACTCCCACCCGCCGTCGCTGCTGGTCCTGGCGCTGGCCGCCGCGCAGTCGGGGGTGGCGGTGCTGGTGCGGGAGCGGCTGGCGGCGCTGCTGGCGCGTCCGGCGCTGTGGGCGCCGGTGGTGGTGATCAATCTGAGCGCGATGACGATCCTGTGCTGGCACCAGAGCGCCATGCTGGCCGCCGCGATCCCGGCGGCGGCGCTGAACGGCGGCGCGGCGGTGGCGGGGCTCACGGCCGACCCGGCGACGCTCGGCTGGGTGGCGCTGCGGCTGCTGTGGCTGCCGCTCTTCGCGGTGCTGCTGCTCGGTATCGGGGCGCTGACCAGGCGTTTCGAGCAGCCGTGGGTGGGTGTCCCGGCGGGGCGGCGGGCGCTGGCGGGGGTGCTGGCGGCGGCGTTCTCGCTGTACACGTTCGCCGTGGTCTGAGGCGCCCGGAAGGGTTACCCGGCCGGTCCCGGGTACTCGGATGCGGCACGACGGGGGCCACGCGGCATGCGAGGACCGAGGACCGACTGCGATGGCGGACAGAAGGCGGACGTGGCGCTGGCACCGCTCCCCGCTGCGGCGGCGGTGCGATGTGGTGGAGGCCGTGGTGCTGCTGGTGCTGTCGGTGCTGCTGGTGGCCGGGCCCGTGCTGGTGGGCACGCTGGCGTTCGCCAGCACCTGGCAGAGCGCTCTCCGGCAGGAGCAGACCCGGCACAGCACCCCGGCGGTGGTGGTGGACGACGCCCGCTCGGCCGCCCCGAACCCTGCGGTGCGGCCGAGCAACGGCGAGACCACCGCGACCGTACGCTGGCAGGAGCCGGACGGCACAGAACGTACGCAGACGGTGCCCCTGGAGCGGGGCGGCGAGCCCGGCGACGAGGTGACCGTGTGGCTGGACAGCTCGGGCGCCCCGACCGAGGCGCCGCCGGGGCCGGTGGCCAGGGCGGTGCAGTCCTCGGCCTCCGGCCTGCTGGCGGCGGGCGGAGTCGGCGCGGCGCTGCTGCTGGCGCGGCATCTGGCGCGGGAACGCTTCGAGCGCGGCCACGACCGCTCCTGGGGCCGGGAATGGATGGAGGTGGAACCCCGATGGGCCCGCCGGTACCACTCGTGAGCTCCGCTGCGCGGTCCCTGCTGCGCTCCCGGCGCGTACGGCGGCTGGTGACGCCGCTCGCCGCGTCGCTGGCGTACCGCCTGCTGTACGCGGTGCTCCGGCGGCTCGCGCGGCGCCACGACCGCCCCGGCGCGCCCGGTCGGTGACGGGCGGGCGGGTGCCCTTACTCCCGCTGCTCCCGCCCGGCCGAGGTGAAGTTCATGTCGGCGTAGCGGTCACCGGCCACCTGGGAGGCCAGGGGCTCCAGGACGGCCCGTTCCTCGTCGGTGAGGACGATGCGGGTGGCGGCGGTGTTCTCCTCGACCCGGGAGACGTGCCGGGTGCCCGGGATGGGGATGACCGTCATGCCGCGCAGCGGGCCCTGCTGCTGCACCCAGGCGAGGGCGATCTGCCCGATGGTGGCGCCGTGGGCCTCGGCGACGCGCCGCAGGGGGTTGAGGAGTTCGCGGTTGGCGGCGAGGTTGTCGCCGCTGTAGCGGGGCTGGCGGCGGCGGAAGTCGTCGGCGCTCAGGTCGGTCTCGGTGTCGGTGAAGGCGCCGGAGAGGAAGCCACGGCCCAGCGGTGAGTAGGGGACGAACGCGACGCCCAGTTCCCCGGCGGCGGGGACGGCGGTGCGCTCCACGTCGCGGGAGAACAGCGACCACTCGGACTGGAGCGCGGCGATGGGGTGCACGGCGTGCGCGGCGCGCAGTTCGGCGCCGGTGACCTCGCTGAGACCCAGGCGCCGTACCTTGCCCTGGGTCACCAGCTCGGCCATGGCGCCGACCGATTCCTCCAGCGGGACGTCCGGGTCGCGGCGGTGCATGTAGTAGAGGTCGATGACCTCGACGTCCAGCCGCCGCAGGCTGCCCTCGACGGCCTCGCGCACATAGGCGGGGTCGTTGCGGATGATCCGGCCCGCCGGGTCGGCGGGGTCCTGCTGGAGGGCGAACTTGGTGGCGATGGTGATCTCGTCGCGGTGGGCGCGGACGAACGGGGCCAGGAACCTCTCGTTCTCGCCCGCCCCGTACATGTCAGCCGTGTCGTAGAGCGTCACGCCGAGTTCCAGGGCGCGCTCCAGGGTGGCGCGGGCGGCGTCGGCGTCGGTGGGGCCGTAGAAGGCGCTCATGCCCATGCAGCCCAGGCCCTGGACGCCGGTGAGCGGGCCGCCGGTGCCCAGCGGCACCCGGTCGAGGGTGGTGCTCATGATCGGTGCTCCTCGGTGCTGTAGAGGTCGATCTTGAAGTCGAGGACGGAGAGGGTGCTGTGCAGTTCGGCGATGCGGCGGCGCACATCCTCACGGGTGGCCACCAGCAGGGCGCGGCGTTCCGGATAGGTGTGGTCCCCCTGCCGTACGAGATCGGCGTAGCGCACCATGTCCGCCACCGCCATTCCGGTCAGCCGCAGCTTGCCGACGAAGGCGAGCCATTCGAGGTCGCGGTTGGTGTAGCGGCGCTGCCCGGTGTGGGAGCGGCCGATGTGCGGCATGAGGCCGATGCGCTCGTACCAGCGCAGGGTGTGGACGCTCAGCCCGGTGTGGGCGGCGACCTCGCTGATGCTGTACAGGTCCCGTCCGTGCGGGCGCGGGTGCGGGCGGTCCACGGAGGCGCACAGGTCCTCGTCCCCGGTCGGGTCCCCGGTGGTGTCGGCTGCCGGGGCCGGTGCCGGTGCGGTCGGTGCCGGCTGGGTCAGGGTCATGGGTCCACGCTAAGGAGCTGGAGCGCACTCCAGGCAAGGGGTGTTTTCCGGCCCGCCCGGCGGCGCCCGCACCCCCGGAGGGCCGTGGGGCGGCGGGCGTTACGCTCGGGGGCATGCGGAGTCTGGAGATCATCGACAGCTGGCCGGTGCCGGCCGCGGCGGCGGGCGTGGTGCTGGCGGACGGCCGGGTGGCCGGGGTGCGCGGGCCGGACGGGCAGCGGTTTCCGCTGGCGTCGGTGACCAAGCCGCTGGCGGCGTACGCGGCGCTGGTGGCGGTGGAGGAGGGCGCCACCGAGCTGGACGAGCCGGCCGGTCCGCCCGGCTCCACGGTGCGGCATCTGCTGGCACACACCTCGGGCCTGGCGTTCGACGAGCACCGGGTGATGGCGGAGCCGGGCACCCGCCGGCTGTACTCGAACGCCGGTTTCGAGGTGCTGGGCGAGCACATCGCCAAGGCGACGGGGATACCGTTCGCGGAGTATCTGCGGGAGGCGGTGCTGGAGCCGCTGGGCATGGGCGCCACGGAGCTGGCCGGCTCGCCCGCCAAGGACGGCGTCTCGACGGTGCGCGATCTGCTCGCGTTCGCCGCCGAGGTGCAGGCGCCCCGGCTGCTGGCGCGGGAGACGGTGGCGGAGGCGACCTCGGTGGTCTTCCCCGGGCTGAACGGGGTGCTGCCGGGCTACGGGCACCAGAAGCCGAACGACTGGGGCCTCGGTTTCTCGATCCGGGACCACAAGAGCCCGCACTGGACGGGGGCCGCCTCCTCGCCGCGTACCTTCGGCCACTTCGGGCAGTCCGGCACGTTCCTGTGGGTCGATCCGGACGCGGGCGCGGCGTGTGTGGCGCTGACGGACCGCGCGTTCGGGTCGTGGGCGGCCCAGGCGTGGCCGCCGTTCACGGACGCGGTGCTGGCGGAGCTGCGCGGCGCCTGAACTGCCGGCGCTCAGGGCGCGGCGGCGTCGCGGGGCTCCCGCGCGCTGCCACCGGGCGGCGGGGGCGGCGCGTCCGCCGCCTCCGGTACGTCCGGCGCCGGAGGCCCGTCGTGCGCCGGAACATCCGCCGTATCCGCCGCCCGCGCCGCCTCCCGTACGTCCGCCGTACCCCGCACCGGCGCGCCGCCGTCCGACACCGCCTCCGGGACATCCGGCGCGTCCGGTGACACCGCGCTCCGGCGCGGGAGGTGGTGGAAGAGCAGGTTGAGCGCGATGGCGGTGAGGCAGCCGGCGCTGATGCCGCTGTCCAGGAGCGTCTGCGCGCCGTGCGGGAAGCGCTCGTAGATGCCCGGCACCCCGACCGGCAGCAGGCCGACGGCCACCGAGACCGCGACGACGGTCAGCCGGTGGGCGCCGGCGCCGCCGCCGAAGTCGACGGTGGCGAGGGTGCGCAGCCCGCTGGCGGCGACCGATCCGAACATCACCAGCCCGGCCCCGCCGAGCACGGGTGCCGGGACGGCGGCGACGACGGCGCCGAGTTTGGGCAGCAGTCCGAGCAGGACGAGCAGCGCGCCGGCGGCGGCGACCACCCAGCGGCTGCGGACCCGGGTGAGCGCGACCAGGCCGACGTTCTGCGCGTACGCCGTGTAGGGGAAGGTGTTGAAGACGCCGCCGAGCACGGTGGAGAAGCCGTCGGCGCGCAGCCCGTCGGCGAGCCGGCGGGCGTCGGGGCGGCGACCGGTCAGCTCGCCGACCGCGATCAGGTCGCCGGTGGTCTCGGTCATGCACACCAGCCCCACCACCAGCATGGACAGGATGGCGGCGAGCTGGAATTCGGGCGCCCCGAAGTGGAAGGGGGTGCTCACGCCGAGCCAGTCGGCGTCCGCGACGCCGGAGAAGTCGGTCAGGCCCAGCGGGACGGAGACGGCGGTGCCGGCGGCGATGCCGGCCAGGACGGCGACGCGGCCGAGCAGTCCGGGGGCGAACCGCTGGACGAGCAGGATCACCAGCAGGACGCCGCCGGCCAGGGCGAGGTGGCGCGGGTCGCCGAAGTCGTCGGCCCCGGCGCCGCCGGCGGCCCAGTTCCCGGCGACCGGCAGCAGGCTGAGGCCGATGATGAGGATGACGGTGCCGGTGACCAGTGGCGGGAAGAACCGCAGCAGCCGTCCGAAGACCGGGGCGAGCAGCATGATGGCGATCCCGCACACGATGACGGAGCCGTAGATGGCGGGCAGCCCGCCGTCCTGCCCGATGAGCACCATGGGGGTGACGGCGGCGAAGGTGCAGCCCTGCATGATGGGCAGCCGGGCGCCGAAGCGCCACCAGCCGACGCACTGGATGAGGGTGGCGATGCCGCAGATCAGCAGGTCGGCGGTGATGAGGTACGCCAGCTCGGCCGGGCCGAGGCCGAGCGCGCCGCCGACGATGAGGGGGACGGCGACCGCTCCGGCGTACATGGCGAGGACGTGCTGGAGGCCGAAGGCGAGGAGGCGGGTGGGGCGCGGAACGTCGTCGACGGGATGGACCTGAGCTTCCGAAGTTCTGGCCATGGCTGGACGGTAAGCGACCCGTACGGACCGCTGATATCCCCCGGATTACCCCTGTGTGACGGTGTACGGCCAACCGGCTGATCCGCGCGCACGGACCCCCGCCGCCCCGTCCCCGTCCCCACCCCCAGCCCGCGTCAGCCGTCGAACTCCCAGACCAGCAGCTCCGTCCCCGCCGCCCCGGCCACCGCCACCGGCTGCGGCTCCCGCCCCGGGTCCGTGATCCGGGCCGCGTCCCCCTCCGCCAGCACCGTCTCCCCCAGCCGCACCGCGCCCGCCGCCACGTGCAGATAGACGCGCGGCGCGGGCGGCAGCCCGACCCGCTCCCCGGCCGCCGGGCGCCGCACCCACAGCCGGGCGCCCGCCGCCGGCACCTCGTACGGCTCGCCGTCCGCCACCGACCGCACCACCGTGTACCGGGGCTCGCCGCCCGCCGTCGCCGGCTCCAGCCACAGCTGGAGAAACCGCAGCGGCGCGGCGCCCGCGTTGCGCTCGGTGTGCCGGATGCCCGCCCCCGCCGACTGGTGCTGGAGGTCGCCGGGGCGCAGGGTGACGGTGCGCCCGGCGGCATCCCGGTGCGTCAGCTCGCCGGCCAGCACCCAGCTGATCAGTTCGACATCGCGGTGCGGGTGCTCGGCGAAGCCGCTGCCCGGCGCCAGCCGCTCCTCGTTACAGGCCACCAACGACCCGAACCGGACATTTTCCGGATCGTAGTGACCACCGAAGGAGAAGGCGTACCGGCTGTCGATGCCCTCCCCCGGCTCCCCGCCCCGGTGCCGGTCCGACCCGCGCTGCACCCGTACCCGTTCGTCAAGCATGGGGCCACCGTATCCACCCGCCCGGACACCCCCGCCGGGAATGAGCACCCGCGGGATGAGGCAGGCTGGACCCGTGTCCGATGCCGATCAGAGCCACCCGCACGCCGCCACCGTCCGCCGCCTCGAACAGTCGTCCGGGAAGCTGGCGGCTGCCGCGATCACCCGGATGGACCAGCAACTCCCCTGGTACCGCGCCATGCCACCGGAGAACCGGTCCTGGATCGGCCTGGTCGCCCAGGCCGGCATCGCGGCGTTCACCGAGTGGTTCCGGCACCCCGAGACCCCGCAGGCCATCAGCACCGATGTGTTCGGCACCGCCCCGCGCGAGCTGACCCGGGCGATCACCCTGCGCCAGACGGTCGAGATGGTCCGCACCACCATCGAGGTCGTCGAGACCGCCGTCGACGAGATCGCCGCCCCCGGCCAGGAGGAGGCGCTGCGCAGCGCCCTGCTGGTGTACGCCCGCGAGATCGCCTTCGCCACCGCACAGGTGTACGCGCAGGCGGCCGAGGCGCGCGGCGCGTGGGACGCCCGGCTCGAATCCCTGGTCGTCAACGCGGTGGTGTCCGGGGAAGCCGATGAGGGTGATCTTTCCCGGGCCGCCGCGCTCGGCTGGTCCTCGCCCGACCATGTGACGGTGCTGCTCGGCAGCGCCCCCAACGGGGACAGCGAGCTGACGGTCGAGGCGATCCGGCGCGCCGCCCGGTACGCCAAGCTCCAGGTGCTCACCGGGGTGCTCGGCAAGCGGCTGGTGGTGATCACCGGCGGCAGCGACGATCCGCTGGCCGCCGCCAAGTCGCTGATCGGCCCGTTCGCCTCCGGCCCGGTGGTGGCCGGGCCCGTGGTCGGGGACCTGCGGGCCGCCACCCGTTCCGCGCAGGCCGCCGCCGCCGGGCTCCGGGCGTGCGCCGCCTGGCCGGACGCCCCGCGCCCCGTCCTCGCGGACGATCTGCTGCCCGAGCGGGCCATGGCCGGTGATCCCGTGGCCAGGACCCTGCTGGTGGAGGAGATCTACAGACCGCTCCAGCAATCGGGCGCGGCGCTGCTGGAAACGCTGAGTGTCTATCTGGAGCAGGCCAGCTCCCTGGAGGGTGCCGCCAGGATGCTGTTTGTGCACCCCAACACCGTCCGCTACCGTCTGCGGCGTGTGACGGACGTCACCGGGTGGCCGCCGTCCGACGTCCGATCGGCCTTTACGCTGCGCATCGCCCTGATGCTCGGCCGGCTCGCCGACGGGGAGCAGCGGGTGTGACCCGGTGGAGCACCGGCCCCCCTCGCCTTGTAAGGTCCTCACAACTCGATCAGCCGTTCTTCGTCCCCGTCCCCACCGGCGGGGAGACCCTTGGCCAAGAGAGAGTGTGAGGGTGTTCGTACTCGTAGCTCCCGGCCAAGGCGCACAGGCGCCCGGCTTTCTGCGCCCCTGGCTCGACGTCCCCGGCGCCGGTGACCGGCTGACCGCCTGGTCCGACGCGATCGGCCTGGACCTGATCCGTTACGGCACGGAGGCCGACGCCGACGAGATCCGCGACACTGCCGTGGCCCAGCCGCTGCTGGTCGCCGGTGCCCTGCTGTCCGCCCGGGCGCTGCTCGGCGAGGACACCCGGTATTCCGGCGTCGTCGCGGGCCACAGCGTCGGTGAGCTGGCCGCGGCGGCCATCGCCGGGGTGCTGAGCGACGAGGAGGCCATGACGCTGGTCCGCAAGCGCGGTCTGGCGATGGCCGAGGCCGCGGCGGTCACCGAGACCGGCATGTCGGCCGTGCTCGGCGGTGACCCGGAGGAGGTCGCGGCGAAGCTCGACGCGCTCGGCCTGACCCCGGCCAACAACAACGGCGGCGGCCAGATCGTGGCCGCCGGTACCCTGGAGCAGTTGGCGGCGCTGGCCGCCGACAAGCCCGAGAAGGCACGGGTCATCGCACTCAAGGTGGCCGGGGCCTTCCACACCCGGCACATGGCGCCCGCCGTGGCCGCCATGGAGGCAGCCGTCCGGGACGTCGGCGCCGCCGACCCGCACCCCTCGGTGCGGTACGTGTCGAACGCCGACGGCGAGGTCGTCCGCAGTGGCAAGGAGATCGTGAGCCGCCTGGTCTCGCAGGTCTCCAACCCGGTGCGCTGGGACCTGTGCATGGACACCTTCCGTAGCCTGGAGGCGACCGCGCTGGTGGAGCTGTGCCCGGGCGGGACCCTGGCGGGGCTGGCCAAGCGCAATCTGAAGGGGGTCGCCCAGCTGGCGATCAAGTCCCCGGAGGAGCTGCCCCAGGCCCGCGAGCTGCTCGCCGCGGCCGGCGCCGGCGCGGGTGCCGGCGAATCAAGCGAATAACGGCGAAGAGGAGTCATCGAGTATGACCGCCACCATCAGTCCCGGCACGGGCGCGCCCCACGCGCGCATCCTCGGGGTCGGCGGCTACCGCCCGGCCCGGGTCGTACCGAACGAGGAGATCCTCAAGCACATCGACTCCTCCGACGAGTGGATCCGCTCGCGTTCGGGCATCGTGACCCGGCACTGGGCCGGCGAGGACGAGACGGTCGCCTCGATGTCCCTGGACGCGGCCGGCAAGGCCATCGCGGACGCCGGGATCACCGCCGACCAGGTGGGCGCCGTCGTGGTGGCCACCGTCTCGCACTTCATGCAGACCCCCTCGGTGGCCACCGAGATCGCCCACAAGCTGGGGACGGGCCAGGCCGCCGCGTTCGACATCTCCGCCGCCTGCGCCGGCTTCGGCTACGGCCTGGCCGTCGGCAAGGGCCTGATCGTCTCCGGCAGCGCCCGGTACGTCCTGGTCATCGGGGTGGAGCGGCTGTCCGACCTGACCGACAAGGAGGACCGTTCCACGGCCTTCCTGTTCGGCGACGGCGCGGGCGCGGTCGTCCTCGGCCCCTCCGAGGAGCCCGCCATGGGCCCCACCGTGTGGGGCTCGGAGGGCGACAAGGCGGACGTCATCGCGCAGACCGTGCCGTGGGACCGGTTCCGTATCGGTGACGTCTCCGACCTGCCGGTGGACTCCAGCGGCGAGGTGAAGTTCCCGGCGCTGCGCCAGGAGGGCCAGACGGTCTTCCGCTGGGCGGTGTTCGAGATGGCGAAGGTGGCCCAGCAGGCGCTGGACGCCGCCGGGATCACCGCCGCCGACCTGGATGTGTTCATCCCGCACCAGGCCAACATGCGCATCATCGACTCGATGGTGAAGACCCTGAAGCTGCCCGAGCACGTCGCCATCGCCCGGGACGTGGAGACCACCGGAAACACGTCGGCCGCCTCCATTCCGCTCGCCATGGAGCGGATGCTGGCGACCGGTCAGGCGAAGAGCGGGGACACCGCTCTCGTCATCGGCTTCGGGGCGGGGCTCGTGTACGCCGCGACGGTCGTTACTCTCCCCTAAGCACAACTGAGTCGGCACGGCGAGCGCCGGGCCGTTTCATCACCCAGATGCGGTACCCACCGCAGCACACTGAAGGAGCGCGGCAATGGCTGCCACCAAGGAAGAGATCATCGCTGGTCTCGGTGAGATCGTGAACGAGATCGCCGGGATCCCCGCGGAGGATGTGCTTGAGGACAAGTCGTTCACCGACGACCTGGACGTCGACTCGCTGTCCATGGTCGAGGTGGTCGTGGCCGCCGAGGAGCGCTTCGAGGTCAAGATCCCGGACGACGACGTCAAGGGCCTGAAGACCGTCGGCGACGCCGCCAACTACATCCTCACGCACCAGAGCTGAACCGCCGCACCGTCGGCACCGACGCATGTCGCCACCCAGTGGTGGCGCGGTACCCCTGTACCTCTGAAACCTGACGAGCGGATAGGAAAGTCCCGTGAACGCGACCAATCGAACGGTGGTTGTCACCGGCATCGGCGCAACCACACCGCTGGGTGGCGACAGCGCGTCAACCTGGGAAGCCCTGCTGGCCGGAAAGTCCGGCGCACGGCCCCTGGAGCAGGAGTGGGCGGCCGAGCTGCCCGTACGGTTCGCGGCGGGCATCGCGGTCGAGCCGACCGAGGTGCTGGCCCGGCCGCTGGCCCGCAAGCTGGACCGTTCCACGCAGTTCGCGCTGATCGCGACGCGTGAGGCGTGGGCGGACGCGGGCTTCACCGGCAAGGCCGGCGAGGACGAGTCGCAGGTGAGCCCGGAGCGGCTGGGCGCGGTCGTGGCCTCCGGCATCGGCGGCATCACCACGCTGCTCGACCAGTACGACGTACTGAAGGAGAAGGGCGCGCGGCGGGTCTCCCCGCACACCGTGCCCATGCTCATGCCGAACGCCCCGGCCGCCAATGTCGGCCTGGAGATCGGCGCCAGGGCCGGGGTGCACGCCCCGGTCAGCGCCTGCGCGTCCGGTTCCGAGGCGCTGGGCTACGCGGTGGAGATGATCCGCAGTGGCCGCGCCGACGTGGTGGTCGCGGGCGGTACGGAGGCGTGCCTCCACCCGCTGCCGATCGCGGCGTTCGCCAACATGATGGCGATGAGCAAGAACAACGACGACCCGCAGGGCGCCTCCCGCCCCTACGACACGGCGCGCGACGGCTTCGTGATGGGCGAGGGCTCCGGCGTGGTCGTACTGGAGTCCGCCGAGCACGCGGCGCGGCGCGGCGCCCGGGTCTACTGCCAGGTGATCGGCCAGGGCCTGTCGGCCGACAGCCACCACATCGCGCAGCCCGAGCCGACCGGCCGGGGCATCGCGGCGGCGCTGGAGCACCTCCAGGAGACCACCGACTTCGACCCGAAGGAACTGGTCCACGTCAACGCGCACGCCACCTCGACGCCGCAGGGCGACGTGGCGGAGATCAAGGCGATGCGCAAGGTGCTGGGCGACGACCTCGACCACGTGGCGATCTCCGCCACCAAGTCGATGACCGGCCACCTGCTGGGCGGCGCGGGCGGCGTGGAGACGGTGGCCACCGTCCTGGCGCTGTACCACCGGACGGCCCCGGGCACCCGGAATCTGGACGAGATCGACCCCGAGGTGGCGGACGCGGACATCGTCCGCGGCGCGCCGCGCGAGCTGCCGGCGGGCCGGATCGCCGCGCTGAACAACTCCTTCGGCTTCGGCGGCCACAACGTGGTCCTGGCGATGCGCACGGTCTGACCCGCACCGCCTCGGGGACGCCGCGACGCCGCGACGCCGCACGGTAACGACAAGGCCGCCCCGCCCGGGATCTCCCGGGCGGGGCGGCCTTGTCGTTACCGGGAGACGGTGGCCGCGCCCGTGCCCCCCGGCGCGCGGTACGCCCCCGGCCGGAGGGTGCGGACACCGGCCCGGGCACCGGGATCACCGGCCGCCCGGGCTCCAGGACGGCAGCCGCCCGCTGCACGCCACCGCCCGCTCCAGCAGCGGGGCGTCCGGCGGTACGGGGACGGCCGGACCGAAGCCGGTGGCCGCCCGCTCCGCCGCGTCCGCCGACTGCGCCAGCAGGGCGAGCGAGGCCCGCGCGGTCGCCTCGTCCGCCCGGTACGGCTGCCCGGTGGCGCGCGCCAGGTCCCAGCCGTGCAGGAACACCTCGTTCAGGGCCACGGCGCCGGCCACCGGCGCCGGGAGCGTGATCCCCCCGGCCTCGGTCTCGCCCCGCCACGCCGCCGGTTCGCGCCAGGCTGCCACCAGTTCGTCCAGCTGGGTGCGCAGCCGCCCCCGCCAGTCCCCGGCCGGCTCCGGCCGGGGAGCGTCCGGGTCCGCCGGGTCCGTCCGGGTCGCGGGGCCGAAGTCCTTGCGCGCGGCGTCCCGGAACGCGACCGTCAGCCCCAGCAGATGCCGGAGCAGATCGCGCACCGTGTACACGGCGCACGGCGTCGGCGCGTCGAAGTGCCGCTCCCGCACCCCGTCCAGCAGTGCCGCTGCCTGCCGCGCGGCCGGTTCCAAGTCCAGCTGTGTCTCCATGGAAGGGCAGACCGGAGCGGACCCGGAAACTCATCGCCGCTCCTGCTCTGCCCCGCACCTGGGCCGGCCCGGCGTCACCAGCTGATCAGGCCCCACCCGCCGAGCCCGATCAGCATCGCGCCGGCGATCCGGCCGACCGTGCGCCGGAAGCGCTCGCCGCCCGGGCGGGCGGCGGTGCGGGGCAGCAGCAGGGCCCAGGCCGTGAGCCACAGCGAGACCATGACGGCCTGCACGGTGGCCAGGGCGAGGATCTGCCCGGCGAGCGGTCGCCCCGGGGTGAGGAACTGCGGGACCAGGGTGAGGTAGACCGAGGCCGCCTTGGGGTTGAGGACCGTGGCGAACAGCGTCTGCGGGTACGGGGAACGCCAGCGCTGCCGGCGGCCGGACGCACTCCGCTCCCGGCCGGCGGAGCGCCAGGTCCACACGCCGAGTCCGATGAGGTAGCAGGCCCCGGCCACCCGGACCACGGTGAACGCCGTCTCGGAGCGCATGACGAGGGCGGAGAGCCCGGCGACGGCGAGCAGGGCATGGGTGTACAGGCCGGTGGCCATGCCGAGGACGACGGGCAGCGCCCGCCGCCGTCCGCCTTCGGTGACATGCCGGATGAGCAGCGTCAGGCTGGCTCCCGGCGTGATGACCAGCGGCAGGATCGCCAGGGCGAAGCCCGTCACGGGACGACGCGGAAGTGCGTGGTGAGCCGGGCGGCGTCGTCGAGGAGGTGGTAGGCGAGGGCCGGTGGCTGGTCGCGGTCGGCGGGCCGGTCGCCTTCCCAGGGCATCCGCAGCGTCCAGGTGACGGCGGGCGCCACCAGCAGCGGGCGGCCGGCGAAGACGGAGGCGGCGGCGGTGTGCGCGTGGCCGGTGAGGACGGCGGCGACCCGGGGGTGTGCGGCGAGTACGGCGGCCAGGTCGTCCGGGTTCTGGAGCATCCCGGCGTCCGGCAGCGGGTGGTGGAGGGCGACGGGCGGCTGGTGGAAGGCGATGAGCGCGGGGGTGTCCCGGTCGGCCGGGTCGGCGAGGACGTCCTCAAGCCACGCCCGGGTCTCCTTCTCCAGCCGGCCCTCGTCCCGGCCGGGGATCGTGACGTCGCACATGAGGACGGTGACGCCGGGGAGGCGGTGCACCTGGTTGCGCGGTCCGAACGCCGCCTCGTACGGGGCGCGGACGTCGTGGTTGCCCGGGCAGGTCAGCACCGGGAGCGGCAGCTGGAGGATCCGGGCCGCCTCGGCGTACTCCTCGGCCGTGCCGTGGTCGGCGATGTCGCCGGTGACCAGCAGGGCGTCGACGGGCCGGGGCAGGTCGCGCAGGTGCCGCACGACCCGGGTGGCGCGTTCGGTGGCCCGCTCGGTTCCGTCCAGGTGCAGATCACTGATCTGGGCAAGCAGCAGCACGGCCGCGGTCCTTTCTCACGGTAATTTCTCGTTTTACCGTGAGGACCATAGACTGACCGCGCCGAAGTCATCAAGTGAGCGGAGAGAGGGACGCGATGGAGGAGCGCTGGCCCGCCCTGGACCTGGCGAGCACCATCCGGCACGACGGCGCGGGCGGCGTGGCCGACGACCTGGCCACGGTCGCCGGCCTCGCGGACTGGCTGGCCACGGCACACGGACTGCCCACCGGGGCGGTACGGGCGGACGAACGGCTGCGGCTGCGGATCACCGGCCTGCGGGCCGCCGTCCGCGCCCTGTTCGCCCGCGCGGTCAGCCCGGGCCCGCCGAGCCCGGCCGACGCCCAGCGGCTGCTGCCGCACGACGAGGCGCTGGCCCGCCTCAACGCCGCCGCCGCCCTGGAGCCCGTCACACCGCAGTTGCACTGGCCGGCCGGCGGCGCCCCGGCGGCCGGCGCGCTCCCCTCGGCCGCCACCCCTCAGGACCGGCTGGTGGCGGCGCTGGCCCGCGCCGCGATCACCTTCCTGACCGGCCCCGAACGCGAGCGGCTGCGCGCCTGCACCGCGCCGCGCTGCGTCCGCTACTTCGTCAAGAGCCACGGCCGCCAGGAGTGGTGCAAGCCCTCGTGCGCCGACCGCGCCCGCGCCGCCCGCCACTACCGGCGCCGGGTCAGCTCGCCCGGATGAGCTCCATCACCCGCGAGAAGCTGTCGGCGCCGTACCCGGCCGCCATCCCGCGCTCGAACAGCGCGGCGACCGTGGCCGGGAGCGTGGTGTCCACGCCGGCGTCCGCCATGGTGTGCAGCACGTGGTCGACGCTGGCGGCGCCCATGGCGAGCCGGTCCACGTCACCCGTGTGGTCGCCCGCGTCGATCCGCCCGGCGTAGAAGGTGAAGAACCCGGCCAGCGAGTCGGAGGTGTCGGTCGCGAACGGCAGGATGTCCGTCGCGCTCAGCCCGTTGGCCTCGGCGAGCGCGATGGCCTGCCAGTAACTCAGCATCGCGGTCCAGAAAATACCCATGTTGATCTGGTACAGCAGCGCCGCGAGACCGGGGTCCTCGCCCCGGTGGTCGGCCACGCCCGCGAGCACGTCGAGCGCCGCCCGGTGCCGGTCGAACACCGCGCGCGGACCGCTGTAGAGGATCACCGATTCCTCCTGCCCGACGCCCGCCGGGGAGACGGTGACCCCGCCGGTGAGCTGTACGGCACCGTGCCCGGCGAACCACTCCGCGCCGGCCCGGGTCTTCTCCGGGGTGTCCGAGCTGAGGTTGACGATCGTCCGGCCCTTCAGCGCCCCGGCGGCGGGCTCCAGGACGGCGTACACGGCGGCGTAGTCGGTGAGACTGAGCACCACCAGCTCGCCCGCCTCCAGCGCCGCCGCCGCGCTCGGGGCGAGGACGGCGCCGTGCGCGACGAGCGCGTCCGCGCGGGAGGCGGTGCGGTTCCAGAGGGTGACCGCGTATCCCCGGTCGAGGTAGGCCCCCGCCATCGCCTGCCCCATGGGGCCGAGTCCGATGACGGTGACGGTCTGCTGGTCCTTCCGGTCCTGCCGGTCCTGCTTCTTCCCGGGCGGCAAGGAGACGGTGGCCGTCGCCGCGATCCGGCACAGCGGCGCGGAGTTCGCCGAACTGCTGCGCCGCGCACTGGCCGCCGAGGACCACCCGGCGGACGCGGTCACCGCCTGCGCCCGCGAACTCGCCACCGGCCTGCGGGAGTCGGGCTGGATCGACGGCTGCCCGGTGACGGCGGCGGCGCTGGAGACCCTGGGCACGGACTCGGAGATCCAGCAGGCGTGCGCCGACGCGCTGAGCCAGTGGGAGGGACTGGTCCACGACAAGCTGCTGGCCGGCGGGTACCCGCCCGAGGACGCCCGCGAACTGGCCACCACGGTCATCTCCGCCCTGGAGGGCGCCGAGGTCACCGCCCAGGTCACCCGCTCCGAGGCCCCCCTGCTCGCCACCGGCCGTCAGCTCACCCGTCTGCTGCGCTCGTACGGCATCTGACGGCCCGCGCCGCCACCGTGGTCCGGCCCGGTACCGCCCGGGCGGTACCGGGCCGGACCCGGACGGGGCCGGGCAACCCCCCGGTCAGCCCGGCCCCGCGCTCCCGGCGCGCCCCCGGGCGCGCCGCCGTGTCAGAGCGCGGCCAGCGCGGTGGTCTCCACCCGTGCCGCCTCCCGCGAGCGGGCCGCGGCCGGGCGGAGGGATGCCAGGTGCGGGGCGAGTTCCGCCAGCGTCAGCTCCGCGCACACGAACCGGAGGTCGTCCCCGGTCACCCCCAGCCGGCCGAAGTACCCCCGCAGATAGGGCGTCACGAAGTCGTTGGCTTCCTGCGGCGTCCCCGGCCCGTACCCGCCACCGCGGGTGCTGATCACGACCACCCGCTTCCCGTTCAGCAGCCCGGCCCCCTCGAAGGCCCCCGGGAACGTCACCCGGTCGATCCACGCCTTCAGCGACGCCGCGACCGTGAAGTTGTACATCGGCGCCCCGATCACCACCGTCCCCGCCGCGCGCAGTTCGGCGATCAGCGGCCGGGTCAGCTCCCACGCGGCCCGCTCCGCCACCCCTTCGGCCAGGGCCGCGACCCGCTCCGGCGGCACCGAGCCGTGCCGCTCAACCCGCCGCCCCAGCGCGCAGTAGGCGCTGTCCAGCGGCGGCACCGGATCGGCGACGAGATCCCGGTAGCGGTACTCACCTCCCTCGTGCCGCTCCCGCCAGGTCGCCGCGAACAGCGCGGTCAGCTCCCTGCTCAGCGAACCGCCGGAACAATCGGCGCTGGAGTCCAGATGCAGCAAGGACGTCATGGCTCTTCTCCTGTCACTTCGGCCACGCCGGATACGTCATCAGAGGTGACGGGGACGCACGGAGAAAGGTGACCGGTGGACGGACAGGACGGACGGGACGGACGGGACGGGCTGGCCCAACGGTTCGAGGCACAGCGCGGCCGGCTGCGGGCCCTCGCCCACCGGCTGCTCGGCTCCCGGGAGGAGGCCGAGGACGCGGTCCAGGAAGCGTGGTTCCGGCTGGGCCGGGTGGACCCGGCCGAGGTGGAGAACCTTCCCGGCTGGCTGCGGACCGTGGTGACCCGGATCTGCCTCGACATCCTCCGCTCGCGCGGCGCGCGGCGCGAAGTCGGCCTGGACGAGGTGATCGAGGCGGAAGCCGCCCGGCACAACCCGCCCGAGGACGCCGCCGTCCGCGCCGACGCGGTGAGCCACGCCCTGCTGGCGGTGCTGGACACCCTGACCCCGGCCGAGCGGGTGGCGTTCGTCCTGCACGACATGTTCGCCGTACCGTTCCAGGAGATCGCGCCGCTCATCGACCGCACACCGGGTACGGCGAAGAAGCTCGCCAGCCGGGGACGCCACAAGGTACGCGGCACCCCCGCCGTCCCGGCGGCCGAACTCGCCCGCCGCCGTCACCTCGTCACGGCGTTCCTGACCGCCGCGCGCGCCGGTGATGTGCCGGGTGTCCTCCGGGTGCTGGCGCCCGACGTGGTCCGCCGCGCGGACGCCGCCGCCCTCCCGCCGGGCGCGGCCCGCGAGCTGCGCGGCGCGGACGCCGTGGCGCGCGGGACGGCCGCCCTGGCCCGGCGCGCGCACCTGGCCGAACCCGCCCTGATCGACGGCCAGGTGGGCGCCGTCATCGCCCCGCGCGGGCGCCTGCTGCTCGCGCTCACCTTCACCGTCCGGGACGGCCTGATCAGCGGGTACGAGGTGCTGGCCGACCCAGCGCGGCTGCGGCGGCTCGCGCTGGCCGTGCTGCCCGCGCCGCCCGCGCCGGGAACAGAGGGATCAGAGGGAGATGAGCCGGACGACGGTGACGGTCAGGACCGTGGCTGACACGACGTAGCGCACGATGGCCCCCGCCACCGTGGCGTCCCGGCGGTCCCGGTCGCCGCCGACCTCGGTGGAACCGTGACCGTACGGGTCGCGGGCGATCGTCGTCGCCATGGCGCTCTCGAACTCCGACCGGCGCGGCATCTTGCGCAAGCCGTCGTCGGCCGGCGGCGCGTAGGCGATGCGATGCCTCACCCGGCGCCGTGCCGCTCGGCCTCTTCCCGGGCCAGCCGCTCCATCGTGGCGTCGGCGTCCGGGTCCGGAACGGCTTCCAGCATCCAGTGCCGCATCACGGCGTGGATCTCGTGCACGCCGGCCTCGTTGATGGCCGTGTCGAAGTCGGCCCGGCGCTGCGGGGGCAGGGCGGCCCGGATGTCCGGAATGCTGTTCGGGACATCCACCTCTCTGCCCGCCACCCAGGTCTTCAGCGGTTCTGCCACGGGGGCAGCCTACCGCCCCGCCGAACCCTCTGACTAAAGTCAGAGATATGGACACCGCACAGATCGACCAGGTACGCCGCTTCAACCGCACCATCACCGAACGCGTCGGCGTACTCCACGACCACTACCTGGGCCGTGACCGCCCCATCGGCGAGGCACGCCTGCTGTGGGAGGTCGGCGAGCACGGACGGGACGTGCGGTGGCTGCGCGAGCGCCTGGGCCTGGACTCGGGGTACGTCAGCCGGCTGCTGCGCTCCCTGGAGAAGGCCGGACTGATCACCGTGGAGCAGCGCCCGGAGGACAAGCGGCTGCGCACCGTCCGCCTCACCGACGCCGGCCGCGCCGAGTGCGCGGTCCTGGACCGGCGCAGCGACGAGGTGGCGGGCGGGCTGCTCGCACCGCTGAACCCGGCCCAGCGCACCCGTCTGGTCGCCGCCCTGGCCGAGGCCGAACGACTGCTGACCGCCGGAACCGTCTCCCTCGACGAGGTGGACCCCGACCACCCGGACGCCCAGCACTGCCTGCGCTCCTTCTTCGCCGAGCTGAGCGAACGCCTGGACACCGGCTTCGACCCCGCCCGCAGCCTCCTCCCCGACGCGGGCGAACTCCGTCCGCCGCGCGGCGTCTTCCTCGTCGCCCGGCTGCACGGGACGCCGGTCGGCTGCGCCGGGCTGAAGCTCCCGTCCGGCGCGCCCGCCGAGATCAAGCGCATGTGGGTCTCCCCCACCACCCGTGGCCTGGGCCTGGCCCGCCGGCTGATCGCCGAACTGGAACGCCGGGCGGCGGCCCACGGGTACGACCTGCTGCGGCTGGACACCAACAAGGTGCTGACGGAAGCCATCCGGCTGTACCACGCCTGCGGGTTCGAGGAGGTCCCGGCCTTCAACACCGAGCCGTACGCCCACCACTGGTTCGAGAAGCGGATCGTCCCGGCCGAACCGGCCTGAGCCCTCTGCACGGCCCTCGCCCGCCGGCTCCCGGGTCGCCCCGGGCGGCGGCGACCGGACGTACGGCGGCCGGCTCGCCCGGCTGCGTGCACCGGCACCGGCACCGCCGTGCCGAGCGTGAGGACCGCAGGACAACGGCGACGGTGACGGCCCGTCATGGCGGCAGCCATCACCGTGGGGCAGGATGGCGCGATGGCCCACATCGCGCTGTTCCACTCCGTACTCGGCCTGCGCCCGGTGGAACGCCTCGCCGCCGAACGACTGCGGCGCGCCGGGCACCAGGTGGTCACGCCCGACCTCTTCGGCGGCGAGACCGCGACCACCGTTGACCAGGGGTTCGCACTGCTCGACCGGGTGGGCTGGGCAGCGGTGACCGACCGTGCCCGGCAGGCACTGCGGAACCTGCCGGACGAGACCGTGCTCGCCGGCGTCTCCATGGGCACCGGCGTCGTCACCGATCTCTGGCCCGAGCGCACCGCCACCGCCGGTGTGCTGCTGCTGCACGCCCCGGCCGAGGTGCCCGCGTCCGTACGCCCGGGCACGCCGGTACAACTGCACGCGGCCGCACCGGACGCCTTCGTGCCGCCGGACAGCGTGGCCGCGCTCCATCGCGCCTCGCGGGAACGGGAGGTCGCCCTGGAGGTCTTCCGCTATCCCGGGGCCGGCCACTTCTACACCGACGCCCAGCTCGACGACCACGACCCGGCCGCCGCCGAGCTGACCTGGCGCCGGGTGCTGGACTTCCTCGAATCCGGCGCGGCGTCCGGTGGCACCGTGCCGTAGCCACCCGGCACGGCGCGGTACCCGGACGGCCAGCCGGACACGTCGCGACACACCCGCACCACCACGCCGGTACCCGCCGCCCGCCGCCCGCCGCCTCCCCGTGCGTCTCCCGCCCGCCCACGGCTCAGATCTGGTTCTCGCCCCCGTCCACGTACACATTGGCGCCGAGCATGAAGCTGCTCTGCTCGGAGGCGAGGAAGGCCACCACCCCGGCGACCTCCTCCGGGTGCCCCATCCGGCCGATGGCGGTGTCCGTCGCCAGGTGGGCGCGGGCGACAGCCGCGTTCTCCTCGCCTCCGAACAGTTCCGTGATCCCGGTCGTGTCGATCGGCCCCGGCGAGATGGCGTTGACCCGGACGCCCCGGCTCTTCAGTTCGTTGGCCCAGGTCCGGGCGAAGGACCGGACGGCGGCCTTGGACGCCGCGTACAGGCCGAACGCCTCGGTACCGTTGTCGGCGGCGGTCGAGGCGTTGAGGATCACCGAGGCGCCGTCGTTGAGCAGCGGCAGCGCCTTCTGCACGGTGAGCAGCGTGCCCCGTACGTTGACGCCGAGCACCCGGTCGATCTGCTCCTCGGTGGTGTCTTCCAGCGTCGCGAACAGGGCAGCCGCCGAGTTCGCGAAGACCACGTCGAGACCGCGTCCCCGGGCGCGGACCGCCGCGTACAGCCGGTCCAGGTCGGCCGGGTCGGTGATGTCCCCCGGTACGGCCGTCACCGATGCCGCGCCGATGGTCCCGACAGCGGCGGCCAGTTCGGGCTCACGCCTCCCGATGATGAACACGTGCGCGCCCTCGGCCGCCAGCCGTACGGCACTGGCCAGGCCGATCCCGGTGTGACCACCGGTGATCACGGCCGTCTTGCCCTCAAGCTGCCCCATGCGACTGCCCTCCATAGATTTCGGTACCGATCGGTACCGAAAGAGAACGTAGCACATCCGAACCGATCGGTACGGAAGAGGTAGAGTGGCCGCATGGACACGCGGGACACGCGGGAGACACGACCGAAGGGGCCGATCGGCCGGCCGCGCGGATTCGACGCCGACGCGGCGCTCGAAGCGGCCATGCGGGTCTTCTGGGAGCAGGGTTACGACGGCGCCAGCCTCACCGACCTCACCGCCGCCATGGGCATCACCCGCACCAGCATGTACGCGGCCTTCGGCAACAAGGAGGAGCTGTTCCGCAAGGCCCTGGACCGCTACACCGAGGGCCCCGCCTCCTATGTGGCCCGGGCGCTGCGGGAGCCGACCGCCCTGGGTGTGGCCACCGCCTTCCTGAACGGCGCCGTCGAGCTCTCCACCCGCCCCGGGTGCCCCGCCGGCTGCCTCGGCGTCCAGGGCGCTCTGGCCGCCGGGGAGACGGGGCGTACCGCCCGGGACACGCTCGCCGACTGGCGCAACGGGGGCGTCGGCCTGCTGCGCGACCGGCTCCGGCAGGCCGTCGACGAGGGCGACCTGCCCCCCGGAGCCGACCCCGAACGGCTCGCCCGCTACCTGATGACCTTCGCCAACGGCCTCGCCGTCCAGGCGGCGAGCGGGGCCACCCGCGAGGAACTGCAGCACGTGGCGGACATGGCCCTGCACGGCTGGCCGCTCGGCGGCTGAGCACCCGTTGCCTGTCCAGGCGCATCAGCCGCTGAACAGCACACTCATCCGTGGTGCCCGGGACCAGGCCCCGGCCGCTGGAGAACTCGCCGGAGAACTCGCCGCCGGGTGAACACCGTTCCGCCGAGCACAGTGCACAGGGCGCACACATAGGCCGCGAACGCCCAGGACTCGGGCTCCCACGAAGTGATCGTCATGAGCGTCACCGCGGCACCGATGCCGACCAGGACATAGAACAGCAGATTCTCCGAACACGGATCGCGCCAGGCTTTCACGAGCGTCGGCAACGCCGCGACGGCGTCGGCCACGACGACGCACACCACCGCCAACGGGGCCTGGTCCAGCACCAGCCACACCACGAGCGCGATGGCCGCGACCACCGCGCACACCTTGTCGAAGGTACTGATCCGCACCAGGAGGTGCCGGGTCAGCAGCCCACACGCCACGACCGCGACCGGCCCGGCACCCGCCGCCAGCGTCTGAACGGCCGGCAAACCGACACCGGCGTCGAGCTGCGCGGAAAACCCGATCAGCGGTACGGCCGCCCAGAGCGCCCACGTCACCACATTCGGACGCGCCGTACCCCTCACCGTCGCGAAGGCATACCGGACGCTCCCCGCCAGGCCGAGCACCGCGCTGAGAAACACCCACTGCGGGTCCAGCATGCGAGCCTTTCACCACCCAACGGCACGAGCACCCGGAGTCGCCGCGGCACGCTCCAGTCGCCAACCGATGTGGTGATTGCACCGCGAGAAGGACCTCCGGCACAACCCTGGGCCGGGAACAGGTTCTGACGGACGCCCCCGGGAGGTGTCGGGGGGCGCCCGCAGGACACTTCGGGGTTCCCGGCGGGCGGAAAACGCTTCGACACCGGTGCCGGCATCCGGAATCCTGGCCCGCATGCCTCCGTCACAGGAAGAGATCTGGGACCAGGAAACGGCACGCAACTACGACAGTCCGGGCACCGGCAGGTTCGCGCCCGAGGTCATCGACCCCACGGTGAGCCGCCTCACCGCACTCGCGAACGGCGGGCCGGTACTGGAGTTCGCGATCGGTACGGGACGGGTCGCCGTCCCGCTCGCCCAGCGCGGGGTACCGGTCACGGGCATCGAACTCTCCCGTCCGATGATCGAGCAACTGCGCACCAAGGTGGACGAGGACACCATCCCGGTCACCGTGGGCGACATGGCCACGACGACCGTGCCGGGCACCTTCCGGCTCGTCTACCTGGTCGACAACACCATTTCCAACCTCCTCACCCAGGCCGAGCAGGTCACCTGCTTCCGCAACGCCGCCCGCCACCTCGCACCCGGCGGACGGTTCGTCATCGAACTGTGGGTGCCCGAACTCCGGAAACTGCCGCCGGGCCAGCAGGCCATGGTGTGCAACACGGAGAGCGGGTACATCGGCCTGGACACCTACGATCCGGTGCGCCAGCACGTCGTCTCGCACCACTTCCGGTTCGGGGAGGGGCGGGAAGCCCACCTGTTCCGCAGCCCGCACCGGTACATCTGGCCGGCCGAACTCGACCTCATGGCCGAACTGGCGGGCTTCGAGCTGGAGTCACGCCACGCGGACTGGACGGGCGGCGAGTTCACCGCCGAGTCGCCCTCCCACGTGTCGGTCTACCGGCTCCCCGGCTGAGCCTGCGCCCCGGTCGGGGAGTTGCGCACCGCCGTCTCGGCGGTCCGAGGATCACCCCTCCAGGAGGTGATCGAACTCCCCGGCCTTGGCCGCCTGAAGGAAGGCCGCCAGCTCGGCCCGCGTGTAGCGGAGCGGAGCGAGGTCGGGCCGCTTGGAGTCGTCCACGGCGACACCGCCGTCTATCTTCATCAGGCGGACGCAGGCGTCGGCGTTCGGCGAGCTGAGGCTGGACTTGATCCACTCGCCGGAAAGCGGGGCTGCGTACAGTTCGGACTTCGGGTGGGTCATAGCGCCTTCTCAATCTCTTCCATGAGGTCAACTGTCTCTGCGGTACTCAGTGCCACTTCAGCCAGGTCGCTGAAACGCCGACGCATGCGCCTGACCTCAGCTGGGTCTGCAACCTCACCATCGCCGCGTGGCATCTCATGGATGGCCACGATCTTGTTGTGAGTTCCGGGAAATCTGAACACGTTGAAAGGCGCACCGGCGGTCGCCCCCGCTCCGGCGGAGAAAGGGATGACTCGCAGGCTGACATTCGGCCGCTCAGCCATCTTGCGCAGGTGTTGGAGCTGGCCGCGCATGATGTCCGGTCCTCCGACCACCGGGCGCAGCGCTGACTCCAAGAACAATGCTTGCAGCGTGACAGGCTGGCTGCGGGTCAGGATCTGCTGCCTTCGCAGTCGTGTCTCCACGAAAAGTTCGCGATGTTGCCGACTCTCATCCTTCTGACCGAAGGCAGCCAGCGCCTCGATGTAGCCCTTCGTCTGGAGCAGCCCCGGCACGTAAGTTCCCGAATGCACCCAGAGCGTATCGGCGGCGTCTTCGAGAGGGAAGATCCGTCCGAACCCGCCGGTGATCAGACTCCGATACTTCGGCTCCTGCCACCACGACCGGTCGATCGACTTGCCCGTCCGGATGGTCGTCAGGATCTCGGTGCGCTTGGGCTCCTCGACGCCGTACACCTTCAGCATCCGCTTCAGCAGCGCGTCGTCCGGCCAGCGTTTGCCGCTCTCCACGTACGAGATCTTGTTCTGCGAGCACTTCAACTGCTTGGCGGCTGCCGTCTGCGTCGCGAAGCCGGCCTCCAGACGGAGGCGGCGCAGTTCCGCGCCGACGTCCCGCTGAATCGCCAGTGCGCTGGTGTTGACGCTCGTCGACACAGTTCTCCCCTTGCCTTCGTCGAACCCCGCCACGCGTCAGCCTAGCGCGGCACACCTGGGCCCCACGGCCCCTAACGGGTGAATCCGCGCGACTGTCTTGCATACTCACGCGGATATGCCCAACACTCTTCTGTGTACGCCCCGACACCATACCGTCGCTGGGCGTGAGCCCTGATCGTGCGCGGTCGGCCGGAAGGAACTCCCCATGCTTGAGCGCGGATTCGTGTTGGCTGTCGGTCGGTACCCCTGCGTCGCGGCGTCCGTCCGCCGTGCCCGGCGGATAGCGGTGGAGGCGTACGCGCCCTTCCCCACCGTGGATCGGGACGCCGTCGAACTGCTCATCTCCGAACTGGCCACCAACGCCGTCCTGCACGCCGCAGGCGACTCGTTCGACGTGCTGTGTCACTCACCGCTCGCCGGCACCGTCCAGGTGGAGGTGCACGACCGGTGCCCGGCCGTTCCGGTGCGGCGACAGGCGCACGTCCAGGACGAATCGGGGCGCGGTCTCGAACTCCTCGATCTGCTCGCCGCGCACTGGCGGACCGAGCGGACCGCGAACGGCAAGAGCCTCATCTTCACTCTCCGGGAGGGCCCGTGTTCGATCCCCTGATCCGCACGATCGTCGTCAACGGCACCGACATCCGCGTCGGGGACGTGGTGGCGGTCGGCGGTATCCCGCACCGCATCCGGGAGTTGCGGGAGGTGTACCCGTCCCGCAAGAAGCTCACCTTCGAGGACGGCAACACCTACGTCCTCGGCAAGCTGCACACCATCGAGGTGACCCGCCACTTCCCGCCCCTGCGACGGGTGCGGTGATGCTGCCGGAGGGGCCGCAGCTGTTCGCCCGTACCGGCGTCCTCACCTGCTGGTGGGAGAACGGCCTGTGCGTGATGTGCCGCCGGGACGGCGTCCCGGTCATCTGGCTGGGGCCGGTGATCCACGGCGCCCGGCACGCCCCGTTCTCGTCCTGCGAGCCGTGCACCGGCTGGCTGGTGCGGTACGTCGGCGGCTACGACCACGACGCCCCGGCGGAGCCGACCGTGTACGGCACCGGGGAGTTACGGCGGCCCACCGCCGAAGAGCTGGGCCTGCGCGTCGTGGTGACCGCGCTGACCCTGCTCACGGCGGCCGGGGCGGCCGGGGCGCTGTGGCTGATCTTCTCCGGCCGCCCCGGGTAGCGGCCGGGCGTCCGCCGCGTGCCGCCCCCACTCAGGGGAAGCGGACCGTGACGGTCAGCCCGCCTCCCGGGCCGGGCTCGGCCGTGGCCCGGGTGCCGTGCGCCGCCGCGATCGAGCGGACGATGGACAGGCCGAGACCGTGTCCGGTGGCGCCGGTGGTGCCGGTGCGGTCCTGGCCCAGACGCCGGAACGGTTCGAAGAGGTCCGGAATCCGGTTGGGCGCGATCGTGGGTCCGGTGTTGGTGACGGTCAGAGCGCGGTCTGCCACGGCGACCAGGACCCGGCCGCCGGGGCGGTTGTACCGGATCGCGTTGTCCACGAGGTTGGTCAGCAGGTGCCGCAGCAGCACCGGGTCGCCGACGACGGTCAGCGGCGGGCCGTCCACCGTGACCGTCACACCCGCCGCCCGGGCCGGCTCCGCCAGTTCGGCCGTCACCTGGCGGGCGGCCTGCGCCAGGTCCACCGGTTCGGTCGCCTCGGTGCCCCGGTCGCTGCGGGCGAGCAGCAGCAGCGCGGTGATCAGCGCCTCGGCCTCCCGGTTGGCGGTCAGCAGGTCCTCGCGCACCTCGGCGAGACCGTCCGGCAGCGGGTCGGCCAGGCCGACCTCCAGACTCGCGCGCTGGACCGCCAGCGGGGTGCGCAGTTCGTGCGAGGCGTTGGCGACGAACCGCCGCTGGCTCTCGAAGGACCGCTCCAGCCGGTCGAGCATGCCGTCGAAGGTGTCGGCCAGCCGGTGGAGTTCGTCGTCCGGCCCGGTGAGCGCCAGCCGCTGGTGCAGATTCTGCTCGCTCATGCGCCGGGTCGCCTCCGTCATGGCCGCCACCGGCCGCAGCGCCCGCCCGGCCAGCCACCAGCCGAGCAGCCCGGCCACCACCGCCATCAGGAGCAGCCCGACCGCCGACCACAGGACCATCTGCCGCAACGCCGTCTCCTGGACGGCCTGGACGGTCTGATCCAGCTGACGGATCGCCAGGAAGTCGTCCCCGCCGCCGGGCTGCGTCACCCCGGTGGGCAGCAGTTCGCCCGTCGCCTCCCCGGTCGCCTCCCGGGTCGCCTCTCCGGTGTCCTCCCAATCGCCCCGGGTCACCTCGATGCCCTTGACCTGCTCCGCCGTTCCGTACCGGGCCAGCAGCACCACGAAGGCCAGCAGCCCGGTGCCCGTCAGCAGGAACAGCCCGGCGAAGGCCAGCGCCAGCCGGGCGCGGAACGGCCGGTTCCGGATCAGCCGCACAGCCGGTACCCGTCGCCAGTGTCGGGCGAGATGGTGCCGCCGTCGCCCAGTTTGCGGCGCAGCCGGCTGACGACGGCGCGGACGGCGCCGGTGCGGGGGTCGAGGTGTTCGTCCCACAGGGTGCGGACCAGTTCGCCGTGCGGCACGGCCGCGCCCCGGGCCTGCGTGAGCCGGTGCAGCACCGCGAACTCCTTGGGCGTCAGCTCCAGCACCCGGCCCGCCGCGCGCGCCTCGTGGCGGGCCGGGTCCACCACGATGTCCGCGTGGCGCAGCACGCCGGGGGCGGCGGCCGGGGGGCGGCGGCTCAGCGCGCGGACCCGGGCGACGAGTTCGGCGAAGTCGAACGGCTTGGCCAGATAGTCGTCGGCGCCGAGCGCGGTGAGCCCGTACACCCGGTCGGTCAGCTCGCCGGCCGCCGTCAGCAGGAGGATCGGCGGCGGGTCCACGAGCCGGCGCAGCCGCCGGCAGACCTCGTCGCCGGTCATGCCCGGCAGGTCCCGGTCGAGGATCAGCACGTCGTAGGCGGTGAGCAGGCACATCCGTTCGGCCTCGGCACCCGAGCCGGTGACGTCCACCGCCATCGCCTGGCGGCGCAGTCCGGTGGCGACGGTGCGGGCGAGTACGCGGTGGTCCTCGGCGATCAGAACCCTCATGCCGCAATCCAACCCCGCGCGGGATTGCGGCGGGATAAGGACGCCCGCCCTTATCCCGCTGCAAAGGGCACCCTGCTTGGGTCCTGCACCATGAACTTCGTCAAACGCGCCGGGCACAGCCTGTGGGCGAGGAAGGCCGGTACGGCCGCACTGGCCGCGCTCTTCACCGTCATCTGCGCCCTGCTGCTGGGCGGCTCCGTGCTGCGCGCCGCCGCCGAACGCCAGGAGGCGGACGCCCGGCGGGAGATCGGCGTCGATGTGACGGTCCGGGACCCGGGCCTGACCGCCGCACTGGCGGACCGGCTGGGCGCCGCCCCGCAGGTGCACCGGTACACGCCGTCGCTGCCGGTGGGGGCCGAGGGCTCCGGCGTCGAGCCGCTGGACGCCGGTGAGCCCTCGCCGGACGCGGCGGTGCCGGAGCCGGAGCCACCGTTCGCGCTGCTCGGGGTACGGGACTCGGGGCTGCTGCTGCCGTTCTCCTACGGGTCGAGCACGCTCCGGTCCGGGCGCGGCATCACGCCGCAGGACGCGGACGCCGAGGTCGCGGTGATCGAGCGGCGGCTGGCCGAACGCAACGGCCTGGAGGTCGGCGACACCATCCGCCTCCGGCCGGCCGGCGGCGGGCCCACCCTTCCCCTCACCGTCGTCGGCGTCCACCAGGACACGACGCCGGACCCGGCGGTGTGGACGCCACCGCACGAACTGCCCGGGAACCAGCTGTACGTGCCCGTCGCCGTGGCCGAACGGCTCGGCGCGGGCACGGCGGAACCCGTCACGGCGGTGTACCGCATCGGTTCACCGGACCAGGCGGAGGCCCTGCACGCCGAGGCCGGGCGGCTGCTGGGCGCGGACCCGTCCGACGTCCGCGTCAACGACCGCGCCTACCGGGATCAGGTGCTTCCGCTCCAGCGGGTGGGCGCCTTCGCCGGGCTGACCGTCCGGGTGATCACGGTGGCCGGGACGGTGATCCTCGGGCTCGTCGTGCTGCTCCGCATCCGGGAGCGGCGCGCCGAGCTGGGGGTGCTGCTGTCCCTGGGCGAGCCGAAGCCGAAGCTCATCGCCCAGCACACCGTGGAGGTGGCCGCCGTCGCCCTCCCGGCCGTGGCGCTCGCCACCGTGGCCTGCTGGTTCACCGCCGGTCCCCTGGCAGCGGCGGCGGGCTCCCTCACCGCCGTGCCACGCGTCGTCACGGCCGACCTGGTGGCCGTGTCCGGGATCGCGCTGGGCATCTCGGTGCTCGCCACCGCCGTCCCGGGCATCGCGATCCTCCGGCTCCACCCCCGTTCCCTCCTCCTCGACACCGACTGAGAGAACCCCTCGACATGAGCGTCATCAAACGGGCCGGGCTCAGCCTGTGGTCCCGCAAGGCCAGAACCCTGATCACCCTGGGCGCCTTCCTCGTCGTCTCCGTGATGGTGCTGGCCGGGGTGCTGATCACCGGCGCCACCGCGAAGGCGAAGGAGGCCGCCACACGCGCGGTGGGCGCCGAGGTGCGCCTGGAGATGGACTTCGACAGCCTGGGCGCGGGCGGCGGCGGACTGGTCGCCCCGCAGGTCAGCAGTACGGTGCTGGACGCGATCGGCGCGTCGCCGCTGGTCGGCTCGTACACCTACACGATGTGGAACGTCGGCATCCTCGACGGTGTCGAGCGCGTCCCCGGTGGCCCGCAGAACGGGATGGCGGACGTGGTGCCCGGCGGCATGGTGGTCACCGGTGTCCTGGAGTCGGCGCTGCTCCCGGACTTCCGCAGCGGCAACTTCACCCTGTTGTCCGGAGAGCATCTGAGCGCCGCCGACCGGGACGAACGGCTGCTGCTCATCGAGGAACGGCTGGCGGAACGCAACGGCCTCACCGCCGGCGACACCGTGACCGTCGGCGCGTACGAGGGCGGGGGCAGCGCCGAGTTCACCGTGGCGGGGATCTTCCGCGACCCGCGCCCGACCGCCGAGCCGGACCCGGAGTTCTACGACAACCCGGCTCATCTGCTGTACGCGTCCGTGGGCGGCTTCGCCCGGCTGAACGGCGCCGGTGACGGCACGGTCCAGGCCGGCGGGGCGACGTTCCTCCTGGCGGACGCCGGTGACCGGGCGGCGTTCGAGGAGGAGGCGGAGCGGATCGCCGGGGACGCTCTGGACGGGTTCGCCCTCACGGTCAACGACAAGGCGCTGCGTCAGATGACCGGCCCGCTGGAGAGCGTCACCACCACCGCGACCGTCGCGATGTGGCTCACTGCCCTCGCGGGCGCCGCCGTCCTCGCCCTGCTCACCCTGCTCGCGGTGCGGCAGCGGCGCCGCGAGTACGGCGTCCTGCTGGCCCTGGGGGAGCGCAAACGGGCCGTCGTCGCCCAACAGGCCCTGGAGATCGTGGCGGTGGCGGCCCTGGCCATCGGGCTGAGCGCCGTGTTCGCCGAGGATCTCACCCAGCGCGCGGGCCAGGCGCTGCTGGGCCGTGAGGCGGCCGAGGCCCGGGACCGGCTGGCCGCGTGGGAGCCGCCGCCGCCCGGCAGCACCGGCATCGACGAGGGACGCGACCCGGGCGAGCGGCCGGTGGAGAACGCCGACCCGATCGACGCGATCGAGGTCCGCATGGACCCGGCGGCCCTGGCCACCGTGGGCGGCGTCGGCCTCGGCATCGGCCTGCTCGCCACCGCCGTCCCCGCCACCGCCGTCACCCGCCTCAGCCCCCGCGCCATCCTCACGAAGGGATCGTGACCACTCCCATGACCACCCCCAAGACCACCGGCAGCCCGGCCAGCACCGGCCCCCGACCGCCGCTGCTCCGTCTCGACGGCGTCAGCCACACCTACCCGGGCCCGCGTCGCGGGACCACCGTGCTCAAGGACATCGACCACAGCTTCGAACGGGGCGTCTTCTACAGCATCCTGGGGCCCTCCGGCAGCGGCAAGACGACCCTGCTCAGCCTCGCCGGCGGTCTGGACTCCCCCACCCGGGGCACCGTCCGCTTCGCCGGCCGGGACCTGACGGAGCTGGGCCTGGGCCGCTACCGCAACCGGCACGCGGCCACCATCTTCCAGCAGCACAACCTGCTCACCTATATGACGGCGCTCCAGAATGTCACCGCGGCCATGGAGATCACCCGGGTCAGGCCCGCCACCGGCAGCCGCCGGGCCCGCGCCCTGGAGGTGCTGGAGCAGGTGGGGCTGGACCGGGAGACGGCCGGCCGCAATGTGCTGCGGCTGTCCGGCGGGCAGCAGCAGCGGGTGGCCGTCGCCCGCGCCGTGGCGTGCGAGGTGGATCTCCTGTTCGCCGACGAGCCGACCGGGAACCTCGACGAGGACACGGCCGAGGGCGTGATCGACATCTTCCGCGCGCTCGCCCACGAGCAGGACCGGTGCGTGGTCGTGGTCACCCACTCGCAGCGGCTGGCCGCCCGCTCCGACCGGGTGCTGACCCTGCGCCGGGGCAGGCTGACCGAGCGGTCCTGACCGAGCCGCCGCCCCCGGCGTGGGGCCGGGGGCGGCGGGCACCGGGGCGGGTTCAGTCGACGGGGGCGACGCGGATCAGGTTGCCGTCCGGGTCGGCGACGACGAACGTCCGCCCGAACACCGCGTCGCGCGGCTCGCTGACCACCCGGACGCCCTTCGCCGTCCACGTCGCGTACCGGCGGTCGATCTCCTCCGGCCCGCCGGGCAGGCACACGCAGACCTCGCCGGTCCGCGAGACGGCCGGGTCCTGGCCGTCGAGCTGTCCGCTCCACAGGGCGAGGTCGGCGCCGGGGCCGAGGTCGAAGGAGATGTAGCCGGGGGTGACGAAGCTGGGCTCCTTCTCCAGGAGGTCCCCGTAGAAGCGGGCGGAGGCGGGTGCGTCGGTGACGTACACGATGAAGCTGATGGACTCGGACATGGCACTCATTTCCTCGGGTCGTTGCGGTGGAACGACCGGAGCATGCAGGTCATACCTGACCGGTTCCGTCGTGTTTTCTGCGAGGCTCGGACACGTGACCCCCGATCGCTTCTTCTCCCTGCTGCTGGCCCTGCGGACCCGGGAGGCCGTGACGACCCCCGATCTGGCCGCACAGCTCGGTGTGTCCGTCCGTACCGTGCTGCGGGATCTGCGGTGGCTGGAGGACGCGGGTTTCCCGCTGCTGATCCAGCGCGGCCGGTGGGGCGGGGTGACGCTGCTGCCCGGCGGCCCGTTCGACACCGCCCGGCTCACGCCCGAGGAGCGCGACCATCTGGCGCTCTACGGTCTGGACGACGCGCAACGCGAACAGCTGGGCGCGGCGGGCGGCAGCCGGCGCGCGCACCGGAAGGTGGGGGCGCGGATCGGGCCGCTGCCCGGCAGCGGGGCGCTGCCGCTGAGCGCGGTCGTCACGACGGACAACCGGCCGTGGTTCTTCCGGGACGCCGAAGGGCAGCCGCCCGCCGCGCTGGTGGCGGACGTACGGCGCGGGGTGCGGCTGCGCATCCGCTACCGCAGCGCGCGGGACGCGGAGGCCGGCTGGCGGGTGGTCGATCCGTACGGGCTGCTGGCGAAGGCCGGGCGCTGGTACCTGGTGGCGGACGCGGCGGGCCGGCCCCGGCTGTACGCGCTGGAGCGGCTGGCCGGCTGGGAGCCGCTGCGGGCGGCCCGGCGGCTGCGGGACGGGGCGACGCTGCGCGGGGTGGCGGCGGAACTGACGGAGCGCTGGGAGAACCCGGACGCGTATCCCATCCACGCCCTGATCGACGCCGACCAGCGGGACCGGGCCCGGCGCATCCTCGGCCGGCAGCTGACGATCGAGGGTGCGGAGAGTGAGGGGGACGAACAGGGAGGGGACGGCCCCGGCCGCCGCCCGGCCCGGCTGCGGATCACGGTGCGGGGCCGGAGCGTGGAGGACGTGCGGCGGTTGCTGGCGTTCGGTGCCACGGTGACCGTGACCGGGCCGCCGGAGGCCAGGGAACGGATGCGGCAGCTGGCCGCCGAGATCCTGCGGGTTCACTCCTGACCGGCCGGACCGGGGTGCGGACGGATGAGGACGGGCCGGAACAGGTGCGGGCCGGCGACGAACGGGGCGCTCCAGACCGGCCGGACCCGGGTGCGGAGCGCCGAGGAAGGCCGGAACGGATGACGACGGGCCCGTTCCGGGCCCGGAACGGGCCGTTCCTGTCCGGTCAGGACCGGTCGGGGGTCTCGAAGCTGGCGAAGTAGGAGGCGGCCATGTCCTCGGCCGCGTGGCCCTGGGCGGCGGCGCGGCGGAAGCGTTCGGCGCCGGCCGCCGTGGCGTCCAGCCGGACGCCCGCCGCCTCGCCGGCCGCCACGATCAGCCGGGCGTCCTTCTCGGCGGTGTCCACGGCGAAGCTGGGCGGGGTCAGCGTCCGGCCGCGCAGCGCGGCGGACTTGGCCCGCAGATAGCCCAGGTCCAGGCCGCCCCCCGCGATGGCGTCGAGGAAGTGGTCGAAGTCGACGCCGAGTCCGTCCGCCAGGGCCAGGGTCTCGGCGGTGCCGTGGGTGACGGCGAGCACCCAGGTGTTGCAGACGAGCTTGAGCCGGGTGGCGGCGCCGGGGCGTTCGCCGACCCACACGGTGCGGGAGCCGACCGCGTCCAGGACGGGGGCGAGCCGGTCGCGGGCCGTGGTGGGGCCGGCGGCCAGGACCGTCAGTTCGCCGGCTTCGGCCGGGCCCCGGGTGCCGAGCACGGGGGCGTCCACGAACAGCAGGCCGTGGTCGCGCGCGAAGCCCTCCAGCAGCGGCAGCGGGTCCGTGCCGGCGGTCGTGGACTGGAGCCAGACCGTGCCGGGGGCGAGGGAGGGGGCCGCCGCCCGCATCGCGTCCAGGGCGGCCGGTCCGTCGTACAGCATGGTCAGCACGGCGTCCGCGCCGGCTACCGCATCCGCCGGATTTCCGGCGACCCGGGCGCCGTCGGCGGCCAGTGGTTCGGCCTTGGCGCGGGTACGGTTCCACACCCGTACGTCCAGTCCGGCGCGGCACAGGTTGCGGGCCATGGCCGTGCCCATGATGCCGGTGCCGAGCACCGCGACCGAACCGACCGCCGCACCGCCCGCCGGGGAACCGCCCGCCGCACCGACCGGGGCCATGTCACACCACCTGGTGGAGCCAGCGGACGGGGGCGCCCTCGCCCGCGTACCGGAAGGGTTCGAGTTCGTCGTCCCAGGGCTTGCCGAGCAGCCGGGTGATCTCGGCCTGGAGATCGCTCTCGCCGCGCGCGGCGCGCGCGGTGGCCGCCCGCAGCCGGTCCTCGGGGATCATGATGTCGCCGTGCACGCCGGTGACCGCGTGGTAGATGCCCAGCTCGGGGGTGCAGCTGTAGCGTTCGCCCTCGGCCGTCTGGGAGGGGTCGGCGGTGACCTCGAAGCGCAGCAGGTGCCAGCCGCGCAGCGCGGAGGCGAGCTGGGAGGCGGTGCCGGGGGAGCCGAGCCAGGAGAGTTCGGCGCGCCAGGTGCCGGGGGACGCGGGTTGTCGGATCCAGTCGAGGGACACCCGGCTGCCGAGGACGCCGGCGACGGCCCATTCGATGTGCGGACACAGCGCGCGCGGCGCGGAGTGTACGTACAGGACTCCTCGTGTGGTCATCGGGTCCTCCAGGTCTTTCCTACCAGCGCCCGCACCCCCCGTACCGCGCACGAATCAGTAAACACCATGTAGATCATTTCTCGGCAAAATGGACAGCGTGTGACATGAGGTCATGTCTTTTACGCTGGATGACGGGCCCGATCCCACCTGCCGTCCAGCTGCCTGGACCCAAGCTACCGCGCGGCGGTGGCGCCGGGCTCCGCCCCAGTGCCAGCGCACCATGACCCAAGGGCAGGGAACTGAATGCCGGTCAGCCGCCCCGTACTCGCCTCGATGCTCGCCGCCACCGCCTCGCTGGCGCTGCTGGCCGGGTGTACGTCGACTCCCGACGGTTCCGATCCCGGGTCCGCGAGCGCCACCGACGAGGGGGGTGCCCCGGCCGCGCCGGTGTGGAACACCAGCCCGGCGTCGGTGGCGGCGATCGGGGATTCGATCACCCGGGCGTTCGACGCCTGCTCGGTGCTGTCCGACTGCCCGGAGGTGTCGTGGGCCACGGGGACGGATCCGAAGGTGCCGTCGCTGGCCCAGCAACTGGCGGCGGAGGAGTCCTGGAACCTGGCCGAGTCGGGCGCGCAGGCGTCCGATCTGCCGTCCCAGGCGCGGGCGGTCACGGCGCACGAGCCGGAGCTGGTGACGATCATGGTGGGCGCGAACGACGCGTGCGCGCCGGATGTGGCGCTGATGACCGAGACGGAGGACTTCCGGGCGGACATCGAGCGGGCGGTGGAGATCATCCGCGAGTCGCTGCCGGACACCCAGCTCTATGTGGCGAGCGTGCCGGATCTGCTGCGGCTGTGGTCGGAGGGCAGCGGTTCGGCGCTGGCCCGCACGGTGTGGGGGGTGGCGGCGGTGTGCCCCTCGATGCTGGCCGATCCGGTGGCGGTCACCACGGAGGCGGGTGAGCGGCGGGACTCGGTGCGGGAGCGGGTGGTGGAGTACAACGCGGTGCTGGAGTCGGTGTGCGCGGCGGATGTGCTGTGCCGGTACGACGGCGGGGCGGTCTTCGACTACGCGTTCACGCCGGACGATCTGAGCAAGTGGGACTGGTTCCATCCGAGCGCGCAGGGACAGGCGGCGCTGGCGGCGCTGGCGCACGAGCGCATCACCATGGAGTAGACCGGACCATTGACACAGGGGCTTGTGGCTCATTACGTTCACGCCAGCATTTCGAACAGCTGTCGAAATACCGAACAAGCGAGAGGTTGGCTGTCCCCGTGCGCATCACCGGAATCAGTACGCATGTCGTCGGTACCCCCTGGCGGAACCTCACATACGTGCAGGTGCACACCGACGAGGGACTGACCGGCGTCGGCGAGACCCGGATGCTGGGCCGCACCGACGCCCTCATCGGGTACCTCCGGGAGGCGGAGGTCAACCACATCAAGGGCTCCGACCCGTTCGCCGTCGAGGACCTGGTGCGCCGGATGAAGTACGGCGACTACGGGCGGGCCGGCGAGATCGTCATGTCGGCGATCGCCTGTGTGGAGACCGCCTGCTGGGACATCAAGGGCAAGGCGCTCGGGGTGCCGGTGTGGCAGCTGCTGGGCGGCCGGGCGAACGCCGCCGACAACCGGATCAAGGCGTACGCGAACGGCTGGTACACCGTCGAGCGCACCCCGGAGGCGTTCCACGCGGCGGCGCTGAAGGTGGTGGAGCGCGGGTACCAGGCGCTGAAGCTGGACCCGTTCGGCACCGGCAACTTCGAGCTGGACCACGCCGAGACCGTCCGCTCGCTCTCCCTGGTCGAGGCGGTGCGGGACGCGATCGGGCCCGAGCGCGAACTGCTGCTGGAGATGCACGGCCGGTTCTCCCCCGCCACCGCCATCCGGCTGGCGAAGGAGCTGGAGGCGTTCGCGCCGTCCTGGCTGGAGGAGCCGGTGCCGCCGGAGAACCTGAAGGCGCTGGCCAAGGTCGCCGCCAAGACGACGCTGCCGATCGCGACGGGTGAACGCATCCACGACCGGATCGAGTTCCGCGAGCTGTTCGAGTCGCAGGCCGCCGACATCATCCAGCCGGACCTCGGACACCTGGGCGGCATCTCCGAGATGCGCAAGCTGGCCGCCACCGCCGAGACCCACTACGTGCTGATCGCCCCGCACAACGTCGGCGGCTCGGTGCTCACCGCCGCCAGCCTCCAGCTGGCCGGCTGCACCCCCAACTTCAAGATCCTGGAACACTTCAACGACTTCGCGGACGCCGAGATCAAGAAGGTCGTCAAGGGCGCGCCCGAGGTCGTCGACGGCTACTTCACGCTCTCCGAGGAGCCGGGCCTGGGCGTCGAGCTGGACACCGACGCCGCCGCCGAGTTCCCGCAGCAGCAGGCCAGGTTCGACCTGTGGGCCGAGGGCTGGGAGAAGCGGGAGGGGACGGGCAAGTGACGCGCGGCACGACACGCGGCGTCCTCGTCGAGGAACCGGGGCGGCACCGGCTGGTGACCGGCCCGGTGCCGGAGCCGGGACCGGGCGAGGTACGGGTGGCGGTGCACGCCGCCGGGATCTGCGCCAGCGACCGCGAGGTGTACGACGGCACCCGGGCGCCCGGCTATGTGCGCTATCCGATCGTGCCCGGCCACGAGTGGTCCGGCACGATCGAGGCGGTCGGCGAGGGCGTCGACCCGGGCCTGGCCGGCCGCAAGACGGTGGCCGAGGGCTTCCGGGCCTGCGGGGTGTGCGAGCGGTGCCGCACCGGGCAGACCAGCCTGTGCACCGCCGGGTACGAGGAGACCGGGTTCACGCAGCCCGGCGCCTTCGCCGACCATGTGGTGGTGCCCGCCCGGCTGCTGCACCCGCTGCCGGACGACGCCGATCTGACCGCCGCCGCGCTGCTGGAGCCGGCCGCCGTGGTGGCCGCCGCCGTACTGGTCGCCGCCCCCCGCCCGGGAGAGCGGGTGGCCGTGCTGGGCGCCGGCACGCTCGGCCTGCTCGCCGTCCAGCTGCTGGCCGCCTCCTCCCCCGCCGAACTGCTGGCCGTCGACCCGCGACCGCGCCCGCTGGCCCGGGCCACCGGGTTCGGCGCCACCCGCACGGCCGCCCCGGACGCGGCGGCACAGCTGCACGGCCGCTACGACCTGGTGGTGGAGACCGCCGGGGCGCCGTCCACCGCCCGGGACGCCACGCTGCTGGCGCGGCGCGGCGGGCGGGTGGTGCTCACCGGCATGCCGGAGGCCGGGGCGGTGGGCATCGATCCGGTGCATCTGTCGGTGGCGCAGCTGACCGTCTCCTCGGTGTTCGGGGCGACGCCCGCGGCCTGGAGTGCGGCGGTGCGCGCCCTGACCACCGGGCTGCTGCGTCCGGCGGAGCTGGTGACCCACCGTTTCGCACTGGAGTCCTTCGGCGAAGCCGTCGCGCTCGTCGGTAGCGGGGACCCGGAGGTGGGCAAGGTGCTGCTGACGCCCTAGGACCTGTCCGGCCGGTCCGGCCCCGCGAGGCGGGAGGTCCGTGCGACCGTCCGCCCCGCCACCCGAACTCTGTACGACATAGCGAACACATCCTCCAGGAGCATCGTGTCCGATTCCGCCGCCATTCCCCGCCGTCCGGGCGAGGCCGCCCTGGTCTCGCTCGGCCACGCCATACCGGACGGTGATCCCGCCGACTCCTCCCCGCACTCCTTCCCCGACGGTGGCCGCTGGCGCACCGAGGTGCCCTCGGTGGAGGGCCCCGAGGCGCTGCACACGGTGCTGAAGGAGGCCGCCCGGCTGGACGTGCCCGTCCACCGCATCAGCCAGGGCAGCGGCGTGTGGATGCTCACCGACGCCGAGATCACCGAGATGGTGGACGCCACGGCGCAGGCCGGGGTGGAGCTGTGCCTGTTCACCGGGCCGCGCGGCACCTGGGACATCGGGGCCGGGACCCGTACCGCCTCGGGTGGCGGCGGGCTGCGGGCGCGCGGCCAGTCGGCCGTGGCCGGCTGTGTGGAGGACGCGCTGCGCGCCGTCTCGCTCGGCGTGCGCTGCCTGCTGGTGGCCGACGAGGGCGTGCTGTGGGTGCTGCACCGGTTGCGCGAGCGCGGCGATCTGCCGGCCGACACCACGTTCAAGGTGTCCGCGCTGATCGGCCCGGTGAACCCGGCGGCCGTCGCCGTTCACGAGGGTCTGGGCGGGGACTCCGTCAACATCCCCTCCGATCTGACGCTGGATCACCTCACCGAGATCCGCCGGGTGAGCCGTGTCCCGCTCGACTTCTATCTGGAGGCGCCCGACGATCTGGGCGGTTATGTGCGGATGCACGAGATCGCCGAGCTGATCCGGCGGGGCGCGCCGATCTATCTGAAGTTCGGGCTGAGCAAGGCGCCCGGCATCTACCCGTACGGCGGGCATCTGCGCGATCTGACCCTGGAGACCGCGCGGGAGCGGGTACGGCGCGGCCGGCTCGCCCTCGATCTGCTGGCGCGGCTGGGCGCCGATTCCGGGGACACCGGCAAGGACACCATGTCGCCGCTGGGCGCCCGGCTGCCGGGTGCGCTCAACCGCTTCCCCATGCCGGCCGGCTGACGGAGAATCAGCCCCTCACAACCGAACAACTTCCCTCATCGACCACCGCCAGGAACAGCGCCACCTGCACGACTCGCACGACGCACTACCGCACGGCACAAGGAACCGAGCACCACCGAGTCGGAAGGACGTGACCCCGTCATGTCTCGTGCACGAGCCGCCAGCCGCACCACCGCCGCCACCGGCGCCGCCCTCGCCCTCACCCTGCTCCTGGCCGCCTGCGGCCAGGACGCCAACCGGGGAGGCGGGGGCGGTGGCGACCGGGACCCCGAGGCCGAAGGCGGCACCATCGGGATCGCCATGCCCACCAAGTCGTCCGAACGCTGGGTCGCGGACGGCGACAACATGGTCCGGCAGTTCGAGGAAGCCGGCTACGACACGGTTCTCCAGTACGGCGAGAACCGGGCCGAGAACCAGATCTCCCAGATCGAGAACATGATCTCCCAGCGGGTCGACCTGCTGGTGATCGCCGCCATCGACGGCACCGCGATGACGAACGTGCTCCAGCAGGCCGCCGACGCCGGTATCCCCGTCATCTCCTACGACCGGCTGCTCATGGGCAGCGAACACGTCGAGTACTACGCCTCGTTCGACAACGAGCGGGTCGGCCGGCTCCAGGGCGAGTACATCGTGAACGCGCTGGGCCTGGCCGACGGCGAGGAAGGCCCGTTCAACATCGAGCTGTTCGCCGGCTCCTCCGACGACAACAACACCCGCTACTTCTTCCAGGGCGCCCTCGACGTCCTCCAGCCCTACCTGGACGGCGGCCAGCTGGTCGTGCGCAGCGGGCAGACCAGCCTCAACCAGATCACCACCCAGCGCTGGGACGGCGGCCTGGCGCAGAGCCGGATGGACGACCTGCTGACCGCGCACTACTCGGGCCACCGGGTGGACGCGGTGCTCTCCCCCTATGACGGCATCTCCATCGGCGTGCTGTCCTCGCTCAAGAGCGTGGGCTACGGCTCCGGCAGTCAGCCGTACCCGGTGATCACCGGGCAGGACGCGGAGCTGGCCTCGATCAAGTCGATCATCGCGGGCGAGCAGACCATGACGGTCTACAAGGACACCCGCGAACTCGCCCGGCAGGCGGTCGCGATGAGCGACGCCCTGCTGAGCGGCGGCGAGGCCGAGGTCAACGACACCGAGAGCTATGACAACGGTGTCAAGGTCGTCCCCGCCTATCTGCTCGACCCGGTGAGCGTGGACGGCGAGAACTATCAGATCCTCGTCGACGAGGGCTACTACGCCGAGTCGGACCTGGGCTGAGCGGCCACCGGACGGAGGGAAGACCACACACGGAGCACGGGAGCACACACCCATGGCACGTGCACAGCGAACGGCATCCGAACCGGGGGACGACACACCCGGGTACATCCTGCGGATGCGCGACATCACCAAGACCTTCCCCGGGGTACGCGCCCTGGACGGGGTCAGCATGTCGGTGCGGCCGGGCGAGATCCACGCGATCTGCGGGGAGAACGGAGCCGGCAAGTCCACCCTGATGAAGGTGCTCAGCGGGGTGCACCCGCACGGCAGCTACGAGGGGGACATCGAGTTCGACGGCGAGACCTGCGCCTTCCGCGACATCCGCGCCAGCGAGCGGCGCGGCATCGTCATCATCCACCAGGAACTGGCGCTGATCCCGCAGCTGTCCATCGCCGAGAACATCTTCCTCGGCAATGAACGCACCTCGGGCAGGGGAGGTTTCATCTCCTGGTCCACCACGCTGCGCGAGACCGAGCGGCTGCTGCGCCGGGTCGGGCTGACCGGCGAGCGCCCGCAGACGAAGATCTCGGCGCTGGGCGTGGGCAAGCAGCAACTGGTGGAGATCGCCAAGGCGCTGGCCAAGGAGGTCAGGCTGCTCATCCTGGACGAGCCGACGGCGGCTCTCAACGACGAGGACAGCCGCAAGCTGCTGGACCTGATCCGGGAGCTGCGCGACCAGGGCATCTCGGCGATCCTCATCTCGCACAAGCTGAAGGAGGTGCTGTCGGTCGCGGATTCCGTCACGATCCTGCGCGACGGACGCACCATCGAGACACTGCCGGTGGACGGCGGGCTCACCGAGGACCGGATCATCCGGGGCATGGTGGGCCGCGAGCTGGACGCCTACTACCCGGACCGGGTGCCGTACACCGGCGAGCGGGCCGGTGAGGTGGCGCTCGCGGTGCGCGACTGGACGGTGGCCCACCCCGCCGACGAGCGGCGCAAGTCGGTCGACTCGGTCTCCTTCGAGGTGCGGCACGGCGAGATCCTGGGCATCGCGGGGCTGATGGGGGCCGGGCGCACCGAGCTGGCGATGAGCCTGTTCGGCCGGTCCTGGGGCCGGTACGAGCGGGGCACGGTGGCCGTGGACGGACGGGAGGTGTCCACCCGTACGGTGCCGGAGGCGGTGGCCCACGGTCTGGCGTACGTCACCGAGGACCGCAAGACGTACGGGCTGAACCTGATCGACACCATCAGCCGCAACATCTCGCTGGCGGGGCTGCCGGGGATGGCGCGGCGCGGTGTCGTCGACGAGCACGCCGAGACGCGGGTGGCCGAGCGGTTCCGCGCCTCGATGAACATCAAGACCCCCACCGTCTTCGAGCAGGTGGGGCGGCTGAGCGGCGGCAATCAGCAGAAGGTCGTGCTGAGCCAGTGGATCAACACCGGGCCCAAGGTGCTGATCCTGGACGAGCCGACGCGCGGCATCGACGTGGGTGCCAAGGCGGAGATCTACACGGTGATCAGCCAACTGGCCGCCGAGGGGCGGGCCGTGGTGCTGATCTCGTCCGAACTGTCCGAGCTGCTCGGCCTGTGCGACCGGATCGCCACCATGGCGGCCGGCCGGCTGACCGGCGTACTGGAGCGCGAGCAGGCCTCCCAGGAGGCCCTGATGCGGCTGATGACCCGTACCGGTGACGGCTATGACAGCGCTGTCGGCGGCGGCGAGGCCGGGGAGGCGGCACGATGAGCGGGACCGGAACCACGCTGGACAAGGCGGCGTCCGCGCCGGGCGGCGGCAGCGGCAGCGGCCCGTCCGGGGGGCCGGCGCGGCTGGCCTCCGAGCTGCTGCGCTCGATGCGCACCAACATGCGGCAGTACGGCATGCTGATCGCGCTCGGGCTGCTGGTGATCGTGTTCCAGATCTGGACCGGCGGCGATCTGCTGATGCCGGGGAACGTCACCAACATCATCCTTCAGAACGGCTACATCCTGATCCTGGCGATCGGGATGATGATCGTGATCATCAACGGTCACATCGATCTGTCGGTCGGCTCGGTGGCGGCGTTCTCCGGGGCGGCATCAGCCGTGCTGATCGTCAATCACGGGGTGCCCTGGCCGGTGGCGCTCACCCTGTCGCTGCTGATCGGCGCGGCGGCCGGGGCGTGGCAGGGCTTCTGGGTGGCGTACATCGGCATCCCGTCGTTCATCGTGACGCTCGCCGGGATGCTGCTGTTCCGGGGCGCGACGCAGTTGCTGCTGGACGGTCAGTCCCGGGGCCCGTTCCCGCGCGGCTTCCAGCAGATGAGCCAGGGGTACCTGCCGGAGGTCGGCCCGTACACCAACTACCACAACCTCACGCTGTTGCTGGGGCTGCTGGTGGTGTCGGTGGTGCTGTTCCAGGAGTGGCGCAAGCGGCAGCAGCAGCGGGAGTACGAGCTGGAGGTGCTGCCGCGCAATCTGTTCGTGCTGAAGTGCCTGGCGATCGTGGCGGCCACCGCCGCGTTCACTCTGACCCTGGCCAGCTACCGGGGTGTTCCGGTGGTGCTGCTGATCCTGTCCGGGCTGCTGATCGTGCTCGGCTACGTGATGCGCAACGCGGTGCTCGGCCGGCATGTGTACGCGCTGGGCGGCAACCGGGCGGCGGCCCAGCTGTCCGGGGTGAAGGACAAGCGGGTCACCATGGCCGTGTTCATCAACATGGGTGTGCTGGCGGCGCTGGCCGGCTGTGTGTTCGCGGGCCGGCTGAACGCCGGTACGCCGGGCGCCGGGCAGCTCTTCGAACTGGAGGCGATCGCGGCGGCGTTCATCGGCGGCGCGTCGATGAGCGGCGGGGTCGGCACGGTGCTGGGCGCGGTGATCGGCGGCCTGGTGCTGGGTGTGCTGAACAACGGCATGCAGCTGGTCGGGATCGGTCCCGACTGGCAGCAGATCATCAAGGGGCTGGTGTTGCTGGCCGCGGTGGGCTTCGATGTGTGGAACAAGCGTCGAGCCCGCACATGAAGGAACAGAAAGCGACATGAGTACCACGCAGCACCGCATCGCCGCGGCCCCGCCCGCGCGCACCCCGTTCGGCACCCTGCCGGACGGCACCGGCGTCGACCGCTGGACGCTGGCGCGCGGCGGGCTGCGGCTCGCGGTGCTCTCCCTGGGCGGCATCGTCCAGTCCCTGGAGGTACCGGACCGGGACGGGCGGGCCGCCAACGTCTCGCTCGGCTTCGACCACCTGGCGCCGTACGCGGCCGAGGGCGCCTCCCCGTACCTGGGCGCGCTCATCGGCCGCTACGGCAACCGCATCGACGGCGGCCGGTTCACGCTGGACGGGCAGGCGTACACCCTGCCCGTCAACAGCGGCGGCCACAGCCTGCACGGCGGCACCACCGGCTTCGACCGGCGGCTGTGGGACATCACCCCCTTCGACGGCCCCGAGGGCACCGGGCTCACCCTGCGCCGCACCTCCCCGGCGGGCGAGGAGGGCTACCCGGGCACGCTCACGGTGCGGGTGGACTACACGCTCACCGACGGCGGGGCCTTCCGCATCGACTACACGGCGGAAACCGACGCCCCCACCCTCGTCAACCTCACCAGCCACATCTACTGGAACCTGGCCGGCGAGGGCAGCGGCACCGTCGAGGACCATGTGCTGCGGCTGGCCGCCGCCCGCTACACCCCGGTCGGCCCCACCCTCATCCCCACCGGGGACCTGGCGCCGGTCACCGGCACCCCGTTCGACTTCACCGCGCAGGCGGGCAAGCCGCTGGGCCGGGAGCTGCGGGCCGGCCACGAGCAGCTGCGGTACGCGCAAGGCTACGACCACAACCTGGTGCTGGACGCGGGCGTGACGGCGGACCCCGCGTACGCCGCCACCCTCACCGACCCGGGCTCCGGCCGCGGCATGGAGCTGGCCACCACCGAACCGGGCGTCCAGCTGTACACGGCGAACTTCCTGGACGGCTCGCTGACCGGCTCCTCGGGCCGGGCCTACCGGCAGGGCGACGCGGTGTGCCTGGAGACCCAGCACTTCCCGGACTCGCCGAACCGGCCCGCGTTCCCCTCCACCGTGCTGCGCCCCGGCGAGACGTACCGCAGCAGCACGGTGCACACCTTCACTGCGGGCTGAACGCCGGAGCCCGGGCCGGTTTGTGCCGGATTGCGGGGGTTGGTGGGTCTTGCTGTAGTGGAAAGCATGAGCGTGCCCTTCGGATCGTCGTCCTCGCCCTCCGCACCCGACCCGTTCTCCGATCTGCTCAACCGCTTCTTCGGCATGTCGCCGCTCGCCTCGCCCCCCGCCGTCCAGCGGGTGCCGATCGGGCGGCTGCTCACCGACGCCGCGCGCGAGCTGATCTCGCTCGCCTCCGGGCGGGCCACCCGGGACGGCAGCGAGGACCTGGACACCGGGCACCTGCTGTGGGCCGCCACCCAGGTCGAGCCGTCCCGGGGCCTGCTCACGGCCGCCGGGGCGGACCCCGACCGGCTCGCCGAGCGGGTCGAGGACACCCTGCCGCACCCCGGCACCCGGGCCGGCGCCCCGCTGAACCTCACCCCGGCCGCCAAACGCACCCTCATCGCCGCACACGCCCGCTCCCGCACGGCCGGCGTCTCCTACATCGGCCCCGAACACATCCTCGGCGCGCTGCTGGACGACCCGGACTCGGCCGCCGCCCGGCTGCTGCTCACCGACGCCCGGGTGGACAGCGGCCGGCTGCGCGAATCCGCCCGCCCCGGACGGCCCGCCGACGCCGGGACAGGACCGCGCCCCGGGCCGCCCGGCGACCGCGAGAGCACCACCCCCACCCTCGACCTCTACAGCCGCGACCTCACCGAGGAAGCCGGGAGCGGACGGCTCGACCCGGTGGTCGGGCGCGCCGAGGAGATCGAACAGACGGTGGAGATCCTCTCCCGCCGCACCAAGAACAACCCGGCGCTGATCGGCGAGCCCGGCGTCGGCAAGACCGCCATCGTCGAAGGGCTGGCCCAGCGCATCGTCTCCGGCGACGTCCCCGCCACGCTCAGCGGCCACCGCGTCGTCGCCCTCGACATGACCGCGCTGCTCGCCGGCTCGAAGTACCGGGGCGACTTCGAGGAGCGGCTGAAGAACGTCATCGACGAGGTACGGGCCACCGAACGCTCCACCATCCTGTTCATCGACGAGGTGCACACCGTCGTCGGCGCCGGCACCGGCGGCGAGGGCAGCATGGACGCCGCCAACATCCTCAAACCGGCGCTGGCCCGCGGCGAACTGCACGTCATCGGCGCCACCACGCTGGACGAGTACCGGCGGCACATCGAGAAGGACGCCGCGCTGGAGCGCCGCTTCCAGCCCGTCACCATCCCCGAGCCGACCGTCACCGAGACCGTCCAGATCCTGGAGGGGCTGCGGGACGCGTACGAGGCCCACCACCAGGTGCGGTTCACCGACGAGGCCCTGGCCGCCGCCGCCGAACTCTCCGACCGCTATCTCGCCGACCGCTTCCTGCCCGACAAGGCCATCGACCTGCTCGACCAGGCCGGCGCCCGGGTCCGGCTCGGCGGCGGCCCCGGCGGCGGCGCGGACGGGCAGCGGCGCCGCGAGCTGATCGACTCCCTCAACCGGGAGAAGGACCAGGCCATCGCCGTCGAGGACTACGAGCGCGCCGCCGACATCAAACGCCGCCTCGCCGAGGCCGAGGCGGAAGGACCCGGCGACGGCGAGGCGGGCGGCGGCGTACGGACCGTCACGGCCGACGACATCGCCCAGGTGCTCTCCCGCGCCACCGGCATCCCCGTCGCCCAGCTGACCGAGAGCGAACGCACCCGGCTGCTGCGGCTCGAACACGCGCTGCACGAGCGGATCGTCGGCCAGGAGGAAGCCGTCACGGCGGTGTCCGAGGCGGTACGCCGCTCCCGGGCCGGCATGGGCGACCCGGACCGGCCGGTGGGCTCCTTCCTCTTCCTCGGCCCGACCGGCGTCGGCAAGACGGAGCTGGCCAAGGCACTGGCGGAGCTGCTGTTCGGCGACGAGAACCGGATGGTCCGGTTCGACATGAGCGAGTTCCAGGAACGCCACACCATCTCCCGGCTGGTGGGCGCCCCGCCCGGCTACGTCGGCTACGAGGAGGCGGGCCGGCTCACCGAGCAGGTGCGGCGGCAGCCGTACCGGGTGCTGCTCTTCGACGAGGTGGAGAAGGCGCACCCGGACGTCTTCCACCTGCTGCTCCAGGTGCTCGACGACGGCCGGCTGACCGACGGCCAGGGCCGTACCGTCAACTTCCGCAACACCGTGGTCATCATGACCAGCAACCTCGGCGCCGACCTCATCCTCTCGCACGGCGGCGAGGTGGACGAGATCCGCGACCAGCTGCTGGACCAGCTGCGGCGCGGCTTCCCGCCCGAGTTCCTGAACCGCATCGACGAGACGATCATCTTCCACCGGCTCGCGGACGAGGACCTGGAGCGGGTGGTGGATCTGCTGCTGGAGCGGAGCAGACGGCGGGTGCGCGCCCAGGGCATGCGGCTGGAGGTCACCCCGGCCGCCAAGCGGCTGCTGGCCGAGCGCGGCCACCAGCCGGAGTACGGCGCCCGGCCGCTGCGCCGCACCATCCAGACCGAGCTGGACAACCGGATCGCCACCCTGCTGCTGGGCGAGCGCGCCGCGTCCGGCGACACCCTCACGGCGGACGCGCGCGGCGACCACCTGGTGGTGACGGTCGCGCGGGAGGCGGACGAGGAGGCACGGGAGCGCGCCGAGGGCGAGGGCATGCCGCCGCCGATGAGCTAGCCGCCACGGGGAGCGGGCGGCCCGGTGCGCCATTGCGGTGGCGACATCTGTTCGGCCAGCCGGGCAGCCTGCTCAACCCGCCGGGATGAACCTAGCTTGATCCTCATGACGGATAACAGACTCAGCCGCCGTCGGGTGCTGGCCATCGGCGGTGCCGGCGCGGCCGGATGGGCGCTGGCCGGCCACTGCCCCGCGATGGCCGCCACCCCCGCCGCCCCCGCCGCTCCCCCGGCGACGGACGCCGCGGACGGTGCCGCCGCCTGGTACGAACTCACCGCGCACCGCGCCGCCGGACCGTACTCCCTGACCGCAGAACAGAACCGCCAGGACATCACGGACGGCAAGCAGGGCGTGCCGCTCGGCCTCGATCTCACGGTGCGTGACAGCGGCGACGGCACGGCGCTCACCGGGGCCGCCGTGGAGGTCTGGCACTGCGACGCCTGGGGCTACTACTCCGGCTACACCGAGGCCAGCCCGGGCGGCGAGGTGCGTGCCGAGCGCGAGGACCGCTCCGGTGCCGACCCGCAGTCGTTCCTGCGCGGCTACCGGGTGACGGACGCCGACGGCCGGGTGGCCTTCAGCACGATCGTGCCCGGCTGGTACGACCGGCGCGCGCCGCACCTGCACGTCCGGGTACACCTCGGGGCACGGCCGGAGAGCGGCGGATTCGCGGCGGAGGCCACCCACTTCACCGGGCAGCTGTTCCTGCCCGACACGATGGTGGCCGAGGTGTACGCGCTGGAGCCGTACGCCGAGCACATCGGGGACGGCCCCACCACCCTGGAGCGCGACATCGTCTACACGGGCGGCGGCACCGCCGACGGTCTGCTCGCCCCCGAACGCCTCAGCACCCGCTCCCTCGCCGACGGCTACACCGCGGCGTTCACCCTGGCCGCCCCGGTCGCGCGCGCCCGCCAGGCGCGCAGCCACCGCGCCGCCTGACCGGCGAGCGGTGCGCCCCGCCCGACCCCAGGAGCCGGCCGGGCGGGGCGCCGCGGCTCAGTCGTGGCCGGCGCCGCAGCACGGATGCGGGTCCGGCGTCTCGAACGGCACGTACGTACCGCCGAGCGCGGGCATCAGCCGCAGCAGCAGCCGGCCCGCCACCCATTCGGGGCGGACGTGCGAGCGGGTGATGAGCACCGTGTCCGGGTCGGCCGGGGCGCCGCCCAGCACCTCGGCGGCGTCGATCGCCGTGCCGGCGAGGAGTTCACCGACCGTCAGCCGGCCGGGCAGCTCCGCGCCGCCCGGGAAGTACACCGCCCGGCCGCCGTCGCGGCCGGTGTGCTCGGCGGCGGCCAGCGCGGCGCCCGCGCCCGCCTCCGTACCGAATCGCAGGCCCGCCGGGCCCGCCACCGTGCCGAGGCCGTCAAGGATCGCCTCGGCTGCGGCGGCGGGCACCGCGAGCGACAGGGCGAGGCCCGGCCGCTCGCCCGGCGGACGCACCCGGTGGGTGCAGGCGAACGCACCGGCCGGCAGCGGGAGCACGTCCGCCAGCCGGTGCAGTACCTGGTCGGCGGCGCGCAGGGTCGCGGTGTGCGGCCCGGCGTCGATGCCGATGACGTGCGGGGCCGTCACGAAGGCAGCACCCAGATCGGGTTGGCGTAGAACCACAGGTCGCGCCACGGGTCGGCGTCCCCCACCACGTCCAGCGCCGGGCCGTGCGGGTCGGTGGCCGCGCCGTGCAGCCCCACCTGCGAGCGGTTGCCGTCGGTGCCGCGCACCCGGACGTACAGCGGGCGGTCCACCTTGCCCAGCCGGTAGGTGAGGGTGACGGAGCCGGTCGACCTGTTCACCTCGAAGGACTTGGCGACCTTGGTACCCGGGGCGCGGAAGCCGTCGCGGTCGCGCGCCTCGCCGGTGACCTCGCCCCGGATGACGTCCACCCGGGCCAGCGTGGGCACGAAGCCCGCCCAGTTGGCGCCGTTCGCCAGCGCGATCTCCAGCCGCAGCTCCACCTCGGTGCCGCGCCGCACCTGCAGGGTGCCGCCGAGGGTGGCGCTGCGGTTGCCGCCGCGCAGCTGGGCGTCGAGGCCGGAGATCAGCCCGCCGTGGTCCACCCAGACCCGGCCGTCACGGATGCCCTCCATGACGGCGGCGTAGGAGAAGCCGGTGGCACCGACGTGGGTGCGGGAGTACTGGCCGGGCCAGTAGTCGCCGGCGTTCAGGTTGAGGCCGCCGGAGTAGACCGGGTCGCCGTGGTAGCCGTCGCGGTCGAAGTCGGTGTCGGCCGGGCGGGTGGCGGTGTCGGCGTAGTTGCTGTGGGAGTCGGAGTTGGCGCTGATCCACCAGGGCTTGCCCTCGGCGAGCAGGCTGTCCCACAGGCCGCCGACGGTGGCGGTCATCCAGTCGAACCCGCCCCAGGTGCGGTAGCTCTCGGCCGGGTAGGCCGGGAAGGAGCCGGCGCCCGGGCTGGAGTCGTAGTAGCCGCGCCCGCCGCCGGGGCCGCCCGGCTCGGCGATGCCGGCGGCCTGGTGGCCGGGGGCGCCCTCCATGCCGACCGCGATGGTGGGCTGCGCGTCGCGCCAGGCGCGGATCTCGTGCGGGGAGTCGATGCCCTTGCGGGAGGGGTGGTTGGCGAGCATGAGCGCGTCCTTGACCTTCCGGCGCTGCACCTGCTCGGCGAGGAAGTCGAGGCCGGAGATGGCCAGGGCCTCGTTCTCGGGGGTGTCGGCGGAGGCGTTGTTGACGCTGCCGTCGTAACCGATCTCGAACCGCTTGAGGACGTCCACCTCGTTCTTGCCGGGGTGGACGAAGACGGTGGCGTGCTCGGCGGCCGGGATGTTCCACTCCAGGCCCTGGAAGACCAGGGTGTCGGGGAAGCTCTCCCGCGCGGCCTTGATGTCGGGGTTGACCTTCTCGACGCCGATCCGGGAGTGGTTGAGGCTGCCGTGGTCGGTGATGACCATCCAGTCCAGGCCGTAGCGGGCACCGTTGCGCACCTGGTCGGCGACCCGGTACTGGGCGTCGGAGCTGTACTGGGTGTGGATGTGGTGGTCGCCGGCCAGCCACAGCATCCGGCGGTTGCCGCGGCCGTTCCCGTTGCCGTGGTTGCCGGTGGGGCGGGTCCCGGGGGCCGCGGCGGCGGCCTGGAAGGCGGAGGAGCCCAGCACGCTCGCGCCGGCCACCCCGGCGCCCAGCAGACCGGCCCGGCGCAGCATGGTCCGGCGGGAGAGCTGATCGGGGCTCAGTTCGCTGTCCGGGACGGCGGTGTCCAGGGCGGCGGGCAGCGGCCCGGTCTCCGGGTCGTGGTCGTGCCGGTGGTCGTGGTCGTGAGCATGGCCGTGATGGTGGTGGTGTCCGTGCCCCATGGGATAGCTCCTGTGGTCGCCGGGGGTAGCTGCCGCAGGCACTCTGGAAGTGGCAGATGAACACAAACCCGTATCGATGCCACGAGCAGAAGAACAGCGGCGGAGGATGCCCCGCACCCGGCGGCCCGGCCGAGGGGCGGCGGCCCCGGTCCCGCACCGGCACCGCCGCCCCGCCCCGACCCGGTCAGCGACCCGGCGCCTGGACCTGTCCGCCGTGCTCGGCCCCGGGGCCGCTCCCGCCGCCGGCCTCACCGGCGCTGACGGCCGTCCCGCCGGCCAGCACGAGCAGTCCGGCGGCCAGCGCCCCGGCCCCTAACGCGGCCAGATTGCGGCGCCCGGTGGGCCTGCGATGCTTGCTGTGACGACGCATGGGGCTCTCTCCGGGGACTGATGCCGACCTGTACACCTCAAACTAGAAAGCGCTTGTCCCACCGTCAATCCTCCCCACGCGCACCTTCCGTGAGGATCGGGCCACGGAATGGTCACGTCCGCACGGTGCTCACCCCACGCGGGCGGTGACGCACAGATCCCGGCGGTGCACCACCGCCACCGCCGGCACGAGCGAGAGCGCCTCACCCCCGCCGTCCGCTCCCGTGTCCGGGCCTGAATATGCCTTTGTCCCGTTCCCGCCTGCCCTGTGGCTTCCTCTCCCTCCTGCGGCTTGCACGGCTTTTGGGCCGGGTAGAGCGCCTTGCATGGAACCGCCCCGGGCCCACGCCCCGCCGCCGATCGCCGACGCGCTGATCCGGGTGCCCCGGCACGCGTTCATCCCGGCCGCCGCCTGGGTCGAGCCGGCCGCCGGGGACGGGTACTGGATCGACCGGGACCGCGATCCGGACCGCTGGTGGCGGGCCGTGTGCACGGACACCGTCATCTACACCCAACTCGACGACGGCGCCACCGAACTGACCCCGCACAACGCGGCACGCGCCTTCGCGCCCACCTGCTCCGCGTCCAGTCCGCTGCTCATCGCCGCCTTTCTGCGGCATCTCGCACCCGCCCCCGGGGACCGGATCCTGGAGGTCGGCACCGGCACCGGCTGGACGGCCGCCCTGCTCGCCGACCTCACCGGCGACCCCGGGCGGGTGACCACCGTCGAGATAGACCCCGCGCTGGCGGCGACCGCCGCCGCGGCCCTGCGCGCCGCCGGGCCGCCACCCCGGCTGGTGGTCGGGGACGGAACGCACGGCGTGCCGGAGCACGCTCCCTTCGACCGGCTGCACATCACCGCCGGGGTGCGGGAGATCCCGTACGCCTGGATCGAGCAGACCCGGCCCGGCGGGGTGATCGTGCTGCCGTACGCGCCCGTGATGCGGCTGCTGCGGCTGGTGGTGGCCGGGGACGGGACGGCGCTGGGCACCTTCCACGAGGACTGCGCGTTCATGCTGCTCCGCTCCCAGCGCCCTCCGGCTCCGCCCGCCGCGACCGCCCCGGCCCCCGACCGGGTCCGGGCCCTGGAGCGGGATCCGGCGCCGCTGCTCGACCCGCCGCCCGGGCTCCAGTTGCTGTTCGACGTGCTCATCGGCGACCTGCCGTGGGAGGACCGCACCGGCACGCTGGTCCTGGACGCCGCCGGGTCGCGGGCGACGGTACGCGAGGGCCGCGTCATCCAGCGCGGACCGCGCGACCTGTGGGACGAGGCGGAGCGCGTGCACGCGGTATGGACCGACCGGGGCGAGCCCGGTCCGGACCGGATGGGCCTGCGGCTCACCCGGGAGCGGCAGTACGTCTGGCTGGATGATCCGGCCTTCGCGGTGGCGGACATCCTCACCACGAGAGGGGAGACGGAGCATGGCTGACTGTGGAGCGTGCACGGGCAAGGGGTGGGTCTGGGTGCACGACGACGGCAGACGCCGCAAGGTGGACTGCCCGGTGTGCACCCAGCGTTAGCCCCGCGCCCGTCGCGCATGGGCGGGACCGCCGGCGCCCGGGATGGACGGGCGGCGGCGGTCCCGGTCGGCGGGCGCCGCGCGGCGGATGGGGCCGCGCGGCGGATGGGCCCGGTTACGCGAGCCGGATGACGTTCCAGGACAGCGGCTCCAGGGTGGCCTTCAGCGTGCCGTCCGCCAGCGCGGTGCCGGTGGCGGCGTGCGGGGTGACCCGCTCCGGGTCGTCCAGGGTGTTGCGGGCCTCGGGGTCCGCGTCGGAGAGCACCGAGTGCTCGACGACCCGGGTCAGGTCCAGGCCGTGCAGCACCGCCTCCAGCGGCAGCGCCTCGGTCTGGCTGCGGTTGACCGCGAAGATCGTGACCTCGCCGGTCTCGTCGTTCTTCACCGCCGTGGTGTGCAGCAGGTCGACGGTGCCGAACTGCTTGGTCTCGTACGTCGGCGAGTCGGCCCGCACGTCCAGCACCGTGCCGCGCCCGTAGCGCGAGGCGGCGGCGAACGGGAAGAAGGTGGTCTGCCGCCAGGCCGGGCCGCCGGGCTCGGCGAGGATCGGGGCGATGACGTTCACCAGCTGCGCCAGGCAGGCCACCTTGACCCGGTCCGCGTGCCGCAGCAGCGCGATGAGCAGCGAGCCGAAGACGACGGCGTCCACCACGCTGTAGTGGTTCTCCAGCAGCCGGGGCGCCTCGGCCCAGTCCTCCTGCGGCGGGTCGGTGTGGGCCGGGGCCTCCGGGTTCATGTACCAGACGTTCCACTCGTCGAAGGAGAGGTTGATGCGCTTCTCCGACTTGAGCTTGGCGCCGACGTGGTCGCAGGTGGCGACGATCTTCTCGATGAAGGACTCGGTGTCCACCGCGGAGGCCAGGAACGAGTCGCGGTCCCCGTCCCGCTCCTCGTAGTAGGCGTGCAGGGAGACGTGGTCGACCAGCTCGTAGGCGTGCTCCAGCACGGTGGCTTCCCACGCGGCGAAGGTGTCCATGCCGGAGTTGGAGCTGCCGCAGGCGACGAGTTCGACGTCCGGGTCGATCTGCCGCATGGCGCGGGCGGTCTCGGCGGCGAGCCGGCCGTACTCCTCGGCCGTCTTGTGGCCGGTCTGCCAGGGGCCGTCCATCTCGTTGCCCAGGCACCACAGCCGGATGTCGAACGGGTCCTTGTCGCCGTGCGCGGCGCGCAGGTCGGACAGGGCGGTGCCGCCGGGGTGGTTGGCGTACTCCTGGAGTTCCAGGGCCTCGGCGACGCCGCGGGTGCCGAGGTTGACGGCCATCATCGGGGTGCCGCCGACCTTGCGGACGAAGTCGATGAACTCGCTGAGCCCGAACTGATTCGTCTCGGTGGAGCGCCAGGCCAGGTCGAGACGGCGCGGCCGGTCCTCCTTGGGGCCGACGCTGTCCTCCCACTTGTAGCCGGAGACGAAGTTGCCGCCGGGGTAGCGGATGGCGGTGACGCCCAGCTCCCGCACCAGGTCCAGGACGTCGGTGCGCAGGCCGGCGGCGTCGGCGGCCGGGTGGCCGGGTTCGTAGATGCCGGTGTAGACGCAGCGTCCCAGGTGCTCCACGAAGGAGCCGAAGAGCCGCGGGTCCACCTCGGAGACGGCGAAGGCGGGGTCGAGGGTGAAGCGGGCGGTCTGCTGAGCACTCATGCGGGTCCCTGACTGACTGAACGGTGTTGTTCGATGATGTTCGCTATTTCGTACATCGATCGCAGCTTCGAACAAAAAGAAAATCTATGGCGGGACGGAGCCGGCGTCAACGGGGTCCGCCGGCGGCCGGACCGCACACGGCGGTGGCCCGGGACGTACGGCCGTACCCGCCGCCGCCCCGGGCCACCGCCGCCCGGCCGTCCCCGCGCTACAACCGCACCAGCATCTTCCCGGTGTTGGCGCCGCGCAGCATGCCGAGGAACGCGTCCACCGCGTTCTCGATCCCGTCCACCACGGTCTCCTCGTACTTCAGCTCACCCGAGCGCACCCAGCCGCTCACCTGCTCGACGAACCGGGGCCGCAGCCGCTGGTGGTCGGCCACCAGCATCCCCTCGATCCGCAGCCGCTTCCCGATCACCAGGCTCAGATTGCGCGGCGCGGCCGGCGGCTCGGTGGCGTTGTAGAGCGAGATCATCCCGCAGATCACCGCCCGGCCATGGACGTTGAACGCGTCGATCGCCGCCTCCAGATGCTCCCCGCCCACATTGTCGAAGTAGACGTCGATGCCGTCCGGCGCCGCCGCGGCCAGCTGCTCGGTGACCGGCGTCGGCTCCTTGTAGTCGAACGCCGCGTCGAAGCCCAGCTCCTCGGTCAGCCAGCGCACCTTCTCCGCCGACCCGGCGCTGCCGATCACCCGGCCCGCGCCCAGCAGCCGCGCCAGCTGGCCCACCTCACTGCCCACCGCGCCGGCCGCGCCCGAGACGAACACCGTGTCGCCCTCCGCCAGCCGGGCCACGTCCACCAGGCCCGCGTACGCGGTCAGCCCGGTCATCCCCAGCACCCCGAGATAGGCGCTGAGCGGCGCGTCCTCCTCCGACACCCGGGCGGCCCGGGCGGCGTCCAGCACCGCGTGCGTACGCCAGCCAAGACCGTGCAGCACATGGTCACCCGGCGCGAACCCGGTGACGTCCTCCCCCACCGCCAGCACCTCGCCGACCGCGCCGCCGTCCATCGGCTGATCCAGCGCGTAGGGCGGCACGTAGGAGGGCACGTCGTTCATCCGGCCCCGCATATAGGGGTCCACCGACAGATAGAGATTGCGGACCAGCAGCCGGCCGGGCCCGGGGGCCTCCAGCGGCACCTCGCGCAGCGCGAAGACCTCCGGGGCGGGCTCCCCCTCGGGGCGCGCCACCAGATGCCAGGCGCGGCCGGTCGTGGGCAGGGACATGCGGACCTCCAGGAGCGGTGCGGGGACGACGGTGGCTTCCGCACCCACCATCGCACCCGCGGACGCCGTCCGCCCGTCCGCCCGTTCCCTCAGCCCGCGAAGGCCGGCTGCGGCAGCCCCCGTCCCGCGTCCGGCAGTACCAGCACCGAACCGGCCAGCGGCTCGACCGCCGGGTCGGTGCCGACCGCGGCGGTCGTGATGTACAGATCGCTCAGCCCGGCGCCGCCGAAGGCGCAGGCGGTCGGCTGGGAGACGCGCAGCCGCACCGTACGGTCCAGCTCGCCCGCCGGGGTGTACCGCCGCACCGCGCCGCCGCCCCAGAACGCCACCCACACACAGCCGTCCGCGTCCACCGTCAGCCCGTCCGGCGAGCCCGGCACCGAGCTGGTGTCCACCAGCGGGGCACGGCGCACCTCGCCGCTGTCGGTGAAGGTCAGCACGTCCACCCGCCGGGTGGGGGTGTCCACGTAGTAGGCGCGGGCGCCGTCCGGGCTCCAGCCCAGGCCGTTGCTGATGGTGACCTCCGGCAGCACGGTGTGGACGGTGCCGTCCGTGTCCACCCGGATCAGCGAGCCGCCGCCGGGCGCCTCGTCGTAGCGCATGCTGCCCGCCCACAGCGAACCGTCCGGGGCCACCGCCGCGTCATTGCCCCGCCGGCCCGGCACCGGCTCGCGGTGCAGCCAGCGGAAACCGGTGCCGTCCGCCTCGTACAGGCCGATCCCGTCCCGCAGGTTGAGCACCAGACCGCCGCCGGCGCGCGGCTTGGCCGCGCCCACGTGCTGCTCGACGGGCAGCACGGTGCGCCGGCCGGTCGCCGGGTCGAAGAGATGGACGCGGGAGCCCAGGATGTCCACCCAGATCAGCCGCCCGGCCGCCGGATCCCAGGTCGGCCCCTCCCCCAGCTCGGCCCTGGCGCGTATCGCGACGTCGAGTGCCACGCGAACCCTTTCCCTCGATGGATGTCTGCTCTGCTACTGCTGACGGGCGCCGTGGTGGCCCAGCCGCTCCGAGAGATCGGCCGCGCCCCGGACGGCGAGACCCGCCAGTTCCTCCTGGCGCTCCGCGCTCCAGCGGATCATCGGCACCGAGACGGACAGCGCGGCCACCACCCGGCCGGACCGGTCCCGTACCGGGGCGGCCACACAGCTCACGTCCGGGTTGGACTCCCGCTGCTCGTACGCGATGCCCCGCTCCCGCACCCGGGCCAGCTCCGCGCGCAACGCCTCGGGCGAGGTGAGGGAGTTGGGGGTCATGGCGGTCAGCTCGGCGGGCAGCCGGGCGGCCAGCTCCGCCGGCGGCAGGGCGGCGAGCAGCATCTTGCCGACCGCCGTGCAGTGCGCGGGCAGCCGGCGGCCGGTGGCGGAGACCATCCGTACGGCGTGGGTGCTGTCGACCTTGGCGATGTAGATGACGTCGGCGTCCTCCAGGACGGCGACGTGGACGGTCTCCCCGCAGGTCTCGGCCACCGCGCGGGCCACCTGCTGGCCCTCGGCGGCGAGGTCGAGCTGCTCGGCGTAGCGGCTGCCCAGCTGGTAGGTCCGCACGCCGAGCCGGTAGCGGCCGGGCTGCTCGGGGACCGGGACGAGATAGGAACGTGCCGCGAGCGTGGTGACCAGCTCGTGCACGGTGGTGCGCGGGAGCTGGAGTCTGCGGGTGATCTCGGGCGCGGAGAGGGTGCCGTCCCCTTCCAGGAACAGTTCCAATATGTCCAACGCCCGGCTGACCGCCGGTACGCGACGCCCCATGACCGCGGCCTCCGCTCGCTCACTGTTCGGCATGCCGGTCAGTTGCCGGGATGCCGAACAGCACGCTACCGAGCGGGGCCCGCCCCGGGCAAGAGGCGGCCAACGGGTACGGCCGGGCCGGGTACCGCGCGGGTACCGGTCAGGCCACATCCTCCTCCAGCGCCTGGGCCCGCCCGGAGCGGCGGACCTCGCGCAGCTTCTCCACCACCGGGTCGGGCAGCCGGTCACCGGCCCGGTCCACCACCGCACCCGCCGCCGCGGCGGCGGCCTGGCGGCCGGTCTGGTTGGCGGTGTCCATACTGTTGCGCACGGCCGGCTTGTCCAGGAACCGCCGTGCGGCGTCCGCGATCTGGTCGTACCGCTCCCGCCCGGCCCGGGCCCCGAGCACGTAACCGACCGCGGCGCCCGCCACGAAGATGAGCTTGCGCATGGGATGCGTCCTTCCTCGTACGTACTGTCTGTCGTACTTTCGGGCGCCCCGGCAACCGATTTCGAAGCACCGCCTCACATGCGCTAATGTATTGCCCGCAGCGAGGGAACGCCCCCGGAGCAAACCGGCGAGCAGACCCGAGCGGCGCAGTCCCCTGTAGCTCAATTGGCAGAGCAGCCGGCTGTTAACCGGCAGGTTACTGGTTCGAGTCCAGTCGGGGGAGCATCACTCGAAGGGCCCCGTTCAGGGGCCCTTCGGCGTTCCTGTGCATCACCGCCCGCGGACCGGGAACCGATCACCCCATGGGCGCTGTCCTAGCCTCCGTACAACCGCCCCCGGGCCGGGCGGGAGATCGTATGAGCAGCTATGCTGCGGCAGACGGCGCGCACATGTGTGCGCGGCTCGCCGTACATGGGGCGGTAGCTCAGCCGGTTAGAGCAACGGACTCATAATCCGTCGGCCGTGGGTTCGAGTCCCACCCGCCCCACCCCGGCAGGCCGGGCGCGCACTGCGCCCGGCCTTCGGGCTGTCAGGAGGACGGCGGGCGGCATGGCGGGGACAGCACCTCGTCGGAGAGGGACGGGGCGGCCCCGCGGTCCCCGACCGGGTGCCCGGTGCGGCCCACCGGGCGGTGGGCGCTCGCTCAGGGCCGGGCCGCATCCCGTCCACCCGGAGACCGCCGCCCGCGCCGCCGCCGCGCGGCGGGCCGGGTGGCGAGCCAGGTCAGGGCGAGGAAAAGAGGAAGGGTCAGGCCCATCAGGAGCAGCGTCCCGGTGATGGCGTGCAGCACGAAGCCGGGGCTGTGCCGGGCGAGCCCTCCGTAGTAGCCGAGGATCACCAGCATGAGCAGCAGCCAGCCACCGAGGTAGGTGCTGACGACCTGCAGGATGAGTCCGGGCCACCCACGCCGATGCGGCCGGACGGGCTGGGGCCGGGCACGCGGCGCACGGCGGAGGATGCACAGCCCGGTCGCGAGGTAGATCATCACCAGCACATAGACGACGCAGACGGTGACGAAGGCGAGGGTGTCGGCCATGCCGTCGCCTAGGCGACGGGGCCACGGAGCAGGAAGTGCCACCCCTGGACAAAGGCGTGCCACCCGAACCAGAGCCAGGCGGCGAAGAGCACCCACCGGCCGAACTGGTAGCGCATCACCGCCTTGAGGGTCTGACTGAGGGTGGGAAAGGAATCGGTCGGATGCAGCAGTCCGATGGCTTCCCAGGCGAACAGGCAGGCGAAGAGGACCGCCCACACCAGATAGCCGATCCGCGCGTGCTGCGGCAGGTCATCCATGCAGCGATGATCACGCACCGCCAGGAACCCGGCCGGAACCGACGTACGGTCATCCGTGCGACACGGGGCAGGGTCCTTCGCCGCGCCGGCTGCGCCCGCGTGGCCGCCGGCTGGTGTGCCGTGAGCCTCGGCGGGCGCAGCGCCCGGCGCGGTGGTGGGTCACCTCAGCAGTACGTCCAGCCATCGGCGGCCCGCTTGATCGCGGCCAGGGTCTCGGGGCCCGCGATCCCGTCGATCGGACCGGTGTAGCCCTCGTTCGCCTGGAGCCCGCGCTGCAACGCGCTGATCGTGCCGCTGCCCACGATTCCGTCGATCGGACCGGTGTAGCCCCAGTGTGCGGCCAGGTTGCGCTGGAACGCCTTCCAGCTTTCGGTGCCCAGCAGCCCGTCGATGGCACCCGTGTAGCCCCAGTGATCCCGCAGCCAGCACTGAACGTGCTTGGCCTCGTCGGTGGTCAGGCCCAGATTGACCACCTCGAGCGGTACCACGGACTCGTCGGCCACGGCCGCGGTCGCCGTCGGCGCGGCCACCGCCGGGCCCGCCGTCACCAGACCTCCGGCGCCGACCGCGAAGACGGCCGCCACCGTGACGAGCGTGCTGCGCATGAGCGTTGAGCGCATGTGTCCCTTCTCCTTGCCAACCGTAGGGCGGGCACGCGTGCTCCCGGGACCTCCACGGTGCCCGGGGCCACGCTGTGCACCGCTGACGAGTCGCCAGCCCATCACGCGTAGCGGATGCGGACAAAGGCGTCGCACTGCCGCCGGCACGGGTGGTCAAGATTCCCGTCCGCCTCGGTCAAACGCCCACGTTCCACAGCACCCGACGCAGATCTGGGCAGGTCTCGGCGCTCGATGACCGCTGCTCGCCGGCACCCCTGTCCCGGCGGCGGGCGCCGGCCGGTTCAGTCCTGCCGGCCGGGGGCGGGGACGGCGTCGCCGAACGACGCGGTGAGCGCCCGCGCGATCAGGTCGGGCAGCGGAGTCCGCCCGTCTTCCTCGGCCCAGCGCGTCAGCGCCGTGTGCATCGCGGCCAGGCAGGCGCTGATCGCCGCCTGAGCGCGGAACGCGGCGTCGGGATCGGGATCGGCCGTGCCGTCCCCGAGGGCGTCGGCGATGGCCTGTTGCAGGGCGTACTGGCTGTCCAGGTGCCGGGCCCGCAGGGCGGGTGTCGCGACCATGAGCCGGAGGCAGTCCAGCAGGAACCGCTCGCTCGCCACCGGACCGTCGCCGTCGCCGTAGCCGCCGGTCAGGGCCGTGGCCGCGTCGACGAGCGCGCCGCCGACGCGGTGCACCACGGGGAGGGTCGCGGACGACGCGGCGACCCGCTCGGCGATGAGCCGGGCGGGCTGGTCGATGAGCACGAGGTCCTCCTTGGTGGGGAAGTGCCGGTACACGGTCATCGCCGAGACGCCGGCGGCCTCGGCGACGTCCGCCACCGTCACCGCGTCGTAGCCGCGGTCGGTGAACATGCGCACCGCGTGCGCCTGGATGAGGCGCCGTGTCTCGGATCGCCGTCGTTCCCGCAGCGTTGGCTGTCGCTCACTCATGTGATAGACACTACCGCACTGTTAGTGACTAACACTTGAGTGGGTGACGGCATGAGTGAGCTGACGGGCACAACGGCACTGGTGACGGGCGCGTCGCGCGGCATCGGGCAGGCCGTCGCGACCCGGCTCGCGGCCGGAGGGGCCCTGGTCCTCGTGCACTTCGGCACGGACGGGAACGGGGCGGCGGCGACAGTGGAGGCGATAGAACGCGCCGGCGGGACCGCCCTCGCCGTCCGGGCCGAACTCGGCGTGGACGGCGACGTCGAGACCCTGTTCGCCGGTGTCGAGGCCGCCCTGGCCGGCCGGCCGCTCGACATCCTGGTCAACAACGCGGCAGCCGCACCGGCCGGCCCGCTCGGCACGACGACCCGGGCCGAGTTCGACCACCTGTTCGCGGTGAACGTGCGGGCGCCGTACTTCATCATCGAGCACGCGCTGGCACTGCTGCGCGAGGGCGGCCGGATCATCTCGCTCTCGTCGGTGGCGACCCGGATGGCCAACCCGGCCCAGACGTCCTTCGCCATGACCAAGGGCGCGATCGACACGATGACCAGAACCCTCGCCGGCCAGCTCGGCCCCCGCAGGATCACGGTGAACGCGGTCGCCCCCGGAGCCACCAGGACGGCGGCCAACGCAGCCGTCTTCGACGTGCCGGGCCTCACCGAACAGATCACCGGCATGACGGCGCTCGACCGGCTGGGCGGCCCCGACGACGTAGCCGACGTGGTCGCCTTCCTCGCCTCCGACGCCGCCCGCTGGATCACCGGCCAGGTCATCGACGCGAGCGGCGGCCTGTTCCTCGGCCCACGCATCTGACCACCCGGCCGGTATCCCCCGTCCAGCTCCACTGGGCCCGGAAGGGCCTGAGATCGCTGAGGCACGACTCCCGCAACCCGGTCACGTGCGTTTCCTGCACGAGTGCACTGGTGCCGGCGTCCTGCGTCGTGTGGACCGGATTCTTACGTTCGTCCGGCGTTTCGGACGGCCCGGGTCGCGGCTCTGGCGATGGTGCGGATGGCTTCGGCGAGGTGGTGTTCCCGTCCGTCGGCGTTGAGTTGGGGGAGGTGGCGGGGGTTGCGGCCGGGTGCGGTGACGGCGATGAGGGCGATAAGGGTGGCGCGGAACGTCCAGGAGCACGCCACCCGGCGACCCACCCGGCTCGCGCACCGCCGGATGCCCCAGCCACTGGCTGGGCCGTCCACGCGGGGGCAGACCCCAAGCGGCAGGGTGGCCCACCGCGAAAAGTGCGCACCCTCGGCAACGGACGGCGCCGGCTGCTACTGCGCGGCTGCCAGTGCGCGGCCGGCGGTGTCCGGCGTGGCCGGACAGGCCGTGCCGGTGGGCGCGGCGCGGTCACCGCGGTGCGTGACCAGGCCCCCGCCGTTGTCGATGGTCCGGAGAGACGAGTTGAAGTCATCGCGGAAGGTGATCAACGTGCGCCGCCACCCTCACCGAGGCGGACACGGGGGGTGCAGCGCGAGGCGACCGCGGCCATGATCCATTCCGATGCCGAGACGCCGTCGTCCTCGGGCTTCGATGGCCGGTCTGCCCGTGCGAGCACTCTCCTCACCAGGAACGCGGCAGTTCGACGGGGCTCGTCTCACGGTCGACGGCGACCTGGTCGGGCTCCTCGGGGTCGACGAGCAGGTGGATGCTCGAACCAGGGGCGAAACCGGCGAGGAACGCGCGGTCGATGCACACGACCAACTCAGCGTGGTGCGTGGACCCGTGAAACGGGAACCGCACGCGCAGCCGCATCCGCGGGGCCTCTTCGGTGCCGCCCCGATACCTGGCCCAGGCCGTCACGCGCCCCTGAATCCGGAGTCCACCCGGCCGGAGGCGCTCAGCGCGCGCCATCTCCTGCGCGATGGGCCGGTAGCTGCGCGTCGAGACGGTGGCGACGGTGACGGCGATGATCACGATCACCGTGAAGAAGCCGGCGATCATGAGGATCACCGGCAAGGGCATCGCTTCGCTGCTCTCCATGTGTCGCCAGGTTGGCACGGCGAGCTGTTAGGGAGGTGAACGACGGGCGAACGCTCCGTCCGCCGCCGACGGGGCCGGTCAGGTCCCGCCTCCGCTGGAGTCGGACTCGTACGGACGGTTGTCGGGGTGGTACTCGAGCGGATGGTCCGGGTCGAGCTCGACGAGGAGGTCGCCGGTGCCATCGGTGAAGACGACCACAGGTGTGCCGGGCACGGGGATCTGATGCGCCCAGGTGTTCACGCGCACCGGGATCGTCCGCTCGCCCGTGTCGTCCTGATACCGGATCGGCACGTCACCGCCCTGATCCCAGCCCTTGGGGTCCGGAAGCGCGGCGACGATGCCCATCCGCCGTACGCCCGTCTCGCGAAGCCGAAGGATCCGGGCCGCATCTCGCCGAGCCCGGCGCACGCCTCGGACGGCGAAAGGTGCCACCAGAGCACCGGCAGCCGCCACCGCGAGAGCGCCGGTCGTGAACACGGTGGCGTTCGCGACCTGCCCCCGATTCCAGCCGTCGTACGCGATCAGTTCAGGGGCGAGACGCAGGTCGCTCGCGCGCCAGGTCCACCATGCCGCCAGGGCGGCGAGACCGAGCGCAACGCCGCCGAACAACCCGGTCAGCAGGACCAGGGCGCGGGGGCGCTCGCGCATGATCAGCTCCATGCCCCGGATGTAGACACCGGCGAGGAAGAACACGGCAAGACCCGCAGCCGGGCCCCCGAGCGCGAGCCACCACCACGAGACCGGCCCCAGACCGTCCGAGAAGCCGGCGACGACGAGCCCGATCCCGGCTACCGCGAGCCCCGTACTGACGGCGAGCGCGGCGACGAGGAGCACGAAGGCGGGCCCCAGGGGTTCGAGAGAGGCACCGTGCGGCACGCGGGTGACGTTGCCGTGCTTCTCCCCATGGGTGGTGAAGACGGGCCGGTCCTTCAACCACGGCCATTCCTCGGCCATCCCGAGCCCCCTCTCCCGTCCTGCCTGGTGCATCGTCACGATTAGACCATCGACAACTGGATTCCGCCGGATGGGAGGGATGAATCCATTGGTACAACCACCACCGACCCCGCACCGGAATCGGACCCACCACCAGCCGACCGCGTCACCCACCTCCCCGGACAACACACCTGGGCCGCGCCTGCTCCCCTGAGCACTCGCTTGAGCACTGGGACGCCCACTCCGGCTCAGCCGTGATCGTTCGGCGGTGCTTTGTTTGTTGGACGGCTTGTGTCGTGGCATTGGCGATGCTGGGGGTGGTGAGGCGGATGAGAGTGGTTCCGGGGAGGGGGCGTGGGTTGGGGGCGAAGGCGAGCCGGAGGACGGGGCAGCCGTGGTGGTGGCGCGTTCGCGTTCCGGCGGTGGGTATGTGCCGTCGGAGGCGATGGCGAGGAAGCGTCCGGCGGTGAGGGCTTCGGCGTGGTGTTCTCCCCTGCTGGCGTTGAGTTGGGTGACGTGGCGGGGGTTGCGGCCGGGTGCGGTGAGGGTGGTTCGGAAGGCGATGGCGGCGGTGCGGGGGTCGGTGAGGGCGGTGGCGCGGGCGAGCATCCAGGCGGCGGAGGCGGTGGGTCCGGTGGCGGTGCGCATGGAGCCGGAGACGTCCAGGGCGATTGCGACGCGCAGGGGCGGTGGTGCGGGTCCACGGTGTTGCGGTGGGGGTGGCCCCGGCGGCGTGCTGGGCGTCGCGGGTGAGGGCCTGACGCATGGTCAGGCGTCCGGGTGGGGCAGCCGTGGACTCGTGGGTGGTGATGGGTTCGCGGTAGGCGGCGGGACGCAGGGCTCGTGCGAGGCGGCCTGCGGCGGTGTGCTCGGCGGGGTGGGCAGCCGGGTGCCGGTGACGGCCGGCGGCGGCCGGGGGTCACCGCCGGGACGGGGGTGTGAGGTCCGGTTCCCGGAGCGAAGACCGTCTTGGCGGTGCGGGCGGCGTCGTGGTGGTGGGCGGCGCCGGCTGTCTGGCCTCGGCGCGGCTGGCGCGGGCCGCTTCGACCTGCGCGTCGAGGTGGGCCTGGGCGGTGTCGTTGTCACGGATGCGGTCGGTGACCTGGCTGATCGCCTCGGCGAGCTTCCCGCGCTGTGCACCCGTTGCGGCGGGGTTGATGCCGAGGACCTGGCACCAGGGTGACCGCGTGGACCAGCATCTCCACGCCGTCGTCGGCCGCGGTGGCGTGGTCTCCCTGCCAGATGGTGGTGAGGGCTTGCATGACGTCAGGAACCAGCGTCCTGGTGACCACGGTCTCCACAACCCGCGTCTCGTCCGGGTCCAGGACCCCGGCGTCACGGCGGGCGAGAACCAGCGCGGCGGCCGTCGCGGCGCTCCACCGGTCGGTGGACAGCCTTCCGTGCATGTCGGCCATCACCAACTGGCGTACGGGGTACGGTCCAGCGGCTGTGGGCGGCGTGGGCAGCTTCATGGGTGAACACGCCCCAGGCCGCCGGGTACTGCTGCTCGTGTCCCACCTGGCGGTGGGGTCGTGCGGAGTGAACAGGGCGACGTCGATCTCCAGTTCGGCAAGTCCAGAGGACAAGGCAGCTGGCGCTCCGGAGCGGCGAGTGACAATGACGTCGCCCCGGCCGGCAATGGCCGGGCGCACGGCTACCGGGAGGCGCGGCGCCCACCCCGAGCCTGTCTCGGATGACCCCTACCCGCGCCGACGCGAACGGGTGGGGACGGCCGCCCGAGGCGGGAAACACGGTACGCACTTTCCAGCTGCCGGAGCCGACTGATGTACTTGACCTGACTGTGCAACAAGGCCACCCTTGCTCCACTTCGGAACCTCCAGTGCACCCGGAATCCCTGAGTCGCACCGAAGGAAAATGTCTACCTTGCACCCTTTGACCAACCGGAAGAGCCGGAGAGCCCATCACACACAGCCATCTGC
>NZ_FPAB01000003.1:0-141195 GCF_900116145.1 Streptomyces harbinensis | reverse complement strand
GCATCACCGCGGTCCCCGACCGCGGCACCAGCGACCAGCAGCTCTTGAGCGATCGGGATGATGGCTGGTCAGCATCCTGCCCTCACGGCGAGAGCGGCGACTGTCAGTGGTTGCTGTTTTACTCGGCGCGTTCGTTCATTGCGATCGCGTGGAGGTGTGTGGTGGAGCAGGTCTACGAGCGGTTGTTGGCGGCTGCGAGTCTGCGGTCGGGGGATGGCGCTGTACGTGTCGTCGCTGAGTACGAGCCGGTGGGAGGCGTGGGAACCCCCGTGTTTCCTCCGACGGTGAAGTTGGAGGCGACCAACGCAGCGGGGTATCTGCGGGAGAAGCGGTGGCTTGAGGGGGAGCCGACAGAAGTCGTGTTGCTCGATCAGCGGCAGTCGCAGGCCAACCGGTGTGAGACCGCCCTGCTACAGGCAGTGGAGCGGGGTGAGGTGTTCGTTCCGCATCTGGTGCTGGTGACGGATGCCGAGGGGGTGGCGGTGCGGGTGTCGAGTCTGGAGGCGCCGCATCGGAGTCGGGACGCGTACTTCCGGGATGCCGTGGACGCGGAGGGCCGGGCGTTCGACGAGACGGAGCCGGGGGCCGCGTTGCGGGTGGCGGGGGTGCGGGACGTGGGGGCGTATCTGCGGTGGGTGCCTTCCGACTTGGTGTTCGGCGTGTGGGACTCGCACCGCAAGCGGCGGGTGCAGGTGAAGGTGCCGCGCGCCTACAGCTCGGAGATGGTGGGGGTGGCGCCGCTGGCCTCCGTGCGCGGTGCGGGGCGGGTGGATCCGCTGAACCTGACCGGGGAAACGGTGCAGCTGACCGATGACGGCGGCTGGAAGTCCCTGGACGGGGAGAAGCCGCCGAAGGGTACGAAGACGGCGAAGTCCTCGGCCCTTGGGCATGGCATGATCCCGCCGTCCGAGGGGATCGGCGGGGTGACCGTGCGCTCGATCCAGCGGTCGGCGACGGTGAGCATGGCGCAGTTGGCCTCGCTGCGGTTCGGGAAAGTGTCACCGGAGCTGGAGGCCGCCGGGCGGGCGTTGGTGGGGGCCCTGGCGTTGCTGGGTGACCGGCTGGCGTTCTCGGCTCCGGTCGTGCGGCTTCGCTCGGGGTGTGACCTGGTCCTGGCCGAAGAGCGGGTGGAGTGGGTGATGCGGGGCCGTGACGGGGCGGTGGTGACCGAGCCGCTGGAGGTCACGTCGGCTGCGGACGCCGTGGAACTGTTCCGGGTGGCGGTGCGGCGGGCCGAGGCAGCGGGGCTTGAGTGGCCGTCGGAACCGTTTGTGGTGCGGCCGAACGAGCAGTTGCAGAAGGCCATCGAGAAGTCGTTCGTGCTGGCCGGTGCCGGCGAGGTCGAGGGCGAGTAGCACGGTGGCGTTCCTGGTGAGGGTGGAGTTGCTGGAGGCGGCCTATCAGGCGGCGACCGTGGGGCGGGAGAAGGCCGAGTGGCCGCCGCATCCGGCGCGGCTGTTCTGCGCGCTGGTGGCGGTGGCCGATCCGGCGGACCCGGTGCACAGTGCCGCGCTGAGCTGGCTGGAGGAGCAGGCGCCGCCGGTGGTCGGGGTGCCCGCGGGTTCGGCGGAGGCGTCGTCGCCACGTGCGGCATGGGTGCCGACGAACGCGGTGGCGTCGGCACCGTCCCACGGGGTGCTGCCGGGGCGGACGAACGGGGAGAAGACGTGGCCCCAGCGGACCCTGTCCGCGTCCGGGCTGGTGTTCGTGTGGGAGGCGGAACCACCGGCGGGTGTGCGGTCGGTACTGGAGGACCTGGCGCGGAAGGTCCCGTATCTGGGGCGGGCGAGCGCGCCGGCCCTGGTGACCGCCTCGGTGGGGGCGGCGCCCGGCCTGGTGGGCGAGGAGTGGCAGGTCTGGGAGCCCGCCGCACCGTTCGGGGGCGGGGTCGATCTCCGTGTCCCCTACCCCGGCTATCTCTCCGCGCTGCGGGCCGCCTACGAGGCCGGGCAGCCGGCCTGGCAGCAAGCCCGCTCCGCCGCGTACGTACCGCGCCGGGCGGCCGGGGAGGCTCCTTCCGAGACGCAGGAGCCGGTGGTGGAGGGGCCGTTCGGGGATCTGGTGACGTTCGCGTTCGACCGGGCGGTGTCGGTGGATCCGGTGGCGACGCTGGCGGTGGCCGGGTCGCTGCGGCGGAAGGTCATGGGGATGCTGGACGCCTGCGGCCACGACGTGGCCGCCATGCCCGCCCTCCACGGTCATACGGACAGCGACGTCCAGCGGCCGTGCGCGTTCCTGGGGCTGCCGTTCGTGGGCACCGCGCACGCGGACGGACGGCTGCGCGGCGTCGCCGTGGCCATCCCGCGCGGGTTGGAGACGGGTCAGCGGCGCGCGCTGCTGGCAGTGCTGCTGCGCGCGGGAGGTGGGCTCACCAAGCTGTCCGTTCCCGGCGTCCCGCGTCCGGTCAGGGTCACCTATGTCGGGCCGACCGCAGGCGTGGACGTGGCGCGGTGGACCGTACGGTCCGGGACGTGGACGGACGCGTCCCGGGTGTGGGCGACCGCGCTGCCGATGGTCCTGGACGGGTTCCCCAAACGCAACGGAGGAGGCATCGAGGAGTTGGTGGCGAAGAGCTGCCGGCTGGCCGGGCTGCCCCGGCCCGAGGCGGTCGACGTGATGCGGACGGGCTCACAGCTGCCCGGCGCGCCCGACCTTCCGGCGTCGGCGCTGCGCCGCAAGCCGCAGGAGCGTCCGCTGCCGGCCCGGCACGTGCGGCTGCGGTTCGCGCAGAAGGTGACGGGCCCGGTCGTGGTGGGCAGCAAGCGGAACTTCGGACTGGGCCTGTGCCTCCCCGTCCACGACGCGATGGAGGCCACTCCCTCATGACACACCGCGACACGACCACCCCTACCGGAACCGAAGCCGGGACGGGGGGCGAGACCGAAGCCGGGGGCGAGACCGGGACCGGGGGCGCGGTCGAGATGCTGGAACTCGACGCATTCGCCCGGTTCTTCGCCGAGGCCAACACCTCCTGCGGACCCGCCTGCGACGACCCCTGCCCCGAACACGGTGCACCGCCCCGGCCGTTCGCCTGGCAGCAGGGGTACCTGGAGCAGGTGGCCCGGAGCGGGGTGTGGGCGGACCTGGACATCCCGACCGGGCTGGGCAAGACGAGCCTGATCGACATCTGGGTGTTCCTCCTCGCCTGGCAGGCCCGGCGCGGCGGGCCGCGGACGGTGCCGCTGCGGCTGTTCTTCGTGGTGGACCGGCGCCTGGTCGTCGACCAGACCCACGGTCACGCCCAGCACCTGGCCCGGCGGCTGGCAGCGGCACCGCCCGGCAGCGTGCTCGCCAAGGTCGCCGCCGCACTCGCCGGACTCTCGGGCGGCCACCCGCTGGAGGTCGTACGCATGCGCGGCGGGGTCGACTGGGCCTCGCGCTGGCTGTCCTCACCCGCGCAACCGGCCGTCGTGACCGCGACCGTGGACCAGTACGGCAGCCGGCTACTCTTCCGCGGCTACGGCGTCAGCGCCCGGATGCGCCCCATCGACGCCGCGCTGTGCGGGGTGGACGCGCTGCTGGCGGTCGACGAGGCCCATATCGCCCTGCCGCTGCTGACCACCGCGGCCGACTGCGCCGCCTACCAGTCCCTGACGGAGGACGCGGGCCTGGCCGGGCGGGAACTGAAGGTCGTCAGCCTCTCCGCCACCGCGTCACCGGACCCGGGGCGGGAGCGCTTCAGCCTGCCCGCAGCCGACCGCACCCACCCCGTGGCGCGCCCGAGGCTGGAGGCCCAGCGGCGCGTCACCCTCCTGGACGCCGGGGTGCCGAGGAAGAGCGCGGAAGCGTTCGCGGCAGCGGCCGAGGGCTGCCTGGACGCGCTGCTGGCGGCGGCGCGACGGCCGGTGGTCGGGGTCGTCGCCAACACCATCGCCGCCGCCCGCGCCGCCCACCAGCGGCTGGGGCAGCGGCAGGACATCGATCTGCTGCTCATCACCGGCCGCACCCGGGCCGCCGAACGCGATCTGCTGCTGGACGGTCCGCTGCTGCGGGAGCTTCTGGAGGGACCCGACCCTCACCGGGAACGGCCGCTGGTCGTGGTCGCCACGCAGACGATCGAGGTCGGATGGGACATCTCGTTCGGTGCGATGTTCACCGAAGTGCCGTCCGCCGACGCGCTCATCCAGCGGCTGGGCCGCGTCGACCGGCGCGGCGGCTACGGCCACGCCCCCGTCATCGTCGCCCGCACCCACGTTGCGGCGAAGCCGGAGGAGGAAAGCCGGATTCCCGTGTACGGGGCGGCGGCTGCCCGCACCTGGGAATGGCTCACCGGCAACACCGCGACGATCAGACCCGGTGACCAGGCCCTGGCCGGTGCTCTGGGCCCCGGGGTGGGGCTGGAGATGAACCCCACCACCTTGCCCGGTCTGCTGGAGGACGTCGATCTCGCAGCCATGAGCGCATCCCGGCCGGACATCCCCGCCGTCCACGCCACCCTCCTGGCCTCCTGGGCCCGCACCTCCCCCGAACCCGTGCCCGACCAGGACGTGCACCCCTTCCTCCACGGCCTGGACACCAGCGTGCCGGACGTCCAGATCATCTGGCGCGCCGACCTGCCCTCCCGCGGCGAGGCCGGGAAGCCGGTCCTGCCCGGGCCGCACGCGCGGGAATCCGTCGCGGTCCCCGCCGCCCACCTGCGGCGGCTGCTGACCGACGACCCCTCCTCTGTGATGCTGTCGGACCTCGAACAGCAACCCGACCGCGAAGCTCCCGTTCCGGGCCAGCGGCATCAGCTGACGCTGCCGGTCATGCGCTGGGCCACCGACGAGGACGGAACCTCCTTCTGGCAGCACATCACCGACGCCTCGGATATCTCCCCCGGCGGCACCTACATGCTGCCCTCGGCTCTCGGGGGCCACGATGCCTACGGGTTCACCGGCCGCACCGGCGACGCCACCGTGCCGGACCTGGGCGACTTCCCTTCCGGCCGCACCGTGGCCGTCACCCGCATCGACGCGGCGGTCCTCGCCTCCCTCACCGGCGTACCGGCCGAGGAGTTCGCACCGGCCATCGCCAAGGCCACGGCTCAGCTCACCACGTCCGCCGATGATGTCCCCGGCCCCGACGATGTCATCGGCGACCTGTTGACGAAGGTCGCCGATCTCACCCACCGGGCGGACGGGCGCTTCGCCCCCCAGCTCGCCGAACGTCTGGAGTCCCTGCTGGCCGTCAGCGCCTGGGCCCCGGAAACGGACCGGACCGGCGGCGCGAAGGGCGGCGCGGCCGGCCGGAGCCGGTACCTCATCGACGGTGAGCGGCTGCTGCTCCACGTTCCGCAGCGGGCCGGGACCGCCGTGGCCGGGATCGGCGACGACGCGGACACCACCAGCCACACCCGCCCCGTCGCGTTGAAGGCCCACGGGACGGCCGTCGGCGCACACGCCCGCGTCTTCGCCGAACTCCTGGGCCTGCCGGAACCCCTGGTGAACGCGCTGGCTCTCGCGGGCGAGGCGCACGACTGCGGGAAGGCTCATCCCCGGTTCCAGGTGCGGCTGTGCGGGGGCGACCGACTGTGGGCCGAGTCGCTGGAGGAGCCGCTGGCGAAGTCCGGGATGGACCCGGCGGACCGCGTCGCGTTCGGCCGGGCGGACAGCCTCGCACGGTGGCCGCGGCTGCTGCGGCACGAAGCGCTCAGCGCCGCCGCCGTCCGTCAATGGCTGAGCGCGCGACCGGTGGAGGCGGCAGGTACGGACAGTGAACTGATCACGCATCTGGTGGCCGCGCACCACGGCTGGTCCCGCCCGCTGCTGCCGCCCGAGTCCGACCCGGAGCCCACCGACGTCGCCTGTCCGATGCCGGACGGCAGCGCGGTCACCGTCAACTCCGGTGTGATGGGCACCGACTGGGACGGTCACGACCGGTTCACCGCCCTCAACGAGCGCTACGGGCCCTGGGGGCTTGCTCTGCTGGAAGCCGTGATCCGCCTGGCCGACATGGCCTGCTCCGAGGAGGGCACCTGACCATGCTGCATCAGCTCACCCTGCCCGCCCTGCGCTCCGACAGCCCGCTCGGCTTCCTCGCCGCCCTGGGCACCCTGGAGATCGTCACCCACACCCTCGACCGCACCGCACGCCTGTCCTGGAACGGTCCCGCTCAGCCCGCCGCCCTCCACACCACCGACCCGCTCACCCTCACCGGGCTGGCCGAGCACCTCCAGCGGCAACTCCCCCGCTTCCCGGAGAAGAAGAAAGGCAGGAAGAAGCAGGGACAGGAAACCGAGCCGGTCGCCGAACCCGGGCCGCTGTTCCTGGCGCCGGGCCTGTTCGACCGCGAACGCGCCCCGGGCGCGCCGAACGAAACGCTGCGCATGCCGCCCGCCGCCGCCCACGCGGAGCTGCGGCGCCATGCCACCGCGGAACGGGAAACCGGGGCGCCGCAGGCACGCTGGTTCGCCGCACTGGTCAACCAGCTGCACGCCGAGGAGAAACCCGGCGGGCAGTACACCACCATCACGCCGTTCTTCTCCCCCACCGGGCGCATGACCCTGCGCCAGAGCTGGCTCGACGCGGCCGAACACTGCCACGACGACTCCGGACAGCTGACGGCTGCCCTCACCTCATGGGTCCGCGTGGACGGCTACGCGGGCGCCAGCCTCGACCACCACTCCACCCGCCTCGCCGCCACCCAGGCCGACGGCAAACCGACCCAGCACGGCGTTCCCGGCGCCACCTGGCTGGCACTCCACGCCTTCGCTCACTACCGCCTCACCGGCAACGGCCGGCGCCCACGCACCACCGGATGGCACCGCACCACCACCTTCACCTGGCCCATCTGGCGCCCGGCACTCACCAGCACGGCGATCACGACGCTCCTCGAACACCCCCTCATCCACGCCCACCCGCGCAACACCCCCCGCCTCACCAACCTCGGTATCAGCGCCATCTACACCACCCACCGCACCCGCCTCAACAGCTCAGCGGGCCCCCTCGCCACCGCCCAACGCACCTGGCCGCCCACTACTTCGGAACCCCAAGCACACCCGGAAAAGCCGCATCGCACCGAAGCAAAAAGTCTGGCTTGATACGAATTAGTCCGCCGAAGGTGCCGATTCCTCCGTCACACACAGCCATCACCCCAGTTCAGACGGGGTGTCTCCGCGGTCTCCGACCGCGGCACCATTGCGGCGGTGTAGTCGACGTGGGGCCCGGGGCATCTTGTCGGGGTGTCTCCGCGGTCTCCGACCGCGGCACCATTGCGGCTCGTTGCCGTACTCCAGGCCGATCTCGCCGTACAGGTGTCTCCGCGGTCTCCGACCGCGGCACCATTGCGGCGGGACGGTCACTGATTGACGGTCCCCGTGAACCACAGGTGTCTCCGCGGTCTCCGACCGCGGCACCATTGCGGCACCCCGGCGGGGAGAGCACACCCGCTGGACTTGGTGTGTCTCCGCGGTCTCCGACCGCGGCACCATTGCGGCGAGAACCCGGTGTCCTGCGCGGTCTGCATGATCGGGTGTCTCCGCGGTCTCCGACCGCGGCACCATTGCGGCGACCAGCTGCCCCGTCATCACCGAGACACCAGCCGTGTCTCCGCGGTCTCCGACCGCGGCACCATTGCGGCCTCAAGGCCCTCCTCGCCAGGGCCGGAGTCACCGGTGTCTCCGCGGTCTCCGACCGCGGCACCATTGCGGCGACCAGCTGCCCCGTCATCACCGAGACACCAGCCGTGTCTCCGCGGTCTCCGACCGCGGCACCATTGCGGCGCCCCGTTCACCACGCTGCTGGCCACCCAGGGCACCGTGTCTCCGCGGTCTCCGACCGCGGCACCATTGTGAACCGAAGACGGACTTGGTGTTGTCGCCAAGAGCCCCCTGCTAGTCGGGACGCCCCGATGCGTGAAAGGTCCCCGGCGTACACGCCGGGGTGGGGTTTCGGTCCGCTGCTTCACCGACGAGGCGAGGGCGGAGCCCACGGCGGTCCGCCCGGGTCGCCGGCGCATCGGCCGCCCGGGGCCAGGTTGGGCCGGCCTGTCCAGGTTTGTCGGCTGTCGTGTGGGGGCAGACGACGTTGCCGTGAGGTGGCGTACGGGAAAGGACGGGTCCGGGCCCGTCCGTGCGGTGGTGGTGCGTGGGGCGGTGCTGTGCGACCGGGTGCGGGAGGCGGTGCGCGGGTCCGGCTGGCAGCGGGGGGGATCTGCTGCTCCAGCTGAAGACCGTGGCCGCCGCCGTCATCGCTTGGTCGCTGGCCCCCTGGCTGCTGTCGCCCCGTGTCCATCCAGGGCACCGTGCACCGCTCGGTGCAGCAATCGTGGCGCTATCTGGTGGCGGTCACCCTCGGGGTGCTGCTGGCCGCCGCCTTCGGGACGACCGCTGGGCGCCACGCCTGGACGCTGGCGGTGCTGCTCCTGGTGGCGCTGGCCTTCTCCCGCGCACAGCCGCTGGGAGCGCAGCGGCTCCAGGTGCCGGTTACCGCGCTTTTCGCGTTCTCCGCCGGTAACGGTGAGTGGAACTACGGCGTCGAGCTGACGGCGGCGGTGCTGATCGGGACGGGCTGCGGGCTCGCGGCCGTGCTGGTGCTGGCACCGGCGGTGCACCACCGGGACGCCGACCGGTCGGTGGCGTACCTGGCGGAACGCGTCGGCGATCTGGCGGCCGGCGTGGCCCGCAGTCTGCGCGAGGGCGGGCCGGGGCAGGCGGAGACGCGGGCCTGGTGGGACGAGGCGGACGCGTTGCAGGCGTCGGCCCGGCAGGTGCGGGCGACGGTGGAGCTGGGTGAGGAGAACGTGCGGCTCAACCCGCGGCAGCTGATGAACGGCGGCGGGCTGCTGCGGCTGCCGGAGCACCACGGCCGGGTGACGGCGCTGGAGCGGGCGGCGCACCAGTTGCGGTCGATCGTCCGGGGGCTGGACTACGCGGCCGGCCGGGAGGACCACCCGGCGCTTGCGGGTGATTTCCTCATCCCGTTCGCCGGGTTGCTGGAGGACATCGGCCGGGCGGCGCACCGGCTGGGCGAGGGCGTGTCCGGGCCGCCGGACGCGGGCGGCAAGCGGGAGGCAGGCGGCGCCCCGCGGGCGGAGCACGGGCCGGGTGGGAGCGGCAAGGCGGACGCGGACGGCGATCCGGTGGCGGGCGGCGATCCGGTGGCGGACGGGCGGCGGCGGGCCGCCGAGCTGGCGGAGAACAGCCGCCAGGCGGACCTGCGGGTGCCCGGGGAGTGGCCACTGTACGGGGCGCTGCTCACCGACGCCCGGCGCGCGCTGGACGACCTGGCCCGCGCGCCCGGCCCGCCGTGGAGCTGAGCTGACCGGGCGGCGCGCGGTGGCGACTGGTCCGGGACGGCAGCCCGTCCCACCCACCCGCCGAGGGGCCCGCCCCCAGCCGCCCGCCGGGGCCCGCCCCAGCCGCCCGCCGAAGGCCCCGCGCCCGCCCCCGGGGTCAGCTCGGCGGCGGTCCCAGGGGGTTGGCGGCCAGGGCCTTGGCGGTGCCGGCCAGGTTGGCGGCCATGTAGCGGGCGGATCTGTCGGCGAAGTCGTGGCCGCGTTCGTCGTCGAGGTAGTCGGGGCCGGGGCCGGGGCCCAGGTGCCAGTACGTCCACGCCTGGCCGGGCGCGGTGAATCCGATGTCGCCGAGTGCCCCGTGGATCTCGCTGATCACGTGGTGGGCGCCGTCCTCGTTGCCGGTCACCACCACGCCCGCGACCCGGTTGTAGGCGACCGGGCGGCCCTGGTCGTCGGTCTCGGAGAGCATGGCGTCCATCCGCTCCAGCACCCGCTGGGCGACCGAGGAGGGCCGGCCGAGCCAGGTGGGCGAGGCGATGACGAGGATCTCGGAGTCCAGGATCTTCTCCCGGACGCCGGGCCAGTCGTCGCCCGCGCCCATGTCGCTCTCCACGCCGGGCAGCAGGGTGAGGTCGACGGCGCGTACCAGCTCGCCGGCGACGCCGTGGCTGTCCAGGTGCCGCATGACGACCCGTGCCAGGGCCTCGGTGTTGGACGGCTGGGGAGACGGTTTGAGCGTGCAGTTGATCACGGTGGCTTTCACAGCCCGCCGGGTACCCGGGGCGCCCGGCGCGGAACGGCCCATCCGGGTGGCCCCGGCGGTTCAGGCCGCGGGGCCGCCGTCCAGGGCGGCCGGCAGCAGGGGCGCCTGGTCGCCGGAGTCCGGTGCGGGGGCGCGGCGCAGGGCGGCGCGGCCCCGGGTCAGGCACCAGTCGAGCCAGCGGTCCAGGGCGGGCGCGTCCAGCCGTTCGGCGGGGAGCAGGGCCGGCCAGCCGCAGGCCCGGGCCTGGGCGGTGACTTTCGCGCCGCCGCGTACGGGGTCGATCGCGAGCGGTGGGACGCGGCAGCGCAGCGCCAGCACCAGGCCGTGCAGCCGGTCGGTGACGACGGCGTCCAGCCGTTCCAGTACGGACAGCAGTTGTTCGGGGGTGCCGCACAGCCGGCCGTCCGTCCGGTCCAGGCGGGTTTCCAGCGGGACGGGGGCGCAGGTCCTGGCGGCCAGCCAGGAGGTCACCGCGCGGGCCGCTTCGGCGTGGAGCCGCCGTCCGCCGTACTCGTGCTGGCCCTCGGTGAGGATCACCCCGACCACCGGTACGGCGGGCCCGCGCGGGGCGCGCAGCGACAGGTCCTGGCGCGGCGGCGCGGTGGTGCCGTCGCGGGGCAGCAGCCGGTGGAAGCCGGTGACGGCCGGGTCGTGCGGGTCGATCACGGAGGTGCCGACCGCGACCCGCCGGCAGTGCGCGAAGGTGCGGTGCAGGGCGGCGACCTGGGGTCCGTGCAGCGGTCCGCACACGAAGACCAGCCGCTCGTACGCCTCGGGTACGGCCTGGTCCAGGCCGAGTTCGCCGGGTGCGAACCCGGGGCTCCACGCCACGTCGTACGGCAGGCCCCGGTCCTCGAACACGGCGCGCACCCGGTTGAGGGCCAGTACGTCGCCCGCGGTGGCCTCGCCGTCGGGAAAGCTGAACCAGCCGGTGATGAGCGTCCGTCCGCCGCCGCGGCCCGTCGTCGCCATGCGGCCCCGGGTCCCCCGGCCCCGCGGGGGCAAACCTGGCGGGGCCGGGGTGGGACGGGCCGGGTCAGGAGCCGAAGATCTCCTTCTCCACGTCGTTGGGGCCGTCGAAGCGGTCCCGGCGCAGCCCGGCCACCTTGTCCACCAGTGCGCGATCGGCGTGGTTCTTCTCCGCCTGCTCGACCAGCGACTGCCGGTCCGAGGGGTAGGAGGCCCCTTTGAGAGCCTTCTGCACGTCGATCGGGTTCGGCTTGCCCATGATGCGCTCCTTTTCGCGCTCGGGGGGCAGGGACCGCGGCCGGGTACCCGGCGGCGGGTGCGCGAATCACCGCCGGGCGTGCCCTCACCGCGCCCGGCGCTCCTGTACGGAGTGCAGGCGCAGCAGCGCGGGCGGCACCGGCGGCGGGGCTTCGCCCGGGCCGCCGGCCAGGGCGGCGTGCCGGGCGGCGCGGGCCCCGCGCGGCAGGCCGGTGTAGGCGGCCTCGCGCAGCAGCGGGCGGCGGAACCGGTACCGGGGGGTGCCGTCGGGGGCGGCGCCGGCCGGGGTGAGGATGCCGCGCCGGGCGAGGTCGGCCAGGGTGTGGGCCGCTTCGGGGGCGGGCCGGCCGGAGAGCACCGCGAGCGGGCCGGCGCCGATGTCCTCGCCGATCACGGCGGCGTCCCGCACCGCCTGGGCCAGGTCGGCGGGGAGGGCGTCGAGTTCGGCGTCCAGTACGCGGCGTACCGGGCCGGGGATCAGGGCGGTGCGCGGTACGGCCGGGTCCGCCGGGGGGCGGTGCAGCGCGCGGTGGACGAACGCGGCGGCGACGAGCGGGTTGCCGCCGGCCAGCGCGGTCACCGCCTCGGTCAGTTCGCGGGTGGGGCCGGCGCCGGGCGGGCCGGGCGGGAGCAGGGACCGGATCTGTTCGGCGACCGAGGTGTCGGACAGCGGCTCCAGGGTGAGGGTGTGCGGCACTGGGGCGGCCGGCTCGCGGGGGGTGGCCCAGGCGGGGCGGCGGCGGAAGACGCCGGGGCGGGCGGTGGCGACCACGAGCGGTCCGTCCGGCCGGGTCGCCGCCCGGTCCACCAGCCGCAGGACGGTGTCGTCCGCGTGGTGCAGATCGTCGACGAGGACGAGCACGGGCCGCTCGGCGGCGAGCCGTTCCAGCAGGGTGAGCCAGGCCGCGGTCACCTCCTCGGCGGTGGCCGTCCGTTCGTGGTCGGGGAGGTGGCCGATGGCGACCAGCAGCCGGGTGAACAGCCGGGTCGCCTCCTCCGGGTCGGCGGCGGCCCGTTCGACGAGCGCCCACAGTTTCTGCCGCGCGCTGCCGGGCGGGTCGGCCGGACCGATGCCGCAGGCGGCGCAGAGCGGGGTGGCGACGGTGAACAGCTGGCTGTCGTCCACGGTCGCCGGGACGATACGGGCCAGCAGCGGCCGGGCGGCGGGGGCGCGGGCGGCGACCCGGTGTTCGAAGGCGGCCAGCAGCGTGCTCTTGCCGAGGCCCGGCGCGCCGACCACCAGCACGGCGCGCGGGCCGGGCGGTGCGCCGTCCAGCAGCGCGGTGAGGGTGCGCAGCGCCCGGGCGCGTTCCGGCAGCGGGGTCGTCGTACCGGCGGGGGCGGCCGGGCGCAGCGCGCGTACGGTCCAGGCGGCGGAGGGAATCCGGGCCCGCTGGTAGTCGACGGCGGCCTCGGTCCGGTCGCGGGTGGCCGGTCCGACCCACACCTCGTCCGGCGGGACCAGGGGCAGCAGGGCCTGGGCGCGGTCGAGGACGGCGCTGGTCACGGCGGGGGTGGTGCCGGCCTCGGGCGGGCGGTGGCGCACCACGGCTTCGCCGGTGTCGACGGCGGCCCGCAGCCGTCGCCGCGGTGGCAGCCGGCGCAGCCGCTGCCGTACCGCCAGGGCCGTGGAGACGGCGCGCAGCGGCTCGTCGCCCCGGGTGCGTCCGGCGCCGAACAGGACCAGCCAGCAGGAGCCGATCCGGGAGACGACGCTGCCGCCGAACCGGCTCGCCGCCTCGCCGATGACCGTGTCCAGGGCGGTGGTCTCGGCGTCGATGCGCTCCAGGGCGTCGGGATCACCCGTGTTGTCCGGATCATCCGCGCCGTCCAAGTCATCCGGGTCGTCCGGGTCGCCGGGGAAAGAGACGGCGAGCAGCAGTGCGCTGATCTCCCGGCGGATGCGCGCCGGCTCCGGAGCGGCGGCCGGGGCAGCGGCCGGAGCGGCAACCGGCGCAGCGGCCGGGGCCGCCGCGATCCGTAACGCGCCGCGCGGCGGGGTGAGGTCGAGGGACGGGTCGCCGGTGAGGATCGCCTGGTGCAGTTCGTGGAGCCGGCGGCCCGGTTCGAGGCCGAGTTCCTCGGCGAGTTCGGTGCGGATCGCGGTGTAGACGTCCAGTGCCTCGGAGTGCCGGCCGCCGCGGTGCAGGGCCAGCATGAGCTGGCCGGTGAACGGCTCCCGCCGGGGTTCGGCGCGGGTGACGGCCCGCAGTTCGGGCAGCACGCTGTCGTGCCGGCCGAGGGCGAGTTCGGCGTCGAAGTACTTCTCCAGCACATCGAGGCGGGCCGTCTCGGCGGCCTCCAGTTCGGGCCAGCGCACCCCCGTCTCGACCAGGTCGGCGAGCATCGGGCCGCGCCACAGGGCCAGTGCCTCGCGCCAGCGCAGCGAGGCCGTGGCCACCGCGCCCTCCCGCATCCTGGCCCGGCCCTCGGCGGCCAGGGTGTGGAAGCGGTGCAGGTCGAGGGCGCCGGGGTGGACCTGGAGCAGATAGCCCGGCGGCCGGGACCACAGCACCGCGCCCCGGTCCCGGCCGCCGTCCCGCGGGGGTTCCAGCAGCCGGGTGCGCAGTTGCCACACGGCGTTCTGCACCATCTTGCGGGCCGAGGCGGGTGCCGGGCCCCGCCACAGGGCGGCGATCAGTTCGCTGGTGGCCGTGGCCCGGTTCGGATGCAGCAGCAGATAGGCGAGGGTGGCCCGCTGGTGGAGGCCGTGCAGCCGTACCGGGGTCCCGTCCCGCTGTACCTCCAGCGGCCCCAGCAGCCGGAACCGCAGCTCGCCGGGGCCGGCGCCGGCGCTCACCCGTGCTCCCGGCCGGACGGTCCGGTGCGTCCCGGGCGGGGCGTGCCGGGCCGTCCCCCGGGTAACGCGCCGGGTAACGCCCGGGGTAACGGGAGCGTGCGCGGGTGCTCGGGCCGGTCCACCGTCTCCGTGCTCATGGCGTCCATGACATGCCATCGGATGGCCGCGGGCAAGGTGGCGACGGTGGCCCGGGTCCGTTACGCGGCGGTCTCCCGCACCGCGCGCACCACCCGGTACTCGCCGAGGTCCACCTGGCGGGTCGCGCGCCGGAACTCGGTGGTGGTGCCGGGCCAGTGCGTCACGTCCCGGCCCTCGTGGTCCAGGTACGGGCTGTCGCAGCCGGTCTCCCAGACGGTGCGGGTGAGTTTGCGGCGCATCGTCGCGTTCCAGGCCCGTACGGCGCCGGGCTCGGGGTCCAGCGCCACGCCGCCGCCGGGGCCGCCGAGCCGGTCGAGGTGGCGGACGTAGTCGCCGAGGTAGTCGAGCTGGGCCTCGATCATCAGCACCTTGGAGCTGGAGGACGAGACGGCCTGCGGGCCGCCCATCATCAGCAGGTTGGGGAAGCCGTCCATGGTGGTGCCGCGCAGGGCCCGGATGCCGCCGGTCTTGTCCCACGCCTCGGCGAGGGTGGTGCCGTCGGCCGCCGCGATGCGCCGGGTGATGGGGCGGCCCACGTTGTGGAAGCCGGTGGCGAAGACGATGGTGTCGGCCTCGTGGCGGCTGCCGTCCTGGCCGATCAGGGTGGCGCCCTCGACGCGGGCGAGGCCGGAGGCGATCAGCTCGACGTTCTCCTTGCCGAGCGCGGGATAGAAGGTGTTGGAGAAGGTGACCCGTTTGCAGCCCATGCGGTAGTCGGGGCGCAGTTTGCGGCGCAGGTCGGGGTCGCGGACGGCGAGCCGCAGATGGCCGGCGACGAGTTTCTCGGCGAGGGTCAGCTGCCGCAGCCTGCGGGTCAGCAGATCGCTGCGGACCTCGCCGACCGCCCAGAACCGGCCGCGCTGGAGCAGCCGCAGGGCGGGGAGCCGGTCGTACAGCCGGCGTTCGGCGCGCGGGTAGGGGCGGTCGAACTTGGGCAGCACCCAGGGCGCGTGGCGCTGGAAGAGCAGGACCTGCCGTACGGCGGGCTGGAGGGCGGGGACGATCTGGGTGGCGGAGGCGCCGGTGCCGACGACGGCGACCCGGCGTCCCGTCAGGTCCTGGTCGTGGTCCCAGCAGGCGCTGTGGAAGTGCGTGCCGGGGAAGGTGTCGAGGCCGGGGATGTCGGGGATCTTGGGGGCGGAGTGCATGCCGGCGGCCGTCACCAGGAGGTCGGCGGTGAGCTCGCCGCGGTTGGTGGTGAGGTGCCAGCGGGCCCGCTCGGGCTGCCAGCGGGCGGCGGTGACGGTGGTGTGCAGCCGGAGGTGCGGGCGGACGCCGAAGGTGTCGGCGACGCGCTCCAGGTAGGCGAGGATGTCCGGCTGGGCGGCGAAGGCCCGGGGCCAGTGGGGGTTGGGGGCGAAGGAGTAGCTGTAGAGGTGGGAGGGGATGTCGCAGGCGGCGCCGGGGTAGGTGTTCTCGCGCCAGGTGCCGCCGAGCGAGCCGGCCGCCTCCAGGACGAGGAGGTCGCGTACGCCCTCCCGGCGCAGTCGTACCGCCGCGCCGAGTCCGCCGAAGCCGCAGCCGATGACGGCGGCTCTGACATGGCCGCCGACCTGGTCCGTCATGGTCTCTCCACTGGTGTCGGTCAATGCCGTGCCCGGGTCAGGGCCGTTCGGCGACGATGCCGCCGTAGGGCCAGCGGTCGTGGTCGGCGGCGTCGGGCAGGACGCGGTAGCGGCCGAAGCCGGCGTCGCGCAGGGAGGCGGTCCACTCGGCCATGGTGAGGTAGCCGCAGTTGACGCGGCGGGGCGGATCGAGTTCGGCCCGGTAGAAGCTGTGCAGGGTGGACTGGAAGAACTCGAAGGGGAAGAACCGGCCGGGGCGGCCCCGGCTGCCGAAGGTGAACACCAGCCAGCCGCCGGGCTTGAGGATCCGCCGGCTGTGGGTGAGGACCCGGTGCAGGTTGGCGACGTCGTACAGGACGCTCTCGTAGATGACGAGGTCGGCGGCGCCGTCCGCGAGGTAGGGGACGTCGTCGTAGGCGTCGAGGTCGTCGAGGTCGACGCGGTCGAAGCTGATCCGGTCCAGCAGTTCGGGCACCTCGTCGGCGACCATCCGCCGGGCCTGCCGCATCAGGGAGCGGCTGACGTCGGTGAAGCCGTAGCGGGCGAGGTGCGCGGTGCGGGCGCGGAAGCCGTCGATGGTGAGGGCTTCGCGCAGGGTGGCGCCGATGCCGGCCCCGCCCTCGAAGACGACGGTGGGCGCGCCGGAGCGCAGCCGCAGGTCGAGGGCGCGGGCGGCGAGTTTGCTGGGGGCGCGTTTGGGTCCGGCGTCGACCATGAGGTGGTGCCACAGGCGGGCGGTGGTCTCGGCGCCGTAGGTCTCCTCCAGCAGGACCAGGCCGTCGCGGCCGGCGAGGACGCCGCCGACGACGGTCCCGAAGTGCTTGATGACCTCCATCGTCGGGGAGCCGGTGGCGCCGGTGCCCAGGAACTCCTCCTCGGTGAGCCGGGCGCGGGCGGCGAGGGCGGGGGTGGGCCGGCAGGTGTCGCCCTCGATGATCAGCTCGCCGCGGTCGGCGAGGTAGTCGAGGAGCTTCTGGCGGAAGAGGACGGGCTGGCGGGCGAGCGCGCCGGCCGGCGGTTCGGCGTCCGGGTGGTAGGCGGTGGGCCCGTCGGCGAACAGGTGGGTCATGGCGAGGCGGGCGAAGAGCAGGGACGCCTCGTGCCGGGCGCGTTCGATCTGCTCGGTGTAGGCGGGGGTGTAGACGTCGGCCATGCTGAGCGCGTCGATGCCGGGGGCCGGTTCGGTCCTGGTGGTCATGGCTGTGCCATCCATTCGGTCAGCGCGTCGGCGACGGCCTGGGGCCGCCGGGCCCAGTGGTAGTGGCTGGGTTCCTTCAGCCGGAGCTGCGCGAGGGAGAGTTCGCGCAGGGTCACGGGGGCGGCGGTGACCTTGTCGGCGATGTGCCGCAGTCCGGCCGGGGGGACGAGGGGGTCGCGTTCGAAGCCGAGGAAGAGGGTGGGGACGGTGGTCTTCGCCAGCGCGGCCTCGTAGTCGGTCTCGGTGCGGGCCAGGTCGTAGCGGCCGGTGCGGCCCTCGCGCACCCAGTCGTGGATGACGTGCCGGGCCTCGCGGCCGGCGAACGGGAACCACTGCGGCAGATAGCCCCACAGCCCGGCGACGACCCCGGTGAGCCGGACCCCGAACCAGCGGCCGACCGCTTCCCTGCCGGAAACGGTGCGGTGCCAGGCGGTGCCGGTGCCGATGACGGCGGCCCGCGCGATGCCGTGCGGGGCGGTGGCGGCGTACAGCAGGGCCAGCTGTCCGCCGAGGCTGTGCCCGGCCAGGACGATTTCCTCGGCGCCGAAGGCGGCCCTGACGGCGTCGGTGATGCCGGGGAGTTCGCGTTCGAGGAGGTCGGCGTACCCCCAGGTGTTCCGGCGGGAGGCGCGCACCGAGCTGCCGCCGTGGCCCCGGTGGTCGGCGAGGGCGACGTGGACGCCCTCCTCCACCAGGACATCGGCCAGCACCTCGTAGTAACTGGCCCGCACCCCCATGGCGGGCAGGAACAGCACCACGGGGGCGTCCGGGCGTCCGGTGCGGAAGAGTCTGACGGTGGTGGTGCTGGCGTCGTCGAACGTCACCAGCAGTTCGTCCTGCGCGCCGCTCCCGTCCCGGTCGTCCGGGCTGTTCCGGTCGTCAGCTGACACCATCGGTCGTCCTTCCCGCGAGGGGGAACCCGGTCACGGAGAACAGCAGGTTCCGGTCGTACAGGTCGTTCAGGGTGGTGAGGGCGGCGGCGTCGAGGCCGTCGAGTGCGGGGGCGGGCGGGAGGATGCCCGCCTGCCCGGCCAGCCTGCGCAGGCAGAGCGTCAGCCAGCCGCCGTCGGCGAGGAGTCCGGCGGCGGGGTCCGTCCCGGCGGGCCCGGCGGCCGGGTCCGCAGGGGCCGCCTCCCGGTGGGCGAGCCAGCGCCAGGCGCAGGCGCCGGCGGCGTGCAGGTGCGTGTAGCGGGCCGCGAGGTCGTACGCGGCGCCGGTACGCCGCTGCCCGGGGTCGGCGGCGAGGGCGATGGCCTGCGCGTCGAGGGCGGCCAGGGCGGTACGCAGCCGGCCGGTCAGCGTGCGCAGTTCCGCGTGCCGGGCGGCGGTGAGCCCGGGCGGCGGGTGCGGGCCCTCCAGTACGGCGGCGAGCCGGTCGAGTCCGGCGGCCACCGCGTCCTCGTCGGTGTCCAGGGCCATCCGTTCGGGGTCGAGCGGGGCGGTGCCGGTGTCGCCGTCCGGGTCGGGGGCGAACAGGGCGGTCATGCCCCGGGTGTCCGGCCGGCCGGCGGCGCGGGCCTCGGCGAGCGGGGCGAGCTGGTCGGCGAGGCCGCCGAGCACCACCGGGGTGGCGCCGTCGAAGAGGCCGGTGACGGCGCAGTCCCGGCGCATCTTCTCGAAGACGGGCTCCTGTTGGGGGTCGGTGAGGTAGGAGCGGGCGCCCAGGACGACGCCGAGCGATTCGATGGCGCCGGTGGCGCGGTGCGGGATCAGGTACTTGGCGCACAGCGACTGGAGCGGCAGCTGCCCGGGGCGGTCGTGCGCGGCGCGGCAGGCCCCGGCGGCCAGGGTCTCGCCCACCAGCAGGTCGGTGAAGGCGTCCACGAGGCGGCGGGCGACGGGTTCGAGCGCGATGACGGGGCCGTCGTACAGCCGGCGGGTGCGGGCGAAGCCGAGGGTGCGGCGCAGACAGGTGTCGAGGGCGCCGAGCGCGAGGCCGGCGACGAGGACCCGGGTGAGCTGGAAGGTCTCCAGGATCGTTTCCAGGCCGGAGCCGACCCGGCCGACGGCATCGGTGCGGTGCACGGTGAGGCCGGTCAGGGCCAGGCCGCCCAGTTCGCTGCCGCGCAGGCCGTGGGTGGCGACCTTGGGCAGCCGGTGCCAGCCGGGGCCGCCGCCCGGGCTGTCCGCGGGGGCGTCCCCCGGCGCGTCCGCCCCGGGCGGGGTGGCCGGCAGTCCGGCGAGGAAGAGGGTGAGGCCGCGGGGCCCGCTGCCGGTGCGGGCGGTGATGGTGGCGGCGCCGGCGTGGCCGGTGTTGTTGATGAGGTACTTCTCGCCCTCCAGGTGCCAGGTGTCGCCGTCGCGGGTGCCGGTCGTGCCGCCCGCCACCAGGTCGGCGCCGTGCGCGCGCTCGCTGAGCGCGAAGGAGAGGTAGCCGCCGGAGCGCAGCAGCCGGGCGACGGCGGCGCGCTGGCCGGCGCTGCCGCGCAGCCACACGGGCAGCGAGGCCAGCAGATTGCTGCCGAGGGCGATCGCGGCGGTCAGGTCGCGCCGGGCCAGCACCCGGCACAGTTCGAACGCCTCCTCCAGGCCGCGCAGCCGGCCGCCGTGCGCGGCGGGGATGAGGAGTTCGGCGACGCCCCACTCCTGGACGGTGCGGCACAGGTCGGCGGGGAAGGCGGCGGCGCGGTCGGCGGCCAGGGCGCGGTGGAAGCTGCCGGGCAGGGCCGGGTCGTACGGGTCGGCGAGGTGCGCTTCGAGGGCGCGGGCCGCCGAACGGACGGGGGCCACGGTCGTCATCGGTCCTCGCCTCCCCGCACGGCCGCGACCGGTGCGCCGGGGTGTCCCGCCGGCCCGGTCGCGGCGTGGGCCAGCACGTCGTTCCACAGGGCGGCGGCCCGCTCGGCCGGCATCCGGCGGCCGGGCTCCAGCAACGCGAGCAGGCCGGGGCCGAGCCACGGCGGCGCCTCGCCGGCGGCCAGGGCGGTACGGGCCAGGCAGGTGGCCGCGAAGAGCCGGGCGTAGCGGTCAGCGAACTGCTGTCCGGCCAGGGAGCGGGGGTCGAGTGCGTCGGCCGCCTCGGCGCGCACCCGCTCCCCCGCGGCGCGCAGCGCGCCGGCGGCGCCGGTGAGCACGGGGTCGGCGGTGTGCCGGGCGAGGGCGGCGCAGGCTTCCGCGGTCCCGGCGGTGACCGGGTCGTCCTCCGCGAACGGGCCGGTGGCGTGGCCGAACAGCGGCCCGGTCACGGCCTCGGGGGTGAACAGGGCGTCCGCGCGCCGCGGGTCGGCCGGGGCGTCCAGGCAGGACGCCTGGGCGGTGAGGGCGCTGAGGACGACCGGCTCGCTGCCGTCGAACAGGCCGAACAGTGTCACGTCCCGGCGCAGTTTCTCGAACAGCCCGGACCAGTGGCCCTCCCGCAGGTACGAGCGGGAGCCGAGGACGACGGCCAGCTGCCGCATCCGGTCCTCGACGGTCCTGGGCACCAGGTACTTGGTGACGGCGGAGGTGACCGGCACCAGGTCGGGCAGCAGGTGCGGGGCGCGGACGCAGGCGCGGGCCACCGCCTCGGCGGCGCGCAGGTCCACCAGGGCGGCGGCCAGTTCCTCCCGCACGTACGGGATGTCGGTGGCGGCGCCCCCGTACAGCCGGCGGTCGTGCAGGAACGCGGTGCAGCAGCGCAGCGCCGTCTCCAGGACGCCGAGGCTGAGCGCCGGGACGAGGGTGCGGGTGATGGCCAGGGCGGCGGCGGCGAGTTCGAGTCCGGAGCCGGGCCGGCCGATCAGCGCGCCGGCCGGCACCCGGGCGCCGTGGAAGCGGATGCCGGCGATCTGGGCGGCGCGCATGCCGTGGGTGGTGATGCGCGGCAGGACGGTGTACGCGGTGGGCGGCAGGGCCGCGAGGTCCATGAGGACGAAGGAGAGGCTGCGCATGCCGGTGCGGTCGGGGTGGCGGGCGAGCAGGCACACGTAGCGGGCCCGTCCGGCGTTGTTGATCAGCCATTTCTCGCCGTCGACGAGGTAGCCGTCGCCGTCGCGGCGCACGGTGGTCTCGCTCGCCAGGAGGTCGGCGCCGTGCGCGCGTTCGGTGATGCCGAGCGCCACCCAGGCGCCGCCGAGCACCGCGTCGGCGACGGCGCGGCGCTGGGCGGTGCTGCCGGCCAGCCACACCGGCATGGCGGCGCCGAGCGGTGAGTTGGCGATGAGGGTGACGGCCGGGTCGCGGCCGGCGACGACCCGGCCGATGGCGCTCAGCTCCTCCAGCGAGGTGAGCCGGCCGCCGTACTCCTCGGGCACCTGGAGGGCCCGGTACCCCCAGGCGTCCAGGGTGGCGAGGGCTTCGGCCGGGAACCGTTCGGCGTGGTCGTCGCGCACCGCGGCGGCGTAGCTGAGCGGCCCGTCCGGGCGCAGCGGGTCGCCGAGGTGCGCGGCGAGCGAGCGCGCCCGCCGCGCGGTGTCCGGGCCGGGGGCGGTCAGCCGTGCGATGGCGCACCTCCGGGGCCGGTGCCGGGCGCGGTCAGCACCTCGGCGGCGGTGATGTGCGCGAGGGCGTTGTCCAGGGTGCCTTCCAGCAGCCGTTTCCGCATCAGCAGCCGCTGGAACTTGCCGCTGGTGGTGCGGGAGATGCCGAGGGCGGGCAGCAGCACGACGTCCACGGAGGCGCCGCCCAGTACCTCGGCGGCGGTGCGCCGGATGGCGGTGACGGTGGCGGTGTGCGGGCCTTCGGAGGCGACCTCGGCGAACACGCCGATGCGTTCGGGCAGTCCGGCGCCGGGGTCGGCGGGCAGCACGACGGCGACGGCGGAGCGGCGGAAGAGGCCGGGGGCCTCGCGGACGGCGTCCTCGATGTCCTGCGGGTAGTGGTTCTGTCCGGCGAGGATGAGGATTTCCTTGCTGCGGCCGGTGATGTGCAGGCAGCCGTCGGCGAAGTAGCCGAGGTCGCCGGTGCCGCGCCAGCCGCCGGGGCGGGCGGACGGTTCGCTCTCGCGGTAGTAGCCGGCGGTGACGGCCTCGCCGCGGATCTCGATCTCGCCGACCGAGCGTTCCGGCAGTGTCTCGCCTTCGGCGGTGACGCGGACCTCGACGCCGGGTGCGGGGGTGCCGCAGTTGACGATGCCGCGTCCGCCGGTGCCGGCCGGGACGGCCTTGAGCGCGTCGTTGAGCGCGGCGCGGTCCACCCAGTCGACGGCCGGGGGCCGCAGCGGGGAGTCGAAGCTGACCGGGAGGGTGGCCTCGGCCAGTCCGTAGCAGGGGAGCTGGGCCTCGCGCCGGAAGCCGGCGGGGGCGAAGTGCCGGGCGAACAGGTCGAGTCCTGCCGGGTCGATGGGCTCGGCGCCGTTGAGTGCCATGCGCACGCCGGACAGGTCGTAGCGGGTCACCTCGTCGGCGGGGACGGCCTCGACCAGGTACTGGTAGAAGAAGTCGGGCCCGACCAGGATGGTGGCGCCGGCCTCGCAGGACGCGGCCAGCCAGGCGTCGGGCTGTTTGATGAAGTCGCGCGGCTGGGAGAGGCAGATGCGGATGCCGCAGCCCAGGGACGCCAGGGTGCCGAAGAGGCCCAGGTCGTGGGAGAGCGGCAGCCAGTGGCTGATCACATCGGTGGCGTGCGGGCGCAGCGCGGCCGGGATGATCCGCAGGGCGGCCAGGACGTTGCGGTGGGTGAGGGCGACGCCGCGCGGCCGGGAGGTGCTGCCCGAGGTGTACTGGATGAGGGCGAGGTCCTCCGGGTTCCGGTCGGCGGGGCGCAGGCCGGGCGGGGCGGTGGCGGGTACGCCGGTGGTGCGGGCCGCGGCGAGGAGTGCGCTCAGCGGGTGGGTGGGGACGTCGGGCAGGACCTCGCGCAGCACCGGTACGGCGTCGTCGTCGGCGAGGATGAGGGCGGCCTCGCAGTCCTCGACGATGTGGCGCAGCCGGGCGGCGGAGGCCGGGTTGCGGCCGGCGCGGGCGGAGACGGGGACGGCGATCGCGCCGACGGAGACGATGGCGTTGAGGACGGGGAAGAAGTCGGCGGCGTCCCCGGCGGGGAAGACGACGGGGGTGCCGCGCCGTACGCCGCGCTCCAGCAGGGCGGCGGCGACGGCGACGCCGTCGTGCTCCAGGCGGGCGAAGGGCAGGGCGCGCGCCGGGTCGGTGCTGCCGATGAGCTGTGCGGGGTGGCGTTCGGCGGCGTAGGTGAAGAGGCCGTCGAGCAGGGTGACGGTGGTGGGCAGCGGGACGGCCGGTTCCGGTGAGGTGCTCACGCGGCCTCCCCGGAGACGGCCGCGGCGCGCTGGGCGGCTATCTCGTCCACCAGCCGGCCCATGGAGACGCCCTGGAAGAAGAGGCTGTCGTCGAGTTCGATGTCGAAGCGCCGCTCGATCTTCCCGGCGACCCGCAGCAGTTTGATGGATTCGACCATGCCGAGGTCGGACAGCGCGGATTCGCGGGTCACCTGCTCGATGGGCACGCGCAGGGTGTCGGACACGATCTGTTGCAGTGTCGGGAAGATCTCGTCTGCGTCGGTGGAGTACGCCATCGTCAGGTATCCGTCCTGTGCGTCAACAAGGGCTGGAGCGCGGTGCTGTGGTCGTGGTGGCGCAGGGTGGAGCCGCACAGTGACCGTATTGAGTGGCCCCCATTCCCCGGTCTGCGGCGGGTCTTCGGCCGCCGTCCGCGCCGAAGACCCGCCACAGACCGGTGGATGGGCGGCGGCGGCCGGTCCGGCGGGTTCTTCAGCGGTACCGGATCGCGTGCGATCATCTGTCTTTCGGATGGGATCGCTCTTGTCGTGGGCAGCGTCGCCCTCTTTCGCGCGTGCCGGTTTTCCGAGAGGGGATGAATCCGCAGTGGAATTCCACCTGCTCGGCCCCCTGGAAGTGCTGCACGAGGGAGAACGGCTGGCGCTCGGCGGTGTCCGGCAGCGGGCCGTTCTCGGTTTTCTGCTGCTCCACGCGAACACCCCGGTGACCACCCGCCGGCTCATCGACGCGCTGTGGGACGACAACGAGCCGGCCACCGCGCGCAAGATCCTCCAGAACGCGGTCTCCGGCCTGCGCCGCACCCTGGCGGCCGACGGCGGGCAGGCGCGGAGCGCGCCGCGCTCGTTACCGGCCCGGGAGCGCGGCTATGTGCTGCACGTGCCGCCGCACCGTCTCGATCTGGCGCGCTACGCGCGGCTGGTGGAACGGGGCCGGGCCCGGCTGGTGGCCGGGGCGTGGGAGCCGGCGGCGCGGCTGCTCCAGGAGGCGCTGGCGCTGTGGCGGGGGCACGCGCTGGCGGATCTGATCGAGGCGGGGGTGGCCTGGCCGGAGCTGACCGCGCTGGAGGAGGACCGCTGGGAGGTGCTCGGCGACAAGATCACCGCCGAGCTGATGCTGGGCCGGCTCGCGGAGGTGACGGCCGAGCTGAGCGTGGTGACGGCGGCGGAGCCGGCCAGGGAGCGGCTGTGCGCGCAGCTGATGCTGGCGCTGTACCAGAGCGGGCGGCAGGCGGACGCGCTGGAGCGGTACCGGCGCACGCGCAGCGCGGTGGTGGAGGAACTGGGCGCGCTGCCGGGGCGTGAGCTGCGCGATCTGGAACGGGCGATCCTCGTCCAGTCCCCGGTCATCGGCTCGCCCGGCGCGGCGGCCCGGCTGTTCGCCCCGCGCGTCCCTGGGCAGACGGCGGGTGCGGCGGGTGTGGCGGGCCGGCTCCCGGCCGGTCCGGCCCGGGGGTTCGTGCCGGGCCGCCGCTGAGCGCCGCGGCCCGGGCGCCGGCCGGTGCTACCGAGGGGTGACGGAATCCCGGGGCCGGGGCGCCGCGTTGCCGCCGGCCGGGCCGGAGCGGCGCCGCTGGATCAGCCGGCCGGCGTGCCAGGCACCGGCGTACAGCACCAGGGCGGTGCCGAGCGCCGCCCCGCCGCGCTTGGCCGCGCCGGTGAGGACACCCTCGGCGAAGGTGCCCCACGGCGCCCGGACGGTGGTGGTGGGGTACGTGGTCTCGGTGCCGCCGTCGTCGTGGACGCGGGTGACGGGGTGCTCGTAGTCCACCTCGACGGTGTACCGGTGGGCGTCGAGGTCGGCGCGGGCCCCCTGGGCGACGCCGAGCACGGTGGCCAGCGCGAGCAGCGCGAGCACGGCGCGGCGCCGGGCGGGGGGCAGCGGGCGGACGCCGCAGCGGTCATCTCCCGCCGCGGCCCACCGGTGGCGGCGCCACAGGTGCCGTCCGATCAGCGCCAGGCCCGCGACGGTGCTGAGCAGTTGGAGCAGCCGGTACAGCGGGAGGCCGCCGGCCGTGTCGGTGGCGAGCGCGGGGACCCCGTCCACCAGGAAGCTGTCCCCGTGGGTGAGGGCGTCCCACAGCACATGGGTGGCGATGCCGATGAGGGCGGAGAGCAGCAGCAGTGCGGCCCACCGCACACGGGCGCCCGCCCCGGCGGGTACGGGGTGGGCCGGGCCGCGCGGGCGCAGCCGGGCGGGGAGCAGGGCGAGGAACGGGGCGCGCAGCAGCCGCAGCAGCAGGTACAGCGCCAGGGCGGCGGGGAGGGAGGCGGCGAGGCCGAGCAGCGGGTGGTGGGTGGTGCTGGTGTTGAGGAGCGGCCCGTACCACTGGTGCGGGCCGCGCTCCGCGATGCCGAGGACGGCCAGGTAGTACGGGGCGTCGGGGGCGAGCGCCCCGGCGACCAGGGCGGCCGGGACGAACGGGTGGCGCAGCAGCGGCAGGACGGCGGCGGGGTGGGCGAGGGTGAACGGCAACGCGGTGGTCTCTCTGTCCGGGCGGCGGGCCGGCCCGGGGCGGCTGCGCTCTGAATGGAACGCCCACGAGAGTATTCACTTCAGCGGACTATGGCAACCGCCGCGCCCGCACCCCCCGCACCACCGCCGCGCACCCCAGGGCCAGCGGCAGCACCAGCAGCAGCCCCAGCACCGGCGGCCACTCCTGCCAGGCGTCCTGATAGGCCCGGCCGGCCAGCGGCAGCGAGGCCGGCAGCAGCGCCCCCAGCTCGTACAGCCCCGGCGAACCGCGGCGCACCGCCAGCGCCAGCCCGGCGCCGGCCAGCACCAGCAGCGGCCAGGCACCGTACTCGGTGGTCACCGCGAACCCCCCGGTGCCCACCGCGACCACCGGCAGCCAGCCGAGCCCCGCCACCACCCCGGCCGCCACCACGGTGTCCGGCTCCGGCGGCAGGTCCCCCGGGGCGGCCAGCAGCACCAGGGCGGTCAGCAGCGCCAGCACCGGCACCACCGCTCCCCCGCCGCGCGCCTCGCCCACCACCGGCCACAGCGCCACCGTCCCCAGGTGCCCGCAGACCACCGCCGCCACCCCCGCCCGCCGGTGACCGGTCAGCGCCACCACCGCGCCCACGCACAGCAGCAGCGAACCCAGCAGATGCAGCGCCCACCCCGGCTCCAGCGTCAGCAGCAGCAGGGAGGCGGACGCCGGCGAGACGACCAGCGCGGTGTACCAGCGGGTGAGCTCCAGAGCGCCCACCACCGCCCCCGACGCCAGCACGAACGGCGCCGCGCACGCCAGCAGCCGGCCGGCCGGCGCCGCCGCGTCAAGACCCAGCCGCACCCGCACCGCGTGCGCGGCCAGATCGGCGTCCGCCCGCCACCGGGCCACCCGCCGCAGCCCGGCCGTCAGCTCCCGGTGCGTGTCGGCGATCTCCGCGCCGTGGGCCGCCCGGTACCCGGCCGGGTACAGCCGCATCAGCCGGCCGCTCATGCCGGGCGCACCGCTCCGCCGGCCGCGCCGCCGGCCGCCAGCCGCCGCCTGGCCTCCCGGGCCGTGGCCGCCAGCCGCTCCGCCTCCACCGCCAGCCGCTCCCGGCCCGCGTCGCTGAGCGCGAAGGTACGACGGGCCCGCCCGTCCACCACCTCCTCGCGCTCCACCCGGATCAGCCCCTCCGCCAGCAGCCGGTCCAGCGCCCCGTACAGCGCCCCCGTCCTGGGCACCACCCGGCCGCCGGTGATCTCCTTCACCTCCTGGGCGATGGCGTAGCCGTGCCGGGGCGCGTTCGCCAGCGCCGTCAGCAGCAGCAGAGCCAGTTCCTGCATCCCTCGCTCACTCATGCGAACAGAGTATTCCGTCCGGCGGACCCGCCCGTCTCACGCCCCGGGCCCGGGCGGCTCCCGGCGCCTGCCGTGCAGCGACAGCGCCAGCCAGCAGCCCCAGCCGATCGGCTGGAGCAGCCAGTAACTCCAGATCCGGTACAGCAGGGTGGCCGCCAGCGCGTCCGCGGCGCTCAGGCCGTACACCACCAGCAGGCCCGCCATGCTCGCCTCCACCACCCCGATGCCGCCCGGCGTCAGCCGCAGACTGCCCGGGATCTGCGTCAGCCCATACGCGATCAGCAGCCCGTGCCAGGGCACCGAGATGCCCAGCGCCCACAGCGAGGCCACCAGAGTGGCCGCGTCCAGCAGCCAGTTGAGCTGCACGTACGCGTACGGCCGCAGCCAGGGCCGCAGCCCCGGCTGGATGGTGCGGGCCTGCACCAGCAGCCGCCGCAGCGCCTCGGACGCCTCCCGCACCCACCGGTACCGGTCCGCCGCCCGCCGCCACAGCCCGCGCACCCGGGCCCGCACCGCGGCCGACCTGGACAGCAGCAGCACCAGCAGCGCGAGCAGCGCCAGCACCAGGCCGATCCGGCCCAGCACCGCCCCCGGCCCCCGGGCGCCCGTCGTCAGCACCCCGGCGGCCAGCACCACGATCAGCCCGAGCGCCGACAGCGCCCCCGCGATCACCAGCGAGGCGGCGGCCAGCGCCTTGCTCGCCCCGCGCCGGTGCAGTTCGCGGTAGAGCCAGGCGGCCGAGAACGCCGCCCCGCCGGGCAGCGCGCCCGACACCGCGTTGGAGGCGAGGATCAGCGAGATCAGCGACCCCCGCCCCATCCGCAGCCCGCCGGTCAGCAGCAGCCAGCGCTGCACCAGGGCCAGGCACCACATCGCCCCGGCCTGGCACACCAGCGCCAGCGACACCTTCACCGGATTCACCCGGGACAGCTGCTCGAACGCCTGGCCCAGCTCGTCGCGGCGCGAGGCCGCCAGCACCAGCGCGGCGATGATCACGGCGGCGGCCAGCAGCCACCACAGCCATCCCACCCGGGGCGGAGGCCGGCTGTCGTCGACGGCCCCCGCGTCGAAGTCCCTCCGGTCACCCTCGGTCATGGCGGACGGTCCTCCACAGCGTTGTGCGCCGTTTGACGGTAACAGCGCCGGGCGTCCGGTTCCCGTCGTACATGCGGGGGATCCGCCGTGACCTCCCGGTGTCCGCCGCGTTGAGCTTCTGGTGAACCGCGCGAGGGTGAGGAGCGATGCCGGTGGGCGGAACGTGGACATCGACGGGGAGGTCTTCGACGCCGACGGCACCGGCGGCACGGTGGCCGAGCGGATCGCCGGCTTCTCCTCCCCGCTGACCAGGATGCTGCTCAGCAGCGAGGGCCTGACCACCACCGCACTGTGGGCGCTCACCGGCGCCCCGCCCCGCATCCGGGTGCTCGGCCAGGGCCTGCTCCCCGCCGCCCGGGCCGGGCGCGCGGTGCCGGCGCTGCTCGCGGTCGGGCCCGGCCGGCAGGTACTGGCCCGGCGCTCCGCCCTCACCGGACCGGACGGCCGCTGGCTGTCGGTCAACCAGGTCGTCGCCCGCGACGACCAGGACCCCGGCATCCGCTCCGCCCTCACCGACGGCCACCGCCCGCTCGGCCCCGCCCTCCAGGACGCCGGGACCGGCCACCGGCGCACCCTCCTGGACGCCGGCCGCCGCCCCTGGCCCAGCGGCAGGACCGCCTGCTACAAGACGTATCTCCTGTGGCACGGCGACGCCCCGCTGGCGCTGGTCCACGAACTGTTCCACCCCGCCGTGGTGGCCCCCTGATGCGCCGGCTGCGCACCCAGGTGGGCATCGTCGGCGCCGGGCCTGCCGGCCTCGTGCTCGCGCACGCCCTGGGCCGGGCCGGCGTCGACTGCCTCGTCCTGGAACGCCACTCCCGCGCCCGGGTCGAGGCCCGCGCCCGGGCCGGCCTGCTGGAGGAACGTACCGTCGCCCACCTGCGCCGCCACGGCCTCGCCGGCCGGCTGCTGGCCGAGGGCACCCGGCACGGCTGGTGCGAATTCCTGTGCGCCGGCCACCGGCTGCGGATGGACTACGCGGCGCTCGGCGGCGCCGAACACTGGGTGTACCCGCAGCACTGGCTGGTCCGCGACCTCATCGCCGCGCTGGAGACGGCCGGCCGCCCGCCCCGGTTCGGCGTCCCCGTCCTGGCCGTGGAGGAGCGGCGCCGCATCCGCTGCGACGGTCTCGAACTGGACTGCGAGTACGTGATCGGCTGCGACGGCGCGCGCGGCGTCACCCGCCGCGCCCTGCCCGCCGGGCTGCGCCGCGAGACGACCCGCCGCTACCCCTACGACTGGGTCGCGGTGCTCGCCGAGGTCGCCCGGCCGGTCGGCGGCGTGCTGTACGCGCTGCACGAACGCGGCTTCGCCGGCATGATGCCGCGCACCCCCGCCATCGGCCGCTTCTACCTCCAGTGCGCGGCCGGCGACACCCCCGCCGACTGGCCGGGCCCCCGGGTGCGGGCCGAACTCGCGCTGCGGCTGCCGCTGGCCGAGGTCGGCCTCGGCGCCCTGCACGAGGTGCGGATACTGCGCATGCACAGCCGGATCACCCGGCCCTTCCGGCACGGCCGGCTCGTCCTGGCCGGGGACGCCGCCCATGTGCTGACCCCCTCCGGCGCCAAGGGCATGAACCTGGCCATCGCGGACGCCACCGACCTGGCCGACTCCCTGCTGCACGGCGGGCTCGACGGCTACGGGCGGCGCCGGCTGGCCGCCGTACGCCGCGCCCAGGACTTCTCCGAGCGGCTGCTGCGGCTGCTGCACCGGCCGCCGGACGAGGCCCTGCCCGACCTGCGGCTGCTCACCGCGCCGGGGCCGCACGCGACGGCGTTCGCCCGTGAGTTCACGGGCACATCCGAGGAGACCGACGACGCTCAGTGGAGGGCATGATGGCGATCCCCGTGCCGGCTGACCGGGTACGCGACCGGGTGCGGGCCCTGTACGGCTTCTCCCGCGGCACCCAGGCCACGCTCTCGGTGGCACAGCCGCTGATCGGTGCGCTGATCGCGGTGGACGGACCGGCGCTCGACCGGCTGGCGGTGGCGCTGGTGGCGGCGTTCGCCGGGTACTTCGCGCTGTTCGCCGCCAACGACCTGCTGGACGCCCGCCTCGACCGGCGGCGCTTCGCGCACCTGCGGCCGTACCAGCGCTTCGACATCGACAGCGCCGGCATCCGGCACCCGCTCGCCCAGGGGCGGCTCAGCTACCGCGCGGGCCTGGCCTGGGTGGTGACGCTCAGCCTGCTGGCGCTGGTGCTGGCCGCCCGGCTGCACTGGCTGTGCGCGGCGCTGTTCGTGACGGCCGCGCTGCTCCAGGTGGGGTACTGCCTGCTGGCCACCGTCACCCCGCACAAGTTCTGGCTGACCGGGCTCAGCGTGGGGCTCGGCGGCTGCGCCGGCTGGTTCGCGGTGGCGCCGCCGGAGGGCGGCGTGGACTGGCCGCGGCTGCTGCTGTTCTTCTGCTGGCTGGCGGCCTGGGAGATCGGCGGCCGGAACCTGGTGAACGACTGGGCGGATGTGGAGGAGGACGTCCATCTGGGCGTGCGCACCGTCCCCGTGGTGCGCGGGCCCCGGGCGGCCGGCCGGCTGGTGTACGTCTTCCTGGTGTTCACCTTCGTCGCCGGGGTGGTGCTGATGATCGCCGGCTGGACCTCGTTCCGGGCCATCGGCGTGGTCGGCACCCTGCTCGCGGGCGGCTGGGCGCTGCTGATGCCGGGGCTGGCGCTGCGCCGCGACCCGCGCCCCGAGACGGCGCTGACGGTGTTCAACCGGGCCAGCCTGTACCCGGTGCTGGTGCTGGTGGTGCTGCTGCTCGCCTCGGCACGTCCCGAATGACGGCGGCGATGCCGCGCGGCGGCCCGGACGCCTCCCGCCTGGACCGCTGGTACGAGACCGACCGGCCCGAGTACCTGGACCGCCCCGACACCCCGCGCGAGGCGGCCCGGGTACGGCGCGGTCTTGACCGGCTGCACCGGCTGACCGGCGGGTACGACCGGTTCGCGCGCTGGACGCTGGCGTACGCCGGCCGGGCGCCCGCCCCCCGGGTGCTGGAGCTGGGCGCGGGCACCGGCGGGCTGTCGCGGCGGGTGCTGCACCGGCACCCGGCGGCGCGGGTGACGGTGAGCGATGTGGAGCCGGGCACGGTGGCGGCGCTGCGGGCCGGGCCGCTGGGGGCGCATCCGCGGGCGACGGTGCGGCGGCTGGACGCCACGGCGGTGGACGCGCCGGATCTGGCCTTCGACGTGGCGGTGTTCGCGGCCTCGCTGCATCATCTGCCGGCCGACGCGGTGCGGGCGGTGCTGCGGGAGGGCACCCGGGTGGCGGGCACCCTGCTGCTGATCGACGCGTGGCGCAGCCCGTTGCTGTGCGTGCCGGCGGTGCCGCTGATGTTCGTCACCGGCGGGCCGGCCCATGTGCACGACGGACTGATCAGTCTGCGCAAGGCGTACGGGGCGGCGGCGCTGCGCGAACTGGCCGCGACGGCGGGCCCGGAGCCGCTGCGGCTGCGGATGCGGTTCGGGCTGCCCGGCTGTCTGGTGGCGGCGGTCAGCGCTCCGGGCTGACCGCCCGGCCGCTCCGGGAGCTGGTTACGGTGCGCGGGGGCTGGGCGGGCGATCCGTCGCCGCGACGCGGGCCCGGAGCCGCCGCGGCTGCCTGGCAGGCTGCCGCAGCGCTTCCGGCCGGGCGCCCGACCGACCCGGCTGCTGTCCCGGGAAGCCCGTGCCCGGGCGCCGGGCGGTGGGCGGTGGGCGTGAGGGGCGGTCAGCTCTCCCGGCTGAGCGCCCAGTCGGTCAGGGCCAGCAGCCGGTCGCGGTGCGGGCAGGGCGGGAAGCCGCCGGTGAGGGCGTACTTGGCGGCGGTGGCGTGGGCGCGGGCCAGTTCCCTGGTGCGGGCCAGGGCGTCGGTGCGGTGCAGCACCGGGGCGGCGCCGGCCAGCAGTTCGTCGTCCGTGAGCAGCGGGGCGTCCGCGGTGAGGGCGGTGAGCCGGGCGCGTTCGGCGGGGGTGGCGTACTGCCAGGCGAGCAGCAGCGGCATGGCGGCGCGCCGGTTGCGCAGATCGCTGGCGGCGGGTTTGCCCGCGACGGCCTCGCTGGTGGTCCAGGGCAGCAGGTCGTCGCGGAGCTGGAAGGCGATGCCGAGGGCGTGCCCGTAGGCGGTGGCGGCCGTCAGCCGGGGCGCGTCGCCGCCGCCGAGGACGACGCCGACGCCGGCCGCCAGGGCGAGCAGGGCGCCGGTCTTCTGACCGGCCATCCGCAGCCCTTCGCCGGGCGGCAGTTCCCAGTCGCCGCTGAGGGCGAGTTCGCGCAGCACGCCCCGGGAGATCTCCTCGCCGGTGTCGGCGACCATGGCGCAGGCCCGGACCACCGCCTCGGCGGGCACCCCGGCCCGTACGCAGCCGGTGAGGGCGCTGAAGGCCATGAAGAACAGCGCGTCGCCGGTGACCAGGGCCCGTTCGGTGCCGTAGGCGCGGTGCAGGGCGGGCCGGCCGCGCCGCAGGTCGTCGCCGTCGATGATGTCGTCGTGCACCAGGGACGCGGAGTGCAGCACCTCGACCGCCTCGGCGGCGCCGAGCAGCGGGGCGGCCGGGGTGCCGCAGGCGGCGCCGAACTCCAGCAGCACCAGGGGGCGCAGCAGTTTGCCGCCGCCGAGGACGGCGTGCCGGTTCATCCGGTCGAGTTCGTCGCTGCGCCCGCCGCCGGCGCGGTGGCCGAAGCGGCGCTCCAGCGCGGCGCGTACCTGTGTGGTGGTGGTGTTCGTCCCCGTGGTCACACCGTCAGTCAACGCCGCGGCCGGGCTCCGGGCACTGCCGGGCCGCCGAATGGCCCTCGACGCCACTCGTCCGGGGTGCGGTGGAGACGCCCAACAGGACGGCGGTGCCCACCGCGTAGCACAGCAGCGGGACGGCCGGGAGCCGGCCGCCGGGGGCGAAGCCGTGCAGGGCGAGGTGGGCCAGCGCGTAGCAGGCGGCGGCCAGGGCGGCCACCAGGAGGAGCCGGGGCCCGGTGGTCCAGGCGCGGCGGGCGGGGTACGGGGGCGGGTGCGGCAGCCGGGCCAGCGCCAGGACGAGCGGGATGAGCAGGGCGGCGCAGATCAGGACCCACACCGGGCGCAGCAGCCACCAGCCGCCGCTGCCGATGGGGGTGAACGGCAGCAGGCCCGCGGGGTAGGCGACGGCGGCGACGGCCAGGGCGGGGGCCATGTGCCACAGGTAGAGCGGCATGGCGGCGGCGTTGGCGGCGGTGACGCGGCGCGGGTGGCGCATCCGGCGGCGTACCGGGTCCTCGGCGGCGAGCAGGAGGCCGATGAGGACGGCGGCGTAGGCGGCCAGGGCGATGGAGGGCGGGGAGGCGTTCTGGATGCGGGCGCCGGGGACGCCGACGGTGCTGACCGGGAACGGTCCCGGCAGGACGAGCAGCGCCCACAGCGCGGCGCCGGCGGCGGCGAGCCACAGGGCGCCGGCCCGGGTGAAGGCGCCGTCGCGCCAGGCGAAGCCGAGCAGGTACAGGCCGCCCCACACCCACAGGTAGTTGGACCAGCCGATCAGCGGCAGGCGCGGGCCGATGACGAACACGTCCACCACGGCGGTGAGGACGGCGAACGCCAGGGGCAGTTGCCAGCGGCGGCGGCGCCAGCCGGCCGCGAGGGCGGGGGTGAGCGCGAGGAGCGCCAGATAGGTGGGCAGGAACCACAGGTGCAGGGCGGCGGCCCAGAACAGTTCCTCCCGGATGGCGGCGGGCACGTCGGCGGCCACGCACACCACCACGGCCAGCACGGCGACGGCGACGTACACGGTGGTGGGGACCAGCAGCCGGCGCGCCCGGTCGGCGAGCCAGCCGGCCCAGGGTTCGCCGGCGGCGTGGTGGCGGGCCCAGGAGCCGGCGTTGGCGTAGCCGCCGGCCAGGAAGATCAGCGGCATGACCTGGAAGAAGAGGGTGAGCCACTGGGTCCAGGGCAGAGCGCTGACCACGTCCTCGCCGTGCAAGTGGCCGCCGTGGTCGCTGATGGAGGTGAGCAGCCAGTGGCCGGTGACGACGAAGCCGACGGCCCCGATCCGCAGCAGGTCGGCGTACGGATTGCGGCCCGGTGCGGCGTTCACCGCGGGGGTGCGCTGACTGCCGGTGCCATCCCGGGGTCCTTCTCTCTCGCGGGGGCGCCGGTCGCCCGGTGACCGGCGGTGGTCGCCATCCTGGGCGATGGACGGGCCGGGCCCCGGCACCCCGGGCCGGGGCGTGTCGGGCCCGGGTCATTCCAGTTCGCGGGCCTCCTCGGGGCGGGTGCGGGCGAGTTCGGCGAGGGTGGTGAGGGCGGCGGCCAGGGCGTCGTGCGGCGGGGTGGCCAGGGCGATGCGGACCGCGTGCGGGGCGTGGGCCGGGTTGGTGGTGAACGCGGCGGCCGGGGCGAGGGCGATGCCGCGCCGGGCGGCGGCGGCCAGGAAGGTGTCGGCGCGCCAGGGGGTGGGGAGTTCCCACCACAGGTGGTCGGAGCGTTCGTCGGCGCGGACGGTGAAGCCGGCCAGCCGTTCGCGGGCGATGCGCTGCCGTGCGGCGGCCTCGGCGCGTTTGGCTGCGGCGATCTCGGCGGCCGTGCCGTCGGTCAGCCAGCGGGTGGCGGCGGCGAGCGCGTAGGGGGCGGCGGTGAAGGGGCCGGTCCGTACGGCGGTGGCGACGCGTTCGGTGAGGGCGGGCGGGGTGATGGCGAAGCCGACGGTGAGGCCGGCCGAGATCCGTTTGGACAGGCTCTCCACGACGACGGTCCGCTCGGGGGCGAGCGCGGCGAGCGGCGGCACCTCCTCGCGCAGGAAGGAGAACACGGCGTCCTCGATGACCGGCAGGTCCAGGTCGCGGACGGTGGCGGCGATCTCGGTGCGGCGCTTCGGGGGCATGGTGAGGGTGAGCGGGTTGTGCAGGGTGGGCTGGAGGTAGAGGGCGCGCAGCGGGGTGCGCCGGTGGGTGGCGCGCAGGGCGTCGGGGTGGACGCCGTCGTCGTCCATGTCGAGGGGGACGAGGGTGACGCCGAGCCGGGCGGCGATCCCGGCGGCGGGCGGGTAGGTGAAGCGTTCGACGCCGAGCCGTTCGCCCGGGGGCACCAGGGCGGAGATGGCGGCGGCGATGGCCTGCCGGGCCCCGGCGGTGAACAGGGTGTGCGCCGGGTCGGGGGCCCAGCCGGCCCGGGCGAGGCCGGTGGCGGCGGCGGCGCGGGCCTGCGGGGTGCCGCGGGCGCCGACCTGCCGCAGGGCGTCGGTGAGGACGTCGGCGCGCAGCAGGCCGCTGAGGCCGCGGGCGAGGAGGGCGGCGTGTTCGGGTGAGGAGCCGGGGCGGTTCATGCCGAGGTCGATCCGGCCGGGGGTGGGGTCGGCGGGTTCGGCGAGCCAGGTGCCGGGGGCGAGCGGCGGGGTGGCGCGGACGAAGGTGCCGCGGCCGACCTCGCCGACGGTGAGGCCGCGCCGGGCGAGTTCGGTGTAGACGCGGGCGGCGGTGGAGGCGGCGATGGCGTGCTGCCGGGCGAACTGCCGCTGTGGGGGCAGCCGGTCGCCGGGCCGTAGCCGGCCCTCGGTGATGTCGGCAGCGATCCGGTCGGCGATCAGCCGGTAGTCGTCCATGCACATCCCATATTGCACCGAGAATAATGACGTTATTGCACTCGGATATTGCTCCGGATAGCCTCGATCCGTCAAGACCCGAACGGGAGGACCCCATGCGGAACACCGCATTCGAGGACCGGGGTACCGGTGCTCCCCTGCTGCTGGTGCACGGCCACCCCTTCAACCGCACCCTGTGGCAGCCGCAGACCGAGCACTTCGCCGCCGCCGGCCACCGGGTGATCGTCCCCGACCTGCGCGGTTACGGGGACACCCCGCCCGCGGGCGACCACACCACCCTCGACGTGTTCGCCCGGGACCTCGCCGCGCTCCTGGACCGGCTCGGCGTCGAGCGCTGCACGGTCGGCGGCCTGTCCATGGGCGCCCAGATCGCCCTGGAGTTCTACCGGCTCTTCCCCGAGCGGGTCGCCGCCCTCGTCCTCGCCGCCGGCAGCGCCCGCGCCGACACCGAGCCCGCCCGGCGGCTGCGCCGCACCACCGCCGACCGGCTGCTGCGCGAGGGCATGACCGCGTACGCCGACGAGACGCTGCCGAAGATGGTGTGCCGCGACACCCTCCAGACCCGGCCCGACGTCAACCGGCACGTGCTGGCCATGATGGACACCACCGACCCGGCCGGCGCGGCGGCGGCGCTGCGCGGCCGGGCCGAACGCCCCGACTATCTGCCGCTGCTGCCCCGGATCACCGTGCCCACCCTGATCGTGGTCGGCCGGCACGACGCGTACACCCCGGTCGCCGAGGCCGAGCTGATGCACCGGCACCTCCCCGACTCCCGGCTGGCCGTCATCGAGGCGGCCGGTCACCTGCCGAACCTGGAGCAGGAGTCGGCGTTCAACGCCGCCCTCGGCGACTTCCTCGCCGCCACCACCCTGGCCCGATCGGGTGGTTCACCCGGCTGACCCGGCGCGCGCCCCGCGCCCCCGCGGCCCGCTGTGCAGACTTCGCTGATGGCAGACGTGGCCGTTATCGCGCTGACGACCGGGTTCTTCGCGGTGCTGGTGCTGATCGTGAGGGGAGTGGACCGCCGGTGAGCTGGGAGAACGTTCTCGGCCTCCTCGCCTCCTGCGGTCTGCTGGGCTATCTGCTGTGGGTGCTGGTCTTCCCGGAGCGGTTCTGATGCCGGACGCCGGCGCCGGACTGCTGGGCATCGGCGCGCTGCTGCTCCTGCTCGCCCTCGCCCACGTCCCGCTCGGCAACCACCTCGCCCGCGTCTACACCTCCGAACGGCACCTGGGCGCCGAGCGGCTGGTGTACCGGATCGCCCGCGTCGATCCGCGCGCCGACCAGCGGTGGACGGCGTACGCGCTGTCGCTGCTGGCCTTCTCCGCCGTCTCCGCGCTCCTCCTGTACGCCCTGCTGCGGCTCCAGGGCGTACTGCCGCTGGCCCAGGGCCACGACGGGATGCACCCCTCGGGCGCCTTCAACACCGCCGTCGCCTTCGTCAGCAACACCGACTGGCAGTGGTACGCGGGCGAGAACACCCTGGGACCGCTCGTCCAGATGGCCGGACTCGCCGTCCAGAACGTGCTCTCGGCCGCCGTCGGCCTCTCCGTCGCGGTGGCCCTGATCCGTGGCTTCACCCGCTCCCGCACCGACCGGCTGGGCAACTTCTGGGTGGACCTGGTGCGCGGCACGGTCCGCGTGCTGCTGCCGCTCGCGGTGCTCGCCGCCGTCGTGCTGGCGGCCTGCGGCGTGGTGCAGAACTTCCACGCGGCGCGCGAGATCACCACCCTCGGCGGCGGCACCCAGGCGCTGACCGGCGGCCCGGTCGCCTCCCAGGAGGCCGTCAAACTGCTCGGCAGCAACGGCGGCGGCTACTACGGTGCGAACTCCGCCCACCCGTACGAGAACCCCACCCCGTTCAGCAACTTCTTCCAGATCTTCCTGCTGCTGCTCATCCCCTCCGCCCTGCCCCGCGCCTTCGGGAGGATGACCGGCTCGCCCCGGCACGGCCTCGCGGTACTGGCCGCGATGGGCGTGCTGTGGGCCGCCGGGCTCGCCGCCGTCACCGCCGCCGAGGCCGCCCACGGCGGACAGGTGCCGCAGGCGGTCGGCGCGGCCACCGAGGGCAAGGAGTGGCGGTTCGGGGTGTGGGACTCGGCGCTGTTCGCCGCCTCCACGACCGGCACCTCCACCGGGGCGACCGACGCGAGGCACGACAGCTTCACCCCGCTGGGCGGCGGCGCCCTGCTGGCCGCCATGCTGCTGGGCGAGGTCGCGCCGGGCGGGGTGGGCGCCGGCCTGTACGGGATGCTGGTGCTGGCCATGCTCGCGGTGTTCCTGGCCGGGCTGATGGTGGGCCGCACCCCCGAATACCTGGGCAAGAAGCTGCGGCCCAAGGAGATCACCCTGCTGGCGCTGTACGTGCTGGTGATGCCGGTGACGGTGCTGGCCGGCACCGGGCTCGCGCTCGGCTTCCCCGAGCCGCGCGCCACCCTCCTGGCCGGCCCGCCGCACGGGCTGAGCGAAGCGCTGTACGCGTTCGCGTCCGCCGCCAACAACAACGGCAGCGCCTTCGCCGGCCTCGGCGCCGACACCGTGTTCTGGCAGACCGGCCTGGGTCTGGCGATGCTGATCGGCCGTTACCTGCCGATGGTGGTGGTGCTGGGACTCGCCGGCTCGCTGGCCGGCCAGCAGCACACCCCGACGGGTACCGGCACCCTGCCCGCCCACACCCCGCTGTTCACCGGGCTGCTCGTCACGGTCACCGTGGTGGTCGCCGGGCTCACCTTCTTCCCGGTCCTCGCCCTCGGGCCGCTCGCGGAGGGCCTGCGGTGACCGGGCGCGGCGGCGCCCCGCCCGGCGCGTTCGGCCCGCGCCGGCTGCTGGCCGCCCTCCCGGCCGCGCTGCGCAAGCTCGGCCCGCGCCACATGGCCCGCAACCCGGTGATGTTCGTGGTGTGGACCGGCGCCGCGCTGACCACCGTCCTGGCCCTCGCCTCCCCCGGCTTCTTCGCCGTCGCCGTCGCCGCGTGGCTGTGGTGCACCGTCCTGTTCGCCAACCTCGCCGAAGCGGTCGCCGAGGGCCGGGGCCGCGCCCAGGCGGCGGCGCTGCGCCGCGCCAAGCACGAGACGGTCGCCCGGCGGCTGGTGCCGGACGGGGACGGCCGCGAGGAGGAGGTGCCCGGCGTCCGGCTGCGCGTCGGCGACCTGGTGGTGGTGGAGGCCGGGCAGACGGTGCCCGGCGACGGCGAGGTGGTCGAGGGCATCGCCAGCGTCGACGAGTCCGCCATCACCGGCGAATCCGCCCCGGTGATCCGCGAATCGGGCGGCGACCGCTCGGCCGCGACCGGCGGCACCCGGGTGCTGTCGGACCGGATCGTCGTCCGGATCACCGCGAAACCCGGCGACAGCTTCCTGGACCGGATGATCGCCCTGGTGGAGGGCGCCACCCGGCAGAAGACCCCGAACGAGGTCGCGCTGTCCATCCTGCTGGCCGCCCTCACCACCGTCTTCCTGCTGGCCGTCACCGCGCTCCAGCCCGCCGCCGCCTACTCCGGCGGCCCGCAGAGCGTCATCGTGCTGGTGGCGCTGCTGGTGTGCCTCATCCCGACCACCATCGGCGCGCTGCTGTCCGCCATCGGCATCGCCGGCATGGACCGGCTGGTCCGGCACAATGTGCTGGCCGTCTCCGGGCGGGCCGTGGAGGCGGCCGGGGACGTCGACACCCTGCTGCTGGACAAGACCGGCACCATCACCCTCGGCAACCGGCAGGCGACCGAGTTCGTCCCCGTCCCCGGCGTCTCCGAGGCCGAACTCGCCGACGCCGCCCAGCTGGCCTCCCTCGCCGACGAGACCCCCGAGGGCCGCTCCATCGTCGTCCTCGCCAAGGAACGGCACGGGCTGCGCGCCCGCGAGGAGGGCCAGGTCACCGGCGCCGCGTTCGTGCCCTTCTCCGCGCGGACCCGGATGTCCGGCGTGGACCTGGACGACGGCCGGATGGTCCGCAAGGGCGCCGCCGCCGCCGTCATCACCTGGGTGCGGGAGACCGGCGGCGCCTCGCTCACCGAGATCGGCCCACTGGTGGACGCGATCAGCGCCTCCGGCGGCACCCCGCTGGTGGTCGCCGCGTGCGCGCCGGGACAGCCCGCCCGCGTACTCGGCGTGGTCCGGCTCAAGGACATCATCAAGGCCGGGATCCGCAAGCGGTTCGCGGAGCTGCGCCGGATGGGCATCCGCACCGTGATGATCACCGGCGACAACCCGGCCACCGCCGCCGCCATCGCCCACGAGGCGGGCGTCGACCACTTCCTGGCCGAGGCCACGCCGGAGGACAAGATGCGGCTGATCCGGCAGGAACAGGCGGACGGCCGGCTGGTGGCGATGACCGGCGACGGCACCAACGACGCCCCGGCGCTGGCCCTGGCGGACGTGGGCGTGGCGATGAACGCGGGCACCAACGCCGCCAAGGAGGCCGGGAACATGGTGGACCTGGACTCCAACCCCACCAAGCTGATCGAGATCGTGGAGATCGGCAAACAGCTCCTCATCACCCGGGGCGCGCTCACCACCTTCTCCCTCGCCAACGACGTGGCCAAGTACTTCGCGATCATCCCGGCGATGTTCACCGGCCTCCATCCCGGGCTGCGGCACCTGAACGTCATGGGGCTGCACTCCCCCGAGTCCGCCGTCCTGTCGGCCGTCGTCTTCAACGCGCTGGTCATCGTGGCGCTCATCCCGCTGGCGCTGCGCGGCGTCGCCTACCGGCCGGCCGGCGCGTCCCGGCTGCTGCGCCGCAATCTGGCGCTGTACGGGGTGGGCGGGCTGATCACCCCGTTCGCCGGCATCAAGCTGATCGATCTGCTCATCTCACCGCTGCCGGGTCTGGGAGGCTGACGAGCGTGTTCGCCGGAGTCGCCCGCCAGGCGGCGGCAGGGCTGCGCATCCTGCTGCTGATGACGGTGGTGTGCGGGCTGCTCTACCCGCTGCTGATCTGGGGCATCGCCCGCACCGCGTTCCCCGGCCGGGCGGACGGCTCGCTGCTGCGGGTGGACGGCCGGGTGGTGGGGTCCTCGCTGATCGGCCAGGAGTTCACCGGGCCGCTGTGGTTCCACCCGCGCCCCGGCGCGTACGACCCGCTGGCCACCGGCGGCAGCGACCTGGGGCCGGACAGCGGCCGGCTGCTGGCGGAGGTGCGGCTGCGCCGTACGGCGGTGGCGCGCACCGAGGGCGTACCGGCGGACTCCGTCCCGGCCGACGCGCTCACCTCCTCCGCCAGCGGCCTCGATCCGCACATCTCACCCGCGTACGCGCACCTCCAGGTGACCCGGGTGGCGCGGGCCCGCGGCCTGGACGCGGAGCGGGTACGGGAGCTGGTGGACGCCCACACCACCGGCCGCGCCCTCGGTTTCCTGGGCCAGGAGCGGGTGAACGTGCTGGAACTGAACGCGGCGCTGGCCGCGGCGGCGGGGTGAGGCGGGCATGGCACGGGGCACCCTGCGGGTCTTCCTGGGCGCGGCGCCCGGTGTGGGCAAGACGTACGACATGCTCGCGGACGGCCGGCGGCGGGCGGCGCTGGGCGGGGACGTGGTCATCGGCTTCATGGAGGACCACGGCCGGGAGCCGACCCGGCGGATGGCGGAGGGCCTGGAGACCGTACCGCGCCGGGAGCTGACCCACCGGGGTGTCACCTTCACCGAGATGGACCTCGACGCGGTCCTGGCGCGGCGCCCCGAGGTGGCGCTGGTGGACGAACTCGCGCACACCAACGTGCCCGGCAGCCGCCACGAGAAACGCTGGCAGGACATCGGGGAACTGCTGGAGGCCGGCATCCATGTGGTGTCGACCCTCAACATCCAGCATCTGGAGTCCCTCAACGAGGTGGTCGCGCACATCACCGGGGTGACGCAGCGCGAGACGGTCCCCGACGAGGTGGTGCGCCGGGCCGACCAGATCGAGCTGGTGGACCTGTCGGCGCAGGCGCTGCGCCGCCGGATGGAGTACGGCGACATCTATCCGCCGCCCAGGGCGCGGGAGGCACTGACCCACTACTTCCGGGAGGGCAACCTCACCGCGCTGCGCGAACTGGCGCTGCTGTGGGTGGCCGACCGGGTGGAGGAGGCGCTCCAGCGGTACCGGGGCGAGCAGGGCATCCGGGCGCCGTGGGCGACGCGGGAGCGGGTGCTGGTCGCCCTGTCGGGCGGCCCGGAGGGCCTGACGCTGATCCGCCGGGGCCACCGCATCGCGGTGCGCGGCGCGGGCGGGGAGTTCCTGGCGCTGCACGTGCGCCGGGACGACGGGCTGGCCGAGGCGCCGAGCGCGGAGCTGGAGCGGCAGCGGGCGCTGACGGAGCGGCTGGGCGGCACGTTCGAGCTGGTGACGGCGGACGATGTGGCGGCGGCGGTCGTGGAGTTCGCGCGCGGGGTGAACGCCACCCAGATCGTGATCGGCGCGTCCCGCCGGGGCCGGATGAAGTCACTGGTGGCGGGCAAGGGGGTGGGCACCGCGATCGTGGAGGGGTCGGGCGAGTACATCGATGTGTACGTCGTGACCCACGAGGAGGCGGCGCACGGCCGGTTGTGAGGGTCAGCCGAGCCGGCCGACCCGGGTCGGCCACTGCTGGGTGCGGTCGCCGCCGTAGCACTGGTCGCAGGGTTCGAGGGCGGCGCGGTCGAAGACGCCGGAGTCCAGGTAGCGGTAGCCGAGGCCGGTGGAGCCGTCGCAGCCGGGGGTGCGGCAGGGTTCGGCGGTGGAGAAGGCGAAGCCGCCGTCCGGGGCGACGATGGCGACCTGTCCGCAGCTCAGGCAGGGGAAGCAGTAGGCGCCCCGTCGGTTGCTGACGGCGGAGATGCCGCTGGGGTCTTGGCAGCCGGGACACTCCACCCGGGAAGGCTAGGCGCCGCCGGGGGCCACCTGGGGCCGGCCGGCTGCCGGTGCCCGGGGGCGCCGGGGCCGTGCGCTGGGCGGACGGCCCCGGATTCGCACATCCCTTCCCGGGGTGAGGGTCAGGAGGTGGCGCCCTGCGGGTCGGTGGACTCCAGGGCGGGGGTTCGCTCGGTCGCGGTGGCCGCCGTGGTGGCGCGGCGCTCCTCGCGCCAGTCGAGGATCTTCATGCCGACCGGCTGGGCCCAGCGGGTGGCGAACGGGCCCACGATGACGAGGATGAGCACGTAGGCGGTGGCGATCGGCGCGATGCGTGGTTCGACGCCGGTGGCCAGCCCCGCGATCACGATGGAGAACTCGCCGCGGGCCACCAGCGCTCCCCCGGCCCGCAGCCGGCCGCGGGGGCCGATGCCGGCCCGCTTGGCCGCGTACCAGCCGGTGCCGATCTTGGTGACGGTGGTGACGGCGGCGAGCAGCAGCGCCGGGACGAGCACCGGCGGGATGTCGCCGGGGACGGTGGACAGGCCGAAGAAGACGAAGAAGACGGCGGCGAAGAGGTCGCGCAGCGGGGTGAACAGCTGCCGGGTGTTGTGGGCGACCTCGCCGGAGAGGGCGATGCCGACGAGGAACGCGCCGACCGCGGCCGAGACCTTGAGTTGCTGGGCGAAGCCGGCCACCAGCAGGGTGAGGCCGAGGACGACGAGCAGCAGCATCTCGGGGTTGTCGGAGGAGACCGCCTTGGAGATGAACCGGCCGTGCCGCAGGGCGACCCACAGCGCGGTGGCCGCCGTTCCGAGGGCGATGAGCAGGGTGAGGCTGCCGCCGGCCAGGCCGACGCCGGCCAGCATGGCGGTGAGCAGCGGCAGATAGGCGGCCATCGTGAGGTCCTCGATGACGAGGATGCCGAGGATGACGGGGGTTTCCCGGTTGCCGAGCCGGCCGAGGTCGGTGAGGACCTTGGCGATGACGCCGGAGGAGGAGATGTAGGTGACGCCGGCGAGCGCGGTGGCGCCGACCGGGCCCCAGCCGAGCAGCAGTCCGGCGACGGCGCCGGGGGTGGCGTTGAGGACGAAGTCGACGATGCCGGAGGGGTACTGGGTCTTGAGGCTGTCGACGAGTTCGGAGGGGCTGTACTCCAGGCCGAGCATCAGCAGCAGGAGGATGACGCCGATCTCGGCGCCGATCTCGATGAAGCCCTCGGTGGTGGTGAGGGGGAGCAGTCCGCCCTGGCCGAAGGCGAGCCCGCCGAGCAGATAGAGCGGGATGGGGGAGAGTCCGAGCCGGCCGGCCAGGCGGCCGACGATGCCGAGCCCGAACACGACCGCTCCCAGCTCGATCAGCATGGTGGTGGTTTCGTGCATACGCGGTTATCCCCCAGCGATGATGTCGGCGAGGTCGGAGACACCCTCGCGCGTGCCCACGACCAGCAGCGTGTCACCTGCCTCGAGTCGGTAGTCGGGACCGGGAGACGGGTGGGCGCCGGTCCTGCGCAGCACGGCGACTATCGAGGCGCCGGTGCGGGTGCGTGCTCTGGTGTCGCCGAGCGGGCGGCCCCGGTAGGGCGAGTCGGCGCCGATCGCGATGCGTTCGGTGATGAGGTCCAGGCCGATCTCGCCGGGGGCGAAGGACGCACTGGTGGAGTCCGGGGCGATGAGCGAGGCCAGCTTGGCGGCCTCGTCGGCGTCCAGCGGCACGGTGCAGCGGCAGGTGTCGGGGTCCTCGGGGTCGTAGAACCCCAGGAAGCGCCGGCCGTCCTCGTGGGCCACGACGGAGATGTGCCGCCCGTCACGGCTGCTGATGTCGTACTGAACGCCCACGCCCGGCAGCGGGGTTCGTTTGGTGCCCATGAGTGTGTCGCGCCTTCCTGAGCCGCAGTGGTCGGGGCCGAGGATAGCCACGCGGATTGCCCGGAACTCTTTGGAAAGACTTCTTTGCAAAACTCTCTTTGCGGTTCTAGAGTGCGTCCATGACCGATCCACAGCCCGCCCCCCTGCCGTACGACGAGCGGGACGTCGCCGTCCTCGACGCCAAGGGCCTGCGCGCCCTCGCCCACCCGGTACGGGTCCGGCTGCTCGGCCTGCTGCGCCGCAACGGACCGGCCACCGCGACCCTGCTCGCCACCCGGCTCGGGCTCACCTCCGGGGCCACCAGCTACCACCTGCGGCAGCTGGCCGCGGCCGGCTTCGTCGAGGAGGACACCGAGCGCGGAAACGCCCGGGAACGCTGGTGGCGCTCGGTCCACCGGCTCACCTCGTTCGGCGACCGCACCCTGCGCGAGCGGGAGCCCGAGGCCACCCTGGCCTTCCTCCAGTCCGTTGCTCTCGCGCACGCCGAGGCCACCCGGCGCACCCTCGACGAACTGGTGACGATGCCCCGCGAATGGCGCGAGACCCTCGGCCTCGGCGACCGGCTGCTGCGGCTCACCCCGCAGGAGGCGACCCGGCTGCGCAACGAGCTGGACGAGGTCGTCGCCCGCTACCGCCCGGCCTCCGCCACCGGGCCCGGGGAGGCGCCCGAGGGTGCCGAAGGGGTCCAGGTCGTGCTGCATGTTTTGCCCGGCCTTGAGGGATCTTTTGACCCGGCAGGAGCCGGCCTTGACCGGAATGAGGAGGAACGGTGACGGCCGGTGCGCCCACCGCCGACCCCGGCGCCGACGCTGATGAGAGACGGACGCTGCGCCCGCTCGCCGGGCTGCTCGGCGCCGTCGCCGTCTCCCAGACCGGCACCAAGATCTCCACCATCGCGCTGCCCTGGTTCGTCCTCACCACCACCGGCAGCGCGGTGCAGACCGGTCTGGTCGCGCTGTTCGAGATGGCACCCTACGTGCTGCTCAAGGGCCTGTCCGGGCCGGTCATCGACCGGATCGGCCCGCGCCGCGTCTCCTGGACCATGGACCTGGTCAGCGCGGTGCCCGCGCTGCTCATCCCGCTGCTGCACGCGGCCGGCGCGCTCTCGCTGCCCGTGCTGCTCGCCCTGGTGGCGGTCATCGGGGCCGCCCGGGGGCCGGGCGACCTGGCGAAGCAGGTGATGGTCCCGGAGGCCGCCGAGCGCTGCCGCGTCCCGCTGGAGCGGGCCACCGGCCTCTCCGGTACCACCGAACGGCTCTCCGCCACCATCGGGCCCGGCGCCGCCGGGCTGCTGGTGGCGCTGATCGGCTCGATGAGCGCGCTCTTCGTGATCGCCGGCTGCTTCGCCGCCGGCTCGCTGATCATCGCCGCCACCCTGCCGCGCGCCATGGGCCGCCCGCACCGGGACCCGGACGGCGCGGGCGACGACGACCTGGGCTACTGGGCCCGGCTCGGCCAGGGGTTCGGCGTGGTGCGCGGTGATCCGCTGCTGCTGTCCATCGCCCTGATGATCGCCGTCACCAACCTGCTGGACGCGGCCTTCATGCAGGTCATGCTGCCGGTGTGGGTCAAAGGGGCCGGGCACGGCCCCGAGGTGATGGGCCTGCTGGGCACCGCGAACGGCATCACCGCCGTGGCCGGCAGCCTGGTCGCGGCGGCCATCGCGCACCGCATGCCCCGGCGCACCGTGTTCTTCGTCGGCTTCCTCATCGCCGGCGCACCGCGCTTCCTCGTCCTGGCGGCGGGCGCCCCGCTGTGGGCGGTGGTCGCGGTCTTCGCCTTCGGCGGCCTCGGCGGCGGCTTCCTCAACCCGATCATCAGCGCGATCATCGTCGAGCGCGCCCCGCGCAGCCATCTGGCCCGGGTGCAGGGCCTGGTCAGTTCGCTCGCCTGGTCGGGCATCCCGTTCGGCGGACTGCTGGCCGGCGCCGCCATCGGCGGCATCGGACTGGTGCCCGCCCTGGTCACGGGTGGCATCCTGTACGCGGTCACCACGTCCCTCACCGGACTGCGCCCCGAATGGCGCGGCATGGACCGGGCCCGGCGCGCCGCCCGCGCCGCCGCCACCGGCCAGCCGCCCCCCGACGCCCCCACCGACGGCCCGGCGGATCATCCACGGGCCGCCTCGCCGCGGTAGGGGGAAGAGCCCGCCCGGCCCGCCCCGTGGTGTGAAGTCCCCCCGGCGGGCGGGCGGGCTCGTACCGCGAACGTTTATCGGATCCCGCTACGGTGCCGCCCATGGCGAACACCCCACACAAGACCTTCCGGACCGTCGATGTCGGCTCCGGTGACGACGGCCGGTGGGCCGGGCTGATACGCGCGACCTATCCGCCCGAGGCCCTGGCCGGCTGGCTGACCGAGGAGGGCCGCACCGACGAGGGCGCCCGCGCCGCCCGGCGGCTGTTCGAGACCCACCTGCCCGAACTCGTACCGGCTCTGGAGCGGCTGCGCGCAGGACTGGCCGACATCCCGCACACCGGCACCCTCCTCACCCTGGCCGCCGTACGCCCCTTCTACGCCGGCTGCACCCAGATCGGCGCCGGCGGCGAACTCCTGCGCAACTACGACTTCGACCCGGACCAGGTCGAGGGCTCCATCGTCCGCTCCCACCTGCTGCGCCCGGTCATCGGCACCCAGGAGGGCGGCTGGGGCCTGCTGGACGGCATGAACGACGCGGGCCTGGCCATCTCCCTCACCTTCGGCGGGCGCAAGGTCCACGGGCCGGGCTTCGCGGTGGTGATCGTCATCCGCTATCTGCTGGAGACCTGCACCACGGTCGATGAGGCCCTTGCCCGGCTGCGCACCCTCCCCATCACCGTCCCGCAGAACCTCACCCTGGTGGACCCGCACCGCGCCGTCACCGTCCATCTCGGCCCGGACATCCCGCTCACCGAGGCCCCCGACGCCTGCGCCGCCAACCACCAGAGCGAGCCGGTGCCGCCGGAGCAGGAGCGGGAGACCCGGACCGGGGAACGGCTCGCGGCCGTCCGGGCGGCCGGTCCGGACGTGGCCGCGATGCTGCGCCCGCCGCTGCACCACGGGGGGTACGACCGGGGTTTCGGCACCGTCTACACCGCCCACTACCGGCCGGCCGAGGGCGCCGTGACCTACCACTGGCCCGCCGCCGACAGCTGGTCCCTCTCGTTCGGCGCCTTCACCGAGGAGACCCGGACGGTCCGGCTCGGTGCCGCCTGAGCGGGCGCCGGGCGCGCCGGAGCCCCCGGCGGATCTCCGCCGGGGGCTCCGAACCCGTTCTGCCGCGCGGGGGTGTCAGCCGGCCGTGACCGGCTGCCAGGGGGTGCCGTAGCGCTCGGCCAGTGCGCCGGCCTCGTCCTCGGTCAGCAGCCGGGGCGTGCCGCCGTTCAGCAGCAGGAGCAGCCGCGCCGTCTCCTCCAGCTCTATCGCCGCGTCGGCCGCCGCCGCCATCGAGGTCCCGGCCGTCACCGGCCCGTGGTTCTGGAGCAGGGCCGCCCGGAACGGGAAGTCCAGCTCGCGCAGCAGCACCGCCTGCGTCACGTCCCCGGGCTCCGCGTACGGCACCAGCGGGGTCTGGCCGACCCGCATCACGAAGTACGGGGTGAGCGGCGGCACCGCGCTGCGTTCCGACCACGGTGGCAGGCAGGCGTACGCGGCGGCGTGCGCGCTGTGCAGATGGACGACGGCGGTCGTCGCGGGGTCGCGGTGGTAGAGCGCCAGGTGCAGCGGGAACTCCTTGGAGGGCCGCGGCCCGGCCAGCAGCGCCTGTTCCAGCGGGGTGTCCACCGGGGCGTCCGCGTCCAGGACGGCGAGGCCGTCCGGGTCCAGCGTGTCGAGCCGTGTCCCGGTCGGGGTGATGTGGATCCGGTTCCCGATCCGGACGCTGAGGTTGCCCGAGGCGCCCGGGCTCAGCCCGGCGGCGGTCAGCTCACGCCCCGCCGCGACGAGTTCGTGGCGTGCGTCGCTCATGTGCCGTTCCCGCTCCCGTTCGCTGTGTGAGTCACGCAAGGGCCTGCCAGCCCGCCGTGAAGATGTCCTGGTGGCCGAAGTTGCCCGACTTGAGGGCGAGGTTGTACGCGCGGCCGTCGCCGGCCGTGCCGTGCGCCCACGACACGCCGGGCGCCAGCGCGGGGCCCAGCTCCAGCCGCCGGACGTCCAGGGCCTGCACGACGCTGCCGGAGGTCTCGCCGCCCGCCACCAGGAACTGCCGGGCCCCGGCCGCCGCGAAGGCGGTGGCGCAGCCGGCCAGCGCCTCCTCGATCAGCTCGGCGGCCGGCCGCTGCCCGGCGGGCGGTGCCGCCTCCAGGTCCTCCAGTGAGTCCACCGCGTAGACCAGCACCGGCTCGCCGGGCGAGCGGGTCCAGCACTCGGTCGCCCAGGCGGTGAGTCGCTCCACCTCGCCCGCCAGGTCGGCGCGCAGCGCCGCCAGGTCGAGCTTGCGGTGCGCCAGGTGCGCGCGGGCGTGGGCGATCTGGCCGCGGGTCGCCGAGGAGGCGCTGCCGGCCAGCACGGCGCGGTGGCCGGCGGCGACCGGCATCGCGGCGGTGGCCGGGGCGTCGGCCACGGCGGGCAGCCCGAGGGCGAGCCCGGAGCCGCCGGTCACCAGCGGGTCGCCGGCGGTGACCTCGGCGATGACGGCGAGGTCGCTCTCGTCGACGGCGTCGACCACCACGTACGTGCCGTCCGCGGCGTCGATCGCCGCGCGCAGGGCCGCCGCCCCGGCGCGTACCACCTGGAGCGGGACGGTGGCGACCCGGTGCCGGGTCTGCGGGCGCAGCAGCTCGGCGACGTCCGAGCGGGTCATCGGGGTGAGCGGGTGGTGCCGCATGGAGCTGTCGCTCAGCAGTTGCCCGCCGACGAACAGGTGCCCCTGGTAGACGGTGCGCCCGGTGGCCGGGAAGGACGGCACGACGACCGCCTTGTCGGCGCCGAGCTGGGCCAGCAGGGCGTCGGCGACGGGGCCGATGTTGCCCTGCGGGGTGGAGTCGAAGGTGGAGCAGTACTTGTCGTAGAAGCGGGAGCAGCCCAGCCGCCGCAGGGCGTCCAGCGCGGCCACCGACTGGGTGACCGCGTCCCGCACGGGCGCGGTGCGGGTCTTCAGCGCGACGACCACCGCGTCCATCCCGGCGAGCCGCAGGTCCGCGAGTTCCTCGTCGCTGGGGACGCCCAGGGTGACGCTGGTGCGCAGCCCCCGGGCGACCCAGTTGGTGGCGAGGTCGGTGGCACCGGTGAAGTCATCGGCCACGCCGCCCCATCTGACCAGTCCTGTCGCCATTCCCGTCACCGTCCGTTAGGCCGTTCTTACGTATCCAGGCGAGAGGCGCGTGATTCCACCGCGCCAATCTGTGAATTTATGGTACTACAGTTGACGCTCATGTTAATTGGCGTTACGTTCGCGCTCCATAGGCGGGTTCACCCGATTCACCCGCAGAGCACCAGCGCCAGGAGGGCACCATGAACGCCGAGCCGCACGGGACGCGGGAAACCGTCACGTACGCACTGACGGGCGCGCGCGGCGGCTTCGCGCGGACGCTGCTGGCCCAGACCCGGCTCACCGCCGACGTCCAGCCGGCCGTCCTGTGCGATCTCGACACCGAGGGCGTACTGGCGCTCGGCACCGAACTGGGCCTGCCCGCCGAAGGACCCGGCTCCCTCACCGTCGTCACCGACCGGGCCGGACTCGACGCCGCCCGCGCCGCGGGCCGCACCGCCGTCGTCGCCGACGTCGCGCTGCTCGCCGAAGCCTCCTACGACATCCTCGTCGAGGCCACCGGCAACCCCGCCGTCGGCTACCGCGCCGCCCGCACCGCCCTGACCGGCGGCCGGCACGTCGCCATGGTCAGCAAGGAGGTCGACTCCGTCAGCGGCGTCGAGCTGGCCGCGCTCGCCGCCCGGCACGGTGTGGTGTACACCACGGCCACCGGCGACCAGCCCGCCAACCTCATCCAGCTCTTCACCTGGGCGAGCGGCCTCGGTCTCGACATCGTCGCCATCGGCAAGTCCAGCGAGTACGACCTCGTCTACGACCCCGAGACCGGCACCGTCACCCAGCTCGACCAGACCGTCCACGCCCCCGCCCTCGGCGGCCTGCTCAAGCTGGCCGACGGCCCCGACGGCGTCCGCACCACCCTCGCCGCCCGCGCCGAGGCCGTCACCGCCCTCAAGCGCAGCGCCGCCGCCGACTACTGCGAGATGGCCGTGGTCGCCACCAGCACCGGGTTCACCCCGGACGTCGAGGCGATGCACTACCCGGTGGCCCGCACCGCCGAACTCGCCGACGTCTACGCGCTGCGCGAGCACGGCGGCGTCGTCACCCGGCCCGGCGTCGTGGACGTCTTCAGTGTGCTGCGCCTCCCCGAGGAAGCCAGCTTCGCCGGCGGCGTGTTCGTCGTCGTCCGCACCCACGACTCCATCACCTGGGAGACGCTGCGGCAGAAGGGCCACGTCGTCAGCCGCGACGGCCGGTACGCCTGCCTCTACCTGCCCTACCACCTGATGGGCGTCGAGACCCCGACCACCCTGCGCGACGCCGTCCTGCGCGGCATCCCCGCCGGGTCCCCCACCCCGACCCAGCACGCCGTGCTCGCCGGACGCGCCACCCAGGACCTGACCGCCGGCACCGTCCTCACCATGGGCGGCCACCACCACGAGGTGACCGGCGTGGCCCCCGTCCTGCTCCCCGTGGCCGACGCGCCCACCGGCACCGCGCCGCTGTACCTGGCCGCGCACGCCACCCTCGTCCGGGACGTGGCGGCCGGCGCGCTGCTCACCCTCGACGACGTGAGCGGCTACGACCCCGACCTGCTCGCCGCCTGGACCGCCGGGCGCGCGGCCTACCCCGCGACCCCCGTCCCCACCACCCCCACCCCCTGATCTCCCCCCACTCCCCCTCCCCAGGACGGCCGCAGTGACGCGGCCATGAAACAAAGAGGTTCGCCATGTCCGACGCCTACACGCTCTTCGCGTTCGGCGCGGCGATCGCGGCGCTGGTGCTGCTGATCGCCAAGTTCAAGGTCCACCCGGTGGCCACCTTGTTCATCATCGTCACCTCGCTGGGCCTGGTGCTCGGCATGGGCGGCGCCAAGACGATCGAGCTGGTCACCACCGGCTTCGGCAACACGCTCGCCAGCGTGGGTCTGCTGGTCATCTTCGGCTGTGTGCTGGGGAAGATGCTGGAGCTGAGCGGGGCGGCGCTGCGGATCACGCAGGCGGCACTGAGCCTGTTCTCGGGCCGGAAGGTGCCGTGGGCCATCGCCCTGGCCTCGACGGTCGTCGGTATCCCGCTGATCGCGGACACCGTCGTGCTGATGCTGATCCCGGTGGTCTCGGCCATCGCGTACCAGTCGAAGATGTCGATGATGCGGCTCGGCCCGATCCTGTACATCGGCGCCTATGTGATGACCTCGCTGGTGCCCCCGGGCCCCGGCCCGCTGGCCGCCACCTCGCTGCTGGGCGTCGACCTGGGTGAGGCGACGCTGTGGGGCCTGGTCGTGGCCATCCCCGGCATCATCGTCGCCACGCTGTACCTGCTGACCATCAAGACGCACGTCGACCCCAAGCCGGAGTTCACCGACCACCTCGCGGGCACCGCCGCGGGCGACGGCACCGGCAAGCCCCGCCTCTCCCTGGGCGGTTCCGGCACCGACGCGGACGGCGAGAGCGAGCGCGAGCTGCCCCCGCTGTGGATGTCGCTGGTCCCGATCTTCCTGCCGATCGTCCTGATCATGGCCAGCTCGTTCGTGGTCGACCTGTTCGAGGCGGACAACTCCGTCGGCGGCGTCCTCGCGTTCCTGGGCGAGCCGGTCATAGCCCTGTTCATCGGCTGTCTGGCCGCGCTGCCGCTGTTCGGCCGCCGCTGGTCCAGCAAGGAGACCCTGAACGACCTGTTCGAGGCCGGTCTGAAGCTGGCCGCCATGCCGCTGGCCCTCACCGGTGTCGGCGGTGCGCTGGCCACCATCATCCGGGACACCGAGGTGGCGGACTCCGTCGCCGAGATGATCCAGGACTGGGGCCTGTCCCCGATCATCGTGCCCTTCCTGGTGGCCGCGGCCATCTGCACCATCACGGGTTCGAATATCCTCGGCGTGATGACCGCCGCCGCGATCATGGAACCGCTCGCCGAGGGCTTGGGCATCTCCGCGCTGGCCATCTACTTGGCGTGCGGCACCGGAGCGCAGATCATGAAGCACGCCAACTCCTCGGGCTTCTGGGTCACCACGACCCTGTCCAACATGACGGTCGGCCAGGGCATCCGCTCCATCGGGGTGGCCTCGGCCCTGTCCGGGGTCACCGGCTTCGCGATCGTGTACGCGCTGTACGGGTTCGGCGTCATCTGACGACCGGCGCGTACGGGCTGACAAGCTGACAGACAGACAGGCCGACAGACAGACAAGGCACTGGGAGGTACGAACGTGGCCTCGGACGCGTCCCCGGACACCCCGCTGATCCCCGATCAGCGCCGGGAGCTGCTCATCAAGCTGCTGCGCGGGCACTCGGTGCTCAGCGTGCACCAGCTGACCGAGCTGCTCGGGGTCTCCCACATGACGGTGCGGCGCGACATCGCCGCGCTGGAGCGGCAGGGACGCGCCGTGTCGGTGCCCGGCGGTGTGCGCATCGCCGGGCAGGTGCACCACGAGCCGAGCTTCGTCGACAAGTCGACCATGGACCAGCCGGCGAAGCTCGCCATCGCCGCCCGTGCCGGGGAACTCCTGCACGACGGCACCACCGTCTATCTGGACGCCGGCACCACCTGTCAGGCCCTGGTCCCGCACCTCGTGCGGCGCCAGGGCATGACGGTGGTGACCAACGACTTCACCACGGCCAACGCCCTGATGGGCAACCCGGACGTGGAGGTCATCCACACCGGGGGCCGCATAGAGCACGCCAACCGCTCCACCGTGGGGCGGCTCGCGGCCCAGACGCTGACCCAGCTCGCGCTGGACATCGCGTTCATCTCCACCAGCTCCTGGGACCCGCAGCGCGGGGTGACCACGCCGTCGCCCGCGAAGGTGGAGGTCAAACAGGCCGCCATGGCGAGCGCTTCGCGCTCCGTCCTGCTGGCCGGCTCCGCCAAGTACGGCACCTTCGGCATGTACCGGGTGGCCGGGCTCGACGCGTTCGAGTCGATCGTGACCGACGACGGCCTGCCGCAGGCGGCGCGGGAGACCCTGCGCGGCCAGGGCATCGCCACCGCCGTCGCGACCGCCACCACTACCGCTACAGAGTGATGAGCGGACTGTCACAACACTGATCGCCGGGGGCGGATGTCCGGTGCGGTAGGGCATCATCTGCCCCATGGGGATTGTCGCCGGTCTGGACAGCTCATCCGTTTACACCCGCATCGTGGTCTGTGATGCCGATACGGGCCAGGTGGTACGGCACGGACACGCCGACCACCCGGCCGCCGAAGCCACCCCCGAGGCGTGGCTGCTGTCCCTCGGGGACGCCGCCGGCGGCGGCGTCCTGGAGGACGTCTCCGCCATCGGCGTCGCCGCCCAGGCGCACGCCGTCGTCGCACTCGACGAAACCGGCGCCCCCGTACGCGCCGCCTCCCCGCCGGTCGGCGCCGAGGACCGCGGCCGGGCCGCCGCCCTGGACACCGCGGCGCGCGAACTGGTCGACGCGCTCGGCGGCCCCGACGCCTGGAGCCGCGCGGTCGGCTCCGTCCCGCAGGGCGGAGCCCCGGTGGCCCGGCTGCGCCGGCTCGCCCGCGAGAACCCCGAGGCCGCCCGCCGGGTCGCCGGAGTGGCGCTCGCCCAGGACTGGCTGGTGTGGCAACTCCTCGGCCGCCCCGCCCGGATGGCCACTGACCGGGGCGGCGCCTCCAGCACCGGCTACTGGTCACCGCTCGGCGGCGCCTGGCGCCCCGAACTCGTCGAACTCGCCCTCGGCCACGCCGTCGCCCTCCCCGAAGTCCTCGCCCCCGCCCAGCCGGCGGGCCGCACCCCCGAGGGCCAGCTGATCTCCGCCGGCACCGGGGAAACCATGGCGGCGGCCTTCGGCCTCGGCGTCGGCCCCGGCGACGCGGTCATCTCACTCGGCGCCTCCGGCTCGGTGTGCGCGGTCCACGGAGCGGCACTGCCCCCGGACGCCACCGGCAGCGTCACCGCGTACGCGGACGCCACCGGCCACCACCTGCCGGTGGTCCGCACCCTCAACGCGGTCCGGGTCCTGCGCGGCACGGCCGAACTCCTCGGCTGCGACCTGCCGGCCCTCTCCGACCTCGCCCTGCGCTCCACACCCGGCGCCCACGGCCTGGTCTTCCTCCCCTACCTCGCCGGCGAACGCGTCCCCGCACTCCCCCACGCGGCGGGCACCCTGACGGGCCTGCGCCGGGAGAGCATGAAACCCGAACACCTCGCCCGCGCGGCCTTCGAGGGCATGCTGTGCGGCCTGGCGGACGCGGCGGACGTCCTGCGCCGCAGCGGCGTCCGCATCGACCGCGTCTTCCTCCTCGGCGCGGCGGCCGACCTCCCCGCCGTCCGCGACCTGGCCCCCTCCCTGCTCGGCGCCTCGGTCGTCATCCCCGCCCCCGCCACGTACACCGCCCTGGGCGCGGCCCGCCAGGCAGCCTGGTCCCTGGGCGTGGACCAGGGCACGCTGTCCCCCGACACCCCACCCAAATGGCCCGAACCGGCGGGCGAGACGTACCACCCCACGGACGAAGCCCTGGCAACAGGCACGGGCATCCGCCACCAATTCGCAGCGGTGCGGGAATCCACGCACGGGGAGGGGTAGGGACCATCCCCGCGTGTGCGGGGAGCACGCCGGTGACCGGGTGGAGCCGGCTGCCGAGGTGGGACCATCCCCGCGTGTGCGGGGAGCACAGTTCTTGACCTGCACGTTCAGGGCCGGGGCAGGTGGGTTTTGCTTACTTTACCCGGCTCCCACCCCGCTCTCGGGTCGGGCAGGTCCGGCCGGTTGCCCGGGCGGCAAGCCCTGTTGCTCGTCAAGCGGTCTGTTGTCCTTGCCCCCGTTGTGCCTACTGTGGAGGCGTTTGTCACCGTACGGCCGTGGTCCCAGGAGGCAGCGATGACCGTCGTCATGACCGGTGCGACCGGGTTTCTCGGGGTGCGGCTCGTGGGGCTGATGCTGGAGCGCGGGCAGTCCGTCACCGCGCTCGTGCGGGGTGGGCGGGCGCCGGCCGGGGAGCGGGTGGCGGGGGCGTTACGGGCGCTCGGGGCGCCCGCGCCTCTTGTCGAGGCGGCGCGGCAGCGCGTCCGGGGTGTGGAGGTCGATCTGGGCCGGGCCGATCTCGGGTTACCGGGGCGAGAGTTCACCGCGCTGGCCCAGGCGGCGGACAGTATCTGGCATGTTGCCGGGCATGTCGGGCTCGCGGCGTCGCAGCGGTCCGCGAACAGCACCAACCTCACCGGCACCCGGCATCTCCTCCAGTTCGCCGCCGCCGCGCCCGCCGGGACGCCGGTCCATCACGTCAGTACCGCGTTCGTCGCCGGGAAACGGCACACCGGCACGATCGCCGAGAGCGATCTCGACGGCTCCCACGGCTTCGTGAACTTCTACGAGCAGTCCAAGTACGAGGCCGAACGCCACGTGCACGACTGGGCCGCCCGGCACCGGGCCCGGGTCGTCATCCACCGGCCCAGCCTGCTGGTCACCGACCGGCCGCCCGCCGCCGGTGCGCCGGGGCACACCCTGCTCGACATGGCCGCCGCGTACGGGCGCACGCTGCGGAACGCCGCGCAGCCCCCGGCCGTGGTGCGGTTGCCGGGGCGGCCGGACTGCCGGCAGAACATGCTGCCGGTGGACACCGCCGCCCGGATGATGCTCGACGCGGGCGCGGCGGCCGACCCGGAGCCGGGCCGGCCGCTCACCCGGCACATCACCCATCCCGAGGAGACCCCGCTCCAGACGCTGTACGACGCGCTGGGCGACCACCTCGGGGTCCGGTTCGTCCTCACCGCGCCGCCGGTCGGCGAGCCCAGTGCGGCCGAGCGCCGGGTGCTGGAGGCGGTGGCGGCGTTCACGCCGTACGGGGTCCACCGGCGCAGCTATCTGCGCAGCGCGCCCGCGCACGGCGTTCCGCCGGTCGACCGCGCCTATCTGCTCCGGGGGCTCGGCGGCCCGGCGCAGCCGCGCCGCCCGTGACCCGGCCCCGCCGCACCTCGCCGCACCCGGCGGCGCTCAGTCCAGGTAGCCGCGCAGCTGGTTCGCGTACGCGTGGTCCCGCAGCTTGCCCAGCGTCTTGTGTTCGATCTGGCGGATGCGTTCCCGGGTGACGCCGAACAGCCGGCCGATCTCCTCCAGGGTGCGGGGGCGGCCGTCGGTGAGGCCGTACCGCAGTTCCACCACGCGCCGTTCACGGTCGCCGAGCGTGGACAGCACCGCCTCCAGTTGCTCCCGCAGCAGCAGGAACGCGGCCGATTCGGCCGGTGAGGGGATGTCCACGTCCTCGATGAGGTCGCCGAGGTTGACGTCGTCCTCCTCGCCCACCGGGGACTGGAGGGAGATGGGGTCCTGCGCGAGCCGCAGGATCTCGGTGACGCGGGCCGCCGTCAGGCCCAGCAGCATGCCGACCTCGGCCGGGGACGGCTCGTACCCGCGTTCCTGGAGGACCCGGCGCTGGACCCGCACCACGCGGTTGATCAGCTCGACCACGTGCACCGGGACCCGTATCGTCCGGGCCTGGTCCGCGATCGCCCGTGACATCGCCTGGCGGATCCACCACGTGGCGTACGTCGAGAACTTGAAGCCACGGGCGTAGTCGAACTTCTCCACCGCCCGGATCAGCCCGAGGTTGCCCTCCTGCACCAGGTCGAGCATGGTCAGGCCGCGCCCGATGTACCGTTTCGCCACCGAGACGACCAGCCGCAGGTTCGCTTCGATGAGCTGCCGCTTGGCCCGGCGCCCGCGGACCACCAGCTGGTCGAGGTCGAGCGCGAGCTGGGGGTCCCACGGTTCCCCGGCGTCCGCCGCTGCTGCCAGCCGCTCCTCGGCGAAAAGGCCCGCCTCGATGCGGCGGGCCAGTTCCACTTCCTCGGCCGCCGTCAGCAGCGGGATGCGGCCGATCTCCCGCAGGTACTGGCGGAAGAGGTCCGCCGAGGCGCCCGCGGCCGTGGTGGGCGGGGATGGCTTCAGCACCGGAACGGCCGGTGCCGGGGCGTCGAGGATCTGGCTCTGCACGGGCGACACGGGCGACCTCCACGGTGGTCGCGACCGGTGGGAGTGGGGGGCTACCCGGTCACGAGAGGCATGCGTCCATTTTTTGTGCTGGCGGCTCCTCGTGTGCTATGCCCAATTACCCCGCTGTTACACGGGGTTCACGTTCCCGGGTGGGTGGCATCCGGTCAGCCGTACAGCGCCGCCGGACCCCGTGCCTGCAAGGCGGTGCGGTACTGCTGAAGCGTCCACAGCTGCTGCCGTTCCCCGGCCGCCTGGCTGTTCGCGGACTGGGCCTCGATGCGGCGGGCGACGATCTCCAGATCGCGCATGCGCTGTTCGACGGCGGCGAGCCGGACCCGGACCAGGTGCTCCCCCGCGTACCGCTCGTCGGGGGCGCGGGAGGTCAGCGGCGCCTCCACGGTCAGCTCGCGGATGAGGACGCGCACCGTGTCGTCGGGTGCCGCGTCCAGGACCCGGGTCACCAGGCTCTCGTCGGCGTCGGTGACGCCGCCGGCCGCCGCGATGGCGCGCCGCACCACCGCGTAGGGCGGTGCGGTGAACTCGCTCTCCTCGTACGCGTCGAAGGCGGGCGCCACCAGGTGCGGGTACTGGAGGGCGAGCTTGAGGAGTTCGCGTTCCACCTGGTGGGCCGGGTTGCCGGGGTCGACGGCGGGGCCGCGCCGTTCGGGGACGGCCGGGGCGGGGGCCGGTGCCGGGGCATTGCGGCGCCCGGCGCCCGGCGCCTCGCCCCGCTGCTTGCGCTCGCGCTCCCAGCGGGCGAGCTGGGCCACCCGCTGGACGACGAACCGTTCGTCCGGGATGCCGACCAGGCCGGCGAGCCGTACCGCGTACTCGTGCTGGATGGAGGAGTCCTTCATCCGCGCGACGATGGGGGTGGCGTGCTCAAGCGCCGCCGAACGGCCCTCCGCCGTGTCCAGATTGTGCCGCTCGATGACCGACCGGAGCGCGAACTCGAACAGCGGTGAGCGGGTTTCGATCATCTCCGCCACGGCGGTGTCGCCGTGGGCCAGCCGCAGATCGCACGGGTCCATGCCGCCGGGCGAGATCGCGATCGACGTCCTGGCCGCGAACCGCTGGTCCTCGTCGAAGGCGCGCAGCGCCGCCTTCTGCCCGGCCGCGTCCCCGTCGAAGGTGAAGACCACCTCGCCCGCCCGGTGGGAACTGCTGTCGTCCATCAGCACCCGGCGCAGGATCTTGATGTGCTCGCTGCCGAAGGCCGTGCCGCAGGTGGCGATGGCGGTGGTGATGCCCGCCAGATGGCAGGCCATGACGTCGGTGTACCCCTCGACGACCACGGCCCGGTTGTCCTTGGCGATGTCGCGCTTGGCGAGATCGATGCCGTAGAGCACCCGGGACTTCTGGTAGATGGGGGTTTCGGGGGTGTTGAGGTACTTCGGGCCGGTGTCCTCCTCGCGCAGCCGCCGGGCGCCGAAACCGACCACCTCGCCGGTGATGTCGCGGATCGGCCACACCAGGCGGCCCCGGAAGCGGTCGATCGGGCCGCGCCGGCCGTCCTGGGCGATGCCGGAGGTGAGCAGTTCCCGGTCGGTGAAGCCCCGGCCGCGCAGATATCGCACCAGCTGGTCCCAGCCACCGGGCGCGTACCCGACCCCGAAGTGCGCCGCCGCCTGCTCGTCGAACCCGCGCTCCTGGAGGAACCGGCGCCCGATCTCCGCCTCCGGCGAGGCCAGCCGCTCGGCGAAGAACGCGGCGGCCACCTTGTGCGCCTCCAGCAACCGGGTGCGCTCGCCCTGCTGCCGGTGGGTGTTGTACCCGCCCTGCTCGTAGCGGAGCGTGATCCCGGCCTGGGCGGCCAGCCGCTCGACGGACTCGGCGAAGGTCAGGTGCTCCAGCTTCATCAGGAAGCTGATGCTGTCGCCGCCCTCCTGGCAGCCGAAGCAGTGGAAGAGACCCTTGCTGGGCGACACCTGGAACGACGGGGACTTCTCGTCGTGGAACGGGCACAGGCCCTTCAGGTTCCCCCCGCCGGCGCTGCGCAGCTGGAGGTATTCGGACACGACGGAGTCAATCGGGACCGCGTCCCGTACCGCCTTCACATCGTCGTCATTGATCCTGCCCGCCACACCGAGAGTCTACGACCGGCCGCCGACAGCGCCACGGCCTCACCGGCTGGGGGCTTCCTCCGGCCGCCCGAAGCCCGAGGTGTCGAGGTCGAAGCCGAAGGGCTCGGGAATCCTCAGCGACTGCCCGAAGGAAACACTCCGGTACGCGCGGTAACCGTTCGGCGAAACCTCCCAGAACACGGTGGCTTCCTCGTCCTGCATGTCGAGCAGCAGATACACCGGAACATGGCGGCCGTACACGGCGAGCTTGTCCTTGACGTCGGCGGCCCGGGTGGAGGGCGAGGTGAACTCGGCGACGAGAGAAAGCGCGGCCCCGTTGACCGGCCCTCGCAGCTGTTCGAAGGATTCCACGTCGGCGACATAAAGATCCGGAGCGTAGGCGCGCGTGGCTTTGGGAAAGGCGAAAAGGAAAGGGGAGGTGTCCGCCTCGTGCCCAGCGGGACAATGGGCTTCCAGGTCCTCCCGCAGCCGCTTCATGGGCCGTCGGTAGTAGGGACTTTGGAACGGCGACACAACGATGGCCCCCTCGATGATCTCGGCTTTGAAGCCGTCCGGCGTATCCAGGTCCAGTGCGATCTGGAGCAGATCCTCGAACTCCCCCGGGGCAAAATGATCTGCCGTAACCGGTCGTTCCAGCACGGTGGTCACCAGGAACCTCCCTCGCTCTGACTCACGCACGCCCTGCCCTCCCAGACTCTAGGTGCGGCTGATCATCCCATCACTCTCATCACCATAAAGCCATTCGAAAGAGCGAACGAAGGGACTCGGGTTTACGGGCGCGGGATATTGCGGAGGTTCGAGCGGGCCATCTGCACCATCTTGCCGACGCCGCCGTCCAGGACCATCTTGCTCGCCGACAGGGCGAAACCCGTCACCATCTCGGCCTTGATCTTCGGCGGGATGGACAGCGCGTGCGGGTCGGTGACCACGTCCACCAGCGCCGGGCCCTTGTGCCGGAACGCCGACCGCAGCGCGCCGCGCAGGTCCTTCGGCTTCTCCACCCGCTGCGCGCGCACCCCGGCCGCCTCCGCGATGGCCGCGAAGTCGGGGTTCCGGTTGCCGGTGCCGTACGCGGGCAGGCCCGCCACCAGCATCTCCAGCTCCACCATGCCCAGCGTCGAGTTGTTGAACAGCACCACCTTCACCGGCAGGTCGTACTGCACCAGGGTGAGGAAGTCCCCCATCAGCATCGTGAACCCGCCGTCCCCCGACATCGAGATCACCTGCCGCCGCCGGTCGGTGAACTGGGCGCCGATCGCCTGCGGCAGGGCGTTGGCCATCGAGCCGTGGCTGAAGGAGCCGATCACCCGCCGCCGCCCGTTCGGGGTGAGGTAGCGGGCCGCCCACACGTTGCACATGCCGGTGTCCACCGTGAACACCGCGTCGTCCGCCGCCTCCTCGTCCAGCACCGAGGCCACGTACTCCGGGTGGATCGGGACGTGCTTCTCCACCTTCCGGGTGTAGGCGCTGACCACGCCCTCCAGCGCCTCGGCGTGCTTCTTCAGCATCCGGTCCAGGAAGCGGCGGTCGGTCTTGGCGCGGACCTTCGGCGTCAAGCAGTCCAGCGTCTCCTTGACATCGCCCCACACCGCGAGGTCGAGCGTGGAGCGCCGGCCCAGGTGTTCGGGGCGGACGTCCACCTGCGCGATCTTCACCCGGGTGCCGTCCGGCAGGAACGCGTTGTACGGGAAGTCCGTCCCCAGCAGGAGCAGCAGATCGCACTCGTGGGTGGCCTCGTACGCCGCGCCGTAGCCCAGCAGGCCGCTCATGCCGACGTCGTACGGGTTGTCGTACTGGATCCACTCCTTGCCGCGCAGCGCGTGGCCCACCGGCGCCTTGACGCGTTCGGCGAAGCGCATCACCTCGGCGTGCGCCCCCGCCGTGCCGCTGCCGCAGAACAGGGTGACCCGGTCGGCCTCGTCCACCATCCGCGCCAGTTCCTCGATCTGGCTGTCCGCCGGGCGGACGCTGGGGCGGCTGGTGACCAGGGCGTGTTCCTCGGGGCGGTCGGCGACCTGCTCGCCGGCGATGTCCCCGGGCAGCGCGATCACGCTGACGCCGCCCCGGCCGACCGCGTGCTGGACGGCCGTCTGGAGGACGCGGGGCATCTGCCGCCGGTTGGAGATCAGCTCGCAGTAGTGGCTGCACTCGCGGAACAGCTGGTCCGGGTGGGTCTCCTGGAAGTAGCCGGTGCCGATCTCGCTGGAGGGGATGTGGGAGGCGAGGGCGAGCACCGGGGCCATGGAGCGGTGCGCGTCGTACAGGCCGTTGATGAGGTGCAGATTGCCCGGGCCGCAGGAGCCGGCGCAGGCGGCGAGCCGGCCGGCGATCTGGGCCTCGGCGCCGGCGGCGAAGGCCGCGGTCTCCTCGTGCCTGACCTGGATCCAGTCGATGGAACGGTTGCGCCGGATGGCGTCGACGACGGGGTTGAGACTGTCCCCGACGACGCCGTACAGGCGGCGCACCCCGCTGCGCACCAGGGTGTCGACGAACTGCTCCGCCACGGTCTGCTTGGCCATCGCTCATGCACCTCCACGAGCAACGTAACCGCATTTGGGGTGTTATGCCCGGGGAGGCAGCCGCCGGGTGAAGACGTAGTGCGGGCCGACGCCCTCGATGACGAACTCCTCGCCGAGCACCGTGTACCCGTGCCGCTCGTAGAAGCCGCGGGCGCCGGTGCGGCCGTTGCACCACAGCGTCCGCGCCCCGCGCGCCGCCGCCTCCGCCTCGGCCGCCGCCAGCAGGGCCGCGCCGTACCCCCGGCCGCGCACGGCGGGGGCGGTGGCCATGCCGCGGAAGCGGTGGGCGGTGCCGTCCCCGGGCAGCGGATCGGCGAACAGGGTGATGCAGCCGAGCACCTCCGTGCCCGTCTCCCCGGCGTACGCGGCCAGGTGGACGGTGCCCGGCCGCGCGTCCTCGGCGAACTCCGCGCTCGCCACCGGCAACCCCGGGCGCAGCACCTCGGCGCGCAGCGCGAGGATCGCGGAGACGGGCACGGCTGCGGTACGGACGGGGGTGCGGGCAGGGGTACGGGCAGGGGGCTCGGCGCTCATGTGCGCCACTGTAGTGACGGCCCGGACGCCGGCGCGGCACGGCGGCCGGTCAGACGATCTCCAGGATCTGGTCCACCGGGCGGCGCGGGGAGCGCGGCACCGGCGGCCCGTACCCGAGCCGGATCACCATCTGCACCTGCCCCATGCCCGACTCGGGGTCGCGCACCGGCCAGCGCAGCTCGGACCACTCCAGCACCTGGGTGGTGAGCCCGGTGGACAGCCCGTAACCGGTGGCCAGCAGCAGCACCCGCTCCATCGCCTGGCCGGCCCGCAGCCAGTCGGCCGGCCGGTCCTCGCCGGTGCCGAGCAGCGCCAGCTGCGGCTCCTCCTCGTACGGGGTGGGGTCGCCCGCCGCGAAGGCGCTGCGGCGGGCGGTGGCGTCCCGCAGCGGGAACCCGCCGTAGCCCAGGCGCGGGCCGAGCGCCTCCGCCAGCAGTCCGTCGGTGGCGGTCCGGGCGGCGTCGGCGTCGCGCGTCCAGCGCTCGCGCTCCTCGGCGCGGGCCGGGGTGTCCCGGTCGCGGCCCTCGGCGTCCCGGACGAGTTCGAGGATGGCCCGCACATGCCAGGCGGACGGGAAGTGCAGCTCGGCGCCCTCCAGCTCGGCGGCGCGGCGCAGCGCGGCCCGTACCGGCTCGGGCACCAGCTCGTCGCGGAACGGCTGCCGGCTGCTGTGCCGCTCCGGGATGGCCGGGCGCAGCCGGGCCAGCTCCAGGTCGGGGGAGACGGCGGCGGCCAGCCGGACGGTGGCGAGCAGCCGCGGGTCGAACGGGTCGGGCAGCAGGGTGACGACCGGTTCCCAGCCGGCGCCGGCGGCGGCCACCCGCAGGTTGAACAGGGCGGCGCCGCAGCCCAGGTGCAGGGCGCGGCCGTGCGGGTCGGCGTGCGGGAGGGTGCGGTCCAGGGCGGCGCGCAGTTGGAGGGTGACGGCGTCGCGCAGATAGCGGAAGCGCCAGGGCTGGGCGTTGAACATGGACGGGGCGGCGCCGGCCGCCGCCACCAGCGCGGTCACGGTGTGCTCGTCCGGGGCGCCACCGCCGGCTGCGCCGCCGTCCGCCCCGCCCTGCGTCGTTCCGTCCCGCGCCACCTGCCGCCACCTCGCTCGCCGGGTCGTCCGGTCGCCGTTCGTCCGGGTTGTCCACGGCGCGTCCGGTTGATGCGCCGCAGGTCACTTTATGCCGGATCGTCCCCGGGGCCCGTGCGGCGCCCGGACCGGCGCGCGGGCCGGTCCGGGCGCGGGGGTCACAGCGCGGTCAGCTCGGTGGCCGGGTCGGCGAGCGCGTCCGGGTCCACCGGCCGCCCGGACCGGATCAGGTCCTGGACGGGCCCGGTCACGTCCCACACGTTCATGTTCAGCCCGGCCAGCACCCGGCCCTCCGGGCTCAGCCAGAACGCCAGGAAGGCCCGCTTGCCGACGTCGCCCCGGAACACCACCCGGTCGTAGCTCCCGTGCGGCGCCCAGCCCGAGTACTCCAGGCCCGCGTCGTACTGGTCGGAGAAGAAGTACGGCACCCGGTCGTAGGTCACCTCACGCCCCAGCATGGCGCGGGCCGCCGCCGGGCCGGAGTTCAGCGCGTTCGCCCAGTGCTCCACCCGCAGCCGGCCGGTGCCGGGCGCCGGGAACGCGGCCACGTCCCCGGCCGCGTAGATGTGCGGATCGCTGGTGCGCAGCGCCGCGTCCACCACCACCCCGCCGGTGTCCGCGGCCAGTTCGAGCCCGGCCGCCTCCGCCAGCGCGGTGCGCGGCCGTACCCCGATCGCCGCCAGCACCGCGCGGGCCGGGATCTGCTCGCCGTCGTCCGTCACCACCCCGGCGACCTGCCCGTCCCTGCCGGTGATGTCCGCGAGCCGGCGGCCGAACCGGAACTCCACGCCGTGCTCGCGGTGCAGCCCGGTGAACACCTCGCCCAGCTCCGGGCCCAGCACCCGGTGCAGCGGGGTCGGCTCCGGCTCCACGACCACCACCGGCGCGCCCAGTTCGCGGGCGGCGGCGGCCACCTCCAGGCCGATCCAGCCCGCGCCCGCCACCACCAGCGGATCGCGCTCGCGGGTGCGGTCGGTCAGCACCGCCCGCAGATGGTCGGCGTGCGCCAGCCGCCGCAGATGGTGCACCCCGGCCAGCCCGCGCGCGCCCGGGATCGGCAGCCGGTGCGGCTCGGCGCCGGTGGCCAGCAACAGGGCGTCGTACGGGACGCGGGTGCCGTCCCCGAGCCGGACCTCGCGCTCGGCGCGGTCGATGTGCACCGCCTGCTGCCCCAGGTGGAGCTCCACCCGGTGGCTGATGTACCAGGACGGTTCGTGCACGTACACGCTGTCCTTGGCCGCCTTGCCGATGAGGTAGCCCTTGGACAGCGGCGGGCGCTCGTAGGGATGCTCGTGCTCGTCGCCGATGATGATGACGCGGCCGGCGAAGCCCTCCTCCCGCAGGGTCTGGGCGGCTTTCGCGCCGGCGAGACCTCCTCCGATGATCACGAACGTACGGTGCGCACCGTCCATGCCGTCGCTACCGACCACGCGCTGCCTCCTTGCCGCAGGGCCCCCCGGGGCGCGGGGGGCGGTTCACCCCCCACCTCTACCCCGGGGACGGCCCGGTGAGGCGGGCGTGCAGGGAGCGTGCCGATGCGTCGGTGAGCGCGGCGATCTGATCCACGATCACCCGGAGGGCGGCTGCGTCCGAGCCCGCCCGCGCGTACAGGGCGCGGTGCTGCGGGTCGAGCCCGTGCGGGGCGCGGCGGATGAGCGCGTCGCCGAGTCCGGCGAGCAGTTCGCGCTGCCGGCCGCGCCGCAGTTCCTGGTCGGGGCGCTGCATGACGTACACGTCGGCGACCGCCTTGAGGACGGCGCACTCCAGCCGGGTGGCGGGCGGGACGATCAGTTCGGCGGTGTAACGGTGCAGGGGCCCGGGGCCGTAGCGCTCCCGGGTGGCCTGTTCGGCGGCGGCGCAGAACCGGCCGATGAGCTGGCTGGTGGCGTCCTTGAGGCGGGCCTGGGCGGTGGCGGAGCCGTCGTACCCGTGCGGCCACCAGTCCTGGTCGAGCAGCCGGTCGAGGGCGGCGGCGAGTTCGGCGTCGCCGGTGCCGGAGGCGGCGTAGCGGGCCCGGACGACGCGGAAGATCTCGGCGCGTTCGGGCTCGGCGAGGAGCAGTCCGGGGTCGAGATGGCCGGCGTGCAGGCCGTCCTCGACGTCGTGGACGGAGTAGGCGACGTCGTCCGACCAGTCCATGACCTGGGCCTCGAAGCAGCGCCTGCCGTCCGGGGCGCCGGTGCGCAGCCAGTCGAAGACCGGCAGGTCGTCCTCGTACGCGCCGAACTTGGGCGAGTCGGGGTCGGTGGGGTGGCCGCCGCGCGGCCACGGGTACTTGGTGGCGGCGTCCAGCGTGGCGCGGGTGAGGTTGAGGCCGACGGGGCGGTGCAGCGGCTCGGAGAAACGTTTCGGTTCCAGCCGGGTCAGCAGCCGCAGCGACTGCGCGTTCCCCTCGAAACCGCCGCACGGGGCGGCGATCTCGTCCAGCACCCGTTCCCCGTTGTGCCCGAACGGCGGATGGCCCAGGTCATGGGCGAGGCAGGCCGCCTCGACGATGTCGGAGTCGCAGCCGAACGCCGCGCCCAGGTCCCGTCCCACCTGCGCGCACTCCAGCGAATGGGTGAGCCGGGTGCGCGGGCTGGCGTCCCAGGCGTGCCCGGCCGCGCTCTCCTGCGCGCCGGCCGTGTCCGGGGTGACCACCTGCGTCTTCCCGGCGAGGCGGCGCAGCGCGGCGGAGTGCTGCACCCGGGCCCGGTCCCGCTGGAAGGCGGTCCGCCCGGACCGTTTGTCCGGTTCGGGGTCCCACCGTTCGGCATCGGCTGGGGCGTAGACGGCACTCGGCTGCATATCCCGACATTATCCGGCGGGCGTGGCGGTGGTCGGCGGGTGGGGGTCGCGCCGGGCGGCGCCCGCGCCCTCGTGACCGGACGGGTCCTCGGCCGCCGGGCGCCAGCGGCGGCGGGTCAGCACGGCGGTGAGGGTCAGCGGGACGGTGAGCGCGCAGGCGATGCCGAACAGCAGGGCGAAGTGGCCGTTCTCCGCGAGCGGCCCGCCGGCCGCGGCGGCGGCCGAGGAGCCGATGAACAGCGCCCCGGCGAAGAACGCCACCGCCGTGCCGCGCGCCTGCGGCACCACCGAGGTGGCCCAGGCCTGGAGCGAGGAGTGCATGAACGACCAGCCGCCGCCGAGCAGCAGCCCGGTGGTGAAGACGGCGGGCAGCGTCACCCAGGCGGTGACGATGGCGTACCCGGCGCACATCTGCGCCCCGCCGATGGCGATGAGCACCCACACCGGCAGCCGGCCGCTGAGGAACCGGACCAGCTGCGAGAAGACCACGACGCCGACCCCGTACATGGCGGTGGCCAGACCGGCCACGGAGGCGCTGACGTCGCGGGCCTGGAGCGCGGTGGCGAGCAGCGTCATGGTGCCGAGCAGCACCGCGCCCTCGACGAAGGCGAGGCCGAAGACGGTGAGGGCCCAGCGGTTGCGGAGCACCGCGCCGAGGTGGCCGCCGATGCCGCCGGTGCCCTTCTCCCGCCGCGGCTCGGGCAGCGAGCGCAGCGCCCAGGAGCAGACGACGGCGCAGACGGCGGGCGCGGCGAACACCAGCCGCCAGTCCACCGCTTCGGCCAGCGCGCCGGCGACGGCGGTGGCCAGGGCGGTGCCGACGGCCATCACGGCCATCAGGTCGGACAGCGCCCGCTGGCGGCGGGCGGCCGGGACGGTGTCGCCGAGGTAGGTGAGGGAGGTGGGGACGACCGCGCCGTAACAGGCGCCCGCGACGATCCGGGCGCCGATCAGCACGGCCGCATTGGGCGCGAGCGCGGAGACCGCCCCGGCGAGCGCGGCGACCAGGAGGGTGACGCGCATGACGCGGACCCGGCCGACGCGGTCGGAGAGTATGCCCCACAGGGGCTGGGAGAGTCCGTAGGCCAGGAAGTAGGCGCTGGCGGTGACCACGGCGGTGGAGAGCGGGATGCCGAGACCGGTGGAGATGAGGATCAGCAGCGGGCTGATGGCGAACCGGTCGAAGCAGCTGACGAAGCCCGCCGCGGAGAGGGCGACGGGGGGACGGCCGGACGGCGGCGTGTCGCGTTGGGTCATGGGAGGTACCTGCCCGGTGTGGTGCCGGCATGCCGGAGGAGCTGCCGGGGGGATGCTGCGGAACGGTGCGGCCCGGCGGCGGTGGCCGGGTCCCGCCAGGCGAGCGGCGCGCGGCGGCCGGAGCCGGGGCGCCGCCCGGCGGGACGCGGGAGCGGCGGCGGGGCGGCGGCCCGGGGGACGCGGGGTCGCCGGGCGCGGGTCCGTGTTCCGGTGCTCCGCGTGCCGCCCATGCGGAGAAACGTACACAACGTCCCGCCGCCGTCCGGGCGGCGGTCACCTCATGGACATGCGGACGCACCGGGGGGTGCGGGAGCGCGGTGCGGGCGGCGCCGCGTGGTGCGGACGGAACCGCAGCGACGTGACACGGCCATGCCCACCCCCCGGCACTGCGCAGACAGCGGCGGGGCGAGCGGCGGCACCGCGGTGCGGTTGACGGCGAGCGGGGGAAACGACAGGGCATCAGCCGCACGGGCGGTGCCGCACGGCACCACGCCCGCCGCAGCGGGCGGCGGAGCGCAGCGGCGGCCGGGGCGAGTGGTGTGGCGCGAGGAGCGCGGGAGTCGCCGTTCCCGGGCGGGCGGTGGGTGCGGCCCCGGGCCGGTACGGCCGACCGTCGCACGGGGCTGCGGCCCGGCCGGCAGGACCCCGCTGTCCGGCCCCGGCTCGCTGCGGTTGTATACCAACCGGCGGCCCTCCGGGCAGCGAGCGCCGTGCCCGCCGGGCACGGCTCCGGCAGCCCCGCCCGGGCCGGCCGTCGCCGGTCTGCGCCATCGCAGCCGGGATCGGCGTCCCCGTCCGCCCCGTACCCGCCCCGGTCAGCGCTGCGGGCCCGCCGCGAGGGCCGGGCGGCGGGTGGCGGGGAGAGGGGTGGGGGCGGGCGCGGGGATCGCGCCGCGCGCCTGGTCGTAGCGGTGCAGCAGCAGCCGGGCGAGTGCCGGGTGCGCGCCCAGCGGGGCGGCGGCCACCCCGGGGGCGGCTTCGGCGCAGCGGGTGGCGAACCGGCCCGGCGCGGTGAAGCAGGAGGCCACCGCGATCCGGGTGTGGCCCCGCTCGCGCAGGGCGGCCACCGCCTCCGGCACGGTGGGCCGGGACGCGGAGGCGTAAGCGGGCAGCACCGGTACGCCGCCGAGCCGGTCGGCGAGCATGTGGGCGGTGTACTCGGTGCCGGCCGCCGACTCCGGGTCCAGGGAGCCGGCCGCCGCCAGGACGACCGCGTCGGCGTGCGGGTCGGTGAGGTCGCGGTGCCAGCCGGCCTCGATCAGCCGGCTGTGCAGGGCGTCGACGAGCAGCGGGTGCGGGCCCAGGCAGGCGGCGGTGCTGACGGTCAGGTCGTCCCGCACGTTCTCCAGGACGCCGGGTATGTCGTGTTTGACGTGGTATCCGCGGCTGAAGAGCAGGGGGACGAGTACGGCCCGGCCGCCGCCGCACAGCCCGGCCAGGGTGTCGGCCAGGCGCGGCCGGTCGTTCTCCAGGAAGCCCGGCTCCACCCGCAGCCCCGGCCGCAGCGCGCGCACCAGGCGCAGCAGCGCGGCGGTGCTCCGCTCGGCCCGGGGGTCGGGAGAGCCGTGGGCGACGGCCACCAGAGTGGGAAGCGTGCGGGCGTTCATGCCGCCAGCCTGAGCCCCTGGCGTTGCCGTTGTGTTGCACGGGTGTCACCAATGCCGTGCCCGGCGTTCACCGGCGGCCGGGTCCCGGGGGTGAGCAGGGCGCGCCGGGGCCGTAACTCCGGGGCCGGGCCGGTGTAACACGGCCGCCGCAGGATGGCCGCCATGAGCCCCGCTATGACAGACATCACGGACACCCACTGCCCGTACTGCGCGCTCCAGTGCGCGATGGGGCTCGCCAGGACCGGCGACGGCGAAGACGGCAGCAACGGCGCCGGGGACGGCAGCGGGCTGCGGGTGGTGGAGCGCGGCGCGCTGTGCGGGAAGGGCGCCACCGCCACCGCCGTCCTGCGGCCCGGGACCCGGCTCACCCAGCCCCTGGTGCGCGGCGCGGACGGCGAGCTGGCCCCGGCCGGCTGGGACGAGGCGCTGGAGCGGGTGGCGCGCGGCCTGTCGGGGACGCGGCAGCGGTACGGGGCGGACGCGGTCGCCGTGTTCGGCGGCGGCGGGCTGACGAATGAGAAGGCGTACGCGCTGGGGAAGTTCGCCCGGCTGGTGCTCGGCACCTCGCAGATCGACTACAACGGCCGGTTCTGCATGTCCTCGGCGGCGGCGGCCGGGAACCGGGCGTTCGGCCTGGACCGGGGGCTGCCGTTCCCGCTGGAGGACATCCCGCGCACCGGCTGCATCATCCTGGTCGGCGCGAACCCCGCCGAGACCATGCCGCCCGCGCTGCGGTACTTCACCGAGCTGCGCGCGAACGGCGGCACGCTGATCGTGATCGACCCGCGCCGTACCCGGACCGCCGAGCAGGCCGATCTGCATCTGGCGCCGCGTCCCGGCACCGATCTGGCGCTGGCGCTGGGCCTGCTGCATCTGGTGGTGGCGGGCGGCCGGGTGGACGAGGCGTTCGTGGCGGAGCGCACCAGCGGCTGGGAGGGGGCGCGGGCGGAGGCGATGGCGCACTGGCCGGAGCTGGTGGAGCGGATCACCGGGGTGCCGGTGCCGCGGCTGCGGGAGGCGGTGGAGCTGTTCTGCGCGCCCCAGGCGGCGATGGTGCTCACCGCGCGCGGGCCCGAGCAGCAGGCGAAGGGTACGGACACGGTCGGGGCGTGGATCAATCTGTGCCTGGCGACGGGGCGGGCCGGGCGGCCGTACTCCGGCTACGGCTGTCTCACCGGGCAGGGCAACGGTCAGGGCGGGCGCGAGCACGGGCAGAAGGCCGATCAGCTGCCCGGCTACCGGATGCTCACCGACCCGGCGGCGCGCGCCCATGTGGCCGGGGTGTGGGGCGTGGACCCGGCGGTGCTGCCGGGCCCGGGCCGCAGCGCGTACGAGTTGCTGGACGCGCTGGGCGACCCCTCCCCCGCCGGGATCAGGGCGCTGCTGCTGATGGGCTCCAACCCGGTGGTGTCGGCGCCGCGCGCCGCGCACATCGAGGACCGGATGCGGTCGCTGGACTTCCTGGCGGTGTGCGACGTGGTGCTGTCCGAGAGCGCGCGGCTCGCGGATGTGGTGCTGCCGGTCACCCAGTGGGCGGAGGAGACCGGCACCATGACGAATCTGGAGGGCCGGGTGCAGCTGCGGCGGCGCGCGGTGGATCCGCCGCCGGGCTGCCGCAGCGATCTGGCGGTGCTGCGGGGCCTGGCGCGCCGGCTGGGCTGGGCGGGCTGGGAGCGGGGGTTCCCGGAGGAGCCGGCCGAGGTGTTCGCGGAGCTGCGGCGGGCGTCGGCCGGGGGTGTGGCGGACTACGCGGGCATCAGTTACGAGCGGATCGCGGCGGAGGGCGGGGTGTTCTGGCCGTGTCCGGCCGAGGACCATCCGGGGACGCCGCGGCTGTTCCTGGACCGGTTCGCGACGCCGGACGGGCGGGCCAGGTTCGCGGCGGCCGGGCACCGGCCGGCGGCGGAGGAGCCGGACGCCGAGTACCCGGTGCTGCTGACGACGGGGCGGGTGCTGGCGCAGTACCAGTCGGGGGCGCAGACGCGGCGGGTGGCGGAGCTGAACGCGGCGGCGCCGGGCCCGTTCGTCCAGGTGCATCCGCGGCTGGCGGAGCGGATCGGGGCGGCGGAGGGCGACCGGCTCGCGGTGGTCTCGCGGCGCGGGCGAGCGGTGGCGCCGGCCCGGATCAGTACCGCGATCCGTCCGGACACGGTGTTCATGCCGTTCCACTGGCCGGGTGAGGGCCGGGCCAACACGCTGACCAACCCGGCGCTCGATCCGGCCTCCCGGATGCCGGAGTTCAAGGTCTGCGCGGTACGGGTGGAGCGCGCGGAACCGGTGGAACAGGAGTGAAGCGGGGCGCGTCGCGGTGAACCGGGTTGCGGAGGCGCCCGCACCCCGGAGCATGGAAGGGTGACCGACACCACGCAGCACACCACGCATCTGAGCGCCCTGGCCGATCATCACCTCAGCCGGGCCCGGGAGGCCGAGCACGGCCGCAGCGCGCATCTGTTCCTGCACGACGGCCCGTTGCGGCAGAGCGTCATCGCCCTGACGGCGGGCGCGGAGCTGGAGGAGCACAACGCCCCGCCGGCCGCCAGTCTGTACCTGGTCCGGGGGTCCGTCCGGGTGGTGCCGGCCGAGGGGCAGGGCGCGAGCATCCCGCTGACGGAGGGCGAGATCCTGAAGGTGCCGCAGGTACGGCACGCGGTGGTGGCGCTGGAGGACGCGGTGCTGGTGCTCACCTCGGTGACGGCGGTGCCGGATGCCGACGTTCCCGGTGCCGGCTGGGGCTGATGCGGCGCTCGGACGCGGCGCTGCGGGCGAAGCCGCTGCCGTAGCCGACGCGGTACGCGCCGGGCGCCCGGCGCCGTCACCGACTGCGGGCGTGTGGCGCGGCCGGTGCGTTGGATAGCCTCCCGGAGACCGGAAACGAGCCCCGGGAGGCTGCCGATGACCACCCATGTCCTGGCCTGCACGACCACCGACAGCGAGCAGTCGGCCCGCGAGCTGGCCGCCTCGGCGATCGAGGCCCGGCTCGCGGCCTGCGCCCAGGTGGAAGGGCCGATCACCAGCGTGTACCGCTGGCAGGGCGAGGTGGAGACGGCCACCGAGTGGCGCGTCACCTACAAGACGACGGCGGCCCGCTACCCGGACCTTCAGGCGCACCTCCTCGCCCGCCACCCGTACGACACCCCGGAGCTGATCACGACCCCGGTCACCGGGGGCAGCGACGCCTATCTGCGGTGGCTGGAGGAGCAGGTCAGCAGTTCTTGAACTCGACCTTGGGGTTGTTGTACGAGCAGGAGTGCACCTTGGTGCCGTTGGCCTTGCGCAGGGTGGCGGTGTCCTTGTCGTTGTTCCAGACGTAGGCGCGCCGGTTCTGGTAGACGTTGCTCGCGGTGTTCTTGCCCGACCCGGTGCGCACCGTCACCGACTTGCCGGAGCCCAGCGTGAACGTGCCGAAGGTGTACGTGTGCTTCTGGGCGTCCGTCAGCGTCCAGCCCTTGAGGCTCACCGCCTTGGTGGTGGAGTTGGTGATCCGCACCCACTCCCCGTTGAGGCTGGCGTTGCTCCGGTCGTCCTTGCCGGGGCTGTTGTAGTGGATCTTGCTGATCTTCACGGCTCCGGCCGCCTGCGCGCCGCCGGCCGTTCCGAGCGGCAGCAGCAGGGCCACCACACAGGTGGCCAGCAGTGCGGTTAAGCGCGAGCGTGTCATGTTTCTCCTTGCATTGCGCACAGAGTCGCCCCATGAGGCGACGAGGTGAACGAGATTTTAGGGAAACCCGATGAGCGTGCGCAGGCGTTCGTTCTCATTCGTGCGGCGGCGTCTGCGGCGCGTCACATCGGTGGCGCCCCACGGGTCATGGCAGAAGAGAATCCCCGCACGGAGGAGAGACGCCATGGCAGCACCCATCCTGGTCACCGGCGGCACCGGCACCCTCGGCCGGCAGGTCGTGCCCCTGCTGCGCGACGCCGGACAGCGGGTGCGGGTGCTCAGCCGGCACGAGCACCCGGCGAGCGAGGGCGTCGAGTACGTCACGGCCGATCTGCTCGCGAACGAGGGTGTCGAACGGGCGGTGGCCGGGGCGGAGACGATCCTGCACCTCGCGGGCGGGCCCAAGGGCGACGTGGAGGCGACCCGCAACCTGGTGCGGGCGGCGGCGGAGGCCGGGGCGCGGCATCTGGTGCTGATCTCGGTCATCGGCGCGGACCGGGTCCCGGTCGGCTACTTCCGCATGAAGCACGGCACGGAAGCGGCCGTGGCCGGATCCGGCATCCCGTGGACCACGCTGCGCGCGGCGCAGTTCCACGACCTGGTGCTGATGGTGCTGCGGAAGATGGCGAAGCTCCCGGCGGTCCCGGCCCCGAAGCAGGTCCGGCTGGAGCCGGTGGACGCCCGCGACGTGGCGGCCCGGCTCGCCGAACTGGCCCTGGGCTCCCCGGCCGGCCTGGTGCCCGACCTGCCGGGCCCCACGGTGTACGCGGCACCCGACCTGGTCCGCTCCTACCTCGGCGCCACCGCCACCCGCCGCCCGGTCCTCCCGCTCCCGCTGCCACCCCGGGCGGGCCGGGTCTACCGGGAGGGCGGCAACCTGGCCGCCGAGGGCGTCACCCGGGGAGCGCGCTCCTGGGAGGACTTCCTGCGCGAACGGGTGAGCGCGTAGCCGGGGCGGCTCACCAGATGTCGCCGTCGCGCCAGTCGCAGACCAGTTCGCCCGTCGTGTCCAGCGGGACCGGGCCGGGGAGGATGTGGACCGTGCCGTCCCACTCCTCCGTGCGGGCGATGCCCATCGGGGTCAGCGCCCAGGTGCGGCCCTGCCACGGCTGCCAGCCGCGGTCCTGCCAGTACGGCGCCGTGCCGGGGCGGGCGGACAGCGCGCCCAGGTCGTACGCCGCCGCGATCACCCGTTCCAGGACGCCCGTCACCGTGCGGCCGTGGCCCCGGCCCCGGTGGTCGGGGTGGACGCCCAGCGCCTCGACGTAGCCGGTGCGCAGCGCCCGGCCGGCGTGGATGAGGCGGCGCTGCACCACCGCGCCGTGCGCGATCAGCCGGTCGCCGTCGCTGTCCCACACCATGGTGTGCAGGCCGCCGAGCGTGTGGTCCCAGTCGTGTTCGGCCAGCCCCAGCAGGCCCCGGATGGCGCGCAGGGTCGGGGTGGACAGTTCCGCGGTGTGGGCGGTGCGTACGTGCGGCGTCATCCTGTGCCTCCACGATTGCTGCGGGCTCCGGTACGGACGGGATCGGTGCCGGCGTCACCGCCGTGACGCGGCGTCAGGACGCGGGCCCCGCGGTGCGGCTCCCGGTGCCGGGGGACGGCCGGGGAACGGGCGGCCGGGGCGGGCGGGGCGGTGTGCGGGCCGGTCGCGGGGGCGCCGGCCGGGTCGCCTTCATGACCGGCAGCGTACGGCCGCCGCCGGTGGCCGGGGCGGCCGTTAAGCGGGGCATAAGGCGGCGCTGAGCGGTCCTTAACCACCCGCCGGGCGGCTCACAGCGGGCCGCCCCGGACGCTGAGGGCAGCGTTGCCCGGGGGAAACGGGGGTGATGCGGGCGGGTAACGCGCACCGCGCACGCTCAGGGCATGGCAGATGTGGTGATCGTCGGCGGCGGGATGGCCGCCGCCCGGCTGGCGCGCCGGATCGACGCGCCCACCACCGTGATCGCCGGGGAGCGGGGCCCGGCGTACAACCGGGTACTGCTGCCCGGCGTGCTCGCGGGACAGTACGGGCCCGAGGTGATCGCCCTGCCGCAGCCGGGCGAGCGGGTGCGCTGGCGCGCCGGGGTGCGGGCCACCGCGATCGACACCGCCGCCCGTACGGTCCGGTGCGACGACGGTTCGTCCGAGCCGTACGGCACGCTGGTGCTGGCCACCGGCGCCGCGCCGGTGCTGCCGCCGCTGCACGACGGCGTCCTGCCCGAGGGCGTACGGGCGTTCCGCACCCTGGACGACGCGCTGGCGCCGCCCGGGGCGCGGGCGGTGGTGATCGGTGGCGGCCTGTCGGGGGTGTCGGCCGCGGCGGCGCTCGCGGTGCGCGGCACCGAGACGGTGCTGGTGCAGCAGGGCGAACGGCTCATGGAGCGGCAGCTGGACGCCGGGGCGTCCGCCGTGCTGCGGGAGCGGCTGACCGCGCTGGGCGTCGAGGTGCACACCGCGTGCCGGGTACGGCGGCTGCTGCCCGGGGCGGTCCAGCTGGCCGACGCCTACGAACTCGCCGCCGACACGGTGATCCTGGCCTGCGGCGCGCTGCCGCTGACCGGGCTCGCCCGCGACGCCGGGCTGCGCACCGGCCGCACCGGCGGGGTGATCGTCGACGACCGGCTGCGGACCTCCGACCCGCACATCCACGCCATCGGCGACTGCGCCGAACACGCCGGACGGGCCTACGGGCTGGCCTCGGCCGCGCTCGAACAGGCGGATGTGCTGGCCGAGCTGCTGGCCGGCCGCCCGGGCGCCGCCTACCGCGGCTCCCGCCCGCTGTACCGGCTCTCGCTGCCGGGACCCATCGATCTGGCGGCGTTCGGCACCACCGGCGCCGACCCCGGCGACGACACGGTGCGGCTCGCCGACGCCACCCGGGGCACGTACCGCAGCCTCGTGGTGCGCGGCGACCGGCTGCGCGGCGGGGTGCTGGTCGGCGACCTCGGCGCCGTCGGCACGCTCACCCGCACCTGGGAGGCGGACGAGCCGCTGCCCGCCACCCCTCTGCTCCATCTGCTCACCCACGACGGAGGTAACTGATGTCCACGGACACCATCGTGCTCATCGGGCACGGGATGGTCGGCCAGCGCTTCCTGGAGGAGCTGGCCGAGCGCGGCGTCACCGCCCGCTCCCGGGTGATCGTGCTCGCCGAGGAGGCCAGGCCCGCGTACGACCGGGTGCGGCTCACCTCGTACTTCTCGGGCGTCACCCCGGACGAACTCTCCCTCACCCCGCCCGGGTTCGCGCGGGAGCACGGCATCGAGCTGCTGCTGTCCGACCCGGCCGAGTCCATCGACCGGGCCGCCCGCACGGTCACCGCCCGCTCGGGCCGGGTGATCCGGTACGACACGCTGGTGCTGGCCACCGGCTCGGCGCCGTTCGTGCCGCCGGTGGAGGGCCGGGACGCCCCCGGCTGCTTCGTGTACCGCACGATCGAGGATCTGCTGGCCATCGAGGAGTGGGCCAAGTCGGACCGCACCCGCTCGGGGGTGGTGGTCGGCGGCGGGCTGCTGGGTCTTGAGGCGGCGGGCGCGCTGCGCGGGCTCGGCCTTGACACGCACATCGTGGAGTTCAACCCGCGGCTGATGCCCGTCCAGGTGGACGAGGGCGGCGGCGCGGCGCTGCGCCGCACCGTGGAGGAGATGGGGCTGACCGTGCACACCGGGGTCGGCGGGCAGCGCATCCGCACCCGTGCCGAGGACGGCGCGGTCAGCGGCATGGACCTGTCGGACGGCTCGTCCGTGGACGCCGAACTGGTGGTCTTCTCGGCCGGGGTGCGCCCCCGGGACGCGCTGGCCCGGGCCGCCGGGCTGACGGTCGGTGAGCGCGGCGGCGTCGCGGTCGACGAGCGCTGTGTCTCGGTGTCCGACCCGGCGGTGTACGCGATCGGCGAGTGCGCGCTGGCGGCGGACGGCCGGGTGTACGGCCTGGTGGCGCCGGGCTACGAGATGGCCGCCACCGCCGCCCGGGCCATCGCCGGGCAGGACGGGGCGGCCGGGTTCACGGGGGCCGACACCTCCACCAAGCTGAAGCTGCTCGGAGTGGACGTGGCCTCGTTCGGCGACGCGCACGGCACGGCGGACGGCGCGCTGGACGTGGTGTACGCCGACTCCCGCTCCGGGGTGTACAAGAAGCTGGTGATCGGCCCGGACGGCACCCTGCGCGGCGGGGTGCTGGTGGGGGACGCCGACGCGTACGGCATGCTGCGCCCGCTCACCGGCAGCGTGCCGCCCGCCCCGCCCGAGCAGCTGGTGCTGCCCGCCGGGCTGGCGCCGCCCACCGCGCTCGGGCCGGGCGCGCTGCCCGACGAGGCGGTGATCTGCTCCTGCCACAACGTCACCAAGGGCACCATCCGGGCCGCCGTCACCGACCACGCCTGCACCTCGCTGCCCGAGGTGAAGAAGTGCACCCGGGCGGGCACCGGCTGCGGCAGCTGCGTCAAGGTACTGGGCCAGCTCGTCAACGAGGAACTGGCGGCCGGCGGGGCCGAGATCGACAGCGGCCTGTGCGGCTGCTTCGCGCAGACCCGCCGGGAGCTGTACGAGATCGTGCTGGCGCTGCGCATCACCGGCTTCCGGCAGCTCCTGGACGGCCACGGCCGCGAGGCGGCGCGCGGCGGCGAGGGCTGCGAGATCTGCAAGCCGGCGGTGGCCTCGATCATCGCCTCGCTCGCCCCGTCCATCGGCGCCGGCGGCCATGTGCTGGACGGCGAACAGGCCGCCCTCCAGGACACCAACGACCACTTCCTCGCCAACATCCAGCGCAACGGCTCCTACTCGGTGGTGCCGCGCATCCCGGGCGGCGAGATCACCCCGGAGAAGCTGATCGTCATCGGGGAGGTCGCCCGCGACTTCGGCCTCTACACCAAAATCACCGGCGGGCAGCGCATCGACCTGTTCGGCGCCCGCGTGGACCAGCTGCCCGCCATCTGGGGCCGGCTGGTGGACGCCGGGTTCGAGTCGGGGCACGCGTACGGGAAGTCGCTGCGCACCGTCAAGTCGTGCGTGGGCTCCACCTGGTGCCGCTACGGGGTGCAGGACAGCGTGCGGATGGCCATCGATCTGGAGCTGCGCTACCGAGGGCTGCGCTCCCCGCACAAGCTCAAGTCCGGGGTCTCGGGCTGCGCGCGCGAGTGCGCGGAGGCGATGGGCAAGGACTTCGGGGTGATCGCCACGGCGAACGGCTGGAACCTGTACGTCGGCGGCAACGGCGGCGCCACCCCGCGGCACGCCGATCTGCTGGCGCAGGACCTGTCGGACGCCGAACTCGTGCGGCTCATCGACCGGTTCCTGATGTTCTACATCCGCACCGCCGACCGGCTGGAGCGCACCTCGGTGTGGCTGGAGCGGATCGAGGGCGGTCTCGACCATGTCCGGGACGTCGTGGTGCACGACTCGCTCGGCATCTGTGCGGAGTTGGAGGCGCTGATGGCGGCGCATGTGGCCGGCTACCGCGACGAGTGGGCGCAGGTGATCGAGGATCCGGAGAAGCTGCGGCGGTTCGTGTCCTTCGTCAACGCGCCGGACGTACCGGACCCCAGTGTGCGGTTCGTGCCGGAGCGGGGGCAGAGCAAGCCCGATCTGGTGCTGCTGTCCGGCCCGGAGATCCCGGTCGGGGGGCGGGTGTGATGGCCGGGGAGCGGATCGAGGTCAGGTGCGGCACCGGGTGGGTGCCGGTGTGCGCGGCGGACGGTCTGGTGCCGGGGCGCGGGGTGGCGGCGCTGCTGCCGGACGGGCGGCAGATCGCGGTGTTCACCGACCGCTCGGGCACGGCGTACGCGATCGGCAACCGGGACCCGTTCACCGGCGCTTACGTCCTCTCGCGCGGGCTGCTGGGCTCGGCGGGCGGGCGGGCCTTCGTGGCGTCGCCGCTGCTGAAGCAGCGGTTCGATCTGCGCACCGGACGGTGCCTGGACGACGACGATCCGGCCCGCTCCGTCCCTGTCCATCCGGTCCGGGTCCGGCCGGCGGACACGCGAGCGTAGGGCCCGTCCGGTCGGTCAGGACAGGGTGCTCTCCCGCAGCGGCATCAGCCGGTTCTCGCCCGGCGCCACCTCGAAGCCGACGCCGTCGCGCGGGCCCGCCCCGTCCCGCGCGACATAACCATCGGCGAGCTGCACCCGTACCGGCTCCTCCTCCCACGGCGGGACGCCCACCCACAGCTGGCCCGGCTTCATCCGCACCTGGATGCCGCCGTCGCTGCGGTAGCGCACCGAGAACCCGTACTCCGACAGCTCCGGCAGCGGCGCCGGGTCCATCCACAGCACCCCGTCCCGCGCCTCCAGGCCGGTCAGCCCGCGTTGCAGCAGGTCGAGGGTGCCCGCCATGGCGCCCAGGTGGATGCCCTCGGCCGTCGTCCCGCCCTGGATGTCGGCGACGTCGCTGGCCAGCGCCTCCTGCAACTGCTCCCAGGCGTCCCGGTGCCGGGCCCTGGCCAGCACCCAGGCGTGCACCAGACCGCTGAGCGTGGAGCCGTGGCTGGTACGGGCCAGGTAGTAGTCGACGGTGCGCCGCCAGGTCGCCTCGTCCAGGTCGTAGCCGAGCCGGCCGAACAGCCGGCCCAGCTCGGCGGGGGTGAACAGATAGCCCAGCATGAGCACATCGGCCTGCTTGGACGCCTGGTAGCGGTTGACGCTGTCGCCCTCCGCCTCCAGGATGCGATCCAGCCGGCGGATGTCGCCGTGCCGGGCGCGCAGCCCTTCCCAGTCCAGCTCGGCCAGTTCGCCGTAGCCCGCGAACTGGCTCACCACGCCCCGGTGGAAGGGCACGTACAGCCGCCGGGACACCTCGTCCCACAGCTCGGTCTCGCCGGGCCGCATGTCGAGCCGGGCGAACAGGTCGTCGCGGCGGGAGGCGGGCAGCTCGCGGGTCAGCTCCAGGGCGCGGGCCAGCACCCAGGCGGCGGTGACGTTGGTGTAGGCGTTGTCGTCCAGGCCGGGCCGGTCCGCGTCCGGATACCCCTCGTGGTACTCGTCCGGGCCGACCACCTGCTTGATGCGGTACCGGCCGAGATCGTCGTCGAAGACCGCCGAGTCGGCCCAGAAGCGGGCGATCTGCACCAGCATCTCGGCGCCCTCGGCGTGCAGGAACCCGGTGTCGCCGGTGGCCTGCCCGTACCGCCACACGTTGTACGCGATGGCCGAGCCGACATGGTGCTGGAGCCGGGAGTGGTCGGGCAGCCAGCGCCCCGAACGCGGGTTGAGGTGCACCTCGGGGGTCTCCTCGCGGCCGTCGCTGCCGCTCTGCCACGGGAAGCGGGCGCCGTCCCGGCCGATCGCGCGGGCGGCGCGCAGCGCCTGCGGCAGCCGGCGGTACCGGTAGGTCAGCAGCGCCCGGGACACCTCGGGGAAGTGCAGGTTCAGATAGGGCAGGACGAACAGCTCGTCCCAGAAGACATGCCCCCGGTACGCCTCGCCGTGCAGGCCGCGCGCGGGCACGCCCACGTCCAGGTCGGCGGTGTGCGGGGAGAGCGTCTGGAGGACGTGGAACAGGTGCAGCCGCAGGATGTGCCCGGCCTCGCCCGGCGCCTCGACGTCGGCGCGCCGCCACAGCCGTTCCCAGGCGGCGGCGTGCGAGCCGAGCAGGGTGTTGAAGTCCCCGGCGTGCCGGACGCGTTCGAGCGCGGCCTCCAGCGGGCCGCTGATCGCGCGGTCCCTGGAGGTGTGCAGGGCCACCGTCTTCTCCACCGTCACCGGCTTCTTCGGGCCGATGGGGACGGTGAGCCGCTGGGCGGCGCGGCGGCCGGCCAGCTTGGTGAGCACCTGTTCCGGCTTGCGGCGCCCGGCGCGGCAGCGGGTGCGGGCGGCGAGCGCGACATGGATGGCCGAGCGGGTGGTGCGGCAGTGCAGCCACACGGTGTCGGCGGCGTCGGGCGCCGCGCCCGTCCTGACCTTGGTGAGGTGCGCGCCGGCCAGGTCGCGGTAGCGGGCGACGCCGTTGTTGGCGACGGTGCCGTCGATGGCCGAGTCGACCTCGACGGTGCCGTGCCAGTCCTCGGCGGTGAAGGTGGTGCGCAGCGCGGCCAGGTGCGGGTCGCCCATGTGCACGAGCCGGGTCTGTTCCACGCCCAGGTGCCGGCCGTGGGCGTCGCGGAAGCGCAGCGCGCGGTGCAGGGTGCCCTGCCGCAGGTCGAGCCACTGGCGGTACAGCAGCAGCCCGTCGCGTTCGCGGTCGGGGGAGAACCAGCGTCCGGGCGGCCCGTCGTCGGGGTGGATGCGGAAGCGCAGCGGCAGCCAGTTGGGGAGGTTGACGATGTCCTCGTTCTCCACGTCGCGTCCCGCGACGTGCGAGGTGAGCCGGTTGTAGCAGCCGGCCACGTACGTCCCGGGGTAGTGGGCGGCGCCGGCCGTCACCTCGGGGGCGGCGCCCCGGGTGGCGAAGTAGCCGTTGCCGAGGGTGCACAGCGCCTCCCGCAGCCGTTCGCTGCGCGGGTCGTAGTCCTCGTACGCCCAGATCCACTCGTCCGTCAGCCGGCTCAGCTCGATGGAGGTCACCGCGCTCACCTCCCGCCGTCGTCGGGGGCCAGCAGTTCGCCGAGATCCGTCACGACGAGGTCGGCGCCGTGGTCGCGCAGGTCGCCGGCGCTGGTGGCGGTGTGGGCCCGGTCCACGCCGATGACGAAGGAGAAGTCGCCGCGCCGGCCCGCCTCGACGCCGGCCAGCGCGTCCTCGACGACGGCGGAGGCGTCCGGCGGCACGCCGAGCCGCCGGGCGCCCTCCAGGAAGAGCGCGGGGTCGGGTTTGCCGCGCAGCGCGAGGTGGGCGGCGTCGTTGCCGTCGACGACGGTCTGGAAGAGGGTGCGGACGCCGGTGTGCGCGAGCAGGTCGCGGGCGTGCCGGGAGGAGGAGACGGCGGCGCAGGGGACGCGTTCCTCGTACAGGGCGTGCAGCAGCCGGACGGTGCCGGGCCAGGCGTCCACGGAGCCGTCGGTGAGGCGGCGCAGGAACTCCTCCTCCTTGCGGGCGGCGACCGCGCAGACGCTGCCGGTGCCGGGCGGGTCGTCGGGGTCGCCGAAGGGCAGGCCGATGCCGCGCTGGGTGAGGAAGGAGGCGGCGCCGTCGAGCCGGGACTTGCCGTCGACGTAGCGCCGGTAGTCCTCGCCGGGGTCGAAGGGTGGCTGGCCGTGTTCGCGGCAGACCGGGTCGAAGGCCGCCTTCCAGGCGGCGGCGTGCGCGGGGGCCGAGTCGGTGATGACTCCGTCGGTGTCGAAGACGACGGCCCGGCACGCTTCCAGCTCCGGAACGGTGATGGCACTCATGGTTTCCATGGGAACCCCTGTTCGCCAGGTCGGCAACGGCAGCGGGCGGGGGCCGTGCGGGGTGCGGGCGGGGCGGGTCAGGAGTCCGCCGTGATCTCGCTGCCCGAGACCCGCTCGGGCCGGATGCGGACCCACAGCTGCCGGTCGCCGCCCGCCCACGGTTCGGTGTGCGCGGCCTCCTCCAGCCGGCGGCGGGTCTCCTCGTCGGTGACGAGCGAGGCGTGGCCGACGATGAGGACGCTCCAGCCCTGGCTGAGGGCCTCGTCGATGTGATCGACCTCGAAGGCCACCTCGTGCCCGGCGGCGGAGGCGACCGGGGAGCCGGCGGAGGTGCGCAGGACGACGCTGTCCCCGACGATCGAGTAGTTGACGGGGTAGATGCCGGGCCCGGCCTCGCTCTCCACGCCGATCCGGCCGACGCCGTAGTCGGGGATGCGGGCCCGGGACTCGGCGGCGTCCAGGGCCACCAGGCGCGCCTCGCGGTTGGCCCGGCCGCCGCCGGAGGCGACGTCGGAGCCGGTCAGCTCGGCCACGGTGGTGTCCAGGGCGCGGGCGACCCGGGTGAGCGAGCTGCGGCTGGGCTCGGCCGGGTGTTCCTCCAGGTAGGCGAGGTATTCCGGGGCGATCCCGGCGCGCCGGGCGACCTCCTCGCGGCTGAGGCCGAGCCGCTCGCGCAGCAGCACGACGCGGCGGCCGACGTCCGTACGGTGGTCGGCCGCCGTCTGCCGCGGGTGCGAGCGGTGTCCGGACCGTGGTCCTGCCATGGGCGACCACCTCCCTCACCCCAGCATGGCGCGGGGGCGGGCGGGCCGCTCGTCGATCACGGGTCGGAACACTCAGAACACGGTGTACGGGTCGCCCGCGGCGTTGTGCAGCAGGTGCGCGGGGGCGGTGCGGTCGATCGCCTCGCGCAGCCCGGTGAGCAGCGCGACGCGGTCGCCCGGGGCCAGCCCCAGGGCGCGGGCGGCCGCCCGGCCGCGGGCCGGGTCGAACTCGGGGAGCCCGGACAGTTCCTCGTCCAGTTCGGCCAGCACCCCGGCGACGGGGCGGGCGCGGCGGGACGGGCTGAGGTGGAGGTATTCCTTCCAGAACGGCACCGCGGTCATCAGCTCCAGGGCGGTGCGCAGCGAGCCGGCGAGCAGGGCGCACTCGCCCTCGGAGGAGGCGTAGAGGAGGGAGGCACCGTCGGCGAGGAAGTAGCTGCCGCCGGCCCCGCAGCCCGCGACGGGGGTGAGGGCGGCGCCCGAGCGCAGCGCGAGGCCGGGTTCCACCGGGTCGCGGCGGGTCACGTCGAAGTCGCAGGGCCACTCGAAGTACCGGAACAGCTCGGGCTGTTCGGCGATCCGGTCCAGCAGCTCACGGTCGCTCATGGGCGGAACGGTACGGCATCGCCGCCGGGGCGTCAGCGGGTGCGGGTCGGGGCCGGTACGGGCGCGGGTACGGCGCCGGTGCCGGTGCGGGTGGCCACCGCCGGCCGCAGCCGATGGTGACCACCCGGGACCCGGGCCCGGGCTCGGGCTCGGGCTCGGACCTCCCTGGGTCCGTGCCGGACGCCCGGCTCAGCCGGTCGCCGCCGTGCAGGCGGTGCCGTTCAGGCTCACCACCGGGGCCGAGTAGACGGCGCCGCTGTTGGTCTGGAACCCGAAGTTCAGGGTGCCGCCCGCCGGGATCGTCGCGTTGTGGGCGACGTTGCGCGCGGTCACCGTCGTCCCGGACTGGGTGAGCTGGGTGTTCCAGTGGCTGGTCACCGACTCCCCGGCCGGGAGGGTGAAGGTCACCGCCCAGCCGTTGAGGGCCTGCCGAGCGGTGACCCGGACGTCCACCACCGAGCCGGCGTTCCACCGGTTGGCCACCTGGTAGGCGGCCGTGCAGTCGGCGCCGGGGCCCGGGCCCGGACCCGGGTCGCCGCCGCCCGGGTCGCCGCCGAACGCCGTCAGGATGCCGTTGTAGGCGGGCTTGGGCTGGTAGTTGTCGTCGTACGGCAGCGCCGCGCCCTCGCCCGGGAACGTACCGGGCACCCACGAGTCCCGGTCGCTGAAGCCCCACACGGTGACGCCCGAGCAGCGCGAGACGTTCAGACACGCCTGCACCACGCGCGCGAACTGCTGGGACTGGCGCTCCAGCTTGGCCGCGTCGGACGGCATCTGCATCCGGATGTCCAGCTCGGTGACCACGACCTCCACGCCCAGGTCGGCGAACCGCTGGAGGTTGGCCTGATAGTCACTGGGCAACTGGTCCAGGATGAGGTGCGACTGGAAGCCCACCCCGTCGATCGGCACGCCCTGGGCGCGCAGATCGCGCACCAGGTTGTACAGCCCGGTGCTCTTCGCGTTGATGCCGTCCGTGTTGTAGTCGTTGATGAACAGCTTCGCGTCCGGGTCGGCCGCGCGCGCCGCGCGGAAGGCGTTCGCGATGTAGTCCCGGCCGAGCACCTGGAGCCACTTGGAGTTGCGCAGCGTCCCGTCCTCGTTGAACGCCTCGTTCACCACGTCCCAGCGGTTGATCTGCCCCTGGTAGCGGCCCATCACCGTGGAGATGTGGGTGTTCATGATCTGGTTCATCTCGGTGGCGCCGAAGTTGCCGTTCGCCAGCCAGCCCGGCATCTGGCTGTGCCACACCAGGGTGTGCCCGTACACCTGCTGGTCGTTGGCCTGCGCGAACTGCATCAGCCGGTCGGGGCCCGCCCAGTTGAACGAGCCGCGCTGCGGCTGGATGGACTCCCACTTCATGACGTTCTCGGCGGTGACGCTGCTGAACTCGCGCGCCGCGATCCCGCTGTAGGTGGCGTCGCTCAGCCGGTGGTCGGCGACCGCCGTTCCGATGAATTTACCGCTTGTTGACGCCGCTTCGCGTAAGGTCGCCAGCTGAGCCGATGGCGCCTCGTCCGTGGTCGTCGGAGCTGCCTGTGCGCCGCCGTGCAGCGCCGCACCGGAGAGCAGGACCCCGGTGGCGACGACGACCGCGGCTCTGCGCAGTTGGGAAAACATGGCCGTCCCTTCCCATTGTCATGCCCCCGCAGGCTGACGGGACCGTTGTAAGGGGGACCATGGTGGGCGTCAACCCTTCCGGAATAATGTTGAAAAACTTCCGGCGGGAGTCGGCCGGCGGCAGAAAGTAGGGAACATGGGCGGCAACAAGGACCAGGGCGACGGTCGGCGCAAGGTCACCATCACAGCCATCGCCCGCGAGGCCGGCGTCTCGGTACCCACCGTCTCCCGGGTGGTCAACGGCCGCTCCGACGTCGCGCCCGACACCCGGGCGCGGGTGGAGGAGCTGCTGCGGAGCTACGGCTACCGGCGCCGTACGGTGGCCCCCGGCGACCGGGCGGCGCTGCTCGATCTCGTCTTCAACGACCTCGACAGCCCCTGGGCGGTGGAGATCATCCGGGGCGTGGAGGAGGTCGCGCACGCGGCCGGGGTCGGCACCGTCGTCTCCGCGATCCACGACCGGGCGGGCGCGGCCCGCCAGTGGATGAAGAACCTGCGGGCCCGCGCCTCCGACGGCGTCATCCTGGTCACCAGCGCCCTGGAGCCGGTCCTGCACAAGGAACTCCACCGGCTCGGCGTCCCGCTGGTGGTCATCGACCCGGCCGGCTCCCCCGCCCTGGACGCGCCGACGATCGGCGCCACCAACTGGGCCGGCGGCATGGCGGCCACCGAGCACCTGCTGGAACTCGGCCACCGCCGCATCGGACTGATCGCGGGCCCGCCCCGGCTGCTGTGCAGCCGCGCCCGGCTCGACGGCTACCGGGCGGCGCTGGAGAGCGCCGGGATACCCGTGGAGGACGAGTTGATCGCGCCCGGCGACTTCTACCACGAGTCGGGGTTCACCGGCTGCGAGACACTCATGGCGCTCGCCGAGCCGCCCACGGCGGTGTTCGCGGCCAGCGACCAGATGGCGCTCGGCGCGATCGAGGCACTGCGCCGCAAAGGGCTGCGGGTTCCGCAGGACGTGAGCGTGGTGGGCTTCGACGACCTCCCCGAGATGCGCTGGGCGGCGCCGCCGCTGACGACGGTGCGGCAACCCCTGGCCGACATGGGCAAGATGGCGGCCCGCACGGTGTTGCGCCAGGCCCAGGGCGACGAGATCGACTCCCCCCGGCTGGAACTGGCCACCGAACTGATCGTCCGCGCCAGCACGGCACCGCCTGCGGCGCGCTGAGCGGGGGCCACTGCGGGCGGCTGGGCGGTGGACGGCTTGCGGGCAGCTGGGCGGCCCGGACGGCCAGGGACCGGACGGAGCGGGTGACGGCCGGCAGACGCCGGCCACGGGCCGGACGGTAGCCGGACAGCGGTCAGCCTGCGGGCAGCGGGGGCCAGGCGGCAGCCGGCCAGCGGGCCCGGCCCGGATCGTCCTGAGTCCCGTCCCCTCCCGTCCCGGTCCTGCCCGGTCAGTCGCCGGGGCGGGCCAGCACCTCGGCCAGGGCCGGGTGGACGCGGCCGGGGGTGACGGCCGTGATGGTGTACGCCGCCACGCCGTTGGTCACGAACGGGTCCTCGGCGGCCAGCCGTTCCACGGCCGCGCGTTCCGGGCCGTGTGCCAGGATCACCCCGCCCTCGGAGGTGGGGACCGTCTGCCCGGAGAGCAGGAACGTGCCCGTCCCGTGGTGCCGTTCCAGGAAGGCGACGTGTCCGGGGACGAACGGCGCGGCGTCCTCCTCCGTCGCCGTGTAGCGCAGCCGGAGCACGAACAGCACGGTGACCTCCTCGGTCGGATGTTCCGGCGGAAGGCGGCCGTACGCCGGTGGTGGTACCGGCGATCCTGCCACCCGTGCCGCACCGGGCCGCACCGGGCCGCTTCCGCCCCGCGCCCGGGCCGCCGCGCGCTCCGCGCGGGCGCCCTCCCACCGGGCAGTCGTGTGCAAACCGTTGACGCCAACGCCCCGCCGCCGTAACTTTCTTCGGCACTTGCTCCGATAATTTTCGGCGACTTTCCGGAAGGTGTGCGATGCGTATCCGTACCCTGCGTCTCCTCGCCGCCACGGCGGCCTGTGCCGTGGCGACGACCACTCTGGCCGCCTGCGGCAGCGGCGGGCCGAGCCGCGGCGGGGGCGACACCCTCTCCGTGTGGGTCTATCAGGACGGCTCGACCGTCATCCAGGAAGAGTTCGTCGAGAAGTTCAACGAGACCTCCGACATCAAGATCGATCTCGTGCAGATCCCCGGCGACAACTACACCGACCGGATGCGCACCGCCATGGGCAGCCCCAACGCGCCCGATGTCTTCTTCAACTGGGGCGGCGGCTCCATCGCCGACTTTGTCGAGCAGGACATGCTGGTCGATCTCACGCCCATCCTGGACGAGGAGCCCGAACTCAAAGACGCCTTCATTCCCACCATCCTGGACGCGGGCGCCGTCGACGGGCGCTACTACGGCATACCTATGCGCGGCGTGCAGCCCGTCATCCTCTTCTACAACAAGACCGCCTTCGCCGAGGCCGGCGTCGAACCGCCCGCCACCTGGGACGACATGCTGCACGTCATCGACGTCTTCCTGGACCGCGACACCGTCCCGGCCGTCGTCGCCGGTGCCGACCCGTGGACCGAGCTGATGTGGCTGGAGTACCTGCTCGACCGGCGCGGCGGGGCCGAGATCTTCGACCGGATCCGCAACGGCGACGCGAGCGCCTGGTCCGACCCGGCGGTGCGCTGGATGGCCGACACCGTCAAGGAACTGGTGGACGCCGGCACCTTCGGCAACAACTTCCGCTCCGTCAACTACACCGCCGACGGCGCCTCCACCTTCTTCGCCCAGGGCGGCGGCGTGATGCACCTGATGGGCAGCTGGGAGTACGCCAACCAGCTCTCCCAGCAGCCCGAGTTCGCCGCCGAGGACCTGGGCTGGGCCGCCTTCCCGACCGTCCCGGACGGCACCGGTGACCCGGGCGCCCTGGTCGGCAACCCCACCAACTACTGGTCCATCAACTCCGAGGTCGAGGGCGAACGCCTGGACGCCGCCCTGGACTTCCTGCGGATGCACGCCGAGCCCGAGTACGCCCAGGCGCTGATCGACAACGGCGACATCCCCACCACCGCCAACGCCGAGAGCCTGCTGGACTCGCACGCCAGCCCGGAGTTCGCCCGCTTCCAGTACGACATGGTCGCCGAGGCGCCGTCCTTCACGCTCTCCTGGGACCAGGCGCTGCCGCCCGGCAAGGCGCCCGCCCTGCACGACAACATCGAGAAGCTGTTCGGCGGCCAGATGAGCCCCGAGGACTTCGTCGCCGCCATGCAGGACCTGTAAGGCGGGACGGCTCACGTGACCACCGCCCCCCGACGCCGTACCGGCCGCCCGGGCATTGCCTGGGCGGTCCCCGGCCTGCTCTTCTTCCTGTTCTTCGCCGCTGCGCCGATGCTCATCGTCGGCTACCTGTCCTTCACGCAGTGGGACGGTCTCAGCAACCCGTCCTGGACGGGCACCGACAACTGGGACCGGCTGTGGAACGACGACACCATGCGCCAGGCGATCGCGCTCAGCCTGCTGCTCACCGTCCTGACCTGGCTCTTCCAGACCCCCATCGCCCTGCTGCTGGGAGTGTGGGCGGCCGGCCGGCAGCGGACCCGCGCCCTGCTCTCCGCGATCTTCTTCCTCCCGCTGCTCGCCTCCTCGGTGGCGCTCGCCCTGCTCTGGAAGACGATCTTCGACCCCAACCTCGGCCTCAACGCCCAGATCGCCGACTGGCTGAACCTCTCCTCGGCCGATCTGCTGGGCTCCCCGCGCGGCGCGTTCGCCGCCGTCCTCTTCGTCACCGCCTGGCAGTTCATCCCGCTGCACACGCTCCTCTACCAGGGCGGCGCCCGGCAGATCCCGCAGTCGCTCTACGACGCCGCCGCGCTCGACGGCGCCGGCACCGTACGCCAGTTCTTCGCCATCACCCTCCCCCAGCTGCGCAACACCATCGTCACCTCCTCGGTGCTGATGGTCGTCGGCGCGCTCACCTACTTCGACACCGTGCTGATCCTGACCCGCGGCGGTCCGGGCGACGCGACCACCATCGTGCCGTTCCTGATGTACCGCACCGGCTTCCAGGCCTTCGATCTCGGCTACGCCAGCGCCGTGGCCACCGCCCTCGTCATCACCGCCACCGCCGTCTCCCTGCTCCTGGTACGGCTCACCGGCTTCAGCAAGATGCGCAGCACCCGGGAGGGGATATGAGCACATCCGCGCGCCGCCGGCGCCGCGCCAACATCCCGGCCGGGGCCGCCGCCTTCCTCTGGCTGGTCATCGTGGCCGTGCCGCTGTACATCCTGGTGGCCTCCACCGTGCAGTCCCGTTCCTCCTATCTGGAGAACGGACCGCTCTCGCTGCCCGGCGAGTTCACCCTGGACAGCTACCGCCGGGTCCTGGAGGGCGACTTCCCGCGCTATCTGCTCAACACGCTGATCGTCACGGTCGCCTGCGCGGCGATCGTGATCGTGCTGGCCGTCACCGTCGCGTACAGCATCATCCGCACCCGGACCCGGCTCTCCCGGCGGGTGTTCCAGATCTTCCTGCTGGGGCTGGCGATCCCGTCCCAGGCGGTGATCATCCCGATCTATCTGATCATCACCGAACTCCAGCTGTACGACACGCTGCTGGCGATCATCCTGCCCACCGCCGCGTTCTCGCTGCCCGTCAGCGTGCTGATCCTCGTCGGCTCGATGCGCGACATCGAGGAGGAGCAGTACGAGTCGATGGCGCTGGACGGCGCGGGCCCGGCCCGGGTGCTGTGGCAGCTGGTGGTGCCGATGACCCGGGGCGGCATCTCCACCGTCGGCGTGTTCTCGGCCCTCGGTGCCTGGAACGGCTTCCTGTTCCCGCTGATCCTCACCCAGTCGCGGGAGAACCGGGTGCTGACGCTGGGCCTGTACGACTACATCGGCGAGTTCCGGGTGGACATCCCGGCGCTGCTGGCCGCCGTCGTGCTGTCCATCGTGCCGATCTTCACCGCCTATCTCTTCGCCCGCCGCCAGCTGATCAACGGCCTGATGGGCGTCGGCGGTCGCTGACCGGCCGCCGCACGCCCCCTCCCCCGCACCACGACAAGGAGACCTGAGCCCTCATGGAGCAGCAGACGTGGCAGGACCCGTCCCGTCCGGCCGCCGAACGCGCCGCCGATCTCCTCGGCCGCCTCACCCTGGAGGAGAAGCTGGCACAGCTGAGCAGCATCTGGCCCAATTCGGACGGTGACGGGGAGGATGTCGCCCCGCTCCAGGGCCTGCTCACCGAACCCGACATGGACCTGGACGCCTTGCTGCCGCACGGCCTGGGCCAGCTGACCCGCCCCTTCGGCACCGCACCCGTCGAGCCCGCCGAGCGGGCCCGCTCGCTGGCCGCCGAGCAGCGCAGGATCGCCGCGGCCAACCGGCACGGCATCCCGGCCATCGCGCACGAGGAGTGCCTGACCGGCTTCACCGCCTGGCAGGCGACCGTACTGCCCACCCCGCTGGCCTGGGGCGCGACCTTCGACCCGGACCTGGTGGAGGAGGCCGCCGCCCTGATCGGCGCCTCGCTGCGGGAGGTCGGCATCCACCAGGGCCTGTCCCCGGTGCTCGACGTGGTGCGCGACCCGCGCTGGGGGCGCACCGAGGAGGCCATCGGCGAGGACCCGTACCTGGTGGCCACCATCGCCACCGGCTATGTGCGCGGCCTGGAGTCGTCCGGGGTGGTCGCCACCCTCAAGCACTTCGCCGGCTACGCGTCCTCGCGCGGCGCCCGCAACCACGCCCCGGTCGCCATGGGGCCGCGCGAGCTGGCCGATGTGGTGCTGCCGCCGTTCGAGATGGGGCTGCGCGAGGGCGGCGCCCGCTCGGTGATGGCCAGTTACGTCGATCTGGACGGGGTCCCGTCGCACGGCGACTCCTGGCTGCTCACCCAGCTGCTGCGCGAGGAGTGGGGGTTCACCGGCACGGTGGTCTCCGACTACTTCGGCGTGACTTTCCTGGAGACCAGCCACGGGGTGGCCGGCTCCCCGGCCGAGGCGGCGGTCCGCGCGCTGACCGCCGGGGTGGACGTGGAACTGCCCGCGGTCCGCGCGTACGGCATCCCGCTGCTGAAGGCCGTACGGTCGGGGGACGTTCCCGAGTCGGTGGTGGACCGCTCCGTGCTGCGGGTGCTGACCCAGAAGGCGGAACTGGGGCTGCTCGACCCCGGCTGGTCGCCCGAGCCGCCGGCCGTGCGCGAGGACCGCCCGGTCGATCTCGACCCGCCGGTCCTGCGGGACGCGGCCCGCCGGCTGGCCGAGGAGTCGGTGGTGCTGCTGGAGCACCGCGCCGGGGCGCTGCCGCTGGCGCCGGGCGCCAGGATCGCGGTGACCGGCCCGTTCGCCGACGAGGCGGCGGCGATGCTCGGCTGCTACAGCTTCCCGCGCCATGTCGGCCTGGAGTACCCGGAGCTGCCGCTGGGCGTCGCGGTGCCGACCCTGCTGGAGTCGCTGCGCGCCGAACTCCCGGACGCCGAGATCACCACCGGCGCGGACCGGGACGCCGATGTGATCGTGGTGGCCGTCGGCGACCGCTCCGGCCTCTTCGGGCGCGGCACCTCCGGCGAGGGCTGCGACGCCGCCGACCTCGAACTGCCCGAGAACCAGGGCGCCCTGCTGGACGAACTGCTCGGCGGGGCGGACGACGCGGGGACGGCGGACGGGCCGCCGGTCGTCCTGGTGCTGTTCACCGGACGGCCGTACGCGCTGGGCCGCTGGGCGGGCCGGGCCGCCGCGATCGTGCAGGCGTTCTTCCCCGGTGAGGAAGGGGGACCCGCGGTCGCCGGGGTGCTGTCGGGCCGGGTCAACCCGTCCGGACGGCTGCCGGTCGGCGTCCCCGTCCACCCCGGCGGCCAGCCGGCGGGCTATCTGGCGCCGCCGCTCGGGCAGGTGGGCGACCAGAGCTCCATCGACCCCACCCCGCTGTACCCGTTCGGGCACGGGCTGTCGTACACCTCTTTCGAGTGGACCGGCGCCCGCCTGTCGACCACGGCCACCGGCACCGACGGCACGGCGGACGCCGAGGTCACCGTCACCAATACGGGTGATCGCGCGGGGACGGAGGTGGTGCAGCTGTATCTGCACGATCCGGTCGCCGCCGTCGTCCGCCCGGTCAACCGGCTGATCGGCTACGCCCGGGTGGACCTGGCCCCCGGCGCCGCCGCCCGGGTGCGGTTCGCCTTCCACGCCGACCTGGCCGCGTACACCGTGGCCCCGGGCCGCCGCATCACCGATCCCGGCACGCTCGAACTGCGGCTGGCCGCCTCCAGCGGCGACATCCGGCACGCCCTGCCGCTCACCCTCACCGGGCCGGAACGGACGGTGGGCCACGACCGCCGGCTGCGCTGCCCGGCCGAGGTGACGCCCCTCTGATCGGGGCCGGGCCGTCCCTTCCGGGTTTCCGGTGGCCCGGAAGGGACGGCCTACGCTGGAGACATGGGCTGGACGGTACGCGACATTCCGGATCTGCGGGGCCGCACCGTGGTGGTGACCGGCGCCGGCGGCGGGCCGGGCTTCGTCACCGCGCGGGAACTGGCGCGCCGTGGCGCCCACACCATCCTGGCCTGCCGGGACCGGCGGCGCGGCGCGCGGGCGCTGGAGCGGCTGCTGGCCCAGGTGCCGGAGGCGCGGGCGGAACTGCGGCTGCTGGACCTGGCGGACCTGTCCTCGGTGCGCGCCTTCGCCGCCGGGTACGGCGACCGGCCGCTGGACGTCCTGATCAACAACGCGGGGCCCGCGCCCGTCGCGTACGGGCGGACGGCCGACGGCTTCGAGACGCAGTTCGGTGTCAGCCACCTGGGGCACTTCGCGCTCACCGGGCTGCTCCTGGACCAGCTGCTGGCGACGCCGGGCGCGCGGGTGGTGACCGTCTCCAGCCTGCTGCATCTGGCCGGGTCGGGGGTGCTGGACCCCGAGCGCCGCTACCGGCGGTGGCGCGCCCACAGCCGGTCGAAGGCGGCGAATCTGCTGTTCACCCATGAACTGGCCCGCCGGGCGCGGGCGGCCGGCGCCGATCTGCTGGCCGCCGCCGTCCACCCGGGGTTCGCGGAGACGGAGCCGGGCGGCGAGGACGCGGGGGACGCCGGGGGCGGCACGGGGCAGCGGCTCGCGCGCACCGCGCACCGGCTGTTCGCGGCCGGCCCGGAGGTGGGCGCCGCCCCGATCCTGTACGCGGCGACCGCCCCCGAGGTGACGGCGGACTCCTTCACCGGGCCGAGCGTGCTGGGCGGACGGCGGCTGCGCGGCGGCCCCGGCGCCGGCTGGCGCGCGCCGTGGACCCGGCGGGACGAGCCGGCCGAGCGGCTGTGGCGGCGCTCGGAGGAGCTGACGGGCGTACGGTACGAGGCGCTGCCGCCGGTACCGGCCCCGCCTCGGTCCTGATCCGCCTCGGTCCGGTCCGCCTCAGTCCCGATCCGCCCCGGCGTCCGCCCCGGAGCCGCCGCCGGCTCCGGTTCCGGCGGGGAAGGTGCGCAGCAGCCGCCCGACCCGTTGGTCCTCGGCCGCCAGGAAGCGGCCGAAGGCGTCGCCGGTCAGGTACGCGTCGCTCCACCCGTTGTCGCGCAGGGCGCGCCGCCACTGCGTGGTGGCGTGCAGGGCGTCCAGGACGGCGGTGGTCTCGGCCAGGTCCCGTTCGGCGAGGCCGGGCGGGGCGAGCAGGCCGCGCCAGTTGGTGACCGCGAGGTCGAAGCCGGATTCGCGCAGGGTGGGGGCGTCGATCCCGGCCAGGCGCTGCTCCCCGGTCACCGCCAGCACCCGCAGTTCGCCGGTGGCGATGGCGTGCCGGTACTCGCTCACCCCGCTCATGACGAAGTCCACGTCGTGGCTGAGCAGCGCCGCGAGCAGTCCGCCGCCGCCGTCGTACACGGAGTACCGCACCTCGTCCGGGGCGATCCCGGCGGCCTCGGCGGTCAGCATGAGCGCCAGGTGGTCGGGGCCGCCGGGCCGTGATCCGGTGCCGGCCCGCAGGCCGCCGTCCCGCCAGGCCGCCGTCAGCGCGGCCAGCGAGCGGTAGGGCGAGTCGGGGGCGACGATCACCGCCTCCGCCTCGTCCATCAGCCGGGCGACCGGGGTGGCGTCGGCGATCCGGGTCGGGTTCAGTTCGGCGTGGGTGTTGACGCTGCCGACCAGGCCGAGGCCCATCTGGAGGAGCAGCCGGCCGTTGCCCGCCTCGTGCACCAGCCGGGTCAGCGCCACCGTGCCGGAGCCGCCGGTCAGGTTGAACACCTCGACCGCGTCCACCAGCTCGGTGTCACTGAGGGTGACGGCGAGCGTGCGGGCGGTGTAGTCGTATCCGCCGCCGGGGGTGTTGGGCACCATCAGCCGCAGCTCGTGGTGGGGTACGGGGCCGCTGGCGGCGCAGCCGGCCGCGCCGAGCAGCAGCCCGCCGAGCGCGCCCACGCCGCCCGTGAGCAGGGTCCGCCGCGAGGTGCTCACCGCCCGCCCTTCCGCCGGTCGCCATTGAGGTACCTAGGATGCAACACCAGCGCATGTCCGAAGAAGGGAGGCGGAGCCAGTGATATCCGTACGGCACCGTCTCCGCGCGCGCCCCCGCCTAACCCTGGCCGGCCAGTTCCTGGTGCTCCAGCTGGGGCTGATCGTGGTGGTGCTCGTGGTGATCGCGGCGGTCACCGTGGCGCAGGCGGACGCCGAGTTCCGGCGGGCGGAGGGCGGCCGGCTGCTGAGCGTGGCCGAGACGGTCGCGGCCCAGGACGCGGTACGGGTGGGGCTGGCCGATTCCCGGCGGCAGGGCATCCTGATGACGGCGGCCGAGAACGCCCGCAGTGTCTCCAGCGCCTCCACGGTGGAGATCACCGGCACCGACCGCCGGATCCTGACGGCGGCCGACCCGCGCCGGATCGGCGCCGAACTGCCGCTGGGCGGCTCGGACGTGCTCGCCGGCCGGTCCTGGATCGGCATCACCACGGCGGGCGGGCACACCTCCCTGGTGGCGCACGTCCCGGTGTTCGGCGAGGACGGCCGGCTGCTCGGCATCGTCTCGGCGGGCCGCGACTACCAGAGCCTCACCGAGCGGATCGCCGCCGCCGCCCCGCAGATGCTGGCCTATCTGGGCATCGCCAGCGCGCTGGGGGCGCTCGGCTCGTATCTGCTGGCCCGCCGGATCAAGCGGCAGACGCTGGGCCTGGAGCCGGAGGCGATCACGGCGCTGGCCGAGCACCGGGAGGCGATGCTGCACGGGATCAGGGAAGGGGTGCTGGGCCTGGACCGGCAGGGCCGGGTCACCCTGGTCAACGACACCGCCCGCGCGCTGCTGCGGCTGCCGGGCGACGCCCCGGGCCGTACCCTCGGCGAGCTGGGCGTCGAGCCCCGGCTGCACGAGGTGCTGAGCGGGCGGTCCGCCGGGCACGACCAGGTAGTGTTCACTGCCGACCGGGTGCTGACCCTCAACCGGATGCCGCTGATGACCCGGGGCCAGTACGCCGGCTCGGTGACCACCATGCGCGATCTGACCGAAATAGCCGCACTCCAGCACCAGCTGGAGACCACCCGCAGCGCGACCGACACCCTGCGGGCCCAGGCGCACGAGTTCTCCAACCACCTGCACGTCATCGCCGGGCTCGTCGAGCTGCGGGAGTACCCGGAGGTGGCGCGGTACGTGCGCGGGGTGAGCGGCGCGCACACCGAGCGGGCCGCCGAGGTGATCTCCAAGATCGCCGACCCGTCGCTGGCGGCGCTGCTGATCGCCAAGGCGTCGCTGGCCGCCGAGCAGGGCGCCGCCCTGCGGGTCACCGCCGGCAGCGCGCTGGGGCCGCTGCCCGAGACGCTCTCCTCCGACCTGGTCACGGTCGTCGGCAATCTGGTGGACAACGCCCTGGACGCGGTGCGCGGCGCGGGCCGGGACGGCTGGGTGGAGATCACCCTCACCGAGACCGGCCCCGGCCCGTCCGGCTCCGGCCCCGGCTCGTCCGGTTCCGCCGGCCCGCCGGAGGTCCGGCTCACGGTGCGCGACTCGGGCCCCGGGGTCGCCCCGGAACTGGCCGAGGAGATCTTCCGGCACGGCTTCACCACCAAGGCCACCGCCCCGGCGGCCGGCCGGGGCCTCGGGCTGGCCATCACCCGGCTGGTGTGCACCCGGCGCGGTGGCTCGATCACCGTCGACGGATCGGTCTTCACCGCCCGGCTGCCGCGCGACGACGAGCGGGAAGGAGCCGTGTCCCCGTGATCGAGGTGCTGGTGGTCGACGACGACTTCATGGTGGCCAGGCTGCACAGCAAGCTGGTGGAGCGGGTGCCCGGGTTCACGGTGGTGGGCGAGGCACGTACCGGCGCGGAGGCGCTGGCGGCGGTCGCCGAGCTGCGGCCCGATCTCGTCCTGCTGGACATCTACCTGCCGGACATGAGCGGCCTGGACGTGCTGCGCGAACTGCGCGCGGACGAGGGCTCGGACGTGGACGTCCTGGTCATCACCGCCGCCCGGGAGGCCGAGACGGTGCGCGGCGCGCTGCGCGGCGGGGCGGTGCACTACATCATCAAGCCGTTCGACCCGCCGGTCCTGGCCGAGCGGCTGCGCGACTACGCGCGGCGCTCCCGGGAACTGGCGGCGATCGCGGTGCCCGGGCAGGACGACGTGGACCGGGTGTTCGGCGGCGCGGCGCGCCGTACCCCGCCCCGGCTGCCGAAGGGCCTGTCGGAGCAGACGGCCGAGCTGATCCGGGCGACGCTGGCCGCGCTCGGCGCGGCCGAGGACCTGTCGGCGGCCGAGTGCGCGGCCCGCAGCGGACTGTCCCGGGTGAGCGCGCGCCGCTACCTCGAATACTTCGTCTCCACCCGCCAGGTCGGGGTGCGGCTGCGGTACGGGGCCACCGGACGTCCCGAGCGCCGCTACCACTGGGCGGTCGGCTGAGCGGGCAGCAGTTCGGTGCCCAGCGGGGTGAGCGAGTGCAGCACCTCGTTGCCGCGCCGCACCGAGACCAGCAGCCCGGCTTCCCGCAGCACCCCGGCGTGTTCGCTGGCGGAGGCGGCGGATATCCCGGCCCGGCGGGCGAGTTCGCCGGTGGTGGCGCCGTGCCCCACGCAGCGCAGCACCCGGGCGCGGGTGCCGCCGATCAGCCGGCCGAGCGCGGCGGCGGCCGGTCCGGGGGCGGCGGTGTGCTGGATGGGGTACACCAGGACGGGCCTGGGCCCGTCGTCGTAGAAGGTCACCGGGTGCCGCCAGCAGAAGAACGACGGGATGAGCAGCAATCCACGGCCGTCCAGCCGCAGTTCGCGCGGCACCGGGTAGTCGGCGGCGAGCACCGGGGCCTCCCAGCGCAGTACGGGGCGCAGTCCGCGCAGCAGTCCTTCGACGCCGCCGGAGGTCAGATGCCGGATGCGGACGGCCCGGTCGGCGTCCACCTGGGCCTGGACGGCGGCCCACAGGGCGGGCGGGGCGATGGCGGCGCGGTGGTAGCGGTCGAGGTCGTCGGCGACCTTGTCGAGGGCTTCCCGCTCCCCGTCGGCCAGGCCGCGCACCCAGCCGGGCAGCGCCTGGGGCGACTCGGCCTCCAGGGTCAGCATGTCGGCCCGCAGCCGGCGCCGCGGGGTGGAGCGCAGCAGCTCGACCCGCTCCTCCCAGCCGCCGCCGGCCGCCACGGGGGTGAGGAAGTCCGGGAAGTAGCCGCCGACGGGGACCAGGGCGCGCAGGGTGGGCGGCAGCGCCCGTAACCGCTGGCGGGCCAGCTCCCGCCACCGCCCGTACGCGCCCGGCCCGCGCCGGTCCCGGAAGCGCAGCGAACTGAGCACGGTCTCCCACATCGGGTCCGGCCGGTCTGCCAGGCGTATCCGGGCCAGGTCCTCCCCCGTGACATGGATGCGCAGCACTGAGCACCTCCCAGGCGTGTGACCTCGGTGTTTCAGCGTACGCCGAAATGGTTGGCCGCACCGGTGGTCCGTCCACGAAGGTGGGGGTGCCCGGCGCCTCGGGGGACGGGGGGATCAGCGAACGGCCGTCAGCGCCCTCCGCTGCTGACCGAGCCGCCACCACCCGGCGGCACCCTCCGACCGCGCCGGGCTCACCAACGCCGGAAAGAGGGGGCGGCGCCTCCGCACAGGCGCCGCCCCCTGGGGTCCCCGTGAGGGGCCGGGGTTCCGCCGGGTGAGGGTCGGGGTGGCGGAACTCCCGGTGGCTCGGGCCGCGTTACGCGTCGTGCGTGCGCGCCGTCGCCGCCCGGCCTGCTTCCAGCCGGGCCACGGGGATGCGGAAGGGCGAGCAGGACACGTAGTCCAGGCCCACCTCGTCGAAGAAGTGCACCGACTCGGGGTCGCCGCCGTGTTCGCCGCAGACGCCGAGTTGCAGGTCCGGGCGGGTGGCCCGGCCGGCGCGGGCGGCCGTGCGCACCAGGGCGCCGACGCCGTCCCGGTCGATCGTCTCGAACGGCGAGACGCCGAAGATGCCTTTCTCCAGGTAGGCGGAGAAGAAGCCGGCTTCCACGTCGTCGCGGGAGAACCCCCAGACGGTCTGGGTGAGATCGTTGGTGCCGAAGGAGAAGAAGTCGGCGCACTCGGCGATGTGGCCGGCCGTCAGCGCCGCCCGGGGCAGTTCGATCATGGTGCCCAGCGACAGCGACAGTTCGACGCCGCGCCGCCGCGCGACCTCCGCGATGGCCGCCTCCGCCTCCTCCCGGACGATCTCCAGTTCCCGCACGGTGCCCACCAGCGGGATCATGATCTCCGCGTGCGGGTCCCCGCCGACCGCGCGCCGGTCGGCGGCGGCCTCGGCGATGGCGCGTACCTGCATGGCGAACAGGCCCGGTACCACCAGCCCAAGGCGCACCCCGCGCAGCCCCAGCATCGGGTTCTGCTCGTGCAGCCGGCGCACGGCGGGCAGCAGCGCCCGGTCGTGCGGGTCGTCGCCGGTGGCCACCCGCACCGACAGGTCGGTCAGGTCCGGCAGGAACTCGTGCAGCGGCGGGTCCAGCAGCCGTACGGTCACCGGCCGGCCGTCCATCGCGGCGAACAGGTCGCTGAAGTCACCGCGCTGGAGCGGCAGCAGTGCGCCCAGCGCCGCTTCCCGCTCGGCGTCGGTCTCCGCGAGGATCAGCCGTTCCACCAGCGCCCGGCGCTCGCCGAGGAACATGTGCTCGGTGCGGCACAGTCCGATGCCCTCCGCCCCGAACCGCCGGGCCCGCGCCGCGTCCTCGGCCGTGTCGGCGTTGGCGCGCACGCCGAGGCGCCGCACCCGGTCCGCGTACCGCATGATCCGGTCCACGGCGCGCACCAGGTCGTCGTCCCCGGTGCCGGTGCCGTGCTCGAAGTAGTCGACGACGGCGGACGGTACGACCGGGACCCGGCCCCGGTACACGGTGCCGCCGGCGCCGTCGACCGACAGGATCTCGCCCTCCTCGATCACCTGGCCGTCCGCCGTGGTGAACCGGCGCCCGGCGGTGTCGACCTGAAGGCCCTCGGCCCCGCACACGCAGGTCTTGCCCATGCCGCGCGCCACCACGGCCGCGTGCGAGGTCTTGCCGCCGCGCGAGGTGAGGATGCCGCGGGCGGCGAGCATCCCGTCCAGGTCGTCGGGGTTGGTCTCGCGGCGGACCAGGATGACGTCCTCGCCGCGCGCCGCCCGTTCCACCGCGGTCGCCGCGTCGAAGACGGCCGCGCCGACCGCCGCGCCGGGCGAGGCGGCGATGCCGGTGCCCAGCACGGCGGTCCCGGTGTCCACGGCCGTCGTGTCGAAGCGCGGGAACATCAGCTGGGCCAGCTGCGCCCCGGTCACCCTGCGCAGCGCCTCGGGCTCGTCGATGAGGCCCTGGTCCAGGAGTTGGGTGGCGATGCGGAACGCGGCGGCTGCCGTGCGCTTGCCGACCCGGGTCTGGAGCATCCACAGGGTGCCGCGTTCGATGGTGAACTCGATGTCGCACAGGTCGCGGTAGTGGTTCTCCAGCGTCTCCATGATGCGCAGGAGCCCGTGGTACGAGGCGGGGTCGAGCCGTTCCAGGTCGGCGAGCGGCACGGTGTTGCGGATGCCGGCGACCACGTCCTCGCCCTGGGCGTTGGGGAGGTAGTCGCCGTACACGCCCTGGTGGCCGGTGGCCGGGTCGCGGGTGAAGGCGACGCCGGTGCCGGAGTCGGGGCCGAGGTTGCCGAAGACCATGGCGCAGACGGAGACGGCGGTGCCGAGGTCGTCGGGGATGCGTTCCTGGCGCCGGTACAGCCGTGCCCGGTCGCCGTTCCAGGAGCCGAAGACCGCGCGGACGGCCAGGTCGAGCTGGGTGCGCGGGTCCTGCGGGAAGTCGCGCCCGGTCGCCTCGCGCACCAGTTGCTTGTACGTGGCGACCAGGGCGCGCAGCCGTTCCGCGTCCAGGTCGACGTCGCTGGTGGCCCCGGCCGCGTGCCGGGCTTCTTCCAGGGCGTGTTCGAAGCGGTCCCCGTCGATGCCGAGCACCGTCTTGCCGAACATCTGGATGAGGCGCCGGTAGGAGTCCCAGGCGAAACGTTCATCCCCGGCCTGGGCGGCGAGCGCGGTCACCGAGGTGTCGGACAGGCCGATGTTGAGGACGGTGTCCATCATGCCGGGCATCGAGAACCTGGCCCCGGAGCGCACCGACACCAGCAGCGGGTCGGCGCCCTGCCCGAGCCGCTTGCCCATCCGGCGCTCCAGCGCGTCGAGGTGCGCACTCACCTCGTCGCGCAGTCCGGCGGGTTCGGTGCCGGTGGCGAGGTAGGCCCGGCACGCCTCGGTGGTGAGGGTGAAGCCGGGCGGGACGGGGAGGCCCAGCCGGGTCATCTCGGCGAGGTTGGCGCCCTTGCCGCCGAGCAGGTCCTTCAGGTCCTTGTTGCCCTCGGCGAAGTCGTAGACGTACTTCGCCGGCTGGGTGGGCGGAGGGGAGGGTGGAGATATCGAGGGTGGTTCCACGGTCTGTGTCACGAGACTCGACTCCTTGGAGGGTCCCCCGGACGGGATCCGGGGGCTGGTGCTGTCTGCCCTGACAGCGGGAGAGTACCCCGGCGCACGCTCATCTGAGCGTTAGTTCCATCATACGTGGGGGAGTTCGCGCGCACAAAAGGGACGGAGGTGGTAGCAACTCCCGCGAAACGACACCTGGAAACAGGGAAAGATTGAGTAAAGAGCAGCCCGGCTGCGACCGGTCAGCCCTGCTTGGCCGCCCCGGCCCGGCCGGGACCGGCGCGCAGGTGCGCACGCGTCCCCTGCGGACCGAACAGGACGAGCAGCTCGACCGCGCCGCCGTCCGCGCTGCCCAGCCAGTGGGGCAGTGCGGTGTCGAATTCGGCCGCTTCACCGGATGACAGGACCAGGTCGCGCTCTCCCACCAGCAGCCGCAGCCGCCCGTTGAGCACGTACAGCCATTCCGAGCCCTCGTGGGTCTGCGGCGTCGGCACCAGCGGTTCCGGGCTCGCCGGAATGATCATCTTGAAGGCCTGGGTGCCGCCCGGCCGCCGGGACAGCGGCACGAACACCATGCCGAACCGCCGGATCGGCTTCAGATGGATACGGGGATCGCCGGTGCGCGGGGCGCCGACGAGGTCGTCCAGGGGGACGTCGTAGGTACGGGCCAGCGGGAGCAGCAGCTCCAGGGTCACCCGGCGCCGCCCGCTCTCCAGCCGGGACAGCGTGCTCTCCGAGACCCCGGTCACCGCCGCGAGTGCGGCCAGGGTGATGCCGCGTTCGCGGCGCAACGCCCGCAGCCGGGGCCCCACGGAGCCGAGCGCGTCCTCCGGTTCACCGTTCATCACGCCATCTTGCAGGAACTGCAAGACGGCGTGCCAATGCACGACGAGCCGGGCCAGAGTGAGCCGCGTTCCCCCGCAACGGCGAGAGAGAAGAAGGAGTGCTCGATGAGCACCACTGACGCCGCCGCGTTCTGGAACGGCCTGTACACGGGCCGTCCGGCGCCCGGCGATCCGCAGCCGAACGTAACGCTGACCGAGACGGTAGCGGGTCTGCCGCCCGGCACCGCGCTGGACCTGGGGTGCGGTGAGGGCGGTGACGCGCTCTGGCTCGCCCGTCACGGGTGGCAGGTCACCGCCGTCGACGTGTCGGCGGTGGCGGTCGGACGGCTGGCCGGCCTCGCCGCCTCGCACGGCGTGGCCGGGCGCGTCGCGGCCGAGCGGCACGATCTGGGCGAGACCTTCCCCGGCGGTGCGTTCGACCTCGTCTGCGCCCACTACCTGCACACCCCCTTCGAGCTGGACAGGGCGGCCGTGCTGCGGGCAGCCGCGCACGCACTGCGCCCCGGCGGGCGGCTGCTGGTCGTCGACCACGGTTCGGTCGCTCCCTGGTCATGGGAGCAGGACGCCCGCTTCCCGTCCCCCCACGAGGTCGCCGCCGGGATCGCCCTGGACGCGGGGACCTGGGCGATCGAGCGTGCCGCCGCGCCCCGCAGGACCGCCACCGGACCGGAAGGGCGTACGGCCGAGGTCACCGATCACGTCCTAATCATCCGCCGCGCCGGCTGAACCCGCCCGGCCCACCGAGAGAAGGCACGATGCCCGCCACCCGCCGCGACACCCCGCCGCCCCGCACCGGGAACAGTGAGACCGAGGTCCTGCGCGGATTCCTCGGCTACCTGCGTGACTCGATCGCCGCGAAGGTCGAGGGCGCTCCCGAACCGCAGGTCCGCACGTTCAGAACGCCCTCGGGCACGAACCTGCTCGGCCTGCTCCACCACCTCACCGCCGTCGAGCGGGCCACGTTCCTCGGCGAGGAGATCACCGACTGGCAGGCGACCTTCGACGCCTCGCCCGGGGACAGCGTGGCCGATGTCGTCGCCCGCTACCGGGAGACCGTCGCGCGCGCCGACGCCGTCCTCGACGCGTGCACCGGCCTCGGCGCACCCCTGCCCCGCCCGCAGACGCGCGGACCCGCTCCCAGCGTCCGCTGGGCACTCGTCCACCTGATCGAGGAGACCGGTCGCCACGCCGGGCACGCGGACATCCTGCGCGAGCTGACCGACGGCACCACCGGACGCTGACCCCACCACCGCACCGGAAGCACAGGACACATGACCACAGCAGAACGGCACTTCAGCCGCCCCTCGTCCCGTCTCGCCCGCACCCTGACCGCCCTCGCGCTCGCCCTGGCCCTGACGACCGGGGCCACCGCCTGCGCCACGCAGGACACCGGCGTGCCCGCCCACGCCGCCGCCACCCACGCGGACCCGGAGTTCACCGGCACCTTCCAGCACGAGTTCGCCGACGTCGAGGGCGTCCGCATGCACTACGTCAAGGGCGGCAGCGGTACGCCGGTGGTCCTGCTGCACGGCTGGCCGCAGACCTGGTACGGCTGGTGGGAGATCATGCCGGAGCTCGCCGAGCACCACACCGTCTACGCCGTCGACCTCCCCGGTCTGGGCGACAGCACCGGCTCGCCGACCGGTTACGACAAGGCCACCCTGGCACGGTATGTGCACACGCTGATCGCCGAGCAGCTCGGCGTGCGTGACGCCCGGATCGTCGGACACGACCTGGGCGCCGCGGTCGCCTTCCAGTACGCCGCCCAGTTCCCGCAGGACACCGAACTCCTCGGCTACCTCGATCTGCCGCTGCCCGGACCCGCGCTGGACGGCGCCGCGTACCGCTCACTGAGCTGGCACATCGCCTTCCACTCCCAGCCCCGCGTCCCCGAGACCGTCGTCGGGGACAACGTCCGCGACTACCTCGCACTGTTCTACCCCCAGGTCGCCTTCGAGGGATCGTCGTTCGGCGGCACCGCGCAACACTCCCCGTTCAGCGACGAGGAGATCGACGAATACGCGCGCACCTACAGCCGGCCCGATGTCCTGGCGGGCGGCTTCGAGCTCTACCGCAGCCTCGACCAGGACGCCGCCGACACCGAGGCGGCAGCACCGGTGGAGGTCCCGGCCCTGCTCATGACGGCGCAGGGGCAGCTGGAGGGCGTGCGTTCCACCGTGGCCGGGCACCTGACCAACATCGTGCGGGCGGTGGATGTGCCCGGGGCGGGCCACTGGCTGGTCGAGGAGAATCCCGCATTCGTCACGGAGGAGTTGCTGCGCTTCCTCGGCCACACCGGGTCGTAAGACCTCCGGTACCGGCCGGATGTGCTGCGGCCGTGGCGGAAGGGCGGAATGGGCGTGACGATCAACCGATGACCGTACGCGCGAACGGGGCGCTCTCCCGCTGCCGCGCGCCCCGATGGTGCCCGTGTCCGCCCCTCCGCCGTGCGACGCACCGCACCCGGGGCCCCTGCCGGCCGCAGGCCGGGGGGAGCCCCGGGCCCGACCGGCGCCGTTTCTCAGACGCGGCCCAGCCGCGCGTCCGCCCGGTCCGGGGCGTAGAGGTACTCCACGACCATGGCCCCGGCCCCGGCGAGACCCGCCCGGTCCCCCAGCCGCCCGGTCACCACCTGGAGTTCCGCCGTGATCCGCGGCATCGCCCGCTGGTACAGCAGCTCCCGCACCCCGGTCAGGAACGGCGGCCCCGCCAGATCCCCGGCGATCACCAGCACCCCCGGGTTCAGCAGGGTCACCACCGTGGCCAGCACCTCCCCCACCTGCCGCCCGGCCGCCCGCGCCAGACGCACCGCGTCCGGCTGCCCGATCGCCAGCTGATCGCGCACCCCGGACCCGGACGCCACCGGCACCCCGGCCGCCGTCAGCTGCTCCGCCAGCGCCCGCCCGCTGGCCACCGCCGCCAGACAGCCGTAGGAGCCGCACCGGCACAGCGCGTCCGGGAACCCGCTCAGCCGGATGTGTCCGATGTCCCCGGCACCGCCGTCGATCCCCCGGTACATCTCCCCGTCGACCACGACCCCGGCGCCGATCCCGGTACCGACCTTGACCAGCAGAAACGCCGAGCAGTCCGGGAATCCCAGGCGCTGCTCGGCGTACGCCATCACATTGGCGTCGTTCTCTATCAGCACCGGCAGCCGCTCCGCCGTACGCTCCCCGCCGTGCCGCACCAGCGCCGCGCGCAGCTCCGCCCGCACCGGAAACCCGTCCCAGCCCGGCATCATCGGCGGCTGGACGATCTCCCCGGAGCCGAAATCGACCGGCCCAGGCACCGACAGCCCGACCCCGCACACCAGCCCCAGACCGGTGCCGGCCTTGGCCAGCAGCTCCACGAACCAGGACGCCAGCCGGTCCAGTACCACCACGGGACCGTCGTCGATCAGCAGCCGGCCGGAGTGCTCGGCCAGCACCTCGCCGTTCAGATCGAGGACAGCCGCCCGCGCGTGCCGGGTCTCCAGATCGGCAACCAGCACCACCGCGTGCGACCCGTCGAACTCCAGCCTGACCGCGGGGCGCCCCCCGGTCGGATCGGCCACCGGATCACCGGCGTGCTCACGCACCCATCCGGCGCGGAAGAGCTGGTCCAGACGCGCGGAGACGGTGGACCGTGACAGCCCGGTGACCCGCTGCAACTCCCCCCGGGTACCCGCCTGCCCCCGCCGGATCAGCCGCAGCAGATGCCCTGCGCTGGCCTGGGTCGCGGGCTTGGGCTGGCTCATGGGCACCGGTCCGTCTCCGGTAGCGATCTGATGACGTTCGCCACTTCATCTTGTGATGGAGATATTACAGCGCTACTTTTGCGTGTTAAGTAGACGTAACTCTACGGTGTCATCGACAAAAACGGCGGCCCCGACCTGCACGGAGTACACGTGGAACGTGCCGACCAGCCCAGCACCCGACACCCCCTCACCCCCGACGCGATCTCCGCCTACGACGGTGCCTGCCACGTACTCCTCGACAACTGGACCGGCTCCTCCACCGTGCCCTCGCGCGGCCTCTACCCGCACCAGTGGAGCTGGGACTCCGGGTTCATCGCCATCGGCCGCCGCCACCTGTCGCCGCCGCGCGCCCAGCAGGAACTGGAGACGCTGCTCGCCGCCCAGTGGGGTGACGGCCGCATCCCGCACATCGTGTTCAACCCCGAGGTGCCGCTGGACGCCTACTTCCCCAGCCCCGACTTCTGGCACAGCACCACCGCGGGACGCGGCGCCGGAGCCGGCGCGCCCCGCCACGTCGAGACCTCCGGCATCGTCCAGCCGCCCATCCACGCGCTCGCCGCCTGGCTGGTCCACCGGGCCGACCCCGACACCTCCCGGCGGCGCGGCTTCCTGCCCCGCGTCCACCCCAGGCTGGTCGCCTGGCAGCGCTACCTCACCGAACGCCGCGACCTCGGCGGCCACGGGCTGGCCGCCATCGTCCATCCGTGGGAATCCGGCATGGACAACAGCCCCAGCTGGGACCAGCCGCTCGCCGCCGTGCCGCCCGCCGCGCCCGGCTCCTTCACCCGCGCCGACCTCGCGCACGGCGCGCCCTGCGACCGGCCCACCGACCTCGACTACCGCAAGTACGTCCGGCTCGCGCTCGACTACCGCGACCACGGCTACCGCGACGACCTCGCCCCGCACCCCTTCGCCGTCGAGGACCCGGCCTTCAACGCCCTGCTCATCGCCTCCGAGCACGCGCTCGCCGAGATCGCGATGGAGATCGGCGAGGACCCCTCCGACCACCTGGTGCGCGCCGAGACCGCCACCACCGCGCTCCGCAAGCGGCTGTGGGACGAGGAGGCCGGCCAGTTCTTCAGCTACGACGTACGAGCCGGCGCCCCGGTGCGCGAACGCAGCGCCGCCGGGCTGATCCCGCTGATCGTCCCCGGGCTGCCCGAGCACATCAGCGACGCGCTCATCGCCACCATGACCGGCCCGCACTTCGGCCTCGGCACGGCCACCACCCTGGTGCCCAGCTACGCGCTCACCGGCGCCGCCTTCGACGCCAGCCGCTACTGGCGCGGGCCCGCCTGGTTCAACGTGAACTGGCTGCTGGAACGCGGCCTGCGCCGGTACGGGGCAGCGCGCCGCGCCGCCGCGCTGCGCGCCGCGATGCTGCGGGCCGCCACCGACTCGCGGTTCACCGAGTACGTGGACCCGTACACCGGCGCCGCCCGCGGCAGCCGCGCGTTCGGCTGGACGGCCGCGCTCACCATCGACCTGCTGGCCCAGGGCGCCACCGAGGGCCTGAGCACCACCACAACCGAACACACCGAGCCGCGGCCACATGCCGCAGGGGGGCTTCGTGACCACCTCCACGCATCACCAACAGCTCGTCCATGACGGGACCTTCGCCGCGGTGGGCCCCTCGGGTGACATCACCGGCGAACGCGGAGTCCGGCCCGACGGCCTGTTCGCCCGGGACGCCCGGCACCTCAGCCGCTGGCAGCTGACGATCGACGGCAGCACCCCGACCGTCCTGGTGCCGCCCTCGGACGAGCTGACCGACACCGCCACCGCGGTCGTCACCCGGCAGGGCAGCCGCGCGGAGGCACCCGCGCACACCGTCTTCCGGCGGCAGACCGTCGGCTCCGGCGCCCTCACCGAGCGGCTGCGGCTGCGCAGCAACCGGGGCGAGGAGTCGACCGTCATGCTGGCCCTGACCGTGGACGCCGACTTCGCCGACCAGTTCGAACTGCGCGCCGACCACCGCTGGTACGAGAAACCGCACGCGGTACGCACCCGCCGGTTACTCCCCGACGGCGTCGAGTTCGGCTACCGGCGGCGGGACTGGGAGGCCCGCACCGTCGTCACCGCCGAACCCGCCCCGGACGCCGTCGAGGAGACCGGCAGCGGCGCCCGGCGGCTGTGCTGGCTGCTGCGGCTGCCGCCGCACGGCACCGCCGAACTGCTGCTGAAGGTCACCGCCCACCCGCACGCCACCCCCGCGCCCCGGCCCGTCCCCGTGCCGCCCGACCGGCCGGGGGCCGACCCGGCCACCGACTCCTCCGGCTGGCCGGAGCTGGACCTGGCCTGCGCCCGGGGCCTGGCCGATCTCGACGGGCTGCGGATGGCCGCCACCGGACCCGAGGGCGAGACCGTCGCCGTACCGGCGGCCGGCGTGCCCTGGTTCCTGACCCTGCTCGGCCGGCACGCCCTGATCACCTCGCTCTTCGCCCTCCGGGACCGCCCGGAGCTGGCCCACGGCACCCTGCTGGCGCTGGCCGCCACCCAGGCCCGTACCGAGGACCCGGCGCGGATCGCCCAGCCCGGCAAGATCGTCCACGAGGTGCGCCACGGCGAACTCGCCCACTTCCGGCAGGTGCCCTACGACCGCTACTACGGCTCGGTCGACAGCACCCCGCTGTTCCTGGTGCTGCTGGAGGCGTACGCCGCCGCCCACGACCCGGAACCGGCCGCCCGGCTCCAGGCGCACGCGCGGGCCGCGGTGCGCTGGATGCTGACCGACGGCGGCCTGGAGGAGCACGGCTATCTGCGCTACCGCGCGGACGAGGGCGGGCTGGCCAACCAGAGCTGGAAGGACTCCGCCCGCGCCATCTGCTACGCCGACGGCTCCCCCGCCAAGGGCGTCATCAGCGCCGCCACCGCCCAGGGGTACGCGTACGACGCCCTGACCCGTACCGCGCGGCTGGCCCGCACCGTGTGGGACGACCCCGGCTACGCGGACCGGCTGGAGGAGACGGCCGCCGCCCTGCAGAACCGTTTTCTCCGCGACTTCTGGCTGCCCGCCGACCGCTTCCCCGCACTCGCCCTGGACGGCACCGGCCGCCGCGCCGACGCGCTCGGCTCCGACGCGGGCCATCTGCTGTGGTCCGGCATCCTCGACCGGGAACGGGCCGAGGCGGTCGCGGACCGGCTGCTGTCCCCCGCGTTCTTCTCCGGCTGGGGCATCCGCACCGTGGCCGGCGGCCAGGGCGCCTACCACCCGCTCTCCTACCACCGGGGCGGTGTGTGGCCGCACGACAACGCGGTCGCCGCGCTGGGCCTGGCCCGGTATGGGCTGCACGCGCAGGCCCGTACGGTGGCCGGCGCGATCGTGGACGTGGCCGCCCGCAGCGGCTGGCGGCTGGCCGAGGTGATCGCCGGCTACGACCGCGAGGACAGCCTGGGCCCCGTCCCGTACCCGCACGCCTGCTCCCCCCAGGCATGGTCGGCGGCGGCCCCGCTGGCGCTGCGCACGGCGGTGGGCGCGGCGGTGCGGCCGGTACGGGAGGCGGCCGCCACGGCATAACCGGGTGACGGCCGGGCGGGCGCCGTGCGAGAGTCGGGCCATGCGGAGCGACGACCCGTACGACGGCGGCTGGGACGAGCGGCTGGCAGCCCTGTGGGATGCCATCGACCAGCTCGAACCGGCTGTCTTCCGGGCCCGGATGGGTGCGCTCGCGGCCGAGCGGCCGGGCGAGGCACGCGCGCTGTTCGAGCTGGCCTCCGCCCACGACGCCACCGACCGCGAGGAGGAGGCGGCCCGCTACTACCAGGAAGCCTTCGCCGCCGGGCTCTCCGGTGACCTGCGCGTGCAGGCCGTCATCCAGTACGCCAGCACCCTGCGCAACCTCGGCCGGGCCCAGGAGGGGGCGGACCTGCTCACCGCCGAACGCGCCGCCGCGGGCGCGGGCGGGCCGCTGGTGGACGAGATCAGTGCCTTCACCGCGCTCGCGCTGCTCGACCTGGGGCGTGACCGGGAGGCGGCGCTGCTGGCCCTGCGTGCGCTGACCCCCCATCTGAGCCGCTACCGGGCCTCGGTGACCGGATATCTCGACGTACTGGAGCGGGAAGGCTGCTAGCCTGACCGGCATGTCGAGCCCCGAGGCGTCCAGAAGCTAGGGCCTGTCCGGCGGATCTTGGTGGATCAGCCCTCGTCGTCGGATGCGGTCAGCTGCAAGGCGGAGCGTCGTCCTCATACCGGGTCGTATTCGGACGATGCGACAACGCAGCAGATGGCCGTAGCCGGCGTCGAGGGCCCGCCAAGATCCGCCGGACAGGCCCTGACCACCGGTCATCCGGTGGCGCAGGCCGAGCCCTCTCGACGGATTCCCACAACCCGGCACGCTCCGTGCCGCACCGTGCTCTCTCCGTTCTCCGTGCGCGCCCCCGCCCCTCGGCGCGGGCGGTGCCGCCTGCCGTGCCCCGCGCCCGATCGACCGGTGCCGTGAACCCCTCCGGTAACCCACCGATCATCCACGGAGCTTCTCCATGTCCCACGAACCCAGGGTCCGCATGCCCCTGGCCGTGCACCTCCTCGCCCTGGCGGTCTTCGCCCAGGGCACCTCCGAGTTCATGCTGGCCGGCCTGGTGCCGGACATCGCCGCCGACCTCGGAGTCACCCTCGCCGACGCCGGCCTGCTCACCTCCGCCTTCGCGGTGGGCATGGCGGCCGGCGCCCCGCTGATGGCGCTGCTCAGCCGTACCTGGCCGCGCCGGGCCACCCTCACCGGCTTCCTCGCCGTCTTCGTCCTCGCCCATGTCGTCGGCGCGCTGACCGGCAGCTTCGCCGTCCTGCTCGCCACCCGGGTGGTGGGGGCACTGGCGAACGCCGGGTTCCTGGCCGTCGGGCTGAGCACCGCCACCGCGCTCGTCCCCGAGCGGGCCAAGGGCCGGGCCCTGGCCGTGCTGCTCGCGGGCACCACGGTCGCCTGCGTCGCCGGGGTGCCCGGCGGGGCGTGGCTCGGCCAGCTGTGGGGCTGGCGGGCGGCGTTCTGGGCGGTGGCGCTGGTGACCCTGCCCGCCATCGTGGCGGTGCTGGCGTCCGTCCCGGCGGCGCCCGGCGGCGCGGACGCCCCGGCGGCCGGGGCCCGTACCGAACTGCGGGTGCTGCGCCGCCCCCGGCTGCTGCTGGTGCTGCTGCTCGGCGCGCTGGTCAACGGTGCGACGTTCTGTTCGTTCACCTACCTCGCGCCGGTCGTCACGGACGTGGCCGGGCTCGGCGCCGGTACGGTCCCGGCGCTGCTGATGCTGTTCGGCACCGGCGCGTTCCTCGGGGTGCGGATCAGCGGCCGGTACGCCGACTCCCGTCCGCTGCCGCTGCTCACCGGTGGCGGGGTGGCGCTGGCGGTGGGCTGGGCGGTGTTCGCGCTGAGCGCCGCGCACCCGGTGGCGGTGGTGGCGCTCGCCCTGGTGCAGGGCACGCTGTCGTTCGCGGTGGGCGGCACGCTGATCTCCCAGGTGCTGTACGCGGCGGCCGACGCGCCGACGCTGGCCGGGAGTTTCGCCACCGCCTGCCTCAACATCGGCGCGGCGGCGGGGCCCTGGCTGGGCGGCGTCGCGCTCACGGCGGGCGCGGGACTGCGCGCCCCGCTGTGGCTGAGCGCCGCGCTGGTGACGGCGGCGCTGCTGACGGCGGCGACGGCGGGGGCGGCGACGGCGGTCGCCCGCGCCCGGCGCGGCGACCGGGACGGCAGAGACGAGCCGGCCCCGGCGCCGGCCGGCTGACCGCGGCGGCGGGCCCCGGAACGCATGAGGGCCGGGCCCTCCGCCACCGGCCCGCCCGGCCCTACCCGCCGGAGGTGTCCAGCTCCGCGTCCGCCGCCACGCCCGCGCAGTCGTACGGGTCGCCCAGCCAGCCGTCCGGCAGGGCGACCCGGTTGCGGCCCGAGGTGCGTCCCCGGGGGCCGTCCGCCCCCGGGGGCCACTCCTGTGTCAGGTCCAGCTCGCCCAGCAGCGCGGCCAGCTCGTCCAGCGAGCCGGCCACCGCCAGCCTGCGGCGCGCCTCCGAGCCGACCGAGAAGCCCTTGGTGTACCAGGCGACGTGCTTGCGGAAGTCGATGACGCCGCGCGCCTCGTCGCCCAGCCACTCCCCCAGCAGCCGGGCGTGCCGCACCATGACCTCGGCGACCTGCTCCAGCGAGGGGCGCGCGTACGCCTGCGGCCCGCGCCCGTCGAAGGCGGCCACCAGGTCGCCGAACAGCCACGGCCGGCCCAGGCAGCCGCGTCCCACGACGACCCCGTCGCAGCCGGTCTCGCGCATCATCCGCACCGCGTCGTCCGCCGTCCAGATGTCGCCGTTGCCGAGCACCGGAATCTCCGGGACGGCCTCCTTCAGCCGGGCGATCGCCGACCAGTCGGCCTCGCCGCCGTAGTGCTGCGCCGCCGTGCGGCCGTGCAGCGCGATCGCCGTGACGCCCTCCTCGACCGCGATCCGGCCCGCGTCGAGGTAGGTGAGGTGGTCGTCGTCGATGCCCTTGCGCATCTTCATCGTCACCGGCAGGGCGCCCGCGTGCCGGACGGCCTCGCGGAGGATGGCGCGCAGCAGCGGGCGCTTGTACGGCAGGGCCGAGCCGCCGCCGCGCCGGGTCACCTTGGGGACGGGGCAGCCGAAGTTCAGGTCGATGTGGTCGGCCAGGTCCTCGTCCGCGATCATGCGCACGGCGCGGCCGACGGTGCCGGGGTCGACCCCGTAGAGCTGGATGGAGCGCGGTTTCTCGGCGGCGTCGAAGTGGACGAGCTGCATGGTCTTCTCGTTGCGCTCGACCAGGGCCCGGGTGGTGATCATCTCGCTGACGAACAGCCCGCGGCCCCCGGAGAACTCCCGGCACAGGGTGCGGAACGGCGCGTTCGTGATCCCGGCCATGGGGGCGAGCACCACGGGCGGGTCGACGGTGTGCGGTCCGATCTGCAGGGAGGGTACGGGCGGTGCGGTCATCCGCCCATTGTCCCGTACCCGGCCGGCACCGGCCGCCCCGCATCGGCTGACAGATATTGAAATCTGTCATTCCATGTGCCACGCTCGGCGGCATGACGACGACCCCCTCCACTCCCGTCCGCACCCTCGGTACCGGCCCCGGCCTGCCGGTCTCCGCCCTCGGCCTCGGCTGCATGGGCATGTCGGGCATGTACGGCGACAGCGACCGCGCGGAATCCCTCGCCACCGTCCACGCCGCCCTGGAGGCCGGGATCACCCTCCTGGACACCGGCGACTTCTACGGCATGGGCCACAACGAACTGCTGATCGGCGAGGCCCTGCGCTCCCTCTCCGCCGACCTGCGCGAGCGCACCCTCATCAGCGTGAAGTTCGGCGCCCTGCGGGATGTGGACGGCGCGTTCCTCGGCTACGACGGCCGGCCCGCCGCCGTCCGCAACTTCGCCGCCTACTCCCTCCAGCGGCTGGGCACCGACCACATCGACATCTACCGCATCGCCCGCGTCGACCCGGACGTTCCCATCGAGGAAACGGTCGGCGCCATCGCCGATCTGGTGCGGGCCGGGCACGTCCGGCACATCGGCCTCTCGGAGGTCGGCCCCGGCACCATCCGCCGCGCCGCCGCGACCGCGCCCATCACCGACCTCCAGATCGAGTACTCCCTCATCTCCCGGGGCATCGAGGACGAGATCCTGCCGGTCTGCCGCGAACTCGGCATCGGCGTCACCGCCTACGGCGTGCTCTCCCGGGGCCTGATCAGCGGCCACTGGCAGCCGGACCGCCCGCTCGGCACCCGGGACTTCCGCGGCGCCACCCCGCGCTTCCGCGGCGACAACCTGCGCCACAACCTCGGCCTGGTGGAACAGCTGCGGGCACTGGCCGGCGAACGCGGCTGCTCGGTCGCCCAGCTCGCCATCGCCTGGGTGCTCGCCCGCGGCGAGGACATCGTCCCGCTGGTGGGCGCCCGCACCCGCAAGCGGCTGAGTGAGGCCCTGGGGGCGCTGGACGTTACGCTCGACGACGGCGATCTGGCCGCCATCGAGGCGGCGGTGCCGCCCGGAGCGGCGGCCGGCGAACGCTACCCGGAGTCCCAGATGGCCCATCTGGACAGCGAGAAGAAGAGCAGCTGACCGCCCCAGCTGCCGGAACGCGGAGGACGCCCGATGCCGCCGGAGCCGCTGACCCCCGAGGACATCCTCCGCGCCACCGAGGACGTGCTGCGCCGCTACGGCCCGGCCAAGGCCACCGTGGTGGACGTGGCGCGCGCCCTCGGGGTCAGCCACGGCACCGTCTACCGGCACTTCCGCACCAAGACGGCGCTGCGCGAGGCGGTCATCCGCCGCTGGCTGCACACCACCACCGGCCGGCTGGCCCGGATCGCGGACGGCCCGGAGCCGGCCGGGGAGCGGCTGGAGGCGTGGCTGCGGGCGCTGTTCGCGGCCAAGCGGCGCAAGGCGACCGACGACCCCGAGCTGTTCGCGACGTACCAGGTGCTGGTCGAGGAGCACCGCGAGGTGGTGTCCGAACACATAGCGGATCTCATCGGCCAGCTCACCACGCTGATCGAAGCGGGCCGCGCCTCGGGCGAGTTCGCCCCGGGCCCGCCGGACGCCGAGACCACCGCACACGCCATCCACCGGGCCACCGCCGTCTTCCACAAACCGGCACACGCCGCCGAGTGGTCGCACCCCGAGACCGCCGACGCCCTCACGACGGTCATCGCCCTGCTGCTGCGCGGCCTGCGGGCCTGAACACCGCGGCCGAGGGGGGCTGTCGGTAGCCACTCCTACACTGTGTGTGGTTACTGGCCCGGGCGCCCGAGGAGGTGCATCATGACGATGGTGATAGAGCGACCGATGGCGATACCGTCCCCGGCACTGTTCGAGGAGCTGTGTCAGACGCTGGAGGAGATGGAGGTGCCCGAGGGGTATCGGGCGGAGATCACCGGGGGAAAGATCATCATGTCGCCATGGTCGCAGGGGTACTACCTGGACATCATGGACTCCCTGGCGGATCAGCTCCGGCCGCACCTTCCCGCGGGGCACCGGGTGAGTGTCGCTCCCTGTCTCTACATCTTTCCCGAGCTGAGCCGTGCGTTCGGCCCCGACCTGCATGTGGCGGACGCCCAGGCCACCCGGATCCGCAGTCCGCGGCTGCCGGGGCACGCCCTGTCCCTGGTCGCCGAACTGACCTCGGCTTCCACGGCGGACGTCGACCGGTACGACAAGGTGGAGTGCTACGGGGTGGCGGGCGTCCCGGTCTACCTCCTGGTGGACATGCAGAAGGGCAGCCTCACCGTGTACACGGCCCCCTCCGCCCAGGGCTACCAGCAGCAGAACACCGTGCTGTTCGGCCCGACGGTGGCGCTCCCCGCCCCGTTCGACTGCGCGATCGACACCGCCGACTGGGAGAAGTAACCCGGCAACAGCCGTGGCCCGGCCCCGCCGACGCGGGACCGGGCCACGGTGGGGCGGGCTGTCGGTAGCCGCTCCTACACTGTGTGTGGTTACTGGCCCGGGCGCCCGAGGAGGTGCATCATGACGATGGTGATGGAGCAACGGGAATCGATAGGGGCTCGCACCCCGGCATCGTTCGAGGAACTGTGCCGCATGGTGGAGGAGATGGAGGTACCGGACGGCTTTCGGGCCGAGATCATCGAGGGGAAGATCGTTGTGTCACCGTGGTCGAAGGGGACCTACCGCCCGGTGATGCGCAGCATCGTCCAGCAGCTCTCCGGCCATGAGCCCGAAGGCCATGTCATCGACACCGGCCCGCATCTGTTCACCTTCGCCGGGCAGGGACGCGCGTACGGTCCCGACATCCATGTGTCGGACGAGTCCGCGACGCTCGTCGACAGCATCCATCTCCCCGGTGAATCCCTCTCCCTGGTCGCCGAGCTGACCTCCGCCGCCACGGCCGACATCGACCGGGTCGACAAAGTACTGGCCTACGGCAGGGCGGGGGTTCCGGTGTACCTGCTGGTGGACATGCTCGAATCCACCGTCACGGTGTACCACTCCCCCAGCGGGACGGGGTACCGCCGGCACAACACCTTGCTGTTCGGCGACAGCTTCACCGTCCCCCGCCCGTTCGACTGCAAGCTGGACACCTCGGGCTGGTAGCGACCGTCACGGCCGTGGCCCGGCCCCGCCGACGCGGGACCGGGCCACGGGGGGACGCGGGGCGCTCAGCAGCCGATCAGGCGGCTGGCCAGGTACGACTCGATCTGGTCGAGCGAGACGCGCTCCTGCTTCATGGTGTCGCGCTCGCGCACGGTCACCGCGTTGTCCTCCAGGGTGTCGAAGTCGACGGTGACGCAGAACGGCGTACCGATCTCGTCCTGGCGGCGGTAGCGGCGGCCGATGGCGCCCGCGTCGTCGAACTCGATGTTCCAGTGCTGGCGCAGCGCCGTCGCCAGCCCCTTCGCCTTCGGGGACAGCTGCGGGTTGCGGGACAGCGGCAGCACCGCGACCTTGACCGGGGCCAGCCGCGGGTCGAAGCGCATCACGACGCGCTTCTCCAGCTTGCCCTTGGCGTTGGGCGCCTCGTCCTCGACGTAGGCGTCGAGCATGAACGCCAGCATCGCCCGGCCGACACCGGCGGCCGGCTCGATGACGTAGGGGGTCCAGCGCTCGCCGGCCTCCTGGTCGAAGTAGCTGAGGTCCTGGCCGGAGGCCTTGGAGTGCGCGCTCAGGTCGTAGTCCGTGCGGTTGGCCACGCCCTCCAGCTCACCGAACTCCGAGCCGCCGAAGTTGAAGCGGTACTCGATGTCGGCGGTGCGCTTGGAGTAGTGCGACAGCTTCTCCTTCGGGTGCTCGTACCAGCGCATGTTTTCCTCGCGCAGGCCCAGGCCCCGGTACCAGTTCCAGCGCTGCTCCATCCAGTAGATCTGCCACTGCTCGTCCTCGCCGGGCTTGACGAAGAACTCCATCTCCATCTGCTCGAACTCGCGGGTGCGGAAGATGAAGTTGCCCGGGGTGATCTCGTTCCGGAACGACTTGCCCATCTGGGCGATGCCGAACGGCGGCTTGCGGCGCGAGGTCTGCTGCACCGAGGCGAAGTTGGTGAAGATGCCCTGCGCGGTCTCCGGGCGCAGATACGCCACCGAACCCGAGTCCTGAGTCGGGCCGAGGTGGGTGGACAGCAGGCCGGAGAACTGCTTGGGCTCGGTGAAGGTGCCCTTGTTGCCGCAGTTCGGGCAGTTCAGGTCGCTCAGGCCGGCGGCCGGGAGGTGGCCGTGCTTGGCCTCGTACGCCTCTTCCAGGTGGTCGGCGCGGTAGCGCTTGTGGCAGGAGGTGCACTCGGTGAGCGGGTCGGTGAAGGTGGCGACGTGACCCGATGCCTCCCACACCTCGGTGGCCAGAATGACGGAGGAATCGATCCCGACCACGTCGTCGCGCGAGGTGACCATCGAACGCCACCACTGGCGCTTGATGTTCTCCTTCAGCTCCACGCCCAGCGGACCGTAGTCCCAGGCGGCGCGCTGCCCGCCGTAGATCTCGCTGCACGGGTAGACAAAGCCACGGCGCTTGCTGAGGCTGACGATAGTGTCGATCTTGTCGGCGGCCACGGTGCTCTCTTCAGGACGACGATGGAGTGGCCCCAGATTACCGGCGTACGAGGGGGCCGCAGCAAATCGTGAGGGCCGGATCACCGGCGGGTATCGGGGCCATCGGGATGCCATCGGGAGGTACCGGTCACATACCCGGTCCAACGTTTGACAATGGTTTCCATCCCACTTGAAAATGGCTGTCATGAGCAGACGACGCCGCCCCCGGATATCCCCCGCCCGCACTCTCGCCGCCGGCGCGGCGGCCCTCGGAGTGCTCACCCTGACCGCCTGCGGATCCGACTCCGGGACGGCCGGGGACGGCGGCGCGGACGGCGCCCTGGAGGTGACGGCGTCGTTCTATCCGATGGAGTTCCTGGCCGAGCGGATCGGCGGCGAGCACGTCTCGGTCACCACGCTCACCAAGCCCGGCGTGGAGCCGCACGACCTGGATCTGAGCCCCAAGGAGACCGCCCGGCTGACCGAGGCGGACGTCATCGTCTACCTCAAGGGACTCCAGCCGGCCGTCGACGAGGCGATCGCGCAGTCCGGCGTCCAGCACATCGTCGAGGCCACCTCGTTCACCTCCCTGGAAGCGCACGGGACGGACGAGGACCACGCGCACGACGACGAGCACGATGAGCACGACGAGCACGCCGACGACGATCACGACCATGATCACGACCACGCTGACGACGGCCACGGTCACGACCACGGCGCCGAGGACCCGCACATCTGGCTGGACCCGGTGAAGTACGCGGAGGTCGCGCAGGGCGTCGGCACCGCGCTCGCCGAGGCCGACCCGGACAACGCCGCCGACTACGAGGCCAACACCGAGGCCCTGATCGCCGAGCTGACCACCCTCGACGAGGAGTTCACCACCGGCCTCGCCGACACCGAGACCAGGACCTTCATCACCACCCACGCCGCCTTCGGCTACCTCGCCGAGCGGTACGGGCTGCACGAGGAGGCCATCGCCGGCATCGACCCCGAGTCGGAGCCCAGCGCCGCCCGGCTGCGCGAGCTGCACGAGGTCGCCGAGCAGGACAACGTCAGCACCGTCTTCTTCGAAACCCTCGCCAGCGACGCCACCGCCCGCACCCTCGCCGACGACCTCGGGCTGAAGACCGGCGTGCTCGACCCGCTGGAGGGAATCACCGACCAGTCCGCCGGCGCTGACTACCTGGAGGTCATGCGCGCCAATCTGGCGGCCCTGCGCGACGCGCTCGGCGCCTCCTGACGGACAAAGGGAAGGACCCCGCATGGAACCGGCCGCGGACTCCGCCATAGCCGAGACCCCGCTCACCCTGCGCGGCGTACACGCCGAGCTGGGCGGCCGGCCCGTGCTGCGCGGCATCGACCTGACCGTGGGGCCGGGCGAGGTGGTGGCCCTGCTGGGCGCCAACGGCTCGGGCAAGTCCACGGCGGTCCGCGCGGCCGTCGGCCAGGTGCCGGTCACCGGCGGGGAGCTGGCGCTGTTCGGCACCCCGGTGCGGCGGTTCCGCGACTGGCGCCGGGTGGGGTACGTCCCGCAGCGCTCCACAGCGGCCGGCGGGGTGCCCGCGACCGTACGCGAGGTGGTCTCCGCCGGGCGGCTCGCCCGGCGCCGGCTGCGGCCCCTGGGACGCGCGGACCGGGCGGCGGTGGACCGGGCACTGGAGCTGGTCGGCCTCGCCGACCGGTCCGGGGACCCGGTGGAGGCGCTGTCGGGCGGCCAGCACCAGCGGGTGCTGATCGCCCGGGCGCTGGCCGGTGAACCGGAGCTGCTGATCATGGACGAGCCGCTGGCCGGCGTGGACCTGGCCAGCCAGCGCATCCTGGCGGACACCCTGCGCAGCCAGCTGGCCCAGGGCGTGTCCACGCTGGTCGTCCTGCACGAGCTGGGCCCGCTGGAGCCGCTGATCACCCGCTCGGTGTCCCTGTCCGCCGGCCTGGTGGAAGCCACCAACGCCTGCCATCCGCACGAGCTGGAAACGGGGATCCTCTGATGCTGGAACTCCTGGACTACGCGTTCATGCAGCGGGCCCTGCTGGCCGCGCTGCTGATCGGGGTGGCCGCGCCCGCGGTCGGCATCTTCCTCGTCCAGCGCCGCCAGGCCCTGATGGGCGACGGCATCGGGCACGTGGCGCTGACCGGCGTCGCGCTGGGGTTCCTGCTCCAGACCAACCCGGTGTGGATGGCCGTCCTGGTCTCCTCCCTCGGCGCGATCGCCATGGAACTGCTGCGCTCCTCGGGACGGGCGCGCGGCGACATCGCGCTGGCGATGCTGTTCTACGGCGGTATGGCGGGCGGCGTCATGATCATCAACCTGGCACCGGGCGGCTCGACCGCCAACCTCACCTCGTACCTGTGGGGCTCGATCACCACCGTCTCCCCGCAGGACATCACGGCGATCTGCGTCCTGTCGGCGTTCGTGCTGTGCGTGGCGCTGGGGCTGCGCCGGCAGTTGTTCGCCGTCTGCCAGGACGAGGAGTTCGCCCGGGTCACCGGACTGCCGGTCCGCGCCCTGAACCTCCTGCTGGCGGTCACGGCCGCGGCCACCGTGACGGTCGCCATGCGGGTGGTGGGGCTGCTGCTGGTGAGCGCGCTGATGGTGATCCCCGTGGTGACGGCCCAGGCGGTCACCCGCGGCTTCAAGGCGACCCTGATCCTCTCCATGGCCGTGGGCGTGCTGGTCTCGATCTCCGGCACGGTCACCTCGTACCACGCGGACGTACCGCCCGGCGCGACGATCGTCCTGATCGCCCTCGGCGTCTTCGCGGTGGTGTCGCTGCTGGCCCTGCCCCTGGCCCGGCACCGAGCCCGCCGGTCGGCACAGCCGTCCCCGGCCACCGAGAACGCCCTGGCGGCCCAGCCTTAGCGAAGCCGCTACCCTTGGGGCGCACAAGGACGCCCAGCATGAGCAGGGAGCAGTGGTAGACGTGGACACGCCAGGACCCCCGGTCCGTGGCCGGTCGACCCGCCAGCGTGCGGCGGTGGCGGCGGCGCTGGCCGAGGTGGACGAGTTCCGCAGCGCGCAGGAGCTGCACGACATGCTCAAACACCGCGGCGACTCGGTCGGCCTGACCACCGTCTACCGGACCCTCCAGTCGCTCGCGGACGCCGGCGAGGTCGACGTCCTGCGCACCAGCGACGGCGAAGCCGTCTACCGCCGGTGCAGCACGGACGACCACCATCACCACCTGGTCTGCCGGATCTGCGGCAAGGCCGTGGAGGTGGAGGGCCCGGCGGTGGAGAAATGGGCGGAGGCGGTGGCCCGCGACCACGGCTTCACGGACGTCGGTCACACGGTGGAGATCTTCGGCACCTGCGACGAATGCACGGCGGCAAGAGGAAACGGGAAACACCCCTGACGACCCTGTGAGTCCTCCCTGAGGTGACACCGCATGTCGGTAGCCCCGGAAGTCTTCGTGAATTACCGCACGGGTGACGCGGAGATGGCCGCGGCCCTCGTCCAGAGGGAACTGGCTCACCGTTTCGGGCCCGATCACGTCTTCTTCGCCAGCCGGTCCATCGCCCCCGGCACGGACTACACCCACGGTATCGAGGACGCCCTGCGCCGCTGCCGGGTCCTGCTGGCCGTCATCGGCCCCCGCTGGGCCGAGCGGTCCGCAGAGCGCGCACCGGGGCCCGCGGGGCAGCAACGCGACTGGGCCCACCACGAGATACTGCGGGCCCGGGAGTACGACATCCCGGTCCTCCCCGTGCTGGTGGGCCGGGAGACGCCCCGGCTGCGTGCCACCGATCTTCCGGAGGATCTGGCCTTCCTCACGGAACGGCAGTACATGCGCCTGGACCACCGGAACGCGGCGGTCGACCTGGAACGCATAGCGGACGAGGTCCTGCACTGCGCGCCCACGCTGACCTCCCGGGGCAGCGGCATCCGGCCGCCGTCCCGGCACGGACACCCGGGGCCGGCCGGCGGCGCCTGCTACCACTTCGACGGTGACCTGCGCGGCGCGCACCTGTACTTCTGGTCACGCTGAGCGCGCCGGCCCGCGGCCGCCGAGGAGATCCGGCGGGCGTTCGTGCCCGGGGAGGGGACTGACGGCTGACCGTCCCGGCGCGTAACGTGGGTGCCCTTGTCGCCGGGGGAAATGGGGGCAGCGTGGCGGGGAGTCTGTTCGTGGGGCCGGACGGGGCCGCGGACCGGTATCGGCTGGCGCGGTCCATCGGGCGGGGTGGCGAGGCCGTGCTGTATCTCGCCGAGATCGAGTTGTCCGGTGGTACCGAGCCCGTGGTCGTCAAGGTGCTGGACATGCAGCGGACCGTCAGCCGGCAGCGGTTCGCCGAGATCAGTGGCAAGTGGAACGAGCAGGCCGAGCTGTTGCGGTTCGCGCACCGGGTCGGGGTGGTCGGGGTCCGGGAGCACTTCGAGGGGCCGCCGCCCCATCCGGCCGGGCGGGGCGGGTCGACGACCGGGCGGGCGCTGTGTCTGGTGATGAACCATGTCGACGGGCTCGATCTGCGGGACTGGCGCGCCGAGTTGTCGGCGGAGCTGGCGCTGCCCGCCGAGCGGCGCGCCGTGCTGCGGACCCTCGAACAGCTCGCCGAGGTGCTCGACTGGCTGCACTCCGGCGCGGCCACGCCCTCCGGGCGCACCGTCATCCACGGCGATCTGTCGCCGGGCAATGTGATGGTGGACGCGAACGGCCAGGCGACGCTGGTGGACTTCGGGCTGAGCAAGCTGGCCACCGAGCATCACACCGCCGAGCCGTGGCTGACCCCGGGCTTCGCGGCGCCCGAGGTGTACGAGGGGAAGCGGTCGCCGGCCGCCGACCGGTACGCGTTCGGGGCGCTGGCGTACTTCCTGCTCGGCGGGCAGTCCCCGCCCACCACCCCGGAGGAGCTGCGGGCGGCGTTCGGCGCGCTGCCGGGGGCGGGGTCCTCCGCGCCGCTGCTGCGGCTCTTCGAGGCGCGGCCGGAGCGCCGGCCGCACAGCCTCACCGGGTGGGTGCGGGAGCTGCGGGCGGCGAGCGCGCCCACCGGCGGCGGAACGTCCCCGCCGTTGCCGCCGTCCCCGCCGCCGTCCCTGCCGCCGCCTCCGCCCTTCGAACCGGCCCCGCGGCGGTTACGCGGGGTGCCGCTGCTGGCCGCCGGGGCGGTGGCGGCGATCGCGCTGGGCGGGGCCGGCGGCTATCTGCTCGCCGGCGGTTCCGGTGCGGACGGCGCGTCCGCCGCGCCGGAGGCCACTGTCACGGTGACCGTCACGCGACCGGCGGGGGACGACGGCGAGCAGGCGGACGAGGAGGAAGGGGGCGGGCAGCTCGTCGAGGATCCGCCGGAGAGCGACTCGACGCCCCTGGTGTCGCTCGAACCGGTGACCCTGCCCTACGGCGTCCTGCCCGAGCCCGTCCACATCGACGGCTCCCCGTACGCGGACTCCCTCAGCTTCAGCACCTGCATCCTGGAGGAGCCGGTCTCCTACAATCTGGGCCGTTCCTGGGCGTCGCTGCGCCTCACCGCCGGGTTCCACGACACGTCGGTGGAGGAGACCGTACGGTTCACCGTGCGCGGGGACGGCGAGGTGCTGGCGAGCCGGACCTTCACGTTCGGGGAGAGCGAGAGCTTCGACCTCGATGTCACGGACGTGCTGCGGCTGGAGGTGGAGGCGCTCCCCGAGTCGTACTGTTCCGACTGGGTCTTCGCCGTCGGCGATCCCGTCCTCAGCCGCTGACGTCCCCGTGCCGCTGGGCGGCGGCCTCCCGCGCGAGCAGGACCTCGTTGGGCAGCGCCCCGCCGAACCGGCGGTCGCGGGAGGCGTACTCGACGCACGCGTCCCACAGGTCCCGCCGGTCGAAGTCCGGCCACAGGATGTCCTGGAAGACCATCTCGGCGTAGGCGCTCTGCCAGATCAGGTAGTTGGAGGTGCGCTGTTCGCCCGAGGGCCGGATGAACAGGTCCACGTCCGGCATGTCGGCGTGGTACATGTACCGGGCCACGGTCTTCTCGGTGACCTTCGCCGGGTCGATGCGCCCCGCCGCCGCGTCCGCCGCGAGCCGGGCCGCCGCGTCGGCGATCTCCGCCCGGCCGCCGTAGTTGACGCACATGTACAGCGTCATCGCGTCGTTGTCACGGGTGCGTTCCTCGGCGGCCTTGAGCTTGGTCACCACCGACTTCCACAGCCGCGGCTCGCGCCCGGCCCAGCGGATGCGGACGCCCATCGCGTCGAGTTCGTCGGTGCGCCGGTCGATCACGTCGCGGTTGAACGCCATGAGGAAGCGGATCTCCTCCGGGGAGCGCTTCCAGTTCTCGGTGGAGAAGGCGTACAGGGAGAGGTTCTTGACACCGAGTTCCAGGCAGCCCTTGACCACGTCCAGGACGACGGTCTCGCCGACCTTGTGGCCCTCGGTGCGCGGCAGTCCGCGGTCCTTCGCCCAGCGGCCGTTGCCGTCCATGACGATCGCCACGTGCTGCGGGATCAGTTCACCCGGCAGCTTCGGCGGCTGCGCGCCGGAGGGGTGGGGATCGGGCGCCCGGTACTCACGGTGCTGCCGGGACAGGAACCGGCGCTGGACGGCGGCCATAGGGGACTCTCCACGGTTCGAATGCTCTGCGGTCGAGCGTAACCCCGCTCAGCCCTTCTCCACGAATCTCAACGAACGCAGCCCGCGCTCCAGATGCCAGTGCAGGTACGCGGAGACCAGCCCGCTCCCCTCCCGTACGTGCCGGCTCTCGGCGGCCTCCGCCGCCGGCCAGTCGCCCGTCAGCAGCGCGCCGAGCAGCCGCAGCGCCTCGGGCGAGGGGACGACGCTCCCGGGCACCCGGCAGTCGCCGCAGATCACCCCGCCCGCGGCGATGGAGAAGAAACGGTTCGGCCCGGGCAGCCCGCACTTCGCGCAGTCCTCGAAGCTGGGCGCGTAGCCGCCCATCGCCAGCGACCGCAGCAGGAACGCGTCCAGCACCATGCCGGGCGTACGCTCCCCGCTCGCGAGGGTGCGCAGCCCGCCGACCAGCAAGAGGTACTGCTGGACGTTGGGCTCCCCCTCGTGGTCGGTGAAGCGCTCGGCGGTCTCCAGCATGGCCGTGCCGGCGGTGTAGCGGGCGTAGTCGCCGACGATGGGCTGCCCGTAGGCGGCGATGGTCTCGGTCTGGGTGCACAGCGGCAGTCCGCGGCCGATCAGCTCGCTGCCGCGCGCGAAGAACTGCACGTCGACGTGGGAGAACGGTTCCAGCCGCGCCCCGAACTTCGACTTGGTGCGCCGCACACCGCGCGCCACCGCCCGCACGCGTCCGTGGGTGCGGGTGAGCAGGGTGATGATCCGGTCCGCTTCGCCCAGCTTCTGGGTGCGCAGCACGATGCCGTCGTCGCGGAACAGACTCATGTGCGCATTCTGCCTCAGCCGGGGCCGGGCCCCGGGCCGGGTCCTCCGGTGCCGGGGCCCGGGGCCGCCGCCCGTCCCGGCACCGGCACCGGCGGGGACACGGCCTCGCGCCGTCAGTCGAGGACGGCGGTGACCTCGACCTCCACCAGATGCTCGGGGACGTCCAGGGCGGCCACCCCGATGAGCGTGGCCGGCGGGAGCGGGGTGATGCCCAGCCGGTCGGCGGCCCGGGCCACGCCGGAGAGGAACACCGGCAGTTTGTCCGGGGTCCAGTCCACGACGTAGGCGGTCAGTTTCGCCGCGTCGCGAAAGGTCGCGCCGGCCGCGGCCAGCGCGGTGGCCGCGTTCAGGTAGCAGCGTTCGACCTGGGCGGCGAGGTCGCCCTCGCTCACCGTCGTCCCGTCCGCGTCCCAGGAGACCTGGCCGGCGACGAAGACCAGCTTCGAGCCGGTCGCGATCGACACCTGCCGGTAGGCGTCGACGGCGGGCAGTCCGGGCGGGTCGATCAGGGTGATGGCCATGGGTGGCTCCGTTTCCTCTTTCAGCGGCATCTGCGCTCTCTTGCGGTTCCTTGGAAACCATAGGAGAGTAAACGCTGACCTGGAAGAACGCACTTTTCCGTGACTGAGGAACCCGATGGTGACCAAGCAGTACAGCGGCCTGCCCGACGAGGCGGACCTGCGGCGCGCCGACTCGCTCGCCCGCGAGATCTTCTCCGACGTCGCCAACAAATGGGCCCTGCTGATCATCGAGGCCCTGGGCGAGCGCACCCTGCGCTTCAGCGAGCTGCGCGCCGAGGTCGAGGGCATCAGCCACAAGATGCTCACCCAGAACCTGCGCATGCTGGAACGCAACGGCCTGGTCCACCGCGAGGTGCACCCCACCGTGCCACCGCGCGTGGAGTACACCCTGACCGGTCCCGGGCGCGGCCTGCGGGCCACCGTCGACACGATGTGCTCCTGGACCCACCGGAACCTGCGGCACATCGAGGAATCCCGCAAGCGCTTCGCCACGGGAACGGGAACGGCAGACACCCCTTAGCCCATCGTCTTCTGCCCGTCCAGCGCCTCCCGGATGATGTCCGCGTGCCCGGCGTGCTGCGCCGTCTCCGCGATGATGTGCAGCAGCGTCCGGCGCGCCGACCAGCGCGCGCCCGGCGCGAACCAGGGCGCGGCCGGCAGCGGGTGGGAGTGGCCGAGGCCGTCGAGGCCCGCCACGATCTCCTCGGTCCGGCGCGCCACCTCCGCGTACTCCGCCAGCAGCCCGGCCAGGGTGTCCCCGGGCAGCATCCGCAGGTCGTCCGCCCACTCCTGACGCAGTTCCGCCGACTCCTCGGTGAAGTCCCCGATCGCCGACGGCCCGGCCACGACGAAGGCGGTCCACTGCCGCTCGGTCGCCGCGACGTGCTTGATCAGGGCGCCCAGGCACAGCTCGCTCACGGTGGTGCGCCGTCCGGCCTGCTCGTCGGTGAGCCCGCGCACCGTGTAGCGGAGGAAGTCGCGGTGCAGGCGCAGGGTCTCCAGGAGGTCGGTGCGTTCGCCGTCCGCGGCCGAAGCGGCCGAAGCGGCAGCGGAGAGGGAGAGCGGGGAAGCGGGGGTGGTGGTCATGGCGGTACTCCTCGGGGTGGTGTCCGTCACCGGCGTCTCCCACGCTAGGGAGCCCAGCGGCCACTTCCTGTCCGCAAGCACCCGGACAATGGGGTCATGGCCAACACCAGCTCCCGCACCCTCCGGCTGCTGTCCCTGCTCCAGACCCACCGTTTCTGGCCGGGCGCCGAGCTGGCCGACCGGCTCGGGGTCTCGGTGCGCACCCTGCGCCGCGACATCGACCGGCTGCGCGACCTCGGCTATCCGGTCGAGGCCCAGCGCGGTACCGAGGGCGGCTACCAGCTTGCGGCCGGTGCCGCGCTGCCGCCGCTGGTGGTCGATGACGAGGAGGCCGTCGCCCTGGTGGTGGGACTCCAGGCCGCCGCGCAGGGCCCGGTGGCGGGGGTCGCCGAGTCCTCGGTACGGGCGCTGGCCAAGGTGGTCCGGGTGCTGCCAGCCCGGCTGCGGCACCGGGTGGAGGCCCTGCGCGAGGTCACCGTCCCCGCGCCCGGCTGGGACGGCGCCGCCGCCGCGCCGGACGGGGTGGACCCGGATCTGCTGACGGGCCTGGCCCTGGCGTGCCGGGACGCCGAACGCGTCCGTTTCGGCTACACGGCGGGCAGCGGCGAGCGCACCGAGCGGCATGCGGAGCCGCACCGGCTGGTCATGCTGGGCCGCCGCTGGTACCTCGTGGCCTACGACCTGACCCGGCACGACTGGCGCAGCTTCCGGCTGGACCGCATCACCGGCGCGGCCCGCCCCACCGGGGCGCGGTTCCGGCCCCGCGAGCTGCCGGCCGCCGACGCCGCCGCGTTCGTCCGGGCCGGGATCGGGCAGCTGCCCACCCCGTACCGGGTCGAGGCAGTGGTACGGGCGCCGGCCGGCGCGGTCCGCGCCCGCATCGGCCGCTGGGTCACGGTCGAGGAGGTTCCGCGGGAGGGGCCGGGACCGGATGGGGACCGCTGCCGGGTGGTGATGTCCACCGATTCCCTGGAGTGGCCGCTGCTGGCCCTCGGCATGACCGGCGCGGAGTTCGAGGTGATCGGCCCGCCCGAGCTGCACGATCTGCTCGTGGAGTGGAGCGAGCGCTTTCTGCGGGCCGCCGCCGGGACTGTCCCGTTTCGGTCATTCGCCGACCGGTCCGGCATGGCCCCGGACGGCCGTTGGTAAACACAGACCGGCGGTGTGCTGAACACAAGGGGGTGAGTGGCATGGTGACCGGTTCCGGGGACCTCACGGCCCAGTTATCCGGCTTCGCGGCGTCCGGCCATCTGATGCTGCCCGGCTTCCTCCCGGCGGATCTCGTCGCGCGGCTGACCCCCGAGGTGGACCACTGGGTGGACTCCGGGCTGCGGCAGCGCTCCATCGACGCCGCGCTGCGGCCGGCCGAGGTGGCGCCGCCGGAACGCGTGGAGCTGGACCTGGAGGCGCACGGTGAACTCGCCGTCTTCCCCCCGCTGCTCGATCTGCTCAGCCATCCCGCGCTGCTCGGCCCGTCGCTCGTCTTCCACTATCTGCACAGCGACCGCCGCCCGGCGAACGGCCCGGGCAAGAGCTGGCACCACGACTACGAACAGCGCCCGCAGCGCCACCGCGACGCCCCCATGGTGCACGCGCTGCCCTATCCGCACGGTCTGCGTCCCTCCCTCGGCCCGCTGGCCGCGCTGCCCGGCTCGCACCGCACCGTCGCCGAGAAGGACGCGCTCGCCCACCACGGCACGGCCGTCCTGCCGGGCGAGCGGGTGATCGGCGCGCTGCCCGCCGGCTCCACGGTGATCCTGCACTCCGCGCTCTTCCACACCCGCCGCCCACCGGCCCCCGGCGCCGCGGCGGCCACCGCCGCCCGCTATCTGATCGACGCGTCGTACTGCCGCACCGGTGGCGAGCCGTGGCCCCCGGTCACGCCGTACTGGCGGCAGGTGCTGGCGAGCGGCCGGCGGCGCGGGCTGGGGGCGGAGCACCGGCCGGGGCTGTTCGACGCCGCCCCGTTCACGGAGTACGTGCCATGAGGGTGCTGGAGCGCGTCACCTTCGACCGGGTGCGCGCGCACTTCGACCGCGAGCACCCGTACGACCCGGCCGACGACGGCAACACCAACGACGAGGCCGCCGGCCACCTGCGCTCCGCCCAGCGCACGCTCGGGGGCCGCTGGCACCGGGTCCTGCTGCACGGCCCCGAGGTGCTGGAGGTCGTCCTGCCCTGGCACCTGGGCGAGTACGGCACGGTGGAGCTGATCCCGCCGACCGGTCTCACCCTGGAGCGGGCCGCCGCCCGGCTCGCCGCCCTCGGCGACTCGTACGGGGAGACGAACCCGGTGTGCGCGGCCAAGCTGGCGCACCACCGCCGCAGCACCGCGCCCGCCCAGCCGCTGTTCCTGAGCACCCGCGCGGTGCCGGGCGAGGACTACGCGGCGCTGACCGTACGCCAGGGGCTGATCCATCTCGACGGACTGCACCGGATGCTCGCCTGGCGGCACAGCGGGCGGCTGGCCCCGGGCCGCTGGGTCGAGGCGTACGTGGCGGGGCTGGACGGTGACTGAGCGCCGGCGCCGGAGGACATCCCCTAGCCCCGGCCGAGATACGGCATGGCGCTCGGGATGAGCTGGACGGACTGCACGGTGACCCCGGAAGGCAGGGCGGCCATGGCGCGCACCATGTCGACGACATGCCGCATCGCCATGGTCGGCTCGGCCCGCAGGGACCCGTCCGGCTGCCGCACGGCCGGCTGCGGCCGGTCCTCCGGGGTCACATTGCCGATGTCGAGCTGCCCGCAGGAGATGTCGTACGGGCGGCCGTCGAGCGCGAACGCCTTGGTGAGGCCGGCGACGGCGTGCTTGGCGGCTGTGAAGGCGGGCGAGTCGGGGCGCGGGGCGTGTGCGGACAGCGCGCCGGTGTTGATGATGCGCCCGCCGCGCGGTTGCTGGTGCTTCATGATGCGGAACGCCGCCTGGGAGCAGAGGAAGGTACCGGTGGCGATCGAGTCCATGACCCGGTGCCAGTCGGCCGCCGTCACCTCCTCCACCGGCAGGTACGGCATGCTCTCGGCGGCGTTGTTGAACAGCAGGTCGAGCCGCCCGAACCGCTCCGTCACCTCGGCGAACAGCGCGTCCACGGACTCCGGTCGCGCCACATCGGCCGGGACGGCGGCCAGCCGCGCCCGGTCGGCGGCCGGGGCGAGCGCCGCCGTGGCCTGGAGCCGTTCCCGGCGCCGCCCGGCCAGCACCACCGTCCAGCCGTCCGCGAGCAGCCCCAGCGCGCACGCCCGGCCGACCCCGCTGCCCGCACCCGTCACCACGGCCGTCCGCTCCGTCATGCCCCGCCCGTCCCTTCGCCCGCCCGGCCCGTGCGGCACCGTTCGCACCGCACGGCCCGGTACGTGTCCCCCGCCGGTCCCCCGCAAACGGGAGCAGCCATGAATGGCGCCATTCCCGCCCTCGGTGCCACCGACACCAGCCGCGCCTGGTTCGACCGCGCGCGGCGTTCGCTGGCCGGCGGCATCAGCTCGCCCGCCCGGCTGACCTCGACCGGACCGCACCCGTACCCGCTCTATCTGCGCGAGGGCTCGGGCGCGCGGGTGCGGGACGTGGACGGCAACGAGTACATCGACCACCTCATCTCCTACGGCTGCGCGGTGCTCGGCCACGCCTCCCCGCTGCTCGCCGGGGCGCTGGCCCCGCTGCTCACCACCGGCACGATGTTCGGCACCTGCACCACCGAGGAGGTCGAACTCGCCGAACGGATCGAGGCGATGGTGCCCTGCGCCGAACTCGTCCGGTTCGCCAACTCCGGCAGCGAGGCCGTCCAGGGCGCGGTGCGGGCCGCGCGCGGCTTCACCGGGCGTTCGCTGGTCCTGAAGTTCGAGGGCCACTACCACGGCTGGTCGGACACCCTGGCCGTCTCCAACCGTCCGACGCCCGAACAGGCGGGACCGGCCGCCGCGCCCCGCTCCGTACCGCACTCCCCCGGCATCCCGCCCGGCGTCGTGGACGATGTGGTCGTCTGCCCGTGGAACGACCCGGACGCGCTGCGCACCGTGCTCGCCGCCCACCGGGGCCGGCTCGCGGCGGTCATCTGCGAGCCGATCGTCGCCAACAACGCCTGCACGATGCCCGCCCCCGGCTGTCTGGAGCTGCTGCGCGAGCTGTGCACGGCGTACGGGGTGCCGCTGATCTTCGACGAGGTGTGCACCGGGTTCCGGACCGGCCCCGGCGGCGCGCAGGGCCTGTACCAGGTGGTGCCGGATCTGGCGGTGTTCGCCAAGGCGCTGGGCGGCGGGGTGCCGATCGCCGCGTTCGCCGGGCGGCGCGCGCTGATGGAGCCGCTGGCGGAGGGCCGCGTCAAACACGGCGGCACGTACAACGCCTCACCGCTGTGCGCCACGGCCGCGCTCACCACGCTGCGGGCGCTGGCCGACCCGGCCACCACCGGGTGGATGGAGGAGGCGGGCCGCCGGATCATGGCGGCCGTGCGGCGGGCCGCCCATGACCGGGGCGTGCCGTGCGCCGTGCAGGGGGTCGGCGCGATGTTCCAGGTGGTGTTCACTCCGGACGGTGCGCCGACCCGGAACTACCGGGAGTTGCTGGCCGCCGACCGGGGCCGCTACGACGTGTTCCGGCACGAGTTGCTGCGGCGCGGGGTGCACGTCAACGCGTACGGGGCGGCGTGCTGGTTCGTGGCGGCGGCGGTGACCGAGGACGAGGTGGCCGCCACCTGCGCGGCGGTGGACGGGGCGTTCGCCGCCCTGTGAGGCGCCGGGCGGAGCCCGGACGAGTGAGGACCGCGCGGGCCCCGGCGCCAGGGCCCGGCGCCGCTCCGGTCCGGCCCGGTCCAGTCCGGCCCGGGAACGTTACGCCGCCGCCAGCAGCCGTTCGCGGTCCGCCGCCGCCAGGCCGAGCGACATGCCGACGAGCGTGAGCGTGACCCGTTCCGCCTCCGTGTACGGGCCGTCCGCGAGCGCGATGCGCGCGCCGTGCAGCAGCAGGCTCTCCCGGCCCGGCACGGCCAGGTGCGGGGCCAGTGGCTCCAGCGCCTCCCGGACCTCCGCCTCCGACGGCGCGCCCACCAGCACGTCCCCCGGCGTCTGCGGGAAGCCGGCCTCGCGCAGCGAGTCCTCGGCCGCCGCCCGGGCGGCGGGGTCCCCCGGCGCCAGCAGGGCCAGCGCCACCGTCCGGTACGCGTCCCGCAGCAGCAGGGCGAGCCCGGTGGTCGTCGGATGGTCCAGGGCGGCGACCGGGTGGTGGGTGCCGCACAGCACGCAGGCGACGACCGGCCCCGCCGCGCCGAGCGGCAGCAGCGGCACGCCCAGGACCGTCAGCCGGCGCCGTCCGGCCAGCCGCTGGTAGCAGCGGTCGCCACCGCACTCGGGGCAGAAGAAGTCCCCGTCGTCGGTGACACGCCACGCCGTTCGGATACCTGTCCCTGCCACCCTCGGCACGCCCGACCTCCGTAACACGCCCGCAACACTGCGAGTGTGAGACGTGATGTTAACCACACTCCGGCGCACGCGGCAGTAGTCGGACCGGCCAAAAGCACGGCCGGAACCGGCCCGCACCCGCACCGGGGGCGCGGGCCGGCCCGGCCGCGCACGTTCAGGGGATCAGCGGGCGGCCCGGTTGACGGCGGAGACGACCGCCTTCAGCGAGGCCCGCACGATGTTGGCGTCGATGCCGATGCCCCACAGCACCCGGTCGCCGACGGCGCACTCGATGTACGCCGCCGCCTGGGAGCCGGCGCCCTCGCTCATGGTGTGCTCGACGTAGTCCAGCAGCCGTACCTCCTGGCCGATCACCCCGGCCCGCGACAGGGCGTCGAAGAACGCCGCCAGCGGGCCGTTCCCCTCGCCCGTCAGCACCGTGTCGGCGCCGTCGACGACCGCCTCGACGGTCAGCGCGTCCACGCCGCCGCCGCTGGTGGTGGTCTGGGCGTCGCGCAGCGCGATCCGGCCCCAGCCCGGCGCCCCGCCCTCGGCCGGCAGGTACTCGTCCGCGAAGACCCGCCAGATCTCGGCCGGCGTGATCTCGCCGCCCTCCGCGTCGGTCTTCTCCTGGATGATCCGCGAGAACTCCACCTGCATGCGGCGCGGCAGGTCCAGCTTGTGGTCGGTCTGGAGCACGTAGGCGATGCCGCCCTTGCCGGACTGCGAGTTGACCCGGATGACCGCCTCGTAGGTGCGGCCCACGTCCTTGGGGTCGATCGGCAGGTACGGCACGTCCCAGCCCAGCTCGTCCACCGCGACGCCGCGGCGGGCGGCCTCGGCCGCCATCGCCTCGAAGCCCTTCTTGATGGCGTCCTGGTGCGAGCCGGAGAAGGAGGTGTACACCAGGTCACCGGCGTACGGGTGGCGCGGCGGGACCTCCATCTGGTTGCAGTACTCGTAGGTGCGGCGGATCTCGTCGATCTGCGAGAAGTCGATCTGCGGGTCCACGCCCTGCGAGAACAGGTTCATGCCCAGCGTCACCAGATCGACGTTGCCGGTGCGCTCGCCCTGCCCGAACAGGCAGCCCTCCACCCGGTCCGCCCCGGCCATCACCGCCAGCTCGGCGGCGGCCACCGCCGTCCCCCGGTCGTTGTGCGGGTGCGCGGACAGACACACGTGCTCGCGGTGCGACAGGTGCCGGGACATCCACTCGAAGCGGTCCGCGTAGGTGGAGGGGACGGAGCGCTCCACCGTCGCGGGCAGGTTCAGGATGATCTCGCGGCCGTCCTCCGGCTGCCACACCTCCATCACCGACTCGCAGACCTCCAGCGCGAAGTCCAGCTCGGTGTCGGTGAAGATCTCCGGGCTGTACTGGTAGCCGAAGACGGTCCGGTCGTCCAGCAGCTTCTCGGCGTACTCCATCACCAGCCGGGTGCCGTCCACCGCGATCCGCCGCACATCGTCCCGCCCGCCGCGGAAGACGACCCGGCGGAAGGTGGGGGCGGTGGCGTTGTACAGGTGGACGGTGGCGCGCGGCGCGCCCACCAGCGACTCCACGGTGCGGGCGATCAGCTCCTCGCGGGCCTGGGTCAGGACGGAGATCGTCACGTCCTCCGGGATCGCGCCCTCCTCGATGACGGAGCGCACGAAGTCGAAGTCGGTCTGCCCGGACGCCGGGAAGCCGATCTCGATCTCCTTATAGCCCATCTTCACCAGCAGGTCGAACATGGCGCGTTTGCGGGCCGGCGACATCGGGTCGATCAGCGCCTGGTTGCCGTCCCGCAGGTCGGTGGAGAGCCAGCGCGGCGCGGCGGTGATCCGCTTGCCGGGCCAGGTGCGGTCGGGCAGGTCCACCGCATCGTACGGCGCGTAGCGGTGGACGGGCATGCCGGAGGCGCGCTGCGGGGCGGTGGCGGCGGTGATGGGCGTCGGCTTGGGCACGAGGGCTCCTGGATGATGCGAGTGATCGACGGGAATCGTGGGGAAACGGCCGACGGCAGCGCCGAACTCCGCGGGGAGGGGGTCGGCCCGTACGACTACAGACCCTCGCCGCGGCGGCTAAGGAGAAGAAGGTTCCCGTGACGCATCGCCCGCCCAGCCTAACCCGGGCGCCGGGCGGCCCGCCGGACCCGTATCACTATGCGAGACCGCGCAAAACCGGTGGCCGCGCCCGGGCGGCGGTGATCTGCTGGCCGGATGGACACGGAAACGGTACGGGCCCGCTTCGACGAGCAGCTCAGGGAACACGCGGCCGGCGGCGAGCGCTCGGGCCCGGTGGTGCGGGTGACGCGGGAGCGCGGCGGCTGGGACGGAGTGGTGTGGTCCGGCCTCACCGAGGCGACGGCGGACGCCGCGATCGCCGCGCAGACCGGGTACTTCACGGAACTGGGGCGCGGCTTCGAGTGGAAGTGGTACGCGCACGACGCGCCTGCCGATCTGGGCGAGCGGCTGGCGGCAGCCGGTTTCGTCCCCGGTCCGCCGGAAACCCTGATGGCCGCCGAGGTGGCCGCGCTGCCCACCGTCCCCGTACTGCCGGACGGGGTCACGCTGCACCGGGTGACGGACGACGCGGGGGTGGAGCTGATGCTGCGCGCGCACCGGCGGGCCTTCGGCACCGACCCGGCGGGGCTGGGCGCCATGGTGCGCGGGCAGCTGGCGAGCACCCCGGAGCTGATCGACGTCCTGGTGGCGGTGGCCGGTGACGGCGAACCGGTGAGCGCGGCGCGGCTGGAGCGCCATCCGGGCACCGACTTCGCCGGGCTGTGGGGCGGCGGCACCGCGCCCGAGTGGCGCGGCCGGGGCATCTACCGGGCACTGGTCGCGGCGCGGACCGCGATCGCCGCCGCGCACGGGGTGCGCTACCTCCAGGTGGACGCCTCCGACGACAGCCGCCCGATCCTGCGCCGGCTGGGCTTCGAGGTGCTGGGCACCACCGTCCCGTACACGTACGGGAACGCGGGCGGGGCCGGCTGACCGGCCGCGCGGCCCCCGCCACAGCGGGGGCCCGAGCGCGTCAGAAACCGAGGCGGCGCAGCTGCTTGGGGTCGCGCTGCCAGTCCTTGGCGACCTTCACATGCAGATCGAGGAAGACCGGGGTGCCCAGCAGCGCCTCGATCTGGGTGCGGGCCTTGGTGCCCACATCCTTGAGCCGGCTGCCCTTGGGGCCGATGACGATGCCCTTCTGGCTGGGCCGCTCGATGAAGACGTTGGCGTGGATGTCGAGCAGCGGCCGGTCGGCCGGGCGGTCCTCACGGGGCAGCATCTCCTCGACCACCACGGCGATCGAGTGCGGCAGTTCGTCGCGCACCCCTTCGAGGGCGGCCTCGCGGATCAGCTCGGCGATCATCGTCTGCTCGGGCTCGTCGGTGAGATCGCCCTCGGGGTACAGCGGCGGGCCCTCGGGCAGCAGCGGCACCAGCAGATCGGCGAGCAGCCCGACCTGGGAGTCGCCGACCGCCGAGACGGGAACGATCTCGGCCCACTCCAGGCCGAGTTCGGCGCCGAGCCGCTGGACGTCCAGCAGCCGCTCGGCGAGCACCTGCGGCTCCACCAGGTCGGTCTTGGTGACGACGGCGACCTTGGGGGTGCGCTTGATCTCCGCCAGTTCCTTGGCGATGTACCGGTCGCCGGGGCCGATCTTCTGGTCGGCGGGCAGACAGAACCCGATGACGTCCACCTCGGCCCAGGTGGTGCGCACCACGTCGTTGAGCCGCTGGCCCAGCAGGGTGCGGGGCTTGTGCAGCCCGGGGGTGTCCACCAGCACCAGCTGGGCGTCGTCGCGGTGGACGATGCCGCGCACCGAGTGCCGGGTGGTCTGCGGGCGGCTGGAGGTGATGGCGATCTTCGTGCCGACCAGCGCGTTGGTCAGGGTCGACTTGCCGGCGTTGGGGCGGCCGACGAAGCAGGCGAAGCCCGAACGGTGGCCCTGCGGCACAGAGCCGAACATCGCGGACATCGGGGAAAGGGAGTCACTCATGAGGCCGCGATCGTCGCACGAAGGTCGCCCTCGGGGCCAGCCAGCAGGACGGGGGTACCCGCCCCGCCCAGGTCGCGCACGGCCGCCAGATCCTCGGCCGCCACCTCGGTGGTGTCCGCGTCGGTGACCAGGGCCGCCGCCTCCAGGGAGGTGGCACCGCTGGAGGCGGCCATCGCCACCGCCGTGCGCAGCGCGCTCAGCCGCAGCGACGGCAGCTCGACGGCGGTCGCGACGTAGGTACGACCGGTCTCGTCCCGTACCGCCGCGCCCTGCGGCACTCCGCTGCGGGCGCGGGCACTGCGCGCCAGGGTGATGATCTTGCGGTCCTCGGCGTCACTCATACCCAGGAGCTTACGGGCTGTGCGCGGCCCCCGGTGCGGCCCGTCCGGCGGCGCCGGGTGCCGGGCGACCCGGCCGGTACACCCCCTACAACTCCGTCGCCCCGGGCTGATCCGGCAGGGGCTGCGGGGTGTGGCCCTCGGTGACCTGCTGGAGTTTCTCCACGGCGCGTTCGGCGAGGCCGGCCAGCCCGCCCGCCGCGGCGTCATCCCGCCCTGCCTGGGCGATGCGTACGGTGTGGGCGCCGACCCGGGCGATCACCACCTCGGCGACGACGGCTGCTTCCCCGCGGGCCTCGCTCTCGCGCGTAAAACGCAGCGCGGCGGCCTCCTCGCCGAGCCCTTCGGGGCTGCTGCCGTCGCCGTCGGCGGTGTACGAGACGGTGGTGGGGTTCCGCTCGGCGCCCTCCTCGGCGTGGAAGGTGGCGCACTCGCGGGCGGCGCGCGCGAACCCCTCCATGGCGGCGCGGGCACCGGCCTCGTCGCCGTGCGCGGCGGCGACCGTCACCACGAAGGGTCCGGCGTGGGTACGGGCGAACCCGGCCCGCGCGGTGCCGCTGCCGTCCCCGGCGGGCTCGAACAGTTCACGGCAGCCGTCCTCGGTGGGCCGGGGGACGCCGATGCCGCGCCGTTCGGCCTGTTCGCTGCTGTCACCGGCCCAGCCCTGCGGGAAGTCGGTGTGGTCGAGCAGTGCGGAGCGCAGCCGGTCCTCGTCCAGCGCGCCGTCCCCGGCGCTGACGGTCGCGGCATGGGTGCCGTGGCCCGTGCTGCCCCCGGCGCTGCCGGGAGCGCCGGGCGGCAGGGCGGCCCCGGCGAGCAGCCCGAGGGCGGCGATCGAGGCGAGGGGGGCGAGGACGACCGTGCGCTGCGGAAGGTGCATGCCTCCCATGGCGCCACCCGAACGGCCCCCGGGCCACCGCCGCCCGGCCATTCGGGTGAGACGGCCGGACGCGGACGGGACGGCCGGGGCCGCCGGAACGGACCGGGGGCCGGGCCCCGGCGTCCTTATCTGTCGGATGGCACGAGGGCCGCGTATCCGAGCACGGCGAGCAGCCCGGCCACGGTGAGGACGGCGAGGAAGGTCTGAGCGAACACGATCCCCGGCCCGGGAACGGGCACGGACTCAGCCCCTGCCCGCAGCCGCCGCCCGAACCGGGTACGCGGTTGCCGGACAGAAGGTGCGAGGCCGGGGGCGGGGGCACCGTGGACCGGGTAGAGGGGCGTACGGCGCCCGTCCCGGTGCGGAGGAACGTCCTGTACGGCGTCGCGGTAATCCCACACCATGTCGTGCAGACGCAGAACACAGCGTCGGCAGGCGTACTGCGGGGCGTTCCCGCCGGCCGGGCTACTGACATCACCGACCCACACCACCTGGGTGCGCTGAAAGCCGCACCAGAACCAGCACGGCCCGTCCACCCAGCGCCCGGTGAGAAACCCGTCCACACCGGGCCTGCTCTCCCTCACCACCGCGCGGCCCGGTCGCAGCGGAACCACACGTTCTTGCCGACCGCCGTGCGTGTGCACCCCAGGGCACTGACCTGGCTTCGCAACAGCCACAGCCCCCGACCGCCCTCCGTGTCCCACCCGGGCGCGACCCGCGCGATCCGGGGGAACTCGAACGAGCGGTCGCTGACCTGTACGTACAGCACCGGGCCGACCTTGCTGATCTCCAGCCGGCAGTTCGGGTCCTCCACGTGGCGCGCGACGTTCGTCAGGAGTTCCGACACCCCCAACCGCACCACCTGCACGACGGGTTCGCCCGCCCCCAGCTCCACCACGGCGGCCGAGGCGGTGTCCCGCCAGCGCCGGATCACCTGCGGCCGGGCCGCGAGATTCCAGACCACCGTGTGCTGATCGGCGGTGATGCATACCGCGTCCACCTGACACCTCCCGTTCCGGCGCCACGTGGGCGCACGAAGGCAACGGCCCGTCACGCATCGAGTGCGCTAGGTCACACAAGGAGAGTGCACCCATGCCGATGGCCAGAGCAAGCCCATCTCATGTCCATTGACACTTTCGTGGGCCTGACACAACGATGGCCGTAACTTCCGCACACCGGCACTCGTTCGGGATTCGGGCAACGCCGGCGAACGCCACGCCCCTTGGAGGGCTGAGATGGTCAACCTCACGAACACCCTGCTCATGGACCGGCTGTCGTTCGGAAGAGCCTTGCGAAGGCTCCGCGACGAGGAGAACGGGCTGACGCTCACCCAGGTCGCTCAGAAACTGGACTGTGATGTCTCCCTGCTGAGCCGCATCGAACTGGGCAAGCGGCTGTGCTCGCACGAGATGTTCACGCAGTTGATGGACCTGTACCAGGTCGAGGAGGAGCAGCGAAACGAACTCGCGAAGCTCCATGCCGACTCACGACGGCGGCGCCAGCCGTGGTGGTCGAAGTACAGCGAGGTGGTGACCGCGAGCTACGACCGCTTCATCGGCTTCGAGGACGCGGCAGACCGCACGCTGGAGTACCAACTGGGCATGGTTCCCGGTCTGCTTCAGACAGAAAGGTACGCGCGGGCCGTCACCTCGGTCGGCTTCGCCTCCCTTGGCGAGGACCAGGTGGATGGCCTGGTAGAGGTCAGAATGGCGCGGCAGAAGCACCGTCTTCTGGGGACCAAACGCCCGCTGACCTGCCACTACGTGATAACTCAAGCAGCGTTGGAGTTCCACATCGGCGGGCGGGAGGCGCACGCGGAGCAGCTTGATCATCTGCTCGAACTGTCCCACCACGACAGTGTGACGCTCCAGATTCTGCCCTTCGAGACAGGAGAGGACGGCTGTCACATCTCCGCCTTCAAAATCTTCCAGTTCCCCGACGAACTTCCGGACATGGCGTTCACCGACTCGGTCGCGGGTAACGTGGCCCTTGAGGACCCCCGAGACCTCCGCCGTCTGCACCGCCTCTTCCGGAACCTTGCGGGCACGGCCCTCAACGTCGGGCAGTCACGCGATCTGATCGCACGCATCAAGAACAGGGAAGACTAACGATGGAGAAGCCAGACCTGTACGCGATAGAGACCTCTTCGCTCAGCTGGCAGAAGAGCAGCCTCACCGCGAACAACGGCGACTGCTTCGAGCTGGCGCCACTGCCGGACGGTGGCGTGGCGGTCCGGGACTCGAAGAACCCCGACCGTCCTCACCTCTGCTTCACGGCCGGCGAATGGGCTGCCTTCAAGGGCGGCATCGCGCTCGGGGACTTCGACAACCTCTAGCCTGCGGGCTGCTCGCAGCCGGTCTACCCAGGGTCGACAGACAGCCTGCCGGCCGTTTCGTCCTCTCGCAGTCCGCTGATCTCTCGGCCCACCTGGCTCATCACGAACTCGCCCAGCGGCAGCGTCAGATCCATGCGCCGGATGCACACGCCGACCATGAACGGACCGCTGCGGGCCCGGTAGAGACGGATTCCGTAGTAGCCCTCCTCGCAGTCGGTGTCATTGTTGAAGCGACAGCTCCGGCAGGTCTGCGGGAGCCGGACCGGCCGGATGCGCTTGACGTACAGCGGCGAGCCGTCCGGAAGCCGGTAGCGCGTACGCCAGTCGGAGGCGCCGGCGGTGAGGATGTGTTCCTCCGGTTGTGCATCCAGTTCCTTGAGAACGAGGGCGATCGCGTCCAGTGAGGAGCGCTGGCCATCCGCCAGCGAGGTGAGCAGCCGGATGGTCGCGGTACTGCCGTGTCGGGCCACCAGCCGCAGGACCCTCGCCACGTGATCACGGCCGGGCACGACGATGTTCGCCGAAACACCGATGCCGCACGACGCCGCCGTCCGGATCGACTCGTCCAACGCGCGCAGTTTGCGTTCCGCCAGTTTGGCGGAGCGGTATTTCCCGCCCTGTACCGCCGCCAGTTCACGGGCGGTGGTGCCGAAGATGCTGAAGTTCACCCGGTCCAGCCCGGCTTCCGCACAGGCGGGCAGCACGGCGGCGCCGTTCTCGCCGTTGGAGGTGAGGCCAACCGTGAGGCCCACCCGCCTGGCATCGGCGATGAGCGCGGGCAACCGGGGATGAAGCGTGGGCTCTCCGCCGGTGAAGTGTGCCTCGTCGGTTGCGACCGTGCCGCGCACCGCCGCCAGAGCGAGGGCGAAATCGGGACCCGGTTCGATTCGGGCCGGCTGGAAGGTGACGCCGTTGGTATGGGCGTAGATCGATACCCGGCCGCTGGTGACGACACCGGGCCGGTCCGGGCTGTCCGCCGCGACGGGCGTTCCCTCGTTGTGGCAGAAGGTGCAGGCCAGGCCGCAATGGTCGAGGATCTTGACGCGCAGGGTGCGATCGGGCAGGACGGTGCGGGGGAGACCGTCCCGGGGCAGGTCCATGAGTCCTCCTGTGCAGAGGTATCAGTCGGGGAGGCGCAGCTCCTTGATCGCCTTCAGGTCATGGCCGTAGTGGCGATAGACGTCCTGGGTGTTGAGGTAGACCAGCGACTCCACGCTGATGCCGAGGTGCTGTGCCGTGGAGAGCACGTGGTCCTCGCTGTCTCCTTCGATCTCCAGGTACGGCGGGATCAGCGGCCAGGTGTCGATCTCCAGCCGGGCGCCGGCCAGCAGGTAGGAGCTGCGCAGGTTTTCCTGGTAGCCCCTGGCCGCGAAACCCATCGCGAGCAGCACGGCATGGGTGCCGTCGAAGTCCGTGACAGCGGTCTCGGTCTCGTGGGTGCCGTCAACGGCGTCGGACTGGATCTCCTTGACACAGAGCGTTGTTGTGTCGCCGTCCGTGCGCAGCCTGATCCACTGCCCGGCGACCGGGGGGATGAGGTCGTAGACGTAGCGGCGCATCCGGCGGGTGCCGAGGTGCTTGCCGCCGAGGCGCTCAATCGTGGCGGCCATGGCGCTGGTGTCGATCTCCAGAACCTTGGCCTCGTACTCGATGGTCGGCATAGTGGCGGCTCCTTGGCAACCGTAGTGAGCAGTACCGCCGTCGTGTACTCGGTGGCCGGGTCGCGGTGCGGCTGCGTGAGCTGACCGAGGTGAAGGCGGCGGAAAAGAGGTGGGAGATCATTACCCTAGAGGTGACGCCCGATCACGTGCGAACCAGTTCAAAGGCTTCACCTCGTGCGTGCTCCGCTCGGAGTTCCCGCACCTCAAGAGCCGGATGCCCATGCTGTGGTCGTCGTGGTTCTTCGTCGCCTCAGCCGGCGCCGTCTCGGCGGACACGGTGGAGAAGTACAGCAACACCCAGTGGGAACGCCCCTGGACGAAGAAACAGCAGAAGGAGGGGGCCGACCGTGCACCGGGCGTATAAGTTCCTCCTCCGCCCCACCGTCCGCCAGGCGCAAGCTCTCGGCGAGATGCTGCGGGATCACTGCGCCCTCTACAACGGGGCATTGCAGGAACGCCGTGACGCCTACCGGCACGTCTCGAAGACGAGCATCACGTACAGGCAGCAGTCCGCTCAGCTCAAGGAGATCCGGGCATTCGACCCCGGGTGTCAGGGCCGGTGGTCGTTCTCGTCGCAGCAGGCGACCTTGCGGCGTCTGGACAAGGCGTTCGCCGCGTTCTTCCGGCGGGTGAAGGCCGGGGAGAAGCCCGGCTATCCCAGGTTCCGGGGCGTGAACTGGTTCGACACCGTGGTTTTCCCCAGGGACGGGGACGGCTGCCGGTGGGACTCCACCCCGCATGACTCTGTCACCCGCGTCC
>NZ_FPAB01000001.1:807134-962847 GCF_900116145.1 Streptomyces harbinensis | reverse complement strand
GGGAGGGATAACCGCTGAAAGCATCTAAGCGGGAAGCCTGCTTCGAGATGAGGGCTCCCACCCACTTGATGGGGTAAGGCTCCCTGTAGACGACAGGGTTGATAGGCCAGATATGGAAGCCTTGTGAGAGGTGGAGTTGACTGGTACTAATAGGCCGAGGGCTTGTCCTCAGATGCTCGCGTCCACTGTGAAATTTTTTCTTCGATGACAACCTTTTAGTGTTTCGGTGGTCATGGCGGAGGGGAAACGCCCGGTTACATTCCGAACCCGGAAGCTAAGCCTTCCAGCGCCGATGGTACTGCATGGGGGACCGTGTGGGAGAGTAGGTCGCCGCCGAACAATGCCCCAATAGCTCAGTCGGCAGAGCGTCTCCATGGTAAGGAGAAGGTCAACGGTTCGATTCCGTTTTGGGGCTCAGCGAAAGCTCGAAGAAGAAGGCCCCCGCCACGAGGCGGGGGCCTTCTTCGTTTTCTGCTTCTTATATTCGCTCACTGCGCGCCACTCGTGTGCGGGTGCCGGCCGTCCGGCCGGCACCCGCAGCACGTCATTCCGGAATGCGCAGGGTCAGAATGGCCATGTCGTCCGACGGGGCGTCGGACGCGAAGCGTTCCACGGCGCGCAGGACGCGGGCCGCCACCGCGCCGGCGGTCAGGCCCGTACAGTTGCTCAGCACCTCGGCCAGGCCGTCGTCGCCCAGCATGCGGGTGCCCTCGCGGCGTTCGGTGACGCCGTCGGTCACACAGAGCAGGACATCGCCGGGGTTGAGCATGGTGTTCTGCTCGTACAGCTCCAGGTCCTCCATCACACCGAGCAGCGGCTGCGGATCGGCCGCGGCCTCCACCCGGCCGTCCTGCGTCAGGCGCAGCGGCAACGGGTGGCCGGCGCACACCATCTTCAGCAGCGCGCCGCCGTCCGGCTGCGGCCACAGCTCGCCGTACAGCAGGGTGAGGAAGCGGGACCGGGCACCCTCGTCGAGGATCGCCGCGTTGAGCCGCTCCAGTACCGCCGGGCCGCCCAGGCCCTCCCGGGCCAGCAGCCGCAGCGCGTGCCGGGCCAGCCCGGTGACCGCCGCGGCCAGCGGGCCCGTGCCGCACACATCCCCGATCGCGAACCCGTACGCTCCCTCGCGGATCGGGAAGACGTCGTAGAAGTCGCCGCCGACCTCGTTGCCCTCGCCCGCCGCGCGGTAGATGACCTCGACGTCGACGCCGTCGATCTCCGGCAGCTCCGGCGGCAGCAGGCTGCGCTGGAGGGACTGGCTGGTGGCGGTGCGCTCGCTGTAGAGGCGGGCGTTGTCCAGCGCCAGGGCGGCCCGCCGGGAGAGGTCCTCGGCCAGCTCCAGGATGTCCTGGCGGAACCGCTCGTCGGCGGGCTGGCCGAGCGCCAGCAGGCCGATGACCCGGTTGCGGGCGATCAGCGGCAGCAGCACCGTCTCCCCGCCCACCGCCGCCGCGGTGGCCAGGCTCGGGCCCGGGGTGCGCGGCGCCGGCAGCCGGCCCATCGCCAGGCTGCGCAGCGAGCTGCGCAGGGCGGTGTTGTGCGCGGCGTCGGACGGCGCGGTCCAGGGGCGGACCCCGAGACGGATGTCGGGGTCCGGCGGGTCGACGCGGGAGAGCAGGTCCTTGATGCCGTCGATGCGGTCCTCGTCCTCGTGCAGCACGTAGGACAGGACGGGCTCCGAGGCGGACTCGGCGATGGTGTAGACGGCGCACCAGGTGGCCAGGGTGGGCACCACCATCTGGGCCATGAGGGCGAGCGTCTGGTCGCGGTCCAGGGTGCCCGCGAGCAGTTCCGACGCCTCCACCAGGAAGGACAGCGAGTTGCGGCGCAGCCGTTCCAGCTCGGTGAGCCGGGCGGACTCCACGGCGAGTGCGATGCGGTCGGCGGCGAACTGCAGACGCAGGGCCTCCTCGTTGGTGAACCGGCCCGGGGTCTCGGAGGCGACGCCGAGGGAGCCGGTGAGCCGGCCCTCCACCTTCAGGGGCACGGTGACCACGGCGTGCATGCCGGTGCCGGACAGCAGCGGGACGGCGCCGGGGGAAAGGGCCAGGTCCTCGTGGACCGAGGGCATCCGGGCCGAGCCGTACCGGCCGCTGCCGGCCTCGACCGGGACCCGGGCGAACCGCTGGCGGGCGGCGGGCAGGCCGGTGGTGGCGCGTACCTCCAGCTCGGTTTCGTCGTCGGTGGCCAGCAGCAGGAAGGCGGCGTCGCCGTCCAGGAGGTCGCGGGCGCGCTCCACGGTGCGCTGGAGGAGGCCGTCGAGGTCGTCGGGCGGCGGGGAGCCGATGAGGGCGTCCAGCGGGTCGCTCTGCGGCCGGTCGCCGCCGTCGGAGCTGTTCCCGGTGCGTACCGGGACCCGGGTGGGGGTCTGGAGGATGGCGCGCTCGCGGTCGTGGACGATCAGACAGACCGTGGAGGGCTCGCCGCGGGCGTCGCGGACCCGCAGGTGGCAGGCGTAGACCGGGACGGTGCGTCCCTCGCTGTCGCGCAGCCCGTAGCTGCCCTCCCAGCGGGAGAGGGACAGGGCCTCGGCGATGCCGGTGCCGGTGCCGGGGGTCTGCGGCCAGGCCGCGAGGTCGGCCAGCGGTTTGCCGACGACCTGCTCCGGCGGGTACCCGAACAGGGACTGGGCGTCGCCGTTCCAGGCCGTGACGGTGTCGGTGCGGTCCACCTGGATGACGGCGACCTTGACCCGGGTCTCGGCCAGCGGCAGCGCCTCGGCGGGCAGCGGCGGCCCGGCGGCGCGGGTGCCGGCCGGGAAGGTCTGCTGTTCGAGGCGGAACCACACGCACTTGTCGGCGGTGGTGTAGTCGACGCCCCAGCGGGAGGCGAGCGCGGCGCACAGCATCAGCCCCCGGCCGCCCTCGCTGTTGAGGTCACGGCCGCGGCTGCTCTCGCCGAGCGGCAGTTCGCGCTCGGGATGGCGGTCGATGATCTCGAACCGTACGCCGGTGTCGTCGCGCAGGCAGCGGACCTCGGCGGCGGTGCCCGCGTGGATGACGGCGTTGGTGACCAGCTCACTGGTCAGGACGACGGCGTCCTCGATCAGCTCGGCGAGCCCCCAGCCCTGGAGGGTGTCCCGGACGAAGCCGCGCGCCGTGGCGACCGAACGCCCAACCGGCTCGAAGGTGGCAGCGGCTCGCGCGGTGATCACGTCACTCCCCCAAAAAAGGTCTCTCGTCGCTAGCGGCGCCTCGTCGAGGGGCCGGAAGCCAGGTTACTGACGTCGACCGCCCGCGCGGGCCGCGGATACGGTGATTTCCCCCCGACCGGGATACGCGGGTGTGCGATGCTGCCGAACTGTTATCGCCCGGTTCTTCGAGGGTGAAACACTGGGAAGGCTCGTTGAGGTAAGCCCGGGCGAAATGGTCGATCCTGCAGGAGGGACACAGTGGTGTCTGAGGGAGCGGTGGCACGCGCCGGTAAGAGTGGGCGCGGCGGTAAGTCGCGGGGGAGCGGCACGGTGGAAGTGGACGCCGTGGCGCTGGGCCGGCTGCTCTCCGCTCTGGAGTCGATGCGGGACGGGAACTTCCGCCGGCGGCTGACGGTCGCCGGCGAGGGGCCGATGGCGGAGCTGGCGGCCGTGTACAACGAGGTCGCCGACCGTAATCTTCATCTCACCGGCCAGCTGTCGCGGGTGCGGCGGGTGGTGGGCCGTGAGGGCAAGCTCACCGAGCGCATGGAGTCCGGCGTCAGCGACGGTGCCTGGGCGAAGGCGATCGACGACGCCAACGAGCTGGTGGACGATCTGGTCCGGCCGATGGCCGAGGTGGGCCGGGTGCTGTCGGCGGTCGCCGTCGGTGACCTGGATCAGCGCATGGAGCTGCGGGCGCCGGGCGGCAACGGTGCGGCGCGTCCGCTGCGCGGTGAGTTCCTGAAGGTCGGGCGTACGGTCAACAGCCTGGTGACGCAGCTGTCGGAGTTCACCGACGAGGTGACCCGGGTGGCCAGCCAGGTGGGGACCGAGGGCAAGCTGGGCGGCCAGGCGCATGTGCCGGGGGTCTCGGGTACCTGGAAGGACCTCACCGAATCGGTGAACCAGATGGTGCTGCGGCTGACGGCCCAGGTGCGGGACATCTCCACGGTCACCAAGGCCGTGGCGGACGGTGATCTGTCGCAGAAGGTCACCGTGCATGTGGAAGGGGAGATGCAGGAGCTGAAGAACACCGTGAACTCCATGGTGGATCAGCTCTCCTCCTTCCAGTCAGAGGTGACGCGGGTGGCCCGTGAGGTGGGCACCGAGGGTCAGCTGGGCGGCCAGGCGCAGGTGGAGGGCGTGGCGGGGGTCTGGAAGGACCTGACCGACAACGTCAACACGATGGCCACCAACCTCACGGCGCAGGTGCGGGACATCGCGCGGGTGACGACGGCGGTGGCCAATGGTGATCTGTCGCAGACGGTGCGGGTGAGCGCGCGCGGTGAGGTGGCGCAGCTGGCGCGCACGGTCACCGACATGAACGGCACGCTGCGGAATTTCGCGGACGAGGTGACGCGGGCGGCGTCCCAGATCGGCAGCGAGGGCCGGCTGGACGCGCAGGCCCGGGTGCACGGGGTGGCCGGTACGTGGAAGGAGCTGACCGACTCCGTCAACGACGCCTTCCGGAATCTGACGGCGCAGGTGCGGGACATCGCCGAGGTGACGACCTCGGTGGCGAACGGCGACCTGTCCAAGAAGGTGACCGTGGACGTCTCCGGCGAGATGCTGGAGCTGAAGACGACGGTCAACACGATGGTCGACCAGCTGTCGTCGTTCCAGTCCGAGGTGACCCGGGTGGCGCGGGAGATCGGCCACGAGGGCGCGCTGGGCGGGCAGGCGTCGGTGCTGGGGGTCGCCGGGGCGTGGAAGGACCTGACGGACTCGGTCAACACGGCGTTCCGGAACCTGACGGCGCAGGTGCGGGACATCTCGCAGGTGACGAAGGCGGTCGCGAACGGCGATCTGTCGCAGAAGGTCACGGTCGATGTGTCGGGCGAGATGGCCGAGCTGAAGAACACCGTGAACACCATGGTGGATCAGCTGTCGTCGTTCGCCGAGCAGGTGACGCGGGTGGCGACGGAGGTCGGTATCGAGGGCCGGCTGGGCGGTCAGGCGCGGGTGGACGGGGTGTCCGGCACCTGGCGGCAGCTGACGGACTCGGTCAACGACATGGCCACCAATCTGACGGATCAGGTGCGCGGGATCGCGCAGGTCACGATGGCGGTGGCCGGGGGTGACCTGTCGCGGAAGATCACCGTGGACGCGCGGGGCGAGATCCTCGAACTGAAGAACAGCATGAACACGATGGTGGACCAGCTGTCGATGTTCGCGGCCCAGGTGACCCGGGTGGCCCGGGAAGTGGGTACGGAGGGGCGGCTCGGCGGCCAGGCGATGGTGGCCGGGGTCGGTGGTGTGTGGCGGGATCTGACGGATTCCGTCAATGACATGGCGACGAACCTGACGAGCCAGGTGCGCGGTATCTCGGAGGTCGCCAGGGCGGTGGCGCGCGGCGATCTGTCGCGGAAGATCACCGTGGACGCGCAGGGCGAGATCCTGGAGCTCAAGGACACCCTGAACCGGATGGTGGACCAGCTGTCGTCGTTCGCGGAGCAGGTGACGCGGGTCGCGCAGGAGGTGGGCACCGAGGGCCGGCTGGGGGGCCAGGCCCGGGTGGACGGGGTGTCGGGGACGTGGAAGGACCTGACCCAGTCCGTCAACAGCATGGCGAACAATCTGACCGATCAGGTGCGGGGCATCGCCGAGGTGATGAAGGCGGTCGCCGACGGCGACCTGACCAAGAAGATCATGGTGGACGCGCGGGGCGAGATCCTGGAGCTGGTGACCACGGTCAACACCATGGTCGATCAGCTGTCGTCCTTCGCCGACCAGGTGAGCGGGGTGGCCCGTGAGGTGGGCACCGAGGGTCAGCTGGGCGGCCAGGCGCGGGTGCGTGGGGTGTCGGGTACCTGGAAGGACCTGACGGACAACGTGAACGTGATGGCCAGCAATCTGACGATGCAGGTGCGGGGCATCTCGGACGTGGCCACGGCGGTGGCCAACGGTGATCTGTCGAAGAAGGTCACCATCGAGGCGAGCGGTGAGGTGGCGCAGCTCGCCGACACGGTCAACAAGATGGTGACGACGCTGTCGTCGTTCGCGGACGAGGTCACCCGGGTGGCCCGTGAGGTGGGGACCGAGGGTCAGCTGGGCGGTCAGGCCAGTGTGCCGGGCGTCTCGGGGACCTGGCGGGATCTGACCGAGTCGGTGAACCAGATGGCCACCAACCTGACGCTCCAGGTGCGGAACATCGCGGATGTGACCACCGCGATCGCGCGCGGTGATCTGACGAAGAAGATCGACATCAACGCCCAGGGCGAGATCCTGGAGCTGAAGAGCACCATCAACACGATGGTCGATCAGCTGTCGCTGTTCGCGGATCAGGTGATCCGGGTGGCCCGCGAGGTGGGTACGGACGGGCAGTTGGGCGGCCAGGCGGTGGTCCGCGACGTGGACGGCTCCTGGAAGGACCTGACGGACTCCGTCAACGAGATGGCGGGGAACCTGACCCGGCAGGTGCGCGGTATCGCCCGGGTGGCCACGGCGGTGACCCGGGGCGATCACACGGTGCGGATCGACACCGACGCGGCCGGGGAGATCCTGGCGCTCCAGGAGAGCGTCAACACGATGATCACCAACCTGCGGGACACCACGAAGGCCAACGACGAGCAGAACTGGCTCAAGAGCAACCTGGCCCGGATCTCGGCGCTGATGCAGGGCCGCCGCGATCTGAAGGATGTGGCCGGGCTGATCATGAGCGAGCTGGCTCCGGCGGTGTCGGCGCAGCACGGGGCGTTCTATCTGTCGATGCCCGCGGACGCGGAGTCGCCGGTGGTGGCGGGTCCGGACGACGGGGACGGGTTCGAGCTGCGGCTGATCGGCTCGTACGGGTACGCGGCGGGGGCGCATCCGACGTCGTTCCGGCCGGGTGACTCGCTGATCGGTACGGCGGCGGCCGAGCGCCGGACGATCATGTTCGGGCCGACGCCGGAGGGATATCTGGCGATCTCCTCGGGTCTGGGGCAGGCGCCGCCGGCGCAGGTGATCGTGCTGCCGGTGGTGTTCGAGGACCGGGTGCTCGGGGTGCTGGAGCTGGCCACGTTCGGTGAGTTCACGGTGATCGAGCGGGACTTCCTGAACCAGATGGCCGAGATGATCGCCGGCAGCGTCAACACGATCAGCGTGAACACGCGGACGAAGATGCTGCTGGACCAGACGCAGGAGACCGCCGACAAGCTGCGCATGACGCGCAACGAGCTGGAGGAGCAGCAGAAGGCGCTGAAGAACTCCAACGAGGAGCTGATGCGCAAGGCGGATCAGCTGGCGCGCACCAACCGGGACATCGAGGTGAAGAACTCGGAGATCGAGGACGCCCGGCAGGTGCTGGAGGAGCGTGCCGAGCAGCTGGCGCTGTCGATGAAGTACAAGTCGGAGTTCCTGGCGAACATGTCGCACGAGCTGCGGACGCCGCTGAACTCGCTGCTCATCCTGGCGAAGCTGCTGGCGGACAACGCGGAGGGCAATCTCTCGCGCAAGCAGGTGGAGTTCGCGGAGACGATCCACGGCGCGGGCTCGGATCTGCTCCAGCTGATCAACGACATTCTGGATCTGTCGAAGGTCGAGGCCGGCAAGATGGATGTGTCGCCGGCGCGGATCGCGCTGGTGCAGCTGGTCGACTACGTGGAGGCGTCCTTCCGGCCGCTGACGGCGGAGAAGAACCTGGAGCTGTCGGTGCGGGTGTCGCCCGAGCTGCCGCCGACGCTGCACACCGATGAGCAGCGGCTGTTGCAGGTGCTGCGGAATCTGCTGTCGAACGCGGTGAAGTTCACCGATACGGGTTCGGTGGAGCTGGTGATCCGGGCGGCGGGTACGGAGGTGCCGTACGAGATCCGTGAGCAGATGCTGGCCAACGGTTCGATCGAGAGCGCGGACGCGCCGCTGGTGGCGTTCTCGGTGTCGGACACCGGGATCGGGATCGCGGCGAGCAAGATGCGGGTGATCTTCGAGGCGTTCAAGCAGGCGGACGGCACCACGAGCCGCAAGTACGGCGGTACGGGCCTGGGGCTGTCGATCAGCCGGGAGATCGCGCGGCTGCTGGGCGGGGAGATCCACGCGGCGAGCGAGCCGGGGCGCGGGTCGACGTTCACGCTCTTCCTGCCGCTGCACCCGACGGAGCTGCCGCCGCCCGGCTACCGGCAGCTGACGGAGGGGGCGCCGGTGCTGGACAGCGCGCAGACCCGGGAGGCGATCGCGCGGAAGGCGGCCGAGCGGCGGGCGCTGGAGGCGGCGCGTGCGGCGGAGCACGAGGTGGTCGTGGAGGTGGCGCCGCCGGTGGCGGGGCCGGCTCCGGCCCCGGTGGCCGGTGCCCCGGCCGTTCCGGCGCTGCCGCGGGCGCGCGGGAGCCAGGAGCAGGAGCCGGGCGGGGAGGAGCAGCGTACGGAGGCGTCCTCCGCGGCCGAGCGGGCGGCGGCCACCATGACGCGGCGGTTCCGTGAGCCGGCCGTGCCGGAGGAGTCCGGGGCCGGTGAGGGGGCGCAGGCGGGCGTGCCGGGGAAGGAGGCCGTGCGCCGGCGGCGGGAGTTCCACGACTTCCGGGGCCGCAAGGTGCTGATCGTCGACGACGACGTGCGCAATGTGTTCGCGCTCACCAGCGTGCTGGAGCAGCACGGTCTGTCGGTGCTCTACGCCGAGAACGGGCGGGAGGGCATCGAGGTGCTGGAGTCCAACGAGGACGTGGTGCTCGTGCTGATGGACATCATGATGCCGGAGATGGACGGGTACGCGACGACGGCCGCGATCCGGCGGATGCCGCAGTTCGCGGGGCTGCCGATCATCGCGCTGACCGCGAAGGCGATGCAGGGCGACCGGGAGAAGAGCATCGAGTCGGGTGCCTCGGACTATGTGACCAAGCCGGTGGACACCGATCACCTGGTGGCCGTGATGGAGGAGTGGATCGAGCGGAAGTGACCTGTCCCACGGGCGGTGTTGGCGGAACCTTCGCGGACCGGCGGGCGTTGACGGGGTGCGGTTCACTCTGTTCGCCGGTCCGTGGCCCGCGTGGTATGGTGACGCAGCGCAATGCGCTGATCACCGGGCGCCTTGTGTGGTCGGTTGCTGACACGGCGGGCAGGGCGATCGCCCGTGGAGCGGGGACCTGGCCGAAGTGATTTCGGCTTCCCGTGACGAAGCGGGGCCCACCGAAGGCCGCCGCCCCCTGGGCAGGTGACCGGGATCGCTGGCGGTCCCGCTCGCGTGGGTGCCAACATGTCCGGCACAGGAACGGGCGGCGTGCACAACCACGGCCGCCCTGGACAGCGGCGCGCCACGGCGGCGCCGCGAGGGGCGAGGAGGACGGGCCATGGTGCAGAAGGCCAAGATCCTCCTGGTCGATGACCGGCCGGAGAATCTGCTGGCGCTGGAGGCGATCCTCTCGGCGCTCGATCAGACCCTGGTCCGGGCATCGTCAGGGGAGGAAGCGCTCAAAGCGCTGCTCACAGACGATTTCGCGGTGATTCTGCTGGACGTTCAGATGCCGGGGATGGACGGTTTCGAGACCGCCGCGCACATCAAGCGGCGGGAGCGTACCCGGGACATCCCGATCATCTTCCTCACCGCGATCAACCACGGTCCGCACCACACCTTCCGCGGTTACGCGGCGGGTGCGGTGGACTACATCTCCAAGCCGTTCGACCCGTGGGTGCTGCGGGCGAAGGTCTCGGTGTTCGTCGAGCTGCACATGAAGAACGTGCAGCTGCGCGAGCAGGCGGCGCTGCTGCGCCGGGAGCTGGAGGGCGGTGCCGCACCGGCCGACACCACCGAGCGCGGCCCGGGCGGGCTGCTGCCGGAGCTGTCGGCGCGGCTGGCGGCCGTGGAGGAACAGGCCGAGGCGCTGTCGAAGGAGCTCGCGGAGTCGGGCGGCTCGGCGGCGGTGTCCACGGCGGCGCATCTGGAACGGAAGCTGTCGGGGCTGCGCAGAGCGCTGGACGCTCTGGAGCCGGGAGCCGGTGACCCCGGTCCGGCCGACGAATCCCCGTGATCGTACGAGGCGTCCCGGTCCGGTGACGGCACGCGCGGCGTGCCGTCACCGGACCGGTGGCGCCGGACGGCTTCCGGCGGGCGCGGTGGCGCCATGCGGGGGTGCCCGCGAGCGGTGTCCGTGCTCCGGCGCGAAGTCCCCGGTAATCTGCCCCTCATGGCTTCAGGTACGTCCGGCAGGAGTTCCCACAGCGCGAGCGCCGGGCGCAGCGGCGGGGGAGCCAGGAAGACGGCGCCCGCCAAGCGAGCGCCCGCGAAGAAGACGGCTGCCCGCAAGCCGCCGGCCAGGAAGAAGGCCGCGCCCCGGCGGAACATCGTGGTGCGGGTGGTCCGCCGCGTCTGGCTGGGCATCGCCCACTCGGTGGGGGCGATGATGCGCGGTATACGGAGCGGCACCAAGGGGCTCGACCCGGATCTGCGGCAGGACGGGCTCGCCCTGCTGCTGCTGGGCCTGGCGCTGATCGTGATGGCTGGCACCTGGGCGAACCTCCAGGGCCCGGTCGGCGACCTCATCACCTTGGTGATCACCGGTGCGCTGGGCCGGATGGACCTGGTCTGCCCGCTGCTGCTCGGCTTCATGGCGGTGCGGCTGTTCGCCCACCCGGAGAAGCGGGAGGCGAACGGGCGGATCGTCGTCGGGCTCACCGCGCTGGTCCTCGGTGTGCTCGGCCTGGTGCACATCGCCACCGGGGCGCCGGGGCGCAGCGAGGGCGCCCAGGCGCTGCGCGACACCGGCGGCTATCTCGGCTGGGCGGCGTCCCGGCCGCTGATTCTGACGCTCGGTGAGATGCTGGCGGTGGCCCTGCTGGTGCTGCTCACGGTCTTCGGGCTGCTGGTCGTCACTGCGACGCCGGTGAACGCCATTCCGCGCCGGGTGCGGCAGGCCGCCGTGCGGCTGCGGATCTACGCCGAGGACGGCGACGGGTATGTCGAGGACGCCGGGCACGGGAGCGAACGTCCCGGACGGGCCCGGCGCCGTCCGCGCCCGGCGGAGCAGGAGCCGGCCGACGAGGCGGAGGCGCTGGAGCAGGAGGCCCTGGAACAGCGCCGTACCGGGCGGGGGCGCAAGGGCAAGGCGGCGCGCGAGCGGGACGGGGACCCCATCGATGTGGCCGCGGCGACCGCCGCGGCGCTGGACGGTGCGGTACTGCACGGGGTGCAGCCCTCGCCGCTGGTGGCCGATCTCAGCAGCCGGGTGACCACCGGCCGCTCGCGTAGCCGGCAGCAGGCGGAGGGCGCGGCGCCGCCCGCGCAGCGCTCGCCGGGCGGCGGGGTGCCGGATCTGACGAAGGCCGCGCCCGAGCAGGTGGAGGTGCTGCCGCCGCGTGCCGAACAGCTCCAGCTGGCCGGGGACATCACCTACGCGCTGCCGTCGCTGGATCTGCTGGAGCGGGGCGGCCCGGGGCGTACCCGCAGTGCCGCCAACGACGCGGTGGTGGAGTCGCTGACCACGGTGTTCAGCGAGTTCAAGGTGGACGCGGCGGTCACCGGGTTCACCCGTGGGCCGACGGTGACCCGGTACGAGGTGGAGCTGGGTCCGGCGGTGAAGGTGGAGAAGATCACCGCGCTGACCAAGAACATCGCGTACGCGGTGGCCAGTCCCGATGTGCGGATCATCAGTCCGATTCCCGGCAAGTCGGCGGTCGGTATCGAGATCCCCAACAGCGACCGGGAGATGGTCAATCTCGGGGACGTGCTGCGCACCGCCGATTCGGTGGGGGACACGCATCCGCTGCTGGTCGGGCTCGGCAAGGATGTCGAGGGCGGCTATGTGGCGGCGAATCTGGCGAAGATGCCGCATCTGCTGGTGGCCGGCGCGACCGGGTCCGGCAAGTCGTCGTGCATCAACTGCCTGATCACCTCGATCATGCTGCGGGCCACGCCGGAGGAGGTCCGGCTGGTGCTGGTGGACCCCAAGCGGGTGGAGCTGACGGCGTACGAGGGCATTCCGCATCTGATCACCCCGATCATCACCAACCCGAAGCGGGCCGCCGAGGCGTTGCAGTGGGTGGTGCGCGAGATGGATCTGCGGTACGACGATCTGGCCGCGTACGGGTTCCGGCACATCGACGACTTCAACGCGGCGGTGCGGGCGGGGAAGGTGACGGCGCCGCCGGGCAGCGAGCGCGAGCCCGCCCCGTACCCGTATCTGCTGGTCATCGTGGACGAGCTGGCCGACCTGATGATGGTGGCGCCGCGCGACGTGGAGGACGCGATCGTCCGCATCACCCAGCTGGCGCGGGCCGCGGGGATCCATCTGGTGCTGGCCACGCAGCGGCCCAGTGTGGACGTGGTGACCGGGCTGATCAAGGCCAATGTGCCCTCGCGGCTGGCGTTCGCGACCTCCTCGCTGGCGGACAGCCGGGTGATCCTGGACCAGCCGGGCGCGGAGAAGCTGATCGGCAAGGGCGACGGGCTGTTTCTGCCGATGGGGGACAGCAAGGCCACCCGCATGCAGGGCGCGTTCATCACCGAGGCGGAGGTCGCCGCCGTGGTGAAGCACTGCAAGGAGCAGATGGCGCCGGTGTTCCGGGACGACGTCACGGTCGGCGGCTCCGGGCGGAAGAAGGAGATCGACGAGGAGATCGGCGACGACCTCGATCTGCTGTGCCAGGCGGCGGAGCTGGTGGTCACCACGCAGTTCGGTTCCACCTCGATGCTCCAGCGCAAGCTGCGGGTGGGCTTCGCCAAGGCCGGGCGGCTGATGGATCTGATGGAGTCGCGGGGCGTCGTCGGGCCGAGCGAGGGGTCCAAGGCGCGGGATGTGCTGGTGAAGCCGGACGAACTCGCGGGAGTGCTCGCGGTGATCCGGGGTGAAACTCACTCATAAGGCGTAATTCGCGGCGTCGTGGGCGGTGCGGGCGCCGTCGGGGCGGGACCATTCGGTTGGCGGACAATGTTCACCGGCCCGCTTGCCCGTTCCTTCGGCGTCCCCCCTAGACTTGTGCGCACAGCACGCGGTATCACGCTCGAAAGGCCCGCCCGTGTCCAACGGCACTTCCCCCGCCAAGGACCGGCCTTCCGTCGGTCGCACTCTTCAGCAGGCCCGGATCGATGCGCGGCTGACCGTTGACGAGGTCAGTTCCGCCACTCGGGTGCGGGCTCAGATCATTCACGCCATCGAGGCGGACGATTTCTCCCGCTGCGGCGGCGACGTCTACGCGCGCGGGCACATCCGGATGATCGCGCGTGCGGTCGGGCTCGACCCGGCCGAGGTGATCGCGCTGTACGCGGAGCAGGAGGGCGAGGCCACGCTGCCGCCGCCCACGGCGCCGGTCTTCGAGGCCGAGCGGATCCGGCCCGAGCCGCGCCGCCCCAACTGGACGGCCGCCATGGTGGCGGCGATCGTCGCCGTGATCGCGTTCGTCGGCTTCACCTTCGCCGGCGGGGGCGGCGACGGTTCGGCCGGGTCGGTGGCCAACGAGAGCCCGTCGCCCTCGCCGACCGCCGAGGACGGTGGGGAGGGCGCCGAGCAGGAGAGCGAGGCACCGCCCGCCGATCCGGAGCCGGACCCGTCGGACGAGGCGGTCGCCGGGGTGCCGGCGGACAAGGTCACCGTCGTGGCCACGGTGGAGAGCGGATCGAGCTGGATCTCCGCCAAGGACGCCAGCGGCCGGCTGCTGTTCGAAGGGGTGCTGGAGGACGGCGACTCCCAGACGTTCGTCGACGACGAGCAGATCGACCTGGTGCTCGGCAACGCGGGCGCGGTGCAGCTGCACGTCAACGGCAAGCCCCTGGAGAGCGTCGGGGAACCCGGCCAGGTGCAGCGGCTGACGTATACCAAGGGCGACCCCGAGGAGGGCTGACCGCCCCCGCCCGCTCGCACGGCCGTGCGAGCAGGCGCTGTTGCCGGGCCGGGGGCGGGTGGCTGGTCGGGGACGAAGTAGGCTGAGCCCATGTCCGATCGCCGTACCGTTGCCCTGGTCACCCTTGGATGCGCCCGTAATGAGGTGGATTCGGAAGAGCTGGCGGGGCGGCTGGCCGCAGACGGCTGGGACCTGGTCGAGGACGCCGCGGACGCGGATGTCGCCGTGGTCAACACCTGCGGCTTCGTCGAGGCCGCGAAGAAGGACTCGGTGGACGCCCTGCTGGAGGCCGGCGAGCTGAAGACGGCTGCCGGTGAGGGCCGGGGCCGTACCCAGGCCGTCGTGGCGGTCGGCTGCATGGCCGAGCGGTACGGCAAGGAGCTGGCCCAGGCGCTGCCCGAGGCGGACGGGGTGCTCGGCTTCGACGACTACGCGGACATCTCCGAGCGGCTGAACGCCATCCTCAGCGGCGGCGGCCATGTGTCGCACACTCCCCGGGACCGGCGCAAGCTGCTGCCGATCAGCCCCGTCGAGCGGCAGGGCGCCGCGGTGGCGCTGCCCGGGCACGGGGAGAGCGCCCCGGCGGATCTGCCGGCCGGGCTCGCGCCGGCCTCCGGGCCGCGGGCGCCGCTGCGCCGCCGGCTGGACGGCGGGCCCGTCGCGTCGGTGAAGCTCGCCTCGGGCTGCGACCGGCGGTGCTCGTTCTGCGCGATCCCGTCCTTCCGCGGCTCGTTCATCTCCCGCCGCCCCTCCGATGTGCTGGGCGAGGCGCGCTGGCTGGCCGAGCAGGGCGTCAAGGAGATCATGCTGGTCTCCGAGAACAACACCTCCTACGGCAAGGACCTCGGCGACATCCGGCTGCTGGAGACGCTGCTGCCCGAACTCGCCGCCGTGGACGGCCTGGAGCGGATCCGGGTGAGCTACCTCCAGCCCGCCGAGATGCGGCCGGGGCTGATCGACGTGCTCACCGGTACCGAGAAAGTCGCGCCCTACTTCGATCTGTCGTTCCAGCACTCGGCGCCCGATGTGCTGCGCGCCATGCGGCGGTTCGGGGACACCGACCGCTTCCTGGAACTGCTGGCCACCATCCGGGGCAAGGCCCCGCAGGCCGGGGTCCGTTCGAACTTCATCGTGGGCTTCCCCGGGGAGACCGAGGCCGATCTGGCCGAGCTGGAGCGCTTTCTGATCGGCGCGGATCTGGACGCGATCGGGGTCTTCGGATACTCCGACGAGGACGGCACGGAAGCCGCCTCGTACCCGGACAAGAACGCGCCCGAGGTGGTCGCCGAGCGGCTGGAACGCATCACCCAGCTGGCCGAACAGCTGACCGCCCAGCGCGCCGAGGACCGCATCGGTGAACGGGCCCGGGTGCTGATCGAGTCGGTGGCGGCCGAGGACGGCGCCGAGGACGGGGTGATCGCGGTCGGCCGCGCCGCCCACCAGGCGCCCGAGACCGACGGCCAGATGCTGATCACCGGCGCGCCCGGCGACCCGGTGCCGCAGGTCGGCACCTTCGTGGACACCGAGATCACCGGCGCCGAGGGAGTGGACCTGTTCGCCGAGCCGAGCCCCGCCGCCGTCCCCGTACCGGCCGGGGCGGACAGATGAGCAATGTGCCGGCCGCGGCGGCCGGAGAGGGACGGCCGGCCGGCGGGCGGGCCGGGGCGACGGGCCTGATGGGCGCCGGGCTGTGGAACATCGCCAATGTCCTGACGATGTTCCGGCTGGTCCTGGTGCCCGGCTTCGTCCTGCTGATGCTGGCCGACGGCGGCCACGACCCGGCCTGGCGCGCCTGGGCCTGGGCGGCGTTCACCGTCGCCATGATCACCGACCTGTTCGACGGGGAGCTGGCCCGGCGGCACAACCTGGTGACCGACTTCGGCAAGATCGCCGACCCGATCGCCGACAAGGCGATCATGGGCGCCGCGCTGATCTGCCTGTCCCTGCTGGGCGACCTGCCCTGGTGGGTGACGGCGGTGATCCTCGCCCGGGAGCTGGGCATCACCGCCCTGCGGTTCTGGGTGATCCGGCACGGAGTGATCCCGGCCAGCCGCGGCGGCAAGCTGAAGACCCTCGCCCAGGGGGTCGCCGTCGGCATGTACATCCTGGTGCTGCCCGGGCTGCTGGCCAGCGCCCGCTGGTGGGTGATGGCCGCGGCCGTGGTGCTCACCGTGGGCACCGGCCTGGACTACATACGACAGGCGGTCGTCCTGCGCCGGGCCGGTCTGGCCGCGCAGGAGCGCACACGGCCGGCCGCGGCGGACGCGGCGGCGCAGGCGGCACGGGAGGAGACCGAGCGGTGAGGGACGGCGGCACGGCGGGGAACCCCGCGGCCCAGGTACTGAGCCTGCTGGCCGGACGCGGACAGACCCTGGCGGTGGCCGAGTCGCTGACCGGCGGTCTGGTGGCCGCGGCGCTCACCGACATCCCTGGGGCCTCCCGGGTCTTCAAGGGGTCGGTCACCGCGTACGCGACCGAGGTGAAGCGCGAGACGCTGGGCGTGGACGCCGCGCTGCTCGCGGAGCGCGGCGCCGTGGACGCGGAGGTCGCCCGGCAACTGGCCCAGGGAGTACGGGAGCGGCTCGGCGCCGACTGGGGAGCGGCCACCACCGGGGTGGCGGGACCGCAACCCCAGGACGGGCAGCCGGTCGGCACGGTGTACGTCGCGGTTTCGGCGCCCGGATCGGGGGGAGTCGTCGCTCAGCGGATCCAGCTGAGCGGGGACCGGGCCACGATCCGGGCCGGGAGCGTCCGGGCGGTACTCGCTCTGCTGCGGGAAGAACTCGTCCACATGGCCCCGAGCGGGGGGCAGAATACGGAACAGAACGGAGAGGATGGATGTTTGCAGCCCTGAGTGAACAAGACATCGCTCCCCGCACGGGTGGAGTCCGAGGCGGTACGGTGGGGCATGAAGCAAGCGAGGCCAACGGTCCGAGGAGGGAGCCACCGATGATCCTGCTCCGTCGCCTACTGGGTGACGTGCTGCGTCGGCAGCGCCAACGACAGGGCCGCACTCTGCGCGAAGTGTCCTCGTCAGCCCGGGTCTCGCTCGGTTACCTCTCCGAGGTGGAGCGCGGGCAGAAGGAGGCGTCCTCGGAGCTGCTGGCCGCCATCTGCGACGCCCTCGAGCTGCGGATGTCGGAACTGATGCGAGAGGTCAGCGACGAGCTGGCGCTCGCCGAGCTGGCCGCGTCCGCCGCGAGCGACGCGGTGCCGGCCCCGATGCGCCCGATGCTCAACCCGGTCCGCGTGACCTCGGTCACGCACCGTCCGGACGAGCACGTGACGATCAAGGCGCCGGCCGAGGCCGTGGACGTCGTAGCGGCCTGACCACACAGAGCACACAGAGCACACAGGTATCACACCGCCGGGGAGAGCCATCGAGGCTCTCCCCGGCGTCGTTGTGCGACCGGTCCCCGGGGCGGGCCCGCGCCGGCCAGGGGGGGGCCGGGGCCAGGGGCCCGCGTCCGCCGGTCAGCCCCGCAGCCGCAGTCCGCGCGGGGTGGCGTGGAAGCCCGCCTCCTCCAGCAGCCGCACCCACTCCGGGTCGGACAGTACGGCCCTGCCGTTGACGCGCTCCACCGTGATGGTGCCCAGCGCCCCCTGCCCGGCCGCCGTCGCCAGCGCCCCGGCCGCCGTCCGCACGGCCTCCGGGTCCGGCCCGTCCTGCCAGGCCAGCAGGGTGCGCCCGCCCCGCTCCAGATAGCACACCAGCGCACCGTCCACCAGCACCACCAACGCGCCCGCCTTGCGGCCCGGCTTGTGCCCCGCGTCCTGCGGCGGCTCGGGCCACGGCAGCGCCGCACCGTACGCGTTGGCCGGATCGGCCGCCGCCAGCACCACCGCCCGGCCCGCCGCCTCCGGCGTCCGTCCGGACTCCCCGGCGCCCGCGATCGCCCGCAGCCGGTCCACCGCGCCCTCCATGGCGAACTGGGCGGCGCCCAGGCCCTCCACCACGTAGCCGCGCCGCGCCTGGCCGCTCTCCTCGAACGCCGACAGCACCCGGTAGGCCGCCGCGAAGCCGCCCGCCACCCCCTCGGCCGCCACCGCGCCGCGGGTCACCACCCCGTGCCGGTCCAGCAGGGTCCGGGCCAGCGCGTGGGCGCGCACCGTGGGGTCGCTCTCGGCCACCGGCAGCAGCGACCAGCGGCCCGCCACCGTCGGCGGCCCGCCCCGGGAAGCCGGCGCACGGCGTCCTGGACCGGCCGCCACCGCCAGCGACCCGTACCGGCCGCGCGGTGTGCTGCGCCGGGCACGGTGCGCGGTCGATCCGGCGGTGCGGCCCGAGCCGAGCAGGGCCCGCAGCGGAGCCAGGGAGTCGTTCGTCAGCCGCCCGGACCACGTCAGCTCCCACACCGCCTCGGCCAGCGCCGCCTCCGGGACATCGGGGCGCCCGGCGTGCACCCGGTCGGCGATCTGCCGGAAGAACAAGCCGTAGCCGCCCTCCAGCGCGTCCAGGACCGCCTGGTGAACCGGCGTCAGCTCCAGCGGGTGCGCGGGCGGCAGCAGCAGCGGCGCGCTGTCCGCCGGATACAGCGCCAGCCAGCCGTCCTTGCCGGGGAGCGCCCCGGCGCCGGCCCAGACGACCTCGCCCGAGGTGGTCAGCTCGTCGAGCAGCTGCGGGCCGTACCCCGGCACCCGGGAGGGCAGCACCAGCCGCTCCAGCGCGGAGGCCGGTACCGGCGCGCCCTGCAACTGCTCGACGGCGCGCAGCAGTCCGTCGATGCCCCGCAGCCCGCCGCCCCCGCCGCCCGGGGTGCCGACGTGCTGCCAGCGCGGCAGGAACGACGCCAGCGCGGTGGGCGGCACCGGCTCCAGCTCCTGGCGCAGCACCGCGAGGGAGCGGCGCCGCAGCCGGCGCAGCACCGTGGCGTCGCACCATTCCTGGCCCCGGCCCTGCGGATGGAACTCACCCTGCACCAGCCGCCCGTCGGCCGCCAGCCGGTGCAGCGCCCCGTCGGCGACCGCGGTGCCGAGCCCGAACCGCTCGGCGGCGCCCGCCGAGGTGAAGGGTCCGTGGGTGCGGGCGTACCGGGCCAGCAGGTCGCCCAGCGGATCGCGTACCGGCTCGGTGAACGCCTCGGGGACGCCGACCGGCAGGGCAGCGCCGAGGGCGTCCCGCAGCCGGCCGGCGTCCTCGATCGCCGCCCAGTGCTCGCGGCCGGCGATGCGGACGCGCAGGGCCCGCCGGGCGCGCTCCAACTGCTCGGCCCAGACGGGCTCGGCGCCGCGCGCCGCCAGCTCCTCGCCGGTCAGCGGGCCCAGGACGCGCAGCGCGTCGGCCACCGCCTCGGCGTCCTTCAGCCGCCGCTCCGGGGTGAGCCAGCGCAGTTCGCGCTCCAGCTCGGCCAGCACCCCGGGGTCGATCAGCTCGCGCAGCTCCGCCTTGCCGAGCAGCTCCGACAGCAGCCGTGAGTCCAGTGACAGGGCGGCGGCGCGGCGCTCGGCCAGCGGTGAGTCGCCCTCGTACAGGTACTGGGCGACGTAGCCGAAGAGCAGCGAGCGGGCGAAGGGCGAGGGCTCGCGGGTGGTGACCTCCACCAGACGGACCCGGCGGCCGGCGATGTCGCGCATCAGCTCGGCAAGCCCCGGCACGTCGAAGACGTCCTGAAGGCACTCGCGGACCGCTTCGAGGATGATCGGGAACGAGCCGAACTCGCTGGCCACCGCGAGCAGATGGGAGGCCCGCTGACGCTGTTGCCACAGGGGGGTGCGGCGCCCGGGGTCGCGGCGCGGCAGCAGCAGCGCGCGGGCCGCGCACTCCCGGAACCGGGCGGCGAACAGGGCGGAGCCGCCGACCTGTTCGGTGACGAGACCGTCGACCTCGCCCGCCTCGAACAGCACATCGGCGGCCCCGATCGGCGGTGCCTGGTCGTCCCCGGCCCAGCGGGCCGGGTCGAGCCCGGGGTCGGGGCCGCCGGCGTCCGGGTCGTGGCCGAGCAGGTCGATGTCGGGCAGCCGCAGCACGATGCCGTCGTCCGCGTGCAGCACCTGGGCGTCCAGGCCGAAGCGCTCGGTGAGCCGGGCGCCGAGCGCCAGCGCCCACGGGGCGTGCACCTGGGCGCCGAACGGGGAGTGCACCACCACCCGCCAGTCGCCCAGCTCGTCGCGGAACCGCTCCACCACGATGGTGCGGTCGTCCGGGACGTGCCCGCAGGCCTGGCGCTGCTCGTCCAGATAACCGAGCACATTGTCGACCGCCCAGGTGTCGAGACCGGCCGCGCTCAGCCGTTCCCTGGCCGCCCCGGGCTCCAGCGCGCCGACCTCCCGGACGAACGCGCCCAGCGCCCGGCCCAGCTCCAGCGGGCGGCCGAGCTGGTCGCCCTTCCAGAACGGCAGCCGTCCCGGGACCCCGGGAGCGGGGGTGACCAGCACCCGGTCGCGGGTGATGTCCTCGATGCGCCAGGAGGTGGTGCCGAGCGTGAACACGTCGCCGACCCGCGACTCGTACACCATCTCCTCGTCCAGCTCACCGACCCGGCCGCCGCCCTTGCGCGGGTCGGAGCCGGCCAGGAAGACCCCGAACAGCCCCCGGTCGGGGATGGTGCCGCCGGAGGTGACCGCCAGCCGCTGGGCACCGGGGCGGCCGGTGACGGTCTGCGCCACCCGGTCCCACACCAGGCGGGGCCGCAGTTCGGCGAAGGCGTCCGAGGGGTAGCGGCCGGCCAGCATGTCGAGCACGGCGTGGAAGGCCGACTCGGGCAGGGCGGCGAACGGCGCGGCGCCCCGGACCAGGGCCAGCAGCTCCGCCACGTCCCAGGTATCGAGGGCGGTCATGGCCACCAGTTGCTGGGCGAGGACGTCCAGAGGGTTGGCCGGGATGCGCAGCTCCTCGATGGCGCCCTCGCGCATCCGCTCGGTGACGACCGCGGACTGGAGCAGATCGCCCCGGTACTTCGGGAAGACCACGCCGGCCGAGACCGCGCCCACCTGGTGCCCGGCGCGGCCCACCCGCTGGAGCCCGGAGGCGACCGAGGGCGGGGACTCCACCTGGATGACTAGGTCGACCGCGCCCATGTCGATGCCCAGCTCCAGCGAGGAGGTGGCCACCACGGCGGGCAGCCGGCCGGCCTTGAGGTCCTCCTCGATCCGGGAGCGCTGCTCCTTGGAGACGGAGCCGTGGTGCGCGCGGGCGAGGACGGCGGCGGCGCCCCGGGCGGCGCCGGAGCCGCCCATCAGGTCGGCGGGGGAGTGCTCCTCGGGGAGCGGGGCGCCGGTGTCGCGCTCGTGGGCGATCTCGTTCATCCGGTTGCACAGCCGTTCGGCCAGCCGCCGGGAGTTGGCGAAGACGATGGTGGAACGGTGCTGCCGCACCAGGTCGACGATGCGTTCCTCGACGGAGGGCCAGATGGAGGGCTTCTCGCCGGAGCCGGGGGCGTCGGGGACGGGGGAGCCGCCCAGCTCGCCCAGGTCGGGCACCGGGACCTCCACGGTGAGCCGGAACCGTTTGCCACTGGGCGGCTGGACGACGGTGGCGCTGCGGCGCGGGGAGAGGAAACGGGCCACCTCGTCGACGGGGCGGACGGTGGCGGACAGCCCGATGCGGCGGGCCGGGCGCTGCAGCAGGGCGTCGAGCCGTTCCAGGGAGAGCGCGAGATGGGCGCCGCGCTTGGTGCCGGCCACCGCGTGCACCTCGTCCAGGATGACCGTCTCCACGCCGGCGAGCGCGTCGCGGGCGGCGGAGGTGAGCATCAGGAACAGCGATTCGGGCGTGGTGATGAGGATGTCCGGCGGGCGGCGGGTGAGCGCGCGGCGTTCGGCCGCGGGGGTGTCGCCGGAGCGGATGCCGACCCTGATCTCCGGCTCGGGCAGGCCGAGGCGGACGGATTCCTGCCGGATGCCGGTCAGCGGGCTGCGCAGGTTGCGCTCGACGTCGACGGCCAGCGCCTTGAGCGGGGAGACGTACAGCACCCGGCAGCGCTTGAGGGGGTCGGCGGGCGGTGGGGTGGCGGCCAGCCGGTCGAGGGAGGCGAGGAACGCGGCCAGGGTCTTGCCGGAGCCGGTGGGGGCGACCACCAGGGCGTCGGAGTCGGCGGCGATCGCCTGCCAGGCACCCTCCTGGGCGGCGGTGGGCGCGGAGAACGCCCCGGTGAACCACGCGCGGGTGGCCGGGGAGAATCCGCTCAGGGCGCGGGAAGTGCTCACCCGACCATCGTGCACCCGGGCACTGACAAACGGCGGGGAGCGAGGACGGGCGCGGTGGCGGTGGCGTGCGGCGGTGGTGGCGGCGGTGCCGGGACCGGTGGCCGGGGCGGGATACTGGGGGTATGCGGTTGACGGAATTCTGGGCGCGGATGCGGGAGAGCTTCGGACCGGCCTATGCCGAGTCCTTCGCCCGGGACCATGTGATGGCCGAGCTGGGCGGGCGCACCGTGATGGAGGCGCTGGACGCGGGCTGGGCGGCCAAGGACGTCTGGCGTGGGGTGTGTGCGGCGGTCGAGGTGCCCGCGCACCTGCGCTGAGCTGCGGGAACGCGAGTTATCCACAGGCTGGGCGCGGCGCTTGACACAAAAATCGAACATCCATTCTTATGGGAGTGCGGAGCGGTGTCCCGGCCGGTGTCGGCGTGGATTGTCAGTGGCAGGCGCTAGCGTCCGTGAGTGTGAAGCGATCGAATCAGACGGACCGGGTGGCTCCCATGGCAGGTACGGACCGCGAGAAGGCGCTCGACGCCGCTCTCGCACAGATTGAACGGCAGTTCGGCAAGGGCGCGGTGATGCGCCTGGGGGAGCGCCCTGACGAACCGATCGAGATCATCCCCACCGGCTCCACGGCCCTGGACGTGGCCCTGGGTGTGGGCGGTCTCCCGCGCGGCCGGGTGGTGGAGGTCTACGGCCCGGAGTCGTCCGGGAAGACCACCCTCACCCTGCACGCGGTGGCCAACGCCCAGAAGGCGGGCGGCACCGTCGCCTTCGTGGACGCCGAGCACGCGCTGGACCCCGAGTACGCCAAGCGGCTCGGGGTGGACGTGGACCAGCTGATCCTCTCCCAGCCGGACAACGGCGAGCAGGCGCTGGAGATCACGGACATGCTGATCCGCTCCGGTGCCCTCGACCTGATCGTCATCGACTCGGTGGCCGCTCTGGTGCCGCGCGCCGAGATCGAGGGCGAGATGGGCGACTCGCACGTGGGCCTCCAGGCGCGGCTGATGAGCCAGGCGCTGCGGAAGATCACCGGTGCGCTCAACCAGTCCAAGACCACGGCGATCTTCATCAACCAGCTCCGCGAGAAGGTCGGCGTGATGTTCGGCTCGCCCGAGACCACCACGGGTGGCCGGGCGCTGAAGTTCTACGCCTCGGTGCGGCTGGACATCCGGCGGATCGAGACTCTCAAGGACGGCACCGAGGCGGTCGGCAACCGCACCCGCGTCAAGGTCGTCAAGAACAAGGTGGCCCCGCCGTTCAAGCAGGCCGAGTTCGACATCCTGTACGGCATGGGCATCAGCCGCGAGGGCGGGCTGCTCGACATGGGTGTGGAGCACGGCATCGTGCGCAAGTCCGGCGCCTGGTACACCTACGAGGGCGATCAGCTGGGGCAGGGCAAGGAGAACTCCCGGAACTTCCTGCGCGACAACCCCGATCTCGCCAACGAGATCGAGAAGCGCATCAAGGAGAAGCTGGGCATCGGGCCGAAGACCGAGACGCCCGCGGGTGAGCCCGGCAAGGACGCGGCGGCCAAGGACACGGCGGCAGCGGGCGCGGGCACCGCGGCCAAGACCGTCCCCGCGCCGGCGGCCAAGGCCACCAAGGCGGCGAAGACCGCCGCGGCGGCCAAGAGCTGACGGTGACCCGGCGCACCGAGGACAGCGGCGTGCCCGCTCCTCCCCCGCAAGCGGGAGGTGCCCCCAGGGCCGGGGCGGGGACGCCGCACACCGAGCGGGACCCGGTGGAGCGGGCGCGGGCGATCTGTCTGCGGTTGCTCACCGGGGCCCCGCGCACCCGGCAGCAGCTGACGGACGCGCTGCGCAAGCGGGGCATCCCCGAGCCGGTGATCGACGAGGTGCTGGACCGCTTCGAGGAGCTGAGGCTCATCGATGACGCGGCCTTTGCCGGTGCCTGGGTGGAATCCCGGCACCACGGCCGGGGCCTGGCCCGCCGGGCACTCGCCCGCGAGCTGCGCACCAAGGGGGTGGACCAGGCCGTCATCGACGAAGCCGTGGAGCAACTCGACAGCGAACGGGAGGAGGCCACCGCCCGCGAGCTGGTGGCCCGCCGCCTGCGGGCCACCCGGGGCCTGGACCGGGACAAGCGGCTGCGCCGGCTGGCCGGAATGCTGGCCCGCAAGGGCTATCCGGAGGGAATGGCCCTGCGGGTGGTGCGGCAGGCCCTGGAGGCGGAGGGGGAGACCGAGTCCGAGGAGTGGGGCGACGCCGACGACTGGCCGCCGCCCGGGACGGGGGCATGAGGGCTCGCACCGCCGGCCGGGAGAGTGAGCGCCCGGCCCGGGGCTGATCGGGAAGCGGGCCGGAGGGGAGAGAGCGGCCCCGGTTGGCCGACGTGCCCGGGGGCGGGGGCGGCCGGGGCACATTCCCCGGGCGGAGACCTGGTCCGGACTCCCCGGAAGCCGGTCCCCGCAGCGGAAGGGGGCAGTCCGGACGTCGGTACGGGAAGCGGGCGCGGGCGGGGCACCCGTCGGCGGCGCAGTGGCCGGGCCGAGCCCGGCCACGTGCCCCGGGACAGCCACGTCCCCGGGCGGCTGCCGTGGGGGAGTGCCCAGGACGGGGCACAGCCGTTGCCGCCGGGCCGGCGGATCAGGGAGCGGTGGGCTCCCCGGAACGGGTGTCGGCCTCCGCGTGCCAGCGGGTGATGAAGCCGCGCAGTTCCTCCCGGTCCGCGCCGGGCAGGGTCGCGGCCAGGTGGCCGTCCGGCCGGACCACCAGCAGGGTGTGCGCGGCGGCGTCCGGGTACGCCTCGGTGACCAGCAACTCGGTCGGCAGCGGCAGGGCACGCGCCGCCTCGGCCAGGCGCGGCATCAGCCCCGCCGACAGCCAGTGCTTGGCCTCCCACACCCGTGACCCCGGGGCGGTCAGCACCAGCAGCAGCGGCCCGCCCAGGCAGTGCCGCAGCCGGGTACGGGTGCCGTCCAGCGCCGTCACCGGCACATCCAGCACCGCAGCGCCGGGCGGTGTGGCACTGGTCGCCCGGCGGGAGGCGAAGGTCAGCGGTGAGTCCGGATAGCGCGCCGGGGCGCCCAGCGCTCCGTCCCCCGCATGGCCGTCGGTGAGCAGCCGCAACCGCCCCCTGCCCCGGCCCCGTATCAGGCGCGCCAGCCGGCCGCGCCGACCGCGCACCAGCGGCAGTGCCTGATCCACCGCACGCAGCCGGTCGGCGACGGCGGCACGGCGCTCGCTCTCGTAACTGTCCAGCAGCCCCTCGGCCGGGGCGTGGTGCCAGGCGGCGGCCAGTTTCCAGGAGAGGTTCTCCACGTCCCGCAGCCCCTCGGCGACCGGCTGGGTGCCCAGCGCGCCCAGCAGACGGGCGGCGTCACCGGCCAGAAAGACCCGGCCGGCCCGCCAGCGCAGCGCCAGCCGCTGATGGCAGACCTGGACCCCGGCGTCCAGCAGCTCGTACGGCGGCGGCTCGCCCTCGTACCAGCCACCGAGGGTGGTGTGCACCCGCTCCAGCATGGCGTCCGGGGTGACCAGGCCGTCCCCCTCGGGCAGCGGCCAGTCCAGCCGCCACCGGTCGCCCGGCAGGGGCCGTACCGTTACCTCGCCGCCCGGGCCGCCCCGGTGCAGCCCGCCCTCGCCCTGCCACGGGAAAGCCGCCCGCAGAGTGGCCACCGCGTACCGCTCGACACCAGTGCGCCCGGGGAAGCCGACGCCCAGCAGCTTGCGCACCGTGGACCTGGCGCCGTCGCAGCCGACCAGATAGCTGCCGCGCAGCGTCTGCTCGGTCAGCTCGGTACTGCGGACGACGACCTCGGTGCCGTGCTGTTCCAGATCGGTGATCCGGGTACCGGGCAGCACCCGGATCAGCTCCTGGCCCGCCGCGGCGGCACGCAGCGCGCCTTCGAGGGCGTGCTGGGGGAGATGGAGAGGCGCCTCGCCGTCGGCGAACGGACGGTGCGCCGCCACGCGCCCGCGCTGCCGCGCGTACCAGCCGCTCCAGGCGGCGGTCTCCCGGGCCAGGCCAGGCAGCCGCGCCCAGTGGGCGAGGTCCGGGAAAAGCACGCAGGTGCGGGCGAGGCGTTGCGGCGGAGGGCCGTCGGCACCGTCGAGAACGATGGTGGGGACACGGTGCCCGGCCAGGGCAAGCGCCAGCGCGAGCCCTGTCGGGCCCGCGCCGGCAATGATCACGGGCAGCACATCATGTATGCAACCCAGCGGTTGTTCTCGCGTCAAGTCGGCCTTGACCAGGGGGAGTCGGTATTTCCCCCGCTCAGGGCTTCGGAGCGTCGCCGGTACCCGCCGCCGGCGCCGCACCGACTCCGGCGGCGGCCGTCGCACCGGCCGGATCCGCGGTGAGTACCTTGCCCGTGCTGCGCTTGCCGCGCCGCAGCTTGCCTTCCAGCCAGCTCGCGAAGCTGGTGATCAGGAAGTTCACCAGGATGTAGATCAGCGCGACGACGATGAAGCTGGCGATGATGTTGCCGTAGTTGGCGCTGACCAGACCCACACTGCGCATGAGTTCGCTGTAACCGAGCAGGGCGCCACCGAGGGCGGTGTCCTTCACGATGACGACGAGCTGGCTGACGATCGCCGGCAGCATGACGGTGACCGCCTGCGGAAGCAGCACGTAGCCCATGGTCTGGCTCTTGCGCATACCGATGGCCTGAGCGGCGTCCCGCTGCCCGCGGGGCAGGGACAGGATGCCGGCCTTGACGACCTCGGCCAGGACCGAGGCGTTGTACAGCACCAGGCCGGTGACCACCGCGTACATCGGGCGGTCGGCGCGGTCCACGTTCGTCCACAGGGCGTAGGCCTCGTTGGCGAACAGCATCAGCAGCAGGACCGGAATCGCGCGGAAGAACTCCACGATGACACTGCACGGCTTGCTGATCCACCAGTGATCGGAGAGCCGGCCGATGCCCAGGATCGCGCCCAGCGGGAGGGCGATGACCATGGCGAGCGCCGCCGCCGTCAGGGTTGCCTGGAGACCGGGGAGGATGTAGGTGGTCCAGGCCTGGGAGTTGACGAAGGGAGTCCACTTGGCGGACTCCAGCTCGCCGTTCTCGTCCAGGGCCCGCCACACCCACCACGCGCCCAGGGCGAGCAGGGCGACGAAGAGGACGGCCAGGAGGGTGTTCCGCCGGCGGGCCCGGGGGCCCGGGGCGTCGTACAGTACGGAAAGATTCGTCATCGTTTCACCGCCACGCGCTTGCTGAGCCATCCGAGGAACAGGCCCATCGGGAGTACGAGGACGATGAACCCGAAGGCGAAGATTGCCGCGATGGGCAGCAGTTGGGCTTCGTTCTCGATCATGACCTTCATCAGGGCGGCGGCTTCGGCCACACCGATGGCGGAGGCGATGGTGGTGTTCTTGGTCAGTGCGATCAGCACATTGGCCAGCGGAGCGACCACGGACCGGAAGGCCTGGGGCAGGACGATGAGGCGCAGTACCTGGCTGAAATTCAGTCCCAGGGCGCGGGCCGCCTCGGCCTGTCCGACGGGAACGGTGTTGATGCCGGAACGCAGGGCCTCACAGACGAACGTGGCGGTGTAGGCGACGAATCCCAGGACCGCCAGCCGGAAGCCGAGCGGTTCGGGGTCGCCGCCGGTCCCCATGTCGAACTGGAGCGTGAAGTAGAGGCCCTGGGAACACGCCAGGATGATCAGGGTCAGGGGGGTGTTGCGGAACAGGTGCACATACGCGGTGCCGAACGCACGCATGATCGGGACCGGGCTGACACGCATGGCGGCCAGCACCGTCCCCCAGATCAAGGACCCGAGGGCTGAGTAGAAGGTGAGCTGCACCGTTACCCAGAAGGCCCCGAACAGGTCATACCGTTCGAGATCAAGGAATTCGAACACGGAAACTCGCAGTCTCGGCGGAGTCTAAGAGGAAAGAAGGTGGGGCGGTACGCCGCCGCCGGTCACCGGCGGCGGCGTACCCTTCCGTTGGCCCGATGGCTCAGTTGGTCTCCGTGATCTCCGGGGCAGCCTCGGCCTCGTAGCCGGCCGGGCCGAGGTTCTTCTCGACGGCGGCGCTCCACTCGCCCTCGTCGATCATCTTCTGGATGGCGGCGTTGATGTCGTCGCGCAGGTCGGAGCCCTTCTGGAGGCCGACGCCGTAGTGCTCCTCGCTCAGGTTCAGGCCGGCCAGCTTGAACTTGCCGACGTTCTGCTCCTGCGCGGCGTAGCCGGCCAGGATGGTGTCATCCGTGGTCAGCGCGTCGATGGTGCCGTTCTCCAGGCCGGTCAGGCACTCGGAGTAGGTGTTGAAGGGGTGCAGCCGAGCGTCGGGGGCGAAGTCGTCCTTCACGTTCTGCGCCGAGGTGGAGCCGGTGACCGAACACAGGGTGAGGTCGTTGATGTCCGACTCGCTGGTGATCTCCTCGTCGGCACGGATCAGCAGATCCTGGTGGGCCACGAAGTAGGGGCCGGCGAAGTCGACCGACTCCTTGCGGGTGTCGGTGATGGAGTAGGTGGCCACGATGAAGTCGACGTCGCCGCGCTTGAGCAGGTTCTCGCGCTCGGGGCTGGGGGTCTCCTCCCAGACGATGTCCTCGGGGGCGTAACCCAGCTCGCCGGCGATGTACGTGGCCACGTCCACGTCGAAGCCGGCGAAGGAGCCGTCCGGGGTCTTCAGGCCCAGGCCGGGCTGGTCGAACTTGATGCCGATGGTGATCGTGTCGCTGCCGCCCCCACCGTTGCCGCTGCCGCTACCACCGTTGTCGTCGTCGCTGGAACCGCAGGCGGTCGCGGTGAGGGTCAGGGCGAGAACGGAGGCGGCGAGAGCGCTTGCCTTGCGGAGCTTCATGGTTGTACTTCCCTCGGTGTCGAACGTGCTGTGCGTATCGGTTGACTGCGGCGTGCGGGTGCCGGTGGGGGCGGCGGGTTCAGTGGGCGAGGATCTTCGAGAGGAAGTCCTTGGCCCGGTCACTGCGCGGGTTGTCGAAGAACTGGTGGGGGTCGGCCTCTTCGACGATCCGGCCGTCCGCCATGAAGACCACGCGGTTCGCCGCGGAGCGGGCGAAGCCCATCTCGTGGGTGACGACGACCATGGTCATGCCCTCGGCGGCCAGCTGCTGCATGACCTCCAGGACCTCGTTGATCATCTCCGGGTCCAGCGCGGAGGTCGGCTCGTCGAACAGCATCACCTTCGGCTGCATCGCGAGCGCCCGGGCGATCGCCACGCGCTGCTGCTGGCCGCCGGAGAGCTGCGCCGGGTACTTGTCGGCCTGGTTGCCCACACCCACCCGGTCGAGCAGGGCCCGCGCCCGGGTCTCGACCTCGGCCTTGTCCTCCTTGCGGACCTTGATCGGGCCCAGCATCACGTTCTCGAGCACCGTCTTGTGCGCGAACAGATTGAAGGACTGGAAGACCATGCCCACGTCGGCGCGCAGCCGGGCCAGCTCGCGGCCCTCCGACGGCAGCGGGTCGCCGTCGATGGTGATGGTGCCGGCGTCGATGGTCTCCAGCCGGTTGATGGAACGGCACAGCGTGGACTTGCCGGATCCGGAGGGACCGATGACGACGACGACCTCGCCGCGCTTGATGGTCAGGTTGATGTCCTGGAGCACATGCAGCGCGCCGAAGTGCTTGTTCACGCTGTCCAGGACGACCAGGTCTTCCGTCGCGTGCGACGCGTCCTCGGGTTCCTTGGTCAGCGACGTCTCGCTCATCGTGGGGTAGCTCCGTCCTCGTCGGTTGCAGGGACACTAGCCACCGGTGGTGACAGCGTCAGCAGAGTTGAGCGGAAATTGAGCATCACGATCCGATCGCGTGAAACGCGTACCGTGACGCTCCGTCGCCCTCGGTATCCGTTCCCCGTTTTCCGGATAACGGAACAGTTCAGCTCTTCCGAAGTCCCTTGACGCCGGGTCCGCGCGCGTGATGGATGCAGTTAGGGAACGACGACGACGCGGCGGGAGGAGAGAACAGCGGGATGAGACTCCTTCTGGTCGAGGACGACGAGCACGTCGCCGCCGCCCTCATCGCCGTCCTGGGCCGGCACGGCTTCTCCGTGATCCACGCCCGCGGCGGTGAGGACGCGCTGACCCGGCTGCGCAACAGCGCCTTCGACGTCGTGCTGCTCGACCTGACCCTGCCCGACGTCGACGGGTTCGAGGTCTGCGGCCGGATCCGCCGGCTGACCTCGGTACCGGTGATCATGGTGACCGCCCGCGCGGATGTGCGCTCCCGCATCCACGGCCTCAACATCGGCGCCGACGACTACGTGGTCAAGCCGTACGACACGGGCGAGCTGCTGGCCCGCATCCACGCGGTGAGCCGCCGCAAGGCCGCCGAGGAGCCCGAGCGTGCCGAGGGCCCCTCCGGGGTGCTCTCGCTCGGCCCCGTCACCCTGGAGCACGCCACCCGCCAGGTCACCGTCGACGGCGAACGCATCGCCCTGACCCGCAAGGAGTTCGACCTGCTGGCGCTGCTGGCCCACCGGCCCGGGGTGGTCTTCCGCCGGGAACAGATCATCTCCGACGTCTGGCAGACCAGCTGGGAGGGGACGGGCCGCACCCTGGAGGTGCACATCGCCTCGCTCCGCTCCAAGCTGCGCCGCCCCGAGCTGGTCGAGACCGTCCGCGGCGTCGGCTACCGCCTCGCCCTGCCGCCCCGCTGACCCCGCCACCCCACCATGCGCTCCCGACTGCTCCTGCTGCTCACCGTGCTGCTGGCCACCGTGCTGCTGGCCCTCGGCGTACCGCTCGCCACCAGCCAGGCCAGCACCGAGCAGCAACGCGTCGTCGTGGACCGCATCGACGACACCGCCCGGTTCGCCTCGCTGGCCCAGTTCGCCGCCGGCCAGAGCACGGTCCCGGGGCGCGCCGCGCCGGCCGACCCGCTGGGCACTCTCCAGGACGAGCTGCGCCGCTACCACGAGGTGTACGGGATCAAGGCCGGCGTCTTCCAGCGCGACGGGGAGCCGATGGCGGTGGCGCCCGACGGCTGGACGGCGCCGCGCGCCGACGGCGACGACGGGGATGCGTTCGCCGAGGCTCTGGCCGGCCGCCGCAGCCGCGGCCCCGGGCAGGTGTGGCCCTGGGACGGCGACCGCACCCTGGTCGTCGCCTCCCCGGTCATCCGGGACGGCGACGTGATCGCGGTGGTCGTCACCGAGTCCCCGACCGGGCCGCTGCGCTCCCGCATCCTGGCCGGCTGGCTGCCCATCGGCTACGGCCTGGCCGCCGCCATGCTGCTGGCGGTGGCCGCCGCGTACCAGCTGACCGGCTGGATCCTGCGCCCCGTCCGGGTGCTGGACCGGGCCACCCACGAGATCGCCACCGGCCGGATGACCGCGCGGGTGGCGCCCGGCGGCGGACCGCCCGAGCTCAAACGGCTGGCGAGATCCTTCAACGAGATGGCCGATCACGTCGAGGACATCCTCGAACAGCAGCGTGCCTTCGTCGCGGACGCCTCCCACCAGTTGCGCAATCCGCTCGCCGCGCTGTTGCTGCGCATCGAACTGCTCGGTCTCGACCTGCCCGAGGGCAGCGCCGAGTTCGCCTCCGTCCAGGCCGAGGGCAAGCGGCTGGCACGGGTGCTGGACGACCTGCTGGACCTGGCGCTCGCCGAGCACCACGCCGCCGACCTGCGGGTCACCGACGTGGCCGCCCTGGTCGCCGAGCGGATCGGCTCCTGGCGGCCGGTGGCAGGCCGCGGCGGCGTGGTGCTGCGGCAGGACGGCGCCGGGGCGGTCACCGGCTGGGCGGACCCGGTGGCACTGTCCAGCGCGCTGGACGCGGTGATCGACAACGCCCTGAAGTTCACGCCCTTCGGCGGCGAGGTCACCGTCACCGTCACCCCCGACGGGGACCGGGTCGCCATCGAGACCGCCGACACCGGGCGGGGTCTGGACGACGAGGAGCTGGAACGGATCGGCGACCGGTTCTGGCGGGCCGGCCGGCACCAGAACGTCTCCGGCTCCGGGCTCGGGCTGTCCATCGTGCACACGCTGCTGGCCGCGGGCGGCGCCACCATCCGCTACGCCCACAACGAGCCGCACGGGCTGCGCGTGCTGATCTCCGTCCCCCGGCACGCCCCCGAGCCTCAGGAAGCGGAGACCGGCACCAGCCGCAGGGTGAGGATCTCGAACGGCCGCAGCGACACCGCCACCCCGCCGTCCTCGCCCACCGGATAGCCGGGCGCGTCGGTCAGCGGGCGCTCCAGCAGATCGGTGGCCGTGGCCGACGCCAGCGCGAAGCCCGGCACCAGCCGGCCCGCCGCCCGGCCGCCGTCCGACTCGTACAGCCGCACCACCACGTCGCCGCTACGGTCCTCGGCCAGCTTCACCGCCTCCACCACGATCGCCGTCCCGGGCGTCACGGACACCAGCGGCGGGACGGTGGCCGAGCCCGGCACCGCGCGCTCGGGCAGATTCAGCGCGTGGCCCTCCCGTACCGCGTCCGCCCGCGTCGCGCCGGGCAGCAGCGCGTATCGCAGCCGGTGGATGCCCTGGTCGGTCTCCGGATCGGGGTAGCGCGGGGCGCGCAGCAGCGACAGCCGTACCGTCGTGGTCTGCCCGCCGTCCGCCCGTACCTCGCGGGTGACGTCGTGGCCGTAGGTGGAGTCGTTGAGCAGGGCCGCGCCCCAGCCGGGCTCGCCCACGTGCAGCCAGCGGTGCGCGCAGATCTCGAACTTCGCCGCCTCCCACGAGGTGTTGGTGTGGGTGGGCCGGAACACGTGCCCGAACTGCGTCTCCGCCGCCGAGTGGTCGGCCTTCACATCCAGCGGGAAGGCGGCCTTGAGGATCTTCTCGCTCTCCCGCCAGTCGATCTCGGTGTCCACCTCCACCCGGGCGGCACCGGCCCGCAGCGTCAGCCGCTGCCGCACCGCCGAACCGGCCCCGAAGGCGCGGCTCACCCGCACGGTGGCCGCCTCCTCGTCCGCCTCGGCCAGCTCCAGCTCCTCGACGCCGGTCAGATCGGTGGTGTTGTGCCGGTAGAAGGCGTCCACGTCCCAGGCGTCCCAGTGGTTGGGCAGATCCGGGTGCAGCTGGAGCAGATTGGCGGCCCGGCCGGGGGCGACGGCCTCGCGCCCGTCCGGGTCGCGCACCGAGACCAGCAGGCCGCGGTGGTCGATGCCGACCCGCAGTACGCCATTGTCCAGCACGAACCCGCCGCCCGGCCGTTCCGCCACGGTGACCGGCGCGGCGGTGCGCGGCGGGCGCGGCCCGGCGCCGCCGGCCGGGATGCCGTCCCGGGCGTGCGGCGCGGCGTTGAAGACGACCGTGCCCGTACCCCCGGGTGGGACGTCCCCGGCCAGCGCGCGCTGTGCGGCGGCGGTGATCGCCGCCAGTTCCGCGTGCACCCGCGCGTACGTCGCACGCGCCTCCCGGTGCACCCAGGCGATCGAGGAGCCCGGCAGGATGTCGTGGAACTGGTGCAGCAGCACCGTCTTCCACAGCCGCTCAAGATCCGCGTACGGATAGCCGTACCCCGGCACCCGCAGCGCCGCCGTCGCCGCCCACAGCTCCGCCTCGCGCAGCAGCGACTCGGAGTGCCGGTTGCCCTGCTTGGTCTTCGCCTGCGAGGTGTACGTTCCCCGGTGCAGCTCCAGGTACAGCTCGCCGACCCACACCGGGGCGTCCGGGTACTCGGCCCGCGCCGCGTCGAAGAACGCGGCCGGCTCCTCGATCCGTACCCGCGGCGAGCCCTCCAGATCGGCCAGCCGGCGGGCCCGGGCCAGCATCTGCCGGGTCGGGCCGCCACCGCCGTCCCCGTGCCCGAACGGGGCGAGCGAGCGGGAGCCGCGGCCCTTCTCCCGGTAGTTGCGCGCGGCGTGCGCCAGCTGCGCCCCGCCCAGGTCCGCGTTGTAGGTGTCGATCGGCGGGAAGTGCGTGAAGATCCGGGTGCCGTCGATGCCCTCCCACCAGAAGGTGTGGTGCGGGAACGCGTTGGTCTGGCTCCAGGAGATCTTCTGGGTCAGGAACCACCGTGAGCCCGACAGCTTCACCAACTGCGGCATCGCCGCCGTGTAGCCGAACGAGTCGGGCAGCCACACCCCGTCCGTCTCGATCCCGAACTCCTCCAGGAAGAACCGCTTCCCGTACAGGAACTGCCGGGCCATGGCCTCGCCGCCCACCATGTTGGTGTCCGACTCCACCCACATGCCGCCCACCGGCACGAACCGGCCCGCCGCGATCTTCTCCTTCACCCGCGCGTACAGCTGCGGGCGGTGCTCCTTGAGCCAGGCCAGCTGCTGGGCCTGCGACATCGCGAAGACGAACTCGGGGTGCTCGTCCATCAGCGCCACCACATTGGCGGTGGTACGGGCCACCTTCCGCACCGTCTCGCGCAGCGGCCACAGCCACGCCGAGTCGATGTGCGCGTGGCCCACCGCGCTCAGCCGGTGCGCCGAGGCGTGCGCGGGCGCGGCGAGCGCCGGCGCGAGGCGGGTGCGGGCGGCGCCCGCGCTGCCCGGGATGTCGTCCAGGTCCAGCACGTCCAGCGCCGTCTCGATGGTGCGCAGCAGCTCCCAGCGGCGGGCGTCCTCCACCGGCAGCTGCGTCATCAGCCCGCCGAGCACCTCCAGATCGGCCACCAGCTCGAACACCTGCGGTTCGAACACGGCCAGGTCCATCGCGGCCAGCCGGTACAGCGGCTCGTCGCTCGCGGTGCGGACATCGCCCTGGCGGGTGGGGCGCGGATCGTTGAGGATCGGATTGGCCGCCGCTTCCACGAACAGCACCACCTCCTCGCCCCCGGCCGCCCTGTCCGCCAGCCGCACCCAGGAGTTGTCCGGGTTCAGGCCCTTGACGACCGTGCCGTCCGGGTGGTGCACCAGCCCCTCGCACTGGAAGCCCGGCATCCCCCGGTCGAAGCCCAGGTCCAGCACCGCCTCCACCGTGCGGCCCGCCCAGCCGGCCGGTACGGTGCCGGTCACCTTGAACCAGGTGGTGCCCCACGCCGGCCCCCAGCGCTCCCCGGCCCCGGCACACGGCGCGTACGGCGCGGCCAGCGCCTCGGCGACCGGCACCGGCTCGCCCGGCGCGTCCCAGCGCTCCACGGTCAGCGGCACGTGATCGCGGTGGACGGCGGGCCGGACGCGTTCGTCGAGAACGCGCCGCAGCCGGTCCTCGACAATGCGGCGGTCGTCATGCATGGCGGCTCCGAAGGCTCGGCGTCGAACCGGGGACTACACGCCCGTCGAGGCTAGATCACTTCCGCCGCCCGCACGAGAGGGCCGTGGCCCGGCCCTGCGCGCCGTGCTCCCGGCCGCCGGCTCAGGACTTGACCGACCGGTAGTACTCCCGCGCCCCCGGATGCAACGGCAGCGGCTGGGTGTAGATCGCGGTCCGCAGATCGACCCGCTGCGCCGCGTGCACCTGCGAACCGATCCGGTCCCGGCCGTTGATCACCGAACGGGTGATCTGCTCCGCCACCGCCGCGTCCACCCGGTCCGTGGTCACCAGCAGATTCGCCACCGCCACCGTGTCGATCACCTGGCTGCCCGCCACGTCCGGGTACGCGTCCGGCGGCAGCACCGCCGCCCGGTAGTAGTCGCGGTACGAGCCGCCCTCGCTGCGCAGCGCCGGTACCAGATCCCCCAGCGGCACCAGCCGGATCCCGGTGTGCGCGGACAACTGCTCCACGGCCGAGGTCGGCAGCCCGCCCGACCAGAAGAACGCGTCGATCCGGCCGGCCTCCAGCATCGTCGGCGTGGTGTTGATGCCCTGCCGCACCGCCGTGATGTCCCGGTCCATGTCCAGCCCGGCCGCCTCCAGCAGCTCCCGCGTCACCAGCTGCACCCCGGACTGGTCCTGCCCCACCCCGACCCGCAGCCCCGCCAGGTCGGCGGCCCGCTGCACCGGCGAGTCCGCCCGGACGACCAGCTGCATGTAGTCGTCGTACAGCCGGGCACACGCCAGCAGCCGGTCCGCGTCCTTGCCGCCCGCCGCCTGGTACGAGGCCAGCGAGTCGGCCGTCGCGATGGCGAAGTCCGCCTCGCCGGAGATCAGCCGCTCGATGTTCTCCACCGAACCGGCGCTGCCGCGCAGCGTGATGTCCAGATCCGGGGCGTCCCGCGCCAGCTGCGTCTGGAGGAGCGGCCCGTAGCGCGCGTACACCCCGCTCGGCACCCCGGTGCTCAGCGTGACGCTGCCGGTCAGCCGCTCCTGGCCCCGGGTGGCCGGGGCCCACAGCACCACGCCCAGCAGGACGAGGGCGACGGCGACGGCGAGCAGGACCGGCACCGGGCGGCGGCGCAGCGGGGCGGGGACGCGCAGGGAGGGCATGCCGGAATCCTGGTCGCTGCCCGCCCCCGGAGGCAAGGCCGGGCCGCCGGCGGGGGCACGTAAACTGGGAGATCCGCTGTATCAGGTCCCGGATCTTCATGGATTGAGCACTCGCATGCCGGAAGTCACGCGCACGTACGAAGTCAGAACGTTTGGCTGCCAGATGAACGTTCACGACTCCGAGCGCATGGCCGGCCTGCTGGAGCAGGCCGGTTATGTCCGTGCGGGCAAGGACGCCGAAACCGCCGACGTCGTCGTCTTCAACACCTGCGCGGTACGGGAGAACGCCGACAACCGGCTGTACGGCAACCTCGGGCAGCTGGCCCCGAAGAAGGCCGCCAGGCCCGGCATGCAGATCGCGGTCGGCGGCTGCCTGGCCCAGAAGGACCGGGACACCATCACCCGCCGCGCGCCGTGGGTCGACGTCGTCTTCGGCACCCACAACGTCGGCAAGCTGCCGGTGCTGCTGGAGCGGGCCCGCGTCCAGCGCGAGGCGCAGGTGGAGATCGCCGAATCGCTGGAGGCGTTCCCCTCCACGCTGCCCACCCGGCGCGAGAGCCCGTACGCGGCCTGGGTTTCGGTCTCCGTCGGCTGCAACAACACCTGCACCTTCTGCATCGTCCCGGCGCTGCGCGGCAAGGAGAAGGACCGCCGCCCCGGGGACGTGCTCGCGGAGGTCGAGGCCCTGGTCGCCGAGGGCGTCCTGGAGATCACCCTCCTCGGGCAGAACGTCAACGCCTACGGCTCCGACATGGGCGACCGCCAGGCGTTCTCCAAGCTGCTGCGGGCCTGCGGCCGGATCGAGGGCCTGGAGCGGGTGCGGTTCACCTCGCCGCACCCGCGCGACTTCACGGACGACGTGATCGAGGCCATGGCCGAGACGGAGAACGTCATGCCGCAGCTGCACATGCCGCTGCAGTCCGGCTCCTCCCGGGTGCTCAAGGCGATGCGCCGCTCCTACCGGCAGGAGCGCTACCTCGGCATCATCGAGAAGGTGCGCGCCGCCATGCCGGACGCCGCCATCTCCACCGACATCATCGTCGGCTTCCCCGGGGAGACGGAGGAGGACTTCCAGGAGACCCTGCACGTGGTGCGCGAGGCGCGCTTCGCGCAGGCGTTCACCTTCCAGTACTCCAAGCGACCCGGCACCCCGGCCGCCGAGATGGAGGGGCAGGTGCCCAAGGAGGTCGTCCAGGAACGGTACGAGCGGCTGGTCGCCCTCCAGGAGGAGATCTCCTGGTCCGAGAACAAGCGCCAGGTCGGCCGCACCGTCGAGGTGCTGGTGGCCGAGGGCGAGGGCCGCAAGGACGACGCGACCCGCCGGCTGTCCGGGCGGGCCCCCGACAACCGGCTGGTGCACTTCGCCCGCCCCGCCGAGCCGGTCCGCCCCGGGGACATGGTCACCGTGGAGATCAGCTACGCCGCCCCGCACCACCTGCTGGCCGAGGCCCCGCCGAGCGCCGTGCGGCGCACCCGCGCCGGGGAGGCCTGGGAACTGCGCAACGCCGCCCCCGCCGAGCCGAAGGGCGTGCTGCTCGGCCTGCCGACCGTCGGCGCCCCGGCCCCCGCGCCGGCCGCCCAGCCGGGTGGCGGCGGATGCAGTGTCTGTTGACCTGCACAAGGGAGAGCGGTCGCGCTGGTGGGGCCTGATCGTCGAGGAGAACCTGCGGCGCGGCAAGACCCGCTGGTGGGGGGCGCGGCTCCTCGGCGAGCACTACGGAGCGCATGCCGGCGCGGTCCAGGCCCCGCAGCCGCTGGTGCACCGCCACCGGCCGGCTCTTCCCCGCACGGTGCGGCATCAGCGGATCCACCGGGAGGAGAGCGGCTTCCCGGCTCTCAACACGGGTACCAGCGGGGCCGCGTACCCGGCCCGGTTCGTGGTCCGGGAACTGGTGTGGGACTCGGGTAAGCGCTGACCCGCGCCACTACGCTGATCAGCATGCTTGTCGCCGCCGCCGTGTGCCCCTGCCCCCCGCTGCTGGTTCCCGAGGTGGCGGGAGGTGCCGCCGCGGAACTGGACACCGCGCGCGCCGCCTGCGCCGACGCGCTCGCGGTGCTCGCCGCCGCGCGCCCCGGACGGCTGGTGGTGGTCGGCCCCGCGCTCCCCGAGGCCCGCGGGGCGTACCCGGAGGGCTCGCCCGGCTCGTTCCACGGGTTCGGGGTGGACCTCGCGGTACGCCTCGGGCGCGCCGCTCATCCCGGACACGACGGCCGCGCCCTGCCGCCCTCACTGGCGGTGGGGGCCTGGCTGCTGGCGGAGCACCGCTGGGACGCGGCGCCCGTCGAAGGGCTCGGCATCGGCGAACTGCTGGAGCCGCCGCACTGCGCCGCCACCGGCGCCGAGCTGGCCCGGGACACCGACCGCCTCGCGCTGCTGATCATGGGCGACGGCAGCGCCTGCCGCACCCCCAAGGCGCCCGGCGCCTTCGACGAGCGCGCCGCCGCCTTCGACGCGGACGCCGCCGCCGCGCTCGGCCGCGCCGACCTCGACGCGCTGGCCGGCCTCGACGCCGGCCTGGCCCGCGAACTGCGCGTGGCGGGCCGCTCCGGCTGGCAGCTGCTCGCCGGGGCGGCCCGGGGCGCGGACCTGGCCGGCGCCCTGCTCTACGACGACGCCCCGTACGGCGTGGGCTACTGCGTCGCCGCCTGGTCCTGAACCCGCGGAAACGACGGAGCCGGCCGCGAGGGGTGCGCCCCGTCGCGGCCGGCTCCGCTGTGTGCGGGAGGTCTGTCAGGAACCGCTCTTCGCGGGCTTGCCGCCGTCCTTGCCGTCCTCGTCGTCGGCGAACTTGCCGAGCGCGTCCTTGGCCTTGTCCGCGCCGTCCTCGATGCGGTCGGTGTACTTGCCCTTGGTCAGGGAGTTCGCCGCGTCGGCGGCCTTGTCCAGGCCGACCTCGACCTTGTCACGGTGCTGGCTGAGCGTCTGCTTCAGCTTGTCGACATTGAGCCTGTCCATGAAGCCCATCCCGGCCACCTGCTTTCTCACGTGCTGCCAACGGCCTACTGCTGCTGACGAGCGCCCTCGTCGGTCTCATTATCCGCCGCTTCACCGGCCGCCGTCTGCTTCGGGATGTCGACGGTTTCCGGCGCCGCCGCCGTGGTCTGCCCGCTCTCCCCGGACGGTGCGCCCTGCTCCGTGTCGGGCGCGGCACCGTCCTGCGCGCCGGGCGCGGACTCCGGCGCGCGCTCCGTCCCGTCCGCCCGGCGCCGGAACCGGCCGAAGACCTTGCTGACCACACCCATGAGCTGCTCCTGATCCTTGTGTGTCCCTGCCGTCCCCCGAGGTGGAAACGACCCCGGGCGCCTCCCGTCACGTCGCTCGTTCGTGGTGGCGCCCGCCGGTCTGCGAGACTGCACCGGATGAACACCGCAGCACCGACCCCGCAGGTCATCGCCGTCGTCGGCCCCACCGCCGCCGGCAAGTCCGACCTGGGCACCGCCCTCGCCCGCCGGCTGGGCGGCGAGGTGATCAACGCCGACTCCATGCAGCTCTACCGGGGCATGGACATCGGCACCGCCAAGCTGACCGAGGCCGAGCGCGCGGGCGTGCCGCACCGACTGCTCGACGTCTGGGACGTCACCGTCACCGCCAGCGTCGCCGAGTACCAGCGGCTGGCCAGGGCGGAGATCGACCGGCTGCTCGCGGCCGGCCGCACCCCGGTGCTGGTCGGCGGGTCCGGCCTCTATGTGCGCGGCGTGCTGGACAGGCTGGAGTTCCCCGGCACCGATCCGGCGGTACGGGCCCGGCTCGAGGCCGAGCTGGAGGCGGTGGGCAGCGGCCCGCTGCACGCCCGGCTCACCGCCGCCGACCCGGCCGCCGCCGCCGCGATCCTGCCCGGCAACGGGCGGCGCATCGTACGGGCCCTGGAGGTCATCGAGATCACCGGCCGGCCGTTCACCGCGAACCTGCCGGCGTCGGGCGAGGACGCCGGGCACTACCGGGCGCTCCAGATCGGCATCGCCACCGACCGGCCGGCGCTGGACGCGCGGATCGCCGCCCGGGTGGACCGGATGTGGGCCGCCGGCCTGGTCGAGGAGGTGCGCGGCCTGGAGCCCGCCGGGCTGCGGGAGGGGCGGACGGCCTCGCGCGCGCTGGGCTACCAGCAGGTGCTGGCGGCGCTGGCCGGGGAGTGCACCGAGGAGGAGGCGCGGGCCGAGACGGTGCGTGCCACCCGGCGCTTCGCGCGGCGGCAGGAGACCTGGTTCCGGCGCGACGCCCGCGTGCACTGGCTCGACGGCGCCCCGGACGCCGGTGGCGCGCCCCTGGCGGACCGGGCCTGGGAGCTGCTCGAACGGACGGTCACATCCTGATCACGTGATGGCATCGGGACGCTCCCCGGGGCCGGTCCCGGCGCCCCGCCGTGCCATCATCGAGCGATGCCGCAGCCGTGAAGACCGATCGCTAGGGAGGGCACGTGGCGATGGAGGCCGGCCCTCGCGAAACAGACGGAACCACCGGAGACATCCCCCGGCAGCACCGGGGCGAGCTCCCCGCAGCACGGCTGCCCGAACCCGGCGCGCCGGCGGGTGAGGACGCCCCCGAGGAGAGCGGGGAGCGCGCCGAGTCGTACGGCGAACTGCGCCCGCCGCGGCGGCTGCGCGTCCTGCACATCGTGCCGATCGTGCTGCTCGGCCTGCTCGGCTCGCTCATGTTCGCCTTCCCGCTGGCCTTCACCTTCGACGACGGCGGCGCCGTCGTCGCGATGACCGGGCTGCTCATCGGATGCAGCGCGGCAGGACTGGGCATGATGGCCGCCCTGCGGGTGGGCTACACCCTGCCGGGGCTGCCGCCCCGGGGCTCGGGACGCCGCCCCGACTGGCGGCTGATCACCCTGTACGGGCTGGGCATCGCCCTGCTCGCGGCGCTCGCCGTCAGCCGCGTCGCGCTGCTGCGCTGAGCGGGACCGCGCCGGACGGCGGGGGCCGCGCCCGCCGGATACGATCGGGCAGATGAGCACCGCACGGCAGTCCGTACCGTTCCTCAAGGGCCACGGCACGGAGAACGATTTCGTGATCATTCCCGACCCGGACGGGCGGCTGGAGCTGTCCGCCGCGGACGTCGCGCGGTTGTGCGACCGGCGCGCCGGGATCGGCGCGGACGGCCTGCTGCGGGTGGTGCGCACGGCGGCGCACCCCGAGGCGCGGGCGCTGGCGGACGAGGCCGAGTGGTTCATGGACTACCGCAACGCGGACGGCAGCATCGCGGAGATGTGCGGCAACGGAGTCCGGGTGTTCGTGCGCTACCTCCAGCGGGCCGGCCTGGTCAAGGACGGCGAGGTGCCGGTGGCCACCCGGGCCGGGGTACGGCGGGTCCGGGTCGCCGGGGACGGGCCGCTGACGGTCTCCATGGGACCCGCCCGGCTGCCCGGCGGCGACGGCGACTCGGTGACGGTGCGGATCGGGGAGCGTTCCTGGCCCGCCCGCCACGTGGACATGGGCAATCCGCACGCGGTGGCGTTCGTGACGGCGCTGGCGGACGCGGGCCCGCTGCTGAGCCCGCCCGAGGTGCGGCCGGCCGAGGTGTACCCGCACGGGACGAACGTGGAGTTCGTGGTGGACCGGGGCCCGCGGCACGTCGCCCTGCGGGTGCACGAGCGCGGTTCCGGCGAGACCCGCTCGTGCGGGACGGGCGCCTGCGCGGTGATGGTGGCCGCCGCCCGCCGCGACGGCCGGAACCCGGTGGCGGACGGCGAGCCCGCCGCGTACACCGTGGACGTGCCCGGCGGCACCCTGCACATCACCGAGCACCCGGACGGCGACATCACCATGACGGGTCCGGCGGAGATCGTGGCCGAGGGCACGGTGACCCTGCCCTGAGGCCCGGCGCGGGATCCGTCCCGCGATCCGGTGCGCACCCGCGGGCGCGCGGGGCCGGTCACGGGCCCCGGGCACCGTCCTCCGCCCCGGCTGTCCCACCGGTGACCCGGATCACACGACGGCGGCCCGACAGCCGGTCAACTCCCCCTCCAGGGCTGGCTTTCGGACAGACTGGCCGGGACATTCGTCGCTCGAACGGGTGATCCGGGCGGGAAGGGGCGACCGGCGGACGGGCCGGGGTGATCAGCTCGGTACCATCAAGCACCGGCGCCGCTGCGGAGATTGTCACGGGAGCGACGCGGCCCGGTGACACAGCCGGGAGGTGCCCCTTGAGTGCAGAGGCGATCGGACCCAGCAAGGCCGCCCGTGCGCGGCGCGGGCACCGGATCGACGTGCTGAGACTGCGCCGGCTCGGCCGCGCCGCCGTGTTCGGCCCCGCGGCCCCCCGCCACCGGCTGCCCGACGCCATCGAGCACATCGCCCAGGTCCACCGCCGTCACCACCCCGGCGCCGACCTCGACGCCCTGCGCCGCGCCTATCTCCTCGCCGAGTCCGCCCACCGCGGTCAGCTGCGCAAGAGCGGCGAGCCCTACATCACCCATCCGCTCGCCGTCACCCTCATCCTCGCCGAACTCGGCGCCGAGACCACCACCTTGACCGCCTCGCTGCTGCACGACACGGTCGAGGACACCGAGGTGACACTCGACCAGGTGCGCGCCGGCTTCGGCGCCGAGGTGGAACTGCTGGTGGACGGCGTCACCAAGCTGGAGAAGGTGGAGTACGGCGCCGCCGCCGAGCCCGAGACCTTCCGCAAGATGCTGGTGGCCACCGGCACCGACGTCCGGGTGATGTCGATCAAGCTCGCCGACCGGCTGCACAACATGCGCACCCTGGGCGTGATGCGCCCCGAGAAGCAGGCCCGCATCGCCCGCGTCACCGACGAGGTGCTGATCCCGCTGGCCGAGCGCCTCGGCGTCCAGGCGCTCAAGACCGAGCTGGAGGACCTGGTCTTCGCCATCCTCCAGCCCGCCGAGCACGCCCGCGCCCTGGAACTGCTGCGCGCCCACCAGGCCGGCCCGGAGCCGCTGGAGAAGGTCGCCGAGCGGGTACGCCTCATCCTGCGGGAGGCGGGCATCGCCGCCGAGGTCCTCATCCGCCCCCGGCACGTCCTCTCGCTCCACCGGGCCCTGCTCAAACGCGGCGGCCTCGGCCCCGGTGGCTTCGGACGGCTGCTGATCCTGGTCGCGGAGGACGCCGACTGCTACGGCGTGCTCGGCGAGCTGCACACCTGCTTCACCCCGGTGGTCTCCGAGTTCAAGGACTTCATCGCGGCCCCCAAGTTCAACCTCTACCGCTCCCTGCACACCGCCTTCGCCGACCGCGACGGGCTGGTCGCCGAGGCCCTGGTGCGCACCCACGCCATGCACCGCGTCGCCGAGGCCGGGGTGATCGCCCTCGGCGATCCGCACCGCGCCACCGCGCCGGAGAACCCGCAGACGGCGGAGCCGGCGGCGGGCGGCGAGCCCGGCCGCCCCGGCTGGCTCTCCCGGCTGCTGGACTGGCAGCGCCAGGAGCCCGACCCCGACACCTTCTGGACCGCGCTGCGCGCCGAACTCGCCGAGGACCGGGAGATCACCGTCTTCGCCGAGGCCGACGACGAGGGCCCGCTGCAACTGCCCGCCGGCGCCACCTGCGTCGACGCCGCCTACGCCCGGCACGGCCGGCTCGCCCACACCTGCATCGGCGCCCGCGTCAACGGCCGGCTCGCCACGCTGCGCACCGTGCTGCGCGACGGGGACACCGTACGGCTGCTGCTGGACCCCGACCCGGGCCCGTCCGCCGGGCCCGCCCCGGAGTGGCTGGAGTACGCCACCACCCCCGCCGCCCGGATCCCGATCCGGCGCCGGCTGGAGGAGCAGGCCCACCCCGCCGAGCGCGCCGCCGCCCCGGCCCCCGTGGCCGCCGCCCCGCACACCCCGGCCCCCGCCCGTACCGAGCCGGCCGCCGAGCCCGTCGCGCTGGTCGGCGAGGCGCCCGGCGCCCCGGTGCGGCTGGCCCGCTGCTGCACGCCGGTGCCGCCGGACCGGGTGTGCGGCTTCCTGGTGCGCGGCGGCGCGGTCACCGTGCACCGCGAGAGCTGTCCGGTCGCCGGCCGGATGACCGCCGCCGGCCGCCACGCCCTGGAGGTCGGCTGGCGCTCGCCCTCCATCGGCTGCCGGGTCACCCTGTACGCCGAGTCGCTGGGCCGCCCGCATCTCCTCGCCGACCTCACCGAGGCGCTGGCCGCCCAGGGCGCGGCCGTCCTCCAGGCCGAGGTGGAGCCGCCCCGGCAGCAGCGGGTGCGCCACACCTACACGCTGCGACTGCCCGATGCCTCCGGGCTGCCCGCCCTGATGCGGGCCATGCGCTCGGTCCCCGGGGTCTACGACGTGTCCCGGGCGGCCCGGCCGCGGGGGTGAGCCGGCCGCAAACCCGGGTGACGCCCCGGTTCCCGCGTGCCACCATGGAGAGCGCACCGGACAGCGGGGGAATCTTCCGCCGCTCCCGGGCGTTGTGGACATCACAGACGGCTGCCGTCGCAGCCGCTCCGCCGACGACTAAGGATCGCATTGACGTTTTCATCCCTTCCTCAGGAACAATCACGCCCCGCCGCGAGCCGCCGGGCCGACGCCCTGATGGATGAGGACGCGGACTGGAGCACGTTCGACGAAGAGCGGGACGGCGAACAGTACGAGCGCGACGAGCGCGCCGCGCTGCGCCGGGTGGCCGGGCTCTCCACCGAGCTGGAGGACGTCACCGAGGTCGAGTACCGCCAGCTGCGCCTGGAGCGTGTGGTGCTGGTGGGCGTGTGGACCTCGGGCACCGCTCAGGACGCAGACAACTCCCTCGCCGAGCTCGCCGCCCTGGCCGAGACGGCGGGAGCGCTGGTGCTCGAAGGGGTCACCCAGCGCCGTACCAAGCCCGACCCCGCCACGTACATCGGCTCCGGCAAGGCACAGGAGCTGCGTGACCTGGTGCTGGAGACCGGCGCCGACACGGTGGTGTGCGACGGTGAGCTGAGCCCCGGACAGCTGATCAAGCTGGAGGACGTGGTCAAGGTCAAGGTGGTGGACCGCACCGCCCTGATCCTGGACATCTTCGCCCAGCACGCCAAGTCCCGTGAGGGCAAGGCGCAGGTCTCGCTCGCCCAGATGCAGTACATGCTGCCGAGGCTGCGCGGCTGGGGCCAGTCGCTGTCCCGGCAGATGGGTGGCGGCGGCGGTGGCGGCATGGCCACCCGTGGTCCCGGTGAGACCAAGATCGAGACCGACCGGCGGCGGATTCGCGAGAAGATGGCGAAGATGCGCCGGGAGATCGCGGACATGAAGACCGGCCGGGAGGTCAAGCGCGAGGAGCGGCGCCGGCACCACGTGCCGTCGGTCGCCATCGCCGGATACACCAACGCCGGCAAGTCCTCGCTGCTCAACCGGCTCACCGGCGCCGGGGTCCTGGTGGAGAACGCCCTGTTCGCCACCCTGGATCCGACCGTCCGGCGGGCCGAGACCCCCAGCGGGCGGCTGTACACCCTGGCGGACACCGTGGGGTTCGTGCGGCATCTGCCGCACCACCTGGTGGAGGCGTTCCGGTCCACGATGGAGGAGGTCGGCGAGGCCGATCTGATCCTGCACGTGGTGGACGGCTCGCACCCCGCGCCCGAGGAGCAGCTGGCCGCGGTGCGCGAGGTCATCCGCGAGGTCGGCGCCTCCCAGGTGCCGGAGATCGTGGTGATCAACAAGGCCGACGCCGCCGACGAGCTGACGGTGCAGCGGCTGCTGCGCGCGGAGCGGCGGGCGATCGCCGTGTCGGCGCACAGCGGGCTGGGCATCGAGCAGCTCCAGGCGTGGATCGACGACGAACTGCCGCGGCCGGACGTCGAGGTGACGGCGCTGGTCCCGTACACCCAGGGCGGGCTCGTCTCCCGGGTGCACTCCGAGGGCGAGGTGCTGAGCGAGGAGCACACCGGTGACGGCACGCTCCTGACCGTCCGGGTCCATCCGGACCTGGCAGCGCAGCTGGAGCCGTTCACACCGGCCACCCAGGGCTGATCGCGCGCGGGGCGCCGTCCCGCGCACCGCACCGCAGGGCTCTCCCGGTACGCCGGGGGAGCCCTGCGGTGTTTCCCGCGTTTCCGCGTTTGCCCAACCCCTGGGCGTCCGGCGGGTGATGATGGAGATCCACACCGCCGGGCCGGGCCGGGCCCGCGCCGATCCCGGGCGGTCGCCGTCCAGCGAACAGGAGTGAGAAGACCCGTCATGGCACCGACCCACCACCGCGCTGACCTGTGGATACGACATGTCGGACCGCCGCCGGCCGACCCCGCCGCCCGGCTGCTGTGCTTCCCGCACGCCGGCGGCGCGGCGACCGCCTACTTCCCGCTGGCGGCGGAGCTGGGGGACGCCGTCGAACTGCTCGCCGTGCAGTACCCGGGCCGGCAGGACCGCTACGGGGAGCCCGCCATCGACACCGTCGAAGGGCTCGCGGACCGGATCCGGCCCCAGCTGGCGGCGTGGAGCGACCGCCCGCTGGTGCTCTTCGGCCACAGCATGGGCGCCGTCGTCGCCTACGAGGTGCTGCGGTGGATGACCTCCGCACCCGGCGCGGGGCCCATCGGACTCATCGTCTCCGGCCGCCGGGCCCCGGGCGTCGCCTGGCCCGACGCGGTGCACCGGGGCGGCGACGACGCGCTGATCGCCGAGCTGCGCGCGCTGAGCGGTACCTCCTCCGTGGTGCTGGACGACCCGGAGATGCGGGAGATGATCCTTCCGGCGCTGCGGGCCGACTACCACGCGATCGAGACCTACCGGCACCGGCCGGGACCCGAACTCACGGTCCCGGTCACCGCGCTGGTCGGCGCGGAGGACCCCAAAGCCCCGGTGGCGGACGTGAAGGGCTGGGAACAGCACACCTCGGGCGCCTTCGAGCTGCGGACCTTCCCCGGTGGGCACTTCTACCTCAACGACCGCTGGCCGGCGGTGGCCGGTGCGATCCGCACCGCGCTGACGGCCTTCGGGGCCGTGTAACCGCTGCCCGGGCCCGGGGTGCCACCGGCCGGGGCGCGGCCGGCGGCACCCGGCGGGTCAGTTCGCGCGGGCCAGGGCGATGTTCGTGGAGCCGCGCTGCCCGGCCTCGTAGAACATGTGCAGCCGCCCGTCCACCTCGACGAAGGACGGCGCGGCGGCCCGCCCGTTGTCCGGGGCGCCGGACCGGGAGTCGTACAGCACGCCGAGATGGTCCTCGCGGTCGAACCCGGTGCCGACCCGGGCGACATGGATGTTCCCGGCGCCGGAGTGGTACACCACGTGCCCGCCGCCGTTGCGCGACCAGTAGTGCGCCCCGGAGAGCTGGCCGCCCTCGCCCGCCCGCGGTGAGATCAGCGGGTCCGGCTTGACCTGCCAGCCGGAGGTCAGCGCATGGGACCAGCCGATGTAGATCTTGCGGGTGCCGCCGTGGTTGCCCATGAAGAGCATGATGTACATGCCCGCCTTCGTGGGGTGCGGGAAGACCCGGGCATAGGACGTCTCGCTGACGCCCGGCAGCATATAGGTGCCCACCACCCGGTTGTGGTACTGGAAGGTGCGCCCGTCGGACGAACTCGCCACCCGGGTCGTGTGGTTCTCGCCGTGGAAGAACAGATAGATCTTCCGGTCGGCCGGATTGTAGAAGGCGTCCGGGCTGGAGACGTGCGAGACGTCGAAACTCGCCCAGGTGCGCGGGATGACCGGGTTGTTCGGGTACTCCCGCCAGGGGCCGGTGATGGTGTCGGCGTAGGCCAGGCAGATCCCGCCGGGGTTGTCGTGCGGGGCGTAGTACATGTACCAGCGGCCCAGCGGGTTGGCGATCCGCCCGGCGACGTGGCGGACGGAGGGGAAGATCAGCTCGTTGGTCGGGTTGTAGCGCAGCCGGCTTTTGTCGAACACCTGGCCGTAGTAGCTGAAGGTGGGGAAGCCGGGCACCGCGGCGTGGGCGGCCGGGGCCCCGGCGAGGGAGAGCGCTCCGCCGGCCGCGGTCGCGGTGCCGAGCGCCGCGGCGCCGCGCAGCAGCCGGCGGCGGCTCAGGGCGGTGGTGGGGGAGGGATGCGCGTCGTCCGTCATGGCGACTCCAGAGTGGGACTGAATGCTGACAGAAAGTGATGGCGCCGGGTCGTGCGGCAGCGGGCCGCCCGGGGTGGGGAGGGCGGCCCGCCGCGCGGCGGTGGCGTGGCCGGACACTGGTGGTGCTCGGTGCTCCGCTGCGGGGAGCCGATGGCAGCCCAGCTTCGGGGCGGCGCGGGGCAGCGTCAAGTGCTAATACGAATTAGCACCTTGACGGCCCTCGGCCGGGAATGCAGCATGGCGGAACGCAACGCCCACTAATACGTATTAGCCGATGAGAGATCGGCTCGATCGGGCGTGCGTGCCGGGCGAAGGGCCGCGGATGGGCCCGCGAGAAACGTCGAGAGGACAGGGCCGTGACGGGACACCGCCGCCGGGTCACCCAGCAGGACATCGCCCGGATCAGCGGCGTCAGCCAGACCACGGTCTCCCTGGTGCTGAACAACCGGCTCGACGCCGGGACCCGCATCGCCCCGGAGACCAGGGAACGCGTGCTGGAGGCCATCGCCGAGACCGGCTACGTGGCCGACCCGGTGGCCCGGCGCATGGTCGCCCGGCGCAACCGGATCATCGGCGTCTTCACCTACGAGGCGGTCTTCCCCAGCGGCACCCGGGACTTCTACCAGCCCTTCCTGGCCGGCATCGAGGAGAGCGCCGAACGGCTCGGCTGCGACCTGCTGTTGCTGACCAGCGCCCCGGTCGTGGCGGGACGACGGCGCATCTTCGACGATGGCAACCGCTTCCGGCTCGCCGACGGCTGCATCCTGCTCGGCCGGGAGACCGACGCGGGCGAACTGGCCCGGCTGGTGGCGGAGGACTATCCCTTCGTCTCGGTCGGCCGCCGCGACGACGCCGGCGGACCGGTGCCGTACGTGGGCGCCGACTACCCCGGCGCGGTCGCCGCTCTGGTGGCCGGGGCCCGGGAGCTGGGGCACCGCCGGCTGGCCTATCTGGGCAGCGGCAGCCGCGCCGAGTCGCGCGCCGACCGGCGGGACGGGTTCACCGCCGCGCTCGCCCGGACCGGCGCCACGGGGACGGTGCTGGCCGGCGAGACCCAGGAGCTGATCGCCCGGCTGCCGGAGCTGCTGGCGGACGGGGTGACGGCCCTGTTCGTCGAGGAACCCGCCGACTGCCAGCCGCTCGCCGACCGGCTGGCCGCACTCGGTCACCCCGTACCGGCCGGAATCTCCGTCGTGGCGCTGGGCGACCCGACCCGGCCGGCCACCGCCGACATCGACTTCACCGGCTTCCGCATCCCCCGCCGGGAGATGGGGCGGCAGGCCGTGGAGGTGCTCAGCGCCCTCCTGGCGGAGGAGAGCACCACCGCGCAGCGCCTGCTGGCCTGCGACGGCCACCGGGGCGCCAGCCTCGCGCCGCCACCCGGCTGACCCGCACCCGTCGCCACCGCGAACCCCGAACCCCGCACCCGCTCGTAAGTTCCACCCGATGAGAGGCGCACCATGACGGAACTGGACACCGACCTCGTGATCGTCGGCGGCGGCCTCGGCGGCGTCGCCGCCGCCCTCGCCGCGCTGCGCGCCGGCCGGCGGGTCATCCTGTCCGAGGAGTACGACTGGCTCGGCGGCCAGCTCACCAGTCAGGCGGTGCCGCCGGACGAGCACTCCTGGGTCGAGCAGTTCGGCGTCACCGCCTCCTACCGCGAACTGCGCGACGGCATCCGCGCCTACTACCGCCGCAACTACCCGCTGACGCCGCGCGCCCGGGCCCGCCGGGACCTCAACCCGGGGGCCGGGCACGTCAGCCGGCTCTGCCACGAACCCCGGGTCGCGGTCGCCGTCATCGAGGAGATGCTCGCCCCCCACCGCGGCAGCGGCCGGCTCCGGGTGCTCCAGCCCTACCGGCCGGTCGGCGCGGAGACCGACGGCGACCGGGTGAGCGCCGTCCGGCTCGCCCACCGGGACAGCGGCGAGGAGATCACCGTCACCGGCCGGTACGTCATCGACGCCACCGAGAGCGGCGAACTGCTGCCGCTGACCGGCACCGAGTACGTCACCGGCTTCGAGTCGCGGGAGGTCACCGGTGAGCCCAGCGCCCCGGCCGAGGCCCAGCCGATGAACATGCAGGCGGTCTCGGTCTGCTTCGCCGTCGACCACGTGGACGGCGACCACACCATCGACCGGCCCGCCGACTACGGGTTCTGGCGGGAGTTCCGCACCGACTTCTGGGGCGGCAACCTGCTCGGCTGGACCACGCCCAACCCCCGCACCCTCGAAACCGGAACCCGCAGCTTCACCCCCAACCCGGACGACGACCCGGACGCGGTCGTCGCCGACCAGCGGCTGTCCGGCGGCGACTCCAACCTCTGGACCTTCCGCCGTATCGCCGCCCGCCGCAACTTCGTACCCGGCGCCTACGCCAGCGACATCTGCCTGGTCAACTGGCCGATGATCGACTACTTCCTGGCCCCGGTCATCGACGTCCCCGACGCGGCACACCATCTGGCCGCCGCCCGCGGGCTGTCGTACAGCGTCCTTTACTGGCTGCAGACCGAGGCACCGCGCCCCGACGGCGGCACCGGCTTCCCCGGACTGCGGCTGCGCGGCGACATCACCGGCTCGGCCGACGGCCTGGCCCAGGCGCCGTACTACCGCGAGTCGCGGCGGATCGCCGCCGAGTACACCGTCGTGGAACAGGACCTGTCGGTGGCGGTGCGCGGCGACCGGGGCGCCGTCCCGTACGAGGACACCGTCGGCGTCGGCATGTACCGCATCGATCTGCACCCCTCGACCGGCGGCGACAACTACATCGACGTCGCCGCCAGCCCGTTCCGTATCCCCCTCGGCGCCCTCATCCCGGTCCGTATGGAGAACCTGCTGCCGGCCGGGAAGAACATCGGCACCACCCACATCACCAACGGCTGCTACCGCCTGCACCCGGTCGAATGGAACATCGGTGAGGCCGCCGGAACCCTGGCCGCCCACTGCCTCCAGCAGTCCACCACCCCCCGCGCCGTCCGCAACGACCCGCGGCAGCTCGCCTCCTTCCAGGACCGGCTGACCGCCCAGGGCGTCGAACTGCGCTGGCCCGACATCGCGGGTTACTGACCGGCGCCGACACCGCCCCACCCCGAGCGCCGGCCCCCGACCTCACGAACCCCCGGCACCACTCAAGGAGATGCGCAATGAGGCCATCCATGAGCACACCCCTGGCAGCCGCCACCCTGGCCGGTCTGCTCACCCTCACCGCCTGCGGCGGCTCCGGCAGCGGCGGTGACCCGGACGGGCCGGTGTCGCTGCGGGTCGCCGTGTGGACCGCCAACGACGCCCATCTGGCGCTGTTCGACGAGATCGCCGACGCCTACATCGCCGAGCACCCCCGGGTCGAGAAGATCACCTTCGACCCGCTGCCGTTCGACGGCTACACCACCGCGCTGACCACCCAGATCGCCGGCGGCAACGCCCCCGACCTGGCGTGGATCTTCGAGAGCTCGGCCCCCGACTTCGTCTCCTCCGGGGCGCTGGTGCCGCTGGACGAGGTGCTGACGGAGACCGAGGGGTACGCGTTCGACGATCTGCTGCCCGCCACCACCGAACTGTGGAGCGAGGACGGCCGGCTCTTCGCCTATCCGTTCTCCACCTCGCCGTTCGCGGTCTTCGCCAACCTCGATCTGCTCGCCGAGGCCGGGGTCCCCACCCCGGCGGAGATGCGCGGCGCGGGGGAGTGGACCTGGGAGGAGGTGATCTCCGCCGCGTCCACCGTGGCCGGGGAGACCGGCGCCTCGGGCATGGTGATCCGCGACTTCGACTACACCGGCTGGGACTACCTCGCCACCCTGTGGACCGGCTGGGACGCCCGCGCCTGGGACGAGTCCTCCGTGTGCGGCTTCGACCGGCCCGAGATGGTCGAGGCGATGGGCTTCCTGCACGAGGCGGTCTTCGAGCACGGCGCGCTGCCCGGCCCCGGCACCAGCGCCGACTTCTTCGCCGGGGAGGCCGCCTACACCGTCACCCAGATATCCCGCGCCTCGCTGCTCGAAGAGGCCGGTTTCGCCTGGGACCTGCTGCCGCTGCCCGCCGGACCGGCCGGTGAGTACGCGGTGATCGGGCAGGCCGGCCTCGGCGTGCTGCGGGTCGGCGACCACCCGGACATCGCCGCCGACTTCCTGGCGCACTTCACCGCCCCGGAGAACTCCGCCGAACTCGCCCAGTACTTCCCGCCGCCGCGCGCCTCCCAGCTGACCGCCGAGACGCTGGCGAGCAGCAACCCGCTGCTGACCGAGGAGCAGTTGCGGGAGACCGTCGTGGCCGGCACCGTCAGTGGCGTGGTCAAGCCCAGCCACCTGGGGCAGGAGCAGATCGCGCAGACCGTGCGCGCCCAGCTCGACGCGCTGTGGCGGCCGGACGCGGACGTGCCCGCGGTGCTCGGGGACGTGTGCGGGGCCGTACAGCCCCTGCTGGACCGATGAGTTCCCCGCGCGGCGGCCACCGGTTCTGGACCGGGCGGCGCCGCGAGGTGCTCGCCGGGTACCTCTTCGTCGCGCCGCAGCTCATCGGCAGCCTGGTGTTCGTCCTGCTGCCGCTGGGCCTGGTGTTCTGGTACAGCCTGCACGAGTGGAACGTCCTGGCCGGCACCTTCGAGTTCACCGGCCTTGACAACTACGACGCACTGCTGAACGATCCCGCGCTGCCGGGCGTGCTGGCGGCCACCGGGGTGTTCTCCGTCGGTCTGGTGGTGTTCAACCTGTCGCTGGCGCTCTGGCTGGCGCTGATGCTCAACCGGCGGCTGGCCGGCACCACGTTCTTCCGGACGGTGTTCTTCTCGCCGGTGGTCGTGTCGCTGGTGGCCTGGACGATCGTGTGGCGGTTCCTGCTCCAGGAGAACGGCGGCGTCAACGGCCTGCTCGACCTGGTGGGCATGACCGGGCCCAACTGGCTGCGCGGCGAGGGCACCGCCATGCTGTCGGTGATCGTGGTGCAGGTGTTCAAGAACGTCGGCCTGAACATGGTGCTCTTCCTCGCCGCGCTCCAGGGCGTCCCCCGGGAGCTGTACGAGGCCGCGACGGTGGACGGCGCGGGGCGGTGGCGGCGCTTCCGCAGCATCACGGTGCCGATGATCAGCCCGACGATCCTGCTCACCTCCATCATCACCGTCGTCGGCTCGCTCCAGGTGTTCGCGCAGATCGATGTGCTGACCAGCGGCGGGCCCGGGACGTCGACCACGGTGCTCGTCTACTACCTCTACCAGCAGGCGTTCCAGTTCCACCACTTCGGATACGGGGCGACGCTGTCGGTGCTGCTGTTCGCGATCGTCTTCGTCCTGACGTTCGTGCAGTGGCAGTTGCGCAAGAAGTGGGTGTTCCATGAGCAGTGAGGTCGCGACCCGCCGCCCCCGCAACCCCCGCGGTACGCCGGCCGGTGGCCGCCGGCCGCGCGGCGACTCGGCGCGGGGCAGGCTCGCCGTCTACGGGGTGCTGGCGCTGTTGTCCGTCCCCTTCCTCTTCCCGACCTGGTGGATGGTGACGTCCTCCCTGAAGCCGGCAGGCGAGATCTTCGCCTTCCCGCCGTCGCTGCTGCCGGACAGTCCCCGGCTGGACGCCTACCAGCGGGTCTTCGAGGTCCAGCCGTTCGCCGCGCAGTACCTCAACTCGATGTACATCGCGCTGGTGGTCACCCTCGGGACGCTCGCGGTCTCCTCCCTGGCCGGGTACGCCTTCGCGCGCATCCGCTTCCCCGGGCAGAACGCGCTGTTCCTGGTGGTGCTGGTGGGCCTGCTGATCCCCAGCGAGGTGACGATCGTCCCGTTGTTCCAGATGTTCAACGAGTGGGGCATGATCGACACCCACTGGCCGCTGATCCTGGTGCCGATCCTCGGGGCGCCGAGCGTGCTGGCCACCTTGATCATGCGGCAGTTCTTCATCGCCATCCCGCACGAACTGGAGGAGGCGGGCCGCCTGGACGGGCTCGGCCGGTTCGCGCTGTACTGGCGGATCGCCATGCCGCTGGCCCGGCCGGCGCTCGGGGCGGTGGCCATCTTCACCTTCCTGCACAGCTGGAATCTCTATCTGGAGCCGATCGTCTTCCTCTCCACGCCGGAGAATTTCACCCTGCCGCAGGCCCTCACCCACTTCGTGGACGCCTACGGCGGCCCGATGTGGGACGTGCAGCTGGCGGCGGCCTCGATGACGGCGCTGCCGGTGCTGGTGTTCTTCATCGCCATGCAGCGCCAGTTCGTCGAGGGCCTCGCCCACACCGGCCTGAAGGGCTGACACCGAAGCCACCCCCTCCCCGTACCGCCGCCGGACCCGCACCCCTGGCCCGGCGGCGGTACCCGGCACTCACCCCGGGGCCGCGGCGCCGCCGGGGGCCACTGCGTAGGCTGGGATGCCGTCGTCCCGGCGACACCGTGCCCGCCCCCGCGGATTCCGGGGACCGCCGCCCGGTCGCACGACGCGTTGTAGAGTGGCAAAACAGCCCTTGACCTGCGATTGCGCAGGCAGGGAGCCGAGGCACAGGAGTGGCTTCATGTTGCGAACGATGTTCAAGTCCAAGATCCACCGCGCCACGGTGACCCAGGCCGACCTGCACTACGTGGGATCGGTGACGGTGGACGCCGAGCTGATGGAGGCGGCCGATCTGCTCGCCGGTGAGCTGGTGCACATCGTGGACATCACCAACGGCAGCCGGCTGGAGACCTATGTGATCGAGGGCGAGCGCGGCTCCGGGGTCATCGGCATCAACGGGGCGGCGGCGCATCTGGTGCAGCCGGGCGATCTGGTCATCCTCATCTCGTACGCGCAGGTGGACGACGCGGAGGCGCGCGCGCTGCGGCCCCGGGTGGTGCACGTGGACGCGGAGAACCGGGTGGTGGCGCTGGGCGCCGACCCCTCGGAGCCGGTGCCGGGCGGTGCCGCGGTCCGCGGTCCGCTGGCCGTGCCGCGCGGCTGACCGGACCGCGGGCGGAACGAGAATGGGCCGGGCCCGTACCCCTCGGTGTGAGGGGTACGGGCCCGGCCCGTGCGCGCGGAGCGGATCAGCGCTGGCCGCTGCTGACGTGGTCGAGCACCGCCTGCGCGTCGTCCTCGAGACGCGGGCCCGCCAGCCAGGTGCTCTCCATCGGGCCGATGGAGTTCACCGAGATCAGCCGGGGCTCGTTGTCCGCGTCCCAGCGGATCCAGGGGCCGCCGGAGGAGCCGCCGGTCATGGTGCAGCCGGCCCAGTACATCCCGGGCATCGCGCTGTCCAGGGACAGCCGGGAGGGGGTGTCGGAGCAGTTGTACATGAGGTTGCCGTCGTAGGGATCGGCGGCCGGGAAGCCGTAGAGGGTGACGTCGCCGAGGCCGGAGACGGCCGGGGCGTCGAAGTCGATCTCCACGGCGTTGCCGACGGTCTCCTCCAGGGACTGCGAGGAGCCGTCCTCGTTCTCGACCTCCAGGATGGCGAAGTCGCCGTGCGCGCCGCCGCCGCCCATGGCCGTGCCGTTGTCGATCCAGTACTGGGTGGTGGAGACGTAGTTGGCCCAGTAGATGCCGTAGGGGGCCATCTCCTCGAACGGGGCGTTGTACGGGTCGGGCGCGCCGTTGTTGTTGAAGGCCGGAACGAAGGCGATGTTCCGGAACCAGCCGCCCTCGGTGCCGGCGTGCACGCAGTGGCCGGCGGTGGCGACGAGGTTGGACTGGCCGGGCTTGGCCGGGTCCTTCACGACCGTGCCGGAGCACACCATGGAGCCCTCGGGGGTGTCGAAGAACACCTTGCCGATCGGGGCCGCGTTGTCGGTGTAGGGGAAGGGCACCTGCTGGGCGTCGACCGGCAGCGGCTCGACGTCGGTGATGCCCCGGTCGGCCTGCGGGTCCTCGCTCTCCGGCGGGTTGACGTCCTCCTCGATCTCCGTCTCGTCGATCGCCTGGTCGGGGTCCTGGGCCTCCTCCATGCGGTCGGAGTCCCACAGGCCCTCGATGATCGGGTTGATGAACTCACCGATGTCGCGCATCCACTTGTCGGTGTCCCAGTCTTCCCAGCCGCCGTTGATCCAGGCTTCGACGTCGACGTCGAAGGGCAGGTTGTCCAGCAGGTCCTGCATCTGGCCGCCGTCGCTGGGCTTGGCGTCGGTGCTGGGCTCGTCGTCGCCGTTGCAGGCGCTGACGGTGAGCGCGAGCGCGGCCGCCATGGCCGTGGCGGCCAGAGCGGTACGGCGGCGTCCGAGCCGCCCGCGTATCGAAGACATGGGTGAACTCCCCCGGAGTTGTGCCTGAGTGCGGCTTGTCATGTGCCCCGCCATGGTGCGGGAGCGTTCTCACACTATGCCGGTGCACCCGTAGACGGCGGTCACGGGGTCCCCGGTTCCGGCCACCGTGCGGCGGCGTTGCGTGGTGCTTCGTGCAAAGGATCTTGATACAGGCCGTGATCCCCCGGCGGTTGTGTCGTTACTCCTTATGCGGCGGGATGCCGCAGACATGACAGACCCCCCATGGCCGAAGGAGGGAGGCGCGGCGGCTCACTCCGGCCCGCGCGCGCCGTACCCCGATGACCGCACGCCCCCGCCCGGAGCCCAGCCCGGCCCGTGAGCGTCAGCCGGTGCGCCGGCGGCTGGCCCGGCTCGTCGAGCCGGCGATCCCGGGACACCGCCGCCCCGCCGCCTCCGAGAACGGGCCCGGCACCGCCGGCCTCCCGCCGGCCGCCGCCACCGGCGACCCGCTGGAGCAGCCCGATCCCGAACTGGCCGCCGACGCGGCGGGCATCGAGAACCTGCTGCGCTGCTGGGTGCGCGAAACCGGCCTGGAACGCCCCGCCGACCACGAACTGCGGGTGCCGCTGGCCGCCTCCGGCACCGCCCTGCGGGTACCGGTGCGCTACTGGTCGCCCACCGGCTGGCACCGGTTCGGCCTCCCCGCACTCGACGGCGCCCCGCACGACGCGCCGCCGCTCGACGCCGCCGCCCTCGCCGCGCTGCTGGCCAGGGAAGGAACGGCCGGACCGCGGGAGGCGCGCGGGGTACGCGAAGCGGTCGCCCTGGTCGGACGGGTCGCCGACTCCGTCCAGCGCACCGCCGTCTTCCTCGCCGACCGCCGCTGCGCCCCCGGGCCCGCCGACCACCGCGACGCCTTCCTCGAAGCCGAACAGGCCCTGCTCCTGGGCCATCCGCTGCACCCCACGCCCAAGAGCCGCGAGGGACTGGCCGGCGCGGATGCCCGCCGGTTCTCCCCGGAACTGCGCGGCTCCTTCCCACTGCACTGGCTCGCCGTCGACCGGGCGCTGCTGGCCACCGACTCCGCCTGGCACGACGGCGACGGCACTCTCGTCCCCGCCACCGAACTGGCCGTCCGGCTGGCCGACGCCCCGCTGCCGCTGCCCCGGGACACCGCCCCGCTGCCGCTGCACCCCTGGCAGGCCCGCGACATCCTCCAGCGCCCGGCCGTCGCCGGGCTCCTGGCCGCCGGCGCCCTGCACGACCTGGGCGAACACGGCGCACCCTGGTACCCGACCTCCTCGGTGCGCACCGTCCACCGGCCCGGCGCCCCCTTCATGCTCAAGCTCTCGCTCGGACTGAGCATCACCAACTCCCGCCGCGAGAACCTCCGCAAGGAACTGCACCGGGGCGTCGAAGTGCACCGGCTGCTGGGCACCGGCCTCGGCGCGCAGTGGCGCGCGGCCTTCCCCGACGGCCCCGGCTTCGACATCGTCCGCGACCCCGCCTACCTCGCCGTGGACGACCCCTCCGGCACCCCGGTCCCCGGCCTGGACACCCTGCTGCGGCACAACCCCTTCACCCCCGGGGACGATCCGGTGTGCCTGGCCGGCCTCACCGCACCGCGCCCCTGGCCGGGCATCGCCCCCGGCCGGCTGCGCTCCCGGCTCGCCGACGCCGTCAACGCCCTCGCCGAACGCACCGGCCGCGGCGTCCCCTCGATCTCCGCCGAGTGGTTCCTGCGTTACCTCCAGACCGTGGTGCGCCCCATCCTGTGGCTGGACGCCGAGGCCGGCGTGGCGCTGGAGGCCCACCAGCAGAACACGCTGGTGCTCCTGGACGCCGACGGCTGGCCGGTGGGCGGCCGGTACCGCGACAATCAGGGCTACTACTTCCGTGAGTCGGCCCGGGACGCCCTCGACCGGCGACTGCCCGGCATCGGCGAGCGCTCCGACACCTTCGTCGGCGACGAGGTGACCGACGAACGGTTCGCGTACTACCTCGGCATCAACAACGTGCTCGGCCTGATCGGCGCCTTCGGCTCCCAGCGGCTGGCGGACGAAGCGCTCCTGCTGGCCGCCTTCCGCCGCTTCCTCGGCGGCCTGGCCACCTCCGGTGACCCCGGACGTCCGGTCTCCCGGCTCGCCGCGCACCTCCTGGACAGCGCCACCCTGCGGTGCAAGGGCAATCTGCTCACCCGGCTGCGGGGCCTGGACGAACTGGTGGGACCGGTGGACGGCCAGTCCGTCTACGTCACGGTCCCCAACCCCCTCACCACCTGCTAGGAGGCGCCGTGTCCATCCGCGAACCCGGCTGCGAGGACACCCTCGAACTGGAGCTGCCGCGCCCCGCCGCGTACCCCGCGCCGGTCGGTGCGGTCGGCGCGTGGGGGCCGGCCGCCACCGCGGGTGGGCGGTTCCGGCTGCTCCCGGTGGAGCCGCGGCGCGATCTGGCGTTGCTGGCCGGCTGGATGAACGACCCGGTGGTGGACCGCTGGTGGTCGCTCGCCGGCCCGCAGGAGCGCACCGCAGCGCACCTCGGCGCCCAGCTCGCCGGGGACGGCCGCAGCGTGCCGTGCCTTGGCCTGCTGGACGGCCGGCCGATGAGCTACTGGGAGGTCTACCGCGCCGACCTCGACCCGCTCGCCCGGTACTACCCCGCGGCGCCGCACGACATCGGGCTCCACCTGCTGATCGGCACCGCCCGGGACCGGAGCCGCGGCCTCGGCGCCGAATTGCTGCGCGCGGTGTCCGCCCTGGTGCTGCGGCACCACCCGCGCTGCGCGCGGATCGTCGCCGAACCCGATGTCCGCAACGCGGCCTCCGTCGCGGCCTTCCGGGCGGCCGGCTTCCGCAAGGCCGCCGAGGCCGAACTGCCGGACAAGCGCGCCGCGATCATGCTCCGGGACCGCTGAACGCCGAGCGCGGATCCCGACCGTCCCCCGTCCCCGACCGAGGAGTCCCCTTGCCCATATCCGAAGCGGCCTGGAACGACGCCGCGCGACACCTGCTCGCCAAAATGCTCGCCGAGTTCGCCTACGAGGGGGTCATCACCCCGGATCCCGACCACGAGCACGGCCCGCACGCCTACCGGCTGCCGGTCGCCCCCGATACCGTCTACCGCTTCCGGGCCGCCCGGGGCGCCTACGGCCACTGGCGGGTGGACCCCGCGTCGCTGCCCGCCGGCGCCGACCCGCTCTCCTTCGTCGCCGAGGGCCACAGCACCGTCCTCGGGATCAACGGCGACACGCTCGGCCATCTGCTGCGCGAACTCACCGCCACCCTCGCCGCCGACGTGGTGCTCGCCGAGAACGCCCGCACCGCCGCCGAACTCGCCGACCTCGACTACGGGGCCCTGGAGGGCCACCAGACCGGCCACCCCTGGCTGGTCGCCAACAAGGGCCGGGTCGGCTTCTCCGCCGCCGACGCCGCCCAGTGGGCCCCCGAGGCCCGCAGCCCGCGCGCCCTGCCGTGGCTCGCGGTCCACCGGGACCTCGCCCGCTACCGCGGAGTCCCGGAACTGGCCGACCCCGGCACGCTGTACGCCGAGGAACTGTCCGCACCGGTACGCCGCGCCTTCGCCGAGACCGTCGCCGGCGCCGGCCGGGAGCCCGCCGACTATCTGTGGCTCCCCGTCCACCCCTGGCAGTGGGACGAGACCATCGCCCCGCTGTACGCCCCGCAACTCGCCGCCGGCCAGCTCATCGAACTGCCGAGCGACGGCGAACTCCGGCTGCCGCAGCAGTCCATCAGAACCTTCCTCAACGTCAGCCGGCCCACCGGCCGCAGCGTCAAACTGCCGCTGTCCATCCTCAACACCCTGGTGTTCCGCGGCCTCCCCACCGAGCGTACGCTGGCCGCGCCCGCCGTCACCGGCTGGATCCATGCGCTGCGCGACGCCGACCCGTACCTCGCCGAGACCCGGGTCATCCTGCTCGGCGAGACCGCCTCGGTGACCGTCGCCCACCCGCTGTACGACCGGCTGCCGCAGGTGCCGTACCAGTTCCGGGAACTGCTCGGCTGCATCTGGCGCGAGCCGATCGGACCCCAGCTGGCGGCGGGGGAGCGGGCCCGGACACTGGCGGCCCTGCTCCAGCGCGGCCGGGACGGCCGGGCCCTGACGGCGGAGCTGGTACGCCGCTCCGGGCTGGCCGCCGACGACTGGCTGCGGCGGCTCTTCGGCGCCCTGCTGCCGCCGCTGCTGCACTTCCTCTACCGGTACGGCACGGTCTTCTCGCCGCACGGGGAGAACGCGATCGTGGTCTTCGACGAGCGGGAGGTACCGGTACGGCTCGCGGTGAAGGACTTCGTGGACGACGTGAACCTCAGCGCCGATCCGCTGCCGGAGTTCGCCGGCATCCCCGAGGAGGTGCGCGCGGTCCTGCTCACCGAGCCGCCGCACTTCCTGCCGCAGTTCATCCACTCCGGGCTGTTCGTCGGGGTCTTCCGGTACCTGGCACCGCTGTGCGCGGAACAGCTCGGTGTGCCGGAGGACGACTTCTGGTCACTCGTACGGGCGGAGATTCTCCGGTACCAGCGGCGCTTCCCCGAGCTGAAGAACCGTTTCGACGCCTTCGATCTGCTGGCCCCGCGCATCCAGCGGCTGTGCCTGAACCGCAACCGGCTGCATCTGGACGGTTACCGGGACCGTTCCGAGCGTCCGCACGCCGCGATCGAGGGCACCGTGGCCAATCCGCTGCACGCCGGCTGAGGCCGAGGTCCGACGGCGGTGTCAGTGGCGCCGCGTATGGTGTCTGGCCTATGACTGTCACATCCGGGGGGCCGGCCCTCACCGACCTGCTGCACGCTGCCGTGACCGCCGTCGGCGGCAGCGAGCGGCCCGGCCAAGTCGCGATGGCGCAGGCCGTCGCGGAAGCGATCGAAGGCGGCACGCATCTGCTGGCGCAGGCGGGCACCGGCACCGGGAAGTCCCTGGGCTACCTGGTGCCCGCGCTCGCCGGCGGCGACCGGGTCGTCGTGGCCACCGCCACGCTCGCCCTCCAGCGGCAGCTGGTGGAGCGGGACCTGCCGCGCACCGTGGAGGCGCTGCGCCCGCTGCTGCGCCGCCGCCCGGAGTTCGCCACCCTCAAGGGGCGGGCCAACTATCTGTGCCTGCACCGGCTGCACGAGGGCGTGCCGCAGGAGGAGGACCAGGGCCTGTTCGACCCCTTCGAGGCGGCCGAGCGCTCCGGCGGCGCCAGCAGCAAGCTGGGCAAGGATCTGCTGCGCCTGCGGGACTGGGCGGACGAGTCGGAGACCGGCGACCGGGACGAGCTGACACCGGGCGTGTCGGACCGGGCCTGGTCGCAGGTCTCGGTCTCCTCGCGGGAGTGCCTGGGGGCGAGCAAATGCGCCTACGGTGCGGAGTGCTTCGCCGAGGCCGCCCGGGAGCGGGCCAAGGTCGCCGATGTCATCGTCACCAACCACGCGCTGCTGGCGATCGACGCGATCGAGGGCGCCCCGGTCCTGCCGGGCCACGAGGTACTGATCGTGGACGAGGCGCACGAGCTGGTGTCCCGGGTCACCGGGGTGGCCACCGGCGAGCTGAACCCGGGCAGTGTCGGCCGGGCGGTGCGCCGGGCCGCCAAGATCGTGGACGAGAAGGCGGCGGACGAGATGCTCACCGCGTCCGAGACCTTCGAACGGCTGATGGACGTGGCCGAGCCCGGGCGGCTGACCGAGCTGCCCGAGGACCTGGGGTACGCCCTGGTGGCGCTGCGGGATGCCGCCCGGACGGTGATCACGGCGCTCGGCGCCACCCGGGACGCCGCGCTGAGCGACGAGGACGCGGTGCGCAAGCAGGCGCTCGCCTCGGTGGAGCATGTCCACGAGGTGGCCGAACGCCTGGTGGAGTCCTCGGAGTTCGATGTCATCTGGTGCGAACGGCACGAGCGGTACGGTGCCTCGCTGCGGGTCGCTCCGCTGTCGGTGTCGGGGCTGCTGCGGGAGAAGCTGTTCACCGAACGGTCGGTGGTGCTGACCTCGGCCACGCTCAAGCTGGGCGGGGACTTCAACGGGGTGGGTGCCTCGCTGGGGCTCGCGCCCGAGGGGGCGCACGGCGAGGAGTTCCCGGAGTGGAAGGGCCTGGATGTGGGCTCGCCCTTCGACTATCCCAAGCAGGGCATCCTCTATGTGGCCAAGCATCTGGCGACCCCGGGCCGGGAGGGCGGCCGGGCGGACATGCTGGAGGAGCTGGCCGAGCTGATCGAGGCGGCGGGCGGGCGCACCCTGGGGCTCTTCTCCTCGATGCGGGCGGCGCAGGCCGCCGCCGAAGAGCTGCGCGGCCGGCTGGAGATGCCGATCCTGCTGCAGGGCGAGGAGACGCTGGGCGAGCTGATCCGGGCGTTCGCCGAGGACGAGCCGACCTGTCTGTTCGGCACGCTCTCCCTGTGGCAGGGCGTCGATGTGCCGGGCCCCAGCTGCCAGTTGGTGGTGATGGACCGCATTCCGTTCCCCCGGCCCGACGATCCGCTGCTGAGCGCGCGGCAGAAGGCGGTGGAGGAGGCGGGCGGCAATGGGTTCATGGCGGTGGCCGCGACCCATGCGGCGTTGCTGATGGCGCAGGGCGCGGGCCGGCTGGTGCGGGCGACGGGGGACCGCGGTGTGGTGGCGGTCCTCGATCCCCGGCTGGCCAAGGCCCGCTACGGAAGCTTCCTGCGGGCCTCGATGCCCGACTTCTGGACGACCACGGACCGGAATCAGGTCCGGCGCTCTCTCGCGGCGATCGACGCGGCAGCGCGGAACGCTGCCGCGTCCTGACGGCACCGGGGAGGGAGGGAAGGGTGCGGCGCGGGCTTGCTCAGACGCGCCGCATGACGGCGACGACCTTGCCGAGGATGGTCGCCTCGTCGCCGGCGATGGGCTGGTAGGCGGGGTTGTGCGGCAGCAGCCAGACCTGGCCGTCCTCCCGCCGGAAGCGCTTGACGGTGGCCTCGCCGTCCAGCATGGCGGCCACGATGTCGCCGTTCTCCGCGACCGGCTGGCGGCGGACGGTGACCCAGTCGCCGTCGCAGATGGCCGCCTCGATCATGGAGTCGCCGACGACCTTCAGGACGAACAGCTCGCCGTCGCCGACGAGCTGGCGGGGGAGCGGGAAGACGTCCTCGACCGACTCCTCGGCGAGGATCGGGCCACCGGCGGCGATCCGGCCGACCAGCGGCACATAGGAGGCGGCCGGCTTGCCCGCGGTGTCGGCGGGGGGCGGGGTGGGCGTCTCGGCGCCCCGTACCTCGTAGGCGCGCGGCCGGTGCGGGTCGCGGCGCAGGAAGCCCTTGCGCTCCAGCGCCATCAGCTGGTGCGCCACGGAGGAGGTGCTGGAGAGCCCCACGGCCTGGCCGATCTCCCGCATGGACGGCGGGTAGCCGCGCCGCTGCACTGAGTCACGGATCACCTCGATCACCCGCCGCTGGCGGTCGGTGAGCCCCGAACTGTCGGCCCGGATGCCCGGCGGGCGCCCCGGCAGCGACCGTGCGGCGCCGTTGTCCGGGCGCAGGGCCGCACCGTGCGGTGCGGAGAGCCGGTCCTGGCGGCGCTCGGCGGCGGTGATGGCGTCGTCTGCTGCGGTGGTCATGTCGGCCCCTTCGTGGTGGTACTCCCTAGTCAGACAACGGTAGTTGCTATCGAAAGGTTGCGCCAAACACACGTTCGAGTGAAATATCGCTGATCAGCTGACGTGCTCGGCCGCCGGGGTGTATGCGACGGCAACCGGTCACAGGCTGATGCGATAGCCTCCCATGCGCGCGTGGGCCGCGCACCGCCGCCCACCCCCGTCCGCCCGCGTCCGCCGTCCGACACGCGGCCCGGGGGTCCTCGCGCCCCAACCCTAGATCTAGTGGTTTGATAAGCGACGACATCCCACAAGTTGTGGTCCCCCGTCATCACCGGCGATGAGGATCGCCTATGCTGGGGAGTGCTCAGGGGGTACGCCAGTGGCCCCCGTGAGGGCTGATGAGCCGTGTCGGAGAGCAGCTGGCGAGCACGCTGCGTCATCGCGGCCGGAGGAAGGGAGAGGCGGCATGCACTGCCCCTTCTGCAGGCACCCCGACAGCCGGGTCGTCGACAGCCGCACCGCGGACGACGGCGCGCTGATCCGCCGGCGCCGCCAGTGCCCGAGCTGCTCGCGGCGCTTCACCACGGTGGAGACCGCCTCGCTCATGGTCATCAAACGCAGCGGCGTCACCGAGCCCTTCAGCCGCACCAAGGTCATCGCCGGGGTGCGCAAGGCGTGCCAGGGCCGTCCCGTCACCGAGGACGCCCTGGCCCTGCTCGGCCAGCGCGTGGAGGAGGCCGTCCGGGCCACCGGCAGCGCCGAACTCTCCACGCACGACGTCGGTCTCGCCATACTCGGCCCGCTCCGCGAGCTGGACCTGGTGGCCTACCTGCGCTTCGCGTCCGTCTACCGGGCGTTCGACTCGCTGGAGGACTTCGAGGCCGCCATCGCGGAGCTGCGCGGACCGGAGGACGAGCCCGGCGCCGGGAGCGGCCCGGGCCCCCACACCGAGGTCACGGTGCCGCCCGCCGCCGGCTGAGCGGCACCCGCGGCGTGACCCCACGGACCGGCCGGAGCGCACTGCCGCGCCCGGCCAGAAGAACAGAAACACGCGACCGAGGAACGATCCGGTCGCACCAGGGCCTTGTGCCCGACAGGGAGGCGGAATGACTGAGACGACGAGCGGCCCGGCACGCGGTGGCTCCCGCGCCAAGGGCGGCAAGGGCACCGGAGGCAAGGCCGGCAAGGGGCTGCGGGTCGAACGCGTCCACACCACCCCCGGCGTGCACCCCTACGACGAGGTGGTCTGGGAACGCCGTGACGTCGTCATGACCAATTGGCGCGACGGCTCGGTCAATTTCGAGCAGCGCGGCGTCGAGTTCCCCGACAGCTGGTCGGTGAACGCGGTCAATATCGTCACCAGCAAGTACTTCCGCGGCGCCGTCGGCACGCCCCAGCGCGAGACGAGCCTCAAGCAGCTCATCGACCGGGTGGTGCGCACCTACCGCGAGGCCGGCGAGAAGCACGACTACTTCGCCTCCCCGGCCGACGCCGAGATCTTCGAGCACGAGCTGGCCTACGCCCTGCTGCACCAGATCTTCAGCTTCAACTCCCCGGTGTGGTTCAACGTCGGGACCGCGCAGCCCCAGCAGGTCAGCGCCTGCTTCATCCTGTCCGTCGACGACTCCATGGAGTCGATCCTCGACTGGTACAAGGAAGAGGGCATGATCTTCAAGGGCGGCTCCGGCGCCGGCCTGAACCTCTCCCGGATCCGCTCCTCCAAGGAACTGCTGTCCTCCGGCGGCAACGCCTCGGGCCCGGTCTCCTTCATGCGCGGCGCGGACGCCTCCGCCGGCACCATCAAGTCCGGCGGCGCCACCCGCCGGGCCGCCAAGATGGTGGTGCTGGACGTGGACCACCCGGACGTGGAGGCCTTCATCGAGACCAAGGTGAAGGAGGAGGAGAAGATCCGGGCGCTGCGGGACGCCGGCTTCGACATGGACCTGGGCGGCGACGACATCACGTCGGTGCAGTACCAGAACGCCAACAACTCGGTGCGCGTCAACGACACGTTCATGCGGGCGGTGGAGAACGGCGACAGGTTCGCCCTCAAGGCCCGGCTGACCGGCGAGACCGTCGAGGAGGTCGACGCCCGGGCGCTGTTCCGCAAAATGGCGGAGGCCGCGCACGCGTGCGCCGACCCCGGGATCCAGTACGACGACACCATCAACCACTGGCACACCTCGCCCGAGTCCGGCCGCATCAGCGCCTCGAACCCGTGCAGCGAGTACATGCACCTGGACAACTCCTCGTGCAACCTGGCCTCGCTGAACCTGATGAAGTTCCTGAGCGACGACGACGAGGGCCACCAGTCCTTCGACACCAAGCGCTTCATCAAGGTCGTCGAGCTGGTCATCACGGCGATGGACATCTCCATCTGCTTCGCCGACTTCCCCACCCACAAGATCGGCGAGACCACCCGCGCCTTCCGCCAGCTGGGCATCGGCTACGCCAACCTGGGCGCCCTGCTCATGGCGACCGGCCACGCGTACGACTCGGACGGCGGCCGGGCGCTGGCCGGCGCGATCACCTCGCTGATGACCGGTACCTCCTACCGGCGCTCGGCCGAACTGGCCGGGATCGTCGGCCCGTACGAGGGCTACGCGCGCAACGCCGAGGCGCACAACCGGGTCATGGAGCAGCACGCGCAGGCCAACGACGCGGCCCGCCGGATGGACGACCTGGACACCCCGGTCTGGGCGGCGGCCACCGAGGCGTGGCAGGACGTGCTGCGACTGGGCGCGAAGAACGGTTTCCGCAACGCGCAGGCCTCGGTGCTGGCGCCCACCGGCACCATCGGCCTGATGATGGACTGCGACACCACGGGCATCGAGCCCGACCTGGCGCTGGTGAAGTTCAAGAAGCTGGTCGGCGGCGGGTCGATGCAGATCGTGAACAACACCGTGCCCAAGGCGCTGAAGCGGCTCGGCTACCAGCCGGAGCAGATCGAGGCGATCGTCGCGCACATCGCGGAGCACGGCAATGTGGTGGACGCGCCGGGGCTGCGGACCGAGCACTACGAGGTCTTCGACTGCGCCATGGGCGAGCGCACCATCTCGCCGATGGGGCATGTGCGGATGATGGCCGCCGCACAGCCGTTCCTGAGCGGCGCGATCTCCAAGACGGTCAACATGCCCAGCACCTCGACCGTCGACGACGTCGCCGAGATCTACCTCCAGGGCTGGAAGCTGGGCACCAAGGCGCTGGCCGTCTACGTCGAGAACAGCAAGGTCGGTCAGCCGCTGTCGGCGAAGAAGACCACCACGCAGGAGAAGGAGGCGCCGGCCGCGGCGGCCGAGCCGGAGAAGGTGGTCGAGTACCGCCCGGTCCGCAAGCGGCTGCCGAAGGGGCGGCCCGGTATCACCACCTCGTTCACGGTGGGCGGGGCCGAGGGCTACATGACCGCCAATTCGTACCCGGACGACGGCCTGGGCGAGGTCTTCCTGAAGATGTCCAAGCAGGGCTCGACGCTCGCCGGGATGATGGACGCCTTCTCCATCGCGGTCTCGGTGGGTCTGCAGTACGGGGTCCCGCTGGAGACCTACGTCTCGAAGTTCACCAACATGCGCTTCGAGCCGGCCGGCATGACGGACGACCAGGACGTGCGGATGGCGCAGTCCATCGTGGACTACATCTTCCGCCGGCTGGCGCTGGACTTCCTGCCGTTCGAGACCCGTTCGGCCCTGGGCATCCACACGGCGGCCGAGCGCCAGCGGCACCTGGACACCGGTTCCTACGAGCCGGTCGAGGACGACCTGGACATCGAGGCGCTGTCCCAGTCCGCGCCGCGCGGCGCGGACACCAGCCCGCCGCGCCCCGAGCCCGAGGTGGCGGCCGAGGAGCGCCCCGCGCCGCGTGAGGCGCACAGCTCCACGGAGCTGCTGGAGATGCAGCTGGGCCTGAACGCGGACGCCCCGCTGTGTCTGTCGTGCGGCACCAAGATGCGCCGGGCCGGCAGCTGCTACCTGTGCGAGGGCTGCGGCTCCACCAGCGGCTGCAGCTGATCCGTCCCGGGGCCGGGGGAGGACCGTGCGGCGGTTCTTCCCCGGCCCCGCCGGGTCGCCGCGCACCATGGGGGGATGGAGCCGAGCAGCGGTGCGATCGTGGTGACCGGGGGGACGGGGACGCTGGGCCGGGAGGTGGTGCGGCGGCTGCTGGAGGACGAGTACGAGGTGCGGGTGCTCAGCCGGCGCCCGCATCCGCGGGCCGATCGCACGCCCCGGGAGTGGGCGGTGGGTGATCTGGCCACCGGTGTCGGTCTGGACGCGGCGCTGGAGGGGGCCGCGACGGTGGTGCACTGCGCGAGTGCGCCGGCGAAGGACGACACCGTGGCCACGCGCCATCTGGTGGAGGCGGCGCTGCGCGGCTCCCGGCCGCACCTGGTGTACATCTCGATCGTGGGCGCGGACCGGGTGCCGCTGGGCTACTACCGGCACAAGGTGGCGTGCGAGCGGATCGTGGCGGACTCGGGTCTGCCGTGGACCACGTTGCGGGCCACCCAGTTCCACGATCTGATCGCGCGGCTGACGACGGTGCAGCGGGCGGCGCCCGTGGTGTGCACGCTGGGCGGGGACGCGCGGGTGCAGCCGGTGGAGGTGCGGGAGGTGGGCGATCGGCTGGCGGAGCTGGCGGTGGGGGAGCCGGCCGGGCGGGTGGCCGACTTCGGCGGACCCCGGGTGCGTGAGCTGCGGGAGCTGGCACGTCTGACGGCGCGGGCCCAGGGGTGGCACCGGCCGGTGCTGCCGCTGCGGCTTCCGGGGAAGGTGGTGCGGGCGGTGCGGGACGGCGGGTTGCTGGCGCCGGATCACGCGCAGGGGCGCGGCACCTTCGAGGAGTTCCTGACACGGCGGGGCGCGATGCGGTGAGGGTCCCCCGGATGGCCGTACGATGGCGCGGTGCTGGTCAAGTGGACACGCTGCACCGTGATCGACCGAAGCGGCTTTCACCGGGGGCAACAGGAGTGGGCCGTGCTGCCCCGTGAGCCGGGGTTCCGGGGGCAGGGCGGCGGCTGGAGCCGGCGGGAGCCGGGGGTGGTGCACCTGTTCACCTTCTGGGAGAGCCGTTCGTCCTACGACTCCTTCATGGTGGACGCGCACGACCGTATCGCGGCAGGTCAGCGCGACAGTTACCGGGACCCGGTGGTGCGGCTGTTCGAGTACCGCTTCGATGTGAAGATGGGGTTCGAGCCGCGGTTCACGGACGCCGATCTGCTGCGGGTGGCGCACTGCACGGTTCACGAGGACCGGGCCGAGCATTTCGCGCTGATGCAGGAGCGGGTGTGGAACCCGGCGATGGCCGGCTCGCCCGGCATGCTGCGCGGGGTCTTCGCGGAAGCGGCGGACGACCACGCGTTCCTGGTGCTGTCGATGTGGAACTCGTCGGCCGAACGCGCCAAGTACCGGGCCGACCGGGTGGAGCGGCTGGGCGTGCGGGCGCAGACGGGTGACGACATCGCCTCGCTCACCGGCGATGTCATCGATGTGGAGCCGTCCTGGACGGTCTGAGCGGCCGGCGCCCCGACGAGAACTAGGCTGAGCGCATGGCACAGCCCAGGCGCATTGTTCTGCTCCGGCACGGAGAGTCACAGGGTAACTACGACGACTCGGTCTACGAGCGCATCCCCGACCACGCCCTGGAGCTGACGGACCAGGGACGGCGGCAGGCCGTGGAGGCCGGCGCGCGGTTGCGGGCGGTGTTCGGCGAGGAGGGCGTGTCGGCGTATGTGTCTCCCTATCGGCGCACGCTCCAGACGTTCCAGCTGCTGGGCCTTGACCCCACGCTGGTGCGGGTGCGCGAGGAGCCCCGGCTGCGGGAGCAGGACTGGGGGAACTGGCAGGACCGGGAGGACGTGCGCCGGCAGAAACGGGCGCGGGACGCGTACGGGCACTTCTTCTACCGCTTCGCACAGGGTGAGTCGGGCGCGGATGTGTACGACCGGGTGGGCGCCTTCCTGGAGAGTCTGTGGCGCAGCTTCGAGTCGCCCGACCATCCGCCGAACGTGCTGCTGGTGACCCATGGGCTGACCATGCGGCTGTTCTGCATGCGCTGGCTGCACTGGTCGGTGGCCGAGTTCGAGTCGCTGTCCAATCCGGGCAACGGCGAGACCAGGGAACTGCGTCTGGGCCGCAACGGGCGGTACCACCTGGACCGGCCCTTCGAGCACTGGCACACCCCCGAACTCCCCTTCGAGAGCGCGGGAACGAGGCCGCCGAACCGGCGCTGAGCGGGGCGCGGCCGACCCTCGGTCGGGGCGGTGGCGCGGCGGCAACTAGGCTGGGTGGTGTCATGGCCTACGAACCTCCTACTCATCGTGTCGAGCGGTCACTTCGCGCCACCACCGGGGCGCGGATCGTCGCCGGGGTGGACGAGGTCGGCCGCGGCGCCTGGGCGGGGCCGGTCACGGTGTGCGCCGCCGTCACCGGGCTGCGCCGTCCGCCCGAGGGGCTGACGGACTCCAAGCTGCTGACCCCGGCCCGCCGGGCGGCGCTCGCCGAGGTGCTCAGCGGCTGGGTGACCGCTCACGCGCTCGGGCACGCCTCGGCGCAGGAGATCGACGCACTGGGGATGACCGCCGCGCTGCGGCTGGCCGCGGTGCGGGCCCTGGAGGGGCTGCCGGTGCGCCCCGACGCGGTGATCCTGGACGGCAAGCACGACTATCTGGGCGCCCCCTGGCAGGTCCGCACGGTGATCAAGGGCGATCTCTCCTGTGTGTCGGTGGCCGCCGCCTCGGTCATCGCCAAGGTCACCCGGGACGCGATGCTGGCGGAACTGGCCGGGGACCACCCGGCGTTCGGTTTCGACAGCAACGCCGGCTACCCCTCCCCGGTGCACCGGGCCGCGCTGGAGGAGGAGGGACCGACCGAGCACCATCGCCGTTCCTGGGCCTATCTGGACCAGCTGCCGCGGTGGCGTCATCTGAAGCTGCCCCCGCACCGGGAGGCCCCGGAGCGGGAGTCCCTGGAGGACGCCGGCCAGCTCGGCTTCTTCTGACCGGTACCCGGCTCATCCCTGCACCGCCAGGACCAGGGGGAGTACCGCGGAGGCGCCGGCGCGGCGCAGCAGCCGGGCGGCCACGGCCAGGGTCCAGCCGGATTCGGTGTAGTCGTCGACCAGCAGCACAGGGCCGCCGGCCGAGCGCAGGGCCTCGCTGAGCGGGGCCGGCAGTTCCAGGGAGCCGTGCAGAGCGCGCAGCCGCTGGGCGCTGTTGCCGGGTGCGGACCGCCCGGCTTCCCCGGTGTGCCGCACGCTGCCCAGCAGCGGGAGCCGGCCCACGGTGGCGATGCGTTCGCCCAGGGAGTGCACGAGGCGCGGCCGGGAGCGGGAATCGAGGACGACCACCCCGACCGGCCTGGGCGTGGCCTCCGGTTCACCACTGGCCCAGCCGCCGGGGCCCTTCGCCCAGTCGGCCAGCACGGTGACCACGGCGTGCGCCACGTCGTCCGGCACCGGGGCGTCGGCGGCACCGGGGGCGAGCAGCGGGCGCAGCCGGTTGCCCCAGCCGATGTCGGAGAGCCGGCCCAGGGCCCGCCCGGCGGCGGCCTGCTCGTCGGGCGGGATACGGCCCTTGAGGTCGAGGCCGATCGAGGGCAGTCCAGTGGGCCACATCCGGCGCGGTTCCACGGCGGTGCCGGGGCGGGTGAGCTCGCCGTGCGCGGCGGCCAGCGCGTCCGGTGCGACGACCGCGTCGAACCGGGCGCCCGCGCAGTTGTCGCACCGCCCGCAGGGGGTGGCCTGCGGATCGTCCAGCTGGCCGCGCAGGAACTCCATCCGGCAGCCGGCCGCCGTGACGTAGTCGCGCATGGCCTGCTGCTCGGCAGCGCGCTGCCGGGCCACCCAGGCGTAGCGCTCCGTGTCGTACTCCCAGGCGGCACCGGTGGCGGCCCAGCCGCCGCGTACGCGGCGTACCGCGCCGTCCACGTCGAGGACCTTGAGCATCGTCTCCAGCCGGGAGCGGCGCAGATCGACGCGCGGTTCCAGCGCGGGGAGGGACATCGGCGCCCCCGCCTCGGCCAGGACCGCCAGGGTGTGCCGGACCTGTTCCTCGGGAGGGAAGGCCAGGGAGGCGAAGTACCGCCAGATCGCCTCGTCCTCCGGGCCGGGGAGCAGCAGCACCTCGGCCTGGTCGAGGGCGCGTCCGGCGCGGCCGATCTGCTGGTAGTAGGCGATGGGGGAGGAGGGGGAGCCCAGGTGGACGACGAAGCCGAGATCGGGTTTGTCGAATCCCATGCCGAGCGCCGAGGTGGCGACGAGGGCCTTGACCCGGTTGGCGAGCAGGTCGGCCTCGGCGGCCTCGCGGTCGGCGTTCTCGGTGCGGCCGGTGTAGGAGGCGACCCGGTGGCCGCGGGCGCGCAGGTAGGCGGTGACCTCCTCGGCGGCGGCGACGGTGAGGGTGTAGATGATGCCGGATCCCGGCAGCTGCTCCAGATGTCCGTCGAGCCAGGCGAGCCGGTGGGCGGCGTCGGGCAGGCGCAGGACGGAGAGCCGCAGGCTCTCGCGTTCCAGCGGGCCGCGCAGTACGAGGGTGCCGCCGTCGGGGCCGCCGCCGGTCTCCAGTTGTTCGGCGACGTCGGCGGTGACGCGGGCGTTGGCGGTCGCGGTGGTGGCCAGCACCGGCACCCCGGCGGGCAGCTCGGACAGCAGGGTGCGCAGCCGCCGGTAGTCGGGACGGAAGTCGTGCCCCCAGTCGGAGATGCAGTGCGCCTCGTCGACGACCAGCAGGCCGGTGGAGGAGGCGAGTTCGGGAAGGACGTCGTCACGGAAGTCGGGTGAGTTGAGCCGCTCGGGGGAGACCAGCAGGACGTCGACGTCGCCTGCCGCGACCTCCGCGCGGATGTCGGCCCACTCCTGGGGGTTGGCGGAGTTGATGGTGCGGGCCGCGATACCGGCCCGGCGGGCGGCGTCGATCTGGTTGCGCATGAGGGCGAGCAGCGGCGAGATGATCACAGTTGGGCCGTCGCCCCGTGCGCGCAGCAGCGCGGTGGCCACGAAGTAGACGGCGGACTTCCCCCAGCCGGTGCGCTGGACGACCAGGGCCCGGCGCCGGTGGGCCACCAGGGCCTCCACGGCGCGCCACTGGTCGGGGCGCAGCCGGGCGGCGCCGGTGGGGTCGCCCACCAGCCGCGCGAGGACGGTGTCGGCCGCCGTGCGCAGGTCCTCGGTGTCGGTCGGGGTGGGTGGGGTGGATCCCGGGGTGGTCTGCTGCTCCATGCCCCCATGCAAACGGAAAGCCGGTCCGGATGCGAATGCCCCCTGTGGAAAACCGGAGGGACAATCCCAAAATGAAACAGTATGAGTGGGGTTGTGGATAACTTTCAGCAAGAATCCGCTGATGTCAGGCACAGTCATGGCATGACTCCACACGGCAACACCGTTCAGCCCGTCACCGCTCTCGACGCCGACGTCGTGCTGCGCAACCCCGGAGACCTCGCCGACGCCCTTCCGTACCTGCTCGGGTACCACCCGGAGGACTGCATCGTGATCGCGGGGCTCTACGGGCCGCGCAGCCGGGTCGTCGGCCGGATCCGCGCCACACTGCCCGCCGACCCCGCCGAGTGGCCCGCCCATGCCGAAGCGCTGGCCTCCGCCCTGGCGACCGGCGGTGAGCCGGGCCCCGAGGAGCTGACGGGTGCGGTCGTCTACCTCTGCCCGGACGCCGACGCACCGGGCACCGGCCGCGAAGGGATGGAACGGCTGCGGCCCCTGGCCCAGCTGCTGCGGATCGCCTGCGGCGCCCGGGAGATCCCGGTGTGCGAGGCGCTGTACCTCGCCGAGCGCCGCTTCTGGTCCTACCTCTGCGTCCGCTCCGGCTGCTGCGACGCGGACGGCACCCCCGTCCCGGACGCCGGCTCGACCCCGCTGGCCGCGGCCTCGGCCGTCAGCGGCATCCGGGTCCAGGGCACCCAGCGCGCCCTGGAGCGGCGGATCCGCCCGCTGCGCGGCCCCGCGGTGGCCCGCCAGGTCCGGGAGCTGGACGCGGCGGCCGGAGCGCTGATGCCCAAGCTGCTGGGGCCGGAGGCGGAGTCGGTGCGACAGGAGACCCTGGAGCTGGCGCGGCGGCTGCTCGCCCGGCTGCGCCGGGCCCCGCACCGGGCGGCGATCCCGGCCCAGCGAGGCGCCGACAGCCACCAGGGCGAGCGCGCCGAGCGGGTCGATCCCGTGCAGGCGGCGGACGACCGCGACGACGCGCTGATCACCTCCGACGAGGCCGCCCGGATGATCCTGGGACTCCAGGACCTGCCCCTGCGCGACACCCTCGCCTCCTGGATGGAGGGCCCCGACGCCGCACCGGCCCTGCGCCTGTGGCGGGCGCTGGCCCGCCGCTGCGTGGGCGCCTACGAGGGGCACGCCGCCCCACCGCTCACCCTGGCCGGCTGGGTCGCCTGGTGCACCGGGGACGCGGTCGGTGCCCGGATCGCCCTCATGCGGGCACTGGAGACGGATTCCGAGTACCTGTTCGCCGCGCTGCTGCACCAGGCGATGAACGACGGCATGGACCCCGAACCGCTGCGCCGCTGCATGCGGCAGCCGCAGTCCGGTCCAAGGCCCTGATAAGGCGTCATGGTGACCCCTATGATCACGGCATGCCCTACGACCCGTCCGACTTCCCGCCCTTCGCCGTCACCGTCGATCTGGTCGTGCTCACGGTCCGCAGGCACGCCCTGTGCGCCCTCACCGTGCGGCGTGGTGAGGAGCCGTACCGGGGGACATGGGCGCTCCCGGGCGGTTTCGTCCGGGACGGCGAATGCCTCGACGCGGCAGCGGCCCGGGAACTGTCCGAGGAGACCGGGCTGCGGGCGCAGGGCGAGAGTGACGGGCTGGCCGGCGCGCATCTGGAACAACTGGCCACATACGGCGATCCGGACCGTGATCCGCGCATGCGGGTGGTCAGTGTGGCGCATCTGGTGCTGGCTCCCGATCTTCCGGCCCCGGTCGCCGGAGGAGACGCGGGCGGGGCGGAGTGGAAGCCGGTGGCGTCCCTGCTCGGCGACGCGCGGGGCGGGCCGGTGGAGAAGCTGGCCTTCGACCATGCGCGCATCCTCGCCGACGGAGTGGAGCGCGCCCGCTCGAAGATTGAATACTCCTCGCTGGCCGCCGCGTTCTGCCCCGCCGAATTCACGGTGGGCGAGCTGCGCAGGGTCTACGAGGCGGTGTGGGGCGTCTCCCTGGACCCCCGCAACTTCCACCGCAAGGTGACCGGCACCCCCGGGTTCCTGGTGCCGGTCGGGGGCACCACCACCCGGCAGGGCGGTCGCCCGGCCCAGTTGTTCCGGGCCGGCGGCGCCACCATCCTCAACCCGCCGATGCTGCGCCCGGACGTGTGAGGGCCGGCCCGGCCCGTGGGCACGCGGGCCCCGGCCGGTTCCGGCCGGGCGGAGCGCCGGATCTCGGCACCGGCGCAGCCGGATTGCCGTGCGGCGATCGTGCGCCGGGGCGTGCGAGCCGTGGCGGTGGCGGTGCGCGGCGCCGCCGCCGCGGACCCAGCGGGGCCTGGGCGGCGGGCAGTTGTCCGGGCCGGCCGCACGGGGCGGCGGGGCGGTGTGCCCAACTGCCCGGAGCTTCCCGGCATTGCCAGCGAGAAGTCCATTTCCGTCCGATTAGGCGTCAATTATGTGGGAGTCGCCGATCACCCTTTCGTGTGCTTTTCACCAAAGACCTCAAGGTGGTTGCGGGGTCCGCCGACAAAGGAGGCGTGACTACCCTTGCGCACTCGATGATGACCGCCACCCGCTCCACCGACTCCGGTCCGGCCGGCTCCGGTGGCCTCGACCGCTACTCCTACGCCGAGTCCACCGGCTCGGCACGCACCACCAACGCCCCCGTGTGGGAAGGAGCTGATCCCGATCTCGGCCGCGTCGGCCGTCGTGCCGCCGGCAGCCGGGGCCGCGGGCTGCACGGTCAACTCGTGCAGCAGCTCGGTCAGATGATCGTCTCCGGCGACCTCGGCGCCGACCGCCCGCTGGTGCCCGAGGAGATCGGGCAGCGGTTCGAGGTCTCCCGCACCGTGGTCCGCGAGTCCCTGCGGGTCCTGGAGGCCAAGGGGCTGGTCAGTGCCCGGCCCAACGTCGGCACCCGGGTCCGTCCGGTGGGCGACTGGAATCTCCTCGACCCGGACATCATCGAGTGGCGTGCCTTCGGCCCGCAGCGCGAGGACCAGCGTCGCGAGCTGTGCGAGCTGCGGCTGACCATCGAGCCGCTGGCGGCCAGGCTCGCCGCCGGCGACATCCGGGACGAGGTGCGCCAGCGGCTGGCCGACATGGTGGAGATCATGAACCACGCGCTCGGCCAGGGCGACGGGCTCACCTTCGCGCGGGCCGACGCCGAGTTCCACTCGCTGCTGCTCCAGGCCGCGGGCAACCGCATGCTGGAGCACCTGTCCGGCATCGTGGCCGCCGCCCTCCAGGTCTCCGGCGGCGCCGTCTCCGGCTGCGAGCACCCCTCCGAGGCGTCCCTGGTGCTGCACCAGCGGATCCTGGACGCGATCAGCTCCGGGGAGCCGGCCGCCGCCGAGAGCGCCATGCGGCAGCTGCTCACGGTGCACTCCGAGCCGGCCGCTCCGGCCGGGTCCGCGGACCATGTGGTGCCCGCCCCCCGCGAGCACTGAGCGGGTGCGCCCCGCGGCGTCGCCGGAGCCACCCGGGCAGGGCTCCGGCGCCGTCGCGGCTCCGGCCCGCTACAGTCGGGCGTGCGATGTGACTCGGGCCACGCGATTGCGGCGTAACACTTCGGGAAGCAACGCGATGATTCAAGAGGTGGCAGCGTTGGCAGGTCCCGAGGACCGCTCCGCTTCCGCCACCGGTGGTCCGTCCGGCCGCCGGTCGCGGTCCCGCTTCCTGTGAGTGGGGCCCAAGCCGTTTCCCAGAGTTTCCGAGAGGTTGTTCGTGTCGGCCAGCACTTCCCGTACTCTCCCCGCGGAGATCGCCGAATCCAATTCTGTGATGGCGCTCATCGAGCGGGGAAAGGCCGAGGGGCAGATCGCCGGCGATGACGTGCGCCGGGCCTTCGAGGCCGACCAGATCCCGTCAACCCAGTGGAAGAACGTTCTGCGCAGCCTCAACCAGATCCTCGACGAGGAGGGCGTGACGCTGATGGTGAGTGCCGCCGAGGCCCCCAAGCGCACCCGGAAGAGTGCCACCGCGAAGACGTCGGCCAAGCGCACCGCGACCAAGACCGTCGCCGCCAAGACCGTCTCCGTCCACCAGGCCACCGCCACGGCTCGTCCGGGTGCCACGGTGACCGACCCCGAGGGCGCGGAGGCCGAGGACGGCTCCACGGGCGCCGCCAAGAAGACCGCGGCCAAGAAGACGGCCGCGAAGAAGACCACGGCCAAGAAGACCGCGGCCAAGAAGGCGCCCGCGAAGAAGGCCACGGCCAAGAAGACCGCCACCAAGAAGACCTCCGCCAAGAAGGAGGTCGTCGACGAGCTGCTCGACGGCGACGAGGACGTCCTGGAGGAGTCGGCGGCCGAGCGCGCCGCCAAGGGCGGCAAGCTCACCGAGGGCCCCGACGGCAAGCCGGAGAACGAGGGCTTCGTGCTCTCGGACGAGGACGAGGACGACGCCCCCGCGCAGCAGGTCGCCGCGGCGGGTGCCACCGCCGACCCCGTCAAGGACTACCTCAAGCAGATCGGCAAGGTCCCCCTGCTCAACGCGGAGCAGGAGGTCGAGCTGGCCAAGCGCATCGAGGCCGGTCTCTTCGCCGAGGACAAGCTGGCCGGCTCCGACAAGATCGCGCCCAAGCTCAAGCACGAGCTGGAGATCATCTCCGAGGACGGCCGGCGCGCCAAGAACCACCTGCTGGAGGCCAACCTCCGGCTGGTCGTCTCCCTCGCCAAGCGCTACACCGGTCGCGGCATGCTCTTCCTGGACCTCATCCAGGAGGGCAACCTCGGTCTGATCCGCGCGGTGGAGAAGTTCGACTACACCAAGGGCTACAAGTTCTCCACGTACGCCACCTGGTGGATCCGGCAGGCGATCACCCGCGCGATGGCCGACCAGGCCCGCACCATCCGTATCCCGGTGCACATGGTCGAGGTCATCAACAAGCTCGCCCGCGTCCAGCGGCAGATGCTCCAGGACCTGGGCCGCGAGCCCACCCCGGAGGAGCTGGCCAAGGAGCTGGACATGACGCCCGAGAAGGTCGTCGAGGTCCAGAAGTACGGCCGCGAGCCGATCTCCCTGCACACCCCGCTCGGCGAGGACGGCGACAGCGAGTTCGGTGACCTCATCGAGGACTCCGAGGCCGTGGTCCCGGCCGACGCCGTCAGCTTCACCCTTCTGCAGGAGCAGCTGCACTCGGTTCTGGACACGCTCAGCGAGCGGGAGGCCGGCGTGGTCTCCATGCGCTTCGGTCTCACCGACGGGCAGCCCAAGACCCTGGACGAGATCGGCAAGGTCTACGGCGTGACCAGGGAGCGGATCCGCCAGATCGAGTCCAAGACCATGTCCAAGCTGCGGCACCCCTCCCGCTCGCAGGTGCTGCGGGACTACCTCGACTAGACCGCTGGACGGCGGCCCGCTCCGGATGCGCGATCGGGCCGCCGCGATGACGCTGGGTGACGACAAGACCTCGTACGGTCAGGAGTCCCCATGTCGCACTTTCCCCGGCCGCTGCTCCTCACCCTGCTGACGGCCCTGCCCGTCGCGCTGCTGCCCGCCTCGTCCGCCGCCGACGAGCACATCGTGGGCGGCGACCCGGTCTCGGTGGCCGAGTACCCCTGGGTGGTCGCCCTGGCCAGCCGTGACCGGTACGGCGATGCCCGCTCCGGACAGTTCTGCGGCGGGGCGCTGGTCGGCCCCGACACCGTCGTCACGGCCGCGCACTGTCTGAGTTCCGCCGTGCTCGGCAGCCGTCCGGCGGACGACCCCGGTGATCTGACGGTGATCGCCGGCCGGGACGATCTCGGCCGGGACACCGGCCGGGAGGTGCCGGTGCGCGAGGTGCGCATCAACCCCGACTACGACGCCCGCACCAACGCGGGTGACGTCGCCGTGCTCACCCTCGCCGAATCGCTGCCCGCCGAGGACGCCATCCGGGTGGCCGGGGCCGGTCATCCCGGCTACGCCCCCGGTACCCCGGCCCTGGTGCACGGCTGGGGCGACACCACAGGGGACGGCGGCTATCAGGATCTGCTGCGGGCGGCGTCCGTGCGGATGCTGGCCGACGAGGACTGCGCGCGCGCCTACGAGCCGGTGGGCGGCGGTTTCAGCGCCGCCTCCATGGTGTGCGCGGCGGCCCCGGAGGGCGGCCAGGACGCCTGTCAGGGCGACAGCGGCGGGCCGCTGGTGGCCGAGGGCGCGCTGGTGGACCTGGTGTCCTGGGGCACCGGCTGCGGGGATCCGGCCTACCCAGGCGTCTACACCAGGGGCTCGCTGATCGCGGAGCTGCTGGACGGGAGCGCCCCGGCCGCCGACTGAACGGTTTCAGGACAGGAACGGGCGGTCTTCCCGGTGGTACCGGGAGGACCGCCCGTGGTCCGTCTCGGGGACGGACCGCCCGTCGTCAGCGGCGGGAGGCGCGATACGGCGCGCGCGTCAGCGCTCGTCGTCGCCCGCGGTGGCCGGAGTCGCGGTGAGCTTCTCCGTCTCGTCCTGTATTTCCGCAGCGATCTTCTTGAGCTCAGGCTCGAACTTGCGGCCGTGGTGGGCGCAGAACAGCAGCTCTCCGCCGCTGATGAGGACCACGCGCAGATACGCCTGGGCACCACAGCGGTCGCAGCGGTCCCCAGCCGTCAGCGGGGTCGCGGGAGTCAGAACAGTAGTCACGTCGCCTCTTCTCTAGCTCGACGAGCTGTCGTACCAGGGTCAACATCCAACCAGGCCGAAAACGTTCCCGCTCGCGGCTTTCTTCCCCGAAATTCGTCGGTCGAGGTGGCCGAACGCTGCCGGGTGGCGGCGAATGAGCCGTATTGCAGGGTGTGTGGACAGTCGTGGTGGTGGTCGGCTACTTCGGTGTATCCGGTCCTGCTCTGTTCAGGAGGACGTGCCCGGAGCCTAAATGGTTCATGCGTCGAAGGGAACGTGATGTACACGTCACCCGAAAGAGTTATCGAACAAGGGATCGATTTCGTACCGTTCCGGACACTCCACCGGGGAGTGCACAACCGCTCTACAGGGCCTCGGTACCCTCTGAGCGGCGAACCTGCCACCCGAAGCAGAATTCAGCGAGGAGCGAACTGCGTGACCGCCGACACGTCCGTGCCATCCACCGCACTGCTGACCGGAAGTGACACCGGTGGCAACTACACCGCGCGGCACCTGCTCGTCCTGGAGGGCCTGGAGGCGGTGCGCAAGCGCCCCGGCATGTACATCGGCTCCACCGACAGCCGCGGGCTCATGCACTGCCTGTGGGAGATCATCGACAACTCCGTCGACGAGGCCCTGGGCGGCCACTGCGACCGCATCGAGGTGATCCTCCACGAGGACGGCTCGGTCGAGGTCCGGGACAACGGCCGCGGCATCCCGGTCGACATCGAGCCCAAGACCGGCCTCTCCGGCGTCGAGGTGGTGATGACCAAGCTGCACGCGGGCGGAAAGTTCGGCGGCGGCTCGTACGCGGCCTCCGGCGGCCTGCACGGCGTCGGCGCCTCCGTCGTCAACGCCCTCTCCGCCCGCCTGGACGTCGAGGTCGACCGCGGCGGCGCCACCCACAGCATCAGCTTCCGGCGCGGCACCCCCGGCATCTTCACCGAATCCGGCGCCGAGGCGCCCTTCGACCCCGCCGACGGCCTGCTCAAGGGCAAGAAGATCCCCAAGACCAGGACCGGCACCCGGGTGCGCTACTGGGCGGACCGGCAGATCTTCCTCAAGGACGCCAGGCTCTCCCTGGAGACCCTGCACGCCCGTGCCCGGCAGACCGCCTTCCTGGTGCCGGGCCTCACCCTGATCGTCCGTGACGAACGCGGCACCGACGGTGCGGGGCCGGTCGAGGAGACCTTCCACTACGACGGCGGCATCAGCGAGTTCTGCGAGTTCCTCGCCCAGGACAAGCCGATCTGCGACGTGCAGCGGCTGCGCGGCTCCGGCACCTTCAAGGAGACCGTCCCCGTTCTCGACGACCGCGGCCACATGATCCCCACCGAGGTGAAGCGCGACCTCGACGTCGACATCGCGCTGCGCTGGGGCACCGGCTACGACACCACGGTGAAGTCCTTCGTCAACATCATCGCCACCCCCAAGGGCGGCACCCACGTCTCCGGCTTCGAGCGGGCCGTCACCCAGACGGTGAACGACGTCCTGCGCGCCACCAAGCTGCTGCGCGTCGCCGAGGACAACGTGGTCAAGGACGACGCGCTGGAGGGGCTCACCGCGGTGGTCACCGTCCGGCTGGCCGAGCCGCAGTTCGAGGGCCAGACCAAGGAGGTCCTGGGCACCTCGGCGGCCTCCCGGATCGTCCTCCAGGTGGTGGCCAAGGAGCTGAAGGCGTTCCTGACCTCCACCAAGCGGGACGACAAGCAGCAGGCCCGCGCCGTCCTGGAGAAGGTCGTGGCGGCCTCCCGCACCCGGATCGCCGCCCGGCAGCACAAGGAGGCGCAGCGCCGCAAGACCGCCCTGGAGTCCTCGGCGCTGCCCGCCAAGCTGGCCGACTGCCGCAGCGACGACGTGGACCGCAGCGAGCTGTTCATCGTCGAGGGGGACAGCGCGCTCGGCACCGCGAAACTGGCCCGCAACTCCGAGTTCCAGGCGCTGCTGCCCATCCGGGGCAAGATCCTCAACGTCCAGAAGTCCTCGGTCTCCGACATGCTGAAGAACGCCGAGTGCTCGGCCATCATCCAGGTGATAGGGGCCGGCTCCGGGCGGACCTTCGACATCGACCAGGCCCGTTACGGCAAGGTGATCTTCCTCGCCGACGCGGACGTGGACGGCGCCCACATCCGCTGTCTGCTGCTGACCCTCTTCCAGCGCTACATGCGCCCCATGGTCGAGCAGGGCCGGGTCTTCTCGGCGGTGCCGCCGCTGCACCGGATCGAGCTGAGCAACCCGAAGAAGGGCCAGGACAAGTACCTGTACACCTACTCGGACAACGAGCTGCGGCAGACCCTGCTGGACCTCGACCGGCGCGGCACCCGCTACAAGGAGGCCATCCAGCGCTACAAGGGCCTCGGCGAGATGGACGCCGACCAGTTGGCGGAGACCACCATGGACCCCCGGTTCCGCACGCTGCGGCGGATCAACATCTCCGACCTGGAGGCCGCCGAGACCGCGTTCAGCCTGCTCATGGGCAATGAGGTGGCCCCGCGCCGGGAATTCATCACCGCCTCGGCCGCCACGCTGGACCGGTCGCGGATCGACACCTGAGGGTGATCAGGGGAGCGGGCGGACGGCGGTGACGGCCATCCGGGTCTGCGGCAGCGCCGCCGCGCCGCAGCTCGCCGGCAGCACCGGTCCGTCCGCCGCCTCGACGGTGACCGACCAGCGGCGGCCGTCGCTGTGCGTGACGGTCACCGCGCCGGCCCCGTCCGTGCCGCTCTCCTCGACGCCGAGCGCGTCCGCCCCGTCCTCGCCGGTCAGCTCCCGCACCGCCAGCTCAGCCGCCTGTCCCGCGCGGCCCCACGCGGAGCGCCCCCGGCAGCGCTCGGTGACCATCCGGCCCTCGCGCAGCGCGGTGGCCACCTCCTTGACCAGCGGCGCGGAGGCCCGGCCGTAGGCGTAGCCGTGCGGGAGGGTCAGCAGGGTCGGGGCGAACCGGTGGCCGCCGATGTGGCTGATCTCCCACACCTCGACGCCACCGCCCACCGCCAGCTCGGCGGCCAGCGGCCGGCCCAGTTCGGCGCAGCAGCGATCCCGCCGCCCATTGGTGCACACCAGGGCCAGCGGATCACCGTGATACGGGTCCCCCGTGCCGTCGTGCTCGCCGCCGCCCAGACGGGCGAAATCCAGGCCGAGCAGCTCTTCCGGCGCGGTGATCCGCAGCGTCCGCACCCAGGAGCGGCCCGGGCGGGTATGAGCGAGATACACCTGGCGGGCACCGGACACGGCGCCGGACGGGGCGCGGCCGGGGCGGCGGATCAGCGCCACGCGGACGCCGGTGCCCTCGGCGGCCGACTCCAGGGCCGCACCGAGCGCGGGGTCGAGCCGGCTGCCGGTCAGCGCCCGCGGGCCCCAGGGGCCCGGCTGCTCCAGCAGCAGCCAGCTGGTGCCGGTGGCGGCGGTGGCCGCCGGCGGTTCCTCCCGCGTCCAGGACGCGCTCGCGCACAGGGTCACACAGGTGAGCCTAACCTCCCTCGCCCCACCCGGCTCGGCGGAGCCGGACGGGACGAGGGACCCGGGGACGGGCCCCGGCCGGGGTCGGTCACACCGGACCGGCCACCACCGCCACCGCCTTCTCCAGCGGCACCCCGGAACCGTCGCGGCGCGGGTCGATCTCGGGCAGCGACAGCGGAGCGCCCGTCCGCGAGGCGGCCCTGGGCGGCGCGGCACCCGCCCAGGCGAAGATCAGGTGGTCCTCGCCCTTCAGGAAGCGCTGGCAGCGCACCCCACCGGTGGCCCGGCCCTTGCGCGGGTACTGGTCGAACGGCGTCAGCTTGGCGGACCCGTGCGAGCCGACGAGCGTCTCCTCGCCGCCCGCCACCGTGAACACCACGGCCTCGGCCGCCGGGTCGACCGCCGTGAAGGAGATCACCCGGGCGTCGTCGCCCAGTTTGATCCCCGTCATCCCGCCCGCCTGCCGGCCCTGCGGCCGGACCTGCGAGGCCGGGTAGCGCAGCAGCTGTGCCTCGTCGGTGATGAAGACCAGATCCTCCTCACCGGTGCGCAGCTCCACCGCGCCGACGATCGCATCGCCCTCGCGCAGGGCGATGACCTCCAGCTCCTCCTTGTTGGACGGATAGTCGGGCACCACCCGCTTCACCACACCGGACGCGGTGCCGATCGCCAGCCCCGGGGAGGACTCGTCCAGGGTGGTCAGGCACACCACCCGCTCCCGTGCCTCCAGCGACACGAACTCCGACAGCTGCGCCCCGCCCGCCAGCGCGGGCGCCGACGCGGAGGCCGGCAGCTGCGGCAGATCGACCACCGACACCCGCAGCAGCCGGCCGGCCGAGGTGACCACCCCGATCTCGGCGCGCGCGGTGGCGTGCACCGAGGAGACGATCACATCGTGCTTGGCCCGGGCCGCCGGCTCCGCGAAGTCGGCGTTCCCGTCCGCGGTACGGGCCAGCAGGCCGGTGGAGGACAGCAGGACCCGGCACGGGTCGTCCGCCACCTGGAGCGGTACCTCCTCGACCGGCGCGGCGTCCGCGTCCAGCAGTACGGTACGGCGCGGCGTCCCGTACTTCTTGCTGACCTGCGCCAGCTCCTGCGACACCAGCTTGCGCAGCTCCGCGTCCGAGTCGAGGATCTGCGTCAGCTGCTCGATCTCCTCGGTCAGCCGGTCCCGCTCCGACTCCAGCTCGACGCGGTCGAACCGGGTGAGCCGGCGCAGCGGGGTGTCCAGGATGTACTGGGTCTGGATCTCGCTCAGCGCGAACCGCTCCATCAGCGCGTCCTTGGCCTGGGCGGCGTTGTCGCTGGAGCGGATGATCCGGATGACCTCGTCGATGTCGATCAGGGCGATCAGCAGCCCCTCCACCAGGTGCAGCCGGTCGCGCCGCTTGGTGCGGCGGAACTCGCTGCGCCGGCGCACCACCTCGAAGCGGTGGTCGACATAGACCTCCAGCAGCTCCTTGAGCCCCATGGTGAGCGGCTGCCCGTCCACCAGCGCCACGTTGTTGATGCCGAAGGTCTCCTCCATCGGCGTCAGCTTGTAGAGCTGGGCGAGCACGGCCTCCGGATTGAAGCCGTTCTTCACCTCGATGACCAGCCGCAGCCCGTGCTCGCGGTCGGTGAGGTCCTTGACGTCCGCGATGCCCTGGAGCTTCTTCGCGTTGACCAGGTCCTTGATCTTGCCGATGACCTTCTCGGGTCCCACCGCGAACGGGAGTTCGGTGACGACCAGGCCCTTGCGGCGTGCCGTGACCGTCTCCACCGACACGGTGGCGCGGATCCGGAAGGTGCCCCGGCCCTTCTCGTACGCGTCGCGGATGCCGGAGAGCCCGGTGATCTGCCCGCCGGTCGGCAGGTCAGGGCCTGGCACGAAACGCATCAGGGCGTCCAGATCGGCGTTCGGGTGCCGGATCAGATGCCGGGCGGCCTGGATCACCTCGACCAGATTGTGCGGCGGCATGTTGGTGGCCATGCCCACCGCGATCCCGCTGGAGCCGTTGACCAGCAGATTGGGGTACGCGGCCGGCAGGGCGACCGGCTCCTGCTCGCTGCCGTCGTAGTTGGGGGAGAAGTCGACGGTGTCCTCGTCGATGGACTCCACCATGAGCGACGAGGCCGGCGCCGAGCGGCACTCGGTGTACCGCATCGCGGCCGGCGGGTCGTCGTTGCCGAGCGAGCCGAAGTTGCCGTGCCCGTCCACCAGCGGCAGCCGCATGGAGAACGGCTGCGCCATCCGCACCAGCGCGTCGTAAATGGCGGTGTCGCCGTGCGGGTGCAGCTTGCCCATCACCTCGCCGACCACCCGCGCGCACTTCACGTACGCGCGCTCGGGGCGCAGCCCCATGTCGTGCATCTGGTACAGGATCCGGCGGTGCACCGGCTTGAGACCGTCCCGGGCGTCGGGCAGCGCCCGGGAGTAGATCACCGAGTACGCGTACTCAAGGAATGAGCCCTGCATCTCGTCGACGACGTCGATGTCGAGGATGCGCTCCTCCACATCGGCCCCGGACGATGTTCCGGCGGCACCCCTGCCAGACGGGGTCTTCGAACTGCGGCGGGCCATCGCGCGCGGGCTCCTTAGTTGTGAACTGAACAGAACATACGAACCAGCGACCAAACGGGCCGTGAACAGGCCCGGTGCTGCGGACCATTGTGGCCCGACCCACCGACAGCCCGAATCCGACCCGGCCGCGGTCCCGTACCGTACGGGAACTTCACACCTTGCGGCCTACCTTGCATAAGGTGACACATGTCTCGACCTCGACAGCGAAGGGACCTCATGCCCATGGCCCACACGGCCACCCCGCAGGAGCGCACAGGCGGGCTGACAGCGACCGAGCACAAGCTGGCCAACGGGCTCAGGGTGGTGCTCTCCGAGGACCGGCTCACCCCGGTCGCCGCGGTCTGCCTCTGGTACGACGTCGGCTCGCGCCACGAGGTCCCCGGCCGTACCGGACTGGCCCACCTCTTCGAGCACCTGATGTTCCAGGGCTCGGCACAGGTCAAGGGCAACGGCCACTTCGAGCTGGTCCAGGGCGCCGGGGGCTCGCTCAACGGCACCACCAGCTTCGAACGCACCAACTACTTCGAGACCATGCCCGCCCACCAGGTCGAACTGGCCCTGTGGCTGGAGGCCGACCGGATGGGCACCCTCCTCACCGCGCTGGACGAGGAGTCCATGGAGAACCAGCGCGACGTCGTCAAGAACGAACGCCGCCAGCGGTACGACAACGTGCCCTACGGCACGGCGTTCGAGCGGCTGGTCGCCAAGATCTACCCCGAGGGCCACCCCTACCACCACACGCCCATCGGCTCGATGGCCGACCTGGACGCCGCCTCCCTGGAGGACGCGCGGGAGTTCTTCCGCACCTACTACGCGCCGGGCAACGCGGTGCTCGCGGTGGTCGGCGACATCGACTCCGCGCAGACCCTGGCGTGGATCGAGAAGTACTTCGGCTCCATCCCGCCGCACGACGGCAAGCAGCCGCCGCGCGACGGCGCCCTGGACGGCATCATCGGCACCGAACTGCGCGAGACCCTGCACGAGGACGTGCCCTCCCGCGCGCTGATGGCCGCCTACCGGCTGCCGCAGGACGGCACCCGGGCCGCCGACGCCGCCGACCTGGCGCTCACCGCGCTCGGCGGCGGCGAGTCCTCCCGGCTGCACAACCGCCTGGTACGCCGTGACCGCACCGCCGTCGCCGCCAGCTTCGGCATGATGCGGCTGGCCGGCGCCCCCTCGCTCGGCTGGCTCGACGTCAAGACCTCCGGCGAGGCGCGCATCCCCGAGATCGAGGCGGCCGTCGAGGAGGAGCTGACCCGCTTCGCCCAGGAGGGCCCCACGCCCGAGGAGATGGAGCGCGCCCAGGCCCAGCTGGAGCGCGAATGGCTGGACCGGCTGGCCACCGTCGGCGGCCGGGCCGACGAACTGTGCAAGTACGCCGTGCTGTTCGGCGACCCGCAACTGGCGCTCACCGCCGTGCGGCGGATCCTGGAGATCACCCCCGAGGAGGTGCGCGAGGTGGCCGCCGCCTGGCTGCGCCGCGACAACCGGGGCGTCCTGGTGTACGAGCCGACGACCGCCGCCGCCGAGGCGGACCACGACGACAGCGAAGGGGCCCAGCGGTGACCGACGCGATCTCCCCCACCATGGACCTGCACCCGCGACCGGCCGGCGGCGAGCCCAAGCCCTGGGCCTTCCCCGCCCCCGAGCGGTCCACCCTGGCCAACGGCCTGACGGTGCTGCGCAGTCACCGCCCCGGCCAGCAGGTCATCGCGGTCGAGGTCAACCTCCTCGCCCCGCTGACCGCCGAGCCCGCCGGGCAGGAGGGCATCGCCACCATCATGGCCCGCGCCCTGTCCGAGGGCACCGACAAGCTGGACGCCGAGGAGTTCGCCGCCGAGCTGGAGCGCTGCGGCGCCACCCTGGACGCGTACGCCGACCACCCCGGCATCCGGGTCTCCCTGGAGGTGCCCGCCTCCCGCCTGGTCAAGGCCCTGGGGCTGCTCGCCGACGCGCTGCGCGCGCCCGCCTTCCCCGAACACGAGATCGACCGCCTGGTGCACAACCGGCTGGACGAGATCCCGCACGAGCTGGCCAACCCCGCCCGGCGGGCCGCCATGGCGCTGTCCGCCGCGCTGTTCCCGGCCGACCACCGCATGTCGCGGCCCCGGCAGGGCACGGCGGAGAGCGTACGGCGCATCGACGCCAAGGCGGTGCGCGCCTTCTACGACGCCCATGTGCGGCCCTCCTCCACCACCGCCGTCGTGGTCGGCGACCTCACCGGCGTCGACCTGGACGCGGCGCTCGCCGACACCCTCGGCGTGTGGCAGGCGGAGCCCGCCGTGCCGTTCACCATCCCGCCGGTCACCGCCGACGACACCGGCCGGGTCGTCATCGTGGACCGGCCCGGTTCGGTGCAGACCCAGCTGCTGCTCGGCCGGGTCGGCACCGACCGGCACGACCGGGTGTGGCCGGCGCAGCAGCTCGGCACGTACTGCCTGGGCGGCACCCTCACCTCCCGGCTCGACCGGGTGCTGCGCGAGGAGAAGGGCTACACCTACGGGGTGCGCGCCACCGCCCAGGTGCTGTACTCCGCCGCCGACGGCACGGGCCTGTCGCTGCTCGCCATCCACGGCTCGGTGGCCAGCGACGTCACCGGCCCGGCGCTGGCCGACCTGTGGCAGGTGCTGCGCACGCTGGCCGAGGAAGGGCTGACCGACGAGGAGCGCGACCTCGCCGTGCAGAACCTGGTGGGGGTGGCGCCGCTGCGGTACGAGACGGCGGCGGCGGTGGCCAACACGCTCGCCGACCAGGTGGAGCAGGAGCTGCCGGACGACTTCCAGGCGCAGCTCTACCAGCGGCTGGCCGAAACCGGCACGGTGGAGGCCTCGGCCGCCGCCGTGAACGCCTTCCCGGCGAACCGGCTGGTCACCGTCCTGGTCGGGGACCGGGAGCAGATCGAGGGCCCGGTGCGGGAGCTGGGGATCGGTGAGGTCACGGTGCTCAGCGACGGCGACGGCGACGGCGACGGCGCCGGCGAGACGGAGGGCGCCGCGGCGGACGAGGTCTGATCCGGCCCGCGCCCGCATGTGCCACCACCGCCCCGGCGACCCTCGCGGCGCCGGGGCGGTGCCGTGTCCTGAATTCACGCCACGGCCGAAATCCAGCCCCTTTCCCGGGGGCCCTATCGGCATTCCGGCGCCCTTGCCATACAGTGCGATCAGCACCGGTGGAAACGCAGAAGGCTTCCCCGGACATGGCAATGGGGGTTTTGATGCGTATCTCCGCGCACACGGTATGCACGGCGATTCGTGACGACATTGTCAACGGTGTGCTGCCGCTGGGCTCCCGGCTCGCCGAGGAACAGCTGGCCCAGCGCTACGGGGTCTCCCGGGTGCCGGTGCGCGAGGCGCTGCGCACCCTGGAGTCCGAGGGGTTCGTGGTCTCCAAGCGGCACGCCGGGGCCTGTGTGGCCCAGCCGGGGGAGCGGGAGGCCGCCGATCTGCTGGACATCCAGGCGCTGCTGGAGCCGCTGGGCGCGGCCCGGGCCGCCCAGCGGCGTACCGAGGCGCATCTGAAAGTGCTGCGCGGCCTGGTCAGACTGGGGCGGCAGCGCGCAGGTCAGGGGCAGGAGGGCGACCTGCGGTCGCTGGGCGACTGGTTTCACGAGACCGTCGCCCAGGCCACCGGGAGCCCCGCGCTCACCACGCTGCTCATCCAGCTGCGCCGCAAGATCACCTGGCTGTACGCGGCCGAGCCCGTCGGCCGCGCGGTGGCCTCCTGGCAGGAGCGCGGCGCGCTGGTGGACGCCATCGCCCGGGGCGACGCGGAACGCGCCCGGGTCCTGACCACCGCCCAGCTGGAGCGCGCGGCCCCGGCCCGCAAGCTGCCGCGCACCACCCCCGCGCAGCCCTGGAAACCTGCCGTAAACACGGGGCGCGCCCAGATTTAACGCCGGTCGTATACACCTGTGACGAGCGGCTGGGAATTCTCCGGAAACATTCCCGGGCGCATTTCTTGCTGCCCGATTTCACGGCGCCGGCACAAAAAGACGGCGGAGTGGTGTCGCATCCCGTGCGAAAACCACTCCGCCGAAAAGAAGGCGTACCCTTCAGACGGTTTCCGGAAGCTCCTCGAGGCCCTCGGCGACCAGCTTCGCCAGCCGGTCGAGCACCGCCTCGGCCTCGGCCGCCTCGGACGCCAGGACGACCTCCTCGCCGCCCTCCGCCCCCAGGGACAGGACCGCCAGCATGGAAGCGGCGTTCACCGGGGCGCCGTCCTTCTTGGCGATGGTGACCGGGACGCCGGCGGCCGTGGTGGCGCGGACGAAGATCGAGGCGGGCCGGGCGTGCAGCCCTTCCGCCCAGCCGATGGTGACGCGGCGCTCAGCCATGGTGTTGCCCTTCAAACTCGGACGGCCCCGCAAGGCCTGTCATGCGTGGTTCCAGCACGCACGGAGACGTTCGGCATCCCGTACGGCTGCCCTCAACCGTACGCTGAAGCCATGCCGACACCCGAACAGCCTGTCTATCCCGCCCACTGGGAGGCCGACGTGGTGCTGCGGGACGGCGGCACGGCACGGATCAGGCCGATCACCCCCGACGACGCCGGGCGGCTGGTCCGCTTCTACGAACGGGTCTCGGACGAGGCGAAGTACTACCGCTTCTTCGCCCCCCACCCCCGGCTGTCCGACAAGGACGTGCACCGCTTCACCCACCACGACTACGACGACCGGGTCGGCCTCGCCGCCACCGTCGGCGACGACTTCCTGGCCACCGTCCGCTACGACCGCGTCGACGAGCACGGCCGGCCCGCCGCCCGCCCCGGGCCCGGCGGCGGGGGCGCGCCGAGGGCCGACCGCGCCGAGGTCGCCTTCCTCGTCGAGGACGCCCACCAGGGCCGCGGGCTGGCCTCCGCCCTGCTGGAGCACATCGCCGCCGTCGCCCGCGAGCGCGGCATCCGCCGGTTCGAGGCCGAGGTGCTGCCCGCCAACCGCAAGATGATCAAGGTGTTCACCGACGCCGGCTACTCCCAGCGGCGCAGCTTCGCCGACGGAACCGTGCACCTGACCCTCGACCTCGAACCCACCGCCGCCTCGCTCGCCGTCATGCGCGCCCGCGAGCAGCGCGCCGAGGCCCGCTCCGTCCAGCGGCTGCTCGCCCCGCGCTCGGTCGCCGTCGTCGGCGCCGGCCGCGGGCCCGGCGGCGCGGGCCGCGAGGTCCTGGGCCGGCTGCGGGCCGGCGGCTTCACCGGACCGCTGTACGCCGTCAACCACGCGCTGCCCGAGGGCACCACCGAGCTGGCCGGGGTACCCGCGCACCGCTCGCTGCGCGGCATACCCGGGCCGGTCGACCTCGCCGTGCTCGCCGTCCCCGCCGAGCAGGTCGACCGGGTGCTCACCGACTGCGGCGAGCACGGCGTGCAGGGACTCGTGGTCCTCTCGGCCGGCCACACCGAGGAGGCCCAGCGCGCCCTGGTGCGCCGCGCCCGCTCCTACGGGATGCGGCTGATCGGCCCCGGAGCGTTCGGCGTCCTGAACACCGCCGAGGACATCCGGCTCAACGCCAGCCCCGCCCCGTACCTGCCGCCGCCCGGCCGGGTCGGGATCTTCACCCAGTCCGCCGCCATCGCCATCGCCGTCCTGGACGAGCTGGAGGGCTCCGGCGCCGGACTGTCCACCTTCATCTCGGCCGGGAACCGCGCGGACGTCTCCGGCAACGACGCCCTCCAGTTCTGGGACGAGGACCCGGCCACCGACGTGGTGCTGATGTACCTGGAGTCGCTGGGCAACCCGCGCAAGTTCACCCGGCTCGCCCGCCGCACGGCCGCCGCCGGCAAACCCGTGGTCGTGGTGCGCGGCGGCCGGCACAGCGGCGGCGCGCTGCCGTCCGGGCACCTGGTCCCCGCCACCCATACCCCCGAGGACACCGCCGCCGCGCTCATCCGGCAGGCCGGGGTGATCGAAGCCGGGACCGTCACCGAACTCGTCGACACCGGCGTCCTGCTCGCCGGCCAGCCCCTGCCCACCGGCGGACGCGTCGCCGTGCTCGGCAACGCCGAGGCGCTCGGCCTGATCGCCCACGACGCGTGCCGCGCCCAGGACCTCACCCCGCTCACCGGCGCCGCCCTGCCCCCCGGCGCCGGCCCGGCCGAGTACCGGCAGGCCCTCGGCGCCGCCCTCGCCGACCCGGACACCGACGCGGTGGTCGTCACCGCCGTCCCCACCGGAGCCCCCGGCCTCACCGCCGACGCCCTCGCCGCCGCCCTGCGCACCGCGATCGACGCCGCGCCGGAGCGGAAGATACCCGTGGTGGCCGCCCATCTCGCCATCGACGGGCTGGCCACCGCCCTCAGCGCCCGGGGCATCCCCGGCTACCCCTCCGCCGAGCGCGCCGTCCGCGCCCTCGCCCACGCCGTACGGCACGCCCGCTGGCGCGCCGACGCCGCCGACCCCGGGACGCTCCCCGCCTTCGACGACATCGACGAGGCCGCCGCCCACCGGATCATCACCGCCGCGGGCCCCGCCGAGGCGGCCGGCCGGCACCCGCTGGCCCCCGACCGCGCCCACCGGCTGCTCGCCGCCTACGGCATCACCGTCCTGCCCGCCCTCCCCGCCCCCGACCCGGACGCCGCCGCCCGCGCCGCCCGCCGGCTCGGCTATCCGGTCGCCCTGAAGACCACCGCCCCCGGGCTGCGGCACCGCGCCGACCTCGACGGCATCCGTCTCGGCCTGGCCACCGAGGGCGAACTGCGCCGCGCCCACGCCGAACTGGCGGCCGAACTCGGCTGGCTCGGCGCCCCGCGCCCGGTCGTCCAGGCCATGGCACCGCGCGGCGTGGACACCGTGGTGCGCGCCGTCGCCGACGCCTCCGTCGGCGCGGTCCTCTCCTTCGGCCTGGCCGGCCCCGCCTCCGAACTGCTGGGCGACATCGCCCACCGGCTGCTGCCGGTCACCGACCGCGACGCCGCCGCCCTGGTGCGCTCCATCCGGGCCGCTCCCATGCTGTTCGGCTGGCGCGGCGCCCGCCCGGTGGACACCGCAGCTCTGGAGCAACTCCTGCTGCGGCTCGGCCGGCTGCTGGAGGACCACGCGGAGATCGCCGCCGTCCATCTGGAACCGGTCGTCGTCGCCCCGCGCGGGCTGAGCGTGCTGGCCGCCTCGGTGACGCTGGCACCGCCCCCGCCGAGCCCCGACCTCGGTCCGCGCCGGCTGCCCGCCTACTGACACCCGCACCGGCGGGCGGACGGCACGTACCCGGGCAAGGGGCCCATGGGTGTCGGTGGCGCCCCGTAGGATGGACTCCATGGCGAAGACCGGTACGACATCCCAGGGGTTGCGGGAGGCGATCGAGCGCAGCGGCTACTACCCGGCGCTGGTCGCCGATGCGGTGGAGGCGGCCGTCGGCCGCGAGGCCGTGGCGTCCTATCTCGTGCACCAGGAAACGACGTTCGACAGCAACGAGGTGCGCCGGCACGCCACCGTCCTGGTGCTCACCGGCACCCGGTTCATCGTCAGCCACACCGACGAGCAGTCCGCCGACAGCACGGCGCCCGCCCCGTACGCCACCACCTCCACCGAGTCCGTGAAGCTCGACCGGATCTCCTCGGTGGTGCTCAGCCGCGTCGTCTCCAACCCGCAGTCCTACAAGCCGGGCACCCTGCCGCGCGAGGTCGTCCTCACCATCGGCTGGGGCGCCGTCTCCCGCATCGACATGGAGCCGGCCAACTGCGGCGACCCCAACTGCGAGGCCGACCACGGCTACACCGGCTCCACCACCGCCGACGACCTCTCGCTGCGGATCAGCGAGGCGGGGGACGGGCCGGAGACCGTCCGCCGGACCCTGGAGTTCGCCCAGGCGCTGTCGGAGGCCACCGCGGTGGCCGGCACGTGACACGCGTCCCGGCTCACGATCACGCACCGGACCCCGTACCGCTGGACCCGCGCGCGGCCCCGGCGCCCGCGTACGGAGCCGGGTCGCTCGCCGATCTGCTGCCCGCCGCCGTCCCGGAGCTGCGCTCCCCGCACGGCGGCACCGGGTTCGAGCTGCCGCCCGCCGACCGGGTCGCGGTCTTCCTCATCGACGGGCTCGGCTGGCAGGCGCTGCACGACCACCCCCATCTCGCCCCGTTCCTCACCTCGTTGCTGCCCACCTCGGGCGGCGGCACGGGTACCCCCATCACGGCCGGCTTCCCGTCGACCACCGCCACCTCGCTGGCCTCGGTCGGCACCGGGCTGACCCCGGCCGCGCACGGCCTGGCCGGCTACAAGGTGCGCGATCCCGAGCGCGGCGTCCTGATGAACCAGCTGCGCTGGAACCCGTGGACCGAGCCCGCCCACTGGCAGCCCCACCCCACGGTCTTCCGGCGGGCACAGGCAGCCGGGGTGGAGACCTCGCAGGTGTCGGCGCCGCACTTCGCCCACACGCCGCTCACCCAGGTCGCCCTCAGCGGCGGCACCTTCATCGGCCGGCTGGACGCGGGCGAGCGGATGGACCTGGCGGCCCAGCGGCTGGCCGCCGCCGACCGCACCCTGGTCTACACCTACTACGCCGAACTGGACGGCGCGGGCCACCCGTTCGGCATGGACTCCGAGGCATGGCGCGGCCAGCTGCGCTACGTCGACTCGCTCGCCCAGCGCCTCGCCGAGCAACTGCCGCCGCGCAGCGTGCTGTACATCACCGCCGACCACGGCATGGTCGACGTGCCGCCCGGTGAGGAGTTCCGGCACGACTTCGACGAGGACTGGGAGCTGCGCGCCGGGGTGGCGCTGCTCGGCGGGGAGGGCCGGGCGCGTCATCTGTACGCGGTCCCCGGCGCCGCCGCCGACGTGCACGCGGTGTGGCGCGAGGTGCTGGCGGACGAGGCGTGGGTGGTGACCCGTGAGGAGGCCGTCGAGCTGGGCTGGTTCGGCCCGCCGGGCACCCCCGTCGAGCCGCGGGTCGCGGACCGGATAGGCGATGTGGTGGTCGCGATGACCGGCAACCACGCCGTCACCGCGACCACCACCGAGCCCAAGGAGTCCGCGCTCATCGGCATGCACGGTTCGCTCACGGCCGCCGAGCAGTTCGTCCCGCTCCTTGAAGTACGCACCTAAAGGGAAACAACCGATCCGTGGCTGAACTCGCCTTCTTCTCCGGCACGATGGACTGCGGGAAGAGCACCCTCGCACTCCAGATCCAGCACAACAGGTCCGCGCGCGGCCTGTCGGGCATGATCTTCACCCGCAACGACCGGGCGGGGGAGGGGCGGCTCTCCTCCCGGCTCGGGCTGGTGACGGACGCGGTGGAGGCCGACGAGTCCTTCGACTTCCACGTCCACCTGGTCAAGCACCTCACGGCGGGCGGCCGGGTGGACTACGTGATCGCGGACGAGGCGCAGTTCCTCTCGCCCGAGCAGGTCGACCAGCTGGGCCGGGTGGTGGACGACCTGGGCATCGACGTCTTCGCGTTCGGCATCACCACCGACTTCCGCACCCGGCTCTTCCCCGGCTCCCAGCGGCTGATCGAGCTGGCGGACCGGGTGGAGGTGCTCCAGGTGGAGGCGCTGTGCTGGTGCGGCGCCCGTGCCACCCACAACGCCCGGACGGTCGGTGGCCGGATGGTGGTCGAGGGCGCCCAGGTGGTGGTCGGGGACGTCGGTGACCCGGCGGGCGCCCGCGGCGAGGTGGGGTACGAGGTGCTGTGCCGGCGCCACCACCGGCGCCGGCTCACCGCCGCCACGGCGGGTGCCGGGGCGCTGTCGCCCGAGGTGCTCCCGGTCGACAGCGCCCGCGGCGCCGGCTAGCCCTCCGCGCCGGTCAGCCCTCCGCGGGCCGCCGCCGGCTCGGGTCCACCAGGGCGAACGGCGCGCCCTCCGGGTCCTCCACCGCCGCCACGACGCCGAACGGGGTGTCGTGCGGCTCCTTCAGCAGCCGCCCGCCCAGCTCGCCGACCCGGACGGCGTCCCGGTCGAGATCGCGCACCGAGAAGTACGTCATCCAGTGCGGCCCCCGGTCGTGCGGCAGATCGGAGCCGACCCCGGCGATCCCGGCCACCGAACGGCCGCCGAGCCGCAGCGTCAGATGGTCGGTGCCCTGCGGCAGCGCCGGGGTGGGCACCGCCTCATAGCCGAAGACCATCGAGTAGAACTTGCTGACCAGCGACGTCTCCGGCGTGATCAGCTCCGTCCAGGCCGGGGCGCCGGGGGTCTCCTGGAACGGCGCACCGTGGTACGTACGCCCCTCCCAGACCCCGAACGCGCCACCGCACACATCCGCGGCGATGGCCAGCCGCCCCACCTGCTGGGCGTCCAGCGGGCCGACCGCCAGGGTGCCGCCGCAGTCGCGGATCATGGCGGTGGTGGCGTCGGCGTTGGCGGTGGCGATGTACGGCAGCCAGGCGGAGGGACGCTGCAGATCGGCCGCGATCTCCCCGACCCCGGCCACGGGGCGCCCCTCGTGCAGGGCGCGGACATACAGGCCCAGCTGCCGGGGCCCTTCCTCGAACTCCCATCCGAACAGGCTCCGGTAGAACTCCTGGCTTCCCGCCAGGTCGTGCACCATCAGACTCGCCCAGCAAGGTGTGCCCGGTCTGGGTGGAGCCGCTCCTACGGTCATGCTCGTCTCCTTGTGACCCTCATCGATGCGGTCCGGCGTACGCCGGTGCCGCTCATCTCCAGTGTCCCCTGATCAAGGTCCCTACCGCTATGGCGCCTCGCCATGCCTGTTCGGCGCGAGAATGGTGGGATGAGCGTGCTGATCACGGCGGCCGACCTCGCGGCCGACCTCTCCGAACCGGTCCTGCTCGACGTCCGCTGGCAGCTGGGCGGCCCGCCGGGACGCCCCGCCTACGAGGGCGGGCACCTGCCCGGGGCGGTGTACGTGGACCTGGACACGGAACTGGCGGGCCCGGCGGGGCCCGGCGGGCGGCATCCGCTGCCGGACCCGGAGGCGTTCGGCGCGGCGATGCGCCGGGCCGGGGTGCGGGAGGGCCGCCCGGTGGTGGTGTACGACGGCGGGCAGGGCTGGGCGGCGGCGCGCGCCTGGTGGCTGCTGCGCTGGGCGGGCCACCGGCGGGTCCGGGTGCTGGACGGTGGGCTGGCCGCCTGGGAGGGCGGGCTGACCCGCGAGGTGCCCGTGCCGGAGCCCGGCGACTTCGTCCCCAGGCCCGGTGGCATGCCGCTGCTGGACGCGGCGGACGCGGCCCGGCTGGCCCGGGAGGGGCTGCTGCTGGACGCGCGGGCGGGGGAGCGGTACCGCGGCGAGGTGGAGCCGATCGACCCGGTGGGCGGGCACATCCCCGGCGCGGTGTCCGCGCCGACCACGGAGAACGTGACACCGGCGGGCCTGCTGCGGGCCCCGGGCGAGCTGCGGGAGCGCTTCACGGCGCTGGGCGCGGCGGAGGGCACGCCGGTGGGCGTGTACTGCGGTTCGGGGGTCTCGGGCGCCCACACGGTGCTGGCCCTGGCCACGACGGGCATCGAGGCGGCGCTGTACGCGGGCTCGTGGAGCGAGTGGACGGCGGACCCCACCCGCCCGGTGGCGACCGGCCCGCAGCCCGGCTGAGCGGTCCGCGGGCGGCCGGCGGCCCCGTCCACCCGCGCCGTGTGCGGGCGGGGCCGCCCGTTCGGCCCGGATCGCCCGCCACCGGGAGACCTCGGCGTACGGCGGCTGGGCAGGTGGTACGGCCCGGCCCGGCCGCGAGTGCGCGACCACGCCACCCGGGACACCGGCCCCCGCCGGGCCCCCTGCGGCTCAGTCCTTCTTCTTGCGGCGCGTCCCGAAGACGATCTCGTCCCAGCTGGGGACCGCCGCCCTGCGGCCCGGACGGACGCCGTCCGCCTCCGCCTGGCGGTCCGTGCTGCCGGTCAGCCGGTCGCGGTGGCCGGCCACCGTGCGCGGCATCAGCACATCCGCGTACGCGGAGCCCGCGCTCGCCGCCGAGGCGGGCGGCTCCACGGCCGCCTCCTCGGCGACCGCCTCGTCCGGCGGATCCTCCGGGCCCGCCAGGTCGGGCACCACCAGGTCGCCCCGGAAGCTGGGCACCGCCTCCAGCAGGCTGGTCAGCGAGTCCGGCTCGCTCTCCGGCTGCGGCCGGGGCGGCGCCGAGCCCTCCCGGGGCAGCCGGGCGATCCGCGGCACGAACGGGGTGCTCGGCTCCGGCGGGTCCTCGCTCTCGCCCAGCAGCGCCCGCGCCTCGTCGTCCACGGCCTGCACCAGCCGGCGCGGCGGGTCGTACATCCAGCTCGCGGAGTGCGTCTCCCCGGCCACCCGGTAGACCAGCAGCACCTCCCAGGTGCCGTCGTCCCGGCGCCAGGAGTCCCAGCGCACCGCGTCCTTGTCCGCGCCGCGCAGCATCAGCCGCTCGGCGACCGCGTCACCGAGCTGCGGCCCGGCGCTCTCGCCCGGGCGCCGGACGGGGGTCTTGCGGGCCCGCTCCGCCATGAACGCCCGCTCGGCCAGCACCGGGCCCTCGAAGCGCCGCACCCGGTCCACCGGGATGCCGGCGAGCTGGGCGACTTCCTCCGCCGTGGCCCCGGCTCGTATCCGCGCCTGGATGTCCCGGGGGCGCAGGTGGTTCTCCACCTCGATCTCGATCTGCCCGAGACGCGCGCGGTCGTTGCGCACCGCGGCCCGCAGCCGCTCGTCGATCGGCAGGGTGTATTCCGTGTTGTCGGCAGCCTTGAGCACCAGACGTGTGCCGTCGTTGCTCACGGCCACGACACGCAGTTCGGGCACGAGGACCTCCCGGTGTGCCTGCCGACGTCACGTACGTCGCTGCTCCGCTGGACGAGTGTGACCTGCCCGGGTGCAGCCTGCCACAACCTTGCCGACTTGCCCGGCGTGTCGGGCCAGGGCCCGCCACCTCCGTTGTGGCACAGTCACCACTTTGCCACGTGTGGTGACCGGCGCGGATGTGGCGATCCGAGCGGTCCGGACAGGGGCTGAGGCCAGGAATGTTCACACTACTCCATTAGGGCCACGGGGGTGGGGCGCCGCGCCGTGGAAGTTCTCCCCGGACAAGGGAGTTGACGGAGGAACAACAGATCACATTCCGGTTACTACCCAGCTCAATCAGGTGAAAACGGATGCGCCGCTGACGAGGCCGCCGCCCACCGGGCCGTGTTCCCGGGTGGAGTACAGCGGTGTCCGGCACCCGGGGGAACCTCGGACCCCGATCGTCCGGGGCGGGTGGCAGGATCGGGGGCATGGATCGCGCGCGAGACCCCCACCCCTACGACGCCCTGCTGCTGCTGTCCTTCGGCGGTCCGGAGGGCCCGGACGACGTGCTGCCCTTCCTGGAGAACGTCACCCGGGGCCGCGGCATCCCCCGGGAACGGCTGGCCGAAGTCGGCGCCCACTACCACCTCTTCGGCGGGGTCAGCCCGATCAACGGCCACAACCGCGAACTGCTGGCCGCCCTGCGGAGCGACTTCGCCGAACACGGCCTCGACCTGCCGGTCTACTGGGGCAACCGCAACTGGGCGCCCTATGTGACCGACACCCTCCGGGAGATCGTCCGCGACGGCCACCGCCGGGTGCTCACCCTGGCCACCAGCGCCTACTCCTCCTACTCCAGCTGCCGCCAGTACCGCGAGGACCTGGCCGGTGCGCTGGCCGCCCTGGCCGAGGAGGGCCTGGACCTGCCCCGGGTCGACAAGCTCCGGGTCTACTACAACCACCCCGGCTTCCTGGAGACCATGACCGACGGGGTGCTGCGCGCCCTGGACGAACTGCCCGCGGACGTCCGCGAGGGCGCGGTGCTGGCGTTCACCACCCACTCCATCCCCACCGCCGCCGCCGACACCTCCGGACCCCCGGCCGGTCACGGCGACGGCGGCGCGTACGTTTCCGAACACATGGACGCCGCCCGCTGGATCGCCGAAGCCCTGGCCGAACGCACCGGGGTACGGCGCCCGTGGGAGCTGGTGTACCAGTCGCGCAGCGGCGCCCCGCACATCCCGTGGCTGGAGCCGGACATCTGCGACCATCTGCGCACCCTGCACGAGGCGGGTGCCCCGGCGGTGGTGATGGTGCCGATCGGTTTCGTCTCCGACCACATGGAGGTCCTCTACGACCTCGACACCGAGGCGCTGGCGGTCGCCGCCGAACTCGGGCTGCCCGCCGTGCGCTCCGCCACCGTGGGCACCGACCCCCGGTTCGTGGCGGCCGTGCGCGACCTGGTGCTGGAGCGGGCCGCCACCGAACGCGGCGAGCAGCCGCAGCGCTGCGCCCTGGGCACCCTCGGCGCCGGCCACGACGTGTGCCCGGTGGGCTGCTGCGCCGCCCGCACCCCCCGCCCGGCCGCCGCGGGCGCCGACAGTCCCTATGCCTGACACCGAGACCACCGAGGAGCCCCGGCCCATGCCCGAGTCCGTGTCCCCGTCCGAACTGCTCGACCTCGCCCGGGAGGCCGGACGGCGCGCCGGCCTGCTGCTGCGGGACGGGCGGCCCGCCGACCTGGGGGTGGCGGCCACCAAGTCCAGCCCCATCGACGTGGTCACCGAGATGGACATCGCCGCCGAGAAGCTGATCACCGGCTATCTGTCCGAGCACCGGCCCGAGGACGGCTTCCTCGGCGAGGAGGGCGGCAGCAGCGCCGGCACCAGCGGGGTGCGCTGGGTCGTCGACCCGCTGGACGGCACCGTCAACTACCTCTACGGGCTGCCCCAGTGGGCGGTGTCCATCGCCGCGGAGTACGAGGGGGAGGTGGTGGCCGCGGCCGTGGAGGCGCCGATGCGCCAGGAGTCGTACTACGCGGTGCGCGGCGGCGGCGCCTTCCGGGTGCTCTCCGGCGCCGCGCCGGAGAGGATGCGCTGCCGCCCGGCGGCCCCGCTGGACCGCGCCCTGATCGGTACCGGGTTCAACTACGTGGCCCGTGTGCGCACCGCCCAGGCGGCACTGGCCCAGCGGCTGATCCCGCAGGTGCGGGACATCCGGCGGTCCGGCTCGGCGGCCATCGACCTGTGCGATGTCGGCGGCGGACGGCTGGACGGGTTCTACGAGCGCGGCCTGCACCCCTGGGACCTGGCCGCCGGCGATCTGATCGCCCGGGAGAGCGGTGCCCGTACCGGCGGCCGGCCGGGCCTGGTGCCCGACGGCGAGCTGACGGTGGCGGCCACCCCGGCCGTCTTCGAGGTACTGCAGCCGCTGCTGGAGGACCTGGGCGCCTGGCACGACTGACGGCGCGGGCGCGCCGCCCCCGCCGGGGCGGCCGGCACCGCACGACAAGGGCCCCGGGAGCGCATGGCTCCCGGGGCCCTCACCCTGTTCCGTGTCAGACGGCGGAGCCGACCTGCACACCGTGTTCCGCGGCCAGCCGGCGGAGATCGTCCAGCTCGGCCTGCTCGACATCCACGGTGAACACGTCTCCTGCTTCACGAGCGCGGTGCAGATCGGACTCGGTGCTCTCGATGCGCTGCAGGATTCCAGTGGTGAACGCGTCCATGGTGCGCCCCCTCGTCTTCGATCGGCGGCACTGGGGAGGTGCCGGGGTGGGTGCGGTCACGGCGGGCCCGACCGGTCGGCAGCACGCGTGGGCTTGCCGCCTTCAGGGGGGTGATCGCGGGGTGTCCTGGGGTCTTCCCCGGCCCTTCCGGAGCGGAAACCTGCGCCCCCGGGAAAAGTCCGCATGCCGCCCGCGGGCCACCCGGATGTCACCGCCGCACCACCGTCCCGTCACCCGGGGTGCCCGCCGGTCCCTTACCACCGGTTTACCGCCGGGCGAGGCAGGATGGAGCGGGGAGCCTTTCCGGGCTCCCGTCGGGCTGTGCGAGGAAGGACCAGGGACGTGCGCGTACTCGTCGTCGAGGACGAGCAGCTGCTCGCTGACGCGGTGGCCACCGGGCTGCGCCGGGAGGCCATGGCGGTGGACGTGGTGTACGACGGTGCCGCCGCCGGGGAGCGCATCGATCTCAACGACTACGACGTGGTCGTGCTCGACCGCGATCTGCCCCTGGTGCACGGGGACGACGTGTGCCGCCGGATAGTGGAGCTGGGGCTGCCCACCCGGGTCCTCATGCTGACCGCCTCCGGTGACGTCAGCGACCGGGTGGCGGGCCTGGAGCTGGGCGCGGACGACTATCTCCCCAAGCCGTTCGCCTTCACCGAGCTGGTGGCCCGGGTCCGGGCGCTGGGACGGCGCTCGGTGGCGGTGCTGCCGCCGGTGCTGGAGCAGTCCGGCATCCGGCTGGACCCCAACCGCCGGGAGGTCTTCCGGGACGGCCGGGAGATCCATCTGGCGCCCAAGGAATTCGCCGTGCTGGAGGTCCTCATGCGCGGTGAGGGCACGGTGGTCTCGGCCGAGCAGCTGCTGGAGAAGGCCTGGGACGAGAACGCCGACCCGTTCACGAACGTGGTCCGGGTCACCGTGATGACGCTGCGCCGCAAGCTGGGCGAGCCTCCGGTGATCACCACCGTGCCGGGCGCCGGATACCGGATCTGACCGCCATGACCGCTCCGTCCTCCCCCTCCTCCCCGCCGCCCCCGCCACCGCCCGTACAGCCCCCGTACCCGGGCCGCTCGGGGCTGCGGCGGCCGGCCGCCCCGCCGCGTCCGGATTTCGACCCGCCCGAGGCGGATCCGCCGCGCAGCTGGCTGCGGCCCACCATCCGGATCCGGCTGACGCTGCTGTACGGCGGGATGTTCCTGTTCGCCGGGATGCTGCTGCTGACGATCATCTATCTGCTGGCGGCCGAGGCACTGCACAAGGGGAACGCGCTGCCGTTCCTGATCACCAGCGACACCCGGGTGCAGATCACCTCCGACTCCTGTCAGGGGATCTCCGGGAATGTGACCAGCGACCAGTTCAAGGACTGGCTGGCGGGCTGTGTGGACATCCAGCGGGACGTGGCGCTCAAGGCGCTGCTGCGCCGTTCGCTGATGGCGCTGCTGGGGCTGGCGGTGGCGGCGTTCGCGTTCGGCTACGTGATGGCCGGCCGGGTGCTCTCGCCGCTGGGCCGGATCACCCGCACCGCCCGGCAGGTGGCCGGATCCGATCTGCACCGCCGGATCGAGCTGGACGGCCCGGACGACGAGCTGAAGGAGCTGGCGGACACCTTCGACGAGATGCTGGACCGGCTGGACCGGGCCTTCACGGCGCAGCAGCGCTTCGTCGCCAACGCCTCGCACGAGCTGCGGACGCCGCTGGCGATCAACCGGACGTTGCTGGAGGTGCAGCTGTCCGATCCGCACGCCTCGCCGGAGGTGGTGCAGCTGGGCAACACACTCCTGGCGACCAACCGGCGCAGCGAGCAGCTGGTGGAGGGCCTGCTGCTGCTGGCGCGCAGCGACAACCAGCTGGTGGAGCGCAAGCCGGTGGACCTGGCCGAGGTGGCGGGGCAGGCGCTGGAGCAGACGCGCGGGGAGGCGCAGGAGCGGGGGGTGGAGCTGGCGGGGGTGCGGCCTCCGGTGTACGTCCAGGGCAACGGGGTGCTGCTGGAGCGGGTCGCGCTGAACCTGGTGCAGAACGCGGTGCGGCACAACGTGGCCGAGGGCGGCTGGGTCCGGGTGGACACCCAGGCGCGGCCCGGACAGGCGGTGCTGATCGTGGAGAATACCGGCCCGATGGTGCCCGCCTACGAGGTCGATAATATGTTCGAGCCTTTCCGCCGGCTCGGGAAGGACCGCACCGGCAGCGACAAGGGCGTCGGGCTCGGCCTGTCGATCGTCCGCTCGGTGGCCCGGGCGCACGGCGGCCACGTGGTGGCCGTCCCCCGGGAGACCGGGGGGCTCGTGATGCGGGTGACCCTGCCGGTCTGAGATCATGCACGGGCGGGATCTCAGTCGGCATTGAGCGGAATTGAGCCGTATGTGATATATCGCATACGCAACCCACCATTTTCCGGGGGATTGCAGCGATGATTACCGGCTTGTCCGCTGTCCTGAGCCTGATCGACGGGCGGAGATGATCACCTCTTCAGGCGTTCGATCGGGTGTCGATTGAGTAACAGGACTTGATGTGAGGCAAAATCTCCGCCTCGGGTCGGGCACAAAGTTCGGCCCTCCCGCGTTACCTGCGCTGGAGAGACCACAGAACCCAGAGGGGGAGAGAAGCATGGCTACGGATTACGACAGTCCACGCAAGACCGACGACGACGTCAACGAAGACAGCATCGAGGAACTCAAGGCCCGGCGGAACGACAAGTCCGCCTCCACGGTCGATGTCGACGAGTTCGAACAGGCCGAGGGCCTGGAGCTCCCCGGAGCGGACCTTTCCAACGAGGAACTGTCCGTCCGGGTGCTGCCCCGGCAGGCCGATGAGTTCACCTGCATGAGCTGCTTCCTGGTGCACCACCGCTCACAGCTCGCCTACGAGCGTGGCGGACAGCCCATCTGCAAGGACTGCGAGTGATCGTCCGCCCGGACTGAGGTGTCAGACCGCGTCCGGGCGGGCCGAAAGCGCAGCGGCGAGCCGCTCCGGCCGCCGGGTCGACAGATACAGGTAGGGCGTCGGATCCGCCGGATCCGTCACCTCGACCCGGACCGCCGTGGGAATATAGGCCCGCAGCAGCATATGAGCCCGGGCATCCGCCCGATGGGTGCGCCAGGCGCGCGCCTCATCGGCGTCGAGCGCCCGGGCCTCGCCCAGCGCCGACAGCGGGATCCGGGCGTCGCCCGCCACCAGCGCGCCGGCCACCACCCGGATCCGCGCGGCGCCGTAACTGCTCAGCGCCACCCCGGCACCCGCCACCCCCACCACCAGGCCCGCGATGAGGGCCGCCGTGCCCAGCGGGAGCAGGGAGACGCCCAGCAGGGCGACCCCGCCCGCGGCCATCAGCCACCAGGAACGGGGCACGGTCAGTCGTTCGTCGTACGGCTTCATACGGCCAAGCATGGCAGGCAGTCCCCGGCGGTCGCGGGCGGCGGTAGGGTCTGCACCGTGAGTGCCCATGTGAACCCAACCGCCCTGGACGTCCTCCTGCGGCGCATCGATCCCGAGGTACCCCTCCCCTCCCGGGCGCAGCCCGGTGACGCGGGGGTGGACCTGGTCACCACCGAGGCCGCCGAGCTGGCCCCCGGCGAGCGGGCCGTCCTGCCCACCGGGGTTTCCATCGCCCTCCCCGAGGGGTACGCGGCCTTTGTGCACCCCCGTTCAGGACTCGCCGCCCGCTACGGGGTCTCCATGGTGAACGCCCCCGGGACCATCGATGCCGGGTACCGTGGTGAGATCAAGGTCATCGCGATCAATCTCGATCCGCGGGAGAGCGTGCGGTTCGAACGATTCGACCGGGTCGCACAGCTCGTCGTCCAGCGGGTCGAGACCGTACGGTTCCACGAGGTCGATCAGCTGCCGGAATCCGTACGCGCCACGGGGGGTTTCGGCTCCACGGGCGGTCATGCCGGCCTGGACAACCCCTACGCTGCGGTCGGCTCCGGCGGGATCGCCGGCCGGAAAGGACAGTGACGTGTTCGGACGTCGTCGCAAGAACGAGGAACCCGAGGAAGCCGTCGAGGCCACGGCCGAGGAGGCACCCGACGAGGCGGAGGTGCGCCGGGTCAAACTGGAGCCCGCGCCGCGCCCCGAGGGTCCCTGGGATCTGAGCGAGGTCGGCAACCCCGCCGAGGGCCGGGTCGACCTCGGCGGCCTCTTCGTCCCCGGCGTCCAGGGCATGGAGCTGCGGGTCGAGGTCGCGGGGGACGCGATCGTCGCCGCCACCGTCGTCCTCAAGGACAGCGCGGTCCAGCTCCAGGCGTTCGCCGCGCCCAAGCGCGAGGGCATCTGGTCCGAGGTCCGCGAGGAGATCGCCTCCGGCATCACCCAGCAGGGCGGCGTCATCGACGAGACCGAGGGCCCGCTCGGCTGGGAGCTGCGCGCCCAGGTGCCCGTCCAGCTGCCGGACGGCAAGCGCGGCATGCAGACCGTCCGGTTCGTCGGCGTCGACGGCCCCCGCTGGTTCCTGCGCGGCGTGATCTCCGGCCAGGGCGCCGTCCACCCGCAGGCTGCCGGGGTCCTGGAGCAGATCTTCCGCGACACCGTCGTGGTGCGCGGCGACGGGCCGATGGCCCCGCGCGACCCGATCGTCCTCAAGCTCCCGGAGAACGCCCAGATGGTGCCGGACGGCGTCAAGCAGGAGCAGGCGGGCCAGCCCACCGAGACCTCCCGCTTCGCCGGCGGCCTCGACCACCTGCGCCGCGGCCCGGAGATCTCCGAGGTCCGCTGACCGCACCGGATCCGTCCGTGTCACCGGCCTCCTCGCGGGTACCCGCCCGGTCACCCGCGAGGAGGCCGAACCATGGACAACCGCCGTCACCGGCGGACCGGCACCGAGCCGATCACCGCCAAGAGCGATCTGCCGCTGCGCCGGCTGCTGTCGCTGATCTTCCTCCCGCTGTTCGCGGCCGGCACCGTCCTGCTGGCCATCTGGGCGGCGAACAGCGACCCCGGATCCTCACCGGGACGCGCCCCGCTGCTCACCCTGGCCATCGTCTGCGGCGTGCTGACCGTGGTCGCCTTCCTCGACCTGCTGGTCATCCGCCGCCGCAGACGCGAGGAGCGCGCCTCCCGCCGCTGACCGCCCGTCCCGGGCGGCCCCACCACCGCCCGCCCCGGCCGCTTGCCGGCCGGGCACCGACAATGGATCCATGGCACGACGCGGCACACTGCGCATCTATCTGGGGGCCGCCCCCGGAGTCGGCAAGACCTACGCCATGCTCAGCGAGGCCCACCGGCGCGCCGAGCGCGGCACGGACATCGTCGTCGGACTCGTCGAGACCTACGACCGCCCCCGCACCGAGGCCCTGCTGCGCGGCCTGGAGACGGTCCCCCGCCGCCCCGCCGCCCCCCAGGGCAGCGGACGCGGCGAAATGGACACCGAGGCCGTCCTGCGCCGCGCTCCGGCCGTCGTCTGCGTCGACGAACTCGCCCACACCAACGCCCCCGGCTCCCGCCACGACAAGCGCTGGCGCGACATCGACAGCCTGCTCGACGCCGGCATCGACGTCATCTCCACCGTCAACATCCAGCACCTGGAGTCGCTGGCCGACGTGGTGACCGCCATCACCGGGGTCCGGCAGCGCGAGACCGTCCCCGACGCCGTGGTGCGCCGTGCCGACCAGATCGAACTGGTGGACATGACCCCCGAGGCGCTGCGCCGCCGGATGGCACACGGCAACATCTACGCCCCCGACAAGGTGGACGCCGCCCTCTCGCACTACTTCCGGCCCGGCAACCTCACCGCACTGCGCGAACTCGCCCTGCTGTGGACCGCCGACCGCGTCGACGCCTACCTCCAGCGCTACCGCACCGAACAGGGCATACGTTCCACCTGGTACGCCCGCGAGCGGATCGTCGTCGCCCTCACCGGCGGCCCCGAGGGCTCCACCCTCATCCGCCGCGCGGCCCGGATGGCGGCCAAGAGCTCCGGCGGCGAGATCCTCGCCGTCCACGTCTCGCGCGCCGCCCGGCTCACCGCCGTCTCGCCGCGCGAACTGGCCAGCCAGCGCACCCTGGTCGAACAGCTGGGCGGCACCTTCCACCACGTCATCGGCGACGACATCCCCAGCGCCCTGCTCGACTTCGCCCGCGGCGTCAACGCCAACCAGATCGTGCTCGGCTCCTCCCGCCGCAAGACCTGGCAGCACGCCCTGGGACCCGGCGTGGGCTCCAGCGTGGCCCGCGACAGCGGCCCCGACCTCGACGTGCACATCGTCACCCACGACGAGGTGGCCCGCGGCCGGGGCCTGCCCAGCGCCCGCGGCGCCCGCCTCGGCCGCTCCCGCACCCTCGCCGGCTGGCTCATCGGCCTGGCCGGGCCGCCGCTGCTCACCGTGCTGCTGGCCGCGCCCCCGCAGCCGCTGGCCGGGTTCGCCAGCGACGTCCTGCTCTTCCTGTCCATGACGGTGCTCGCCGCGCTGATCGGCGGCTTCTACCCGGGCCTGGTCTCCGCCGCGCTCGCCACCGTCCTGCTCGACTACTTCTTCACCGAACCGCTCCACCACTGGGGGGTCGGCAGCGGCCACGACGTGATCACCGTGGTGATCTTCTTCGCCATCGCGCTGGCCGTGGCCTCGGTGGTCGATCTCTCCGCCCAGCGCACCCAGCAGGCCGCCCGGCTGCGCGCCGAGTCCGAGACGCTCACCGTGCTGGCCGGCAGCGTGCTGCGCGGTGAGGACACCCTGCGCGCCCTGCTCGGCCGGGCCAGGGAGACCTTCGGCATGGACTGCGCGGCCCTCCTGGAACGCGACCACGACGGCGGTCGTTGGCGCTGTGTGGGAAGTGTCTCCGCCATCGCCGACAACCCCCGCCCGCTGCTGCGGCCCCAGGACGCCGACGTCGACGTGCCGGTGGGGGAGCACACCATGCTCGTGCTCTCCGGACGGGTCCTCCCGGCCGAGGACCGCCGGGTGCTGAGCGCCTTCGCCGCCCACGCCGCCACCATCCTGGACCGGCAGCGGCTGCTCACCGAGGCCGCCCGCGCCCACAAGCTCGCCGAGGGCAACCGCATCCGCACCGCCCTGCTGGCCGCCGTCTCGCACGACCTGCGCACCCCGCTGGCCGCCATCAAGGCCTCGGTGTCCTCGCTGCGCTCCGACGACGTCGAGTGGTCGGAGGCGGACCGGGCCGGGCTCCTGGAGAGCATCGAGGACGGCGCCGACCGCCTCGACCAGCTGGTGGGCAACCTGCTGGACATGTCCCGGCTGCACACCGGCACCGTACGGCCGCTGATCCGCCGCACCGCCCTGGACGAGGTGGTGCTGCGGGCGCTCGGCGGGGTGGCACCGGACGTCGTGACGCTGGACATCCCCGAATCGCTGCCCTGGGTGGCCGCCGACCCCGGGCTGCTGGAGCGCTCGGTGGCCAACGTCGTGGAGAACGCCGTCAAGTACCGGCCCGCCCACACCCGGGTCCTGGTGCGCGGCAGCGCGCTGGGCAACCAGGTCGAGCTGCGGGTCGTCGACCGGGGCCCCGGGGTGCCGGACGCCGACAAGGGCCGGATCTTCGAGCCCTTCCAGCGGCACGGCGACATCCCGCGCGGCAACGGCGTCGGCCTCGGCTTGGCCGTCGCCCGCGGCTTCACCGAGGCCATGGGCGGCACCCTGGACGCCGAGGACACCCCCGGCGGCGGGATGACCATGGTGCTCACCCTGCCCGCCGACACCCCGGACGCCGTGCCGGACAGCCGACCATCCGAACAAGGGGAACAAGGGGGAGCGCATGCACCGGGTGCTCGTGGTCGATGACGAGCCGCAGATACTCCGTGCCCTGGTGATCAGCCTCAAGGCGCGCCAGTACGAGGTGGACACCGCTCCGGACGGCGCTACCGCGCTGCGCCTGGCCCGCGACCGGCATCCCGACGCGGTCATCCTGGACCTCGGCCTGCCCGACATGGACGGCACCGAGGTCATCGCCCGGCTGCGCGGCTGGACCAGGACGCCCATCATCGTGCTCTCCGCCCGGCACACCTCCGACGAGAAGGTGCAGGCCCTGGACGCGGGCGCGGACGACTACGTGACCAAGCCGTTCGGCATGGACGAACTCCTCGCCCGGCTGCGGGCCGCCGTCCGCCGCGCGGAGCCGGCCGCCGCCGAGGAGGACTCCGTGGTCCACACCGCCGGCTTCACCGTCGACCTCGCCGCCCGCAAGATCCAGCGCGAGGGCCGCGACGTCCGGCTCACCCCCACCGAGTGGCATCTGCTGGAGGTGCTGATCCGGCACAGCGGCCGGCTGGTCAGCCAGAAACAGCTGCTCCAGGAGGTCTGGGGCCCGGCGTACCGCACCGAGACCAACTACCTGCGGGTCTACATGGCACAACTGCGCCGCAAGCTGGAGACCGACCCCGCGCACCCCCGGCACTTCGTCACCGAGCCGGGCATGGGTTACCGCTTCGAACGCTGAACGGAACGCGGGGGACGTTACGCTGGACGGCATGAGCGCGGGTGAACGCAGCGGGGGTCACCCCGGCAGGCGGCGGGGACGGCCCCGCTGGTGGCCGGGCCGGGCCGCCGCGGACGCGCACGCCGCCGAGGAGGCCGAACGGGCCGCCGAGGAGGCCGAGCGCGCCCGCTGCACCCCCATCAGCAAATGCGCGGAAGGCCCGGCCGGCCGCCCGGTCGTCAGCGTGACCGGTACGCTGCGCTCGGTGAGCGAGCGTACGGTGGCGGGGTTGCCCGCACTGGCCGCCGAGCTGGACGACGGCTCCGCCCGGCTGGAGGTCATCTGGCTGGGCCGCGCCGCCATCGCCGGGATCGTCCCCGGCCGGGAGCTGGTCGCCTCCGGACGGATCGCGGTGACCCACGGCCGTCCGGTGCTGTTCAACCCCCGATACCAGCTGCGACCCCTCGACAAGGAGTAGCCAGGTGACCCCACCTGACCAGGAGATCCCGTCCGGCCGGCCCGGCGTCGCCCCCCAGGCGCCCGACCAGGAGGCCACCAAGGCGGCCTTCTTCGAGGCGTTCGGCGGCGTGCGCGGCATGGTGGAGACCACGGTGCCCGGTCTGGTGTTCGTGCTCAGCTACACCATCAACCGGGACATCAAGATCTCCGCCGTCGCGGCCCTGACGATCTCCGCCCTGCTGGCCGTCGGCCGGCTGATCCAGCGCGACACCGTCAAGCACGCCTTCAGCGGCGTCTTCGGCGTGGCCTTCGGCGCGGCCTTCGCGATGATGTCCGGGGACGCCAAGAACTTCTACCTCCCCGGCATGCTCTACACCCTCGGCCTCGGCATCGCGTACGTGGCCACGGCCGCGGCGGGCGTACCGCTGCTCGGGCTGATCCTGGGGCCGGTGTTCCGGGAGATGCTCTCCTGGCGCACCCGCAACCCCGGCCGCAAGGCCGCCTACGTCAAGGCGAGCTATGTGTGGGGCGCGATCCTGCTGGCCAAGTCGGCGATCACCTTCCCCATCTACTTCTGGGGCGACGCCACCCAGCTGGGCTGGCTGCGGGTGGCGCTCGGCATCCCGCCGTTCCTGCTCGCCGTCTATCTGACCTGGATCATCCTGGTGAAGGCCCCGGCCCCCATCGATGTGATCGCCGAGATGGAGGCGGAGGAACGGGCCCAGAAGGAACGCGAGGCGGCCCGGGCCGCCGAGGCGGCCACCGAGCAGGGGCCCTGACCCGCGCTCACTCCTTCCCCGGGCGCGGCGACAGCAGCGCCTGCAACTGGGCCTCGCGGGCCGGCGCGGCGACGAACAGCAACTCGTCGCCCGCCGCCAGCGCGTCGTCCGGATCCGGGATCAGCACCTTCACGCCCCGGATGATGGTCACCAGCGCGGTGTCCTGCGGCCACGCCACCTCGCCCACCCGGGTGCCCACCAGCGCAGCCCCCTGCGGCAGGGTCAGCTCCACCAGATTGGCCTCGCCCTGGCTGAAGCGCAGCAGCCGCACCAGATCGCCGACGCTCACCGCCTCCTCCACCAGCGCCGACATCAGCCGCGGGGTGGAGACGGCCACATCGACGCCCCACGCGTCGTTGAACAGCCACTCGTTCTTCGGGTTGTTGACCCGCGCCACCACGCGCGGCACCCCGTACTCCGTCTTGGCCAGCAGCGAGACCACCAGATTGACCTTGTCGTCACCGCTGGCGGCGATCACCACCTGACAGCGCTCCAGCGCCGCCTCGTCCAGCGTGGCGATCTCGGCGGCGTCGGCCAGCAGCCACTCCGCCTCCGGCACCCGCCGTACCGCCACCGCGTCCGGATCGTTGTCGATCAGCAGCACCTCGTGGCCGTTCTCCAGCAGCTCCCCGGCGATCGAGCGGCCCACCGCGCCCGCCCCGGCGATCACCACCCTCATGGCTGCCGCTCCTCGTCGGGACCGAGCAGACACGCCGCCTCGACCTCGGCCACCTGATCGCTGTACATCATCACGTGCACCAGATCGCCCTCCTGGAGGACGGTGCGCGAGGTCGGCAGCATCGCCTCGCCCATCCGGGTCAAAAACGCCACCCGCACCCCGGTGTGCTGCTGGAACCGGCTCACCTTGTGCCCCACCCACGCCGGGGTGATGTGCACCTCCGACAACTGCACCCCGCCGCTGGGATCGCGCCACAGCGGCTCCGCCCCGGCCGGCAGCAGCCGGCGCAGCATCTGGTGCGCGGTCCAGCGCACGGTGGCCACCGTCGGGATGCCGAACCGTTCGAACACCTCCGCGCGGCGCGGGTCGTAGATCCGGGCGGACACGTTCTCCACGCCGAACACCTCGCGCGCCACCCGGGCGGCGATGATGTTGGAGTTGTCCCCGCTGCTCACCGCCGCGAACGCGCCCGCGTCCGCGATACCCGCCTCGCTCAGCGTGTCCCGGTCGAACCCCAGACCGGTCACCCGCTGCCCGCCGAACCCCGAGCCGAGCCTGCGGAACGCCGTGGCGTCCTGGTCGATGACCGCGACCGAATGCCCCCGCTCCTCAAGGGTGTGGGCCAGGGTCGCGCCGACCCGGCCGCAACCCATGATCACGATGTGCATAGCGCTGCGCCCCGCACCTTCTCTTGCGTACACCGGCCCGGCACCCGGCCCGTGCGGCCCACGCTACCCGGCCGCCCCCGCGCTGTCCGGCCCGCCACCCGTACGGATGGCGTCAAGGATCGCCGGCCGCACCACCGGCGCGGCCGGGGCGCGGGAGAGGGCGTGCGGCGGGCCGTGGGGGAGCCCGTAGACTGGGCGGCCGTTGTTTCCGCCCACCCCCTTCCCGCTCTGGAGCCGTCGCCACCATGCCTGAATCAACCCCCGCGGCGGCGTCGCTGGTCGGCGAGGAGTACGAGGTCGAGATCGGCCCGGTCGCCCACGGCGGGCACTGCGTGGCCCGCACCCCGGCCGGCCAGGTCCTCTTCGTCCGCCACACCTTCCCCGGCGAGCGGGTCGTCGCCAAGGTCACCGAGGGCCGCGCCGACTCGCGCTTCCTGCGCGCCGACGCCGTCACCGTGCTCGAAGCGGCCAAGGAGCGAATCGAGGCGCCCTGCCCGTTCTCCGGGCCCGGCCGCTGCGGCGGCTGCGACTGGCAGCACGTGAAGCCGGGCGCGCAGCGCAAGCTCAAGGCCGCCGTGCTCACCGAGCTGCTGCGCCAGCTGGCCGGGGTCACCCCCGAGGAAGTCAGCTGGGACGGCACGGTCGAGCCCGCGCCCGGCGACAAGGTGGCCCCCGGCGAGGTGCCCGCCTGGCGCACCCGGGTGCAGTACGCCGTCGACGCCGAGGGCCGGGCCGGGCTGCGGCGCAGCCGCTCGCACGACGTGGAGCCGATCGACCACTGCCTGATCGCCGCCGAGGGAGTCTCCGAACTGGGCGTCGAGGCCCGCCGCTGGCCGCAGATCGCCTCGGTGGACGCCATCGCGGCCACCGGCTCGAACGACCGGATGGTGGTCCTCACCCCGCGCCCCGGCGGACGGCTCCCGCTCGTCGAGCTGGACCGGCCGGTCTCCGTCCTGCGCGCCCAGGAACGCCGCGGCAAGGGCGGCGGCCCCGGGCAGCGCACCGTGCACCCGGTGCACGGCCGGACCTTCGTGCGCGAACGCGCGGACGGCCGCACCTGGCGGGTCGGCGAGGGCGGCTTCTGGCAGGTGCACCCGCAGGCCCCCGACCTGCTGGTGGACGCGCTCATGCGCGGCCTCACCCCGCGCAAGGGCGAGACGGCGCTCGACCTGTACTGCGGCGTGGGCCTGTTCGCCGGGGCGCTGGCCCAGCGGGTCGGCGAGAGCGGCGCCGTGGTCGGCATCGAGTCCTCCAAGCGCGCGGTGGAGGACGCCCGGCACAACCTCGCCGACGCCCCCCGGGTCCGTATCGAGCACGGCCGGGTCGAGCAGGTGCTGCCGCGCACCGGCATCACCCGCGCCGACCTGATCGTGCTGGACCCGCCCCGGTCGGGCGCGGGCAAGCGCACCGTGGAACACCTGGCCACCCTCGGCGCCCGCCGCATCGGCTACGTGGCCTGCGACCCGGCCGCCCTCGCCCGCGACCTGGCCCACTTCCGCACGGCCGGCTACGTCCCGCGCTTCCTGCGGGCGTTCGACCTGTTCCCGATGACGCACCACATGGAGTGCGTGGCGATCCTGGAGCCGGTGGAGAAAGCCCGCTGAGCCGTGATCGAAGACGGGAACACCGGCAGAGCGGACCGCTTCCGCGCCGAGGCGGCCTCCCGTGGTCTGCCGGCGCGGGAGGCCGAGGCGTGGATACGGGCCACTGTGCCGGGCACGTTCGTCGCTCAGGGCGGCGACGGGCCGCTCGCGGTGCGGATGGGGGCGATCCGGTCCTGCCGGACAACGCGCCGGATCCGTGTCACCCGCTGATCGCCCGCGTCGACTGCCCGCTGATACCGCCGGGCGCCACCGGGCTCCCGCTGCCGGCGGCGGGCCACCTGTTGTTCTTCGCCGACCCGGAGTTGGGCCTGCGGGGCCCGATGAGTGACGCGGTCCGCCATGTCCCCGCCGGGACACCGGCGGCGGTGCGGCGCGTGACGGCCGGGCGCGGGCCGTTCGAGCCGCAGGACATGCGCACGATGTGGCACCACCTGTCCCCTCCGATGCCGGAGAGCTTCGCGGAGGCCAGGTGGGAGGACCCGGACGACGAGGAGTACGAACTCGCCGAGGAACTGGAGAGCGCCTGGACGCACGTGGGCGGCTCCTGGCCGACCTGGACGTTCGCGCTCGGCGCCCACCCCGTCGTCATCAACGACGACCCGCTGCGCCTCGTCGGCGACGAGGCGCCGGACGGCGGCGACTGGGCCCTGCTGGCCACCTGGCGGTGCGATGAGCGGGCCGGCGGGCTGGACGCCGCCGTCGTCAGCTGGATGATCCGCCGCCAGGACCTGGCCTCCTCGCGCTTCGACCGGGTGTACGTGCACGTCGACCGGGCATGACGCCCGCTCCGGCCCGCGCCTGCCGGCTTCGACGCGGTGCTGTCCGTGCCCACCGAGGGGCCGGGCCCCGCGATGTTGCCTCCGGAGTGTCCTCATATCTGCACCCGAGAGATAAGAATGTGAGTGGACGCGCCGGTAGGGTTTGTGCGGCAACGGGGAAACAGTAATTGTTCGCCGCGCACGCGCCGTTCCGGTGTGCTACGGTCCTTATCAGTTGCAGTTGTGGTTCCCGAAATTTCAAGTGCCCCCGTCCGCCTGTGCCCGGCGGGAGCGCCTTTGTATTTCCGGTCATTTCCGGGCGGGCTGATCATTGCGGCAATGCGACGCCCGCGTGCTTGCTGGCGTCGGGATACTGCCCCGAGGAGATATGACATGGCTACTGGCATCGTGAAGTGGTTCAACGCCGAAAAGGGTTTCGGTTTCATCGAGCAGGACGGTGGCGGCGCCGATGTGTTCGCCCACTACTCGAACATCGCCACCCAGGGCTTCCGTGAGCTGCTCGAAGGCCAGAAGGTGACCTTCGACATCGCGCAGGGCCAGAAGGGCCCGACCGCCGAGAACATCGTTCCGGCCTGACACAGAAGCGCACGCGGCAGCTGGGCCCGTCTCCTCCGGGATGCGGGCCCAGCTCCGCGCTTTTTGTGTATCGGCCCTCATCCGTCCGGTGACCGGGAGCACTCCGCTCCGGCCTTTCAGTATTCTGGCGCATTCTGAAAAGTCATGCTGCGAGTGGGACGTCCGATACCCGTCCCCGTGCGCCAGAAAAAAAATTCCGCATCCGTTGCCGCGTGCAGCCGTGCCGGCCCCGGAGCGGCCTTATTCTGCCACCGGTTCATACTTGTAATTCTCCAGGCTGCGAATCGCTGCGGAATTCCTTGGCATGTGCCGCATCGAGGAAGGTTCCGTATGAACCGCACCCGTTCGAACGATCACTCCGGCCGTCCCCGCAGGGCCGGACCGGGCACCGGCAAGGGCGGCAGCCGTGCCGGTTCTCCGGCGGCGCGCCGCTCCGGTGAGCCCGCCCGGCCGGCCGGTCACGGCCGTCGGGGTACGGCGCTCAAGGGTGAGTTCGCCCTTCCCGAGACGATCACCCCGGCGCTCCCCGCGGCCGAGGCATTCGCGGATCTCGGCATGCCAGGCCCTCTCCTGGCCGAACTGGGCCGGCAGGGGATGACGGCACCCTTCCCGATTCAGAGCGCGACGCTGCCGAACTCCCTGGCCGGCCGCGACGTCCTGGGGCGCGGGCGCACCGGCTCCGGCAAGACCCTCGCTTTCGGCCTCGCGCTGCTGGCCCGCACCGCGGGGCGGCGTGCCGAAGCCCGCCGGCCACGAGGGCTGGTGCTCGTGCCGACGCGTGAGCTGGCGCAGCAGGTGACGGCCGCGCTCACGCCGTACGCCCGGTCCGTCGGGCTGCGGCTCGCCACGGTGGTCGGCGGGCTGTCCATCGGCAAGCAGGCCGGTGCGCTGCGCGGCGGGGCGGAGGTCGTGGTCGCGACCCCGGGGCGCCTCAAGGACCTCATGGCCCGGGGCGACTGCCGGCTGGACCAGGTGGAGATCACGGTGCTGGACGAGGCCGACCAGATGGCCGACATGGGCTTCATGCCGCAGGTCACCGCGCTGCTCGACCAGGTGCGCCCCGAGGGGCAGCGGATGCTGTTCTCCGCCACCCTGGACCGCAACGTCGATCTGCTCGTGCGCCGCTATCTGACGGACCCCGTCGTGCACTCGGTCGACCCGTCGGCCGGCGCGGTCACGACCATGGAGCATCACGTCCTGCACCTCCAGGACACCGACAAGCGTGCTGCCACGGTCGAGATCGCCGCCCGGGACGGCCGCGTGATCATGTTCCTGGACACCAAGCACGGTGTGGACCGGCTGGTCCGGGACCTGCTCAGGAGCGGTGTCCGGGCGGCCGCGCTGCACGGCGGCAAGTCGCAGTCGCAGCGGACCCGGACGCTCGCCCAGTTCAAGACCGGGGAGGTCGGTGTGCTGGTGGCGACGAACGTCGCGGCGCGCGGCATCCACGTCGACCAACTCGACCTGGTGGTCAACGTCGATCCGCCGACCGACCACAAGGACTACCTCCACCGCGGTGGCCGGACCGCCCGCGCCGGCGAGTCCGGCAGCGTCGTCACCCTGGTCACCCCGAACCAGCGGCGGGCGATGGTCCGGCTCATGGCGGACGCGAGGATCCGGCCGCACACCACGCAGGTCCGCCCGGGTGGTGAGGCTCTGAGCCGGATCACCGGGGCCCAGGCCCCCTCCGGTATCCCGGTCGTGGTCGCGGCCCCGGCCGCGGCGGGACCCAGGTCCGGTTCGTCCTCCCGGGGCAGGCGCCGCTCTTCCGCGCCGGCCCGGCGCGCGGCCGCCCGCATGTCAGCGGCCGCTTAGGCACGGATAACGTCCCGCCGGATCCGAGGTTCCCGCAGCAACCGGCCGCAAGGCCACCCCGACCCCTGTCGCCCCTGGCGGCGGGGGTCGGCGCGTTTGCGGCCCGCGGTCGGCGGCTCACGACTATCTCACCTCCGGCCAAGCGAAAATCTATCCTCGCCGGAGTAGACATTCGGTTCTGGCGCGATTAAAGTTTTTCTTGTAGTGGAGATCCAAGAAGGCCCGGCAGGGATGAACTGCCGGGCAGCAGTACCCAGCAGTACAGGCAGTACGCAGGACGGTGCGGCGGTGGAGTTCCGGAGCCGGGTTGCTGGATGGCGACGGGGCTGACGGCCGCACCGGGTGGCCCGCAGTGATCAGGGGTCGCCGCGAGTGGTAGCGCTGCCGGCGCCCTCGGCGCCGGCAGCACGCAGTACCCGTTTGGTAAGTGATGGGTCCGGAAGGAAGAATGGAGGATCAGCGCCATCGGGATCGCCCGGGCGGCGGATGGAGCCCGGGTTCCGCAGGACATCGACAGGCAGGTGGTCTCCGGTCACGCGTCCCGATCCCGCGTTCCCCATCCGTGACCGGGTGGGCCGGCGGAAGACATGAGCCGGCGCACGACGAGACCGGCACATGGTGTAGCAGTTCCTTCAGGGCCCTGGTGCCGTACGGCACCAGGGCCCTGAAAGCGTTCCCCAGAGAGGCAAGATGACAGCGGACGACACCTTCGGCCGTCTCGACGACGACGATTACCCGGCCTACACCATGGGGCGGGCCGCCGCGATGCTCGGCACCACCCCCCAGTTCCTCCGCGCCCTCGGCGAGGCCAGGCTGATCACCCCGCTCCGTTCGGAGGGCGGCCACCGCCGCTACTCCCGGTACCAACTGCGCATCGCGGCCCGGGCCCGGGAACTCGTCGACCAGGGCACCCCCATCGAGGCCGCCTGCCGCATCGTCATCCTTGAGGACCAGCTCGAAGAAGCCCAGCGCATCAACGCCGAATACCGCCGCGCCGCAGGAGGGACCGACGCGCCGGAAGGGGACTGAGCTCGCGCGCCTGCCGTCAACGGGCCCGGGGACCGGGTGTGCTGACGGCCCGGCGCCGTCGTCGGTGAGGTGCGGGAGAATGGCGCGGGACAGCACCAGCTTCCGCCGCGCTGACCACGCGGCGGGGTGACCGGTTGGGGGATTCATGGACATCCGGCTGCTCGGACCGCTGGAGGTGCGGACCGATGGCGGGCGCGAGATCGGCGTGAGCGCTCCCATGCTGCGGGCCACGCTGGCCGCGCTCGCCCTGCACCCCGGACAGGTGGTGCCGGTGGACGAGCTGGCCGAGCAGCTGTGGGGCGCCCATGTGCCCCTCACAGCCCGCACCACCCTGCGCAATTACGTCATGCGGCTGCGCAAGCTCCTCCCCGGGGAGCCGCTGCGCACCGTCCCGGGCGGATACCAGCTTCAGGTCCGGGAGGAGGAGACCGATCAGGGCCGGCTGCGCGCCGCCCTGGGCCGGTCGCGCGAGCTGGCCGGGCACGAGCCGGCCGGCGCCGCGGCGCTGCTGGACGGGGCGGTACGGCTGTGGCGTGGCACGCCGCTGTCCGATCTGCCGGACTGTCCGCTGCGCACCGTGGAGCGGCCCCGGCTGACGGAGCTGTATCTGACCGCCGTGGAGGAGCGCTTCGAGCTGAAGCTCGGCCTCGGCGAGCACGGGCCGGTCGTGGACGAGATCGCCACGATGGCCCGCGCGCATCCGCTGCGGGAGCGGCTGGTGCGGCAGTTGATGCTGGCCCTGTACCGGACCGGGCGCACGGCCGAGGCCCTGTCGGTGTACCGCGAGGCCCGGCAGCGGCTGGTCGAGGAGCTGGGCATCGAGCCGGGCGGCGAACTGCGCGAGCTGGAGACGCTGATCCTGCGCGGGGACGTGCCGGCCGCGCGGCCGGCGTCCGTGGCCGAGCCCGTCCGGGCGGCTGACGCCGCGGCGGCGGCGCCGGCGCCCGCCCCCCTCCCGGCACGCGGACGGGCGGCGTTCCCGCCGGCCATCGCCACCTTCGTCGCGCGCGCCGTCGAACTGGGCCGGATCCGTGCCCGGCTGAGCGACGCGGTGGCGGCACCGGCGGTCTGTCTCATCGACGGCCCCGGCGGGGTCGGCAAGTCCGCGCTGGCGGTCCGCGCCGCCCGGGAGGTGGCCGACCGCTTCCCCGACGGGCTGCTCTACGTGGACCTGCGCGGCGCCGACCCGCGCAACGCGCCGCTGTCGCCGGCCGAGGCACGCCAGCGCCTGCTGGCCTCGCTGGGTGCCGCGGTCAAGGAGATCCCGGCCGACCCGGTCGCGGCGGCGGCGTACTACCAGGAGTGGTTCACCGGCCGCCGGATGCTGGTGCTGCTGGACAACGCGCTGGACTCGGCGCAGATCTCCGAGCTGCTGCCGGCCGAGCCGGGCTGCGCGGCGCTGGTCACCAGCCGCGCCGCGCTGACGGGGGTGCACGGCGGGCACCATCTGCATCTGTCCACGCTGTCCACGGCCGATGCCATCGCCTTCGTCCAGGCCATCGCCGAGGGGTCCGCCGAGCGCGGTACCCCCGCGCAGTGGGAGAAGCTGGTCGAGCTGTGCGGACATCTCCCGCTGGCGCTGCGCATCATCGCCACCCGGATGGCGGCCAGGCCGCGGTGGAGCGTCGCGGACTGGACGGCGGTGCTGCGCGACGAGCGGCTGCGGATGGACGAACTGTCCGTGGACGACCTCGACCTGCGGACCAGTCTGACGGTAAGTATCGAGCAGCTGGGGGACGTACCGGCGGCCCGGGTCTTCCCGCTGCTGGGCACGGCCGCGGTTCTCTCCTACAGCCCGGAGGCGGTGGCGGAGCTGGCCGGCTGCCCGGTGCCCCGGGCACGGGAGGCGCTGGAGCGGCTGGCCGACGCCCAGATCGCCACCTCGCCGCGGCCGGGGGTGTACGTACTGCACGATCTCGTGCGGTCGGCGGCGGTCTGGCAGGCGGACCGGCTGCCGCCACAACGGTCGCGGGAGGCACTGGCCGGGCTGGCCCGCTGGTGCGTGGGGTCGCTGCACCGCTCGAACGCCCCGCTGGCGCTGGCGCGGCACTTCGCCACCCGGTACGCGCAGGGGGCGGCGCGGTTCGCGAAGGGCCGCTCGTTCCGCTCCGTGGACGAGTCGCTGCCGTGGACGGACGAGGTTCTGGAGGACGTGCTGGCGCTGGCCGCCCAACTGGCGGAGCCGGAGTTCGACAGCGGTGAGGAACTGGCCGGGCGCCCGCTGTCGTGCTTCGCGCTGGAGAGCGTCCGGGCGCTGGAGACCTACCTCGGGCTGCGGCTGAGCTGGCGGGCGCAGCGGCGGCTGTGCGAACTGGCGCTGGCGGTGGGCGAGCGGCAGGGCGATGTGTTCGCCCAGGCCGTGGCGTACGGGCAACTGGGCAAGGCGGCCGGCCAGCAGGGCGAGGCCCCGCGCGGGATGGAGTTGCTGGAGCGGGCGACGAGGCTGTTCCGGGCGCTGGGGGACCGTGAGGAGGCGCTGGGCACCATGATGAACATGGTGCCGACCCTCGGTTCCTCGGGCCGGCTGGCGGAGGCGGTGGACGTGGGGCACCGTGCGCTGGCCGAGGCGGAGGAGCTGGGGAACACGGACTCCCGCGCCCAGATCGTCAACAATCTCGGCCGCTGCCACCTCTATCTGGGCGAGCACGACCAGGCGTACCGGCTGTTCACCTCCAACTACGAGGCCGTCACGGTGCCGTACGAGCGCACGATGGCGGCGGGACTGCTGGCCGAGTACCACCTGGAGACCCGGGAGTTCGAGGAAGCGGCGCGCTGGGCGAACCGGGCGCTGCGGCATTCGGCCGAGCAGCCCTTCGACCCGTTCGTGGCCGCCCAGCAACGCACCTGGCTGGCAGCCGCTTTGCGCGGGCTCGGACGCGAAGAGGCCGCGCGGGCCGAGGAATCGCGGGCGAAAGCCGTGCTCGACGACCTGAACAGCCGCGAGAACCTTCATCTGCGGGTACGGGTCGAGGAGCGGTACGCGATCGGCTGACCCGTCAAGGGGTGCGAATCCACCCCGATCGGCCCCTCCCACCGATCTGATACGCCGCTGCTACGCGCTCTCCCTACGGTGGAGCAGGGCGCGGTGCCACGATGCATCAGGGCGTTGCGCACTTCCAGTGCGTCGCACACGCGAACAGTGCGGAGAGGGAGATCTCATGAGCGACGAAGTCAAGCTTTCACCGGAAGAGGTCGAGCGGGTCGAGGCGATCATCGACCAGGCGTTCCGGGACATGCAGGACGTCGCGCGGGGCATCGGCGGGCAGGGCGAGGCGCTGACCGTCGGGTACCAGGGCGGCGGCACCGCACAGGGCGTCGAGACCTACGAGAACCTGGGGCGCAACGGCCAGGCCCTCGCCGAGGCGCTCGAAGGGCTGTCCCGGGACCTGGGCCTCACCTCCGCCCAGGGCCGCGAGACCGACGCCGAGGCCGCGTCGATCCTCTCCCGGGTGCACAGCGACCCGGCCATCGCGAACAACACCGTCTTCGGCTGAGCGCGTCGCCGGCCACGCACCTCAGCGCGATCCACTCGGACAGGAAGAGAGACCACCATGTTTGACGGAGTTGTGACGTTCCGGTCCGCGGACCTCGACACCATCCAGTCCTCGACCGCGGGACAGCAGCAGAAGTACCAGGAGATCTGGGAGGAGGTCCGCGCCCAGCTGCGCGGACTGATCGACCAGGGTCTCGTCGACGCCTCCCTCGGCGAGGTGATCGACGAGCGGGACCGCGAGTTCCGGCGGCAGTCCGACTCGTACGACCAGGGCGTCACCTCGCAGAACCAGGCCGTGCGCAATGTGCAGCAGGCCGGTATCGAGGGTGGCGCGCTGATGCGCCAGCGTGCCTCGGGTCGCTGAGCGCGGTCCGGGCGGGGAGCGGAAGCGGAAGGTGACGGGGAGACGACGTGTCTGACGGCGAGGAGATCCTCAACGCCCCGGCGGCGCGCCGGGCGGCCGAGACCACCGGAGGGGGCGGCGAGGGGGAGTCGGCCCGGGACGCGCTGGTCCGGATCGCCTCGGCCCAGGGGCTGTTCGGTTCCGTGCCGGAGGGGGCGGCGGCCGAGAGCGCGCTGGCGTCCGCCGCGGCCTGCGTCATGGACGCGTGGATCGCCAACGAGGTGACGGTCGAGGACATCAGCGCCAGCGCCTCGGGGGTGGCCGACATCGCCGACGAGACGGACGAGGCGGCGCACACCTTCCTCCTCACCGGCGAAGCGGCCGTGACATCCCTCGGCTACACCGAGCGGATGCTGGAGGGCGAGGATCCGACGACGGTGACCGTGCATCCATGGGAAGGAAACTGACGGTTTCTCATGTCGACCGACGGTGAATTCAGAGAACTGCTGGTCACGATCTTCAGCGCCGAGCACCTGCAGATCTACGGCGCGGCCGGGGCGTGGCTGGCGATGGCCTCGCTGTCCGCCTCCTCGGACGACTGGCTCAGCGGGGCGGCGGCGGAGACCGCCGCCGAGCCGGGCGTGGGCCTGATCGAGCTGGCCGAGCGGATGGAGAACAGCGCGGCCACCGCCCAGGAGATCGCGGTGCTCGCGGGGCGGGTCGCGGGGCAGCTCCAGTCCGCCGGCGACGCGTCGGCCCGGGCGACCGAAGAGGCGCTGGTGCTGCTCTTCGAGTACGAGGAGACCAACGGTGATCCGCCCGGCGCGGATGTGGGGATGGCCGCGAACGCCTTCTACGAACGGCAGCTGGAGGAGAAGCGCCGGCTGATCACCGAGGCCGCACGCGTGTTGAGCGACCTCGGGGCGGACTTCTCCAAGGTGACCGGGGGCGAGGTCACGGCGCCCGGAGGAGGCTCCGGGGGCGGCGCCGGCGGCGGGGGGATCTCCGCCGGCGCCGCGGGTGGGAACGGGGCGGCCGGCTCGGGGGGGCCGGTCGCCGCCGGTTCGGGCCAGGGCCCCGCGATGGTCGCGACGGCCAACGGCGGCCAGGTCGGTCCGGGCACCTATCCGGACGCCCGGGTGCTGGGCCCCGACCGGGGGGATTTCGCGGGCTGGGTGCAGAGCCCCGGCACCGGGTTCCTCGTCGATCCGGCGACCGGCAGGGAGTTCGACCCGGTGACGGGCCGCTGGATCGATCCGGTCACGGGCCGGCCGTTCGGCGAGGTCACCGAGTACGCCGCCCGGCTCTCCGGGCTGGGCTCCGGGCCGGGCGCGATCGTCACCGGCAGCGGGCTCGCGGCGGTCGGGGGCGGCGCTGCCGCCGCCGGGCTGGCGGGGCTCTATGGCGGCACCATGCCGCCCAGTGTCGGGCACACGGGGCCGGCGCGCGGCCCGATGATGCAGCAGGCGCTGCGCAATCTGAGTCACCGGGCCTCGGTGGCCAGCGGTTTCGCCGCCCGGGAAGCGGCGATGGGGGGCCGCCCGTACAGCCCGCCGCCCGGAGCGGCGGCGCAGCGGGGCGCGGCGGCGGCCACCCGGATGGGGAAACAGGCCGGTACCCCGGCCGCCGGGCGGATCGTCCCGCCGGCCGCGACGGTACGGCCGCACCCGGCGGTGGCCACGGCGGGCCGCGCCGCCGACCGGCTGGGCGCGGCCCGCCCCGCGCCCCCGGCGCCCGGCTCGGCGGGCCGGCCGGGACAGCGCGCCACCGCCGGCCGGGGCGCGGGCACCGCTCTGCGGGAGCCGGCCGCCACCTGGCGCGGTTCCCGCGCGGCGGACACCGCCGGCCGGCTGGCGCCGCAGGCGCCGCCCGGCGCGGGGGCCGCGAAGTCCTCGGGCAACCGCCCGGAGCGCAAGAGCGGCGAGGGCCGGCCCACCCGGCTGACCGAGGACCCCTCGGTGTGGTCCTCCCGGCGGGACGCCCTCGGCGGTGTCCTCGGAGAACAGGAGAAGCAGGCATGAACGGCGAGGACAGTCTGCAGTACCTCCCGGAGCAGTTCCGGGAGAGCGCGCGGCACCACCACGACGCGGCGGACTCCGCCGGGGCCGTCTCGCGCCGCATCGGCAACGTCGGCGCCACCGCCTCGCAGTTCGGCGGGGACGGGGCGGCGGGCTTCAGCACCGCGCTCACCGGCGCGGCGGCCGACCGCTCCCAGCTCGCCCAGCGGGCCGGCGACGGCCGGGACGCCATCGGGGAAGGCGCGCTGGGCGCCGCGGACATGGGCGACGAGACGGAGGCGCTCGCCGACTCCTACCTGATCACGGCCGCCAACACCGACTACAGCCGCGGCATCGCCGACAGCATCTGACCGACCGCAGCACCGAACACCAGGCACACCACCGCGCACCGGGGGCTTCTTCAGGCATGGGCGACATCAGCATCACCAAGGACGACGTGATCGAGGCCGCGGGATGCGATCCCTGGGAACTCCAGAGCGACTTCGCCTCGGACACCGACCTGGAGTCCATGATGGCCCTGTCGGGCGTGTTCAAGACCGGCGCCGGCGAGGCCGACGAGGCGGGCGGCGTCGCGGCGTACGCCTCCAGTGTCGAGGAGGAGGCCGGCACCGACGGCGGCGGCGCTCTCTACGCCGAAGCGGCCGAGCACCTGACCAGCACATATGAGGACTTGGGGGCGGAGAGCCTGGAGGCCGTCGCCCGCATCCTCGATCAGATCGCCGACGAGGCGGAGACCGTCCTGGAGACGAACGAGGAGGCCATCACCGGTGCCACGGGGCTGGACTGGCAGCGGGAGGAATCCGAGTCGGACGCCAACTCGGACTTCGGCGCGTTCCAGACGTGGCTCTCGTCGAAGTCGGGCGTCGACAAGGAAGAGGACATCAGTTACACGGTGTACGGAGAGACTTTCTCGGGCAGATACGAGAGCTTTCCCACGGGTAACGTCAAGTCCCACATCAGAACAGCGCACCTGGACGCCGTGGCCGATATCGCATCCGAGGTGCACACAGGAATCACCGAGCGGCTCGACGACTACTACGGATTGCTGCACCTCAAGGAGGGCGAGCTCGGGGAGTACGGGTACGACGTCCGGGACAGCCCGGTCGAATTCTGGTACACGGAGACCCGTGCCGAGCACGAGGCCCAGAAGCTTCTCGAAGTGATGGCGGGAGACCCGACGCCCGAGGAACTGGAACGGTACACCTCCGGTGTCAACTCCATCATGGAACAGGTCTACGACGAGAACGGCGAACGCGTCGGCACGCTGACGAAGGAGCAGCGTGCCTTCCTCTCGGCGTACTACGACGCGCTGGGGGTCGACGGCATCGCCGCCCTGGGCAGTGACGAACGCCAGGTCATGGCGGGGGCACAGGAGATCGTGGCCAACGGCATCATGACGATGTACAACATCGAGGCCGGTGGTTTCCCGTCGGCGATGAGCCCGGGTGCCCCGGAGTCCGTGCGCCACCTGGTCATGGAGCTGGAGGTCGGCACCGAGAACGCCCCCGGGTTCCAGTCGGTCATCGGCTACGACCCGGAGACCGGCGAGTTCGTCCTCTCCGGACTGGCGGAGTACCAGGGCTTCTCCAAGCTCCTGGAACACAGCAGTGTGGAAGCCGGGATGGAGTTCACCCAGCAGCTGGGGGAGTCGGCGCTGCGGGTGCAGCAGGGCATCAACACGGTGATCGACCTGAGCGGTCTGGAGGCGACGGATCCCAACGGCCAGATCCCCCTCGAACTCACCGATCTCGAGTTCATCACCGAGAGCCTTCGCGAGATCGACACCGGCGCCAACGGCATGCTGGAGGTGGTCTCGCGCAATGTCGACGGCAGCCAGCTGTTCCTCCTCAACGAGAACAACCTCGAAACGATGATGGGCATGGAGTGGCGCGGCCTGGACGACGGCGCCGTCAGCGTCCTGGAGAACGCCGCCGAACGGGCTCAGGACGACCCGATCCGCGCCGAACGCGCCGCCCGGATCGCCCAGAGCGCGCTGCTCACCATCGGTGAATCGCCCGAGACCTGGCGGTCGCTGATCCCCAAGGGCAGCGATATGAGCAACGCCCTCACCTCCGTGGCCGCCCAGTACATCGATGCCTTCGCCAACGACATGACCGCCCCCGGGGAGGGCCCCTATGACGCGGGCCTCGGCCCGGACGGGCTGTACCAGAGCGGCTTCCTGCTGCCGGGTCTCGGCGAGGGCGGGATGAATTTCCTCGACTTCGTCGGCATGGGTCTGCCGGGAGGGGAGGAGGACTGGGAGAGCTACATGCTCGACACCGACTTCGCCACCCTGCACATCGCGGCCCGGGAACACGCCTCCGACCGTTTCGCCGCCGCTCTGGAAGAAGGGGACGGCTTCGGGGCCGCCGAACAGTTCGCTGCGAACCTGTACGGCAACCTCGGACACGCCGAGGTGCGCGGCGCGCTCAACTTCACCGAGAACGAGTACCAGGCGCAGGTGCTCGCCCAGGAGCGGCAGAAGATGCTGACGAGCCTGGTGTTCGATACCGCTCTCAGCGGCAACCCCGTCGGATCTGCGATCAAGACGGTGGCCCAGGGCCCTGTGGAGTCCGCCTTGAACGCTGCGTGGTCCAACGTCCAGAAGCAGGTCCAGGGGAAGGTGGAGGAGGCCCTTGACCTCTCCGCACCCGATGCGGGGGCCGTTGCCCAGATACGCAACGACGCGATGACCGACGTGCTCGACACGGCGAGACTGGAGCTGAATCACATCGCTCTGGAAGCCTTGGTCGAGGCCGGCCAGGCGAACACAAGTTCCGAGCGGGCGCAGCAGCTCCTCGACGGCGACGGAAATCTCCGCCCCTACTCCGAGATCAGCGAGACGAGCGACCTGCGGGCGCTCGCCAACGACGTGTACAACAGCAGTGAGGTCACGGACCTGGGCGCCACCATTCAGCTCGACGACACCCGCATGGAGATCGGGAGCGGCAAGTTCCTCAACCACCTGAACTCGGTCGAAGCCAGCGCTTACAGCGACCCGGACAAGGAACTGGTCAACTCCATCGTCTACGGCAACACCAACGACACCTCGTACACCCCGGCCTACAGCCGGGCCGCCAACCAGGACTGGAACCGGTGATGGAGGACACGCGCACTCCCGGTCCGCTGGTCGTCATGCGCAGGCCGGCCCGGCAGGAGCGGCCCGGCGTTCCCCAGAACGAGCTGGTGCTCCAGGCGCCGCCCGAGTTGCCCAAGCCCGAGGACGCCAATGTCTGGATGACCGCGCTGCCCGCGCTCAGCGGGCTGGGTTCCGTGCTGTACATGCTCACCATGGGGCGCGGTGCCATCGGGTACGTCGTGGGCACGATGTTCCTGGTCTCCTGTCTCGCCATGGTCATCGGCTCCGTCGTGCGGCAGCGCGGTGCCGGGAAGAGCCAGGCCCGCAACGAGCGGCGTGAGTACCTGCGGTATCTGGAGCGCACCCGCGCCGACGTGCGCCGTACGGCGCGCGCTCAGCGTGAGGCGCTGGAGTGGGACGCGCCGGCCCCGGCCGCGCTGTGGGGGGTCGCCGCGGGCCGCCGGCTGTGGGAACGCCGCAGCGCCGACGCCGACTTCGGCGTGGTGCGGGTCGGCACCGGCCCCCGCTATCTGGCGACCCCGCTGGTGCCGGGGGAGTCCGCGCCGGTCGAGGATCTGGACCCGCTCTCCTCCGTGGCGCTCAAGCGCTTTGTCGACACCCACTCGGTGGTGCCCGACCTGCCGGTGCAGCTGGCCCTGCGCCGGTTCGCCGCCGTGTCCCTCACCGACACCGACGACGGCCACCGCGCCCGCGCCCTGCTGCGCGCGGTGATCGCCCAGGCCGTGACGTTCCACTCGCCGAAGGACCTGCGGGTCCTGGTGTGCACCCGCGACATCGAGGGGGAGGAGTGGGGCTGGGCCAAGTGGCTCCCGCACACCCACCACCCCGAGGAGTACGACCACGTGGGCCCCGTCCGGATGATCCATCCCAGCCTGGCCGTGCTGGAGGACTGGCTCGGGGCCGAACTGACCCGCAGGACCCGCTTCCAGCGCGCGGCCGAACCCGATCCGGACGTGCCGCACCTGCTGGTGGTCCTCGACGGCGGCCTCGTCACCGGCGGTGAAGCCCTGCTGGACCCGCACGGCATGCAGGGCGTCACGGTCCTCGACCTGGACGGCCGGGCCCTGGCCCTGGCCGACGCGCACGGCGTACGGCTGGACATCGACGGCGACGAACTGGCGGTGCTCGCGGGGGAGACCCGGGACGTGCTGGGCGTCACGGACGGGCTGTCCCTTCCCGAGACCGAGGCGCTCGCCCGCTCGATCGCGCCCTACCGGATGGACACCGCCCCCCAGGTCGCCGACAGCCAGGACCTGGACACCGCCGTCAACACCCTGCCCGCCCTGCTGAACATCCCCGACCCCGGGCGGCTGGACCTGGACACCCTGTGGCGTCCGCGCCCGATGCGCGACCGGCTCCAGGTGCCCATCGGCGTCTCGGCCGACGGCGGGCTGCTCAGCCTGGACATCAAGGAGTCGGCGCAGAACGGCATGGGCCCGCACGGGCTGCTCGTCGGCGCCACCGGCTCCGGCAAGTCGGAGCTGCTGCGCACCGTCGTTCTCGGCATGGCCGCCACCCACTCCTCCGAACAGCTCAACCTCGTCCTGGTCGACTTCAAGGGCGGCGCCACCTTCGCCGGTATGGCCGAACTGCCGCACGTCGCCGCCGTCATCACCAACCTGGAGGACGACCTCAGCCTCGTCGACCGCATGAAGGAGGCGCTCTCCGGCGAGATGAACCGCCGCCAGGAGGTGCTGCGGGACGCGGGCAACCTCGTCTCCGTGCGCGACTACGAGCGCGCCCGGCAGCGCGGCGCCGATCTGCCGCCGCTGCCCAGCCTGTTCGTGGTGGTCGACGAGTTCTCCGAACTGCTGGCGCAGAAGCCCGACTTCGCCGAGCTGTTCGTCCAGATCGGGCGGCTCGGCCGCTCCCTGGGCCTGCATCTGCTGCTGGCCTCCCAGCGGCTGGAGGAGGGGAGGCTGCGCGGTCTGGAGGCCCATCTGTCCTACCGCGTCGGGCTGCGCACCTTCTCCGAGTCCGAGAGCCGCACCGCCATCGGCGTGCCCGACGCCAACCACCTGCCCAGCGCCCCCGGCCACGGCTATCTCAAGACCGACACCACCACCCTCAAGCGCTTCCGCGCCGCCTACGTCTCCGGCCCCTACCGCAGCGAGGAGCAGGGCGGCGGCCCCGCTCTCGGCGGCACCACCGGCGTACGGGTGTTCCCCGCCGGCTACGTACCGGTCCCCGCCGACGAGCGGCCGGCCGAACCGGAACCGGAGCGGGAGGCCGACGAGTTCGCGGAGAGCGAGGAACTGGGCAGCACCGTGCTCGGCGTCATGGTCGAGCAGATGACCGGCCAGGGCCCGCGCGCCCACCAGGTGTGGATGCCGCCGCTGGACCAACCGGAACCGCTGGACGCCCTGCACGGCGATCTCGCGGTACGGCCCGGGCGCGGCTTCGGCAGCTCGCCCCGGCGCCCCGAACTCACCGCGCTCATCGGCATCGTGGACCGGCCCTTCCACCAGCGCCGCGACCCCCTGGAGCTGAACCTGGCCGGGGCGGGCGGCCACGTCGCGATCGTCGGCGGCCCGCACAGCGGCAAGTCCACCGCCGTCCGCAACCTCATCGCCTCGCTCGCCCTGCGCCACACGCCCGCCGAAGCGCAGTTCTACTGCCTCGACTTCAGCGGCACCCTGTTCCCGTTCGGCAAGCTGCCGCACACCGGCGGCGTGGCCTCCCGGCTGGACTCGGAGACCGTGAACCGCACCGTCGCCGAGGTGCTGGAGGTCATGGAGAGCCGCGAGAGCCGGTTCCGCGACCTGGGCATGGAGTCCATGGCCGACTACCGGCGGGCCCGCGCCGAGGGCACCGTCACCGACGATCCGTTCGGCGACGTCTTCCTGGTCGTCGACGGATGGCAGGTGCTGCGGCAGAGCTACCCCGAACTGGAAGCCGCGCTGATGGCCTCCGCCGCCCGGATGCTCACCTACGGCATCCACCTCGTCATCACCGGCAACCGCTGGCTGGACATGCGCATGGGCCTGCGCGACCTGATCGGCACCAAGGTCGAGCTGAAGCTCGGCGACGCCCTGGACTCCGAGGTCGACCGCAAGGCGCAGCGCGGCATCCCCGCCGGCCGCCCCGGGCGCGGCATCACCGCCGACAAGCTGCACTTCCTCACCGCCGTACCGCGCGTCGACGGCGTCCACTCCGACGACGGCATATCCGACGGCGTCGCCGACCTCATCCGCCGGATCGACAGCGCGTGGGAGGGCGCACGCGCCCGCCGCGTCCGGCTGCTCCCCACCTCCTTCACCCTGGCCGAGGCACCCGCCCCCGACCGCCCCGGAGTCACCGTGGCGCTGGAGGGCAACCGCCTGGAGCCGGTGGTCTTCACCCCCGGCGAGGACCCCGGACTGATCGCGGTGGGCGACACCGAGTCGGGCAAGACCTCGCTGCTGCGCGCCATCGCCCGGCAGATCGTGGACACCCGTACCCCCGACGAGGCCCGGCTGATCATCCTGGACCACCGGATGTCGCTGCTGCGGGAGTTCGACGGCCCGCACCTGCTCGGCTACTCCACCACCCACGAACGCTCCATGGAGGTCATGGGCGGCGTCGCCGAAGGGCTCAAGAAGCGGATCCCCAACGCCGACGTCACCCCCGAGCAGCTGCGCGACCGCTCCTGGTGGAAGGGCGCCGAGATCTACGTCCTCGTCGACGACTACGACCTGGTCGCCACCTCCCGGGGCAACCCGCTGCGCTCCCTGGCCGACTACCTGCCCCAGGCCCGGCAGATGGGGCTCCACCTGTACATCACCCGGCAGGCGGGCGGCGCCTCCCGCGCCGTCGGCGACCCGGTCCTCGGCCGCATGAAGGAACTCAACTTCCCCGCCGTGCTGATGAGCGTCCCCAAGGACGAGATGCCCATCTGGGGCGTGCGGCCCGCCCAGCGCAAGAAGGGCCGCGGCCTGCTGCTGCACCGCCGGCTCGGCAACACCCCCGTCCAGCTGATCCACACCCCCTCACCCCTCGCCCCGGCCACCGACGACACCACCCCCGGGAAGCAGCCATGAGCGCCCCCACCACCCCGCGCCCGGCGACCGCGCCGCCCCCGCAGGCACCGGCACCCGCCGCCCGTACCACCGAGTTCGTCCGCATCGGCCTGGCAGGACCGGCCGGCCGCGCCGACCTGGCGGTCCCCGCCGCCGTCCCGCTCGCCCGGCTGCTGCCCACCCTGCTGCGGCACGCCGGCGGGGAGCCGGAAGCCGACGGCGGGGTGCGGCACGGCGGCTGGATCCTGCGCCGGGACGACGGCAGCGCCCTGGACGCCGCCGACTCGCTCACCGCGCAGGGCGTCCGCGAGGGCGATCTGCTGTTCCTCGGGCACGGCCACGACGACACCACCCCGCCGCTGTACGACGACGTGGTGGAGGTCATCGGCGACCACGGGGTACGCGGCCCGTGGCCGCCGGCCGCCACCCGCCGCACCGCCGCGGGGCTGGCCGTCGTCGCCGCCGTCGCCGGGTGCGGCGCGCTGGTCGTCGCCCCCGGCCGGCTGCCGGGCTGGCTCGGGCTGGCCACGGCGCTGTTCGCGCTGGCCGTCGGCGTGCTGATGTCCCGGGCGTTCGCCGACCGGGAGGCCGGCACCTTCGCCGGCGCGCTGGCCGCCCCGCTCGCCGTGCTCGGCGCCGTCCGGCTGCTGGGCACCGAGCCGGGCCTCGGCGGCCTGGGCGCCGGCCATGTGCTGCTGGCCTGCGCCACGCTCGCGGTCATCGGCGCGGTGGGGCCGCTGCTGGTCGGCGGCGGCGAAAGCACCTTCACCGCCCTGGTCACCGCGGGCCCGCTGGGCGCCGTCGCCCCGCTCGCCGCCGTCCTGTGGGACGCGGAGCCCGCCCGGGGAGCCGCCGTCGCCGCGCCACTGGCCCTGGCGCTGACCACCGTGTGGCCGACCCTGGCCCTGCGGTTCGCCCGCATCCCCGCCCCGTACGTGGCCGCCTCGGCCGAGGACCTGGAAGCGCTGCCCAGCCAGCTGGAGCACGCCCGGCTGCGCGCCCGGATCGAACAGGCCCGCCGGCTGCTGCTCGGCATGCTGCTCGGCAGCCATCTGGTGGCCGGGGCCGGCGCGCTGGTGCTGTTCGCCTCCGGCGGGGTGTACCCGACCGTCCTCGGCGCGGTGCTGGTCGTGCTGATGATGCTGCGGTCCCGGCTGTTCAAGGAGACCCGCCAGGCGGCCGTCTCCCTGGTCACCGCCCTGCTGACCCTCCTGGGCGGCGCCGCCGCCCTCGTCCTCGGCCAGGCCGGCAGCACCCTGGCCCTGCTGGGCATCGCCCTGCCGGTGGCCCTGGTCACCGCGCTGGCGGCGGGCGGCGTCGCGGTGGCCGCGGGACGGATCCGGGTCAACCCCCGGCTGTTGCGCGGCCTGGACCTGCTGGAGACGGTCGTCCTGGTGTCCGTGGTGCCCCTGGTGCTGGCGGTCTGGCAGGTCTACACCACCCTGCTCAACCTCAAAGTGTGAGGGAGACCGGGATGACCAGCACCCACCGGATACCCGGCGGCCCCGCGGCGGCGGCCCGGCGGCGGGCGGGTACGCTCCTCGCCCTCACCGCCGCCCTCGTCCTCGCGCCCCTGACCCCGCTCTCCCCGCCCGGCACCGCCGGCCGCGCCCTGGCCGCCGAACCGTGCCGGCAGGAGGTCACCGGCGTGGACCTGCCGGACGGCGGCCCCCACCCGCTGATCGACCTGCTCGGCCTGCGCCAGACCTGGGACCTGGCCACCGGCGAGGGCGTGACCGTGGCCGTCGTCGACTCCGGCGTGGACGCCCGGCACCCGGACCTCGCGGACGCCGTCGTCACCGGCAGCGAGTACGTCATGGTCCCGGCCGCGCACGGCTTCGAGCGCTCCGCCCCCGCACCGGAACAGGACTGCGAGGGCCACGGCACCGCCGTCGCCGGCCTCATCGCCGCCGAACGCACCGAGGGGGATCGGATGGCCGGCGTCGCCCCCGACGCCGCCGTCTACCCGGTCCGGATCGCCGACGGTGTGGACCGGGCCAGTTTCGAGACCCTGGCCGCCGCCATCGACGACGCCGTGGACTCCGGCGCCGCCGTCCTCAATCTCTCCTTCGCCATCCCCGGCGACCGCGCACCGGTGCGCGAAGCCGTCGAACGGGCGGTGGACGCCGGGGTGCTGGTGATCGCCGCGGCCGGCAACGAGGGCAACCGCGACCCGTCCCAGTCCATGTACCCCGCCGCCTACGACGGGGTGCTGGCGGTCGCCGCCGTCGACGGCGCCGGCGCGCCCATGCAGTCCTCGAACGCCGCCGAGTGGGTCGACCTGGCCGCCTACGGCGAGAACCTCACCGTGGTGGCGCCCGGCGGCTCCGGCTACCGGGCCGAGTCGGGGACCAGCTTCGCCGCCGCCCAGGTCTCCGGCGCCGCCGCCCTGGTCCTCTCCCGCTTCCCGGAGCTGAGCGCCGAGGAGGTCGCCCGGCGGCTGATCGCCTCCGCCTCGCCGGTCGGCGGCGGGCGCAACGACCTGACGGGCGCGGGCATCGTCGACCCGTTCGGCGCCGTGACCGGGCTGGGCCTGGAACGCGCCGGGGGCGCCGCGGGCGACGACGAGGACCGGGCGCCCGCCGCCATCCCGGTCCAGGCGGTGCCCCGGCCCGAGCCCGGGCTCTCCGACACCGCCGTCACCGCGCTGGCGGTCAGCGGCGGACTGCTGCTGGCCGTCGTGCTCGGCCTGCCGGCCGTCCCGGCCGTCCGCCGCGCCGCCCGCCGGGGCTGGCACCCGGGCCCGCTCGGCCCGGGCCCCGGCGGCCCGCCGGCCGACCACCCCCCGCCCGGCCCCCCGGCGGCGACCCGCCTCGACTGGCTGGACGGCACCGACCTCCCGCCGGCCGCCGCCCCCCGCCCCGCCGGCGCCCCGCCCGGTCGCGCCGCACCGCGCGGCAGATCCGCCACCACCGCCCCGTCCTCCACCCGGAACCGGACCTGACACATGGCCACCACACGCGAACAGGCCGAGGCGTACGCCTACGACAACCGCCGCCGCACCACCAGCCTCTTCCGGGGCACCGACGAGGCCAGAACCGACCCCAGACGCCGCCTCAACCGCGCCCTGGGCAGCGGGGTGGCGGTCGGCGTCCTCATCATGGCGGGCTTCGGCATCGCCGGCATGCTCGGCGCGGGGCGCGGCCCCGGCCTGCCCGCGACCGGGGCCGTCGTCGCCGGCGGCAGCGGCGACCGGTACGTGGTCAGCGACGGCACCGTCCACCCGGCGCTCAACCTCGCCTCCGCGCTGCTGGCGGGCGGCGGCGAGGTCACCACCGTGCGCCAGTCCGTCCTGGACGCCGCCCCCCGCGGGCTCCCGGTCGGCATCCCCGGCGCGCCCGACGCGCTGCCCTCGGCCGACGCGCTCGTCGACGACCTGTGGACGCTGTGCGCCGTCCCCGCCGAGAACGGCGGCGACCCGGCCAGAACGGCCCTGTACGTCTCCGTCCCCGAGGCCGCCGCCACCGGCGAGGACCCGGCGACGGTGCTCGCCGAGGACGAGGACGGCGCCCTGTGGCTGCTCACCGAAGGCCGCCGCTACGCACTGGAGCAGGGCATCCGCGATCTGCTGAGCCTCACCCGGGACCCCGTCCCGCTCCCGCTGCGGATCATCGCGACGCTGCCCGAGGGCCCCGGGATCACCATCCCCGAGCCCGGCAGCGGCACCGGCGACACGCCCGGCGTGGAGCTGCCCTTCCCGGCCGCCGTCGGCGACCTCGCGCACACCGACCCCGGCGGCGGCAGCCCGCAGTACTTCCTGGTCCGGCCGGACGGCCTGGTCTCGCTGCCGGAGCTGGTGCACACCCTGCTCGGGGCGCACGCCACCACCGACCACACCGTCTCGGCCACCGAGGCCGCCCGCGCCCCGCGCTCGGCGGAGTCCGCCCCCGGCGACCGCTCGTGGCCCGAGGCACGCCCGGTGGCCACCGACCCCGGCCGCAACCAGCCGGTGTGCGTCAGCACCCCGCCGGGCGGCCAGCCCGGGGACGCGCCGTGGCGGGCCACCGTCCATCTGCCCGCCACCCTGCCCGAGCCCGGCGGGCTCACCCCGGTGCGGTCCGGGGACGGGCGGCTCGGCGCGCTGGACGAGATCTGGGTGCCGGCCGGCTCCGGCGCGGTGGTGCGCGCCACCACCTCCGCCGGGGCGGGCGGCACATACACCCTGGTGACCGACGGCGGCCTGGCCTACCCGTTCGCCTCGCCCGAGGCGGTGGAACGGCTGCGGTACGCGCCGGGCGCCGCGCCCACCGTGCCGGCCAGCTTCGTCGGACTGCTGCCGGCCGGGCCCGTGCTCGATCCGCTGGCCGCCGTGGTGGAACAGAAGGGGAACCAGGAATGAGCAGGGGATTCGGGCGGGCCCGCTGGGTGGCCCTGGAAGCCGGTCTCGGCGCGGCGGCGGCCGGGGTCGCGGTCGGCGGGGCCGCCGGCGGCGCGCTGATCGGCGGCGGCGCCGTCACCCTGGCCGGGGCGCTGCTGCGGCGCCGCGGCCGGTGGGCCGATCAGCTGGTCACCGCCCGGCTGCGGCAGGACACCCGACAGCCGGCCCCGGCCGGCGACCCGGACCCCGAGCACCCCGGCGGGGCGCCGTACGGGGGCGGGCCGCCGGACCTGGCCCGTACGCTGCTCCCCGCCCTGGACATCACCGCGGTCACCGACCGCAACGGCCCACCGGTCGGGGTGCTCGCGGACGGCCGCGGGCACGCCGCCGTGCTGGCCTTCCCCGGCGGGACGGTGCCCTCGCTGCCGGTGGACCTCATCGCGTACGCGCTCACCGAGGACCCGGCGCGCCCGGCCGCCGCCCAGGTGCTGGTGGAGCAGTTCGGGGTGCCGCCGTGGGACTTCCACTACCGCTACCAGCCCACCGTCGCCTACCGGCAACTGCCCTCCGAGGGACGCCCGGTGGCCGTCCGGGCCCATCTGGTGCTGCGCTACGAGCCGCTGGACGCGCCGGAGGCGGCGGCGCGGCGCGGCGGCGGCGCGGTGGGCGGGCGGGCCGCGGTGGTGGCCGCGCTCGCCCGGCTGCGCGCCCGGCTGGCAGCCCAGGGCATGCCGTCGAGGCCGCTGGGGCCGGAGGAGACGGCGGCGCTGCTGCGGCAGACGGGCGACGCCACCGGCGAGGGCCGGGCCCTGCCGGGCAGTTGGGCGGGCAAGGCGGCCACGCACTGCACCATGACCGTGCCGGTCGCCGCCGCGGCCGACTGGGCCCGGCTGATCACCGCGCTGGGCGGCTGCACGGCCGACCGGGTGGTGACGGCGGCCACCCTCACCCACGACGACGGCATCCGGGTACGCACGGCGGTCCGGCTGGTGTCCACCGTCGCCCAGCACGCCGCCGCCGAACGCGACCGCCTGATCCGTACCGGGACCGTCGGCCCGCCGGCGGCCGACCAGCGGGCCGGTCTGCTGGCGACCCTTCCGCTGGCCCACCCCGCCCGCTCGGTGTGGGAGGCGGCGGGCCTGGTGCCGTCCGGGGCCGCGCGGTGAGCGGGACGATGCGAAAGGAGCGCGCGGTGCGCGGACACGGGACGGGTACGGCGGTCATCCCCGCCGAACGGTGGCGGGACGAGGAGCGCGGCGGGGTGCACGCGCTGCCGGTGGCGGCCGGCATCCATCTGGGCACGGACCGGGCCGGGCGGCCGGTGTCGGTGCCTGCCCTCGGCGGCACCGGGACCCGGATCGGCGTGCTGGGCGAGTCGCTGTTCGGCCGGCTGTTCGCGCTGCGGCTGCTGGCGGCCGGGGCGCGGGTCACCGCGAGCACCCGGGTGCCGGACCAGTGGTCGGGGGTGCGGCTCGCCGCCGGTGACCGGCTGGAGTTCGCGGAGGGCGAGGGCATCGGCGACTGGCCGGACCGCACCCCGGCCCCGCCCACCGTGGAGTCCGGCCCGCAGGCGCTGATCAGCGACCGCCGCCGCCCGCCGCCCGCGGCGAGCGCCGCCGGCCCCTGGCGCACGGTGCTGCACGTGACCCGGGCGGTGCCGCGGCACTCCCGGTTCTGGGGCGGCGCGGACGCCGTCCTGACGCTGGACGCGCAGTTCGCCCCGATGGCCGCGCGGGTGCTGGGCGAGGACGCCGGCCGGCTCGCCGCCGCTCTCGCCCCCGGCGAGATCGCCCTGTTCCGGCCCGCCGCCGGCACCGCCGAGGTGCTGCGCCCCGATGTCTCGCCGGGGGAGACCGCGCTGCTCACCCCGGGGACACCGCAGGCACGGCGCGGCGGCTGACCGGACCGTACCCGCCCCGTACCCCCGCGCCCGCCGGTGCCGGTACGGGGCCGGTGCCCGGCGCCGGCGCGGACGGTGATAGACCCATGGACGTGACCGACTCCGTACCCCCCGACCAGATCGCCGCCCTCCAGCACCGGCTGGCGGAATTCGCCGCCGCCCGGGACTGGGAGCAGTTCCACACGCCCAAGAACCTGGCCGCCGCGCTCACCGTGGAGGCGGGGGAGCTGCTGGAGATCTTCCAGTGGCTCACCCCCGAGCTGTCCCTGACCGTCATGGAGGACGCGGAGAGCGCCGAACGGGTCGAGGACGAGATCGCCGACGTCCTCGCCTATCTGCTCCAGCTGTGCACCGTGCTCGGCGTGGATCCGCTGGCCGCGCTCGCCGCCAAGATCGACCGCAACGAGGAGCGCTTTCCCGTCCGGTGATCTCCAGGGGTCACAATGGAGCGCATGGATCTGCGTATCTTCACCGAACCGCAGCAGGGCGCCAGCTACGAGACCCTGCTGTCCGTCGCCAAAGCCACCGAGGAATTCGGCTTCGACGCCTTCTTCCGGTCCGACCACTATCTGAAGATGGGCAGTGTGGACGGCCTGCCGGGCCCCACCGACGCGTGGATCACGCTGGCCGGTCTCGCCCGCGAGACCAGCCGCATCCGGCTCGGCACCCTGATGACCGCCGCCACCTTCCGGCTGCCCGGGGTGCTGGCCATCCAGGTCGCCCAGGTGGACGCCATGTCCGGCGGCCGGGTCGAACTGGGGCTCGGCGCGGGGTGGTTCGAGGAGGAGCACACGGCGTACGGGATCCCGTTCCCGAAGGAGAAGTTCCCCCGGCTGGAGGAGCAGCTGGCCATCGTGACCGGGCTGTGGGAGACCCAGCCGGGCGACACCTTCTCCTACGACGGCGCCTACTACCAGCTGGCCGACTCGCCCGCACTGCCCAAGCCCGCCCAGCCGAAGGTGCCGGTTCTGCTCGGCGGGCTCGGCCCCAAGCGGACCCCGGCGCTGGCGGCCCGGTACGCGGACGAGTTCAACATCCCCTTCGCCTCGGTCGCCGACTCGGCCGCCCAGTTCGACCGGGTGCGGGCCGCCGCCACCGAGATCGGCCGGGACCCGTCCGAGCTGATCTACTCCAACGCGCTGGTCGCCTGCGTCGGCCGGGACGACGCCGAGGTGGCCCGGCGGGCGGCGGCGATCGGCCGCCAGGTGGACGAACTGCGCGAGAACGGGCTGGCCGGGTCGCCCGCCGAGGTGGTCGACAAGATCGGCCGCTACGCCGAACTCGGCGCAACCCGGATCTACTTCCAGATCCTGGACCTGTCCGACCTGGACCATCTGGAGCTGATCGCCTCCCAGGTGCAGAGCCAGTTGTAATGCCGCGCACCGCCCCCCTGGTCCTCGACGGCGGTCTCTCCGACCAGCTGCGGGCCCAGGGGTGCGCGCTGTCCGGCGACCTGTGGACGGCGCGGCTGCTGGCGGACGATCCGGGGCAGCTGCTCGCCGCGCACCGCGCCTATGTCCGGGCGGGGGCGCGGGTGCTGATCACGGCCAGTTATCAGGCGTCGTTCGAGGGCTTCGCCCGCCGGGGCATCGGCCGGGACGCCGCCGCGGCGCTGCTGCGCGACAGCGTGGCGCTGGCCCGGGAGGCCGCCGGCCCCGGGGTGCTGGTGGCGGCATCGGTGGGCCCGTACGGGGCGGTGCTGGGGGACGGCAGCGAGTACCGGGGCCGGTACGGGCTGACCGAGGCCGAGCTGACGGCGTTCCACCGCCCGCGGATCGCGGAGCTGGCCGCCGCCGGGCCCGATCTGCTGGCGCTGGAGACGGTGCCGGATGTGACCGAGGCCCGGGCCATGCTGGCGGCGGCGCGCGGCTGCGGCGTCCCGGTGTGGCTGTCGTACACCGTGGCGGAGGGCCGCACCCGGGCCGGTCAGCCGCTCACCGAGGCGTTCGCCCTGGCGGCGGCGGATCCGCAGGTGGTGGCGGCCGGTGTGAACTGCTGCGCGCCGGGCGAGGTGACCGGCGCGGTACGGCTGGCGGTGCGGCTCACCGGGAAACCGGCGGTCGCCTATCCCAACAGCGGCGAGCGGTGGGACGGGGAGCGCGGCGCATGGCGCGGCCCCGACCTCTTCGATCCGGCGCTCGCCGAGGAGTGGCGGGCGGCGGGGGCGGAGCTGATCGGCGGCTGCTGCCGGGTGGGGCCGGGGCGGATCGCGGAGCTGGCCGCTGTGCTGCGGGCGTGAATTCCGGCCGTGTTGCGGGGGCGTGCGAACGGGGTCCAGTGGCGCGCCGGCGGAGGAAACCGCAGGTGAGCGCCGACATGGCACACTTGAATGTTTAACGTTCTGTAGTCAGACCATGGCGCACCGTGACCGGATCATGGTGACGGCCGCCCGGACCGGCCCGGCGCTGCGGCAGAATACTGCTCGTGCAGTGAACCTCCGCCGTGCAGGGCAGAGGTGCACCGCCACCTCCGGAGCGCTCGCCGGCCATCGCTTCCCCGCCCGGCCGCCGTGCGCTCCGGCCCTTCTCACCGCTGGTCGCGCAGAAAACCGGCCAGCAGCCCCGCCACCTCCGCCGGGCGTTCCAGCGAGGGCAGATGGCCGGCCCAGGGCAGCTCCAGATGGCGGGCGTTGGGCAGCTCGTGCGGCAGGGACGCGGCGATCTCCCGGAAGTCCGGGAAATCGTGCGCGCCGGAGATCGCCAGCACGGGCACCGCGCCGATCCGGGACAGCCGCACCGGCTCCGCCGCCGGCGGCTGGGCACCGGACTCCTCGGCGGCGAGCTGTACGTCGAACGCCCGCCGCTGCATCAGCCGCACCATCGCCCGGGTGTTGCCGTCGGCGTCCGGGCCCAGCCAGGTGCTCACATTCAGCTCCACCGCTCCGGCGATGTCGTCGGCCGCGATCAGCTGGTCCTCCTTGTCGCTGAAGGCGGTCAGCACCGCCGAGGGCCGGTGCCCCGGCGACCCCGCGCACAACAGGGCGAGCGAGCCGACCCGTTCGGGCCAGCGGGCGGCGAACTCCAGCGCCACCCGCCCCCCGAAGGAGGAGCCGACCACCGCGACCCGGTCCACGTTCAGTTCGTCCAGCAGGTCCCGGACGTCCTCCGCGTCGCTGTGCGGCCCGGGCACGGCCGGGCTGTCGCCGTGCCCCCGGAAGTCCGGCCGGATCAGGTGGAAACCCGCGTCGATCAGAACCCGCCACTGCGGATCCCACATCCGGCGGTCGCACACCGAGGAGTGCAGCAACAGCACCGCCGGACCTTCTCCTGCCACATCATGGGAGAGATAAGGGAAGCTCATCCGATTCCTTCGTTGCGGAACCCTGTGGATCCCCTCGTTCACGGGGAGTGGATCAGGGACATCATCACCCCATGACGGAGCGCGGGACAAACGCCTACAAGCAACTCAGCGAAGTGCCGCCGCCGGTGGCCCGGGCGGTCCGCGCGGCGCGCACGGCGGGCTTCGCGTACTCCTGCCGTCCGGAGCAGGGCCGGCTGCTGCACGCGCTGGCCGGCGGTGCCACCGGGACGATCGCCGAGACCGGCACCGGCTGCGGGGTCGGCCTGGCCTGGCTGGCCGCCGGGGCGGGCCCCGGCGTGCGCCTGGTGAGCGTGGAGCGCGACGCGGGCCGGGCCGCCCTGGCCGCCGGGCTCTTCGCGGACGACGCGCGGGTGACGGTCCTGCACGGTGAGTGGCCGGCGATCGCCGCACACGGCCCCTTCGACCTGCTGGTGCTGGACGGCGGCGGCCAGGGGAAGACACCGGGCGACACCCCGGCCGACCCCCGCGCCCTGCTCGCCCCGCACGGCACGGTCGTCATCGACGACTTCACCCCGTCCACCACCTGGCCGCCCCGCCACGAGGGCGCCGTCGACCACGCCCGCGTGCACTGGCTCACCCACCCCGCCCTGCGGGCCACCGAACTGCGCCTCGCCCCGGATCTCGCCACCGTGATCGGCACCCGCCGCGACTAGGGCGCCCCGGCCGGCTCCCCGCGGACGGCCAGGTCGACCTCCACCGCGGACCGGGTGCCCCAGCGGTTCACCCGGTGGCAGGTGGCCATGGCGTACAGATACAGCGGACGGAGCACGACCATGCGCCAGGCGGCGGCGAGCGGGGCGGCGGCGAACAGCAGCGCGCTCTGCCAGCCGGTCATATCGGTGCGCCCCACCGTGAACAGGCGCAGGGCCATCGGATAGCTCATGGCGACCCCGATGAGCAGACCGAGTGTCAGCACCAGGCCCAGCGGCACGAGCAGCCTGGGGGAGCGGTGCCAGGCCCGGTGCAGTACGGGGACGCCCGGCCACCGGCCGCCCGTGCAGGCCCGGCGCCGCCCGCCGGCCGCCCCGGGCCCGTCAGCCGGCGTGCTCCGGTGGCCGCAGTTCGTGCTCCAGCACGGTCATCAGGATCAGGTCGTACCAGCGGCCGTCACGGCGGAAACCCTCGCGCTGCCGGCCGTCCTCGGTGAAACCGGCCTTGGCGTACGCGCGGCGCGCGGCGGCGTTGTCCGCCACCACCCACAGCGTGATGGAGTGCAGCCGCAGCTGGTCGAAGCCGTAACGGCACAGCGTGCGGACCGCGTCCGTGCCGTGCCCCTGCCCCCAGGCGTCCTTCTCGCCCAGATAGATGTCCAGGACGGCCATGCCGTTCTCGGCCTCGAAGTCGCGCAGACAGGTGACCCCGATCAGCCGGCCCTCGTCCCGGGTCTCGATCGCCAGCAACAGCCGCTCGTAACTGCTGTTGGGCTCCCGTTCTTCCACCCGGCGGCGGGTCTGCGCGAGCGACTGGGGGTAGGAGGTGTCCAGCCAGCGCATCACCTGGGGGTCGTGGTTCCAGCGCCACAGCGCCTCGGCGTCCTCGGGCTCCATCGCCCGCAGTCGTACCAGATCTCCGGTCAGCATCCCCGACAGATACCAGCCGCCGCTCCCCGCGCTCAACGCATTTCCCGGCGCCGGGCCCCGCCGGGCGCTCAGCCCAGGGTCGCCACCATCAGCGCCTTGATGGTGTGCATCCGGTTCTCCGCCTGGTCGAAGACCACCGAGTGCTCCGACTCGAACACCTCGTCGGTGACCTCCAGCGAGTCCAGCCCGTACTGCTCGTGCAGCTCCCGCCCCACCTGGGTGCCCAGGTCGTGGAAGGCGGGCAGGCAGTGCAGGAACCGGACGTCCGGGTTACCGGTGGCGCGCAGCACGTCCGTGGTGACCGCGTACGGGGTCAGCAGCCCGATCCGCTGCTCCCACGCCTGGATCGGCTCACCCATCGACACCCACACATCGGTGGCGACGAAGTCCGCGCCCGCCACGCCCTCGGCCACCTCCTCGGTCAGCGTGATCCGGGCCCCGGTGCGCTCCGCCAGCGCCCGCGCCTCGGCCACCACCGTCTCCTCGGGCCACAGCGCGCGCGGGGCGACGATCCGGACGTCCATCCCGAGCAGCGCCCCGGTGACCAGGTAGGAGTTGCCCATGTTGTTGCGCGCGTCGCCCAGGTAGGCGTAGGCGATACGGTCCAGCGGCTTGTCGCTGTGCTCGGTCATGGTGAGCACGTCGGCGAGCATCTGGGTGGGGTGCCAGTCGTCGGTCAGCCCGTTGTAGACCGGCACCCCGGCGTGCGCCGCCAGCTCCTCCACCGTGTGCTGGGCGGAGCCCCGGTACTGGATCGCGTCGAACATCCGGCCGAGCACCCGGGCGGTGTCCTTCGCCGACTCCTTGTACCCGACGTGGCTGGCCGACGGGTCCAGGTACGTGGTGGCCGCGCCCTGCTCGGACGCCGCCACCTCGAACGCGCAACGGGTCCGGGTGGAGCTCTTCTCGAAGATCAGCGCGATGTTCCGGCCCACCAGCCGCCGCTGCTCCGTCCCGGCCCGCCGGGCGGCCTTCAGCTCGGCGGCCAGGGCGATCAGGGAACGGAACTCCCCGGGGGTGAGGTCCAGCTCCTTGAGCAGGTGGCGGCCGGTGAGTTCTGTCGCCATGGCGAGCTCCTGGTCGAAAAGATGACTGAATAGGTCATGGAAGTCTATACGGCGCACCTCATGGCTATGCAAGGGCCTTCAGGTGCTCACACCGGGTCCCGCTCCACCGGGCAGCTCATGCACCGCGGCCCGCCCCGGCCCCGTCCCAGCTCGCTGCCCGGGATCTCCAGCACCTCGAAGCCGCTGCGCCGCAGATAGGTATTGGTGGTCACATTGCGCTCGTACGTCACCACCACCCCCGGCTCGACCGCCAGCACGTTGCAGCCGTCGTCCCACTGCTCCCGCTCCGCCGCGTGCACGTCCTGGGTCGCCGTCAGCACCCGGATCCCGTCCAGGCCGAGCGCCGCCGCGATCGCCCGGTGCATGTGCTCCGGCGGATGGTCGGTGACCTTCAGCTCCCCCTCGTCCGCGCCCGGTTCGATGGTGTACGAGCGCAGCATCCCCAGCCCCGCGTACTGCGTGAACGTCTCGCCGTCCACCATGGTCAGCACCGTGTCCAGATGCATGAACGCCCGCCGCTTGGGCATGTCGAGCGCCACGATCGTGCGCGCCGAGCCGGTCGCGAACAGCCGCCGCGCCAGCAGCTCCACCGCCTGCGGCGTGGTCCGCTCGCTCATCCCCACCAGCACCGCGCCGCCGCCGATCACCAGCACGTCCCCGCCCTCGATGGTGGACGGGTGCCCGCCCTGCCCTTCCGACCAGCGGTGGAACGCCCCGGCGCCGGGCCCGGCGAACAGCGGGTGATGCCCGTACACCGCCTCGAAGTGCACGCTCTCCCGCTGCCGGGCCGGCCAGCGCATCGCGTTGATGGCCACCCCGTCGTACACCCATGCCGAGGTGTCCCGGGTGAACAGATGGTTGGGCAGCGGCTGGAGCAGGAAGTCGTCGGGCGCCATCACATGGAACCGCACCGAGGACGGCTCGCGGTGCGCCTCCAGGTACTCCCGCTTGGTCATGCCGCCGATCAGCGCCTCGGCCAGCTCGGCGTCCGGCAGCCCCTCGAACACCGCCCGCAGCTCGTCGGTGGCCAGCGGGCCGTACTCCCGCTCGTCGAAGACCCGGTCGAGCACCAGCGCCCGCGCCGCCGGGATCGCCAGCGCCTCGGCGAGCAGGTCCCCGAAGAGATGGACGGTGACGCCGCGCTCGCGCAGCAGCTCCGCGAAGGTGTCGTGCTCCTGCTGCGCGCGGCGCACCCACAGCACGTCGTCGAAGAGCAGATCGTCCTTGTTGCTCGGGGTCAGCCGCTTCAGTTCCAGGCCCGGCCGGTGCAGGATGACGCGGCGCAGCCGGCCGGTCTCGGAGTCGACATGGAAGGTCATGTGCCCATCCTGCGCCATCCGCCCGGAGTTGCCCCCTCATCCGGTGATCGGGTTCCCGACCATCGCGAGGAGGGGCCCGCGCGTTTTCCGGCGGGCTCCCGCGGTGAGGACGACGCGCGAAGCGGCCCGGCCCCACGGCGGCGCGCCGGCCGTCCACCGGACCCGGCAGGTGAGGGTGACCACCGTCGCGGGCAGCGGACGGCCGCACCCTCATGTGGACCCCCACCCCGCCGGACGGCTCCCTCGGCGGCACCCTCACCCCGGCGGCGTACGGCGACCGGGAAACGCCAGGGACCGGCACGGGTCAGCCCGCTGTTCGTGGCCCTGCGCGTCCACGAGGTGATCGAACTGCCGTGGTGAGCGCCGCCCGGCGCCCCTAATGTCGGACTATGGCGCGCACCCGGCTGTACCGCGACGGATCCCTGGTCCGGGAGAATTTCCCGGTCCACGAGATCTCCGAGCACCTGGCCGACCCGGCGGCGCTGGTCTGGCTCGACCTCTTCCGGCCCACCCCGCAGAAGCTGGCCCGGGTCGGCCAGGAGTTCGGCCTGCACGAACTGGCCCTGGAGGACGCCGCCACCGCCGGCCAGCGCCCCAAGATCGACCGCTACCGCTCCCACGAGTTTTTCAGCGGCTACGCGGTGCGCATCGACCCGCACGGCGGGCGGCTGACCACCACCGAGATCGCCGCGTTCCTCACCCGGCGGGCGCTGATCACGGTCCGCCAGGACGACGGGTTCGACATCGACGACGTCGTCACCCGGTGGGACGACAGCCCCGACCTCGCCGGCCAGGGGGTCGGCTTCCTGCTGCACGGGCTGCTCGACCATCTGGTGGACGGCCACTTCCAGGCGGTGCAGCAACTGGACGACGCGATCGAGGAACTGGAGGAACTGCTCTTCGCCGAGGACCCCGGCGAGATCCGCCAGGTGCAGCGCGACGCGTACGAACTGCGCAAGTCCCTGGTCGGGCTGCGCCGGGTCGTCCTGCCGATGCGCGAGGTGATCAACACCCTGATGCGCCCCGGGACCGGGGTGGTCACCGACCGGCTGATGCCCTACTACCAGGACATCTACGACCACGTCCTGCGCGCCGCCGAGTGGACGGAGTCACTGCGCGACATGGTCGCCTCGGTGATGGAGACCAACCTCTCCATCCAGAGCAACCGGATGAACCTCATCATGAAGAAGGTGACCAGCTGGGCCGCGATCATCGCGGTACCGACCGCGATCACCGGCTACTACGGGCAGAACCTGCCCTACCCCGGGTTCAGCGACCAGGCGGGGCTGATCTCCTCCAGCGTGCTGATCGTGGGCATCACCCTGCTGCTGTACGTCCTCTTCCGCCGCAACGACTGGCTGTGACGGCTCACGGCAGGAAGGCGCCGGCCAGCAGATAGGGCAGGCTCCCGGCCAGCAGCCCGGCGAAGACCACGGTGGCCGCCGTCGTCCCCGTACTGTCGTGCCGCCGGGCCAGCAGCCCGGTGGCGACCAGACCGCCCGCGCCGAGCAGCAGCCCGTACAGCGCGGTGAACGGGGAGACCGCCAGGGCGAGCAGGCCCGTCACGGCGAACAGCACCAGTGTCCAGCGTGCGGCGCGATGGTCCATGGTGCGGCCCGTCGCCCGATCCGTCGTCGTCCGGCTCGTCGTCTGGTTCATCGCGGAACTCCTCAGCACAGTCAGAGGGTTGACCGTCCGGTGAGGAATTGTTCCCCGGGCCCGCACACGATCATGCACGGATGTCCGCACCGATCACACACTTTTGTGATGTCGCCGTTGCCTGCCGCACCGGGCGCGGCCGGCGGTGGACGATACTGGGGGCGATTCGGTGGCGGAGGGGGCGGAGAACGTGGACGAGCGGCACGGTGAGGACCGAGCGGTGGAACCGGAGGGCGAACGGCTCGGGCGCCGGATCGAGTTCCTGTTCCGTTACGTGCAGCCGCTGGGGCGCCGGTACACGCTCCAGGAAGTGGTGGACGGGATCCGTGACGCGGCCCGGCCCGGGGACTCCAGGATCTCGGTCGGCCGGCTGTGGACGCTCCTGAAGGGACGGGCCGGGAACCCCACCATCGGCACCCTGCGCGCGCTGGGCGACTTCTTCGGCGTCCCGCACGCGTACTTCATCGACGACGAGGTGGCCGACCGGGTCGCCGCCCAGCTGGAGCTGATCGCGGCGATGCGGGCCAACGACGTACGGTCGGTGGCGCTGCGGGCCGCCGCCGTCGCGACCATGTCGGCGCGCGGCGTGGACACGGTGCGCTCGCTGGTCGAACGCAGCGCGATGCTGGAGGCCGAGGCCGAGGCCGGGGAAGAGGGGACCGGTCGGCCGGATCCGCCGGGCCCGGTCGTCTAAACTCCGTCCGGGTGCCGGAGGGGACCGTGGGGGACGGGGAACTGTGCTGACACGGGGACACATATGGAGGACCGGCAGTGGCGTGCGTTCACGGCACGCTGCCACGGCCTGATCGGCCGGCTGGCCGTCCCGGGACCGTTCACGATCGAGGCCCTGGCCGAGGCGGTCGCCCGGCGCCGCGGCCGGCCGCTGCGGCTGATCCCGCTGGCCGGGACGGACAGCGGCGGATCGGGGATCTGCGGGGTGTGGATCGCCTTCGCCGAGGCCGATCACGTCTACTACTCGGTGGTGACCAGCCCCGTCCACCAGGCCCACATCGTGCTGCACGAGCTGGCGCACATCCTGCTGGAGCACCGGCAGGACGGCGCACCGGACCACGCGAGTCTGCGCCGGCTCTTCCCCGACCTCGACCCCGCGATGGCCGCCCGGCTGCTGGCCCGTGACCGCACCCGGGCGACCACCGACCAGGAGCAGGAGGCCGAGCTGCTGGCCTCCCTGATGTGGCAGCACTTCGACACCCTCCCGGCGACCCGCCCGGGCGCATCGCGCGCCTCGGCCGACACCCTCTCCCTGGTGATGTGCACCTTCGCCGAGGTCTACGAGTGGAGGGGACCGACCGCTTGAGGCCGTACGAGATGGCGGTGCTGCCGCTGCTCTGGAGCCTGTCCCTGTACCACCTCGGCCGATGGCGGACCGCGCCGCGGCGCAACCGGGTGCTCACGGCGGGCTGGACCTGCCTCGCGCTCGGGGCGACGCTGGGCACACCGGCGGTGCGGCGCGTGGTCGACGCGCTGATCGGGGTCAACAGCGGCACCGCCCTGCTGGTGCATCTGCTGGGACTGACCGGGACGGCGGCCCTGGTGGAGTTCGTCCGCGAGATGACGGGACGGGCCCGGGGGCGGCTCTCGCGGCGGAACCTGGCCGCGCTGGCGGCCGGGGCGATCGTGCTGACCACCGCGTTCGCACTGATGCCGCGCCCGCACGGCGACATCGACCTGCTGACGTACAGCCGGTCCTCCTGGGCGGGTTACACCTACTGGGCGGTGCTGAGCGGCTACACCGCCTACGGCCTGCTGACGATCGCGCGGATCTGCTGGATCGACGGACGCCACGCCTCGCCGGGCCCCGCCCGTACCTCACTGCGGCTGATGCGGATCGCCACCCTGCTCGGCGCCGCCTATCTGCTGCACCGGTTCGGCTATGTGACGGCGAGGTTCGCCCAGTGGCCGCTGCCGGACGCGCGCCTGATCACCGGGGCCACCCAGGTGCTGCTGGCGATCATGGTGCTGCTGTTCGCGCTCGCCGTCATCTGGCCGGCACACGCCGAGCACCGGCTGAAGCGGGCAGCGGCCCGGCAGGCCGACCGGATCGCGCCGCTGTGGCGACTGCTGCAGACCGCGACCCCCGGTGTGGTGCTGCCGTTGCCGGCGGACGTACGCCGCAGGAACCCCCGGCTGCGGCTGTACCGGTACGTCATCGAGATCCGCGACAGCGCGCTGGCCCTGGAGACCCACCTGGGCCCCGGCCACCCGCCGGCCGCCGAGGCCGCCTTGCGGACAGCCGGGTTCGCCGGGCCCGGGCCGGCCCCGGCGGTGGAGGCGGTGCTGCTGCGGTACGCCGTCTCGGCGCGGCTGTCCGGTCGCGAGGGGGCGTGCGGGGGGCGGTCCGCCGTCCCGGAAACGTCGGACCTGGAGGCCGAGATCAGCTGGTTCGAGGAGGTTGCGGCGGCGCTGGAACTGCCCGCCGTGGTGGCCGCCGCCGAAGCTGCACACGGTGCCCGGCGCACCGGTGAACGGCGCGCCGGGCTGACCTCAGCCGCGTGCGTCCCAGTTGCCGGCGACGGGGATGTCGCCGGTGGTGCCCCACTTGATGACGCGGGTTTTGCCGTCGTCCATCCGCAGATGGAACTCGTTCGTGGACGGCCGGTAGATCCCGACGTTCCCGGCATGCCCGCCGTCCCAGTTGGCGGAGACGGGCTTGTCGCCGGTGGTGCCGTACTTGATCACCCGGGTCTTGCCGTCGTCCATCCGCAGATGGAACTCGCCCGTCGAAGGCCGGTAGATGCCGATGTTGCTGGCGTGTCCGCCGTCCCAGTTCCCGGTGATGGGGATGTCGCCGGTGGTGCCGTACTTGATCACCCGGGTCTTGCCATCATCCATCCGCAGATGGAACTCGTTCGTGGACGGCCGGTAGATCCCGACGTTCCCCGCGTGTCCGCCGTCCCAGTCCCCGGAGATCGGGATGTCCCCGGTGGTGCCGTACTTCAGCTCGATCAGCCCGCCGTCGTCCTTGCGGAGGTGGAAGGTGCTGGTGGACGGCCGGTAGATCCCGACGTTCTCCAGATGACCCCCGTCCCAGTTCCCCGAGACCGGGATATCGCCCGTCGTGCCCCACTTGATCTTCAGCAGGCTCCCGTCGTCCTTGCGCAGATGGAACTCGCTGGTGGACGGCCGGTAGATCCCGACATTGTCCGGCCCCGGATCCACCGGAGCCGGCGGGGTGACGTCATCCACGATGCTGTTGTTGCGGACCGGCCTGAACGTCCCGTACCCCGAGTAGTACGGGTACGGAATCGTCCGGTAGTGCACCCCGCTGCCGGTGAACTCGTACCCCCGGTACGCACTCTTCGACGCGTCCGTCCAGCCGGCGAACAGCACGATGTGACCGCTGGCGCCCGCCGCGTCGTTGAGCAGCGCGTCGCCGGGCTTCAGGGCGTCCTTGCTTATCCAGGAGGCGTAACCCCTGGGCACGAAGCTGGTGGTGTCGAGCCCGGGGGTGCCGAGCTTCCAGGCCATCGACACATAGCCGGAGCAGTCGGTGCGGTACCCCTGGTAGGTGTTGGTCCAGCTGTACTGGAGTCCTCTGCCGACCCAGTTCGCCGCCCGGTTGATCACCTCGGTACGGGTGATCTGCGGCCCGACGGCGAAGGTGGAGAACTCGGCGGGCGCGCCCTGACCGGCGCCGCCCTTGTCGATGGCGGCGGCGGACGGCGGAACGTCGTCGCCCGAGGCGAACGCCGGTGCGGCGGCGAGGCCGCCGGTGAGCAGCAGCGCGACGGCCGTACCGGCCAGCGCGCGATTCAGGGCGTGTTGGGTGGACATGACTGGTACTCCCCGTGTGACAGATGGCGGAAAGCGCTCGGCCCGCCCGCTTGGCGGGACCGGTGCATGACCTGCGCGCTGGGTGGGGCTTGTGTGCGCGCCCGGTGCAGATGTGACGGCTGGTCACGCAGGAGCATCATTCGGCGTCGCTCAGAGCGAGTCAATCTTTAGTGAAAACGAGGAGTGAGCAGCTCCGCTTGACCGGCACCTATCAAGCCGGTGCCATACCGCACGATAGCGGTTCGAAGCGGCGGAGTGCGCAGATGAGGACTCCCTTGCTTGCCCCTGTCTTATGGCTCAAATTTTCACTAAAGAATCAGAAGAAGCAGCCGGTGGAGTCGAACTGTCCCCGCCGCCGCCATGCCGGATCCGCCGGCGGCCTTCCCCAGCTCCCGTCAGGACGCCGGCGCCCGGCCGGCCGGCGGCGCGAGAAGGCGTTCCAGCAGCAGCAGACCGTTCTTGAGGTCGGCGCTTCCGTCGAGCAGCCACTGGGTGCTGAGCCCGTCCGCCGCCGCGAGGACCAGCGAGGCGGCCTCGTCCAGCGGGATGTCCGACCGTACGGTTCCCGCCGCCCGGCCCGCTTCGAGGAGGGACTGGATCTTCCCCCGGAGATCGGCGTACCGCTCGGAGAAGTGCGCCCGCGAGCGGTCGTTCCCGGCCTCCAGCGCGTGCGCCACCATGCCGTTCAACAGGGCCATCAGCCCTGGCACCCGCATGCTGTGCTCGGCCGACCGCCGGACGAGATCGACGAAAGTGCCGTCGTCCGCGTCGGGGGAGTCGAGGAAGCGGCGGTCGTACTCCTGGAGCACCTCCAGGAAGAGCTGTTCGCGGGTGCCGAAATGGTGCTTGAGCACCGGGTGCGTCACGCCGATCGCCTCCGCGACCGCCCGCAGCGACGTGCCCTCGAAGCCCAGCCGGTCGTAGACGGTCAGCACCTCGTCGATGATCTGCTGCCGCCGCGCCAGGCCCTTCGCGTACTTGCCCCGCTTCGCCGCGCCCTCCTGCCGGGGGTTCCGGTCGGTCATGGCTCACCTCTCCACAGCACTCGCCCGGCCGGTCCGGCGCGGCCCGCTCGATCCTATGGCCACGGCCGTAAAAATATCCAGCCGGATATTTTTACGGTACGGTCTGCCCAGCGGCGGAACACGTCGCCGACCCGGCAGGAGGAATGGGCATGGCATGGCAGTTGTTCAGGCTCGGACGCTGGTCGTTCCGGCGCCGGTGGACCGTGGTGGGAATCTGGGCCGTGCTGCTCCTCGCCCTCGCCGGGGGAGCGGCGACCCTGTCGGGCAAGACACATGACGCCTTCGAACTGTCAGGACTCGAATCCACCGAGGCGTTCGACCTCATCAAGGACCGCGACCCCACCGCCGCCCCCGACGGCGCGACCGCCCGGGTCGTGTTCCGGGCACCGGACGGCGCGACGCTCACCGACCCGGCCGGCAGGCAGGCCATGACCGACGCCCTCGCCGTGCTGACGACGGACAACGTCGTATCGGTCCTCGACCCGTTCACCACCGGCACGATCAGCGAGGACGGCCGTACCGGCTACGTCTCCGTCGGCTACGCGCACGGCGCGGCCGACCTGACCCCGGCCGACCGCGACGCCCTCGAAGCCGCCCGCACCGTCGCCGAGGAGGCCGGCCTGACGGTCGCCATCGGCGGCGACGTGCTCGGCATCGAGATGGACGGCGCCCTGGCCGAAGCCATCGGCATCGCACTCGCCTTCGTGGTGCTCGCCCTCACCTTCGGCTCGCTCGTCGCCGCCGGGATGCCGCTGCTGACCGCGCTGGTCGGCGTCGGCATCGGCGTGGCCGCCATCGCCACCCTGACCGGCTTCGCCGAACTCGGCACCACGACCCCCGCACTCGGCACCATGCTCGGACTGGCGGTCGGCATCGACTACGCGCTGTTCATCCTGTCCCGCTACCAGGCCGAGGTCCGCCGGGGCCGCCCGCTGGACGAAGCGGCCGGCCGCGCCGTGGGCACCGCAGGCTCGGCCGTGGTGTTCGCCGGCCTCACCGTCATCATCGCGCTCGTCGGGCTCGCGGTGTGCGGCATCGGCTTCCTCACCGAGATGGGCCTGGCCGGGGCGTTCACCGTGGCCGTCGCCGTCCTCGTCGCCCTCACCCTGCTGCCCGCGCTCCTCGGCTTCACCGGCCCCCGCGCCACCGGCCGCCGCACCCGAACCCCGGCGCAGCCCACCGCCACCGCGCCCCAGACCGCCGACACCTCCGCCGTCCCCGCCGCCGCGCCCCGTACCCTCGGCCGCCGCTGGGCCGAAGGACTCGCCCGGCACCGCCGGTCCGCACTCGTGGCGGGCATCGCGCTCGCCGCCGTCGCCGCCCTCCCGGCGGCGTCCCTGCAACTCGCCCTCCCCGGCGACAGCACCAAACCCGCCGACAGCGACGCGCGCATCGCCTACGACCTCATCTCTGAACACTTCACCGCCGGGGCCAACGGCCCGCTGCTCGTCGTCATCGACACCGACGAGGCCCGCGACCCGGCCGCCGCCGTCGACACCGCCACCGAGAGCCTGCACGCCCTGGCCGCCCGGGACGACTCCCACGTCGCCGCCGTCATCCCGGCCCTGACCGGCGACAGCCCGGAAGCGCTCCACACCTACACCCAGCAACTGGAAACGGCGCGGCTCGCGACGCTCACGGTGATCCCCGTCGCCGGGCCGTCGGACCGCACCACCAAGGACCTCGTCGCCGACCTCCGCGCCGCACTCGCGGACCTGCCCGACCACACCGGAGCCCGCGCGATGGTCACCGGCCTCACCGCCGTCGATGTCGACATCTCCAACGCACTCATCGACGTCTTCCCGCTCTACCTCGCCGTCGTCGTGGGCTTGGCCGTCGTCCTGCTCATCGCCGTCTTCCGCTCCATCTGGGTTCCGCTGAAGGCCGCCCTCGGCTTCCTCTTCTCCGTCGGCGCTTCCCTCGGCGCGACCGTCGCCGTCTTCCAGTGGGGCTGGCTCAACACACTGATCGGACTCGACGCCACCGGCCCCGTCCTGTTCCTGCTGCCGATCCTGCTCACCGGCATCCTGTTCGGCCTGGCGATGGACTACGAGGTTTTCCTCGTCACCCGCATGCGGGAGGCGTACGTCCACGGCGTCCCGGCACGGCAGGCGGTGATCGACGGATTCACCCACAGCGCCCGTGTCGTGGGCGCCGCCGCCCTCATCATGGTCGGCGTGTTCGCGGGCTTCACCCTCACCGACGACATCATCCTCAAGACCATCGGCTTCGCCCTGGCCATCGGCGTCCTGGTCGACGCGTTCCTGGTCCGCATGCTGATCGTGCCCGCCGTCATGCTCATCGTCGGCCGGCACATCTGGTGGATGCCCCGGGCACTGGACCGGCTCGTCCCCACCGTGGACGTCGAGGGCGAAGCCCTCGCCGGACACCTCGCCCGCCACACGGCGGTGAACACCGTCAAGTCCACGCAGAAACACATCGCTTGAGAACGTTCAGCGCGGTGGCGCTCCGGACCGCCTCCTCGCCCACGGCGCTCAACGGCCACCCGGTGACGAGAGCACGGCCCGTACGGTCTTCCCGCTCGGCGGGTACGGCACCGCGTCCCAGTGGTCGCTGAGCGCCGCGACCAGCGACAGCCCGCGCCCACAGGGCAGCAGTTCGTCGAGATCACCGACGACCGGCGGGACCTGCGGGTACACGTCCCCCCGGGCATCGGTGACCTCGACGCGCAGACAACCGGCCGACGGCGCGAAGAACAGCCCGAGCCGGAAGTCCCGGCCGGGCAGCCGGCCGTGCTGGACGGCGTTGGTGGCCAGCTCGGCGACGACGATCTCGGCCCGCTCCCGGAGGTCCTGCGGGGCGCCCCAGGCGCGCAGTTCGACCACCCCGAGCAGCCGGGCGAGCCGGGCCCCGCGCCAGGAGGACGAGAACAACTGCGTGAAGGTCCGGACAGGGGCGCCGACAGGGGAAGTCACTTCGTTCATGACGTCAGACTGGTGCCCATTTCACCCTGGCGCGATCCATTCGCCCCGTACATGGCGTCAACGTACGCACACGCGGAGTGGACAGTACGCGGGCAAGGTCATCAGGCTGGAGGACGCGTACGGGGGCGCCCGGAACCCGTCGCGGTGCGGAGGAGGAAGGCGCGCATGGACATCGTCGAACAGAACACGGCCCCGGCCGCGACCCCGGCGGGGGACGGGGAACGCGAACCCCACCCATCCGACAGTCTCCGCACCTTCGGCGCGGTCGTCCAGGACCTGCGCGAACACGCCGGACTGAGCCGCGTCGAACTCGCCAACCGGGTGCAGTACTCCAAGCACACCGTGGAATCCGTGGAACTGGGCCGCCGGATGCCGGACGCGGGTTTCGTGGAACGCGCGGAAGAGGCCCTCGGCAACACCGGAGCCCTGCGCAAGGCCGCCCGCCACCTCACCCGGGGCGAGGCCGGTCTGGCGGCCTGGTTCCGCCGCTGGGCCCGGCTGGAACGGGAGGCGGTGAGTCTGTGCACGTATGAGTGCCGGCTGGTACCCGGCCTGTTGCAATCGGAGGCGTACGCGCGGGCGGTGTTCGAGGGCACGATCCCGCTGCGGACCGACGAGGAACTGGAGGCGCAGCTGACCGCCCGGATGGACCGACAGCAGACGATGCGGGAACGGCCCACGGTGCCGTTCAGCTTCATCGTCGAAGAGCACGTGTTCCGGCGGCGGTTCGGCGACGCCCAGGTGATGCGCGAACTGATCGACCACGTGCTGGAACGCAGCGCCCCGCGCAACGTGAGCCTCCAGTTGGTGCCGCTCGACGGAGCCCTCCACGCGTGCCTGGACGGACCGTTGCAGGTTCTGGAAACCCCGGAAGGCCGCCGACTCGGCTACTCAGAGGGACAGGAAAACGGACGTCTCATCTCCGACGCAAAAGAGATGAGTCTGCTCTGCCAGCGCTATGAAACACTGCGCTCGCAGGCCCTGAGCCCCAACGCATCCCGGGACCTGCTGGAACGACTGCGAGGAGAGCTATGAGCGGTGGTACGGAACTCGCCTGGTTCAAGTCCACCTACAGCGGCAGCCAGGGCGACAGCTGCGTAGAAGTCGCGATCGCCGACCAGGCCATCCACGTCAGGGACTCCAAGGACAGCGCTCGCCCGCACTTCACAGTCAGCCAAGAAGCCTGGGCTCCCTTCGTCCACTTCGCAGCACACCGCTGATCTACACCGGCGGGCCGGCCCCGATCCCTCGCCTGCGCCGAGGTGCCTCCCCGCAGGTGCGGGGCCGACACGTTCATCTGAACCTGCGTCGCGCGTTGGTCGGGAACATCCCCGCAGGCGCGGGGCCGACAGACGGCCGACGACGTCCTCGTGCACGGCGACGGGAACACCCCTGCAGGTGCGGGGCCGACGCGGCACGGGCCAGGGTGACCAGGGAGATCAGCGGAACACCCCCGCAGGTGCGGGGCTGACATCGCCGTCAGCCACGCGATGGTCGCGTCCCGGGGAACACCCCCGCAGGTGCAGGGCCGACCGCAACCATCACCACCACGGCGGCCACCACGGAGGAACACCCCCGCAGGTGCGCCGACGCCGACGCCCCGCCCGGAGAGGACCGCACCCGTGGAACACCCCTGCAGGTGCGGGGCCGACACCGTTGTGCGGGTGGACACCCGCGATCGGCTGGGAACATCCTCCGCAGGTGCGGGGCCGACCGCGCCGTTGCGTAGACGTGCGCCCGGCCCGAGGGAACATCCCCGCAGGTGCGGGGCCGACATGCGGCCCGCCGAGCGCAGCTCGGAGAGCGCGGGAATACCCCCGCAGGTGCGGGGCCGACCCCTCCGGCGTGCGCAACATCTCGGACGTCCACGGAACACCCCCGCAGGTGCGGGGCCGACGCCAGCGCCGACAGCACCAACAGGCACAGAGCGGGGAACACCCCCGCAGGTGCGGGGCCGACGCCCGGTGTGTGGAGCAGATCGGGGTGCCGCCGGGAACACCCCCGCAGGTGCGGGGCCGACGCCGGCAGGCAGGGGCCGGTCGGCGGGGATGTCGGAACACCCCCGCAGGTGCGGGGCCGACATCGCCG
>NZ_FPAB01000001.1:0-805910 GCF_900116145.1 Streptomyces harbinensis | reverse complement strand
AAGGGAACACCCCCGCAGGTGCGGGGCCGACCAGCCGCGCGCGCCGCCCGCGCGACGCGGGCTCGGAACACCCCCGCAGGTGCGGGGCCGACCGGGCACTTCCTGATCTTGGGGCGTGAGGACAGGGAACACCCCCGCAGGTGCGGGGCCGACTCTGCGCGGGCGTCACGTCTCTGCTGATATCGCGGAACACCCCCGCAGGTGCGGGGCCGACTCATGGGCGGAGCTGAGCATCATGCCCACCCGGGGAACACCCCCGCAGGTGCGGGGCCGACCTTCGAGTCCAGTATGCAACCTCCGCCCGGGTCGGAACACCCCCGCAGGTGCGGGGCCGACTCTCCGTGACCGTGATCGATCGAAGCTCTTGCAGGAACACCCCCGCAGGTGCGGGGCCGACACTTCTTGACCTGCTCGTTTACCGGGCCGAAGGCCGGTTTTCATTCGGTACGTTCGCGGATCCTCCCTCATCCTTGCGCATCCGGTGGCACGGCGGAACCGACCGGCTCCGCCGCATCCCCCGTCGATTGTCAGTGCCTTGCTCTAAGGTCTGCATCCCAAGAAGTACCTACCAGTTGTACCAGGGGTGGCACATTGAGTGATGGTCAGGGCGGGGCGCCGGCCTGCGGGGAGCGGGTGGTGGCGGCCTTGTGGGGGAAGTCGGCCGGGAAGGCCGGTGGCAGGAAGAACGTGCTGCTCTCGCATCTCCTCGATACCGCTGCCGTGGCCGAACGCCTGTGGGACGGCTTCCTGGCCCCCTCCACCCGGCTGGTCGTGGACGACATCGCAGGAGGACCGGGCAAGGGGCGGCGGTTCTTCTCCTGGCTCTGCGGCGTCCATGACTACGGCAAGGCCACCCCCGCCTTCCAACGGATGTGGCCGGAGGGCGCCGAGGCGGTGCGGCGGGCCGGGCTGACTTGGCACGAGCCGCTCGTCGCCCGCAGGCGGTGGCGCCATGACCGCGCCGGTGGGCACCTGTTGTGCCGGGACCTCGCCGCAGCCGGCTGGACGGAACAGCAGATCGACTGGGTCTGGCCGCTCGTCGCCGGGCATCACGGCAGGTTCCCCAGTCGGGGGGAACTCACGCCCGCCCGAACCGCGAAGGGGCATCTGGCCGGCACCGGGCCGTGGCCCGCTGCCCAACGAGCCCTTCTGGAACGCTTCACCACGGAGCTGGGCTTCGAGAACGTCACGGCCGTGGCTCCCGTACGTACGCCGAGTCGTGCCGTGCAGCTGCATCTGAGCGGGCTGATCGTGATGGCGGACTGGATCGCCAGCGACGAGCGGCACTTCGAAGGGGTCGACGACCCGCACCGGGTGACGTTCGAAGCCGCTCGCGCACGCGCCGGAAAGGCGTGGACCGCCCTGGGGCTGCACCGGGGCTGGGGGAGCCACGATCTGCCCGGTTCCGAGGCGTTCCGCGACCGGTTCGGCCAGGACCCGCGCCCCTCCCAGACGATGGTGATCGAGGCGGCACGGCGCATGACCGCGCCGGGGCTGGTGGTGGTCGAGGCGCCGATGGGGGAGGGCAAGACCAAGGCCGCGCTGCTGGCGGCGGAGATCCTCGCGGCCCGGTTCGGGGCGGACGGTGTTTTCGTCGGTATGCCCACGCAGGCCACCAGCGATCCGATGTTCGGGCAGGTCCGGACCTGGCTGGACCGGATCGACGGCGACTTGTCCTCTCGGGTGGCGCTGTTGCACGGCAAGCGGATGTTCAACCCGGAATGGCGCGCGATGGTGGCCGGCTCCGAGGAGGACGACGCCTCCCGGTTCGGGGGCGTGGACGCGTACGGGGAGTGCCTGGACGACGACCCGTACGGGGTCACCTCCAGCGATCCGTGGGACGAGCCCTCCGCCACCGGGCCGGGAGCCCGGGGCCCGGCCGAGTGGTTCCTCGGGTCCAAGCGTGGCCTGCTCTGCCCGTTCGTCGTCGGCACCATCGATCAACTGCTCCTCGCGGCGACCAGGACGAAACACGTCATGCTGCGCATGGCCGGGCTGATGGGCAAAGTGGTGATCCTCGACGAGGTGCACGCCGCCGACGTCTACATGTCCCAGTTCCTGCGCGAAGGGTTGCGCTGGCTGGGGCAAGCCGGCGTTCCGGTGGTACTGCTCTCGGCGACGCTGCCGCCCCGGCAGCGGCAGGATCTCGTCGGCGCCTACCTGGCCGGTGCCATGTCCCGCGAGGAGTACACGGCCGGCGGCCTGCCCGAGCCCGGTGGTTACCCCTCGGTGACAGCTGCCTGGCCGGAGGTTCCGGTGGGGGCCCCGGGGGAGATGGAGGGCAGAACGGAGCCCGCGTACCTGGTCGACCACGGCCCGGGCTGGCGCCCCGACCTCTCCGTCGCCATCGACGTTCTCCCCGAACGCGTGCCGCCGCCTCGTACGAAGCGGGCGGAGCGAGAGGCGGCCGATGAGGCAGCGGCCCGTTCCGTCGCCGATCTGCTGGAGCGGGAACTGTCCACCGGCGGTTGTGCTCTGGTCATCCGTAACAGTGTGGCCAGAGCCCAACGGCTGTACCAGTTGCTGCGCGACCGGTTCGGCGCGGACGTACACCTGCTGCACGGGCGTCTCACCGCAGGTGACCGGGCGGATCGGACGGCGCGATGTCTTGACCTGCTGGGTCCGACCGGGGGAACGGAGGGGCGCCCGCACCGGCTGATCCTGGTGGCCACCCAACTCGCGGAGCAGTCCTTCGACGTCGACGCCGACCTGCTGGTGACCGACCTGGCGCCCGTCGATCTGCTCCTTCAGCGCATCGGGCGCCTGCACCGCCATGCCGGGGTGCGCCGGCCGGCCCGGCTGGCCGCCCCGCGGGTGGTGGTCACCGGGACGACCGCCCTGGGGGGTGGCGCGCCCCGATTTCCGGGCGTCTCGGAAGCCGTGTACGGGCGCTTTCTGCTGCTGCGGTCCGCCGCACTGGTACGGCAATCGCTCCCCGGCGCCGAGAGGGAGACCGCGGAGGCGGGCTGGCGGGTGCCGGCGCGGGTACCGGACCTGGTCGCCGCCGGATACGAGGCGTCGGACGCCTCACTGCCACCCCCGTGGCGGGAGGCCACCGAGGCCGCACGCACCCAGTGGGAGACAACGGAGCGGCAACGCGCGGAGACAGCGGGCGCGTCCCTGCTGACCAGACGCGGCGACCGGGAGGGGCGCACGCTGGCCGGCCTGCACTACGCGGGGCGGGCGGAGAACGGCGACGACGCCTCGGCGGAATGGCTCGTGCGGGACGGCGCGCCCACGGTCGAGGTGGTTGTGGTGGTGCGGCAGGGCCAGGTGCCCCACACGATCAACGGCCGCGCCCTGTCCGTGAACGGTGATGTCGCGGACGAGCTGCTGGAGGATCTGCTCGCCGGTACCGTCCGGCTGCCGCAGTCGCTCACCGAGGCTGCGCTGCGGGAGCTGCGCCCGCTGCCGGGGTGGCGGGGCCATGCCCGTCTGCGGTACTGCCCGGCGCTGGAACTGGACAGCCGTCGTACGGCCGTGCTGGGCGACTACGAGGTCCGGTACGACCGCGAGCTGGGGCTGGTGGAGCGACGGCTCACCGCGCACTGACATCGCCGGCCGGGCCGGTCGTGGCTCCGGCCCCGCCACTGCGGGGCCGACCGGTCGGCGAGACACAGAAGGGAGCCACCCCCGCCGGGCCGTGCCCCTTGTCCGAGCGGGGCGCGCCCACGCGAGGCCGGGGGAATTCTCGCATTCGGCTGCGGGGCACCGGAAGGGGCTGCAAGAGTGCTGTGGCACCAGACAAAGAAGTTTGGAGAAGCATGATGTCGTTCAACCTGCTCGACGAACCCTGGTTATCCGTCCAGGTCACGGACCCGGGTGCGGACACCGGCCACACCGGGCCGGGTGGCACGGTGGAGGTGGGCGTGCGGGAGTTGCTCTTGCATGCCGAGCGGTACCGGGACCTGGTGGTGGACATCCCCACCCAGAAGCCCGCCATCTTCCGGCAGGTGCTCCTGCCGATTCTCGTGGACGCCCTCGGGTATCCAGCCGACGCCGCCGACGGACTGGCGCTGTTACGCGCCGGTTCTCTGGACGCCGGCCAACGTCAGCGCCTCAGCGACTACTTGGCCGAACACCGGGCCCGGTTCGACCTCTTCGACCCGTCCGATCCGTTCGGGCAGGTGGCCGGTCTGCGGACCGCGAAGGGGGAGACCAAGGGAGCCGCCCTGGTGGTGGCCACTGCCGCAACCGGGAACAACGTGCCCCTGTTCGCGTCGAGAACCGAGGGCGATCCGCTTGAGCTCACGCCCGCTCAGGCAGCGCGCTGGCTGCTGCACGCCCACTGCTGGGACACCGCCGCCATCAAGACCGGAGCGGTCGGGGACCCCCGCGTCAAAGCGGGCAAAACGACCGGCAATCCGACCGGCCCCCTGGGGCAACTGGGCGTGGTGATGCCGCTGGGCCCCACCCTGTTCGAAACGTTGGTCCTGAACATCCCCGTCGGCCGCACCTCGCTTTCCGACGATCTCCCGCAGTGGCGTCGGCGCGATACCAGCGGACGCATCGAGGACACCCTCTCCTGTGCCCTTCCCGCCTGGCAGGAGCGAGCATCCCGCGGACCTCTGGATCTGTGGACCTGGCAGTCCCGCCGCATCCGGCTGATTCCGGAGGACACCCCGGCCGGTGTCCGGGTGACCAGGGTCGTCGTCTCCGCCGGGGACCGCCTGACCGTCACACCCGACCACGAACCGCACACCGCCTGGAAGCTGCCTCCCGCCGCCAAAAGGCCGAAGACGGGCGCCGCCGCGAAACGGCCCGCTGCGGCCGCGCTGCCCTACCGCCACCAGACCGGCACAGCGGGCTGGCGCGGACTGAAAGCATTCCTCGCGGTGGAGCGCGAGCAGCGCGATGCCCGCGGCGACCGACCCGGCTTCCGCACCAGCATGCTGCTGGACCAACTCGCCGGAATCCGGGACCGACTGCCCGCCGACTACCCGCTGCGCGTGGAACTCACCGGGATCGCCTACGGCAATCAGTCCGCCGTGGTGGAGGACCTCTACGCCGACGCCATCCCCCTGCCGCTCGTCGCCCTCGACCCGGAAGGGGAACTGCGCACCTCCCTGCTGGTGGCCGCCGAGCAGGCGGAACAGCTGGCAACGGCCCTCAACCACCTCTCCGGCGACCTGATGCGCGCCGCCGGCGGTGACCCCATCCCCTGGGACAAGGGCCAGCGCCCCGGGGAAACCCTCCTGTACGCCCTGGACGCCCCCGCCCGGCTGCTGCTCCTCGAACTCCGCGCCGGCCCGGCCGACTTCGAAGCGACCGAGCGCGCCCTGGAGCAGTGGGAACGGCACGCCGCCGGCCACGCCTGGAAGGTGGCCGAGCAGGTGCTCGCCACCACCGCGCCCGGCGTCTTCTCCGGGCGCCGGGTGATCAAGGACAAGACCGAGCACATCTACCGCCTGGCCACGGCCGAACAGAGCTTCCGCGCCCGGCTCGCCACCGTGCTGCCCCGGGCCGCGGCCACACGCCGAGCCGCTCGCGCTGCCGCCGTGCCGACCCCCGAACACCCCCGCAGCGAAGGATGACCGACCTCGTGACGTCCGACAGCACAGGAACCAGCGAGAACACCCCGCGCCCGACGCCCGGGCCCGGCGCGGCCGGTACCCGAGCGGAGACGCCGGAGAACACGCCCGCACGGACCCCCCGTTACTGGAACCGCTACGTCACCGCCGGCGGCACCTGGCGGGTCCGCTCCACCGGGCAGCCGATCGAGCCACCCGGCGAGGACCTGGCCGCCTTGCGGTCCGGGCTGGGCCGCCCCGCCGGGGACGTCTTCTCCCTGTGGGCCTTCTACACGACCCCCTGCGACGGGCACCTTCCGCCGCGGCTGGAGGCCGAGCACGCCGCCCTCGCCCTGTACGGCCTGCACCAGCAGAGCCGCCGCGATCCCATGCACCGGCCGCACGTCGGCCTGGGCACCGCCCTGGCCCACCTCCGGAACAGCGGGCGATTCGGTGCCGAGGCGCTGGACCGCCGGGTGGACGCCGCCGCCAACGCCACCTCGGTGTCCTCGCTGCGCCACCGGCTGCGCGGGCTCGTCACCCAGCTGCGCACCGGCGGCCAGCCCCTGGATTACGACATGTTGCTGGAGGACCTTCACGACTGGCGGCTGCCGGACCGGCGCCGCCGGGTCCGCCGCCGCTGGGGCCTTGAGTACTACGCCCGCAAGCCCGAGCCGCTGAGCTGAGCTGAGCGCGTTCCTCCTTGCAGGAACCGGCTCGCTCGCGCCCACCACCACCTCACGTATCCGATCCGCGGAGAACACCATGACCTCGCGCAAGTACATCGACGTGCACATCATCCAGACCGTTCCGCCGGCCAACCTGAACCGCGATGACCAGGGCAACCCGAAGGAAGCCCACTTCGGCGGAACCCGCCGCTCCCGTGTCTCCTCCCAGGCCTGGAAGCGGGCCACCCGCCTCCACTTCGCCGAACGCGTTCCGCAGCAGGACCTCGGTACCCGCACCAAGCGCGTCGCCGGCAAGCTCACCGAACGCATCGCCGACACCACCGGGTTGGACTCCGCAACCGCGGCCCGGCTCAGCGGTGCCCTCCTCGCCCCTCTCGGGATCACCGCCGGGAAGAAGGAAGGAGACACCGCGTACCTCTTCTTCTACGGCCGCCGCCAGCTCGACGCGGTCGCCGCTCTCGTACAGGACCGAGCCGCCGAACTCGCCGCCCTCGACGACGCCGACCTCGCGGCCGAGGTCAAGCAGTTGCCGGTACGGGAGGCGTTCCGCGCCGGCCACCCCATCGACGTCGCGCTCTTCGGCCGCATGGTGGCCGACATCCCCGCCCTCAACGTGGACGCCGCCGTACAGGTCGCTCACGCGCTGTCCACCCACACCACCGAGCTGGAGTTCGACTACTACACGGCCGTCGACGACGAGAACGAGAAGGAGGAGACCGGCGCCGGCATGATCGGCACCATCGGCTTCAACTCCGCCACGCTCTACCGGTACGCCACCATCGGCCTGCACCAGCTCGTCGACAACCTCTCCGACGAGAAGAGCGCTGCCGAGGCGGTCACCCAGTTTCTGACCTCCTTCGCCCGCGCCATGCCCACCGGCTACCAGAACTCCTTCGCCCACCACACCCTCCCTCGTCTGGTCGCCGTCACCGTCCGCACCGATCAGCCGGTCAATCTGATCTCCGCCTTCGAAGAGCCGGTCACCCCGGGCACCGGGACGCACGCCGGCATCGCCCCCGCCTCGATCAGCCGCCTGGCGCATGAACAGCTCACCGCCTTCCGTGCCTGGGGCGACGCGCCGTCGTTCACCGCCCACTGTCACACCCTGTCCCCCGAGCACGGCGGAACGCTCGACGCCCTGGAGCAGGCGTTCGGCGCGGCCCGGCCCTTCGACGCACTGCTGGCCGACCTGAACACGCACCTCACCGGGGGCGAGGCCCGGTGACCACGAGCCCGTCCGGGGATGCCGCCGTCCTGCTCCTGCGACTCGCCGGCCCCCTTCAGGCATGGGGTGACCGGAGCACCTTCAACCGGCGCGAGACCCGCCCCACCCCCACCAAGTCCGGCGTCATCGGCCTGCTCGCGGCGGCGTCCGGCCGAGCCAGGGAGGACTCCCTAGAAGACCTGGCCCCCCTGACGCTGGGCGTACGGGTGGACCAGCCCGGCACCCTGCTGCGCGACTTCCACACCGTCAGCGACTACCGGGGACGCCCGCTGCCGCAGGCCGGCGTCTCGGCCAAGGGCATCCAGAAACCCACCTCACCCGCCAAGCACACCCATGTGACCACGCGCTACTACCTTCAGGACGCAATTTTCCTCGCCGCTGTCGCCGGCCCGCGGGACGTCCTGCTCAGCCTTCAGCACGCCGTCCGCCATCCGGCCTTCCCACTGGCGCTGGGACGCCGATCGTGTCCGCCCACACAGCCGGTCTGCCTGGGTGTCCGGGACACCGACGCGGAAACGGCGCTGCGCGAGACCCCGTGGCAGGTTTCCCGGCGGGCGCGGGAGCGTTACGCCGCCCGCTGGCGACGCGAGCGCGGAGCCGAACGTTCCGCCTTCCCGGCAACTGTCCGCTGCGCGGTCACCGTGGAGGACCCCGAGGGGGACGACGTCCTCAACGACGTCCCGCTCTCTTTCGACCCGCTGCGCCGGTCGTTCGCCGACCGACGGGTGCGGCACGACTGGTTCTCCGTCCCGACCGGCTTTCCCCGGCCGGCCGGGAGCTCCGCCACCGAGAGCCCGGAGGACGGCGCCGGGCACGACCCCTTCGCCCTCCTGGGCTGGTGACCACATGACGTACCTCTCCCGCATCCGCATCAATCCCCTGCGGGCCGCGAGCCGTGCCCTCCTGGCGAACCCGCGCGCGATGCACGGCGCGGTGGCCGGTGGCATCCCGGGCGCCCCCGACTCGGAACGGGTCCTCTGGCGCCTCGACGCCGACAACCCGCACCGCCCCCACCTCTTCGTCCTCACCCGTTCCAAGCCGGACTGGACGCACATCGTCGAGAGCGCCGGGTGGCCGGACGCGGACGGCGAGCACGTCGCCGTCCGCGACTACACCCCTCTGCTGGACCGCGTCGCGCTCGGCCGCGAGTTCGCGTTCCGGCTGACCGCCAACCCGGTGCAGAACACGCTCAAACCGCTCAGGCCCACCCCGGGGCAGCAGGCCCGGCTGAATGCCGCGGGCTCGTCGGCCGAGGCCCGCCGCCCCCGTGGGCTGCGTCTTGGCCACCGCACGGCGAGTGCTCAGTTGCGCTGGTTCCTCGAACGCACGGAGCGGTGGGGCTTCACCGTTCCGCCGGCCCGGTTCGTTCCCTCCGTTTCGGAGGACGAAGCAGACCTCTCCGGGGGCGAGGACGTCCCCCGTGACCTGCGGATCACCGAACGGCGGCGGCACTCGTTCGCGAAAGGCGAGGCACGGGGCAACCCCGGGAACCCCCGGAAACCGCACGTCACCCTGAGCACCGCGACGTTCGAGGGGCGCCTGCGCGTGACCGATCCCGCCACCTTCACCGACCGCCTGCTCAACGGCATCGGCCCCGCCAAGGCGTACGGCTGCGGACTGCTCACCCTCGCCCCGGTCCCCGAAGGAAACCACTGACCCATGGCCGACATCTGGTGGAAGGCCGACCCGCACGACCTGCACCGCATCGTGGACCGCGTCTCCAGCGTCTACGTGGAACGCAGCCACCTCGACCGCGACGAGAACGCCGTCGTCATCGTCAACAAGCGGCAGACGGTGCGGGTTCCGGCCGCGATGATCGCCGTTGTCCTCCTCGGACCCGGCACCCGGGTCACCCATGGCGCGATACGCCTGCTGGCGGACTCCGGCACCGCCGTGTGCTGGGTCGGCGAACAGGGCGTGCGCATGTACGCCGCCGGTCTCGGACCCGCCAGGGGCGCCGGGCTGCTCCACCGGCAGGCGTGGCTGGTGACCCGCCCCAAGGAACGCCTGGCGGTCGCCCGTGCCATGTACGGGATGCGCTTCCCCGGCGAGGACGTCTCGACCGCCACCATGCAACAACTCCGCGGACGCGAGGGAACCCGCATCCGCCGGCTCTACCGGGAACACGCGCGCCGTACCGGGGTGCCCTGGGACGGCCGGGTGTACAAGGCGGGAGACGCCTTCGCGGCCGGTGACGATCTCAACCGACTGCTCTCGGCGGCCAACGCAGCCCTGTACGGCATCTGTCACGCGGTCATCGTGGGGATCGGAGCGAGCCCGGGCCTCGGCTTCGTGCACACCGGGTCGGCTATTTCCTTCGTTCTCGACATCGCCGACCTCTACAAGGCGGAGTACACCATTCCGCTGGCCTTCGACCTGATGGCCAAAGGACTGACCGAGGAACGGGACGCCCGCCTCGGCCTCCGTGACCTGGTGGCCGGGACGAAGCTGCTCGCGCGCATCGTGGCGGACATCAAGATGCTCCTCGCCGCCGAGGGCACGGAGACCGATACCCCGGCGGCGGGAGAGCTGTGGGACGAACGGCTGGGCGCCGTGCCGTCCGGTGTGAACTGGGCGGACGACCGGGACAGCCCCGCGGAGGCGGCGTTCCCCGGGCCGGAAACCGCCTCCCGCCCGGCCTCCATGGGCGACCAGCACATCGCCGTCATCGGCCCCGAGTTCGAGGAACCCGACAGCGACCCGAGGACGTCCGGATGACCGTTATCGTGCTCATCGCCGCCCCGGAAGGACTGCGTGGCCACCTCACACGCTGGATGGTGGAGGTCAACGCGGGCGTCTTCGTCGGCAACCCGAACCGCCGGGTCCGGGACCGTCTGTGGGACCTCCTGACCACGCGCATCGGCGACGGCCAGGCCGTGCTCGTGGAACCCGCGGCCAACGAACAGGGCTGGGCCGTCCGCACCGCCGGCCGCGACCGCTGGCGTCCGGTGGACTTCGACGGTCTGATCCTCTCGGCACGGAACAGGAGGTGAGCCAGTGCCGACGCAACTGAATGAAAACGGAGCCCTGGCACGATAAAACCCCAGCTCAAAAAGGGTCGGCCCCGCGCCCGCGGGGATGTTCCCTGACCACCCGTGCGCCAGCTGGCTTCCGGTAAGTCGGCCCCGCGCCCGCGGGGATGTTCCGAGCTGGTGTACGGGCGCGACGCTGCGGCGGCAGTCGGCCCCGCGCCCGCGGGGATGTTCCGGCGGACCCGCCGAAGCGCGGGACGCCGGTCAGGTCGGCCCCGCGCCCGCGGGGATGTTCCCTGACCACCCGTGCGTCTGCTGTCTTCCGTTAAGTCGGCCCCGCGCCCGCGGGGATGTTCCGAACTGCCGCCCGGTGTCGCCGACCTGACTGCCGTCGGCCCCGCGCCCGCGGGGATGTTCCCTGAGCGCCGTCCGCCATGGACGCGCTGGTGGTGTCGGCCCCGCGCCCGCGGGGATGTTCCGGCCCTGTCGTGGCGCGGCCCCGGCGGCCGGATGTCGGCCCCGCGCCCGCGGGGATGTTCCCGCGCCCGGATCGTGGCGGTGCAGGTACAGGCCGTCGGCCCCGCGCCCGCGGGGATGTTCCGGCCCTGTCGTGGCGCGGCCCCGGCGGCCGGATGTCGGCCCCGCGCCCGCGGGGATGTTCCCGCGCCCGGATCGTGGCGGTGCAGGTACAGGCCGTCGGCCCCGCGCCCGCGGGGATGTTCCGACCGACGCCGGATTCCGTGCCTCGTCTCAGGTGTCGGCCCCGCGCCCGCGGGGGTGTTCCTACGCGACGGTCACCGGCCGACGCTGGCGGGGTGTCGGCCCCGCGCCCGCGGGGATGTTCCTTGCGCGGCCTGCCCGGACATCACCATCTGTCTGTCGGCCCCGCGCCCGCGGGGATGTTCCGACGCGCGGCGTGCGCGGCTTCGCCGACGCCCTGTCGGCCCCGCGCCTGCGGGGGGTGATCCCTGTGTGCAGCCAACAGCCGCACTCAGCACGACGCGCGCAACCGGCATACCTCACTGGGGACTTCCGTCTGAAGTAAGTCGTCTAGGCACCCCTGACACACAGACGCCCCCGCCCCCGCTTAGCAGCGGGCGGGCAGGGGCGCGGCGGCGTCCATGCCGTCAGATGTCGCGGAAGGTTTCGATCTGGGCGCCCACCGAGTTCAGGCGTTCGGCCAGGTCCTCGTAGCCGCGGTTGATCACGTACACGTTGCGCAGCACCGACGTGCCCTCGGCCGCCATCATGGCCAGGAGGACGACCACCGCCGGGCGCAGGGCCGGGGGGCACATCATCTCGGCGGCGCGCCAGCGGGTGGTGCCTTCGACCAGGACGCGGTGCGGGTCCAGGAGTTGGAGGCGTCCGCCGAGGCGGTTGAGGTCGGTGAGGTAGATGGCGCGGTTGTCGTAGACCCAGTCGTGGATCAGGGTCGAGCCGTGGGCCGAGGCCGCGATCGCCGCGAAGAACGGGACGTTGTCGATGTTCAGGCCAGGGAACGGCATCGGGTGGATCTTGTCGATGGGCGCCTCCAGTTTGGAGGGGCGCACCGTCAGGTCCGCCAGCCGGGTGCGGCCGTTGTCGGCCGGGTATTCGGCGGAGAGGTCGTGGTTGAGGCCCATGCCCTCCAGTACGGCCAGTTCGACCTCCAGGAACTCCACCGGGACGCGCCGGATGGTCAGTTCCGATTCGGTGATGACCGCGGCGGCGATCAGGCTCATGGCCTCGACCGGGTCCTCGGAGGGGGAGTAGTCCACGTCGCGGTCGATGTGCGGGACGCCGTGCACGGTGAGGGTGGTGGTGCCCACGCCCTCGACGCGTACGCCCAGTTCTTCCAGGAAGAAGCACAGGTCCTGGACCATGTAGTTGGACGAGGCGTTGCGGATCACCGTGACGCCGTCGTGCCGGGCGGCGGCCAGGACGGCGTTCTCGGTGGCGGTGTCGCCGCGCTCGGTGAGGACGATGGGCCGTTCGGGGGTGATCTGCCGGTTGACGGTGGCGTGGTACATGCCTTCCGTCGCGGTGATCTCCAGGCCGAACCGGCGCAGGGCCGTCATGTGCGGTTCGATGGTGCGGGTGCCGAGGTCGCAGCCGCCGGCGTAGGGGATCTTGAAGTGGGTCTCGCGGTGCAGCAGCGGGCCGAGGAACATGATGATGCTGCGGGTGCGGCGCGCGGCGTCCGCGTCGATGCCGTCCAGGTCCAGCTGGGCCGGGGGCTGGATCTCCAGGTCGGCGCCGTCGTTGATCCAGCGGGTGCGGACGCCGATGGAGTTGAGGACCTCCAGGATGCGGAAGACCTCTTCGATGCGGGCGACCCGGCGCAGTACGGTGCGGCCGGAGTTCAGCAGCGAGGCGCACAGCAGCGCGACGCAGGCGTTCTTGCTCGTTTTGACGTCGATGCTGCCGGAGAGCCGGCGTCCGCCGATCACGCGCAGATGCATCGGACCGGAGTAGCCCAGCGACACGATCTCGCTGTCCAGGGCCTCCCCGATGCGCGCGATCATCTCAAGGCTGATGTTCTGGTTTCCTCGCTCGATCCGGTTGACGGCACTCTGCGAGGTGCTGAGCGCATCGGCGAGTTGCAGTTGCGTCCAGCCACGATGTTGGCGCGCGTCCCGGATGAGCTGCCCGATCCGGGCGAGGTAGTCATCGGTCATGCAAGCGACCCTATCTCAGATATGAGATGAGGCATCCGGGCGGGGGCCATTCGGGTGAGTGGCCCGGTGTCCCGGGGGATCCGGCGCCCGCCCGGTGCGGCGCGGGTGGTCCGTTCGGGGGTGCGCGCCGTGGTCCCCGCTTCCCCCGGTTGGCTGCCGCCGGTGGAGGCGGAGGGGGCACGGACCGTGCCCCGGGTGGTCTCCCGGAGCCGCCGTTTCTCCGCTGTCACCTTCCCAGCATCGGTGCGGGAGCGGACCCGCGCATCAGGTCCCGGGAGGGCGCGCGCCCGTGCCGGTGGTGCCGCGCCCGGTCCCGCGCCCCGGGCGCGGGACGCGGCCGGCCCGCCATCTTCCGTGGCGACGGCCCGGGCACCCGGCCGGGTGGTGCCGAACGCGGGGCCCTCCGCGCGTCCGCGGGGTCGATGTACTAGAGTTATCTCGACATCGAGATATCTAGTGAAGGTCCCTGAAGGAGAAAGTCGTGTCGGCCAACACCTTCGACGCCCGCGCCACGCTGCGGGTGGGCGACGAGTCGTATGAGATCTTCCGGCTGGACAAAGTGGAGGGCGCCGCCCGCCTCCCGTACAGCCTCAAGGTGCTGCTGGAGAACCTGCTGCGCACCGAGGACGGGGCGAACATCACCGCCGAGCACATCAGGGCGCTCGGCTCCTGGGACCCGAACGCCCAGCCCAGCCAGGAGATCCAGTTCACCCCCGCCCGGGTGATCATGCAGGACTTCACCGGCGTGCCCTGTGTCGTCGACCTCGCCACCATGCGCGAGGCCGTCCGCGAGCTGGGCGGCGACCCGGCCCGGATCAACCCGCTGGCCCCGGCCGAGCTGGTCATCGACCACTCGGTGATCGCCGACAAGTTCGGCACCCCGAACGCGTTCCAGCAGAACGTGGAGCTGGAGTACGGCCGCAACCGCGAGCGCTACCAGTTCCTGCGCTGGGGCCAGACCGCCTTCGACGAGTTCAAGGTCGTCCCGCCCGGCACCGGCATCGTGCACCAGGTCAACATCGAGCACCTGGCCCGTACCGTCATGGTGCGGGGTGGCCAGGCGTACCCCGACACGCTGGTCGGCACCGACTCCCACACCACCATGGTCAACGGCCTGGGCGTGCTCGGCTGGGGCGTCGGCGGCATCGAGGCCGAGGCCGCCATGCTCGGCCAGCCGGTCTCCATGCTGATCCCGCGCGTGGTCGGCTTCAAGCTCACCGGCTCGCTGCCCACCGGCACCACCGCCACCGACCTGGTGCTCACCATCACCGAGATGCTGCGCAACCACGGTGTGGTCGGCAAGTTCGTCGAGTTCTACGGCGAGGGCGTCTCCTCCATCCCGCTGGCGAACCGCGCCACCATCGGCAACATGTCTCCGGAGTTCGGCTCCACCGCCGCGATCTTCCCGATCGACGAGGAGACCATCAGCTACCTGCGGCTCACCGGCCGCGACGCCCAGCAGCTGGCGCTCGTCGAGGCGTACGCCAAGGAGCAGGGCCTGTGGCTGGACACGGCCAACGAGCCGGAGTTCTCCGAGTACCTGGAGCTGGACCTCGCCACGGTCGTCCCCTCGATCGCCGGCCCCAAGCGCCCCCAGGACCGCATCGCGCTCGCCGACGCCAAGCAGAAGTTCGGCGCGGACGTCCGCAACTACGTCTCGGCCGCCGACGTGGACGAGGCGGGCAAGGAGTCCTTCCCGGCCTCCGACGCCCCCGCCGTCTCCAACGGCGTGCCCTCCAAGCCGGTCACCGTGACCACCGCGGACGGCACCTTCGAGCTGGACCACGGCGCCGTCACCGTCGCCGCCATCACCTCCTGCACCAACACCTCCAACCCGTCCGTCATGGTCGGTGCGGCGCTGCTGGCCAAGAAGGCGGTCGAGCGCGGTCTCACCCGCAAGCCGTGGGTCAAGACCACCCTGGCGCCCGGCTCCAAGGTCGTCATGGACTACTACGACCGGGCCGGCCTCACCCCGTACCTCGACAAGCTGGGCTTCAACCTGGTCGGGTACGGCTGCACCACCTGCATCGGCAACTCGGGCCCGCTGCCCGAGGAGATCTCCCAGGCGATCAACGACAACGACCTCGCCGTCGTCTCGGTGCTCTCCGGCAACCGCAACTTCGAGGGCCGGATCAACCCCGACGTCAAGATGAACTACCTGGCGTCCCCGCCGCTGGTGGTCGCCTACGCGCTGGCCGGCTCGATGAAGATCGACATCACCACCGAGCCGCTGGGCACCGACTCCGAGGGCAAGCCGGTCTACCTGGCCGACATCTGGCCCTCCGAGAAGGAGATCGAGGACGTCGTCGCGTCCGCCATCGGCCAGGAGATGTTCGGCCAGAGCTACGCCGACGTCTTCGCCGGCGACGCCCAGTGGAACTCCCTGCCGATCCCCACCGGCTCCACCTTCGAGTGGGACCCGGAGTCCACCTACGTCCGCAAGCCCCCGTACTTCGAGGGCCTGACCATGGACCCGGCCCCGGTCGCCGACATCTCCGGCGCCCGCGTCCTGGCGAAGCTCGGCGACTCGGTCACCACCGACCACATCTCGCCCGCCGGTGCCATCAAGGCCGACACCCCGGCCGGCCAGTACCTCACCGAGCACGGCGTGACCCGCCGTGACTTCAACTCCTACGGCTCGCGCCGCGGCAACCACGAGGTGATGATCCGCGGCACCTTCGCCAACATCCGGCTGCGCAACCAGATCGCGCCGGGCACCGAGGGCGGCTACACCCGCGACTTCACCCAGGCGGACGGGCCGGTCTCGTTCATCTACGACGCCTCCCAGAACTACCAGGCCGCCGGCATCCCGCTGGTCATCCTGGCGGGCAAGGAGTACGGCTCCGGCTCCTCCCGCGACTGGGCAGCCAAGGGCACCGCCCTGCTGGGCGTGCGTGCCGTGATCGCCGAGTCCTACGAGCGCATCCACCGCTCCAACCTGATCGGCATGGGCGTGCTCCCGCTCCAGTTCCCGGCCGGTACGACCGCCGAGTCGCTGGGGCTCACCGGCGAGGAGACCTTCTCCTTCACCGGTGTCACCGAGCTGAACGAGGGCCGTATCCCCGCCACGGTCAAGGTGACCACGGACACCGGCGTGGAGTTCGACGCCACCGTCCGGATCGACACCCCCGGCGAGGCGGACTACTACCGCAATGGCGGGATCATGCAGTACGTGCTGAGGTCGCTGATCCGCAAGTGACGCGGCTGGACCCACGGGTCCACGGGCCGTCCTTCCCCCGGAAACGGGGGAGGGGCGGCCCTTCGGCGTTTGTCCGGCAGGTATCAACTCGGAAAAGCCTTGTCATGAGCCCCGCAGGCGACCTTCCCCGGCCGCGGCGAGTGGACTATACCTGTCGCCACCCGGGCGGTCAGCCGCCGCCCGAGTCCCGTATGAAGGCGAGGACTTGAGCCATGACGTCACGTCCGCACGGTCCGCACACCCCCCACCCCCGGTACGTCGGCCGCCGCGCCCTGCTGACCCGTACCGCTGCCGCCTCCCTGCTCGCGGTCCCGGCCCTGGGCGCCCTGACCTCCTGCGCCAGTGGTGGCAGCGGTGGCGGCACCAAGGACGTCGGCCGCGTCGAGCCCACCGCCGACAACCCGCTGGGCGCCCACCCCGACGGCGACCTCGAAGTCGTCATTTTCGACGGCGGGTTCGGCGACCAGTACGCCCTGGACGCCGAGAAGCTCTACGAGCAGCGCTTCGGCTCCGTCACCCACGTCAAGACCCAGGAGATCCAGTCCCGGCTCCAGCCGCGCATGGTCAAGGGCGACCCGCCGGACGTCGTGGACAACTCCGGCGCCGAGGCGATGGACATCGCCGCCCTCATCCGCAACGACCAGGTGCACGACCTCACCGAACTCCTCGACGCGCCCTCCCTCGACGACCCGAACGTCACCGTGCGCGAGACCCTCCAGCCCGGCACCGTCGAGATGGGGCAGTTCGGCACCCAGGCGGTCTACCGCCTCAACTACGCCTACCACGTGTACGGCCAGTGGTACTCGCGCACCGCCCTGGACCGCCTGGACGCCGAATACCCCCGCACCTGGGACGAGATGATCGCGGTCTGCGAGAAGGCCAAGCGGGCGGGCATGGCCGGCTGGACGTACGCCGGTATGTACCCGTACTACTTCAACTTCACGCTCTACCCGTTCATCGCCAAGATCGGCGGCGCCGACGTGCTGCGCGCCATCGACAACCTGGAGCCCAACGCCTGGCGGCACGAGGCGGTGCGCGCCGCCTTCGAGGCGTACCACGAGCTGACCGCGCGCGGCTTCGTGCTGGAGGGCAGCTCCGGGCTCAGCCACGAGGAGTCCCAGGACGAATGGTGCGCGGGGCGGGCGCTGTTCCACCCCAATGGCTCCTGGGTGGAGAACGAGGCCGCCCGGAACACCCCGGCCGACTTCGACATGGCGGTCGGCCCGCCCACCTCGCTCGACACCTCCGACGCCATGCCGTTCGAGACGATCTGGGCCGCGCCGGGCGAGCCCTTCTTCGTCCCGGCGGACGCCGCCAACGTGGCCGGCGGCATGGAGTTCCTGCGGATCATGCTGGGCCGCGAATCCGCCCGCAACTTCACCAGCCTGGTCTCCTCGCTCACCTGCGTCCGCGACTCGGTCGACGGCATGGACCTGCCGCCCGGGCTCACCTCCGCCAACGAGGTGCTGGCCGCCGCCGGCGAGAACCTGATCACCGTCCGGCTGCCCGACTGGTACCGCCAGCTCAACAACGAGGAGATCGGCGGCGCCATCGCCGCCATGATGGCCGGCGACATCGAGCCCGGCGAGGCGATCACCCGCTGCCAGCGGGCCGCGGACGCCGCGGCGGCCGACGACTCGCTCCAGCACTTCGAGCACATCTGATGAGGTTGGGGCACCGGCTGCTGCTGGGGGCGGCACTCTTCCTGCCGCCCCGCCTCACCCCGCGGCGGGTGCGCGACAGCCGGCACTACCGCACCATCGACCAGTACCGCTTCATCGGCTGGTTCCTCGCCGCGCCCCTCGTCGTCTACCTGGTGTTCGTCGTCTCACCGTTCGTCCAGGCGTTCTTCTACTCGATGACCGACTGGACCGGTTACACCGCCGAGTACACCTTCACCGGCACCGCCAACTACGAACGGATGTGGAACGACGACAAGTTCTGGGAGGCGCTGCGGCACAGCCTGCTGCTGCTGGTGTTCGCCCCGCTGATCACCCTCTCCCTCGGGCTGTTCTTCGCCTTCATGCTCAACGCGGGCGGACGGCGGCGCGGCGGCCAGGCGGTTGCCGGGGTGGCGGGCACCCGGCTGTACAAGATCTTCTACTTCTTCCCGCAGGTGCTGTCCATCGCGATCATCGCGGTGATCTGGGCGCGCATCTACTCACCGCGCAGCGGCGTCCTCAACGAGGGGCTGAGCGCGGTCGGCCTGGACTCGCTGCGGCAGAACGACTGGCTCGGCGGCCGGTTCGCCGTCTGGTGCATCCTCGCCGTGCTGTGCTGGTCCTTCGTCGGCTTCTACGTGGTGCTGTTCTCCGCCGCGATGAGCGCCATCCCGCACGAGATCTACGAGGCGTCACTGCTGGACGGGGCCACCCGCCCGGTGACGTTCTTCCGCATCACCCTGCCGCTGAGCTGGGGCACCGTGCGCACCGGCTGGATCTACATGGGCATCCAGGCGCTCGACTGCTTCGCCCTGGTCTCCATCATGGTCCCCGAACACGGCATGGACGTGCTGCCCAGCTACCTCTACGACAAGGCGTTCCGGGACGGCCAGGCCGGCTACGCCACCGCCATCGGCGTCGCCCTGTTCGCCGTCACCCTGCTGTTCGCCGGCCTGATGATGCGCCTGGCGCGGCGCGAGCGCATCGAGCTGTGAAGGAGCCAGACGCCATGAGCCGAACCCGCGGCGACACGCGCCGCACCGAGGGCGGGGTACTCAACGTCTTCGCCCACTCCTTCCTGGTGCTGTGGACGGTACTGGCGGCCGGCCCGCTCATCTGGGTGCTGCTGGCCGCCTTCCGCCCGCACGCGGACATCGTCTCCGACCCCTTCGGGCTGCCCGGCGGCCTGCACTGGGAGAACTTCACCAACGCCTGGACCACCGCCGACATCGGCCGCTACACTCTCAATTCGCTGATCATTCTCTCCGGCTCGCTCACCGGCACCATGCTGCTGGGCGCGATGGCCGCGTACGTGATCGCCCGATACGAGTTCCGCGGCAATCGGGCCGTCCATCTGCTCTTCACCGGCGGTCTGATGTTCCCGGTCTTTCTCGCCCTGGTGCCGCTGTTCTTCGTGCTGGACAATTTCGGTCTGCTGAACACCCGGCAGGGCCTGATCCTGGTCTACATCGCCTATTCCCTGCCGTTCACCGTCTTCTTTCTGGTCTCCTTCTTCCGTACCCTGCCCGGGGCGGTCCAGGAGGCTGCCGTCCTGGACGGCGCCTCGCACAGCCGGATCTTCTTCCAGATCATGATGCCGATGGCCAGACCGGGGCTCATCAGCATCGGGATCTTCAACTTCCTCGGTCAGTGGAACCAGTTCGTCCTGCCCAAGGTGCTCAACATCGGCTCGCCCGAGGACGCCGTCCTGCCGCAGGGACTGGCCGCCCTGATGGTCCAGCAACGGTACGAGGGGGACTGGGGAGCGCTGTACGCAGGGGTTTCGATGGCGATCATCCCGGTGCTGGTGGTCTATGTGACCTTCCAGCGGCAGGTCCAGACCGGCCTCACCGCCGGAGCCGTACGGTAACCGGACGCTTCCCCTGCGGCGCCGCATGCGGTCAAATAGTGTACGGGCGCTGCAACGTAAGGGGAGTGAGCCGTGCAGACTCCGGGGTCGCAGTCGTCACTGCACCGGGCCAACCTGGAACGAGTGGTACGCGCGGTGCGCAGCGCCGGCGCCCTGACCCAGGCGGACATCGCCAGGACCACGGGGCTCTCGGCCGCCACCGTCTCCAACATCGTGCGGGAGTTGAAGGACGGCGGGCACGTCGAGGTGCGCACCACCTCGGCCGGCGGGCGGCGGGCGCGCAGCGTCTCGCTGGCCGCCGACGCCGGCATCGTGGTGGGCATCGACTTCGGCCACTCGCATCTGCGGGTGGCCGTGGGCAACCTCTCCCACCAGGTGCTCGCCGAGGAGGCCGAGCCGTTCGACGTGGACGCCTCGGCCGCCGAGGGCTTCGACCGGGCGGAGAAACTGGTCTCCCGGCTGCTGGGCACCGCGGGCGTGGACCGGGCGAAGATCCTCGGCATGGGCCTGGGCGTGCCCGGGCCCATCGACGTGGCCACCGGCATCCTGGGCTCCACCGCCATCCTGCCGGGCTGGCGCGGCACCAATCCGCGCGAGGAACTCGCCGCCAGGACGGGCGTACCGGTGCACGTCGACAACGACGCCAACCTCGGGGCGCTCGGCGAACTCGTCTGGGGCTCCGGGCGCGGCTGCGGCGACCTCGCCTACATCAAGGTCGCCTCCGGGGTCGGCGCGGGACTGGTGATCGACGGCCGCATCTACCGGGGGCCCGGCGGCACCGCCGGCGAGATCGGCCACATCACCCTGGACGAGTCGGGCCCGGTGTGCCGCTGCGGCAACCGCGGCTGCCTGGAGACCTTCACCGCGGCCCGCCACGTGCTGCCGCTGCTGCACGCCAGCCACGGCCACGACCTGACGATGCGCCGGGTGGTGCAGCTGGCCAGGGAGGGCGATCCGGGCTGCCGCCGGGTGGTCGCCGACATCGGCCGCCACATCGGCTCGGGCGTCGCCCACCTGTGCAATCTGCTCAACCCGTCCCGGGTCGTGCTCGGCGGCGATCTGGCCGAGGCGGGCGAGGTCGCCCTGACCCCGATCCGCGATTCGGTCAGCCGGTACGCCATCCCCTCCGCTGCCCGCAACCTCACCCTGGTGCCGGGCGCGCTCGGCGGGCGGGCCGAAGTCCTCGGCGCGCTCGCGCTGGCGCTGAGCGAAGTCGGCGACGCCGCTTTGGTGAGCCACTGAAAAGCGGTCCGGAAAACCACAGAAGAAGGCGGCCGGAATGCCCGAACGGGCAAGCCGTCTTCACCTCTTGAATCCGCACCCGGCGACCGGACGGCGAATCCGTATCGTTTTGCGAGATGCCTGTTTTAAGTATTGACGGCGGCGAATTCGCGGAGTTATCTCTTGCGCCGACCCCGGCCGCACCGTGGCGGCCGGACAGGGAGGCGAGAAACATCATGCGTATGCAGCTGCGCCCGATAGCCGTGGGCATCGTGTCCCTCGGTCTCGCGGCGGCCCTGACCGCCTGCGGCGAGGCAGGTGGCGGTGGCAACGGCGACGGGGACGGCAACGGCTCGGGCGAGGGCAAGGAGTCCGGCACCATCGGGCTCCTGCTCCCGGAGAACTCCACGACCCGCTACGAGTCCTTCGACCGTCCCTCCATCGAGGGCAAGATCGCGGAGCTGTGCTCGGACTGCAAGGTCCAGTACAACAACGCGAACGAGGACACGGCGCTCCAGAAGCAGCAGTTCGACGCCATGCTCACCCAGGGCGTCGACGTCATCATCCTGGACGCGGTGGACTCCGCGAGCACCTCCTCCTGGGTGGAGGAGGCCGCCGCCCAGGGCGTGCCGGTGGTGGCCTACGACCGGCTCGCCGAGGGCGATGTCGTCGCGTACGTGTCCTACGACAACACCGAGGTCGGCCGGCTCCAGGGCCAGGCCCTGCTGGAGGCGCTCGGCGACGACGCCGAGGGCGCCGGAGTGGTGATGATCAACGGCTCGCCCACCGACCCCAACGCCGCCATGTTCAAGGCGGGCGCCCACGAGGTCCTGGACGGCGTGGTGGACATCGTCTACGAGTCGGACGTGGACGGCTGGGACGCCGCCCTCGCCAACGAGGACGTCACCGGCGCGGTGGAGTCGCTCGGCGGCGACGCCATCGACGCGGTCTACTCCGCCAACGACGGCATGGCGGCCGGCATCATCACCGCCCTGCACGCCGCCAACCTGCACGACACCGTCGTCGGCGGCCAGGACGCGGAACTCGCCGGTCTCCAGCGGATCATCTCCGGCGAGCAGACCTTCACCATCTACAAGGCGCTGGTCCCGCAGGGCGAACTCACCGCCGAGATCGCGGTGCGCGTGCTGCGCGGCGAGGACTTCTCCGACCTCACCACCGGCACCGTGGACTCGCCGACCACCCAGGGCGTGCCCAGCGCGCTGCTGACCCCGGTCACCGTCACGGTCGACAACATCAACGAAACGGTCATCGCCGACGAGTTCTACACCGCCGAGGCCATCTGCACCCGGGACTACGCGGACGCCTGCGCGGAGGCCGGCATCGGCGGCTGACCGCCCCTTCCCCCTCTTCGACCCGGGGCCGGGCCGCAACCGCGCCCGGCCCCACACCCAAGGAGAACGACCCCCTTATGACCGCCGCCCCCGTACTGGAGTTGCGCGGTGTCTCCAAGCGGTTCGGCGCCGTACAGGCGCTCACCGACGTCGATCTGGAGATACGCCCCGGCGAGGTGACCGCCCTGGTGGGCGACAACGGTGCCGGAAAGTCCACCCTCGTCAAGACCATCGCCGGGGTCCACCCCATCGACTCCGGCGCCATCCACTTCCGCGGCGAGCCGGTGCGCATCGCGCGCCCGCACGACGCCCAGGAACTCGGCATCGCCACCGTCTACCAGGACCTCGCGCTGTGCGACAACCTGGACGTGGTCGCCAACCTCTTCCTCGGCCGCGAGATCCGCCGGCACACGATGCTGGACCACGTGACCATGGAGCAGCGCTCCCGCGAACTGCTGGACACCCTCTCCATCCGCATCCCCTCGGTCCGTATCCCGGTCGCCTCGCTCTCCGGCGGCCAGCGCCAGGTGGTGGCGATCGCCCGCGCGCTGGTCGGCGAGCCCGAGGTCGTCATCCTCGACGAGCCCACCGCGGCCCTCGGCGTCGAGCAGACCGCCCAGGTGCTGGACCTGGTGGAGCGGCTGCGCGAGCGCGGCCTGGCCGTGATCCTCATCAGCCACAACATGGCCGATGTGCAGGCCGTCGCCGACCGGGTGGCGGTGCTGCGGCTCGGCCGCAACAACGGCGTCTTCCCGGTGGCCGGCACCTCCCACGAGACGATCATCGCCGCCATCACCGGCGCCGCCGACAACGCGGTCAGCCGCCGCCGCGACCGCATCTCCAAAGCCGGGGACGAAGAGCGGGAACAGGAGGATCCGTCATGACCCAGCCCGCCCCCGACCCCCGGCTGCTGGTCCGCGAACGCGGCCTGGCCGGCTACGTCACCGAGTTCCGCCGCCGGATCGCCGGCGGCGAACTCGGCTCGCTGCCCGTCGTCGTCGGCCTCATCATCATCGCCATCGTGTTCGAGGCGCAGACCGGGACCTTCCTCACACCCGGCAACCTCAGCAACATCTCCGTGTACATCGCGGGCCCCGGCATCATGGCGGTCGGCATCGTCCTGGTGCTGCTGCTCGGCGAGATCGACCTGTCGGTCGGCTCGGTGGCCGGCCTCTCCGCCGCCCTGTGGGCCGTCCTCTCCGTCAACCAGGGCTACCACGATCTGCTCGCCATCGGCCTGGCGATCGTGGCCGGCGCCGCCGTCGGCCTCATCCACGGCTTCTTCTTCGCCAAGATCGGCGTCCCCGCCTTCGTCGTCACCCTGGCCGGCTTCCTGGGCTGGAGCGGCCTGCAGATCTGGGTGATGGGCAACGAGGGCACCATCAACATCCCGCGCGACTCGCTGGTGCGCGACTTCACCACGTACTACTTCTCGGACATCGCCTTCGCCTACGGGCTCGCCGCGCTGATCACCGCCGGGTACGTCCTCGCCCTGCTGCGCACCGAGCGCCGCCGCGAGCGGGCGGCCCTGGCCACCCGCCCGGTCACCGAGATCGTGCTGCGCGGCGCGCTGGTGGCGCTGGTCGCCTTCACCGTCGCGTACACCCTCAACCAGCACCGCGGCCTGCCGCTGGCCCTGGTCATCTTCCTGGGCGTGCTGTTCGCCGGCCACTTCGTGCTGCGGCACACCCCCTACGGCCGGCAGATCTACGCGGTGGGCGGCAACGCCGAGGCCGCCCGCCGGGCCGGCATCAACGTCGCCCGGGTGCGGCTGACCGTGTTCGTCATCGCCAGTTCCCTGGCCGCGCTCGGCGGGCTGTTCTGGGCCGCGCAGGCCGGCGGCGCCTCCAAGAGCCTGGGCTCGGGCAACCTGCTGATGAACGTCATCGCCGCCGCCGTCATCGGCGGCACCAGCCTGTTCGGCGGACGCGGCTGGGTCTGGTCGGCGCTGCTGGGCACGCTGGTCATCCAGTCGATCACCACCGGACTGAACCTGCTGGGCATGGCGGCCGAGATCCAGTACATGATCACCGGCGCGGTGCTGCTGCTCGCGGTGGTACTCGATTCCGTGTCCCGGCGCACCCAGCGCACCGCGGGGCGCACCTGACGCCGTAAGGTGAGCGGATCATCACCGGGCCCCGCCCGATCGATACGCCCCCTGGCCGATCGTGCCCGGGGCCCGGTGACGTATCTCGCATACTGAGACCCCTGCCGGTGGGCAGGGGGCCATAAACTGCTTGACGTACCGGCACCGGGCCGGACCGTCGAACGCTCGACAGCTAGGAGGAACGGTGGCGCTGCTGACCCGTCTGACGGGACCGCGCGATCTGGACGGGCTGACTCCGGAGCAGCTGGAGCAGCTGGCCCAGGAGATCCGCACCTTCCTCATCGAGTCCGTCGCCAGAACCGGTGGCCACCTCGGCCCCAACCTGGGCGTCGTCGAACTCTCCATCGCGCTGCACCGCGTCTTCGACTCCCCGGCCGACTCCATCCTGTGGGACACCGGCCACCAGTCCTACGTCCACAAACTGCTCACCGGCCGCCAGGACTTCTCCCGGCTGCGGGCCAAGGGCGGCCTGTCCGGCTACCCCTCGCGCGCCGAGTCGCCGCACGACATCATCGAGAACAGCCACGCCTCCACGGTGCTCGGCTGGGCGGACGGCCTGGCCAAGGCCAACCAGCTGCGCGGCCGGGACCAGCACGTGGTCGCGGTCACCGGCGACGGCGCGCTCACCGGCGGCATGGCCTGGGAGGCGCTGAACAACATCGCCGCCGCCAAGGACCGCCCGCTGGTCATCGTCGTCAACGACAACGAGCGCTCGTACTCCCCGACCATCGGCGGCCTCGCCAACCACCTCGCGACGCTGCGCACCACCGAGGGGTACGAGCGGTTCCTGGCCCGGGGCAAGGAGATGCTCAACCGCACCCCGGTGGTCGGCAAGCCGCTGTACGACACGCTGCACGGCGCCAAGAAGGGCCTGAAGGACGTCATCGCCCCGCAGGGCATGTTCGAGGACCTGGGGCTGAAGTACGTCGGCCCGATCGACGGCCACGACATCGGCGCCCTGGAGTCGGCCCTCAAGAGCGCCAAGCGGTTCGGCGGACCGGTCATCGTGCACTGCATCACCGAGAAGGGCCGCGGCTACCAGCCGGCGCGCGACGACGAGGCCGACCAGTTCCACGCGGTGGGCGTCATCCACCCCGACACCGGTCTGCCGGTGGCGGCGCCCGGCGCCGACTGGACCTCCGTCTTCGGCGAGGAGATCGTCAAGCTGGGCCGTGAGCGCGAGGACATCGTGGCCATCACCGCCGCGATGCTCCGTCCGGTGGGGCTCCAGGCGTTCGCGGAGGAGTTCCCCGACCGGGTCTACGACGTCGGCATCGCCGAGCAGCACGGCGCGGTCTCCGCCGCCGGTCTTGCCACCGGCGGGCTGCACCCGGTGTTCGCGGTGTACGCGACGTTCCTCAACCGCGCCTTCGACCAGCTGCTGATGGATGTGGCGCTGCACAAGTGCGGGGTCACCTTCGTCCTGGACCGGGCCGGGGTCACCGGCTCGGACGGCGCGTCGCACAACGGCATGTGGGACATGTCGATCCTCCAGGTGGTGCCGGGGCTGCGGATCGCCGCGCCCCGGGACGCGGAGGAGGTGCGCCGCCAGCTGCGCGAGGCGGTGCAGGTGTCCGACGCGCCCACCGTGGTCCGGTACTCCAAGGGCTCGGTCGGCAAGAACGTCCCGGCGCTGGGCACCGTCGGCGGCATGGACGTGCTGCGGTACGCGGGCAGCGACCGTCCCGATGTGCTGCTGGTGTCGATCGGCGCGCTGGCGCCGGTCGCCCTGGAGACGGCGGCGCTGCTGGAGCGGCAGGGCATCACCACCACCGTGGTGGACCCGCGCTGGGTCAAGCCGGTGGACGCCGCGCTGCCCGGCCTGGCCGCCGAGCACCGCGTGGTGGTCACCGTCGAGGACAACAGCCGGGCCGCCGGGGTGGGTTCGTCGATCGCGCAGGCGCTGCGCGACGCGGACGTGGACATCCCGCTGCGCGACTTCGGCATCCCCGAGCGCTTCCTGGACCACGCATCCCGTGCGGAGATCCTGGGCGAGATCGGGCTGACCGCGCCGGACATCGCCCGCCGCGTCACCGGCCTGGTGGCCCGGCTCGACGGCCGGCTGGACGCGGCGACCGCCGGAGCCTAGGCCCCGGCCCCCGGCCGCCGGGAGGCTCGCCGCGGTCGCCCCCACCGGATGTCGTCCGGGAGGTGACCCGCCGCGAGCCTCCCGCCCCCCGTGGGCGGCGTCACTCGCCCTGCATCGCCGCCGGGTCCATCCAGAAGACCTCCCACAGGTTGCCGTCGGGGTCCTGGAAGGTCCGGCCGTGCATGGACTCGATCTCCGGGGACTGCTTGGACGGCTTGGCGCCGGCGGCCATGGCGCGGTCCGCCAGCTCGTCCACCTCCTCCCTGCTGTCCATCGAGAGCGCGTTGATCACACCGGCGGTGCGGTCGGTGTCCGCGACCTCCTTGTGGGTGAACGTCCCGAAGAACGGCCGGGTCAGGAGCATCACGAAGATGCTGTCCTCGCGCAGCACCACGCAGGAGGCGTTCTCGTCGGTGAACTGCTCGTTGATGGTGAAGCCCAGACGGCGGTAGAACTCCTTGGACCGGTCGAGGTCGTGGACCGGGAGATTGATGAAGATGCTGCTGGCCATGGCCGGTGCCTCCTTCAGGCGATGCGGGCGCCGCGGTGCGGCCCTCCGGAATCAAGACCCGGGCGCGGCCCGGAACTCATCGCCCGCGCGGAAGGAATTCCGGCGGGCCCGCCCGGTCACCCTCCCGCACCGGCCGCGTCCCGGCCACCGCTGCGCCCGGCTGCCGTCACCCGGATGCCACGGCCGCCGGCCGGCGTGGGCTCATCCGTTCCCGGCGTCGTCGCCGGGTACCGGCGCCCCGGTGCGCAGCGCTTCCCAGACCCGGTCGGCGGCGTCCCCGGGGGCGGGCAGGGTGAGGGTGCGCAGCGCGCCGGTGTCCACGCCGCTCAGCCGCTGGGCGAAGTCCAGCAGATCGGTGAGCGAACTCAGTTCTGAATCGGTGGTCAGGGACCGGGTGGCGGCGTCCGCCAGCCGGTAGAGCTTGGCCGGGCTGGAGAGCATGCCCTCGGAGTCGACCTCGGTGAGCAGGGCGAGCAGCATGCGTTCGCGCAGATCGGGCTCGCCCTCGGCGGGCCGCGCGGCGCGTGCGGCGGCCAGCGCCTCGGCGCCGGAGAGGGTGTGGGTGCCCGGCTCCAGGAGGGTGGAGCCGTCCTGGCCGTGCACGGGTGCGTCCAGGGTGAGGGTCACTCCGCCGATCGCGTCGGCCAGCTGGGCGAAGCCGCCGAAATCGACCTCCAGGTAGTGGTCCATCCGGATGTCCGACATCGCCTCGACGCTGCTCACCACGCAGCTGGGGCCGCCGGTGGGGTAGAGGTCGCCGAACGGCAGCGTGCCGGGCCCGGCGGAGCCGTCCGCCGCACCGTCGTCCGCCGCGCAGGAGGGCCGCGGTACGGGGTTGTCCTGCGGGAGTCCGACGACGGTGACCGCCCCGCCGTTCTCCGGGAGGTGGACCACCATGGCGGACTGCTGGCCGGCCTCGGTGTCGGTGCTGAGCACCAGGATGTCCTGGGCGGGCTGCCCGGGGTCGGGTTCGGGGCGGTCCTGCTCGCCCAGTTCGGCGTTGATGTCGACACTGCGCAGATTGCCGTTGACGTGGCGGTAGAGCCACCAGCCGGTGCCCGCGGCGACCACCAGCAGCCCGGCCAGGCTCCAGCCGAGGATGTGACGCATCCTGCGTGACAGACCGAACGTGAGGTATGGCATGTCAACCGATGATATGTCCGGCTCGTCGGATTGCCAGGCCCCACGCGCCGGGGGCGCCCGGCGGTCTGCGACCACCGGGCGCCCCGGACCCGTACCGCTCGTCCCGACTATGCGGGCACGGAGGCCACGCCCCGCTCCAGCAGCCGCCGGCCCAGTACCCGCTCGGACACCCCGGCCCGGTCCAGGTACGGGGTGATGCCACCCAGGTGGAACGGCCAGCCCGCACCCGTGATCAGACACAGGTCGATGTCCTGCGCCTCGGCCACCACGCCCTCCTCCAGCATGATCCCGATCTCCTGGGCGATCGCGTCCAGGGCCCGGTCCCGCACCTGCTCGGCGGTCAGCGGATTCCCGCCCGTCTCGAAGAGCGCCAGCACCTCGGGGTCGAGCCGCGGGCTGCCCGAGTCGTGCAGGTAGAAGGTCTTCTTGCCGGCCTCCACCACCCGGGCGAGATTGGCCGACACCGTGAACCGGTCCGGGTAGGCCCGCTCCAGGGTGCCCGCCACATGGTGCGCTACGGCCGGGCCCACCAGCTCCAGCAGCTCGATCGGCGACATCGGCAGCCCCAGCGGCGCCAGCGCCCGGTCGGCCACCTCCACCTCGGTGCCCTCGTCGATCGCCCGCAGCACCTCGCCCATGAACCGGGTCAGAATGCGGTTCACCACGAACGCCGGCGCGTCCTTCACCAGCACCGAGGTCTTCTTCAGCTTCCGGCTCACCGCGAACGCCGTGGCCAGCGTGGCGTCGTCGGTGCGCTCCGCCCGCACGATCTCCAGCAACGGCAGCACCGCCACCGGGTTGAAGAAGTGGAAACCCACCACCCGCTCGGGGTGCTCCAGCTTGGCGGCCATCTCGGTGACCGACAGCGAGGAGGTGTTGGTGGCCAGCACCGCGTGCGGCGGCACCACGGCTTCCAGCTCCGCGAAGATCTGCTGCTTGAGGCCCATCTCCTCGAAGACCGCCTCGATCACGAAGTCGGCGTCCGCGAAGGCGGTGGCCTTGTCCAGCGAGCCGGTGACCGACGCCTTCAGCCGGTTCGCCCGGTCCTGCTTGATCCGGCCCTTGAGCAGCAGCAGATCGATCTGCTCGTGCACCCAGCCGACACCCTTGTCCACCCGCTCCTGGTCGATGTCGGTGAGCACCACCGGCACCTCCAGACGGCGCGCGAACAGCAGCGCGAGCTGCGAGGCCATCAGCCCCGCGCCCACCACACCGACCTTGGTGACCGGCCGCGCCAGCGCCTTGTCCGGCGCGCCCACCGGGCGCTTGGCCCGGCCCTGCACCAGATTGAAGGCGTAGATGCCGCTGCGCAGCTCATCGCCCTGGATGAGATCCGCCAGCGCCCGGTCCTCGGCGTCGAACCCGGCCGCCACATCGCCGTCCCGCACCTGCGCGATGATGTCCAGCGCCCGGTACGCGGCGGGTGCCGCCCCGTGCACCTTGGAGTCGGCCAGCTGCCGGCCCGCCGCCACCGCCTCGTCCCAGGCGGCGCCCCGGTCCGGCTCCGGACGGGCCACGGCCAGCTCGCCGCGCAGCACCGCCGAGGTCCACACCAGCGACTGCTCCAGGAAGTCCGCCGCGTCGAACAGCGCGTCCGCGATCCCCAGCTCGTGCACCTGGGCGCCCTTGAGCTGCCGGTTCTGGTTGAGCGCGTTGCCGACGATCACCGAGACGGCCCGCTCGGCGCCGATCAGCTGCGGCAGCAGCGTACAGCCGCCCCAGCCCGGCACCAGGCCGAGGAAGACCTCCGGCAGCGCGAAACCCGCCACCGAGCGCGAGACGGTGCGGTAGGTGCAGTGCAGCCCGATCTCGACACCGCCGCCGAGCGCCGCGCCGTTGTAGTACGCGAAGGTCGGCACCGGCAGCGCGGACAGCCGCTTGAACACCTCGTGTCCGCCGCGGCCGATCGCCAGCGCCTCCTCGTGGGTGCGCAGCTCGCTGACCCCCTTGAGGTCGGCGCCGACCGCGAAGACGAACGGCTTGCCGGTGATCCCGGCGCCCACGATCGAGCCGTCCCGGGCCTCCGCCTCCACCTGGTCGATGGCCGCGTCGATGTTCGCCAGCGAACGCGGCCCGAAGGTGGTCGGCTTCTTGTGGTCGAAGCCGTTGTCGAGCGTGATCAGCGCGAACCGGCCGCCCCTCTCCGGCAGCTCCAGATGACGCACCTGCGCCTGGGTGACCACTTCACCCGGAAACCGCTCGGCGGCGGTCCTCAGCAACTCGGCCGACGTGCTCACTTGCCCTCCCACAGCGGGTTCTCCCAGATCACGGTGCCGCCCATGCCCAGCCCGACGCACATGGTGGTCAGGCCGTAGCGGACCTGCGGCTGGTCCTCGAACTGCTGCGCCAGCTGGTTCATCAGCCGGACGCCGGAGGACGCCAGCGGATGGCCGTAGGCGATCGCCCCGCCGTACTGGTTGACGCGGGGGTCGTCGTCCGCGATCCCGAAGTGGTCGAGCAGCGCGAGCACCTGCACCGCGAACGCCTCGTTGACCTCGAAGAGACCGATGTCGCCGATCTGCAGACCGGCCTTGGCCAGCGCCTTCTCGGTGGCCGGGATCGGGCCGATGCCCATCACCTCGGGGTCCACCCCGGCGAACGCGTACGACACCAGCCGCATCCGCACGGGCAGGTCCAGCTCCCGCGCGGTCTCCTCGTCCGCGAGCAGCGAGGCCGTCGCGCCGTCGTTCAGCCCCGCCGAGTTGCCGGCCGTCACCCGGCCGTGCGGGCGGAACGGCGTCTTCAGCGAGGCGATGCCCTCCACCGTGGTGCCCGGCCGCATCGGCTCGTCCTCGGTGGCCAGGCCCCAGCCCAGCTCACCGCCGGAGTCCGCGTCGGTGCGGCGCACCGAGACCGGCACCAGGCCGGGCTGGATCTTGCCGTCCGCGTACGCCTTGGCCGCCTTCTCCTGGCTGCGCACCGCGTACTCGTCCGAGCGCGCCCGGGTCAGCCGCGGGAAACGGTCGTGCAGATTCTCCGCCGTCATCCCCATGAACAGCGCCGACTCGTCGACAAGACGTTCGGAGACGAACCGCGGATTGGGGTCCACGGCCTCACCCATCGGGTGCCGGCCCATGTGTTCCACGCCGCCGGCCACCGCGACATCGGCCGAGCCGAAGGCGATCGCCCCGGCCGCGGTGGTCACCGCCGTCATCGCGCCCGCGCACATACGGTCGATCGAATAGCCGGGAACGGTCGAGGGCAGCCCGGCCAGGATGGCGGCGCTGCGGCCCAGCGTCAGACCCTGGTCACCGATCTGCGTGGTGGCGGCGATCGCCACCTCCTCCACCCGGTCCGGGGGGAGGCCCGGGTTGCGCCGCAGCAGTTCCCTGATGCACTTGATCACCAGGTCATCGGCGCGGGTCTCGTGGTAGATCCCTTTCGGGCCCGCCTTGCCGAACGGGGTGCGGACGCCGTCGACGAAGACGACATCCCTGACGGTACGGGGCACGTTGGCTCTCCTCCACGCGTGGGATCCCGGCCGGGGGCAGCCACCTCGGGGCTCGTCCTCGGCGCCCCGGCGGGAGTGTGCGGTCCACCCTCCATGCTACTCGCGGGTAACCGCCTGGCAAGGGCGATCCCGGCCCCAATACCCGGGGGAGTCCCCGCCGATCAGGCGCCGGCGGCCAGCGCCTGGGTCAGCAGCGGCACCGTCTGCTCGATCTGCCACTCGCGCGCCCCCAGCGCACGCAGCGACTCGGCCACCAGCTCCGGCTCCGGACGGGCCGGCGGCTCCCAGCACAGCCGGCGCACCGTGTCCGGCGTCAGCAGATTCTCCTGCGGCAGCCGCAGCTCCTCCGCGTGCGCCGTCACCGCCGCCCGCGCCGCCGCCAGCCGCGCCGCCGCCGCCGGGTCCTTGTCCGCCCACGACCGGGGCGGCGGCGGCCCCGCCGCCGGCTGCCCCGGCTGCGGCAGCTGCGCCTCCGGCAGCCGCTTCGCCCGGTCGATCGCCGCCTGCCACTGCGCCAGCTGCCGCCGGCCCATCCGGTGCCCGAAACCGGGCAGCGCCGCCAGCGCCGTCACATCCGCCGGCACCGCCTGCGCCGCCGCCACGATCGCCGCGTCCGCCAGCACCTTCCCCGGCGACAGATCCCGCCGCTGCGCCACATGATCGCGGGTGGTCCACAACTCCCGCACCACCGCCAGCTGCCGGCGTCTGCGCACCTTGTGCACCCCGGAGGTGCGGCGCCAGGGGTCCTTGCGCGGCGGCGGCGGGGGAGCGGCCACGATCGCCGCGAACTCCTGGTGCGCCCACTCCAGCTTCCCCTGCTTGGCCAGCTCCTCCTCCAGGGCGTCCCGCAGATCGACCAGCAGCTCCACATCCAGCGCCGCGTACCGCAGCCACGGCTCGGGCAGCGGCCGCGAGGACCAGTCCACCGCCGAGTGCCCCTTCTCCAGGCTGTAGCCGAGCACGTTCTCGACCATCACCCCGAGCCCGACCCGGGCGAACCCGGCCAGCCGGCCCGCCAGCTCCGTGTCGAACAGCTGCTCGGGCACCATCCCTATGTCACGCAGGCACGGCAGATCCTGCATCGCCGCGTGCAGCACCCACTCGGTGCCGGACAGCACCGCGCCCAGAGCGCTCAGATCGGGGCAGGCCACCGGGTCGATCAGCACCGTGCCCGCGCCCTCACGCCGCAGCTGCACCAGATACGCCCGCTGCCCGTAGCGGTAACCCGACGCCCGCTCGGCGTCCACCGCGACCGGACCGCTGCCCGCCGCGAAGGCCGCCACCACCGCGGCCAGCCCCGCGTCGTCCGCCGTGACCTCGGGAACACCCTCCCGGGGGGCCAGCAGCGGAACGGCCGCCGGACCGGACGGCTCGGCGGTCGGTGGGGCGGCGTCATCGGCGGTTTGCTGAGCGTCGGTCACCTGTCAAGGGTAACGGGGTGCGTACGGTGCGCGGTGTCGGACCGTATCCGACCGCAAACGCCCCGCTGCCCGCCGGCGTCGCACAGGACACCGCGGGCAGCGGGGCGAGGGGTGGCGGCCGGGCCGCCGCACGCTCAGTGAATGATGCCGGTACGCAGCGCGACCGCCACCATCCCGGCCCGGTCACCGGTGCCGAGCTTGCGGGCGATCCGCGCCAGGTGGCTCTTGACGGTCAGCGCCGACAGGCCCATCGACACCCCGATGGCCTTGTTGGACTGGCCCTCGGCCACCAGCCGCAGCACCTCCACCTCGCGCCCGGACAGCTCCCGGTAACCGCCCTGGTGGGCCGGCGCCCCCGGCGGGCGGCGGTGGTGGTGCATCCGGGCCGCGGCGCCGATCTGCGCCGCCCCGTGCCGGGCCGGCGGCCCGAGGTTGTTGCGGGTGCCGGTGACGACATAGCCCTTCACGCCGCCCGCCAGGGCGTTGCGCACCGCGCCGATGTCGTCGGCGGCGGACAGGGCGAGCCCGTTGGGCCAGCCCGCCGCCCGGGTCTCCGACAGCAGGGTGAGCCCCGAACCGTCGGGCAGGTGGACATCGGCCACACAGATGTCGCGGGGGTTGGCCACCCGAGGGCGGGCCTCCGCGATGGACGACGCCTCGATCACGTCCCGCACCCCGAGCGCCCACAGATGGCGGGTCACGGTGGAACGGACGCGCGGGTCGGCCACGACGACCATCGCGGTGGGCTTGTTGGGGCGGTAGGCCACCAGGCTTGTGGGGTGCTCGAGGAGAACTGACACCGGGCCTCCGGGCTGGATGGGGACGGAGCCGACTTATCTGGTGAAGCCGGGGCGATCCGGATGGAAGGGTCATTGACTCCTTCGGCATGAACTCCTTGGGCCTTTAGAGAATGATCACGAACCGGTGATTCGTAGGTTTCTCCTTCGGTTCTCCTTGTCATACGGCCCGTTGTGCGCTTTCCTGCCCCCTCACACCGGACGCGGCCCCCGCCGCCGCGGGAACGCCGCCACCGTGCCGCCCGCCGCCTCCGGCGGCAGCCCCGCGCACTGCGCCAGCAACGCGCACCAGGCCAGCAGATGACCCGCCGCCTCCTCGGCGTCGCCCGGCGTCCACGACGCCCGCAACTCCACCTCGCTGCGCGGCGGCCGGTCCCCCAGCCCGCCGAAGAAGTACGAGCCGGCCCGGGTCACCGTGCCGCTCGGCTCCAGCCAGGTCAGACCCCGCCCCTCCAGCGCCTCCGTCAGCCACGACCAGGCCACTTCGGGCAGCAGCGGATCGGCGCCCAGCTCCGGATCCAGATCCGCGCGGGCCAGGGTGACCACCCGGAACTCCCCGCGCCAGCTGTCGTCGCCCTGCGGCGAGTGCAGCAGGACGAACCGGCCGTCCGCCACCTCCGTACCGTCCGCCGTGACCGCCGCCTCCAGGGCGTGCGCGTACGGGGCGAGCCGGCGCGGGGCCGGCATCGGCGCCAGCCGCACCTCCGGCCGCACCCGGGCGGAACCGAGCGCCGCCACCGCCCGCCGGAACGCGTAAGGAGCCTCAGCGCCGGGGCCGTTCATGTCTCCGGAATCCTCCGTCGGCTCAATTCGTGGGGCTGCCATGGCCGGTAACCCTAGGTCCTCGCGCACCCGATCACCGCCAGGCCACGCCGCCCGCACCTCCGTACCGCCAAGCACACCCCGGGGGTGCGGGTCAATCCGCGCGTCGTGCGAAACTTCCTACCGTGACTGAGAGCAGCCTGCCGCAGGACCGAGCCGTGACCGATTCCCCGTTTCTGCGGGCCTGCCGCCGGGAGCCGGTGCCGCACACCCCGGTGTGGTTCATGCGCCAGGCCGGCCGCTCGCTGCCGGAGTACCGCGCCCTGCGGGCCGGCACCGGCATGCTGGAGGCCTGCGCGCGGCCCGACATGGTTACCGAGATCACCCTCCAGCCGGTCCGCCGCCACCACGTCGACGCCGCGATCTACTTCAGCGACATCGTCGTCCCCCTCAAGGCCATCGGCGTCGACCTCGACATCAAGCCGGGCGTCGGCCCCGTCGTCGCTCACCCGATCCGCAGCCACGCCGACCTGGAGCAGCTGCGCCCGCTGGAGCCCGGTGACGTCTCCTACGTCACCGAGGCCATCGGGATGATCACCGCCGAGCTGGGCGCCACCCCGCTCATCGGCTTCGCCGGCGCGCCCTTCACCCTCGCCAGCTACCTCATCGAGGGCGGCCCCTCCCGCAACCACGAGCACACCAAGGCCATGATGTACGGCGAGCCGCAGCTGTTCCACGCGCTGCTGGAGCGGCTGTCCGGCATCACCGCCGCCTTCCTCGACGTGCAGATCCGGGCCGGCGCCTCCGCCGTCCAGCTCTTCGACTCCTGGGTCGGGGCGCTGGCCCCCGCCGACTACCGGCGCTCGGTCCTGCCGCACTCGGCCAAGGTCTTCGAGGCCGTCGCCCACCACGGCGTGCCCCGCATCCACTTCGGTGTCGGCACCGGCGAGCTGCTCGGCCTGCTGAGCGAGGCCGGCGCGGACGTGGTCGGCGCCGACTGGCGGGTCCCGCTGGACGAGGCCGCCCGCCGCATCGGCGGCGGCAAGACCGTCCAGGGCAACCTGGACCCGGCCGTCCTCTTCGCCCCGACCGCCGCCGTCGAGGAGCAGGCCGCCAAGGTGCTGGACGCCGCCGCCGGGCTCCCCGGCCACATCTTCAACCTCGGGCACGGCGTCCTCCCCGACACCGACCCGGACGCCCTCACCCGGCTCACCGCGTTCGTGCACGAGCGGACCGCGCGCTGACCATGCAGGTGATCGTCATCGGCGGCGGCATCACCGGACTGGCCGCCGCCCACCGGCTGACACAGTCCGGCGCCCGGGCCACCGTGGTGGAGGCCGGCGACCGCTTCGGCGGCAAACTGCGGCGCGGCGAGGTGGCCGGTGTCGGCGTCGACCTCGGCGCCGAGTCGATCCTCGCCCGCCGCGCCGAGGCCGTCGAACTCGCCGAGGCGGCCGGCCTCGGCGACGCCCTGCACCCGCCCGCCCCGGTCGGCGCCGCGATCTGGACCGGCGGCGCGCTGCGCCCGCTCCCCAAGGGCCAGCTGATGGGCGTCCCCGGCAGCGCCGCCGCCCTCACCGGAGTGCTCTCCGACAGCGGCCTCGCCCGGATCGCCCGCGACGCGGAACTGCCCCCGCTCCAGGTCGGCGAGGACGCCGGGATCGGCGCCCTGGTCGCCGAACGGATGGGCCACGAGGTCGTGGACCGGCTCGTCGAGCCGCTGCTCGGCGGCGTCTACGCGGGCGACGCCTACCGCATCTCGCTGCGCGCCGCCGTCCCCCAGCTCTACGAGGCAGCCCGCACCCACGACTCCCTGCTGGCCGCGGTGCGCGCCGTGCAGCGGCAACAGGAGGAGGCCCGGCAGGGCCGGCCCGCCGGGCCGGTCTTCAACGGCATCGACGGCGGCGTCGGCCGGCTGCCCGAAGCGGTCGCCGCCGCCTGCCGCGCGGCAGGCGCCACCCTGGTCAGCGGCGTCGCGGTCACCGGCCTGCGGCGCACCGCGCGCGGCTGGGCCGCCGCCCTCGCGGACGGCCGCTCGCTGACGGCGGACGGCGTGATCCTGGCGGTGCCGGCGGGCGCCGCCGCCCGGCTGCTGGCCGCCGAGGCCCCGGCCGCCGGCCGCGAACTCGGCGCGCTGGAGTACGCGTCGATGGCCCTGGTCACCCTCGCCTTCCGGCGCGCCGACCTGGCCAGGCTGCCGGGCGGCAGCGGCTTCCTGGTGCCCGCCGTCGAGGGCCGCACCATCAAGGCCGCCACCTTCACCAGCACCAAGTGGGGCTGGGCAGCCGCCGCCGACCCGGACCTGTTCGTCCTGCGGACGTCGATCGGCCGCTACGGCGAGGCCGGGCCGCTCCAGTGGGAGGACGCCGAACTCGTCCGGGCCGCCCGCGGCGACCTCGGCGAGGCCGTCGGTCTCGCGGCCGAGCCCGTCGACGCGGTGGTGACCCGCTGGTACGACGGGCTGCCCCAGTACCAGGTCGGCCACCCGGCGTGGGTGGCCCGCGTCCGCGGCTATCTGGCGGCGCTGCCCGGACTGCGGCTGTGCGGCGCCGCCTACGACGGGGTCGGCATCGCGGCGTGCGTCGCCAGCGGCACGCGCGCCGCCCGGGAACTGCTGCTCACCCCGCAGGCCGGGCCGCGCCAGGAGACAGGAGAATGAGGACATGACTGCTGCACCCGAGAAGGCCCCCAACGCGGGCAAGCGTGCCAAGGACCTCAACGAGGTCATCCGCTACACCCTGTGGTCGGTGTTCCGGCTGCGCGACACGCTGCCCGAGGACCGGGCCGGCATCGCCGAGGAGGTCACGGACCTGTTCGAGCAGCTGGCGGGCAAGGACGTCACGGTGCGCGGCACCTACGACGTCTCGGGGCTGCGCGCCGACGCCGACGTCATGATCTGGTGGCACGCGGAGACCTCGGACGCGCTCCAGGAGGCGTACAACCTCTTCCGCCGCACCCGGCTGGGCCGCGCGCTGGAGCCGGTCTGGTCGAACATGGCGCTGCACCGGCCGGCCGAGTTCAACAAGTCGCACATCCCCGCGTTCCTCGCCGACGAGGAGGCCCGCGACTACGTGAGCGTCTACCCGTTCGTGCGCTCCTACGACTGGTACCTGCTGCCGGACGAGGAGCGGCGCACCCTGCTGGCCGAGCACGGCAAGATGGCGCGCGGCTACCCGGATGTGCGGGCCAACACGGTGGCGTCCTTCTCGCTGGGCGACTACGAGTGGATCCTGGCGTTCGAGGCGGACGAGCTCCACCGCATCGTCGACCTGATGCGCCACCTGCGCGGCTCGAAGGCGCGGCTGTACGTGCGCGAGGAGATCCCCTTCTACACCGGCCGCCGCAAGCCGGTCGCGGAGCTGGTGGCCACCCTCGCCTGAGCGGAGCCGGACCCGGTGGCGGGGCGGGGACCGCCGCCCGCCCGCCCCGTGGCCGCTCACTCGGCGAGCAGCCGCCGCCGGGCCTCCTCGACGTCGAAGTCGCCGGGCGGGAAGCGCGGGTCGATCTCCCGCAGGTGTTCCAGGAGCAGCCGGCTCACCGCCCAGTTGCGGTACCAGCGGCGGTTGGCCGGCACCACGTACCAGGGGGCCGGCTCCGTCGAGCAGCGCTCCAGTGCCGCCTCGTACGCCGTGCGGTACCGCGGCCACAGACCGCGTTCGGTGATGTCGTTCCGGCTGAACTTCCAGTGCTTGTCGGTGCGGTCGAGCCGCCGCAGCAGCCGGGCGCGCTGCTCCTCGTCGCCGATGTGCAGGAACACCTTCACCAGCACCAGGCCGTCCCGGACCAGCGCCTCCTCCCAGGCGTTGATCTCCGCGTACCGCCGGGACCAGACCTCCTTGTCCACCAGGTGGTGGACCCGCACCGCCAGCACGTCCTCGTAGTGCGAGCGGTCGAAGATCCCGATCTCACCGGCCCGCGGCAGGCCGTTGCTGACCCGCCACAGGAAGTGGTGGCCCAGCTCCTCGGGAGTGGGCGCCTTGAAAGCCCTGATCCGGCAGCCGGCCGGGTTGAGGTGGCCGATGACGTGCTTGACGGTGCCGCCCTTGCCGGAGGTGTCCATGCCCTGGAGCACCAGCAGCAGCCGCCGCCGGGAGCCGCCGGTGGCGGCGGCGAACAGCCGTTCCTGGAGATCGGAGAGGAGCGGGGCCAGGTCGTCGAGTGCGGCGCGCGCCTTGGCCTTCTTGCCCCGGAAGCCGGGGGTGTCGTCCGGGTCCCGGTGGTCCAGCCGAGCCGGGCCTCCCGGTGGCACCCGCAGCAGGTCACGCAGCCCGTTCGCCATGCCCCGATGATGCGGCGGCGTGCCGGGCCGCGCCACCCGGGCGGTGCGCCGGCCGGCTTCAGGAGGCGGGCACCAGCCGCCCGGCGTCGCGGGCCAGGGCGGTCAGCCGCGAGATGGCCCGGAAGTACTTCTTGCGGTACCCGCCGGCCAGCATCTCCTCGCTGAACAGCGCGTCGAACGGCACGCCGGACGCCAGCACCGGCACCTCCCGGTCGTACAGCCGGTCCGCCAGCACCACCAGCCGCAGCGCGGTCGACTGGTCGGGGACCGGGCGCACGCCGGTGAGCGCCACCGCCGTCAGCCCCTCGCACATCGCGCCGTAGCGGCTGGGGTGCACCCGGGCGAGGTGGGCCAGGAGATCGCCGAAGTCGTCCAGCGAGGCGCCCGGGGTGCCGTACGCGGCGCGGGTCACCTCCTCGTCGGTGCGCGGCGCCGGGGCCTTGGGCAGGCCGCGGTGCCGGTAGTCCTCGCCGTCGATGCGCAGCGGGGTGAAGTGCGCGGCCAGGCCCTGGATCTCGCGCAGGAAGTCGGCCGCCGCGAACCGGCCCTCGCCGAGCTTGCCGGGCAGTGTGTTGGAGGTGGCGGCCAGCGCCACACCGTGGCCGACGAGCTTGCTGAGCAGCGAGGAGACGAGCACGGTGTCGCCCGGGTCGTCCAGCTCGAACTCGTCGATGCACAGGAGCCGGTGCCCGGACAGGGTGGCGACGGTCTGCTGGAAGCCGAGCGCGCCGACCAGGTTCGTCAGCTCGACGAAGGTGCCGAACGCCTTGCGCTCGGCCGGGGCGTCGGTGGCGTGCCACAGGGAGGCGAGCAGATGCGTCTTGCCGACGCCGTAGCCGCCGTCCAGATACACCCCGCGCGGGGTGGTGCGCGCCGGGGTGCGCGGCGCGCGGCGGAACAGCCCGCGCCGCCGGCCGCCGTCCTTCGCGGCGGGGCCGCCGAGACCGGCCGCGAAGCCGCTCAGCGCCTCCACCGCCGCCGCCTGCGAGGGCTGGTGCGGGTCGGGGACATAGGTGGCGAACCGCACCGCGTCGAAGCGCGGCGGCGGCACCAGCTCCGCCACCAGCTGCTCGGCGGGGACCCGCGGCTCACGGTCGGCGAGGGCGGCGGGCGCGGTTATCCCGCTGTGGGGATCGGGCGCGGCGGTGGTGGACACAATCGTCCAGTTTACGGGGCGTGCGCGCCGGCCACGTCCGGCCCGTATGCCACACTGCGCCCCATGCGACGCCTGCTGCCCCCCGCCCTCGACCGCCCGGACGACGCCCTCGACCGCACCTGGGAGCCGGCCGAGCTGGCGGCTGCCTACGCCTACCCCGAGGAGCGGCTGCACGGCCGGGGCTGGCTGCGCGCCAACATGGTCACCTCGGTGGACGGCGCGGCGCACCACGGCGGGCGGTCCCAGCCGCTGTCGCACCCGGCCGACATGCGGATCTTCGGGGTGCTGCGGGCGCTGGCGGATGTGGTGATCGTGGGCGCGGAGACGGTGCGGCGCGAGCAGTACCGGCCGGCGCGCGAGCGGCCCGGGTTCGCGGAGCGGCGGGCGGCGGCCGGGCAGCGGCGGGTGGCGGCGATCGCGGTGGTCTCGGCGAGCCTGCACCTGGACTTCTCGCTGCCGCTGTTCACCGACCCGCTGGTGCCGACGATGGTGATCACCGGCCCGGCGGCCCCGCGGCACGGGCTGGACGCCGCCCGGGCGGCCGGCGCCGAGGTGATCACGGTGGGGGAGGGCGCCGAGGTGGATCCGGCGCGGGTGAAGGCGGAGCTGGTGGAGCGCGGGCACACCCGGCTGCTGACCGAGGGCGGGCCCCGGCTGCTGGGGGCCTTCGCCGAGGCGGGCGCGCTGGACGAGCTGTGTCTGACCACGGCGCCGCGCTATGTGGTGGGCACCGCCGGCCGGGTGATGAGCGGCCCGGGGGTGGAGGTGCCGCGCGAGCTGGCGCTGACCTCGCTGCTGGAGGAATCCGGTTTTCTGTTCGGGCGGTATCAAAGGGTCTGACAATCGGCGGAATGGAACGTTCCGCTTATCCTGATGTGGGCAGACTGATGGCGCGACACCCCGTGCGTCCACGGGGAAGGATGGTTTCTGCTGCACCGGGCCGGGGCCCGGCCGCGAAGAAGGGCGCTGACCATGTTCACGAGCATCCTCATGATCGAAAAGCCGCTGGTGCCCACGGACGTCGAGCTCGTCACCACCCTGCACGGCGACGAGGAGATGTCCTTCATCGTCCTCATGCAGCCGCGCGGCGACCAGGACCGGCTGCTGCGCGCCCTCGACGACGTGGCCCTCGGTGAATTCGCCGAGGCCGGACGCGAGGCCGGCGAAACCGAGGACGAAGCCGCCCGGGAACCCGCGCAGCGCGCCCTGGACCACTCCGTCGCCGCGCTGCGGCAGACCGGCGCCCACGCGGTGGGCCAGCTGGTGGACCAGCACCCGCTGGAACTGCTCACCGCCGTCGTCGCCGAGACCTCGGCCGACGAGGTCATCGTGCTCACCGCCCCGCACCTGGTGGAGGAGTTCTTCCACCGGGACTGGGCCTCCCGCGCCCGGCACAAGGTCGATGTGCCGGTCCTCAAACTCTTCGCCCACGCGGAGTGACCCGCACGGTGCGGCCACCCCGCACCGAAGTGCGACAATCGACCGGCAGCGCAGACCAGGCCGGCGGCCCCAGGCACCCGGTCCGACCAGGGACGAGGGAGACACACGCATGACACCGGCGATCCCGCCCGCCATGGAACGGCCCCACTTCATCGGCATCGGCGGCGCGGGCATGTCGGGCATCGCCAAGATCCTCACCCAGCGCGGCGCCCTGGTGGCCGGCAGCGACTTCCGCGACTCGGCCACCGCCGCCGCCCTGCGCGACCTGGGCGCCACGGTACGGATCGGGCACGACGCCGCCCACCTCGCCGACGGCACCAGCTGCGTGGTCATCTCCAGCGCCATCCGCGCCGACAACCCGGAGCTGGCCGCCGCCCGCCTCCAGGGCATCCCGGTGGTGCACCGCTCCGAGGCGCTCGCCGCCCTGATGACCGGCAGCCGCTCCATCGCCGTGGCCGGCACCCACGGCAAGACCACCACCACCTCGATGCTCGCCGTCGCCCTCGGCACCCTGGGCCTGCACCCCTCGTACGCCATCGGCGGCGACCTGGACGGCCCCGGCTCCAACGCCCACCACGGCAAGGGCGAGCTGTTCGTCGCCGAGGCCGACGAGTCCGACCGCAGCTTCCACCGCTACACCCCTGAGGTCGCGGTCATCCTCAACGTCGAACTGGACCACCACGCCAACTACGCCTCGCTGGAGGAGATCTACGAGTCCTTCGAGATCTTCACCGCCGCCGTGCGGCCCGGCGGCACCCTGATCGTCAACGCCGACCAGGACGGCGCCCGCGTCCTCACCGCCCGGCTGCGCGCGCGCGAGGACCTCGACCTGCGCATCGTCACCTACGGGGAGTCCGCCGACGCCGACGTCCGCGTCCTCGACGTGCGGCCGAACGGCCTGACCAGCACCGTCACCGTACGCCTGGCCGACGGCTCCGAACTCTCCTTCGGCGTGTCCGTGCCCGGCCGCCACTACGCCCACAACGCCGTCGCCGCGCTCGCCGCCGGCACCGCCGCCGGTGTCCCGGCCGCCGGCCTCGCCCAGGCCCTCGGCTCCTACACCGGCGTCGGCCGCCGCCTCCAGCTCAAGGGCGAGGCGGCCGGCGTCCAGGTCATCGACTCCTACGCCCACCACCCCACCGAGATGAGCGCCGACCTGGAGGCCATCCGCGGCGCCGCCGGGGACGGCCGGGTCCTGGTGGTCTTCCAGCCCCACCTGTTCAGCCGCACCCGCGAACTGGGCACCGAGATGGGCCAGGCCCTGGCGCTGGCCGACGGCTGCCTGGTCCTGGACATCTATCCCGCCCGCGAGGACCCCATCCCCGGTGTCACCAGCGCGCTGATCACCGACGCCGCCACCGCCCACGGCGCCACCGTCCACCCGGCGCCGGAAGCCGGCAAGGACGGCGTGCCCGAGGCCGTGGCGGGAATGGCGCGCCCCGGTGATCTCGTTCTCACCATGGGGGCCGGGGACGTCACCGAGCTGGGACCGAAGATCCTGGACCGGCTGGCCCGGCCCTGACCGATTGCCGAGGAGGAACCGACACCATGGGTTACAAGGTCGAGAAGACCGACGAGCAGTGGCGCGAGGAGCTGACCGACGAGGAGTACCGGGTCCTGCGCGAGGCCGGCACCGAGCGGGCGTTCACCGGCGAGTACACCGACACCAAGACGGTCGGCGTCTACAACTGCCGCGCCTGCGGGGCCGAGCTGTTCCGCTCGGAGACCAAGTTCGAGTCGCACTGCGGCTGGCCCTCGTTCTACGACCCGGCCGACAGCGACGCGGTGGAGACCCGCACCGACACCTCGCTGCCGGGCCGCCCCCGTACCGAGGTGCTCTGCGCCGCCTGCGGCTCCCACCTGGGCCACGTCTTCGAGGGCGAGGGCTACGGCACCCCCACCGACCTGCGGTACTGCATCAACTCCATCGCCATCCGGCACGTGGAGGGCGCGTGACGCCGGGCGTCATGGTGACCGGCGCGGGCGGCACCGGGGGTGCCGCCCGCCGCCCCCGGGCCCTCACACCCGGCTGACCGGCCCCCGGCCGGCACCCCCGTCCAGCCGGGCCAGCTCCGCGTCCAGCTCGGCCGCCGTCAGCTGCCGCTCGTGCGTGCCCACTTGCGTGCAGGCGAACGCCCCCGAGACGGTCCCGGCCAGCGCGCACCGGTCGAGATCCCCGCCCGCGAACAGCGTCGCCAGGAACGCCGTCACAAACGCGTCCCCCGCCCCGTTGCTGTCCACCACCGGGGCCGCCGGTGCCACCGCCGGGACGTGCCGTACGGCCCCGTCCCCGTCCCGGCTGAGCAGATGGCACCCGCTCTCCCCGTCCGTCGCCACCACCAGCTTCGCCTTCCCGCGCGCCAGGATCAGCCGCAGCGTCTCCTCGATCCGGCCCTGCACCCCCGCCGCGCTGAGGAACACGTAGTCGGTACGGAACGCCCACGGGTGGCTGTCCGGATTCACCCCGTCCCAGGCGTGCAGATCCGTCGAGGAGGGCAGCCCCCGCCGCTCCAGCTCACCGAACAGCTCCCGGTTGAACCCGGACCGGCACACATGCACATGCCGCGCCCGGTCCAGATGCGGGGCCACGAACTCCGGCGGCAGCAGCAGATCCGCCGGATGCCGGCCGTCGTAGAAGGAGAACCGGCGCCCCGCCTCGTCCACCAGGTTCACGCTGCGCGGCGTCCCGTTCGGTGCGGGCAGCGCGTCGAACCCGAGCCCGGCCGCGGCGAACCGGCGCCGGATCAGCTCGCCCTGGAGATCGTCGCCGATGAAGTCCAGGAAGTGGGTGCGCAGCCCCAGCGCGTGGAAGCCCAGCGCGGCCCCCGTCCCGGTGTGCGCCACATAGTCGCGGATCGGCGGCACGTGCACCAGATCGGCGTCCGGCACCTGAAGGCGCGGCACCCGTACGATGGTGTCCACCCCGGCGGCACCCACCACCAGTACGTCGTACGACGGTTCGCTCCTGTTGCCCATGGCACCGATGATGCCGGAAGATCCCCGGCCCGAAGGTGCCGGCCGGCGGTCCGCGATACTGCTGAGCAGCCATGACGACCAGGTCATCGGCGCCGACCACAGGGGGAAAGGGGGAGCCGCCGTGCGCAAGAAGACCCGCGAACAGGTGGAGCACCTCATAGAGAAGAAGGCAACCGAACTGGCCGAACTGCGCTCCTCGCGCGTGCGGGAGACCATGCACCGGGAGGCCCAGCGGATCGTGGAAGCCGCCGTCCGCGAAGAACTCGGCCACCAGCGGTCGCTGATGGACCGGCGGATGGACTCCGCCGGTGAGACGGCGGTGAAGCAGGCCACCGAGACCGTGCTCGCCCGCACTCGCGGGATGCTGGAGGAGGCCAACCGCGCCTATCTGGAACGGGCCAGGGAACAGGCCCAGCGGATCTTCCGCGATTCCGTACCACCGGTCATCAGCATCCGGATGGACGGCGCCCCTCCCATCCAGGTGACGGAGAACGCGCACGAAGTCCTGCCGGACGTCATCCTGGTGCTGAACGCCCGCTGCCACGCCTTGCTGGTGGGCCCCGCGGGGACCGGCAAGTCCACGATCGCGCAGCAGGCGGCCCGGGCTCTCGGCCTGGAGTTCCACGCGCTCTCCCTGGGGCCGACCACCCCGATGAGCAAGATCTTCGGCTACTACGACGCGCACGGCCACTACCACGACACCCCCTTCCGCCGTGCCTTCGAGCACGGCGGGCTGATGCTGCTCGACGAACTCGACAGCGGCCACCCGGGGCTGCTCTCCGAACTCAACCAGGCGCTCTCCCTCGGCGTGTGCGCCTTCGCCGACGACATGGTGACGGCCCATCCGGACTTCCGGGTGATCGCGACGGCCAACACCTACGGCACCGGACCCGACCGGCAGTACACCGGCCGCCAGGCCCTGGACGCGGCGACACTCGACCGCTTCGTCATCCTCGACGTCCCCGTCGACGAGGCACTGGAGGAGCGCCTGGCGCTCGCCCAGGCACCCACCCGCACGGCCCAGGCGCGGGAAGTCCTGGACCTGGTACGGACACTGCGGGCCACGGCGCGCGAGAAGCGGCTGCCGGTGATGTTCTCGCCGCGCGCCAGCATCGACTCCGCCAAGCTGATCCAGGCCGGCGCCGAGGTCGCGGACGTCGTGGAGTGGCGGGTGCTGCGCGGCCTCTCCACGGCCCACCGGTCCGCGCTGGGGGTGGACGAACGGTGAGCGCCCCGGGCACCTACGAGAGCCGGCCGGAGACCCGGTACGAGCTGCCGCCCCTGTGGTCCTGGCAGGAGTTCATCGACCGGGCCAAAAAGCCCGTCACCATCCCGAACAGCTCCGGGCGCCGGGAGGACCCCGCCTTCGCCGGCGCCGGCTGGGAGGAGACACTGCGGCTGGCCAGGGACGGATGGTCGGCGCGGCTTCCGGAGGTCGAGGCGGACGTCGCGGCACTGCGCACCGGTTCGGGCCGGGTACGGACCACCGTGCTCGTGCCCCGCTGGGACGTCACGGGCAGCGAGGTCGACATCGGCGCCTATCTCGCCGGCGAACCCGAGTGCATGATCGACGCGGAACCGCAGCAGGCCACCACGCACGGGCGGGTGGTGTCCTTCCTCATCCCCGCCTCGTACGAGAACTTCATCCCGCACCAGGTGATCCGCAACCGCGGGCTGGCCCTGAGCGCGCTGTGCTCGTCGATCATCATGGCCGGTCACAGCGTGGAGATCTGGTCCGGTTTCGGCGGCCGGGTGGCGGACACCCGCGCCAGTGCCGTCGCCCGGGTGATCTCACCGGCCGAACCGCTGGACCTGGGCCGGCTCATCTTCGCCCTGGCGCATCCCGCCATGCTCCGCAGACTGTGGCACAGCATCTGGGACAGCACGCCCGAGGAACTGGCCCGGCTGATCCACAGCAACCGGCACTGCTACCCGCCCTTCAGCAGTTACCGCGACGACCTGCCAGACGGCGTCGAGGACCCGTACATCCTGCCGGCCCTGAAGCCGGGCGACGATCAGTGGAACACGCTGGAATCGTCCCTGGCGAGGTGCCGGGAGATCTTCGCCGATCTCGGGCTGCTCGTCGAATGACGGTGGCCGCCCCGGGGTGAGGGGCCGTGCTGCGGAACGGGTGAGCCGGATACCGGCTCACCCGGCCCCCTCGCCCCCGCCCTCCGCCGAACGCTCGGAACCCGCCTGGTCCCCGGCCGGACCCAGCACCGCCGCCGACTCCGGCGGCAGCCGCAGTCCCGCCGCCGGGCCCGCCGGGGGCACCGGGTGGGTGGCCGCCAGCAGCGCCAGCGGGCGGTCCGGCACCGGCACCGTCGCCGGCCGGTCGGGGGAGAAGTTCACCGCCACCACCAGCGGCCCGTTGCACAGCGTCAGCCAGCGCTGCTCCTCGTCGTACTCCACCGTCGCCGCCGCCAGCGGCAGCCCCGGCGGCAGCAGCGCCCGGCGGATCCCGATCAGCCGCCGGCACCACGCCGTGACCTCCGCGTACTCCGCGTCCGCCGGATGCCGCAGACACGAACGCTCCCGCGTCGCCGGGTCCTGCGGATCCGGGATGTCCTCGGCCGCCCAGCCGTGCGCCGCGAACTCCGCCCGCCGCCCCTGCCGCACCGCCTGCGCCAGCGCCGGATCCTGATGATCCGTGAAGAACTGCCACGGCGTACGGGCCCCCCACTCCTCACCCATGAACAGCATCGGCGTCAGCGGCCCGCACAGCACCAGCGCCGCCCCCAGCGCCGCCCGGCCGGGACCGGCCAGCGCCGCCAGCCGGTCGCCCAGCGCCCGGTTGCCGATCTGGTCGTGCGTCTGCGCGTACCCCACCAGCCGGTGCGCCGGAGTCGCCGCCCGGTCCAGCGCCCGGCCGTGCCCCCGGCCCCGGAACGCCGCGTAGCCGCCGTCGTGGAAGAAGCCTTCCGTCAGCGTCTTGGCCAGCGCCGCCATCGGCGCCCGCGCGAAGTCCGCGTAGTACCCCTGCGACTCGCCCGTCAGCGCCACGTGCAGCGCATGGTGGAAGTCGTCGTTCCACTGCGCGTGCAGCCCCAGCCCGTGGTGCTCCCGCGCGGCGATCGTGCGCGGATCGTTCCGGTCGGACTCCGCGATCAGGAACAGCGGCCGGCCAATCCGCTCCGCCAGCGCGTCCACCGCCGCCGACAGCTCGGCCAGGAACGGGAGCGCCCGGTCGTCCGCCAGTTCGTGCACCGCGTCCAGCCGCAGCCCGTCCAGCCGGAAATCCCGCAGGAACGCCAGCGCGCTGCCCGCGAAGTACGCCCGGACCTCGTCCGAGCCCCGCCCGTCCAGATTCACCGCCGACCCCCACGGCGTGTGGTGCCGGTCGGTGAAGTACGGGCCGAACCGGGGCAGCACATTGCCCGAGGGCCCCAGATGGTTGTGCACCACATCCAGCACCACGCCGAGACCGGCCCCGTGCGCCGCGTCCACCAGCCGCGCCAGCCCCTCCGGGCCGCCGTACGGCTCGTGCACCGCCCACGGCGCCACCCCGTCGTACCCCCAGCCGTGCCGCCCCGGGAACGGGCACACCGGCATCAGCTGCACATGGGTGATCCCCAGCTCCGCCAGCCGCCCCAGCCGGGCCGCCGCCGCGTCGAAGGTGCCCTCGCGGGTGAACGTCCCGGTGTGCAGCTCGTACAGCACCGCCCCGGCCAGCCCGCGCCCCTCCCACGGGTGCCGCCACCGGTACGCCGCCGGGTCCGTCACGGCCGCCGGGCCCTCGGGACCGTCCGGCAGCCGGCGGGCCCGCGGATCGGGCAGCACCGGGGCGTCCTCCTCGTCCAGGACGTAGCCGTACCGGGTGCCGGGACCGGCCGCCGCCTCGGTACGCCACCAGCCGCCCGGATCCTCGCGCAGCGGCAGCCGCGTCCCGTCGAGCCACAGCCAGACCCGGCGGGCCCGGGGGGCCCACACCTCGAAGCGCATGGACACCATGCTCGGGCCCGCTCGGCCCTCACGCCAGGCAGTAGCGGTGCTGGACCACCGGATAGCCCGCCCGGGCGAACGCCTTCGCCATCGGCACATTGCCGGTGTCGGTGGCGGCGGCGATCCGCTCGGCGCCCTCGGCGGCGAGCTGCCGGGTGCACTCCACCAGCAGGTCGTACGCGTAGCCGTGGCCGCGCTGCTCGGGCAGCACCCCGATGAACCCGACCACCGGGCCGTTCGGGTTGCGGGCCGGGGCGTGGAAGCCGACCGGCTCCCCGGCCGGGGTGTACGCCATCCGCCACCACTCGCGCGGCGAGGGGCACCAGCGCAGGAAGTCCAGCTCCTGGCGCGCCGCCGCCTTTGCACCTCCCTCGGCGGTGGCGCGCAGCGCGTGGGCGTCCAGGGTGGTGCTGTGGATGCGGCGCAGCACGTCGAGGAGCACCTCGTCGTCGGGCGCCGGCCGGAACACCAGCCGGCCGGGGCGGTCGGGGACGCCGCACGCGGGCGTCCAGGTGTAGCGGAACCGCTCCACCAGCGGCTCGTACCCGGCCTCGGCCGCCGCCGACATCCGGGCGCCGCCGGCCGCCCGCGCCAGCGGGTCGGAGCGCCAGCCGGGCGGCAGGATCAGCTCGTACTCGGCGTGCAGACCGCTGGCCCGCAGCAGGGCGGTGCCGACGGCCGGATCGGTGAAGTCGAACCAGTCGAGCACGCGCGGCTCGGTGTCACCCGGGCCGCCCCAGAACGCCGCGCGGGCCACCACCTCCGTGCCGCGCAGCGCCAGCCACACCCACTCGGGGCGGTAGTCACCGCCCTCGGCGACGGTGCGCAGCACGTTGTGCGGCGGATCGAGCAGGGCCCGGCCGACCAGGCCGGGATCGGGCAGGGAAGCGAAGCGGGAACTGCTCTCGCCCTCGGCGAGGCAGCGGAAGACCGGATCGGTCATGGGTGGGACAGGTCCTTCCGGATACGGAGCGCGCGGCCGTCCGTCCGGTCAGTGAGAACGCCCGGGGACAGGGAGGCGGAAGCGGGGCACGCGCGAGGGGGTGACACACAGCATCAGCGCCTCCTTCCGGATCCGTGGGCGTGCCGGCACCGTACCCCGCGCGCTCCGGCGGGCGCGAACGGGTTTCTGGACAGAAGCAACTCCCGTCGCGGAAAATCCTGTTCATGACCTCGATCGAATCCGGCCTGCCCTCCCCGCGGATATCCGACGCGGACCGTGAGCGTGCCCTCGGCACGCTGCGCGAGGGCATGGTGGAGGGGCGGCTGTCCCAGGACACCTTCGAGCGGCGCATGGACCAGGTCGTGGGCGCCCGGCGCCCGGAGGAACTGGCCCTGGCCCTGCGGGACCTGCCCCCGCCGGAAGGGCCGGCGGAGCGCACCGGCTGGCTGGTGCAGACGGTGGGCCGGATCGCGTCCTTCCCGCACCGGGTGTCCACCGCGTGGCGGGCCGAGCGGCTGCCGCAGCTGGTGCTGCCCACCCCGGGGCCGCATCCGCTGTCCATCGGCCGCGCCCCCGGGTCGGCGCTGCGGCTCAACGACCCCAGCGTGTCCCGGTTCCACGCGCAGCTGACCGCGACGGAGACCGGCTGGCAGCTGCGCGATCTCGGCTCCGCGAACGGCACCTGGGTGAACGGCCGGCGGGTGACCGACACGCTGCCGGTCGGGCCGGGCGACGAGGTGCGGTTCGGCTCGGTGTCCTACCGGCTGAGTACGCGCTGAGTACCCGCTGAGTACGCCCGGGGCCGCGCTGGAGGCCCGGAGCCGGTCTGCCGCCCGAGCGGGGGCTGGGTGGTGTGGGACGGCAGACCGGAGTCCCGGGTGCGACGGTGCTCACGGGTCCAACGCCCGTGGGAGCGCTCCCAGTCTCCGGGTGGGCGCCCCGGTTGTAAAGACGGCGCGTCAGAACCCGTCCGCGCGCACCAGCAGCGCGACCGGCCGGTCGGCCAGCAGCCGGGCGAGCGCGGTCTTGCCCCGGTGGCCCGGCCGCCCGTCCGCGGGCGCCTCGCCCGGGGCACCGGCGGCCACGGCGTCCCCGGCCAGCGCGTCGTACCAGCGGCCGGGCGGCAGCGGCAGCACGGTGCCCTCCCAGCCACCCGCCGCCGCCAGGGTGCGGGTCAGCCGGGCGGCCACCGTGATCACCCGGTCCGAGCGGCAGAACGCCAGCGCGTGCTCGGCGGTGGGCCCCTCGGCGGCCAGCGGCGTGTAGGTGGCGTGCTCGCCGAACCACTCCGGCCGCGCCCGGCGCAGCCGCAGCGCCACGGCCGTCAGCCACAGCTTCTCGGCGGGCAGCCCGTCCCAGGGTCCCGCGCCCGGGACCGGGGGCGGGGCGTCGGGGACGGGGGGCGGTGGCTCGGCCGGCCGCCGGTTGTCGGGGTCCACCAGGGCCCGGTAGACGCTCTCGCTGCCCCGGTAGAGGTCGGGCACCCCGGGCATGGTGAGGTGCAGCAGGGCGGCGCCGAGGACGTTGGCGCGGAGCTGCGGGGCCAGCTCCCGGGCGAGCGCCGCCACCGGATAGCCGGGCGCGGCGCACGGTCCGCCCCGGACGAAGCGTTCCAGCGCCGCCTCGTACTCCGCGTCGGGTTCGGTCCAGGTGGTGTGCAGCGCCGCCTCGCGGGCGGCCTTGAGGGCGGCGGCGGTGAGCCGGTCCGGGTCGGGGGAGGGGGCGAGCGCGAACGCGGTCTGCCAGCATCCCCAGGCGGCGTGCGGGTCGGGCGCGGGCACGCCGGCGCGCGCGGTGCGCTCCGTCACCTCGGTGAGCAGGTCCGCCCAGCCGCGCGGATGTTCGGTGAGCGCGGCGAGGGCGGCCCGGACGTCGCCGCTGCGCTTGGTGTCGTGGGTGGTGTACACGGTGCCGGTGAGCGGCCAGTCGCGCTGGACGCGGGCGCAGTGCGCGTGGAAGGCGGCCACCGGCAGCGCGGGGCGGCCCGGGTCCCCGCCCACCTCGGACGCGGAGAGCAGCGGCGTGAACCGGTACCCCGCGCAGTCCTCGACGGCCTTGGCCCGCAGCGCCGAGGCCACCTGGGCGAACCGCACCCGGAAGTCCGCCCGGTCGGCGCTGTGACCGTGGCCGGGGCCGGGTGCGGTACGCGGTGGGCGGCCGAGCGCCAGGTCGTGCAGGGCGTCGAGCGCGCCGCGCTCCGCCGGGCCGGCCAGTTCCCGGGCGGCGGTCGCCGCGGCGGTGGCCAGCAGGGCGGTGTCCGCGGCGGACGGCGGGCGGCCGGCCGGGACGTAGGGGCGGTACACCGGCAGGGCGACCAGCAGCGCGGTCAGCGCCGTCCGCAGGGCGGCCGTGGGGTGCTCCGGGCCGCACAGCCGGCGCGCGGTGCGCAGCAGGCGGGCGCGCTCGGGCGCCAGCTCCCGGTCGATGACCCGGTGGGCGGCACGCCGCACGGTGGGCTCCCAGGCGCCTCCGAGGTCGGGCGGCGCGCCGGTGTACGCGCGGTAGTGCGCGGTGAGCTGTTCGGCGCCCGCCGGGTCGGTGAGCGCCGCGTCCACCCGGCGCAGCGCGTCGTAGCCGGTGGTGCCGGCCACCGGCCAGCCGGCCGGCAGCCGTTCGTCCTCGCCGAGGATCTTCTCGGCGACCACCCAGACGCCGGGCCCGGCCCGGCGGCGCAGCCGCCGCAGATAGCCCTCGGGGTCGGCGAGCCCGTCCGGGTGGTCGATGCGGAGCCCGGTCAGGACGCCCTCGGCCAGCAGGCGCAGCACCGTGGCGTGGGTGGCCTCGAAGACGGCGGGGTCCTCCACCCGTACGGCGATCAGTTCGCTGACGGTGAAGAACCGGCGGTACGTCAGCTCCGTGCGGGCCGTGCGCCACCAGGCGAGGCGGTAGTGCTGGGCGTCCAGCAGGTCGTCCGGCGGCAGGTGCTCGGTACCGGGGCGCAGCGGGAAGCGGTGGTGGTCGCCGTACCGCAGGGCGCCGTCCTCGACCCGCAGGGCGTGCCGCTCGTCCGCGACCGGTCCGGCCAGCACCGGCAGGGTCATCCGGCCCTCGCCTGCGGCCGGGTCGAGGTCGAACCAGGCGGCGGCGGGTGAGCCGGGTCCGTCGCGCAGCAGCCGCCACAGCGGGGCGTTGAGCGCGGTGTCGGCGGGCAGTGCCATGTGGTTGGGCACGATGTCGGCGATCAGCCCGAGGCCGTGGGCGCGGGCGGTCGCGGCCAGTTGCCGCAGGCCCTGCTCGCCGCCGAGTTCGGCGCGTACCCGGGAGTGGTCGGTGACGTCGTAGCCGTGCCGGGAGCCGGGGACGGCCTCCAGGAGGGGCGACAGATGCAGATGGGAGACGCCGAGCGCGGCGAGGCGGGGGACGTCGCGGGCCGCCGCCGCGAAACCGGAGCCGGGCTCCAGCTGTACCCGGTAGGTGGCGGTGGGGGTACGGGGCACCGCTGTCATGACCACCACCCGCCTCGACTGCCGTGCGGGGTGGCGTGGTTGAGTCCGTACCGTGCTGCACGGCCGGCCGGACGCGCAGTAGGCTTCCTTGATCCAACGGCGGGGTGGAAGGCGGTGCAGGCGGTGAGCTCATCGGGGCTTGAGCTGCCCTCGGGGAACGGGGGTGACACCGCCGAGGCACCCACCCAGGCGGTGCCCGTCCCGCGCACGGTGGAGATCGGGGCCGATCTGGGCTGGAGCGAGGCCGACTGGTCCGAGGTGCGCACCCGGGTGGAGCGTGCCGGGCGGGCGTACGTCTGGCTCAATCTGGTCGAACAGCGGCTGCGCTCGGTGGTGGCCTCGGTGCTGCGTCCGGTGTACGAGCCGGTGCACGGCGAGGAGTGGGAGATCGCGGCGGCCGGTCCCGCCGGGCAGGAGTGGGTGCAGCGGGCGGCGGCGCTGCGCGAGGTGAGCCGCCGCAAGGGGCTGGTGCTTGATCCGGCCGATGACACGGTGCTCGCCTTTCTGACCCTGCCTCAGTTGCGTGAACTCATGGTGCAGCACTGGCCGTGTTTCGCCCCGTATTTGGACAATCGGCGCGAGCTGGAGCTGACGCTGGACGAACTGGAGGTGGCGCGCAGCGCGGTCAGCCGCAACCGGGGGATGAGCCGTGCGGTGCTGGAGCAGGCGGAGCGCGGCTGCGCCCGGCTGCTGCGGCTGCTGGAGACGGGGCCGCAGACGGCGGCCGGGCGGCTGCCGGCGGACGCGGTGGAGCGGCTGGTGGGGGACCGGTTCACGGATGTGGCCGGGGTGCATCCGGACCGGGTGCGGTTGCAGCGGCAGCTGCCGCCGGAGGAACTGTTCGGTGGCGCGCGGCGGATCGACGCCATGGGGACCGGGCTCGGACTGCTGGTGCAGAACTACCCGGGGCGTCGGCTGGCCCATCTGGCGGCCTCCGGGTGCCGGGTGCGGCTGCTGTTCCTGAACCCGGCCAGCGGCGCGATGCGGCGCCGGGAGCGGGAGCTGGGGCTCAAGCGCGGGGAGCTGGGGCGCTCGGTGGAGACCAACATCCTCCAGGTGCGCCGGGTGCGCAGCAAGGTGCGGGATCCCGAGGCGTTCGACATTCATGTGTTCGACGAGATCCCTCGATTCAGTGCTTATTTCGTGGACGGTGACAGCCCCGATGGGGTGGCCGTGGTGCAGTCATATCTACGGAGAATACGGGGAATGGAAACCCCGGTTCTCGTTCTCCGGCGCACGGGTCGGGAGATACCGCACCGAACGGACGCGGCTGCCGACGGAGAAATGACGCTTTTCGAAACGTACCGCGAGGAGTTCGAGTGGGCCTGGGAGAATTCCCGCCCGGTTTCGTGAACGGAGTGCCGCGCGTGAAGTGGTAGCGTCTTTCAGGTCCTATTTCCGCCTGGAAGCAGACCATGCGTCACGACATTCCCCCCCTGACAGAGGTGCGCCGGACCACGCAGAAGAAACGGGACGCGTGGTGGACCGTCCTGCTGGTGGATCCGGTGGCCACCCCGCTGGTGCGCTGGACCGCGCTGTGGACCCGGATCACGCCGAATCAGATCACCTGGCTGGCCCTGTTCTTCGGCCTCGGCGCTGCCGGCTGTTTCGCCTTCGGCACCTGGAACTGGCTGCTGATCGGCGCCCTGCTCTATCACGTGAGTTTCATCCTGGACTGCATGGACGGGAAACTCGCCCGGCTGACCAGGACCGGTTCCGTATTCGGGGCCTGGCTCGATTATGTGTTTGACCGGATCAGGGTATTGGTGTGCGCGGTCGCCCTGATGGGCGGCCAGTTCTATCGCACCGATGATGTGATCTATCTCTGGCTGGCGCTCACTGTCGTCTTCCTCGACATGCTGCGCTATATCGACGCCCTCCAGATCTTCAAGATCCGGCACGGGATGCGCAAACAGATCAAGGCCAGGGCCCGGCGGGCGCGGGAGGCCGAGAACGCCACCGAGCTGGCTTTCATGGAAGATCTGCTGCGGGAGAATCCGGAGGCCGACGCGGACGCGGTCGCCGCCCACCACGAGAGCGAGCGCGCGCCGGCGGGCGAACCCACCGCCGAGGAGCGCGCCGTCCCCGCCCAGCGTGCCGCCGCGGCCTCCGCGTCCGCCGCCGCCGGACCCGGCGCCGCCGAGGGCCGGTCCTCGCGCCCGGCGGGCGCCATCGTCGACCTGCACCGCGAGTTCCGTTCCCGCTTCCCCGGCTATCTGCGGCTGCGCGCCTTCCTGCTGCGGCACCGGATCCGTACCCACCTGGTCAGCGGCATCGAGTTCCAGATGGCGGTGTTCATCATCGCCCCGGCGCTGAACGCCGTGATCCCGGTGACCATCGGCGCGGGTGTCCTGCTGCTCCTCTTCGAGCTGGCCATCATCTACAAGCTGCTGCTGTCCACCCGCGACTTCGCCCGCACCCTGGACTCCTTCGACGCGGCCGAGCGGCAGCGGCTGAGCCAGGAGGAGAGCACGGCGGAGCCCGGCGCGCCGGTGCCGCACTGAGCGCATCCCGTGGAGCGGTGGCCGCCCCGCTGCCGGCCCGCCCCGGTGCCGAACGGGGCGCGCCGCGCCGGGCGGCGCGGCGTCACCGGCCGGGGGCCAGTAGTTCCCGGGCCAGCGCCGCCGCCCACCAGCGCTCCACCCGGTCCGGCTGCCAGCCGCGCTCCACCGTCAGGGTGGTGTACACGTCCACGGTGCACAGCGCGGCGTACACATCGACGGCACCGGGCACGTCCAGTTCCGGGCGCAGCGTCCCCGCCGGCCAGCCGGAGAACACCTGCCACCGGGTCTCGTCCCCCCGGCGCCGGCCCTCGGCGTAGGCCGTGGCCAGCTCCGGCTCGGTACGGCCCGCCTCCCGCAGCAGGACGATCACCTCGCCGGCCCGCTCGTACAGCCGCCGGTCGTAGCCGGCCATCGCGGCCAGCTGCGCCGCCGGATCCCCCTCCGCCGCCTCCAGCGCGGCCACCAGCCGGTCCACCCCGGCGGACAGATCGGCGGCGTCGGCGACGGCCCGTACGAGTCCGGTCTTGTCGCCGTACGCCGCGTAGACCGTCGGCACCGAGACGCCCGCCTCCTCGGCCACCGCCCGCACGGTGGTGGCCGCCCAGCCCCGGCCGGTGAACAGCCGGCGGGCCGCCTCCGCGATCGCGCCCCGGGTGCGGTGCGCCTGGGCCGTGCGGTGCAGGGAGTCGTAGCGGCGCTTGGCCGGTTCCGTGCCCATCGTCCGGGCATCCTTTCGCTTGATGTTGCTTATATTGAATATATGCTCACTCTATCGAAAGAGGGTGGGGCGCGCTCCGCCCTGCCCTTCTCCGTCACCGGCGGTCTCGCCGGCATCGGCTTCGCCGCCCTGATTCTCCTCAGCAACGCCGTTCTCGTCCCCGCCGGACTGCCGGCCCCCGGCGCCGGTCACGCGGACGCCCTCGACTTCTACGGGTCGCCGCCCGCCGCCCTCCCGGCCGTGCTCGCCCTCGGGCCGCTCACCTGGGTGCTCTCCACGGTGTTCGCCGCCGCCGCCCTCGCCGCCCTGTGGGGCGGCGGGCCGCGCGGCGGCACCGGATGGGCGCTGGTCGGTTTCGCCGGGGTGCTGCTGCAGAAGGGCACCTTCCTCGCGGTCACCGCGCTGCGCTTCGCCCTGGCCGACGGCGGCGTCGGCACCCCGGGGCTGTGGGCGTTCCAGGACGCGCTGTTCCTCCTCAACGGCACCTTCCTCGCCCTGGCCCTGACCGGCTTCTCGCTCGGCGGGCTGCGCGCCGGCCTGATCGGCCGCGGACTGGGCCGCCTCGGGCTGGTGGCCGCGGCCCTGCACGCCGCCTCGGCCACCCTCACCCCGCTGATCAGGGACGGCGACGGCCCGCTGGGCCTGCTCGGGCTCACCGGCTGGCTGCTGTGGACCGGCTGGCTCATCGGCTACGGGCTCGCCCTGGTCCGGCGGCCCGGCGATGTCGGTGCCCGCTCCTAAGCTGGCGGCATGACGGACGGCACCGAGGGACCCACCGCGGAGAGCGGCGAGCGCACCGCGCGGTACGTGGCGCTGCTGCGCGGCATCAACGTCGGCGGACACCGCAGAGTGCCGATGGCCGACCTGCGGGAAGTGCTGGCCGGGCTGGGCCACCGGGCGCCGGTGACCCACCTCCAGAGCGGCAACGCGGTCTTCGGCGCGCCGCGCGGCAGCGATCCGGCCGCCCTGGCCCGGGAGCTGGCGGCGGCGCTGGAGAGCAGGTTCGGTTTCCCGGTGGACACCCTGGTGCTCGCCGCCGCCGAGCTGCGCGCCGTCGCCGCCCGCTGCCCGTACGACACGGCCGCGCTCGACCCGGCGAAACTGCTCGTGTTCTTCCTCGACGGCGCGCCCGACCGGGCCGCGCTCGCCCGCCTCGACGCCGATCGCTACGCGCCGGGCACCTTCAAGGCCGGCGAGCGGGAGGTCTTCGCGTACTTCCCGGACGGCATGGGCCGCAGCAGACTCGCGGACGCCCTGACCGGTGCTCTGCGGGGCCACCTGGCCACCGCACGGAACTGGCGCACTGTCACGAAGCTGCGGGAGCTGGCGGGGGAGGAGCCGGAGTGACCCCGGCGCGGTAGCGGGTCAGCTCCGGGACCAGCGCCGCCAGCACCAGCACGGCCGCCACCGTCAGCAGTCCGCCGCCGGTGATCGCCCAGGTGGTGCCGAGGGCGGCGCCCGCCGTGCCGTGGGCCAGCTGCCCCAGCCACGGCCCGCCGGCCGACACCACGGTCATCACGCCCTGGAGCCGGCCGCGCAGCGCGTCCGGGGTGCATTGCTGGATCAGCGTGCTGCGGAACACGCTCAGCACCATCAGCGCCGCCCCGCCCAGCACCAGCAGCAGTGCGGCCGGCCACAGCCGGCGGGTGAGCCCGAAGGCGGCGACGGCGAGCCCCCAGCCGCAGACGGCCAGCGTGATGACCCGCCCGTGCCGTACCAGCCGGGTGAACAGGCCGGAGACGAACCCGGCCAGTACCGCGCCCAGCGCCATCGCCGCCGTCAGGAGCCCGAGCGCGAAGCCGCCGCCCGGCGGGTCGCCGAAAGTGCGCTGGGACAGTTCGGGGAACAGCGCCACCGGGTTGCCGAACACCATCGCCACCAGGTCGGCCACCGCCACCGCCCACAGCAGCCGGCGCCCCAGCAGATACCGCAGCCCCGCGCCGGCTTCCCGCAGCCGGGCCCGCCGCCGTCCGGTGCCGGGCAGCGGCGGCAGCCGCCACACCGGGATCAGTACCAGGGTGAGCATCAGGGTGTTCACCGCGTACAGCGCTGTCACCGAGGCCACGGACAGCAGCGCCCCGGCGAGCAGCGGCCCGAGGACGGGGCCGAGCCAGCGCACCGTGCTGTCCAGCGCGTTGGCCGCCGGCAGCAGTGGCCCGGGGACCAGCCGCGGTACGGTCGAGCCGCGCGCGGTGTGGTTGGCGCCGTAACAGCCCTGGAGCAGACCGAGCAGGACGAACAGCGAGGCCGGGGAGGCCGCGCCCGCCGTCAGCCACAGCGCCGCCCCCACGGCCGCCATGGCGCCGCCCGTGACCAGCAGCAGCCGCCGCCGGTCAACGGCGTCCGCCAGCGCGCCGCCCCACAGCGCGGCCATCGTCAGCGGGCCGAGCGCGGCCAGCGCGGACAGGCCGACGTAGGCGGACGAACCGGTGAGTTCGTAGATCTGCAGCGGAATGCCCACGGCGGTGAAGCTCGCGCCGAACGCGGTGCCCGCGCTCGACAGCCACAGCCGGCGGAACGCCGGTATGCGCAGCGGACGCAGATCGATTCCCCATGCCATGGAAACGGGGACGACCGCGGCTCGGCGACCGGTTGCCGGCCGGGCGTGCGCCTCCCCGTCGTACCGGCTCAGCCGCCCCGGGCGAGCCAGTCGCCGCCCGGGACCGGGGTGCCGGTGGTGCGCAGCCGGGTCGCCAGGGGTTCGGCGGCCAGATACGTCCAGGCGCGGGCGCCGTCGAGCAGCCGGACCGTCAGCCGGTCGTAGTCCGGGCCCTCCAGCCGGTCCAGGGTGGCCAGGACGGCCGGGAAGCGGGCCGCCGCGAGGTGCATCAGTTCGCCGTGGACGTGCTGTGCGGGGTCCGGCACCGCGACCGCGTACGGGTAGCCGGGCCCCTCGTACAGCAGCGCGCCCGGCAGGACGGCCGGCTCCTCGCGGTCGGTGCGCCCGCGCAGCGCCCACGTGTGGTGGCGCTGCCCGGCGCGCAGGGTTCCGTAGACGAAGAACGGCAGTCGCTCGGGCTCACCTGACATGCCCTCATCCTGCATGAGCCGGTGCGTATCGGACCGCCCACTGGCGGTGATCGGTCCATACCATTTACGATGGCGGACCCGCCGGGGTGGGAGAGGGACCCGGCCGGTGGTTGAGCTGCGTGTCGCCGCGTAGGGGGGAATCGCCGGTCGGGTCTGAGACCTCCACGGGCAGCCCAGCCCGCCGCCACGCCTGGAAGCCGCCGATCAGGTCGGTGGCCCGGTGCAGCCCCAGCGCCCGCAGCGAGGCGGCGGCCAGCGACGAGGCGTACCCCTCGTCGCACACCACGATCCAGTGCACGTCGCGGTCGGTGGCCTCCGGCACCGAGGCGCCGGAGGCCGGATCGCAGCGCCACTCCAGATGGTTGCGCTCGATCACGAGCGCTCCCGGGATGGTGCCGTCCGCGTCCCGCTGGAAGGCGGGCCGGGTGTCCACCAGCACCGCCCCGCGCTCCCGGGCCGCCTGCGCCTGGTGCGGGCCGAGCCGGTCCAGGCCCGCGCGGACGGCCGCCAGATGGGTGTCGATCGTCGTCATGGAGTCAGTCGTCAATCGTCTCGGTGCGGTCCGGCCGCAGCGCGCCGTCCGCGCCGAGCCGGTAGTAGGTCTGCGAGGTCAGCGCGGGGCCGTACGCGTGCACGCTGACCGCCGGTTCTGTACCCCGGTTGCTGACCCGGTGGATGTGGCGCGGCCCGAACGACCGCAGTCCGCCCACCGGGAGTCGCCGCGCCCCCGGGAACGTCTCCTCGGTCAGCGTGCCCTCCACGACCGTGAACGCCCCGGCGGAGCCGCCGTGGTCGTGGATCTCGGTGCCCTGTCCCGGCAGCCAGGTCAGCAGCCACACCTCGTACCCCTCGGCCCGGTGCAGCCGGTGGTACCAGCGCTCGGGCGAGGTGAACCGGGCGAGCGGCCGCCAGGAGGCGGGACGGGCGGCGATCCTGCGCACGGTTTCGGCCAGCCGGGCCGGGGTGTACGGCGCTCCCGGGCCGGCGGGCGAACGGGGCGGAGCGGAGAAAGCGGACATGAGGTGACCTCTTCTGCGGTGCCGGATGCGGTGGGCGGGAAGGCGGGACGCCGCGCCCACGGCTGACACCGGGCGCGACCGTCAGGGACGGCCGCGGCGACACAGCGCGCTGGCCACGCGGACGAAGTCCACGTGCTGCCTGGAGAAGAAGCGCTTACCGGTCGACATGCGGGCCACATTGACAGCCGGTCCGTGCCCCGGTCAAGCGGCATCCGTGTTTTCACGACGGTCATCCGGCGAAATACGGTCCCTGCCGCATTGCCGGCGTTCCAGTAATTGAGACGGGGCGGCAATACCTTGACGCCGGGGAGCGGTTGCTGGCAAGCTCACCTACTGTGAGTCAAGCTGACGTTCTCGTGACGCGCCTGCACGTCGATCTGCGACGGCAGGCCAGCGCTATCTGTGCCAACGGCCGCTGAACACAGCACAGCTGACCTCCTCGGGCCCGCAGCGGCCGTGAATCCCCGGCACCAGCCGCGTCGTTGAATCATCACCCGCCGACGGGCGGTAACCCGTCATTTCCGCGGCTCGCATCGGAAATCGCGCCACCGTGTCGCCCTGCCCTGCCGTGCTCCACCCAATTCCCGGTCCATTTCCGGTTTCCGATGCTCCCGGAGTGATTCATGACGCACATTCTCGCGGTATCGGCCAGCCCGGCCGGGGAATCGCGCACCGCCGCACTGGTGCAGCACGCCATCGACCGGCTCTCGCTCACCGGATTCGACGCGGGACACCTGGTGGTGCGGGAACTGCCGGCCGAGGAACTGCTGGGCATCCGCCGGCCGGGCGCCGTGCTGCGGCGCGCGCTGGAGGATGTCGCCGTCGCGGACGGGCTGATCGTCGCCACCCCCGTGTACAAGTCGGCCTACACCGGCCTGCTCAAGACCTTTCTCGATCTGCTGCCGCAGTCGGGACTGGCCGGCAAGACGGTGCTGCCGCTGGCCACCGGGGACAGCTACGCGCATGTCCTGGCCATCGACTACGCGCTGCGCCCGGTGCTCACCGCCCTGCGCGCCCGGCACGTGGTCGGCGGCTGTTACCAGCTGGAGGACGACATCGCCCGCCGCCCGGACGGATCCGCGCAGATCCGTCCCGAGGCCGAACTGCGGCTGTTCGACGCGATCGACGCCTTCATCGAAGCGCTCCCCGCGTCCACCGCCGCCGGTCCGGCGCTCTCGCCGCAGTGACATCAGTGACCTTCCGAAAGGCACCCACCGCATGACCGCCCCAGGCTTCGACCGTCCCATATCCGTGAAGGAGCCGATCATGCCGCAGCTGACCACACCCCTGTCAGACCTGTCCGACATGACGATCACCGTTGTCCCCGAAGGCGTGGACAGCTCCGTACCCCTGGTCGGCTACCTGGTCCTCGCCCCCGCGGGCACCCGGCTGAACGAGCTGATCACCGTACCGACCGCCGCCGTCCCCACCGAACGGGCGGCGAGCGGACGGGGCATCACCATCGACGAGGAGGAGCGCACCGCCCGGGTGGACGGGGCGCTGCTGGAACTCACCTACCTCGAATTCGAGCTGCTGGCCCACCTGGTGCGCCACCCGCACCGCGTCTACAGCCGCGAGCAGCTGGTGACGACGATCTGGGGGTACGGCCCGGTCGGCGACCAGCGGACGGTGGACGTGCACGTCGCGCGGGTGCGCCGCAAGCTCGGGGCGGCCTACCGGGAGCGGATCGTGACGGTGCGCCGGGTCGGCTACAAGTACGTGCCCGCCACGGTGTGATCCGCCGCGCCGCTCGCCGCCGCCGCCTCGTCGTGGCGGCGCAGCAGCAGGGCGGCCAGCTCCGGGGCGGCGCCCAGTACGGGCGCCAGCGCGTCGGCGCCGGCCTCCCGGGCCGCCGCCGCGATCCGCCCCGGAAGGCGGCCCGGCGCGATCACCAGCGGGGCGACCAGCACCCGCCCGATGCCGTCCGCGCGCAGCGCGCGGACGGCATCGGCCGTCCCCGGCTGTGCGGCCGAGGCGAACGCGGGCCGCACCGCTGCCCAGCCGGCGCGCTCCCGCCAGCTCCGCGCGACGGCCCCGACGGCGGTGCGGGCCGCCGGATCGGAGGAGCCGGCGGCGGCCAGCACGATGCCGGTGCGGGCGGCGGCAGCGGGGCCACCGAGCGGGACCCGGGCCCGCTCGCCCGCCGCCCCCGGCCGCACGGCCTGCGCCAGCCGCCGCTCCAGCGCGCCGAGCAGCAGCGGGTCCAGGCCCAGCACCCCCGCCCGCCGCACCCGCAGCCCCGGCAGCCGCGGCAGACACTCCGCCAGGACGGCCGGGATGTCGGTCTTCGCGTGGTAGGCCCGGGTCAGCAGCAGCGGCACCGCCACCGCCTCCCGTACCCCCGCCGCATGCAGCCCGGCCAGCGCCCCCGGTACCGAGGGACGGTCGAACTCCAGGAAGCCCACCGTCACCCGCAGCCCCGGCCGCAGCGACCGCACCCGCGCCGCCAGCGCGTGCACGGTCGCCGCGTGCCCCGGGTCCCGGCTGCCGTGGGCGATCAGCAGCAGTGGGGCGGCCCCGGTCAGCCGTTCCTCGCCAGCAGGCCCCGGCTGCGCAGGACCCGCCGCTCCAGCGGCGAGAAGAACAGCAGATCGATGGCCACCCCGACCAGCAGGATCAGGATGATGGTGGCCAGCACCCCGGACATGTTCTGCAACGCCCGGAACCCTTCCATGAGCTGGCCGAGTCCGGTGCCCAGCTTCGCCGAGGTGACGATCAGTTCCGCCGCCATCAGGGAGCGCCAGGAGAACGCCCAGCCCTGCTTGAGGCCCGCCAGATAGCCGGGGAGCGCGGCCGGCAGCAGGATGTGCCGCACCGCCGTCAGCCCGCGGGCGCCCAGCGTCCGGCCCGCCCGCAGATACAGCGGCGGGATCTGGTCCACGCCGGCCACGATACCGTTGGCGATCGAGGGCACCGCGCCCAGCAGCACCACCGCGAAGATCGCGGTGTCGGTGAGCCCGAACCAGATCAGCGCCGCCGGCACCCACGCGATGGACGGCAGCGACTGGAGGCCGGTCAGGATCGGTCCGATCGCCGCCCGGACCACCTTCACCCGGGCCACCAGCAGCCCCAGCGGGGTGCCCACCGCGATCGCGATGGCGAAGCCGAGGATGCCGCGCGAGACGCTGGTCCAGATGTAGCCGAGCAGGACCCCGTCCAGCCACATCTTCTCGATCGCGCCCCACACGTCCAGCGGGCTGGGCAGGATGTAGTCCGGCTTGACCTCCGCCCAGTAGGCGAGCTGCCACACCGCGAGCACCAGCGCCACCGCCACCAGCGGCGGCACCAGTTTGCTCAGCAGCAGCCGGCCCAGCGGCGGCCGTTCGTCCGCCGCCTTGCTGTCCAGGGCGTCCAGGCCCGCCTCCAGGCCGGCCAGATCACCGCCGCCGTGTTTGCCTTCCGTCGTCTCAGTGCTGGCCATGGCGGCGGATCTCCCCCCTCAGCTGTTCGGTGATGTCCAGGGACAGGGCGGAGACCTCGGCGTCCTCGATCCGGCGCGGCTGGGCGATGTCCACCTCCCAGGTACGGGCGATCCGGCCGGGCCGCGAGGACAGCAGCACGACGCGCTGCGCCAGCCGCACCGCCTCGCGCACGTTGTGCGTCACGAACAGCACCGACACCCCGGTCTCGGACCAGATGCGGGTCAGCTCCTCGTGCAGCACGTCCCGGGTGATGGCGTCCAGTGCCGCGAACGGCTCGTCCATCAGCAGCAGCCGGCTGTCCTGCGCCAGCGCCCGGGCCAGCGCCACCCGCTGCCGCATGCCGCCGGACAGCTCGTGCACCCGCTTGCCGTACGAGCCCTTCAGCCGCACCAGCTCCAGCAGCCGCTCGGCCTCGGGGCGGCGCCCGGCCTTGGGGACGCCGCGCAGCCGCAGCGCCAGTTCGATGTTCTTGCCGGCACTCAGCCAGGGGAACAGCGCGTGCTCCTGGAACATCAGGGCCGGCCGGCCGCCGGGGACCGTGATGGTCCCGGAGGTGGGCGCGTCAAGACCGGCGACCAGGTTCAGCAGCGTCGACTTGCCGCAGCCGGAGGCGCCGAGCAGGGTGACGAACTCGCCGGGGGCGACATCCAGCGAGATGCCGTCCAGGACGAGCTGGGACCGGCCCGGCCGGCCGAAGGACTTCGACACCCCGTCGAGCCGGACGGCCGGCTCGGAGGCCGGGGCGGCGGCGGTGGTGGTGGCGTCCGGCTTGTTGAGTGTGGTGGCCATCGCTCTCACCTCGTGGTGGGATTGCGGATCGGACGGGTCGGACGGGCCGGGGCGGTCCTCACTCGACACCGAGGCCGCCGTCGCTCACCGGCTCCAGGCCCTCCTCGGCCAGGACCCGGTTCAGCAGCGAGAGGTCGTAGATCCCGGCCAGGTCGACCTCGTCCAGCAGCCCGGCGTTGACGGTGCTCTCGGCGCTGATCCGCAGCGAGTCGGCCAGCGGGTCGTTCAGGAACTCGACGTGGTCGAAGGCCGGGTCGAGCACCTCGGCGGGCAGTTCGCTGCCGCCGGGCAGCGCGGCGATGGCGGCGTTGAACTGCTCCTTCGCCTCCTCGGGGTGCTCGTTGATCCAGGCGTTGGTGCGCACCACGCCGCGGATGATGGCCTCCACCACGTCCGGGTGCTCCTCCAGGAAGCTCTGGGCGGCGATGACGTGGGTGACCACGTACTGGCCGTTCTCCCACAGCTCGGCCTCGTCCAGGATCTCCACCGCGCCCTGGTTGATCAGCTTGGCCGCGGTCGGCTCGGGGACCCACGCGCCGTCGATGTCGCCGCCCTCGAAGGCGGTCGGGATCTCGGCGTTGGCGATGCGCACCACGTCCACCTCGCCCGCGCCGGTGGTCGGGTCGACGTCGAAGCCCTGGTCGGCGAGGTAGCTGAGCAGGGCCACGTCCTGGGTGTTGCCCAGCTGCGGGGTGGCCAGGGTGGCGCCCTCCAGGTCGTCCAGGCCGGAGATCCGGTCCGGGTTGACGACCAGTGAGGCGCCGCCGGACGCGGCACCGGAGACGATCCGCAGATTGCGCCCGCCCGACTGCGCCCAGCCGTTGATGGCCGGGTTGGGGCCGATGAAGGTGACGTCGATGGAGTCGCCGTTGAGCGCCTCGATCGCGGAGGGTCCCGCGTTGAAGATCGACGGGGTGAAGGTCGTCCCGCCCAGTTCCCGCTCGATGAGCCCGCCGTCCTGGAGGCCGATGACGGCGGTGGCGTGGGTGATGTTGGCGAAGTAGCCGATGTTGACGTTGTCGACCGACAGGACGTCCCCGGCGTTCTCCCGGTCCGCGGGGGTCCCGGAGTCGTCGGAGGAGTTGTTCGAGCCGTAGCCGCAGGCGGTGACACCGATCAGCAGCGGGGCGAGGACGGCGGCGGTCAGCAGGGAGCGGCGCGCGGTGGTCACGGGGGAATCCTCTCGGGAGGCCGACCGGCGCGCCGGAGGACGGCCGGGCGGTCGGGGGCGCCTCCCGGCGCGGAGCGGCGGCGGGAGGGTGGTGCGGGACGAGCGGCTCAGGTGCTCAGTGGCCCGCACATCGCGCGATCCCGCCGTGCCCGGCGCCCAGTGCGCCGCTGCCGACCCGCCCGCCCTCCTTCGCGAAGGTCGAGAAGACGTCCCTGGGCATGATCAGAAATCCCACCCCTCGTCGTCCGCCGCAGCCCCGCCGCCGTCGCCGTCGCCGGCCGCCGGGCGCGCGAACGCCTCGCCCGCCATGCCGGCGGTGAGGGTGGCGCCGTCGGCCGGGTCGATCAGCAGGAACGATCCGGTGGCCCGGAACCGCGCGTACGGGTCCACCGGCAGCGGCTCCGAGGTGCGCAGCACCACCGTGCCGATGTCGTTGGCGGCCAGCGCGCCCGGCGCCGGGTACTGCGCGAGGTCGTCCAGCGCGAGCCGGGACGGGATCTCCTTGACGATGGCCTTCACGGTGCGCGTGGTGTGCTTCAGCAGCACCCGGGCCCCGGGCACCAGCGGCCGGTCGTGCAGATGGCACACGGTGGCGGTGATGTCCTGGGACGGGACGGGCCCGGTGCCGGCCGGCACCAGCACGTCCCCGCGCGAGATGTCCAGATCGTCGGCGAGGGTCACCGTCACCGACTGCGGGGCGCGGGCCACATCCACCGCGGTGCCCAGCGCGTCGATGCCCGCCACCGTGCTGGAGCGCCCCGAGGGCAGCACCGTGACCGGCTCGCCCACCCGCAGCACCCCGGCGGCCAGCCGCCCGGCGTACCCCCGGTAGTCGGGGTGCTCGGCGGTCTGCGGCCTGATCACGTACTGCACCGGGAACCGGGCGGGACCGGCGGACGGCTCACCGCCCACCCGTACCGTCTCCAGGTGCTCCAGCACCGTGGGCCCGCCGTACCAGTCCATGTGCGCCGAGGGGGTGACCACGTTGTCGCCGGCCAGTGCCGAGATGGGAATCGCGGTCACCTCGGGGACGCCCAGCGAGGCGGCGTAGTCGGCGAACTCGCGGGCGATGCGGGCGAAGACCGGCTCGGCGTAGCCGGCCAGGTCCATCTTGTTGACGGCGAGCACCACGTGGGGCACGCGCAGCAGCGCGGCGACGGCGGCGTGCCGGCGGGTCTGCTCCACCACCCCGTTGCGGGCGTCGACCAGGACGACGGCCAGGTCGGCGGTGGAGGCGCCGGTGACCATGTTCCGGGTGTACTGCACATGCCCGGGGGTGTCGGCCAGGATGAACCGGCGCCGGGGCGTGGCGAAGTAGCGGTAGGCGACGTCGATGGTGATGCCCTGCTCGCGCTCGGCCCGCAGCCCGTCGGTGAGCAGCGCCAGGTCGGGCGCTTGCTGCCCCCGGTTGCGGGAGGCGGTCTCGACGGCGGCCAGCTGGTCGGCCAGGACCGACTTGGAGTCGTGCAGCAGCCGGCCCACCAGGGTGGATTTGCCGTCGTCGACGGAGCCGGCGGTGGCGAAGCGCAGCAGGGAGGTGGTGTCCGGCATCAGAAGTACCCCTCGCGTTTGCGGTCCTCCATGGCAGCCTCGGACAGTTTGTCGTCGGCGCGGGTGGCGCCGCGCTCGGTGAGGCGGGAGGCGGCGATCTCGGCGATGACCTGCTCGATGGTGGCCGCGTCCGACTCGACGGCGCCGGTGCAGGACATGTCGCCGACGGTGCGGTAGCGCACCAGGCGGCGCTCGGTGCGCTCGCCCTCGCGCGGGCCGCCCCAGCCGCCGGGGGCCAGCCACATGCCGGAGCGGGCGAACACCTCGCGCTCGTGGGCGTAGTAGATGGCGGGGATCTCGATCTTCTCCCGGCCGATGTACTGCCACACGTCCAGCTCGGTCCAGTTGGACAGCGGGAAGACCCGCACGTGCTCGCCCGGGGCGTGCCGTCCGTTGTACAGCTGCCACAGCTCGGGGCGCTGGCGGCGCGGGTCCCAGCCGCCGAACTCGTCCCGCAGCGAGAACACCCGCTCCTTGGCGCGGGCCTTCTCCTCGTCGCGCCGGCCGCCGCCGAAGACGGCGTCGAAGCGGTGGGAGCGGATGGCGTCCAGCAACGGCACGGTCTGCAGCGGGTTACGGGTGCCGTCGGGGCGTTCGCGCAGTTCGCCGCGGTCGATGAACTCCTGCACGGAGGCGATGTGCAGTCGCAGCCCGTGCCGCTCGGCGATCCGGTCGCGGTAGTCGATGACCTCGGGGAAGTTGTGCCCGGTGTCCACGTGCAGCAGCGCGAACGGCACCGGCGCCGGCGCGAACGCCTTGAGCGCCAGATGCAGCATGACGATGGAGTCCTTGCCGCCGGAGAAGAGGATCACCGGGCGTTCGAACTCCCCGGCCACCTCCCGGAAGATGTGCACCGACTCGGACTCCAGCACGTCCAGATGGGTCAGCGCGTACGGTTCGTTGCCGCTCACACCAGCCCCCGCTCCGCCAGCAGCGCGTGCACCGCGCCGGCCGACTCCTCGGCGCTGCGGCCCTCGGTGACCAGCCGCAGATCCGGGGCGGCCGGCTCCTCGTACGGGTCGTCCACGCCGGTGAGCCCGCTCAGGTCGCCCGCCGCCTGCCGCGCGTACAGCCCCTTCACGTCCCGCTGGGCGCAGACGCCGACCGGGGTGGCCACATGGACCTCCAGATACGGGGTGCCGGCGGCCTCGTGCCGTTTGCGCACCGCCTCGCGGCTGTCCGCGTACGGGGCGATGGACGGGGCCAGCACCAGCACGCCGTGCGAGGCCAGGAGCTGGGCGACGAAGCCGATGCGCCGCACATTGGTGTCGCGGTCCGCGCGGTCGAAGCCGAGCCCGGCGGACAGGTGTTCACGGATCTCGTCGCCGTCCAGCACCTCCACCCGCCGGCCCTCCCGCGCCAGCCGGCCGGCCAGGGCGCGCGCGATGGTGGTCTTGCCGGCGCTGGGCAGTCCGGTCAGCCAGACGGTGGCGCCACCACCGTCCGGACGCTGCTCGCTCATCGGGTCCCTCCCTTCCGTGTCATCAGCCGTGCAGCCCGCACTCGGTCTTGCCGCGCCCGGCCCACCGTCCGGCGCGCGCGTCCTCCCCGGCCCGCACCCGGCGGGTGCAGGGGGCGCAGCCGATGGAGGCGTAGCCGTCCTGGAGCAGCGGATTGGTCAGCACGCCGTGCTCGGCGACGTAACGGTCCACGTCGTCCTGCGTCCAGCGGGCGATGGGGGAGACCTTGACCTTGCCGCGGCGCTCGTCCCAGCCGACGACCGGGGTGGTGGCCCGGGTCGGGGACTCGTCGCGGCGCAGCCCGGTGGCCCAGGCGTCGTACCCGGCCAGGCCGCGCTCCAGCGGGGCCACCTTGCGCAGTGCGCAGCAGCGGTCGGGGTCGCGCTCGTGCAGGGCGGGGCCGAGTTCGGCGTCCTGCTCGGCGACGGTGCGGCGGGGGGTGAGGGTGATGAGGCGGACGTCCATCACGGCCTCGACGGCGTCGCGGGTGCCGAGGGTTTCGGGGAAGTGGTAGCCGGTGTCGAGGAACACCACGTCCACGCCGGGGCGGGCCCGGGAGGCGAGGTGGGCCACCACGGCGTCCTCCATGGAGGAGGTGACGCAGAACCGCTCGCCGAAGGTGTCGGTGGCCCAGCGCAGGATCTCCAGGGCCGGGGCGTCCTCCAGTTCGCGGCCGGCGCGTTCGGCGAGGGCGCGGCGGGCGGCGGCGGTGGCGGTGGGGTCGGTGGTGGGATCGGGGTCGGTGGTGGGTCCGGTCATATCTCCTCCCCGTGGCCGCCGGGCGGCCGGTGCCGCAGCCCGCTCGCGAGCAGGCCCAGGAAGTTCAGCCGGAAGGCGCGGTTGCAGGCGGCGCACTCCCAGGTGCCGTGTCCCTCCTCGGAGGGGCGCAGATCCTCGTCGCCGCAGTAGGGGCAGTAGTGGGGGGCGGCGCGTTCACTCACCGGGCCGTCCTCCCGTCCGCCGGGTGCCGCTCATGTCAGGGCCTCCTGGTCGGCGCGCGCCGCCCAGCGGGCGAAGGACTCGCCCTCGGCGCGCTGTTCCTGGAAGGCGCGCAGCACCCGCTCGATGTAGTCGGGGAGTTCGGCCGAGGTGACCTTCAGCCCGCGCACCTTGCGGCCGAAGCCGGGCTCCAGACCGAGCGAGCCGCCCAGGTGCACCTGGTAGCCCTCGACCTGCCGGCCCTCGGCGTCGGTGACCAGCTGGCCCTTGAGCCCGATGTCGGCGATCTGGATGCGGGCGCAGGAGTTGGGGCAGCCGTTGATGTTGATGGTCAGCGGCTCGGTGAAGCCGGGGAGGCGGCGCTCCAGTTCGTCGATGAGCGAGGCGCCGCGCGCCTTGGTCTCCACGATCGCCAGCTTGCAGAACTCGATGCCGGTGCAGGCCATGGTGCCGCGCCGGAACGGGGAGGGCTCGGCGGTGAGGTCCAGCGCCGCGAGCCCCTCGGTCAGGGAGGTGACGCGGTCCTCGGGCACGTCCAGGATCAGCATCTTCTGCTGCACGGTGGTGCGCACCCGGCCCGAGCCGTGCGCCTCCGCGAGGTCGGCGATCTTGGCGAGGGTGGTGCCGTCCACCCGGCCGACGCGGGGGGCGAATCCGATGTAGTACCGCCCGTCGCGCTGCCGGTGGACGCCGATGTGGTCGCGCCACTGCTCGACGGGCGCGGCCGGGGCCGGGCCGTCGGCCAGGCGGCGCAGCAGGTACTCGTCCTCCAGTACCTGCCGGAACTTCTGCGCGCCCCAGTCGGCGACCAGGAACTTGATCCGGGCGCGGTTGCGCAGCCGCCGGTAGCCGTAGTCCCGGAAGAGGCCGATGACGCCCTCGTACACGTCGGGGACGTCCTCCAGCGGGACGAAGGCCCCCAGCCGCACGCCGATCTTCGGGTTGGTGGACAGGCCGCCGCCGACCCACAGGTCGAAGCCGGGGCCGCGTTCGGGGTGTTCGACGCCGACGAAGGCGACGTCGTTGACCTCGTGGGCCACGTCCTGCTGCGGGGAGCCGGAGATGGCGGCCTTGAACTTGCGCGGCAGGTTGGAGAACGCCTTGTTGCCCAGGACGCGGCGCTGGATCTCCTCGATGGCGGGGGTGCCGTCGACGATCTCGTCGGCGGCGATGCCGGCCACCGGGGAGCCGACGATGACGCGCGGGGTGTCGCCGCACGCCTCGGTGGTGGACAGGCCCACCGCCTCCAGCCGGCGCCAGATCTCCGGCATGTCCTCGATGCGGATCCAGTGGTACTGGATGTTCTGCCGGTCGGTGATGTCGGCGGTGCCGCGGGCGAACTCCTGGGAGATCTCGGCGACGACGCGCAGCTGCGCGGTGGTCAGCCGGCCGCCGTCGATGCGCACCCGCAGCATGAAGAACTCGTCGTCCAGCTCCTCCGGCTCCAGGATGGCGGTCTTGCCGCCGTCGATGCCGGGGCGGCGCTGGGTGTACAGGCCCCACCAGCGCATCCGGCCGCGCAGATCGGCGCCGTCGATGGAGTCGAAGCCGCGGTGGGCGTAGATCGTCTCGATGCGTGTCCGTACGTTGAGACCGTCGTCGTCCTTCTTGGTCTGCTCGTTCGGGTTGAGCGGGCTGAAGTGTCCTGCCGCCCACTGGCCTTCGCCGCGGTGGCGGCCGGCCTTGCGGCGGGGCGGTGCGGCGGGTTTCTCCGCGGATTCGGACATGGTTCTCCGGTCCTTCTGCAGGCAGCGAGGAGGGGTCCGGCGCCTGCGGGGCCGCGCGGGGGCGGACCGGCTGGCCGGAGGCGTCGGGAGGCGGCCGGTGGTCGCGGGACGCACCGGGCGGTCGGGGAACGGGGTCGGCTGGTGGGGCTGAAAGCGGGGCGGAAAGCGCTCAGCCGGGCGGACACAGGGCGCTGCACATGCGACCGAGGTCGATGTGGCGCCTGCTCACCAGGGCGGTTCCTGCTCGCGACATGCCGGTCAGCGTGGCACGCGGCGCGCGGGGCAGTCCACCATCGTCCGTCATCCGGACTGTGGAGTCCCGCATGCTGGGACGTGGCCGGTGAGAGGCGGTCCGTACGGCCGCGTCACGCACCCGGCCAGGGCCCCGGCTGCCGCGCGTACGGCTCCTGCGCGGTGCGCGTGTCGTACACCCGGAAGCCGCGCCGCCGGTAGTTGTCCAGGGCGTGCTCCCCGTCCCGGGAGCAGGTGTGCAGCCACACCCGGCCGGTCGGCCGGTGCCCCGGCGTCCGGTCGGCCAGATCCCAGGCGCGGGCGGTGCCGGCACTCAGCAGCGCGCCGCCCAGGCCCCGGCCCCGGAAGGCGGGCAGCAGCCCGAAGTAGCCGATCTCCACCACCCCGGACTCCTCGCCGGACAGTTCGATGAAACCGCCGGGGGTGCCGTGCTCGTACAGCACCCAGGTCTCCACCCCGGGCCGCTCCAGTTGGGCCTGCCAACGGGCACGGTCCCAGGGCAGCCGGTCGATCCACGCCACGTCCTGGCCCACCGCCGTGTACAGGAACCGGCTGAACTCCGGGCTGGGCACCGCCGCCCGCTCGATCCGCACCGGCGCGCCCGGGGCGATCTCCCGGGCGGGCCGCAGGTCCCCGGGGGCGGTCTGCTCCAGATACCAGTACGTCACGGCCTCGGTCGCCGGGGTGGTCGTCATACGGACATCCCATCACAGGCCGGGCGCGGTCAGCCGGGCAGTGCCCGCTCCACCACCGCTTCCAGGTCGAGCCCGTTCGGCAGCGTCCCGAACGCCAGCCCCCGCTCCCCGCCCAGCCGCGAGGCACAGAACGCGTCCGCGACCTCCGCCGGGGCGTGCCGGACCAGCAGCGAGCCCTGGAGCACCAGCGCCAGCCGCTCCACCAGCCGCCGGGCCCGCGCCTCGATGCCGTCCAGATCGGACAGTTCGGTCAGCACCTCCTTGATCGCCGCGTCCAGCCGGTGATCGGCGCCCGAGGACTGCCCGACCTCGTTCAGGAACGCGTTCAGCGCCTGCGGCTCGCGCTGGAGCGCCCGCAGCACGTCCAGCGCCTGCACATTGCCCGCGCCCTCCCAGATCGAGTTCAGCGGCGACTCGCGCAGCAGCCTGGGCATCCCGGACTCCTCCACGTAGCCGTTGCCGCCCAGGCACTCCAGCGCCTCGGCGGTCAGCGGCGTACAGCGCTTGGTCACCCAGTACTTGGCCGCCGGGACCGCCAGCCGCAGCAGATGCCGCTCACCCGCCGAGCCGGCCGCCGCCCGGTCCTGCGCCGCCGCCAGCCGCATCGCCAGCGCGGTCGCCGCCTCCGACTCCAGCGCCAGATCCGCCAGGACGTTGCGCATCAGCGGCTTGTCGATCAGCGGCCCGCCGAACGCCGAGCGGTATCGGGCGTGGTGCACCGCCTGGGTCACCGCCTGTCGCATGATCGCCGCCGAGCCGGCCACGCAGTCCAGCCGGGTGGCCGCCACCATCTCGATGATGGTGGCCACCCCGCGCCCCTCCTCGCCGATGCGCCAGGCCAGGGTGGAGCCGTCGAACTCCACCTCGGCCGAGGCGTTGGAGCGGTTGCCGAGCTTGTCCTTCAGCCGCTGGATCAGGAAGGTGTTGCGGCTGCCGTCAGGCAGCACCCGGGGCAGCAGAAAGCAGGTGAGCCCGCCCGGCGCCCGCGCCAGCACCAGGAACACATCCGACATCGGCGCCGAGCAGAACCACTTGTGCCCGCGCAGCGCGTACGCCCCGGCCTCCGCGAGCGGCACCGCCTCGGTGGTGTTGGCCCGGACGTCCGAGCCGCCCTGCTTCTCCGTCATGCCCATCCCGGCCAGCACCCCCGCCTTGCCGGCCGCCGGCCGCAGCCCCGGCTCGTACACGGTGGAGGTCAGCAGCGGCTCCCACACGGCGGCCAGTTCCGGCTCGGCGCGCAGCGCGGGCACCGCCGCGTGCGTCATCGACAGCGGGCAGCCGTGCCCGGCCTCCACCTGCGACCACACCACGAACGCGGCGGTGCGCCGCAGGTGCCCGTCGGGGCGCGGCCACGCCGCGGTGAGCCCGGCCGCCACCCCCTTCTCCAGCAACTGGTGCCAGGCCGGGTGGAACTCCACCTCGTCCACCCGTTCGCCGTAGCGGTCGTGGGTGTGCAGCACCGGCGGGTTCTCGTTCGCCAGCCGGCCCCACTCCTGGGCCCGCGCGGAGCCGGCCGTGCGGCCCAGCTCGCCGAGTTCGGCGGCGGTGCTCCGCGCGCGGGCGGCGTCGGTGCTGTACCGCGCCACGGCTTCGCGCAGCGCGGCGTCCGCACCGAAGACGTCGTGTCCCACCAGGGGTGGGACTTGGTTGGCCACGCTGTGAGTGCTGGAGGTCATGCCCGTAACTTAGGGCCGTGGACGCCGAAGAGTCAGTACCCATACCGGCGGGGCAGCGCGCGCAGCGCACGGCGGAGCGGGGGGAAGCACAGCGTGACCGGAAACCGGAGCGGACCGTGCGGAAGGAAGGCGGGAAGCAGGAGAAGGAGGACCGGAAACGGGAGAGGCGGGAGCGCCGGCGGCGCGGGCGCCCCTCGCGCAGCGCGGTCTACCGCAACATCCCCAAGGGCCGGCTCTCCTGGCTGCTGCTGAAGGACACCATCACCTCCTGCTCCGAGCACCGGGTGATGGGCATGGCGGCCGAGGCGGCGTTCTTCACGCTGCTCTCGCTGCCGCCGCTGCTGCTGGGCCTGATCGGGCTGCTCTCCAACCTGGACGCGGTGGCCGGCACCAGCGCGCTGCCCACGGTGCGCGGCCACATCCTGGACCTCTCCGGCGCGATGCTCTCCGAGCGCGGGGTGGACGAGGTCATCACCCCGCTGATCAACGACCTGATGTCCGGGCCGCGCCCCGATGTGATGTCGTTCGGCTTCATCGTGGCCCTGTGGTCCGGGTCCCGGGCGATGAACGTGTTCGTCGGCACCATCACCGTCATGTACGGCCTGGACGGGCACCGCAACCCGGCCACCACCCGGCTGCTGGCGTTCACCATGTACGTGGTCAGCCTGGTGGTCGGCGCGATCGCGGTGCCCGCCGTGGTGCTGGGCCCCGGCATCGTCGCCGAGTGGCAGCCGCAGCTGGCCGGCGTGCTGCGGTACACCTACTGGCCGCTGCTCCTGCTGCTGTGCGTCTCCTTCCTCACCACGCTGTACCACGTGTCGGTGCCGGTGCGCTCGCCCTGGCGCGAGGACATCCCGGGCGCGCTGGTGGCGCTGACCATCTGGGCGCTGTGCGCGTACGCGCTCAAGGCGTATCTGCGGGCCACCGTCGAAGGCCCCAGCATGTACGGGTCACTGGCGGTGCCGGTGGCGATCCTGTTGTGGCTGGGCATGTCCGCCTTCGCGGTGCTGGTGGGCGCCGCGCTGAACGCGGCCGTGGACCGGATCTGGCCCACCGCCACCATCGCCGCCGCCCGGGCCGAGAGCGAGCGCGCCAGGGCGGCGGCCGGTGCCGCGATGGCCGCCGCCGTCAAGTCGCGCCGCAGCCGGGCCGAGGCCCAGGGCATCCCCGAACCGGCCGACCCGCTGGTGACGGCGGGCCGCTGGGCGAAAGCCTGGCGGCGCGGAGAGCTGCGGGAGGAGCTGGAGCGCATGCGCCGGGCGGGAAACGACCGCAGACGGCGCATCCAGGGCACCGACCGCCGGGGGGCCAAGTCGGTGACGGTCAGGGCCGGATCGCGGGGCAAGGGTTCTAGTACAGTGAGGCGTTCGCGGGTACGGCATGGGAGCGGACATGGGCGTGACAAGGGCCGTGACTGAGCGCACCGGCGGGCCGCTGGACGACCGCAGATCCGGCCCCACCGTTCCCCGGATGATCCTCGGCGCCCGGCTGCGCCGGCTGCGCGAGGCCCGCCGGATCACGGGCGCGGAGGCGGGCGAGGTGATCCGCGCCTCGCACTCCAAGATCAGCCGGCTGGAGATGGGCCGCACCGGTTTCAAGCTGCGCGACGTCGACGATCTGCTGACCCTGTACGGGGTGGACGACGCCGCCGAGCGCGCCACGCTGCTCGCCCTGGCCCGCCAGTCCAACACCCCGGGCTGGTGGCACGCGTACCACGATGTGGTGCCCAGCTGGCTGAACGTCTACCTCGGTCTCGAACAGGCGGCCGTGGTCATCAGGACCTACGAGCAGCAGTTCATCCCGGGGCTGCTCCAGACCGAGGGGTACAGCCGGGCCGTGCACCGGCTCACCCCCGAGCCGCAGGACGGGTTGCTGGAGCGCCGCGTCGAGCTGCGGATGGCCCGGCAGCGGATCCTGCACCGGCCCGGCCCGCCCCATCTGTGGGCGGTGATCGACGAGGCGGCGCTGCGCCGTTCCATGGGCAGCGCGGCGATGATGCGCGAGCAGCTGGAGCATCTCCTGGAGATCTCCCGGCTCGCGCACATCACCCTCCAGGTGCTGCCCTTCTCGGCCGGCGGCCACGCGGCGGTCGGCGGCCCGGTGACGGTGCTGCGCCCGCCCGGCGCCGAGCTGCCCGACGTGGTGTACCTGGAACAGCTGACCGGCGGGGTCTACCCGGACAAGCCCGCCGAGATCGAGCAGTACCGGCACGTGATGAACCAGGTCGTGATCCAGGCCGAGCCGCCCACCGCGACGGCGGACTTCCTGCGCCGGCTGCTGCGCGAGACCTGAGCCCGTACCCCTGCGCCGCCGGCTGATCGCTCACAGCGAACATCCGGCGGGCGGGGAACATCCCGCCGCCTCTCCGCATTGAGTGCAGTGAACTCAACTTGTCTGCTGAGGGAGAGGTCATGGCACCGTCATCCGACACACTCACCCTGCCCGTGCTGCCCCTGGACGACGAGGTCGTACTGCCCGGCATGGTCGTTCCGCTGGAACTGTCCGACCCGGAGATCCGCGCCGCCGTCGAAGCGGCCCAGTCCGCCGCCTCCCGCGGCGACAAGCCCCGCGTCCTGCTGGTGCCGCGGGTCGAGGGACAGTACGCCGCCATCGGCGTCGCCGGCCGCGTCGAACAGGTCGGCCGGCTCTCCGCCGGCGGCCCCGGCGCCCTGATCCGCGGCCTGCGCCGGGTGCGCATCGGCGCCGGCACCACCGGCCCCGGCGCCGCCCTGTGGGTCGAGGGTACGCCCGTCACCGAGGAGCAGCCCGCTCCGCCGCCCGGCGCCGTCGCCGAGCTGATGAAGGAGTACAAGGCGCTGGCCACCGCCTGGCTGCGGCAGCGCGGCGCCTGGGAGGCCGTCGACCGGCTCCAGCAGATCGACGACGCCGGAGCCCTCGCCGACAACGCCGGCTACTCCCCGTTCCTCACCACCGAGCAGCGGCTGAAGCTCCTGGAGACCACCGACCCCACCGAACGGCTGCGGCTGGCCCTCAAGCTGCTCAGCGACCACCTCGCCGAGCAGGACGTCGCCGAATCCATCGCCAAGGACGTCCAGGAAGGCGTCGACAAGCAGCAGCGCGAGTTCCTGCTCCGCCGCCAGCTGGAGGCCGTCCGCAAGGAACTGGCCGAGCTGAACGGCGACGCCGCCGACGAGGGCGAGGACTACCGCGCGCGGGTCGAGGCCGCCGACCTGCCGGAGAAGGTCCGCGAGGCCGCCCTCAAGGAGGTCGACAAGCTGGAGCGCTCCTCCGACGCCTCCCCCGAGGGCAGCTGGATCCGCACCTGGCTGGACACCGTCCTGGAGCTGCCCTGGAACCGCCGCACCGAGGACGCCTACGACATCGCCGCCGCCAAGGCCGTCCTGGACGCCGACCACGCCGGGCTCACCGACGTCAAGGAACGCATCACCGAGTACCTGGCGGTGCGCAAGCGCCGCGCCGACAAGGGCCTGGGCGTCATCGGCGGCCGGCGCGGCGGCGCCGTGCTCGCCCTGGTCGGCCCGCCCGGCGTCGGCAAGACCTCGCTGGGCGAGTCGGTGGCCCGCGCCATGGGCCGCGACTTCGTGCGGGTCGCGCTCGGCGGCGTCCGCGACGAGGCCGAGATCCGCGGCCACCGCCGCACCTACGTCGGCGCCATGCCCGGCCGCATCGTGCGCGCCATCAAGGAAGCCGGCTCCATGAACCCGGTCGTCCTGCTCGACGAGATCGACAAGGTCGGCAGCGACTACCGGGGCGACCCCTCCGCCGCGCTGCTGGAGGTCCTCGACCCGGCCCAGAACCACACCTTCCGGGACCACTACCTGGAGGTGGAGCTGGACCTGAGCGACGTGGTCTTCCTGGCCACCGCCAACATGCTGGAGGGCATCCCGCAGCCGCTGCTGGACCGGATGGAGCTGGTGCAGCTGGACGGCTACACCGAGGACGAGAAGGTCACCATCGCCCGGGACCACCTGCTGCGCCGCCAGCTGGAGCGGGCCGGCCTGGACGGCGAGGAGATCCGGGTGACCGACGGCGTGCTGCGCAAGCTGGCCGGCGAGTACACCCGCGAGGCCGGCGTCCGCTCCCTGGAGCGCGCCCTGGCCCGGCTGCTGCGCAAGGTCGCCGCCCGCAGCGAACTGGGCGAGCTGACGCTGCCGTACACCGTCACCGAGGACGCGCTGCGCTCCCTGATCGGCCGGCCGCACCACACCCCGGAGGCCGCCCAGTCGCCCGAGCAGCGCCGCACGGCGGTGCCCGGCGTGGCCACCGGCCTGGCCGTCACCGGCGCGGGCGGCGACGTGCTCTACATCGAGGCGTCCCTCGCCGACCCGGAGACCGGCGGCGCCGGGCTGAGCCTCACCGGCCAGCTGGGCGACGTGATGAAGGAGTCCGGCCACATCGCCCTGTCCTACCTGCGCTCGCGCGGCGCCGAACTGGAACTGCCGGTCGGCGACCTCAAGGAGCGCGGCGTCCATCTGCACATCCCCGCCGGGGCGGTGCCCAAGGACGGCCCCAGCGCCGGCATCACCATGACCACCGCGCTGGCCTCGCTGCTCTCCGGCCGCCAGGTGCGGCCCGATGTGGCGATGACCGGCGAGGTGTCGCTGACCGGCCGCGTACTGCCGATCGGCGGCGTCAAGCAGAAGCTGCTCGCCGCGCACCGGGCCGGGATCACCACGGTGATCATCCCGCAGCGCAACGAGCCGGACCTGGACGACGTCCCCGAGGAGGTCCTGGCGGACCTGGAGGTGCACCCGGTCACCGATGTGCGCCAGGTGCTGGAACTGGCCCTGACCCCGGCCGGCACCGAGGTGGCCATGGCCGCCTGAGACCGCGAAAAGCTCAGGGGATCCGGCCCGGTCATCACCTAGGGTCGGATCCCATGAGCCCTTCCATCGCCACCACCACCCGGGTGGACCTCCCCGGACTGCTGGACTTCGTCCGCCCCCGGCACCGCGCCATCCTGCTCACCCGCCGCGCCGACGGCTCCCCGCAGGGCTCGCCGCTGACCTGCGGCGTGGACGACGAGGGCCGGATCGTGGTCTCCACCTACCCGGAGCGCGCCAAGACCCGCAACGCCCGCCGGGACGAACGGGTCTCGCTGATCGTGCTCTCCGACGAGTGGAACGGCCCCTGGGTGCAGATCGACGGCACCGCCGAGGTGCTCGATCTCCCCGAGGCCCTGGAACCACTGGTCACCTACTACCGCAACATCGCCGGCGAGCACCCCGACTGGGACGAGTACCGGGAGGCGATGACCCGGCAGGGCAAGTCCCTGATCCGGATCACACCCACCTCCTGGGGCCCGGTCGCCACCGGCGGCTTCCCGGCCCGGCTCGCCCAGGACGACTGAACACCGCCCCTGCCCGCCCGCCGGCCCCGGCGGACGGCCGTGTCCGATTCCCGCCGGTGTGCGCCCCCGCCCCGGGCGCACACTGGGCAGTGTGATGGACGACGACAGCAGGTACGAAGCGGTCCGCAGCCGGGACGCACGGTTCGACGGGGTCTTCTACACGGCCGTGCGCACCACCGGCATCTACTGCCGGCCCAGCTGCCCGGCCCTCACGCCGAAGCGCGCCAACGTCACCTTCCACCCCTCGGCCGCCGCCGCCCAGGCCGCCGGCTACCGGGCCTGCCGCCGCTGCCGGCCCGACGCGGTGCCCGGCTCCGCCGAGTGGAACCTCCGCGCGGACGCCGTGGGCCGCGCCATGCGCATGATCGCCGACGGCGTCGTCGACCGCGACGGCGTCACCGGCCTCGCCGCCCGGCTCGGCTACAGCCCCCGGCAGGTCCAGCGCCAGCTCACCGCCGAACTCGGCGCGGGACCCGTCGCCCTCGCCCGCGCCCAGCGCGCCCACACCGCCCGCATCCTGCTGCGGACCACCGATCTGCCGGTCACCGAGATCGCCTTCGCGGCCGGCTTCGCCAGCGTCCGCCAGTTCAACGACACCATCCGGCAGATCTACGCCCGCACCCCCACCCAGCTGCGCGGCTCGCGCACCGCCGCGCCCCGGGACGGCGCCGGCGTCCCGCTGCGGCTCGCCCACCGGGGCCCGTACGCGGCCCGGGAGGTCTTCGACTTCCTCGCCCGCCGGGCCGTGGCCGGCATCGAGGAGATCACCGGCGAGCCCGGTACCCGCGGCTACCGCCGCTCCCTCGACCTGCCGCACGGCACCGGTGTCGCCGAGGTCGGCGAGAGCGGCGGCCCCGGCTGGCTCCCCGCCCGGCTGCGGCTGACCGATCTGCGCGATCTGACCACCGCCGTCCAGCGGCTGCGCCGGCTGTTCGACCTGGACGCCGACCCGTACGCCGTCGCCGAACGGTTCGCCGCCGATCCGCGGCTCGGCCCGCTCGCCGCCGCCCGCCCCGGGCTGCGGTCCCCGGGCGCCGCCCAGCTCCACGAACTCGCGGTGCGCGCCGTCCTCGGCCAGCAGATCACCGTGGCCGCCGCCCGTACCCTCGCCAGCACGCTGGTCGCCGCGTACGGCAAGCCGCTGCCGGCCCCCGACGGCGCCCTCACCCATGTCTTCCCCACCGCCGACGCCCTGGCCGAGGCGCCGCTCACCGAGCTGGGCATGCCCGACACCCGGCGCCGCACCCTGCGCGCGCTGTGCGCCGCGCTGGCGGAGGGCACCGTGGTGCTCGAACCGGGCGCCGACCGGGACGCGGCGCAGGCCGCCCTGCTGGCGCTGCCCGGCATCGGGCCCTGGACGGCTGGCTATCTGCGGATGCGGGCGCTGGGCGACCCGGACGTCTTCCTGCCGGGCGACGCCGGGGTACGCCACGGGCTGGCCGCCATCGGGGCCGGCCCGGGCGACGCCGGGGGCTGGCGGCCGTGGCGCTCCTACGCCGTCCACCACCTGTGGCGGGCCGCCGGGGACGCGCAGCTGCGGGTCAGTCCGGCAGTCCCCAGCTGATGACGCGGCGCGGGTGCAGCCGGATCACCTCCGGGCTGAAGCCAGGCCCCAGATCCCGCTCGCCCACCAGCAACTGCGCCACGCCGCGGATCTCCACCCCGCGCACCCGCCACGGCTGCACGCTCGCCAGATCGTCCACCACCAGCGACAGCAGCGGATTGACCGTGAGATTCCGCCACTTCTTGGTGTCGCCCATGGCACGGCCACCGATGAGCACGGTGCCGTCGTCCTGCGGGAAGAACCCCACCGGATTGGCCTGCGGCTGTCCCGCCGGGTCCACGGTGGCCAGCCGCCCCAGCCGCTGGGTGGCCAGATAGGCGCGTTCCGGAGCGCTGAACTCAGCCTGTTCCCTCATGGCCGCAGCCTGCCACGCGGCGCGCTCAGCCCCAGCGCAGCACGCCGAGCCATACCCCCGTGACCAGCAGACATGCCGCCAGTTCGACCAGCATCCGGCGTCCCACCGTCCGCATGATCACGCGGGTGGAGGCGAGCGCCGCGCCGTGGTCGCCCAGCCGCGCCCGCTCCCACCCGTACAGTGCCCCGACGAATCCGGGCACCAGGCCGATCCCCGGCAGGACGAAGAAGCCGACGATCCCGCTCCCCCCGGCGAACAGCAGCTGCCGCCGCCGTACCCCGGCCTCCCGCCGGCCGGCGGCCGGAAGCAGCCACTGCACCGCCTGATTGACCAAGAGCAGCGCGGTGGCGGTGACCAGGACCCACCACGCCTGCGAGGTGCCCTCGGCGGAGGACCACCAGAACACGGCGGCCCACACCACCAGTGGTCCCGGCACCCCGGGCATCATGATGCCCAGCAGCCCCAACAGCATCACCAGGCCCACCAGTAACAGCTGCCATATCCCCATGGGGATCAGGCTGCCGTATTCCGGTCAGCGGTGCCGCACGCGGGGCCCGGTTCAGTTGAACTGACGCTCGATCCGGGCCAGTTTCTCCTCAAGCGAGTTCAGCCGGCCGTCCGCGCCGGACATGTCCGTCCCGGTGGAGCCGGCGGCGGCGCCCGCGGTGCCCAGCGAGCCGGGAGCGTCCAGGGCCGGGCGGCCAACCGCCGTCGGGCCGGACTCCAGCGCGGCCGGCTCGCGGTCCCCGCCGGCCTGCTCCACGGCGACCTCGACCCGCTGCTGCCGGCCCAGCGCCTTCATCCGCGCCTTCTCCAGCTTGCGCTGCTCCTTGCGGCGGGCCTTCTCCAGTTCCTTGGTGCGCCGCTCCTCGCGGACCTCCTCGACGGCCTCGTCCAGGGTGCGGACGTTCTCCAGCAGCATGAGCGACCAGGCGCCGTACGTCTCGCGCGGGGCACGCATCCAGCGCACGAAGCGGATCTGCGGCAGCGGACGCGGCACCAGGCCCTGCTCGCGCAGCGCCGCCTTGCGGGTCTGCTTGAGCGCGCGGTCGAAGAGGATGGCCGCTGACAGCGACATCCCGGCGAAGAACTGCGGGGCACCGGCGTGCATCTCACCGCGCGGCGCGTGCACCCAGTTGAACCAGGCGGCGGCACCGGCGAACAGCCACACCAGCATCCGCGAACCCAGCGACGCGTCGCCCTGGCTCGCCTCGCGCACCGCGATCACCGCGCAGAACATGGCCGCGCCGTCCAGGCCGAACGGAACCAGGTACTCCCAGCCGCCGGAGAGGTTCAGGTTCTCCCGGCCGAAGCCGACCAGACCCTGGAAGGACAGCGCCGCCGCCACCCCGGCGCAGCAGAACAGCAGGAGGTAGGAGGCGGTCGCGTACGCGCGCTCCTTGCGCCGCCTGCGCTCCTCCATCACTTCCCACGAATCGCTCTGCGCTCCGTCGGCAGCCGCTGCCGCAGGTTTGCGCCCCTTGCTCATGAGGGTCACCGCGACAAGGGCGCCGGCCAGGAGCACGGCTCCGGCGATCACCCAGCTGAACTCTATGTCGGTCATAGCGGAGCACCTTACCCGGCTCGGGAAGTCGTCTTTCGCGGCTGTGTTTCCGCCAGCATCCTGCGTCAACAGGCCGGTGGCCTGGTGAGGTTCACAACCCGGCCCCACCAATGGGTGAGGGGTAAACGGGGGTTGCGCGATTTGTTGCGAAACCTTTAGCGAACGGCCGACAGCCGTTCGATCCGCTCGCTGTCACACATGCGCGGGCAGGTCACACAGGTGGCCTCCGGGCGCAGCGTGTAGAAGAGACAGCAGCTGACCCGGTCGCGGGTCCGCAGCGTCGCACCATCCGGACCGGTGAGGTTCCGGAACGACGCACCACCCGGATAGGGGGTGGTGCCACCGGGCAGCAGCAGCTCCGTCTCGGCCAGCGCGCGCTCCTCCTCGCCCAGCAGCGAGCCCAGGTACCACAGGCTCTCGGTCAGCTCGTCGGTCGCCATGCCCCACAGCGCCCGGCTGCCCCGGCGCATCCGCGGCCGGAAACCCTCCAGCACCGGACCCAGATGCGCCGCCGCCGCCTCGCGCACCGCCGCCCGCAGCTGCTCCTCGTCCGCGACGACCCGGGCGTCCGGATGGCCGGCCAGCGGATCGTCCGGCAGGCAGCTGAACGGAGCGGGAGCCGCGGTGATCAAGCCATCCGCCCGATGGAATGCGACATCCTCCGGCGCCAGCCACGGCACCCGGCGCAGCAGGAAATAGGGGAGCGTGAACAGGACGGCGGCGGGCCACGCGTACCGGTGCAGTGCGAAACTGGCCACGACCTGCGGCCGGCCGCGCTGTCCGTAGTCCGCGAGAATGCGTTCGTCGTCCCAGGCCAGGAAATCCTCCAACACGGTTCCCGCCTCGGCGAGATCGCTGCCGCGCACCCATCCCGGGCCGCCGCGCGGTGCCTCCTGGGTGAACCGGAGGGTGCTCAGGACATCATTCGCACGATCGAGTGCGGGTGCCAGCGGCAGGGCCGGGGCGAGAGCGGAGACGTGCATGGTGCCACCGAATCAAGAGCAAGGACGAGACGGAGAGGTAAGGCTTACCTTACCCGATCAAGGAGGGGGTTTGATCTCGGCCCATATCGGCCTAGGGTGCTCGACATCACTTTTTCTACGGGAGGGGGCGCCCGCGTGGATGCGTACATAGCGGCGCCCCCCGGCGCGCCGGTGGCGCCCCCCGGGAAACCACCCCTGCCGGTACGGCCCAGGTCGCTGCCCGAGCGCCACTCCGTACGCGCCCAGGTGCTCGCCGCCCTGCGCGACGCCCTGGCCGGCGGGCAACTGGCGCCCGGCGAGGTGTACTCGGCCCCCGCCCTCGCCGAGCGGTACGGCGTCTCCGCCACCCCGGTGCGCGAGGCGATGCAGCAACTGGCGAGCGAGGGCGCCGTGGAGACCGTGCCCAACCGCGGCTTCCGCATCGCCGGCCACACCGCGCGCGACGCGGCCGAACTCGCCGAGGTCCGCGCCGCCCTGGAGGTGCCGGCCATCATGCGGCTGGCCCGCACCGTCCCCCCGGAGCGCTGGGACGAACTGCGCCCGCTGGCCGAGGCGACCGTCACCGCCGCCACCCTGGGCGACCGCGCCGCCTACGCCGAGGCCGACCGCTGCTTCCACCGCGCGCTGCTGCGGCTGACCGGCAACCGGCAGCTGGTGCTCATCGCCGAGGACCTGCACCGCCGCTCGCAGAGCCCGGCCACCTCCCGGCCCCTGCCCGGCACCGCCGAACTGCTCGCGGACGCCCTGGAGCACGCGGCCCTGCTCGACGCGCTGCGCCGCCGCGACCTGCCGGCCGCGCAACAGCTGGCGAGCGAGCACTTCACCGGCGTCTGACCACCGCGCCGCCCGAGCAACCGCGGCCCGCCGCGCACCGCCGCCCGGCCCGGCCCGGCCCGGCCCCGCCTACGCCGGGGCCGGCGCGGGCGGCTGCGGCGTGAGCTGGGCGGCCAGCCAGCGCGGCACCCGGTCCAGCAGATGGAACAGCCGCCCCGCCTCGGTGCGCAGCCGGGTCGCCTCCGGCTCCGGCTGGACCTCCGCCAGCGCCACCAGCGCCGGGGCGATGCCCACCAGGAAACCGGTCTCCTCCCGCAGCCGCAGACTGTGCGTGAACCCCTCCCTGGCCTGCTCCAGGTCCCCCCGTTGCTGGGCGAGCGCCGCCAGCTGCCGCCAGGTGTACGAGCTGAGCAGCGCGTCGCCCCGGGCCACCGCCTCGGCGTGCGCCCGCCGGTAACCGGTCTCCGCCGCCTCCGCGTTGCCGCTCACATGCTGCGCCATCAGTCCGCGCCGGAAGTCCAGCAGCGCCCGGCCCGGCGAATCGGGGGCCAGCAGCGCCGCCGCCCTGCCCAGCGCGGCCCGCGCCTCATCGGCCCGGTCGCGCACCCGCAGTAACGTCGAGGCGTACGCCAGATAGCCGCGCTCGCCGGCCGCCGCCCCCCGTTCCTCGTCGGTCAGCGCCATCGGCTCCACGGCCCGCAGCGCGTCCTCCGCCCGCTCCCAGCCCTCGCCGGTGAACATGCAGCACTCCACCAGCAGCGCGGTACGGCGCAGCGCCGCCGTCGGGGAGAGGGCCGCCGCGTGCTCCAGCAGCGCCGCCGCGTCCTGCCAGCAGCCGCGCGACCGCAGCCGCCACACCGCGCTGTCCAGGGGAACGGTCGGTGGTATGGCGGTCTGGGCCACATCGCCCTCCAGGCGCGTCAGTGAGCCGATCGTGAGTGTGGAGGAATCTCAGCACGCGCCGGTGGGCGCGGCCAAGAGGCGTGCGTGAACCAGTTCACAAATGCGCCGCTCACCCAATGGCCCAGCCCAGCTGGGCATCCGCTCCGCCACGCCCGCACGATGCCAGGTATGGAGCCGATATCCGGATACGCGCGCGACGGCTTTCTCAGCTCGCTGCGCGCTGCCGTGACACCCCGCGCCGCCCTGCTGGTGCTGGGTGTGCTGCTCTTGCAGTGGGCGTTCATCACCTCCTACGTCGGCGCCCTGCACCGCGCCGAGCCGCACCGGATCCCGCTCGCGGTGGTGGCCCCCGAGGAGATGGCCGGACAACTGGTCCACGCGCTGGACGGGCTGCCCGGCAACCCCGTCCGCGTCGAGCACACCGCCACCGACGAGGCGGACGGGCTGCGCAGGGTCCAGCACCGGGACGTGGACGGCGCGCTGATCGTGGACGGCGGCGGTACCCAGGACACGCTGCTGGTGGCCACCGGCGGCGGCACCTCCACCGCCGAGGCGCTGGCGCAGGTGCTCCAGTCGGTGGCGGCCGGGCAGAACCGCACCCTGGAGATCCGGGACGTCGCCCCGGCCGCCGCCGGTGACGCGCGCGGCCTCAGCTCGTTCTTCCTGGTCGTCGGCTGGGTGGTGGGCGGCTATCTGTGCGGTGCCGTGCTGGCGATCAGTCACGGCAGCCGGGCCGCCACCGTGCCGCGCGCCCTGTTCCGGCTGGGCGCCCTGGCCGTCTACTCGCTGCTCGGCGGGCTGGGCGGCGCGGTGATCGTCGGCCCCGTCCTCGACGCGCTGCCGGGGCGGGTGATATCGCTGGCGCTGCTGGGCGCCCTGGTGGTGTTCGCGACCGGGGCGCTCACCCTGGCCCTCCAGGCGCTGTTCGGCATCGTCGGCATCGGGCTGACGCTGCTGGTGGTGGTGATCCTCGGCAACCCCAGCGCGGGTGGTGCGATCGGCACCGCGCTGCTGCCCGCCTTCTGGCGCGGCATCAGCTCCGTGATGATCCCCGGCGCCGGCACCTGGGGCGCCCGTTCCGTCGCCTACTTCGACGGGCACGCGCTCACCCACCCGCTGGTCGTCCTCGGCATCTGGGCGGTGGCCGGGGTCGTGGTGACGCTGCTCGCCTCCCTGTTCGGCGGGCGCCGGCGGTGGCGGGACGAGATGCCCTACCGCACCGTCTCCGACGGCGGGTTCCTCGGCATCAAGCCGTGGACGCAATGAGCCGCTCCGCGCCCGTACCCCGACGGCCCGTCACCGGCTCAGCCGCAGCGCCAGGAAGAAGTCCAGCTTGTCCTCCAGCCGGGTGAGGTCCCGCCCGGTCAGCGCCTCGATGCGGCCGACGCGGTAGCGCAGCGTGTTGACGTGCAGATGCAGCCGGGCCGCGCACCGGGTCCACGAGCCGTCGGCCTCCAGGTACGCCTCCAGGGTGGGGATCAGCTCCGAGCGGTGCCGCCGGTCGTAGGCGCGCAGCGGGTCCAGCAGCCGCGCGGTGAAGGCGAGCCGCACCTCCTCGGGGACGAACGGCAGCAGCAGCACGTGCGAGGCCAGTTCGTCGTGGCCCGCCCCGCACACCGGCCCGGTACGGGCGGCGGCCACCCGCCGCGCGTGCCGCGCCTCCTCCAGCGCGCCGCGCAGCCCGCCGGCCGCGGCCACCGGGGCGCTCATGCCCAGCGTCAGCCGCCCGTCCGGGCCGAGCCCGGCGGCCAGGACCGTACGGACCGGCGCCAGCACGGTCGCGGCCCGCAGCGCCGCGCCCTCGCCCGGCACCGCGGGCAGCGGGACGAGCGCCACCGCCTCGCCGTCCGCCGCCCCGGCCACCAGGGCGCCCTCGACGGTGCCCGGGGCGGCGAGCAACTCCTCCAGCAGCGCCTCCGCCACCCGGCCGCCGCCGTCCGCCGCCGCGGCCGGGCCCTCGATCCGCGCCACCACCAGTTGCCAGCGCGGCTCCGTCAGCCCCGGCACCAGCAGCGGGCCCGCCACCCGCAGCCGCGCCGCCACCTCGGCGGGCGCGGCACGCTCGCGCAGCAGCCGCAGGATCTCCCGGGCGAGCCGGCGCTGCACCGTCCGGGACGCCTCGCGCCGGTCCCGGTCGGCGGCGATCAGCTGCGCCACCCCGGCCATCAGATCGAGGCGTTCGGCGGGCCAGTCGCGGGGGTCGGCGCGCACCGCGAGCTGCCAGCCGGTGAGCGCGGCGGTGTGCGGGTCGCCGCCGTCGCCGGGCACCGGGAACAGCGCGTACCCGTCGTCGTCCCCGTCTTCTCCACCCGCCTCCGTACCGGCCGGCACCCGGTACGGCCCCGGCCGCCCGCCGGCCGCCGCCGTCATCGCGTGCGCGGCCAGCCGCGCCGCCACCGGCGCGGGCAGCGCGGCGCGTGCCGTGCCGGCGACCACCCGCCCGGTGGCGGACAGCAGCCAGGCCGGCAGATCCAGGTCGGCGCCCAGCAGATCCAGGACCGCCTGCGGCCCGCCGCCGCCCGGCCCCGCCGACATCAGCCGCCGGTGCCGGTCCACGACCGCCGCCAGATCCCCCGCGCGATGCCCGGAGATCTGCCGCACCACCCGTTCGGTGATCTCCGCGAAGGCCACCTCCTGCGCCACCGCGAACAGCGGCAGCCCGTGCCGGGCGCAGGCGGCGGCCAGATCGTCGGGCACCGCCCCGAGTTCCGCCTCGCCGGCGGCGAGCCCCGCCACCCCCGCCCGGGCCAGGATCCGCACGAACGGCTCGGAGTCGGCCGGGCCGCGCCACCAGGCGAGGCCGGTCAGCACCAGTTCGCCGCCGCGCAGATAGCGGCTCGGGTCGCGCAGATCGGTGGTCATCACCCCGCGCACCGGGGCGTCGAGGCCGCCCGCGCCGTGCAGCAGCCGCAGTCCCAGCGCCCCGTCAGCCAGCAGTGTGCGCAGTCGCATGTCCGTCCGCCGATGTCGTCCGTGTTGCCGGCGGGCTGCCGCCCCGTTGCCGGCCGCATGTCCTCGTATGAACCTACAAGAAGTGGGGTCCCGGCGAATGGGTGCTTCGGCCCTTCCGTGACTGCCCCCGGGGCCCGCCGCCGGGTGTACTGGGCATCACCACACCCAGGGAGAGACAGCCGCATGGACTTTCTCCGCCCCACCGACTGGGCCGGGGCACTGGCCGCCAAAGCCGCACACCCCGACGCCGTACCGATCGCCGGCGGCACCGATGTGATGGTCGAGCTGACCTTCGACCGGCGCCGCCCCGACCGGCTCCTCGATCTGTCCGGGATCCCCGAACTGCGCCGCTGGGAGACCGGCGAACGGACGGTACGGCTCGGCGCCGCCGTCCCCTACCGCGCCGTCCTCGACCACCTCGCCGGGCCGCTGCCCGCGCTCGCCCTCGCCGCCCGCACCGTCGGCTCCCCGCAGATCCGCAACCGGGGCAGCGTCGGCGGCAACCTCGGCGCCGCCTCCCCGGCCGGCGACAGCCACCCCGCGCTGCTCGCCGCCGGAGCCGAGGTGGAGGCCGCCTCCGTGCGCGGCACCCGGCGCATCCCCATCGACGCCTTCTACACCGGCGTCAAACGCAACGCCCTCGCCCCCGACGAACTCATCCGCGCCATCCACATCGACCGGGCCACCGGACCGCAGCAGTTCGCGAAGGTCGGCACCCGCAACGCCATGGTCATCGCCGTGTGCGCCTTCGCCCTCGCCCTGCACCCGCACACCGGGACCGTACGCACCGGCATCGGCTCCGCCGCGCCCACCCCCGTCCGCGCCCCGGACGCCGAGGACTACCTGACCGGCGCCCTGGCCGGCGCCGGACTGTGGGAGGACCCCCGGCCGCTGCCCGAGGCCGTGCGGCGCCGCTTCGCCGAACTGGCCGCCACCGCCTGCCGCCCCATCGACGACGTCCGCGGCACCGCCCGCTACCGGGTGCACGCCGTCGGCGTCCTCGCCCGCCGCACCCTCGACCGGACCTGGGACGCCTACACGAAAGGGCTCACACCATGCGCGTGACCTGCACCGTCAACGGCCGCCGCCAGGTGGCCGACCACGTCTGGGAGGGCGAGAGCCTGCTGTACGTGCTGCGCGAGCGGCTCGGCCTCCCCGGCGCCAAGAACGCCTGCGAACAGGGCGAATGCGGCTCCTGCACCATCCGGCTCGACGGCGACCTGGTGTGCGCCTGCCTGGTCGCGGCCGGCCAGGCCGAGGGCGCCGACATCCGTACCGTCGAAGGGCTGGCCGCCGAGGACGGCACGCTCCACCCCGTCCAGCGCGCCTTCCTCGACACCGGCGCCGTCCAGTGCGGCTTCTGCACCCCCGGTCTGCTCATGGCCACCGACGAACTCCTCGAACGCGTCCCCGACCCCTCCGACGCCGACATCCGCGAGGCCCTCGCCGGCAATCTGTGCCGCTGCACCGGCTACGAGGCCATCATGGACGCGGTACGGCTGGCCGCCGCCCGCCGCGCCGGGACCGGGGAGCGCGCATGACCATCGGCCCGGGCGCCCTCAGCCAGCGCAGCGACCGCGACACCACCGGCGGCATCGGCGAATCCACCCAGCGACCCGACGGCCACCTCAAGGTCACCGGCGAGTTCGCCTACTCCTCCGACCTGTGGCACGACGACATGCTGTGGGGCCACACCCTGCGCAGCCCACACCCGCACGCCGCGATCCGCCGTGTCGACCTCACCGCCGCCCTCGCGCTCCCCGGCGTGCACGCTGTGCTCACCCACCACGACCTGCCCGCCGCCACCCACTACGGCCTGGAGTTCACCGACCAGCCGGTCCTCGCCCAGGACGTGGTGCGCTACCAGGGCGAACCGGTGGCCCTGGTCGCCGCCGACCACCCCGAGACCGCCCGCCGCGCCGCCGCCCTCATCGCCGTCGACTACGACGAACGGCCGCTGGTGCACGACGAGTCCTCCGCCACCGCACCCGGCGCCCCCGTCCTGCACCCCGGCCGCACCGACCACCATGCCGCCCACGTACCGCACCCCAACATCGTCCACCGGCAGCCGATCCGGCACGGCGACGTCGCCGCCGCCCGGGCCCGGGCCGAGGTCGTGGTGCGCGGGGAGTACGAGGTCGGCATGCAGGACCAGGCGTTCCTCGGCCCCGAATCCGGCCTCGCCGTCCCGGCCGCCGACGGCGGCGTCGACCTGTACGTCGCCACCCAGTGGCTGCATGTCGACCAGCGGCAGCTCGCCCCCGTGCTCGGCCTGCCCGCCGAGAAGGTGCGGCTCACCCTCTCCGGTGTCGGCGGCGCGTTCGGCGCCCGCGAGGACCTGTCGATGCAGGCCCACGCCTGCCTGCTGGCGCTGCGCACCGGGCGCCCGGTCAAGATGGTCTACGACCGCGAGCAGTCCTTCTTCGGCCACGTGCACCGCCACCCCGCCAAGCTCGCCTACGAACACGGCGCCCTGCGGGACGGCACCCTGCTGTACGTCACCTGCCGCATCGTGCTCGACGGCGGCGCCTACGCCTCCTCCTCACCCGCCGTCGTCGGCAACGCCGCCTCGCTCGGCCTGGGACCGTACGAGGTGCCGCACGCCGACATCGAGGCGCTGGCCCTCTACACCAACAACCCGCCCTGCGGCGCCATGCGCGGCTTCGGCGCGGTGCAGGCATGCTTCGCCTACGAGTCCCAGATGGACAAGCTCGCCGCCGAACTGGGCCTGGACCCGGTCGAGCTGCGCCGCCGCAACGCCATGCGGCAGGGCACCGTGATGCCCACCGGACAGCCGGTGGACTCCCCGGCCCCGGTCGCCGAACTGCTTGCCCGGGTCGCCGCCCGCCCGCTGCCGCCCGAACGGCCGTGGGCGGACCCGGCCGGCCCCACCGCCGCCCCCGACCTGCGGGAACTGCCCGGCGGCCTCTCCAACACCAGCCACGGCGAAGGGATCGTCCGGGGGGTGGGCTACGCGGTCGGCATCAAGAACGTCGGCTTCTCCGAAGGCTTCGACGACTACTCCACCGCCCGGGTCCGGCTGGAGGTGGTGGGCGGCGAACCGGTGGCCGTCGTGCACACGGCGGCGGCCGAGGTCGGCCAGGGCGGCGTCACCGTCCAGGCCCAGATCGCCCGCACCGAACTGGGCGTCACCCACGTCACCCTGCTCCCCGCCGACACCACGGTCGGCTCCGCCGGCTCCACCTCCGCATCCCGGCAGACCTATATGACCGGCGGCGCCGTGAAGCACGCCTGCGAGGCGGTACGGGAGGCGGTGCTGGCCCGGGCCCGCGCCCGCTTCGGCACCGCCGCCGCCCTGGAGGCCGGCAAGGTGGTGGCCGCCGACGGCGAAGTGCTGGCCACGCTCGCCGAGGTGCTGGGGGAGGAGCCCGTCGAGATCGAGCGGGAGTTCCGGCACCGGCCCACCGAACCGTTCCACCCGCGCACCGGCCAGGGCCGCGGCCATGTGCAGTACTCCTTCTGCGCACACCGCGCCGTGGTGGAGGTGGACACCGACCTCGGCCTGGTCAAGGTCGTCGAACTCGCCGCCGCCCAGGACGTCGGCAAAGCCCTCAACCCGCGCGCGGTGGCCGGCCAGATCCACGGCGGCAGCGCCCAGGGGCTCGGACTCGCCGTGCTGGAGGAGATCGTGGTCGGCCCCGACGGCCGGGTCCGCAACCCGTCCTTCACCGACTATCTGATCCCCACCATCCTGGACGTGCCCGGCATGCCGCTCGACATCCTCGAACTGGCCGACGACCACGCCCCGTACGGCCTGCGCGGCGCCGGCGAGGCGCCCACCCTCTCCGCCACCCCGGCGATCGTGGCCGCCATCCGCCAGGCCACCGGGCTGCCGCTGCGCCGGGTGCCGGTGCGGCCCGAGCACCTGACCGGGACGGCGTAGCCGCCGTGCTGGAGATCGCACCGGAGCTGAGCCGGTGGCTGGACGAGGGCCGCGCGTTCGCGGTGGCCACGGTGACGGCGGTGCACGGCAGCGCGCCCCGCCCGCCGGGCGCCGCGCTCGCGGTGGACGCGGCCGGCACGGTGGTCGGCAGCGTGTCGGGCGGCTGCGTGGAGGGCGCGGTGTACGAGCTGTGCCGGGAGGCGCTGGCGGTGGGCCGGCCGCGCACCGAGCGCTTCGGCTACAGCGACGCGGACGCCTTCGCCACCGGGCTGACCTGCGGCGGCAGCCTGGATGTCCTCATCACCCCGGTGGCCGCGGACGACACCGGACTGCGCACGGTGCTGGCCGCCGCGCTGGCCGGGCCGCACGGCGCGCTGGTCCGCTCGCCCGCCGGGGGCGCGCTGTACGTACCGGCCCGCGGCGCGCCGCGCGGCTCACTGGGCGGCGCGGCGGTGGACGGTACGGCGGCGGCCGGTGCCCGCGCCCTGCTGCGGGACGGGCGCACCGGGGTGCTCCGGCTCCCGGCGGGGGAGTGGGCACTGGTGGAGAGCCGGGTGCCGGCGCCCCGGCTGCTGGTGTTCGGGGCGGTGGACTTCGCGTCGGCGCTGGCGAGCGCCGGGTCCTTCCTCGGCTACCGGGTGACCGTGTGCGACGCCCGGCCGGTCTTCGCGACCCCCGAGCGGTTCCCGGCGGCGGACGAGGTGGTGACCGGCTGGCCGCACGACTATCTGGCCGCCGAGGCGGCGGCCGGCCGGCTGGACGCGCGGACGGCCCTGTGCGTGCTCACCCACGAGGCGAAGTTCGACGTCCCGCTGCTGGAGGCCGCGCTGCGGCTGCCGGTGGCGTACGTCGGGGCGATGGGCTCGCGGCGCACGCACACCGACCGGATGCGCCGGCTGCGGGCGGCCGGGCTGACCGAGCCGGAACTGGACCGGCTGCGTTCGCCGATCGGCCTGGACCTGGGGGCGCGGACCCCGCAGGAGACGGCGCTGTCCATCGCGGCCGAGATCGTGGCCACCCGGGAGCGGGCCACCGGGCAGCCGCTCACCGGGCTGCGGGCGCCGCGCATCCACCGGCCGGCGCCGGACCGGCCGGCGGGCTGAACGGGGCGGGCGGCCACCGGCGACCCACCGTTTTCGGTCATGTCCCGGCGGCCGGGCCCGGCTCCTGGTGGCGCGGTCCGCCGCCGTCCTGCAGCAGGGTGTCCGCCGGGTCGTTGACCGGCTGCGGAGCGCCCGTCAGATCCAGTACGAACAGCGGCAGCCGCAGCGCGTCGGCCCGGCCCCGGGCCGGGCGGTCGTATCCGGCCAGCGAGAACGCCACGCCCCGGGCCGCCTCCAGCAGTCCGTGCATCCACAGCGTCTCGATCTCCCGCGAACCGGTCGGCTCGGTGGTGGTGTCCACCAGGCCCACCACCCCCTGGCCGTGCAGATCCACCCCCGATTCCGGGCGCGGCACGGCGGTGCGCACCTCGCGGAAGCCCAGCCAGCGCAGGAACTGCGCCGCGCACGCCACCGCGTCGTACCCGGTCCTGATGGTCAGCGGGGTGAACGGCGCCCGTTCGCGCTCCCCGTCCCGGACCGCCCCGGGCTCCGGCCGCCCGGCGGACAGCCGCACCGTCACCCCGCAGGGGCAGTCGAACTCCGGCTGGGGCCACTGCCCGGCCCGGCCGCAGGACGGACAGTCCAGTTCGGCCCAGGACGCCGCCCACGACCGGTGCCGTACCGGGGCGGGGTCCCTGTCCCACCGCACCGGCACGGACACCGCTGCACCACAGGAGCATGGGTACTCCGGGGGGACGTAGCTGTGCTCGCGCCGGCACGCCGGGCAGCGTACGGGCCTGCTCTGCTTCATCGGACGCTCCCGGGCCGGCGTTGGGCCATCTCAGTGTTCCTTATGGTCCCTTGATCACGCAGGAGTATGCTCACGGGTGGTGGCGGTACGTCATCCGGAGTGCGTCAATGGGGTCGCGGCTGTTCACGCGAATGTGACCGGGACTTTCGCCCTCCGTATGGCGCACTGTGCGGACAGTGATATTTACTGTCGTTGTTCGTGGCGGCCGGGCGCCAAGCATGCGCCGGGCGGACGCGGGCGCGTCGGGTGGTGTGGACGGCAGGGGAGGGCCCAGTGGCGGCAGGCGAGGCCGAGGCCGCGCGCGTCAGCGCGAGCGCGGTGGCCGACGAAGGAGATCCCCGGCTCACATCCCTGCGGACGGCGGTGGAGCGGCTGCGGGGGGACCTGAGCGGTTATCAGGCGTGGCTGGCCGACCGGGAGGTGGCCGAGCGCGAGCTGACGGTGCTGGCCGAGCAGCTGGCCGGCGGCGTTCCCGAGGACGCCCTGCTGAGCGCGGCGCTGCTGCGGATCGCGGCGGCCGTCGGCTCGGTCAGCGCGCTGGCCCCGGCGCTGGGCCAGCTGCGGGAGGCCGTCGAGCTGTTCGGGGTGCCGCGGCACCGGGTGCAGCCGCCCGTGCGGCACGGCGCTCCCTGACCACCGGCCCGAGGCCGCTTCGCCGGGTTAGGTTGGCGGGGTGCGACTGAGACTTGAGTTCACCACCGAACCCTTCGATCTGGACGAGCCGCCCGCGCACGCCCTGATGGCCCGTGAGGTCACCCTGGGCGCGGCGCTCGACACCGTGGACGTCGGGCCTTTCGGCAACACCGTCGAAGGCGGAGCCGATGAGGTGCTGACCCTGGTGAACGAGCTGGTCAGCAAGTCCCTGGCGGTCGGCGCCACCCGGATCTCCCTCCAGCTGAACGTCGTCGAGGGCAGCGGCCCGCGCGACCCGGAGGCCGCGCCGTGAGCGCGCCGGGCACCGGCGCCGAGTCCTTCATAGCCGCCGTCACCCCGCTGGTGGACGCCATCGGCGGCGAACTGCTCGCCCCGGAGCGGGCCGGCCCGGACGATGTGGTGCTGTCCTGGCAGGGCACCGAGGCGGTGGCCGTCCGGCTGCCCGATCTCTCCGCCTCGCTGGAACGCATCCTGGCGGAGCTGCGCCGCCGGCACGGCATGCCGCTGGCCGAGCTGGACCGCTCCACGAAGCAGCAGGTGGTACGGACCCTGGAGGCGCGGGGCGCGTTCGCGATGAGGCACGGAGTGGAGACGGTGGCGAGCGCCCTGGGCGTGAGCCGCTTCACCGTATACAACTACCTCAACCGCGAGCAGCGCGGCTGACCGGGCGTATGTCCCCCACCGGCGTGAATATCAACAAACTGTTGACGTCACTCGGAGTGCCCGGTTAGCTGGCCCCATGCCCGCTGACCCGCCGTCCGCGTCCCCCGCTCGCCTCAGCTGGTTCAATTCCGCGCCCCCCGGAGAACTGATCGCCGCGCTCCGGCCGGTCTGTGCCGCGCCCGATTGGGCCGGGGCACTGGTGTCGGGGCGCCCTTATCCCTCCCCGGCCGCACTGCTGGCCGCCTCCGACGCCGCCACCGCCGCCCTCGACGCCACCGGCATCGACCAGGCGCTCGCCGCCCACCCCCCGATCGGCCGTCCCGCCCCGGGCGACGCCGCCTCCGCGCGCGAACAGCGCGGCATGGCCGGCGCCCCGCCCGCGCTCGCCGCCGAGGTGCGCGAGCTGAACGACGCCTACCGGCGACGGTTCGGCCAGGTCTTCCTCATCTGCGCCACCGGACTGACCGCCGGACAACTGCGCGACGCGCTCCGCACCCGCCTCGGCAACAGCCCCGACACCGAACGCGCGACCGTCCGCACCGAACTGGCCGCCATCCACCGGCTGCGACTCACCCGGCTGCTGGCCGGTCCCACCGACCCCGCCGACTCCGCCGCGTCCCCCGACCCCGCCGCGTCCGCCGATCCCACTCACTCCCCGGCCGCCGCCGCCACCGTCTCCACCCACATCCTGGACACCGCGGCCGGCCGCCCCGCCCCCGGCATCGCGGTGGACCTGTCGGTCCCAGGACCCGGCCCCGGCACCTGGACCGCGCACGCCACCGCCGTCACCGACGCCGACGGCCGCTGCACCGGCCTGCCGCCGCTGCCCGCCCACACCACCGCCGCCCGGCTGCGCTTCGCCGTCACCGGCCCGTTCTTCCCCGAGATCAGCACCACCTTCGCCGTCACCCCCGGCGAGCACCACCATGTCCCGCTGCTGCTCAGCCCGTTCGGCTACTCCGTCTACCGAGGGAGCTGACCCCGCGATGCCCACACTCGGCCAGAACCAGTACGGCAAGGCGGAGACCCGCGTCGTCCGCGTCACCCGCGACGGCGCCACCCACCACCTGGAGGACCTCAAGGTCTCCGTCGCCCTCTCCGGCGACATGGACGAGGTGCACTACTCCGGCTCCAACGCCGCCGTCCTGACCACCGACGCCACCAAGAACACCGTCTTCGCCTTCGCCAAGGAACACGGCATCGGCTCACCCGAACGGTTCGGCATCCTCCTCGCCCGGCACTTCACCGAATCCCAGCCCACCCTCACCCGGGCCAGGATCCGCCTGGAGAGCTACGCCTGGGAACGCGTGCCCACCCCCGGCGAGGGCGACCACTCCTTCCTGCGCGACGGACGCGGCATCCGCACCGCCCAGGTCACCCACGACACCGAGGACGGCTGGGAAGTGCTCTCCGGGCTGACCGGCGTCACCGTACTGAACACCACCCACTCCGAGTTCCACGGCTTCCTCCGCGACCGCTACACCACCCTCGCCGAGACCCGCGACCGCGTCCTGGCCACCGACGTCACCGCCCTGTGGCGGCACCGCTGGGCCGGCCCCGCCGAGGACCGCGACTGGAACGCCTCCCACGCCGCCGCCCGCCGCCACCTGCTCGACGCCTTCGCCCGGACGTACTCGTACTCGCTCCAGCAGACCCTGTACGGCATGGGCGCCCGCGTCATAGACCACCGCCCCGAGATCGACGAGATCCGGCTCTCCCTCCCCAACAAGCACCACTTCCTGGCCGACCTCACCCCCTTCGGCATGGAGAACGACACCGAGGACGGCGCGGTCTACTTCGCCGCCGACCGGCCCTACGGCCTCATCGAGGCGACCGTGCTGCGCGACGGCGCCACCGCCCGCATCCCCATCGACGCCACCAACCTCTGAGGGACCCAGCCGCCATGACCACCGTCATCGAGAACTGCGCGATCGCCACCGTCGACGCGGCGGACACCGAGTACACCGACGGCCATCTGGTGATCACCGGCGACCGGATCGCGGCGGTCGGCCCCGGCCCCGCCCCCCGCGACCTGCCCGACGACGGCGCCCCGCCGCGCCGCATCGACGCCTCCGGCGCGCTCGCCACCCCCGGGCTGATCAACACCCACCACCACTTCTACCAGTGGCTCACCCGCGGCCTGGCGCAGAACGCCCACCTCTTCGACTGGCTCGTCGCGCTCTACCCCACCTGGTCGCGCATCGACGAACGCATGGTGCACGCCGCCGCCCGCGCCTCCCTCGCCATGATGGCCAGGGGCGGCGTCACCAGCGCCGCCGACCACCACTACATCTTCCCCCGGGGCACCGGCGATCTGCTGGGCGCCGAGATCGAGGCCGCCCGCGAGATCGGCCTGCGGTTCACCGCGGCCCGCGGCTCCATGGATCTCGGCACCTCCGACGGCGGACTGCCCCCGGACTTCGCCGTGGAGAGCATCGACGACGCCCTCGCCGCCACCGAGGCCGCCATCGACACCCACCACGACCCCGGTTTCTCCTCCATGCTGCGGATCGCGGTCGCGCCCTGCTCGCCGTTCTCCGTGACCACCGACCTCATGCGGCGCTCCGCCGAACTCGCCCGCGCCAAGGGCGTCCGGCTGCACACCCACGGCTCGGAGACCGTCGAGGAGGAGAAGTTCTGCCACGAACGGTTCGGCATGGGCCCCACCGACTACTTCGCCGAGACCGGCTGGCTCGGCGAGGACGTCTGGATGGCGCACTGCGTCCACATGTCCGACGACGACGTGGCGGCCTTCGCCCGCACCGGTACCGGCGTCGCCCACTGCCCCTCCTCCAACGCCCGCCTGGCCGCCGGCATCGCCCGCGTCCCCGACCTGCTGGCCGCCGGCGTCCCCGTCGGCCTCGGCGTCGACGGCACCGCCTCCAACGAATCCGGCGAACTCCACACCGAACTGCGCAACAGCCTGCTGGTTGCCCGCCTCGGCCCGCACCGCGAAGCCGCCCTCACCGCCCGCCAGGCGCTGCGTCTTGGCACCCACGGCGGCGCCCGGGTCCTCGGCCGCGGTGCCGAGACCGGCTCCCTGGAGCCCGGCAAGCTGGCCGACGTGGTGCTGTGGCAACTGGACGGGCTCGGCCACTCCACCATCGCCGACCCGGTCGCCGCCCTGGTGCTCGGCCCGCCCGCCCCCGTCACCCTCTCGCTGGTGGGCGGCCGGCCGGTCGTGGAGCGGGGCCGGCTGCTCACCGCCGACGAGCACGACATCGCCCGCACCGCCCGCGCCGAAGCCCGCCGACTGGCGGAAAGTTCATAGTGCGTCCATGGTCCCGGCCGCGCTCCGCGGCCAGGATCGTGCCCATGACGAGCGACGAGCGGACGTACGACCGCCGCCGGCTGCGGCAGTGGCTGGCCGGTACGGCACGGGCAGAGGGCATCGAACGGCGCGACCTGCTGCGGCTGCTGGCCGCCGCCGGGGTCACGGCGGCGACGGCGGGCGCACTGGCCAGAACCACCCCGGCGGCAGCCGCGGCCCCGGTGGGCCCGGCCACCGCCGCCGGCATCGTGAAGCCGCTGCCCGCCGACCGGTTCACCGTCCACGGCACCAACGCCGAAACCCGCTGGCAGGCCCTGCGCGGCACCGGCTACCACACCCCCAACGACCTCTTCTTCGTCCGCAACCACACCGTCACCCCCGCCCTGGACGCCGCCGACTGGCGGCTGCGGGTCTGGGGCGACGGGCTGCGCCACGGCCGTACCACCGAGTTCAGCCTGGCCGACCTGCGCGCCCTGCCCGCCACCGAACGCTCCGCCGCCGTGGAGTGCGCGGGCAACGGCCGCAGCTTCTTCCAGCGCCAGCAGGGCGAGACCGTCTCCGGCACCGCCTGGTCGCTCGGCGCCATCGGCGTGGCCCGCTGGCGCGGCGTACGGCTGGCCGAGGTGCTGCGCCGCGCCGGCCTCACCCGGCACGCCGTGGACGTCCAGCCGCGCGGCCTGGACGACCCGTTCGCCTCCGGCGGCATCGACCTGGGCCGGGTGCGGCGCCCGCTGCCGATCGCCAAGGCGCTGGACGACGTCCTGCTGGTGTACGAGATGAACGGCGCACCGCTGCCGCCGGACCACGGGCACCCGGTGCGGCTGCTGGTGCCGTCCTGGATCGGCATCGCCTCCATCAAGTGGCTCGGCGACATCGAGGTGTCCACCACCCCGCTCTACTCGCCGTGGAATACCGACCTCTACCGGCTCTTCGGCCCCGGCCACCCGGCGGAGGGCAGCGCACCGCTGACCCGGCAGACCCTCAAGAGCGCCTTCGAACTCCCGTGGGACGCGCCGCTGGCCCTCGGCCGCCCGCACCTGCTCACCGGCCGCTCCTGGTCGGGCGGGCGCGGGGTGCGTACGGTCCGGGTGAGCGTGAACGGCGGCGCCGACTGGCACCCGGCGACCCTGCACGACCCGCCGCGCGCGGGCGGCTGGACGCGCTGGTCGCTGCGGTGGACCCCGCGCACGGCGGGGCCCACCGCACTACTGGCCCGGGCCACCGACCTGGACGGCACCACCCAGCCGGACCGCACCCCGTACAACAGCCAGGGCTACCTCTTCGACGCGGTGGTCCGGCACCCGGTCACGGTGGGCTGACCCGGTCACCCGCCACGGCGGAGGCGAAGGCGGTCCAGCTGTCCGGCCGCACGGTGAGCACGGGCCCTGCGGGGTTCTTGGAGTCGCGGACGCGGATGGTGTGGGCGGAAGGCCGGGCAACCTCGACGCAGGCGCCGCCCTCGCTACCGCTGTAGCTGCTCTTGAACCAGGTCAGTGCGTTCGTCATGACTCTCCCAGCAACTGGTCCACCAGACGCATACTCTCCTTTGGGCTGAGAGCCTGCGACCGCAGCATCGCATACTTCTGGGACAGGATGCTCACCTCATATGGATCATGGATGAGATGACTGCCGCGCTGCACTTCGGTGTAGGCGAGTTGCTGATGTTCCGGGGTCTCCAGCAGGATGAACGGCCCGTCAAGTCCCGCGTTGCACTCACCGCTCAGCGGCATGACCTGGAGGGAGATACCGGGCAGTTCCGCACAGGCGCGGAGATGGCGAAGCTGGGCGAAGTACACTCCGTCACCGCCGATCCGGTACCTCAGCACCGGCTCCCAGACGATGAAGCTGGCGTTCAAGGGTGCCCCCTCACGGTGGAGGACCGCCTGGCGCTCCAGTCGGGCCACGAGCCGTGACTCGGTTTCTTCCTTGCTGAGAATTGGAACGATGTTCTCCAGTACGGCCCTTGCGTAGCCCTCGGTCTGCAACAGACCCGGCAGGACTTGATTCTCGTACCAGGACAGAGCAATCGCTTCCTGCTCATGAGCCACGTACTCCAGAACCCAGATCGGGAACTTCGTCTCATCCGGCAGGTTGTCGATCAGGACCCACAGCACCCCCTTGCTCTCCAGGATGCTGTCCAGCCGCTCCGCCATGTGCGGCAGCAGCGGGCGCCGTCCTTGTTCGATGGAGGCGATCGTCTCCATCGCCACACACGCCTTGTCCGCCAGGGCTCCCTGTGACAGACCCGCCTGGGTCCGTAGTCGTCCGACCAAGGCCCCCACCGTCCTCATGGCGGTGTTGTTCTTCTTCCGCTGATTACTCCTTGGCACGGCCATGCGAACCCACTCCCCATCCGCTCCTTCGCGTGACCGGAATCCGATCGTACTTTTCGGGCGTACGCGGTCACTTGCTGTCAGAGCGTAGGCAGTCCACGCCACTTGAGGTGGCGCGGACGGCGATTTTCATCACTTCGTGGGTTGCTCCAGCAACTCGTAGGCGGGCAGCGTCAGGAAGTCGATGTACGTCTCGTCCAGCGCGATCCGCAGCAGCAGGTCGAAGGCGCGCTGCCAGCCGTCCGCCGCGAAGGCGTCCTCGCCCACCTCGTCCCGGATGGCCAGCAGTTCGTCGGCGGCGATGCGCCGGACCCAGTCCCGGGTGACCTTCTGCCCGTCCGCCAGCTCCACCCCCGCGTCGATCCACTGCCACAGCTGGGAGCGGGAGATCTCGGCGGTGGCCACGTCCTCCATCAGATGGAAGACGGCGACCGCGCCCCGGCCGGCCAGCCAGGACTGGAGGTAACGGGTCCCGACCTGCACCGCGTTGCGGACCCCCGCCTCGGTGGGGCGGGCGGTGAGCGAACCGACGTCCAGCAGCTCGGCGGCCGTCACCCGCACGTCCTCGCGCAGCCGGTCCTTCTGGTGCGGGCGCTCGCCCAGCACCGCGTCGAAGGACTCCCGGGCCACCGGCACCAGCCCCGGATGCGCCACCCACGAGCCGTCGAAGCCGTCGGCGGCCTCCCGGTCCTTGTCGCTCTTCACCTTCTCGAAGGCCAGGGCGTTGGCGTCGGCGTCCTTGGCCGGGATGAACGCCGCCATGCCGCCGATGGCGTGGGCGCCGCGCTTGTGGCAGGTGCGCACGAGTAGTTCGGTGTAGGCGCGCATGAACGGGGCCGTCATCGTCACCGCGTTGCGGTCCGGCAGCACGAACGCCGGACCGGCGTCGCGGAAGTTCTTGATGAGGGAGAAGAGATAGTCCCAGCGCCCGGCGTTCAGCCCCGAGGCGTGCGCGCGCAGTTCGTAGAGGATCTCCTCCATCTCGAAGGCGGCGGTGATCGTCTCGATCAGCACGGTGGCGCGGATGGAGCCGTGGTCGATGCCGATGTACTCCTCGGCGAACGTGAACACGTCGTCCCACAGCCGCGCCTCGCGGTGCGACTCCAGCTTCGGCAGATAGAAGTAGGGCCCCTTGCCGAGTTCCAGCAGGAGCGCGGCGTTGTGGAAGAAGTACAGCCCGAAGTCCACCAGCGCGCCGGGCACCGGGCGGCCGTCCAGCACGAGGTGCCGCTCGTCCAGATGCCAGCCCCGGGGCCGGGCGACGACGGTGGCCAGCTCCTCCTCCGGCTTCAGCGCGTAGCGCTTGCCGCGCTCGTCGGTGAAGTCGATGCGCCGGCGGTGGGCGTCGGCGAGGCTGAGCTGACCGCCGATCACATTGGCCCAGGTGGGGGAGGAGGCGTCCTCGAAGTCGGCGAGCCACACCCGGGCGCCGGAGTTGAGGGCGTTGACCGTCATCTTGCGGTCGGTGGGCCCGGTGATCTCCACCCGCCGGTCGAGCAGCGCCTCGGGGGCCGGGGCAACCTGCCAGTCGCCGTCCCGGATGTGGGCGGTCTCCGGAAGGAAGTCCAGGGTGCCCGTCCGGGCGATCTCGGCCCGCCGTTCCGCGCGCGCGGCGAGCAGTTCGTCCCGCCGGGGGGTGAAGCGCCGGTGCAGCTCGCTCAGGAAGGCCAGGGCCTCCTCCGTCAGCACCTCCTCCTGGCGGTCGACAACAGCCGTGACGGCCATGGCACTCACTCCTTCGCGGGGCGACGCGGTACCAGCATGGAAAATGGATACTAGTTTTCTCATCGCGGAACCTCAATGAGGTGTTCCGAACGCCGCGAGGTCCCCCGGGGTGTCCAGGTCGGCGGGATCGGCGATGTCCCCGCACTCCACCAGCCGCACCCCGGCCGCCCGTTCCCGCAGATAGTCCCGCGCGCCCCGGTCGCCGCGCGCGGCGACCCGCACCCCGGCGAAGTGACCGGCCCCGATCAGCACCGGATGCCCGCGCCGCCCGCCGTACCCGGCGGCGGCCAGCGCATCCGGGGACCGGTACGCGCCCCGCACCCGCGCGACGGCCGCGGCCCCCACCCCCGGCTGATCCACCAGCAGCACCAGCGCGGCACCCCCGCCGGCCGCGGCCACCGCCTCGATGCCGGTGCGCAGCGAGGACCCCATGCCGGACTCCCACGCCGGATTGTCGACCGCCACGGCCCCACCGAGCACACCCAGCCGCCGCACCTCGGCCGCCCGCGCCCCCAGCACCACGACGACCCGCCCGCACCCGCCGTCCCGCAGCGCGCGTACCCCCCGCTCCACCAGCGTCCGCCCCCCGACCCGCAGCAGCGCCTTCCCACCCCCACCCATCCGCCGCCCCCCACCGGCGGCGAGCAGCAGGCCGACGACGTCGTTCACTGCCGGTAGCGGGGCAGTTCGCGGCTGTCCAGGTGCCAGCGGCCGACCGAGACCTTGTCGCCGAACGTGTAGTCGTGCCGGGCCCGGTAGCGCGGGCCGTCCGGTCCCGGGCCCGGATCGGAGAGCACGGAGATCACCGCGGTGCGCGGGTCGATCAGCAGATAGAGCGGGATGCCCATGGCGGGGTAGTCACGGAGTTTCTGCTGGTAGTCGTTGGCGAAGTTCGACGGGGACACCACCTCGCCGACCAGTTCCAGCAGCGACGCCTCCCAGCTGCCCGGGGTGTCCATGGCGCTCTCGGGCAGTACCACCACGTCCGGCCGGCGCAGGATCCCCAGCCCCGGGTGTTCCACATCGCCCCCGGTGTGGGCCACGAGATCGCCGTCGAGTTGCTGATTCAGCTGGCGTGCGACGCGCATCGCGATCAGCTCGTGGGTGCCCGAGGGGGACATCATCATGATGATGGAACCGTCCGAGATCTCAACTTTGGCTGCTTCGGGAATCTCACCGAGCCGGACCGCGACCTCCCGGATCCGCTCATACTCCATGACGTGCTCCTCGATGCGGGGCTTCCAGTGTGCAGCCCGGGGCGTCGAGGATTCCAACGGCGCGACCGTCATGTCCGGACCCCCGCCCGGGTCGCGGTGGCCGGTGCGGCGATGTCCACCGCCCGGCAGGGGGACGACGGTGCCGGATCGCTCATGTGCTGCTCCTCCCTCGGTGGCGCGGTCGCGGGCAGGCGACCCTTGCGAACGCTAGGGCGTCCGCCGGGAGGTGAATCGATACTGCGTGTTTTTGTCAGCCGATCAGGTCATCGCGCTCAGCGGATTCACGGACCGGCCAGCGCCGCCGACAGGTCGCCGGCCACCGCGCGGAGGATGGGGGCGAAGCGTTCCGTCGAGTGCTCCGTCACCCGGCCCGCCGGGCCGGAGATCGAGATCGCCGTCGCGGTGGGGGAGTCCGGGACCCGCACCGCGATGCAGCGCACGCCTATCTCCTGCTCGTTGTCGTCCACCGCGTACCCCCGCTCCCGCACCGTCCGCAGCGCCCGTACGAACGCGTCCGGCGTGGTGATCGTCCGCTCCGTCGAGGCCGGCATCCCGGTGCGCGCCAGCAGCGCCCGTACCTGCTCCTCCGGCAGATCCGCCAGCAGCGCCTTGCCCACCCCGGTGGTGTGCGGCAGCACCCGGCGGCCCACCTCCGTGAACATCCGCATCGAGTGCCGGGAGGGCACCTGCGCCACGTACACGACCTCGTCGCCGTCCAGCAGCGCCATGTTGGCCGTCTCGCCGGTCTCCTCCACCAGCCGTGCCAGCTGCGGACGCGCCCAGGTGGCCAGCGGGCGGGCGGCGGCCTCGCCGAGCCGGATCAGCCGCGGCCCCAGCGCGTACCGGCGGTTGGCCTGCTGCCGTACGTATCCGCAGCTCACCAGCGTCCGCATCAGCCGGTGGATGGTCGGCAGCGGCAGCCCGCCGGCGGCGGCCAGCTCGCTCAGCCCGATCTCACCCCCCGCGTCCGCCATGTGCTCCAGAAGACTGAAAGCCCGTTCGAGGGACTGGACGCCGCCACCGCCGGCGGAGGGCTTGCGCACATCGGACGGCCGCACGTCGGGTTCCTTTCCCAGCCGATAGCCGCAGCCTACCCGTCCTTGACGTGCCGCCCGGGCCCCCCGAGGATCGGTTCAACAAAGCGTTGAAGCAGCCATGGCGAAGGGGTGCCCCTTGTCCGCTGTATCCGATGGGCCCGGTGTGCCGCCCGGCCCGCCCGCACCCGAGGTGGTGCTGCGCTCCACCCGGGTCGTCCTGCCCGACGGGGTACGGCCGGCCGCCGTCGAGATCGCCGGCGGGCGGGTCCGCGCCGTACGGGAGCACTCCGCCCCGCCCGTCCCCGGGCAGGTGCTGCGCGACTACGGCGACGCCGCCCTGCTGCCCGGACTGGTCGACACCCATGTGCATGTGAACGACCCGGGGCGCAGCGAGTGGGAGGGCTTCTCCACCGCCACCGCCGCGGCGGCGGCCGGCGGCATCACCACCCTCGTCGACATGCCACTCAACAGCCTGCCGCCGACCACCGACCCGGCGGCCCTCACCGTCAAACGTGCCACCGCCCGCGAACAGGCGCACGTGGACGTCGGGTTCTGGGGCGGCGCGGTGCCCGGCAACCTCGGCCGGCTGGGGCCGCTGCACGCCGCCGGCGTGTTCGGGTTCAAGTGCTTTCTCTCCCCGTCCGGCGTCGAGGAGTTCCCGCATCTGGAGCCGGCGGCGCTGGAGCGGGCCGTCCGTGCCTGCGCGGCGCTGGACGCGCTGCTCATCGTGCACGCCGAGGACCCGCACCACCTCGCCGCCGCCCCCGACGGCAGCCGCCGGTACGCCGACTTCCTGGCCTCCCGGCCGCCCGCCGCCGAACACGCCGCGGTGGAACGGCTGCTGGATCTCGCCGAGCGGTACCGCGCCCGCGTCCACATCCTCCACCTCTCCGCGGCCACCGCCCTGCCCGCCCTCGCCGCCGCCCGCGCCGCCGGGGTGCGGGTCACCGTCGAGACCTGCCCGCACTTCCTCACCCTCACCGCCGAGGAGATCCCGGACGGCGCCACCGAGTTCAAGTGCTGCCCGCCCATCCGGGACGCCGCCAACCGCGAGGCGCTGTGGGCGGGGCTCGCCGCCGGCACCATCGACGCGGTCGTCTCCGACCACTCGCCCGCCACCGCCGACCTCAAGGTGCCCGATTTCGGCGCCGCCTGGGGCGGGATCTCCTCGCTCCAGCTCACCCTGCCCGCGATGTGGACCGCCGCCCGGCCGCGCGGCCACGACCTGGCCGATGTGGTGCGCTGGATGGCGGCCGGCCCCGCCGCGCTCGCCGGGCTCGGCCACCGCAAGGGCGCGCTGGCGCCCGGCCACGACGCCGACATCGCCGTGTTCGACCCGGAGGCCGCGTTCACCGTCGATCCGGCCGCCCTGCACCACCGCAACCCCGTCACCGCCTACGCCGGCCGCACCCTGCACGGGCAGGTGCGCGAGACCTGGCTGCGCGGCGAACTCATCGCCGTGCGCGGCCGGGTGCTGGCCAGGACCGGCCGGCTCATCGACCGCGACCGTGCCCCCGGTCCGGCCGCGACCCCCGTGAGGAGCAGCACCACACCATGAGCACCGCGCACTTCACCGGCCCCGCCGCCCCGTACACCGGCGGCGATCCCTACGCCGACTACCGGGCGCCGTCCCCGGACGAGGTCCCCTTCACCGCGCTGGCCGATCTCGCCGACCGGCGGATCGGCGGCACCGTCCTGGCCGCCTCCGACGAGTTCTTCGCCGAACGCGACCACCTGCTGGCCCCGGCACCGGCCCACTTCGACCCGGCGGCGTTCGGCACCCGCGGCAAGATCATGGACGGCTGGGAGTCGCGGCGGCGCCGTGCCGTCGCCGCGGACGACCACGACTGGGCGCTGATCCGGCTCGGGGCGCCCGGCGTGGTGCACGGCCTGCTGGTGGACACCGCCCACTTCCGCGGCAACCACCCGCAGTCCGTCTCCGTCGAGGCCACCGAGGCCGAGGGCCACCCGGACGCCGCCGCCCTGCTCGGCCCGGCCACCCGGTGGACCGAACTCGTGCCGCGCACCGGGACGGGCGGGCACGCCGCCAACGTCTTCGAGGTTCCGGCGGCCGCCCGGCGGCGCTTCACCCATCTGCGGCTGCGGCAGTATCCGGACGGCGGCATCGCGCGGCTGCGGGCGTACGGGGAGGTACGGCCCGACCCGGCCTGGCTGCGGGCGCTGGGCACCTTCGACGTGGCGGCGCTGGAGTACGGGGGTTTCGCCGAGGACGCCTCGGACCGGTTCTACTCCTCGCCGCTGAACACCATCACCCCGGGCCGGCCGCGCACCATGGGGGAGGGCTGGGAGACCAGGCGCCGCCGCGACGACGGCAACGACTGGGTGCGGTACCGGCTGGCCGGCCGCTGCGTGGTGCGCGCGGTGGAGATCGACACCGGCTGCTACAAGGGCAACGCCCCCGGCCACGCGGCGGTTTCGGTCCGCGACGGGGAGGCGGGCCGGTGGCGGGTCCTGCTGCCGCGCACCGCGCTGCTGCCGGACACGGTGCACCGGTTCGTGGTGCCGGAGGCCCCGCCCGCCACCCACGCCCGGCTCGACATCTTCCCGGACGGCGGCATCGGCCGGCTGCGTCTGTACGGTTCGCTCAGCTGACCGGGAGATGCTGTGGAGTTGCCCGGCGGCGTTGTGAACTCCTGGAGAAATTCCCGCAGGTGCCGTTGACGCCGGTCACGCTACGCGCGTCACACTATTGGCATGGGCATGAACCTCATCTCCAGGATCGTCCGGACCGGCGCCATGGGCGCCCTCGCCACCGGACTGCTCCTCGGCGGCGGCACCACCGCCACCGCGAGCGCAGCCCCTTCCCCCACACCCCCCACCGTCACCGCCACCGACGTCGCCCCCACCGCCGTGGGCAACGTCTGCTACAGCGCCCTGCCCGCGCAGGCGTACGACACCCTCGGCCTCATCGCCCGCGGCGGCCCCTACCCGTTCCCCCAGGACGGCACGACGTTCTACAACCGTGAAGGGCTGCTGCCGAGCCGGGCAACTGGGTATTACAAGGAGTACACGGTCATCACACCCGGCAGCGACACCCGTGGCGCCCGGCGCATCGTCACGGGCGACTCCTACCGCGAGGACTACTACACCGCCGACCACTACGCCTCCTTCCGGCTGATCAACTACGGCTGCTGACACGGCTGCCGATCCCGGCAGCCGCCACGGACCGGCGTCCCCCCACCGACGGCGCCGGGGCCCGCGTACCCCACATCTGCGCGCGGCCCCGGCGCCGTCACCCTTCGCTCCTGCGCGCGGGCCGGATAGGCGTTTACCGCCGTGTGCGGCTGTGAAGTGCTCAGATATGAACCAGGACGATGACGTCATCGATCTCATCGATCAGCACGCCGTGGGCGCCGACTTCACCCGTGACCCGTACGCCGTCTTCGCCGCGCTGCGCCGCCGCGGCCCCGTCCACCGGGTGCGGTTCCCCGAGGGAACGCAGGGCTGGCTGGTGGTCGGCCACCGGCACGCCAGGTCCGTCCTCGCCGACAACCGGCTGACCAAGGACTGGCGGCACGCGAACCCCCGGCTGCGCGGCTCCCGGGTCTCCCCGGCCACGCACATGCTCGGCGCCGATCCGCCCGACCACACCCGGATGCGCAGGCTGGTGGCCCGTGAGTTCACCCCGCGCCGGGTGGCGGCGCTGGCGCCGCGCGTCCAGGAGATCACCGACGAACTGCTCGACACCATGCTGGCGGCCCCGGACGGCACCGCCGATCTGGTGGACGCCTTCTCCTTCCCGCTCCCCATCACCGTCATCTGCGAACTGCTGGGCGTGCCCTTCCTGGACCGCGACCGCTTCCGCGCCTGGTCCAACCAGGTGCTCGGCGCCTCCCTCGACAAGGAGGCCAAGCACGAGACGGTCGGCCTGATGAGCCACTACCTGGAAGAACTCATCGCCGCCAAGCGGTCCCGGCCGGGCGATGACCTGATGAGCGCGCTGATCCACACCGCCGACGAGGACGGCGACCGGCTGGCCCCCGCCGAACTCGTCGGCATGGCCTGGCTGCTGCTGGTGGCCGGTCACGAGACCACCGTCAACCTCATCAGCAACGGCGTTCTCGCCCTGCTCCAGCACCCCGACCAACTCGCCCTGCTGCGCCAGGACCCGGACCTGCTGGACGGCGCGGTGGAGGAGATCCTGCGCTACGACGGACCGGTGTCCACCCCCACCTACCGCTTCACCCGGGAGCCGTACGAGATCGCCGGCACCGTCATCCCGGGCGGCGGGGAACTCGTCCTGCCGGCCATCGCCGACGCCGGACGCGACCCCGAGCGCTTCCCCGGGCCCGACCGGTTCGACATCCGCCGCGACACCTCCGGCCACCTCGCCTTCGGGCACGGCATCCACCACTGCCTGGGGGCCCCGCTGGCCCGGCTGGAGGGCCGGATCGCGCTGCGCACCCTGCTGCTGGACCGCGTCCCCGACCTGGCCCTGGACATCCACCCGGCCGCGATCACCTGGCGGGACGGGTCCCTGGTGCGCGGCCCGGTGCGGCTGCCGGTGCGCTGGAAGCCGCCCACGGTCTAGCCGTCCGCGGATCAGCCGTCCGCGCCGGCCCGGGTGTACCGGGTCACGCTGACACCGGAGTCGAAGGCGCGGGTGGCGACCGGGGTGAAACGGAACGGCTCGAAGGGACCGTCGAACAGCGGGATGCCGGAGCCCAGCACGATCGGGTTCCGCTTGATGACCAGCTCGTCGATCTCCGGGCGCAGTGCGGCGGCCAGCTTGCCCCCGCCGCACAGCCAGATCCCCAGGTCGCTCTCGCGCCGCTTCAGCTCCCGCACCACCGTCACCGGGTCCTCGGCGGTGACTCGCACCGAGGGGTCGGTGCCGGTCCTGGTGCGGGAGAAGACGTACTGCTCCAGATGCGGGTAGGGGCTGGTGATGCCCTCGCCGAGGGCCGGCAGATAGGTGCCCCAGCCCATCAGCACGGTGTCGAACCGCCGGTTCGGCACGTCCTCCAGGCCCAGTGCCTTGCGGCCCTGTACGGGGACGGCCTCGGGGTATTCGGGCAGCAGCGCCTCCGTGACGTCGGGCTCGATGGGAAAGAAGCCGAAGCCGCCGTCGGGGGCGGCGATGAAGCCGTCGAGGGTGACGGCGACGTAATAGGTGAGAGAGCGCATACGGTAACTCCTGCCAGCTGATGTACTCTGTTTGAAGTGGTCTGAACGTAGTACTGCACTCGCAGTGGTGTCAAGGGAGATCCGGATGCGCCAGAACCCCGCCCGCCGAACCGCGCTCCTGGACGCCGCCATCGGCGTCCTCGCCGAGGAAGGCTCCCGCGGCCTGACCCTGCGCGCCGTCGACAAGGCGGCCGGCGTCCCCACCGGCACCGCCTCCAACTACTTCAGCAACCGCTCGCAGCTGCTCGGCCAGCTCATGGCCCGCGTCCAGGAACGGCTGGCCCCCGACCCCGAACGGCTCGCCCGCACCCTGGAGGCGGCCCCCTCCCGGGAACTGGTCACCGCCCTGATGGGCCAGCTCATGGAACGGCTGCGCGCCGACCGGGCCGGCCACCTCGCCATGCTGGAGCTGCGCCTGGAGGCCACCCGCCGCCCGGAGCTGGCCGCCGAACTGGGGCCCTTCCTCCGGGCCGAGGTGCGGGAGCTGACCGACTTCCACGTCCACCACCAGCTGCCCGGCGGCCGGACCGGGGTGTTCCTGCTGTATCTCGCCATGCTCGGGCTCATCGTCAACGAACTCACCGTCCCGGAACTGCTCGCCGGCCACCCCGAGGAGGAGCTGATCGAAGCCCTGGTCAACCGCCTGCTCGCGCCGGAGTCGCCTCCCGTGTGACCCCGGGCATGGGCATGGCGGGATCCCGCCGGTACGGTTCCGGACGGCGTGGCGGATACTTGGCCGGGACTCCCAGCCGGACACATGCCGGATGAAACAGACGACGAAGGAGACGGGGCCGCGTGGTGAGGTGCGCATGAGCCGACGACGAGGCAGGCAGACGGGCCGGGCCGCCACCGCCGTACTGCTCCTCACCGCGATGCTGCTGATGGCCGGATGCAGTTCCACCGGCGGCCGGCGGGCGGAGAACGCCGAGGCCACGGCCGAGGCCACCACCGGAGGCGGCGGTGGCGGAGGCGGCGGCAGCGCGGCGGGGACCGGAGCCGGCGGCTACACCCTGGCCATGGTCACCCACTCCGGTGACGGCGACACCTACTGGGACATCGTGCGCTCCGGCGCCGAGGTGGCGGCCGAGAAGGACGACATCAACTTCCTCTACTCCCACCACAGCGACGCAGGCCAGCAGGCCCAGCTGGTGCAGGCGGCCATCGACCAGGGCGTCGACGGGCTGATCGTCACCCTCGCCAAGCCGGAGGCCATGGAGGACGTGGTACGCCGCGCGGTCGCCGCCGGCATCCCGGTGATCACCGTCAACTCCGGCCAGGACGTCTCGGCCGGCTACGGCGCCCTGGCCCACATCGGCCAGGACGAGGTGCTGGCCGGCGAGGCGGTCGGCGAGGAACTGAACGCCCGCGGCGCCGCCAAGGCCGTCTGCCTCTTCCACGAGCAGGGCAACGTCGGCCACGAACAGCGCTGCGACGGCGTCCGCAACACCTTCGACGGCACCGTGGAGAACCTGTACGCGGACGGCGCCAACATGCCCGCGGTGGAGTCCACCCTGGAGGCCCAGCTGATCACCGATCCCGCCCTGGACACCGTGATCACCCTCGGCGCGCCCTACGCGCCGATCGCCGCCAAGGCCGCCGACCAGGCCGGCAGCGACGCCGAGATCGTCACCTTCGACCTGAACGCCCAGGTCGCCGTCGGCCTCCAGGACGGCTCCATCGCCTTCGCCGTCGACCAGCAGCCCTACCTCCAGGGCTACGAGTCCGTCGACCTGCTGTGGCTGCACCTGACCAACGGCAACATCCTCGGCGGCGGGCAGCCGGTGCTCACCGGACCGCAGATCGTCACCCAGGACGAGGCCGACGCCCTGATCGAGTACGCCCAGCGAGGCACCAGGTGACCGAGACCACGACCGCCCCCACCCCGCCGCCCGCCGCCGGCCGCCCCGAGGGCGACGACCGCCTGATACGCCGGTCGCTGCCGCGCCGGCTGCTGGGCCGCCCGGAGCTCGGCGCCGTCATCGGCGCCGCCGCCCTGTTCGTCTTCTTCGCGATCGTCGCCGACAGCTTCCTGAAGCTCGGCTCCCTCTCCACGGTCGTCTACGCCTCCTCCACCATCGGCATCATGGCCGTCCCGGTGGCCCTGCTCATGATCGGCGGGGAGTTCGACCTGTCCACCGGGGTGCTGGTCACCTTCTCGGCGCTGGTCTCCTCCCAGGTCAGCTACCAGCTCACCGCGAACGTGTGGGTGGGCGTGGGGGTGTCCCTGCTGGTCACCCTGGCCGTCGGCCTCTTCAACGGCTTCATGCTGGTGCGCACGAAGCTGCCCTCGTTCATCATCACGCTGGGCACCTTCCTGATGCTCACCGGCATCAATCTCGGACTGACCAAGGTCATCAGCGGCACCGTCACCACCCGCAGCATCGGCGACATGGACGGCTTCGGCGCCGCCCGCTCCGTCTTCGCCGCCCGCTACGAGGTGGGCGGCGTCAGCGTCAACGTCACCGTCCTGTGGTGGCTGGGCCTGCTCGCGCTCGCCACCTGGATCCTGCTGCGCACCCGGGCCGGCAACTGGATCTTCGCCGTCGGCGGCGCCCCCGAGGCGGCCCGCGCGGTCGGCGTACCGGTCAACCGCACCAAGATCGGCCTGTACCTGGGCGTGGCGCTGGCCGCCTGGATCTCCGGCCAGCACCTGCTCTTCAGCTACGACGTCATCCAGTCGAGCGAGGGCATCGGCAACGAGCTGATCTACATCGCGGCGGCCGTCATCGGCGGCTGTCTGCTCACCGGCGGCTACGGTTCGGCGATCGGCGCCGCGGTCGGCGCGTTCATCTTCGGGATGACCAACAAGGGCATCGTCTTCGCCCAGTGGGACCCCAACTGGTTCAAGTTCTTCCTGGGCGCCATGCTGCTGCTGGCCACGCTGCTGAACGCCTGGATCCGCAAGCGGGCGGAGGCCACCCCATGAACGACCGCGCACCCCTGCTGGAGCTGGAGCGGGTCAGCAAGCTCTACGGCAACATCCGTGCCCTCACCGATGTCTCGCTGGCCGCCGACTCCGGCGAGGTCACCTGCGTCCTGGGCGACAACGGCGCGGGCAAGTCCACCCTCATCAAGATCATCTCCGGGCTGCACCGCCACGACGGGGGCACGTACCGCCTCGACGGCACCGAGCTGCGTCTCGGCTCCCCGCGCGAGGCCCTGGACCGGGGCATCGCCACCGTCTACCAGGACCTGGCCGTCGTCCCGCTCATGCCCGTCTGGCGGAACTTCTTCCTCGGCTCCGAGCCGGTCAAGGGCCGCGGCCCGCTGCGTCGCCTGGACGTGGCCACGATGCGCGCCACCACCCGTTCGGCCCTGGCCCGGATGGGCATCGAGCTGCGGGACGTGGACCAGCCGATCGGCACGCTGTCCGGCGGCGAGCGGCAGTGCGTGGCCATCGCCCGCGCCGTGCACTTCGGTGCCCGCGTCCTGGTGCTGGACGAGCCGACCGCCGCCCTCGGCGTCAAGCAGGCCGGTGTCGTCCTGCGGTACGTGGCCGCCGCCCGCGACGCGGGCCTCGCCGTGGTGCTGATCACCCACAACCCGCACCACGCGCACCTCGTCGGGGACCGGTTCGTCCTGCTCAAGCGGGGCACGATGGCCGGCAGCCACCGGGCCGACGAGATCACCCTGGACGAACTGACCCGCCAGATGGCGGGCGGCGCCGAGCTGGCCGAGCTGGGGCACGAACTGCGGCGGGGTGATCCCACGGACGCCGCCTAGCGCGGCGTAGGGCAGAATCGAGCCGATGAGTACCTACCGTGAGCGAGTCCACCGGTCATCGGCGAGGGCGACGGTGCTGCGCACCATCGCCACCCGGGAGCGCCGCTCGCACCTGTCGGCGCCCAGGGTGCCCACCGTCGGGATCGACATCGGCGGCACGAAGGTGATGGCCGGGGTCGTGGACGCCGACGGCACCGTCCTGGAGCGGGTGCGGACCGAGACTCCGGACAAGTCCAAGAGCCCCAAGGTCGTCGAGGACACCATCGCCGAGCTGGTGCTCGACCTCTCCGACCGGCACGATGTGCACGCGGTGGGCATCGGCGCGGCCGGCTGGGTGGACGCGGACCGCTCCAAGGTGCTGTTCGCCCCGCACCTGGCCTGGCGCAACGAGCCGCTGCGCGACGCGCTGACCTCGCGGCTGGCGGTGCCGGTGATGGTGGACAACGACGCCAACACCGCCGCCTGGGCCGAGTGGCGCTTCGGCGCCGGACGCGGCCAGGACCAGCTGGTGATGATCACCCTGGGTACGGGCATCGGCGGCGCCATACTGGAGGGCGGCCGGGTCAAGCGCGGCCAGTACGGGGTGGCGGGGGAGTTCGGCCACATGCAGGTGGTGCCCGGCGGGCACCGCTGCCCGTGCGGCAACCGGGGCTGCTGGGAGCAGTACAGCTCGGGCAACGCCCTGGTGCGCGAGGCCCGGGAGCTGGCCGCCGCCGACTCCCCGGTGGCGCACCACACGCTGGAGCGGGTGAGCGGCCAGATCAGCGAGATCACCGGGCCGATGATCACGGAGCTGGCCCGGGAGGGCGACGCCATGTGCGTCGAACTGCTCCAGGACATCGGCCACTGGCTCGGGGTGGGCATCGCCAATCTCGCCGCCGCCCTGGACCCGTCCTGCTTCGTCATCGGCGGCGGCGTCAGCGAGGCGGACGATCTGCTCATCGGACCGGCCAGGGACGCGTTCCGCCGCCAGCTCACCGGCCGCGGCTACCGCCCCGAGGCCCGTATCGTCCGCGCCCAGCTCGGCACCGACGCCGGCATGGTCGGCGCCGCCGACCTGGCCCGCCTGGTGGCCCGCCGCTTCCGCCGCGCCAACCGCCGCCGGGCCGAGCGCGTCCACCGGGGCGGCTTCGACCTGACCCTGCCGCGATCGTGGTCGATCAGCTCATGAGCACGGCCCCGGACACCGAGCGCCCGCCGCACCGCCCCCGGCACCGCTGGCTGGCGGCGATCGTGGTGGTGCTGCTGATCGCGATCCCGGCCGGCTATCTGGCGATGTCGGCGTGGCAGAGCCGGGAGAGCGGCGAGGACAAGGCGCGCTCCGCCTCGGCCCGGGCCCTGATCTACGAGTGGCCCAGCAAGGTGCAGCGCCGCATCTACGACATCCCCATCCCGGACGGCTCCACCTACGTCGGCTACTACGAGACCAACGCCTGGCAGCGCAGCACGATGTACGTGCAGTTCCGCACCACCCCCGGCCAGCTGGCGGTCTTCCTGGAGGAGGCCGGCACCGAACGCGCGGCCCTGGAGGAGGGCACCATCGCCATCGCCCCCAGCCAGGCGGACGTGATCGGCTGGTCCTTCGACGACCCGGAACGCACCTACGCCAGCACGGTCGTCCCCGGCGACGCCTCGGCCCCCCAGGTGACGATCACGGTGGACATCACCAAGGAGGAGAACCCCCGGGTGTACGTGGTCTCCACGACCGAGCCCTGACGCGCCGGGCGCCACGGCCGGCACGCCGGTCGTTCACGTGGTCAACTCCCTTGTGATCAGCCCGTGTTGAAGTGATGACCGGATGATCATAAGGTCAGCGGATCATGCCGATCACCTTTCAGGGCTGCTCCTTCGGCTACCGCAGGAACCGCCCCGTTCTCCATGACCTCACCTTCACCTTCCCGACGGGTCGCACGGTCTTCCTGGGCGTCAACGGAGCGGGCAAGAGCACCGTGCTCTCCCTCGCCGCCACCGTCCGCACCCCCGCCACCGGCCACGTCAGCCACGGCACACTGCGTACCGACCGCCGCTCCGATCTGCGCGCCTACCGGCGCCGGGTCGCGTGGCTGCCCCAGCAGGTCCACCCGGTGCCCGGACTGACCGTCCGCGAACAGGTCGCCTACGCCGGCTGGCTCAAGGGCATGCGCCGCGGCGACGCCCGGCGCCAGGCGCTCCAGGCCCTGGCCCAGGTGGAGATGGAGGAGTTCGCCGACCACCGGGCCACCCAGCTCTCCGGCGGACAGCTGCGCCGCGTCGCCATCGCCCAGGCACTCGTCCACGACGCCGAGGTCCTGCTGCTGGACGAACCCACCGCCGGCCTCGACCTGCGCCAGCGCCGGGTCTTCCAGGACGCCCTCGACCAGCTGCCGCCGCACGTGCACGCCATCGTCTCCACCCACGACGTGGCGGACGTCGAAACCGACTTCGAGCACGTCGTCGTTCTGGACGGCGGGCAGATCATGTTCACCGGCCCCGTCGCCGACTTCCTCGACCACGCCCCCGCCGGCACCCCCGAGACGCGCCGCGCCGAGGAAGCCTTCCACGCGCTCACCGGACCGGAGGCGGCATGGGCTTCCTGACCTCACTGCGCGTCTCCAGCGTCGCCTGGGTGCTGCTGCCGACCCTGGTGGTCTCCTGGGTGATGACGGAGGACCGCACCCGGTTCGCCGTCGAGGGCTACGGAGCCGCGGCGGCCAATTCCGCGCTGGAAGCCCTCTTCGTCCCCGCCGCGGCCTGCGCCGGCTGCGCGGCCTGGGAGGCGTGGCGGCTGCGGCGGGCCGGGATCTGGCGGCTCCCGCACGGCCGCGGACGGTACGCGGTCGCCGCCAACGCCCTGGCCCCGGTGGCCCTCCTGGGCGCCGCCGGGCTGCTCACCTCGCTGGCGTCCGCCTGGGTGGAACTGCGCGCGGTGCCCGACCTCGCCGGTGTGCCCATGCTGCTCACCGGCGTCCTCGTCCTCGTCTCCCACAGCGCGGTCGGCTTCCTGCTCGGCAGCCTGCTGCCGGGCCTCCTCTCCGCCCCGCTGATGCTGCTGGCGAGCTATCTGTGGATGGGCATGCCCGCCACGATGGAGCCCCCGCTGCGCTACCTCAACGGCCTGCCCACCGGCTCGGTCCAGGTCACGGAAACCTTCGCCGTCGGCAGCTGGGCCGCCCCCGGCCTGCTCGCCCTCGGCCTCGTCGCCGGCACCATGGCGGCCGTCGCCCCGCTGCTGCGGCAGGTGGCGGTCCGGGTCCTGGCCGCGGCGGGCTGCGTCACCGCCGCCGCCCTCGGCGCGTACGCCATCGTCGCGGACTGGGAGTACGAGCCCAGGACGGTACCGCGCGCCTTCACCCCCGTGTGCGCCGGCGAAGCACCCGCCGTCTGCGTGCCGCCCGAATACCGCGCCGCGCTGCCCGGCGCACGGGAGGCCGCGGACGAAGTGATCCCGCTGCTGGCCGCCGCCGGGTTCACCGTGCCGGAACGGATCGTGATGCAGTCCGACCGGGCGCCCCTGCCCGAGAACAGCTGGCTCTTTTACAGCGACCCCACACTGACCGAAGGACAGCACCGGGAGTCGATCGCCTTCAGCCCGCTGCCCTGGCACCCGCCGTGTTCGTTCGCCACGACGACGGACTGGGATCTGGAGAGCACGGCCCGCGCCTGGCTGTGGCTCACCGCCGGTGAGCCGGAGACGTTCAACCGCCACGACGAACACCTGCGCGCCGCCGAGGAGATCCGGGCCCTGCCGGTCGCCGAGCAGCAGGAGTGGTTCCGGAGCATCGAGGAACCGCTGACCGTCTGCCGGCCGGAGGTCCTGTGATCCTGTGGGCCACGGCCCGGCAGCTGTGGCTGCTCGGCCTCATCGTCCCGGCGTACGTGCTCGCGCTGGTGATCCTGGACGACCGTTCGGCCTCGCTGCCGGCGGTCTCCGGCGGATCGCCCGCCACCGTGCTGTCGCTGTTGGTCCCCCTGCTGGTGGTGCTCGGGCTGCTGCACTGCCTCGGCCGGGGCCTGCCCGACCAGGAACACACCGGGGTGCGGCGGACCTGGCGTTACGACCTGGCGCTGGCCGTCGCCGTGGTCGCGCCGGCCGTACCGCTCGGACGTGCCCTCGCGCAGTGGCTGGACACCCCGACCCTGGCCGCCACCGGCCGCACCCTGCTGTTCCTGTGCGGCCTGATGCTGCTGGTCCGCGGCCTCGCCGACGACCGCGTGGCCGGGGCCGCACCCGTGGTGTGGCTGGTCCTGGTCACCCTCCTCGGGTACGGCCACGCCGGCTACCCGCACCCCTGGACGGTGGTCCTGCTGCCGCCCGGGGACGAGGGGGCCTGGGCGGTGTCGGCCGCGGTGTTCGCGGCCGGTCTCGCGCTGCTCCCCCGCCGGGGGCGGGTACGGTCCGGCTGACTCCGGCGCGCGGCGGCCGATCCGGGCCGGCCTACAGGTGATCGCGGGCCAGTTCCTCCGCCGCGCGCTCCAGCAGCGGGCCCGCGTTGCGCATCGAGGTGGCCGGGTCCGGTTCCAGCGCGGACAGGGGGTACGCGCGCTCGATGCCCGCCGTGCGCAGGGTGCCGCTGTCGATGGCCAGCCGGCCGCAGACCGCGACCACCTTGCGGCCGGCCGCGCGGGAGGCCGCCGCCACGCCCGCCGGGGCCTTGCCGTGCAGGGTCTGCGCGTCCAGCGAGCCCTCGCCCGTGATCACCAGCGTCGCCCGCTCCAGCGCCGGCGCGAAGCCCAGCACATCGAGCAGCACCTCGATCCCGGGCCGGAAGACCGCGTTCAGCCCGACCAGCGCGCCGAAGCCGACGCCGCCCGCCGCGCCCGCGCCCGGGGCGGCGGCCAGATCGGTGCGGCCCAGCACCCCGGCGAAGTGGCTCAGCGCCGCGTCCAGTGCCGCGACGTCCTGCGGATCGGCGCCCTTCTGCGGGCCGTAGACCGCCGCCGCGCCCTGCGGGCCGGTCAGCGGGTTGTTCACATCGCCGGCCAGGATGACCTCGGTGTCCTTCCACCGCGGGTCGAGGCCGGTCAGGTCGGCGCTCACCAGTTCCCGCAGCGGGCCGCCCCCGTGCGGCAGCGGGTCGCCGTCCTCGTCCAGCAGCCGCGCCCCCAGCGCCGCCAGCATGCCGGCGCCGCCGTCGGTGGTGGCCGAGCCGCCCACCCCGAGCACGATGGTGCGCGCGCCCGTCTCCAGCGCGGCGCGCAGCAGTTCGCCGGTGCCGTAGGTGGTCGCGGTCAGCGGCGCGAACACCCCCGGCGGCAGGTGCCGCAGCCCCGACGCCTCCGCCATCTCCACGATCGCGGTCCCGCCGCGTACCGCGAATCCGGCGGTGACCGGGGCGCCCAGCGGCCCCGTCACCTCCCGCTCGTGGAGGGTGAAACCGGCCTCCACCGCCGCCGCGACCGTACCGTCGCCCCCGTCGGCCACCGGCAGGGCCTCCACCGCCACCTCCGGACGGACCCGGTGCAGGCCCGCCGTGACATGGGCGGCGACCTCCGCTGCGGTGAGTGACCCCTTGAACTTGTCCGCGGCGATGAGTACGCGCGCCGTCTGACCCATGGTCTGCCCCTGTTGTGGTCGCTTCGTTGCATGTGTCCAGGCAGTCATGCCCGGGCGACCCTACCCGCCGCCCGCCGCCGGAGGCCATGCCTTCCGGCTGCCGCGCCGCTCACATCGCGGCGCGCCGAACCCCGCCGAACGGGGAGATGCGTCCCATAGTGGTGCACTATGACCACGGATGCGACCGCCCCTCCCGAGCCCCCCGACACCGGGACCGGGTCGCCGCACCGCCCCGACCCGTCACCCGATGCCACGGTCATCGCCATCGGCATGGCCGCCGTCCTCGGCGTGGTGGCCTGGGCGGCGTTCGGCAAGGACAACTTCTCCTCCGTCACCGACCACGCCCTCAACTGGGTGCTGGGCAACTTCTCCTGGCTGTTCATCATCGCCGGCAACGTCTTCGTGGTGGCCTGCCTGGTCATCGCGTTCAGCCGCTTCGGCCGTATCCGGCTCGGACGCGACGACGACGAGCCGGAGTTCTCCTCGCTCTCCTGGATCGCGATGATGTTCGCCGCCGGCATGGGCATCGGGCTGATGTTCTTCGGCGTCGGCGAACCCCTGCTGCACTTCGCCTCCCCGCCCCCGTTCGGCGACATCGAACCCGGCAGCGACGAAGCGGCCCGCACCGCGCTCGAATTCTCCTTCTTCCACTGGACGCTGCACCCCTGGGCCATCTACGGCATCGCCGGACTCGGCCTCGCCTACGCCACCTTCCGCAAGGCGCGCGGCAACCGGATCAGCGCCGTCTTCGTCCCGCTCATCGGCGAACGGCTGAGCGCCGGCTGGCCCGGCCGGCTCATCGACCTGCTCGCCGTCTTCGCCACCGTGTTCGGCACCGCCACCAGCCTCGGCCTGGGCGCGCTCCAGGTGTCCCGGGGCCTGAACATCACCACCGACCTCGACGACTCCCGCGCCCTCCAGCTGATCATCATCGCCGCGCTCGGCAGCGCCTTCGTCATCTCCGCCTTCAGCGGCCTGCACAAGGGCGTCAAATGGCTCAGCAACATCAACATCGTGCTGGCCATCAGCCTGGCCCTGTTCATCTTCGCGGTCGGCCCCACCGTGTACATCCTGGGCGCCATCCCGGCCGGGGTCGGCAACTACCTCGAAGACATCATGGTGCTCTCCACCCGCACCGGCGCCTTCGGCAGCGAGGACTGGCTGGGCACCTGGACCATCTTCTACTGGGCCTGGTGGATGTCCTGGGCCCCGTTCGTCGGCACCTTCATCGCCCGCATCTCCCGGGGCCGCAGCATCCGGGAATTCCTCATCGGCGTGCTGCTCATCCCCTCCGGCGCCTCCATCATCTGGTTCTCCATCATGGGCGGCAGCGCCCTGCGCATCGACGCCACCGGCGGCGCCGACCTCACCGGCGAGGTCACCCGCGAGGGCGAGGAAGCCGCCATGTTCGCGCTGCTCGACGCGCTGCCGCTCGGCACCGTCACCGCGTTCGTCGCCATGATCCTGGTGATGCTGTACTTCATCACCAGCGCCGACTCCGCCTCCCTGGTGATGGGCTCGCTCACCAGCCGGGGCGCCCTGCACCCGCGCCGCTGGCTGGTGGTCTCCTGGGGCGTGCTGATGGGCGCGGTCGCCGCCGTCCTGCTGGTGGCGGGCGGCCTGGACGCGCTGCGGTCGGGCACCATCCTGGTGGCGCTGCCGTTCGTGGTGGTCATGCTCGCCATGTGCTGGGCCCTGGTGCGCGAACTGCGCTCCGACCCGGGTGCCGGCATGCCGCGCCATCTGCCGATGCACGGCGTCCGCGAAGCGGTACGCGCCATGGTCGGGGAGGCGGTCGAGGAGCAGACCCGCGGCCCGCGGCACTGGCGGCTGCGCCGGGTCGCCGGCCAGGCGCGCGAGCGGCAGGAGGAGAACACCGAGCGCCCGCCGGAGGAGTGAGCAGCGGAGCGGGGAACGGGCGGGGCCGGCCGCGGCCCCGCCCGTACGCTCAGCGCAGCCGCTGCTGCCGCAGCCGCCGCCACACCACCTTCGCCGCGTTGTGCCCCGACATCCCGTGCACCCCAGGCCCCGGCCAGGCGGCCTGCGAACACAGGAACACCGCCGGATGCGCGGTGGTGTACGGCGACCACGCCGGGCGCGGCCGGAACATCGTCTGCAGACCGCTGAACGCGCCGCAGGCGGTGTCCCCGCCCACGTAGTTGGCGTTGCGCCGGGCCAGCTCCGCCGGGCCGGCCACCGCCCGCGCCAGCACCAGATCCCGGAAGCCGGGCGCGAACCGCTCGATCTGCTGCTCCAGCGCCTCCGTCAGATCCCCGTCCCAGCCGTTGGGCACATGCCCGTACGCCCAGAACACGTGCTTGCCGGCCGGCGCGCGGGACGGGTCGAGCTGCGTCGGCTGCGAGGTGATCATGAACGGCACCTCCGGCGCCCGCCCCTCCACCGTGGCGGCCCGCAGCGCCGTCTCGATCTCCGCGCCGGTCGCGCCCAGATGCACCGTCCCCGCCCGGTGCGCCTCCGGGGCCGTCCACGGCACCGGACCGTCCAGCGCGTAGTCGATCTTGAACGAGGCGGCCCCGTACCGGAACCGCGGATACGCCCGCCCCAGGCCCGCGATCCGCGCCATGGCGGTCGGCGAGGTGTCGAAGACGTACGCCCGGGCCGGCGGCAGCTCATCCAGCCGCCGCACCTCCACCCCGGTGTGCACCGTGCCGCCCAGCGCCGTCAGATACCCGGCCAGCGCGTCCACGATTCCCTGCGACCCGCCCCGCGCGATCGGCCACCCGCCCTCGTGCGCCGCCAGCGCGAACACCAGCGCGATCGCTGCCGTCGCCGGCGTCGTCCCGGCCGGCGAGATCACATGCGCCGCCAGACCGTGGAACAGCGCCCGCGCCTTCTCGTCCCGGAACCGGGCCCGCGCCACCCACGCCGCCGGCTGCATCCCCGTCAGCCCGAACCGCGCCAGCGTCAGCGGCCCGCGCGGCAGCCCGTCCCACGGCACCTTGAGGAAGTCCCCGGCCAGCGTGTCCCACCGGCCCAGATACGGGGCCATCAGCCGCCGGTACGCCTCCGCGTCGCGCGGCCCGAACGACGCCGCCGTCACCCCCACCTCCCGGGCCAGCACGGCCGCGCTCCCGTCCGGGAACGGATGCGCCAGCGCCAGCTCGGCGTGCAGCCACTCCAGCCCGTACCGCTCCAGCGGCATCCTTTTGAACGCCGGCGACCCCGCGCCCATCGGATGCACCGCCGAGCACGGATCGTGCCGGAACCCCGGCAGCGTCAGCTCCTCGGTGCGGGCGCCACCGCCCACCGTCTCCTTCGCCTCGAAGACCTCGACGGACAGCCCCCGCCGGGCCAGTTCGACGGCGGCGGTCAGCCCGTTCGGCCCGGCCCCCACCACCACCGCGTCCCGCATGGTCGGCACGTTACGGCTCCCCTCGCCGATGAGTTGACGCTCCGCACGCTCTGTACGCTCTGTGCGCTCTTCACGCTCCGGACAGCAAGGAGAGAATACGCCGCGCGGTCGGCTCGTCCCGCGCCGCGGTGAACGGCAGCGCGTTGCCCCCGGCCAGCGCGAACGGCACCCCCGCCACCGTCTCGTGCACGCCCCCCGCCTCCAGCACCAGCAGCAGCCCGGCCGCGTGGTCCCAGGCCGACTCCCAGTCGAACGCCACCGCGTCCAGCTCACCGCGCGCCACCCGCAGATACTCCAGACCCGCAGAACCGCACTCCCGCGGCGCCACCCCGTCCACCCGCAGCCGGGCCAGCACCCGCTTCTGCTCGGCGGAGGTGTAGTGCGGATGCGCGTGCGCCACCGTCAGCGGCCGGCCCGGCTCGGGCACGCCGGCGACCAGCCGCTCCCCGTCCAGGAACGCGCCCGCCCCGCGCCGCGCACGCGCCGTGAGCCCCAGCGCCGGCGCATGCGTCCACGCCCCCTCCAGCACCCCGCGGTGCGCCAGCCCCACCAGGGTGCAGAAACCCGGATCGCCCTCCACGAACTGCCGCGTACCGTCCACCGGATCGACGATCCACACCGGCGCGTCACCCGCCAGCCGCCCGTACGTCGCCGGATCGGCCGCCACCGCCTCCTCGCCCACCACCACGGAACCCGGCAGCAGCCGGGGCAGTATCTCCGTCAGCCGCTCCTCCGCCCGCCGGTCCGCCACGGTCACCAGATCGTGCGGCGCCGTCTTCACCGCCACCTCGTCGGCCGCCAGCCGCCGCCAGCGCGGCATGACCTCCTCGGCGGCGACCAGCCGCACGGCCTCCTCGACCTTCATGGCCAGCTCTTCATCGATCATGACCCCATCGAAACACGGGCGGCCCCGCCCCGGTGCCCCGCTGCCCCGTGGCGGGCGGCACACTGGGAGCAGGCGGGGAACACAGCGGACGGTGACGGGGGCGGGCCGTGGGACGGGTACGGGTACGGGAGTTGTGGCGCGGGGCGGGGAAGCGCTGGATCGCGCTCGGTGCGCTGCTGACGCTGCTCGCGGCGTTGCAGAGCGCCACCGGGGGAACCGTCCCGCCCGCCCGGGCCGTACACCTGCTGCCCTGCGAAGGGCTGCTGCCGCGCGCCGAACTGCGCACCCTGGCCGGCTGGCCCGAGGTGGACGCCCAGCGCGTGGCACGCGATCCCGGACGGAACCGGCTCACCTGCACCCTGCTGCGCACCGGCGCGCTCCACGATCCGCAGTGGCTCACCGTGACGGCGAGCCGCCGGGCGGACGACGTGGACGGCGGGCTGCTGGACGCGGCCCGCTGGAGCGACGCCCTCAGCGGGGCGGCGCTGCCGGAAGGGCTGCCCGGGTTCCTGATCCAGGGATCGCGCGGCGACGGCACCCGCGTCGCACTGCTCCTGCCCTGCACGGACCCGGACGTCCCGCTGCTGGTGACACTGCGGACATCCGTCTCCCGGGGCACCGACGAGGACGAGCCGCTGGTACGGGCCGCGGTCGCCGCCGCCAACACCGCCTCCTCCCGGCTGGGATGCGGCCACGCCCCGGTGCCGCCGCCCCAGGACCCGGTCCGCCGCCAGGTGGCGGGGATGCCCGTCGCGGTGCTGAACGGCGCGTCGCCGTGCGCGGTGATCGTCCCGGACCTGCCCGAGGACGCCCCGCAGGGTGGCTGGCGGGTGCACGAGGCGGCCCCGGACAGCGGTCCGTACGCCTCCTGCGCGCTGCCGTTCCACGAAGGGAACAGCATGCTGACGGTCAGCGGAGCCTACGGCCCGTGGGCCGAGCTGGCGATGGCGCAGAGCGTCGGTCCCGACGGGATGGACGGTACCCGCGATCCGTCCGCGCGACCGCTCTCCGAACGGTGGCGCCCCCGCGCCGACGGGTACTCCGCGACCGCCCTCACCACCTGCGACGGGGCGTTCGCCCTGTTCCGGGCGGAGGTCGCATCGAGTTCGGACAACCCGGTCGGCGAGGAGACGCTCACGGCGCTGGTCACCGCCTTCGCCACCGACCAGGCCGAACGGCGCGGCTGCGAACCGCCCGTCACGCCTTAGCTCCAGAAGGCGAAGCGGTGCGACCAGTGGTAGCTGCTCGCCAGCGCTGCCCGCAGCGGCACCCACTCCTGCTCGGGCAGCCCGCGCCCGCCCGCCCAGTCCTCCAGCATCATCAGCAACTGCGCCCGGCCGTCCAGGAACGCGGCGTCGCCCGCCGGCCCGGCGGGGGCCCGGCGGGCCAGATCACCGGCGAGGACGGACGGCTCCCCGGGCGGCTCGGCCGTGGCGAGGTGGACACCCCGGCTGTGCTCCCGTACGGCGGCGTCGAAGGCGGCCCCGTCGGAGATGACGCCCTCCTCGGCGAGCGCGTCCCGGAGCACCGACAGCCCGGCGACACCCCCGGTGATCTCCGCGAAGGGATCGGTGGGATTGGGCAGCGCGGCGGCCCGCGTTCCGGAGGTCAGCTTCCCGTCCTCGTCCACCGTCAGCAGGTCCAGACAGCGCGCGGCGTACGCGAGGTGGGCGTCGTACAGCACCGCGTACCCCTCGGGATGGGACGCGACCGCGGTGGTGAGATCCCGTAGCGGATCGGTCCAGTACTCCAGGGCCTCGCCGCTGTCCGGATCCGTCTCCGTGACCAGCTCACCGGCGGTGGCGAACAGCACCCGGGCCTCGCCGGTCTCCGGATCCGGCAGGGTCCGCACCGGATGCTCCTCCAGCAGCACGTCGCCCAGCTCGGCCAGCTGGGTCCGGTGGCTCAGATCGGTGAGATAGGCGGCGAGCATCAGCCCCAGATACGGTTCGAGGCCGGGCGGAATCGCGGACCGCGCACCGCCGCCCGGCACGAACGGCGGCCGTTGCGCCTCGGGTTCCGCCGCGAGGACCACCACCGTCTCGTGCGCCACCGAGGCCATGGCCGGCGTGTGCGGCACCGCGGGACCGTCCTGCTCGGCGAGGGTCTGCCCGGTGGTGGCGGCGACAAGGATCGCCCCCAGCAGATCGGGCCCCGCCGGGCCGTCACAGGTGACCCAGTGCCCGGGCGCGAGCAACGCGGCCACGGCCCCCGTGCTCTCACCGGAGACCGGGCCCGGGTCCAGGTACGCGGTGGCCGCCGCCGGATCGTCGGCGAGCGCGGCGACCTCCGGCGGCACGTCCCAGCACCACCGATCCGCGTCGGCGCGCCACACCACCAGCCCCATCGGTACCAGCAGCGCCATCGCCACCACCGGACCGAGCCACTTCTCCACCCTGCGGCGCCCCGCCGCCCCCCGCGCAGCCATGACGATCAGCCTACGGGGAGGCGAGCCGGGCCAGGTCGGCGGTCGGCGGTCTGCGGTTGGCCGTCGGGCCCGGCGGCACGGTCGGCGGTCAGGCCAGGCCGGCCCGGCGGAGTTCACTGCCGATCGCGTAATGATGGCGCGGGGAGAGCGCCTGAGCCGCCGTCAGCAGCAGCGGGCCCACCACCTCGGGGGACGACCGGGCCGCGCCCGCCGCCTCCTCCGCCGAACGGGCGCCGACCAGCGCCGTCAGCAGGGTGACCGCCTCCTCCGCGCGGCCCGCGTGCCACAGTTCCGCCGCGATCACCCCCGCCTCCGGCGCCGGACGGGCGGCGGCCTGGCGCAGCAGGACGGCGCAGTCGCGATCCCGGTCGGCGCCCGCCAGCGCCTCCGCCACCGCCGCCAGCGGCCCCGGCGGCAGCGACGCCGCCTCCCACAGCAACGTGGCCACCTCCGAGGCGAGCCCGGTGCGTTCGAGTTCGGCGATGAGCACCGGCAGCCGGGCCGCCGGCCCGGCGACCGCCTCGCTGAGCACGATGTGCGCCGCGCCGCTGGCCCCCGCGGACCGCGAGGCGGCCAGCCGGTCGGCCAGTTCCAGCGCCGCCCGCCGGTCCTCCTCGGTCAGCCGCTGCCGCCGCTCCCGCCGGGACTCGCGGAGCGCGCCCGCGAACCGGGAGCCACTCGGCGGCGCCGCAGGAGGCCGCACGGCATCACCATCGGCGGGCGGGGGCACGGCCACCACCTCGTCCTCGGCCTCGATCCCGGCGAACCGCGCCCCGCGCGGCCTGCGCCGCCGCTTCCCCGCCCCGGCGGCCGGCTCACCACCCCCCGACTCCCGGCCGGTCGGTCCGGCCTCCGGTGCGGCGGCCGGTGGGGTGTCCGGTTGTCCGGCGACAGGTGGGCGGCTCCCCGTCGCCGTGGCCGGTTGTCCGGTGCCCGGCTCGCGTAGTCCGGGTCCTTGAGCGGCCGGTGCGGTGGCCGCGTCGCCGGCCGGAGCGCCGGCCTGCGGGACGGCACCGGCCGACCGGGCGCCCGTCCGGGCGGCGTTCGGCGCGGCAGCGCCCCCACCGGCAACCGGAGCGGCTTCCCCACTGCCGGTGTACGGCGCGGGAGCCGGCACCCCGGCGCCGGGGTTACCGGGCGCGATGGCCCGCCCCACGGCACCCGACTCCCCGGCGTACGGTGCGGCGGCCGGCTCGCCGATGTCCGCTCCGCCGCCGCTGGTTGGCCGGCTGTGCGGCTGCCGAGCGGGGGAGGCAGGGGCTCGTTCTCCGGTGTCCGGGACGGCCCCCGGCCACCTGGCGACCGGCCCGGTGTTCGCTGCGCCTGCTGCCGGTGCCGGTCCCGTGGTCGGTCGCCCGCTGACCGGCCCGGCAGCCCACGCGCCGACCGCATCACCCGCCCCGGGACCGCCGCTCGCCGGACCTGGAGCCGGTTGCCCGACGACCGGATCGACGACGGTCGGTTCACCGGCCCTCGGAGCGCCGCTGGCCGGCGCAACGGTCGGGTCACCGCCGCGCGCCCTGCCGGTGCCCGGCGCAACGGCCCGGCCCCCAGCGGCCGGAGTGGTGCCGGGCTGCCGGATCCCGTACTCCCCGGACCCCGCCGGGCCCTCGGCTCCCGCAGACGGCACTGCCCCTGCCCTCCACGCGGTCTCCGTCCCCTCCGCGCTCAACGCCCGCGCCGCCGCCCCGGCGGCACCGACCGCTCGGCCCGCGTGCTGCTCCGCCGCGCGCCCCGTTGGCCCCACCACCTCCGCAGGCCACTCCGCCGCCCCGGCTGCCCCTGCCCCCACACCCTCCGCACCCTCCGCCACCCCCACGGGCGGCTGTGCCGCCACCTCCACGGGCGGCTGTGCCGCCACCCCCGCAGGTGGCAGCGCCGCCAGCCGCGCCCGCAGCGCGGTGCCCCGCGCCCGGGCCCGTTCCTCGTCGTCGCGGGCCCAGAGCCGCTGCGCCGCCAGCCGTTCCACCTCCCGGCCCTGCCCCACCCGGCGGGCCAGCAGCAGCGCGTCGGACAGCCGCGCGCAGCGGCTCGCGGCGGACCGGCGGTCCTCGTCCGCCGTGGCCACCGCCCGTTCCAGCACGGCCCGCGCCTGCGGCAGTCCGTCCAGTGCCCGCGCCGTGCTCTCGTACCGCGTCCGCAGCCGTTCGCCGGCCCGCCCGGCGGCGTCCGTACCGCCGCGCACCGCCAGGTCCTGGAGCAGATCGGCGACCACGTCCCACGGCGGCAGCTCCCGGCCCGCCAGCCAGCCGGCCAGTGCGTCCGGGCTGCGTCTGGAGAACGCCGCGTACCACCCGGCCGCCGGGTCGAGCACCGCGGTGACCGCGCGCAACTCGTCCGTGAACGCGGCCAGCTCGGCCGCCGCTTCCCGCTGCTGGGCCCTGGGCACATCCGCCATGGCCGCTACTGAACCCAACCGTGTTACGGATCGTGTTACCGCCGTGCTACGGGCAGTTTTCCCCTCGTCTTTTCCGGACCACTGGCGCGGCGGCCGGTCACCGGCCCACGGCGTACCCCTGCGCTCCGCGCGGGTTCGCCGCCGCCAGCAGCACGCCGCGCTCCGGGTCGCGTCCGACCGCGCACAGCCTGCCCTCCGTCCACGGCCCGCCGACCGTCACCTCGTGCCCACGGCGCCGCAGCCCGGCGATCGTCTCCTCGCCGATCCGCGACTCGACGGTGACACTGCCCGGGCGCGTTCCCCGCGGATAGAACGAGCTGGGGAAGCTGTCCTGGTGCCAGTTCGGCGCGTCGATCGCGCCCTGGAGGTCGAGTCCGCCGCGCACCGGCGGGCGCAGCGCCGCCGCGAGGAAGAAGTGCAGCTGCCACTGGTCCTGCTGGTCCCCGCCCGGAGTGCCGAACGCCAGGACCGGCTCGCCGTCCCGCAGCGCCAGCGACGGCGACAGCGTGGTGCGCGGCCGGCGGCCCGGGGTCAGCGAGGTGGGCAGGCCCTCCTCCAGCCATGTCATCTGGAGCCGGGTGCCCAGCGGGAAACCGAGCTCCGCGATGACCGGGCTGGACTGGAGCCAGCCACCGCTGGGCGTCGCGCTGATCATGTTCCCCCAGCGGTCCACCACATCGACGTGACAGGTGTCGCCGCGCGTCTCCCCGCTGCGGTCCACCGTCGGCTCACCGGAGCCCGCCACCGCCGCGCCGCCGGCCCGCTCCGCGCCCGCCAGCGCCGCCGCCGCGATCCGCGGCGTGCGGCCACCGGGCGCCCCGGGACGCAGCTCGAACGAGGCGCGCTCGCCGATCAGTTCCCGCCGCCCGGCGTTGTACTCGGGCGACAGCAGTTCCTTCAGCGGTACCTCGCCGTTGTCCCCGTACCACGCCTCCCGGTCGGCCATCGCGAGCTTGCCGCCCTCGATCAGCGTGTGGACGTACTCGGGCGTGCCGTACGCGTCCGCGTCCAGCCCGGGGTCCAGCAACGCCAACTGCTGGAGCAGCACCGGGCCCTGGCTCCACGGCCCGGGCTTGCAGACCGTCCAGCCCCGCCACTCGTGCCGCACCGGTTCCTCGTACCCGGCCGACCAGCCCGCCAGGTCGTCCCCGGTGAGAACGCCCGCGTGCCGCTCGCCCGAGGAGTCCATCGCGGGCCGGGCGGCGTGCGCGGCGATCGCCTCGCCGATGAACCCCTCGCGCCAGATCCGGCGGGCCGCCTCGATCTCCGCCTCCCTGTCCCGGCCCGGACCGGCCGCCTCCTTGAGCAGCCGCCGCCAGGTCGCGGCCAGTTGCGGGTTGCGCAGCATCCCGCCGGCCGCCGGGGCCGCGCCGCCGGGCAGATAGATCTCCGCCGAGGAGGTCCACTCCTCCTCGAACAGCTGCCGTACCGACTCCACCGTGAGCCCGATCCGTTCCACCGCCGGATGGCCGTCGGCCGCGTACCCGATGGCGTACTTCAGCACCTCCGCCAGGGACTTGGTGCCGTGGTCGCGCAGCAGCGTCAGCCACGCGTCCACGGCGCCCGGGACGACGGCGGCCAGCGGCCCGGTGCCCGGCACCAGGTCGAGACCGAGCGCGTCCCGGTAGTGGCCGATGGTGGCCCCGGCCGGTGCGGGCCCCTGCCCGCACAGCACCTGTATCCGGCCGCCGACCGGGGCCAGGATGATCGGGACGTCACCGGCCGGGCCGTTGAGGTGCGGCTCGACCACGTGCAGGACGAAACCGGCCGCCACGGCGGCGTCGAAGGCGTTGCCGCCGTCTTCGAGCACCGCCATCGCGGAGGAGGAGGCCAGCCAGTGGGTGCTGGAGACCATGCCGAAGGTGCCGTGCAGGGTGGGGCGTGTGGTGACCATGCGGCGAAGCGTACGCCTCGCGGGCGGCGGAGGCAGCCGGCCACGGAAGGCCGGATTCGGGGGGCGCGCTGCTCCGCCTGCGCTTCCGTCACCGGCGCGCCTCACCCGTGGCGGGCCGCTCGTCCGGCGGCTCCTCCCAGTAGCTCGGCGCGCGGCCCCGCCGCCGGCCGTGCAGCGGGTCCCGGATCAGCCGGACGCAGAGTCCGGCCGGCGTCACCACCAGAAAGTAGACGCAGGCGAGCACCGCCCGGGCCGCGTGGTCAGTCCAGCGGGATCGCGGCACGCCAGTCATCTTCCTCCGCCCACGGTGGCTGCTCCGTCTTCTCCAGCAGGAAACCCCCCAGCGCCAGGAGGTCGATACGGGTCCGCATGAAGCAGGTGTACGCCTCCTGCGGGGTGTTGACGATCGGCTCGCCTCGTACGTTGAAGGACGTGTTGACCAGGACGGGGCATCCCGTGCGCCGTTTGAAGGCGGTCAGCAGCCGGTGGAAGGCGGGATGCTCGCGCCGGCCGACCGTCTGGACCCGGGCCGAGTGGTCGACGTGGGTGACGGCCGGAATGGTGGAGCGGGTCTGTCGCAGCAGATCCAGGCCGGTGGCCGGTTCCTGTCCGCCCGGCCGCCGCTGCCCGGCGGCGACCGGGGCGACGATCAGCATGTACGGGCTGTCCTGCGAGAGCTCGAAGTACTCCCGGGCGTCCTCGGCGAGGACGGCGGGGGCGAACGGCCGGAACGACTCCCGGAACTTGGTGCGCAGATTCAGCTCGGACTGCGTCCGCGGGTCGCGGGCGTCCGCGAGGATGGACCGCGCCCCCAGCGCCCGGGGACCGTACTCCATGCGCCCCTGGAACCACCCGGCGATCCGGCCGGCGGCCAGCTCGGCGGCGACCCGTTCGGCCATCGCCTCCGGCGACAGCCGGGTGTGCGGCAGCCCGTGACGCTCCAGGAAACGCTGGATCTCGTCGTCGGTGTAGGCGGGACCCAGCAGGGCACCGGCCATCGCGTCCCGGCCCCCCGCCGGATGGGTCCTGCGGGCACCCCGGGCATGGGCGGTGTCCAGCGCCGCGCCGAGCGCACCGCCCGCGTCGCCGGCCGCCGGCTGCACCCAGATCTCCTCGAACGGCCCCTCCCGGGCCACCCTTCCGTTGGCGACGCAGTTCAGGGCCACCCCTCCGGCCAGACACAGCCGGCGTTCGCCGGTCCGGTGCGCCGCCGTCCTCGCCAGCCGCAGCATCACCTCCTCGGTGACCAGCTGCACCGAGGCGGCCAGGTCGAACTCCCGCTCCGTGAGCGGCCCCTCCGGAAGCCGTCGCGGCCCGCCGAACAGCTTCTCGAAGGACCGGCCAGTCATCGTGCGGCCCCTGAGGAAACTGAAGTGGCGCACGTCGAGCCGGAAGGACCCGTCCGGCTTGATGTCGATCAGCCGCTCCCGGATCAGAGAGGCGTAGCGGGGTGTTCCGTAGGGAGCCAGCCCCATCAGCTTGTACTCGCCCGAGTTCACCCGGAAGCCGCAGAAGTAGGTGAACGCCGAGTAGAGCAGCCCGAGCGAGTGCGGGAAGGACAGCCCTCCCAGCGGCGTCAGGCGCTCGCCCCGGCCGTGCCACAGCGTGGTGGTGTCCCACTCGCCGACCCCGTCCACGCACAGCACGGCTGCGGACTCGTAAGGGCTGGGGTAGAACGCCGAAGCGGCGTGGGAACGATGGTGCCGGGTGACCAGGACCGGGGGAACGCGGCCGGCACCCAGCGCCGACAGGTGTCGGGTCACCGTGGCCGGCGCGTCGCGTTTCCACGTCAGCCAGGCGGGCGCACTGTCCTGAAAGGCCCGCAGGCCCCAGGGTGCCCCGCCCGCGTAGGTGGCCAGCACCCGGCGAGCCTTGAGCGCGGAGTCCTCGTAGTAGGCCACCGCCGTGAAGTCGCCCAACTCCGCCCCGGCCGCCCGCAGGCAGTGGCGGACGGCCTGGGCCGGGAACGCGGCGTCGTGCCGGCGGCGGCTGAAACGCTCCTCCTGGGCCGCCGCGACGGGGGTGCCGCCGGACACCACCGCGGCGGCGCTGTCGTGGTAGAAGGCGGAGATACCGAGAACCAGTTCGCTCACCCTGGGCTGGCCTTTCTCACGGGACCCGGCCCGGCGGTGGCGCGCCGCGGTGGCGCGCGCCGGGGTTCAGAACAGCGGATAGATGGAGGCGTCGTCGCCCTGCCGCGGGAGCGGCGACCGGCCTCGGCCTCCCCCCTCCCGTGTCCCGTCCGCCGGCTCGCCGGCCGACGGCGCCCGCGGTGGTGCCGCCGGAGGCGCGGCGCCCTCCGGTGCCCCGGCCGGCCCGGCGGGGTGCCCACGCCGTGCGAGGCGGGACCGGATCCGCTGGATGATGCCCATGACGTCTCCTACGTGAGGTCGAGATGTTCGGTCATCAGCCGGGCCACGAGGTCGTAGCCGGGATCGAGGAGATGGACCCGGTCGACGAAGAGCCAGTCGGTGGGGGCGACCACCTCGGCGAGCGCCTGGTTCATGTCGAGGAACGAGATGTTCATCTCCTCGCAGCGGGTGCGCAGGCTGTCGGCGTAAAGCCGCCCGATCTCCCGGTCGGCGATGTCGTTGTGCAGCCGCCGGAAGTTGGAGGCGTCGTCCAGTTCGTCGAAGAGCAGCTTCTCCTGGGGGGCCGGTTCCTCGCGCACCCACGGCGCCAGCGGCTGGAGCACGAACGACAGACTCGCGCCGAGCCCCTTGGCCAGTACGTGCCAGGTGGCGAGGTGCCGTGCCGTCAGCTCGGTCGCATGCGCCACCCTGTCACGGGGCGAAGGAACCGCGGCCGCGTCCGGGGCCGGTCCGCAGTCGAAGAAGGCGCCGTGCCGGCCCTGCTGCTCGGCGGGCAGCCGGCTGAGCACCAGGTTGTTGACACCGGAGAACACCACGATCTCCTCGACGTCGGGCAGCAGATGCCCGAAGAGGGAGAAGAGCAGCAGTTCCTGAACGGAGTTGATGCTCTGCCCGGCGAAGTTCAGCCAGGGTCGGTACGGCGCGTACCGGGACCACAGCCGGGAGGAGATCGTGGCCGGATCACCGGTGGCTCCGACGCCGAAGACGGCCGAGCTGCCCGCCAGCAGCCGCACCGGGCCGGGCGGGCGCTCCCCGGCCACCGACGCCCGTCCGCCGGCCGCGCCGTGGGTGATCCGGAAGCCGTGCCGGTCGGTGTGGTAGACGGGGGTGCGTTCGTCACCGTACTGGAAGAAGCCGATGTACGGCTGGTCCTCCAGAAAGAAGGTGTAGTGCTCCATATGGGGTGTGAGGTCCGCGCGGGGTGAGGTCATCGTCGTCTCCCTGTGGGCTGTGGTCCGGCGGCGGTCACTCCGGCACGGCCGGCAGGTCGTAGAGCGAGCCGGGGCGGTCCTCCCGCACCAGGTCGGAGTTGATCGCCATGCCGGCGAGTCCTCCGCTGGCCGCCGCCATCGTGGCCTGCTGCATGTTCTTGCCGAGGTCGCCGGCCACGTACAGGCGCGGGTGCCGGGTCCGGCCCCGCTCGTCGATCTGGACGGACTCCAGGTCCTGGGCACCGAGCCAGTCGCGCAGGGGGCCGATCCTGGGCTCGGTGTCCATGTGGAGGAAGAGCGCCCCGAAGGTCCGCGAGCTGCCGTCGGCCAGGGACACCGCCACGCCCTCCGGGTCGGCGCGCACCCCCAGCACCTTGTCGGTCACGGACGGGATGCCGGCCGCGCGCAGCCGTCCCGCCTCGTCGTCGGGCAGCTGCCGGGCTCCGGTGAGGTAGGTGACGGACGGCGACCATGTGGTGAGGGTGGCCGCCAGGCATTCGCTGGGCACCTCGCCGCCGAAGACGCCGAAGCTCTTGCCGCGTACCTCCCAGGCATGGCAGTAGGGGCATTCGAAGACCTGCTTGCCCCACAGCTCGGGCAGCCCGGGAATCTCCGGCAGCCGGGAGCGGACCCCGGCCGCCCACAGCAGGGTCCGGCCGTGCAGGGTGCCGGAGTCCGAGGTGGTGACCGTGATGCGATCGGCCGCCGGGGTGGTGGTGTCGACCACGTCCTCGAAACAGGTCACGTCGTAGGGTTCCAGGTCCGCCCGGGAGCGCCGGCGGAACTCCTCGACGGTCACCCCGTCGTTGGTGATCATGTTGTGCATGACTCCCGCGGCGAGGTTGCGGGGGTCTCCGGAGTCGATCAGGGCGACCTTGCGGCAGGAACGGCCCAGGTACAGCGCCGCGTTGAGGCCGGCCGGGCCGCCACCGACGATGATGGCGTCGTACAGGGTGTCGGTCATGGTTCCTCTTCTCGTCGTCGTCCGGTGAGGCGGGTCAGGCCGGGGTCCGGCCCGGCGTCTGCGGGGCGGATGGCTCGGGGTCGCGCAGCGGGGCGAGGAGCAGCAGGGAGCCGGCGGTCAGGACCGACCCGGCGATGACGAACATGGCGGGTACGGAGGTCAGCCCGGCGAGCAGCCCGCCGAGCGCCGCGCCGACGGGCATGCTGCCCCAGGCGGCGAGCCGCGCCACACTGATGACCCGGCCCCGGAAAGCGGCCGGGGTGAGCCGCTGGCGCAGCGACAGCACGGGAATGTTCCAGCCCATCAGAAACACCCCGTTGGCCAGCAGGGCGCCGGCCGCCACCAGGGGGTGCGGCGCCAGCCCCAGGGCCACGTAGGCGGCCCCGGAAGCGGCCAGAGACCAGCGGGCGACCCGCAGCGTGCCCAGCCGGTCGGTCAGGAACGGGGTCAGCCGGCTCCCGGCGATGGCGCCCACGGACCCGGCGGCGAGCAGCAGCCCGTACCCCGTGGGGCCGGTTCCCAGGTGGCTGGTGCTCAGGAGCACCAGCAGGGAGAAGGTGGCCGAGTAGACCAGGCCGCACAGGGCGCTGGTGAGGAGAGTCAGCCGCAGGGCGGGGTGCTTGGCGACGAACCGCAGGCCCGCGGCGATGTCCTGCCGTACCGAACGCTGTGGTGGCTGGGCACTCTCCTCCCGGAGGGCCGGGACCGGCGCCCTGCGGGCGATGCCGAGGAGGAGTACCGCCGCCAGCAGGTAGAGCGTGGCCCCGGTGAAGAGGGTGAGGCCGACGGAGACGCCCAGCAGGAGACCGGCGGCCGGCGGCCCCGCCATCTCGTTGAGGATGATCTGCGGGACCGACAGCTTGCCGTTGGCTCGCTCCAGATGACGGTCCTCGACGATGGCGGGCAGCATCGCCGGGGCGGCCGTGTCGTACAGGGTCTCGGCGACGCCGAGCGCGAAGGCCAGAGCGAACCAGGCGAGCAGCGGCGCGTCGAAGGCGAAATGGGCGGCGGCGGCGCCCAGCAGGGCGGCGGTCCGGAACAGGTTGCTGACCAGCATGATCTGCCGCTTGTCCAGGCGGTCCACGATGACGCCGGCCGGCAGGGCGAACAGCAGCCAGGGCAGCATGTTGACGGCCAGGAGCCCGGCGACCACGCCGGGTTCCGGGTGACCGGCCACGACGAGCAGGGGTAAGAGGGTACGGACCAGGCCGTCTCCCGCGTTGGCCCCGGCGGAGGAGGCCCACAGCCAGGCGAACGGGCGGCCCAGTCCCTCGGAGGCGGGCAGCTGCCCGGTGACGGTCTGGGTCAACAGCCCTCTCCCGGCCCGAGTGCGACCGGGTGCGCCGTCCGCCGGGCGTCGGGGCGGGCGGGCGGGGGCGTGGTGGGTTCTCGCATGACGCAGTCTCTCGGGCTTCCTGGCTCGATCCGTCCGGTCCGCACACGGGCCACGGGGCGCGGCCGGGCGGATCGCCGGTCGGTGGAAATGGGGGCCGTCAATGGTCTTCTTTCCCTCGGAACATCAACAATATGATTTCCGGCCATTCTGGGGATATGGCTCGGGAGTTGTTCAGTACACCAGTAATCCGTCCGAGGGAAGGGCCACCGCGTCGAGTTCCGTATCGGAAAGCAATTCCAGTGCCGCACCGAGACTGTTGAGAATAGGACGGCCGCCGGCATTGGCGCTCGTATTGATCAGTACCGGAAGACCGGTGTGCGCCCCCAGCGCGTAACAGAGCCGGTGCAATCGCGGTTGCAGAACGGCGTCCACCGTCTGGAGCCGAGCCGTCCCGTCGAGATGCCGTACTTCCGCCAGGCGTTCGCTGTGCTCGGTGCGGACCCGAACGGCGAAGAGCATGGCGTCCGCGTGATCCAGCGGACCCGAGAAGTAGCGGGCCGCCTCCTCACGGGGGCACAACGGAGCCACCGGCCTGAACCACTCGCGGCCCTTGATGGTCTGCGACACATGCCGCCGTGCGCCGGGCCGGTGCGGGGAGATCAGGAGGGAACGGTGGCCGAGCGCCCGCGGCCCGGTCTCCATCCCGCCTTCCAGCCAGGCGACGCAGCGTCCGGCGGCCAGCAGCGCGGCCACCGCCTCCGTGAACTCCTCCGGGTCCGGGATCTCCCGCGTCCGGCGGTCGGCCAGTTCCGCGGTGTGCCGGGGCCCCAGCGGACCGGTGTCCAGGGCCGGGCCGGCGTATCCGGCGCTCGCCCAGCCGCGGTGGCCGGTGAGCCGGGGGCGGTCCGCCGGGGGAGCGGCGGCCAGCGCGGCGCCCAGCGCGACACCGGAGTCGTCACAGGCCGTCGGCACCAGGACGCGGCGGAAGAGGCCCGACTCGGCCAGCGCGGTGTTCGCGGTGATGTTCAGCGCGCAGCCCCCGGCGTAGCACAGCGTGTCATGGCCGGGGAAGCGGCGGCTCAAGCCGGTCACCAGCCGCACCAGGTCGCTCTCCACCGCTGCCTGGAGGGTCGCCGCCAGATCCTGGCAGCTGGGGTCCTCATGGCCGCTGCCCACGGTCAGCACCGCGCCGTCCGCGGTGCGGATGGCGTCGGGGAAGATCGAGCCGAGTGAGTGCACGACATCGTCGTCGGCGCTGTCGGCGAGACCGCCGTCCAGATAGCCTCCCGCGGCGGGGTCCAGCTCCCACCAGGTGTCGGCGTAGCGCAGCGCCGTGCCGGCGAGGTCCGCCGGGTCGATCGGATCGTAGAGGTCGGGCTCGGCGCGGCGCACCCGGTCCGGTACGAGCATCGCCCGGAGCACGGGCAGCAGTTCGTGCCGTACCCGGCCGACCGCGGCGAGTCCGAGGAGTTTCCCGGTGTCGAACTGCCCGCCGTGGACCCGCCGGGCCAGCGCCTCGTACAACAGCCCGAAGCGCGGGCCGTTCCGGTTGGTGAAGGACAGCACCGGGGTCAGAGTGGACCCCTCACCGAGCGCGACCATGCCGCATTCGGTGTAGTTGCCGGTGCCGTCCAGAGCCAGCACCAGGGCGCGCGAGGCCCCCGAGGTGTAGTAGGCCAGTGCGGCGTGCGCGTAGTGGTGGCGGACGACCGTGACCGTGACCTCCCCGAGCTCCCGGGCCAGCGGCCAGTCCTCGGACTTGACGCGGCGCAGCACCCGGTCCGCCGCGTCGCCGCCGGCGCCCGTCCAGGCGACATCGCCCTCGACGAGCTCCACCAGTCCCGGCGGCAGGACCCGGCAGGCCCGGGTGTAGTAGTCGGCGACGGCCAGTTGGGTGACGGGTTCGTCCGCGCGGTCCCGCAGCTCCGCGAGCCACCCGGCAACGGCGGCCGGGAACTCCGCGTTGCCCGCGCAGACATGACGGAAGCCCAGGCGGCGTTCGGCCTCGATGACATGGACACCCGACGCCTGGGTCAGGGCGACTCCCGCGTCGTGTCCGAGGTGCAGTCCGATCGTAGGCATACGGGGAGCGGGCCCTTTCGTCGTGAAGGCGGGACGCGGGTCACCGGCCAGGACCTCGCGGCCGGTGACACGCCTCCTGAGGGATGGGTCGGGGCACGACGCGGTCAGGACGGGGCGGCGGACGGCTGGATCTGCGCGTAGTGCCGCTCCAGCAACCCCTGCACGATCTCCCTCATGTAGGCGCAGTAGCCCGGGGACATCCGCTGGATCGACCCGTTCTCCTCCTCCAGGGCCCCGGCGGACCCGCCGGAACAGGTGCCCTGAAGCTCGCAGCCCTGGCAGCCCGGACCATTGGTGTAGGCGCGCATGCCGTAATCGGCATAGGCGGGAGAGCTGAACACGCCCCGCCAGTCGTCGATCGTGCCGAGCTTGCGGGCGGTGGCCTTGCAGGCGAAGACACTGCCGTTGGGTTCGATGGACAGCTGCCGGCCGACCGCCGGGCAGGTCTTGTAGTCGGCCTGCGCGGCCCACTTCCGCTCGTCGACGATCATCTGGAACGTCTGGTACCAGTAGCCGCTGAGCTGAACGCCGCGGGCTCGCCCGTAGTCGACGGCGCTCAGCAGCCGCTGCGCCACATCACGCGGGTGGTGCTGCTCGAAGAACTCCTTGGCCTGGAAGGAGACGATGACGTCGAGCGAGTCCAACCCGGCCTCGGCAACGAAATCGATCAGCGGGGTGCCCCACTTGTCCCAGGTGTACTGGGACAGCACGGTGGTGATGCTCACGGGCACCCCCGCGTCCCGCATGTCCAGGATCGCCTTGCGCACGACGCCCCAGGGGGTGCGCTGCTGCTGGTTGCCCCGGTATTCGCCGGTCTCGGGGACCAGGTAGTCCACGGACACCGTGGTCGCCACCCGGTGCCGGGCCAGCTCGGCCAGGAGTTCGTCATCGATCCGCGAGCCGTTGCTGGTCAGGTCGTAGGAGAGCGAGACCCCGTCGCAGCTGTCCCCGAAGGTCCGCAGGACATGCAGGATCGTGCCGCGTGCCAGAGTGGGTTCACCACCGAAGAACGAGACCGTCAGATGGCCGCCGCCGTTGGCCTTGCGCAAGGCGACCGCCTCACGGACGGTCTTCTCCGCCACCTCCCTGGACATGTGCATCGACGGATTGCGGCCCTGGTCGGTGCCCTGGTTCCAGTCCCCGTGGGCCAGGGTGGGGCCCGAGTCGGGCCGGCTGCTGCGCAACTGCACCAGCACCGGCCCCGGCTTCACCGATTCGCCGGAGGAGTTGCGTTCCTCCACACCGCCGTCGAAGTTGTAGGCGAAACAGCCCTGACAGGAGAAGTTGCAGGCATTGGTCAGCACCAGCTGGATCGAGGAGTGGAAGACCCCCTGGTCCAGCACCTCACGGCGCGCGGCGAGGAGTTCATCGATCTCCCGGGCCTCGTCGTGCCCCGCCTCCACCAGGAACCGGGCGTCGATCAGCTCACGCACCGCACTGTCGCCGTACAGCTCGCGCAGTTCCTCCAGCGATCGGGCGGTGCCGGACTCGGCCAGCAGGCTCACGATCTCGTGGTCGACGATCCGGGCGTTGCCGAACAGGGAGTGGTACGCCATGGTGCGCTCGGGACCGTTGTACGACTGCGGCTTGCCCCCGAACCGGCTGAAGTCGCGGTCCCCGGAGGTGCGCAGTGTGCGGGCGTAGCGTGAGGGCTGGAAAGTAGTGGCAGACAAGTCGCTCTCCCCGGGGGTTCCGCTGGTGAAGGTTGAGGGCGAGGCGTGGCACGGACGCCGCACTCGCGGGGAGGAGGGAGCCCGGTCGTACCCCGTGGCCCCCTCCTGTTCGCCGGCCGGACGTCAGGCCGGCGTCTCCTGGGAAGTGACGGTCACGGGGGGCAGCTCCGCACGAGTGCGGGCCGGGGTGATCGTCGGGGCGTTCCCCTTGTCGGGGGAGACCGACGCGCAGGGACGACTCGACGCGGTGACCGGCGGATTGGTCACCTTGAGAACCTCAGCCATAAGCCACTCCTTCGGTAAATACTCGGATGCGATGCCGGAAAAGCCATTCAAGCAATGCGGCACACGGTTAATCAGCCGTGTTTCAGGTCATCATTCCGTTCGCTCACACGAGTGAATTCTTACCGCGCCGCCCATTCGAACAGGGCGCCCTGGATCTTCTCCCTCCGGTGAAACGGAGCGGCAGCCGGAGGCCGGCCGTGAGATCCGTCAAGACCACACAGCCTGGGCCGATGAAAGCAACATGGCCGCCCTCGTCCGGATAATCGGAGGTGCCGTTCGGCCGGCCCCCAACGGGCCGCCCCAACCGGTGTGACGGCACGGCGGGCAGCGGCGCGGAGAGTCGATCATGGCGTGAAAGACCGATGGGACGCCGCCCCTCCCAGACCCACTCCGGGCGGACAGCGACCGCAGGAGCCGCGCCGGTCAGGAGAGCGCGGGGATGACCTGCTCCCCGTACGCGTCCAGCACCTCCTTGCGGGCGTCGTGCATCGCGTACACGGCGAACTGGTCGACGCCGAGCGCGCGCAGCCTCCGCAGCCGGTCGATGTGCGCCTGCGGCGGCCCGATCAGACAGAACCGGTCCACGATCGCGTCCGGCACGAACGCGGTGTCCGGATGCCCGGAACGTCCGTGGTGCGCGTAGTCGTACCCGCGCCGCTCCCCGATGTACGCGGTCAGTTCGCGCGGCACCCGCCCGGAGTCCTCCCCGTACCGGGCCACCAGATCGGCCACGTGGTTGCCGACCATCCCGCCGAACCAGCGGCACTGTTCGCGGGCGTGGCCCAGCGCCCCGGGCGAGGCGTCGGGCGTCACGTACGCGGGGGCCGCCACGCAGACGGTCACCGCGCCCGGGTCGCGCCCGGCCGCGGCGGCGGCCGACCGCACGGCCTTCACCATCCACTCGGTGAGGAACGGATCGGCCAGCTGGAGGATGAAACCGTCCGCCTCCTCACCCGCCAGCCGCAGCGCCTTGGGCCCGTAGCCGGCCAGCCACACCGGCAGCCGCGCGCCGGGGCCGCCCCGTACCCACGGCAGCCGCAGCGCCGTCCCGTCCACCACCGCCTCGCGGCCCTCGGCCAGCTCGCGGATCGCCGCCATCGCCTCGCCCAGCCGGGCCAGGGTGGTGGGGCGCCGCCCGGCCACCCGCAGCGCGGAGTCGCCGCGGCCGATGCCGCAGACGGTGCGCGGACCGTACATCTCGTTCAGCGTGGCGAAGGTGGAGGCGGTGACCTCCCAGGCGCGGGTGGCGGGGTTGGTGACCATCGGGCCGACGATCAGCCGGTCCGTCTCGGCCAGGATCCGGCTGTGGATGACGAAGGGTTCCTGCCACAGCACCGCCGAGTCGAAGGTCCAGCCGTACCGGAAACCGTGCTGTTCGGCGCGCCGCATCAGGGCGACGGTCTCGGTGGCGGGCGGGTCGGTCTGCAGGACGAGTCCGAAGTCCATTCATCTCTCCGTGTACTGGCTCAGGCCGCGCCGCAGGTAACGCCCGTGCCCGGCCCGGCCGGTGAAACGGCGCCGGTCCAGGACGACGGATCCCCGGGAGAGGACGGTGTCCACCCGGCCGGTGATCCGCAGGCCCTCGTACGCCGAATAGTCGACATGCATGTGGTGCGCGGTGGCGGAGATCGTGTGGCGGGCGGCCGGATCGTAGACCACCAGATCGGCGTCCGAGCCGGGCGCGATGGTGCCCTTGCGCCCGTAGAGGCCGAACATCCGGGCCGGCGCGGCGCAGGCGAGATCGATCCAGCGGCGCCGGGAGATCCGGCCGTCCAGCACGGCCTGGTGCAGCAGGTCGATCCGGTGCTCCACGCCGGGCAGTCCGTTGGGGATCCTGGAGAAGTCGCCCCGGCCCAGCTCCTTCTGGCCGCTGAAACAGAACGGGCAGTGGTCGGTGGACACCACCTGGAGGTCGTCGGTGCGCAGCGCGCGCCACAGCGCCGCCTGGTGCTCGCGGGGGCGCAGCGGGGTGCTGCACACGTACTTGGCGCCCTCGAATCCGGGCGCGGTGAGCTGTTCGTCGGAGAGGAACAGATACTGCGGGCAGGTCTCGCCGAACACCGGAAGGCCGAGGTCGCGGGCGCGGGCGAGTTCGGCGACGGCCTCCTGGGCGGAGACGTGCACGACGTACAGCGGGGCGCCGGCGACGCGGGCGAGCGCGATGGCCCGGTGGGTGGCCTCCGCCTCCAGCAGCGGCGCCCGCACCTCGCCGTGGTACCGCGGATCGGTGCGGCCGGCGGCGAGGGCCTGGGCGACGAGGACGTCGATGGCGATGCCGTTCTCGGCGTGCGTCATCACCAGGGCGCCGTTGCCGGCGGCGCGCTGGAGGACGCGCAGGATCTGCCCGTCGTCGCTGTAGAAGACGCCCGGGTAGGCCATGAACAGCTTGAACGAGGTGACGCCCTCGGCCACCAGGCCGTCCATCTCACGGAGAGCCGCCTCGGTGACGTCGGAGCAGATCAGATGGAAGCCGTAGTCGACGGCGCACTGCCCCTCGGCCTTGGCGAACCACGCGTCGAGCCCTTCACGCAGCGCCTGCCCCGGCCGCTGGACGGCGAAGTCGACGACGGTGGTGGTGCCGCCCCAGGCGGCGGCGACGGTCCCGGTGGCGAAGGTGTCGGAGGCGGCGGTGCCGCCGAAGGGCAACTCCATGTGGGTGTGCACGTCGACGCCGCCGGGGATGACGTACTTCCCGCCGGCATCGATGACGCGCTCGGCGCTCCACCCCTCACTGACCCCGCTGCCCCGGGCGGCCAGGGCGACGACTTTCTCACCCTCGACGAGAACATCGGCCTCGACCTCATCGGCAGCGGTGACCACCAGCCCACCCCGCACCATGACCCGCCCCACGCGCCTCGCCCCATCTCACTCGCAGCTGCCGACAGCGGAGGGGACGACCGTAGACCCTGGTAACTCGCTGTGGCAACGACACCACGGTGAATGACGGCGTGGGTGTGTTGTCGTCGGTCCGCCCACCGCGCCGGGTCGGGGGGCGCGAGGTGGGGTGTCTCGGCCGGCCCTTCCCGGGGGGTATCGCTGTTCCGCCGCGCGGCCGACGCCCGCTTTCCGTTAATGAGACCGGACACCTTTTCTTCAGGCGCCTTATGTGCAACTGTCAAGTGGGCATGACCGGCCACGGGTGGGGAGTTCGGGCAGGCGCCTGAGACAGGTTCGCCTTCCGGATTGCGGCTCTTCGGATCCGTGACGCCGAAACCGGTGTGCGCAGCGGAAATACCATGGTGCAAGCTTGCGCGATGGCGAGACGTCGGCGGGGCGGCACGCTCTCCCCGGGGCGGCCGTCCCGTGATCCGTCAGCGAATACGCGCCACGCGCCCGCCGCACGGAGAGCCCGGTGATGGCGGGAGAGTTGTGTGGCGGAACGGTCTCCGAGGGGGCGATCGTGTCCCCCATCGCTCGGAGAAACCTGCTCGATAATATGAGCGCTGGCGGGAACTTCCCGCGTGTTTGGCCTGATCTTGACTCCGGTGCCGTGATAATGGCGTGCTACTTTTGCCGCTGCACTCGATTTCACTGATCCGGGAACCCCGGCGAAAGGAACGAGGGAAATGGCCAAGTCGACGAAACTCAGCAAGCCGGCGCCGACCTACTCGCCGGACCACTGCGCGGTCCCGTCCAAGGTCGCCGCACAGATCACCCCCAGCCGGCCCACGTGCCCGCTGGCGACTGCCGACAAGCGTCGCTGATCATCCACAGGACACCGGCCGTGTTCCCGGACCGGGTCCGACCGGGGCGCGGAACACGGCCGGTGCACGTCCACCGGGGAGATGAATTGGGTACCACACATTACTTGACTTCCGAATACCTGCGTACCCTCCGCACCGGCGACAGCGACTTCGGTAGAACTGGGGGACTGCTCGCGGAGCGGAGCGGAACGGACGACGAGATCGTATTCCACGCGCTGTTCGGAAATGCGCGCCTGGTCGACCGCGAGGTTCTCGAACTGCTCGATTCGGCTCAGCGGACGCCGATGTCCCTGGACGCCCTTCGGGAACGCATGGAAAGCGACGTACTGCGTGACCTTTTCGCCACCCAGTTCCTCGTGCCGGAGGGCCACGACGAGCAGTCGGACATCGACGACCTGCTGCGGACGCGCGCCGAACTGCTGCCCAAGGGAAACCTGCTGTCGGTGCTCCAGCTCGTGCTGACGAACGCGTGCAATTTCACCTGCGACGGCTGCTTCGCCTACAACTTCGACGGCGCGCAGCGCGAGCGTGTCGAACAAGGCGAGTCGGTCAAGGCGGGTCCCGTCCTGCTGCAGATCAGAAAGCGGCAGGATTCCGCCTTCGGAGCCGGGGACTGGAACCGCGGAACGTCGCCGGGCCGCAACCCGTCCATGCACATGAGCCCCTCGGTGGCGGAGCACACCGTGCGACAGGCCGTCAGGACCCGGGCCGAGAGCGGACAGAACGAGCTGTCGATCGCGTTCTTCGGCGGCGAGCCCACCCTCAACCGCAAGACGATCCTGCACGTGCTCGACACCTTCGGCAGCGAGTGCGACGGCGTACGGCTGTCCTACCGGATGACGACCAACGGTTCCCGGATGGACGACGAACTCATAGCGGCGCTGGCGCGCCACCAGGTGGGTGTCTCCGTCAGTGTCGACTACCTCGACCCGGAAACCGGGGAGTATCGCGGCGGGCAGCAGCAGAAGACCCCGTGGCCGGTGGTCCGTTCGGCGATCGAATCGCTGCGGGCGGCAGGGATCCCGCTGAAGGTCGCCTCGGTGCTCTCCAGCAGCACGTGGCGGCACTGGGGACACCACCTGATCGACGAGCTGGCGCGGATCGGCGTGGACGAACTGGACGTGACGGTGGCCTTCCAGGCGCGGCAGTTCTTCGCCGAGCACCAGCCATCGGAAGTGGCGCAGCGGCTGCTCGCCGCCTACGACTACGGACAGTCGGTCGGCGTGCAACTCACCGGCTACTGGTACCACACGTACCTGATGATCGTGGACGAGGCCAAGTGGGCTGCCCAGGCCGACTACAAGACCTGCCCGGCGATCGGGCGCAAGCTGTCGATCGAACCCAACGGATCGGTGTTCGCGTGCAAGGCGACCAACCGCTCGCTGGGAACCGTCGACGACTGGTCCGGTGTCTTCACCTCCTCCGCCTACCGCGACTACGGGATGCGGGCCTACCGCAACGGCCCGGCGTGCTCGGGCTGTGAACTCCAGGGCACCTGCTCGGGTGGCAGCACCGGGGCACTGGAGGAGGAGAACGGGAGCATCCACGAGATGAGCCCCGGCTACTGCGCGTACATCCGGCAGGTGGTGCACGGACTGCTGCTGCGGCACCGGAATCTGGCACTCGCGGGCTAGAGGGGAGGACTGCATGCGGGCCATCGGCCTGAACTTCGGCCACGACGCCGGCGCGGCCCGGGTCGGTCCGGACGGGGCTTTGGTGATCGAGGTCGAGAAGGAGATCGGCATCCGGCACGCCTGCGCGGGCGGCACCGAGGAGGCGAGGGAAACGCTGCGGCGCTGGACCGCCGACTGGGCCGGAAGCAGCCGGGTAGGGGTGTCGGACTACTCGTTCGTCAAGGCGCCGGTCACCCCCGCCGGTCTCGACACGCTGATCGCCGACCCGACCTGGGCCGCCCCCGAACGCATCGCCGATGCCGTGGTACGGCGGATCGACCCCGGTCCGTGGTTCCTGGCCGACGCGGTCGGCGACGCCGAGGTGTACGCGGTTCGGCACCATTTCGCCCACGCGGCATCGGCCTACTACTCCTCGGAGGCCGATGACGCCCTGGTCCTGGCCCTCGACGGAGCGGGCAACTACGCCGAGTGCGGCATGGTGTGCATCGGAGCGGGCGACCGCCTCACGCCGGTGATGTCGCTGCACAACGAGACCGGCCCGCGGGTAGGGCTGGTGTACGAGGCACTCGCGAAGCGGGTGTTCCGCACCAACTTCGACACGGGCAAACTGCTCGGGCTCAGCGCCGTCGGAACCGTCGACCACGAACTGGCCGAACCCCTGGCCGTTCTGCTGGCCGACAACGCCGCCCGCCGAGCCATGCCGGACCTGCTCGCACCGCTGTCCGACGAACGGCTGGCCGGAACAGCGATGCGGTACGGCGACACGTGGTACCCGTACGACACCGAGGCCGGCGGCTACATCACGGCCCACGTGCGTGCCGGTGAGGACGCGGTGAACTGGTTCGGCCGCCGCTTCCCGGATTCCGTGCGCATGGGTGACCGGGTCGTCGTCGTGGGCGACGACGCGGAGGACCCGGCCACCCAGCACGTGGCCGCCACGCTGCAACACGTCGTCGAGGAGACGCTGGTGCACCTGGTGACCGGACTGTCCGTCCGGTACCCGGGGCACGCGGCGCTGTGTTACGCGGGCGGCTGCGCGCTCAACATCACGGCGAACACCCGGCTGGCCGGCCTCTACCCCCGGATACACATCCCCACCTGCTGCGACGACAGCGGCATCGCACTCGGCGCCGCCCTGGCGGTGGCCGGTGGCCTTCGGGCGTCCGCGACGTTCGCCGGCCCGGCGCTGAGCGCTCCCGGCCCGGCCGCTCAGCCGGCAGGTACCTCCGCGCGCGGTGGTCTCCCCGCTTCCGGTACCTCACGGTTCGCCGACGACGAGGACATGGTGGAGACCGTGGCCGACTGGCTGGCCGACGGCCTCGTGATCGGCTGGGTACAGGGACCGCTGGAGACCGGACCGAGGGCGCTGGGCCACCGCTCGCTCCTGGCGTCCCCCCACATACCCGGCATGCGCCGACGGGTGTCGCAGGAACTCAAGGGCCGTGAGTGGTTCCGCCCCGTGGCGCCGCTCTGCCCCGCGGACGTGGCGGACCAGTACTTCACCGGCCCTCTGAACCACGCGCGGACCATGCTGTTCGCCTGCACCGTCGTCGAGTCCCGTGCCACCGAACTGGCGGAGGTTCGGCACGTCGACGGATCGGCACGCCTGCAAGTCGTCGACCGGGAGGAGAACCCGCTGCTGCACGCTCTGCTGCACGCCGTGGGGAGCCGCACCGGCCTGCCCGTACTCATCAATACCAGTCTCAACCCGGGAGGCCGCCCCATCGTCAACACGGCCTCCGACGCCCGCGACCTCTTGTCCGCGGCCAGGAACACGGCTCTGGTTCTCGCCGACACCCGGACAGCGGTGCGCCCGACGAGCACGAGAGAACGGGCGACCGCCCGGACATGACAGTGCCCCCCTCGCCGGCCGGGCGACCGGCCGGCGTCTCTTTCTCAGTACAGGCCCTCGAAGGTGAGGTCCTTCACCAGGCCCATCCCCGCCCGCACACCGCTCGCCATGGCCTCGGCCAGCAGATGGGCGGGAGATGCCGCGTTCCCGGCGGCCCAGACGAGCGGATGCGAGGTGCGCCCCTCTCCGGTGCACTCGGGAGTGCCCTGCGCGGTCGTCCTCAGGCCCGGTGCGGTGATGATTCCCGCCGCGGGCTTCTTGATCTGCGACAGCAGGACCGCCCCGGCTCCGTAGGTGCTGCCACCCGCCGTGGAGAGCCGCAGCACGCCGGCGTCCACGACGGCGCTCCGTACGGTGTCGGCGACGACCGCGCCGCCGAGGGCGCGCACCCGGTCGGCCGCGGGGCTGTCCACCGCGTCCGGTTCGGACACCAGCACCGTCACCTCCGAGGCGTGGGGCATACACAGCAGCCCCGTCTCCACAGCGACGACGCCGCGGCCCACGACGACGAAATCCGTGCCGCGGTGCTCGTACGCGTGGCAGAACGGGCAGGTGAACACCTGGACTCCCCACGCGCCGTCCGGCACCCACGCCGGTACGTCGTCGGTCAGACCGGTGGCGAGCAGCAGCCGGCGTGCGCGGACGGGACCGGCGGACGTCGACACCGTCACCGTACCCGTCCCGGCGTCCAGATCCGCCCGATCGACCTTTTCCCACCGGATGTCCACGCCGTAGCCCGTGACGGTGCGCTCCATGCCCGTGTACAGCACCTCGGGAGGCACGCCTTCGGCATGCGGCAGATTGTGGACCTCGGGAGAGCCGGAGTTGCGGCGGTCCGGTCCGGACAGCACCAGTACGCGCAAGAGAGACCGGCCGAGCACGGTCGCCGCCGCAAGACCGGCGACTCCGGCACCCACCACCACGACATCCTGATCCCACCTGTCCGACACCTGTGCGCCATCCTTCCGTCATGTGAAGCCCAGTCAAAAACGCTGCTCACCTGGGGCGTTGAACGGATTGCGTACACTACCGCCAAGCAACCCACGGCACGCGGGGGTACTTTGTCCAGGCCGACTGCCACACGCCGCCCCTTGTGGTGCGTACTCGGCTCGACACTGATCTCCCAGCTCGGCACCCAGATGTGTGCGATCGCGGTGCCTTGGTACGTCATCGACACCACCGGAGACGCTGCCCAGGCCGCCTACACGGCATTCGCGGCCACCCTGCCCCTCTTGTTCGCCGGTATGGTGATGGGCAGCCTCGCCGACCGGCTCGGAGTACGCCGCTTCTGCATCCTCGCCGACACTCTGGCCGCGCTGTGCACCGTCGCCATCCCGGTGCTCCACACCACCGTCGGGTTGCCGTTCCCCGTCATGTTCGTCCTCCTGTTCATGGCCGGTTTCTGCGGGCTGACCTCCGCCTATGCCTGCCGGCTGCTGCTGGCGGGCGCGGCCGGGCGATCCGGCTGGAGCGCCGAGTCGGCCAACGGCGCGTTCTTCTCCGCGCAGCGGCTGACGCTGCTCGCCGGACCGGTGCTCGCGGCCGTTCTCCTGCCGTTCACGACCGCCGCCGGACTGATCGCGGTCGACGCCGCGACGTTCGGCTGCTCGGCGCTGCTGCTCGTGCTGGCCGGAAATGTCGGCCCGGTACGCAGCGCACCCGCCCGGTCCGCCCAGGTCGCCAAGAACTGGCGGAGCGGGCTCGACTGGCTTGTCCGGCGGCCGGGCCTGCGCCTGCTCGCTCTGTCGTCGTGCCTGGTGAACGCCGTCGTCAGAATCGTCACCCTGGTCCTGCTGCCCGTCTACGTGGCCGACGTGGCCGGGGAACCGCGGCTGCTGGGACCGCTGGTGACTGCCTTCGGGGTCGGGCTGCTCGGCGGCGGGCTGGTCACCGGACGCCTCGCCGGGCGGTTCGGCGGTGCCCCGGTACTGGTGGGCGCGCAAACACTGATTTTGGCCGGTATGGGCGCGGTTCTCGCCGCGCCGAGTCCGGTGGCTGTCGGCGCGGCTCTGGTCGTGGCGGGCCTGGGGGGTGGCTTGATCGCCCCGGTGGCCATGAGCGCTCTGGACCGGGCGGCCCCCGAGGAACTGCGGGTGCGGGTGGCCGGTGCCTGGCAGTGGGCCACCGCTCTGCTCGGCCCGTTCGCTGTGCTGGCCGCCGGTCCGGCGGGCGAGCTGGGGGACGGTGCCGGGCGGGTCGTCATGATCGCCGGGGCGCTGACCGTCACCTGGGCCCTCACCTTCGCTGCCCGGCGGACAGCGTTCTCGGACACCGGAGTCGTCCCCTCTCCGGTCCGCTGACCCGCGGCACCCTCCGTACCCCGGGCCGGCCCCGGCTCCGGGCGAGGGGCTCCGGAGCCGGGGCGGCCGGGTGAGGCGTCAGTAGCCGTAGACCATCCGGTAGGCGACCTCCGGCAGGAACTGGCCCGCCGTGGAGCCCGATCCGACGCCGCAGTTGCCGTCGGACTCGCCCGGGGTCTTGATCCACAGCAACATCTCGGCGCCGCCGCCCTGCTGGGAGGGCGTGCCGATCTTGCGGCCGGCCGGGTTGCACCACTCGCCGTTGGAGCCGTTGCCGTTGCGGCTGGTGTCCACGACGAACGGCTTGGTGTAGCCGTACCGCTGGCCCAGTATCTGGTTGACGCTGTTGCCGTAGGAGGAGGACTCGTCGGTGCGGTAGAAGTTCGAGACGTTGAGGGAGAAGCCCCGCGCCAGGTTCAGCCCCGAGGAGTTGAGCCGGTCGGCCATGGTCGAGGCGTCGATCCAGCCGGCGTTGCCGCCGTCGAGGTAGACCCAGGCGTTCGGGGCGGTGGAGCGGAACTGGGTGAGGGCGTTGATGAGCATGTTCTGCCGCTCGACGATCTGGCCCTGGGACATGCAGCTGTAGTCGCCGAGCGCGTCGGGTTCCAGCACGATGACGGCGGGACGGTTGCCCACCCCGCGGGCGAACTCGGACACCCAGCTCCCGTACGCGGACGGGGACGGCGCGCCGCCGCCCGAGTGTCCGCCGCAGGCGTCGCGGCCGTACATGTTGTACGCGACGAGGATCGGCAGCTTGTTGGCCGACTGGGCCGCGCCGGTGTAGGAGTTGACGGCGGAACGGATGTCGCCGCTCCAGGAACCGAACCAGCGGGCCATCGGGGTGCGGGCGATGGAGTCCCGGATCGCGGCGGCCCGGCCGTCACCGGGGTTGGCGGCTGCCCAGGCGGCGGGGCTGGAGTCGGGGTCCACGTAGAAGCCGTCGGTCATGGCGAGCGGGTCGGCCGCCGGTGCCGGTGCCGCCTGCGCGGCCGGCGAGGACGTGAGGAAGAGCGGCAGGGCGAAGAGGGCTGCCACGGCCCCGCGGAGGAGCTTGCGCACGGATGTACCTCGCTTTGTGGAGGGCTGGAGGCGCCACCCGGCTCTCGTCCGGAGCCGGGGTGACGCACCGGGCTGCGGCGTCCGTACCCGGGTGGCGCGTCGGGACGTGCCGCGGTGTGATTGGAAGCGCTCCCAGAACCGGAGCGCGCTCCCGAGGTAGCTCGCTCGGTATGGTGTGTGCGCTGTTGAGACCTGTCAAGGGCTGTCGCCGGGCTACCGTCGATCCGGGTCTGGTGGGAGACTTGGGAGCCATGAATTGGAAGCGCTCCCAGTTCTGGGCGCGCTGCCTCGGCACAGCGGAGAGGCTCCGGGATCCATGGCAGACGCGCCGCGCCGCAAGCCCACGCTCGACGAGGTGGCCGAGCGGGCCGGCGTCTCCCGTTCGGCGGCCTCCCGGGTGCTCAACAACGCGCCGCACGTCCGGCGCGACAAGCGCGAGGCCGTCCAGCGCGCCATCAGGGAACTCGACTACGTACCGGACACCACCGCGCGGGCCCTGGCGACCAGCCGGCGGAACGCGGCGGCCCTGGTGATCTCGGGGGAGACCCCGTCGATCTTCGCTGACCCGTTCTTCGCCCGGGTGATCGTCGGCGCCTCCGCCGCCCTGGAGGAAGCCGGACTGCATCTGATGCTCTGTCTGGCGGCCTCCGACCGCAGCAGGCGGCGCCTGGAGGAACTGCTCCGCGCCCGCGGCGTCGACGGCGTCCTGCTGATGGCGGTGCGGGAGAACGACCCCGTGCTGCACATCGCGGGCGGGACGGAGCTGCCCGTGGTCTTCGGCGGGCGCCCCGTGGGGTACGAGCCGCCGTGGTACGTGGACGTCGACAACGTCGGCGGCGCGCGCCGGGCCACGGAGCACCTGATCGGCCGGGGGCGGAGCCGGGTGGTGATGATCTGCGGGCCGCTGGACAGCCAGGTGAGCCGGGCACGGCACCGCGGCTACCGGGAGGCCATGATCCTGGCCGGTCTTGAGCCGCTGCCCCCGGAGTACGGCACCTTCGCCCGGCCCACCGGCGCCGCCGCCATGACCGGACTGCTGGAGCGGCATCCGGACCTCGACGGGGTCTTCGCCGCGAACGACAACATGGCCGCCGACGCGCTGCGCGCGCTGCGGGAGGCGGGCCGGACGGTCCCCGGTGACGTCGCGGTCGTGGGGTTCGACGACCTGGACATCGCGAAGATCACCGAACCACCGCTGACCACGGTCCACCAGCCGATCGAGGCCCTGGGCCGCGAGATGGCGCGTCTGCTCGTACGGCTCGTCGCCGGCGAGGAGCCCAGCTCCCTGATCCTGCCCACCGAACTGGTCACGCGCGCCAGCACGTAAAGGTCAACTCCCCGGTGTGACCGCGCCGTTAGGGTGCCGGTGACAGCCACAGCGCGGGATGGAGACCACGATGACAGCGCACAGCGGCGGCCCTTCGCGGATCGACACGACGGTGCCCCACTCGGCCCGGATCTGGAACTACTGGCTGGGCGGCAAGGACAACTACGAGGTCGACCGGGTCGCGGGCGACGCGTTCCGGCAGGCGTCTCCCGGCATTGACGTCGACGCGCGGGCCGGCCGGTATTTCCTGGTCCGGACGATCCGCTATCTGGCCGGTGAAGCGGGGGTACGGCAGTTCCTGGACGTCGGCACCGGGCTGCCGACCGTGGACAACACGCACCAGGTGGCCCAGCGCGAAGCGCCCGAATCCCGCATCGTCTACGTCGACAACGACCCGCTGGTGCTGCTGCACGCCCAGGCCCTGCTCACCTCGACGCCCCAGGGCGCGACCCGGTACATCGACGCGGACCTCGCCGACCCCGAGTCGATCATCGCGTCGGCCGCCGGACTCCTGGACCTCTCCCGCCCGGTGGGGCTCATCCTCAGCGGCATCCTCGGACATGTCACCGACTACGACGAGGCCCGTTCCATCGTGCGCCGCCTGCTGAAGGGCCTGCCCTCCGGCAGCTACCTCTCGCTGCACGACGCGCCCGACACCGACCCGGAGCGCGCGGCGGCCCAGGACCAGTACAACCGCACCGGAGCCGTCCCCTACATCCTGCGCACCCCCGAGCAGATCGCCGGGTACTTCGACGGCCTGGAGATCGTCGAACCCGGCATCGTCCGCATCCCGCTGTGGCGCCCGGACCTCGCCGGGGCCGACGCGGACGTCAGCGCCAGCGTCGGCATCGGAGGAGTCGGCCGCCTTCCCTGAACCCGCTCGTCGCGGGGTGTCCGGAAAATCTGGCACCGCCGTGCCCTGGGTCTGTGCCGCCGGCGTTTCCGGCGGCGCCGGGCGGCGGCCGATCCCGCGGTGGTCGGTCGGCGCGGCGGTGTCGTCCGCGCCCTGGGGGGCGGAGGGGGTGAACGGCCGCGCGGTCAGGGGGTGGGCGGCTCCTGGGCCGCCGCGAGGGCCGCGTCGGTGTCCGCGGTGGCCAGCGCGGCGTTGATGCGGGCGCCGGCCAGCGCGCCGGCCGCGGCGGCGGCGCCGACCTGCGCCGTCGGGTCGGTGGCGTTCCCGGCCACCCAGACGCCGGGGACCTCGGTGCTACCGGCCAGGGCGGAGACGAAGCGGCTCCCCATGGCGTCGGGCAGTTCCTCCACCGGCAGCCGCAAGCCCTCCAGCCCCTCGGTACGGGCCCTGGCCCGGGTGACGACGGCCAGGACCCGCCGTTCCACCACACTGCCGTCCGTCAGGCGCACGCCCGCCAGGGCGCCGCTCCGGTCGTCGACGACCTCCCGCACCGGGGTCTCCACGACGCGGATGCCACGGGCGGCGAACCGGGCGCGGGTGTCCGCGTCCAGCTCGGTGCCGCGCGCGAAGTAGACCAGATCGTCGGTCAGCTGGCGGAACAGCCAGGCGTGGTGGACCGAGGCGGGCCCGGTGGCGAGAACGCCGACCGGCTCGTCGCGTACCTCCCAGCCGTGGCAGTAGGGGCAGTGCACCACGCTGTGCCCCCAGTGCCGCGCCAGGCCGGGCACGTCGGGCAGTTCGTCCCGCAGCCCGGTGGCCACCAGCACCCGGCGCGCGGTCAGCGTACGGCCGTCCGCCAGGCCGATGGTGAACCGCGGGTCGCCCTGGGCGGACGGCGTGGACGGTGCGGCCGAGACCACCTCGCCGGTGACGATCCGGCCACCGTAGTGGCGTACCTGTCGCCGTCCCCGTTCGAGGATCTCCCCGGGCGGGGTGCCGTCCAGGACGATGAAGCCGTGCATGGCGTCGGCCGGTGCGTTGCGCGGGGTGCCGCTGTCGATCACGACGACCGAGCGGCGGGAGCGGGCGAGCATGAGGGCCCCGTTCAGCCCGGCGGCGCCGCCGCCGATCACCACCGCGTCCACGGTTTTGGTGGGCAGTCCGTCGCTCCGGTCGGGGGAAGCCGGTTCGGTCATGGTGCGCCCTTTCGTCGTCGTGGTCCCGTGGCCGGGACCGCCTGGACCCGACGGTAGGCGGTGTTGTGCGAAACGCATACGATGTTGCGCATGACGCAAGAAGATGGGCAGCTGGACGGCCTCGTACGCAAACGGATCCGCGCCCTGCGGCTCGCCCAGGGCTGGTCCCTGGAAGAACTGGCCGCCCGCGCCCATCTCAGCCAGTCCTCGCTCAGCCGCATCGAGAACGGCCGGCGCCGCCTCGCCCTGGACCAGCTCGTCACCCTCGCCCGGGCCCTGGACACCACCCTGGACCAGCTGGTGGAGAACGCCGCCGACGATGTGGTCATCAGCCCGACGATCGACAGCGCCCACGGTCTGCTGCGCTGGCCCGTCAAGGGTGACCCCGGGATGAGCGTGATGCGGCAGCGGCTGACCGATCCGCCGCCCGACAATCCCGCCCGGATGCGGGCCCATCCGGGCCACGAATGGCTGGTGGTGCTGTCCGGCACCGCCGTGCTCATGCTCGGCAACCGCCGGTTCCGCGTCGAGACCAACCAGGCCGCCGAGTTCCCGACCATGATGCCGCACGCGATCGGCGCCGAGGGCGGGCCGTGCGAGATCCTGGGCATCTTCGACCGCGACGCCCGGCGCGGCCACCAGCGCGAGACCGCCGAGGGGAGCGAGGGTGCCGGGGGTGCCGAGGGCGCTCGGGGCGGGTGACGGGACGGGGGCGGGGGCCGGTCGCTCTTGCCCGCGGGGCCGGGGGAAGGGCCTTCTTCTTGCGTACTGCGCAAGACATCATGCTTCCGGTGCATGATGCCCGTACGGTCGGTGCCATGACCCCAACGCATCAGCACACCCCGCACGACGACAACGGCGGCCTGGCGGAGATCCTCGACCTGGACGCCGAGGTGCTCGCCGAGCACATCGCCTCCATCACCGCCTGGCTGCCGATCACCGCAACCCCCCGCCGCATCGTGGATCTGGGCTGCGGCACGGGAATGGGCACCTTCGCACTCCTCGACCGCTTCCCCGAGGCGCACCTCACCGCCGTCGACAACTCGGCCGCACACCTCGAACGCTTGCGCGACAAGGCGCACGCCCGTGGGGCGGCGGAGCGCGTGCACACCGTCGCGGCCGACCTCGACGCCGCCGACTGGCCCGATCTCGGCACCCCGGACCTGGTGTGGGCCTCGGCCGCGATGCACCACATGGCCGACCCAGCCCGCGCCCTGAGCACCGTGCACGACCTGCTCGCCCCGGGCGGCCTGTTCGCCGTGGTCGAACTGGACGGCTTCCCGCGCTTCCTGCCCGCCGACGCCCCCGCACACCGGCCGGGACTCGAAGAACGCTGCCACCGGGCGACCGACGCCTTCCACGCCGAGCACGTCCCGCACCGCGGCGCCGACTGGGGACCCCTGCTGTCCGCCGCCGGTTTCACCGTCGAGGACGAGCGCACCCTCACCGTCCACATCGAAGGCGCCCGCGGCGACGCCGTCGGCCGCTACGCCCGGGCCGGCCTCCAGCGCATCCGCGCCGCCGCCGCGCCGGCCCTCGACGCCGCCGACCTCGCCGCACTCGACGAACTGCTCGACCCCGACAGCCCGCACAGCATCCTGCGCCGCGACGACCTCGCCGTCCGCACCACACGCACCGTCTGGGCGGCCCGCCGGTCCTGACCCCCGACGGCGGGGGCGGGACGGAGGGGTCGCGACGGCGCCATCGCGTCGACGCGCTACGCCTTCGTCCGCCGGTTCGCGGCGGCCCCGGGACGGCGTACGCGCCCCGATGGGTGACGGCCGGGAACCGGGCGGGGGCACGGTCCGACCCACGTAGCGCCGCGCGGCCGGATGCCGGAGGGATGGCCCCGCCGCCCCTCCGGCACCGCTGCCGGCGACCCCCGACCCCGTTCCGGAGACCGTCCATGAACCAGCTCATCAACCGCCGCGCGCCCGCCGCCGGCTTCGTCGCGCTGCTCCTCGCGCTCTTCGCCGTGGCCCACGCCACCGGCTCCCACCTCGGCCCCGTCGCACCCGGCATGCACCCCGGCGCCGGCGACCCGGCCACCGTCGGCGAGGGCGGCGGCCACGGCCACGGGGCGGGCCGGTGAGGGTGCGGACCACGGTGACGACCGATCTGCGGGTGAGCGGCATGACCTGCGCGGCCTGCGTGCGCCGGGTCGAGAAGCGGCTGGCGGAACTCGCGGACGTGCACGCGACGGTGAACCTGGCCACCGGCATCGCCCGGGTGACGCACCCGCGGGAGACCGGCGCCGAGGATCTCGTACGCCAGGTGGAGAGCGCCGGGTACCCGGCCACCGCGGTCGGCGAGGAACCCGCGCCGAAGGAGACTCCGACCGAGGGGCCCGCCGAGCGGCACCGGCTCGCCGTGACCGCCGTGCTCTCCCTTCCGGTCATCGCGCTGTCGATGGTGCCGGCCTGGCAGTTCACCCACTGGCAGTGGCTGTGCTTCGTGCTGGCCGCGCCGGTCGTGGTGTGGAGCGCGCATCCCTTCCACGCGGCGGCGGTACGCGGGCTGCGGCACTCCTCCGCGTCGATGGACACCCTCGTCTCCCTGGGCGTGACGGCCTCCTTCCTGTGGTCGGCCTACGCCCTGTTCTTCGGCGGCGCCGGGGAGCCGGGCATGCGGATGCCGTTCAGCTTTCTGCCGTCGGCCTCCGACGGCGTCGCCCACATCTATCTGGAGGCGGCCGTCGCGGTGCCGCTGTTCGTGCTGCTGGGCCGGGCACTCGAACGCCGCGCGAAGGCCGGGACGGGCGCCGCGCTGCGGGCCCTGGCCGGCCTGGCTCCGGCCGAGGTGACGCTCCGGGCGGCGGACGGCACCGAGCGCACCGCGCCCCTCGCCGAACTCGCCGTGGGGCAGGTGTTCGTGGTCCGCCCGGGCGAACGCGTCGCCGGCGACGGAGTCGTCGTCCACGGCCGGTCGGCGCTGGACACCTCCCTGATGACCGGCGAGAGCAAGCCGGTCGAGGTGGCCCCCGGGTCGCCCGTGCTCGGCGGCGCCGTGAACAGCGGCGGCACGGTACGGGTCCGGGCGACGGCGGTCGGCAGCGAGACCCAACTGGCCCGTATCGCCCGGCTGGTGGCCGACGCCCAGGCCGGCAAGGCACGCGTCCAGCGGGTGGCCGACCGGGTGGCCGGGGGCTTCGTGCCAGCCGTGCTCGCCGTCGCGGTGACGGTGCTCGGCTTCTGGACCGGGGCCGGCGCCGATCCGCAGGCCGCGCTCACGGCGGCGGTCGCCGTCCTGGTCGTCGCGTGTCCGTGCGCGCTGGGACTGGCCACGCCCACCGCGTTGCTGGCGGCCACCGGGCGCGGGGCGCGGCTGGGCGTGCTGATCTCGGGGCCGCGCGCCCTGGAGGCGCTGCGGCGGATCGACACCGTCGTCCTCGACAAGACCGGGACGCTGACCACCGGCCGGATGACGGTCGCCCGGTGCGTGGTGCGGGAGGGCGGCATCGGGGAGGCGGAGGTGCTGCGGCTGGCCGCCGCCGCGGAGAAGCCCGCGGAACACCCGCTCGGCCGGGCCCTGGTCGCCCACGCCACCCGAGGCGGGGAGGACCTGCCCGCGGCGGAGGAGTTCACCGCCGTCCCCGGCAGGGGTGTGACCGCGCGGGTCGAGGGGCGGAAGGTGGAGGTGTGTGCGGCGTCCGCCCTGGCCGGACTGCCCGCGGAACTGACGGAAGCGGTGTCCCGGGCGGAGGCCGGGGCGCTGACCCCGGTCCTCATCGTCGTGGACGGCAGGCCGGAGGCGGTGGCCGGGATCGGCGACGCCGTGCGCGGTGGCGCCTACCGCGCGGTGGACCGGCTCCGGCGGCTGGGCATCCGGCCCGTTCTCGCGACGGGAGACGTCCCCGGAACGGCGCGTGCCGTGGCCGCCGAACTCCGCATCGCGGAGGTGCACGCGCGGCTGACCCCCGAGGACAAGGCACGCCTGGTGGCCGGCCTCCGCGCCCGGGGCCGGCGGGTGGCGGTCGTCGGCGACGGGGTGAACGACACCATCGCGCTCGCCTCCGCCGACCTGGGGATCGCCATGGGCAGCGGCACGGACGCCGCGATCGGCGCCGCCGACATCACCCTGGTCCGCCGCGATCTGGCGGCGCTCGCCGACGCCGCCGCGCTGGCCCGCCGCACCCTGGCCACCATCCGCGCCAACCTCGTCTGGGCGTTCGCCTACAACGCGCTGTTGATCCCGACGGCCGCCACCGGCCGGCTCAACCCGATGGTCGCCGCGGCGGCGATGTCGCTCAGCTCGCTCCTCGTCGTCCTCAACAGCCTGCGGCTGCGGGCCTGGACGCCCGCCCCGCCCCGCCCCCACCGCAACGGCCCGAGGAGCATCGGATGAGCCCCCGCCCCACCGAGGACAGCACCGCCGCACCGCGGCGGCCGGGCCCGGCCCGCCTGCCGGGCGCGTTCCGGGCGGCCCTCGCACCGGTCGCGGCCGGGCTGCTGACGCTGGCCTGCCTGAGCCTGTGGGCCGGGACCGGCCGGGCGGGCACCCCCGCCGCGATCGAGGCCGGCGAGGGCCGGGTGTTCCTGCCCGTCCTCGACACCCAGGACACCACCGGCGTCTTCTTCGACCTCGTGAACACCGGCGGGTCGGACGACCAGCTTCTGGAGGTCCGTACGGAGAGGGGCCGGACGATGTTCTCCGACCGGGAACTGACCACGGGCGCCGGACGGATGGTGATGATCCCCCGGGTCACCGTACCGGCGGGCGCCACCCTGGAGATGAGCCCCTTCACCCCCAATGTGATGCTCTCCCCGGACCGTCCGCTCGCCGAAGGGGAACGGATCGACTTCGTCCTGCGCTTCCGGCAGGCCGGCGAGATCCCCGTCACCGCCGTGGTCGTGCCGCCCGGCAGCTGACATCCCGTCTCCGGGGCGCGCGCGACGCGGTACCACCGCCTCCCACGCGCCCCGGGACGGCGCCGGCGGTCAGACCCGCTCGGCGTCGCGCAGCGTCCGCACCAGATCGGCGCGGGCCCGGGAGACCCGGGACCGTACGGTGCCCACCGCGCACCCGCTGAGCGAGGCGCAGTGCTCGTAGGACAGGCCCCACACCTGGGTGGCGAGGAACGCCTGCCGGCGTTCCGCGGTGAGGGTGCCGAGCAGGGCGCGCAGCGCCACCGCCTCGTCGAGGCCGTGGACGGCCTGGGCCCCGGGTGCCTGACGGACCTCGGCCTGCCGCTCCCAGTCCTCGCCGTCGGCGAGCCTGGGCCGCGCCGAGGCGCGGCGGACACTGTCCACCACGGTGCGCCGGGCGATCGAGAACAGCCAGGTGCGGGCCGAGGACCGGCCCTCGAACCGTCGCAGCGCCACGATCGCGCGCAGCATCGTCTCCTGCGCCAGATCCTCCACGGCGTCGGTGTCCGGATGCAGGAACGCGAGGTAGCGGGTGACGTCCGCCGCGAAGGCCGTCACGAAGCGGGCGATGTCCTCCGGTGCTCCGGAGCGGGCGGCGGTCAGTGCCAGCCGGGTCCGGTCGTCGGTCGCCGGGCCGGGCTCGGGCGTCCCGAGTGCCGCGCCGGTGGGTCCGCCCTGGGGGTACGGTCCTGACGGCTCACTGGTCAGGGCAGGGGTGATCATGGAAATGACCTCGTCACGGATGAGAGAGGAGACGACCGGTACGCCGGTCGTCCGGGTGCTCACCGGACCGCGGCGCGGCCCGGCCTCACGACGCGGTCCGCGTCGCGCTTCCCCGCTGTCGTCGGACGACAGCCCGCCGGCGGGGCGGCCCCCGCGAGATCATCGTGTGCAGCAACAGGCGTGCCCGCAGCACCGGAACGTCCGCCGAGGGCACGCACGCGGGCCCGGGCTGCTGCGGGACGGGCGCCGACCACAGCCGGGCCAGCCACAGCGGCGCGACCAGCCACAGGCCGAGCAGCCCCAGCACCGCGCAGGTCGCCCGTTCGCCGCACGCCAGCCACAGGCCCGACAGCAGTGCGGCGCCGAGGTGGGCCAGGAGCATGCCGGCGGAGTGGTGCTCCCCGGCACCGTGGGCGAGGTGCGCGCCCGCCTGCGCCGCGTGGTGGGCCGGACCGGCGTGATCGTGCCCCGGCACGGTGAGACCCGCGGCCGTGATCAGCTCCGCCGCCCGGTCGGGGGACAGCGGTGTCCACGGGCCGTCACCGCACAGCAGGGCGCGCGCGAGATCCTGCACAGCCGACGCCCCGGACGCCCCGTCCGGGGGCGTGCCGGCCCGCTGCCCGGCGGAGAAGGCCAGGTGCAGACCGGCCTGGGTGCCGAGGGCCGCGAGCGTGACGGTGACGGGCCGCCGGTCCGTACCGGCGCACAGCCAGGCGCCGAGGGCGACGGCCGCGAAGGCGGCCATCGCGACGGGCGGTGGTACGGGCGCACCCGAGGCGTGCACGTGACCGACCAGGGCGAGGACGACGCAGACACCGGCGAACACCGCCGCCCTGATGCCGCGCACCGCTCCGTCCAATCGCATGGTGCGCTCATGCTCTCACCGGCGCGGACGGCCGGATCCGCCGGTCCCGTCGCATGCCGTGGTGCCGGCTCGGGTGGTGCGACCGCATCTCGGTGCCGTCCTCTCTAACCGGCGGGCGCGGTCACCAGGTGGGGCCGGCCGGTCAGCGGGTGCGGGACGATGGCGCTGCGGACGCCGAACACCTCGGCCACGGTCGCCGGCGTCAGCACCTCCTCGGGCGTACCGGCGGCGCGCAGCCGTCCCTCGTGCAGGAGGACCAACCGGTCGCAGTAGGCCACCGCGTGCCCCAGGTCGTGGATCGCGACCACGACGGTGAGGTCCAGTGCGCGGACGAGTTCCAGCAGTTCCAGCTGGGAGCCGATGTCCAGGTGGTTGGTCGGCTCGTCCAGCAGCAGCACCGGTGTCCGCTGCGTCAGCGCGCGGGCGAGCAGGACGCGTTGCCGCTCGCCGCCGGACAGCCCGGCGAACACCCGGCCGGCGGCCCACTCCATGCCGACCCTGGCCAGACAGGCGCGGACGGTGTCGTGGTCCGAGGCGCTGTCACGTTCCAGGAACCGCTTGTGGGGCAGCCGCCCCATGGCCACGATCTCCGCCACCGAGAAGCCGTTGTCCAGGTCGTGGTCCTGGGTGACCACCGCCGTACGCCGCCCGGCGACCCGGGAGGACAGCTTCCACACTTCGTCGTCGTCGATCAGGACCCGCCCGCCGGTGGGCCGCAGCGCGCGGTAGACGCAGCGCAGCAGGGTGCTCTTGCCGGAGCCGTTGGGGCCGATCAGGCCGGTGACGGTGCCGGGTTCGGCGGTCAGGGACACGTCGCCGAGGAGGGCGCGGTCCTCGATCCGCACGGTCAGGCCGTGGATGTCGACTCTCATCGCAGTACCCGCTTCCGGCCGCGGAGCAGCGCGAGGAAGAAGGGGGCCCCGAGGAGGGCGGTGACGATGCCGATGGGGATCTCGTTGGGCCGGTCCAGGGTGCGGGTGAGCAGGTCCACGAGCACCAGGAAGACGGCTCCGAGCAGCAGCGAGACGGGGATGACCTTCCGGTGGTCGGGTCCGACGAGGAGCCGTACGGCGTGCGGCACCACCAGGCCGACGAAGCCGATCCCGCCCGCGACGCTGACGATGACGGCGGTCAGCAGCGAGGAGGCCACCAGCAGCAGCACCCGCAGCCGCTGGACGCCGACCCCGAGTCCGGCGGCGGTGTCGTCGCCGGTGGCCAGGGCGTTCATGGGGCGCGCCCGGGTCAGCAGGACGACCGTGCAGACGGCGGCGGCCACCGCCGGGATGGCGAGGTCCGGCCAGGAGGCGCCCGCCACGGAGCCCAGGAGCCAGAACATCACGGCGCGCAGTTCGGAGGGGTTGGCCTGGAGCTGGAGGTAGCCGGTGACGGCGTTGCCGAGGTAGGCGATCGCCACGCCGGCCAGGATCAGGCTGGAGCCCAGCAGCCGCCCGCTGTGCTGGGCCAGCGCGAACACCACGAGCAGGCTCAGCAGCGAACCCGCGAAGGCGGCCCCCGTCACGCCGAGTCCGGCCACGGCGGTGACGCCCGTGGTCATGGCGAGGACCGCGCCGAGCGAGGCCCCGGCGGACACCCCGAACACGTACGGGTCCGCGAGGGGGTTGCGCACCAGCGCCTGGAGGCACACCCCGGCCAGGCTGAGCCCGGCCCCGGCGAGCGCCGCCAGCAGCACGCGCGGCGTGCGGAAGTCCCAGACGATCTGCTGGGTGAGCGGATCCGGTTCCCGGCCGCCGCCGGTCAGGTTCGTGAGGAGTACGTCGAGGACCTGACCGACCGGGACGTGCACGGTGCCCACCGAGATCGCCACCGCGATGGAGAGCAGCAGCGCACCCGCCAGTACGGCGACTGCCGGCGGATAGCGGCGGCCCGATATCAGGTGAGGGCTACGGGAGGCTGTGCGCGGCATCGGCGATCCTGGCGACGGCGAGGGCGTTCAGCGGGCCGAGGTAGAAGCTGTCGGAGACGGTGGTGTACGTGCCGGTGCGGGAGGCTTCCCAGGCGGGGAAGCGCTCGAACAGGTCGCGGGCGTACGCCTCGGCGTCCTCGTCCGCCGTGAAGAGGCCGATGACCAGCACGTCGACGTCAGCGGTGGCGAGCGCCTCGGCGTTGATGTCGGCCAGTTCGGGGCCGGTGCTGCCCGCGAAGGCGTTGACGGCGCCGGCGCGTGCGACGATGTCGTCGGAGATGCCCCCGGCGAAGACGGCGGGCAGTCCGTTGTTGTTCATCATCGCCATGCCGGGATAGACGGCCAGAACGCTGACCGGATCGCTTCCCGCCACCGCCTCGGCGATTTCCGCCAGTTCGGCGCGTGCCCGCTCCACCTGGCCGGCCGCGCGGTCGGACACGTCGAAGATCTCGCCGAGGGTGTACAGCAGCTCGAAGGAGGACTCCACCGACTGCGCGTCGTGGCGCCGCTGGTCCTCGGGCCGGGCCGCCGGGTCACCGTAGGCGCAGTTGACCGGGGTGACGAGGCTGTTGATGCCGGCGGCGGCGAGCTGGTCGCGGGTGGCCGAGCCCGTCGCGGCATCGAAGCCGCCGGCCCAGGTGGAGATGACGAGATCGGGCTGGAGGGCGAGGACCTGCTCGCGGGGGACCTCGAAGTTCTCGTTCAGGCTCAGGTCCCCGGTGGGGAGCGCCGCTATCCGCTCGACCATCCCGGGGTCGTCGGACACCCCGTAGGACTGGCCGTTGGCGAGGATCCGGTCCTCGACACCGAGGGCGATGAGGCTCTCCACCTCGGCCACGGAGGTGCCGTTGAGCAGCAGGACACGGCTGGGGGGTTCCTGGAAGGTGATCTCCCGGCCGCAGTTGTCGATGGTCAGCGGATAGGACGTGCGCGCCCCGGGGCCCTGGGCCGGGGGAGCCGTGGCCGTGCCCGGTTCGGTGGTGCCGGTGGAACACGCGGCGGTGAGCGCCAGCAGGCACCCGGCGGCGGCCGGCGGCATCGTACGGAATCTCATGGGTGAATCGTCGGGAGCGCGGGCGCGGAAGTTCCCCCGATGTGCGGGGTACCGCGCGCGAGCGCGGTGCCGGGCGGGCGGCGGCGGTCCGCGCGTCCCCGTTCGGTGGTCCGGCCGGTCTCGCCTCACTCCCCGGCCGTGGCCCCGGGCGCCCGGCCGGCCGGGTCGGTGGACTGGCAGGGGCCGCAGATGCCGGAGAGCTGGACCAGGTGTTCCAGGGCGGCGAACCCCGTCTCCTCGCCCACCCGTTCGGTCCAGGTCTCCACGACGGCCGCGTCGAGGACGCGGCTGACGCCGCAGTCGCGGCACAGCAGGTAGTGGCGGTGCTCGCCCGCCGTTCGCGGCCGGTAGAGGCGTTCGCCGTTGCCGTCCAGGACGACGTCGGCGCAGCCCTGTTCCTCCAGTTCGTTGAGCGCGCGGTACACCGTGGTCAGGCTGACATCGACCTCCTGGAGCACCGCGAGGGCGTGCAGTTGCCGTGCCGAGACGAACTCGCCGCAGCCGGTCAGGAGCCGGCTGACCGCCTCCCGGCGGCGGGCCGGCCGCGGGCCGGGGGCGTCCGGTGGGGTGCGCTCACGCTTCCGGCGGCCCACCAGGGGTTCACCTCGTTCGATCGAACGTGCCATGCAACGGCACTGTAAATGGGGATGGTTTCCATGTCCATTAAGGGTCGGGCGTCGCGGCGGTACGGGGGCGGCGGCGCGCGGTGAACCGGGCCACCAGACCGTGCCGCGGGGCCAGCCCCCAGGCCAGCAGGAAGACGGCCGTGGCGACCAGCACGATCGTGCCGCCGGTGGGCAGGTCGAGACTCCAGGAGAGATACAGGCCGACGGTGGCCGAGAAACCGCCGATCGCCGGGGCCAGCGCCATCATGACCGGCAGCCGGTCGGTGAGCAGCCGCGCCGAGGCCGCCGGGGTCACCAGCAGCGCCAGCACCAGGATGTTGCCGATCGTCTGCACCGAGATGACGACGGCCACGGACACCATCACGTACAGCGCCAGATCCAGCGCGAAGACCGGCAGCCCGGCCGCGCGCGCCGTCTCGCGGTCGAGCGTGACGGCGACCAACTCCTTGTGGAGCAGGAACAGCACCGTGAGCAGTACGGCGGAGGACCCCGCCACGACATAGAGGTCCTCGTCCGGGATACCCGTGATCGACCCGAACAGGAACTGCTGGAGCGACCCCGAATAGCCCGGCGCGCGGCTGATGACGACAATGCCCAGCGCGAAGGCGGCGACGAAGAACACCCCGATCACGCTGTCCTCGCGCAGCCGCCTGTTCTGGGCGAACACCGCGACCGCCACCGCCGTGAGCACCCCGGCCGTGGCGCCGCCGATCACCAGATTGCCCTGGACGACGAAAGCGACCGCGAGACCGGGGAAGACGGCGTGGGCCACCGCGTCCCCGATGAACGCCATGCCGCGCAGGACCACGTAGCAGCCGATGATCCCGCACACCACGGACGACATCAGCGCCACGAAGAGCGCCTTCGGCAGGAAGGACAGCGCCGGATTGAACAGATCGGCGACGAACTCGGCGGGGGAGAGCATCAGTCCACCTCCAGGGCGCGCAGCAGCGGCGAACCGTCGCGGATGCCGAAAGCCCGCTGCCACAGCGCGGCATCCCGCAGCTCGCCGGGCGTCCCGGCCGCCACCACGGTCCGGTTGATCAGGCACAGCCGGGTGCAGGTGTGCATCGCGGCCAGCAGATCGTGGGTGGTCATCACCACCGCCTGCCCCTCCTCCCGGCTCAGCCGGACGAACAGATCCGTCAGCAACTCCTGGGTGGGGACGTCGAGTCCGGTGAACGGCTCGTCCAGCAGCAGCACGGAGGGGCGCAGCGCCAGCGCCCGCGCCACCAGGACCCGCTGCCGCTGGCCGCCGGAGAGCTGTCCCACCGGCCGGTCGCGCAGCCCGGACATCGCCACCCGCTCCAGGGCTTCGTTCACCGCCCGGTGGTCCGCCACGCCCGGCCGCCGCAGCCAGCCGACGCGCCGGGTGCGGCCGGAGAGCACGGCGTCCGCCACGCTGATGGGGAAGTCCCAGGCGAACTCGTGGCGTTGCGGGACGTAGCCGACCCGGTCCCGGGCCAGGCGCACCGGCCTGCCCTCCACCGTCACCCGGCCCGAGGAGACCCGCACCAGCCCCAGGGCCGAGCGCAGCAGGGTGGTCTTGCCGGCGCCGTTCGGGCCGACGAGGCCGAGGAAGTCCTTGGCCTCGACGTCCAGCGACACCCGCTGGAGGACGTCACGGCCGCCGAGTTCCACGGTCAGCTCCTCGACGGACAGGGCCTTCACCGGGCACCGTCCCCGCGCTCGCCGGACTCCGGGAGCGCGGCGAGCCGCCGGGCACGCCGGCCCCGCACCGTGACCAGGGCGACGGCCGCCAGCAGCAGGACGACGGCGCCGCCCGCCACGGCCAGCGGCACGCTCAGCGCGCCCCGGCCCGGCTGCCCGGCGTCGTCGTCCCCGGGCTCCGCCGGGTCCCCGGCGCCGGATTCCGCCGGGGCGCCGTCGCCGTCCTGCGGCACGGCGGGCTGTTCGGGCAGCGCACGGGCCGCGAACGCCTCGCTCACGTCGGTCTCCCCGCCGACGGCGAACCGCAGCGCCGCCCGGTCGCTGACCCGTTCGCCGGTGATCAGGTCGGCGGACATCTCGATGTCGATCACATAGACCCCGGGCTCGGTGAAGACCCAGTTGGCGTGCGTGTGCGTGTTGACGTCCACCCACAGGTCCTGCCGGTCCGCTTCGGAGCCGTCCCACAGCACGTCGGGCGGGCCGAACGCCCCGTCCTGGAGGAAGACCGAGAAGTGCCCGGGGCCCTCGGCGCCCAGCATGGACAGCGTGACACCCCGGTCGACCCGGTTCATGACCTCCGGGTCCTGGGTGTTCCAGCCCAGCCAGATGACGCCGGGCGCCTGGGTCTGCGGGATGACGTACACGTCCGCGCCGGGTGCGGCGCCCAGGAACGCGAACTGCTCGTCGTCGGGGACCGGTTGCCTGGCCTCCTCGGACACCTCGGTCACCACGTCCGTCAGCAGCCGCCACACCGGCGGGACCTGGGAGTCGTCCCGGCCCTGGATGCGCCAGACGCCGTCGATGAACCGGGGTCCGAGGTCCACATGGCCGGTGCTGAGGACGGCCTCGCCCCCGACGTTCTCCTCGTCCGGATCGACCCTCTGCTCCAAGCCGTCGGGGCCGCCCGGATCGACGGGATCGGCCGGTTCGTCCGCCCGGGCGACGCCGGGGACGAGCAGCAGCGGTACCAGGAACAGCGCGAGCCCCGCCCACCGGCGCGGACGGCGAAGCGGCTGCCCGGGGCGCGGGATGCCGGGAAGAGCTGTCAGTGGCATGGGGTGTACTTCCCTGGGTGGGTGGATGGGTTCGGATGGTCCGGAAGGAACGGGGGAGGGGGCCCGGGGGCGAGGTCAGCCGAGGCAGGCGTACAGCGAGTCCGCGTTGGCGCGCATCATGTCCAGATACGAGTCGTTGCCGGGGCCGAGCGCGTCGCCGTGGATCGGGCAGACCTCGACGCCCTGTTCCCGCGCGACCTGGGTCAGGGTGCTGGAGCGGGCCGCGAGGTTGGGTTCCAGGAAGACCGCCGGGATGCCGAGGTTGGCGATGGTCTCGGTGAGTTTGCGGCGGTCCGCCATGCTCGGCTCGGACCCGGGGTTGGGGGTGACGAAACCGGCGACGGACAGCCCGTAGGCATCGGCCAGATAGCCGAATGCGTCATGGGTCGTGACCAGGTGGCGCCGGGACGCGGGAATCCGGGCGAGGGTGTCGGCCACGTACGCGTCCAGCTCGTCCAGCTCCCCCAGATACCGGGCGGCGTTGGAGCGGTAGTGGGCGGCGTTGGCCGGGTCGGCGGCCATCAGTTCGTCCCGCATGATCTTCACGTACGCCATGGCGTTGCGGACGTTCTGCCACAGATGCGGGTCGATCTCACCGTGCACATGGCGGCCGAGCACGGCCTGCGGCAGCTGGTGGATGCTGTCGCCACCGCGCCCGAGGAAACGGAAACGCGGGTCACCGGGGATGTCGGTGAGCGCCTTGTTGGGCACCTCGACGACGGTGCGGGCCGGGTCGTACACCTCCTGGGTCGCGTCCCCGCCGCCGTGCGGGTCCGCGTAGAGGTGGAGGGCCGGCTCGCTGCCGGGGTCCTCCCCGAGATCGACGGTGATGTCGGCGTGCCCCGAGTCCAGCACGGTCGCGCCGGCCGACTCGGGGAAGACGGTGTGCGCGTTCACCCCCACCGCGAAGGTGACGGTGCCGCCCGCCAGTTCGACCGGGCGGCTCTGCCCGGAGACGGCCAGTTCCGCGCTCAGGTCCAGCCGGTAGACGCCCGGCTCGGTGAACGCCCAGCTCATATGGGTGTGCGCGTCCGGGGGCAGGGTGGCGGTGTCGTCCCGGTAGCCGTTGTCCGCGTCGAAGCCGTCGGAGGAGTCGAAGAAGACCGTGGGCGCGCCGAAGGTCTCGGTGACGTAGCCGATCAGCTCGCCCGGGCCTTCCACCCCGGTGGCCTTCAGCCGGACTTCGGAGGTGCGGTCCGCGCCGTACCCGGCGCCCGTTCCGCGCACCCGCAGGCCCAGCCAGATGGTGTCCAGGTTGACGTTCTCGACCAGCGGGATGATCTCCGCCGCGTACTTTCCCGCCGACTCGGCCAGCGAGACATTCGGTACGCCGGCCGGCAGGTTGGCGTCGATGGCACGGACCAGGCTCTGCTCCTCCAGCAGCATGTAGTTGGTGAAGGCCAGGTCCGCGTAGACGATCTCCCGCACATCGCGCAGCGTCGGCTCGTGGCTGTGCGGGTCCGCGCCGTCCGGCACCAGCGCGTGCACCTCGACGAAGTCGCTGCCGACCTCGGCGGCCAGATCGGCCAGGATGCCCGTCGTGGTGACCACCCGGACCCGTCCGTCGTCGTAGGGCGCCGGTGCGATGTCGCAGCCGGCCGCCGTCAGCGCGAGGCCGGCGGCGAGGACCGCCGCCGTCCGGCGGTGCCGCGCCGGTCCGCGGCCGGTGACGGCGGGCGGCGCGGGAGCCGCGCCCGGGCGCGTGGGACCGGACGGGGGACGGGGATCGGCCTCGCGCGTCATCGTGTGCTGGTCCCTCTCGACGGGGGTGGACGTACCCGGTGCCCGCCGCGCCGGGACGCGGGCGCGGCGGGCCGTACGGGGCCGGGGCCCCGGGCGGCCCGCCCGGCGGTGCTGCCTGCCGCCGGGCGGGAGTGGGTGGATCAGACGGCCGGGCCGAAGAAGCGCCGGCGCAGCGCGGTGGTGGCGGCGCCGCCGGCCAGCAGCGAGGTGCCGAGCACCGCGATCCCGGCGACGTACGGGGTGCCGGTGGAGGCCAGGCCGCCGTTGGCACCGTCACCGCCCGCCCCGCCCGCTCCGCCGGGCAGGTCGCACTCCTCGCCGTCCGCCGTGCGGCCGACGACCACGGTCTCGGTGATCGTCCCGGTCGCGGAGGCCGCTGCCTCGGGCAGCGTGTCGACGGCGAAGGTGTAGGTCTCCTCGCCGCTGGTGATGCTGCCGCCGCCGGCCGGGTCGGTGGCGGTCGCCCGGGCGGTCAGGGTGTACTGCCCCGGCTCGGAGAACGTCCACTGGGCGTGGGTGTGCGCCGGGCTCTGCTCCCGGACGGAACCGGGGAGTTCGAAGCCACCGCCCTCCAGGACCGGTACCGCCGCGCCGAAGGTGGAGGTGGTGTAGAGGTACACGTCGCCGGGGCCGTCGACGGCGGTGATGTCGATGGTCACGTCGGTGTAGCCGCTGCCCGCGACGCCATTGGTGTCCCAGCCCGGCCAGATCAGATCCGGGTTCTGGGTCAGCGGCAGCAGGTACCCGGCCGGGGCGCCCGGGTAACCCTCGGGGATCGCGTCGGTGTACGCCTCGGGCTTGACGTGCAGCAGCACCTCACCCGGCGCGTGCCGCTCGTGGCTGCCCGTCACGTCCTCCTTGAGGTCGAGCGTCAGCGACCCGCCGTCGGCGGTGACGTTGAAGAGGTCGATGTGGCCGTGGTCGAGCACCAGGGAGAAGTCCTCGGTGACCGGGACCTCCCGCTCCACCTCCTGCTCCTGCGGCAGGCACAGCCGCGGCTCGGAGGTGTTCCCGATCACGGTGCCGGTGGTGCCGCCCCCGGTGCCGTGGTCCCCGCTGTGGTCCTGGATGTGCAGGGTGACGGGTTCGGAGGTGGCGACGGTGTCGTGGTGGTCGTCGTAGAGGCGGGCCTGGACCTGGTAGCCGTCGATGTCGGCCTGTGCGGTGAAGGTGTAGGTGTCGGTGGTGCCCGCGTCGCCGGCCAGGCTCCAGGTGGCGTCGGCGTCGGGGCGGGTGAACCAGTGGTAGTGGTCCAGGTCCGTGGCGGGTTCCTGGACGGCGGTGAGTTCGACGGTGTCGCCGGGGTGGAAGTGGCCTTCCGCACCGGTGACGGTCAGCACCATGTCGACGGGGCCTTCGCCGTCCCCGTGGTCCTGGATGTGCAGGGTGACGGGTTCGGAGGTGGCGACGGTGTCGTGGTGGTCGTCGTAGAGGCGGGCCTGCACCTGGTAGCCGTCGATGTCGGCCAGCGCGGTGAAGGTGTAGGTGTCGGTGGTGCCCGCGTCGCCGGCCAGACTCCAGGCGGCGGCGCCGTCCGGGCGAGTGAACCAGTGGTAGTGGTCCAGGTCGGTCGCGGGTTCCTGGACGGCGGTGAGTTCGACGGTGTCGCCGGGGTGGAAGTGGCCTTCCGCACCGGTGACGGTCAGCACCGTCCCGATTGGTTCTTCGCCGTCCCCGTGGTCGTCGATGTGCACGGTCACCGGCTCCGACTCGGCGACCACCGCGTGATCGTCCCCGAAGAGCGCGGCCTTGATCTGCCGGCCGTCGTGGTCGGCGATGCCGGTGAACTCCGCCCCGCCCAGGCCGGGGACGACCGACCAGCTGTCGGAGGCGTTGTCCCGGGTGTACCAGTGGTAGTGGTCGAGGTCGGTCGCCACGTCCGGAACGGCGGTCAGGCTGACGGTGTCGCCGGTGTGGTAGTGGTCCGCGAGGCCGTGGATGGCCAGCGAGGACGGGATCTGGGGCTGTCCGGCCGCCCCGTCGCCGACGGAGAAGGCGTACGTTCCCGGGTTGCTGGTGAGGGTCGCCCCGGTGTCCGGGTCGGTGGCGGTCGCCCGTACCTGGAGGGTGTACTCACCCGCGGCGCTGAAGGTCCACTGGGCGTGGGTGTGCGCGGGGCGGGCTTCCCGGATGGTGCCGGGGAGCTGGAACCCGCCGTCCTGGAGGAGGGACGTGGGGGTGCCGAAGCCCGTGAGGGTGTAGAGGTGGATGTCGCCGGGGCCGTTGACGTCGGTGATGTCGATCGACACGTCCGTGTAGCCGCTGCCCGCGACACCATTGGTGTCCCAGCCGGGCCAGATCAGATTCCGGTCCTGGGTCAGCGGGAGGACGTAACCCTCCGGGGAGCCCGGGAACTGACTGGGTATCTGCTCCGTCCAGGCTTCCTCCTTCACTCTCAGCAGGACGTCCTCGGGCTGGTGCCGGACGTGTGAGCCGGTGACGTCCTCCGCCAGGGAGAGCACCAGCTCCCCGTCTTCGACGGCGACATGGAAGGTGTCGATGTGGCCGTGGTCCAGGATCAGTGGATCGGCTGCGTGCGCAGCAGTCGCCGTACCTGCCGCCAGCATCACCGCCGCGAGGACCGCGACCGCCTTTCGGCGACGCGGACTCGATCGTGTGGTCATGGCGTGGCTTCTCCCTGCTCTCGGCGTGACGAAGCGATGGGGTGCCGCGAAGGGGCGGCACGGCGAGGAGCCTACAAATGATAATCATTGCCAACAACGGTGCATCGAAGTGGCCTCCGTCACGCTGCCCATCCGGGATCGGGGTCTGCCTATACTGATAATCATTTTCGTTTAAGGGAAGGGGATTCGACGGTGAGGGACATGCAACCCAGCACGATCACCGCGTACTTGCTGGCCAACCGCGCGTTCGTGGCACCGACGGTCGAACAGGCGGTGGGCGCCCTGGAACTCGCCGGCCGCACCCGGCTGCTGGACGCCGGCACCGGCGCCGGCGGGGGCCTGGTGGCACTGGCCCGGGCCGGTGACCCCGCGGCACGGGTGCTGGGCATCGACCGCAACCCGCAGGCCCTGGCCCTGGCGCGGGCGCACGCCGAAGAGTCCCGCGTCGCCTCCCGGGTGGAGACCCGCGAAGGCGATCTGCTGGAGGCACTGGCCGAGGCGTCCGCACCCGGTGAGGGGTTCGACGCGATCTGGGCGAGCGACGTGGTGTGGCCGGGCAACTTCGCCGACCCGGCCGGAGCGGTCGGGGCACTGGCCGGCGCGCTCTCCCCGGGCGGGGTGCTCGCGCTCTTCAGCAGCAATTACTACCAGGCGCAGTTCCTCCCCGGACACTCCCGCCTCCAGCAGAAACTGCGCACTGCCTCCGAGCTGAACTGGGGCATCCCGGGCGGCGGGCCGACCCACTACGAGCGGCATGTGCACTGGGCGGTGGCCGCCGGGCTGCGCAACGTCCGGGTCCGCGTCCTGCCGCGTGTCGCCTTCCCCGTCGACGACGACCCGACGGCGCGGCCGTACCTGGAGCGGGTGGTGTGGCCCGAACTCCTGGATGCCGCCCGGGGGAAGGGGCGGGAGGCCGGGATGGACGACGGCGAGCTGGAACTGGCCGAGGCGCTGCTGACACCGGGCAGCGACCGCTACCTGCTCGACGAACCCGGCTACTACCTGGTGCACTCCATGCTGCTGGTCACCGGCGAACGCTGACCCCGTGCGGCCCCGCGCAGCGGGCCAAACCCGCCGCGCCGGGCTGCTCTCATGAGGCGGCCACCCCGATCACGATGCCGGGCACCGGGGCGCCGTGGTCGTGGTCGTGGTCCTGGAGGTGGTCCGCGTCCCAGGCCGGGAACGGATCGTCGTACTCCGCCCATCCGCGCGGGCCCGCCGCCCACTCGGTGTCGTCGAGCAGACAGGCCGTCAGCGCCGCCCGCAGCGCGTCCTTGTCGAGGCCGGTCCCGATGAACACCAGCTCCTGGCCGCCCGCATCGGTGTCCCCCGGCGACCGCACCCCCGAGGGTTCGAACCGCGCCACCGAACCGGCCTGCGACCACAGCCCGGTGATCCCGGGGCGGGTCGCCAGGCAGAAGAAGCCCTTGGACCTGAGCACGTCACCGAAGGCGCCGCTGTCGAAGTCCTCGGTCAGCAGCCGCCACAGCCGCTCCGGCCGGAAGGGCCGCTGCGCGCGGAAGAGCAGGCTGGAGATGCCGTACTCCTCGGTCTCCGGGATGTGGTCCCCGTTCAGCTCCGCCAGCCAGCCCGCCGACTCCTGCGCCCTCGCCAGATCGAACCGTCCGGTGCCCAGGATCTCGGCCGGGTCCACCCGGCCGTGTGCCGTGCGCACCACCTTCGCCACCGGGTTGAGCCGGCGCAGGGCCGCTTCCAGCCGCTCGGTCTCGGCCGTGCCGACCAGGTCCGTCTTGTTCAGCACGAGCACATCGGCGAACTCGATCTGGTCGGCCAGCAGATCGCTGACGGTGCGGTCGTCCCCCTCGAACGGCGCGAGCTCCCGGTCGCTGAGGGCGTCGCCGGCCGCCAGCTCGGGCAGGAAGTTGAGCGCGTCCACCACGGTCACCATGGTGTCCAGCCGGGCCAGATCACCCAGCGTCGCCCCGTCGTCGCGCGGGAAGGAGAAGGTGGCGGCCACCGGCATCGGCTCGGAGATGCCGCTGGACTCGATCAGCAGGTAGTCGAACCGGCCGGCGCGGGCCAGCCGGTCCACCTCCTCCAGCAGATCGTCCCGCAGGGTGCAGCAGATGCAGCCGTTGGTCATCTCGACCAGGCGCTCCTCGGTACGGGAGAGCGCACCGCCGTCCCGCACCAGCTCCGCGTCGATGTTGATCTCGCTCATGTCGTTGACGATCACGGCCACGCGCAAGCCGTCGCGGTTGCCGAGCACGTGGTTGAGCAGGGTCGTCTTGCCCGCCCCCAGAAAGCCCGACAGCACCGTCACCGGCAGCCGCCGGCCCCCTGCCGTGCCCGGCCCCGTCGTCGCGCCCATCCGCTCTCCCTTAGATGAATATGGGTATCGTTTTCACTATGGTGGCACACTCCGCCGCGGACCGGATGGGCGGAAGCGGGTCAGGGGTGGAGCAGACCGATCTCGGGGGAGCCGGGCACCCCGCCCGCGCTGATCATCCGGCTGCTCATGCCCGCCTCCGCCGCCAGCTGTTCCAGCGTCAGGTTCTCCCAGGTGTACGCGTCCGTGGTGCTCCGCACCTGACGGCCGTCCCGGAAGACCTTCCACGAGGTGCGCCAGCGCATCACCTCCCCGCTCACCGGTTCCGCCTCCGTCCACCACTCGTACGTCTGCTCGCCGATCGTCTCGCGCAGCATGCGGAAGGGCGGGATGGTACGGGTGGCCCCGGCGCCCATCAGTTCGACGACGACGGGGGCGCCGGCCGGCAGCCTGCCGCGCAGCTCCCGCCACAGGGCCAGGCGTTCGTCCCGGGTCAGATGCCCCACGACGCCGAAGATCACCACCGCGCTCACCCTTGCGGGCAGCTGCAGCCGCTGAGCCGGGTCCGCGACCACGGTCACCCGGCGCCGCAGATCCGGGTCGCCGAAAACCCGGCTGGTGAGCATCGCGCGCATCGGCGTGGAGGGTTCGGCCGCGATGATGGGGACCCCGGGCAGCGCCCCGGCGATCACCTCCGTGATCCGGCCGGTCCCGGCCCCGATCTCCACCACGGGGCCGTGCGCGGTGTCGACCCCGGCCAGGGCCGTTCTCAGCGGCCCGGCGCTGGTGCGCACATGCCGGGCGGCGACCATCTCGTAGAACTCGGCGGAGGCCGTGTAGTAGTCGGCGACCATGGGGTGTCCTTTCCGTCAGGGGGTGCTGGGCCAGATCCGTGCGGGGCGGGTGGCGGGAAGGCCCAGGTCGCGGGCGATCACCTCGGCCACCCGCTCCCGTTGCGGGACGAGGAAGAAGTGGTCGCCGTCGAAGACGGTGACATCCAGCGGAGCGCGGGTGACGCCGGCCCAGGTGCGCGCGGCGGACGCGTCGCACTCCGGGTCGCGGTCCCCGGTCAGGACGCTGACCGGGCAGTCGAGAGGCGGGTGCGGGGCGGGCCGGTAGCACTCGATGAGCCGGTAGTCGCCGCGCACACAGCGCAGGACGGTGGCCCGCAGCTCCGGGTCGGCCAGCACCTCCGGTGGTGTCCCGCCCAGCCGGACGAGTTCGGCGGCCAGGGCCTCGTCACCGCGTCGATGCACCTCACCGCCCGTCGCGTGCCGGGGCGCGGGCCGACCGGAGGCCAGCAGCCGTACCGGGGGCGGCAGTTCGCGGCGCCGCAGTTCGAGGGCCACCTCGTAGGCGATGGCGCTGCCCATGCTGTGGCCGAACAGCGCGTAGGGGCCCTCCAGCGCGCCGGCGAGCGCGTCGGCGATCCGCTGGACCATCACGTCCATCGAGTCCACCGGGTCCTCCGCGAACCGGTCCTGCCGGCCCGGGTACTGCACCGTCACGGCATCGATCCCGGTGGGCAGCAGCACCTGCCACGGGCGGAAGGAGGAGGCCGCTCCGCCGGCGTGCGGGAAACACACCAGCAGGACGGACGCCTCCGGCCGGCTGAAGGGGCGGCGGAGCCACAGCTCCGTATCGCGGTTCATCGGCGGCATGACCCATTCCTGTTCAGCGGAAACCGCGCCGTGGCATCGGCGGGCGATCGTCATATAGTAGCCACTGCTTCCGCCGAGAAATGGACGATGCCCGGCCGACGTGCCTGCAATCCGCGGAACCGGAACGGTATTTCGCAGGAGCGAACATTCGATGCGCACCGCCGGCGCGTCCGTACGAAGGGAAATCCGCATGAGTGATGCCAGCCCCGACCACCCCGCCGCGCACCCGTTCCCCATGGCCCGGCAGTGCCCCTTCACGGCACCCGCGCAGTACGCGGCACTGCGCGCCGAGGCACCCGTGGCCCGCGTCACGCTCCCCACCGGACGGACGGCCTGGGTGGTCACCGGGTACCACGAGGTGCGGGCCGTACTGGCCGACCCGCGGGTCAGCGCGGACATCCGGCACCCCAACTTCCCCGCCCTGGTGGCCGGCGAGCAGGAGGTGGGGGCCAGGACCCGGCCCTTCATCCGGATGGACCCGCCCGAACACACCCGGTTCCGCCGGATGCTGCTCGCGGAGATGACCGTCCGCAAGTCGCGCCGCATGCGCCGCGACATCCAGCGGATCGTGGACGACCGGATCGACGAACTCCTCGCCTACGGACCGCCGGTCGACCTCGTCACGCACTACGCGCATGCCGTGTCCAGCACCGTGATGTGCGAACTGATCGGCGTGCGGCGTGCGGACGCCGCCTTCCGCCGCATCACCGGCACCCTCGGCTCCCAGGTCTTCGGCGGCGGCGCCAGCACCGCCGAGGGGGCGAGCGAGGGCATCGGTGCCCTGTCGTCCGTCATCGACGACGTGATCGCCGAGCGGGAAGAGACCCCGGGGGACGACCTGTGCAGCCGGCTCGTCGCCGAGCAGCTGCGCACCGGGCTGGTCGGCCGCGAGGAACTGGTCACCACCCTCGCCATCCTGGTGGTGGCCGGCTGGGAGACCACGACCAACCAGATCGCACTCAGCGTGCTGGCCCTGCTGGAGCGGCCCGAACTGATCGAGGAACTGCGCCGGGACCACTCCGTCCTGCCCGCCGCCGTGGAGGAGTTGCTGCGCGCGCTGTCCGTCGGCGACTCGATCGCCCTGCGCACCGCGACCGAGGACATCGAGATCGGCGGACACACCATCCCCGCGGGCGAGGGAATCATTCCTCTCCTTGCCGCAGCAAATCATGACCCGGAGATATTCAGTGATCCCGGGACCATTGATTTCGGGCGCGCTGAAAAACAGCACGTCGCTTTCAGCTACGGCGTGCATCAATGTGTCGGTCAGAACATCGCCCGGCTGGAATTGAACCTCGCGATCGGTACGCTGCTGGACCGTATTCCGACCCTGCGCGCGGCCGTTCCCGCGGACGCGGTCCGGTTCCGGCACGAAGGGATCGCCTTCGGGCCGGAACAGGTCCTCGTCACCTGGTGACCGGGCGCCGTTCCGCACCGCGCAGCACCCCGAGGTGCGGAACGGCCGCCGCGTGCGGCGCGGGTGGCCGCTCCAGCACCAGCCCGCTCTCCCGCGCGATCCGCTCCAGGCCGACCGTGTACCAGTGGTAGTGGTCGCGCACCTCGTGCACTTGCTTCCCGTCCTCGAACACCCGCCAGGTGGTGTCCAGCCGCATCCGCTCCTCGCCGGAGGGCTCCCCGGACATCCACCACTCGTACGTGCGGCGGCCGAGGGCGGCCCGGCGCAGCCGGGTCGGGGGCATCGAGACCGGCGCGGTCAGCCCCATCATCTCCACGATCAACGGGGCCCCGGGCGCCAGCCGTTCCGCCAGCGCGCGCAGCAGCTCCCGGCGGCCCGGGGCGTCGATGTGCCCCAGGACGCCGCAGAGCACCGCCGCGCAGATCCGGTCCGGCAGGGCCAGTTCGTGCGCCGCGTCGGGCCGTACGGTGACCCGCCGCGCGAGGTCGGGGTCCTCGGCCAGCCGCGCGGTGAGCACCGCCCGCATCCCGGCCGCCGGTTCTGCGGCGACGAGGTGGCAGTCCGGGTAGGCGCGGGCGATCTGCCGGGTGACCAGGCCGGTGCCCGCCCCGATGTCCAGCAGCGGGCCGCTGTGCGGGTCGATTCCGGCGAGCGCGGCGACCACGGCCGGGCCGGTGCGCGAGGTGTGCTCACCGGCGCCCAGATCGAAGAACTCGGCGGGGCCGGTGTAGCCCGCCCCCGGTTCGTCCCCGGCGCCGGCCGCCGCCGGGGGCCGGCGGGCGGCGGCGGCCTCGGCGGGACGGGGACCGCCGTCCGGCGCCGGATCCGGCGCGCCCGCCGGCTCCGGGTCCAGGTCGCGGACCGTCAGCGGGCGCGGGGCGGGCGGGCGGATGAGTTCGGGCGGGCCGAGCCGGGCCATCAGATCGCGCCACAGCCCGAAGACCGCCAGATCGTGGCCCGCCGACCGCAGCGGGTCGTCTCCCCTGGCGATGCCCTCGGCGAACGACCCGAGCGCCTCGCCGACCGCCTCGGGCCACCACGAGGAGAAGATGTCCGCGAAGCGCGGCGGCGTCCCGGCCGGATCGCCGACCACCTCGGCGGCGGGGAGCAGCAGATCCTCCGCCCCCGGCCCCGCCTCGAACACCAGCCGGTGGCCGTCGTCCCGGGGCGAGTGCAGCCTCGGATGCCACAGCACCGGCCCATGGGTGTCGGCGAGGGTGAGTACCCCACCCTCGGTGCCGATGGCGACGCGGTGCCAGAACAGCGCGTGGTTGTCGCGGTCCCCCGGGTGCAGCTGGTTCTGCACCCGCAGGGTCACCGGGGCACCGGCGATCGCGCCGTGCAGCAGCTGGACCGGGGTACGGTCCCCGGTGGCCGCGCCGACCTCCCGCGACACCGGCGCCGGGTCGTCCAGCCGCCAGGGGCGCAGCCCGCCCAGGGCCCGGCCGAGGATGTCCACCAGGGGAGCCAGGACGTGCACCGGGGCGGCGGCGTCCACGAACAGCACCGGCTGCCGGGCCCGCAGCGCGGTCGCCGCGCGCAGGAAGCGGCGCACCGACCGCACGTGCGGGTAGTGGGTGTTGACCCGGAACTGCCGGCCCCGGGCCCGGGCGAGACGGAGCGAACCGGCCAGTTCGTCCGGGTGCAGCGGGTGTTCCTGGAGGACGTGCACTCCGCGTTCCAGCAACTCCCGCCCCAGCTCCGTCCCGTTGCCGCCCATCACGGCGGACGGGACGGCGACGACGGCGGCGTCGATGTCGCCGGGCAGGTCGGCCAGCCGTGTCCAGCAGGGCACGCCGAGCTTCCCGGCCAGCGCGCGTGAGTGGGCGCCGCCCCGGGCCAGGATGCCGGCCAGCTCGAACCCGGGGTGGGCGTTCACCGCGTCGATGTAGAAGCGGCCGAAGTTGGTGCCCGCGACCACGGTGCGCAGCGGACGGCCGGGGGACGGCGGGGACGGCGGGACGGTCACAGGGCACCGTCCTCGAACGCGAGCTGCGCCGGGGCGCCGCCGGGCGCCGCGGTGGCGAACACCTCGACCTCGGCGGCCCCGTCCCGGGCCAGCTCCGCGACGACCTCGCCGGGGTCCAGCACGTCCCCGGCGAAGTGCAGCCCGGGCCGGATCCGGCCCGCCAGCAGGGCGCGTACGGTGAGCGCCGCGACGGCCCCGGTGAGCCGGTAGCTGTCCCCGGCCCGGACGACGGCGGTCCGCGACCAGGTGGGAGCGGACAGCGTGAAGACCATCCGGTAGTACGGGTCGGCGCCGGCGAGGTCGGCCTCGCTCGCCCGGATGACGCGGTCGATCACCGCGGCGCGCTGCTCCGGGGAGTCCACCGGCAGCGTGGGCAGCGCGGTGAACAGCGCACGGGTCCGGCGGCCGGGGAACACGTTGTACCAGTCGGCCCGCTCCAGGGGCAGGGCCGCGGCCAGCCGTTCGATCTCGGCGGTGAGCAGCGGCTGCACCGCCACCCGGTCCGGGTAGAAGGGCACTTCGGCGGACTCGTCGGTCCGCAGGACGCGCTGCTCGCGGCGGCCGTCGCGCCAGGCCGCCAGCGGGTGGCCGAACCGCTCGCCGCCCACCCCGCCCGTCGTGAGCGACAGCAGGATGTCGGCCGCGACGGTGGGGGTGGCCCGCTCCAGGCCCCCGGCGTGGACGGTCAGCGCGGTGGCCGCGGCCTCCCCGGGGCCGGTCAGCGCCAGGACATGGCGCGGGACGAGCACGGACAGGCCCGGTACGGTGCCGGCCGACAGCACGGCGGTGCGCCCGGCGGCCGGGGCCCCGGCGGCGGCCAGGGCCTCGGCGACCGGGTCGTCGCCCAGCACGTCCACGTAGTCGGCGCCGGCCGCCAGGGCCGCCCGCGCCACCGTCTCCTTGAGCAGGTAGCTCGGTCCCGCGCAGTTGAGGACCAGCCGGCTGCCCGCGCAGAACCGGGCCAGCGCGGCCGGGTCGGTGGCGTCCACCGCCATGACCCGGGCCCCGGGGCCCGCCTCCTCGGTGCCGATGGCTCCGGGGCGGCGGGCCCCCAGCCGGAGCGGGCCGGTGCCCGCCCGGGCCAGGGCGGCGACGGCGTGCCGGCCGACCTCTCCGGAGGCTCCCAGAACGGCGATCACGGCGTCATCCCTTCGACGATGTCGCTCAGGTGGCTGAAGACGGTGGGCACGTGATCGCCGGTCATGCAGGTGAAGTGCTGGCCGGGGATGTCCCGGCTGCTCAGTTCACCCAGGCAGATCTTCGCCCAGTGGTCGGTGATGGTGTCGGCGCTGCCCGGGAACGGGTAGGCGCCGTTGTGCCGCAGGAAGGTGATGTCCCCGGCGTACGGTTCGGCGCGGTGCCGGCTGAGCGCGAACGTGCTCTGCTGGTAGGTGCGCAGGGCGCGCAGCAGGCCCTCCGGCTGGTAGGTGCCGGCCAGTTCCGGCGGCAGGGCCTCCACCATCCGGCCCACCCGGGCCATCCTGGGCAGCGCCTCCAGGGCGGCGAAGGCCGCCGCGATGTCGGCGTACGCGCCGTCCAGGTCGGCGATCGCGCCGTCGGCGACCGCGTCGGGGGAGCGGTCGAGGACGGCCCCGACGGCCGCGCCCACCCGGTCCTGGTCCGCCGGGAAGCCGATGTGCGCCAGGTCCATGCCCATCATCAGGGCGAAGGAGTACTCCGACAGCAGCTCGTCGTCGATCCGGAAGGTGGGGCTGTGGCTGCTGATGACGGTGAGGCTGCGGACCTCCGCCCCCGACTCGCCCAGGACGCGGGCCACTTCGGTGGCGATGACCCCGCCCACGCAGTAGCCCACGATGTCGAACCGGGTGTGCCCGGCGTCTTGCAGGGCGCGGGCGTAGCGGGCGGCGAGCCGGTCGATCAGCCCGGTGGGGTCCGCGTTGAGGAACGCGTCCAGCTCCGGGATCTCCAGCCCCACCAGGGCGTTGCGGCCCGAGGACGCGGCCCGGATCTCGGTGATCAGCGGCCGGTAGGGCAGCAGGGTGCCGGTCCCGGCGTGCACCAGGACGGTCACCGGCCCGTCCGCCTCCTCCAGGGTGACGATCGGAGAGGACTCGGCGGCCTCGGTGCCCCCGGGGCCGGCCGAGACGTCGCGGAGGTAGTCGGCGAGCCCGGCCACGGTGGGCCGGCGCAGCAGATGCCGCAGCACGACCTCCCATTCGAGGTCCCACTCGCTGTCGAGACCGTCCAGGCCCTCCCGGAGCCGGCCGACGATGCGGGCCACCAGCAGGGAGTCGCCGCCGAGGGCGAACAGGTCGTCGTCACGGCCGACCCGCTCCAGCTCCAGCAGTTCGCACCACAGGGCGGCGAGCGCGCGCTCCAGAGCGTCGCGCGGCTGGTCGGACGCGGGGGCGAGGGCCTGCCGTTCGGGCCGGCCGGCCCAGCGCTCCAGCAGCGCCCGGTCGGTCTTGCCGTTCGCGGTCAGCGGCAGCGCGTCGAGGATCTGCCACTGGGCGGGCACCGCGTACTCGGGCAGCAGCGCGCCGGCGTGGGCGGCCAGCGCGGCGGCGTCCAGCGGCTCCCGGTACGGCTTGGGCTGGACGAAGTACAGCCGCTGGCCGAAGGCGGCGGCGGTGGACGCGTCGGCCGGGTACTCCGCCACGATCCTGCCCTCCCGCTCGGTCAGCAGCCGCGACCACTGCGCCGTCCCCAGGAAGGTCTGCTCCGCCTCCCGGCGGAGGTCGTCGAACGGACCGGCGTGCTCGGGCAGGAACTCGGTGGAGATCCGCACCGCGTGGTCCTCGTCGTCGGTGTTCTCCAGCAGGACGAGCCAGCCGCCCGGCGCCACCAGCGACCCCAGACGGTGCACCGCCGCGCCGATGTCGGGGAGGTTGTCGAGCACGCCGACGCACACCAGCACGTCCACGGAGTTGGGCGGGTAGCCCTGGTCACGCGGGTCGAGCGCCGGGTCGAAGGGCGCGCAGCGCACCCGCGGGTCGTCCGCGCACTCCGCCTCCACGGCGGCGCGGTGCCGGGCGGCGGGATCGGTGGCCAGGTAGTCGACGGGGGTGTCGCCCAGCGCCGCCAGGATGCCGGCGACGGCGCCGCCGCCGCGCAGTCCGGCCTCCATGATCCGCAGGGGGGCCGCGCCCGCGTGGCGGCGGGCGATCTCCCCGATGCCGTCCGCCAGGACCCGGTGGAGGGTACGGGAGGCGGTGTTGCCGCGGTATGCGGCGGCGAGCGCCTCGGGGGACGCGTCCGCGAAGGGCAGTTCGGCGACGGTGTGCTGCCCGGTGAGCAGCCGGGTCAGGATGCCGGCGCAGCGGCGGACGGTGGCGAACAGCTCGGGGGACCAGCGGGCCGCCCGTTCGTGTCCGGCCGCCGACTCCCAGGCCGCGGCGGTGGCCTCCGCGCCCGGGGCCCGCAGTTCCCGGTAGCCGCCGCCGGGCAGGGCGGTGAGCCGTCCGGCGTCGGCGAGTGAGCGCAGCCAGCGGCGGACCAGCCGGTGGTGGGCGGGGGCGACACCGAGCGCCGCGTTGATCTCCGCGGCGGTCCTGGGGCCGGACCCGTCGCCGAAGGCGGGGGCGAGGGTGTCCGCGATGGAGCACAGCGCGGCCTCGCCCAGCGCCGTACGGAAGGCGGCGAGCGCCGCCACGTCGACGCCGGACGACGCCTCGGCCATGGCCGCGTCCGCGGCGGGGGCGAGCCAGGCGGGGACGGGCAGCGGCGTGTCGCGGCGGGCGGGCTCCACGAACGCGGCCAGGGTCTGCGGCGCGGACGAGGGGGCCTCGCCCCGGCCGCCCGCGACGACCACGGCGGCGGCGCCCACGGCGGGCAGGGCGTCCAGAGCGGCCTGGATCTCGCCGAGTTCGATCCGGTAGCCGCGGATCTTCACCTGGTGGTCGTCGCGGCCGAGGAACTCGATCGAGCCGTCCGGCAGGTAACGGCCGAGGTCGCCGGTGCGGTACAGCCGTTCGCCGGTGCCGGGGTGGTGGACGAAACGTTCGGCGGTCCTGGCGCTGTCCCCGAGATAGCCCTGGGCGAGCCCGGCGCCGCCGATGTACAGCTCCCCGGGCACCAGGTCGGGGCGGGGCCGCAGGGCGGCGTCCAGCACATGGAAGGTCTGGTTGGCCAGCGGCTTGCCGTACGGGATGCTCCGGCGCCGCGCGTCGTCCGCGCCGATCGGGTGCTGGATGGACCAGATGGACGCCTCGGTGGCGCCGCCCAGGCTGTGCACCCGCGCGTGGGGCGCCCAGCGGGCGACGGCGGAGGGCAGGGTGGGCGGGATCCAGTCGCCGGAGAGCAGCATCAGCCGCAGCCCGGGCAGCGGCGGGTCGTCGGCCCGCAGATAATCGTGCAGCATCTGCAACTGGCCCGGCACCGAGTTCCACAGGGTGACGCCCTCGGCGCGGACGATCTCCGCCCAGCTGGAGGGGTCGCCGCGGCGCGCCGGATCGGGCAGCACCATGGCCGCGCCCAGGGACAGGGGGCCGAAGATGTCGTAGACCGACAGGTCGAAGCCGAGCTGGGCGAGGGCGAACACCCGGTCCTGCGGGCCGACCTCGTAGCGGCGGTTGATGTCGGCGACCGTGTTCAGCGCGGCGGCGTGCGAGATCATCACGCCCTTGGGCGCCCCGGTGGAGCCGGAGGTGTAGATGACGTAGGCCAGGTCGTCGGGTTCGGTGTCCGGGGCGTCGGCGGGCGGCGCGGCGGGCGGGCAGGTGTCCACCGGGAGGACGGTGAGGTGTTCGGGCCAGTCCTGGCCGGCTTCCAGCCAGGACTGGGTGAGGACGGCCGCGGCGTGCGCGTCGGAGAGGATGGTGTCCCGGCGGGCGCGCGGCTGGTTGGTGTCCAGCGGCAGATAGGCGGCCCCGGTCAGCAGGGTGGCGAGGACCGCGGCGGGCTGCTCCCAGCCCTTGTCCATGGTGATGGCGACGATGTCGCCGGCCCCGATGCCGGCGGCCCGCAGCGCCCGGGCCACGCCGCCGGCCCGCTCCAGCAGTTCGCCATAGGTCATCGTCCGGTCGCGGCCGATGACCGCCACGGCGTCCGGGGTGCGGCGGGCGACGGCCAGCGGGCCGTCCTGGAGCAGGCCCCGGGGGAGGGGCGCGGCGGTGTCGTTGGCCTGCTCGCGCACCGCCGCGGTGCGCGCGGGCAGCGCGACGCGGGCGGGCTCGCGCCAGGCGGCGGGGTCGTCGGCCAGGGTGGTCAGCAGGGCGGTGAACGCCTCGAAGAGGTCGGTCACCGTGTCCCCGGCGAGGACGCCCTCCCGGATGTCCCAGCTGAGGGCGAGGGTGTCGGCGCGTTCCATCACCTGGCAGTCGAGCCACACCTGCGGGGTCTGGGTCCTGGCGTGCCGCACCTGCGCGCGGGGCTGCCGGGTGGTGGCGGAGCCGAGGGTGCTGGTGAAGACGACGGGCATCAGCAGCGGGCCCGACTCGCCGGCCCGGCTCAGCTCGGCGAGGACCTGGCTGCCGGTGAACAGCGAGTGCGCCAGGTCCTCCAGGAGGTCGGCGCCGACGGTCTTGGCACGCTCGGCGAAGCTCGCCTCCTCCCGCAGATCGACGGCCAGGAGTTCGACGGCGGTGAAGTCGCCCACCAGCCGGTCGACCTGGTCGTGCAGCGGCAGCCGGGTGAAGGTGGGGACGTTGAGCATGAAGCGGGGGCTGCCGCTCCAGCGGCCGATGACCTCGGCGTAGGCGGTCAGCGCGGCGGTGGAGGCGGTGAGGCCGTTGGCCGCGGCGTTGGCCTCGAAGGCGCGGCGGCGGCGGGCGTCGAGCCGCGCCTCCAGCCGGCGGAACGGTCCCACGGCCGTCGTCCCCGTACCGGCCACCGGGAGTTCGGGTGCCGGGGGCAGCTCGGGCAGCCGGCGCGTCCAGTAGGCGCGGTGCCGGTCGTACTCGCCGGTGAGCGTCTGGCGGCGGCGGGTCAGGACGTAGTCGCGGAACCCGATGTCCAGCGGTTCGAGCCGCTTGCCGTGGTAGACGTCCTCCAGCTCGGCCAGCACGAGCAGCAGGCTCGCGTAGTCGACGATCAGCTGGTCGATGGACAGGTGCAGGATCAGTTCGTCGTCGCAGTGGGTCATGCGGAGTGCGAACAGCGGGGGCACGTCGGTGGGCGGTACCCGGGCGGCCAGTTCCTCCCGGACGCTCTCGACGTGCCGTTCCACCTCCTCGGCGGCGGCGCCGCGCAGATCGCGGGCGGCGATGGGGTGTTCGGGGATGCTGGGGAGGACTTCCTGGTACCCGTCGGGGTGGACGGTGGCCCGCAGCATGTCGTGCCGGCCGACGATCCGCCACCAGGCGTCATTGAGCCGTGCGGGATCGGTTTCCGCCGGGTAGGAGAGTTCGACGTAGACGTGGCAGGCGACCTCGCCGTAGCCGTAGGCGCTGCCCCGGCCGACGAGGTAGGCGGCCTGGATGTCGGTGAGCGGGAACGGCTGGTGCGCGGCGGCCGGGTCGGGGACGATCCGGGTGGCGAGGGCGCGCTCGGCGAGGTGGGCGAGGACCTCCGCGCGGTGGGCACGCAGCAGCGCCTTGCGCTCCTCGGTCAGCGCGCCCTGCGGGGCGCGGAACCGCAGGGTTCCCTCCTCCTCCCAGAGCCGGATGCCGTCCTTTTCCAGGTCGGAGACGATCTGCTGGGCGTTCATATGATTCCGCTCTCTTCCGGCAGGTGGGTGGTGGCAGAGCTTTCGGCCTGGACCGCGAGATCGGCCAGGGTGGCGGCGGCGAGGAAGGTCCGTACCGGGACGTCCGCTCCCAGCTCGCTGTTGACGGCGGCGACCAGCCGCAGGGCGGTGATGCTGTCCCCGCCCTCGGCGAAGAACCCGGCGTGCCGGTCGGTGACCTCGGTGCCCAGCACCCGCTCCCAGATGGCGGCGACGCGCCGTTCCATCGGGGTGGCGGGCGGCCCGGCCCGTCCGGAGGTGGCCGCGGCGAGCGAGGCCAGCCGCTCCCGGTCGGCGGTGCCGTCCGGGGTCAGCGGGAGCCGGTCCAGGAAGGTGTAGCCGGTGGGGGTGGCGTGGGCCGGCAGCAGGGTGCTCAGCTGCCGCGCCAGGTCGGTGGGTTCGGCGCCCCGGGCGGCGACGACGGCGTGCAGCCGCCGGTGGGTGTCCTCGCCCAGGGCGAGGACCACGGCGTGCCCGATACCGGGGTGTGCCTCCAGGGCGGTCTCGACCTCGCCGGGTTCGACCCGGCGGCCCGCGAGGGTGACCGCCTGGCCGGCGGGGCCCAGGAACTCCACCGTGGCGTCCGGCCGGAACCGGGCCCGCTCCCCGGTGCGGTACCAGCGCCCGGTGCCGTCGCCGGACGGGGCGGACGGGGCGGACGGGTCACCGGCGCCGGTCTCCCGCAGCGGCAGCGCGTCCCCGCCGATCCACAGTTCGCCGACGACCCACTCCGGGCAGTCCCGGCCCCGGCTGTCCACCACCCGCAGCGCGTGCCCGGGCAGTGGCGTACCGCGCGGGAACGCCAGCGGTGTACGCGGGTCCTGATCCGCCGTCAGCACGCTCGCCCACAGTGGGGCGCCGGTCGCCGCGCCCAGGGCCACCAGCGCGCAGCCGTCGCCGGCGGCCTCCCGCAGCCGGCCGGGCAGGTCCGGCGGAACGCGGCCCGCGGACACCACAGCCAGCCGCAGCCGGTGCGCGGGGCGCCGGCCGTCGCCGGCGGGCAGCGCGTCCAGCAACTGATCGAGCTGGAGCGGGGTGGTGTCGCTGACCGTCACCTCGTGCCGGACCACGAGCGCGGCCCAGGCGGCGGGGTCCTCCTGCTCGGCGCCGTTCGGCAGGACCAGGCTGCCGCCGCTGCCCAGGACACCGAAGAGGTCGAAGACGGAGCGGTCGGTGCCGAGCGGGCCGAGGGCGAGCACCCGGTCCGCCCCGGTGACCGCCACGCGCTCGCCCAGCCCGGCGAGGGCGGCCCGCGCGGCGGCGTGGGAGGTCAGCACGCCGCGCGGCGCACCGCCCGGCCCGGTGCGGAACCGGCAGTAGGCGGCGGCGGTGGCGTCCCCGCTGCCGGGCGGACACGGCGCGGCGGAGGCGAGCAGCAGCGGCAGCGGGACCCGTACCGGACTGCCGGGCCCGGATCCGGTCTCGGCCTCGGCGGATGCCGTGGGGTCGGCGGGGCCGGCGGCGGTGATGACCGTGGCCGCCTCCGCGGCCTGGTAGCGGGCCTCCCGTTCCGCCTCGGGCAGCCCCGGATCGACGGCCGCGAACGCCGCGCCGGCCCGCAGCACCCCGAGCGCCGCGGTGATCTGGTCGGCCCGGGACGGCAGGGTCAGGGCGACGGTGTCGCCCGGCCCCACCCCGCGCTCGGCCAGCGCGGCGGCCACCCGCTCGGCGCGCCCGGCGAGCGCCCCGTACGTCAGATCGCCCTCCGCGCACCGCACGGCCGTCCGGCCGGGGTCCGCCGCCGCCCGGTCGAAGAACGCCCCGTGCAGCGACCCGGCGGCGGGCGGCCTTCCGGCGCCCCCGTTCCCGGCCTCCCGGCGCCGCCGCACCTGCTCCGCGGGCGGGGCCAGCGGCAGCGGCCCGGCCCACTCCTCCTCCACCAGCCGGTCCACCAGCGCGCAGTAGGTGTCGAACATGGCGTCCAGCACGCCGGGGAGGAACAGCTCCTCGATGCCGTCCCAGCTGATGAGGATGCCGCCCCGGGACTCGGTGACCTGGTTGTCCAGCATCACCTGGGGCGTCTGGGAGATCCCGAAGACCTTGGCGGGGAAGGTGTCGGAGAGATCCTTGACCTCGCGGTCCCCGACCCCGACCGAACTGCTGAACACCACCGGCATGGCGGCGTCCACCGTCCCGGTCCGCCGGGCCAGCTCCTGCATCAGCCAGATCGCCGACTCCTCCCGGTGGTCCAGGTCCTCGCCCATGACGCCCTGGAGCCGCTGCGCCGCCGCCGGCCACTCCTCGTCCGGGAGCGGCCGGTGCCCGATGAGGGACACCGAGGTGAAGTCACCGATCAGCCGGTGGATGTGCGGGTGGACCGGCAGCCGGTTGAAGAGGGTGAGGTTGACCGTCACCCCGTCCTGCTCGCTCCAGGCGGCGAGGACCTCCACGTAGCACAGCAGCAGGACCGCCGAGGGCGTCAGCTGATGCCGCGCCGCCTTGCGCCGCAGCCGCTCCCAGCGATCGGCCGCGAGCGGGCGGGAGCGCCGGGTGAAGTGCGGACGGGCGAGGGCGGAGGGGTCGCCGGCCAGCGGCAGCGCGGGCGCCGGGGGCAGGGTGTCGAGCCGCTTCAGCCAGTAGGCGCGGGCGCGCTCCACGGCGTCCGCGTCGGGGACGACCTCCAGCACGTAGTCGCGGAAGGAGACGTCGATCGGCGGCAGCGGCGCCTCGGGATCCTGGTAGAGCGTGTCGAGTTCGCCGTACAGGGCGATGATGGACGCCCCGTCGAGCACGATGTAGTCCAGGCCGATGGCCAGCCGGGTCCTGGTCTGCCCCCGGTGCGGGTAGCGCACCGCCCGCACGTCGAAGAGCGGCCACCGGGTCAGGTCCAGCCGCCGGTGGGAGGACTCCTGACGGAGCGCCGCCAGCGCGGCGTCCGCCTCGCTCTCGTGCTCGACCTCGGTCACCTCGATGGCCGGCTCCGGCACTTCGGGGAGGATGCGCTGCCGGCCCTGGTCGTCGAAGACGGCGCGCAGCATCTCGTGCCGCCGGACGAGCCGGCGCCAGGCGCGCCGCAGCCGGTCCAGATCGACATCGGCGCCGTCGAACTCGCTGTAGTGGTACGTGCCCACGCCGCCCAGCGGCAGCCGGTCGTCGCGGCCGATCCAGAACGCGCGCTGGACATCGGTGGGTGGGAACGGGTCGTGGCGGTGCGCCGGGTCGCCCTCGGTCAGGACGTCCTCCCGGGCGACCGTCCGGGTCACCGCCTCGGCGAACTCGGCGAGCCGGGGATGGCTGAACAGCCGGGCGACTCCGGCGCCGCCCGCGCCGCGCCGGCGGAGCAATGCGATCATCCGGGTGGCGAGCAGCGAGTCGCCGCCCAGCGCGAAGAAGGAGTCGTGGCGGCCGATGCCGTCGGCGCCGAGGAGTTCGGACCACACCTGGGCCACCACCGTCTCGGCCCAGCCGGTCGGCGGGCCGCCGTTGCCGGCCGGGGCGGCGTCGCCGGGACGCTCCGCCAGCAGCGCGGCGGCCCGCTCGCGGTCGGGCTTGCCGTTCCGGGTCAGCGGCAGCGCGTCCACGACCGTCACCCGGCCGGGGACCATGTACGCGGGCAGCGCGGCCCGCAGGGTGGCGCCGACCTCCTCCGCCGTGGTGGCCCCGGCCACGACCAGGCCCAGCCCGCGGGGTTCGCCGGTCACCACGGCGACGGCGGCGTGCACGCCGGGGTGGCCGGCCGCGGTGGCCTCCACCTCGCCGAGTTCGATGCGGTGGCCGTTGATCTTCACCTGGTGGTCGGTGCGGCCGAGGAACTCCAGGACGCCGTCGTCGCGGTAGCGGGCCCGGTCCCCGGTGCGGTACCAGCGGTGCCCGTCGTGCTGGACGAACCGCTCGGCGGTACGCGCCGGGTCGCCCCGGTAGCCGTCCGCCAGGCCGGTGCCGGCCACCCACAGTTCGCCGGGTACCCAGTCGGGGCAGTCCCGGCCCCGGCTGTCGACGACGCGGGTCCGCATGCCGGGCAGCGGGACGCCCCAGGGGACGGACGTCCAGTGCTCCGGGATGTCGCCGACCTCGAAGACGGTCGAGTGGACGGCCGCCTCGGTCATGCCGCCCAGGGCGACGAAGCGGGCTTCCGGCACCAGGGCCCGCAGCCGCGGGGGCAGATCGAGGCCCACCCAGTCGCCGCCGAGCAGGACCAGCCGCAGCGAGGTGCCCGGGTCGCGGCCGGTCTCGGCGGCCGTCAGCAGCATGTCCAGCAGGGCGGGGACGCAGTTGACGAGGGTCACGCCGTGCTCGCGGACCAGCTCGGCCCACCGCTGCGCGTCCCGCTGGGCGCTCTGGTCGATGAGGACGACCGAGCCGCCGGCCGACAGCGGGCCGAACAGGTCGTAGACCGACATGTCGAAGTCGAGTTCGGCCAGGGCGAGTCCCCGGTCGGCCGGGCCGACCCCGAACCGTTCGTTGATCGCCGCCAGGGTGTTCATCGCGGCCCGGTGGGAGACCTCCACGCCCTTGGGCACGCCGGTGGAGCCGGAGGTGAAGATGAGGTAGGCGAGGGAGTCGGCCGGCTGGTCCAGGGCCGGGGGGACCGGACCGAGGTCGTCGGCGGCGTCGAGGGACAGTACCGGGGTCGTCCCGGCCAGGCGCTCCCGCCAGGGCGCGCTGTGCGGGGTGTCGGTGAGGACGGCGGCGGCCCCGGCGGCGCCGGTGACGAGCGCGGCCCGTTCGGCCGGCTGCCCGGTGCCGACGGGGACGTACGCCGCTCCGGCACCGAGTGTGCCCAGCACGGCCGCGACCTGCGCGGCGCCCCGGGGGAGACTGACGACGACGGTGTCCCCGGGTTGGACGCCCTCGGACCGCAGCAGGGCGGTGACCCGGCCGGCCCACCGGGCCAGCTCCCCGTAGCCGACCGGCCGGCCCCGCTCGTCGATCAGGGCGACCCGCTCGGGGTCGGCGGCGGCGGTGCGGTGGAAACCCTCGTGCAGGCGGGCGGGGCCGGCGGCCGGGTCCGTACCGTTGACCCGCTCCCGTACCCGGAGCTGCGCGGCGGGCAGTTGCGGGCCGACCGGGCGGGACCAGGTGGCCTCGTCGTCGACGAGGGAGTCGATGAGCCGGCGGTAGGCGGTGAACGCCGCGGTGACGGTGCCGGGTTCGAAGAGGTTCTCCCGGACGTCCCAGTTGAGCAGGAGACCGCCGTCGAGTTCGGTGACCTGGGCGTCCAGCCACACCTGCGGGCCCTGGGAGATGATCCACACGGGTTCGCCGAACGTCTCCCGGACGGGGCGGTCGTAGACCTCTCCGAGGCCGAGCGCGCTGGTGTAGACGACCGGCGCGAGGCGCGGGGTGCCGCCGGCGGCGCGGGTGAGGTCACGCAGGACCTCGACCCCGGAGTACGCGCCCCGGGCGATGGCCGCCCGCAGTCCGGCCCGGATCGCTCCGGCGTGCTCGGTGAAGGGCCGGTCCTCCGTGAGATCGACGTCGAGGAGGATCGAGGAGCTGAAGTCGCCGACGAGCCGTTCGACGCCGGGGGTGGCGGTGTCGCGGTGGAACAGCGGGAGGTTCAGCAGGAAGCGGGGCTCCGCGCTCCAGGCGGCCAGCACTTCGGCGAAGGCGGTGGCCAGCACGGCGGTGGGGGTCAGCCCGTGCTGCTTGGACCGCTCCAGCAGCCGGGCGGTCCGCTCCGGGTCCAGCCGGTGGTGCAGCCGGGTGGTGCGGTGGTGGTGCGGGGCGGAGGACTCCGGGCTCAGCGGGTCCACGACGGTGGGCAGCGCGGGGGGCGCGCTCAGGGTGTGCAGCCGCTCCTGCCACCAGGCGCGCGCCTGCTCGCGGTCCTCGGTCCGCTCGGCGCCGGTCCGTTCCAGGTAGGCGCGGTAGCCGGTGGGCAGTTCGGGCAGCGGGGTGTCCGGCGCGGTGTACAGGTGCTGGAGGTCGGCCAGCAGGACCCGCATGCTCGCGGCGTCGGCGGCGATCATGTCGAGGTCGATGTGCAGCCGGGTGGCGCCGCCGGGCAGCAGGGACAGCGCGACGTCGAACACCTCGCCCCGCTCCACGTCCATCCGGCGGTGGGTGGAGCTCTCCCGTATCCGGTCCAGGGCGGGGGAGATGTCCTCGGGCGGTGTGGCGGTGAGGTCGTGGACGGTGATCGCGGGGTGTGACGGTGCGTCCGAGACGCGCTGGCGTCCGTCGTCGAGCACGGTGATCCGCAGCATCTCGTGGCGCAGCCGCAGCGCGGTGACGGCGGTGGCCAGCCGGCCGGGTTCCACGCCGTGGCCGTCCAGTTCGGCGTAGAAGTGGGCCCCTACGCCGCCCAGGGGCTGGTCGTCCTGGCGGCCGATCCAGTACGCGTGCTGCATGAGGCCGAGCGGGAAGGCACCGTCCCCGGCGTCGGCGGCGGCTCCGTCCGGTGCGGCCCCGTCCGCTGGGTCCGCCGCCGGTGGCGCGCCGGTGGTGCCGTCCGCGGCGGCCAGCAGCCGTTCCCAGTCGCGGACGGTGGGGGATTCGGCGAGCTCTTCGTAGCCGACGCCGAGTCCCTGGCGCCGCCACTGGGCGGTGAGCCGGATGAGGCCGAGTGAGTCGAGCCCCAGTGCGAACACGTCGTCGTCGGGGCCGATGTCGTGGGGCGGGATCTCCAGCAGGGCGGCGACCGCCGCCAGGATGTCCGGCCTGTTCACGGCTGCCCGTCCCGGTTCCGTTGCCTCGGTCACGAGTTCTGCGTGCCTCCTTCGCCCACGGGCCGGGGGCGGGGTGGCCCGGGGGTGCGTGGGATCGATTCCTGGTGCGGGTGCATGGCCGCGCTTCCGGGAGCTTATGTAAAGATGATAATCATGTTCAAGTGCTTCGAGCTGGGCATCCGTTCACCGGAACGCCGCCCGGCAGGGATCAGGTGAAGGGGACACACGATGGACGCACCACCCTCCCGGGAGCCGGACCGTGCCCCCGCCGACTGGCCCGGCTGGCCCGCCGAGGACGTACAGCGCTACCGCGCCGCCGGCTACTGGCGCGACGAACTCCTCGGCGACATCCCCGCCCGCCAGGCGGCCGAACGCCCGCACGCGTCCGCCCTGGTCGACGGTGAACGCCGCTGGACCTACGCCGAACTCGACCGCGACATCCGGGCCCTGAGCGGCGGCCTGCACCGCCTGGGCTTCCGCCCCGGCGACCGGGTGATCGTCCAGCTGCCCAACCAGGCCGAGTTCGTGCTGCTCTGGTTCGCCCTGCACCGCCTGGGCGCCGTACCGGTGCACGCCATGCCCGGCCACCGCCGCGCGGAGATCGGCCACCTCGCCCGGCTGACCGAGGCGGCCGGCTACGTCGTCCCCGACCGGCACGCCCGCTTCGACCACCGCGAACTCGCCGCCGAGATCCGGGAGAACCACCGCACCCTCCAGCGGGTGATCGTCGTCGGGGACCCCGGCGGGCACCCGGACTTCCTCCCCTTCGACACGCTGTACGGCGACGGCACCGGCCCCGCCGCGCCACCCTCCCCCCGCGCCCCCGGCGACCTGGCGCTCCTGCTGCTGTCCGGCGGCACCACCGGAACCCCGAAACTCATCCCGCGCACCCACCACGACTACGCGTACAACGCGCGCACCGCGGCCGGGATCTGCCGGCTGGGGCCGGACACCGTCTACCTCGCCGTCCTGCCGCTCGCCTTCAACTTCACCCTGGCCTGCCCCGGCATCCTCGGCACCCTGATGTCCGGCGGCACCGTGGTCATCGCCCCGAACCCCGACCCGCTCACCGCCTTCCGGCTGATCGAGCGGGAAGGCGTGACCGTCACCGCCGTCAACCCCCCGCTCGTCCCGTACTGGCTCTCCGAACACCGCGCCCACCAGCCGGATCTCGCCACCCTCCAACTGCTCCAGGTCGGCGCCGCCCGGCTCCCGGACGACCTGGCCCGCCGCATCGGCCCCGAACTGGGCTGCCGGCTCCAGCAGGTGTTCGGCATGGCGGAGGGCCTGCTCAACCTCACCTCCCCCGACGACCCCGAGGAGATCATCTGCACCACCCAGGGCCGGCCGATCTCCCCCGCCGACGAGATCCGGGTCACCGGCCCGGACGGCCGCCCCGTCCCCGACGGCCACACCGGCGAACTCCTGACCCGCGGCCCGTACACCCTGCGCGGCTACTACCGCTCACCCGGCCACGCGGCCACCCACTTCACCGACGACGGCTTCTACCGCACCGGAGACCTCGTCAGACGCCTGCCCAGCGGCCACCTGACCGTGGTCGGCCGGGTGAAGGACCAGATCAACCGCGGCGGGGAGAAGATCGACGCCACCGAGGTCGAGGACCATCTGCTCGCCCACCCCGGCGTCCTCCAGGCCGCCGTGGTGGCCGTCCCCGACACCGCGCTCGGCGAACGCTCGGTCGCCTTCCTCGTCAGCGACGAAGCCCCCACCGTCCGGGGCATCGCGGCCTTCCTGCGCGAACGCGGCCTCGCCGCCTACAAGGCACCCGACCGCGTCCGGCTGATCGACCGGATGCCGCTGACCGCCGTCGGAAAGATCGACAAGAACGCCCTGCGCGCCCTGATCTGACCCGGCGCCGGCCCCGGCCCCGGGCCGCTCCCCGGCCGCGACGCACGGCCGGGGAGCCGCGCCGCCACCCCAAGGAGAAGCCATGCGCATCGAGGTGCGCCCCGACATCTGCGTGGGCGCCGGACAGTGCGTACTCGCCGCCCGAGCCGTCTTCGACCAGGGCGAGGACGACGGACTCGTCCGGCTGCGCCACCCCGCACCCGGCCCCGCCCACCACGACGCCATCCGCGAAGCGATCGACCGCTGCCCCTCCGGCGCGATCGCCCTGCACGACAACTGAGCACGAACGGAAGCACCGCTTCCACCCCGGTGCCCCGCACCGGTCACCGCACCCAAGGAGCGACGATGGACCCCATCGGGAGACGTACCCTGCTGCGCACCGGCCTGCTGGCCGTAGCGGGAGCCATGGCAGGCCCGGCCCTGCTGACCGCCTGCGGCACCGGCGGCGAACCCGCCGCCCGCCCGCAGCAAGACGGGCGCCGCGGCGGCACGCTGCGCGCCGCCTTCACCGGCGCCGGCGCCGCCGAGACGCTGAACCACTTCACCGGCGGAACCGCCATGGACATGGTCCGGGCCAGGGCCCTGCACGCCACCCTCGGCGACATCGACCCCACCGCCCCCGACGGCGTGCGCTACGGCGTCCTCGACACCATCGAGATCGCCACGGACCTCAGCGCCTACACCCTGCGGCTGCGCCCCAAGCTGACCTTCAGCGACGGCTCGCCGCTGACCGCGGCCGACGTCCTGTGGTCCCTGATGAGCCCGGCCGACAACCCCGCCTCGCTCCCCGTGTACAAGAACCCGGCGGCCAACTTCGACTTCTCCGGCGCCCGCATCGAGGACGACCGCACCCTCGTCCTGCCCACCCTCACGCCCATCGCCGACGGCCGGCTGCTGCTCTGCCAGGGCAACTACCTGGTCGTCAAGGAAGGCAGCGACTTCTCCCCCGGCACGCCCACCTCCGGCCCCTTCACCCTCCAGGAGTTCGAACCGGGAGTGGGCAGCCTGCTGACCCGCAACGACGCCTTCTCCCTCCCCGACGCCGACGACGCCCCCTACCTGGACGGCCTGGAACTGCGCTCCATCGCCGACAGCGACGCCCGCGCCGCCGCCCTCACCGGCGGCCAGATCGACTTCGCCCACGACCTGGCACCCGTCACCGCCCAGACCCTGCGCGGCGACGACCGGTTCACCGTGAGCAGCACCGAAGCCCCGTACGTCTCCGGGCTGTTCTTCCGGATGAACCTGGCCCACGAACCCTTCCGCGACGACCGGGTGCGCACCGCCTTCAAACTGGCCGCCGACCGGCAGGCGATGGTGGACTCGGTGTTCTTCGGCGACGCCGTGGTGGGCAACGACCTGATGTCGCCCGGATTCCCCGACTACGCCCCGGAGATCGAACAGCGCCCCTTCGACCCGGACCGCGCCCGCCGGCTGCTGCGCGAGGCCGGAGCGGACGGCATGAGCATCGCCCTGACCACCGGTCCCGAGACACCCGGCATGGTGGAGGTGGCCACCCTGTACGTCGAGAACCTCAAGGAGATCGGCGTCGACGCCACCCTGGACGAACTCCCGGCCGGTCAGCTCTTCGCCGACTACCCCGCCTACGCCCGGCTCCCGCTGGCCGCCAGCTTCTCGGTGCCCACCCCCGCGCTGCCGCTCTACCAGATGTCCTACGGCGGACAGAACCCCTCCGCGCTCGGCTGGGACCGGCCCGACGTGGACGCCCTGGTGGCCGAGGCGCGCGGCAGCTCGGGAGCGGAGTCGGCCGAGGCGGGCCTGGCCGCGCAGCAGGTGCTGTGGGAGGAGGGCAACACCATCGCCCCCGTCTTCAAGCCGTTCACCACGGCGGCGGTGCCCGGTGTGTCCGGCGTGGCGGACGATCTGTTCGGGCAGTTCCCCGGGTTCAGCCGGACCAGCCTGTCGTGAACCGCTGGGCGTTCTGGCTCCGGCGGCTGGTGGCCGGCGCGGTGGCCCTGGTGGCGCTGTCCCTGCTGATCTTCGGCGCGACGGAGCTGCTGCCGGGGGACGCGGTGAGCGCCGTCGCCGGCCCGACCGCCACCGAGGAGGAACGCGCCGCCGTACGCGAGCGTCTCGGTCTCGACCGGGACGCCGCCACCCGCTACTTGGAGTGGGCCGGCGGCGCGCTGCGCGGCGACCTGGGCACCGGCTACCTCGGGGCGCGCCCCGTGACCGAGGTGGTCGGCGCCCGGCTCCCGCACAGCCTGCTGCTGGCCGCACTGGCGCTCGCGGTGACGGTGCCGGTCGCCGTCGTCGCCGGACTCGCCGCCGGGATGCGCGCGGGCGGACCCGTCGACCACGCCGTCTCCGCGGGGACGCTGCTGGTCGCCGGGCTGCCCGAGTTCGTCCTGGCGACCCTCCTGCTGTGGGCGCTCGCGGCCGGCCCGGGCCTGCTCCCGCAGGTGTCCATGGTGCCGCTGGGCGGCTCCCCGCTGGACGCCCCGGAGATCCTGGTCCTGCCGGTGGCGACACTGGCCGTCTCCGGGATCGCGGTGGCCACCCGGCTGATCCGGGCCCGTACCGCCGACATCGCCGCCACCCCCTACATCGAGGCGGCCCGGCTGCGCGGCGTGACGGGCCCGCGGCTGGCGCTGCGGCACGTGCTGCCCAACGCCCTCGGGCCCGCCGTCCAGGCGCTCGGCATGGTGACCGGGGCGCTGGTGGGCGGGGCGGTGGTCGTGGAGACCGTCTTCGGATACCCGGGCATCGGACGGGAGTTGCAGGAAGCGGTGGCCTACCGGGATGTCCCGCTGGTCCAGGGCATCGCGCTGGTGCTGTGCGCCATCGCCCTGGCCGTCCTGCTGCTCACCGACCTGCTGGCCAGGGCGCTCGACCCCCGCTCGGGCGGCGCGCGATGAGCCCGGCGGCGCGCGGGGCGCGGGTACGGGCGCGGGCACCGGCGCGGCGGATCACCCGGGCCCGGGTCTGCGCCGCGATCTGCCTGCTGGTGGTGGGCATCGCCCTGCTCGGCCCGCTGCTCGCGTGGGCATCGCCCACCGAACAGGTGGGCGCGCCGTTCGAGGGGCCGGGCGCCGGACTGCCGCTCGGCACCGACTTCCTCGGCCGCGACCTGGCCGCCCGCGTCCTGCACGGCGGCCGGCTGGTGCTGGGCGTGGCGGCCGGAGCCACCGTGCTGGCGACGGCACTCGGGCTGGTCGGCGGCGTCCTGCTGGGGCTGATGTCCGAGCGCGCCGCGGAGCCGGTCATGCGCGCGGTGGACCTGCTGGCGGTCTTCCCCTCACTGCTGCTGCTCCTGCTCTTCGCGACCGGCGCGCCGGGCAGCGACCTGGCGGTGCTGCTGGCGGTGGGCCTGGCCTGCGCGCCGTTCTCGATCCGGGTGATCCGTACGGTGACCCGGCAGACCGCCGCGGGCGGCTATGTCCGCACCGCGCGGGCCCGGGGCGACAGCGCCTGGGCGCTGGCCCGGTACGACATCTGGCCGAACATCGCGGGCACGGTCCTCGCGGACGCCGGGCTCCGGTTCGTCGCCGCCGTCCACCTCGCCGCGACCGCCGGGTTCCTGGGGCTCGGCCGGGGAGCGCCGGCCGCCCACTGGGGCCGGATGATCCGGGAGAACCTGCCGGGCGCCGCGCTCAACCCGCTGCCGGTGCTGCTTCCCGCCGCCCTGCTCACCGCCTTCGCGGTCGCGGTGAACCTCCTCGCCGACCACGCCGCGGCCCGCCGGGCCGGCCCGGCCGGACCCTCCGGAGCACCCCATGCGTGAGCCACCGGCCCCGGCGGCCGTCGTCGAGATCGACCGGCTGGTGGTGGGCCCGGCCGCCGGCGGCCCGCCGGTACTCGACGGCCCCGGCCTGCGGCTGCACACCGGGGAGACCCTCGCCCTGTACGGCCGGTCGGGCTCGGGCAAGACCACGCTCGCCCTCAGCCTGCTGGGGCACCTCCGCCCCGGGCTCGCGCTGCGTTCGGGCACGGTACGGGTCGGCGGCATCGATCCGTTCACCACCGCGGGCCGCTCCCGGGTCCGTACCGGGGTGGTCTCCTTCCTCGGCCAGGATCCGGCCGCCGCGCTCAACCCGGGGCGCCGGCTCGGCGGCCTGCTCCGCGAGGCGGCGCGGCGCTCCCGGCCCGCCGCGCCCGGCGGCCCGGGGACGCGCGAGCGGATCGAACGGGCGCTGGCGGAGGTGGACCTGCCCACCGACCGGGCGTTCCTGCGCCGCTACCCGCACGAGATCTCGGGTGGTCAGGCCCAGCGGGCGGCCCTGGTCATCGCGACGCTCCGCGACCCGGTCCTGCTCGTCCTGGACGAGCCGACCAGCGGGCTGGACCGCCGGCTGGCCGACGAGCTGTGCGCCCTGCTGGGCGCGCGCCGGCGCGCCGGGTCAGGGGCGATGCTGCTGGTCAGTCATGACCGGGAGCTGATCGGCGCGCTCGCGGACCGCACTCTCCGGGTGGCGGACGGCCGTCTGCTGCCGCCGGGGGAGGACACCGCCGCCCCGCGGCCGGCTCCCCGGCCACCCGCGCGGCCGGCCGCGCTGGTACTGCCGTCCGCGCCGCCCGGGCCGTCCGGCTCCCGGCCGCCCGCGCCGCCCGCGCCGCCCGGGCCGTCCGGCTCCCGGCCGCCCGTGCTGGAACTGACGGGACTGCGGGCCGGCCACGGGCGGCGGATCACCGTGGCGGGGGTGTCCCTGACGGTGGCACCGGGCGGCTGCACGGCGCTGGCGGGCGCGTCCGGCGCGGGCAAGAGCACCGTCGCGCACTGCCTGGTCGGGCTGCACCCGGCCCTGGCGGGGCGGCTGACCCTGGAGGGCCGGGAGGTGCCGCTGGACCTCCGCCGCCGCTCACCGCGGGACCGGCGCGCCCTGCAACTGGTCGCCCAGGACTCGGTGGACGCGCTCAACCCCCGCGAGCCGGTGCGCAGGACGCTGCTGCGGCCGTTGACCGGACTGCGGGGCATGGCACCGGAGGAAGCCGCCTCCCGGGTGCACACCCTGCTCGAACAGGTCTGTCTGCCCGCGCGGTTGCTGGACCGGCTGCCGCATCAGCTGTCCGGCGGCGAGCGGCAGCGGGTGAATCTCGCCAGGGCGCTGGCCGCCGGGCCCCGGGTGCTGGTGTGCGACGAGGTGACCTCCGCGCTGGACACCGCGACGCGGGACGCGATCCTGGACCTGCTGGCGGAACTGCGCCGCACCGAGGGGCTGTCCGTCGTGCTCATCAGCCATGACGCGCGGGTGCGGGCGGCGGCGGACCGGGTGGTGGTACTGGACGCCGGCCGGCCGGTCCCGTCCGGGGACGCACCGGCGCCCGGCGGCGGTCGGGTCTGACCGCCGCCGGGCGCCGGCGGGGGAGCGCGGGCCGGGCGCGCACCCCGGCGTACGGCCCGGGGCGCGGGGCTCAGGCGGGGACGGGCACCGTACGGGTGGCCGGGACGAGATGGCGGCCGATGCTGCGCAGTTTCTCCCGGGTCTCCTCCAGTTCCCGGTCCGGGTCGGAGTGCGCGACGATCCCGGCGCCCGCCCGCAGCCAGGTGCGCCCGTCCCGGCGGAAGACACTGCGCAGGACCAGGGCGGCGTCCAGGGACCCGTCCGCGTCCGCGGTGATCACCGCTCCGCTGTACAGCCCCCGGCCGGGCCGCTCGGCTCGGCTGATCCAGTCGCACGCCGCCGCCTTGGGTATGCCGGAGGCGGTGACGGCGGGGAAGAGCGCGGCGAGCGCGTCCCACCGGGTGGCCCCCTCGGCGAGGCGGCCGGCCAGCCGGGAGGCGAGATGCTGGACGCTGCCGCGCTCCGAGACGGACATGAAGTCCTCCACCCGTACCGATCCGGTGGCGCAGATCCGGTCGAGTTCGGTGGCCACCAGGCGGACCGAGATGGCGTGTTCGAAGACTTCCTTGGCGTCCCGGTACAGCTCCGCGCGGCGGGCCAGGTCCCGTTCGGGGTGGCCTTCGAGCGCCCGGGTGCCGGCCAGCGGCTGGGCCCGTACCAGCCCGTCGGCGTCCACCGTGGTGACGATCTCCGGGCTGAACCCGGCGGCCTCCCAGCCGCCGAGGCGCAGCAGGAAGGAGCGCGCCGGATCGTTGGCCCGGCGGCCGGTCAGATAGGTGGCGGGCAGGTCGAGCCGGCCGGGGACGGGGACGTGCCGGGAGACGATGACCTTGTCCAGGAGCCCGGCGCGGATGTCGCGGACGGCTTCGGCGACCAGCGCGCGGTAGGGCGCGGCGTCGTGCCGGTCGATGTCGGGGCTGAGCCGGCCGGCGGGGAGGGGGAGTCCGGCGCCGGCGGCGGCGGTCAGCCGGGCGGCCAAGGGCTCGAGACCGGCCGGGTCCACGGCGCGCAGCAGGGCCGTGTCGCCCTCGAACCGCACCTCGCGCTCGGGCAGTACCAGGCGCAGGGCGGTGTCGGTGACCGGCCGGTCCTGGTGGAGGAGAGCGGCGAGTTCGTAGCCGGCCCAGCCGTACGCGCGCCAGGCGTCGCCGCCGACGGCGGCGAGCGCCGTACCGAGAGCGGCCGGCGCGGGGGTGGTGGGGGCGAGCCGCCGGAGCTCTCCCGCGTACCGCAGGGTGGGTCCCGAGGGGCCGATCCCGGCGACGGCGGCCTCTCCTTCGGCCCAGCCGACGCTGCCGCGCCGCTCGTACAGCAGGTGGGGGTCGCGGGAGGCGGCGCACAGGGCGGCGGCGGTCTCCAGGGCGTCGGCGCCGAAGGGGACACGTCGCTCGGCGTAGGTCAGGGGTGGGTGCACTGCGGTGGTCTCACCTTCACGGAGGCAGTGGCCCGGGCGGTACCGGTCGGCACGGCGCGGGGGACGCGGCGGCCGTGGGCCGTAGCGGGGCGCGGCGGCCGGCCCTGCCGGTCTCCCGGTCGCGGCCTCGGCGCCGTGGGCCGTGGCACCGGGCCGGCCCGGGAATGGACTGATGTGCGATCAACGTAATGGATTTGGCATTCATTTTCAATAAGAAGGTGTGCCGGTACGGCCGTTCCCCCACGGAACGCACACCGCGCGTTCAGCTGAGCTTCAGGAAGCGTGCATATCCTGGCCGGACACCTTCCGGAAGCCCTGGGGCGGTCCACTGACGGCCGCCCGACGGACGCCAGTGCACCGGAACGAAAGACGGGCAGCCATGACGGCCAACGCGCGCGGCGCACGCACCCTGTGCGGAGGTCTGGCCGCGCTCTTCCTGTTCGCCGTCTTCCTCGTCGGGGGCGTCGGCCCCACCCTCCAGCCGGCCGAGTCGGCGGCATCCGCCCCGGCGCGTACCGCCACGCTGCACGACGACCGGACGCTGCTCCAGGCGCAGAGCGCCGACCAGGACGCCGCGGCGCACCGCCGGCACCGGCCGGCGGGCGAGGACAGCCCCGCCGCCCCCGAGGAGCCGGGGGCCGTCGCCCCGGACCTGGCGCCCCGTCACGCCGCCCGTCCGGTGCCGCCGTCACCGGCGCCACCGCCGGAGCCGGCCGCACCGCACGTCATGCGCTGCTGAGCGCCCCGGGACCCGGGACTCCCGGGACGAGTGCGGCCCGGCGCCGTCCGGTGCGCTCCGCCCGCGCTCCCCGTTCCCCGTTCCCCGTTCTCTGTTCCCCTTTTTCCCTGTCCGCCGTGCCGGCCTCCCCGGCCGGCGCGGGAGGCGGCGCGCCCGCTCCCCGCGTCACCACGGCGCGCTCCTGACCGGAGCCACCACCGCACCACTTCCCCGGACGGCAGCGGCGGTCTTCCGTCATGCTGTCGCCACCGTGACCGCATCCGACCCGATCGAGGTATCCATGAAGCGAAGTTCCCGTCCCCGTCCCCTTCACCTGGCGCTCGCGGCCGGAGCCGCGCTCGCCCTCACCCTCACCACGGGCTGCGCGGCCGTGGAGAAGGCGATGGACTGCGTCCGCGTCGCCGACACCATCGCGGGGCAGGTGGACGACCTCCAGAACAGCGTCGAACAGGTCGGCAGCGAACCCGGGCAGCTCGACGAGTCGCTCAGCGACATCGACAGCCAGCTCGCCGACCTCGGGGAGTCGACGGGCGACGCCGATGTCTCCCAGGCGGTCGAGCACATGAAGGAAGCGGTGAACAACGTCCAGACGGCGGTCGCCGAGGGAGACACCTCCCCCGACATGACACCGCTGCGCGACGCCCTGGGCGAACTCACCAGCGTCTGCACCCCCTGAGCGCCCCGATCGCCCGAGGGTGTGCCCGCCGGGGCGCACCCTCCTGCGGCCCGGCGCCGGGGCGCCCGGTGGGTCAGCCGCGGGTGAAGCGGTACGTCATGCTGTCGGTCAGCACGCAGAAACCGGGCGACATGACGATCACCCGCAGCGTTCCCGAGCGCCGGTCGTAGTCCAGGCCCTGTACCTCGAAGGCGCCGGAACAGGCGCTGCGCAGCGGCAGCTGACGCAGCGCCGTGACCCGGCCGTCGACATCGGCCGTGCCGCTCGGGGCGGCCGACAGATCGACCTGGAGCAGGGGTTTGGTGATGCCGAACAGGGCGCCCTCCGGGTCGTCCGAGGAGCACAGCAGCGTGGTCGGCCCGGTGAAGTCGCAGCCCTGCACATCGCGTACGGGGCGATCCAGGTGCACGGTGGCGGCCTGCGGCAGGTCGGCCGAGGGCGAGGTGGACGGGTTGACGCCGGGCGTGGGGAAGACCAGCAGCCGGCTCATGGTGCCGTACTCGCCCGAGAGCATCCACTGGCCGTCGGGCGAGATCGCGACCCACGAGTTGTTGAGCGCCTCGCCGGGGGAGAGGGTGTGCTCGTACTCCGACCAGCCGCCGTCCGGCGCCTGGACCCGGAACATCTTGGTGGTGCCCGAGTCCCGCTGGTACGGCTCGATGTAGTGGCCGTCGTAGTGCGCGTCGGGGTCGCCGACGTGGTTCCAGCCGCGCAGCCGCAGCTCGGCGGGGATGGTGCCGATGCCGGTGTACCGGTTGGGGCTGTTGGCCGGCACTTCGACGGAGGTCAGGCCCTGACTCTCGGTCAGCGGGTCGGCGCGGTCGGAGCCCACCTCGGTCCACACCTCCGCGGCCGGCGCGGCGGTGGCCGACGCCGCGGCAGGCGCGGAGAGCGCCGCGGTGGAGACGGCGAGCAGGGCGGCGAGGCCGGCCAGGGCGGGGCGGCGGCGCCGGGGGATGTGCGGGGTCATGACAGATCCGCTCCTCGGGAGGGGACGGGCGTGGGGGGACGCACTCGGCGGGGACAGTACGAGGCGTGCGCTGTCATGTCCAGACCACTGCGGGAGTCGGCCGGTCCAGGACACCGGGGCCGGGAGCGGTTTCGTCGGGTTTCGTCGCCGGGGGCGGCCCCGGCGCCCGCCGTACGGACGGGCGCTGCGGAGGTGCCGTCCCTGCCCCGGGGCTCCGCCGCGCGGCGCGGCCGGCCGGGGTCGGATTTCGTGGACCTTTCCCGGTCGGCGGGCGCCCTGACCTGACCGTAAAGCGACACATCGGGCGATTGACACCCCCATGAGGCCGCACCTACGGTCCCGTTCGGAACCGGGAACGCTGTACGAAATCCCGGATCAACGCCGGGCGCGTCGGCGGACGACCGCCGTGAGCCGCTCCGCCACCGCACCCGGCGCGTACCCCTTCCAGCGCACCCGCCCTGCCGGTACGGCCGGTCCCCGGCCGCCGCCCCCCACCAGGAGTGCCCATGCGTCGTCCCCCACCCACCCCACCCACCCCCCGCGCCGTCCGCCGCCGCACCCGGCCCGTACGCCTCGCGGTCGTTCTCCTGCTCGGCCTGCTCATGGCGCTGACCACCGCCCCCGCCGGGTCGGCCACCACCACCGACACCGCGCCCGACACCGCGACCGCCCCCGCCGACGTGCGGACCGCCGCACTGCCCAGCAGCTTCCAGTGGTCCTCCAGCGGCCAGCTCATATCCCCCAAACCGGACGGCTCCCACAACATCGTCGCCGTCAAGGACCCCACGGTGGTCCAGCACGACGGCCGCTGGCACGTCTACATGACCACCGCCAACACCGCCGGCCAGTGGAGCCTGGCCCACACCAGCTTCACCGACTGGTCCCAGGCCGCCGCCGCTCCCCACACCTACCTGGACACCAACCCCGACATCGGCAACCGGTACGCCGCCGCACCCCAGGTGTTCTACTTCGCGCCGCGCGACGAGTGGTACCTCGTCTACCAGACGGGCCTTCCCTCGTTCTCCGTCAACAGCGACCCCGGTGACCCGGCCGGCTGGTCGGCGCCGCGCAACTTCCAGAACAGCATGCCCGACATCATCCGGGACAACATCGGCGACGGTCACTGGGTCGACTTCTGGGTCATCTGCGACGACACCATGTGCTACCTGTACTCCTCCGACGACAACGGCCAGCTCTACCGGGCCGAAACCACCATCGGCGAGTTCCCCGACGGCTTCCGCAACACCCGGATCGAGCTCCAGGACGCCAACCGCTACGCCCTCTTCGAGGGTTCGGCCATCTACCGGGTCCAGGACACCGACACCTACCTGCTGATCATCGAGGCCATCGGCTCGGACGGCAGGCGCTACTACCGCTCCTTCACCTCCCAGGGGCTGGGCGGCCAGTGGCAGCCGCTCGCGGCCAGCGAGGCGAACCCGTTCGCCCGGGCCAACAACACGGCCTTCCCCGGCGGAGCCTGGACCCAGGACATCAGCCACGGTGAACTCATCCGCTCCGGTTCCGACCAGACCATGACCATCGACCCCTGCCGTCTGCAACTGCTCTACCAGGGCCAGGACCCCGGCGCGGGCGGCGACTACTCGCAACTGCCCTGGCGCCTCGGGCTGCTCACCCAGACCAACCCGACCTGCTGACCGCCCCCGGACGGGCCGACCGACCCCACACCGGGCGGGCCGCCGGGCGGCCCTCGCGGCGCCCCCGCCCTCACCGCGGCGGGGGCGCCGTACTGCCGCGCACGATCAGCTCGGCCGCGAACTCCACCCGGCGGCCCGGCACCTCCCGCCCCCGGGCGAGCGAGACCACCATGGCGGTGGCCGCCGCCGCCATCTCGGTGAGCGGCTGCCGCACCGTCGTGAGCGGCGGAACCAGCCAGGCGGACGGGAAGAAGTCGTCGAACCCCACCACACTCAGCTCCCGCGGAACCTCCCGGCCCGCCTCCGCCGCCGCCTGGTACACCCCGATCGCCGCACCGTCGTTGGGCGCGCACACGGCGGTCGGCGGCTCCGGCAGCCGCAGCAGATCGCGGGCGTGCCGCAGCCCGTCCTCCACCCGGAACCCGCCGGTGCGCACCAGTTCCGGCGCGAGCGGCACCCCCGCCCGGCGCAGCGCGTCCTGGTAGCCGTGCAGCCGCGCCCGCCCGGACAGGGTGCTGGGCGGGCCGGTGATGACGGCGATACGGCGGTGGCCGAGCCCGAGCAGATGCCGCACGGCGTCCCGCGCGCCGGCCCGGTTGCCGGTGGTGACCGAGAGGCTGTGGCAGCCGGTCTCACCGGTCGGATCGACGAGCACCACGGGGATGCCACGGGCCCGCAGCCGGCGGCTCTGCGCCTCGGTCGGGCCGGAGAACACCGCCACCACGCCGGTGGGACGGCGCATCAGCACGTCCTCGAACCAGCCGCCGCCGGTGGTGTGGTCGCCCTGGAGCTCGGAGAGGACGACGGCCAGGCGGTGTTCGCGGGCGACCCGCTGCACACCGTTGAGCACGGCCACCGGGTACGGTCCGGCCAGCTCGTGGAAGACGACCTCCAGCGGCCTGGTCACCCCGCCCTTGGCGGCCACCGGGCGGCGCCGGTACCCGTACCGGCCGATGACCTCCTCGACGGCGGCGCGGGTTCCGGGGCCCACTCCGGGGCGTCCGTTGATCACCTTGGAGACGGTGGAGGGGGAGACCCCGGCCAGTTCGGCGATCCGGGCGGCCGTCACCGGACGGTCCCGTACCGGCTCCGGTTCCGGCTCCGTGGCGGGTGCGGGTTCGCGCGGTGGCTGGGCGGCATGCAGGGTCATGGGTGGCATCCCTCTGTGCGTCCGGGCCCGCCGCCCGGCCGCACCGTAGGCGCCCGGTGACGGGGTGTCAAGGGGAACGGTGCCGGCCTCAGCGGCGGCCGAAGAGTTCGACCTCGGCGATGGCCAGACGGGTGTCGTCGCGGGCGCCGTGCGCGGTGTCGGTGGTGAGCCGGACGGAGGTGACGTCCGTACCGCCCAGTTCGAAGCTCTGCCCGCCCGGCTCGTCGCGCAGACTGACCGTCCGCTCCTGCGCGGTGCCGTCCGTGCCGGTGAGGGTGAGCGTCATCGTCTCCGGTCTGGCCTGGGTGAGGAACTCGTCCTGGTTGACGGAGACTCCGGGCGTGATCAGCACATGTGTCAGCCGCACCGGATCGCCGAAGTCCACCTCCAGGTACTCGCCTGCTCCGGAACCGGTGACGGCGGGGGACCAGTAGCGGTTGCTGAACCCGTCGAAGGCGTGGGCCGCCGGATGGTCGGGAGCCTCGCTGGAGGCCCGGACGGCCACCGGGTGCAGCGCCTCCGGCTCGCCGGTACGGTCGCGAGCCGAGTCGAAGAGACCGGCGATGTGGTCGCGGCCGAACCAGGCCAGCAGCGCCAGCAGCACCACGAGCACCGGCAGCAACGGGCGCAGGCGCAGCCGGCGCCGGGCGGCCGGACGGGTACCGGCGGCCAGCGGCTCACGCGGCGCGCGCCGGAAGAACCGCCGCCACCAGGGCAGTGGGGGCGGGGCCTCCTCGGGCGCGGCCCCGGCCAGCACTGTCCCGCACCGCGCGCACAGCCGGCGCCCGGGCTCGTTCCGCGCCGCGCAGCCCGGACAGATCCGGGGCGGCGCGGGGTCCGCCCGGGGGGCTGGGTCCTGCGCCGGTTCCGGCGCGTCGGCGCCCCGGTCGGCGGGCCGCTCCGCGTGCTCTCCCGGCCGCCTCGGCGCGGCCGGACCCGGCTCCGCCTGCTCCCGCGCCCACGACGGCGCCCCGGCCCCGGGCCGCCGGGGCTCGGCGGTGGCGGGCGGCGGGGTCGGCCCGACGGGCGGCGGGGTGGCTGCCGTCGCGGGCGGCGGTGGGGAGGCCGGGGGAGCCGGCCATGCGGGCGGGGCGGGAGATGGTGCGGCGGGCGGCGGAGCCGGGGGAACCGGCCACGGGGCTCGGTCAGGTGACGTGGTGGCTGGTGCGGGTGGTGGTGCGGTGGGCGGCGGTGCTGGTGGTGGGTTGGGCGGCGGGGTGCTCGCGGCAGCGGGTGGAGTCGGGGGAGTCGGCCACGGGGCTCGGTCAGGTGACGCGGTGGGTGGCGTGGGCGGTTGAGCGGCTGGCTGCGGTGCGGCGGCGGGCGGGCCGGGCGGCGGTACGGGTGCCGCGTGGCCACCGCCGGTGGGCGGCGGGGCCGGGGGTGTGGGTGGTTGTCCGGCCGGTCCGGCGTGATGGTCCGGGCGCGGCGCGGCGGAATCGTTCGGTCCGGGCCACGCCGGGGGAGGGGCGGCGGCTCGCGGCGGCTGATCCGTCGTCGGCGCGGGCCTGTCCGGGTCCGGCGGTGCCGGGCGGCCGGCACCGCCGGGCAGGTGCGGAACGGGGCCACCGGCCGCTGCGTCCGGAGCCGCAGCACCGCCGCCGCCGGGAACGGGCCCACCGGCCGGGCCCGGCCCGTTCCGTGGCTCCTGCGCCTCCGCTTCCTCCCAGTCGAGAAAGGCACCGCACGCGTCGCAGAACCGCGTGCCCGCCGCGTTGCCCTGACCGCACTCCGGGCAGCTGATCACACGCCCTCACCGCCCCCGTCCGCCGTTCCGTCCGCCGTTCCGTCCCCCGCGCGGTCTGCCGCGCCGTCCGCCGTCGCCGTCACCACCGGCAGGACCTCCAGCCGGAACGGCACATGCGCCGGTACCTCCTGCGCGATCACCTGCTCAAGACCCACCCGGTCGAACCCGTCCGGGTCCGCCACCCGCAGCCGCACCGTCACCCACGGCCGCGCCGCGCCTGGCACCGGGCCGCCGGGGTGCGGCGACCAGCTGGCCGCGCCGCTCTCCTCGATCTCCGGCTCGACACCCGTCTCGATCCGTACCGCCGCCGCGAGACCCGCCCGGGTGCCGCGTCTGCCGTGCCGGGTGACGGCGCTCGCGACGACCGCGCGGCGCTGGTTGACCGGGCGTTCCTCGTCCACCTCGACGGCCACCCACCCCGCCAGCCAGCGCAGGAAATCCTCCGGCGCGCTGCGCGGGTGCAGATGGGCGGGCAGGTTGTCCAGCGACAGCAGGATCGGCGCCAGCACCTCGTCCAGCGCCCCGGTGAACCGCCGGACGAAATCCTGCTCCTGGTACACCGCCGGCAGCAGTTCCAGCAGCGGATGCGGCGTCGGCAGCCGCGGATACGCCCCGCGCACCTCAGCCGCCCTCCCGTACCCGCAGCTGATGCCCGTAGCTGAACACCAGGGCATGCGCGTCCAGTTCGATGCGCGACACCGGCTCGGTGCGCTCCCCGGTCAGCGGGTCGGCGGGGAACAGCCGGATGTCCTCCACCAGGTCCACCCCGGACACCCGCTGGAGCACCGCGAACACCTCGCCCGACTGCACCGGACGCCCGAACGGCCAGCCCCGCCCCTCCGGGCCGCCGGTCAGCGGGTTGAAGTACGAGTACAGCGCCGTGAGCGCGGTCTCCCGCAGCCGGTCCAGGGCCACTCCGCGCTCCGACTGGAGCGAGGCGACGATCGTCAGGCCCTGGTAGAGCGGCGGCTGCACCAGCAGCCGGGCGCCCACCGGCCGCCGTTCGTCCAGATGGTCGCTGATCGCTGCCAGCGTCTCCGGGGACGGGACCAGGTCGTCGAACGCCACCCGCCCCCGCGCGTCGCTGTGCCCGCCGGGCACCACCAGCAGCCGCAGCGGCTCGCCCTCCTGTTCCCCGGCCCGGACGCAGTGCACCCGCGCCACCTCGGGGGCCACCTCGCGCGCCAGCTGCTCGTAGTCGCGCGGAACCACCGCCCGGTGCAGGGTGCGCAGCGTGAGCGGCCCGCGCACCCGGGCGTTCTCCACCGTCTCGCCGTCCACGCCGCCCAGCGCGGGCGCGCGGTTGGTCACCCGCGCCACGTACGGCAGCGAACTGCGCAGCACCCGCAGCGCACCGCGCGCGACATTGCCGCGCCGGCCGCCGCCGGTGCGGTAGGAACGCACCCGGATCGCCCCGCCCTTGGGCGGGATCGCGCCGAACACCCGCAGCCCGCCGTCGGCCTCGCGCACCGCCGGGCCGAAGTCGATCCGCCCCGCGTTGCGGTCGAGGGTGACATGCCGGTCGTACACGGTGGAGTGCGCGAAGCTCTCCACCAGCCGCCACTCGCGCCAGCGGGTGCCCTCCGAGACCTCCACCACGAACGGCTCCTCGCCGGGCACCACCGGCGGGCGCGCCACCTGGAAGCTCTGGCCGGGCAACCCGTCCGAGGCGCCGAGCAGTTCACCGGTGACGGTCTCCGCGTGCACCGCCTCCACCCGCCCGCCGATGGTGAACGCGCGCGCCGCCCGCACGGTCGGCGAGGCCCGGTAGGCGGGCTGGCCCTCCGCCGCCTCGATCAGCCGGCAGCGCAGCCAGCCCGCCTCGTGCCGTGCCACCCGCGAGGAGGCGTGCACATCCGGCAGGTGGAGGACGATGTCGCCCGCCTTGTTGAACCCGCCGGTGCCGTCCGCCTCCACCTCGCATCCGGCCCACGCCGCGCCGTCCCACGCCTCCCAGCGCAGCGGCGGCCGGCGCGGGTCCACGCCCACCCCGTCCACCCGGCAGTCCAGGCGCAGCACCACGACGCCGCCGGGCACCGGGTCGGACAGGCCGATGTACAGGCAGTCCCCGGGGGCCGGCGCGGTGCCGCCGGCCGCCGCCCCGGCGCCCGTACCGCCCGCCCCGGCGCCGGCCGTGACCGAGCCGCTGAAGCACGGCACGTCGCGCTCCAGCGCCAGCTCCTGGGTACGGTCGGCCGCCTCTCCGCCGGCCGGCCAGGTGACCAGGTGTTCCAGGCTGCACGGCGGCACCGACAGCTCCCGGACGGTGCTGAAGACGACGGCCTCCTCGGTCTCCCCGCGCACGGTGGCCACCTGGGTGCCGGCCCGGATCCGCACCGGCTCGGGCTGCGGCGCCGACAGGGTGAAGGTGACCGGCACCCGGGCGGCGGTCGGCGGATAGAGCCGGACCCCGATGAGGTCGAGAAACGTCAGATAGTTCTTGTCCGGTACGCGATTGAGCCGGTACACCAGCTGATCGACCATGGTCGCGAACGCTTCGATCAGGGTCACTCCCGGATCGGAGACATTGTGATCGGTCCACTCGGGGCAGCGCTGCTGCACCAGCCGCTTCGCCTCGTCCACCAGCCCCTGGAACCGCCGGTCGTCGAGATTCGGGCTCGGCAACGACGTCATAGCGGCTCCTCGTGCTGCGGGATGACATAGAAGGGGAAGACGAGATTGCGCGGATCGTTGGCATCGCGCACCGAGTAGCTGATGTCGAGGTACAGCACCCCGTCGTTCACCCGGTCGAAGCGCACCGCCACGTCCGCCACCGTCACGCGCGGCTCCCAGCGCTCCAGGGCGAGGCGTACCTCGTACGCCAGTTGCCCGGCCGTCCCGGCGTCCGCCGGGGCGAAGACGTAGTCGTTCAGCGGGCAGCCGAACTCCGGGCGCATCGGCCGCTCGCCCGGCGTGGTGGCCAGGATCAGCCGGATCGATTCCTCGATCTCCTGCGCCCCGCTCACCAGGGCGATGCTGCCGGTGGCATCGGTGCGCGGCGGGAACGCCCAGCCCGAGCCGACGAATTGCTGTCCCACGGCGCCCTCACCCGCCGATCAGCACGGTCGGGCAGCCGGCGGTGATGACGGCGCCGCAGCCGGCCCGGTCACCGACCCGGGCGGCGGGACGGCCGCCGATCAGGACGCTCGAACTGCCCGGCCCGGTCAGCACCGAGGCGGGATGACCGGCCGGCGAGGCGCACTGGTGGGCGGTGCCGACGGTGGCCGCGGGACGGCCACCGATGAGCACCGTGCTGTGGCCCGGCGAGCCGACGGTCCCCGGGTGGCCGGTCGGATCGCCGGCCCGCGCGGCCTGCGCCGCGCTGCCGCTGACGGCTGCGGACATGATGGAGAGCCCTCCCTCGCTGTCGAACTGCCCTAGTTGATGCGCACCATCGGCGACTGCACGGTCAGCGAACCGTCGCTGTGCACCTCGGTGCGCTGGGTGCCCTTGACCTCGACCCGTCCGCCGCGCACCTCGACCGCGCCGCCGGCGGCCAGCCGTACGCTGCTCTCGCCGCCGTCCACCTCCACGCCGTCGCGCCGGGCCGTCAGCCGCACGCCCGCGCCGCTGAGATCGAGAACGCCCTCGCCCGCGTCGATACGGGCACCGCTGCCGGCGGTGACGGTGACCTGCGCCCCGGCCGTGATCTCCACCCCGCCCGCGCTGTCGATGGTGATCGTGGTGCCTTTCTTGTCCAGATCGATCAGCAACTTGCCATCACCAGTCAGCAAACGAACGCCCTGTGGGCCGTTCGCGACATCCAGCAGCTCCAGCTTGTCGCCGCCCTTCGACCCGAACGACCGCTTGGTGACCGCACCGCTCGTCTCGTCGATCGCCCCCGAACCCCCGCCGGTCCCCGCGGCGGCGTCCGCGCCCACGCCACCGTCCGCACCGCCGCCCGCGCCGCCCCCCGGCCGGTCCTGCCCGTTGAACAACGCCCCCAGCACGTACGGCCGGTCCAGCCGACCCTGCTCGAACCCCACCAGCACCTCGTCCCCCACCTCCGGGATGAAGCCCTCACCGCCGCCCGTCCCCCCGGTCTGCGCCGTACGCGCCCAGTCGCTGGCGTACTCCTGCGACAGCCACGGAAAGCACACCTTCACCCGGCCGAGCCCCTCCGGATCCTTGGTGTCCGTCACCGTCCCGCTGACCAGCCCGCCCCCGCCGCCCCCGCTCCCGCCCCCGGACGCCGCGCCCTCACCCGCGCCGCCACCGCCGCCCGTCAGCCCGAACAGCGACCGCTCCTGCTGCCCCGACACCGTCAGCCACGTCTCGTACCCCCGCAGCGGATCGAAGACATGCCGCGACGACGTCACCGTGTACCGGCCCTCGAACGGCGCCCCCACCCCCGTCAGCGTCACCGCGCTCCCCGCCCGCACCTCCGGGTTGCCCCGGATCACCGCCTCCAGCTCCGCGAACGACCCCGCCAGCGTCGCCGCCAGCGCCCGCGCCACCTGATCCACCTGCGCCTGCGTCCCGTACGAGGCCCCCGCCACCACGAACTCCGCCGTCCCGAACGGCTCGCTCACCTGCGCCGCCGTCACCCCCAGGTCCAGCGTCGCCGCCGCACCCGCCTCCGCCCGCCCCACCAGCGGCTGCTTCGTCCGCACGTCCCAGCCCCGCACCTCCACCGCCGACACCTGCTCGGCCGCCGACACCCCCGCCCGGCAGCGCAGCAGATTGTCCCCGGCCTCCAGCACCAGCGCACTGGCCGCCGCCCGCGCCGAGGTGTCCGGCGCGCCGCCCGCCTCCGCCGGACGCACCACGTGCAAGCGCCCGTCGGCCACGTACACCTGCGCCCCGGCGTCCGCCGCCAGCATCCGCAGGAACTCCCAGTCGGTGCAGTTGGGCTGCGCCACATGCTCCAGCACCGGCCCGGCCACCTCCACCGTGCCCGGCGCGAGACCGGCCCGGCGCGCGACCTGCGCGCAGATGTCGGCGAGCGTCATGTTCTGATAGCTCGCCACCCGCCGCCCGCGCAGCAGCCGGTACGACTCGTCGAGCCCGCGCACCACCGTGAACGTCCCGGTGTCGTCGATCTCGATCTCCAGCGCCGTCACGCTCCCGGTCAGCAACGGCCGGGCCGCCCCCGCACCGCCGCCCTCCCCGGCGCTGGCCAGCAGCCGCACCGGCGTTCCCACCGACACCCCGGTGCGCTCCAGCAGCACCCGCGAGGGGTCACGGAACCGCAGCACGAACAGATCCGGCAGCATGCGGCTGTCGTCCACGTACCCGTCGACCAGCGTGTTGGTGAGGGCGGGAGACAGCGGCGCCCCGCCGAACTCGATCACCAGCGCCTTGGCCACACTCGCACCCGTCACCGGCCCCGCTCACCGCCCCGCCTCGTCGCGGGCCGGCAGCAGCAGCTCCCGGCCCAGCGCCAGCCGCATCGGATCGTCGATGCCGTTCGCCTCCGCGATCAGCCGCCAGGCGGCCGGGTCGCCGTACTCCTGCCAGGCCAGCGCCTGGAGCGTGTCGCCGGACAGCACCCGGTGCACCCGGCGCGGGCGCAGCGCCCCCGAGGTGGGGTTCTGGCCGGGCGTCTCACCGCTGATCTCCTCCACCGTCACCTGGCAGGTGGCCCGGATCGGCACCCCGGAGGTCGTGAACAGCGAATACTTGACCTGTACCTGGCTGACGTACCCGGGGAACCCGGTCAGCCCGCCCCAGTGGAACACCACCCACGGCGGCGAGGAACGCTGCGCCTGACGGGTCTCGCTGGTCGGCACACAGCACGCGAACAATTGCTCGACGGACGTCACCACGCTGGTGTCCTGCGTCGCGCTCGCGTCGAAGAACATCTCCACCGTGAGCTTGCTCGGCTGCGGCCCCTGGTATTCGGGCGGGCCCGCGCTCTTGGCGCCCTTGGCAGGCGTCCGGTTCCAGGCGGCGGCCTTGGTGAGGCTCAGCTCCTTCGGGTTGAACTGGAAGTCGATCCGGCCACACGGCGCGCCCGGGGTGAGCGAGCCGCCGGGGGGCGGGGTGCGCAGCTCCAGATAGGCGTGCTCCAGCTTGGGACGGACGCCGCCGCCGCTGTTGCCGCCGCCCGCCCCGGTGGTGGTGCCGGTGCCGGCCGCGCTGAACGCGATGGGAGAACTCATGGCCGTATCAGTCCCCCATCACATAGCCGTGGTGGGCGATCTCGATCGTCTCGATGGCCACCTTGGGCGACTCCGGGCTGAAGGACGGGCCGGTCCAGCGCACCGGTACCACCTCCAGCAGGCCCCACTGGGCGACGGTACGGCCGTCCGGGCTGCGGGCCTCGATGTGCGCGGTCTTGCGGGTGAACCCGGTGGTCATGCTCGCGAACCAGCGGGCGACCTTCTCGGTCTCGCGGGTCAGCGGCCGGGACAGCTTGACGTTGGAGTACTTGATACGGGTGGGCAGTTGCCACAGGTGACCGTTGTTGCCGCCCTCCTCGCGCTGTTCGAGAACGATCTCGCAGCCGAGGCCGTCGCAGGTGTTGAACGATCCCAGCTCGATCCCGTCGATGGTGACGACGAAACAGACACTGACCGCCGGATCCTCGTCGCTCGCGGCCATGGCGGGTCCTTCCTCTCACAGGTCGTCTCTCGCGGGGCGGTGGCGCTGCCGTGGTGCGGTGCCGGGCTGTCGGGTGCGCGGGGTCAGTGCCGGGTGTTGATGAGCCGGCCGGCGCGCTCGCGCTCCAGCCGCAGCTCGGCGCGGAGCAGCCGGCTGAGCGGGGCGAACAGCGCCCGCACCAGCTCATCGGTGACTTTGGGCGGTGCGGCCGGGTCGGGGGCGGTGGGCGATGGGTCCTCGGGGGTGGGGGCGGTGGCGGCCGGGGTCTCCTGACCGGGATCGGCGATGGGCTCGGGCTGGTCGGCGGAGTCGAAGCTCGGGGTGAACTCCGCTTCCGGGGCGGGCGGTTCGGGGAGGTCGTCGGCGGCCCGCTGCACCACGGCGGCGGGTGCCGGGGGCGGGGCGGCGGCCGGGGGCGGCCGGAACACCACCGAACCGTCGGCCATGCGCTGCGCCACCCCGGCGGCGACGGCCACGGCGCCGGGGTCGGCGGGGGCCGGAGCAGGCGAGGTGGACGGGAACCGTTGCACGGCGGGGTGCGGTACGGGCCCAGGCACGGGTGCGGGAGATGTCGCGGCCGGAGGGGCGGCGGAGGGCGGGTCGGCGGCGCGGGCGGCCACCGGGTGATCCCAGGAAGCGATCAGCCCGACCGAACGCTGCGCGGTCAGCGGCACCACGGAGGCCGGAGACGTCTCCACCGGTTCGTTGTCCGAGGCCAGCCGCTGAAGGGCCGGCACCGGCCCGGCCGGAACCGGGGGCGGGACGGCCGGCGGAACGGCGGCACCGCTCCTTTCTTCCCCGCCCGTGATGTGCTGCCCACCCGGCGCATCGGGCGCGGGCGCGGCCTCCGGGCCGTCACCCGTGCCGAACCCCTGCACGGACAGCGCGGGCGTCTCCCCGAGCAGGGGCGCCGTCTCCCCGTCCGCAGGCGGCCCGGCCGCCGGTGGACGCTCGGCGCCGCCACTGCGGGCGACGATCTCGGGTCCCGCCGTGGGCGGCAACCCGGTGAGCGGTTCCCCGAGCCCGAACCCGAACCCGGGTCCGGACCCCGTCGCGGGCGGCGGAGACCCGGCCGCACTGCGCGCCACCGTCGGCGCGGCACCCGCGTCCGGCGCCGCACCCGTATCCGTACGCGTATCGATGCCCGTGCCCTGCCCCGTCCCCGGGCCCGGCGACGGCTCCGCCCACACCGGCGGCTCCGCCCTCACCTCGGCCACGGCCGACGGCGGCTCCGCCGCCAGCCGCCGTACGACAGGCAACGGCACCGCACCGGCCGAGGTCACCGCCGGCCCCTCCGCGCGCTGCACCGCGACCGCCGGTGGCGCGGACGGTACGGGCCCGCCACCGGAACCACCGGGCGCGGCGGCACCGTCCCCGGGAACGATCAGTGGCGCGGTGACCGGCGGCCGGCCGAAGGTCTGCACGGACGGGGTGGCCAGCTGATGCCCCACCCCGGACGGCGCCGCGTCATCCACCCGGTGCCCCAGCTCCCCGGTCAGCGCCACATCGCGCCAGGTACTGAGCGAGCCGCGGAACCCTTCCGGGTCCGTCACCAGGTCCGCGCCCCCGCCCAGCACCCGCTGCACGGGCGGCACCTCCCGCCACTCCGCACGCCGTTGCGGAACGGTGGCCGCCGCGCCGTCCGGCGCGGTGTCCCGGCCACTCCGCCGTCCCCACCCCAGCCACGACAACAGCCCCACGACGAGCCCGCCTCACTTTCCGCCCAGCCGGGCGATCTGCGCGACATACCGCAACCGGTCGGCGTGCTCCAGATCGAGGATCTGATCCAGCGACCAGTGGAAGTGATAGGCCAGGTACGCGACTTCCTCATGGATCCGGTCGGCCGCGTACGTCACGATTCCCCCAGGCGACCACCACCGGCCAGATCGACGGTGAAGCCCTCCCGGCAGGACGGGCAGGTGACCGCCGCGCGCGTATGGCCCTCGGAGTTGATCCGCCGGTAGAAGTCCTGGAGGAACGCCAGATCGGAGGCGAACAGATCCTCCACCACCCCGGGGTGGATGTCCTCGATGGTTCCGAGCCGGGTGATCACCCGGGAGATGAGCACCACCGACAGATAGGCCGAGTTCTCCCGCACCCGGTCGTCCCGCAGCGGTACGAGTTCGTCGCGCGCCGTCGCCAGCCGCATCACGCCGGACCGGTGCACCGTCCCGGACGGGTCCACGTATCCGCGCGGCAGCTCGAACGCGAACTCCGTGCGCAGCAGCCCCTCCTCGGCCCGGTCTCGCTCCCGGTCTCGCTCCCGGTCCCGTTCCCGTCCCCCTTCCCTGCCCCCGGCCGCCGGGGGCGGTGCGGTGGCCACCGGCGGAATGCCGCGCCGCATCACTCGACTTCCATGCTCTCGTAGGTGATGGACAGCTTCTCGGTGAGCACGGAGGTGTCCCCGGCCTTCAGCGCGCTGATCTCCAGGGACTTGGGCCAGGCGTTGATGAGCTTGTACCGCTTGATCGGCAGGCCCTCGTAGTCGTACACGATGATCGACCCGTTGCGGCGGGCGCTGCTCATCTGCCCGAACCGGGAGTCCTTCACCCACCGCTCGAAGCTGTTGTCCTCGGTGAGCCCGCGGGTGACCGTCACCTCCCCGGCCTTCGGGCGCCCCGGCAGTTTCTTGATCGCGTACTTGCCGTCGGCGGTGTTCTGCTTCAGCTCGATGACGTCCTGTTCCATCTTCAGCCCGCTCACCTCGGTGATCTGCCGGATGAGCACACTGTCGAACTCCAGGCCGAACGAATGCCCCACGGAGCTGTCAAGATCGGGCAGCGGCACGGCGTTCTCCTCCCCTCACTCACTTCACTCGTCAACGGCGCCGGAACCGCCCGACAACTGCGCGAGCCGGAACACCACGAACTCGGCCGGCTTGACCGGCGCCACCCCGACCTCGCAGATCACCTGGCCGGCGTCGATGCTCTCCGGCGGGTTGGTCTCCCGGTCGCACTTCACATAGAACGCGTCGTCCGGCGTCAGCCCGAACAGGGCGCCCTTGCGCCACTCGTTCGTCAGAAACGCCTGGATCGTGCGCCGCACCCGCGCCCAGAGCGCGTCGTCGTTCGGCTCGAACACCACCCACTGGGTGCCCGCGAGAATCGACTCCTCCAGATAGTTGAAGAGCCGCCGCACATTCAGATAGCGCCACGCGGGGTCGCTGGAGAGCGTCCTGGCCCCCCACACCCGGATGCCGCGGCCGGCGAACAGCCGGACACAGTTCACCCCGATCGGGTTCAGCAGATCCTGCTCGCCCTTGGTGAGCTGCGTCTCCAGGGCCACGGCCCCGCGGATCACCTCGTTCGCCGGGGCCTTGTGCACCCCGCGCGAGTCGTCGTTGCGTGCCCACACCCCGGCGATGTGGCCGCTCGGCGGCACGAACACATTGCGCCCCAGGCCCAGGTCCAGCACCTTGATCCAGGGGTAGTACAGCGCCGCGTACTTGGAGTCGAAGCCGGTCGTCTCCGTCCGCCAGGTCCTGACCTGCTGCGGGCTGAGCCCGGGCAGCGGGTCGAGGATCGCGATCCGGTCACCCATCGCCTCGCAGTGGGCGATCAGCCCCTGCTGGACGGCGACGACCGCGTCGGCGTCGAGATCGCCCCGCTGATAGGCGCTCATCAGATCGGGGACGGCCACCATGGTGACTTCCTCCACCGCCTCAAGACCGCCCAGCCCGGTACGGCGGTCGGGATCACCCACGTACGTGTCCGCGGACAGCTCCGGCGGCGGATCGCCGGCGGCGGCCGGCAGCACGACGGACTGCGCCTCGGGCCGCACCGCGAGGGCGCCGCGCTGGGCGGCCTCCAGCCGGATCAGCTGCGAGCGGGCCTTGACCCGGGTGGCGGCGTTGTCCTTGTTCCGCTTGGTGCTCACCGCGTCGAACGTCTCGGCGACCTCCCCGTCCCGCCGCACCAGCAGCGTGAAGAGGCCGTCGTCGGCGTCGTCCTCCTCGGGGTGCACGATCTCCACCCCGATCTCCCCGGTGACCCCGGGCAGCACCCGCACGGTGTACGGGCCCAGGCGCGCCTGCGCCGGCTCGGCGCTCTCACCGCCCCGGCCGATGCGCACCACGTACGCCTGACCGCCACCGTTGGCGAAATAGCCGTAGACGGACGTGGCCAGATACGTGCCCTCGACGAAGTCACCGAAGACGCTGACGAACTGGCTCCAGTTGGTGATCAGCGTGGGTTCGTCGAAGGGGCCCTGCTGTGCGAACCCGACAAAGGCGGCAACCGCGGTGCCGACGCCCTCGATCGGCCGGCTCCCGGATTCCACCTCTTCGACGTACACACCCGGGGACAGGTACGACGGCATACCACTCTCCTTGGCCGGGGACAGCAACGATTTTTCGCCGCCCGGCCGATCACCGGAACGGCCGGGCGGCCGATCGGCCGTGCAGACCGGGCTGCCTGATGAGAAGCGCGGGTGCTTTCCCTTCCGAACACCCGGCTATGCCCGAATGTCTCGCCACGGTCCCTCTCGTCCCCCGCCCGCCGCCGGGCCACGGTGAAGGGCATGGCGGAAACGGCTGCGCGATGAAGGAGACGGGGGAGCAGGCCAAGCCGAAGACCTCGTCCACCACACCCGCCACACCGGCCACACCCGCCACCACGCGTCCCGCCCGTGCCCCGCTCTCCCTGCACCACTTGCAGCGCACCGCCGGCAACGCGGCGGTGTCCCGGCTGGTCGCGCAGCGCTACACGCCTCCGGTGAAGCCGCCACCTGCACAGGCGCCGGGGATGCGCCGGGTGAACGCGGACATCGGCGCGAAGAAGCAGAAACTCGCCGCCCACCCCGCGCCCACGGCCGAGTCCCGCGCCGCCCAGGACGCGGCGGTGGCGCCGCCGGACGACCGGCAGGCGCAGGCGAAGACACAACAGGCCGAGAAGATGAACGCCGCCGAGCCCGGGGACTTCGACAAGGCCGCCTTCATCGCCGCGGTCAATCAGGCGGTGGAGGCGCAGGCCCCGAAGAACCTCGACGAGGCGGACAAGTTCTCCGACTCCGGCAACGCGGACCGGATCAAGGACGAGGTCGACGGCAAGGTCGCGGACGGCAAGGACACCTCCTCCGAGGACATCGCCACCGCCACCGGCGAAACCCCGGACACCTCCAACACCACCGAGAAGGACGTCACCCCGCTCACCGCCGACCAGCCGCCGGGAAACCCGGGCGCCCCGAACGCGGGGGATGCCGTCCCGGACCGCCAGCCGGAGGAGGTCACCGACTTCTCCGAAGGCCAACGCGACACCGAACAGCGGATGGCCGAGGCGGACGTCACCGAGGAGCAGCTGGCCCGGGGCAACGAACCGGACTTCGACCACGCCCTGGCCGAGAAGAAGCAGGGCGAGGAAGAGACCGCCGCGGCGCCCGCCCAGGCCCGGGCCGCGGAGAACACCGAACTCCAGACCGCGAAGTCGGGCGCGGCGGCGGCCGGCGCCCAGGCGATGGCCGGCCTCACCGCGACCCGCGAGGCGACCGGTCGGCAGGTCGACTCGGGCAAGACCGAGACGAAATCGGCGGACGAGCAGAAACGCGAACAGGTCACCGCCACGCTCCAGAAGGTCTTCGACCGGACCAAGACGGACGTCGAGAAGATCCTGGACTCCCTGGACGGCAAGGTCGACACCCAGTTCACCAACGGGGAGAAACGGGCGCGCGACGCGTTCACGGCCGACCACGAACGCCGGATGAAGGCGTACAAGGACAAGCGCTACTCCGGGCTGCGCGGCAAGGCCCGCTGGGTGAAGGACAAGTTCGCGGGCCTCCCGGAAGAGGCCAACGGCATCTACCAGGAGTCCCGGAAGCTCTACGTCAACCAGATGCAGGGCGTCATCTCCGACATCGCCGACACCATCGGCCGCGAACTCGGCCGCGCCAAGACCCGCATCGGCCGGGGCCGCGCCGAACTCCAGGCCGAGGTCGGGAAACTCCCGGCGGACCTGCGCCGGTTCGGCGAGGAAGCGGCACAGGACTTCGCCGGGCAGTTCGACGACCTGGAAACCCAGGTCGACGAGAAATCCGAGCAGCTGGTCCAGGACCTGGCGCAGAAGTACACCGAGGCGCTGGACGCGATCGATGAGGAGATCACCGCGCTCCAGGAGGCGAACAAGGGCCTGTGGGACCGCGTCAAGGACGCGGTGGTCGGTGTGATCCAGACGATTATCGAACTGACCAACGCCCTGATGGGCATCCTCGCCAAGGCGGCCTCCGCCGTTTCCAAGATCATCAAGGACCCGATCGGCTTCCTGGGCAACGTGGTCCGCTACGTGGGCGACGGCCTCAACCTGTTCACCGCCAACATCGAGCAACACCTCAAAACCGGCCTGGTCTCCTGGCTCCTGGGCACGGCCGTCAAGACGGGCCTCCAGATCCCGGCGAAGTTCGACGCGAAGGGCATCGTCCAGCTCCTGGCCTCTCTCCTCGGCCTGACCTGGGACACCATCCGCGCCAAGATCGTCCGCAAGGGCGTCCCGGACAAGGCCATGGCGACGGTCGAGAAATCGATCCCCGAGGCCCAGGCCCTCCAGCGCGAGGGCCCCGCCGGCCTGACCAAGGAGATCACCGGCGAATCCGGAGACCTCAAGAAAACGATCCTGGACGACCTGAAGTCCTACCTGATCCCCACGGTCATCGTGGCCGGCATCGCCTGGATCGTCTCCCTCCTGACCCCGGCCTCGGCCTTCGTCCGCGCGGTCAAGGGAATCATCGACATCGTCACCTTCATCGTGACCCAGGCCGCCCAGATCACCGACTTCATGAACGCCATCCTGGACGCGGTCATCGCCATCGCGAACGGCGCGGCATCAGGAGTCCCCAAACTCATCGAATCCGCCCTCTCCACCAGCATCCCCCTCCTCCTCGGCTTCCTCGCTGCCCTCCTGGGCATCGGCAGCCTGGTCACCAAAGTCCGCAGCGTCTTCCAAAAAGTCTCCCGCCCCGTCGGCCGCGCGATCGACAAAATCATCGACCGCATCGCCCGGGCCGGAAAGAAGATCTGGGAGAAGGTGAAGAGAAGGGATAGACCCGGCAGGGATGGCGAAATGTCATCGCAGCAGGCTCGTAACGCTCCGGCGAGAGTGGGAGACGACCTCTCCTGGGGCGTGGACGCCGAGTCTCACCGCCTGTGGATCGTTCGCTCGGGGAACACGTATGTCACCATGCTGGCGAGCAGGCCGCATCCGGTGGAGCAGGCTATTGCGAATTATCGGAGGCATGCTCAGCAGTCTCAGAGGGAAGATGCCGATGTACTTGGGGCGATCAGTGATGCGCAGGAAAGTTTTCAATCCCTGCGTAATGCTCTCGCTGATTATGAGAGCAAGCTGAAGAATGGCTCATCGAATGCAAATGTCCAGGTTGCGGAAAATAAAGTAAAAGAAAAGCAGAAGAACTTGCGCGACTCGATCTATGTAGTGCAGAAGAAGCTTGGGAGTGAATCGGATGAGCGACTCCAAGAAGCCAGGAAGGAATTCAAAGCGAGCCCGTTCAGTACCCGTGCGTTAAGTGATGTGCTGGGCGTTTCGAAGCGAACAGCCGAAAGGCTGGTTCTGTCCTGGGTCAATCACGGCTTTATCTTTCGAGTGCAGTCGCACGAGCGTGATCCAGCGGGGCGCAACACCTTTGATCCCGCAGTTGCCGAATGGCGTGAGACGAATCCGAACAATCGACACAAATATGGGTACGTCAATCCGAAAAAAACGTCGGCCGCAGGGCTGGAGATCCTGAGCAAAGGGTTGCTCGGAAGTCTTGACGCCAGTGGGGCGCTGATCCCTGCCGATGCGAACGACAAGGCAGATTCTTCTTACCATGAGAATCGCGCACGCTACGAGAGTGTCGTCAATCCGGCCGACTATCCGATCTTTCCGTTTCAGAAGGCCATACTTGGGCACGCACCCCCGGGCGCGTCGGGTCACTGGAACCGTGAAGGCCATAAGCAGACCCGAGAGGATAATCGCACTTGGAATCAGCAGCCAATAAATTATCACGGCCCTGAACATGAAGATGAGTCATCGGCAAGCGGCTCTGCGGCAGAACGTTATGAACTGCCATCCAAGGAGCGCGGTAGTCATGAATCATGGTGGGAGCACGGGTGGCATGAATGACGAATTCATTGCTTCGGTTACTGCTGCATATGAGGAGCTGTACGATCCGCCGACACGCACTATCTGGTTCACTCGCACAAAACAGCCCCCTGAAAAGTGTGCCGTAGTGGTCTATGTTCCGACTGAGGCCGAGCAGCGGGATCCGGATGGGAATGTGACGCTGATCGGAACCGCCGGATTCGGAGCGGAGTCCCTCTGTGTTGACCAGCCATCCGAACTGGGTGTCGAAATCAAGGGCGCGCTGGATGAGCACGCTGTCGATTCCTTTGCCGCTGCATTGGTTGAGCTGGCATCGGCGCCGGTGAGAACCGGGCGCCTTTTCAGTGACGGGCAGGTTCTGTCCGGACTGACGCTTCCGCGTTTCTCTCGATTCACCATGGCCCTGTTGGTTGACTGGGATTCGGTCTATGGATTCCGTTTTCCGGAGCCTGCCAGTGCGGTCGGCCTCCTGCGCATAGTTCCCCTGTTTCCTGAGGAAGTGGATTTTGTGGAAAACTTTGAGGACAGGCACGATGCGTACCGTGCGCTGATCTATCGTGGTCTGGACGCCACGGACCCCGAACGGGCTCCTGTCGTACAGTCCTGAAGTACCCCGAGTCCGGCAGGCCCCCTCATGTGCGGGAGGTGGTCAGCTCAGATCCAGATAGGGCCCGAACTCGGAGGCCAGGGTCAGGCGGCCGAGTTTTTGGTATTCGCGTTGGGTGGCGCGGATCAGGAGGGGCATCGTGATCTCGGTGCCCGCTGTCGCGGCCAGGTAGGCCGCTGTGATGGCGATCGAGCGGATGTTGCCGCCGGCCAGTTCGAAGGATTCGGCGCAGAAGTCCAGGTCCAGGTCGGGGGAGAGGGGGACCTGGGTGCCCAGGGACTTGGTCCACAGGTGTCTGCGGTCCGCGGCGTCCGGGAGGGGGAAGTCGATCACCAGGTCCAGGCGGCGGGTGAAGGCGTCGTCCAGGTTGGCGCGGAGGTTGGTCGACAGGATCGCCAGGCCGTCGAAGGATTCCATGCGCTGGAGCAGGTAGGCGCTCTCCACGTTCGCGTAGCGGTCGTGGGCGTCCTTCACCTCGGAGCGTTTGCCGAAGATCGCGTCCGCCTCGTCGAAGAGCAGGACGCCGTTGATGCCGGCCGCCTCGGTGAAGATGCGTTCCAGGTTTTTCTCGGTCTCGCCCACGTACTTGTCGATGACCGTCGCCAGGTCCACGGTGTAGAGGTCCAGGCCCAGATCGGCCGCGATGACCTCCGCCGACATCGTCTTGCCGGTGCCCGAGTCGCCCGCGAACAGGGCGGAGACGCCGCGGCCCCGGCCGCCGCCCGGGCGCATCGACCAGGTGCCGAGCACCTGGTCGCGGTGGCGGGCCCGCGCGGCCAGTTCGTGGAGCTGGGTGCGGGTGTCCGCCGGCAGCACCAGGTCGTCCCAGGTCACCGAGGGTTCGATGCGGCGGGCCAGCCGGTCAAGGCCCGCCGCGTTCTGGGCGCGGGCGCCCGCGCTGATGTGGTCCGGGTGGAGAGCGCCGTCCGTCAGCAGCGCCGACTGCGCCGCGGTGCGCGCGGCGTCGGCCAGCTGGGACGGGGTGAGGAGGAACGGCGCCAGCAGATCGGTCAGGTCGATGTCGGCAGGAACCGGCCCCGGCAGTGCCGCCGCCCAGATCGCCGCCCGCTGCGCCGGATCCAGCCGGGGCGCGGAAAGGTGCAGCGGGGGACGCGCCGACCAGTCGGCGTCCCACGGGACGGTCCCCGAAAGGATCACCGGCACCGCCGCCCCGGTGAGCAGCCGCAGCGTCGGAAGGTGGTGCGGGGTCAGCGCGTCCACCGGGGAGCAGATCAGCCCGGCGCCGGTGAGCCGGGCCTCGCGCACGAGCAGGTGGACGGCCCGGTCCGGTGCCGGGTCCTCGGCCAGCCGGTGCAGGTTCACCGTCAGCGGGTTCCGGCCCGTCTCGCGCAGCGCCTGGACGGCCAGGGAGTGGGCGGTGCCGCCCAGCGGCGACTTCAGATAGACGAGGTGCGCGCCCTTCGTCACCGCCGCCGTCAGCGGCGAGGCGTCCGTCCGCGGGGCGGTCACCTCGTCCGCCACCAGGAGGTGGGCGACGCGCGGATCGGGTGCCGTGCTGCCCAGCAGGTGCGAGGTGACCCGGTCCGGTACCCGCAGAGCGCGGGTCAGGAACGGGCGGTCCAGGTCCTCCGTCAGCAGCAGCCCGCCCTCGACCAGCGGGGAGTGCGGCGCGAGCCGGTCGCGGGCCCGGGCGTCCGCGCCGGAGAGCCCGCACAGGCCGAGCGCCAGGCCGATGGTGGGACGACGGCGCGTCACGTCGTCGTTCAGGTAGCCGTAGAACGCCTCGAAGCGGTCGTCCAGATCCGGCAGCAGCGCGACCAGCAGCAGCTCCGTGTCGAGAGCGGTCAGGCCGAACGCCCGGCCCAGCGCGGTGGTCTCGTCCCCGTCGGCGAGGGGTGCGCCCGCGTCGACGGTGCGGCCCTCGTCCAGCAGCCGGTGGATCCGTTCGTCGCTGAGGTACAGGCCCCGGAACGCGTCGTCCGGGTCCGGGTCGGTGCGCCGCCGCTCGGCCACCGCGTGCCGGACCCGCTCCTCGATCCGGCGGGCCCGGCGCAGCAGGTCGGGCGTCACCGTTCCCCGGTGGGCTCCGCCGTGTTCGTCATCCCCACGCTCACACCCCCGTCCGTCACGGGCGGCCCGGCCGGGTAGACGGGGGATTCCGTCACCGGCACGCTGATCACCAGGTCGAGCGACGGCTTCAGCTCCCCGCCCAGCGCGCTCCACACATCGGCGAACGAACGGTCCTCCGGCGGCGGCAGCGCGATCGTCATCGGGATGGCGATGCCCAGTTCCGCCAGCGCGCCCGGCAGATGGGCGGCCGGCAGGGCGTCGTGCCGCAGCAGGGAGATCAGCAGCGAGGACAGCAGCCGGTGTTCGTCCTCGGGCCGTTTGGTCCAGGCGGTGATCAGATAGGAGAGCTTGAAGTAGCGCGGCGGCCGGCGCCGCGCCACGATCACCCCGGCCTCGTTGTACTCGTTGTGCAGCCCGCGCTCCCGGCGCCGCATGTCCTCCCGGATGTCGTACAGATACAGGTTCACCGTCGGCGCGTTCACTTTCGCCGCCCACTCCCGGGTCGGCGCCTCGAAGACGATCGCGATCTGCCCGCCCGCGATCACCTCGGCCCGCAGCAGCCCGCGCAGCGCCTCGTCCACCTCGTGGATCATCAGCCGCGCCCGACGAAGTCCGGTGGCCGCAGGGTGCGCTGCACGACCAGGAAGTCCTCTTCGAACGGTGCGAACTCCGCGGTCTCCGCGCGCAGCACCCGGGGCCCGAGCCGGTCCTTGCGCAGCACCGGCAGCTGCGTCTCGAACGTGCCGTCCGCTCCCGCCCGCAGCGGGACGCGGGCCGGCGTGATGCCCGGGTCCCAGGACAGTTCGACGAGCGTGTCCGGGGGGAAGTTCTCGCCGCGCACGATCACCACCGAGCCGGGCGTCCCGACCTCCGGGGTGATGGTCAGTTCGGGCTGGACGATGTCGATCCGGGCGGTGGTCGTGTTGTTGGCGGCGGACGGGTCGGCCGTGGCGACGTTCGCCGTGGCGCGCAGTTCGCCGCTCAGCGGCAGGCCGTACGTCGCGGACTGGGTCACCGTCAGCCGCTCGCCCGGCTCGATGGCGCACGGGTCGGCGGCGGTGCAGGCGGACTGGGCGTCCACCGTACGGTCCGAGGCGTCCGGTCGGCGCGGCCACGCGGTGTGCAGGACGACGCCCTCGGCCCGGTCGGGGCCGGCGTTGGCGAGGGTGAACTCCACGGTGACCGGCAGGGTGGTGTACCCGAGGACCGGCTCCACGGCCGCGCTGACCGACACATCGGCGGACGGCGGCGGGGGCGGGTCGGGCGGCACCGGGAGGACGGTGAACGTGGCGGTGCCCGTCCCGGTGTTGCCCGCCGAGTCGGTGGCCGTGCACACCACCTCGGTGCTGCCGACCGGGAAGAGCGACCCGGAGGGCGGCACGCACTCCACCGGCAGTTCGCCGTCCACCGCGTCCACGGCCGTGGCGGTGAACTCGATGACCGCGCCGTCCTCGTCGGCGGCCTGCGCCGTACGGTCGTCGATGGTGACGACCGGTGCGCCGAGGTCGTTGACGGTGACGGTGACGGTCTGCCGGTAGTCGGGGTCCACCGCCGCGTCGTCAGCCGGTGGCGGCGGCGGATCCGCGTCCGGGTCCAGGAGTTCGGGCGGGATGCCGTGCGGGGCGCTGCCGTTGAGCAGGAACTGGACGACGCAGGTCAGCGTCGCGCCCTGCGGGGCGTCCGCGGCCACCGTGACGGTTTCCGCGAAGGCGGCGGTGGCGCCGCTGGTGACCTGCCGGGCGTCGGGGGTGAGGGTGAGGGTCAGCGCCGGGTCGCAGCGCAGGATCTGGTGGGTGACCGTGCTGGGCAGGTTGGTGAGCCCTTCGACGATGGCGTCGCTGACCTGCTCGGCGTCGATGCCCTCGATGAGTGCCCCGTCGGTCGCCGCGACGAGGGTGTCGGCCTGGCCCGGCGGGTGCCATTCGCCCGGGTCGCCCCAGTCGGGGTGGGTGCCGTCGCCGTTGAGGCCGTCGCCGATCGGGGTGTCGATGTCCACGGCGACGGTGCGGGCGCCGATGTTCTGGAGCAGGGTGACGGTGGCGGCCAGGGTGTGGCCCATGCTGGGGTCGTTGCTGGAGGCGTCGCCGATGAGCACGATGATCGGGCTGGCGCCCTCGCGGAACTCGGTCGCGCCGCCGGCGCCGGTGCCGATCTGCCACAGGGCGTTGATCCAGTCCTCGGCCGGGCCGGGGCTGAATCCGCCGCGGTCGGCCACGATGGCGTTCACCCCGTCCTGCACGGCCGTCAGATCGTGGGTCAGCGCGGTGTGCACCTCGAAGGTGCGGTCGCCGTCGACCTCCCCGTCGCCGTAACTGATGACCGCGAACCGGGAGTCCGGCTGTTCCTGCCGGACGCGGTCGGTCACCACCGTCAGGGTTTCGCGCAGTTGGGTGATGGTCGGGTCCATGCTGTTCGTGCCGTCCACCAGCAGCACCACGTCCGGCCGGGGCGGTACGGCGGGGGTGTGGACCTCCTTGTCCACGGCGAAGCTCTCGCCCGGATCGGCCTCCCGCGTCACCCCGCCGGGCGCCGTGCCGGTGCCCGGGTCGGCCGCGGCGGCGTACGCGGTGCCGCCGCCCGTCGCCGAGCCCGGGACGGTGGCCGCGAGCAGGAGCAGGACCAGTACCGTCATCAGCGCGGGCCGCCGGCGGCCGGCCGCCGGCCCTCGTGCCCACCCCGGTGCCAACCCCCGCACGGCCCCACCTCATCCCTGGACATACCCCTGGAGATCTGTGTGGGCTCCACCGTCTCCCGCGCGCGCGGGGAGCGCAGCGCGGTGGGAGCCAGCCCTTCGGGAAGACCGTGCTTCCCGAAAGGGCCGGAGCGTCCCGCAGGCGTCAGATGAGGCCCTGGCGCAGCGCGTAGGCCACCGCGTGCGAGCGGTTGCGCAGGTTGAGGCGGGTCATGACCGCGTGCAGTACGTTTTTGATCGTCCGTTCCGAGTAGGCGAGCCGCACCGCGATGTCGGCGGTGTCGTACCCCTCGGCCACCAGCCGCAGCACCTCGATCTCGCGTGCCGCCAGCCCGGTGAAGTTCAGTCCGCGCGGGGCGAGGACCTGGCCCTGCACCCGCCCCACCTGGGTCAGCAGCCCGCCGAGCAGATCGGCGGGTACGTACCCCTCGCCCTTGGCCACCGCGCCGATGACGGTGATCAGCCGTTCCGGTGTGGCCTCCGTCCGCCGTACCACCCCCACGAAGCCGCACTCGGCGGCGCTCACCAGTTGCTGTTCGTCGATCTGGGTCACCACCAGCACCCCGCGCGGGGTACCGGTGCGCTGTGCCTGGCGCAGCAGTCGCAGGGCGCCGTCGTCGACGACGTCCACCACGACCACCACGACGTCGGCGGCATCGGCCGCCGCCGCCCGGTCGATGATGCGTACTTCGGGCCGGGTCCGCAGCTGACTGGCGATGCCCGCCTGCGAGATCGGATCCTGGGCCCGGAGATCCACTGTGATGCGCTCCGTGACTGTCGATCGCACGTCGCGTTGCCCTCCCCCTGTTGTGTCATGAACGTGTCATATGCCGGTCACGTCTATGTCCCAGTCACCCCCCTTTAGGTGCTGCTTCCGGGCCGGGAAGGGTAATCCCCGGCGCACAGAGGATGGCTGGGAGAGAACCCAACCCTGCCCGAAAGTGTTCCTGTACGGTCGCTCCTCGCTCACCCGTTATCCACCTACCGTGCCCGTTATGACCGTGTCAGCGAGCTTGGACGAGTCGCCTCTCGCCGTGTCTCCCGGCGACGAGGCCGCCCTCCCCGTACGGGTGCTGAACTCCGGCACCATCGTCGAAGAGGTCCGGTTCGAAGTGGTCGGGCCCTGTGCCGCCTGGACCACGGTCGAACCCGAAACCCTCTCCCTCTACCCGGGATCCACCGGCACCGCCGTACTGCGGCTGCGTCCGCCGCGCGATCCCGGCATCGCCCCGGGGCCGACCCCGCTCGGCCTGCGGGTCACCCACACCAGCGACGACGGTCGGCCCCAGGTGCCCGAACGCACCGTCACCCTCGCGCCGTACGCCGAGGTCACCGCCGAACTCCTGCCGCGCGGCTCGCAGGGCAGGCTGCGCGGCCGGCACCGGATCGCCGTCGACAACCGGGGCAACACCCCCGCCACTCTCGACCTCAGCACCCAGCAGGCGACCGACCGGGTCCGCCCGGTCTTCGAACCCGCCGCCCTCCACATCCCGCCCGGCCAGGCCCGGTTCGCCACCCTGCGGGTCAAACCGGCGAACCGGGTGTGGCGCGGTGCCGCCGTCACCCACCCCTTCCAGGCGGTCGTCACCACGACCCCGGCCGACGCCCCCGAGGGCACCGACACCCCACCGCCCGTCGCCGAACCGGTGGTCCTGGACGGGGTGTACGAACAGCAGGCGATCATCCCGCAGTGGCTGCCGCGCGCGCTGGTCGCCGCCGTCCTCATCGGGGCGCTGCTCACCGGCCTCTGGTTCACGGTGCTGCGGCCCACCGTTCAGTCCGCCGCCCGGGAGGCGGTCCCCGAGGCGGTCCAGGAAGCCGTCGAGGAGTTGGAGGCCGGCACCGGCGGCGGACCGGGCGCGGGGGCGGACGGCGGCGCGGACGCCGGAGCCGGCGGCGGGGGTACGGCCGGGACGGGTGGCGGCGATCCGGCGGGCCAGGACACGGCCGGCGGGGACGGCGGCGACGGCGGGGCCGGCTCCGGCTCACCCGCGCCCGGTGAACCCGGCGGCCCCGGGCTGCCCACCAGCGCCCGCGTCGAGGTACGCGACGCGCCGGGCGGCGGCTCGACCACCCGCAGCGCGTACGAGGTGCCCGCCAGGATGACCTTCCAGCTGACCGACATCGTCGTCCAGAACCCGCAGGGCGACGCCGGTGACCTCACCATCTCCAGCCAGGGCGCCCCGCTGCTCACCCTCGCCCTGGAGAACTTCCGGGACACCGACTACCACTTCGTCACCCCGATCGCCGTACCGGCGGGCGAGGAGATCACCATCACCCTCGGCTGCCGCGAGGTCGGCCGGCCGGTGGCCAGCAGCGCCCCCTCCGAGTGCTCCGAGGCGCTGTTCCTGTCCGGCACGCTCACCGCGCTGCCGCAGGACTGAGCAGGCCGGCCGGGACGCCCGGCCTCACGGCGCGTCCCCGGCCGCCCCGTCCTCCTCCTCGTCCTCCTCGGGCGACTCGGCCCGCTGCACGAACGCGCCCTGGACGTCCGCCGGTTCCTCGTCCTCGCCCTCGCCGTCCTCCGTCGTCCGCTGCACGGCGGGGGCCGGCGTGGCGGCCGGTGCGGGGGCCGCGGCGGGCTCGGCCGCGGGTGCCGGTACCGGTGCCGGTTCCGCCATCACCCGCTCGGCGTTGGCCGCCGCCTCCCGCTCGAACCGGTCGGACGGATCGCTCACCCGGATGCCGCCGGGCGCCTCGCTGCCGTCCACCGGGCCGCTGCGCTGCTGCATCACATGCGTCAACTCGTGCGCCAGCATGGTGCGGCCCTCGTGCGAACCGGGGGAGTAGGCGTCGCGCTGGAACACCACGTCGCGGCCGACCGTGTAGGCGTGCGCGCCCACCTCCCGGGCCGACGCGTCGGCCCGGGCGTCGGTGTGCACCCGGACGTCGGAGAAGTCGGCGCCCAGCCGGCCCTCCATGTCCGCCCGGGTCTCGCTGTCCAGCGGCGCGCCACCGCCCGAACCCACCACGTCGTGCACCGAGGACCGGCCGCCACCGCCCGGCTCTTCCTCCCGGCCGTCCGCCTCGCGTTGCAGCATCGCGCCCACCGCGCTGTTGCCGACCGCGCGCTGCAAGGGCGCCATGCCGCCCGCGCCGACCACGTCCGGCCGCCCGGCGACCGCCGCCCGCACCAGCCCCGGCGGCAGCTCCTCCCTGCGCGGCCTGTCGCCGCGCGCCGCCCCGGTCCCGTCCTCGAACTCGTGTCCCTGCTCGTGCGCGCGCATCGCCGGCTCCTCGGCACTCGGCGGACCTTCGGCCTCCCCTCAGCGTCGGTCTCCGTGCCGCCGCCGTCCAGGGACACCGCGCCCCCGCCCGCTGAGGCATCGGGCAGATCCGGCTGCACCAACGGGCAACGCCGGCCGCCCGCCCGCTACCGGGGTACGTCCGCCAGCCACGGCCGCACATCGACCCCGGCCAGGTCGTCCGGCCGCCACTTCGGCGCCAGATCCTTGTCCACCAGCAGCGCCCGCACTCCCTCCGCGAAGTCGTGGCCGCGCGCCATGCGGCGGGCCAGGATCAGCTCCCGTTCCAGACACACCTCCAGGTCGGCACTGGCCGCGCCCCGCGCCAGCAGTTCGGCGGTCAGCGCCAGACTCGTCGGCGAGAAGCCCGACAGCTCCGCCAGGGTGGCGCGCGCCCACTCCCCGGGCTCGGCCGCCAGCCGCCGCAGGATCTCCGGCAACCGCCCGTCCCCGAAGCACCGTTCGATCAGCGCGCGCCGCTCGGTCCACGCCGCGTCCACCGCCGGAGCCGGCCGCGCGAACCGCTCCACCGTCGCCACCACCCCCTCGCCCGCGCCGCCCGCGCCGCCCGCCCGCAGCGCCTCCTCCAGCGCGGGCAGTTCCGCACCCGGGACGAAGTGGGTGGCCAGCCCGCACTCCAGCGCCTGCGCCGCGTCCAGCCGGGCTCCGGTGAGCCCCAGATACCGGCCCAGCGCCTCGCCGAGGCGGGGCAGGAACCAGCTCGCCCCCACATCGGGGAAGAACCCGATCCGCGTCTCCGGCATCGCGAACACCGCCCGCTCGGTCACCACCCGCACCGCGCCGTGCACCGAGATCCCCAGCCCGCCGCCCATCACCAGACCGTCGATCAGCGACACATACGGCTTGGGGAACGCGGCGATCCGGCCGTTCAGCGCGTACTCGGCCGCGTAGAAGGCGTCCGCCGCCTCCGGCTCCCCGGCCAGCACCGTCGCCCGCGCCGCCCGGACGTCCCCGCCCGCGCAGAACGCCCGGGGCGAGGCGCTGCGCAGCACCACCCCGCCCACCGACGGATCCTCCCGCCACCGCTCCAGCGCCGCCGCCAGCGCCGCCACCATCTCCGGCGTCAGGGCGTTCAGCGCGGCCGGCCGGTTCAGCGTCAGCAGCCCCAGGCCGCCCACCACATCGTGCTCCACCTGCTGCTCCATGCGGCCCACCCTACGGCCGGTCCCCGCCCTCCCACCCGGTCTCGGCCCGCTCCAGCGCGCCCACCAGCAGGTCCGCGCCCTCCTCGGCCTCCGCCTCGGTCAGGCTCAGCGGCGGCGCGATCCGCAGCACCCCGGCGCCCGGCCCACCGCCCTTGCCGATCAGCAGCCCGGCCTCCCTGGCCCGTTCCAGCACCAGCGCCGCGAGCCGCGCATCCGGCTCGTCGGTGCCCGGCCGTACCAGCTCCACCCCGATCATCAGCCCGCGCCCGCGCACCTCCCGGACCATCGCCAGCCGCCGCGCCGCCGCCTCCAGCCGCTCCCGCAGCAGCGCCCCGACCCGGCGGGCGTTGGACTGGAGATCGTGCTCCAGCAGATAGCCGAGGTTCGCCAGCCCGGCCGCCATCGTCACCGGGCTGCCGCCGAAGGTGGAGATGGAGTTGGCGTCCAGCGCGTTCATGATCTCCGCGCGGCCCACCACACCACCGATCGACATCCCGTTCCCGATGCCCTTCGCGAACGTCAGCAGGTCCGGCGGCCCGGCCGCCCCGTGCGCCTGCCAGCCCCAGAAGTGGTCACCGGTACGCCCCCAGCCCGTCTGCACCTCGTCGCTGATCCACACGATCCCCTCCCGCGCCAGCACCTCACGGAACGCCGCGAACAGCCCGTCAGGGCCCGAGGTGAACCCGCCCACCCCCTGCACCGGTTCGGCGATCAGCGCCGCCACCCCGGCCGGCCGGGTGTGCGCCAGCATGTCCTCCAGATCCGCCACCGCCGCCGCCGTGAACTCCGCGTCCGGCAGGCCGGCGTACGGGCCGCGGGTCCGGACGCTGCCGTGCACGTACAGCGTCTGCAACGGCGACAGCGTGGTCGGCGACCAGCCCGCGTTGCCGGTGAGCCCCACCGTGGAGAAGGACCGCCCGTGGTAGCTGTTGCGCATCGCCAGCACCTGGTTGGCGCCGCCCCGGTACGCCGAGGCCAGCAGCAGCGCGGTGTCGTTCGCCTCGGTCCCCGAGGTCGTGAAGAACACCCGCGGGTCCTCGATGCCCGACAGATCCGCGATCCGCTCCGCCAGTTCCACCATCGGACGGCTCAGATACAGCGTCGAGGAGTGCACCAGCCGCGCCGCCTGCTCCGCGACCGCCTTCGTCACCTCCGGCAGCGCGTGCGCCGTCATGGTCGTCAGGATGCCGCCGAAGAAGTCGAGGTAGCGGTTGCCCTCCACGTCCCACACGTGCCGGCCCTCGCCGTGCGACAGCTCCAGCGGGCGCTCGTAGTACAGCGCCACCCAGCCCGGCAGCACCGCCCGGTGCCGCTCGTACAGCGATCCCGCGCTCACGGCCGCACCAGCCCCTCGTACGCGTCCGGCCGCCGGTCCCGGTAGAACGCCCACGTCCGGCGCACCTCCTCGATCAGCCCCAGGTCCAGGTCCCTCACCAGCAGTTCCTCCTCGGTGTCGCTCGCCGGCTCGCCCACCGGCCGGCCGCTCGGATCGACGAAGTAGCTCGTGCCGTAGAACTCGTTGTCGCCGTACTCGGCCTCCCTGCCCACCCGGTTGATCGCCGCCACGAAGTACTGGTTCGCCACGGCCGCCGCCGGCTGCTCCAGCCGCCACAGATGCGCGGACAGGCCGCGCGAGGTCGCCGAGGGGTTGTACACCAGCTGCGCCCCCGCCAGCCCCAGCGCGCGCCAGCCCTCCGGGAAGTGCCGGTCGTAGCAGATGTACACCCCGATCCGGCCCGCCGCCGTGTCGAACACCGGCCAGCCCAGGTTCCCGGGGCGGAAGTAGAACTTCTCCCAGAACCCCGGCAGCTGCGGGATGTGGTGCTTGCGGTAGACACCCAGCACCGTGCCGTCGGCGTCGATCACCGCCGCCGTGTTGTAGTAGTGCCCCGCGTCCGCCACCTCGTACAGCGGCGCCACGATCACCAGCCCCGTCTCCCGGGCCAGCGACCGCAGCCGCTCCACCGTCGGCCCCCCGGGCACCGGCTCCGCCCAGCGGTAGTGCTGCGCGTCCTGCACCTGGCAGAAGTACGGGGCGTTGAACATCTCCTGGAAGCCGATCACCCGCGCTCCGCGCCGGGCCGCCTCCCTCGCGTGCTCCTCGTGCTTGGCGATCATCGACTCGGTGTCGCCGCTCCAGGCGGCCTGCACCAGCGCGGCACGCACAACATCGGCTTCGGCCATCGGCTGCTCCTGTGAACTGGGGGGCGGACCGCCCGGTGGGCCCGGTGCGACGTTAGAAGTCGTCACGCACCGTGGCAAGGCCATCAGCGCTACGTCGCCGAATCCGCCGCGAACCGGACCCCGGCGCGAACTGCACCCGGCGCGAGCTGCTCCCCGGCGCGGGCGCGCCCGCCCGCACCGCCCGAGGGGTCGAGGACCGCCGCACCCCGCCGGTAGGGTCCCCGCCATGACGGAAGACGCCCCTGCCCTCGTGATCGCGGTCGCCGCGACCGCCCTCGCCGCCCTCGCCCTGGGCTGGTTCGCCCGCTCCCGGCTCACCGCCCACGCCCACCGCCGCCGCCAGGAGTTCTTCGGCCTGCCCGACAACTCCGAATGCGTGCTGGTGGTCAGCCGCGACACGGGCACCGACGGCGCGGTGGCCCGCAACGATGTCATGGCCCTGCTCGAACTCTCCGCCGTCGTGAAGAACTGCGGCGCCCGCGCCCAGCTGATATCCGGCGAGACCGCCCGGCAGGGCTTCGGCGAACGCACCGAGTTCTGCCTCGGGAGCCCGGTCGCCAATCGCCGCTCCGCCGCCCACCTGCACAGCCTGCTGCCGGGGGTCTCCGTCAACACGGACGCCGATCCGGGACCCGACCGGGGGGCGTTCGTCATCGGCAGCGAGCGCTACCGGCTGGAGAACGGCTCCGTCGAACACGTCCTCCTCGCCCGCCTCACCGCCGGACAGGAGGGCCGCCCCGTCTTCCTCGCCTGCGGCCAGCGCTCCATCACCCACCAGGCCGCCGCCCGTTACCTGGCCCGCCACAACGCCCGCCTCAGCCGCAAGTACGGCGCGGGCGGCACCTTCGTCCTGCTGCTGAAGGTGGTCAACTCCCAGGCCTACGGCCCCGATGTCGTCGAACTCGTCGCCGACGTCACCAAGGTGGCCACCGTGCCCCAGCCCAAGCTCACCAGGAGTAAGGATCTCTGACGCGGCGTGACATAGTGACGTAGCCTGGACGTCGGCGGAAAGGATGATGAGGATGGGCGACGCCCGGCCCGTGTACCAGCGCATCGCGGACGATCTGCGGCAGCAGATCGATGAGGGGACCCTTCCGGTGGGGGCACGCATCCCCTCCCGCGCCGAGCTGAAGCGCACCTACACCGCCAGCGACCAGACCGTGGACCGCGCGGTACGGGTGCTCAAGGCCGCCGGTTACGCCACCGGCCAGTTCGGGCGCGGCGTCTTCGTCAGCGACCGGGCGCCGCTCGGGGTGCTGGTGCGCTCCACCGGCGCCGTCGACAGCCCGCTCGCCGCCCGCGTCCAGATCCTCACCGGCGCGGAGGGGCAGGGCCCGGGCGCGCCCGACCTGATCTGGGAGGCCACCTCCACCGCGATCGCCGCGCCGCCGGAGATCGCCCAGCGGCTCGGCATCGGCGTCGGCGAACCCCTGATGTGCACCCAGTACGAATACCTCGCCGACCGCCGGCCGCTGCAACTCGCCACCAGCTGGGAGCCGCTGGCGCTCACCAAGGGCACCGACGTGCTCCACCCCGAACGCGGCCCCTACGCCCGGCGCGGCGTCCGCGGCCGGTTCGCCGCCATCGGCATCCGCGTGGTGCGCGCCACCGAGACGGTCGCCTCCCGGCCCGCCACCGGCGCGGAGGCCGACGCGCTGGGCTGCTCGCCCGGCCAGTGCCTCACCTCGGTGCAGCGCACCCACTACGACGAGCACGACCGCGCCGTGGAGACCTCCGACACCGTGCTGCGCGGGGACCGCTGGCGGCTGGAGTACACGATCGGCTTCGGCGGCTGAGAGCGCGGGCCGGCCGCGGCCCGCTGCCCCGGGGCGCTGCTCCGGCCCGCTGCACCGGGGCGGCCACGTGGGGGCACCTGCGCCGCCCCCCGGCCCGCCCGCGGCCGGCCCTCGACCTGCCCGCGCCACGCCTCCGGGCCTGCTGCCCCGGCCCGCTGCCCCGGGCCCCGCCGGAGCTCACAGCCGGGCGGACGCCGCGTACACCTGGGACAGCCCCGGAGCCCCGGCCTCCGCCCACTCCCGTCCGGCCGCCAGCACATCCAGCCGCCGCCCCGGCGCCAGCACCACCACCGGACCGCCCCGCGCCCCCGGCGCCCAGCGCGCCCCCGGCACCGTCCGCACCAGAACGGTGCCCAGATACAGACCCGCGTCCGTCCCCAGGCCCGCCAGCTCCTCCGGGTCATCGCGCCAGCGCGGCAGCAACTGGTCCAGCGCCTCCAGGGAGTGCGCGGTGTCCCCGAGCACCACCCCGGCGGCCAGCGCCCGGGAGCGCAGCAACTCGCACTCGGACAGCAGCTGTGCGACCCCCTCGCCCCACGCGCCGTCCCCGCCCCGCTGACCCGGAGGCGCCCCCAGCCGGGGATCGGCGCGCTTGCGCCAGTTGTCCAGGAAAGGGATGTTCATGCGGTGCAGCGTCCCACCCCGGCCGGGCCCCGCACCACAGGGCCACACCCGTCTTCTTGTTCGCCCGCCGAAACTCCCCCGGCCGCCCTACAGCTTCAGGTCCACCACCACCGGCGCGTGGTCGGAGGCGCCCTTGCCCTTGCGCTCCTCGCGGTCCACGTACGCGTCCCCGACCCCGGCCGCGAACGCCTTGTTCCCCAGCACCAGATCGATGCGCATGCCCCGGTTCTTCGGGAAGCCCAGCTGCCGGTAGTCCCAGTACGTGAACGGCCGGTCGTACTTGAGCGGGCGCGGCACGACATCCGTGAGACCCGCGCCGCGCAGCGCCGCCAGCGCCTCGCGCTCCTCGGCGGTCACGTGCGTGGCCCCTTCGAACGCCGCGATGTCCCACACGTCCTCGTCCGCCGGGGCGATGTTGAAGTCGCCGAGCACCGCGAACGGCCGCCCGGCCGCCGCATCCTCGCGCACCGCGTCCCGCAGCGCCGCCAGCCAGCGCAGCTTGTACGCGTAGTGCGGATGCCCCACCTCGCGGCCGTTGGGCACGTACACCGACCACACCCGTACCCCGTCGCAGGTGGCCGCCACCGCGCGCGGCTCGTTCAGCCCGTCGTACTCCGGGCCGCCGGGCAGCCCGGTCACCGTCTCGGAGATCCCGATCCGGGAGACCACCGCCACCCCGTTCCACCGGCCGCCGGCGTGCACGGCCGCCTCGTAGCCCAGCTCCCGCAGCTGCTCGGCGGGGAACGCCTCGGGGGCGCACTTCAGCTCCTGCAGGCACAGCACATCGGTGCCGCTGCTCTCCAGCCAGGCCAGCAGCCGGGGCAGCCGGACGGTGATCGAGTTGATGTTCCAGGTGGCGATACGCATCGGATCGGGGTCTCTCTCGCGGGTCAGAGGGTGGTGGAGTCGCCGGGGGCCAGCCGCGTGTAGCCGGTCGCCTCGCCGAGGCCGGGGCCCTGCGGCCCCAGATTGCGGCCGTAGACGCCGAGCCCGGTGTCGTTCAGCAGGCCGTCGTGGACGGCGAGGGCGCGCTCGGCGCCGACCTCGCGCGCGTAGTCCACGACCTCGGAGAACTTGTTCCACGGAGCGTGCAGCGGCAGCAGCAGGGTGTGCACGGGCCGCTCGGGCACGGTGAACGCGTCGCCCGGGTGGAAGACCTCGCCGTCCACCAGGAAGCCGATATTGGTGATGCGCGGCAGATCCGGGTGGATCACCGCGTGCAGTTCCCCGTACACCTCGACACCGAAGCCGGCCGCGGTGAAGCCGTCACCGTGCCCGACGGTGTGCACCCGGCCGGGGAAGGCCGCCGAGAGCTGATCGGCGACGCTGCGCAGCGTCCACAGCTCGGCGCCCGGGGCCGCCTCCAGCGCGGCGCGCAGCCGCCCCTCGTCGAAGTGGTCCGGATGCTCGTGCGTGACGAGGATGGCGTCGGCGCCCAGCGCGGCGTCCGCCTCGCTGAAGCCACCGGGGTCGATGACGAGCACCCGGCCGTCGTCCCGGGTGAGCCGGACACAGGAGTGCCCCTTCTTGGTGAGCCGCATGCCCGCCATTGTGCTACGGCCCACTGACAGCGGCGACAACGCCGGGCCGCGCCCGCCGCCCCGCCCGTGGTACGCCGAGGGCCCGGGGCGGTCGCTCTCCGACCGGCCCCGGGCCCTGGTACCCGCTGGATCACCCCGTACGTGCCGCTACGACCGTGCCTCGGCCCGTGCCTCGCGGCGCAGATCACGGAAGGTGTACACCCGGCGCACCATCGCGAACAGCGGGATCACCGCTCCCAGCACCAGCTGCAGCGAGCAGCCGGTCTGGAGCATCAGCTCGCCGCCGGGGGCGTCGAACGCCCACGCGGTCAGCAGCGCCATGCTCAGCACGATCCAGGACAGCATCGCGCCCGCCAGCGGCCCGCGCGGCTTGGGGTACTCGACCCGGCTCACCATCAGCCAGGCCACGCCGACGATCGCCAGCAGGGTCGGCCAGAACGGCAGCTCCAGCAGCACGATGGAGACCACCGTGAGCGCCCCGAACGGGCTCGGCATCCCCTGGAAGACCCCGTCGGGCATGGTCACGCAGGAGAACCGGGCGAGCCGCAGCACCACCGCCAGCAGCACGGTGATCGCGGCGAGGGCCGCGACCGGTTCGTGGGCGTCGCCCACCACCATGCCCCAGACGAGTACGAAGTAGGCCGGTGCCAGTCCGAAGCTGATCAGATCCGACAGATTGTCCAGCTCGGCGCCCATGGGGGAACTGCGCAGCTTGCGCGCCACCAGGCCGTCGAACAGGTCGAAGACCGAGGCCAGCAGCATCAGCAGCACGGCGGTGGCCGCGTTGTTGCGGACCACGCCGACGTCGCCGCTGCCCGTCAGGTGCGGGATCAGCACCCCGGTGGTGGTGAAGTAGACCGCGAGGAACCCGCAGATGGCGTTCGACAGGGTCAGGGTGTCCGCTATTGACAGCCGCATCGACAGCGGCAGCTCGTCCGCGTCGTCCTCGTCCGCCTCGTCGACCCAGGAATCCTGGGCTCCGCGGTCAATCACGGTCAAGACGTGTCACCCCCGCTGTCGTCTTCTGCCCGACCTCGACCGCCGGCTCGATGCCCTCCGGGAGGTAGATGTCCACCCGGGAACCGAACCGGATCAGCCCGATGCGCTCGCCCTGCTCGACCTTGCAGCCCTGCGGGACGTACGGCACGATGCGCCGCGCGACCGCGCCGGCGATCTGCACCATCTCGATGTCGCCCAGCTCGCTGTCGAAGCGCCACACGACGCGCTCGTTGAACTCGCTCTCCTTGTCGAACGCCGGAACGTAACCGCCCGGGACGTGCTCGACGGAGGCCACGGTCCCGGCGACCGGCGCCCGGTTCACGTGGACGTTCAGCGGGCTCATGAAGATCGCCACCCGGGTGCGCCCGTCCTCCCACGGCATGATGCTCTGCACCACCCCGTCCGCGGGACAGATCACCCGCCCCTCGCCGATCTCCCGCTCCGGGTCGCGGAAGAACCACAGCATGCCCGCGGCCAGCGCGGTGGCCGGAACGGCCGCCGCCGCCCAGCGTCCGGAGCGGCGGGCCTTCGCGAGCGAGACGGCGGCCGTGGCCACCGTGGGCAGCAGCCACGGCGAAGCACCGCGAGCGAGGCGTACGGAGGAGGAGCTGAGCGGCATGGGAGACCTTCGTAGCGGGGAAAGCCGCGCATCCCGAAGCGGCGCGACTAAGCCGATGCTAGCGGCTTCGGACGGTAACTCGGCAAGCCAGCAGGCCGGGTACGGCCATAAGTCCTGTTCTGCCGTCGATCTGTGTGTCTCAATAATGCCCCGATAGAGGACATTCAGCCCTGGCCACCATACGCGAGAACACGGCCGAGCGGGAGAGGTGATTCGGGATCGCCCGGCGAATTCCGAGTTGTACCGGCGCGGAGCGTGAGTTTCCACACGCACAACGTGAGACGGCGCGGAAGGGTCACCCGCACCCCATCATTGGGTAAAACCTCGCCCGTACGCCCGGCCGTGCCCGCCGGTGCCCGGCCCCGCTCAGGAGACGGCGGGCGGCTCGAAGGCCGAGGTGCGCACCAGACCGGCCGCCCGGCCCTTCCCGGCGAGCACCAGCGCCATCTTCCGGCTGGCCTCGTCGATCATCTCCTCGCCCAGCATGGCCGCGCCCCGGGCGCCGCCGGCCGCCGAGGTCCACCACTCGTACGCGTCGAGAATCAGCTCGGCGCGGTCGTAATCCTCCTGGGACGGCGAGAAGATCTCGTTCGCCGCCGCGATCTGGTCCGGATGCAGCACCCACTTCCCGTCGAAGCCGAGCGCCGCCGACCGGCCGGCCACCTCGCGGAACCCGGCGGGATTGCGGATCTGGAGATAGGGGCCGTCGATCGCCTGGAGTCCGTGCGCGCGTGCCGCCATCAGAATCCGCATCAGGATGTAGTGATAGGCGTCCGCCGGATAGCCGGGCGGCTGTTCGCCGACCACCAGTGACTTCATATTGATGGACGCCATGAAGTCGGCGGGACCGAACACCAGGCTCTCCAGCCGCGGCGAAGCCGCCGCGATCTCCTCCGCGTTCACCAGCCCGCGGGCGTCCTCGATCTGCGCCTCGATGCCGATCCGGCCCGCCTCCAGGCCCACCGTCCGCTCGACCTGGGTGAGCAGCAGGTCCAGCGCCCGCACCTGCGCGGCGTCCTGCGTCTTGGGCAGCAGCAGCGCGTCCAGCCGGGCGCCCGCGCCCTCGACGACCGTGATCACGTCCCGGTACGTCCAGGGGGTGGCCCAGTCGTTCACCCGCACGACCCGTGTCTTCGTGCCCCAGTCGCCCTCGTTGAGCGCCTCGACCACGGCGTGCCGGGCCCGTTCCTTGGCGAGCGGGGCGACGGCGTCCTCCAGGTCGAGGAAGACGGCGTCCGCGGGCAGCCCCTGGGCCTTCTCCAGGAACCGGGGGTTGCTCCCGGGCACGGCCAGCACGGAGCGGCGGGAGCGGAGCGGGCGCTGCCCCGGGGTGCCGGGCAGGATCATGCGGGCCTCCACAACGGAAAGTTGAGAACGACAAGCGGACGGAATGACGATAGGTGCCGTGCGGGCGCGGCCGTGGCACGGTGGTGGGGCCGAACGGCGCAACGGCGCAACAGCGCAACGGTGGTACGCCGGACGGCGGGTCAGCGGCGGCAGTCGCGCAGCGCCAGCTCGATGGTGCGCATGACCTCGTCCAGCGGGGCATCGGTACGGGCCACCGTGACCAGCACCTCGCCCCCGGCCCCGTCCGCCGCCGTCGCCACCTCGGCCGCCGACGGAGGCGCCGCCGCCACACCGCCGCTGGTGCCGCCGGTGAACACCGGCAGCGAACCGAACGTGCTGCGCACGATGGTGAACGCGTGCTCCAGCTCCGCCTCCACATCGCCCTGCCCGCCCCGGCGCAGCCAGCGCCGCAGCACATGGTTGTGCGCCGTCACCACCGAGGAGGCCGCCACCTCGGCGAGCAGTGGCTCGTCACCGTTGTGCGAGTTCTCGTCGAACCGAGCCAGCAGATAGCGGGTGAACAGCCGCTCGTACCGGGCCACCGACGCGATCTCCCGCTCGCGCAGCGCCGGAACCTCCCGGGTCAGCTTGTAGCGCTCGACGGACACGGCCGGGGAGGCGGCGTACATCCGCATGACCTCCTTGATGCCCCGGCAGATCGTGTCGATCGGGTTCTCCCGCTCGGGCGCCGCCTCCAGGACCGCCTCGGCGCGCACCAGGGTGTCGTCGTGGTCGGGGAAGATCGCCTCTTCCTTGGAGCGGAAGTGCCGGAAGAAGGTTCTGCGGGCCACCCCGGCGGTCGCGGCGATCTCGTCGACGGTGGTCGCCGCGTACCCCTTGGTCGCGAACAGCTCCATGGCGGCGGCGGCCAGCGCCCGGCGCACCTTCAGGCGTTGGGAGATCTGCGAACGGTCGGACTTCACGGGCTGAGCCATGGAAGCGAACGTACTGCATCCCCCGGCCCCCCGCTGACCATTGCCGATGCGGTGCGCTCAGCCCCGCGCGTACCGCACTTCGGGGACGTCGGCGCCGTCGATCTCGTCGGACTGCACGGCCCCGTCCGGCGCGAACCCGGCCCGCTCGTAGAACCGGCGCGCCCGGCGGTTGTCGCGCAGCACCCACAGCCGTACCCGGGGCAGCCCGGCCGCGCGCAGCCGGGCGGTGCCGGCCGTGAGCAGCGCCCGGCCCACGCCCGTACCGAGCACGTCGGGGTGCACGTACAGCGCGCGTACCTCTCCCCAGTCCGCGTCCTGCGGCCGGTACGGGCCCAGGCAGGCCCAGCCGACGACCCGCCCGGCCGCCGACGCGACCAGATGGCTGGTGTGCGCCGGCAGCCCGGGCAGGGCCCGGCGCAGCCCGGCGGCGAACGGCGCCGGGTCCATCGCGTCGAGATGTGGCTGGGGGACGAGCCCGCGGTACGCGTGCCGCCACCCCAGCACCCGCACCTCGGCGACGCCGTCGGTGTCGGCCGCGGTCATGTCCCGTATCGAGGGGGTCATCGCACCATTCTGCGGGGTGGGTTCTCCGCGCGGTACGCCGGACGGGTACCGGCCCCGCGGCCGGTCAGCAGCCGGGCCCGCGCAGCACCGCCGCGCCGTGCCGGGGGAGCCGCAGCGGTACGGGCCGCCCGGCCGCACCACCGGCCACGGAGAGCTGGCCGGGATCGGCCTGGAACTGTTCACCCAGCGGCTGGCAGGCACCGGCCGGGTGTGCGGCGTCCAGTTCCGGCCCGGCGGCTTCCGGCCCTTCGCACCGGACCGGCCGGTCTCGGCCTGGACGGGACGGCGCCTCCCGTACGGCACCGCCGCCGAGGCCGCCGCCGTCCTCGGACCGGACGACGAGGACCGGCGCGTCGCCGCCCTCGACGCCCTGCTCCTCGCACGGGGCCCGCACCCCGCTCCGCAGGCACGGCAGGCCATGGAGCTGGCGCGGCGGATCCGCACCGACCGCACGGTGCGCCGGGTCTCCGCCCTCGCCCGGGACGCCGGGCTGCCGGTCCGCACCCTGCAACGGTTCTTCGCCGACTGGGTGGGCGTCCCGCCCAAGTGGGTCGTCCTCCGCCACCGCCTGCACGACGCCCTGGAGCGGGCCGGCCGCCCGGACGGGGTGGACTGGGCCGCGCTCGCCGCCGAACTCGGCTACAGCGACCAGGCCCATCTCGTCCGGGACTTCACCGCCACGATCGGCGTCTCCCCGGCCGCCTACGCCTCCAGCTCGGCCACCACCGCGAAGTGGTCGGAGGGCCACACCCCGTCCACCGGCCCGTCCCCGGCCCGGCGCACCGACCGCACCCGGCCGGTGCCGTCCGCCGCCGGCAGCCCGGTGTGGATGTAGTCGACGCGGATGTCCAGCCCCAGACCGTCCGCCAGATACGGATTGGTGGTGTCCCAGGTGGCCGACGGCTGCCCCGGGCCGGCGTACCGCCAGGCGTCCAGCAGCATCTGCCCCGGCACGGCGGGCGCGGTCAGCCGCCCGCCCAGCAGCCGGATCTCGTCCGAGTCCGGCTCGGCGTTGAAGTCCCCGGTGACCACCGGCGGGAACGCCCCGCCGCCGCGCCGGTCCGCCACCAGCCGGGCCAGCGTGCGCACCTGCGCGCACCGCACCCCGGAGCCGGCCGGGCCCGAGTGCAGATGGGTGGTGAAGAACGGCACCGGCCCACCGGGCGCGGCGATCCGCGCGTACAGCGCCACCCGTCCCTCGTCGGGCCCGTCCCCGCGCGGCAGCGGCACCACCGCCGACTCCTCGACGGGCCACCGGCTGAGCACCGCGAGCCCCACCCCGAGCCCCGCCGGGGCATCGGCCGGAAGCCGCTCGCGCCAGTGCGGCGGCAGCAGCGCGGGCGCCCACGCCAGATGCATGCCGAGCTCGGCGGCGAGCCGTTCGGCGAGATGCCCTTCGGCCGTGGACCAGACCTCCTGGAGCCCGCAGATATCGGGCCGCTCGGCCCGCAGGACGGCCGCGATCGCCCCCTGCCGCCGCTCCCAGGGCCCGAACCGCCACCACAGATTCCACGTCATGATCCGCACGCGCCGATGCTACGGGGACCGGGCGGCCCGCAGCACGACCGAACGCGTTCGGTCGTGCCACCGGTGACAGGGACCGGGGCTGCCGTCAGGGGTGATCCCGGTGATACGGTCCCGGCATGGTGACGGGTGGCGGTGTGCGGGCCGTGGTATGGGACATCGACGACACCCTCTTCGACTACACCGGGGCCAATGAGGCGGGCGCGCGGGAGCACTTCGCCGCCGAGGGGCTGCCCGCCGGGCCGGCCGAGATCGCCCGCTGGACCGCCGTCATGCACGAGCACTACGCCCGCTATCTGACCGGCGAACTCACCTTCGACGAACAGCGCCGGGAGCGGGTGCGCGCCTTCCTGGGCGAGCCGGAGCTGCCCGGCGAGGTAGCGGCGGCGTGGTTCGAGCGGTTCGGGGTACGGATGCGGGCGGCATGGCGGCTGTACCCGGATGTCGTCCCGGCGCTCGACGCGCTGACCCCGCGCTACCGGCACGGGCTGCTGTCCAACTCCAACTCCGCCCACCAGGACGACAAGCTGCGCCGGCTGGGGGTGCGGGACCGCTTCGAGGTGCTGCTGTGCTCGGAGGAGCTGGGCCACGCCAAGCCCGCGCCCGAGGCGTTCGCGGCGGCGTGTGCGGCGATGCGTCTGGAGCCGGCCCAGGTGGCGTACATCGGCGACCAGCGGATCACGGACGCCGAGGCGGCGACGGCGGCCGGGCTGCACGGCATCTGGCTGGACCGGGCGTCCTCGGCGGACGGTGCCGGGGTACGGCACCGGATCACCACCCTCGCCGCCCTGCCCGCCCTGCTGGCGACGCTGGGCGGCTGAGGCGTCAGCGGCCCCGGCCACCGCCGGCCCGGCGGCCGGCGGTGCTCACGGGCCGGGCGCCCGGGACGTGCGGATAGAGCGTCATGCGCGGGTGTCCGTCCGCGTCGCGGGTCCACACAACGGTGCCCTCGCTGGTGAGATGGCGGGAGATCACGGTCTCGTCCGAACGGTGCGCTGAGGTCGTCATGGCACCAGTGTCGGGCGGCCGACCGTTCGCGTCCATTGCATGTTTCCCTATGACTATGTGCACAATCATTGCATGATTGATCTGCGCAGGATCCAGGTGCTCCGCGCCGTCCACCAGCACGGCACCGTCACCGCCGCCGCGGCGGCGCTCCACCTGACGCCCTCCGCGGTCTCCCACCATCTGCGGGAACTGGCCCGCGAGCTGAAGGTGCCGCTGGTCGAGCCGCGGGGCCGCGGCATCCGGCTCACCGGCGCGGCCCATGTCGTCATCGAGCACGGCGACGCCATGGTGGCCCGCTGGGAGGAGGCCGAGTCCGCGCTGGAGGCGTACCGCTCCGGCGCGGCGGGCCTGCTGCGCATGTGCGGCTTCCCCAGCGCCGTCGCCGCGCTGCTCGGCCCCGCCGCCGCCCGGCTGCGCGCCGCTCACCCCGGGCTGACCGTCGAGGTGAGCGAGTGCGAGACCCCGACCGGGTTCGACCTGCTGCTGTCGACCGACGCCGACATCGCCGTCCTCGCCCCGTCCGAGGAGTTCCCGTACCCCGGCGACGCCCGCTTCGACCAGCGCACCCTGCTGAACGACCGGCTCGATCTGCTGGTCCCGGCCGGCCACCCGCTGACGGCGCGCGAGGAGGGCGTACGGCTGGAGGACGTCGCCCACGAGGACTGGGTGCTGCCCGCCCCCGGCAGTTGCGACCACCACCAGCGGGTCGTGGTGTTCTGCGCGGTGGCCGGCTTCACCCCCAAGGTCGCGCACCAGGTGAAGGAGTGGATGGCGGTCTCCGCCATGGTCGGCGCCGGGCTCGGTGTCTCCCTGATCCCCCGCACGGCCCCCACCCTGTCCGAGCACGGTGTGGTACGCGTCCCGCTGGCCGGCGAGCCGCCGCTCGCCCGCCGCATCCTCACCTGCGTCCGCCAGGGCAGCCGCGACCACCCGCTGGTGCACAACGGGCTGAAGGCGCTTCAGGAGGTCGCCGACGAGGTGGCCGCGCGCTGAGACGCCGGCCCGGGCCGCTCCGGCAGCGGATGCGCCGCCCGGTAGGCGCTCGGCGTCACCCCCACCTCCCGCCGGAACACCGCCCGGAAGTGCCCGGCCGTGCCGAAGCCGGACGCCGCGGCGATCCGCTCCACCGGCCGGTCCGAGGACTCCAGCAGCCGCCTGGCCAGCAGAATCCGCTGCGAGGTCACCCACCGCATGGGCGGCATCCCCGTCTCCCGCGTGAAGCGCCGGATGAACGTCCGGCGCGACAGCAGCGCGTGATCCGCCATCTCCTGCACCGTCACCGGCGAGCCGAGCCGGCCGAGCACCCACTCCCGGGTCGCCCGCAGACTCTCGCGCGAGGCCGCCGGCAACTCGGCGAACTGCGGCTCGCGCGCGTCCCGGGCGGGGGAGACGACCACCTCCTTCGCCACCCCGTCCGCGGCCACCGCACCGAACTCCGCCCGCACCACGTGCAGACACGCGTCGATCCCCGCGCCCGCCCCCGCGGTGGTCACCAAGGGCCCGTCCACCACGAACAGCCGGTTCTCCACGACGTCGACGCGCGGATGGCGCTCGCGCAGCGCGGCGGTGTACCGCCAGTGCGTCGTGGCCGCGCGCCCGTCCAGCAGGCCCTCCGCCGCCAGCGCGAACACCCCGGTGCAGATGGCGATCACCCGCGCGCCCCGCCCGACGGCCGCCCGCAGCGCCGCCGCGCAGCCCTCCGGCAGCGGCGACAGCGGATCCTCGTACCCCGGAACCACCACCACATCGGCCCCGGCCACGGCCTCCGGCCCCCGCGTCGGACGCAGTTCCCCGGGCGCGGACTCCCCGCGCGCCGCCGCACCGGCGTCCTCGGCGCACACCACCACCCGGTAGCCCGGATACCGGCTGAAGACATGCACCGCGACGCCGAGGTCCAGGGCGTACGCCCCGGGCACCGCCAGCACCGCGACCACGGTCCCGCCCTCGGTCGATCGCACGACCACCCCTCTCCTCAGCTGCCCCAGCCTACGGGCCCGTGACCTGGCACGATCCCCGCCGAACCTGGCACGGACGGCACTGGCCCACCCCCTCGCGCGCTTCCTAGCGTTGTCCGGGAACGGAACCCAGATCCCTCCGGACGATCGGAACACCATGACCAGAACCGAAGAGCGCCGCACCGAACGCTTCGGCGTCCCGTGGGAGGAGACCTACGGCTACGCCCAGGCGGTACGGCACGGCGACACCGTCTACCTCTCCGGCCAGGTGGCCCACGACGGCACCGCACTCGTCGCCCCCGCACCGGTCGACGCCGCCGGCCGGGCCACCGACACCGGCAACACCGCCGCCCAGCTGCGCCAGTGCTACACCAACGCGGCCACCCTGCTGCGCCGCTTCGGCGCCTCGCTCGACGACGTGGTCGAGGAGGTCGTCTACGCGATCGACGTGCCGGCGGCCGACGCCGCGGCCGGCCCGGTGCGCAAGGAGGCGTACGGGCGGCCCGATCCCCAGGTGGCCAGCACCATGATCGGCACTCCCCGGCTCGCCTTCCCCGAACTGCTGGTGGAGGTACGGTTCACCGCCCGGATCCCCGCCGGGCGCTGAGCCGCGCCGCCAGCGCCGGAACGTCCACCGGCCCGGTGGTGCCGACCCGGTGCACGGGCCCGAGCGCCAGCGGCACGGCGGTCCGCTCCCACTCCCGCCACCGCGCCTCGCCCTCGTCCACCGGGTGCACCGGGTGCCCCGGGTGCCGGTACGGGGCGCGGGCCGCGAACCGGGCCCGGGCCACCGCCACCGGCACCTCGCACCACACCTCCTGCGCCGCCGCCACGCCGGCCCGCTCCAGACTCGCCGCGACCACCGGGCGCAGCGGCGCCGGCCAGAAGCTCTCCAGGACGGCACGGCCGCCCGCGTCCGCGAGCAGCGCCCACAGCGACTCCGCAGCCGCCCTGCCCAGCACGGTGCGGCGGGCAGCACTGAGCCGGCGCGCAGCCCGCACGCGAGCGACGGCACGTTTCTGCGGGGGATCGGGGGCGGGGCGGCCTGCCGGCGGGCACCCACACCCTCACCCTGGCCCGTCCGGACGGCCCCGCGCCCGCCGTCGACCGGCTGGGACTGGCGCCGGTGCGGGGCTGAGGGCTTACAGCAGGGTCAGCTGGGTGGCGGCCGGCTCCGGCGAGGTTGCCGCCCCCGCCCCGTCCGGGGTGTCCGCGTCCCGGACGGCAGCGGGCCTGATGGCGCGGGCCGCTCCGCGCGCGGCCGGGCCGATGCCGTACTCGGCGGCCAGCTCGTGCACCTGCCGGGTGATCCGCCGCTGGTACCAGGTGGGGGCGTACGCGCCGCCCGCGTACAGCACCTCATAGCGCCGTACCAGTCCGGGGTGGTGCCGGGCGAGCCAGCTCATGAACCACTCCCGCGCGCCCGGCCGCAGATGCAGCGCCAGCGGGGTGACGGAGGTGGCCCCGGCGGCGGCGATGGCCCGGACGGTGGTGCGCAGCTGGTCGGGGGAGTCGGCGAGGTAGGGGATCACCGGGGCCATCAGCACCGCGCAGCCGATGCCGTGGTCGGCGAGCGTCCGCACCACGTCCAGCCGGCGCTGCGGGGCGGGGGTGCCGGGTTCCACGGTGCGCCACAGGTCGGGGTCGGTGAAGCCGACGGAGACCGAGACCCCGACGTCGGTGACGGCGGCGGCCTCCCGCAGCAGGGGGAGATCGCGCAGAATCAGTGTGCCCTTGGTGAGGATCGAGAACGGGTTGGCGTAGTCGCGCAGCGCCGCGATGATCCCGGGCATGAGCCGGTACCGCCCTTCCGCCCTCTGGTAGCAGTCGACGTTCGTGCCCATCGCGACGTGTTCGCCCTGCCAGCGGCGTCCGCCCAGTTCCTTGCGCAGCAGCTGCGGGGCGTTGACCTTGACCACGATCTGTGAATCGAAGCCGATGCCGGTGTCGAGGTCGAGGTAGCTGTGGGTCTTGCGGGCGAAGCAGTAGACGCAGGCGTGTGAACAGCCCCGATAGGGGTTGACCGTCCATTCGAACGGCATCCGGGACGCGCCCGGCACCCGGTTCAGGATGGAGCGCGCCCGGACCTCGTGGAAGGTGATCCCCCGGAACTCCGGGGTGTCGAACGTCCTGGTGACGACTTCGGAGCCGAAGAGGGCGGGGCTGGCGGCCCGTCCGTCCTCGCTCAGGTTGTTCCAGCGCATGCAAATAGAACACCGGTTCGAATCAGCTCTGTCAAGCGCGGATTTTGGGGGAGGGCCGCCCAGATGGTTGGCTTGCCGCCAAGTCCGAAGATCGCCAGGAGGATTGCAATGGCGCAGGTACAGGTTGTTACTCAGCGTGAAATCAATGCGGATCCGGACGATGTGCTGGACGCCATCGCGGACTACCGGGAGGTGCACCCCAGGCTGCTCCCCGAGCAGTTCACCGACTACGAGGTGCGGGAGGGCGGCGACGGCGAGGGGACGGTCGTCTTCTTCCGGCTGCACGCCACGGCCAAACGCGTCCGGGAATGCCTGATGGAGGTCACCGAGCCGGATGACAACACCCTGGTGGAGACCGACCGCAACTCCTCGCTGGTCACCACCTTCACCGCCGTGCCCGGCTCGGTGAAGAACACCTCCAGCGTGACGATCCGCAGCACCTGGGAGGGCGCGCCGGGGATCGGGGGTTTCTTCGAGCGGATCTTCGCCCCGCGTGGCCTGAACGGCTTCTACGAGCAGATCCTGGCCAATCTGGCCAGGGAAGTGGAGTCCGGCGGTACCCAGTAGCACGTGGTCGCGCCGCCCGCGCGACCGCGCCGCCCGCCCCGACCAGGCGGGCGGCGACCCTGCCGGTGGCGCCCGCGCGGGGCCCCGCGCCGGTCAGGCGGCGCCCGGATGCCAGGCCGGCCACTCCTGCGGGCGGTCGGCCCAGTGCACCTGCTCCGGGTCGTCCAGATCGATGTCGGGGAAGAGCTGGCGGATCCGCGGTTCGAACTCCTCCTCGGACAGCGGCTCCCAGCCGACCCCGCGCAGCCAGACCAGCCGGTAGCGGTGATCGTCGCCGAAGGAGCCCACGTACACCGGATACTCCGGCTCCGGCGGGCGTGGACGTTTCGCTCTGGTCATCCCACCACCGCCTTCCCTCGGGTCGGGACGTACCGGGCCGCGCGCCGTGCCGTACGGGCCCGGGCCCGGCTCACATCGCCGGCTTCTCGCCCTTCGTGGTCGACATGTCGATCACGGTGAAACGCGCGCCGTTGTCGTCGGCGCACTCCGCCCAGCGGCCGAACGGGCTGTCCTGCGGCTCGCTGACGATCTGACCGCCCAGCTTCTCCGCCGTGGCCGCCGCGTCGTCGCAGTGGTCGACGCCGAAGTACAGCCGCGCGTACGTCCCGGTGCCCGCCGGGGTGTCCGCCGGCATCGGCATCCGGCCCGCCACCGGCGAGCCGCCGGCCTGCACGGTCTTGTAGTCGAACTCGGCCGGATCGCCCATCCGGCGCAGTTCCACCGGGAAGACCGCGCTGAAGAAGGTGTCGAACGCCGCCGGGTCGCGGGAGACGATCTCGCTCCAGCACAGCGCGCCGGGCTCGCCCAGCAGGCCGAAGCCCTCGTGCGTACCGGGCTGCCAGCAGCCGAAGGTCAGCCCGTCCGGGCTCTGGGCGATCAGCATCCGGCCGAACTCGCCGACGCTCATCGGCTCCATCAGCAGCGTGCCGCCGTTCTCCCGGATGCGCCCGGCGGTGGCCTGGACGTCGGAGGTGGCGAAGTACAGGGTCCAGGTGGGTGTCAGCTCCTGGCCCGGCATCGGGGGCATGAGTGCGCTCACCGGCTTCCCGTCCAGGGTGGCCAGCGTGTATCCGCCGTAATCCGGGCCCGCGCTTCTGAAGTCCCAGCCGAACATCTCCCGGTAGAAGGTCTTGCCCGCGTTCAGTTCGGCGACCACACAATCGGCCCAGATCGGTGCTCCGTCGGGGAATTCCGCCATCGGTACCGCCTCCACAAGGAAGTATGGGCATGCAATATCCAGATAATCCTCTTCTTCCACGCTAACCACCGGTGGGGCATCGTGCGCGGTGACCGGGCCATGAATCGAACGCGCGTGCCGGTACAGCCGTGGGCGCCGGGGCAGGGGGCGCACACGCCCGGCGTGCGCGAGCGCCGGGCGCACCACCACCTTGGCCATTGCCTCCCGCCGCCACCCCGCCCGGGGATACCGTGGAAGCGCTCCCCTCACCGGGTTAGGAGAGATGGTGGCCGCAGAGCCGGAAATCCCCCAGCAGCGTGACCCCGCACTCCCCGGCACACGCACGGTCTCCGGGCGCGTTCCGCTGGCCGTGGCCGTCGCCGACCTCACGGGCCGTATTTCCCACTGGAGCCGCGGAGCCGGCAGGCTGTTCGGATTCCGCAGAGAGGAAGCCCTCGGCCGCGCCGCCGCCGAGATCGTCCCGGTCACCGGCGTGCTGGACACCCCCGGCTATCCCACCGCCGGCCGGTTCCGTACCCACGGCGAGGACGGCCGCCCCCGCGGCAGCAGTGACATCCTCTGGTGGGCCTACCCGCTGACCGGGCCCGATCCCGGCGGCGTCCTGGTGCTGGCCACCGACGCCGCCCCGCTGCGCGCCTTGGAGGGCACCGCCGGGGCGCCGGGCGATACGATCGGCGCCGGCTTCGCCCGGCACACCGACTTCGCCCACGCCGAGGAGCTCGCCCGCGGACTGCCGGAGATCATGCCCGGCATGAGCCCCGGGGAGAGCGGCATCGTCGCCGCCCGCGTGCTGGCCCTGGGCTACCCCGTCCTGGAGCTGAGCCGGCACGCCCGGGTCCCCGTCACCCCCGACTGGGGCACCCCGCGCCGCGCCGGCCGCCGGACCGGGCGGCCGGCGCACCCCGGAGCCGCGGCCGCCCCGGAAGCCGGCCCGGAAGCCGGTCCACAGGCCGGTACGCCGTCCGGCCCGGAGACCGACCTGGAGTACGCCGCCGTCCGCGAGCGCCTGGAATTCCTCAACGAGGTCAGCTCCCGCATCGGCTCCTCCCTCGACCTCGGCCGCACCATCGAGGAGGTCAGCAAGGCCGTCGTCCCCCGCTTCACCGATGTCGCCGGCACCTATCTGCGCGAGCAGGTCGTCGCCGGCGAGGGCTTCCCCGACGGCCCGCCCGACACCGCCACCCTGTGGCACCGGGTCGCCGTCGAGCACACCGACGAGCCCGGCCGCTGGGACGACGTCGTCCCGGTCGGCGAATCCATGACCTTCCCGGCCCACACCCCGTTCTTCCAGTGCATGACCAGCGGGGAACCCGTCCTCGTCCCGCGCGTCACCGAGGAGATGGGCAACGCCATCGCCGCGCAGTTCGACAAGCGTGACATCCGCCCGCTGATCAACCACCGCTCCATGCTGGTCGTGCCGCTCAAGGCCCGGCAGGTGGTGCTCGGCTTCATGATCCTGCTGCGGCACCGCGAGCGCGCCGAGTTCCACGACATGGACCGGGTCACCGGCGCCGAACTCGCCGCCCGCGCCGGGCTCGTCCTGGACAACGCCCGCATGTACACCCACCAGGAGAACGTCGCCGACACCCTCCAGGACAGCATGCTGCCGCGCAGCGCCCCGCGCACCGCCGGCTGCGACACCGCCACCCGCTACCTGCCCGGCACCAGCCTCGGCCGGGTCGGCGGCGACTGGTTCGACACCATCCGGCTGCCTGGCTGCCGCACCGCCCTGGTCGTCGGCGACGTCATGGGCCACGGCCTCAACTCCGCAGCCATGATGGGCCAGTTACGCACCGCCGTACAGACCATGGCCGCCCTGGACACCGAGCCCGCCCAGCTGCTGCGCTCCCTGGACGACCTCGCCCAGCGGCTCGGCGACCACTACCTGGCGACCTGCCTGTACGCCGTGTACGACCCGGTCCGCGGCGAGCTGCGGATCGCCAACGCCGGGCACATCCCGCCCGTCCTGGTGCGCGCCGCAGACGGCCGCAGCGAACTGCTCGACCTCCCCTCCGGCGCGCCGATCGGCGTCGGCCGGGTGGCGTTCACCTCCGTGACCGTGCCGGTCAGCCCCGGCGACCGGCTCGTCATGTGCACGGACGGCCTGATCGAGGTGCGCGGCCAGGACATCGGCACCGGGCTCGCCGCGCTGTGCGAATCCGCCGCCCACCCGGCCGCGTCCATGGACGACGCCTGCGACAGCATCATCCGCACCCTGGCCGCCGCCGGCACCCCCGGTGACCGCAGGGACGACGTGGCGCTGCTGATGGCCCGGCTGAGCGGCATCGCGCCCGAGGACGCCGCACAGTGGCGGCTGGCCGCCGCCCCCGAGGAGGCCGGACGCGCCCGGCGCCTGGTGCGCGAGCAGCTGCGCCGCTGGGGCCTGGCCGCCGTCGCGGACACCGCGGTACTGCTGGTGAGCGAACTGGTCACCAACGCCGTACGGCACGCCCGCACCGGCTCCGTCGAGCTGCGCCTGGTGCGCTCCGACGCGCTGCTGTGCGAGGTCGCCGACGACGGGCACGACCTGCCCGTGCTGCTCGACGCCCGCGAGACGGACGAGGCGGGCCGGGGGCTGACGGTGGTCAGCCGGCTGGCGAGCGGCTGGGGCAGCAGCCGCACCGACCGGGGCAAGGCGGTCTGGTGCGAGCTGCCGCTGCCGCGCCCGGGGCGCAGCGGCGCGGCCCGGCGATGAGGCGCGGGGTGAGGGCACCGGCGGCCGGCCGTACGGCACGCGCCCCGGCCCGCCGCGCCCACGGGCCGCCCGCCGTGCGGCCGGTCGGGGGCCGCCCCGGCCCCGTCCCGTACCGGCGGCTTCCGCGCGCCGGACCGAGCGCGTAGCCTGACGCGGCATGAAGATCTTGATCTCCGCCGACATGGAGGGGGCCACCGGCGTCACCTGGCCCGCCGACTGTCTGCCCGGGCGGCCCGAGTGGCAGCGGCTCCGGCCGGTCTTCACCTCGGATGTGAACGCCGCCATCGCCGGGTTCTTCGACGGCGGCGCCGATCAGGTCATCGTCAACGAGGCGCACATGACCATGCGCAACCTCCTGATCGAGCAGCTGGACGACCGCGCCGAACTGCTGACGGGGCGCCACAAGGAACTCGGCATGGTCGAGGGCGTCCAGCGCGGCGACATCGACGGCATCGCCTTCGTCGGCTACCACTGCGCCGCCGGCGCCGAGGGCGTGCTCGCCCACACCTACCTCGGCAGCTGCATCACCGGCGTGTTCGTGGACGGTGTCCGCGCCAGCGAAGGGCTGCTCAACTCGCTGGTCGTCGCCGAGTACGGCACCCCCGTGGTGCTGGTCACCGGCGACGACCTCACCTGCGTCGACGCCCTCCAGTACGCGCCGCAGGCGCCCGCCGTCGCCGTCAAGGACCACGTCTCCCGGCACGCCGCGATCTGCCGCACCCCCGCCCGTACCGCCGCGGACATCCGCTCCGCCGCCGCGCGCGGCGCCGTGCTGGCCGCCCGGCACGAGCCCGCGCCGCCCCGGGACCGGGTGATCGAGGTGGAGTTCGACGCCGAGCAGCTGGCCGGCGCCGCCACCTTCGTCCCCGGCGTCGAGCAGACCGGGCCGCGCCGGGTCGCCTACACCGCGCCCACCATGTACGAGGGCATCCGCTGCTTCAAGGCGCTGACCACGCTGGTATCCAACGCAGTCGAGGAATGGTATGGCTGAGCACGACCCGAACGCACCGCACCACATCGACCGGACGGCCCTGGACGAGGCCGTCACCTTCACCAGTGACCTCATCCGCATCGACACCACCAACCGGGGGCAGGGGGACGGCCGCGAGCGGCAGGCGGCCGAGTACGTCGCCGAGCGGCTGACCGAGGCGGGCCTGGACCCGATACTGCTGGAGAAGGCCCCCGAGCGCACCAATGTCGTGGCGCGCATCGAGGGCACCGACCCGTCCGCCGACGCGGTCCTGGTGCACGGCCATCTGGATGTGGTCCCGGCGGATGCCTCCGAGTGGTCCGTCCACCCGTTCTCCGGGGAGATCAGGGACGGCGTGGTGTGGGGGCGCGGGGCCGTCGACATGAAGGACGCCGACGCGATGGTGCTGGCGACCGTACGGGCCTGGGCCCGGGCCGGGATCCGCCCGCGCCGTGACATCGTGCTCGCCTTCACCGCCGACGAGGAGGACTCCGCCGACGTCGGCTCCGGCTTCCTCGCCGACCACCGCCCCGAACTCTTCGACGGCTGCACCATCGGCATCAGCGAGTCCGGCGCCTACACCTTCCACCCCGGTGACGGCCGCCGCATCTACCCGGTGGCGGCCGGCGAGCGCGGCACCGGCTGGCTGCGGCTGACCGCCCACGGCCGCGCCGGGCACGGGTCGCGCATCAACCGGGAGAACGCCGTTTCCCGGCTCACCGCCGCCGTCACCCGGATCGGCGAGCACCGCTGGCCGCTGCGGCTGACCCCCACGGTGCGGGCCGCGCTCACCGAACTGGCCGCGCTGTACGGTCTGCCGCTGCCCGACCTGGACGACGACGCGGCCGTCGAGCGGCTGGTCGCCGACCTCGGCCGGGCCGGCACCCTGGTCGCCGGGGCGCTGCGCAACAGCACCAACCCCACCATGCTGGACGCCGGGTACAAGGTGAACGTCATCCCCGGCACGGCCGGCGCGCACATCGACGGGCGGCTGCTGCCCGGCACCGAGGAGGAGTTCGCCGCCACCCTCGACGCCCTGACCGGCCCTGACGTGGCCTGGGACTACTACCACCACGAGCCGCCGCTGCAGGCGCCGGTGGACACCCCGGCGTTCGCCGTGATGCGGGAGGCGCTCCAGCACTTCGACCCGGGCGCGCACGTCATCCCGTACTGCATGTACGGCGGCACGGACGCCAAGCAGTTCTCCCGGCTCGGCATCCAGGGGTACGGCTTCATGCCGTTGCGGCTGCCGGAGGGCTTCGACTATCAGGCGATGTTCCACGGCGTGGACGAGCGGGTGCCCGTCGAGGCGCTGCACTTCGGTACCCGGGTGCTCGACCGCACCCTGCTCGCCCTGTAGCCGCGCCGCCGCCTCCGCCCTCCCGCCGCACCGGTAGGGCGGGGGAGCGGGCGGCCCGTCAGCGGCCGAGGGAGTCGCCGGGCGAGTCGCCGAGGGAGTCCCAGAACTCCGTGAGCACCCGGGCACCGCGCGCCGGGTCCTGGAGCATCCAGTAGTGGGTCAGGCCGTCCAGCTCGGCCACCCGGGCGCCCAGGGGCCGGGCCACCTCGGTGTCCAGGTCCGGGCGCGCCATCGGGTCCCCGGTCGGCACCAGGACCAGTCCGGGCGCGGCGGTGGGGCCGTCGAGTTCCTTCCCCCAGTCGGCGGCGAGGTTCGGCCGGGCCGAGCGGTAGAGCGCCAGGATGGCCGCGCTCATCCCGGCGTCGTGGATCGCGTCGATCTCCCGGCCCAGCTCCGGGGTCATGCCCCGGCCGCGCAGCAGATCGCCGAAGGTACGGCCGCTGCCGGAGGGCGCTTCCCGCAGCCCGGCCAGAGACTCCTCGCCCTCCGGGCTGCGCTGCCACAGGGTGGCGGCCTCGTGCCAGATGTAGTCGGGGTGCCAGCCGTGGGCGACGTCGGAGACCCAGCTGCGCAGCGGCACATCGGTGCGGGCGGAGGCGACGCGCATCGTGAGGTGCCCGCCCCAGTCGTGGCCGACGACGTCGACGGGGCCGCCGATGGCGCGCAGTTCATCGGCCAGCCAGGCGGCGTACGGGTCCTTCCCGGTGAGGCCGGCCGGGCGGGGGGTGCCGAAACCGGGCAGGCGCAGGGCGACGCCGGGCCGGTCGAGGTGGTCCCGGAGAGCGTTCCAGAGGGCGGGGGTCTCGGGCACCCCGTGGACGAATACAACGGTCATGACGGCTCCTCGGACGGAACTGGATAACGTATCCACTTCACCGTAGCAGCCAAGTTGATAAGCTATCCATCTGAGGTGCCGAAGGGAGACACATGCGGGCCGACGCGGCACGGAACAGACAGCGGATCCACGACGTTGCGCGGCAGGCGATCGCCGCCGGCGACACCACGCTCACCCTCAACGAGCTGGCCCGCCGCGCGGAGGTGGGGGTCGGCACGGTCTACCGCGTCTTCCCCACCCAGCGGGCGATGCTCGAAGCCGTCCTGGAGGACTCCGCCCGCGACCTCATCCGGCTGGCCGACGCGGCGGAACGGGAGAGCGACCCGCACCGCGCGCTGGAGGAGTTCCTGCGCACCGCGCTCGCCGCCGCCCTGGAGCAGCCGGGCCTGTTCAACGTCCTGATCACCGTCACCGACGAGACGGACGCCCTGCGCCGGGCGAAGGCCGAACTGGTCACCCGGGCCTCCCAGTTCCTCGGCCGCCTGCACCCCGCACCGGCGCTGACCGGCGAGAACCTGCTGAAACTGTTCTGCGGACTGATCCACGCCATCAGTGAGCACCCCGAGGACCGCCGCCCCGCCGCCACCGACGCCTACCTTCAGCTGCTGCGCGCCGGTCTCACCGCCGGGCCCGCCGGCTGAGCGAGCACGCCGTCCCCGGGCCGCGTTGTCAGTACCCCCTGCTTCGATGGCCTCAGCGGGAACGCGCACACCACCGAGCGGAGGAGACACCGTGGGCACCTGGGGCAGTGGGAACTTCGAGAGCGACCCGGCCAGGGAGTATCTGTCCTCCTTCCTGGACGGGCTCGTCGCCGAGATCGCCGAGGCCATGGACGGTGATCCGGTCGCCATCGAGGCCGACGAGTACGAGGGCGTCGTCGTACCGTGCCGGCTGGAACTGCTCCACGTCCTCATCCGCGCCGGGCACACCTCCGACACCCCGCTGCGGCCGGAGCTGGTCCGGCACTGGAAGCAGCGGTACCTGGCCGTGTGGGAGCGGACGATCGACGAACTGGAGCCCGCACCCGGCTTCAAGGAAGAACGGCGCGCGGTGCTGAACCGCACCTTCGACCAACTGGCCGAGGCAGCCGCCGAACGCCTCACGTAGCCGCCCGGCGCCGCCCCCAACTCCGCCGCGCCCACGCCGAGTCGTCCGCCGCCCCCTCACGCGCCGAACACACCCGGTCCGGTGGCTGGAGCGCCGATCAAGGTCGTGGAACGATCCCCGGGTGACCCGGTGACGCCCGGACCGACCCCGCCCTGGAGGCAGCTCATGGCGCACGACCGCTACGGAACCTGGCCCTCGCCCATCGACGCCGCCCTGGTCGCCGCCCACGACGGCAAACCCGAGTACCTGGGCGCCGTCGGCGAGGAACTGTGGTGGACCGCCCCCCGCCCCGCCGAGGGCGGCCGGCGCGCCCTGGTGCGGCTGCGCCCGGACGGCGGCGGCGTCGCCGAAACCGTCCTGCCCGCCCCGTGGAACGCCCGCAACGCGGTCATCGGCTACGGCGGCCACCCGTGGGCCGGCATCGCCCGCCCCGAGGGCGGCCCGCTGATCGCCTTCACCGACCACGGCGACCAGCGCGTCCACGCCCTGGAACCGGACGCCCCCGGCGGAGCGGCCCCGCGCCCGCTGACCCCGCCGGCCGGCCCGGGCGGCCAGCTCCGCTGGTGCGACCTGCGCCCGCACCCGGAGCGCGGCGAGCTCTGGGCGGTGCTGGAGGAACACCGCGAGGGCGGCACCGTGCGCCGGGTCCCGGTCGCGATACCGCTGGACGGCTCCGCCGCGACCGCCCCGGCCGCCCTGCGCGAACTCACCCCGGAAGGGCCCCGGTTCGTCACCTGCCCCCGGCTCTCCCCGGACGGCAGGCGCGCGGTCTGGCTGGCCTGGGACCACCCCCGGATGCCCTGGGAAGGCACCGAGCTGAAGATCGCCGACCTGGGCCCGGACGGCCGGCTGACCGGCGTCCGCACCCTGGCCGGCGGCCCCGAGGAGGCCATCGCCCAGGCCGAGTGGGCCCCGGACGGCACCCTGCTGGCCACCACCGACCGCACCGGCTGGTGGAACCCGCACCGCGTCGACCCCGACACCGGCGAGGCGGTCAACCTGTGCCCGCGCGAGGAGGAGTTCGCCGAGGGACTGTGGCGCATCGGCTGGCGCTGGTCGGCCCCGCTGGAGAGCGGCCTGATCGCCGTGCTGCACGGCACGGGCGGCATGCGCCTCGGCGTCCTCGACCCGGCGACCGGCGAACTGGCCGACGCACCCGGCCCGTACGGCGAATGGGCGCCGTCCCTGGCCGTGCAGGGCAGCCGGATCACCGGCATCGCGGCCGGCCCGCACACCGGCTGGCAGATCGTCCAGCTGGACACCACCACCGGGCACACCCGGGTGCTGGCCGAGCACCACCGGGACCCGGTCGACCCGGCCTACTACCCGCGGCCGCGGACCCGCACGGTCACCGGCCCGGACGGCCGGGAGGTGCACGCCACCGTCTACCCGCCGGCCCATCCGCTGGCCACCGCCCCGGCACCGGAGGACGAACGGCCCCCGTACGTCATCTGGGCGCACGGCGGTCCCACCTCCCGCGCCCCCGTCGTCCTCGACCTGGAGATCGCCTACTTCACCTCGCGCGGCATCGGCGTCGCCGAGGTCAACTACGGCGGCTCCACCGGCTTCGGCCGCGCCTACCGGGAACGGCTGCGCGAGCAGTGGGGCGTGGTGGACGTGGCGGACTGCGCCGCCGTCGCCCGCGCACTGGCGGACGAGGGCACCGCCGACCCGGACCGGCTGGCCATCCGGGGCGGCAGCGCGGGCGGCTGGACCGCCGCCGCCTCGCTCACCGGCGCGGACACCGCCGGCCTCTACCGCTGCGGCACCATCAGCTACCCCATCCTGGACCTGGCGAGCTGGACGGGGCCCGGCACCCACGACTTCGAATCCCGCTACCTCGACTCGCTCGTCGGACCGCCGGCCGAGGTCCCCGAGCGCTACCGCGACCGCTCCCCGGTCACCCACGCCGACCGCATCACCGCGCCCTTCCTGCTGCTCCAGGGCCTTGACGACACCATCTGCCCGCCGGAACAGGCCGACCGGCTGCTGGCCGCCCTCGCCGAGGGCGGGGGACCGGGCGTGCCGCACGCCTACCTCACCTTCCCCGGCGAGGGCCACGGCTTCCGCCGCGCCGAGACCATCGTGACCGCCGTCGAGTCCGAACTCGCCCTGTACCTGACCGTGTTCGGCGTGGAGCGGCCCGACGCGCCGGCGCTGGAGCTGCGCCGGTGATCCGCGCGCCGCGCCCCGGCGACCGGGTGGCGGTGGTGGCCCCGGCCGGGCCGGTGGAACCGGACGTGCTCAAGGCGGGCACCGAGATCCTGCGCGGCTGGGGCCTGCGGGTGGAGGTGGGCCCATCGGTCTCGGCCGGGGCGCCGGCGCCGCTGCCGCATCTGGCCGCCCCGGACGCCGAGCGGGCCCGCGACCTGGAGCGCGCCTGGTGCGACCCGGGCGTGGCGGCGGTGATCTGCGCCCGGGGCGGCTACGGCAGCCAGCGGATTCTCGACCTGCTGGACTGGCCCGCGCTGGCGGCGGCCCGGCCGAAACCCCTGCTCGGCTTCAGCGACATCACCGCGCTGCACGAGGCGTTCGCGGTCCGTCTCGCCGTGCCCACCTGGCACGGTCCGATGCCGGGCACCACCGCGTTCACCGACGACGCGGTGGCCCAGGAGCGGCTGCGGCGGGCGCTGTTCGCCCCGCACGAGCCCACCGTGATCACCGCGCCCACCGCCCGCACCCTGGTCCCCGGCCGGGCCCGCGGCATCACGATGGGCGGCTGCGCGAGCCTGCTGGCGGCCGGGGCCGGCACCGCGCACACCCGCCCCTCGGCGGCCGGCGGCATCCTGCTGCTGGAGGACGTCGGCGAGGAGCCGTACCGGATCGACCGGGTGCTCACCCAACTGCTGCGCTCCGGCCGGCTGGCCGGGGTGGCCGGCATCGCGCTCGGCTCCTGGCGGGACTGCGGCCCCTACGAGGAGGTCCGCGCCGTCCTGCTGGACCGGCTGGCCCCGCTCGGCGTCCCGATGGCGGAAGAACTCGCCTTCGGCCACGGCCCTCACCCCCACACCGTCCCGCTCGGCGTCCCGGCCACCCTGGACGCCGACCGGGCCACCCTGAGCTGTGAGGGAACGCCCTCGTCGTCCGGGACCGGCGGCAGCTGAACCCCCCCCACCGGGCCGGCCCGCCGGTGGCGTGCGGAGCGTCCGCCGGCCCGCCACGGGAGTCAGCCGTCCGTGCCCAGATCCTTCCGCATCGCGTCCCGGAGGCCGCGTATGGCGTGGATCATCGCCTCGAACGCCTCGAACGCCTCGGGCAGCGGGCCCGGCGCGCCGTCCCGCACGAGGTCCCTGACGTCACGGATGGCGCGGAACGCCTCGTCGGAGGCCGAGATGACCGGCGCCGGCGCGAACAGCCCCAGCTGATGGCGCAGTTCGTAGGCGCCGCCCTCCCGGTACGCCTCGGCGCTCAGCCGTGCGCGCTCCTGCTGGCCGAGGCCGGGGGAGCGGACGATGTCCTTGAGCTCGTTCCTGGTCCGCGTCAGCGCCGCCAAGTACGCGACGTACAGCTGCCGTTTCGACTCCTGGCGCCGCACCGCCTCCTCGCGCCGCGACCGGGCCCGCTCCGCGATCATCGTCGCCGCGAGAGCCACGACCCCACCCACGGCCGTCCCCACCAGAGTCCCCCAGTCCACGGCGCCACAGTAGACCAGCGGGCCCCGGCGCTCGCCCGCCCGGGTGACGGTCGTGACCCCGTGCCCGGACCGCACCGGACGCGGCCGGGTGCGTACGGGCGGCGGCGTGCCGGCTCCGTATGCTGCTGCGGCGATGCGGGAGCGGCCACCCCGGCGGGGACGGGCCGCCCGCACGCCGGCCGGAGAACCACCCGGCCGCAGCTTCGGGTCGAGAAGAGGGACGATGGAGAAGAACCCGGCGGTGCCGCGCGAGCCCGGGCACGAGGTGGGGGACGCGCACGGGCTGCTGCTCGCGTATCTCGACTACTACCGTGCCGTGGTGCTCGCCAAGGTGGACGGGCTGTCCGAGGAAGAGCTGCGCACCTCGCGGCTGCCGTCCGGGTGGGCACCGCTGGAGATGATCTGGCATCTCGCGCACGTGGAACGCCGCTGGCTGCGCTGGGGCTTCCTCGGGGAGGCGGTCGAGGAGCCGTGGGCGGACTGGCTGCACGGGCCGGGCGGGGAGAAGCAGCGCTGGGCGGTGCCCGACGGGGTGAGCACCGCCGAGGTGCTGGAGACCTTCCACCGGTACGCCGCGGACTCCCGGGCGATCACCGCGGATGTCGCGCTGGAGGCGCGGGCCGAGGGGGGCGGCCGGTTCGCCGGGGAGGGGGAGGCGCCGACGCTGGGCTGGATCCTGTTCCACCTGCTCCAGGAGTACGCCCGGCACGCCGGTCACCTGGATGTCGTACGCGAGCTGGCGGACGGGACGCGGGGAGAGTAGCGAACCCGGACAACCCGGACTACGGTGGAGGGAACGCCGCGACGGGCTCCGATCGCGCGGCCCGCGCGTGGTGGTACGCGAAAGCGAACGCAAAGGAGTACCCGCCATGACCACCGCTGCGGACATGATGAGCCAGGGTGCGCAGTGCATCCCCATGACCGAGACCCTGGACCGCGCCGCCCAGCTCATGCGTGAGCTGAAGGTGGGCGCGCTGCCGGTCTGCGACGCGGACGAGCGCATGCAGGGGATCGTCACCGACCGCGACATCGTCGTGAAGTGCGTGGCCGCCGGCCACGACCCCGCCCGGGTGACCTGCGGTGACCTGTGCGAGGGCACGCCGCGCTGGATCTCCGCCGACGCCGACGCCGAAGAGGTGCTGAGCGAGATGGAGACGCACCAGATACGGCGGCTGCCGGTCATCGACGGCAACAAGAATCTGGTCGGCATGATCAGCGAGGCCGATGTGGCCAGGACGCTGGATGACGACCAGGTGGCCGAGTTCGTCGAACGGGTCTACGCCGGCTCCTGAGAGCCGGCCGTCACCCGGACGGCCCAGCCGCCGCGTCCGCCCCGCCCGGCCTGCGGGCCGCTCGGCGGGCGGGCGGCGCCGGGTCCGGCCATGCTGGGGCCATGGCTACGAACCCACGCCCCAGGAAGGCGAGCGGGAGCACCCCGCTCGGGGACTTCTTCACTCCGGGCCGCATCACCGCCCTGCTGATCGCGGTGCTCGTCCTGATCTTCATCTTCGAGAACACCCGCAAGACCCGCATCCGGCTGCTCATCCCCGAGGTCACCATGCCGCTGTGGGTGGCCCTGCTGGCCACCGGCCTGATCGGGCTGTTCCTCGGCATGTATCTGACGCACCGCAGAAGATAAACCCCCGATGCCCTCTTTCACCCGACTGGGTGACCGTGTTCCATGGTCATCACGGTGCCGGCCGCACAGGCCGGAGGTGAAGGGGAGCGAGGGTGTCCATGACGGGAACCACAAGCGCGGCCGGAACCACCACCGGAGCCACCCCGGCCACCGTGCGCCGCGGCACGCTCACCCTGCCGGTCGCGCCCCTGGGGCCCGAGAACCCGCTGCCGCCGCTGCATCCGCTGGACGAGGCGCACCGCCTCGCCCCCGCCGAACTCGCCGTGCTGCCGCCCGACGCCGCCCGGCAGGCCACGTACGCGCCGCTCACCTCCGTCCTGCCCACCCGGCTCAACGACGGCTACGGCCGCGCCCGCGAGGCCACCGGGATCGCCACCCTCGTCCTGGAGAACGACCGGCTGCGCGCCACCGTGCTGCCCGGCTGGGGCGGCCGGATCCACTCGCTGTTCCACAAGCCCACCGGGCGCGAACTCCTCTACTCCAACCCGGTGCTGCAACCCGCCAACTTCGCGCTCAACGGCGCCTGGTTCTCCGGCGGCATCGAATGGAACATCGGCGCCACCGGACACACCACCCTCTCCTGCGCCCCGCTGCACGCCGCCGCCGTCCCCGCCCCCGACGGCGGGCAGCTGCTGCGGCTGTGGGAGTGGGAGCGGCTGCGCGACACCCCCTTCCAGGTCGACCTGTGGCTGCCGGCCGGCTCCGACTTCCTCTACGCCGGCGTTCGCATCCGCAACCCCCAGGACACCACCGCGCCCGTCTACTGGTGGTCCAACACCGCCGTCCCCGAGCACTCCGGCACCCGCGTCCTGGTCCCCGCCGACTCCGCCTGGCACTTCGGCTACCGGCGCCGGCTGCGCCGCGTCCCCGTCCCCGGCACGCCCGAAGGGCCCGACCGCACCCGCCCTTGGCACGGCGACCACCACCCCGCCGACTACTTCTACGACGTGCCCGCCGGCGCCCGTAAGTGGATCGCCGCCCTGGGCGCGGACGGGTACGGCCTGGTGCAGACCTCCACCGCCGCCCTGGCCGGCCGCAAGCTCTTCGTGTGGGGCACCGGCCCCGGCGGGCGCCGCTGGCAGCGCTGGCTCACCGAGCCCGGCACCCCCGGCTACGTCGAGATCCAGGCGGGACTCGCCCGCACCCAGCTCGAACACCTCCCGCTGCCGGCCGGCGAAGAACTCAGCTGGCTGGAGGCGTACGGCCCGCTCACCGCCGACCCCGCGCGCAGCCACGGCGCGGACTGGGCCGAGGCCCGTACCCACACCGGCCGCGCGCTGGAGGCCGCCCTCCCCGCCGCCACCCTGGACGCCGCGCTGGCCGCCTGGCGCCCGCACGCCGACCTCGACCCCGGCGAGCCGCTGCACACCGGCAGCGGCTGGGGCGCCCTCGAAGTCGCCCGGGGCGGCTACGAACTGCCCGGCACCCCGTTCGACCCCGCCGCCCTCGGCCCGGCCCAGCGGCCCTGGCTGGCCCTCCTGGACACCGGCCGGCTCCCCGGCCACGCCCTGCCCGCCGCCCCGCCCGGGCCCACCCTGGTCGCCCGCGCCTGGCGCGAGAAGCTGGAGTGCGCCACCCCCGGCGGCCCGCTGACCGACTACCACCTGGGGATCGCCCAGTGGCACGCGGGCGATCTCGCCCAGGCCGTCCGCAGCTGGGAACGCGCCCTGGCCGGCGGACCGAGCCCCTGGCCGCTGCGCGCCCTCGCCGTCGCCGACGCCCGTGCCGGGCATCCCACCCGGGCCGCCGAACGGGCGCTGACCGCCACCGAGCTGGCCCTGGCCGAACCCGCCACCACCGAGCCCGCGCTGACCGCGCTCGCCACCGAAGCGGTCACCGCCCTGCTGACCGCCTCCCGCCCGGAAGCCGCCCGCGCCCTCCTGGACCGGCTGCCCGCCTCCGTACGCGCCCGGGGCCGGCTGCGGCTGCTGGCCGCCCGCACCGAACTCGCCCTCGGACAGCGGGAGGCGGCCCGCGCCCTCTTCGACGAGCCCTTCGAGATCCCCGATCTGCGCGAGGGCGAGGAGTCGCTGCACACCACCTGGGCCGCCCTCACCGACGAGCCGCTGCCCGCCCACTACGACTTCCGGATGCGGCCCGAGGACGGCCCGGAACCCGCCTGAACGACCGTACGGGCACGCTCCGCCCGACCGAACGGGCCCGAAACGGGCATCGCCTGTGACCGTACGGGCGCCCGCTCCTGCCATGGAAAGCGCTGTCCGCGTGCTGCCCGAAGCAGCCCCCCACAGCTCCGAACGGGCACAATCGGGCAGGATTCATCGAACACCTGGCCTGTTCGACGCCCCGTTCCCAACGGTAGAACTCTGCAAGCGGCCCGAACGGGCAGCGACAGCAACGCAGCTGTGCGGGTAAGGAGCGTGGACGCAATGACCGCTGAAGAGCGCCAGCGCGCCATCGTCGGCGCGGCACGCCGCGCCGGCTCGGTCGAAGTGGGCGCCCTCGCGGAAGAACTGGGCGTCGCCAAGGAGACCGTACGCCGCGACCTGCGCGCCCTGGAGGCCCACGGATTGCTGCGCCGCACCCACGGCGGCGCCTACCCGGTCGAGAGCGCCGGTTTCGAGACCACGCTCGCCTTCCGCTCCACCATGCACGTCCCCGAGAAACGGCGCATCGCCGCAGCCGCCGCCGAACTGACCGGCGAGGCCGAAACACTCTTCATCGACGAGGGCTACACCCCCCAGCTCATCGCCGAATCCCTGCCCAGGGACCGCAGCCTGACCATCGTCACCGCCTCCCTGGCCATCGCCGGCCACCTCGCCACCGTCCCCGGCTTCAACGTCCTGCTGCTCGGCGGCCGGGTACGCGGCGGCACCCTGGCCACCGTCGACCACTGGACCACCCGGATGCTGTCCGGCTTCGTGATCGACCTGGCCTTCATCGGCGCCAACGGCATCTCCCGCGAACACGGCCTCACCACCCCCGACCCGGCCGTCAGCGAGGTCAAGCAGCAGGCCGTACGCGCCTCCCGGCGCCGGGTGTTCGCCGGCGTGCACACCAAGTTCGGTGCCGCCAGCTTCTGCCGCTTCGCCTCCGTCACCGATCTGGATGTGATCGTCACCAGCACCAGCCTGTCCACCGCGGAGGCCCATCGCTACAGCCTTCAGGGCCCGCAGGTCATCCGCGTCTGACACCCCCGAACGTCCCCCCGTCCGTCTCCCCGACCCCCCAGCGGGCGGTGCAACGCCGCACGCCCGAAACACCAGGAGTACCGACCATGCGCCGCAGTCCGAGCCGACGCGCCCTCCGCACCGCCGCCGCCGTCACGGCGGCCGGTGCCCTCCTCGCCGCCTGTTCCGGAGCCGGAGGTGGATCCGGCTCGTCCGGCGGCGACAGCATCAACGTCCTGATGGTGAACAACCCGCAGATGACCCAGCTGCAGCGGCTCACCGCGGACCACTTCACCAAGGACACCGGCATCAAGGTGAACTTCACCGTGCTCCCGGAGAACGAGGTCCGCGACAAGATCAGCCAGGACTTCGCCAACCAGGCCGGCCAGTACGACGTCGCCACCATCAGCAACTACGAGACGTCCATCTACGCCCGCAACGGCTGGCTCCACGAACTCGACCCGTACCTGCGCGACGACGCGGACTACGACGTCCAGGACATCCTCACCCCCATCCAGCTGTCGCTGACCGGTGAGGACGGCAAGCTCTACGCCCAGCCGTTCTACGGCGAGTCGTCCTTCCTGATGTACCGCACCGACGTCTTCGAGGAGCACGGGCTCACCATGCCCGAGCAGCCCACCTGGACCGAGGTCGCCGAACTCGCCGCCGAGGTCGACGCGGCCGAGGACGGCATGAAGGGCATCTGCCTGCGCGGCCTGCCCGGCTGGGGCGAGGTCATCGCCCCGCTCACCTCCGTGGTCAACACCTTCGGCGGCACCTGGTTCACCGAGGACTGGGAAGCCCAGCTGGACTCGCCCGAGTTCACCGAGGCCACCCAGTTCTACGTCGATCTCGTCCGCGAGCACGGCCAGTCCGGCGCGGCCCAGTCCGGCTACGCCGAGTGCCTGAACAACATGGTCCAGGGCAACACCGCCATGTGGTACGACGCCACCGCCGGCGCCGGCTCCCTGGAGGCCGACGACTCCCCGGTCGCCGGCAACATCGGCTACGTGCCCGCCCCCGTCGAGCAGACCGCCTCCTCCGGCTGGCTCTACACCTGGGCGTGGGGCATCCAGGCGTCCTCCAACAAGGCCGACACCGCCTGGGAGTTCATCTCCTGGGCCTCCAGCAAGGAGTACGAGGAACTGGTCGGTGAGACCCTCGGCTGGTCCAACGTCCCGGCCGGCAAGCGCACCTCCACCTACGAGAACCCGGACTACCAGGAGGAGGCCGCCGCCTTCTACCAGGTGACCCACGACGCCATCGCCGCCGCCGACCCGGTCAACCCCGGTGTCCAGCCCCGCCCGGTGCCCGGCATCCAGTTCGTGACCATCCCCGAGTTCGCCGACCTCGGCACCAAGGTCTCCCAGGAGATCAGCTCCGCCATCGCCGGCCGGCAGTCCGTCGAGGACGCCCTCGCCAAGTCCCAGAGCCTGGCCGACGCCGTGGCCGAGGAGTACCGCAACCGATGACCGCACCCGCTGTTCCGGCAGCGACTTCGCCCGGGACCCGGTCCCGGGCGAAGGCCTGGGCCACCCGCGCCCCGCTGCTCCCCGCCCTGATCTTCATGATCGTGGTCACCCAGCTGCCGTTCGTGGCGACCCTGGTGATCTCGCTCTTCGACTGGAACGCGCTCTACCCCGACGACCGTTCGTTCAACGGCCTCGGCAACTTCTCCACCGTGCTGTCCGACTCCGCGCTGCGGTCCTCGGTCACCACCACGGTGCTGCTGACCGCGTCCGTCGTGCTGATCAGCCTCGTGCTCGGCCTCGCCATCGCCCTGCTGCTGGACCGCAAGTTCCGCGGCCGGGGCCTGGTGCGCACCATGATGATCACCCCCTTCCTGCTGGTGCCGGTGGCCGCCGCGCTGATGTGGAAGCACGTTCTGTACAACCCGGAGTACGGGCTGCTCAACGGCATGCTCGTGTGGCTCGGCGACCTGCTGGGCTTCACCCCGCCGCAGCCCGACTGGATCTCCGAGATGCCGCTGCCGGCCGTGGCGCTCTCGCTGATCTGGCAGTGGACCCCGTTCATGACGCTGATCCTGCTGGCCGGCCTCCAGAGCCGCCCGCTGGAGCAGTACGAGGCGGCCCGGCTGGACGGCGCCGACAACTGGCAGATCTTCCGCCATCTGACGCTGCCGCACCTGCGGCGCTACCTGGAACTGGGCGCGCTGCTCGGCTCCATCTACATCGTCCAGAACTTCGACGCGGTGTTCACCATCACCCGGGGCGGCCTGGGCACGGCGAACCTGCCGTACGCGATCTACGAGGAGTTCTACCAGGCGCAGGACTACGGGGTGGCCTCGGCGGCCGGTGTGCTGGTGGTCATCGGTTCGCTGATCATCGCCATGTTCGCGCTGCGCGTGGTGTCCTCGCTCTTCCGCGAGGAGGGAAGCCGAGCATGAGCACGACCACGACCGAGACCGCCGTGTCGCCCCCGGCCAAGACGCCGCCGCCCGGCCGCACCCCGGCCACCGGCACCGCCCGCCGGCCCAAGCGCTTCACGTCCTTCATCCCGGGGTTCCTCGCCTGGTTCGCCGGCCTGGTCTTCTTCCTCCCCGTGGCCTGGATGGTGCTCACCTCCTTCCACTCGGAGTCGGACGCCGCCAGCAACCCGCCGGCGCTCACCGCGCCGCTCACCCTGGACAGCTACCGGCAGTTCTTCAGCTCCGACGGCGCCAGCCCGTGGCCGCCGCTGATCAACTCGATGACCGCGTCGGTGGCCTCCACCCTGCTGGTGCTGCTGCTGGCGCTGCCCGCCGCGTACGCGCTGTCCATCCGCCCGGTGAAGGCCTGGCGGGACGCGCTGTTCTTCTTCCTGTCCACGAAGATGCTGCCGGCCATCGCCGGTCTGCTGCCGCTGTTCCTGTTCGCCAAGAACATCGGCTTCCTGGACAACATCTGGCTGCTGGTCCTCCTGTACACCTCGATGAACCTCCCCATCGCGGTGTGGATGCTCCAGTCCTTCCTGGCCGAGGTGCCGCCCTCGCTCATCGAGGCGGCCCAGATCGACGGCGCGAAGCTGCCGGCCATCCTGTTCCGGGTGGTGGGTCCCGTGGTGCTGCCCGGCATCGCGGCCACCTCGCTGATCTGCTTCATCTTCAGCTGGAACGAGATGCTGTTCGCCCGGGTGCTCACCGGCGTCACCGCCGAGACCGCCCCGGTGTTCCTGACCAGCTTCATCACCAGCCAGGGCCTGTTCCTGGCCCAGGTGTCCGCCGCGTCCCTCGCCATCTCCCTGCCGGTGCTCGCCGCCGGCTTCGCCGCCCAGGACAAGCTGGTCCAGGGCCTGTCGCTAGGAGCAGTCAAGTGAAAGCCGCACTCATCGAGTCCGTGGGCAAGGTCTCCCTGACCACCGTTCCCGACCCCACCCCGGGGCCGCGCGACGTGGTGGTGGAGGTGGCGGCCTGCGGGCTGTGCGGCACCGATCTGCACATCCTTCAGGGCGAGTTCGCCCCGACCCTGCCGATCATCCCGGGCCACGAGTTCGCGGGTGAGGTCGTCGGCATCGGCAAGGACGTCACCGAGGTCGCCATCGGCGACCGGGTGGCCGTCGACCCGTCGCTGTACTGCTACGAGTGCCGCTACTGCCGCAACGGCCACGCCAACATGTGCGAGCGCTGGGGCGCCATCGGCGTCTCGGTCCCCGGCGGCGCCGCCGAGTACGCGGTCGCGCCGGTCGCCAACTGCGTCAAGCTGCCCGAGCACGTCAGCACCCAGGACGCGGCGCTGATCGAGCCGCTGTCCTGCGCGGTGCGCGGCTACGACGTGATGAACTCGGTGCTCGGCGCCCGGGTGCTGATCTACGGCTCGGGCACCATGGGCCTGATGATGCTGGAGCTGGCCAAGCGCACCGGCGCCAGCGGCGTGGACATCGTCGACATCAACCCCGAGCGGCTGGCCACCGCCCGCACGCTCGGCGTCAGCGCGGCGGCCGTCTCGGCGGACGAACTGGACCGGCCGCAGGGCTGGGAGATCGTCATCGACGCCACCGGCAACGCCGCCGCCATCCAGGACGGGCTCGGCCGGGTCGCGAAGGCCGGCACCTTCCTCCAGTTCGGTGTCGCGGACTACGCGACCACCGCCACCATCGAGCCGTACAAGATCTACAACCAGGAGATCACCATCACCGGCTCGATGGCCGTGCTGCACAGCTACGAGCGGGCCGCCGACCTGTTCGCCACCGGCATCCTGGACCCGCAGGTCTTCATCAGCGACCGGCTGCCGCTGGACCAGTACCCGCAGGCGCTGGACCAGTTCGCCAAGGGCGTGGGCCGCAAGACCGTGGTGACCCCGTAACCCGCGGGACGCTCACGTATGGAGCCGCGCCTTCCGGCCATGGAGGGCGCGGCTCCGCGCGTTCGCCGCACCGCGCTCACCGTGCTGCGGGCGGCGTGAACCCCGGGCGGGCCGGTGCGCTGCGGGCTCAGGCAAAAGTGTTTGCCGCCGGGCCGGTCCGTGGCGAGGATGGCCGGGTGAGCACACCGCACGACCCCCGCACCCCCGCCGTACGCCCCCTCACGGACGCCGACGTCCCCACCGCCGTCGACACCCTCGCCCGGGCCTTCGCCGACTACCCCTTCACCCGGCACGTCATCGCCGCGGACGGCCACCGGGAGCGGATCCGGCGATTCCAGGAGCTCTGCCTGACCCGCATCGGCCGGGAGTACGGCCGGGTGTGGGTCGCCGAGGAGGGCCGCGCCGTGGCCGTCTGGGCCGTCCCCGGCCAGGACCCCACGCCCGCCTTCGCCGCGCTCGCGCCGGTCTTCGCCGAACTGAGCGGCGACCGGGCCGCCGCCTACGCCTCGGCGGAAGCGGCCCTCGCCCCCCACCGGCCGCAGGAACCCGGCTGGTTCCTGGAGACGGTGGCCACCGCCCCCGAGGCACAGGGCCGGGGCCTGGGCCGCGCCGTACTGCTCCCCGGGCTCCAGGAGGCCGGGGCGGCGGGCCTGCCGGCGTTCCTGGAGACCTCGGACGAGCGGAACCTCAGGTTCTACGAGCGGCTCGGCTTCCGCGTCACCGCCGACGTCCCCCTCCCCGACGACGGCCCCCGCACCTGGTGCCTGCGCAAGGACCCGGGCTGAGGCCCGCCACGGGCCGCGTTCAGCGGGCGAGCAGTTCCCGCAGCCGGGCCGCCACCCCGGCCGGCGCCTCCTCCGCCATGAAGTGGCCCCAGCCCACCGTCTCGTGCCGCAGATCCGCCGCCCACGCCCCCCACAGCGCCGCCGCGTCGTAGCCCAGGGCCGCGCCCCAGTCCTGCTGGAGCACGGTCACCGGCATCCGCAGCCGGTTGCCCGCCGCCCGGTCGGCCCGGTCGTGGTCGAGATCGGCCCCGGCCGACGCCCGGTAGTCCGCCACGATGGAATCGACGGACGCCCGGCACGCGTCCAGGTAGGCGGCCCGCACCGGCCCCGGGATCGCCGACGCGTCGCCCGCCCAGCCGTCGAGGAAGTACCCGAAGAACGCGTCGGGGGCGCCCTTGATCAGCTGCTCGGGCAGCCCCGGCGGCTGCGCCATCAGATACAGATGGAAGCCGACCGCCGCGCTCACCCCGTGCATCGCCTCCCACATGTCCAGGGTCGGCAGCACATCCAGCACCGCCAGATGGCTGATCGCCCCCGGGTGGTCGAGCCCGGCCCGGAAGGCGACCAGCGCGCCCCGGTCGTGCCCGGCCAGCGCGAACCTCTCGTGCCCCAGCGCCCTGGCCAGCGCCACCGTGTCGGCGGCCATGGCGCGCTTGGAGTAGTCCCCGCCCACCGGCTTGTCGCTGTCCCCGTACCCGCGCAGGTCGGGGCAGATGACCGTGTGGTCCGCCGCCAGCTCGGCGGCCACGTGCCGCCACATCAGATGCGTCTGCGGAAACCCGTGCAGCAGCACGAGGGGCGGCCCCGAGCCGCCGACCGCCGTGTTCAGCTCCACCCCCTCCGCGACCCGGACCCGCCGGTACCCGAACCCCTCGATGACGGTCTCCGTCATGTCACTCACTTCCCATCCGTGCTGCGCTGGTGTCCCGCGGGACCCGACGTCTTCGACCCTCCACGGCGCGAATGAGCAGCCGATGAGTACGGTGAACGGGTGCGGGTCGAGTTCGAGGTGCTGGGGCCGGTCACGGCGCGGGACGCCGCCGGGCGCCCGATCCCGCTCAAGGGGCCCCGGCACCGTGCCGTTCTCGCCCGGCTGCTCGTCGCCCGCCGCCGCGTCGTCCCCGTTCCCCGGCTGGTCGCCGACCTGTGGGAGGACGAGCCGCCAGCCGGCGCCGTACCGGCCCTGCGCACCTTCGTCGCCGCACTGCGCCGCGCGCTGGAGCCGGACCGCCCGCCCCGCACCCCCGCCCGGCTGCTGGTGACCGAGGGCCCCGGGTACGCGCTGCGCGCCGACCCGGGGACGGTGGACGCCGAGCGGTTCTCCTCGGCGGTCGCCGCCGCCACCACCCCGGACGCGCTGGCCGCGGCCCTGGCCCTGTGGCGCGGACCGGCTTACGCGGATGTCGCCGACGCCCCGTGGGCCCGCGCCGAGCGCACCCGGCTGGGCGAGCTGCGGCTGCACGCCGTCGAACGCCGCGCCGCGCTGCTGCTGGACCGGGGCAGCGCGGCCGAGGCCGTCCCCGACCTGGACGCGCACGTCACCGAGCACCCCTGGCGGGAGGACGGCTGGCGGCTGCTGGCCCTGGCCCTGTACCGCAGCGGACGGCAGGGCGACGCGCTGGCCGTGCTGCGCCGGGCCCGCACGCTGCTGGTGGAGCAGCTGGGCGTGGACCCGGGCCCGGCGCTGCGCCGGCTGGAGGCGGACATCCTGGCCCAGGCCGGCTCGCTGGCGGGCGGCGGCACGGTGGAGCGGGTGTGGGAGGAGACGGCCGCCGCGTACGACCGTACGGTGGCCGGCGGCTCCCGGGCCCGGCTGGAGTCGACGGTCGGCCTGCTGCGGGAGCTGGCGCTCACCGGCGGCGCGGGGCTGCTGGCCGCGCGCGGCCACCGGCCGTCGGCCGTCGCGGCGGCGGAGGAACTGGGCGACCCGGAACTGACGGCACGGGTGATCGGCGCGTACGACGTACCGGCGATCTGGACCCGGGTGGACGACCCGGAGCAGGCCGCCCGGGTGGTGGCGGCGGCCGAGCGGACGCTGGCCGCGCTGCCGCCGGACGCCGCCCCGGCCGCGCGGGCCCGGCTGCTGGCCACCATCGCCGTGGAGGTGCGCGGCGCGCCCACGGAACGCGCCGGGGTGGCCGCCCGGGAGGCGGTGGCGCTCGCCCGCGAGCTGGGCGACGCGCGGCTGCTGGCGTTCGCGCTGAACGGCCTGTTCATGCAGACCTTCGACCGGGCCGGGCTGGCCGGGCGGCGGGACGGGATCGGCGCCGAACTGGTCGCGCTCGCCGCCCGGCACGGGCTGCCCGCCTACGAGATCCTCGGCCATCTGATCCGGATGCAGGCGCACGCCGCGCGCGGCGACTTCCCCGGTGCCGACCGGCACGCGGCGGCGGCCGACCGGCTGGCGGAGCGGCACGACCGGCCGCTGGTGGCGGTGTTCACCCAGTGGTACGCGGCGCTGAGACGCGCGGAGCGCGGCCCGGTGGCCGAGGCGGAGGCGGCGTACCGGGCGGCGGCGGAACGGCTGAGCGGCGCCGGGATGCCCGGTCTGGAACGGGGTCTGCTCCCGCTGGCCCTGCTCTGTCTGCGGATCCGGCACGGGCTGCCGTGGGAGGACCCGGCGGCAGCGGGGGAGGAGCCGGACTGGGGGCCGTACGCCCCGTGGACCCGCCCGCTGCTGCTGCTCGCCCGGGGCGCGGACACCGAGGCCGCCGCCGCGCTGCGCGCCCTGCCGCCGCCACCCCGGGACCTGCTGTACGAGGCGATGTGGTGCCTGACGGCGAAGGCGGCGGCGGCCGTCGGCGACCTGGAGACGCTGCACCGGGCCCGGACGGCGCTGGCCCCGGCCGCCGGGGAACTGGCCGGCGCGGGCAGCGGACTGCTCACGCTGGGGCCGGTCACCGGCTATCTGTGACGGGCCCGGCGCTGAGCGCCCGCGACGGGCGGCGGGGGCCGGAGGCGGCGGGTGCCGCCGTGCGCGTCATCCGGTGATCCGGCTGGTGAACCCCGCCGCGCGCAGCCGCTCGAACGCCGCCAGGACCTCCTCCGGCACGGGCATCGCGACCACGAACCCCTTGGCCGGGTAGACCAGCAGCCGGTGCAGGGTGCCGACCAGCATGTCGATGACCAGCCGCTCGTCACCGAGGGACGCCGCGTACCCCTCGTACGTCACCGGCGCCGAGGCGCTGACGACCGTCACCTCCGGCCAGCGCCTGCCCACCGTGGCGTACGCGCGGCGCTCCTCGTAGGGCTTGCTGACCAGCAGGACGGAGGAGACGGCGAGGCCGGCTTCGCGCAGCAGCGACCGGGAGAAGTCGATGTTCTCCCCGGTGTGGGACGCCCGCCGCTCGGTGAGGATCGCCTCCTCGGGGACCCCGAGTTCCCGGGCACGCTCGCGGTAGTGCACGGCCTCGCCGCGCGGCATCCGCTGCCGGGTGGTCGGGCTGTTCCCGCCGGTGAACAGCACCAGGGGAGCCAGCCCCCGCAGATACAGCGCGGCGGCGGTCTCCGCGACGCCGATGTCGTGGCTGCCCAGTCCGATCAGCACATCGCACGGCCGCGGGGTGTGCCCCATGCGGTGATAGGTCCACAGCCGGCGGGCGTCCGCCCGCACCCGGTCCGTGATCATCCCGGTCCTCCTCCGCCGCACACCGGCGGGCCTCCGCACCGGCGCAAGCCGACCCTACGGCGGAACGCGGACGCCGGTCAGGACCGCCCGGCCGCGCCGGGCCCGCGTGCCGGGTCCCCGGAATCCGGACGACGGCGGGTCACACCCGGCACAGTGCCTCGCCGTTCAGCACCGCGAACCAGCCGTCCGCCGCGCGGCCCCACTCCCGCCAGGACGCCGCGACGCGCTCCAGATCGGCGCGGGTGGCGTACCCGCCGGAGACCGCGCGGTCGGCGTACGCGGAGGCGGTGGTGCGTTCCGCCCACAGATCGCTCCACCAGGCGCGCTCCGCCTCGGTGGCGAAGGTCCAGACACCGGCCGAGGAGCGGACATCCGTGAAACCCGCCTGCCGCGCCCAGGACAGCAGCCGGCGTCCGGCGTCCGGTTCGCCGCCGTTGGCCCGGGCCACCGCGCGGTAGAGCGCCGCCCACTCCGTGAGACCCGGCACCTCCGGGTACCAGGTCATCGCCGCGTAGTCCGCGTCCCGGACCGCCACCACCCCGCCCGGCCGGGTCACCCGGCGCATCTCGCGCAGGGCCGCGACCGGGTCGGCGAGATGCTGGAGCACCTGGTGGGCGTGGGTGACGTCGAAGGCGCCGTCCGGGAAGTCCAGCGCCAGCGCGTCACCCGTGGTGAACCGGATGTTGGTCACCCCGCGCGCGCTCGCGGCGGCGCGCGCCTGCTCCAGTACGCCGGGCGCCGCGTCCAGCGCGACCACCTCGCCGCCGTCCCCGGCCACCCGCTCCGCCAGATCGGCGCTGATGGTGCCGGGACCGCAGCCCACGTCCAGCAGCCGCTGCCCCGGGCGCAGTTCCGGGAGCAGATGCCCGGCGGAATTCTCGGCGGTGCGCCAGCGGTGCGAGCGCAGCACCGAGTCGTGGTGGCCATGGGTGTACGTCGCGTCGTTCGGCATGCCGCCCAGCCTGCCGGGCGTCTCGGATGGTGAGCAAGAGCATTCCGTATCGTGGACGCACCGCTTCGGGTGTCACCGTGACGGACCACCGGGATTGCCGTGCCGCGCCACCTCACCGTGGATGGGAGACAGCACCCGGGAGGCCCCGTATGACCGAACCGCACGCCCCCGTCCAGCGCCCGCCGCGCCCGCTGGGCGAGCGCCGCACCTGGCCGCGCAGCTTCGCGGACCGGCTGACCAGCCCCCGCCCCGGGCTGACCGCCCTGGTGCTCGCCGCCCGGGAGATGGGCGGGCTGCGGCCGGAACAGGAGGCGCTGCGGCGCGGCGGCGAACTGCCGTACGCGCCCGCCCCGCTGCCCGAGGCCGAGCCCGGCGTCCTGGCCGTCACCTGGGCCGGGCACGCCAGCTGGGTGATCCGCATCGGCGGCCTCACCGTGCTCACCGACCCGGTGTGGTCGCGCAAGATCCTCGGCACCCCGGCCCGGGTCACCCCGCCGGGGGTGGCCTGGGACGCTCTGCCGCCGGTCGACGCGGTCGTCATCTCGCACAACCACTACGACCATCTGGACGCGCCGACCCTCAAACGGCTGCCGCGCGCCACCCCGCTGTTCGTACCGGCCGGCCTTGCCCCGTGGTGCCGCCGGCGCGGCTTCATCCGGGTCACCGAACTCGACTGGTGGGAGGCCGCAGAACTGCCCGCGCCGGGCGGCCGGGCCGCCGCCGTCCGGTTCGACTTCGTGCCCGCCCACCACTGGTCGCGGCGCGGCCTGTACGACACCTGCCGCACGCTGTGGGGCGGCTGGGTGCTCACCGCGCGCTCCGGGCGCCGGGTGTACTTCGCCGGGGACACCGGCTACGGGCACTGGTTCACCGAGATCGGCGCCCGCTACCCGGGGATCGACCTGGCGCTGCTGCCGATCGGGGCGTACGCGCCGCGCCGGCTCCAGCAGCCGGTGCACACCGACCCGGAGGAGGCGGTCGCCGCCTTCCAGGACGTGGGCGCCACCCGGATGGCACCGATGCACTGGGGCACGTTCCTGCTCTCCTCCGAACCGCCGCTGGAACCGCTGGACCGGGTACGGGCCGCCTGGGGCGCGGCGGGGCTGCCCCGCCAGGACCTGTGGGACCTGCCGGTGGGCGCGTCCCGGGTCCTGGAGGAGGGAGCCCGCGAGGCGCGCGGGTTCTAGGGGGGCGGTACCGGGTACGGCCGGTGGCGGGGCGTCAGTCCGGTGGGGTCAGGCCCAGCGAGCCGATCAGGTCGAGCATGTCCGTGCGGTACAGGGCGGCTGGGTCGTGGACGACCGCGCCGATGTGGCCGTGGATCTCCAGGGCGACCAGGCCGTGCATCCGGCCCCACACCCGCAGCGCGAGCGCGGCTGCGGCGGGCGGGATCTCGGCGCCGTCCTCGTCCTGGAGCCTGGCGAAGAACGCCGGGGGGAAGTCCGACCAGCTGACGTCGGCCGGCTGATGGCGGCCGGCCAGTGGCCAGGCGTCGGCGACCAGGCGGGTGAGGCCGCCGCAGATCCGGCGCGAGGCGCGCTCCACCGGGCCGTCCTCCGGCGGCTGGTAGCCGGGCACCGGGTCGCCGAAGAAGAGCCGGAAACCCTGGGGGTTGGCCAGGGCCCACGCGCGGGTGGCCAGCGCCCAGGCCAGCAGCCGGCCGCCGGTGTCGGCGGTGGGCACCGCGTCCCGGGCGGCCTCCAGGGTGTCGGCCAGGTCGGTCGCGATGCCGCCGGTCAGCGCGGTGATCAGCTCGTCGCGGGTGGCGAAGTAGCTGTAGATGGCCCGGGGCGTCATGCCCATCTCCCGGGCGATGCCGCGCAGCGAGATCGCCCCGGGGCCGTCCTCGGCCAGCTGCGCCAGGGCGATCGCCGTGATCTCCCGGGTGGTCTCGGCCCGCAGCCGCTCCCTGCGGGTCATGGTCGTGGTCTGCTCGCTCACCTTGACAGGTTACAGCGTTGCGTTCATCCTCAGTGAGGTAAAAGTACACGCCGTGTAGTAAGTCTCTGGTGGAGAGGGAGCGCGCATGCCCGCCTATGTGATCGTCGATGTCGAGAGCCTGGACGACGAGGAGGCCGCCGTCGCCTACAGCGAGGTGGCGATCCCGTCCATCGCCCGCTACGGCGGCCGGTACCTGGTGGGCGGACCGACACCGGGGCCGGTCGAGGGGAACTGGGACTCGGCCCGGCTGATCGTCATCGAGTTCCCCGGCATGGCGCGGATCCGGGAGTGGTACGACTCGCCCGAGTACACCCGCGCCCGGGAGATCCGGGAGGGCGCCATGCGGCTGCGCATCGTGTTCGCCGAGGGCGTCCGCACCGGCGTCCCGTCCTGAGGCGCCCGGCCCCGCGTCCCGGCCGCTCCGGACCGGTGTCAGCCGGCCCCCGCCGTGCCCCGCCGCCACAGGTGCGGGGCCGCCGCGAAGAGCAGGGCCAGCGCCACCGCCGCCAGCACCCCCTGCCACGGGTGCGGGAACAGCGCCCCGCCCAGCAGTCCGATCAGCTGGTACGTCGCCGCCCACGCCAGCGCCGCCGGGAAGCAGCCGCGCGCGTACGCCGCCACCGGCATCCGGGTCAGCAGCGCCGCCAGCATCACCGGGATCCGGCCCCCGGGCACCAGCCGGGACACCACCAGCACCACCGTCCCCCGCTCCGCCAGCTGCCGCTGGGCGCGCCGCACCGCGCCCGGCGCGGCCTGCTCGCGCAGCCGCCGCAGCCAGCGCGTGCCGCCCCGGCCCAGCGCGAACAGCAGCAGATCCCCGCAGAACGCCGCCAGGGACGCCGCCGCGAACACCAGCGCCGTGAACACCACCGGATCACTGTGGTGGAACGCCACCACACCCGCCGAACTGACCAGCGCGCCCGTCGGTATCACCGGCACCAGCGACCCCACCAGCACCAGCAGGAACAGCGACGGCAGCCCGACCGACGCCTGCTCGGCCTCCTCCGCCGCCAGTGGCACCACGGGCGACACCTGCGGCAGCGACCGCAGTATCCCGGGCGTCACTCCCGGACCGCCGGCCCCACCGGTACCCGCACCCGTTCCCCGTGCCCCAGCCGGTGCACCCGCACCCCCGGCGCCAGCCGCGCCGCGTGCCGGACGAACTCGTCCCCCGGCGCGTGGAACTCGTGCGGACGCACCGCCGCGAACCCCAACGGCCAGTACGTCCCGTAGTGCACCGGCACCGCGTGCGCCGGCCGCAGCCGGGTCAGCGCCCGGGCCGCCCGCTCCGCGTTCAGATGGCCGTGCCCCAGCCCCGGCCCCCAGCCGCCCACCGGCAGCAGCACGGTGTCCACCGGGCCCGTCTCCCGCGCCATGCCGTCGAACAGGCCGGTGTCACCCGCGTAGTACGTCCGCGACGCGCCCTCGATCACATAGCCGAGCGCCGACACCCGGCGCGGCCCCACCGGCAGCCGCCGCCCGTCGTGCGCCGCCGGCACCGCCCGGATCGTCACCGGGCCGAAGGGCAGCGCTTCCCCCGGCGTCAGCTCGTACACCGGCAGCCGCGCCGCCAGCCGCCGCAGCCCCGGCACCGCCCGCACCGCGCCGCGCGGCAGCACCAGCGGGGTGCCGGGCGCGAGCCGCGCCAGCGACCGCAGATGCAGATGATCGGCGTGCAGATGCGACACCACCACCACGTCCGCGCCCAGCACCGCCGGTGGCGGCACCGCCCCGCGCCGCCGCCACAGATGGGCGCAGCGCCGGGTGAGCAGCGGATCGGTCAGCACCGCGACCCCCGAATCCCGGACGGTGGCGGTGGCATGGCCCCACCAGGTGATGTCCACCGGCACCAGGAACTCCTCCCACCCGCCCGTACGTCGTTCCGATACCGGAAGCCTACGTGTGTTTGCCCGGTGACGTCCGCCCGCTCCGCACGCACGATCCGGGCAGGATGGACGGGACGCAAGCGGCACGGGCGGCACGAGTGACAGGGAGGGCCGGGCGGTGGCAGGGGTGCGGAGCGGGGGCGCGGCGCTGCTGCGCGTGCTCGCGGTGTGGGCCGTGAGCGCCGCCACCATGGTGGTGCTCGCCCTGGTGCTGCCCGATTTCCGGCTCCAGTCCGCGCACGGCGACAGCTTCACCCGGGTCGGCGCCACCGCCTTCCTCGCCGCCGGGGCCTTCGGCCTGCTGTCCGCCCTGGTGTGGCCGTGGCTGGTGCGCGCCCTGCTGCTGGTGCCCGCCCTCGCCCTCGCCAGCCTGGTGTTCCTGCTGAACGGCTCGCTGCTGCTGTTCGCGCTCAGCCTCATCCCGTACGGACGGGGCGAGGCCAGCCCGCAGACCGCCGTCATCGTGGCCGCCGCCATGTCGCTGACCTCCTCCGCCACCAGCACCTGGCTCGCTGTCCGCGACCAGGGCGCCCAGCGCCGCCGGCTGCGCCGGATGGCGCCGTGGGCCGACCGGCGCCGGGAGCCCGGCGACGGAGCGGCGGCGGCCGGGCCACGGCCCGCCGGCACCGTCTTCCTCCAGCTGGACGGCATCGGGTATCCGCTGCTGCGCGAGGCGATCGCCGGCGAGCGCCCGCTGATGCCGACGGTTGCCGCGCTGTGCGGCACCAGCCACCGGCTCACCCGCTGGCGCACCGACTGGTCGAGCCAGACCGGCGCCTCCCAGCTGGCGATCCTGCACGGCAGCAACGAGGACGTGCCCGCCTTCCGCTGGTACGAGAAGGAACGCGGCGTGGTCGTCGTCAGCAACCGCCCCTCCTCCGCCGCCGAACTCCAGCGCCGCGCCGTCGCCAGGACCGGCGATCCGGGGCTGCTGGCGGTGGACGGCGCCAGCCGGGGCAATCTGTTCACCGGCGGCGCCGGGCAGGCCGCGCTGGTGGTCTCCATCGCCGTCCGGCGCGGCAAGGGCGAGCGCTCCCGCGCCGGATACTTCGCGTACTTCTCCGACCCGGCGCACGCCGCCCGCACCGTACTGTCCTTCGCCGCCGAACTGGTGCGCGAGATCGGCCAGTCGGTCCGCGCCCGGCTGCGCCCGGCCGGGCCCCGGGTGGGGCGGGGCGGGCTCTACCCGCTGATCCGCGCGTTCGCCACCGTGGTGGAGCGGGACGTGGTCACCGCCTCCGTGGTGGGCGACATCCTCACCGGGCGCACCGCCGTGTACGCCGACCTGGTCGCCTACGACGAGGTGGCGCACCACTCGGGGCCGCGTTCGCCGGACGTGCGGCAGGTGCTGCGCCGGCTCGACGGCTGCGTGGCCACGATCCGGCAGGCCATCGCGTACGCGCCGCGTCCGTACCACCTGGTGCTGCTGTCCGACCACGGGCAGAGCCACGGGGAGCCGTTCGAGAGCGCGTACGGGCACTCGCTGGAGGAACTGGTCCGGATCGGCTGCGGCCGGCCGCTGGCCGGTGAGCCGCGCCGGGCCCGGCGCAAACGGCGCGAGAAGCGGGCGGAGACCGGCGCGGAGGCGCGGGCGGTGGCCCGCTCGGCGCTGCACCGCCCGGAGGAGCCGGCCGAGCCGCCGCTGGACCCGGACGCGCGGCGGCGGGCACCGGTGGTGCTGGCCTCGGGCAACCTCGGCCTGGTGTCGTTCCCGGAGATCACCGGCCGGGCGACCCGCGCGGACATCGCCGCGCGCTATCCGGCGCTGCTGTCCACCCTGGCCGAGCACCCGGGCGTCGGCTTCGTGCTGGTGCGCGACCAGCGGTACGGGCCGGTGGTGCTGGGCTCGGGCGGCGGCGAACACCGGCTGGCCGGCGGCGAGGTCATCGGCCCCGACCCGCTGGCGCCGTTCGGGCCGGGCGCGGCGGAGGCGGTGCGGCGCACCGACCGGTTCCCGCACACCGCCGATCTGATGATCAACTCGGCGGTGCACCCGGACACCGGCGCCATCCACGCCTTCGAGGACCAGATCGGCTCGCACGGCGGCCTGGGCGGCGAGCAGAGCCAGGCGTTCCTGCTCTCCCCGCACGCCCTGTCCGAGCCGGTGCCCGGCGGCGGCGAGCCGGTGGGCGCGGAGGAGGTGCACCGCGTGCTGCGCCGCTGGCTGGCGGAGTCGGCCCGGGTGGGCGGGCGCACGGACGCTCCGTCGGTACCCTGACCGGGGCGTCCGGGCCGCCGGGCGCCGGGGGCGCGGTTACGGCCGGTGCTCCGGATCCCGGGTCCCGCTGCCGGTGAGTTCGTACTGCAACGCGCCCGAGGGGCAGCGCCGTACCACCTCGGCCAGCCGCTCGGCCTCGGCGCCGTCGGGACGGATCCAGGGGCGCCGGGCGGTGTCGAAGACCTCCGGCAGGCCGTGGACGCAGGCGGCGGCGTGCCGGCAGCGCCCGGCCTCGAAGGTCACGGTGATCGACCGGCCCTGGTAGGTCTTCTTCCCGGTTCCGGTACTCATGTCGGCCTCCGTCGTGATCGTGCCCGGTTCAGTCGCTGACGTCGCTGCGGGACTGGTACAGCAGGTCCTGGTACGCGGGGTGCCGGGCGATCCACCCCGCGAAGAACGGGCAGGTGGCCAGGACCCGCAGATTCGCGGCGCGTGCCTCGTCGAGCGCGGTGCGGGCCAGCGCCGACCCGATGCCCCTGCCCTCGAACTGCGGCGGCACCTCGGTGTGCACGAAGGCGATGAGTTCCTGCGTGCGGAGGTACTCCGCGACGCCCGCGACCCTGGATTCCCCCTCGATCCTGGCCTCGTACCGCTGGGCTTCGGGAACGTCCCGCACGTCCACTGCCATGTGTCCTCCACAGGTCTGCGGCCAGGGCTTTTCCCCGCCGGTCCGATTCAGTCAAAGCGTCGCCCGGCCGGTGCGGCACACGCGCGACGCCGCTGGGCGAGCCGCCGGCCGGCACCCGTCCGGACGGGTGCCGGCGCGGTGGTCGGGTCAGGCGCCGGTCCGGCTCTGCCCGGCGAGGAGCTGGGTCTCCCAGGCGAAGGCGACTCCGGTGGCACCGGCGTGCTCCAGCATGATCCGGGTGGCGCCCGGCAGGGTCTTCTCCCGGGCCCAGTCGCGCTGCCACTCGGCCAGCACCGCCAGCCAGGTGATGGGGGTGATGCCCGCCTGCACCATGCGCCGCACGGCCATGTCGTGGGCCTCCTGCGAGATGCCGCCGGAGGCGTCGGTCACGACGTGGACGTCGAAGCCCTCGCCCGCCGCCTGGATGGCGGGCATCGCCACGCAGATCTCCGTCCAGAGACCGGCGATGATCAGCTTCTTGCGCCCGGTCGCCTTGACGGCGTCCACGACGAGCTCGTCCTCCCAGGTGTTGATGAGCGTCCTGTTGATCGGCTGCTGCTCCGGGAACACGTCCTGCACCCCCTGGAGGAGCAGACCGCCGCGTTCCTCCAGGACGGTGGTCAGGATGGTCGGCACGTCGTACGCCCTGGCCGCCTTGGCGAGCCCGATGACGTTGTTGACGATCATCGTCGGCTCGTGGCTGTTCAGGTTCGCGAACTGGAACGGCTGGTGGTCGATCAGGACCAGCACGCTCTCCTCGGGTGTCAGCAGGGCGTCGAGTCCGGCCTTGTTTCCGGTGCTCATCAGATTCCCTCTCCGGTGCTTGCGCGTCGGTTGGCCGGGGGCGTGCCGAGGTTCCCGGCGCCGGCCCCCACCCCATGTGGTTGATGCGTCAACTACATTAGGGCGCACTGGTTGACGCGTCAACTAGCGGCCGGGGGTGCCGGGTTGCCGGTGGCAGTGCGCGGTCACCGAGGTCCCGCCGCGGCCCCGGTCCGTCCACCGCACCGCGAGCCGGTCGCAACCGGCCCCGTCAGCGGGATGGATGGGCGCTCGGCGCGCTCGTTACGCTCCCCCCATGAACGCAACGCCTCGCTGGCTGACCTCGGAGCAGAAGGCCGCCTGGGACAGCTTCATCCGCATGCAGGAGAAGCTCATCGGCAAGCTCACCCGCCGGCTCCAGGACGACTCCGGCATGTCCGCATCGGAGTACATCGTGCTGGCCAAGCTCACCGAAACCGAGGACGGGCGGATGCGCTTCATGGACCTGGCCAAGCTGGTGGAGTGGGAGAAGAGCCGCATGTCCCACCAGGTCCGGCGGATGGCGAAACGCGGACTGGTGGCGAAGGAGGAATGCCCCGACGACGGGCGCGGCGCGTTCATCGTCGCCACCCCGGCCGGTCACCGGGCGATCGAGGACGCCGCGCCCATGCACGTCGAACACGTCCGCCGGCTGTTCACCGACGCCCTCACCCCGGAAGAACTCGCCGTGCTCGCCCGGATCTCGGACCGGGTCCTCGCGCACATGGAGCGGCAGCCCGACTGACGGTTCCGGGGCCCGGCGTCCCCGGCCACGGCGGCAGCCGGCGGAGCCGAGGCGTGGCCCCGTGGAGATCCGCACGGGAAGGCATAGGGTGGCCGGCGCCGTGGTTCCGTACCGTGTGAAGGGAGCGCGCCGATGGCGCCGCAGCCGCTGACCGACCTGGAGATCGCCGAGACCCTGAGCGGGCTGCCCGGCTGGCGGGCCGAGGACGACCACCTGGTGCGCTCGTACACCCTGGCGGGACATCCGGCGGCCGTCGCGCTGCTGGTGCACATCTCGGTCGCGCAGGAGGAGCTGAACCACCACGCCGAGCTGACCCTCGTCTACAACCGGCTCGGCATCGCCCTCAACACCCACTCCGTGGGCGGGAAGATCACCGAGCTGGACGCGCAACTGGCCCGCCGGATCGAGGAGATCGCGGCGGGCCACGGCGTCAGCGGCTGACGGTGATCACGGCATCAGCACGGTGTCGATGAGGTAGACGGTGGCGTTGGCGGTCTGCACATTGCCGCAGACCACGGCGGCCTCGTCGTTGACGGTGAAGGACTCGCCCGACCCGGCGGTGGTGACGGTGCCGCCCTGGAGCGTGTCGAACGTGCCGTCCGCCAGCTGCTCGGGGGCGATCCGCTCGCCGACCACGTGGTAGGTGAGGACGCCGGTCAGCAGCTCCTCGTCCGCCAGCACCGCGTTCAGGTCCTCCTCCGGGATGGCGGCGAAGGCGTCGTTGACCGGCGCGAAGACCGTGATGTCCTGGGCGTCGTTCAGGGTGTCCACCAGACCGGCCGCGTCCACCGCGCCGACCAGCGTGGTCAGCGCCTCGTTGTTGCTCGCGGCGGTGGCCACCGGGTCCAGCGCCATGCCGTCGAAGCTGCCGGGCCCCTCGGCCGGGGTGGCCGCACAGGCCGGGCCGAACGGCTGCGCCGCGTTGTCCATGCCGCCCTCGGGGGCGTCGGAGCCGGCGTCGCCCCCGGCGCCCTCCTCCGCGCCGCCACCGGTGGACGACTCGGTGTTCTCCGCGGCGTCGTTGCCGCCGTTGTCGTCGGAGGAGCAGGCGGCCAGGCTCAGCGGCAGCACGGCGGCGGCGGAAACGGCGACGGCGGCGCGGCGGATTCGGTTGATACGCATGAGGTACTCCTGATGTCCATGGGTTGTCGGTTGCCGACCGCCGGGTGACGGTCGGTCCGGTGCCGGTGCTCGCGGACCGGCGGAGGGGAGGGCGGGGCGCCGGCTCGGCGGCGCCGCGGTCAGCTCACGGTGACCACCACCGCATGCCGTCCGGTCGCGCCGTCCGGCACCGTGCCCACCCGGTCGGCGGTCTGCGTCTCGCCCGAGCGGTCGGTGGCCCGCACCTGGAGGGTGTGCCGGCCCGGTGTGGCGTCCCACGTCCACACCCACTGCCGCCACACGTCCACGCTGTCCTCCTCGGCCAGTTCGGCCGGCGTCCACGGCCCGTCGTCCACCCGCACCTCCACCCGGTCGATCCCGGTGTGCTGCGCCCAGGCGACGCCCGCGACCGCCACCGGCCCGGCGCTCAGCTCGGCCAGGCCGCGCGGGGTGTCGATGCGCGACTGCGTCTTGATCGGTGCCCGCGCCGCCCAGCCGCGCTCCACCCAGTACGCGTCGTAGCCGTCGAAGGTGGTCAGCTCCAGCTCCGTCAGCCACTTGCAGGCGGACACGTAGCCGTACAGGCCGGGCACGACCATCCGGACCGGGAAGCCGTGGGCGAACGGCAGCGGTTCGCCGTTCATGCCGACCGCCAGCAGCGCGTCCCGGCCATCCAGCACGGTCTCCACCGGGGAGCCCAGCGTCATGCCCTCCACCGAGCGGGCGATCAGCTGGTCGGCCGGGCCGCCGCGCGACGGCGGCCGGACCCCGGCCTCGGCCAGCAGATCGGCCAGCCGGACCCCGATCCAGTGGGCGTTGCCCGTGTAGCGACCGCCGACCGGATTGGAGACACAGGTGAGAGTGATGCGCCGCTCGATCAGCTCGCGCTCCAGCAACTCGGCGAAGCTCAGCTCCAGCGGCCGGGTGACCCCCAGACCGCGCACCGTCAGCCGCCAGTCGTCCACGTCGACGCGCGGAACGCTCAGCGCGGTGTCGATCCGGTAGAAATCGCGGTTCGGGGTGATCAGCGGTTCCAGCCCCGGCACATCGAGGCCTGCGCCGGCCGGGATCGCGCCGGCCGGTGAGGAGGGAGCGGGCAGGCCGAGCGCGGCGCGCGAGGCCGCCGCCCGCGCACGCCCCGCCGCGTTCAGCCGGTGCCCGAGGAGTCCGGCCCCGGCGGAGGCCGCGGTCACCGTGGTCGCCGCCACGACGAACCGCCGCCGTTCCATACCGCCCAGCGTCCGCGCGGCGCCGCTGCCCGGCGGCTCCGCGCGGCCCCGGCGGCCCGCCCGCTCACCCGGCCCCGGCCGGTCCGGGAACATCCGCAGTCCCGTACCGGCCAGGACGTACAGCACCGCGGCGCCCGCGACCGCTCCCGTCAGGGAGGGCACCGCGTCCGCCCCGGCGCCCTCGGGCCGCCCGGCCGCCACCAGGGCGCCGAACAGTCCGAAGCCCAGCACCGCGAGCGCCCCGGCACGGCGGAACCGCATCGCCGAGACACCCACCACGATCGCGAACAGCCCCAGCAGCGCCAGGATCCCGAGCTGGAGCACCAGCTTGTCGTGGGTGCCGAAGGTCGCGATCGCCCAGTCCTTCACAGGAGCCGGGGTCCGGTCGATGACCGCCCCGCCCACCGCGTTCACCGGCCGGGCCTCCTCCCGGACGCCGGCGGCGGTCAGTTCGGCCACCGTCAGCGAGGTGAACGCCGCCAGCAGCCCCGCCACGGCGCCGGCCGCGGCCACCGGGAAGAACTCCCGCAGCCGGGCCGGGCCCGTCGTCCTCTTCGCCGTCCGTTCGTCGCTCACATCCCGCATTCGCGGCCGCACGCCCGGCGGATGGGTCCACACCCCGGGAATGTGCAGATCTCCCTCCTCCGGGTGAATCCCGTGCCGACGACCCATCCAGGTCGGCCGCGGCTCCGAATACGTCCCGAAAACTGTGTCTGAACCGACCCGAGGAGGCAGTCACATGACGGGTACGGCACGCCGCACGGCGGTGGTGGGAGCGGGGATCTCCGGCCTCACCGCCGCCCACATCCTCGCCAGACGGGACGAGGTGACGCTCTTCGAGGCGGACAGGAGGCTCGGCGGACACGCCCACACCCACGACGTCGCCGGAGCCGGCCGCACCCACGCCGTGGACTCCGGATTCATCGTCCACAACGACCGCACCTATCCCCATCTGCTGCGGCTCTTCCGCGACCTGGGCGTCAGCACCCAGGACGCCGAGATGAGCCTGTCCGTGCGGTGCGACGGCTGCGGCCTGGAGTACGCGGGGGCGCGCGGACCGCGCGGGCTGTTCGCCCGCCCGGCCACCGCGCTGCGCCCCGCCGCCCTGCGGATGTTCGCCGAGGTGCCCCGGTTCCACCGCAGGGCGCGCGCCGTCCTGCGCTCCACCGGCGGCGACCGGCAGACGCTCGGCGCCTTCCTCGCCGAAGGACGGTTCTCCCGCTACTTCACCGCCCACTTCATGACGCCCCTGGTGTCCGCCGTGTGGTCCTGCGCCCCCGCCACCGCGCTGCGCTACCCCGCGCGGTACCTCTTCCAGTTCCTCGACCACCACGGGCTGCTGTCCGTCACCGGCTCGCCCGTGTGGCGCACCGTCCGCGGCGGATCGCGCAGCTACGTGGAACGGCTGGCGAAACACCTCCCCGCCGTCCGCACCGACACCCCCGTCCGGGCCGTCCGCCGCACCGCGGACGGCGTGGAGATCGTCACCGACGACGGCACCGCCCACTCCTTCGACTCCGTCGTCATCGCCACCCACGCCGACCAGGCGCTGCGGCTGCTGGCCGACCCCAGCGACGCCGAACGCGCGGTGCTGGGTGCCTTCCGCTACTCCCGCAACGCCACGGTGCTGCACACCGACGACTCGCTGCTCCCCCGCGCCGGGGCCGCCGCCGCCTCCTGGAACTACTGGCTGCCGTCCTGCCACGCCCAGCCCGGCCAGGTCCACGTCAGTTACGACATGACCCGGCTCCAGCGGCTGCCCCGCCGCCCCGGCGAGGGCCGCTACCTGGTCTCGCTGAACGCCGCGGACCGCGTCGACCCCGACCGGGTCATCGCCGCGATGGTGTACGAACACCCCGTCCACACCACCGAGTCCGTCGCCGCCCAGCTGCGGCTGCCCGCGCTCAGCGGCCCCGTCACCGCGTACGCCGGCGCCTACCACGGCTGGGGCTTCCACGAGGACGGCTGCCGCTCCGGCGTGCGGGCCGCCGCCGCGCTGGGGGTGGACTGGTGAGCCGGTCCGGGCAGCCCACCGCCCCCCGGGCCGTACCCGCCCTCTACCGCTGCGAGATCACCCATCTGCGCCGCTCACCGCTGCGGCACCGGGTACGTCACCGCACCTATCTGTGGCTCATCGACCCGGCCGCCCCGCCCCGGCTGCCGCGCGCTCTGCGCCCGCTGGCCCGGTTCGACCCGCGCGACCACTTCGACGGCACGGCGCCGACGCTCGCCGCCGGACTGGAGCGCTTTCTGCGGTCCCGGCTGGAGTCCCCGCCGGACGGGCCGGTGCTGATGCTCACCCACGCCCGGGTTCTCGGGTACGTCTTCAACCCGCTGACCCTCTACTGGTGCCACCACCGCGACGGCTCGCCCGGCTGCGTCGTCGCCGAGGTGCACAACACCTACGGGAAGCGGCATCTGTATCTGCTGCAACCCGACGCCACCGGGGCGGCACACACCGCCAAGGACTTCCCCGTCTCGCCGTTCTTCCCGGTCGCCGGCGGCTACCGGATGCGGCTCCCGCTCCCCGGCGAACGGCTGCGGCTCACCGTCACCCTGGAGCAGCCGGGACAGCGGCCGTTCACCGCCGCCGTCACCGGCACCCGCTCAACCGCCGGGCCGCTCCCGCTGCTGCGCGCCGCCGCCCGGCACCCGCTGTCCACCCTGGCCGTCTCGGCCGCGATCCGCGCCCACGGCATCGCGCTGTACCTGCGCGGCCTGCCGGTCCGCCGGCACGAGCCGCCCGCCGCCCCGCCACCCGCCGCCGCCACCGCACCCCTCCCGTCATCCGCCCAGAGCCCCGCGAAGCAGAGGACCATGCGTCAGATCACCCCACCCCGCCCGCTGCCCGCCGACCCCGCACGCTGGGAGGGTGTCGCCACCGTCCCCGCCGCCTCCCGCCCGCGCACCGCGCTCACCGAACGGCTGGTGCGCCGCGCCGTGGCCCGGATGCCGCTGCGCGTCGTCACCCCGGCCGGGCCGCTGCCCGGCCCCGGCGGGCCCCGGATCGACCTGCACGACCCGGACGCCTTCTACCGGCGGCTGGGCACCGGCGGCACCATCGGCTTCGGCGAGTCCTACCTGGCCGGCGAGTGGGACGCCCCCGACCTGGTCGCCGCCCTCACCGTGCTCGCCGGCCACACCGGCACCCTCGTCCCCGCACCGCTGCAACGGCTGCGCCGGCTGTGGGCACCGCGCCAGCCCGCCACCCAGCACAACGCGCCCGACGCCGCCCGCGAGAACATCCGCCGCCACTACGACCTCTCCAACGATCTGTTCGCGCTCTTCCTGGACGACACCCTCACCTACTCCGCCGCGCTCTTCCGCTCCCTGCCCGCCCGCCGCGAACACCTCGCGGACGCCCAGCACCGCAAGATCGACCGGCTCCTCGACCTGGCGGACGTCGGCCCCGGCACCCGGCTGCTGGAGATCGGCACCGGCTGGGGCGAACTCGCCCTGCGCGCCGCCCGGCGCGGCGCCCGCGTCGACACCCTCACCCTCTCCGCCGCCCAGCGCGACCTCGCCGAGCAGCGGATCCGCGAGGCCGGCGCCGCGGACCGGGTCACGGTGCGGCTCCAGGACTACCGTGAGCTGGCGGACGGGCCCGCCGGACGGTACGACGCGGTGGTCAGCGTCGAGATGATCGAGGCCGTCGGCGTCCGCGGCTGGCCCGGCTACTTCCGCACCCTGGACCGGGTGCTCGCCCCCGGCGGCCGGATCGCCCTCCAGGCCATCACCATGCCGCACGAGCGGATGCTGGCCTCCCACACCACCCACACCTGGATCCAGAAGTACGTCTTCCCCGGCGGCCAGCTGCCCTCCACCCGGGCCATCGCCGAAGCCGTCGCCCGGCACACCTCCCTGCGCGTCACCCGCCGCGAACCGTACGGCCCGCACTACGCCGAGACGCTGCGGCTGTGGCGCGAACGCTTCACCGAGCAGGCCGCCGCCGTCACCGGCCTCGGGTTCGACGCCACCTTCCGCCGCATGTGGACCTTCTACCTCGCCTACTGCGAGGCCGGGTTCCGCTCCGGCTATCTCGACGTCCAGCAGCTCCTGCTCACGAAGGGCACCCCCGCATGACCGACGCCGCCACCCGCCTCGCCCCCCTGCTGCACCGGCTCTTCGACGGACCCCCGCCCCTCCGCGTCCGGGCCTGGGACGGCAGCGAGACCGGACCCGCGCACGCGCCCACCGTGGTGCTCCGCAACCGCCGGGCGCTGCGCAGACTCCTGTGGCAGCCCGGGGAACTCGGCCTGGCCGAGGCGTACATCACCGGCGACCTCGACGTCGCGGGCGACCTCGGCACCGCCCTGCGCACCCTGTGGACCGCCGTCCGCGAACAGCGGATCGAGCCGCCGCGGCCGACCGCCGCCGACCGGGCCCGCCTAGGCCGTGTCTTTCGGATCTTCGCGGGGCCGCGCCGCCAGCTACGGCACCTCGCTGCGTTGTCGCATCTCGCGAGTACGACCCGGTACGAGCGAGATCCTCCGCCTTGCGATGCACCGCATCTGACGCCGCGGCCAGATCCACGAAGATCCGAAAGACACGGCCTAGTCGCCTCCCTCGCCGGCCTCGGCGTGCTCGGCCCCCGCCCGCCCGCGCCCGCCGGCGCCGCCCGGCTGCGCGGCGTACGGCACAGCCGAGCCCGCGACCGGGCCGCGATCGCCCACCACTACGACCTCTCCAACGCCTTCTACGCCCGGCTCCTGGACCCCTCCCTGGCCTACTCCTGCGGCTACTGGACCGCCGACCCGGACGACCCGGCGTACGGGGTCGCCGACGCCCAGCGCGACAAGCTCGCGCTGATCTGCCGCAAGCTGGCGCTGCGCCCGGGCATGCGGCTGCTCGACGTCGGCTGCGGCTGGGGTGCGCTGAGCCTGTACGCCGCGGCCGAGCACAAAGCGCAGGTCACCGCCGTCACCCTCTCCGCCGAACAGGCCCGCCACGTGCGCGCGGAGGCCGAGCGGCGCGGGCTGGGCGAGTGGGTGGACGTGCAGTTGTGCCACTACCGGGACATCCGGGGCGGCTGGTACGAGGCGGTGGCGTCGATCGAGATGGGCGAGCACGTGGGCGACGCGGAGTACCCCGGCTTCGCGCAGCTGCTCACGCGGATGCTGCGCCCGCACGGGCGGCTGCTGCTCCAGCAGATGTCGCGCGGCGCGCACGCGCCCGGCGGCGGACCGTTCATCGAGACGTACATCGCCCCCGACATGCACATGCGGCCGGTGGGCGGCACCGTGGGACTTCTGGAGGAGGCGGGGCTGGAGGTGCGGTCGGTGGAGTCGCTGCGCGAGCACTACGTCCGTACGGTGCGAGCCTGGCTGGACAGGCTGGAATCCGGCTGGCCGGACTTCACCGGACTGGTGGGGGAGGAGACCTGCCGGGTGTGGCGGCTCTATCTGACCGGAGCCGCGCTGGCGTTCGAACAGCGCCGGATGGGCGTGGACCAGATCCTCGCGGTCCGCCCCAGTGACGGCGGCGGCAGCGGCATGGAGCCCACCCCCGCCGCCTGGTACCGGGGGAGCGTGCGGTGAACGGAATCCCGTGGGCCGCCCTCGGCCTGAACATCGCCCTGTCGGCCGCCGTGCTCACCCTGCTCATGGCGGCGACGTTCGCCGTGGCGCTGGCCAAGGGCGGGGTGCACCGGGTGGTGGACAGCGCCTGGGGGCTCGGCTTCGCCGCCGTCGCCGTCACCGGCTGGATCGCCTCCGGCGGGCGCGGCGACGACGGACACCGGCTGCTGGTGGCGCTGCTGACGGTGGTGTGGGGGCTGCGGCTGGCGGTGCACATCGCCCGGCGCGGCCGGGGCCACGGCGAGGACCCCCGGTACGCGCGGATGCTGGACGCCGCCCCCGGCAGCCGCGCCCTGTACGCGCTGCGCAAGGTGTACCTGCTCCAGGGCGTGCTCATCCTGCTGGTGTCGCTGCCGGTGCAGACCGCGCTGTACGCGGGCGCCCCGCCGCTGCCGCTGACCGTCGCCGCTGTCGTGCTGTGGACGGTGGGGATGTTCTTCGAGGCGGTCGGCGACCATCAGCTGGCCCGGTTCCGGGCGGACCCGGCCAACCGGGGCCGGCTGATGGACCGCGGTCTGTGGAGCTGGACCCGGCACCCGAACTACTTCGGTGACTTCGCGGTGTGGTGGGGGCTGTTCCTGCTGGCGGTCTCCGGCTGGCAGGCGGCGCTGATCAGCGTCCCGGCGCCGCTGGTGATGAGCGCTCTGCTGATCTTCGGCAGCGGCAAGGCCCTGCTGGAGCGGCGGATGGCCGGCCGGCCGGGCTGGGACGCGTACGCCGCCCGCACCAGCGGCTTCTTCCCGCGCCCGCCGCGCCGCACCGGCTGACCCGGGCCAGGGGGCGGCGGGCGCGGAACCGCCGCCCCCGGGCCCCGGGGCCTGACGGACCGTCACGATCGGCGGCCCGTCACCGCCGGCGGCCCGTCACCGTCCCCGGGCCGCCAGGAACCGGTCGCGGCCGGCGTCCAGTTCCACGATGGGCTCCGGATAGCCGCGCTCCCGCAGCGTCGCGGGCTCCAGCCGCCACGGCTCGTGCAGCGCCCGCACCGGCACCCCGTCCAGCTCCGGCACCCAGCGCCGTACGTATCCGCCGTCCGGGTCGTAACGCCGGCCCTGGGCCGCCGGATTGAGCACCCGGTTGGGCCGGGTGTCGGTGCCGGTGCCCGCCACCCACTGCCAGTTCAGCTGGTTGTTCGCCAGATCGCCGTCCACCAGCAGTCCCAGGAAGTGCTCGGCGCCCACCCGCCAGTCGGTGTACAGCGTCTTGGTCAGGAAGCTGCCCACCAGCAGCCGCCCCCGGTTGTGCATCCAGCCCTCGTGCGCCAGCTGCCGCATCGCCGCGTCCACGATCGGGTAGCCGGTGCGGCCCGCGCGCCAGGCGTCCGCGTCCCGGCCCGCGCGCCGCCAGCGATCGCCCCGGGCCCGGTAGTCGCTCCACGCGGCGTCCGGGCGGGCCGCCAGCACCTGGTGGTGGAAGTCCCGCCAGGCCAGCTGCCGTTCGAACGCCTCGGCGCCCGCCCCGCCGTGCTCCCGCGCCTTCCGGGTCAGTTCGGCCGCCGACAGACAGCCGAAGTGCAGATACGGCGACAGCCGGGACGTGGCGTCCCCGGCCAGGTCGTCGTGCCGCTCCGCGTACGCGTCCACGCCCGAGCGCAGCCAGGCCGCCATCCGGCGCCGCCCCTCGCGCTCACCGCCGGCCGGTACGCCGGGGGAGACCCCGGACAGTCGCCGCCGCTGCGGCAGCGCCGGCCCGCCCACCCCGTCCGGCACCCGCACCCGGCGCGGCGCGGGCAGCGGATCGCGCCGCGCGCTCTCCCGCCACCGGCGGAAGTACGGGGTGAACACCGCGAAGTGGTCCCGCTGGTCCGGCACCACCGCGCCCGGCGGCACCACCGTCACCACCCCGTCGTGCACCCGCAGCCGGCAGCGCAGCCGCTCCAGCTCCCGGCGCAGCCGCTCCTCGCGGTGCCGCGCGAAGCCGCTCACCCCGCCCGACAGATGCACCTCGCCGGCGCCGGTCCGCGACACCACCGCGCACACCTCCTCCACCACGTCCCCCTCGCGCAGCACCAGGTGCCCGCCGCGCTCCCGCAGCGCGCCGTCCAGGTCGGCGAGCGCGTCGGCGAGGAACGCCAGTCGGTTGGGCGCCGCGAACCCGGCGCGGTCCACGGCCGGGTCGCGGACGAACAGCGGCACGACCGCGTCGGCGGCGCGCTGGGCTGCGTGCAGCGCGGGCTGGTCGCGCAGCCGCAGATCGCTGGTGAACAGGACGACGGCGACATCCATCTCGGTGCTCCTAGGCGCTGGGGAACTCCATGACGGCCAGCGGATCGGATGTCGGCTGCGGAGAACCGCCCGCGGGCTCCAGCGTGATGCCCATGCCGTCCGCGCCGTCCAGCGCGCCGTCCATCAGCACGGCCTCGTCCGGCGCCGCGGGGTCGAGCAGCCCGGCGGGCCGCATCGCACCGTGATCGTCGAACCACAACTGGTACACCATGCCGTCCGGCGGAGCCGGCATTCCGGAGGTCATGAACGCCGCGCGATTCGTCCCGGCGGAGACCACCACGGTGCCGGTGCCGCCGCCCGGCAGCGCACCGCTGCTCACCACGGCGTCCGGCGCGGCGAGCACCTGCGCCAGCAGCGCGGCGTGTTCCTGCGCCTGCTGCACCTCGCGCTGCGCGTCGCGCGCCGACTGCCACTGCCACACGGTGGTGCCGCCCAGCGCCGCCGCCGCCAGCGCGGCGGCCAGCGCCAGGCCGGGCAGCATCCGCCGGGTGCGGCGGCGCAGCCCGCCGAACGCGCCGGGCGGCGGGTCCTGCCGTACGGTGCCGATCCGCCCCATCACCCGGTCGCGCAGCGCGGTCGGCGGGGCGAGGGCCACCGCGCCGGCCAGCCGGGCCGCGGTCTCGGACAGCTCCCGCACCTCCCGGGCGCACGCCTCGCAGCGCTCCAGGTGCCGCTCGAACTCCTCGCGCTCCGGGGCGGGCAGCGCGTCCAGCGCGTAGGCCCCGCTGAGGGTGTGCACGTCCTCGACACTCATGCCGTCACTCCCAGGCAGTCACGCAGCCGGATCAGCCCGTCGCGCAGCCGGGTCTTCACCGTGCCCAGCGGCAGCGCCAGCACCTCGGCCACCTCGCGATAGGTCAGCCCCCGGTAGTAGGCGAGGGTCACCGACTGCCGCTGCCGTTCGGTGAGCCCGCCCATGCAGCGGCGTACCTGCTCCCGTTCCAGCCGGGCCTCCACCCGTTCGGTGACCTCGTCGTAGGCGGGGGTGTGGTCCAGCAGCGCCGCCCGGTGCTCGCGGTCGCTGGCCGCCTGCGCGGAGCGCACCCGGTCCACCGCCCTGCGGTGCGCCAGCGTCATGATCCAGGCCATCGGGGTGCCGCGGTCGGGGGAGTAGGCGGCGGCGCGGCGCCAGACCTCGACCAGGACCTCCTGGGCGACCTCCTCCGACTGCGCGGGGTCGCGCAGCACGCTGCGCACCAGGCCGAGTACGGGTCCCGCGACCCGGTCGTACACGGCGCCGAACGCGTCCTGGTCGCCCTGCGCGACCAGCGCCAGCAGGGCGCCCAGCTCGGGCGCGGGCGGGCCCGGAGCGGGCAGATCGGTGGGCACTGGCTCCATGGAGGGGTCTCCGGTGGTCGGCGTACGGAACGGGTGGCACCCGCGCCCCGGCGTGGGTGCCACCCGTCATTCGTAGCCGCTGGCGGCCCGGATGGGTCCGGATTCCGGATTTACCGGAACGCGGCCGTCTCCGGGTCGGCGCCGACCCGGGTCCCGGTGTCCAGGGCGGTGACCGCCGCCAGGTCTTCGGGCGCCAGCTCGAAGCCGAAGACGTCGAAGTTCTCCTTGATCCGGGCCGGGGTCACCGACTTGGGGATCACGACGTTCCCGAGCTGGAGGTGCCAGCGCAGCACCACCTGGGCCGGGGTCTTGCCGTACTTGGCGCCGATCTCGGCGAGCTGCGGGTCGTCCAGCAGGCCCTTGCCCGAGCCGAGCGGGGAGTACGCCTCGGTGGCGATGCCCAGTTCGGCGTGCACGCCGCGGGACTCGGCCTGCACGAAGTTGGGGTGCAGCTCGATCTGGTTGATGGCGGGGACGATGTTCGTCTCGTCCAGCACCCGGCGCAGGTGCGCGGGGCGGAAGTTGGAGACGCCGATCGCCTTGGCCTTGCCGTCCGCGTAGATCTGCTCCAGCGCCTGCCATGCCTCGACGTACTGGTCGTACATCGGGGTCGGCCAGTGGATCAGGTACAGGTCGACGTACTCCAGACCCAGCTTCTCCAGCGACACGTCGATGGCGCGCAGGGCGTCGTCGCGGCCGTGGTCGGAGTTCCACAGCTTGGTGGTGACGAACAGCTCCTCACGCGGCAGCCCCGAGGCGGCCAGCGCCTTGCCGGTGCCGACCTCGTTGCGGTAGATCGCCGCGGTGTCGATGTGGCGGTAGCCCGCCTCCAGGGCGTGGTTCACGGCGTCGGTGGCCTGGTCGTCGGGGACCTGCCACACGCCGAAGCCCAGCTGCGGGATCTCTTCGCCGTTGTTCAGAGTGACATGGGGAACGCTGCTCACGTACGAATCAGTCCTTCTTCTGATCGGAATCCGATCGCTTTGTAGTGCGGTGCTTATCGTCCATGATCCGGCCCGGCGGCGCACCTGACCAGGGCGGGGGGCACAATGGCGCGAGTGCGTGCATTGACCCGGTTCATCGACCCTTTCCTGTTGCTCCTGATGACAACCGTCGGACTGGCGGCGCTGTTCCCGGTCGGCGGCGGCGCCCAGGAGGTGGTGGACGGGGCCACCAAGGTCTTCATCGGCCTGCTGTTCTTCCTCTACGGCGCCCGGCTCTCCACCCGCGACGCCCTGGACGGGGTGCGGCACTGGCGGCTGCACCTCACCATCCTGGGCTGCACGTTCCTCGTCTTCCCGCTGCTGGGCCTGGCCGCCCGCGGCCTGGTGCCCTGGCTGATCACCGACGACCTGTACACCGGGCTGCTGTTCCTGTGCCTGGTGCCCTCCACCGTGCAGTCCTCGATCGCCTTCACCTCCATCGCCCGCGGCAACGTGGCCGGGGCCATCGCGGCCGGGTCGTTCTCCTCGATAGCGGGCATCGTCCTCACCCCGCTGCTGGCCGCCGCGTTCATCGGCGCGAGCGCGGGGATCAGCGCGGACTCGCTGCTGTCCATCGGCGGCCAGCTGCTGCTCCCGTTCCTCGCCGGGCAGCTGCTGCGCCGCTGGATCGGCGGGTTCATCACCCGGCACCGGCTGCTGGTGATGACCGTGGACCGCGGCTCGATCCTGGTGGTCGTCTATGCCGCGTTCAGCGAGGGCATGAACGAGAACATCTGGTCCGAGGCCAGCTGGGGGCGGCTGCTGGCGCTCCTCGCGGTGGAAGGCGTGCTGCTCACCGTGATGCTGGTGCTGACCACCCGGGGCGCCGGGCGGCTTGGCTTCGGGCGCGGCGACCGGATCGCCATCACCTTCGCCGGGTCGAAGAAGTCCCTGGCGGCAGGACTGCCGATGGCCGGGGTGATCTTCCCCGAACAGACGGCGCTCGCCGTGCTGCCGCTCATGCTCTTCCACCAGCTGCAACTGCTGGTCTGCGCCTTCCTGGCCCGCCGCTGGTCGGCGGAGGCGCCGGGGGAACCGGACGGCCCGGGCGACCGGGGCGGACCGGGCGGTCCGTCCGGCCCGGGTGGATCCGGCGGCCCGGAAGGTCAGGACGGCCCGGGCGGCCCGGACGCCTCCGGCGGCAGTTCCAGCCGCTCCGCCCCGGCGTAGACGTTCATCGACGTCCCGCGCAGAAAGCCGACCAGCGTCAGACCGGCCTCGGCCGCCAGCTCCACGGCCAGCGAGGACGGCGCCGACACCGCCGCCAGCGCCGGGATCCCGGCCATCACCGCCTTCTGCACCAGCTCGAAGGAGGCCCGCCCCGACACCAGCAGCACCGTGTCCGCCAGCGGCAGCAGCCCCGCGCCCAGCGCCCGGCCCACCACCTTGTCGACGGCGTTGTGCCGCCCCACGTCCTCCCGGACGTCCAGCAACTCCCCGCCGCCGTCGAACAGCGCCGCCGCGTGCAGCCCGCCGGTGCGCGCGAACACCCGCTGGTGCGCGCGCAGCCGCTCCGGCAGCGCGGCCAGCAGCCGCGGGGTGAGGGCAGGACCGCCGGTCAGCGGCAGCGGCCAGCGGGCGGTGGTCCGTACCGCGTCCAGCGACGCCTTGCCGCACAGCCCGCAGGAGGAGGTGGTGTAGACGTTGCGCTGGAGGGAGGCGTCCGGCGGGGCCACCCCGTCCGCCAGCCGGACGTCCACGACGTTGTACGTGTTCGAGCCGTCCGCCGTCGCGCCCGCGCAGTACATGACCCGGGCCACCTCGTCCGCCCGCGCCACCACCCCCTCGCTGACCAGGAAGCCGGTCGCCAGCGCGAAGTCGTCGCCCGGGGTGCGCATCGTGACGGCCAGCGGCCGGCCGCCGACCCGGATCTCCAGCGGCTCCTCACCCACCAGGGTGTCGGCGCGTTCGGTGACCGCCCCGTCCCTGATCCGTACCACCCGCCGGCGTTCGGTGACCCGTCCCATGCCGGCCATCATGCCGCATCGGCCACCACCTCGACGATGTGCTTGCCGCGCACCCCGCCCGCCTCCAGCGCCCGGTGCGCGTCCGCGATCCGCTCCAGCGGGAACACGGTGTCCACCACCGGCCGGATCTCCCCGCGTTCGGCGAACCCGGCCAGCTCGGCGAGCTGTGGATGCCGCGGGTTGCCGCTGAAGAACCGCACCCGCCGGGTGAACAGCAGATACGCCACCGACCGCAGCGGACGCCCGGTGTCGAAGGCGACGGCCACCATCCGCCCGCCGTCCCGGGCCAGCAGCCCCCGCCACACCTCCGGTTCGCTGCCCACGGCGTCCAGGACGACATCGAAGCGCCCCAGCTCGGCGGGGCTGGTCCTCGCGTAGTCGTACGCCTCGTCCGCGCCCAGCTCCCGTACCAGATCCAGGTTCCGGCCGCCGGCCAGCGCCGTGACATGCGCCCCGAACACCTTGCCGAACTGCACCGCCATCGAGCCGACACCGCCGGCCGCGCCGCGTACCAGCAGCCGCTCACCGGGGCGCAGCCGTGCCTCGTCCCGCAGGGCGCGCAGCGCGGTGGTGCCGGTGCCGGGCAGCGCGGCGGCCTCGGCCGGGGAGAGACCGGCCGGGGCGAGCGAGAGCTGCCGGGGCCGCACGGTCACGTACTCGGCCGCGCTGCCGAATCCCCCGCGCGGCAGCAGCCCCCACACCCGGGCCCCGGACGCGGGCCCCGGGCCCACGATCTCCCCGGTGAAGTCGATCCCGGTGCGCTGCGGGAACCGGCGGCCGGTCACCACCTTCACCCGGCCTGCCCTGGTGTGCAGGTCACCGCCGTTGACGCCGGCGGCGTGCACCCGTACCAGCACCTCGCCGGGCCGGGGCACGGGTGTCGGGACGGTGCCCTCGTACAGCACCTCGGGCGGTCCGTAGCGGTCGTACAGCGCGGCGCGCATCTCGTTCATGCGCTCACGCTAGGAGGCCAACCGGAAGGGGCCCTCCACTTGGCCGTAAAGTGAGAGACATGCCAGGTCAGCCCTCTCAGAACCCGCCGGTCCCGCCGCCGGAGGCGCTGCGGGCGGACGCCCGGCACAACCGCGAACGCATCCTGGCCGCCGCCGGGGCGGTGTTCGCCGAACGCGGCATCGACGTCCCGATGACCACCGTCGCGCGCCGCGCGGGCGTCGGCGTCGCCACCCTGTACCGCCGGTTCCCCACCCGCGACGCGCTGGTGGCGGAGGTGTTCTCCGGACAACTGGCCACCTGCGTGGGGGTGCTGGACGAGGCACTGGCCGACCCGGACCCGTGGGACGGGTTCCGGACACTGGTCGAGCGGCTGTTCGCCCTCCAGGTCGCCGAGCGGGGCTTCACGGCGGCCGTCGTCTCCCGCTTCCCGCACCACCCTGAGCTGGCCCGGCAGCGGGCCCGCGCCGGACGCGACCTCGCCGAACTCGTCCGCCGCGCCCAGGCGGCCGGCCGGCTGCGCGCCGACTTCCGGCCCGCCGATCTGCTGCTGGCGCTCCGGGCCAACTGCGGCATCGTCGAGAGCTCCTCCGGCGACCCGGCCGCCGCGTCCCGCCGGCTGGCCGGCTATCTGCTCGACTCCTTCCGGGCGCCGAGCCGGTAGGTCCGTATGACCAGGGCCAGGGGGCGGGAGCGCCGGAAAACTTTCGGATTCCCGCCCTCTTACCTTCCGGAAAAATCCCGGAAATTATCGCGTTCATGACGAGCCGCCGCGCGTACCCGAGCCCGCTTCCGCCGACCGCCGCCGTGCCCGCCGCCACCCCCTCGCCCCCCACCACCGGACGCCGCCCCACCTCCTTCGTCGCCACCACCTGGCAACCCGGCGCCCTCACCCTCGCCGACCGGGGCCGGACCGCGCCCCTGGTGGTCAGCACCGCCGACCACCCCGGCGTCCTGCGCGTCACCGCCGACCTGCGCGACGACATCGAGCGCGTCACCGGCACCGCCCCCGCCGTCCACCACCGGGACCGGCTCCCCGACCCGGCCGAGGGCGCCCCCGTCCTCATCGGCACCATCGGCCGCAGCCCCCTGATCGACCGGCTGATCGCCACCGGCCGGCTCGACGTCCGCGGCATCGAGGGCCGCTGGGAGACCAGCCTCCAGCAGATCGTCACCGACCCCGCCCCCGGCGTCCCCCGCGCCCTGGTCATCACCGGAAGCGACCAGCGCGGCACCATCTACGGCGTGTACGAGCTGTCCCGGCAACTCGGTGTCTCCCCCTGGTACTGGTGGAACGACATCCCCGCCCGCCGCCGCCCCCGCGTCCACGTCCTCCCCGGCCGGCACACCCAGGGCACCCCGGCCGTCAAGTACCGCGGCTTCTCCCTCGACAACGGACACCCGGGGCTCGGCATCTGGGCCCCCGCCCACTTCGGCCCCGGCCACGCGCCCGGCCACCCCGGCGGCTTCACCAGCGCCTTCTACGCCCGCGTCTTCGAACTGATGCTGCGGCTGAAGGCCAACTGCCTGTGGCCGGCCGCACGGGGCCGCGCCTTCGCCGAGGACGACGCCGCCAACCACGCCACCGCCACCGCGTACGGCGTGGTGCTGGGCACCTCGCCCGAGAGCCCCATGATGCGCGCCGCCGGGGAGTGGCACCGGCACGCCGGTGACGGCACCGACCCGTACGGCGGCAACGGCGCCTGGAGCTTCCACCGCAACGGCCCGGCCGTCCGCCGCCACTGGGCGGAGGGCATCCGCCGCATGACGGAACAGCACATCGAGGGCATCGTCACCCTCGGCATGCGCGGCGACGAGGACACCGGCCTGCCGGACGGCGAGCGCATCCGCCTCATGGAAGCGATCATCGCCGCCCAGCGCGACATCCTGCGGGCCGCGGGCACGCTCGGCACCCCACAGGTCCACATCCTCGGCGACGGGGCGCAGCGCTCCTGGGAGCGGGGCCTGCGCCCACCCGACGACGTCACCGTCGTCCTCTGCGACGACACCCGGGGCAACCTGCGCACGCTCCCCGACCCCGACCTGCCCGAACGCCCCGGCGGCTACGGCCTGTACCACCACCTCGGCCACACCGGCGCCGCGGGCACCACCACCGGGGCCGATACCACCAGCCTCGCCGCCGCCTGGGAGCAACTGCATCTGGCCCACCGGTACGGCATCGGCCGGCTGTGGATCGCCGACGGCGGCGGTCTGAAGGGGCGGGAACTGCCGCTCCAGTTCTTCCTGGACTACGCCTGGGACCCGGGCGGTCTGCCGCTGGAACGGCTGGGGGAGTGGGAACGCGCGTACGCTGCCACGCACTTCGGCCCCCGGCACGCGCCCGGTATCGCCGAGGTGCTGCACACCTACGGCCTGCTCCAGTCGCGCCGCGAGCCGGAACCGCCGACCCGCCGGACCACCCGCGACCCGGACACCGGGGAAGCGCGCTGCGACGACGCGGCGATCCCCTACTCCCTGGAGAACTACCGCGAGCTGGAACGCGTCACCGACGCCTGGGAGCAACTGGACGACCGGGCGGAACGGATCGCCCACACCCTCCCCGCCGACCTGCGGGACGCCTACTACCAGCTGGTGCAGTACCAGGTGGAGGCCACCGCCAACCTGTACGCGCTGCGCGCCGCCCAGTTCACGAACCTGCGCTACGCCCGCGAGGGCCGGGCCGCCACCAACACCCTGGCCGACGCGGCCGAGGCGCGGTGTGCGGACGACCTGGCGATGACGGACTACTGGAACACCACGCTGGCGGGCGGCACCTGGCGCGGCTTCCGGACCCGGCCCGAGACCGGCCACGGCGACCCGGACGCCGCCGGCCCGGACGCCCTCCACCCCCCGGTGCGCCGCATCGAACTCCCGGAACGGGCCGCGCTGGGCGTGGCGGTGGACGGCTCGACGGCGTGGTGGCCCGGCACCCGGGAGCCGCTGACCCTTCCCGAACTCTCGCCGTACCGGGCGGACCCCGCACCGTACCTGGAGGTCTTCAACCGGGGCCGCGCCCCGCTCTCCTGGACGATCACCTCCTCGGAGCCCTGGCTGGCCCCGTCCCAGCACGCCGGGCTGACCGGCGACCAGCTCCGGATCACCGTCACGGCCGACTGGTCCCGGGCCCCCAGGGGCCGGAGCAGCGCCGTCCTCACCGTGCGCGGCCCGGACGGTGCGGCGGCCCGCGTCGTGGTGCCGGTCCATCACCCACGGGCGCGCCGCCGCGAGCTGAGGGGCTTCATCGAGGCGGACGGCTACGTCTCCATCGAGGCCGGCCACTGGACGCGCTCGGTCGGTGCGTTCGGCGTCCGCTGGCGCCGCCTCCCCGACGCGGGCCGCACCGGCGCCGCGATGGCCCCGTTCCCGGTCACGGCCCCGCGCTTCGCCCCGGGCACGGGCCCCTGCCTGGAGTACGACCTGACGCTGTTCACGGCGGGCCGCGTCCGCCTGCTGACGTATCTGTCGCCGCGCAACGACGTCCTGCCCACCGGCGGCCCGGAGTTCGCGGTCTCCTTCGACGACCAGCCGCCGCAACGGGTGCACATCACCGGTACGACGGGCGCGGACGCCACCGCGATGAACGGCGCGTGGGAACAGCAGACCTCCGACAACGTCATCGTGATCACCACCCACCACGACCTGCCGGTCCCCGGCCGGCACACCCTGAAGGTGTGGATGGTCGACCCCACGGTGATCGTCCAGAAACTGGTGACGGACACCGGCGGCCTCCGCCCCAGCTACCTCGGCCCCCCGGAGAGCCTGCGCCTGCGCTGACCCGCGCCGACCGGTCAGGCGGCCCAGCGGCGCGGGGTGTCGGTGAGGGTGGCCCAGGTCCGGGTCCCGGCCCCGCACCGCTCGGCGGCCCCGAAACCGCACGTGCCCCCGTAGGGGCGGACCAGCGTACGGGCCTGCCGGAGGCCGTCGTGCCGCTGCCCGGCACAGCCGGAGCAGGCGTGCGGGTCGTAGACGTCCAGCCGCAGCGTCCCGGCACGCTGATGGAGGGTGAGGTGCACGTCCTGCCCTTCCCGGGCGAAGCGGCAGGCGTAGGCGGTGAGTTCCCGGGCCAGGGCGAGACCGGGCTCGGCGAGCGCGTAGACGCGGTGGATGTCGAAGAGAAGTTCGGCGGTCTCGTGCGCGACCACCGGCGCGGCGGCGGTGGCGGGCAGGCTGAACCCGTAGGCCAGTTCCCCTTCCCGCGGCTCCACCCCACCCGCCCCGACCGGCGGGCAGAAGCCGGTGGGCGGGACGGGGGAGCCCTATTGGCGGTGAGCGAGCGCGACCACATCACGGTCCGGATCATCCCGGTGGAGCGCGGCAGCTTTCCCGGTGCCGGACACGCACTGCTCTACTCGGAAGGGGCGGTTCCTCAGCTCGATACCGCCCAGCTGGACTCGGCACATGGACCCGAGTTCTTGCACAGTGAGGCGCAACTCGCGAAGTATCGGGCCCACGTGGAGTGGATGGACTCGGAGACGCTGTCGGCCAAGGCCTCGCGCGATCTCATCCACGCCATCATCAGCGAACTATAGGGAGGCGCTTTGAAGGGCATCACATGGGAAGAGGCGTTCTGCGGAGAGGGCAACAACTGCTTCCGGCTGGGCACCGACGCGGAGGGCAATGCCTACATCGCGGTGGCCGGCCGGGAGGATGTGTACCTCACGGACTCCCGCGAGGCGCTGGCCACCATGATCCGTGACATCAAGGCCGGAAAGGCCGACCACCTGCTGTAGACGGATGAGGCGGCAACCGCCGACATCCTGCTACCACGAGCGGAGGAGCCCTCATGAGCAAAATCCTCTGGGAGGAACCCTTCTGCGCCGAGAGCTCCAACTGCTTCCGGCTGGGCACCGACGCGGAGGGGAATGCCTACATCGCGGTGGCCGGCCGGGAGGGCGTGTATCTCACGGATTCCCGGGAGGCGCTGGCCACCATGATCCGTGACATCAAGGCCGGGAAGGCCGACCACCTGCTGTAGACGGAAGGGGCGGAGGAACCCACCATGGGCAAGATTCTCTGGGAGGAACCCTTCTGCGCCGAGAGCTCCAGCTGCTTCCGGTTGGGCACCGACGCGGAGGGGAATGCCTACATCGCGGTGGCCGGCCGGGAGGATGTGTATCTCACGGATTCCCGGGAGGCGCTGGCCACCATGATCCGTGACATCAAGGCCGGGAAGGCCGACCACCTGCTGCGCCGGCCATGACCGCACGCTGATCCGCACGGGGTTGCCGCTGCCGCGCGATCTGGTCCGAGGTGGCGGCCCCGGGCCGGCAGGACACCGGTCTCCCGCGCCCCCGGCGCGCGTCGGCCGGCCGGGGGACCGTTGACGGCGGCGTGCGGTGCTGGTGCACTGGGGGGATGAGGCCCCAGCGGCGGTTGGTGATTCGTGGGCATATCGACTTCGGTCGGGTGTGGTCCGCGGCCTGTTGGCGCCGTGGGTGAACCCCGGCTCACATCCCCTTCCGTTCCGCTTCCTTTTCGCCCGAGAGGCCTCTTCCGCCATGCCCGTGGAATTCCTTGGCATCGCCGCGACCAACGACGGCTCCGAGACATCGCCGCGCTCCGGCGGCGCGTTCGACCCCGAGTACACCCTCCGGCTGGCCCGTGCCCATGAGGATCACGGCTGGGACCGGGTGCTGTTCGCCTACAGCTCCGGCTCGCCCGACCCCGCCACCGGGGCCGCGCTGCTCGCGAGCCGGCTCGACCGGCTCCAGATCCTCCTCGCCCACCGGCCCAACATCTCCTACCCCACCTACGCCGCCCGGGTGTTCGCCTCCCTCGATCAGCTCAGCGGCGGCCGGCTCACCGTCCACTTCATCACCGGCGGCAGCGACCACGAACAGCAGCGGGAGGGCGACACCCTCACCAAGGACGAGCGGTACGCCCGCACTCGCGAGTACATCCGCGTCGTCAAGAAGATCTGGACCAGCCGCGAACCCTTCGACCACGAAGGCGACTTCTACCGGTTCCGGGACTATGTGAGCGACGTCTTCCCGGTCCAGCAGCCCCGCCCCGGCGTGTCGTTCGGCGGCTCCTCGCCCGCCGCGTACGCCGCCGGCGGCGCCGAGGCCGACATCTACTGCCTGTGGGGCGAACCGCTCGCCGAGACCGCCGAGCAGATCGAGTCCGTACGGCAGGCCGCGGCAGCCGCCGGCCGCAAGGAAGTACCGCGCATCCAGGTGGCGTTCCGGCCGATCATCGCGCCCACCGAGGAACTCGCCTGGGAGAAGGCACACCGCACCGTCGGCGCCATCCGCGCCGCCCGCGGCCCGCAGCGCGACCCGGAGAACACCGGCTCGCAGCGGCTGATCGCCCTCGCCGAGCGCGGCGAACGCTTCGACCGCGCCCTGTGGACCCCGACCGCAGCCGCCACCGGCGGGGCCGGCAACTCCAACGCGCTCGTCGGCACTCCGGAGACAGTTGCCCAGGCGCTCCTGGATTACTACGACCTCGGAGTGGACATCATCTCGGCGCGGGGTTACGACCTGCTCGGCGACGCGATCGACTTCGGCCGCCATGTCATCCCGATCGTCCGGGAAGAAGTGGCCAAGCGCGACGCACAGCTCGCCGAGGCCGCCCTCTGACGGGCGATCCGAGGTCATGGTCCTGTGCCGGGCTGGTCCCGGCGCAGGATCCCGCACCGGTGGACGAGCGGGACGGGTGGGGCACTTCATGAACGGTGGTGGCACGGAGCCCGGTTGTCCGGACACCACCGTCCGGCGACGCCCGCTGCCCCTGCTCACCTCCCGCCGTCACATCGATCTGCTGCGCACCTCCAGCGCGGCGTAGCCTCCACCCGCCGGCGGCCCCTCCCCGTGAGAGGCCGCCGTTTCGCATGCCCTCTCACCCCGTGCGCCCCAAGGAGAGTCATGTCCCACACCGCCGCGCCGCAGTTCCGGGGCCGGATCTTCGCCGACGCCCGCAGTGGCTTCCACTCCGCCCCGCACCGCTACGACCTGTCCCTCTCCCTGTCCTGTCCGGGCTGTCTGCGGATCGCCATCACCCACGCGCTGCTGGGCCTTGCGGACAGCGTGCCGCTCACCCCGCTGCCCGCCGTCCCCGACCGCGCCGAGGGCGGCTACAGCGCGCTGCACGGCGCGTACGCCGCCACCCGGCACGGCTTCACCGGCCCGGCCGTCGCGCCCGTCCTGCGCGACCGCTGGACGGGACGGATCGTCAGCAACCACGCCCCGCACATCCTGCGGGACCTGGCCACCCGCTTCCGCGGGCCGGACGCCCCCGAGCTGTACCCGGCCGCGGCCGAGGCGGAGATCGCGGCGCTGGGCGAGCTGTGCGAGAACGGGATCGACGCCGCCGCGCAGCGGGCTGGCCGGCGGGAGGCGGACACGGGCGCCACCGCCGAACTGCTGGCGGCGCTGGACGCGGTGGAGGAACGGCTGGCGGAGCCGGGCGGCCCGTACCTGCTGGGCGCACGGATCACGGCGGCCGATGTCCGGCTGTGGGTCACCCTGGTGCAACTGGACACGGTGCACCGCTGGCACCTGGGCGCGGACACGGTGCAGCGGATCGCGGACCACCCCTGGCTGTGGACGTACGCGCGCCGGCTGCTGGCGCTGCCCGCCTTCCACGGCAACCTGCGGCTGGAGGAGATCCACCGCAGGCACCACGCGCACTGCCGGGGCCTGGAAGCGGCGGGGGCGGCCGTCCAGATCATCGACTGGACGGCGGCGGAACCGGCCGGAAGCTACGTGTAGCCCGCCGGGCGTTCCCTCCCGGCGGCACCGGCACCGGCACCGGCACTGTACGGCTCCGGTCGGCGGGGAACGGCAACGCGACCGGCCGGGCGCCCGTTTCCCCTCCCGGCCACGGGGGGTGCGCGCCCGGCCACACAGCGGGTACGCTGCACGGCCACCACACACAACCTTCATATCCCTGGGGGGAATCATGAACGTGCGTCTGCGCCGTGCCGCCATAGCGGTGGCCGCCGGTCTCACCCTGTCCGTCACCGGGTGCAGCAGCAGCGGCGGCGACAGCGACCGGCCGCCCCTGAGCCAGCGCGACGCCCCCGCCGAGGACGATGCGGAGCCCGTCGGCGACGACAGCCAGGACGACGCGTCCGCCGGACCGGACACCCAGGCTCCCGGCGATCTGGCCCCGGGCGAGTCCTACACCTGGCCCGGCGGCCTCAGCCTCACGATCGACGCGCTCACCGAGGTGGACACGGCGGGCCTGGACGAGTGGTCCCAGCCCGAGGGGGACACGCTGTTCGCGGTCACGATCAGCCTCACCAACGACGGCGACCGGCCGGCCGACCTCGACAGCGTGTCGTTCGATTTCCAGGGCGCCACGGTCGGCGGCGAGGTGTACTTCGAGTACCACGACGACGACGAGGAACTGACCGGCCGCCTGGCCCCCGGCCAGACCGTCACCAAGCGGATCAGCCGCAGCATGGACACCGAGGCCTACGGCCGGGAGGTCGTCATCACCGCGTACTACTGGGGTGACGAGGGCACCGACTTCCTGGGCGACGACCCCGAGTGGGTCGCCACCATCGAGTAGCCGGCTCCGCGGGCCCGTTCACAACGGCTCCGATGCCGTGAACTCACCGGTCGCAGCGGAGCCGCGGGGGAGGGCGGCCCCGGTCGAGGCCGTGCAGGGAGGTTCGACCGGCACATCGCCGAACATCCGGAGAACCCGGCAGAACCGCGCCGGCATTCAGCCGCGACACTCCTGGGAAGCCAGAAAGTCGCGTAGGTGGGTGTGCTTTTCGCGGACCTGAGGGTTCGGGTGATGCTCTGCGGCCCGGAGATGGGGCTCCGCGTCGTCGGCGTCGGCAAGGCCGCGGTACAGAAGCTGGTCGAGGACGCCGATGCCCCAGAGCTGGATGGCCGGATCGGCGTCGGCGAGAAACTCACCGACCAGTGGGAGGTCGTCAGCCGTGGCGACGACGCGCAGCAACTCGACCGCGTGGCGCCGGCGTTCCGGATCCGGTTCGGTGCGGTACATCTCCAGGCAGCGGGACCGGGCAGCCTCGGGCCGCAGCAGCGACAGGACCGAACGCGCGTGTTCGGAGGCCGGGCGACCTTCCACGTACCAGTCCACCGCCCCACGTATCGCCTCATCACCCAGCAGAGCGGCGATGGCCTGCCGGGCGATGCGGTCACCGCTGGATTCCGGACGAGCGCCGATACTGTCGGCCAGTGCCTGCCAGTCGATCGGTTCGCTTGGTCCCGCCCCACGCGCGGCCGGGGTGGTGAGGTGGAGCCGGCAGGCGCAGTCGAAGGCGTCCTCGGGGGTGCCGGCGAAGCCGCCGGTGGGGAGCAGCGAGCGTTCGTAGCGGCCGCTGCCGGCGCTGCGGAGGGCGAAGCCCCATCTGTCGGCGGTGCCACCGTAGCGCAGGCGCATCAGCTCGACCCGTTCGCCGCCTACCGGTTCGGCTGCCACGTAGGCGAAGGCCCCGCGGTGGCGGACGTGCAGCCGTGCCAGCTGCGGCCAGGCGGTACGAGCGTGTGCGCCAAGGCGCTGCTCCAGCGAGAGCCGGGTGGATTCCGAAGGGGTGGGCATGGCGGTCATCCTTCCGGACGTGCCCACGAGCGCGTCAATCCTTCGGGATCGACGCGGGGTGGGACCCGGTTCGGATCGCGGTGTGGGATTCGCGTCGAGAAGTCAGTGTGGGTGGTGACGGCGCGGACACGTGGAAATTGAGGTGCCCGGGCCGGGCGAGCATCCCTACCCTCGGCCCCATGCGCCACGCGTCCGCTCTGCTGAACGTCATTGATGTGGAAGCCACCTGCTGGGACGGGCAGCCGCCGCCCGGCTCGGTGAACGAGATCATCGAGATCGGTCTCACCGTCGTGGACATGTCGGCAGGGCGCCGCGTATCCCGGCATCGTGTCCTGGTCCGCCCTGTCCGGTCGCAGGTGAGCGACTTCTGCACTGAACTGACCGGACTGACGCAATCCGAGGTGGAACGGGGCGTCTCCTTCGCCGAGGCGTGCCGGATCCTCGTCGAGGAGCACGAGGCGGGGGAGCGCCCCTGGGCGAGTTGGGGCGAGTACGACCGTCGGCAATTCGCCCGGCAGAGCCGGGCTGACGGGGTGGCCTACCCGTTCGGCTATCCGACGGAGCGTACCCACACCAACGCCAAGGCCGTATTCACCGCGGCCTACGGGCTGCGCAGGAAACCCGGCATGGGCCACGCTCTGCAGATGGCCGGACTGCCGCTCGAAGGACGCCATCACCGCGGAGAGGACGATGCGTGGAACATCGCCGCACTCGTCCTCGACCTGCTGGGCCGCGGGGCATGGCCGGTCACAGCCACAGCCACAGCCGTTTGGCCTCGCGCCGCCGATCACCCGGAAGGATCCTCCGCCGCCCCGGCAACGTGATCAACCCCCGAAGGATGTACGGGCTCGGTCACCGAGCCTCGACGGACGCGGCCCGCCCGGCGGCTCGCTCGATCCTCGCGCGGTGGGCGGCACGGGCTTTCTCGTCGATCCGCTGCTCGTATTCGGGGCGCAGCCCGGTCCGGCCGTCGAGTCCTTCGCGCAGGATGTCGGCGTGCCCGGCGTGCCGGACGGACTCGCCCAGGACATGGACCATGACGGCGAACAGGTTCGTGTCGGCGTGGGGCTCCGGCCACCACGGCACATGGCCGGGGGCGTCGAGGGGAAGCGCGGTGATCGTCGCGTCCGCGTGCTCCCACGTGCGCCGGTAGAACCCGGTGATCCGATCGCGGGTCTCGTCCTCGGCCGCCCACAGATCGCTGCCGTCGGCGTCCTGCCACCGGGGCAGCGGTTCCGGGGAAGGGCGGCCGAAGACCTCGCCGAAGTACCTGGCTTCGACGGTGGCCAGGTGTTTGACCAGGCCGAGGAGGTTGGTGCCGGTGGCGGTCAGCGGCCGGCGGGCGTCGTACTCGGACAAGCCGTCGAGTTTCCACAGCAACGCCTCGCGGTCCCGCCGAAGTCTCCCGTGCAGATGGTCTTTCGCGAACTCATCGATCATGCGGCAGGAGCCTGTCATGGGCGGCCCGTGGTCTCAAGCCGCACAGCCCTCCGGAGCCGCGCCCCGCCCGGCCGTGCGCCGGTGGGGCGGCTGCCGCGCGGCGGGGGAGTGATAGACCTGACGCATGTCCTCCGCTGACGCCGACCCGCTGCTGCCGGGCGTGGACCCGGGCGCCCCCGCCGAACGGTCCCCGGTCCACTGCCGCCTGTGCGGCCGGCCCCTGCGGGACCGGGAGGCCCGGACGTGGGGGCTGGGCCCCGAGTGCCGCGAGAAGCTGCGCCTGCGGCAGGCCCCGCGACCGCCGGTACGGGAAGTGGACCAGGACACGCTGCCCGGCGTGTGAGGGAGCGGGGCGGCGGTCCGCGCCGTCGGCTCCGCGCGGACCGGTGGCCGGGCCGATCCGTCGCCACGACCGCAACCGCGATCGCGGCCCGCAAGCGCCCGCGGCCCCGCGACCGGCCCCGCACCCGCCCGCGCCTCCGCGCCTACCGCATCAGTACCAGCCACCCCAGCAGCGCCAGCAGCCCCGCCAGGAACAGCACCAGGCCGATCGCCACCGGCGCGCCGCTTCCGCCCGTGCGGGTTCTGCGGGAGGCCCGCGCGTACTGGCGGTCGCGGCCGATGTCGCGGCGGGTCTCGCGGTCCAGGCGGCGTTCGCGTTCGTCCTCGCGGCGGCGGTCGCGGTGCAGTTCGCGGTCCAGGGAGCGGTCGGCGCGGCGTTCCTGTTCCTGGTCCCAGCGGCGGTCGCGGTCCAGGTCGCGGTGGAGTTCACGGTCCCGGCGCTGGTCCCGTTCGCGTTCGCGCCGGTCCCGGGCCGCCCGCCCTCCGCGGTCATCGTCGTTGCGGCGATAGTTTCCGCGCCCCCGCGCCATGCGATGGCCTCCCTCTTCTGGTGTCACCTCCACCGTCGCCGTACGGCTCACCCCGCCGCAAGAGGTGTTTTCGGACAGTGGCGGGCCGTCCCATCACCCCCATGAGCTGCCGTTTCACGATAATCGGACGTTTGTTCGGTGTCTGGTTTATGGTGGACCGGACGGGCAGGCAGGAGGTGCGGGATGACGACGGCGATCGGCGGCGGCTTCACACAGCTGCGCGTCGCGTCCGGGTTCTCCGCCCGGTACGGGGCCTCCCACCCCGAACGGCTCGCCGAACGCGCCGCCGAACGCGGCATGGACGCCCTCGCCCTCACCGACCGGGACACCCTCGCCGGCGCCGTCCGCTTCTCCAAGGCGTGCGGCGCGGCCGGGGTACGGGCGCTGTACGGGGTGGACCTCGCCGTTCACCCGGGCCCGGCGGACACCGCCCCGGCCGCCGCCCGCCGCCGTACCCCCGTACGGGGCGGCGCCTTCACCGACGAATCCGCGCCCCGCGCCCTCTTCCTCGCCCGGGACGGCGCCGCCGGCTGGGCCCGGCTGTGCGGGCTGGTCAGCGCCGCCCACGCCCGCGACGGGAAGCGGCCCTTCCTGGAGTGGGACGACATGGCGGACGCCGCGCACACCGACGGCCTGTTCGTGCTGCTCGGCGCCGACTCCGACGTCGCCCGCGCCCTCGCCGCCGGCCGCCCCGACCGCGCCGCCCGGCTGCTCGCCCCCTGGCGGGAACGGTTCGGGTCCGCGCTCCGGCTCGAAACCGGCGCCGCGGGCCCCGTACGGGATGCCGCCCGCACGCTGGGGTTCGCTACCGAGCAGGGCGTCGTCCCCGTACTCACCAACGCCGTCCGGTACGCCGACCCCGGCCAGGGACCGGTCGCCGACGTCCTGGACTCCGCCCGCCGCCTGGTCCCCATCGACCCGCGCGGCGCCGGGCGCGACAACGGCGAACACTGGCTCAAGGACCCCGGCACCATGGCCGACGCCGCCCTCCGCATCGCCGAGGCCGCCGGCCTGCGCCAGGACGCCGCCCACCGCCTCCTGCGGCACACCGCCGACACCGCCGCCGCCTGCCGCGTCGACCCCGAGGACGACCTGGGCATCGGCAGCGTCCACCTCCCCGAGCCGCACCTCGTCGGTGCCCACGCCCGGACCGCCGACCGCGTCCTGCGCTCCCGCTGCGCCGCCGGCATGGTCGCCCGCCGCTACGACCGGGACCGGGAGCGCTGGGAACGCCTCGACGCGGAGCTGGCCATCATCGGCGGGCTCGGCTTCGCCTCCTACTTCCTCACCGTCGCCCAGGTCGTCGACGACATCCGCGATCTCGGCATCCGCGTCACCGCCCGCGGCTCGGGCGCCGGCTCCCTGGTCAACCACCTCCTGGGCATCTCCCTGGCCGACCCGGTCGAACACGGCCTGCTCATGGAGCGCTTCCTCTCCCCGCGCCGCGCCGTCCTGCCCGACATCGACGTGGACGTCGAATCCGCCCGCCGCCTGGACGCCTACCGCGCCATCTTCGACCGCTTCGGCGAGGAACGGGTGGCGACCGTCGCCATGCCCGAGACCTACCGGGTGCGGCACGCCGTCCGCGACACCGGCCTGGCGCTGGGCATGGACCCGGCGGAGGTCGACCGCCTCGCCAAGGCGTTCCCGCACATCCGCGCCTGCGACGCCCGGGCCGCCCTCGCCGAGCTGCCCGAACTGCGCGGCATCGCCGCCGAGGAGCACGACCCGCGGCTGTGGGAACTGGTGGAGGCGCTGGACGCGCTGCCGCGCGGCGTCGCCATGCACCCCTGCGGTGTGCTGCTCTCCGACCGTTCGCTGCGCGCCCGCACCCCCGTCGTCCCCACCAGCGGCGAGGGGTTCGCCATGTCGCAGTTCGACAAGGACGACGTGGAGGACCTGGGGCTGCTCAAGCTCGATGTGCTGGGCGTGCGGATGCAGTCCGCCATGGCGTACGCGCTCACCGAGGTCGAACGCGCCACCGGCGAGCGCGTCGATCTCGACGGCGCCGTCGGTCAGGGCCCGCCGGACACGGCCACCTACGAGCTGATCCGCTCCTCCGAGACGCTCGGCTGCTTCCAGATCGAGTCCCCCGGCCAGCGCGATCTCATCGGCCGGCTCCAGCCGAGCACCTTCCACGACCTGGTGGTGGACATCTCCCTCTTCCGGCCGGGCCCGGTCGCCGCCGACATGGTGCGGCCCTTCATCGAGGCCCGGCACGGGAAGCGGCCGGCCCGCTATCCGCACCCCGATCTGGAGCCGGTGCTGCGCGAGACGTACGGGGTGGTGGTCTTCCACGAGCAGATCATCGGGATCCTGAGCACGCTGACCGGCTGCGACCGCGGCATGGCGGACGAGGGGCGGCGCGCGCTGTCCGATCCGCGGCGGCAGGGGCGGGTGCGGGCGTGGTTCGCGGAGGAGGCCCGCAAGCGGGGGTACGCGGCCGAGGTGATCGCCCGTACCTGGGAGATCGTGGAGGCGTTCGGCAGCTACGGCTTCTGCAAGGCGCACGCGGTGGCCTTCGCGGTGCCCACGTACCAGTCGGCGTGGCTGAAGGCGCACCATCCGGCGGCGTTCTACGCCGGGCTGCTGGAGCACGATCCGGGGATGTACCCGAAGCGGCTGCTGCTGGCGGACGCGCGGCGGCGCGGGGTGCCGGTGCTGCCGCTGGACGTGAACCACTCGGACGCCGGCTATCGAATCGAACTGGAGTGCGAATCAGGGGTGTTGGGGGTACGGCTCGCGCTGAGCGAGGTGCAGGGCATCACCGAGGCGGAGGCGGCACGGATCGCCGCCGGCCGCCCGTACCGCTCGCTCAGCGATCTGTACACCCGCGCCCGGCCCTCCCGCCCCACCGCCGAACGCCTCGCCCGCACCGGCGCCCTGGACGCCTTCGGCGCCGGCCGCCGCGACCTGCTGCTGCACATCGCCGAACTCCACCGCCAGCACAGCCGGCAGCGGAACGAGGGCGCCCGGCAGCTGCCCCTGGCCGACGCGGCGCGCACCGCCCCGGCCGGGCTGCCCGACCTGGACGCGGACGAACGGCTCGCCGCCGAACTGGGCGTCCTGGGCCTGGACGCCTCCGGCCACCTGATGGCCGGGCACCAGGACTTCCTGCGGGAACTGGGCGTGGTACCGGCCCGGGAGGTGCGGGACGCCGAACACGGCGCCACCGTCCTGGTCGCCGGCGCCAAGGCCGCCACCCAGACGCCGCCGATCCGCTCCGGCAAGCGCGTCATCTTCGTCACGCTCGACGACCTGACCGGACTGGTGGACCTGGCCTTCTTCGAGGACAGCCACGAGGCGAGCGCGCACACCGTCTTCCACTCCTGGCTGCTCCTGGTCCGCGGAACGGTGCAGCGGCGCGGCCCGCGCAGCTTCAGCGTGGTGGGCGAGGCCGCCTGGGACCTCGCCGAACTGGCCGGGCTGCGCCGGACGGGAGGGCTCGAAGCGGTGGCCGGACGGCTCGCCGCCCAGCCGGTGACCGGACCGCGGCCCGCGCCGCCGGGCCGGACGATCGCACCGGCCGGGGGAGGGCACGCGCTGCACCCCTGGGCCGACCTGCGCCCGGCCGGTGACGGGGCCGCCGGGGCCGGGGCGCGCAAACTGTGGCACGCCAGCCCCGGGAGCGCCGGATGACCGCCGCCCGCCGCCGCACCGCGCACCGCCACCCCGCCGCCCCGGCGCCGCCGCCCGCGCCCGGACCCGTACCCGCGCCCGATCACGGGCCCGCGGACCACCGTCCCGTACGGCCGTCCGTGGCCCGGGCCGTACTGCACATCCGCTTCCACGACCATCCCACCGAGGAGCGGTACACCGCCCTGCTCGATCTGCTGCACGGCATCAGCCCCGTCGTCCAGGCCCTGCCGCCCGACGCCGCGCTCGTCGACGTGTCCGGCGCCCGGCGGTACTTCGGCCGGGAAGCCGCCGCGCTCGCCGGACTGATCCGGGTACGCGCGCTCGCGCTGCACGGCACCGACACCACCATCGGGGTCGCCGCCAACCCGCTGCTCGCCCGGATGGCAGGACAGCAGGGCGGCGGACGCGGGGTGCACGAGGTCACCGACGCCGCCGCGTTCCTCGCGCCGCTGCCGCCCGCCGCCCTGCACGGCGTCGGCGCCGCGACCGCCCGCGCCCTCACCGACTACGGCCTGGACACCGTCGAACGGATCGTCGCCGCCCCCGCCGCCACCCTCCAGCGCATCCTCGGCGCGGCCCCCGCCCGCCGGCTGCGCGCCCTGGCCCGCGGCATCGACCCCACGCCCGTCACCCCGGCCGCCCCGCCCCGCTCCCTGCGCGCCGATCACCGCTTCCCGCACGACGAACTCGACACCGGCCACCGCCGCGCCGCCCTCCTCGCCCTCGCCGACGACCTCGGCTACCGGCTGCGCGACACCGGCCAGACCGCGCGCACCCTCACCCTGACCGTCCGCTACGCCGACCGCTCCACCACCACCCGCAGCCGTACCCTCCCCGAACCGACCGCCCACACCCCCGCCCTCGTGGCCGCCGGCTACGCCCTGCACGACGCGCTCGGCCTCCAGCGGGCCCGGGTGCGTACCCTCTCGCTGCGCGCCGACGACCTCGGTGCCGCCGAGGACGCGCACCAGCAGCTGACCCTCGATCCGCGCGACGAGCGCCGCCGGGCCGCCGAGGCGGCGGCCGACCGGGCGCGGCGGAGGTTCGGGGCGGGCGTGGTCGGACCGGCGGGCGCCGGTCAGGCGGCGGCGAGCAGATCCGCGACGAACGGGTTGCGGAAGACCCCGTCCGGGTCGCGCTCCAGCACCAGCCGCCGGAAGTCGGCGAACCGCTCGTAGGAGCCGGTGACGGTCGCCGGCGGGAGCGTGGTCACCTTCCCCCAGTGCGGGCGCGCGCCCAGCGGCAGCAGCCGCGCCTCCAGTTCGGCCACCACCGGGACCACCGCCTGGGCGTCCAGGACCCAGGTGAAGTGGAACGCCACCGAGTCCCGGCCGTGGGAGGGCGCCAGCCACTGCTCGTCGGCGGCGATGGTGCGCACCTCCGAGACCTGGAGCACCGGGGCCAGCAACTCGCCCAGTTCCCGCAGGACGGCGAACGCCTCGGGCGCGGCGGCGCGCGGCAGGAAGAGTTCGGACTGGAGTTCCGCGCCGTGACTGGGGCGGTGGCCGGGCCGGAAGTGCGGCAGCCGCTCGTGCCAGGGGCCGGGGACGCCCAGCTGCTCGGTGGAGTGCTCGGTCGGCGCGCCGGGGATCGGGTGCCACGGCGCGGTGGCGAGGGTACCGCCCTGCCAGCCGGCGCCGGGGTGGGCGGCGCTCTCCCGGTCGAGCCGCCGCTTGAGGACGACCGTTCCGCGGCCGTCGTGCCAGCGGGTGAAGGTGGACACGCTGTACGCGGCGCCGCTGAGGGCGTCGAACCGCGCCCCGTCGAGGCCGTCGAGCGGGACGTTCTCGTACACCCACTGGGCGACGTCGTAGGACGGTTCGATCTCCAGCTCCAGGGCGGTGACCACCCCGAGCGCGCCGAGCGAGACGACCGCGCCGGGGAAGACGTCCGGGTCGGCGGCGCGGTCGAGGCGGACGGTGTCGCCGCCGGGGCCTATGAGTTCGAGCGCCGTCACGGCCGAGGCCAGGCCGCGCTGGGAGTCGCCCGAGCCGTGAGTGCCGGTGGCGCAGGAGCCGGCCACCGAGATGTGCGGCAGGGAGGCGAGGTTGGCGAGCGCGAAACCGGCCGCGTGCAGGGCGGCGTTGACCTCGGCGTACCGCAGGCCGCCGCCGATGGTGACCCGGCGGCGCGCGGCGTCGATGTCGATACGGGGCGGCAGTCCGTCCACCCGGACCAGATCGCCGGGGGTGTCGGCGATGAGATTGAAGGAGTGCCCGCTGCCCAGGACCCGCAGCTGCCGCGATCCGGCGACGATGCGCCGCAATTCCCCGACGGAGGCCGGACGGTGCAGCCGCTGGGCGCCGAAGGTCACATTGCCCGCCCAGTTCCGCGCGGGAGCGTTGATCGTCACCATGCGCCCGACCGTATTACGGAATGACCGCAAAGGGCAGCTGACCGGGCAACCTTCTTCCGGCGGGCGGCGACGCACAGGTGATCACACGGATTCCGGCGCCGGGCACCGCTCCCGGTCACCGGCGCCGGACCCCCACTCCGGAAGGACGACAGATGAAGCTCCGCACGACGCTGGGCGCGCTGCTCGGTGCGGCGGCCATGGTGCTCACCGCACCCGCCGGCTACGCCGCCCCGGCCCCCGCCCCCGCCGGGACCGGCGCACCGGCCGCCGCCCGGGCCGCGCTGGCCGATCCGACGATCGTGGTCGCCCCCGACGGCGACGACGCCGCCGCCGGTACGGTGACCGCCCCGCTGCGGACCATCCAGGCCGCCGTGGAACGCGCCGAGCCGGGCGATGTCATCGCGGTGCGCGGCGGCACGTACGCCCTGACGACCAACATCCAGATCCTCACCTCCGGCACCGCCGCCGCCCCGATCACGCTCGGCCCGTACCAGGACGAGCGGGTCGTCATCGACGGCGATCTGCTGCCCGCCAGCCACACGCCGATCGGCGGCAGCATCCCGCGCCCGGAGCGCGGCGCCATCCACCAGGAGGCGTCGTGGTGGCGGATCCACGGACTGGAGCTGACCCGGGGTCCGTACGGCATCTACTGCGACGGCTGCAACGACAACCTGTTCACGAACCTGATCACCCGGGACAACTACGAGACCGGTTTCCAGCTCCAGGGCAACTCCAGCCGCAACCTGATCGAGAACCTCGACAGTTACGACAACCACGATCCGCGCAAGAACGGGGAGAGCGCGGACGGCCTGGGCATCAAGGAGGGCCGGGGCGAGGGCAACCGGGTGGTCGGCGCCCGGCTGTGGCGCAACGCCGACGACGGCTTCGACGCCTGGCTGTTCGAGTCGGCGATCACCATCGAGAACTCCCTCGCCTGGGGCAACGGCTTCAACCACTGGGACTTCCCCGACTTCGAGGGCGACGGCAACGGCTTCAAGATGGGCGGCGGCAACCCGGGCCCGGCCGCCGATCACACCCTGACCCACTCGATCGCCTTCGACAACGCGGAGGACGGCGTCACCGACAACGGCAACCCGGGGGCGCTCACCATCTCCCGCACCACCACCTTCCGCAACGGCGACACCGGCTTCCAGGTCAACCGCTCCGCCTCCACCCTGACCGCGAACCTGTCCGTCGCCGACGCCCGCGCCGTCAACCTCGGCAACTCCACCGCCGTCGGCAACTCCTGGGACCTGGGCGGCGACTGGGGCCCCGGCTCCGTCCTGTCCACCGACACGGCACTGGTCACCGGCGACCGGACGGCGGACGGCTCGCTGCTCTCCACCGACTTCCTCGTCCCGCGCGACGGCCAGCCCATCGGCGCCCGCCCGTGACCGGAAACGAGCCCGGCTGACACCGCCGCCGGACCACCAAACGGCCCCGTACGCCCGCCGGTCCGGCGGGCGTACGGGGCCGCCGCGCGTCCGGTCAGCGGTGTTCGGGGTTCTTGGCGCCGGGGCGGCAGCCGGCCTGCCACTCGGTGCGCTGGTTGCCGCGCGCCGGAACACCGCCCGCCTGTTTGAGGAGCGCCGCCAGATGCATCAGGTTCCAGGACATGAAGGAGGTGTTGCGGTTGGTGAAGTCGTTCTCCGGCCCGCCGGATCCCACATCCAGGTACGAGGGCCCCGGCCCGGCCTCCCCGACCCACCCGGCGTCCGCCTGGGGCGGGATGGTGTAGCCCAGGTGCTGGAGGCTGTAGAGGATGTTCATCGCGCAGTGCTTCACCCCGTCCTCGTTGCCGGTGATCAGCGCGCCGCCCACCCGACCGTAATAGGCGTACTGGCCCCGGTCGTTCAGCTCTGCCGAGCAGGCGTAGAGCCGTTCGATCACCTGCTTCATCACCGAGCTGTTGTCGCCCAGCCAGATCGGCCCGGCCAGTACCAGGATGTCGGCGGCCAGCACTTTCTCGTACAGCGCCGGCCACGCGTCCCGCTCCCAGCCCTGCTCGGTCATGTCCGGCCACACCCCGGTGGCGATGTCGTGGTCGATCGCCCGGATCACCTCTGTCGTCACCCCCTGGGACTCCAGCACCGAACGGCTGATGTCGATCAGTCCGCCGGTGTTGCTGACCTCGGGCGACCGTTTCAGCGTGCAGTTCATATACAGCGCACGCAGGTTGTCGTACCGCAAAGGGGTTTTATCGCTCACCCGTCCATGGGACGGGAGAGCCCCGGCCCGCGCGCAGCGGCATACCGCCACCGGCCGGGGATTCACCCGTACGCGACGGGTGAAGGTGCGCCGGATGTGCCGGGCGGCGGGTGGGCCGGGCCGTAGAGTGCCCTCCATGAGCGACGTCACGATCCGTCTCGCACAGGAGCCGGCGGCCGACGCGCTGCTGGGCCGCAGCCCGCTCGCCGCCCTGGTGGGAATGCTCCTGGACCAGCAAGTGCCGATGGAGTGGGCCTTCACCGGCCCCTACACGATCGCCACCCGGCTGGACGGCGACGATCTGGACGCCCGGCAGATCGCCGCCTACGACCCCGAGCAGTTCGCCGCGCTGCTGTCCGCCAAACCCGCCGTGCACCGCTACCCCGGCTCCATGGCCGGGCGCATCCAGCAACTGTGCCGCTTCCTGGTGCAGCGCTACGACGGGGACGCCGAGGCGGTGTGGCGGGACGCGGCCACCGGCGCCGAACTGCTGAAGCGGCTCACCGAACTGCCCGGTTTCGGCAAGCAGAAGTCCCAGATCTTCCTCGCCCTGCTCGGCAAGCAGTACGGGGTCAGGCCGCAGGGCTGGCGCGAGGCGGCCGGCGACTACGGCCCGGACGACGCCTACCGCTCGGTCGCCGACATCACCGGGCCCGAGACCCTCGCCAAGGTCCGCGCCAACAAGCAGGAGTTGAAGCAGGCGGCGAAGGCCGCCAAGGCCGCGGCGAAGAAGTGACCCCGCGGCGGTCCGGCCGCCCCGCCCCAACGGGCGGGGCGGCCGGACCGTATGACATGTGGCGCGGTGACGGAACGTCAGACGCCGAACGCCTCCGGGTAACGGATCGTTCCGGCCGGCAGCGGGCGGTCCTCGGTCAGGGCGAGCACCATGATGGCCTCGTCCGGCACCTCGAAGCCGACCCGGATCCCGAACCCCGAGGCCGGGGTGAAGCCGAACCTCGGGTAGTACTCGGGGTGTCCGAGCACCGTCACCAGCCTCTCCCCGTCCCGGGCGCGGGCCGCCTCCAGCGCCGCCCGGATCGCCGCCGCTCCCGCGCCCTGGCGCTGGAACTCCGGCCGCACCGCACACGGAGCGAGCGTGAGCACCGGCTCACCGTCCACCCAGCCCCGGGTGATCAGCGCATAGCCGGCGATCGTGCCGTCCGGCGTCTGCGCCACCACCGAGAGTTCCGGCAGCCAGGCGGACTCGTCCGCGCGCAGTGCCTCCACCAGGTCCGCCTCCAGCGGCGTCGGGAACGCCCCCAGCAGTACCTCGCGGATCGCCGCCCGGTCCGCCGCACCGGCGCTTCCGGGGCGTTCGGCTCGGGTGGTCCACATGCTCTTCTCCTCAGTGTCGGCGGGGGTCAGGACATAGCCCCGGTAGCGGTAGTCGGCGCCGTGCGCGCGGCGCACCGCGATCTCCTCGCGGGCCCCGGCGATGGCCTGAGCCATGCCGGGCCGCGCCGGATCGGCGGCGTCCGCGTGCCGGGCCAGCGGGTCGTAGTACTCCTCGAACCAGTCGCTGTCGGGGAGTTCGTGCACGCCCAGCACCCGGTAGCCGGCCGCCTCGGCGGCGGCGGTGTTCCGTTCCCCGCTGCGCAGCGCACCGGCCTGCGCCCAGAAGGCGGCTGCCCGGGGCGCCGGGGTGTCCGTCGCCCACTCGCATTCGGTGACCACCAGGACACCGCCCGGGGCCAGCAGCCGCCGCCAGGAGCGCAGCGCCGTGTCGAACCCCATCAGATACGCCGAGCCCTCGGCCCAGATCAGGTCGAAGGCACCGTCGGGGTAGGGGAGTGCGGTCATCGAGTGCCGCTCGATGCGGATCCGGTCGGACAGCCCGTGTGCGGCGGAACGTTCCCGGAGCTCGTCCAGGAACGGCCGGTGCAGATCCACGGCCGTCACCCGTGCCCCGGCCTCGGCGGCGAGCAGCAGCGCCGCCCGCCCCGGGCCGCAGCCCACGTCCAGCGTGCGGGGCCGCTCGGGCAGCGGCCCGGCCAGCGCCAGCAGCCGGCGGGTGGTGGCGTCCGAGCCGGGGCCCTGGCGGGGCAGCCCGTGGTGCAGGGCGAAGAACGCCTCGTGGAGCGCGTCGCTCACTTCTGCCGCCCTCCGTCCCGGCCGTAGACCGCCCGCAGATGCCGGCTGATGGCCTTCTGCCGCTTGACCGTCTCCTGGTGCAACTCGCCGCGCAGCCAGCTGTCGTGCCGGGCCGCCGCGCGGCGGCTCTCACGTTCCAGTTTGCGGTAGCTGGCCAGCCGCCGCTCGGGGAGTTCCCCCTCCGCGATGGCCTGCTGGACGGCGCAGCCCGGCTCGGCGGTGTGCGCGCAGTCGGCGAACCGGCAGCGCCGGGCCAGTTCCTCGATCTCCGCGAACGTTTGCTGGATCCCGGCGCCGGCGTCCTGGAGGCCGACCCCCCGCAGTCCGGGGGTGTCGATGAGCACGCCTCCCCCGGGCAGCGGCACCAGCTCGCGGCTGACGGTGGTGTGCCGGCCCTTGCCGTGCTGCTGGGCGCTGACGGCTCCGGTGCGCAGCACCTCGGCGCCCAGCAGCGCGTTGCCGAGGGTGGACTTGCCGGCGCCGGAGACGCCGAGCAGTACGACGGTGCCGGTCAGCGCGGCGCGCAGCGCGTCCATCCCGGCGCCGCTGGTGGCGGTGACGGGGACGACCTCGACGCCGGGCGCCAGGGCCTCGGCCTCCAGCCGGTCCACTTCGGGGTCCGGGCTGAGATCGGCCTTGGTGAGGGCGATCACCGGGCGGGCGCCGCTCTCCCAGGCGAGGGCGACCAGCCGTTCCAGCCGGTCCGCCGAGAGGGCGGTGGCCAGCGGCACGGTGATGACGATGGTGTCGACGTTGGCGGCCAGCGTCTGGGCCAGCGAGGTGCGGGAGGCTCCCGCGCGCACGATGGCGGTGCGGCGCGGCAGCAGCGCCTCGATGCGGGTACCGCGCAGCGCGGCCCAGTCGCCGGTGCACGGGTCGGTGACGGCGGTGGAGTCGGCGTGCAGCGGTCCGTCGGCCGTGACGACCTCGCAGCGCCCGCGGTCGACGCGGACGATACGGGCCGGGGTCAGGCCGGCGGTGCGATGTGCTGCGAATTGCTCTTCGAGGTCGGTCGTCCAGCCGAAGCGGGACAGGTCATACGCAGATGATGATGCGTGGGACAACGGTGGTAACCCTTGCGGACAAGGGGCCCCTGCGGTGTGAAAACGTGTGGAATCAGACCGGGGCCCGGGATGTGAGGGTGGTCATGGTCCGGGCGTTGCGCAGTGCAACGGTCTCGTTCGCAGCCATCAACCTCACCTCCCTCGTCTCGCCGGTGCGCGACCCACGTGTCGCGCGTCCTTGACAGCGTAGCACCGTCCGGCCGCCGGCGGTCACGCAATTATCCGGCGGGTGCGGGCGGGGCCGTGGGCGGCGGCGCGGTGCTGTGCCGGATCACCATGTGGGTGGGCACGAGCGTGGTGCCGCGCTCGGGCGCGTGCTCCTCGCGCATCTTGCGCAGGACGCCGGCCACGCAGCGCCGTCCCACCTCGGCGAAGTCCTGGTGGACGGTGGTCAGCGGCGGCGGGAAGGAGCCGGCCTCCGGTATGTCGTCGAAGCCGACGACGCTCACGTCGTGCGGCACGGAGCGGCCGGCTTCGTGCAGGGCGCGCAGCAGGCCGAGGGCCATCTGGTCGTTGGCCGCGAACACGGCGGTGCACTCCGGGTTGCGGGCGAGCAGCAGTCCGGCCCGGTAGCCGGACTCGGCGCTCCAGTCACCGGCGGCCAGGGGCGGGACCTCGCGCCCGGCCTCCTCCAGGGTGGCGCGCCAGGCGCGGGCGCGGCGCTGGGCGGCGAAGGACTCGGCGGGCCCGGAGATGTGCCACACGGTGCGGTGGCCGAGGTCCAGCAGGTGCCGCACCGCCTCGCGGGTGCCGCCGGCCTGGTCGGTGTCGACGACGCTGTAGCGGTCACCGGCGTTGGAGTCGGCGACGACGACCTGGACGTGCGGCGGCAGCGGCAGTACGCCGACGTCGGCGAGGGTGACCTCCATGATCACGATCACGGCGTCGACGGCGAGTTCGCCGAGCCGGGTGAAGGCGCCGCGCACCCCGTCCTGGGTGGGGGCGGTCACCGGGATCAGCGTGATCGCGTACCCCTCGTTCGCGGCCGAGGTGGCGATGGCTTCCAGGGTGCGGATGTTGCCGGTGGTGGCGAGGGTGAACAGGATGACGCCGATGGTGCGGAACTCGCCGCGTTTGAGGGCGCGGGCCGCGCTGTTGGGGCGGTAGCCGAGCTGCTTCATGGCGGTGAGCACCTGGGCGCGGGTCTCCTCGCCCACGCCGGGGTGGCCGTTGGAGACCCGGGAGACGGTCTGCGAGGAGACCCCGGCGAGCCGGGCGACATGGGCCATCGACACCCGCTGGGTGCGGCGCGGTGCCGGCAGGGCGGCCGGCTCCGTCGCCGGTCCCGGCTGATCCGTTGCCACCTGAGCGATCACGTTCCCCTCGTGCTCGTACCACGTGCTGCCGCACCGTCCGGGCGGATGTGAGGTGCCACATCGAGTCTTGACGGCGATCAGGGAGCAGTGTAAGCATCCAGCCATTGATGTTTACGTAAACATAATCCAACATGTTTACGTAAACATTCCGCACGACGGAACAAGGATTCGGCCATGACAACGTTGTCACCGCCCCAGGGGACGGGGCGAGCGGGGCGCTCCGGCCCCGCCCGCGTGCCCCGGAAGCAGCGCGACCGGCGCTCCTGGACCGGCTGGGGCTTCATCGGGCCGTTCATGGCCGTCTTCGCCCTGGTGTTCCTGGCGCCCATCGGCTACTCGATCTACCTCAGCCTCTTCCGCGACCAACTGGTTGGCGGCAGCACCTTCGTGGGCTTCGAGAACTACCAGCGGGCCTTCGAGGACCCGCAGTTCTGGTCGGCGCTCGGCCGGGTCAGCCTCTTCCTCGCCGTCCAGGTGCCGATCATGCTGTTCCTGGCACTGCTGGTCGCCCTCGCCCTGGACAGCGGCCGGCTCTACGGCGCCAACTTCTTCCGGATATCGATCTTCCTGCCGTACGCGGTCCCCGCCGTCGTCGCCACGATCATGTGGAGCTTCATGTACGGCTCCCGCTTCGGCCTGATCGGCAACATCAACGACGCCTTCGGGGTCTCCATCCCCGACCCGCTCTCCCCTGACCTGATCCTCGCCGCCATCGGCAACATCGTCACCTGGGAGTTCATCGGCTACAACATGCTGATCTTCTACTCGGCGCTGCGGGTCATCCCGCACTCCCTCTACGAGGCCGCCGAGATCGACGGCGCCGGACAGCTGCGGGTCATCACCGCCATCAAACTCCCCGCCATCCGCGGCGCGCTGGTCATCGCCACCATCTTCTCGATCATCGGCTCCTTCCAGCTGTTCAACGAGCCGTCCATCCTCCAGAAGCTGGCCCCCAACGCGATCACCACCTACTTCACGCCCAACCTCTACACCTACTCGCTGTCCTTCACCGGCCAGCAGCACAACTACGCCGCCACGGTCGCGATCATCATGGGCCTCTTCACCATGGTCATCGCCTACGCCGTGCAGCTGCGCGGCATGCGAAAGGAAGCGTGAGCCACGCGATGGGAACCCCGGCTTCCGCCGTACGGCTGCGCACCCCGCGCCGCCCGCGCCCCCCGCACAGCGTCAACCGGCCGCGCCGCAGCCTCACTCTGACCCTGCTCACCGGCCTGGTCCTGCTGTACTCGCTGGTGCCGCTGGTGTGGCTCTTCATCAACGCCACCAAGACCCAGGGATCGCTCTTCGACTCCTTCGGCCTGTGGTTCAGCGGCGACTTCGCGCTGTGGGACAACATCGGCAAGACCCTCAGCTACAACGACGGCGCCTTCGTACGCTGGCTGCTCAACACCCTGCTGTACGTGGTCGCCGGAGCCGGCGGCGCCACCCTGCTCGCCGTCCTCGGCGGCTACGCGCTGGCCAAGTTCACCTTCCCCGGCAAGCGCGCCGTGTTCGCCGTCATCATCGGCGCCGTCGCGGTACCGGGCACGGCCCTGGCGATCCCCACCTTCCTGATGTTCAGCCAGATGGGGCTCACCAACACCCCCTGGGCCGTCATCATCCCCTCCCTCATCTCGCCGTTCGGCCTCTACCTGATGTGGGTCTTCGCCTCCGAGGCCATCCCCACCGAACTCCTGGAGGCCGCCCGCATCGACGGCTCCAGCGAGATCGGCACCTTCTTCCGGGTCAGCCTGCCGCTGCTGGCGCCCGGCATCGTCACCGTCCTGCTGTTCACCATGGTCGCCACCTGGAACAACTACTTCCTGCCGCTGATCATGATCAAGGACCCCGACTGGTACCCGCTGACCGTCGGCCTCAACTCCTGGAAGGACCAGGCCGCCACCGCCGGCGGCGAAGCCATCTTCAACCTCGTGATCACCGGCTCCCTGCTGACGATCATCCCGCTGGTCATCGCCTTCCTGCTGCTCCAGCGGTACTGGCAGTCCGGCCTGGCCGCCGGAAGCGTCAAGGAATGACGGCGCTCCGCCCGGCCCCCCACGTCCCCCCGTCCCCGTGCAATCTGACAAAGAAGTGAGATGGACACCATGAGCAACACCACTGTGCGCCGTCTGGTGCGGACCACCGCCGTGGTCGGCGCCCTCGCCCTGGGCGTCACCGCCTGCGGCTCCTCCGACGGCGACGGCGGGGGCGGCGGGGGCGGCGCCTCCTCCGGCCTGACCCCGGCGGACGTCGAGGCGGCCCTGGAGGAGGGCGGCACCCTGACCGTGTGGTCCTGGGAGGCCACCCTGCCCGCCGCCGCCGAGGCCTTCATGGACGAACACCCCAACGTCAAGGTGAACGTCGTCAACGCCGGCACCAACAAGGACCAGTACACGGCCCTCCAGAACGCCATATCCGCCGGCTCCGGCGTCCCCGACGTGGCCCAGATCGAGTACTACGCGCTCGGTCAGTTCGTCCTCTCCGGTGCCCTCACCGAACTCGGCTCGCTCGGCGCCGATCAGCTGGACGGCACCTTCTCGCCCGGCCCCTGGAACGCGGTCCAGTCCGGCGACGGCATCTACGCGCTGCCCACCGACTCCGGCCCGATGGCGCTGTTCTACAACAAGACCGTCTTCGACGAGCACGGCATCGAGGTCCCCACCACCTGGGACGGCTACGTGGAGGCCGCGCGCGCCCTGCACGAGGCCGACCCCGGCGTCTACATCACCAACGACATCGGTGAAGGCGGCGCCGCCACCAGCATGATCTGGCAGGCCGGCGGCCGGCCCTACACCGTCGACGGCACCGACATCTCCATCGACTTCTCCGACGAGGGCTCCACCGCCTACACCGAGGTCTGGCAGCAACTGCTCGACGAGGACCTGCTGGCCCCCATCAACAGCTGGACCGACGAGTGGTACCAGGGCCTGGGCGACGGCAGCATCGCCACCCTCGCCACCGGTGCCTGGATGCCGCCCAACTTCGAGTCCGGCGTGCCCGGCGCCGCAGGTGACTGGCGCGTCGCCCCGCTCCCGCAGTGGGAGGAGGGCGCCAACGTGAGTGCCGAGAACGGCGGCAGCTCCATGGCCATCCCCAGCGCCGGCAAGAACCAGGCCCTCGCCTACGCCTTCGTCGAATACCTCAACGTCGGCGACGGCGTGCAGGTCCGCACCGACGCCGGGGCCTTCCCCGCCACCACCGCCGACCTCAACTCCGAGGAATTCCTGAACGTCGAATTCCCCTACTTCGGCGGCCAGAAGGCCAACGAGATCTTCGCCGAGTCCGCCGCCAACGTGGGCGCCGGCTGGTCGTACCTGCCGTACCAGGTCTACGCCAACTCCATCTTCAACGACACCGCCGGCCAGGCCTACATCTCGAACACCACCCTGGCCGACGGCCTGAAGGCCTGGCAGGACGCCTCCATCGCCTACGGCAAGGAACAGGGCTTCACCGTCACCGAGTGACCCCGGCGACCGGCCGCCCCCGGGCGCCGGAACCCCGGTACGGGCGCGGGCGCGCCGCATCCCGCCCGCCCGCGCCCGTACCCCGCCCCGGCCTGCCCGCCTCGCCCACCCCCCGTACACCGCAGCACCGCAGCACCCACCGCGCGCACCAAGGAGCACGATGACCCGCGCCCCCGCACCCGCCGCCGCCCACCGCTGGCCGCGCCTGCCCGGCATCGGCTACGGCGCCGACTACAACCCCGACCAGTGGCCCCGCGAGGTCTGGGACGAGGACATCGCGCTCATGCGCGAAGCCGGCGTCAACGTCGTCTCCCTGGCGATCTTCTCCTGGGCCCGCATCCAGCCCACCGAGGACACCTGGGACTTCGGCTGGCTCGACGAGATCATGGACCTGCTGCACGCCGGCGGCATCACCGTCGACCTCGCCACCGCCACCGCCTCGCCGCCGCCCTGGCTCACCGCCAAGCACCCCGAGATCCTGCCGGTCACCCGCACCGGCGAGACCCTGTGGCCCGGTGCCCGCCAGCACTGGCGCCCCACCTCGCCCGTCTTCCGCGAGCACGCGCTGCGCCTGGTGGACGCCATGGCCAAGCGGTACGCCGACCACCCCGCCCTCGTCGCCTGGCACATCTCCAACGAACTGGGCTGCCACAACCTCTACGACTACTCCGACGACGCCGCCCGCGCCTTCCGCGCCTGGCTGCGCGGCCGGTACCGGACCCTGGACGCCCTCAACCACGCCTGGGGCACCGCGTTCTGGTCCCAGCGCTACAGCGACTGGGAGCAGACCCTGCCGCCCCGGCTCGCCGCCTCCCACCCCAACCCCACCCAGCAGCTGGACTTCAAGCGCTTCTCCTCCGACGCGCTCAAGGACTACCTGCGGGCCGAGCGCGAGGTGCTGCGCGCCGTCACCCCGGACATCCCCATCACCACCAACTTCATGGTCATGGGCGAGACCCGCGGCATGAACTACGCGGACTGGGCCGCCGAGGTCGACTTCGTCTCCAACGACCACTACGTGGTGCCCTCCCCGCAGGCCCTGGACGAACTGTCCTTCTCCGCCAACCTCACCGGCAACATCTCCGGCGGCCGGCCCTGGTTCCTGATGGAGCACTCCACCAGCGCCGTCAACTGGCAGCCCGTCAACCGCGCCAAGGGCGCCGGCGAACTCGCCCGCGACGCCCTGCTGCACGTCGCGCACGGCGCCGACGCCGTCTGTTACTTCCAGTGGCGGCAGTCGGCGGCCGGCGCCGAGAAGTACCACTCCGGGATGGTGCCGCACGCCGGCCGCGACAGCGAGGTCTTCCGCTCCGTCACCACCCTCGGCCGGCGGCTGAAGGACATCGCCCCGCTGGCCGGCGCCCACCGCGCCCCCGCCCGCGCGGCGATCCTCTTCGACTGGGAGTCCTGGTGGGCCAGCGAGCAGGACTCGCACCCCACCGAACTGCTGCGCTACCGCGCCGAAGCGCTCGACTGGTACTCGGCGTTCCTCGCGCTCGGCGTCCGCGCCGACGTGGTGCCCACCGGCACCGACCTGGCCGGGTACGACCTGGTCGTCGCCCCCGTGCTGCACGTCGTCCCCGACGCCCTCGCCAAGGAACTGACCGGGTACGTGGCCGGCGGCGGCCACCTCGTCACCACCTACTTCTCCGGCATCGTCGACGAGAACGACCACGCCCACCTCGGCGGCTACCCCGGCCCGCTGCGCGACCTGCTCGGCATCCGGATCGAGGAGTTCGCCCCGCTGCTGCCCGGCGAGAGCGCCGCACTGGACGACGGCTCCACCGGCACCCTGTGGAGCGACCGCATCGAGGTCACCGACCCCGAGGGCGTCGAGGTCTGGGCCTCCTACCGCACCGGCGAACTCGCCGGCCGCCCCGCCGTCACCCGCCGCGGCCACGACACCGGCACCGGCTCGGCCGCCTACGTCTCCACCCGGCTCGGCCCCGACGGCCTCACCCCGCTCCTGGCCCGGCTGCTGGCCGCCGCCGGCGTCACGGCCGAACTGCCCGAGCCGGTACGCGGCAAGGTCGAGCTGACCGTGCGCACGCACGGGGACGACGCGTACTGGTTCCTGATCAACCGCACCGACGAGCCGGTCGACCTGACCGGCGTCGAAGGGGAACCCCTCACCGGGGAGATCACCCCGCTGCCCGCCCGCGGCGTCGCCGTCCTGCGCCGCCGCTCCTAGTCGCTCGCCGGGCGGGCCCTGAGTGGGGCCCGCCCGGCGGCACCCAGCACGTTCCGCTTTTCCCATCGCAACGCCGCGAGCCGAGAAGAGGTCCACACCGCACATGAGCAGCCCCCGAAGGAAGCGCACGAGGACCGCCGCACTGGGAGTGGTGGCGCTGGCCACCGGCACCCTGGTCGCCGCGGGACCCGCCACCGCGACCGCCGCCGACCACACCATCACCCCCGACCCCTCCTACCAGGGCCAGGAGTTCGAGGGCTGGGGGACCAGCCTGGTCTGGTTCGCCAACGCGACCGGCGACTACCCCGACGAGATCCGCGAGCACCTCGCCGACCTGCTGTTCGGCGACGACGGCCTCGCCCTCAACCTCGCCCGCTACAACGTGGGCGGCGGCAACGCCCCCGACGTCACCGACTATCTGCGCGCCGGCGGAGCCGTCGAGGGCTGGTGGCAGGCCCCCGAGGGAACCACCCGCCACGACACCGACTGGTGGCGGGCCGACAACCCCGACCACTGGAACGACGAGGCGGATGCCACCCAGCGCTGGTGGGTGGAGCGCATCAAGGACGACATCGACCACTGGGAGGCGTTCAGCAACTCGCCGCCCTGGTTCCAGACCGTCAACGGCTACGTCTCCGGCGGCTTCAACGCCACCGACGAACAGCTGCGCCCGGACCGCGTGGACGACTTCGCCGCCTACCTGGTGGGCGTGGTGGACCGGCTGGAGGCCGCGCACGGCATCACGTTCGACACCATCGACCCGTTCAACGAGCCCAACACCAACTACTGGAGCACCCGGCTGGGCCCCGACGGCGAACCCGTCGGCGGACGCCAGGAGGGCGCCCACATCGGCCCGCAGGCCCAGCAGGAGGTCATCCGGGCGCTGGCGGCCCGGCTGGCGGCCGAGGAGACCGGCACCGACGCGGTCATCTCCGCCATGGACGAGACCAACCCCACCACCTTCGCCCGCAACTGGGAGAGCTACCCGGCCGACGTCCGGGCCCTGGTCGACCAGCTGAACGTGCACACCTACGGCACCGGCGGCCGTACCACGGTGCGCGACATCGCCAAGGGCGAGGACAAGCCGCTGTGGATGAGCGAGGTGGAGGGCGACTGGGGCGACGGCCAGGACTTCGAAGCCATGGCGCCCGGTCTCGGTCTCGCCGAGCGCATCACCGACGACCTGCGGGAACTGGAGCCCACCGCCTGGGTGTTCTGGCAGCCGGTGGAGGACTACGACAACATGAAGCCGGGCGGCGAGTCCGAACGCGGCGGCAACTGGGGCAGCATCCAGCTGCCGTTCGACTGCACCGCAGGTGACACGCTGGAGACGTGCCCGGTGTACACCAACCAGAAGTTCAACACCGCCCGGAACTTCACCCACTACATCAAGCCCGGCGACCGGCTGATCGGGACCGACGACACCGCCAGCGTCGCGGCCGTCGCGGCAGGCGGGAACGCCGCCACCGTGGTGCACACCCACCGCGGCGCGCAGGAGCGCACGGTCACCCTGGAGCTGTCGAAGTTCAAGAAGATCGCGAAGAACGCCACCGTCACCCCCGTGGTCACCAGCGCCTCCGGCGCCCTGGTGACCGGCGAGGCGGTACCGGTCCGGGACGGCCGCGCCCAGCTGACCGTGCCCGGCGAGTCGGTGACCACGTTCCTGATCGACGGCGTCTCGGGCGTCGCCAAGGACGCCGCGCTGGTCCAGCCGGGCCACACCTACCAGCTGACCGGGGTGCAGAGCGGCCGGGCGCTGACCGTGGCGGACGACGGCAGCGGCGCGGTGATCAGCACGGCGGTGGACGGTGACCGCGGCCAGATCTGGACGCTGACCCCGCACACCAAGGGCCACGACAACCGGCAGAGCTATGTGCTGGGCACCCGCGAGGGCAACCAGCGGTTCGCGGTACGGGACGGCGCGGCCGTGCTGGAGAAGGACCGGGGACGTGCGGACGCGGCGGCCCGCTGGATCCTGTCCACGACCGGCGACGGCACGTACACCCTGGTCAACGAGGCCACCGGCCGGCTGCTCGAAGTGAGCGGCCAGGCCACGCACGAGGGCGCGCCGGTCACGGTGTGGACGCCCAACTCGGGGGCCAACCAGCGCTGGGAGATCACCGACCTCAAGCGCTGATCCCCGCACACCCCGCGCGAACCGCCGTGGCGCCACCACCCCGTGGCGCCACGGCGTGCGCGGTGCGGCCTTCAGTCCTTGCGCCCGGTCACGGCGACCGTGACGCCGAGGCCGATCATGGTGAGCCCGCCGACCCCGCCGACCAGGGAAAGCCGCTGCGGCGAGCGCGCGAACCAGCCCCGGGCGGTGGCCGCGGCCAGCCCCCACACCATGTCGCAGGCCACCGCGATGATGCTGAAAACCAGGCCGAGCAGCAGCATCTGGACCGCGACCTGTCCCTGACCGCGGTCGACGAACTGGGGCAGCACCGCGGCGAAGAACACGATGGTCTTGGGGTTGGTCACGCCCACCGCGAACCCTTCCCAGAAGGTCCGCGAACCACCCTGCGCCACCACCGTCCCGGTGATCGCCGCCTGCAACGAGGCGCGCTCCCGCCAGGCCTTGACGCCGAGGAACACCAGGTAGGCCGAGCCCACCAGCTTGAGCACCGTGAAGACGAGGACCGAGCGTTCCACCACGGCCCCGACCCCGAACGCCACGGCCACGATCAGCGTGTACGCGCCGAGCGTGTTCCCCACCACCGTGGTCAGCGCGGCGCGGCGGCCCAGGGCCAGCGCGCGCCCGATCACGAACAGCACGCTGGGGCCGGGCACCACGATCAGCAGGAACGACATGGCCGCGAAGGCCAGCAGACGGTCGGCAGACACCATGCGGGTCATGCAAGCACGGGAAGGACCGTCCTTCCAGCCGTGGGAGCACCCGAGTTCGGGCGCCGGACGCCGCGGCCGTGGCTCAGGGGCGCGGCTGCGCGTACCAGCGCCAGGCGGTGAGCCGGTCCCGGCCGGGCAGGGTGCCCCGGCCGGTGGCCCACAGCAGGGTGGCCCAGGGGTCGGTGTCGCGTGGCGCGTCCGGGAAGAGCCGGTGCAGCGTCCGGGCGCAGATCCCGGCCGGGGGCTGCCAGTCGACGCCGAGCCCGGCGGCCAGGTCGTGGGTGTGGACGACGGCCTCCACGATGCCCATCGCCGCCCAGCCCTCCGGGTCGGCGGTGCCCATCGGGTGCCAGGCGCGGGTGGCCGGGTCGGCGGTGCGCACCATGGCCACCAGCAGGGCGCCGCTGGCCTCCAGCACCTGGAGCAGCCCGGCGGGACCGGCCGCGCGGTCGGCGCGGAGGGTCTGGACCGGGGCGCCGGGGCGGGCGGCGTCGGCGGCGAACGGCACATAGCGGTCCAGCGGCGGCGCGGCCGGGCCGAGCTGGGCCGCGTAGGCGAAGAAGTCGTCGGCGAGATGCTCGGCCGTCTCCCAGCAGTCCCACTCCAGGCCGGCGGCCGGGCGCGCCCAGGCATCGGCCGGTGCCTCGGCGAGGGCGCGGACGGCCAGGCGTACGATCTGTTCCAGGTCGTCGGCCGTGACCGGCGCGGCGGCCGACGCGGCTGATGCGGCGCTCATACGGCCCACCCTATGGGGCGCGCGGCGCGGGGAACGCGCTGGGGAGAGCCGCCTTCCGCAGAGCATCGCGGGGCGTCACCATGGAGGTGGCAACGCGCACAACTGGGGGCATTCATGGGAAAGCATGCGAAGCCACAGCCCGACCTCGGCACGGGGAAGCCGCCGGGAGGGAACCGGGACGACCAGATACCTCCGCCGCCACCGACCGGAAAACACCGGAAGAAGTGACCCGCAGGACCGACCGGGGGGAGGGGGGCGGAGCCGGCCGGCCCGGGATCACCGGGCCCGGGCCGGCTCCGCCAGCTTCCGGCACACTTCCCGCGCCGCGCGTTCGCCGGAGCGGACCGCGCCCTCCATGAACCCCGACCAGGCGTCCGCCGTCTCCGTACCGGCCCAGTGCAGCGGCCCCACCGGCCGGGCCAGCCACGGCCCGTACGCGCGCCACGCGCCGGGCGGTACGGCGGCGGTGGGCCCGCCCGCGCTGAACCGCTCGCCGCCCCAGGAGTGATCGGCGTACGCGAGCGGCCGGGCGGCCCGCGGACCGAACAGCGCCGCGAACGACCCGAGGGCTGCCCGCCGTCTGGCGTCGGCGGGCAGCGCGTCGAAGGCCCGGGCGTACTCCCCGCCGATGAAACCGAGCAGCACCCCGGGACCGGGCCCCGCCGGGGAGACGTCGAAGGTGATGAAGACCGGTCCGGTGTCCGCGAGCGCCTGCCCGGACCGTCCGGCGGCCCGCCAGAACGGCTTCTCGTACACCGCGTACGCCTTGCCGAGCACGCCCTGCGGCCAGCGCTGGGCGAGTTGCCCGTACGGCGCCGGCAGCGGGGGATCGAAGGTGATGCTGTTCCGCAGCGCGGGCGGCACGGCGAGCACCACCCGGCGGGCGGGTACGGGCGCGGCGCCGTCCGCCCGGTGCAGGACGGCGCCCGCCGCGTCCCAGACGATCCGGGTGACCGGGGCGCCCAGCAACACCCGGTCGCCGAGCCGCTGCGCGAGCCGTTCGGCCAGGGTGTGCGCCCCGTCGGCGAAGTGCTGTTGCTGCGCCCCGCCCGCCACGTCCAGCATCGGCCGCAGCCCGCCACAGCCGCGCACGTAGTGCAGGGCGTGCAGCAGGGAGACCTCGGCCGGCTCGCAGCCCCAGGTGGTGCGGGCGACCAGGGCGAGCATGGCGCGGGTGGTGCCGCCTGCCCGGATGCCGCGCAGCCAGGACTCCAGGGTGTGCGCGTCCAGCCGGTCGGCGCCGGGCGCGTGCCAGGGCGCGCCGGGCGGCACGGTGCGCGCCAGCCGTTCGAAGCGCCGCATGACCCGGTCGAGGTCGAGCAGCGCGGCGGGTGGCAGCCGGGGGATGGTGCCGGCGTAGCGGCGCAACCGGCCGTGCCGCAGCAGGACATGGTGGCCGCTGTCGTAGGTGGGCACGGTGGTCACGCCCAGTTCCCGGGCGAGAGCGGTGACATGCCGCTGGACGGGGCCGATGAAGGTGCCGCCCAGTTCGACGTTCACCCCGCCGAGCCGGAGTCCGGCGAGCCGCCCGCCGACCCGCTGCCGTGCCTCGGCGACCCGCACCCGGTGGCCGGCCGCCGTCAGCCGATCGGCCGTCACCAGGCCGGCCAGTCCCGCTCCGACGACGGCGACTTCGGTACCGGTGGTGGCGCGCTCGTGTCCCATGCGGTCTCTATCCCGCCGGGCCGCCGAGCTGTCAAGCGGGTTGGCGGCATGTGTCGATGACGTGTGCGGCGATCAACTTCCGCGCACAGGACGAACAATATTTACTCAGTATGATAACCGCCTGTTATGATGTGTAGCTGGAACGCATGGCCCGCCGGCCCCCACCGACAGCGGCGAAGCCCGCCGCCCGCCCCTGGCCGCAGCCGGGAACCGGGCCGTCGTCCGGCCGCCTCCGGCCGTACCGCAGCACCGCCGCACCCACGGCGGAGCGCCGGCGCGCCCCCTCCCTCCTCCGGCCCGGGTCCGTCCGTACCACCCACGACCTCCCGGTCGGAAGGAAGCCGTGATGCTCCGCAGCGCACACCGCACGAGGCCGGCCACCCCGCCGTCCCCGTCCCCGCCCGTGGTGACGGTGGTGATGGCCGTCTACAACGCCATGCCCTACCTCACCGAGGCACTGGAGTCCCTGGAGCGCCAGACCATCGGCGCGCACCGGATGGAGATCATCGCCGTCGACGACGGCTCCACCGACGGCAGCGGAGCCGAACTCGACCGCTGGGCCGACCGCTTCCCGCCGCTGCGCGTCATCCACCAGCAGAACTCCGGCGGCCCCAGCGGACCGCGCAACCGCGCCATCGACGAGGCCAGGGGCCGCTACGTCTTCGTCGCCGACGCCGACGACCTGCTCGGCGACGAGGCACTGGAACGCATGGTCGGCATGGCCGAGGAGAACGACAGCGACGTCGTGCTCGGCCGGATGGCCGGCCTGGGCGGGCGCGAGGTGTCCGTCCTCGCCTTCAAACACGCCGCCCGCGCCGACCTCTACACATCCAACGTCTACCGCTCACTCAACCCGCAGAAGCTCTTCCGGCGCAGCCTCCTCAACGATCACGGAATCCGCTTCCCGGTCGACCTGTGGCTGGGCGAAGACCAGATGTTCTGCACCGAGGCCATGCTCGCCGCCCACGTCATATCCGTGGTCGGCGACTACGACTGCTACTACGCGCGGCGCCGCGAGGACGGCCAGCATCTGACCCTGCGCGACAGAAGCGCCTGGCAATCGGTGGAGCCCGTCAAGCGCGTGATGGACCTGATCGCCGAGCGCGTCACCGACGCGGACAACCGCCGCCAACTGCTCGCCCGGCACTTCCGGCAGATCATGGGCAAGGTCCTGCTGCCCGTCGCGGCCTCCGAGAAATTCGCCGGTGCCTTCCGCGACGACACCTACCGCTACGTGCGCGAGGTGTGCGACACCTACTGGGAACCGGAGATGATCCCGCATCTCCCCGCCCTCACCTGGCTGCGGCTGTACTGCTTCCTCGAAGGCCGCTATACGCAGCTCGAAGTCCTCGCCCGGTTCGAGGAGCACAGCCAGGACCCCGAGATCGTCGAGAACGGCAGAGTCTTCCGCCCCTACCCCTTCTTCCGCGACCCGGCCGCCGGTCTCCCCGACGAGCTGTTCGAGATGACCGACCGGCTCAAGGCCCGGCACGCCGTCACCGGCGCGCGCTGGGACGGCGACACCCTGACCGTCAGCGGTCACGCCCGCATCGACGGCCTCTCCACCCGGGACGTCGCCACCCGCCTGCTGCTGCGCAGCCGCGACGGCGCACGCACCCACGAACTCCCCACCCGGCACACCCCGACCCCCGAACTGACCCGGGAACACGGCAAGGACGGCCGCTACGACCTCGGACTGGCCGGCTGGGAAGCCACCCTCGACCCCGACACGGCGGCCGACGGCAGGCCCCTCGCCCCCGGCGTGTGGGACCTGTGGGCGCGCGTCGACATCCAGGGCATCCGGCGCGAGATACGGCTGACCGCGCCCGCCGCCACCGACGACGGCGGCTGGCCGATCCCCGGCGGCCGGATCCGGGCCGCCGGCGGCGACTCCGTCGTCCCGTACCGCACCAAGGGCGGTAAGTTCGCCCTCGACATCGGCGGCGGGCTGCGACCGCTCACCGCACAGGGCATGGCCACCGGCCAGCGCTGGGACGGGGAGGCCCTGCGCGTGACCGGAGCCGGCTGGATCGACAGCGTGCCGCGCGAGGAGGTGACGGCCCAGCTCGTCCTGCGCTGCCGCCAGTCCCGGCTCCAGGTGACGGTGCCCACCCGCCCCGCCGACATCCCGCGCGAGGCCCTGGACGCGCTGCCCGCGCACGGCGTCCCCGCCGACCTCGGCTTCACGGCCGACATCGACCCGCTGACCGCCGACCACGGCAGCCCGCTGCCGCCCGGCGTCTGGGACCTGCACCTGCGGCTCACCGCCCCCGGCGTCACCCGCGAGGTGCGGCTGCGCGCCGCCGGCGCCCCGGCCACCGGCGAGCTGTGGCGGGTACGGCCCCTCACCGGCCCCGACGGCCGCCCCCGCCTCATCACCCCGTACCTGACCAGGACCGGCTACCTCGCGCTCGACTCCGGCGGGATCTACTTCACCCCCGAGAACCAGCTGCTGCTGGCCGGTGCGGGCCGCGCCCCCGACAACCGCAGGGAACTGGTCGTCAGCGGCCGGGTCGGCGTGTACGGAACACCGCCGGGCGACCTGCGACTGCGGCTCACGGTCGGCGACGACGCGCCCCGGCTGCTGCCCGTCCCGCTCGCCGCACCGCGCCCGGCGGACCCGCTGCCCGCCGTGCCGGGCCCCGAACGCGACGTCGCGGAGTGGCCGGCGTTCTCCGTCCGCGTCCCGGTGCCCGGCGGCGCCTTCCGGCGGCCCGCGATCACCGTCCGGCTCGAACTCCCCGTGGGCGAGGAGCTGTACGCCTCCCGGCCGCTCACCGTGAACTGAACGGCTGGGCGCCGGGAACGGCACGCGGCCGTGCCCGGCGCCCAGGCGGGAGCGGGAAACCTCGATCAGTCGATCTCGGTCCAGGTGAACGCCACCTCGTCACCGTCCGACACCAGGAACTGGCAGCCGCCGACCGGCGTCGCCGTGCCGTTCACCGAGATCAGCCAGAACTCGTCGGCGGTCTGGGTGATCCCGTCGATCTGGGTGACCAGGTAGTCGTCGAAGGACGTGTACCAGACACCGTCCCAGGTGAAAGCGTTCTGCTGCGCCGCGTCGTCCAGCGCGGCCGTCGGGGTGGCGCCCGGCTCCGGGTTGGCACCCCCGTTGGTGCCGTCGCACAGCTGCGCCCCGCCGGTCAGCGGCGAGACGGTGTGCCCGGTGGTGGTCACCTCGTCGGAGAACACCGTCCCGGCCGGTCCGGTGACGGTCAGCTGCACGGTCACCGGGTCGTTGGCCGCGGCGACGGAGCCGGCCGCCGGAGCGGGGGCCGCGCCGACCAGGGCCAGCACGGCGGCTGCGGTGACGGTGACGGTAGCGGTACGGATCATGCTTCTCCCTCGAACGGAACGGATGGAACCTTCGAAGACGCGCGCCGGTCAGCGGCGGCGCGCGCCGGTCAGACCGTGTCGCGCCGTCGCTGCCTGGCCAGGACGTACACCCCGGCGCCGGCCGCCAGCAGCATCCCGGCCGCCACGGCCACCGGCACCGCGCCGGTACCGGTGTTGGCCAGCCCGCCGTCCGGGGTGAGCGAGCCGTCCGACCCACCGGAGGAGACCGCCGCGTCGCCGCCGCCGGACACCGTGGCACCGCCGTCGGCGGCCCCGCCCGTCACCGCGTCGCCCGAAGCACCGCCATCGGTACCGGAGTCGGCCCCGCCGTCCGCACCCGAGTCGGCACCGGAGTCCGCGCCACCGGAGACGACATCGCCCGCAGCGCCGGCATCGGCAGCACCGCTGTCGCCGCCCGTGTCACCACCGCCGGACAGCGTCGTCCCGTCAGCGCCGCCGTCCGCGCCGCTCGCGGCACCGCCCGCGCCGCCGGCCGTACCGGCACCGCCGCTGTCACCGTCCCCGCCACCGGGCGCGCACGCCACCGGCGCCACACCGGCCACGCCGCCGGAACCGTCGATGTCCCCCAGCGGCACCCCGGCCAGCGCCGGGATCACCTGGGCCGTCGCCCGCAGCGCCATGCCGTCCGCGACCGGCTCCATGTAGCCGACCGCACCCCGGTCGCCCTCGGCCGCCGAACAGCCCACCTGCACCCCGCGCAGCCAGGACGTGCCGCGCTCGGCCGCCGCGTCCCGGCCGCCGCCGATCAGCGCCTGCACCGCGAGGGCGGTGGAGTTGGAGTTCGCGGCGCTGGCGGCGTTGTAGCCCCAGCCGCCGTTCTCCTGCTGCTGGGACTCCAGCCAGTCCAGGCCCGGCTCGGCGTCCGCCGTCCGCCCGGCCGCCAGCAACGCCTGCACCGCCATGCCGGTGCTGTCCGTGTCGGATGTGCAGCGGTCCGGATTGCGGCGCAGCGACAGCGGATACCCGCCGTCCGCGCAGCGCGTGGAGGCCAGGAACTCCACCGTGCTCTCCGGAGCGCCCTGCGCCGTACGCTCCAGCGCCAGCACGCCCAGCGACTGGGTGAACTGGTTGGACATGTCGCCGGAGGGGCCCGCGTCCGAGAACCGGCCGGTGTCCTGCACCCGGTCCAGCAGCAGCCCGGTCAGATCGTGGCCGCCGAAGTCCGACAGGTCGCGGTGCTCGATCGCCGCGACCAGCGCCAGCTTCGCGGTGCCACCCGCGTTGACCGCGTCCGGGTTGCCGCGGTTGATGTAGTCGCCGGCGTGCTCCGCCAGCCAGTCGGTGGCCCGCGCGGCGGTGTCCCCGGCGGTGCCGGTGGCGGCGAGCCCCATCACGATGTCGGCCGTCAGCCCGTGGTCCGCCGAGGCGTGGGTGCCCTCGGTGAGCTTGCCGACCGCCCAGGTGGCGGCGGCCTCCGCCGGCGAGACCAGCTCCGCCGGCCCCTCGTCGGCCCGGGCGCTCGCCCCCGGCAGCGTCAGTGCGGTCGCTATCAGCGCGGCGGGCAGTACCGCCGCCGCGCGTCTGCGCAGGGTCATCATCGGGTCGTTGCTCCTTGGTCGGTCGAAGGTGCGGACGCCGCGGTCGCGAAGGTGACCGGTACGTCGAAGGCGGCGCGCCGTGCCGCGCGGCGCAGGGTCGCCAGCACGGCGGGGCCCAGGACGCACAGCGCGATCGCGTTGGTCACCGCCCGGCCGGTGTCCCAGCCGAAGGTGGAGGTGGCCAGGGTGTAGAGGAAGAAGGTGTGCAGGTTCGCCAGCGGCCCCGCCTCCGGGTCGAACGACAGCTGGGTGCCGTCGCCCAGCGCGAACGGCCAGAACCACAGATTCATCAGGAAGCCGAACACGTACGCCGCCACCACCCCGTACCCGGCCAGCAGCGCGATCTCGGCGCGGCCGGTCGGGCGGCGCGGCAGCAGCCCGGCGCCCAGCCCCACCCACCCGGCGGCCATCATCTGGAACGGCAGCCAGGGGCCGACCCCGGCCGTCAGCAGGGCGGAGGCGAACAGCGAGATGGCGCCCAGTGCGTAGCCGAACCCGGGCCCGAAGACCCGGCCGGCCAGGATCAGCAGGAAGAACACCGTCTCGATGCCGGCGGTCCCGGCCCCCAGTGGCCGCAGCGCCGCGTTGACGGCGGCGAGCACCCCCAGCAGGGCGAGGGTCTTGGGGTCGATGCCGCCCTCGGAGATCTCCGCCAGCACCACGGCGAGGATCACCGGCAGCAGCAGCACGAACATCAGCGGCGCCTGCCCGGAGTGCGCGATCGCCTGCGGCTGCGGGGGCGAGAGCAGCGGCCAGCAGAACATGCCGAGCCCGATCACCGATGCCAGCACCAGCACGGCGGCGGCCCGCGGGCCCACCCGCAGCGCGGTCGCCCGCGCGGGGCCCCCGCTCACCGGGCACCCTCCGGGCTCGCGGCCGGCGCCAGCGCCGCCGCCACCTGGTCGGGCGTCAGCCACGGGTCGGGCCCCAGGATCTTCGCCACCTGCGGCGCGAACGACGGCGAGGAGCAGATCACCTCGGCGGTCGGGCCGTCCGCCACGATCTCGCCCTCCGCCATCACCGTCACCCGGTCGGCGGTGGCCGCCACGAACTCCACGTCGTGGGTGGCGATCACCACCGCCCGGCCACCGTCCGCCAGCTCCCGCACCACCTGCCCGAAGTGCCGCTTGGCGTGGTAGTCCAGGCCACGGGTCGGCTCGTCCAGCAGCACCACGCCGGGCGCCGCCGTCAGCTGCACGGCCAGCACGAGCGCGAGCCGCTGCCCCTCCGAGAGGTCCCGCGGATGCCGCTCGCCCGGGATACCGGGCGTCAGCAGATCGAGCAGCGCCCGGCAGGTGCCGGGCTCCGCGCCGGACTCGGTGTCCGCCTGGACGCATTCGCCGTCCACCGTCTGGAGATAGAGCAGATCGGCCGCGGTCTGCGGCACCAGACCCACCAGGGCCCGCGCCTGCCGGGCGGACACCGCACCGGGGTCGGTGCCCTGGGCACCGGCGCCCTCCGCCGGCACCGCAACCTCCCCGGAGCGGCGCGGGCCCGAGCCCTGGAGCGCCCACAGCAGCGAGGACTTCCCGGACCCGTTGCGGCCCATCAGGGCGACGATCTCCCCGCCGCGCAGCGCGAGGTCCACCTCGCGCACCGCGATCCGCTCCCCGTAGGAGACGGTGACCTTGCGGGCCGTCAGCGCCACCTCGCCGCCGCGCGCGGCGGGTCCGGGCGGCAGGTGCCCGGCCAGCCGCTCCCGCAGTCCGGCCGCCCGCCGCCGCGCGTCGCGCACCGACAGCGGCAGCGGGTCCCAGCCGGCGATCCGGCCCAGATGGACGATCGGCGGCGCGATGTCGGCCTCGGCGATCAGTTCGGCGGGCGCCCCGGACCGTACGGTGCCGTCCCCCGGCAGGTATAGCAGCCGGTCCGCGTACTGGAGCACCCGCTCCATGCGGTGCTCGGCGATCACCACCGTCGTCCCCAGGTCGTGCACCAGCCGCAGGATCGCCGCCAGGACGTCCTCGGCGGCGGTCGGGTCCAGCGCGGAGGTCGGCTCGTCCAGCACGAGCACGGACGGGTGGGCGGTGAGCACCGCCCCGATCGCCACCCGCTGCTGCTGGCCGCCGGACAGGGTGCGCAGCGGGCGGTGCCGCAACTCGGCGATGCCGAGCAGGTCCAGCGTCTCCTCGACCCGCTTGCGCATGGTCTCGGGGCCGATCGCCAGTTGTTCCATGCCGTAGGCCAGCTCCTCCTCGACGGTGTCGGTGACGAAGCCCGCCAGCGGGTCCTGGCCCACCACGCCGACCAGCTGCGCGAACTCCTGCGGCGGCCGGGAGTGGGTGCTCTGCCCGGCGACGGTCACCGTGCCGTGCAGCTCACCGCCGGTGAACCGGGGCACCAGACCGTTGACCGCGCCCAGCAGCGTGGACTTCCCCGAGCCGGTGCGGCCGGCGATCAGGCACAGCTCGCCCTCCTCCACGCGCAGATCGACACCGGCCAGGGTGGGTCGTGCGGCGCCGTCGTAACGGAAGCTCACCGAGTCGAAAGTGATCATGCGCGGGTCTCCTGAAGGGCCGGAGCGTCCTGCGGTACGGCGGGGGCCGGCGGCGGGGGCGGGGGAGTGAGGAAGGCGGGCAGCAGCCCCACCAGGATGGCGGCGACCGGCAGCGCGGCCACCTCGGGCCAGCTGAGCGGCGAGAGCGAGGGGTAGAGGTTGGCCGGATCCACCCGGGTGCTCACGTACATCAGCGCACCGGCCCCGAGGCCGGCGGCGGCCGTCAGCAGTTCGGCGCCGCGCCACCGGTCGGGCCGGTAGCTGGTGCGCCGCACCCGGCGCCCGCCCAGCAGGAACCCGGCCACCGCGACGGCGGACCCGCCCAGCAGCAGCGGCAGCCCCAGCAGCCGGGACGCGGATGGGTCCAGCGTCCCGTACAGCCCGGCGCACACCCCCAGCAGGCCGCCGATCACCAGCAGTCCGGTGAGCAGCCGGGTCCGGGCGGGCGTGGCGCCGACCCGGCCGTAGCCCCGGGACGCCATGGCGGCGGCCAGCGCGAGCGAGCGGTTGAGCGCGTCCTCCAGCACCGGGATGAGGATGCCGCGCAGCGCCCCGCGCCCCTTGCCGGACGCGCCGCGCAGCCGGCGGGCGCGGCGCACCCGCTGCACGCTCTCGATGAGCTGCGGGGCGACGGTGAGGGCCACCACGACGGAGGTGCCGATCTCGTAGAGCGCGCCGGGCAGGGACTTGAGCAGCCGTTTGGGGTTGGCGAGCGCGTTGGCGGCGCCGATGCAGATCACCATGGCGGCGAGCTGGAGGCCGTCGTACACGCCGCCGAGCAGCTGTTCGGCCGCCACCGGGCCGAGCAGCCGGATGCCGGCGGCGGCCTCGGGCAGTGGGATCTCGGGCAGGGTGAAGAGGATGGTGGAGCCCTGGCCGCCGCCGAAGACGATGCGGAACAGCACCCGCATCACCACGATGAACGCGCCGAACAGCAGGTACATCCGGAAGGACAGCGCCCAGGGCGCGTCGGTGCGGCGGCTGACCACCACGTAGCCGGCGACGGCGATGATCAGCAGGAGCAGTACCGGGTTGGTGGTGCGGCTGGCGGCGACGGCGAGGCCGAGCGCCCACAGCCACCAGGCGCCGGGGTGCAGGGCGCGGGGGAGCGGGGTGATCACTGGTCGCCGGCCGCCCCGTCGGAGCCCGCCGGTGCGGCGGAGGCGGCTGCCGCGCGGCGCCGCCAGGCGGTGAACCCGGCGCCGGCCGCCAGGGCGGTGGCCAGGCCGACGGCGGCCAGGGTGCCGGTGGACGGGCCGCCGGAACCGGCGCCGGCGGCCGGGTCGAGGCCCTCGTCGGTGCCGCTCCAGCCGGGGGCCTCGGTGGGCGCCGGGCCCGGGGAGGCTTCCCCGTCGCCGTCCGGCTCCGCGGCCTCTTCCGCGGCGTCCTCCTCGGTCGCGTCCTCGTCCCGGGCGTCCTCGGCGTCCTCCCGGTCCGCCGCCTCGGGGTCCTCGCCGTCACCGGTACCGGGTGCGGCGTCGTCGCCCGGGGAGCCGGAGCCGTCGGGGGCCGGCTGGCCGGGGGAGCCGGCCGCCGCACCGTCCTGGCCGCCGGCCGCCGCGCCACCCGCGGCGGCGTCGCTCCCGGAGCCGCCCGCGCCACCGGCCGCGCCGCCCGGGGAGCCGGAGCCGCCGCCGGAGGGACTGCCGCCCGCACCACCGCCACCGCCCGCACCGCCGGCGTCCGCGGAGCCGCCGCCGCCCGCACCGCCGCCGTTGTCGGCCGGGCGCTGCGGGGCGACGCCGGGCGGTGCGGCCATCTCGTCCTCGTCCTCGGTCAGGACGAAGGACCAGCCCTCGATGCTGCCCTCGGGCGGGGTGCGGTAGGTGGCGCCGCGCTGGCTGTACGTCCAGTCGCCGCCATTGGGCGCGTGCCAGTACGACCAGTACGCGGTGGCGGGCGGGGTGTCCACACAGCTCTCGGTGTCGGTGCCCGGACGGCCGTTGATGCGGCAGATGAACGCGTCGCCCCACCGGGTGGTGCCGCCCACCTCGAAGCCGGCGTTGCGCAGCGCGGCCAGGCCGTCCGCCTGCGGTCCGGGCGCGCACCGCACGACCCGGCCGCCGCCCAGCCGCTGGAAGTCGACCACCACGGTGACGCCGCTGCTGTCCGGGCAGAACCCGGGGGTGCCCGCGACCGCCGCCCGTCCGGCCGGTGCCGAGGCCGCCGCCGTACCGGCCGCCCCGGACAGCGTGGCGAGCAGGGCCAGCAACAGGCAGGCGACCGTGGCGCGGGCGCGGGCGCGGGCGCGGGCGACGGGCATCGGATGCCTTTCCATCGGACCGGCACGGCGCGTGGCGGGGCCCGGGCATCCACCCGCACGAGAAGACCCCTGGCGCGCTTTTCGGTGAAGAAAGCGGCAGGGGCCGACAGGCCGGGACGGCTGAGGGCTCCACGCTGCGGACCGTGACAGTGAGAAGCAGGTGTTCACGCCGGCGAGCCGAGTGATCCGACTCGCGACGCGGTACGCCGCACACGGTTGCAGGTCAGCGCCGGATTCGCACCGGCTTCCCTCGGTCGTCAACGCATGAAGTTATCCATCCCCCGAAAGGCGGAATCTCCGCCAGAATAGGCCCCTCACCTCGCATTTGACCAGACCTTTATCTGCGGGCTGATGTGCTGGATCATGCACGCAGAACCACCCCGGCGATCACCGACCGGCCGCCCGACCGCGGCCCGCCCGGGGGCGAGGGGGAGAGAAGCGCACATGACCAGCGCACGACGGGACGCCCAATACCGGGGTCCCGAACTGGAGTTCACCGACGACGACGCACCCGACGCGGTGCGGGCGCTGCTGCGCGCGGCGCGCGATTTCCCCGAGGCCGGAGTGATCACCCACACCCCGGACGGCTCCGGCGGCACGCTCCTGACGTATCCCGAATTGTTATTCCGTGCCCGCCTGCTGCTCGCCGGCCTGCGCGCCCACGGCATCCGGCCAGGCGACCCCGTCGTGCTCAGCGGCCTCCCGCTCGGCACCTTCTTCCCCGCCCTGTGGGCCTGCCTGCTCGGCGGCGCCCTCCCGGTGCCCATCGCCGCCCGCCCCGAGGACGGCTCCCCAGCCCTGACCCGGCTGCGCGGTACCGCCGCCCTGCTGAACGGCCCGCTGATCCTCACCGACGGCCCCGGCGCCGCCGGCCTCGCCCGCACCGACCCCGCCCTGCGCGCCGTCGACGCCGACGACCTTCCGCACGCGGGCCGCGACCACCACGACGACACCACCGCCCCGCCCGAGCCGGACGGGGACGACACCGCCCTGCTGCTGCTCTCCTCCGGCAGCACCGGCGCCCCCAAGGCCGTCCGGCTCACCCACCACGGCCTCGCCCTGTTCGGCGCCAGCACCCGCCGCATCCTGGACCTGCGCCCCGGCGACACCACCGTCAACTGGCTCCCGGTCGACCACAGCGGCGCCTTCCTCCTCTACCACCTGCTCCCGGTGTTCGCCGGCGCGACCAACGTCCACACCCCCACCGACGGCGTGCTGGCCGACCCGCTGCGCTGGCTCGACCTCCTCGAAGAGCACCGCGCCACCCACAGCTGGGCCCCCGCCTTCGGCTTCCAGCTCATCACCGACGCCCTCACCACCGGTGCCGGCACCCCGCCCGACCGCGACCTGACCCGGGTGCGCTCCCTGGTCTGCGGCGGCGAACGCGTCACCGAACCCGGCATGCGGCGCTTCCTCGCCGCCACCGGCCGCTACGGACTGCGCGCCGGACACCTCGTGCCCGCCTGGGGCATGACCGAGACCGTCACCGGCATCACCTTCGGCCGCCTCGACCGGCCCGGCACCGTCCAGCGCGTCCTGCGCGACAGCCTGGAGGACGAGGTCCGCCCCGCGCCGCCCGAGGCGCCCGAGCACGCCGTGCTCACCTTCATCGCCTCCGGTGGCCCCGCCCACCGGTCCACGCTCCGCGTGGTCGACGACCACGGGCGGCTCCTGCCCGAGCGGCACATCGGCCGGCTCCAGGTCGCCTCACCCCGCATCACCCCCGGCTACGTCCACGACCCGCAGGCGGACGCCGTCGCCTTCCCGGACGGCCCCCGCTGGCTGGAGACCGGCGACCTCGCCTATCTGACGGACGGCCAGCTGGTGATGACCGGCCGCCGCAAGGACGTCATCATCCTCAACGGGCTCAATGTGCTCTGCCAGGAGATCGAGGAGGCCGCCGCCACGGTCGACGGCGTACGGGCCGGCGCCGTCGCCGCCTGCGGCGTCCCCGGCGAGCGGGGCGGCAGCGAAACCCTCGCCGTCTTCTTCGTCGGCGGCCCCGACCCGGCCGCCGACGAGCGGACCGCCCGCGCCGTCCGCGCCGCCCTCTTCGCACGGCTGCGGCTCACCGCCGAGCGGGTCGTCGCCGTCCCCGAGGACCGCTTCCCGCGCACCCCGGCCGGCAAGATCCGCCGGGCCGCACTGCTGGAAGGCCTGCTGGCCGGCGCTTTCGACCCGCCGGACCCGCGCACCGTGGTCGCCGACGAGGTCAGCGCCGTGCTGGGGCGCCCGGTCACCGGAGCGGAGGACACCCCGTTCTACGAACTGGGCCTGGACTCCGTGCGCATGGTGCGTCTGCGGGCCCGCCTGGAACAGGCCCTGGAACGCCCGGTGCCGCAGACCGCCCTCTTCGAACACCCGACCGTCACCGCGCTCGCCGCCCATCTCGCGGAGGGCGCCGCCCACCCGGAGCGGAAGGCCACCGCGCCCGCGCCGGACATCGGCGGACCGGACGCGGACGGAGCGGGGACGGACGGGCCGGGCACGCCCGTCCCGGTCGGCGGCGTCCCGGCTGACGGCGCTTCGGCCGCCGCCGACCCGGACACCGGTGCGCCCGCTGCGTCCGCGCCGGACGGTTCCGCCTCCGTCCCGCCTGCCTCCGCCCCGGTGCCGCCCGCCGACCGGCGGATCGCCGTCATCGGCATGGCGGCGCGGTTCCCCGGCGCCCCCGACATCGACACCTACTGGCGCAATCTGCACGACGGTGTGGACAGCGTGCGCACCCTCCCCTCCCCACCGGGCGGCGAGCGGGTCCCCGTCATCGGCGCGCTCCAGGACATCGACGACTTCGACGCCGACTTCTTCGGCATCACCCCGCGCGAAGCCGGCCACACCCACCCCGCCCAGCGGCTGTTCCTGGAAATCTGCCACCGCGCGCTGGAGCACAGCGGCTACGCGGGCGACGAGGACAGCCGGGGCCGGACGGCGGTGTTCGCCGGCAGCGGGATGCAGTTGTACGGCCATCAGGAGCACGGCGGCACCGCCGGGCCCGGCCCGGCGGACCCCGCGGCCGGCGACCCGGTCGAGGCGATGCAGCGGGCGCTCGGCACCCAGCCCGACTTCCTCGCCACCCGCGTCGCCTACCGGCTCGGGCTCACCGGCCCCGCCATCGGCGTCCAGACCGCCTGCTCCTCCTCACTGGTGGCGGTGCACCTCGCCGCCCAGGCCCTGCTCAGCGGCGACGCCGACGTGGCCCTGGCCGGCGCCGCCGCCGTCCACCCCGCCCAGGACACCGGCTACCGCCCGCACCCCGGCTCGATCCTGTCGCCCAGCGGACGCTGCCGCCCCTTCGACGCGGCGGCCGACGGCACCGTCGGCGGCAACGGCGTGGCCGCCGTCGTGCTCAAACGCCTGGACCGGGCCCTCGCCGACGGCGACACGGTGCACGCCGTGCTCCTGGGTTCCGCCGTCAACAACGACGGGGCCGGCAAGGTCGGTTTCAGCGCCCCCGGCGTGGCGGGCCAGGCCGCCGTGGTCCGCGACGCGCTGCGGGCGGCCGGCATCGCCGGGGAGACGGTTTCCTACGTCGAGGCCCACGGCACCGGTACCGCCCTGGGCGACCCGGTGGAGCACGAGGCGCTGGCCCGCGCCCTCGGCGAGGGCACCGACCGCACCGGTTTCTGCACGGTCGGCTCGGTCAAGTCCGCCATCGGCCACCTGGACACCTGCGCCGGTATGGCCGGGCTGATCAAAACCGTGCTGATGCTGCGGCACCGCACCCTGCTCCCCACCCTGCACCTGCAGACCCCGCACCCGGCCCTGCCCCTGACCGGTGGTCCGCTCACCCTGGCGACCTCCCGCCGGCCCTGGCAGCTCCCACCGGGGACCCCGCGCCGGGCCGGGGTGAGCGCGCTGGGAGTGGGCGGCACCAACGCCCACGTGATCCTGGAGGAGGCCCCGGCACCGCAGCCGAAGGAAGAAGCGGGAACGGTCGTCCTTCCGCTCTCCGCGCGGGACGCGTCCGCCCTCTCCGATCTCACCGCCGCCCTCGCCCAGCACCTGCGCGAGCATCCGGACCTGTCCCCGGCCGATGTGGCCACCACCCTCGCCCTGGGCCGCCACCATCACCGGGGCGCCCGCCACGCCGTCACCGGCACGACCCTCGGCGAACTGATCGAGGCACTTCAGTCACCGGCCCCCGCCCCCGTCCCGCCCCTCGGCCGGACGGCCTTCGCCTTCTCCGGACAGGGGGCGCCCCCCGGCACGCTGGAGGCCCTGACCGCCGAACTCGCCCCCGGCGGCGACGGCGAAGCCGACGGCGGCCAGGGAGAAGCACAAGCCGCCCTGTTCACCGCCCAGCTGACCCTGGCACAGCGGTGGACGGCGCTCGGCATCCGGCCCGAACTGGTGCTGGCCCACAGCCTCGGCGAGTACGCGGCGCTCTGCACGGCCGGCGGTCTGTCCCCGGCGGACGGGCTGGCCCTCACGACCGTACGCGGACGCCTGATGCGGGAACTGGCCCCGCCCGGCGCGGCCGTGGCCCTGCGCGCCGACCTCGCCACCGCCGAACGCGTGGCCCGGGCCGCAGGCGTGGACGTGGCCGCCGTCAACGGACCGCGCTCCATCGTCCTGTCCGGCCCGGAACCCGCCCTGGCCGAGGCCCGTCGCCTGCTGGAGGCGGAAGGCATCCGGACCCGCACCCTGCCGGTGGAACGCGCCTTCCACTCGGCGACGCTCGACCGGGCGCTGGAAGCGTTCCGCGCACACGCCGAGGCGGTGACCTTCACCCCGCTGCGGATACCGCTGATCAGCGGACTGGACGGCGAGATACGCCCGGCCGGCTGGGTCCCGGACACGGAACACCTCATCCGCCATGCCCGCCGGCCGGTACGGTTCGACCTCGCGATGGCCACCGCCGCCCGCGCAGGCATCGCGGACTTCCTGGAGATCGGCCCGGGAGCCACCCTGGCCGGCCTGGGCCGGCACTGTGTCCCGGAGAGCCGCTGGCTCTCCGGTCTCCTCCCGGCCCTGGCCGAGCTGTACCGCCGGGGCCACGACATCCCCGGGCACGCCTGGCCGCGCACCGGCTCCCGCATTCCGCTGCCCGGGTACCCCCTCCGCCCCCGGACCTTCCCGGTCTGGGGGGAGGCGGCCGTCCCCCTCGCTCCGGTTCCTCCGGCCGATCCGGCCGGTGCCACCGTCCCGGCCGCACCGGACCGTGCGGTCGGCCCCGCCAACGCGCCCGATCCGGCCACTCCTGCGGGCCCGGCCGCTCCGGCAACGCGGGCCGTGGCCGGGGAGACCGACCTTCCCGGCGTGCCGGAACAACCGCGTCCCCCGGACGAGGTGGCGCATCCGCCCGTGCCACCGAGTGCACCGGGCATGCCCGCCGAGGGCTTCGCCGCGCCGGGCGACGAGCCCGGCCGGGGTGTGGCCTCGGCCATGGCCGAGGCCACCCCGGCACCGGCGGACCGGACGGCCGGTTCGCCGCGAGGCGCCGCTTCGACACCGGAGCCCAGGGGCTCACTCACACAAGGGGACGACATGTCCGTGAACGAGCCGGTCACCGACTCCGGTCCCGTGCTGGCCGATGTCCGCGCGCTGACCGCGCGCAAGCTCGGTGTGGAGCCGGCGGACGTGGAACCGGACGCGTCGTTCTTCGCCCTCGGAGCGGACTCTCTCGCCCTCATGGGCATGACCGCCGAACTGGAGCAGCGCTACGGCGTCCGCATCCCGGTACGCGAGCTGTTCGCGGACGCCGACACCCCGGAACGGCTCACCGCGCTCATCACCGCGCGCGCCCCCGCCACGGCAGGGGGACCACGGGAGGCCGCCCCACCACAGCCCGGCACGACGGCCGCCGCCGCCGGTGTGGCCGGCGGCAGCGAGCCCACGGCGGGGCCGCCTGCCGGTGATCCGGCACCGCAGCAGATGGCCGTAGCCGGCGTCGAGGGCCCGCCAGGATCCGCCGGATCGGCCCTGGCCCCGCGCGCTGCCGGGGCGGCAGTCGGTGCCCGGCCGGACGGGCCGCCCGTCAGCGGCGACCCGCTGCCGGGCACGGCCCCGGGTCCGGTGCTCGGCGAGCCTCTGCCCGCCCTCCCCGCCATCCCCGGTACGTCCGCCGAGGGCCACGGCCAGGAACCGGTCGCGCACCTCTTCGCTGAGCAGTTGCGCACGGCGCGTCACCTGATGGACCAGGTGACGCAGCTGATGTCCCGCCAGCTCGACCTCGTGGCATCCGACCCGGCCACCGGCAGCGCTCAGCCGCCCGGTCCGCCGGCCGCCGCGCCCGAAGCGGCCTCCCCGGCCGCTGCTCCGGCGGCGTCCCCGGCCGCTGCCGCACCATCCGCCGCACCGGCCGGCCCGGGTCGGTCCGTCCCGGGTGACTCCGGTCCCGGCGGTGCGTCCGTCCAGCCCTCGGCCGCCGCGTCCGTGGCGTCCTCCGTCCGCACCCCCGCTCCGGAGCCCAGCGCTCCGGACGCCGGTGCCGCGTCCGCACGGCCGGGCCGGCCGCAGGTCTCCCGCCCTGGTGGCCCCGGTCGCACCAGCGCGGCTCCGCTTCCCTCCGCCGGGGCTCCCGCTCCGGCGGACGGCACCGGCCGGCCCGCCGCCGCGGTCCCGGCGGCGTCCCCGGCCGGGCCGGGCGCAGCCCCGCCCGCCGCGCCCGGTGCGCTCCCCGTCCCCGTCCCCGTCCCCGCCTCCGCCACCCGGTCCACCGGCCCCGGACCGGACTTCAGCCTCTACTTCTTCGGCGACTACCCCGAGGAACAGCAGCGCGACAAGTACGACCTGATCATGGCGGCGGGCGAGTTCGCCGACCAGCACGGTTTCCACGCGCTCTGGTTCCCCGAGCGGCACTTCGACTCCTTCGGCGCGCTCTTCCCCAACCCCTCCGTGCTCGCCGCCGCCCTCGCCGCCCGGACGCGGCGGGTACGGCTGCACGCCGGGTCGGTGGTGCTGCCCCTGCACCACCCGGCGCGGGTCGCCGAGGAGTGGTCCGTCGTGGACAACATCTCCGGCGGCCGGGCCGGCCTCTGCGTGGCCAGCGGCTGGCACGCCCGCGACTTCGCCCTCGCCCCGCAGAACTTCGGCCGGCACCGCGAGCTGATGTACGAGCAGCTGGCCACCGTGCGGCAGCTGTGGGCCGGTGACCCGGTGGAGGTCACCGCGGGCGACGGCAAGCCGACCGAGGTACGGCTCCAGCCCCGCCCCCTCCAGGACCAGCCGCCGCTGTTCGTCGCCGTCGTCGGCAACCCCGACAGCTACCGCCGGGCCGCCGCCGAGGACCTGGGGATCGTCACCAACCTCATGGCACAGACCGTCGAGCAACTGGCCGAGAACATCGCCCTGTACCGCCGCACCCGCGCCGAGCACGGCCTGGACCCGGCGGCCGGCCGGGTGGTGGTGCTCGTGCATACCTTCCTCGCCGAGGACGCCGCCACCGCCCGGGCCGAGGCGTACCGGCCGTTCCTCTCCTATCTGCGCTCCTCCCTGGCCCTGTTCAACCAGGTCACCAACAGCCTCGGCGTCGAGGTCGACCTGGAGCGCACCCACCCGGACGATGTGGACTTCCTGCTCGGCCGCGCCTACGAGCGGTACTGCGACGCACGCGCCCTGATCGGTGACGAGGCGAGCACGGCCCGCACCGTCACCGCCCTCACGGACGCCGGAGCCGACGAGATCGCCTGCTTCGTCGACTTCGGCGTGCCGCCGGACCGGGTGCTCGGCGCCCTGCCGCTGCTGGACCGGCTGCGGCGCACCACCGCCGAGCAGCGGCTGCCGCTGTCCGCCGCCCAGCGGCGCATCTGGGTGCAGGAGCAGCTCCAGCCCGGCACCCGCATGTACCACGAGCCCAAGGCGATCCGGCTGGACGGCCCGCTCGACCCGGAGGCGGTGCACGGCGCGCTGCACCGGGTCATCGCCCGGCAACCCGCGCTGCGCACCGTCTTCGGGCAGCGGGACGACGGCTCCCCGTACCGCCGGGTGCACGAGCGGCTGACCGTCGAACTGCCCGTCACCGACCTGACCGGCGCCACCGAGGAGGAGGCCCTGCGGGCCGCCCTCGACCTCGCCGCGCGCGAGACGTTCGACCTCGCCGAGGGCCCGCTGCTGGCCGCCCGCCTGCTGCGGCTGGGGCCCGAGCGGCAGCTGCTGTTCCTCGTCGCCCACCATCTGATCCTCGACTCCGCCTCCACCGCCGTCCTGGCCCGCGAGCTGACCGCACAGCTGCGCGCCTGGCCGCACCCCGCCGAGCTGCCGCCGCTGCGGCCCACCGCTACCCCGCCGCCGGACCCCGGACGGCTCGCCGCCGATCTGGCGTTCTGGCGGGCCGAGCTGGACGGCGCCCCCGACCTCGCCCTGCCCACCGACCACCCCCGCCCGGCCCGGCGCACCGGCGAGGGCGCCGCGCTCAGCCACGAGCTGGACGGCGCCCTCATGGACCGGCTCGCCCGGTACTGCGCCGAACAGCGCGCCACCGTGTTCATGGCGATGACGGCCGCCGTCGCGGCCGTGCTCGGCCGGTTCGGCGGCACCACCGATCTCGTCCTGGGCACGGCGGTCGACGCCAGGCCGCCGCAGGCCGGGGACGAGATCGGGCTGTTCCTCGACACCGTGGCGCTGCGCGTCGACCTGAGCGGCGACCCCGGCTTCGGCACCCTGCTGCGCCGGGTACGCGACCGCAGCACCGAGGCGTTCGAGCACCGCCAGGTGCCCTTCGACGAACTGGTCCGCGCCCTCAACCCGGAGCGCGATCCGGGCCGCAACCCGCTGTTCCAGGTCATGGTCGAGTACGAGCGGCAGACCGACTCCGCGCTGCTGGACGTACCCAGCGACCGCGCCCCGTTCGATCTGAGCCTCTACCTCACCCACCACAGCGCCGGTCTGCGTCTCATGGCCGAGTACGACACCGCGCTGTTCACCGAGCGCACCGTGCGCCGGCTGGCCGACTACGTGGAACAGCTGCTGCGCCGCGTGCTGAGCACGCCCGACGCCCCGCTGTCCGTCCTCACCGCGCTCACCGACACCGACCGGGCCGAGCTGGCCGCCGCCCACACCCCCGGGCCGCCCGCCCGGGCCGGGGCCGACGACACCCTGCACGCACTGTTCGCGCGGCAGGCGGCCCGTACCCCGGACGCCGTCGCCCTGCGCACGGCCGCCGACGGAAGCACCGTCAGCTACCGGGAACTGGCCGACCGCGCCCACGCCCTGGCCGGGTCGCTGCGGTCGCGCGGCGCCCGGCGCGGTGAGCGGGTCGGTGTCCTGCTGCCGCGCGGCCCCTCCCTGATCACGGCGCTGCTGGCCGTACTGCGCAGCGGCGCCGCCTACGTGCCGCTGGACCCGGCCCTGCCCACCGCCCGGCTGGCCCACCTGCTGGCCGACAGCGATCCGGTGCTGCTGCTCACCGGCGCCGAGACGCTCGCCGCGCACGAGGGACTGCGGGAGCGGACGGACGCCGAGGTGCTGTACGCGCCGGAGCCCGACGCCGCGGAAGCCACCCCGGGCGACCTGACCGACCCCGCCGATCCCGCCGAGCTGGACGACCCCGCGGGCCCGGACGACCCGGCGTACTGCCTCTACACCTCCGGCTCCACCGGTGAACCCAAGGGGGTGATCGTGCCCCACCGCGGCCCGGCCCAGCTGATCCGCGGCCAGCTGGCGGCCCACCCGCCGCTGCGCACCCTCCAGTGGACCTCGCCCGCCTTCGACGTGCACGTCCAGGAGGTCTTCACCACCCTGGCCGCCGGGGCCGAACTCGTCCTCATCGACGACGCCGTACGGTACGACCCCGCCGCCGTCGCCGCCGTGGTGCGCGACCACCGGGTCGGGCGCCTGTTCATGCCGTGCACCCCGCTGCGCTATCTGATGGAGACGCAGCCGCGTCTGCCGGGACTGCGCGAGCTGTTCTCGGCCGGGGAGGCGCTGGAACTCACCCCCGCCTTCCGCCGGTTCCTCGCCGCCCACCCGGACTGCGCGCTGTTCAACCAGTACGGCCCCACCGAGGCGTCGATCGTCGTCACCTCGCACCGGGTCACCGAGGACCGCCCGCCGATCGGCCGGCCGCTGCCGGGCGTGCGGATCCGGCTGCTGGACGGCGTGGGAACGGAGGTTCCGCCCGGCGCGGTCGGGGAGATCGAGATCGGCGGCCCGGCCGTGGCCCTGGGCTACCACCGCCGACCGCGCGAGACCGCCGCCGCGTTCGGCACCCGAGAGACCGGCGAGCGCACCTACCGCACCGGCGATCTGGCCCGCTGGCGGACCGACGGCACCCTCGCCTACCTGGGGCGCACCGACGACCAGGTGAAGATCCGCGGGTACCGGGTGGAGCCGGCCGAGGTACGGGCCGCCCTGACCCGGCTGCCCGGCGTCCGCGAGGCCGCGGTGCTGGCCCGACCCGACCGGCGCGGCGAGGCCGAACTGGTCGCCTATGTCGTCCCGGCCGGCGAGGACACCGACCTCGCCGCACTCCGTACCCGGCTCGCCTCCGCACTCCCCGGCCACCTGGTGCCGCGTCACTGGGTGCCGCTGGAGCGGCTGCCGGTCAACGCCTCGGGCAAGCTCGACCGCGACCGGCTGCCCGCCCCCTCGCCCGACGCCGCGCCCCCCGGGGATGACGGGGGGCCCGGCGACGAGCCCGGCACCCCGCTGGAGAAGGCGCTGCACGACCTGTGGTGCGACGAACTGGGCCTGCCGGGGCAGATATCCGTCACCCGGTCGTTCTTCCAGCTCGGCGGGCACTCGCTCGGCGCCATCCGGCTGGTGAACCGGATGACCCGGGAGGCCGGCCGCCCGCTGGCGATGGCCGACTTCTTCCGGGCCCCCACGATCCGGGAGTGCGCCGCCCACTTCACCGCCGAACCCGCCCCGGTACCCCGGGCCGAGGCGGAGAGCGCGCCCGGGCCGGCCGCCGGGGAGGTGGCGGACACGGTGCCCGCGCCGTCCGCGCTGCGCCGCCTCACCGGGCGGCACCGCGCCCATCCGCACCCCGGCGTCTTCAACGTCGCGCACCGCGTCGAGCTGACCGGCGCTCTCGACGAGGACGCGCTCACCGGCGCGCTGCGTGCCCTGGTGGCCCGGCATCCGGCGCTGCGCGCCCGGGTGGCCGGCGAGCGGGTGGAGATCCTGGCCGAGGCCGAGGTCGAGGTCGAGGTCACCGAGACCGACCTGGCCGGGCTGTCCGACGCCGACGTGGACCGCTGGTGCCAGGAGACCGCCCGGCAGCCCTTCGACCTGGCCCGGGCCCCGCTGTTCCGGTTCCGGCTCGGCCGCCTCGCCCCGGACCGCCGGCTGCTGCTCGTGGTGCTGCACCACGCCGTCTGCGACGGCTGGTCGATGGGCCTGCTCTGGCGCGACCTGTCGGCGCTGTACGCGGGCCGGCCGCTGCCCCGGCCCGCCGCCGGCTACCCGGACTACGCCCGCTGGGCGGACGCGCAGCTGACCGGGGAGCGCCGCGAAACCCTGGAGCGGTTCTGGCGCACCGAACTGGCCGGGGTGCCGCTGCGCCCCGCACTGCCCGCCGACCGCTCCCGGCCGCCGGTGCTCTCCGGACGCGGCGCACTGCACACCGTCACGCTCACCGGGGAGCTGCCGGCCCGGGTGCGGGCGGTCGCCGGCGAGCTGGGCACCACCCCGTACGCCGTGCTGGCCGGGGCGTTCGCGGTCTGGCTGGCCGGGGTGTGCGAGCAGCCGGACGTGGTGCTGGCGGCCTCCAGCGCCAACCGGGCGGCGGTGCGCGAGCACGAGGAGGTGTTCGGGCTGCTCGGCGAGGCGGTGGCGCTGCGCGCCCGGCTGCCGGAGGCGGACACCTTCGCGGAGCTGGCGGCCCGGCTGGGGCCCTCGCTGTTCGCGGCGATGGACCATCAGGCGCTGCCGCTGGGCGAGGTGGTGCGGCTGGTGGCGCCGGAGTACGCGGCCGGGCTGTTCCCCACCGTGCTGTTCACGGTGGTGACGACCGACCCGCCGGCCTTGGAACTGCCCGGGGTCCGCGCCGAGATCGCCGCGCTGCCGGTCGCGGGCACGGCCCGCACCGAGCTGTACGTGGTGCTGACCCCGGGCGAGGACGCCCTGACGGTGACGATGGAGTACAGCACCGATCTCTTCGAGGCGGCCACGGTCGCCGGCTGGGGCCGTGAGCTGGCCGCCGTACTGGACCGGCTGACCGCCGATCCCGGGGCGCCGCTGTCCGGTGCCGGCGAAGCGGACAGCGGGGAGGGGTAGGGTCGGGCGGCGGCAGCGGACGGACGACGAGCCGGACGGCAGGCGAGCGGCGGGCGAGGGACGGTCATGGCACGGGGGAGCGGCAGAGCGGACACCTGGCTGATCGTGCTCGGGCAGAGCAGCCAGGCGCTGGGGATGGGCGGGATATCCCTGTTCCTGCCGCTCATCCGCGAGGACCTGGGGCTGTCATTCGCCCAGGCCGGTCAGCTCGCCGCCGCCGCGACCCTGGTGTACGCGCTGATGCAGGTGCCCGCCGGCTGGCTGACCGACCGTTACTCGCCCAAGAAGCTGTTCTGCGCCGGGGTGCTGGGCACCAACGCCATGTCACTGGCCTTCGCCGTCGTGCACCCGTACGGCTGGCTGCTGGCGGTGCAGGCGGTGTCGGGCCTGTTCCGCTCGCTGATCTTCGCGCCGGGGATGATGCTCATCAGGGAGCAGTTCCCGGCCGACCGCAAGGCGACGGCGATGGGTCTGTACGTGGCCGGCGGGTTCGCCTCCAGCGTCCTGCTGAACATCCTGGGGCCACTGGCGGTCGGTCCGCTGGGCTGGCGCTGGCTGTTCGTGATCTTCGGTGGTACCGGAGTGCTGTGGGCGCTGCTCTACCACCGGGTGGGCACCGATCCGCACCGCGAGCCGGGCGCGTTCCCCCGGCTCGCCGAGGTGCGACGGCTGTTCGGACACCCGGCGCTGTGGCTGATCGGTGTCATCCAGTTCGCACGTCTCGCCACGGCGCAGGGGCTCGCGTTCTGGCTGCCCAGCTATCTGGTGGCCGAGCACGCCATGTCGCTCGCGGGGGCCGGGGCGATCGCGGCCACCAGCGCGCTGATCACCGCCCCGTCGAATCTGCTCGGCGGCTGGCTCTCCGACCGGCTCGGCCGCCCGCTGCTGGTCATCGCCGTCGCGCTGACCGCGCTGTGCGCCTCGCTCGCCGTCCTGCCGCTGGTGGGCGGGGTGCTGCCGCTGCTGGCGGTGATCGGGGTGAACGCGCTGTTCGTACAGTTGTACTTCGGCCCGCTGTTCGGGGTGGGGCTGCACTATCTCGGCCAGCGCACGGCCGGCTTCAGCTCCGGCTTCGGAAACTTCTGCGCCAACGCGGGCGGTTTCGCGGCCATTTCCGCCCTCGGCACGATCAAGGACAGTACCGGGTCGTTCACCCTCGGCTTTCAGCTGCTGGCCGGACTGTACGCGCTGGCCCTGCTCGCCGTCCTGGCCCTCACCCGTACCACCCCGCTGACCGAGGGCCCCGTCCCGCCGCCCGCCGCCGCGCCCGCGCCCGCGTCCGCCGCCCGGAAGCAGGAACCGCCCGCCGGCGCCCGGTGACCGCCCGCGCGGCGCGCCGGCACCGCGGCGTGACGGCGGTCCGCCGCGTGTCGTGAATGTCCCGTACCTCCCTGTCCGGGCATGATCGCCTGTGATCTGCACCGGCCGGGAAGGAACACCATGTCCACGTTCTTGTTCCGTATCGGAAGGTGGTCCTTCCGGCACCGCCGGATTGTGCTGGCGCTCTGGCTGCTGATCGCGGTCCTCACCATCGGCGCCGCGGTCACCAGTGGCGGCAAGACCAACGACAACTTCACCATCCCGGGCACCGAGTCGCAGCGCGCCACCGACCTGCTCGCCCAGCGCGTCCCGGCGCTGAGCGGCGGCCAGACCCAGGTCGTCTTCGCCGCCGAGGAGAACGCGCGCATCACCGACACCCGGCAGCGCGACGGGATCGAGCAGGCGGTGGCCAACCTGCGGAAGGTGGACCAGGTCGCCGAGGTCACCGACCCCTTCCAGGGCGGCGCGACCTCACCGGACGGCACCATCGGACTCGGCTCCGTCCAGTACACGGTGCCGCCCGGCAGCGTGAACTCCTCGACGCTGGACGACGTGAAGCGCGCGGTCCAGCCCGCCGAGGCCGCCGGCGTCCACGTCGCCTACTCCGGCAGCGTCTTCCCCGGCTGGACCACCGCACCCTCCGAAGGCCCCGAACTCGTCGGCGTCGTCGTCGCCCTGATCATCCTGCTGATCACCTTCGGCTCGCTGGTGGCGGCCGGTATGCCGATCGTCACCGCCGTCCTCGGCGTGCTGATCACCATCATGGCCGTCACCGCGTTCGCCGCCGTGGTGAACGTCGCCACCGCCTCCACCACCGTCGCCATCATGCTCGGGCTCTCCTGCGGCATCGACTACGGCCTGTTCGTCCTCTACCGGCACCGCAACCACGTGCTGCGCGGCATGGACCCGGAGGACTCCGTCGCCCTCTCGGTCGGGACCGCGGGCAGCGCCGTCGTCTTCGCCGCCCTCACCGTGATCATCGCGCTGTGCGGGCTGTCGGTGGTCGGCATCCCGTTCCTCGCCGTGATGGGCCTGGCGGCTGCCGGGGCGGTACTGATCGCCATGCTGATCGCGCTGACCCTGCTGCCCGCCATGCTGGGCTTCGCCGGGCCGAGGATCGTGCAGTTCATCAGCCGCCCCCGCCGGCTGCACGCCCACCTGGAGCGCACCGCGCGCACCGCCGCCACCGCGCCCGAGGAGCACCGGGGCGCCCGCTGGGGCGCCTTCGTCGTACGGCACCGGGTCCCGGTGCTGATCCTCGGCGTGCTGCTGCTCGCGGTGATGGCCCTGCCCGCCACCCACATGCGGCTCGGACTGCCCAGCGGCGCCTCCCAGCCCACCTCCAACACCCAGCGCCAGGCGTACGACCTGATCACGGAGGGCTTCGGGGTCGGCGCCAACGGCCCGCTGCTCATCGTCGCGGACGGGGTGACGGAACAGCGCCGGACCGATCAGCTGATGGCCGCCCTCGGCAAGCTGCCCGACGTGGCCGCCGTGCAGCCGCTCACCATGGAAGGCGGCGTCTCCGTCATCCAGGTCACCCCGCAGAGCGGACCGAACGACCCCGAGACCACCAGCCTGGTGCACCGCATCCGCGACGACCGCGCCGCCATCGAGGGCAGCACCGGCGCCACCATCCTGGTGGGCGGCAACACCGCCTCCAACATCGACGTCTCCGCCAAACTCTCCTCCGCGCTGCCCGTCTTCCTGATCGTGGTCGTCGGACTGGCCCTCATCCTGCTGACCTTCGCCTTCCGCACCTTCTTCGTCCCGCTCAAGTCGGTGCTCGGCTTCCTGCTGTCGATCCTCGCCGCCTTCGGCGCCCAGGTCGCCCTCTTCCAATGGGGCTGGGGGCGGCACCTGTTCAGCATCGTGCCCGCCGAGACCGTCAGCTTCCTGCCGATCATCATGCTGGCGATCATCTTCGGACTCTCCAGCGACTACGAGGTCTTCGTCGTCTCGCGCATCAAGGAGGACTACTCACGGACCGGCGACGCGCGCGGCGCGGTGGTGCGCGGTATGTCGCATTCGGCACGGGTGGTCACAGCTGCGGCATTGATCATGTTCTGCATCTTTCTGGCTTTTATGTTCACCAGCGACCCGACCATCAAGGCGATCGGTTTCAGCTTCGCCATCGGCGTCCTGCTGGACGCGTTCGTGGTACGGCTCACCCTGGTCCCGGCGGTGATGGCCCTGGTCGGAGGCCGTATCTGGTCCCATCCGCGCTGGTTCCGCCACCTGCCCGACCCGGACATCGAGGGCAAGCGCCTGGAGGAGGCGCACCGGGGGAGCGGGAATCAGCGCCAGTAGTCGTCATCGGCCGCAACGGAGTCGCCGGAGGAGCCGTACGACGAGCCGTACGCGGAATCGGAGGAGGTGGCGGAGTCCTCCCGGTCGCTGTCGTACGAGGACCCGCTGTCGTAGCCGGACCAGGAACCGGACTCCTCCGTGGCGGGCTCCCGGGCGTCCCGGTCCTCGGCGCGCGCGAAGCGTACGGCGCGGAAGGGCGCGGGTGCCGACGGCTCGGGCTCGAACAGCTCCGGCTCCGGCTCGGGCTCGGGCCCGGACAGCGAGAGCCCCATGGCCTGCCCGCGCGCGGCGGTATCGCCCACCTCCACCTCCCCGGACGGCTCTCCGGCCCACGTCGGGAGCAGGGCGTGCGCGGTGGCCCAGTCGTCCGCCGGGGCGGACCACGCGTCCAGGGCGCCCCGCAACGCCGCCGCCCCGGCCGCCAGCGGCGGCAGCAGCAGCCAGGTGTACAGGACGGCAAGCGGCTCCGCCGCACGCAGCCGCTTCCGCCGTCCCCACACGCCGCCCAGCAACTGCTCCAGTTCGGCGGTCCTCTCCGCCAGCCGCTCGCCCTCCCGCGACCCGAGCGAAGCGAACAGCCCGGCCGCCTCCGCCAGCGAGAGGTACGCCTGCCGGACCCTGCGGGCGCGGATGTCCAGCACCGCCAGGTTGTACCGCGCCATACCCCGGGCCAGCGGATCTCCGGACGAGGCCGCCTGGTACGCCTGCTGGAACGCGCTCCTGGCGCCGGCGAGGTTCCCTTGTGCGAGCCGGTACCTGCCGATGGCCAGCGAACAACGGGCCAGGCCGTGGGTGTCGTCCTGCTCGCGGAACAGTCTCTCGGCCGTGGCCAGCTGCTCCAGACCCTGCGCGATCCGACCCGCCCGTCCCTCGACGAGACCCGCCAGAAACAGGACGGCGGCCCGCCCCCGGTCGTCCGGCAACTGCGCCGCCGTGGTCGGCAGGGCCGCCGGTTCCCCCTCGTCCCAACGCTCGGATTCGGACCGCCCGTACGCTTCGGTGCACGCGAGCGTCAGCAACGCGTACAGCCGAGCCTGCTCCGAAGCGCCCGCCGTACCGGCCGCGGAGGCCTTGCGGTAGCACTCCAGCGTCGCGCCGAGATCGCCCTGCCGGTGCAGTACCCGGCCCAGCTCCCGCCACAGCACGGCGGCGTCCGCCCCGTGACCGTCCCGTGCCGCGCGCCGCGCTGCGGCCCGGTGGGTCAGGATCCAGTCCTCCTGGTGGCCGCGCAGATCGAGGAACGCGGTGAGCGCGCGTGTCAGCCCGATGGCGTCGTGCCGGACGGCGCCGTCGGGGTGGTCGAGTCCGGGCGGTACGGCCGCCACCAGGTTGGGCCGTTCCGCGTCCAGCCAGGCCAGTGCCGTCTCCGGGGAGTCCAGGACCTCTCCGGCCCCTGGCGGAACACCGTCCGTGGTGGGCGGCGCGCGGTGCAGCGCGCGGTCGGCCACCCGCGCGGTCTCCGCGTAGCTCCGCAGCAGCCGCGCCAGGGCGCGGTCGCGCCGGTCCTGCGACAGACCGGCGGCCCGCTCGGCCACGAACTGCCGGATGAGGCCCGGCATGCGGTACGCGTGCCGGAACGTTCCGGCGTCCTCCAGCAGGCGCACCTCGTGCAGCCGCCGTAGCACCCCGGCCGCCTGCTCGGCCTCGGTGCCGAGGAGCGCCGCGACGCCGTCGACGTGCAGAAAGGGCCCGGGATGGCAGTCCAGCAGTTCCAGGACGGAGCGGTCCTCGGCCGTCAGCAGCCGCCGCGAGACGTCGAGGGCCGCCCGTATCCCCGGTGCGCCGTCGTCCAGTTCGGCCGCGCGCCGGGGCGAGTCCGCCAGCCGCCGGGCCAGTTCCCGCACCGTCAGCCGCTCGGCGGACACCAGCGCCCGGCCGGCCAGGGTGAGCGCCAGCGGCAGCCGGTCGCACAGGTCGGCCACCCGCAGCGCCGACTCCGGATCGCGGGCGACGCGCCGCTCCCAGCCCGGGGACGCGGTGTCCACGACGGCGGCGAGCAGCGCCACCGCGTCCGGCGCCGCCAGCGGGCCGGCCTCCACCAGAGCGGGCGGGGGAGTGATGCCGGCCAGTCGCGTACGGCTGGTGACCACCAGCGCCCCGGCGCCGTCCGGCGGGAGCAGCGGCCGTACCTGTCCGGCGTCGGTGGCGCCGTCCACCAGGATCAGCACCGGCCGCCCGCCGTGCCGCCGGCTGTAGTCGGCCAGCCAGGCGCGGTACCGGTCCTGTGCCGCCTCGGCGGAGAGCCGCGCCGGGACCTCGGTGTCCAGGGCGTGCGCCAGGATGTCCACGACCCGCCGCAGCGCCCGGGCGGGCGGGTACTGCTCGGGCGTGCGGTTGTCGATCCGGATCTCGATCTCGCCGGAGAACCGCCGGCCCTGCCGCTCCTCCCGCCGGATTCCCTGCGCCGCCGCGTGCACCAGGTGCGTCTTCCCGGCCCCGGCCGGGCCGTGCACCACCAGCGGGCCCGCAGCAGGGTTGCGGCGCGTCAGCTGCTCGCGCACCGTCCTGAGTTCCGCCGCCCGCCCCAGTGTCCGGCCGACCGCCGGCAGATGACCGATGACCTCGGAGCCGCGTCCCGAGATCCGCACCTGGACGTGCTGCTCGATCCGGGCGTCGCCGCTGCCCTCGGCACGTACCTCCACGCCGGTCACGGGCGGCGTTCCTCGGCCGACTGGGAGATCTCCGCCTCGCCCGAACCCCGGGCGTCCAGCGAGACCTCGCCCGCTCCCGCGTGCGTGACGCGCTGCGTGATCCTTGACCGGTCCTCGCCCACGGCCGTCATCCCCACCCCGGCGCGCGGCGGTGCGGCCGTCTCCCGGCCCGCCCACCAGGCCACCGCCGTGCCGACCGCCCCGGCGACCGCGCCCGCGAAGGCGGTGGCCACCGCCCAGCGCACCTCTTCGGCCTCCGGCAGCCAGCCGAACGGATCGGCGGCCACCACCCACAGCACCACCCCGAACGCCACGGCGGAGACACCGACCGCCGCCCCCCACCGCGCGCCACGTGACATGACGTCATGATTCCACGCCCGTTCGACGGTTCACCAGGGCCGGCACCGGTCGGCCGCGCGGGGGAGGAGACCCGGCGGCCGGGCGGTACGGGTGTCGTACCGGGTCCGCCGCCGGGCCCCGGCTCACCAGATGGCCTCGACCCACTCCGGGTGGTCGATGAACGGGTTGCGGTTGTTCTGGTAGTCCTCGAAGATCACGTCGTTGCGCCGCTTCTCCGCCGCGTCCGGCGGGTCCTGCTCGTGCCACTCCTTCAGGACGGAGAGCCGGCCGAGGTAGGGCACACTGCCGTTGCCCGCCGTGTCGTTCAGCTCCAGGTCGGCGAAGCCGTCGCCGCCCTCGTAGCGCACCGCCATGTAGAACACCATGCGCGCCACATCGCCCTTGACCGCGTCCCGGGGCTCCCAGGAGTCGGCGTCGGTGTAGTTGCCCGGGGCGTTGGCGACCGGGCTGCCGCCCTCGTCGAAGTCCTTGTTGCCGCGTGCGCTGTTGACCTGCACGTCCTCGGGCCGCAGATGGTGCAGATCCGTGCCGGGGCCCGGGGCGGTGCCGAAACCGCCGTGCGACTGCGGCCAGACGTGTTCGCGGTTCCACTGGCCGGTGTTGCCGCCGTTGCTGGAGGCGCTGCGGGAGATGCCGCTGTACAGGAGCACCACGTTGCCGGGCCGGGCCGGATCGGCGTCGGTGACCTTGAGCGCCTCCCACACCTGGGAGTACGTCAGCTGGGTGGTGTCTTCGCTGATGATGGCGTGCAGGGCCTGCTTCAGCGGGGCGCCGGTCTTGCCCTGCGCATCCTGGTAGTAGGCGTCGTCGGCGGCGGTGGCCTGCGGCAGCGGGGCGAGCAGGACCGCCGCGAGCGCGGTGGCGACGGCGCCCGGCAGCAGCACCCGGCGGAAGCGTATGGCACCGGCGCGGGCGGGCAGCGGGGCCGGGGCGGTGGAGGTGGGGGCGGGATCGGACATGTGGGGGCCTCTCGCGGGAGGGGAACGGTCCGCGACGCGGACGCACGTTGTCGTGATCCTGCCACCCACAGCGCCGTGCTACGCGCGTCCAGCACGACCGTCGCACCACACCTTCGTGACCGGCAGACGACCGGCACGCCAACACTGCGCGTGCCGCTCCGCAGCCGAGCGCGTACCCGCCAGGACCCGTACCGGCGCCGGACCCGCACCGGGGCCGGCGGGCGGACACCGGAACACCGTCTCCCGCCCACCGGCCCCGGCCGGTCACCGCATGCCCGTCAGGCGCCCGTCACCGGCAGCCCCTCACGCACCTCACGGGCCGCCGTCACCAGGTTCTCCAGCGCGGCCCGGACCTCCGGCCAGCCCCGGGTCTTCAGACCGCAGTCCGGGTTCACCCACAGCCGCTCGGCCGGAATCGCCGACAGACCCTTGCGCAGCAGCGCCGCCACCTCCGTCGCGTCCGGCACCCGCGGCGAGTGGATGTCGTACACGCCGGGGCCGACCTCGCGCGGATACCCGGCCGCACCCAGCTCGTCCGCCACCTGCATGTGCGAACGGGCCGCCTCCAGGCTGATCACATCCGCGTCCAGCTCGTCGATCGCCCGCAGGATGTCACCGAACTCGGCGTAGCACATGTGCGTGTGGATCTGGGTGTCCGGCCGTACCCCGGCCGTCGTCAGCCGGAACGCCTCCGTCGCCCACGCCAGGTACTCCGCACGCCCCGCCTCCCGCAGCGGCAGCGTCTCGCGCAGCGCCGGCTCGTCCACCTGGATCACCGAACTGCCCGCCGCCTCCAGGTCGAGCACCTCGTCCCGCAGCGCCAGCGCCATCTGCCGGGCGGTCTCCGCGCGCGGCTGGTCGTCCCGGACGAAGGACCAGGCCAGCATCGTCACCGGGCCGGTCAGCATGCCCTTCACCGGACGCTCCGTCAGCGACTGCGCGTACCGGGTCCAGCGCACCGTCATCGGCTCGGGGCGGGCGATGTCCCCGGCCAGGATCGGCGGCCGGACGTACCGGGTGCCGTACGACTGCACCCAGCCGTGCCGGGTGGTCAGCGCCCCGGTCAGCTGCTCCGCGAAGTACTGCACCATGTCGTTGCGCTCCGGCTCCCCGTGCACCAGCACATCGAGCCCGGCCCGCTCCTGGAAGCCGATCACCTCGTGGATCTCGGCCGCGATCCGCTCCTCGTACGCCGCCTCATCGATCCGCCCGGCGCGCAGATCGGCGCGCGCGGTGCGCAGTTCGCCGGTCTGCGGGAAAGACCCGATGGTGGTGACCGGCAGCAGCGGCAGCCCGAGCCGGTCGTGCTGCGCCGCCGCCCGGTCGGGGTACGGCTGCGAGCGGCGGTGGTCGGCATCGGTCACGGCGGCGGTACGGGCCCGTACCGCCGGGTCGTGCGCGAGCGGCGAGTTGGCCCGCGAGGCGAGGTCGGCGCGGTTGGCCGCCAGCCGCGCGGTGATCGCGCCGGTGCCCTCGCCCAGACCGCGGGCCAGGGTGACCAGTTCCTCCGCCTTCTGCCGGGCGAAGGCCAGCCAGCGCGCCAGCTGCGGATCGATGTCCCGCTCGGCGGCGGCGTCCAGCGGCACGTGCAGCAGCGAGCAGGAGGCCGCCACATCGACCCGGTCCGCCAGCCCGAGCAGGGTGCCGAGCGTGCTGAGCGAGGCGCCGAGGTCGTTGATCCACACATTGCGGCCGTTGACCACCCCGGCCACCAGCCGCTTGCCGGGCAGCCCGCCCGCCGCGGCCAGGTCCGGCAGGTTCGCCGCCGCCGGGCCGGTGAAGTCCAGCGCCAGACCCTCCACGGGCGCCTTCGCCAGCACCGGCAGCGCCTCGCCGAGCCGGTCGAAGTAGGAGGCCACCAGCAGCTGCGGCCGGTCGGTGAGGGCGCCCAGGTCGCGGTAGGCGCGGGCGGCGGCGTTCAGTTCGGCGGGCGTGCGGTCGGCGACCAGCGCCGGCTCGTCCAGCTGCACCCACCGCGCCCCGGCGGCCCGCAGATCGGCCAGCACCTCGGCGTACACCGGCAGCAGCCGGTCCAGCAGCGTCAGCGGCTCGAAGTCGGGGGCGACCCCCGGCGCGGGCTTGGCCAGCAGCAGGAAGGTGACCGGGCCGACCAGCACCGGCCGGGCGGTGTGCCCGAGCGCCAGCGCCTCGGAGAACTGCGCCACCTGCGCGCGCGAGTCGGCCCGGAAGACGGTGTCGGGCCCCAGCTCGGGCACCAGGTAGTGGTAGTTGGTGTCGAACCACTTGGTCATCTCCAGCGGCGCCACCTCCTGGTTGCCGCGGGCCATCGCGAAGTACCCGTCCAGCGGGTCGGCGTCGACCGCCGCACGGTGCCGGGCCGGAACGGCGCCGACCATGACGCTGGTGTCCAGCACATGGTCGTAGTACGAGAAGTCACCGGTGGGCACCTCGTGGATGCCGGCCTCGGCCAGCCACTGCCAGTTGTCGCGGCGCAGTTGCTGCGCGGTGCGGTGCAGTGCGGCGGCGTCGACACGGCCCTTCCAGTAGCCCTCGACGGCCTTCTTCAGCTCTCGGCCCGGGCCCTGCCGGGGTACGCCGTACACGGTCGCCCGTGCTGCCGCGGCTGCGGACTGTGCGGTCACGGAACTCTCCTTCGCGAGTCTCACTCCGATGACCGATGGCTCAACGGGGGCGCGAAGAGGCGATCGCCGCCGGACGGAGGGACACGGGATGATCCCGCTGTGCCGACCGCCTGCCGCGTGACGCCGACCCGCCCTCGAAGGTCACCGGTGACCGCGCGCGGGTGCGCGCGGGCAGTGGCAGGTCTTCGGACTCGCGGGCGTTTCCCGTCGGATGACGAGCTGTCCTAGTGGCCGTCGCTTCCCGGGGCCGGGTGGCTCCAGTGCGTATGACGGCGGTCGTTCCCGCTCACCGCTGCGGGGCAGTCCCGGATTCCCACCGGGTTCCCTCTTGCGACGCGTCTGCCTGGCGGGCAGGGCGAACCAGCTGCGGAGCCAGCCTAAGCGCTGTGCCCGCTCGCTGGACACCCCGTTCGCATGCCGGACGGGACGCGTCGCTCGCGGGCGGGGCGCCGGCTACTGGGCGCGGGAACCCGCCCAGATCATCAGGAAGATCAGGCCCACCACGAGATGGCCCAGCACGCCGTAGAGGAAGAACCGGGGGAGGAACCCGGGCGGCAGCTCGCTGCCCTTCTTCTTCACCTGCTCCGGCTGGTCGTGACGTTCACCGTCGGTCATGGCCGGACGGCCTCCCTTCCGTTACCGCCCAGGCACAGCTGGGTGGCCCCGCTGCGCAGCAGGGTGTGGACGAACAGCAGCTGGACGCCCTCCGGGCCGGCGGCGCCGATCCGGTGCGGGGTGAGCGAGTCGAAGTGCGCGCTGTCGCCGGGCTCCAGCAGCTGGACGGACTCGCCGAGGGCCAGCCGCAGCCGGCCGCCGAGCACGTACAGCCACTCCTCGCCCGGGTGGACCCGCACCAGATCGTCCTGGCCGCCGCCGTACGGGACCTGGACCCGCAGCGCCTGCATGGCGCGGGAGGGCCCGCCGGCCGGCCAGTACGTCCAGCCGTCCGCCTCGCGCGCCCCCGGGCCGCCGCCCCGGGTGACCGGGTCGGCGGTGGCGGGAACCTCGCCCAGCAGCTCGGCGACCGTCGTACCGTAGATCCTGGCCAGCGCCAGCAGCATCGGCAGCGAGGGCTGCCGGCCGCCGGTCTCCAGCCGGGAGAGATGGGCGGGGGACAGGCCGGCCCGGCTCGCCGCCGCCTCCAGGGTCAGCCCGGCCCGGGTGCGCAGGTCGCGCAGCCGGGGCGCCATGGCGGGCAGCTCGGGTGTCATGGCTCCGATCGAAGCAGCGCTTCGCCTGTGAGGCAAATTTCTTGTCCCACAGGCAAAAGCGCCGTGCCTCCGACCGCCCTCCGAAACGCCCTGTCGAGTGCGGGGCGGGGCGGGTAGAGTCCCGTCGGAAAGCGCTTGCTACGGCTTGCTGAGACCCTGCCCAGGTTCGGAGGAACCTCCCGCATGGCAACGCCCGAAGGGCCGCTCGACCACCACTACCGTGGCGAACACCCCGTACGAACCCTCGCCTATCTCTTCCGCGGCAGCCGCCACCGGATCGCCGGCGCCCTCTTCGTCTTCGTCGTCAAGCACAGCCCCGTCTGGCTGCTGCCCCTGGTCACCGCCGCCATCGTCGACACCGTGGTGCAGCACCTGCCCATCAGCCAGCTGTGGAGCAGCGCCGGCGTCGTCATGATCATCCTGATCATCAACCCGCCGCTGCACCTGCTCTACGTCCGGCTGCTGTACGGCAGCATCCGCCGGGTCGGCACCGCGGTCCGCTCCGCCCTGTGCACCCGGATGCAACAGCTGTCCATCGGCTACCACTCCCGGATCAGCGCCGGTGTGCTCCAGGCCAAGGTGGTGCGCGACGTCGAGACCATCGAACAGATGGTGCAGCAATCCTCGGACACCGGCCTCGGCGCCATCACCGTCCTCGTCGGCGGCCTGGTCATCATCGGCATCCGCACCCCCGAGTTCCTCCCGGTCTTCCTCATCGTGGTGCCCGTCGCCGCCCTGCTGGTGATGCGGTTGCGCACCCGGCTGCGCACCCACAACGAGGAGTTCCGGCACGAGGTGGAGAACCTCTCCTCCCGCGTCACCGAGATGACCCGGCTCATCTCCGTCACCCGCGCCCACGGCCTGGAGCCCAGCGCGCTGCGCCGCATGGACCACACCCTGGGCAACGTGCTGCGCTCCGGACTGCGCCTGGACCTGCTGAACGGCCGGTTCGCCTCACTGGCCTGGGTCTTCCTCAACGCCCTCGGAGTGCTCTTCCTCACCGGCTCCGCGCTCATCGCCTACTACGAGGTGTGGGATCTGACGGCCGGCGACGTGGTGATGCTCAGCGCGTTCCTCACCACCCTCACCAACTCCACCACCACCCTGATGGGGCTGGCCCCGGTCATCACCAAGGGCCTGGAGTCGGTGCGCTCGGTCGGTGAGGTCCTCCAGGCGCCCGCCCTGGAGGACAACGAGGGCAAGACCGTCGTCACCGAGGTGGGCGGGGCGATCGAGTTCGAGAACACCGGGTTCCACTACGAGGAGGCCGAACGGCCCTCGGTGCGCGACTTCTCCCTCTCCGTCCGGCCGGGCGAGACCATCGCGCTGGTCGGCGCCTCGGGGGCCGGCAAGTCCACCGTCCTCAACCTCGTCATCGGCTTCATCCGGCCCACCAGCGGCCGGCTGCTGCTGGACGGCGCCGACATGAACACCCTCGACCTGCGCACCTACCGGCGTTTCGTCTCCGTCGTCCCGCAGGAGTCGATCCTGTTCGAGGGCACCATCCGGGAGAACGTCGCCTACGGCATGGACGACGTCGACGACGACGCCGTCCGGGCCGCCCTGCGCGACGCCAACGCCCTGGAGTTCGTCGAGCGGATGCCCGGCGGCCTGGACGCGGTCGTCGGCGAGAGCGGCGGCCGGCTCTCCGGCGGGCAGCGGCAGCGGCTCGCCATCGCGCGCGCCCTGATCCGCAACCCGCGGGTGCTCATCCTGGACGAGGCCACCTCGGCGCTCGACACCCGCTCCGAGGCGCTGGTCCAAGAGGCGCTGGGCCGGCTGGTCGCTGGCCGCACCACCTTCGTGGTCGCGCACCGGCTGTCCACGGTGCGCAACGCCGACCGCATCGTGGTGATGCGCGACGGCGGCATCGCCGAGATCGGCACCCACGAGGAACTGCTGGCGCACGGCGGCGCGTACGCCGGCCTCCAGCGCGGCCAGCTCACCTGACGGCCGGCGGGCCGGCAACCCGGAAAGGGGCGCCGGCCCGCCCCGCTGGGCGGTCAGGGCCGCGTCAGCGCGCGCCGGTAGCGGATGCCCGGCTGCCCGCCGATCTCCGTGGCACCGACCTCGGTGAACCCGCTGCGGCCGAGGACCGCCCGGGAAGCCGCGTTGTCCCGCGTGGTGCGGGCGGTGAGCGAGCCCAGACCGTACGCGCCGGCCGCCAGCCGGCACACCTGGCCGACCGCCGCCGTGGCCACGCCCCGGCCCGCCGCCCGCTCACCGATCCGGTAGCCCAGCTCGGCGGAGCCACCGGCCACGTCCACCAGATTGATCCGGCCGATCAGCTCACCGCCCTCGCCCAGCACCACGTGGAAGCGGACGGCGCCCGTCTCCTGCTCGGCCAGCAGCGCCCGGTGCCGGTCGGCGAACTCCGCGAAGTACGCGTCGCCCCGGTCCGGCACCGAGCGGGCGAACCAGGCCCGGTTCTCCTGCTCGAAGGCCAGCAGCGCCTCCGCGTGCTCCGCCCGCAGCGGTTCCAGGGTGATCATGCCGGGCAGTGTACGGAGCCGGTCAGTCCTCCAGCAGCCGCATTTCCATCGCCGCCAGCCGCACCGGGTCGCCGACCGTGTCCATCGCGGTGATCCGGCCGTCCTCGACGGTGAAGAACGCCACCGCCACCGCGCCGCCACCGGAGCGGGTGACCGCCGCGAGCCGCCCGTCCACCAGCGCCGGACGTCCGCCGCCGTACGCCGCGGCGAACGCGGACGCGCCGCGCGCCAGCCGGGCGGCGCCGCGCACCTCGCTCCCGTCGTCCGAGCGCAGCACCACCTCCGGGTGCAGCACCGCCACCAGCCCCTCCAGATCCCCCTCCCGGGCGGCGGCCAGGAACGCCCGGACCACCTCCCGCCGCCCGGCGTCCGCCGCCCCGCCCCCGGTGCCCGGGTCCGCGCCCCTGACCCGGCGCCGCGCCCGCGAGGCCAGCTGCCGCGTCGCCGCCTCGCCGCGCCCCACGATCGGGGCGATCTCCTCGTACGGCACCGCGAACATGTCGTGCAGCACGAACGCCAGCCGCTCCGCCGGGCTCAGCGTCTCCAGCACCACCACCAGCGCGGCCCCCACCGAGTCCGCCAGCAGCGCCGCCTCCTCCGGCCCGGTGGCCGGCCCGGCGGCGGGCGGCGCCGCCCGCTCGTACCCCTCGGGCAGCGGCTCCTCGGGCCGCGACCCGCGCGAGCGCAGCAGATTCAGACAGACCCGGCCGGTGATGGTGGTCAGCCAGCCGCCGAGATTCTCCACCCCGGCCGCGCCCGCCCGCGCGGCGCGCAGCCACACCTCCTGCACGGCGTCCTCGGCCTCCGCCGCCGAGCCGAGCATCCGCCGGGCCATGGCCCGCAGCCTCGGCCGGTGCTCCTCGAACCGTGCCGCCAGCTCCTCGTGCCCGTCCATCGCCCGTCCTCCTCGCGCCGCGACCGTCACCCGTGCTGACCCGCCGCGCGGCCCGGTTGTGACGCGTGCCCAACCCGTTACCCGCGAGTACTGCCCATGTTATTGACGGTTCACTGCCACAACCCTAGGTTGACCGGGCGGTTGACCGGAGGACGTGGGCACAGGGGGGTTTCCCGGCCACCGCCTCCGGGCTGTCGTACATCGTCGTGCGCGCCTGCTTTCGGGAGACAACCATGCGGAAAAGCACCTGGATTCTGTCGGGAACGGCCGTCGTACTGGTGGCCGCGTCGGCGGTCACCCGATTCGCGGTCTATCCGGAGGTGCACCAGCTCCCCTCCGACACCGACAGCGTCTTCGCGTACACCGGTACCGCCTCGCTGCTGAACGCCGCCGCCCTCGAACAGGGCGATGTCGCCAACGCGTTCCTCAGCGACATACCGGTCACCGTCGAGCGCCACGTCAAGGTCGTGGACACCGACGGCGGCACCGCCGTGGTCAGCGACGACGTCACGGTCGCCGGTCCCGACGGCTCCGAGCTGTCCAGCACCGCGCACCGCTGGTCCGTGGACCGCACCGACCTGGTGAACAGCCCGGTGCCCGAGGGCAGCGACGCCGAGGAACACCAGGGGCTGGTGATCTCCTGGCCGCTGGAGCCGGAGGAGAAGGACTACACCTTCTGGGACCCGACCACCGCCACCGAGGCGCCGGCCGTCTACGACCGCACCGAGGACCTGGAGGGCCGCACCGCCTACGTGTTCGTCGTCGAGGCGGCCGGCCCGCTCGGCGAGCCCGCGATCGCCGAACGGCTCCCGCAGGCCCTGCCGAAGGACCTGCTCGCGGGCATCGCGCAGACCCTGCCCGCCGACCAGCTGCCGCCGCCCGAGGCGCTGGAGGCGCTGCCCGACCCCGTACCACTGACGTACGCGGCCACCGTGCAGCGGACCGCCTGGATCGACTCCGAGACCGGCATGGTGCTCGACGGCTCCCTGGAGCAGACCATCGTGGCCCAGACGGCGGGCCCGGACGGGCAGCCGGTCACGCTGGCACCGGTCAACGCCATGTCGCTCCAGGGCACCGCGGAGGGCGTGAGCGAACGCGCCGACGACGCCGCCGAGTCGGCCCGGATGCTGTGGCTGGTCCGGGTGCTGGCCCCGCTCGGGCTGCTGGGCGCGGCGATCGTGCTGCTCGCCGTCGCCGCGGCCCTGGAGATCAGGGCCCGCCGCGGCACCGGCACCCCGGAACCGGGCGCGCAGACCGCCTGAGCCGCCCGCCCCGACCGTCGCCCCGGTGCGTTCCCGCTCCCGCCACCCGGCGGACGGGAACGCACCGGCGCGAGACGCCCTGCCCCGTACGGCCGTCGGGCCCGGCCGCGCCAGCGCCCGGGGGCTCAGGCTCTGCCGTGCGCCGCCCGGGAGCGGCGCGCCGCCGAGTCCAGCGCCACCGCCAGTGCCAGCACCAGACCCGTCACGATGAACCGGAACGAGGAGTCAAGGTCCAGCAGGGTCAGCCCGCTGGAGATCGACTGGATCACCAGAATGCCCAGCAGCGCCGAGAAGGCGCTGCCCCGGCCCCCGAACAGGGACGTCCCGCCGATCACCGCCGCCGCGATCGCGTTCAGATTGACGTCCCCCGCCCCGCTCGCCTGGTTCGCCGCCGCCAGCCGGGACGCCGCCAGCACCCCGCCGAGCGCGGCCAGCGACGAACAGAGCACGAACGCCGAGGTGTAGACGCGCCGTACGTTGATCCCGGCCCGTCGCGCCGCCTCCGCGTTGCCGCCCACCGCGAACACCGAACGGCCCCACGCGGTGCGGGTCAGCGCGTAGTTCAGCACCAGCACCAGCGCCACGAACGCCACCACCATCCAGCCCACGCCCCGGCCCTGGTTCAGATACCGGACCGCCAGCACCCCGCCGACCAGCACCGCGGCGCTGCGCGCCACCAGCAGCGGGGTGGAACGCGCCGACAGACCGGCCGCGCGCCGGGTGCGGGCCAGCCCGTGCCCGGCGCCGAACAGCGCCAGCGCGGCGGCCACCACCAGCAGGTACGACAGCCACTCGGGCACGAACGCCAGCTGCGCGAAGTGCACCGGGCCCGAGTCGTAGGGCAGATTGATCGCGCCCGTGCTGCCCAGCAGATACAGCTGGAGCCCCAGGAAACTGAGCAGCCCGGCCAGCGTCGCCACGAAGCTGGGCACCCCCAGCCGGGTGACCAGCTGCGCGTACAGCCAGCCGATCGCGGCCCCGGCGCCGATCGCCGCCGCCAGCGCGAGCGGCAGCGGCCAGCCGGAGTTGACGAACGTCACGGCGGTCAGCGCGGCCGACAGGCCGCTGACCGAGCCGACCGACAGATCGATCTGGCCCACCAGCAGCACACACACCACGCCGAGCGCGATCACCCCGACCGCGACCGACTCCATCAGCAGGTTCACCAGATTGGCGCTGGAGAGGAACGCCGGATTGAGGAGCTGGAACACCGTCCAGATCACCACCAGACCGGCGACGATCGGCAGCGGCCCCACGTCGCCGGCCCGCAGCCGCTCCCAGCCGGCCCGGGCCACGGCCCGCCACCCGCCGCCGTGCCGCAGCCGCTCGTCCAGCAGATCCAGCGGGGCGGCGGCCTCGCTCTCACGTGTCGTCATCGCTCCCCCTGTGGTCCTCCGGAACCGGCACCGCGCCCACGATCGCCGCGATGATGTCCTGCTCGGACACGGCGGACGCCGCGAACACCCCGTTGTTGCGGCCCAGCCGCAGCACGGCCACCCGGTCCGCCACCGCCCGGACATCCGCCATGTTGTGACTGATCATGATCACGCCGAGGCCGCGGTCCCGCAGTCGCTCGATCAGCGCCAGCACCTCGGCCGTCTGCGCCACCCCGAGCGCGGCGGTCGGCTCGTCCAGCACGATGACCTTCGGATCGCCGAGCAGCGACCGGGCGATCGCCACCGTCTGCCGCTGGCCACCGGAGAGCGAGGCCACCGGCACCCGTACCGTCGGGATCTTCGCGGACAACTGCCGCAGCAGCTCCCAGGAACGCAGCTCCATGGTGACCTCGTCCAGCCGGGAGCGGCGCAGCTCACGGCCGAGGAACAGGTTCTCGACGACATTGAGGTTCTCGCACAGCGCCAGATCCTGGAACACCGTGGCGATGCCCAGCGCGTGCGCGCCGGCCGGCGAACCGATCGTCACCGGCGCGCCCTCGAAGGCGATCGTGCCGCTGTCCGCCCGGTGCACCCCGGCCAGCACCTTCACCAGCGTGGACTTGCCGGCCCCGTTGTCCCCGACCACGGCGACCACCTCACCGGCCGCCACGTCCAGATCGACCTCGCTGAGCGCCGCCACCGCGCCGAAGTTCTTGCTGATGCCGCGCAGCGACAGCACCACTGACATCCCGCGCCCCCCTCAGCCCGCGTCGGCGATGCCGAGCGCCGCGCACGCCGCCGCGTACTGCGCGGTGCACACCTCGGCGGCCGTCAGCTGCTCGGAGGAGGCCACCACCTCGGCCAGGTTGTCCGCCGTCACCACCGTCGGCTCGAAGAGCTGCGCGGGCGTGTCGAACAGGGTGGTCTCACCGGCCGGTTCCTCACCCTGGAGGAACTGCCACGTCACCTCGGCCGCCGCCTCCGCCACGATCTTGATCGGCTTGGAGATGGTGTTGAACTGGTCGCCGGAGGCGATCCGCTGCGCCGCCGCCACCTCGAAGTCGTTGCCGGTGACCGGCGGCACCTCCACACCCGCCGCCTTGAACGCGGCGATCGCACCGCCGCCCGTCCCGTCGTTGGCCGCCACCACCCCGGCGATCCCGTCGCCGAACCGGGTGATCTGGCCGCCCACCCACTCCTGCGCCTTGGCCGGCTGCCAGTCGGGCGTGTCGTACTCGGCCAGCAGCTCGAAACCGCTGTCGTCGATCGCGTTGTGGATGCCCTGCTTGATGAGCCCGGCGGCGGCGTCGGTGGGGGAGCCGTTCACCTGGAGCAGCCCGCCCTCGGCGCCGCCGGCCTCCAGCTCCTCGATCAGCGAGCGGCCGATGGACTCGCCGATCGCCTCGTTGTCGAAGGATATGTAGTAGTCGGGCGGCGTCCCCAGCACCGGCCGGTCGTAGGCGATCACCGGTACGCCCTGCGCGCGGGCGGTGTTCACGATGCCCGCCGCCGCGTTGGAGTCGACCGGGTCGATGACGATGGCGCTCACCCCCTGCGCCAAGGCGGAGTTGGCCTGCTGCTGCTGGCGGGAGGCGTCGGCGTTCGCGTTGTTGTAGATCACCTCGCAGTCGCCGCACAGCTCCTTCATCCGCGCCTCGAACAGCGGGCTGTCGTACAGCTCGTAGCGGGGCGAGGCGATGTCCGGCATCAGGAAGGCGATCTTGTCGCCCCCGCCCCCGCCGCCCGCGCCGTCACCGGACTCGTCGGCGGCGCAGCCGGCGGCGGTGGCGGCGGTCAGGGCTATGAGGACGGCGGCGGTCAGGGAGAGAGGTCGGCGTCTGCGCACGGCGGTCGGTCCTTTCACGGCGGTCACGGCGGTCACGGCGGTTCACGCGCTCACGGCGTCGGGACGGTGCGGTTCAGGGCGAGCAGGGCCGCCGGGGCGGCGTCGTCGGCGGGCAGGGCGATCTCGGTGAGCGCCACGTTCTCGATCCGGGGAAAGAGCCGGCGGTAGTGGCGCAGCGGCAGACCGAGCAGCCGGCACAGGGCCAGCCGCAGCACGGTGCTGTGCGCGACCACCAGCACGGTACGGTCGCCGTGCCGGGCCACGACGCCGCGCAGCGCCGCGACCGCCCGGTCGGCGGCCTCGCCGGGCGGTTCGGCGCCGGGGAAGGGGTGCGCGACCGGATCGGCCACGAACCGGCGCACCAGCTCCGGGTCCGCCTCCTGCCGGGTCCGTCCCTCCAGCTCCCCGAAGTCGGCTTCGCGCAGCCCCGGTTCCAGCTCGATGCCGGTCCCGACCGCCTCGGCGGCCGGGCGGGCGGTGCGCACGGCCCGCCCCAGGGGCGAGCTGACCACCACCTGGACGCCCTCGGTGACGGCGGCACGCGCCAGCTCCCCGGTCTGCCGCTCCCCGGCGGCGGTCAGCGCCGGATCGGTGCGCGCGCCCGCGTACCGGTTCTCCCGGTGCCACACGGTCTGCGCGTGCCGCACCAGCAACAGCCGTCCGGCCGTGCCGCGTGGTGTCGTCCCGGTCATGGCGTGCTCCTTCGCAGGCGGTGCCGGAGCCGCGCTCCGGTGTCGTGGGGACGGGTCATGGCCGGCCGCCGTTCGCCCGGTGCAGGAGCGGTTCGCCGCGGCGCCAGCGGTCGGCCTCGGCCGCCACCATCCGCGCCGCGCGTTCCGCCACCGCCCGGCTCGCGCCCGCCAGATGCGGGGTCAGCACCAGATGCGGCGCCCCGCGCAGCGGATGATCGGCCGGCAGCGGCTCCACGTCGTACACATCGAGCGCCGCCGCGAACAGCTGCCCGTCGTGCAGCGCGGCGGCCAGCGCCCGGTAGTCCAGCAGTCCGCCGCGTGCGCAGTTCACCACCACCGCTCCGCGGGGCAGCGCCGCCAGTTCGGCGGCGCCGATCAGGCCCGCCGTCTCCGGCGTCAGCCGCGCGTGCAGCGACAGCACCTCGCTGGACGCCAGCAGTTCCGGCAGTTCCACCACCCGCACCCCGGCCGGCAGCGCCGCCGGGTCCGCGTACGGGTCGGCCACCAGCACCCGCGCCCCCAGCGCGGTCAGCGCCGTGGCGACCCGCGCGCCGACCGCGCCCGCGCCGACCAGGCCGACCGTGGCGCCCTCGATCTCCAGCCCCGTCGCCTCGTACGCGTACTGGGAACTCTCCCAGCGCCCCGCCAGCACACTCGCGTGCACCTGCGGGATGCGCCGCATGGCCGCCAGCATCAGCGCCAGCGTGTGCTCGGCCGTCGAGGCGGCGTTGCGGCCCGGCGCGTACGTCACCGCCACCCCGTGCTCGGCCGCCGCCGCCAGGTCGGCGTTCACCGGGCCGCCGCGCGACACCGCGAACAGCTCCAGGTCCGGGCAGGCCCGCAGCACCCGCCGGGTCAGCGGCGCCATCTGCGTCAGGCACACCCGCACCCCCGCCAGCGCCTCGATCAGCTCCTCCTCCGAGCCCGACGCCTCCACCACCTCCCCGACCGGCCCGAACGGGACGTGCGGCCACGGCAGTTCCAGCTCCCGTACCCGCCACGCCGCGCTGCCGCCGGCCGCCTCCAGCGCCTCGATCAGCAGCCGGTTGAGCACGAAGTGGTCACCGGCCACCAGCACCTGGATCGGTTCTTCCACGGTCGTCGTCCCTTCTTCTCGCTCCGCCCAGCCAGCCGCGCCGCTCCAGCGCGGCCACCAGCGCCCGGTACCCGGGGGTGAGTCGCGCGGTACGTTCCGGGTCCGGCTCCAGCGTGCGGCGCACCCGGACCAGCCGCCGCGCCGCCGCCGGGATGTCGCCCCGTACCGCGCCGGCGGCCAGCACCGCCATGCCCAGGGCCGGTTCGGGGTTCTCCGGCAGCCGCACCGGCACCCCGAGCATGTCGCAGCGCAGCTGGTTCCACCACGGGTTGCGCGCCGCCCCGCCGGTGAAGCTCACCGCGCCGCCCACATCGGCCCCCGAGGCGGCGAGCACCTCGAAGGCCAGCCGTTCGAGCTGGGCCACGCCCACGCACACGGCGGCGAACGTCACCGCCGGATCGCCGCCGTCCCGCAGCTCCAGCGGGCCGTCCCCGAGGAAACCGCGCGCCCCTGGGGCGACGAACGGAAACCGCTCACCGGCGCCCACGAGCGGGTAGCACGGCGGCAGCCCGGCCACTTCCACCCGTGCCGCGCCCGCCGTCAGCTCCGCCGGGTCGGCGTCGGGGAACAGCGCGCGCACCGCACCGGCGCCCGTACTGGACGCACCGCCCGGCAGCCACAGTCCGCCGTACGGGGCCCGGTGCGAGTACACCGCACCGGCCGGGTCGCGCGGCAGCGCCGCGCTCACCCCCTTCAGCGTCAGCGTGGTGCCCAGCACCGCGTTCCACTCGCCCACGCCGAGCGCCCCCGCGCCCAGCTGGGCGGCGCAGCCGTCCGTCATGCCGGCGATCACCGGGGTGCCCGGCGGCAGCCCGGTACGTACCGCCGCCGCCCGGCCGACCTCGCCCAGCACGGTCCCGGGCCGTACCACCTCCGGCAGCAGCGCCGGATCGATGCGCAGCCGCTCCAGCACCGCCGCCGGCCAGCGGTCGGCCAGCAGGTCGTAACCGCTCTTCAGGGCGTGGCTGGAGTCCGCCGCCACCGGGCGGCCCACCAGGGCCGCGGCCACCACGTCCGCCTGGTGGGCCAGCCGGGCCCCTGGCTCCGCCAGCAGCCCCTCGTCCCGCCACCACAGCAGTTTCGGCAGCGCCCAGGCGGGCTGCATGCGGTAGCCGAGCCGGTCCCACAGCACGGCGCCGGCCTCCTGGGCCTCGGCGGCGAGCGCGCCCGCGCGGCTGTCGTCGTACATCAGCCCGGGGGTGCGCGGCGCCCCGCCGGGGCCGGTCAGCAGCACCGTGCCGGAGGTGGCGCACACGGCGAGGGCGCCGACCGGGCGTCCGCCGAGCGCGGCCGACAGTTCGGCCAGCGCGTCGGCGGTCCCCTCCCACCAGGCGGCGGGGTCCTGTTCGTGGCGCGGGCCCGCCCGCCGGCCGCGCAGCGGGCGGGCGGTGGCCGCCACGGTGCCGCCCGCGTCGTCGACGGCCAGGGCGCGGACGCTCTGCGTGCCCAGGTCCACCCCGATCCACACCGGTTCAGTCATCGGCCCGCCATCCGCTCCACCGGGTCGCGGCCAGCTCACGGGTGGCCAGGAACTCGGTGTGCTCCGCGTCGTGAAAGGCGGTCAGCCCGGGGGAGGGCTCGTACCGCCGGCCGGTGCGCACCAGCGCGGACGCGGCGGCCGGAAGGTCCGGGAAGGCGCCCAACGCGGTGAGCGCGCACAGCAGCGCGCCCTTCGCGCCGACCTGGCTGTCGCGGGAGGAGACGGCCGGCAGGCCGGTGACGTCGGCGATCAGCTGGCACCACAGCGCGCTCGCCGCGCCGCCGCCGCACAGCGCCAGTTCGGTGGGGCGGTGCGGGGCGGCCCGCAGGCAGTCACGGATGACGTGCGCGAGACCTTCCAGGACGGCCCGCGCCAGGTGCTCCCGCCCGTGCCGGAACAGCATGCCGGTGACCAGACCGCTGGCCGCCGGATCCAGGAACGGCGCCCGCTCGCCGGCCGGCGACAGATACGGCAGCACCCGCAGCCCGTCGGCACCGGGCGGCACCCGGGCGGCCAGCTCGGACAGTTCGCGGTGGTCGCGCAGGCCGAGCAGGTCCACCGTCCAGTCCAGGACGCCGGTGCCGGCCAGGGTGGGGAAGGCGCGCATGAGCAGCCCCGGTGCGCCGAAGTCCAGGGTGAGACCGGCGGGTTCGCCCTCCTCGGGGGCGGCCCGTTCGACGAGGACCTCGGTGCACAAGGTGGTGCCCAGCACACAGGTCGCCTGCCCGGCCCGGGTGGTGCCGGTGCCCAGGGCGGTGGCGACCACGTCGTACGGGGCCAGTACGACCGGGGTGTCCGGCGGCAGCCCGACCTGCCGCGCCGCCGCCGCGGTGAGCGGCGCGACCGTTTCTCCGCCGCTCAGCAGCGGCGGCAGCAGCGCGCGGTGCGCCGTCAGCCCGTAGGCGTCCAGGAGCTTGTCGGAGTAGGCGCGGGTGCGGATGTCGAGCCACGGCGCGGACGCCTCGGACGGGTGCAGGCCCAGCACGCCGGTCAGCCGCAGGAAGAGCCAGCTGCCGCAGGTCAGTACGGCGTGGGCGGCGCGCAGGGACTCCGGTTCCCGTTCGGCCAGCACCCGCAGGATGGCGTTCGGCAGTCCGGCGTTGCTGAGCGAGGCGTTGTCGCGGTAGGCCCGCTCCAGGACGCCCTCGGCGCGCCAGCGGCGGACGACGGGGGCGGCGCGGGCGTCGTTCCACAGCACCGCAGGGCGGACCGGGCGGTGCCGGCGGTCGACCAGCCAGGCCCCGTCGCCCTGCGCGGTGAGCGCCAGCAGGCCCACCGGGCGGCCGGCCTCGGCCACCGCCTCACGGACGGCGGCGGCCACCGCCCGCCACACCTCGTCCATGTCCTGCTCGGCCGCGCCGGGACGGGGGTGGTGCACCTCCGTCTCGCGCCGGCCGACCGTCAGTTCCCGGCCGGTGGCGTCGAACACCACGGCCTTGATCACGGTGGTGCCGGCGTCGACGCACACCGCCACATCCGTGTCGCGCATCCGATACCGACCCCGCGCCCGATCCCGTTCCGGCGCCGCCATCCGCCGCACCTCTTCCCGGCCGACTGTGATGTGACGCGTATTACACGCAGGGTCCCGCTATTTCGCAACTTTTAACATCGATCTTCGCGGTGCGTGTCGCGCGGTCCGGGAAAACCGCAGCTTGGAGCGGCCATGTACAGGGCGGTGCCGCCCGGTCAACCGGGTGAACTTCACATCACATCGCAGAACTGAGGGCGCGTCAGGACGTCTCCACCACATCGACGCACGCCCCCCGCGCCCGCAGCTCGCGCACCGTGCGCGGCGCCGTCCCGCCGTCCACCACCGCCCGGTCCAGCTCCGCCAGCGCCGCCAGCCGGTGCGGTGCCCGCCGGTCGAACTTCGCGTGGTCGATCAGCGCCACCGTCCGCGACGCGGACGCCACCAGCGCCCGCCGGGTGATCGCGGTGCGCAGCGACTGGAGGTAACACACCCCGTCCACCACCGCCGTGGTGGACACGAACAGCAGATCGGGGCGGATGCCGGCCGCCGCCTCCGCCGCCTCCTGCCCCAGGAACGAGTCGTACGCCGCGTCATACCGTCCGCCCAGCCCCACCAGCTCGATCCCCGGCTGCGCCGCCAGCGCCCGGATCACCGGCAGGAAGTGGGTCACCACCGTCAGCGGCGCCCGCTCCGGCAGCAGCCGGGCCAGCACCAGCGATGTCGTGCTGTCGTCCAGGGCCACCACCTGCCCCGACTCCACCTCGGTGGCCAGCGCCTCGCGCGCGATCGCCAGCTTTGCCTCCACCTGGGCCTGCATCCGGTGCTCCAGATCCCCGTGGAAGGTGGTGGTCGGCGCACTCGTCGCCCCGCCGCGCACCTTGTGCAGGAACCCGCGCCGGGCCAGCTCGTCCAGGTCGCGGTGCACCGTCATGATGCTCACCCCGTACTCCCGGGCCAGCGCGTCCACCCGGACGAACCCCGCCTCGGCCACCTGCCGGCGGATGGCCACCCGCCGCAGCTCCGGATTCCGCCGCGCCCCGTCCGCCGCCATCGGATCACCCGCCATCCGCCCAGCATCGCATGGGCGCGGGGCGGGCCAAGGTCCGTGCGGAGCCCGCGGTTGGCCGGGCGAGGCGGCGGGTCCGGGATGTGGGAGCGCTTCCATGAAAGACGTGTCCATGTCACGATCCGGGGTGCACCGCTTGCCCGCACCCCCGACTCCCTGTGCTGAAGGGACCCCGATGACCCCCATCTCGCTCCGCACGGCGGGAGAACGGCGACGGCCACGCACCCTGGCCGCCACCCTCCTCGGCGTACTCGCCCCGCTCCTCGCGGCGATGTTCCTCACCGCACCCCCGGCGTCCGCCGCCACCCTCACCGAGGTCACCGGCTTCGGCGCCAACCCCAGCAATCTGCGGATGCACCTGTACGTCCCCGACACCGTCCCGCAGCGCCCCGCCGTCCTCGTCGCCGTGCACTACTGCACCGGCACCGGCCCCGCCTTCCACGCCGGGACCGAATTCGCCTCGCTCGCCGACCGGTACGGCTTCATCGTCATCTACCCGTCCGCCACCCGCAGCGGCCAGTGCTTCGACGTCTCCTCGCCCCAGGCGCTGCGGCGCGACGGCGGCAGCGACCCGGTCGGCATCCGGTCGATGGTGGACTACGTGCAGCGCACCCACGGCGGCGACCCGGAACGGGTGTACGTCACCGGCGCCTCCTCCGGCGCGATGATGACCAACGTGCTGCTCGGCGTCTACCCGGACGTCTTCGCGGCCGGCGCGGCGTTCGCCGGAGTGCCCTTCGGCTGCTTCGCCACCACCGACGGCTCCGGCTGGAACAGCGCCTGCGCGCAGGGGCAGATCAGCCGGACGCCGCAGGAGTGGGCCGACACCGTACGCGCCGCGTACCCCGGCTACACCGGCCCCCGGCCGCGCATGCAGATCTGGCACGGCACACAGGACGACGTCCTGCGCTACCCGAACTTCGGTGAGCAGATCAAACAGTGGACGCAGGTGCTCGGCGTCGGCCAGACCCCCGCGTACAGCGACCAGCCGCAGGCCGGCTGGAACCGCACCCGGTACGGCGGCACCGGAGCGCAGGCGCCGGTGGAGGCCATCAGCCTCCAGGGCACCGGGCACAACGTGCCGGGCGGGGGCATGGCGGCGCGGGTGATCGAGTTCTTCGGCCTGGACCGGGGCGGCGAACCGGGCCCGGGGCCGGGGCCCGGCCCCGATCCGCAGCCGGGTGCCTGCCGGGTAGCGGTGGCCACGAACGCGTGGAACTCCGGGCTCACCGCCGAGGTCACCGTCACCAACACCGGCTCGGCGGCGGTGAACGGCTGGTCGCTGACGTTCGCCCTGCCGGCCGGGCAGACCCTCACCTCCGGGTGGAACGCCGGCTACGCCACCTCCGGCGGCACCGTCACGGCCACCCCCGTGGCCCACAACACCGTCATCGCTCCGGGGGCGTCCGTCGGCTTCGGGTACCAGGCCACCCACACCGGCGACGCCACGGCCCCGGCGGCCTTCGCCCTCAACGGCGCGGCCTGCGCGGCCGGGTGACCGGCTGACGGACCGACCGCCGCACCCGCGTCCGTACCCCGCCCCGGCCGGCGGTCCGCCGCCGACCGGGGCGGGTCGGGCGCTCAGCCGCCTTCCCCACCGGGGTGCCTCACGCCGGTTCGACGGGAAGCCACAGTTCGCACGTCGCGGTGGTGAGGTCGTCCGCGTGCTCCAGGAACGCGACGAGGGAAGGGCCGGGCCGCAGCCGCCACGGGTTGGAGGGGAACCACTCGGTCGCGGTCGCCGCCCAGGCGGTCTGGAGGGTCTGCGGGAACGGTCCGCTGGTGCGGAAGACGGCCCACATGCCGGCCGGCACCTCGATGGCATCGAGAGCGTCCGGGACCGGTGTCTCCCGGCGTACGGCGACTCCGTGCAGGTGGGTCAGCTCGCTGCCCTCCCTCCCGTCCGGATCGACGTCGTCGCTGACCTGGAGCAATCCCCTGGGCTCGGTGTCGCCGAGAGCCTTGAGCCGCAGATGTTCCTCCGGCGGCAGTGCGGCGATGTGCTCCTGGATGTGCGGGTTGACGCCCTCGTGGATCAGCGGGACGCGGGTGGCGTGTCCCACCAGCCGGAAGGCGGGGCGGTCGACGAGGCGGGTGTCCATGGGAGTGCTCCCTTCGACGGTCAGGCGGAACCTGAGCCGTGGTTGCGTACGCAGCGGGCCGCCGTCCCGGCGGACGTCACCGGGGCCGGCACCGTGGACCGCCCGGAACGCGCGCCCGAACGCCTCACCGGAGCCGTAGCCGTGCCGGACGGCGATGTCCAGCAGCCCCTTCCCGCCCCGGACGACATCGGCGGCGGCAACAGTCATGCGCCGCCGCCGCACGTACTCCGACAGCGGCATACCGGCCAGCGACGAGAACATCCGGCGCAGGTGGTATCCGGTCGTGCCGAGCGCCCCGGCCAGCCCGTCGATGTCGGGCTCCTCCGCGAGGTGCTGCTCGATGTGATCGACGAGTTGGTTCAGTGCCGAGATCATGCGGCCTCCTTTCGGTTCCCACCCTGACAGCGGCTACCCCGGCCGCACCCGATCGCTGCGGTCCGATCCGATCGGGTGCCGCCGGGGTGCAGCGAGCGGGCCCCGCACACCCTTGGGTGCGCGGGGCCCATGCGGGACGGAGGCGGCCGGCCCGGGAGAGACCGGCGCGGACGACGGTTCAGGGGGCGTCGATCTGGACCGGGAGGAAGTTACTGCTCTGGTTCCCTTCCTTGTTCGTGACCTGGACCTGGCCCGGGCCGACCGTCAGTCCCGGGGGGACCGTTCCGCTGACATGGTCCCCGACCTCCGAAGCGGTGGCGGGCGCCCGGTACGGCGCCCGCCGGGCCGGGCAAGGGGCCCGGTGGTCAAGCCCGCAGGCGCGCGATCCAGGGGTGCGGTCCGTAGGTCATCAACAGCGCATCGGCGAGCCGGCGGCGCTGCTCGTCCGTGAGGACGGGCAGCGCGGCGGCGAAGTCCGTCTCGTCCTTGGGCCGGGTTGAGTCGGCCTTGTAGTAGAGCTGCACGTCCGGGGCGAGATACGGGACACCGCCGGCCGAGACCGTCCCCAGTGCGCTGATGGGCCGACGCAGCCGGGAATCCCGCCGTGACACCCACTCATGGCCATCGGACTCGTCGAGCATGACCTGCACGCGCCAGGGATCGTCGGGGCCGGGGCGGCACCAGATGTCATGGACCTCCGGGGGCAGCACCTCGTCCGCCGCCCACGGACGCAGGGTCCCCGGCGGATCGGCCGCCCACCACTGCCAGCCCGGCAGAGCCCGCTGGACCACGAGCTGGTCACGCCGCAGCAGCAGGACATCGACATCCGCGTGGCTCCGGATCCGGCGGCCCACCGCCAGCTCGATGGCGTGCCCCCCGGCCACCCACCAGCGGGAACCCGAGCCGGAGAAACGCGCGACGACCTCGCTCAGGGGAGCGGGATCCCATGGGCCGAACGGAGCCCGGAGACGTGTCATGCCGCTCATTCTCCCCGCCGTCCCGGACCGGCTGACACGCCCGGACCGGCCCTCGGATCAGCGGCCCGGCCGCGCCGTCGGCGACCGGGGTGGCCGACGGCGCCGCCCGTCCTCAGGCACCGGGCTCCTCCTGGAGGGCCCGCACCTCGATCCGGCTGCGCAGCGCCCGCGAGGCCTGCTTGGCCCATTCGAACGCGACGTCGTCGTTCTCGGCCTCGATGATCCAGAAGCCACCGAGGTACTCATCGGCCTCGACGAACGGGCCGGGTGTGAGGACGGGGCTGTCCCCGGAGTAGTCCACCGTGGTCGCGCTCGACGGCGGCTGGAGGCCGCCGGCCATCACGAACGCGCCCGCCTCCTGGATGGCCGTGTTGAACGCACCGACCGCGGCCATGACCTCCTGCAGCTCCGCGGGGTCCATGTCCTCCATCGTGGGCTCCTCGGCGGAGTCGTGCGGGAGGCTCAGGAAGTACTTCGTCATGCTCGTCTCCTCGTCGTGCGGCCGGGGCCGCTGCCCGGATGACCGAAACGCTAGGCGCGGCCCACCGCTGAGGCATCAGTCATCGTGACTGGTGTCCGGGCGACGGGCGACGGGCGACCGACGACGGGCGACGGGCGACCGGCACCGGTCACCGGACGAGCCGGGCCAGCTCGGCGCGCCCGGTGACACCGAGCTTCGGGTACGCCTTGTAGAGGTGGTGGCCGACGGTCCGCGGGCTGAGGAAGAGCTGCGCGGCGATCTCCTTGTTGGTGCGGCCGTCGGCGGCCAGCCGTACGACCTGGAGCTCCTGCGGGGTCAGCAGAGTCAGCGGGCCGCTGTGCCGGGGCTCATCGCCCCGCTCGCCGAAGGCTGCCAGCTCGCCGCGCGCACGCTCGGCCCAGAGCCGCGCGCCCAGGCGCTCGAACGCGGACACCGCCGTCGCGAGATGGCCGCGGGCCTCGGCGCGGCGGCGACGGCGCCGCAGCCACTCGCCGTACACCAGCCGGGTACGGGCCTGTTCGTACGGGCCGCCGTGCCGCTCGTGGAGCCGCAGCGCCTCGGTGTACAGCGCGTCGGCGGCGCCGTCGTCGGCCAGCAGCGCCCGGCAGCGCAGAAGGAGCCCGGTGGCGACCGGGCGGTCGACGTGCTCGGCCCAGTTCCGGAAGCCCGCCAGCGGTCCGCGGGCGCGTTCCGGCGTGCCGCCGCGCACGGCCGCTTCGATCAGGTCCGGGACCGCCCGCACCAGGAGGTCGCGGCGTGCGGGTCCCCGGGACACCTGATCGAGCCGGTCGCACGCGTCCCCGAACCGCCGGGCGGAGAGGTCGAGCATCCCCAGACCCCAGGCCGCGATCTCGGCGTTGACCCGGTGCCGGTCGCGGGCTCGCGGCAGCACCTCCTCGGCGAGGGCCCGGGCGCGTGCCTCGTCCCCCGACACGGCGTGCAGCCACACCTCCACCGACCGGTGGGCCAGGCTCTCGGTCCGGTTGGCGAGTTCGTCGCTCACGGCGACGCCTTCCGCCGCGCACGCGCGGGCGTCGGCGAACTCGCCGCGCAACAGCCGCGCCACGGCCAGCACGTTCAGGGTGTACGGGACCCACCCCAGCGCCCCGGTGGCCCGCACCACCGCCAGCATCTCCTCGGTCTCCGCGGCGACGGCGTCCTCGTCGGCGATCATGAGCCCGCCGATCGCGGCGGTGATGCGCCGCATCAGATCGTGCCCGCCACCGGGTGCGGCGGTGCGGAGGGCGCGCATCGGGCCGACGGCCGGCTCCGGACGCCCGGCGAACAGCTCCGCCCACCCCAGCAGGGCGGCGACGACGGGCGCCCAGTGCTGCGGCGGGGTGAAGCCGCGCAGCAGATCCGCCGCACGCTCCAGGAGGTCGTGCGCCGCCCCGTGCCGGGCGGCGTGCGCGGCCTCGTACAGCGTGAGCGCGGCACGCTCCGGATCGGTGTCGCGCACCAGCGCGGCGGCCTCCAGCGTCAGCTCCGCGTCGGCCCGCGGCGAGGTGCGTTCGTACTCCACGGCGCCCCGGATGTAGATGGCGTCGGCCCGGACGCCGGTGTCGGCGGTGAGCGCGAGCGTTTCGGCGGCCAGCCGGGCGGCGCGGTCGGCCCGGCCCGCGTCGAACGCCGCCTGCCCGGCCCGGGCGATACGGCGGGCCTTCAGCTCCCGGTCGGCACTGAGCCGGCCGGCGCGTTCGTAGGCGGCGCACACCGCCATCGCGCCGCCGCGGTGCCAGGCCCGCTCCGCCACGCCGTCGAGTTCGGTGGCCGCCGCCTCGTCGGGCCGGGTGGTGGCCGCGGCGAGGTGCCAGGCCCGGCGGTCGGCGTCGGCGTCCGCGCGCAGCGCCTCGGCGTACGCGCGGTGCACCTCGATCCGCCGGTGCAGCGGCGCGTCCTGGTAGACGGCCGCCCGGACCAAGGGGTGGCGGAAGGTGATCCGGCTGTCGATCCGGACCAGCCGGTCGCGTTCGGCGGGCGCCAGGTCGCCGGCGGCGCCGCCGAGCGATTCGATCACGTGCAGGATCACCGCGAGAGGCGCCGCCGTGTCGGCCGCCGCCACCAGCAGCGCCCGCTGGGTGGCGGCGGGAAGCTCCACGATCTGGTGGCGGTAGGTCTCCTGCACGCGGCGGGTCACCGGCAGCGGGCCGACCTGCCCGGCGGGATCGGACTCGTCGGCGTCGCGGGCCGCGAGCCGGGACGTCCCGAGTTCGATGAGCGCCAGCGGATTGCCGCCGGACTCGGCGACCACCCTGGTCCGTACCCGTTCGGCGAGCTGCGGTGCGTGACCGTCGAGCAGCCGGGCGGCGTCGGACGCGGCGAGGCCGGACAGGTCCATGACCTCGACGCCCGCCAGCACGAACGGCGCCGATGTCTCCCGTACGGCGAACAGCACCGCGATCGGGTCGGCCACGAAGCGGCGGGTGGCGAACAACAGCGCCTCCGCGGAGCCCTGGTCGAGCCATTGCAGGTCATCGAGCAGGCACAGCAGCGGGGCGTCCTCGGCCAGCTGGGCGAGCAGCGACAGCGTGCCGGCGGAGATCAGGAACCGGTTGGCGTCGCCTCCCTCGGCCAGGCCGAATGCGCGACGCAGCGCGCTCGCCTGCGGAGTGGGCAGCGCGTCCAGCCGGTCCATGTGCGGGAACAGCAGCTGGTGCAGGCCGCCGTACGCCAGCTCGTGGTCGGACTCGATCCCGGCCGCGCGCACCACCCGCATGCCCGCGGCTTCGGCGATCGACACGGCCCGGTCGAGAAGCGCCGATTTCCCGATCCCCGGCGCGCCGCGCAGCCCCAGCGCCCCGCTGCGTCCCTCGCGCGCGTCCGCCAGCAGACGCCGGAGCCGCGCCTGCTCGGCGTCCCTCCCCACCAGGTGCATGCGCGCACCCTAGCCCGCCATCGCGCGCACCCGGTCACCGCGCCCGGTGATCGCAGCCGGTCCGGGACGATCCGGCGCCCTCCCCCGTCCCGGAACCCGCGCCGCGCGCGCCGCACCGGCACAGATGGTCAACCGATCGACGCTCACGGGGCTGGTCGCCGTGCCGGCCGTGCACGAGGGTTTCGGACAGGCGGCCGTGCGGCACGCGCGCCCGCCGCCCACTGCCGCGCCCGGTGTTCCGGCGCATCCACGAAGAGAGGAATCACCCCCATGCGCGCCCTTGTGGTCGAACACGGCGAGGCCGGCCCCGTCCGGTTCGCCGATGTCGAGGATCCCGTTCCGTCCGGCGACGAGGCGGTGGTGGAGATACGGCACATCGGTCTCAACTTCGGCGAGCTGAATTTACATCGACCAGTGGCCGGCCGGCGCCGTCCACGGCCACGACGCGGCCGGCGTCGTGATACGCGCGGCGGCCGACGGTTCGGGGCCGCCCGCGGGGACGCGCGTCGCGGTGGGGATGGCTCCCCACGCCTGGGCGGAGCGGGTGGCCGTCCGTCCCGCCTCGCTCGGCACCGTCCCCGAGAGCGTGGACCTGGCCGCGGGTGCCGCACTGGGGATCGCCGGAGTCACCCCGCTGCGGGTACTGCGCAGGCGCTCCCTGCTGGCGCGCGACGTCCTGGTCACCGGCGCCAGTGGGGGAGTGGGGCGCTTCGCCGTCCAGTTGGCGGCGCTGGCGGGCGCCCGGGTGACGGCCCTGGTGGGTTCGCCGGCCCGGGCCGCCGGACTCCGCGACCTCGGGGCCGGCGAGGTGCTGACCGACCTGGCCGGGACCGGGCGCCGGTTCGACCTCGTCCTGGACACGATCGGCGGGCCACTGGTGGAGCAGGCGTGGAGGTCCCTCGCCGAAGGGGGCACCATCCATCTGGTCGGGTACTCCTCGGGGCAGGCGACCACGTTCCCGCCGGGGGAGTTGTTCGGCTTCGGCGAACCCCGCGCCATCGCCACCTACGGCGACATGACCCCGACCGGCGGGGAGCTGACGGACCTGCTGGGCCTCATGGCCGCCGGGAAGCTCTCGGCACCCATCGGGCTGCGCGGCGACTGGCGGGACGTGGGCGACGCCGTCCGGGCGCTGTTCGCGCGGAAAGTACCCGGGAAGATCGTGCTCGACGTGCTCTGACGGCTGTCGGCGAGAAGGGAACCATGGACGTACTCGCGGAGGCCTTGCGGATCTCGGGCGCGCGCGGGGCGCTCGGGGTTGTGCTGGAGGCCGGAGGAACCTGGGGCCAGTGGCTGGACTCCTCTCCGGCAGCGGCCCTGCACGTGGTGTCCCGGGGCACGATGTGGCTGCACCTCCCGGGCGGGAAGCCCCGGGAGGTGCGGGCCGGGGACGCCGTCCTGGTGGCGCCGGGCACCGCCCACGGGATAGCCGGCGGGTCCGGTACGGCGATGGGTCCCTGTGACCGCAAGGCCACGGACCGGGCCCTCACCGACGGCAGCCCGCTGCGTCTGGGCTCGGCGCCGGCCCGGACGGAAGTGCTCATCCTGCGCTACGAACAGGACCCGGAGGTGAGCACACCGGTCCTCACCTCCCTCGGCGGGCCGCTGCACGTCACCGGCCGGGAGAGCACACAGCTCAGCAAGACCGTCGAACTGCTCACCGCCGAACTCGCGCAGCCGCAGATCGGTACCACCGCCGCCGTCAACAGCATCGTCGACCTGCTGCTCATCCAGTTCATCCGGGTCTGGCTGGCCCGCCACCCGGAGCAGCGGGCCGGCTCCTGGCTGGGCGCGCTGCGCGACCCGGTCGTGCGCGACGCCCTGGAGCGTGTGCACGCCCGACCTGAACACCCCTGGACCACCGCGTCCCTGGCGACCGCGACGGCGGTGTCCCGGACGACCCTGTCCAGGCGCTTCCGGTCGGCCCTCGGACAGACGCCCGGTGCGTACCTGACGCAGTGGCGGATGGACCTGGCGTCCGTCCGGCTCCGCGATACCGACGAGCCGGTCGAGTCGATCTCCGGCGCGGTCGGCTACGCCTCCCCGCACGCCTTCAGCCGGGCCTTCCGACGCGCCCGGGGTATCCCCCCCGGGCGCGTACCGCTCCCGGTTCCGCGGGTGACGGCGGGCTGGCCCCGGGGGTTGCCCGGCGCCGTCCGGGTGTCTGCCGGGAGCGTGCCGCGGCGGTGTGTGCGGGGTGGCAGGCCGTCAGCTTTCTGCCCGGCGGGCCCGGGTGGTCAGTTCCGGCATGACGAGGGTGAGCCAGCGGGCCCGGCCGGGTTCCGGCCCGCCCGGGGCGGTGGAGCCACCACGGACAGCGCGCCGCGCCGGTACCGCCCCGCGTTCCGGACCGGGCGTCTCCGGATGCGGGTGGGCGGGGCGGGGCCGATGATGGAGGACGGGCGAAGGCGTGCCGTGCGGGCCGGGTGTCCGGCGGTGGCCGGGGGAGGAGCGTGCGTGCCGGACTTTCTCACCTCGCCGTGGCCGCTGGGATGGAGCGTCGTCCTGTTTCTGGCCGCCGGGGCGCTGACGGTGGTCGGCGGAGTGCGGCTGGCCGGGCTCGGTGACACGCTGGCGGATCGCACCGGGCAGGGCGAGGCGCTCTTCGGCGCGGTGTTCTTCGGCCTGATGACCTCCCTCTCCGGGATCGTGATGACGACCGTCACCGCCGCCGGGAACCATCCCGAACTGGCCTACAGCAACGCGGTCGGCGGGATCGCCGCCCAGACGCTGGCCGTCGCGGTCGCCGACCTCGCCTACCGCCGCGTCAATCTGGAGCATGCCGCGGCCTCGCTGGAGAACGTCCTCTTCGGCAGCCTGCTCATCGGTCTGCTCGGCATCGTCCTGATGGCCGTCTACAGCCCGGAGATCACCGTCCTCGGCGTGCACCCGGCGTCCCTGGTGCTGGTGGGGTTCTACTGGGGCGGGCTGCGGCTGATCCTGGACCGGCGGCGGCCCATGTGGGTGGCGGTGCGGACCCGCGAGACCGTACCGGACGCGCCGGCCGCCGCCGTGCCGGCGGGGGAGCGGCGTACCCGGACGCTGTGGGCGGAGTTCGTGGCGGTGGGTGCCACGGTGATGGCCGGCGGCTGGGTGATCGCCCGGGCGGCCGAGACGCTGGTGGACAGCACCGGGCTGCGGGCCGGTTTCGTCGGGGCGGTCTTCATGGGCATCGTCAACGCGCTGCCCGAAGCGGTCACCGCGGTGGCGGCGGTGCGCCGCGGCGCGGTGACCCTGGCGATCGCGGCGGTCATCGGCGGCAACTGCCTGGACGTGCTCAACCTGGTGATCGGCGACATCGCCTACCGGGGCGGCTCGCTGTACCACACGGCACAGCCGGACGAACTGCTCCTGACGGCGAGTGCCCTGGTGATGACCACCGTGCTGCTCGGCGGACTGCTGGTGCGCCAGGAGCGCGGCTGGTGGCGGCTGGGCTTCGACGGGGTGCTGCTCGTCGTGATCTACGCGGGCACGGTCGCCGTCCTGGCCTTCTGACGGTCCGTACCGGCGCGGCGGGTACCGACGGTCCGTCACCGGGCGGCCGGGGCGGCCGGGGCGGCCGGGGCGGCTGCGGCCGGGCCGGGCCGGAAGGCGGGAACCGGGCACGGGTGATCACGCGTGTCTGAGGGCGGCAGGCGCCGGGACATCGCCCGGCGGGCCGACGCGGCAGGGTGCCGCGCGGGAGGGAGCGTCCGGGCGTCCTCGGTGCCGGCCGGGGGTGTGACCGGCCGGAACGCCGGGTCATGCGGGCGTGGCCGGTGGAATAAGCCGGCCGCGGGTCCGGGCAATTCGCCGATGCTGTTTTTCGCCGGGCCGGTCGATTACTCGCCGGTAAAGAAAGCGGGTCGGTTCGCGATGCGCTGCCCGTACAGAGCTTCGATGGTGCGGAGAAAGAGATGTTGGCGAATCCGAGCGCACCTCTGCTAGCATCCGTGGCGGTACGGAGGAACACGACGGGGAATTGACTGGTTCCGCACTGTGCGGTTTCATGTGAGCCGCACTCGGCGAAATGCAGGAGCGACCCGCGCGGCTTCGCCGTGCCATGTCGAAAATTTGAGCGGTAGCAGCCCTTGCGGGGTTGCAAAGACTGCCGTGCGCCACCCGCGCACGGCCTTCGGGGGGTCTTTGCGTTCATGCGTGTCATGTTGTTGTGCCTGCCCCATGCCGGGGGCAGTGCGAGTCGGTACCACCGGTGGCGTGCGCTCTTGCCGGCGCACGTGGACGTGGTGCCGCTGGAGCTGAACGGGCGCGGGGAGCGCGTCAGCGAGCCCCTGTACGCCTCGCTCGGCGAGGCGCTGGACGATCTCACCCACCGCACCCTGCCGCTGCTCGCGGCCGGGCAGCCCTTTGCCCTGTTCGGTCACAGTATGGGTGCCTACCTGGCGCTCGCACTCGAACGGCGCCTGGAATCCCTGGGCCTCCAGGGGCGGCACCTGTTCCTCTCCGGACGCGGCTCACCGTGCTACCGCGACGTGCTCGGCGCGCCGGTCGGTGAGCTGGACGACCGGCGGCTGCTGTCCGCGCTGGCGGCTTTCGGCGGTCTGCCGCCCACCCTCACCGACCACGACGAGCTGGTGTCCGAACTCTTCCTGCCCGTCCTGCGCGCCGACTTCCGGCTGCTGGAGGACGGCGCGGCCACGGCCGACGAAACCGTGCCCGTCCGCAGTCCCATCACCGTGCTCAATGGTGAGGACGACGACACCGCGAACGCGGTGTGCCACACCGAATGGCAAAGGCTCTCCACTTCCGCCGTCGATTTCCGGGCATATGCCGGAGGTCATTTCTTCATCGACGGCAATCTTCAAGGCATCACTCAGCTGATAGCAGCGAGAACGTAGTCCAAATTTCGGGGGAACAAAGAAAGATGGCTGTTCACGACGCTGCCGCCGGGCTTTCCTATGTCTCGGGCGGCGAAATTCTCCATGCGCCGGACTGGTCCCACCTCTTCGCAGCATTGCAGGACGCGGCCCACCGTGCGCCCGACACCAGCATTCATTTCTACGGCGCCGAAGGCGGCTACCGCACGACGACGTACGCCGCACTGCACGACGAGGCGCTGCGGCTCTCCCACTGGCTGACCGGGACCGCGGGCCTGCGGCCCGGCGATCACCTCGTCCTCCAGATACCCGACGGCCACGAATACCTGCCGCTGTTCTGGGCCGCGATGCACGCCGGCGTCGTCGCCGTCCCGATGAGCGTCCCTGCGGCCCTCCGGCGCGAGAGCCTGGAAGGCGTCTCCCGGGTCCTGGACACCCTCGGCACCGGCCGGATCCTGCTCGGCACACCCCTCGCCGAGGAGTACCCCGGGGTCCTCGGGCTCCTCGGCCACGACCCGGCCACCGTACTGACCTTCCCGCGGCCCGCGGACCTGCCCGCCCTCCCGGACCCGCCGCCGGCGCCCGCCGCCGCTCCCGACGGCACCGCCGTCATCTTCTTCACCTCCGGGAGCACCGGAGTGCCGAAGGGCGCCGTGCAGACCCACCGCTCGATGCTGGCCCGCGAGGCCGGCGTCATGCAGGACGACGGCGCGCCCACCGATGTGCAGCTCAACTGGATGCCGCTGGAACACGCGGCGGGCATCCTGATGTCCCATCTGCGCGGGATCCGCCGGCTCAGCGAACAGGTGCAGGTCGCACCGGGCCACATCCTCGCCGACCCGCTCACCCTGCTCGACCTGGTGGACCGGCACCGCGTCAACTACACCTGGGCGCCGCAGTTCGCCTACTCCCTCCTCAACAACCTGGTGCGGGCCGGGGACCACGCCGACTGGGACCTGTCCTGCCTGCGCGAGGTCATCAACGCCGGGGAGATGGTGAACGCCCGGCTGACCGGCCTGCTGTGCCGCGCGCTGGCCGGCCACGGACTGCGGCCGGAGGTGTTCGTGCCGGTCTGGGGCATGGCCGAGACCTGCTCGGGCGTGCTCTACAACCGGGACTTCCGCCCGCCCGCCGAGCCGGCCGGCACTGGCGGCGGGGACGAGGAGGCGCAGCACACCGGACAGTTCGTCTCCCTGGGCCGCCCCATCCCCGGGCTGGAGGTCGCCGTCACCGGCCCGGACGGCACGATCCTCCCTGAGGGCGAAGTGGGCCACCTCGTGGTCCGGGGCGACTGTGTCACCCCCGCCTACTTCCGCAACCCCGCCGTCAACGCGGAGGCGTTCACCGCCGACCGCTGGTTCCGCACCGGCGACCTCGCCCGCATCCGGGACGGCGAGGTCACCATGACCGGCCGCGCCAAGCAGATCCTGGTCGTCAACGGCCTCAACGTGGACCTCTCCGAGGTCGAGGCCGCCATCGAGGAACTGCCCGCCGTGGAGACCAGCTTCACCGCCGCCTGGGCCCACACCGACCCCGCCACCGGCGAGGACCGCGCGATCGTCTTCTGCGTACCGCGCGGCGAACGCCTGGCGGACCTGCCCGTCGAGGAGATCCGCGCCCATGTGCTGCGCCGGATCGGGGTACGGCTGCACGCGGTCGTCCCCGTACGCCGCCGGGAGATCCCCAAGACCAACCTCGGCAAGATCCAGCGCGCCAAGCTCGGCGCCCGCTACCGCGACGGCGACTTCGCCGACCGCGCGGTCGGCGAGAGCGGCGGCGACCGGGCACGCGCCGCCGAGACGGTGGCCTCCCTGGTCGGCCCCGGCCGGTATCTGACCGCCTCCCCGCAGGAAGCGGACCTGCCCCGCCCGGCCGTGCCCGGCACCGGGACCCCGGCCGTCCTGGCCGGGCTCGGCGAGGACTGGACCCGGGACACCGCGACCGAGGCCGCCGTCCGCGCCCTGCCCGGTGTGGCGGACGCGCGGGTGTGGACCGGCGAGGTGCTGCTGCCCGGCGTGCGCGGCGCGCTGGCCGCCGTACAGAGCCGGCTCGACCACCCCGACTACCGCGAGGCGGTCAGGGAACGGGTCGCCCGCCGGCTGCGGGAGGCCGGTGCGACCGTCCGGGAAGTGGCGTTCGCCACCGACCTGACCTCCCTTCAGGACGCAGAACTGCTGGACGCCTTCACCACGCCGGCCGACCCGGGCCCGCTCACCCCGGCGGCACCGCCGCCGCTGGGCGCCTACCGCGACACCGTGGTACCGGCCGGCCCGCCCGAGCAGGCGCCGCGGGAAGAGGCGTCCGCCCTGCTCGTCCTCTCCGACGACCCCGCCCCGGTGCGGCGGCTCGCCGCCGACCCCGGGCGCCTGGTGGTGTGGGCCCACACCCCGCGGATCGCCGGCCAGGACACCGCCGCCGTACCGCCCAGCGTCCTGGTCACCGAGATCGACCCGAGGGACGAGGAGGGCTACCGGTCGCTCGCCTCCACACTGCGCGCCGCCGGCGCCGAGGCCGTCTCCGTCGCGCATCTGTGGGCCCTGGACGGGTCCGGCGACGACGCCGATGCCGTCGAGGAGCAGTACCGGGGCGTCTTCAGCCTCCAGAACCTGTGGCGGCTGCTGCCGGAGGCCGGACTTCTCCTCACCCGCACCACCGTCCTCACCCGGGCCGCGCTCGGCGCCCCGGCCGCCAACCCCGGCTACCGGCACGCCACCGTCTCCGCCTTCGTGCGCAGCGCCGTGGCCGAGGGCCACACCGCCCTCCACATCGATCTGTCCGGCACCGGCGCCGACCCGGTGGACGTCCTGCGCCGCGAGGAGCGCACCGTCGCGGACGGCGTCTCGGTGCTCTACGTGGACGGGGTGCGCCACACCCAGGCGCTGGCGGCCCTGCCGCTGCCCGAGGGCCCCTCGCCGCTTTCCCGCCGGGACGGCTTCCTGGTGGTCACCGGCGGGCTCGGCGGCATCGGCCGGCTGTTGGTCGCCTTCCTGCTGCGCCGCTACGGACGCGACGTGCTGCTGCTGGGGCGGCGCGCCCCGGAGCGGGCCGAGCGGGACCTCGCCGCGCTGCGCGCGCTCGCGCGGGAGCACGGCGGGGCCGTCAGCTACCGGCAGTGCGACCTGGGCGACGCCGGGGCGCTGCGGGAGACGGTCGAGGAACACCGCGCGGCCACCGGGCTGCCCCTGCACGGGGTGTTCCACCTCGCGGGCGTGATCCACGAGGCCCTGATCACCGACCAGTCGGCCGCCGAGCTGCGGGCGGTGTACGAGCCGAAGGTACGCGGCCTCGAACGGCTCGGCGATCTGCTGCTGGAGCGGCACCCGGACGCGTTCCTGGTCGCCTTCGCCAGCGCCCGCAGCCTGGCCCCGGGCACCACCGTCTCCGGCTATGTGTCCGCCTCGGACTTCGCGGCCCACCACGCCGCCCTGCTGCGCTCGCGCGGGCTGGCCGCCACCTCGGTGGCCTGGGGGGTGTGGGACGAGACCGGCATGAGCCGCGACCTGCGGGTCAACCGCTCGCTGAGCCGCCGCGGCATCGCGACGATGGACCCGCTGCGGGCGCTGCTCGCGCTGGCCCGGGTCGTCGGCACCGACGCGCCCGGCGTCCACCTGGGCGTGGACGGGGCCCGGCTGCCCGCCGCGCTGCCCGTCCGCGAGGACCGGCCCGATCTGGACGAGGTGTGCGTGGTCACCGACTTCGCCACCTTCGAGGACCTGTTCGCCGCGCGCGCCGCCGAGATCGCCGGCACGCTGCGGACCGCCCCCGGCGGCCGGCCCGCGCGGTACGCGCTCCTGGACGAGGTGCCGCTGGACCGCAACGGCTCCGTGGACCGCACCGGGGTGCTCGGCCGGCTGGACGTCCTGCGCGGCGCGGTGACCGTCGAGGGCCCGGACGGGCCGCTGGAGGAACGCATCCGCGACATCTGCCGCACCGTCTTCCGGGTGGACACCATCGGCGTCACCGAGAACCTCTTCGACGTCGGCGCCGACTCGATCGCCACCATCCAGCTGCTCGCCCGGCTCCGCGACGAGAAGGTCGTCCACGTCTCCCACCAGGAGTTCTACGCCGAGCCGACGATCCGTCACCTGGCGCGGATCGCCGCGGCCGGCGGGGCGCCCGCACCCGCGCCGGTACCGGCCGCCGCTGCTCCGGCGCCCCGCACGGCGGCGGCGGACGGCGCGCACCCGCTGACCCCGCAGCAGCGCCGGCTGTGGTTCCTCTTCGAAGCCGACCCCTCCAGCCCGTACTACAACAACACCGTCTCCCTCACCGTCACCGGTCAGGTCGCGGCACCGCTGCTGAAGGTCGCGGTGATGCAGCTGATCGACCGGCACGAGGCACTGCGCGTCCGCTTCGGCCCGGACAGCGACGGCGAGGGCGGCATCGTCCAGCGGCTGGTACCGGTGACGGAGCTGGCACCGGCCTTCACCGAGCACGATCTGCGCGCGCTGCCCGAGGACGGGCGCGCGGCCGAGGTGGAGCGGATCATCGCCGGCTCCGCCGCGACCCCCTTCGACCTGCTCGCCGAACCGCCGGTACGGGCGGCCGTGGTCCGGGAGACCGAGGACCGCGCCACCATCGTGCTGACGATCCACCACATCGTCTCCGACGGCTGGTCGATGGGCGTCATCCTCTCCGACCTCGCCGCCATCCACCGCGATCTGCTGGCCCACGGCGTGGTCCGGCTCGACCCGATCGACGGCCTCTACCCCCGGTACGTCGCCGACGTCACCGCCTACGAGAGGTCCGAGGCGTACCGCCGCCAGCTGGCGTACTGGACGGACCAGCTCGGGGACATCGCGGTGCCCGCCGAACTGCCCGCCCGGGCGGCGGCCGGGGAGAGCGCCACCTCGGCGGGGGAGCACCTCACCGCCACCGTTCCCCCCGAGGTACTGGCCGGGCTGCGCCGGCTGGCCCGCGAGCACGACGTCTCGCTGTACGTGCTGCTGCTCGCCGCGTACGCGGTGCTGCACCAGCGGCTGACCCTGAGCGACCATGTGCGGCTGGGCACGCTCGTCGCCAACCGGGGACTGGGCGACACCTCCGGGCTCGTCGGCTTCCTGGCCAACACCCTGCCCCTCGACCTGCGGATCGACGACGCGCAGCCGTTCTCCGCGCTGCTGGCGCAGGTCAAGCAGAAGGTCATCGGCCTGCACGACAACCAGGACGTGCAGTTCGACTCCCTGGTGCAGGCGCTGCAGCCGGAGCGGGCGCACAACAAGAACCCGCTCTTCCAGGTGCTGTTCGCGCTCCAGAACGCGCAGATCGAGCAGGTGACCACCCCGGAGGCGGCGTGGCGGCTGCGGATCTGGGAGAGCGAGACCGCCAAGTTCGACCTGTCCGTGCAGGCGTTCGAGCGGGAGGGGCGGCTCGACCTGGTCTTCGAGTACCGCCGCGACCTGTTCGCCCGGCGGGACGTCGAACGGTGGAGCGCCGCCTACCTCACCGTGCTCGCGGACCTGCCCGGGCTGCGCGACCCCGAGGTCGGCTCGCTGGAGATCGTCGGCGCCGCCGAGCGGGAGCGGATCCTGTCCGTCAACGGCCCGCTCGACGCGCCCCTGCCGCCCTCGATCCCGGCCCGGCTGGCCGAGGTGGTACGGGAACGGCCGGACGCGACCGCCCTGGTGATGGGCGCCGAACGCTTCACCTACGCCCAGCTGTGGGAGCTGTCCGGCGCCTGCGCCGACCGGCTGCACGCCGGCGGCGTCCGGGCCGGCAGCCGGGTCGCGGTCATGGCCCGCCGCTCCCCGCACGTGGTGATCGCCATGATCGCCGCGCTGCGCATGGGCGCCGCCTATGTGCCGCTGCGCCCCTCCGACCCGGCCGAACGGCGGGACCTGGTCCTCGCCGACTCCGAGGCCGTCCTGCTGCTCGACCACGCCGGGCGGACCGAGAGCGCCGTACCGCAGCTGGAACTGGGCGGGTACGAGCGGCCGGCGGACGCCGCGCCCCGCCCCGGGGACGCACCCGCCGCCGACGCCGCCACCACGGCCGCCTACGTCATGTACACCTCGGGCAGCACCGGCCGTCCCAAGGGCGTCGTCGTCTCGGCGGAGAACATCCTGCGCCTGGTGCACCGGCCGCAGTTCGTCGCCCTCGGCGCCCATGACGTGGTGCTCCAGACCGGTTCGCTCACCTTCGACGCCTCCACCCTGGAGGTGTGGGGCGCGCTCCTCAACGGCGCCCAACTGCACCTGGTGGACGAACACGTGCTGCTGGACGCCCGGACCCTGCGGGAGGCGATCCGCGAGGCGGGCGCCACCGTGATGTGGGCGAGCGCCCCGCTGTTCAACCAGATCGTGGACGCCGACCCGGCCGCCTTCACCGGGCTGCGGAACCTGCTGGTCGGCGGCGACGTCCTGTCGCCCCGGCACATCCGCGCGGTGCTGGACGCCGACCCCGGCGTGCGTGTCATCAACGGCTACGGACCCACCGAGAACACCACCTTCTCCACCACCCACCCGATCCCGGCCGACCACCCGGCCGACCGGCCCGTACCGATCGGACGCCCCATCGGACACTCCTCGGCGTACGTACTGGGCGGCAGCGGCCGGCTCCAGCCGGCCGGGGTCCCCGGCGAGCTGTACGTCGGCGGGCGGGGCGTCGCGCTCGGCTACCTCAACCGCCCGGACCTCACCGCCGCCGCCTTCCTCGACGACCCCTTCGCCCCCGGCGGGCGGATGTACCGCACCGGAGACCTGGTGCGGCTCAACGACGACCTCGACATCGAGTTCATCGGCCGCGCCGACCACCAGGTCAAGATCCGCGGCTTCCGGGTCGAACTGCCGGAGATCGAACGGGTCGCCCGCTCCCTGCCCTGCGTACGGGAGATCGTCGTCGAGGCCCGCCCGGGCACCGGCGGCGCCCTGCGGCTGGTGGCGTTCTGGTCCGGCGACACCGACCGGGACCTGCGCGGCGACCTGGAACGCCTGCTGCCCGACTACATGGTCCCGGCCGTCCTCGTCCCGCTGGAGCGGCTGCCGCTGGACCGCAACGGCAAGGTCGACCGGCGCGCGCTGGCCGCCGTCGAGATCGCCCCCGCCCGGCCCGAGTCCACCACAGGGGACCGGCAGGCCATGGCCGCCCTGGGCCCCGAGGCCGCCGAACTGCGCCGGGTGTGGGCCGAACTCCTCGGCACCGAGGCGTTCGGCGCCGACGACACCTTCTTCAGCCTCGGCGGCGACTCCATCCAGGTCATCCAGATGACCAACCGGCTGCGCGCCGCCGGCTACCACCTCTCCGCCCGCGACGTCTTCGAGAACCAGACGATCCGCAAGCTGGCCGCGATCCTGCGCCCGGGCCGGGCGGCGGTGGCCGTCATCGAACGCGAGGACACCGCCGAACTGGCCCCGATGCACGCCTGGATCCTTGAGGCGCTGGGCGAGGAGGAATGGCTCGGCCACTGGAACCTGCCGCTGGTGCTCGATCTGGAGCACGACCACGCCCCCGACCGGATCGCCGCCGCCCTGCGCGCCGTCGCCGACCGCCACCCCGCGCTGCGCGCCCGGCTCCACCGGGTGGACGGCCGGTGGCACTACGAGGAGGACCTGCCGGCCGCCGACCTCCCCGTCGCGGCCTGGACGGTGACCGACCTCGCCGAGATCACCGGGGAGCTGACGGAACTCCAGCGCGGCCTCGACCCGGCGGCGGGCCGGATGCTGGGCGCCGCCAAGGTCACCGTGGGCACCGAGCACAAACTGGTCCTGGCGGTGCACCACCTGGTGAGCGACGGGGTGTCGCTGCGGATCATGGCCCGCGACCTCGACACCGCCCTGCGCGAGGGCCCCGGCGCGCTGCCCGCCACCACCGGCACCGCCGGCTTCTCCGCCTGGATCGCCGCCACCCACCGCCGGGCGGCCTCCGACGAGATACGCGCGCAGCTGCCCCACTGGTCGGACGTCACCGCCCGGGTGCGCAGCCCGTTCCCGCAGGTGATCCTCACCGAGGGCGGCACCGTGGACCGGGAGTTCCGGCTCCCGGCGGCGGCCACCGCCACACTCTCCCGCATCGGACGCCACGTCCCCGGCGCCGAACTCCAGCACGCGCTGCTGGCGACGCTCGGCGACGCCTACGCCGAGGCGTTCGGCACCGACGCGCTGCCGGTGCTGCTGGAGGGGCACGGCCGGGCCGACGTCGTGGACGACCTCGATCTGTCCGGCACGGTCGGCTGGTTCACCAGCATCTACCCCACCGTGCTGCCCAGCGGCGGCGCGCCGGACCCGGTCGCCGGCGTGCTGGCCTGCCGCGCGCACCTGGAGAACATCCCGGCCGGCGGCCGTGACTACGGCGCGCTCGCCTTCCTGGCCGGCGCGGTCCGCCACCCGGCCGCCGCCATCCCGGTCGCGTTCAACTACCTGGGCGCCATGCCCGCCGGGATGCGCCTGGCGGACGCCGCCTACGGCCTCTTCCGGGACCCCGACTCACGGCGCGAGTGCGCGATCGAGGTCAACATCTTCCGGTACGGCGACGAGCTGAAGGTCTCCGTCCGGGTGGACCACCGCTTCGCGGACCGCCCCGAGGTGGCCCGGATGCTCACCGGCTACGAGCAGCGCCTGCTCGACCTCGCCCACCGCCTGGACGCCGCGCCCACCGGGGCGGCCGGCTCCGCGGACACCGGCGACGATCCGCTCACCGCCGCCGAACGGCACCTGCTGCGGGAACGTTACGGCGACCGCATCGAGCACGTCCTGCCGCTGACCCCCACCCAGGAAGGGCTGCTCTACCACGAACTGATGCACCCCGGCGGCAGCGACTACTTCGGACAGATCGTCACCACCCTGCGGGGCGCACTGCGCCCGGAGGTGTTCGAGGCGGCGTGGCACACCGTCGTCGCCGAGAACGAGATGCTGCGCACCGTCTACAGCTGGGAGGACCTCACCCGCCCGGTGCAGGTCGTGCTGCGGGAGGCGGGCTTCGCCCTCGCCTACCGCGACCTGACGGCGGAGCACGGTGCGGCCGAGGCCATCGACGCGGCGGTGGAGGCGGCCCTGGCCGAGGACATCGCGCAGGGCTTCGACCTCGCCGGCGGACCGCTGCTGCGGGTCACCCTGCTGCGCACCGGCCCGCAGGAGCACACCTTCGTGCTGAGCTTCCCGCATCTGTCCCTGGACGGCTGGAGCGTCTTCCGGATGCTGAGCCGGGCCATGGAGCTGTACGACGCCGACCGCACCGACATCGTCCCCGAACCGGCACCGCCCTTCCGCCGCTTCGCGCACTGGCAGCGCGGGCTCGACCCGGCCGCGGCCCGCGCCTACTGGGCCCGCCACCTGGCGGGCGCCCAGCCCTCGGCCCTGCCCCCGGAAGCCGCACCGGCGGACGGGAGCGAGGACCGCTTCAGCCAGCTGAACCTGGTGCTCGACACCGAGGAGACCACCGCCGTCCGCACGTTCGCCGCCACCGCCGGCTGCACGCTCAGCACCGTTCTGCAGACGGCGCTCGCGCTCTCCCTGCGCGTCGTCTCCGGCACCGACGAGGTGCTGTTCGGCACCACCGTCTCCGGACGCACCCCCGAGGTCGACGGTGTGGAGAGCATCGTGGGCCTGCTGATCAACACCCTGCCCGTCCGGGTGGAGACCACCGAGGACGACGACGTACCGCACCTGCTCCAGCGGATGCAGCGCAACGGCTTCGACGCCCTGGAACACGGTGACCTGGCCACCACCCACATCCTGGAGAGCGCCGGCATCGGCGCCGGACGCTCCCTGTTCGACGTCCTCTTCATCCTGGAGAACTACCCCCTGGGCCCCGAGCACCTGCGCTCCCGGCGCCTGGAGATCGGGGAGTTCGCCAGCCACGAGCGGACGAACTACCGGCTCACCGTCGTCGCGGTACCGGGCGACCGGCTCACCGTCCGGTTCTCCTCGACCACCGGAGCCGTCGACCCGCAGTGGGTCGCCGCCTTCTCCCGCGTCTTCCGCGCCTGCCTGCTCCAGCTCGCGGAGGGACGGGCCGAGGTCGCCGACATCGACGGGACCGACCCCGCCGAGGTCGCCGAACTGCTGCGCCGCTCGGAGAAGTCCCCGGCGGTGATCGCGGCCCACGAGGACCAGCGGGAGTTCTTCGAGCGCTTCACCGGGCCGGTGTACGTCCTGGACGACCGCGGGCGGCCCTGCCCGGACGGCGTCCCGGGGCAGATCTACGCCGGCGCCGACTCCCCGGCCGCCCTGCCCGCCGACGGCGAATGGGCCGCCTGGATGGCCGAGGGCGCCATCGCACCCGGCTTCCCCGCACCGAGCGCGTTCCTCTACCCCACCGGCGACGGTGGCAGGTGGGTGAACGGCACCACCATCGAACTGGACGACTGATCACACCATCGGGGGATTCACCATGAGTACGCGTCACACCAAGAGAGCATCCGAACTGATCCGCCACCGGGGGCGCCGCTACCCGGTCGCCACCGTGGAGGCCGGCGCGCTGCGAGCGGACGACATCGCCGAGTGCGCCGTCGTGCAGTGCCGCACCGCCGGCGGAGCCACCCGCGCCGTCGCCTTCGTCCGCACCACCTCCGGCCGCGCCGTCACCGCCGAGGACCTGCCCGGCGTACCGGTGGACGAGGTCGTCACCCTCAGCAGCCTGCCGCTGGACCGGCACGGCCGGGTCGACTACGCGCTGCTGCGCCAGGCCGCCGTCCTGGACCGCGAGACGCTGAGCGAAGCCGAGAGCGCCTGGCGGACGTCGCACGGGCTGCGCGAGAGCGCCGTCCTGCACCGCGAGGTCTACGACTACGGCTCCCCGGTGGCGCCGCTCGCCCCGCCCGCCCCGGCGGCCGACGAGGACACCGCACCGGCCGCCGGCCCGCGGCCCGCCGTCCCCGCCTACATCCAGGGGCCGCCGATCCTGGAGGTGCCCGGGGACGCGCAGACCGTCACCGCCACGCTGTACCGCGCCGCCCGCGCAGGCGAGGACACCGGCTGCCACTTCGTGGACGCCGCCGGCCGCACCGTGTCCGTCCCCTACGCCCGGCTGCTGGCCCGGGCCGAACGGGTCGCCGCCCACCTCCAGCGGGACGGGGTGACCACCGGCGACCGCGTGCTGCTGCTGGCCGGCAGCCAGGAGGAGTTCACCGTCGCCCTGTGGGGAACGCTGCTGTGCGGCGCCACCGCCGTACCCGTCACCCCCTCCGCCGACTACCGGGAGCGGCGCACCGAGGCCGAGGCCCTGCGGCGGATCTGGACCACGGCCCGCCGGCCGCGCGTGCTGACCACCCCGGGCCTGCTGCCGGAGGCGGCGCGCCTGCTGGACGGTGCGACGCTGCTGTCCCTGGCCGACGCCGAGGCGCACGACGGCACCCCGCGCCCGGTCGACATCGCCCCCGACCTGCCCGCGCTGATCCTGTTCACCTCGGGCAGCACCGGCACCCCCAAGGGCGTCGTGCAGTCGCACGCCACCCTGCTGAACAAGCAGCGGGCGGCGGTCCAGCACAGCGGCTACGCGGCCGACGACGTCTTCCTCAACTGGCTCGCGATCGAACACGTCGTGGGCCTGGTCCACGCCCATCTGCTGCCCGTCTACCTGGGCGCCCGGCAGGTGCACGCCGCGACCGACTACGTGCTGCACGAACCCCTGCGCTGGGCCGAACTGGCGAGCACCCACCGCGCGACCAACACCTGGGGCCCCAACTCCATGCTGGCGCTGCTCGCCGACGCGGTGGCGGACGCCGCCCCCGCCCGCTGGGACCTGTCCGCCGTACGCCGCTGGATCAACGCCGGCGAGCAGGTGCACTACGCCACCTGCCAGCGGCTGCTGACCCTGCTGGAGCCGTACGGGCTCCCGGCGGACGCCGTCAAACCCGAGTGGGGCATGTCGGAGACCTGCAACATGGTCATCGTCTCCGACGAACTGGCACGCGGGCGCACCACCGGCGTACGGGACGTACGCCGCATCCACCCGGACGGCACCCTGGACTTCGCCGACCGCCCCGGCGGCTCCGGCGGCCGGTTCGTCGAGTGCGGCCGGGTCTACCCCGGAGTGGAGGCCCGGGTCGTCGACGAGGAGGGCACCGTGGTGCCGGAGGGCCGCATCGGCACCTTCCAGGTGCGCGGCGCCACCCGGCTGCTGGAGTACTTCAACAACCCCGAGGCCAACGCCCGGTTCTTCCGCGAGGACGGCTGGTTCGACACCGGGGACCTGGCGTTCATCCAGGACCGCAGGGTCACCTTCACCGGCCGCGGCGCCGACCGCATCATCGTCAACGGCCTCAACTACCAGAACGTGGACCTGGAGGCGCTGGTCGAGACCGTCCCCGGCGTCCTCCCCACCTTCGCCGCGGCCTGCTCGGTACGCGCCGAGGACGATGTGACCGACCATCTGGCCGTCTTCTACGTCCCCGAGACCACCGACCCGGCCGGCGCGCCCCGCCACATCCGGGAGATCCAGGCCGCGCTGCGCCGCGAGTTCGGCATGTCCGCCCGCTACGTGGTGCCGCTGCGCACCGAGCAGATCCCCAAGACGAGCATCGGCAAGATCCAGCGCGGCAAGCTCGTCGCCCGGCTCACCGCCGGCGAGTACGACGAGATCCTGCGCTCCACCGGACAACTGCGCGGCACCCGGCGGACCCAGGTCCCGCCGTGGTTCTTCACCGAGACCACGCACCCGCGCGTCCTGCCCCCCGCCGCGGCCGGCCGGCCGGTCGCGCTCACCCTGGACGGCGGCGCCCCCGCCGACCGCGAACAGGTCGGCCGCGCCCTGGCCGGCGCGCTGACCGTGGTGACCGGGCCGGTCGAGGAGCACTCCGAGCGGCCACTGGACGCCCGGGTCGATCTGACCCTCACCCGGGACGGCTGGGGCGCGGACGACGTGCTCGCGCTCCTGGAGTCCACCACCGGCCGGCTCACCGCCGACGGCGGGGAAGCGGCCGGTCCCCGCCGGATCCTGCTGGTCAGCGTCGCCGCCCGGGGCCGCGACGACACCGCCCGCGCCTACCTCGGCGCGCTCCAGGGCTATGTGCGCAGCGTCAACGACGACACCGGGGCACCCACCGTCGTGTGGTGCGACCTCGACACCCTGGACGCGGCGACCGCGACGGCCCTGGCCGCCGAACTGACCTCCTCCGCGGGCAGCCCGGTGGTCGCCCACCACGGCGGCGTCCGCACCGAACGGGTGCTGGCCCCGGCCCCCGTCGCCCCCGCCCCGGCCCCCGACGCCGGTGGTGGCACGGCCCTGCGCACCGGCGGCAGCTATCTGATCAGCGGCGGCCTCGGCGGCGTCGGCCGCGAGGTGAGCCGCTTCCTGGCCGACCGGTACGGAGCGCGGCTGATCCTCGTCGGCAGCACCCCCGAGGAACGGCTGGACGAGGACCGCCGCCGCGCACTGGCCGCACTGGCGGCCAGGACCCGGGTCCGGTACGTCACCGTGGACCTCGCCGCCCCCGACGCGCCGGCCCGGCTGCGGGCAGCCGTCGGCCCCGACGCCGGACGCCTGGACGGCGCGTTCCACCTCGCCGGCCTCGGCACCTTCGGCCAGGAGTCCCTGGACGGCCTCGGCGAGCGCGGCGCCGTGGACGGCGAGCAACTGGCCCGGTACACCGCCCTCAAGGTGGGCGGCCTGTTCGCCCTCGCGGAAGCCGCCGGCCCGGCCGCGCCCCTGGTCGCCTTCAGCTCCGTCAACGCCTACTTCGGCGGCGCCGGATACGCCGAGTACTCCGCGTCCAACAGCGCGCTCAACGAAGCGGTGCGCGTGCTGCGCGCCCGCGGCCACCGCGCGGCCGTCTCCCTCGGCTGGAGCGCGTGGGCGGGCCTGGGCATGTCGCGCGGCTCCGCCCTGCCGATCGAGCGGCGCGGCTTCGTACCCCTGGAGCCGGACCCGGCCCTGGAGTCGCTGCTGCTCGCCCTCGGCCACGACCGGCCCGTCACCTACGTCGGCCTGGACGGCGCCCACCCCGGTATCGCCGCCCAGGTGCGCCACAAGCCCGGCTGGCGGCTCGTCCCGGCGTACTACTACGCCGCCGGTACCGAACTGCCCGCCGACGGCATCGCCGCGCTCGCGCCCGGCACGGAAATCGCCCAGGTACCGCAGCTCCCGCGGCGGCGCGACGGCCAGGTGGACACCGTCCGGCTGCTCCAGTCGGCAGGCACCCGCGCCACCGGCGCCCGCCCCGAGACCGAGACCGAACGCCGGCTGGCGGCGGTGTGGGAACGCATCCTCGGCACCGAGGACCTCGCCAGGGACGACGACTTCTTCTCCCTCGGCGGGCACTCCCTGATGGCGGCACGGCTCGGCAACGACATCCGCGCCGAGTTCGGCGTCACCCTCGCCCTGCACGAGGTGTTCGGCGACCCGACCCTGGCGGCCATCGCCGCGGTCATCGACGCGAAATCGGCGCACCCCGCCGACACTCCCGCCGCCCCCGACACCTCCGCCGCCCCCGGGGCCGAGCCCGAGGACGGCCTGTCGGCCGCCCAGCGCCGGATCTTCTTCGCCGAGAGCGTCGAACCCGGCCTGGCCCTGTACAACATCGTGGCCGCCTGGGAGCTGACCGGCGCCCTCGACGCGGAACTGCTGGAGAAGGCCCTGCACCACGTGGTGCGGCGGCACGAGGCCCTGCGGACGGTCTTCGACACCGTGGAGGGATCGCCCGTCGCCCGCGTCGTGGACCGGCCCGAGGTGCCGCTGCGCCGGGTCGCGCTGGACACCCTCGACGAGGAGGAGGCCCAGGCCCGGCTGGCGCGGACCCTCGACGCGGAACTGCGCCACGTCTACGACCTGGCCGCCGCACCCCTGGCCCGCTGCACCCTCGCCGCGCTGCCCGGCGACCGGGCGGTCCTGATCGTCTCGCACCACCACCTGGCCTCCGACGGCTGGTCGCTCGGGGTGTTCATGCGCGACCTGGTCCTGGTGTACAACGCGCTGGCCGACCGGGACCTGCCGGAGCTGCCCGCGCTCCCGGCGGACGTCCCGGCACTCGTCCGCCGCCAGGACGCGGCCGGCGCCGCCTCCGAGCAGGCCGCCGAGCACTGGCGCCGGCAGCTGTCGCGCGACATCGCCCCGCTGGAACTGCCCCTGGACCACCCACGGCCGCAGATGCAGTCCTACGCCGGGGACACCCTCTTCCTGGAGCTGGGCCCCGAGGAGGTACGGCGGATCAGCACGGCGGCGGCCGGGGCCGGCGTCTCCACGGCCGTCTGGCTGGCCAGCGCCTACGGGGTGCTGCTCGCCCGGCTCACCGGACGGCAGGAGTTCTTCGTCGGCATGCCCGCGATGCGGCGCGACGACCCGGCCCTGGCCGACGCGGTCGGCATGCTCGTCAACACCCTGCCGCACCTGATGACGGTCCCGGCGGACCGGCCGGTGGACGCCCAGTGCGCCGCCGTCCGGCAGGGCATGACGGACCTGCTGCGGTACCAGGACTACCCGTTCGACCACATGGTGGCCCGCTTCGGGCCCGAACGGGACACCTCCCGCCCGCCGCTGGTGCAGACCATGTTCAACTACGTGCCGATGGAGGGCTTCCCGCAGTTCACCGGCACCACCCGCGCCCCGCTGGAACTGCGCCACCCCATCGCCCGCTTCGACTTCTCGCTGCACGCCTACGAGCGGGAGAACGGCCTCGTCCTCGCCTTCGAGTACGCCACCGCCCTGTTCCGGGCCGAGACGGTACGCGGCTGGCAGCAGGCGTTCCGCACCCTGATCGAGGCCATGGCCGCCGGCCCGCGCACACCGGTGGGCGAGCTGGCCGTGGTACCCGCCGGGGAACGCGAACGGGCCCTGACCCTGGGCCGCAACACCCGCGCGGTGCCCGAACAGGGCTCGGTGGCCGCGGCGTTCGCCGCCACCGCCCGCGCCCACCCGGACCGCACCGCCCTGGAACACGGCGCGGACACCCTCACCTACCGGGAGCTGGACGACCGCAGCGCCGCACTCGCCGCACACCTCGCCGGACACGGCGTGGCGGCCGGCGACCGGGTCGCCCTGGACGCGGCCAAGCGCATCGACACGATCACCGGCATGCTCGCCGTCCTGCGGCTCGGCGCCTCCTACGTACCCGTCGACCCCGAGCAGCCGGCGCCGGTGACCGCCGCCGTCCTGCGGGCCGGCGGCATCCGCGGCCACCTCACCACCGGCGGCTGGACCGGCATCGACGCGGACGGCGAACGCACCGGAGCGGTACGGGAGATACCCTCCGGCCCGGCCGCCGCCGCCCCGCCGCACCGGGAGATCTCCGGCGCCGACGAGGCGTACGTCATGTTCACCTCCGGCACCACCGGCCGGCCCAAGGGCGTCGCCATCGCCAACTCCAGCGTGGTGGGCCTGGTCAGGGACCCGGACTGGATCTCCTTCGGCACCGGCACCCGGGTGCTCCAGACCGGATCGCTGTCCTTCGACGCCGCCACCCTGGAGGTGTGGGCGCCGCTGCTCAACGGCGGCACCCTCGTCCTCACCGACAAGGAGAACATCCTCGACGTCACCCGGCTGCGCGCCGAGATCGAACGCTCGCAGCCCACCCTGATGTGGGTGAGCGCCCCGCTGTTCCACCAGCTCACCGACGCGGACCCCGCGCTGTTCACCGGGGTCGCAGACCTGCTGGTGGGCGGCGACGTCGTCTCGCCCGAGCACGTCAACCGGGTGCTGGAGCGCTCCCCGGGAACCCGGATCACCAACGGCTACGGCCCCACCGAGAACACCACCTTCACCACCACCCACACCATGACCGCCCCGGTCGACGGACCGGTCCCCATCGGCCGGCCGATCCGGGGCCGTACCGCCCTCGTCGCCGACGAGAGCGGCCAGGTGGTGCCGTTCGGCGTCCAGGGCGAACTGTACGTCGGCGGCGAAGGACTGGCCCTCGGCTACGTCGGCAATACCGAGGAGACCGCCCGCCGCTTCACCGAGCTTCCCGCCCTCCCCGGCGAACGCCTCTACCGCACCGGCGACTTCGCCACCCAGGACGCCGACGGCGTGATCCACTACCGGGGCCGCAAGGACGGCCAGGTCAAGGTGCGGGGCCACCGGGTGGAACTCGACGCGGTACGCACCGCGCTGTGCTCGCTCCCCGGCGTCCGCGACGCCTTCGTCCTCAGCCTCCCCGACGCCGGCGGCGCACTCGCCGCGCACGTGGCGGCGGACGGGACGGACGCCGCCGAACTGCGCACCCGCGTGCGTACCCTGCTTCCGCCCTACGCGGTGCCCTCGGCGATCCAGGTGTACGACGCGCTGCCGCTCAAGAGCAGCGGCAAGGTGGACGTCGCCCTGCTGCGCACCGGCACCGCCACCGCCCCGGCGGAGCCGGCCGCCGCGACCGGCACCGCCGAGCCCCTGCCACCGCACGCCGAGCGGCTGCTGGCCGCGTACGCCGCCGTACTGAACGTGCCGCACGTCGGCCCGGACGACTCCTTCTTCGACCTGGGCGGCGACTCGCTGCTCACCATCAAGCTGGTGTCGGTGCTCCGCGAGGAAGGCGTGCCCGTCGACCCCAAGCAGGTCTTCCTCTACCCGGACGTACGCACCCTCGCCGCGGCGCTGGAGGACCACGAGCAGCAGCTGACCGCCCGGGGCGGCCGGCCCGCCGCCAAGCTGGTACGGCTGCGGCCGGAGCCCGGCGACGGACCCGACCTGGTGCTCGCCCCGCCGGCCGGCGGCACCGTGCTCGGCTACATCGAACTCGCCCGCCACCTGCGGGGATTCGGCCGGATCCACGGCGTCGAGGCACCGGGGCTCGGCGCCGGGGAGAGCCTGGTCCTGCCGAGCTTCGAGGAAGCGGTCGACTTCTGCTACGAGGCGGCGCAGGACGTCCTCGGCAACAGCGGCTACGTCGGCGGGCACTCGCTCGGCGGCCACATCGCCTTCCACCTGGCCTCGGCGCTCATCGACAAGGGCGTCAAGCCCAAGGGCCTGATCATCCTCGACACCCCGCCGAACCTCGGCGACATCCCGGTGGCCGACGCCGACCTCACCGAGGAGGAGACCCGGGTCTTCATCCTCGCCATGGGCATCGGCGGCATGCTGGACCAGGACCGCGACCGGCTGCGGCAGCTCCCGTACGAGGAGGCCAAGCGCGTCCTGCTGGAACGGGCCCGCAAGGACCCGCGGGTCTCCGCGTTCCTCAGCGCCGAATACCTCGACCGGTTCCTGCGGCTCCAGATGCACCAGCTGATGTACTCGCGCGAGGTGGCCCTGCCCGACCGCGCGCTGGACATCCCGGTCTTCGTCTTCCGCACCGGGGAGCACGGGACCGACGTCGCGCGGCTCTTCTCCGACTGGTCGCGCTACACCACCCGCGAGGTCACCTTCGTCGACATCCCCGGCGACCACGCCTCGATGCTGCGCGCACCGCACGTCACCGAGGTCGCCCGGCTGCTCGACCAGCACTGCGGCGCCCCGCGCTGACCACCCTCACCGGGGCCGGCGGGCGCGCACCGCGCCCGCCGGCCCCGGTGCGACACCGTCCGGCAGCCGGACACCGAAGCAGGAAAGGAGCACAGATGATCAAGGTCGAAGGGCTGACCAAGCGATTCACCCCCTTCCAGGGGGTGTTCGAGGTCAACCTTGAGGTGGGACGGGGGGAGGTGCTGGGGTTCATCGGCCCGAACGGAGCCGGCAAGTCCACCACCATCCGCCACCTCATGGGATACCTCCAGCAGGACGCCGGGCGCGCGGAGATCAACGGCCACGACTGCTGGAAGGAACCGGTGGCGGCCAAGGCACGCCTGGGCTACCTCCCCGGAGAGATCGGCTTCCCGCAGGGCATCTCGGCCCGCACCTTCCTGCGCATGCAGGGCGAGCTGCGCGGCCACCCCGACCCCACCCGGCGGTACGAACTCGTCGAACGGCTCCGGCTGCGGCTGGACACGCCGATCGGCAAGATGTCCAAGGGGATGAAGCAGAAGCTCGCCATCATCGCGACCTTCATGACCGACCCCGAGGTGGTCATCCTCGACGAGCCCGCCAGCGGACTCGACCCGCTGATGCAGGACGAGCTGATCGCGCTGCTCGTCGAGGCCAAGCGGGCGGGCACCACCATCCTGCTCTCCTCCCACATCTTCGAGGAGGTGGAGGCGGTCGCCGACCGCATCAGCATCATCCGGGACGGGCGCATCGTCTCCCACCAGACGATGGACTCGGTGCGCGCCGCGCTGCGCACCACACTGCGCGTCACATTCACCGAGGACGTCGCCGCGTCCTCCTTCCCCGGCTTCGCGGTCGAACAGGCCGGGCCTCGCGCCCTGGTCTTCCGGCCCCGGGGCGACACCGGGGAGATCGTCACGAGCCTGGCCCGGCACCCGGTGGCCGACGTGGAGACCGAACGCCAGTCGTTCCGCGACTACTTCCGTGAGGCGTACCGAGGAGAGGCGGCGTGATGAACCGGACCGTACTGAGGTATTCCTTCCTCACCAATGCCCCGCTGCTGGCCGGTGCCGCCGTGGTGATCGGCTCCATGGTGCTGTCGCTGGCCTGGCTCTTCCCGCTGCTGTCGGCCGACGCCACCTACACGGAGATGCTGGAGACGATCCCCGAGCAACTGCGGCAGGCCCTGGGCGTGTCGGGGGACCAGACCGAGTATTTCGGCTTTCTGACGGCGAACTATTACAACTCGCTCCACCTTTACTTCATGATGGCGCTCGTCCTGCTGCTGGGACACCGGCTCGTCTCCAAGCCGATCGACGACACCTCGCTGAACTACTTTCTCAACGGCTCGCTGCCCCGGGCGTCGTACCTGATCGCGCGCCTGGTGTTCTTCCTGTTGGCGTCGGTGGGCATCGCCGTGGTCTCGCTGGTCTCCATGGTGGTGGGCCAGCTGGTGTTCGACTGGGGCTCGCCCGTCGAATGGCGGGGCATGGTGGTGCTGAACGTCAATCTGCTGGTGCTGTTCCTCTTCCTCGGCTCGGTCGTCTTCCTGATCCGGATGCTGACGAAGACCGGCGTCGAAGCCCTCGCGGGCTCGACCGGCCTGGTCATCTTCCAGTACTTCCTCAGCATGGTGGAGCCGCTGAGCCCGCATCTGTCGTGGCTGCGCTATCTGACGGTCTTCTCCCTGTTCGACGTCGACCGGCACGTCGGCAACACCGGGGTGTTCCTCGCGGTGGTGGTGGGGCTGACCGCCGCCTCGGTGGTGGTCTCGGCGATCTCGGTGCACCTGTTCCGGCGCAAGGACCTGTTCCTCTGACCCCCTGCCCCTGCCCCCGTGCACGAGTCCGGGGCCCGGTCCGCTCCGCGCGGCCCGGGCCCCGGAGGTGCCTCAGACGCTCGCGCAGGCGGAGCCGCCCAGGGTGAACCCGGTGGGCGCGTTGTTGGCGCTCCCCTTGCTGCCGAGGAACCCGACCGAGACGGAGCCGCCGGCCGGGATGGTGGCGGTGTACGCGGCCGGGGTGACCGTCACGCTGCCGCCGCTCTGGGTGACGCTGCCGCCCCACATGCTGGTCACGGTCTGACCGCTGGGGAAGGCGAAGGCGAGGCTCCAGCCGTTGATGGCGGAGGTGCCGGTGTTGCGGATGACGATCTCCCCCTGGAAGCCGTCGCCCCACTCGCCGACCACCCGGTAGCCGACCGCGCACCCGGCGCCCGGCTGCGGCCCGCTGCCGCCGTCGTCGCCGAAGACGGTGGCCTCCTTGGAGGTCTCGGCGATGCCGTTCACCCCGTGGAAGATGCGCTCGCCCCAGGAGCTGAGCCGGCTCGGGTCGAAGCCGATGGCCAGGTCGAGGATCGGATCGGTGTTACCGCTCCAGGACCAGGCCAGATAGCCGAGCCGGTACTGCTCGGCGGCGGCCAGCATGGCGTCCTCGTCCGGGTCGCCCCACTCGTCCGGCGGGCCGCCGAACTCCCCGATGACCAGTGGCAGCCCCGCCCGGACGAAGGACTCCAGATAGTCGGTGATCTTCTCCGCCGTGTCGTAGACGCTGTACATGTGGATGGAGAAGATCAGATTGCCGGTGGGGTCGGCCTCGTAGACGGACTGCGCGGTGGCGCGCATCACACCTTCCCAGTCCTGGCCCCAGTTCGGCGCGTCGATCATGATCGTGTGCGCGAAACCGGCGTCGCGCAGCTTCTGGATCGCCGCGATGGTGGGCGCGGTCCAGCCCGCGGGGTTGGTGTTGCCCCACGGCTCGTTGCCGATGTTGATGATGATGTAGTCCTCTTCACCGTCGAGGACGTCCTTGAGCCCGATCCAGTAGTCCGCGGCCCCGTCGAGCGTCCCGGCCTCCGGCTCCTCGCCGTACCCGGTGGTGTCGTGCACCTCCAGGACGCAGATGAGCCGGTTGGCCTTGCAGTCCTCGATCACCGAGGCGACGTCCGAGGGGCTGTTCTCGCTCCAGCGGTGACCGTTGGAGAGCACCACCCGGACCGTGTTCGACCCGAGGGCCTTCACATCGGCGAGCGACTGGGTCTCGTTCGGGTACCAGGTGTGGGCGTGATTGACCCCGCGCATGATGAAGTCGTTGCCGTTGCCCTCCACCAGCCGTCCGTCACTGATGTGCAGACCGGTGGCGAGCGCCGTCTCCTCCTGGGCCTGCGCGGAGGCCGGCCCGAGGCCACCGAGCACGGCGACGCCGACCAGCCCGGTCAGGGCGGTCAGCAGACGGGTCCAGGGGCGTTTCCGTGACGTGGTGCTTCTTGCTGTTCTCACTGCGACTCCAGGGAGTGAGGGGCGAAGAAGAGCCTGATTGGGAGCGCTCCCATGAACCCACCGCCGGGAGAGTGCGTCAAGACATCGCGCAAATCCCCACCACATCCCACCGAAGTCACCAAATGATCACACGCGGTCAAGGTCCCGACCACCCGGCGAAGCTTGGTATCGTTGTCGTCGTCGCAACGACACACCTCGTCCGGGTGGCGGAATGGCAGACGCGCTAGCTTGAGGTGCTAGTGCCCTCTTATGGGCGTGGGGGTTCAAGTCCCCCCTCGGACACTTCGGAAAAACCCCAGCTGAGCTGGGGTTTTTCGTTTCTCCGCCGGCCTTCGGAGGCGCGGCGTGAACAACCACGTGACCAACGGAAGTGATCTCGCTCCGTCAGGGCGACCGATCGGGGCCACGCAGAAGTGGACGGCCCGGTGCATCCGGGGCAGGGAGGCGACGAGCCCGTGGGCCCGGCCGGTGGCTCCCGGTGGGCGGTGGGTCAGTCGCAGGGAATCACGAAGTCCTTGTTGTAGTAGCGCGTGTCGGGGTCGATGACGTGCTCGTCACCGACGTGTTCCGGACCCCGTTGAAAGAAATTGAACATGACATCGTAGACGCCGCATCCCTCCAGCGGCGCCGATTGCGGGGCGACAGCACTTCCCCAGCTCCTCGTCTGTGTGATGTCACCCGTGTTGTACACGAGAATCTGCGAGGTGCCCTTGCTGACCGAACCGTCGGACCTCCAGTAGGCCGGAGCGCCCACGGTGGCGGCGTTCCAGACGCCGAGCCAGTTCTGCCAGATGCTGTCCTGGGTGTAGATCTTGACTTTCACGTTTCCCTGCGCATCGACCAGAAGGCAGACCCGCGTGGACACATACGTTTTTCCTCCCCTGCCGTAGAAGCTCTCCCAGGGGCGGCAGTACTCGCCGGGGACCGGCGACTGGTCCTGGACGGTCCGGTCGCCCATTGCGCTCGCGTTCGTCGCGGTAGCCGGGCTCGCCAGCGTCCCCACCGCGATCATTGCCGAGACCGCCGCCGCTGTGACTCGGCTCTTGCTCCCCAGGATTCCATTCCGGCGCTTTCGGGCCTTCACGTTGCCTCCGGTAGTTCCGCGCCTTCCGGGCGAAGTCACGATGACTCAATGGCCCATTACCCGTGCACCGGAAAGGGCAGTGCCGACATCACCCCATCGAATGAAGTGCCTCTGTCGACCACGTGCGGCCGAGCCGATGGCTTGGGCCAACGGCTGACCGCATGAAGTCTTTTCGGAACGTGCTCGGTCACGTGAAGGCAGTGAGTGCAGCCCAGGAGTGCCGAGAGCGTTCCCGGCAACTCCTCATCGGGGAGGGCGCTTCCCGGGCCCGCTCGGCCAATTCGTCGACCGGCGAGACGGTCACCGTGCTCCGGGGCGGCCCTGTCGGCGGCCCCACCACGGGCGGGCGCGCCACCCGACCGGCCCGCAGGGGCGGTCCCAACAGCTCAACAGCGGGTGCGCCCGCCGGGGCGGCGTGACGTGATGGGGGCATGGCAGACCACCCTGCCAAGCGCCGTCCCGCCCCCGTCAAGGGGCCCGTCGGCGCCGCCCGCCGGGCCGGGCACCGCCTGGCCGCGCTCACCGGGCACACGGTCGACGGCGTATCGGCCGTCAGTCCCATCGACAAGGGATGGCGGGTACGCGTCGACGTGGTCGAAGTGCCCCGCATCCCCGACACCACCAGTCTGATGGCCACCTACGAGGTCGATCTCGACCGCGACGGCCGTCTCGTGCAGTACGAGCGGGTGCGCCGCTACCGCCGGTGCGCCACCGACGACTGACCTCCGACCGAGGGAGAGCCTCATGAGCACGACCACCACCACCTACCGGGATGATGTCGCCTGCGTGCCGCGTACGGGCACCCTCTACGACGTCATCGACATCATCCTCGACCGTGGCATGGTCATCGATGTCTTCTTGCGGGTCTCCCTCGTCGGGATCGAGATCGTCAAGGTGGACATAAGAATCGTCATCGCCAGCGTCGACACGTATCTGCGGTTCGCCGAAGCCTGCAACCGCATGGACCTGGAGGCCGACACCCGCAGCCGCACCGTCCCCGAACTCTTCGGCGGCGCGGGCGGTGGCGGCATGGTCCGCAAGGCCGGGGAGAAGGGCGCCAAGCACGCCGCCAAGGCCGGCGAGAAGAAGGCCAAGGGCGTGGCCAGCAAGGCCAAGAAGGCCGCGGGCGGGGCCAAGGACAAGGTCAGGAGCGCACTGCCGGGCAGACTCGGAGAGGCCGGGGACTGAGATGAGCCGCATCTACGTGTACGGCGTCGTCCGTACAGGTCATCCGCTGCCCACCGGGCCGACCGGGGTGGGCAGCCCGCCCGAACCGTTGCGCGCCCTGCCCGCCGGAGCGCTGACGGCGGTCATCAGCGCCGCACCGGACGGGATGCTGGCCAGGCGCCGCGACATCATCGCCCACCAGGACGCCCTGCTCGCGCTGGCCGCCACCGGACCGGTGATCCCGATGCGCTTCGGGTCCCTGGCACCCGATGAGGACACCGTACGGGCTCGGCTGTCCGACCGCCCCGAGGAGCAGCTGGCCGTCCTGGAACGCCTCGCGGGCCGGGTGGAGATGAACCTCAAGGCGCTCGTCGTGGAGGACGCGCTGCCGCAGCTGCTGCGCGAGGACGGCCGGCTGCGCCGGCTGCACAGCCAGCTGCGCGCCCACCCCGGCTACGAGGCGAGCATCCGGCTGGGCCAGGCCGTCGCCGAGGGACTGCAACGGCGGGCGCTGCGCGCCGCCGTCCGTACCCGGGACCGGATCCGCGCTCTGGCGGACGACACGGCCGCCGGGCCCGAACTGGACGGCTGCGTCCTCAACCTGTCCTTTCTGCTGCGCCGCGAGGCGGAGGAGGAATTCCGGGCCACGGTCGCCGACTGCGTGGCCGAGTACACCGGGCACGCCGACTTCCGGCTCTCCGGTCCGCTGCCCTGCTTCAGCTTCACCGCCCTCCCCGGCCAGGCCGCGCCGGCCCGCCGCTCGGCCCCCACCACCGCCCGGGCGCGCTGACATGGGCCTGTTCTCCGAAATCCTGCTGCTCCCGCTCGCCCCGGTGCGGTTCACCGGCTGGGTGGCCGGCCGGATCACCGACGCGGCCGAGGAGGAACTGTACGACCCCGCGCCCCTGATGACCCGCCTCCGGGAGCTGCACCTGGCCCTGGAGGAAGGCGAGCTGACCCCGGAGGAGTTCGAGGAGCGGGAGGAGCGGCTGCTGCTCGCCATCCAGCAACGGCAGGAACCGCAGCACGAGCCGCCCCCGTACGTCACCGGCTGACCGTATCTCCCGCGGAAAGGACTGGCACCGTCGATGGACCACACCAAAGCCGCTCTCGCCGCCGGCATCGCCGGCGGGCGCTTCCAGAGCCATGTGATGCTCGCGGACGAGGAGGACGAGCCGGAGGGCCGCCACCAGAAGATCCACGAAGGCGAGATCGCCGAGGACGGCGACGACGACGGCGAGGAGCGCGAGGACGAGGAGACCGACGACACCGACGACGCGATGGACGAGGACGACGACGAGGACTTCGAGGACGAGGACGAAGACGAAGACGAGGACGACGAGGAAGAGGAAGAGGACGAGAAGCCCCGGAAGCGGGGGCGGCGATGACACGTTCCGTCCACCCCGTCGAGGCGTACGAGCCGCTGGAGCCGTACCCGCCCCGTACCGCCAACCTCGCCGACATCCTCGAACGCATCCTCGACAAGGGCGTGGTCATCGCCGGTGACATCAAGATCGACCTGCTCGACATCGAACTGCTCACCATCCGCATCCGGCTGTTCATCTCCTCCGTCGACACCGCCCGCAAGGCCGGCATCGACTGGTGGGAGACCGAACCCGCCCTCTCCTCACGGGCCGCGCACGACGCCCTGTACGACGAGAACAAGCGCCTGCGGGAGCGGCTGACCGAACTGGAGACCAGCGGCCACCACCGGCACGACCGGCAGAAGGAGACCGAGCAGGCATGACCGAGACCGCCGGACTCACGCGGCCGGCCGCCGGGGCGCAGACGCCGCCCGACGGGACGGCCGTGTGCATCTTCGCCGTCTGCCACGCGCAGACCGCCCCCGACCTGGACGGCCTCACCGGCCACCCCGGCGGGGGACCGGTGCGCACCCTGGCCGCCGGGCCGCTCACCCTCATCGCCCAGAGCGTGTCCGCCGCCGACTTCGCCCCCGAGGCGTGCGCCGAACGGTTCTCCGACCCGGCCGCCCTGGAGAGCTGCGCCCGCGCCCACCACGCGGTGATCGCCGCCGTCGCCCGCGGCGGCCCGGTCGTCCCGCTGCCGCTGGCCACGCTCTACCTCGGTCCGGAACGCGCAACGGCCGCCGTGGCCGGCCGCGCCGACCGGCTGCTGGCCCTGCTGGAACGGCTGTGCCACCGCGCCGAATGGGGCCTCAAGGTGTACCCGGTCCGCTCCACCCCGCCCGCCGCCGACCCGCCCGGGCCGGACAGCGCCCCCGCGGCCGACACCGGACGCGCCTACCTTGACCGGCTCCGCAACCGGCAGCAAGAACGCGAGCGGCAGCACGAGACCGCCTGGCGCACCGCCGAGCACGTGTACGCCGCGCTCGCCCGGCAGGCCGCCGCCGCCCGCCGCCTGCGCCCCCAGGACCCGGCGCTGACCGGCGGCAGCCGGCGGCAGGTGCTCAACGCGGCCCTGCTGCTCGACCACGACCGGGAGCGGGAGTTCCGCGACACCGTCGCCGCACTGGCCCGCGACCCCGCCGTCGCCGCCCACGCCCGGATCGAGGTCACCGGCCCCTGGGTGCCGTACTCCTTCGCCCGCCTGGACGACGAAGAGCAGGAGAGACCCGCCGATGCTCCATGAGCCCGTTGCCTGGCAGCCCGACGAGGGCCCGTACGGCCCCATCGGGGTGCCGCTCGTCGATCTCCTCGACCGGGTGATGGCCACCGGGGTGGTCATCAGCGGCGACCTGGTCATCGCCATCGCCGAGGTGCCCCTGGTGCGGCTGTCCCTGCACGCCCTGCTCTCCTCGGTCAGCGAACGGATGCCCGCCCCGTGGGCGGACAGCGGCCCGTGGTGAGCCCCGGCCGGCGGATGGACCTGGACGAGGACTCGGTCGGCCGCGACCTGGTCGCCCTGGTGCTCACCGTCGTGGAACTGCTGCGGCAGCTGATGGAACGCCAGGCGCTGCGCCGGGTGGACTCCGGCGAGCTGACCGAGGCCCAGGTCGAGCGGGTCGGCACCACCTTGATGCTGCTGGAACAGCGCATGACGGAACTGCGCACCACCTTCGGCCTGCGCCCGGAGGACCTGAACCTCGACCTGGGCCCGCTGGGCTCCCTGCTGCCCCGCGACTGACCCGCGCCGCCCGGCTGCCCGCCCCGGCCGGGCCCGAACGGGTGGCCGCCGTCCCCACCCCGCCTGCCTCCGGCCGCCCGGTGCCGCGCGGCGCGATGCTCGTGGTACCCGAGGGACCGACGAATGGGAGAGCGCACATGGCAGGCGGCGACCGGACGGCCGTACCCCGCAGGCGACACCCCGGGGACGGGCCGGGCCAGGACCGTACCCGCCGCGTCCGGCCGCCCGGCCGGGACCGCCGCGACCCGGCCGGTGCCCGGTGAGCCCCGCCCCGCCCGCCGCCGGGGGCCTGCACCGGGCCGGGCCCGCCGACCGGGCCCGCTTCCTGCTGCGGGTCCTGCTGCCGGGCGCGGCCGAAGGGCTGATCAGACGCCGCCCGTGGGCGATGTCGCTGGCCGAGCGGCTGCGGACCGACCGGGCCGCCATCACCACCCTGCGCGACCTGCGCCACCGGTACGGGCCGAGGCCGCTGCGGCTGAGCGTGGCGGGCCGGTCGCTCGTGCTGCTGCTCGACCCGGACGACCTGGCGCGGCTGCTGCGCGAGACCCCCGACCCCTTCACCCCGGCGTCGTGGGAGAAACGCCGCGCGCTGGAACAGTTCCAGCCGCACGGCTCGCTGATCACCCCGGGACCGGAACGGGCCGCGCGGCGCCGGGCGAACGAGGAGGCCCTGGACAGCGGCCGGCCCGAGCACCGGCTGGCCCCGGCGCTGACCGCCCGGATCCATCAGGAGGCCGCGGCGGTCGCCGAGCGCGCCCGGGCCGGGGGACAGCTGGACTGGGACCTGTTCGCGGCCGGCTGGTGGCGGTCGGTGCGCCGGCTGGTCCTGGGGGAGGCCGCCGCCGACGACACCGCACTGATCGGCCTGCTCGACCGGCTCCGCTCCACCGGCAACTGGTCGATGCTGGCGCCCCGCCGGGGGCGGCTGCGGGCCGCGTTCCTGGACCGGCTGCGCACCGCGATCGACCGGGCCGACCCGGACTCGCTGGCCGGCGCGCTGCGCGCGGGGCCCGCTGCCCGGGAGCACGGGGTCGATCCGGTGCACCAGGTGCCGCACTGGCTGTTCGCCTTCGACGCGGCGGGCGCCGCCACCCTACGCACGCTGGCCCTGCTCAGCTGCCACCCCGACCGGGAGGCGGAGGTCAGGGCCGAGACGGCGGCCCCGTGGCCGGGCACCCGGCGCGAACCGGTCGCCCCGCTGCCGCGGACCCGCGCCGCGGTCCTGGAGGCGGTACGGCTGTGGCCGACCACCCCCGTGCTGCTGCGCGAGTCCACCCGGGCCACCCGCTGGTACGGCACGGTGGTGCCGGCCGGCACGGCGTTCGCCGCCTTCACGCCCTACTTCCACCGGGCCGAGCCACCCACCGGCTACCGCGACCGCTTCGACCCCGACATCTGGCGGGACGGTACGGCGGCCGGCCACCCGGCGCTGGTGCCGTTCAGCGCCGGCCCGGCCGGCTGCCCCGGCGAGCAGGTGGTGCTGCTGACCGCCGGCCACTGGCTGGCCGGGCTGCTGGCGGAAACCCGCTACCGGACGGTCTCGGCGCTGCGCCCGGGCCCGGACCGGCCCCTGCCGGCCACCTTCGACCACACCGGGCTGCGCTTCACCGCCCGGCGCGCCTGATGCCCCGGGCGGTGCTCGGCCCGGGCCGGCTCAGCCCAGGGCGGGCAGCACCCGGGTGCGGTAGAAGTCGAAGAACCCGTCCAGGTCGGGGCCGATCTGGCTGACGTACACCTCGTCGAACCCGGCGTCCCGGCACTCGGCCAGCGCCCGGATGTGCTCCTCGGGGTCGTCGCCCAGCGGCATGGACCCGCCCGCGATCTGCTGCTCCGTCACCAGCTGGGTGGCCTGCTCGAAGTGCTTCGGCTCCGGCAGCAGGGCGGCCAGTTCGCCGGGCAGGAACAGATTGGGCCAGCGCTGGAGCACCGTGCGGGCCGCCCGGTCGCGGTCGGCGTCGTAGCAGACCTTGATGGCGCAGCCGGTCGGGCCGCTCCCGCCGGCGGACCGGAACCGGCGCAGCAGCTCGCCCTCGGGGCCCATGGTGACGAAGCCGTCGCCGATCCTGGCCGCCAACTCGGTGGCGGCCGGCGCGTACCCGGACACGTCGATCGGCACCGGCTCGTCGGGCAGCGTGTACAGCCGGGCGTTCTCCACCGTGTAGTGCCGGCCCCGGTGGCTGATCCGGTTGCCGGTGAAGAGGGCGCGGATCACCTCGACCGCCTCCTCCAGCATCTCCAGCCGGACGGACGCCTCGGGCCAGGCGTCACCGAGGATGTGTTCGTTCAGCGCCTCTCCGGTGCCCACGCCGAGCCGGAAGCGGCCCGGGAGCAGCGCCCCGCAGGTGGCGGCGGCCTGGGCGATGACGGCCGGGTGGACGCGGACGGACGGGCAGGTCACGGCGGTGGCCACCGGCAGTTCGGTGGCCTGGGCGAGCGCCCCGATGGTGGTCCAGACGAACGGGCTGTTGCCCTGCGCGTCGAGCCAGGGATGGTAGTGATCGGAGATCCACAGCGAGCGGAAGCCGGCCGACTCGGCCGCCCGCGCCTGTCCGACCAGGGCGCGGGGGCCGTGGTCCTCGCTGGCCAGGAAGTACCCGTAGGACGTCATGGACGTCGCTCCTTTCGTCGGGGATCCGGTCAGGGCCGCTGTCCGACGCCGGTGGCGAACTCGCGGAGCCGGCCACCGGGCGGATGCGGGTCCAGCGGCGGGGTGGGCGCGCCGGCGTTGTGGCGCAGGCCGTCCACCAGGGCGCGCAGCGCATCCTCGGCGTCGCGTCCGGGCCGCCAGTCGAGTTCGCCGTGGGCGCGGGAGCAGTCCATGACGGGCAGCCGCAGCAGGGTGTCGAGCAGCCCGGGCGAGGCGGGGGTGAGCCGGCCGTGCCAGGCTCCGGCGACGGCGGCGCGCAGCACGGCAGGCGGCAGTTTCAGCCGCCGGGCGCGGAAGATCCGGGCGAGCTGGGCGGGGTCCAGGACGGGATCGGCGGCGAGGTTGAAGGCGCCGTGGACGGGCCGGGTGAGGGCGCGCCGGTAGGCGTCGGCGGCGTCGTCGGTGTGCAGCACCTGGAAGCGCAGCCCGGCGACATCGGGGACGACCGGGGTCAGCTCGGGGCGGGCCAGCGGCCCGAAGAGCAGCGGGCCGACGAAGTAGCGGCGTTGCTGTGCGGCGGAGGCGCGGGAGAAGAGGAAGCCGGGGCGCATCCGGACCACGCGGATGTCCCGCTGCTCCGCCTCGAAGGTGTCCAGCATGCGTTCGACGTACGCCTTCTCGCGGCTGTAGGCGGAGGTGGGGCAGCCGTGGGTGGGCCAGCTCTCGTCCACTGCCCGGTCGGTGGGTCCGGGGGAGTAGGCGGCCACCGAGGAGGCGCAGACCAGGGCCGGCACCCGGGCGGCGGCCACCGCCTTGAGCACCCGGGCGGTGCCCAGCACATTGGTGCGCCAGGTCTCGGCCGGGTCGCGGGTGGGCTGGATCAGCCAGGCGAGGTGCACGACCGCGTCGGCGCCCCGGAAGAGGTCGGCGAGCGGCGGCCCGTCCCCGTCGGACGCGCGCAGATCGACCTGCCGCCAGGTGGTCTTGTCCGCCTGCCATCGGGGTTTGCGGCGGGCCAGGCCGGTGAGGGAGGTGACGGCGGGATCGGCGGCCAGAGCGCGGACGACGGCGCTGCCGACGTTCCCGGTGGCGCCCACGATGACGACGCGCATGAGGGATCCCTTCCTTCCGGAAAACGGTGCGGGCACGGTTGATCGCCGCCCGGCCGGGTACCCGGCTGCGGCTGCGCGACACCCGGTCGATCGGGGGGAACGCCTCGGACGGCGACCGCCGCCGGTCGGCTCCACCGTCCGGTCCCGCCCGTCACCGGGGCTTTCGCGGACCTGGCGTGCAGCGGTACCCGTTGTCGACACGGAGGAGTTGAGGCACATGAGCAGGGCCGACGAGGAGCGGGAGCAGGCCGGGCAGCTGCCCGAGGGCGACGTGGTGGGCATGCTGCTGGAACAGCACGCCCGGATCCGGGACCTCTTCAGCCAGGTGCAGGCCGCGCACGGCGACGACCGCAGGGAGGCGTTCGACCAGTTGCGCGTGCTGCTCGCCGTTCACGAGACGGCGGAGGAGATGATCGTCCGCCCGGTGGCGAAGAAGACGGCGGGCGCGGCGGAGGCCGAGGCACGCAACCAGGAGGAGGCGGAGGCGAACAAGGTCCTGGCCCAGCTGGAGAAGATGGACCTGGAGTCCGCCGAGTTCGAGCGGAAGTTCGCCGAGTTCGAGCGGGCGGTCGCCGAGCACGCCGACCAGGAGGAGCGCGAGGAGTTCCCGGCCATCCGGGCCGGGCGCAGCGAGGAGCAGCTGAAGCAGATGGGCTCCAGTCTGCGGGTCGCCGAGGCCACCGCGCCGACCCATCCGCATCCCTCGGCGGCGGGCAAACCGGCGGCCCAGTGGGCGGTGGGGCCGTTCGTGTCGATGGTCGACCGCACCCGGGACGCCATCAACGCGGCGCGGTCCAAGCACTGAGCGGCGGCGGAGTACGGCCGGGGGCGGGCCGCGGGGCCCGCCCCCGGACCGGTGGCCCGCCGGTCAGCTCACGGTCACGGCGGCGGGTGCGCGGTCGCCGTCGGTCACCCGAGCGGGTACGGGGACGCGTACCGGCTCGGGCTGCTCCACCGGCTCCACCGGCTCCGGGGCGGCGGCGATCTGCCCGGCGGCGTCGGCGACGGTGCGGCGCGCCCGGCGGGCGTGCACCGCGAGACCGGCGACCGCCGGCAGCGCCACCACCAGGCCGCCGATCACCAGCGCCGCCCGGGGGCCCGTCCACTCCATGAGCAGCCCGATGGCGGGCGGCCCGACCAGCCCCCAGCCGGTGCTCAGACTGCGCCACACGCCCAGGACCCGGCCGCGCATGGCGGGCGGCGGGTCGGTCTGGAGCACGGTGGTGCCCGCGGTGTCCGAGACGGACTCCACGATCGCCATGGGGATCACCAGGAGCACCAGCAGGCCGAGCGTGGGGGAGAGCCCGGCGGCGATCTGGAACGCCGCGCCGATGGCCGACATCGCGGCGACCAGGCGTACCGAGGGTCGCTGGAGCACACCGGCGAGCAGCGCGCCGGCGATCCCGCCGACGGCCAGCGCGGTGGACACGGTGCCGAAGGAGCCGGCGCCGCCGGCCAGCGGGCCGGTGACCAGTACGGCCAGGGTGAGTGTGTAGTTGCGGCCGAAGACCGAGCTGAGCGCGGTGATGGCGGCGAGCAGCACCAGCTGCGGCCGGCCCAGGAAGAAGCGCAGCCCGTCGCGGGCGCCGCCGCCCGCCCGCTGCCGTGAGTCGTCCGGCTCGTCCGGCCCATCCGCGCGCGGGTCCGCCGGTGCGGCGGGCTCCGGCTCCGGGGCGGTCTCCGGTTCCTCGGCGGACCGGTCGACCAGCTTCAGGAAGGGGATGACGGCGGCGACGAAGACGAAGGAGAAGCCGTTGGCCACGAAGGCCGAGGCGGTGCCGAAGAGCAGGACCGCGCCGCCCGCCAGCGCGGTCCCGGCCAGCCGCCCGATGCTGTGCACCGCCGAGCCCAGCGCGATGGCCGAGGGAACGTCGCGGCGCGGCACCAGGTCGTTGCCGAGCAGGGCGCAGGCCGGGCCGTCCACCGTGCTGATGATCCCGGTGACGGCGGCCAGCGTCAGCAGCACCGGCACGTTCAGCAGATCCAGCGCGACCAGCGCGGCGGTGGTGAAGCCGACCGCGCCGAGGGCCACCTGGCTGACGGCGGCGGTCAGCTTGCGCGGCCAGCGGTCGACGGCCGCGCCGCCGAGGAGACCCAGCAGCAGCCCGGGCCCGGCCTGGACCGCGAGCGAGAGCCCGGTCATGGCGGCCGATCCGGTCACCTGGAGCACCAGCAGGCTCTGCACGGTGAGCTGCATCCAGGTACCGGCGTTGGAGACGAGGTTGGCGAGTGACCACCAGCGCATGCTGGGGTATCGCAGGGAGCGCCAGGGGTTGTGGCCCCGGGCGCGGCGGAGGCGCTGAGGAAGCATGGGGGTGTCCGGTGCCCGGCGGGCGGATCGTGCGGCGCGGGCTCCGGTGCACCGCGTTCGGCGCAGACCACCGTGGCAGAAAGCCGGCCCGCCGGGAAGACCAAGATCGTTCCCACCGGGCCGGTACGGGATGTCCGCCTTGTCCCGCACCGGATGCGGGCCTGTCGTGGCGTTGCTCACACACCACGGGAGGCCCGGTCCCGGCGGCGGGCAGGGCCCTCGGGATCACGGCTTGAGGATCACCTTGCCGGTCTCCTTCAGCTGGAAGCGCTCGTACGCCTCGGCCGCCTGCTCCAGCGGCAGATGGTGGGTGGCGAACTCGTCCACCCCCAGCGGATCGTCGGCCCCGAGCAGCGGCAGGATCTCCGGGATCCAGTGCTTCACATTGGCCTGGCCCATCCGCAGCTCGATCTGCTTGTCGAAGAGGGTGAGCATCGGCAGCGGATCGGCCATGCCGCCGTAGACCCCGCTGAGCGCGATGGTGCCGCCGCGCCGCACGATGTCGATGGCGGTGTACAGGGCGGCCATCCGGTCCACGCCCGCCTTGCCGGCCATCCGCTCGGCCAGACGCTGGGGCAGCAGCCCGGCGATCGTCTGCAGGGTGGAGCCGCCCGGGCTGCCGTGCGCCTCCATGCCGACCGCGTCGATGACGGCGTCCGGGCCGCGCCCTGCGGTGAGGTCGCGGACGGCGGCCCCGATGTCCTCGTGCAGGGTCAGGTCGAGCGTCTGCACCCCGCGGGCCGCCGCCCGGGAGAGCCGCTCGGGCACCAGGTCGATCCCGATCACCTGCCCGGCACCCCGGTGGCGGGCGATCCGGCAGGCCATGTCCCCGATCGGGCCAAGACCCAGCACGGCGAGCGAGCCGCCGGGCGTCACCCCGGCGTGCTCGACGGCCTGCCAGGCGGTCGGCAGCACGTCGGAGAGATACAGATACCGGTCGTCGGGCACCCCCTCGGGCACCTTGACCGGCCCGTACTGGGCCTGCGGGACCCGCAGGTACTCGGCCTGGGCGCCGGGCACCGAGCCGTACAGCTTGGTGTAGCCGAAGAGCGCGGCGCCGCTGCCCTCCCCGCGCACCTGCGTCGTCTCGCACTGCGTCTGGAGTCCGCGCCGGCACATGAAGCAGGTGCCGCAGGCGATCTGGAACGGCACCACCACCCGGTCGCCCGGGGCGATGCCGGTGACGTCCGCCCCGGTCTCCTCCACCACCCCCAGCGGTTCGTGGCCCAGGATGTCGCCCGGGGTCATGAACGGTCCCAGCACCTCGTACAGGTGGAGGTCCGAGCCGCACAAGCCGGTGGAGGTGATGCGCACCAGCGCGTCGGTGGACTGCTGGATCACCGGATCGGGGACCTGCTCGACGCGGACGTCCCGCTTTCCGTGCCAGACGGCGGCTTTCATACAGGCTCCTGTTCCTTGTCGTCGGTCTCGGTCGTTCAGGGCAGCGGGGCGCCGCCGGTGGCGTTGACGATCTCGCCGGTGATGAACGACGCGTCCTGCGAGGCCAGGAAGACGTAGGCCGGCGCCATCTCGGCGGGCTGCGCGGGGCGTCCGAAGGCGGACTTGGCGCCGAACTCGCTGGTGTCCGGCAGCGTCGCGGGGATCAGCGGCGTCCACACCGGCCCGGGCGCCACCGCGTTGACCCGGATGCCGCGCTCCGCCAGATGACTGGCAAGACCGTGGGTGAAGGTGACGATGGCGCCCTTGGTCATGGCGTAGTCCAGCAGGTGCGGCCCGGGGTGGTACCCCTGCACCGAGGTGGTGTTGATGACGCTGCCGCCCTCGCTCAGGTGCGGCAGGCACATCTTCGTCAGCCAGAACATGCCGTACAGATTGGTCCGCACCACCTGGTCGAACTGTTCGGTGCTGATGCCCTCGATGCTGTCGGGCTGCGCCATCTGGTGGGCGGCGTTGTTCACCAGGACGTCCAGGCCGCCGAACTCGGCGACCATGCGGTCGGTCAGCGCCCGGCACTGCTCCTCGTACCGGATGTCGCACTCCACGGGAACGGCCCGGCGGCCCGCCTCGGTCACCAGCCGGGCGGTCTCCCGTGCGTCGTCCGCCTCGCCCGGCAGGTGGGTGAAGAGCACGTCCGCGCCCTCCCTGGCGAAGGCCAGGGCCACGGCGCGGCCGATGCCCGAGTCGCCGCCGGTGATCAGGGCCCGCCGCTCCCGCAGCCGGCCGCAGCCCCGGTAACTGTCCTCGCCGTGGTCGGGCCGCGGGGCCATCTCCCCGGTGGCGCCGGGCGGCTGCTGGGACTGCTGCGGGAACTCCGGGCTCGGGTGACGGTCGGCCGGGTGCTCACTCATCGCGGTCGCCTCTCCTTGTCGCGGTCGGGGATGCGTACCGGTTCGGGTACCTCACGCGCGAGGAAAAACTCCTGTTTGTCGGAGTTTCGTCCGGGTACTTGGGGCGGTGGTCACCGAAGGGAGAAGACATGCGAGGCACCCGGGACCGTGCCGCGGCGGTCCAGCCGTCCCGGCCCGACGCACCCCGCTACCGGCACGCCGTGGTCACCGGAGGAGCGGGGTTCGTCGGCTCTCATCTGTGTGCCGAACTGCTCGACCGGGGCACCGAGGTCACCTGCGTCGACGATCTGTGCACCGCGCACCCCGACCACGTACGGGCCCTGACCGGCCGGCCCGGCTGCACCCTGCTGCGCGCGGACGTCACCGAGCCGTTCTCGGTGGCACAGCCGGTGGACCTGGTGCTGCACTTCGCCTCGCCGGCCTCTCCCGCCGACTATCTGCGGCTGCCGCTGCACACCCTGGAGACCGGCAGCCTGGGCACCCGCAACGCCCTCGCCCTGGCCCGGGAGCACGGGGCGCGGTTCATCCTGGCGTCCACCTCCGAGGTGTACGGGGACCCGCTGGAGCATCCGCAGAGCGAACGCTACTGGGGCAACGTCAACCCGGTGGGCCCGCGCAGCGTGTACGACGAGGCGAAACGGTTCGCCGAGGCGCTGACCGTGGCGGAGGCCGAGGTGCACGGCACCGACGCCGGGATCGTCCGGCTGTTCAACACCTACGGTCCGCGGATGCGCGGCCACGACGGCCGCGCGGTGCCGACGTTCATCCGCCAGGCGCTGGCCGGCGAGCCGCTGACCGTCACCGGGGACGGCCGGCAGACCCGGTCGCTCACCTATGTGGCGGACACCGTCGCCGGTGTCCTGGCGATGGCCGGGTCCGAGCTGCGCGGCCCAGTCAACATCGGCAACCCGGACGAGATCACCATGCTCGACCTGGCCCGGCTGGTGATCCGGCTGACCGGCTCCTCCTCCGGGGTCCGGCTGATCGACCGGCCCACCGACGACCCGATGGTGCGCTGCCCGGACATCACCTTGGCGCGCGGCAAGCTCCAGTGGGAGCCGCGGGTGACCGCGCCGGACGGACTGGCCCGCACCATCGCGTGGTTCCGCGCCCGGGAGCGCGGCGACTGACCCACCCGCTCCCCGCTCTTCCCCCTGACGAACGACGCCTGTTGCGGAGGTCCCATGCGTGTGCTCGGTATCAACGCCCTGTTCCACGATCCGGCGGCGGCGCTGGTGATCGACGGGGAGACGGTGGCCGCCGCTGAGGAGGAACGATTCTCCCGCCGCAAGCACGGCAAACGCCCGGTGCCGTTCGCCGCCTGGGAACTGCCGGAGCGCGCGGCGGCCTGGTGCCTGAGCCAGGCCGGGCTGCGCCCCGGCGACCTGGACGCCGTCACCTACTCCTACGACCCCGCACTCGCGCACCCGGCGCGGGAACTCGGCCTCGACGACCCGTGGGACGACCTGCGCCAGCTCTACGCCCGGCAGGCGCCCGCGTTCCTGTGCGAGGCGCTGCCGGGACTCGACCCCGCACAGGTGCGGTTCGTCCCGCACCACATGGCGCACGCCGCCTCCTCCGCCTTCGCCGCGCCGGACGCCGAGGACTGCTCGGTCCTGGTGCTCGACGGACGCGGCGAGGCCACCTCGCACCTGGCGGCGCGCCGCACCGGGCAGGCGCTGGAGCCGCTGTACGCGCAGCGGCTGCCCCACTCGCTGGGGCTGATGTACGAGGAACTGACCGAACACCTGGGTTTTCTGCGCTCCAGCGACGAGTACAAGGTGATGGCGCTGGCCTCCTACGGGAACCGCGACCGCTATCTCGGCGAGCTGCGGCGCCGCATCCACCCCACCGGGGACGGCGGCTTCGTGGCGGCCGGGGTGCCGTGGGCCGAGCTGTGTGCCGCCCGCGGACCGGGCGAGGCCTGGACGCCCGAGCACGCCGATCTGGCGGCGGCCGGGCAGGCGGTGCTGGAGGAGACACTGCTGGACCTGGTGCGCTGGCTGCACGGCGAGACGCATGACGCGGTGCTGACGCTGGCCGGCGGGGTGGCGCTCAACTGCGTGGCCAACTCGCGGATCGCGGCCGAGGGCCCGTTCTCCCGGGTGTGGGTGCAGCCGGCCTCCGGCGACGCCGGTACGGCCCTGGGCGGGGCGCTGTGGCACGCGGCGGACGCCGATCCGGCGCCGGCCCGGCCGATGGCCGGCGCCGACCTGGGGCGCGGCTGGTCGGAGGCGGAGCTGGAGGCGTGGCTGAAGACCGCGGCGGTGCCGTTCGAACGTCCGGCCGATGTCGCGGCCACGGTGGCCGAGGCCCTGGCGCAGAACGCGACGGTGGCCTGGTTCCAGGGCCGCGCCGAGTTCGGGCCGCGGGCGCTGGGGCACCGCTCGCTGCTGGCACACCCCGGCCGGTCCGGCAATCTGGAGCGGCTGAACGACATCAAGGGTCGCGAACAGTTCCGCCCGGTGGCGCCGATGGTGCTCGCCGACCGGGCGGCCGAGCTGTTCGAGGGGCCGCTGCCCAGCCCGTACATGCTGTTCGTCCACGAGGTCCGGCCGGCCTGGCGGGAGCGCATCCCGGCCGTGGTGCACGTGGACGGCACCGCGCGCATCCAGACGGTCGACCCGGCCACCGAGCCGCTGGTGGCCCGGATGCTGAGCAGGTTCGATGAGCTGACCGGCCTGCCGGTGGTGGTGAACACCTCGCTCAACACCGCGGGCCGCCCGATGGTCGACGATCCGCGCGACGCGCTGGAGTGCTTCGGTTCCGCCCCGGTGGACCTGCTGGCCCTCGGCCCGTTCGTGGTGCGCCGCCGGGGGCTGTACGCGGGAAGCGGGGGCCGGGCATGAGCGCGCCGGACCCGGAGTACGCGGTGGTGATCCCGACCCTGGGACGCCCCTGTCTGAACCGGGTGCTGGCCGCACTGGCCGAGGGGGACGGCCCGTGGCCGGCCCGGGTGATCCTGGTGGACGACCGGCCGCCGCACGATCCGCGCCCGCTGCCGGTGGAGGTGCCGGCGGAACTCGCCGCCCTGATCGAGATCGTGCCGGGCTGCGGGCGCGGCCCGGCCGCCGCCCGCAACACCGGCTGGCGGCGGGCTCCCGAGCCGTGGATCGCCTTCCTGGACGACGATGTGGTGCCGGGCCCGCACTGGCGGCGGGCCCTGGCCGCCGACCTGGCCGCCGCGGGCGGCGGCACCGGCGGGGTCCAGGCGCGGATCAGTGTGCCGCTGCCGCCCGGCCGGCGGCCCACCGACTGGGAGCGGAGCACCGCCGGGCTCGCGACCGCCAGCTGGATCACCGCCGACCTGGCGTACCGGCGGTCCGCGCTGCTGGACGCGGGCGGCTTCGACGAACGGTTCCCCCGGGCGTTCCGGGAGGACGCCGATCTGGCGCTGCGGGTGCTGGCGGCGGGCTGGGACCTCACGGTGGGGGAGCGGCGCACGGCGCATCCGGTGCGCCCGGCCGGGCCGTGGGCCTCGGTGCGCGCCCAGGCGGGCAACGCGGACGATGTGCTGATGGCCCGGCTGCACGGCCGCGACTGGCGGCGGCGGGCGCGGGCGCCGCGCGGCCGTTTCCCCGCCCACGCGGCGGTGACGGCGGCGGGTGCGGCGGCGCTGGTCGCGCTGGGGACGGGACGGCGGCGGGCGGCGCTGATGAGCGGGGCGCTGTGGCTGGCGGGCACGGCCGAGTTCGCCGCCGCGCGGATCCGGCCGGGGCCGCGTACCGGGCCGGAGCTGTGGCGGATGGTGCTCACCAGCGCGGCGATCCCGCCGGTCGCGGTGGGGCACTGGGCGCTGGGGCTGGCCCGGCACCGGGGAGTCACCCCGCAGCCGGTGTTTAAATCGGACATATCGGGCAACTCTCCGGGGCATGGCTGACGACTCGGCAGCCGGGGCCCGCCCCTGGCTCTTTCCGCCCGGTCCCTCCCGCCCGGCCTCGCTCCACCCCGGCGGCCGGCGGCGCGGGCCCCGGGCCGTGCTGTTCGACCGGGACGGCACCCTGATCGAGGACGTCCCCTACAACGGCGACCCCGCCCTCGTCCGGCCGCTGCCCCGGGTCCGCGCCGCCCTGACGCTGCTGCGCGACCACGGCGTGGCCCTCGGCGTGGTCAGCAACCAGTCCGGCGTCGCCCGGGGCCGCATCGGACACGCCGAGGTCGCGGCGGTCCGCACCCGGGTCGAAACCCTGCTCGGCCCCTTCGGCGTCTGGGCCGTCTGCCCGCACGGCCCCGCCGACGGCTGCGGCTGCCGCAAACCCGCCCCCGGCCTCGTCGCGGCGGCCTGCCGCCGGCTGGGCGTCGCCCCGCGCCACACCGTCGTGATCGGCGACATCGGCAGCGACCTGGACGCCGCCCGCGCCGCCGGAGCCCACGGCGTCCTGGTACCCACCCCGGCGACCCGGATCGCCGAGGTCGCCGCCGCGCCCCACCGCGCCCCCGACCTGCTGACCGCCGTACGCGCCCTGCTGCGGCCCGCCCCCGGCACGGCGGGCGCCCCGTGACAGCGCCCGGCACGCTCCCGCACACCCTCGTCGTCCGGCTGGACAGCGCGGGAGACGTCCTGCTGGCCGGACCCGCCGTCCGGGCCGTCGCCGCCGGCTCCCGGTCCGTCACCATGCTCTGCGGCCCGCTGGGCGAGGCCGCCGGCCGCCTGCTGCCGGGCGTGGACCGGGTGGAGGTGTTCGACGCGCCCTGGGTGCGGCTGGCCGCCCCCGCCACCGACCCGGCGGAGGTGGCCCACCTCGTGCGCCGCATCGAGCGCGGCGGCTACGACCGCGCCCTGATCCTGGCGTCCCAGCACCAGAGCCCGCTGCCCGCCGCCCTGCTGCTCAAGCTCGCCGGCATCCCCTGGATCGGCGCCGACAGCGAGCACTACCCCGGCTCCCTGCTGCAACTGCGCCACCACCGCGCCGCCCACCGGCACGAGGCCACCGCCGCGCTGGAACTCGCCGAGGCCGCCGGATTCCGGCTGCCGGACGGCGACCGCGGCGAACTGCGCGTGCGCACCCCACCGGACACCAGCGCACTCACCGGCGAGGAGCCCTACCTCGTCCTGCACCCCGGAGCCGCCGTCCCTGCCCGGACCTGGAGCGCCGACCGCGCCGCCCGGGCCGTCGCGGTGCTGGCCGCCGCCGGACACCGGGTCGTGGTCACCGGCAGCCCCCAGGAGGCCGATCTCACCCGGCACGTCGCCGGACGGCACGCCCTGGACCTGGGCGGGCGCACCCACATGGGGGAACTGGCCGGCGTGCTCTCCCGCGCCCGGCTCACCATCGCGGGCAACACCGGCCCGGCCCATCTGGCCGCCGCCGTCCGCACCCCCGTCATCAGCCTCTTCGCCCCCGTCGTCAGCCCGGAGCGCTGGCTGCCCTACCGCGTCCCCCACCTGCTGCTCGGCCGGCAGGACTCGGCCTGCGCGGGCAGCCGGGCCCGCGAATGCCCGGTCGACGGCCACCCCTGCCTGGACTCCATCACCGACGAGGAGGTCCTGGCCGCCGTCGAGCGGCTGACCGTCAGCGCCGCCCCCGGCATCCGCCCGGCAACGGCACCGGCAACAGCAGCTGCACCCGCACCGGCATCGGCACCCGCACCGGAGGAACGGACATGAACATCCTCATGTGGCACGTGCACGGCTCCTGGACGACCGCGTTCGTCCAGGGCCCGCACACCTATCTGCTGCCGCTGCTCCCCGGGCGCACCGCCGACGGACGCGGCCGGGCCGACAGCTGGAACTGGCCCGCCTCGGTACGCGAACGCACCCCGGAACAACTGCGCGACGCACCGGTCGACCTGGTGGTGCTCCAGCGCCCGCACGAGGCGGAGCTGGCCGAACGGTGGCTCGGCGGGCGCCGCCCCGGCCGCGACATCCCCGCCGTCTACCTGGAACACAACGCCCCCGACGGGAACGTCCCCGACACCCGGCACCCGTGCGCCGACCGCGACGACCTCACCCTCGTCCACGTCACCCACTTCAACCGGCTCTTCTGGGACAACGGCCGCGCCCCCACCACCGTCGTCGAACACGGCGTCGTCGACCCCGGCCACCGCTACAGCGGCGAACGGGCCGCCGCCGCCGTCGTCGTCAACGAGCCGCTGCGGCGCGGCCGGACCACCGGCACCGATCTGCTGCCGGAACTGGCCCGCTCCGTCCCGCTGGAGATCTTCGGCATGGGTACCGCTGACCTGCCCGCCCGGCTCGGCATCCCCGAACCCCGCTGCCGGGTGCGCGAGCTGCCGCAAGAGCGGCTGCACACCGAGATGGCCCGCTGCCGGGTCTATCTGCACCCGGTGCGCTGGACCTCGCTCGGGCTCTCCCTCGTCGAAGCCATGCACCTGGGCATGCCGGTGGTCGCCCTCGCCACCACCGAGGCGGTGGAAGCGGTACCCCCCGGTGCCGGGGTGCTCTCCACCCGGCCCGAGGTGCTGGCCGAGGCGGCGGCCCGCTACGCCCGCGACCCGGACGCCGCCCGGCAGGCCGGCGCGGCGGCCCGGCAGGCGGCGCTGGCCCGGTACGGCCTCAAACGGTTCCTCGCCGACTGGGACCGGCTGATCGAGGAGGTGATCCGCTGATGCGGCCCCCATGGCCCGGCCCGGCCGAACCCCTGGAGATCGCCCTGGTCTCCGAACACGCCAGCCCGCTGGCCGCACTCGGCGGCGCCGACGCCGGCGGCCAGAACGTGCACGTCGCCCAGCTGGCCGGACAACTCGCCGAACGCGGCCACCGGGTGACCGTCTACACCCGCCGCGACTGCGCCACCCTGCCCCGCACCGTCCGCATCCGCCCCGGCCTGGAGATCCGGCACGTGCCCGCCGGGCCGGCGCACAGCCTGCCCAAGGACGAGCTGCTGCCCCACATGCCGGAGTTCAGCGAGTTCCTGGAACGCGAGTGGACCCGCAGACCGCCCCACCTGGCCCACGCGCACTTCTGGATGTCCGGCATCGCCACCTGGTGGGCGACCCGGGCCCTCGGCATCCCGTTCGTCCACACCTTCCACGCGCTCGGCAGCGTGAAGCGCCGCCACCAGGGCGCCGCCGACACCAGCCCGCCCGGGCGCATCGACTGGGAACGGCAGATCGGCTCGCACTGCGACATCACGGTGGCGACCTGCCGCGACGAGGTCACCGAACTCGTCGCCCTCGGCGTGCCGGTGGGCAAGGTGCGGGTGGTGCCGTGCGGAGTGGACCCCCAGTGGTTCTCCCCCCGGCCCCGCCCGGCGCAGGACGCGCCGCCGCACGGACGCCCGTTCCGGCTGCTGCACATCGGGCGGCTGGTGCCGCGCAAGGGCGCCGAGGTCGCCATCGAGGCGCTGGCCCGCGTCCCCGGCGCCGAACTGGTCATCGCCGGCGGCTCCCCGGGCGCCGCACCCGGCCGGGACCCCGAGGTACGGCGGCTGCGTGCCGTCGCCCGGCGCTGCGGCGTCACCGACCGCGTCCGCTTCGCCGGCGCCGTGCCCCGCCCCGAGGTGCCCGCCCTGATGCGCGGCTGCGACCTGGTGCTGTGCCCGGCCACCTACGAGCCGTTCGGCATCGTCCCGCTGGAGGCCATGGCCTGCGGCGTACCGGTGGTCGCCAGCGCCGTCGGCGGGCAGCTGGACACGGTCGCCGACCCGGCCACCGGACGGCTCGTACCACCGGGCGACCCGGCGGCGCTGGCCGCCGCCGTCACGGAACTGCTCGACGACCCCGCGCAGCGCGCGGCGTGCGGCGCGGCCGGACGCCGCCGGGTCCTCACCCGCTACCGCTGGGCCTCGGTGGCCGAGGCCACCGAACGCGTCTACCGCGACCTGCGCGTCCGCGACCCGGCGCCCGCCGTCCACCGCGTCTGACCGCACCGCGGCGCGCGCACCCCGCGCGCCACGACCGCGTCCGGCCACCCGGCCGGCGGGAGAACCCGCCCCCGACCCCGACCGCCACAGACCGCCACAGAAAGGATCGCCCGTGCACCCCACAGCCACCGCACGCCGCCACTGCGAGTCCCTCCGGCAGGCGCTGCTCGACTTCCACGAGGACCCGGACACCGGACTCGCCGAAGCCGCGGACTGGGGCCGCAGGCTGGCCGTGGTGCTCGCCTCCGGCGGGCGCCTGCTGGCCGCCGGCAACGGCGGCAGCGCCGCGCAGGCGCAGCACATGACGGCCGAACTCGTCGGGCGCTACGCGGGCGAGCGCGGACCGTACTCGGCGATCGCCCTGCACGCCGAGACCTCGGCGGTGACCGCCATCGGCAACGACTACGGCTTCGACGAGATCTACGCCCGGCAGATCGCCGCCCACGGCCGCCCCGGCGACGTCGCGCTGCTGCTGTCCACCTCCGGCCGCAGCGACAACCTGCTGGACGCCGCCACCGCCGCCCGCGCCGCCGGCGTCCGGGTGTGGGCGATGACCGGACCCACCCCCAACCCGCTCGCCGCGCAGGCCGACTCGGTGGTGGCCATCCGCTCCGACTCGCCCGCCAGCGTCCAGGAAGCCCACCTGGTCGCCCTGCACGTGGTCTGCGAGGCGTTCGACGAGGCCCTCGCCGTCCCCACCCGCACGGCCCGCGAGCCCGCGGTGGTCCCGGCCGAGGACGCGGCGTGAGCGGCCGGCCGATCGTCGTCGTCGGCGACGTCCTGCTGGACCGGGACATCACCGGCCGGGCCGGCCGGCTCGCCCCCGACGCGCCGGTGCCGGTGGTCGACGTGGCCGACGAGCGGTGCCGCCCCGGCGGCGCGGGACTCGCCGCCGCGCTGGCCGCCCGCGACGGGCGCGAGGTGATCCTGGTGACCGGGCTGGGCCACGACGAGGCGAGCGACACGGTACGTTCCCTGCTGCCGCCCGGCGTCCGGCTGGCCGAACTGCCGCTGGAGGGCAGCCTGCCCGTCAAATGCCGGGTGCTCGCCGGAGGCCGCCCGCTGATGCGGATGGACCACGGCGGCGGCCGGACCGGCGCCCCCGGCGACCGAGTGCTGCGCGTCCTGGAGGAAGCGGGCACCATCCTGGTGGCCGACTACGGCCGGGGCGCCGTCTCCGCGGTGCGCTCCGCCGTGCAGAGGGCCGCCCAGCGCGTGCCGGTGCTGTGGGACCCGCACCCGCAGGGCACCCGGCCCATTCCCGGGCTGCGCATGGTCACCCCCAACGAACGCGAGGCCCGCTGGTTCCTGCGCCGGCACGGCGCGGACCGGTCCGGCTCGGTGGAGGACGCGGACGACTCGCTGCGCGCCCACGCCCGGCGCGGCTCGCTGCTCGCCGAACGCTGGCAGTGCGCGTCGGTCGCGGTGACCCTCGGCGCCCGGGGCGCCGTCCTCACCCGCCCCCGGTGCGACGATCCGCTCTACATCCCGGTGGTCTCGCGCGGCGACGGCGACCCGTGCGGCGCGGGCGACTGCTTCGCCGCCACGGCGGCGGCCGTCCTCGCCGACGGCGGGCTGCCGCCCGAGGCGGCCGGCGCCGCGACCGAGGCCGCCGCCTCCTTCGTCGCCGCCGGCGGCACCGGCGAGCACGCCATCTGGCACACCGGCAGAAACCCCTCGGTGCGCGGCCCTTCCGGACCGCGCCCGGACAAACCGCACCGGCTGGAGGACATCCTGGCCCTGGCGAACGCCGTCCGCTCGCGCGGCGGCACCGTGGTGGCGGCCGGCGGCTGCTTCGACCTGCTGCACGCCGGGCACGTCCAGTTCCTGGAGAACGCGCGCCGCACCGGCGACCTGCTCATCGTGTGCGTCAACTCCGACGCCTCCGTCCGCCGCCTCAAGGGCCCCGGCCGGCCGCTCAACGCCGCCGCCGACCGGGTACGGGTGCTGGCCGGCCTCGGCTGCGTGGACGCGGTCGCCGAATTCGGCGAGGACACCCCGCAGGCCCTGCTCCAGCGGCTGCGGCCGGACATCTGGGTCAAGGGCGGCGACTACAGCGTGCGGGACCTGCCGGAAGCCGCGCAGTTGCGGGAGTGGAACGGCCAGACCCTCGTCCTGCCCTACCTGGAGGGCCGCTCCACCACGGACCTGGCCCGCCGGGCGGCCGGCTCCCGGACGTGAGCCGCCCGCCGGAACGGATCGTCGTCCTGCGCGCCCTCGGCCTCGGCGACCTGCTGACGGCCGTCCCGGCGCTGCGCGCGCTGCGGCGCACGTACCCGGCCGCCCGGCTGCTGCTGGCCGCACCCCCCGCCCTGGCCGGCGCCGTCGCGGCCACCGGCGCCGTGGACGGGCTCGTCCCCGCCCGGGCCCCCGGCCGCGAGGTCCCGCCGGCGATCCCCTGGCGCGGCCCGGCCCCCGCCCTCGCCGTGGACCTGCACGGCTGCGGACCGCAGAGCCTGCGGCCCCTGGCCGCACTCGGCCCGCGCCGCCTCATCGGCTACGCCGGCGCGGCAGGGCCCGAATGGCGGCCCGCCGAGCACGAACGCGAACGCTGGTGCCGGCTGCTGCGCGGACACGGCATGAACGCCGACCCGGCGGACGTCGCCATCACCGCCCCGGCCACCCCGAGCCCCGCGCCCGGCGCCGTCGTCGTCCACCCCGGGGCCGAGGCGGCGGCCCGGCGCTGGCCCGCCGAACGGTTCGCCGCGGTGGCTGCCGCGCTCGCCCCGCGCCCGGTGGTGGTGAGCGCGGGCCCGGGGGAGGAGCGACTGGCACGCCGGGTCGCCGCGCTGGCCGGCCTGCCGGCCGGCGCGGTGCTGTCCGGGCTCTCCTTCGACGCGCTCTCGGCCCTGGTCGCGCACGCCGCGGCGGTCCTGGTGGGCGACACCGGGGTCGCCCACCTGGCGACGGCGCACGGCACCCCGTCGGTGGTCCTGTTCGGCCCGGTCTCCCCCCGCCTGTGGGGCCCGCCCCCGGCCCCGGCCCACCGGGCGCTGTGGCACCCCGACACCGGCACCGACCCGGCCACCGCCCCCGTCCGCCCCGGCGACCCGCACGGCGACCACCCCGACGCCCGGCTGCTGCGGATCGGCGCCGACGAGGCGCGGACCGCGATCGAGGAGGTCCTGGCCGCCCCGACCCGGCAACCGGCCCGCCCCACCCACCCCGCCTGAGCCGGGCCGGCCGGTACGGCACCGGACCCGCATACCCCGCGCGGGCGCGCCACTCAGCCGACGTACCGGCGCGCCGTCGAGGCGCGCTGTGCCGCTTCCAGTGCGGCGAGCCGCTGCTCCACCGCGGCCGGGACCGGGCGGCGGTCGCGCAGCACCCAGGGTGCCCCCGCCAGTGCGCGGGCCAGGGCGCGGGCCGTGGTGCGGTCGTGGGGGACGGTGGCCAGCAGCTGGACGGTGCGTCGCAGCGCGGAGCGCGGGGGGCGGCGCAGCCAGGTGAACCACAGCGTGTTGCGGATTCCGTCCGCGCGGCGCCGGGTCGGGTCGCGCAGCGCGGAGGGCCGGTGATGGATCAGCATCTCCTCGTCGAAGACCAGCCACCAGCCCGCCGTCATCAGGTCGGCCGCCAGCAGTTCCTCCTCGCCGCCCAGCCACAGCCGCGGCGAGAACCCGCCGGCCCGGCGGAATGCCTCGGTGCGCACCACCGTCGCCCCGGCCAGGAAGGAGCCGAGGGCGGGCCCGGGCAGCCCGGTGGGCCGGGGCAGCGGCGAGTCGCGCAGCTCGGGCACGATCGGGTCCTCCCGTCCGCCCGGTTCGACCACGATCCGGGCGGTCAGGGTGGCGACCTGCGGGTGCGCGTCCAGTACGGCGACGGCGCGGTCCAGCGAGCCGGCCTCCCACCAAGTGTCGTCGTCGCAGAAGGCGAGATAGGGCGTGCGCACCTGCCGGGCGGCGAGGTTGCGCCCCACCGCACCGAGGTTGGCGCCCGGCCGCACCACGGTGACCTCCGGATACCGCTGCGCGACGGCCTCGGCGGTGCCGTCCGTGCAGCCGTTGTCGACCACGATCACCGGCGGGCGCTCCGGCAGCCCGGCCAGCCGGTCGAGGGTGTGCAGCAGTTCCCGCCGCCGGTCGTGCGTGATGATCGCGACGGTGACGCGGGCGGGTTCAGCCGGCGCCGTCACGGGCCAGCTCCAGTCGGCGTACGTCGGCCTCCACCCGGGCGGGCAGCCGGCGGCGCGCGGCCAGGGCGGCGGGCAGCCGGACCACCAGCTGCCCCAGGGCCCGCCGGGCGGCCGGATCGGCCGGCGAGCGTCTGGCCAGGCCCCAGGTGTGCCGCAGGGCCACCGGCAGCGGACGGCGCAGCCAGGCGGTGAGCGTCTCGTTGCGCTGGATCAGCGTGCTGCGCCCCGGACGCGGGCCCGGGTCGGGGCCGTGCACCGCCGTCACCCCCGGGTGGTGGCACAGCACCCAGCCGGTGGCCGACATGTCGTAGGCGAGCAGCGCCTCTTCGGCGCCGAAGAACAGCAGCGGGTGGTAGCCGCCGGCGGCGACGAACGCCTCGCGGCGCACCACCGCCGCGCAGCCCAGGAAGCCGAGTACGGCGGGCCCCGGCAGTCCGGCCGGGCCGCGCAGCGGTGAGCCGGCCAGCGCCCGGTTCAGCGGGTCCGGGGTGCCGTGCGGCGCCACCGTGGTGTGCGCGGCGACCAGTCCGACGCGCCGGTCCCGTTCCATGACGCCGGTGGCGCGGGCCAGCGCCCCCGGCTCCCACCAGGAGTCGTCGTCGCTGAAGGCGATGTAGCGGTGCGGCAGCAGTGCCACCCCCGCGTTGCGGGCGAGCGCGCCCCGGTTCACCGGCAGGGCCAGGGTGCGCACGGCGGGGAACCGTGCGGCGACCATCTCGCGGGTGCCGTCGGTGGAGGCGTTGTCCACGACGAGGACGGCCGGCCGCTCGGGCAGCTCCAGCAGCTTCTCCAGGGTGTGCGCGAGCCGGCTGCGGCGGTTCCGGGTGGCGATGACCACGGCCAGGGAGTTCTCCGGCATGCCGCCGCGAGTGCCCCCGCGCACCGGCCGCAAACCCGCTCCGGCGCGGCCGGCGCGCGGGCGCCGGGGCCTGGAGGCCGCCGCCGCCGAGGTCCGGGCGGCGGGCGGCCGGGCCCTGGTCGTCCCGGTGGACGTGGCCGACGCCGCGGCGGTGGACGCGGCGGCCGACCGGGTGCTGGCCGAGTACGGCCGGATCGATGTGTGGGTGAACGCCGCCTTCTCGACCGTCTTCGGGCCGGTCGGGAGGATGGGCGCCGCCGAGATCGGCCGCGCCACCAGGTCACCTACCTCGGGTCCGTCCACGGGGTCCAGGCGGCGCTGCGCGCCATGGCGCACTCCGGCGGCGGCACCGTGGTGCAGGTCGGCTCCGCGCTGACCTACCGCAGCGTCCCGCTCCAGAGCGCCTACTGCGGTGCCAAGAGCGCACTGCGCGGCTTCATCGACGCGCTGCGCTGCGAACTGCGCCACGACCGGACCCCGGTGCGCCTCACCATGGTGCAGCTGCCGGCCGCCCCGGGGGCGCCGTCGAGCCGCAGCAGGTGCCGCCCGGCCCGGGCGGTCCAGGTGTCACCGTGCCGGCGCGCCCCGGTCATGGGGACGGACCCGAAGCCGTCGCGGCCCTCCAGCAGCACCCGCACCCGCGCCGTGCCGCGCACCGCCCGGATCCGGCGCAGCAGCACCACCCGGTCGGCGGCGGCCGGGGCGGCCAGGGCCTCCCGGCACTCGATCACCGTGTCGCCGGTGACCCAGCGGCCGACATGGATGAGGGAGCCGTCCTCGTACGAGCCGCCCCACACGTGCCACGGGTCCTCGGGGCCGACGGTGAACGTGCCGGCGCCGCCGACGAGCGAGGAGAACACGGGGTCGCTGTCCCAGCGCGGCACGCACAGCCACACGATCTCGCCGTGCGGTCCCACCACGGCGCCGCGTTCGCCGTCCGCGAGGACGGCGTAGTCGCGCAGAGCCCAGGGGCGGGGCCGGCCCGGGGTGGACGGTTCGCCGGAAGGGGTGGGTGGCATGGGGTGGTTCCTCCGGGGACGTCGGCGCGGGGAGGGCGCGGGGGAGGGGGAGAGCGGAGGGCGCGGGTCAGCCGGGTCGCTCCCCGTGCACCCGCCAGGGTTCGGCGTCCGCCCATCTGACCTCCAGGCCCAGGCCCGGGCGGCCGGTGTCGGGGCGCACCACGCCGGCCGCGGGCTGCGGTACGCCGTCGAAGAGCAGCCCTTCCACCCGGACGTGGTCGTGGAAGTACTCCAGGTGGCGCAGCCGCGGCACCGCGCAGAAGGCGTGGGCGGAGACGGCCGGCGCGCAGTGCGCCGACACATCGATGTGCCGGGCGGCGCTGAGCCCGCCGATGCGCAGCAGTGCGGTGATGCCGCCGCAGCGGGTGACGTCGGCCTGGAGGCAGTCGACCACCTCGATCAGGTCGGTGACGTCCCGCAGGAGGTAGGCGTACTCGCCGGCCGCGATGTCCAGTCCGGCCGGCCCGCGCTCCCGCAGCAGCGCCAGGCCCCGCGGGTCGTCGGAGCTGACGGGTTCCTCGAACCAGCCGACCCCCCACTCCTCGGCCAGCCGTCCGGCCCAGTACAGCGCCTGTTTTCCGGAGAGCGCCCCGTTGGCGTCGGCCATCAGCTCCGGGGCGTCCCCGATCGCGCGCCGGACGGCGGTCAGCCGCGCGGGGTCGTGGGCGGGGGAGCGGGAGGTCTTCAGCTTGACCCGGGGGATGCCCTGTTCGACCCAGCCGGCCAGCTGCTCCACGAGCCGGCCGAGCGGGTAGTTGGTGAAGCCGCCGCTGCCGTAGACGGGGACCTCCCGGTGCCAGGCCGGCAGCAGATGCACCAGCGGCAGCCCGAGCAGACGGCTTTTCAGGTCCCACAGGGCGATGTCGAGGGCGGAGAGCGCCATCGCGCCGGCCCCCGGCCGGCCCGCGTTGCGGAGCAGGGCGTCGCAGTGCTGCCACAGCGCCGCCGGGGCGAGGGCGTCGGCGCCGCGTACGGCCTCGGCCAGGGTGGACTCCAGGAACGCGGCGACGGACCGGTCGCCGTAGGTGTAGCCGAGGCCGGCGGTGCCGGCCGACCACACCCGGACCAGCACCAGCGTGGTGGCGCTCCAGTCGAGTGTGCCGTCCTGCTCGATGCCGCCCGGGCCGTCCACCGGCACCCGGAAGGCGTGCGTCTCGACCCGTTCCACGACCGGTCCGGCCGGTGGCGGGGGCGCGGTGCCGGGGCGGGCGCTCACCCGCGTGGCCCGCTCGGCCGGTACGCGTTCGGCATCTGCTCCGTCCACTCCTCGTTCGGCGCGGTGCCCGGGGCCGGACGCCCCGGTGCGCGGAACGCTGCCAGCCCCCGGCGGGCGCCCGGGCGCCGACAGGCCGCCGGAGTGCGCCACCCCCTCCCAATGGCCGACCGGGCCGGTACCGGCGGGCCGACGAAGAGGATGATCCGGTGCTATCAAGGAATTCCGCACAAACTTCCTGAACGGGTTGGTGGCATGGGCGAAAAGGTGGCGGACTACCTGCTGCGCCGTTTGCGTGAATGGGGTGTCGAGCACGTCTTCGCCTACGCCGGGGACGGCATCAACGGGCTGCTGGCGGCGGACCGGCCATTCGTGGCGGAGTTCGTCACCGACCCGGCCATCCCGCCGATCCCGCCGCACGCGACCTGGTCCCAGGCCAAGTCCACCGCCACCGCCCTGATCGAGGGCGATCCCGACCGGGCCCATGTGGTCAAGGACGGTCTGAAGCAGAAGCTCCAGGAGTTCCTGCCCGGCCGTCCGGACCGGGCGCCGCACCGACGCGAGAAGGACACGCCATGACGACGCGCCAGCCGGTGACGGACGAGGGAGAACCGGCGGATCCGGCCGGCCTCGACCTGCGGAGCCTGGAAGCCGAACTGCGGCAACGGGTCGACGGGGAGATCCGGTTCGACCCCGGCAGCCGGGGTGCCTACGCCACCGACGCCTCCAATTACCGGCAGGTGCCGATCGCCGTGGTCGTCCCCCGCACGGTGGACGCCGGGGCCGAGGCGGTCGCGGTCTGCGCGGCGCACGGCGCGCCGGTGCTCTCCCGGGGCGGCGGCACCAGCCTGGCCGGACAGTGCACCAACGTGGCCGTGGTACTCGACTGGTCCAAGTACTGCCACCGCCTGGTCTCCGTGGACGCCGAGGCCCGTACCTGCGTGGTGGAGCCGGGCATCGCCCTCGACGAACTCAACCGCGGGCTGGAGCCGTACGGGCTGAAGTTCGGACCCAAGCCCGCCACCCACACGCACTGCACCCTTGGCGGCATGATCGGCAACAACTCCTGCGGCGCCTCCGCCCAGCGCTACGGCAAGACGGTCGACAACGTACGCCGGCTGGAGGTCCTCACCTACGGCGGCTGCCGGCTGTGGGCCGGGCCGACCGACGAGGGCCGGTACGCGGAGATCCTGGCCGGAGGCGGCGAGATGGCCCGGCTGTATCGGGGCGCCCGGGAGCTGGCCGAACGGTACGCGGACGACATCCGGGCCGGCTTCCCCGACATCCCGCGCCGGGTCTCCGGCTACAACCTCGACTCGCTGCTGCCGGAGAAGGGCTTCGACCTGGCCCGCGCGCTCGTCGGCAGCGAATCCACCCTCGTGACCGTGCTCCGCGCCGAACTCGACCTGGTCCCGATCGAGGCGGCCGACGCCCTGGTGGTCCTCGGCTACCCGGACATCTGCGCGGCGGCCGACGACGTACCACGGCTGCTCGCACACTGCGAGCCGCTGCAACTGGAGGCGCTGGACGACCGGATGGCCCAGCTCATGCGCGAGGAGCGGGTGCACACCGAGTCGCTGTCCCTGCTCCCGGCCGGAGAGAGCTGGCTGTTCGTGCAGCTGGGCGGCGACAGCAAGGAGGACGCCGACGCCCGGGTGGACGCCCTGCTCGCCGGTCTCGGCCTGACCGCCGACGACCCCCGGGTGGCGATCTCGGACGACACCGACCGGGAACAGCGCTTCCTCCAGGCCAGGGAGGCGGGCCTGGGGGTGACCGCCCGGCCGCCGGACGGCCGCGAGACCTGGGAGGGCTGGGAGGACTCGGCCGTCGCTCCCGAACGGCTCGGCGACTATCTGCGGGACCTCAAGGCCCTGTTCGCCGAGTTCGGCTACGACCACCCCTCGCTCTACGGCCACTTCGGCCACGGCTGCGTGCACACCCGCATCCCGTTCGGACTGAAGAACGCGCGGGGCGTCGCCGGATTCCGGGACTTCCTGGCCCGCGCCGCCGACCTCGTGCACGCCTACGGCGGCTCGCTGTCGGGCGAACACGGGGACGGCCAGGCCCGCGGCGAACTCCTGGTCCGCATGTTCGGCGAGCGGCTGGTCGGCGCGTTCACCGAGTTCAAGGCGCTGTTCGACCCGGACGACCGGATGAACCCCGGCAAGATCGTCTCGCCCGACCGCACCACGGGCCCGCACCCGGTCGACGGCGAACTGCGGCTCGGCCCCCACTGGCAGCCGCACGAGACACCGGAACAGCACTTCGACTACCCCGAGGACGCGCACAGCTTCCGCCGCTCCGTGATGCGCTGCGTCGGCATCGGCAACTGCCGCTCGCACCGGGGCGGCGTCATGTGCCCCTCCTACCGGGCCACCGGCGAGGAGGAGCACTCCACCCGGGGCCGGGCCCGGCTGCTCTTCGAAATGCTCGGCGGGCACGCGGACTCGGCGATCACCGACGGCTGGCGCTCCACCGCCGTCCGCGACGCCCTGGATCTGTGCCTGGCCTGCAAGGGATGCAAATCCGACTGCCCCACCGGGGTGGACATGGCCACCTACAAGGCCGAGTTCCTCTCCCACCACTACGCCGGTAGGCCGCGCCCGGCCGCGCACTACGCGCTGGGCTGGCTGCCGGTGTGGGCCCGCGCCGCCCAGGTCTCGCCGCGCACGGTGAACGCCCTCCTGCACGCCCCGGGACTGGCCCGGCTCGGCAAACGGCTGGCCGGTGTCACCGCCGAACGCCCGGCGCCGCTGTTCGCGGAGGAGTCCTTCCTCGCCTGGTGGCGGCGGCGCGCCGCTCCCGAACCGGAGCCCGGCGACCCGCGCGCCGTCGTGCTGTGGCCGGACACCTTCAGCACCTACTTCCACCCGCACGTCCTCCAGGCCGCCGTTGCCGTCCTCGAACACGCCGGGCTGCGGGTCGCCGTCCCCCGCCGGCCGGTGTGCTGCGGGCTGACCTGGATCTCCACCGGACAACTGGACCGCGCCCGCCGGGTGCTGCGCTCGACCGTCGACACCCTGCGGCCGTGGCTGGCCGCCGGTACCCCGATCGTCGGCCTGGAACCCTCCTGCACCGCCGTCTTCCGCGCCGACGCGCCGGAGATGTTCAGCCAGAACGAGGACGTCCAGCGGCTGGCGCAGTCCACCGTCACGCTCTCCGAGGCGCTGCTGCACCGCACCCCCGACGACTGGCGGCCACCGCGGCTGGACCGCGGCGCCCTGGTGCAGACCCACTGCCACCAGCACGCGGTCCTCGGCCAGGATCCGGACCGGGAAGTCATGCGCCGGGCCGGCATCGACGCCGAGATCCCCGACTCCGGCTGCTGCGGCCTGGCCGGCAACTTCGGCTTCGAACGAGGCCACCACGCGGTGTCGATGGCCTGCGCGGAACGCGTCCTGCTGCCCGCCGTCCGGCGCGCGCCCGCCGACGCGCTCGTCCTGGCCGACGGCTTCAGCTGCCGCACCCAGATCGACCAGGCGGACACCGGACGCCGGGCGATGCATCTGGCCGAGGCGCTCGCCCTCGGCCTGCCCGGAGCGCCCGCCGCCCCCCGCGAGAAGCCGGAGCGCGAGGCGGCGCCCCGCACCGAACGGCACGGCGTGGACGCGCCCCTGGTGACGGCCGCGGCTCTCGCCACCGCCTTCCTGGCGGCCCGATGGCTCGGCCGGCGCCGCTGAACGGTGCCCGGCGTGCACGGTCCGGACAGCGGCATCGGAGGGATGTCGCACACCGGTACGGACACGCGGGGCCCGTTCCTTGACCGGAACACCCCGGAACTGGTCGAGTTGACAAGCAAAATGTCGATATAGGCATTTTCCGCCCTGCCTAAGGAGCCCCGTGTCCCATTCCTCGCAGTCCGCGACCGACGCCGCCCACGGGATCCCCGGGCGGCCGTCCGTCGAAGCCCCCGCCCTCGACGAGCCCACCGAGCCGCGAGGCCCGCTGCCACCCAAGACGGACCAGAGCGGCCCGGCCACGGTCACCCCCACCGGACAGGACTCCGGCACGGCGGCCGAACGCGTCGCCCAGGGCGGCCCGTACCTGACCACCGCCCAGGGCAACCGGCTGTACGACACGGACCACTCGCTCAAGGCGGGTCCGCGCGGCCCGATCCTCCTCCAGGACCACCACCTGCGGGAGAAGATCACCCACTTCGACCACGAGCGGATCCCCGAGCGCGTCGTGCACGCCCGGGGAGCGGCGGCCCACGGCTACTTCAAGGGCTACGGCACCGCGGGCAACATCACCAAGGCCGCGTTCCTGGCCAAGGACGTCACCACCCCCGTCTTCGTCCGCTTCTCCACCGTCCTCGGCTCGCGCGGATCGGCCGACACGGTCCGCGACACCCGCGGCTTCGCGACGAAGTTCTACACCAGCGAAGGCACCTTCGACCTGGTCGGCAACAACATCCCGGTGTTCTTCATCCAGGACGCCATCAAGTTCCCCGACATCATCCACGCCGGCAAGCCCCACCCCGACCGGGAGATCCCCCAGGCCCAGAGCGCGCACGACACCTTCTGGGACTTCGTCAGCCTGCACACCGAGGCCACCCACCACACCCTGTGGAACATGTCCGACCGGGGCATCCCGCGCTCCTACCGGATGATGGAGGGCTTCGGCATCCACACCTTCCGGCTCGTCAACGACCGCGACGAGACCACCCTGGTCAAGTTCCACTGGAAGCCCAAGCTCGGCATCCACTCCCAGGTCTGGGAAGAGGCACAGCTGGCCGGCGGAGTCGACCCCGACTTCCACCGCCGGGACCTGGCGGATGCGATCGAGGCCGGCGCGTACCCCCAGTGGGAACTGGGCGTGCAGATCTTCCCGGACACCGAGGAGCAGATGTTCGAGGGGATCGACCTGCTCGACTCCACCAACATCGTCCCCGAGGAACTGGCGCCCGTGCACCCCATCGGGCTGCTCACGCTGAACGCCAACCCCTCCAACTACTTCGCCGAGACCGAACAGGTGGCGTTCCACCCCGGACACCTGGTCCCCGGCATCGACATCACCGACGACCCGCTGCTCGCCGGCCGGCTCTTCTCCTACCTGGACACCCAGATCTCCCGGCTCGGCGGCCCCAACTTCGCCCAGCTGCCCATCAACCGCACCCACGCCCCGGTCAACGACATGCTGCGGGACGGCATGCACCAGACCGCCGTGCACCAGGGCGTCGCCCCCTACCGGCCCAATTCCCTGGACGGCGGCTGCCCGTTCCTGGCCGGCGCGGCCGAAGGCGCGTACATCGAGGTGCCCGTCGAGGTGCCCGCCGGCCGCAAGGTGCGCCAGGCACCGGAGACCTTCGCCGACCACTTCAGCCAGCCGCGCCGGTTCTGGCTCAGCATGAGCGCCGTGGAACGCGAACACATCATCGCCGCCTACACCTTCGAACTCGGCAAGTGCTACGAGCAGGCCATCAAGGAACGCAACCTCCTCTCCCTGGCCCGCATCGACCCCGAACTGTGCCGGCGCGTCGCCGCCGGCCTCGGCCTGCCCGCCCCGCAGTCCCCCGACGACCTGCCCGCCGTGTCAGCTTCCCCGGCGCTCTCCCAGCTCGGCAAGACCTGGCCGCTGGACGGACGCGTCATCGGCATCGTCACCGACGGCGCCGACCCCGCCGCCCTGGACGGGGTACGCGCGGTGCGGCACACCCTGCTGACCTCCGGTCTGCTGCCGCTGGTGATCGCACCCGCCGGCGGCACCCTGGGCAGCGGCGAGGACGCGCTCACCGTGCAGCGCACCTTCGCGACGGCCCGCTCCGTCGAGTTCGACGCCATCCTCCTCGCGGGCGTCCCCGCGCCGGGCGCCGACGCCTTCCCCGCCCGGGACGCCAAGGCCGGCGACACCACCGCGCCGGGCGACCCCGACCCGCGCGTCGTCCTGCTGGTGTCCGAGGCGTACCGGCACGGCAAGGCCATCGGCGCCTGGGGCGGCGCCGACCCCGTACTGGACGCGGCCGGTATCCCGGCCGCCGCCCCCGGCGTCGTCCGCACCGGCGACCCGGCGGCCGTCTGGGACGACATCGCCCGGCTGCTCGGCCGGCACCGGGTCTGGGAGCGCTTCGAGGTCAGCGTCTCGGACGGCTGAACCGGACACCGCGGGCCGGGGAACAGCCCCCGGCCCGCGGCGCCCGGCGACCCCTCAGCCGGCGGCCGGGGAGGCCACCGGCCGCCCCGCCCCGCCGCCACGCCCCCGGGAGGACACCCGGTGCGGCGCCACCAGCGCACCCGCCGACAACGCCCCCCAGGCCAGCGACACCGCCACCGCGCCCCGCCGCCGCCACACCCCCTCCAGCGTCCGCCCCAGGACCACCGCGTCCCCGACATCGGCGGCGATCCGCACCAGCGCCGCCGTCCGCAGCGCCGGCCCCTCCGGCGCCAGCACCATGGCCGCCCCCGACACGGCGTCCCGCAGCCCCACCGGCCGCAGCGCGGCATCCACCCGCGCGTCCCCGCCCAACCCGGACGGCCGGGCCAGCCAGCGCGGCCTGACCGCCACCGCCACCCCGTACGCGCACGTGGCCGCCCCGATCACCCGCAACGCCGTACTGTCCATGCCGCACACCCTCCTGATCCCTCGGAAACTCCGTCTTCCCAGCTTGCACCGTCCACCCCACCTACCCCGGCGACGGATTCCGACGCGGCCCGCCGGACGCGCGGCCCGGCCCACACCGCCCTACCCTGAGCGTGACGCCCCCTCCACCCCCCCCGCGCGGAAGCCGAGGACGGACCATGGCCGCACGGACGCACTGGCTCTTCGGGGACCAGCTCGGCCCCCGCTTCACCGACCCCCGGCACGGCGGCTGCGACCGCGGGGCACCGCTGCTGATGATCGAGGCCCGCTCGGTCCTGCGCCGCCGCCGGTTCCACCGCGCCAAGGCCCATCTCGTCCTCTCCGCCATGCGCCACCGCGCCGCCGAACTCGGCGACCGCGTCCGCTACGTACGGGCCGACACCTACCGGCAGGGCCTGCGCACGGCGCTGCGCTCCGGCGACCGGCTGACCGTCCACGCCCCGACCTCCCGCGCCGCGCTGGACTTCGTCACCTCCCTGGACGGCGTGGACGTGCTGGAGCCCCGCGGATTCCTCACCTCCCGCGCCGACTTCGCCACCTGGGCCGAGGGGCGCGGCGCACAGGGCCTGCGCATGGAGGACTTCTACCGGTGGGTGCGCACCTCACAGGGCCTGCTGATGGACGACGGCGGCCCGGCCGGCGGCACCTGGAACCTCGACCACGACAACCGCGAACCCCCGCCGCGCGACCACGACCGGCTCCCGGTCCCGCGACCCTGGCAGGCCAAGGAAGACGCCATCGACGAAGAGGTCCGGCACGACCTCGACCGGTGGGAACGCAAGGGCCTGGTCTCCTTCGCCGGCCGGGACGGCCCGCGCCGCTTCCCCGCCACCCGGCGGCAGGCACTGGCCGCCCTGCGCCACTTCGTGGACCACCGGCTGCCGGCGTTCGGCAGCTACGAGGACGCCATGCTCGCCCGCGACGGCGTCCTCGCCCACAGCCTGCTCTCCAGTTCCCTCAACCTCGGACTGCTCGACCCGGCCGAGTGCGTGGGCCGCGCCGAACTGGCCTGGCGGTCCGGGAACGCCCCGCTCAACAGCGCCGAGGGCTACATCCGGCAGGTCGCCGGGTGGCGGGAGTTCGTGTGGCAGCTGTACTGGCACTTCGGCCCCGCCTATCGCGACCGCAACGCGCTCGGCCACCACGAGCCGCTGCCGCGCTGGTTCCTCGACCTGGACGCCGACGCCGTACGGGCCCGCTGCTTGTCCACCACCCTCGCCCAGGTCCGCGACACCGGCTGGACCCACCACATCCCGCGCCTGATGGTGCTGGGCAGCCGCGCCCTCCAGGACGGCTGGGACCCGGCCGCGGTCACCGACTGGTTCCACCGCTGCTTCGTGGACGGCTACGACTGGGTGATGCTGCCCAACGTCCTGGGCATGTCCCAGTACGCGGACGACGGCGCGATGACCAGCAAGCCGTACACCACCGGCGGCGCCTACATCCACCGGATGAGCGACCTGTGCGACGGCTGCGCCTACCGCCCCTCGGACCGCACCGGCGACCGCGCCTGCCCGTACACCACCGGCTACTGGGCCTTCCTCCACCGCCACCGCGAGCGCTTCGCCCACCACCCCCGGATGGCCCGCACCCTCCACACCCTGGACCGCCTGGACGACCTCGCCGACGTCCTGGCCGCCGCCGCCCGCCGCGGCGCCGCACCGCCCTGACACCGCCGCGGCGTCCGGCCCGGGGGCGCCCGGCACCCCGCCACCCGGGGAGGGTGTAATAGCGTGCGGACGCGCCACCGAAAGGCCGGGACATGAGCGCAGCACACCACCCCCGCCCCACCCCCGACGCGCTGCGCCGGCACCTGGGCACCACGGACGCCGTGGTCATCGGCCTCGGTTCCATGATCGGCGCCGGGATCTTCGCCGCGCTCGCCCCGGCCGCGCGGGCGGCGGGCTCCGGGCTCCTGATCGCCCTCGCCCTTGCCGCCGCCGTCGCCTACTGCAACGCCACCTCCTCCGCCCGGCTCGCCGCCCGTTACCCGGCCTCCGGCGGCACCTACGTCTACGGCAGGGAACGGCTGGGCGAGTTCTGGGGCTACCTGGCCGGCTGGGGCTTCGTGGTCGGCAAGACGGCCTCGTGCGCGGCCATGGCCCTCACCGTCGGCGCCTACGCCTGGCCCGGGCAGCAGCACGCGGTCGCGGTCGCCGCCGTCGTGCTGCTGACGGCCGTCAACTACGCCGGCGTACAGAAGTCCGCGCTGCTGACCCGGGCGATCGTGGCCCTGGTCCTGGCCGTGCTGCTCGCCGTCGTCATCGCCGCCCTCACCGCACCGGGAGCCGACACGGCGCGGCTCGCCGTCGGTGCGGACACCACCGCGGCGGGCGTACTCCAGGCGGCCGGCCTGCTGTTCTTCGCCTTCGCCGGGTACGCGCGCATCGCCACCCTCGGCGAGGAGGTACGCGACCCGGCCCGCACCATCCCGCGCGCCGTCCCGCTCGCCCTCGGCATCACCCTGGCCCTGTACGCGGCCGTCGCCGTCGCCGTCCTCGCGGTGCTGGGCCCGGCCGCCCTCGCCCAGTCCACCGCGCCGCTCTCCGAAGCCGTGCGCGCCGCCGGCGCCGACTGGCTGGCCCCCGTGGTGCGCACCGGCGCCACGGTGGCCGCGCTCGGCTCGCTGCTCGCCCTGATCCTCGGTGTCTCGCGCACCACCCTCGCCATGGCGCGCGACCACCATCTGCCGCACACCCTCGCCGCCGTGCATCCCCGCTTCCGCGTCCCGCACCGCGCCGAGCTGTGCGTCGGCGCCGTCGTCGCGGTGCTCGCCGCGACGACCGACGTGCGCGGCGTCATCGGGTTCTCCTCCTTCGCCGTGCTGGTCTACTACGCGGTGGCCAACGCCTCCGCCCTCACCCTCACCGCCGACGAGGGCCGGCCGCCCCGGGCCGTCCCCGTCCTCGGCCTGGCCGGCTGCCTGGTGCTGGCCTGCGCGCTGCCGGCCACCTCCGTCCTCACCGGCACGGCGGTCCTGGCGCTCGGCGCGGCGGCGTACGGCATCCGCCGGGCGGCGGCCCGGTAACCGCGCCACCACGGCGTGCGCCGGTGCCGTCAGGACCCTTCCCAACCGCCCCACGGGTTCCTACCGTTGCGCCCCATGAGCGCCCCCGTCGCCCCACCCGGCTGGAGCCGCTGGCTCGTTCCCCCGGCCGCCCTGTCCGTCCACCTCTCGATCGGCCAGGCGTACGCCTGGAGCGTCTTCAAACCACCCCTCGAATCCGCCCTCGGCCTCAGCGGCACCCAGAGCGCGCTGCCGTTCCAGCTCGGCATCGTGATGCTGGGTCTGTCGGCCGCGTTCGGCGGCACGCTGGTCGAACGGCACGGCCCGCGCTGGGCGATGACCGTCGCCCTGGTCTGCTTCTCCTCCGGCTTCCTGCTCTCCGCCCTCGGCGCCGCCACCTCCCAGTACTGGCTGATCGTGTTCGGCTACGGGGTGGTCGGCGGCATCGGCCTCGGCATCGGCTACATCTCCCCGGTATCCACCCTCATCAAGTGGTTCCCCGACCGGCCGGGGCTCGCCACCGGCATCGCCATCATGGGATTCGGCGGCGGCGCGCTGATCGCCTCCCCCTGGTCGGCCCGGATGCTCGACTCCTTCGGCCAGGACCACACCGGCATCGCCCTCGCCTTCCTCGTGCACGGGCTGACATACGCCGTCTTCATGTCGCTCGGCGTCCTGCTGATCCGGGTGCCGCGCCCCCGCCCCGCGCCCGCCGGCGCACCGGACCCGGCGGCACCCGGCAGCGGCGACGGCATCCGGGTCTCCGCCCGCAGCGCCGTCCGCACCCCGCAGTTCTGGTGCCTGTGGGTGGTGCTGTGCATGAACGTCACAGCCGGCATCGGCATCCTGGAGAAGGCCGCGCCGATGATCACCGACTTCTTCGCGACCTCCAGCGCCCCGGTCACCGCATCCGCCGCGGCCGGCTTCGTGGCGCTGCTCTCGGCCGCCAACATGGCCGGACGCCTCGGCTGGTCGGCCACCTCCGACCTCATCGGCCGCAAGAACGTCTACCGCCTCTACCTCGGCGCGGGCGCCCTCATGTATCTGCTGATCGCGCTGTTCGGCGGCGCGTCCAAGCCGGTCTTCGTGATCTGCACCCTGGTGATCCTCTCCTTCTACGGCGGCGGTTTCGCCACCATCCCCGCCTACCTCAAGGACCTCTTCGGCACCTACCAGGTCGGCGCCATCCACGGCCGGCTGCTCACCGCCTGGTCCACCGCCGGTGTCCTCGGCCCGCTCATCGTCAACTGGCTCGCCGACCGCGAAGCGGCGGCGGGCAAGGAAGGACCCGACCTGTACGCCCTGTCCCTGGGCATCATGATCGGCCTGCTGGTGGTCGGGTTCCTCGCCAACGAACTGGTCCGCCCGGTCCATCCGCGCCACCACCTCCCCGCCCCCGCCGCCCCGCCCTCCCCGAAGGAGGCCACCCATGGCACGGACTGACCCGCACGACCCACCAGCCGCGCCGTCCGGCCGGCGGGCGCTGATCGTCTTCTCCTGGCTGTGGGTGGGCGTCCCCCTCGCCTACGGGGTGTACGAACTGGCCCGCAAGGCGACACAGTTGTTCACCGGCTGACCTCCCGGACCGGGCCGCGCGGCACCCGGCCGGTCAGCCGGCCGGGTGCAGTGAGCGGATGCGGTCGTCCAGTTCGGTGCGGAAGAACTCGATGAAGCCGTCCGGGTCGGGGCCCGCGTTCTGCATCACCAGGCGGTCGTAGCCCGCTTCGACGAACGGGCGGACCACCTCGATGTACCGGGCCGGGTCGGGGCCGCAGGCGAAGTGCTCGCGGATGTCCTCCTCCCGCACCGTGGCGGAGGCCGCGGCGAAGTTGACAGGGTTGGGGAGTTCGCTCATCACCTTCCAGCCGGTCAGCGCCCACCGGCTGGTCTCCAGCGCGGCCCGCACCGCCGTCGCCTCGTCGGGGGCCCACGCCATCGGCACCTCGACGTAGCGCGGGCCGCCGCCGCCCGCGTCCCGGTAGTGGCGGACCAGGTCCTCGCGGGCCTCGGTCGCGAACAGCCCGTCACCGAGCTCCGCCGCGATGCGGGCGGCCTGCTCGCCCCCGGCGGCCACCGCGAGCAGCGGCGGACTCGACGGCAGATCGAACACCCGCGCGTCCTCCAGCCGCAGATGCCGGCCCTCGTACGAGCGGTAACCGCCCTGCCACAGCAGCCGGATGATCTCCAGCGCTTCGCGCAGCATCTCGTGCCTGACCCGCACCGAGTCGGGGAAAGCCCGGCCCACGACATGCTCGTTCAGCCGCTCCCCGGAGCCGACGCCGAGTGTGAACCGGCCCTCGGACAGCAGCGCCAGCGTGGCGGCGGCCTGCGCGATGATCGCCGGGTGGTAGCGGACGGTCGGGCAGGTGACCCCGGTCGCCAGACCGATCCGTTCGGTCCGTGCGGCGATCGCGCCCAGCACCGACCAGGCGAACGGGGAGTGGCCCTGGTTGTCCAGCCAGGGATGGTAGTGGTCGCTGATCTCCACGAAGTCGAACCCGGCCCGCTCGGCGAGCACCGCCTGCCGTACCAGCTCCGCCGGGCCGTACCCCTCGGCCGCCAGCTTGTACCCGATCTGCATCCGACTCCCTCGTCCGCCGTAGGTGCGCACTCCCGCGCCCGCCCCACCGCACGCTGCCAGGCACGCCGGAACGGCCCCGGCCGACAGGCCGCCGGGGCCGTTCCTCTCCTCCCAATGGCCCCGCGCCGCGCGGGGCCCGGTCAGTGGGTGCGGTAGGCGTCGATGATGGTCTGGACGGTGCGGTGCCCGTCCGGACCGACCGCCGTGGCACGCAGCGACACCGAGCCGCCGGCGGGCGGGTTGTCCACCGCGACCGCGCCGATGTCACCCGCGCCGTCGTGGACGGTGTGCCAGCTCTCGCCGCCGTCCACCGACACCTCGACGGCCAGGGACACCGCCGTACCGCCCTGCACCGACAGCGGCACCGGGAACCCGGCCGCGCCGCCCGGCGCGGTGTTGTCCGCGGCCAGCTCCGGGGCGTAGCGCACGGCCAGCGGCCCTGTGACCGGCTCGGGGCCGGCGGTGGTGTCCGAGCGGAAGGTGTGATCGACCGTCACCTCGGTGGACACGTCGGTGTAGCCGAGATCGGCGCGCGAGGCGGTGGAGACGATCCGGTACTCGGACTCACCTGCGGGCAGCCCGAAGGCGAGGTAGCCGATGTGCTCGGCGAGGTCGCGCACCAGTTCGCCGTCGCGGTAGACGCGGGTACGGCCCTGGAGCGCTTCGCTCCAGCCGTCCTCGGCGCTGCCCGGGGTGAAGAAGGACAGCTCTCCCCACAGCAGGTTCCCGTCGCGGACGAACGCCCCGCCGACGGGGTGAGCGGGCCCGAAGACACCCGAGTTGAGGGTGACGGTGTGCTCCCGGCCGGGGGCGAACTCCCGCTGCGGGTCGCGCGAGGTCTGCACCAGCATCCCGTCCGCGTCGTACTGGGAGGCGGTGATGCCCCACGGCGCGCCGGACTGGAGATACAGCTCGACGGTGCCGGGCAGCTCGGTGTCGGCCCCGAGGCCGAGCCCGAAGCCGGGGGAGACGGCGCCGACGTAGCCGGACGAGCCGGGCAGCCGGGTGCCGGCCACCGCGGTGACCTGGGCGACGTCCGCCGGTGCGGGGTGGTTGTCCAGGCCGGTGGGGAAGGTGTCGGTCAGCTCGCGATACCCGTGGTACTGCTCGCCGTCCTGCCCGGTGTGGAAGGAAGCCAGCGACAGGGTGAGGCCGTCGTGCCCCGCGCCGGGGATCGCCAGCGAGCTGACGCCGTCCGGTGGCGCGCCGAAGTACCACATCCAGAAGCCGGAGTCGGGGGTGGTGTACGCGGCGGCGAGTTCGTTCGGAACGGCCGCCGGGTCGGGCGCGGTGAAGTCCAGGGGCTCGGTCTCGCGCAGGTCCACCTGGAGCGTGGTGGTGGCGTCGAGTGTCATCACCGGGGCCAGCGCCCAGTCGGTGCGGGTGTCGTCGGGGCCCGCGTCCCAGGGGCTGGGGGCGAGCACCTCGATGAGGTAGTCGCCGGCCTGTACCCGCCCGGTGGCGATACCGTCCTCGCTCAGGACGTTGAAGCCGTCCTCCTCCCCGACGACGAACAGCCGGGCGCCCTCCGCCGGCCGGCCGTCGTGGCCGGTGATCTCGACGGTGATGTCGACGAGTTCGGGTTCCAGGGTGAGGGAGCCGGCCGTACGGATCTGCTGGTCGCCGGCGGTGCCGGTGACCACGAGGCCGTAGTGGCCGGCCGCCGAGGCGGGGAGCGTCGCCGGGTCGGCGGTGACCGCGACGGTGGCCGTGCCGCCGGCCGGTACGGTCACCGTGTCGGCGCCGAGGCTGAACAGCTTCTCCGGGGCGCCGCCCGACAGTTCGAGGCCGAGCGTCAGCTCCTGGTCCCCGCTGTTGCGGTAGGTGATCTCCCGGGTGATGCGGTCGGCGCCGCCGTACGGGAAGGGCACCGTGCCGAAGTCGAGCGCGGCCGAGCCGGCGGTGAGCGTCTGGTCGAGAGCGCGCACCAGGTCCAGGCGGCCGGTCCCGGTACGGGCCGGCGCGGCGTCGATGGCGGTGGCCGAGCCGACGAGCGTGCTCTTGAGCTCCGCGCCGGTCAGCTCCGGGTTCCGCTGGCGCAGCAGGGCGGCGGCGCCCGCCACGTGCGGGGTGGCCATCGAGGTGCCGGAGAGCCCGAGGTACCCGTCGGTCACCGGTGTTCCGGTGAGTTCCGCGGCGCTGCCGGGTGCCGCGGCGGCGACGATCTCGACGCCCGGCGCGGACAGGTCCGGCTTGAGCGCGCCGTCGCGCAGCGGCACCGGGCCGGCCGAGGAGAAGTCGCCGACGGTGTCGTCCCGGTCCACGGCGCCGACGGTCAGGGCGCCGGCGGCGATACCGGGGGAGCCCACGGTCTCCTCGTCCGGGCCGTCGTTGCCGGCCGCGATGACGAACAGCACGTCCTCGTGCGCCTCGGAGAGCTGGTCGACCGCCTCCACCAGCGGGTCGTGACCGGGCCACGCGGCGGCGCCCAGGCTCATGTTGACGATGTCGGCGCCCTCGTCGACGGCCCACTCCATGCCCGCGATGATCCACGAGTCCAGGCCGCCGCGCTCGCCGAGGACCTTGCCGATCAGCAGGTCGGCGCCCGGTGCCACACCCCGGTAGGTGCCGTCCGAGCGGTCGCCCGATCCGGCGGCGATGGAGGCCACATGGGTGCCGTGGCCCTCGGTGTCCGCGGTGCCCTCGTCGGTGAAGTCGGCGTTTCCCCGGATCCGGTCGCCGAAGTCACCGTGGTCCGCCGTGATCCCGGTGTCCAGCACCGCGATGGTCACCCCGCTGCCGTCGTACCCCGCCTCCCAGGCGGTGTCGGCCCCGATCTGGCCCGTGCTGTGCTCCAGACTCGGCTCACGCACCCGGTCCAGCGAGACCGCCTTGATACCGGGGGCCGCGGTGGGGGAGAGGGTGTCCTCGGGAGCGGGACCGGAGTGCGTCACGGTCTCCCACAGGGTGGCGGTGCTCTCGTCCTCCACGGTGAGCGCGTCGGCCGACGCCGCGTTCAGCCGGGCCCGGACCTCGATGCCGTCGTCCGCGCGCAGGGTGTCCGTCACGGCCCGGGAGCCGTCCTCGTAGGAGACGATGAGCGGGGTGCCGTCGAAGGAGCGGTACGCCTCCCGGGTCAGCTCGCGCACGTCGAACAGGGCGGCGTCCAGCGTCCCTTCGGCGATCAGCGCCTCCGCGTCCCAGGGCACCACCAGGGTGGTGCCCTCGTGTTCCGCCACGCGTATGGGTATGTGCTCGCGTCCCTCGCCGCGCTGGACGGCGCTCACCGCGCCGGTGCCGTCCAGCAGCACCCGGTCGCCGGTGATCAGGGTGAGGGTGGCGCCCGCGCCCGAGCCCGGCGGTGCGGTGGGCAGGGCGGCGGCGCCGGTCGGGCCGGCGGTCAGCGCCAGCACCGTTGCGGTGACGAGGACCGCCGCGATCGATCTCGTCTTCCGTGCTTTCAACGAACCTCCCGAGCAGGGCTGTCATGAACGCCAGGGAAGGTAGCCCGGAAGCGGAGGCGCGTGTTTCGGTTGGTCGTTACCCGGCCACAATCGGCGGGATCAGGGCAGTACCACCGGGACGGACAGCCGCAGCCGGGCGGGTGGCGGGGGCGGTACGGCGCGGTCGGTGGTCATGTGGGTGCGCAGCACGTCCATCGCGGTGCCGCCCAGCTGGGCGCCGTCCACGTCGATGGAGGGCATGGCGGAGAAGCCGAGGGCCTCGGCCACCGGGCGTTCGATGGTGACCGCCATGTCGTCGGGGATGCGGATGCCGCGCGCCCCGAGGGTGAAGACGATGCCGAGCCCGAGCGCGGTGGCGTACGGGATGACGGCGGTCGCGCCGCAGGTCGCCACCGCCGGGGCTATCCGGGTACCGGCCCCGAAGGTGGGCGGCAGCGGGCCGAAGGCGGTCAGCACCGCCGAGGTCTCCTCGGTGACGGCGCGCACCGCCGCCATGCGCCGGCCGTTCTGCCAGGAGCGGTCCGTGCCACCGACCAGGGCGATGTGCCGGTGGCCGCGCTCGACGAAGTGCCGGGCCACCGTGGCGAAGGCGGTGGCGGTATCGGCCACCACCGAGGGCACGCCGGGGAGTTCGCGGTCGATCAACACGGCCGGTTTGTATCCGCAGGAGGCCGCCACCTGGGCGTCCGAGCCGCGCGGCGCGGTCAGCAGGAACCCGTCGACCTGGGCCGAGAGCCGGGCCAGCGCCGCCACGTCCGCGTCCGTCTCCAGGCCGTTGACCACCACGGTGAGCTGGAGCCCGCAGTCGGCGGCCCGTTGCTGGGCGCCGCCGACGATCGGGGGGAAGAAGGCGTTCTCCAGGGTGGGGACGACGACGGCCACCACTCCGGTGCGGCCCCGGGCGAGGGCGGAGGCCGCGCGGTTGGGCACGAAGCCGAGCCGCTCGGCGACCTCGCGGACCCGCACCGCGGTCTCGGGCGCCACCAGTGCGGGCCGGCCCAGCGCCCTGGAGGCCGTGGACTTGGAGACTCCCGCGAGCCGGGCGACATCGTCCAGCGTTGGCACACGACCCCCATAGCGATCCGGCACCGTCACGGTGACCTGAAGGAATATTACACAGAGTTACGCGGGCGTCTGCAACATTTACGTATCGTTAGTGAGCACCGCTGGAGAAGTTCCGCAGTCGGACATTACTGTCACCACAACCGGTTGCACAACCGATTGCGCAACCGGTTGCGTTGGGCCGTCGCAGACACCACCACCCCCCACCCCACCGTTGTGGCGCCGGTCGAGCACCGCCCCGTACCACCGAGAGAACCCACCGAGAAACCACATGATCCGTTCGCGCCGCATCGCGCTGGTGCTGCTGCTCCCCGGGCTCGTCCTGCTCGTCGCGGGCGTGGTGATACCCGCGCTGACCATGCTGCTGTCGCCGCCGAGGGTCTCCACCGGCGAGGTCTTCGACCGGCTCGGCCGCATGCTCAGCGACCCCTACGACCTCGCCATCATCTGGCGGACCCTGCGCATCGGCCTGACCGTCACCGGCCTGTGCCTCGTCCTCGGCTTCCCCACCGCCTACCTGCTCGCCCGCTCCCGCTCCCGCTGGGCCGGCGTGCTGCTCGCCCTCGCGATCTTCCCGCTGCTGCTGAGCAACGTCGTCCGCACCTACGGCTGGCTGGTGGTCCTCGGCCGCAACGGCGTCGTCGGGCAGACCATCGAGGGCCTGGGACTCGCCGACCCCGCGCCCCAGCTCCTCTACACCGAACTCGCCGTGGTGCTCGGCCTCACCCAGCTCTTCCTGCCGCTGGCGATCATCACCTGCTACTCGGCCGTCGCCCAGGTCGACGCCAACCTCGACGAGGCGGCCCGCGGCCTCGGCGCCGGGCGCATGCGCACCCTGTGGAGCGTCACCATCCCGCTGTCGATGCCCGGCATCGCCATGGCGGCCACCCTCGTGTTCGCCGGCGCCGTCACCGCCTACACCACGCCGTACCTGCTCGGCGGCTCCCGGCAGACGATGCTCGCCACCCAGCTCTTCCGGTACTCCGGCGTCAGCCTCGACTGGGCCGCCGCGTCCGCGACCGCGCTGATCATGACCGTGCTGGTGCTCGTCGTCTACAGCCTGTCCACCGCAATCACCCGGGCGAAGGCGGTCTCCCGATGAAGCGTTCCAGCCCCATCGCCGTCACACTGGCCTTCCTCGGCTATGTCGTGATGATCGTGCCCATCCTGTTCGTGGTGGCCACCGCGTTCACCGACGGCGACGCCCTCACCTTCCCGCCCGAGGGCCTCTCGCTGCGCTGGTTCGAAGCGGCGATCTCCTACGAGCCGTTCACCCGCGCCCTGGTCTCCAGCCTCCAGCTCGCGCTCATCTCCACCGTGCTCGCGCTGGGCATCGGCATCCCGGCCACCCTCGCCATCATGCGCGGCCGGCTGCCCGGCAAGTCGGTCGTCGAGGGGCTGTTCCTCTCGCCGCTGATCCTGCCCGAACTCGTCGTCGGCCTCGCCCTCTTCCAGCAGTTCATGATCCACCTGGAGATGGACAACTTCCGGACCCTGCTCATCGGGCACACCGCGATCCTGCTCCCCTACACGGTCCGGGTCACCGGCGCCTCGCTCGCGCTGGCCGACCCCGCGCTGGAGGACGCGGCCCGGGGCCTGGGCGCCTCGGCGTGGCGCAGCTTCTGGACGGTGACCCTGCCGGTGCTGCGGCCCGGCATCATCTCCGCGGCGCTGCTCAGCTTCGTCACCTCCTTCAACAACGTCCCCATCTCCCTGCTGCTCCAGTCCCGCGACTTCCGCACCCTGCCGGTCACCATGCTCGACTACGTGCAGCAGAACTACACCCCGATCGTCGCCGCCATGTCCACGCTGCTGCTGGCCGGCACCGTCGTACTCGCCTTCGCCGCCGAGCGGATCCTCGGCTTCGCCCGCATCTTCGGAGGGATCAACCGATGACCACCGCCGCCGAGTTCGTGGCGGTCAGCCGCCACTTCGGAGACTTCACCGCGGTCGACGGCCTCGACCTGACCATCCGCGAGGGCGAGCTGACCACCCTGCTCGGGCCCAGTGGCTGCGGCAAGACCACCTCGCTGCGGATGCTCGCCGGCTACCTCGCCCCCAGCGAGGGCCAGATATGGATCGGCGGCGAGGACGTCACCCGCACACCGCCGGAGAAGCGCGGCCTGGGCATGGTCTTCCAGTCCTACGCGCTGTTCCCGCACATGAGCGTCGCCGACAACGTCGGCTACGGCCTCAAGCTGCGCAAGGTCCCGCGCGCCGAGCGGGCCCGGCGGGTCGCCGAGGCGCTGGAACTGGTCGGGCTCGGGCATCTCGCCGACCGGCGCCCCAAGGCGCTCTCCGGCGGCCAGCAACAGCGCGTCGCGCTCGCCCGCGCCATCGTGATCCGCCCCCGGCTGCTGCTCCTGGACGAACCGCTGTCCAACCTCGACGCCCGGCTGCGCGTGCAGATGCGCGAGGAGATCCGCCGCATCCAGGCCGAGGCCGGCCTCACCGTCGTCCTGGTCACCCACGACCAGGAGGAGGCGCTGGAGATGTCCGACCGGATGGTGGTGATGAACGGCGGCCGGGTGATGCAGGAAGGCCCGCCGGACGAGCTCTTCCCCGCCCCGGCCAACCGGTTCGTGGCCGAGTTCCTCGGTTACGAGAACTTCCTCGAACTGCCCGGCCGCGGACTGGTGACCGTCCGCCCCGAACTGCTCGAACTGCGCGGCGAGCACCTGGAGGCGGCCGGCCACGGCACGGCCCCGGCCACCGCCGTCCCCGCGACCGTGACCTCCATCGCCTACCGGGGCGTGGAACTGCGGGTCGCCCTCGACGCGGTGGACGCCACGGGCGCCACCGTGCCGCTGATCGCCTCGGTCCGCCGCGACGCCATCGACTCCCGGGACCTGCCGGCCCTGCTGCCCGGCGGCCGGGTCACCGTCGGCGCCGACCCCGGTCATCTGGTGCGGCTCAGCGCCTGAAATCGTTGACGCCGGGCCCCCGATCCGTTCCACCGCATCACCGCTCCACCGCACCAACCCCGCACCACCAGAAAAGCGAGGCTCACGGACATCATGGCAATACCGAAGCTGCGTGGCGGCGTGCTCGCCGCCGGCACCACTGCGGCCCTGCTCACCCTCACCGCCTGCGGCTCCGGGTCCGGCTCGGATTCCGGATCCGGCGAGAGCGGTGAGCTGGCCGGCTCCACCATCGTCGTCAGCACCTTCCCGTTCGGCGTGGAGGACTTCCAGACCAACATCGTGGAGCCCTTCGAGCGGGCCACCGGCGCCAAGGTCGAGATCGACAGCGGCAGCAACGCCGACCGCCTCACCCAGCTCCAGCTCTCCGGCGGCAGCCCGGGCGTGGACGTGATGCTGATCTCCGACACCTTCGCCGCCCTCGGCCAGGAACAGGACCTGTTCCAGCGGTTCGACGCCGAGGACGTGCCCAACCTCGCCGAGCTGAACGAGTTCGCCGTGGACGACGCCTACGCGGGACCGGCCTACACCTACCAGCTCAACGGCATCCTCTACCGCTCGGACGAGATCACCTCCGAGGAGGCCGCCGAGTGGTCGCTGTTCGAGGACCCCGCACTCGCCGGCAAGGTGGCGCTGCCCGACATCTCGGCGACCGCCGGCCAGCTCACCGTCTCCGGAATCGCCGAGGCCTACGGCAGCGGCCCCTACGACGTGGACACCGCCTTCTCCGTCATGGGTGACTGGGCGCCGGACGTGCTCCAGTTCTACACCTCGACCACCGAGGTCTCGAACCTGATCTCCCAGGGCGAGATCCTCGCCGTGCCGACGATCATCGGCTTCGTCCCGCCGCTGGTCGCCTCCGGCCAGCCGATCGGCTGGATCCCGCCGAACGAGGGCCGCTACATGGCGACCAACCGGCTGATGATCCCCGAGGGCGCCCCGAACCTGGAGGGCGCGTACGCCTTCATCGACTACATGCTCTCCCAGGAGGCCCAGGAGGCGTCCATCGCCACCGACCTCCCGGTGCGGCCCGACGTGACCGCCGCCCCGTCCTTCACCGGACTGATGGGCGAGAACGCCGGCGACCCGGTGGAGATGGGCTACCGGACGCTCTCCCCGGAGGAGATCACGGCCAACCGCACCGACTGGGTCGAGCGGTTCGCGCGGGAAGTCTCGGGGAAGTAAGCGATGACCGACACCACCACCGCACAGCCCGGCACCCCCGCCACGGACGCGAGCCGGGCGGAGCGCGTCGCCGCGTACGTCGCCCGGATGCCGAAGACGGACCTGCACTGCCATCTGATCGGCACCGTGTCCGCCGCCACCTTCGCCGAACTCGCCCGCAACGCCGGGCTCGACCTGCCCGACGCCCCGGAGACCATCTGGCGGGACATCAACTCCCTGCCGCCGGACCCCGCCCTCTACCGCAACACCCGCATCCCGGTGCCGCAGGGGCAGGGCCCGGACGAGCCGGAGCGGCCCTACTCGCTGTTCCAGGCCAGCGAGTGGGTCAACGCCGCGCTGCGCAGCGCGGACGACATCACCCGCATCACCTACGAGGCGTTCGCCGCCGCGCACCGGAGCGCCACCCGTCATCTGGAGCTCCAGATCGACGACGTGCCGCCGCAGCTGGCCTCGCTCGGCTTCCACGGCCTGGTGGACGCCTGTGCGGACGGCATCCGGCTGGCCGAGCGCGACTTCGGCATGACCGGCCGGCTCATCGCCTCGATCGACCGCAGCCACAGCGCCGAGCAGGCGCTGGAGTTCGTGCGCCGGGTGGTGGCACGGCCGCACGAGTACCTCGCGGGCATCGGGCTGGTCAATCTCGAACTGGCCGGTCCGCCCGAGCGGTTCGCCGAGGCGTACCGGCTGGCGGGCGACGCGGGGCTGCGCCGCACCGCGCACTCCTCGGAGCACGCGCCGGTGGCCATCAACACCGCGACCTGCCTGGACCTGCTCGGCTGCGACCGCATCGACCACGGCTACTACGTCCTGGAGGACGAGGTCATGGTCGAGCGCTGCCGCGCGGAACGGGTGCCGTTCACGGTGATCTCCACCACCTCCCGCCGCTCGTGGCGCCCCTGGCGCCGCGCGTCCATCGCGGCGATGGCCGAGGCGGGACTGAACGTCATCCTGGCCTCCGACGACCCGGGGATGTTCCCGACCAGCCTGGCCGAGGAGTACCGGATCGCCTCCGAGGACATCGGTCTGTCCCCGGCCCGGCTGCGGGAGATGTCCCTGGCGGGTATCGACGCGTCCTGGCTGCCGGACGCCGAGCGGGCCGAGGCCCGCGCCCGGTTCGAGCGGGAGCTGGACGCGCTGGAGGCGGAGCTGCGCCCCTTCTGAGCGCGGCGTGCGCGAGGCGGCCCCGCTGCGCGGTGACGGCGGTGGTTCCGGCAGCTGCCGGGGCCACCGCCGCGCCGTGTCAGGGGACCTGGAGGAGCTTGTCCGGGGAGCCGCTGCCCGGGTTGGTGACCTGGCCGGTGGCGGCGGCGGAGTCCAGCGCGGACCAGGTCTGGGCCGGGGTGGCGCCGGGGTTGTCGGCCAGGTAGAGGGCGGCCACACCGGCGACGTGCGGGGTCGCCATCGAGGTGCCGGAGATGGTGTTGGTGGCGGTGTCGCTGGTGTGCCAGGCGGCCGTGATGCTGGTGCCCGGGGCGAAGATGTCCACCGTCGCGCCCCAGTTGGAGTAGCTGGCGCGGGAGTCGTTGCTCTGGGTGGCGCCCACCGTGATGGCCTCGGAGACCCGGGCCGGCGAGTAGTTGGCAGCGTTCGCGTTGCTGTTGCCCGCCGCGATCGCGTAGGTCACCCCGGCCGCGATGGAGTTGCGGACGGCCTGGTCGAGGGTGGTGTCGGCGCCGCCGCCGAGGCTGACGTTGGCGACGGAGGGTCCGGAGGCGTTGCCGGTGACCCAGTCGATGCCGCCGACGACGGAGGCGGTGGTGCCGCTGCCGGCGTCGTTGAGGACCTTGACGGCGACGATGTCGGCGTTCTTGGCGACGCCGTAGGCGGTGCCGGCGGCGGTGGAGGCGACGTGGGTGCCGTGGCCGTTGCCGTCGTTGGCGGTGCCGCCCCAGTAGTCGTAGCCGAAGCTGGCGCGTCCGCCGAAGTCCTGGTGGGTGGTGCGGATGCCGGTGTCGATGACGTAGACGGTGGTGCCCGCGCCGGCGGAGTCGGGGTAGGTGTAGGACTGGTCGAGGGGGAGGGCGGGCTGGTCGATGCGGTCCAGACCCCAGGAGGGCGGGTTGGTCTGGGTGGCGTCGATGGTGAAGACCTGGTTCTGCACGACTTCCTTGACGGCGGGGTCGGCGGCCAGGGCGAGGGCTTCGGCCTCGGTGGCGGCGATCTCGTAGCCGTTGAGGGCGTGTTCGTAGGTGGTGACGATCTCGGCGTCGTACTTGTCGGCCAGATTCTCGGCCGCGGCGGAGGCGGCGGAGAACGTGGAGTCCTCGAGTATGACGATGTAGCTGTCGTCGATCGTGCCGGGGGCGTCGGCATTGGTGATGAAGCCCTGGGGCTGGTCCGCGGTGGTGGCGTGCGCGGGCAGGGCGACGGCCACACCGACGGCCAGGACTGCGGCGGTGGCAAGAACTGTCTTGCGCATCACTGCCATCTGAGGGGTCCTCCTCATAGAGGTGCTGCTGCTGTGGGGGAAGAGCCGTGCACGACAGACGTGGGCATGACACCCGCGATCGGCACAGCGGAAATCATTCGTCGCGGCAGAGGAGACCGGCAAGGGGGTGTTGGCGTTTGTCACGTATATGTCATGCAGGCGTCACGCAGTGACACAACCAACGACATGTGGCCCGGGTAGCCGGGGAGATAAACCCCGCGGGGGCGGGGAAAGCGCCGAATTTCTGGCAGCTTTCCACCGCCCCCGCAGAAGTGACCGCAGTAGAGGGGAAGATGCGGGTACTACAGCCGCTCGGGCGTCCTGATGCCGAGCAGCGCCATGCCCTGGTGCAGCGTGCGGGCCGTCAACTCGCACAGCAGCAGCCGGTTCTCCACGGTCTCCGGCGTCTCCGCCTTCAGCACCGGGCAGTTCTCGTAGAAGGTCGCGTAGTGCGAGGCCAGCGCGTACAGATAACCGGCCAGCCGGTGCGGCTCGTACGTCCGCGCCGCCTCCTCCAGCGTCTGCCCGAACTCGTCCAGATGCAGACCGAGCGCCCGCTCCGCCGGCGCCAGCGGCAGCTCCGGATGGGCCACCGCGCGCGTCACCCCCTGCTCGCGCCCGCGCCGCAGGATCGACTGGATCCGGGCGTACGCGTACTGGAGGTACACACTCGTGTCGCCGTTCAGCGACACCATCCGGTCCAGGTCGAAGACGTAGTCCCGGGACCGGGAGGTGGACAGGTCCGCGTACTTGACCGCGCCGATGCCGACCTGGCCCGCCCGCTCCGCGACCTCCGCGTCCGCCAGCTCCGGCGCCTTCTCGCGCACCACCGTGCCGGCGCGCTCCACCGCCTCGTCCAGCAGATCCATCAGCCGCACCGTCTCGCCCGCCCGGGTCTTGAACGGCTTGCCGTCCTTGCCCAGCACCGAACCGAACGGCAGGTGGTGCGCCACCCCGTCCGGCAGCCAGCCGGCCCGGCGTGCCGTCTCGAAGACCATCTTGAAGTGCAGCGACTGCCGCGCGTCCACGATGTAGAGCATGGTGTCGGCGCCCAGTACCCGCACCCGGTTGCGGACGGCGGCCAGGTCGGTGGCGGCGTACCCGAAGCCGCCGTCCGCCTTCTGCACGATCAGCGGCACCGGGCGGTCGTCGGGCCCCTTGACGTCGTCGAAGAACACGCACAGCGCGCCGTCCGACCGCACCGCGACGCCCGACTCCTCCAACTCGGCCGCGAGCGTGGCCAGATCGTCGTTGTAGGCCGACTCGCCCACCACGTCGTCATCGGTGAGCAGCACATCGAGCCGGTCGTACACGGCGTTGAAGTACAGCTTCGACTCGTCGACGATCTTCTGCCACAGCTCCAGCGTTTCCTTCTCGCCGGCCTGCAGCTCCACCACCCGGCGCCTGGCCCGCTCCTTGAACTCCGGGTCGGAGTCGAAGACCGCGCGCGAGGCCCGGTAGAGGTGGTTGAGCCGGGAGATCGCCGCCTCGCCCGCCTCCGTACCGCCCTGGTGGTCCAGCTCGTGCGGGTGCTCGATCAGATACTGGATGAGCATCCCGAACTGGGTGCCCCAGTCGCCGATGTGGTTGCGCCGGATGACCTTCTCGCCCCGGTACTCCATCAGCCGCACCAGCGCGTCACCGATCACGGTGGAGCGCAGATGGCCGACGTGCATCTCCTTGGCGACGTTCGGCTGCGAGTACTCGATGATCATCGTGCTCGGGTGCGCGGTGTACGGCACCCCGAGCCGGTCGTCGGCGGCGCGGGCGGCCAGGTTGGCGGTGATCGCCTCGTCCGTGACGGTGATGTTGAGGAAGCCGGGCCCGGACACCTCGATGTCCCGGACCGGGCCGCCGGAGGTGACGGCCGCCACCACGTCCGTCGCCAGCTCGCGCGGATTGGCCTTCAGCCGCTTGGCCAGCGCGAGCATCCCGTTCGCCTGGAAGTCCGCCCGGTCACTGCGTCGCAGCAGCGGATCGGCGCCGGCGGCCTCGGGTCGGGCGGCCTCCAGAGCGGCGGCGAGCCGCTGGTTGACGACGGTGGCGAGTGCGGGGACCGAGGACATGGGGGAGCGAGCCATTCCGTAGGAGACAATGGATTCGCGGAGTGAACGCGGATTCTGAGAATCTTCGTCAGTATCCCACGCGGACCGCCACCCGATATCAGAAGGAAGTGCACAGCAGTGGATCGGACCACCCCGGAGACCGACTGGGTCTCCCGGCTCGCGGACGAGGTCATCGCCGAGGCGGAGCTGCGCGCCCCCGGCAAACCCGTTGTCTGCGCCTCGGGGCTCAGCCCGTCCGGACCGATTCACCTCGGCAATCTGCGCGAGGTCATGGTGCCGCACCTGGTCGCCGACGAGATCAAGCGGCGCGGGGTGGAGTGCGTCCACCTGCTCTCCTGGGACGACTACGACCGGTTCCGCAAGGTCCCGGCCGGCGTCGACGGGGTGGACGCCTCCTGGAGCGAGCACATCGGCAAGCCGCTGACCTCCGTCCCGGCCCCGGCCGGCAGCCCGTACGGCAGCTGGGCCGAGCACTTCAAGGCCCCGATGCTGGCGGCGCTCGCCGAGATGGGCATCGAGGTGCGCGCGATCAGCCAGACCGAGCAGTACACCTCGGGCGTGTACCGCGAGCAGATCCTGTTCGCGATGCGCGAGCGGCGCCGGATCGACGCCGTGCTGGAGCGGTACCGCACCAAGGCCAAGGCCGCCGCCGCCAAGCCCTCCCAGCAGCAGGCCGTGGACGAGGCGGAGCTGGCCGCGGCCGAGGGCTCCGGCGCCGCCGCCGAGGACGACGGCAGCGCGGGCAGCGGCGCGTACTACCCGTACAAGCCGTACTGCACCGTGTGCGAGCGGGACATGACCACGGTCACCGCGTACGACGACGACACCACCGAGCTGACCTACCGCTGCGAGGCCTGCGGGCACGGCGAGACGGTGAAGCTGGCGGAGTTCGACCACGGCAAGCTGGTGTGGAAGGTCGACTGGCCGATGCGCTGGGCGTACGAGGGCGTCGTCTTCGAGCCCTCGGGCGTGGACCACCACTCGCCGGGCTCCTCGTGGGTGGTCGGCGGGCAGCTGGTCTCGGAGATCTTCGGCGGCAAGCAGCCGATCGGCCCGATGTACGCGTTCGTCGGCATCAGCGGCATGGCGAAGATGTCCAGCTCCAAGGGCGGGGTGCCGATCGCGGCCGACGCGCTGGAGATCATGGAGGCGCCGCTGCTGCGCTGGCTGTACGCGCGGCGCAAGCCCAACCAGTCGTTCAAGATCGCCTTCGACGGCGAGATCCAGCGCACCTACGACGAGTGGGACGCGCTGGCCAGGAAGGTCGCCGACGGCGCCGCCCAGCCGGCGGACGCGGCGGCCTACCGGCGGGCGATCGGCACGGCCGCCGGCGAACTGCCCGGCACCCCGCGCCGGCTGCCGTACCGGATGCTCGCCTCGGTGGTGGACATCACCACCGGCGACGACGAGCAGACGCTGCGGATCCTGAGCGAGCTCGACCCCGAGCACCCGGTGCGCGACCTGGACGAGACCCGGCCGCGGCTGGACCGGGCGGCGCGCTGGGTGGCCACCCAGATGCCGGCCGAGGCGCGCACCCAGGTGCGCGCGGAGCCGGACGCGGAGCTGCTCGGCTCGCTGGAGGAGGAGCAGCGCGAGTCGCTGCGGCTGCTGCGGGACGGGCTCGCCGACCACTGGTCGCTGGACGGGCTGACGACGCTGGTGTACGGCGTGCCGAAGGTACGGGCCGGGCTGGCGCCGGACGCCAAGCCGACGCCGGAACTGAAGGTGGCGCAGCGGAGCTTCTTCGCGCTGCTGTACCGGCTGCTGATCGGCAAGGAGACCGGCCCGCGGCTGCCCACCCTGCTGCTCGCGGTGGGCGCGGACCGGGTGCGGACGCTGCTGGGCGGCTAGCGGACCGGCGGCTGGTCCGCGCCGGCCGGCGGTGGGGCTACGGGCCCGTCGGCGGGTGGTCCGCCGTCCCGGCGCCGGCCGTCCGCTCCAGGCGGGCGGCCAGGGTGGCGGCGAAGTCCTCGGCGCGGGCCAGCTGGACGCGCAGCTTCTCCACCTGCTCGGTGGCGGCCCGCTCGTAGGTCCGTACGCGCTCCAGCAGCGCCGCGTGCTCGGCGGCGTCCGCGGCGGTGCCGGCGTCGAGGCGGTCGGTGGCGTCCAGGAGGTCGCGCATCTGGTCGAGGGTGAAGCCCAGCGGCTTCATACGGCGGATGACCATGAGCCGGGCCACGTCGGCTTCGGTGTAGAGGCGGAAGCCGCCCTGGGAGCGGGCGGAGGGGGTGACCAGGCCGGTTTCCTCGTAGTGCCGGATGGTTCGCAGGGACAGCTCCGTGCGCGCGGCGACCTCGCCGATCTGCATGTGCCTGCTGTCCACGTCGGTGATCCCCTGGCTCTTCTCGTCGCGGGCTGTCGCGGGCTGTCGCGGGCCGGGGCCGCACCCTCCGCCGATCTCTACCCTTACGTCAGGGTAGAGTTGCGGGTGGTGCGGGCGCGTTCCGTTTTCCCGCCCTGCGCCCTGCCATGCCGGAGACGACGACGCCCCCGGTGACGTCCCGATTCTCGCAGGAGGGCAGTGTGCCCGCGTCCCCGGCGCCCGCCGCCTCCGCCTGCCCGCCGTAACGCCCCCCGGGACACCGGCCCGCCCGCGCCACCGCGCCGGCCAGCCCCGTCCCCCACGCCGTTCCGGCCACCCCTTCCCCCCCGCGCACCCCTGCCGCCGCACCGGTGCGCCCGAGCACGACAGGTTCCGCCCCCCGTGTCCTCCAGCACCCCCCTGTCCCCGGCCGCGCGCCTGCGCGCGCTGACGCCCGACTGGATCGCCGACCCGAAGGTCTGGCGCACCGAGATCCTCGCGGGCCTCGTCGTCGCCCTGGCGCTGATCCCCGAGGCCATATCGTTCTCGATCATCGCCGGGGTCGATCCCGCGGTCGGCCTGTTCGCCTCCTTCACCATGGCCGTCACCATCGCCGTCGTCGGCGGCCGGCGCGCCATGATCTCCGCCGCCACCGGCGCCGTCGCCCTCGTCATCGCCCCGCTCCAGCGCGAGCACGGGCTGGGCCACCTGGTGGCCGCCGTCATCCTCGCCGGCGTCTTCCAGGTGGTCCTGGGCGCGCTCGGGGTGGCCAAGCTGATGCGGTTCATCCCGCGCCCGGTGATGACCGGCTTCGTCAACTCCCTCGCCATCCTGATCTTCATGGCCCAGGTCCCGGAGATGACGGATGTGCCCTGGCCCGTGTATCCGCTGATCATCGGCGGGCTGGCCCTCATGGTGCTCTTCCCCCGCATCACCACCGCCGTGCCCGCCCCGCTGGTCTCGATCGTCATCCTCACGGTCATCACGGTGGCGGCGGCCCTCGCCGTCCCCACGGTGGGCGACAAGGGCGAACTCCCCTCCGCGCTGCCGGTACCCGGCCTGCCGGACGTGCCGTTCACCGTCGAAACGCTGACGACGATCGCCCCGTACGCGTTCGCCGTGGCGCTGGTCGGCCTGATGGAGTCGCTCATGACCGCCAAGCTCGTCGACGACATCACCGACACCCCCTCCAACAAGACCCGGGAGTCCGTCGGGCAGGGCATCGCGAACATCGTCACCGGCTTCTTCGGCGGCATGGGCGGCTGCGCCATGATCGGCCAGACGATGATCAACGTGAAGGTCTCCGGCGCCCGCACCCGGCTGTCGACGTTCCTCGCGGGCGCGTTCCTCATGGTGCTGTGCGTCGTCTTCGGCCCCGTCGTCTCCGACATCCCGATGGCCGCCCTGGTCGCCGTCATGGTCATGGTGTCGTTCGCCACCTTCGACTGGCACTCCGTCGCGCCCCGTACCCTGCGGCGGCTGCCCGCCGGGGAGATCGCCGTCATGGTGATCACCGTCGGCTGCGTCGTCGCCACCCACAACCTGGCCATCGGCGTCGTCGTCGGCTCCCTCACCGCCATGGCCGTCTTCGCCCGGCGCGTCGCCCACCTCGCCGAGGTCACCGCCGTCACCGACCCGGACGGGACCACCGTCGTCTACCGGGTCACCGGCGCGCTGTTCTTCGCCTCGTCCAACGACCTCGTCGGCCGGTTCGACTACGCGGGCGACCCCGGACGCGTCGTCATCGACCTGTCCGCCGCCCACATCTGGGACGCCTCCTCCGTCGCCGCCCTCGACGCCATCGAGGCGAAGTACGCCCGGCGCGGCAAGACCGTCGAGATCACCGGCCTCAACGCCCCGAGCGCCCACCTGCACGAGCGCCTCACCGGCGAACCGGCCGGGCACTGAGGCCGGCCGGGGCCAGCCGTCACGGCCGCTCAGCCGCCGGGCCGCGGTAGGTGCCGAACGTCCACAGATTGCCCTCCGGGTCGCGCACCGTGCACACGTACGCCGCCGCGCCCGACCCGAACACGGTGCGGTGCGGTGGCTCCAGTACGTCCCCGCCCGCGTCGCACACCCGCCGGTGCACCGCTTCCACCTCGTCGGTGACCACGTACACGGCGCTGCTCCCGGCGCGCATCCGGCCGTGCACGCTGTCCTTGTGCCGGGTCGAGCCGAACACCAGCGCCCCACCACCGGGCCAGCGCACCTCGGCGTGCCCGATTCCGCCGTGCTCGTCCGGCGCGGCGACGGCTTCGGTGAAGCCGAGCACCTCGACCAGGAAGCGCAACGCCGCTCCGGTGTCGTCGTAGTGCAGGACCGGCCAGACGGAGGAAAGGGAGGCGTCGCGCGACATGCCCGTCACCCTAGGGCAGCCGGTGGCCAACGGCCCCTGTGGCGTCACGTCCTGCCCTGGGCGGCCTGAGCCGCGTCCCGGCCGCCGGGTCAGACGCTGGTGCCCATGTCGGAGTTGTAGCGCTCCTTGAAGCCGTAGGTGCGCATGACCTCGCGCACGTGCTGCTCGCTGAGCAGATTGCCGTCCGCGTCGGTGACGCCGAAGCGTTCGTTCAGCATGACGGAGAGCTGACGGGGGGTCGGGAAGCCGCCGGTCTCGACGACGTAGCGGTGGTAGGCCGCGTAGTACCGCTCGTCCTCGGCGAGATCGGTGGGCAACTCGATGGGCTCGGGGTCGATCGCCTCGTCCGGGAGGTAGTCGGCCTCGCCGCCGCGCTGCGCGGGCAGCAGGCCGGGGGCCGGGGCCTGGCCGAGGCTGCGGCGGCGGCCGGGGGCGACCGGAACGGTGGCGTCGGGGTACGGCTCGGGCTCGGGCTCGGCGCCGGGTTCGGGCTGTACGGGCTCTGGTTGTACGGGCTCCGGCCGCGCGGCTTCCGGCGCGGCCCCGGGAGCCGTTCCCGCCGCCGAGTCCGCCTCCGGCTCCGGTCCGGCCGGCCCGCCGGCGCCGTACCACTCCTCGCGGTCGGCGCGGGGCTGGAGCACCGGCAGTTCGGGCAGCGGGAACCGGGGCGGCTGGGCCCGGCCCGGGTCCGGGTCGCCAGCCGCGTCGGCGCGCCGGAGTGCGGGGGCGGTCTCGCTGAGCGGGACGCCGAAGCGGGCCAGCTTCAGCGGCATCAGTTCCTCCACCGGGGCCCGCCGGCGCCAGGCGCGGCCGTACTCGGCGCGCAGCCGGGTCTGGTAGACGAGCCGGTCGCGCTCCATGGAGATGACCTCTTCGTAGGAGCGCAGCTCCCACAGCTTCATCCGGCGCCACAGCCGGAAGGTGGGCACCGGGGAGAGCAGCCAGCGCCACATGCGGACGCCCTCCATGTGCTTGTCCGCGGTGATGTCGGCGACCCGGCCGATGGCGTGCCGGGCGGCCTCCACGGTGATCACGAAGAGGACCGGGATGATCGCGTGCATGCCGACGCCGAGCGGGTCGCCCCAGGCGGCGGCGCCGTTGAAGGCGATGGTGGCGGCGGTGAGCAGCCAGGCGGTCTGGCGCAGCAGCGGGAACGGGATGCGCAGCCAGGTCAGCAGCAGGTCGAGGGAGAGCAGGACGACGATGCCCGCGTCGATGCCGATGGGGAAGAACGGCGAGAAGGCGCCGAATCCTTTCTGCTCGGCCAGTTCACGGACCGCCGTGTAGGAGCCGACAAAGCCGATGGCGGCGATGACGACCGCCCCGGCCAGGATGATCCCGACCAGGACGCGGTGTGCGCGTGTGAGCTTGATCGCGGCCACTGGTGGGGCCTCCCCGTGTGAACTGGTGTTCCCTCGCGGGCCCAAGACTCGCACACCGCGGGGCCGGCCCCGGCGGCTCGGCTACGCGTCGTCCTTCTTGTCCGTGTCCGCGCCACTCTCCTCGTCCGCGTCGCCGCCGTCCTCCTGCGCGGTCGCGTCCAGCCGCTCCACGGCCTCGGCCGCGGCCGTCTCGGCGCGCTCCCGGACGCCCTTGGCGCCGGGCATGTCGTCGCCCTCCAGGCCGGTGGCCGCGTAGTCGACGGTCACCACCACATTGCCGGTGCGGACCACGACCCGCTGCTGGCGGAAGTCCTGGGTGTCGTCGTCGATGTCCTTCTCGGCGTTGTACGCGATCGTGATCGCCGAGTCGCCGGTACCCGCCAGATCCTCCTGGGCGATGTCGCTGTTGGCGCCGTCCCCGGTGATCTCCTCGACCTGCTGCGCGATGAAGCCCTGCGCCCGCTCGTCGCCGCTGCCCAGCGACAGATCGGACTCGAAGCGGCGCAGCGAGACGGTCAGCGAGCGGTACTGGTACTCCTTCAGCCCGCTCCACAGGCAGGTGCCGGACAGGGAGGTGTCGTTCGAGGTCAGCGCCGAGCCGCCCTTGGGGTCGGCCTTGGGCACGATGTCGTCGATGGTGTCCTCGCCGATGACGGCGCAGGGGCTGGGCAGATCGGCGAACCGTACCGGCTCCGGCTCGGGTGCGCTCTCGCTGCCCTCGGCCGCCGCCCCGTCGTCGTTGCCGTCCGCGCCGGAGTCGGAGGCGGGGGAGGAGCAGCCGGCGATCAGCAGGGCGGGCACGGCGGCCCAGGCCAGCGCGCGCAGGGCCTTTTGGGGGGTGGCGGTGGGGTGCATGATCTCTTCGCTTCCGTTAATCCAGGGGCGGTCGGGACGGTCCGCCGCACAGCACGGTACAGCCCTCGGCCCGCCGCGGGTGCTAATCGTCGAAGCCGCCGGCCAGGTGCCGGCCCACGCGCTGGGCGCCGTCCTGGAGCGGGGTGCTGGCGGGGGGCGTGTCGCTGCCGGGGCTGATCCGGGTGTAGTGGACGGTGGCGATGACGTTCGCGCTGCGGAACGCCAGGGTGACCTCGCGGCGCGCGCCGGTGGCGGTGCTGCTGAGCCGGTCGTCGAGGTAGGCCTCGCTGCCGATGCCGCTGACGGTGCGCGGCACGGGTTCGCCCTCGCTGTCGGTGCGGCCCGGGGCGTCCGCCGCGTCCGGCTCCCGGCCGTCGGCGGGTGCGCCGTCCTGCTCGCCGGCCGCGGCGTCGTCGGCGCTGTCGTCGTCGGCGTCGTCCGCGCTGCCGTCCGCGGTGTCGTCCTGCGGCGCGTCCGGGTCGGGGAGGCCGGCCGCGACGGCGCGGGCGGTGAAGTCGAGGGCGGCCCGGTCGTCGTCGCTGACCTCGGGGTCGTAGGAGATGACCCGTTCGAAGTCGACGCTCAGTTGCAGGGTGCTGCCGGTCTCGGCGTCGGTGCCCTGCCAGGAGCAGCCGCCCCGGCGGCCGGTGTCGTACGTCACGGCGGGGGTGCCCCGGTACGCCTCGGGTGCGGCGTCGGGCAGCACCCGGCGCAGGGTGCTCTCGCTGACGGAGCCGCAGGGTTCGGGCAGGGCCGAGTAGCGGCCCGGCTTGGCGGCCCCGGCGGTGCTGCCGCCCGGTCCTGTGCCGGTGCCGCCGCCGTCGGTGCCGTCCCCGGTGCTGCACCCGGCGGTGAGTGCGCCGAGCAGCGTGGCGGCGAGGGCGGTGCGCAGCACTGCCGGCGCACTGCGCATGGCTGCCTCCCGGACGGTGTGGTGTGGACGCTCTCCGGGGGACATGTCTACCGCACGGCCCGCCGGGACGCTCGCCCGCTTGCCGCAATAAGGTAGTTTGTCTGACTTTGCGGGGGTGGTGAGCCGAATGTGCGGCGGTAGGTGTGCGGGCTGACGCCGGTGGTGCGTTTGAAGCGGTCGCGGAAGGCGGTGGGGGAGCCGAAGCCGACCCGGGCGGCGATGCCCTCCACGGGGTGGTCGGTGGTCTCCAGCAGGTGCTGGGCCTGGCGGATGCGGGCGCGGTGCAGCCACTGGAGCGGGGTGGTGCCGGTCTGTTCGCGGAAGCGGCGGATGAGGGTACGGGTGCTGGTGCCGGCGTGGGCGGCGATGTCGGCCAGGCTCAGCTCGCGGGCCAGGTTCTCCTGGAGCCAGTCCAGCAGCGGCTCCAGGGTGGCGCCGCGCGGCCGGGGCGGGAGGTCGTGCACGATGAACTGCGCCTGCCCGCCCTCCCGTTCCAGCGGCATGACGGACAGCCGGGCGGCGTGGGCGGCGACCGCCGAGCCGTAGTCGCGGCGGATCAGGTGCAGACACAGATCGAGGCCGGCGGCGGCGCCGGCCGAGGTGAGGAACTGCCCGTTGTCCACGTACAGGACGTCCGGGTCCACCTCCACGGCCGGGTGCCGCTCGGCCAGTTCCCCGGCCGCGATCCAGTGGGTGGTGGCGCGCAGGCCGTCGAGCAGCCCGGTGGCCGCCAGCGGGAAGGTGCCCGAGCAGATGGAGGCGATCCGGGTGCCCCGCGCGGCGGCGGCCCGCAGCGCGTCCCGGACGGCGGGCGGCAGCGGGGCGGTGGGGTCGGCGGTGCCGGGCACGATCACCGTGTCGGCGTCGCGCAGCCCCTCCAGGTCCCAGGGGGCGCGCAGGGTGAAGGCGCCCGCGTCGACCTCGGGCCGCTCGGCGCATACCCGGACCCGGTAGCCGGGCCGCCCGTCCGGCAGCCGGGTGCGGGCGAAGACCTCCAGCGGGGTGGACAGGTCGAACGGGATCACCCGGTCCAGGGCGAGTACGGCGACGGTGTGCATGGCCAGAACGTACTCCTCCGCCGAGGCGGAACCTGTCCCCGGAGGCGGGAGGGAGCGGGCATCGGGCCAGGTGGAGCGGCTTCCGGGGCCGGATGGCGGTTATCCGCCGGTGGGTGGCACTCCTGCCAGTGGGCCGCCCGGGCTGCCCGGGCGCGGCGGGGTCAGGGCCAGACCAGGCAGTACGGCTGGTGGCCGGCCTCGTGCAGCCGGCGGGAGAAGTCCTGCCACTCGTTGAGCAGCCGGTAGACGCCGAACGCGTCGGTGGGCCCGCGCCGGTCGGGCACGGTGGACCAGATGAAGGCGGCGGCGCCCACCGTCTCGTCCCCGATGGCGCGCAGCGGGTCGACGGCGGTGGTGGGCAGCTTCACCACGGCGTAGTCGGGGTGGAGCACCACCAGCTCCAGCGGCGGGACGCGGTGCAGCGGGATGCCCTCGATGCCGGTGAGCACCATGGCGGCCATGGTCTCCGGCTTGATGCGGGTGAACATGCCCTGCCCCAGCTCGTCGCCGCCCAGCTCCTCGGGGCGCATCGACAGCGGGACGCGGGCGGCGGTGGCGCCGTCCGGAGCGCCGAAGTACTTGTACGTCACGGCCAGCCGGCCCCCGCCCAGCCGGATCTCGCTCTCCGCCGGGCCGCCGGCGCCGCCCGCACCGCCGGTGGCGGGGGTGCCGCCGGCCTCGCCCTTGCGGCGGTGCCGGCCTCTGCGCGAACGCGGGCGCGGCGCAGGTTCGGGACCGAGGTCCCCCTCGCCCAGTCCGCCTCCGCGCTGCATGTCACCGCCCCGCCTCGGCGCGGTCCCCGCCGCGCAATCCGATCATCGTCTCAGAAGGGACCTCCCCCGACAGGCGCTCGCGAAACGCCCGAACGCACAGCTGTCTGAGGGCTCTGCCACCATGGAACGGTGACGCACACCTCTGAGGCCACCCCAGTTTCGCAGACACTCTTCTCCCGTGCAGCCCGCGTGACCCCCGGCGGCGTGAACTCTCCGGTGCGGGCCTTCGGCGCGGTGGGCGGAGTGCCCCGGTTCATGGCATCCGGTACCGGTCCGTACGTCACGGACGCCGACGGCCGCGAATACGTCGATCTGGTGTGCTCCTGGGGGCCGATGATCCTCGGCCACGCCCACCCGGCCGTCGTCGAGGCCGTACAGGCGGCGGTCGCCCGGGGCACCTCCTTCGGCACCCCCACCGAGGGCGAGGTGGCGCTCGCCGAGGAGATCGTCGACCGCGTCGCCCCGGTGGAGCGGGTGCGACTGGTCTCCTCCGGCACCGAGGCCACCATGTCGGCGATCCGGCTGGCCCGCGGCTTCACCGGCCGGGAGAAGATCATCAAGTTCGCCGGCTGCTACCACGGCCACGTGGACGCGCTGCTCGCCCAGGCCGGGTCCGGCGTCGCCACCTTCGGGCTGCCCGACACGCCCGGCGTCACCGGCGCCGCGGCCGGCGAGACCGTGGTGCTCCCGTACAACGACCTGGAGGCGGTACGCGCCGCCTTCGCCCGCCACCCCGGCGAGATCGCCTGCGTCATCACCGAGGCCGCCGCCGGCAACATGGGCGTCGTCCCGCCGCTCCCCGGCTTCAACCAGGGCCTGAAGGACCTGTGCGCCGAGCACGGCGCGCTGTACATCTCCGACGAGGTGATGACCGGCTTCCGGGTCAGCCGCCAGGGGTGGTTCGGCCTGGACGGGGTAACACCCGATCTGATGACCTTCGGCAAGGTGATGGGCGGCGGCTTCCCCGCCGCGGCCTTCGGCGGGCGTGCCGATGTGATGGAGAAGCTCGCCCCGGCGGGCCCCGTTTACCAGGCGGGCACCCTCTCCGGGAACCCGGTGGCCACCGCCGCCGGCCTCGCCCAGCTGCGGCTGCTGGACGACGCCGCCTACGCCACGGTCGACGACGCCGCCGCCAAGGTACGGGCGATGGTCACCGCCGCGCTCGCCGGGCAGGGCGTCCCGCACACCATCCAGTCGGCGGGCAGCATGTTCTCCGTCTTCTTCACCGAGGCGGCCGTCCCCGACTACGCCGCCGCCCGCCGCCAGCAGACGTTCCGCTTCACCGCGTTCTTCCACGCCATGCTCGCGGCCGGGGTGTACCTCCCGCCGTCCGCCTTCGAGGCGTGGTTCCTGTCCACGGCGCACGACGACCGCGCGCTGGAGCGGATCGCCGACGCGCTGCCCGCCGCCGCCCGGGCCGCGGCCGAGGCCACCGAGTAACCCCGAGCAGCGAGGAGTACGTACCAGTGAGCAGCGCGACCGGCACCGAGCGCACCACCGTCCATGTGATGCGGCACGGCGAGGTGCACAACCCCGACGGACTGCTCTACGGGCGGCTCCCCGGATACCACCTGTCCGCACTGGGCGAGCGGATGGCCGAGACGGTCGCCGAGGCCCTGGCCGGGCGCGACATCACCCACGTCGTCGCCTCCCCGCTGGAGCGCGCCCAGGAGACCGCCGAGCCGGTGGCCAAGGCGCACGGGCTGCCGGTGGCCACCGACGGGCGGCTGATCGAGGCGGCCAACGTCTTCCAGGGCAAGAGCTTCGGCGTCGGCGACGGCTCGCTGCGCCACCCCGGCAACTGGCGGCACCTGCGCAACCCGTTCCGCCCGTCGTGGGGCGAGCCGTACGTCGAGCAGGTGGTGCGGATGAAGAGCGCCCTGGACGCCGCCCGGGATGCCGCGCGCGGCCACGAGGCGGTCTGCGTCAGCCACCAGCTGCCCATCTGGATCCTGCGCAGCTATGTCGAGCACCGCAGGCTGTGGCACGACCCGCGCAAGCGGCAGTGCACGCTGGCCTCGCTCACCAGCTTCACCTACGAGGACGACCGGATCGTCTCGGTGCGCTACTGGGAGCCCGCCATCGAGCTCGTCCCGGCCCATCTGCGGGCCGGTGCCAAGCCGGAGAAGGGCGCCTCCAAGGGCGTCGGCGCCTGAGCGCACCCGTCGCCGCCCGCTCCCTGTCCCGATGCGTTTGCCCAGCTCAACGGGGCTGTATTCGGGACAAGGGGGGCGCGGAAGATCGCCTCGGGGCGCATGGGAAACTTTTCACATGATCGAGAGCCGCGTGTCCCCGCGCCGACGCCGCCGCCCCGGACAGGCCCTGAGGACGGGCGCCGCCGTCCTGTCCCTGGCCGCTGTTCTCACCGCCTGCTCCGGAGCATCGGCCGGCCCGTCCGGCGGCAACAGCAACATCGTCCAGGGCACCGGCCAGATCACCCACGTCCCGGCCGGCGAACGCCAGCCGCTGCCGGACCTGAGCGGCGAGACCACCGAGGGCGAGGAGCTCGACCTCGCCGACTACCGGGGCGGGATCCTGGTGCTGAACGTGTGGGGCTCCTGGTGCGCGCCCTGCCGCGCCGAGGCCCCCAACCTCGTCACCGTCGCCGAGGACCTGGCCGAGGACGGGGTGCAGTTCGTCGGCATCAACACCCGCGACCTGGACGCCGCCAACGCCCGCTCCTTCGACGAGCGCTTCGGCGTCCCGTACCCCAGCCTGTACGACCCGAGCGGCAAGCTGCTGCTCCAGTTCCCCAAGGGCAGCCTCAATCCGCAGGCCATCCCCTCCACCCTGGTCGTCGACCCGGAGGGCAACATCGCCGCCCGCGCGCTGAAGCCGCTGACCGAGGAGGAACTGCGCTCGGCCATCGAGCCGGTGCTGGCCGAGGCCGCCGGTACCACCGAGAAGTGACGGCCCGATGTCCTTGCACACTCTCGCCGCCGTCACCGACGGCAACGAGACGATACTGACCGGGGCGCTGCTGCTGGCCATACCGGTGGCCCTCTTCGGCGGCCTCGTCTCCTTCTTCTCCCCCTGCGTGCTGCCGCTGGTCCCCGGCTACCTCTCCTACGTGACCGGGGCGGGCGGCGCCGACCTGAAGGACGCGCGGCGCGGCCGGATGTTCCTCGGCACCCTGCTGTTCGTGCTCGGCTTCACGCTCGTCTTCGTCTCCACCGGCGCGCTGTTCGGCGAGTTCGGCCGCACCCTGCTGGAACACCGCGAGATCATCAACAAGGTCGCGGGCGCCCTCATCGTCGTCATGGGCCTGCTCTTCATGGGGCTGCTGCCCCGGCTGTCCGGGCGCCAGTTCAAGCTGCCCGTCAAGCCCGGCGCCGGGCTCGCCGGCGCCCCGCTGCTGGGCGCGGTGTTCGGCATCGGCTGGACCCCGTGCATCGGCCCCACCCTCGCCTCCGTGCAGTTCCTCGCCCTGAACGAGGCCACCGCCGGCCGCGGTGCGCTCCTCACCGTCTTCTACTGCCTGGGCCTGGGCCTGCCGTTCATCCTCGCGGCGCTCTTCTTCCGCCGCGCCCTGGGCGCGTTCGCCTGGTTCAAGCGGCACTATGTGGCCGTGATGCGGGTCGGCGGGCTGCTGATGATCGTCACCGGCGTCCTGCTGTTCACCGGCACCTGGGACCGGCTGGTGTACGACCTCCAGGTGTGGTCCTCCGAGTTCGACGTTTGGATCTGAACGACATGGCCAGCGACAACGTGAACGACGGGCGCGACGCCCGGGACGCCGGCGACGAGGCCGCCGCCGGCGCCGGGCTGTCCACCGCCCCGGCGCAGGAGGACGAGACACCGGCGGCGGCCGACGCCCCGCGCGAGGGCGGCACCGTCCATCCCGGCTCCTTCGGCGGGGCACGGCGCCCCGGCGCCGCCGGCGCGGCCGGCTGGCTGGCCCGCGAGGTGACCGGCTGGACCCGCTGGGCCTGGCGGCAGCTGACCTCGATGCGGGTCGCGCTGATCCTGCTCTTCCTGCTCGCGCTCGGCGCCATCCCCGGCTCGCTCATCCCGCAGAGCGACGCCAACGCCCTCCTCGTCGAGGAGTTCAAGGCCGACAACGACCTGCTGGGCCGGGTCTACGAACGGCTCCAGCTGTTCGACGTGTACAGCTCGGTGTGGTTCTCCGCCATCTACATCCTGCTGTTCGTCTCGCTCATCGGCTGCATCGTCCCGCGCACCTGGCAGTTCACCGGCCAGCTGCGCGGCCGCCCGCCGCGCGCCCCGCGCCGGCTGGACCGGATGCCCGCGTACACCACCTGGCGCACCGGCGCCGACCCCGAGCAGGTGCTCGGCGCGGCCCAGCGGGTGCTCAAGCGCCGCTGGTTCCGCACCGCCCCGGGCGAGGGCTCGGTGGCCGCCGAGAAGGGCTATCTGCGCGAGGCCGGCAATCTCCTCTTCCATCTCTCGCTCATCGTGATGCTGGTCGCCTTCGGCACCAGCCAGCTGTTCTACTCCGAGGGCGGCAAGCTGGTGGTGGAGGGCGACGGCTTCTCCAACACCCTGCCGCAGTACGACGACTTCTCCTCCGGCACGCTCTTCGACGTCGACCACGACCTCGATCCGTTCGGGTTCACCCTGAACGAGTTCACCGCCGAGTTCTCCCGCGAGGGCCCCGACCTCGGCACCCCCACCGTCTTCCGCGCCGACATCACCTACTGGACGCCGGACGGCACCGAGACCGACGCCACCGTCCAGCCCAACCAGCCGGTCGTCATCGGCGACTCCAAGATCTACCTGCTCGGCCACGGCTTCGCCCCCGTCATCACCGTCACCGACGGCCAGGGCCGTACCGCCTACTCGGGCCCGGTGCCGTTCCTGCCGCAGGACACCGCCCTCACCTCCACCGGCGTGGTGAAGGTGACCGACTACCTCGACGAGAACGGCGAGCCCGAACAGCTCGGCTTCCAGGGCTTCTTCAACCCCAGCTACGCCATCGACGAAGTACGCGGCCCGCACTCCACCTTCCCCGACCCCGATCTGCCGGTCCTCACCCTGACCGCCTACCACGGCGACCTGGGCCTGGACTCCGGCATTCCGCAGAACGTCTACCAGCTCAACACCCGCAAGCTGGAGCAGTTCACGGACGAGGACGGCGAGCCGTTCCGCTTCGATCTGCTGCCCGGGGAGTCCATCGACCTGCCCGACGGCAAGGGGACGATCAGCTACGAGGGGTACGAGCGCTGGGCCACCTTCAAGGTCAGCACCAAGACCGGCAACGGCTGGGCGCTCACCGGCGCCCTGGCCGCCGTGGCGGGCCTGGCGGGCTCGCTGCTGCTCCAGCGCCGCCGGGTGTGGGTGCGGGCCACCACCGACGAGGCGGGCCGCACCGTGGTGGAGCTGGCCTCGCTCGGCCGCACCGAGTCGGCGCGCATCCCCGAGGAACTCGCCGACCTCGCCGCCGCCCTCCAGCCGGACGCCCCCATGATTCCCGAGTCCTCCGATCAAGGAGCGCGCGCATGAATCTCGCCATGAGCGAGGAACTCGCCGACCTCAGCAACTATCTGATCTATTCCGCGATGGCCGTCTACACCCTGGCCTTCCTCGCGCACATCGCCGAGTGGCTGTTCGGCAGCCGCAGCAAGGTGGCCCGTACGGCGGCGGCGCTCACCGCCGACGCCGAGGCCGTCCCGGCGCAGCGGGGCGCGGACACCATCGGCGTGACGGTGCGCGGCAAGGGCGGCAGCACCGACGTCCTGGAGCGTCCGGCGGTCGTCACCCGCTCCGCCAGCCCCCGGCGCGACGCCGTCCCGGACGGTCCGGGCGCGGCGGCCGGGGACGAGAAGGGCGACCTGTACGGGCGGATCGCCCTCTCGCTGACGGTCCTGGCGTTCCTCATGCACCTGGCGGCCGTGGTGGTGCGGACCGTGGCCGTGGAGCGGGCCCCGTGGGCCAACATGTACGAGTTCTCCACCTCGTTCTCGATGACCGTGGTGGGCGCCTACCTGCTGTTCCTGCTGGCGAAGAAGAACGTGGCCTGGCTGGGCCTGCCGCTGGTCGCCACCGTGCTGCTGGACCTGGGCCTGGCGGTGGCGGTGCTCTACACCGACAGCACCCAGCTGGTGCCGGCGCTGGACTCGGTGTGGCTGATCATCCATGTCGCGCTCGCCATCGGCTGCGGGGCGCTGATGTACGTCGCGGTGGTCTCCACCGTGCTGTTCCTGTTCCGCGACTCCTACGAGAACAAGCTGGCCTCCGGCGGCACCCCGGGGAAGCTGGCGACCTCGGTGCTGGAGCGGCTGCCGTCCTCGCTGTCGCTGGACAAGTTCTCCTACCGGATCACCGCCGCCGTGTTCCCGGTGTGGACCTTCACCATCATCGCGGGCGCCATCTGGGCGGAGAACGCCTGGGGCCGCTACTGGGGCTGGGACCCCAAGGAGGTGTGGGCGTTCATCACCTGGGTGGCGTACGCCGCCTACCTGCACGCCCGCGCCACGGCCGGCTGGAAGGGCCGGCGGGCCGCCTATCTGGGGATCGCCGGCTTCGTGTGCTACCTGATCAACTACTACGGCGTGAACATGTTCGTGAACAGCCTGCACTCGTACTCGGGGCTGTGAGCCGATGAGCCGGGGCCGCGCCCCGGCCTGAGGCCGGGCTACTTCGCGGGGGGATCCTGCGGGCCGCCGCTCTCGTCCGGGTTCCGGTCCTGCTGGCGCAGGTCCTCCTCCCGGCGCCGCAGATCCTCCTCCCAGCTCTCCAGCAGCTCCTTGTCCTTCGCGTTCTCCTCGCGCTGCTTCTCGTCGTTCAGCGAGCGCAGGAAGTCCGGGTTGTCGTCCGGGGCGACCCAGCCGCCCCCGCCGCCGGTGCGGCGCCCGAAGCCGGGGCCGGTGCCCGTGCCGCCGGCCGCCGCACCGCGCTTGCGGCCGATGAAGATCCAGGCGATCGGGCCGATGATCCAGGCGAAGACGATCAGCAGGATCCAGATCAGCTTGGGGAGGTGCTTGACCTCCTCGTCCTTGGTGCTGATGCAGTCCACCAGGGCATAGATGGCAAGGGCGAGCGGTACCAGATACATCAGTACCCTGAGCATGATCGTCCCCCTGGGGAAGTGTGACCGGGCCGGGGCGGGGCCCCCTGACTAAGGCCAGGGTAATGCGTCGGCAATACTGAGGCGCATGGCATACGACGACCTGCGCGCGCTGCTGAAGGCCCTGGAGAAGGACGGGGAGCTGAAGCGGGTGACCGCCCGGGTCGATCCGCACCTCGAAGTGGGGGAGATCACCGACCGGGTCAACAAGGCCGGCGGCCCCGCGCTGCTGTTCGAGAACGTCAAGGGCTCCTCGATGCCGCTGGCCATGAACGTGTTCGGCACCGACCGGCGGCTGCTGAAGGCGCTCGGCCTGACCTCGTACGACGAGATCGGCGAGAAGATCGGCGGGCTGCTGAAGCCGGAGCTGCCGCACGGCTTCACCGGGGTGCGCGAGGCGTTCGGCAAGCTCGGCTCGATGACGCACGTACCGCCGAAGAAGGTGAAGAGCGGCCCGGTGCAGGAGGTCGTGCTCAAGGGCGACCAGGTGGACCTGGAGGCGCTGCCCGCGCTGTTCACCTGGCCCGAGGACGGCGGCTCCTTCTTCAACCTCGGCCTCACCCACACCAAGGACCCGGTCAGCGGGGTGCGCAACCTGGGCCTGTACCGGCTCCAGCGGCACGACAAGCGCACCATCGGCATGCACTGGCAGATCCACAAGGACAGCCGCAACCACTACCAGGTGGCCGCCCGGCGCGGGGAGCGGCTGCCGGTGGCGATCGCCTTCGGCTGCCCGCCGGCCGTGACGTACGCCTCCACCGCGCCGCTGCCCGGTGACATCGACGAGTACCTGTTCGCGGGCTTCCTCCAGGGCAAGCGGGTGGAGATGGTGGACTGCGTCACCGTGCCGCTCCAGGTGCCGGCGCACGCCGAGGTCGTCCTGGAGGGCTGGCTGGAGCCGGGCGAGATGCTCCCGGAGGGCCCGTTCGGCGACCACACCGGCTTCTACACCCCGCAGGAGCCCTTCCCGGCGCTGACCATCGACTGCGTGACGATGCGGAAGAAGCCGGTCTTCCAGTCGATCGTGGTCGGCCGCCCGCCGACCGAGGACGGGCCGCTCGGCCGGGCGACGGAACGCTTCTTCCTGCCGCTGCTGAAGATCATCATCCCGGACATCGTGGACTACCACCTGCCGGAGGCGGGCGGCTTCCACAACTGCGCGATCATCTCGATCGACAAGAAATACCCCAAACACGCGCAGAAAGTGATGTCCGCGGTCTGGGGTGCGCACATGATGTCCCTGACGAAGCTGATCATCGTGGTCGACTCCGACTGCGATGTGCACGACCTGCACGAGGTGGCGTGGCGGGCCCTGGGCAACACGGACTACGCCCGGGACCTGCTGCTCACCGAAGGGCCCGTCGACCACCTGGACCACGCCTCGTACCAGCAGTTCTGGGGCGGCAAGGCCGGCATCGACGCCACCGCGAAGTGGCCCGAGGAGGGCTACACCCGCGACGGCGGCTGGCCGCAGATGGTGGTGTCGGACCCGGATACGGCGGCCCTGGTGGACCGCCGCTGGAAGGAATACGGACTGTGACCGCTCTCCCCGCCCCGGCGTCCCAGCCCGCCCCGCCGGCCATGCCGGGGCGGCTGCGCGCGTTCCTGAACGTGGTGATGTTCGAGCACTCGGTCTTCGCGCTGCCCTTCGCCTACACCGCCTCCCTGACGGCGATGTTCCTGGCCGAGGGCCGGCGGGTGGAGTGGGGGACGCTCGGCCTGGTCACGGCGGCGATGGTGGGGCTGCGGTCGTTCGCGATGGCGGCGAACCGGATCATCGACCGCGAGATCGACGCGCGCAACCCGCGCACCCGGGGCCGGGAGATGGTCACCGGCGCCCTCTCCGTCCGCGCCGGCTGGGTGGGCGCGGCCCTCACCCTGCTGCTCTTCCTCGGCGCCGCCGCGCTGCTGAACCCGCTGTGCCTGGTGCTGGCGCCGGTCGCGGTGGTGCCGATGGTGGTCTACCCCTACGGCAAGCGCTTCACCGACTTCCCGCACGCCATCCTCGGCCTCGCCCAGGCGGCCGGCCCGGTCGGCGCCTGGCTCGCCGTGACCGGCACCTGGTCCTGGGACGCGGTGCTGCTCGGCCTCGCGGTGGGCATCTGGATCGGCGGCTTCGACCTGATCTACGCCTGCCAGGACATCACCACGGACCGCGCCCAGGGCGTACGGTCCTTCCCCGCCCGCTTCGGCGTGGCCGCCGCCCTGCGCACGGCGCGCGCCTGCCACGCGGTGACGATGGCCCTGCTGATCTGGTACGCGGCGGCCACCGGCGCCGGCCCCTGGCTGTGGACCGGCCTCGCCGTGGTGGCGGGTGCGTTCGTCTACGAACACTCCCTGGTGAAGCCGAACGACCTCTCCCGCCTGAACCGCGCCTTCTTCACGGTCAACGGCTTCGTGGGCATCGCCCTGTTCGCCTTCGCCCTGACCGACCTGCTGGTACGCGGTCTGACGATCCTCTGACGCTCAGCCGGCCGGGTAGGTACGGAACCGGTCGGTGCCGATGGTGACCCCGAGCGGCTCGGGCAGCACGACGGGCTCCCCGAAAGCGCCCATGTGCAGCGTCTGGTAGCGCCCCTTCTCCGGCCGCGGGTCGGTGTGCAGCCGCCACGTGCCGTCGTTGGGATCCACCAGCAGGTAGGCGGGGATGCCGCCCTGGGCGTAGATCTCCGGCTTGTCCTCGTAGTCGCGCCGCCTGGCGGGCCGGGTGGTGGAGACGACCTCCAGGGCGAACAGCACCAGTTCGGAGGGCACGGCGGTGAAGTAGTCGTCGGCGTGCTCCCCGCCGGTGACGGCGAGATCGGGCTCGGGCCGGTCGCTCTGCCCGGTGATGGCCACCGCTGTCGTTGCCCAGTACGCGAAGTCCGGCTCCGGGAAATGCTGGCCGACCAGAACCACGATCCGGTTGTGGATGGTGTTGGGTGCGGCCATCATGACGATCTCCCCACGGAGGTACTCCATGGAGAAGCCTTCGATCGGGTCCATGCTCTCGTACAGCTCCAGTCCGCGGTCGCGTTCAGTGACGTCGTTCATCGGAGCCTCCAGGAGTGTCCCTGCCATCAGCGTACCTCCCAGTGTCGAATCCGATCACGTTCCGTCATATCAACGACACGCGGCGGGGTTTGTTACGTCACCTGGGGGAATCCTCGACGAAGTGATCGAACTCGTTGTTCCGCACGCCCAGGACGAACGCGTCCCACTTGGCGCGGGTCGTCGTCACGATCTTCTCCGGCTCGTCGGTCTGCCGGATGTGGATGAGATCCCCGTCCCCGGCGGCAACTTCGAAGCAGTGCTCGTCGCTGCCGTCCTCGACCTCGGCCCTGATCCAGTCCAGATGATCGAGACTGCGGTTCTCCGCCATGGTGGCCCCTCCTGAGTGTCACCTGAGCGGTACTTACGGTACCCGGCGGGCCGGGCACGGTCGACGGAGCCGGTGGTGCCTCGTGTCAGGTGACGGTCAGCCGCAGCAGGCTGGTCTCCGTCAGCAGCCACAGGTCCTCGCCGTCCGGGGTGGGCAGCACCGCCGTCAGGGGGCCGAGGTCGTCGGTCAGGAACGGCTCGGGCGAGGCGTTCGGCAGCGGGTAGCGCCACAGGGTGCCGGCCGTGGTCGTCATCCACAGCGAGCCGGCCAGCTGGGCCACGTCGGTGGGGTCCTCGGCGGCCGGGACGGTGGTGTCCGCGGGCGGGAGGGGCTGTTCCGGGACGACGGGGGAGATGTCGGTGGTGCTGCCGTTGCCCGGGTCCACCGTCCACAGGACGCCCATGGGGTCCCAGGCCAGGCCGCGCAGGTCGGTGTGGCCGGTGGAGAAGGTGGTGGTGCCGGCGGGCCGGGCCGGGTCGATGCGCAGGATGTCGCCGGACGGGCCGGTGCTCGCGTACAGCAGGCCGTCCGGGCCGAACGTCATCAGGCCGGCGCCGCGCGGCAGATCGCGGGCGGCGGCGGAGCCGGTGGGGCGCAGGGTGCCCGCTTCGTAGGTGTAGCGGGAGATCCGGTTGCTCTGCGCGCCCTCGTAGGCGATGTACACCGCCTCCTCGGAGGCCGCGATGTCCACGATCGTCATCTCGCCGGTGGTGCTCTCCACCTCTCCGGCCGCGGTGAGGTTCCCCGTCGCCGGGTCGAGGTGGTGGACGGTGCCGCCGGTGGCGGGGGTGAGCAGCAGGGTGCCGTCCGGGAGCGCGGCGGCGCGGCGCAGGCCGGGCGGCAGGTCCTCGGCGACGGTCTCGGCGATCGCCACCGTGCCGTGCTCCGGGGCGATGACGACCGGGTCGGCCGGCTCGTCCCCGGGCTCCCGGTCCGGCGGTTCGGCGGGCGGGTCGCCGTCCGGGCCGCCGGGCGCCTCGCCGGGCGTGGCCCCTGGGGCCGCGCCCAGCTGCGCGGCCCGGTCGGCGGCCGGGCCGCCCGCACAGGCCGTGGTGAGGGCGGCCAGGACCGCCGCCACCGCCACCGCGCGCCGCATCGCCGCTAGACCGCCATGCCGTAGATGATGGTGAACAGCGTGCCGAGTGAACCGATGATGAACACCCCGGTCAGCCCGGCCACGATCAGGCCCTTGCCCTGTTCCGCGCTGAAGGAGTCCCGCATCGCGGTGGAGCCGATCCGCTGCTTGGCCGCTCCCCAGATCGCGATGCCGAGGCAGATCAGGATGGCGAGGGCCATGATGACCTGGATCATCGTCCGGGCCTCGTCCCCCACCGTGGCGAACGGCCCCCAGTCCGGGGCGATACCGCCGATGAGTTCAGTGATGTCCTCTGAGTCGGCCGCAAGGAACATCCGGGTTCACCGCCCAACTGGCTTGAGTACGTGCTGTGCTGTTCGATACGCGTTCCGCTTGCGATTGTGCCACGCCGCACTGTCCGAAGTACGGTCCGCGGCTGTTGTGTTCGGGGGAACGCCGGGCAGACTTGGGGTGATCGAGGGGAGCGGTGGGAGATGCGCAAGGTGGCGCTGGTCGCCGGGCTGGGGCTGGGGGGCCTGGCGTTGTTCGTGGCGCTGCTGGTGGTGGGCGTGTACAGCGCCGCCGCCGGGATCATCGGGGGTGCCGGCAAGAACGGCGGGAAGCTGGCGAAGAACGCCGTGCCGGCCGCGTACGAGGGCCTGGTGCAGGAGTGGGGGAACCTCTGCCCCGAGCTGTCGCCCGCTCTGCTCGCCGCCCAGCTGAACCAGGAGAGCGGCTGGAACCCGGGGGCCCAGAGCCACGCCGCCGCGCAGGGCATAGCGCAGTTCATCCCCAGCACCTGGGCGGTGCACGGGCTGGACGCCAACGGGGACGGGGTGGCCGATGTGTGGGACCCGGAGGACGCCATCCCGTCGGCGGCGACGTACAACTGCTCGCTGGCCTCCTATGTGCGTGATGTGCCCGGCGATCCGGTCGACAACATGCTGGCCGCCTACAACGCCGGCCCGTACGCGGTGATCCAGTACGGCGGCGTCCCCCCGTACACCGAGACGCAGAACTATGTGCGCATCATCCGGGGCGCCGAGGAGAGCTTCGCGGCGCCGCCCGAGGACCAGCCGCGGCTGGACCCGTCGGAACTGGCGGCCGGAGCCGTGCACTTCGCGCAGGACCAGCTCGGCACCCCGTATCTGTGGGGCGGCAACGGCACGCCCGAGCACGACGGGCGATTCGACTGCTCGGGGCTGAGCCGGGCCGCGTACGAGTCGGTCGGCATCGAGCTGCCCCGGGTCGCCAACGACCAGTGGGCGACCGGGCCGCATCCGGAGCGTGACGAGCTGCTGCCGGGCGATCTGGTGTTCTTCGCCAACGACCTGACGGATTCCCGCAGCATCCACCATGTGGGGATCTACGTGGGCGGGGGCTACATGATCAATGCCCCGTACACTGGCGCCGTGATCCGCTTCGACCCCATTGATTCGGCCGATTATTTCGGCGCGACGCGCCCCACCGCGGGGTAGTAGTCTGGTCGTCGCGCTGCGTCACACACGGGCGTCTCTCTTCGGTAACGCTGTGATGCTCTTTCGGGGACATCGGAACTCCGGGCGCGGCGGATGACGTTTCCTGGACGGGTACGCGGGCGCTCCTCCCCCCACCCCACGACGACATCATGAAGGGGCCGTAACGGCACATGGCTGGACTCGACAACCCTGACATCGATGTCGATCTTCTCTACAAGATCAACGGCTATGCCGACAGTCTGCCGGGCTGGGTGTCCGACGCCGTGACGTTCCTGGTGGAGTACGGCTTCGCGATCGGTCTGGTGCTGGCGGTGCTGGGCACCTGGTTCCTGGTGCGCTCCCGTCCGGGCTCGGCGCAGGCGGTGGCCGGGGTGTCGTGGGCGCTGGGCGCGGCCGGGGTGTCGTATCTGATCAATCAGCCGATCAGTAGTTTCGTGGCCCGCCCCAGACCGTTCATCGATCATCCGGATCTGCATGTGCTGGTGCAGGGCAAGGAGGGGTGGTCGTTCGTCAGCGATCACTCGGCCGGGGCCATGGCGATCGCCGTGGGGCTGCTGCTGGTGCACCGCAGGATCGGGATCGCGGCGATCGCGCTGGCGATCGTGCAGGGTGTGGGCCGGGTGTTCACCGGGGTGCACTACCCGACCGATGTGCTGGGCGGTTTCGCGCTGGCCACGGCGGTGGCGCTGCTGCTCTCCCCGCTGGCGCTGTACGCGCTGACCCCGCTGGTGCGGGTGATGGCCGGTACCAGGCTGTTCGGCTGGGTCGCGGCCGGGGAGGATGTGCGGCCGGACGCGGAGCGGGAGCCGGGGGACCCTGTCGACGGCGGTGAGCCGGGTGGCGAGGACGGCGGCGGCCGGCACCGGGCGCGGGCCCGGCGCGGGGTCGGTGCCCAGTCCCCCTCCTGAGCGTTCCCCTTCTTCTTCCGCTCTTCTTCCGCACGGCCCGCTCCGCCGCTTCTCAGGCGGGGCGGGCCGTTGCCGTGTGGGCGGCGGCCTCGTCCCGGGCCAGGGGCCGGGAGCGGCGGGCCGGCCCGTACCAGCCGCAGCTGCACCGGGGGGCGATGAAGGGTCCGCGTTCCTGGAGGGTGACGTCGTGCCTCGGGGGGACGTCCGCGCTGGCTTCCTGCACCTCTCCACGGTAACCACCGGGTGTCCGCCCGGCCCGTGACGGGTGGGCGGGGCCCTCGTTAGGCAGGCCATGGTGGGCAGAATCGCTTCGCTGGCCGCCCTGCTGCTCGCGGTGAGCGGGTGCACGGGGACCGGTGCGGCGGCGGAGGAAGACGCCGGGGCGCGGCAGGCGCGGGAGACGGTGCGGCAGCTGCCGGAGGCGCTGGCGGGCGCGGGCAGCTCGCTGGTGGCGACGGCGATGGAGATGACCTCGGGCGGTACCCGGGTGACGGTCAGGGGCGAGGGCGGCTACGACTTCGTGGCGCGCTCGGGTGAACTGCGGGTGACGCTGCCGCTGGAGATGCCGGCGGGGCGGGTGCCGCCGGTGACGGAGGTGTTCACCCCGGGCGCCCTGTACATGAAGAACCGGGGCGCCGGGGTGCCGGCCGACAAGTGGGTGCGGCTGGATGTGACCACGCTGACGGACGGCAATCTGGTGGCGAACGGGGCCACCGAGCCGCTGCTGGCGGCGGAGCTGCTGCGCGGGGTGGTGAGCGTGCGGGAGCTGCCGGGGACGGAGCTGCACGGGGAGTGGGTGCGGCACTTCCGCGGGGTGACGGATCTGGTGGTGGCGGCGCGGGAGGCGTCGGGGCCGGCCGGGGAGCAGCTGGCGGCGGCACTGGCCGGGCCCGCGGACCCGGCGGTGCCGTTCGACGCGTATCTGGGGGCGGACGGGCTGCCGCGCAAGATCCGGCTCCAGTTCAGCCTGGGGAGCGAGACGGGTCCCGACGGGATCGACGTGGCCTCCACGGTGGAGTTCTCCGGGTTCGGCACGCCGGTGCCGGTGACCCTGCCGGTGCCGGAGGACATCTACGCGGGGGCCGTGGGCTGATCCGCCGGCGGCCGGCCGGGTCTCAGGTGCGCAGCAGGCGGGCGATGGCGGCGGTGGCCTCTTCGACCTTGGCGTCGATCTCGGGGCCGCCCTCCTGGGCGGCGTGCGCGACGCAGTGCCGCAGGTGCTCCTCCAGCAACTGGAGTGCGAAGGACTGGAGCGCCTTGGTGGAGGCGGAGACCTGGGTGAGTATGTCGATGCAGTAGACGTCCTCGTCCACCATGCGCTGGAGGCCGCGGATCTGGCCCTCGATGCGGCGCAGCCGTTTGAGGTGGGCGTCCTTGTCCTTGCTGTAGCCGTGCGGGCCCTGGGGCGACGGGGCGCCGGGCGTGCCGTGGGGGGTCGCGGTGGCCGGGTGGGCGGGAGTCGTCTCCTCGGTGGCGGTCATGATCGTCCTTCCCTGCGGCCGTATACCCCCGATGGGTATAGCGTAACGAATGTGCCGTCTGCCTGGCAGTATCGTGCACCTCCCGGGTGACATGTGGCGGCGTCCGGTCCACCGGGCTGCCCTGTGGGATTCATTTTCTGTTCACTTATGACCTTCAGTCGCTTCATCTGCTCTGCCTACTTTCGGTCTCGGACGTCTCCCGGAAGGAAATGAACGACAGTGAAGCTCGGCGCGGCAGCGGCCCTGGTCTCCAGCGCCCTGCTCCTCACTGCCGCCTGCGGTAGCGACGACAACTCGGGACTGCCCGGCGCGGTGGACTTCTCCGCGGACCACATCGAGTGCGCGCCCTCCGGCTCGCTGCTCGCCTCGGGGTCCAGCGCGCAGGCCAACGCCATGGAGGTCTGGGTGAACACCTACCAGGCCAACTGTGACGACAGTCAGATCAACTACAAGGCGACCGGCTCCGGCGCCGGCATCCAGGAGTTCCTCCAGGGCCGGACCGCCTTCGCCGGCTCCGACTCCCTGCTCGGCGACCAGGAGCTGGCGGACTCCCGCGCGGTGTGCCGGGACGGCGGCCAGGCCATCCACCTGCCGATGGCCGCGGGACCGATCGCCATCGGCTACAACCTGCCCGGCGTGGACGACCTCGTCCTGGACGCCCCCACCCTGGCCCTGATCTTCGACTCCGGCATCACCCGCTGGAACGACCCGGCCATCGCGGCGCTCAACCCGGGCGCCGACCTGCCCGACCTCCCCATCACCGCGTTCCACCGGTCGGACGGCTCGGGCACCACCGACAACCTCACCCAGTACCTGCACGGCTCGGCCCCCGAGCAGTGGCCGTACGAGCCCAACAAGAACTGGACCGGCAAGGGCGGCCAGGCCGCCGACGGCTCCTCCGGGCTGGTCGGCATGGTGCAGCAGAACGCCGGGGCCATCGCGTACTTCGAACTGTCCTACGCCCACCAGAACGGCATCAGCACGGTCGCCATCGACACCGGCGCCCCCGAGCCGGTCGCGGTCTCCGTGGAGAACGCCTCCAGCGCCATCGCCGCCGGCGAGGTCGTCGGCACCGGGGGCGACCTCGCCCTCGAACTCGACTACGCCACCCGCGAGCCCGGCGCCTACCCGATCGTGCTGGTCACGTACGAGATCATCTGCGACAAGGGCAACAACCCGGGCACGCTCGATCTCACCAGGGCCTTCCTCGGCTACGCCGCGGGCGAGGAGGGACAGGGCGCGCTCGCCGAGATCGACTACGCGCCGATCCCGGACGGCATCATCGAGCAGGTGCGCGACCGAGTGGCCGGGATGTCCTGACATGACGCACCCACCTGCCCCGTACGCTGCCGACGCCGTCCGTACCTGCGAGTCGATATGAGCGGAACACCCATGGGAACGCCCGCCACCGCCCCCCGGAAGAACACGGTGCGCCTCGGTGACCGGGTCTTCAGCGGCCTCTCCAAGGGCTCCGGCATCGCCCTGCTGGTGATCATGGCGGCCATCGCCGTCTTCCTCACCATCCGCGCCGCGATCGCCATCGCCCACAACGAGGGAAACTTCCTCACCACCTTCCAGTGGGACGCCAACGCCTCACCGCCGGTCTTCGGCATCGCGGTGCTGCTCTTCGGCACCGTGGTCTCCTCGGTGATCGCCATGACGCTCGCCGTCCCGGTGGCCATAGGGATCGCGCTGTTCATCTCGCACTACGCGCCGCGCCGCCTGGCCGGGATCATCGGCTACGTGGTGGACCTGCTGGCCGCCGTCCCGAGCATCATCTACGGCCTGTGGGGCGCGCTCTTCCTGGTGCCGCACATGACCGGCCTCTTCGACTGGCTGGACCGGTTCTTCGGCTGGACCGGGATCTTCGCCTACGACGGCACCCCGGCCCGTTCCCTGATGACCGTCGGCATCCTGCTGGCCATCATGATCCTGCCGATCATCACCAGCGTCACCCGGGAGGTCTTCAAGCAGACCCCCAAGGCCCACGAGGAAGCCGCCCTGGCCCTGGGCGCCACCCGCTGGGAGGTCATCCGGATGACCGTGCTGCCCTTCGGCCGCTCCGGGATCATCAGCGCCTCGATGCTGGGCCTGGGCCGGGCGCTCGGCGAGACGATGGCCGTGGCCACCGTCCTGTCGCCCAGCTTCCTCATCAACGCCAGCCTGCTGGAGTCCGGCGGCGGCACCTTCGCCCAGAACATCGCCAGCCAGTTCAAGGAGGCCGGCTCCATGGGCCGCGACGCGCTCATCGCCTCCGGCCTGGTGCTGTTCGTCCTCACCCTGCTGGTCAACGGCGCCGCGCGGCTCATCATCGCGCGCCGCAAGGAGTACTCGGGGTCCCTGTGAGCGACACACAGCCGGCGGCCGTGCCGCAGACGACGACGAGGCCCGCGGGTTGCCACGCGGGCCGGGCAACGAACGCGAGGGGCAACGCATGAGCCAGACCACCGTGACCGAAGAACCGCCGCGGCCCCGGCCCTCGGTGCGGCCCACCACCCTGCGCCGCCCCCGGCTGCCGGGCTGGTCGCGCGGCGCGCTGCTGCTCGGCTCCGCCGCCATCGGCACCGCCACCGGCCTGGTCGCCGGCCTGGAGAGCCGCGTCCAGTGGGGCCTGATCGCCGCCCTCGTCTTCGTCGTCGGCGGATTCGCCCTCACCTCGGCCGTCGAGGGCCGCCGCCAGGCCGTCGACCGGCTGGCCGCCTCCCTGGTGTGGACCAGCTTCCTGGTCGCCGTCCTCCCGCTGGCCTCCCTCCTGTGGGAGACCATCGCGCGCGGCATCCCCGGCGTCAGCTGGTACTTCCTGACCCACTCCATGAACGGCGTGCTCAGCTGGCAGGACGGCGGCGGCATCTACCACGCGCTGCTCGGCACCGTCCAGCAGGTGCTGCTCGCCTCCGTCATCGCCATCCCGCTCGGCCTGCTCACCGCCGTCTACCTGGTCGAGTACGGCTCCGGGCGGCTCGCCCGCGCCATCACCTTCTTCGTGGACGTGATGACCGGCATCCCCTCCATCGTGGCGGGCCTGTTCATCCTCTCCATGTGGATCATGATGATGGGCTTCGGCTACTCCGGCTTCGCCGGCGCCCTCGCCCTGTCCATCCTGATGATGCCGATCGTCGTACGCTCGACGGAGGAGATGCTCAAGCTCGTCCCCAACGAGCTGCGCGAGGCGTCCCTGGCCCTCGGCGTCCCCAAGTGGCGCACCATCCTCAAGGTGGTGCTGCCCACCGCGATCGGCGGCATCACCACCGGCATCATGCTCGCCCTCGCCCGGATCGCCGGCGAGACCGCGCCGATCATCCTGCTGGTCTTCGGCAACAACATGATCAACGGCAACCCCTTCGAGGGCGCCCAGTCCTCGCTGCCGCTGTTCGTGTACGAGCAGTGGGCGTTCGGCACCGAGTCCGCCTACGACCGGGCCTGGGCCGCCGCCCTGGTGCTGATCGCCTTCGTCATGATCCTCAATCTGGCCGCCCGGGCCGTCGCCCGCTGGAAGGCCCCGAAGTCCGGCCGCTGACGGCCACCTTGCAAGGAGGTACACCCCCCATGGCCAAGCGCATCGACGTCACCGGCCTGACCGCGTACTACGGCACCCACAAGGCGATCGACGACATCTCCATGCACGTCGAGCCGATGTCGGTGACCGCGTTCATCGGCCCCTCCGGCTGCGGCAAGTCCACCTTCCTGCGCACCCTCAACCGGATGCACGAGGTCACCCCCGGCGGCCGGGTCGAGGGCAAGGTGCTGCTCGACGACGAGGACCTGTACGGGCCGGGCGTCGACCCGGTGTCCGTGCGCCGCACCGTCGGCATGGTCTTCCAGCGGCCCAACCCCTTCCCCACCATGTCCATCTACGACAACGTGGCGGCCGGGCTGCGGCTGAACGGCTCGTACCGCAAGTCCGAGCTGGACGACATCGTGGAGAAGAACCTGCGCGGCGCCAACCTGTGGAACGAGGTCAAGGACCGGCTCAACAAGCCGGGCTCCGGCCTCTCCGGCGGTCAGCAGCAGCGGCTGTGCATCGCCCGCGCCACGGCCGTCGAACCCGAGGTGTTGCTGATGGACGAGCCCTGCTCGGCGCTCGACCCGATCTCCACCCTCGCCATCGAGGATCTGATCGGGCAGCTGAAGTCCACCTTCACCATCGTGATCGTCACCCACAACATGCAGCAGGCGGCGCGGGTCTCGGACCGCACCGCGTTCTTCAACCTGGCGGCGGTCGGCCAGCCCGGCAAGCTGATCGAGATCGGCGACACCGACCGGATCTTCTCCAACCCCACCGTCCGCGCCACCGAGGACTACATCTCCGGCCGCTTCGGCTGAGCCGGCCCGCCCCCCGGGACGCACGCCCGCAGGGCTGAGCGGCCCGCCCCCAGCCGGGCGGGCCGCTCAGGTCCTGGTGCGGCTCAGGCGGTGCGGTAGGCGTCGATGACGGTGACGACCGAGACGTTGCCCGCCCCGTCCGTCAGCGTCGCGCGCAGCGACACCGAGCCGCCGGCCGCCGGATTGTCCACCGCCACCGCGCCGTCCTCGACGGGCACGGCGGACCAGCTCGCGCCGCGGTCGAGGGACACCTCGACGGCGAGCGAGTCCACCCCATTGTCCAGCGCCGCGCCCTGGATCACCAGCGGAACGGCGAAGCCGTCCACCCCGGCCGGCGCGGTGGAGTCCAGCGCCACCTCCGGCGTGAACCGCACCACGCTGACCGGCAGCGCTGTGATCTCCTCCGTCCGGGCGGAGCGGAAGGTGAAGTCGGCGCTGACCTCCGTGCTCACCGGGTACACCCCGGGGTCCCGGCTGCCCCGGGTGACCAGGCGGTACTCCGCCTCCTCGGCGGGCAGCACGAACCCGGGCCACATGGTGTCGAGCTCGGTGTCCGACCGCGCGTACTCCTCGCCGTCGCGGTAGAGCACCGCGGACGCGTCGGCGAACGCGCCGAACCCCTCGTGCCCGGCGCCGTCCGTCAGCAGATGCAGGGCGCCGGAGAGTTCGTCGCCGTCGCGGTGCACGCCACCCCAGTAGCCGGTCAGGGCGGGGCCGAACACGCCGGTGTTCAGGGTGCGTTCGTAGGTCGCGCCGGGCTCGGCGGGCAGGTCGCGGGCGATGACCGAGGACCACTCGGGCTCGGACACCCACAGCTGATGGATCCAGCCGAGGTCGCCCTCCATGAACACCCGCCGGGTGCCCGGCAGTTCGATCTCGTGCCCCACGGGCTCGCCGCCCGTCACGAAGGGCCAGGTGAGCAGCGACCCCTGGGTGGAGCCGTCCGGCGAACCGAAGTGCGTGACGGCCTCGGACAGATCCTGCCGCCGAATCTCCCGGCCCAGTCCGGTGAAGAAGCCCGAGAGGTTCTCGTCGAAGGTGTGGTAGTCGGCGTCGCCGTTCGAGAGCAGGGTCGTCAGATGGCCGGCGAGCCGCCAGTCGTCCGCCGGCTCGCCCAGCTGCGCGGTGCGGAAGGAGCCGTCGAAGCCGCCCATGCCCCAGGAGGAGTAGAAACCGTCCTCCGTGCCGTCCTCGACGAGCCGGTACACCAGCACCTGGTCCTGCCGGGTGGCGGCAGGATCGGGGGCGGTGAGGGCGATCTCGCCGGCGTCCGCGACGTGCGCGTCGACCGTCACCGGGGCGTCCACCGTCAGCGCGGGGTGCATGAGCCAGGTCAGCCCGTCCTCCTCGTGGATGCTGATGTCCACCAGGTACCGGCCGCCGGGGACCCGGACGCTGCCGGCCTCCTCGGAGTCCAGCCACCGGAACTCACCGGTGTCCAGGTTGACGAGATGGCCGTCCCACAGGGCGGCCGGCTCGCCGGCCAGGTCGCGGGCGTCGACCGCGACCTCGAACATCTCCTCCTCCCGGTCGACGACCCCGGCGGTGCGCACGGTCCGGCCGTCGTCGCCGGTGGCGGTGACGTACAGGCTGTGCGCGCCGTACGCCGTCCCCCGGGAGGTGTCGGCGGTGACCTCGACGCTCGCGGTGCCGCCGGCCGGGACGGTCAGCTGCTCGGCGGCGAGGGTGTAGAAGTCCTCGGGGGCCGGGGCGCCTTCGGGGTCGAGGGTGTCCAGGGCGAGGTCGAGGGTGATGTCGGTGTCGCCGAGGTTGCGGTAGGTCAGTTCGCGGGTGACCGGGTCGGCGTCCTCGTGCGGGAAGGGCACGGTGCCGAAGCTGAGCGAGGTGGTCTCGGCGATGACGGTGGTCTCCAGCGCGGCCGGGACGTCGATGCGTCCGGAGCCCTGCTGGGTGGCGGTCAGCCCTTCGCCGCCGGTGGTCGAGCCGGTGAGGGCGGCCTTGAGCTGCTCGCCGGTCCAGTCGGGGTGGCGCTGCTTGAGCAGGGCGGCGGCGCCGGCCGCGTGCGGAGTGGCCATGGAGGTGCCGGAAATGGCGACGTACCCGTCGTCGACCGGGTCGCCGTAACTCCAGATCGCCGCGTCCGGGGCGCCGGCGGCGGCGATGTCCACGCCGGGGGCGGTGACATCGGGCTTGAGGGCGCCGTCGCGGGTGCGCGGGCCGACCGAGGAGAAGTCGGCGAGCTGGTCGGACTTGTCGACGGCGCCGATGGTGAGCGCGGCGTCCGCCGTACCGGGGGAGCCGATGGTGCCGGCGTACGGCCCGGAGTTGCCGGCCGCGATGACGAACAGCACGTCGGAACCGGCCGACAGCTGGTTGACCGCGTCCTCCATCGGGTCGATGGCGGGGCCGGCCGAGCCGCCCAGGCTCATGGAGATGATGTCGGCGCCCTGTTCGACCGCCCAGGTCATCCCGTCGATGATGTCCGATTCCCAGCCGGAGCCGTAATCGTCCAGCACCTTGCCGTTGAGGATGTCCGCGCCCGGGGCGACCCCGGTGTACGTGCCGCCCGCGTGCGCACCGGTTCCGGCGGCGGTGGAGGCGACGTGAGTGCCGTGGCCGTCGCGGTCGCCGGCGTCGGCCGCGTCGGAGAAGTTCTCGGCCGCGGTGACCTTGCCGCCGGCCAGATCGGCGTGCTCCTCGCTGACGCCGGTGTCCAGAACGGCGATCGTCACGCCCTCGCCGTCGTAGCCCGCCTCCCACGCCTCGGGGGCGCCGATCTGCGGAACCGATTCGGCGAGCGTCTTCTCGACGGTGCCGTCCAGCGCGACGGTGGTGATGCCGGGCGCGGCGGCCAGGGCGAAGGCGTCGTCGCCGCCCGCGCCGCGGGTGAGCGCGGCCCAGACATCGGTGGTCTCCTCGGCGGTGACGGTGAACGCCTCGCCGTTGATGGCCGTCAGGGGTGTGCTGTCCCCGGAGCCCTCCGGCGCGGCCTCGGCCAGCTGTGCGGCGGCGCTGTCCTGGGAGCGTGCGGCGCCGCCGTAGGTGACGATCAGCGGCAGCCCGCCGGCCTGCTGGTAGCGCTCGGTCGCGAGCTGGGTGACATTGAACAGCCGCTGGTCCAGGCTGCCGGCCCGGATGAGCGAGCGGGCGTCCTGCGGGATGACGTAGGAGTCGCCGTCCAGGGTGAGGTGCTGGACGGGTATGGACGCGCGGCCCTCGGCCCGTATCAGTCCCCTGACGCGGCCGTCCTGGCCGACGACCACCTGGTCGCCGGTGATGAGGGTGACGCGCACCCCCGGGCTCTCGGAGGTGATGGAGTCGATGCCCCCCTGAGGGCCGTCCGGGACGGCTGCGGCCGGAACGGCCGCGCCCGCGGCCATCGCGACCGCGATGGCGCCGGCGGCGAGGGATCGATGGAATGTCTTCCGCAACTGTGCCCCCACATGTCGGTGGTGAACCGATGGCGGGAGGCGTCCGCTGCCTCCCGCGCCGCCCCAGATCATGTCCAGGTCAGCCGGGGCAGGCGATCGCGATCGATGGAGAATCTGTGCGGAAGTTGCGGATATTTTTCGCTGTTGGCTCTTTTTTGGCCCCTTTTGGGGCTGTTTTCAGCCGGTGCCGGGCCGGGCCGGGTCAGCCGGTGAAGAGATGGATCACCCAGAAGGTGACCGCCGCCACCCCGCCGGCCGCCGGCATCGTGATGAACCAGCCCGCCACGATCGACTTGGCCACCCCCCAGCGCACCGCGCTCACCCGCTTGGTGGCCCCCGCGCCCATGATCGCCGAGGTGATCACATGGGTGGTGGAGATCGGGGCGTTGAAGATGTACGAGGCCGAGTACAGCACCGAGGCCGCGGTGGTCTCGGCGGCGAATCCGCGCGGCGGGTCCAGCTCGATGATCCGGCGCCCCAGCGTGCGCATGATGCGCCAGCCGCCCGCGTACGTCCCGAGGGAGAGCATCCCGGCACAGGCGATCTTGACCCAGACCGGGATCGAGCCGCCCTCCGGCTCCACGTCCGCGATCACCAGCGCCATGAAGACCACGCCCATGGTCTTCTGCGCGTCCTGGAGGCCGTGGCCGAGCGCCATGCCGGCGGCGGAGACCGTCTGCGCTATCCGGAAGCCGCGCTGCGCCCGGTGCGGGTTGGCGCGCCGGAAGATCCACATGATGCCGACCATCACCAGATAGCCCAGCACCAGGCCGATGAGCGGCGAGACGAACATCGGGATGACGATCTTGGTGAGCACCCCGTCCCAGTGCACGGTGCTCGCCCCGGCGAGCGCCGCGCCGACCAGGCCGCCGAACAGGGCGTGCGAGGAGGACGAGGGCAGCCCGAAATACCAGGAGATCATGTTCCAGGTGATCGCCCCGAGCAGCCCGGCGAAGAGGATGATCATCCCCTGTTTGCCGGTCGGGGTGTCGATCAGCCCCTCACTGACGGTCTTGGCCACGCCGCTGCCGAGAAAGGCCCCGGCCAGGTTCATCACGGCGGCCATGGCCAGGGCGACGCGCGGGGTCAGCGCCCGGGTGGAGATCGAGGTGGCGATGGCGTTCGCCGAGTCGTGGAAACCGTTGGTGTAGGTGAAGAAGAGCGCCGCGCCGATGACGACGAGGAGGGCGAACGTGTCCACGGGGGTCAGGACTCCTTGACCACGATGGTCTCCACCGTGTTGGCGACGGCCTCGAAGGCGTCCGCCGCTTCCTCAAGGACGTCCACGACCTGCTTGAGCTTCATCACCTCTATGGCCTCGTAGGTGCCGTTGAAGAGGTGGGCGAGCAGTTTGCGGTGGATCTGGTCGGCCTGGTTCTCCAGCCGGTTGACCTCGATCCAGTACTCGTTGAGGTGCTCCATGGTGCGGAGGTTGGGCATCGCCTCGGCGGTCAGCTCGGCGGCCCGGTGCAGGACCTCGATCTGCTGCGCGATGCCCTTGGGCAGCTCGTCCAGCTCGTAGAGGACGACGAGGTCGACGGCCTCCTCCATGAAGTCCATGATGTCGTCGAGCCGGGAGGCCAGCCGGTAGATGTCCTCACGGTCGAACGGGGTGATGAACGAGGAGTTCAGCTGGTGGAAGATCGCGTGCGTCGCGTCGTCCCCCGCGTGCTCCGCCGCGCGCATCCGGTCGGCGATTTCTCCGCGCGTAGCGGGCTCCGCCCCCAGTAGCTCCATCAGCAGCTTGGAGCCACTGAGGACGTTGTCGGCCGAGATGGCGAACAGATCGTAAAAGCTCGTCTCCCGGGGCGTCAGGCGAAATCGCACTGGAGTTCCTCTGGGGTTCATCAACGGGTGTACCCGATGATGCTAAGGGCTGATTCCAGCCACGGCTAACCATCCGGCCGCAGTTGTTACCTTTGCGCCGCGGATCAGCGGTTGCCGTTGTACGGCCCGTAGGGGCCGTCGCTGCTGCTCCAGCCGCCGCCCCGGCCGCCGCGCCCGCCGACACCGGTGATGGCGGGCTTCACATCCACGATGTAGACGATGGCGGCCACGGTACCGGCCAGCACCAGCAGCATCATCGGGATGATCAGCTGGGCGGCGACCGACACCCCCAGGATGACCAGCCAGAACGGCTTGGTCTGCTTGTCGGCGGCCCGGTAGGCGTCCTCGCGCTGGAGGGCGGCGTGCACCAGGGCGTACACGCTCAGGATCAGCAATCCGAGCGTGATGAGCCCCCACAGGGAGTAGAACCCGTTCATCAGCATGCTGTCCACCACCATGGTCCGCGCAGTCCGTCCGAGTCCACGCTACCGGGCGCGGCGCCGGGCGCGTAGTGCTGAAAGGTGCCCAAAGTCACCTCATACCCGCGGTGAGGCGTCCTCGCCCTTGTCCTCGGTGCTCTCGCCCTTGGCGAGCCGGCCGTTCTCCGGCTCGGCGCGCTCCACGATCACCTCGGGGGTGCTCGCCTCCTGCTCCCGCGCCTCCTCGGCCTCCCGCGCGGCCCGCTCGGCGCGCCAGGTCTCCACCGCGCCCTTGCCGCGCTCGCTCAGCTCGCCGTAGGTCTCCTTGGCCTTGGCCGCGTACACCCGGAAGGTGCTCTGCGCCTGCTCGCGCAGCTCGGGGGCGTGGCTGCGCAGCTCGCGCAGCTTCTCGGCGGCCAGGTCGGCGGTGCCCGCCGCCGCGTACGTCGCGGTGGTGACCGTCTTGCGGATCTCGTCGGTGATGGTCATGGTGACTCCTTCTCCTTCTCCTGTCGGCTCCGGTCGTTGCGGAACGAGGTGTAGATCTGCAGGAGCGCCTGCTTCTGCTCGTCGGACAGCTCCGGGTCGGCCAGCACCGCCGCCGGCACCCCGCCCGCGCCGGGCTCCTCCTTGACGGCCTCGGCGTCGAGGATCCCGGCCTGCACGTACAGCGTCTCGGCCGAGATCCGCAGCCCCTTGGCGATCTGCTGCAGGATCTCCGCGCTGGGCTTGCGCAGCCCGCGCTCGATCTGGCTCAGGTACGGGTTGGACACCCCGGCCATGTCCGCGAGCTGCCGCAGCGACAGCTTCGCCTGCCGCCGCTGCTCCCGCAGAAACTCCCCGAGTGAGGCCATGTCCCCAGCGTGCAGCACGGTGCTAACTTTTGCAAGCGTTTCGCTAACAGATGTGCGCCACACCACCCCGGACGGCGCCACCCCGCGCCTGCCCCGGCGCACGGCATACGATTCCCAAAGAATCTTGTCGCCGGAAAGGGGCCTCTCGCATGACCGACTTCCGGTCGATCTACCAGCACGGATTCGCCCGGGTCGCCGCCTGCACCGGCCACGCCGCCATCGCCGACCCGCCCGCCAACGCCGAGTCCGTCCTGCGCCAGGCCCGCCGCTGCGACACGGACGGCGTCGCCGTCGCCGTCTTCCCCGAGCTGGGCCTGTCCGGCTACTCCATCGAGGACCTGCTGCTCCAGGACGCCCTGCTGGACGAGGTCGAGACCGCGCTCGCCACCGTCGTCGCCGGCTCCGCCGACCTGCTGCCCGTCCTCGTCGTCGGCGCCCCGCTGCGCCACCGGCACCGGCTCTACAACTGCGCCGTCGTCGTCCACCGCGGCCGGATCCTCGGCATCGCGCCCAAGTCGTACATCCCGAACTACCGCGAGTTCTACGAGCGGCGGCAGATCGCCCCCGGCGACGACGAGCGCGGCGGCACCCTCACCTTCGGCGGCGCCCCCGTCCCCTTCGGCACCGACCTGCTCTTCGCCGCCGACGACCTGCCGGGCCTGGTCCTGCACGCCGAGATCTGCGAGGACATGTGGGTGCCGGTGCCCCCCAGCGCCGAGGCCGCCCTGGCCGGCGCCACCGTCCTCGCCAACCTCTCCGGCAGCCCCATCACCGTCGGCCGCGCCGACGACCGCAGGCTGCTGTGCCGCTCCGCCTCCGCCCGCTGCCTGGCCGCCTACGTCTACGCCGCCGCCGGCCTCGGCGAATCCACCACCGATCTGTCCTGGGACGGACAGACCATGATCTACGAGAACGGCACCCTGCTCGCCGAGAGCGAGCGCTTCCCGCAGGGCGACCAGTACGCGGTGGCCGACGTCGATCTCGACCTGCTGCGCCAGGAACGGCAGCGGATGGGCACCTTCGACGACAACCGGCGCACCCACGCCGGGCGCACCGCCGGCTACCGCCGCATCCCCTTCCGGCTCGGCGCCCCCGGCACCGACCTCGGCCTGCGCCGCGCCGTGGAGCGCTTCCCGTTCGTCCCCGCCGACCCCGACCGCCTCGCCCAGGACTGCTACGAGGCGTACAACATCCAGGTCGCCGGCCTCCAGCGGCGGATGGCCGCCATCGGCGATCCCAAGATCGTCATCGGCGTCTCCGGCGGCCTCGACTCCACCCACGCGCTGATCGTCGCCGCCCGCGCCATGGACCGCGCCGGCCGCCCGCGCAGCGACATCCTCGGCTACACCCTCCCCGGCTTCGCCACCGGCGAGCACACCAAGGCCAACGCGCACGCCCTCATGCGCGCCCTCGGCATCACCGCCGCCGAACTCGACATCACCCCCACCGCCACCCTGATGCTCCGCGAGATGGGCCACCCGTTCTCGGCCGGCGAGCCGGTGTACGACGTCACCTTCGAGAACGTCCAGGCCGGGCTGCGTACCGACTACCTCTTCCGGCTCGCCAACCAGCGCGGCGGTATCGTGCTCGGCACCGGCGACCTGTCCGAACTGGCGCTCGGCTGGTGCACCTACGGCGTCGGCGACCAGATGAGCCACTACAACGTCAACGCCGGCGTGCCCAAGACGCTCATCCAGCACCTCATCCGCTGGGTCATCGCCACCGACCAGTTCGGCACCGAGACCAACGACACCCTCACCGCGATCCTGGACACCGAGATCAGCCCCGAACTCGTCCCCGGCGAGGAACTCCAGTCCACCGAGTCGAAGATCGGCCCGTACGCGCTGCACGACTTCACGCTGTTCCACATCCTGCGGTACGGCTTCCGCCCCTCGAAGATCGCCTTCCTCGCCTGGCACGCCTGGCACGACCGGGAGCGCGGCACCTGGCCGCCGATGTTCCCCGAGGCCGAACGCGTCGCCTACGACCTGCCCGAGATCCGCCACTGGCTGGAGACCTTCGCCCGCCGCTTCTTCGGCTTCGCCCAGTTCAAGCGGTCCGCGCTGCCCAACGGCCCCAAGGTGCTGGCCGGCGGCGCCCTCTCCCCCCGCGGCGACTGGCGCGCCCCCTCCGACAGCACGGCGGACGCCTGGCTGCGCGACCTCGCCCGCTGGAAGGACGCCGACTGAGCGGGGGCGCCGCGGCCGGGCACAGCACTCGGCGGGACGCCGGGAGCCGGTGACCCGTACCCCCGAAAACCGCCTAGCCGGCCCGCCTAGCCGGCCGCGCCGAACAGTTCCAGCAGGTCCGTCTTGGCGAACATCCGGGCGGTGTCGATGGCCGAGGGCTGGCCGGCCGCCGGGTCGGCGCCCGCCGCCACCAGTGTGCGGACCACCTCCGTCTCGCCCTTGAACACCGCCCCCGCCAGCGGCGTCTGGCCCCGGTCGTTCGCCCGGCCGGGGTCGGCGCCGCGCGCCAGCAGCGCCTCCACCGTGGCCGCGTGCCCGTGGTACGCGGCCAGCATCAGCAGCGTGTCCCCCTTGTCGTTGCTGAGATTCGGCGGCACACCCGCGTCCACGTAGGCGGCGACCGTGGCCGTGTCCCCGTCCCGGGCGAGATCGAAGATCTTCGCCGCGAGCTGGAGCACCTCCGGGTCGTGCGCGGGCTCGTTGCTCTTCGGGGACGTCATGGGCGGTGCCTCCTGGGGACGGAAAGCGGGCGGGCCGGGGGCTCCAGCCTACGTACTCTGTCGGCTATGACCCCGCCGATGTTCCGGATGGACCGGGTGATACTGCTCGCCGGGCTGCCGCTGCTCGTGGACACCGTTCTGTTCGCCGTGCGCCACGCCGACGAGACGCTGCCCGTCCTGCTCACCACCTGGCTGCTGGGCGCCCTGTGCTGGGCGGCCCTCGGCCTGCGGCACCGCCGGCCGCTCGCCGTCGCCCTGTTCACCCTGGTCGCGGCAGGCGTCTACTACCCGCTGTCCTCCCTGGACGGACTGACGCCCGGCGTCGCCTTCGTCCTCGCCCTCTACACCCTCTCCCGCGCCGGGCAGCTGATCGCCGCCGTCACCCTCGCCGTCGCCACCATGCTGGCCATGACCTACGGCGAGTTCGTCGCCTCGAACGCCGACCAGCGGCACGTGGACAACATGTCGATGGTGCTCTTCGAGGGCTGGTTCCTCGCGGTCATCGCCTTCGGCCACGCCATGCGGGTGCGCCAGGCCTACCAGGAGGAGAGCGAACGCCGCGCCGCCGTCGCCGAGCGGCTGCGCATTTCCCGCGAGATCCACGACGTCCTCGGCCACAGCCTCTCGCTGATCAGCGTGCAGGCCGGCGCCGCCCTGCACCGCAGCGCCAAGCGGCCGGGCGAGACGGCCGAACTGACCCGCGCCCTGGAGTCCGTCCGCGACACCAGCAAGGACGCGCTGCGCGAACTGCGCGGCACCCTCGGCATGCTGCGCCAGGTGGACGAGGAGCCCGGCGGCGCCCCCACCGCCCCCGCCCCCGGCCTCGCCGACCTCGGCCGGCTCGCGGACCGGGCCCGCGCCACCGGCCTCGCCGTCACCCTCCGCACCGACCCCGACCCGCTGCCGCCGGACGCGGTGGGAACGGGCACCGCGCTGGCCGCGTACCGCATCGTGCAGGAGTCGCTGACCAACGTCACCCGGCACGCGGCCGGCGCCACCGCCGTACGGGTGCAGGTCACCCGGGACGCCGCGGAGCTGCGGATCCTGGTCGAGGACGACGGCAGCGGCGGCGCGCCCCCGGGCGGCGGCAGCACCGGACCCGACGACGGCACCGGCTCCGGGATCGGCGGCATGCGGGAGCGGGCCCGCGCCCTGGGCGGAGAGCTGACCGCCGGTCATACTGACTCCGGCTTCCGGGTGACCGCCCGGCTGCCGCTGGCGCCCCTCTCCGAAGGACAGGCATGATCCGGGTACGTCTCAAGACGCGCTACGACGGCCATCTCGCGCTGGAGTAGGCGGCGCTGACGACCGGGGATTACCAGCCGACGCTGGTGCCAGGACTGCTCCGGACAGAGGACTGCGCCCGCGCCGTCATCTCTCGGATGCGCAGGACCCGGAGCTCGCCCAGCGAGGACCCGGTACGGGTGCGGATGCGCCGCCCGAGCAGCTGCCTGGCCGGAGATCAGCCGGCCACGCTGACGGCGATCCTCGACGAGGCGGTGCTGCGCCGCATCATCGGCTCGCCGGCGGTGACGGCGAAGCAACTGGGGAAGCTGCGGTCCGCCAGCGAGCAACCGATCACCACGGTCCAGCTACTCCCTTTCTCCCTGGAGCGCTCCAAGGACCCGAACGTGCGACTCCTGCTCATGCCGCGCGCCGCCTTCCGCGCCTTCGTCGCCGAGTTCCTGGCGGATCGGAGCCATTGTCTGTTCCGGCAGCCAACCAGGCGGTTCGGATGTCGGAGGGCGTCGCCGAAGCCAGACGACCCCCTCCGACCGACAGCACCGCTCAGCGGTTCGACATGAGGAGCGACGCTTCTGCTGCGGCAGCGGCCAGAGCTTGGTCGAGGGCTTCGGGGTGGCGTCCGCCCGCGCTGGCGAGAGCGCCCTGGCCGCCGGAGCCGCCGCCGATTGTCCGGGCCGCCCGGTTGAGGAGGTGGCTGGCCTCGGTGCCCTCTTGGTGGAGGCCGGACGAGATCGCGGCGGCGAGGAGGGCCTTGCCGCCGCGTTCGGCACCCAGGATGACGACGGCAGGTCCGCGCTGGAGGCGCTGAAGGATATCGGAGGTGAGGCTGCGCAGTTCGGCGGGGGAGACACCGGAGATGCGCTGGACGACCAGCTGTCCCCGACCGGCCGGCCGGGCTTGGCCCGCGAGGCCTTCCGCTTGGTGGCGCAGTTCCTTCGTCCGCAGCCGGGAGAGCTGGTCCTGGGCGGTGGCCAGGGCTTCCAGTCGTTTGCGGAGGGTTTCGGGGGCGTCTGCGGGGCGGGTGGCGAGCAGGCCGGCTACTTCGCTGAGCAGCCGGCGTTCGGCGTCCGCGTGGGTCAGGGCGCTGTGGCCGGTGATGGCTTCGACGCGGCGGAGGTTGGAGCCGACGGACGATTGGCCGAGCAGGCGGAAAGCACCTACCTGGGAGCCGTGGGCCACATGGGTGCCACCGCAGAGTTCGCGGGAGAAGTCGCCGATGTCGACGATCCGGACGGTGTCACCGTACTTCTCGCCGAACAGCGCGATGGCACCGGCCGCCTCGGCCTCGGCGCGGTCGGCGTGCCAGGCCCGTACGCCGGGGTCATCGAGGACGTGGCGGTTGACAGCCGTCTCGATCGCGGCGAGCTGGTCCTGGGTGAGCGCGGAGAAGTGGGCGAAGTCGAAGCGGAGCCGGTCGGGCTCGACAAGAGAGCCTTGCTGGCGGGCGTGATCGCCCAGGGTGGCCATGACGACGGCGTGCAGGATGTGGGTGGCGGAGTGCGAGCGCATCAGGCCGGCGCGCCGTTCGGCGTCCACGGCGGCTTCGCCGTTGTCGCCGGTGTGCAGCTCGCCTTCGAGGACGCGGGCGGTGTGGACGTGGAAGCCCTCAAGACCGTACCGGGTGTCGGTGACCCGGACCAGGGCGCCGCCGGCCGTACGCAGGGTGCCGGTGTCGCCGATCTGGCCTCCGGCTTCGGCGTAGAACGGTGAGCGGTCCAGGACGACTTCGACATCGGATCCGGCTGTCGCGGTGGCCACTGTGGCGCCGCTGGAGATGATGCCGTTGACGGTGGTCTCGGCGGTGAGGTGTTCGTAGCCGAGGAACTCGGTACGCGGCAGGGCGGAAGCCAGCTCGCGGTAGGTGTCCATGCGGCGCAGCGCCTCGGCGGTCTTGGCCTTACCCCCGGTCTTGGCACGCTTCCGCTGCTCGTCCAGCAGCGCGGCGAAGCGGTCGGCGTCGACGGTCAGCCCCGCCTCCTGGGCGGCCTCGACGGTCAGCTCCAGGGGGAAGCCGTAGGTGTCGGCGAGTTCAAAGGCCGTCTCGCCGGGCAGTGTGGCCGAGCGGCTGTCCCGGGTACGGCTGATGGCGGCGTTCAGCAGCCGCGTGCCTTGGGACAGGGTGCGGGTGAACGACTCCTCCTCGGCGGTGACGACCTGCTCGATCAGCGCGGCCTGGGCCGTCAGCTCCGGCCAGACGGTGCCGAGGTTGCCGATGACGCTGGCGGTCGTCGCGGGGAGGACCGGGCCGTCGATGCCCAGCAGGCGGGCGTGCTGGATCGCTCGGCGCATCAGGCGGCGCAGGACGTAGCCGCGGCCGTCCTTCGCGGGCAGGACGCCGTCGGCGATCAGGAAGGCGGCACTGCGGGCGTGCTCGGTGACGACCTGGAAGGACACCTTCTCCTCGCCCTCACCGGGTGCTTCGCGGCCGGCGAGTTCCTGGACGGTGTGGAAGGTGGGCAGCAGCAGATCGGTGGTGCAGACGTTGGGCACCTCCTGGAGGATCGCGGCGAGGCGGTCCAGGCCGAGGCCCGTGTCGATGCTCTTGTTCGCCAATTCGCCGAGGATGGGGAAGTCGCCCTTCCTGTCGCCCTCTCCGCGCTGGAACTGCATGAAGACGAGGTTCCAGATCTCGACGTAGCGTTCGCCGTCGACGGCGGGGCCGCCTTCCTTGCCGAAGGCGGGGCCGCGGTCGTAGTTGACTTCCGAGCAGGGTCCACAAGGGCCGGGGACGCCCATGGACCAGTAGTTGTCTTCCATGCCGAGGCGCTGGATGCGGCTCGCGGGGACGCCGATGCGGCGCCACAGGTGCTCGGCCTCGTCGTCGTCCTCGAAGACGGTGATCCAGAGCTTGTCCTTCTCCAGCCCGTAGCCCTGGGTGAGGAGTTCCCAGGCGAAGGCGATGGCGTCTTCCTTGAAGTAGTCGCCGAAGGAGAAGTTGCCCATCATCTCGAAGAACGTCGCGTGGCGGTTGGTGCGGCCGACGTTGTCGATGTCGGAGGTGCGGGCGCACTTCTGGATGCTGGTGGCGCGGGGGAACGGCGGGGCGGTCTCGCCCAGGAAGTAGGGCTTGAACTGGTTCATCCCGGCGTTCGCCAGCAGCAGGGTCGGGTCGTCCGGAACGAGCGGACTGGACGGGACCGGCTGGTGGCCCCGGGAGGTGAAGAAGTCGGTGAACGTCTGACGGATCTGCGTCGAGCGCATGGCGGCATGGCCTCACGGAAGGAGTCGCGGAAGGTGGTGGGGAGATCACACGCCGAGCCGGGCCGAGAACAGGGACTGAGAGGGTTCTCAGTTCTCCGGCTCGACGCAGATAGCTCGCGCCCTCATGGGCCGCACCTTGACTCCAGATCCGTTGATCACATCGGTGGTGCGGAAGACCGGCGGAGTTGCTGTCCTGGTCTGCCGCACCACCGACTGTAGCGGGTCCGGTGTCAAGATCGCTTAGCGTGTGTGCGCGGTTCCCGTGAGCGTGGTCGGCCGGCAGGGGATGAAGTCCAGCAGGCCGGGCCCGATCAGGTCCGCGTCGTCCAGGACGGTGGTTGCCCCGGCCGCCGTCAGGGCGGCGGGTCCGGCGTAGCCCCAGCCGGCTCCGAGCGGGGTGATACCGGCCGCGCGGGCGGCGGCGATGTCCCCCGTGGTGTCGCCGAGGAACACCGCTTCGGACGGCCCGACGCCGAGTTCGGCCAGGGCGAGCAGAAGCCCGTCCGGGGCCGGTTTCGGCTCGGCGTCCTCTCGGCAGACGGTCACATCGAGCAGGGCGAGGGCGGCTGGCGGCAGCAGCCAGTGCAGCCGGGCCCGGGTCTGCAAGGTGACCAGGCCCGTCGCGATCCCGGCGTCCTTGATCGCGGCCAATCCCTCCAAGGCGCCAGGAAAGAGCCGGGTACCTGCTGCGGTGGCCAGGGACGGATCCCACCAGCGCTCGCAGAGTTCGTCCGGTTCAGCGACCCCGAGCCCGGTCAGCACCTTGACCCTCGGTGTGGTCACGGCGTCCGGCGGCAGCTCGGCCACGCTCACCCGCCTGCCGAGGGCTGCGGTGGCGACGCCGGCGAGGGTGGCCAGCATCGCGTCTCGGCTGTCCAGCAGGACCCCGTCCATGTCGAACAGCACCGCCCCCGTCATGACGCCGCCCTCGACTGGGTGGGCAGGTCGGCCTCGACCAGCAGCGGATGCAGCCTGACACCGTGATCGTCCAGCAGCCGCCGCCCGCCCAGTGGCCGTTCCAGCACGCACAGCGCGTCGGCGACCGGGGCACCGGCGACCCGGAGCATCCGGGACATCGCCAGCAGCTGCCCGCCGGAACGGACCACGTCATCGACCAGGACGATCCGCCGCCCTTCGACGGCGGCGCCCTCGACCTGTCGCCTGGAACCGTAGCGCTTGGGCACCCGGCGCAGGAACGCGGCAGGCAGTCCGGTGGCCGCCGACAGGGCGACGACCAGCGGGACCCCGCCCAGCTCGACGCCGGCCAGCGCCTCGGCATCCTCGGGCACGAGCGCGGCCATCGCGTCGGCGACGTCGTGCAGCAGCTGCGGGTCGGCGGCGAGCCGGTACTCGTCGAAGTACGACTCCAGCACCCTGGCGTCGGCCAGTGCGAACGCGTCGGTGACGCACGCCACCTCGGCGATCCTGGCCGCCAGGGTCAGGGTGGTGGCGCTCATGTGTCGGCCTCCATATCGTCGGTCAGGTCACGCAGCCGGGCGGTGAACGTTGTTGCCGACTCGATCCGGCTCAGGAATCCCAGCGGCCTGGTGGGTGTCTCGAACAGCCACCGTTCCCGGTGGAGGAAGTCCAGCAGCCCGAGCGCTGTGGGTCCGGTGATCCATACGGGGACGGGCCGGATGCTGCTCGCGTAGTAGACCGCCGACGTCAGTTCGTGCAGGGTGCCGACGCCGCCCCCCATCGCGACCACGAGGTCCGCGTGGTCGAGGTAGTGGTGGAGACGGGAGCCGAGATCGGGCAGGTGCACCTCGCCGGTGACGTACCGGTTGAAGCCGCCCCACTCGGCGTGCTTGTCCGCCAGCGTCACCGCGGTGACCGTGCCACCCTCGGAGGAGGCCCCCCGCGCGCAAGCTTCCATCAGCCCGTTGTAGCCGCCGTGCAGGAGGGCGAACCCGGCCCGGGCCAGGGCCACGCCCACCTCCTCCGCCAGCCGTTCCTCGTCAGGTGAGGCGGGAACCACCCCGCCGAAGAACGACGCCGTCATCTGCTGACCACCCGACCGGTCGGCTTGGGGCGTCATGCCAGCTCCAGGTAGGTGCGGTACGCGGTGATGGCGTCCGACAGGCCGTCCAAGGCGTCGGGGCAGGCCCGTTCGGTCAGCGCCAGGACTCGGTCCAAAGCGGCTTCCACGTCGGTGGCATCGGGGACGGCCGGGGAGGTGATCGCCGCGTCCAGATCGGCCAGGCAGGCTCGGCCGATCGGGGTCAGCGCGATCTCTTCCCGCAGCTGATACCAGCCCCAGAAGCGTGAGGCCGGTGCGAGAGCGGCCTTCACCAGGTCCTTCGTCGCACAGTGCAGCAGATGCCACTCGGCGTAGGCGATGAACCGCTGACCACGCCGGATCCGCTTGTGCAGCAGCACAGCCAGCACCAGGTGCTCGATCAGCAACTCGGCGCAGGACTTCGGCCGCTTCAGCAGCTCGGAGACATACGCCGTGGCCCGCTCGGTCTGCTCGGGCGCAACCTCGGCTGGCGGACGGTCCAGCAGCACCTTCCCGGCGACTTTCCGCCGCACGGTGGCGATCTGAGAGGCGGGAGCGAGGTAGAGGTCAACCTGCTGGAGCTTTCCCTCGTGCTGGACGAGGAAGACGAACCCGATACCACCCAGATCGGCGACGATGGTGTCGCGCCAGCCTGGCAGCAGGGCCCCGCCCGCCACGGTCATCAGGTCGTTCAGAGCCAAGGTGAAGGCGGGCAGGTCGCGGTCGTGGACGCCGACGATGAAATCGACGTCCGAGAGGCGGTCGGCGGTGCCGGAGGCGAGCGAGCCCCGGACCAGCAGGTGGGTCACCGCCGCCGATGCGGACAGCAGCCCGGCGATGCGGGTCAGCAGCGGCAGCTGGCTGGGCTGGTTGGCTTCGGTGAGTTCGGCCAGGCGCAGTTCGGCCGGGGCCAGGGACAGGGTGGGCATGTGCGGTCCTTCCGGGCTGGAGATGGCGCGGACAGGTGTGGCTGGTGCGGGCGGTGTCACGAAGCGAGGGCGAGCAGCTTGGCCTTCGCGGTCGTCCAGCGCTGGTTCGCCTCGCTGTCGCCGAGCACGGTGTGCAGATCGGCGATCAGGTCGTAGACGGTGCCCTCGGGCAGGGCGAAGGAGTAGAACAGCCGCAGCAGCAGTTGCTCTGCGGCGTCGATGTAGCCGAGGCCGGCCAGGCGCCGCGCGGCGGCGAACCGCTCGGCCAGGACGGCCTCCGACGCCTGCGGCAGGGGTTCGGCGACCGAGGGATGCAGCTGAGTGCGCCTGGCGAGGCGGTCGTAGGCGTCGTCCGCGTAGACATCCGCGATCAGATGGATCCGGCCCGGGCCCAGAAGGTTGCAGACCCCGTGCGCGTATGTCGGTGTCAGCCGCCAGATCCGCCCACCGGCCATGTGGACCTTGGTGCCGCCGGTGACCAGGAACGCGGAGGAATTGGTGTGCAGTGGGATGTGCAGCCGGTGGCGCTCGACCTGGTCGAGTTCGTTGTAATCGCGGTGTTCCCACAGGAACGCGTTCGCTTCCAGACGGGCGAGCCGCACCCACATGTAGGACAACCCGAGATCGGCCAGCAGGCCGGCGGTGGTGGGCATGTGCTTCAGCAGCGGAGTGGAGCGCGCGCTGCCATCGGCGATCAGCACGTCCCCCGCTTCGCCGGAGGCGTTCATCAGGGACGTGGTCCACCAGCCGCCCGACTGGAACTCCCCGTACTCGGCTTTCCAGGGGGCCGGCGCGGTCAGGGCCTCGTGCCGCATCCGCTCGATCAACGTCTCGTCCAGCCTGTCCAGCTGGGCGATCTGCCCGGACAAGCCACGGAGTGCCTGTGCTTCTTCCATGGGTTTCCCTCTTGGTCTCTCGCCCCGGGACCGGCCCGGGAAAGTGAGGACGGGTGGAAGTCGCGCCGTGTCCGGCCGGATGCCCCACCTTGCGGCTGATGAGCCCGCACGGTGGGACCGACGGCCGGACCGGCGCCGCTATCAGAGTGATCCGCTGACCTTTATGCAGGTAGTGAGAGGTATCCGCCCTCATCGGGCGGGATGACCGCCCGGTGAGGGAGTCAGTCCCGCCCACGGCCGGGGGTTTGATCGCATCCCCCGGCAGGCAGTCAACCTCCGGCAGCACGGACGGCGCATCCGGCGCCCATCCATGCCACGCGGGGAGGCAGCAGCCGTGAGCATCCAGGCAAAGCGGTCAACAACGGTGCACGGCATCTCCTGCGGCCGCGCTCTGCGCGAACGGGCGCTCGGCCAGGCCGGCTCACCGGAGCCAGTGCCGGTGGCGCTCATCGTGCAGATCGCCAGAGCGATAGCGGACCACTGCGGACACCGGCTCCTCAAGTGTCGCCGCCTGGCGATGGGGTGGACCGTCACCCAGGCCGTCAGGGCCGCCCACGACCTTGTCGAGGCCGAACAGCTCGGGAAAGTCGGACTGAGCGAACGCTCCTGGAAGGACTGGGAAGCGGGCGTCCTGCCCAGCCCCGACTATCAGGACCTGCTGTGCCGCCTGTTCACCACCAACCCGGTCGAGCTGGGCTTCGCGCACGATTACTCGCCCCCCGCTCAGGGGGAGCAGGGCACTCCACGGTGGAACGCGGGACCGAGCGATGGAACACTTTCAGGACGAGAAGGGGCCCGCATCAGCGCGGGCTCGCCGGCCTTCACGGAGGTGGAGGAGACGAAGCGACGCAACGCGGTGAAACTGGCCGGACTGGCCCTGGCCTCCCCGGTCGCCGCAGCACAGGTCCTCGAACAGGCAGCCGCTGAGGCACTGGAGTTCACCAAGCAGGCTGAATGCACCGCTCTCGGCTCGGGAACCCTCGGTCACCTCGATCTCGTGGTGACCGAGTTCAACCGTGCGTACTCGCTCAAACCGCCCCACACGGTTTTCGCCGCGGTGATGGACTACCGGCGCAAGGTAGACGCCCTCCTCAAAGGCCGACACACCCACCGGCAACAACGCGAGCTGCTGGCGTTCGCCGGATGGATGTCCGAACTGCTGGCCTGGCTCGCCCACGACCTCGGCGACGCCCGCACCGGCTTGGCATTCGCCACCGACGCCTTCGTCCACGGCCGGCAAGCCGGACACGGACAGCTGTGCGCATGGGCGATGGACGCCGCCGCTTCCATCAACCTGTACGAACAACGGCCCGGCAAAGCCCGCGACGCCGCCCTCAAAGGACTCGTCGAGGCCCCCACCGACCATCCGCTGACCGTACGGCTGCACGCCCAGGCGGCCAGGGCGGCAGCTGCCGAGGGCGATGCGAACGGCTTCACCACGGCTTTCCACGCCGCCGAGGACGCCTACCGCCTGCTGCCGCCCCGCTCACCCCGCCGCTTCGGCCTGGACGTACTACCCCTGGCCGACTACGCACTGACCTCGTATCCAGCGACCTCATTCGTCTGGCTCGGTCAGGCCGAGCAGGCCCAGCAGCACGCTGAACGAGCGCTGGCCACCTACGAGGCGGCCCCCGCGGCCTCCAGGTCCCCGAGCCGCGAGGCCATCGCCCGCATCGACCTAGCCCTCGCCCACGCCCAACTAGGAGACCTCCACGACGCCGTTGCCCTCGGCCACCAGGCTCTTGACTCCGCCCGCGTCGTGGACTCCGTCCGCCACCGGGCCGGGGATCTCACCACGTTCCTCGCCCGCCGCTACCCTCGTCAGGCCGACGTCGAGGAACTTCGCGAACGGCTGACCGCCGCCGACGCGGCCCCAGCCCCGGGAGTACGGACCGAAGGAGAGATCACGTGACCGGCTCTCAACTGCCATCGGAGCACTCCCTCACCATCCGCAAGCCATACTTCGACCTCATCGCGTCCGGCGCCAAAACCATCGAGGTCCGCGTCGGCTATCCCAAGATCCGCAAGATCGTGGCCGGTGACAGTCTGCGGATCACCTGCGCGGACGAGTCGCTGACCACTCGCGTCACCGCCGTGAAGCGATACGACTCCTTCACCACCATGCTCGACACCGAGGATCCGGCCGCGATCGGCGGCCCCGACATGACCCACGCCCAACTCGTCGCCGTGATCCGCGAGATCTACCCGCCGGAGAAGGAAGCCCTCGGCGTCTTCGCCGTCCACCTCGCCCTCCTGCCCGGCTGAGGCAGCCCGCCCGCTCCCGGACGCTTCCCCGAACCAGAACTGGTCCGCACGACACCGGGACAGGACTTCAGCTGACCCGCCCACACGGCAAGCACCGCCTTCGCCGGCCATTCTCAGCTACCCGGCTCGTTGGTCTGCTGGAGAAGCACGAACGGCAGAACCCGCAACCGTCGTTCCGGGCCCGTTGCTCTACAGGGGACCGATGCGCTTCGCTCCTGTGGGGCCCGTGTCAGATCTGCCACGTATGGTCGGTCCTTTGACGGAGCAAGGGCAACGGGGGACTGAACATGGGTCTGTGGTGTTCATTCAAGGATTGGATACAGGGTCGAACAGTCGAGCGGTGTCAGCGTGACGAGATGATCGACGCCTGGCGGATGGCACGCTTTCTCATGGCCACTCAGGGATACCAGCCTTCAGACCAGTTGGCCTGGGAACCTGTTCGCGCCTCGATCCAACGGAGAATCGGTGTGGGACATCGGCTCTATCACAGTCGATTTTCACCTTGGATGGTTCCTCTGGCGGTGCCGCCAGTATTGGTCGTCCTTGGCGGTAGCCAGCGCACTTCTTTCACCTTGACCGCTGTGGTGTGGACCATTGCTGTCGCGCAATTCGGACGTTCACTGAAGCTGCGGGTGCTCTTGGCTCAATTCTCGATCGGCCTTGCTGTCGGGCTCACCAGTTTCCTGTGGTTCATGGTGGTGCGCTTGCCGAATGAGTGGGATGCTCCGTGGCTGTTCCCCCAGATGGGAAAAGTCGCACTTGCTGTCTTCCTCTTCGTTGAAATTCCCTTGCTCGTATGGCTGCTGGTGCGTCATCGGATCAGGATCGACCGGGAATGTCATCCTCACGATTCAGTTGTACTTGGCATCGTCCAGGTGACTTATCGTATTCACTGCGAACGAATGGAATGGCGTTCTTCCAGGGCGTGCAGACGATGGGTTGGCCTGGTTGATGGCATTGCAGTGGATGCGAGCGTGCATCTCGCGCTCGGGAAGAGGGCCGATATGGCAGATCGGAGGTTGCGACACGAACTGAGAGCTGAGGCCGAAAAGATCGCTACAGGGATTCGCTTGCTGAAGAAGGAGCTGGCAACCGCCTCCTCGGAGGCGGATATTGTGGCTGTGGTAGGTAATCTGACCCGTGGAATGATTCAGATCGCACGTTACGAGCGGACCGTTCTGCTGTCGACAGCGCCTGCCGTCCTGGCGCCGAGCCGCTCTATTGCCAGGATCTTTTCAGGGCTGCTTTCGGCTCTCCCGCTGTTCATCGCAGCCTGGCTTGTCCCGATGATTCCGCAGATTGCGAGCAGTCCCCAATTGGCGCAGGCGGCAATGTGGTCATTGGTGGTGTCCGGCGTTATCGCGCTCATCCCCGTCAGGGCCGAGGCCGGTGCTCGAATCCATGAGGTTGTGGGGAGATCTTTGCCGTCTTCATAGTCAAGGAAGCGTGTGGGCCGTGGCGAACGGCATGGCCTCGGCCTCGGTGCCGTCATGCCGAGCGGTACGAGTCCCACCCCCGCCTGCCAGCAAGGGGCGTCTGACCTCACCTGAGCCCCGTCTGTGTACGCCCCTGTGGCGCATGGGCGGGGCTTCTTCATATACGCCCACGCCTACCCTGTGAAGCATGGCCACCACGCCCCACGGGGACCCCGACGCAGGATGTGTAAGAGTTCTCCTCGCCGACGACCAGCGGCTGGTCCGGGCGGGCTTCCGCTCGATCCTGGACGACGAGGACGACATCGAGGTCGTCGGCGAGGCGGGCGACGGCCACGAGGCGCTGCGGCTCGCCCGCGAACTGCGGCCCGATGTCGTGCTGATGGACATCCGGATGCCCGACCGCGACGGCCTCGCCGCCACCGGCGACATCGCCGCCGACCCCCGGCTGGCCGGGGTCAAGGTGGTCATCCTCACCACCTTCGACATGGACGACTACGTCTACGGCGCGCTGCGCGCCGGCGCCTCCGGCTTCCTCCTCAAGGACACCGAACCGGAGGAACTGCTGCACGCGGTACGGGTCTGCGCCCGCGGCGACGCGCTGATCGCCCCCGCCATCACCCGCCGGCTGATCGCCGAGTTCGCCGGCCGCGTCAAGCAGCCCGACCCCGGCCCCCGGCTGAACGCGCTCACCGAGCGCGAGCGCGAGGTCCTCGGCCTGGTCGGCGCCGGGCTCAGCAACGACGAGATCGCCCGCCGGCTCGTCCTGAGCCCGTCCACCGCCAAGACCCACGTCTCCCGTGTCATGACCAAGCTCGGCGTCCGCGACCGCGCCCAGCTGGTCGTCCTCGCCTACGAGAGCGGCATGATCACCCCGGGCTGGCTGGCGTAGCGCCGCGAGCACCACCGGGGGAGTACGCGCGGGCCCCCGGTCCGGTACCCCGGTGGTACGGCGGGTGTACGCCACGGGCCGACGCGCGCGGGGGTGTCCTGCCGCGACCGTGGGGACGTGGATCCGCAGACCCTTGATTTCGCCCGCTGGCAGTTCGGCCTCACCGCCGCCGGACACTTCCTGTTCGTCTCCCTGACGCTCGGGCTGGCGCCGCTGCTCGCGGTGCTCCAGACCCGGGCGACGCTGCGCGGCGGCGCCCCGGTGCACACGGCGATGGTCCGCTACTGGGGCCGGCTGTACCTGATCAACTACGGCATCGGCATCGTCACCGGACTGGTGATGGAGTTCCAGTTCGGGATGGCCTGGAGCGGTCTCGGCCACACGGCGGGCGCCGTGTTCGGCGCCTCGCTCGCGGTGGAGACCGTGTTCGCGTTCTTCGTCGAGTCCGTCTTCCTGGGGCTGTGGATCCTCGGCTGGGACCGGTTCAACCGGTGGGTGCACCTGGCGATCCTGTGGGTGGTCACCGGCACCGCCTATCTGTCCGCCTACTGGATCCTGGTCACCAACGGCTTCCTCAACAACCCCGTCGGGTACGCCACCGACGGTGACGGCGCGCTGGTGCTGGAGGACCCGGTGGCGCTGCTCACCAACCCCTCCACCCTGCTCGCCTTCGGCCACATCGCGGGCGGCGCCCTGGTGACCGCCGGGCTGTTCCTGGCCGGGGTGAGCGCCTACCACCTCTCCCGGCGCACCGAGCACCACGCGCTGTTCCGCCGCTCGCTGCGCCTGGGGGTCTTCACCGCGCTGCCCGCGCTGTTCGTCACCGTGGTCTTCGGCGGGGTGCAGCTGGCCTCGCTGACCACCCTCCAGCCGATGAAGTCGGCCGTCTTCCGGCAGGACGCCGCGGAGACGGCCCGGCTCCAAGCCGAGCTGACGGAACGTTTCGGCCCGGGCGACTACCTGCCCCACGAAGCCCTCACCCGCGGCGCCGGCACGGTCATGATGCTGATGTTCGCGCTGCTGATGTACGGGCTGCTGGCCTCGGCGATCCTGGCCTGCTTCCCCCGCGCGGTGCACCGGTTCCGGCTGTGGCACACGGTGCTGATGGCGATGGTGCCGCTGCCGTACGTGGCGATGACCGCCGGCTGGGTCTTCCGGGAGGCCGGCCGCCAGCCGTGGGTGGTGTACGGGGTGCTGCGCACCGAGGACGCCGTCTCCGACCTCTCCGCCGGGGCGATGGCGCTCTCGCTGGCCGTCTTCGGCACGCTCTTCGCCGTCCTGATCGCGGTGAACACCGTGCTGCTGCTGCGCACCGCCCGGCGCGGGCCCACCGCCCCGCTCAGCGGGCCGCTGCCCCCGCCCACCCCGCTCGTACCACCCGGCCCGCCCGGCCCGCCCGCCGGCCCGCCCGCCGCCCCGCCCGTCGCGCCGCTCGCCGGCCCCGGCCCCCGCTGAGAAGGACGTCCGCCATGGAAACGCTCGCCATCGGCCTGCTGGGCTTCTTCACCGCCGGCTACTTCGCGCTCGCCGGCGCCGACCTCGGCCTCGGCATGCTGCTGCCACTGCTGGGCCGCGACCGCGCCGACCGGGACCGGATCGCCGCCGCCCTCGCCCCGTACTTCCTCGGCAGCGAGGTGTGGCTGGTGGCCGCCGCCGGGGTGTTCATCGGCTGCTTCCCCGAGCTGGAGGGCGAGCTGTTCACCGAGCTGCTGCCGGTCCTCGTGCTGCTGCTGGCCGGCTGGATCGTGCGGGACGCCGGGCTGTGGTGGCGGGTGCACGGCGGCCGGGTCCCGGACGTCATGATCTGCGCCGGCAGCTGGACGGTGGTGGCCGCCTGGGGCTGGGCGCTGGCCGGACTGCTCGGCGGCGCGGGCGGCCTGGCGCTCGCCACGGTCGCCGGGGTGGCGCTGCTGTTCGCCGCGCACGGCCTGGGCTACGGGGCGCTGCGGCTGACCGGCGAGCCGTACCGGCGGGCGCGGCAGCTGGCCGGCGGCCCGGGACGCGGCCAGACGTTCGCGCTGACCGGGGCCGTACTGGCGGCGCTGCCGCTGCTGGCCGGCGCCGGACTGCCGCTGCGCGAGAACGCCGCCGCGGGCCCGGTGCTCGGGCTGCTCGTCCCGGCGCTGACGGCGTTCGTCCCGGTGCTGCTCGCCGCCCAGCTGTGGCTGTGGCGTGCGACGGCCCGCACCGGCCCGCGCGAGGGCGCCGCGCGCACCACCGCCTTCTTCTTCTGATCCCCCATCGGCCTGCTTCCGTTCAACCGACCGAGAAAGAGATACGTCATGACCGTTTTCGAACGGCTCGCCGGGTTCTCGCACCGGCACCGCTGGACGGCCCTCATCGTGTGGGTCGTCGTCCTGGCCGCCCTGTGGGCGGGCGCCTCGGCCGCCGGGGACCGCTACCGGCAGGACCACTCCCTGCCCGGCACCGAGTCGCAGCGCGCGCTGGAACTGCTCACCGAGCACGGCTCGGACCAGGCCGGCGACAGCCTGGAGATCGTCCTGCACGACGCCAACGGCCTGGAGCGCACCGAGGTGCGCGAGCGGGTGGAGGCGATGCTCGCGGAGGTCGCCGAGCTGCCGCTGGTGGCGCAGGTCCGCACCCCGTACGAGGACGGTACGGCCGCGCTCTCCGCCGACGGCACCGTCGGCTACGCCACGGTGGTGCTCCAGGTGCGGTCCGAGCAGATGGCCGTGGCGGACACCCAGCACCTGTACGACACGGCGAGCGCGGCGGCCGGGGACGGGCTGCGGGTGGAGCTGGGCGGGGAGGCCGCCCGGGCGCTGGCCGAGAGCGACGGGGGCGGCGCCGAGGGGGCCGGGATCATGGCCGCGCTGGTCATCCTGGTGTTCATGTTCGGCACGGTGATCGCCGCCGGGCTGCCGGTCATCACGGCGGTCTTCGCGGTGGGCAGCACCATGGCCGTGATCGTGCTGGCCTCGCACTGGTTCACCATCGCCGACTACACGCCGTACGTGATGATGCTGGTCGGCCTGGGGGTGGGCATCGACTACGCGCTGCTGGTCTTCGCCCGGTTCCGTTCCGAGCTGGTGGCCGGGGCGGGGCCGCAGGAGGCGAGCCGCCGGGCGCTGGACGCGGCCGGCCGTACCGTCTTCTTCGCCGGCTGCACCGTGATCCTGGCGCTGCTCGGGCTGGTGGCACTGGGGCTCGGTTCGCTCCAGGGCATGGCGCTGGGGGTGGCGCTGACGGTGCTGGTCACCATGCTGGCCTCGCTCACCCTGCTGCCGGCGCTGCTGGCGATCTTCGGTGCCCGGTTCGCCCGGCAGTTCCCGGCCCGGGCGGCGCGCCGCGCCGCCCGGGGCAAGGCGGCCACCGGCGCGGGCTGGCGCCGCTGGGGCGCGGCCGTGCAGCGGCGTCCGGTGGCGGTGCTGCTGGTGTCGGTGGCGGCGCTGGGGGCGCTGGCGGTGCCCGCGGCCGGCCTGCGGCTCGGCTTCGCCGACGCCGGCAACGATCCGGCCGGGTCCACCAGCCGGGCGGCGTACGACCTGATGTCGCAGGGCTTCGGTCCGGGCTTCAACGGGCCGCTGGTGGTGGTGGCCGAGGAGCCGGGCGGTACGGCGCTGGAGGCCGCGGGGGAGGCGGCCGGGGTGCTCGCCGGTACGCCGGGGGTGGCCGCCACCACCCCGCCGATCCCGGCCGCCGACGGCACGGTGGCCACGGTGATCGTCTTCCCGGCCTCCGCGCCGCAGGACGAGGCGACCTCCGAGCTGGTGGCGGCGCTGCGGACCGAGGTGCTGCCCGGGCTCGCCGAGCGGACCGGCGCCGGCTATCTCGTCGGCGGCGCGACGGCCGCCGTCGAGGACTTCTCGGCCACGGTCGCCGAGCGGATGCCGCTGTTCGTGGCGATCGTGGTCGGTCTCTCGGTGCTGCTGCTGATGGTGGTCTTCCGCTCCCTCCTCATCCCGCTCAAGGCGGCGCTGCTGAACCTGCTCTCCATCGGGGCCGCGCTGGGGGCGGTCACCCTGGTCTTCCAGCACGGCCTGCTGGGCTTCGAGCCGGGCCCGATCGAGGCGTTCATCCCGGTGCTGATCTTCGCCATCGTCTTCGGGCTGTCGATGGACTACGAGATCTTCCTCATCTCCCGCATCCACGAGGAGTGGACGCGTACCGGGGACCACCGGCTGGCGGTCCGGGAGGGGCTGGCGCACACCGGGTCGGTCATCACGGCGGCGGGCGCCATCATGATCGTGGTGTTCTCCGCGTTCATGCTGAGCGCGGACCGGATGCTCCAGCAGTTCGGGTTCGGGATGGCGGTGGCCATCTTCCTGGACGCGGTGGTCATCAGGTGCCTGATCGTCCCAGCGGCCATGCGCCTGATGGGACGCCGCGCGTGGTGGCTCCCGGCCCCGCTGGCCCGGCTGCTGCCTGCGGTGGAGCTGGAGAAGCCGCGGCACCGGCCGTGACCGCGGCGCCGGGCTGTGCGGCCAGCGCCGCGTAACCGGCGTAGGCGGCCTCCACAGCGCTGGGGCTGGGCACACGGCCCAGCCCCAGCGGTTTGGCCGCCCGTCTCAGTACGGTGTTGATCGTGCCGGCGGTGCGTTCGAGTTGTTCCGGCAGATCGGCGGCGGAGGTGGAGCGGACTATCTGCGCTTGTCGTACGACATCGGTGAACACGGACTGGACGCGCTTGTACGCCAGATAGCGGGGCAAATCCTTCGACACCCCTGCCGAGGCGCCCGGCAGCGCCGCCTCGACGGCCTGCGACCAGCGGCGGGTGAGCCCGCGCTGCCAGCCGGCCGGGTAGCCCATCAGATGCAGATGGGTGGCGAGGTCGTAGACGGGGTCACCGAGCAGGGCCAGTTCCCAGTCGATGGTCCACAACGCGCCGTCGGATTCGGCGATGATGAGGTTGTCCCGGTGCAGATCGCCGTGCAGCAGGCAGAACGGCCGGTCCGTCAGCTGGTCCGCCTCGCGGGCCAGCGCCCCGTACGGGCCGAGTACCGTATCGCCTTCGATGCGCAGTGCCGCGAACAGCCGGTGCAGCTCCGGGCGGTGCACCTCGTACACCCGGGTGCGGGTGAAGCTGATCAGCCGGCGCAGGAAGTCCCCGCTGGTGCGGGGTCTGCGGCCGGCGGGGCAGCGGTGGACGAGTTCCAGCGCGCCGGGCCGGATCGCGGCCAGCTGCCCGAACAGTTCCATCAGGTGCGCCAGATGAGCCTCGGGGAGCGGGGTGCCCGGGGGGTGCGGGCGGGAGAGGGTCTCCCCCTCGATGTAGCCGTGGACGCGCAGCCCGTCCTCGCCCACGTGGTGCACGGGCGGGATGCGGTCCATGCCGAGCAGGGACAGTTCGATCAGTACGTCTTCCTCCGCGGCGAAGCACCGCGGATCGAAGTGCGCCACGCCGGGCCGCGCCCGGCCGGCCTTCAGCCGGCCCAGTCCGGCCAGCCGGCCTTGCGGGCTGAGCACATGCCAGACCCGGTGGTGACCGCCGAGCAGGGGCATTGTCTGTCTCGTCATGATCGGCTCCGAGAGCTGTACGGTCGCGAGGTAGCGACACCGTACGCCCCCAGAGCCTCATGACATGAGGCAAAGCACTCAAATCACCCGTGAGTTGGGGCAATAAGCGCAGTCAGGACATGCTCCAGCGAGCGAGTGACATAATCGGCGCCCGCACGGCGGAAGGCGGCGGCCTGCGCGTCGTCCAGCGCGTAGCCGAGGAACCGGACGCCGGCGGAGCGCGCGGCGGTCAGATCCGTGCTCGTGTCGCCGATCATCAGCGCCCGTCCCGCCGGGGTGCCGGTGGAGCGCAGGGCGCGCAGGACGACATCGGGGTGCGGCTTGAGCAGCGTGATGTCGCGGGTGCGGCCGTGCACCCGGCCGGCCACGTAGCCGGACAGCTGCTGGCGGCGCAGATAAAACTCGGCGGCCAGCGGGGAGTTGTTGGTGACGATGGCGACCTGGCGGCCCCGGGTGGAGAGCGCGGCGATCAGCGGTGCGGCGTACGGGGTGGGGGCGGCGGTGGCGGCGGCGGAGATCTCCTCGCGGGTGAGGGCCGCCTCGATGCGGTGGACCACGGTGGGGGAGGGGTGGTGCCTGGCGATGCCGCGCAGCACCTGCTGCGGGTCGGGGGAGGCCCGTAACTGGGGCGTCAGCAGCGAGTCGGCGCCCAGTTCGACGGCCAGTGCGCGCAAGCGGTGCGCGATGGCGTCGGCCGGGCGGGCGGAGAACAGGCGGCAGACGGGGCCGTCGAAGTCGAAGAGAACACAGTGGGCGTTACTGAGAAGTCTCCTCATCTAACCGAGTGTGAGTGGTCGCGAGATCGTTGACCAGAGGGACTCGAACCACAGACGCGACTCGGTGACGTAGGCGGCCTCCTGCTCGTCGCGGCTGTCCTTGTCCGACGAGGAGCGGAAGATCTTGGAGGACAGGCCCAGAACGTCGTAGATCTCCAGCTGTTCCTTCTCGTACTCCACGGTGCGCGGCACGACGGTGTAGTACGCGGTGAGGGCCTCGGTGCCGTTGAGGAGGTAGAGCTTCTGGAGCGGGGTGACGGCCACGGTGCGGATCTCGACGCTCACCTCGGGCACCAGGTGCATCTCGGCGAGGGAGTTGAGCTGGTGGCGCAGTGAGGTGGAGAAGGTCCGGGTGAGTTCGCGCAGCCGGGCCATGGGGCGGGGGTCGGCGGGGTCGGTGATCAGCCGGGGGAAGGCGAGCGGCGCGTCCCAGGAGGGCAGCAGCACGCGCACGGTGATGGAGCGCGGCTTCAGTTCGCCCGCCGAGATCGCTATCAGCGGCCCGGCCAGGGCGGAGCTGAGCGTCTCGGTGGTCAGGGTGAAGGCGTCGATGGAGACCCGCTCGGCCTGGAAGGCGAGGGCGATCCGGTCGGCGACCTCGACGCCGGCCGGACGCGGGGTGTCGGAGGCGGGTGCGGAGACGACGGCGGGGGCGCCCCGGCCGCGCGCGCTGACGAAGCCCTCGCGTTCGAGGACCGCGAGGACCTGGCGGACGATGCCCCGGTTGACGCCGAACTCCTCGGAGAGGGCGCGCTGGGTGGGCAGCCGGGAGTTCCGGGGCAGCTCGCCGGAACGTATCCGGCTGCGCAGCGTCTCGGCGATGCGTTCGGGGGCGATCTCCTCGCTCACGCGGACACCTTACAACTTGACATCGGGCGGCAGAGGTTGGCGGGAAAGAGTTTGGCCAGTTCGACCAACTGGGGATAACCACCTTAGAGTTGGTCGCCAACTTCACCAACTACCGAAAAGAATTCTGCCAGTTGCCGCCGATGTGTCGATGAGGAGGAGGGATCATGATCGTTTCAACCATCATCGCCGCTGCCTTCGCCATCGTGGTCGATCAGGCAGTGGAGGTTCAGTTCGGGCTGCCGGGCGTGATCGGGTTGCTGATCCTGCGGACCGGCTTGCGGAAGCGCAACTTCACCTGCACCTGTGTGGGAATCACAGTGCTGGTGATGCTGGGACTGAACACGCTGTGAGAAGCGCCTCTGGGCGCCCGACAGCCCGACCGGGAACGGTCAGAAGCTGTCCGGGCACCAGGGGCGCGCTCCCGTGTTCAGCAGCGTGTTCGCCCGGGCCACCGCACCCGGCGTCTCCTCGGTGAGCCGGCCGGCCCCGGCCAGCCGCACCGCACTGATGTCCCCCAGGAAGAGCGTCCCCAGCGTCCCCACGTCCAGCGTCAGATCGGCGCTCCGCGTGGTCGGCGCGCACTCGGCACCCTCCGCCGACGCGGTCAGCGCGAACCGCCCGCCCGCCAGACCCATCGCGTCGCGCACCTCGAACACCAGCTCACCGGCGGTCGCGTACGAACGGGACGCCAGCAGCGCCGGAACGTCCAGCGGACGCAGCCAGAAGAAGTCGCTCTGCTCGGTCAGCCGGGCCGAGCGCGGGTCCGGCAGCAGCAGCGGCAGCAGATCGTCCGGGCCCCGGTTCTCGGTACGCAGGGTGGTGACCCAGTCGACCGACAGCAGGAAGTGCCACAGCCCGCGCTGCGCGGCCGGCGTGGTGGCGATCAACTCGTGCACCGTGGCCGTGTTGTCCGGCAGGTCGACGTCCCACTTCTTGTCCGTCGTGTACTTCAGCAGGCCCTGCGGCACCCCGGCGCCGTCCCGGTAGACCACGTAGAACGGGTCCTCCCAGGTCTCGTGGCCGAAGCGCACCTCGCCGGTGAACCTCTCCCACCACAGGGCCGGACGGTTCACCGCACCGGGCTGGCCGCGCCGGAACCGCTCGTGCAGCTCCGGGCCGATCTTGCGGACCTCGGCGCCGTCGACGAACGCCACCGTGGCGCCCTCCTCGGGCGCCGTCCACCGCGACGGGACGCCCGAACGCAGCCCCTTGACGGTGAAACCGGCGAGCGAGGCCGCCGGACCGTACCCGAATCGGCCATAAATCCGGTACTCGGCGGCGATCAGCGTCGCGGCGGCGTCGCCCCGCTCCTTCGCCTCCGCCAGATCCGTGCCCATCAGCTCGCTCAGCAGACCCCGGCGGCGGTAGGCCGGGTTCACCGTCACCGCGCTCACCGCGTTGACACCCAGCAGCGCGCCGCCCGGCACCGTCAGCTCCTGATCGAAGCTCTTGAACGTGGCCACGCACTGATCCCCGTCGAACACGCCGCGCGCCCGCCGGTACTCCTGCTTCTCCCGGCGCAGCTTCAGCTCGTCGTCGGTGAGGGCGAACGGGTGCTGGAAGCCCAGCATGACCGCCCGGTTCCAGGCGTCGGTGTCGGCGTCGCTGCCGGCGACAATACGGGTGCTCAGGGACATGATCCCGAGGCTAACCGGGCCGCGACCGGGCCGCCACGGAATTTCCGCGCACCGGCCGGGCCGGTGGCGCCCGCCCGCCGGACCGGCCGGCCCCGCTCAGGCCAGCAGGTCGTCCACCTGCGCCTCGCCCTCCCGGTACCGGCGGGCGATCTCCGCGCTGCACCCGTCCGCCGTCCGCTGGAGCGCCTGGCGCCGCCGCGACACCCGCGTCTCGTACCGGGCCAGCCGGCCCAGCGCGTCGTGCAGTTCGTCGTCCGTGCGGGCCAGCAGATCCGACAGCTCCACCTCGGCCAGCATCTCCTCGGCCAGCTCGCGGTACCGCTGCCCGGACGGCGGCCCCAGCGTCACATGGCGGGCCGAGGAGCGGTGCGGCGACGGGCTGTCGGCCAGGATCTGCGGCAGCCGGTCCAGCAGATCGGCGTCCGGGGCCAGCCGTCTGCGGCGCTCCGCCTCCAGGATGTCGATCCGCCCCTGGAGCAGCCGCCGCACAAAACTGAGATCGGCCTCCTCGCGCTGCGCCTCGCGGCGCAGCTCCCGCAATTCGGCCAGCCGCAGCCGGCGCAGCCGGGCGAGGGAGTGCTCGCGCTCGCCCCCCTCGCCGCCGAGCCGTACCCGTGGGGCGCCGTCCCTCCGGGCGGACGCGTCCTCGGCGACCGTGGTGGTGGCAGCGGCGGCGGGCTGTGAGCCAGGGCCCGGTGTGATCATGCGGAATTGTCCCCTCATCCCCATTTCGGGTTGCTGGCGCGGTACGTACCCCGTGCCACGCATCGTGTCACTGTGTACCCACCTGACGCAGCGTCTTCGCATGCATCCGGCCGCCATTCAGTGCGAGGGAACGTTCCGGCATGATGGCCGGCATGCGAGCTGTGGTGCAGAGAGTGGACGGTGCCCGGGTCACCGTGGACGGCGAAACAGTGGGCGAGATCGTTGGCCAAGGACTGTGTGTGCTGGTCGGCGCCACGCACGAGGACACCGATGAGCAGGTGGCGCGGCTGGCGAAGAAGCTCTGGACGCTGCGCGTGCTCGATGCTGAGAAGTCCTGTTCGGATGTGGGCGCTCCGTTGCTGATTGTTTCGCAATTCACACTCTACGGTGACGCCAGGAAGGGCAGACGGCCCACCTGGAACGCCGCAGCCCCCGGCGAGGTGGCCGAACCCCTGGTCGAGAAGTTGTGTGCTCATCTGCGCGCGCTGGGGGCGCACGTCGAGACGGGACGATTCGGCGCGAAAATGCGGGTCGAGCTGACCAACGACGGGCCGTTCACCGTCCTGCTGGAGGTCTGAGCGTGCGCCGTCCGCCGCTCGCCCGCGCCGCCGGCGTACTCGCCCCCGCGCTGCTCCTGCTGACCGCGGGCTGCGGCACCGCCCCCGCCGGCACTCCACCGCCCCCGGACGCGGACGCCGCCGCACCCCGGCCGAGCACCCCCGCCCCCGAACGCCCCGACTGCCCCGCGTCCGGCGTCCGCATCACCGAGGACGGCGGGGACGCCGCCATGGGCCTGCGCGTCCTGGGCCTGCGGCTGACCAACTGCGGCACCGAACCCTACGAACTGCACGGCTACCCCGCCGTCGCCGTGCTGGACGAGGACGGCGACCCGTACCCCATCAAGGTCCTGCGCGGCACCGGCCCCATCACCAGCGACCTGGAGGCCCTGGACAGCGAGCCCGAGCCGCTCACCGTGGCCCCCGGGGAGTACGCCACGGCCGCGCTCGTGTGGCGCAACACCGTCGACGACCTCTCCCGACCCCTGGCCAACGGGGAACGGATCAGCGTCAGCCCCGCCGAGGGCCTCCCCGCCCAGCGCGTCCCGGCCGTCGTCGACCTCGGCACCACCGGCACCCTGGGCGTCGGCCCCTGGCGCGCGGCCGGGGCGGCGGAGGAGGCGGAGGAAGCGGACACACCCTAGGCGCGGTGTCCGGGAGCTGGACGACGCAGCCGGGCCGGGCTCCGCGCGTTCTCCCGGGCCGGGCGGCTCGTACACTCGCGACAATGGAGGACCACACGGCCACCGGGATCCGTGCCCGTCCGGCGCCCGTCTTGCGGGAGTACGTCGACTCGTATGTCGGCTTCGACCTCCGCGGGTTCCCGACGGGGGTGCACTGCGGCCCGCCGGGCCGCGCGCTCACCGCGGTGATCAGCCTGTCGGAGCCTCTGGAGGTGGCGGCAGGCGTTGACGACGGGTCACCGGTCACCCGCTTCGGCAGCGTGGCCGGCGGTCTGATGGCCCGGTCCGTCGCGATCCACCACGACGGACGCCAGCAGGGTGTGCGGATCGCGCTGACACCGCTCGGCGCCCGGGCCGTCTACGGCATGCCGTCCGCCGAACTCGCCCACCGGCTGGTCCCGCTCGACGCACTTCTCGGAGCGCTCGCCGCCGAACTGGTCGACCGGCTCCGATCGGCGACGACCTGGGCGGCGCGGTTCGCCGCGCTGGACGCGTTGCTCCTGCGAGCCGTCCAGCGCGGCCTTGGCGCCCACGGCGACCGTGTGCGCGGCGTGCGCCCCGAGGTGGCCGAGGCGTGGCGCCGCCTTGTCGCCGCGCGGGGTCGCGTCCAGGTCGGCGCGGTCGCCGCGGAACTCGGCTGGAGCCGTCGGTACCTCGCCGAGCGGTTCCGCGGCGAGGTGGGGATGTCGCCGAAGACCTTCGCCCGGGTCCTGCGCTTCGAGCACGCGCACGCACTGGCGACGGCGCAGGACCCGCCCCCGTGGACCGAGGTGGCGACTGTCGCCGGCTACGCCGACCAGGCCCATCTCGTCCGGGACTGGCGCGAGTTCACCGGCCGGTCGCCGACGGCCTGGCGGGACGGCGAAGTCCTCCTCGCGGCCGGGTAGCCGCCGACCGTCCGCCCTCGCACCGGCCTCTCTTCCCATTTCTTCAAGACCACCCGGTCGCCGTCCTGCGACGATCACCGGCATGAGACTCGTCGACAACGCACGCAACGCCATCGACCTGCGGACCACCCCCGTGCACCTCGGACTGGGATCGAGCGCGAAACCCGTCGAGGGGTTCGCCTGGGACCCTCAGGTGCTCCAGGCCTACAGCGCCGCGGTCGCGGCGGACGGCGCCGAGGGCCGGATGGTGACGATCTTCGACGGCGACGGCCCCGGCGACCACTGGGAGCGCCACCCCGCCGGCGACGAACTGGTCGTCTGCCTCAGCGGGTCCGTGACGGTCACCCGCGACCTGGACGGGGTGCCCGACCGCGTGCTGCTCGGACCGGGCGAGGCCACCATCAACCCGGCCGGAGCATGGCACGCGGTCGACATGACGGGGCCGGCGTCCATCCTGACCATCACCGCCGGCCTCGGCACCGACCACCGGCCCCGGACCGGCGAGCACGCCGGCCCGCCCGGCCCGGAGGAAACGCCGTGACGACCCGCGTCGCCTGCCCCGGCGACAGCCCCACCCGCACGCCGTGCCGCGCCGCGGCCCCGACACGCTCGCCGGGCGCCGGGGCGGTCCGGTGCTCACCCGGGCCAGCCGCAGTACCAACCTCTGTGGTCAGTACACCTAGGGCTCGACGATCGTCTCCTGCGCCGCCGGGGTGTCCCCGGCCAGCAGCGGGGCGTCCGCCGGGACGTTGCGCTTCACCAGGGCCAGCGCGATCGGGCCCAGTTCGTGGTGGCGGGCCGAGGTGGTGACGAAGCCCAGCTGCCGGCCCTCCGCGCCCTCCGACGCCAGGCGCACCGGCGCCCCGTGCTCGGGGATCTTCACCTCGCTGCCGTCCAGGTGCAGGAAGACCAGGCGGCGCGGCGGCCGGCCCAGGTTGTGGACCCGGGCCACCGTCTCCTGACCCCGGTAGCAGCCCTTGGCCAGATGCACCGCGCCGCCGATCCAGCCCAGCTCGTGCGGGATCGTCCGGTGGTCGGTCTCCCGGCCGAGACGCGGCCGGTGCCCGGCCACCCGCAGCGCCTCGTACGCCAGCACCCCGGCCGCCGGGCCCGCCCGGTCCGCGAACGCCGCCAGCTCGCCGCGCGGCACGAACACGTCCCGGCCGTGCGGCGTCTCGCGCACCACCCAGTCGCCCGGCACCTCGGTGATCGAGCCGGCCGGCAGGAACACCACCGCGTACGCGTCCGTGCGGTCGGCGACCTCCACCCGGTAGAAGAACGTCATCGACTCCAGATAGCCGATCAGCGCCGCCCGGCTGCCGGGCTCGGTGTGCATCCAGGTGGTGGTGCCGTCGTCCACCAGGTACAGGGCATGCTCGATGTGGCCCTTCGCGGACAGGATCAGCGCCTCGGTGGCCTGCCCGGCGGGCAGCTGCTCCACGTGCTGGGTCAGCAGCAGATGCAGCCAGCTCAGCCGGTCGGCGCCGGTGACCGCGACCACCTCGCGGTGGGAGAGATCCACCAGGCCCCGCCCCTGGTCCAGCGCCCGTTGTTCCCGGAAGAGATCACCGTAGTGCGCGGCGACCCCGGCATCGGGGGCATCCGCGGCGACCGCGCCGGGCAGGGACAGCAGAGGACTGGCGTACGACATACCGCCAGCCTACGGCGCGGCCGTTCCGTCCGGACCGGCCGTGCAGTCCCCGCAGCGGCCGAAAATCGCGAAATGCCGCAGATCGGTCTCGAAGCCGAAGTCCTTGCGCAGTTGCCGGGCGAACGGCTCGGCCACCTCCAGGTCCGCCTCCAGCACCGTGCCGCAGTCCCGGCACATCAGATGCATGTGGTGGTGGCGCTCCGCCAGGTGGTACGTGGGCGCCCCGTGGCCGAGGTGGGCGTGCGAGACCAGGCCCAGCTCCTCCAGCAGCTCCAGCGTGCGGTAGACGGTGGAGATGTTGACCCCGCCGGCGGTACGGCGCACCTCGGTGAGGATGTCCTCCGGCGTGGAGTGCTCCAGCTTGTCGACAGCCTCCAGCACCAGCTGCCGCTGGGGCGTCAGCCGGTATCCGCGATCACGGAGCGAGGTCTGCCAGTCGGTGCTCACCACGAGCCCAGTGTAGGAGGAATCCGCCAGGGCATAGGGTCGCCCGTTAGCGCCTCCGCACGGAGGCGGCCGGAGGGGATCGGCGGCCCCCGTGCGGGGAGGCGGTTCCCACCCTGCCCGGGGGTATGTCAAACGGGCGTAAAGCCCACAGCGCACGGGAGGAACCCAAGCGATGGATCTCGGACTGGCGGATCGCGTCCACATCGTCACCGGAGGCAGCAAGGGCCTGGGCCACGCCACGGCCGCCGCCCTCGTCGCGGACGGGGCCAGGGTCGTACTGGCCTCCCGGGACGCGGAGCGCGTCGAGGCCGCGGCGGCGGCCCTGGGCGCCCCGGACCGGGTGACCGGCCTGGCCGCCGACCTGGCCGACCCGGAGGCGGCAGAACGGCTGACGGCGCTCGCCCTGGACCGGTTCGGCCGGCTGGACGGCGCGCTGATCTCGGTCGGCGGCCCGCCGCCCGGTACCGCCGCCTCGGTCACCGACGAGCAGTGGCGCACCGCGTTCGAATCGGTCTTCCTCGGCGCCGTCCGCGCCGCCAGGACCTTCGCCGCCGCGCTCACCGGCGAGGGCGCCATCGGCCTGGTGCTCTCCACCTCGGTGCGCTCGCCGATCGGCGGGCTCGGCATCTCCAACGGGCTGCGCCCGGGCCTGGCGATGGTGGCCAAGGACATGGCGGACGAGTTCGGGCCGCGCGGCGTGCGGGTGCTCGGGCTGCTGCCGGGCCGGATCGCCACCGACCGGATGACGCAGCTGGACGCGGCGTTCCCCGACGCCCGCGAGTCCGCGCTGGCGGGCATCCCGCTGGGCCGCTACGGCGAGCCGGAGGAGTTCGGCCGCACGGCCGCGTTCCTGCTCTCCCCGGCGGCCTCCTACCTCACCGGCTCGGTCATCCCGGTGGACGGCGGCGCGCTGCGCACCCTGTGAGGGCGGTGCCCCCGCCGGTTCAGAACCGTGGGCTCCGGCCGCCGCCGCAGGTGGCGGCCCGGTGCTCCAGCACGGCCGGGAAGCGGTCCAGGACCTGGATCTCCTTGGCCGCCTCGGTGCTGATCCAGCCGAGCACCCGGTAGATCATCCGGTGGTCGTGCACGAGATCGCGGTGGTGTATCGGCTCGTGGTGCATCACCCGGTTCCGCAGCAGCCGCAGCGCGTCCAGCGTGCCGTGCAGTTCGTCGCGGCGCCCGGAGTAGTGCGGGAACGCCCGGTGCAGCACGGGCACCCACAGCTGGCGGTCGTACTGGCCGCCCCGGCCGCCCTTGCTGAGCAGCGACACCCAGAAGCCGAAGTTCAGCTCGGCGACCACATGGTCCGGCGGGACGGGCCCGGGGCGCCGCCGCCGGCTGATGCGGCCGGCCTCCCGCGTCAGCCGCCGCCCGGCGTCGTTCAGCGGGGCCGCATGCCACCAGTCGGGCCGCCCGTAGGCGTCCCGCAGCCGCTCGTGCAGCGCGTTGCGTAAGGAGATCTCCAGGCAGTGCAGCGGCCCGTACAGCGCCGCCGACGCCTCGACGTTCCACCAGTACAGCCGCTCGGCCCGCCCGGGGTCGCCGTCACTGGCCCGCAGATAGCCGGCCAGCCGGGGCCGGGAGAACGCCCGGGTCATCCACACGGGCGGCTGCTCGGTCATCCGGTCCGCACTCCTCGCCCCCGCCCCGGACGCGCTCTCGCCGGGCCGGGGCCCTCGTGGTACGTTCGCAAGGTGAGCCTCGGGTCCGCCTCTGACCGACATGCCGCCCGAGGCAGGGCTTCACCGGATGCCCCCGGTGCCGCGCACGCGGCCGGGGGCGTTCTGCTGTCCGGGCTCCGGCGCCCGCCGGGCCCGGCCCGCGCCGGTCAGCGGAAGAAGGCGATGCCGTCGTCCGGCAGGTCCTTCAGGTCCTTGGCCCAGGTGCTGGGGTCGACGACCTTCTTCAGGTGCGCCGACATGTACGGGCGCAGCGGCACCTCGGGGGTCGCCTTCTCGCCGACCCACATCAGATCGCTGTTGACGTAGCCGTACAGCCGCTTTCCGCCCGTGTAGGGACCGGCGGACGGCGTACGCGCGATGGCGTCGGTGGCCAGGTCGATGCGCGGCTTGCCCTCGGCCAGTTCTCCGTACCAGACCTCGGCGACCCCGTCCTGGCGGATCAGGACGGCCTCGACCTTGCGCTCGCCCGTCACCCGCCAGAAGCCGTGCTCGGACTCCAGCGGGCGGACCTTCTCGCCCTGGTCGTCCAGCTGCCAGGTGTGCGAGGAGTACTCCAGGAAGTCCCGGCCGTCGTGCGAGAAGCTGACTTCCTGGCCGAAGTTGGTGGCTTCCTCACCGGCGAACTCGGCCACGCCCGCGCCGGTCCAGTTGCCCAGCAGGAAGACCAGCGGTACGAGATCGGGGTGCAGATCGGAGGGGATCTCGATCATCAGCGCTGGCCCTGGTAGAGCTTCTTCACGACCAGGCCGGTGAACGCCGCGGTGCCCACGGCGACCAGAACCATCAGGGTGATGAAGAATGCCTCGAGCACGGGGGCTCCTAGTGCGTCGGCGGGAAAAATACGGTGCTCTGCCGAGTCTAGCGGGCCGCATCCTGGGGAAGCCGAGGGAGGTAGGCCAGTTGGCTGGGTGGCGTGCCGTGCCCATTGACCGTTTTGTGATCACGCCGGACTGAACGGGTTCGGCGGCTCGTGCGTCTAACGGCGTGGAGAGGATGTGATCATGAATTGTCCGAACTGTGGCGGTAACATGCATCAAGGACCCGCGGGCGACTGGGTCTGCGGCAACTGCGGGACGGCGAGCTGACCGACCTTGCCGCTGAACCCGGAAACACCGTCGACCAACCAGGAATCCCAGGACTCCGAACCCCCTGATACCCGAAGGCCGCGCCCCCTCCGGTGACACCGTAAGGGGCGCGGTCGTTTTGCGTTTCCGCCGGGGCCGGGGCCGGGGCCGGGGCTACAGCGCGATGGCGACCTCGGCCAGCGCGCCGCGCTCGGCGAGCACCACGGTGCGGTCGGCGCTCCCGCCGGGAACCAGCGCGCGCACCGTCCAGGTGCCCTCGGCCGCGAAGAACCGGAACTGGCCCGTCGCCGAGGTGGGCACCTCCGCCGTGAACTCGCCGGTGCCGTCAAGCAGTCGGACGTACCCCGTCACCGGTACCCCGTCCCGCGTGACCACGCCCTGGATGGTCGTCTGGCCCACCGTGGCGGCGGCGTCGGGGCCGCCGGACTTCGCTCCGCACATGATTCCTGTCTCCGTCTTCTCTTACTTCGCCGGGCCGGTCTCGACGGGGACGCCCACCAGCGAGCCGTACTCGGTCCACGAGCCGTCGTAGTTCTTGACGTTCTGCTGACCCAGCAGCTCGTGCAGCACGAACCAGCTGTGCGCCGAGCGCTCACCGATGCGGCAGTACGCGATGGTGTCCTTGCTCAGGTCGACGCCCTCGCCCTCGTACAGCGCGGTCAGTTCCTCGTCCGAGCGGAAGGTGCCGTCGTCGTTCGCGGACTTCGACCACGGGATGTTGCGGGCGGACGGCACGTGGCCGGCCACCTGCGACTGCTCCTGCGGCAGGTGCGCCGGGGCGAGCAGCTTGCCGGTGAACTCGTCGGGGGAGCGCACGTCGACCAGGTTCTGGGTGCCGATCGCCGCCACGACCTCGTCGCGGAAGGCGCGGATGGACAGGTCCTGCTCCTGGGCGCGGTACTCGGTGGCGGCGCGCTGCGGCACCTCGGCCACCAGGTCGCGGGAGTCCAGCTCCCACTTCTTGCGCCCGCCGTCCAGCAGCCGGACGTCGCCGTGGCCGTACAGCTTGAAGTACCAGTACGCGTAGGCCGCGAACCAGTTGTTGTTGCCGCCGTACAGCACCACCGTGTCGTCGTTGGCGATGCCCTTGGCGGACAGCAGCTTCTCGAAGCCCTCGCGGTCGACGAAGTCGCGGCGCACCGGGTCCTGGAGGTCCTGCTTCCAGTCGATGCGGATGGCGTTCTTGATGTGGTTCTTCTCGTAGGCGGAGGTGTCCTCGTCCACCTCGACGATGACGACCTTGGGGTCGTCGAGGTGCTGCTGGACCCAGTCGGCGTCCACCAGGACGTCACTGCGGCTCATGCTCGTTCTCCTTCGGCTGTGGTGAGCAGGGGGGAGTCGGGAGTTCATGCCGGTATGTACCGATACGTACCGGACGCGGACCGGCGTACGCACGGGCCGAGGGCACGGCGCGGCGCACCGGTGGCGGTGCGGGGGTGGTACGGCGGTGCGCGGGAAGGGCGCGGCTGTCAGCCGGCGCGGCGACAGAGCATGGCGGCGACGCGGCAGAGGTCCACTGCCCGCCGCTTGGTGAGTCCCCCGGCGGGGGTGCCCGCAGCCTGACGCATCATGTCCGTGATCGTACGGATACGGTCCCCGGCCTGTCACCAGGCTTCCGGATGCTGAGATGTGGATGTCCGCCATCCGGACAACGGGGCGAGGCCCCGTCCGGCGGCGGTGCGGCGGCGGTCCGGCGGTGCGCGGAGCCGGTCAGCCCACCAGCCGCAGATCGCTCCCGCTCACCGACAGCTCAAGGCCCTGCTCACCCGGCGTCACCGCGTCCAGGCTCAGCCCGTCCGGCAGCCCCGAGATGGTGCGCTCCACCCCGGCCTGCTCGTCGATCAGCGCCTCCACCTGCGACAGCGCGGCAGCGGGCAGACTCGGCAGCTCGTCCTTGTCGACGTTCACCCGCACCCGGTCGCCCTCCAGGGTGATGTCCCCCGGCACGTCCCCCACATTGAGGCGCTGCCCCATCACCGACGCCTGGAGCGTGATCAGCAGCCGCCCGTCGTCCGCGAGACCGAAGGCGATGCCGAGCCCCGTGCTGTCCGAGCCCAGCAGCTCGCCGTACGCCCGGCCCAGCTCCTCGTACGTGATCAGCCCGGTGCCGTCCGCCTGCCGCGCGGTGGCGGTCGAGTAGTTCGAGCCGAGCTTCAGATCGCGCAGCTCGATGTCCAGCTGCTCCACCGTGATCGAGGTGCCGTCCACCTGCGCCGGGTAGGAGTCGAGACCGACATCGACCCGGCTCAGGTTCTTGCCCAGGATCTGGGTGAGGAAGGGGAAACCCTTGACCGACACGTCCGGGGTCTCGGAGAGGCCGAGCGAACTCTGTGCCTTCGCGGCGACCTCGTCCTCGGCGTACGACACCGCGAGCCGGTCGGCCACGGTGAAGAGCACGCCGAGGACGACGAGCACGATCACTGATATTCGCAAGGCGCGCATTGGGTGTGGTTCCCCCGTCGTATGTCCGGTCTGCCGCGAGCGTAACCCGGCCCTCCGGTTCGCGGCGGGCGGACGATCGCCTTGCAGCAGCTCCGTTACAAGAGCACCCGGGCCAGCGGATACACCGCCGGGGCCGCCGCCGTCAGGGGCAGCGCCACCCCCGCGGTGAAGTGCACGAACCGGGACGGGAAGTCGTAACTGGCCACCCGCAGCCCCGCCAGCGCGCACGCCCCGGCCGCCGCGCCGAGCGCCGCGCCCTTCCACAGCTCCAGGTCCGCCAGCTGCGCCGCCCCGGCCCCGGCCGCCGTGGCCAGCACGAAGGCGAGAGCGGGCGCCACGAACGCCGCCGTCACCAGCCCGCGCGCCACCGCCGCCACGGCGACGGCCGTCGCGGCCACCACCACCGCCGTCGAGGAGAACTCCACCGCCGCCAGATGACCGGCGGCCACCACCGTCAGCAGCGTGGACGCGGCGGTCGCGGTCAGCGCGTCCAGCCGCTCGTCCCCGCCGCCCCGGTGCCGCAGCTGGAGCAGCACCACCAGCAGGAACCAGACGCCGAGCGTGCCCACCATGGCGGTGATGCCGTGCTCGCGGGAGGTGGACAGCAGCGCGACATCGGCCGCCAGGCCCGCCGCGAACGCCAGCAGGATGCCCTGCCGGGCCGGCCACATCCCGTTCAGCCGGAACCAGCCGGCCGCGGTGACCGCCTGGAGCACGACCACCGGCCCCAGCAGCGCCCACTGCCCGTGCGGCGCGGTGACGGCGAACAGCGCCGCCAGCACCGCCGTCAGCAGGGCCGGCTGGATACCGGGCGGGATGATCGGCGAGGCGGCCCGGTGCGACGTGCTCGTCGCGCGGGGGTCGCCGGACGGACGGGTGGCGGGATCAGTGGTGTCACTCACGGCGCTATTTTCGTACGGATGGACGGGTGACCGTGGCCCGTCGCCCGGCCCGCTCACGCGCAGCCCCCCGCGAACGGCGGCAGCACCTCGACGACCGCGCCCTCCGGCAGCGCCACCTCGTCGTGCCCGCGGCGCCCCACCTGCTCCCCGTTCACCAGGAAGGAGCAGCGCGCCAGCACCCGCGCGAACTCCGGCCGGGCCGCGTGCCGCTCCCGCGCCGCCGCCAGCGCCGCGCCCAGGGTGGCGGCCTCGTACCCCTCCTCAGCCGTACCGGCCGCGGCCTTCGCCGCCGCCCAGTACCGGATGGTCCCGCTCGCCATCAAGCCTCCCGAAGAGATGTGCGCGCAGCCATCATGATGGCTGGTGTCCGTCCCGCTCCTTAAGACGGCCCCTGCGCGAGATGAACTGTTTCGGCTATGCTGCTCGCCAAGTAAAGGATCCGGGCGATGGCGCCGTACCGGGTCCTTTCGTGCTTTCAGGGCAGAGCCGCTCACAACGTCCCGTCGCCCCCGCCGCCGTCAGGACCGAGGAAGGAAACCGCCCCCCATGAGTTCCCTGCTGCTGCTGACCAACGCACTCCAGCCGTCCTCGCACGTGCTCCCCGCCCTCGAACTGCTGCTGCACAACGTACGCGTCGCACCCGCCGAGGGCCCCGCCCTGGTGGACGCCCCCACCGCCGACGTGATCCTGGTGGACGGCCGCAAGGACCTCCCCCAGGTCCGCTCCCTGTGCCAGCTGCTGCGCTCCACCGGCCCCGGCTGCCCGCTCGTGCTGATCGTCACCGAGGGCGGCCTCGCCGCCGTCACCGCCGACTGGGGCGTGGACGACGTCGTCCTGGACACCGCCGGCCCGGCCGAGGTCGAGGCACGGCTGCGGCTGGCCACCGGCCGCCAGCAGCTCAGCAACGACGACAGCCCGATGGAGATCCGCAACGGCGACCTGTCGGTCGACGAGGCCACCTACAGCGCCAAGCTCAAGGGACGCGTCCTCGACCTCACCTTCAAGGAGTTCGAGCTGCTGAAGTACCTGGCGCAGCACCCGGGCCGGGTCTTCACCCGCGCCCAGCTGCTCCAGGAGGTCTGGGGCTACGACTACTTCGGCGGCACCCGCACCGTGGACGTCCACGTGCGGCGGCTGCGCGCCAAGCTGGGGCCCGAGCACGAGTCGCTCATCGGCACGGTGCGCAACGTCGGTTACCGCTTCGTCGTCCCCGAGAAGGAGAAGCCGGCCGACGAGCACGCGCGCGCGGTCACCCGCGAGGCCGAGCAGCTCATCAAGGAGGCGGCGCGGCGCGCCTGAGCGCCCCACCGGCCCGTCTTCCGCCCCCGGGACCTGTGTTCCGGGGGCGGCTGCGCGCGTAGACTGCCCCGGTGGCCAAGGTGACGCGGGACGATGTGGCGCGACTGGCGGGTACGTCGACCGCGGTCGTGAGCTATGTCATCAACAACGGACCGCGCCCCGTCGCGGCCGGTACGCGCGAGCGGGTGCTCGCGGCGATCAAGGAACTGGGCTACCGCCCGGACCGGGTGGCGCAGGCGATGGCCTCCCAGCGCACCGATCTCATAGGTCTGATCGTGCCGGACGCCCGGCAGCCGTTCTTCGCGGAGATGGCGCACGCGGTGGAACAGGCGGCGGCCGAGCGCGGGAAGATGGTGCTCGTCGGCAACTCCGACTACCTGGACGAGCGCGAAGTCCACTACCTGCGGGCGTTCCTCGGGATGCGGGTCTCGGGCCTGATCCTGATCAGCCAGGGCCCGAGCGAGCACGCGGCGGCGGAGATCGACGCGTGGGACGCGCGGGTGGTGCTGCTGCACCGCCGGCCGGACGCCATCGACGACGTGGCGGTGGTCCTCGACGACATCGGCGGCGCCCGCCGGCTCACCCGGCACCTGCTGGACCACGGACACCCGTACGTGGCGTGCCTGGGCGGGGTGGAGTCCACCCCGGAGTCCGGCGACCCGGTGACCGACCATGTGACCGGCTGGCGCCGGGCGATGGACGAGGCGGGCCTGTCCACCGAGGGCCGGCTGTTCCAGGCCCCGTACAACCGGTACGACGCCTACCGGGTGGCCCTGGACCTGCTGTCGGGCCCCGACCGGCCGCCGGCGCTGGTGTGCGCCACCGACGACCAGGCGATCGGCGTGCTGCGGGCGGCGCGCGAACTGCGGATCGACGTCCCCGGCGAGCTGGCGGTGGCCGGTTTCGACGACGTGAAGGAAGCGGCGCTGACCGATCCCCCGCTGACGACGGTCGGCTCCGACCGGGTGGGCATGGCCCGCGCGGCGGTGGACCTGGCGATCAACGACCAGGACGGCCCACCCCTGGAGCGCCACCGCCGCTTCCCCTCCCAGCTGCGCATCCGCCGCTCCTGCGGCTGCCCGGCGGAGCGGCCGTCACCTTGACGGCGGATGGTCATACGTTCGGGTGAAGTGGGTCGGTGGACCTGATTCGGGTGGTCCGGGCATGCTGGAGTTGGTGTCGGCCATGTAAGGAGACCGCCATGAGCGCAGCCGCGACCGATTTCCCGGCGCTCCAGCCGGATGACTGGCCCGAGCTCGTCCGGAACTGGGAAGAGCTCGATGTTCCCCCCGGGTACAGGGCGGAGATCATTGACGGGAAGTCGATCACGTTGACACCGCCGCCCTCGCTGGACCACGCCGCCATCGCCAGCTTGTTGCACCGGCAACTGGTCAAGCGGTTGCCCGAGGAGTACGAGACATTTCAGAACATCGGGGTGGCCGCCTCCGGGCAGAAGAGGGTGTACATCCCCGATCTTGTGGTGGCACTCCGGGATCAGGTGTGCGGGCCCGAGCGCAGGATCGAGGCCGATGAGGCCGAGCTGATCGTGGAAATCACCTCCCCCAGCAACGCCAATCATGACCGGATCAACAAGGCGGCGGTCTACGCTGCCGGGGGCGTACCGCTGTATCTGCTGGTGGACGCTCTGGGCGCAGCCGGCCCCATGGTGACGCTGTTCGGATCCCCGGTCTCCGGTGTGTACCGGACCCTGGCCTCCGTCAAGTTCGGCGAGCCCGTCCTCGTGCCCGAGCCCCTCGGCCTGGAGCTGGACACCAGCAGCTTTCCCAGCTGAGAACACAGGGGAGCTCTGAAGCACCTCTCATCTCGGCCGCTGACGGCAAGGTAAGGAGTCCGCTGTGAGTGTGCCTGCCGTTGAACCCCCGTACATCAGGGGAGAGACCTGGGATGAGCTCCTCAGGACCTGGGAAGCGCTGGATGTTCCCGAGGGCTGGAAAGCGGAGATCATCGAGGGGTACATCATCGTGCGGCCCGCGCCGTCGAAGCCGCACACCTATATCGCGAGCAAGCTGCACCGGAGGCTGCTTCCGGTGCTGCCCGAGGGCTGGGACGTCTACCAGAACGTCGACGTGCGGATTCCGCTGCGCTCGGGTGTCTTCCAGCCCGACCTGGTGGTGCTGCCCGAAGCCCTGATGCTAGACGGCACGCCGGAGACCCAGGCGGGAGACGCCGCCCTGGTCGTGGAGGTCACATCGCGCGGGAACGCGGGCCGGGACCGCGTCGAAAAGCTCGCCGGGTACGCACGGGCCGGTGTCCCGCTCTATCTGCTGGTGGACCGGGTCGCTTCTCAGGGGCCCGTGATCACGCTGTTCGGTGAACCCCGCAGCGGGGTGTACCGGACGCTGTGGACCGGGAAATTCGGCGATCCGATCCCGTTGCCCGACCCCTTCGAGCACGCCATCGACTCCAGTGATTTCCCCGCCGGCTGACCGCCCCGCGGAAATCGCAGGGGAACTCTGAGGCGCCTCTCAGGCGCCTCTCATCTTCCGGGCGCACGCTCGGGGCATGAGCGAACACCAGGGGAACCAGGAGAACGAGCCCTTCCACGCCTACCCGCCGCTGCCCGGGCACGCGCCCGATGCCGCCGTGGACGGTGGTGCTCCGCCGGCCGGGCCGGCCAGCCACCGGGGGAGAAGGCGCCGGGCCGGGAGGTCCGTGGCGCTGCTGGCCGCCGTGGCCGTGGTCGCCGCCGGGGTCGGGGGCGGGACCGCCGCGCTGCTCGGGGACGCGCAGGTGGGGGCCACCGGCACCGGGACCAGCGTCAGCGGCACCAATGTGTCGGTGCACACCGACGGCACGGTGGCCTCCGTCGCCGCCGCCGTGGCGCCGTCCGTCGTGGAGATCTCCACGCAGACCGCCACCGGCTCCGGGGTGATCCTCTCCTCGGACGGGAAAATCCTCACCAACAACCACGTCGTCTCCGGCGCCGGCGAGGTCCAGGTGACCTTCTCCGACGGCTCCACCGCCACCGCGACCGTCACCGGCACCGACCCGGACACCGACCTCGCCGTCATCCAGGCCCGGGACGTCTCCGGGCTGCCCGCCGCGACGCTCGGCGACTCCGACGCGGTGGCCGTCGGCGACCAGGTGGTGGCCATCGGCTCGCCCGAGGGGCTGTCCGGCACCGTCACCAGCGGGATCGTTTCCGCACTCGACCGCGAGGTCACCGTCTCCACCGAGGACAGCACCCCGCAGCAGCAACAGCAGCAGCAGTGGCCGTTCGAGTCCGGCGGCGGACGGTACAACGGCGATCTCGGCTCCGGCGGCACCACCACCTACCGGGCGATCCAGACCGACGCCTCCCTCAACCCCGGCAACTCCGGCGGCGCGCTCGTCAACATGAACGGCGAGATCATCGGCATCAACTCCGCCATGTACAGCGCCTCCGCCGACTCCGGCAGCGCGGGACTGGGCTTCGCCATCCCCGTCAACACCGTCAAGACCGTCCTGAGCGACCTGGAGAGCGGCGGCTCCGGCGCGGTCGGCAACGTCTGATCCGGCCGGTGCGAGTGATGCGAGACTGACGCGCATGAGTGATGGTTCGCGGGTGCTGATCGTCGACGACGAGCCGGCCGTGCGGGACGCCCTCCAGCGCTCCCTGGCCTTCGAGGGGTACGCCACCGAGACCGCCGTCGACGGCCTCGACGCCCTCACCAAGGCCGAGCGCTACCACCCGGACGCGATCGTCCTCGATGTGCTCATGCCCCGCATGGACGGCCTCACCACCGCCCGGCGGCTGCGCGCCACCGGGGACCGGGTGCCCATCCTGATGCTGACCGCCCGCGACACGATCGGCGACCGGGTCAGCGGCCTGGACGCCGGGGCGGACGACTACCTCGTCAAGCCCTTCGAACTCGACGAGCTGCTGGCCCGGCTGCGGGCCCTGCTGCGCCGCAGCGGTTACGCCCGCCCGGCCGCGCCGGACGGCGGCGACGGCACCGGGCCCGACCCGGACGCCGGGCTGCTGACCTTCGGCGAACTGCGCATGGACCCCGCCACCCGGGAGGTACGGCGCGGGCAGCGGCCGGTGGAGCTGACCCGCACCGAGTACACGCTGCTGGAGCTCTTCCTCACCCACCCCCGCCAGGTCCTCACCCGGGAGCAGATCCTGCACGCCGTGTGGGGCTTCGAGTACGAGCCGTCGTCCAACTCCCTGGACGTCTACATCATGTATCTGCGCCGCAAGACCGAGGCCGGCGGCGAGCCGCGCCTGGTGCACACCGTGCGCGGCGTCGGCTACGTGCTGCGGGACGCGCCGTGAGGTCCGGCCGCGGTCTGTCGCTGCGCTCCCGGCTGGCGCTGCTGACGGCGGCGGCCGTGGCGGTGGCCGTGGCGGCGTGCGCGATCGCGGCCTGGTTCCTGGTCCGTGACCAGCTGATCAGGTCCCTCGACGACACGCTGCGGGACAACCGGGCCGACCCGGTGGCGGTCTACCGCATGTGGCAGAACGGCCAGTGCTACGCGGAACCGGCCGACGTCCCGCAGAACGTGCCGATGCCGTTCGACTCCACCATCCAGGTGGTCTCGGCCGACGGGTCGAGCTGCATCATCTCCGGGGCGGCGACCCTGGACGTCTCGCCCTCCGACACCGCCGTCGCGGGCCGCAGGGCCGCCGAGTCCTTCCACAACGCCACCGGTTCGGACGGCGTCACCTACCGGGTGCTCACCCGTCCGCTGGAGACCACCACCAACGGCGCCGTCACCGTGGCCCGCCCGCTGAGCGAGGTCACCGACCCGCTGCGCTCCCTCGTCGTGGTGCTGGCCCTGGTCGCCGCCGCCGGGGCGATCACCGCCGCCGGGGCCGGGGTGGCGCTGGCCCGGGCCGGGCTGCGGCCGGTGGACCGGCTGACGGCGGCGGCCGAGCACGTGGCCGCGACCGAGGATCTGAGCACCCGCATCCCGGTGGCCGGCGACGACGAGATCGCCCGGCTCTCGGCCGCCTTCAACTCCATGACGGCCGCCCTCGCCTCCTCCCGCGAGCTCCAGCAACAGCTGATCGCCGACGCGGGACACGAGCTGCGCACCCCGCTGACCTCGCTGCGCACCAACATCGACCTGCTGGTGCGCAGCGAGCAGACCGGGCGCCCGCTGCCGCCGGACGACCGGCGGCGGCTGCTGGAGTCGGTGACCGATCAGCTGGCCGAACTCGCCGCGCTCATCGGCGATCTCCAGGAGCTGTCCCGCCCGGAGAAGCCCGCCGGGCACGGCAGCCGGCTGGAGGTGGTGGGGCTGCACGAGGTGACGCGCCGCGCCGTGGACCGGGTGCGGCTGCGCGGCCGGGCGCGCGGCCTGGCCATCGAGGCCGAACTGGAGGACTGGTTCGTGCGCGCCGAACCGGCCGCGCTGGAGCGGGCGCTGGTCAACCTGCTCGACAACGCGGTGAAGTTCAGCGGCGACGGGGAGGTGGTGGAGGTGACGCTGCACGGCGGGCTGCTGCGCATCCGCGACCACGGGCCCGGCATCCCGCCGCACGAACTGCCGCACGTCTTCGAACGGTTCTGGCGTTCCCCGGGCGCGCGCGGGCTGCCGGGCTCCGGGCTCGGGCTGTCGATCGTGGCGCGGACGGTGCGCGAGAGCGGCGGGGACGTGGCGCTGCACCCGGCGGCGGGCGGCGGTATCGAGGCGGTGCTGCGGCTTCCCGGTGCCCCGACCCCGCCGCCGTCCGTACCGTGACCGGGCCGGGCGGCCCGCGGCGGGCCCCAGCGGGTCAGGAGCAGCTGACGCCGCAGCCGGGGGCGCCCTCGGGGGCGTCCTCCAGGAGCCGCACCGGCCCGGTGCCGCGCTGGCCGTAGACGTCCTGCGGGTTGGCCAGCGCGCAGCTGTCCAGCGACAGGCAGCCGCAGCCGATGCAGCCGGTCAGGTCGTCCCTGATCCGGGTGAGCTGCCAGATCCGCGCGTTGAGATCGGCCTTCCAGAACTCGGACAGCCGGGCCCAGTCCGCCTTGGTGGGGGTGCGGCCCTCCGGCAGCTCGTGCAGGGCCTCGCGGATGGCGTTCAGTGGCATGCCGACGTTCTGCGAGACTTTGATGAACGCCACCCGGCGCAGGGTGTCGCGGTGGTAGCGGCGCTGGTTGCCCGAGGTGCGGCGGCTGCTGATGAGGCCCTGGTCCTCGTAGAAGCGCAGCGCGGAGGTGGCGACGCCGCTGCGTTCGGCGAGCTGTCCGATGGTGAGTTCTCTGGTGATCGTGGGAGGCACGTCCGCCATGGTACGCAGACCTCAATCCCCATTGAACTCTGCGTTTCGGCGGTCCTCCCGGGTGGGGAGTACCCAGCACATGGGGAGACTGCTGGCCATCAGCGATCTGCATGTGGCCTACGACGAGAACCGCAAGATCACCGAGGAGCTGAGACCGGAGTCGGACGACGACTGGCTGCTGGTCGCAGGCGATGTGGGGGAGACGTTCGCGGACATCGAGTGGGCGCTGACGCTGCTCGCCGACCGGTTCGCGCAGGTGGTGTGGGTCCCGGGCAACCACGAGCTGTGGACACCCGCCTCCGACCCGGTGCAACTGCGCGGCGAGCACCGCTACCAGCGGCTGGTCGAACTCTGCCGCGGCCTGGGCGTCCTCACCCCCGAGGACCCGTACGCCCTGTGGCAGGGTGAGCGCGGCCCGGTCGCCGTCGCGCCGCTGTTCCTGCTGTACGACTACACCTTCCGGCCGCCCGGCACCCGCACCACCGCCGAGGCGCTGGCCGTGGCGGAGGCCGCCGGGGTGGTGTGCACCGACGAATACCTGCTGCACCCCGACCCGTACCCCAGCCGCCAGGCGTGGTGCCGGGCCCGCCTGGAGTACACCGAGGAGCGGCTGGCCGCGCTGCCCGACGGGGTGCCCACCGTGCTGATCAACCACCATCCGCTGATCCGGCAGCCCACCCGGGTGCTGCGTTACCCGGAGTTCGCGCTGTGGTGCGGGACCGAGGCCACCGACGACTGGCCGGTACGGTTCCGGGCTGCCGCCGTCGTCTACGGGCATCTGCACATCCCGCGCCGCATCACCCGCGACGGCGTCCCGCACCACGAGGTGTCGCTGGGCTACCCGCGCGAGTGGCGCCCGCGCGGCGGGACGCCCGGCCGGCCGGTGGTGATCCGCGCGTGATCGCGGAACTGCTGCCGCGCGAGGTGAGCGCGGTCGAGATGTTCGGGGACCCGGACGGCACACCGGACCTCTTCCCCGAGGAGGCGGCGGTGGTGGCCCGCGCGGTGCCCAAGCGCCGCCAGGAGTTCGCCACGGTGCGGGCCTGCGCCCGTACCGCCCTGGAGCGGATCGGCGGCCCCCGGGTGCCGTTGCTGCCGGGCGAGCGCGGGGCGCCGGGCTGGCCGCCGGGGTTCATCGGCTCGATGACGCACTGCACCGGCTACCGGGCCGCCGTGGTGGCCGCCGCCGGCCGGGGGCTGGCCTCGCTCGGGGTGGACGCCGAGCCGCACGAGGCGCTGCGCGACCCGGGCGTGGTGGAGATGGTGACGCTGCCCGGGGAGCGCGAGCACCTGGCGAAGCTGGCCGCCTCGCACCCCCGGGTGCGCTGGGAGCGGCTGCTGTTCAGCGCCAAGGAGAGCGTCTACAAGGCGTGGTTCCCGCTGACCGGCCGCTGGCTGGGCTTCGAGGAGGCGCGGATCGCCTTCGACCCGGACGCCGGGGCGTTCACCGCCGAACTGCTGGTGCCGGGCCCGGTGGTCGACGGGGTGCCGATCCGGCGCTTCGCCGGCCGGTGGCTGGTACGGGACGGGCTGCTGGTGACGGCGATCGCCGTCCCCGCGCCGCGCCCCGTACCGGCCGGGGGGATCACTGGATGACGGTGATCCGGTCGGCCGCCGGCGCGGCCAGCGGGTTCTCGGGGGAGGAGTGGGCCAGGAGGTAGTCGGCCAGCACCCGCATGTCGTCGTTGCCGACGCGCGGGTCCGTGCCCTCCGCCAGGGTCGGGAAGCCGTCCCCGCCGCCCGCCAGGAAGGAGTTGACCGCGATCCGGTAGGTGCGCCCGTCCTCGATCGGCTCACCGTCCAGCCGGACGGTGTCCGCCACGATCCGGTCGGCGCCGGAGCGGGTGAGGTCCAGGGTGTAGCTGAGCCCGGCGGAGGGCTGGAGGATCTTGGGCGCGGCGGCGTTCGGGCCGCTGACCTGCTCGCGCAGCACCTGGAGCAGCTGCTCGCCGGTGAGGGACAGCAGGTTGACGGTGTTGGAGAACGGCTGGACGGTGAAGCCCTCGCCGTACGTCACGACGCCGTCGCCCTCGTCGCCGCTCGCGGCGTACACCAGGTCGGCGCGCACCCCGCCGGGGTTCATCAGCGCCAGGTCGGCGCTGCCCTCCAGCTCGATGGCGTGCGCCAGCTGGGCGTCGGCGATCAGGTCGCCGAGCGGGAACTCGGGGGTGCCGGCGCCGCGCCCGGGGATGTCCTCGGAGATGTAGCCGATGGGAGCGCCCGCGACCGGGGCGGCCAGCTCGTTCCAGTAGTCGATGAGCCGGGTGAGGTCCCGGGCCGGCTTCTGGTCGCGGTGCACGACGCGGTTGGTGCCCTCGACGGAGGTGCGCACGATGTCCTTGGTGCGCGGGTCGTAGCGCATGGTCAGCTCGGTGAACAGCCGGCCGTTGGAGGCGGCGGAGGTGACCAGCCGGTCGTTGCCGTCCGGGTCGGGGATGGTGCACACGTACGGCTGGTGGGTGTGGCCGGTGATCAGCGCGTCGACGCCCGGGTCGATGGTCCGGGCGATCTCCACGATCGGCCCCGAGATGCCGTCGGCGCCCGCGTCGCAGTCGGCGTTGTAGGCGGGGTTGGCCGGGTAGCCGCCCTCGTGGATCAGCGCGATGACCGCGTTGACGCCCTGCGCCGCCAGCTCGGCGGTGTAGCGGTTGATGGTCTCGGCCTCGTCCAGGAACTCCAGGCCCTCGATGCCTTCCTGGGTGACGATGTCGGCCGTCCCCTCCAGGGTGACGCCGATGAACCCGACCTTGACGCCCTTGATGTTCTGGACGGTGTACGGGGCCAGCACCGGTTCGCCGGTGTCCTCGTGCACGACGTTGGCGGCGAGGTAGGGGAAGTCGGCGCCGTCGAAGGTGCGGTCGTCGGCGTAGCAGCCGTCCACCGGGTGGCAGCCGCCCTCCTGGAGGCGGATCAGCTCCTCCCAGCCCTCGTCGAACTCGTGGTTGCCGACGCCCGCGACGTCCATCTTCAGCTGGTTGAGGGCCTCGATGGTGGGCTCGTCGTGGAAGAGACCGGAGAGCAGCGGGGTGGCGCCGACCAGGTCACCGGCGGCGACCGTCACCGAGCGCTGGTGGCCCTTGCGGGCCTCGCGCAGCCCGGTGGCCAGGTACTCGATGCCGCCGGCGGTCAGCGTCTCGGTGCTGCCGTCCGCGTGTTCGTGGGTGACCTGGCCGCCGGAGCCCTCCGGGGGTTCCAGCGCGCCGTGCAGGTCGTTGATGGCCAGGATCTGGAGGTCGAGACCGGGCCCGGGGTGACCGGCGCCCGGCCCGTTGCCGTTGCCGTTGCCGTTGCCGGGGCCGGCCTGGGCGGCCGGCACTCCGACGGCGAGGGCACCGGCGGCGGCGAGGGTGACCGCGCCTGCCGTCAGTCTGAATCTGCGGGAACGCCGCGTGGCGGCCGAGGTGCGCATCAGCGGAGATTGCCTCTCGTGGAATCAGGGGACAAGCAAGGAGAAGGGGGGCGACGGCCGGCGGGGTCCCCGGCACGGCCGCCGCGGACCGAGGGAGTGCAGGGGACGGACAGCGGGAGATGACATGACAGTGCGACGGCAGCCTACGGCTACGCGCGTAGCGTGTCAGGGGGCCGCGGGTAACAAGCGGATGAAGGGTCCGGGCGATATGGGCATAGAGTCTCCGTCATGAGTGACGTCATCGTGGTCGACGAGGTGACGGGCCCCCAGCTGCGCGCGACCGAGCGGCTGATCGACGCGGCGGCCCGCACCGACGGGCAGAGCGCCGTATCGGAACAGGGCAGGCTGCTGCTGCGCGGCGGCCGGCGGGACGGGGTGAAGCACCTGCTCCTGCAGCACGCGGACCAACTGGTGGGCTACGCCCAGCTGGACGGCACCGACCCGGTCGAAGCCCCCTCGGCCGAGCTGGTGGTGCACCCCGCGCACCGCGGGCAGGGCCACGGACGGCTGCTCGGCGGCGCCCTGCTGGCCGCCTCGGGCCACCGGCTGCGGCTGTGGGCGCACGGCGGCCACCCGGCCGCCCGGCACCTGGCGCAGGTGCTCGGCCTCACCCTCTTCCGCGAGCTGCGGCAGCTGCGTCGCCCGCTGGGGGGACTGCGCGACGTCGATCCGGTACTGCCCGAAGGGGTGACGGTCCGCAGCTTCGTGCCGGGACGGGACGACGCCGCCTGGCTGGCGCTCAACGCGGAGGCGTTCGCCCACCACCCCGAGCAGGGCGCCCTCACCCAGATTGACCTGGACGCCCGGAAGAAGGAGCCCTGGTTCGACCCATCCGGGTTCTTTCTCGCGGTGCGCGGCGAGAAACTGCTGGGCTTCCACTGGACGAAGGTGCACAGCGCCGAGTCCCTGGGCGAGGTCTACGTCGTGGGCGTCGCCCCCGAGGCGCAGAACCTCGGGCTCGGCAAGGCGCTCACCCTGATCGGCCTGCGCTACCTGGCCGCCGACCGGGCGCTGCCCACCGCCATGCTGTACGTCGACGCCGACAACACCGCGGCCCTGCGGGTGTACGAGGGGCTCGGTTTCCGCACCCACGAACGCGACCTCATGTACCGCACCGAAACCTGATCCGCATCCCGGCCACCTCCCGGTCACACCGCTGACGTGCTCCGTTCGCACTCCTGGCGGGAGAATGGGCGGTATGAGTCCTGAAGTGCGGGGAGCGCGCGGCGCGCAGGCCGGTCCCGAGACGGCCGCGACGGCGCAGGCGGCGGCGGTGGCGGGCGGCGACGCGCCGGGGTCCGGCCCGGGGTCCGGCCCGGAGCCGGAGCGTACGGTGCCGCCCCCGGCCGCCCCCGTACCGGCGGCGGAACCCCCCGGCGCGACGCCGCCCGCCACCGCCCCCGCGCCCGCCCCGGCCGCCGTGGCCGGCCCGGCCGGCGAACCGCTGCCCGGCGACCGGTTCCTGGACCGCGAACGCAGCTGGCTGGCGTTCAACGAACGCGTCCTCGAACTGGCCGAGGACCCCGCCACCCCGCTGCTGGAACGCGCCAACTTCCTCAGCATCTTCGCCAGCAACCTGGACGAGTTCTTCATGGTGCGCGTCGCCGGCCTCAAGCGCCGCATCGCCACCGGCGTCGCCACCCGCTCGCTCACCGGCCAGCTGCCGCGCGAGGTGCTCCAGGAGATCTGGTCCCGCTCCCGCGAACTCATGGAGCGGCAGGCCGCCTGCTACCAGCGCTCCGTCGCCCCCGGACTCGCCGCCGAGGGCATCCACCTGCTGCGCTGGCCCGACCTCACCGAGGCCGAGCAGACCCGGCTGTTCACCCTCTTCCGGCAGCGGATCTTCCCCGTCCTCACCCCGCTGGCCGTCGACCCGGCGCACCCCTTCCCGTACATCTCCGGCCTCTCCCTCAACCTGGCCGTCGAGGTGCGCAACCCGGCCACCGGCCACAAGCACTTCGCCCGGGTGAAGGTCCCGCCGCTGCTGGATCGTTTCCTCGAAGCCTCGCCGCAGCGCTTCGTCCCCGTCGAGGACGTCATCGCCGCCCACCTGGAGGAACTCTTCCCCGGCATGGAGGTGCTGGCCCACCACGTCTTCCGCGTCACCCGCAACGAGGACCTGGAGGTCGAGGAGGACGACACCGAGAACCTGCTCCAGGCCCTGGAGAAGGAACTGCTGCGCCGCCGCTTCGGCCCCCCGGTCCGGCTGGAGGCCGAGGAGTCCATCGACCCGGGCGTGCTGAGCCTGCTGGTGCGCGAACTGAAGATCCGCGAGGAGGAGGTGTACACCCTCCCCGGGCCGCTCGACCTCACCGGGCTCGGCGACATCGCCTCCCTGGAGCGGCCGGAGCTGAAGTACCCCAAGTTCGTGGCCGGCACCCACCGCGAACTCGCCGAGGTCGAGTCCGCCTCCGCCCCCGACATCTTCGGCGTGCTGCGCGAACGCGACGTCCTGCTGCACCACCCGTACGACTCGTTCTCCACCTCCGTCCAGGCGTTCCTCGAACAGGCCGCCGCCGACCCCGGCGTGCTGGCCATCAAGCAGACCCTCTACCGCACCTCCGGCGACTCCCCGATCGTCGACGCCCTCATCGACGCCGCCGAGTCCGGCAAGCAGGTGCTGGTGCTGGTGGAGATCAAGGCCCGCTTCGACGAGCACGCCAACATCAAGTGGGCGCGCAAGCTGGAGGAGGCCGGCTGCCATGTGGTGTACGGGCTGGTGGGCCTCAAGACGCACTGCAAACTGTCGCTGGTGGTGCGGCAGGAGGGCGAGACACTGCGCCGCTACGCGCACGTCGGCACCGGCAACTACCACCCCAAGACCGCCCGGCTGTACGAGGACCTGGGCCTGCTGACCTCCGACGCGGAGGTGGGCGCCGACCTCTCCGACCTGTTCAACCGGCTCTCCGGCTACTCCCGCCGCGAGACCTACCGCCGGCTGCTGGTCGCCCCGCGCTCCCTGCGCGACGGGCTGCTGGCCCGCATCGGCCGCGAGATAGCCCACCACCGGGCGGGCCGCCCGGCGTCCATCCGGATCAAGACCAACGCCATCGTGGACGAGGCCGTCATCGACGCCCTGTACCGCGCCTCGCAGGAGGGCGTCCCGGTCGACATCTGGGTGCGCGGCATCTGCGCGCTGCGCCCCGGCGTGCCGGGCCTGTCGGAGACCATCCGGGTGCGCAGCGTGCTGGGCCGCTTCCTGGAGCACTCGCGGGTGTACGCGTTCGCGGCGGGCGGCGAGAGCGAGGTGTGGCTGGGCAGCGCCGACCTGATGCACCGCAACCTGGACCGCCGCATCGAGGTACTGGTCCGGGTCACCGACCCGGCGCACCGCTCCACCCTGACCCGGCTGCTGGCCGCCGGGACCGCCGACACCACGGCGTCCTGGCACCTGGGCCCGGACGGGACGTGGACCCGGCACTGGACCGGCACGGACGGCCGGGCGCTGCGCAATGTGCAGGAGATGCAGATCGAGGCACGAAGGAGACGCCGTGGCGGCAACAGCTGAGGAGGAGACGGTACGGGCGGCCGGCTGCGTGCTGTGGCGGTACGCGGCGGGCCCGGGCGGCGAGGTGGAGGTCGCCCTGGTGCACCGCCCCCGGTACGACGACTGGTCGCACCCCAAGGGCAAGCTGCACCCGGGCGAGGAGCCGGAGGACGCGGCGCTGCGCGAGGTGCTGGAGGAGACCGGCATGATCTGCGTGCTGGGCGCCCCCCTGCCCACCGCCCGCTATCTGGTGCGGGGCCGGCCCAAGGAGGTCAGGTACTGGACCGGCGAGGCGGTCGGCGGCCGGTTCTCGCCCAACGACGAGGTGGACCGGCTGCTGTGGCTGCCGCCCGGCCAGGCGCGGACCCAGCTGACCCACGCCCAGGACCGGCCGCTGCTGGAGGCGGCGCTGGCGGAGCTGGTGCGGTAGCGGGGCGCCCCGCCGCGCGCCTGCCCGGCCCGCCGCGCCCCGCCGCGCGCCGGCTCAGTCCCGGGGCGCCAGCGCCGCCCACCGCACGGTGACCTCGCCCTGCCGCCAGCGCCGTACGTCGTCCGCCAGCGGCCAGCCGGCCGCCGCCAGCGCCCGTACCGCCGCGACCCAGCGCTGCCGGGCCCCCAGCGGCGCGTACGGGGCGGCGGTGGCCCAGGCCCGGTCGAAGTCCCGCAGGAAACGGTGCACGGGCTCGCCCGGCACATTGCGGTGGATGAGCGCCTTGGGCAGCCGCTCGGCCAGATCGGACGGGGCGCCGAGCCCGCCGGGCCCGCCGAGCCGGGCCGCGAAGGTGACCGTGCGCGGCCCCTCGGGCCCCAGCGCCACCCACACATGCCGCCGCCCCAGCTCGTCGCAGGTGCCCTCCACGAGCAGCCCGCCGGGCGCCAGCCGCCCGCACAGCCGCTCCCACACGTCCCGGACCCGGTCCTCCGGGTACTGCCGCAGCACGTTCGCGGCCCGGATCAGCAGCGGGCGCTCACCGCCCGGCAGCGGCAGCTCGAACCCGCCCCGTACGAAGGACAGCCCGCCCCGCTCGTACGGCAGCGCCGCCGCCACCCGCTCCGGGTCGATCTCCACCCCGGCCACCCGGACGTCCGGCCGCACCCGGCGCAGCCGCTCCAGCAGCTCGACGGCGGTCCACGGCGCCGCCCCGTACCCCAGGTCCACGGCCAGCGGGGCCGGCGGCGCGCCGCGCAGCGCGGTGCCGTGCGCATGGCCGAGCCAGCGGTCCATGCGCCGCAAGCGGTTGGGGTTGGTCGTCCCCCGGGTCACCGTCCCCTCGGGCATAGGGGCGAGTGTACGTTTCGGCGGCGACCCGGAGGATGCCGAGCGGGAAGGGTTGGGCACACTGGTGTGGGGGAGACGTCCGCTTTCCGCTCTCGGCCCGTCAGGAGACGCAGTGGGGCACCGACCGCGCCGGGTGGCGATGCTGAGCGTTCACACCTCGCCGCTGCACCAGCCGGGTACCGGCGACGCGGGCGGCATGAACGTCTACATCGTCGAACTGTCCAGGCAGCTGGCGGCCCTGGGCACCGAGGTGGAGATCTTCACCCGCGCCACGGCCGGCGGGCTGCCGCCCACCGTCGAGCTGGCGCCCGGGGTGCTGGTGCGCCACGTGGACGCGGGCCCGTACGAGGGGCTGAGCAAGGAGGAGCTGCCGGCCCAGATGTGCGCGTTCACGCACGGGGTCACCCAGATCTGGGCGGGGCAGCGGCCGGGGTACTTCGATCTCGTGCACTCGCACTACTGGCTGTCGGGCCAGGTGGGCTGGCTGGTCGCCGAGCGGTGGGGGGTGCCGCTGGTGCACGCGATGCACACCATGGCGAAGGTGAAGAACGCCGCCCTGGCGGCCGGGGACTCCCCGGAGCCGGCGGCGCGGGTGATCGGCGAGACGCAGATCGTGCGGGCCGCCGACCGGCTGATCGCCAACACCGCAGAGGAGGCCGCCGAACTGGTCCGCCACTACGACGCCGACCCGATGCGGACGGCGGTGGTGCACCCGGGCGTCAACCTGGACGTGTTCCGCCCGGCGGACGGCCGGTCGGCGGCCCGGGCCCGGCTGGGGCTGCCGCAGGACGCGCTGATCCCGCTGTTCGTGGGGCGCATCCAGCCGCTGAAGGCCCCGGACCTGCTGCTGTACGCGGTGCGGGAGCTGCTGGACCGGGACCCGTCCCTGGCCGACCCGGGCCGGCTCGTCGTACCGGTCGTGGGCGGCCCCTCCGGCACCGGCCTGGCCCGCCCCGAGCGGCTGCGCAGGCTCGCCGACCGGCTCGGCCTCACCGGCCTGGTCCGCTTCCACCCGCCGGTCGGACAGGAGCGGCTGGCCGACTGGTACCGGGCGGCGAGCGCGCTGGTGATGCCGTCCTACAGCGAGTCGTTCGGCCTGGTGGCCGCCGAGGCCCAGGCGTGCGGCACCCCGGTGGTCGCGGCGGCGGTGGGCGGGCTGCCGGTGGTCGTACGGGACGAGGCGACGGGCTACCTGATCGAGGGCCACGACCCGGTGCACTACGCGGACGCGCTGGCCCGGTTCGCGGCCGACTCCGGCCTGTCCGACCGGCTGGGCCGGGCGGCGGCGCTGCACGCCCGCCGCTTCGGCTGGGCGGCGACGGCGGCCGGCACGGTGTCGGTGTACCGGGCGGCCACGGAATCCCACCGGTTCGCCCTACGATCGGCGCATGGCTGAGGACACCGGGCACACCGTCGAGGACACGCTGAACGACCTGGGCGTGACGTGGGAGCGCCCGGACCCGGGCCACTACGTGGTCACCCTCCCGGGCACCCGCAAGCTGTCCACGACCTGCTCGCTGCGTCTTGGCCGGCACGCGCTGTCGGTGAACGCGTTCGTGATCCGCCGCCCGGACGAGAACCACGCGGCGGTGCACCGCTGGCTGCTGGAACGCAACGCGCGGCTGTACGGGGTGGCGTACGCCCTGGACACCCACGGCGACATCTACCTGGCCGGCCGCCTCCCCCTCTCGGCGGCGACCCCCGGCGAACTGGACCGCCTGCTGGGCGTGGTCCTGGAGACGGCGGACGGGGCGTTCAACACCCTGCTGGAACTGGGCTTCGCGACGGCCATCCGCAAAGAACACGCCTGGCGCGTCTCCCGCGGCGAACCCACCCACAACCTGGCGGCGTTCAGCCACCTCTTCCCCCCGGACTGACCCCCCGACGGCTCGTTCCCCCCTCCCAGCGCCCGGAGTTCCCTCCGGGCGCTGTCGTGTGCGCCCCCGGTGCGCCGTGGTGCTCCGCGCGGGTGGTGGGGCAGGGTTGGAGGCGCTGGGCAGGGGAAGAAACTCAGAGAAATTTCTCACCTGAGGGAGAACGCTATTGAGTTCGGCGCTCAGAGGCGTCCAGGAGGCCAGGCAGGAGCTTGGCGGACGCCTGCGTGCCCTGAGGCAGATGGCCGGTCTTGACGGCCGTACTCTCGCTGGGCGGCTCGGCTGGCCGGCCAGCAAGGTGTCAAAGCTGCAACTCGGCCGTCAGTCGCCCACCGAGAGCGACATCCGGGAATGGACGGCTGCCTGCGGTGCACCGCAGGCAGCCGGCGAACTTCTTGTTCTGCTGCGCGATCTGGACCGGCGTTATGCGGAATGGCGTCGCCAACTGCACCAGGGACATGCTGCTGTGCAGCGCTCATGGAAGCAGATGGAGGAGTCGGCCACCATCATCCGTTCCTTCGAATCGTGCTGGGTTCCCGGCCTTCTGCAGACCGCCGAATACGCCGCTGCCCGCTTCCGGGAGCACGCCGGTCTCTTCGACAGCCCTCGGGACACCCAGGAAGCGGTGGCTGAGCGGTTGGAGCGGCAGAAGGCGTTGTACGAGCCCGGACGCAGGCAGCGGCACATGGTCGTCTCGGAGTCGGTTCTTCGCTACGGCCTGGCCCCGGCCCCGGTGATGCGGGCCCAGCTCGATCGGCTCGTCTCGGCCACCACACTGCCCACGGTCCGCCTGGGCATCGTGCCCCACGGCAAGCGGTTGCCCGTCTCACCCGCCCACAACTTCTGCATCTTCGACGATCAACTCGTCACCGTGGAGATCGCAAGTGCGGAACTGCGGCTGGGGCAGCCCGAAGAAGTCTCACTGTATCGCCGGGTATTCGACGCGCTGGCTACCAGCGCCCTGTACGACGCCGCCGCCCGCCGCCTCATCATCGCTGCTGCCGAATCCTGGGCCTGAGAAATCCTTAGAAATTTCCTGGACGCTCCGCTGTATGCGCTCAATCATGGTCACGGATGGCAGCCGGATCGCTGCCCCAAGTGATCGGGGAAGGGGAACAGCCATGGGCAAGCACGACAAGCCGAAGTCGGACGACCAGAAGCCGCAGGGTCCGGCGGGAGAGGGCGACCACCAGGTGCCGCCGGACGTCTTCGGGCCCGGAAGCGGGACGCACAAGAAGGACGGCGACAAGAAGTGATCGCCGCGACTCACCTGGACACTCTTCGTGGGCGGCTCACCGAGTCGCTGGCGGAGGCCGGCCACTTCCGTGAGGAGTGGCTGCGGCTGGCGTTCGGCCGCATTCCACGGGAGAAGTTCGCCCCCGAGACCGTGTGGCGCTGGTCCGAGGGCGGCTGGCGTGCGCTGAACCGGCGCGAGGACCCCGGAGGCTGGGCCGAGTTGGTCTACCACCCCACCGGAGCGCTGGTCACACAGATCGACGACGGTTCCCCGGCGGCGGACGGCGCGGGGATCGGCGCCACGAGTTCGATGAGCTCCGCCGAAGTGGTGCTCAGCATGCTGTCCGTACTGGACCTGCGGCCCGGCCACTCCGTTCTCGAAATCGGCAGCGGCACCGGCTACAACGCCGCGCTGCTGTGTGAACGCCTGGGCGCCGAAAGGGTCGTCACCGTCGAGATCGATCCGCTGCTCGCCGAACTCGCCACGCAGCGGCTCGCCTCCGCCGGCCACCGCCCGCTGGTGGTCTGCGGGGACGGCGAAGCGGGCTACCCGGACCGCGCCCCGTACGACCGGCTCATCGCCACGGCCTCCGTGCGGCGGGTGCCTCCGGCCTGGCTGCGCCAGGTGAGACCGGGCGGCGTCATGGTCATCCCCTGGTATCCCAACCCCGCTGGATTCGGGCTGATCCGGCTGCGGATGAGCGAGGACGGCACAGCCCGGGGGCGCTTCCAGGGCCGGGCATCGTTCATGCCGGTGCGCGGTCAGCGCACGGTGAATCCCCGGGTCACGGCTCTCTGGGACGCCACCTGGGACGAAGCGGACCGGATCGACGGGGACGCCGGACTGCTGGAACTCGGTCGGGCCGACGCCCGGTTCGCGCTCGGCGTGCGGCTGCCCGGCTTCTCGGCGCAGGTGCGGGGGGACGGGCTGCTCCTGCTGTCCGATGACGACGAGTCCTGGCTGTGGATCAAGCGCGACGCCACGTACCGCCACGGCCCGCGCGACCTGGTGGCGGAGGCGGGCCGGTTCCTCGGCTGGTGGCGGGCGGAGGGGAGCCCGGGGGCGGAGGAGTTCGGCATCACGGTCACCGGGGAAGAACAACTCGTCTGGCTGCGCGACGAGCAGCGCGTCCTCCAGCGCACGGCACTGAGGTGACCCGCCCGAAGAAGAGGAACGAGAGAAGGAGTAATGCCATGGGGACTCCGGCGCAGGCGACCGGTCGTTATGTCGATTGGCCCAGCCAGCTGGGCGACGGATACGCGGCGTTGCAGCGGTCCTGGAAGGAGATCGAGGCGGCGACCGGGACCACGCGGTCCTTCCAGCTGAGCACCGTGCACGGCCTGTTGCAGACGCCCGACTACGCGCGGGCCGTTCTGACGCGGTGCGCGCAGCTCTCGGAGGGGCCCGGCGATGTCGATGACGCGGTGGCCGCGCGCATGGACCGGCAGCGGATTCTCCAGGAGCCGGGCGGCAAGCGGTGGCATCTGCTGCTCTTCGCCGGGGCCTTGCAGCATGGCATTGCCCCGGCTCCCGTGATGCGGGCCCAGATCGAGCGGCTGGTCCCGGCGACCGCGCTGCCCGCGCTCACCCTGGGCATCGTGCCCCAGCGGGAGGAGCAGCAGGTGCTGCTCTCGCACGGATTCTCCATCCTGGACGGTCAGGTCTTCATCGAGCTCTACGGCGGGGAGATGCGGCTGGACCGGCCGGAGGATGTGGCTCTCCACCGCAAAGTGTTCGACACGCTGGCCGCCGACGCGCACTACGGCGAGGACGCGCGCCGGCTGCTCAGGGCGGCGGCCGACTCCTGGGCGTGAGAGGTCCCGCCCTGCCCCGTCTCAGCCGCGCTGGCCGCGCAGGCGGTCCATCTCCCGGCGGTCGCGTTTCGTCGGGCGGCCCGTGCCGCGGTCGCGGATGCCGGCCGGGGCCACCGCCTCGCGGGGTGGGGGCGGGGGGCTGTGGTCGGTGTAGCACTCCACGGCCACCGGGGCGCCGACGCGTTTGCGGATGAGGCGGGTGACCTTCACGATGCGTTCCCGGCCCTCCTGCCGGATGCGGACCTCGTCGCCCGGCTTCACCGGCTGTGCCGGTTTCGCGCGGTCGCCGTTGATCCGTACGTGGCCCGCCTTGCACGCGGCGGCGGCCGTGGAGCGGGTCTTGGCCAGGCGTACCGACCAGATCCACACGTCCACCCGGACCGTGCCCGCCGCCTCCTGCGTGCCCTGCTTCTCCATACCGTGAGCCTAAAGGGTGTCCGGCGGGTCCCGCCCGGCTCGCGGGCCCGGCCGGTGCCGTCCGTCCGCCGGGCGCGTCTCAGTCGTTCTCCGGCAGCCGCTGTTCCGCCCAGATGACCTTCCCCTCGGGGGTGTACCGGGTGCCCCAGCGGTCCGCGTACTGGGAGACCAGGAACAGGCCCCGGCCGCCCTCGTCCGTGTCGGTGGCGTTGCGCAGGTGCGGTGAGGTGCTGCTGCTGTCCGACACCTCGCAGATCAGCGCGCGGTCGCGCAGGAGCCGGACCCGGATGGGGGCGGAGCCGTGCCGGATGGCGTTGGTGATCAGTTCGCTGAGGATCAGTTCGGTGATGAACGCCGTCTCGTCCAGGCCCCAGTCCGCCAGTTGCCGGCTGACCGCCGCCCGCAGCGGGGCCACGGCCGTGGGGTTGGCGGGTACGTCCCAGCTCGCGACCTGGTCGGCGGGCAGGGTGCGGGTCCTGGCCACGAGCAGCGCCACGTCGTCGGCCGGGCGGTCGGGGAGGAGCCGGTCCAGGACGGTGTCGCAGGTCTCTTCCGGGCCGGGGCCGGCGGCGGCGAGCGCGGCCCGCAGGCGTTCGAGGCCGCCGTCGATGTCGCGGGTGCGGGTCTCCACCAGGCCGTCGGTGTACAGCACGAGCCGGCTGCCCTCCGGGAGGTCGAGCGTCGTCGTCTCGAACGGCACCCCGCCCACCCCGAGCGGTGGCGCGGCCGGCAGGTCGGCGAAGCGTACGGTGCCGTCCGGCAGGACGAGCGCGGGCGGCAGGTGGCCGGCCCGGGCCAGCGCGCACGTGCCGTCGACCGGGTCGTAGACGGCGTACAGGCAGGTGGCCCCGGTGATGGCGCCCGCTCCGTACTCGGCGGCCTCGTCCTCGTCGATGCGGGTGGCCAGTTCGTCGAGGCGGCCCAGCAGTTCGTCGGGGGTGAGGTCGAGCGCGGAGAAGTTGTGCACGGCGGTGCGCAGCCGGCCCATGGTGGCCGCCGCGTGCAGTCCGTGCCCGACGACGTCGCCGACGACCAGCGCGACCCGGGTGCCGGACACCGGGATGACGTCGAACCAGTCGCCGCCCACTCCGGCCTGGGCGGGCAGGTAGCGGGAGGCGGCCTCCAGGGCGTTCTGCGGGGGGAGCGCGCTGGGCAGCAGGCTGCGCTGGAGGGTGACGGCCATGGTGTGTTCGCGCGCGTAGCGGCGGGCGTTGTCGACGCAGACGGCGGTGCGGGCGGCCAGTTCCTCGGCGAGGGACAGGTCCTCGTCGGAGAAGGCGGGGGAGGCGCCCGCGCGCCAGAAGTTGACCACGCCGAGGACCACGCCGCGGGCGTGCAGCGGGGCGGAGATCAGCGTGTGGAAGCCGTAGTCGATCAGTTCCCTGGCGTGGTCGGGGTCGGCGGCGCGCCACCAGGTGGTGCCGGGCAGGTCGTGTTCGGCGCGGGCGTGTCCGAGCAGCAGTCCGCGCACGTCCTCGGCGGTGGTGTCGAGGGTGACGCCGCCGCCGGTGACGTACAGCGGGTGGTCCTCGCGTACGCCCCGGGTGGCGGCGCGGTACATGCCGGTGCCGCTGGCGACCGGTTCGGCGCCGTGCACCACCTCGTCGACGAGGTCGACGGTGATGTAGTCGGCGAACTCCGGCACTCCGACCTCGGTGAGTTCCTCGGCGGTGCGCACCACCTCCAGGGTGGTGCCGATCCGCACGCTGGCCTCGTACAGCAGCCGCAGCCGCCGCTGGGCGGCCTCGGCCCGTCCGGCGACGACGCTCAGTTCGGTGGAGTCCCGCAGGGTGGTGACGGAGCCGGGCGGGCCGCCGTGCAGGTCCATGGGGCGGTGGTTGACGGCGAGCAGCCGGCCGCCGAAGCGGTGCACCTCGTCGGTGGCCTCGCGGGCGGAGGCCAGCAGTTCGGTGGTGGCGGGGGCGAGGCCGAGGTCGGCGAGGGGGCGGCCCTGGGCGTCCTCGGGCAGTTCCAGCAGCCGGCGCGCCTCCTCGTTGGCGAGCAGCAGCCGCTGGTCGCCGTCGAGGATGACGACGCCTTCGCGGACGGAGCGCAGGACGGCGTCGTGGTTCTCGTACAGCCGGGTGATCTCGGACGGTCCCAGGCCCCGGGTCTGCTTGAGGAGCCGCCGGGTGATGAACGCGGTGCCGGCCAGGGTGAGCAGGACGGCGCCGAGCGCGCCGGCCAGCAGCGGGACCCGGGCGGAGAAGTTCACGGTGATGGTCTCGACCTGGATGCCGCAGGCGACGGCGCCGATGACGGCGCCGCTGGCGTCGCGGACGGGGACGATGCTCTGTACGGCCGGGCCCAGCGGGGCGTCGAGGGATTCCTGGACGATCTCGCCGGCGAGGGCGGGCTGGACGTCGCCGACGAAGTGTTCGCCGATGAGGGAGGGGTCGGTGTGGGTGTAGCGGATGCCGGCGGTGTTGACGACGACGACGGCGCCGGCGTCGAGTGCCTTGCGGACGGCCTCGGTGCGGGGCTGGAGGACGGCGGTGGGGTCGGGGGAGCGCATGGCGTCCACGAGGCCGGGGGAGTTGGCGAACGTGGTGGCGACGGCGAGGGTGCGGTTGAAGGCGGCGGCGTGCTGGTTGCGGTCCATCTGGATGTAGATGGTGACGGCGGCGGCGGTCACCAGCAGCAGGACCGTCACCACTTGCAGTACGAACATCTGCCCGACGAAGCTGCGGACGCCGAGCGCCGACCGCAGTGACGCGAGCCGTCCGCCGTCGCGCGCCGCGTTCCTGACCCGGGAGAATGCCGTCATTCCTCCACTTTGCACCAATATGGGGCGGAAGCAGATCACCCCACAGGCGGTCCCCTCCCCGCGGCCGTCTACGCTTCGGGACATGGCCGACGCACCGTACAAGCTCATCCTGCTCCGCCACGGCGAGAGCGACTGGAACGCGAAGAACCTGTTCACCGGCTGGGTGGACGTCAACCTCACGGACAAGGGGGAGCAGGAGGCCGTCCGCGGCGGCGAACTGCTGAAGGAGGCCGGGCTGCTCCCCGACGTCCTGCACACCTCCCTCCTCAAGCGCGCCATCCGCACCGCCAACCTCGCCCTGGACGCCGCCGACCGGGTGTGGATCCCGGTCGCCCGCTCCTGGCGGCTGAACGAGCGGCACTACGGCGCGCTCCAGGGCAAGGACAAGGCCGCCACCCTCGCCGAGTTCGGCGAGGAGCAGTTCACGCAGTGGCGCCGCTCGTACGACACCCCGCCCCCGCCGCTGGCCGCCGGCGCCGAGTGGTCGCAGGCCGACGACCCGCGCTACGCCCACATCCCCTCCGACGTGCGCCCGGACACCGAGTGCCTGAAGGACGTCGTCGAGCGGATGCTGCCGTACTGGTACGACGGCATCGTCCCGGACCTGGCCGCCGGCCGCACCGTGCTGGTCACCGCGCACGGCAACAGCCTGCGCGCCCTGGTCAAGCACCTGGACGCCATCTCCGACGCCGACATCGTGGGCCTGAACATCCCCACCGGCATCCCGCTGCTGTACGAGCTGGACGCCGACTACCGCCCGCTCACCCCCGGTGGCCGCTACCTCGACCCGGAGGCCGCGCGCGCCGCCATCGAGGCCGTGAAGAACCAGGGCAAGAAGTAGCACAGGTGTACGGATGTCCGGTGGCTTCCGCCGCCGGTCGCCTACGCTCGATGACATGACCGAGACAGCGGCCGGCGTCAGCGGCCGGTTCACCCGGCCGCAACGCTGGCTGCTCCCCGGCGATCTGCTGACCGACCCGGCGGACGCCGCCCCCGGCGGCACCGCCCGGCGCCCGCGCCGCACCCCGCGCGACTGGGCCGTGGACCTCACCGTCTTCGGCTGGTCGCTCCTCATGTGGCTGCTGATGGTCTTCGTGCTGCTGCCGGAGATGAGCCACGTGCCCCACTGGCTGCTGGCCATCGACCCACCGCTCGGCCTGATCAGCTGCTTCGCCCTGTGGTTCCGCCGCCGCCACCCGTTCGCCCTCGCGCTCTTCATGGCCCCGGTCGGCGCCCTCTCCGCCAGCGCCTTCGGCGCGCTCGGCGCCGTCATCCTCAGCATGGCGCTGCGGCTGCCCACCCGGCGCGCCCTCGCCGTCATCGTCCTCTACACGGTGCTGGCGATCCCCTACTTCATCTGGATCAGCCTCCCCGACGAGCAGGCCGGCTGGGGCGACGTCGTCTTCGTCATCGGCTACCTGTTCATCTTCTACGCCTGGGGCACCGCCACCCGCGCCCGCCGCCAGCTCGTCCAGCGGCTGCGCCAGGACGCCGGCCGGGAGCGCGCCGAGCACGCCCGCCGGCTCGCCGACGCCCGCCGCGCCGAGCGCGAGGCCATCGCCCGCGAGATGCACGACGTCCTGGCCCACCGCATCTCGCTGCTCTCCGTGCACGCCGGGGCCCTCGCGTACCGCACCGGCCGCTCCGCCGGCGGCACCGCCAAGCCGCTCACCGAGACCGAGGTCAGCGAGAGCGCCCAGGTCATCCGGGACAACGCGCACCAGGCGCTGGAGGAACTGCGCGAGGTGCTGACCGTGCTGCGCGGCACCGAGGCGGGCGCGCTCACCGAGGGCGGCGGCCGGCCGCAGCCCCGGATCGCCGAGATCGGCGACCTGGTCGCCGAGGCGGTACGGGCCGGGCAGCGGGTCACGCTCGACCGGAAGTACGCCGAGGGCGCCGCAGAAGGGCTGCGCGACCAGGTGCAGCGCACCGTCTACCGGGTCGTCCAGGAAGGGCTGACCAACGCCCGCAAGCACGCCCCCGGCGCGCCGATCACCGTCTCCCTGGTGGGCGCCCCCGGGCAGGGGCTGACCGTACGCATCCGCAATCCGCTGCCGGTCAGCAAGGCGGGCGCGCACATCCCCGGTGCCGGTGCTGGTCTGGCCGGCCTGGAGGAACGCGTCGTCCTGGACGGCGGCACCCTTCAGCACGGCACCACCGGCGGAGCCTTCGAACTCGTCGCCAAGCTGCCCTGGCCCGTGGCCTGAGCGCCGCGCCACCGCTGGCCCCACCCCCCGGGACCGGTCGCGGACCGGCATGACCCCGGCGCGGAACCCGCTGGAAAGCCGGGCCCGCGCCGGGGTCAGAAAACGCTGTGCTGGGGCTCTGTGCCGGCCGGTACGGCCGTCAGCAGCCGCCGCACTGGCAGGAGCCGCCGTTCTGGCAGCCGCAGGAGCAGCCAGAGCCGCACGAACAAGCGGCGGCGGTCGATGCGGTCGCGGGACGGTTCGCCATGGAGTGCCTCCTGGGCAGCAGGGATTCCTTCCACACACACCGGTGCCCCTCCATGGGAAACCCGCCGCCACCCGGCCGTCAACGGGGCGCAGGGGGGCGCAACCGCGAGCGCCCCACCACGGCGGGCGCGCCCCGTCAGGTCGCCTCGGGCTCCGGCTCCGGCGCGAACTCGTCCGCGTGCTCACCCGTCACCAGGTACACCACCCGCCGCGCGATCGACACCGCGTGATCGGCGAACCGCTCGTAGTAGCGGCCCAGCAGCGTCACGTCCACCGCCGTCTCCACCCCGTGCTGCCACCGGTCGTCCATCAGATGACGGAAGAGGGTGCGGTGCAGGGTGTCCATCTCGTCGTCGTCCTGCTCCAGCTGCATCGCCAGCTCGACGTCCTTGGTGAGCAGCACCTCGGTCGCCTTGGCCATCAGCCGCTGCGCCAGCTGCCCCATCTCCAGAATGGTCGCCGTCAGATCGCGCGGCACCGCCGAGTCCGGGAACCGCAGCCTGGCCACCTTCGCCACGTGCTCGGCCAGGTCGCCGCAGCGCTCCAGGTCGGCGCTCATCCGCAGCGAGGTCACCACGATCCGCAGATCCGTGGCCACCGGCTGCTGCCGCGCGAGCAGCGCGATGGCGCCGTTCTCCAGGTCGCGCTGCATCTCGTCGATGCGGTCGTCCGCGTCGATCACGCTCTCGGCGAGCTTCAGATCCGCGTCCAGCATCGCGGTGGTGGCCCGCCCCATGGCGGAGCCCACCAGCCGTGCCATCTCGACCAGCGTGTCGCTGATCGCGTCCAGTTCCTCGTGATAAGCGTCACGCATGACGGTAGTCCTCCCCCGGACGATCGCCCGAGCCTCGGTTGTTACGTGGACGGCCGCCGGCGCGGCCGTTGCCTGCTGTCTCCCGTGCCACACTCCGCCCGCAAGACGGCCGGTCCGACCCCGCAGAGTGAACCGTGACTGTCGGGAAGGTGAACACTCGCGGGACTGCCGACGAGCATCTTCATCCATCCCTGTGGTCCACGGTCAAGCCCCGCATAACCTGAGGATATGGACGTGAACGCGGCGGTGGCCGCAGTGGCCGCGATCGCCGGGCTCAGTACCGGCGTGGTCGCCATGCTGGCCTTCCGCATCAGTGAGCGCGAGCGTACGCGCCCACCGCGCGGCGCCCACCCGGCCCCCGAGATCCCTGCCCTGCCACCCGGCGTGGACACGGTGCTCTCCGTGCTGCGCTCCTCCGCCGTCGTCATCGACGAGTCGGACGCCGTCCTCAAGGCCAGCTCGGCGGCGTACGCCCTCGGCCTGGTGCGCGGCGGCCGGCTCGCCGTCGAACCGATGCTCGCCATGGCCCGGCAGACCCGCCGCGACGGCGAGATCCGCCAGGTCGAGCTGGAGGTCCCGCAGCGGCCCGGCAAGAACCTGGGCCGCCCCGACGTGCTCGCCGTCTCCGCCCGCTCCGCGCCGCTGGGCTCCCGCCTGGTGCTGCTGCTGGTGGAGGACCTCACCGAGGCCCGCCGCATCGAGGCGGTCCGGCGTGACTTCGTCGCCAACGTCAGCCACGAGCTGAAGACCCCGGCCGGGGCGCTCTCGCTGCTCTCCGAGGCGGTACGGGACGCCGCCGACGACCCCGAGGCCGTCACCCGCTTCGCCGGCCGGATGCAGAACGAGGCCACCCGCCTCACCAACCTCGTCCAGGAGCTGATCGACCTCTCCCGGGTGCAGGACGACGACCCGCTCACCCACGCCGAGCTGGTCCCGGTGGACGAACTGGTCACCGAGGCCATGGACCGCTGCCGCCAGCAGGCCGGCACCAAGCGGATCACCATGGCCTCCGGCGGCACCGCCGGGCTGGCCGTCTGGGGCAACCGTGGCAAGCTGGCCGCCGCGCTCGGCAACCTCGTCGAGAACGCCGTCAACTACAGCCCGCCGCACACCCGGGTCGCCATCGCCGGTGCCCGCACCACCTCCCGGCAGGGCGATCTGATCGAGATCTCCGTGACCGACCAGGGCATCGGCATCCCCGACAGCGACAAGGAGCGCATCTTCGAACGCTTCTACCGGGTGGACCCCGCCCGCTCCCGTGCCACCGGTGGTACGGGCCTGGGGCTCTCGATCGTCAAACACGTGGCCGCCTCGCACGGCGGGGAGGTCCTGGTGTGGAGCGCCGAAGGACAGGGCTCCACCTTCACCCTGCGGCTGCCGGAACCCGGCAGCGCACAAGAGCGCCTCCAGGCCCGCACGGCCGCCCGCGAGGGCAGCCGGGGCCTGTCCGGCACCCTGCACAAACCGGCAGAGTTCCCCGCCCCCGCGGCGGGGGAGGAGCCGGCAGCCACCCGCACCAACGATCCTGCCCGGGAGGCACTCCCGTGACCCGAGTGCTCGTCGTAGAGGACGAGGAGTCGTTCAGCGACGCTCTGTCGTACATGCTCCGCAAGGAAGGCTTCGAGGTCGCCACCGCGGCCACGGGCCCCGATGGGCTGGATGAGTTCGAGCGCAACGGCGCCGACCTGGTCCTGCTCGACCTCATGCTGCCGGGGCTGCCCGGCACCGAGGTCTGCCGCCAGCTGCGCGGCCGGTCCAATGTCCCGGTGATCATGGTGACCGCCAAGGACAGCGAGATCGACAAGGTCGTCGGCCTGGAGATAGGGGCCGACGACTACGTCACCAAGCCGTTCTCGTCCCGCGAGCTGGTGGCGCGCATCCGCGCGGTGCTGCGCCGGCGCGGCGAGTCGGAGGAGGAGAGCCCGGCCGCCCTGGAGGCCGGTCCGGTCCGGATGGACGTCGACCGCCATGTGGTGACCGTCGACGGCCGGAAGGTGGATCTTCCGCTGAAGGAGTTCGACCTGCTGGCGATGCTGCTGCGCAACGCCGGCCGCGTCCTCACCCGGATGCAGCTGATCGACCGGGTGTGGGGCGCCGACTACGTCGGGGACACCAAGACCCTGGACGTGCACGTCAAGCGGCTGCGGGCGAAGATCGAGCCCGACCCGGGGGCCCCGCGCTATCTGGTGACGGTCCGCGGGCTCGGCTACAAGTTCGAGCCCTGATCCCCGGGGGATCGCGCATACGGCGGCGGGGCGCTCCCGAGGGGGCGCCCCGCCGCCGTGCGTGCTGCTCGCGTGCCGGTTACGGGGCGGTGACCCCGGTGGTGTTCTCGTCGTTCTCGACGCTGTCGCCGGCGGCCTGGTCCTCGCTGCCGGACTCCTCGTCCGCGGCGGAGCCGTCCTCGCCCTCGGGGGCGCCGGCACCGTTGGCGGCGTCGTCGCTCTGCTCGCCGTCCGCCTGCTCGCCGTCCTGCTGGTCCGCGTCCGCGTCGGCCTCCGAGCCGGGCTCCTCGTCCGCCGGCAGGGCGGGCGGGGTCGGGCCCCAGTCGGCGTAGTAGGCCCAGTTGGCCTCGGCGGGCACCACGGTGGCGGCCAGCTCGATGGCGCCGGTGTCGCTGAGCAGGAAGACGATCTCCTGCGCGTTGCCGAGGGCGATCTGCGCGGCGGCCGGGTCGGCGATGAAGGCGGAGGCGTTGCCCTCGCCGCCCAGCGCCACCGAGCCGCGCGCCGGCACCACGACCTCGCTCTCGCCCTCGGCCGGGGTCAGCTCGACCACCACGTCGGAGCCGGGCAGGGTGATGGACTCCAGCACCTGCGGCTGCGTGCCCTCGTTGAACACCCGCGCGCTCACTCCGGCCGGACCTTCGGGGCCGTCGGGGAGGATCACGTTGACGTTCTGGACCTTGATGTCGTCGACGTGCGCGGACGCGTTGTCGGGCTTGATCTGCTGGGTCTCGGCTTCGAGGCCCGCCCCACAGGCGCTGAGCGCAACGGCGGTCGAAAACGCGAAGACGGCGGCGACGGCGCCGCGTCGAAGGCTGCTGCTCACGGCGGCGGCATCTCCTCGGACGAGCTTCGGCGGACCGGCCTGGTCGTCCGGTCCGGATGATCGAAATCAGCGCCCCAAGCCTACCGACCGCCCTCGCGGGGCCCGCACCCGCCCCGCCCGCCGGCCGCGACCGGCCGCCGGAGTGAATCCGGTCATGATCCAGGTATGAATGTGAAGGGGGATCACGGGAGTGTTACGGGAGAATGTGCTGATCAATTCTTCGAGCTGCGAGACTGTGCCCGAACGCATTCTTCCAACTGTGACAAAACGGACACCTTTCCTGTCCTTCGCGAAGTTCTTTCCGTATCGGACGGCATTGTTCAAGGGGCGCGAAACACCGCTCCCACCTGCGGATACCCGCCCCAGCGCACCTCCCGCAGCATGCCGGTGGCGCGCTTGTCAACCCCCGAGATATGGCCTGACCTGCGAAAACGTCATTCAGAAGGGTGCCGGGCCGTGTTACCCTGGAAAGCCACGGAAGGGGTACCTGTCACATGACGTTCAAGGTTGGCGACACCGTGGTCTATCCCCATCACGGGGCCGCGTTGATCGAGGCTATCGAAACTCGCCAGATTAAAGGCGAGGACAAGCTCTACTTGGTTCTGAAGGTCGCCCAGGGCGACCTCGAAGTACGCGTACCGGCCGACAATGCCGAACTCGTCGGTGTGCGCGATGTCGTGGGGCAGGAAGGTCTGGACCGGGTCTTCGAGGTGCTGCGCGCGCCGTACGCCGAAGAGCCCACCAACTGGTCCCGCCGCTACAAGGCGAATCTGGAGAAGCTCGCCTCCGGTGACGTCATCAAGGTCGCCGAGGTCGTCCGCGACCTGTGGCGCCGTGAGCGCGAGCGCGGCCTCTCCGCAGGTGAGAAGCGCATGCTGGCCAAGGCCCGGCAGATTCTCGTCAGCGAACTGGCACTCGCCGAGAGCACCAACGAGGACAAGGCCGAAAGCCTCCTCGACGAGGTCCTCGCGTCCTGACCGTCACCCCGGTCCGTACCCCCTGACTCTCGGACCTCCGCCCCCGGACATCGCGGGACATCGCAGATCTCCGGACGACCGAGCACCAGGGCCGGCTTGCCCCAGCGCCCGAAGGCATGACACGTGCCGAACGGGCGCTGCGGCATGTACGGCACCGGTGCGCCCGCGCCTCGTGCGTGCGCGTCGTTCCCCAAGCGGTGTGCCGGGCGGCGGTTGGCTCGACCGGTGTCACGGAAGGGTCCGATCGGGTGAAGCCCGGCACGCTGTGGCCATACCCACTCCCGCCCTGGAAACAAACCTCTCACGGTGCCAATGTCAGACATCGCCCCCGTCCCCGCCGCCCCGCACACCGCCGTCATCATCCCCGCCGCGGGCCGCGGCGTGCGGCTCGGGCCCGGGATTCCCAAGGCCCTGCGGCTGCTGAACGGGGTACCGATCCTCGTCCACGCCGTCCGCGCCATGGCCGCCGCCCGCTCCGTCGCCACGGTGATCGTGGTGGCCCCGCCCGATGGCGCCGAGGGCGTACGCGCCCTGCTCGACGAGCATCCGCTTCCGCGCCCCGTCGCCCTCCATGTCGTCCCCGGCGGCACCACCCGCCAGGAATCGGTGCGCCTGGGCCTGGCCGCCCTGCCCGCCGACGCCGATGTGGTGCTCGTCCACGACGCCGCCCGCCCGCTCGTCCCGGTCGACACCACCGAGGCGGTGGCCGCCGCCGTCCGCGACGGCGCGCCCGCCGTCGTCCCGGCGCTGCCCGTCACCGACACCATCAAGCAGATCGCCGCCCCGGCCCGCGAGGGGGAGCCCGTGCCCGTCACCGGCACCCCCGACCGCGCGCTGCTGCGCGCCGTCCAGACCCCGCAGGGCTTCGCCCCCGACGCCCTGCTGGACGCCCACCGGCGGCTGGCCGGGCTGGGCGGGGAAGAGGGCGCGACCGACGACGCCGGGATGGTTGAACGCCTCGGACTGCCCGTGGTGCTCGTCCCCGGACACGAAGAGGCGTTCAAGGTCACCCGCCCGCTCGATCTCGTCCTCGCCGAGGCCGTGCTCGCCCGCAGAAGGATCACCGATGGCTACTGACCCCTTCCCCGGCTTCCCCGGCCTCCCCAGGACCGGCATCGGCACCGATGTGCACCCCTTCGAGGAGGGCCGCGAACTGTGGTGCGCCGGACTCCACTGGCCCGGCGCCGGAGCCGGGCTCGCCGGCGACTCCGACGGTGACGTCGCCGCGCACGCCGCCTGCGACGCGCTGTTCTCCGCCGCCGGCGTCGGCGACCTCGGCGCCCACTTCGGCACCGGCCGCCCCGAGTGGGCCGGCGCCTCCGGGGTGCGGCTGCTGGGTGAGGCGGCCCGCATCGTGCGCGCCGAGGGCTTCACCATCGGCAACGTGGCCGTCCAGGTCATCGGCGTGCGCCCCAAGATCGGCACCCGCCGGGACGAGGCCCAGCGGGCGCTGTCCGAGGCGGCCGGCGCCCCGGTCTCCGTCTCCGGCACCACCACCGACGGGCTCGGCCTCACCGGACGCGGCGAGGGCCTGGCCGCGATCGCCACGGCGCTGCTTTTCGCCCGCTGATCCGCCCCACCGGGCCGGACCGGGACTACGGTGGACGCCGCGCGGCGTTTCCTGTCCCGCCGAGCAACTCCCGTACCAGGCAAAGGAGCCAACGTGGCAGCGGAACTCTCCGACCAGCTCAAGGACATCCTCGACGGCCCGGTCTTCGTCACCATCGCCACCATCCAGCCCGACGGCAGCCCCCAGCTGTCCCCGGTCTGGGTCGCCCGGGACGGTGACGACGTACTCATCTCCACCACCGTCGGCCGGCAGAAGGAGAAGAACCTGCGCCGCGACCCCCGGGTCACCGTGCAGGTCCAGCCGTTCGACAACCCCTACACGTACGCCGAGATCCGCGGCACCGCCACCCTCACCACCGAGGGCGGCCAGGAGCTGATCGACCAGCTCTCCGTGAAGTACACGGGCAAGCCGTACGCCGAGTTCAACCCCGCCGCCGGCGAGGACGCCGAGCGGGTGGTCGTGCGGGTCACCGCCCGCAAGGTCGTCGGCCGGGTGTGAGCCGCCCCCCGGGCCACCCGCACGCGTAACGATCCCCGCCACCCGTACGCGTAACGATCCCCCTCGCCCCGCGCCGACCGGCGCGGGGCGAGCCGTGCGCCTACTACTCTGGACGCGTGACTCTTCGCCTGTACGACACCGACGCCCGGCAGATCCGTGATTTCACCCCGCTCGTCCCCGGGTGCGTCTCGATCTACCTGTGTGGCGCCACCGTGCAGGCCGCACCGCACATCGGTCACATCCGCTCCGGCCTCAACTTCGACATCATGCGCCGCTGGTTCGGCTACCGGGGCTACGACGTCACCTTCGTCCGCAATGTGACGGACATCGACGACAAGATCATCGCCAAGAGCGCCGAGTCCGGTGTGCCCTGGTGGGCGATCGGCTACGCCAACGAGCGGGCGTTCAACAACGCCTACGACGCGCTCGGCTGCCTGCCGCCCACCTACGAGCCGCGCGCCACCGGCCACATCCCGGAGATGACCGAGATGATGCGGGTGCTGATCGGCAAGGGCCACGCCTACGCGGCGGACGGCAACGTCTACTTCGACGTGCGCAGCTTCCCCGGCTACCTCGGCCTCTCCAACCAGGACCTGGACCAGTTGCTCCAGCCCTCCGGCGAGGGCGAGACGGGCAAGCGCGACCCGCGCGACTTCGCCATGTGGAAGGCCGCCAAGCCGGGCGAGCCCAGCTGGGACACCCCGTGGGGCCGGGGCCGGCCCGGCTGGCACCTGGAGTGCTCGGCCATGGTGCACAAGTACCTCGGCTCCGCCTTCGACATCCACGGCGGCGGCATCGACCTGGTCTTCCCGCACCACGAGAACGAGATCGCCCAGTCCCGGGCGTACGGCGACGCCTTCGCCGCGTACTGGGTGCACAACGCCTGGGTGACCATGAGCGGCGAGAAGATGAGCAAGTCGCTCGGCAACTCGGTGCTGGTGGCGGACATGATCACCCGCTGGCGGCCCATCGTGCTGCGCTACTACCTGGGCACCCCGCACTACCGCTCCACCATCGAGTACAGCGAGGCCGCGCTGGCGGAGGCGGACGCCGCCTTCTCGCGTATCGAGGGCTTCCTGCACCGGGCCGCCGAGCGGATCGGGGAGATCACCCCGGCCGCCGCCGTGCCCGAGGACTTCGCCACCGCGATGGACGAGGACCTGGGCGTCCCGCAGGCCATGGCCGCCGTGCACACCACGGTGCGGCAGGGGAACGCGGCGCTGGCCGAGGGCGACAAGGAGTCGGTCGCTTCGCTGGCCGGGCAGGTCCGTGCGATGCTGGGAGTGCTGGGCATGGATCCGCTGGACGCCGGCTGGCACGGCGGCGGCGACCGGGGCGAGGAGCTGACCGGCACCGTCGACGCGCTGGTGCGGCTGGTGCTCGCGCAGCGTACGGCGGCCCGCGAACGCAAGGACTACGGCACGGCGGACGCCATCCGTGACGAGCTGACCGCCGCCGGGCTGGTCATCGAGGACACCCCCAACGGGCCCCGGTGGGAGCTGGGCTGAGCGCGCCCGGCCCCCCGACCGCCCACAACGGAAGTATCGAGGAACGTAACCCATGGCAGGCAATCCCAACCGCCGCACGTCCAACAAGAAGGGCGCCCAGGTCGGCAGCGGCGGCCAGCGCCGCCGCGCGCTGAAGGGCAAGGGCCCGACCCCGCCCGCCGAGATGCGCAAGGGGCACGCCAAGCAGCGGGCCGCCGCGCTCAAGGCCCGCAAGCAGGGCAACAAGCCGCAGCAGGCCAGGCGCCGTCCCGCCTCCGAGATGGTGGTGGGCCGCAACCCGGTGCTGGAGGCGCTGCGCGAGGGCGTGCCCGCGACCACGCTCTACGTGCAGCAGTTCATCGACAGCGACGACCGGGTCACCGACGCCGTGAAGGTGGCGATGGAGCGCGGCGGCATCCACCTCCTGGAGGCGCCGCGCGCCGAGCTGGACCGGATGACGAACGGGCTCAACCACCAGGGCATCGTGCTCCAGGTGCCGAGCTACGAGTACGCGCACCCGGACGACCTGCCGGCCGGCGCGTACGACGCGCACGAGACGCCGCTGATCGTGGCGCTGGACGGGGTGACCGACCCGCGCAACCTGGGTGCGGTCGTGCGGTCGGTGACGGCGTTCGGCGGGCACGGCGTGGTGGTGCCCGAGCGGCGCGCGGCCGGGATGAGCGCCGGGGCGTGGAAGACGTCGGCCGGTACGGCGGCGCGTACGCCGGTGGCCCGCGCCACCAACCTGACCCGATCGCTCCAGGCGTACCAGAAGGCCGGGCTCCAGGTCGTCGGCCTCGCCGCCGACGGCGAGGCCGAACTCGGCGATCTCGATGTGCTGGACGGCCCGGTGGTGATCGTCATCGGCAGCGAGGGCAAGGGCATGTCGCGCCTGGTCAGCGAGGTGTGCGATGTGCGGGTGCGGATCCCGATGCCGGGTGAGGCGGAGTCGCTGAACGCCGGTGTGGCGGCGGGCATCGTGCTGTACGAGGCGGCCCGCGCGCGGCGCTGAGGCGCGCGGCGGCGCCCATCCCCCGTCACTTGACGGGTACTTGACGGGTCGCGGACACATTCCTCGGGTCAAGGCAGTGTCTTAAACCTCTGTCACTCGGTTAGATGAGTGTGGACACCAGAACACACCGCCCACCCGCTGGGGGGACGCCGCGCGGTTTCTTCGAGGACGAGCAGTCGGTGCTCTCCACGGTGAAGGTGCCGTGCGATCCCGCTCAAGTCATCGTGAACCACGCGAGCTTCCGGGTGGAGCTACCCACCTCGTCGCCCCCCGGCAGGCGTCGCCCCGTCGTGCTCTCCGGAGCGGGCGCCGCCGGTGCGGCGGGCATGAGTTCGCTGCTGGCGACCGCGACCGCCACCGCCGTACGGGAGCGGCCCCGCCCGATCGCCGCCGAGCCGGACGGGCCGGCCACCCAGGTGCTGCCCCGGCTCGACCCCTCGGTCCTCGGCGCGGTGCCGGTGCCGCGCCGCGGCGCCGATGAGACCCAGCTGCTGCCGCCGATCAAGGAGCCGCCCGCGTTCGGCGCGGGCGCCGGGGACGACGGCGACCGGGACGGGCAGCCGGACGGCAGGCCGGTCACCGTCGGGCGCGCGCAGGACGCCCGGCAGGCGTACAAGCCCGACCGCCGGCTCGATCTGGGCGTGGTGCTGCTGCCGCTGCGCTTCCTGCTCGGCTTCCTCGCCATCTCGGCCGGCATGGGCAAGATCACCGACCCGGTGTACTTCGACGGCGGCGAACGCGGCTCGATGGTCACCTGGCTCTCCTCGCTGGAGCCGTGGGCCGTGGCCGCCCCGCTGCACAGCTGGGCGCTGAACCACCCGGTGGCCGCCGGGCTCACCGTCGCCTTCACCCAGATCGTGGTCGGCGTGCTGACCATCTTCGGCCTGTGGCAGCGGTGCGCCGCCGCCATCGGCGCCGCGCTGTCGCTGGCGCTGCTGGTCACGGTGGCCTGGCGCAGCGGCCCCGTCTACGACACCCCCGATCTGATCCTGCTCGCCGCCTGGAGCCCGCTGATCATCGCGGGCGCCCCGGTGTACTCGCTGGACGCGCGGCTGGCGGGCGAGGCGTGGCGCACCCTGGGCCCGCGCGCCCCGCTGAGCGAGCTGCGCCGCCGGGTGCTGCGGCGCGGGGCGATCATGGCCACCGTGCTGATCGGTCTGGCGCTGCTCATCGGCGCGGTGCTGGGCGGCGCGGTCCGCTCCTCGCAGATCGCCCGGCTGCCCGAGCCGGGCGAGCCGCCGCGCAACCACCTGCCCGGCCAGCCGCTGGAGAGTGCGGAGGAGGCCGAGGAGGCGGGCGAGGAGACCGCGGGCGAGACCGAGCCGAGCGCGGGCGTCGGCGGCGCGGACGACCCGGCCGGTGCGGCCGGGGAGGATGCCGCGACGCCGGAGGAGAGTGCCGAGGAGCCGCAGGAGACGGCGGAGGAGGAGCAGCCGCGCAGCGAGCAGACCGTGCCCGCGCCGCAGCCGCCGGCCGCCCCGCCGGCCGCGCCGCCCTCGCAGAGCAGCACCCCCGAGCAGGTTCCGAGCCCGGGTGGCGACGGCGGTGAACCCTCGGCGGAGTCGGACGGCGGCCCCGCCGACGAGGGGGGTGATGGCAATCGCAGCAGCCTGGATCCGATCGGAGGGCTGCTCGGTTAGGCGGCGTCATCGGCAGCGGCGGCTGACCGTCCCCCGCTGACCCCCCCGGCCCCGGTGCGCGCTCCACCCGCACCGGGGCCGGGGCGCGTGTTGCCGGAACGGCAAGGTGTCTTGGCCCGGGCGGGGCCGCGCCGGACGATGATCGGGTCCGAAGAGGGACGACACAGAGGGAGCAGCCACCATGCCGGAACAGCCGACGCAACAGCCGCCGGGCCCCGTCCACCGCACCGTGCCGGTCCAGGGCGGCCGGATCCACTGCGTGGAGCAGGGCAGCGGCCCGCTCGTGCTGCTGGTGCACGGCTTCCCCGAGTCCTGGTACTCCTGGCGCCACCAACTGCCCGTCATCGCCGCCGCCGGCTACCGGGCGGTGGCCGTGGACGTGCGCGGCTACGGCCGTTCCTCCAAGCCGGCGGACGTGGACGCGTACCGCATGCTCGCGCTCGTCGGCGACGCGGTGGGCGTGGTCTCCGCGCTCGGCGAGCGCACCGCCGCCGTCATCGGCCACGACTGGGGCTCCGGGATCGCCGCGCACGCGGCGCTGCTGCGGCCCGACGTCTTCACGGCGGTCGGCATGCTCAGCGTGCCGTACACGCCGCCGGGCGGGCCGCGCCCGAGCGAGGTGTTCGCCGCGATGGGCGGCGAGGAGGAGTTCTACGTCCGCTACTTCCAGCAGCCGGGCCGCGCCGAGGCGGAGATCGAGGCGGACGTACGGGGCTGGCTGGCGGGCTGCTACGCGGGCATGAGCGGCCCCGCCGTCGACCCGGCCCTGTACTTCGTCCCGGCCGGGGCGCGGATGGCGGACCGCTTCCCCTCCGACGGGCCGCCCGCCTGGCTGACCGAGGCCGACCTCGACGTGTACGCCGGGGAGTTCGAGCGCACCGGCTTCGCGGGCGCGCTGAACCGGTACCGCACCATGGACCGGGACTGGGAGGATCTGGCGCCGTGGAACGGCGCGCCGCTCACCCAGCCGTCGCTGTTCATCTGCGGCGCCGCGGACGGGTCCGCCGACTGGCTGTCGGCCGCCATCGACGCCTTCCCCACCACGCTGCCGGGGCTGGTCTCCTCGCATCTTCTGCCGGACACCGGCCACTGGGTGCAGCAGGAACGCCCCGAGGAGGTCGGGGCGTTGCTGGTGGACTGGCTGCGGACGGCGTACCCGGCGCAGCCGTAGGCACGGTGCCGGGCGGGGCGCCCGCGGCCGGCGGCGCGGTCAGCCGCGCGCCTGGTGGGCGTCCAGCTCGCGGGCGGCCTCGGTGAGGTCCTTGGCGGTGTCGATGGCCCGCCAGAACGTGCCCTGCGGCAGGTCGAAGCCCGCCAGCCGGCGGGACCTGGCGAGCCGGGGGAAGGTGGTGCGCTCGTGGTCGCCCCGGTCCGGCAGCAGCGCCGTGAACTCGGGGGCGAAGACGTAGATGCCGGCGTTGACCAGGTACGGGGACGGCGGGGCCTCGATGAAGTCGAGGACGTGACCGAACTCGTCGGTCTCCACCACGCCCCACGGGATGCGCGGCCTGGCCAGCGCCAGCGTCGCGGTGGCGTCCCGCTCGGCGTGGAAGGCGGCCATGTCCCGCAGCGAGAAGCTGGTCCAGATGTCGCCGTTCGTGGCGTACCACGCCTCGTCGGGACGGGGCAGCGCCGCCGCCGCGTACTTCAGCCCGCCGCCGCGGCCGAGCGGCTCGGTCTCCACGACGGTGGACACCCGCAGCGGCAGCTCGGCCTTCTCCAGCCACTCCTGGAGCACTTCGGCGAGATGGCCGCAGGAGATCACGGCGTCGGTGACGCCCTCGGCGGCGAGCCAGCGCAGCTGGTGGCCGATGATCGGCACCCCGGTACCGGGGATCTCCACCATCGCCTTGGGCCGGTCATCGGTGTAGGGCCGCAGCCGGGATCCCTGGCCGCCGGCCAGGACCACCGCCTGCGTGGGCTGCGGGGCAACAGTCATGCTCCGCAGCCTACGGGATCCCTCCGACGGCGCCCCGGGCCGCTCCCCGGGCTCGCGGCGTCACCCCCAGGACGGGCTCAGCTCCATGACGCCCGTCGCGAAGGACGTGTCGCAGACCGGGCGGGCGTGCTGCTGGGCCCGCACCGCGCTGCCGTACTTCTCCACGGCGGCCCGGCCGAGCGCCCGCGCGATGTCCATGCAGTGCTCGGCGAAGGACGGTTCGCGGTCCACGGCCTCCTGGAGGGCGGTGAGCGCGACGCTCGGGTCCTCCTTGCGCAGGGTGGCGACGAGGTGGTCCTGGAGGACCTGCTCGGGTGCCGGGGCGGCCGTCTCCTCGGCCCCCTCGGCCGCGGCGGTGGTGTCCGCCTCGGCGGAGGCCGGCAGCAGCAGCGCCTCGGACGGGGTGGACGCCCAGGGCACCTTGGTGATGGCCATGGTCCCGGAGAGCACCAGGACAACGGGGAGGACAATGGCGAGACTTCTGCCGATGCGGCGAACAGCCAGATTCACTGGTGGTGTCTTCCTCGCGAGACGACGGGTGGATTGGACGGGCCCTGCGATCGTAGCGAGGAGTAGCGGTTTGATGGCAGTTGGTCACTCTCAAGAGTGACCGTGTTTTGCTGTTTTCGAATGGCCCCTTGACGCGCGAGGGCCGCGCATCCCGTACCCGGTACGGAATGCGCGGCCCTCGGCCACGAAAGGGGGACGTATCAGGTGAGGCGCGCCCCGCTGCTGACCGCGAAGACGTGGGTCTCGCCCGGACGGGGCACCACGTGCAGCTTGGAGCCCTTCTCCGGGATCTCCCGGCCGCCGACCCGGATGACCAGGTCCTTGGTCTCGCCGCCGACCTCGGCGGTGCCGTACACGTACCCGTCGGCGCCCAGCTCCTCGACGACGTTGACGGTGACGGCCAGCCCGGCCTCCTTGTCGGCGTCGGCCTTCTCCAGGCCGCCGCCGTTGCCGTTCACGACGTCGAAGTGCTCGGGACGGCAGCCGACGACCACGCGGGTGTCGCCCTGCTTCTGCGCCTCGGCGAGCGCGGCGCGCTCGACCGGGACGACGCTGTTGCCGAACTTCACGCCGCCGTCGGTGATCGGCACCTCGACGAGGTTCATGGCGGGGGAGCCGATGAAGCCCGCGACGAAGAGGTTGGCCGGCTTGTCGTACATGTTGCGCGGCGAGTCGACCTGCTGGAGGATCCCGTCCTTCAGCACCGCGACCCGGTCGCCCATGGTCAGGGCCTCGACCTGGTCGTGGGTGACGTACACCGTGGTGACGCCCAGGCGGCGCTGGAGCGAGGCGATCTGGGTACGGGTCTGGACGCGCAGCTTGGCGTCCAGGTTCGACAGCGGCTCGTCCATGAGGAAGACCTGCGGCTCACGCACGATGGCGCGGCCCATGGCGACACGCTGGCGCTGACCACCGGAGAGCGCCTTCGGCTTGCGGTCGAGGTACTCGGTGAGGTCGAGGATCTTGGCGGCTTCCTCGACCTTGGTGCGGATGTCGGTCTTGTTGACACCGGCGATCTTGAGCGCGAAGCCCATGTTCTGCGCGACCGTCATGTGCGGGTACAGCGCGTAGTTCTGGAACACCATCGCGATGTCCCGGTCCTTGGGCGGCAGGTGGGTGACGTCGCGGTCGCCGATGCGGATGGCGCCGCCGTTGACGTCCTCCAGGCCGGCCAGCATGCGCAGCGAGGTGGACTTGCCGCAGCCGGAGGGGCCGACGAGAACCAGGAACTCACCGTCCGCGATCTCGATGTCGAGCGCGTCGACGGCGGGCTTCTCCCCGCCGGGATAGATGCGGGTGGCCTTGTCGTACGTAACCGAAGCCATGTTCTGTTCTCTCCTTCTACCGGCAGGAACGTGCCGGACGATCCGAGTAGGAAGGCGCCACGTCCACCGTCCTTGTGAACGCAGTGCGAACCTAACGCGAAGGGACAACGTTTGTCACGAGTCCTGTGCGAAAAAGTGCGCGTCGTCCCCCGACCGCTCGGACCTGGGCGTTTGTGGCCGTGGCGGGCCCGGGGAGCGGGCCGCGCCCGGCAGGTCCGTCCGGGTGCCGGGCGCCGCGCCGCTCACTCCAGGTGGTTGGCCCCGGCGACGAGTTCGCCGGCCACCCCGGCGCACAGATAGCTGTCCGGGTCCCGGGGCACGCCGCGCGCCAGCGCCACGCTGACCGGCCCCTCGGTCAGCAGCGGCACCTCCAGGGCCGGCGCCCGCCGGCCGAGCGCCGCCCAGTCCAGCCACAGCCCGGCCACCGGCCGTCCACCGGCCGGCAGCGGCAGATCACCGGTCTCGGCGGCGGCCACGGCCAGCCGCTCCTCGGCCTCCGCCGCCGGCCCGCCCCGGTCGCGCAGGGCGAGCACCCGGTCCAGCAGCGGCAGCGCGGCGAGCATGTCCCAGCCGTGTTCGGACAGCGCCCCGTCGAGGTCGTCGAGGAGGTCGCCGTTCGTCCCGTCCGGGTCGAGCAGCAGCCGGCGGACGGTGGCGTCGTAGGCGGGGTCGGTGCAGCGTACGTACGGCCGCAGATCGACCCCGCCGGTGACGGTGCCGTGCCGGGCCACCCACAGCCGCAGGCAGGCCCCGTACCAGAGCAGCAGGTACGGGTCGAGGTGGTCCGCCTCCTCGAACGCCCGCCGGACGTCGGCGAGGGTGCCCGCGGCGTAGATGTCGCCCTTGCGGGCCCCGCCGGATCCGACGGAGAACTCCAGGAGATAGCAACTGGGCTGAGTCATGGGCTCCTCCGTGACGCTCGATCTCTCGAACACATGTTCGCACAGAGGGGAGCGGAACGGCGGAAGCCGCGCCACCGGCGGCCGGGTCAGGGAAAACCGCTGGCGCTCCCGGAGCCGCGCCCGCACCATCGGCGGATGGAGGACGCCCGCGTCGACAACGCCATCGCCTGGGCCGAGCACCACCTCGGCTCCACCGCCTACGCCACCCGCTGCCTCGCCTTCGCCGAGGACGCCTACGAACGCGCCAACCACCTCGAACTCTTCGGCGGCGACACCGCCCACGAGTCCGCCACCGCCTACGAGGCCGCCACCCGCGAGGGAGTGCCGCCGCGCGGCGCCTTCGTCTTCTTCGACAGCGTCGGCGAACTGTTCGGCACACGCCGCAACTGGGGCCACGTCGGCATCGCGCTCGGGGAGGGCCGGATCATCCACGCCTGGGACCGGGTCCGCGTCGACACCGCCGCCGCCATCGAGGCCCTGACCCCGCCCCCCGGCTGGGACCGCCCCCGGGCGGCCGGCTGGGCCCCGGTCGAACGAGTGCTGCGCGGCTCCCGCCCCCGGCGCTGGGACACCGGCACGACGGCGGCGGACGCCGCCCGCCACGACCAGACGACGCGCTTCGGCGGCGGGGGAGCGGTACCCGGCGAGGCGTGAACCGGCCGGCCGTCCGGCTCCGGGGCATGCGGTGCGGCACCGCATGCCCCGCCACCGTACGGTCAGCCCTTCCCCGGTGACCGGGCCGTGTCCCCGGCGCCCAGCAACTCCGCCCGCAGCTCCGGCGGCAGCTTCTCGGTCGCGTACCGCAGCGTGACCCGGGGCAGGGCCGGCTGCTCGCGCAGAAAGCGGACCAGCCGCTCCTGATCCACCTTGCCGACCTCGCGCAGCGCCGTACCCACCGACTTGTGGATCAGCTCCTCCGCGTCGTCCAGCAGGAGCCCGGCGATGTGCAGGGCGTCGTCGATGTCTCCCTGCCGGATGAACCAGAACGTCGCCGTGATCGCCGTGCGCCGCTCCCAGATGTCGGCCGAGCGCGCGAGTTCGTACAGCGGGGCGCGCGGCTTGTCGAGCAGATACCAGCCGACCACCCGGGGCGCCGCCCGGTCGACCAGATCCCAGTTGTCGATCCGGTCGTGCCGTTCCATGTAGAGGTCGTACAGCGCGCGCCGCTCGTCGTCGGTGATCCGCTTGCGGCGCGCCTTGAAGTCGAGGATGCTCACCGCCCCCATCCGCGCCTCGTAGTACGGCGAGTCGAGCAACGCCTCCACCTCGGCCAGCGGCATCCCGGCGAACCGGGCGGCCGTGTCGAAGGTGTTCTTCATCCGGACGCCGATGACCTCGGTCTCACCACCCCCCTTGTAGTACTTGCTGATCTTCGTCCGCTCCTCGTCGGACTGGAACGTCCGAAGGGTGTCGATGAACACCCGCGCAGTGAGATCCATCCCGCCATCCCAGTCGCTACGAGCGGCCTGGGCAAGGGCCCCGGGGCACCGGGACGGCGGCGCGTGGGCACTGCCCGGGTACTGCCCGGGCGGAAGGGAAGCGTTGTAGGCTGTCTGCGCCCCGGAAGTTGATGTTCGGGGCCTGCCGCCTTAGCTCAGCTGGCCAGAGCACCGCTCTTGTAAAGCGTAGGTCGTCGGTTCGAATCCGACAGGCGGCTCGGCAACGGGGACAGGCCCTCCGGAGGACTCCGGAGGGCCTTTCGCGTCAGGCCGCGCCGTTCATCCAGGCGCGCCAGGGGCGGGTGAGGGTTTCGGTGTACGTGAGGTGGTCCGGGTTGCGGGCCGCGTGGGCGAGCTGCCAGTCCTGGGCCTCACCGAACACCACCGTCCGGTCCGACCGGGCCCCGCACAGATCGCAGCGCATCCGGTGGGTGAGGGGCGCGGCGTCCGGTTCGCGGTCGGGTTCGCTGGTCCAGCGCATGAAGCGCAGCACGGCGCGGGTCACGCTCCGGCACCTCCCTTGCCGCGCCGGTTCGCGGCGCTGAGGGCGTTCGCCTGGGCGAGGAGTTCGGACAGCCGGGGCCGGCGGTCCGGATCGCGCCGCTTCAGCCGCACGGTGACCGTCTTCCCGCGCCGGGTGGGCAGCAGCCCCGCGGACTCGCTCACCGCGCGCACCCCCGCAGGACGGAAGCGAGCTTGCGCGCCATGTCGAGGTTGCAGCGGCCGAGTTCGATGAGGGGACGCTTCGCGTCACCGGAGCAGGACGCGAGGTCGATGCGCAGGGACGGCAGGATCACCCCGGCCGCCGTCATCGCCTCACGGACCTCGTTCACCACCTGCTCGGCCGTGCGGACACGTTCGGCTGTTGCCAGCCTTTCGGCAGAGGTGGGTGGTTGGGGTGCTGTGCTCATGGGTGGGCCTTTCTCACCACTTGCGGTTGTTTACGTGCACAGCGTGTCCGGCCGCTCCTACGATGCACCAGGGGCCCGCGCACCACAGCGAATTTCGTAGGGAAGGACGTTGCACGCCATGACCAACGGCGAAGAACCAGAAGTCCCCCAGCTGCCGCGCGAGCTCTACGGCGAATTGCTGAGGCTCAGGCGCGAACGGGCCGGACTCACCCAGGAAGCACTGGCGAAGCTGATGATCTGTTCGCCGGGAAACATCGCCCATTTCGAGCGCGGGCGGCGCAGGCCGAGTCCGGAGGATGCCAGGCGGCTGGACCAGATCCTCGGGACTGCGGACGACGAACTGTTCTACAGAATGCGTCGTACGTGGGAAAGCTCCCGTGTCGTTGACTACTTCACGGCCGTCGCCGAGACGGAACACCAGGCGACACTCATCTGCGACTGGGCACCGAGTCTGGTGCCGGGCGTCCTGCAAACGCCGGCCTATGCGAAGGCGGTGTACGCCAGCGGACAGATCCGGCGTGACGACGAGCTGAACGATGCGAAAGTCGCCAGGAGGATGCGGCGGGCGCAGTATCTCAGCGACCCCCAGGGGCCCGCGCTCTGGTCGCTCATGGATGAGGCTGTGATCAGGCGGCCTGTCGGCGGCCCCTCGGTCATGGCCGAACAGTTGGAGCACATCGCCGCACTCGGCGAGCGAGGCCGGATCGTGGTGCAGATCCTGCCGTTCAGCGCTGGGGTACACGCGCTGATGGAGGGGCTGTTGATCATCATGAACTTCGCAGACCGCCCGGACATGGCTTACGTTGACGGCATCAATTGGGGCCACTCCACGGACGACCCGGGGCAGGTCAGGTTCTACCAGCGGTTGTTCGACATGGGCCGGGCCCTTGCCATGGCCCCGGAAAACTCGCTGGCCCTCCTCGCATCAGTAGCGGAAGAGTACAGACATGCCCCCTGAGTTCACGTGGCGTCGGTCGCGCTACAGCGGCGCCAGCAATGCGGCATGCGTCGAAGTGTCGGACGGCCACCCCGCCGGTCTCCCGGTCCGGGACTCCAAGTCCCCCGACGGTCCGGTCGTGTTCTTCCCCTCCCCCGCCTGGTCGGCCTTCATAGCCGACCTCAAGAACTCCCGCTGACCACCGTCGCGGGGGTCTGGGTCCGGTACGAGCGGCCGAGTTCGGGCCCCAGCCCGAAGTAGTGGCGGAAGTTGTAGATCAGCGGGGTCCAGGCGGCCGGGTTGATGTGGTCGGTGCCGGGGACGGTGAGGGCCGGGTCCGCGTGGACCTTGCGGACCTGGGCCTCGATGATGAGGAACGTGCCCGTCGCGTCCGGCCGTACCTGGGCCGCCCGCGCCTCCAGCTGGAGCGGGCATTCGGCCACGCGTGGTGGCCGGACCGTATCGGACGGTTCGGGGTGGAGTCCGGCGGCGCCGAACTTGTCCGGCTCGTAGCGGCAGCCGGCCGCCTTGGTGGGCGGGACGGGGTGGCGGCCGGTGAGCGGTGCGAGGCGTTCGACGGCGGGCCACAGGTCGGGTGACGGCAGGTTGATCACCAGATCGGGGCGCCGGGTGAGGTTGTGCGCGCTCTGCCCGTCGCTGCCGAGGCCGAGAACCACCGTGTGGCCGAGGGCCCAGGCCGAGGAGAGAGGTGCCAGGTTGAAGGTGCCGTCCTCGTTCTCGGTGCTGAGGAGGACCACGGGGGTGCCGAAGTAGAGGATGCTCGGTTCGATCGCGATGTGCATGGCCGCGAGCCTAGGAACGAACCGTTTCGGCGGGAGCCGAAGTGTTGTCCGCTGGTGCCCGGCGGGCGTGCTCAGCGCACGTGCCGGGCCGCCGCCGTGACGAATGCCTCGATGGCCTGCCGCGAGGCGCCGTCCCGCTCGCGGTGCTCGTCGGGCTCGACGGCGGTGGAGATGGACCAGGTGCTGCGGTAGGCGTTCCGGGCGAGTTCGGTGAGCGCCGGGTCGTCGGTGAGGAGTTCGACGCGGTGGAGCGCCTGGCGGGCGCTGGTTCGCAGCCGGTGGGCCTCGTCGCGTGCTGCTGTGCGGTCGGGCTCGTTCCGCTGGTGCCAGCGGGTGTTCTGGCCGTGCCGGTACTCCTCCAGGGTCGCCGCGAAGGCGCTGTAGGCGACGAGGCGTTCCTGCCGCAGGGTCTGGCTGCGGGTGGCCCGGCGCTGGAAGAGGTGAGTGCTGAGCGAGCCGAGCAGGGTGCCGGCCACGGCGACGACGCTCGTCCACAGGGAGTCCACGGGGCCAGCCTGCCACGGCCGGGTCCCGTGGGGCAGGGCCGGTCAGCTGTCGGTGGCTCTGGGGTGCGCGGTCCCTGCGTACGTGGTCCACCGGGTGCTGCCCGCGTCGTCGATCAGGTACCGGATACGGCCGCCGCCGGTGACCTCGTGAGGGACTCCCAGCCCTTGGCGCTCTCGCCGTTGTCGAAGCGGATGTCGTACTCGTCGGGCAGGGGTGGGGGCGCCGCCCGGTCACCGCGTTTGGGGGTCATGCGTGCGCTGCCTCGGGAGGGGTCGCCGGGCCGTAGTCCTCGCCGCTGGGGTGGGTGAGCAGGTGGAACAGTTCTGGATCGGCGTGGAGCTCGGCCGTGTGCCGCCACTCGATGAGGAGCTGGGCGATGGGTGCGGTGTTCCCGAGGGAGGTCGCTGTCACGGAGGTCTCGGCGAGTTCGGACGCGAGGGTTTTCACCTCCTCCGGAGGCAGGAAACGCACCCACGGCAGGGCGGCCGGCAGCGCCGCGCGGACCAGCTCGGGGCCGTCGGTCTGTGCCAGGAGGGAGACGAGCAGGCGCGCGGTGAAATCGACGACCTGGCCCTCGCGCTCCGCGCGATCGGTGGGCATCACCGTCAGATCCTCGGCGTCGCGGCGTCGCAGCCGGAGGGCGCGCACCGAGGCGAGGCGGCCGGTGGCGGCCGTGGGCCGTTGGATGAACTCGGTGAACGGAAGGTCTTCCAGTTGAGAGCTCATGGAGCCAGGATGCCCCAAAGGTACTCCGGCGGTCCCGGCTCGGCGGCTCAGCCGCCCTCGTGTTCGTCGCGCGGGATCGTCGGGTCGCGGCGGGCGTCGTAGAGGCCGGTGCCGTTGCAGTTGCGGCAGTTGCCCATGCGGGTGTGGGTGACGGCGTCCTTGAAGCGGAACGGGTCGTTGCCGGGGATGTAGGCCCAGGTGTAGGGGCGGGCGCCCTCGCCCTCGCACCAGTTGCAGCGGTCGGGGTTGGTGTGGGATTCGGAGGCGTACGGGGTGGTCATGGGGACTGTCCTCCAGGTAGAAATATCGCACACGTCTCAACATGTTCGATCAACCAAGCAGAGGCCGCAGATGCGACACGACGGGACCATTGTTCATCTTCGGGCCGGCGGGGTCAGCCTGGTGCTGAACTGTGCGGACGCGAAACTGCCGCGCGCCGTGCACTGGGGCGCCGACCTCGGCGAGCTGTCCGAGGCGGCGCTCGCCGCGCTGGTACGGGCCGAGGTGCCGCCGATCGCGCCGAACGGCACCGACGAGACCGTGCCCGTCGCGCTGCTGCCCGAGCAGTCGGCCGGCTGGCTCGGCACCCCCGGGCTGACCGGGCACCGGGCGGGCGCGGACTTCTCCACCGCCTTCACCGTCACCGCGCTGCACGCCACCGCCGCGTCGCTGACCGTCGAGGCCGAGGACGCGCACGCCGCGCTCGGGCTGCGGCTCGACGTCGAGCTGACGGACTCCGGGCTGGTGCGGCAGCGGGCCACGGTCACCAACCGCGCCGACGCGGACCGGGCCCCGTACACGCTCTCCGGTGTGGTCCTCACCCTCCCCGTGCCCGAGCGCGCCACCGAACTGCTGACCCTCACCGGCCGGCATCTGCGCGAGCGCAGCCCGCAGCGGCACGACTTCACCCTCGGCACCCACCTGCGGGAGAACCGGCGCGGCCGGACGGGGACGGACGCGGTGACCGTGCACGTGGCGGGGACGGCGGCGTTCGGGTTCAGGACCGGGGAGGTGTGGGGGCTGCACGTGGCGTGGAGCGGCAACCAGCGTTCCCTCGCCGAGCGCACCAGCCACGCCGTGTCGCTGCTGGGCGGCGGCGAACTGCTGCTGGCGGGCGAGCTGACGCTGGCGGCCGGGGAGGAGTACGTCTCCCCGTGGGTGTACGGCAGTTACGGCGCGAGCGGGCTGGACGAGCTGTCCACCCGCTTCCACGCGTACCTGCGGGCCCGGCCGCACCATCCCCGTACCGACGACCGGCCGGTGACGCTGAACGTGTGGGAGGCGGTGTACTTCGACCACGACCTGGCCCGGCTGAAGGAGCTGGCGGAGGCCGGGGCCGAGGTGGGGGTGGAACGGTTCGTGCTGGACGACGGGTGGTTCCGGGGGCGGCGGAACGACTCGGCCGGGCTCGGCGACTGGTACGTGGACGAGGAGGTGTGGCCCGACGGGCTGCACCCGCTCGCGGAGCACGTACGGGGCCTGGGGATGGAGTTCGGGCTGTGGGTGGAGCCCGAGATGATCAACCCCGACTCGGACCTGGCGCGGGCCCACCCCGAGTGGATCCTGGCCACCGGCGACCGGCTGCCGCCCGAGGCGCGGCAGCAGCAGGTGCTGGACCTGGGGCACCCGGAGGCGTACGCGTACATCCGGGACCGGCTGGACGCGATCGTCGGTGAGTACGGGCTGACGTACCTGAAGTGGGACCACAACCGCGACCTGATCGAGGCCGGGCACAGCGCGGCCGGCGGCCGGGCCGGGGTGCACGCGCAGACGCTCGCCGTGTACCGGCTGCTCGACGAACTGCGCGCGCGGCATCCGGGACTGGAGATCGAGTCGTGCTCGTCCGGTGGCGGCCGGGTCGATCTCGGCATCCTGGAGCGGACCGACCGGGTGTGGACGAGCGACTGCATCGACGCGCTGGAGCGGCAGCGGATCCAGCGCTGGACCGGGCTGCTGCTGCCGCCCGAGCTGATGGGCTCGCACGTCGGGTCCCCGGCGGCGCACACCACGGGGCGGGTGCACCGGCTCGACTTCCGGGCGGGTACGGCGCTGTTCGGGCACTTCGGGATCGAGTGGGACCTGAGCCGGGCGAGCGCGGAGGACCGGGCGGAGCTGGCGGAGTGGATCACGCTCTACAAGCGGCTGCGTGGGCTGCTGCACGGCGGTGTCGTGGTGCGCGGCGACCACCCGGACCCGGCGCTGTGGGTGCACGGGGTGGTGGCGCCGGACGCGGCGCGGGCGGTGTACGCGCTGGTGCAGATGGCGACGAGCGTGACCGCGCCGGTGGGGCGGGTGCAACTGCCCGGCCTCGACCCGGCGGCGGAGTACCGGGTGCGTCCGCTGGAGCCGGGGCGGGCGGCGGGGGTGTCGTCGTGGATGCCGCTGCCGTGGTGGGGCGACGCGGACGGGGTGACGCTGCCGGGGCGGGTGCTGGCGGAGGCGGGGGTGCGGGCGCCGACGATGCATCCGGAGCGGCTGGTGCTGCTGGAGGCGGAACGGGTCGGGTAGCGGGGCGGGGCGGGGGTGGCCGGCGGGGCCGGTCGGGGTGACGGCCGCCGGGGTGACGTACCGGGGCGAGGCCGGGCCCGTACGGCGGTACCGGTGCCCCCGCGCCAGGCGGCGGCCCCCTGGCCCCCGGCCCGCCCCGGCGCCCCGGCGCGGCGCACGCTCCGCGCACGCTCGGGGGGCGCGGGCCCCGTACCGCTCCTAGGCTGGTGGATCACCGGGAGCGGCGCTGAGGCGGGCTGGCATGACGGACGCAGGGATCGGCATCGACTACGCGGCGGTGTTCCGGCGGCTGCCCAGCATGGTGGCGCTGCTGACCCCCGAGCTGGTGTACGCGGACGTGAACGACGCGTACCTGCGGGTCTCCGGGCGCTCCCGCGAGGAGCTGGTGGGCCGGTATGTGTTCGACGTGTTCCCCGACAGCCCGGACAACGCCGGTGCCGAGGGCGCCCGGAACCTGCACGCCTCCCTCCGGCGGGTCGTGGCCACCGGCGAGCGGGACAGCATGGCGCTCCAGCGGTACGACGTCCAGCACGCGGAGCGGCCCGGGGTGTGGGAGCAGCGGTACTGGAGCCCGGTCAACACCCCGGTGCTCGGGCCCGGCGGACGGGTGGTGCTGGTGGTGCACCGGGTGGAGGAGGTCACCGAGCTGATCAGGCTCGGCGCCCTGCCCGACGACAGCAGAACCCGGGTGCTGGAGGTCGAGCTGTACACCAGGGCCCGGGAACTCCAGGAGGTCAACGAGCGGCTGCGCCGGGCGCACGCCCGCGAGCGCGAGGTGGCCCTCGCGCTCCAGGAGGCGATGCTGCCCGTCTCCGGCGATGTCGGGCACCACCGGGCCGCCGTGCGGTACCAGCCCGCCGTCAGCGCCCTGAACGTGTGCGGCGACTGGTACGACCTGGTCGATCTGCCGGACGACCGCATCGTCGCCACGGTCGGCGACGTCGTCGGCCACGGACTGCGCGCCGCGGGGGTGATGGGCCTGCTGCGCAGCGCGCTCAGCGCCACCTCCCGGGTCGCGGAGGGGCCGGCCCAGGCGCTGGACATCCTCGGGCTGTACGCCCGTTCGGTCGAGGGCGCGGAGAACACCACCGTCGCGCAGGTCGCCGTCGACTGGGGCGCGCACCTCCTGACGTACAGCTGCGCCGGGCACCCGCCGCCCGCCGTGCTGCGGGCCCACGGGGGCGTGGAGTTCCTGGACGGTGCCACCGATCCGCCGCTGGGGGCCCGGATCGAGCATCTGCCGAGGCCGCAGGAGCGCACCGGGTTCGCGGAGGGGGACACCCTCGTCCTCTACACGGACGGGCTGATCGAGCGCCGCCGGGAGGACATCGACGTGGGGCTGGCCCGGCTGGCGGAAACCCTGGTACGGCACCGGAGCGCCGGCCCGGAGCACCTGGCCGACGTGATCCTGCACGAACTGCTGCCACCGGACGGCGCGACGGACGACACGGCGCTGGTCGTGGTCCGGCTCTGACGGGCCGGTGGCCCGGCCTGCCTTGCCCAGCCTGCCCGGGCCGGTCCGGCCCCCGGCCCCTGGTGGTGGCTCCGGCCGTTCGGTGGCCTGCCCGGCCCGGTCCGGTGGCCCTGCGGACGGCCGCCCAGTGACCCGGCGGCCTGGCGCCCCGGCCCGTGGCCCGGCGGCCTCCCCGGTGGTGGCTCGGGCCGTTCGGCGGCCCGGCGGCCCGGTCCGGTGGTCCGGCGGTCCCGGCCGCCCAGTGGCCTGGCGGCCTGCCCTGCCCGGCCTGGCGGCCTGCTCGTCCGGTGGTTTCGATGGTCCGATGGTCCGGGCAGCCCAGCCCAGCCCAGCCCGGCCCGGCGGCCCGGCGGTCCGGCCGCCCGGTGGTAGCCCCGGCCGTCTGGTGGCCCGGTGCCCTGGCGGTCTGCCCGTCCGGTGTTGGACCCGGCCTGCCCGTCCGGTGGTGGGCCCGGCCGGGCCGTCCGAACCCGGCCGTCCGGTGGTGGCCCCGGCCGCCCGGTGGCCTGGCGGGCCCGGCCCGGCCCAGCCCGGTGCTCCGGTGGTCTCGTGGCCTGGCGGCCCGGCCCGTGGCCCCGGCCGTCCGGTGGTCGTTCCGTCCGCCTGTCCGTCCGTCCGCCTGTCCGTCCGTCCGCCTGTCCGTCCGGCCGGCCGCCAGGCCGGCCCGCTCAGGGGATGAGGACCACCTTCCCGATGGTCGCCCTGGACTCCAGGTCGCGGTGGGCGCGGGCGGCCTCGGCCAGGGGGTAGCGCTGCATCAGCGGGGTGAGGGTGCCGGCCGCCAGGTGGCGCAGGGACTCCTCCTCCAGGACACGGATGTTCTCCATGCCGCCGATCTTGGCGGCGAGGGCCGGGCCGAGCGTCTGCTCGGAGGTGATGCCGAGCCGCCGCTGCTCCTCCTCGCCGATGACCAGTGTGTCGTCGGGGTCGGAGGCGTACCCGTAGGAGACGTGCGCGCCGCCGGGGGCGAGGAGCGAGACGGCGGTGCGGGCGCACGCGCCGCCGACGCCCTCGAAGACCCGGGTGACGGGGCGCTCGCCGTGGGCGGCGCGGATCCGGTCCGCCCAGTCGTCGCGGGTGTAGTCGACGGCGAGATCGGCGCCGAGCCGGGCGACGGTGGCCTCCTTGGCAGGGCCGCCGGCCGCGCCGATGACGGTGGCGCCGCGGTGCCGGGCGTACTGGACGAGGAGCGCGCCGATGCCGCCGGCCGCCGCGAGGACGAGGACGGTGTCCTCGGGGCCGAGGGTGGCGAAGCGGAGGATGCCCATGGTCATCCGGCCGGTGCCCATCATCGCGACGGCCCGGTCGAAGGGGACGGCGTCGGGGAGGTGGTGCAGCCGGTCGGCGGCGGTGACGGCGCGTTCGGCGTAGCCGCCGGGGACCATGCCGAGGTGGGCGACGACGCGGCGGCCGAGCCAGGCGGGGTCGGTGTCCGGGCCGAGCGCGTCCACGGTGCCGGCGACCTCGCGGCCGGGGATGGTGGGGAGGGTGGTTTCCGGCCAGTGGGGGAGCGGGGCGGTGCGCAGGGTGGTGTCGACGAGGTGGACGCCGGCGGCGGCGACGGCGATCCGGACCTGGCCGGGGCCGGGCTCGGGGTCGGAGACCTCCTCGTAACGGAGGTTCTCGGGCGGGCCGTAGGCGTGGAGCTGGATGGCGTGCATGGCGGAGAGGTTGTCCTTCCCGGTGGGCCGGTGGGCCGGTGGGCCGATGAGCTGGTGTCCGGCGGTGGAACGGCTCCACGGTGCAACCTCAAGTGAACTTGAGGTCAAGCTCACACCTTCGGGTGATCATCGCCGGGGCGGTCTGTCGGCACGCCGGGCCGCGCTGGGATGGTCGGGGACATGAACACGGGAACGGCCGCCGCCGTGGCGGCGCAGGCGGCGCTCGACGGCTACGCGGCCATGGCGGCGGTGGCGCCCGGCGGCTGGCGGGTGGAGCTGGTGGACGGCCATGTGCGGGTCACGCCACAGGAGGACGCCGGGCATGCGGAGATCGTGGCCTCACTGGCCGCCCAGCTCGGCGCCCAGCGGGCGGACGCGGAGGTCCGCTCCGGGGTCGGCCCGGTGCCGGTGCTGGCGCTGGCGGACGCGGAGATGCCGGGCCGGGTGCTGCCCGACCTGGTGCTGACCCGCACCGGGGCCACCACGGTGACGGCGGCCTCGGCGCTGCTGGTCGCGGAGGTGACGATGAAAGCCACTGGCAACGTGGACCGGGTGGAGAAGGTCCGCGCCTACGCCCGCGCGGGCGTCGCGGCGTACCTCCTGGTGGACCGGCACTACCGTTCGACGACGCTGTTCACCCGGCCCTCGGGTGCGCGCTACATCCAGAAGAACTCGGTCCCGTTCGGCGAGCGGCTGGCGCTGCCCGCCCCGCTGGAGGCGACGATCGACACGGCGGTGTTCCCGGCCCCGGTCAAACCGAACACCTGGTGATCACACCTTCGGGTGGTCGGTCACGGCACGTCTGTCGGAGGGCACTTCTACGCTGGCAGGGTTGCGTTCCGTAAGAAGGAGGTACGCCGTGACCGTGACTCTTCCCGAGCGTGATCTGGGCACTGATCAGCAGCACCGAGCGCCTCGGCTGGACAGGCGGAAAGTCTCCGACGCCGAGTTCATGGCCGGTGTGATCGAGACGACCTTCGACGACCTGGATGCGACAGCCCCCCCGGGGTGGCGCGTGGAATTGATCGAGGGGAACATCTACACGGTGCCGCCGGCGAATGGTGATCACGAGGAGATCGTGAGTGAGCTGCTGGAGCAGCTCGCGGGGCGCAAGGACAAGGCTTTGCGCATGAGAACCGGGGTGGGGCTGCGAATTCCGGGCAACGCGCCCGCGGATCGCGTCGTACCGGACCTGGTGGTCGCCCCTCGGGGAGTCTTCAAGAACTCCGAGCAATACCACGACCCCGCGCCGGTTCTGCTGGTTTGTGAGGTCACCTCGCCTTCCACCGCGGACAAGGACCGCGGCAGAAAGCTGGGCAGTTACGCCAGGGCAGGCATTCCCAGCTTCCTGCTGATCGACCGGGAGAAGAGTCTCGTCACACTGTTCTCCCGCCCACGCAATGGGCGGTACCTCGACACCGTGTCGAAGGCGCTGGGCGAGCCGCTCCCGCTGCCGGAGCCGTTCGGATTCACCCTGGACACGTCCGAGTTCTGAACCGGACGGGGGCGGCTCCCCGAAGGGAGCCGCCCCCGTCGTGGCCGTGGGCCGGCGTTCAGACGTTGACGCCGAAGTCCTGGGCGATGCCCGCCAGGCCGGAGGCGTAACCCTGGCCGACCGCGCGGAACTTCCACTCCGCGCCGTTGCGGTACAGCTCGCCGAAGACCATCGCGGTCTCGGTGGAGGCGTCCTCGGTCAGGTCGTAACGGGCGATCTCGGTGCCGCCGTTCTGGTTGGTGACGCGGATGTACGCGTTCCGGACCTGGCCGAAGTTCTGGCCGCGGTTGTCGGCGTCGTGGATGGAGACGGGGAAGACGACCTTGTCGACATCGGCGCCCAGCGAGGCCAGGTTGATGTTGATGGTCTCGTCGTCGCCGTCGCCGTCACCCGTCAGGTTGTCGCCGGTGTGCTGGATGGCGCCGTCGGGCGAGGTGAGGTTGTTGTAGAAGATGAAGTGCTGGTCCGAGACGATCTTCCCCGCGGCGTTCACCGCAAGGGCGCTCGCGTCGAGGTCGAAGTCGGCACCGGTGGTGGTGCGGACGTCCCAGCCGAGGCCGACCGTGACGGCCGTCAGACCGGGAGCCTCCTTGGTCAGCGAGACATTGCCGCCCTTGGTCAGGCTCACACCCATGGAGAATCCCCTTTAATCCTGCTTGGTTGATCGGTTGCCCGAGTGCGGGTAGGCACCCCGCACCCCTCCAACGATGACAGGGGCCCGTGGGGTTCCGCGCCGCACGAAAGTGGGATGCGGACCCCCGGGGGCGCGTAGGACCATGGACACATGTCCGGCCCCTATGTCATCCGTGGCTCGGTCCTCCTGCCCGAGGCCGAGCTCCGCTGGCGTTTCTCGCGGTCGGGGGGTCCGGGCGGTCAGCACGTCAACACCACCGACAGTCAGGTCGAGCTGATCTTCGACGTCGCGGCGACCGAGGCGCTGCCGCCGGTGTGGAAGGAGCGGGCGCTGCGCGAGCTGGCGGCGCGCGGGCGGCTGGTGGACGGGCGGCTGCTGGTGGTGCGCGCCAGTGAGCACCGTTCGCAGTGGCGCAACCGGCAGACCGCCGCGCTGCGCATGGCCGGGCTGCTCGCCGAGGCGACGGCGCCGCCGCGGGCGCCGCGCCGGGCCACGAAGGTGCCGCGGGGGATCAACGAGCGGCGGCTGCGGGAGAAGAAGCAGCGGTCGGATGTGAAGCGGGGGCGTTCGGGGCGGCAGGGCTGGGACTGACCGGACCGGCTGCTCGCCGGGCGGAGCGATCGGTCCGTCGTCCGGCGTCCGGCGTTGGGAGTCAGGCGTCCACCGCCCGCCACCCGCCGCCCGCCGTCAGGCGAGGTGGCGGTACCGGCCCCGGAAGTACGCGAGCGGGCCGCCCTCCGCCGGCGGCAGGCCCACCGACAGCACCCGGGCCACCACGAGCGTGTGGTCACCGGCCGCGACGCGCTGCTCGGTGCGGCACTCGACCGTCGCCAGCGCGTCGGTCAGCAGCGGGGCACCGGTGATCTCGCCCAGCCGGTGCGGTACTTCCTGGAACAGCAGCCGGTCGCTCAGCCGGCCCTTCATGGCGAACCGGCCGGCTATGACGCGCTCGCCCTCCGCGAGCAGGGAGGCGGCCCACAGCGGCTGGCGTTCGAGCAGTTCGTCGATGCGCGAGCCGGTCCGTACACTCACCAGCACCAGGGGCGGGTCCAGGGAGACGGACATGAAGGCGGTGGCGGTCATGCCCGCGGGCGCGCCGTGCGGGCCGTCCTCGTCGTCGTGGGCGGTCACCAGGACCACTCCGGCGGCGAGCCGGGACATGGCGGCCTTGAACTCGTCCTCGCTCACTCCTCCAGAATGGGGGACGGGCGGTTCCGGACTCTGGGATGACTCAGTGGGGAGGCGCACTCCGACACGCTAACGGCGCACAGTGGTGCGGCGCATCGGGCCCCAGAACCAGAGGGGACGGGCCGGCGTCCTACATCGTGCGACCGAGCCCTTCCGCAGTGTGACTTGAATCACAGCAGGCGACTTATCGCTGACCCTGTGTACCTAGTGGGCAGCTCCCTGTGATTCAGTGGCCTGTGTATCTGCACGTGCATTCGGGTCGTTCGGGGGAGTGATGGAAACGGAAACGGAGCCATACGTTCGACTCGCCTCGCTGCGAGAGCTGCACCGCGTCCTCGCGAAGCTCAGCACCGCCCGCAGCGTGGCCGACACCTTGCAGACCATCGCCAACGGGGTCGTCGAAGCCGTCGGCTTCGAACTGGCGGCGGTCAACTACGTCAGACCTGACGGTGACCTCCTGGTCGCCGCCGTCGCCGGCAGCCACACCGTCGAAGCCGAGGTGGCCGGCCGCTCCGGCCCGCGCGCCTCCTGGGAACGCCGGCTCAGCATGGGCGAGCGCTGGGGGGAACTGCGCTTCATCCCCTATACCGAGGGCTGGGTCCTCGACCAGGACGACGTCCCCCAGTGGCGCACCACAGGGCCCGCCCCCCGGTACCCGGACGAGTGGCACCCCATGGACCGCCTCTTCGCCCCCATGCACGCCCCGGATGGCGAACTGCTCGCCGTCCTCACCGTCGACAAGCCGCGCAACGGCCGCCGCCCCGGCGCCTGGGGCTGCGAAGCCCTCCAGATGTACGCCACCCAGGCCGCCATCGCCCTCAGCAACGCCCGGCTGCGCGGCAACATGCAGCGCGCCCTGGTCCGGCTTGAGCGCGAGCAGCAAGCCCTGCGCGCCAGCGAGGAGAGCTTCCGGCAGGCGTTCGAGTACGCGCCCAGCGGCATGGCCATAGCCGAGGTCGGCGGCGAGGAACACGGCCGGCTGCTGCGCGTCAACGACGCCCTGTGCCGGCTGCTGGGCCGCTCGGCCGCCGTCCTGCGCCGCTACGGGTTCGCCGACCTCGTCCACCCCGAGGACACCGGCGTCCTGCTGCGTACCTCCGCCGAAGGCGGACGCGCCGAACTCCGGCTCGCCCGCCGCGACGGCAGCTACGTCTGGGTCAGCCTGCGCAACTCGGTGGTCGCCGACGCCGCCGAGGGCGCCCGCATGCTGCTCACCCATGTGGAGGACATCGAGGAGCGCAAGCGGCACGAACTCGCCCTCGCCCACCGCGCCAGCCACGACTCCCTCACCGGCCTGCCGAACTCCGCCGAACTGCGGGCCCGGCTGAGCGAGCGGATATGCGAGCAGGCGCCGCGCCGCGCCCGGCACGGCCGGGACGCCAGCCCGGCCCAGGCCGCGGCCGACGCCTTCGACAGCGGCGCCACGGGGCCGCTGCGGCCCGGGTACGACCATGAGCACATCAGGTCCCCCGAGACGCCCGGCGGCGACGGCAAGGGCCTGGCCGTGCTCTTCTGCGACCTGGACGGCTTCAAGTCCATCAACGACCGCTTCGGCCACGTGTGCGGCGACGCGGTGCTGGTGGAGGTCGCCCGGCGGCTGGAGCGCGGCGTACGGGACAACGACACGGTGGCCCGGCTCGGCGGGGACGAGTTCGTGGTGCTTGCCGAGGGGCTCGGCACGGCCGACGCCTCCGACCTGGCGGTCCGGCTGCGCAACGCGATCATCCCGCCCATCCGGGTGGAGGGCCGCGCGGTCCGGGTCGGGGCGAGCTTCGGCATCGGCTGGGCCTCGTGCGGCATGACCACGGCGGAGATCCTGGAATCCGCCGACCAGCGCATGTACGTCGAGAAACGATCCAGGTCACAGGGCCGCCGCCGAGCCGGCTGAGCGGACAGGGCGGCGCTGTCCCCCGAACGGGGTAGGCTCGCGCCCGTATGTACCAGGGCGGGGCACAGCAGTGACAGGTAAGGGTAAGGAGCGCGGGCGATGAGTGCGGGGAGCCAGGGCAGAGGTACGCCTGAGCAGGGTGACGACCCCTTCGGGTACCTCTATCGACCCGAGGGCGGGCAGGGCGGGGCCGGGCAGCCGCAGGCCCCGCAGCCCCCGCCCTCGTACCACCAGGTCCGCCCGGTCGGCGAGCGGAGCTTCGGCGGCCAGCAGCGCGGTGCCGGGCACGGGCAGCAGGACGCGTACTACGCGGCCCCGGAGACCCAGCCCGGCGGCGCGCACGGCGGCCACGGCGGTCACGGCGGCCGGGGGCGCGGTGACGCGGGTCCGCCGAAGCGCAACGGGCTGCTCATCGGCGCCATCGCCGTCGTCGCGGCGGTGGTCGTGGGCGTCGGCGCGGCGGTGATCTTCAGCAACGGCGACAGCGACGACAGCGATCAGTCCCAGGGCGACCCGACGGTCGATCCGACCGACGACCACCGGGACGAGGACACCAACCCGGAAGAGGAGGACCCGGGCGACGAGGAGGAGGACGAGGACGGCGACCCGGACGCCGAACTGCCGACGGCGGACATCACCGCCCCCGGCGAGGTCACCCTGTCCGCCGGTGCCGTCCTGGAGTCCAACATCCCCGGCGCCCGGTCCGGCAGCGGCGCGTACGTGGGCGGTATGAACAACCACAACGCCACCGTGACCTGGACGGTCGACTTCCAGGGCGAGCCCGGTCAGTACTACTTCAATATGGGATACACCGTGAAGGGCGACCAGTCGCTGAGCTTCGCGGTCAACTCCGAGATCCGCAACGACAAGATCGATGCGCGGGACTTCAACGGGCCGCACATCGACGACTCGGACGGCCTGGACAAGCGGTGGACGCGCACCTGGAAGCTGGTGGATCTGGAACCGGGTGAGAACACCTTCCACATCGGCTGCACACCCGGTGACAAGTGCGACGTCTACATCGACAAGCTGTGGATCACCGACGAGCAGGTCACCGGCTGACGCCCGCCGCGCGCTTTCCTCCGCGCACCCCTCACGGCCGCCACCCCCCACCCCGGGCGGCCTTCTTTCATGGCCTCACGGCTTCACCAGCCATTCACCCCGGCGCATCACTCCCGTCACCGTGAACGCGGCGTCCAGGACCACCAGGTCCGCATCCTTGCCCGCCTCCAGGGAGCCGGTGCGGTCCGCCAGGCCCAGCAGCCGGGCCGGGGTGGTGGACAGCGCGCGGACCGCGTCCTCGATCGGCAGGCCGTCCACCGTGACGGCCCGCCGCAGGGCGCGGTCCAGGGTCAGCGTCGAGCCCGCGATGGTGCCCTCCGGCAGCCGGGCCACCCCGCCGGTCACCTCCACCCGCAGCGGGCCCAGCGGATAGCTGCCGTCCCCCATGCCGGCCGCGCCCATCGCGTCCGTGATGAACGCCACCCGGTCCGGCCCCGCCGCGCGCAGCGCGAGCCGCAGCGCGGCGGGGTGCAGGTGGGTGCCGTCGTTGATCAGCTCGACCGTGACCCGCTCGTCCTCCAGCAGCGCCGCCACCGGCCCCGGCGCGCGGTGGCCGAGGGCCGGCATGGCGTTGAAGAGGTGGGTGGCGGCCCGGGCGCCTGCCTCGACGGCCGCGCGGACGGTGTCGTACGGGGCGTCGGTGTGTCCGACGGCGGCGATCGCGCCGCGCTCGGTGAGCAGCCGTACCGCCTCGATGCCGCCGGGCAGTTCGGGGGCCAGGGTCATCATCCGGGCGGTGCCGCGCGCGGCGTCCAGCAGGCGGCGTACGGCGCCGGGTTCCGGGGCGCGCAGCAGTGCCGGGTCGTGGGCGCCGCAGCGGCCGGGGGAGATGAAGGGGCCTTCGAAGTGCAGCCCGGCGAGGTCGCCCTGTTCGACGAGTTCGGAGAGGGCGGACGCCTGCCGGGCCAGGTCGTCGAGGGTGCCGGTGACGGTGGAGGCGAGCAGGGTGGTGGTGCCGTGCCGCCGGTGGGTGTCGATGGCGGTGAGGGCTTCCTCGGCGGTGCCGGCCGAGAAGGAGGCGCCGCCGCCGCCGTGCACGTGGATGTCGATGAACCCGGGGACGATCCAGTGGCCGGTCAGGTCGAGGACGTCGCCGCCGCCGTTGTCCCGCGTCTGCGTGGTGGGGTCCGCGAGGCGGGAGCCGGCGACGGTGATCCGGCCGCCGCGGTCGATGCCGGTGGGGCGGACGATGTCGGCGCCGGTCAGGGTGGTGAGCGGCGCGGTGCTGGCGGTCATGGTGTGGGGCCTTTCGGGGCGTGGGGGAGGGCGGCGTCCCAGGCGAGCAGCCCGGCGCCGAGGCGGCCCGCGGCGTCCCCGAGGGCGGCGGGCAGCAGTTCGGGCAGCCGGTGGAAGGCCACCGCGCGGTCGGTGAGCGCGGTGCGCAGCGGGGTGAGCAGGGTGTCGCCGGCCTCGCCGAGCCCGCCGCCGATGACGATCAGCTCCGGGTCGAGCAGGCTGATGCCGGTGAGCAGTCCGTCGGCGAGCGCGTCGACGGCCCGCTGCCAGACGGCGCGGGCGGCCGGGTCGCCGGCGGCGACGGCGCGGGCGCAGTCGGCCGCGGTGGCGGCCGGGTCGCCGCAGGCGGCGGCCCAGGCGCGGGTGACGGCGGCGGCGGAGGCCAGGGTCTCCAGGCAGCCGCGCTGCCCGCAGCCGCAGCGGTCGCCGCCGGGCCGGACGATGATGTGGCCGAGTTCGCCGGCGCCGCCGTGCGCGCCGTGTTCCATGCCGCCGCCGGTGCCGATGGCGCAGGCGATGCCGGTGCCGAGCGCGACGAAGAAGAACCGTCCGCTGCCGGCCTTGGCTGCCGCGCCGAGGCGGGCCTCGGCGAGTCCCGCGGTGCGGACGTCGTGGCCGAGCCGCACGTCGAGGCCGTCGAGTGCGTCACTGAGCAGCCGGCGCAGCGGGAGGTCGCGCCAGTCGAGGTTGGCGGCGTACACGGCGGTGCCGGTGGTCTCGTCGACGATGCCGGGGAGGACGACGCCGGCGGCGAGCGGGGGCGTGCCCCAGCGGTCGCGCCCGGTGTCGTACAGCTCACGGGCGAAGCGGAGGACGCCTTCGACGACCGCGTCCGGGCCGGCGTCGCGCCGGGTGGGGCGGCGTGCCTCGTGGCGGGGCCGGCGCCGGTCGGTGCCGATGAGGGCGCCTTTGAGGCCGGTGCCGCCGATGTCGAGGGCGAGGACGTAGCCGTCGTCGTGATCAGTGGTCACCGGCACAGTCTCACCCGGCGGGGCCAACAGGTCTAGTCCACCTGTTTCCCTCCTGGGGGCGAACCGGTTGCTCCCGCGGGGTGATCCGGGGCGCGCCGGCCGTCCGGTCCTGCGGGGGCGGGGCGTTGGGAGGGCATGACGATGCGACGGAGTGTGGCGGTACTGCTGGGGTGTCTGGCCGGTCTCGGCAGCGCGGGGTGTGTGTCGGTGCATCCGGCGGGCGGGGACCTCTGCGCGGGTCCGGCGGCCGAACGCCCGGCGTCCTGCGGGCCGGACGACGCCGGCGAGGGTACCGAGGGCAGCGAGGGCGCGGAGGGCGCGGAGGGTACGGACGTGGTGGAGGCGGGCGCGGCGGAGCCCGCGCCGGTGGGGGAGCCGCAGCCGCATCCGGTGCCCGAGCCCGCGCCGTCCCCGGGCGGCGGTACGGACCCGGGTGCGGCGGACGGGCCGGGCCCGGACGGGCCGGCGGAGGGTGCGTCCCGGCTGCCGGCCGGGGCGGTGCCCGGACTCCCGGAGGGGGTGGGCGGTGTGGACGGCGTGGGCCGGGTACCGTCGTCCTTCGCGCAGGCCTGCGAGCTGGGGAGCGAGATGCTGGACCCGGCCGTGCTCGATCTGTGCCGGTCGGCGGGGAGTTGATCCGGTCCGTCCCCGTTCCCCGAATTATGTGCCCGTCAAACCTCCACGGGCCGCTAGCTGTTGTGAAAGCGATACCGATGGTCACGGTCGTGATCACGACCCCGCAAGGCAGACTCTGAGGATCGCGCGGGCCTGCCGGCGCCGCGCGGCACTTCGGGGCAGAAATGCTTTTCTGGACAAAGGGGTAGTGAAGGTGCGACGTCGGAAGTTCTTGGGAATGGCGGCCGGCCTGACCGGGGCCGTCGGCCTTTCGGCGACCGCGTGCGGGAGCGAGGACTCCGGGAGTTCGGAGACCGTGCTGAAACTGGTGGCCGCCGAGTACGGAGACGCGTCCGACACCGGCAGCACCCAGCGCTACTGGAACGAACTGGTCGCCGATTTCCGGCTGGAACACCCCGAGATCATCATCGATGTGACGACGCTGCGCTGGCAGGACGCCAATGCCGAGGTCGCACGCATGGTGGCGGAGGGAAACGCCCCCGACATCGCGCAGATCGGCGCGTTCGCGGATTTCGCGGCGGCCGGCCAGCTGTACCGGGCGGAGGAACTGCTGCCGATATCCCAGCTCGCCGACTTCATTCCGTCGCTGGCGATCGCGGGCGAGATGCGCCGGGTGCAGTACGGCATGCCGTTCGCGGCGCGCATCGGGCGGCTCTTCTACAACAAGGACCTGTTCGAGGACGCCGGTCTGGACCCCAAGGCGCCGCCGGAGACCTGGGAGGAGCTGCTGGAGGCGGCCACCGCGCTGCGCACGGCGGGCGTCCCCACCCCGTTCGCGCTGCCGCTGGGGCACGACGACGCGGCGGGCGAGACGCTCATGTGGATGGTCAGCGGCGGGGGCGGGCTGACCGACAACACCGGCGGCTACACGATCAGCTCGCCGATGAACGCCTCGACGTTCAACTGGCTGCGGGACGAGCTGGTCGGCCCGGGGCTGACCGGCGAGCGGGCGCCGGGTTCGACCACCCGCGTGCAGGCGTACGCGGACTTCGCCTCCGGCACGGTGGGCATGCTGTTCGCCGACCCGGTGCTGATGCGGCAGGCCGACCGGGGGCAGGTGGAGTGGGGGATCGCCGAACTGCCGGGCGTCGCCGCGCCGTCCACCACCACGCTCGGTGAGGCGTCGTGGGTGATGGCGTTCAACGAGCGGGGGCACCGGGAGGCGATCGGCACCTTCCTGAAGTACGTCTTCACCTCCGAGAACGTCAACTCCTTCGCGGAGCGCTGGGAGCTGCTGCCGGTGACGACGCCGGCCTCGCAGGAGATGCAGGACGCGGAGGAGGGCGACGCGGGGGTGCGGCTGACGCCGTTCCTGGAGTCGCTGCCGACGGCGACGTTCTTCCCGGTGGGCAAGGTGTCCTGGGGCCGGGTGTCCACGCTGGTGGCGCAGGGCATCGGGGCCACGCTGGAGCCGGGGAGCAACGTTCAGGGCATCCTCGCCGACCTCCAGGAGCAGGCGGAGGCGGCCGACCTGGAGGCGCAGGGGCCGCAGGAGTAGCGGGGGAGCAGCGGGGAGGGGCCGGGAGCGGGCTGTCCGTAAGAACATAAAATGCCCGGGTGAGTGGTGAGCGGGGTACGGAGCCGGAGCTGTCCGAGCGCGAGCTGGCGGTGCTGGCCGTCGCACGGCAGGGCTGGACGGACTACGGGGCCCGGGACCGGGCCATCCGCGAGCGGCTGGGCATCTCGCCGACCCGGTTCTTCCAGCTGCTCAACGCGCTGCTGGACGACGAGCGGGCGCTGGCACACGACCCGGTGACGGTCAACCTGCTGCGGCGGCGGCGCGAGCAGCGCCGCGAGCGCAGATGACGGTGCCCGCTGGGTAGGGTCCGGGCATGGGCACTCCTCCCGTACCTTCCTCCCCCTCTTCCCCTTCCTCGCCTTCCCTTCCGGAGCCGGTGACCGAGGCGGGCCGCGACGGGCTCGCGGCGCTGCTCGCGCGCCCGGAACGCGCGCTGGTGGCGCTGGATTTCGACGGCACGCTGGCGCCGATCGTGGACGACCCCACCCGGGCGTACGCGCACGAGGACGCGCTGCCCGCGCTGGCCCGGCTCGCGCCCCGGATCGGGGTGCTGGCGATCATCACCGGCCGCCCGGCCGAGGTGGCCGTGCGGCTCGGCGGGTTCGCCGGGCATCCGGAGCTGGCCGGGCTGACCGTGCTGGGTGCCTACGGCGCGGAGCGCTGGGACGCGGCGACCGGCACCCTGCACCGCCCGCCGCCGCACCCGGGTGTGGCGGCGGCCCGCACCGAACTGACGGACCTGGTGGAGCGGTCGGGCCCCGGCGTGCTGCTGGAGGACAAGGGCAACGCGCTGGCCGTCCACACCCGTACCGCCCCCGACCCGGCGGGTGTGTTCGCCGCGCTGCGCGAGCCGCTGGCCGAGCTGGCGGCGCGGCTGGAACTGGCCCTGGAGCCGGGCCGGTTCGTCCTGGAGGTGCGCCCGCCCGGCACCGACAAGGGCGCGGCGCTGACCGCGCTGGCCCGGGAGACGGACGCCTCGGCGGTGCTGTACGGCGGCGACGACCTCGGTGATCTGGCGGCGTTCGACGCGGTGGCGAAGCTGCGCGAGGCCGGGGTGCCGGGGCTGCGGGTGTGCAGCGGCAGTACGGAGGTGGCCGAGCTGGCGGCGGTCACGGATGTGACGGTGGACGGGCCGGCCGGGGTGGCGGGGCTGCTGTCCGCCCTCGCGGCGGCGCTCGGCTGAGGCCCGGTCGGCTCCACCGGCCGGGGTGGGGGCAGCCCCACCCCGGTTCCGGGGGCCATCCGGCTCGTGGTTGTCAGTGACACTCGGTAACGTTGTGTGCAGTGATACTGACAGAACGGAGTCGGATGATGGATGCGGTGCACAACGGCGGTCGCGGCGGCACGCGGTCGCGGCGCACGGCGTGGACCCGGGCCGGGCTGGCCGTCACGGGCCTGGGCACGATCGCCGCCGTCGCCCTGCTGGCACCGGGCGGTGGTGGCGCGGTGGCCGGGGCCGCCGAGCAGCACGGGGCGGGGCACGGCGACCGGTTCGCGCGCCAGCTGGAGCGGGACACCGAGGCGGTGGTGGCCGCGGGGGCCACCGGCGTCACGGCGGAATCGGTGGACGCGGCCGGGACGCACCGGACGGCGCGGGCCGGGGTCGACGATCTGGAGCGGCAGGGCGAGGTGCCCGGGAACGCGTACTACCGGATCGGCTCGGACACCAAGACCTTCGTCTCCGTGGTCACCCTCCAGCTCGTCCAGGAGGGGAAGCTGGCGCTGGAGGACACGGTGGAGGAGCTGCTGCCGGGCGTCGTCACCGGCAACGGCAACGACGGCGGCCGGATCACGGTCACCAATCTGCTGCGGCACACCAGCGGTCTCGCCAACTACACGGACATTCTCTTCCTCTCCGATCCGGACGCCCTCACCCCGGAGAACTACCGCGAGACCCGGTTCGCCACCTCCACCGCCGAGGAGAAGGTGGCCCTCGCCCTGACCGAGGCCCCCGGCTGGCTGCCGGACGCGGACGATCCGCAGGGCGAGACCCGGTGGTCGTACTCCAACACCAACTACATCCTGGCCGGGATGATCATCGAGAAGGTGACCGGGCACTCGTGGGAGCACGAGGTGCACGAGCGGATCATCGAGCCGCTGGGGTTGCGGCACACGCTCACCCCGGGCAGCGGCGCGTATGTCCCGCAGCCCACCGCCACCGCCTACATGCAGTTCCCGGGGAGGGAAGAGCTGACGGACACCTCGATCATGGCGGACGCCGGGGCGGACGGGGCCATCATCAGCACCACCGCCGACATGAACACCTTCCTGCGGGCGCTCCTCGGCGGTGAACTGCTGGAGCCGGCGACGCTGGAGACGATGAAGGAGACCGTGCCCGCCGAGGAGTTCGCGCCGGGCGCCGGGTACGGGCTCGGCATCGTGTGGCGCCCGGTGGCGGGCGCCGACCCGGGGCGCTGTGCGGACGGCGGGCTGTGGTTCCACGGCGGCACCTCGTTCGGCACCGTCTCGGAGGGCGGGGTGAGCGGCGACGGCCGCTACTCGGCGGCGGCGGCCGGGTTCACCCTGTGGCTGGACGACCAGGAGAAGGCCGAGGCGCAGTTCCAGGCGGGCTACGACCTGGTGGACCGGGCGGTCTGCGGCTGACCCCTGCGGGGGGCCGAGCCGGACCCGGCCGTCTGGAGCGGGCCCTCGGTTGGCCCCGGCCTGGCCCGGCCTGGCCCGCCCCGCCCCGGCCGTCAGGTCGTGCGCAGTGCTTCGACCTGGGTCAGGAACCAGTCGCGTGGGGTGAGCGCGGTGGCGGCCTTCGCCAGGCGTCCGGCGCGGGTCCGCCGTTCGTCCGCGTCCATGGTCAGCGCGCGGTGCAGGGCCTCGGCGGTGCCGGCGATGTCGTAGGGGTTGACCAGCAGGGCGTCGTCGCCGAGTTCGGCGGCGGCGCCCGCCTCGCGGGACAGCACCAGGGCGCAGCCGCGCTCGGAGATCAGCGGGATCTCCTTGGCGACCAGGTTCATGCCGTCCCGGATCGGGTTGACCAGCGCCACGTCCGCCATCCGGTAGGCGGCGAGCGAGCGGGCGAAGTCGTCCTTGACGTGCAGCACGACCGGCGTCCAGCCGTCCTGCCCGAACTCGGCGTTGATGCCCTCGGCGACCCGGGACACCTCGGCCGTGTAGTCCCGGTAGACGGCCAGGTCCTGCCGGGAGGGGTAGGCGAACGCCACGTGCACCACCCGGCCGCGCCATTCGGGGCGTTCGGTGAGCAGCCGGCGGTAGGCGAGCAGTCCGCGCACGATGTTCTTGGACAGTTCGGTGCGGTCCACCCGCACGATGGTGGCCCGCTCGCCGACCTGTTCGCGGAGGGCAGCCAACCGCTCGTCCACATCGGGCCGGTGGGCGCGCTCGCGCAGGAACGCGCCGTCGGCGCCCAGCCCGTGCACGCCGAGCCGGGTGGTGCGGCCCTCGTACGTCACGGTGAAGGCGTCCGGGCCGCCGGGCGCGGCCTCGCGCACCTCGGCGCCCAGCAGTTCGGCGCAGCAGTCGGCGAAGGCGCCCGCCCAGCGCCGGGTGAGGAATGCGGCGCGGTCGGCGCCGAGGATGCCGAGCAGCACCTGCCGGGCGATGGCGTCGGGCAGTACCCGGTAGAGGTCCGGCGGTGCCCAGGGGGTGTGGGAGAAGTGCCCGATCCGCAGATCGGGGCGGCGTTCGCGCAGCAGGGCGGGGACGAGGGAGAGGTGGTAGTCCTGGACCAGCACCTCGGCCCCCGGTGCCGCCTCGGCGGCGAGCGCGTCGGCGAAGGCGGTGTTGTACGTGGTGTAGCCGGTCCACTGGCGCTCGAACTCGGCGTCGTACACCGGTTCCAGCGGGGTCTGGTACAGCAGGTGGTGGACGAACCACAGCACGGAGTTGGCGATGCCGTTGTAGGCGGCGTCGAAGATGTCCGGGGGGATGTCCAGCATGCGCACCGGCCGGCCGCCGGTGTCGGCGGGGTCCAGGGTCGCGCCGCCGGCCCGGGAGACGGCCTCGCGGTCGCCGGGGCCGAGCGCCGCGCACACCCAGGTGCCGGCGGCGTCGCCGAGGGCGGAGAGCCCGGAGACCATGCCGCCGCCGCCGCGCCGCGCGGTGAGCGTGCCGTCCTCGGCGAGCGTGTAGCTGACGGGGCCGCGGTTGGACGCGACCAGGACCGGGGGTGTCTCGGAGTCTGCTGCAACGCCCATGACCCGACCCTAGCCAGGAAGCCCCCCACACAAACGTGCCACCGGTCACCCTCGGCGTGTCCGTGCGGGGGGCGCCGTCCGCCCCGCCGGGGTCAGGCCGCCTGGCGAGCGGCGTACTCCGGGACGGTGGCCATCGGCGGGCGTTCCTCGGTGTGGATGGTGTGCGTCAGCGGCGAGAAACCGCCCTCCGCCAGGCGTTCGAACTGCATCATGCCCTGCTGCACCGGGACCGGGCCGTGGCCCGGCAGCCGGCTCTGGGCGGTGCGCATGATGGCCGCCGCCATCCGGCCCAGGGCCTGGCCGTCCTGGTGGCGGTGTTTGCGCACCCCGACGTCGACCTGGCCGACCGCGTCGAGCCCGGCGAGGTGCAGGGTGTCGATGAGCAGGCCGAGTTCGACGCCGTAGCCGACCGGGAAGGGCAGCTGTTCCAGCAGGGAGCGGCGGGCCGCGTACTCGCCGCCCAGTGGCTGGACGACGCCGGCCAGCTGCGGCCAGTGCAGGTTGAGCAGCGGGCGGGCCACCAACTCGGTGACCCGGCCGCCCTGGTGGGCCCCTGAGGGTGCGTCACCGAGCGGGCGGTCGTACATGGCCTTGACCAGGTGCACATCGGGTTCGGTGAGCAGCGGCCCGAGGATGCCGGAGACGAAGCGGGAGTCGAACTCCCGCAGGTCGGCGTCGACGAAAGCGATGATCTCGCCGCTGGTGGCCATCAGGGAGCGCCACAGCACCTCCCCCTTGCCGGGGACGGTGGGCATGCGCGGGATGATCTCGTCGCGGTGGACGACCTTGGCGCCGGCCGCTGCGGCGACCTCTCCGGTGCGGTCGGTGGATCCGGAGTCCACCACCATCAGCTCGTCGATCAGTGGCACGGTCTCCATCAGGTCGCGCCGGAGCGCTTCCACGATGGTGCCGACGGTCGCTTCCTCGTTCAGCGCGGGAAGCACGACGCTGACGCTGCCCGCAGGGCCGGCCGACGCTTTCGCGTCCAGCAGCCGTCGCAGCGAGCGGTCAGCGGCAGTCCAGGACCGGCGGGTCAGCCACTCCTCAGCCTCTTCCAGCACGAATGTCGCTCCTGTTCGCTTCGACCACATAAGTCGGGTAGGTCAGGTAGATCACGTCAGTCGGTTCTGTCGGGCATGTCATCAATGGCCGTATATGGCCCTCATCGGAGGTGCCCAGTTCGGGCGAGAATATGTCTGTCTCCTGTTCGTCTCGCGGATCGGACGGCCCGAGCCATTGTCCGGGGCGTCCGTTACAGTCTCGGACAGCGCAGGTGTCCTCCGCATATCGGGGACGCTGCGCAGCCAATCGAATACAGCTCATCCAGAGGGGCAGAGGGAACGGCCCGTTGAAGCCCCGGCAACCCTTCCGCCGGTCTCGTAAGGACGCGAGGCTCCCGGTGGGGAAGGTGCCAATTCCGTCCTGTGGCGAAATCCGTCACGGGGAAGATGAGGAGAAGGGCCTCGTAGCCATGCCTGTGCTGACCTCGCACACTCCCGCGCCCGACGGCGCTCCCCGCCCCTCCGCCGCCCCGGGATCCGCCGGCGCCCCCGTCGATCTCGGGCCCGCCGTGGCGCTCTCCTGCCGCGAGTGCGGCGAGCGGTTCCCGCTCAGCCCGATCTTCGCCTGTGAGGCGTGTTTCGGCCCACTCGAAATCGCGTACGATCTGCCCACCGGTGACCCCGGAGCGCTACGGAGCGCCATCGAGGCCGGACCGCACAGCATCTGGCGCTACGCCCCGCTGCTGCCGGTGCCGGCCGACGTCGCCACCAAGCCCAACCTCCACCCCGGCGGCACCCCGCTGGTCCGGGCCGACCGGCTGGCCGCGGCGCTGGGGCACGGCGGCGAACTGTACGTGAAGGACGACTCCGGCAACCCCACCCACTCCTTCAAGGACCGGGTGGTCGCCAACGCGGTGGAGGCCGCGCGCGCCTTCGGCTTCACCACGCTCTCCTGTTCCTCGACCGGCAACCTGGCGGGCGCGGTCGGCGCCGCCGCCGCGCGGGCGGGCCTGCGCTCCTGTGTGTTCATCCCGCACGACCTGGAGCAGGGCAAGGTCGTGATGGCCGCCGTCTACGGCGGCGAGCTGGTGGGCATCGAGGGCACCTACGACGACGTGAACCGTTTCTGCAGCGAGCTGATCGGTGACCCGGCCGGCGAGGGCTGGGGCTTCGTCAACGTCAACCTCCGCCCCTACTACGCCGAGGGCTCCAAGACCCTGGCCTTCGAGATCGCCGAACAGCTCGGCTGGCGGCTGCCCGACCAGCTGGTGGTCCCGATCGCCTCCGGCTCCCAGCTCACCAAGATCGACAAGGGCATCAAGGAGCTGATCGCGACCGGCCTGGTCGAGGACAAGCCCTACAAGATCTTCGGTGCCCAGGCCGAGGGCTGCTCCCCGGTCAGCCAGGCGTACAAGGCCGGGCACGACGTGGTGCGCCCGGTGAAGCCGGCCACCATCGCCAAGTCGCTGGCGATCGGCAACCCGGCGGACGGCCCGTACGTCCTGGACATCGCCCGCCGCACCGGCGGCGCGGTGGAGGACGTCACCGACCCGCAGATCGTGGACGCCATCAAGCTGCTGGCCCGCACCGAGGGCATCTTCGCCGAGACGGCGGGCGGGGTGACCGTGGGCGTGACCCGCAAGCTGATCGAGACCGGGCAGCTCGACCCGGAGCTGACGACGGTCGTACTGAACACCGGCGACGGCCTCAAGACCCTGGACGCGGTGGCCGGGACCACCGGTCCGACCGCCATCATCCGTCCGAATCTGGACGCTTTCCGAGAGGCTGGCCTCGCATGAGCGTGACTGTCCGAATCCCGACCATCCTGCGCACCTACACCGGCGGCCAAGCGGAGGTTTCCGCCGACGGCGGTACGCTGCGCGACGTTCTCGCCGATCTGGAGCGGAACCACCAGGGCATCTCCGCCCGGGTGCTGGACGACGCGGGCAAGCTGCGCCGTTTCGTGAACGTGTACGTGAACGACGACGACGTGCGGTTCGCCGAGGGCCTGGACACTCCCACGCCGGACGGCGCCGGGATCTCCATCATCCCGGCGGTGGCGGGCGGCTGCTGACCGCACCGCGTCACGTCTACGTTTGATCACATCTTCAACAACCGCCCCGGAGCTGCCCGCTTCGGGGCGGTTGGGCGTTTCCGGGGCGATAGAGTGGGCTCGCGCGCGTCGCCGGCCCCACGGCCCAGCCGATGCCAGTCGCCTATGAATTCACGACACTTCTCGACGGAAACGCGCGGAAATTCGCTGCACCAATTGCCGGATTGGCGCGATAAGACGCGAAGGAAATATTCGATTTTCTTCTGCTTTGCGTAATTTGCCCGTTTGGGCGCTCCAAGAATTCTCTCCTCAATGGCCTGTTGCAGAGGGCTTCCGTCCAGATACATTCAGCGGCGGTCGACGCGTTCCGGTCTGACCCGGGTCCGTGAAGTGCGGTCTCGTGAAAGGGCCAGCAACATGGGGAGTTTGGAATGGCTCAGGGCACCGTCAAGTGGTTCAACGCGGAGAAGGGATACGGCTTCATCGCGGTAGACGGTGGTGCGGACGTGTTCGTCCACTACAGCGCGATTCAGATGGACGGCTACCGCACTCTGGAAGAGGGGCAGCGGGTCGAGTTCGAGATCTCGCAGGGACAGAAGGGTCCTCAGGCCGACATGGTCCGGGTGACCGCCTGAACCGCCGACCGTACTACCACCGCAGCCGAGCGACCGGGGCCCGCACCCAGCGCACACCAGCGCAGGGGTGCGGGCCCTGTCATGTGCGCCCCCGCCGTCACCTGCGACAACGCGAAGGCGCTTGCACTCTCATGGGGAGAGTGCTAATCATGGGTTAGCACTCTGAGGGTGAGAGTGACAGCAGAGACCGGTTCGGTGAGGTCGTGAGCCAGGCGGGGCAAGGAACCGCCGGGCGTACGGCCGTCCGTCGCGGGCGCCGGCGCGGTCCTGGAGCATCCACCCCGTCATATGGGAGGACCCCTTCACATGGCCAAGATCATCGCGTTCAACGAGGAGGCGCGGCGCGGCCTTGAGCGCGGGATGAACCAGCTCGCCGACGCCGTCAAGGTCACGCTCGGTCCCAAGGGCCGCAACGTCGTTCTGGAGAAGAAGTGGGGCGCCCCCACGATCACGAACGACGGTGTCTCCATCGCCAAGGAGATCGAGCTGGAGGACTCCTACGAGAAGATCGGCGCCGAGCTGGTCAAGGAGGTCGCCAAGAAGACCGACGACGTCGCGGGTGACGGTACGACCACCGCCACCGTGCTGGCTCAGGCCCTGGTCCGTGAGGGTCTGCGCAACGTCGCCGCCGGCGCCAACCCGATGGCCCTGAAGCGGGGCATCGAGGCCGCCGTCGAGAAGGTCTCCGAGGCGCTGCTCGGCCAGGCCAAGGAGGTCGAGACCAAGGAGCAGATCGCCTCCACCGCCTCCATCTCCGCCGGCGACATCCAGATCGGCGAGCTGATCGCCGAGGCCATGGACAAGGTCGGCAAGGAAGGCGTCATCACCGTCGAGGAGTCGCAGACCTTCGGTCTCGAGCTGGAGCTCACCGAGGGCATGCGCTTCGACAAGGGCTACATCTCCGCCTACTTCGCGACCGACATGGAGCGCATGGAGGCCGAGCTGGAGGACCCCTACATCCTCATCGTCAACTCCAAGGTCAGCAACGTGAAGGACCTCCTTCCGCTGCTGGAGAAGGTCATGCAGGCCGGCAAGCCGCTGCTGATCATCGCCGAGGACGTCGAGGGCGAGGCCCTGTCCACGCTGGTCGTCAACAAGATCCGCGGCACCTTCAAGTCCGTCGCCGTCAAGGCGCCCGGCTTCGGTGACCGCCGCAAGGCCATGCTGACCGACATCGCCATCCTCACCGGTGGCCAGGTCATCTCCGAGGAGGTCGGCCTCAAGCTGGAGAACGCGGGCCTGGACCTGCTCGGCCGCGCCCGCAAGGTCGTCATCACCAAGGACGAGACCACCATCGTCGACGGTGCCGGCGACAGCGACCAGGTCCAGGGCCGGGTCAACCAGATCCGCGCCGAGATCGAGAACTCCGACTCGGACTACGACCGCGAGAAGCTCCAGGAGCGTCTGGCGAAGCTGGCCGGCGGCGTGGCCGTCATCAAGGCCGGTGCCGCCACCGAGGTCGAGCTGAAGGAGCGCAAGCACCGCATCGAGGACGCGGTGCGCAACGCCAAGGCCGCCGTCGAGGAGGGCATCGTCGCCGGTGGTGGCGTGGCCCTGCTCCAGGCCGCCTCCGCGCTGGACAAGCTGGACCTGGAGGGTGACGAGGCGACCGGTGCCGCCGCCGTCAAGCTCGCCCTGGAGGCCCCGCTGAAGCAGATCGCGGTCAACGCCGGTCTCGAAGGCGGCGTCGTGGTCGAGAAGGTCCGCAACCTGCCGCAGGGTCACGGCCTGAACGCCGCGACCGGCGAGTACGTCGACCTGCTGGCCGCCGGGATCCCCGACCCGACCAAGGTCACCCGCTCCGCGCTGCAGAACGCCGCCTCCATCGCGGCGCTCTTCCTCACCACCGAGGCCGTCATCGCGGACAAGCCGGAGAAGGCGGCGGCCCCGGCCGGCGACCCGACCGGTGGCATGGGCGGCATGGACTTCTGATCCCACCCGGATCGAATCCGCCCGAGCGACAGGGGCGGCACCCCGGACCTGCACGGTCCGGGGTGCCGCCCCTCGGCGTTCTGTGTGCCGGGCACCGGCGGGGCCGGCGTGTCCGGGCCGGGCCGAGTGGCCGTCAGCCCTTCGCGGCAGCCGTCAGGGCCGCCCGCAGATGGCCGTGCGACTCCGACAGCAGCCGCCCGGCGGTGGGCGCGTCCACCTTGCCGAGAATGGTGAGGATCGCGTTCTTCACCTCGCCGTCGGTCGCCCGCAGCGCCGACTCGATGACCGGATCGGGCGCCCCGGTCGCCAGATGCACGATCCGGCGCGAACGGGCCCGCAGCTTCTCGTTCGAGGCGCGCACGTCCACCATCAGATTGCCGTAGGTCTTGCCCAGCCGGATCATGCTGATGGTCGAGATCATGTTGAGCACCAGCTTCTGCGCGGTGCCCGCCTTCAGCCGGGTGGACCCGGAGATCAGCTCGGGCCCCACCACCACCTCGATGCCGTGCTCGGCCGCCGCCGCCAGCGGCGAATCGGCGTTGCACGACAGGCCGATGGTCAGCGCCCCGCACCCGCGCGCGTACTCCACCGCGCCCACCGCGTACGGCGTGCGGCCGGAGGCCGAGATGCCGACCACCACGTCGTCGGCCGTCACCCCGTGCCGCCGCAGATCCTCGGCGGCCAGCGCCTTGCTGTCCTCGGCGCCCTCCACCGCCGTCACCATGGCCCCGGGGCCGCCGGCGATCAGCCCGACGACCTGGGACGGATCCGTGTTGAACGTCGGCGGGCACTCGCTGGCGTCGAGCACCCCGAGCCGCCCGGCCGTGCCCGCGCCGAGATACAGCAGCCGCCCGCCGCGCGCCAGCCGCAGCGCGGCGGCGTCGATCGCGGCGGAGATCTTCGGCAGCTGGGCCGCAACGGCGCCGGGCACCCCGGCGTCCTCGCGGTTCATGGTGCGGGCGATGTCGAGCGTGGAGCGCTGGTCGATCTCGGCGAAATCGGGACGGTGCGCCTCGGTGGTCAGACCATCGAGTTCGGAACGCAGCTCACCATAAGGACTGAGGGACATGGAGGTGCGGCTCTCCGGAGTACGGGGGTTCGAGGGGGTCGGGCGCGGCGCCGGTCAGCGGTCGCGCGGTGAGTGGCGGTGCGCCAGCGCCTCGTAACTGGCGTGCAGCGCGGGCGCGGCGGTCTCGTACGTACGCTGCGCCACACCGATGAACAGGCAGTCGATCACCAGCAGCTGGCTGGTGCGGCTGGACATCGCCGCCGGGCGCAGTTCGCTCTCGCGCGCGGTGGAGGTGGTCAGGACGTGGTCGGCGTACTGGGTGACCTCGCCGTCCGGGCGGCCGGTGATGGCGACGGTGGTCGCGCCGTGGTCGAAGGCCGCCTGGAGCGGTTCGATCACATCCACGGTGCGGCCGGAGTGGGTGATGGCGACCGCCACGTCGCCGGCCCGCAGCTGGACGGCCCCCGTGACCGCCAGATGAGGGTCCGCGTGCGCGTGCGCCACCAGGCCGATCCGCAGCAGTTTCTGCGCCAGGTCCTGGGCGACCAGCGAGGAGGCCCCGATGCCGTACACGTCCACGCGGCGGGCGGTGGCCAGCGCGCTGACGGTGGCTTCGAGCTGGGCGAGGTCGAGGGCGCCCGCCGTGTCGGTGAGGGTCTGCCGCTCGTCCTGGGTGAGCTTGGCGACCACCTCGCTGAGCGGGTCGTCGACCGAGATGTCGGCGGTGACGGCGGGCGCGGCGCCGGACGCCTGCTGGGCGGCGAGGCCGGCCAGCGCCAGCCGCAGATCGCGGTAGCCGGGGTAGCCGAGCATCCGGGCGGTACGGACCACGGTGGCCTCGGATGTGCCGGTGCGCTCGGCGAGGCCGGTGACGGTGAGAGCGGCGCAGCCGGCCGGGTCGGAGGCGACGGTCTCGGCGACGCGCTGCATGGAGCGGGTCATGGAGGGGGTCATGGTGCGGACCTTGGCAGCCAGGGCCGCCGGCTCCGGAGGAGCGGGACGCGGGGGTGAGACGGCGACGGGACGCGGTCGGCCGGCCCGGCGGACGAAATTTTCCTTCATCGCATTCCTCACAGACGAAACATATTTTCGGAGAAGTTGTCGCGTCAAGCCCTGGGAGTGCTCCAATAGTGCGTATGAACCAGGAGACGCCGGAAGAGGCCGTGCACCGGGGCCGCGCGCTGGTCCTCGCCGATCTGGCGGCCTGCGACGCGGCCGGGCCGGCCGAGGTCTCCGCCCTGGAGAGCGCGATGGAACACCGCCGCTGGTGGTGTGCCCAGTGGCCGCAGGGCGCCCCGTACCTGCCCGGGCTGCTCGCCCAGGACGTCCAGGACGCGCTGCTGGACGCGCACGGCGCGGCCGGACGCTGGCCGGTGTGCCCGTTCTGCGAGGATCACCACGCCCTTGACCTGGAGCCGGAGCTGTCCGACGCCCCGCACTGGGTGTGCGGGGCCCGGGGCCGCACCGTCGCACCGCTGGGCGGCCTCGACCGCGCCGGCGAGGCGGACGGCGCACCGTGACGGTCTACATCGACCCGCCGACCTGGCCGGGGCATGGCCGGATGTGGTCCCACCTGATCAGCGACGTCTCGTACGACGAACTGCACGCCTTCGCCGCTCGGCTGGGCGCGCCGCCGAGGGCGTTCGACGGCGACCACTACGACATCCCGGCCGAGAGCTACCAGGACGCGGTCCGGCTCGGCGCGGTGGAGGTCGGCAGCAAGGCCCTCCTCGGCCACCTCACCCGCGCCGGCCTGCGCCGCCGCAAACGGCACCGCCGGACGGCCTGAACCGGCGCCGCCCCGTCACTGCGGGCGGGGGCGGCGGGCCCGCCACAGGAGGAGGGCGGCGGAGACCACCGCCGACAGGCGCAGCAGCAGCGGCCAGGTGTCGGCGAGCTGGTCGCCGGCGGTGGTGTCCACCAGCGGTTCGCCCCAGTAGGCGTTGACCCGGCCGAAGAGCCAGGTGAGGTAGCCGCCGAAGACCAGGCCCGGGCCGCCGAAGGTGATCCACTGCGCCTCGCGGCGGGACAGCCGCGGGGACCAGTAGGCCAGCAGCCAGCCGATCGCGAGCGGGGCCAGTTCGGTGAGGATCGCGCCGGAGACCAGCAGCAGGGCGCCGATCAGCTCGATCGGGCCGCCCATGTGCCGGTTGGTGCCGCGGATCGCCGCGTTGGCGCGGCGCCAGCCGGTGGGCGGCGGCGGGGCGGCGGGCTCGGCCGGGGCCGCCTCGGCGGGCGGCGTCTCCACGGCGGGGGCCGCCGCCGGGTCGGGGGCGGCGGGCCCCGGGGCGGTGCGGTCCTCCACCGGGGCGCGCAGCATCTCGGGGATCTCGATCCCGCCGACGAAGCCGCCGATCCGGCCGTCCGGCCAGTACAGCTGCGGGGGCTTCGGCTGCTCGGTCCAGTCCTCGTCGTCCTCCTCCGCGGCCCCGGCCCGGGCCTGCGGCGCCGGTTCCGGGGCCGGCTCGGGCTCCGCGGCGGGCGCCCGGTCCTTCGGCTTGCGGAAGGAGAAGCGGGCCGGCTTCTCCGGCTGCGGCGCGGGCGGTGCCGACGGCTCGGGGGCGGGCGCGGGCGCCGGGACGGCCGGCGCGGAGTGAGCGGCCTGCGCGGTGCCGCCCGCGGCGCTTGCCACCACGTCCTCCGGGCGGCCCATCTGCCGCAGGATGCGCTTGATGTCGGACCGGCTCTCCTCGCCGTCGACCCGGGATCGCTGCTGACCGATCTCCGTGCGCAACCGCCCCACCAGCGCCGCCCGTTCGGCCGCCGACATGCTGGTGGTGTGGGCCAGGTCGCCCACCTTGCTCAGATAGTCGAGTACCAGCTGTTCGCCTTCGATCCCCACGGGCCCGATGGTAGCGGCAGCACCTATGGCTTCGCCGCTGTTCATCAAGGGTTCACCCGACACCCCGCAACCGGCTACCCACACCTCGTTACATGTGAACCATGGCGACAGGTCTTGCGACACCCCTTACCCCCCACGGCGGGCGCCGCCCCACCGAGGGCGCCCCCGTTGTGTTCGAACTCGGCGGGGTGAACGTGTCGTACGGGACGCACCGCGCCGTACGGGATGTCTCCATGGACATCCACGAACGCGAGATCACCGCGCTCATAGGCCCCTCGGGCTGCGGCAAGTCCACCGTGCTGCGCTGCCTGAACCGGATGAACGACCTGGTGCCCGGGGCGAGCGTGAGCGGCAAGGTCGCCTACCGGGGCGCGGATCTCTACGGTGCGGACGTCGACTCCATCGAGGTGCGGCGGCGGATCGGGATGGTGTTCCAGAAGCCCAACCCGTTCCCCAAGTCCATCTACGACAACGTCGCGTACGGGCTGCGGTTCGGCCCCGACCGGCTCAGCCGCTCGGACCTGGACGACCGGGTCGAGGCCGCGCTCACCAGCGCCGCCCTGTGGGACGAGGTCAAGGACAAGCTGAACAGCAGCGGCCACGCGCTCTCCGGCGGGCAGCAGCAGCGCCTGTGCATCGCGCGGGCGGTCGCGGTGCGGCCGGACGTGGTGCTGATGGACGAGCCCTGCTCGGCGCTCGATCCCATCGCCACGGCGAAGATCGAGGACCTGATGCAGAAACTCGCGGACGAATTCACGCTGGTGATCGTCACGCACAATATGCAGCAGGCCGCCCGGGTATCCGACCGCACCGCGTTCTTCACTGCCGACACCGACAGCGAGGGGGTACGCCATGGGCGCCTGGTTGAGTACGACGCGACCGAGAAAATCTTCAACCGGCCCGCTGACCAGCGTACCGAGGATTACATCTCCGGACGCTTCGGATAATCCGCAGCCGCAGGAAGAGGACCACGTTCCCGGAATAGCGCTCGGCGTCAATCCGCTGGTGCTTCTGGCGGACGCGGACGAACGCATCCGGCAGGGGCTCACCGCCCAGCTGGCGAAATACCAGGTGTCCGTCGTGCACTGCGCGGACGGCGCCACCGCCCTGCTGGAAGCCGGCCTGCGCCGCCCCGATGTGCTGCTCGTCTCCGCCGGGCTGCCGCTGCTGGACGGCGCCACCGTCACCCGCATGGTGCGCCGCCGGCTGTCCATCCCGGTGGTCCTCGGGGTCAGCCCCGAGGACAGCGACCAGGTGGCACCGGCCCTCGCGGCCGGGGCCAGCGCCTGCGTGGCGCGCCCCTACCGGCCGCGCGAGGTCGCCCAGTTGCTCAGCCTGTCCGACCGCGGGCAGCGCGGCGGCTGGGACCAGCCGCTGGTGTGCGGGCCGCTGACCCTGGACCCGGGCACGTACGAGGTGCGGATGCACGGGGTGGTCACCGCCCGGCTGCCGCTGCGCGAGTTCCAGTTGCTGCATCTGCTGATGCTGCACGCGGAAAAGGTCATCACCCGTGACCGTATCCGCGCCGAACTGTGGGGCGACGGCGCCAGCCGGTCGAATACCATCACCGTTCACATTCGGCGGCTGCGGGAACGGCTCGGCGACGATCCGCACCATCCGGAGATCATCCAGACGGTGCGCGGCGTCGGTTACCGGCTGGTGCCGCCGGCCCAGTACGCCTAGCGTCCCCGTTTCGCCAGGTGACGTCTTTCTTAACGATTTCAGCTCTCTTTGTGAAACTGCCGGTTCCGCCGAACCTACCTTTCTGTTCACCTTCCCGACCGCACGCCTTCGCCACGCGCTCCTACGTTCTCCCCGAGACATTCAAAGTCAAAGGAGCAAAGGCCATGCGCAACTGGCGCGCCAAGACCGCGGCCCTCGTCGCGGTGTCCGCCCTGGCCCTGACCGCGTGCGGCGGCAGCGACGACAACGGTGACAACGGCGGTGACGGCACGAAGAACGAGGGCGGTTCCTCGCTGTCCGGCACCGTGACCGGTGCCGGCGCGTCGTTCCCCGCCACCGTCTTCCAGGACTGGATAGCCGCCTACCAGGGCGACAAGTCCGGCGTCACCGTCAACTACCAGAGCGTCGGTTCCGGCACCGGCGTGGAGCAGTTCATCGGCCAGTCCATCGACTTCGGCTCCTCCGAGGAGTACCTGAGCGACGAGGCGCTGGCCGAGGCCGAGGCCGCCCGCGGCTGCCCGGCCGTGCAGTTCCCGGTCGTCTTCGGATCGGTGGCGATCGCGTTCAACGACGCCTCGCTGGACGGCCTGGTGCTGAGCCCGGAGGTCATCGCGGGGATCTACTCCCGCGACATCACCAACTACAACGACCCGGCGATCGCCGAACTGAACCCGGACTTCGACCTGCCGGACCAGGACATCCTGCCGGTCCACCGGTCCGACTCCTCCGGCACCACCTTCGTCTTCTCCCACTACCTCAACACCGAGGTCCCCGCGTGGGCCGACGCCTTCGGCGAGGGCAAGGAGATCGAGTGGGCCGGTGACACCATCGGCGGCGAGGGCAACGAGGGCGTCTCGCAGCAGATCTCCCAGAACCCCGGCGGCCTGGGCTACGTCAACCAGTCCTACGCGCTGGAGCTGGGCCTGCCCACCGCCCAGGTCATCAACGCCGACGGCAACGCCATCGCGCCGACCCTGGAGGCCACCACCGCCGCCTCCGAGGAGGCGGACATCCCCGACACCTTCCAGTTCACCATCAACGGTGTGGGCGGTGACGGCTACCCGATCGCCGGCACCAACTTCATCCTCGCCTACACCTGCGGCTACGACGACGCCACGGCCGACATCATCAAGGACTTCTGGTCCTGGACGCTGACCGAGGACGCCGACGCGCTGGCCCTGGAGCTGGGCTACGCGCCGCTGGGCGCGGACCTCAAGGAGCGGGTGCAGGCGCAGATCGACCTGATCAACAGCCAGGCCTGAGCGCCTTCCTGATCCGCGCGGTACCGCAGTCCCCCCGCCGCCCGGGGCGGTAACCACCCCGCCCCGGGCGTTCCCCGTACCCGTTCCTCCCCACGTCCGACGTTCCGTCCCCCCCGTGGCAGCAGACAGGAGCAGCAGCAACGATGTCGGCCACACTGTCCCGTCAACGAAAGCGGATAGCCGACCCGGCCTTCCGCTGGTTCGTGACGCTCGCCGGCGCCAGCGTCTTCGTCATCCTCGCCGGGATGGTCATCAGAACGACCAACGACGCCTGGCCCATCTTCCAGTACCAGGGCTTCTTCAGCTTCCTGACCGGTGACCAGTGGCTGGCCGGCTCCAGCCGCACCGACAGCGACTTCACCGGGACGTACGGGGCCTGGCCGTTCATCTACGGCACCCTCGTCACCGCGCTGATCGCCATCGTCATCGCGCTGCCGCTCGCGCTGTGCGTCGCCTTCTACATCAACCAGCTCGCGCCCAAGCGGCTGCGCAACCCGCTGTCGTACTCCGTGGAGATGCTGGCCGCCGTGCCCAGCATCATCTTCGGCATGTGGGGCTTCTTCTGGCTGCTGCCGAATGTGCTGCGCCCCTTCCTGGAGTGGCTGGAGTCCACCTTCGGCTGGATCAACCTCGCCGGCTGGAAGCCCTTCGAGGGCCCGGTGTTCGGCTCCAGCTACCTGGCGGCCGGCATCGTGCTGGCCATCATGATCCTGCCGATCATCACCGCGATCGTCCGTGAGGTCATCGCGGTCAACCCCGTCGACCAGCAGCACGCCGCGTACGCGCTGGGCGCCACCCGCTTCGAGGTGATGCGCAAGGTGGTGCTGCCCTCCAGCTTCTCCGGCATCGTGGCCGCCAGCATGCTGGGTCTTGGCCGCGCGGTCGGCGAGACGGTGGCCGTGATGATGCTGATCGGCTCCACCAAGAGCTGGGACGGTTCGCTGCTGTCCGCCGGTGACTCGATGGCCGCGCACATCGCGGCCCGGTTCGGCGAGGCGACACCGGAGACCACCAAGGCGCTCATGGCGATCGGCGTGGTGCTCTTCCTCTTCACCATGATCATCAACATCGGGGCCCGACTGCTGGTGTGGCGGATCGGCCGAGTCTCGGGGGACGCCGCCGTATGAGCACCACCGACACCACCGACACCACCGCGAAGACCACGGAGACCGGCCACCGCAGCCTGCTGGTGAAGCAGGGCAACGCCGGTGCGCGCGCGGTGAAGAACCGTTTCGCCACCGGGGTGCTGACGGCCGCGATGGCCATCGCCGTCGTCCCCCTGCTCCTCATCATCTGGGAGGTCACCCGGCGCGGCATCGGCGCCATCCACTGGGACTTCTTCACCACGGACGAGCCCAGCTACCGCCAGGAGGGCGGCTACCGGGCCGGGTTCGTGGGCACCGCGTACGTCATGGGCGGCGCGATCCTGATGTCCGTGCCGCTGGGCCTGGCCACCGCCATCTACGTGGTGGAGTACGGCCGCGAGACCCGCGCCGGGCGCCGGCTGTCCGACCTGATCCGGTTCTTCACCGATGTGATGACCGGTATCCCCTCGATCTTCGTGGGTCTGTTCGTCTACGGCTTCCTGGTCTCCTCCACCGGCGGGCTGGGCCAGGGCTTCAACGCCTTCGCCGGCTCGGTCGCCATCGCGATCATCATGCTGCCGATCGTGGCGCGCTCCAGCGAGGAGATGCTGAAGCTGGTGCCGGACGAGTGGCGCAACGCCTCGTACGCGCTGGGCGCCAGCAAGTCCCGCACCGTACTGACCACCGTGCTGCCGGCCGCCGCGCCGGGCCTGGCCACCGGCTCGATGCTGGCGGTGGCCCGGGGCGCCGGTGAGACCGCGCCGCTGATCATGACGATCCTCGGCTCGCAGTACCTGGTGAGCAGTTACTTCGAGGGCGCGCAGGGCGCCGTGCCGCTGCAGATCTACCGGGGCGCCCGGCAGCAGTTCGAGGCAGGCATCGAGCGGGCGTGGGGCGGCGCGCTGTCGCTGTTCCTGCTGGTGCTGATCCTGGTGGTGCTGGCCCGCTGGCTCGGTTCCAAGGCCAACAAGCTCAAGTGAGAAGGGGGAGGCGGACAGACATGTCGGTCTTCGACGTCCAGGGTCTCGGCGTGGCCTACGGGAGCTTCACCGCCGTCAAGGACATCAGCCTGGAGATACCGCGCAACAAGGTCACCGCGCTGATCGGCCCCTCGGGCTGCGGCAAGTCCACGGTGCTGCGCTGTCTGAACCGGATGAACGACCTGATGGACGCCACCGTCAGCGGGAAGATCATCTACAACGGCGAGGACATCTACGGCCCCGAGGTGGACGCGGCGGAGGTGCGGCGCCGGATCGGGATGGTGTTCCAGCGGCCGAACCCGTTCCCCAAGTCCATCTACGAGAACGTGGCCTTCGGGCCGCGGCTCAACGGCTTCAAGGGCGACCTCGACCAGCTGGTGGAGGAGTCGCTGCGCAGTGTGGCGCTGTGGGACGAGGTGAAGGACAAGCTGGACGATCCGGGGACGGCGCTGTCGGGCGGCCAGCAGCAGCGGCTGTGCATCGCGCGGGCGATCGCGGTGCAGCCGGATGTGTTGCTGATGGACGAGCCGTGCTCGGCGCTCGACCCGATCGCCACCCTGAAGATCGAGGATCTGATCCGGCAGCTGGAGAGCTCGTACAGCATCGTGATCGTCACGCACAACATGCAGCAGGCGGCGCGGGTGTCGGAGATGACGGCGTTCTTCAGCGTGGACATCGACGACGAGCACGGGATGCGCACCGGCGCGCTGGTGGAGTACGACACCACGGAGAAGATCTTCAACAACCCGGGCAACACCCGGACCGAGGACTACATCAGCGGCCGGTTCGGCTGAGCGGGGCCGGTGGTCCGGCGGGTGAGCGGCCGGGTGGGCCGGACGGGTAAGACGAATCGTTCCTGCTGTGCGACGGCGGCCAGTAGCGCGGCGACCCTGGCCCGGGTGGCGGCCAGCACGGTCTCCGGCCGGTCGCTCTCCCGCAGCAGGACGAGACCGAGCCGGCCGCCGCCCGGCGCGGGGGCGGCGGCCAGTTCCAGGCAGTTCTCCCCGCCACCCGAGGAGAAGGTGGACTTCTGCCAGCGAGTGGTCATAGCTCCCGCGCGATGTGATGGATCAGCCCGCGCGACTCGGCGGGGCTGAGCGTGAAGTCGTGGGCGTCGTCGAAGAAGTCCCGGTACTCGCCCAGCTGGTCGTCGGCGGTGAGCAGCAGCCCGCCGATCGGGGTGTCCATCTGCACCGTGTCCAGCTGCCGGACCACCCCGTGCGCGTACAGCAGCGGCTGGGTGGCCTCGTAGAAGCGTTCATTGGTGAACGGGATGACCCGCAGGGTGATGTGCGGGCGCTCGGACGCCTTCATCAGGTGCTCCAGCTGCGCGCGCACCACGTGCCGGCCGCCGAACCGCATGCGCAGCGCCGCCTCGTGCAGCACCACGTCGAACGGGGCGGGGTCGGTGCGGTCCAGGACGGACTGCCGGCGCAGCCGGTACTCGACGTACGGTTCGACCTCGCCGGCCGGGCGCATGCCGTTGACGGCGCGGATGTACTCCTCGGTCTGGAGCAGGCCGGGGACGTTGACGGTGTGCAGGATGCGCATCCGGGTGCTGTGGTGCTCCAGCTCGGCCAGGTCGAGGAAGCGGGGCGGCAGGACGCCGCGGTAGGAGTCCCACCAGAACTGGCCGCGGTGCTCGCGGGCGATCGCGCTCAGGGCGTCCAGCAGCGGCGCGTCGGTGCAGCCGTAGTAGGCGGCGAGTCTGCGGATGCGCTCCTCGCTGACGCCGATCCGGCCCGACTCGATGTGGCTGATCTTGCCCTGGTCGGTGCCGAGCATGGCGGCGGTCTCGCGTGCGGTGCGGCCGGCGTGTTCGCGCAGCTTGCGCAGTTCTGCTCCCAGGCGGGCTTGCCGGGCGGTGGGGCGCTCCCTCGGCGGCATGGTGGTTCTCCGGTCCTGTTGATCGCTGGCTCCTGAGTTTGCCGCTCCATTACTCCCCGAGTCCACTTGCATGCGCTGGGGTACAGGTACCCCGGGGGGGCTATGGGAGGTTCTGCGGCGGTTTCCTGTCCTGGCGGGGGTGGTACCGGTACCGTTGCTGGGATGACCACTGAGCAGCGTCCGCGCCCGCCGCGCACCCTGGCCGAGGAGCTGCGGTCCCGCGGCGACGAGGAGCTGACCGCCCTGCTGCGGGCCCGGGCCGACCTGCTCTCCCCGCTGCCCGGGGACGTCTCGCAGCTGGCCACCCGGGCCGGCACCCGCGCCTCGGTGGTGCGCGCCCTGGAGCGCCTGGACGTCTTCACGCTCCAGGTCGCCGAGGCGCTGGCCGTCGCCCCCCAGCCGTGCCCGTACGACACGCTGGCCGCCCTGCTGCCCGGCGGCGAGCGGGAACTGCCGGACGCGCTGGCCCGGCTGCGCGGGCGCGCCCTGCTGTGGGGCGCCGAACACGAGCCGCGGCTGGTGCGCACCGCGCAGGAGGTGCTGGCGCCCACCGCCGCCCGGCCCGGCGGTACGGGGCTCGGGCCGACCGTCGCCGAGGCGTGCGCGGGCATCTCACCGCGCCGGGTGCAGGAACTGCTGACCGGCGCCGGGCTGCCGGCCACCGGCGACCCGGTGAGCGCGGTGACCGCGCTCACCGGGCTGTTTGCGGACGAGGAACGGTTCGCCCGGCTGCTGGCGGCGGCGCCGCCCGGCGCCCGCGAGGCGCTGGACCGGCTGGCCTGGGGGCCGCCGTACGGCGAGGTCTCCGCCCGCCCCGGGCCGCAGCTGCGCTGGCTGCTGGACCGGGGCCTGCTGCTGCCGACCCAGCCGGGCACCGTGGTGCTGCCGCGCGAGGTGGCGCTGCGGCTGCGCGGCGGGCGCGCGCACCGCGAACTGCGCCCCCGGCCGCCGGAGGTCACGGCGCGCGCGACGTACACGCCGGGCGTGGCCGACGCGGCGGGCGCCGGTGCCGCGCAGGGCGCGCTGGGCGTGATCGAGGAACTGCTGACCGGCTGGGCGGCCGAGCCGCCCCCGGTGCTGCGCACCGGCGGGGTCGGCGTCCGCGAGCTGAAGCGCACGGCGGTGGCCCTGGACGTCCCCGAGCCGCAGGCCGCCTTCTGGGCCGAACTGGCGTACGCCGCCGGTCTGGTGGCGGGCGACGGCGAGGTGGACGAACGGTACGCGCCCACCCCGGCCTACGACGCGTGGGCCGCCGAACCGGGGGAGCGGCGCTGGGCGCGGCTGGTGGGCGTCTGGCTCACCGGCACCCGGGTCCCCGGCCTGGTCGGCGACCGGGACGGCAAGGGCCGCACCCTGACCGCACTGGGCCCCGGCCTGGACCGCGGCCCGGCGGCCGAACTGCGCCGCCGCGTCCTGGAACTGCTGGCAGCCCTCCCCGAGGGCACCGCCCCCGACCCGGCGGCGGTGCGCGACCGCATCGGCTGGGAACTGCCGCGCCGGATGACGCCGGAGGCGCGCGACGCGCTGTGCGCGGCGGTCCTGGCCGAAGCCGACCTGCTGGGCGTGACCGGCCGCGGCGCCCTGACCTCGTACGGCCGCGCGCTGCTGGCCGCCGCTCCGGCGGACGGGGGGCTGCCGGCGGACTCGGCGCCGATGGGCTCGGTGCCGCCCGGCTCCGCATCCGCGGACTCGGCGCCGTCCGCGGACTCCGTGCCGCTGTACTCCACGCCCGCCGGGACGGCCCCGGCGGCGGACCGCGAGGCCGGGGCCGCCCGCCTGCTGGCCCCGCTCCTCCCCGAGGAACTCGACCACTTCCTCCTCCAGGCCGACCTGACCGCCGTCGCCCCCGGACCGCTCAGCCGCGAGCCCGCCCAGGCCATGGCGCTGATCGCCGACATCGAGTCCAAGGGCGGCGCCACCGTCTACCGCTTCACCCCCGCCTCGGTACGCCGCGCCCTGGACGCCGGCTGGACCCCCGACGCGCTGCACGGCTTCCTCGCCGAGCACTCCCGCACCCCCGTACCGCAGCCGCTCACCTACCTCGTCGACGACGTCGCCCGGCGGCACGGCCGGCTGCGGGTCGGGGTGGCCGCCGGCTATCTGCGCTGCGAGGACGAGGCCCTGCTCACCCAGGTCCTCGCCGACCGCCGCGCCGAACAGCTGCGGCTGCGCCGCATCGCGCCCACCGTCGTCATCTCCGGCGCACCCCCCGAGATCCTGCTGGCCCGGCTGCGCGAACTGGGCCTGGCCCCGGCCGCCGAATCCGCCGAGGGCGCCGTGGTGACCCTGGCCGCCACCCGGCACCGCACCCCGCCGCGCACCGCGCCCGAACCCGTCCCGGACGGCCCGCCCGCCGCCGACGACCGGCTGCTCGCGGCGGCGGTCCGGGCGATCCGGGCCGGCGACCGTACCGAGGAACGCACCGACGAGGCGGCGACGGCCGCCGGCGCCAGGACCGCCGCCCGGCCCGTCCCCCCACCCCCGGCCGGCGCGCTGCCGCGCACCCCCGCGGCCGAAACCCTCGCCACCCTCCAGGCGGCGGCGCTCTCCGGCGACCTGGTACGGATCGGCTACGTCGGCGCCGACGGCGTCGCCGCCCAGCACATCCTGGCGCCGGTCCGGGTGGAGGGCGGCTTCGTCACGGCGTTCGACCACACGGCGGAAGAGGTCCGCACCTACCCGCTGCACCGCATCACCGGCACCGTCGAACTCCCGGCCGACTAGTCCCCGAGGGCCCCCGGGTGCTCCCCGTCCGGCGCAACCGCCCTTGACTTCAAGTGGCCTTGAGGTATCAGGATCGCCGCATGGACCACGAGCACCACGCCATCGCCACCCTCATCAGCCGCTACTTCCTCGCCCTGGACCGGCGGACGTTCGACGACGACCCGGAGTGGAGCCGCCCCTTCCACACCGACGACATCCAGGCGCTCGCCCCGATCGGCACCGTGCGCGGACACCGGGCCGTCACCCGGCAGACCGAGCAGGCGGTCCGCCGCTACGCGCGGACCCAGCACTGCGCCACCGACCTGCTGACCACCACCGACCCGCTCACCGGCCACGCCACCGCCACCTGGAACGCCCTCATGACACATGTGCACCACGACCCCGCGCACGGCGTGTTCACCGTCGGCGGCCGGTGCGCGGCCGAACTGGTGCGCACCGGCCCGGACGACGGATGGCGCTTCAGCCGGATCGACATCGAGGCGGTGTGGACCACCGGCCGGCCGCCCGTTCTGTCCTGACCCGACCGGCCCGCTGACCGCTTGCTGCCAGCCGGCCGGCGCGTAACGCGCGCCCGCACCGGGGAAGTCCGCTGCGACCCCACACGGACCGACCTCGGGAGGACCCCGGTGCGTTCCCTCCGCATCGCCCTGCTCGCGCTCGGGGCGCTCATCGCCTCCATGCTGCTGCCCGGCACCGCCAACGGGGCCACCGCCGCCCCGGCCGCCGCGCCCACCTTCAAGGCCCCGTTCGGCTGCGGCCAGACCTGGACGTACAGCCACCACTCCGCCGAGGTACGCCGCGCGCTGGACTTCGTCCGCACCGACGGCGGGCCCACCGCCGGCGCGCCCGTGCTCGCCTCCGCCGCCGGAACCGCCACCCGGCACAGCCAGGCCGGCGGCGCCGGCAACTACATCGTCATCGACCACGGCGGCGGCTGGCGCACCTACTACTTCCACCTCGCCGCGTACTCCGTGCCCAGCGGCGCCCACGTCGCCCAGGGCCAGCAGATCGGCACCACCGGCTCCACCGGCAACTCCTCCGGCGCGCACATCCACTACGAGCAGCTGCTCAACGGCGTCGGCCAGGACATCCGCATCAACGGCACCGCGCTCCCGTACCCCGGCTCGTACCACCAGCGGTACCTCACCAGCGACAACGGCTGCGGCGGCGGGGGAGGGGGCCGCTACTGGGTGGACACCTTCGCGCAGACCGAGGGCTACGCCGCGCCGGACACCGCCTCCCCGCAGGGCGTGCTGCTCCAGGGCACCCACTACGTGTACTGCAAGGTGTGGGGCGCCCGGTACGACGGCGTGTACGGCCACAACCACTGGTGGCTGCGCACCGACCTCGACCGCACCTACCCCGGCGGCAACGGCCGCGGCGCGTACGTACCGGCCTACTTCCTCTCCCGCTGGGGCAACGACGAGGCCCGGGACAACAGCGGAAACGTCATACCCGACTGCTGACGATCCGGCCTAGGGTGAGCCCGTGCGCGCACCGATCGAGGTACCGGCAGGGCTGGCGGCCACCTACGCGGCGTACCACGGGGCCCCGGGCGCCGCGTGGATCGCCGCCCTGCCCCGGCTGGCCGCCACCCTGCTGGAGCGCTGGGACCTGCGCCCGGACGGCCCGGCGGCGCACGGCGTGTGCGCCCTCGTGCTCCCGGTCGTCCGCACCACCGACGGCACGCCCGCGGCGCTGAAGCTCCAGATGGTGGACGAGGAGACGGCGGGCGAGTCCCTCGCCCTGACGACCTGGGCCGGGCGCGGCGCCGTACGGCTGCTCGCGCACGACCCGGCGAGCGGCGCCATGCTGCTGGAACGGCTCGCCCCGCGCTCGCTGGAGGACGTGCCGGACGACCTGGCCGCCCTGGAGGTGCTGTCCGGCCTGCTGGCCCGGCTGGCCACCGTCCCCGCCCCGCCGGGGCTGCGCACCCTGGCCGGCATCGGCGCCCGGATGCTGGAGCGCACCCCGGCGCTCGCCGCCTACCGCGACCCGGCCGACCGGGCACTGTACGCCGACTGCGCCGCCGCCCTCCGCGAGGTGCTGCCGGAACCGGGCGGGTCGCTGCTCCACTGGGACCTGCACTACGCGAACGTCCTGGCGGGCGAACGCGAGCCGTGGCTGGCGATCGACCCCAAACCCCTGGCCGGCGACCCCTGCTTCGACCTGTTCCCCGCCCTGCGCAACCGCTTCACCGAGATCACCGCCGCCCCCGACCCGCGCCGCGCGCTGCGCCGCCGCTTCGACCTGATGACGGCCACCGCCGCCCTGGACCGCGACCGCGCGGTGGCCTGGACCCTGGCCCGGATCCTCCAGGACGCCCTGTGGGCAGCCGAATCCGGCACCACCACCGCACCCCCCACCCACACCCTGACCCACGCGGCCCTCCACGCACCGTGACCGGCCGCCCGGCCCCGCCCGCACACCCCAGTGGGTTACCCGCCCGGCCTCCGCTCGGCCATGAGCCCCTGCACCAGCTGATCGACATCCGTCCACGGATTGGTCCGGTGCCCCCGCTCGGTGACGGCGCGCAGCGCCGCGGCCCGGTCGCAGGCATCCGTGTGCAGCGACCGCAGAGCCGGGTAATCGAGATGCTTGCGGTCCCTGCGGTAACCGCAGCCCTTGTGCTCTTCGAGCATCTGCTGCGCCTGCGCGGAGGTGCGGTATCGGGTGACGTCCTGGAAGTGGAGCAGCAGCCACAGTTCGAAGCAGGGGTTGGACAGGGCCACCTTGATGCCGCGGTCGCCGGCGAGTCGTAACGCCTGCTGGAGATCGGGATGCGGCGCGGGCGCCTCCACGTCCATGACGCACCAGACCTCGTCGTACGCGGTGCGGCGATCGGCTGGACTGGTCGGAGCACGCTCCTTGTGTTTGACGGCCGCGCGGACGAGTTCGGTCGGCACACCGTGGGCGGGTCCGAGGGCGATGGTCAGCGGAATTGGCGCAGGTCCGCCCGCAGGCCCTTGAAGTACTGATCCTCGGTGCACTCCCCTTCGCAGTAGATGAGGACCCTACGCCGCTCCCGGCGATGCGCCGGAGGACGTTTCAGCGACTTTCCCCGACCCACGTTCCCCTCCGTCCGAGAGTTCGGCCGTCAGCTGACTCAGCAGATCGTCGTCAAGGAAGGGCAGGGCACCGTACCGCCCGGAAAGGTAGCGCTTTTCTAGGTTGTCCTTGGTCACTGAGTCGCGCACATAGAAATCAGTTATCGGGAAGAGCCGTGTCGCGCTGGTTCCCGCGTCCTTCTCGGTGAACCAGACCTGATCCCGGAACAGCTCTGTCCGGGAAGTGTGGCCGAGCAGGGACGTCTCATGTGTGCTGAAGATCAGCTGAGCCCCGTGCCGGTTGGAGTTCGCGTTCTGGAACAGGCCGACCAGTGCATCCGCCAGATAGGGATGGAGCCGTGCGTCGAGCTCGTCCACACACAGCACGCTTCCCTCGCCGAGCGCTGAGAGGACGGGGCCCAGCATGCTGATCCAGGTCCGGGTGCCGCTCGACTCCTCGTCGATCTCCAGCCCGAACAGTCCTTCGTCCGTGCGGTGCTCCACCTGGACGCGGTGGCGCGGAACTCCGGCCACGTGGACCCGCCGGCCCAGCGCTTCGCGCAGCGCCGCCACGACCCGTCCGTGTTCTTCCTTGACCTCTTCGTCCTGATCCTGGACGCGCAGATCCGCCACGCCCAGATCGGCGAACCGCAGCAGCCGCGTCAGGGCCTCCCCCCGGCTTCCGCGGGTCTCACGTCGCCGGTAGAGCTCCATGGTGTAGTCGAGGCGGTCGGCGAAATCCTGGTCGGAGGCCACCCGTACACCGTTGCGAAACCATCGGTGCAGTGTGCCGAGCAGATCATGTCCCTGCGCCGCGGCGACGGACAGGTACAGGCTGTTGGGGCGCAGGAGCCGGGCGATGGTCTTGGGGCGGCCGACGAGTGAGCGCCCGAAGGTCATCGATTCACTGTCGGAGCCTTCGCGGACATAGAGCCTCCGGCGCCGTCCCTCGGGAAAGCAGAAAAGCCACTCCTCGATAATGCGTTCGTCATCGACGGTGAAGCCGAATTCGTATCGGGTCCCCTCGGCCACGAAATCCATTTCGTAGGTACTGGGGAATTGTGCCGGGTCGGTCCGCAGTGCGAAGGGCCGGCGGGGGACGCCTCCGGCGGGATCCCAGCGGCGGAAGGAGGAAAGAACGGCGAAACGCATCCACATGAGGGCGTCCAGCGCGTTCGACTTGCCCGAAGCGTTGGGGCCGTAGACGGCGGCCACCGGAACCGTCCGGAACTCGGAACTCGGAACGTCGCACTCGGCCCGGCCCGGGCGGTCGTCATTCGCGATCAACGACAGTTCTTGCTCGTCACGCAGTGACGCGTGGTTGGTCACCTGGAAGCGCAGGAGCACCGGGACCTCCCTCGGCATCCACCGCACCGTTTGGGCGGTGATTTCGTCGTAGTGCGACGATACCGCTACTCAAACGGCAAGATCCAGTGCCTTCACCCTTTCGATACGGCTTCACTGCCTCAGCGTTCCACCTTCTTTGCTCCAGAACCCCAGCACCCTTGATGCACACTGGAAGCTTGGCCGGAACCGGACCAGTACGGAGGTAGGCGCGTGTCGGGACCGCTCATCGTCCAGAGTGACAAGACGCTGCTGCTCGAAGTCGATCACGAGCAGGCCGAGGCGTGCCGGCGGGCCATCGCTCCGTTTGCCGAGCTGGAGCGGGCGCCCGAGCACATCCACACCTACCGGGTGACCCCGCTCGGGCTGTGGAACGCCCGTGCCGCCGGGCACGACGCCGAGCAGGTCGTCGACGCGCTCGTCACCCACTCGCGTTACCCGGTGCCGCAGGCGTTGCTCGTCGATGTGGCCGAAACCATGGCCCGCTACGGGCGGCTCTCCCTCGTCAAGCACCCCGTGCACGGGCTCGTCCTCCAGAGCACCGACCGGCCGGTGCTGGAGGAGGTGCTGCGCTCCAAGCGGATCAAGCCGCTCGTCGGGGCCCGGATCGACGCCGACCAGGTCGCCGTGCACCCCTCCGAGCGCGGCCAGATCAAGCAGGCGCTGCTGCGGCTCGGCTGGCCGGCCGAGGACCTGGCCGGGTACGTGGACGGTGAGGCGCACCCGATCGAGCTGGACGAGGACGGCTGGGCGCTGCGCCCGTACCAGCGGCAGGCGGTCGAGGGGTTCTGGCACGGCGGGTCCGGGGTGGTCGTGCTGCCCTGCGGCGCCGGGAAGACGCTGGTGGGGGCGGGCGCGATGGCGACTGCCAAGTCCACGACGCTGATCCTGGTGACGAACACCGTCTCGGCCCGGCAGTGGAAGGCCGAGCTGGTGCGCCGCACCTCGCTGACCGAGGACGAGATCGGCGAGTACAGCGGCACCCGCAAGGAGATCCGCCCGGTCACCATCGCCACGTACCAGGTGCTGACGGTGAAGCGGAAGGGCGTCTACCCGCATCTGGAGCTGTTCGACTCCCGGGACTGGGGCCTGGTCGTCTACGACGAGGTGCATCTGCTGCCGGCGCCGGTGTTCAAGTTCACCGCCGACCTCCAGGCCCGGCGGCGGCTGGGGCTGACGGCGACGCTGGTGCGCGAGGACGGCCGCGAGTCGGATGTCTTCTCGCTCATCGGCCCCAAGCGTTTCGACGCCCCGTGGAAGGAGATCGAGGCGCAGGGCTACATCGCCCCGGCCGACTGCGTGGAGGTACGGGTCGATCTGACCGAGTCGGAGCGGCTGGCGTACGCGATGGCGGAGGCGGAGGAGAAGTACCGGTTCTGCGCCACCACCGACTCCAAGCGGCGGGTGACCGAGGAGCTGGTGCGGCGGCACGCCGGGCAGCAGATCCTGGTGATCGGCCAGTACATCGACCAGCTGGACGAGCTGGGCGAGGCGCTGGGCGCCCCCGTCATCAAGGGCGACACCGGCAACACGCAGCGCGAGCGGCTGTTCGGAGCGTTCCGCGAGGGCGAGCTGAGCGTGCTCGTGGTGTCCAAGGTGGCGAACTTCTCCATCGACCTGCCGGAGGCGACGGTCGCCATCCAGGTGTCGGGGACGTTCGGCTCCCGGCAGGAGGAGGCGCAGCGGCTCGGCCGGGTGCTGCGGCCCAAGGCGGACGGGCACGAGGCCCGGTTCTACTCGGTGGTCGCCCGGGACACCGTCGACCAGGACTTCGCCGCCCACCGGCAGCGGTTCCTCGCCGAGCAGGGCTACGCCTACCGGATCATGGACGCGTCCGAGCTGCGGGAGACCCCGGACGGCGTCTGACGCCGGCGGCCTCCGGGTCGGTGCGGCCCAGGACGACCACCTCGAACGCCGCGCCCAGCCAGACCCGGCCGGCGCGCAGCGCGTTCCCCAGCCGGTGCCGGGGGTGCGGGAGGAGCCCGGTGGCGGAGGCTCCGTGAACGGTCGCGGTACTCATGCCTCCACCGTGCCTCGCGGGGTGTGCGCCGGGCATCGGTCTCCGGTCGGAAAGCCCGGTCCCCGGCCCTTAGGGAGAACCCCGAGCCGCGATAAGCGTTTGCGTTCCCGGCAGGGCGCGCCTAGGGTGCTGCGTCTGCCTCCCTCCCGGTCGGGAGTGGAGCCGGCCGCACGGTAACCGGCCGGCATCTTCCGTACCTCTCGCGGTTCCTTCCGCACGACTTCTCCCGGAGGCTTCGCCATGCCAGCGGACCGGACGGATCTTCCCGCGTCCTCCCCCTCGCCCCTGGACACCGAGCGGGCCCACCTGGCCGCCTCCCGTGCCGCGCTGCGCACCATGCGCGCCGAGGCGGAGGGCCTGGACATCAGCGATGTCACCGCGAACTGGGTCAACGCCGAGGTGCTCGCCTCCGAGCTGGCCCTGCGCATCAAGTCCCTGGCCGACCTGGCGGACACCCCGCTGTTCTTCGGCCGGGTCGACTACGAGCACGACCTGGGCGAGCAGGGCGACGAGACCGGCCGCCGGTTCTACATCGGCCGCCGGCACGTCCACGACGCGCACGGCGACCCGATGGTCATCGACTGGCGCGCCCCCGCCTCCCAGCCGTTCTACCGCGCGTCCAAGACCGACCCGCAGGACGTCGGGCTGCGCCGCCGCTTCGGGTACGACGGCGGCGAGCTGACCGCGTACGAGGACGAGCACCTGACCGACCCGGAGGAAGCGGAGCGCTCCTCGGCCCTCCTCCAGCGCGAGATCGAGAAGCCCCGCGTGGGTCCGATGCGCGACATCGTGGCCACCATCCAGCCCGAGCAGGACGAGATCGTGCGCGCCGGGCTGTCCGGCTCGGTGTGCGTGCAGGGCGCGCCGGGCACCGGGAAGACAGCGGTGGGCCTGCACCGGGTGGCGTATCTGCTGTACGCCTACCGCGAGCGGCTGGCCCGCAGCGGCACCCTGGTGATCGGGCCGAACCGCTCCTTCCTGCGCTACATCGAGCAGGTGCTGCCGGCGCTGGGCGAGCTGGAGGTCAAGCAGGCGACGGTGGACGATCTGGTGTCGGCCGGTCTGGAGATCCGCGGCACGGACTCCCCGGCCACGGCCCGGCTCAAGGGCGACGCGCGGATGGCGGCGGTGCTGCGCCGGGCGGTGCGGGACGGGGTGCGGACGGTGCCGGCCGAGGGCGTGGTCGTGGTGCGCGGCTCGCGCCGCTGGCGGGTGCCGGCCCAGGAGATCACGGAGATCGTGACGGAACTGCTGGCGCGGGACATCCGGTACGGGGCGGCGCGGGAGGCGCTGCCGCAGCGGATCGCGCACGCGGTGCTGGTGCGGATGGAGGCGGCGGGCGAGGCGCCGGACGACCGGGTGCAGAACGCGGTGGCCCGCACCCCGGCCGTCAAGGCGGTGGTGAAGGAGCTGTGGCCGCAGGTCGATCCGGTGAAGCTGGTGCTGCGGCTGCTGTCGGACGCCGCGTTCCTGGCCCGGGTGGCGGACGGGGTGCTGGACGAGGACGAGCAGAAGCATCTGCTGTGGGAGCGCCCGGCGCGTTCGGTGAAGTCGGCACGCTGGTCGCCGGCCGACGCGGTGCTGATCGACGAGGCGCGGGATCTGATCGAGCGGACCGGGTCGCTGGGCCATGTGGTGCTGGACGAGGCGCAGGATCTGTCGCCGATGCAGTACCGGGCGGTGGGGCGCCGGTGCAGTACGGGTTCGGTGACGGTGCTGGGCGACATCGCGCAGGGCACCACGCCGTGGGCGACTTCGGGCTGGGCGGAGGCGCTGGCGCATCTGGGCAAGCCGGAGGCGGTGGTGGAGGAGCTGACGCAGGGGTTCCGGGTGCCGCGCAAGGTGATCGCGTACGCGTCGCGGCTGCTGCCGGCGATCGCGCCCGAGTTGTCGGAGGCGACCTCGATCCGGGATTCGGCGGGTTCGCTGGTGGTCCGGGAGGTGCCGGTGGCGGAGCTGGACGCGGCGGCGGTGGCGGCGTGCCGGGAGGCGCTGGCGCGGGAGGGTTCGGTGGGTCTGATCGCGGCCGACGCCCGGGTGCCGGTGCTGGGGGCGGCGCTGGCGGCGGCCGGGCTGGCGTATCTGACGCCGGGTGAGGAGACCTCCGCCGAGGCGCGGCTGACGCTGGTGCCGGCGTCGCTGGCGAAGGGTCTGGAGTACGACTACGTGGTGCTGGACGAGCCGGCGGCGGTGGTGGACGGCGAGCCGGACGAACGGACCGGGCTGCGCCGGCTGTACGTGGCGCTCACCCGTGCGGTGTCGGGGCTGACGATCACGCACGCGGCGCCGCTGCCGGACCGGCTGGCGGCCGGGTAGCGGGCGCTCGACGGCGGTCGGTGGCGCGGCGCGGCCGGTTGGCGGCCCGTTGGTGGCGGGGCCCCGGCCCGTTCCGGTGGGTGGCGGAACCCGCGGGCGCGGGGGCGCGTCCGAGGGGGGAGGCCACGGACGGGAGCGCCCATGGAAGGGCACGCGGGAGGTGCGGTGCGCCGGCGCGCGCTGCTGGCCAATCCGGTGACGGCGGTGCTGGCGGGGGTGATGGTGCTGGCGTGGCTGCCGGTGCTGGGGCGGGAGGGGAGTACCTCGATGGCCCCGGGGATGCTGCTGATCGCGCTGTCCCTGCCGTCCCTGATGCTGACCACCGGCCTGGGGCATCTGGTCTGGGCGGACGGGCTGCCCGGCTGGTACGTGGTGCCGTCGATCCTGGCCGCGCAGACGCTGAACGTGCTGTGGGCGGGCGCGCTGTTCGGCGCGGCCCGGAGGCGGATGGCGGGCCGGGAGCGGGTGGCGCGCGGGGCGCGGGCCGGGTCAGGGGAGGCCGCACAGCCGCAGGACGGCGGTGGTGCCGGCCGCCGCGACGACGACCGCGAGCAGCGGGGCCCGGCGGAGCGCGAGAGCTCCGCCGACCAGTACCCCGGCGGGGCGTGACCAGCCGGCCGCGCCCTGCCCCTCGGTGAGCGCGGCGGTGGCGACCAGGGCGACGAGCAGCACGGTGGCGGCGTCGGCGAGCAGCGCGCGGGTGCGCTCTCCCGGGGCGAGCCGGCGGTGGAGGAGGGGTCCGGCGAGCCGGAAGGCGAGGGTGCCGGCGGCGAGGACGGCGATGGCGGTGAGCGGCAGCATCAGGCGTTCCTTCCGGCGCGGGGGCCGAGCAGGGTGAGGGGCAGCGCCGCCAGGGCGAGCAGGACCGGCAGTCCGGGCGGCAGCAGCGGGGTGGTGGCCACGGCGAGCGCCGCGCCGGCCGGGGCGGCGCGGCGGCGTGCGCGTCCGGGGGCGTCGCGGCTGGTGAGGGCGGGCAGGACGAGGGCGATCAGGATGGCGGGCAGGGCGGCGTCCAGGCCGAGGGCGTCGGTGTCGGCGACCCGGTCGCCGGCGACGGCGCCGAGGGCGACGCCGGCGTTCCAGGTGAGGAAGACGGCGATGTTGCCGGCCCAGAACGCGGCGCGGCGGCGGGCGGGGTCGCGGTGCGGGAGGACGAAGCCGACCGAGGCGTCGGTGAGGAGGTGCGCGCCGGCGAGCCGGCTCCACCAGCGCGAGCCGAAGGAGTCGGCGAGGGCGAAGCCGAACGGCAGCAGCCGGGCGTTGAGCACCAGCCCGGCCAGGACGGCGGCGACCGGGCCGCCGCCGGCGAAGACGACGCCGACGGTGGCGAACTGGGACGCCCCCGCGAACACGGTCAGGGACATGACGATCGGCACCCACAGCGGGAGGCCGCCGGAGACGGCGAGGGCGCCGAAGGAGGCGGCGATGAGGGTGTAGGCGAGGGAGACCAGCACGATGGCGCGGCGGGTCCCGCCGTCCAGTGTTCGCCATATCGAAGGCATGTCCATCAGAGTGAACGCACCGGGCGTCGTTCGTCAAGGCGAACGATTGGTAGTGTGGAGCGAACAGTCGCGAGCGCGTCAGCGAGACAGGGAGTCGTCAGTGGACCTCATCGGTACGATCGCGGCCTCCATCCGCCGCGAACGCACCCGCGCCGGCCTCTCCCTGACCGAGCTGGCCAAGCGGGCGGGCATCGCCAAATCCACCCTCTCCCAGCTGGAGAACGGCTCCGGCAACCCCAGCGTCGAGACCCTGTGGGCCCTGGGCGCGGCGCTCGGCGTCCCGTTCAGCCACCTCGTGGACCCGCCCCGCCCCACCACCCGCGTCATCCGGGCCGGTGAGGGCCCGGCCACCCACGCCGAACACGCCGACTACACCGCCGTCGTCCTCGCCACCTGCCCGCCCGGCGCCCGCCGCGACATCTACCGGATCGTCTTCCAGCCCGGCGAACCCCGGCTCTCCGCCCCGCACCTGCCCGGCACCGTCGAACACGCCGTCCTGGCCACCGGCCACGCCCTCATCGGCCCGGCCGACGCCCCGGTGGAACTGCGCCCCGGCGACTACCTCTCCTACCCCGGCGACGCCCCGCACAGCTTCCGCGCGCTGGTCCCGGACACCTCGGCGGTGATGGTGATGGAGCACATCTGACGCCGGGGGAGAGTGGCGGGTGCGCGATCTACAGTCCGCGGTAGACGTCGCGGCGGTTGCCCACCTTGATGACGAGAACCACCAGTTCCCCGTCGTCGACGGTATAGGCCACGCGGTACGCACCAACCCGGAGCCGGTAGAGGTCCTCGTGGCCGCTCAGCTTCTTGATGTCCGCATCCTTGCGGTACGGGTCGTCCCCGAGCGCCGTGAGGGCGGCCAGGATGCGCATCGCCGTCGGCTGGTCGACGGCCCGCAGCTGGCGCTGCGCCGCCGTGGTGAAACGGAAGGCGTACTTCATGCGGCGGCTGTTCCCCCACCGTTCCGCTCAGCGAACAGGTCGGCCAGCAATTCGCTCATGCCGACCGTGTCGTCCCCCCGGTGGGCTTCCGCCTCCCGGGCCAGCAGTTCGTCCGCCGCGTCCTCCAGCGCCTGGTGCTCGTGGATGGGGACGAGCGCTGCAACGGGGACGCCGTTCCTGGTGATCACCGTGGCATCGCCGGCTTCCGCCCGGTGGATGAGCGTGGCGAACTGCGCCCGGGCTTCGCGGATGCTGAAGGAATCCGTCATGGGACCAGTGTACGCACGATTGTGTACACGTGGGTGGGGTCGACGTTCGAGAATGCTCCGCGGACGCCGCCCGCCCCGGCGGGCCGTCCGTCAGCCGTTCAGCAGGACCAGCGCGCCCACCGCGATCACGGCGACCGCGATGCCGCTCTGCTTGATCCGGGGGCCGCGGGCGTGGTCGCCGCGCAGCGTGCTGAGCAGCAGCAGAGCGCCGCCGGCCACCAGGCCCCAGGCGGCGATCAGTTCGAGTGTCGACATGCGGTGAGTGTAGACGGGCGCCCCGGTGGCCCTCCCCGAGCTCTTCGAGCAGAGGAGACCGCAGATCGCCGTCCTCGCCGGGGCGGGGATCAGCCCGCCACCGGTACGTCGTCCAGCGCGCGGCGCCAGGAGTGGACCGCCGTCGCCGTCACCGGGGCGGACCAGGAGCCGCCGGTACGCGCCGCCGAGCCGATGTGGAAGGCGTCCACCCCGGCCGCGCGCAGGACCGGCAGCTGCGTGTGCCGCAGCCCGCCGCCCGCCATCAGCCGGGGCCCCGGCGGGCGGCCCGGCGCCGCCTCGCCGCGCAGGACCGGCAGTCCGTCCGCCACCCCGCCCGGCGCCCCGGCGGTCAGCACCGTGTCCAGGCCCGGCAGCCCCTGGAGCGCCCGGCGGGCCGCCGCCCGGTCGGCGCTGTGGTCCAGCGCCCGGTGGAACGTCCACGGCGCGCCGTCCAGCGCCTCCACCACCGTCCGTACCGCCGCCACATCCACCCGGCCCGCCGGGTCGAGGAAGCCCAGCACGAACTCCCGCGCCCCGGCCGCCCGCAGTTCCCTGGCCGCCGCGCACAGCCGCACCACCCCGTCCGTGCCGCCCGCGCCGAACCCGGCCGAGGCGCGCAGCATCACCCGGACCGGCAAGGTGGTGGCGGCCCGCACGGCGGCGACCGTGCGCGGGCCGGGGGTGAGACCGTCCTGGTCCATGCCCGTCACCAGTTCGAGGCGGTCGGCACCGCCCTGCTGGGCGGCAACGGCGTCCTGGGCGGTGAGGGCGATGACTTCGAGCAAGGGGCGCGGCATGGCTGAGCCCTTCCCCGGTTGCCGGGCGGGGATGCCGAAATGCCACCCGGGTGTTCGCGCGGGCGGCGCGCGTCCCGGGGCACAATGCCCGGATGAGTGGTGACGACGACAGCGCGCTGATCGCACGCTTCCCCGGCCCGCCCGCGCTCGCCCGCGAGCTGCTGGACCGCTGGCACGAGCCGCAGCGCCGGTACCACACCGCCGCCCATCTGCGGGCGGTGCTGGACCGGCTGGACGAGCTGGGGGCCGCCGAGTACGCCGCCGACCCGGTGGCCGTCGCGCTGGCGGCCTGGTTCCACGACGCCGTGTACGACCCCCGGGACCCGGACGGCAACGAGGAGGCCGCCGCCGAACTCGCCGAGGACCGGCTGCCGCCCGGCGGGCGCACCGCCGAGGTGGTGCGGCTGGTGCGGCTCACCACCACCCACGACCCGGCGCCCGGCGACACCGACGGCGCCGCGCTGTGCGACGCCGACCTCGGCGTCCTGGCCTCGCCGCCCGCCGCGTACGCCGTCTACGCCGCCGAGGTGCGCCAGGAGTACGGGTTCGTGCCGGACGCCGCCTTCCGCGCCGGGCGCGCCGGGGTGCTGGAGCGGCTGCTGGCGCTGCCCCGGCTGTTCCACACCCCGTACGGCGCCGCGCACTGGGAGGCCACCGCCCGCTACAACGTGACGGCGGAACTCTCGCTGCTCACCGGCTGACAGCCCGAAGCGATCACCCGGGAGCGGTGGGCCGACAGCCGGGACTGGGCGAACGCGAGCCCCAGCCCCATCAGGGCGATCAGCGCGCCCACCCAGGCGGTCCACACGTAGCCGAGGCCCGCGTTGATGACCAGGCCGCCGACCCAGGGGCCGAGCGTGTTGCCGGTGTTGAACGAGGAGGTGGCGCTGGCGCCCGCGAGGGTGGGGGCGCCCTCGGCCACATTGAAGATCCGGGCGTTGAGCGCCGGGGCGACCAGGAACGAGGCCAGGCCCAGCAGCCCGGACAGCAGCACCGCCGCCACCGCGAACTGCGCGGTCAGCGCCAGCGTCGCCAGCACGGCCGCCGCCCCGCCCAGGCCCGTGTAGAGCGTGCCGAACATGTGGGCGTCCGCCACCCGGCCGCCGATCATCGTCCCGGCCAGCGCGCCCGCCCCGTACAGCGCCAGTACGGCCGGCACCCAGGACTCGCTCAGCCCGGTGACGTCCGTCAGCAGCGGCGCCAGGTAGGAGAAGAGGCAGAAGGTGCCGGCGGCGAACGCCACGACCGTCGCCATGGCCAGCAGCACCGCGCCGTCCTTGAAGACCCGCAGCTCGTCGGCGAGCCGCAGCCGGGCGCCGTCCGCGCCGGTGCCGCCCTTCGCACCGCTGTCCCGGGGCACGAAGAGCACCACGCCGACCAGCGCGACGGCCGTCATCAGGGTCACCGCCCAGAACGAGGACCGCCAGCCCAGGTGCTGGCCGAGGAACGCCCCGCCCGGCACCCCGGCGATGTTGGCGATGGAAAGACCGCCGATCATCACCGCCATGGCGCGCGCCCGGGCGTGCACCGGCACCAGCGAGATCGCCACCGCCGCGCCCACGGCCCAGAACCCGGCGCAGGCCAGCGCGCTCACCACCCGGGAGGCGAACAGCAGCGCGTACCCGGAGGACAGCGCGCCCACCACATGGCCGATGCCGAACGCCGCGAGCAGCCCGATCAGCGTCACCCGGCGCGGCAGCCGTTGGGTGGCCACCGCCAGCACCGGCGCGCCGACCACCATGCCGATCGCGAACGCCGAGATCAGCAGCCCGGCGCTCGGGATGGAGACGTTCAGGTCGTCGGCGACCTCGGGCAGCAGCCCGGACAGCATGAACTCCGAGGTGCCGAGCGCGAACACGGCGACCCCGAGGACGATGACGGCGGTGGGCAGCCGGGTGGGGCCGGCCGCTTCCGGGCCGGCAGTGGCGGGGCCGGAGGCGGCGGGGCCGGCGGGCGGGGCGGATTCGGGGGATTCAGGCACGCGAGGGCCAACAGCCACCGCCGCCGCGCGCATTCCTGCGCCCACCGTGACGCGGGCCACTTCGCCGCGCGCCGCCGCCCTGCACACTGGGGCCATGGCACTGACCGTTGGATTCGACCTCGACATGACGCTCATCGACTCCCGCCCCGGCATCCGCGCCACCTACGAGGCGCTGGCGGCCGAGACGGGCGTCGCGATCGACGCCGCGCTCGCCGTCACCCGGCTCGGGCCGCCGCTGGAGGTCGAGCTGGCGCACTGGTTCCCCGCCGAGCACATCGGCGAGGCCGCCGACCGCTACCGCGCCATGTACGAGGAGTACGCCATCGGCCCCACCCCCGCCATGCCGGGCGCCGCCGAGGCCATCGCCGCCGTGCACGCGCACGGCGGCCGGGCCGTCGTCGTCACCGCGAAGTACGAGCCCAACGCCCTGCTCCACCTGGACGCCCTCGGGCTGCGGCCCGACGCCGTCATCGGCTCGCTGTGGGCCGAGCAGAAGGCCGTCGCGCTGCGCGAACACGCCGCGACCGTGTACGTGGGCGACCACGTCGGTGACGTACGGGGCGCGGCGGCGGCCGGGGCGCACGCGGTGGCCGTGGCCACCGGGCCCTGCGACGCCGCCGAACTGTCGGCGGCCGGGGCGGGCACCGTCCTGCCGGACCTCACCCACTTCCCCGGCTGGCTCCGCGATTACGGAGCCGCGGACGCCGACTGAGCGGCCCGGTCCCGGCGGCGCTGCTGGGCCACCGAGCGCAGCAGCCCGGCGCCGGCGATGGCGAACCCTACCCCCATCAGCATGGAGACCGCGTACGCCGCGGTGGGGAAGGGTTCCGTTCCGGCGAACAGGGGAATGAAGGTGATCAGGGTCGCTACCGCGCCCACGGCGAAAACCACGCCGCCGATCCGTACCAGCAGATCCCCACGATCGAGGGTGTTGTCATCGGTGCCGCTCACCCCTCCAGGGTGAAGTGTCCACCGGCCTTCTGGCAAGAAAAGCCATTCACCTTGATCGCAAAGGGTGCGAGCATGGACACGATGGCACGGCGCGGTGTCCGTCGGGGGACGTGCGCCGATGGCCTCTTGCCAGGGGCGCACGGGCGATTAGCCTTGGAGCAGCGGGTCCCCCGGGGCCCGCCGTATTGCTGTATCGCGCGGTATTGCTTCTGGTGATGTTCGTAGTGGACGAGTGCGAGGACGAGGACACGTGCCTACCGGCAAGGTGAAGTGGTTCAACAGCGAGAAGGGCTTCGGCTTCCTCTCCCGCGACGACGGCGCTGACGTCTTCGTCCATTCCTCCGCCCTGCCCAGTGGCGTCGACAGCCTCAAGCCCGGGCAGCGCGTCGAGTTCGGCGTGGTCGCGGGGCAGCGGGGTGACCAGGCGCTGTCCGTGGTCGTCCTGGACCCGGTGCCGTCGGTCGCCGCGCAGCAGCGCCGCAAGCCCGATGAGCTGGCCTCGATCGTGCAGGACCTGACGACCTTGCTGGAGAACGTCACCCAGCAGCTGGAGCGCGGCCGGTACCCCGACAAGGAGCACGGCCGCAAGATCGCCGGCATGCTGCGCGCGGTCGCCGATCAGCTCGACGTCTGAGCCCGGCCGGCGGCTTCCACCGGCAGCAGCAGTTCCTCCGCCACCGGCGGTACCAGCCCCTGCCCGGCCGCCCGGGTCAGCAGCTCCCGTACCGCCGCGTGGCCGGCCGTGCCGAGGTCGGCCGTGAAGTCGTTGACGTACAGCGCGATGTGCTGGTCCGCCACCGCCGGGTCCATCTCCTGGGCGTGCGCCAGGACGTACTCCCGGGAGGCGGCCGGATCCTGCCACGCCCGCCGCACCGAGGCGCGGATGGCGTCGGCGACGGCCGTCAGCCGCTCCGCGCCGAGGGAGCGCTTGCCGATGATGGCGCCGAGCGGGATCGGGTGCCCGGTGGTGGACTCCCAGAACTCGCCCAGGTCCGCCAGCTTGTGCAGCCCGTACCCCTGGTACGTGAACCGGGCCTCGTGGATGACCAGGCCCGCGTCCACCACCCCGTCCCGTACGGCCGGCATGATCTCGTGGAACGGCAGCACCCGGATCTCGCCGATGCCCGGCGCCGGGACGCTCGCCGCCGCCCACAGCCGGAACAGCAGATAGGCGGTGGAGCGCTCGCTGGGCACCGCCACCGTCCGGCCCGCCAGCGAGGTGCCGGGCTCGCGGGTGAGCACCAGCGGACCGCAGCCGCGGCCCAGCGCCCCGCCGCAGGACAGCAGCGCGTACTCCTCCAGCACCCACGGCAGGACCGCGTACGACACCTTCAGCAGCTCGCCCTCGCCGCGCTCGGCGAGGGCGTTGGTGATGTCGATGTCGGCGAAGTCCACCGTGACCGGCGGCGCGCCGGGCAGCAGCCCGTGCGACCAGGCGTGGAAGACGAAGGTGTCGTTCGGGCAGGGGGAGTGCCGCAGGGTCAGGGTGTCCGTCATGGTGCGGTGCTCCGTTCTCCCGGCCGGGCGGTCAGGACCGGTTCCATCCTGGCAAACGCCTCGGTGAGCGCCGCCAGCGCCTCCCCGATCCGCCAGGCGGCCCGGTCGCGCGGCCCGACCGCGTTGGAGACGGTACGGATCTCCAGCACCGGTACGCCCGCCCGCGCGGCGGCCTCGGCCACCCCGAAGCCCTCCATCGCCTCGGCGGCGGCGCCCGGGTGGCGGCGGGTCAGCTCGGCGGCGCGCCCGGCGGTGCCGGTCGCGGTGGAGACGGTGAGCACCGGGGCGCGCACCGCGCCCAGCGCGGCGGCGACGGCCGTGGACAGCGCCTCGTCCGGCGTGTGCGCGGCCACCCCGAAGCCCAGGGCGCCCAGGTCGGTGAAGCCGTCCGCCTCGCCCGGCGTCTGCGCGCCGAGGTCGGCGGCGACGATCCGGGAGGCCACCACGGTGTCGCCGGGCCCGGCGTGCGGGGCGAAGCCGCCGCCGATGCCGGCGGAGATCACCAGGTCGTACGGCCGGTGGGCGGCGTCCGCCAGCGCGAACGCCGTCGCGGCGGCGGCTGCGGCCGGGCCCGCCCCGGCGGCCAGCACGGTGCGGTGGTCACCGGCGGCACCCGCCGCCCGTACCACCGCGTCCCGCTCGGCCGCCACGGCGGTCACCACGAGGACGCGCGGATGCGGCACCGGCGGACTCAGTCCTCGTCGGCCGGGGACAGCTCGGCGTTCCACACGCCCTTGACGCTGTCGTACAGGGCGGTCTGCACCGCCTGCTGGCCCTCGGTCTGCGCGATCTCCGTCAGCTTGTCCAGGCTGAAGTCCTCGGTCACCTCGGCGACCGAGATCCGCAGCGTGCCGTCGCCGGACTGCTGCACCGCGTTCTGCGACAGCGACCACAGCAGGTCGCCGGAGAGCGTGCGGTAGGTGCTGGTGAAGCGCTGGTACTCCAGCGGGTTGTCGTTGACGAAGAGCAGCCAGCCGGAGTCGGCGACCTTCGGGTCCACGCCGATCCGGAACTCGTCGCCGGTCCGGTAGTCGAAGACCGGCACGTCGGTGGCCGCCGTCAGGCACTGCTCCGCCTGCTCCGCGCCCAGCGTCTCCCCGTGCCCGTAGCAGTCGCCGGCCGCCTCGGGGGAGGTGGTCGAGCTGCCGAGCGTGAAGTGCGCGTTGGGCGTGGGCTTCTCACAGGCCGACAGGACGACGAGGCCCAGCGACACGGCGCCGACGGTGGCAGCGGTACGAATGGCCCGTCGGCCCCGGCTCGTGGAGATCGCAGTCATGCGGGCAGATTACCGGGCAGCCCCGGTCACCTGACGCGCGGGTGCGGGGAGCCGCGCCGGGCGGTGGACAGCAGGCTGCCCATCGTGGGGATCATCCCGGCCACCACGACGGCCGCCGCGACGGCCATCCCCAGGGTGCCGTTCAGCGGCAGCGCCATCGCGATGGCCCCGCCGAACACCCAGGCCATCTGGACCACCGTCTCGGAACGGGCGAATGTGGAGGTACGCACTACTTCCGGGACATCGCGCTGAATGATCGCGTCCAGCGACAGTTTGCCCATCGCCTGGCAGATTCCTGCCACCGCGCTGACCGCCGTCACCGTCGCCGCCCCGTACGCCACCACCGCCGCCACCGAGGAGGCCAGCGCCAGCACCATCATCATCACCAGGATCGCCTCGGGCGCCCGGTCCCGCAGCCAGGAGCCCAGCAGATTGCCCAGCGCGTTGCCCGCCCCGGCCGCCAGCCCCACCATGGCCAGCGAGAACGCGGGGGAGAGCCCCGACAGCCCGTGCTCGCGCAGCAGGAACGCCAGGAAGAACAGCAGAAACCCGGTGAGCACCCGCAGCGAGGAGTTCGCGATCAGCGCCTTCAGCACCGGGGTGTCCATCCCCACCGCCATCAGCTTGCGGCCCCGGCTCTGCTCCTTCGTGCGCTCCGCCCGCTCCGCGCGGGAGCGCGCCAGCTCCTCGATGTGGACGGTCCGCTCGCCGCGCGCCAGATCCACCTTGTGCGGCAGCCGGAACGACATCACCGCGCCCGCCACCGTGATCACGAACGCCGCGTACAGCGGATAGCGCTCGCCCAGCGCGTTCAGCCCGAGCCCCAGCGGCGCCGCCGCCCCCGCCGAGATCAGCCCGGTGAGCGTGATCCGGGCGTTCGCCTTCACCAGCGAGATCTGGTCCGGCAAGAGGCGCGGCACCACCGCGGCCCGCACGATGTTGTACGCCTTGGACGCCACCATCACGCCCAGCGCCGCCGGATACAGCTCCAGACTCGCCCCGGACGCGATGGCGCCCGCGATCACCAGCGCCAGGCACCCCCGGGCCAGCAGCGCCGCCGCCATCGCCGCGCGCCGCCCGTGCGGCACCCGGTCGAGCAGCGGGCCGATCACCGGCGCCAGCAGCACGAACGGCGCCATGGTGACCGCCAGGTACAGCGCCACCCGTCCCCGGGCCTCGCCGGTGGGGACGGAGAAGAAAATGGTGGAGGCCAGGGCCATCGTGATGAGCATGTCGCCGGCCGAGTGCACGGCGTGCAGTTCGATGAGCTTGCCGAGCCCCGACTCGCCCGCCCCCTGCGCGTGCGTGGCCCGCCGCACCCGGCGCGCCAGGGCCGCCGGCGGGCGGCGCAGGGCACGGGCCGTCGCCCGGCCCGCGCGCGCGACACGACCGGAGCCGGATCCGGTCGCGCTCTTGGCATCCGAGGTGCTGGCACCCACCACGATCAGCAGCCTACGGCCTGAGCGTCCCCGTGCACCCCGGCTCGCGGCCCACGCGCCCCGGGTGTAACCCGTGCGGTAGCGTGGTCAGACGGTGCGCCTAGTCTCGAACAGTACGACGTCGCAGCGGCCGGCCATTCGTTCCGGGCCCGCTCCGTCAGCTCCGTCCGCCTTCAGGCGCCCGCACCGATCAACGGCGTAGGAGGGTCGATTCTTGTGAGTGCCGGGATGCGAAGCCGTACCCCCGACCGGCTGTGCGCGGAGGCCGTGGAACTGGCCCGCGACGCGGCGGTGGAAGCGGCCCGTCCGCAGCCGATCGGAGCCTATCTGGGGGCGGTGGCCGAAGGCGACCGCCTGGTCACCCATCTCTTCGAGAGCCAGGACCCCGGCTACCGGGGCTGGCGCTGGTCGGTGACGGTGGCCCGCGCGTCGCGGGCGAAGAACGTCACGGTGGACGAGGTCGCCCTCACCCCGGGACCGTCCTCGCTGCTCGCGCCCGACTGGGTGCCGTGGAGCGAGCGGCTGCGGCCGGGCGACCTCGGCCCCGGCGACCTGCTGCCGTCCGAGCCCGACGACCCGCGCCTGGAGCCCGGCTACGTCCCGGACGCCGTGGAGGAGGAGGCGACCGGTCCGGTCACCGCCCCGGCGGAGGCCGGGGAGCCGGCCGCCGACGAGGCGGGCCCGGAGGCCGCGGCCGTGACCGGCGCGGACGCCGCCGGCGCCGTACCGGACCGGGCCACCATCGCCGCGGTGGCCGGCGAACTGGGCCTGACCCGCCCCCGGGTGCTGTCCCGGCTCGGCCTGAGCGAGGCCGCCGAACGCTGGGAGGAGCAGTACGGGCCGCGCACCCCCATGGCCCAGTCCGCGCCCGCCTCCTGCGTCACCTGCGGCTTCCTGGTGCCGGTCGCGGGCTCGCTGCGCCGCTCCTTCGGCGTGTGCGGCAACGAGTTCTCCCCGGCGGACGGCCATGTGGTGGCCCTGGACTACGGCTGCGGCGCCCACTCGGAGGCGGCCCGGGTCCCCACCCCGCCGCCCCCGCCGCAGCCGGTGATCGACCACGTGAGCCCCGACCCGCTGTAACCCCGCGGACCGGCGGCTCAGCCGGCGGCGGGCCCGTCCGCCGCCGGCCACCCCTCCGGAGCCGGCTCCTCGGCCGCCGCCAGATCGCGCTTCCCACGCAGCACGCACAGCTCGTTCCCCTCCGGGTCGGCCAGCACCCGCCACCCCGTACCGTCCGGGTTCCGCAGATCGGCGACCTCGGTGGCGCCCAGGCCGTGTCTTTTGGATCTTCGTGGATCAGGCCGCGTCGTCGGATGCGGTGCATCGCAAGGCGGAGGATCTCGCTCGTACCGGGTTGTACTCGCGAGATGCGACAACGCAGCGAGGTGCCGTAGCTGGCGGCGCGGCCCCGCGAAGATCCGAAAGACACGGCCTAGCGCCAGCAGCCGCTCCGTCTCCTCCTCCCGGGAGGTCTCCGGGCGCAGACACAGATGCAGCCGGTTCTTGACGGTCTTGGGCTCCGGCACCTGGTTGAAGTGCAGGATGGGACCCTCCGGCAGCAGCACCCGCACCTCCGGATCGCCCGGCCGGTCCTCCGGGTGCAGCGGATGCCCGGTGACCTCGCTCCAGAAGCGCGCCAGCCCGTACGCGTCGGCGCAGTCGACCGCGATGTTCACGATGTGGGATGTCATGCCGCCCATCCTCGGCCGGGCACGGGCCGGTGACCACGGGTTTACCCGCGGCCTCCCGGACTGCGCCCCGGCGTGTCGGCGGTGCCCGGTACTGTCACCCCCGTGACCAACCACGAGGACCCGTTCGAGACCGAGCGGCTGCGGCGCGCCGTACTGAGCGCCTGGAGTACGTCCCCGGCGCGGTTCCGGGAGGACGCCAACGCCGAGGAGGACCTGGCCCGGGGCGGCTACCGCGACCGGGTGGTGGTCGAGCTCGCGCAGAACGCGGCCGACGCCGCCGCCCGCTCCGGCGGCCCCGGCCGGCTGCGGCTCGCCCTGCGGGACGGCGTACTGGTGGCCGCCAACACCGGCGACCCGCTGGACGCCGCCGGCGTTGCCTCGCTGTCCACGCTGCGCGCCTCCGCCAAGCGGGACAGCGCCGCGCCCGCCACCGTGGGCCGGTTCGGCGTCGGCTTCGCCGCCGTGCTGGCGGTGAGCGACGCCCCCGCCATCGTGAGCACCGCCGGCGGGGTGCGCTGGTCCCTCGCCGACGCCACCGCGCTCGCCGGGGAGATTGCCGCCGACCACCCGGAGCTGACCGCGGAACTGGAACAGCGGGCCGGCGGCCGGCACGCCGTACCGCTGCTGCGGCTGCCCTTCCCGCTGCCCGCCGGCGACCCGCCGGCGGGGCTGCCCGAGGGGTACGACACCGCCGTGGTGCTGCCGCTGCGCGACGCCGCCGCCGAGGACCTGGTCACCCGGCTGCTCGACGCCGTGGACGACACGCTGCTGCTGGCGCTGCCCGCCCTCACCGAGGTGACGGTCGAGACGCCCGGCGGCACCCGTACCCTCACCCACCGCCGGTTCGGCCCGTACACCCAGATCACCGAGGAGCCCGGGCCGGCCGGCTCCGCCGTGCGCTCCACCCGCTGGCGGGTGGCCACCGCCGAGGGCGAGGCCGCCCCCGAACTGCTCGCCGACCGGCCGCTGGAGGAACGGCACCGGCCGCGCTGGGCGGTCACCTGGGCCGTGCCGGTGGACGCCGAGGGCGCCCCCGTACCGCCGGCCAGCCCGCCCGTGCTGCACGCGCCGACCCCCACCGACGAGGCGCTGGGGCTGCCCGCGCTGCTCATCGCCACCTTCCCGCTCGAACCCACCCGCCGCCATGTCGCGCCCGGCCCGCTGACGGACCATCTGCTGCACCGCGCCGCCGACCTCTACGCCTCGCTGCTCGCCGACTGGCGCCCCGTCACCCCCGGCATCCTCGACCTGGTCCCCGGCCCGCTGGCCCGCGGCGAACTGGACGGGGCGCTGCGCGAACTGCTGCTGGAGCGGCTGCCGTCCACCGCGTTCCTGCCGACGGCCGCCGGCAAGGCCGAGGACGAGGACGCGCCGCAGGCGCTCCGCCCCGAGCAGGCCGAACTGCTGGAGCGGGCGGGCGCGGACACGGTCGCCGTCCTCGCCGAACTGTTCCCCACCCTGCTGCCGGCCGGCCTGGAGCGCCGCGCGGAGCTGCGCATCCTGGAGGTGAGCCGGGTCCCGCTGGGCGAGATGATCGACCGGCTGGCCGGCGTGGAGCGCCCGCCGTCGTGGTGGTGGCGGCTGTACGACTCGCTGTCCGGCGTCGACCCGGAGCTGCTGTCCGGGCTGCCGGTGCCGCTGGCGGACGGCCGCACCACGATGGGCCCGCGCCGCGTCCTGCTGCCGGTGCCGGGCACCGAGGCGGCCGGGCTCGGCCGCCTCGGGCTGCGCATCACCCACCCGGACGCCGCGCACCCGCTGCTGGAGAAGCTGGGCGCCAACCCGGCCACCCCGCGCGCCGTGCTGGCCACCCCGCAGGTGCGCGGTGCGGTCGCCGACTCCTTCGACCAGGAGGTGTGGTACGACGACGCGCTCAGCCCCGTCGAACTGGCCGACCTGGTCCTGTCCCTGGTGCGGGACGCCGAGCTGGCGCCCGGCGAGGAGCCGTGGCTGGCGGCGCTGGCGCTGCGCGACGAGCACGACGCCCCCGCCCCGGCGGGCGAGCTGGTGTACCCGGGCAGCGTGTTCGCGCAGCTGATCCGGCCGGGCGAGCTGGCCGCCTGCCACCCCGAGCTGGTCGCGCGCTGGGGCGAGCAGCCGCTGACGGCGGTCGGCGTCCAGGCGGACCTGGTGCTGGTCCGGGCCACCGACGTGGTGCTCGACCCGGACGAACTCGACCCGCGCGACACCGACTACCCCGAGCCGGACGACGCCGGGGTGCTGGACGCGATCGACGTGTGGTGCGAGGACGTCCTGGACGGGCTGCCGCCCACCGAGCTGCCGCCGGTCGCCCTGGAGCTGACCGGGGTGCGCGACCTGGAGCTGATCGACGAGGCGCGCTGGCCGCAGGCGCTGTCGCTGCTGGCGCGCCGGCCGTGGCGGCAGGCGCTGACCGCGCCCGTCCAGATCCGGATGCCGGACGGCACCGTCACCACGGCCCGCCCGTACACCGCCTGGTGGCTGCGCGGCGCCCCGGTGCTGGACGGCCGCCGCCCGGCGGGGCTGCGGGCGGCCGACGCCGATCCGCTGCTGGCCGGCCTCTACGAGGAGGCGCGGGTCGCGGACGTCGACGAGGAAGTGCTGCGCGCGCTGGGCGTGCGCACCACGGCGCGGGCGCTGCTCGCCGAGCCGGGCGGGGCCGCCGAGCTGCTGGCCCGGCTCGCCGACCCGGAGCGCGAGGTGACGGCCGACCGGCTGGTGCGGCTCTACGCCCTGCTGGCGGAGCTGGATCCGGACGAGGTGACGCTGCCGGACGCGCTGCGCGCGGTGGTGGACGGGATGCCCCGGGTGGTGCCCGCCGAGTCTGCGGCGGTCGCCGACGCGCCCGATCTGCTGCCGCTGGCGGCGGGGCGCGCGCTGCTGCCGGTCCCGCCGGACGGGGCGGCGGCGCTGGCGGCCGTGCTGGACGTGCCCGTGTTGAGCGCGGTGCTGACCGCCGGCGTACCGGAGGGCGGCACCGAGCGGGAGGTGCCGGACGTGGCGCGATCACTGCTGGGGCCCGGGACACCGCGCACCTATGTGGAACACAATGAACTGGTGATCGACGGCACGGACGTGACGTGGCGCTGCCCGGCGGAGGACGGGGACGGGGCGGACGCCCGGGTCCACGCCGCCACGGTCGAGGGCCTGGCGGCGGGGCTCGCCTGGGCCACCGGCCAGTGGCAGCGCCGCTTCGAGCTCGCGGCCCTGCTGGAGGATCCGTCCCGTTCCGAGGAATTGGCGACCGCGAGGTGGTTCGACTGATGCGCCGCAGGATGTCCCGTACCCCCCTGACCGTGCTGGCCGCGTCCACGGCCGCGCTGCTGACGCTGGGCGCCTGCTCGTCGGCGACCGCGACCGAGGACCGCGGGGCGGCGCCGCCGGATGCCGCGGCCGGGACGGAGGCCGCCTCCGGCACGGCCGAGTTCTGGACGCCGGAGCCGGGCACCGACTGGCAGTGGCAGCTGATCGGCACCGTGGACACCTCGGTGGACGTCCCGGTGTACGACATCGACGGGTTCGACAACTCCGCAGCGGTCGTCTCCGGGCTGCACGAGCAGGGCCGCAAGGTGATCTGCTACATCAGTGTCGGCTCCTTCGAGGACTGGCGCCCGGACGCCGGGGACTTCCCCGAGGAGGTGCTGGGCGCGCCGCTGGACGAGTGGGAGGGCGAGCAGTGGCTGGACATCCGCGCCCTGGACGTCCTGGAGCCGCTGATGGCGGCCCGCTTCGACATGTGCGCGGAGAAGGGCTTCGACGCGATCGAGCCGGACAACATGGACGCCTACATCAATGACTCCGGCTTCCCGCTGACCAAGGACGACCAGCTGGCCTACAACCGGATGATCGCGGACCTGGCGCACGAGCGGGGCCTGTCGGTCGGCCTGAAGAACGGCGTGGACCAGGTCACCGAGCTGGTGGATCTCTTCGACTTCGCGGTCAACGAGGAGTGCGCGTACTACAACGAGTGCCACAAGGTCGCCCCGTTCATCGAGGCGGGCAAGGCGGTCTTCCACGTCGAGTACGAGCTGACGACGGACGAGTTCTGCCCGGTGACGCAGCCGCTGAACTTCAGCTCGATGCTGAAGAACTGGGACCTGGACGCCTGGCGCGAAACCTGCTGAGCGGCGCGCTCGCCGCCCCGCCCGAAGGCCCCGCCGGGCCCGCCCCGGCGGGGGCCTCGCTCAGGCCGTCTGCCAGCCCTTGAGTTCCGTGGCGACCTGGGCCGCCGTGCAGCGGGGGTCGAGGAGCAGGTCGCGGAGCGCCGTCACGTGGTCCTGGGTGGGTTTGACGGAAATCCCGGAAGCCTCCAGGTACATGACGCCGCTCGCGAGTGCGACCGTGAGGTTGGACCGCTCCAGCCACCGGCAGCGGCCGAGGGTGTGCACCAGGGCGGCGGCACGCTGGTACGGGCCCCCGTACACCGGGGTCTCCAGCAACTCGGCCTGCTGGCGGGCGCACGCGGCCACCGGAACCCCGAGATCGTCGGGGGCCGGGTCGCCGGCGCCCGCCAGCTGGGCGACCTGGAGGATCCAGGAGACGTCGATGTGCACGCTCACGCGGCCCGGTTCTCCTTCGCGGACGCCGCCTGCGCGTCCTCCGCCGCGTCGAGCAGTTCCCCGAACTCCCCGATGAACCGGTCGGCGGCCGTCATGGCCCGCTGCCGCATGCCGTGCACGTCCTCCAGGACGAGCTGGGCCAGGTAGTCACCCAGGGAGAGGTTCCGGTCGGCGGCCCGCTTGCGGGCCAGGTCGGCGACGTCGGCGTCGACGCGCGCCCCGAGCTGTTCTTTCGCCATGCCCGCGATGGTAACAGCTGTTACCAGCGCGCCGCCCGGTACGCGACGGGCCCCCGCCGGTGCGCTGCCGGCGGGGGCCCGTGGGGTGGGGCGGGGTCAGGCCGTCTGTCCGGCCTTCTCCCGGTCCTGCTCCTGCTGCTGCTCCGTCACCGACTTGGGCAGGTCGGGGACCTTCTTCGGGGCGATCCTCGCCGCGATCTCCATGATGACGCCCGCCGCCACCGCCATGCCGATGGCCGTGAGCGGCATCTGCGTGCCGACCAGCTGGAGTTCGAAGAAGTCCTGGGTGAACGGGATACTGATCGCCAGCACGAAGCCGGTGAACATCGTCGCGATCAGGCCGACCCGCCACCAGGACAGTGGGCGGGCGATGATCGTCAGGACCCACAGGGCGATCAGGAACAGCGTCAGGGTCGCCGCCGTCGTCTCCGCCTCGCGGGTGGCGTCCGTCGCGCCGTAGTGCGCCCGGGCCAGCAGGTACGTGCCGAAGGTGGCCGCGCCCGCCAGGATGCCGAACGGGATGGCCAGTCTCAGCACTCTGCGGACGAAGTACGGCCGCGCGCGCTCCTTGTTGGGGGCGAGCGCCAGGAAGAACGCCGGGGTGCCGATCGTCAGCGCCGACAGCAGCGTGGAGTGGCGCGGCAGGAACGGGTACGGCACCTGGGTGGCGATCACCGCGAAGGCCAGGAACACCGAGTAGACGGTCTTGGTGAGGAAGAGGTTGGCGACCCGCTCGATGTTGCCGATCACCCGGCGGCCCTCGGCCACCACGTCCGGCAGCGTCGCGAAGCTGTTGTTGAGCAGCACGATCTGCGCCACCGCCCGGGTGGCCTCCGAGCCCGAGCCCATCGAGACACCGATGTCCGCGTCCTTCAGGGCCAGGACGTCGTTGACGCCGTCGCCCGTCATCGCCACGTTGTGGCCCTTGGACTGGAGCGCGCCGACCATCTCCCGCTTCTGCTGCGGGGAGACCCGGCCGAAGACCGCGCCGTCCTCGACGGCCTCGGCCATCCGCTGCTGGTCCTGCGGCAGTTCGCGGGCGTCCACCGGGGACTCCGCACCGCGCAGGCCCAGCTTGCCGGCCACCGCGCCCACCGACACCGCGTTGTCGCCGGAGATGACCTTGGCGTCCACGCCCTGCTCGGCGAAGTACCGCAGGGTGTCGGGCGCCTCGGGGCGCAGCCGCTGTTCCAGGATGACCAGGGCGGCCGGGGTCAGTGCCTCCGGCGCCGCCGAGGCCCGTACGTCCTCCAGCGGGCCGTCGGCGCGGGCGAGCAGCAGCACGCGCAGGCCCTGGGTGTTCAGCTCGTCGACCGCGCCCAGCTGGGTGTGGCCCGGGGGCAACAGCACGTCGGGGGCGCCCAGCAGCCAGGTGCGGCGGGTGCCGTCCGGTTCGGTCAGCTCCGCGCCGCTGTACTTGCGGGCGGAGGAGAACGGCAGGGTCTCGCCGTGCCGCCAGCCCTCGGCGCCGTCCGCCGGGTAGGCGTCGATGATGGCGGCCAGGCTGGCGTTGGGCCGTGGATCGCTGGCGCCGAGCGCGGCGAGGACCTGCCGGACGTACGGTTCGCCGGACCCGCTGTCCAGGACGCGCAGGTCGGTGACGTCCATGCCGCCCTCGGTGAGGGTGCCGGTCTTGTCCAGGCAGACGACGTCCACCCGGGCCAGGCCCTCGATCGCGGGCAGCTCCTGCACCAGGCACTGCTTGCGGCCGAGCCGGATCACGCCGATCGCGAAGGCGACGGAGGTGATCAGCACCAGGCCCTCGGGGACCATGACGACGATGCCGGCGACGGTGCGGCGGATCGCCTCGAAGGTGTCGGCGCGCTGCACCAGCAGCTGGCTGAGGACAAGACCGATGGAGGCCGGGATCATCAGCGCGATGCAGAACTTGAGGATCTTGGCGATGCCGTTGCGCAGTTCGGAGTTGACCAGCGTGAAGCGGGACGCCTCCTCGGCGAGCTGCGCCGCGTACGCCTGCCGCCCGACCTTGGTGGCGGTGAAGGCGCCGCCGCCGGCCACCACGAAGCTGCCGGACATGACGGTGTCGCCCGGCTGCTTGACCACCGGGTCGGCCTCGCCGGTCAGCAGGGACTCGTCGATCTCCAGGCCGTCGGACTCGGTGACCACGCCGTCGACCACGACCTTGTCGCCGGGGCCCAGCTCGATGAGGTCGCCCAGCACGATGTCGCCGGTGGCGACCTCGTGGGACTGCCCGTCGCGCCGCACGGTGGGCCTGGACTCGCCGATGACGGCGAGGCTGTCGAGCGTCTTCTTGGCGCGCAGCTCCTGGATGATGCCGATCAGCGCGTTGAAGAGGACGACGAACCCGAACAGGCCGTCCTTGAGCGGGCCGACCACCAGGATGACGGCGAACAGCACGCCCATGATGGCGTTGAAGAGAGTGAAAACATTGCCGCGGATGATTTCGCCGACGGATCGTGACGCCCGTACCGGTACGTCGTTGACCTCGCCGCGCGCGACCCGCTCGGCGACCTCGGCGGCGGTGAGGCCGGTGTGCCGGCCCTCGCCCCCGATCGCGCCCCCCGGCTGCTCCTCCGCGATACGCGTGACGGGAGTACGGCCCCCGCCTGACCCTTGACTCATGGCTTCCGTCCCTTAAGGGGCGGGCTGCTCACTGGGCCCGCCATCGGCGGACGGTCCGTGCGCGTCCCGGCCGCTGTTCCGGGCAGCGTACAGGGCGGCTTCGCGCCGCCGTACGATCCACAGACCCAGCAGTCCCAGACCGGCTCCGGCCAGACAGGTCCACAGCCACCACGTGTGGTCGTGGTCGCTGAACCAGCTGTAGAAGGGGAGCTGGACCACGAAGAGGGCGCCCCAGATGAGGGTGCCGACCGCGATGGTCGCCACCACGTTGCCCTCCAACGGCTCGGGTGCGACCCGTTTGCCGTCGGTCCAGTTGCCCAGCCGCATGCCGCTGCCTTTCCCGTCCGATCCCCGTCCCCGAGGTAGCGCTTCTCAGCGTAACCGGGGCCGGTGGCGGCCCGGGATGAGGAGCCCCGCTAGGAACCGTGCGGGGGACCCCAGGCGGCGAGTGCGGCGGAGCGCTGCACGCTACCGGCACTCCGGGGGCGCGCAAGAGTTTTCGGAGTGCGCTCACTCGAAAGGGTGATCTTGGGGGGTATTCCGGGTGCGGAACGGCGTGCCGTGGGCGTATATTTCGTTAGGCAAGCTAATGAGCTATGGTGGTGTACATGCCGAACGTGACGCCGGCCGCCCACGCCGACGATGCCGAGACGGTCAACACCCTGCGCATCGCCGTGCTCCGGCTCTCCCGCCGCCTGCGCCACCTGCGGGTGGACCGTACGCTCAGCCTCGCCGAGATGTCCGCGCTGGGCACCCTCGCCCGCTGCGGCGCCATGACCCCGGGTGAGCTGGCCCGCAAGGAACACGTCCAGCCGCCGTCCATGACCCGCATCATCGCCCTGCTCGTGGACCGCGGGCTGGTCCGCCTGGAGCCGCACCCCGAGGACCGGCGGCAGAAGCTGGTCGCCGCCACCGACGAAGCCGAGGCGGTGCTGGAAGCGAGCCGCGGCCAGCGCAACGCCTGGCTGACCCAGCTCGCCGACGAACTGGACGAAGAGGAATGGGCAGCCCTGCGCGAGGCCGCCCCCGTCCTGCACAAACTCGCGCACCTGTGACCACCCGGCCCCGTACTCCGGTACGGGGCCTCCGCACTGACCGCACCATGCGCTGTACCGCACAAAGGAGTGTTCTCTTGAGTTCGGGACCCGGAGCAGACTCCGCACCCGCACCGACCGATCACCACGACGCACCCCTCACCACCTTCAGCTCCCTCGCCGTCCGCAACTACCGGCTGTTCTTCATCGGGGGCTCGATATCGAACATCGGCACCTGGATGCAGCGCATCGCCCAGGACTGGCTGGTGCACGAACTGACCGGATCCGCCACCGCCGTCGGGATCACCACGGCGCTCCAGTTCCTGCCGATGCTGATGTTCGGCCTCTACGGGGGCGTCCTCGCCGACCGCTTCGACAAGCGCCGGCTGCTCTTCATCACCCAGGCGTCCCTCGGGATCACCGGCCTGCTGCTCGGCCTGCTCACCATCAGCGGCCACGTGAACGTCTACCACGTGTACGCGCTCGCCTTCGTCGTCGGCCTCGTCACCGTGGTCGACAACCCCACCCGGCAGACCTTCGTGGCCGACATGGTCGGGCCCCGGCTGCTGCCCAACGCCGTCTCCCTGAACTCCGCCAACTTCCACTCCGCCCGGCTGATCGGCCCCGCCGTCGCCGGTGTGCTGATCACGGCGGTCGGCGGCGGCTGGGCCTTCATCGTCAACGGGCTCTCCTTCTCCGCGCCCATCGTCGGTCTGCTGCTCATGCGCAGCGGCGAACTGTCCCGGCCCCGGCGCGCCGCCCGCAAGAAGGGGCAGCTGCGGGAGGGGCTGCGCTACGTGGGCAGCCGCCCCGACCTGCTGTGGCCGATCGTGCTGGTCGGCTTCATCGGCACCTTCGGGTTCAACTTCCCGGTGTGGGCCATCGCCTTCACCGACGGCGTCTTCGACGCCGGAGCGGGCAGCTACGGCCTGCTGAACTCGCTGATGGGCGGCGGCTCGGTGGTCGGCGCGCTGCTGGCCGCCCGGCGCGGCAGCCGGCGGATGCGCTTCACCTTCGCGGCGGCGGCGATGTTCTCCGCCGTGCTGATGGTGGCCTCGGCCGCGCCGTTCTTCTGGGTGTACGCCATGCTCATGGTGCCGCTGGGGCTGACGGCGATGACCTTCCAGGTCACCGCGAACGCCGGCATCCAGCTGGCCAGCGACCCGGAGATGCGGGGGCGGGTGATCAGCCTCTTCATGATGGTCTTCATGGGCGGCACCCCGATCGGCGCCCCGGTGGTCGGCTGGGTCACCGACCACTTCGGCCCCCGGGTCGGGATGCTCTCCGGCGGCGCGGTCTGCCTGCTGGCCACGGCCGCCCTCGCCATGGTGCTCGCCAGGATCGGCGGCCTGCGGCTGCGCATCGACCTGCGGGCCGGCCGCCGCGCGGTGGCCCTGGTGCCGCGCGACCCGCAGCCGCTCACCACGACCGCCTGAGCCGGTTCGGGCGTCCGCGTCCGGTGTTCCATGCTGTGCGCCACGCGGCGGGGGCGGGTCCGTACCAGCCGGTACGGACCCGCCCCCGCCGCGTCCGCCGGCTCAGACCCGCTGCGCCAGCAGCGCGCCCGGCCAGTCGGTGTTGGCGGTGAAGTGCTCCACCAGCTCGAAGCCCTGCGAGCGGTAGTACGCCACCAGCCGCCCGTCGTCCCCCGCGTAGCAGTCCACCCGCACCAGCGAGATCTCCTTCCGCCGGGCCTCTGCCAGCGCGTGCTCCAGCAGCGCCGCGCCCACCCCGCGCCCGGCGAAGCGGCGGTCGGTGACCAGCAGATGGACGTACACCTCCGGCTCGTCCACCGCCGCGACGTACGGCGTCGGGTGCGGGGTGAGGGTCAGCGTCCCGGCCGGCTCCCCGTCGATCTCGGCGATCCACGGCTCGCCCTGGGCCACGATCTCCCCGACCCGCGCCACCGCCTTCGGCCGGGCCGACCACGGCTCGGTGCCCCACTGTCCGGTGCGCCCGCGCGCCACCAGCCACTCGACAGCGCCGTCGAGCATGCCGAGTATCAGGGGAATATCGTCACTGCCACCCGATCGGATCTTCATGCGGCCCGATCCTAGAGTGGGGGAACCGGGGATCATGAGACTTTTCGCGGCACTCTTTCCGGACGCCGAGGCCGTACGCGAGCTGGAGCGGGCGGTGCGCCCGCTGCGCGCGCTGCCCGGGGACGGCGCCGGGCGCGTGCGCTGGACGCCGGTGGCCGGGTGGCACCTCACCCTCGCCTTCTACGGCGAGGTGCCCGACGAACTGGTGCCCACCCTGCGCGGCCGGCTGGCGGCGGTGGCCGCCGCGCGGCCCGGCTGCACGCTGCGGCTGGCCGGCGGCGGCCGGTTCGGCGACCGCGCGCTGTGGGCCGGGGTCGCGGGGGACACCGGGGAGCTGATGGCGCTTGCGGCGGCGGCCCGCGACACCGGGCGCGCGCTCGGCCTGCTGCCGGACGCGCGCCCGGAGTACGTCCCCCATCTGACCGTGGCCCTCACCGGCCGCCGCGCCCCGGCCCCGCTGGCCCCGTACGCCGAACGGCTGGCCGGCTTCGCGGGCCGGCCGTGGACGGCCGGTGAGCTGGTCCTGGTGCGCAGCGAGACCTCTCCCGAGGGCTCGCGCTACGCCACCGAGGCGTCCTGGCCGCTGGCGGGCGGCCGGCCCGGCTGAGCTACCTTGGGACGCGTGAACACCAAGACCCGGACCCGTATCGTCAGCGCCGCGCTCGTGCTCATCCTCGCCGTGGTGGCGCTCTCCGCGATCTTCGGCTGACGGGCCGGGCCCCGCCGCGGGGTCACCAGGCGAACGCCTCCGGCGAGGGGCCGGGGCCGGGGAAGATCTCCTCCAGCGCGTCCAGCAGCTCCGGGCCCAGCTCCAGCTCCACGGCGCGCACCGCCGAGTCCAGCTGTCCGGCCACCCGAGGGCCGACGATCGGCCCGGTGACGGCCGGCCGGGTCAGCAGCCAGGCGAGCGCCACCTCGCCCGGCTCCAGACCGTGCGCGGCCACCGTGTCCTCGTACCGCTGGATCGCGGCCCGCCGCCGCGGGTCGGCCAGCGCCTCGGCGGCCCGGCCGCCGCCGCGGGCGAACCAGGAGCCGATGATCTCCTCGCGTGCGGCCCTTGTTCTCGCTCCAGCCGTAGACGTTGGCAGTGTCCAGTGATCAACTTTGATGCCGTACTCTGACTGCATGAGGTGACCATCTGGTTACTGGCAGGGGGAGGGTGAACGAGCATGGCGAGAGTTCTGGGCGTGGTGCGTCTGTCGAGGGTGTCGGACGAGACCACGTCGCCGGAGCGTCAGCGTCGGTCCGTCCAGCGATGGGCCGATCAGGAGGGGCACGTCGTCGTGGGGTGGGCCGAGGACATCGACGTGTCGGGCGGGGTCGAGCCGTGGAAGCGTCCGGAGTTCGGCAAGTGGCTTCCCTCGACCATCGGGAAGGAGGTCAGCGTGATCGAGCACCGGATCGCGGTGGAGGAGTCACGCACCGACGAGTACGACATCATCTGCGCGCTGAAGATCGACCGTCTCTCGCGGCGCGTGCTCCACGTGCACACCCTCCTGGAGTGGTGCGAGAAGAACGGCAAGGAGGTCGCGACAGTTGAGGACGGGATCAACCTCAACACGCAGCTGGGGAGGCTCCTCCTCAGCCTGATCACGTCCTTTGCGGAAGGGGAGCTCGAAGCCATCAAGGCGCGGGCCAAGTCCTCGTACAACCACCTGGTGAAGGAGGGGCGCTGGCGTGGCGGCCGCACTCCGTACGGCTACCGCGAGGAGAAGCAGGAGGCCGGCGACGGATGGAAGCTCGTCCCTGACGACTTCGGGACCGACACGGCCGGGACGCTCCGTGAGATCATCCGCCGTCTCATTGCGGGTGAATCGGCGAACACTATCGCGCAGTGGCTCAACGAGGACGTGTCGAGGACCCCGACGTCACTCGACGCTCAGATGATCCGCAGCGGCAAAACCCCGAAGGGGAGCCGGTGGACCGCCGCGAACACGGCCAAGGTCGTGCGCTCCCGCTGCGTCCTGGGACAGATGGAAGTATCCGAGGAGACGATGGTCGATGGGAAGAAGACGACACGACGCCGGGTCGTTCGGGACGCGGACGGTCAGCCGCTCCAGCGTGCGGAGCCTCTGATCACTCATGAGGAGTGGGAGCTGGCCAACAAGAAGCTGGACGAGAACACCAGCAAGCGCAACGGCAACCGCAAGGGTGGATCGCCCTTGCTCCGGGTCGCGTTCTGCACATGTGGGGAGCCGGCATATCTCGCCCCTGGCCGTAACTGGCCTTACTACCGCTGCGCCTCCCGTACCACGCACAAGCCGTGTCCGACCGGAAGCAAGGGCATCGCGGCGCACACGCTGGAGGACGCCGTGGAACAGGCGTTCCTCCTCGCTGCCGGGGACGTCGAGATCGTCCGGAAGGTCTTCCGGCCGGGCGTGGACCACACGCGCGACATCGAGGAAGCGAACCGCGCCCTGTCGGACCTGAGGGAGGACCGCGAGGCGGGTCTCTACTCCAGTGAGCTGGGCAAGCAGGAATACCGGGAGGCGTACAAGCGGTTGGACGCGCGGCGTGAGCAGCTCATCGCGCAGCCCACGCGCCCGGACACCTGGGAGGAGTTCCCGACAGGAGAAACCTACCGGGGGCGGTGGAGCACGTTGTCGACACAGCACGAAAAGGGCAGGGAGCTACGCGCCGCAGGGGTCAAGGCCGTCATCCATGCCGAGCCGATTCCCGCAGTGGCCGCCGCGCAGCTCATGGCTCCCGATGGCCATGACGGGATGTGGCAACACCCGGTCGGGAGGGTTCAGGTTCTGATCCCGATGGACTTCAAGCAGCGTCTGCGCAACATCGCGGCGGTCCACAGCGAAGGCTGACCGACAACTGCATGTGACGAGGAGGCCCTGTGGCGGGGACCCTCCTGCGCGTCTCTCACATGTCTGGCAGGCCGTCCGTCGTGAACGAGGACGTGCTGACCGTGGTCCGCGCGAGGAAGACGAAAGAGTGAGGGCGTCAGCGCGATCGCCAAGGCTCTGAGCGCCTCCCGGGCTACCTTGTCCCGCCACTCGGGGGCGACTTCTGATGGCGGCACCTGATGCTCCTTGCCGGAGCGGGCTCGAAGCAGTTGGCTTGTGGCTCATGAAGTACACACAGCTCGGACGCACCGGACTCAAGGTCAGCCGACTCGTCCTCGGCACCATGAACTTCGGTCCGCAGGCGGACGAATCAGCCAGCCACGGCATCATGGACGCCGCTCTCGACGCGGGTCTGAACTTCGTAGACACGGCCAACGTCTATGGGTGGGGCGAGAACAAGGGCCGCACCGAGGAGATCATCGGCACGTGGTTCGCCCAGGGTGGCGGGCGGCGCGACAGGACGGTCCTCGCCACCAAGGTGTACGGGAACATGGCCGCCGACGGCGAGGCGTGGCCCAACCATGACAAGCTCTCCGCGGTGAACATCCGCCGTGCCGTCGACGCTTCCCTCAAGCGGTTGCAGACCGACTACATCGACATCTACCAGTTCCATCACATCGACCGGTTGACGCCGTTCGAAGAGATCTGGCAGGCGATCGACGTCTTGGTCCAGCAGGGCAAGATCCTCTACGCGGGGTCCTCCAACTTTCCCGGATACAAGATCGCCCAGGCCAACGAGGCCGCAGCCCGGCGCGGGTCGTACGGCCTGGCCAGCGAGCAGTGCCTCTACAACCTCGCCGAGCGCCGCGCCGAGATGGAGGTCATCCCGGCCGCGCAGGACTACGGCCTCGGTGTCATCCCCTGGTCTCCGCTGCACGGAGGGCTGCTCGGCGGCGTCCTCAAGAAGGAGGCCACGCAGGGGCGTCGGGCGAGCGGCCGCGCTGCCGACGCGCTCAAGGACACCAAGACACGCGAGCAGGTCCAGGCGTACGAGAACCTCCTCGACAAGCACGGCCTGGAGCCCGGTGAAGCGGCGCTCGCCTGGCTGCTGACTCGCCCCGGCGTGACCGGCCCCATCGTCGGCCCCCGCACGCAGGAGCAACTGGACTCGGCGCTGCGTGCCCTGGAGCTGGAGTTGAGCGAGGAGTTGATGACGTCTCTGGACGAGATCTTCCCCGGTCCCGGACCGTCTCCCGAAGCCTTCGCATGGTGAGGTAACGGGTCTCTGCAAGGGGCCGTCGCCTTCTGCTTGCCTTCGAAGCGAGTCGGAGGCGGCGGCTTCGTCGTTTCCACTCGGGGTCCACAGGAGCGGTGAGCGTCCAGCGCGGCGTCCATGATGGCGTGCGAGTCGGCCTCGTCGGTGTACGGCCCGAAGTTCATGGTGCCCAGCACCAGTCGGCTGACCTTGAGGCCGGTGCGGCCCAGCTGTGTGTACTTCATGATCGCCATGCAACGCCTTCGGGGGCGCCGGGGGCAAGACGTTCTGGCAGTCTTGGGCGCATGACGGTCTGGAGTGCGGCTGCCGGAGTGATGAGCGCGGTGCTGCTGGCGGTGCCCGCGGCGCCGGCGGTTGCGGAGGGGGCGCCGGAGCCGTTCGTGATCGAGGACGAGCGGATCACGGAGTCGAGCGGGCTGGCGGCCAGCGTCCGGCATCCGGGGGTGTACTGGACGCACAACGACAGCGGGTACGGCCCGTATCTGTACGCCGTGGACAGCGCCACCGGGCGTACGGTGGCCACGCTCACCCTCCAGGGCGCCGAGATGCGCGATGTGGAGGCGATCCACTTCGGGCCGGACGGCGCGCTGTACGTCGGGGACATCGGGGACAACTTCGACGGCGGCTGGGACGAGGTGTGGATCTACCGGGTGCCGGAGCCCGAGATGCTGGCGGACGCGACGGTCGTCCCGGATGTGTACCGGGTGCGGTACGACGACGGGCCGCGCGACGCGGAGTCGCTGATGGTGCATCCGGAGACGGGGCGGGTGTACATCGCCAGCAAGAAGCGCAAGGAGCCGGGCGCGCTGTACGCCGGGCCCGAGACGCTGTCGACGACGGAGGTCAACACCTTCGAGCGGGTCGCGGACATCGATCTGTGGATGACGGACGGCGCGTTCTCGCCGGACGGGACCCGGCTGGTGCTGCGCGGCTATTTCACGGCGCACATGTACCGGTGGACGGACGAGGGCCTGGGGGAGCGGGTCCAGCGGCAGCTGCTGGTGCCGGTGCAGCCGCAGGGCGAGTCGGTGACGTTCACGCCGGACGGGCGGTATCTGATGTACGGCTCGGAGGGCGAGGGCAGTGAAGTGGTGCCGGTGGAGCTGAAGGGGGAGCTGCTGCCGGAGAGCCTGCACCCGGTGGACGGGGCGGCGGACGGCGGGGACGGTGCGGACTCCGGCGGTGCGGAGGCCCCGCCCGGTGCCGGGAGCGATCCGGAGGCCGGGCCGGAGGAGACGTCCGGGGAGTCGGAGACCTTCACCCGGCTCGTCGTGGTGTTCGCCCTGGGCACGGTGCTGGTGGTGGCGCTGCGCCGGCTGCTGTTCAGCCGCAGCCGGTCCCGCTGACCGGGTCGGCGGCGGCCTCCGGCCGGGCGAAGTAGACCTCCAGGCCGTCCAGCACCCGGTCCAGGCCGAAGGCGAACATCTCCTCGCCGGTCATGTCGAAGGTGTTGTCGGGGAGGGCGAAGACCTCCGGGTAGGCGCCGGAGTGCAGCGCCGTCTCCATGAGCGGGGCCTGGGCGTTCCAGAACTCCTCGTCGCTGACCCCGCTCTGCTCCGCCAGCTGCTGGGCCAGGACATGGGTGCGGGCCAGGCCGGTGACGAAGGCGTCGATCGTGGAGATGACGGCGACCTTCTCGCGGCCGGTGAGCGGCAGGGAGCGCAGCCCGGTCAGGGAGACCTCGAAGCCGAGCAGGGCGTTGGGGCCGAGCAGTGGCCGGGACTGGTTGACCTGGAGCAGCCAGGGGTGCCGCAGATAGGTGGCGTACGAGCCCTGTGCGATCTCGCTGAGGCACTGGCGCCAGGGGAGGCCGGTGAAGCGCTCGGCGTCGTGGCCGGGGGCGGGGCCGTTGACCCGGTCGAGCATCAGGTCAAGGAGCTCTTCCTTGGCCGGAACGTAGCGGTAGAGGGTCATGGTGCCCACGCCCAGTTCGGCGGCGACCTTGCGCATGGAGAGGGCGGACAGGCCCTCGCGGTCGGCCAGTTCGATGGCGGCGGTGACGATGCCGTCCAGGGTCAGCCCGGGGCGCGGCCCCCGGTTCGGGCTCTCCCTGCCCTCCCACATCAGGCGCAGGCTGCGGCTGATGTCGCCGCCTCCGCTGCTGTGTGCCGTCGTCATGGTGTGGCCCAGTTTAATCACTGTCCCCCACATCTGGGTACGGTGTACGGTGATGCGAGTACAGCGTACTCAATAAGGAGGGGGCCATGGCGGAGACAGCACTCGCCATCCGCGCGGAAGGACTGCGCAAAACGTTCGGAAAACACCACAAGACCGCACTGGACGGACTCGACCTCGCCGTGCCGCGCGGCACCGTCTGCGGCCTGCTCGGCCCCAACGGGGCCGGCAAGACCACGGCCGTACGCATCCTCACCACCCTGATCCGCGCCGACGGCGGCCGGGCCGAGGTCGCCGGCGTCGACGTACGCCGCGCACCCCGTGCCGTACGCCGCCGCATCGGCCTCACCGGCCAGCACCCGGCGGTCGACGAGATCCTCACCGCACGCCAGAACCTGCGGATGTTCGGCCGGCTCTTCCACCTCGACGCCCGCCGCGCCGACGCGCGCGCCGAACAGCTGCTGGCGGAATTCAGCCTCACCGAGGCCGCCGACCGGCCCGCCAAGACCTACAGCGGCGGCATGCGGCGCCGCCTCGACCTCGCCGCCAGCATGGTGCTGGCCCCCCAGGTGCTCTTCCTCGACGAGCCCACCACCGGCCTCGACCCGCGCGGCCGGGGCGAGGTCTGGGACGCCGTCCGCCGGCTCACCGCCGCCGGCACCACGGTGCTGCTCACCACCCACTACCTGGACGAGGCCGACCAGCTCTCGGACCGGATCGTCGTCATGAACAACGGCCGCAAGGTCACCGAGGACACCCCGGCCGCCCTCAAGCGCGCCTTCGGCGGCGACCGCCTGGAGGTGGTGGTCGCCACCGCCGCCGACCTGCCCGCCGCCGCCGAGGCCGTCGCCCGGGTCAGCGCCGACGGCACCGCGCCCGAACCCGACGCCGAACGGCTGCGCGTCACCGCCCCCGTCACCGACGGCGTCCTGGCCCTCACCGACGTCGCCCGCTCCCTCCAGGACCGGGGCGTCACCGTCACCGACATCGGACTGCGCCGCCCGACCCTCGACGAGGTGTACCTGCGGCTGACCGACACCACCGCGCACGAGGAGCCGACACCCGCATGAGCACCCTCGACCTCCCCACCCTCGACGGCCCCGAACGCCGCGTGTACTGGGCCGTCCGCGACTGCTGGACCCTGGTGCGGCGCGAGCTGGTCCACCTGATCCGGCAACCCTCCATCATCGCCTGGCAACTGGGCTTCCCCATCGTCTCCGTGCTGCTGTTCGTCTACGTCTTCGGCAGCGCCATGGACGTCGGCGGCGGCGCCGACTACGTCTCGTACGCCATGCCCGGCATGTTCGCCATGACCATGGCCTTCGGCTTCATGAACACCGCGATGGCCGTGGCCGTCGAGAAGGAACGCGGGGTCATCGACCGGTTCCGCTCGATGCCCATGGCGCCCTCGGCGGTCGTCACCGGGCGCGGCATCTCGGATGTCCTGCACGCCGCCCTGGACCTGGCCGTCCTGGCCGCCATCGCCCTGGTCATCGGCTGGCGCTCGGACGGCGGCCTCCTCGCCTCGCTGGCCGCCTTCGCGCTGCTGCTGTGGCTGCGGTTCGCCCTCATCTGGATCGGCGTCCTGATCGGCCTGCTGGTCCCCAACACCGAAGCGGCGGGCAACCTGTTCGCCCTCGCCTTCCCGTTCGGCATGGTCTCCTCCGTCTTCACCCCGCCCTCCCTCATGCCGGACTGGCTGGGCGCCATCGCCATGTGGAACCCGGTCTCGGCCACGGCGGGCGCGATCCGCGACCTCTTCGGCAACCCGATGCCCACCGGCGGCAGCTGGATCGAGGCGAACGCCCTGCCGATGGCGGTGATCTGGCCCCTGCTGATCACGGCGGTCTTCCTGCCGCTCGCGGTCCGCAAGTACCAGCGGCTGAGCGACTGAGGTACCAGGGGTGAGAATGACCGGATGGTGAAGATCGCGACCATGCGGGATGTGGCGGTACGCGCCGGGGTGTCCGTCACCACCGTGTCGCGGGTGCTCAACGGCACCGGCTATGTGAAGACCGGCACCCGGCGCGCCGTCGAGGCGGCCATCGCCGACCTCGGCTACCTCCCGTCCGGCTCCGCCCGGGGGCTGGTCACCCGGCGCACCGGGATGCTGGGCCTGTGCTTGCCCGACACCGGGCCGGTGGCCGACCTGCGGGCGCCGGTGCGGGTCGGCCAGCGGGTGGAGGTGGTGCCCGACCACGACAGCGCGGGAACGGTCTCCTGGGGCGGCCTCTACTTCGGCGAGGTCGTCCGGGGCGCCGAATACGCCGCTTGGCAGGCCGGGTTGGCCATCACCGTGGCCGTCGCCCGGCCACCGGAGTCCGACGCCAGGATCCGGGAGCTGGCCGGCCGGGTGGACGGCCTCATCGTGGTCGCCGGCACCCAGAGCGATGGGCTGCTCGACCACCTGGCGCACCGCGTTCCCGTCGTCCTGGTCGCCGGCCCGCGACCGGCCGGCGGCTTCGACCACGTCGGGGTCGACAACGCGCGCGGCGTCCAGGCCCTGGTCGACCACCTGCACCGGGGGCACGGCATCCGCGACATCCGCTACGTCGCGGGCCGGCCGGACACCCCCGACGACACCGAACGGTTCGCCGGCTTCCGCGCCGCCCTGCGCCGCGCCGGTCTGCCGGTGCCCGAAGTGCCCGCGCTGCGCGGCGACTTCTGCCGCCCCACCGCCCGGCGGCTGGCCCGGGAGCTGATCGCCGCCCACCGCGCCGGGGACCGGGCGCTCCCCGGTGCGCTGGTGTGCGCCAACGACGAGACGGCCCTCGGCTTCCTGGACGTGTTCACCGCCGAGGGGTACGACGTGCCCGGCGACATCGCGCTCACCGGCTTCGACGGCGTGGACGCCGGACGGACGTGCTCCCCGCGCCTGACCACCGTCGAACAGCCCATGGCCGACCTCGGCCGGCTCGCCGTCGACGTACTGCGGGCCTGCCTGGCCGACCCCCGGCTGCCCCGGCAGGAGCGGGTGGCACCGGTCCGGGTCCTGCTCCGCGACAGCTGCGGCCCGCACTGACCGCACCGGCCGCGCCGACCCCCCGTACGGGCGGGCGTGTGGAAACGCTTCCCTACCGCACGGCACCCGGCACGTCCTACGGTGTGCAGCCATGAAGGCCGTGACCGAGAGCATCACCAAGAACCGCCAGCCCGAACCCGTCCTGCGCACCATGACGCAGCGGGCCTTCGGCGCCCACCGGGTGCCCGAGGGGCAGGGCTGGGCCGAGGAGCTGGGTCACGGCTGGTTCAACGTCGCCTACCTGATCCGGCTGCGCGACGGCCTGCCGGTGGTCCTCAAGATCGCCCCGCCGCCCGGCGTGGAGGTCATGACGTACGAGCGCGGCCTGATGCGCAACGAGGTCACCGCGCTCTCGCTGGTCCGCCGCGAGACCTCCGTGCCGGTCCCCGCCGTGTACCACTACGACGACAGCCACGAACTGTGCGGCGCCGACCACTTCTTCATGGAGTACATCGACGCCGACAATCTCGGCGTCCTCTCCGACCGGCTCACCCCGGGCGAACAACAGGGCTACCAGCGGCTGATCGGCGCCACCACCCGCACCCTCAACCGCGTCCCCGGCCCGCACTTCGGCCCGCTCACCGGCCCCGTCCCCGGCCGCACCACCTGGCGCGAGGTCTTCACCGGCCTGGTGGCGGACGTCCTGCGCGACGGCGAACACCGCGCCGTCGACCTCGGCGTGCCCTACGCCACCGTCCGCTCCCTGCTCGCCGCGCGGGCCGGCTGCCTCGACGCGGTCACCGAACCGGTGCTCGTCGAGTGGGACCTGTGGCCCGGCAACGTCATGGTCCGCGACGGCGCCCTGGCCGCCGTCATCGACCACGAACGCGCCCTGTACGGCGACCCGCTCATGGAGGCCGGGTTCGCCGCCTGCCGGCTCGAAGGATTCGGCGACCCCGCCGGCTTCCTGCACGGCTACGGCAAGCCCGCCCTCACCCCGGACGAGGACGCCCGCCGCCGGCTGTACGACCTGCACCTGATGCTCGTCATGGTCATCGAGACGGTCTACCGGGGCCACACCGACCCCGCCCAGTACGACTTCGCCCGCGCGGGCCTCGCCCGCGCCGTCGACGCCCTCGCGCCCGGCGCGGCCGTGCGGCCGGGCACATGAGCCGGGCCCGCGTTCCGTACTGGCGCACGGAACGCGGGCCCACTGTCACCGTTGCGGGGTCCGCTGACGGCTACAGGCGCTCGATCACGTAGTCGACGCAGGCCGTCAGCGCCTCGACGTCCGCTGGGTCGATCGCCGGGAACATCGCGATCCGCAGTTGGTTGCGGCCCAGCTTGCGGTACGGCTCGGTGTCCACGATGCCGTTCGCCCGCAGCGCCTTGGCCACCGCCGCCGCGTCCACCTCGTCGCTGAAGTCGATCGTGCCGATCACCTGCGAGCGCTGCGCCGGGTCGGTGACGAACGGGGTGGCGTACGCCGACTTCTCCGCCCAGCCGTACAGCCGGCCGGCCGAGTCGGCGGTGCGGGCGGTGGACCACTCCAGGCCGCCCTGCCCGTTGATCCACTCCAGCTGGTCGGCCAGCAGGAACAGGGTGGCCAGCGCCGGGGTGTTGTACGTCTGGTCCTTGCGGGAGTTGTCGATCGCGGTGGTCAGCGAGAAGAACTCCGGGATGTGCCGGCCGGAGGCCGCGATCCGCTCGGCGCGGGCGAGCGCGGCCGGGGAGAAGACCGCGATCCACAGGCCGCCGTCCGCCGCGAACGACTTCTGCGGCGCGAAGTAGTAGACGTCCGTCTCGCTGATGTCCACCGGCAGACCGCCGGCGCCGGAGGTGGCGTCCACCAGCACCAGGGAGCCCTCGTCCGCGCCCGGCACCCGCTGGATGGGCGCCGCGACCCCGGTGGAGGTCTCGTTGTGGGTGAGCGCGTACGCGTCGGCGCCCCGCTCGGCGCGCGGCTGCGGGTGGGTGCCCGGCTGCGAGCTGATCACCGTCGGCTCGTCCAGCCACGGGGCCAGCCGCGCCGCCTTGGCGAACTTGGAGGAGAACTCCCCGAACGACAGGTGCTGCGACTTCGCCTCGATCAGGCCGTGGGTGGCGATGTCCCAGAAGGCGGTGGAGCCGCCGTTGCCGAGCACCACCTCGTAGCCCTCGGGGAGGGAGAACAGCGTGCTCACGCCCTCGCGCACGCGCCCCACGAGACGCTTCACCGGAGCCTGCCGGTGCGAGGTGCCCAGCAGGGAACCGCCGGTCGCCGCGAGCGCGCTCAGCGCCTCGGTGCGTACCTTGGAGGGGCCAGCGCCGAACCGGCCGTCGGCGGGCTTGATGTCAGCGGGAATCTGGATGTCGGCCACGAGCGGAGCGTAGTCCGTCCGGGGGGTGCCGCCGTACCCTGTCCGTTCGCTGAGACGGAAATCTTCACGAGGCGGACGCTTCTCGCGCCCCCGTACGCCCGCGTACCACCCCCGTCCCCCCTGCGTGAGGGGGGTGAGGGCGGTACGCGGCGGGTTGACGGGCGCGCGGCGGGCCGGCCGGGCCCCGTTCAGCCGCGCGGCGAGAGCAGGACCGGCAGCGCCGCCAGGTCGTTCTGCGTCACCGACGGGTTGTTGCGCAGCTCCTCGGCCGGCACCGCCAGGCGCATGTCCGGGAACCGCTCGAACAGCGCGGGCAGCGCCAGCTCCGCCTCCAGCCGGGACAGCGGCGCCCCCGGGCACACATGCGTGCCGTGGCCGAACGACAGATGCCGGATCGGCTGCTCCCGGGTGATGTCGAACTCCCGTGCCGTGGGACCGAACTGCGCCTCGTCCATGCCCATCGGGCCCAGCGACAGCACCAGGCCCTCGCCCTTGGCGATCACCGTGCCGCCGATCTCGACGTCCTCGGCCGCGAACCGCATCAGTACATGGGTGATCGGCGGCGACCAGCGCAGCGCCTCTTCCACCACCGCGTCCCAGCCGACCTTGCCGGAGACCGCGAGCGCCAGCTGGTCGGGGTGGGTGAGCAGTCCGCGCACCGCCTGGAGCAGCAGCGCGATGGTGGTCTCGTGCCCGGCGGCGATGATCACCTGGATGGTGGCGACCACCTCCTCGTCCGTCAGCGGCGCCAGGCCCTCCTCGGCGGCGTGCAGCAGGGCGCTGGAGAGATCGTCGCCCGGGTTGCGCTTCTTCTCCTCCACCATCGCGGTGAAACGGGTGGACAGCTCCGCCAGGACGGCCGGCAGCCCCTCGGGCGGGGTGAAGCTGGAGAACAGCGAGTCGAACAGCTCGCGCAGCCGGTTGTCGCCCGCCGCCTGGAGGCCCATCAGATCGCTGATCACCCGCATCGGCAGCTCGTACGCGAACGCGGGCTTCAGATCGACCGGTTCGCCGGTGTCCCGGGCCGCCAGCTCCTCGATGAGCTGCTCGGTGATCCGCGCCACCCGGGGCCGCATGGCCTCCACCCGGCGCGGCGTGAACGCCTGCGAGACCGGGGTGCGCAGCCTGCGGTGCTCCTCACCGTCCACCACCAGCATGCTCGGCCCCGGATCGACCAGTGCGCGCAGCGGCCAGTTGGCGCCGATCTCGCCCCGCTGCCACGGGCCCCACTGGTTGACGTCCTTCACCAGCCGGGGGTCCGTCAGCAGCTTGCGGGCCTCGGCGAGGTGGGTGACGGCCCAGGCGGTGACGCCCTCGGGCAGTTCCACCCGGACGAGAGGTCCCGCGGCGCGCAGCCGCTCGCCCTCCCCGAGCCGGTCGGTGACGTAGGGGTCGAGTACGAAAGGGGCGGAGCCGTGGTGCTGCACGGGGCAGGTCATCTGTATCGGGAACCTCTCACTGGGTTGCCTTTCACCGGATTCATGCGAGGAAACGCTGGGCCGGCGCCGGGGTGAAGCGCACCGGCAGCGCGGTCAGGCCGCGCATCCACACCGAGGGCCGCCACACCAGGGCGGCCTCGGGGACGGCGAGTTCGACGTCGGGCAGCCGGTCGAGCAGGACCTCGATGCCGGTCCTGGCGATCGTCTCGCCGATCTCCTGAGCGGGGTACGGGCAGCGGTGGTCGCCGTGGCCGAACGCGAAGTTGGCGTTGTTGCCGCCGGTGAACGAGCCGCCGGGGGCGCGGACCTGCGGGTCGTGGTGGGCGGAGGCGATGCCCATGATCACCATGTCGCCCGCCCTGATGTGCTGCCCGCCCAGCTGGACGTCGCGGGTGGCGAAGCGGGCCACCGAGTTCTGCAGCGGGGCGTCCTCCCACAGCACTTCGTTCATGGCCTCGGTGACGGAGTGCCGGCCGCCGGTGAGGGAGGCGGCGAACCGGTCGTCGGTGAGCATCAGCCGCAGCGAGTTGCCGATCCAGTCGGCGGTGGGCTGCTGCCCGGAGACGATGATGACCGCCAGGTCCTGGACGATCTGCTCGCGCCCGTACCCGCCGTGCGCCAGCATCCGGGAGGCCGCGTCGGCGGCGGGCCGGGCCGTGCGGGCGTCCACCAGCCGGTAGGTGGCGGCGTGGAAGTGCTGGAAGGCGACCAGCGACTCCGGCGTACCGTTCAGGAAGGTGTTGATGGAGTCGGCGAGACCCGGGCCTTCCTCGTCGTCGTAGCCGCACACCCGCACCAGGGCGAGGGCGGGCAGCAAGGTGGCGTAGTGCTGCATCAGCTCCGTCTCGCCCTGCCCGCAGAACGTGTCGATCAGCCGGTCGGCGATCTCCTCGGCGCTGCGGCGCAGTTCGAAGCTGTCCACCGCGTCCAGGGCGTTCTCGGTCATGGCGACCCGCTGCGAGTGCTGCTCGCCGGTGGTCCACAGCACCGAGTCGAAGGAGTGGTCCACCATCGGCCGCAGCGGCCAGTCGGCCGGGATCCGCTCCCACTGCCCCCAGTGGCGCGAGTCGCGGTTGAACAGCACCGGGTCGCTGTAGACCTGGTGGAGTTCGCGGTAGCCGAGGACCAGCCAGGCGGGTACGTCGCCGGTCAGCGTCACCGGGGCGACCGCGCCGTGGTCGCGCCGCATCTCCCGGTACAGCTCGGCGGGTTCGGTCTGGAACCGGGGCCCGGACAGCGCGACGGCACCGGCGTGCGCGGGACAGCCCGGGGGCGGTGGCGTGCCGCCCGCGGTGGGCGGGTGCTGGGGTGAGGTCACGGTGAGGTCGTCTCCTGAACCGGCCGGCCGGTGGTGGACAGGGCGTGCAGATGCTCGACGAGCGTGATCAGGACCTGCTTGCTGGACTCCCGGGAGCGGGCGTCGCAGTCGATCAGCGGGATGTGCGCCGGCAGGTCCAGCGCTTCGCGGATCTGCTGCTGGGTGTGCGGCGGGCCGCCGAAGTCGTTGCGGGCCACGATGAACGGGGTGCCGTGCTGCTCCAGGCGGTCGATGGCGTACCAGGAGTCGGCCAGCCGGCGGGTGTCCACCAGGACCACCGCGCCCAGGGTGCCGGCGAACAGCCGGTCCCACAGGAACCAGAAACGTTCCTGCCCGGGGGCGCCGAACAGGTACAGCACGGTCTGCTCGTTGAGGGAGATCCGGCCGAAGTCGAACGCCACGGTGGTGGAGGTCTTGCCACGCACGGCGGACAGATCGTCCACGCCGGCGCCGGCCTGGGTCATGACCTCCTCGGTGTTCAGCGGCCGGATCTCGCTGACCGAGCGGACCATGGTGGTTTTGCCGACCCCGAAGCCGCCCACGACGACGATCTTCAGCCCGTTGTCGGCGTTGCCGCCCAGCGGGATGCGCCGCTCGCGCCGCTCGGGCAGCGGCGGGTGGTCAGAGGTTGCGGAGTCCAACGAGCACCTGCTCAAGGAGATGTGGGTCGGGTAGGGGGGCGGCGTGCGGCACCGGGCCGCCGGTGCCGGTGGCGGCGATTGCCGTCCGGGCACCGGGGGGCGTGGCGGGCGCGGTCCGCGGATGGCGGGCGGTGATCCGGCCCTGGTCGAGGAGATCGCACAGCAGGATCTTCACGATGCTGATGGGCAGCCGCAGTTCGGCGGCGATCTCCACCACGGCGGTGGGGTACTGGCACAGCCGCAGGATGGTCGCGTGTTCCGACTGCATGCCCGCGGTCGGTTCGCTCTCGCTGACCACCAGGGTGACCAGGTCGAACGCGGCAGCGGCGGAGCCCGCCCGGCTGCGCCCTCCGGTGAGGGTGTAGAGCCGGTCGGGGTCCTCGTCCCGGCCCGGGCGGCTCATGCCTGCCCGCCGCCGCTGCCGGGCTGTTCACGCGGTGGCGCCGAGAGATGGTCGCCGAGTTGCTCCACCAGTTCGTTCATGTTGTGTCCGATCAGCCCGACATCGGCGTGTTCGGTGGCGACGACCGCGAGGTGCGCGCCGTCCCCGGCCTCCACGATGAAGAGAATGCCGCCGTAGAACTCGGTCATCAGCTGGCGTACGCCGCCGGTGCCGTCGCCGAACTCGATGGAGGCGGCGTGCGACAGGCTCTGGATGCCGGCGGCGATCGCGGCGAGCTGGTCGGCCTGGTCCTCGGAGAGTTCGGGGCTGCGGCACAGCTTGAGCCCGTCGCGGGAGAGCACCAGGGCGTGCCGGGTGCCCGGCGTGCGCTCCAGAAGGCTCTCCAGCAGCCAGTTCAGATGGTCGTCGGCCCCTGCGGTTGCGGTGGCGGTACTGCCGGGCATCAGGTGTGTTCCCCCGTGGCTGGTGCGGTCATGAGTTCTCGTCCTCCGGCTGTGAAGTCGGGGTGTCGGCCGCCGGGGCGTCCCGCCCCGGGGCGGTGTCCTGTTCGCCGCGCACGGCGCGGCGGAAGGTGCCGAAGCGGGCCGCCGTCTCGGCCGGGGAGTGGTTGGCCCGGGGCCGCAGTTTGCGGGTCGGCGGGTCGTGGTCGGCGTGCGCGGCGGCGAGGGTACGGCCGCGGCGGCGCTTGGGCAGGCCGCTCTCGCCGTACTCGGTGAGGTCCTCGGACGCGGCGGGGGTGCTCGCCGCGGTGGCCGTCGCCGTGGCGGGCGGGGCGCTCTCGGGGGCGGCCGGGGCGTGCTCGGGGGTGGCGGTGACCTCGCGCAGCGCGGGCCGCTCGGCCCTGGGGGCGCGGCTGTCGGCGGGGGAGGGGGTCTGGGTCTCCTCCTGCTTGGGGCGGGAGATCAGCTCCTGCGGGATCATCATGAGCGCGCCGGTGCCACCGCGCGCGGAGGGCCGGAAGGACACCGACATGCCGTGCTTGCGGGCGAGCGCCCCGACGACGGCGAGGCCGAGCCGGGTGCCGGAGAGCGCGGTGAGGTCCAGTGGGGCGGCGGAGACGGCGCGCTCCGCTCGGCGGAGCGCCACCTCGCTCATCACCAGGCCGGAGTCCTCCACGGTGATGATGGCGCCGGAGGGCACCTCTTCGACGTAGACGTGGACTTCGGCGGTGGGCGGCGAGAAGTTGGCGGCGTTGTCGAGGAGTTCGGCCAGGGCGTGCATGACGCCCTCGGCGGCGTGCCCGGCGACGAAGAGCCGGCTGGTGGAGTGCAGCCGTACCCGCTGGTAGCCGCCGATGCGGCCCATGGCGCCGCGCAGGATGGACTCCATGACGATGGGCTTGGCCCAGCGGCGGCCGGAACGGGCGCCGGTGAGCACGGCGATGGAGTCGGCGAGGCGGCCGGCCTGGGCGGTGCGGTGGTCGAGGTGGAGCAGGTCGCCGAGGACGGTCTCGTCGGTGTGCCGGTGCTCCATCTCGCGCAGGTCGGCGAGCATGGAGGTGGCCAGCGCCTGCATCCGGCCGGCGGCGTTGGCGCAGGCGGCCATGGCGGCGGCCTTGCTGGTCTCGCTGCGGCCCATCTCCTCGGCGAGCACCTTGAGGACCCGCTGGTGGGGCGCGTCGGCCGGGGTCTCGGCGGTGGCCAGCGCGGTGGCGGCGGAGGTGCCGGTCCGCAGCCGGGCGGCGAGCGCGGGCACCGTCTCGTCGGCGAAGTGCGCGGCGCGCCGCTCGCGTTCGGCGATGTCGGCGCGGAGCGCGGCGGCGGTGCGGCGGGCGTGGGTGGCGACGGCGAGGGCGACGGCCAGCGCGAGCGCGAGGGCGAGAGCGGCCAGGGCGAGGACGTCGGTGAAGAAGTCATCGATCAGCAGCCACCCGGCGAGGGCGAGTACGGCGACGGCCAGGACGCCGGTCAGCAGGACCAGCAGCGCCTGCCGCAGCGGGGAACGCTCCGTCCCGGGGCGCGCGGTGGGGGAGTGCGCAGCAGTCATCAATCGAGGACCTCGGACAGACGCGGAGCGGGTGGGTCGGCGTTCGGGTTCGGAGGGCGGTGGGGCCAGAGACCATCCGATCAATTGCCGACCACTATAGGAGAGTTCTGCAACCTTTTGGGGTCGTCCTCTGTACGGAAATCTCTGGAAGCCGATCAACCACGGCAGGTATATGCCACACCGGTGCACGCCGCCCGGTTGACCTCAAGTGCACTTGAGGCCGCAGGCTCGCTCCGGGTCCGCACCGGCGGACGGATGGGAGCGTGCGTGATGCGGGTGATCGAGGCGGTACGGTTCGGCGGCCCCGAGGTGCTGGTGCCCCGTGAGGCACCCGACCCGGTGGCGGGCCCGGGCCAGGTGGTGATCGAGGTGGCCGTCGCCGGGATGACCTTCGTCGAGACCCGGATCCGGCAAGGCACCGACCCGTGGCACGAACGGCCCTCCCCGCCGTACGTCCCCGGCGGCCTGGTCGCGGGCCGGGTGGCGGAGCTGGGCGAGGGCGTGGACCGCGACTGGCTCGGCCGCCGCGTCCTGGCCACCACCGGACTCACCGGCGGCTTCGCCGAACGGGCCCTGGCCACCGTCCCCGACCTCTTCCCCGTACCCGCTGGCCTCGGCCTGCCCGAGGCCACCGCCCTCCACAGCGACGGCGCCACCGCCGAGGGGCTGGCCGAACACGCCGGGATCACCCCTGGCAGCCACGTCCTCGTCGAAGCGGCGGCCGGCGGGGTCGGCAGCCTGCTCGTCCAGCTGGCCGTCGCCGCGGGCGCCCACGTCATCGGGGCCGCCCGGGGCGAGCGCAAACTCCGCCTCGCGGCCGAACTGGGCGCCACGGCCACGGTCGACTACTCCCTCCCCGGCTGGACGGACCGGCTCCGCGACGCCACCGGCGGCGCGGGACCCGACCTCGTCTTCGACGGCGTCGGCGGCCGGATCGGCCGCGAGGCGTTCGAGGCGACCGCCCCCGGCGGCCGGTTCTCCGTCCACGGCGCCTCGGGCGGCGACGCCACCCTCATCGACCCGGCCGAGGCCCGCCGGCGCGGCGTGGAGGTGATCGGCATCGACCAGCTCTACGGCTTCCCGCCGCACGTCCCCCGCTGGGCCCACCGCATCATGACCCGCGCGGCGGCCGGCGAGCTCCGCCCGGTGATCGGCCGGACCTACCCCCTCCACGAGGCCGCCGCCGCCCACGCGGCGGTGGAGAACCGCATGACGGTGGGCAAGACCCTGCTGCTGCCCTGAGACGCCGGGCGGCCGGCCGCCCACTGGGCGGCCGACGCGCGCGCGGGCGGGCACGCCGCTTGCGCGCCCGGGCGACCCGCACCGGTGCGGCGGTTCCGTGGGGGTGGGGGGACGGTGCACGCTGGGATGCATGGCACAGCAGCACAGCACCGGGACCACGGAACTCGCGGCGGCGCTACGGGCGGTGATGCGCGGTGAGGTGGAGTTCGACGCCGCCGCCCGGGCGCTGACCACCATGGACGCCTCCAACTACCGGCGGGTGCCGGTCGGGGTGGTCGCCCCGTACGACGCCGACGACGTGGCCGCCGCGCTCGCCGTCTGCCGTGCGCACGGCGTGCCCGTCGTGGCGCGCGGCGGCGGCACCTCCATCGCCGGGCAGGCCACCGGCGTCGGCGTCGTCCTGGACTTCACCCGCCACATGAACCGCGTCCTGGCCCTGGACGCCGACGCCCGCACCGCCGTCGTCCAGCCCGGCGTCGTCTGCGACACGCTGCGCGACGCCGCCGCCCCGCACGGGCTGACGTTCGGGCCCGACCCCTCCACCCACTCCCGCTGCACCATCGGCGGCATGATCGGCAACAACTCCTGCGGCTCCCACTCCGTCGCCTGGGGCACCACCGCCGACAACGTGCACGCCCTGGACGCCCTCACCTACCGCGGCGACCGGCTGCTGCTCGGCCGGGGCGGCCACCAGCTGCCCGCCGCCCTGCGCACCGCCGCCGACGACCTCGTCCGGCGCGAACTCGCGCTGCTGCGCACCGGCTTCCCGGAACTGCCGCGCCGCATCTCCGGCTACGCCCTCGACGAGCTGCTGCCCGAACGCGGCCGGGACTGGGCCCGCGCCTTCACCGGCAGCGAGGGCACCCTGGCCGTCCTCACCGAGGCCACCGTCCGGCTGGTGGAGTCGCCGCCCGCCCGCGTCCTCGCCGTCCTCGGCTACCCCGACGAGTCCGCCGCCGCCGAAGCGGCGCCCGGCCTGCTGCCGTACCGGCCGCTCACCGTCGAGGGCATGGCCGGCGATCTCGTCGGCGACACCGCGCGGGCCGCCCTGCCGCGCGGCGGCGCCTGGCTGTTCGTCGAGATGGGCGGCGCCGGCCGCGCCGAGGCCGAGGCCGCCGCCGGCCACCTCGTGCGCGCCGCAGGCGCGGACGGCGCCACCGGACACACCCTGGTCACCGACCCGGCCGGCCAGCGCGTCCTGTGGCGGATCCGCGAGGACGCCTCCGGCACCGCCACCCGGCTCCCGGACGGCGGCGAGGCCTGGCCCGGCTGGGAGGACTGCGCCGTACCGCCCGCCCGGCTGGCCGGCTATCTGCGGGAGTTCCGGGCACTGCTGAGCGACTACGGGCTGCGCGGACTGCCGTACGGGCACTTCGGTGACGGCTGCATCCATGTGCGCATCGACTTCGACCTGCTGACCGCCCCCGGCATCGCCCGGTTCCGCGAGTTCAGCACCGAACTGGCCCGCCTGGTCGCCGCGCACGGCGGCTCGCTCTCCGGCGAGCACGGCGACGGGCTGGCCAGGGCCGAACTGCTGCCCCTGATGTACGGCCGCGAACTGGTCGGCGTCTTCCACGAATTCAAGGACCTGTGGGACCCGGACGGCGGCCTCAACCCCGGAGTCCTGGCCCGCCCCGACCAGCTGGACGACCACCTGCGGTTCGCCGGACTGCCGAAGGAACCGGTACCGGTGGCGTTCGGCTACCCGCACGACGGCGGCGACTTCTCGGCGGCGGTACGGCGCTGCGTCGGCGTCGCCAAGTGCCGCGAGACCACAGCGAGCGGCGGCCAGGTGATGTGCCCCTCCTTCCGCGTCACCGGCGAGGAACAGCACTCCACCCGGGGCCGGGCCCGGCTGCTGCACGAGATGCTGGTCGGCGAGGTGATCACCGACGGCTGGCAGTCCGGGGAGGTCGCCGACGCGCTCGACCTGTGCCTGTCCTGCAAGGGCTGCCGGGGCGACTGCCCGGTGGAGGTGGACATGGCCACCTACAAGGCCGAGTTCCTGCACCAGCGGTACCGGGGGCGGCGCCGCCCGGCCGCCCACTACGCCATGGGGCGGCTGCCGCAGTGGCTGCGGCTCACCGCCGCGCTGCGCGCCGCGCCGCTGGCCAACGCCGGGGCCCGGGTGCCGCCGCTGGCCGCGCTCGCCAAACGCCTCGGCGGCATCGCCCCCGAGCGCCCGATCCCGCCGCTGGCCACCGAGCCGTTCACCCGCTGGTGGCGCGGGCGTGGCCGCCGGCCCGACCCCGCCCGCGCCGGCCGCCGCACCGTCCTGTTCCCCGACAGCTTCACCAACTACCTGGCGCCCGAGGCCGGCCGGGCCGCGGTACGGGTCTTCGACGCCGCCGGGATCGACGTCGCCGTGCCACCGCGCCCGGTGTGCTGCGGCCTCACCTACGTCACCACCGGGCAACTGGACACCGCCCGCACCGTCATGCGCCGCACCCTCCGCCGGCTGGTACCGGCCCTGGACGCCGGGCTGCCGGTGACCGTCCTGGAACCGCCGTGCGCGGCGGCGCTCCGCACCGACCTGCCCGAACTGCTGCCCGACGAACCGCGCGCCCGGCAACTGGCGGACTCGGTCCGGACATTCGCCGAGACCCTGGAGGAACGCGCCCCCGGCTGGGAGCCGCCCCGCCTGGATCGCCCGGTGGCCGGCCAGACCCACTGCCACCAGAGCGCGATCCTCGGCGACGCCGCCGACCGGCGGCTGCGCGAGCGCGCCGGACTGCACGGCGAACTCTCCGCCGGCTGCTGCGGCCTCGCCGGCAACTTCGGCTTCGAGAAGGGCCATTACGAGGTGTCGGTGGCCTGCGCTGAGGACCAGCTGCTGCCCGCCGTCCGCCGCGCCCCGGCGGGCGCCGCGCTCGTGGCGGACGGCTACTCCTGCCGCACCCAGCTCGACCAACTGGCCGGCCGCACGGCGCACCACCTCGCCGAATTCCTGGCGGACGCCCTCGACGAGGGCAGCGACGACGCCCTGCCGACAGGCCCGGAGGACGGCCACCGGGCGTAGCGGTACGGACCGCGCGCGCCCCGCCGCACCGCCCGGCGCGCCGGTCGCGGCGACGGTCCGCCGGGTGCGGCGGGCGCGGCGACGGTCCGCCGGTCGCGGCGCCGGAGTCAGCGCCGGGCGGAGCGGCGGCGCGGCGGCTGCTCGGAGGGGGCGAAGGTGGACAGCCGGCCGCCGACGAGGAGGGTGAGCGCCTCCACGAACGGGGCGCGCAGTTCGGCGGGCAGCGACTCCAGGACGTCGCGGTGCGTGCGGTCCACGACCTCCTGGGAGCGGCGCAGCAGCCGGCGGCCCTTGTCCGTCAGGGTGAGGATTTTGACGCGGCGGTCGCTGGGGGACGGGGTGCGCTCGGCGAGTCCGTCCTTCTCCAGCCGGTCGGTGAGCACCACCATCGTGGTCTTGTCGAGACCGATGGCCGTGGCGATTTGCGTTTGCGTCAGTTCGCCGTGGCGCGCCTCGTGGAGGACGCAGTGGGCGCGGGGGGAGATGCCGAGGTCGGCCAGGTTCGCCGCCATCTCGGACGCCAGGGCGTGATTGCTCCAGGACAACAGGAACATCAGGTCGGCGTCGGTGGATGGGGTGGCCGGTGCCGGGTCGCTCATCCGTCCAGCGTAGCGGATCGACCGCAACCGGAAAGTTCGTCAGCAAAACGATTGCGAAAGCGATCATCCGCATGCGGCGATCCGCAGGAATATAGTTTTGAAGTAGACAATGAGAAACGGGAAGGTATAGTTCGGTCCTGCTGGTGTCGTCGCGGAGGAGCCAGGAGGCGTCCCATGACCGAACCCGTCCCCCCGCCCGGCCGCACCCGATGGGTCGCGTTCGCGGTGCTCTGCTCGATGCAGCTGATGATCGTCGTGGACATCAGCATCGTGACGGTGGCCCTGCGCTCCATCCAGGAGGACCTGGGCATCGACCAGGCCCGGCTCGCCTGGGTCACCAACGCCTACACCCTCGGCTTCGGCGGCGTTCTGCTGCTCTCCGGACGGCTGGGCGATCTCGTCGGCCGCAAGCGGATGTTCCTCATCGGTCTGACCACCTTCACCGCCGCCTCGGCCTTCGCCGGGCTCGCCTGGAACCAGGAAGTGCTCATCGCGATGCGCTTCATCCAGGGCACCGGCGCCGGGATGGCCTTCGCCGTCGTGATGGGCATCATCGTGACGCTGTTCACCGACCCGCGCGAGCGCGGCATGGCCATGGGGGCCTCCGGCTTCGCCCAGGCCGCCGGCGCCTCGTTCGGCATCATCGCGGGCGGCGTCCTCTCCCACGGCATCAGCTGGCACTGGGTGTTCTACGTCAACGTCCCGATCGGCGTGGTCGCCCTCTACCTCGCGGCCCGGCTGGTCCCCGACGACCGGGGCCCCGGCCTCGGCGCCGGAGCCGACGTCATCGGCGCCGCCCTCGTCACCAGCGCACTGCTGCTGGGCGTCTACACCATCGCCACCGTCCCCGACTACGGCTGGTCCTCCGGCCACACCCTCGGGTTCGGCGGCGCCGCCGTCGCCCTGTTCATCGGCTTCCTGATCCGCGAGGCCACCGCGGCCGTCCCGCTGGTGCGGCTCGGCGTCTTCCGCAACCGCAACCTCGCCGGCGGCAACATCGTCCATCTGCTCTTCACCGCCAGCACCGTGCCGTTCAACATCCTCATCGCCCTCTACCTCCAGCAGGTCGTCGGCCACTCGCCGCTGTCCACCGCGTTCGCCTTCCTGCCGCTGGCCGTCGTCTCGGCCATCTGCTCCCTGGCGCTCTTCGCCCGGCTCAACATGCGCTACGGGCCGCGCACCGTCCTCATCGGCGGTCTGCTCCTGGTCGTGGCCGGTCTGGCGCTGGCCGCCCGGGTGCCGGTCGATCCGGTGTACGTCGTGGACTTCCTGCCGGTGGCCCTGCTGGTCGGCGTGGGCGGCGGCCTCGTGATGCCCGCCGTGATGATGATCAGCATGTCGGTGCGCTCACCCGATGAGGTCGGTCTGGCCTCCGGCGTCGCGGGCACCTCCGGGATGATCGGCGACACCCTCGGCATCGCCGCACTCGCCGCCATCGCCACCGCCCACACCAACGCGCTCATCGCGGACGGCGGAGAACCGGTCAACGCCCTCAACGAGGGCTTCCAGCTGGCGTTCCTCATCACCGCCGGCGTGACCGTGCTCGGCCTCGCCGTCGCCGTCCTCGTCCTGCGGCCCCAGCCCGCGCCGCCCGCCGGTCCGCCCGGACCGCCCCCCACCGGCGAGGAAGAGCACGCCGCCGCCGGCAACCGACCCGCAGCCCACAGCTGATGTCAAGGAGAGACCACATGACCACGAACACCCAGTCCTCCCAGGCCGGCCAGGCCCCGGCGGCCAACCGCCCGGGCCCCTGGCAGCCGCGAGCGATCGGCGTTGCCGCCGCCGGCGTCGCCGCCGCCCTGATCTGGATCATCGCCAACGCCGCCGGTGCCGATATGAGCGTCGTCCAGGGCGACGCCGACCCCACCGACGTCACGGCGGCGATGTCCATCGGCTTCGCCGTCCTCGCCGCGGCGGCCGGCTGGGGCCTGCTCGCTCTCCTGGAGCGCTTCACCGCCCGTGGTCTGCGGACGTGGACCATCGTGGCGCTCGTCGTCCTCCTCGTCTCCTTCATGCCGCTCTTCGGCATCGAGGCCGACGGCGGCACCACGGCCGCCCTCGCCCTGATGCACCTGGCCGTCGGCGCCGCCGTCATCCCCCTGTTCCGCAGGGGCGGCGCCGGGGAGGGCGCCGGTTCGAACACAAAGACCAAAACCCTCACTAACTGACCTAACCCGCGAGACCGCAGACACCGGCCGACCCGGCAGGCAGCATGTCCGCTTACGCCGCCCCCGCGAACGGGACCGAGGGGCCGCGGCGACGCGTTGAACTGTCTGAGGTGCACATGAGCAATCCGGAACACCACCCGCGCAGCGCCGCGAGGGAGGTGTGGCAGGGCCGGCTGGGCATCCGGCGCCCGCGGCGGCCGGTGTTCGCCGGCCTGTACGGGGTCGTCGTGCTCGCCCTGGTGGCCCTGGCGGTCGTCGACGCCTCCTCGCACGCCGGGGGCGGCAGCGCCCGTACCAACCTCACGCTGATGGCCCCGGCCGCACCGGGCGGCGGCTGGGATCTCGCGGCCCGGGAGTCGCAGCAGGCGCTGCGCTCCTCCGGCGCCGTCAACAACGTCCAGGTGGTGAACGTGCCCGGCGCGGCCGGCACCATCGGCCTGAGCCAGACGGTGGGCCGCAAGGGCGACGAGTCGCTGCTGATGGTCACCGGCACCGTCATGCTCGGCGGCATCAACGTCACCGGCTCCGAGCACACGATGGACGACGTCACCCCCATCGCCCGGCTCGCCGACGACTACCTGGTCGTGGTGGTGCCGGCCGACTCGCCGTTCGAGACGCTGGACGACCTGCTGGAGACCTGGGCCGCCAACCCCAGCGGCACGGCCATCGGCGGCGGCTCGCTGGGCGGTACGGACCACCTGCTGGCGGGGTTGCTGATGCGTGAGGCCGGCATCGACCCCGGCCGGCTCAACTACCTGGCGTACGCGGGTGGCGGCGAGGTCACCACCGCGCTGCTGTCGCACACCGTGGACGCCGGGATCAGCGGCTACAACGACTTCTCCGACCAGATCGAGACCGGCCGCTTCCGGGCGCTCGGGCTCTCCGCCGAGCAGCCGATCGACGGCATAGAGGTGCCGACCTTCGCCGAGCAGGGCGTCGATCTGGCGCTGCCCAACTGGCGCGGCGTGGTGGCCGCTCCCGGGCTCACGGAGGAGGAGATCGCCGAACTGCGCGCCATCGTCACCGAGATGGCGCAGTCGGAGGAGTGGGCGGACGCCGTGACCCGCAACCGCTGGAAGGACACCTTCATGGTGGGCGAGGAGTTCGAGGAGTTCCTGGCCGCCGAGACCGCACGCATCGACGAGATCGTGGAGGAGCTGGGACTGTGACCACCACGACCGAGAAACCGGTGCCCGCGCCGCCCGGGGCGGACCGGCCGTCCTTCTGGAAGGGCCGCAGCGAGTTCGTCGTCGTCGCCGTGCTGCTGGCGCTCGCCGTCTTCCTGACCCACGGCACCCTCACCATGACGGTGCCGCCGACCGCCGCCTCCCCGGGGCCGCAGTTCTTCCCGTGGATCATCACGGGGCTGGCGTACGTCCTGGCGGCGGTGCTGACCTGGCAGATCATCCGCAACCCGAGCCCGCCCCCGGCGCCGCCCGGCACCGAGCAGGACCCGGAGCAGGACCTTGACCAGGACCTTGACCCGGGCCGGGAACCCGCGGCGGACGGCACCCCCGGGGCCGCTGACCGCGCGCCCGGCGCCACCCGCGCCACGGCGGCGGAGCCGGCGTACCGCACCCACACCGACTGGCGCAGCGTCGGCATCATCGTCGGCACCTTCCTGCTGTTCACGGTGGCCCTCGAACCGGTCGGCTGGCTGCTCTCCGCCGCGCTGCTGTTCTTCGGGGTGGCCTACGCCCTGGACGGCAAGCGGCCGGTGTTCGACGTGAGCCTGTCGCTCGCCGTCTCCGCCGTCGTCCAGCTCGCGTTCTCCGCCGGGCTCGGCCTCAACCTGCCCTCCGGCATTCTGGGAGGGGTGCTCTGATGGATCAGCTCTCGCATCTCCTGGAGGGTTTCGGCGGGGCCTTCACCCCGATGAACCTGCTGTGGGTCGTCGTCGGCGCCATGCTCGGTACGGCGGTCGGCGTGCTGCCGGGCCTCGGCTCGGCGATGGCGGTGGCGCTGCTGCTGCCGGTGACCTTCAGCCTGGACCCGACCGGCGCGTTCATCATGTTCGCCGGTGTCTACTACGGCGGTCTGTTCGGCGACTCGACGACCGGCATCCTGCTGAACACGCCCGGCAACAGCTCGGCCATCGCCACCACCTTCGAGGGCCACCGGATGGCCAAGGCCGGCCGGGCCCCGCAGGCGCTGGCCACCTCCGCCATCGGCGCGTTCATCGGCGGCATCATCGCCACCACCCTGGTGGTGTTCTTCGCCCCGCACCTGGCGGACCTGGCCGGTCTCTTCGGGCCCGCCGAGTACTTCGCGCTGGCCGTCTTCGCGTTCGCCGCGACCGCGACCGTCGTCGCCGACTCCGTCATCAAGGGCTCGATCTCGCTGGTCATCGGCCTCTCGCTGGCCCTGATCGGCATCGACGGCTCCTCCGGCGCCTCGCGCTTCACCCTCGATCTGCCGCCGCTGTTCGACGGCGTGTCGATCGTCGTCATCACGGTCGGTCTGCTGGCCCTGGGCGAGGTGCTCTTCGTGGCCTCCCGCATCCACCGCGACCCGCCGGCGCCGCGCGTCGCCTTCACCGGGCGGCCGTGGCTGAGCCGGGGCGACGTCAAGCTGGCCTGGCCGGCGTGGCTGCGCGGCGCGGGCTTCGGCGTACCGTTCGGGGTGATCCCGGTCGGCGGCTCCGAGGTGCCCACCTTCCTCTCGTACGCCACCGAGAAGCGGCTGGACAAGCGGCGCAAGAAGCGGATGTTCGGCAAGGGCGCCATCCAGGGCGTGGCGGGCCCGGAGGCGGCGGGCAACGCCACGGCCGGCTCGGCGATGGGCGCGCTGCTGGCGCTCGGCCTGCCGACCTCGGCGACGGCGGCCATCATGCTGGCGGCGTTCCAGCAATACGGGATGCAGCCCGGCCCGCTGCTGTTCGAGCGCAACAGCGAGCTGGTGTGGACGCTGCTCGCCTCGCTGTTCATCGGCATGATCGTGCTGCTGATCATCAATCTGCCGTTCGCCCCGATGTGGGCCAAGCTGCTGCTGGTGCCCCGGCACTATCTGTACGCGGGCATCACGGTCTTCTGCGGGCTGGGCATCTACGCCACCTCGGCCTCGGCGTTCGACCTGATGCTGCTGCTGGGCATCGGCCTGCTGGGCTTCATGATGCGGCGCTACGGGCTGCCGCTGGCGCCGGTGCTGATCGCGGTGATCCTCGGCCCGCTGGCCGAGACCGAGCTGCGGCGGGCGCTGGCGGTGAGCGAGGGCGATGTGACGGTGCTGTTCGACAGCGGGATCGCGGTGACGCTGTACACGCTGCTGGCGGGCGCCATCGTCCTCACGGCGGTGAACCGGGTCCGTACCGCGCGCCGGCGCCGGGCGGCCCAGCGCGAACTGGTGGCCTGACGGCTTCCGCGACACGCGACAGCCGCCCGTACCCCGAGGGGTGCGGGCGGCTGCGCGTGGGGGGTGCGGTGCGTCAGTCGATGACGCAGACGTTGCCGAACGTGGGGTTCAGGAACGCGAGGATGTTGACCGTGTTGCCACAGACGTTCAGGCCCAGCTCGATCGGGACCTGGACGACGTTGCCGGACAGGACGCCCGGGGAGTGGGTGGCGACACCGATGGCCTCGGCGTCGGCGGAGGCGGTACCGGCGGCACCCAGGACACCGGCGGCCGCCAGGGCGGTGGCGGCGATGGCGGTACGAATACGCATGTTGTCTCCAGTGCGGAAAACGGATGGAACGACGCAGAACGTCGTAACCGATCAGAACGCCCGGATCGATCATTTCTCCGTATTCACCTGTTCGAGGGCGCGCCCTCGTCCGGATACGGCGGCGGCCGTCAGCACTTGGTGGAGATGCCGCCCTTGGTGTCGCCCTTGAGCAGGCCGCCCCAGATGTAGTTGCCGTCGGAGAGCTTCACCCAGGTGTTGTGGCTGATGCCGTTGGCGTCCACGGTGCCGCCGGTGAGCCAGCACACCCCCATGAGCTGCTGGTTGGCGGTGACCGTGTACGCGATGTCGTAGCTGGTGGAGGCGCCCTTGCGGACGTTCCCCTGGATCCAGGTGGTGATGTTGCCGGTCGCCGTGGTGACCGCCGGGGCGGTACGGGCCTGGTGCGGCGCGGCGGCGGGTGCGGCGGCGGCGGGTGCGGCGGCGGCTCCCGCCAGGACGAGCCCGGCGGCGGCGGTGATCAGGGCCTTGGTGATGCTGGTGCGCATGTGCTCTCCGCTTCTCCGGTTGACCCGGCTTTCCCGGGTGTGGATGCCGTCCCCCGTGACGGGCGGCACAGCGGAGGTCGTGCCCCGTCCCTCCCGGCGCCTACCGTCGCTTTCCGTATCGATCGCAGCTGACGGCGGGTGAACGGGCGGCGAGACGTATCCGATCGTTCGCCGGCCTACTCCGCCCGGTCCCCTCGTTCAGCGGTACGGCGGGCGATCAGGGCTTCGATGCCGTCCAGCAGCCGGTGCAGCCCGAACGGGAAGGGGTCACCGGCGTACGGGCTGGCCCCGGCGCGGATGGCGGCGAGCAGCGCGGGGTACCGGCTGAAGTCCACCAGTTCGCGCAGTCCCTCGTTGCGGCCCGCCACGTCGTACGGTTCGGCGTCGGCCGGTGCCTCCACCTCCGCCAGCAGCAGCCCGAGGCCCCGGCTGTAGGCGTCCAGCGCCTCCACCGCCGCCAGCTTCTCCGGCTCCGTCAGCCCGGTGTCCTCGAAGACACGCAGCATCGAGTCCAGCCAGCGCAGCTGGTTCGGCCCGGGCAGCCGGTCGGCGCCGTGCAGCCGCAGGGTCCACGGGTGGCGGCGGATCGCCGCCCAGTCGTCCATGGCCCACGCCTCCAGCTTGGCGCGCCAGTCGCCGGGCCATTCGTGCGGCAGGGTGTCGCCGAGGGCCACGGCGTCCAGCATCAGGGCTTCGAGTTCGGCTTTGCCGCGCAGGTAGGTGTACAGCGAGGCGGTGCCCACGCCCAGTTCGGCCGCGACCCGGCGCATGGACACCGCGGGCAGGCCCTCCGCCTCGGCCACCTCGATGGCGGCGGTCACGATCTGCTCCCGGGTCAGCCCGCGCCCCGGTCCCCGGGTGCCGGACGGCCGGGTGGCCGGGTCGTCCCAGAGCAGGCCGAGGATGCGCCGCTGATTCTCCTTCGCACTCATCTCGACCGCCAGGCTACCGTTCGGGCTACTATCACCGAACGGCGTTCGGAGTTTGAGAACGAGGGGCGGAGCACCGGACATGACCACCGACACCGGACAACCCACGGACAGCGGCCGGGGCCGGCGGCGCGAACGCGCCACCCTGCTCGCCGCCACCCTGACGAACGGCCCCAACGAACTCCTCGACTTCCTGCTGCCCCTGTGGGCCGGCGCCGCCATCGGCCTCAGCGCCACCGAGACCGGCATCCTGCTCGCCGTCGAACTCGCGCTCTCCCTCCTCGCCCGCCCGCTCGCCGGCGTCCTCGCCGACACCCGCGACCGCCGCCGGGTCGCGGCGGCGGGAGCGGCGCTGTACGCCGCCTCCGCCGCCGGCTACGCGGTCGCCACCGGGCCGCTGTCCGCCTGCCTGGCCGCCGCCCTCGGCGGCATCGGCGGCGCCCTGCTGTGGGTCACGATCAGCGCCATCGTCAGCGAACGCCTCGCCGAGGACTCCGCCGTCTTCCCCCGGCTGTTCGCCGCCCAGGAGACCGGCTCCTGGGCCGCCTTCGTCCCCGGACTCGCCCTGCTGCCCGGCATCGACTACGCGGGCGTCTTCCTGCTCTGCTCGGCCGCCTGCCTGGTGGCCGCCGTCCTGCTGCTGCGCGCCCCCGCCGGCCCGCCGCCCGCCGCCGCCCCGGGCACGGGCACGGGGGCCGCCGCTCCCGCCGGGGACGGTGCCCCCGCCCCGGGCACGGGCGGCGTCTTGGCTCCGGCCCCGGCTTCGGGCGGCCCCGTCCCGGACGCCGCCGCCCGGGGCAACGCGCCGGGCACGGGCATCGCCGCGATCGGCCGCCGGCTGCGCCCCATGCTGCTGGCCGTCGCGCTCACCATGACCGCCGAGGCCACGCTCTCGCTGCTCCTGCTGCTGCACCTCCAGCGCGAACACGACCTGGACGCCCTGAACATCGCCCTGGTCTTCCTCCCCGGCGCCATCGCCATGAGCCTGGCCGCCGAACCCCTGCACCGGTACGCGGTCCGCTTCGGCCGCTCCCGCGTCCTGGCCGCCGCCGCCCTGTCCGGCGCGGCCTTCGCCACCGGACTGGCCCTCGTCCCCCACCCGTACGCGATCGCCGCCCTGTGGATCCTCAGCGGGCTGTCCTGGGCCGCCGTCATGCCGATCCAGCAGGCGGTGATCGCCGAGGCGTCCGGCCCGCACACCGGACGCGGCATGGGCGTGTACGAGTCGGCCGGCCTGTTCGGTGCGCTGGTCGGCGCCCTGGCGGCCGGGTGGCTGTACGACCGCGCCGACTGGACGGTCTGCTGCCTGCTCGCGGCGGCCGTGCTCGCCTCCGGCGCGGTCATCTCCCCGGCCGCGCTGCGCCGCCTGGGCGTCAGCGACCTCCCGCCGGCTCCGTCCCCGGCCCCCGCCCCGGAACCGGCCCCGACCCCGCAACCCGAACCCGCCCCGCAGCCGGACACCGCCACCCCCACCCGGGAACCCGAGCCCGAGCCCGAGCCCGGACCGCGGGCGCTCGCCCGTGCCCTGGCCCAGCGGGTCGCCCTGTTCGCCCTCGCCCAGCTCGCCCTGCTCGCCGCCGATCTCTCCTGGATCCAGGACCTGTTCACCGAGGACCTGCTCGCCACCCTCAACGGCGGCCACCGGGACGGCGACCTGGCCCGCTGGATCTACGGCGCGGGCAAGATCTGGACGTACCTCGTCCTCGCCGACCTCCTGTGGACCGGCTGGAAGCTGCTCCACGCCCGCGCCCGTGACCGGCCCGGCCCCTGACCCGGCCCCGGGGCGGGGCTACGCTCCCGGCATGGGGACACACCTTCCGCCGCGGCGCCTCCCGGGCGGGTCCGTCACCCTGTCCGACCGGCGCACGCGGCGCAGCTGGACGGTGGAGGTGGCGCCGTTCGAGCTGGCCGCCACCCCGGTCACCGGGCCGGACGGGGCGCTGCCGGCCACCGAGGTGTCCTGGTGGGACGCCGTCCGGCACTGCAACGCCCGCTCCGCGCGCGAGGGTCTGCCGCCCGCGTACCGCATCGACGGCGAGCGGACGGCGCGGTGGGACCCGGCCTCGCCCGGCTACCGGCTGCCGACCGAGGCCGAATGGGAGTACGCCTGCCGCGCCGGCACCGGCGGCGCCCGGTACGGCGAGCTGGACGCCATCGCCTGGTACCGCGGCAACTCCGGCGAACGCCCGCACCCCGTCGGCGGCAGACAGCCCAACGCCTTCGGCCTGTACGACATGCTGGGCAACGTCTGGGAGTGGTGCTGGGACCGGTACGACCCCGAGGTGTACGGCGACTACCGGGTGCTGCGCGGCGGCGGCTGGTTCGACGCCCACTGGAGCTGCCGCGCCTCGGTGCGCCGCCGCAGCCACCCCACCCTGCGGATCGACGACGTGGGCTTCCGCCTCGCCCGCACCCTCAGCGGTCCGTGACGGTGATGCCGAGCGACTGCGCCAGCGCCGGGGCCAGTTCCATCAGCTGGAGGGAGCTGACGGTCGCGCCCCGCAGCGCGTCGTAGCCCTCGGCGATGTCCAGCCGCTTGGCGCCGCGCAGATCCACCTTCGCCAGACGGGACTTGCCCAGCCGTACGCCCTCCAGGCTGCTGCCGGGGAAGGACACCGAGGTGAGCGTGGCACCGCCGAAGTCCACGTCGCGCAGCACGCAGTCCGTGAAGGTGACCTCGTGCAGCGCCGCCGCCCGCAGATTCACCGCGTCCAGCTTGCAGTGCGAGAAGGCGACCCGGCGCAGCCGCGCGTCGAACAGCTGGATCCCGGCCAGCGCGCCGCCGTTCAGCTCCACGTCCAGCCAGCTGCTCTCGACCAGATCGGTCCCCATCCACCGGACGGTGTCCATCCACACGTCCGAGAACCGCGACCGCCGCAGCCGGCCCCCGGAGAACGTCACCGAGCTGAGCGCCGCCTCGGTGAACCGGCTGCCGGCGGCCGGTACGTCGTCGAAGTCCAGACCATCGAGATGGACCGTGTCGACATTCGCCTCGGGCTCCAGCACCCCGTCGAACGGCCGGAGATGGTCGGCGAACGGCAGATCGGCGAGTTCGCGTGGCATGCGTGGCTCCCGTGGGTCGGTCGGTCGGTGTCGCGGGCGTACCCCAGCATGCGGGACCCGGCGCCCGGCGCCCTCCCCGTGACCGGGCGCGGGCGGTGATCACCGCGGGTGCCGGTAGACGAGGAGGTAGCGCCAGAACAGCTTGCGGCGCACGGTGGCGCCCGGCAGGAGGGTGGCGGCCTGCCGGCGGATCGCGGGCAGCGGCAGGGTGGGTTCGGCGACCGGGGGTTTGGCGGGTACCTGCCGTCCGGTGGCGCGGTCGCGGGTCCATACGGCGAGGCGGGCCACCGCGTTCGCCGGGACGGCGACGGCGGCGCGGAGCAGGTCCACCGGTCCGCTCTCCGGGGCGCAGCCCAGGATCACCAGGGTGCCGCCGGGGGCGAGGGCGTCCCGCAGCCGGGCCACCGTGGCGAACGGGACGTGGTGGATGCTCGCCAGCGCGGTGATGACGTCGTAGTGCCCGGCGGGCAGCGCGGTGGTGGTGATGTCCGCCTGCCGGTAGCGCGGGTTGTCCCCGTCCCCGTCCCCGTCTCCGGTGCCGGACGCGGCGCGGGCCTCGGCGATGACCTCCGCGCTCGGATCGATGGCGTCCACCGTGTACCCGGCCGCCGCCAGCCGCCGCGCGAACCGGCCGGTCCCGCAGCCGACGTCCAGCGCCCGGCCACCGGTACCGCCGGAGGCGCGGCCTATCGTGCGCAGCAGCAGCCGGTGGTAGTGGTCGTTGTGGTCGAAGGGCATGCGGCGCAGCCTGCCACAGGGCGGCGGGGGCGCGGGCGCCGCGCCGTCAGCCGGTGACGGGCCGCCAGTGCTGGTGTCCGTCGTCGTCGCGGACCACGTAGCCGAGCCGGCCGAGGGTCTCCGTCAGATCGCGGACCTCCTCCTCCGCCTTGCGGCGCCGGGCGTCCTTGCGGGCGGCGAGGACGACATGGGCCTCGGCCGACAGCTCCGGCGCGTGCGGCACCCAGCGGCGGAAGGCGGCGGAGTGCGGATCGGCCTTCGACCAGGGGTAGCCGTGCCGCTGGAAGGCGGCGGCCACGGCCGCCGGGGGCGCCTGGTACGCGCCGCGCACCAGCGGCCGTGATGTGCGGTCCAGGACGACCAGTTCCTTGCCGTCGGGGAAGACCGCCGAGATGTCGGCGCGGGCGAAGCGCCGGGTGGTGTCGTCCTTCTCGACGGTCAGCACCTCGTCGGTGAGCGTCAGCTTCATCGACTCGCTGACCGCGATGAACGCCACCAGCAGCCCCGCCGCCACGCCGACCGCCACGAACAGGCCGCGCTGCCAGAGCTGGTCGATCCCGGCGACCAGGCGCAGCGGGCCCTCGAACGGCAGCCACGGCAGCCGGGTGACGGCCTGGTGCGCGAGGCCGGGCAGCACCCAGGCGAGGACCGCGCCCAGGGCGGGGAAGCCCAGCAGGATCAGCAGCAGATCGCGGCGCGGGAAGGCCAGTTCGGTCGTCGTGTCGTCCACTCCGCCAGGCTAGGAACCTCCTGCCCGGCACCACAGTGGCCGAAAGTAGCGTTTGCCCGCACTTTCGTCGCGCGGTCCCCGGCCCCCGGTCACAGGGCGCGGTGGATGAAGCTGCCGAACGGCCCCAGGAACCGCCAGCCCAGCGCCGTGTACAGCGCCCTGCCCTCGGGGCTGGCGCTCAGCACCGCGTGGCCGGCCCCGGCGGACGCGGCGGCGGCCGTCAGGGTGCGGACGACCACGGAGCCCAGGCCCCGGCGCCGGTGGTCCGGGTGGGTCTCGATCCGGTCGACCACGGCGACGGTGGCGCCCCGGCCGAGCGCGACCTGCCCGGAGGCGGCCTCCGTACCGTCCGGGGTGAGCAGCCGTATCCGGGTGACGCCGTGCTGGCTGCCCTGCACCGCCGTGTACCCGGCGGGTGGCGGTGGCGCCGGCTCCCGGGAACGTACCGGTGTGCTCATCAGATAGCCGGGGTCGTTGGGGGTCCAGTCGGGGCCGAGCAGAGCGGCCACTGTCGCGTTCGGCAGGCCGGTCTTGATCCACACGCACGGCTCACCGGTGTCCTCGATGTGCCGGGCGACCTTGCGGACGGTGACCTCGTCGGCGTCCGGCAGCACGTGCCGGGCCCGCTGGTGCGGCAGCCCGACGTCCAGCCGCAGCCCCCACGGCTCCTCGTCCGGCGGCGGCAGATCCCGGGAGAGGGCGTAGCCGGCCGCCCAGCAGCGGATCAGGCCCGGTACGTCGTCCGTCCACATGTCACTCACATGTCCGAACGGTACGCCTGTGCCGCCGGCCGGGGCGCCCCCGTGGGTATGCGGGCGCTCAGCCGCCAGTGGCCGCCGTCCGCTCCCGCGGTCAGGGTGCCGCCCAGCGACTGCACCCGCTCGCGCAGGCCGACCAGGCCGAACCCCGGCGGATCGCCGCCGGTCTCCCCGTTCCGCGGCAGCGGATTGCTGATGTCGGCGACGGTGGCGAGCGGCCCGTACCTGACCACCACTCGCACCGGGGTGTGCGGGGCGTGCCGGCGGGCGTTGCTCAGCGCCTCCTGCACCAGCCGGTATACCGCGAGCCGGTGCGCGGCCGGGGCGATCGCGTCACCCGGCTCGTCCAGGTCGGCGTCGATGAGCTGCCCGGCCTCGCGCGCGGTGTCGATCAGCTCGCCCAGCTCCCGCAGGGTCGGCTCCCGGTCCGCCGCCGTGTCCTGCGCGCGCAGCGCCCCGAGCACGTGCCGCAGATCGGCGAGCGCGTCGGTGGAGGCGGTGCGCAGCAGCCGCACCCGGTCGGCGGTGACCGGGTCCAGCTGGTCGGCGCGGTTGGCGAGCACGCCGCTGTGCAGGGCGATGAGGCTGAGCCGGTGCGCCAGCACGTCGTGCATCTCGCCGGCGATGGCGGTGCGCTCCGAGCTGCGGGCGGCCTGCTCGCGCAGCTCGCGCTCCCGGTGCAGATGGCCGAGCCGCTCGCCCAGCGCGTCGGCGAGCCGCCGGCTGGCGGCGGCCCACAGGCCGAGCACCATGGCGACGATGAACAGCGCGCACGGCCCGTACGCGCGCGGCGTCCACAGGCTGAGCGGCGGCTGGATCAGCAGATTGACGGCCAGCGCGGTGACGATGCCCGCGGCGGCGACCCGGGCGCGGCGGTGCGCGGTCAGATGGAAGGCCATGAGCAGCAACGGCAGCATGGCCCCGAACAGCCCGGCGGCGGCCACGGCCACCCCGGCGATGGGCAGCGGATGCCGGTAGCGCAGCGGCAGCGCGGCGCCCGCGACGAGCGAGGCGACGACGGACGGGACGGCGGCGTGCGCCCCGCCGGCCGACACGGCGGCGTCCGACACCGAGACGGCGGACAGGGACACCACCAGCGTCAGCTCGCCCCACCAGGGCAGCCGGTACTCGGTTCTGGCCAGTTCCACGCGCCACAGCGTAGGCGCGCGACGGACCGCCGCCCTCCTCCTTTCGTCGGTCCCGCCACCGCCGGGAGAAGGGGGCCGGCCGGGCGGGCGGGCGCCCGGCCGGGCCCCATGGGGGTCAGCTCTTTCCGGTGCCGTCGCACACGGTGCAGGGCACCAATTCCTTTTTCTTGTTTCCCGCACCGTCGCCGCTGATCACGAGATGGCCATCGCCATGACAGACCGGGCAGGCAGGGCGTTCGCTCTCATGTTTTCCCATGACGGGATCTCCTTGTCCTTCAGTGGATGGCCCGGAGTGAATTTTCCGGGGAATCGAGCCATACCTGCTGGCCGGCCGGCGTGACGGACAGCCCGAATCGCTCGATATCCGGTGATCCGGTGTCCACCCATGACTGATGCGCGGCCACCACCTCTTCCCACAGTTTTCTCGGACCGCGCTGTTCGACGAGGACGCGCTGTCCGTCGTCCCGCACCCGGGCGTGGGAATGCCCGCCGTGCAGGATGGCCATGAATCCGCCGTTCGCCGTGTCGCATCCGAAGACGCTGATCCCGGGCAGCACCCCGGCCAGGTACGCGGTCCGGCCGGGGGAGGGACCGGCCACGGTGCGCGGATCGGCGGTGGACTCCGACTCGACGTCCTCCGCGTCCGGCGGGACTTCGCCGTCCGGCGGCCGGCGCTGGTCGCGGAGCATCATGAAGGAGCACTCGCCGTGGAAGCGGCCCATTGCCGTGCCGTCCGCGTGGACCGTCAGCGCGACGATCCGCTGGAGGGCCGTCCAGGGCAGGACGATCCGGCCGCCGGGCCGTGTCTGTTCGACCCACGCGTAGGGGATGTCGCGTACCCCGCAGGTGACGTGCACGGCGTCGAAGGGAGCGTGTTCAGGGGCGCCGAGCGCTCCGTCGCGTACCAGGAGCCGTGGCGAGCGGCCGGCCGCCGCGAGGTTCCGCGCGGCGATGGCGGACAGGGCGGGGTCCACGTCGATGGACACCACGTGCTCGTCACCGGCCGACTCAGCCAGCAGGCCCGCTGTCCAGCCGGTGCCGGTACCGATCTCCAGCACCTTGTGCCCCGGTCGCGCCCCCAGCAGTTCCAGAAAGGTGAAAACCAGGTTGGGCGCCGAAGAAGAACAGGTGAGGTTGAAGGTGGTGCGGACGGTCTCCTCGGTGAGTTCCGTCAGGCCGTCGTCGATCTGCGTGATGATGACGGAATCCGAGTAGACGGTACTCCACCAGAGATCGGGATCGGCGTCCTTGTCGATCCAGTGCGATTCCTCTTTCCATTCCGGGCGGGCCCACGCCTGCCGCGGTATGAACGCGTGGCGTGGCACCGTAAAAGGCAGAAATCCCTGCGGGACCCGATCGCTCATGGCGGGAGCGTACCGAAGGGGATTTCCGCGTGGAAGCGGGAGATGGTGCGGCCGATTCCCGCTCATGTGACAATCATTCGCCGCAGGGATGTGTCCCCGTCCTCTCGGCCCGCCTATCACCCGTTTTGGCCCGGGAGTGCGCTCCCCGCGCCCCGTGTCCGGGCGGGCGGCGGGTGTCGGTGGGATGCTGCAAGATATGGCGCGTGTCCCACGCCGACGATCCCATCCGCCGTATCAGTGCCGCGCCGTCCCCGTCCGTCTCGCTCGATCCCGCCGCCATGCGCGCCCGCTACCGGGAGGCCGGGCTGGCGGAGGAGGACTGCGCGGCCGATCCGTTCGCGCAGTTCCTCGCGTGGTTCGGGCAGGCCGCCGAGAGCGGGCTGCCCGAGCCGAACGCCATGGTCCTCTCCACCGCCGACCCGGCGGGCCGGCCCAGCTCGCGTACCGTCCTGCTGAAGAAGTTCGACGAGCGCGGGTTCGTCTTCTTCACCAATCACGGCTCCCGCAAGGGCCGGGAGATCGAGGCGAACCCGCAGGTCTCGCTGCTCTTCCCGTGGCACGGGATCGCCCGGCAGGTGATCGTGGGCGGGGTGGCCGAGCGGACCGGGCGGGACGAGACCGTCGCGTACTTCAGGACCCGGCCGCACGGCTCCCAGCTGGGGGCGTGGGCGAGCGAGCAGTCCTCGCGGGTGGCCTCGCGCGCCGATCTCGATCAGCTCTACACGGAGCTGGCCGAGCGGTACCCGGAGGACACGGACGTGCCCGCGCCGCCGCAGTGGGGCGGGTACCGGGTGGTGCCGGAGACCGTGGAGTTCTGGCAGGGGCGGGAGAACCGGCTGCACGACCGGCTGCGCTATGTGCGCGCCGGTGCCGCCGGCTGGACGATCGAACGGCTCTGCCCCTGAGGGGCGGGCCGGGCGGGGCCGCCGCGGGGCGGCCGGGTGTGCGGCGCGGTGAATGCGCCCGCACACGGAACGACCCGCGAGCCTGGTTCCCCTCGGTGCCGGTGACGGCGCCTCGGGGAGCCGGCCGGACGGTACCGGCGGCTCGCGGGTCGGGTGACTGCTTGGGATTGGCCGGCGGTGCCGGCGCCACGTTTCCGTGGGACGACGGCCCTAGGCCGCAGTCACCTCACGCGTCCGGATCTGATACATCTGCCGAACCACCTCCCTTCTGTGTACCTGGAACCGTAATACCGGCTCCGGGCAGCGGCAAATGTTTTTTACCGGCGCCACAGAATGCGGTCGGCGTGGGTGGCGTACACCGACTCGTTCCACTCCTGTCCGCCGTCCACATTGGCCGAGCGCAGCAGCGGCGGCTCGACGCCCTGCTCGGTGAGCTTGCCGGCGGTGTCCGCCATCACGGCCTGGAGCAGCGCGGAGACCACGACCGTCGAGGCGGGCGCGAACGGCGCGCCGATGCGGCGGCTGGTCAGCGCGGCGTCGCCCACCGGGATCTTGCTGTCCAGGACGAGGTCGCAGTGGTCCTTGAGGAAGGTGCCGGACGGGTGCCGGGGCTCGGTCTGCTCGGTGTAGGCGAGGGAGGTGACGCCGATGACCCGCAGCCCGCGGGTCCTGGCGTGGGCGGCCATCTCCACCGGGAGGCTGTTGCGGCCGGACAGCGAGATGACGATGAGCAGGTCGCCGGTGTGCGCCGGGCTGGCGTCGAGGGTGGCCTGGGCCAGGCCGCTGACCCGCTCCAGGGCGCTGCCCAGCAGCGCGGGGTTGACGTTGACGCCGGTGGTGCCGGGGACGGCGAGCAGATTGACCAGGGCCAGGCCGCCCGCGCGGTAGACGATGTCCTGGGCGGGGAGCGCGGAGTGTCCGGCGCCGTAGACGAAGAGTTTCCCGCCGGCCGTGACGGTGTCGGCGATCAGGGCGCCGGCCCGTCCGATGGCGGCGCGCTCCTCGTCCTGGACCCGGCGCAGCAACGCGATGGCGGCGTCGAAGAACCGGTCGCCGAGTGCGCCGGTGGGTATGCCGTCGTCCTGCGCGTCCTGCTGCGGTGCCTGCTGGCTCATTGCGCCGTCCCCTCGTGGGTGCGATTCCTCGCGATGCCTCCGGACACCCGGACTGCCCATGGGTGGTGTCCGCCGGCCGGGAACGCGGCCGGAAGAGTCCGGTACACCGTACGCGTACGATGTACATTCACGGGTGGGTGCCGGTCACGCGTCACGGTGAGGTCATGGGCACGCCCGTGTCAATACGGCGGCAGCGGTCTTGTAGGGCTGCGGTAACGCGCAGCGGGCTCGTTTGTCGGCGCCATACGTCAGAATTGGTTCCAGGGCCACCGCACGAGCTATCGAGGGGCACTTATGTCCGGACTCATCGACACCACCGAGATGTACCTCCGCACCATTCTGGAGCTGGAGGAGGAGAACGTGGTCCCGATGCGTGCCCGTATCGCGGAGCGGCTGGAGCAGAGCGGTCCGACCGTGAGCCAGACCGTGGCCCGGATGGAACGGGACGGCCTGCTGTCGGTCGCCAGCGACCGCCATCTGGAGCTGACCGCGGAGGGCAGGCTGCTCGCCGAGCGGGTGATGCGCAAGCACCGCATCGCCGAGTGTCTGCTGGTCGATGTGATCGGCCTGGAGTGGGAGCAGGTGCACGCCGAGGCGTGCCGCTGGGAGCACGTGATGAGCGACGCGGTCGAGCGCCGCGTGCTGGCGCTGCTGAACCACCCGACGGAATCGCCCTACGGGAACCCGATCCCGGCGCTGGCCGAGCTGGGCGAGACGGTGGAGGAGCCCGCCGCGTTCCTCGGGAGCGGTCTGGTGGCGCTCACCGACATGGAGACCGACGGCGGCAAGACGGTGATCGTCCGCCGGATCGGGGAGCCGATCCAGACGGACACCTCCGTGATGCACACCCTGCGCCGCGCCGGGGTGCAGCCGGGCGCGTCGGTCAGTGTGACGCCGGGCGCCGGCGGCGGGGTGCAGGTCGGCAGCGGCGGCGAGGCGGCCGAGCTGACGGCGGAGGTGGCCATGCACGTGTTCGTGGCCCCGGCCGGCCGGGCCTGAGCCGGAGAGCACTGCGGAGCGTGGGCCGCCCGCCCGGCGGGCGGCCCTTCACCCACCCCCCCGAGCACGACCCGGAGCCCCGAGCTCTCGGGGTCGTCCCTCCCGTCCTCGCCTCTTCTCTCCCCACGGCGGTGGCCGGTTACCCCTGTTCCTCCCTCACCCGAACGATGGATCTTCGCATCGAACACTAGACTTGCCGAATCTCTTTTCGATGGTGGGGAACATGTGGGGGGCACATGGAGCGGGACAGCTGGCGGGCCGCACTGGCGGCGTCGGTGGCGGGGGTGCTGCTGACGGGATGCGCGCAGACCACTCTCTTCAAAGCGCGCGGTGACCGCCCGGACGGCGGCGAGGTCGTCCTGTCCGAGGCGGCGGCGCGCGAGGAGCCGGACGACGCGGGGACGCCGGACGAGGACGTCCCGCTGCTCGACCGGACGGCCGACGAGATCCTGCTCGGCGCGATGGGAACGTCGTTCGGCGCAGAATCGCTGCGCGCCGTCTACACCGAGGACGGGCCCGACGGGGTGATCGAGCTGGACGTGCACTACGACCAGGCGGGCCGCTGCACGGGCTCGGTCACGATGCGGGGGACCGGCGGGTTCGAGCTGATCCTCGACGGTGAGCAGGCATGGCTCAAGCCCGACGAGGAGATGCTGGAGAACCTGGTCGCCGAGGCTCCCGAGTTCGAGGACCAGATCCGGGAACTGGAGGGACGGTACCGGCACGTCGGGCCCGACGAGGCCGACGAGGACGAATTCCTCGGGGTGTGCCGCTCCGACGAGTTCATGGAGGTCATGGACTTCCTGGAGTCCCTCCCGGAAGAGGACCTCACCAACGACTCCCCGCTGGAAAAGGGCGGGCTGAGCACGCACGAGGGCAGCGAGGTCATCACCGTCGAGGGCGGTGACGCCGAGATGTGGATGAGCGCCCTGGTGGAGACGGGGGACGACCCCTACCTGCGCTACTGGCTGATCGACGACGCCGACGCGGACGCCGTCACCGAGATCTGGCTCAGCGACTTCGGCGTGCCGGTCGACATCCAGGTCCCGCCGGACGACCTGGTGTACGGGCCGGACGAACTGATCTTCGACCTCTTCGGGGAACTACAGGTCTGACCGCCGCGTCCCCGCTGGTGCGAGCGCAAGCACACGGGGAACACAGGGGAGCGGGGCGGACATGAGCGGACGCGGTACACGCACGGCGGTCTGGGCGGCGGCCCTCGCCTCGGCGGTGGTCCTCACCGGATGCGGCTCCGCCGACCGCGACCGGCCCTTCCTGCCCGCGGACGGGCTGCCCACCGCCGCTGAACAGGACGATGCCGCGGACGAGGCCGCCGCCGAGGGCGACCCGGCCGAGGACCCGGCGGCCGGCGGGGACAACGGGATCACCGCGCTGCCGCCCGAGGAGATCGTCGTCCGCGCCATGGAAGCGGTGAACGGCGCGGACTCGATGCGGCTGTCCGGCACCCTCGACGAGGGCGCCGGCGGCACCATGGACATCGACATGCTGATGGACACCCGGGGCGACTGCACCGGCACCATGGGCGTGACCGGACAGGGCTCCTTCGAACTGCTCAAGCGGGGCGAGGAGGTCTGGTACAAGCCCGACGCCGCCTTCTGGGAGCACTTCGCCGGCCCGGAGGCCGTGCACATGGAGGGCATGTACCTGCACGGCACCATCGACCACCCCAGCCTGGCGGCCGTCGGCGAACTGTGCGCCCTCCAGGACTTCCTCGGCACCTTCGACGGCGTGGAGACCATCCGCGCCGACGAGATCGCTCTGGGCGAGCCGACCATCCACCTGGGCGTTCCGGTGATCACCCTGGAGGAGGTTCCGCGGCGCGGCGTCTCCCGGGCGACCACCCTGCTGGTCGCCACCGAGGGGGAGCCCTATCTGATGCACATGGCCCAGACCGAGAACGGGAAGGCCAACGAGCTGTCGCTGAGCGACTTCGACACCCCGGTGGAGATCGTGGAGCCGCCGTCCCGGCTCGTCCTGGAGGCGGACGAACTGGCGGGCGGCCCCGGCAGCGTCTGACACCGCCGGCCGCCGCCCCCTGTCCGTACCGCACCGGTACGGACAGGGGGCGGCGGCTCGTACCGTGCCCGTCCGGTCAGGAGCGGCTGACCGCCGCCAGGATCTCCGGCAGCCGCTCCACCGTCTGCCCCGCCGCCAGCCGCAGCCCGGCCCAGGCCACCACCGCGCCGTACCCGGCGCCCAGCGGCAGGACCACCCACGCCCAGCCGGCCGCCGACGCGTGCAGCCAGATCGTCAGCGCGATCAGCGGCGCGCACAGCAGCGCGCTCGCCACCAGCCCGCCCACGATGCCGTACCAGACCAGCGACACCTGTCCGGCACCCACGTTCCGCATCGCGTTGTCCTGCGGCACCGAGTACGGGAAGAGGACCGAGGCCAGCGCCCCGCAGCCCAGCAGGGCGCCCAGCAGCGCCAGCGAGATGCCGAGCGCGGCCGGCAACTGCCCCCAGTCGCCCACGACCACGGCCGCCACCAGCACCACCGTCACCGTGAACGGAACCCCGACCAGCGCGATCGCCAGCATCCGGCCGCGCAGCTCCGCGTAGGCGTCCCTGGCCGAGGTGATGGTCTGCGCGACGAGCCAGAAGCCGCTGTAGTCCATGCCGAACTGGTTGTACATCTGCATGCCGAGCAGCCCGGCGCCCCAGCACGCGTGGTACACGGTGGCCGAGCCCGTTGAAGCCCAGATGACCGGGAACAGCAGGCCCATCCCGATGGCCATCGCCCAGCTCATCTTGGCCTTCGGGTCCCGCCACGCGTAGCGCAGCGCCCGCTGCGCCACCACCCCGGACCGGCCGGCCGGCAGCAGCCGCTCCCAGAGCGCCCCGCCGGAGCCCGTCCGCTCCTTCTCACTCTCCTGCCCGCCGTCCCCGGCCAGCACCGTGGAACCGTCGCGGGAGGTCATCAGCCGGGTCAGCGACCGCTGCCACCACCACAGCAGCAGCCCGAGCGCCGCCACGGTCCCGGCCAGCGCCGCCGCCGCCACGCCGTACGCACCGGCCGAGACCGCCCGTACCGCCTCCACGGAGGTGGCCGGCGGCAGCCAGCGCGCCACGTCGGCCATGGTGTGCACCGGCTCGGCGTTGCGGCCGTCCGCGAGCTTCTGCACCGCCAGATTGACGCCCTGGATGCCCAGTGCGATCACCACGCCGGACAGGATCGCCAGATCGCGGCCCTTGCGGCTGGTCAGCAGGCCCGCGTTGGCGGTGGCGACGGCGCGCGAGAGGACGGTGCAGGTCAGCACGGTCAGGACGATCGCCACCACCGCCACCGCGTACCCGCCGGCGCCGCGTGCCGTGCCGAGCGCGGCGCCCGCCACCAGCAGCGTGGTGAAGATCGGGCCGACGCCCACCACCGACGCCACCAGCTGCGCGGTCATCAGGGACCGGGGGCGCAGCGGCAGCATCGCCAGCCGCGCGGGGTCGAGGGTCTCGTCCACGGCGCCCAGGAACACCGGCACGAACGCCCAGAACAGCGCGATCAGCGCGACCAGGACGGTGCCGAGCGCCGCCATGTGGCGGCTGCCGCCCAGCGCCAGCAGCCCGGCCATGCCGAGCGCGCCGAACAGGGCGCCCAGCACGGCGGAGGAGATGAAGCCGGCCTTGCGTCCGGTGGTCTGCCGCAGGCCGTTGCGCATCAGCGCCAGCTTGAGCCGGACGAACGTGGCGGTGATGACGGCGGTGTCGCCGTACGTGCCGCGCGGTGCGGGAGCGGTCGCCGGTGCCGCACCCGGCTCGGTGAGGGTGCTCATCGGTCGCGGTCCCCGCCCAGCCAGTCCAGCCGGTCGTCCGGGCCCGCCCCGGCCCCGGCGCCCACCAGCTCCAGGAAGGCGTGCTGGAGCGAGTCGGCCTCGCCCCGTACCTCGGCCAGCGGGCCGTGCGCGCGGATCCGGCCGGTCGCCATGACGGCCACCCAGTCGCACAGCGACTCCACCAGCTCCATCACATGGCTGGAGAAGATCACGGTGGCGCCGGAGGCGGTGTAGCGCTCCAGCACGCCGCGGATGTTCTGGGCGGAGACCGGGTCGACGCCCTCGAACGGCTCGTCCAGGAAGAGCACTTCGGGGTTGTGCAGCAGGGCCGCCGCGAGGCCGATCTTCTTCCGCATACCGGTGGAGTAGTCGACGATCAGCTTGTTCTGCGCGCCGAGCAGATCGAGGACGTCCAACAGCTGGTCGGCCCGCCGCTCGACCTCGGCGGCGGGTATGCCGCGCAGCCGGCCGAGGTAGCTGAGCAGTTCGCGGCCGGTGAGCCGTTCGAAGAGCCGCAGCCCTTCGGGCAGGACGCCGATCCTGGACTTGACGTCCACCGGGTCCTGCCACACCTCGCGACCGGCGATCTCCACGGTGCCCGCGTCGGGCCGCAGCAGCCCGGTGATCATGGAGAGCGTGGTGGTCTTCCCCGCTCCGTTCGGGCCCACCAGCCCGATGAACCGCCCCGCGGGCAGGTCGAGATCGATCCCCGAGACCGCGACCTGTTCCCCGAAGGTCTTCCACAGCCCTGTGACCCGGACCGCGGGCCGGTCCTGATTCCCCGTTTCTGTCATGAACCCCACCCTAAGGGGCGGGTAAACGGCCCGCCCCCGTGGTGCCCCGGTGCAACCGCAGGTCAGAGCCGGTTGCGGCGCTCCTGCCCGCAGGCGTAGGCGAGGTGCGGGGTCAGCTCGTCCACGTCCGGCAGCCAGCGGTTGGCCTCGGTCGGCCGGCGGACCCAGTGCACCGAGCCGCGGGTGCCGATCCGGGTCGGCGGCGCCGGTACGTACGTGCCCTCGCCGCGCACCACCAGGTCGATCAGCTCGGGCGACCAGCCCTGCTGCCGTACCAGGTCGGGTACCTTCGCGGCGCCGCCCGGCAGCACGAAGAAGTACATGCGGCCCAGCGGGGTGGCGGCCACCGGGCCGAGCCCGGTGCCCATCCGTTCCATGCGGGCGAGCGCCAGACAGCCGGCTGCCTCGGACACCTCCAGGACGTCGAAGGTGCGGCCGGTGGGCAGCAGCACCGACGCCCGGGGCTCCTTGGCCCACATGCGGCGGGCGGAGGTGGCGCTACCGGTGGCGTGCCCCACCCAGTTGGGGCGCGTCGCATGCGCCCCCGGCGCATCACAGGCGTCCAGGTCGCACGAGCAGCGCGTGACACCGTCGGTGTATTCGAGCCAGGTGCCCGGCAGGACGTCCCAGTGCCGCTCGTCCGCGTACTGGACCGCGTGATCCAGCATCGAGCCGCTGCGCTGCTGCGGAACGCCGGGGGCTGAAGTAACGCTGATCTTCTCTTCCACGTTGATCACAACTTACCTTCTCCACAGGGGGTAACGGGCCTGCCGTGTCCGGTCGGCGACCCTGCGTGGTGGATGCCGTCCGCATGTGGGGCGCATCGGAGCATCTGTGGGGGCGTACGGGATGGACCCGGCGGGGGCCGGGCATTGATCTTCCCTGGTGCAGGGTGCAGGCCAGCGAGGGAGCCACGTCATGACTGCCAGAACAGTGTCCCCCGGACTGACCCCCGGGTTGCCCCATTCCCGGCAGCCGAACGAGCGTCTGCTGTCGCTGATCCGCGAAGCGGGGTGCTCCAACGCGGGGTTGGCCCGGCGGGTCAATGTGTGTGCCGCCGAGCGCGGCCTCGATTTCCGTTACGACAAGACGTCGGTGGCGCGCTGGATCAGAGGCCAGCAGCCGCGCGGCCGGGCCCCGGACATCATCGCCGAGGCGCTGGGCCGCAAGCTGGGCCGGACGGTGACCGTCGACGAGATCGGCATGGGTACGGCCCGGCAGCTCGCCTCGGCGGTCGGGCTGCACTTCGCGACCGGGCTCGCGGAGGGTGTGGAGCAGGCCGCCGAGCTGTGGCGCTCGGACGTGGCACGGCGCGAGAGCGCCGGCGCGGGCGGGGCCGGCGGGGCGTACGGGGCGGGCGGGGCGCATGTGGCGCCGGCCGCGCTGGTGGAGCCGAGCCGGGACTGGCTGATCACCCCGGCGGACCCGGAGGTGGCGCGGGCGAGCGGCCCGCGGGTGGGTACCTCGGACGTGGCGGCGGTGGCCGCGACCACGACCGCGCTGGTGGATCTCGACCGGCGCTGGGGCGCGGGGCATGTGCGGCCGGTGGTGGTGCACTACCTGAACAGTGTGGTGGCCGGTCTGCTGGCCGGCTCCTACCGGGAGTCGGTGGGCCGTGAACTCTTCGGCGCGGCGGCCCGGCTGACGGAGCTGGCCGGCTACATGGCGGTGGACAGCGGGCTGCCGGGGCTGGCCCAGCGGTACTACATCCAGGCGCTGCGGCTCTCGCAGGCGGCCGGGGACCGGGGCTTCGGCGGCTATGTGCTGGCGGCCGGGATGAGCCATCTCGCGGCCGAACTGGGCAATCCGCGCGAGGTGATCCAGCTGGCGCGGGCGGCTCAGGAGGGCACCAGGGGCCGGTGCGGGGCGCGGGCGGAGTCGATGTTCCTGGCGGCCGAGGCGCGCGGGCACGCGCAGCTCGGCGACGCCGCCGCCAGCCGGCGGGCGGCCGTGCAGGCGGAGAGCGCGCTGGAGCGGGCCGGGGACCCGGCCGATGACCCGCAGTGGATCCGGCACTTCGACACCGCCTATCTGGCGGACGAACTGGCGCACTGCCACCGGGATCTGGGGCAGGGCGACCGGCTGCGGGAGCGGGCCACGCAGGCGCTGGCCGCGCATCCGGAGAGCCGGGCGCGGCGGCGGGCGATCGGTCTGGTGCTGCTGGCGACGGGCCACTTGCAGGAGGGGGAGCTGGAGGCGGCCTGTGCGACGGCGGACCAGGCGGTGACGACGCTCTCGACGCTGCGTTCGGGCCGGGGCGCCGGGTACTTCGAGGACTTCCGCACCCGGCTGGACGCGCATCAGCACGACCCGAAGGTGCGGGACTTCACGCTGCGCTGGGATCTGGCCGGCTGACCGGGGCCGGAGCCGTGGCTCTGGCCCCGTGCGCCTTCGACCCGGCCGCCGGCGACCGCGCCGAGCAGCCGTTCCCCGACGGCGCCCGGGCCCGGTACGTCCAGCTGGAATCCACCGCCAACTCGGGCCGGGGGGCCGGTCAGCTGAGTGAGCTGGAGCTGTACCGCCGCTGACCCGCCCGGCCCGTCCGCCCCCCGCCGCGCGGTTCCGTGGGGTTCATCACCCCCCGGGTTTCTCAAACCGAGCGGTGCCGGGGGCGGACGCGTGGTGAGCGGCGCCCGGGACCCGGTAGCGTGACCGGCGATCGGCGTTCAGCGAACAGGAGTTCCTAGGTGACCAGCCGCAACGGTCGGGACGATGAAGCCCGTGAGGGCGTGGTGCTGCCCTCGCACCGTCAGCCGTGGGACGACGCGGGTGCGGAGACCGTGACGGCACCGACCGTGGGGCAGCCCTGGGGACAGCCGTGGGGGCCCGAGCAGCGCAACCCGGTGACCGGCCGGCAGACCGGCCAGGAGACCGGCCACCAGCAGCACCAGCAGCACCAGCCGTACCCGCAGCACGAGCCGCCGCAGGCCACCGCGCCGCCGCAGCAGGGCGGCCGGCACGCGCTGCCGCAGCAGGCCACGCCCCCCATGCCGAGCACCCCGCCGGCCCGTCCCGACGAGGCCGCCACCCAGCTGATCCCGCCGATCACGGACGACCACCCCGCGACCCAGATCGTGCCGCAGATCGGGGCGGGCGCCCCGCCCGCACCGCACCACGAGGCGGCCACCCAGCTGATCCAGCCCATCCCCGCCGACGACGACCACGCCGCCGCCACCCAGCTGATCCCGCCGGTGGGCGTGGACCACTCGACGGCCCAGCTGCGCCGGCTGCCGCAGGGCGCGGTGGACTCCGAGGGCGCCACCCAGCTCATACCGCCGATCAAGGACGTGGAGTCCACCACCCGGCTGCGCACCGTCGCCCCGCCCGCCGGCCGCGGAGGGCGGCACGGCCGACCGCCCGCCGCCGACCCGGCACCCGCCGCGGACCTCGGGGCCACCCAGATGCTGCCGCCGATCACCGACCTGCCCGGGCCGCCCCCGCCGCGCGCGGGCCGCTCCGGCTCCCACGCGGGGGCCGGACCGCAGCCGGGCGGCCGCGCCGCCGCCCGGCGGGCCGCGTCCTCCAGCCCCTCGGCGCGCAACTCGCCCGCCGTGCTCATCGCGGCCGTGGTGATCGGCTGCGCGGTCGTCGGCCTCGCGGCCGGCGCGCTGCTCAGCTCCGGCGGCGGCTCGGACGACAGCGAGGGGCCCGGCTTCCTGGAACAGCAGCAGGAGGAGAGCGGCGGGACGGTGGACGGCCGCCCGGAGGCCGAGGGCGGCGCCGGCGGCGAGGCCCCCGCCGACCAGGAGGACCCCGAGACGCTCGCTCGCGCGCAGGCCGAGCAGCTGTCCGGCCTGCTCGCCGACAGCAGCGAGAGCCGCGAGTCCGTCATCGCCGCCGTCGACCACATCAAGTCCTGCGACAAGCTCGGCGAGGCCGCCGAGGACCTGCGGGCCGCCGGTGAACAGCGAAACGGCCTCATCACCCGGCTGGACGAGCTGACCATCGACCGGCTCCCCGACCACCAGCCGCTGTCCGACGCGCTGCGCGAGGCGTGGCAGGCGTCCGCCGACGCCGACTACGCGTACGCGGCCTGGGCCGAGGAGCTGAAGGGCAACCGCCGGATGTGCCGGGGCGGCGAGCCGCGTCACACCGACAACGCCTCGCAGGCCGAGCAGGCCAGCGGCAAGGCCACCTCCGCGAAGGAGCGGGCGTCCGGGCTGTGGAACCCGGTGGCGGGCCAGTACGGGCTGCCCACCCGGGACGCGACGCAGCTCTAGGAGATGCCCCGGGGGAGCCGGTGACAGCGGCGGGCTACGGCCGGGTCCCCCGCAGCGCTCGCCCGAGGACGGCGCGGATGTGGCCGGGGTCGGCCCCCTCGTCGTTGAGGAGGATGGCCGCGCACAGGCCGTCGGACAGGGCGACGACGGCTTCGACCGCGTCGGGGTCGTCGGTCTGTGTCCTGGCGAGTTCCGCGACGCTCTCGCGCCAGCGCCGCGCGGCGGGGCGCAGGGCGGGCCGGCGGGCCGCCAGGGTCGACAGCTCCCGCTCGGCGAGCGCCCGCTCCCGGCCCGGGCCGGCGGACTCGGCGATGAGCCGGGCGAGACCGTCGAGTGGCTCGTCCTCGGACTCGATGAGCCGGCGGATGCGGTGGGTGTACTCGTCCGTGACGCTGGTCAGGGCGGCGACCAGCAGGTCGTCCAGGGTGGCGAAGTAGTACAGGGTCAGACTGGTGGTGATCCCCGCCTCTTTGGCGACGGTGCGGTGGGTGACCCCGGCGGCGCCGTCGCGGCGGACGACCGCGAGCGTCGCCTCGATGATCTGCGCCCGGCGGCGCTGCCCGCGCAGGGTGCGCCCGTCGACCGTGTCGTGTTCCGCCGCCATCTCCCGCTCACCCGTCGTCGCCGCTCCTGGCCGTCGAGGCTACCGGCTCCGCCTCACGGCCGGCGTCGTCCAGGGGCCGCAGATGGCGCAGCGTCGCGAAGCAGACCGAGGTGGCGGCCAGGACGGCGATGCCGGCCACCACGGCGGCGGTGTTGAGTCCGCTGGTGAACGCGGCGCGTGCGTCGTCGAGCGCCCCGGCCGGCAGCCGGTGCGCCAGGGAGGAGGCTCCGGAGAGACTATCGCCGTAGGTGTCGGCCGCGGAGGCGGACAGCCCGGGCGGGGGCTCGGCCCGGCTCCGGTAGATCGCGGTGGTGAGGCTTCCGAGGAGGGCGACGCCTGCCGCGATGCCGAGTTCCTGCACGGTCTCGGAGAGCGCGGCGGCTGATCCGGACTTCTCGGCCGGTGCCGCCCCCACGACGATGTCGGTACCGAGCGCGGCGATGACCCCGAGTCCGAGGTAGACGAAGGCGAAGCCGGTGACCACGCTCAGCTTGCTGCCGGTGCCGGCGAGGGCGAGCAGGACGTAGCCGGACAGGGAGAGCGCCAGGGTGGCCGACATGATGACGCCGGGTGCCACGCGGGCGGCCAGGAGCGGGGCTCCGACGGCTCCGGCGAGCATGGCCAGTGCGGGCGGGCCCATCCACAGCCCGGCCGTCGTCGGCGAGAGGTCCTCGACGAGTTGCAGGTACTGGGTGACCAGGAACATCGCCCCGCCGAAACCGGCCAGGCCGATCAGCATGACGGACAGCGCCGCGGAGAAGGCCCGGTTGCCGAAGAGCGTGATGTCCAGCAGCGGTTCGCTCAGCCGCAGCTGGCGCCGGACGAACGCGACCGCGGCGCCGCCACCGACGAGGAGGGCGGCGGCTGCCTGGAGGTCGATGCCGTGGGCGGCGGCGTGCTTGATCGCGTAGACGGCCGGCAGCAGCGCCGCGAGGGACAGTCCGACGCTCGGCAGGTCGAGACGGCCGGCGGGCGTCCGGTACTCCGGCAGCAGCGCCGGCGCGGCGGCCAGTACCAGCAGCGCGACCGGTACGGCGACGAGGAAGACCGCGCCCCACCAGAAGCCGGCGACCAGTGCTCCGCCCACGACCGGGCCGGCGGCCATCCCCAGGGCGAACATCGTCGCCCACACGCCGATCGCCAGCGCCCGCTGCCGGGGGTGGGGGAACATGTTGCTGATCAGGGACAGCGTCGAGGGCATGAGTGTCGCGCCGGCCACCCCGAGCAGGGCCCGCGCCACGATCAGCCACAGGGCGCTGGGGGCGAAGGCCGCGAAGACCGAGGCCGCGCCGAAGGCCGCCATTCCGATCATCAGCAGCCGGCGCCGTCCGATCCGGTCGCCCAGCGTGCCCATCGTGATCAGGAAGCCCGCGATGAAGAAGCCGTAGGCGTCCATGATCCACAGCATCTCGGTCGCGGTCGGGTCCAGGTCGGCGGCCAGGCTCGGCACGACGAGGTAGAGCGCCGTCACATCGAGCCCCAGCAGCACGGTCGGCAGCGCCAGCAGCGCGAGACCGATCCACTCGCGCCGCCCGGCACGCGCTGGCTGTCCCATGCTCGTCACACCTCGCCATCAGTAGTTGAACGCACGTACTACTTGTACCATGGTTCAAATCATGGCGGGCGAAGCGGAGGGGGTGGCGTCGGGCACGTCCGGCCCGGCTGCATCCGGGGGGCGGAAAAACATACGATCTCTTCTGTGTCTGCTGCCGAAAGCCCTTCCCGTCGCCCCCGTCGTTCCTTCACCATGGGCGGCATGCCGCTCAACGACATGCCCTGGTGGCGTTGGCGCGCCAATGTGCGCTCGGCGCTGCACATGCTCTCGGACCCGGTGTTCCACCAGGAGTGCTGGCTGCCCGGCCTGCCCGGCTACGGGGACGTGACCGACGCCGTCTACCGGCTGGTCGAGGACACCTGGCTGGACAACTGGTCGGCCGAGAAGTACATCGGCACCGTCTTCCGGGACACGCAGGAGGCGGCGCTGGTCGACGTGGCGGTGCTGCGGGTGCTGCGCATCATGCACCAGGTGGGCGCGGACGCCCCGGTGGCCGCGTACCTCCAGCACCACGGCTGGCCCGAGGCGGTACGGGCGGCCCGGGAGGCGCACGTCCGGCTGGCCCTCGCCGACGGCGACAATCCGGACGCGCCGCCGACCAGCCTGGACGAACTGGCCGCGACGGTGACCACGGTCTGAACGGCGTCCTGGGCGGGGCCCGGGATGTGCCACGCTTGGGCAGTATGAACGCCGCCGCTTCCGCCGCCGCTCCCGATCAGTATGTGCTGACCCTCTCCTGCCCGGACAAACCGGGCATCGTGCACGCCGTGTCGAGCTATCTCTTCATGACCGGCTGCAACATCGAGGACAGCCAGCAGTTCGGTGACCGCGACACCGGCCTCTTCTTCATGCGGGTGCACTTCACCGCCGAGGGCGCCGGCGCCGGTACCGGTTCCGGCACCGACGCCACGGAGAAGCTGCGCGCCTCCTTCGCCGCCATCGGCGACTCGTTCCAGATGGACTGGCAACTGCACCGCGCCGACCAGAAGACGCGTATCGTCCTGATGGTCAGCAAGTTCGGCCACTGCCTGAACGACCTGCTCTTCCGCACCCGCATCGGCGCCCTCCCGGTCGAGATCGCCGCCGTGGTCTCCAACCACACCGACTTCGCCGAGCTGGCCGCCTCCTACGGCGTCCCCTTCCACCACATCCCCGTCACCGCCGACACCAAGGCCGAGGCGGAGGCGCGGGTGCTGCGGATCGTCGAGGAGGAGGGCGTCGAACTGGTGGTGCTCGCCCGCTACATGCAGGTCATCTCCGACGACCTGTGCAAGAAGCTGGAGGGGCGGATCATCAACATCCACCACTCCTTCCTGCCGAGCTTCAAGGGCGCCAAGCCCTACCACCAGGCGCACGCCCGGGGCGTGAAGCTCATCGGCGCCACCGCCCACTACGTCACCGCCGAACTCGACGAGGGCCCCATCATCGAGCAGGAGGTCGCCCGGGTCGGCCACGGTGTCACCCCGCAGCAGCTGGTGGCCATCGGCCGCGACGTGGAGTGCCAGGCCCTGGCTCGCGCCGTGCAGTGGCACAGCGAGCACCGCGTCCTCCTCAACGGCACCCGCACCGTCGTCTTCGACTAGCAGCTGTCGCCCGGCTCGTCCCCTCCGCGCCCCCGCTCCGCCCGCCCGGGCGGACCGGGGGCGCGGTGCGTCCGGGCCGGCCGCGCCTCCGGGTCATGGCCGGGGCGCTATCGGGGCCTTGCGGTGGCGGCCCCACGCGACGAAGAGCGCGAGTGCGGTGAGTACGGCGTTGAAGCCGGTGTCGGCTCCCTCGCCCCGTGCGAGGTGGAAGACGATCGCGGAGCCCATGAGGGCGACCACGCCGAGGGCCGCCAGGACGGCCAGCTGGGGCCGGACGCGGGTGACCGAGGGCAGCAGGACGCCGAGCCCGCCCAGGATGTCGAAGCCCGCGGAGGCCCGGAGCAGACCCGGCAGCTCTCCCGCCCACGCGAACGCCTCCGCGACCTGGTCGAGGGGCGCGGCCAGCTTCCAGAGGCCGCCGCCGACCAGGATCGCGGCGAGGAGTCCCTGTGCGCTCCACAGGCCGAGGGTCAGGGCCCTGGGGGAGTGGTCCGTCCGGGGGTGCGGGGGTGTGGTCATCGTGTCCTTCTCCGGTCGGCGGTCAACTGATTGATCGCGGGGGTCACAAGGTAACCGCTGGATCAGTACTGAACAAGCTGTCCAGAAGTGAACGATGACATAAGTAGCCCTATGGCGGGTCGGCGTCTCGGGTAGGGTGGCCGCCATGGGGATGACCGAGGAAGGCCCTGTCGACCCCCGGGTCCAGCGCACCCGCCGCGATGTCGTCGACGCCGCCACGGAACTGTTCACGTCCGAGGGCTGGGCGGCGGTCACCCATGCCGAGGTCGCCCGCCGCGCGGGCTACTCCAAAGCGACCGTCTACGCGCACTGGCCCACCCGCCTGGACCTGGTACGGGCGTCCGTCGGGCAGATCTGCGGCACCTCCGAGCATCCCCGGCCGACCGGCGACCTGCGCGCCGATCTGATCACCGCACTGCTGGACTTCGCCGACGACCTGTCCCGGGGGCATCTGGCCCGGGTGCTCGGCGGAGTCTTCGAACGCGCCGGGAGCGACCCCGCCGTCGACGAGATGCGCGGACAGCTCTACGCCGAGGGGGCGGGCCCGCTGGAGGCCATCCTCGGTACACATCTGCCCGAGGAGGCGGTCGAGCCGTGCGTGGCCCTGCTCACCGGCGGCGTACTGGTCCGCGTCGCCATGCAGGCATCCCCGGCCACACCGGAGTTCATCGAAGACCTCGTCGACCGCGTCCTCGCCTCGGCCCGGGGCTGACGCGGCCGGACGACGCCGCGCCGCCCGGCCCGCACCGGAGGCCGGGCGCGCCCCGGATCAACGCCGCCCGGCCCGCGCCGCGATCCGCGCGCCCCGGGCTCAGAGCCGCGACAGCGCGGTCAGCGCGCTCAGCACATCACTGATCGCCGCCTGGTCGCCCTGCCCGGCCACCGCCGCCTCGGCCGGGGACTGACGCCCCGCCGCCAGCCGGCAGAACTCCACATCCGCCAGTGCCACCTGGGCCACCGCGTCCCGCGCCGCCACCCGCGTCACCGCGGCCGTCGGCGAGTCCAGCGGAATCCAGTAGTCCCCGCCGCCCGCGCCCTCGATCTCCAGATGGACGGTACGGCCCGGCGCACCCGCCGTCGTCAGCCGCGCCCGGGTCGTCGCCAGACCGGCCCGGCGCCGCCCCGCGATCGACCCCGGCAGCCGGCGCGCCGTGAGATCCACCAGCAGCCGCAGATGCGCGCCCAGCGGCGCCTCGTACGGATAGTCCACCGCGTCCGCGATGTCCCCGGCGTGCGTCCAGCACGCGAACGCCCGGTTCAGATAGGCGTCCGACAGCGGTATCCGCGGCCCGGCCGCCGCCCCGAGCCCCGGGAAGATCCCCGGATCGCAGACGGACACCGGCAGCATCTCCTCCCCGGTACGGCCACCGCGCCGCGCGGCCGTCCGCACCAGCTCCCGGCTCTGCTCGCGCCACTCCTCCCAGGCCCGCGCCGCCACCAGCCGGGCCGGCCCGCTGTCCCCGCCGGCCGCGGTCACCAGCCGCCACCGGGTCTCGGTACGCTCCAGCGGATCGGCCGGCGCGTCCGCGCCGAGCGGATCGGGCAGCCCGACCGCCCGGGCCAGCAGCCCGTCCATCGCCACCAGATGATCCAGCACCTGCGCCACGGTGAGCGACCGCCCGGCCCGTTCCTCGCCCGCGAACCACCGCACCCGCACCGGGATGTCCCACTCGTCCGCGTTGATGTCGTGCAGCAGCGCGTCGAGCCGCGCGGCCTCCGCGTCGTACGGCGCCGCCCAGCCCGGCACCGGCCGCACCGCCGGCCGGCGGGCGAGAGCGCTCTCCAGCACCCCGTGCCGCAACTGCGGATCCAGGTCCAGGCTGCGCGGCGGCCCCAGCAGGGTCACCGCGTCCCGCAGCCGCAGCGCCTCGTCGGCGCACCGGGCGCAGTCGTTCAGATGCGCCTCCACACAGGCCGCCTCCTGGACGGAACAGGCGTCCAGCGCCCACACGCCCAGCAGCGACATCAGCTCCTGATGGGTCAGCCGCCCGTCTCCCTCCGGACCCGGTGCCGCGCCGGGACGTCCGCCGGTGCGCTCCCGCCCGGTGCGCTGCCGCGGTGCCGTGCCCCGGCGCACGGCGGGAACCGTACCGGGACCGGGGGCCGCCGGCCCCGGCGCCCGCCCGCCGCGCGGTGCCGGAACCCGGGGCGCCCCGGCGGCGCCCGCCCCGCCGCCCGGCTGCTCCTGATCGCCGGGCTCCCGGCTTCCCGGCCGCGCGGCCGTCATACGCGCTGCTCCCGTCGTACGTCATCGGGATAGGTAGTCGCCGAGGCCAGCAACTGCAACCCCAGCCGCAGTCTGCGCCGCGCCTCGGCGTCCGTGATGCCCAGCTCCCGCGCGACCTCGCGGTAGTCGGTGCGCCCGCCCCTGGCCAGCTCCAGCGCCTCGCGCAGCGGGGCCGGCATGGCCGTGACGATGTAGTCGGCGCGGGCGGCGGTGGACGCGGTGCGGATGCGCTCGGCCGATCCTGCCGCCGTCCCCTCCCGGCGGCGCAGCCGGGCCACGGCGAGCCGGTGCGCCTCGCCGGCGATCCAGGACCGCATGGGCCCCTGGTCCGGGTCGAAGCTCTGCGGCGTGGCCCAGATCCGTCCGAAGACGTCCCTGGTCACGCGCCCGGTGGTCTCCTCGTCGGTCAGCACCCGGTGGGCTATGCCGTACGCCAGGGAAGCGAAACGATCGTAGAGTTCGGCCAGGGCCGCCGCCTCGCCGCTCTCCAGCCGCCGGCGCATGTCGCGGTCCCACTGTGGCGGTGTCTCATGTGCCATCCCTGCCCCCAAGCGTTCTCACACCCGGCACAACCTCCGACCCCGTGCGTACGTCAAATGTAGTGCGAGGAACTGTTTCCGCGCGCCCCCGAAAGGCAGTATGCGCCCGCTCTTTCCAGGACGCGGATGTCCGGGCCGGATCGGGGTCGGATCGGATGGCCGGATGACCGGGGGCGGACGGCGGACGGTGGAATGTGACGCGTGAGACGCGTGAAAGTGGGCAAGGGCGCTGGGGAGAGCCCCCGGAAGGACCGGGGACGACCTCGGTGAACATCGAAGGAGAGGGCACGCGGGCGTGACATTGACGGTGGATGCGGAACTGCGGGGCGAGTGGGCCGTGCTGCGGGTCGCGGGCGAGCTCGACCTCGTGACCTCGCCCGTGGTGCGCCAGCATGTCCATGACGCGGTGGCCGATGGGCGGCGCAGTGTGGTACTCGATCTGTCGCAGGTGCAGTTCTGCGACTCCTCCGGGGTGGGAGTGCTGATCGCCGCGCGGCGGCTGATGCGCTCGTGCGCCGGACGGCTGCGGCTGATCCTCCCGGCCCAGGGAGCGGAGGACGGCTCCCACGTCAACCGGGTGCTGGCCGCGCTCGGCGTGCGCCGGCTGTTCGACTGCTATCCGGATCTGGCGTCGGCGACCGCCGAACCGCTGCCCGCCTGAGCGGTCCGCGCGGTAATCTGCGCGGCTGTGTGCGGACCTGTGTGCGATAAAAGCGCCCGGGTCTCGTACAGAAGCAGTACCCCGTACTCCTTTGCGTCGGAATACGCGGGAAGTGCTTGTTGCCCGACTCGCCCTCAACGATGCTGTGCTGCACCGAGTTTGTCCGCCGGTCGGAATGGTGTGAACGGTGCAGGTACAGGAGCAGGTGCTACGGACCCAGCTGGAGGTCGGACCCGAGCCGTCGGAGGTGCGGCGCGCACGGCACTGGCTGCGTGAGCGGCTGGCCGGCACCGGCGTCTCACCGGGTCAGGTCGACACCCTCACGCTGCTGGTCTCCGAACTGGTGACCAACGCCGTGGTGCACACCGGCAGCCCCGCCGTCCTGCGGCTGGTGATGCGCGAGAGAGCCTGCCGGCACCCGGTCCGCCTCGAAGTCGCCGACCGCAGCGCCCTGGCCCCCCGGCCGCGCAGCGCCGACACGGACGACACCTGCGGACGCGGCCTCGAACTCGTCGATCTGCTCGCCGACCGCTGGGGCTGGCAGCGGGAGCCCGCGGGCAAGCGGGTGTGGTGCGAACTGGACTGCCCCGCCGCGCTGTGACCGGGCTCGCGCCACCCGGGGGCGTACGGATCCGGCCAGGTCCGGCGCGCACGCGGTGGCCGGATCGTCCCCGCCCTCTTCTCAGCCCCGCCGGGTGCGCGCTATGGCCGCCGCTATCCGCGGGGCGTCCCTGGCCAGCTCCCGGATCATGCCGCTGATCGGATTGGTGAACCCGGTGAAGTACAGACCGGGCGCCGTGGGGTGCGTCTCCTTCCCGTGCACCACCGGCTTCCCCGCCCCGTCCAGCAGCCCCAGGTGCCCGATCAGCGGTTCGAGACCGCGCCGGTAGCCGGTGGCGGCGATCACCACCTCGGGGGTGATCGCGGTGCCGTCCGCCAGCAGGACCCGTTCCCCGTCGAACGCGGTCACCGCGCGGGTGATCTGCACCTTCTGCTTGCGCACCGCCCGGATCAGCCCCACGTCCTGCACCGGGATGGCGCCCGCCCGCGCCCGCGTGTACAGGCCGGTGGCCGGACGCGGCAGCCCGTACTGCGCCAGATCGGGGAGCAGCCGGGCCACCGGACGGGCCATGCGGTCCACCAGGCCCGCCGGGAGCCGCCGGACCAGCACCCCGCTGGCCTGGGACGGCCAGCCGAGCGTCGAGCGGCGCAGGATGTGCGGCGGGGTGCGCACCGCGAGCCTGACCCGGCCGGCGCCGCCCTTCCCGGCCAGGTCGGCGGCTATCTCCGCGCCGGTGTTCCCGACCCCCACTACCAGCACGTCCTTGCCGGCGTACGGGCCCGGGTTGCGGTAGGCGTGCGCGTGCAGGAACGCGCCGGTGAACCCCTCGCGGCCCGGCCAGGGCGGCACGAACGGGGTGTGGTTGTACCCGGTGGCCAGCACCACGGCGGAGGCACGCAGCTTCCGGCCGCCGTTGGCCAGCAGCGTCCAGCCGCCCGGGGAGGCGCTGTCGTCCCGCTCCACGCGGGACACCTCGACCCCGGCCGCGAGATCCAGCTGGTGGTGGACGGCGTACCGCTCCAGATAGCGCACGAAGTCGTCACGGGCCACCCAGCGCCCGGCGGACCGGGGGATCGGCATCCCGGGCAGGGACGACCAGCGGCGGGTGGTGTGCAGATGGAGCCGGTCGTAGTGGCCGCGCCAGGAGGCGCCGACATCACCGGCCTTGTCGACCACGACGGCGCGTATGCCGCGCTGTTTCAGCGCCGCCGCGACGGCGAGCCCGCCGGGCCCCGCGCCGATGACGTGGACCGGGGACAGAGGTTCGGACGTGGGCGTGGACATGGCGTTGAGGATACGCAGAACGGTCGGCGGCGACACCGGGTCCGGCGGAGACAGGAACCGGCCGGCCGGCGCCCCCGCGCCGTCACGCTCCCCGCGACGCCGGTCAGGCCGCCGGCTTCCTGCCCGTCACGCCCAGGTGCACCAGCGTCGTCAGCGCCGGCTTGAGATCGGTCTGCTTGGCCCCCAGCGACTGGAGGCTCTTGGGCTGCGCGGAGACCGCCGCCAGCATCGTGACCAGCGAACCGGCCAGCGCCGCCGAGGAGATGCCGCCGCCGCTGCCGCGCCCGCGCGCCTGGAGCCCGTCGATGGTCTCGGCCAGCGGCTTGACGACCGCGCCCTGGATCCGGGTCCTGATGCGCACGAACCGCCGGTCGCCCTCGGACGCCGCCAGATCGACGACCCGCAGGATCGCGTCGTGCCGGCGCCAGAACGCCAGGACGCCGTCCACCAGTTCCTCGGCGGTCTGCCGGCCGGCCTTGCCGGTCCAGGAGCGGCCGGCCACCAGCTCGGACAGCGACGCGGACTCGCGCAGCGTCACCTCGGCGAGCTCCAGCACGGCCGCCTCGACGTCCGGAAAGTACTGGTAGAACGTGGCCGGTGACGTGCCCGCCTTGCGCGCCACGTCGATCACCCTGACATCGCGGTACGGGGAGGTGGACAGCATCTTGCCCAGGCAGTCCAGCAGTTTCTGCCGGGTGGCCTGCCCGCGGCGGCCCGCCACCCGGCCGTCCACAGTCGTTACATGTCCTGTCATGCCGTCAGCTTATCGACGTGTCCGAACGGCGCGATCCGGCCGCGTCCGAACGGGTATCGGTGCGGTCGCGCGGCCTATCCGGCCCCGGATTCGCCACTGTCAGTGGCGGAGGGAAGAATCGGCTCGAAGGTCCGCTGGTGCCGTGGAGCAATGAGATGCTGCTCGGGGGCGGCACGAACGAACGAGCGTACCTACGGGGAGGTGTCCAGCACGATGGTGCAGCAGCTGACGCAGCACGATCCACGGCGGATCGGGCCGTTCGAGGTGCTGGGGCGGCTCGGGTCCGGCGGCATGGGGCTGGTCTACCTGGCCCGCTCGGCATCCGGGCGCCGGGTGGCGATCAAGACCGTCCGCACCGAACTGGCCGAGGACCAGCTGTTCCGGGTGCGCTTCACGCGCGAGGTCGAGGCGGCCCGCGCCGTCTCCGGCTTCTACACCGCGGCCGTCGTCGACGCCGATCCCCGCGCCGCCGTGCCGTGGCTGGCCACCGCCTACGTACCCGCCCCCTCGCTGGAGGAGATCGTCAGCGAGTGCGGCCCGCTGCCGCCGCAGGCCGTGCGCTGGCTGGCCGCCGGCATCGCCGAGGCGCTCCAGTCGATCCACGGCGCCGGCCTGGTGCACCGCGACCTGAAGCCGTCCAACGTCCTGGTGGTGGAGGACGGCCCCCGGGTGATCGACTTCGGCATCGCCTCGGGTGTCTCCAACACCCGCCTGACCCTCACCAACGTCGCGGTCGGCACCCCCGCGTACATGTCGCCCGAGCAGGCCAGGGACTCCCGCGGGGTGACCGGCGCCTCGGACGTGTTCTCGCTCGCCTCCACCCTGGTCTTCGCCGCCACCGGACACGCCCCCTACCACGGCGCGAACCCGGTGGAGACCGTCTTCATGCTGCTGCGCGAGGGCCCCGACCTGGAGGGGCTGCCCGACGAGCTGCGCCCGCTGATCGATTCCCTGATGACCTCCAAGCCGGAGGACCGGCCCACCCCGGCCGACCTCCAGGCACAGCTGGCACCGCACCTCTTCGCCTCCTCCGGGGACGACGACAGCGGCTCGGCGTCCGCGTGGCTGCCCGCCGGGGCGGTGGCGCTGATCGAGGAGCGGCGGCACCGCGGGCGCGGTACGCCGGCGCCGGTCCAGGGCCCCGCCTCGCCGTCCTCGCCCGTGCCGGTGCCCTCGCCCCCACCGCCGTCGGTGCCGCCGTCCGTTCCCGCGTCCGTACCGTCGCGGGCCGAGGAGCCGGCCACCCCGCCGCCCCCGCCGTCCACCCCGCCCCCGCCGCCGGCCGAGGAGCCGCCGGCCCCGGTGCAGGTCCAGGTCCGGGAACAGGTCAGGGAACAGGCCACGATCCGGCTCGCCGGATCCCAGCTGCCGATCGGCCCGGGCCCCCGGCCGCCCGCCCCGGTGGCCGCGCCGCAGCCCGCGCCCCTGCCGGCACCCGCGGTGGTGCCGGCGGACTGGCGCCCGTGGCGGTTCCGGATGACCAACGACCTGTGGGGCACCCCGCTGGTCCGCGACGGGCTGCTGTACGTCACCTCCTTCGAGGTGCACGCCCTCGACGTGGCCAGCGGACGCAGACAGTTCAAGACCCGCGAGGTCGCCTGGTCGATGGCCGTCACCGGCGGCAAGGTGCTCGCCTCGGACGGCCCGAGCCTGTACGCACTGGACGCCACCGACGGCTCCGACCGCTGGCGGGTGCCCACCGAGGGGTGGATCTACGGGCTGCGCGCCGAGCGCGGCACCGTCCTGACCGCGACCCGCGGCGGCGGCGTCCAGGTGTGGGAGGCGGGCACCGGCGAGCAGCTGTGGGAGCTGTCGGGCGCGCACACCGACTTCGAGACCCGGGAGACCGCGCCCCTCATCCACGGCGGCGCGGTCTACGCGTGGGGAGAGGGCCAGCTGTACGTCCTGGAGGCGCGCACCGGCAGCGAGCTGTGGCGCTACCCGGTGGGCGACGCCACCGCCACCGGCGGCGTCCCGGTCCGGATATGCCCGACCGACGACGGGACGGTGTACGTGGCGGCCGGCTCCCGGGTGCTGGCGCTCGACGCGGCCACCGGCGCGGAGCGCTGGCGGTTCGACACCCCGGCGGCCATCCTGGCGCCGCCCGCCTACGAGCCGCCGTCCTCCCGCGCCGCCGGCATCTACTTCACCGACTACCTGGGCACCGTCTACGCGCTGGACCTGGCCACCGGCGACGACCGCTGGCGGATCGCGACCGAGGCGCGGCAGTCCACCGAGGCCGTGGTGATCGCCGACGGGCTCGTCCACCTCGGCAGCGGCACCGCCATGTACACCCTGGATGCGGTGAGCGGCACCCCGCGCTGGCGGTTCGCGGCCGGAGACTCGATCGTCGGCAGCCCGGTGGTGAGCGAGGGGCGGGTGCACTTCGGCTCCGAGGACCACTGTCTGTACACGCTGGACGCCAGCAGCGGGCGGCTCAGCTGGAAGCTGGAGACCGGCGGCGCCATCACGGGCAGCCCGGCGGTCTCGCAAGGTGTGGTGTTCGCGTGCAGCAAGGACCACTGCGTGTACGCGCTGGACGCCGCAAGGGGAACACGACAAGGCTGACGAGTGAAGGGACCGACGGGGACCACATGCGCATACGAGGAACAGCGCGACTGACGGCGGCGGCTGCCGCCGCCGTGCTCCTGCTGAGTGCCTGCGGCAGCGACGACGGTGACGGCGACGCGCAGAACGACCAGCAGCAGGAGCAGCAGGAGACCGGGGCCGGCGAGGGCGACGGCGCGGACGGCGACGCGGACGAGACCGAACGGGCGCGGGAGCACGCCGAGGACGAGGCACGCTCCATCGAGGGCGACGGTCTCGACGGCGTCTGGGAGTCGATCGTCGACGACAACGACATCGAGACCCTGACCATCACCGGCGGGACGGTGGAGACCACCGGCCCGCTCAGCTGCCCCGGCACGGTGTCCGAGCCGGACAGCGCGGAACCGGTCATCGAGCTGGACTGCGAGGTCGAGAACACCAAGCGGGTCCGCGGCACCCTGGAGCTGAGCCCGGAGGGCAACCGCCTCTACATCGGCTGGGACGGTGAGGCCTGGGGCGGCTACATCGACAGCCTGATCCGTATCGGCTGAGCCGCCCGGCCGGGGGCGGGGCGGCGGCTACGCCGCGTCCCGTCCCCGGCCGCCCTCGCCCTCACCGGGGTGGTGCCGGGGCGGGGGCGCCTGGCCCGTGTCCCAGGGGCCTTCGACGACCTCGCCGTGCCCGGGCTCCGGCTCCTCGTACCGGCCACGGCGCGGACGCGCGTGCCGGCCGTGCCCGGCCCCCGCGCCACCGGCGCCGAACATGGCCGCGGCCGAGAGCAGCAGCAGAACACCGCCGATCATGGTGCTGGCCCAGCCCCAGCCGAGGCCGCCCTCGCCGAAGGTCAGGCTGTCGGCGATCTGGTACTGCCGCACCATCCACAGGATGGTGAACCCGAGCACCAGCACGGCGGCGAGCAGCGCCAGCCACCCCGACCGGAAGACCAGCGCCAGCGCCGCGATCACCGCGGCCACCAGCATCACCAGGAACAGGCCGTTGAAGAGCGCCGCCTTGTCCCCGGTGATGCCGACGTCCGTGAAGAGCTGAGTGATCCGGAACGACCGGCCGGTGCGAGACCCGTACCAGTCCTGGAAGACACCGAGAAGGACCGCTGCCGCCCCGAGGACGGCGAGCACGGCCCCGAACACGTTGCGTATCATCTCTCGACCGTAAGCCGGTTCGGGCCTTCTCGCACCCGGGGCGGAACCGCCCGCCCCGGCGGTTGGCCGACTCACCGCCCTCCGCGCCCCGTTGACGGGGCCGGGCCCCGCCGCCGGAAGCCGACCCCGGGGGCTGACCTCGGGGGATGGGCACCGCTCCGCACCGGCTAGGGTCAGCGGCCATGGTGCCCTTTACCACCGCGCGGGCCACGCCCACCGCGCTCACCCTGATCACCGCCGTGGTCTCGCTGGTCACCCTTCCTCTCGTGCGGCTGACGCTGACCGTGGTCGGCGCGTCCCCCGCCGAGCTGCCCGTCCTGCTGCCGGCCGTGGCCGCCGCCGCCGTGGCCGGGCCGCTGACGTGGTGGCTGGGCCCCCGGCGGTCCCTGCCCGCCGCTCTCGGCGCGCTGGCCGCGCTGTGGACCCTGCTGATCGCGGAGCCGCTGCGGGTCGCCCCCCTCGTCGGGGTGACGCTCGCCGTCGCCCTGGCCACGCTCGTCCTGCTGGTGCGCCGGCTGTCCGCCGCCGCCGAGGACGGCGCCGGGCGGGTGGCGCGCGCTCTCGCGCTGGCGGTGGCCGCCGATGTGACCCTGCGGCTGTTCGGCGACCTGTGGGACCCGCTGTGGCGGGGCGGCGCGCTCGCCACCGTCCTCGCGCTCGTCCTGACCGGCTCGCTGGCCGCGGGCGCCTGGGCCACCGCACAGGGCACCCCGCCGCCCGCCCGGGGCGGCGGGATCCAGGTGGCACTGCTGGGACCGGCCCTCGGCCTGTACACGGTGCTGGGCTCCCCGGCGTTCCTCGCCGTCTGGGCCGGGATACCGGTGACCCTGGCCGGGGTGTGGATCACGCTCGGCACCGCGATCGGCGTCGCCGCCCTGTCCGTCCCGCTGCCGCGCGGCGTGCCGATCGCGCTGCCGCTGGCCGTCACGTTCGCGCTGCTGCCCTCCCCGGTCGCCGCCCCGGCGGCGCTGCTGGCCCTGGCCGTGCTGCCGTACGTGGTGCGCCGCGCCCTGACCGCCTGGGAGCGCACGGCGACCACCGGACACGGCGCGCTCGCCGACCTGGCGCTGGCCGGCGCCGGCTGCGGGGTGGGCTGCGCGCTGGTGCTGGTGCCCGGCCCCTGGCTGGTGGTGGCCGGCGCGATCGGGCTCGGCTGGGCGGCGGGGGAGTCGGTACGCCCGGCCCGGCTGCTGCGGCCGTTCGGCCCGGTCGTGGCGGCCAGCGTGCTGCTGGCCGTGCCCCCGCTGGCCGGGGCCGCCCGCCCGGCGGCCGACCCGCTGCCGGTGGACACGGCGGGCGGCATGTACCGGCTGCTGAACTGGGAGGTGACGGGCACACCGCCCGACGAGGTGCTGGCCGGCATCGAGGAGTCCGGGGCACAGGTGGCCGTCCTGCACGGGGTGCCGCGCGGCACCCCGGAGGCGGGCGGGCTCGACCTGCCGGCCTGGCTGGAGAAGCGGCTGTCGGCCGAGACGGTGTGGGCGGCCGACGACGGCGACCGCAGGACGGGAACCCTGGTCCTCACCAGCCTGCCGGTGAGCGAACGCGCGGAAGGCCCCGGCTACGCGGCGCTGACCGTGACGCTGACCGACGGCGAGCCGTCCCGGATCGGTGCCGGGAGCGCCCTGGGGCCGCTGCTGCGAGAAGAGGCCGAGGTGCTGGCGCTGCCGCCGTCCGCCGCGCCGGCCGTCGCCGAGGAGTCCGGGTTCCACCCGGCGGGCCGGGGGCGGATCTTCGCCCGCGAACTGCTGGAGTTCGGCCCGGTGGACGCCGGCCCGCCGGCCGTCACGGTGTACGTGCCGTAAGGGGGCCGTCCCACGTCCCACGGAAGAGCCCCACAGAAGAACGGCCCGGATGGCGCCCCCTCCACGCCACCCGGGCCGATCGGCACCGGATCTGTTCAGCGGTTCCCCCGCGACCGCCGAACAGATCCCCCCTTGGAGACCGGCCGCGCACCCCTGTGCGGCCGGACATGTATGAGCATGACAGCCCCTCATAAACGACCGCTAAACGCGAGGGACGGGCCCCGAAGGGCCCGTCCCTCACCGGTCCGGCCGGCCGTCTCAGCCGGCCGGCGGACCGGTCGGATCCGCCGTCACCCGGCGCCGGTGATGTGGCCGTCCTCCAGGGGGCGGATGCCGGTGGCGTGGCCGTCCTCCAGGGGCCGGACGTCGGTGATGTGGTTGTCCTCCAGCGGGCGGACATCCGTGATGTGGCCGTCCTCCAAGGGCTGGACACCGGTGATGTGGCCGTCCTCGAGGACCTGGCCGCCGGTGATGTGCCCGTCCTCGAGGGGGGCCTCGGCTATGCGGTGCTGACCGGTCGGGGCGTTGACGTGCGCGTCACTCGCCAGCGCCTGGGCCGCGGTTCCTCCGACGACCGCGGTGGCGAGGGCGAGAGTCGAGAACACCTTCTTCGTGAAGGTCATACGTGCCTCCTGATATCGGTGAACGGATGATTCCCCCGTCAGTCCCCTGCCCGTGGTGTCACCCACCCCGGGTGGGGCCGTATGTGGAAGGTGCCCTCCTCGGCACAGCAAGAACCGGCCGCGCGCCGCGATGCGCTGGCACACAGCCGGTCCGTGGTTGCTGGAAGGGCGGTTACGTGAGGGGCTCGGAGGTGATGTGGCTGTCCTCGAGCGGCTTCACCTTGCCACCGGCCGGCTCAGAGGTGATGTGGCTGTCCTCGAGCGGCTTGACCTTGCCACCCTTGGGTTCGGAGGTGATGTGGCTGTCCTCCAGAACGGTGGGATCCCCCGTGACGCGGTTGTCGGCCAGCGGCTTGACATTGGTCATGTTCATCTCCCCATTTTGTGCTGGTGAGAGCAGGCCACCGCCATCCCCCCTGCGGTACGCGCGGCCTGCCCGGCATCCCCCGTTCCGGCTGCCGCCACAGAAGATGTCAGCCGGAGATAAATGTTTGCTGAACGCCCGACGTGATGCCGGTGGTACTGCCGGTTCGTCTGAGTCAGACGCTCGTGGACGTCAGAAGGTTGCGGACCTCTTTGGCTTCGGGGCTGGAGGACTCCTCGAAGAACCTCAAGGCGTGCTCCCAGCAGGCCCTCGCCCGGTCGGAGTGCCCGGTGAAGTCGAGCGCCCGGCCGAGAACGGTCAGTACCAGCCCACGGCGCCAGTCCCCGCCGATGTCCCGCAACTGGGTCAGGGCGTTCTCCGCCTTGACGGCCGCCTCGGCCGCGCCACCGGTCTCCAGCAGCGACTCCGCCTGACGCAGCAGGGTCATTCCCACCCACAGCGGCTGCCGGTTGCCTTCGAAGATGGTCAGGGCAGCGGTGAACTCACGCAGCGCATCGTGGTGCGCTCCGCGCCGGCTCAGGGCCATCCCCAGCGCGTAGTGGCCGTTGGCGAGCCGCAGCACCGATCCCAGACTCCGGTAGATCGTCAGGGCCTGCCTGGCCACCTCGACAGCCGCCTCCGCCCGCCCCTGGGCGCCCAGCGCCCGCGACAGGTTGCTGAGGGCGCTGGCTTCCCCTGCCTGGTTGCCCTCCTCGCGGAAGGCCGCCAGGGCCTCGGTGAAGTAGCTCTCGGCCGCCTTGTTGTCCCCCTGGTACGAGGCGATGATCCCCCGCTCGGTCGGCGCCTGTGTCCGCACCACCGGGTCCTCCGCCGCCACGCCCAGCAGCATGGCGTGCTGCGCGTGCTCGTCGGCCAGTTCGAACCGGCCCGCGAGGCTGTGCGCGAGCGTCAGGGCGAAGTGGGCCCGCCCCTGGGCGTGCGGGTCGTCCCGCCGCCGGGCGACCTCCAGTACCGCCTCGCAGGCCACGACGAACTGCCGCGAGTACGCGCCCGATTCCGCCAGGCCCCGGGCCACCAGCAGCAGGTCGGCGGCCGACCGCACCCGCTGGGACGTGGTCACCGACTGCGCGGCGCTGAGCAGCCCGCCCGCCTCGGCGAACAGCCAGTCCTGGGCCTGCTCGTCGCTGTCGAACTCCGCCGCCGGCTGGTACGTCGTCTCCAGGTTCTCCACCAGCCGGCCGCCGGGCCGCTTCAGGGCGAACACCTTCGCGCTCGTCGCCAGGTAGAAGTCCAGCAGCCGCGCCAGCGCGGCCTCCCGTTCCGCCGGGGGCTGTTCGTCGCGTTCCGCGCAGGCCCGGGCGAACAGCCGCACCAGGTCGTGGAAGCGGTAGCGGCCGGGGGCCGCCGACTCCAGGAGCGAGGTGTCCACCAGGGATTCCAGCAGGTCCTCGGTGGTGTGCAGGTCCCGGTCCAGCAGGGAGGCCGCGGCGGCCACCGAGATGTCCGGGCCCTCGGCCAGGCCCAGCAGCCGGAAGGCCCGCGCCTGTTCGGCCTCCAGCTGCCCGTACCCGAGCTCGAAGGTGGCGGCCACCGCCTGGTCGCCGGCCTGGAGTTCGTCCAGCCGCCGCCGTTCGTCGCTGAGCTTGCGGGCCAGCGCCGACACCGTCCAGGTCCGCCGGGCCGCCAGCCGGGCCGCCGCGATCCTGATGGCCAGCGGCAGGAATCCGCACGCCCCCACCACGTCCATCGCCGCGTCCCGCTCCGCGCCGACCCGCTCGTGTCCCACGATGCGGGTGAAGAGCGTGAGCGCCTCCTCCGGGCTCATCACGTCCAGGTCCACCAGGTGGGCGCCCGCCAGGTCCACCATCCGGATCCGGCTGGTCACCAGCGCGGCGCACCCCGGCGTGCCCGGCAGCAGCGGACGGACCTGGGCGGCGTCCCGCGCGTTGTCCAGCAGGGTCAGCACCCGCCGCCCGTCCAGCAGCGACCGGAAGAGCCCCGACCGTTCCGCGACACCGTCGGGGATCGCGGAGTCCGCCACCCCCAGCGCCCGCAGGAACGCCCCGAGCACCGCCTCCGGCTCGCTGGGGGAGGCCCCGGCGCCCTGGAGATCGACGTACAACTGCCCGTCCGGGAAGTGCTCGCGCGCCGCGTGCGCCACCTGCACCGCCAGCGTCGTCTTGCCGACGCCGCCGATCCCGGCGACCGCCGAGACCGCCATCACCCCGCCGCCGGAGGCCGCCAGCTCCCGGCCCAGATCGCGGACGAACGCCGCCCGCCCGGTGAAGTCCGGTACGGCGGCGGGCAGCTGCGCCGGACGTACCAGCGCGGGCGCGCCCTGCGGGACGTCCGCCGGCTGGTCGAGCGTGGCGTCGGCGCTCAGGATGCGCTGTTGCAGCTCCGACAGTTCGGCGCGCGGCTCCACGCCCAGTTCGTCGATGAGGACACGCCGCGCGTCCGCGTACACCGCCAGCGCCTCCGCCTGCCGGCCGCTGCGGTACAGCGCCAGCATCAGCAGCTCGCGCAGCTTCTCCCGCAGCGGGTACGTGGTGGTCAGCGCGGTCAGTTCGGAGACCGACTCGGTGTGCAGCCCGGCCTGGAGCGCGACGCCCAGCCGGGCCTCCAGCAGCACCACCCGCTGTTCGGAGAACCGGGCGCGGTGCAGGTCGGCGTCCGGGCCCGGCACACCGGCCAGCGTCTCGCCGTCCCACAGGTCCAGCGCCGCCCCGTACAGCTCCAGCGCCCGGGTCAGATCGCCGGCACCGGCCGCCGCCTCGGCCCGCGCGGCCAGTTCCGCCAGCCGGTCGCTGTCCAGCTCGTCGTCCTCGCGGCGGCGCAGCGCGTACCCGCCCAGTTCGCTGACCAGGACGTCGGCGCGGGTGCCCAGCGCCTTGCGCAGCCGTGAGGCGTAGGTGCGCAGTGCCGCCACCGCTTGCTGCGGCGGTGTCTCGCCCCATATCGCGTCCACGAGTTCCTGCGCGGTGGCGGTACTCCCGCCGCGCAGCAGCAGTGCGGCCAGCAGGGCCCGTTGCTGGGGGCTCCCCGTCGGCAGGTCGGTCTCACCGCTTCTGACCCGTAGCGGGCCGAGCACGGCGAACCGCAAGGCGGACGTGCGCACCGGGATCCCCTTGCCTTCGGCCATGGTGTCCTCTGCTTCTCAACCGCTCGTGAACCGCTGCTCGGGCGAACGTTGGAGTCTATCGGTCTGAACTCTCCCCGATAAGGAGTGGGTTAGACATCCCCTGCGGAGCACGGGAGTTTCCCGCCGATTCGGCCGGGTGCCGCTCGTATGCTCGAAGAATGACGAAAAGCGCGCAGGGACCAACAGCCAACGCGATGCGGCGCGCGCTGCGCCGGGCCGGGGACGGGGTGGCTCTGGACGCCGCCGAGGCCGAGGTGCTGCTCCAGGCTCGCGGCGCCGATCTGGAACGGCTCGCGACCGCCGCAGGACGGGTGCGGGACGCCGGTCTGGAGGCGGCCGGCCGCCCCGGGGTCATCACCTACTCCAAGAAGGTCTTCATCCCGCTCACCCGGCTGTGCCGGGACCGCTGCCACTACTGCACCTTCGTCACCGTGCCCGGCAAGCTGCGCCGTGACGGTCACGGCATGTTCCTGTCCCCGGACGAGGTGCTGGACATCGCGCGCAGGGGCGCCGCCCTGGGCTGCAAGGAGGCGCTGTTCACGCTGGGGGACCGGCCCGAGGACCGCTGGCCGGAGGCCCGGGAGTGGCTGGCGGCCGAGGGGTACGACGACACCCTCGCGTATGTGCGCGCCATGGCGATCCGGGTGCTGGAGGAGACCGGGCTGCTGCCGCACCTGAACCCGGGCGTGCTGACCTGGACCGACTTCCAGCGGCTGAAGCCGGTCGCGCCGTCCATGGGCATGATGCTGGAGACCACCGCGACCCGGCTGTGGTCCGAGCCCGGCGGCCCGCACCACGGCTCGCCCGACAAGGAGCCGGCCGTCCGGCTGCGCGTCCTGGAGGACGCGGGCCGCTCCAACGTCCCGTTCACCACCGGGCTGCTCATCGGCATCGGGGAGACGTACGCGGAGCGCGCCGACGCGCTGTTCGCGCTGCGCCGTATCTCCCGCGCCTACGGCGGTATCCAGGAAGTCATCGTGCAGAACTTCCGCGCCAAGCCGGACACGGCGATGCGCGGCACCCCGGACGCGGAGGTGGCGGAGCTGGCCGCCACCATCGCCACCGCCCGGCTGCTGCTGGGGCCCGCCGCCCGCATCCAGGCGCCGCCGAACCTGGTGGACGAGCAGTACGCGCTGCTGATCCGGGCCGGTATCGACGACTGGGGCGGCGTCTCGCCGCTCACCCCCGACCACGTCAACCCCGAACGCCCCTGGCCGGTGATCGACGCGCTGGCCGCCCGCACCGCGGCGGCCGGCTTCGCGCTGCGCGAACGGCTCACCGTCTACCCGGAGTTCATCCGGCGCGGCGAGCCGTGGCTGGACCCCCGGGTGCTGCCGCACGTGCGCGCGCTCGCCGATCCGGACACCGGCCTGGCCCGGCCGGACGCGCTGCCCGCCGGACTGCCCTGGCAGGAGCCGGACGAGCCGCTGACCGCCTCCGGCCGCACCGCGCTGCACCGGGAGATCGACACGGCGGGCCGGACCGGGGACCGCCGTACCGACTTCGACGAGGTGTACGGGGACTGGTCCGCGCTGCGCGAGGCCGCGGCGCCCGGCATGGTGCCGGAGAGGATCGACGCGGACGTACGGGACGCTCTGTCGGTGGCCGCCGCCGATCCCACCCGGCTGACCGACGCGCAGGCGCTGGCGCTGCTGCACGCCGAGGGCCCGGCGCTGGACGCGCTGTGCCGCACCGCCGACGAGCTGCGGCGCGAGGTGGTCGGGGACGAGGTGACGTACATCGTCACCCGGAACATCAACTTCACCAACGTCTGCTACACCGGCTGCCGGTTCTGCGCCTTCGCGCAGCGCCGCACCGACGCCGACGCGTACACCCTCTCCCTGGATCAGGTCGCCGAACGCGCCGCCCAGGCGTGGGAGGTGGGCGCGGTGGAGGTGTGCATGCAGGGCGGCATCCATCCCGATCTGCCCGGTGACGCCTACTTCGACATCGTGCGCGCGGTGAAGCGGCGGGTGCCGGGGATCCATGTGCACGCGTTCTCGCCGATGGAGGTCATCAACGGGGCGTCCCGCACCGGCCTGTCGATCCGGGAGTGGCTGATCGCGGCCAAGGAGGCGGGCCTGGACTCGATCCCGGGCACGGCGGCGGAGATCCTGGACGACGAGGTGCGCTGGATCCTCACCAAGGGCAAGCTGCCGGCCGCCACCTGGGTGGAGGTGATCAGCACCGCGCACGAGGTGGGGCTGCGCTCGTCGTCCACCATGATGTACGGCCATGTGGACAGCCCACGGCACTGGCTGGGCCACTTCAGGACGCTCGCCGGTATCCAGCGCGCCAACCGGGAGAAGGGGGTGGCGGGCTTCACCGAGTTCGTGACGCTGCCGTTCATCCACACCAACGCCCCGGTCTATCTGGCGGGCATCGCCCGGCCGGGGCCGACCGCCCGCGACAACCGCGCGGTCACGGCGATGGCCCGGCTGCTCCTTCACCCTTACGTCACCAATATCCAGACCTCCTGGGTGAAACTGGGGGCCGAGGGCGCCGCCGAGATGCTGCGATCCGGCGCCAATGACCTGGGAGGCACACTGATGGAGGAGACCATCTCCCGTATGGCCGGGTCGTCGTACGGCTCGTACCGCTCGGTGACGGATCTGCGGGCGATCGCGGAGGCGGCCGGGCGGCCGTCGCGCCCGCGGACCACGCTGTACGGTCCGGTGGGCGCGGAGCGCGCGGCGGCGGCCGAGGCGGGCGACGGGAAGCTGCCCGCGCTGCTGCCGGTGGTGGGCACGGGCACCGGTGGTGGCCGGTGACGGCGCCGGTCGCCGGCGCCATATGGGGGCGCGCGGAGCAGCAGGAGTTCCGCTCCCGCGTGCGCGGCTGTCTGCTCGGCGGGGCGATCGGTGACGCGCTGGGCGCGGGCGTGGAGTTCGACGCGCTGGAGGCGATCCGCGCGACGCACGGCCCGCACGGGGTACGGGACTACGTCCCGGCGTACGGGCGGCGCGGGGCGGTCACCGACGACACGCAGATGACGCTGTTCACGGTGGACGGGCTGATCCGCGCCCATGTGCGGCGGGACACCGGCGCCTGGCATCCGCCCACCGACGTACACGCCGCGTACCGCCGCTGGTACCGCACGCAGCACGAGTGGGGCCCGGACGAGCGGCGGGCCGGGGACGGCTGGCTGGCGCGCCAGGAGTGGCTGTACGCGCGCCGGGCGCCGGGCAACGCTTGTCTGAGCGGTCTGGCGGACGAGGTGATGGGCACCGTGGAGAAGCCCAAGAACCCGGATTCGAAGGGCTGCGGCACGGTGATGCGCTCGGCGCCGTTCGGGCTGCTGGTGGGCTGGGAGCCGCAGTTGGTGTTCCAGCTGGGGGTGGAGTGCGCGGCGCAGACGCACGGCCATCCGACGGGCCGGCTGGCGGCGGGCGCGTTCGCGGCGATCGTCCACGCGCTGGTGCGCGGGGACGGCCTGGACGCGGCGGTGCAGAAGGCGCTGGCGCAGCTGAGCAGCTGGCCGGACCACGAGGAGACCACCGACGCGCTGCAGCGGGCGCTGGGCGCGGTGCGGCAGGGGATGCCGTCCCCGGAGCGGGTGGCGGCGCTCGGGGAGGGCTGGGTGGCCGAGGAGGCGCTGGCGATCGGCGTCTACTGCGCGCTGGTGGCCGAGGACATGGAGCACGGGCTGCTGCTGGCGGTCAACCACGGCGGCGACTCGGACTCGACGGGGTCGGTGTGCGGCAATCTGCTGGGCGCGCTGCACGGTGAGACGGCGCTACCGCCGGGCTGGCTGGTGGAGCTGGAGGGGCGGGCGTCGATCGCCGAACTGGCGGACGACTTCGCGCTGGAGATGACGCAGGGGCCGGCGCTGCACGGCCCCGGTGAGTCGTCGGCGGCCTGGCTGGAGCGCTATCCGCGCGGCTGAGCCGGGAGTACGGACGCCCTCCCGGCGTGGTGGGGGTGGGAGCGGGAGGGCGCCCGTACGCGAGGGGTGCGGGCGCGGCGCTGTGCGGGTGCGGGAGGCGGGAGGCGGGGGCGGGGTGGTCAGCGGGAGGGCGGCGGGAAGTGGGCCCGGCCGATCGCGCCGACGAACGCGGTCCACGTCCCGGCGCCGAACCCGAGCCGCGGCCCGGTGGGCACCTTGGAGTCCCGGACGCTGAACAGAGCGGGTGCGTCCGACCTCACCTCGATACAGGCGCCGTTGCCGCCGGAATAGGAGGACTTCGTCCAGGTGCGGGTCGTGCCCTGCTTCATTGCCATGGCTGCTCCGGCTCTCTTTCCCGGTGGGGGTGGGGAGCGCCGCTGGTGATCATCCGGCGGCGCGTCGGAGCGACCGTACTCGTCCGGCCGGACACCCGATGGAGAGCTTCACCCGACCGAATGATGAGCGCGTAATTCTCTTTACCGCATGGGCAGTTGACCCTACAATCCGCGCTTTCCCGGCTGCGTCCCCCGGGGCCGCCCCGGCCCGGTCTCACCGGACGTACTTCGCGGGCCCGGTGGCGGCGTTGAGCAGTGACTCCAGCGGTCCGCGGCGGAAGAACCGGGACCAGACCGCGGCGAACACGGTCGCCCCCAGAATGAACATCAGCACAGGCACCCACGACTCCTGGCTGCTTTCGCCCGCCGCCACGCCCATCACGGACTGCGCGACGAAGTGGCCGACGTAGGCCGTCAGAGACATGGTGCCCACGGCGATGACCGGCTTCGCCAGGCGGCGCAGGAGCGGCAGACGGTCCATCAGCACCGTCGCGCACACGATCACGAGGATCGCGACGCCCACGCTGCCGATGATGTCGAACGTGGTGCCGCTGTGCGGCCCGGCGGAGAGCAGATCCGAGGCCGCCCCGTGGCCCTCGAAGGATCCGCTGCCGAAAGACTCCGGCGCGGAGCCGACGGACGACTTCCCGTCCTCCGCCATGCTCCGCAGAGCGTCCTTGCCCGCCAGCAGCAGGGACATGCCGTACGCGGCCACGGTGAGAGCGGCGCCGAGCACGGCCAGGCGCCACTGGACGGCGGTGGCGGTCAGGTCCAGGCGGGCCAGCGCCATACCGGCGACCACGATCGGCATCCAGGTGATCGCCGGGTAGAAGCCGGTGAGCAGCAGATCCAGCACCCCCACATCGCTGAGCGCCTTGAGCGGGTCGTAGGCGTTGACGGTCTGCTGGACGGACTCGCTCAGCACCGACTGCAGGACGAACGCCAGCTGCGGTGCGACAAGGGCCAGCCCGCCCGCGATCACCGCGAGCGTCCCGGCGCTCAGCCGCACCAGGGGCAGGGCGAGGAGGAAGTAGACGCCGTAGAAGGCGAGGATGATCACGCCCCCGTACTCCATCGCCAGGACGGTGCCCAGCACCAGCAGGACCACGGCGCGGATCGCGATCCGCGCCTTCGCCTGCCGGCCGGCCAGGCCGGTCCTCGGCTCCCTGCGGCCCGCGATCAGCATCAGCGAGAACCCGGCGAGGGTGGCGAACAGGACCGAGGAGTGGCCGTCGGCCAGGTACCGCACCCAGCTGCCGACACCGTCCGTGGCCGACAGAGCGGGCCCGATGTGGACGATGTACATGCCGAAGACCGCCAGTGCGCGGGCCACGTCCAATCCCACCAGACGCCCCGGCGACACACCGGTCGGAGCGGTCTCGGGCGCGGTCGGGGGCCGCGGAGGGGAGTGCTCCACAGGCACTGCTGTCCGGTACGGCGGCTGCGTAGAGGTCATGGGGACCAACCTCCTGGCGGGCCGGGGAGGCGGACCATCCGGCAGCCTTCGGTGACCACCCCGTCGACGGGCCGGAGCGCTCCCCCCGAGCGGCTGGAACGGGCCTGCCGGGTGGCGGGCGTCCCTCCGCGATCGCGCCGTCGCGCGCCGTCGCGGACGTACGCTCGGCAGCAAACGATCTCCGTACGGGAGCCGGAGTGCCTTCCGCCGCGTACGGGTCGTGGCCACCGCGGAAGGGGCGCAGGCGGCTGACGTGATCCGCCGCGAGACGCCGGACGTCGTGCTCCTGGACATCCGCATGCCGGACGTGGACGGCCTCACCCTCCTGTGGCAGATTCAGGCCTTGCCCGAGCCACCGCACGTGGCCATGCTCACCACGTTCGACACCGATGAGTACGTCCTGACCGCGCTGCGCTCGGGGGCCGCCGGCTTCCTGCTGAAGGACACCGAGCCCGAACAGCTCGTCCAGCTGGTACACACCCTGGCCGCGGGCGGGGTGGTGATGTCCCCGAAAGCCTCACGTGCCCTGCTGCGCGGCCATCCGGGGGCAGGAGCACCGCAGGACGCGGACGTGGCGCGCGTGGCCCTGCTCAGCGACCGGGAACGCGAGGTCCTCGTCCTGATCGCGAAGGGACTGTCCAACGCCGACATCGGCACCCGCATCCATCTGAGCGCGGGCACCGTCAAGGACCACGTCAGCTCGATCCTGACCAAGCTGCGGGTGTCCAGCCGTGTCCAGGCGGCCCTGCTCGCCGAGCGGGCCGGACTGCTCAGCGGGAACGGCGGCGACGCGCCACGGGACAACGGGCGATGAGCACGGGCCGGACCCTGTGGAGGCGGGTGCCGCCCCGGGCCGTCGACTCGGGCCTCGTCGTGCTCGCCGTGCTCGACGCCTGGATCAACCTCTTCGGCGAGGGGGTACCCCTCGTGTGGGCCTGCGTCGCCATCGGCAGCGCGGGGCTGTTCCTGCGCAGGCGCTTTCCGCTGACCGTCTTCCTGCTGACGCTGCCCATGACCGTCTTCATGGACGTGGCGGTCGCGCCGATCGCCGCCCTGTACACCCTGGCCGCGTCCACCCGCGACCGCCGTCTGCTGGCCGGCTGCGCCCTGCTGCAAGCGGCGGCGGGCACCCTCTTCTGGCCGCCGGCCGACACGTTCACCGATGACCGGACCTGGACGCTCATCCAGTTCGTGTACACACTCGCCACAGCGATCGCCCCGGTCCTGTTCGGCCAACTCGTGCAGGCCAGGCACGATGTGGCGCGCCGGCTCCGCGAGGCCGAAGAGGCCCGGGAACACGAACGCGCCCTGCATGCCCAGACCGTGCTCGCCCGGGAGCGGGCCCAGCTGGCCCGCGAGATGCACGACGTCGTCTCCCACCAGGTCAGCCTCATCGCCGTACAGGCCGGAGCGCTGCAGGTCGCCTCCAGAGATCCCGACGCCCGCGAGGCCGCCCGCACCATCCGCTCCCTGAGCGTGAACACCCTCGACGAACTGCGCCACATGGTCACCCTGCTCCGCGCCTCGGGCGGCAAGGAAACCGAACTCGCCCCCCAGCCCACCCTCGCCGATCTCCGGCAACTGATCGCCAACAGCGGCATCGAGACGACCCTGACCGGCGAACTCCCGGCCGACATCAGCACAACCGCCCAACGCACCGTCTACCGCACGATCCAGGAAGCCCTCACCAACGTGCGCAAGCACGCCCCCGGAGCCCGCGCCGAGGTGCGCCTGTGGCACGACGCCCGCCACTACGGCGTCACCATCGCCAACACAGCACCCGCCCGCCCGGCCGTCGCCCTGCCCAGCTCCCGCCAGGGCCTGATCGGCCTGCGCGAACGTGCCGAACTGCTGCACGGCACCTTCACCGCCGGACCCACACCGGAAGGCGGCTACGCGGTCGAACTGCGCGCCCCCGCCCGACCCGACTGAAACCGGCCCACGCACACCTTCGGCAGTCCTGTGCGCGAGACCGAGGCGGTACAGCCGCAGCCGGCCCGGGCCCACCCGCTGGAGACCGTTCCCGGGACCGTCCTCAGGACGGCTGCTTGGTGAACTCCACCAGCAGCCCCTCCAAGAACTCCCGCGTCTGCTCCGGGCTCAGCGCCTGCGCCCGCAGATGCTCGTACATCACGCTGTAGTGCTGCACGTCGTGCGGCTTCTCCAGATAGAGATCATTGGTGACGCCCTCCAGATACACCACCGTGGAATCCGAGTTCTCCGGGAACTCCATGATCGTGTACTGGCCGTTCACCCCCGGATGCGCGCCCGCAGAGAACGGCATCACCTGAAGCGTCACATGCGGCAGCCCGGCACAGTCCAGCAGATGCTCTATCTGCCCGCGCATCGTCTCCAGGCCGCCCACCATGCGCCGGAGCGCGCCCTCGTCCACCACCGCCCACATCCGCAGCGGCACCCGGTCCTCGTGGATGCGGTGCTGCCGCCGCAGCCGCACCTGGACCCGGCTGTCCACCTCCTCGCGCGCCACCTCCGGCAGCGCGCCGGCGATCACGGCCGCCGCGTAGTCGTGCGTCTGGAGCAGCCCCGGCACGATCTGCGGCTCGTACACCCGCAGCGAGGACGCGTCCATCTCCAGGCCGATGTAGACGCTGTACGTCGGCGACAGCTCCGCGAACGCGTGCCACCAGCCCTGGAGCCGCGACTCCCGCGCCATCTGCATCAGGGACTCGATCAGCTTCTTGTCGTCGACCTCGTAGACACCGCACAGATCGCGCACATCGCGCTGGCTTATGCTCCGGCGGCCGTTCTCCAGCCGGCTGATCTTGGACTGCGACACCAGCAGCCGGTCGGCGACCTCCTCCGCGGTCATGCCCTTGTCTTCGCGGAGCCGCCGCAGCTCCTGACCGAGCCTGCGGCGCCGGACAGTGGGATTGACATTGCCCGCCACTGACGGTGCACCTCCGTTGCGTGGATCAGTATGACTGGTGCTCAGCAGCCTGCCATCTACGGAGGTATGCCCGCTGGAAAACACCGGCATGGGGTACGGCCGGGGTGCGGTCGGCACCCCGGCCGCACCCCATGCCCGATGCGGCTCCCGGCAGGTCTAGTGGGAGAGCGAACGCGACCGCACGCGCACACCGCCGGACCGCGCCGGTGCCGGCGCCGTTCCGACGGCGGCCGGGGTCCGCTCCGGTGCCTGCGGCTGCGCTTGCTGCTGCTGGCGCCGGGCGGCGGCCTGGCCCGCCACTCCGTTCTGCACATCCATCACCGCGTGGGCCACCAGCCCGCCCATCGGGTCGTGCCGGATCAGATCCCGCAGCCGGGCGCGGGATGACCGCCCCTCGTTCCCGGGATACAGATGCTTGCCGAGCCCCACGGCGTGCGCCAGCGCCGCCAGCGCGGCGGTCCGGGCATCCGGTGGGGTGCCGGTACGGATGGCGGTGTCCAGCCGGGCCCGGATCTGCCGGCTGACGGCGGTGTCCGTCGCCTGATACCGGGTGGTCGGCAGCACGCCGCACATCTGGTTCTCGACCGCGTGCACCATGCCGCAGCGTTCGAGATGCGTGAGGTACGTCTGGCGCAGCCCCAGCCGGGGCCCGCCGATCCAGTTGACCGCCCGCACGGGGCTGCCACGGCGGCGCAGCAGCTCCAGGGCGGAGTCCAAGGTGGGATCTCCAGTCGGCCGTGGCAGCACCACGGCTATGCGGTCCCCGTCTGGGGCTATCCGTCCTGCCAGAGCCAGCTCCACAAGCTGGGCCCCGGCCAGGCCGAGGTCGAGTGACTGCGGCTGTGCGGTGGTACCCGTGGCCGGGTCCAGAGCGAGCAGCAGCAGCTCCTCCGGAATGGTTCTACGACTCCTGCTCATCCATGCCTCCCCGCGTGGATGAAAGACAGGGTGACGCCTCTCACATGCTGCTGTCGAGAGTGCGTGGTTGATTTGTGATGGAACCCGTAGATATGTCGGGCCCGTCAAAGGGGGAGGAGGGCGGATTTCCGCCAGGCCGCGCGTGGTCAGCCACGGTGCACAGCACGCGGCAGACTGTTAGGGCCAGCGGCGAACGTATGAAGAACAGGTTGCTAGGAGGCACGGTGGCGGGCGAGTCCCCGGACATCGCGGAGCGGGAGCGGGATCAGCAGGAGTCAGGTGGAAGGACGTCCGGCCCCCCGGAAACAGTTCCCGCCGAGACCCCCGCCCCCACGAAGCGGAACATATCCGGGCCCACACCGGCCGGCGAGGAGCCGGCGGAACCGGCCGAACCGGCCGACGACCCGGAGGAACCGGCCGAACGGGCCGGAGACCCGGACGGAGACGGCGGCAAGACCGCCGGTTCGGACGCGACGATGGTGTTCTCCCCGGCGGCGGCGCTGCGGCGATCGGCGGCGGAAGCGACGGCCTCCGGCGAGGGCCGGCGGGACGGGGCGGCCGGAGCGGACCCGGCCGGGCCGGAAGGCGGTGCCTCGGGAACGACGGCGGACGCCGATGACGCCCCGGAGGCAGCACCGAAGAAGCGGCGAGCCACCACGACGGCCGGCGAAACGACGGACGCGGGCCCGGATGCCACGGCGAGCGGGGCCGAAACGGCGGATGCCGCGCCGGGAGGACCGCGCAGCGGCGCGAAGGCCGCTGCGGCTGCATCGGCCGTCACCGCTGCCGCTGCCGCTTCCGGCGCGGACGCACCGGCCGACGCAGCCGCCCGTGCGGGTGCTGCCGTGGACAGCGGTGCGGCTGCCTCGGCCGACGCGTCGGGCACGGACGGCGCTTCCCCGGACAGTGGCGCGGATGCCGCTGACGTCGGTGTGTCCGGGGCAGCGACGGCACGCGGCGGCAAGGCCGCCGGTTCAGACGCGACGATGGTGTTCTCCCCGGCGGCGGCTCTCGCGGACGATGCCGCTTCGGCCTCGTCCGGCGGTGCCGAGCGGGGTGAGGGCACGCCCTCCGGTGGGCCGGACCCGGTACCGGCCACGCCGCGCCGCGACGCGGCGGCCGGTGCGGACGCCACGTTGGACTTCTCCCCGTCGCCCGCCCCGTCCGGGGCGGTCCCTGCCGACCCGCGCCGTGACGCGGACGCGCGGGGCGCCGGGGCCGCCGCGGAGAAGCCGGGGGCGGCGGCCCCGGTGCCACCGAAGCCGGGCCGGGCCCCGGACGCCGCTGCCTCCTCCGAGGCGGGCGAGGAAGCGGCACCGCCGAAGCCCACCGCCGTACCGCCCAAGCCGGGCAAGGCGCCGTCCGGCCCCACTTCTGCCGGGGACGCGAAGGACGCCGACGCCCCGTCCACCGGTACGTCCGCCGAGGGCGCCAGGCCCACCGCGAAGGGCGCGGACCTGTCGAAGCCGACCGACGCCGCGACCCCGTCCTCCGGCGCCTCGTCCGAGGACGGCGAGCGCGCGGGTGGCGCCGCCGTGCCGCCGAAGCCGGCCGGCACCCCGGCGGCGAGCGGCAAGTCCACCGCCAAGGGCGCGGATCTGTCCAAGCCGTCCGACGCCGCCCCGGCGGGGGCCGCAGACTCGGCCTCCGCGCCGCCGAAGCCGGCCGAGGCCCCGGCGGCGAGCGGTAAGGCCGCCGCCAAGGGCGCGGATCTGTCCAAGCCGTCCGACACCGCCCCCGCCGAGGGCGGCAAGCCCGCGCGCAGCGCGTCCGAGCCCCCCGCCGCGCCCGCCATGCCGCCGCCCGTCGCCGGGCCGGAGAAGGCCGCCGCGCCCGCCGCCCCCGTGCCGCCGCCGCCCGCCGGGCCGCCGCCGGTGCCGGATTCCGAGCGGGAACCGCTCGAACTGCTCGCCGCGCTCACCAACACGCCCCCGCCGCCGCCCACCCCGCTGCGGACCGTGCTGCGCCGGATCAAGATCTGGTCGCCGCTGGTCGTCCTGCTGCTGATCATCTTCACGGTCGCCCAGTCCCTGCGCCCGCTGCCCGAGCCCACCCTCGGCCTCACCGCCGCCGACACCCACACCTTCGACGGCGAGGCGCCCACCGCGCCGTGGCCCGGGTCGGGCCAGGCCGCGCTGGACGTGGACGGGATCGGCACGTTCGGTACCTCCGGCGACCAGGAGCCGGTGCCGATCGCCTCCGTCGCCAAGGTCATGACCGCGTACCTCATCCTGCGCGACCACCCCATGGACGCCGATCCCGAATCCACCGGCGCCACCATCCCCGTGGACCGGCAGGCCGAGGACGACGTGGCGCTCGGTGACACGGACGACGAGTCCGTCGTCTCGGTCACCGCGGGCGACGAGCTCACCCAGCGCGAGGCCATCGAGGCGATCATGATCGCCTCCGCCAACAACGTGGCCCGGCTGCTCGCCCGCTGGGACGCCGGTTCCGAGGCCGACTTCGTCGCCAAGATGAACGAGACCGCCGCCGAACTCGGCATGAAGAACACCACCTACACCGACCCCTCCGGCCTCAGCCCGGACACGGTCAGCACCGCCGAGGACCAGGTGATCCTCGGCAAAGCGGCCATGGAGGACCCGGTGTTCCGGCAGATCGTGCGGATGCCCGAGTACTACGACAGCAACGGCGAGCGGCACGGCAACTGGAACCACCTCGTACCCATGAACGGCACCGTCGGCATCAAGACCGGTACCACCACCACCGCCCTCGGCAATCTGCTCTTCGCCGCCGAGCAGACCGTGGGCGAGGAGACCCGCCTCATCGTCGGCGCCGTGCTGCGCCAGCCGCCGGACCCGGTGGACCTGTCGATCCTCACCGGCGCGCTGAACGCGGGCAGGACGCTGATCGAGTTCGCCCAGCAGGAGCTGATCGAGGAGACGGTGCTCGCGGCGGGCGACGTCGTCGGGTACGTGGACGACGGTCTCGGCGGGCGCACCCCCGTGACCGTCACCGAGGACGTGCGGGCCGCCGGCTGGCCGGGCCTGGAACTGCGCGTGGAGCTGAAGGCCGCCGAGGACCTGCCGCACTCCGCCGCCGCCGGTACCGAGGTCGGCACGCTGACGGTCGGTGACGGCACCGGCGGCCGGGAGACGACCGTTCCGGTGGCGCTCGCCGAGGAGCTGACGGAGCCCGGGTTCGGCGCGAAGCTGCGCCGATTGGGCTGATCGGGGCCGGACGGGCCCGTACCGCGTGCTACCGCGCGGTACGGGCCCGTCCGCCGCCGGCCAGGCGATAGCATCGCCCGGTGGCGCGATCACCCCAGGACGAGGCGGCGTGGCGGGACCTGGACCCGGCCACCCGGGCGAGGCTGGATTTCCTCGACCCGGAGGACTTCACCGTGGGCCGCACGGCCGAGGCGGCCGAGCAGTGGCAGCGGTTCACCACCATTCTCGACAAGGCCGAGAACTACCGGTCCGCGCGCTGAGTCCGGAGCACGGAGCACGGAGCCCGGGGCGGCCGGGCGGCGCCGCCGTCAGGCCGGGCAGGTGTCGAGCATCGCGGCCAGCTCGTCGTGCTCGTCCTGGGTGACCGTCAGGTCGTAGCCGTGCTTCACCTCGGTCCACGCCAGCGCGTACTCGCACCAGAACTCCTCCAGCGGCGGCTGCCAGTCCTCGGGGCCCTGGTCACCCTTGGAGCGGTTGGAGGCGGCGCTGACGCCGAGCAGCTGCGGGCCGGTCAGGTCGTTGGCGAAGGCGGCGCGCAGCTCGTCGTCCCAGGTGTCGGCGCCGGAGCGCCAGGCGTTGGCCAGCGGCACCATGTGGTCGATGTCGACGTCCTTGGCCTCGTCCAGGGTGACGCCGTCGTAGGCGCTGTACCAGCTGCCCGAGGTGGGCTGGCAGTTGTCGTCGGTGACGACGTCCTCGCCGTCGCGCTGGAGGACCTGCTGGCGGGCCGTGCAGCCGTCGGTGGAGGCCCAGTGGGGGAACTTGTCCCGGTTGTAGCCGCTCATGGACCGCTGTTCGGCGATCGTCAGCTCACCGAGCCGGGTGCGGGCGTCCTCGGGGGTGGGCAGTCCGGGGAGCGCCGTGACGATGAAGTCGGTGGCCGGTGGGGCGCCGTCGGCCGGCGGCGAGCTGTCCGTGGCGCGGTCCGCGGGCTCGGCGGCGTCCTCCACCGTGCAGCCGCCGAGCGCCAGTGCGCTGCTGACGGCTATGGCGACTGCGACTGAGATCTGACGGCCGCGCATGTGCCCACCCCATATTTCCGTTGAGTTCCGTGCTTGACCGATGACGATCTTATGGCCCGGTACGGAACGTCAACACGGTGGTGAGGGAGTCAGCCACCGGCGCGCGGACGCCGGATCACCTCAGGCGGAGGCGGCGGCGAACTGCGCCAGGAACGCCTCGTCGAAGGCCGGGAGGTCCCCGGGTTTGCGGCTGGTGACCAGGGTGTTGGGGCCGTTGTTGTCGATGACGACGGGCTCGTCCACCCAGGTGCCGCCGGCGTTGCGGATGTCGGTCTTGAGGCTGGGCCAGGAGGTGAGGGTCCGGCCGCGTACGGCGTCGGCCTCCACCAGGGTCCACGGCGCGTGGCAGATGGCCGCGATGGGGCGTCCGGTGGCGAAGAAGCCGTTGATGAACGCCAGGGCGCGGCTGCTGAGCCGCAGCGCGTCGGGGTTGGCCACGCCGCCCGGCAGGACCAGGCCGTCGTAGGACTCGACCGAGGCTTCGGCGACGGTCTCGTCGACGGGGAAGGTGTCGGCCTTGTCGAGGTGGTTGAACGCCTGGATCCGGCCACCGTGGGTGGAGATCAGGCGGGGTTCTCCGCCGGACGCGAGCAGAGCGTCCCAGGGGTCGGTGAGTTCGATCTGCTCCACGCCTTCGGGTGCTACGAGGAAGGCCACGCGCACGACGGTCACGTCCTTTCGCTGTCCGGTCCTGTGGGTGTCGTGCCGGTGCGGGTGCCCCGGCGGCGGGCCGGTCATGCGTGGGGCGGGGCGGGAAATCCGGGGCGGGGACGGGGGCGGTGGGGGACGGTTTCCGGCCGGGTCGCCCGGCCGGGCCCGGCGCGTGACCGGAAGCCGCGGGTGCCGGGGCCCGGGCGGCGTCAGCTTCCGGGGGCGTCCCCGCTCCCGTCCCCGTCCCCGTCGCCGTTCCCGCTCCCGTCCCTGTCGCCGTCCGCGCCGGCCAGGGGCCGGGCCAGCAGCATCACCGGGGCGCCGGCGCGCCGGGTGACGATGACGGTGGCCCGGTGCGGGCCGCTGGGCTTGAGGCGTTTGCGCAGTTCGTCGGGGTCGATGGCGGAGCCGCGCTTCTTGATGGTGACGGTGCCGGCGCCGCGCTCGCGCAGCAGGGCGCGCAGCCGTTTCACGTTGAACGGCAGCACGTCGGTCAGTTCGTACCCGGTGGCGTACGGGGTACTGGCGGGGGTGTCCGTGGTGATGTACGCGATGGTCGGGTCGAGCAGCCGGCCGTCGAGCCGGGCGGCGATCTCGGCCACCAGATGGGCGCGGATGACCGCGCCGTCCGGCTCGTACAGGTACCGTCCCGGCTCGCCGGCCGGGGCCTGCCCGGTGGCGCCGGTGAGGGTGGCGCCGGCCGGCAGCAGGGTGGCGCGGCGGGTGCCGGGGGCGCTGGTGCCGAACCACAGCACCGCTTCCTTGACCTCGCCCCGGTCCGAGACCCACTCGGCCTCGGCGCCGTCGGGGACGGCCTCGTGCGGGATGCCGGGGGCGGTCTTGAGCGCGGCGTACGGGGTGCGGGCGGCGGCGCCGACGGCCCAGGACAGCGGGGGCGAGTACGCCTCGGGGTCGAAGATCCGGCCGCGTCCGCCGCGCCGGGCGGGGTCGACGAACACCGCGTCGCAGCCCGCGGTGTGCTCCTCGGTGACCTCGGCGCACCGCACCTCGATCAGGTCGTCCAGGCCGAGGGCGGCGGCGTTCGCCTCGGCGACGGCGCAGGTGAGCGGGTCGCGGTCGACGGCGAGGACGGCGATGCCGGCCCGGGCCAGGGCGATGGCGTCGCCGCCGATGCCGCTGCACAGGTCGGCGACGCGCCGCACCCCCAGGTCCGCCATCCGCCGGGCGCGCCAGGTGGCGACGGAGGCCCGGGTGGCCTGTTCGACGCCGTGCGGCGTGAAGTACATGCGGGCGGCGTCCGCGCCGAACTTGGCCGCGGCGCGCTGCCGCAGCCGGGCCTGGCCGAGGGCGGCGGAGACGAGGCCGGCGGGGTGATCGCGGCGCAGTCGGGTGGCGAGGGCGAGTTCGTCCGCCGGGTCGAAGTCCCGCAGGCGGTCCAGGAGCTGTTGTCCTTCGGGGCTCAGCAGGGCGTCGAAGGTCGGTCGGGCGGAGGAATCGGGTGCGGCCACGTGGGTCATTCTCCCCGGCGGGCCGGGACGTCGTGCGGGGTGTTCCCGGTGGGCGGTGTCAGCATCCGCTCCATGAGGATCATAAGACAAGTACGACAAACATCCTTTTTCTGGACCGGGATCACCGCCTCCGGGCTGGCGGTCCTCGGCCTCACGCTCCTCTCCTGCGGCACCGCCACCACCGCGGCACCCGCCCCCGACGCCGCCGCGGCGGGCCCGGGCGCACCGCAGCGCACCCAGGCGCGTACGGCGGCCGACGCGCTCACCGCGTACGCCGACCAGCTCATCGCGGCGGAGAAGCAGCGGCTGGCCGCCGCCAAGAGCTGGGGGCTGGCCGGGGCCCCGCTGCGCCCGCCCGCCCCGCCGGCCGGGAAGCCGGAGCTGACCGCGGAACCCGGCCACATCGGCGGCGAGGGCCTGCCGCCCGTCATCACCCGCGTCCCCACGGACGACAAGGTCGTCTTCCTCACCATCGACGACGGCGCCCACAAGGACCCGAAGCTGCTGGAGATGCTCCGCGAACTCGACATCCCGGTCAGCGCCTTCCTCTCCGACTACGTGGCCCGCGACGACTACGACTACTTCCGCGCCGCCCGCGACGACGGCTGGGGCATCCACAACCACACCGTCAACCACCGGGAACTGCCCGCGCTCTCCGCCGCCGGGCAGAAGAAGGAGATCTGCACCCAGCAGGACACCCTGGAGGAGGAGATGGGCGAGCGCCCCACCCTCTTCCGCCCGCCCTACGGCGCCTACGACCGCGACACCCTGCGCGCCGCCGCGTCCTGCGGCGTGGAGGTGGTGCCGCTGTGGGCCGAGGAGGCGTTCCCCGACCGCATCGAGTGGGGGCGCGAGGACGAGAAGCTGCACCCGGGCGACATCATCCTCACCCACTTCCGGGGCGAAAAGGAGTGGAAGGGCACGATGCCCGACATGATCCGGCGGGTCGTCGACACGGCCACCGCGCAGGGTTTCGCCATCGCGAGACTGGAGGACTACCTGTGAGGTCAGCGGGGTACGGCGGTCTCCGTGGGCGCCGTCGCGGGGGCGCGCGCTGGCACTCTGGTTGACTGAGTGCTAATCGCCGCCTACTCTCAATTCTGGCACTCTCCACCGGTGAGTGCCAGCGATGCGCGACGGGCGGATCCGGCACCCGCGACGACGGGTCCTCCAGGGCGCTATCCCAAGACAGCAGACCCTTAAGAGCTCTCCGAAGGGGGAGGTCGGACGTGACCGCCACCACCAGTTCCAAGGTTGCCATCAAGCCGCTCGAGGACCGCATTGTGGTCCAGCCGCTCGACGCCGAGCAGACCACGGCCTCCGGCCTGGTCATTCCGGACACCGCGAAGGAGAAGCCCCAGGAGGGCACCGTCCTCGCCGTGGGCCCGGGCCGCTTCGAGAACGGCGACCGGCTGCCGCTCGACGTCAAGGTCGGCGACATCGTGCTGTACAGCAAGTACGGCGGCACCGAGGTGAAGTACAACGGCGAGGAGTACCTGGTGCTCTCCGCCCGCGATGTGCTCGCCATCATCGAGAAGTAAGCCCCAAGAGCTTCGCTTCACCCGGCCGCGCCCCGGCTCCCCGTCACCGACAGCCGGGAGAGGGGCGCGGCTGCCTTTTCGCCCCGAGCTACCAGCTCGCTCCAGCTTCCACATACTTTTACGAGGGATACGCACGTCATGGCGAAGATCCTGAAGTTCGACGAGGACGCCCGGCGCGCCCTCGAGCGCGGTGTCAACCAGCTCGCCGACGCGGTGAAGGTGACCATCGGCCCCAAGGGCCGCAACGTCGTCATCGACAAGAAGTTCGGCGCCCCCACCATCACCAACGACGGTGTCACCATCGCCCGTGAGGTGGAGATCGAGGACGCCTACGAGAACCTCGGCGCCCAGCTGGTGAAGGAGGTGGCGACCAAGACCAACGACATCGCGGGTGACGGCACCACCACCGCCACCGTCCTGGCCCAGGCGCTCGTCCGCGAGGGGCTGCGCAACGTCGCCGCCGGCGCCTCCCCGGCCGCCCTGAAGAAGGGCATCGACGCCGCGGTCCGCGCCATCTCCGACGACCTGCTGGCCACCGCCCGCCCGATCGACTCCAAGGAGGACATCGCCGCCGTCGCCGCGCTGTCCGCCCAGGACAAGCAGGTCGGCGAGCTGATCGCGCAGGCGATGGACAAGGTCGGCAAGGACGGTGTCATCACCGTCGAGGAGTCCCAGACCTTCGGCCTGGAGCTCGACTTCACCGAGGGCATGGCCTTCGACAAGGGCTACCTGTCCCCGTACTTCGTCACCGACCAGGAGCGTATGGAGGCCGTCCTCGACGACCCGTACATCCTGATCCACCAGGGCAAGATCTCCGCCATCCAGGATCTGCTCCCGCTGCTGGAGAAGATCATGCAGGCCGGCGGTGCCTCCAAGCCGCTGCTGATCATCGCCGAGGACGTCGAGGGCGAGGCGCTGTCCACCCTCGTCGTCAACAAGATCCGCGGCACCTTCAACGCGGTCGCGGTCAAGGCGCCCGGCTTCGGTGACCGCCGCAAGGCCATGCTGGGTGACATCGCCACCCTCACCAACGCCACCGTGATCTCCGAGGAGGTCGGCCTCAAGCTGGAGCAGGCCGGTCTCGACGTGCTCGGCACCGCCCGCCGCGTCACCGTCACCAAGGACGACACCACCATCGTGGACGGCGCCGGCGACACCGCCGACGTCGCCGGCCGGGTCGCCCAGATCAAGGCCGAGATCGAGGCCACCGACTCCGACTGGGACCGCGAGAAGCTCCAGGAACGCCTCGCCAAGCTGGCCGGCGGCGTGTGCGTGATCCGGGTCGGCGCCGCCACCGAGGTGGAGCTGAAGGAGAAGAAGCACCGTCTGGAGGACGCCATCTCCGCGACCCGCGCCGCGGTCGAGGAGGGCATCGTCCCCGGTGGTGGCGCCTCCCTGGTGCACGCCGCCAAGGTGCTCGAGGGCGGCCTGGGCAAGGAGGGCGACGAGGCCACCGGTGTCGCCGTCGTCCGCCGCGCCGTCGTCGAGCCGCTGCGCTGGATCGCCGAGAACGCCGGCCTGGAGGGCTACGTCATCACCTCCAAGGTCGCCGAGCTCGACAAGGGCGAGGGCTACAACGCCGCCACCGGCGAGTACGGCGACCTGGTGAAGGCCGGCGTCATCGACCCGGTCAAGGTCACCCGCTCCGCGCTGGAGAACGCCGCCTCCATCGCCTCCCTGCTGCTCACCACCGAGACCCTCGTGGTGGAGAAGAAGGAAGAGGAGCCGGAGGCCCCCGCCGGCGGTCACGGCCACAGCCACTGACCCGTCCGCCGCGCGGCACCCCGCACGGCACGGACGTTCCACAGGAAGGCCCCCGTCCCCGCCCGTTTCCCGGGTGTGACGGGGGCCTTCCCCGTACGGTGTGCGGCGGCCGTACCGCCTCCGGCGGCGCGGTCAGGTCTCGACCAGGCCGAGCTGGCTCATCACGCCGAGCTGGTCCCAGTTCCACCAGCCCTCGGCGATCTTCCCGTCCTCGAAACGGAAGGTGGTGTGGCCGGTGATGGTCAGCGGGCGGCCGGTGGGCTCCAGCCCCAGGTACTCACCGGAGTGGGTACCCGTCACCGTCCACCGGGTCGTCACCAGATTCCCTTCGGCGATCTGCTCCTCGATGACGAACACCGGCTCGAAGGCGCTGAGGTACATCCCCGTCTGCTCCTTGAGCTCCCGCCGCCCCAGCGGATCGGCCGCGTTGGCCGGGTCGTGGTCGGCGTAGTCCGGGCTCAGCAGCCCGTCCGCCGCCCCGAGGTCCCGGTCATTGATCACGGTCTCGAAGAAGGCACGCGCCGCACTCTTGTTCAGCTGCTCGTCGCGGACGACGTCCAGGTCGGTGAACCGTGGAACGTCGTCGCACAGTTCCATCATCTCCTTGAATATCCGGTCGGTCTCCGGGAGTTTCGAATTCCTCATCGCCTCCTCGTACGAGGGAAACTCCACGATCTCCACCACATGAGTGGAATCCGACCGGTCCTTCCCGACGATCGAGTGGGTAGCCGTACGCTTTCCCCTGGTCGCCTCGGTCCAGCGGTCCATGAGACGGTCCATCTCACCGACCCTGGTGGTCTTGAGGTCGATTACTTGCACGAACGTCATGACGGATTCCCTCGGGAGAGTGCATTCACCTCATACCTTCAGCGTAAAACCGGGAGGATGGTCATGTCCTCCTACCCACCCGGGGTATCCGCTCCCGGCGCCTCCCGCCGCGGCCCGTATTTCCGCCCCGCCCGGCTGGTGATCCCGCCCAGCGCCCCGCGCGGCACGAGTTTCGCCGCGCCGAGCAGTGCCTTGTACCGCGGATCGGGGATCGAGACCGTGCGCCCCCTGGCCAGGTCCCGCAGGCCCGCGTCCACCACCTTGTCCGCGTCCAGCCACATCCACTCCGGGATGGATTTCGTGCCCATCCGGGCCCGCTCGTGGAACTCGGTCCGCACGAATCCCGGGCACAGCGCCATCAGCCGCACCCCGTTGCCCGCCATGTCCCGGGCCGCCCCCTGGGTGAACTGCACGACCCACGCCTTCGACGCTCCGTAGGTGCCGCGCGGGACGAACGCCGCCACCGACGCGACGTTCACCACCCCGCCGCGCCGCCGCTCCCGCATGCTGACGACGGCCGCCGTGGTCAGCCGCAGCACCGCCTCGCAGTGCACCTTCAGCATCCGCAGCTCATCGTCCATGGGCACGTCCGGGTAGCTGCCCTTGAGGCCGAAGCCGGCGTTGTTGACCAGCAGGTCCACGGGATGACGGCGGTCACCGAGCCGTTCCTCGACCGCCGCGATGCCCGCGTCCCCGGCCAGATCGGCGACCAGCACCGCCGCCTCGATCCCGTGCCGGTCGTGCAGCTCGGCCGCCGTGCTCCGCAGCCGCTGCGCGTCCCGCGCCACCAGCACCAGATTGTGGCCGTCCCGCGCCAGCCGCCGGGCGAAGGCGGCCCCGATCCCGGCGGTGGCTCCCGTCACCAATGCAGTTGTCATGCGGAGACGGTAGCCGGTCGGCTCCGGTCAGTCCCGGCGGGTTGGCGTGTTCGCGTCGACGAGGTTCCGGCGGGCCCGGCCCATCAGCTCCTCGCGCTCGTCCTCGGTCAGCCCGCCCCACACTCCGTAGGGCTCGCGCACGGACAGCGCGTGCGCCGCGCACTCCGACCGGACCGGGCAGCGCATGCACACCTCCTTGGCCTGCGCCTCGCGCGCGCTGCGGGCGGCACCGCGCTCGCCCTCGGGGTGGAAGAAGAGGGAACTGTCCACGCCCCGGCACGCGGCGAGCAGCTGCCAGTCCCAGAGATCGGCGTTCGGGCCCGGAAGCCGGGAGAAATCTGCCATGAGAGTGTCCCATCGGATACGAGCTGTCGTACGGGTCCGGCTTGATCAGTCCACATCCGCCGCCGTTGGGCAGATGTAAATATGACTACCAGCCGAATATATCCGGAAACCTCTCAAAAAGGGCAGGTGCCGCTAAATAGGGCAAAAACGAATGTTCGGCGTGTTGGGTGAAGCACGCCTATCGCGTGACGGAATCGTCACGTAGAGTGCTGAAGGCTGTGGGGTTGATAGCCCAAGGACGATCGAAGGTGAAGTACGGAAGCCGTAACTCTTTCGGGTGACCGTCGTTGAGAGGGCGGAGGCGGTTGACGGAAGAGACCACCGCCGGGCCAGGGGGTCCGGGGCCGTCAATCGCACAGGTGACGACATACAACAGCCTGGAGGCTCAACGTGATGCGCATCAGCTGCGGAGGCCGGCCATGACGTCCGTTCTTGTCTGCGACGACTCCCCGCTCGCGCGGGAGGCCCTGCGCCGGGCGGTCGCCACCGTGCCCGGTGTGGAGCGGGTCACCACGGCCGCCAACGGCGAGGAAGTCCTCCGCCGCTGGGGTGCCGACCGGTCCGATCTCATCCTGATGGACGTCCGGATGCCGGGGCTCGGAGGTGTGGAGACCGTGCGGCGGCTGCTGTCGGCCGACCCGGGCGCCCGCATCATCATGCTGACCGTGGCCGAGGACCTCGACGGCGTCGCCCTCGCCGTCGCGGCCGGAGCCCGTGGCTATCTGCACAAGGACGCCTCGCGCGCCGAACTGCGGGCCACCGTCACCCAGGCGCTGGCCGACCCCACCTGGCGGCTCGCCCCGCGCCGGCTGCGCTCCTCCGACATGGGCGCCGCCCCCACCCTCACCGCCCGCGAGATCCAGGTGCTGGAGGGAATGAGCCACGGGCGGTCCAACGCCGAGATCGGGCGTGAGCTTTTTCTCTCCGAGGACACCGTCAAGACACACGCCCGCCGGCTGTTCAAAAAACTCGGGGCATCCGACCGGGCACATGCCGTGGCCTTGGGTTTCCGCTGGGGCCTGGTCCGCTGAAGCGGCCGGGCCACCCAGGCCGGACGGGGAGGGGCGGCCCGTGTCTGTCGCCCCGTCCGGCACGGAGCGGGCCTGAAACTTTCCCCGGTGCCGCATGCTTGAAGCATGACGCTCCTTGGGGACGAGCCGGCCACGTGCGAGGGGAGGGCCCGGGACATGACGGGCAGCAGTGCTCCCGCTCCGAACGCTGCGAAGACATCTCAGCACGCTTCACATAACGCTTCGGTGCACAACTCACCACACGGTGCACCGGACCGCGGCGCGACGGTGCACCATGGACCGATGCGCGATGACGAGACCACGGCGATCGGCGCCCTCGTCCATCGGGCCGCCGAGGGCGATGCCCAGGCGACTCACGACCTGCTCGCCCATGTGCACCCACTGGCGGTGCGCTACTGCCGCACCCGGCTGGCGCGGCTGCCGGGTGAGGCCAGACACTTCGTCGACGACCTGGCACAGGAAGTGTGCCTGGCCGTGCTCTACGCGCTGCCCCGGTACCGCGACACCGGCCGGCCCTTCGACGCCTTCGTGGTGGCCATCGCCCAGCACAAGGTCGCCGACCTGCAGCGCGCTGCCATGCGCGGCCCCGGCTCCACCGTCCTGCCCTCCGACGAGATGCCCGAACGGGCGGACGACTCGCTGGGGCCGGAGGAGCGGGCACTGCTGAGCAGCGACGCCGAATGGGCCCGCAAACTCCTGGCCAACCTCCCCGATCACTTGCGCGAGCTGGTGCTCCTGCGGGTGGCGATCGGACTGACCGCCGAGGAGACCGGGCAGAAGCTGGGCATGTCCCCGGGGGCCGTGCGGGTGGCACAGCACCGGGCGCTCAGCCGGCTGCGGGCGCTCGCCGGACGATAGGGCATGCGGCGAGTATCACGGCCGGGACGTAAGCACGCGGTAAGAGTGAGCCCCGGCTTCCGCTTAGCATGGACAGCCAGGCTGGGCAAGGGTGCGTAGGCCGGATGGATGCGTGCGTGCGGAGGGATGCAGCGCGTGAGCCGCGAGCGTGGAGAGGCAGTCGCAGTCATGAGTGATTACACCGATGGAGTGCCGGACAAGTTCGCCGCCCTCGGGCTGACCTTCGACGATGTGCTGCTGCTGCCGGGCGCGGCCGACATGGCCCCCGGCGACATCGACACCTCCTCGTACATCTCCCGCAACGTCCGGGTGAACGTCCCGCTGCTCTCGGCGGCCATGGACAAGGTCACCGAGGCCCGGATGGCCATCGCCATGGCCCGGCAGGGCGGGGCGGGCGTCCTGCACCGCAATCTGTCCATCGAGGAGCAAGCCGCCCAGGTCGACCGGGTCAAGCGCTCCGAGTCGGGCATGGTCACCGACCCGATCACCATCCGGCCCGACGCCTCGCTGCGCGAGGCCGACGAGCTGTGCGGCCGGTTCCGGATCAGCGGCGTGCCCGTCACGGACGCGGCCGGCAAGCTGCTGGGCATCGTCACCAACCGCGACATGGCGTTCGAGTCGGACCGCAGCCGCCAGGTACGCGAGGTCATGACGCCGATGCCGCTGGTCACCGGCCAGGTCGGGATCTCCGGCGAGCAGGCCATGGAGCTGCTCCGCCGGCACAAGATCGAGAAGCTGCCGCTGGTGGACGCGGACGGCCGGCTCGGCGGGCTGATCACCGTCAAGGACTTCGTCAAGGCGGAGAAGTACCCCAACGCCGCCAAGGACGCCGAGGGCCGGCTGATCGTCGGCGCGGCCGTCGGTGTCGCCGGGGACGCGTACGAGCGGGCCCAGGCGCTGATCGAGGCCGGCGTGGACTTCGTGGTGGTGGACACCGCGCACGGGCACTCCAAGCTCGTCCCGGACATGGCCGCCAAGATCAAGTCCAACCACGACCGGGTCGATGTCGTGGCCGGCAACGTGGCCACCCGGGACGGCGCCAAGGCCCTGGTCGACGCGGGCGTCGACGGCATCAAGGTCGGGGTCGGCCCCGGCTCGATCTGCACCACCCGGGTGGTGGCCGGCATCGGCGTCCCGCAGGTCACCGCGATCTACGAGGCGTCGCTCGCGGCCCGCGAGGCCGGCATCCCGGTGATCGGCGACGGCGGCCTCCAGTACAGCGGCGACATCGCCAAGGCGCTGGTGGCCGGCGCGGACACGGTGATGCTCGGCTCGCTGCTGGCGGGCTGCGAGGAGTCGCCGGGCGAGCTCCAGTTCATCAACGGCAAGCAGTTCAAGTCGTACCGCGGCATGGGCTCGCTGGGCGCCATGCAGTCGCGCGGCGAGCAGCGCTCCTACTCCAAGGACCGCTACTTCCAGGAGTCGATCGGCGACGACGACAAGCTGATCCCCGAGGGCATCGAGGGCCAGGTGCCCTACCGCGGGCCGCTGGCCTCCGTCGTGCACCAGCTGGTGGGCGGACTGCACCAGTCGATGTACTACCTGGGCGGGCGCACCGTTCCGGACATCAAGGAGCGCGGCCGGTTCGTGCGGATCACGGCGGCGGGCCTCAAGGAGAGCCACCCGCACGACATTCAGATGACGACCGAGGCCCCCAACTACTCGCGGCGCTGAGCCCGGGGATACTGGGACGTCTGCCGGGAGAAGCACAGGGAAAGGCTCAGCACGTGACGGAGATCGAGATCGGGCGCGGCAAGCGCGGGCGGCGGGCTTACGCGTTCGACGACATCGCGGTGGTGCCCAGCCGGCGTACGCGGGACCCCAAGGAGGTGTCCATCGCCTGGCAGATCGACGCCTACCGCTTCGAGCTGCCGTTCCTGGCCGCCCCGATGGACTCGGTGGTGTCGCCGGCCACGGCGATCCGCATCGGCGAGATGGGCGGCCTCGGGGTGCTCAACCTCGAAGGGCTGTGGACCCGCTACGAGGACCCCGAGCCGCTGCTCGCGGAGATCGCCGAGCTGTCGGAGGAGAGCGCCAACCGGCGGCTCCAGGAGATCTACGCGGCGCCGATCCGCGAGGAGCTGATCGGGCAGCGCATCAAGGAGGTGCGGGACGCGGGCGTGGTGACGGCCGCGGCCCTCTCGCCGCAGCGCACCGCGCAGTTCTCCAAGGCCGTGGTGGACGCGGGCGTGGACCTGTTCGTGATCCGCGGCACGACGGTCTCGGCCGAGCACGTGTCGGGCGCGGCGGAGCCGCTGAACCTCAAGCAGTTCATCTACGAGCTGGACGTGCCGGTCATCGTGGGCGGCTGCGCCACGTACACGGCGGCCCTGCACCTGATGCGGACGGGCGCCGCCGGCGTACTGGTCGGCTTCGGCGGCGGCGCGGCGCACACCACGCGCAACGTGCTGGGCATCCAGGTGCCGATGGCGACCGCGGTGGCGGACGTGGCGGCGGCCCGCCGGGACTACATGGACGAGTCGGGCGGCCGGTACGTGCACGTGATCGCGGACGGCGGCGTCGGCTGGTCCGGCGACCTGCCGAAGGCGATCGCGTGCGGCGCGGACGCGGTGATGATGGGCTCGCCGCTGGCCCGGGCGACGGACGCGCCGGGGCGCGGGCACCACTGGGGCATGGAGGCGGTGCACGAGGACGTGCCGCGCGGCAAGAAGGTGCGGCTCGGGACGGTCGGCACGACGGCCGAGATCCTGACCGGCCCCTCGCACATCCCCGACGGCTCGATGAACTTCTTCGGCGCGCTGCGCCGGGCGATGGCGACGACGGGCTACTCGGAACTCAAGGAGTTCCAGCGTGTGGAGGTCACGGTCGCGGCGTCGCGTTAACGCGATGGAGTGATCATTTCCCTCGATCGGCGGTAGGGCGCGCGGACGCCCGCATGATGGTGCCGGGGCACCCATGCGGGCGTAGCCTGTCACCAGAGAGGGAAGGGGCGGAAAGTGACGATGATCGCCGAACGCGCCATCGATTCTGCCGATGATTCCGTGACCGAGCCGGTGAAGAAGCCACGAATGGACCCCATCGATCTGCTGATCGCGCTCGAAGAGGCTGTGGATGTGCCGCTTCGGCCCGAGTTCATCGAGGGGATGGCGATCGTGCCACCACAGCCCGGAGACGCGCACAACGATGGTGCCAGTGAGCTGTACTTCCAACTGCGGTCGGCCGGTTTCCGGCTGGCGGGCATGGGCAACGGCTTTCGCACGGGTCTGAAGGGTGAGCGGACGCAGGGCCTGCTCATTCCGGACTTCTATGTGCGGCGGCGTCGGCCTTCCGAAGTCGACGAAGCGTACTGCCGGGCCCACAAGGGCTGGTACTCGGTCGATCTGCTGGATCTGGTCGGCGAGGTCACCTCCAGCAACCACGAGACGGACACCGGACCGAAGTACCGGACGTACGCGGCGGCCGGTGTCCCCGTGTATGTGCTGATCCACCGGGACGAGAAGAAGGCGTACGCCTATTCGGACCCGAAGCCGGGTGATGAGTCGGCCAAGGCGCGCTACGCCACCAAGGTCGAGGTCGAGCTGGGACGTGCGCTGCCGCTGCCCGAGCCCTACCCGGCGCTGGACACCTCGGTTTTCCTGGCCGGGTAGCCGTCGGCTCCAGCCCGGTGGAGCCAGGGGTCACAGCCGGTGCGCGGCGCCGGCCGGGGTGGCGCCTCGGGTGTCCAGGAGCAGCTGGGCCTTGGCGGCCAGGCCCTGGAGGTCGTAGACGGAGTGGTGCTGGAGCAGCAGGGTCAGGTCGGCTCCGGCGGCGGCCTCGTAGAGGGAGTCGGCGCGGGGGACGGGGGCGCCGCCGACCCGCCACTGGGTGACGTAGGGGTCGTGGAAGCTGAGCCGGCCGCCGAGGTCGGCGAGGCGGCGGGCGATCTCGCGGGCCGGTGCGCCTTGCTGGTCGGGGAGGTCGGGCCGGTAGGTGACGCCGAGGAGCAGCAGCCGGGCGCCGCGTACCGACTTGCCGTACTCGTTGAGCAGGGTGGCGGCGCGCTGGGTGACGTACCCGGGCATCCGGGAATTGACCTCCTGGGCGAGTTCCACCATGCGCAGCCGGCCGGGGGCGACGTCCATGGGCGCGGCGTGGCCGCCGACGCCGGGGCCGGGCCGGAAGGAGCGGAAGCCGAAGGGTTTGGTCTCGGCGCAGCGCACCACGTCCCACAGGTCGACGCCGAGTTCGTGGCAGAGGACGGCCATTTCGTTGACGAGCGCGATGTTGACGTGCCGGTAGTTGGTTTCGAGGACCTTGACGGTCTCGGCCTCCCGGACGCCCTTGGCGCGGACCACCTTGTCGGTGAGCCGCCCGTAGAAGGCCGCGGCGGCCTCGGTGCAGGCGGGGGTGAGGCCGCCGATGACGCGCGGGGTGGCTGCGTAGTCGTGGTGGCGGTTGCCGGGGTCGAGGCGGCCGGGGGCGTGGGCGAGGTGGAAGTCGCGTCCGGCGCGCAGTCCGGAGCCGGCTTCGAGGGCGGGGGCGAGGAGTTCTTCGGTGGTGCCGGGGGGCACGGCTGATTCGAGGACGACGAGGGTGCGCGGGCGCAGCCGGGGCGCGAGGACGCGGGCGTACTCCAGGACACCGGTCAGGTCGAGGGAGCGCTGGTCGGCGGCGGGCGGGGTGGGGGCGCAGATGAGGGCGGTGCGGACCCGGGTGAGGAGGGCCGGGTCGGTACCGGCCTGGAAGCCGGCGGCCAGCATGCGGCGCAGCTCGGCGGCGGCGAGGGTGCTGCCGGCCGGGGGGCGGCCCGCGTTGAGTTCGGCGGCGGTGTGCTGGTCGTCGGTGTAGCCGACGGTGCCGACCCCGGTGGCGGAGGCGGCCTGTGCGGCGGGCAGACCCAGATGGCCGAGTCCCAGGACGGCGAGGTCAGCGGGCATGTGCGGCGGCTTCCCTTCTCCCCTGTGCGCCGGAGCGCACCTATATGACATATATAGCGGATTGTCAGTTCGGTCCGGTTTCTGCCGCGCGGGGGCCCCGGAAATGGGAGAGCATCGAAAAGCGGGTCACCACCCGGCGGGATCGGCGGGCGAGGCGCGGGCGAGGGGGCGGGCAAGGGGGTGGGACCCGGAGCAGCGAACGACGAGGAGGCACCGTGAAGACAGCGACCCTGGGACCCGGGCAGCGGGCCGAGGCACTCGCCCGGATGGCCGAACGCGAGCTGGACATTCTCGTGGTGGGCGGCGGCGTCGTCGGCGCCGGCACCGCCCTGGACGCGGTGACCCGGGGCCTGAGCACCGGCATCGTCGAGGCCAGGGACTGGGCGTCCGGCACCTCGTCCCGCTCCAGCAAGCTCATCCACGGCGGACTGCGCTACCTGGAGATGCTCGACTTCGCCCTCGTCCGCGAAGCGCTCAAGGAACGCGGACTGCTGCTCGGCCGCCTCGCCCCGCACCTGGTCAAGCCGGTGCCGTTCCTGTACCCGCTCCAGCACCGCGGCTGGGAGCGGCTGTACGCGGGCACCGGCGTCGCCCTGTACGACGTCATGTCCCTCTCCTCCGGCCACTCCCGCGGCCTGCCCCACCACCGGCACCTCACCCGGCGGCACGCGCTGCGGGTCGCGCCCTGTCTGAAGAAGGACGCGCTGGTCGGCGCGCTCCAGTACTACGACGCCCAGATGGACGACGCCCGCTACGTCGCCACCCTGGTCCGTACCGCCGCCTCGTACGGGGCGCTGGCCGCCAACCGCACCCGGGTCACCGAGTTCCTGCGCGAGGGCGAACGCGTCGTCGGCGTCAAGGTGACCGACCTGGAGGACAACGGCACGTACGAGATCCGCGCCCAGCAGGTCGTCAACGCCACCGGCGTGTGGACCGACGACACCCAGGGGATGATCGCCGAACGCGGCCAGTTCCACGTCACCGCCTCCAAGGGCATCCACCTGGTGGTGCCCAAGGACCGCATCCACTCCTCCACCGGGCTGATCCTGCGCACCGAGAAGAGCGTCCTGTTCGTCATCCCCTGGGGCCGGCACTGGATCGTCGGCACCACGGACACCGCCTGGGACCTGGACAAGGCCCACCCGGCGGCCTCCAGCGCCGACATCGACTACCTGCTCGAACACGTCAACTCCGTGCTGGCCGTGCCGCTCACCCGCGACGACGTGGAGGGCGTGTACGCCGGACTGCGCCCACTGCTGGCCGGCGAGTCGGACGCCACCAGCCAGCTGTCGCGCGAACACACGGTCGCGCACCCCGTACCCGGCCTGGTGGTGGTCGCGGGCGGCAAGTACACGACGTACCGGGTGATGGCGAAGGACGCGGTGGACGCCGCCGTCCACGGCCTCGACCGGCGCGTCGCCGGCTGCTGCACCGAGGAGATCCAGCTCACCGGCGCGGAGGGCTACCACGCCCTGTGGAACGCGCGGGCCCGGATCGCCGCCCGCACCGGGCTGCACCACACGCGGGTGGAACATCTGCTCAACCGCTACGGATCGATGATCGAGGAGATCCTGGAACTGATCGACTCCGACCCCTCGCTCGCCGAACCGCTGCCGGCCGCCGACGACTATCTGCGGGCCGAGATCGTCTACGCCGCCTCGCACGAACAGGCCCGGCACCTGGAGGACGTCCTGACGCGCCGCACCCGGATCTCCATCGAGACCTTCGACCGGGGGACGCGCAGCGCCCGCGAGTGCGCGGAGCTGATGGCGGGCGTGCTGGGCTGGGACGAGCAGCAGATCGAACGCGAGGTGGAGCACTACGAGAAGCGGGTGGAGGCGGAGCGCGAGTCGCAGGTGCAGCCGGACGACCAGACGGCGGACGCGGCCCGGCTGGGGGCGCCGGACACCGTGCCGTTGTAGGGGGCGGGGCGGGGTGGGCGCGGTGTGGCTGGGCGCGGAGGTTCGCGCGTCGGTGAACGTCCGGGGTGTGTCCGGCCGGTGACGGCGATTCGGCCGCCGTCTCCGCAGATGGGGGCGGGCCCGCGTCCACGAACGGCGCGCGCACACGGACGGCGCGCGCCTGGTGGCCACCGGCCCGCCGGAGGTGGGAACCGGGCGGCGAGGGACGGTGGCGGAACGCCACCGGGGCTGGACTGAAGGAGTAGGGCATACCCGGCCGTTCGGGCCGGTTCGTGCTGAACCGCTGCGCACGCCCGGGGCTGTTCGGTGGCCGGGCCTGGGGCGGGAGCGTCGGCGTCATGGGTCACAATGGCCGGGGAAGCCGGAGGGGACACGACGCATGGGCCAGGACAGCGGGGACATCGGAACCCGAGCCGACGAGCGCACCGGCCGGGCGGCCGGCCAACCGACGCGGGCGGAAGAGGAACGGGCGGCGCCGGACGCCGGATCGCCCCGGGCGGTGCCCGCCGCGATCCGGGACGGAGAACCGGAGGCCGACGCGGCGGCGGTCGCGGGGCCGGCACCGGAGCCGGGCACGAGAGCGGAACCGGAACCGGAAGCGGAAGCGGTGCCGGGCTCGGAAGCGGAACCGGAAGCAGCGCCGGAGGCGGAAGCGGAACCGGAAGCCGGACCCGGAGCGGCCCGGGCGGACGCAGAGCACGAGGAGCAGGCCGTGGACCGGGAGCAGCGGACCGGACCCTCCGCCACGGACAGCGCGGCGGCGCGGTCCTCGGCCGGGGCGGAACCGGCGGTGGTACTGCGGAAGGCGGAGGAGAGCGAGGCGGCGGCGCCCGAGGTCGAGGCCGACGCCGCGCCGGAAGCGGAACCCCTGACGAGGCAAGAAGCGGAATCCGAGCCGGAGGCGGAACCGGAATCCGCCGCCGTGGCCAAGGGCGGCGATGAGGCCGCTGCTCCTGGGAAGCGGGTCACGTCGGAGGCCGAGACCGGTACCGAGGTCGAGTCCGCCGCCGACGCCGACGAGCCTGGAGCCGCGCCGGACGCAGCGGGCCGGGCGGCCTCCGTACCGGAACCGGGCCCGGCTTCCGGACAGAAGCCGGCCGTCGCCAAGGGTGCCGCCAAGGCCGGCGCCGAGGGTGACGACGAGGCCGCCGCCCGGCGGCGTGCCGGGGAGATCGCGGGCATGTCCACGCCGCCCCCCGGACGGTTGCTGAGCGGCCGTTACCGGCTCATCTCCATCGTGGGCCGCGGCGGCATGGGCACCGTCTGGGAGGCCACCGACGAGATCCTCGGCCGTCAGGTGGCCGTCAAGGAACTCCGCCTCACCAACGGCATCGACGACAGCGAACGCAAGCGCTTGATCACCCGCACCCTGCGCGAGGCCAAGGCCATCGCCACCGTCCGCAGCCAGGGCGTGGTCACCATCTACGACGTGGTGGACGAGGGTTCGCGCCCCTGGATCGTGATGGAGCTGATCGAGGGCCGCTCACTCGCCGACCTCATCCGTGACGACGGCCCGATGCCGCCCGCCCGGGCCGCCGAGATCGGCCTCGCCATCCTCGATGTGCTGCGCGCCGCCCACGACAAGGGCATCCTGCACCGCGACGTGAAGCCGTCCAACGTCCTCATCGCGGACGAGGACGGCCGGATCGTGCTCACCGACTTCGGCATCGCCAAGGTCGAGGGCGACCCCTCGATCACCTCCACCGGCATGCTCGTCGGCGCCCCCTCCTACATCTCCCCGGAACGGGCGCGCGGCGAGGCGCTGGGCCCCGCCGCCGACCTGTGGTCACTCGGCGCGCTGCTGTACTGCTGCGTCGAGGGCCGCCCGCCGTACGACGAGGGCGGCGCGATCGCCACGCTGTCCGCCGTCATGAACGCCCCGCTGCGCCCCCCGCGCAACTCGTCCGGGCCGCTCACCGAGGCCATCACCGGGTTGCTGGCCAAGTCGCCCAAGCAGCGGCTGGACGAGCCCGGTACCCGCGCGCTGCTGACCGCCGCCCTGACGGCCGACCCGGACGGCTCCGAGGACCGGACGATGGTGGTCGGGCTCCGTACGGCCGGTGCCGCGCCCGCCGATGCGCCGGCGGCGCCCGCGCCGCAGCGCACGCCCCCCTACGGCGCGCCCGCGCTCGGCTCCGGCCCGGCGGGCGGCGGCAAGCGCGGACTGATCGTCGCCGCCGTGCTGATCGCCGTGCTGGCGGTCATCGGCACCACGCTGCTCGTGACGCGCGGCGGCGGGGACGAGGCGGACGGCGGGCAGCAGGACCAGGAGCAGGGCCAGGACCCGGGTGGATCGGAACAGCCCGGTGACGACGGCGCGGCCGGTGACGCGGACGCCGACGCCGGTGCCGGTACGGACCCGGGCGCGGACGCCGCCGACGGCGGCGCGGACCCCGGGACGGACCCGGGCGGCGACGCCGGCACCGACCCCGCGCAGCCGCCTGCCGGTGAAACGGACTCCGGCGAGTCGTCCGGGGTGCCCGGCACCCGCCCGGAGAACGACGGGGACGGCACCCTGCCGGAGAACCCCCAGGGGTACGCCGAACTGACCGACGAGACCTTCCGGTTCCGGATGTCGCTGCCCGACGGCTGGCGCCGTACCGGCATAGCCGGTCAGAACTCCGGTGGCATCTTCAGCGCCCCGGACGGGGGACCGCCGAAGGTGCAGGTTGACTTCAACGCCACCCCTGGGGATGACGCGGCCGGTGCCTGGCACAGTCTGGAACCGGCCGTCCGCAGCAACAGCACGGAGTATCAGCGCATCGGCATCGCGGCGGTGGGCTGGCGCGACTACCCGACCGTCGCGGACTGGGAGTTCGAGCGTACGGAGGGCGGTACCCGGGTACGTGTTCTGAACCGGGGATTCCAGGTCGACCCCGGACGTGGCTACGCCATCATGATCACGTGTGCCGCCGACGCGTGGGACGAGGAGGAGTGCCGCACCCTTCGGGACACCGCTTTCCGTACGTTTTCGCCGCTGCCGTGACTCGGTCCTGATACAGACTGGCTTGGCCAGGAGTTGACGGATCGTGGGCGTGGTATGTCTACGGCCAGTATCGTGAGTGGCCGAGGCACGGAAGCGGTGGGGAGGCGGCGTGGAAACGTACGCGGGGCGGCTGCTGGCCGATCGCTATCGGCTTCCCAGGACCCCGTCCGAGGCGTTCGAACTGGTCGAGTCGCGGGCTTTCGACACGGCGAGCGGGCAGGAAGTGCTCGTACGGCAGGTGCCGTTGCCGGAGGTCGTGGACGCCGAGGTGGTCGACGAGGACGGCGGCCGGGCCCGCCCGGTGGGGGCGCGGCGCGGGGTGGGGGACCGGGCCACGCGCTCGCCCGAGGACCCGGTGGTGCGCCGGGCGCTGGAAGCGGCGGCAGCCGCCGGGCAGTTGCCGGACCATCCACGGCTCGATCAGGTTTTTGATGTGTTCGTCCAGGGCGACGGGCTCTGGATCGTGAGCGAACTCGTCCCGGCCCGGCCGCTGGCGGCCGTGCTGGCCGAGGCCAGGCTCGGCCCCTACCGGGCGGCGGAGGTCGCGGCGGATCTGCTGGCGGCGCTGCGCATCGTGCACGCGCACGGCTGGACCCACCGGAACGTCACCACCCGCACCGTGCTGATCTGCGAGGACGGCCGGGCGCTGCTGACGGGTCTCGCCTCGGGCGCGGCCGAGGAGGTGCTGTGCGGCTACGACCCGCTGCCGGCGCCGGCGGCGCCGGACCGCCAGTCCCTGCCGCCGGGTGGCGGCGGGCAGGCTCCCGGCACGGGCGAGGCGTGGGGCGTTCCCCGGCAGGGCCAGGCGGCCCCGGCGGCCGGTGCCCCGTGGAGCAGTGACGGCAACGCGCCGTCGGCCGAGGACCGTTACCGGCGCTGGCCGTCGCCCGGCGGCGAGGGCGCCCCGGGCGTTTCGGGCGTTCCGGGCACGCCGGCCGCCGGTCAGGAGTGGCACGGCGACCCGGCGGACGGCGCCGGGCAGGAGCCGTACGGCGCGCCGGGCCGGGAGGGCGTGAGCGGCCCCGGAGCCGAGTGGGACGGCACACCGGGCGGGCCGCAGGGGCCGCAGGGGCCGCAGGGGCCGGGGGCGGTGGGCTGGGACGACGGCTCGGCGGGTGCCGGGAACGCGGGCGGGCCCGGTGAGATGCCCGCCGGGCAAGGCCAGGAATGGCACGGCGGCCCGGCGGACGGCGCGGGGCAGGAGCCGTACGGCGCGCCGGACCGCGACGGGCGGGACGCGTACGGCGGTGCCGCGTCGCACGGCGGCGCCGGGTACGGCGGCCCGGAAGCACCGGACGGGCCGCAGCCGTACGGCGGGCACGGACAGGGTCACGACGGCACCGGTGGGTACGGCGCTGCCACCGGACACGACAACGGACACGGCCACGGCCACGACCACGACGGCGCGGGGGCGCTCGCGCCGTCCGCCCCGTCCGCGCCGCACGGGCAGGGCGCTCCGCCCGCCGCCGGGGGGCACGGGCCCATGGGGGCCGCCACCGAACGCTGGGACGCCGATCCGGCAGACGGGGCCGGTGCCGGTGTCACCGACCGGTACCGCCGCTGGGGCGGTGGCGGGCCGCAGGGCCCCGCCACCCAGGGGTTCCCGGCCGCGTGGGATTTCGAGGGTGGGGGCGGTGCCCGGCTCTCCGCCGAGGAGCGGGCCGCGCGCAGTGGCGCCATCGCCGCGTACCGGGCCGGTACGCAGGCCGGGGCGAACGCCGCCGGGACCGCCGGTGGTCCGGGTGCGGGGACGGCGCCGAGCCCGGCTCCCGGTACGGGTACGGGTACGGGTGCCGGTCCGGCTCCGGTCTCCGGTGCCGCCGCCGGGGGCGCCTCGGGTCCTGCCGCGCTGCCCGCGCCCGGTCGCGAGAGCCGTGCCGTGCGCACCGGCTGGGATCCGCCGCCCGCGCCCCGTGCGGCCGTGCAGACCTCCGCGACCCCCCGCTACCGGGGACCGGACACCGCGCTGGCCGCCGAACGCGCCCGGCAGGCGCGCATCATGACGGTGGGCGCCGTGACCGAGCGCTGGGCGCCGGAGCAGGCCGGGCCCGTGCACGACCACTGGCAGCTCGCCCCGCCGGTCGGCCCGCCCGCCGACTTCTGGGCGCTGGGCGCCCTGCTCTTCCGGGCCGTGCAGGGCCACCCGCCGTATCCCGAGGAGAACCCGGCCGAACTCGTCCAGGCGGTCTGCGCGGAGCCGCCCGCCTTTGCCGAGGAGTGCGGCGCGCTGCGTCCCATCGTCGAGTCGCTGCTGCGGCAGGACCCGACCGAGCGGCCCAGCGCCGAGGAACTGCGCGGCTGGCTCCGTTCGCTGCTGCGCAGCGCGCCGGAACCGGAGGTGGGGCGGCGCACCGTCACCACGCCGCTGCCCGCGCTGGAGCCGGGACGGCCCTCCGATCCGCGCCGGCTGCCGATCGCGCGGCGCCGGGGCGAACTGGTCGGCCCGCGCCGCCGGGGACGCGGCGGCGGACACCATCCGCGCCGGCTCGGCAAGCTGCTGCTCACGCTGACCCTGCTCGGACTGGCGGGCTCGATCGCCTACATCGTGCTGTTCCTGGCCGAGGACCCGCAGGACCGGGCCGGCCAGCCGCCGGTGAGCAGTGAGCCGTCCACCGAGCCCACGCCGGACCCGCCCGACCCGTCCGGTGACGCGTCCGGCGGTGCGGACGACGCGGACGGTGCGGACGACGGCGGGCGGGAGCCGACCCCGGACGGTCAGGGGGGCCGCGGCCTTCCGCAGGGCTACGTGGTGCTGGAGGACCCGGCCGGGTTCTCCATGTCGCTGCCCGAGGACTGGTCGCGGACCACGACGTCCGACGGCGCGGTGGTGTTCTCCGACGGGGAGGTCGAGATCGTGGTCGTCCCCGGCCGGGACGGCACCGACCAGTACGCACAGGGTCCGATGGCCTATCAGATGGACCACCTCGGCGAACTGGACGGGTTCCGCGCCGACACGTACGCGACGTCCAGCGGCCTGCGCGAGACCCGGGTGGGTGCTTCCGTCATGGCGCAGGGCAACTTCCGCTGGCGCGCGGACGGCAGTGAGTGGATCGCGCACAACCAGGTGATGCAGCTGGGGGATCGCTACCACGTGGTCCTGGTGCGCGGGCCGGTCGGTGCCGGGGACACGGTCGCGGAGGTCTTCGACGCGGTGGCCGACAGCTACCGCTACTGACCGCGGGGAAGGACCGGCAGGCCCGATAGGCAGCGGGCCGCCGCGGCCGTACCCTCCCGCTATGACGACATTGCGGTCCGATGAGCTGCCCACCGAGTTGGTCGCGCGGCTCACCGAGGGAGTGACCGGCAGCGGCCGGACCGTCTGCCACAACGCGTTCACCGGCCGGCCGCTCGCCGAGCTGCCCGAAGCGGCGCCGGCCGAGGTGACGGCGGCCTTCCGGCGGGCCAGGGACGCCCAGGACCTGTGGGCGCAGTGGCCGGTACGGCGGCGGGCGGCCGTACTGCTGCGTTTCCACGATCTGCTGCTCGACCGGCAGGACGAGGTGCTCGACCTCATCCAGCTGGAGACCGGCAAGGCCCGGCTGCACGCGCACGAGGAGGTACAGGCCGTGCTGTGCGCGGCCCGGCACTACGGGCGCCGCGCGCCGGGATATCTGCGCCCCCGGCGGCACGCCGGCGTGTTCCTGTTCCTGACCCGGGTGCGCGAACTGCGCCACCCGCGCGGGGTCGTCGGGCACATCTCGCCGTGGAACTACCCGCTGGAACTCTCCGTCGGCGATGCCCTGCCCGCCCTGGTGGCCGGCAACGCCGTGGTGATGAAGCCCGATACCGAGACCGCGCTCACCGCGCTGTGGGCGCGCCGGCTGCTGATCGAGGCCGGGCTGCCGGCGGAGGTCTGGCAGATCGTGCTCGGCGCCGGACCCGTCGTCGGCCCGCAGGTGGTTCGGGAGGCGGACTACGTGACGTTCACCGGCTCGACGCGCACCGGACGCGAGGTGGCGCGTACCGCGGCGGGCCGGCTGATCGGCGCCAGTCTCGAACTCGGCGGCAAGAACGCCATGCTGGTGCTCGCCGACGCCGACATCGAACGGGCGGCAGCCGGGGCGGTCCGGGCGTGCTTCTCCTCCGCCGGGCAGCTGTGCATCTCGATCGAGCGGCTGTACGTGCACGAGTCGGTCGCCGACGCGTTCGTGCGGCGGTTCACCGAGCACACACGGGCGATGCGGCTGGGCGCCCAGCTGGACTACGGCGCCGACATGGGGTCCCTCAGCTCGCGGGCGCAGCTGGAGACGGTCGAACGGCATGTCGCGGACGCGGTCGGACAGGGCGCGACCGTACGGACCGGGGGCCGGGCGCGTCCCGATCTGGGCCCGTACTTCTACGAGCCGACCATCCTGGAAGGGGTACGGCCTCCGATGCTGGTGTGCGCGGAGGAGACGTTCGGCCCCGTGGTGTCGGTGTACCGGTTCACGGAGGAGGCGGACGCGGTGGCGCGGGCGAACGCCACGCCGTACGGGCTCAACGCCTCGGTGTGGTCGCGTGACGGGCGGCGCGCGCGCCGGATCGCGGCGCGGTTGCGCGCCGGGACGGTGAACGTCAACGAGGCATTCGCGGCGGCGTACGGGAGCGTGGGCGCGCCGATGGGCGGCTGGGGCGACTCGGGGCTGGGGCGGCGGCACGGCGCGGAGGGGATCACCAAGTACACCGAGGCGCAGACCGTGGCGCAGCAGCGGCTGTTGCCGATGGGGCCGCCGGTGCTGGGCCTGGACGACCGGCGGTACGCGGCGCTGGTCTCGCGGATGCTGCGGGTGCTGAAGGCGCTGCGGGTGCGCTGAGGCCGGGGCGCCGGCGCGGAGGGCCGCGCCGCGCCGGGCCGCCGGTGCCGGCGGCCCGGGACGGGGGCGAAGGGACCCGCCTTCCGGGGGCAGTGGGGCGGGTCCCTTCGGTCGGTGGGCCGTCGGCTCAGGCGGTGGCGGTGCCGGAGCGGCGGCGGACGGCGACCATGGTCCCGGCGCCGAGGGCGACGGCGGCGGCGCCGGCCAGGGTGAACAGGGGCAGCACCGAGGAGGCGCCGGTCGCGGCCAGTTCACCGGTCACCGGGAGCTGCGCGAACTCGCCCTGCGGAGCGGGCTTGTTGACCGGCTCCTTGGTGCTGGGGGCGGGCGTGTCGTCCGGGGTGGTGCCGGCCGGGACGATGTCGAAATAGGACGTGGTGAACTCGCCTTCCTGGCAGGTGCCGTCGGGGGAGACGTACACGCCGGTGCTGAGCGCGTAGCCGGTCCCGGCGGGGGCGTCGGCGGCGGCCTTCAGACGCAGCCGGGCGTCGGCGTACTCACCGGGGGCGAGGACGCCGGTGACGCCGAAGTAGCCCCACGCGTCCTCGATGTTCTCCCAGGCGCCGTCGACGAACCACTGGAGGTCGATGGCGATGTCGTCGAAGTTCTTGTTGTCCCAGGCGTAGACCTCGGCGAACGCGTACAGCTCCTCGACCGGCTGGTCGAACCCGTTGGTGATCCGGTAGGTGAACTCGGTCCACCGGCCCGCGACGACCTCGGAGGGCAGGCCGATCAGCTCGGTGCCGATCGCCTCGACGTCCCAGGTGTAGTCGGTGCACTCGGCGTCGGGGTCCGGCAGCTGGCCGCTGTCGTCGGTGTCCTCGCCTCCTTCACCGGTGTCGTCGTCGGTGTCCTCCTCCTCGGAGTCCTCGTCCTCTTCCTCGTCGGTGTCGTCGTCGGAGTCCTCGCCCCCGCCAGGACCGCTGATCGCGCCGAGGATCTCGTGCTCATCGGTGGTGCCGGTGGGCTCGGTCTCCGCGGTTCCGGTGTCGGCCGGGTCCGGGGTGGTGTCCGGACCGGTGTCGTCGGCGTCGTGCTCCGTGCTGTCCCCGGTGCCGGGTTCCGTGGTGTCCCCGGCGGTGCCGTCCTCCTGGACGGTCTCCTGGGTCCCGGCCGGCGGTTCGCCGTCGGTGGCGAACGCGGGGGAGGCGGCCAGGAGAGCCGCGGGGGCCATGACAGCGGTCACGGCCGCTGCTGCGGCGGCGCGACGAAGCTTCATAAGTGCCTCTCGTAGAAACGATGATGACACCCCGTTCGACCGCTCACATATTCGATTGGTTGTGCTCATGACGGTCACGGAATGGACACGAGTTGTTCATGTGGTGTATGAGGCGCGCCCGGCGCGGGCACGGGCGCGGCCGGACGGGGCGCGGAGACGGAGAGAGGCCCCGGCCGCCGGCTTGGGGAAGCGGCGGCCAGGGCCTCTGCGGTCAGCACGGGCGGCAGGGCGGGCCGCCGGTGCTGGGTGCCGCGGCGCCCGGGGGAGGCGCCGGCGGCGGGGTCCGGACCCGTGGCGAGGGGGAAGGCCACCGGTCCACCGGGTCGGTGGTGCGCACCACGCGCGGTGCGGGTTCGCGGTATCGGACATGGTGGGGGATGAGGGGCGTTCCGGGCAAGGCCCCGGCGTGAATCCGTCTCCCCCGCGCCAGTCGGCCGGTCCTCGGCGTCCCGAGGACCGGCCGTCAGGGTTGTGACCGGCCTGCTGTCCCCTGCTGCCCGGTCACGGCACCGGAGCGAGGTCCCACGACGCTCAGGCGTCTCATCGCTCCGGGGACACTTCCTTCAACGAGGGGCGGGGCGGCCCGGTCACGCGCCGTACGGGTGACGCCCCGCCCGTGCGCGCGGACGGAAACCGCGCCCGACCGCCGGGGCCGGCTCCCGCCCGGCGTCAGCGCCCGGTGCCGCGGCACAGCTCCAGGAGCGTCATTGCCAGCCGGGTGCCGGGCTCGCGGCCCAGCGCGTCCCCGTACGTCCGCAGGATGTCCATCTCGCGCGCCAGATCGACCCGGCGCCCGCCGTCGGTGATCCGGATCTGCTGGATCTCGTCCGACGCGCTCATCCGTTCCTTGATCAGGGCGACGATCCGGGCGTCCAACTCGTCGATCCGCCGCCGCGCCCCGGCGATCCGGTCGGCCGTCGTGGCCCCGGCCGCCGGGTCCGTCGCCGGATCGGTCACTGCGTCCGCCGTCGTCCGCGTCTTCGTCGTGCTCATGCTCTCTGGTCTCCTGCCGTTGTCCGGATGGACGGAGCCCCGGCCGGCCACGGACCCGGCACCCACGCGAAGCGCCCCGGGCCGTGAGCCCGGGGCGCCTGAAGGTCGCTGTGGTTCAGTGCTGAACGCAGCGCGCCGCATGGCAGCCGGCCGGGCCGGTGCCATAGGTAAAGAAACGCGCGTGCGGAAGCATGCCGCCGAGTATGCCACCCCCGCCGGGCCCGGGCCGGCCGGGGTGCCCCGCGGCCTCGGTAGACTCGACGGCAAGACCACCCTGCTCCACCGCCGAAAGGCCGCCCCGTGGCTTCTGTGCCCTCTCCCGCGCCTCCGCCCGCGCCCGACACCGTGCTCGTCGTCGACTTCGGCGCCCAGTACGCCCAGCTCATCGCCCGGCGGGTGCGTGAGGCACGCGTGTACAGCGAGATCGTCCCGTCCACCATGCCGGTGGCCGAGATGCTCGCCAAGCGGCCCGCGGCGATCATCCTCTCCGGCGGACCCTCGTCCGTGTACGCGGAGGGCGCGCCCGGCATCGACCGCGCGCTGTTCGAGGCGGGCGTGCCGGTGCTCGGCCTCTGCTACGGCTTCCAGCTGATGGCGCGCGAGCTCGGCGGCACCGTCGACAACACCGGCGCGCGCGAGTACGGCCGCACCGAACTGTCCGTCTCCCGCCCCGACTCCACCCTCTTCGAGGGCACCCCCGAGCGGCAGCAGGTGTGGATGTCGCACGGCGACGCCTGCTCGGCCGCGCCCGAGGGGTTCACCGTGAGCGCCACCACCGACACGGTGGCCGTCGCCGCGTTCGAGAGCGACGAGCGGCGGCTGTACGGCGTGCAGCACCACCCCGAGGTCCTGCACTCCACGCACGGACAGCAGCTGCTCGAACACTTCCTGTACCGGGGCGCGGGCCTGGCGCCGACCTGGACCACCGGCAGCATCGTCGACGAGCAGGTCGCCGCGATCAAGGCCCAGGTGGGCGGCAAGCGCGCGATCTGCGCGCTGTCCGGCGGCGTGGACTCGGCGGTGGCCGCCGCCCTGGTCGTCAAGGCCATCGGTGACCAGCTGACCTGCGTGTACGTCGACCACGGGCTGATGCGGCAGGGCGAGAGCGAGCAGGTCGAGAAGGACTTCGTGGCCGCCACCGGCGCCCAGCTGCGGGTGGTGGACGCCTCCGAGCGGTTCCTGGGCGCGCTGGCCGGGGTCAGCGACCCCGAGCAGAAGCGGAAGATCATCGGCCGCGAGTTCATCCGGGTCTTCGAGCAGGCGCAGGCCGAGCTGATCGCCGAGGCGGGCGCGGCCGGCGAGGACGTGGCGTTCCTGGTGCAGGGCACGCTCTACCCGGACGTGGTGGAGTCCGGCGGCGGCACCGGCACCGCCAACATCAAGTCCCACCACAACGTGGGCGGGCTGCCGGACGACATCGAGTTCGAGCTGATCGAGCCGCTGCGCAAGCTGTTCAAGGACGAGGTCCGGATGGTCGGCGCCGAGCTGGGCCTGCCAGACGCCATCGTGCACCGGCAGCCGTTCCCCGGCCCGGGCCTGGGCATCCGCATCGTCGGCGAGGTGACCGAGGAGCGGCTGACCATCCTGCGGGCGGCGGACGCCATCGTCCGCGAGGAGCTGACGGCCGCCGGTCTGGACCGGGAGATCTGGCAGTGCCCGGTGGTGCTGCTCGCGGACGTCCGCAGCGTCGGCGTCCAGGGCGACGGCCGCACCTACGGCCACCCGATCGTGCTGCGCCCCGTCTCCTCCGAGGACGCGATGACGGCGGACTGGTCGCGGCTGCCGTACGACCTGCTGGCGAAGATCTCCAACCGCATCACCAACGAGGTCCCGGACGTCAACCGGGTCACGCTGGACATCACCAGCAAGCCCCCGGGCACCATCGAATGGGAGTGACCGCCGGGTCCCCCTGACGCGTCAACGGGTTCGCCGCCGTCCACACGTGTGGGTGGCGGCGAACCCTTTCTGCGGTCGATAGGCTGATGAGACGGTCTACTGTCCCGTCGTATGGGAGGAACCATGACTGCCGCAAAGCCGCAGGCTTCTGCCTCGTGGCCGGTACCGCCGCCCGACGGATACACAGTGGACGACCTGCTGACACTGCCCGACCTCCCGCCGCACACCGAGCTGATCGACGGGAGCCTGGTCTTTGTGAGTCCGCAGCGGAGCTTTCATTCACTCACGATCGATGTGTTGATGGATGGCCTGCGCCGGACCGTCCCCGGCGATCTGCGGGTGCGGCGGGAAATGACGGTCGTGATCGACAAACGGCAGGGGCCGGAACCGGACGTCTGTGTGCTTCGGGCGGAAGGTGTCCCCCACGCGGAGAACGAGTCCCACTACCGGGCCCGCTACGTGGTCCTGGCGGTCGAGGTCGTCTCGGCCGACTCGGAGAGGCGTGACCGCGAGCGCAAGCCTCAGCTCTACGCACAGGCCGGTATCCGGCACTTCTGGCGCGTCGAGCGGGGTGAGGACGGACTTCCCGTCGTGCACGTCTACGAACTCGACCAGGCGACGGGTGCCTACGGCCTCACCGGTATCCATCACAACCAGGTGAAGCTGTCCGTCCCGTACGACATCGACATCGACCTCACCGCCGTGGAGCGGCTGTAAGCCCCCCTCACACCAGCCGGCGCGCCGCCGAGACGTGGCGCTCCACCGTCCGAGGTGGGAGTGACCGCCGGGTCCCCCTGACGCGTCAACGGGTTCGCCGCCGTCCACACGTGTGGGTGGCGGCGAACCCTTTCTGCGGTCGATAGGCTGATGAGACGGTCTACTGTCCCGTCGCATGGGAGCCGCAACGATGACGAGCGCCGCGCCTGACAGCACACCCGACTGGGCTCACCCCCCGGCCGGGGGCTACACGGCAGAAGATCTCGACACACTCCCGGGACTGCCTCCGCACACGGAGCTGATCGACGGGAGCCTGGTCTTCATGAGCCCGCAGACGAAATTCCACCTGCGCGTGCTGCGACTGTTCGAGCAGGGCTTGCTGCGTACCGTTCCGGATCATCTCGAAGTGCTGCGCGAGTTCAACGTCATCCTGGGAAAGCAGCAGCGCCCGGAGCCGGATGTGATGGTGGCCAGGGCCGACGCGGACACCGGCGATCTCCAGACCGCCGTGCACGCGGCGGACGCGGTGCTCGTGATCGAGGTCGTGTCGCCCGAGTCCGAGGCCCGGGACCGGGAGACCAAGCCGATCAAGTACGCCCGGGCCGGCATTCCGCACTTCTGGCGGGTGGAGCGGGGAGACGACGGCCTGCCCGTGGTGTTCGCGTACGCGCTCGACAAGGCGACGGGTGCCTACGGCCTGACCGGCATCCACCATCACCGGCTCAAGGTGACGGTTCCGTTCGTCATCGACATCGACCTCACCGCCGCCTCCCGCCGGTAGGCCCCCCTCACACCAGCCGTCGCGCCGTCGCCCAGCGGGTGAGTTCGTGACGGTTGGACAACTGGAGCTTGCGCAGCACCGCCGAGACGTGGCTCTCCACCGTCTTCACCGAGATGAACAGCTCCTTGCCCACCTCCTTGTACGCGTAGCCCCGCGCGATCAGCCGCAGCACCTCGCGTTCCCGCTGGGTGAGGCGGTCCAGGTCCTCGTCCACCGGGGTGGTGTCGGAGGACGCGAAGGCGTCCAGGACGAAGCCGGCCAGCCGGGGGGAGAACACCGCGTCGCCGTCCGCGACCCGGAAGATGGCGTCCACCAGATCGGTACCGGTGATGTTCTTGGTGACGTAGCCGCGCGCCCCGCCGCGGATCACGCCGATGACGTCCTCCGCCGCGTCCGACACCGACAGCGCCAGGAACCGCACCGAGGACAGCAGGCCGGCGCTGCGGCGCAGCACCTCGACCCCGCCGCCGCCGGGCAGGTGGACGTCGAGCAGCACCACATCGGGCCGGGTCTCCTTGATGACGGCGACCGCCTGGTCGACGTCGCCCGCCTCGCCCACCACGTCGACGCCGGTGTCCTCGGTGCGGCCGATCTCCGCCCGGACCCCGGCCCGGAACATCCGGTGGTCGTCCACCAGCACCACCCGGGCCCTGCGCTGCGTACTCATGCCGATCGCTCCATCGTCAGTTCCACCTCTGTCCCCTCGCCCGCCGTGGACTTCACCCGCGCCGTGCCGCCGTGCCGTCCCATCCGGCCGATGATCGACTCGCGTACGCCCATCCGGTCGGCCGGCACCGTCTCCGGGTCGAAGCCGGGGCCCCGGTCGCGGACCGATACGAAGACGGTACGCCCTTCGACCTCCGCGAACACCCGCACAGGACCGCCCTCGCCACCGTACTTGGCGGCGTTGACCATCGCCTCGCGGGCCGCCTGGAGCTGGGCGGCCAGCGCCTCCTCCAGCGGGCAGTCGCCGACGCACACCACCTCGATCGGCACGCCGTGGTGGTCCTCCACCTCGGCGGCGGTGGCGCGTACCCCTTCGGCGAACGTACGGGGTCCGCTCTCCTCCTCGCTCTCCACCCGGCCGGGGTTCTCGGCCGACTTGTGCAGCCAGGTGCGCAGTTCGCGTTCCTGGGCGCGGGCCAGCCGTGCCACCTCGCGGGCGTTGTCGGCGTTGCGCTGGATCAGGGTGAGGGTGTGCAGCACCGAGTCGTGGACGTGCGCGGCGACCTCGGCGCGTTCCTGGGCGCGGATGCGCATGGTGCGCTCCTCGGAGAGGTCCTGCACCATGCGCACCAGGTACGGGCCGGCCAGCAGCGCGATGCCGACCACGACGGCCACCGCCGCCTGGAGGGCGGTGCTCAGCGTCTCGCCGGGCTCGGTGGCCGAGCGCAGCCACACGAAGCTGGTGACGCCCAGGCTGACCAGGGCGGCGCCGGCCGCGTAGCGCACCAGCGGCAGCCAGCGGGTACGGCGGGTGACCTCGGCCCAGTGCTCGCGGCGCGCGTTGTCGGCCTGCCGCCACACCATCGCGGCGCCCACCGCGATGATCAGCAGCGGCCACAGATAGGCGTCGCCGACCGAGAACTGGAGGTTGGCGGCCAGCACGCCCATCGCGCTGGCCGCCACCACGAGCGCGACCAGCTGCCCCTTGGACGGGATCCGCAGCCGCCGCGGCGGCTGGGCGAGGGCGGCCTGCTGGGCGGGGGTGCCCAGCGGCACCACGAACCAGAACGCGCCGTACACCAGGATGCCCAGGCCGTTGGCCATGACCAGGGCGGCCAGGACCAGCCGTACCCAGGAGACCGGCACCCCCACGTGCCCGGCCAGGCCCTGCGCCACGCCGCCCAGCCAGCGGCCCTCGGCGCTGCGGTACAGCTTGCGCGGCGGCACCTCCCCGGACGGCGGTGCCGTGGCCGGCGCGGGCGTGCCGGCGGGCGTGGTGGCGGTGGTCATGCTCCGATCGTCACACGAGTGGCCCCCTCGGCACATCAGGGGTGCCCCCCAGGGGAGGGTGGGGACAACCCCCGCGCCGGCCGCCCGGGATCTCAGGGATTCCTCCGGGGCGGCCCCGGATCCCGGCCCGCGGCGGCAGGCCGCACCATGGAGGGCATGAGCGTGGACGAGTCGGCCCCTCCGGCACCGGTGACCGCGCGGCTGACACGCAGCCGCCGGCAGAAAGTGGTCGGCGGGGTGTGCGGCGGGCTGGGGCGGTACTTCCATCTGGACCCGGTGCTGTTCCGGGTGCCGCTGGCGGTGCTGTCGGTCATCGGCGGCCTCGGCCTGATCGCGTACGGGGTGGCCTGGCTGCTGATCCCGTTCGAGGGCGAGGAGGAGAACGAGGGCCGGCGGCTGCTGTCGGGGCGGGTGGAGGGCCCCGGGCTGACCGCGCTGCTGTTCACGCTGGTGGGCTGTGGCCTGTACGTGGCGTCGGTGAGCACCCGCCATCCGGCGATCTGGTTCTCGGTGCTGCTGGTGACGGCGGTGGGCGGGGCGGCGTACTGGTCGCGGCGCCGGGTGCTGGCGGGTGAGGACGAGCCGGCGCCGGGCGGGGCGGGCGCGGCGGAGGCCGCGGCGACCGCGCCGCCCGAGGCGCAGGCGCCGCCGGCCCCGGCGGTCGCGTCGTGGTGGCGGGAGTCCGCGGGCGGCGGGACGAGTGGGGGAACCGGGGGAGGAGCGATGGGCGTGCAGGGACAGGGCCACTATCTGTGGGGGCCGGCCGACGCGGCTCCGGGCGCGCAGGCGCCGTACGCGGGCGGCACGGCCACCGGTCCTGTGCACCTGGGCACGACGGCCGGCCCGTGGGCCGCGCCGCCGCCGGGCACCCCGGGCGCGGTCCGGCCGCTGCCGCCGCCGCGGCGCGGCGCGTGGCTGGGCGGGCTGGTCTTCCTGGCGGCGGTGGTGTCCGGGCTGGTGGTGATGGCGGCCACCTGGCTGCGGTACCCGCTGGGCACGGTGCTGGTGTGCACGTTCGCCGTGGTGCTGGCGGTGTACGGCGCGGGCTGGCTGATGAGCGCGTTCTTCGGGCGGCTCGGCGCGGGCAGTGTGGTGGTGGTCGTGCTGACCACCCTGGCGCTGGCGGGCGCCTCGGTGCTGCCGCGGAACATCACCACCAGCTGGACGGACAGCACCTGGGAGCCGGTGGCGGCGGAGCAGGTGCAGGACCGGTACGAGCTGGGGACGGGCCGGGGGCAGCTGGACCTGAGCGGCCTCGCACTGACCGGGGACGAGACGGTACGGACCACGGTGGAGGCCGGGGCGGGGCAGATCAAGGTGATCGTGCCGTGGAACGCCGAGGTGATCGTGCACACCAGCATCACGGCCGGCGCGTACACCTACAACGAGGCGCCGGAGTACGAAAGCTCCGGCGGCCCGGACCATGTGTGGGGCGGGATCAGGAACGACCAGACCGACACCTACCCGCCGCCGGGCGGGGCGGAGGCGGCCGGCACCGTGGAGCTGACCCTGGACATGGGGATCGGGCACGTGGAGGTGGTCCGCTGGGACCGCGTCGAGCCCGCCCCGGAAGCGGAGATCGGATCATGAGTCAGTACCGAGGGATCGACCGGCACCGCTTCGAGCCCGCCCGGCTGGTGCTGGGGCTGGCGCTCACCGCCGTCGCCGTCGTGGTGTACGTGCGGGCCCGGGACGAGGACGGGCGGCTGCCGGTGGCGGTGCTGGTGGCCCTGGTGGCGGGGTCGCTGCTGCTGGCCGGGCTGGTGTCGCTGGTGACGCGGTCGCTGCGCCGGGCCCGGCAGGGCAACCGGGACGGGGAGAAGCGGGAGCCGGCGGACGCGGGGTAGGCGGTGGCTAGCCGAACATCAGGCTGCCGCGCCGCCGCCGGCCGCGTTCGCGCAGGTCGTCCAGGGCGTACGGGCCGCTGCCGGTGAGCAGCAGGGTGACGAAGCCGAAGAGGTAGGGGAGATCGGCGCCGAAGTAGTACGGGGACGTGCTCCAGGAGACGGTCAGCCACATCAGCAGGGTGAGCAGCGCGCCGAGGGCGGCGGCGGCGCGGGTGGCCAGGCCCGCCAGTACGGCGAGGCCGACCAGGATCTCGGCGACGGCCGTGCCGTGTCCCACCAGCGTGGGGTGGTCGAGCGCGAGGTCCACGAGCCACGGGACGGGGCTGCCGTCGTGGGAGAACTCCAGCAGGGTGATGGTGTGTTCGCGGGAGAACGCGGAGAACGGGCCGCTGTCCAGGTACTTGTCGAGGCCCGCGTACAGGAAGGTCAGGCCGAGGAAGAGGCGCAGCGGCAGCAGTGCGTAGCGGGCGGTGGCGCTCTCGCGCGGGTCGTGCGGCACGGTCATCGCGGGCTCCCTCCGGGTGGTGCGGCGGGTACGGCGCGTCGGTCGGTGCCTCAGTCTGCCACCGTGATCGGGTAGCGGCCAGACTCCGTACCGGCTGCCGTGATGACCTGGATGTCGGCGGGGCCCGGGTCGAGTTCGGCCGGGACGGGCAGCCGCAGCACGGTGTCGCTGGGGTTGGTGAAGCCGCCGCCGGCTACCGGGACCAGCGGGACCGGGACCAGGATGTCGCCGATGCGCACCAGGGTCCTGGCCAGCTGGTCGGCCGTCTCGGCGCCCGGCGGCACGAACCCCGAGCCGCGGATCTCCAGTTCGTCGCCGTAGCGGATCGCGGAGTGCGGGCCGCCGGGCTCGCGCACCCGGACCACCGACTGGATGACGGGGCGTCCGCCCTCGGTGAGTTTGGCGGCGGCGTAGCCGAGGCCGGAGACGGCGACCAGGACGACGAGTGCCCAGGGCGGGCTGGGCAGTTGGTAGGGGTCGCGGGCGAGCTGGACGGCGGCGAAGACCACGGCGGCGGTGTTGACCAGGACGTACTGGGCGGCGGTGAAGCTGATGGTGCCGGAGTCGTCGGTGAGCGGGTCGAGGGCGCGCGGGCGGTGGGCGCGGATCTTCTGGGTGCGGAAGTGCCGTACCCGGTGGGCCACGGCCTGCCCGGTCCACAGGGCGACGGCGCAGGTGAGGGCGGTGACGGTGAGCAGCCCGGCGCCGTCCGGCAGGCCGAGCCCGGCGCGCAGCGCGGCGCGGTCCTCGCCGTCGCCGGTGCCGGCCAGGGTGAGGGCGAGGGTGAGGACGGCGTAGGCGGCGAGCAGCAGCCAGCCGGCGGCGACCGTACGGGAGGTGGAGACGCGGTTGTCGGCGCCGATCAGCGGGGCGAGGGCGCCGCCCTTGCGCCGGTGCAGCCAGGCCACGCAGGTGAGCAGGGCGGCCAGGACGGTGGCGGCGAGCAGCGCGGCGGTGCGCGGCAGGGTCCAGCCGGCGCCGATCGCGGTGAGGGCCTGGCCCAGCAGCAGGGCGAGGACCGCGGACCAGAGCAGGACGGTGGTGCGCTGGGCGCGCAGCGCCAGCCAGGCGGGGCCGGCGGCGCGGGCGCGGTCGGCGACCGTGTGGGCGGCGGCGGTGAGTTCGTCCGAGATCCACTGCCGGGTGGCCTCGGGGGAGTAGGCGAGGGCTTCCGGTATGCCGTGGCCGGCGGCCAGGCGGTCGCGCTCGGCGCGGAACGCGCGCACGGCGCTCCGGTGGGCGGCGCGGGCGCCGAGCGGGCAGTCGCCTGGTGGGGCCGGCTGCACGGACACGATGGGTTCCCTCCCCTGATGGTGGAGGGGAAATTCTGCCCTATCCGGGGCGGTTCACGTCACGCGGGCCGGGTGGCGGCGGCGAACGGCATGGAGTCGACGGGGGCGGTCCGTACCGGGGTTCCGGGGCGTGAGGCGTGCACGACCTGGCCGTTGCCGATGTAGAGGGCGACATGCGTCAGACCGGGGTAATAGAACACCAGGTCACCGGGGGCGAGTTGGTCGCGGCTGACCCGGGTGCCCGCCCCGGACTGGCTCTGGCTGGTGCGCGGGAGGGCGACCCCGGCGGCGGACCAGGCGGCCTGAGTGAGGCCGGAGCAGTCGTACGCGTCCGGTCCGGTGGCGCCCCAGCCGTAGGGCTTGCCGACTTGGCCGAGGGCGAAGGTGGTGGCGGCCTGGGCGCGCGGCCCGGCGGCGGGGGCGGGTGCGGCGAGCGGGGCGGCGGCCGATGCGGCGGTGCCGGGGCCAGGGCCGGTGGCGTGGGCGTCCTGGCTGAGCAGCCGCTGCCGTTCGCGTTCGGTGAGGGTCTCCAGCAGGGCCTCGGCCTCGGCGAGCTTGGTCTCCACGGTGTCGCGTTCGGCGTCGGCCCGGTCGCGGGCCCCGGTCAGTTCCTCGGTCAGCTCGGCGGCCTCGGCGCGCAGCTGTTCGAGGTCGCGCAGCTGCCGCTGGGCGCCGGTCAGCGCGTCGGCCTGCCGGTCGCCGCTGCGGTCCATGGCGGCGGCGCGGGCGAGGTAGGTGTCCGGGTCGGAGGAGAGCGCCAGCTGGACCTCGGGGGGCATCCCGGCGGCGCGGTACTGGGCGGCGGCGTGCGAGCCGAGGGCCCGGCGGTACTCGTTCAGCCGGTCGGTGCTGCTGTCGGCGGCGAGGCTGACCCGCTCCAGCTCGCGCTCGGCCCGGGCGACGGCCTCGTTGGCAGCGTGGTAGCGCTCGGTGGCCTGCTCGGCCTCGTGGTGCAGGGTGTCGATCTCGCTGCGCACCTGGTCGGGCCCGGGCTGCGGGTCGGCCAGGGCCGTACCGCCGCCGGCCACCGCGGCCGAGGCGGCGCCGGCCAGGGTGAGGGTGGCGGTGGTGCGCACCGCCCCGCCGGAGCGGGGCTTGCGGTGCGCGGCGCCGGGGGCGGCGAACGGTCTGCGCCACGGGTAGCTCGGGGAGCCGGGCTTGCGATGCTGGGCCATGGCTGAGGACGCTAGGCCGGGCCGGGCTCCCCGGGAGTGGCCGGAACGGGATTGGCGGCAATCGCTCGATCGCTGATCGAGGGTGACCGTTTCACTCCGGGTGATCTGCCCGGGTCGGTTCGCTGTTGGTGACGCGTGTGATGGTCCTCACGCCGCGTCGAGCAGCTGGTCGATGGTCTCGCGGAAGGTGTCCATCGACTGCGCGCCCACGATCGGGTGCCCGTTCAGGAGGAAGGCCGGGGTGGTGGTCGCCCCCAGTTCGACGCCCTCCTCGGCGTCGGTGGCCACCGCCTCGTCGGCCTCGGGGGACTCCATGTCGGCCAGCAGCCGCTCGACGTCGGGGACCCCGGCCGCCTCGGCCAGCTCGCGCAGCCCGTCCTCGGAGAACCGGCCGGTGTCCCGGTGGAACTCCTCGGCGAACGCGGCGTCGTAGAACTCCCAGAACCGCCCCTGCTGCCCGGCCGCCCACGCGGCGCGGGAGGCGGCGTCCGATTCGGGGCCGTAGACCGGGAAGTTGCGGAACTCGATGCGCAGCGCGCCGCGCTCCACGTACTCCTCGATCAGCTCGTGGTGGACGCCGCGGGCGTGGGTGCCGCTGAAGGCCGACTGGAAGTCGCTGTACTCGATCATGACCACCGGTGCGTCGGCGGCGCCGAGCGCGAGCGGGTCGTCCGCGTCGCGGCGGGCCAGTGCCAGGGCCGGGTGGCCCTCGGGCAGCGGCTGGAGGGTGCCGTCGCCGGGGGTGGGGTTCCGCTGGTTGTCCGCGGTGCTGTTGCCGCTGCTGAAGAGGGCCGCCATGGCGCCGAAGACCAGCACCAGGACGAGCACGGCCGCCAGGACCACGAAGGTCAGCGGACGCTTCCGCACGGCGTACGGGCGCGGGTCGGGGCGCCGGGCGGGCCGGGTCGGCCGGGAGGGGGGCATCGGAGGACTTTCTGGGCCGGGGGTGTGCGCACACGCTCACCGGCGAGCGTAATGCGGGGGGCTGCTTTCCGGGAAAAAGGGGGTGCGTACGCTGCGCGGCATGGACGTACTCATCCACATTTTCGTCGCCCTGCACATCATCGGCATCGCGGCGCTGCTCGGTGGTTTCCTCACCCAGATGAAGGCGATGGGCGCCGGCGAGGCGCGCATCGTCCCGGGCATGGTGCACGGCGCCGCGACCATGCTGGTGACCGGTCTGGTGCTGGTCGGCCTGAACCAGGCCGACGACAACGAGGTCAACAACACCAAGATCGCGGTGAAGCTGGTCCTGCTGCTGGTGCTGAGCGTGCTGGCCTACCTCAACCGGGACGAGGAGAAGGTCTCCACCCCGGTCTTCGCCACGATCGGCGCGCTGACGACGGCGAACATCTTCATCGCCACCCTCTGGTGAGAAACCCCGTGCCGGGGTGGCCGACGGAGGAGATCCGGAAGGTACGGCTGGGGTGACGGCACGCCTCTTGTGACGGGAGACCCGCTCTGGGATTGTTGAGGTGGCCCGCGCCGGAGCCGCGTTCTTCGCGCTGCCGCAGCTCCACCCCTCCGACACCCCGATGTCGTCGACGCCGTCCACGTGATGCAGCGCATCCTCATGCAGCGCCCCGCCTACAAGCAGTACCGCCAGTGGGGCGAGGAGGAAGAGGGCGGCAGCCCCGCTAGCTGAGTTCGTCCGCGAGCAGATCCATCAGCAGCCCGTCGTGCCACTCGCCGTCCGGCCCCCGCTCGTAGCGCCGCATGATGCCCACCGGCCGGAATCCGACCTTGCGGTAACAGGCGATGGCCGCCGCGTTGTCCGCCGCCGGGTCGATCACCAGCCGGTGATGGCCCAGCTCCGTGATCAGATGCCGGGCCAGCGTGCGCACCGCGTCCGAGCCAAGACCGCGCCCGTGCAGCGCCGGATCCAGGTAGATGTCCATCCCGGCGTGCCGGTAGTCCGGCTCCTCCTCGGCGTGCCACTGGATGGCCCCGGCCACCTTTCCCTCGTACTCGATGACCAGGGTGGTCGTACCCGGCTCCGCCAGGTCGTCCCGTACGGCGGCCCGCAGATCGTCCCCGCCGCGCCAGCGCGCGTACACCTCCGGAGTCCGGCGGATGGCCGCCAGCGCGGACACGTCCGCGTCCGCCGTCGGCCTCAGCACCACCCGCGCACCGTGCAGCATCGTCGCCATGGTTCCCATCGTGCCAGGCTTGCCGGATGAGCGAAGAGTTGCGCCCCAGCGCGGAGATCACCGCCGCCGACTGGATCGGCCCTCGGCTGGGCGGCGCGTTCGGCGCGGTCCGGCGTACGGTGCCCGGCGGGTTCGCCGCCTATGCCCGGATCTTCCACCCCGCCGATGACCACACCTGGGCCGAGGTGGCCGCCGCCACCGGCCGGACGGCGCATCCGCTGATGCAGTGGCACGCCCTGATGGGGCTGCCGGAGCCGTTCTCCCGCCACGAGCCGCTGTGGGACGGGTACCCCCCGGAGCTGGGACGGCTGGACCCGGCCGACTTCGTCCGGCTGCGCACCGTACTGGCCCGGCACACCGGCACCGCGGACGCGTGCTGGTTCGGGCTGTGGGAGGGCTACGGCGCGGTGGACCTGCCGCCCGGGGCCGCCGCCCTGCCGCACGTCGAACTGCCCGGCCGCGAGTACCTGCTGTTCAGCGGCGCGCTGGACGGTGCGTGGCCGCCCTGGTTCGCCGACCGGTCGCCCAACCTCTGCTGGCCCGCCGACCGAGCCTGGTGCCTGGCCTCCGAGATCGACTTCGACTCCACCCTGGTGGGCGGCAGCACCGCGCTGGTGGGCGAACTGCTGCGCACCCCCGGCCTGGAGGTGGCGGCCGTCGGCCCCGACGACTCGCTGGCCGTCGACGCCGACCGGGTCAACCCCGTGCCGGAACCGGATCCTGGGACCGCCCCGGGCGGGGGCAGGCGTGGCCCGTGGTGGCGGAGGTCGTGGCGTAGCCGATGACCTGGTCCATCCGCTCCCGGGTGCGGATCAGGGAGGTGATCTGCTCGTCGATGCGCCGGCGCTCGGCCGCCAGCCGGTCCAGCACGCCCGGATCCGCCTTGCCCGAGACCACGCACGGCAGCAGGTCCAGGATCACCCGGCTCGACAGCCCGGCCGCGTACAGCTGCTGGATCAGCAGCACCCGGTCCTCCGCGCTCTCCGGGTAGTGCCGCTGTCCGCCGGAACTGCGCTCGGAGGTCAGCAAGCGCTGCTCCTCGTAGTAGCGCAGCGCCCGCACGCTCACCCCGGTCCGCCGGGCCAGTTCGCCGATCCGCACCGCCTCCACCGTCCTTCCGTATGAAGCCCGTCACACAACTTGCCTCTGACGTCAGCGTCAGGTTCTAGCGTAACGGAGCAGTCAGCAACACCCCTCCTCTACGCCAGGGACAAGCTTGTGACCAGCATGTTCGACAGCTACCAGCTCGGCGGCCTCCGGCTGCCCAACCGCGTCGTGATGGCTCCGATGACCCGGGCCCGCGCCACCGCGGACGGGCTCGTCACCCCCGCCATCGCGACCTACTACGCCCAGCGCGCCACCGCCGGGCTCATCGTCAGCGAGGGCGTCGCCCCCAGCGCCCGGGGCCAGTCCAATGTCAAGGCCCCCGGCCTCTACACCGACGAACAGGTCGCGGCCTGGCGGCCGGTCACCGCCGCCGTGCACGCCAACGGCGGCCGGATCTTCGCCCAGCTCATGCACGGCGGCCGGGTCGGCCACGAGGCGGTCCAGGGCCACCGGCCGGTCGGGCCCTCCGCCGTGGCCCTGGACGGCCAGGTGTACGCGGGCACCGAGCTGGGCTTCCAGCCCGCGCCCGTACCGTACGCCCTCTCCACGGCGGAGGCCGCCGAGGAGGCGCGGCTCTTCGGGGCCGCCGCCCGCCGGGCCGTGGAGGCCGGCTTCGACGGCGTCGAACTCCACGGCGCCAACGGCTACCTCATCCAGCAGTTCCTCTCCTCGCGCGCCAACCGGCGCACCGACGCCTACGGCGGCGGCGTCACCGGCCGCATCCGGTTCGCCGTCGAAGCGGTGGAGGCGGCGGCCGACGCCATCGGCGCCGACCGGGTCGGCCTGCGGATCTCGCCCGGCGGCACCGCCTGGGACACCGCGGAGGAGGACATCCCGCAGCTGTACGGGGCGCTCGCCGACGCCCTCGCCCCGCTCGGGCTCGCCTACCTCCACACCCTCGTCACCACCGACGAGGACACGCTCCTCGCCCTGCGCAAGGCGTGGCCCGGCACCTTCATGGTCAACCCCTCCGGCCAGATCGGCCCGCAGGAGGCCACCCGCGAGGGCGGCGAGGAGTGGCTGGCCCGGGGCGCCGACCTGGTCAGCTACGGCCGCAAGTACCTGGCCAACCCCGACCTGGTGGAACGGTTCCGCACCGGCGCCCCGCTGCACCCCACGCCCGACCACATGACCTTCTACCAGGACGACACCGCGTTCATCAGCTATCCCAGCGCCCAGTACGCGTGATCGGGGACCGGCGGCCAGGCGGACCGGCGGCTCACGGCTCCAGCGCGGTGAGGAAGGCGGCGGCCACCGGCCCCGCGTCCCGGCCGCCGGAGCCGCCGTCCTCCAGGACGACCGCGAAGGCCACGTCCCGCTCGCCGAGGTAGCCGATGATCCAGGCGTTGGTGGACAGTTCGCCGTCCGCCGTCTCGAACTCGGCCGTCCCGGTCTTGCCGTGCGGCAGGCCCGGGACGCCGGCCAGGGCGGACGCCGACCCCTCGGTGACGGTGGCCCGCATCATCGACCGCAGCGCCTCCACGGTGGCCGGGGCCAGCGTCGTCGGCGCCTCGTGCGGGGCGCCGGCGGCGTCCGGCACCAGCACCGGCTGCCGGAACGTGCCGTCGGCGACCGTGGCCGCCACCGACGCCATCACCAGCGGGCTGGCCTGCACCCGGCCCTGGCCGATCAGCGAGGCGGCCAGCTCGTTCTCGTCCCCGGCCACCGGCACGCCGCCGTCGAAGGTGGACGCGCCCACCCGCCACTCCGCGCCGATCCCGAACGCCTGGGCGGTGGTGTGCAGGGTGTCGTCCGCGAACCGGTCCCGGTGCTCGATCAGCGCGGTGTTGCAGGAGGCCGCGAACGCCTCGCGCAGCGTGGTGTCCGGGGCCAGTTCGAACTCGTCCTGGTTCTCGTAGGTGAAGCCGTTCACCGTGACGTACCGCGGGCAGCCCACCACGTCCTGCGGTGTCATCCCGCCCTCCAGCAGCGCCGCCGCCGTCACCACCTTGAACGTCGAGCCGGGCGCCAGCTGTCCCGACAGCGACCGGCTGAAGCCGTCCGCCGGCCAGTCGGCGGCGGCCAGCACCTCGCCCGTCGACGGGCGGAGCGCCACGATCGCCCCCTCCCGGCCCGCGTCCGCCAGCGCCTCCTCGGCCGCCCGCTGCGCCGCCGGGTCGAGCGTCGTCACCACCGGCTCACCCGGCTCGCCGCCCTCCCAGGCGTGCAGCGTCTCCACGGCCGCGCCCGAGGCCCGGTCGGCGATCACCACGGCGGCCGAGGCGGTGCCCGCCAGCCGCTCGTCGTACCGCTCCTCCAGGCCCGAGACACCGGCGCCGCTGCCCGGATCGACCGCGCCGACCACGGCGCGCGCCGCGTGCGTCAGCTGCCGGGTCCCCTCGGCGAACTGGAGCCCGGGGACGGCGCGCAGCCGCTCCGCGTGCTCCTCGAACGCCGCCTCGCGCAGCGTCACCACCGGTACCGCCTCGTCCTCGCCGGCCGCCGCCACCCGGCCGGCCAGCGCGTCGGTGTCGATACCGGCGTCGAGGGCGTCCAGCGCGGCCCAGGCGGCGTCCCGGTCGGTCAGCCGCCCCGGCCAGATGCTCACCTCCCACACGGTGCCCGGGCCCGCCAGCTCGCTGCCGTCCGCCGCCAGGACCGGCGCCCGCTCGCCCCGCCCCTGGTTCAGCACCAGCGTCTGCTCCTCGCCCAGCTCCGGATGGACGAGCGCCGGCCGCCACGCCACCTGCCAGCCGCCGTCCGCGCCGCCGGGCCGCAGGACGGCCTCGGAGGCGTACGACCAGTCGCCGAGGCCGGGCAGGGTGAAAGTGGCGGTGAACGGTACGGTCCGCGCGTCCGCCCCGTCCTCCCCGTCCGCCGCGGTGACCGGTCCCGCCGGGGCGAACTCCACGTCCTCCGCCCGCAGGTGGGTCGCGACCGACTCCAGCAGCGACCGCGCGGCCTCCGGATCGTCGGTGTACGCGGCGGCCCGCTCCGGTTCGCCGGCCGCCCAGGCGTCCAGGAACCGCTGCGCCCCGGCCCGCGCCGCCTCGTCCGGGTCCGTGCCGTCCCCGCGCAGGCCCAGCATCACGCCGGTCGCCGCGAGGAGCACCACGAGCAGGGATACGGAGAGAAGGAGCGGACGCCGCCCGCCCCGTGAGTGTGTGCGGTGTGTCATGCCGCTCAGCCTCCGCACCCCCGCGCCCGCCGTCCAAGACGCGAACGCGCGGCACGATGCCATTCCGGCATGGCCGGCCCGCGACCGCCCGGCGGCGGCCGGTGTCAGGCCCGCCCGGGTCAGGCCGGGCGGACCGCGCTGTGCCAGGGCATGTAGTCGATCGACTCGACCTTCACCACATCGCCCGGCTTCGGGGCGTGGATCATCTGGCCGCCGCCGATGTACAGGCCGACGTGGCTGATGTCGCTGTAGAAGAAGACCAGGTCGCCGGGCTGGAGGTCGGACTTGGCGACCTTGGTGCCGATGTTCACCTGGTCCCAGGTGACCCGGGGGATCTGCACCCCGGCCTCGCGCCAGGCCGCCTGGGTCAGGCCCGAGCAGTCGTACGAGTTGGGGCCGGTGGCGCCCCACACGTACGGCTTGCCGATCTGCGCCTCGGCGAACGCGATCGCCGCCTGCGCCTTCGTCGCGTACGTGCCGCCCGTGTCCGAGCCTCCCGAGCCCGACCCGGAGCCGGAGCCCGACCCGGAACCGCCCGAGCCCTGCCCGGCCGCCGCGTCCGCCTCCTCCTGCGCGCGGGCGGCCTCCTCGGCCGCCGCCCGCTCCGCCGCCTCGCGCTCCAGCCGCTCCTGCTCGGCGACCCGCTCGGCCTCCTCGCGTTCCAGGCGCTCCAGCTCGGCCAGCTCGTCCTGCTCCTCCTCGGTCAGCTGCTCCAGCAACTGCCGGGCCTCGGCGAGCTTGCCCTGCACCTCTTCCTTCTGCGCCTGGAGTTCGTCCTCCCGCACCACCAGCTCGTCCAGCGCCTCGGTGGCCTCCTCGCGCTGCTCGGTGGCCTCCGCCTGCCGGTCGGTGTAGTCGCTGAGCGCCTGCTGCTGCTGGTCGCCGAGCCGGGCGAGCGCGTAGCGCTGGTCGAAGTAGCTCTGCGGGTCGTCCGCCAGCATGAAGGTGACGGTGGACGGCATGGCGGAGCCGGCGCCCGAACGGTACTGGGCGGCGGCGAAGCTGCCGAGCGTGCGGCGGGCCTCGTTGACCCGGTCGGTGGCCCGCTCCGCCTCGTCGAGCAGCGTCTCGACCAGCGCCTGCTGCTCGGTGACGTTCTCCTGCGCCGCGTTGTAGTGCTGGGTGGCGGTGCCCGCCTCCCGGTACAGGGTGTCCACCCGGTCCTTGACCTCGGCGGCGCGGGCGGTCGCCTCCTCGGCGCGCTGGCGCTGGTCGTCGATGTCGTCGGCGAACGCGGGCTGGGACGACAGCCAGGTGGCCGAGGCGAGGGCGGCGGCGCCCATGCCCAGGGCGCCCCTGCGTCCGGCGGGGAATTCCAGGATTCCGGTGCGCGGCTTGCGGTGAGTACCCAAGGCCGGAGGTCTCCTTCTGTGTCCTCTTCCTCGCCGCCTACCGGGGGAAGGTGGCCCCCACGGCGCACCCCGAGTCAGCGGTCGGCGGCTCGTGCCGCCGGGGACGGCGGACAGGGGAGCGAGCCACCTGCGCTCGCACGGTAGCCATCACGAGGGGCTCTTGTGAAGACTGATGTGCGATATGACCGAAATCAATTTGTGACCTAGGAGGGGTTTTCCTTCAGCCGGCGCCGTTCCCAGAGGTTCGGATGGCGGACGACGGCGCCCCCGATGCCGCCGTTGCCGGTCAGCCGCAGCCCGGGTGTGCGCTCGTCGGGCACCACGTGCTGGGTCTTGTTCTTGAACCCGCCGAGGTCCCCTTCGAAGTCCTGGGCGTCGATCGCCCAGCCCGCCGGAACCACCAGGGTCACCCCGCCCATCCCGCCCTGGATCTCCACCTCGGTCTCCAGGGCGCTCAGTTCGGCCAGCGTGAAATCGAGCTTGACGCCGCCCATGCCGCCCCGGGCGATGATCCTGGCCGGTGCCCGCCAGTGGCCGGTCCGCTCCGCGCCGCCCACCCCGCCCTTGATGGTGAGTTCGGCGGGGACGGGGCGCGCCGCCGGCCGGGGCGCGAGCGGAGCGGGGGTCGCCGCGGGCGTGGGCGCGCCGGGGCCCGGCAGGTCGGCGGTCAGGGCGGCCAGCTCGCCGTACGTCCGGGCGCTGAGCGCCCGCTCCAGCCGCTCCTCCAGCTCGTCGAGATCGAGCCGGCCCTCCCCGGCGGCCTCCCGGAGCCGTTCCACCACGATGTCCCGGTCGGCGTGCGAGGCACGCAGTTCGTCCTGCGATCGGCGGTCGGTCATGAACCTGATTGTAGGAGTGGCGATCCGGTGCGCGGCCGGTCCGCCCGGTCGGAATCCGGGACCGCCCACCGGCGGGCACGTCCTAGACTCGGGAGACGATGAGCGGCCTCTTTGACGACAGTGTTCTGGCGGACCTCGTACCCCCGGGTGCGGAGGCGCCTCCGCCTCCCCCCGAGGACGACGCGGGCCACGGGGAGGAGGAGGTCCCCCATGAGCTGTTCGCCATGTCGTCCGAGGTGTCCCAGCGCGACGTGTACTACCGCAACGGCGCCCTCAAGCCGGTCACCGACCCGGCCCAACTGCTCGACGGGCTGAACGAGCAGCAGCGCGCCGCCGTCACGCACAGTGGTACGCCGCTGCTCATCGTGGCCGGCGCCGGCTCCGGCAAGACCCGGGTCCTCACCCACCGCATCGCCTATCTGCTGGCCGCGCGCGGCGCCCACCCCGGCCAGATCCTCGCCATCACCTTCACCAACAAGGCGGCGGGCGAGATGAAGGAACGGGTCGCCGATCTCGTCGGCCCGCGCGCCGCCGCGATGTGGGTGATGACCTTCCACAGCGCCTGCGTGCGCATCCTGCGCCGGGAGAGCAAGCATCTCGGGTTCACCTCCAGCTTCTCCATCTACGACGCCGCCGACTCCAAGCGGCTGATGGCGCTGGTCTGCCGCGACCTGGACCTGGACCCCAAGCGGTTCCCGCCGAAGTCGTTCAGCGCCAAGGTCTCCAACCTCAAGAACGAGCTGATCGACGAGGAGACCTTCGCCGGACAGGCGAGCGATGGTTTCGAGAAGACGCTGGCCGAGGCGTACGCGCTCTACCAGTCCCGGCTGCGCGAGGCCAACGCGCTGGACTTCGACGACATCATCATGACCACCGTCCATCTGCTCCAGGCGTTCCCCGACATCGCCGAGCACTACCGGCGGCGGTTCCGGCACATCCTGGTGGACGAGTACCAGGACACCAACATCGCCCAGTACACCCTCATCCGCGAGCTCGTCGGCACCGAGGACCCCGGCGAGCTGTGCGTGGTGGGCGACGCCGACCAGTCCATCTACGCCTTCCGGGGCGCCACCATCCGCAACATCCTCCAGTTCGAGGAGGACTACCCGCAGGCCACCACCCTGCTGCTGGAGCAGAACTACCGCTCCACCCAGACCATCCTCTCCGCCGCCAACGCCGTCATCGAGCGCAACGAGAGCCGCCGCCCGAAGAACCTGTGGACCCGGGCCGGCTCCGGAGCCCGGATCACCGGCTACGTCGCGGACACCGAGCACGACGAGGCCCAGTTCGTCGCCGACGAGATCGACCGGCTCACCGACGCCGGCGACGCCAAGCCGGGCGACGTCGCCGTCTTCTACCGCACCAACGCCCAGTCCCGGGTCTTCGAAGAGGTCTTCATCCGGGTCGGGCTGCCGTACAAGGTCGTCGGCGGCGTCCGCTTCTACGAGCGCCGTGAGGTCCGCGACGTCCTCGCCTATCTGCGGGTGCTGGCCAACCCGGAGGACACCGTTCCGCTGCGCCGCATCCTCAACGTCCCCAAGCGCGGCATCGGCGACCGCGCCGAGGCGATGCTGGAGGCGCTCGCCCAGCGCGAGAAGATCTCCTTCGCGCAGGCGCTCGCGCGGGTGGACGAGGCGTACGGCATGGCGGCCCGTTCCATGAACGCCGTCAAGCGCTTCAATGTGCTGCTGGAGGAACTGCGCACGATCGCCGAATCCGGCGCGGGACCGGCCACCGTCCTGGAAGCCGTCCTCGAACAGACGGGCTATCTGGCGGAGTTGCAGTCCTCCACCGACCCGCAGGACGAGACCCGGGTGGAGAACCTCCAGGAGCTGGCCTCCGTCGCCCTGGAGTTCGAGCAGCAGCGCGAGGACGAGACCCCCGGCACGCTGGCCGAGTTCCTGGAACGGGTGGCGCTGGTCGCCGACTCCGACGAGATCCCGGACGAGACGGAGGGCGAGGACAAGGGCGTCATCACGCTCATGACCCTGCACACCGCCAAGGGCCTGGAGTTCCCGGTGGTGTTCCTCAGCGGCATGGAGGACGGCGTCTTCCCGCATCTGCGCTCCCTCGGCAAGACCAAGGAACTGGAGGAGGAGCGCCGGCTGGCGTACGTGGGCATCACCCGGGCGCGCGAGCGGCTGTACGTGACCCGGGCCGCGCTGCGCAGCGCCTGGGGCCAGCCGCAGCACAACCCGCCCTCCCGCTTCCTGGAGGAGATCCCCGAGCAGCACCTGGACTGGCGCCGCACCGGCCCGCTGGCGGCGGCGCCCCCGCCCCCGCTCAGTTCCGTGCGGCGCGGCACCTCCACGGGGGTGACCGGCGGCTTCGCCACCGGCCGGGCGCCCGCCAGGGGCGGTACGGCGCGGCAGGTGGTCGAGCTGGCGGCCGGGGACCGGGTCAGCCACGACTCGTTCGGCCTGGGCCGGGTCGTCTCGGTGCAGGGCAGCGGCGACCGGGCGGAGGCGACCATCGACTTCGGCGGCGAGAAGCCCAAGCGGCTGCTGCTCCGTTACGCCCCGGTGGAGAAGCTTTGACGCTGAGCTGACACCGTGCGGCGGATGTGTCGCTGTCCTGTCACAGACGGGATAAAAACCTTGTGAAGTCCCCCGGGACGGGATGAGATGGCCCGGCATTGTTCTCATCCTCGTTGTCGTACTCCAGTTCCTCATCGACCGCGGAGTACGGTTTCACACTCTCCACCCAGGGGGAATCGTCATGAGCCAGCCGTGGCAGCAGCCGCAACAGCCGGGCGGGTACGGCCAGCAGCCGCCGGGCGGTGGGTACGGCCCGCCGCAGGGCCAGCCCCCGCAGCAGCCGCCGCAGCCCGGTTACGGCTACCCGCAGCAGCCCCCCGGCCCGTCCCCGGCCCAGGGCGCCTACGGCCAGCCCCCGCAGCAGCCCTACGGGGCCCCGCCGCAGGGCGGCTTCCCGCCGCCCCCGCCGCCGCAGACCGGCGGCCAGAACAAGGTGCTGCTCGCGATCGCGGCCGCGCTCGGCATCGGCATCGTGCTGCTGTTCGTGTACGGGTTCATCGTGTCCAGCTTCTTCGACGCCGAGGAGGCCGCCCGCAGCGGGTCGTCCGAGTACCCGCAGTGGACGTACGCCGCTGTGGTCGTCGGTGCGCTCATCGCGCTCCCGATCGGCAAGCTGGCGCCCCGCAACTGGGGTGCGTACGCGGCGGGTGCGGTGATCGCGCTGCTGTCCATGTTCCTGGGTGAGCTGTTCGCCACCGCGAGCATGATCTCCGGCATCGAGTCCGCGTTCATGGACCAGCAGGGCATCAGCTCGGCGGATCTCGCCGCCATGGGCGCGGAGACCAAGAGCGGTTTCGGCTACTTCTTCGGGGACTTCGGCGATGTCTTCGACGCGTGGAAGGAAGGCGCCGAGGCCATCAACTGGATCTTCGTCTTCGTGGCGCCGCTCGCCGCGCTCGGTGTCGCCTACCGGGTGGGCCAGAGCAGCAACAACTGACCCGTCCGGCACTGGAAACGCACCGCGGCCCGCCGTCCCCGCAGGGGGAGGGCGGGCCGTTCGCCGTGGCCGGCGTGGATCAGGTGGGCTCCAGGCCCTTGTTGCGCAGCCAGGTCAGCGGGTCGATGGTGCCGCCGCCCGCCGGGCGCACCTCGAAGTGCAGGTGCGGCCCGGTGGAGTTGCCGGAGTTGCCGGAGTACGCGATGACGGTGCCCGCCTGCACGTACCCGGACTGGTAGGCGGTGCTGCTCAGATGCGCGTACCAGGTCTCGGTGCCGTCGGCGGCGGTCAGGATCAGCAGGTTGCCGTAACTGATGTGCCACTGGGTGCGGATGGTGCCGTCGGTGGCGGCCTTCACCGGGGTGCCGTAGCTGACCGGGAAGTCGATGCCGGTGTGCAGCGACAGCCAGTTGATGCCGGCCTGCCCGTAGTACGCGCTCAGCCCGTGCTGGTCGACCGGGATCGCGAATTTGGGGCGGGCCGCCTCGATCCGGGCGGCCTCCTCCGCGGCTTCGATCCGCTCCTGCTCCAGCCGTTCCTCCAGGTCCAGCCGGCCCTGGGTGCGGTTGGCGCGGTCGGCGTAGTCGTCGGCGGCGGCCGACAGGCTCTCCAGCTGGGTGTCGAACTCCTTGTTCGCCTCCACCTGCTTGGCCTCGGCGGGGTCGGGCGCGGCCACGGGCGGCTCGTCCTCCACGCTGTCCGAGCTGGAGACGGTGGCGGCGGTGGCCACGGCCGTCATGCCCAGCACGGCGAGGGAGGGGGCGGCGACGGAGAGCAGCGCGGAGCGCTTGGGCTTGGGGCAGCGGCGCCGGCCGCGTCCCGCCGGGCGTTCGGGCGCGCACTCGTCCACGGCGGCGCCCTGCGGGCCCTCGGCGGGCTGCCAGGGCTCCGGCTGCCAGGCGTCCTCGGGGCCGTGCTGTCCGGCCTCGCCCGCCTCGTCCGGGCCGCTCTCGCCGTCCGCCTCCCGGTCCTGGAGGCCGGGCGCGGACTCGGCGGCCTGCCCGGCCGGGAACTGCTCCTCGGAGCCGGCGGCCTGGTCGGGCCGGAACTCCTGCTCGGGCTGGTACTCCTGCTCGGAACCGGCGGCGTGCTCCGGCTGGTACTCCTGCTCGTAGCGGGGAGTTCCGTGCACGGGGGTGTCGTAGGCGTCGTACGCGGTGCCGGGGTCGGGGGCGCCGTAGGTCTCGTACGCGTCGTAACCGGCGTACGCCTGCTGCCCGTCCGCCGGTGCGGCGGTCTCGGGGGCCAGGGTGCCGGTGCCGGTGGCGGGGGTGTGCTGCTGCTCCCAGCCGTAGGCGCTGTCCCAGCCGGCCTGGTAGGTGTCGTACCCGGCGTCCTGGGCAGGCGCCTGGGTGTGGGCCTGGTACCCGTCGTACGCCGGGTAACCGTCGTACGAGAGCGTCCCGTAGGAGGGGTTTCCGATCTCGTCAGTGTGGCCTGTCGGTGAGAAGACTCCCGACGGGTGACGATCGCTCACTGACTACGCCTTTCGGCTCGACTACAGGAGCTGGGGTGGGGACCCGGCGGCTGCGTACGGCAGCGCGACTGTACCTGTCGTTTCCTCGCCGAGACAATCTTTCCCGAGGTTTCGGGGGCTCAAGAATCGGGCAATCAGCCGCCATTCGGGACCGGCATCATCGGTGCCACACGTTGTGTTCGATATCTGTTCGGATAAAGGTCCCGCCACCCCCCCCCTCATGTGATCTGCCTCGCGGCGGGTGCGTAAGCCTGGCCGATTGCGGGATGCTGAAGTTAATGTCCGTTCACTCCGGCATCGGCGCCGGAGCATCTCGGGAGGCTAGCGATGGGTGTTTCCGGACCGATCCGGGTCGTTATCGCCAAACCAGGGCTCGACGGTCACGACCGGGGCGCGAAGGTCATCGCGCGCGCCCTGCGCGACGCGGGCATGGAGGTCATCTACACCGGGCTGCACCAGACCCCGGAACAGATCGTGGACACCGCCATCCAGGAGGACGCCGACGCCATCGGCCTGTCGGTCCTTTCCGGCGCCCACAACACACTCTTCGCCCGGGTGATCGAGCTCCTGAAGGAAAGGGACGCCACCGATATCAAGGTCTTCGGGGGAGGGATCATCCCGGAGGCGGACATTCCGCCGCTCAAGGCGGCGGGCGTCTCGGCGATCTTCACCCCCGGGGCGCCCACCGGGGACGTGGTGACCTGGGTCCGCGAGCACATCCGGGCCGCCTGAGGGTCGTCTGAAGCCGTCCGGAGGCCGCCGGAGGGCCGTCCGACGGAGCCGGAGGCGGGTGGGGCGGGTGGGTCCCGGGGCGGCCCGGGTACGGTTTTGTGACCCTTGTCACCACCCAGGTGTGACCTGGATTTCAAAGAGGCAAATGACCCACCGGTACGCTGCACTGCGGACCTGCCGCGTGCTCGCATGCGCTGCGGCCACCCGGCACGCCCACGCTGAAACGAACCGCGAGACCACTGATTGAGGGACGGACGCGCGTGGACCTGTTCGAGTATCAGGCGAGGGACATCTTCGCCAAGCATGACGTACCGGTGCTGGCCGGTGAAGTCATCGACACGCCGGAGGCGGCGCGCGAGGTGACCGAGCGACTGGGTGGCCGCGCGGTCGTCAAGGCGCAGGTGAAGACCGGTGGCCGGGGCAAGGCCGGCGGTGTCAAGCTCGCCTCCGACCCCGATGACGCGGTGGCGAAGGCCGGCGCGATCCTGGGCATGGACATCAAGGGCCACACGGTCCACAAGGTGATGCTGGCCCAGACCGCGGACATCGCGGAGGAGTACTACGTCTCCTTCCTGCTGGACCGCACCAACCGCACCTTCCTCGCCATGGCCTCCGTCGAGGGCGGCGTGGAGATCGAGGAGGTCGCCGCCACCAACCCCGAGGCGCTGGCCAAGATCGCGGTGGACCCGATCGACGGCGTGACCGAGGCGAAGGCCCGCGAGATCGTCGAGGCGGCGAAGTTCCCGGCCGAGATCGCCGACCAGGTCGTCACCACCCTCCAGCGGCTGTGGGACGTCTTCATCAAGGAAGACGCCCTGCTGGTGGAGGTCAACCCGCTGGTCAAGACCGGCGACGGCAAGATCATCGCCCTGGACGGCAAGGTCTCCCTGGACGCGAACGCCGAGTTCCGCCAGGCCGACCACGCCGCCCTGGAGGACAAGGCCGCGGCCAACCCCCTGGAGGCGGCGGCCAAGGCCAAGGGCCTGAACTACGTCAAGCTCGAAGGCGGCAACGTCGGCATCATCGGCAACGGCGCCGGGCTCGTCATGAGCACCCTGGACGTCGTGGCCTACGCGGGCGAGGCCCACAACGGCGCCAAGCCGGCCAACTTCCTCGACATCGGCGGCGGCGCCTCCGCCGAGGTGATGGCCAACGGCCTGGAGATCATCCTCGGCGACCCGGACGTCACCTCCGTCTTCGTCAACGTCTTCGGCGGCATCACCGCCTGCGACGCGGTCGCCAACGGCATCGTCCAGGCGCTCGACCTGCTGAGCAGCAAGGGCGAGGAGGTCACCAAGCCGCTGGTCGTCCGTCTCGACGGCAACAACGCCGAGCTGGGCCGGAAGATCCTGACCGACGCGAACCACCCGCTGGTGGAGCAGGTCGACACCATGGACGGCGCGGCCGACCGTGCCGCCGAGCTGGCCGCCGCCAAGTAATCACAGGACGAGGACACCGAACACACCATGGCTATTTTCCTCACCAAGGAAAGCAAGGTCATCGTCCAGGGGATGACCGGCTCCGAGGGTCAGAAGCACACCCGGCGGATGCTGGCCGCCGGCACCAACATCGTCGGTGGCGTCAACCCGCGCAAGGCGGGCACCACCGTCGACTTCGACGGCACCGAGATCCCGGTCTTCGGCGGCGTCAAGGAGGCCATCGAGGCGACCGGCGCCGACGTGACCGTCATCTTCGTCCCGGAGAAGTTCACCAAGGACGCGGTCATCGAGGCCATCGACGCCGAGATCCCGCTGGCCGTCGTCATCACCGAGGGCATCCCGGTGCACGACACCGCCGCCTTCTGGGCGCACGCCGGCAAGAAGGGCAACAAGACCCGCATCATCGGCCCCAACTGCCCCGGCCTCATCACCCCGGGCCAGTCCAACGCGGGCATCATCCCGGCCGACATCACCAAGCCGGGCAAGATCGGTCTGGTGTCGAAGTCCGGCACCCTGACCTACCAGATGATGTACGAGCTGCGCGACATCGGCTTCAGCTCGGCGGTCGGCATCGGCGGTGACCCGATCATCGGCACCACCCACATCGACGCCCTCGCCGCGTTCGAGGCCGACCCCGACACCGAGCTGATCGTCATGATCGGCGAGATCGGCGGCGACGCCGAGGAGCGGGCCGCGGACTTCATCAAGGCCAACGTCACCAAGCCGGTCGTCGGCTACGTGGCGGGCTTCACCGCGCCCGAGGGCAAGACGATGGGCCACGCCGGCGCCATCGTCTCCGGCTCCTCCGGCACGGCCCAGGCCAAGAAGGAGGCCCTGGAGGCCGCGGGCGTCAAGGTCGGCAAGACCCCGTCCGAGACGGCGCTGCTCGCCCGCGAGCTGCTGGCCGCCGGCTGACCCACGGGAACGCACAGAAGGGCGCCCCGGCCGTACACCGTACGGCCGGGGCGCCCTTCGCCTTTCCGACGACGCAGGCCGGGGCGTGGTGCGGGACTGCTCCGTGACGGGGTGGCGGGCGTAGGGGCGATGGGCGGCTCTGCCGCGTTCGGCCGCCCGGCCCGTGACGTGGGCGGCGGGAGGGTGTTCCCGGGCACGGTGTCTCGCCGTGCCGGACGCGGCTTCGGCTTCGTGCCGTCGGGCACGTCGCTCCGCCGCACGACGTACCTTGCGCCCCCGGCCCGGCCGCGCGTGCTGGCGCGGCTCAGCGCAGCGCCGACAGGACCGAGGCCGTCATCGCGGTGAGCGTCGCCGCCGTCAGCAGCAGGCAGGCGCGGGTGCGGCGGGCGGTGGACCGTTCGCCCGCGCGGCGTACCGCGTCCGGGCGGCGGGTGCGGGACGGGGCCGCCGCCGCCAGCGCGGGCAGCGGCGGCATCCCGGCGGGCAGCGCCGCCCGGGCCGCCAGCAGGCGGGCCAGGGCCGCCGGTTCGGTCGCCTCGGTCTCGGCCGCCGTGCGGGCCAGGCCCACCCCCGCGCAGTCGTGCAGCACCACCGTGCCGCGCCGGTGCGGCGGCAGCGCCAGCAGCGCGGGCAGCAGTGGCCGGGGCCGGCCCCAGGGCCGCAGCCGGTGCCACGGCGAGAGGGCGTACCCGTACACCGCCGCCCGCACCCGGGCCGGCGGGTCGTCGTCCGCCGCCACGGCGGGCCACTCCTCCCAGCACCGCTGGAACCCGCGTTCCACGGCGCGCGCCGCGAACCGCGCGTCCCCGCCGCACAGCAGGAACGCCTGCCGGGTCAGCCCGGCCGCGTACGTCTCGTACAGGGCCGCGAACGCCGCCTCCGGGGTGCCCGGCGGATTCCACCACCGAACGGGCGTACGTCTTCGGCCCGGTGCGCTGGTCAGGGTCTCCATGACGGCTGTCCTTCCTGGTCCCGGCCGTGGCGGTACCCCAGCCTGCCGGGCGTTCTTGGCAGCATGGCCGCGTGCGCTCCCTTATCCAGCGATTTGCCCCGGACGGCCGAATCGCCCGCACCCGCTGGCTCGGTGAGGGGCTGGTCGCCGCCGGGCTCGGCTTCGGTGTGCCGGCCGTCATCGGGCTCGTGCTGTGGACCACCTCCCCGTTCCCGGACAGCGGCGCGGGCGGCGCGCTGCGCGTCGTCGCCGGGCTGTGGCTGCTGGCCCACGGCGCCGAACTCGTGCGCGCCGAGACACTCAGCGGTATCCCCGCCCCGATCGGACTGACCCCGCTGCTGCTCACCGCGCTGCCGTGCTGGCTGCTGCACCGCGCCGTGCGGGTGGCGCTGATCGGCGAACGGGATCCGGCGCTCGGCCCGCGCGCCGCGCTGTGGGTGAGCGCCGGTTATCTGCTGCCGGCCGTCCCCGCCGCGCTGTACACACTCGGCGGCCCGATCAGCGTGCATCCGCCGAGCGCGCTGCTGGCGATGCCCCTGCTGACCTGCGCGGTCGCGCTGGCCTCCGCCGTCTCGGTGCTGGGCTGGCCGGCGCCGTGGCCCGACCCGTACCGGCTGGCGGCGGCCGGCCGCGCCGCCGTGGCCGGTACGGCGGCGGTGGTCGGGGCGGGCGCGCTGCTGGCGGCCGGGGCGCTGGTGCTGCACGCGGATGCGGCGCAGCGGACGTTCGGCCAGCTGTCCGGGCCCTGGTCCGGGCAGATCGCGGTGCTGCTGCTGGGGCTCGCGCTGGCGCCGAACGCGGCGGTGTGGGCGGCGGCGTACGGCCTCGGGCCCGGCTTCACGCTCGGTGCGGGCAGCCTGCTGGCGCCGCTGCCGTTCGGCGGCGGCACGGGGGAGGGGCCGCGGCTGCCGGCGTTCCCGCTGCTGGCGGTCGCACCCGGCGGTACGGGCGGTGGCTGGGCGGTGTGGGCGGTGGCCGCCGTGGTGCCGGCGGCCGGGATCGGAGTCCTGGCGCACTTCACGGCGCGCGGCGCCGTACGGTCCGGCTCCGGGCCGGCGGCCACCGCGCTGACCGCGCTGCTGGCGGCGGTGGGCTGCGGGGTGGTGCTGGGCGGTCTCGCGACGTTGGCGGGCGGGCCGCTGGGCACCGCCGCGCTGGCCGAGTTCGGCCCCGATCCGCTGCTGACGGGCGCGGCCGGTGCCGCGTGGGGCGTGGTGGGCGGGGTGCCGCTGGCGCTGGCGCTGCGCGCCTGGCAGCTGCGGACTGCGGGCCCGTGGCAGTTGCTGACGGGCCGGCTGTGGCGGTGGCGGGAGGCCCGGGCGGAGCAACTGGAGCCGGTGCCCGGGGCGGGGAAGGGGAGAGGGCCGAAGGCCCGGCGGAGGCGGTGGGACCGGACCCGGGGCCGGGGGCGGGGCGCGGACCGGGCACGTCCCCGCGGCCGGTGGCCGGGGCGGCGGCGGAAGGGCGGCCCGGACATCGAACCCCTGGGACCCGGCACGATCAGCCGGCTGCGCCGGCTGCTGCGCCCCGAACCGTCCGGGGCCGCCGCCGAGCCACCGCTGTCGGCCGTGCCCCGTACCCCGGATGTGCCCTTCGACCAGGAGACGGACGGCTCCGCACGCCCGTGAATCCGGCGGACGTACCTGAGCGGTGCGTGAGAACATCGCCCGCATGGACGACAGTTCGAGAACGAGGGCCGTGGTGCACGACCTGCTGGGCCGGATCGGCGCCGGGGACCCGGAGAAGATCGCCGAGCTGTACGCGGCGGAGGTCGACTGGCGGCTGGACTGGCCCCGGGAGGAGCACGGCCGCGCTGCGACCCCGTGGATCCGGCACCGCCGCACCCGGGCCGACATCGCCGCGCACTACCGGGAGCTGGCCGCGCACCATGTGCCGGAGGAAGCCAGCACGACGGTCGAGCGGATCCTGGTGGACGGCACCGACGCCGTGATCACCGGGGAGATCAGGCAGACCGCCCGCTCCACGGGCCGGGCCTACACGGCGGCGTTCGCCCTGCACCTCACCGTCGAGGACGGGCTGATCGCCTGTCAGCACATCTACGAGGACAGCCTGGCGGTGGCCCGGGCGTTCGCGGCAACGGCGGACTGAGTCCGCGCGGGCGCGGCGGCGACGGGCGGTGGTGGGCCGGGCGCCCACCACCGCCCCTCGCCTCAGTTCCGGTCGCCGAGGATCGGCCGGAGCCGCTCGGGCAGCAGGTCCTCGCATGCCTCGCGGCTGGTGGTGGTCAGGGCGTCCTGGTGGCAGTCGAAGTAGTCCTTGTACACCAGCTGCACCGTGTAGGTGGTGAAGACGATCAGCAGGGCCAGGCCCGCCAGCACCACACCGCCGATCGCCATGCCCACCGGGGAACGCCGGGGTGCGGGCGGGGTGGTGGTGGCGGTGGGGCCCGGGCCGGGGCGCGGGGCCTCGCCCTCCACCTGGGCTACGGTCGCCCGGTGGTGCGGCTCCTGCTCGTCCGTGCCGGTCTTCCCGTCCTTCTCCGTTTCCTCCCGCGGGGCGCCGCGCAGTCCGCTGATGCCCCAGTACAGGGCGAGCGCGCCGAGCAGCAGGCCCAGCCATTCCCAGCCCAGCAGGCCGGCGAAGATGCCCCACAGGCCGGCCAGCAGCGCGTATCTGGCGTGCCGCTGGCGCGGGTCGGTCGGGTCCCAGCGCGGGCCGAACGGCCGCCCGCCCGGCTCCTCGCCGGGTTGCTGCGGGGGCTGGCCGAAGCCGCCGGTGCCCCGGCCCGGCTGGCGCCGGCTCCACTGGCTGCCCCAGCGGGAGCGCTGGTTGTCCTCGTTCTCGTCGTCGCCGGTGTTGCCACCGTCGCCGCCGCTCCCGTTGCCCCCGCCGCTCCCGGGGCCGCCGCGTCCGCCGCTGTCGCCGTTGCCGCTGTCGTCACGGCGGAACTGCCACGGCCGGTCCGGCTGGCCCTCGGGCGGCGGTGCGAAGGGGTTGTGCTCCTCGCCGGGCCGGTCCTGCCGCCCCGAGGCTCGCCGTCGATCGGTCATGGTGGTCGGCTGTCCCCTTCGTCCGCGGATCCGCTGGCAACGACCGTACCCGGCCCCGCCTCACCCGTCGCATGGGGGAGCCCGGTATGCCGGTATGGTGACCGGTGGCCGACGGCCCTGTCGCGCTTCGCCCACCGCTCGAGGAAGATGTCCGCCGTGGCCCCAGCCCAGCCGCCCAAGGATCCCGCACGCCTCGTCGTCCTGGTTTCCGGCTCCGGCACCAATCTCCAGGCGCTGCTGGATGCCCAGTCCGCCCTCGGCCCGCGCTGGTACGGCGCCCAGGTGGTCGCGGTCGGCGCCGACCGCGACGGCATCGAGGGGCTGCGCCGGGCCGAACGCGCCGGGGTGCCCACCTTCGTACGGCGCGTCGGCGACTTCGCCACCCGCGCCGACTGGGACCGTGCCCTCGCCGGGGAGGTGGCCGCGTACGAGCCCGATCTCGTCGTCTCGGCCGGCTTCATGAAGATCGTGGGCCCGGCATTCCTCGCCCGGTTCGGCGGGCGATTCATCAATACCCATCCCGCGCTGCTGCCGAGCTTCCCCGGTGCCCACGGGGTACGGGACGCGCTCGCCCACGGCGTCAAGGTGACCGGCTGCACGGTGCACTTCGTGGACGCCGGGGTGGACACCGGCCCGATCATCGCCCAGGGGGCGGTGGACATCCGCGAGGAGGACGACGAGGCGTCGCTCCACGAGCGGATCAAGGAAGTCGAGCGCTCGCTGCTCGTCGACGCCGTGGGCCGGCTGGCCCGCGAGGGATACCGCATCGAGGGACGAAAGGTTTCCATCCCGTGACCTCCGAAGAAGGTACGAAGCGCCCGGTCCGCCGGGCTCTGGTCAGCGTGTACGACAAGACCGGTCTGGAGGAGCTGGCCCGCGGTCTGCACGCGGCCGGGGTGGCGCTCGTCTCCACCGGCTCCACCGCCAGGACGATCGCCGCCGCCGGGGTGCCGGTGACCCCGGTCGAGGAGATCACCAACTTCCCCGAGATGCTGGACGGCCGGGTCAAGACCCTGCATCCGCGCGTGCACGCCGGCATCCTCGCCGACCTGCGCCGCCCCGAGCACCGGCAGCAGCTGTCGGAGCTCCAGATCGACGCGTTCGACCTGGTCGTGGTGAACCTCTACCCGTTCTCGGAGACCGTCGCCTCCGGCGCCTCCTTCGACGAGTGCGTGGAGCTGATCGACATCGGCGGCCCGTCGATGGTGCGCGGCGCGGCGAAGAACCACCCGTCGGTGGCCGTGGTCGTCAACCCGGACCGGTACGGGGACGCGCTGGCGGCCGTCGCCGAGGGCGGGTTCACGCTGCCGCAGCGGCGCCGGCTGGCGGCGGAGGCGTTCGCGCACACCGCCGAGTACGACGCGGCGGTGGCGGGCTGGTTCGCGGCGCAGAACGAGGAGGCGGGCGACGCCGAGGCGTTCCCGGCCACCACCTCGCTGACCTTCACCCGGCAGGGCGTGCTGCGGTACGGCGAGAACCCGCACCAGGGGGCGGCGCTGTACGCGGACGGTTCGGGCACCGGGCTGCCGGCCGCCGAGCAGCTGCACGGCAAGGAGATGAGCTACAACAACTACATCGACGCCGAGGCCGCCCGCCGCGCCGCGTACGACCACGAGGCGCCGGCGGTCGCGATCATCAAGCACAGCAACCCGTGCGGGATCGCGGTCGGCGCCGATGTGGCCGAGGCGCACCGCAAGGCGCACGCCTGCGACCCGCTGTCGGCGTACGGCGGCGTGATCGCCGTGAACCGCCCGGTGTCGGTGGCGCTGGCCGAGCAGGTCGCGGAGATCTTCACCGAGGTGATCGTGGCGCCCGGGTACGAGGACGGCGCCGTCGACGTCCTGGCCCGGAAGAAGAACATCCGGGTGCTGCGCGCTCCGGGTGCCCCGGCGGGCGCGGGCGCGGTGGAGTACCGGCCGCTGGAGGGCGGGACGCTGCTCCAAGTCGCGGACCGGCTCCAGGCGGAGGGGGACGACCCGGCGAACTGGACGCTGGTGGCGGGCGAGGCGCTGGGCGAGGCGGAGCTGGCCGAGCTGGCGTTCGCGTGGCGGGCCTCGCGCGCGGTGAAGTCGAACGCGATCCTGCTGGCCAGGGACGGCGCCACGGTGGGCGTCGGGATGGGCCAGGTGAACCGGGTGGACTCGGCGCGGCTGGCGGTGCAGCGGGCGGGCGCGGAGCGGGCGGCGGGTTCGTACGCGGCCTCGGACGCGTTCTTCCCGTTCGCGGACGGTCTCGAGGTGCTGACGGCGGCCGGGATCCGCGCGGTGGTGCAGCCGGGCGGGTCGAAGCGGGACGGCGAGGTCATGGAGGCGGCCCGGGCGGCCGGGGTGTCCATGTACCTCACCGGGACGCGGCACTTCTTCCACTGATACATACCGCGCCGGGTCGCACCGGCAGCCGGACGGCCGCGCCCCCGCGAGAGGGGCGCGGCCGTCCGGCCGTGGTGGTCAGGGCTGCGGCCGGTGCAGCATCTCGATGAGGATGGTGTGCAGGACGTCCGCGTCGCGCGCGTCGTGGAGCTGGTACGGGGAGCCTTCGATGGTGTACCACTCGTCGGCGCCCGCGTAGCGGATGTGCAGGGCGAGCAGGCCGTTCTCGTCCGCCGCCGTGTGCAGTTCCAGTTCACCGGTGATGGCGCCGACTTCGGTGGTCATGATGCCGCCGCGCGGCGCTTTGAAAGTGGAATAGCGTTCGCTCATACCGGACATCCGACCAGATCAGCAGGTGCCCAGCATGGTTGTCAGGGCCGATTTCTCGGCCGTGTCCACACTGAGGTTCCAGCGGTACTTGGCGCGTATCCACATCCGGGCGTAGGTGCACTGGTAGGAGGAGACGGGCTTCCAGTCGGCGGGGTCCTGGTCGCCCTTGGAGCGGTTGGAGGAGGCGCTGACGGCGATCAGCTGGGGGTTGGACAGGTCGTTGGCGAAGGCGCGGCGGGTGTCGGTGGTCCAGGAGTTGGCGCCCGAGCGCCAGGCTTCGGCGAGCGGCACGATGTGGTCGATGTCCACGCCGGAGGCGCTGGTGACGGTGACCCCGTCGAAGGGGCTGTACCAGCTGCCGGAGGTGGGCTGGCAGTTGCTGCCCACGACGACGTTGCTGCCGTCCCGTTTGAGGACGGTCTGGCGGGTGGTGCAGCCGCCGGAGCTGGTCCAGTGGGGGAAGAGGTCGCGGGAGTAGCCGGTCATGGGGCCCTCGGCGGCGACCCGCAGGGCGTTCAGTTCGGTGCGTGCGGTGGCGGCGGAGGGGATGTTGGGGGGTGCGGCGGTGGCCGGCTGGCCCAGCAGGACGAACAGCAGCGCGGTGCACAGTGCGGTGATGAGCACGGTGGCGCGGCGTCGGGCGCGGGTGAGCATCGGGTTCCTCCCGGGGTGGGGGTGGGGGTTCCCGACAGATTGTTGAGCGCGTAGATGACATGTTCATGACGCTTACTGCGCGAGTTGATAACGCGCCGTCCAACTCGCGTACGCGCCCGGGCGGTTACTTCTGCGCGCGGGTGAACCAGACGCGGCTGTCCTTCATCGCCAGCAGCACCACCACCGTCGCCGAGGCGGCGAGCACCAGCAGCCCCAGCGTCCCGGTGCCGAAACCCAGCACGATCCCCGCCGTACCCCAGCCGAGCCCGGCGATCCGCACCCCGGCCCCGCCCTTGGTGAACCGGGCGGCCAGCGCGAACCCGGCCGCCGCGTACACCAGGAAGATCACCCCGAGCGCGATGACCGGCCCGGCCGTCATCTCCAGCTCGCGCAGCGCCTCCTCGTCCCCGAACCCGGCCTGGAGCGAGATCGCCGCCATCAGCAGGGTGATCACGGCCACGGCGTAGGAGACGGTACGGGCCGACCGGACGCGGCTGGGCAGCTGCGGGGACGGAGATGTGCTCATGCGGTCGACGGCCCTCTCGGAAAGTTCCCTTTGCGGACAATGCCGCTCGTCATTTGATCGTGCCCACCCGTGCCCTGTCCAGGGTTCCCGGCGGGCGATTGGGAGGCAGGCCCCCGCATCCGCGAGGATGGGGGCATGAGCGCGCAGATTCTCGATGGCAAGGCGACCGCCGCCGCGATCAAGTCCGACCTCACCACCCGGGTCCAGGCCCTCCGTGAGCGCGGCATCACCCCCGGACTCGGCACCGTCCTGGTCGGTGAGGACCCCGGCAGCCAGAAGTACGTGGCCGGCAAGCACCGCGACTGCGCGGCCGTCGGCATCGCCTCCATCCAGCGCGAGCTGCCCGCCACCGCGAGCCAGGAGGAGATCGAGGCCGTCGTCCGCGAGCTGAACGAGGACCCCGCCTGCACCGGCTACATCGTGCAGCTCCCGCTGCCGCGCGGCACCGACGTCAACCGCGTCCTCGCCCTCATGGACCCCGCCAAGGACGCCGACGGGCTGCACCCGGTCAACCTCGGCCGGCTCGTCCTCAACGAGCCCGCGCCGCTGCCCTGCACCCCGGCCGGCATCATCGAGCTGCTGCGTCGGCACGGCGTGGAGATCGCCGGCGCCGAGGTCGCCGTCGTCGGCCGCGGCATCACCGTCGGCCGCTCGCTGCCGCTGCTGCTCACCCGGCGCAGCGAGAACGCCACCGTCACCCAGTGCCACACCGGCACCCGCGACCTGTCCGCGCAGCTGCGCCGCGCCGACATCGTCGTCGCGGCGGCCGGGGTGCCGCACCTGGTCAAGCCGGAGGACGTGAAGCCCGGCGCCGCCGTCCTCGACGTCGGTGTCAGCCGCGACGAGAGCGGCAAGATCGTCGGCGATGTCCACCCGGGCGTCGCCGAGGTGGCCGGCTGGCTCTCCCCCAACCCCGGCGGGGTCGGCCCGATGACCCGGGCGATGCTGCTGAGCAACGTGGTGGAGGCGGCCGAGCGGCAGGCGGCCACCGCATGACCCGAAGGATCGGGCTGCCGGGCCCGGTACGCGGCTGGGTGCGCCGGGTACGGAAGGTCGCCACCGTCGGCGGTGGCGGCACCCCGTCCGACAAGTACAGCACCCGGGACACCGCACGCCCCGAGGGCGGCCGGCGCACCGCGCCCGGCAGCGCCCCCGCCGCCATACGGCAGTGGCCGCTGCTGACGGTGATCGGCGGCACGCTGGTGGGGCTGCTGGTCACGCTCGGCAACTTCCGGGTGGGGCTGCTCATCGTCGGCGGCTCCCTGGCCGCGGGCGCGCTGCTGCGCGCCTGGGTGCCGGAGGTCGGCATGCTCGCGGTCCGCTCGCGCACCACCGACATCGTCACCTACGGGGTGTTCGGCACCACGATCGTGCTGCTGACGCTGATGGCCCAGCCCCGGCCGTGGCTGGAGGTGCCGTTCCTCAACGACGTGCTGCGGTTTTCGGCCGGATAGCGGCCCGGCGGTGCGGGGACGGCGGTACGGAACGCGGCCGATGGGGCCCGTGTGCTGTTCGTCTCCGCACAGAGACCCAATCGTGACACATACATCTTTCCTTCTCGGGCAGGCGCGACACGTTGACCAGGCTGTTTGCACAGCCTTCGCACCGCCCAGAGGGGAAACGCATGTCCGACCGGAAACCCGCACCGTCACCGGTGAGACCAGAGCCATGGCACCGCACGATCGCCCCCTGGGTCTTCTGGCCCTCCGTCGCGATCATCGGCGCCTTCGTGCTGTGGGCCATCATCTGGGACGACGCCGCGAACCGTGCGGTCATGGCGCTCAACTCCGATGTGGTCGGCAACCTCGGCTGGTACTACATGGTGCTGGTCTCGCTCTTCGTGGTCTTCGTCGTCTGGGTGGGCCTGAGCCGCTTCGGTGACATCAAGCTGGGCAAGGACGACGACAAGCCGGACTTCTCCACCGCCTCCTGGCTGGCGATGCTCTTCGCCGCCGGCATGGGCATCGGCCTCGTCTACTGGGGCGTCGCCGAACCGCTGACCTTCTACGACTCGCCGCGCCCCGGCGTCGAGGGCGGCGAGGCGGAGGCCGCGCGCGCCGCGTTCTCGCAGACCTTCCTGCACTGGGGCATCCACCCCTGGGCGATCTACGTGGTGGTCGGCCTGGCCATCGGGTACGCCGTGCACCGCAAGGGCCGGCCGGTCTCCATCCGCTGGGCGCTGGAGCCGCTGCTGGGCGACCGGGTGAAGGGCAAGGCCGGTGACGCCATCGACGTCATCGCGCTGGTCGGTACCGTCTTCGGTGTCGCCACCTCGCTCGGCTTCGGTGTGCTCCAGATATCCGCGGGCGCCGACTTCCTCGGCTGGGCCGACAACCCGGGCACCGCGCTCCAGGTGGCCCTGATCGTCGGCATCACGCTGCTGGCGCTGATCTCGGTGCTCTCCGGCCTCGCCAAGGGCATGAAGTGGCTGTCCAACACCAACATGGTGCTGTTCTTCTGCCTGATGGCGTTCCTGCTGATCGCCGGCTCCACCACCCTGCTGCTGTCGGACTTCACCGAGAACATCGGCAACTACCTCCAGGCGCTGCCCTCGCTCAGCTTCGACACCGGAGCCGCGTACGGCGAGGAGGGCAAGTCCTGGGTGAGCGGCTGGACCGTCTTCTACTGGGGCTGGTGGATCTCCTGGGCGCCCTTCGTCGGCATCTTCATCGCCCGCGTCTCCAAGGGCCGCACCGTCCGCCAGTTCGTCGGCGGCGTGCTGCTGGTCCCGGCCGCGCTCACCTTCTTCTGGTTCTCCGTCGTCGGCGGCTCCGCCGTGCACCAGGAGCGGAACGAGCCCGGCTCGATGGTCGGCGCGGACGGCGTCAACAAGGACAGCGCCCTCTTCCAGCTGCTCGACCACTTCCCGGGCGGCGCCCTGGTCGCGGGTATCACGATGCTGCTGATCGTGCTGTTCTTCGTCACCTCCTCGGACTCCGGCTCGTACGTGGTGGACATGCTGGCCTCGGGCGGCGACCCCACCCCGCCGCGCTGGAGCCGGGTGTTCTGGTCGGTCGTCGAGGGCACCGTGGCCATCGCCCTGCTGGTGGCGGCGGGCAGTGACGCGCTGACCACACTCCAGACGGTGGCGATCATCATCGCGCTGCCGTTCAGTTTCGTGATGATCGCGATGTGTGTGGCCACGCTCAAATCCTTCCGCGCGGAACGGGCCGCCTATCTGGCGGCGCAGCGCCGCAAGACGGAGGAACGCCTGATCGAGGAGGCGGTGGCCGCCCTGGAGGAGGCCGAGAAAGTGGACAAGGCCGCCGAACTGACCAAGGGCGCCAAGGCGCCGGTGGGTGGCCGCACCCGCCGCTGAGCGTTTCCCGACCCTCACCCCCGGATGACCCCCGGGGCCGGCTCACTCCCGTGCCGGCCCCGGGGGTTTTCTCGTGCCGGAGGCGGCAGGGACCGGATGCACGGACCGGATGCACGGGCCTGCCGCCGGCCGTCCGCACGGCCGGTCCCGTCAGCCGTCCGCCCGGTCCGTGTCGTCCTCCCGGGCCAGGGCGGCCTCGTACGCGCGGAACGTGGCGACGAACAGCGCCCGCTCCGCCGGGGTGAGCGGCGCCAGTGCCTGGCGCCAGGCGGCGGCCCCGGGGGCGAGCCAGCGGGTGATGGCCGGGCGCAGTTCGTCGGTGACGCTGACGATCCGGCGGCGGCGGTCGGCGGGATCCGGACGGCGCTCCAGCACGTTCTTCCGGGTCAGATCGCCGACCATCAGGCTCACGGTGGTGGGGGCCACCTCCAGCCGGGCGGCGAGGTCGTTGACCGTCATCGGGCCGTCGAAGAGCAGGTAGGACAGCAGGGACAGATGGCGCGGCGCCAGGGCCATCGAGCGCAGTTCCGCGGGCACCTGGATGCGTTTGACCCGCCCGACCATCCGCGGCATGAGCAGCAGCAGATCCCTGACGGCCGCGTCCACGTCCTGCGGGCCGCTCTCGTCCGTTGACATCGCATCCCTCGACTTTTATCTTTGAGTGCAAAGGTAATTGCTCGGTGAAGGAGCCCCGCATGCCGCACTACCAGGTCCACATCGACGAGGACCAGCTCGACAGCACGACCGGACCCCGGCTCATCGCCGAGCTTACGGAGGCGGTGGTCTCGGTGTACGGGGAGTTCTTCCGGCCCCTGGTCGCCATCGATCTGCTCGGCATCCCCAGCGGCCGGCGCGGCCTCGGCGGGGTGGTCGCC
>NZ_FPAB01000004.1:445634-751957 GCF_900116145.1 Streptomyces harbinensis | reverse complement strand
GACTTGCATGTGTTAAGCACGCCGCCAGCGTTCGTCCTGAGCCAGGATCAAACTCTCCATGAATGCTTCATGTAAGAGCAAGGAAAATCCTCGCTTAAATGCTGCACCTCAGACGAGGTCGAGATGCAGACTCAGTAAATAATCTGGCATTGACTATTTGGCACGCTGTTGAGTTCTCAAGGAACGGATGCTTCCTTTGGTTCCCTCTCGGGCCCCTCCGGGCTTTCCCTTCGTGTTTCCCAGCTTACCACATCCGATTTCTCGAACTTGGCCCCCGCTGGGGGGAGTTAAGCCTTTGAGTTTTGCGCCCTCCGGCGTGTCCACCACTTTAGGGGATTCCCCCGCCCGATCCAAATCCGGATCCTGGCCTGAGAACTTGCCCCTCTGCGGCAACTCGGAGGACCTTACGGACCGGGCCGAGAGAGTGTCAAATCGAGGTCACCCGGCCGGCTCACCGCAGCACCGTCTCCAGGAACTCGCTGCCCAGCCGGGCCACCACCGACAGGTCCAGGCTGTGCTGAACGTACCGTCCGTGCCGCCGCGTTGAGAGCAGACCGGCCTTCCGCATCACCGCCAGGTGGCGCGACACCTCCGGCGCGGTCATCGACAGGGACGACGCCAGCTCGCCCGTCGTGTGCGGGGCGAACGCCAGCGTCCGGCACATCCGCAGCCGCGTCGGGTGCGCCAGCGCCGACAGCCGGCGGGCCAGCAACTCCCCCGACGCCGGAGCCGGGTACCGCGACTGCTGCGGGTCGGCCATCGGGTACTGGATCACCGGCCGCCAGCCCCGGGCGTGCAGCGCCAGCAGATGCGGCCAGGCGAACGCCGTCGGGACGAAAGCGATACCGAGGCCGGCCTCCCGGTCCAGCGCCGTCGTCCGCCCCTCGTACATCTTGTCGATCACCAGCCGGCCGGCGGTGCCGTCCACGGAGACGGCGGACGACACCGCCGCCATCGCGTCCGGCAAACCCTTGCGCTTCAGCAGCTCCGTCTTGTGCCGGGCGTCGGCCGCCAGCCGGGGCCTGACTTCCTCCCACGCCCGGGCGAAGAACTCCTCGTGGCAGTCCTCCAGCAGCCGCCTGATCCAGGCGCGCACCGGGACCGGGTCCGCCAGCAGCCGTTCCACGAACGCCCGCTGGCGCGGACCCCTGGCCGCCGCCCGGTCCAGGGCCCTGTCCCGGTCCACCGGATCGGTCAGCGGCGAACCGGCCCCCGCCGGCCCGTAGCGCAGTGCGGCACAGGAGATCTCCAGCGCCGCGTCCACGTACCGCTCGTGGCTCATGCCGTCCACCGCATCCAGGTCCTCCTCGAAGGTGCGCCCCGGGACGGCGGGCAGCAGGATGTCGGAGCGGGTGGAGCGCCACAGGAAGTCCGCCTCGCACAGCCGGTCCGCGAGATCCGCCGGCAGGGCGCAGTGCACCGAGGCCGCCCATTCGGCGCGGGCCGGGTGGTGGCCCGGTTCGGAGAGCACATGGAGGGCCGCGCCGAGTTCGGCGAGCGGCGAGGGGCCGAAGACGATGTGGTCGGTCGGCAGTCCGGCGATGTCGATGACTACGGCCATGGCATCCATTGTGGGAGCGCGGCGCCCCGTCCGGCAGTCGTTTGACGGTCCTCGTCAATCGACGCGCGCCCGGCCCCGTCCCGGTCGCACTCTGGCGTCATGGACTCCTCACTTCACTCCGCAGCGGTTTCCGTACCCGGCTCCACCACCACCGCCGTCGCCTCCGGCTCGGGCTTCGATCTGCGTCACCCCTGGCGTTCCGCCGGCGCCGATCTGGACGCCGCCTACTGGGAGGCGGTGCGGCTGCACCGGGCCGGCCGTACCCGCTGGTTCCGGTTCCGGCGGAGCGCCGATATTCGGTAGCGGCGCTTTCCTTCCGCCCCCTAGGCTCCGGCGTTTTGGCTCCGGAAGAAAGGGGGTTCATGACATGCGGATGTCCGGGCTGTACCGCGCTGTCGCGGGCAGCAGTTTCCGGCGCTATGCGACGTATCGCGTCGCCACGGCGGCCGGAGTGTTCACCAATACGGTGTTCGGCTTCTTCATGAGCTATACGTTTATCGCGCTGTGGGATCAGCGCCCCGGTCTGGGGGGTTACGACCAGGCGCAGGCGCTCACCTTCGTATGGGTGGGCCAGGGACTTCTCGCCGCGACCGCCGTCATGGGCGGCGGTTTCCGCGAGGAACTCCAGGAGCGGATCCGTACCGGCGAGATCTCCATCGATCTCTACCGGCCGGTCGATCTCCAGCTGTGGTGGCTGGCGGTGGATCTCGGCCGCTCCGCGTTCCAATTGCTCGGGCGCGGCATCGTCCCGGTCGTCGTCGGTGGGCTGATCTTCGAGCTGGCGCTGCCCACCGACCCGCTGCGCTGGCTGCTCTTCGGCTGCGCCCTCGCCCTCGGCCTGCTGGTGGCGTTCGCGCTCAACTATCTGGTCGCCCTGATGGCCTTCTGGCTGATGGACGGCAACGGGCTGAACATGGTGAGCAATCTGCTCGGGATGTTCTGCTCCGGCATGGTCATGCCGCTGACCGTCTTCCCCGAGGGGCTGGGCACCGTGCTCCAGTGGCTGCCCTGGGCGGCACTGCTCCAGGTGCCGGCGGACGTACTCCTGGGCCGGTACGCGGGTGGCGGGGCGTTCGCCGTGCTGCTGTTCCCGCTGCTGTGGGCGGTGGCCCTGCTGCTGCTCGGCCGGCTGGTGCAGGCGGCGGCGACCCGGCGTGTGGTGGTGCAGGGTGGTTAAGGTTCTCGACGGGCTGCGCGGCTACGGGCTGATCGTCGGGATGTGGTTCCGCTCGACGCTCGCCTACCGCGCCTCGTTCCTGCTCACCACGCTCGGGAACGCGATCACCAGCTGGCTGGAGTTCGCCGGCATTCTCATCATCTTCTCGCACGTCGATCAGCTGGGCGGTTTCTCGGTCGGCGAGGTGGCGCTCATGTACGCCACCGCCAGTTGCTCCCTCGGCCTGGCCGATCTGTTCCTCGGGAACATGGACCAGCTGGGCGCCCGGGTGCGCGACGGCAGCGTGGACACCATGCTGATCCGCCCGGTGCCGCTGTTCGCGCAGGTCGCTGCGGACCGTTTCGTCCTGCGCCGGGTGGGCCGGATCGTGCAGGGGCTGCTGGTCCTCGGCTGGGCCCTCGCCCAGCTGCGGCCGGGCTGGTCGGTGCTGGAGTACGCGCTGCTGGCCGGGGTGATCGTCTGCGGGGCGGCGATCTTCGGGGCGCTGTGGGCGCTCGGCGGGGCGTTCCAGTTCTGGGCGCAGGACGCGGCGCAGGTGCAGAACTCGGTGACGTACGGCGGCAACCGGCTGCTCCAGTATCCGCCGACGATCTACGGCACCGAGCTGGTGCGGGGGGTTACGTACGTGGTGCCGCTGGCGTTCGTGAACTGGGTTCCGCTGCTGCGGCTGCTGGACCGGGACGACCCCCTGGGTCTTCCCGGCTGGGTGGACTTCCTCTCGCCGCTGGTCGCCGTCGTGATGTGCGCGCTGACGGCGCTGCTGTGGCGGGTCGGGGTGCGGAGCTATCGGAGCACGGGGAGTTGAGGGGCATGGACGGGATGGCTGCGTCGGACGGGATGGATGGGACGGACGGGATGGACGGGACGCGGGGGACGGTGGCGGGCGGCGATGAGCTGATCGTGCTGGAGGAACTGGAGAAGGTGTTCCGGGTACGGCGGCGGGCCGGCCGGTTCCGGCGGACCAGGAGCGAGGTGCGGGCGGTGAACGGGATCTCGTTCACCGTGCGGCGCGGCGAGATGGTCGGCTACATCGGCCCGAACGGGGCCGGGAAGTCGACCACGATCAAGATGCTGACCGGGATTCTGACCCCGAGCGGCGGCCGGCTGCGGGTGGCGGGTATCGACCCGCAGCACGAGCGGACCCGGCTCGCCCGCCGGATCGGGGTGGTGTTCGGGCAGCGCACCACGCTGTGGTGGGATCTGCCGCTGCGCGACTCGTACGCGCTGGTGCGCCGGATGTACCGGGTGCCGCAGGCGCGGTTCCGGGAGAACCTGGAGCGCTGCGTCGAACTGCTGGATCTGGCGGAGCTGCTGGAGGTTCCGGTGCGGCAGCTGTCGCTGGGGCAGCGGATGCGCGGGGACATCGCGGCGGCGCTGCTGCACGATCCGGAGGTGCTGTATCTGGACGAGCCGACGATCGGGCTCGATGTGATCAGCAAGGCGAAGGTGCGTTCCTTCCTGCGTGAGCTGAACGCCGAGCGGGGCACGACGGTGCTGCTGACCACGCACGATCTGACCGACATCGAGCAGTTGTGCCGGCGGGTGATGGTGATCGACCACGGCCGGCTGATGTACGACGGCGGGCTGCCCGGTCTGTACGAGGCGGGCGCGGGCGAGCGGCAGCTGGTGGTGGATCTGGAGCGGGAGCAGCCGCCGATCAGCGTCGAGGGCGCGCGCACGGTGCGGGTGGAGGGGCCGCGGCAGTGGCTGGCGTTCCCGGCCAAGGCGAGCGCGGCGCCGCTGGTGGCGCGGGTGGCGGCGGACTATCCGCTGCTGGATCTGTCGCTGCGGGAGCCGGACATCGAGGATGTCATCGCCCGGATGTACGCCTCGGGTGACGGGGGCGGGGACGGGCCCCGGGCGGCGGAGGTGCCGGTGGCCGGCTGAGCGGGGTGTGCGTACCCCGCCCGTCCGTGCGGGGCGGGCGGGGTGCGCGGCCGGGCGGCCCGGCGGCTCAGCGGCCGGAGGCCAGTTCGCGGCTGCGGTCGCGGGCCGCCTCCAGCGCGGCGATGAGGGCGGCGCGTACCCCGTGCTTCTCCAGTTCGCGGATCGCGGAGATGGTGGTGCCGCCCGGGGAGGTCACGGCCTCGCGCAGCACCACGGGGTGCTCGCCGCTGTCGCGCAGCATCACCGAGGCGCCGACGGCGGCCTGCACGATCAGCTCGTGCGCCTTGTCACGGGGCAGACCGAGCAGGATGCCGGCGTCGGTCATCGCCTCGACCAGGTAGTAGAAGTACGCGGGCCCGGAACCGGAGAGCGCGGTGGCGGCGTCCTGCTGGGACTCGGGCAGCCGCAGGGTGGCGCCGACGCCGCCGAGGATGCGTTCGGCGTGGGCCAGGTGGTCCTCGGTGGCGTGCGCGCCGCCGGAGATGACGGTCATGCCCTCGTCGACGAGCGCGGCGGTGTTGGGCATGGCGCGCACCACGGGGGTACCGGCGGTGAGCCGGTCCTCGACGAACGCGGTGGGAATACCGGCGGCGACCGAGATGACGAGGCGGTCGGCGGGGGTGTGCGGGGCGAGTTCACCGAGGAGGGCGCCCATGTCCTGCGGCTTGACGGACAGGATGAGGATGTCGGCGGTCTTGGCGGCCTCGGCGTTGCCGACGGCGGTGACCCCGTACCGGGCGCGCAGTGCCTCGGCCCGCTCGGCGCGCCGCGTGGACACCAGCACGTCGCCGGGGGCCCAGCCGCCGCGCAGCATGCCGCCGAGCAGCGCCTCGCCGATCTTGCCGGTGCCGAGGACAGCGATCTTCTGAGTCATCCCCCCATGGTGCACCGGGGGCCGGGACCGTCAGGCGGGTGTCCGCACAGCGGTCAGCCGCACGACGTACGGCTCGGTCACGGGTCCGTCCCCGACGACGGCGCGGAGCGCGGCGCGCTCGGCCTCGATCAGGGCGGCGGCGCGCTCCGGCGGGAGGGTGGCGAGGGTGGAGTGGGTGGTGAGGGCGGCGAGGTGGGTGTCGAGGGGGAGGGTGCGGGTCCAGCGCAGTTCCCGGTAGTGGGGGGTGAGGTGCGGGGCAGCTCCCCGGATGAGGGCGGGGGCACGGTCGGTGACGTCGTACCGGTGCCCGGGGCTGAGCCGCCGCTGCTGGGCGGCGACCCAGGCGACGGACTCGTCCGGGGTGTTCCACCAGAGGGCGAGGGTGCCGCCCGGGCGCAGGACGCGCAGGGCCTCGGGGAGGGAGCGGGCCGGGTCCGTCCAGTGCCAGGCCTGGGCGTACGTCACCAGGTCGAAGGTGTCGGCCGCGAAGGGCAGGGCGTCGCCGGAGCCGCGCACCAGGGGGACAGCGGGGAGGTGCGCGCGCAGTTGGGCGGCCATACCGGGGCCTGGCTCCGCAGCGGTCACCTGGGCACCGCGCGCCAGCATCGGGGCGGTGCCGATGCCGGTGCCGGCGCCGACATCCAGCACGCGGGCGCCGTGCAGCGGGCGGCCGGCCAGTTCCTCGACCGCGTCGTACAGCGCGGCCGGGTAGCCGGGCCTGGTGGCGGCGTAGTCGGCGGCGACGGCGTTGAAGGAGGCGGCGAGGGTGGCCTTGGAGACGGTCATGTGCCCTCCCCTTCCCGCTCAGCGCCGCTTGCCACCTGCGCCGGCTCGGCCGCGCTTGCGGGCGGGGTTGCCGGACCGCTTGGTGGTGAGCCGTTCCCACTGGGTGACGGCGGCCTCGTAGTCCATGCGGCGCAGCTTCTCGCCCGGGGCCTCGACCGCGCTGCGCAGCGCGTACGCGAGGAGGATCCCCACAAAGCCGATGATCTTGATGCTGCGGAAGGCGGCCTCGTCCTCGCCCGCCGCGCGGGGCCGGGTCCAGCTGTTCAGGGCGCGGGTGAAGGCGACGGCGGTGCAGCCGGCGAAGGCGACGATGACCAGCACGCGCAGCCAGGCCGCGCCCTGCGAGAGGGTCAGCCCGTTGTAGCCGAGCTTGAGTGCCAGCACGCCGAGGGCCGCCAGCAGGGAGGCGCCCAGGCCGAGTACGAAGCGCCGCGCTCCGTAGCCGCGCGAGTGATCGACCCAGCTGGTGCCGTAGAAACGGATCGGGTCCGGCTGGGGTCGCTGTGCCAGGGGTGTGGACATGGTGTCGATTATGACCGGCGCCCGCCCGGCCTTTGTAGGGTGAGTTCCGACTTGTCTCAGGGGGAGTGGCCATGACGGACGGCACCGCACCCGAGCGTTTGGGCGACTACGTCCTGGAGCGGCGCCTCGGCAGCGGCGGCATGGGGGTGGTGTATCTGGCCCGGACGCCGGCGGGCCGGCAGGTGGCCGTGAAGGTGATCCGCCGGGAGTACGCCCAGGACCCGGGGTTCCGGGCCAGGTTCCGGCGGGAGGTGGCGGCGGCCCGGAAGGTGGGCGGCGCGTACACGGCGCCGGTGGTGGACGCGGATCCGGACGGCGATCCGCCGTGGCTGGCCACGCTGTTCGTCCCGGGTGGTTCGCTGACCGACAGGGTGGACCGGGACGGGCCGCTGAGCGCGCGGGAGGCGGCCCGGGTGGGGGCGCAGCTGGCGGAGGCGCTGCGGGACATCCACGGGCGGGGGCTGGTGCACCGGGATCTGAAGCCGGGCAATGTGCTGCTGGCCGAGGACGGCGTGCGGGTCATCGACTTCGGGATCTCGCGGGCGCTCACGGATTCGCACCGGCTGACGGAGACGGGTGCGGTGCTGGGGTCGCCGCCGTTCATGGCGCCGGAGCAGCTGACGGGTGGGGCGGAGGTGACGCAGGCGGCGGACGTGTTCGCGCTGGGGGCGGTGGTGGCGTACGCGGCGACCGGGCACAGCCCGTTCGAGACGGGTGAGGTGCCGGGGCCCGATCCGCTGGCCGTGGCCTACCGGGTGGTGCACGAGGAGCCGGTGCTGGACGCGGTGCCGGAGCCGCTGCGGGAGCTGGTCGGGCTGTGTCTGGCGAAGGATCCGCGGCAGCGGCCGGACGTGGTGACGGTGCTGCGGATGGCGGCGTGGGCGGACTCGCGGGCGCAGGCGGGCGAGGTGCGGGCGTCGCCGGTGTGGCGGGCGCCGGGCACCGGGGGCGGCGCGGAGGAGGACACGGCGCCCCGGCCCGTGCGGCGGCGGGGCGGGCGCCGGCTGGCGCTGGCGGGGGTGGCGGTGGCCGTGCTGCTGGCGGCCGGGGCGGGGGCGCGGCTGCTGTGGATGGACGACGGCGGGACGGCACCGGCGTCCCCGGGGGCGGGCGGTGCGGGCGGCGCGGGCGGTGCGGCGCCCGAGGAGCGGGCGCCCGAGCCGTGGGAGCTGGATCTGCGGGATGTCGGGGTGCAGGACGCGCCGACCGACGGGTTCTCCTGCCGGCCGCTGGCGGCGGAGCTGCTGTGTGCGGCGTGGGGGGTGCGGACCGTCGTGCTGAACCCGGCGGACGGGGCGGAGTCGTGGCGGTACAACGGGCCGCGCACGAGTCTGGGGCCGCCGGCGGCGATCGCGGCGGGCGGCGCGGTGTTCGCCCGCTCCGAGAAGGGGGTCATCGCGCTCGATCCGGCGGACGGGGCGGAGCTGTGGCAGCTGGACGCCCCGGAGCTGCGCGACCTGGTGGCAGTCGGGGACCGGCTGGCGCTCCAGAACGGCGACAGCACGGTGCGGTTCTACGCCCAGGAGACGCCGGAGCGGCTGGGCACCTGGGAGGTGCCGGGCCGGTATCTCACCGATCTGCGCGCGCACGGCGACCGGCTGCTGGCGGTGAGCCGGGACGAGGAGACCGGCGGGGCCCCGGAGATGATGCTGCTGGACGGGACGGGGCGGGAGCAGTGGCACGCCCCGCGCCCGCTGGCGCCGGTGCCGAGTCTGCTGGAGCTGGTCGCCCTGGACGAGGAGGCCGCGTACTTCGAGGAGTGGGACCCGGAGCTGCCGGTGTCGGTGGCGGTGCAGCGGATGGACCTGGCGAACGGGGAGTGGGTGCGCACCGAGCTGCCGCATCCGGCGGAGCCGCGCGCGGTGCTGGCGGACGACGGTCTGGTGTACGTGACGGACACGGCGGGCCGGGTCACGGCGGTGGACGCGGCGGCCGGTGAGGTGCGGTGGAGCGCCGAGACCGGGGTGTCGGGGGCGTCGGAGCCGCTGGTCGCGGACGGCCGGCTGTATCTGTCGGACCAGGAGGGCCGGCTGTCCGTGGTGGACACGGCGGACGGCGGCACGCTGTGGACGGGCCCGGCGCACCCGGGCACGCCGGGTCTGGGCAGTGACGCCTGGGCTCCGGCGCCGGTGCTGCTGGACGGCTGGGCGTATGTGGTGACCCTGGGGAACACGCTTTACGCGGTGCGGCTGCCCGAGCTGTGAGCGTCCGGGCCACCGGGCGGGGCAAGGATTGCCGTTCCGGCAACGGCGGTGGTGCGGAACGCGGGAACGCGCGCGCCCGCCGGGCCCGGTGATACGGCCGGGCGCGGCGGGCGGGGTGGCGGGGTGACCGGGGCGGCGGTCAGTCCTCCAGCTTGCTGACGTCGCGCACCGCGCCCTTGTCGGCGCTGGTGGCCATCGCGGCGTAGGCGCGCAGCGCCAGCGACACCTTGCGGTCGCGGTCCACCGGCGCGTACCGGCCGCCGAGCGCCTCGCGGCGCGCCGCCAGCTCGGCTTCGGGGACCTGGAGTTCGATGCTGCGGCCCGGGATGTCGATGCTGATCATGTCGCCGTCGCGCACCAGCGCGATGGTGCCGCCCGAGGCCGCCTCCGGGGAGACGTGGCCGATGGACAGTCCGGAGGTGCCGCCGGAGAACCGGCCGTCGGTGATCAGCGCGCACTTGGCGCCCAGGCCGCGGCCCTTGAGGAACGCCGTGGGGTACAGCATCTCCTGCATGCCGGGGCCGCCCTTGGGGCCCTCGTAGCGGACGACGACCACGTCGCCCTCCTTGACCCGCTTGCCGAGGATCGCCTCGACCGCCTGCTCCTGCGACTCGACGACCACGGCCGGGCCGGTGAAGGTCCAGATCGACTCGTCCACACCGGCGGTCTTCACGACGGCGCCGTCGGGGGCCAGGTTGCCGGTGAGCACGGCGAGCCCGCCGTCGGCCGAGTAGGCGTGCTCCACGTCGCGGATGCAGCCGCCGGCGGCGTCCAGGTCGAGCGTCTCCCACCGTTCGGACTGGGAGAACGCCTCGGCCGAGCGCACACAGCCGGGCGCGGCGTGGAAGAGTTCGACTGCCTCAGGGGCGGGCGAGCCGCCGCGCAGGTCCCACTTCTTCAGCCACTCGGCGAGCGAGTCGGCGTGCACGGCGTGCACGTCCTCGTTCAGGTGCCCGGCGCGCTGGAGTTCGCCCAGGATGGCGGGGATGCCGCCGGCCCGGTGGACGTCCTCCATGTGGTACGCGCCGTTCGGCGCGACCTTGCACACGCACGGCACCCGGCGGGAGACGGCGTCGATGTCGGCGAGGCCGAAGTCCAGGCCGGCCTCGACGGCCGCGGCCAGCAGGTGCAGCACGGTGTTGGTGGAGCCGCCCATGGCCACGTCCAGCGCCATGGCGTTCTCGAACGCGGCGCGGGAGGCCAGCTCGCGGGGCAGGACGGAGGTGTCGTCCTGCTCGTAGCGGCGCTTGGTGATCTCCACGACGGTGCGGCCGGCGGCCTCGTACAGCTCCTTGCGCGCGGTGTGGGTGGCCAGCACCGAGCCGTTGCCGGGCAGGGCCAGGCCCAGCGCCTCGACCAGGCAGTTCATCGAGTTGGCGGTGAACATCCCGGAGCAGGAGCCGCAGGTCGGGCAGGCCGCTTCCTCGATGCGCAGCAGGTCCTCGTCGGAGGTGGCGTCGGAGACGGCCTCGGACATGGCGTGCACCAGGTCGAGGTTGGAGCGGACGGTGCCGTCGACCAGGGTGGTCTTGCCGGCTTCCATGGGGCCGCCGGAGACGAAGACGGTGGGGATGTTCAGCCGGAGGGCGGCCATCAGCATCCCGGGGGTGATCTTGTCGCAGTTGGAGATGCAGATCAGCGCGTCCGCGCAGTGCGCCTCCGTCATGTACTCCACGGAGTCGGCGATCAGATCGCGGGACGGCAGGGAGTACAGCATGCCGCTGTGGCCCATGGCGATGCCGTCGTCCACCGCGATGGTGTTGAACTCGCGCGGGACGCCGCCGGCCGCCTTGATGGCGTCGGAGACGATGCGGCCCACCGGCTGGAGGTGGGTGTGGCCGGGCACGAACTCGGTGAAGCTGTTGGCGACCGCGATGATCGGCTTGCCGAAGTCCTCCCGTGCTACGCCGGCGGCCCGCAGAAGGGCGCGGGCGCCCGCCATGTTGCGGCCGTGGGTGACGGTTCGGGACCTCAGCGTCGCCATGGTGCTGCTCTCCTTCGGGACACGGGCTGCTTGCGTCGAGGCTACGCCTCTCGCCCGGGTGCTGGGACGGTCTTCCCGGATTCCGAGACGGAGCACACGGGAGCGGCGGCCGGTCCGGGGTCGGCGGGGTGCGGGGCCAGCAGCGGGAGCGGGCGTACGCCGGGGGGTACGGCGGCGTGCACGGCCAGCCGTTCCGCGCACAGCCGGGCCAGCTCGGCGTACCCCTCCTTGCCCATCAGCTCGATCAGCTCGGGCCGGTACGACTCGTACACCGGCCGTCCCGCGCCGTGCGCGCTCGGGGCGCCGGTGCACCACCAGTGCAGGTCATGGCCGCCGGGGCCCCAGCCGCGCCGGTCGTACTCGCCGATCGAGACGTACAGCAGCTGCTCGCCGTCGGGCTGCTCCACCCACTCGTAGGTGCGGCGGACCGGCAGCTGCCAGCACACGTCCGGCTTGGTCTCCAGGGGCTCGCGGCCCTCGGCGAGCGCCATGGTGTGCAGCGCGCAGCCGGCGCCCGCGACGAATCCGGGGCGGTTGAGGAAGATGCACGCCCCCTCCAGGCGCCGGGTCTGCCGTTCGCCGTCGTCGTCGAGCTGCACCCAGCCGCGTTCGGAGGTGCCCTCGGCGTGGAACTGCCAGGTCTCGGGGGTGAGCCGGGCGGCGTGCCGGGCGACGCGCGCCTCGTCCTCCTCGTCCGAGAAGTGCGCCCCCAGGGTGCAGCAGCCGTCGGAGGCGCGGCCGGCCTCGATGCCCTGGCAGCCGTTGCCGAACACACAGTGCCAGCGCGAGGTCAGCCAGGTCAGATCGCAGCGGAAGACCTGCTCGGCGTCGGCCGGGTCGGGGAACTCCACCCATGCGCGGGGGTGGTCGAGTGCCACCTCGTCGCCGGCCGCGCGCCGCCGTGCCCCATCGAGCTGCCTGACGGTTCTGCCCGCCTTCGCCCTCTTCGTCATTGCCACCACGCCAGGGTAAGGGGCCCGGGTAGCGTTGCCCCTCATGAGGCTCGGTGTTCTCGACGTGGGTTCCAATACGGTCCATCTGCTGGTCGTCGACGCGCATCCGGGTGCGCGCCCGCTGCCGGCGTACTCCCACAAGGTGGAGTTGCGGCTGGCGGAGTTGCTGGACGACGGGGGTGCGATCGACACCGTCGGGATAGAGCGCCTGATCCAGGTGGTCAAGGAGGCGCTGGAGGTCGCCGAGGACCAGGGCGTCGCCGAACTGCTGCCGTTCGCGACCTCGGCGGTGCGCGAGGCGAGCAACGCGGACGTGGTGCTGGACCGGGTGGCGCGGGAGACGGGCGTGGCGCTCCAGGTGCTGTCGGGCGCGGACGAGGCGCGGCTGACGTTCCTGGCGGCGCGCCGCTGGCTGGGCTGGTCGGCGGGGCGGTTGCTGCTGTTCGACATCGGGGGCGGTTCGCTGGAGATCGCCTACGGGGTCGACGAGGCGCCGGACGCGGCGGTGTCGCTGCCGCTGGGCGCGGGGCGGCTGACGGCGGCCGGGCTGCCGGGGGATCCGCCGGACGCGGCGGACGTGAAGGCGCTGCGCCGCCAGGTGCGCGGCGAGATCGCGCAGGTGGTGGGCGACTTCACCCGCTTCGGTCCGCCGGACCGGGTGGTGGCCACCTCCAAGACGTTCCGGCAGCTGGCCCGGCTGGCGGGCGCGGCACGGGCGGCGGACGGGCTGTACGTACGGCGCGACCTGGGGCGCGGTGATCTGCGCTCGTGGGTGCCGAAGCTGACGGTGATGCCGGCGGCGGAGCGGGCGACGCTGCCGGGCGTCTCGCAGGGGCGGGCGCCGCAGTTGCTGGCGGGGGCGGTGGTGGCGGAGGCGGCGCTGGATCTGTTCGACGTGGAGTCGGTGGAGATCTGCCCGTGGGCGCTGCGCGAGGGGGTGATCCTGCGGCGGCTGGACGGGATGCGGAACGGGGCGGAGCGGAGGCCGGAACCGGCGGAGGGGGCGTTCGGCCGGTCCTAGGCGGTGCGCCGCCGCAGCGTGGCGGCGCCGAGAACGAGAACGCCGAGCGCGACGCCGGCGACGATGCCCAGGTCGCGCAGGTAGTGGCCGGTGACGCCCGGGTGCTCCAGCACCTGCTGGGCGGCGTTGACGGAGTACGACATGGGCAGCACGTTCGAGACGTACTCCAGGGCGGGCTGCATGGTGTCGCGCGGGGTGAACAGGCCGCACAGCAGCAGCTGCGGGAAGACGAAGGCCGGCATGAACTGCACCGCCTGGAACTCGGAGGCGGCGAAGGCCGAGACGAACAGCCCCATGGCCGTGCCGAGCAGCGCGGTGAGCACGGCCACGAGCAGCAGCAGCCAGGGGGAGCCGGCCACGGTGAGGCCGAGCAGCCACACGGCGAGGCCGGTGACCAGGCCGGCCTGGAGAACGGCGAGGGCGCCGAAGGCCAGCGCGTAGCCGAGGAGGAGGTCGGCCTTGGCGAGCGGCATGGCGAGCAGCCGTTCCAGGGTGCCGGAGGTGCGTTCGCGCAGGGTGGCGATGGAGGTCACCAGGAACATGGTCAGCATGGGGAAGATCCCGAGCAGGGACGATCCGATCCGGTCGAACTCCGCCGCCCGGTTGTCGAAGACGTAGTACAGCAGCGTGAGCAGCAGCACCGGGACGAGCAGCAGCAGCGCGACGGTGCGCGGATCGTGGCGCAGCTGGCGCAGCACGCGGCGGGCGGTGGCGAGGGTACGGGCGGGGCTCATGCGGCGGTGTCTCCCTCGGGTCCGGTGTTTCCCGCGTCTGCTTCCCGGTCCGCGCGCCGTTCCGGTTCTTCCCGCCCCGCGCTCTCCGGGCGGGCGGCCCGGTCGACCAGGCGCAGGAAGGCGCCCTCGATGGTGGCGCTGCCGGTGGCCTCCCGCAGTTCGGCCGGGCTGCCCTGGGCGAGCAGCGCGCCCTCGCGCATCAGCAGCAGCCGGTGGCAGCGGTCGGCCTCGTCCATCACGTGCGAGGAGATGAGCAGCGTGGTGCCCCGCTCGTCGGCCAGCCGGTGGAAGAGGTTCCACAGATCGCGCCGCAGCACCGGATCGAGACCGACCGTGGGCTCGTCCAGCACCAGCAGCTCCGGGGTACCCAGCAGCGCCACGGCGAGCGAGACCCGGGAGCGCTGGCCGCCGGAGAGCGCCCCGGTCAGCGCGTCCGCCTTCGCGCCGAGGTCCACATCGGTGAGCGCGCCGTCCACCGCCGCGGCCCGGCGGGGGCGCGGGATGCCGAGCACGGCGGCGAAGTAGTCCAGGTTCTGTCGCACGGTCAGATCGCGGTACACCGACGGGTCCTGGGTGACGTACCCCAGCCGGTGCCGCAGCTCCGGGCTGCCGCCGGGCCGGCCCAGGACCTCCACGGTGCCGCTCACCCGGGCCTGCGCGCCGACGATCGCGCGCATGAGTGTCGTCTTGCCGCAGCCGGACGGGCCCAGCAGGCCGGTGACGCTGCCGGCCGGCACGGTGAAGTCCAGGCCGTCGATCACCCGGGCCCCGCCGCGCACCACGGTCAGGCCGGCGGCCCGTACCGCCGGTTCCCGGCCCGGTGCCGATTTATTCATCATGCGATGAATACTGGAGCGCAGGGCTGCCGTCGTCAAGGAATCGGGCCCTTTAGGCTGGGGCGCGTGGCACACCAGGCGAATCCGGGGACCAAGGTCGCGATGTCGACCGCCTCGGCGTACCCGGAGAACACCGCGTCGGCCTTCGCGATAGCCGCCAAGCTCGGCTACGACGGCGTCGAGGTCATGGTGTGGACGGACCCGGTGAGCCAGGACATCGACGCCCTGCGCCGGCTGTCCGACCGGTACGGGGTGCCGGTGCTCGCCATCCACGCGCCGTGCCTGCTGGTCACCCAGCGGGTGTGGTCCACCGACCCCTGGCGCAAACTGCTGCGCGCCCGCGACGCCGCCCACCGGCTGGGCGCGAGCACGGTGGTCGTCCATCCGCCGTTCCGCTGGCAGCGCGGCTACGCACGGGACTTCGTCTCCGGCATCGGGCGGATGGCCCACGAGACGGATGTCAGGTTCGCGGTGGAGAACATGTACCCCTGGCGGTACCGGGACCGCGAGATGCTGGCGTACGCGCCCGGCTGGGACCCGACCGACGAGGACTACCGGCACTTCACCCTCGATCTCTCGCACGCCGCGACCTCCCGGACCGACGCGCTGGCGATGGCGGCCCGGATGGGCGACCGGCTCGGCCACGTCCACATCGGCGACGGCAGCGGCTCGGGCCGCGACGAGCACCTGGTGCCCGGCCGCGGCACGCAGCCGTGCGGCGAACTGCTGCGCGGGCTCGCCGCCACCGGCTACGACGGCCATGTGGTGGTGGAGGTCAACACCCGGCGCGCCATGTCGGCCGCCGAGCGGGAGGCCGATCTGGCCGAGGCGCTCGCCTTCACCCGGATGCATCTGCGGGCCGGGGCCGGCGGGCGCGATGTCCGGCGCTGAGGACGGCGCCACCCCCGCCGCCTCCACCGCACCGGACGACTCCGCCGCGCCGGGCGCCCCGCGGGCGGCGGGCCGGCGGCGCGGGCGGCCCGCCGGGAGCGGCGCGGAGCGCGGCCCCGCCACCCGGGAGCGGATCCTGGAGACGGCCCGCGCGCTGTTCGCCGAGCGCGGCTACGAGAAGACGTCGGTACGCGCCATCGCGCGCGGCGCCGAGGTCGACCAGGCGCTGGTGCACCACTACTTCGGCACGAAGGAGGGGCTGTTCTCGGCCGCCGTGGCGGTGACCGCGGGGCCGGTCGCCGAGCGGATCGCCGCGCTCGGCCCCCTGGACCCCGGCCGGATCGGCGAGGAGTTCACCCGCGCCTTCCTGCGGGTCTGGGAGGATCCGGCGACCCGCACCCCGCTGCTCGCCGTCGTCCGCTCGGCCCTCACCCACGAGACGGCGGCCCGCATCTTCCGCGAGTTCATCGCCGGCCAGTTGCTGTCCCGGCTGGCCGGGGCGCTGCCGGCCGAGGACGCGGAGCTGCGCACGGAACTGGCGGCGGCCCAGCTGGTCGGCACGGTACTGCTGCGGTACGTCCTGAGGATCCCGCCGCTGGCCACCACCGATCCGGACACCCTGGTCCGGCAGCTGGCGCCGGTGGTCCAGCACCATCTGACCGGCGCCCCGCTGCCCACCGGCTGAGCCGGACCGCACCCGCGCACCGCACGGCGCGCCGGTCAGACCGGGTCGGTGGGCGAGGGATCGGCCGGGGGCGGGTCGGAGGGCGCCGGCTCGGTCGGCTCCGGCGCGGGCTCCTCGGTGGGCGGCGGCTCGGACGGCTCGGGCGAGGCCGGGCCGTTGCCCTCGATGGTGATGGTGGCGCCGGCCGGCTCGATGGTGATCCGGCCCTGCCACGGCCCGGACGGCTCCCGGTCCCGGTCGACCGTCACCACCAGCGTGACCGACTCCCCCGGCTCCAGCGTGCCCGAGGTGGCGCTGAGCGTCAGCCACTGCGCCGACCACACCGCGTTCCACTGCACCGGCGCGCCGCCGGAGGCGGTCAGGGTGATCTCCGTGCCGCGCGCCGTGGACACCGCGTCCACCGTCAGCCGGCCGGGCTGCGCCGGGCGCGTGCCCCCGTCGCCCCGGCCGCCCCTGCCGTCGGGCGACGGCGCGGCCGTGCCCGGGCCGGTGTCCTCGTCCGGCGCGGGGTCGTCCCGCTCCGCGCCGTCCGCCTCCTCGGTGGCCTCGCCGGCCGGGCTGCGCCCGCCGTCCGCGTCCGGCGGCGGGGACTCCTCCCAGCGGCCGGTGTTCTCGTAGGCGTAGTCGTCGCCGCCGGCCGCGCCCAGGCCCCGGTCGTCCTCGGTGGCCGAGGCGTCCTGGCCGCTCGCCTCGCCCGTCACCGGCGCGCCCCGGTACGCGGCCCACAGCGCCAGCGCGGGCGCCGCCAGCACGGTGGCCACCACCGTCGTCGTCACCGCCCGGCTGCGCAGCCGCTCCCGGCGCGCCGCCCGGTCCTTCTCCGTCAGCGGGAAACCGGCCCGGTCGAACCGCGGCGTGTACTGCGCCCGCGCCCGCTCCACCACCAGCAGCGCCGCGTGCACGGCGGCGCGCGGCGCGGCCAGCACCGTCAGCCGCGCCTCGCCCGGCGCGGTGCCCGGCCAGGTCACCCCGGCCATCGCCCGCTGTGCCGCCCGCCGGCAGGCCGGGCAGCCGTCCACGTGCCCCACCAGCTCCCGCCGCAGGCCGGGCCGCAGCAGCATCAGCCGGTCCTCGCCGGCCAGCGAGGCCACCGTGGTGCAGCCGCCGGCGTCCACCGCGGCGAGCGCGGCGCGGGTGCGCTCCACCTCGCACGCCCCGCTGGTCAGCAGGGCGGTCGCCGCGTCCACCGACAGCCGCAGCACCAGCGCCACCTCGGCAGGCGACAGCTGGTGACGCACCGCCAGCTCCAGCGCCTCGCGCTGCTCCGGGCTGGTGCCCGCGGCCTCCGGCCAGGCCAGCGCCGCCAGTTCGCGGCGGCGCAGCTGCGCGTCCGCCCCGGCGGTGCCCGCGGCGCGCGGCTGCGGCGGGGTGCCCGCCTCCCGCTGCGCCGCGAGCCGCCGCAGACAGCTCCACCGGGCCAGCGCGTACAGCCAGGCCCGCGACTGGCCCGGCGCGGCGGGCCGCCGCCCGCGGTCGTGCTGCCGCTGCGCCAGGGCCAGCGCCTCGCCGAGCGCGGCCGTGGCGGTGTCGTGCTCGCACATGATGGACAGGCAGTACGTGAACAGGCCGTCGAGGTACGCGTCCTCGTAGGCCGCCGGGCCGCCACGGCGCCGCCGGTCCGGGCCGCTGTTCTCCGCCGCCCGGCGGCGGGGAACGCGATGAGCGCCGGTTGCCGCGGCGGGGCGGGTGCGCGTCGTGGTGCGTGCGGAACGCTCGGGGCAGCTGTTCATTACCTGGCGACGGTAGGCCGCCGACGGGCGCACCCGGCCCCGACCGGCGCGAGATTCCTCCTAACGGGTGATGCGGGGCCCGGATGCGCTGTCGGTGCCGGGGGTTACGGTCATGGCATGGCTCGTAAATCCGATCGGCCCGCCTACCGGTGTACGGAGTGCGGCTGGTCCACCGCGAAGTGGCTCGGCCGCTGCCCCGAATGCCAGGCGTGGGGCACCGTGGAAGAAGTGGGCGGGGCCCCCGCGGTGCGGACGGCGGCGGTCGCCCGGGTGGCGACGCCCGCGGTGCCCATCGGGCAGGTCGACACGCAGCGGGTCACCGCGCGCAGTACGGGGGTGCCGGAGCTGGACCGGGTGCTGGGCGGCGGTCTGGTGCCGGGCGCGGTGGTGCTGCTGGCGGGCGAGCCGGGGGTGGGCAAGTCGACGCTGCTGCTGGACGTGGCCGCCAAGGCCGCCTCGGCCGAGCACCGCACGCTGTACGTCACCGGGGAGGAGTCGGCGGGCCAGGTGCGGCTGCGGGCCGACCGGATCGGCGCGCTCCACGAGGAGCTGTATCTGGCGGCCGAGACGGATCTGGGCTCGGTGCTGGGCCAGTTGGACGCGGTGAAGCCGGCCCTGCTGGTGCTGGACTCGGTGCAGACCATCGCCTCGGCGGAGATCGAGGGCGCCCCGGGCGGGATGGCGCAGGTGCGGGAGGTGGCGGGCGCCCTGATCCGGGCGGCCAAGGAGCGCGGGATGGCGACGCTGCTGGTGGGGCACGTCACCAAGGACGGGGCGATCGCGGGTCCCCGGCTGCTGGAGCATCTGGTGGACGTGGTGCTGCACTTCGAGGGCGACCGGCACGCCCGGCTGCGGCTGGTGCGCGGGGTGAAGAACCGCTACGGCGCCACCGACGAGGTCGGCTGCTTCGAGCTGCACGACCAGGGCATCACCTCGCTCGCCGACCCCTCCGGCCTGTTCCTGACCCGGCGCGACGAGCCGGTCCCGGGCACCTGTCTCACGGTGACGCTGGAGGGGCGGCGTCCGCTGGTGGCCGAGGTGCAGTCGCTGACGGTGAGCACCCAGATCCCGTCCCCGCGCCGTACCACCTCCGGTCTGGAGAACAGCCGGGTGTCGATGATGCTGGCGGTGCTGGAGCAGCGCGGGCAGATCACCTCGCTGGGGAAGAACGACATCTACACGGCGACGGTGGGCGGGGTGCGGCTGACCGAGCCGGCCGCCGATCTGGCGGTGGCGCTGGCGCTGGCCAGCGCGGCGGGCGACAGCCCGCTGCCGCAGAACCTGGTGGCGATCGGCGAGGTGGGGCTCGCCGGCGAGGTGCGCCGGGTGACGGGGGTGCAGCGGCGGCTGGCGGAGGCGGCCCGGCTGGGGTTCACGCACGCGCTGGTCCCGGCGGACTCGGGCGAGGCGCCGGCCGGGATGCGGGTGCTGGAGGTGGCCGACATCGGGGAGGCGCTGCGGGTGCTGCCGCGGGCGCCGCGCCGCTCGCGGAGCGCGGAGCCGGAGGGCGGTGAGCGGGCCGGGCGCGGAGCGTCAGAACGGGTGGCACAGGCGCGCCGGTAGACTCATCCGGACTGAAGCGGTTTCGTCACCGGAGGAAGAGATGGCAGCCAGCGACCGGCCGGCGGGTCCCGGCAGGGCCGGGCATGCCGGGGGAGGTTCCGCGGACGGACTGCTGCGCGCGTCGCTGAGCGCGGTGGCCCCCGGCACCCAGCTGCGGGACGGCCTGGAGCGCATCCTGCGGGGGAACACGGGCGGGCTGATCGTGCTCGGCGTCGACCGCACCGTCGAATCCCTGTGCACCGGCGGCTTCGTGCTGGACGTGGAGTTCACCGCGACGCGGCTGCGCGAGCTGTGCAAGCTGGACGGCGCGGTGATCGTGGACCGCGACATCACCAAGATCGTGCGGGCCGGGGTGCAGCTGGTCCCGGACGCGAGCATCCCGACCGAGGAGACCGGCACCCGGCACCGTACGGCGCAGCGGGTCTCCATCCAGACGGGCTTCCCTGTGGTGTCGGTGAGCCAGTCGATGCGGCTGATCGCCCTGTACGTGGACGGGCAGCGGCGGGTGCTGGAGGACTCGGGGGCGATCCTGTCCCGGGCCAACCAGGCGCTGGCCACCCTGGAGCGGTACAAGCTGCGGTTCGACGAGGTCGCGGGCACGCTGTCGGCGCTGGAGATCGAGGACCTGGTCACGGTCCGCGATGTGGCGGCGGTGGCGCAGCGGCTGGAGATGGTGCGCCGGATCGCGGCGGAGATCGCCGAGTACGTGGTGGAGCTGGGGACGGACGGGCGGCTGCTGTCGCTCCAGCTGGACGAGCTGATCGCGGGTGTGGAGCCGGAGCGGCAGCTGATCGTGCGCGACTATCTGCCGGAGTCGGCGGCCGGTGGTGCGGAGGCCGCCGGTGGCGGCGCGGGCGGCAAGCGCTCGCGGCGGGTGGGCACCGCGCTGGCCGAGCTGGACGCGCTCACCCACGCGGAGCTGCTGGAACTGCCCATCGTGGCGCGGGCGCTGGGCCACGGGGCCTCGCCGGAGGCGCTGGACGGCGCGGTGTCGCCGCGCGGTTTCCGGCTGCTGGCGAAGGTGCCGCGGCTGCCGGGGCTGGTCATCGACCGGCTGGTGGACCACTTCGGCGGGCTGCAGAAGCTGCTGGCGGCGAGCGTGGACGATCTCCAGGCGGTGGACGGGGTCGGGGAGACCCGGGCGCGTTCGGTGCGCGAGGGCCTGTCCCGGCTGGCCGAGTCCTCGATCCTGGAGCGCTACGTCTGACGCCGGGGCTCTCCGGAGCCGGGACCGGCGCTCAGTCCTGGTTCAGCCGGAAGGATGTCCTGGCGACGGGGAAACCGTCCAGGTCGGCCTCGGCGATGTAGGTGCCGGCGGCGGCCGGGGCGCCGGGTTCGCCGCTGTCGCAGTCGTCCGCGTTGTGCCGGCGGTCCCAGAGCACGGTGTGGGCGGCGCTGTCCCCGGCCGGGACGGCGACCAGGTGGCTGGCGCGGCCGGTGGGGCACACCGCCGAGGACCACACTTCCTCGTCGTCGCTGTCGGCGATGGTGAGGGTGAGGGAGCCGTGGCCGAAGTCGAGGGCGCAGGAGTCGCCGGACGCGTTCTGGGCGGTGAGCCGCAGTTCGGGCTTGTCGCCGGGCGGGTAGGCGTTCTCGGCGCTGCGCAGGGCGAGGGTCACCGCGCCGGTGCCGCAGGCGGGCAGCCCGGCCCCGCTCGTCCCGCCGCCGCCCCGGTCGGGGTCGGCGTCCGCGCCGCCGCTGCCGCTGCCGCCGTCACCGTCGGCGTCCCCGGGTGCGCCGGGCTCGCCGTCGCCGTCCGCGTCCTCCGTCTCGTCGGAGCCGCCGTCCGCGCCGGGGTCCTCCGCGTCGCCGGAGCCGCCGTCCCCCGCTTCGCCCTCCCCGGGTTCCTCCCGGCCGCCGGGCCGTTCGTCGATGAGGGATTCACTGGCGCTGGGCCCGGGGGTGATGGACGGCGCGGGGCCCGAACCGTCGTCGCTCCCGGCGGTGTTCTGCGAGCCGCCGCCCCCGGGGCGGGTGGCCCAGAAGGCGAGCACCGCCACCAGGGCGATCACCAGCAGCACAACGGCCCTCCGCCGCCAGTAGATGGAGGAGGGGAGCGGACCGACAGGAGTGCGCAGAGATCCCACGCGGAAACCTTACGAGACGCCGACCCGCTCCGGAGCCTCACCCGTCGTACGCCAGGGCACCATTGGGTATCAACCGGTTAGCCCGCAGGGGGACGAAACGGCGGGGCCGCTTGGGAGCCGTGCCCCGGACATGCCAGGATCGGTACGCCATGACTGCGACGAGCACGACGACGCCAGAAGCCGGACCGACCGCCCTCCACTCCCCCGTCATCGACTGGTTCGACCAGCATGCCCGCGATCTGCCCTGGCGCCGGCCCGAAGCCGGGGCGTGGGGTGTCATGGTCAGCGAGTTCATGCTGCAACAGACCCCGGTGAACCGGGTGCTGCCGGTGTACGAGGAATGGCTCGCCCGCTGGCCGCGCCCGGCCGATCTGGCCGCCGAGGCCGCCGGTGAGGCGGTCCGTGCCTGGGGCCGCCTCGGCTACCCGCGCCGTGCGCTGCGGCTGCACGGGGCCGCCGCCGCCATAGCGGAACGGCACGGCGGCGATGTCCCCAAGGACCACCACCAGTTGCTGGCGCTGCCGGGTGTCGGGGAGTACACGGCGGCGGCGGTCGCCTCCTTCGCGTACGGGCAGCGGCATCCGGTGCTGGACACCAACGTCCGCCGGGTGTTCGCCCGTGCGGTCAGCGGCACCCAGTACCCGCCGAACGCCACGACGGCGGCCGAGCGCAAGCTGGCCAGGACGCTGCTGCCGCAGGACGACACCACGGCCTCGCGCTGGGCGGCGGCGACCATGGAGCTGGGCGCGCTGGTGTGCACGGCGCGCACGCCGTCGTGCGGCGGCTGTCCGATCGCCGATCTGTGCGCCTGGCGCGGTGCGGGCTCCCCGGCCCACGAGGGTCCGCCGCGCCGGGGCCAGACGTACGCGGGGACGGACCGTCAGGTACGCGGCAAACTGCTGGCCGTCCTGCGGGAGTCGCACCGCCCGGTGGAGCGCGCGGTGCTGGACGCGGTGTGGCACGACCCGGAGCAGCGGGCCCGGGCCCTGACCGGTCTGCTGACCGACGGCCTGGTGGAGCGCCTCCCGGACGGCCGTTACCGGCTGCCGGGCGCCGTCTGAGGCGCGGCGTCCGGCAGCCGGCCGGGGTCGGCCGGCGGGAACATCCCCCGCACATCGGCCCCGCCGGCCCACACGCCGATCACGAACGCGGCGGTGGCCTCCAGGAGCCCGGCCCGCTCCAGCGGGCCGCCGTCCACCGGTGTGCAGCCGATGTCGGTGATGAGCGTCCGCGCCAGCGCCAGCGCCGCCGGGTCGTCGCCGCACACGGGCACGCCGAGCGGTGCCCCGCCGAAGGCGGGTGGCCGCATCCGCCAGATGTCCACGTGGTTCAGGTTGAACGCCTTGACCACGTGCGCGCCCGGCCGTTGCCGGGCGATCCGCTCGGCCGTGCCGGGCCCGCCCGCGGTGGCGAGCGTGAAGGCGCCCGGCACCACGGCGTTGGTGCAGTCGATCAGGGTCCGCCCGGTCAGGTCACCGGCCGCGGCCAGCACTTCCGGGACGGCGTGGGCCCGTACCGCCAGGAGCACGACCTCCCCGAACCCGGCGGCCTCCGCCCAGCTCCCGGCGTACGCCCCGAAACCGATCCGGGCGGCGAGCGCCCGCGCCTTCGCCGGATCGCGCCCGCTGACGAGCACCTCGTGCCCGGCGCGCACCCACTGCGTGCCCAGGGCGTCGGCCATCCCGCCGGCGCCGAGTATCCCGATCCGCATCGGCGTCTCTCCTTCTCTCCGGTTTCTCTCCGGTTTTTCTCCGGTCCTCTCGCGGTGCCGGTCCGGCACACTGAGCAGAACGGTAGGCACGCCGAAAGGAACCAAGCGGTGCCCGACTTCCTCGCCGACTGCCGGACGCGGGTGGCGTTCGACCTGCTGGGCAACACCTGGAATCCGGTGGTCATCTGGGCCCTGCGGCACGGCCCGGCCCGCCCGCACGATCTGCGCCGCCGGATCGGCGGGATCAGCGGCAAGGTCCTCACCGAGACGCTCCGCCGGCTGGAGCACAGCGGCCTGGTGACCCGGCACGCCTACCGGGAGGCGCCGCCGCGGGTGGAGTACGAGCTGACCGGGCTGGGCCGCACCCTGCTGCCCCCGATCGAGGGCTTCGGCGCCTGGGCGGCCGTCCACGCGGACGCGGTGGTGGCCGCCCAGGAGGGCGAGTGGGCCGGGGATCAGCCGAGGGCGGCGGCGAACATGCCCGCCTCGTAGGAGCCGCCCTTCTGGTGAGTGATCACCGCCATCCGGTTGGCCGCGTTGATCAGGCCGATGAGGCAGACCAGCGCGGCGGTCTGATCGTCGTCGTGGTGCTCGCGCACCGCCGCCCAGGTCGCCTCGGAGACCCCGGGCGCGCCGTCGGCGAGGCGGGTGCCCTCCTCGGTGAGCGCCAGGGCGGCCCGTTCGGCGTCGGTGAAGACGGTGGACTCGCGCCAGGCGGCGACCAGGTGCAGCCGTACCGCGCTCTCGCCGGCCGCCGCGGCCTCCTTGGTGTGCATGTCGACGCAGTGGCCGCAGCCGTTGATCTGGCTGGCCCGCAGCGACACCAGCTCCTGGGTGGTGTGCGGCAGCGACGACTGGTGGACGACGGCGGCGGCGTTGGCGAACCGCTTCCCGAACCGGGCGCCGATCTCGTGGTCGAACAGGGAGAATCCGGATTCCATGATCTCTTCCTCACTCGTGGTGGTGCGATGACGCCGACACCCACCAGATGCCGCCCGGCGTCCCGCCGTGACCGGACGCCGCTGTGACCTGTGCCACGGTGCGCGGGTGTCACAGCGGCGGGCGCCGCGGCGTCTGATGCGCGTGACAGCCTTGGACCCGAGCAGGCGGGAGCAGCCGGTGCGCAGCGAGCAGGACGATCACACCGGGGCGTTCGTCGCCCACCGCAATCTGCTGTTCACCGTCGCCTACGAGATGCTCGGCTCGGCCGCCGACGCCGAGGACGTCCTCCAGGAGACCTGGCTGCGCTGGTCGGGGGTGGACCTCGGGCCGGTGCGCGACCGGCGCGCGTATCTGGTGCGGATCACCACCCGGCAGGCGCTCACCCGGCTGCGCACGCTGGGCCGGCGCCGGGAGTCGTACGTCGGCTCCTGGCTGCCGGAGCCGCTGCTGACCGCGCCGGACGTGGCCGAGGACGTGGAGCTGGCGGACAGCCTGTCGATGGCGATGCTGCTGGTGCTGGAGACGCTGGCGCCGACCGAGCGGGCGGTGTTCGTGCTGCGCGAGGTGTTCGACGTCGGGTACGACGAGATCGCCGAGGCGGTCGGCAAGAGCCGGGCGGCGGTGCGCCAGATCGCGCACCGGGCGCGCGCCCATGTGGCGGCCCGCCGGCCGCGCGAGACGGTGTCGGCGGCCCAGCGGCGCGATGCCGTCGAGGCGTTCCGGCGGGCGACGGAGAGCGGTGACCTCCAGGGGCTGCTGGATCTGCTCGCCCCGGACGTGGTGCTGATCGGTGACGGCGGCGGCATCCGGCGGGCCGTGCCGCGTCCGGTGGTGGGGGCGGGCAAGGTGGCCCGGCTGCTGGTCGCGCGCCGGGACCTGCTGGCCGGGGCGCTGCATCCGGCGGAGGTGAACGGGCGTCCGGCCCTGACGATGCGGCTGGACGGCTCGCTGGACACGGTGCTGGCGATCGAGGTGGCGGACGGCCGGATCACCGGTCTGTACGCGGTGCGCAATCCGCGCAAGCTCTCCGGGATGGACCGGGAGGCCGGGCTGCGCCGCTGACGGCTCAGCGGGCCGGGGCGGTGGCCAGGTGGTGGTCGAGGACGGCCTGGGCCGCGTGCGGGGTGAGGTGGCCGATGAGGACGTGGGCGGTGAGGCCGTCGGCGAGGGCGAGCAGGGTACGGGCCCGTTCCGCGGCGTCGCCGGCGGCGTCCGGGCCGTCGTCACCGGTGGCCTGGATCAGCCGGGTCAGCAGGGCGTGGGCCTCGGCGTAGTGCGCGCGCAGGACGGCGGCCAGCGGTGGGCTGACGGCGGCGCGGGCGGCGAACGCGAGCCAGACCCGGGCCTGGGCGCGGTGTCCTTCGGTGAGCAGGGCGATCTCGGCGGCGACCCGGCCCAGGCCGTGCGCCCGGCGGATGCGGGCCGCGACCTGCTCGCTGACGTGGGTGAGGGCGAAGACGAGCATCTCGTCCTTGGTGCGGAAGCAGCGCTGCACCGCTCCCATGGAGACGCCGGCCTCCTCGGCGACGTCGCGCAGGGTGACGCCTTCCAGGCCGTCGCGGTCCGCGAGGGCGCAGACGGCCTCGGCGATGGTGCGGCGTCGGCTGTCGTGGTCCACCTGTCGCGGCATGGGTCCGCCTTCCGTGCGTTCTCCATTATTCCGATGCATGCGCATCGCAACCCAGCGTACGATCGTTCCTCGAACCGATACAAGCGCATCGGAACGAGCACGGAAGGATCCCGCACCGCCATGGACACCACCGAACCGCTGTGGGCCCGCACCGCCGCCGAGCTGGGCCGCGCCGTCGCATGCGGCGACATCGGCGCGGCCGAGGTCGTCGACAGCCATCTGGAGCGCATCGCCGCGACCAACCCGGCCGTGGGCGCCGTCACCCAGCTCCTCGCCGACCGGGCCCGCGCCCAGGCCCGCGACCTCGACCGGCGCCGGGCGGCCGGCGAGGACCTCGGCCCGCTCGCCGGCGTCCCGTTCACCGTCAAAGAGAACCTGGCCATCGGCGGCGTCCCCACCACGCACGGCATCGCCCGCTTCAAGGACTTCACCGCCCCCGCCGACGCCCCGCCCGTGGCCCGGCTGCGCGCCGCGGGCGCCATCCCCATCGGCCACAGCAACATGCCCGACCTGGCCCTCGGCGGGGTGCACAGCCGCAGCGAACTGTTCGGCGACACCCGCAACCCCTGGGACCGCACCCGCACCCCCGGCGGCACCAGCGGTGGCGACGGCGCCGCCGTGGCCACCGGCATGGCGCCGCTCGGCCTGGGCAACGACTCCGGCGGCTCCGTCCGCATCCCGGCCTCCTTCTGCGGCGTCACCGCCCTCAAACCGACCGCCGGCCGCTTCGCCGCCGACCACCGGCTGGGCGAGGACGACCCCACCCTCGCCTCCCAGCTCATCCCGGTGGACGGCCCCCTGGCCCGCACCGTCGGCGATCTGCGGCTCGCCTACGAGGCGCTGGCAGGACCCGACCCCCGCGACCCGCGCACCGCGCCCGTCCCGCTGTACCCGCCCGACTCCGCCGCCGCACCACCCGCGAAGGTCGCCGTGGTGACCGACCCCGGCGGCCTCGGCGTCCACCCGCACGTACGGGACGCGGTCCGCACCGCCGCCGACCGGCTCGCGGACGCCGGCCACGAGGTGGTGGAGGTGCCGGACGTCCCGCGTCTGGAGGAGGCGCTGGAGACGTACGCGACGCTGGTGATGACGGAGTTCGCGCTGGCCTGGCCCCACATCGGGCCGATCGTGCCGGCCGGGAGCCGCGCGTACATCGAGATGTCGATGGACCGCGCCACCGGCGGCGACCTCGGCGGCTATCTGCGGGCGACAGCCGTCCGGCTCACCGTCCAGCGGGCGTGGGCGCGGTTCCTCGACACGTACCCGCTGCTGCTCGGCCCGGTGTTCACCGAACCGCCGATCGAACCGGGGCTCGAATCCTCCGGCCCAGAGGGCCACCGGCGGGTGACCGAGGCCATGCGGCTGTGCGCGGCCGTCAGCCTGGTGGGCGTCCCGGCGGTGGCCGTGCCCACCGGGGTACGCGACGGGCTGCCGCTCGGCGTCCAGCTGATCGGCGGCGCCTGGCGCGAGGACCTGTGCCTGGCGGCGGCCGAGACCGTCGAGGCGGGCACCGGGCGGCTGACGCCGGTCGGCGGGTGACCTGGGCGGCGCGCGTGACGTGACCTGGGTCGCGTTAAGCGGAAAGCCGGGCGGGGAAAGGACGTTCGGGGCCGCCCGGCCCCATCCGTCCCCTCAGTACCAGCGGTTCCCCCCGCAGAAAGGTCATCATGCGTCATCTGGTCTGGCAGAAGTCCAGCTTCAGCGGCTCGGGAGGCAACGGCTCCTGCGTCGAACTGGCCGCCACCACCACCCACACCGGTGTCTGCCTCCGGGAGAGCGACGTCCCGGCCGTCACCCTCACCGCGTCCCGCGCCGCCACCCGGGCCTTACTCGCCCGGATCAAGACCGGCGGGATCGCTCTGAAGGCCGCTCCGTAGCCATCCCGGCCGGCCGGCCGCCCACCGGTCAGCGGAACCGGCAGTCCGCCAGGTGATCGTTGACCAGACCGCACGCCTGCATCAGCGCGTACGCCGTGGTCGGCCCGACGAAGCGGATGCCGCGCTTCTTGAGGTCCTTGGCCAGGGCCGTCGACTCGGCCGTCGTGGCCGGGATGTCCCCGTGCCCCACGGGTGCGCGACGGCCCTGTGCCTCGGGCGCGTGCGACCAGATCAGCTCCGTCAGCTCCCCCTCGCGCCAGCCGGCCAGCACCCGGGCGTTGTGCAGCGTGGCGTCGATCTTCATCCGGTTGCGGATGATCCCCGGATCGGCGAGCAGCCGCGCCGCGTCCTCCGCCGTGTACGCCGCGACCTTCGCGATGCGGAACCCGGCGAAGGCGCTGCGAAACCCCTCTCGGCGCCGCAGGATCGTCAGCCAGGAAAGACCCGACTGGAACGCCTCCAGCGACAGCCGCTCGAACAGCGCGTCGTCCCCGCGCACCACCCGGCCCCACTCGGTGTCGTGATACGCGCGGTAGTCCTCGGGACCGGCCCCCCAGGGACAGCGCAACAGCCCGTCCGGGCCGGGCACCGCGCCCGGTGTGTCGCTCATGCCCCTCAGTCTGCCTCAGGGCACCGACACTCCCGCCGGCCCGCCCTCAGGCGACCGTGCGGTAGGGCACTTCCCGCAGATACATCGCCCCGCAGGTGTGGCAGGACGGCTCCTCGGTGTTCCCCCACCTGCGGTCCGTCATGGTCCGGGCGCCGGACGCCATCTCCTTGCCGCACATGGCGATGTTCCCGTCCCCCTCACGCACCATGTGCCACCACTTCACGTCCCCGGGCTCGTCGGGGTCGACGTACTCGGCCCACATCGTGTGCTGTGTGGCCACCGCTGTCCACCTCCTCGTACTCCCTTCCCTCCATGATGAAACGCCCTCTCACGCGATGCGAGCCGAACACCTACGATCCCGACCATGGATCCGACCGGGGGCGGGCTCCGACTCGCATCGAGCGCCATCGCACCGCTGATCAAGAAACTCTTCCACCGGGACGGCCCGGGCGCCGGACTGACCGACAAGCCGGTACGCATCACGGCGCTGGTGTCGTTCCGCGGCGAGACCCGCACCCTGGGTGAGCGCGAGCTGCGCAAGCTCACCCGCGAACTCGTCGCCCGCGCGGCCACCGCCGCGGGCCCGCACGAGGCCCCCACCCCCGACGTACAGGAGGAACTGACCGATGCCCTTACCCGATCACTCCGCGACCTCGGCGAGCTGGACATGGACGACGTCCAGGCCGTCCGGCTGGGCCCGCAAGGTCTCGCCGCCCGCCTCACCCACCCCGGCGACCTTTCAGCGGCGGCCGAAGCCCGCTACGAAGCCCTCCTCGGCGCCGTCTGCCTCCACATCCTGAACTTCTTCACCCAGCGCTCCACCTTCGTCGCCCGCACCCTCACCGAACAGAGCCGCGACCTGGACCGGCTGATCCGCACCGTCGACCTCCTGACGGAACGCATCCCGGCCCGGTCGGCGGCCGACACGGCCTTCGAGCAGCGGTACGCGGCATACATCCTCGACAAGCACAACCACCTCACCATCTACGGCCTGGACCTCTACCAGAGCGGGGAGTGGCCCCTGGACGCCGCCTACCTGAGCCTGCGCACCACGGAACGCGACACCGGCACCCACCACTTCCCCGGCGAACCCGACCCGGCCCCCGCCCCCAACCCACCGCAGCCCGCCGAACGGGCCCTGGCCGGCCGGGAACGGGTCCTGCTGCGCGGCGAGGCCGGGTCGGGCAAGACCACCCTGGTCCAGTGGCTCGCCCTCACCACCGCCCGCCAGGAGGCGGCGGACGGCATGACCCACCTGCTGGGCCGCATCCCCTTCGTGCTGCCGCTACGCACCCTCACCCGGGGCGGCAGGGACCTGCCCTCCCCCGACGCCTTCCTGTCGGCGGTCGGCTGCCCCTTCCACGCCGCCCAGCCGGCCGGCTGGACCGACCGGGTGCTGACCGCCCGGCGCGGGCTGCTGCTCATCGACGGCATCGACGAGATCCCGGAAGAGGAGCGGGAGCCCGCCCGCCGCTGGCTGCGCGACCTGCTGGATGCCTACCCCGGCAACCTGTGGCTGGTCACCTCCCGCCCCTCCGCCGTCCGCGACGACTGGCTGGCGGGCGAGGGCTTCACGGACCTGGCGCTGACGCGGATGAGCCGGGAGGACGTGGCGGCGTTCGTCCACCGCTGGCACCGGGCGGCCGGGGCGGACCCGGCCCTCGAAGAGAAGCTGCTGACGGCCCTGCGCACCAAGGCCGACCTCGGCCGCCTCGCCACCAACCCCCTGATGTGCGGACTGATCTGCGCCCTGCACCGCGAACGCCGCGGCTACCTCCCGCACGGCCGCAAGAGCCTGTACGACGCGGCCCTGCTGATGCTGCTGGAACGGCGCGACCGGGAACGCGGCATCGACCGGACCAGCGTCGAACTGGACGCCGAATCGACCGGGCTGCTGCTCCAGAAACTCGCCTACTGGCTGATCAGGAACGGCCGCTCCGAACTCGACACCGGCGTCGCCCTCGGCCTGATCACCCGGGTGCTCCCGTCCATGCCCCACGTCGCGGAACAGGGCACCCCCGAGCAGATCCTCCGCCACCTCGTGAACCGCTCCGGCCTGCTGCGCGAGCCGGGCCCCGGCGCCATCGACTTCGTCCACCGCACCTTCCAGGACTACCTCGGCGCCCGCGAGGCGGTGGAAGAGCGGGACGTCGGCATGCTGGTCGGCAACGCCCACCTGGACCAGTGGGAAGACGTCCTCCGCATGGCCGTGGCCCACGCCCGCCCCGACGAGCGCGCCACACTCCTCCGCGACCTGATCAAGCGCGGGGACGAGGACGACGAGCAGCGCGTCCGGCTCCACCTGCTGGCCATGGCCTGCCTGGAACAGGCCACCCAGCTCGACCCGGCGGTCCGGGAGGAGATCGAACACCGCGCCGCCGCTCTCCTCCCGCCCCGGACCCGCTCCGAATCCGACCGGCTGGTGGAGACCGGCCCCGTGGTGCTGGAACTGCTGCCCGGCCCCGACGGCCTCACGGAGAATGAGGCACGCTTCGTCGTCGCCACAGCCACCCGCATCGGTACGGACGCCGCGATCCCCCGGCTGGTGCCCTACTGCCAGCACCCCTACGCCTCGGTACGGAGCTGGCTCGCCTCGGAATGGAACAGCTTCAACGCCGAGCGCTATGGGAAGGAGGTACTGGCCCGGCTCTCCATGGGAGGACGCTTCCGTCTCACCGCGTCCACCGCCCGCCAGCTGGAGATCCTGGCAACCCTTCCCGACCACCCGTACTACTCGCTGCGCGGCGACTTCTCCGCCGCCGAGATCACCCAGGCGCTCGCCGGGAAGAGCGTCACCGAGTTGGTGCTGCACTTGGGTGAGCGACTCGGTGGTCTCGGCTTCCTCCGCGGACTCCCGGACCTCCGCGAGCTGATCGTGACCGGCCCGTACGAGCACGCCGACCTCTCCCAGCTCGCCGGACTGCCGCTCACCGATCTGTTCCTCAGGGGAGAGGGCCGCGTCAACCAACTGGCCTGGCTCGGCGAACTGCCGGACCTCTCCTTCCTCTCCCTGGGAGAAGGAACCATCGACCGTGACCTGACCGGGCTTCCACTGCAGGCGCCGCTCACCCGCCTGTCACTGCCTCGGGGGATCACCGATCTCACCCGGATCAGCGCCTGGCCGATGCTGTATATCCTGTACCTCGGAGACCTGGACGCGGCCGTCGGACCTGCCGGCTGGCAGGCCGTCGCGAACCTGCCCGAGCTCGCTCAACTGCACCTCGGTCCCCCGACGCTCGCCGAGCTGTGCCAAACGGCTGTGTCCTTTCCGCGAGTCAATTGCCTGGTCGTCCGCCCGGTCGGAGAGAAGACCCGGCTCAGCGCCCTCGTGGAACGCTTTCCCGCAGTCGAAAGCCTTCATCTGGGCGGAGCCACCACGCAGCCTCTGGACCTGACACCGCTCACTGCCCTCCCCCTCCTGCGACACCTCGAGCTCGTGGACCTCGACGGCGTCCCCCACGTGACCGGCCTCGATCAGCTCCCCTCCCACATCACCGTCCACCGCGATCCCCCACCCCGCTACTGAACGCGCCGAGGCCCCCACGACCCTTGCGGGTCGTGGGGGCCTCGGCGTACGGCTCGGCGGCGGGTCAGCTCTCCTTGGAGAGGTTCGGGCCGCCCTTCGCGGCCTGTTCCACCGGGGGGGTGTCGGGGAGCGAGGACTTCTCCTCGCCCCGGAAGGTGAACTTCTTGTCCGCGCCTTCACCCTCCGTGTCCACCACCACGATGTGGCCCGGACGCAGCTCGCCGAAGAGGATCTTCTCCGACAGGACGTCCTCGACGTCGCGCTGGATCGTCCGGCGCAGCGGACGCGCGCCCAGCACCGGGTCGTAGCCGCGCTTCGCCAGGAACTGCTTGGCGTCCGTCGACAGCTCGATGCCCATGTCGCGGTCCTTCAGCCGCTCGTCCACCTGGGCGATCATCAGGTCCACGATCTGGATGATGTCGTCCTGGGTGAGCTGGTGGAAGACCACCGTGTCGTCGACACGGTTCAGGAACTCCGGGCGGAAGTGCTGCTTCAGCTCGTCGTTGACCTTGGCCTTCATCCGGTCGTACCCGGTGGCGACGTCGCCGGCCACGGCGAAGCCCATGTTGAAGCCCTTGGAGATGTCCCGCGTGCCCAGGTTGGTCGTCATGATGATGACCGTGTTCTTGAAGTCGACGACCCGGCCCTGGGAGTCGGTCAGGCGACCGTCCTCCAGGATCTGGAGCAGCGAGTTGAAGATGTCCGGGTGCGCCTTCTCGACCTCGTCGAAAAGGACCACCGAGAACGGCTTGCGCCGCACCTTCTCCGTCAGCTGGCCGCCCTCTTCGTAGCCCACGTATCCGGGCGGGGAGCCGAAGAGCCGCGAGACGGTGTGCTTCTCGCCGAACTCCGACATGTCGAGAGCGATCAGCGCGTCCTCGTCGCCGAACAGGAATTCGGCCAGCGTCTTGGACAGCTCCGTCTTACCCACACCGGACGGGCCGGCGAAGATGAACGAGCCACCGGGGCGCTTCGGGTCCTTCAGGCCCGCCCGGGTACGGCGAATGGCCTGGGAGAGCGCCTTGATGGCGTCCTCCTGCCCGATGACGCGCTTGTGGAGTTCGTCCTCCATGCGCAGCAGCCGCGAGGACTCCTCCTCGGTCAGCTTGAAGACCGGAATACCGGTGGAAGCCGCCAGCACCTCGGCGATGAGTTCTTCGTCGACCTCGGCGACGACATCCATGTCGCCGGACTTCCATTCCTTCTCGCGCTGTGCCTTGGCGGTCAGGAGCTGCTTTTCGTCGTCCCGCAGGGACGCGGCCTTCTCGAAGTCCTGCGAATCGATCGCGGACTCCTTCTCCCGGCGCACGTTCGCGATCTTCTCGTCGAATTCGCGCAGGTCCGGCGGCGCGGTCATCCGGCGGATGCGCATCCGGGAGCCGGCCTCGTCGATCAGGTCGATCGCCTTGTCCGGCAGGAAGCGGTCCGAGATGTACCGGTCGGCCAGCTGGGCCGCGGCCACCAGCGCGGAGTCGGTGATGGAGACGCGGTGGTGCGCCTCGTACCGGTCGCGCAGGCCCTTGAGGATCTCGATGGTGTGCGGCAGGGACGGCTCGGCGACCTGGATGGGCTGGAAGCGGCGCTCCAGGGCCGCGTCCTTCTCCAGGTACTTGCGGTACTCGTCCAGGGTGGTCGCACCGATGGTCTGCAGCTCGCCGCGGGCCAGCATCGGCTTGAGGATGCTCGCCGCGTCGATGGCGCCCTCGGCGGCGCCCGCGCCGACCAGGGTGTGCAGCTCGTCGATGAACAGGATGATGTCGCCCCGGGTGCGGATCTCCTTGAGCACCTTCTTCAGGCGCTCCTCGAAGTCACCGCGGTAGCGGGAGCCGGCGACCAGCGCGCCCAGGTCCAGGGTGTAGAGGTGCTTGTCCTTGAGGGTCTCGGGCACCTCGCCCTTGACGATGGCCTGCGCCAGGCCCTCGACGACGGCGGTCTTGCCGACGCCGGGCTCGCCGATGAGGACCGGGTTGTTCTTGGTGCGGCGGGACAGCACCTGCATGACCCGCTCGATTTCCTTCTCGCGCCCGATGACGGGGTCGAGCTTGGTCTCCCGGGCGGCCTGCGTGAGGTTGCGGCCGAACTGGTCCAGGACGAGGGAGGTGGACGGCGTGCCCTCGGAGGGGCCGGCGCCCGCGGTGGCCGCCTCCTTGCCGCCCGAGTAGCCGGACAGCAACTGGATGACCTGCTGCCGGACCCGGTTGAGATCGGCGCCCAGCTTCACCAGGACCTGGGCGGCGACGCCCTCGCCCTCGCGGATCAGGCCGAGCAGGATGTGCTCGGTGCCGATGTAGTTGTGGCCGAGCTGAAGGGCCTCGCGGAGCGACAGCTCCAGGACCTTCTTCGCCCGGGGGGTGAAGGGGATGTGGCCGGAGGGGGCCTGCTGGCCCTGGCCGATGATCTCCTCCACCTGCTGGCGGACCGCCTCCAGAGAGATCCCGAGGCTCTCCAGGGCCTTAGCGGCGACACCCTCACCCTCGTGGATCAGGCCCAGGAGGATGTGCTCGGTGCCGATGTAGTTGTGGTTGAGCATCCGGGCTTCTTCCTGAGCCAGGACGACAACCCGCCGCGCACGGTCGGTGAACCTCTCGAACATCGTTAATCGCTCCTCAGAGCGGTCAGGCAGTAAAGGGGTCGGTCCCCTCCCTGTCCTTCCGCAGCTTAGTCCCGCAACGGGGGACCGCTCATTCCGACTGTCTGCTCCTGTCCCCGGCCCCGTGTCCCGAACAGGCGACATCAGTTCCAACCCGATGGTGCGAGACGTTGTTCCCGCAGGCCAAGCTCTTGCACCTCGGATGAGTACGCCGACGGCGAACGCCGCCGGGCAACACACCCGGACCTACGGAAATCGCCCCTTCAGTCATGGGCAACCATGTGGGATTCCTACCCGTCAAGACTGACACTCCATGCCGCCGGGGCAACGGACATCCGCTACAGGCGAACGCGATAATTCTCGATCGCGTCCCGGTCGGCCGCCGGGAGCGGGTACGGTACGCGCCCGTCCGCCGACTGTGCGTAACCTTCGCACGGCGCGGGCCACCGCTCAAGACATGACACCGATGGGGTGAGGCGCCGCGGACGCACGGCGCGGGGGGGTGCGGACACACCACAGGGGGCCGCGACAGGTGTGCGGCCCCCCAGGTCAGGGAAGCGCTTGGTCCGCCTGGGCGCTCGCCCGGGCCGTGCCCGGGAAACACCCACCGCGGGGCGACTGAGCGCAGGCCGGGGGCGTCCCGCCCCCGGCGCCCGGCCGCGGAATCAGGCGCCGGCCTTCTCGTAAGCCTCGCGAATGTTGGCGGGAACACGGCCCCGGTCATTCACGTCGAATCCGTTTTCCTTCGCCCACGCGCGGATTTTCGCGGTGTCCTGCCCGCTGCCGCCCGCCGGAGCCGCGGTACGGCCGCGACCGCGACCGCCACGGCCGCTCCCGGCACGCCGGCCGGCCTTCACGTAGGGCTCAAGAGCGTCACGCAGCTTGTCCGCGTTTTCGGAGTTGAGGTCGATCTCGTAAGTCTTGCCGTCAAGCGCGAACGTTACGGTCTCCTCCGCCTCGCCACCGCTGAGGTCATCGAGGAGAAGGACCTGAACCTTCTGTGCCACCGGGCTGCTCCTCATTCATAGTCGCCGAATACCCATACATACTTGCGGTGTAATCAAACCGCCATTCCAGGGAAAACACAAACCCCGAGTCCTGATTACCCGGCAACTCCATAAGACACAGGGGGACGATTCGGACATACCCCCGCCCCTGTGTTGCTATCAGAGATGCAACAGCATCCGACTGTTACCCAATGTGTTGGGCTTCACTCGCTCCAGCCCGAGGAACTCCGCCACGCCCTCGTCATTGGAACGGAGCAGCTCGCTGTAGACATCCCCGTCCACCGGGGCATCACCGATCTCCGTGAAGCCGTGACGGGTGAAGAACTCCACTTCGAAGGTCAGACAGAAAATGCGCCGAACACCGAGCCAGCGCGCCGTCTGGAGCAACTTCTCCAGTACCCGGTGGCCGACCGCATGGCCCTTCAGCTGCGGGTCGACGGCCAGCGTCCGCACCTCCGCCAGGTCCTCCCACATGACGTGGAGGGCGCCGCAGCCGACCACTCGGGCGTCCGAGTCGCGTTCCGCCACCCAGAACTCCTGAATGTCCTCGTAAAGGGTCACGGTCGCCTTGTCGAGGAGGATGCGGTCCCGCGCGTAGAGATCGATGAGACGGCGCACCTCGGGCACATCCGTGGTCCTGGCCCTGCGGACGGTGACTTCCGTTACCGGGTGCGGCCCGTTCTTGGCTTCGTTGGCTTCCGCTGTGTCTGACACGAACGGAGGCTATCGCTGGGAAGGGCCCTCTTCCGGCCCGGGGGGCGGCTCACGGGACTCGCGCGATCCGTCCAGTGCGGTGACCCGCAGCGCGTCCCGCAATGCCTCGGTCTGCTCGGCCGACATCATGCCGAAGAATGCGACGAGGGCCGCCGCCGGGTTGTCGGACTCGGACCAGGCGTCATTCATCAATGCCGCTGAGTAAGCGGCGCGGGTGGAGACCGCCTCATAGCGATAGGCCCGCCCCTCCTGTTCGCGGCGGACCCAGCCCTTCTGATGCAGGTTGTCCAGGACGGTCATGACCGTCGTATAGGCGATCGAACGGTCTTGGCGCAGATCTTCGAGAACTTCCCGGACCGTGACGGGACGGTTCCACTCCCATACGCGGGTCATCACCGCGTCTTCCAGTTCACCCAATGGCCGAGGCACACCGGAAGAATAACCGCGACGCGGGAAAACGCGGCATGTGTCCGTTTCGCCGGATGTTGACTCAGCTCGTGCCGGTGGCCCGCGCCTCACCCGCGTCGGTGTCCGCGGAGCGGGCGGCGAGCGCCGCGTCCACCGCGGCGTCTTCCTTGTACTTGTTCGCCCCGCCCTGCGACTTGACCATGGTCACGATCACGCCGATGAAGGCGACAGCCATCACCGTGGGGGGGAAGAGAGCGGCGATGTAGTCCATGAGTGGCGGCCTCCTTCGTCCGTGCGGCACCACACTACCCACCGCCGGAACGGGGCCTGGACCCGCCGCCCCGCTACCCGCCGGTCACCCCTGGCCCGGCCCCGCCTCGCCGCCGTCCTTGTCCGGGGGCCGGGTGGCCGGGGCGGGCGGCTGCTGCGGGGCGGGCTTGCGCCGGTGCGGCGGGAAGACCTCGGCCGGCGTCGGCACGGGCCGCTTGGGCTTGGCCCCGGGGGACGGGGCCTTCCCCGGGCGGCGCGGCTCCTTCTCGCCCGTGCCGCGCTCGTCGCCGTCGGCCTTCGCGAAGACGGGAGAACCCTGTGACGTGAACATATTCCGACATTAAGTGCTTAACAGACAATGTGCAGCTATTCGTCTGCCAAACGGCGTGGCGACCGCCCCCGGTCCCCGGCCCCGTCCCGGGGCCCGGCCGCCTCAGGACCGCGCGACGTTCCGCTCGTACACCAGCCGCAGCCCCACCAGCGTCAGCCACGGCTCGTGCTCGTCGATCACCGTCGCCTCGCGCAGCACCATCGGCGCCAGACCGCCGGTGGCGATCACCGTCACATCGTCGGGATCGTCCGCCAGCTCCCGCGCCATCCGCTCCACCACGCCGTCCACCTGGCCGGCGAAGCCGTACAGGATGCCGGACTGCATCGACTCCACGGTGTTCTTGCCGATCACATGGCGGGGCCTGGCCAGCTCCACCTTCCGCAGTTGCGCGCCGCGCAGCCCCAGCGCCTCCACCGAGATCTCGATCCCGGGCGCGATCGCGCCGCCCGCGTACTCCCCGCGCGCCGAGACCGCGTCGTACGTCGTGGCGGTGCCGAAGTCGACCACGATGCACGGGCCGCCGTACAGCTCCACCGCCGCCACCGCGTTGATGATGCGGTCCGCGCCGACCTCCTTGGGGTTGTCGGTGAGGATCGGCACCCCCGTTTTGACGCCCGGCTCCACCAGCACCGCCGGGATGTCCCCGTAGTAGCGCCGGGTCACCTCGCGCAGCTCGTGCAGCACCGAGGGGACGGTGGAGCACACACAGATCCCGTCGATCCCGTCGCCCAGTTCCTCGCCCAGCAGCGGATGCATGCCCATCAGCCCCTGGAGCAGCACCGCCAGCTCGTCCGCGGTGCGGCGGGCGTCGGTGGAGATCCGCCAGTGCTCGACGATCTCCTCGCCGTCGAACAGGCCGAGCACCGTGTGGGTGTTGCCGACGTCGATGGTGAGCAGCATCGTCAGCCCCGCCCCTCGGCCGCGCGCAGGTCCAGACCGATGTCCAGGATCGGCGCCGAGTGGGTGAGCGCCCCCACCGCCAGGTAGTCGACGCCGGTGGCCGCGTACGCCGGCGCGCCTGCCAGCGTGAGCCGGCCGGAGGACTCCAGCGTGGCGCGCCCGGCCGTCAGCTCGACGGCGCGCGCCGTCTCCTCGGGGGTGAAGTTGTCGAGCAGGATCAGCTCGGCGCCCTCCGCCAGCACCTCGGCCAGCTGGTCGAGCCGGTCCACCTCGACCTCGATCGGCACCCCGGGGAACTCCTCGCGGACCCGCCGGAACGCCTCGCCGACGCCGCCCGCCGCCACCACGTGGTTGTCCTTCACCAGCGCGGCGTCCGACAGCGACATGCGGTGGTTGACGCCGCCGCCGCAGCGCACCGCGTACTTCTCCAGCGCGCGCAGCCCGGGGGTGGTCTTGCGGGTGTCGCGCACCCGGGTGGCGGTGCCCTCCAGGACGTCCGCCCAGGCCCGGGTGGCGGTGGCGATGCCGGACAGCCGGCACAGCAGGTTCAGCGCGCCGCGCTCGCCGGTGAGCAGATCGCGGGTGCGGGCGGTCACCGACAGCAGGACCTGCCCGGCCGCGACCCGGTCACCGTCCTCGGCGTGCCGCTCGACCTCGAACTCGTCCGTGCACACCACCGACAGCACCGCCTCGGCGATCCGCAGCCCGGCGACCGTACCGGCCTCGCGGGCGGTGAAGTCGGCGGTGGCGACCGCGTCCTCGGGGACGGTGGCCACGGTGGTCACGTCCACGCCGTTGTCCAGGTCCTCCTCGATGGTGAGGTGGGCGATGTCCTCGACGAGGACCGGGTCCAGGCCCGCCTCGGCCAGCAGCGCGGCCAGATCGGGGTCCAGGCCGCACTCCAGGGGGTCGTGGGCGGGGCCCGCGCCGCCGTCGCCGCAGCCGCAGCCGTCGCCGCAGCCTCCGGGAGCGGCGTCGCCCGGGGCGGAGCCGATGGGCAGCAGCGTCAGCTCCACGGGGGCCGGCCGGCGCGGTGGGGTGGTCACGGGGTCTCTCCTCGGAACGGGTGCTCGGGGTGTGCGGAAGATGCGGGTGGCCCGGCGGACCCGGTCGGCTCGCCGGGGGCGGGGTCGCCGGGGCCGTCGGGGTCCTCGGTGCGCACCCGCGGATCACGGCCGTCGCCGCCCGGCCGCAGCGCGAGCACGAGGTGACGCCGCCAGCGCGCGTCGTCCCGGTCCGGGAAGTCCTCGCGCCAGTGGCAGCCCCGCGTCTCGGTGCGCCGCTCGGCCGCGGCCACCAGGACCCGGGCGACCAGATGCAGATTAGCGGTCTCCCAGGTGTCCGCGCCGGGCTCGGCCGGCTTGCGGTCGGTGTCCGCCGGGTCGCCGGCGAGCGCGTCCAGGGCGCGCGCCGCGGCGGCGAGCCCGGCGGCGTCCCGCAGCACGCCGGCGCCCTCGGTCATGACGCGCTGGATGGTGCCCCTGGCCTCGGGCGGCAGCAGCCGCACCGGCGGGTGGGTGCGCGGCGCGGGGACGGGCGCGGGCGCCGTGCCGGGCGGGGTGGTGGCGGCGATGCGGGCCGCGATGCGCTCGGCGAAGACCAGCCCTTCGAGGAGCGAGTTGGACGCGAGCCGGTTGGCGCCGTGCACGCCGGTGCAGGCGGTCTCGCCGCACGCGTACAGGCCGGGCACGGTGGTGTGCCCGTGCAGATCGGTGCGCACCCCGCCGGAGGCGTAGTGGGCGGCCGGGGCGATCGGGATGGTCGCGGTGACCGGGTCGATGCCGTGCGCCCGGCAGGCCGCCAGGATGGTGGGGAAGCGGCGCTCCCACATGGCGGCGCCGAAGTGCCGCCCGTCCAGGTACATGTGGTCGGTGCCGCGCTCACGCATCCGCCGCATGATGCCCTTGGCGACGATGTCGCGCGGGGCCAGCTCGCCCAGTTCGTGCTGCCCGGTCATGAACCGGACACCGTCGGCGTCGACGAGGTGCGCGCCCTCGCCGCGCACCGCCTCGGAGATGAGCGGCTGCTGGCCCTCGGCGCCCGGCCCCAGGAACAGCACGGTGGGGTGGAACTGCACGAACTCCAGATCGGACACCTCGGCGCCGGCGCGCAGCGCGAGGGCGACGCCGTCGCCGGTGGAGACGGCCGGGTTGGTGGTGGCGGAGAAGATCTGGCCCATACCGCCGGTGGCGAGCACCACGGAGGGGGCGTGCACGGCGCCGACGCCGTCGTGCCGGCCCTCCCCCATGACGTGCAGGGTGACGCCGGCGGCGTGCCCGGCGGCGTCCTTGAGGAGATCGAGGGCGAGGGCGTTCTCGATGGTCTCGATCCGGGCGGCGCGGACGGCGGCGAGCAGCGCGCGGGAGATCTCGGCGCCGGTGGCGTCACCGCCCGCGTGGGCGATGCGCCGCCGGTGGTGGCCGCCCTCACGGGTGAGGGCGATGGTGCCGTCGCCCGCGGTGTCGAAGCGGGCGCCTTCGGCGATGAGCCGGCGGACGGCGCCGGGGCCCTCGGTGACCATGGCGGTGACGGCGGCGTCGTCGCACAGCCCGGCGCCGGCGGTGAGGGTGTCGGCGCGGTGCTGCGCGGGGGTGTCGCCCTCGCCCAGGGCGGCGGCGATGCCGCCCTGCGCCCACCGGGTGGAGCCGTCGGTGAGCCGGGCCTTGGTGACGATGACGCTGCGCAGCCCGGCGGCGTGGCAGCGCAGCGCGACGGTGAGCCCGGCGACGCCCGAGCCCACGACGACGACGTCGGCCGTCACCCGCCAGCCGGGGGCGGGGGCCGGGAGCAGGGCGAGGGCGCCGGGGGCACCGGGGGCGGGGGCGGCTATGCCGGCGGGGGTCATCCGGCCGCTCCCAGGGTGAGGCGGGTGTTGTCGATGAGCCGGGTGCTGCCGACCTTCGCCGCCACCGCCATGATCGCCTCGCCGGTGTGGCTGTCCGGGACCTCACGGAAGGTGGCCGGGTCGACCAGGGCCAGGTAGTCCAGCTCCAGCGGCGGGGTGAGCCGGGACGCCTCGGTGAGGACGGTACGGGCGGCGGCGCGCGCCGAGGCGGCGGAGCCGGGCCGGGTGGCGGTCGCGGCGGCGAGGGCCGCGGCGTCGGCGGAGGCGCGTTCCTCGTGCAGGGCAGCCAGCCGCCGCGCCCGGTCGCCGTGCGGGACGGCCGCCGCCTCCGCGCGGCCGGCGAGCGCGGCCTCGGCGGAGAGCCGGTCGCGGGCGGCGAACAGCGCCCGGGAGAGCGCGAGTGCGGTGCGGCGCTCGGCCGCGCCGAGGTAGCGGTTGCGGCTGGAGAGCGCCAGGCCGTCGTCCTCGCGGACCGTGGGCACGCCCACGATCTTTACCGGGAAGTTCAGATCGGCGACCATCCGGCGCACCAGCGCCAGTTGCTGCGCGTCCTTCTCGCCGAACAGCGCGTAGCGCGGCGCCGTCAGGTGCAGCAGCTTGGCGACCACCGTCAGCACGCCGTCGAAGTGGCCGGGCCGGGAAGCGCCCTCCAGCGGCTCGCCCATCGGGCCGGCGCTCAGCCGTACCAGCGGCTCGCCCGCCGGGTACATCAGCGCGTCGGACGGCGCGAAGATCAGGTCCGCGCCGGCGGCCCGCGCCACCCGGGCGTCGTCCTCCAGGGTGCGCGGGTAGCGGTCGAAGTCCTCGCCCGCGCCGAACTGGAGCGGGTTGACGTACACGGTGACGATCACCAGGCCGTCCGGCGGCAGCAGCTCGCGGGCCGCCCGGATGTTCGCCGCGTGCCCCTCGTGCAGCGCGCCCATGGTGGGGACGACGGCGCGCGGCGGGTCGGCACCGTACGGTGCGCCCAGCTCGTCGGGGGTGTGCACGATCCTCATCGGTCCTTCTCTCCCTCGTCCGCCGCCTCGTCGGCCAGCACGCCCAGGAGTTCCTGCGCCAGCTCGGGGCGGAGCAGCCCGTGGTCCAGGGCCCGGTCGGCGGTGGTGCGCGCCATCGCGAGATAGCCGGGCAGCGCGCCGGGGGCGTGCGCCCGCAGCTCGGCCAGGTGCGCGGCGACCGTACCGGCGTCGCCGCGCGCCACCGGGCCGGTGAGGGCGGCGTCGCCGGAGCGCAGCGCGTTGTCCAGGGCGGCGCCCAGCAGCGGGCCGAGCATCCGGTCCGGGGCGGAGACACCGGCGGCGCGCAGCAGTTCCAGCGACTGGGCGACCAGGGTGACCAGGTGGTTGGCGCCGAGGGCCAGTGCCGCGTGGTACAGCGGACGGTCGGCCTCGGCGATCCACTCGGGCTCGCCGCCCATCTCGATGACCAGGGCCTCGGCCGCCAGCCGCAGCTCCTCGGGGGCGGTGACGCCGAAGGAGCAGCCGGCCAGCCGCTGGACGTCCACCGGGGTGCCGGTGAAGGTCAGCACCGGGTGCAGCGCCAGCGGCAGGCCGCCGGCCCGGGTGGCCGGGTCGAGAACGGCGGTGCCGTACCGGCCGGAGGCGTGGGCGATGAGCTGTCCCGGCCGGATCGCGCCGGTCTCGGCCAGGCCGGCGACGAGCCCGGGCAGGACGTCGTCGGGGACGGTCAGCAGGACCAGTTCGGCGCGGGCCAGCACCTGGGCGGGCTCGACCAGCGGCACCCCGGGCAGCAGGGTCTCGGCGCGGCGCCGGGAGGCGTCGGAGACGCCGGAGGCGGCGACCGGCCGGTGGCCGGCCAGGGCGAGGGCGGCGGCCAGGACGGGTCCTACCCGTCCGGCGCCGACGACGCCCACGGCCAGCCGGGCGGGGCGGGAGGTGGTCACGACTCGTTCACGGCGCTCGCTCAGCCTCTTTCGCATCCGTTCCGGTCCGTGTGCTCGGTACCGGACGTCGCAGCCATGCTACGGGCCCGGCCGCCGTTCGTTCCCGCCCGCCTGCACCAGGCCGGTCTCATAGGCGAGGACGACCGCCTGCACCCGGTCGCGGAGCTGGAGCTTGGCGAGGATGCGCCCGACGTGGGTCTTGACGGTGGCCTCGGAGACGAACAGTTGCTGGGCGATCTCGCCGTTGGACAGGCCCTGGGCGATGAGCAGCAGCACTTCGCGTTCACGGTCGGTGAGCTGGCCGAGTTCGGGGTGGGCGGGCTGGCGTTCGGCCGGGATCAGCGACATGAAGCGGTCGAGGAGGCGCCGGGTGGTGGAGGGGGCGACGACCGCGTCGCCGCTGTGCACGGCGCGGATGGCGGCCAGCAGTTCGTCGGGCGGCACGTCCTTGAGCATGAATCCGGCGGCGCCGGCCTTCAGCCCGGAGAAGGCGTACTCGTCGAGGTCGAAGGTGGTGAGGATCAGCACCTTGGGGTCGCCGGGCCCGCCGGCGCCCTCGCGGCACACCCGGCGGGTGGTCTCCACCCCGTCCAGGCGCGGCATGCGCACGTCCATCAGCACCACGTCGACGGCGGTGGAGCGCAGTACCTCCAGGGCTTCGACGCCGTCGCCGGCCTCGGCGGCGACCGTCATGTCCTCCTGGGCGTCGAGCACCATCCGGAAGCCGGTGCGCAGCAGCACCTGGTCGTCCACGAGCATCACGCGGATCGGCGGCGGCGGTGTGGTCACGGGGGTTCCTTCCTCAGGGCTTGGCGGCCATCGGCAACGTAGCGGTGATGCGGAAGCCGCCGCCGGGCCGGGGTCCGGCGAGCAGTTCCCCGCCGACCATGCCCACCCGTTCCCGCATGCCGATGAGCCCCTGGCCGAGGCCGTCGGCGCCGCGCGCCTCGTACAGCTCGCGCTGCGCGCCGCGCCCGTCGTCCTCGGCGAGGACGGTGAGGGCGTCGTCCCGGTAGTCGAGGCAGACGCGGGCGCCGGCGTCGGGGCCGCCGTGCTTGCGGGTGTTGGTGAGGGCTTCCTGGACGATGCGGTACGCGGTCAGCTCGACGCCGCTGGGCAGCGGGCGCGGGGTGCCGCTGATCCGGAAGTCGACGGGCAGCCCGGTGTCGCGCACCTGATCGACCAGCTCGGCCAGCTGTTCGACGCCGGGCTGCGGCACGTAGTCGGTGGCCCCGGCGGTGGCCGTACCGTCGCCGCGCAGCACGCCGAGCAGCCGGCGCATCTCGGTCAGGGCCTGCCGGCCGGTGCCGGAGATGGTGGCCAGCGCGGTGCGGCACTGCTCGGGGTGGGTGTCCAGCACATACGCGGCGCCGTCCGCCTGGACCACCATCACCGACACGTTGTGGGCGACGACGTCGTGCAGCTCCCGGGCGATACGGGCGCGTTCGGCGGCGACCGCGATCCGGGACTGGGTCTCCCGCTCGCGCTCCAGCCGGGCCGCCCGCTCCTCCAGTTCTGCGTAGTAGGCGCGGCGGGTGCGCAGCGAGTCGCCCAGCACCCAGGCCAGCAGGAACATCACGGTGACGAAGATCGTGGAGACGATGGTGCCGGCCAGCGTCTCCTCCCCCGGGTCCTGCCAGCGGATGGTGGCCAGACCGGGCGCGGTGAGGGAGGCGCCGAGGGCCAGCCGGGACGCCCAGCGCACCGGCCGGGAGGCGGCGGTGAAGATGAGGACGAGGAAGATGAAGTCCGACGGGATGGGCCGCACGTCGGCGGCCAGCTGGAACAGCCCGGTGGCGGCCCCCAGCAGCAGCATCTTCTCGGGCGCGCGGCGGCGGAAGGCGAGCGCGACGGTCAGCGCGAGCGCGGTGATCACGGCGCCGGCCTGGGAGCCCAGGTACGGGGAGTCGGGCGGGCCGACGCCCAGCAGCGCGAAGGTGGAGATCAGCCATACGAAGCCCCAGAATCCGTCGACCCAGCCGGGATGACGGCGCACGAAGTCGTAGAGCCGGTTCATGTCACCCAGCGTAGGGAGCGGGTGCGGCCCGGGAGTCAGCCGGAGGGCCGATCCGCGCGGCCGGCGGCTACTCCTCAAGGTGGACACGGCCACCCGGACCCGGCGGCCGGGTGAGTACCGTGGGCCCGGTGAGCGGGACGAGCGGCGGTGCGACGGGCTGGCGGGCGGCGGCGGAGCGGGCGCTGTACGGGCCGGGCGGGTTCTATCTGCGGCAGGCGCCCGCCGCCCACTTCCGTACCTCGGTGCACGCCTCGCCGCTGTTCGCGGGCGCGGTGGCCCGGCTGCTGGAGCGGGTGGACGCGGTGCTGGGGCGGCCGGAGCGGCTGGCGCTGGTGGACCTGGGCGCGGGCCGGGGGGAGTTGCTGACCGGGGTGCTGGCCGCGCTGCCGGAACCGGTGGCGGCCCGGCTGACGCCGTACGCGGTGGAACGGGCCGCGCGGCCGACCGGTCTCGACCCGCGGATCCTCTGGTGCGCGGAGCCGCCGCGCGGAGTGCGCGGGCTGCTCTTCGCCAACGAGTGGCTGGACAACGTGCCGCTGGAGATCGCCGAGGTGGACCCGGCCGGGGTGCCCCGGTACGTCCTGGTGACGGCGGACGGCCGGGAGCGGCTGGGCGCGCCGGTCGGCGGCGCGGACGCCGCGTGGCTGGCGCGCTGGTGGCCGCTGCCGCCCGAGCCGGGGCGGCGGGCGGAGCTCGGCCGGCCGCGCGAGAGCGCGTGGGCGGCGGCCGTGGCGACGCTCGCCGACGGCCTCGCGGTGGCGGCCGACTACGCGCACACGGCGGCGGCCCGCCCGCGGCTGGGCACCCTGACCGGCTACCGGGACGGCCGCGCGGTGGCCCCGGTGCCGGACGGCTCCTGCGATCTGACGGCCCATGTGGCGCTGGACGCGTGCGCCGCCGCGACCTCCGGACCCTCCTGGCGGCTGACGCAGCGCGCGGCCCTGCACCGGCTGGGTGTCCGCGGCACCCGGCCGCCGCTCGCGCTCGCCACGGCCGACCCGGCCGGGTATCTGCGCGCGCTGGCCGCGGCGGGCCAGGCCGCCGAGCTGACCGATCCGGCCGGGCTCGGCGGCTTCGGCTGGCTGGTGTCGGCGGCGGCCGGGCCCGGCGGGGCGGCGGCGGCCCGGCTACTTGTCGATGTCGCCGACGACGAAGAAGAACGAGCCCAGGATCGCCACCATGTCGGCGACCAGGGTGCCGGGCAGTAGGTGGCCGAGCGCCTGGATGTTGTTGAACGACGCGGAGCGCAGCTTCAGCCGGTACGGGGTGCGCTCGCCGCGCGAGACCAGGTAGTAGCCGTTGAGGCCCAGCGGGTTCTCGGTCCAGGCGTAGGTGGCGCCCTCGGGCGCCTTGAGCACCTTGGGGAGGCGCTGGTTGACCGGCCCGGGCGGCAGCTCGGCGAGCCGGTCCAGGCAGGCGTCGGCGAGATCGAGGGAGTTCTTCGTCTGCTCCAGCAGCACCTCGAACCTGGCCAGGCTGTCCCCGGCGGTGCGGGTGCTCACCCGCAGCACGTCCGCCAGCTCCCCGTACGCGAGGTAGGGCTCGTCGCGGCGCAGATCGAAGTCGACGCCGCTGGCCCGGGCGATCGGCCCGGACACCCCGTACGCGTGCACGGCCTGCGGGGACAGCACGCCGATGCCCCGGGTGCGGGCGCGGAAGATCTCGTTGCCGAGGATCAGCCCGTCCAGCCGGTCCATGCCGGTGCGCACCGCCGCGACGGCCTGCCGGGCGCGGCCGGTCCAGCCGGCCGGCAGGTCCTCCTTGAGGCCGCCGACCCGGTTGAACATGTAGTGCATCCGCCCGCCGGACGCCTCCTCCATGACGTGCTGGAGGCTTTCGCGCTCGGTGAAGGCGTAGAACATCGGGGTGATGCCGCCCAGCTCCAGCGGATAGGAGCCGAGGAACATCAGGTGGTTGAGCACCCGGTTCAGCTCGGCGAGCAGCGTGCGCAGCCACACCGCGCGCTCGGGGACCTCCATCCCCAGCATGCGTTCGACGGCCAGCACCACGCCCAGCTCGTTGGAGAACGCGGACAGCCAGTCGTGCCGGTTGGCCAGCACGATGATCTGCCGGTAGTCGCGCGCCTCGAACAGCTTCTCCGCGCCCCGGTGCATGTACCCGACCACGGGCTCGGCCACCGAGATCCGTTCCCCGTCGAGCACCAGCCGCAGCCGGAGCACGCCGTGGGTGGAGGGGTGCTGCGGCCCGATGTTGAGCACCATGTCGGTGGACTCGGCGGCGCCGCCGATCCCGACCGTCGTCTCCGTCATCCGGCTCCTCCGTGGATGCCCCGCCCTTCAGAGCGGAAGTCTGCGCCCTGACGAGCAGGTTGGGTCTTCATATTCTCTGGCGCTAGTTTGTGAGAATGGCAACGGCGCAGGTGAAGCGGGCGTTCAAGTACCGCTTCTATCCCACGGACGGGCAGGCAGCGGAGCTGTCCCGCACGTTCGGTTGCGTCCGCAAGGTCTACAACATGGCGCTCGCTGCCCGTACCGAAGCGTGGACGCGGCAGGTGCGGATGAACTACAACCAGACGTCGGCGATGCTGACCGTGTGGAAGAAGACGGAGGAGTTGGCGTTCCTCAACGAGGTATCCTCCGTGCCGCTTCAGCAGTGCCTTCGGCACTTGCAGGGTGCGTTCACCAACTTCTTCGGCAAGCGGGCGAAGTACCCGCGCTTCAAGTCGAAGAAGAAGTCCCGGCAGTCCGCCGAGTACACCACCAGCGGTTTCCGCTTCCGTGATGGTCAGCTGACGCTGGCCAAAATGCGCGAGCCCCTGGACGTTGTGTGGTCGCGTCCGCTTCCCCAGGGTGCCGCGCCATCCACGGTGACCGTTTCGCAGGACGCGGCGGGTCGCTGGTTCGTGTCGCTGCTGTGCGAGGACGCGTCCGTGAAACCGCTCCCCCCGAAGGAAGCCGCTGTGGGTGTGGATGTCGGCCTGAATCACCTGCTGACACTCTCCACCGGGGAGAAGATCGCCAATCCCCGGCACGAGCGGAAGGACCGTGCCCGCCTTGCGCTGGCCCAGCGGCGCTTGGCGAAGAAGGCCAAGGGGGACGGTGCCAACCGGCGCGAGGCACGGCGACGGGTCGCGAAGATCCACGCGAGGATCGCCGACCGCAGGCGGGACCACCTGCACAAGCTGACCACTCGACTCGTTCGTGAAAACCAAACGATCGTGATCGAGGACCTGTCCGTACGCAATATGGTCAAGAACCGGAGCCTCGCCCGGGCGATCTCGGATGCGAGCTGGAGCGAGTTCCGTGCCCTGCTGGAGTACAAAGCACAGTGGTACGGGAGGGAAGTGATCACGGTCGACCGCTTCTTCCCCTCCTCCAGACTGTGCTCCCACTGCGGCACCCTCGCCCGGAGGATGCCGCTGCACATCCGGACATGGACGTGCGAGAGCTGCGACACATCCCACGACCGGGACGTGAACGCGGCGAAGAACCTTCTGGCCGCCGGGCGGGCGGTGTCGGCCTGTGGAGCCGGTGTAAGACCTCAACGGAGTTCTCCGGGCGGGCAGTCGGCAACGAAGCAGGAAGTCTCACGGCGCGAGCCGTAAGAATCTCCCCCCTTCAGGGAGGAGAGCGTCAAGGCGACAGTCTGACAGCTCTTCCGGACGGCCCACCACGATGCGTGAGGGCGTTCTAAGCTTTTGAGCATGGACGAGGCACAGGAAGAAGGCACCTGGCGCGGAGTACGCCCGGGGCTGCTGACCATGCGCCGGCTGGTGCTGGCGCTGTGGCTCGGCCCGGTGGTGCTGGCCGCCGCCGTCGTACCGGCGCTGCTGGGCGCGCCGGTGTGGTCGCTGCCCGCGCTGGCGCCGCTGGTGCTGGGCGCGTGGGGGTGGCGGGCGCTGGGGCGCAACTGGCGGTCCTGGCGCTACCAGGAACGCGACGACGACCTGCTGATCAGCCGCGGGGTGCTGTGGCGGCAGCTGACGGTGGTGCCGTACGGCCGGATGCAGCTGGTGGAGGTCACCTCGGGGCCGCTGGACCGCAAGTTCGACCTGGCCAGGGTGCAGCTGCACACGGCCGCCGCGGCCAGTGACGCCACCATCCCCGGTCTTGAGCCGGCCGAGGCGGAGCGGCTGCGGGACCGGCTGACCGCGCTCGGCGAGGCCCGGTCGGCGGGCCTGTGAACAGGGACGGGGGCACCATGACCGGCGCACCGGACGAGGCCATGCCGCAGGCGGAGACCGCGCCGTCCGAGCCGTCCCTGGAGCGGGACGGGCGCAGACTGCACCCCGTCACCCCGTGGCGGCGGGCCTGGGCGCCGCTGGCCGGGCTGTTCGCCGTCGCCCTCAACAACGCCGAGAACCTGCGCTCGTGGACCCAGTCCCTGGGCCTGGGCTGGCTCGGGCTGCTGCTGGTCGTCCTCATGCTCTGCGGCGCCGGGTACGGCTTCCTGTCCTGGCGCGTCACCCGCTACCTGGTCACCGACACCGAGCTGCGGATCCGTACCGGGCTGCTGTTCCGCCGCACCGCGCATCTGCGGCTGGACCGCATCCAGTCCATCGACGTGACCCGCCCGCTGCTGGCCCGCGCGGTCGGCGTCGCCAAGCTCAAGATGGACGTGGTCGGCTCGGGCGACGCCGACGAGCTGGCCTTCCTCGGCGAGGCGGAGGCCACCGCGCTGCGCGCCGAGCTCCTGGCCCGCGCCGCCGGGATCGACCCGCTGGCCGCGCCCACCGCCGGCGAGGCCCCGAGCCGCCGGCTGGCGGCGGTGGAGACCCCGACGCTGGTGAAGGCCATCGCCCTGGAGGCCCTCAGCGGCGGCTGGGCGCTGCTGCTGGTGGCCGGGATCGCGCTGCCGGCGGTGCTGCTGATGGTGGCGGGCCCGTTCCTGGCGCTCACGGTGGCCGTGCCGATGCTGGCCGGGGTGTGGAGCGGCACGGTGGGCCGGTTCCTGACCCAGTACGGCTGGACGGTGAGCGAGTCGCCGGACGGGCTGCGGCTGGATCACGGGCTGCTCCAGCGCGAACACGCCACGGTGCCGCCCGGCCGGGTGCAGTCGGTGCGGATCGTCGAGCCGCTGCTGTGGCGGCGGCCGGGCTGGGTGCGGGTGGAGCTGGAGGTGGCCGGCGAGGGGAACGAGAGCGGGCTGCTGGTGCCGGTGGCCGGTCGGGCGCTGGCGGCGGAGCTGATCGGCAGGATTCTGCCGGAGGTGGACATCGACAAGACGATGGCCTCCATCACCCCGGTGCCGCGCCGCTCGCGGTGGGCGGTCCCGGTGTGGCGGCACGGGTACGGGCACGGGGTGACCGACGCCGTGTTCGTGGCTCGCGCGGGGCGGCTGAGCCGGCGGTACACGCTGGTGCCGCACGCGAAGGTGCAGAGCGTGCGGATGACGCAGGGGCCGTGGGAGCAGCGGCTCGGCCTGGCGGACATCCATGTGGACCACGGCGCGAACGGCACCGCCACCGCCCGGCTGCGGGACGCGGCCGAGGCGGCGCGGGAGGTCGCCGAGCAGGCGGACCGCTCCCGCCTGGGGCGGCGCAACGCGGCGCCGGAGCGCTGGCTGACGGGCGGGACGGCCTGACCGGGCGGGGCCGGGCGGACGGTACGTCCGGGGGTCCCGTCCCAGCCCGTGCGGACGGTACGTCCCGGGGGCCCGCCTAGCCCATGCTGCCGATGCCGTCCCCGTCCTCCGGCGGCCCTTCCTCGCTCTCCTCGTCGCTCTCCTCGATGAGCACCGGCGAGCCGTGGTGCGACCACAGCTTCCACTCGCCGTCACCGCCCTCGGTGCGGCGGAAGAGGTTGGTGGCCACCACCAGGCCGCCGACCAGCGGCCCGGCGCTGCCGTCCTCCTCGGCGGGGCCTCCGCTGAGGATGTTCTCGGTGCAGGTCACCAGGGCGGTGTCACCCAGTACGGAGACCTCGACGTCGGTGAGGAAGAACTGGATGTACTCGGTGTTCGCCATGATCAGCGCGTAGGAGCGCAGCACCTCGCCCCGGCCGGAGATCACCGGCCAGCCCGGATGGATCACGCTGATGTCCTCGGTGTCGATCCAGCGGTCCGCCATGGCGTCGAGATCGCCCTGCTCCAGCGCGTCGTACAGCGCGGTGTTGGCGGCTTCCACCGCTTCGATGTCCGTCCGGGTACCACTCATGTATGGGCCGTATCCCCTTCCGCTCGCGTCGGCGCCGCGTCTTCGACGGCCTGGGCCACCCGGACCGCGTCCGCGCTGGCTCGTACCTCGTGTACCCGCACCGCCCATGCCCCCACACGGGCCGCGAGCGCCGAGATGGCGGCGGTCGCGTGGTCCCGCTCGGCGGCGGGCGGCGGGGTGCCGGCGCCGCCCGCCAAGACCCGGCCGAGGAACCGCTTGCGGGAGGCCGCCACCAGCAGGGGCCGCCCCACCGCGCGGCGCAGCCGGTCGAGGCCGGCCACCAGCGCCAGGTCGTGCCCCGCGTCCTTGGCGAAGCCGAGGCCGGGATCGGCGATGATACGGGCCGGGTCGATGCCGCCGGCGACGGCGCGCTCGATGGACTCGCGCAGTTCGGCGACGACCTCGCCGACGACGTCCGTGTAGAGGGCGCGGTCGTTCATGTCGATGCTCTGGCCGCGCCAGTGCATGACCACGAACGGCACCCGCGCCTCGGCGACCACCGGCACCATGCGGGCGTCGGCGCGTCCGCCGCTGACGTCGTTGACGAGGCGGGCCCCGGCGGCGACGGACTGTTCGGCCACGGAGGCGCGCATGGTGTCGACGCTGACGATGACGCCCTCGGCGGCGAGCGCGCGGACCACGGGCAGCACCCGGCGCAGTTCCTCGGCCTCGTCCACCCGGGTGGCGCCGGGGCGGGTGGACTCGCCGCCGACGTCGATCAGGTCGGCTCCGGCGGCCACCAGGTCGAGGCCGTGCTTGACGGCGGCCTCCGGGTCGAACCACTGCCCGCCGTCGGAGAAGGAGTCGGGCGTGACATTGACGACGCCCATGACCGCACACCGGCCCCACGCCGGCAGCCCGGCCACCTGACCCTGCATCTCACCCATACCCCCACCCTAGACACCGGGGAGGTTTCGGCATCCGCCCCGGTGTCGACGCGGGGGTGTACGCCCGGCGTCCGGCCCGTACCGACCCCGCCCGGGCGCCGCCGGGCGGGCCGTGATGGGGTGGGGCGCCGGAGCTTAGCCGGTGCGGCGGGCGGGTAGCCGCCGCTGGCGGGGCCTGTCACCGGCCGCAGGTAGATTCGAATGTGCCGGCGGCAAGGGGCCGTCCCGGCGAGAGACCAGCGAGAAGGGAGCAGGCCATGGATCGCATCACGCTGCGCGGGCTGCGGGCCAGGGGGTTCCACGGCGTGCTCCCGCACGAGCGGGAGGGCGGCCAGTGGTTCACGGTGGATCTCACCCTGAGCCTGGACACCCGGCCCGCCGCCGCGACCGACGATCTGACGAAGACCGTGGACTACGGGGTGGTGGCCCAGGAAGTCCTCGCCGTCGTCGGCGGCGAACCCGTCGATCTGCTGGAGACGCTCGCCCAGCGGATCGCCGACCGTTGCCTGGCGTTCACCGCCGTGCACGAGGCAGAGGTGACCCTGCACAAGCCGCAGGCGCCGATCACCGTTCCCTTCGACGACGTGACCATCACCATCAAGCGGAGCCGAGCATGACCCCCAGCAATGCCGCGTCCACTCCCGATCCGACCGTCCAGCCGGTGCCCGCCTCCGTGGTGCAGCAGGTCGACGCCGCCGACTCGACCCTTCACAACCCCAAACACGCCGTGCTGTCCCTCGGCAGCAACCTCGGCAACCGTCTCGAAACCCTCCAGGGCGCCATCGACGCGCTGGAGGACACCCCGGGCCTGCGGGTGAAGTCCGTGTCCCCGGTGTACGAGACCGAGCCGTGGGGCGTCGCGCCCGGCACCCAGTCCACGTACTTCAACGCGGTGGTCGTGGTGAAGACCACCCTTCCCCCGGCCTCCTTGCTGGAGCGCGCGCATGCCATCGAGGAGGCGTTCGAGCGGGTACGGGACGAGCGCTGGGGCCCGCGCACCATCGATGTGGACATCGTGTCCTACCAGGGTGTCGTCTCGGACGATCCGGAGCTCACCCTGCCGCATCCGCGGGCGCACGAGCGGGCCTTCGTCCTGGTGCCGTGGCACGATGTCGATCCGGCGGCCGAGGTGCCGGGGCAGGGCCGGGTCGCCGATTTGCTGTCGGCGCTGCCCGAGCAGGGCATCGCCCGGCGCGCCGATCTCGAACTGGTCCTCCCCGACTGACCGGGGAGGTACGGAACAGGTGACGGACGAGGGGCGCGGACAGCGGTGAACCAACTGCGGATCAGGAACCTGGCCGGGCTGTTCGCCGCCGCGTTCGCCTTCGGCTGGGCGGGCGCCGGGCTGTGGGACACGCTGGGCACGCTGCCGGCCGTACCGCTGCTCGCCCCCGTCGTCCTCGCGGTCATCGCCGCCGTCCTGCTGGGCACCGCGCTGTCGCTGCGCGGCCGGCTGCGCGCGCAGCGCGAGCGGCGGCGGGGCGCGCAGCCGGTGGAGCCGCTGATGGCGGCCAGGGCGGTCGTCTTCGGTCAGGCGAGCGCTCTGGTGTCGTCCCTGGTCGCGGGGTTGTACGGCGGCTTCGGGCTGTTTCTGCTGCTGGAGCGGATGGACGTGCCCAACCGCCGCGAACACGCCCTGTACGCGGGCCTGTCGGTGGTGGCCGGGATCGCGGTGTGCGCCGCCGCCCTCTATCTGGAGCGGGTGTGCCGGCTCCCCGACGGGGACGGCGACGACGACCACGACCGGCACGGCCCGATGGGCTCGCCGATCTGACGGGTGGCCGGCCGGTCCTCAGCCGGCCGGCGCGCTCTCCACGGTGCCCTCCACGGCGCCTTCCGCGACCGAGCGGCGCAGCGCCGCGTGCAGGCTCGCCGGGGTCAGTACGCCGAGGAAGCGGTCCCCGTCCAGCACGGCGATCCAGCCCGCGTCGTACTGGAGCATGGTGGCGAACGCCTGCTTGAGCGGGGCGCCGACCGGCAGCCACGCCTCCATCCGCCGGGCGTGTGCGGCCACCGTGCCGCCGGGGGCCGGGCCGTCCTCGTCCCGTGGTATCCGCACCCAGCCGTGCAGCCCGTCCGTCTCGTCCAGCACGACCGCCCAGCGGGCGCCCTCGGCGCGCATCCTGGCGCAGGCCGTCGCCATGGAGTCGGCCAGATGGACCACCGGTGGCTGCTCCAGATCGGTGATCTCGACGGGGGTGACCGACAGCCGCTTCAGGCCGCGGTCGCTGCCGACGAAGGACGCGACCTCCTCGGTGGCCGGCGCGCCCAGCACGGTGGCCGGGGTGTCGAACTGGGCCACCCGACCCTGTCCGAACACGGCGATCCGGTCGCCGAGCCGTACCGCCTCCTCGATGTCGTGGGTGACGAACAGCACGGTCTTGCGCACCTCGGCCTGGAGCCGCAGGAATTCGCTCTGGAGCCGCTCGCGCACCACCGGGTCCACCGCGCCGAACGGCTCGTCCATGAGGAGCACCGGCGGGTCGGCGGCCAGCGCCCGGGCCACGCCCACCCGCTGCCGCTGGCCGCCCGACAGCTGATCGGGGTAGCGGCCCCCGTACACCGCCGGGTCGAGGCCGACCAGTTCCAGGAGTTCGGCGGCCCGGCGGCGGGCCGCCGTCCGCCGCTCGCCGAGCAGGACGGGGACGGTGGCGGTGTTGTCGAGCACGGTCTTGTGCGGGAAGAGCCCGACCTGCTGGATGACGTAGCCGATGCGCCGCCGCAGCCGCACCGGGTCCTGGTCCGCGATGTCCTCGCCGTCGAGCAGGACGCGCCCGGAGGTGGGGGCCTCCAGCCGGTTGACCATCTTCATGGTGGTGGTCTTGCCGCAGCCCGAGGGTCCGACGAGGGTGACCAGTTCGCCCCGCGCCACCTCCAGACACAGATCGTCCACCGCGAGGGTGCCGTCCGGGTAGCGCTTGGTGACATGGTCGAAAAGCAGCATGTTCATGAGTCTGTCAGGTTTACCGCCTAGGGTCGTGGACATGAGTGCGAATAGTTGCCTGGTGGCGAACGACTGGATCTGCGGGGAGTACGTACGCACCCGCGGCCAGGAGCTGACCGACGCCACCGTGCAACACCTCGTCATCACGGCGTCCGCGGTGGCCATCGCCGTCGTCGTCGCCTTCCCGCTCGCCCTGCTGGCCCGCCGCTGGCGGCCGGCGGCCGGCTCACTCCTGGGGCTGACCACCGTTCTCTACACGATCCCCTCCCTCGCCATGTACGCGCTGCTGCTGCCCTTCTTCGGGCTGTCGATGGCGGTGGTGGTGTGCGGCCTGGTGCTCTACTCCCTGACGGTCCTGGTGCGCAACATGCTCACCGGGCTCCGCTCGGTGCCCGCCGACGTCCGGGACGCGGCGCTCGGCATGGGCTACGGACGCGGCCGGCTGCTGCTCACCGTCGAACTGCCGCTCGCGCTGCCCGCCGTCATGGCCGGGATAAGGATCGCCACCGTCTCCGCCGTCTCCCTCACCACCGTCGGCGCCATCGTCGGCCACGGCGGCCTCGGCAACCTCATCTACAGCGGCATGCAGAGCTACTTCAAGGCCGAGGTGCTGACCGCCTCCGTGCTGTGCGTCCTGCTCGCCGTCACCGCCGATCTGCTGCTGCTCGGCGTCCAGCGCGCCCTCACCCCCTGGGCGCGGAAGGGACGGACCGCGTGAACGCCCTGACCGGAGCCTGGAGCTGGCTCACCACCGCCGCGCACTGGAGCGGCGACGGCGGCATCACCCAGCGCCTGGGCGAACACCTCTACCTCACCGCTCTCGCCCTGCTCGCCGCCTGCGCCATCGCCCTGCCGCTCGCCATGTGGCTCGGGCACGGCGGCGGACGCCGGGTCGGCGGGGCGCTGGCCATCAACATCTCCAACGCCGGCCGCGCCGTGCCCACCTTCGCCGTCCTGGTGCTGCTCACCCTCACCCCGCTCGCCCGCTACGGCGAACTGCCCACCCTCATCGCCCTCGTGCTGTTCTCGGTGCCCCCGCTGCTCACCAACGCCTATGTGGGCATCGCCGGTACCGACCGCGACATCGTGCAGGCCGCGCGCGGCATGGGCATGTCGCGGTGGCAGGTCCTGGGCCGGGTCGAACTCCCGCTGGCCTTCCCGATGCTGATGACCGGGGTACGCACCGCCGCCGTGCAGATCGTGGCCACCGCCACCCTCGCCGCGCTGCCCGGCGGCGGCGGGCTCGGCCGTGTCATCACCGCCGGCTTCGCCAACTACCGCACCGCGCAGGTGGTCGCCGGCGCCGTGCTGGTGGCCGTGCTCGCGCTGGCCGTCGAGGGACTGCTCGCCCTGCTCCAGCGGCTGCTCGACCCCACCCGTCCCGGGCGCCGCCGCGCCGGCGCCGCCCCGGCCTCCGGTGCCCTACCGCCCGGCCCCCACTCCGTACCGGCGGACGCCGCCGAGGCACCCGCCAGGACCTGAACCCGTACCGTCCACCGTCGAAAGGCGACACCGTGACCGCGACCACCCCCCGTACCCCGCTGCGCCGGCTGCTCGGCGCCACCTGCGGCAGCGCCGCGCTCGCGCTGGCGCTGACCGCCTGCGGCGGCGACAGCCTGGAATCCGGGGGAGGCGACGGCGGCGAGCAGGACGGCGGCGCGTCCACCGGCACCCTCACCATCGGCGGCGGTGACTTCACCGAGGCCACCATCATGGCCGAGCTGTACTCCCAGCTGCTGACCGACGCCGGCTACACCACCGAGGTCATCACGGTGCAGAGCCGCGAACTGTACGCGCCGGAGCTGGAGAAGGGCTCGATCGACATCGTGCCCGAGTACGCCGCCACCCTCACCGAGTTCCTCAACGCCCGGGTCAACGGCGAGGACGCCCCGCTGGTCGCCTCCGCCGACCCGGTGGCCACCGTGGAGGCGCTGCGGGAACTCGCCACCCCGCGCGGGCTGACCGTGCTGAACGCGGGCGACGCCGTCAACCAGAACGCCTTCGCCGTCACCGCCGAGTTCGCCGAGGAGCACGGGCTGACCACCCTCTCCGACCTCGGCGCCTCCGGACTGCCGATCAAGCTGGCGGCCGGCGATGAATGCCCAGAACGTCCGTTCTGCCAGCCGGGCCTCGAAGAGGTCTACGGCATCGACATCACCGGGATAGACCCCAAGGGTGTCGGCACCGTCCAGGCCAAGCAGGCGGTCAAGGACGGCACCGACGATCTCGTCCTGGTCTCCACCACCGACGGCACCCTGGACGAGTTCGGCCTGGTGCTGCTGGAGGACGACCAGAACCTCCAACTCGCCGACAATCTGCTGCCCGTGCTGCACTCCGGCATCGGTGACGACCGGAAGATCACCGACACGCTGAACCGGCTCACCGCCACCCTCACCACCGACGACCTCGTCGAACTGAACCGCCAGGTGGACGCCGAACGGCTCAAGGCGGCGGACGTGGCCGGGAGTTATCTCCAGGAGAAGGGACTGCTCGATGGCTGATCCCGCGTCACCCGGCCACAGCGGAATGTAACCACCTGAGAACGGTCCGCCCGGCGGGTCCCGGCAGGCCCGGGCGTCACGGTAGGTTTCGGGCATGGCCCGTGGACGTCACCGCAATGCACCGCTGCACCGGGTGCTGGTTCCCGCCCTGCTGGGCGGCGCCGCCGTACTGAGCGCCGGCACCGCCTGGTTCCTCGGCACCGGCGACGGCGGCGTCGTGGTGCTGCGCTCCCTGACCACGCTCGCCGCCGGCGCCGCCGTCGCCGCCGCCTTCCTGCTGCGCCGCTGGGACCTGGAGGCCGGCCGCAAGGTGGCCCGCGAACGGGCCGCCAAGGCCGGCATCAGCTGGCAGGTCGAGGAGAAACAGGCCGAACTCGAAGAGGCGCAGGAGCTGGTCGCCACCCTGGAGGCCAAGGTCCGCGCCAAGCGCATCGAGCTGGGCCGGCTCCGCTCCGAGCACGCCGACCTGCTGCGCCGGTACGCCACCGCCGAGACCGAGCGCGCCAAGGCCCTGGAGGGCCGCAGGCAACTGGCCCTGGAGGCCGCGGAACCGGCCAAGGCGCTGCCCGCGCAGGCCACCGACCACCGCACCTCGGGCGGCGCACCCACCCAGCTCACCTACCTCCAGGCGTACGAGGCGCTCGGCAAGCTGTCGCGCAACAGCGCCCGCCAGGAGGAGGCCCGGCAGGAGGAGTCCGCGGCCCGGCAGCTGCCGGAACAGCGGCCGGGGCGGCCGGCGGTGCAGCCGAGCCAGGCGCAGGACACCCCGGCCGGCCCCGCCCCGCAGCCGCGCCCCGCTGCGCAGGACCGGCCGGCCCCGCCCGGCGCCGGGCGGGGGCGGACCGAGTCCACCGGCGGCTTCGACTTCTTCGGCAAGCCCCGGGCCGGCAAGCACTGATCCGCGCCGCGCAGGGCTGTTTCGTTCAAGACCGGGCGGCCCGGCGCTGGATAGCGTGCCCGGCATGGAATCCCTGCACCTGAGCACCCGCATCGAACGGCCCGCCGACGAGGTCTACGCCTACGCCGGCGACCCGGCCCAGCTCCCCGCGTGGGCCGCCGGACTCGGCGGCTCCATCGAACTGGTCGACGGCCGCTGGATCGCCGCCTCCTCCCCCATGGGCCGGGTGGAGGTGACCTTCGCGCCCCGCAACCCGTACGGCGTCCTCGACCACGAGGTGCGGCTGCCCGGGGGCGAGACCGTGTACAACCCGCTGCGGGTGATCCCGGACGGCCCCGACGCCTGCGAGGTCGTCTTCACCGTCCGGCAGCGCGCGGGCGAGAGCGAGGCCGACTTCCGGCGCGACGCCGCCGCCGTCGAGAAGGATCTGGCCACCCTCAAGCGGCTGCTGGAACGCGGGTAGCGCCCCGCGCCCGGGCCCGTCAGCTCAGCGGGAGAGGATCAGGCTCATCGCCTCGGCGCGCGTCGCCGCGTCCCGCAGCTGGCCGCGTACCGCCGAGGTGGTGGTCTTGGCGCCCGGCTTGCGCACCCCGCGCATCGTCATGCACATGTGCTCGCACTCCACCACCACGATCACCCCGCGCGGCTCCAGGATCCGCATGAGCGAGTCGGCGATCTGCGTGGTCAGCCGCTCCTGCACCTGCGGGCGGCGGGCGTAGACGTCCACCAGCCGGGCCAGCTTCGACAGGCCGGTGATCTTGCCGCTGGAGGACGGGATGTAGCCGACATGGGCCTTGCCGACGAACGGCACCAGGTGGTGCTCGCAGGAGGACATCACCTCGATGTCCTTCACCAGCACCATCTCGTCGTGGCCGAGGTCGAAGGTCGTGGTCAGCACGTCCTCCGGCTCCTGCCACAGCCCGGCGAATATCTCGCGGTACGCCCGGGCCACCCGCGCCGGGGTGTCCCGCAGCCCCTCGCGGTCGGGGTCCTCGCCGACGGCGATCAGCAGTTCACGCACGGCGTTCTCGGCGCGCTTCTCGTCGAACGTGCCGACGTGGCCCGTCCCCGCCGTCACCGGGTCGGTCATGTGCTCCCGCCTCGTTCCTGTCAGGCATATGCGGCTCAATGGGCCGATATGAACGGCCGCGCCGCCCAAGCGTAAAGCGTGGGGGGCGCGGCCGGTATTCCGTGGTGACCAGGGTCACTCGGCCGTGGGCCGGTCTCCTGGTTCGGTGCTGATGATCTTCTCCAGCGAGGTGGTCGGGCCGTTCTCACCACTGCCGTTGGCCAGCTGCACGTTCTTCACCGGCACGGAGACCGGGGGCCGGGTGGAGGGGGTGCGCCGGGCGGAGCCGGTCCACGCCGGGCGGGCCGGGCGCTTGACGACCGGGCGGAAGATCTCCGCCAGCTCCTCCTTGTTGAGCGTCTCCTTCTCCAGCAGCTCCAGCACCAGGTTGTCCAGGACGTCCCGGTTCTCCACCAGGATCTCCCACGCCTCGTTGTGCGCGGTCTCGATCAGCTTCTTGACCTCCTCGTCCACCAGCCCGGCGACCTCTTCCGAGTAGTCGCGCTGGTGGGACATCTCCTTGCCCAGGAAGGGCTCGGACTGGTCGGAGCCGAACTTGATCGCGCCGAGCCGTTCGGTCATGCCGTACTGGGTGACCATCGCCCGGGCCGTGCCGGTGGCCTTCTCGATGTCGTCGCCCGCGCCGGTGGTCGGGTCGTGGAAGACCAGTTCCTCGGCCGCGCGCCCGCCCATCATGTAGGCGAGCCGGTCCAGCATCTCGTTGCGCGTCGTGGAGTACTTGTCCTCCTCGGGCAGCACCATGGTGTAGCCCAGCGCCCGGCCGCGGGAGAGGATCGTCACCTTGTGCACCGGGTCGCTGTTCGGAGAGGCCGCCGCGACCAGGGCGTGTCCGCCCTCGTGGTACGCGGTGATCATCTTCTCCTTGTCGCTCATGATGCGGGTGCGCTTCTGCGGACCGGCCACGACGCGGTCGATCGCCTCGTCGAGGAACTTGTTGTCGATCAGCTTGGCGTTGCCGCGGGCCGCCAGCAGCGCCGCCTCGTTGAGGACGTTGTTCAGATCGGCGCCGGTGAAGCCGGGGGTGCGCCGGGCGACCGCGCCCAGATCGACGTCCGGGGCGACCGGCTTGCCCTTCTGGTGGACCTTCAGGATCTCCAGCCGGCCCTGCATGTCGGGCCGGTCCACGGCGATCTGCCGGTCGAAGCGGCCGGGCCGCAGCAGCGCCGGGTCCAGGATGTCGGGACGGTTGGTGGCGGCGATGAGGATCACGCCGCCCTTGACGTCGAAGCCGTCCATCTCGACCAGCAGCTGGTTGAGGGTCTGCTCGCGCTCGTCGTGGCCGCCGCCCATGCCGGCGCCGCGGTGCCGGCCGACGGCGTCGATCTCGTCGACGAAGACGATGGCCGGCGCGTTGGCCTTGGCCTGCTCGAACAGGTCGCGGACCCGGGAGGCACCGACACCCACGAACATCTCGACGAAGTCGGAGCCGGAGATGGAGTAGAACGGCACCCCGGCCTCACCGGCCACCGCGCGGGCCAGCAGGGTCTTGCCGGTGCCGGGCGGGCCGTACAGCAGCACGCCCTTGGGGATCTTGGCGCCCACGGCCTGGAACTTGCCGGGCTCCTGGAGGAATTCCTTGATCTCGTGCAGTTCCTCGACGGCCTCGTCCGAGCCGGCCACGTCCGCGAAGGTGGTCTTCGGGGTGTCCTTGCTGATGAGCTTGGCCTTGGACTTCCCGAAGTTCATCACCCGGGAGCCGCCGCCCTGCATCTGGTTCATCAGGAACAGGAAGACCACGATGATGAGCAGGAGCGGCAGGATGGTCAGCAGCATCCCGACGAACGGGTTCTGCGACTTGGGCGAGACGGTGTAGCCGCCCTCCAGATCACCGGAGGCGACCTTGTCCTGGAGCGTGTCGGCCAGATTCTCGCCCTGACCGTCGATGTAGCCGGCCTGGACCTTGGTCTTGCCCTCGATCTCCTGGCCGGACTTCAGCTCGATCTTGATGTTCTGCTCGTCGCCGGTGGTCAGCTCGGCGGACTGGACATGATTCTGGGCGATCGCCTGGACGACCTTGCTGGTGTCCACCTTCTTGTAGCCCTCGGACGAGGTGAACACCTGCATCAGCAGCACCACGGCAAGGACGGCCAGTACGATCCACATCACTGGCCCACGGAAATAGCGCTTCACGTCTATTCACACGGGGCGGTGCGGCCCCGTCCCTCCTGCCATGTAGAGGCACAGCCCCCGGCTGGGATCCGCTGTGCGCGGCGTGTCCTACGTCCTGCTTCATCCGCGACCGTACCCCAAAGCGGCCCTCCGGCGGCGCCGGGGACCGTGGGATGTGGCCGCTTGTCCATAATCACGCAACGCGGCGCGACCGCGAAGCGTTCCGCGCGGGCGGTTCAGCTCTGGTAGACGTGCGGCGCGAGGGTACCGACGAAGGGGAGGTTCCGGTACTTCTCCGCGTAGTCCAGGCCGTATCCCACCACGAACTCGTTCGGGATGTCGAAGCCGACCCACTCGACCTCTATGTCGACCTTCGCCGCGTCGGGCTTGCGCAGCAGGGTGACCACCTTCAGCGAGGCCGGCTCGCGCGAGCCGAGGTTCGACAGCAGCCAGGACAGGGTCAGCCCGGAGTCGATGATGTCCTCGACGATCAGGACGTGCCGGCCCTTGATGTCGACGTCCAGGTCCTTGAGGATCCGCACCACCCCGGAGGACTGGGTGCCCGCCCCGTAGGAGGACACCGCCATCCAGTCCATCGTGACGGGGGAGGACAGGGCCCGGGCGAGGTCGGCCATGACCATCACCGCTCCCTTGAGCACCCCCACCAGGAGCAGATCCTTGCCCGCGTACTCCGTGTCGATCTTCGCGGCCAGGTCGGCCAGCTTCGCGTCGATCTCTTCCTTGGTGATGAGCACCGACTCCAGGTCCGCGCCCATGTCCTTCTCGTGCACCCGCGTCACTCTCTGCCGCTTGCCGCTCTAGCGGTCCGCCCGGTCTCCTCGGTCCGCCTGCCGGAGGACCAGTCTGCCACCCTGCCTGGCGGCTTCCACCCGGCCGGGCAGGTTGAGGGGCCGCTGGCCGTGCCAGTCGGTGATCAGCCGGTCGGTCTCCGCGATGTGCCGGGCGAACAGCGAGCCCGCCGGAGCGCCCGCCGCGACGGCCGCCCGGCGCAGCACCCGGCGGCGTACGGCGGGGGGCAGGCCGGCCAGCGCGGCGATCTCCAGGGAGCCGTCCCCGGCCCTGGCGGCCGACTCGGCGCGGGCGGCCCACTCGTCGAGCGCGTCGGCGTCGTCCCGGGCGAGGGAGGCGGTACGCGCCAGGGCGTCCACGACCCCGCGGCCCAGCGCCTTCTCCAGCACGGGCAGCGCCTCGTGCCGCACCCGGGAGCGGGTGTAGGAGGGGTCACAGTTGTGCGGGTCGTCCCACACCGGCAGGGACTGCACCAGGCAGGCCTTGCGGGTGGTCTGGCGGTCGACGCCGAGGAAGGGGCGGCGGTAGCGGCCGGCGCGGCCCGCGGTGCCGCCGGAGACGGCGGCCATGCCGGAGAGCGAGCGGAGCCCGGAGCCGCGGGCGAGGCCGAGCAGGACGGTCTCGGCCTGGTCGTCGCGGGTGTGGCCGAGGAGGACGGCGGCGGCCCGGTGCTGGTCGGCGGCGGCGTCGAGGGCCCGGTAGCGGGCGGAGCGGGCGGCGGCCTCCATGCCGCCGTCCCGGCCGACGGTCACGGTGGCGATGTCGACGGGGGCCAGGCCGAGGGCGGTGAGGCGTTCGGCGACCTCGGCGGCGCGGGCGGCGGAGCCGTCCTGGAGCCCGTGGTCGACGGTGACGGCGCCGGCCCGCAGACCGGCCCTGGGGGCTTCGAAGGCGAGCGCGGAGGCGAGGGCCATGGAGTCGGCGCCGCCGGAGGCGGCGACCAGGACGACCGGGGCGGGCGGTCCTGCCGGGGCGGCCGGGGAGTGCGAGGGGGGCGGGGCGTGCGGGGTTTCGCGCAGCAGATCGTGCAGGACACGGCGGACTGCCAGACGTATCGCCGCGACCGCGGGGTGGGGACCCATGTCCGCATCACTTCTTCCTGGGGACGCTCAAGGGAGCTGAGGGAGGTGGGGGCTCGGGGAGCAATGTCACGCTGGGTGCGTAAATGGTGACAGAGGAGCCCTGGTACCCGAGCATCGCACGCCAGCTATCGCCCGACGGTCCCTCGTACGAGTGATATCGGGGCGTGTGCCTGCCGCCCGGGCCGCCCTCACCCGGCTGCCGCCGGGCGGACCCGGGCCACCCACGCTCCGGGGTCGGCGATCTCGTCCTTGGTGGGCAGCGTGTTCGGGGACGTCCACACCTTGTTGAAGCCGCTCATGCCGGCCTCGTCCACCACGGTGCGCACGAACCGCTCGCCCTCCTGGTACTGCCGCAGCTTGGCGTCCATGCCCAGCACCTTGCGCAGCGCCCGGTCCAGCCGCCCGGCGCCGGTGGCGCGGCGGCGGGTGAACTTCTCCCGGATCTCGGCGACCGAGGGCACGGTGGCCGGGCCGACCCCGTCCATGACGTAGTCGGCGTGCCCCTCCAGCAGGGACATGACGGCGGTGAGCCGGTCCAGGATCTCCCGCTGCGCCGGGGTCTGCACCAGGTCGACCAGGCCGCGCCCGCTCCCGTCCTCGCCGCCCTCGGGGCTCTTGCCGGTAACGGCCTGCGCCGCCTGCCGGAAGCGTTCGGCCAGGGTGCCGGGGTCCACGTCGGACTCCTTGAGGAACCCCTGGATCTCGCCCTCCAGATGGTCGCGCAGCCAGGGCACGGCGGTGAACTGGGTGCGGTGGGTCTCCTCGTGCAGACACACCCACAGCCGGAAGTCGTGCGGGTTGACATCGAGTTCCCGCTCGACCTGGACGACGTTGGGCGCCACCAGCAGCAGCCGGCCACCGCCGGGGCGGGCCGGCAGCCCGGCGGAGGCCGGGGCGAACGTCTCGTACTGGCCGAGCACCCGGGAGGACAGGAAGGACATCAGCATCCCGACCTCGACACCGGTCACCTTCGAGCCGACCGCGGTCAGCGCCGCGCCGCCGGGGACACCGGAGCGGCGCTCGCGCATCCGGGCCATCACCGGGCCGAGCAGTTCCCGGAAGCCGGCCACGTTGGCGCGGATCCAGCCGGGCCGGTCCACGACCAGGACGGGCGTGTCGGCCGCCCCGTTGTCGAGACCGGTGAAGCCGTGCACATGCTCCCGCGCGGCCTCGGCGTGCCGGCGCAGCTCGGCGACGACGGCGCGCGCCTCGTCCCGGCTGACCCCCGGCCCCGGCCGTGTCATCCGGGCCGCCGTGGACACCGCGAGATTCCAGTCGACCAGATCCGTACCGCCGAAACTCGTCATGCGCCCCACGGTACGGCGCCGCTCCCGCGACCGGTACCCGCCGCCCGTCCCCGCATCCGCCCGCCGGGCCGCGCGCGGAAGGCGGGGGCGGCCCGGCGCGCGCTGCGCCGTACGGGGGACGGGCCGGGGTGTCCGCGTCCGGTCTCAGCCGCAGGAGCAGGTGGCCAGCGCCGTCGCGGCCCGGTCCAGGGCGGTCTGGGCGGCGTTCGCGTCGGTGGTGTCGGCGGCCAGGAAGGCGAACGCCAGCACCCGGCCGTCGGCGGTGACGGCCGTGCCGGCCAGGGTGTTCACGCCGGTCAGGGTGCCGGTCTTGGCCCGGACCACGCCGGCGCCGTCCGCGGCCCCGTCCGTGCCGGCCCCGTAGCGGCCGGTCAGGGTGCCGGTGAAGCCGGCCACCGGCATGCCGGTCAGCGCGGGCCGCAGCTCCGGGTGGGCCGGGTCGGCGGCGGCCGTCAGCACCCCGGTGAGCAGCCGGGCGGTCAGCTGCCCCGAGCGGTCCAGGCCGCTGGCGTCCGCGATGCGCACCCCGTCGACGGACAGTCCGAGGCCGGTGAGTTCGTCGCCGATCGCCCGGCCGACGCCGGCGAAGGTCACCGGCTGCCCCGCCTTGACCGCGACCGCCCGGCCCAGCGCCTCGGCGAGGTCGTTGTCGCTGTACGTCAGCATCCGCTCGACCAGCACCGACATCGGCGCCGAGCGGTGCCGGGCGAGCCGTTCGGTGTCCTGGCCGCCGGCCCGCTCGGGCTCGCCGGTGACCGTGACGCCGGCCGCCCGCAGCGCGTCCGTGAAGGTGCGCACCGCGTCGGCGGCCGGGTCGGTGGAGCGCGGCGTCGGGCCGTGCGTGGAGTCGTCCAGGCGGCCCTCATTGACCTGGAGCGGGGTCAGCGGCGCGATGTTGTCGTTGACGCCGATGGGGTGCAGGCCCTCGCCGCCGTCCCACAGCGATAGGTCGTAGCCGACACTCACCTCGGAGATGCCACGGTCCGTCAGCTCCGCCGCCGTCTCCTCGGCCAGCGCCGCGTAGTCGGCGGCCAGCACGGTCGGGTCGCCGCCGCCGACGAGCACCACGCGCCGGGCCGCCTCGTCCCAGCCGACCGTGGTGGACAGCCGGTGGTCGGGGCCGAGCGCGCGCAGCGCGGCCACCGAGGTGACCAGCTTGACGGTGGACGCCGGGGTGCGGGCGGCGTCCTCGCCGGAGGCGTACAGCACGGTGCCGTCCGCGATGTCCACCACGGAGACGGCGGCGCCGCCGCTGCCCAGCGCCGCGTCGCCCAGCGGGGCGAGGGCACCGACCAGGCCGGCGGTCCCGGCGGAGCCCGCGGACCCGACGGACCCGGCCACCCGCTCGCCCAGCGGGTCCAGCACGGGCGGCGCGGACGGCAGCCCGGCGACGATCTTCTCCAGGTCGGCGACCTCGCGTTCGGCGGCGATCCCGGCGGCGGCGTGCCGCTCGGCCGTGCGCTGCCCGGAGTCCCACGGACCGGACAGGGCGACGGTCAGCGCCGCGGTGGCGAGCCCCGCCGCCGCGGCGGCCGTGACCAGCCGCCGGGTGGGCGCTCCCAGCACCACGCGCACCGCTTGTGACCACCGCACCGGCACAGCGACCAGCCCCTTTCGCGAGCACACTCCTGCGTGAGGGAAACTTAACCCCTGCCGACAGCACAGATCGCTTAAGGAGCCCCCCGTGGAGTTCGACGTCACCATCGAGATTCCGAAGGGTTCTCGGAACAAGTACGAGGTGGACCACAAGACCGGCCGCATCCGCCTGGACCGGCACCTGTTCACCTCGACCGTCTACCCGGCCGACTACGGCTTCGTCGAGGGCACCCTCGGCGAGGACGGTGACCCGCTGGACGCCCTGGTGCTGCTGGACGAGCCGACCTTCCCCGGCTGCCTGATCCAGTGCCGCGCCATCGGCATGTTCCGGATGACCGACGAGGCGGGCGGCGACGACAAGCTGCTGTGCGTCCCGGCGGGCGACCCCCGGATGGAGCACCTGCGGGACATCCACCACGTCAGCGAGTTCGACCGCCTGGAGATCCAGCACTTCTTCGAGGTGTACAAGGACCTGGAGCCCGGCAAGTCCGTCGAGGGCGCCAACTGGGTGGGCCGGGTCGAGGCCGAGGCCGAGATCGAGCGCTCGTTCAAGCGCCTCGCCGAGTCCGGTGGCGAGCACTGAACGGTGCCCTGAAGTACGACCGCAGGGGCTAGAAGCCCCTGGTCCGTTTGGCTCCCCGCCGGCCCAGCGGGGTCAGCGGAGTGGTCTGGCCCGGCGTCTTGATGAAGAGCCGGGCCATTTCGCTGCCCAGATTCACTCCGATGGCGATCGCCAGCGCCAGCGACACCGCGAGCAGCAGGTTCTGGATGCCGGTGTCCACCTGTCCCTGCGCGAAGCCGAGCAGCCCCAGATAGGTGGCGCTGCCCGGCAGCAGCGGGCCGATCGCGGCCGTGACGTACGGCAGCGAGGAGGTGAAGCGGTACCGGGACTGGAGCTGTCCGAAGAGACCGACCAGACCGGCCGCCACCGCCGTGGCCGCGAACGGGGAGAGCCCGGCGGTGTCCCGCATCGAGCCGTAGATCAGCCAGGCGATACCGCCGTTGAGGGTGGCCGCGAGGACGGTGCCGCGTTCTTGCTGGAGCAGCACGCAGAACGTCAGTGAGAGCAGCAGCGCGGCGCACAGCTGGATGACGGGCCGGCTGTGCCGCACCACCACCTCGGGCTGGAGGCTCACCCCGGACACCTCGCCGAGATAGAGCACCGCCAGCACCCCGACCACGATGCCGACGATCAGATAGATCACTTCGAGCAGCCGGGCGGACGCGGTCAGGTAGTACCCCGTCAGCCCGTCCTGGACGCCGGCCACCAGCGCCCGTCCGGGGATCAGCGCGAACAGCCCGCCGGTGATGACGGCGGCGGCCTCGACCTTCCCCGCGGCGTTGTTGTGCCCGGCCGCCCAGCCCACGCCCATCAGCGCCGGGGCCATGGCGGCGGCCACGAACTGGTAGAACTCCGGCAGCCCGCGCCCGGACGCCAGCCACGCCAGCCGGTCGCCGAGCATCGCGCCGATCATGGCCAGCACGAACACCCGCCAGTTGCCGCCCACCAGGGTGGAGGCGGCGCCCGCCAGCAGCCCGCTGGCGAAGGTCAGCTGCCACTTGGTGTACGGGTGCCGGTTGCGCCGGATGGTCGCCAGCCGGCCGTACGCCTCCTCCATGGTGACGGCGCCGGAGGAGATGTCGTCCACCAGCCGGAAGACGGCCGCCAGCCGGGTGTAGTCGGTGCCCCGGCGGCGCACGGTGCGGCTGAGCGTGAACGGCGGATCCACCAGGGACGGCTGGTAGCTGATGGAGATCAGCGTGAAGGTGACGGTGGCGTCGCAGCGGTCCAGGCCGTACGCGTGGGCCACCGCGAACATGGCGGTCTCCACGTCCTCGGCGCCCTCGCCGCCCGCCAGCAGCAGTTCGCCGATGCGCAGGGTCAGGTCGAGGACCCGGGGGACGGCCGGCTGCTCCTCGCCCTCCTCCTCCGCGCGCGGCGGCAGCTCGGGGGTGATGCGCTCGATGGTGGGGGCGGCGCGCATGAGGGAGCGCATCCGGTCCTGCCACAGGATGCCGGGCGCGGCCCGGCGCAGGGTCACCGGCAGCTGCGCGGTGCCGTTCGGCGGGGTCGCGCCGCCGGGCGCCCGGAACTCGCTGCGCTCCTCGGCCGGCACGGTGGTGGTGAGCCCTTCGGGCACCGCGAACCCGGACGCCTCTTCCTCCTCCGCCTCGGGCGCCGGCGGCGGCGCCAGGCCCTCGGGGAGGGCGAACTCGGAGGTGGGGTGCTCGTCGGCCTCGGGCAGCGGCTGGGGGTGCGGGTGCCCCTCGGAGCGGAGGACCGGCATCAGCTGCGGGGTGGTCAGGCTCCGGCGGTTCTCGTCGCCGCCGTCGTCACCTTCGCCGAATCGTTTGTGCTCGCCGGCCACGTCCGCTGCTCTCCTCGCCTCCAGATGTCCACAGCCCGATTACGGGGGTTGGCCCCACCGAGGGGCCCACGATGCGAAGCATAGGATGTTCCTCACCGCAACGCCTCGCAGCGCCCCAGGGCGCCGTACCGCCGTGCCCGGCGTAGACCGAGAGTGGAGACCCATGGCGAAGCAAGCCAGCAGCAGCCGTGTGACCGATGCCTTCAAAGGATCCCTGGTCGGGGCGTCGGAGGCACTGCCGGGGATCAGCGGCGGCACCGTCGCGCTGATCGTCGGCGTCTACGAACGGCTGATCGCGGGAGCCAGCCATGTGACGAGCGCAATACGTCTGGGCATCGCGGATGTGCCGCGCGGGCAGGGGCTGCGCCGCGCCGGCGAGGAGTTCCGGAAGGCCGACTGGCGGATGATCGTGCCGCTGATGATCGGCATGGTGGTGGGCCTGCTGCTGAGCAGCCGGCTGCTGGCGCCGCTGGTGACCGACCACAAGCAGTACGCGTACGCCGTGTTCTTCGGCCTGGTGCTGGCCTCGCTGTGGGTGCCGTTCAGCGGTTCGGGGCGGCGCTGGGGGCTGCGCGAGTGGCCGCTGGCCCTGCTGGGCGCCGGTGCCGCCTTCTGGCTGACCTCGCTGTCGGCGACGGTCTCGCCGGAGAACATGCTCGTGGTGTTCTTCTCCGGGGCGATCGCGGTCTCCGCGCTGATCCTGCCCGGGCTCTCCGGATCGTTCCTGCTGCTGGCGCTCGGCATGTACGAGCCGACGATCGAGGCGCTGAACGAGCGCGACTTCGGCTACCTCGGGGTCTTCATGGCGGGCCTGCTCGTCGGTCTGGCGCTCATCGTGAAGGTGCTGCGCTGGCTGCTGGAGAACTTCCACCGGGTGACGCTGGTGATCCTGACCGGGGTGATGGCGGGCGCGCTGCGCGCCCTGTGGCCCTGGCAGGGCGAGGACGAGCACGACACCTCGCTGTACGCGCCCACCGAGGGCGTGCCGCTGACCCTGGCGCTGGCGCTGGCCGGCTTCGTGGTGGTGGCGACGGTGCTGGTGATCGGCCACCGCAAGGAGCAGGCCGCTGCCGCGGCGGCCGGGCGGGACGGTGACGACGACACCCCGCCGCCCGCGCAGCGGGCGCGCCGCCGGCACGCCAAGGTCTGACGACCACCGGCCCGACGGCCCGGCCGCGCCCCCCGGCGCGGCCGGGCCGTCGTCGTACCGGGCGGTGGCCCGCCCGGCCGGCTCAGGCCGCGGAGCCCGGTTCCTTGCGCAGCGGCACGGCCAGCCGGTTGAGGGCGTTGATCAGCGCCACCTGGAGCACCAGCTGGCCGAGTTCCGCCTCGTCCGGGAAGTGGCCGCGCAGGTCCTCCCAGTGCGCGTCGTCGACGTCCGCGCAGCGGGTGACGGCCTCCGCGTACCGCAGGGCCGCCCGCTCGCGCGCCGTGTACAGCGGCGACTCGTGCCAGGCGGCGAGGTGGTACAGCCGCTGCTCGCTCTCCCCGGCGCGCCGCGCCTCGGTGGTGTGCATGTCGATGCAGAACAGGCAGCCATTGAGCTGCGAGACCCGGGTCTTGACGAGTTCGCGGACCACGGAGTCGAGCGGGCCGTCGTTCACCGTCTGCTGGCTGCGCAGTAGTGCGCGGTAGCCCTCGGACGCGGTTCCGGTGCGTTTCAGACGGGTCATGGCGGGTGCTCCCTCGCGGTGGGTGATGCGGTCGGCAGGGAGACGGGAGAGGGCACCCGGATGTGACAGTGACGGCCGTCACAGATGGCGGAGCTTGTCGGGGTTGAGCACCCGGTGCAGGGCGAGGATCCGGCCGTCCACGACGTGGAGGGTGTCCACGCACAGCGGGCGCCCGCCGCGCAGGACGAGCAGGGCGGGCTCGCCGCCCGCCTCGATCCGGCGGCTGGTGCGCGGGAGGTCCGCGAACAGCCGGCGGGCGACGCGCAGCAGGACCTCGGCGACCCGGGTGCCGCCGGTGATCGGCTTGCGGGCGGCGCGCACCCGGCCGCCGCCGTCGGTGAGGTAGACGGCGTCGGGGTGCAGCAGCCGGATCAGGGCGTCCAGATCGCCGGCCTCGCAGGCGGCCCGGAAGGCGGCCAGGACGCGGGCGTGTTCGGCGCGGTCGGCGGCGGTCCGGGGCCGGTCGCGGACGGCCGCGACCCGGCGGCGGGCCCGGGAGGCGTGCTGGCGGGCGGCGGCAGGGGAGCCGCCGAGCACCCCGGCGACCTCGGCGAACGGCAGCCCGAAAGCATCGTGCAGCACCAGCGCGACCCGCTCGGCCGGGGTCAGCTCCTCCAGCACCAGCAGGACGGCGGTGGAGACCAGTTCGTCCACGAGCACCGGTTCGGCGGCGTCCGGGCCGGTCAGCAGCGGCTCGGGCAGCCAGGGCCCGGTGTACGTCTCGCGCCGGGCGCGGGCCGAGCGCAGTTCGTCGTAGGCGCGGCGGGCGGCGACCGTCACCAGCCAGGCGCGCAGATCGGCGACCTCGGTGAGGTCGGACCGGTGGGCCTTGAGCCAGACCTCCTGGGTGATGTCCTCGGCGTCCGCGACGCTGCCCAGGATCCGGTAGGCGGCCCCGAACACCGCGGCCCGGTGCTCGGTCCAGACGGCGGTGTCGAGGACGTGCGGCATCGGGCCACCGTACCGCCGTGGGAGCCTGGTGCCGTGATGGAGGAGAAGGTACGGCGATGGGTGCGGGCCGACTTCGGGGTGGGCCTGGCCTCCTTGGACGAGGTGCCGCGCGGTGCGGGCCGGGACGGCGGGGCCGGCCGGCTGTGGCACGGGCGCGGTGAGGACGGCGCGGGGTACGCGGTGCGGCTGGGCGCGGGCGGCCCGGCCGCCGGACTGCGGGCCGCCGGGCAGGCGGCGGCGCACGGGGTGCCGGGCGTGCCGGGGCCGCTGCGCGACCGGCGCGGGCAGTGGTGGAGCGTGCGCACCGGGCGGCGGCTGTCGGTACGGCCGTGGGTCGAGGGCGTACCGGGCGGCACCGGGCCGGTGGAGCCGGGGCACTGGCGGGCGTTCGGCCGGCTGCTGGCCGCCGTGCACGCCGCCCCGGTGCCGGACGGACTGCCGCCCGCGCGGCGGCCGGGCCCGATGGCGGACGCGGTGCGCGCGGTGGACCGGTGGCTGCTGCGCGGCCCCGGGGTGGAGCGGCACGATCCGCTGGAGCGGGCGCTGGCCGGGCTGTGGCGGGAGATGGCCGGGCCGATCGGCGCGCTGCTGGCGCGGGCGGGCGCCCCGCCCCCGGCGGCGGAGCCCGGGGACCCGGTGCTCTGCCACGGGGACCCGGGGCCCGGCCGGCTGCTGCTCGGGGCGGGCGCCGAGGAGGTGTGGCTGCTCGGCTGGAGCGGTGCGGTGCGCGCGCCGCGCGAGCAGGATCTGGTCGCGGTGCTGGAGCTGACGCCGGATCAGCGGGAAGCGTTCTTCGCCGGGTACGGCCCGGTGGAGCTGGATCCGGGCCGGGTGGAGCACTTCCGGACGGTCCGCGCGCTGGAGGAGCTGGCCGTCCCGGCGGCCCGGGTGCTGGACCGCGCTGGACTGCCCGAACCGGAACGGGCGGCGGCCCTGGAGACGGTGCGTCAGGTCCTGGCCCGTACGCCGGAGCGGGCGGATCGGGCGTCGGCCGGGCCGTCCCGGGGCGCGCGCGACCCCAGCCCGTCCGGATAGCGCTCCGCCCGCGCGCGGCCCTCCCCCCACCATCGGGCCGGAGAGGTGCCCGCGCGGCCGGCCGGCGATCGTCATGTGTCGTGCGCGCGGAGGAAGGCGGCGAGCCCGGCCAGGTCGTCGGTGTTGATCCAGTCGGCGCCGGCCGCCAGCAGTTCGTGCCACACCGCCTCCCGGGCGGTCCCCGGGGCGTCCGGGGTGGCCCAGAACCGGATGGCCCGCCCGGCGCGGTGCGCGGCGGCCGTCATCCCGCGCAGGGCGGCGCGTTCGGCGGCCGGGAAGGGGCCGGTGCCCTGCCAGTGGAAGAAGGTGTTCCAGTTGCCGCTGATGAGCGGGATGAACGACGCGGGCGCCCCGCCGTCCAGGTCCTCGGCGCGCCCGTCGTAGAACGCGTACCGCACCCGCTCCGCCTCCAGCGGCGCGCGGGCGCCCCGGTCCCCGGAGACCACGGCGGTGACCGCCCGGTGCCGCACCCGTCCGGCGGCGGTCGCGGAGCTGAGGATGCGGTGGTACGGGCGCAGCGCCGCCGCCAGCGCCCGGTAGGTGGGCTCGCCCGCGGTCTTGAGGTCGATGAGCAGTTGCAGCGGCAGCCGGGGCGCGGAGCGGTACACGCAGCCGCCCCGTTCCCGGACGCGTGCGGCGAGCGGGTCCAGATAGAGGGACTGGAGGGTGCGGGACGGGTCGAGGCCGTCCGCGTCGTGGGCGACGAGGAGCCGGCCGTCCACCAGCCAGATGTCGGCCTCCACACTGGCGAACCCGTGGCCGAGGGCGTCGAGCAGCGGACGCGGGTGCTCATAGTCATTGTGGGCGTGTGCGCGCCGTGCCACCGGGGGTTCGGCGGGCGGCGGGCGGTGGGCCCCGAGCAGCGCGGGCCCGGCCAGGACGGTGGCGGCGGCGGTGAGGGCGGTCCTTCTGCTGGGTCGGTCCACGATTCCTCCAGGACGCGCGGGGGTACGGCCTGGCTGAGTATCGTGCGGAGGAGCGAACGGTGACAGAGCCCGCGGCGCGGTGGGGCACGTCTTCGGCCGGTGTGTCCCGGCTGTGGTACGTCGCGTACGGATCGAACACGCATGCCGCGCGGCTGGCGGCGTATCTGCGCGGCGGCCGGTCGGCCGACGGCGGGGACCGCACGTACCCGGGCTGCCGCGACCCGCGCCCGCCGGCGCGCACTCGGGCCGTGTGGCTGCCCGGCACCCTGTACTTCGCGACGCGCTCACCGGTGTGGGGCGGCGGCCGGGCCTTCTACGACCCGGACGCGCCGGGCCGGGTCCCGGCGCGCGGCTATCTGCTGACGGTGGGCCAGTTCTCGGACATCGCGCACCAGGAGATGTTCCGCGAGCCGGGCACCGATCTCGATCTGCGCGGCGTGCTGCGGGACGGCCGCGACCGGCTCGGTCCCGGCCGGTACGAGACGCTGGTGCGGGCCGGGACGCTGGACGGGCTGCCGATGCTGACGTTCACGGCGCCCTGGTCCGCGGGCGAGGTGCCGCCGGTGCCGCCGTCGGCGCGCTATCTGCGCCGGCTGGGCGCGGGCATCGCCGAGGCGCACGGCTGGCCGCCGGAGCGGGTCGCCGGGTTTCTGGCGTCCTGCCCGGGCGCGGCCGGGCACTGGACGGCGCGGGCGGTGACGCGGGTGCTGACCGGCGAGGACACCGGCGAGCCGTCCTAGGCCGTGTCTAGCCGCTGCCCTCCGCGGTCTTGACGGCCGCCTCGGCCTGCGGCTCGATCTGGTCGGCGGTCAGCGCGTAGCCGGTGTCATCGTCGGTGGAGGAGCGGGCGAAGACCATGCCGTAGACCTTGCCGTCCGTGGTGAGCAGCGGGCCGCCGGAGTTGCCCGGGCGGACGGTGGCGCGCAGCGTGTAGACGTCGCGGGTGACCACGTTCGTGCCGTAGATGTCCTGGCCGCGGGCGTCGGTGCGGCCGGCGACGGTGGCGGCCCGTACGTCCAGGCCCTGGTTCTCGGGGTAGCCGGCCACCACCGCCGTGTCGCCGCGTGCGGCGTCGCCCGCGAAGTCGAGCGTGGGGGCGGTGAGCCCGGGCACCTGGAGGACGGCGACATCGGTCTCCGGGTCGAACAGCACCACATCGGCCTCGCGGGTGGCGCCGCTGCCGCCGACCTGGACGGTCTGGGTGAGCGCGCCTTCGACGACGTGGGCGTTGGTCATCACCAGTTCGTCGTGGAAGACGAAGCCGCTGCCCTCCTGGATCTGGTCCCCGGAGGTGGCGACGATCTTGACGGTGCTCTCCTCGGCGGCCTGCTGGGCGGCGGCCGGCACCTCGTCCGAGATCGGGACGGTGGCGCTGTCCAGGGCGGACCGGTCGCTTTCGAACGGGTTGAAGACCCGGGGGAACCCGGCCTGGCCCAGCGCCTCGGTGGCCCGGCTGAACCAGGTGGGGGCCTGGTCCGGCATCCGCTCCTGCACGCCGGTGAGGACCCGCGAGTCCCGGATGGCGTGGTTGAGTCCCGGGTAGGGCGAGCCGATCAGCGCGCTGGCGGCGATCCAGGCCACCAGGAGCACGGCCACCGCGTTGAGCGCGGCACCGCCCACTCCGTCCAGCCAGCGCGCCGGGGACCAGGTGAGGCCGTCCCGCAGCCGTACCGCGAGCGCGCCGGCCAGTGCCTGGCCGACGGCGGCGGGCACCAGCACGAGCAGCAGCGCGGTGAGCGTGACGGTGAGGGTGCCCGGCACCATGTGCCCGACCACCAGCGGCAGCACCCACACGCCGAGCGCCGCCCCGCCGACGAAACCGGCCAGCGTGAGCAGGGCGGCGACCAGGCCGAGCCGGTAACCGGAGACGGCGAACCCGAGGGCGGCGATCACCAGGATGACATCGAGCAGATTCACCGTGGCCCCTTCCGTCATGAGTGGAACGCCGGTGAATGACCCGATGGTTCCTGATGTCCGCCTTGCCGCCCCGGGCCCCGGGCCCCCGGGTCCGGGCTAGGAGAAGAGCGGCCCGGTGATGGTCAGCCCCAGGTCGTGCCCCGCCTTGGCGAACAGGCCGAGCAGTGCCAGCGCGGCACCGGCCAGCGACAGGTCCTTGAGGAACTGCGTCATCTCGTTCTGCCGGGCGGCCGGGTCGCTCTCCTTCCAGAAGGCGTGCATGAGGAACGCCGTCGGGACGAGGAAGATCACCAGCAGCAGCGCGCCGAGGTCCGCCCAGATACCGAAGGCGACGCTGATCGCGCCGAGCAGCATCAGCAGCCCGGAGCCGAGGACCATGTTGCCCGCGGACGGCAGGCCCTTGGACTCGACGTACCCCGCCATCGCCTTGCTCTGCGACAGGTGGTTGAACGCCGATCCGAGGAACAGCAGCACGAAGAGAATCCGGCCGATCAGTACGAGAATATCCATGCCGAAAACCTCCAGAATTGCGGAGGAGGAAGGAACAGGGATCGGGGATGAAGCCGGGCAGCAACCACCGTATATCCGCCGGTCGGCCCCCGCATCTTCGGCCCGGAGTTCTGCCGTCCGGGGTTTATGGGCCGGTGGCACGGGCATGGGGGGGGAAAGTGCCGTGGATGGTCGGGGAATCCTCGGGGGAATGGCATCGCCGCAGTATCTTGCGGAAGCAACCGAGAGTAGCTGATCGACTGCCCTCGCCCTCAGGGAGGTGCTATGAGCACGTCCGCACGCAGTGCGTCCCCCACCGCCGTTCCGCCCCGACACCGGCGCGGCCGGCATCCGCACGACGACGCCCCCGACACCTCGCGCCAGTTCGACCGCATCGCCGCCCTGCCGGACGGGCCCGAACGGGAGGAGCTGTGCCAGGAGGTGATCTGCGCCTGGATGCCGATGGCCGGCCGGCTGGCCCGCAACTTCCGCGACCGGGGCGAGTCCCTGGAGGACCTGGAACAAGTGGCGGCACTCGGCCTGGTCAAAGCGGTGCACCGGTACGATCCGGGGCGCGGCTGCGCGTTCGAGAGCTTCGCGGTGCCCACCATCGTCGGGGAGGTCAAGCGGCATTTCCGCGACCACCTGTGGGGGGTGCACGTCCCGCGGCGCACCCAGGAACTGCGCAACCAGGTGCGGGCGGCGAGCCGGCAGCTGGAGTGCCGGCCCGACGACCGGCGGCCCTCGGTGGCGGAACTGGCCGAGTTCAGCGGGCTCAGCGAGGAGGAGGTGGCGACCGGCCTCGAAGCGCTGGAGAGTTACAGTCCGCTGTCACTGGACGCCGAACTCCCGGGCACGGACGACGGCTACTCCCTCAAGGACACGCTCGGAGTTCCCGATCCCGGATTCGACCAGGTCGTCTTCCGGGAAGCCGTCAAGCCCAAACTCAGACGGCTGCCGGAGCGCGAGCAGCGTATTTTGTATCTCCGTTTCTTCGACGAGCTGACCCAGAGCAAGATCGCGGATCAGCTCGGTATTTCCCAGATGCATGTCTCCCGGCTGCTGACCCGGATCTGCGAACGCCTTCAGGAGGAGATCGAGGAGGACCGGGCCGGCAACGACGAGGGTGCCGGTGAGCGCTGAACGGCGCGCGAGGCGGTGTCCCTGGGCGTCGCGGCGGCAATCGCCGGATCGTCGCGCGGATTCGAATGGCGGGCCCGCCGATCATGCCATAACGTTGTGGATAGGCGGAACGCGAGACGCGAGACGCGACGACAATCCAGGAGGCTGACGTGATGGTCAAGAAACTCCACGAAATGGGTGTGCGCAGCGAGCATGCCTACTCCGCCGCCGTCGGCTCCATCGGCCTGTCGGTCCTTGTCTGGCTGAGCTCACTGAAAAAGGAGCCGGGGCAGGGATTGGACCGTGCCGACCGCTGGGGGATCTTCGTGGGAGAGTGGGCCCCGACCTTTTTCGGGCTCGGCATCGCCCTGTCGCAATACGAAAAGGACTGACGACTCACCCCGGCCCGTCCGCAAGGCTCCGGCCGTGAGCGGAACGGGCAGCAAGATATCGCCGCGGACAGCGTGTCGAGCGCCACTCCCTTGTGGACGACGACAACGATTTCAGCCTCTTTCCGCTCAGCGATGCCGATGACCGGCCGCGCTTTTGCCGGAAAGTGGGCGTGAGCGCTCCCGGATTCCTTCTCCCCCCGCGACGACCCGTCCGGCGACGACGCCACAACCAGAGCCCCCGCTCCCTCCTCCGAGTGACACGCCGGGAACGGGAGGGACAGGCCGGTGGTATGCAGACATTCCTCCCTTTCCCCGACTTCGCGGCGACCGCCCGGACGCTGGACACGCGGCGGCTGGGCAAGCAGCGGGTGGAGGCGCTTCAGGTGCTGAGGGGCCTCGTCGTTCCCGGATACGGCTGGCGGCGGCATCCGGCGGTCCGCATGTGGACGGGGTACGAGGAAGCGCTGACGCGGTACGGACTCGACATCTGCCACGAGTGGTGCGCGGTCGGCCACGCGGACACCTGCCGGTCCTTGCTGCGCCGCGAACTCCGGACGGGCACCGGCATCGACGGGCCGCGCTCGCAGCCGGAGCTCGCCGCAGCGGGTGAACTGCCGCCCTGGCTCGGCGACCCGGCCTTCCACCGAAGTCACCAATCGGCCCTGCTTCGCAAGAATCCCGAGCACTATTCGCAGACGTTCCCCGGCGTGCGAGACGACCTGCCCTACGTCTGGCCGGCCTCCGACCGGACCCGCAGTGCCCCGTCCCAGGGGTGAGACCGTGGCCCGGCGGGCGCGAAGTCATCGCCCGGTCCTCCGCTCGGGCGGGTGTGGCCCGTGCCAGGGGCGAACCCTTCGCTGTGGGCCGCAGAGAACATCGGTTCCCGGGCACGCCGGGCCAGGGGGAGATGCGAGGGACGGCCGAGAACGAGTGCCACCTCCCGCGGCACCGCCACGCGAGCGTGCTGCTCGAAGCCCAGGGCGGACATCCGGGCGCGGTCCACCTCGGACGGGCCCGGCGCTCACTCCGCGGACGTACGCCACCTGCTCCCGCGCCCCTCGGCCGGCACGGAACGCGGTGGGCGCGGCCCTCGGCCCGGCCCTCGCGTACGCGTTCACCGAGCCGAGTGCCCTCCCTGTGCCCCTGGCCGCCTTCCTGGCCCGTCCGACCAGGTGAAACGGTGCCGGGTCACATATTGATCATGTGGCCGGACAGCCCGTGGATCGCCTCCTTGACCGCCTCGCCCAGGGTCGGGTGGGCGTGGACGTTGCGGGCGACCTCGTGCACCGTCAGGTCCCACTGCTGGGCCAGGGTCAGCTCCGGCAGGAGTTCGGTCACCTCGGGGCCGATCAGGTGGGCGCCGAGGAGTTCGCCGTGCGTGTCGTCCGAGATGATCTTGACGAAGCCGGTGGCCTGCCCCAGGCCGTGGGCCTTGCCGTTGGCGGTGAAGGGGAACTTCACCACCTTCACGTCCCAGCCCTCGGCCTCGGCCTGCTCCCTGGCCTGCGCCTCGGTCCAGCCGAAGCTGGCGATCTGCGGCTGGCAGTAGGTGGCGCGCGGGATCATCGGGTAGTCCAGCTCCATCGTCTCCGCCCCGGCGATGGTCTCGGCCGCGATGATGCCCATGGACTCGGCGGCGTGCGCCAGCATCAGCTTGGCGGTGACGTCGCCGATCGCGAAGATGTGCGGCACCGAGGTGCGCAGCCGCCCGTCGACGTCGATGGCGGCGCGGTCGGTGAGCCGTACCCCGGTGTTCTCCAGGCCGTAGCCGGTCACCCGGGGCGCGAACCCGATGGCCTGGAGCACCTTGTCGGCCTCCAGCACCTGGCGGGTGCCGTCCGCGCGGGTCACGGTGACCCGCACCGGCGCCGCCGGGTCGCCGTCGTCGATCGACTCGACCCGGGTGGAGGTGAGCGCCTCGATGCCCAGCTTGCGGTACTGCCGGGCCAGTTCCTTGGAGACGTCCGCGTCCTCCAGCGGCACCAGCCGGTCCAGGAACTCCACGATCGTCACCTTGACGCCGTAGGACGCCAGGACGTACGCGAACTCCACGCCGATCGCCCCGGCGCCCGCGATGATGATCGAGCCGGGCAGCTCCGACTCCAGGATCTGCTCCTCGTAGGTGACCACGCGCTCGCTGAGGCTGGTGCCGGGCAGCAGCTTGGTGGTGGCGCCGGCGGCGATGATGCAGTGGTCGAAGGTGACGGTCTGCGACCCGCCGTCGTTCAGCTCCACCCGCAGCGTGTGGTCGTCGGCGAAGGTGCCGCGCCCCTGGTACTCGGTGATGCCGTTCTTCTTCATCAGATAGTGCACGCCGGCCACCCGCCCGTCGGCGACCTTGCGGCTGCGGCGGTACGCCTCGGCGTAGTCGAAGCTGACCCGCCCCTCGACGTTGATACCGAAGGTCTGCGCCTCATGGGTGAACAGGTGGGCCAGCTCCGCGTTGCGCAGCAGGGCCTTGGAGGGGATGCACCCGACGTTCAGACAGACCCCGCCCCAGTACTTCGCCTCGATGACCGCGGTCCGCAGCCCGAGCTGGCTGGCGCGGACGGCGGCGGTGTAGCCGCCGGGCCCGGCGCCCAGGACGACGACGTCATAGTGCGTGCTCATGCGTCTCACGCTTTCTGGATGAAGGGGTGACTTGATGGCTGTGCCACCGACCCTACGCCGCCCTTACCACACGTCGCCGTCCCGCCAGTCGCAGGAGAGCGCGCCGCCGAGGTCGAGCGGCAGGTCGGCGGGCGGGAGCACCGGCAGGACGTACACCCCGCCGTCGTCGTCGGCGGTCGGGGCCGGGCCCTCGGCGGTCAGTACGGAGGTGGGGCCCTGCCACTGCCGCCAGCCGCGCGCCGCGTAGAAAGCGCGGGCGTCCTCGGAGGAGCCGAGCGCGCCGAGGTCGTAGGCCCGGCGCACGATGTCCTCCAGGACGGTGAGCAGGGCCGCGCCGTGTCCCTGTCCGCGGTGGCCGGCCCGTACGGCGACGCCCTCCAGGTAGCCGGTGCGGATCGTTTGGCCGCCGTGCAGCAGCCGGCGCTGGATGACGGCGCCGTGGCCGATGATCCGGCCGTCCGCCGCCCGGATCAGCGCGTGCAGGCCGCCGAGGGTGTGCGACCAGTCCTCGTCGGTGAACTCGCCGTCGAACGCCTCGTCGAGGAGGGCCCTCAGCTCCGTCCGGGTGGCCGGGTCCAGGTACGCGGTGTGCAGGATCTGCGGTGCGGTCATGGGCGTCATCCTGACAGCCGGGCGCGGCTACGGCATCCGGGTTCCGGTTGCCTGCTGAAGGTGTGTCAGCGACGGAGGAACGGTTTGCCGGGGGCCAGCATCGGCGGCGTGCGTCAGCGAATCCGTACATTCCAGCGAGGGGTCGTCCTCGCGGTGGTGCTCGCCGCCGCCGCTCCGGTCGTTCCCCGGGCGGTGGCCAAGCCCCCGGTGACGGCCGAGTCCCTGACCGAGGAGGTCAGGGAGCTGCGGGCGGAGGCGGCCGACGCCAGCGCGACCCACGAACGGCTGCGCCGGCGGCAGCTCGACCAGCGCGCCGAACTGGCCGAGGTGCGCGAGCGGCTCGACGCGGAGCGCGAGCGGCTCTCCGCCCTCCGGGACATCGCGGGCCAGCGGGCCCGTGAGCAGTACCGCACCGGTTCGGCGGGCTCCGGTGGCCTGGCCCGGCTGATACTGGCCGACTCCCCCGACATCTTCCTGCGCCGGGTGTCCCTGCTGGAGCGCGGCGACCTCGCCGCCCGCCGGCTGCTCGACGAGGTGCTGGAGGCCGAGGCGGCGCTGGCCCGGGACGAACTGCTCGCCTCCCGCACCCAGGCGAAACTGCGGCAGGAGGCCGAGCGGCAGCGGGAGATCCGCGAGGAGGTCGAGCGGAAGCTGGCGGCGGCCGAGGCGCGGCTGACCGAACTGCGCGAACTCCAGGCCGAGCGGGAGGCCCGGGCCTCGCGCGCCGCCCGGCAGCGGGCGGCGGCGCCGCTGCCCGCTCCGCCCGCGCCGGCCGGCGGCGACTGCGTGAGCGCGGTGCGCGACACGGACGAGCTGGCCCAGCCGGCCGGCGGCGGGGCGTCCTGGGTGGCGCCGGTGGAGACGTACACGCTGTCCGCGTCCTTCGCCCAGCACGGCGGGATGTGGTCATCGGCCCACACCGGCCAGGACTTCGCGGTGCCCACCGGCACCCCGGTGCGGGCGGTGGGCTCGGGCACGGTGGTGTCGGTGACCTGCGGCGACGCGTTCGGCAACGCCGTGATCATCGACCACGGCAACGGCTACTACAGCCAGTACGCCCATCTGTCGGTGACCGAGGTGGCGCAGGGCCAGTACATCGCGGTCGGGCAGCGTCTGGGCCGCTCCGGCAGCACCGGCAACTCCACCGGGCCGCACCTGCACTTCGAGATCCGCCTCACCCCGTACGTCGGCTCGGCCATCGACCCGGCGCCGTGGCTGCGCGATCACGGGGTGACGCTCTGAGGGCCCGGGCGCCGCGCCGCCGGTGGTTACAGCAGCCGCTGCACCACGGCGTGCGCCGCGAAGACGGCGCCGGTGCCGGCGACGACGCTCACCGCCATGTTGAGGGCGGCGAGCAGCCGGGCCCCGGACTCGGCCAGCCGCAGCGTCTCGTAGGAGAAGGTGGAGTACGTGGTCAGCGCGCCCAGCAGCCCGGTGCCGAGCAGCAGCTGTACCTCGGAGGAGGCGGCCCCGGCCGCCGCCGCGCCGGTCAGCGCGCCGAACAGCAGACAGCCGGTCAGATTCACCGTCAGCGTGCCCCACGGGAACACCTGGTCGTGCCGCGCCTGCACCGCGCGGTCGGTCAGATAGCGCAGCGGCGCGCCCACCATGCCGCCCACCAGCACCAGTACCCAGTTCACCGGACGATCTCCACCTCGTCCATCCATGCCACCAGCGACTCACCCACCAGTTCCCGCAGCTCCGCCACGAACGCCCGCACCCGTTCCGCCACGTCCACGATGACCACCGCGACCGGCAGTTCCTCGCTCAGCGACAGCAGCCGGGTGGTGTGGATCAGCGAGGACGCGCCGAACCCCTCGATCCCCCGGAAGACGCTCGCGCCGGCCAGCCGGGCGTAGTGCGCGCGGTGCACGATCTCGCTGTACAGCGGCCGGTGCCCGTAGGTGTCGCCCTCGCCGAGCAGCACCGTCAGCCGCAGCCCGGTGACCGGGGCGGGGCCGCCGCTCACGGCCGACTCCCCGCGCGCAGGGACCGGGTGGCCGCCGTCCCGGCCCACACGGCGGCCATCGCGGCGGCCAGGGTCAGCACCAGATAGCCGAGCGCCGGGCCCACCCGCCCCGCGTCCGTCAGGGTGCGGGCGCCCCCGGCGTACGCGGAGAAGGTGGTGAACCCGCCCAGCACGCCGGTGCCCAGGAAGGGCCGTGCCAGCCGGTGCCCGCGCTCCTCGGTGATCACCATCAGCGCCCCGATGAGGGCACACCCGAGGGTGTTGACCGCGAGAATCGTCCAGGGGAAACCGGTCTCGACGGGCACGTCCCACAGCCGCGTCGCGCCGTACCGGGCCGTCGCGCCCAGGCCGCCGCCCAGCGCCACGGCGAGTACCACCGTGGGCGACGGCGCTGCGGCCCGACGCGGCGGCCCGGGGTTGTCCATGGTGGCGCCATGTTAGCGCCGGTGCCCTCGCCGGCCACGGCCGGTCAGTTCGCCGGCTCGGGGACGGCCACGGGCCGGACCCGGCCCTCCAGCATCGCGCCGAGGCCCTGCACGGCGCACAGTCCCGGGTCCTCGGCGACGTTCACCGGCATGCCGGTGTTCTCGCGCAGCGTGGTGTCAAGACCGGGCAGCTGGGCGGCGCCGCCGGTGAGCATGATGCCCCGGTCGGCGAGGTCGGCCACCAGGTCGGGCGGGCAGCGGTGCAGGACGGCGCGGATGGCGTCCAGGAGGGAGGTGAGCGGGGTGCGGACGGCCAGCCGCAGGCTCTCGGGGTCGACCTTGACGGTGCGGGCCAGGCCGGTGGCGACATCGCGCCCGTGCACCTCGGTGACCTGCGGCATCTCGCCGTTGAGCACCTGGTGCAGGGGGCGCACCGCCAGCGAGGGCAGCAGGAGTTCGTGCTGGTTGCGCAGGTGCTGGACGAGCGCGCGGTCGAAGGTCTCGCCGCCGATCGGCACCTTCTCGGCGGCGACGATGGAGCCGAGGGAGAGCACCGCGACCTGGGTGGTGGCCGCGCCGACCTGCACGATCATGGTGGCCTCGGGCTGCTCGACCGGGAGCCCGCAGCCGATGCCGGCGGTGACGAGGGAGTCGACGAGTTCGACGCGGCGGGCGCCGAGCCCGATGAGGGTCTCCAGCGCGGCGCGGCGGGCGAGCGGGTCGGCGTCGTGCGGGATGCACACGGCGGCGCGCAGCAGCGGCTTGCGGCGGAAGGCGCGGCGCAGCTTGGGGCCGACCATGGCGCGCAGCATGCGCTGGGCCATGTCGATGTCGACGACGGTGCCGCCGTTGATGGGGCGCACCACGCGGATGTTGGCGGGGGTGCGGCCGGCCATCCGCTCGGCGGGGGAGCCGACGGCGAGGAGGGCGCCGGTCTTGGTGTTGACGGCGACGACGGACGGTTCGTCGACGATGAGTCCTGACTGCTTGAGGTAGATGCGGGTGCGGGAGGCGCCCAGGTCGGCGGCCACGGTGCAACGGCGGAGGTGGTCAAGACTGAGGGTCATACTGATCATCTTGTCTACCCGCCACCTGGGGCGCCCGCTGGAGTGCTCCGCACGAGGCGTCCAACACTCCGTCAGCGCACGCGACACCACCGGCTTGGCGGCATGGACGCCGGTATGACAACCCGTCCGGTACCGCCGATGGTGTCGCTCAGCCCTCGGTCAGCAGCACCCAGACCTGGCCGGTGGCGAACCGCAGCGGCTCACCGTCCGGGGTGGTGAAGGTCGTCCCGGAGTCGGCGTCCGGCCGGGACCAGCGGCCCTCGTACGCCTTCCCGTCGCGCAGCACGAGCGCGGTGCCCTCGCCGGTGGTGCGGGTCAAGGGGGTGAACGCGCCGGAGCTGTCGTGGAACTCCGACTGCGTGATGCTCACGTGCTGGATGACGACGGTGGCCGGCGTCAGGTCGGTCTCGTCCCCGTCCAGCGACACCTTCCAGTGCCCGTCATCGGCCGACCAGGAGAAGCCGAAGGAGGCGGCGGGGAAGGAGACGGTCTCCTCGGAGGTGTCCGTACCGCCGCTCGCGGGCGCGTCACCGAACCGGAACCCGATGTCGGCGGCGTCGGAGGCGTCCGGGGCGGCGGCCAGCAGCTCCTTCGGCCGGCCGAACAGATTGTGCGGCGCCTCCCGGTCCTCCAGCCGCTCGTACGCCTCGGGCGCCATGCCGGGCGTGAGCTGGATCAGCCGGGCGTCGTCCAGCTCGGGCTGGAGCGCGCTCTGCACCCCGGAGTAGGCGAGCGCCGGCGTACCGAACTGCCGCAGCAGCTCCAGATCCGACTGCCGCGCGGAACGCACCGGGCCCACCTCGTCCGGCAGCGTCCCGGAGAAGATCACCAGGAAGCGGCTCAGCCCCGCCTCGACCTGCTCGGCGTAGACGATGTCCGCGTCCCCGAGCCCCACCTGCGGCCTGGCCTGCGGCGCGTTGTCCACCTTGACGGCGAGTACGGGCCCCGTGCCGGTCTCCTCCCCGGTGAACGGCGACGTCTCGGTGCTGTCGCCGTCCCCGCCCCCCTCGGTCCGGCTCCCCCCACTGTCGCCGCCGCCCCCGCACCCGGCGAGGAGAACGGACAGCATCACACCCGCGACCAGCGCACGCACTCTCATGCGGGCAGCCCATCACAATGTGCGAGAACGGTCATGATCCTGGAACAAAGCGTTCCCACGAACGGGTTGACCCACTAGCCCATTCAACCGCGCGTAAGGTGACGCGGATCAGGCATTGCTACGTCCACGGTTGGGGGATCCGTTGACAAACGGCACAACAACCGGAGAGTCCGCGGCAGAGCTGCGCCGCCGCGCCGAGAAGCTGCGCGAGTGCGCGCGCGAGGCACGCAGGGTGGCCGGTGTGCTGGACTCCTACCTCAGCACGGCCGTCACCACGGCCCAGAGCAGCGACCCACCCTTGTGGAAGGGGCCGTACGCGGAGACCACCACGGAGGAACTCGCCGAGTTGCAGGGCTCCCTGCGTGGCATGTCCGAAGCGCTGACGGACGATGCGAGGCGCTGGGATTCCGCCGCAACGCAGTTGGACGAGCGCGCCGACGAGGAGGGGGAGTAGGCCATGACCTTCCGCGGCTTCGACATCGAGCGGCTGGGCCAGCTCTCCACACATCTGTCCGAACTCAGCGGTGGCGCACACGATCTGCACAGAGAGCTGCGTGAGGTGCTGAGGGAGGCGGGCGAGCACCTCGACAACGAGCCAGCCACCCGGGACCCCGCCCTGTCCAGTGTGCTGGGCTGGGGAGGGATCGGTGGCCTCTTCAGCGCATACGTCTCACTGCCCGGTTCCCTCGCCGGTTCGCTGGAGCGGACGGCCGGGGAGATCGATCGCCGGCGGGAGCAGATCGACGGCTGCCGGGACCTGGCCGACGCCGGGTACCGGATCCCGGACCGCCTGCTGTTCGCCGACGAGGACCCTCCGAACGCCGAGGACATCGAGGAGGCACTGACGGCCCTGGAGGGCTTGGACGGCCAGGACTTCGGCAGCAACGGCAACCGCGACGAGCTGGAGCGGATCATGAGCCAACTCGACGGTCTCACGGCGGTCGAGCTGGATCTGTTCGTCGCCAAGGTGCCACCGGCAGACCTGGAGCGGTACAACGATCTGCTCACCGACGAGGAAACGGGCTTCTGGAGTCTGATCACCCGCGAGCAGAACGGTATCCCCGAGGATCAGCGCCGCGATCACCTCAGCGGGCTGCTGGCGGCTGTCGACAAACGCAACCTGGACAAGCTCGTCAACGCCTTTCCCTGGGTGCAGCCCGACTTCACCTCCACCGACGCCTACCTCATGGGCGAGAATTCCCAGAACGGGGAGTCCGCCAACGGCATGCGGTGGGGAGTGCCGACCGATCCGCTGTTCGCCCCGGACGGCACCGGTGCCTTCGTCTCGGCTGCCGACATCTCCCAGGGACGCTTCGGCGACTGCTGGTACATCGCTTCGCTGACGGCCATCACCCAGACCGACCCGCAGTTCATCCAGGACGGACTGCGGCAGAACCCCAACGGCACCGTGGACGTCCGCATCTGGGACGAGCACGGCAACCTGCGCTGGGTGACGGTCACTCCGGAACTACCGATGGACGAGAACGGCAACCCGATGTCGGCCTACGGGAACGGCGAGACCTGGCCGGCCTACTACGAGAAGGCGTTCGCGCTGATGTACGGGGAGGACCAGGGCGGCGCGCCCGACGGATACCAGGACGACCCCGCCTTCGACCGGGCCGAACGAGGCACCTACGGCGCCATCGAGTGGGACTTCACCGAACAGGCACCGCCTTATCTCACGGGCAACGAGTCGGAGAGCATCGGCGACGGCTTCTCCGACATGCGGGATGCCTTCAACAGCGGGCAGCCGGTCATCGTGGCCACCGGTACCGACGGCGACGACATCCCGGAGGAGTGGGGCAACAGTTTCTCCACCCGGCACGTCTACTACGTGAAGGGATTCGAGGACGGAAAGGTCATTCTCGGCAATCCGTGGGGCGACCGGTACCCTCCGCTGGAGGTCACCGAGGAACAGTACGAGCGCTACTTCAACAGCGCGCAGGCTCTGACGGTACCCAAGTGATGTGCCTCCTGCCGTACCGGGAGATGTGAGATGAGCATGACGACACGACGCGCGCTGTGGCTTCCGGGCGCGGTAGCGATGGCTCTTGTTCTGGGCGGCTGTGGCGGTGACCAGGACGAGTCCGGTCCGCCGCGCTCACCCGAAAGCCCAGCTGAGGAGCAACCTCCGGCCGAGGCGCCGCCACCCGACGCCGGACCGCAGTGCGAGGGCGATCCGCCGCCGTCAGGCACGCGGGTGCTGCGCGGTGGGGAGGCCACCCTGCCGGACGGCACCGTGCTCGCCTACACGGACGGCAGTGCCGACGGCACCACGCGGCAGGCGCAGCTCGAACTCGTGGACGGGCCGGACAGCTGGTCGGTGGCGGCCGGGGACGGTGTCAGCATCGCGGGACAGTCCTTCGATGTCGCCCAGGTCTGCACCTACCGTGTTGTCCTGGCCGGTGGTGGCCAGGACGGAGCAGGGGACGAGGGAGAAGATGTGAGCGAGTGGCCGAGCACCAACGAGGGGCGCTGGTCGTTGCAGTGGCACGTTCCGCACAACGAGCCAGGAGCCGACGGACTTGGCGTGGTGGTGCAGGAGGTACGGACGGAGCCGGCTCGCGCGGACATCCTCGTCGTGGCCCAGCAGCGGACCGTGGCGTTCTACAAGGATGTACGTGAGGGCGACACCGTGGAGATCGCCGACAAGCTGTGGGAGGTGGCATCGGTCCACGCCGGCAGCTCCGATGCCGCCGAAGGGTCCCCCGGCTTCGCGGCGGGCACCGTCCACCTTCAGCTCCTCGGTCCGGCGACCGGGGAGTGATCCCCCCGCGAACGGCACGAGGGCCGCGGATCCGGTCGGATCCGCGGCCCTCGTCCGTGGGAGCCGACCAGCGTTACGGCACCACGACCGCCTGCGACTCGGTCACGGTGATGCCGCTCTCCTGCCAGGCGCTCTCCAGGGAGTCGGGCAGGCCCGGCAGATCCAGGGTCGTCCCGTCGTACTCGAAGTGCACGTCGTAGACGAGCCGGCCCGAGGTCGTGTAGTCCCCGGAGCGCGAGTAGGTGTAGGAGCAGGCGTCGCTCTCGGACGTGACGAAGTCACAGGTCATCACGCCGCTGCCGTCCCCGGGGTCCACCTCGATGTGGGACGGGGTACCGACCGCGACGACGCCGAGCGCCGAGCTGCCCCGGATCTCCCCAGCGGGCGCTCCCTCGGCCCACCACCAGGTGTCGATGTAGATGATGGAGTGGCCCGGCGGGCTGAACGCCAGGGAGAACTCCGGGGTGTTCAGCTGACCGAAGGCCATCATTGCCCGCTCCTGGAGGGACGGGCCCTGTTCTTCCTGGGGGGTGTGCCAGCCCCATTCGTCGTAGCCGTCGCCCTCGGCGTTCTGGCAGTTCTTGTAGATGTAGACGGAGTCCTCGGACGGCTGGCCCTCGGGCCAGGTGTCCGGGGTGGGGTAGGCGGCGGAGGGGATGTTCGCCCAGCAGGCGTACTCCCCCTCGCACCAGCGGTTACTGCCCTCACCGGCGAGGCTCAGGTCGCAACTGGGCTGGCTGGAGCCACCCCCGCCGCCCCCGCTGCCACCGCCGTTGCCCGATTCCTCGCCACCGGGTACATGGCAGACGTAGATCAGCTTGCCGGAACCCCCGGGCTTGTAGCAGTCCGGGTCCTGGGTATCGGCCCTCGCGTCCTGGGCAACGGCGTACACCAGCCCGACGGCCAGGGCCGCCACCGCGAGCCCTCGCGCCAGCGGCCCCCGCAAGGCCCCCCGGCCCGTACGCGCCCCGGTCGTCATGAACATGAGATGGTCGCCTCCTCCTGGGGAAGAGTCTCGTTGATCAACCAGCCTTCGGATGTCCTCTCCAAGGTGACGACGTACGGGTGAAACGCAAGAAGCTCTTCGGGGACGACATTGGGGATGACTTCTCCCCCGGTGACGACGTCCCAGCCCTCTTCGCTCTTGCAGGATTCGATGCGTGCCGTGTCCTCGTCAACTGTGATTGTCACATCTTCGATGACCGGTTCACCGCTCCGGCTGAGTCCATTGGCCCGGAAATCCCGCAGCCGGGACACTTCCCCCTCCAAGAGCTCGCCCGTAACAAAGCCGTCCAGGAGCTCGACGTTCAGTTCTTCGGAGTTCTCCAGCTCCACCAGGGCGTCCCAGTAGGCTGCGTAGAACTCGGCAAGATCCGCCTCGTCCCCTTCCCCGCCCTCCGCGTCCGGGGAAGGGGACGACGAGCCGCCCGTGTCGATGGGTTCCTCGTTGTCGCCGCCGTCGGATGAGCAGCCGGCGACCGTGGCCAGGATGAGGGCCAGGCCGGCTGCCGGGCCGGCGCGCCTGATTCGCTTATTACGCATACCGCTCGTCACGGGCGACACCCTAGCGATGGCCGGAACCGTGCGGGAGTGCCGGGCGAATCCAGGTGCGAAGTCGTGACAGAAGGCACGGGCCGCGGCCGGGCGGCAGGGGCCGGCTCCCCCTCCCGCCGAGGGGGCGCGGAGGGGGAGGGCGCGGACGTCCGTGCTACCAGCTGGATTTGCGCACGCCGGGCAGGTAGCCGGCGTGCGCCTGCTGCCGGACCGAGATCCGGGACAGGCCGAAGGCGCGCAGGTGGCCGCGGGGGCGGCCGTCGGTGCTGTCGCGGTTGCGGATCCGGGTGGCGCTGGCGTCGCGCGGCTGGGCGCGCAGTTCGCGCTGGGCGGCGGCGCGTTCGGCGTCGCCGGTGTGCGGGGAGCGGATCAGCTCCTTGAGTTCGGCGCGGCGGGCGGCGTACCGGGCGACGACCGCTTTGCGCTGCTCGTTCTTGGCGATCTTGCTCTTCTTCGCCATCAGACCTTGCCTCCCCTGGCCCGGATCCGGGCCACGGCCGCCTCGATGCCGAGGGCATCGACGGCCTTGATGCCCTTGGTGCTGAGGGTGAGCCGTACGTAGCGGCCCTCGCTGGGGAGCCAGTACCGCTTGCGCTGGATGTTGGGGTCGAAGCGGCGCGAGGTGCGGACGTGGGAGTGCGAGACGGTCTTGCCGAAGCGGGGCTCGCGACCCGTCAGTTGGCAGTGCGCGGACAAACTCTTCCTCCTTAATGAAAATGATTCCCGTTTCTGTATAGTAGCCCGTATGCCCAGGAACGACATCCGCCCCGTGATCAAGCTGAAGTCCACGGCCGGCACCGGCTACACGTACGTCACCCGCAAGAACCGCCGCAACGACCCCGACCGCCTCGTCCTGCGCAAGTACGACCCGGTCGTCCGCCGCCACGTCGACTTCCGCGAAGAGCGCTGAACCCGAGGAGGAACCCCCGATGAAGCCAGGCATCCACCCCCCGTACCGGCCCGTCGTCTTCCGTGACCGCGCCGCCGGCTTCGCCTTTCTCACCCGCTCCACCGCCACCAGCGACAAGACGGTGGAGTGGGAGGACGGCGCCACCTACCCGGTGATCGACGTGGAGATCTCCTCCGCGAGCCACCCCTTCTACACCGGCAACGCCCGCGTCGTGGACACCGCCGGACGCGTCGAGCGCTTCGAACGGCGCTACGGGCGGCGGCGATGACCGGCCTGCCGGTCGTCATCGTCGCCGGGCTGCACGCCGACGCCCGGCGCGCCGCCGTCGACGCGCTGCTGCGCTCCGACCCCGGCGCCGTGGCGCTGCACCACGATCTGAGCGAAGGTCCCGCCCGGGGCACCGTCGCCCGGACGGTGCGCACCGCCGCCGGCGGGGTGGTCGCCGGTGGCGAGGCGCCGCTGGTCAACGACTGCGCCTGCTGTGCGCTGCGCGAGGACCTCGTCCCGGAGCTGGCCCGGCTCGCGGCGGACGGCGCCTGCACGCTCGCCGTCGTCGAACTGTGGGACTCGGTCGAGCCGAAGTCCATGGCCGAGGTGATCACCGAGCACGCCGACCCGCAGGCGCTGCGGGTGGCCGGAGTGGTCACGGCCGTCGATCCGGCGCTGGCCCTGCCGTACCTGGGCTGCGGCGACGATCTGGCCGAGCACGCGCTGGCCGCGGCCACCACCGATCAGCGGACGGTCGGTGACACCTGGGCGCGGCAGCTGGAGTACGCCACCGTGCTCGCCCTCGCGCCGGGCGCGGACAGCGAGGAGGCCGACGACACCGACCACGCCCTGCTGGCCCAGCTGCACCCGACGGCGCACCGGGTGGAGGCCGCCGATCCGCGGTTCGCGGCGCTGGCGACGGCCGGGTTCGATCCGGGGGCGGCGGCGGACCGGCTGCATCCGGCGAGCGCGCTGCTGCCGCAGGAGGCGGACGAGTCCGGGGTCACCACGCTGGTGTGGCGCCGGCGGCGACCGTTCCACCCGGAGCGGCTGTACGCGGCGCTGGAGGATCTGACCTGCGCGGCGGCCCGCAGCCGGGGACGGTTCTGGCTGGCCGACCGGCCCGACACCCTGCTGGCGTGGGACGCGGCGGGCGGCGCGCTGTGCGTGGAGCCGGCCGGTCCGTGGCTGGCGGCGCTGCCGGACGCGGCCTGGGAGATGGTGCCGCCGGTGCGCCGGGCCGCCGCCGCGCTGGACTGGGATCCGGTGTGCGGGGACCGGGTGCAGCATCTGGTGTTCACCTCGCCCGGGCTGGACACGGAGGGGCTGACGGCGGTGCTGGAGTCCTGTCTGCTGACGGACGCCGAGTACGCGGCCGGGCGCGGCGCCTGGTCGGCGGTGCGGCCCTCCTCCTTCGACACGTTGCTCGATCCCACCACCCAAGGAGTCACGGAACGATGATCAGCCGCCGTTCGTCCAAAGACCGCAGGCAGTCGGCGAAACAGCGCCCGAATCCGCTGGACGCGGCGGGCATCACGTACATCGACTACAAGGACACGGAGCTGCTGCGGAAGTTCATCTCCGACCGGGGGAAGATCCGCAGCCGCCGGGTCACCCGGGTCACGGTGCGGCAGCAACGGGAGCTGGCGCGGGCGATCAAGAACGCCAGGGAGATGGCGCTCCTGCCGTACGCCTCGCGCTGAGCCCGTCCGGCGGGCAGGGGCTCTGACCAGGGGTGATGGCGCGACAACGGGGCGTTGTGCACGTGCATCCTCACGTGCACCTGCATGTGAACGCCGTTATGCTGGGCGGAAGTTGAGACGTTCCACCAGTCGCACAACCCCCGGGAGTCACCGTGCCCGACGTGTACAACGGCATGGCCGCGCAGCAGTTGGAGAATGTGCAGTGGCTCAAGAGCAGCCACAGCAACTCCCAGGGCACCTGCGCCGAATTCGCCCTGCTGCCCAGCGGCGAGGTGGCGATGCGCAACTCCCGCTTCCCGGACGGGCCCGCGCTGGTCTACACCCGCGCCGAGGTGGCCGCGCTGCTGCTCGGCGTGAAGGACGGGGAGTTCGACCACCTGGTGCACTGAGGGGCCGCCGCCGGGGCGGTCGGCCGATCGGGGGGGGTGGGACGTCAGTCGGCCGGGCGGATCGTCAAGGGCCCGCACCCGATCCGCTCGGCTTCGGCCTCGACATAATCGGCGAAAACCTCCCGGGTGAGCCCTCGGTGCTCACGTGCCTGGATCACATGGTGCATCGCGAAGGTGACATCGCCGGTCTGGCAGCGGGCGTGGAAGAGGGCCAGTCGTGGGCCGATCTCACCGCGCCCCCGGTCGTATCCCTGGTCGGCGACCACCATCTCCCCGAGACCGTGCTCGGCTCCCCGCAAGGACCGGGCGATGCCGGGATCCTCGATGGTTGTCAACCGCACGGCTTCACCCAGCACGGGCGTGCTCAGCTCGCAGGAGCGGGCTGGTCCCCCGTCGTGACCGGCCCGTTCGTATACGAATCGCTCCTGATACTCCTCGGGGAGAGCCAGGCCCTCGATTCCGCACAGGCGCTCCGGGGAAACCCGCTCTCCGGCGATCGGATCGGGAAGATCCTCCGGCAGAGGGAACTCGCCGTCACAGCCCAGTTCCCGCATGGTGCCGTTGGCGACCCGCGTCACCGTCCGCGCCAGCGAGTCCCGCACGGTCCGGTACTCCTCGTCCGCACCCCGGATTTCCTCGCCCCCGATCGATATGTCCACGATCACCGGCCCGTCCCAAGCCGTCGGGCTCGCACAACTGGCGGGCAGGGCGAGCCACGCCCTGGTCGACGAGGCCATGCCCCGCAGTTCACCGCCGAGCCAGGTCATGTCGGACGTCACATGTGTCAGGGTCCAGGGCCAGCTGTCCGCGGCCACCGGCTTGATCTCCGCCTGCCAGGAACTCGGCTGGTGCACCCGTACCCGCAGTGTGTTCCAGCCGTCCGTGATCCGGCAGTGCCCGGTCGGCGAGGACCGAAGGGGCGCCACTTCCTCGGCCCGTACGTCCTGTGCCTCGCCCCACTTCTCACGGTCGGCCCGCAGCGGCAGATCGGCCCCGGTCAGTGAATCCCAGCAGGAGCGGGCCGACCCGTCCTGAAACGGCCCGGCCTCCTCCCACCAGGTCACCGTTCCGGCCCCGATCAGCAGCCCGGCGAGGCCGGCCGCCAGCAGGGCACGACGTCCCTGTGGCAACGCCCGGGCCAGGCGCCCCCACCACATGCCGGGGCCTCGATCCCCCTCCCGGCCCTCGGCGTCCGCCGTCATGACTCCACCTCCGCGGTCGGTGCCACCGGGTCACATCCCACGCGGTGAGTCACTGCCTGGCTGAAGATCGCGAATGATCCGATGGTGTCACGCCCCACCACCGCGGCCCGGGGCTCCCCCCGCATGAACAGCACCACGGGCCGGCCCCCGCATTCGGTGAGCACGACCGCCGAGCTCTCCTCGACCCATCCGCTGCCCCGCCAGTCCCGCGAGGAGGGGGCGTCCGCCGTTTCCGCGAAAGCGGCAGTCAGCCAAGGCTGGCCCAGCATCATCAACTCGAGGGCCGGCCCGGCCGGTTCCCTGCCGGTCCGGACCGAGCAGCTCTGGAACTCCTGGGTGACCGGGCCCACGCGGTGGCCGGAGTGCGAAGCGGCCGAGCCGAAGACGAAGCGCAGGCCCGGGATACGGCAGACGTCCGCCGTGTCACTCGCCGGCTCTTCCTCTTCCGGCAGTTGGGACCAGGGTGAGGTGATGACCCAGGGTTCGGCGGGGGCACACCCCAGTTCCGTCATCATCTGCCGGCCGACCTCGAGAAGCATCCGGCCCACCCTTTCCAGGCCGCCGGAGCGGATCGTACCGGCATGCCCCTCCAGGGGGCCGATGGTGAGAGCGGCATACACCGGTCGGCCGTCCGCCGCGCATTCCTCCGGCAGTGCCAGCAGTCCGCCCGTGTCGTGTGCCAACCCCGGGAGCCCGTCCGGCAGTGCCGCCGAATCGCTGCCGACAGTCCCGGCGATCCACTCGACAAGGTCGTCCGGATCGGCCGGGGCGGGACCGACAGCGACGGTGAGCGTCCGCGTCACTGTCTTCCGTACCGTGTTCACGTTCTCGCGGTTCCGGGACACCTCGTCGTCGTAGCCGGCTTCCACGACCACCGTGCAGCTGCCGTGCGGCTGCCCAGCGGTCAGCTCGTCCTCCGTCACCGTCCACGTCCGGTCCTGGTTCTCCGACCCGCCGAAGAGCGAGGGATTGGTGTCGTGTCCCCATGCGCCCCAGCAGTAGCGGGGTTCGGCGGCGAAGGGGCCCGTGCTGGTGGCCTTCGCCGTGCCCAGGCCCGCCGCCAGGAGGGCCGCGCAGATCGCCGCCGCCAGCGGGCCGCGGCGGGTGAACCAGCGGGCGCTCGGGGGACGGGGCCGTGCCGCCTCCGCCGTCCCTGTCATGTCCGCGCGGCCGTCGCCGTCGGCGGTTTCCGCCATGTGTCTCCCCCCGAGAACATCTGGTCCGGTGATCCTATCGGAGGGACGGATTCAGGCCGGGGAGACGGCGCGCAGCATCCGGAGCTGGCCGATCTCGGCGGCGTTCTTCATCAGTTCGGCGTTCAGCCAGGCGAGCAGATGCGCCACCGTGTGCTCCGGGTCGTGCGGCCAGGGGTACGGGGCGGTGGCGTCCAGGTCCTCTTCGGTGAGGCCGTCGAGGTAGGCCAGCCACGCATCGTGGTGCGCGTGCAGCCGGGCGACGGCGGCCGGCCCGTCGCCCGGCCAGGTGATGTCGGTACGGTCCCGGGGCGGGCGGCCGTGCACATGGTCGAGGGCGACGCTCCACCACCAGTCGATGTGCCAGCTCAGCCAGCCGATGGTGGGCAGCGGGACCGGATCGGGCTCGGTGCCGCCCTCGGGCCAGTCGGCGATCCAGCGGCCGGTGCCGTCCGGACGTACGGTCCAGATGGGGTCGGCACCGGCCGGCTGCCACCGGAAGTCGCCGGGTTCCAGGCGCTCCAGGTGGTACGTGAACAGGGACCAGGTCATCTCGAACTGCCAGCGCGCCAGTGCGCGGCGGGATGCGTGCATCCGGTGACCCTGGCACAGGCGCGGAGCGTCCGACCAGCGATTTCCTGCCGCTCCCGCGCTCCGCGCCGCGCCCTACCGCGCGGGCGCCGGGACGGTGGGCACGAACGTGGGCGCCGGGGTGGCGCGGGGCGTGGGGTCGGGGCAGTCCTGTCGCGCGCTGCCGCCTCCGCCGCCCGAGGTGCTGGTCCCGCCGGGCCGGTAGCGGCCCCCGCCCCGGCCGCCGCCCCCCGAACCGCCGGAGGACCGCCCGGGTGCGGCGACCGAGCCGACCTCCTCGGTCTCGCAGCTGTCGTCCCCGCCACCGGAACAGCCGGTCACGGCGAACCCCGCGACCAGCACCCCCAGTACGACAATCATCCTCAGCATGGTCATGCGGAGGACTCTGTCAGATGCGGAAGACCGCCCAGACCACTTTGCCGCCGCTCTCCGTCCGGTGGCGCCAGCCCCAGCCGTCGCTGAAACACTCCACCAGCTGGAGACCGCGCCCCGATTCGGCGTTCTCGTCCGGTTCGCCCAGCCGCGGCGCCCGGGGGCTGGCGTCGCGCACGGCGCACACCAGCCGGTGACTGCCGCGCGTCAGCTCCAGTTCGACCGCGGGACGCCCGTACCGCAGGGCGTTGGTGACCAGTTCGGAGACGACGAGCGACACCGCGTCGTACTGTTCGCCCAGCCGCCAGAAGCCCAGCGTGCTGCGGGTGAAGTCACGGGCGCTGCGGACCGATTCGGGCCGGTCCGGCAGGGCGAGGGTGCCACTTCCGGCCACGGAGCGGGTGCCGAGGGCGGGGAACGATGGCCCTAAAACATCGAGCACGGGCGTCGTGTCGTTCCCCATGCGGCACTCCTGGCTCTCACGGCGGCGGCGGTCCGGGCAGGCTCGTACAGACGCACCGGTTCCCAGCGCGTGGTCCTCATGCTTCCCAACGCCCTCGTCGAATGCAAGGGCAGATGCACGTGCATGTTCAAAAATCGATTGACTGTAATCAACCCACCACCGAATGAAGCCCGAAGATGGCAGACTTCACCCAGTCCGACGTGGAGGGCCGACCGCATGACCACACCGACCACCACCACAATCAGGCCGCACAGCACAGGGGGCGCCGCCAGCATGCCCATGGCCGAGCGAGACGACAGCGGCTCGATGGTCCGCCGGATCCTGCTGGGTTCACAGCTGCGACGGCTGCGCGAGTCCCGAGGGGTCACCAGGGAAGCCGCCGGATACTCGATCCGCGCCTCCGAGTCCAAGATCAGCCGGATGGAACTGGGGCGGGTCAGCTTCAAGCAGCGGGACGTGGCCGATCTGCTGACGCTGTACGGGGTGGTCGACGAGGCCGAGCGCGAATCGCTGCTCGGCCTCGCGCGTTCCTCCGGCCACGCCGGCTGGTGGCACAGCTACAACGACGTGCTGCCGGGCTGGTTCCAGACCTACGTCGGCCTGGAGGCGGCGGCCGCCCGGATCGCCACCTACGAGGTGCAGTTCGTGCACGGCCTGCTCCAGACCGAGGCGTACGCCGAGGCCGTCATCATCAGCGGCCACCGGGGCGGCCCGCCGCGCGCCGAGATCGAGCGCCGGGTCGAACTGCGCATGCAGCGCCAGAAGCTGCTGTTCAGCGAGCAGGCGCCGCAGCTGCACTGCGTCCTGGACGAGGCGGCGCTGCACCGCGGGTACGGCGGCAGGCAGGTCATGGCGGACCAGATCAAGCTGCTGCTGGAGTTCTCCGAACTGCCGCACATCACCCTCCAGGTGGTGCCGTTCGCGCACGGCGGGCACGTCGCGGAGAGCGGCGCGTTCACGGTGCTGCGGTTCGCCGAGCGCGAGTTGTCGGACGTGGCGTACGTCGAGCAGCTCACCGGCGCGCTGTATCTGGACAAGCGGGAGGACGTGGCCTCGTACCAGGCCGTCCTCGACCGGCTCTCGGACGCCGCGCTGCCGCCCGCCGAGTCGCGCGAGCTGCTGAGCCGGCTGTGGCACACCCTGCTGGGCGGCGGGGGCTGAGGGCTCAGTCCCCCTTCGCGTACGGGTTCGGCACCCCGGGCGGGAGCACGTCCTGCTGCCGCTCGCCCTCGCCCGCGAAGACGTACGCGCCCGCCTCCAGGCGCGCGATCAGCCCGCGCGTCCACTCCTCGTCGGTCGAGGAGGTGTGCACCCACAGCCGCATGATCTCGCCGATGTGCCCCCACTGCTCGGGGGTGTCGTCCGGCGGGCTCCAGTGCGTGCGGACCTCCGCGCGCCACGCCTCCAGCGCGGCCACCCGCTCCCGCAGCAGGGCGATGGCCTCCGCGCGCGGCAGATCGACCAGGAAGCCGACCCCGGCGGTCAGCACGTCGATCCGCTCGTCGTGGGCGCGCAGCGCGTGCCGCAGCAGGTCGAAGAAGGCCTCGTCGCCGGCGGCGGTCACCTCGTACTCGGTGCGCGGCGGGCCCCCGGCCGGAGAGGGGGCGGCCTCGTGCGCGACCAGCAGACCCTGCTTCGCCATGCTCTTCAGCGCGTGGTAGATCGAGCCCGGCTTGGCGTTGGACCACTCGTGGGCGCCCCAGAACTCCAGATCGCTGAGCACCTGGTACCCGTGGGCCCGCCCGTGCTGGCGGACCGAGCCCAGCACCAGCAGCCGGATGACCGACATCACACGCCCTCCTGTTGCGGAAATCGTCCGGGGTGTATCAGTGCGCAGTCTCTCATTGCTCCGTCTCTTCAAATTTGACTAGCGGGTTTCGCTGCCCTACCCTCGGCGAGCCGCGCCCGACTAATCAAACTTGAAGAGTGAGGCAGATGATCAGAGTCCGCGACCTCGTCAGAACCTTCGGAACCCACCGCGCCCTCGACGGGCTGGACCTCACCGTCGCCGAGGGCACGGTGCACGCCGTGCTCGGGCCCAACGGTGCGGGCAAGACCACCGCCGTCCGCATCCTCACCACCCTGCTGCGGCCCACCGCCGGTCTGGCGGAGGTGGCCGGCCACGACGTCGGCCGCGCCCCCGACGAGGTACGGCGCCGGATCGGCCTGGTCGGCCAGCACGCCGCGCTGGACGAAGGGCTCAGCGGGCGGCAGAACCTGGAGCTGTTCGGCCGCCTCCACCACCTCGGCGGACCGGGCGCCGCCCGCCGGGCCGCCGGACTGCTCGCCGAGTTCTCGCTGGAGGACACCGGCGACCGCCCGGTGCGCACCTACAGCGGCGGCATGCGCCGCCGCCTCGACCTCGCCGCCTCCCTCATCACCCACCCGAAGGTGCTGTTCCTGGACGAGCCCACCACCGGCCTCGACCCGCGCGGCCGGGCCGAGGTCTGGCAGGCGGTCCGCCGGCTCACCGGCGCCGGCACCACCGTGCTGCTCACCACCCAGTACCTGGAGGAGGCCGACCAGCTCGCCCACCGGATCTCGGTGATCGACCGGGGCCGGTGCATCGCGGACGGCACCGCCGACAGCCTCAAGACCCGGGCCGGCGCCGACCGCATCGACATCGTCGTGCGGGACCCCGCCCAGCTGGACCGGGCGGCGGCCGTCGTCGGCGGGACCGTGACGGACGCCGACCGCCGGCTGGTCAGCCGGGCCGCGCCCGACCGGCTGGCGGCGCTGACCGCGACCGTCACCGCGCTGACGGCGGCCGACGTCGAGGCCCAGGACGTCGCCCTGCGCCGCCCGACTCTCGACGAGGTCTTCCTCACCCTCACCGGGAACGGCGCCGGCCCGGCGGCACCGGCCGACCGCCCCGGCCCGACGGACTCGGACTCGGCATCGGACACGGAAACGGAGACGCCCGCATGACCCCGTACGCCCGCGTGTGGACCGACTCGCTGACCATGACCCGCCGGGGTCTGGCCCACTGGGCCCGGCAGCCCGGCCAGGTCGCCACCGCGCTGCTCTTCCCGGTGATGCTGCTGGTGATGTTCGCCTACCTCATCGGCGGCGGCATATCCGTGCCCGGCGGCGGGGACTACCAGGACTTCCTGGTGCCCGGGATGCTGGCGCTCACCATGGCGTTCGGCCTGGAGAGCACCATGGTCGCGCTCACCCAGGACATCGACCGAGGGATACTCGACCGGTTCCGGTCGATGCCGATCGCCCCCTCGTCGTTCCTGATCGGCCGCAGTCTGCTCGACATGCTCAGCTCGGCGGCCGGCCTGCTGGTGATGCTCGGCGCCGGACTGGCCATCGGCTGGCGCTGGCACGGCGGCCCGGCCCAGGCGCTGGCCGCCGTGGGGCTGCTGCTCCTGCTGCGGTTCGCGATGCTGTGGGCCGGGATCTGGCTCGGTCTGGTGGCCGGGCGGCCGGAGATGGTGCAGACCGTCCAGATGCTGGTGTGGCCGGTGGGTTTCCTCTCCAGCGCTTTCACCTCGCCCGCCACCATGCCGGGCTGGCTCGGCGCGATCGCCGAGTGGAACCCGATGTCGGCCACCGCCGGCGCCGTCCGCGAACTGTTCGGCAACCCCGCCTGGCAGGGCACCTCCTGGCCGGCGGGGCATCCCGTGCTGCTCGCCGTGCTGTGGCCGCTGCTCCTGCTCGCCCTGGCCGTACCGGCGGCCCTGCGCCGCTACCGGGTGCTGGGCCGCTGACCGGGGAGCCGCTCACCGGGGAGCCGCTGACCTCCGCACCGCCCGGCGGAGGCGCGGGGGTCAGCGGCGCACCGGCAGGTCGTCGATCCAGGTGTAGCGGGTGCCCCGGCCCTCGGTGCAGCGCAGTTCGTACAGGCCGGTGCTGCCCGGCTGGCCGGAGAGCATCAGCGGCACATGGCCGGTGATGACGAGATCGATCGTCCGGCCGTGACGGGGCCCGCCGTCGAAGCGGACTTTGATCACGTGGGGGGAAGCCATGGCGCCCAACCTAACCAGGCGTCACCTCGCGCTTCCCCCCGGGAATCCCGCCAAGATCGTTCAAATCGGGCGGCGTTCGGGGATTCCTCACCCTAACGGGTGACGGCCATCACGATGACGGGGCGGCCCGCAGCGGGCTGCGCTGCCGCCCCAGTCCCGCGATCTCCAGTTCCATCACGTCCCCGGCCGCCAGGTACGGGAACCGGCCCGACATGGCGACGCCCTGCGGCGTCCCGGTGTTGATCACATCGCCCGGCTCCAGCACCAGGTACTGCGACAGATGGTGCACCAGATGGGCCACCGAGAAGATCATGTCGGAGGTGTTCGAGTCCTGCCGGGGCTCGCCGTTGACCCACGAGCGCAGGGCGAGGTCCTGCGGGTCGGGCACCTCGTCCGGGGTGACCAGCACCGGGCCGAGCGGGTTGAACGTCTCGCAGCTCTTGCCCTTGGACCACTGCCCGCCGGACTCCTCGCGCTGGTACGTGCGCTCCGAGACGTCGTTGGCGATGGTGTAGCCCGCGATGTGCGCGAGGGCGTCCTCCGGGCCCTCCAGGTAGCGGGCGCGCCGGCCGATGACGACGGCCAGTTCGACCTCCCAGTCGGTGGTGCGCGAGCCGCGCGGGATGAACACCTCGTCGTACGGGCCGACGACCGTGTTCGGCGACTTGTAGAAGAGGATCGGCCACTCCGGCGGTTCCGCGCCCGACTCGGCGGCGTGCGCCGCGTAGTTCTGCCCGATGCACAGCACCGCCGAGGGGCGGGCGACCGGGGCGCCGATCCGCTCCCCCTCGATGCCGGTCTCGGGCAGGGCGGACGGGTCGGGGACGACGGAGGGGTCGCGGGTCAGCTCCGCCAGGAAGGCACCGTCGATGTCGGCCGTGACGCCGCGCAGGTCGTAGTGGCGGGTGCCGTCCGTGGCGGCCAGGACGGGGCGCTCGTGCCCCGGTTCGCCTATGCGCATCAGTCGCATGGGGGGTGCTCAGCTCCAGTGGGTCGTGGTTCGGTGGTCCGGTGGGCCGGTGGGCCGCGCGGCCCGTCAGTCGAGCTGGGCCAGTTCGTCCTCGGTCAGCCGCAGTCCGGAGGCCGCCGCCGAGTCGGTGATGGTCTCCGGGCGGCTGGCGCCGGGGATCGGGATGACCACCGGGGACTTCGCCAGCATCCAGGCCAGGCACACCTGCTGCGGGCTCACCCCGCGGTCGCGGGCGATCCGCGCGAACGGGGCGAAGCGCGAGCCGAGTTCTCCGGCCCGGGCGATGCCGCCCAGCGGGCTCCACGGCAGGAACGCGATGCCCAGCTCCGTACAGAGGTCGAGTTCGGGTTCGCTGGAGCGGAAGGCCGGCGAGAACTGGTTCTGCACCGCCATCAGCCGTCCGCCCAGGATGGCGTTGGCCTGCTCGATCTGCTCGGGGTCGGCGTTCGAGATGCCCGCCATCCGGATCTTGCCCTCGTCCAGCAGATCGGCGAGCGCGCCGATCGATTCGGCGTACGGCACGGACGGATCCGGCCGGTGGAACTGGTACAGGCCGATCGCCTCCACGCCGAGCCGGCGCAGCGACGCCTCACAGGCGCGGCGCAGATACGCGGGGGAGCCGTTCAGCCCCCACGCGCCGCCGCCCGGCCGGGTGTGCCCGCCCTTGGTGGCGACCAGCACCTCGTCGCGGCGCGGATGCCCGGCCAGGGCCCGGGCGATGAGCGATTCGTTGTGGCCCGCGTCCTCCGCGTCGCCCAGGGAGTAGGCGTCGGCGGTGTCGATGAGGGTGACGCCCGCGTCCAGCGCGGCGTGGATCGTGGCGATCGACCGGCTCTCGTCCTCGGGGCGTCCCTCGATCGACATCGGCATCGCGCCGAGTCCGATCTCGTAGACCTCGACCGCTCCGATGCTGCGGTACTTCATGGCTGTGCACCTGCCCTTCCATACCCGTCCATTCCCGCTGGATCCTAACGGGGAGCGGTCGGACGGGGCGGCCGGCCGGGCGGTGGCCGGCGCCGGGCGAACGGGGTGCGGGGAAACGCCCCGGCAATGCACAAGCGCTGTTACATTAGCGCTGTGACATCTTCTCCCCCTCCCCCGCCCGGCGACGACCCGACCGCGGAACCGGACCGCTGGGTGCCGCTGCACCAGCTGTTCCGCGCCATGGACGACGAGATCGGCGAGGTGTACGCGCTGCGCGGCATCCACGGGGTACGGCCGCGCTTCGCCTATCCGCTGATCCGGCTCGCGCACACCGGACCGCTCACCATCCGGGAACTGGCCGCCTCCCTGGACCGCTCGCACTCGGCGCTCAGCCAGACCCTCACCGCCATGCGCCGCGAGGGGCTGATCGACTCCGCGCCGGGCGACGAGGACGCCAGGACCCGCCGGATCACCCTCACCGAACGGGGGCGCGCCCTGGTGCCGTTCCTGGAGGCGGAGTGGCGCGCCACCAAGGCGGTGGTCGCCGAACTGGACGACGAACTGCCGCACCCGCTGAGCGAGGCGGCCCTCGCCCTGGCCCGCGCCCTTCAGCGGCGCTCCATGAAGGAACGCATCCTCGACCACCTCGACGAGCCGTCGTCGTGAGCGGGAGGCGGATACGGTTCCTCGATCTGCGCCCGCTGCGCACCAGCCGGCCCTTCCGCGCGCTGGGGATCGGCGCCTCGCTCGGCTCGGCCGGCCACCAGATCGCCACCGTCGCCGTTCTGGCGCAGGTGTGGGAGCTGACCCGCAGTCCGCTGTGGACCGGGGCGATCGGTCTGGCCACCGCCGGGCCCGCGCTGGTCTGCGGACTGGCCGGCGGCTCGCTCGCGGACGCGATGGACCGCAGGACGCTGGTGCGCGCCACCACGGCCGTGCATCTGCTGGCCGCGCTGGCGCTGCTCGGGCAGGCGCTGGCCGGCAACCGGTCGGTGCTGCTGCTTCTGGCCCTGGTCGGGGCGGCTGCCGGGGCGAGCGCGCTGGGGGCGCCCGCCCGGCGTACGTTCCCGGTGCGGCTGCTGCCGTCCGATCAGCTGGCCGCGGGGCTCGCGCTCCAGGGCATGGCCTTCCAGGTCTCGATGCTGGCCGGGCCCGCGCTGGCCGGGCTACTGCTGGCCCGCTGGGACTTCCCGGCGGCGTACGGGTGCCAGGCCGCCGCCCTCGTCGTCTCCCTCGCCGTCACCTTCCGGCTGCCGCCGATGCCGGTGGACGGGGGCCGGCCGGCGGCGGGCGGCGCGTCCGGTGGGCGGCCACGGCGGCCGGAGCGCGGCGGGTGGGGGTTCATCCTGCGGCGGCCGACCCTGTGGGGATCCTTCGCGACCGATCTGTCCGCGACCCTGCTGGCCATGCCGATCTCGCTGTTCCCGCTGGTCAACGAGGCGCGGTTCGACGGTGATCCGCGCACGCTGGGGCTCTTCCTGTCCGCCGTGGCGGTGGGCGGGATCACGGCGGGGCTGTTCTCGGGCACGGTGACCCGGCTGCGCCGGGCCGGTCTCGTCCAGCTGACGGCCGCGCTGGTGTGGGGTCTGGCGCTGGCCGTCTTCGGGCTGGCCGGGCCGCTGTGGCTGGCGCTCGGCGCCCTGGCGGTGGCGGGCGGCGCGGACACCATCTCGGTGGTGACCCGCGGCGCGCTGGTGCAGTTGGAGACGCCGGACCGGTACCGGGGCCGGGTGTCGTCGGTCGAGCACATCATCGGGATGGCGGGGCCCGAGGCGGGCAACTTCCGGGGCGGTCTGGTGGCCTCGCTCACCTCGGCGCCGGTGGCGCTGGTGACCGGCGGCCTGGCCGGGGCGGTGGCGGTCGGGGTGGTGGCGGCGGTGAACCGCCCGCTGCGGTCGTACACGCTGCCGGAGCCGGAGCCGGAGCCGGACGCGGAGCAGGCGCCGCCGGGGAAGCCGGACCCGGCCCCGGACACGGACACGGACCCGAACACGGGTACGCACGCGGGCCGGAGGCCGGAGCCGGGTGCGGCTCCGGAGGCCGCGCCCGAGCCCGCGCCGTAACCGGCCCGGCCCGGCGTACCGGAGCCGGAACGGGCCGCTTCCGGGCCGACCCTGGCAGATTCTGCCAGCACGGGCGTAGGGTGCGGACCATGGGACGCGTCAGGGACGACGCCGCGATGAGGGCGTCCGAGCGGTGCTGCGAGCTGTACATCAGCCGCGGCACCACCGCCCTCACCGTCGCCGAGATCACGGCGGCCATCGGCATCTCGGCGCGTTCCTTCCACCGCTACTTCCCCACCAAGGCCGACACGGTGCAGCCGGTCTTCGACTGGACCACCGACACCTTCAACGCCCATGTGCGCACCGCGGGCCCCGGCGCGCCGCGCGCCGTGCTGCGCGACGGCTTCCGGGCCATGCTCGGCGGGGCCCACGCGGCGCGCACCCGGGCGCTGTTCCCGCTGGTCTTCGCCGACCCGGGCATGTGGTCGGTCTTCCTGCGGGCCGTGCACCACGGGGAGATCACGCTCGCCGAGGCGCTGGCGCCCCGGCTCGGTCTGCCGGCGGACGCGGTCCTCACCCGGACGGCCGCCGCCGCGGTGGCCTCCGCCACCCGGCTGGCCCTGGAGGAGATGGCGCGGACCGGGCGGGACCCGGAGCCGTTATTCCTGGCCCACATCGATGCCTTCGCGGCCGGCGCCCTCGGCGACCTGCGCTGACGGCGCGCGCCGATCCCACCCCCGCCCCGTACCGTCCCGTATCCCGGGCCCGGCGGCACCACCCGCACCACCCGCACCACACGAAAGCCAGGTACCACCATGTCAGCTCTCCTGGAGAACAAGGTCGCCATCGTCACCGGCGGCAGCAGCGGCATCGGCGAGGCGACCGTCGAGCGCTTCGTCGCCGAGGGCGCCAAGGTCACCATCGCCGACATCCAGGACGACGCCGGCGAGGCGCTCGCCCGCCGCCTGGGCGAGAGCGCCCTGTACGTCCGCACCGACGTCACCGACGAGGCCGCCATCGAGAACGTGGTGGCCCGCACCGCCGAGCACTTCGGCCGGCTCGACATCATGTTCAACAACGCGGGCGCCCAGGGCGACCCCTCCCCCATCACCGAGATCGGCGCGGAGGGCTTCACCCGCACCCTCGATCTGCTCACCCGGTCGGTGATCCTCGGCCACAAGTACGCCGCCCGCCAGTTCCAGGCGCAGGACGGCCCCGGCTCCATCATCAGCACCGCGAGCGCCGCCGCCCTCCAGGGCGGCTGGAGCGCGGCCGGCTACACCGTCGCCAAGCACGCGGTGGTCGGTGTCGTCCACCAGGCCGTCGCCGAACTCGCCCCGCTGGGCATCCGCTCCAACGCCATCGCGCCCGGCATCATCATGACGCCGATCATGGCCCGCAGCTTCGGCGTGCCGATGACGGAGGCGGTGGAGTTCACCTCCTTCCTCGCCGACCGCCTCGGCGGCAGCCAGCCGCTGGGCCGGGTCGGCACCGGCGACGACATCGCGCGGGTGGCGGTGTTCCTGGGCAGTGACCTCGCGCAGTTCGTGACCGGCGCGGTGATCCCCGTGGACGGCGGCGCCACCTCCGTCACCCAGGGCACCTTCGCGGTGGACGTCGCGGCTGCGGCCGAGGAGTACAACGCCCGCACCCGGTGACGTACTCCCCCTCTACGCTGGGGACATGACGCTCGCTCAGTCCCGGTCGCCGTTCGATCCCGAGGTGTTCGCCGCCGATCCGTACGGTGTCCTCGCGCGGCTGCGCGAGGACACCCCCGTCGTCCGGGTGACCCTGCCGGAGGGCACCAGCGCCTGGGTGGTCACCCGGGAGGCGGACGTCCGGGCCTGGCTGGGCGATCCACGGCTGTCGCTCGACAAGACGCACTCCACCACCGGGTACCGGGGCTTCTCGCTGCCGCCCGAGCTGGACACCAACCTCCTCAACATGGACGGCGCCGACCATCTGCGGCTGCGCCGCCTGGTGTCGCAGGCGTTCACCCCGCGCCGGGTCGAGGAGCTGCGGCCCCGGATCGAGGAGGCGGCCGGGCGGCTGGCGGACGGGGTGGCCGCCGCCGGGCGGTCCGGGCCGGTGGACCTGGTGCGCGCGTACGCCGGGCCGCTGCCGATGACCGTCATCGGCGACCTGTTCGGGCTGCCCGCCGAGGGCCGGCGGCCCTTCGCGGAGCTGATCGGTTCGGTGATCGGCGCCCGCACCCCGGACAGCACCCGGGCCGCGGTGGCCGCCATCGCCGCGTTCATGCGCGAGCTGATCGACGGACGGCGCGCCGCCCCCGGCGATGATCTGCTCTCCGGGCTGATCGCCGCCCGGGACGAGGGCGACCGGCTGTCCGAGAGCGAACTGGTCTCGCTCGCCTTCCTCATCGTCGGCGCCGGTATCGAGAACGTCACCCATCTGATCTCCGGCGGCGTGCACACCCTGCTGACCCATCCCGGGCAGCTGGCCGCCGTGCGGGCGGATCCGGAGGGCCTGCTGCCGGCGGCGGTGGAGGAGTTGCTGCGCTGTGTGCACCCCAATGTGACGGCCATCCGCCGCTTCCCGGTCGAGGACATCGAGGTGGGCGGTACGGTCATCCCGCGCGGCGAGACCGTCCTGCTGGCGCTGGCCGCGGCGCACCGCGATCCGGCGCGCTACCCGGAGCCCGACCGTTTCGACGTGCGCCGGGCCGACACCGCGCACCTGGCGCTGGGCCAGGGGCTGCACTACTGCCTGGGCGCGCCGCTGGCCCGGCTCCAGATCCGGATCGCGCTCGGCACGCTGCTGGAGCGCTTCCCGGCCCTGCGGCTCGCGGACGGCGAGCCGGCCCTGTGGCGTACGACGTTCCGCAGCCACGCGCCGGCCCGGCTGCCGGTGCTGGTCACGGCGGGGGACGCCGGACCGGGCGGCCGGGTCAGGCGGTGACCTTGGCGAGGAACGCGGCGAGGTTGGCGGTGGTCCGCTCGATCTTCTCCTCGACGGTGAGGGTCTCGTACACCCGGGCGCCGTCCGCGGTGTCCTTCTTGCCGCGCACATAGAGCGAGCAGTCCAGGTCGCCGCAGAGGTAGCTGCCCACCGAGTCGCCCTGTTTGCCGGCCTGGCCGGCGCGCGGGGCGACCATCAGCACGACGCCGCCGGAGCGGGTGGTCAGGCAGATGGAGCACATGCTGCGGCGCTGGAGCCCGGCGGCCGGGCCCGGGCTGCGCAGGGCGACGGCCTGCGGCCGGCCGGTGGGCGCGGCGACCAGGTAAGCGCGGCCCGGGGACTGCGGGTCGCGCCAGCCGAGGTAGTCGAGGTCGTCCCAGGGGCGGTCGGCCAGGTCCCGTGGGACGTACAGCCGCTTGGCCTCGCCCTTGGAGCAGTTCACAAAGGCGGCGCGGATCTCCTGTTCGGTCAGTGGCTTCATAAGCGCGAGGCTAGGTTGCCTATAGCCTTTAGGCAAATGTTTAATGTGATCAGGCAGTGGCCTGGAAGGTGCGGGAAGTGAGGCGATCATGGCGCGTGCGGGACTGACCACCGAGCGGGTGGTGCGGGCGGGCGCGGAGCTGGCCGACGAGGCCGGGTTCGACGCGGTGACGCTCTCGGCGCTGGCCCGCCGGTTCGACGTCAAGGTCGCCAGCCTCTACTCGCACCTGAAGAACTCCCAGGAGCTGCGGACCCGGATCGCGCTGCTCGCCCTGGAGGAGATGGCCGACCGGGCCGCCGCCGCGCTCGCCGGACGGTCCGGCCGCGACGCGCTGGCCGCCCTCGGCGACGTCTACCGCGACTACGCGCACCAGCACCCGGGCCGCTACGCCGCCGCCCAGCTGCGGCTCGACCCCGAGACGGCCGCGGCGAGCGCCGGGAGGCGCCACTCCGAGATGGCCCGGGCCGTCCTGCGCGGGTACGACCTGGCCGAACCCGACCGCACCCACGCGGTGCGGCTGCTCGGCAGCGTCTTCAGCGGCTACGTCGGGCTGGAGCTGGGCGGCGGCTTCGCGCACAGCGCCCCCGACAGCGCGCAGAGCTGGACCCGCATCCTGGACTCCCTCGACGCGCTGCTGCGCAACTGGCCGGCCACCGAGGAGCGTTCGCCGTGAGCGAACATGCCTGATCAGCGACCGGAATGCCAGGTGACCTCGTTCGCCTGGATCAGGTTCTCCACCCGGGCGTTCCCCTTGACCACATTGGTGACCGTCACCCCGCCGCCCGCACCGCGCGCCGCCTCGCTCTCCCGCATCCAGGCCCGCAGCTCGGCGGCGAACGCCGCGTCCTGCACGGCGCGGGCGTAGACGACGGCCGCGAGCTGGCTGACGGCGGTGTCATCGGGCCGCCCGCCGGGCTCCGGCCCGGGCTCCGCGTCCGGCTCGGGCTCCGGATCGTCCGCCCGGCCCAGCGCCCGCCGCCCCAGCCGGGTGAGCACGGCCCAGCTGCGGGTGCCCGCCTCCGTACCGAGCGCCCCCGCCGCGGCCGAGACCGCCGCGGTGATGGCCGCCAGCGACAGCGGATCGACCATGAGAAACCTCCCCCTTCGCCCCCTCACTACCCATCGGCGCGCCGTTCACGCCGGCCCTGCCCGGCCCCGTTGACCGGGATCAGGTCCAGCAGCGGCGTCCCGCTGTTCCACAGCCCCAGATAGTCCCGGTGAATGGCCAGAACCCGCTGTTGCGTCGCCAGTTCGAGCGCCGGCTTGGTGAAGGCCCGCGCCGTGGTCACGAACACCGCGAGATCCGCCCGGTGGTGCTGGTACACGGTCCCCAGGAACCGCTGCATGTCGGCGCTGCCCACCGACCGGTCCGCCCGGTACTGCTTGCACTGCACCACCACCCGGCGCCCGTCCGGCAGCAGCGCGGTCACATCCGCGCCCAGATCCCCGGCCCGCCCCGTGACCTCCACCTGGCCGCAGCCGTCGCGCCGGCACAGCCAGGCCACGTGCTCCTCGAACTCCCGCCAGCTCAGCACGTCCAGCGCCGCCACCGTGGCCCGCGCCCGGGCCCGCCGGTCCGCCTCCCGGAACTCCCGGTCGGCCGCCCGCGCCCGCCGGTCCCGCCGCCACAGCCACCACCCGCCCGCGCCGAGCAGGCAGGCGCCGAGCACCAGCAGCGTGTACGGCCAGAAGGCCACGGCCGCCACCACGGCCACCAGCCCCGCGGCGCCCCACCGCGTGCGCCGCTCGTACCGCTTCCCCTGCCGCCCCCGCTTCCGCTGATTCCGCTGCTTCTGCCGCTTTCCGCCCATGGCGCGCCAGTGTGGGAGGTACGCGCTCCCGCCCGCCAGAGCGCCTTCTCGGCCACCCGGGCCGGCCCCGGCGGCGGGCCCGGGTCAGCCGGTCCGGACGAACTGGGCCGCCTGGATCTCGTACAGCTCCCGGAACCGGCCGCCCTCGCGCGCCAGCAGCTCGTCCGGGGCGCCGGACTCCACCAGCCGCCCCTCGTGCAGCACATGCACCAGATCGGCGTGCCGCACCGACGCCATCCGGTGGGTGATGAGGATGACGGTCTGCCCGGCCGCCGCCAGCTCCCTGATCTGCGCGAAGACCCGGGCCTCCTCCTTGGCGTCCAGCGCGGCGGTCGGCTCGTCCACGATCAGGATCTCGGCGTCCCGGTACCGGGCCCTGGCGATCCCGAGCCGCTGCCACTGCCCGCCGCTGAGCTGGTGCCCGCCCTGGAAGCCGCGCGCCAGCAGCGTGTCCAGGCCGCGCGGCAGCCCGGCGATCACCTGGTCGGCGCCGGCGGCCGTGGCGGCGGAGGTGACGCGCCGTTCCTCGATGGGATCGTTGGGCGCGCCGATGGCGATGTTGATCCGGGCGGTGAACCGCCAGCGGTTGAAGTCCTGGGCCACCATGGCGATCCGGGAGAACAGATCCTGCCGGTCGGCGTCCGCCGTGGCGACCCCGCCGAACCGCACCGTGCCCGAGCCGGGCAGATACAGCCCGGCCAGCAGCTTCACCAGGGTGGTCTTGCCCGAGCCGTTCTCCCCGACCAGGGCCGTGATCCGGCCGCCGGGGATGCTCAGGCTCACCTCGTCCAGCGCGAGCCGGGGGGCTTCGGCCTCCGGTGCGGCCGGGTAGCCGAAGGAGACCCGGTCGAACCGGATGTCCGCGATCCGGGCGGGCAGCGGCTGCCCGCCCTGAGGGATGGCCCAGCTGTCGGCCTCGGTGCACAGCCGGTCGAGATCGGCGACGAACAGCGACTCGTCGTACAGCTGGTTGATGGCGCCGACCAGACCGCCCAGACTGCCCGCGCCGGTACGGATCGCCAGCACCGCCGTGCCGGCCACCGACATCGCGACCGCGCCGCTCCAGGCCAGCGCGCCGAGCGTGCTGTAGGTGAGGAAGCCCGCCAGGCCCGTCCACCCGGCGGCCCACAGACCGGTACGGGCGTCCAGCCGCGCCAGCCGGGTCTGTTCGCCCTCGGCGCTCTCCGACATGTGGCGGAAGTGCCGGCGCAGAAACGGGCCGACCTGGTGCACCCGGATCTCCGGGGCGGGCTCGGGCCGGGTGAGTTCGCCGCTGAGCAGGTGCCCGGCCCGGGTGTGCTGGACCCACACCCGGTACGAGGCGTACCGGCGGCGGGTGGTCACCAGTGTGCTCCACATACTGGGCAGGGTCATCAGGACCAGCAGCGGCAGCAGGACGGGGTGCAGCACCGTCAGCACACCGGCCGCCGCGATCAGCGAGAACAGGCCGGTGACCGCGTTCAGGCAGTAGCCGATCATGCTGCGGGCGGCGGACGCGCCGTACTGGGCGGTGTCCAGCAGCCGGTGGAACCGGTCGTCCTCCATGGCGGCCAGCTCGACCCGGGCGGCGTGTTCCAGATAGCGCTCGGTGGCGACCCGTTCCACCTTGGGCCGCAGCCGTCCGGAGCCGTAGGTGGAGGCGGCGGTGAGCAGAGCGGAGGCCACGCCCACCGCCGCCACGACGGCCAGCGCCGGGAGCGCGGCGCGCAGCCGCTCGGCGGGCTGGCCGTCGGCGAGGATCGCGGCGAGTACGGCGTTGACCGCGACCAGTCCGACGGCCTGGGCCAGGCCGCGGCCGATCTCCGCGCCGGCCACCATGCGCAGCGCGGCCGGGTCGGCGGCCCGGGCCAGCCGGACGGAGGTGGCCACCAGCGCGGGCAGCGAGGCGAGCATCTGGCCCAGGGTGAGCCGGGCCGCCGCGCCCTCGTGGCTGGACCAGGCCCGGTCGTACAGCAGGGGGCCGCCGAACAGCAGTTGTTCGGACTGGTGCTGGGCGGGCGGCTCCGGGGAGGGCGGGGGCGGCGGTGGTGTGGGGTGTTCGGGCGGGACGGGGGGATCGGGCGGCGGGGGCGGCTGGGGGTGGTCGGGGCGCGGCGGGGGCTCGGGCCGGTCCGGGGGGACGGGCGCGGGCTCGCGCTGGGCGGACGGCCGGCTCACGCGTCCACCTCCGTCACCGGGCGCTCGGTGGCGGGCGGCAGCCCCCAGCGTCCGGCGGCGACGGCCGCCGCCGCCCGCGCCTGGTCGGTCGCCGCCGGGCCCCAGCCGAGCAGGCCGGCCGCCTGGCGCGGGGTGGCCAGCAGCCGGTGGTGGGTGAGCCGGGTGGCCGGGTCGAGGCCGTGCGGGCCGATGCCGGTGATCCGGCCGGCCAGCGTGAGCAGCGCGGGCTCGCCCGGCGCGGCGGCCCGCCGGGCCAGCGGGAGCGGTGGGCCGGTGGTGAGCCGGGCCTCCTCGTGGGCCAGCCGGGTCAGGGCGCGGGCCGGGTCGCCGGTGTCGGCCGCGTCCAGCGGCCCGCCGGGGAGCAGGACGACGCCTTCCTTGGGGTCCACGAGCAGGACCACCCGGCCGTCCGGGGCGAACAGCCAGCCCCGTACCTCGGTACCGGGCGGGTGGTGGCCGGCCGGCGGCTCCGGCTGCCAGGGGCGGTCGTGGCCGGGGGCCACGCGGGTGATCACACAGTGCCGTTCCAGCGGCGGCTGCGGCCCGGTGTGCCGGCCGTCCTGGAGGTAGACGGTGCCGGTGCCGCCGAGCCGGGCGCGCAGCGCGGCGAGCATCCGGCGGGCGTCCGGGCCGGTCATCCGGTCGGCGGCCTCGTCCGCGTCGAGGAAGGCGTGGTCCTCCAGTTCGCCTTCGGCCAGCCGGATGCGGGCGGCGTCGGCGGCCGGGACGGTCCCGCCGTCGAAGACCGTGTGGAACTCGCCGGGGAACGGCAGGTCGGGCGGGAGTCCTTCGATGCGCGGGCTGACGTGGTCCACCGCGAGCGCGGGGCCCGGGGTGCGGGTGAGGCCGGTCTCCTCCCACACCTCGCGGCGGCAGGCGTCGGTGGGCAGTTCGCGCTCCTCCACCCCGCCGCCCGGCAGCAGCCAGGTGTCGCGGTAGGAGGGGCGTACCAGCAGGATCCGCCCCCGGTCGTCCGTCAGGAGGGCGGTGGCGCACATCCAGACGGCGTGCCGGGAGGCGGCGTACTCGGCGTTCGAGGTCAAGCGATCTTGCGTCACACCTCATGATCAGCACGGAAACCCGGGCCCACCAGGGCGCTCGGCGGCGCGCGGGAAGCGCCCGGGGGCGCACCCCCGGGCGCTTCGGCGCGTGTCAGTGGGCGAGCACTCCGCTCAGCTCGTTCGGCACCTGCGGCAGGGTGACGGAGGTGAGGATCTCACCCGACTCGATGTCCACGGCGTGCAGTTCCTTCGTCGCCGGCTCGGTGATGAAGGCGGTGTGGTCGCGGACGAAGACCGCGGGGCGCGGCTGCTGCCACTCCAGCGGCTCCTCCCAGGCGTCGGTCACCGGGATGGAGTTCGTCACCTCGCCCGCCTCGGGGTCGATGACGTGGAGCTGTCCGTCGGTGCCGAACACCAGCGCCTCGCCGTGCGGGCCGCGGGCCAGCGAGCGGAAGGTGTAGCTGGTGCCGAGGTCGACGAGGGTGAGCGAGCCGTCCGCGGTGTCGATGAGGGAGACCTGCTCGGGGCGCTCCAGCTCGGCGTCCTTGTCCTGCTTGTAGTCGCCCAGGACGACGGTGGACTCGTCCGAGCCGGCCTGGTTGCCGATCCGGCCGTAGTCGGTGGGGCTGTCCACCTTGGTGAAGGAGCCGTCCTTGTAGACGAGGACGCCGTTCTCGCAGCCGATGACGATGACGTCGCCCTTGGCCGCCGCCTCGCCGTGCACGCCGGGGCACTCCTCGCTGCGGGCGATCTCCTCCCCGTCCGCGTCCAGGACCATGGCGCCGACCCGGCTCTCCTCGTTGCCGAGGGTGACCAGCAGGTCGCCGCTCTCCAGCTCGACGGCCACGCCGTGGTGGGCCTCGGCCGCCTGGTAGGTGTCGGTGGCCGGCAGGGCGGAGCCGCCCAGCTCGTGCGGGTCGAACAGGGTCACCTCACCGGTGCCGTCGGCGAACAGCACGGTGCGGTCCCCGTGCCGTACGACGTGGCCCGGCTTCTCGGCGGCGAAGGTGGCCTCCGTCAGCTGGGCACCGACCGCGTCCAGGACCTGGAAGCCGGCCGAGGTGGAGACCAGGACGTGCCGCTCGTCGCCGGCGGCGTTGAGGCGGTTGAAGCCCTCCAGCGGGATGTCCTCGATGACCTCAAGGGTGGTGCCGTCGAGGACGAGGAGCCCGCCGTCGTAGGTGGTGACCAGCGGTTCGGCGACCTCGTGGGCCGGTGCGGACTGTTCGTCCCTGGGCTGGGTCTCCTCCTTGTCGGTGTCGTCCGATCCGCAGGCCGTCAGGACCAGGGCGGAGGCGGCGAGGAGGGATATCCCGCCGGTGATTCGCTTGGTGCGCATCTCTCTTCTCTCTCTTGTCTTTCCTGTCGTCACCGCAGGCCGGCCACGATGGCCCGGGTGTTGGAACGCATCAGGTCCAGATAGGTCTCGGCGCCTTCGCCCGGCGCGCTCAGCGATTCCGAGAACAGGGGGACGACGTCCACCTGGAGTCCGGTCTCCTCGGCGAGCACCTGGGCCAGCCGGTCGGGTTGCTGGGCCTCGACGAAGATGGCCGGGACGCCTGCCTCGCGGATGGCGCCGGCCAGCGATTCGAGGTCGGACGCGGAGGGCGAGGCGAGGGTCGTCCCGCTGGGGATGACGGCGCCGATCACCGTGAAGCCGTACCGGTCGGCGAGGTAGCCGAAGACGTGGTGGTTGGTGACCAGGGCGCGCCGTTCGGCGGGCAGGGAGGCGAACTCGTCCGTCATCCAGGCGTCGAGTTCGCCGACCTCGGCAAGGTAGGCGGCGCTGTTCTCGCGGATGCGGTCGGCGTCGACGCCGGGTACGTCCTCGATGATCCGGTCCGCGATGCGTTCGGTGGCGGTGGCCACGCGCTGCGGGTCGGTCCAGAAGTGCGGGTCGGGTTCGCCGGCCATGGCGTCGGAGGTGTACGGCAGCGGGTCGATCTCCGCGCCGACCTCCAGGGTGGGGGTACCGGATCCGGCGGCGGCCTCGACGTGCCGCAGGACGCCTTCCTCCAGGCCGAGGCCGTTGTAGACCAGGAGCGCGGCGCTTTCGATGCCGGCGGCCTGGCGGGCCGAGATGCCGAAGGAGTGCGGGTCGGTGCCGGCGCCCATGAGGACGGTGACCTCGGCCTGGTCGCCGGCGATCCGCTGGGTGATGTCGCCGAGGATGTTGGTGGTGACGACGATGCCGGCACGGTCGTCGTCCGCCGTGGAGCATCCGGTGGTGGCGAGGGGGAGGGCGAGGGCGCCGAGCAGGGCGCCGATGACGGTGCGCCGCCTCATCGGCCCGTCTCCACCATGTAGGAGGGAGTGAAGCCGAGGTCGAAGGTGCGGGCGGTGCGCAGCCCGTCCGCGTAGTCGATCTCGACGACCTGCTGCCCTTCCGGGTCGCTGATGTAGGCGCGGCTGCTGTCGACTTCGATGCGGTCGCCGGTCAGCGGGACGCGGGCGGTCTCCGTGCCGTCGGTGCCGTCGCGGGAGACGAGTTCGCCGGTGTCGGTGAGGGTGAGGACGGCGCCGCCGCTGCCGACCGCGTTGACGGCGGTCACGGTGTCGTCGGCGGTGAACTGCCAGTCGCCGGTGGTGACGTCGAGCAGCCAGAAGCCGGTGCCGTCCGCCGCGAGGGCGGCGAGGGTGGTGCTGCCGGCGCGGTGGTGGAACTCCCCGGCGCGGGCGGCGGGCTCGGTGCCGTCCGGGTAGGGGAGCCGTTCGGCGGTGAACTGGCCCTCGGCGTCCTCCTGTTCGGTGACGAGGAGGGCGCCGTCGGCGCAGCCGAGCACCAGGCCGGCCCGGGTGACGGCGGTGCCCATGGGGTATCCCCTGCTCGAAGAGCTTGGGGAAGGGTCGGCGCAGGTCTCCTCCAGGCCGGGGCCGCTGACGGTGCCGTCGGCGACGGTGAACGGGGTCTCCCGGTAGGGCACGGTGCCGGCCGGGAGTTGTTCGCCGAGTTCGATGGCGGCGCGGTAGTAGTGGGAGTGGTCGCCGTGGTCGACGGTCCAGGCGCCGCTGTCGACGACCTGGACGGTGCCGTCGGCTCCGGTGAGGTAGCCGTACCTGCCGTCGCCGCGCAGGGCTTGCGGGTCGGCGAACTCGCCCGCCTCGGTGATCTCTTCGGTGATCAGGTCGAGGACGTGGATGCCGCCGGTGCCGGCGTCGGCGAGGACGAGCCGGGACTGGGGTTCGGCGGCCTCCTCGGCGCCTTCTATGTACCCGTGCGGGGTGCTTTCCTCGGTTTCCGTGGCTTCCGGTGCGCTTTCCTGACCACTGTCCGAGGTGCCGCAGCCGGCTGCCAGCAGCAGCGCGGGCAGGGTTGCCGCGATCATGACATTCCTAAGACGCATGGACTCTCTTCTTCTCCAGCTGGGACGTGACGAGGGTGGCCAGGGCGGAGGCGAAGAACAGCCCCACGGCCACGGCGGCGATCGTGGCGCCGGCGGCCGTACCGCCGTGCCAGGAGATGACCAGGCCCGCCGCCGTCGACACCGTGCCCAGCAGGGCGGCGCCCAGCATGATCAGCGGGACCCGCCGCACCCACAGCGCGGCGGCGGCCGGCGGGGCGATCAGCAGGCCGAACACCAGCAGGGTGCCGACCACATGGAAGGAGGCGACGATCGCCAGCGTCACCAGCGCGACCAGCACGCCGTGCGCGACCTTCGGCCGCAGCCCGAGCGTGTGCGCCTTGCGCGGGTCGAAGGCCAGGGCCAGGAAGGCACGGTGCCCCAGCAGCGCGACCGCCGCCGCGAGCGCCAGCGCCACCGCCAGGAACACCAGGTCCCCGTCCCGTACCGCGAGCACGTCGCCGAACAGGAACCCGGTCAGATCCACGGCGAAGGACTGCGACCGCGACACGATGATGACGCCGAGGGACAGCATGCCGACGAACAGCAGCCCGATCCCGGTGTCCCGGGAGATCCGCGTCGAGCGCCCCAGCGCGGTGACGCCCAGCGCCATCGCCCCGGCGCTGGCCGCCGCCCCGATCAGCAGCGGGCCGCCGAGCAGGGAGGCGAGCGCCACCCCGGGGAGCATGCCGTGCGCCATCGCGTCGCCGAGGAAGGCCATGCCGCGCAGCACCACCCAGGTGCCGGCCAGCGCGCAGATCAGCGATACGAGGATCCCGCCCCACAGCGCCCGTTGAACGAAGGACACCGCGAACGGTTCGAGCAACCATTCCATGATGGGTCACTCTATAATGAAAACGATTATCGTCATCTACTGGGGGTTGTCATGCCGGTCACACTCCACGAGGTCACCGCCGATTACCCGGGCCACCGCGCCCTCCACGGCATCAGTGCCACCCTTCCCGCCGGTGCGGTCACCGCGCTGACCGGCCCCAACGGGTCCGGGAAATCCACCCTGCTCAACCTGCTGGCCGGCACGCTCACCCCGACCACCGGCACCATCAGCTACGGACGCCCCTGCCGCCCCGCGTACGTGGTGCAGCGCAGCGCCGTCCCCGACGCCCTGCCGCTCACCGTGCGCGAGGCCGTCACCATGGGCCGGTGGGCCGAGCGCGGCCCCTGGCGCCGGCTGACCCGCGCCGACCGCGCCGTGGTCGACGACTGCCTGACCCGGCTCGGCATCGCGGACCTCGCCCACCGCCAGCTCGGCGGCCTCTCCGGCGGTCAGCGGCAGCGCACCCTCATCGCCCAGGCCCTGGCGCAGCGTTCACCGCTGCTCCTGCTGGACGAACCCACCGCCGCCCTGGACGCCGCCGCCCAGCGGCAGATCACCGACACCCTCACCCGCATCGCGGCCGAGGACGGCACCACCGTCGTCCACGCCACCCACCACCCGGCCGAAGCCGCCGCGGCGGATCACACCCTCACGCTGGCGGCGGGCCACCTGTGCTGAGCCGCGCCCGCTCCTCGTCCACGATGCGCCGGGCCAGCTCCCCCTCCGACACATCCAGCGCGTCCGGGGTGGCCCGCGCCACCTCACTGCGCCGCGCGTAGGCGTCGAACAGCGCGCTCTTGCCGGCCAGCGTCTCCAGCATCCGCTGGTCCACACTGTCGGCCACCAGCAGCCGGTGCACCCGGACGGTCCGCACCTGCCCCATCCGGTGCGCCCGGGCCACCGCCTGATGCTCCATCGTGGGCTTGATCTGCGGCTCGCACAGGATCACCACCGAGGCGGCCTGGAGATTGAGCCCGACCCCGCCCGCCTGGATCTGGCTCAGCAGCACCGCGTGCCCGTCCGCCGCCGTGAACGCGTCCACCAGCCGCTGCCGCGCGCTCACCGTCGTGGACCCGCTCAGCAGCCCGGTGACCCGCCCGGAATCCAGCGCCTCGCCCACCGTCTCCAGCACGGAACGGAAGTAGGAGAAGATCACCACCTTGGCGCCGCTCTCGGCGGCCTCGGCCACCAGCTCCCGTATGCGCCGCACCTTCATGGACCGCGGCGAGGCGTAGGCGGCCCGCCGCATCGCCATGAAACTCCCGGAGGCGACCGCCTCCCGGTACGCCGCCGCGTCCTGCGGCCCGAACTCCTCCCACTCGTCCACCCGCACCACCGCGGGCAGCTCGCTCAGCACGTCCTCCTGGTTGCGCCGCAGATACACCGGCGCCACCGCCCGCCGGAACGCCTGCGAACCGGCCACCAGCTCCCGCCCGTCCACCCGGGGCAGCACCTCGGGCCGCAACTGGCGCACCAGCGCGCGGAACTCGCCCACCCGGTTCTCCAGCGGAGTGCCGGTGAGGTACGCCACCCGCCCGGCCACCGCGGCCCACTGGGCCACCGCCCGGGTGCGCTGCGCGCCGGCGTTCTTCACGTAGTGCGCCTCGTCCACCACCAGCATCGCGGTCGCAGCGGCCTTGCCCGCCACCCGCAGCGCGTCGAAGGTCGTCACCGCCACCCCGCCGTCCCGCCGCCAGCGCGCGAACGCCTCCTCCCGGCCGGGCCCGTGCGCCGCGAGGGGCCGCAGCGCGCTGCGCGCCCGTATCTCCCGCGTCCAGTTGATCAGCACACTCGCCGGGCAGACCACCAGGAAGTGGGTCTCGCCCCGGGCCGCCAGATGCGCCAGCGCGGCGATCGCCTGCACCGTCTTGCCCAGCCCCATCTCGTCCCCGAGCAGCACCCGCCGCTGGGCCAGCAGAAAACGCGCGCCGAACGACTGGTACCCGCGCAGCGACACCTTCAGCAGGCTGTCGTCCAGCACCTCCGCCCGGACCCGGTCCCCGATCTCGGCCGGCACATACCCCTGGGCCGCGTCCGCGTCCGGCGGCCGGGCGTCCAGCTCGGCGAGCAGGCTGTAGTAGTCGGCCGAGCGCAGCTCGAAGTCCACCCACGCCTCGACGTCCGAGGGCGGGTCGCGCAGCAGATCCACCGACGCCTGCCGGAACTCCCCGGTCAGCCCCCGCCGTTCGGCGTCCGCCGTCAGCTCCTCGATAGCGGCGACCGCCGCCCTGGCCCGGGCCCGCCCCTCCCGCCCGGCGACCAGCATCCGCAGCCGCCCCCGCGCCGGCCGGGCCGCGGGCAGCAACTCCGCCAGCCGCGCCTCGATCTCCCGCGCCGCCGCCACCGTCCTGCGCAGCCCGGGCCCCGCGGCCAGCAGCCGGTGCAGCGCGACGACCAGGGCCGTGGTGCGCGCGTCCGGCTCGTCCACGTCCAGCCAGACGGTGACCGTACGCTCCACCGCCTGCCCGATCTGCCGCGCCGCCGCCAGCGCCTGCCCGGCCGTCAGCGCCCCCACCCCGGGCACCAGCTGCAACTCCCCGACGGTGGCGGCCCACACGCTGCCGACCGTCCGGTACCCGCCGTCCTCCAGGGCGGCCACCCGCAGCCGCCCCTCGGTGACCTCCTTCAGCCGCTCCACGCCCATGCCGCCGAGCCGCTCGGCGATCTCCGCGTCGCGCAGCGGCACCAGCGCCTCGCGCACCCGGGCGACGGCCGCCGTGTGATCGGCCACCACACCCTGCGCCAACTCCCGCAACTCCATCACCGCATCACCCCACCCGCATCCTGCCATGGGTCACTGACAGTGACGGCCCGCTCGCCGGGCGGCGCGGCTCAGGACGGCTCGCACACCGGCTCGGGCAGCAGCTCGGCGGTGGTCACCGCCCGTTCGGGATCCGTGATCCGGCGGTGCCCCAGCACCTCGCACAACCGGTCCGCCCACTCCTCCGGTTGGTCCAGCCGCATCACCAACACCGGCGACTCCTCGTACCCTTCGCCGGGGCTGAACAGCACGGTCGTGCCGTCCCGCGAGATGCCCAGGAACTGGCCGGGCCCGCCCAGGAAATACCGCTCGACGGCGTACGGGCTGCCCGGCTCGTACACCCGCAGCGTGTCCCCCATGCCGATCAGCACCCGGCCGTCGCCCGGGAAGCCGAACGACCGGGTCTCGTACCCGGTACAGGTCCGGCACAGCGTCGGCAGCGGCCCCAGCTCGCGGCGCGGCGGGTCGAGCCGCCACAGCTCCCACACCGCGTCACCGGGCCGCGCCAGCAGCAGATACCGGCCCTCGGTGTCGAACCGCACCGCCAGCACATCGCCTCCGGTGTCCACGTTCAGCTCCGGGACCTCACGCCCCTCGTACAGGTGCACCACCCGGATCACGGAACCGCCGTCCACCACGGCAACATGGCCAGGCTCGACGTGCCGGTACACACCGAAGTGCCAGTCCTCCCGCCCGGTGATGCCCAGATCGGCGAGGTCGACCCGGATACGGAGCCGCTCGGCCCGCGCCTCCCACAGCTCCAGCACCGTGCCGGAGCGCACCAGCAGGGTCCGGTCGTCAAGGAACCAGTAGTCCACGTCACCGTCCGGCTCGGCGACCGTCGCCGCGCCGGTGACCTCCAGGGTGTCCACGTCACGGATCTCGATGCGGTCGTCCGTCACCCGGTCCGCGACCAGGGTGCTGTCCGGGGAGAAGGTGATCTCGTGGCTTTCCGGGACCCGGGTCGCCCCCGGGCGTTCCGCCCACTGCCCGTCCTCCAGGTCGCTCTCGACCGTGGCGGCGTGCACCTGGGAGCCGTCCGGAGTGACGCCCACCACGGTGGCACCGTCCGGACTCAGCATCATGGATTCCAGCACGGCTTCCTCGTCCCGGCCCGGCAGTGCCAGCAGCGCGGCGCCCGCCGGCGCCCGGACCAGGACGGACAGCTCCTCGCCGCTGCCCAGCAACTCCCGGTGCAGGGTGGCGCCGCTCGCCTTGGTGATCGGGTTGCCGAACGGCGTCGGCAGCAGCCCGACCGTGCCGTCGTCCGCGACTTCCAGCGACCGGGACCAGGAACCGGTGCCGACGACGAACCGGCGTCCGCTCTCGTCCACCGCGATCTCGCTGCACAGCTCCAGCGAGAAGCCCGCCCGGGTCCGGCCGGTGGCCACGTCCAGCAGCTGATACTCGGCCGGCTGCGTCACATCACCGGAGTCACGGCACACCAGCGCCGTCGACCCGTCCCCCGACATCCCGGCCCGCCGGACCCCCTCCGCCAGCGAGCGGTGGCTGCCGTCCGTGGTGTCGAGCGCGTCCAGATTCCAGAGGTTGCCGGTGCCCTCGCGGTACTCGTAGGAGGCCAGGTACAGCGTCCCGTCCTCGGGGCCGAACCACAGATCGGCGACATCGGCGATCTCCTGATCCAGCGACTGCCGGAGCAGCACCGCCTCCGCGTCGAGATCCCACACCACCAGCTCGCCCGCGACGGCCACGGCCACCCGGCTCCCCTCCGCCGACACCGTGAGCGGCTGGCTCGGATGGTCGTACCCGAGGCCATCCGTGACGCCGGCCGGTCCGCCCGGGAGCCGCCGCTCGGTGCCCAGCGGCTCCGGCCCGTCCTGCGCGGCCACCACGTCGAACCACACCAGCGTCCCGTCTGTCCCCAGATAACCGGCGCGCCCGCCGTCCGGAGCGACGAACGGGTACAGCGCGTACGCGGTCCCCCAGGGCAACGGCTGCTGCCGCGAGTCACCGTCCGCGTCCCGGACGAACAGCGTGGCCCGGCCGCCGCCCGTGACGGTGACGATCACCCGCCCGTCCCGGCTCGCCGCCAGCTGCGTGTCCGCGCCCGTACCGCCGGACACCAGCCACTCGGTGGTGCCGTAGCCGAGATACCCCTGGAGCAGTGCGTCCCGGGCCAGTTCGGTGGGCGCGCTGCGGTACGCGCCGACCGCGAGCATGAGGGACAGCACCGGGTCGGTCTCCCGCAGATCGGCGGAGGCCACCGCCATCGTGCGGGACGCCGACTCGGCGGCCCGGATCGCCCCGGTACGCGCCTCGTTGACCAACAGCGTGCCCAGCGCCGAGGCCAGTGTGAGGGCGAGCGCGATACTGATCAGGCCCCACCGGCGGCGCAACGCCTGCCGCCTGCGGCGGCGGCGGCCCCGGGCCAGGAAGTCGCGGTCCTGCGGGCTCAGATCGGCTGGCCGGTCCCGTTCCCAGCGGGCCGCGCGGTCCAGGGCGGTGACGCCCGGCAGCAGATCGGCGGGGCGCCCGGCCGCCTCCCAGCGCTCCCGGTCGGCGCGCAGTTCGTCCCGCCGAACGAGGAAGTCCCGGTCCTCCTGAATGCGTTGGCCGAGTCCCGGCCAAGCGTCGATCACCGCTTCGTGGGCCAGCTCCAGCCGTTCGCGCCCCACCACCAGCCGGGCCCCGATCAGGACATCGGCCGCCGCGCGCTGGTGCGGGTCGAGCTCGGCGCGGTCGACGCTCGCCCGGACCGGCCGGGTGGCGTCCGGCGGCATCCTGACCAGCGCCAGCAGCAGCGGCTCCAGGGCCTTCTCGACATCGGCCCCCTTCGCACGGCATCCCGCCTGTGCTTCCTCCACCTGGAGAACCAGCGCGCCCCGCACCCCGTGCACCTCCTCGTAGGTGCGATGGCCGATCCACGCGCCGTCCTTCTGCTCCCACAGCCGCTTCAGGGTGAACGCCAGCAGCGGCAGCCCGTCGCTCCCCTCCCCCATGTCCGCACGGATGCGGCCGACCAGGCCGTCCGCGTACCGGCCGCCCAGCGCGGCGAAGGGTGCGGTGATCGCGACGTCCAACTGCTCGGCGGACATGGCCGGCAGCAGATACAGCTCCTTCGTCCAGGGGACGGCTTTCTCCACCGCGTCGAGCCGGGCGGTGATAAGGACGCGCAGCTTCTCGGGCCGATCGTCGGACAGGAGCAGCGGAACCAGCGGGCCAGGGCCGGAGGTCAGCTGCTCCAGCTGATCGATGACGACGACGAGGCCGCCCTCGCTCGCGGCGGCGTGCCGGGCGAGGGCCTCCGGCGTCAGCTGCTCCGCGCTGGTGTCGAGCGCTTGGGCGAGCTTCTCGATCACGCTCTCGGCCGAGCGGGCGTCGATCACCACCACCTCGTGGTCGGCCCGCAGCAGGGGCACCACCCCGGCACGTACCACCGAGGACTTGCCGCAGCCGGACGGCCCGGTGACGGTCACCACCCGGTATTGGCGCACCAGGGTGGCGATCTTCTCCGATTCTTCCGCCCGGCCGAAGAACCGCCCGGCGTCCTCCTCACCGAACGCCGCGAGGCCCGGGAACGGCGAGGGCTTCTCGAACAGGTCCCGGATCTCCGCCACTTCGGCGCAGAGCCGCTGGAGCGGGATCATGAACGCGGCCGGCGCCGCGGTGTCGTAGGTCGCCACCATGCCGACGGCGGCCCGGAGTTCCGTGTCCCAGACGGGGGAGCCGCTGAAACCGCCGGTGATCTCGTACGCGCTGTCCGGCGCCTTGTCGATCTGCACCCGGCCGCCGGACTGGAGTCCGCGCAGCACTCCCGCGTGCCGGACACCGTCCGGCCGCCCGGCGGGGTGGCCGAAGGCCCGCACCGTACGGTTCCCCTCGCCCGGATACGCCAGCGGGACCGGCGCGGTACCGGGCGGGGGCGCGGCGAACCGTAAGACGGCGATGTCCTCGTCCCGGCGCTCCACCGTGCAGCGCACCGGTTCCGGTTCGTCCTCCGTGGTGATCGCGGGCACCACGACCGCCTCGTCCGCCTCGGGCGGCAGGACGTGGGCGCAGGTCAGGGCGGTGTGCGTGGTGGCCAGGAAGGCGACGCCGATCGGTCGCCCGTCCACCGCCCGGACCGTCAGCAGGGCCGCGTCCAGCGGCGCGGCCTCGGGGTCAGCGCTGCGGACCATCGCCGGGCCGGGTCCAGGTGAGGGTGACCGAGAAGTTGGCCTCCGCCGCCGCGCTGCTGATGATCACATCGGCGTCGGCGGACAGGGAGAGCCCGAACTGCACACTGATCTCGTCGGGCGCCCGGGGCATCTCCCGGAAGGTGTCCACGAACCGTTCGGCGACCGGCCGGACGGTGCGCAGCATCCCCTCCAGCGACCGCGCGGCCCGGGCCGCCACCCTGCCGGCGGCTCCGGCCGGGACGACCCCCTCGTCCGGCGCCTCCCGGATCTCCACCATCACGACATCCGCCCCGTCGTCGCCGACGGGCATTTCCCTCACATGCACCGCGCACCCCCTCGCCGGGCCAACGTACCCCTTGGAAGCGGCTTTCATGACCTCTTCCGCACCAGTCGGGGGAAACCCGGCGGAGCGCTCACCGCCGATCCGGAACGGTTCCGAAAATTATCGGAGAACGATCACCACCACGACCGCCCGCGATTGACCGGAAAGGCGCCTGGACAAGACCGGGGGCCGGATTTTCCTTCCGGAATCCTTGCGAGAACTGTTGACGCCCTTATGCCCCCGCCCAACACTGCTAGGCACGCTGAGTGTTACCCCCACGACAGACCCGCACGGTCATGTCCCGCTGCTTGGAGGACACATGCACGAGGACAGCACTCCCGCCCGGCCGCTCAGCCGGCGGCGCTTCATCGCCCGTACCGGTGCTGTGAGCCTGGCCGCCGCCTCGGCCTCGGCCCTGGCGCTGCCGGGCGTCGCGCACGCGCAGACGATCACGCAGAACCAGACCGGCACCCACAACGGTTTCTACTACTCGTTCTGGACGGACGCCCAGAACACCGTGTCCATGACCCTGGGCAACGGCGGCAACTACAGCACCTGGTGGCAGAACACCGGCAACTTCGTGTGCGGCAAGGGCTGGCCCAACGGCTCCCGCCGCAACGTCGGTTACTCCGGCAGCTTCAACCCCTCGGGCAACGGCTACCTCTGCCTCTACGGCTGGACCGCCAACCCGCTCGTCGAGTACTACATCGTCGACAGCTGGGGCAACTACCGCCCGACCGGCGACTACCGCGGCTCGGTCAGCAGCGACGGCGGCACGTACGACATCTACCACACCATGCGCTACAACGCCCCGTCGGTCGAAGGCACCCGCACCTTCCCGCAGTACTGGAGCGTCCGCCAGTCCCGCCGCGTGGGCGGCACGATCACCACGGGCAACCACTTCGACGCCTGGAACCGGTCCGGCATGAACCTGGGCGCCTTCAACTACTACATGATCATGGCCACGGAGGGCTACCAGAGCAGCGGCAACTCCGACATCACCGTCTGGGGCTGATCACCCCCCTGTGTCCGGCCCCTCCCGCAACCGCACGTGTCCACCCTGCGTCAGGACGTGTGTACAGCCCAGGGGGAGGGGTTCGGGCATGGGTGTGCGACGCGGACATTCGGGGGCACCAGCCGGAGCGGGGGGACGCCGGTGAGTGAGGAGATGTGTGTTCCCGAGACGGGGGACGTGGAGCGGGTCGATCCCGCCGGTATCCCGGAGTTCACCGGCAATCTCGCCATGCTGGCAGCCGACTGCATGGGCTTCGACGCCGCCGCCACCCGCGTACGGACCATCGGCTCGGACGTCCACGACGAGTTCCAGGGCCTGTCCTCCTTCTACACCGCCCCCGAGGCCGAACAACTCTTCGCCACCACCGCACCCGCCCGCGACCGCGCCGCCGACTTCGCCGACGACCTCACCACCGTCCGCTCCGCCCTGTGGGACTACCACCAGGAGATCACCCCCCTCGTCGGCCGCCTCCGCCGCCTCAAACACGAAGCCGAGGAGTTCGTCGCCTCCATCCGGGACGACGACGACTGGAAACAGGACACCGCCAGAACCGACCGCAACAACCAGCTCCGCGACGACGTGGCCGCCACCGTCGCCGCGTTCTGGGCCGCCGAACGCTCCTGCGCCAACCGCATCAACGCCCTGTGGGGCGGCCCGCAGTGGACCACCGACGACGGCTCCGGCGGCACCCGCATGTACGGCGTCAGCGAAGCCGACCTGACCGCCATGGAAGAAGCGCCCTGGGGCCGCGCCGTCGAACGCGAATAACCCGCCTGGCGCATCGACCAGCACCTCAAGAGCTTCGTCTGGGACGGCATCATCGTCGACGGCATCTGGGACGGCCTCGTCGGCCTCTCCAGCCTCGTCGGTCTCCAGGGCTGGGACGCGATGAAAGCCTCCTGGAACGGCCTCGGCCAACTCGTCGTCGGCCTCAGCATCACCATCAACCCCCTCGGCCACTACGCCGTCGACCTCATGCCCGACGGCACCGTCAAAAACTGGCTCACCGACGCCCAGGACCTCACCATCGAAACCGCCAAGGGCCTCATCGCCTGGGACACCTGGAGCGAGGACCCCGCCCGCGCCGCCGGCCTCACCACCTTCAACGTCCTCACCACAGTGGCCACCTTCGGCGCCGGCGCCGGCGTCCGCGCAGCCGCGAGCGGAGCGAGCACCGCCACCCGCATCGCCGCCACGACCGCCCGCATCGGCACCGCCATCGACGTCCCCGGCCACATCGTCACCGGCCTTACCCAGCTCAACCGCCTCAGCCAGATCACCGACGACCTCGCACGCCTCACCGCCGCCAAAGGCTTCGACCTCCCCGACGGCACCACCCAACTCCCCAACGGCACCGTCGTCCACCCCGGCCGCCCCTACGAAATCGACCCACCCCACCAAGCCACCCGGAAACCCGACGGAACCCTCCTTCTCCCCGACGGCAGAACCCTCCACCCCGACGGCCGTCTCACCTCCCCCACCGGCGACACCCTCCAAACCCCCGACCAGATCCCCGCCGAACTCTCCGCCCGGGACCGCACCATCCTCGACAACACCACCCACGACCCCGTCGCGGTCGGCGCCACCCAGAAACCCGACCTCAACGCCCAGGCCGGGAGGGACGGTTCCTCTGCCGGCGCCACGGCTCAGGCCAACCCCTATGAGAACGGTGGCATGAGCCGCGACCTCCGGGGGGAGCACGGACACTCGGGAGAGGACTACAGCGGTCACTCCACAGAGCGCCCGGCCGCCGATCAGCACCATGGTGGTGGCGGTGACACCGGAGGTGACGCCAACGGTCACGGACACAGTTACGGAGGAGGCGGCGGCGGGCCGGACGGCCGGTCTCCCTCGGACCCCTCCGGAGGCTCATCGGAGGGCCCGGGACAGCCCATGGTTCGCGGAGGAGATGAGGAGCAGAGAGTCCGGGAGGCGATCAAGGGCATCCCTGGCAAGCAGCGACCCAAGCCCAACGTCTTGAAAAGGGTACTGGACAGGCTCGGCACGGAACCGGACGGGCAACGACTCGCCGAGATCATCGGTTCCGGGGCTTTCAACCAGAGCGACGAATACGGGCAGGTGGTGTCGGCACTGGGCGCCAACAAGACAGCGATGTTCCAGCCCAGTGCCGACCAGCTCATCTTCGCCGATGATCTCGTCAAGAGCGGCGTTCCCCCGCACGCCATCGACTTCGAGCAGAAATTCCCGGTCGGTGCCGACATGGACGTTCGCATCGTGGACGAAACCGGTGACGTCTACGCATATCAGATGAAGCACCTCAACAATCCCCTGGATCCGGTGAGTGAGATCACGCGGGGAAAATATCTGCTTCAGCTGGCCAAATCCGAAGCCGACCACCAGATATTGCTGGTGGACGGAGGGCGAGGCACACTGGCGGAGTGGATGGCCAACGGCTCCTACGATGCTCTCATGGATATCCACCGAGGCGACCGAGGACCGAAAGGTCAAGGCATCACCTTTGTCATCCGCCTCGAGGATGGGAATCTCGTCATTCCACCCGGAAGCAAGCTCGACCCCAAGGACATGCTGTGATCACCTCGAACCCTGTTGGCGACTGGACCTGGGAAGTCGATTCGGACGCGGCAGAGACCCAGCCGGATCGCGCAGCAGAGGTCGCGGTAGACATCTGGAATATCCTGGCCGGGAAAGAATTGGCGGTCCCCACTGGAAAGGTCAGCTTTTCGGCACGTGCCATGGGTGACAACCAGCACGCACTGGTCGATGTCACCGGCCTGCCCCTGGAGCCGAACCCTTTGTCTCCCGGTACGGCGCTCTCGCACGCCGTGCTCGAGGCCGGGTCCCTCTCGGGCGATCTCCTCGTGAGCGTGCGCATCGAGTGCCCGGGATACTGGCTGGAAGCAGGAGTGAAACACCTCGCGCAGAAACTGTTCGTCGTACAGGTGGACCTCTGGAAACGACGCCTGCTCGTCGCGACCCTGGAAACGTACTCCGACGCCTGGCTGACCATGGACACCCGTGACCGGCCGCAACCCGAAGTTCACGCGGAGAACGCGCCCCGCCTGGCCGCTTCCCTGGAAGGGATCTCAGCGCTGCTCGGCACTGCTCCGACACCGGGCGACCCGAACCGCCACGCCACGCCCACCCGACAGGGATTCGAGGACCCGAGGACCGAGGGATTCGCCTACGACGACTCCTGGGGAACATTCGAGGTTCCTGCTCGCTCGCGGTTGATCCGCTCCCGCCTGCCTCCGTCCGATGACGAGTACCCGGACACGACAGACCAGCCGGTCCGCTATGTCACCATCAGCCGTGGTGGGCAGACGCTGGGCTACCTCTGGGCCTCCACCGGCGACGAGGCCGCGGGCTTCGAACCCAGAACAGCCGCCGGCGAAGCGGCATTCGAGGCGGGCGCAGCATGGCTGCTCCACCTGCGAGCCGCCCACGCCCGAGGACTCGGTTCGCTTGACGCGCTGGTATGGGCCATCCAGAATCCACCACGCCAGGAGGCCGGCTCGGCCGTCGAGCAGAAGCCGCACCAAGCCCCGACGCTGGACGCACTCGAAGAACTGTCAGGCCGGTATTGACCGCGGGAGCACCCAAGAGGTCTTCCGGCCTCTTCACTCACCGGCGGATGCGCATGCGTCCGGCACGTCTCTCTCCCCCCACCGCACTGGCACCCTCTCGTTCGACGCTTCAGCGATTGACTCGTCAAACCCGACCCGAACGGCCAAGATCCCCGAGGCCCGACGTGTCGGATGAGGTGGAGATTCTTTACGACCAGGAGATCACCTTGGTGTCCCCGGACGGGGACCGCCGAGGGCGACTCCTGGCAGAGTTCTCGGGCACCGACTACGCGGTTCGCATCACCTATGGATCAGCGTGGACCGGCAAGAGGCCGCCCATCGTCAACGCAGGAGCGCAGGGCAATGACCGAACCCCACCCGGCATTGCCGCCGGTGTCCGACGCGCTACGCGCGCAGGCCGCGAAGTCGCCGGGATCCTGGATCTATGCCATCGACCCCCACTTCGACCCATCCGGCAGGGTCCCGCCATTCGGCATCATCGGCGCCTGGAAAGCCGACGACAACGGACAACTGACGGAGGAGTTCCGCCCCAACCCGCGATACCGCCCTTCTCCGCAGGCCCGAGGCATGAAGGCTCCCACGGACCGGCTCGAAGCCGCGATCCAGCTCGCGGCCACGGGATACATCTCCGACGGTGACATGCAGGCCGCCCTCCTGGGGTCCGTTGTCTACACCGCCCCGGACTCCCCCGGACTCCGGAGCACCGAGCCCTTCACCGTCGCCATCTACACCAGCCCGGTGCACGCACCCAGTGATGTCCCGGAAGTCCAGCGCGTCCTGTTCCGGGACGTCCTCACGGGTCTGCCGGATCACGCCGTCGTGAAGCTGAATCCCCAGAGCCCCGTATCCGCCGAAGTAGCCGTCACCGATATCCGGCGGACACCGGAATCGTGACGTGGAACCCCGCCCCGCCCGGCTCGTGACCCGGTGGCCGCCGGCTCCCGGAGCCCGGCGGGGCCCCGGCTACCAGTCCGCCTCCCGGTAGTCCTTCAGGAACACCCCCGCCACCGGGTCGCCCGCCTCGCCGCGCAGGATCGGGTCGTACACCCGGGCCGCCCCGTCCACCACGTCCAGTGGGGTGCGGAACCCGACCCCGGCCGTCCACGCCTTGCGCGGCTCCGGGTTCTCGTCCGTGATCCAGCCGGTGTCCACCGCGCTCATGTAAACGCCGCTCCTGGCGAGTTCCGGCCCACTGGTGCGGGTGAGCATGTTCAGGGCGGCCTTGGCCATGTTGGTGTGCGGATGCCGCGCGGTCTTGTTCCGGGCCGTGAAGCGGCCCTCCACCGCCGATACATTGACGACGTACCGGCGCGGCCGCGGCGAGGCCAGCAGCAGGGGCAGCAGCCGGTCGCACAGCAGCAGCGGGGCGAGGGCGTTGACCAGGTACGTCTCCAGGACCTCGGCTCCGTCCAGCTCGCCGAGCCGCACCGACCAGGAGTTGACGGGCGCCCGGTCCGGCAGCAGCCCCGCCACGTCCACCTCCGCCAGCACGCCGGCCGGGAGGGCGGCCGGAGCCGCGCCGGTGAACCCCGGTGCCGTCAGGGCCCGTCCCTCGCGGTACGGCGGCTGCTCGCCGGCCGCCAGCAGGGCGTACGCCTCGGGCGGGCGCCGTATCGTCTGCGCCGCGTTGTTGATCAGGATGTCCAGCGCGCGCCCCTCGGCCAGCAACTGGTCGCACCACCCCGCGACCTGCCGCGGGTCGCGCAGATCGATCCCGACCACCGTGAGCCGGCCGAACCACGCGTCGCTGCCCGGCACAGCCCGGAACCGGCGCAGCGTGTCCGCCGGAAACCGGCTGGTCACCAGCAGTTCGGCCCCGTCCCGCAGCAGCATCAGCGCGAGCTGGAACCCGATCTTCACCCGGCCGCCGGTGAGCAGCGCCCGCCGGCCGCGCAGATCGGTGCCAAGACCGCGCCGCCGCAGATGGTCGGCGGCGCAGCCGGGGCAGAGCCGGTGGTAGAAGGTGTGCACGTCCTGGTAGAGCACCTTGCACACGTAGCACCGCCGCGGAGCGGACCAGCGTCCCACCGTGCCGGTGCCGCGCTCCGCCAGCGGGGCGTCCTCGGGCCGGCCGTCGGCGCCGGTCGCGGTCCGTTCCTGGACGCGGGCGTCGGCCGCCCGCGCCCCGGCCCGCCGGTCCCTGCTCCGCCGGCGTCTTGCCTCCCGGACGAAGGAGCCGGCCGCCCGCTCGGCCCGCAGCCGTACCGGATCGTCCTCGGGCAGGGCCCGCAGCCGCGCGATGGCCGCCTCGAACGCGGCCAGTTCGTTCTCCCCCATGCACTCCCCCTGTGCAACATCCCCGTCCTACCGGATCATAGGCACCGGCACCCGACCTGGAGTGGCCCATGCAGCTCTCGCGCCGCACCCTGCTGATGACGCTGGCCCTGGCCGCGTCCGCGCGCCCCGGCACGGCGGTCGCCGCGGACCGGGCCGGGCCCGCGACCGTACGCGCCAACGCCGTCGCCCTGTTCGCCGGCACCCCCGCGTCCCGTGCCCGCCCGGAGACGGCCGCCCGGCTGGCCGCGATCGCCGCCACCGCCCGTACCCACCTCGCCGCGCTGGACGCGGCCGGCCCCGGCGAACTCTTCCGCGGCCTCCCCCTCGGCGCCAGCGACCCGAACCTGAACACCACCTACCGCAACCTGTACGAGATCGCCCTCGCCACCCGGCTCACCGGCGACACCGCCACCGCCCACCGGGTCGTCGACGCGCTCGAAGAGCTGCACGCCACGTACTACGGCGACCAGGAACGCGGCTACTACGGCAACTGGTTCACCTGGGAGATCGGCATCGCGGCCAGTGTCAGCAAGACGCTGGTGCTGCTCGGGGACGAACTCGCCGCGTACCGCCCCGGCCTGACGGCGACCTACCTGGCCTCGATGGACGCGTACCTGCGCAACGGCAAGGACGGTGACGTCGACCTCGGCTCCCGCTTCCACACCGGCGCCAACCTCGCCGACATCACCACCAACCGCGTCCTCCAGGGCGCGGCCACCGGCGACGACGCCCGCATCGCCAAGGCGGTGGCCGACCAGCTCACCGTGTACGCGACGGTGGAGGAGGGCGACGGCTTCCACGCCGACGGCTCGTTCATCCAACACGAATCGGTGGCGTACACCGGCGCGTACGGCAAGAACCTCCTCACCCGCGCCGTCCAGACCATCCAGCTGCTGCGCGGCACGGCGTACACCGACACCACCGCGCTCACCTCGGTCGTCCAGGACTGGGTGGTACGCGGTTTCGCCCCGGTGATCTTCGAGGGCTGGATGATGGAGATCGTCAAGGGCCGCACGGTCTCCCGGCCGGCGACCGGCTACGCGGACGTCTCCGCCGTGGCCGAGGCCGTCACCGACGTGGCCGATACGACCGCGCTCCGGGGCTACCTCAAGTATCTGCACGAGACGTCGAAGTCCCCGCCCGATCCGGCGACGTTCGTCTCACCGCTGACCATCGTCCGGTACGCGGACATCCTGGCCGACGCCTCCGTCCCGGCGGCCGACCTGGCGGGCACGACGGCGCACGCCGCGTTCCCCGCCATGGACCGCACCGTCCACCGGCGGCCGGGCTGGGCCTTCGCGCTCGCGCGCAGCTCGGAGCGGATCAGCACGTACGAGTACATGAACGGCGAGAACCTCACACCCTGGTTCCAGGGCGACGGCGCGCACTACCTCTACCTCGGCGGCCAGGACCAGCGCCTCGCCCACGGCGTGGACTACTTCACCACGGTCTCCCCGTACCACCTGGCCGGCGTCACCGTCCCCGTCGAAACCCGCCGCACCGTCCCGGAACTGTACGGCTCCACCTGGTACGACAACCCGGCGGCCGGCTTCACCGCCTCCTCCGAGGCCCAGAACCGGTACGTCTACTTCCCGCTCGCCACCAACACCCACTCCGGCGGGGCCCGCCTGGACACCTACGGCACGGCCGCCCTCGTCCTGGGCGACGACGCCGCCCACGCCGCCAGGGACGAACTCCCCGGTGACTTCGTGACGTACGCCAACGCCCGCGCCACCAAGTCCTGGTTCCTGCTCGACGACGAGGTCGTCGTCCTCACCGCCGGCATCACCGACCCCGCCGGCCGCGCGCTGACGACCACCCTCGACACCCGCATCGCCGATCCCGCCGACCCGGTCACGGTGACCGGCCGCCTCCCCGACGGCACCCCGTGGGCCGGCAGTGGCTCTCCCGACTGGCTCCGCTACGAAGCGTCCGGCCACTCGGTGGGCTATGTCTTCCTCACCCCGGCGAACCCGGTGGTCACCCTCGAAACCGTCACCCACAGCCGCCGCCGCATCCGCACCGCCAACGCCGATACCCCGGTGAGCAAGCGGGTCTTCTCCCTCACCGTCCACCACCCGGCGCGCTCGGCGCCCCGGTCCCTGGCGCACGCCCTGGTGCCGCACGCCACCGAGGCCCAGCTCGCCACGTACACCGACGGCCCCCTCACCGTCCTGGCCAACACCCCCCGCCTGCAGGCCATCGCTCACCACGGCCTCTCCCTGCTGGCGGCCAACACCTTCGCCCCCGGCCCGCACCGCGTCGCGGACCTGACGATCGAGGGACCGGCCTCGGTCGTCCTCCGCCGGGACGGCGACGGCCTGCTCCGGGTGGCGGTGGCGGATCCGACCGCGTCCCGCGACACCGTGACCGTCCTGTTCCGCGGCCACCGCCTCGGCGTCGTCTCGGCGGACGAGGGTGTGCGCGTGGCACAGCTCGCCACCGGGACTCGTCTCCGGGCCGACACCCGTCGGCTGAATGGCCGGAGCGTGACGGCGACCTTGCGCTGAGCGCACTAGGCGGAGGCAGGCCGCGATCCGTAGTGCGCGAAGATCCCCGTGAGCTGGTCGGACCAGAACGCGAGTTTCTGCTCGGCGGAAGCCCCCTTCGGGAGAAGATCCATCTCCGTTGCGAGGGCGTAGAAGCCGGTCCCGGGGTCGTTGCTGTTCCCGTAGACGACCACCGCCGACAGCATCTTCCGCGCCTGGGGATAGGTGGACTCCACGACGCGGTAGAGCAGGTGGCCCAGTGCTGCCCGCTCGTCCGGGCGATGGAAGTCGAAACCCGCGAGGCCCGTGCGTTCGGCCAGTTCCCTGTTGAGCGTGGTGTAGTCGGTGAGCTTCCCGTCAGCGGCGCACTCCGTCAGGAATTCCCGCCCGGCCACGGTGAGGGCTTCCCATGTCTCCTCGTCCCGGTTGTACATGCGCGTGGTCCCCTTCCTGCCCCTCGTCTCTGCCCATGGCAGTCTCGCAGAGCCAACCCCCCATCGACACCGTGTGACCACGCGAAGGGGCGCTACATCGTTCCGCGTTCAGCGGGCGGGCAGCCGGATGCCGAGTTCGGTGGCCGCCTCGCCGAGCAGGGGTACCAGGGCGACCAGGTCGTCGAGGCTGCGGCGGAAGGCCGGGGCGGCGGTGGAGAGGCAGGCGAGCGCGGTGCCGTCCGGGCGCAGGATCGGTACGGCCACGGCGCGCAGGCCGGCGTGGTGTTCCTCGTCGGCGGTGGCGTAGCCGCGGTCGGCGGCGCGCAGGACGTCCTCGCGCAGCCGGGCGCGGTCGGTGATGCTGTTCGGGCCGTACGGGGTGAGGTCGACGCGTTCCAGCAGGTCGGCGCGTACGTCCTCGGGGGCGAAGGCGATGAGGATCTTGCCCATCGAGGTGCAGTGCAGCGGGCCGTGCCGGCCGGGTTCGCTGCGCACGCCGACCGGCAGCGGGCCGTCCACGTAGTGCACGTACAGGTGGCGGGTGCCGTCGAGGACGGACATGAGGGTGGCTTCCTCGGTCCGCTCCGTCACGCGCCGCATGACGGGGAGGGCGGTGCCGGCGAACCCGTACGCCTGGCCCGCCTGCTGGCCGAGCTGGAAGAGGCGCAGGCCGGGTTTGTAGCGCTTGCCGGCGGTCTCGAAGTCCACCAGGCCCTCGCGGCACAGCGCGTTGACCAGCCGGTGCGCCGTGCTGACCGGGACGCCGCTCGCCCGGGACAGTTCGGAGAGCGTGATGCCGTGCGGGTGCTCGCCGACCAGGACGAGGAGCCGGATCGCCCGGCCGACGACGTCGGACGGCACTTCGGTGCTGCTCACCCCAGGAAATTACCACTGGCCGGAATTGCTTCCCGTTCCTCGCTTGACAGCGCTCACCGCCGGCGCCGACGATGTTTTCCAGTCAGTAGATGTTCTTTCCACTCAGTGGAAAGGTGAGAGGATCTTCATGAGCCACCCCCTGTTCGACGTCACCGGCAAGGTGGCCCTGGTCACCGGATCGAGCCGCGGCATCGGCCGGGCGCTGGCCACCGGGCTGCTGGAGGCCGGCTGCACGGTCGTCCTCAACGGCCGCGACGCCGCCACCCTGGAGGCCACCCGCGCGGAACTGGCCGGTACGTACGGGGACGCCGTCCTCGCCGAGCCCTTCGACGTCACCGACTCCGCCGCCGTCGCCACCGCCGTCGCCCGGATCGAGGAGCGGGCCGGCGCGATCGACATCCTGGTGAACAACACCGGCGCCCAGCGCCGCGCCCCCTTCACCGACTTCACCGACGAGGACTGGCAGGGCCTGCTCGACACCAACCTCACCAGCGCCTTCCTCGTCGGCCGCGAGGTCGCCCGGCGCATGGTGCCCCGGGGGCAGGGCAAGATCATCAACATCTGCTCGCTGCAGAGCGAGGCCGTCCGCCCGGGCATCGCCCCCTACTCGGCCACCAAGGGCGGCCTGAAGATGCTCACCAAGGGCATGTGCGCCGACCTCGGCCCGTCCGGCATCCAGGTCAACGGCATCGGCCCCGGCTACTTCGACACCGAACTGACCTCCGCGCTGGTCGCGGACGAGGAGTTCAGCGCCTGGGTCCGCAAGCGCACCCCGGCCGGCCGCTGGGGGCAGACCCAGGACCTGGTCGGCGCCCTGCTCTTCCTCGCCTCCCCCGCCTCCGACTTCGTCAACGGGCAACTGCTGTACGTCGACGGCGGCATGCTCTCCGTCCTGTAACCCCTCCGGAGCCACCCATGCACCCCACCACCGTCCGCGCCTGCACCGTGCACGGCGCCGGCGATCTGCGGATCGAGGAACGCACCACCCCCGGGCCCGGCCCCGGCGAGATCGCCGTCGCCATCGCGCTCGGCGGGATCTGCGGCTCGGACCTGCACTACTACCACCAAGGCCGCGTCGGCGACTTCGCCGTGCGCGAGCCGATGGTGCTCGGCCACGAGGTGGTGGGCCACGTGGCGGCGCTCGGCCCCACCACCACCGGCCCGGCGGTCGGCACCCCGGTCGCGATCCACCCCGCCACCCCCTGCGGCAGTTGCCCCGAGTGCGCCGCCGACCGCCGCAACATCTGCGGCCACACCCGCTACCTCGGCAGCGCCGCACATCTGCCGCACGTCCAGGGCGGGTTCGCCCAGCGCGTCAACGTACCCGCGGCCCAGCTCCGTCCGCTGCCGCCGCGCCTCGCGCTGGACCGCGCCGTACTGGCCGAACCCCTCTCCGTCGCACTGCACGCCGTCAACCGGGCCGGCGACGTCCGGGGCAAGCGCGTCCTGGTCACCGGCGCGGGCCCCATCGGCTGCCTCGTCGTCGCGGCCCTGCGCCACCGCGGCGCCGCCGAGATCGTGGCCTCCGACCTGGTGGACGAACCCCTGCGCATCGCCGCGGCGGTGGGCGCCACCGCCACCGTCCGGGCCGACCACCCCGACGACCCGGCCTGGTCCGCCCCGTTCGACATCACGATCGAAGCCTCCGGCGCCCCGGCCGGCCTGCGCACCTGCGTGGAACGCACCCGCCGCGGCGGCACCGTCGTCCTGCTGGGCCTGCTGCCACCGGGCGAGATCGGCCTGCTGGGCAACGTCACGGTCACCCGCGAACTCGACCTGCGCGGCGCCTTCCGCTTCGACACCGAATTCGACGAAGCCCTGACCCTCCTGGCCACCGGCCTCCCCGTCGGTCCGGTCGTCACCCACACCTTCCCCCTGGACCGCGCGACGGAAGCCTTCACCCTCGCCGGCGACCGCACGACGGCCTCCAAGGTGCTGCTGGACCTGTCCGGTACCTGACCGGCGGGATCCGCCGGTTTCGATCCGGCGGTCGCGGCGCATGCTCTCCGGGTCGGGCCGCGCAGGCATGACGGGGGTGCCGCACCGGATACCACCCGTTCGCGCCCGGCCGGGGAAGTGCCACCTGGGGCGGGGAGGGTACGACGGTGCGGTCGGATCAGATGGCGGAGATCTTGGCCCGGCAGGGCACACAACGGCTTTATGCGGCCGGGGACGTGATGCTGAGCCAGGGATCGCGCGGCACGTATCTGCTGGTGCTCACCACCGGTCTGGCCAAGGTTGTCCAGCACCGGCGGGACGGAACCGTCCTGTGGCTGGCCTTCCGCGGGCCCGGCGAGTTGCTGGGCGAGGTCTCGGTCCTCAGCCGGGGACACCAGCTGCGCGGCGCGGATGTCGTCGCCGTCACCCCCTGCGTCACGCGTGTCCTGGACGCGCACCGGTTCCGGAAGTTCGTCGAGGAGAACGACCTCCACGCCGACCTGCTCGACCGGGCGCTGGAGAGAACCCGCGAATCCGACGAGTACCGCGCCGAGCTGGTCACCCTGCCGGTCCCGGCCCGGCTCGCCCGTACCCTGCGGCGACTGTCCACCCTCGCCCGCAGCCGGCAGCTGACCGGGCTCACCCAGGAAGAACTCGCGCAGGCCGTCGGCGCGTCCCGCAACAGCGTGACCGAGGCGCTGCAGGACCTGCGCGAGGTCGGCGCGGTGGCGACCGCACGCAAAGTGATCAGCGTCGTCGACACCCGCGTCCTGGACGAGTGGGCGGATCGCTCCTGACCCGCGGTGACGGCGGCCGGTACGGCCACCAGGCGTGTGAGCGCCCTCACCGTGCGAGTGCCCAGTAGCGGGCAGAACGGCGCGCGGCCCGGCGGAAGGATCGGCGACGCCCGATACGGGGCACCCCGATTCTCAGGAGAGGCACGCACCTCCATGTCCACCCCCATCCCCACCTCCATCCCCGAACCCAACGCCGAGAGCCGCGCGCTGCCCGGCTACCGCGCGCTGCTCGCCGTCGACGCCAAGGACTTCACCGGACTGGCTTCCATCCAGCACTCGGCGGTCAGCATGGTGATCCCCGAACTGGTCGACCGCGCGCTCACCGAAGCCGGCCTGACCGAACTGAGGGACGCCAAGAGCTTCCCCGCCAACACGGGCGACGGCATCGTCTTCGGCTTCGACCCCGGCTATCTGCCGTTCGTCGTCTTCCCCTTCCTCCGCGTCCTCGACGGTCTCCTCGGCCGGCACAACGGCCAGTACGTCACCGCACGCCTGCGGCTGCGCGCCAGTGTGCACGTGGGCCCGCTGTCCGAGCCCGACGGGAACGGCACCGCCCGCAACGACACCCACCGGCTGCTCGACTCCCGCCCGGTGAAGGCGATCCTCGCCACCCCGGGCACCGAACGGGCCACGCATCTGGCGGCCATCGTCTCCGACCGGGTCTACGAGGACGTGGTCCTGGGCGGCTACACCGGCCTGCGCCCCGAGCACTTCATCGAGGTCCCGGCCACCGTGCCGGGGAAGCCCTTCGCCCAGCGGGCCTGGCTGTACATCCCGTCCCCGTCCGGCCACCTGCTGCGCAACGGCATCATCGCCGCCATCGAGGAACCGGAGGCCGCGCCGGACGCCGGGGAGGACGCGGCCCGGCCGGCCGTTCCCGAGGCTCCCCCGTCGCAACAGCCGGGCGCGGGCCACACGCAGCGCGTCGGGCAGGGCAACGCGGTCATCGGCAATGTGACCGGGGGCATCTCCAGCAACTTCGGCGTACCGGGGACCGCGCAGTGAGCGAGCACCCCGAGCCGGAGCCCGGCCGGACCGGCGACCACCAGCGGGTCGATCAGGGCGCCGCCGTGCACGGCAATGTGCAGGGCGACGTGAACCTCACGTTCGGCACCGCCACCAGGGTCGTCAAACCCCGCTTCCGCGAGGGCCCGTACCCCGCGGAGGACATCTCCGAGCGGTTGCACGCCTTCGTCGAACCCCCGTCGTGCGCCGACGCCCGCGCCGTACTGGACCGGCGCCGGGTGCTGTTGCTCATCGGCGCCGCCGGTTCCGGCGCCGGCACCGCGGCGTTCGCCCTGCTCCGCGACCGGATCACCGGCGACGGCCGCATCATCGGCCTCGATCCGAGCCGCGACCTGGCCGAGCTGAACCCCTCGGACGGCAGCGGGTATCTGCTGCGCGGTGTGAACGCGGAATCCGCCGAGGCGCTGACGGACGTGGCGCTGGCCGCCCTCCACGAGCGGCTCCGCGCGGCCGGCGCCCACCTGGTCGTCATCGTCAACCCGGCGCTGCGCCTGGCCTCCACGACCGCCCGCTGGCAGGTGATCCACACACCTCCGCACCCGGCGGAGGTGGCCCGCGCCCGTCTCGGGACGATGGGCCTGACCGAGGAGCAGCTGTCCCTCGCCCTGGCTGCTCTGGGCGATCCCCAGGTCAAGGCCCATCTGGAGACCAGCCGGGAACCGGCCGTCGGCACCGAGGTGGCCGAGGAGCTGCGCCACATCGCCCTGGGTACCAAGGAACTGCACGAGGCGCTGGGCGGCCTCACCCGTACCGCCGCCGACCACGCCGCCCAGACACTGCGCGCCGTGCGCGCGGACGGCGACGCCCTGGCCCTGGCCACCTCGATCGCGCTGCTGGAACGCCACGACCGGACCGTGATCGCCCGCTGCGCGGCCGGCCTGCGGCCCCTGCTCGACCGTTCCGCTCTCGGCCGGGAACCGGAGGCGACAGCCGCACCCGAGACGGACGTGCTGGGCGACGACTTCACCACCCGCCTGCGGAAGGTCAACGCCCATCCGCTGCCGCGTGTCGTCGACAGCAGCAGTCACCACTGGTTCCGCTACTGGATCGAACCGATCGCCTTCCAGCGCCGGCACCAGGCCAATGCCGTCCTCAGCCGGCTCTGGCTGGACTACGACGGCATCGCCCACGCGGTGCTGACCTGGCTGCGGAGAGACTCCACGCGATACTCCCCCGGCATCGACTACACGGCGGGTCTGGCCATCGGCCGGGTACTGCGCCAGGCCACCGGGCCCGAGGTACTGCGGCAACTGCGGCACCTGGCCGAGTCACCCGATCGCTGGCGACGCCGGCTGGTGGCGTACGCGCTGAACGAGGCCGCGCAGGACGGGTTGCTGGCCGGAGCCGTCCGCGACCAGATGTCGCGGTGGAGCCGATACGCGAACGAGCATCTGCGCGCGACCGTGGCCGAGACGTGCGGCGGCGGCTTCGGCCTGATCCGGCCGGAGCGGACGCTGTCCCTGCTGGACCGGGTGCTGTACGGCTCGGCCCCGACCAGCGTACGGACCGGTGTCTCGCTCTCCCTGGCCGTCCTGCTCACGGAATCGGCGAACACGGGACTCGTCTTCGACACCTTCACCGACTGGATCGCCCGGCCGGAGGACACCGGCCAGCACTCGTACGCGCTGGGGGCCATCCCGGGACTGATCGCGGACTTCCTCCAGTTGGACGTCGACGATCCGGGGCCGCTGCTGCCCCTGGTGCGCGAGGCCCTGAACAACGCCCAGGCCAGGGAGTCCGTCGTACAGGCACTCCTGCGGGCCGAGGAATCCCCCAACCCCCGCATCCGGGCCCGGGCCACCGCCCTCATCACCGCCCTGGCCGCCGACGCGGGGCGGCAGCGCGGTGTACGTACCCTGCTCGTCGCCCGTCTCCACCGGCGCGCCCGGTCCGAGAACCTCGCAGAAGGAGCCGCCGCATGAGCGCGCCACTGGTGGAACCGCTGACCACGTCGGCGTTCCGTTCCGTCCTGCAACTCCGCTGCCCCGCCAATGCCAGACCCGACCGGGCCCTGGTGCTGATCGCCCAGGACGGCACGGCCCTGGTCGGGGTCCCGCCCGGGGAGTGGGGCGGGTTCGACTATCCGCAGCCGAAGGCGCTGCAGGTGCTGGGCAGTAGCTACGCGCGATCCGGGTGGGTCTCGCTCGCCGAACGGCCGGACTGGGTGGACGTGGCCGCACCGGACGGCGGCACGGGTCCGCGGCCGGCGTTCCGGTACTCGGTGAGCTGGCAGGTGAGCGACCCGGTCATGGTCGTGTACCACCAGATCACCGCGGCCGAGGTACCTCTCCGGATCGCCCGCCACATAGCGGAGAACGGCATGGGCTCCGGCGGGCTGCATCTCGTACCCGACGCCGGGATCATGTACCGCGTCCTCCAGCAGCCGGCGACCGACCCCACCGGCGTCCGCGCGGCACCGCCCCTGCCGTCCTCGTGGGACAGCGGGATGCTCAACGCCTTCCAGTTCTTCCGCGAGCTGATCAGCGACGACCCGCGCGGCCTGGCGGCGATGTGGCTGCTGTACCACCCGCAGGACGCGAAGGAGGTGCTGGAGTGGACGGTGGCGAACCGGTCACTCCTCCAGCCACCGGAGAAGCCGGCCGCACCCGAGCCCGCACCCGACAGCTGGGAACGATCACTCGCGGTCGCCCTGCGCGACCTGACCCCGGCCGACCGCGCCTTCGTCGGCGTCAATGTGGCCAGGCTGCTGAACGACCTCGGCATCCCGGAAGCCCAGGAAACCCTGGCCAAGGTCCAAGGTCACTGACGAGCCGCCCGAAGAACATCGAATCCTTGGCATGCACGCCGGCGGGACGTCCGGCCCGGACGCCATGGCGCCGCTTCCGCTCAAATCATCCGAAGGAGTGACCAGTCAGGTAAACCCGGGCTTGGCGGGGAGAACTTGCCAGGGCGGCTCCCAAATGAACTGCCTTGCCATTCCCGCCGCGTACCCGGCACCACTGCCCTCTCACGAAGGAGTGTGTTCTCATGAGCGGTTCTGTCATCGACGTCATCGCCATTCGAGAAACGCCGAGGTCATCGTAGGTCTTTCCCGGTCTCTCGTCCCCAGATTGGACCCAGAACGGGCCCTCTGGGCGGCGTGAGCGACCCGCAGCTGACGGATGCCGGGGTCATGAACACGGAAAAGCCCAGGTCACAGGAGATGTGACCTGGGCTCCCGGGTGAGCCGCCTAAGGGAATCGAACCCTTGACCTACGCATTACGAGTGCGTCGCTCTGGCCGACTGAGCTAAGGCGGCGGGTGGTGCGTGATGAGTCTACATGGGGGTGGGGGGTGGGGTCACACCGCGGCGGGGGCGGCGGTGGAGGAGGTCGTCCGTGGCTGCGCGGAGGGCTCGCAGGTGGCGGGCCCAGCGGTTGCAGTCGCGGCACTGGCTTAAGTGGGCGTCCAGTTCGGTGTCCGTCACGCCCGCAGGGAGGGGTTCGCCCTCCGTGCGGGCCGAGATCGCGGGCCGGAAGCCCGCGCAGGCTATGGGCAAGAAGCACCTTCCTCGGGAGTCGTGTTGGCCAGAAGGTAGTCGTTCACCACCGTGTCGACACAGCTGTCGCTGCCGTACGCGCCGTGGCCGTCGCCGTCGTAGGTCAGCAGGATGCCGGACTGGAGCTGGTCCGCCAGGCCCTCCGCCCAGGCGAACGGGGTGGCCGGGTCGCGGGTGGTGCCGATCACCAGGATCGGGTCGGCGCCGGCCGCCGGGATCGTCAGCGGGGTGCCGCTGGGCTCCACCGGCCACACGCCGCACAGCAGGGTGGCCCAGGCGAAGTCACGGCCGAAGGTCGGGGACGCCTCCTCGTAGTCCGGGAGCTGGGCCAGGACCTCCTCGGGCGTGGTGGTCGCGGCCGGGCTGTCCAGGCAGCTGATCGCCGGGAAGGCGAACATCGTGGTGCCGTACGAGCCGTCGGGCTCGCGCTCGTTGTACGCGTCGGCCAGTGCCAGCAGCGGCGCGCCGTCGCCGTCGTCCATGGCGGCGGTCAGGGCCAGCCGCAGCTCGGACCACAGGGACTCGCTGTAGAGCGCCATCGCCACGCCGGTGGTGGCCAGCGATTCGGTCAGCGGGCGGTCCTGGCCGGTCTCCAGGGGGGTCGCGTCGAGCTCCGCGAAGAAGGCGAGGAGGTTGGCCGAGGCGTCGTCGCCGCCCTCGGGGCCCAGCGGGCAGGAGCGGCGGGAGGCGCAGTCGGCGGCGAAGGAGCGGAACGCCGTCTCGAACCCGCCCGCCTGTTCGCGGTCCAGGTCCAGGGTGGACAGCCGCGGGTCCACCGCGGCGTCGAGCACCAGGTGGCCGACCCGCTGCGGGAAGAGGCCGGCGTACACCGCGCCCAGCTTGGTGCCGTAGGAGAAGCCCACGTAGTGCAGGCGCTCGTCGCCGAGGACCGAGCGCAGCACGTCCATGTCGCGGGCCGACTCGATGGTGGAGATGTGCTCCAGCAGCCGCCCGGAGTTGGCCTGGCAGCCGGCCGCGAACTCCTCGTGCGCGGTCAGCAGCGCCTGCATCTCCTCTTCGTCGTCCGGCGTGCGGTCCACCTGGGTGGTGGCGTCCATCTCGGGGCCGGTCAGGCACTCGATGGGCTCGCTGCCGCCGGTGCCGCGGGCGTCCAGGCCCACCATGTCGTACTGCTCGCGCACCTCGGCCGGGAAGATGTAGTTCGCCGCGTCCTGCGCGAACTCCACCGCCGAGGCGCCGGGGCCGCCGGGGTTCATCAGGAGGGCGCCGAGCCGGTCGGCCCCGCCGGCCCGGGCGCGGGTGACGGTGAGCTGGATGTCGTCGGCCGGGTCGACGCTCTCGTAGTCGAGCGGAACGGTGAGCATCGCGCACTGGAAGCCGGGGACGCCGGGGCAGCCGCGCCAGGTCAGCTCCTGCTCGTAGTACGGCTGGAGGTCCGCCGGGATCTCCTCGGGCAGCGGGTCGAGCACCGGGGCGTCGGCGGCGGAGCCGCCGTCGGCGCCCTCCGGGCCGCCGCCGCCCGGCTCGTCGCCGGCCGACGGGGAGGGGCTGGGGCGCTCCTCGGTGCGGGTCTCGGCGGAGCAGGCCGCGGTCAGCAGCAGGGCGCCGGCCGTCAGCAGGGGTAGAGAGCGGGCGAATCGGGTCATGTCAGGCCCCCGTGGCGTGTCCTTGATCGCGTGATCCCTGGAGCGTATCCGCTCATCGCAGGGCCACCGTCATCGCCTCCACCGCGAGGAGCGGGGAAACATTGCGATCGAGTGCCGTACGGCAGGCCAGGATCGCCTCCATCCGCCGCAGGGTGTGTTCCGGGGTGCTGGCCGCCGCCACCCGCTCCACGGCCGGCGCGCTCTCCCCGCCGGCCAGCGCCACGGCCGTGCCCAGCTGGCGGGCCAGGACATCGCGGTAGAAGCCGGTCAGCTCGGTGAGCGCCAGGTCCAGGGTGTCCCGCTGGGTGCGGGTGGCGCGGCGCTTCTGGCGGTCCTCCAGGTCCTTCATGACGCCGGCCGTGCCGCGCGGCAGCCGTTTGCCCTCGGCCGCACCGAGGGCGGCCCGCAGCTCCTCGGTCTCCTTCTCGTCCCGCTCGCCGGCCAGCTGCTTGGCGTCCTCGGCGGCGGCGTCCACCAACTCCTGCGCGGCGCGCAGCGCACCGCCGAGGTCGCTCACCCGCTCGGGGATGCGCAGCACGGCGGCCCGCCGTTCCCTGGCCCGCTCGTCGGTGGCCAGCCGCCTGGCGCGGTCGATGTGCCCCTGGGTGGCCTGCGCGGCGGCGTGCGCGACCTCGGGGGCGACGCCGTCCCGCCGCATCAGGACGTCGGCCACCGCGGCCACCGGCGGGGTGCGCAGCGACAGGGTGCGGCAGCGCGAGCGGATGGTGGGCAGGACGTCCTCGGTGGAGGGCGCGCACAGCAGCCAGACGGTACGGGGGGCGGGCTCCTCGACCGCTTTCAGCAGGACGTTGCCGGCGCCTTCGGTCAGCCGGTCGGCGTCCTCCATGACGATGACCTGCCATCGGCCGCCGGCCGGGGAGAGCTGGGCGCGGCGGACCAGCTCCCGGGTCTCCTTGACGCCGATGGTGAGCAGGTCGGTGCGCAGCACCTCGACGTCCGCGTGGGTGCCGACCAGCGAGGTGTGGCAGCCGTCGCAGAAGCCGCAGCCCGGGGCTCCGCCCAGGGCGCGGTCCGGGCTCAGGCACTGGAGCGCGGCGGCGAAGGCGCGCGCCGCCGTGGCGCGGCCGGAGCCGGGCGGGCCGGTGAACAGCCAGGCGTGCGTCATCGAGGAGCCGGCCAGCCGCGGCTCCTGACCGGCTTCGATCGCCGTGACATACGCGTCGGCGTCCCGGGCCGCCGACGTCAGCTGCGCCGCGACCCGGTCCTGGCCCACCAGCTCGTCCCAGACCGTCATGCCCCACATTCTGCCGTCTCCCACTGACAGTCCATCCCGGGCGGCCTGCTGCGCCGATCGGTGGACTCCGTGTGAGGCGCATGGAATCCGCGATACCGATCATCACACTATGTGGTCATCGCGTCACGATGATAGGAGTGTCCCGCCCCATGCCCCGCACCGCAACCCTCCCGGCCCTCGCCGTGGCCACCGCCCTCGCCCTCGCCCTCCCCGGTCCCGCGCTCGCCGCCCCCACCGCCGACCCGGCCGGTTTCTCCGCCACCGGCTTCACCGCCGCCCTCGGCAACGGCATCGCCATCACCGAGGCCCACGCCGCCTACCCCAGCGGTCCCGTCCGGGCCGAGGTCTCCTCCGCCCGCTTCGCCTCCCTCGGCACCGTCGCCGGCATCCACGCCCGCGCCGGTGAGCGCAGCACCGGCGGGACCGCCGCCGAGGCCGGCGTCGCCGCCACCGAACTCGACCTGGCCGCCGCCGTCCTCAGCACCGGCGTGGTGACCGCGCGCTGCGCCAGCGAGGACGAGTCCGACCCGACCGCCCGGGTACGCGTCCACGACGTCCTGCTCACCGTCGACGGCAGTACGCGCCTCGGCTTCAGCGCCAACCCGGCGCCGGGCACCACCGTCCAGCTGCCCGGCGGCCTCGGCCAGGTCGTCCTCAACGAACAGCTCCCCGGCCCGGACGGCTCCCTCACCGTCAACGCCCTGCGCCTCAGCCTCACCGAGGCCGCCGGGGACCTGGCGGGCGACGTGGTCATCGGCTCCGTCACCTGCCCCTCGCTGGTGCCGGCCGAGGAGCCGCCCGCCGAGGAGGACCCGGTCGAGGAGGAGCCCGCCGAGGAACCGGCCGAGGAAGAGGACGGGACCGCCGCGGAAGAAGGGGTCCTCATCTCGGTCGCCGAGGACGCGGGCGCCGGGCACGGTGTCAAGGACGTGGTCTTCGAGGTCGTCGACGAACGCGGCGCCCTGATCGACGCCTGCACCACCGACGCCAGCGGACGCTGCGGGGTCGCCTTCGCGCCCCAGGAGCACCGCACGTACTACGCCTGCGTGGCCACCACCCCCGCCGGCTACGGCATGCCCGCCCCCGACGAGGTCTGCGACGGCCCGTACCGGATCGCCCCCGGCGACGAGGTCACCATCCACGAGCCGTTCCCGCTGCTGCCCGCGCCCGGCGACCAGTAACGGCCGGCACCCCCACACCCGACGGAAACGGCGCTCCCGGAGTTCCCGGAAGCGCCGTTTCGGCGGTCGGCTCAGCGGCTCAGTGGGCCCCGTGGGCTCAGCGGCTTCTGCCGCCCTTGCCCCCCTTGCCCTCGTCCCGCTCGTCGTCGTCGCGGTGCGGGCCGAGCAGTTCGTCCGCCAGCGTCGGCACGTCGTCCAGCGGGGTCTCCTCCGCCCACGCGGGCCGCGACCGGCGCTTCGGCTCCTCGTCCCCGCCCTCGTCCGTCACCTTCGGGATGGGCCGGGTCTCGCCGACGTCGCCCGCCACGGGCAGCACCGTCGTCTCGTCGTCGGCCGTGCCGGGGTACGAGTTCGGGATCTGCATCGTCTCGCTGTTGCTGCCGTCGTCCGCGTCGCCGACCTGCGGGATCTGCACCGTCTCGCTGTTGTCGGCCTTCTCCAGACGCGCCCGCTCGGCCGCCAGCAGCGCCTCCTCGGCCTTGCGCTGCACCTCACGGCGCCGCTCCTCGGCCTGCGCCCGCAGCCGCGCCTCCTCCTCGGCCTCCCGGCGGCGGCGCTCCTCCTCGGCCTGCCGCAGCCGCTCCTCGGCCTCCCGCCGCCGGCGCTCCTCCTCGGCCAGCCGGCGGGCCTCCTCGGCGACCCGCCGCGCTTCCTCGGCCTTGCGCCGCTCCTCGGCCAGCCGGGCCTCCTCGGCCTCGCGTGCCTTGCGCTCCTCCTCCTCGGCCCGCAGCCGCGCCAGCTCCTCCTGGCGCTCCCGCTCCAGGCGCTCTTCCTCCTCCTTGCGCCGGCGCTCTTCCTCCGCGCGCCGCCGCGCCTCCTCCTCGGCCTTGCGCCGGGCCTCCTCCTGCTCCCGCAGCTCCTTCTCCGAGAGCGGCAGCATCTGGTCGAGCCGGTGCCGCGCCGCCGTGGTGACCGACTCCGGGTCCTGCCCGGCGTCCACCACCAGATAGCGCGCCGGGTCGGCGGCGGCCAGCGCCAGGAACCCGGACCGCACCCGCTGGTGGAACTCACTCGGCTCCGACTCCAGCCGGTCCGGCGCCTCCGTGAACCGCTCCCGCGCCGTCTCCGGCGACACATCCAGCAGCACCGTCAGATGCGGCAGCAGACCGTCGGTCGCCCAGCGCGAGATCCGCGCCACCTCGGTGGCCGACAGATCGCGCCCGGCGCCCTGGTACGCCACGGCCGAGTCGATGTACCGGTCGGAGATCACCACCGCGCCGCGCTCCAGCGCCGGACGCACCACCGTCTCCACGTGCTCGGCCTTGTCCGCCGCGTACAGCAGCGCCTCGGCCCGGTGCGAGAGCCCGCCGGTCGACACGTCCAGCAGGATGGTGCGCAGCCGCTGGCCGACCGGTGTGGCGCCCGGCTCGCGGGTGACGACCACCTCGTGGCCCTTGCCGCGGATCCACTCGGCCAGCTTCTCCACCTGGGTGGTCTTGCCGGCGCCGTCACCGCCCTCGACCACGATGAAGAACCCGCCGTCGGCCGTGGCCGCCACCGGCTCCACCGAGCCGCCGCGCACCGCCGTCACCAGGTCGCGCCGCAGCGGCACCCCGCGCCGGTCGTCGGTACGGCCGAGCACCAGCGCGGCCACCGGCAGCAGCAGCGCCCCGATGATCATGAGGGTGTACGCCGCGCCCCCGTGGTCGATCACGAAGTCGCCGCGCTCCACCCGGTGCGGCCCGATCAGCGCCGCCACCAGGGGGGCCACCAGCACCCCGAGGCCGATCGCGACCCGGACCACGGCGTGCAGGTGCTGCGTCAGCCGGGGCCGCCGGAACTCCTCGGTCTCCTGGTCCAGCAGAACGTGCCCGGTGGCCGCCGCGACACCGGCCGCGACGCCGGTGACCGCCGTCGTGAACAGCACCGTCGCCGGGTCGGCGATCATCCCGACCCCGAACAGGCCGAGCCCGCCGACCGCGAGCGCCAGCGCGAAGATCCGCCGCCGCGACAGCGCGGGCAGCACCGCGCCCGACCAGCGCACCCCGGCCGCGACACCGCCGGTCAGCCCCAGGACGAGCAGGCCGTACGAGACCGGGCCGCCGCCGAACTCCAGCACCCGCAGGACGCCCAGCGCGACCGCCGCGGCGACCGCCGCCGCCAGCGCGGCGCACCCCAGCACCAGCACCGGGATGGCGCCGGTACGCCCCCGGTCCGGGGTGGTGCCGGCCGCCGGCCGGCGCAGCCCCTCCAGCGGGGACACCGGGCGGCGCGCGTCACCGGCCGGGAGCTTCAGGAAGTAGAGCACCGAGATCGAGGCGGCGAAGAACCCGGCCGCCACGTAGGAGGCGAGCGCCGCCTGGTGCACACCGAACCAGTCGATGCCGGTGGCGAGCAGATTGCTGACCAGGGTGACGGCCACCAGCACCGCGGCGGCGGCGGGCACGGACAGGAACGCGGTGCGCAGCCACAGCCGGCGCAGCGCCTCGCCGTGGTCGGGCAGCGGCCGGACAGCGGCGCCCTCCGGCGGCGGAGGCGGCAGCAGCGCGGGGGCGACGCCGTCCTTGGCGAGGGTCCACACCCGCTCGGCGAGCCCGCTGACGCCCAGCGTGACCAGCAGGTAGATGTACGCGCTGTCCGGCACCCAGATGATCCACAGCGGGGCGACGATCAGCAGCGCGGCACGCAGCCCGTCCGCCCCGATCATCGTCCAGCGCCGGTCGAGCGAGCCGGCCGGGGCGAGCAGCTTCGCGATCGGGCCCAGCAGCAGCACGCCGCCGAGCACCCCGGCCGCCAGCCGTACGGTCAGCGCGAGGGTGATGGCGAGGGCCACACCCCGGTAGCCGCCGCCGAACAGCATCTCGCCGCCCGCGGTGACGTGGAAGGCCGCCTGCACGGACAGCAGGGTGACCACCAGCACGGCGAGGATGTCGCCGATACCGCCGGTGAACTGCGCCTCCCACAGGCGCCGCAGCTCGGGCACCCGCAGCAACGCCCGCCGGGCGCGCTCCCGGGAGTCCGCGGCGAGTGCCTCGTCGGTGGCGCCGCAGGTGGGGTCAACAACCGGGTGTTGCTCTGCTCGCGTCATTCGGCCAGCGTAACCGCCGTCACCGACACAAGCGTCAGCTACCCGAACATTTGCCCGGGGAACGAGCGCGGCAGCGCCGCCATGAGGCGGCCCGGCCGGGTGCCTTCCCACTCGCACACACCGGCCGGGCGTGCCGCGTCAGGCGCCGCCGTCCGCGCCCGGGTCGCCCGAGGGGCCGTTTTCGGCCTTTGACGTGGACTTTTCCACCGTGGAGGTTTTCTTCGCGGCCGTCTTCTTCGCCGTGGTCTTCTTGGCGGCGGTCTTCTTGGCGGTCGTCTTCTTCGCCGTCGTCGTCTTCTTCGCGGTCGTCTTCTTCGCCGCCGTCTTCTTGGTGGTCTTCTTGGCCGCCTTCTTCGCGGTCTTCTTCGCCGGCCCCTTCGCCCGCTTCTCTGCGAGCAGTTCGAACCCACGTTCAGGGGTGATGGTTTCGGGATCGTCGTCCCGCCGCAGCGTCGCGTTCGTCTCGCCGTCCGTGACGTACGGACCGAACCGCCCGTCCTTCACCACCACCGGCGCCTGCGTCACCGGGTCCGTGCCCAGCTCCTTCAGTGGCGGCTTGGCCGCGGCCCGCCCGCGCTTCTTCGGCTGGGCGTAGATCGCCAGCGCCTGATCCAGCGTGATGGTGAACAGCTGCTCCTCGCTCTCCAGCGAGCGCGAGTCCGTCCCCTTCTTCAGATACGGGCCGTACCGCCCGTTCTGCGCGGTGATGTCGTCCCCCGACTCGGGGTCGGTGCCCACCACCCGCGGCAGCGACAGCAGCCGCAGCGCGTCCTCCAGCGTGATCGTGTCCAGCCGCATCGACTTGAACAGCGACGCCGTGCGCGGCTTGACCGCGTTCTTGCCGGTCTTCGGCGTGCCCTCCGGCAGCACCTCGGTGACGTACGGCCCGTACCGCCCGTCCCGTCCCACGATCGGATGACCGCTGACCGGGTCGGTGCCGAGCTCGAAGTCCCCGCTGGGCTTGGCCAGCAGTTCCTTGGCCAGCTCCACCGTCAGCTCGTCCGGCGGCAGTTCGTCGGGGACGTCCGCCCGCTTGCCCGGCTCGCCCTCGGCCGCGCCCTCCTCGGGCGGCGCCTCCACGTACGGCCCGTACCGGCCGACCCGCAGGACGATGCCCTCGCCCACCGGGAACGAGGAGATCTCCCGGGCGTCGATCGCGCCCAGGTCCGTGACCAGCTCCTTCAGCCCGCCCAGATGGTCGCCGTCACCGTTGCCCGCCTCCGCAGCACCGCCGACGCCCTCGCCCTCACCGAAGTAGAAGCGGCGCAGCCACGGCACCGCCTCCGCGTCGCCGGTGGCGATGCGGTCCAGGTCGTCCTCCATCTTCGCGGTGAAGTCGTAGTCCACCAGCCGCCCGAAGTGCTGCTCCAGCAGATTGACGACGGCGAAGGAGAGGAAGGACGGCACCAGGGCCGTCCCCTTCTTGAAGACGTAGCGCCGGTCCAGGATGGTGCCGATGATCGAGGCGTACGTCGAGGGCCGCCCGATCTCGCGCTCCTCCAGCTCCTTGACCAGCGACGCCTCGGTGTAGCGGGCCGGCGGCTTGGTGGAGTGCCCGTCCGCGGCCAGCTCGCGCGCGGCCAGCGCATCGCCCTCGGCGACCTGCGGCAGCCGCCGCTCGCGGTCGTCCAGCTCGGCGTTGGGGTCGTCCGCGCCCTCGACGTACGCCTTCATGAAGCCGTGGAAGGTGATGATCTTCCCCGTCGCGCCGAACTCGCAGTCCTGCCCGTCCGCGCTCGTCCCGGCGACGCGCACCGCCACCGACTGCCCGACCGCGTCCTTCATCTGCGAGGCGACGGTCCGCTTCCAGATCAGCTCGTACAGCCGGAACTGCTCGCCGGTCAGCCCCGTCTCGGCCGGGGTGCGGAACCGGTCGCCGGAGGGCCGGATCGCCTCGTGCGCCTCCTGCGCGTTCTTCACCTTGCTGGCGTAGGTGCGCGGGCGGTCCGGCAGATAGTCCCGCCCGTACAGCTGCGTGACCTGGGCCCGCGCCGCCGCCACCGCCGTCTCCGACAGCGTGGTGGAGTCGGTCCGCATGTAGGTGATGAAGCCGTTCTCGTACAGCCGCTGCGCCACCTGCATGGTGGCCTTCGCGCCCATCCCGAGCTTGCGCGACGCCTCCTGCTGGAGGGTGGTGGTGCGGAAGGGCGCGTACGGGGCGCGCCGGTACGGCTTGGACTCCACCGAGCGGACGGTGAACGCCGCCCCCGCGAGCCCCTCGGCCAGCGCGCGGGCCGTCGCCTCGTCCAGCTGCCGCACCTGCCCGGGGCTCTTCAGCTGCCCGTCCGCGCCGAAGTCCCGGCCCTGCGCGATGCGCCGCCCGTCGACGGAGACCAGCCGGGCGCCGAAGGTGTCCGGGCCGCCGTCGGCGCCCTCGCCCGTGGCGAAGGTCCCGACGAGGTCCCAGTACGCGGCCGGGCGGAACGCGATGCGCTCCCGCTCCCGTTCCACGACCAGCCGGGTGGCCACCGACTGCACGCGCCCGGCCGACAGCCGGGGCATGACCTTCTTCCACAGCACCGGCGAGACCTCGTACCCGTACAGCCGGTCGAGGATGCGCCGGGTCTCCTGCGCCTCCACCAGCAGCTGGTTCAGCTCGCGCGGGTTGTCGACGGCCGCCCGGATGGCGTCGCGGGTGATCTCGTGGAAGACCATCCGGCGCACCGGCACCTTGGGCTTGAGGACTTCGCGCAGATGCCAGGCGATGGCCTCGCCCTCGCGGTCCTCATCGGTGGCCAGGTAGAGCTCATCCGATTCGGCCAGCAGCTCCTTGAGCTTTCTGACCTGGTCCTTCTTGTCGCTGTTGACGACGTAGAGGGGCTGGAAGTTGGCGTCGACGTTCACGCCGAGCCGCGCCCAGGACTCCCCTTTGTACTTGGCGGGCACCTCGGCCGCGCCGTTCGGCAGATCGCGGATGTGTCCGACGCTCGCCTCGACCACATAGCCCGGGCCGAGGTAGCCCTTGATCGTCTTGGCCTTGGCGGGCGACTCGACAATGACAAGCCGGCGTCCGCCGTTCGTGGTCTCGCTGGTCGGGGACAACGTCTCGCTCTCTTCTCTCCGGTTTCTCCGGTAGCTCTCGGCGCGGATGGGCGGTCGCCGCGTACGGGGTGGGTACGGGCTCGCCGCGCCCCGTGCGGAGTGTGACGCTACCTCCCGGCTCCGTGTCAAACGGGAATACCCCGCGACGCCACTCGAACCGTAACCCGACAGCCCGCGTTCCCGCCGCCCCATGCCCCTGGCAGGATGTCGGCCGTGGAACCGGTCTGTCCCTGACCGGCCCGCGCTTCCGCTCATCCATCCGCAAGGGGGACTCATGACCGACCAGAACCCGTATCAGCAGCCGCCGCCGGACCCGAACCAGAACCCGTACCAGCAGCCCACCGGCCAGCCGGGCCAGCCCGGGACGCCGCCGCCCGGCGGGCAGCCCGGCCAGCCGGGGTACGGCTACCCGCAGCAGCCGGGCGCCGGCGGGTACGGGCAGTACCCGCCGCCCGGATACGCCCAGCAGCCCGGTGCCGCCTACGGCGCGGTGGACCCGAACGCCCCCTTCGGCTATGACCAGTACGGGCGTCCGTACTCCTCCAAGTCGAAGATCATCGCGGGTGTGCTCCAGCTGGTCCTCGGCGGTGTCGGTGCGGGTCGCTGGTACACCGGGCACTACGGCCTGGCGGTCGCCCAGCTGCTCACCTGTGGCGGTATGGGCATCTGGTCGCTCATCGACGGGATCCTCTTCCTCGTCAAGGACGACCGCACCGACTCCGACGGCCGCGCCCTCAAGAGCTGATCCGGGCCGGGCCGTGAGGTGGAGGGGGTGAGCCGGGTGAGCAGTGTCACGCGGGCGGGGCGGCGGCTTCACCCCTCGGTGCTGCCGCTGGCCACCCTCGCCGCCGGCCTGGCCGGTTCGGTCTATCTGTGGCACACCAACCCGCACGAGGGCGGGGGGCTGCTGCCGCGCTGTCCGTTCAACTGGGCCACCGGGCTGCTCTGCCCGGCCTGCGGCGGCACCCGGATGGCGTACGACCTGCTGCACGGGGACGTCGCCGCGGCGTTGCACGACAACGCGGTTCTGCTGCTGCTCGGTCTGCCGCTGGGGGCGTGGATCGGGGGCCGCTGGCTGTACGAGGGGCTGCGCGGGCGGCGTTACCGGCCGGCTCTCGGCGGCCGGGCGGGGATGGTGGCGATCGTGGGGATCGCGGTGGGGTGGGCCGTGGTCCGCAACCTCATGGGGTAACGGATATCACTTCTGCATCGGTATCCGATCCGGTGCAACCGGTGAGCGCTTCGGGATGTCTGAGCACCAACAACAAGTAAATCCGCTTGTCGTTCGACCATCTCACAGCCTGAATGGAACACCGCTCATGACCTATCCCCCCGCCCCGGCTCCCGGTTCCCCGGCCGGTGCCCCCGAGTCCCCCAAGTCCAAGGTCGTCGCCGGCATCCTGCAGATCCTGCTCGGCGGCGTCGGCGCGGGCCGCTGGTACACCGGCCACTACGGCATGGCCGTCGCCCAGCTGCTCACCTGCGGTGGCCTCGGCATCTGGTCGCTCATCGACGGCATCCTCTTCCTGGTCAAGGAGGACCGCACCGACTCCGACGGCCTGGTCCTGAAGAAGTAACGCGACGGCACCAGGCGGAGGGCCGGCCCGGGCGCCCCGGAGTCGGCCCTTTGGCCTGCCCGGGGCCGTGCCGCCGGCGGGCTCGCGGCCCGCCGCTCACACCGGCAGCAGGAACCCGTCGCCCACCAGCGTCCGCAGCACCGCCGGCGCCCCCTCCCGCACCCGCGCCGGATCGGCCTCCAGCAACTGCGCGATCGCGTCCACGATCACCCCGGCCGGCAGCGTCCCGTCGCACGCCCCCGCCAGCGCCGCGCCCAGCGTGTCCACGGCGTGCGCCCGCATCATGCCGTGCCGCTGCCGCAGCACCACATGCTCCGGGTCCTCCGCACCCGGCGCGCCCACCTGCTCCTGCACCACGCCCTCGGCCAGCTCGAACCGGGTGGCCAGCAGCGCCCGGTCGTCGTGGTCCCGCAGGAACGCCGCGAGCGCGAGACGGCGCCGCGCCGTCTCCCCCAGCGGCTGCTCGACCGCGTGCGGCCACTCCTCCGCCGTGACGGACGGCCGGCGGCTGCCGGTCTTGGTCAGGGTGATCCAGCCGAACCCCACGCCCCCGGTGCGCCGCCGCTCGAACTCGGCCAGCCACTGGCCGTACAGCCGCTCGTACCCGGCCGGATCGTCCCGGTGGACGCCCGCGTCGCGCAGCCACAGTTCGGTGTACTCGGTGATGTCCTGCCGCTCGCGCTGCACGATCCACGCGTCGCAGCCGGCCGGCACCCAGGAGGCGACCCGCTCGCGCCAGTCCTCGCCCTCCACGTGCTGCCAGTTGGCGAGCAGCTGGCACACGCCGCCGTCGGTCAGCCGGTCCGCCGACCGTTCCACCAGCGTGCGGCAGAGCGTGTCGCCGCCCATCCCGCCGTCGCGGTAGGTGAGCGCGTCCGCGCCCTGGGCCGGGGAGATGACGAACGGCGGGTTGGCGACGATCAGATCGAAGCCCGCCTCCCGCGCCACCGGCTCGAACAGCGAGCCCTCCCGCAGCTCCGGCTCCGCCGCCCCCGACAGCCCCAGGGTGAGCGCGGCCATCCGCAGCGCGCGCGGGTTCACGTCCGTGGCCACCACCCGCCGCGCGTGCTGGGCGAGGTGCAGCGCCTGGATGCCGGAGCCGGTGCCCACGTCCAGCGCGCGGTCCACCGGCTCACGGACCGTGAGCTGAGCGAGCGTCATGGAGGCGCCGCCGACACCCAGCACCACATCGCGGTCCCTGCCGCCCGCCCCGCCCGCGCCGCCGACGCCGAACCCGGGGTCGGAGACCACCCACCAGTCCTGCCCCTCGGGCCCGGCGTACGGGCGGACGTCGACCGCGGCCCGTACGCCCGCGCCCTCGCGCAGCAGCCAGCCGTCGCCGAGCAGCCCATCCACCGGGAGGACGGCGCGGGCCCGCTCGTAGGGCACCGGCCGCTGGAGCAGGAACAGCCGGACGAGGACGGCGGGCGCGCTGTCGTCGCCGCCGGTCGCACGGGCCGCCGGGACGGTCTCGCCGCGGGCCAGCGCGGTGTACGCGGGGCCGCCCAGCAGCTCAAGCAGACCGTCGGCGGTGAAGGCGGACGCCGTCAGCGCCGCCCGGAGACGGGCGGTGCCGGCGGCGGTGGGGAGGGGGAGATCAGCAGTGCTCACCCTGCCATTGTGGTGCGCGCTCAGGCGTCCTCGTCATCGGAGTCCGCGTCGGCGTCCGCGTCCTCGTCCTTGCCGGCGTCGGCGTCGGCGTCGGCGTCGGCATCCTCGCCTCCGTCCGCGTCCTCGCCGCCCGGGCCGCCCGCCGGGGCGCTCTGGCAGCCCTCCTGCTGGGCCATCGCCTGGCCCAGCTCCCCGGACTGGAGCTCGCTCAGCGCCTCGTCACCGCTCTGCCCCAGCGTGCTCAGCCGGCCGGCGATGTCCTTGAGCCCGTCCGAGAACGCCGACACATCGTCCGGGTCCAGCTCGTCGACCGAGGTCTTCAGGCCGGCGTACGACTCCGAGATGCTGTTCAGCTCCCCGACCGCGTCCTGCCGCAGCTGCGCGCCGTTGTCCACGGGCGGGTCGCCGGCGTCGTTGACGATGGTGGCGAGGTTGGCGTACGCGTCGGAGATCTCCTGGAACGCCGCCGAGTCGGCCTCCTGAACCTCGGCGGCCGGCTTCCCACCCTCGCTGGCCTCGGTGATGGCCGCGCTGGCCGAGCGGATCTTCTCGACCTCCGGCTGCATCCGGTCGCAGACGGCCTTGGCCCACTCGTCCGTCTTGCCGTTGTCGTCGCTCCCGCACCCGGTCAGCGTGAGCGCCAGCGCCAGCGCCGCGCCACCGGACCATCTGACCGCACGTCCGTAAGTCACCGTTCCCTCATCCCTTCGAGCCGCTGGGCGGGAACCTACTATGCCGTCGATCCCTCTTCCGAGTGACGAGCGGACCGGTCGCCGCGGATTGCAGCCATTTGCATCAGCGGCACCAGCATCTCCCGCAACGGGCCGGTTCCCTGGTAGTGCACCCCGGTCATCCCGGCCCGCCGTGCCGCCTGCACATTCTCCAGGGAGTCGTCGACGAACAGACACCGGGCCGCCGCGACCCCCGCCCGCCGGGCCGCGATCCGGTAGATCGCGGGCTCCGGCTTGGCCGCCTTGACCCGCGCCGAGTTCACCACGGCGTCCGCCAGATCGGCGATCCCGAGCCCGGCGAGATCGGCCTCCAGCCGGGTGGTGCCGTTGGACACCAGCACCACCGGCACCTTGCGGCGTACCTCACGCAGCAGCCGTACCAGCTCCGGATCGACCCGGCCGATCCCGGCCGGCCCCGCCCACGCGTCGGCCAGCGCCCGCTGCGCGGCCGGCAGTTCGGCGCGGACGGCGGCGCGCCACTCCTCGTCGGTGATCGCGCCGGTGACGGCCGGGCGCAGCAGGTCCGGCCGCAGCGCCACCTCCAGCACGGGCCGCCACCGCTCCGCGTCGTCCCACGTCCTCAGCACTCCGTCGATGTCGCACAGCACGGCACCCAGCACGTCTCTCACCTCAAGCAGTCGGCCCCGAGGGGACCCGTACACCGGCGAGCTCGCGTCGCGCGGCCGGCGTCGGCGACGGGGCCCGGGCGGCGGCAGCACGGCCGCGAAGTCGATGTCATCCTTCCCCGGTGGCGCGGGCGCCGCGTGCGGAAGCCGCGTCCGGGGCACCGGATGGGGCACGCCTTCCCCACTGACGGCTCCCAATGCGCGGGAGCGGGGTGGTACGTGTCACCGTCATGTCCGAAATCCGCCGGACGGACGGCCCCCGGGCGGCGCAGGCTGGGGGCGAGCAGCGAGAAGGAGGCCGAGGACGATGGCGACAACCGTGTGGACACGCGTGGACAGCCCGGTGGGCGAACTGGTGCTGGTGGGAGACCGCAGCGGCGCGCTGTCGGCGGTCGGCTCGCCGGACTCGCCGAAGGGCTTCCCCGTGGACCCGGCGTGGGAGCGCGACGACACGGTGTTCGGGGAGGCGGTCCGGCAGCTGGCCGAGTACTTCGCGGGCGACCGGACCCGCTTCGCGCTGCCGTACCTGCCCACCGGCTCGGAGTTCCGGCGCCGGGTGTGGGCCGCGCTGGAGTCCATTCCGTATGGCGAGACGACGACGTACGGGGCGGTGGCCGCCTCGATCGGCGCCTCGCGGGCGGCGGTGCGCGCCGTGGGCGGGGCGATCGGGGCGAATCCGCTCCAGGTGATCCGGCCCTGCCACCGGGTGATCGGGGCGGACGGCTCGCTGACCGGGTACGCGGGCGGGCTGGAGCGCAAGCGGCAGCTGCTGGAGCGGGAGGGGGCCCTGTGACGGGTGGGGTCAGCAGGGCGCGGCGGCGGCTGCGCCGGGCCGGGGTGCTGCGGCCGGCCCGGGCGCGGGATGCCGCCCGGGGTCCGGCGCCGGCGGGCGCCGTCACCGCCGGGGCGCACGTGGTGGCGGGACGGCTCGCCGCCCGGCGCTGACCCGGGGGCGGGGGACGTTACGCGGGCGTGGTCGCCTCCTCCGGCCGCTTGCCGCCGTCCCCGTCACCCCCGTCGTCGTCGCCGACCACGATGCCGCGCCGTTTGGACGCGTACACGGCGCCGACGATGACGACCAGCGCGACCGCGGTGATCAGCACCCGCAGCGGCGCGCTCGCGTCGTCGCCGTAGCTGAGCGCGACCACGGCCGGGGCGATGAGGAGCGCCACCAGGTTCATGACCTTGAGCAGCGGGTTGATGGCCGGGCCGGCCGTGTCCTTGAAGGGGTCGCCGACCGTGTCCCCGATGACGGTGGCGGCGTGCGCCTCGCTGCCCTTGCCGCCGTGGTGGCCGTCCTCGACCAGCTTCTTGGCGTTGTCCCAGGCGCCGCCGGAGTTCGCCAGGAACACCGCCATGAGGATGCCGGCCCCGATGGAGCCGGCGAGGTAGGAGCCGAGCGCCCCGACGCCGAGGCTGAAGCCGACGGCGATCGGCGCCATGACCGCCAGCAGCCCGGGGGTGGCCAGCTCGCGCAGGGAGTCGCGGGTGCAGATGTCGACGACCCGGCCGTACTCGGGCCGCTCGCTGTAGTCCATGATCCCGGGCCGCTCCCGGAACTGCCGGCGTACCTCGTGGACGACCGAGCCGGCCGAGCGGGAGACGGCGTTGACGGCGAGTCCGGAGAACAGGAACACCACCGCCGCTCCGATGATCAGACCGACGAGGTTGTTGGGCTGGGAGATGTCGAGCGAGAGCAGCGTCGCGTCGGTGATCCGGTCCACGCCGACGTCCGCGACGGCGGTGGCGATGGCGTCCCGGTACGAGCCGAACAGCGCCGCCGCCGCCAGCACCGCCGTCGCGATGGCGATGCCCTTGGTGACGGCCTTGGTGGTGTTGCCGACCGCGTCCAGATCGGTCAGCACCCGGGCGCCCTCGCCCTCCACGTCCCCGGACATCTCGGCGATGCCCTGCGCGTTGTCGGCGATCGGGCCGAAGGTGTCCATGGCGACGATGACCCCGACCGTCGTCAGCAGCCCGGTGCCGGCCAGCGCCACCGCGAACAGCGCCAGCATGATCGTGGAGCCGGCCAGCAGGAAGGCCGCGTACACGCTCAGGCCGACCAGCAGCGCCGTGTACACGGCGGACTCCAGGCCGAGGGAGAACCCGGCCAGCACCACGGTGGCCGGACCGGTGCGCGAGGTCCTGCCGATGTCCCGCACCGGGCGGCGGCCCGGTTCCGTGAAGTAGCCGGTGAGTTGCTGGATGACGGCGGCCAGCACGATGCCGATGCTGACGGCGGCGAGCGCGAACAGCCGCGGGTCGGCGTCGTGCCCGGCGATCTGCGCGTCGCCGATCCCGTCCAGTTCGGCGAACGAGCCCGGGAGGTAGACGTACGCGGCGATCGCCACCAGGACGACCGAGATGCCGGCGGAGATGAAGAAGCCCCGGTTGATGGCGGTCATGCTGCTGCGGTCGCCGCGCCGGGGCGCGACGACGAAGATCCCGGCCATGGCGGTGATGACACCGATGGCCGGCACCAGCAGCGGGAAGGCCAGCCCGGCGTCGCCGAAGGCGACCGTGCCGAGGATGAGCGCGGCGACCAGCGTCACCGCGTACGACTCGAACAGGTCGGCGGCCATGCCCGCGCAGTCGCCGACGTTGTCGCCCACGTTGTCGGCGATGGTGGCGGCGTTGCGCGGGTCGTCCTCGGGGATGCCCTGCTCGACCTTGCCGACCAGGTCGGCGCCGACGTCGGCGGCCTTGGTGAAGATCCCGCCGCCCACCCGCATGAACATGGCGATCAGGGCCGCGCCCAGGCCGAAGCCCTCCAGCACCTTGGGCGCGTCGGCGGCGTACACCAGCACCACGCACGCGGCACCCAGCAGCCCGAGGCCGACCGTGCACATGCCGACGACCCCGCCGGTACGGAACGCGATCCGCATCGCGTGATGCCGGGCGGGTACCGGATCGCGCGCGTCCGCCGCACGCGCCGCCGCCGCCACCCGGACATTGCTGCGCACCGCCAGCCACATTCCCAGATAACCGGTGGCGGCGGAGAAAAGCGCGCCGATCAGAAAGAAGAGCGAGCGCCCGATCCGCTGATTCCAGTCGTCGGCCGGCAGCAGAAAGAGCAGAAAGAACACCACGACGGCGAAGAGGGACACGGTGCGCAGCTGGCGGGCGAGATAGGCGTTCGCCCCCTCCTGTACGGCCGCGGCGATCTTCTTCATGCCGTCGGTGCCCTCGCCGGCGGCCAGTACCTGCCGGGCCAGCACCACGGCCAGCCCCAGTGCGGCGGCGGCCACCAGCGCGATGACCACCACGAGACCGCGATCACCGCCGGTCAGCTCGGCGGCCTGTGTGTACGGAATTCCCGCCATTCGTCCTCCTTGACGCTCAGGCGTTGATCCGGAAGAGACGTGGCGGGAGTGTAGGGAGAACTACGCGATCCAAAAAGGGGATGCGAAAGGAATGCATGCCGCGGCGGGCAGCGGAAGATCGACCGGAGAAAACCGATCAAGAAAAAGAAAGGTGACGGGAGAGAAAAAGGAGCAGCGAGAGAAAGGCGGTGCTCCGGGGAAAAGCGGCGAACGGTGACAGGAGGCGGCCGGCGGCCCGGCCGCTCAGGGGTCGGCCGCTCGGAGCCGGGCCGCTCAGGAGAACGAGGCGTCCAGCGTCGGCCAGCTCATCCGGATGAGACCGCCCCGGTCGTCCGCGACGACCTCCACGTCGTCCACCAGCCCGCTGATGACCGCCAGGCCCAGCTCATCGGTCTCCTCGGCGGCCTCCGCCGCCGGCTTGCCCTGCGGCACGGCCACCGCGCTCGGCGCGTCGTCGCCCACCTCGATGGTGAACGCCTTCTCCGCCTCCGTGAGCGTGACCCGCACCGGGGAGGTCAGGCCGTGCACCGCGTGCAGACCCACCGCGCGGCTGCACGCCTCGCCCACCGCGAGCCGCAGCTCGTCCAGCACGGACTCGTCGACCCCGGCCCGCCGCGCCACGGCCGCGGCGACCAGCCGGGCGGTCCGCACATGCTCGGGCGACGCGCTGAAGCGAAGTTCGACGGTGGCCATGCCATCCCCCTACGTCGTACACGGACACCGCCCCGGGGACCGACGCCGGTCCGGGGCGGCTCACTGTGATGATCTCGTACGAATCCGGTGCGGGCCCGCACGGGGCCCGCCCCGCCCCTCAGTCGGTGGCGGCGATGGCCTCTTCGACGGACTCGTGGATCGGGAAGACCTTCGTCAGACCCGTGATCCGGAAGATCTTGAGGATGCGCTCCTGGTTGCACACCAGCCGCAGCGAGCCCTCCTGTGCCCGGACCCGCTTCAGGCCGCCGACCAGCACCCCGAGACCGGTGGAGTCCAGGAAGTCAACGCGCTCCATGTCCACCACCAGGTGGTGATTGCCCTCGTTCACCAGCTCTACCAGCTGTTCGCGCAGCTTGGGCGCGGTGTATACGTCAATCTCGCCACCGACCTCGACGACCGTGCGGTCACCAACGGTCCTGGTCGAAAGGGACAGGTCCACGGACTCCTCCAGCACCTTGCTCACGAGCGGTCGCCCCCCATGGATCGGCAGCCGCCATCGCATTCAATCACTTACCGCCTGCCCACGACGACGTCTTACAGCCATTGTCCGTCCAACCAGTGACAGACTCGGTGCTGATGTCCCACGAGCAGCCACCGCCGACCGCAGGCGTCCCCGCCGCCCGCCGGCCCTCCCCCGGGGAGGTGCTGGCGCGCTTGGGCAGCCCAAGTGACCGCTCCACGCGGATCACCCATACGGAGCACCTGCCCGCGCGGACCGGCCGCCATGCGCCCTGGCCGCAAGGGATACCCGGCGCGGTCACCGACGCCGTGCGCGCCACCGGGATCGAACAGCCCTGGGCCCATCAGGCCCGCACCGCCGAGCTGGCGCTGGGCGGCTCCTCCGTCGTCCTGTCCACCGGCACCGCCTCCGGCAAGTCCCTCGCCTACCAGGTGCCCCTGCTCACCGGCGTCCTGGCGGGCGGCACCGGGCTCTACCTGGCCCCCACCAAGGCCCTCGCCGCCGACCAGCGCCGCGCCCTGCGCGCCCTGGCCGCCCCGCTGGGCAGCGCCGTACGGCCCGCCGTGTACGACGGCGACACCCCGCCCGAGGAACGCGCCTGGGCCCGTGAGCACGCCAACGTGCTGCTCACCAACCCCGACATGCTGCACCGGGCGCTGCTGCCGGGACACCGCCGGTGGACCGCGTTCTGGCGGCGGCTGCGCTACGTCGTCATCGACGAGTGCCACATCTACCGCGGCGTCTTCGGCTCCCACGTCGCCCAGGTGCTGCGCCGGCTGCGCCGGGTGGCCGCCCACCACGGGGCCGCACCGGTCTTCGTCCTGGCCTCCGCCACCACCGCGGAGCCCGGCGCCGCCGCCACCCGGCTCACCGGACTGCCGGTCACCGAGGTCACCGACGATGCCGCCCCGCGCGGCGAGGTCGTCTTCGCGCTGTGGGAGCCCCCGCTCACCGAGGCCCACGGCGAACGCGGCGCCCCGCTGCGCCGTACCGCCACCGCCGAGAGCGCCGACCTGCTCACCGACCTGACCGTCGCCGGCGCCCGCACCGTCGCCTTCGTCCGCTCCCGGCGCGGCGCCGAACTGATCTCGCTCATCGCCCAGGAACGGCTCGCCGAGGTCGACCGCTCGCTGGCCGGCCGGGTCGCCGCCTACCGGGGCGGCTATCTCCCCGAGGAGCGCCGCGCCCTGGAGCAGGCGCTGCACAGCGGCGAACTTCTGGGCCTGGCCGCCACCAACGCCCTGGAGCTGGGCGTGGACATCGCCGGGCTGGACGCCGTCGTCCTCGCCGGCTACCCGGGCACCCGGGCCTCGTTGTGGCAGCAGGCCGGCCGCGCCGGTCGCCGGCGGCAGGGCGCGCTGGCGGTGCTGGTGGCCCGCGACGACCCGCTGGACACCTATCTCGTCCACCACCCGGACGCCCTCTTCCGGCAGCCGGTGGAATCCACCGTGCTGGACCCGGCCAACCCGTACGTCCTCGCCCCGCACCTGTGCGCGGCGGCGGCCGAGGTCCCGCTGACCGCGGCGGACGGCGCCGAGGACCTGTTCGGCGCGGCGGGCGCCGCGCTGCTGCCCAAGCTCGCCGACCGCGCCCTGCTGCGCCGCCGGGGCGAGAGCTGGTACTGGACGCGCCGCGAACGGCCGGCCGACCTCGTCGACATCCGCGGTCAGGGCGGACGCCCGGTCCAGGTGGTGGAAGAGGGCACCGGCCGCCTGCTGGGCACGGTGGACGCCTCCGCCGCCCACTCCACCGTCCACGAGGGCGCCGTGCATCTGCACCGGGGCCGCAGCTATGTCGTCCGGGAACTGGACCTGACGGACGCGGTGGCCCTGGTCGAGGAGTCCAGCCCGCCCTGGTCCACCTCGGCGCGCGACGTGACCGACATCTCGATCCTGGAGACCGGGACGGAGATCCCGTGGGGCGCGGCGAAGCTGTGCTTCGGCACCGTGGAGGTGACCCACCAGGTCGTCTCCTATCTGCGCCGCAAGCTGCTGACGGGCGAGATCCTGGGCGAGACCACCCTGGACCTGCCGCCGCGCTCGCTGCGCACCCGCGCGGTGTGGTGGACGGTCACCGAAGACCAGCTGGACGCCGCCGGGATCACCCCGGAGATCCTGCCCGGCGCCCTGCACGCCGCCGAGCACGCCGCCATCGGCATGCTGCCGCTCTTCGCCACCTGCGACCGCTGGGACATCGGCGGCGTGTCCACCGCGCTGCATCCCGACACCCTCCTTCCAACGGTCTTCGTCCACGACGGCCACCCGGGCGGTGCCGGGTTCGCCGAACGCGGCTTCCACGTGGCCCGCGCCTGGCTGACCGCGACCCGCGACGCGATCGCCGCCTGCGGCTGCGAGGCCGGCTGCCCGTCCTGCGTCCAGTCGCCCAAGTGCGGCAACGGCAACGAGCCGCTGCACAAGCGCGGTGCCATCCGGCTGCTCACGGAACTGCTGCGGCAGCCGGCCCCGCCCGAGCCCGCACCGTGACGGCGTAGGGCCCCACCTCCCCCGCCACGCTCAGGTCGGCGATCTCGCCGGCCATGTCGCACCGCACCACCCGGACCCGGTGCGCCGCGGCCACCCGCCCGGCCGCCGCGCAGGCGGCATCGGCCCCGCGCAGCGCCCGGTCGGCGGCGGCGAGGGCCGCCAGGTCCGCCCCGGTGGCCACCCGCTGCCGCAGCCCGGCCAGCTGCCCGAGCAGCAGCACCACCCCGAACCCGGCCAGGAGCAGCGCCACCAGCCCCACCGCCCACACGGACGCCACCCCCCGGTCGCGCCCCTCCCGCCACCGGCCCGCCCGGCCGCGCCCGGCGGCCGCACCGGGCGCGGTCCGAGTGGCGGGATGCGAACCAGTCACTCCGCCCCGCCCGGCGGCCATATCCCGGCCAGCACCCCGGGTGGGCCTACGGGAGACCGGGCTCCCGGTGGGCGGCGGCGTCCGCGCCGATGTCGAGGGCGAGCGCCGCGGGGCCGGGGGTGCGGGCCACCACCCGGACGTGGTGGAGGTCGCCCTCGTCCCGGAGCTGGACGTCCGCCCCGCCGGGTGCCGCCGCCCGGGCCAGCTGAAGCACCACGGCGGGCGGCTCGCCCCGGGCCGCCGCGCGGGCCCCGGCCCGCGCGGCGTCCTGACAGCGCAGCTGTGTGGCCACGGCACCCAGCGCCCACAGCAGCATCGCGAGCAGAGCCACCAGCGCGGGCACGGCGATCGCCGCCTCGGCGGTGACATAGCCGCCGTCCCGTGGCGCGCTCCGCGCACGGCGCTCACACCGGCCCACTGAACGCCCGCTCGACCAGGCCGCGCAGCAGTCCGGCCACCGTGTCGGAGGTCAGCACCTGGTACAGCAGGGCCGCGAGTCCGGCTGCCGCGATGGTGCCCACGGCGTATTCGGCCGTGCTCATCCCGGCGTCGCGGCGCGGACCGTACAGCGTGATCCACCTGGTCATCTCACATCAGCTCCTTCGCGAGTCCGATCACCACAGGGGCGACCCCGATCAGCAGATACGCGGGCAGAAAGCAGAGGCCCAGCGGCCCCGTCACCAGGACCGCCGCCCGCCGGGCGGTCGTCTGGGCGGCCCTGCGGCGCCGCCCACGGCATTCGACGGCCTCCGCCGCCACGGCCGCGACGGCGGGAGCGCCGCTGGATCCGGCCAGCTCCAGTCGTCTGGCCAGCCCGGCGGCCCCGGGCAACTGGCCGAATCTCTTCCATACGGCGGCCGGTTCCCCGCCGAGCCGCAGCTCAGTGGCCGCCCGCCGCAGGCCGTCGCCGAGCGGCCCGCCGAGTGAGCCACCCACCGCCCCGGCGGCCACCGCCGGGGCGGCCCCGGCTGCCAGACAGGCGGCCAGCAACTCGGCGATCAGCGGCAGCTGCGGATCCTCCCGATCGGTCCGGGCCGCTCCCGCCGAGCGGATGCGCGCCCGCAGGCGCGCCCGCCGTCCCGCCGCCTCGGCCACCGCTCCCGGGCCCGGGTGCGGCGTCGGGTCCGGGTCAGGCGGCCCGGTGGCGCCGGGGGTGAGCGCCGTCAGCCGGGCGGCGGTGGTCCGGCGCCGGGTGAAGCGGTGGAGCAGCAGCAGCGGACCGGCGACGGCCGCCGACAGGGTCAGCAGGGGAAGCAGCACCCGCAGGGCGTGCGTCGTCATGGCGCCGTCCTCTCCGCCGACCGGTTGATGGCCGCGACCCAGGCCAGGCCCGCCAGCTCCAGCAGGCCGCCCAGGAGCAGGCAGACCAGCCCGGGCACGGAATGGAGCAGCACCTCCAGGGGCCGCGCGCCCATGGCCGTACCCATGAGCAGTCCGAACAGCGGCAGGGCCGCCAGCAAGGCAGCCGTGGCCCGGGGCCCGGCGAGCTGGGCCCGTACTTCCTCCCGCTGGTCCTGCTCGGCTCTCAGCGCCTCCGCGACCTTCTCAAGACCGGCGGCGAGAGAGGCCCCGCTGTCCACCGCCACCCGCCAGCAGGCGGCCACGGCGCGCAGCCCGTCCGCTCCGGGCCGTTGCGCGGCGGTGCTCAGGGCGCCCGGCACGTCACCGCCGTACCGTGCGGCGGCCAGCACCGCCGTGCCCGCCGCGCCGAGGGAGCCGGTGCCAGTGGCCGTGATGGCCTGCCAGGGCTGCCGGCCGGCGCGGACCTCGGCCGCCACCGCGCGGCAGAACCCGATCACCGACTCCCGCCGCTCCTCGGCCCGCCGCCGCTTCCGCCGGCGCCGCAGGCCGCGCACCACGAGGGGTGCGGCGAGGCCCGCCGCGACCAGGGGCAACGGGGAGCGGCCCCACAGCGCGACCAGGCCGCCGGCGGCGAGGCACCACAGCACCGCCCGGGCCGTGCCGTCCGCCGGCGGGCGCACCCGCGCCCGCAACCGGGCACCCGGCCCGGGCCGCGGCCCCCGCGGCCGGTCGTCCGCCAGCACCCACCGGGCGCGGCGCCGCGCCGCCGCGCCGGAGGTGGTCAGCAGCCAGGTGGCGCCGCCCGCGCACAGCGCGCCCGCGAACGGCATCAGGGTCGTCGTCGGCCCGTTCATGTCGGTGCTCCCGCCGCGTATTCCGTGCCGGGCGCCGCCGCGCGTCGCGGCCCGCTCACAGCGCCGCACCGCCCCGCGCGCACAGCGCCCGCAGCCGCTCGTGCCCCCGGTCGGGGGCGAAGCCCCCGGGTGTCCAGCGCACCGCCGGGGTCGTGGTGACCAGGCCGGTGTCGGTGCGGTCCAGGGTGTGGATCTCCGCGATCCGGCGGCGGCCGGTGCCGCGGTCCCTGACGACGTGCACGACCAGGTGGAGCGCCGCCGCCAGTTGGCTGTGCAGGGCGGCTCTGGGCAGCCCGGCCCCGCTGGCCAGGGCCTCCAGACGGGCCGGGACATCGGCGGCGGCGTTCGCGTGGAGCGTTCCGCCGCAGCCATCGTGACCGGTGTTCAGCGCGTACAGCAGTTCCAGGACTTCCGGCCCGCGCACCTCGCCGACGATCAGCCGGTCGGGCCGCATGCGCAGCGCCTGCGGCACCAGGTCGCGCAGTCCGACCCGGCCGGCGCCCTCCTGGTTGGCCGGGCGGGTCTCCAGCCGGACCACATGGGGGTGGTCGGGGCGGAGCTCGGCCGAGTCCTCGACGAGCACGAGGCGTTCGGCCGGATCGGCGAGGCCCAGCAGGGTGGCGAGCAGGGTGCTCTTGCCCGAGCCGGTGCCGCCGGTCACCAGGAAGGACAGCCGGGCGGCGAGCACAGCGCGCAGCAGCCGGTCGCCACCGGGCGGTACGGTCCCGGCCGCCAGCAGGTCGGCGAGCGCGAAGGCGCGGGGCCGGATGACCCGCAGCGACAGCACGGTGCTGCCGCCGGCGGCCACGGGAGGCAGCACGGCGTGCATCCGGGTGCCGTCCGGGAGGCGTGCGTCCGTCCAGGGGCTGGCGTCGTCCAGCCGGCGGCCGGCGGTGGCCGCCAGCCGCTGGGCGAGCCGGCGGACGGCCGCCGCGTCGGCGAAGCGCACCGGGGCGCGTTCGAGGCCGCCTCCCCGGTCGATCCACACCTCGTCGGGCCCGTTGACGAGCACGTCGGTGACCTCCGGCTCCGCGAGCAGGGGTTGCAGCGGGCCGGCGCCGTCGAGTTCGGAGCGGAGCGTGCGGACGACCTCGCGCACCGCCGTGTCGCCCAGCAGCCGTCCCCGGTCGCCGAGGGCCGCGGTCACATTGCCGGGGGTGGGTTCCGCGCCGGTCTCGGCCAGCCGCAGCCGGACCGTCTCCAGCAGTCCCGCCGCCGCGTTCATGCCGCCGCTCCCAGCGCGGGCAGGGCGTGGCCGAGGAGTTCGGCGCAGAAATGGGCGAGGACTCCGGAGGGGTTGCCGCCGGGTGGCCTGCCTTCCTCGATGGTTTTGGACAGGCCCGGTTCGTCGGGCAGTTCGCCCGCGAGGGGCAGTCCGAGCACCTGCCCCAGTTCGGGCCCGGCCAGCCCGCCCGCCGGCCCGGGGCCGCGCGCGACGACCCGCAGGTCCCGTACCAGTGCCCCGGCGGTGCCGGCCACCCGGCGGGCGGCGGCGACCGCGCGCAGTTCGCCGGGGACCACCAGCAACCCGAGGTCCAGCTGGGCCAGGGCTTCGGCGCACGCCTCGTCCACGGTGCGCGGCAGGTCGAGGACCACCAGACCGCCGCCGCGCTGGGCCGCCGTCAGCACCGAGCGCATCGCCTGGCCGGTCAGCCGCAGCACGCTGCCCCGGTCCCAGCTGAGCAGGCTCACCCCGTGCACCCGGGGCAGGGATTCCTCCAGCGCGGCCCCGGACAGCCGCCCCTGCGCGGTGACGAACGCGGGCCAGCGGGAGCCGGCGATCCGTTCGCCGCCGAGCAGCACGTCCAGGCCGCCGCCGAGCGGATCGCCGTCGACGAGGACGGTGCGGTGGCCCTGCCGGGCGGCGGTGACGGCGAGCGCCCCGGCCAGCGCGGAGGTGCCGACGCCGCCGCGCCCGCCGAGCACCCCGATGGTGAGCGCGGGCCGTCCGGGCGGCTCACCGGCGTCGGCGATGCGGTCGGCCAGCCACGGCTCCGCGTCGGGGAGATGGACGACTTCCTCGGCGCCGAGTGCAACGCCCCGCGCCCACACGGTGTGGTCGTCCAGGTCCCGGGCGATGAGCAGCACTCCGGGACGCCGGCCGGGCCAGCGGCGGCCCTGCCGGGCGAGCGCCCGGTCGTCCCCGACGAGGACGAGCGGAGCGCTCGCCCACTGTTCGGCCGTGGGCGTCCCGTGCACGACCTCGGCCGGGGTGCCGGCCGCCGCGCACAGGCGCAGCAGGTCCTCCAGCGTGGTCTCGTCCTCGGTGACGATCAGAATCGAGGCGGTCATGAGTCCGTCCCCTTCGGCTATGCGACAGCGACGGGAAACACGGTGACCGATCTCACGGGATTACGGGGATCTCGCTCGGATTCTGTGGATAACCACAGCCCTGTGGATAACTCCGTCACCCCATTCGGTGAACGGGGCGGCAAAGGCTTCCGCACCACCGGCACGATTACCTAGGGTTAAGGGGGTGTCGAATTGCCGCCCCGGCCGAGCGGCGCTCCACGGGCCGCGACCGGGCCCGGACATGCGACGACCCCCGCCGGGGGGGAGAGCGGGGGTCGTCTTCCACGGCCGACTCGGGGGGGAGGAGCCGGACCGGGTTAGCACGGTCGCGAACGATCCGTGACTTCCATGGTGTACCCGAGAGGCTTCTCAGGCAAACCCACGCGCCCCAGCGTACGCCGAATGGCGGCCCTTTATGCTCGGGCAGGTGGAAAACCTCTCCCAGCCGCGCACGGCCGCCTTCTTCGACCTGGACAAGACGGTCATCGCCAAGTCGAGCACGGTCACCTTCAGCCGGTCCTTCTACCAGGGTGGGCTCATCAACCGCCGGGCCGTGCTGCGCACCGCCTACGCCCAGTTCCTCTATCTGCTGGGCGGCGCGGACCATGAGCAGACCGAGCGGATGCGGGAGTATCTGTCGGCTCTGTGCCGTGGGTGGAACGTAGCCCAGGTGAAGGAGATCGTCGCCGAGACGCTGCACCAGGTGATCGACCCGATCATCTACGACGAGGCGGCCTCGCTCATCGAGAAGCACCACGCCGCAGGCCGGGACGTGGTGATCGTGAGCACCTCGGGCGCCGAAGTCGTCGAGCCGATCGGGCGGCTGCTGGGCGCCGACCGGGTGGTGGCCACCCGGATGGTGATCGAGGACGGCCGCTACACCGGCGAGGTCGACTACTACGCCTACGGCCCGACCAAGGCGGAGGCCATCCGGGAGCTGGCCGAGTCGGAGGGGTACGACCTGGAGCGCTGTTACGCCTACAGCGACTCGGTAACGGACATCCCGATGCTGGAGTCGGTCGGCCATCCGCACGCGGTGAACCCGGACCGGGCGCTGCGCAAGGAGGCGGTGGCGCGGCAGTGGCCGGTGCTGGCGTTCGAGCGCCCGGTGCCGCTGCGGCAGCGGCTGCCGTCGCTGTCCATGCCGACCCGTCCGGCGCTGGCGGCCGGTGCGGCGGTGGTGGCGGCCGTGGCGACGGCCGGTGTGGTCTGGTACGTGGGGCGGCGCAGGTCCGCGCGGGCGGCCCGGGCGGCCTGAGCCGGCCCCAGGCGGTACGTCCAAATGCGCCGGGTGAGTAAAAATTGCGGGCCCGGGCCGCTCCGGGTTCCCGCTTCCGCCCCGGACGGAGTACAAAGGAAGTGAAGGCCCGTGCGGCCGGCGGCATCCGGGAGGATGCGGCGGACAAGGCCCACGGACCGGCGGTGGGAAGACCGGGCACCCACGCGTAGCCGACCCGCCAACCGGGCCGGCCGACCGGGGAACGGGGCACGTCCCCGCACCCGATCGGCCACATGAGGCGCACGCACTGTTCACCCCGGGCTTCGCACCGATCGGCGGCGCGGCGTCACAGCGGCGCCGCCGCCTCCTGTGCGGGCCGGCTCAGGCGGCTCCGCGTTGCAGCGCCTCGCACACGGCCACCGATTCGCGTACCCCCAGCTCCACGGCGCGCCCGCAGTGCGCGATCCACTCCGCCATGCCCGCCGCCGTACCCGAGGCGTAGCCGGCAAGGGCCCGCCTGTACGCCTCCGTTCCGGTCTCCGCGTGTCCGGCCTCGGCGGGGGCGACGCCCTTGGGGTCCAGGCCGGAGCCGAGCAGCACGATGCGCTGGGCGGCGCGGGCGACCAGGCCGTTGTGCGAGGTGAAGGGGCGCAGGGTGAGGAGTTCGCCGTGCACGACGGCGGCGGTCACCAGGGCGGGGGCCGTGGAGCCGTGCACCAGGAGCTGGTTGAGGGCGTCCAGGCGGGCGGCGACGGCTTCGGGGCCGGGCAGCGGGGGGTGATCGTCCGTCAGCAGGGGTTCGGTGACGGGCTCGCCGGCCAGCCGGGGGCGGCCGACGGTGTCCGCGGTACCGGCCCGGGCCGCCGGGCCGCCGGCGGCCAGCAGGTGCAGACGGGCCAGGACCCGCAGCGGTGTGCCGCGCCACACGTCGAGTGCCTCGCCCGCCTCGGCGGTGACCCGCAGCGCCGCGCCGACCGTACGGGCCTGGTCGTCGTCGCCGAAGTCCGTGCGCCGGCGCACCTCTTCCAGGGCCCAGTCGGCGCCGGAGAGGGCGGCCGAGCCGCGGGCGCCGCGCAGCGCGGCCTCGGAGGCGACCTCGGCGGCGCGGCGGCGCATCACCCGGTGGCCGTACAGCCGGTCGACGGCGGTGCGTACGGAGTCGACGGCGTCGGCGACGCCGGGCAGTGCGGCCAGGGGGCCGAGGGGGTCGGCGGGGGCGTTGGCGTGCATGGTGCCGAAGCTTAGAGGCTGACCGGTGCGGGCACTCCGGGCCACTACGCTAATGAACATGAAGATCGCTTTCGTGGGCAAGGGCGGCAGTGGCAAGACCACGCTGTCCTCGCTGTTCATCCGGCACCTGGCGCACCGGGGGGTGCCGGTCACGGCGGTGGACGCCGACATCAATCAGCACCTGGGCCCGGCGCTCGGCCTGTCGGACGAGGAGGCGGCGGCCGTACCGCCGCTGGGCGGACGGCTGCCGCTGATCAAGGAGTATCTGCGCGGCGACAATCCGCGGATCCTGTCGGCGGAGACGATGATCAAGACGACCCCGCCGGGCGCGGGTTCGCGGCTGCTGCGGCTGGATGAGGACAATCCGGTCTTCGCGGCCTGCGCCCGCGACGTCGATCTCGGCGAGGGCCGCTCGGCGCGGCTGCTGGCGACGGGTGCCTTCACCGAGGACGACCTGGGGGTGGCCTGCTACCACTCCAAGACGGGCGCGGTGGAGCTGTGCCTGAACCATCTGGTGGACGGGCGCGACGCGTACGTGGTGGTGGACATGACGGCGGGCAGCGACTCGTTCGCCTCCGGGATGTTCACCCGCTTCGACCTGACGTTCCTGGTGGTGGAGCCGACCCGCAAGGGTGTGTCGGTGTACCGCCAGTACCGGGAGTACGCGCGGGACTTCGGCGTGGCGCTGCGCGTCATCGGCAACAAGGTGCAGGGCCGGGACGACGAGGAGTTCCTGCGCGAGCAGGTCGGGGACGAGTTGCTGGTGACGGTGGGCCACTCCGACTGGGTACGGGCGCTGGAGCGCGGTGTGCGGCGGCCGTTCGGGGAGCTGGAGGCGGGCAACCGGGCGGCGCTCTCGGTGCTGTACCGGGAGGCGGACGCGGCGTACGAGCGGCGCGATTGGGGCCGGTACACGCAGCAGATGGTGCACTTCCATCTGAAGAACGCGGCGAGCTGGGGCAACGAGCGGACCGGGGCCGACCTGGCGGCGCAGGTCGACCCCGGTTTCGTGCTGGGTGAGGAGCCGGTGGCTCAGGCGGTCGGCTGAGTGTCCGGTTCGGTGGCCGGGTCGGCGGGGGCGGCCGGGAAGGTCTCCCATCCGCCGGCCGGCCGCTCACCGACGTCCAGGGTGCGCAGGGCGTCGAGGAGGTCCGGGTCCTGGGCGTCGAGCCAGTCGACGAGCTGGCGGAAGGAGACGCAGTGGACGTCCTCCTTCGGACACACGTCCTTGATGACCTCCTCGACGGCGTCCATGTAGACGCCGCCGTTCCAGCTGTTGAAGTGGTTGCCGATGATCAGCGGGGCACGGTTGCCCTCGTAGGCGCGGTCGAAGGCGGCGAGCAGCCCGTCGCGCATCTGGTTGCCCCAGGTGGTGTGCATGGCCGGGTCGCCGCTGGTCGGTCCCGACTGGTTGACCATGAAGTTGTAGTCCATGGACAGGGTCTCGAAGGAGCGGCCGGGCATGGGGACGGCCTGGAGTGGGACGTCCCAGATGCCGTCGATCTGCTCCGGCCACACCTGCTTGCCGTTGCCGCTGGAGTCGTAGCGGAAGCCGAGTTCGTCCGCGGCCTCCAGGAGCGCGTCGCGCCCTTCGAGGCAGGGGGTGCGTCCGCCGACGAGTTCCTCGTCGTAGTCGAAGGGCAGCGGCTCCAGTTCGGTCCAGCCGGTGGTGGTCTTCCAGTTCTGCACCATCCACTTGGCCTGTTCGGTCTCGCTGATCCAGTCCTCCGCCGACCAGCTGTCGACGCCGGAGGGGCCGCAGAAGTGGCCGTTGAAGTGGGTGCCGATCTCGCTGCCGTCCAGCCAGGCGCCGCGTACCTGTTCGAGGGTGGCGGCGATGTTCTCGTCCTTGAGGTAGCCGATGTCGGAGGCGCCGGGGGCGTGGCCGGGCGGCTGGTAGGCCGTGCGCTCGGATTCGGGCAGCAGGTACACGCCGGAGAGGAAGTACGTCATGTGCGCGTCGTACTCGCGGCCGATCTCGCGGAACCGGGAGAAGAGCTTGTTGCTGTCCTCCCCGGCGCCGTCCCAGGAGAAGACGACGAACTGCGGCGGTGTCTCGCCGGGGGCGAGCCGGCTCACCTCGGGCTGGTTGGGCTGTTCCCCGGTGAACGCGGTGGAGCCGTCGCCGATCAGCCGGGGCGCCACTTTGGCGGGGGCGTCGCGGGCGGCGGCGCCCTCCTCCTCGGCCTCGCGCCCGGTGTCCTGCCCGCCGTCGCCGCTGCCGCAGCCGGTCAGGCCCAGGGCGAGGGCGGTGAGCAGCGCGGTGCCGGTGATCCGCCGGGACCTCCTTGTCCTGAGTGGGGTGGTATGTGTGCCGCGTGTGACCGCCATCGGTCCTCCCGCCGTACTGGGGTGCCTGGTGGCCGGGGTGGTCCGACCGGCCCCCAACATCTCCATAAATCAGATGAGATGTTAGTACGACAAGCGGCTTTTCATCTTGCTTCACCCGAAAGGTGGAAGTCATCCGCCATTCGGGCATCTGCTCTAGTAACTGGCTTTACGCGGCATTACTCTTCGTTTACCAATGCTTGGGAGTAGCCATAACGACACGGAACGTGGCTTCTCCCCGGATCTCGAACTGGACCTGGACGGAGACGGAACATGTCCGCCTGCGCCCCCGCGCCCACCCCTTCGACCTCACCTCCCCCCTCCGCCCCCACCGGCGGCGGTCGCGGCCCCGTGCTGCGCGCCGATCTGCCGGCCTCGATCTCTGTCTTCCTGATCGCCCTGCCGCTCTCCCTGGGCATCGCGCTGGCCACCGGCGCGCCGCTCCAGGCGGGTCTGGTGGCAGCGGCCATCGGCGGGATCGTCGTCGGCCTGGCGGGCGGAGCCCCGCTCCAGGTGAGCGGCCCCGCGGCCGGTCTCACCGTCGTCACCGCCGAGCTGATCATCCAGTACGGCTGGCGCGTCACCTGCGCCATCACCGCGCTGGCCGGTCTCGCCCAACTCGGCCTGTCCGCGCTGCGCGTGGCCAGAGCGGCCCTCGTGGTGAGCCCCGCCATCGTGCACGGCATGCTCGCCGGCATCGGCATCACCATCGCGCTCGCGCAGCTCCACATCGTGCTGGGCGGCAGCCCGGAGAGCGAGGCCCTGGCCAATCTCGCCCAGCTGCCCGGCCAGTTGGCCCAGCCGCACACCGCCTCCCTGCTGATCGGCGGGCTCACCGTCGCCGTGCTGCTGCTGTGGCCGCGGCTGCCGGGCCGCCGCGGCGCCACCGTGCGCAGAGCGTTCCCCGCCGCGCTCGCCGCCGTCTCCCTGGCCACCGTCCTGAGCTGGCTGACCTCCGCCTCGGTGGAGAAGGTCGATCTGCCGTCCTGGAGCAGTCACGCGCTGCCGCAGATGCCCGAGGGTCCGGTGCTCGGGCTGATCGCTGCCGTGCTCACCATCACGCTGGTGGCGAGCGTCGAATCCCTGCTGTCGGCCGTCGCGGTGGACAAGCTGGCCGCCGCGCGGCAGCGGCAGGGCGGCACCCGGGTGCCGAAGGCCGACCTGGACCGGGAGCTGCGCGGACAGGGCGCGGCCAATCTGCTCTCCGGCACCCTGGGCGGGCTGCCGGTGACCGGGGTCGCCGTCCGCAGCGCCGCCAACGTGGCCGCCGGCGCGGCCACCCGCTGGTCCTCGATCATGCACGGCTGCTGGGTGCTGCTGTCGGCCGGGCTGCTGGTGGGGCTGCTGGAGGAGATTCCGCTGGCCACGCTCGCCGCACTGGTGATGGTGGTCGGCATCCAGATGGTGAGCATCACCCACATCCGCACCGTCACCCGGCACCGCGAGGTGGTGGTGTACGCGGCCACCGCCCTCGGCGTCGCCGCGCTGGGCGTGCTGGAAGGGGTGGCGATCGGCATCGCGATGGCGGTGGCGATCGCGCTGCACCGGCTCACCCAGACCCGGATCAGCCACGAGCGGCAGCCGGACGGCAGCCACCGGGTGCGGGTGCGGGGGCAGCTGACGTTCCTCGCGGTGCCCAGGCTCAGCCGGACGCTGGCCCAGATCCCCGAGGACGCGCCGGCCGCCGTCGAGCTGGACGGCTCCTTCATGGACCACGCCGCGTACGAGACGCTGCACGACTGGCGTACCGCGCACATCGCGCACGGGGCCGAGGCGGAGATCACCGGGCGCTCCGGGCAGGTGGTGGCCGAGCCCGCGGCGGCGCACCGCTGCCGGCCGTGGACCCCGTGGCGCAACCACCAGTGCACCGCCGCCGCGGACAACGCGGGGACGACCCACAAGCCGGGCGGCCGGCGCGAGGACGACCGGCTGATGGGCGGGGTGCGCACCTTCCAGCGGCACACCGCGCCGCTGGTCCGTCAGGAGCTGGCGCGGCTGGCCGCCGAGGGGCAGCAGCCGGGGCAGCTGTTCGTCACCTGCGCCGACTCGCGGCTGGTCACCTCGATGATCACCTCCAGCGGCCCCGGGGACCTGTTCACGGTGCGCAACGTGGGCAACCTGGTGCCGCCGCCCGGCGAGGAGAGCGCGGACCCGTCGGTGGCGGCTGCCATCGAGTACGCGGTGACGGTGCTGCGGGTGCCGACCATCACCGTGTGCGGGCACTCCGGGTGCGGCGCCATGCAGGCGTTGCAGGCCACGGCCGACGGCGGGCACGCGGTGCCCGGGGCGCACGCGCTCAGCCGGTGGCTGCGGCACGGCCGGCCGAGCGTGGCACGGCTGACCGAGCCGGAGGGCGCCAGGCCGATACTGGACGGGAGGCCCACCGCCGATGAGCTGGAGACGCTGTGCCTGGCCAATGTGGTGCAGCAGCTCGACCATCTGGCGCGGCACGAGTGCGTGGCCCAGCGGCTGGCCGAGGGCACCCTGGCCCTGCGCGGCATGTACTTCCACGTCGGGGAGGCCCAGGCCTATGTGCTGAACCATGAGGGCACCGATATGGCGGGCCATCCGGCGGTGTTCACACCGGTGCGGCCCGATGTGCTGACGGGGTAGCGGCGTACCCCGCTCCGCTGCCGGCCGGTGGTCACCGGCCGGCAGCGGACGGACTGCCGAACGGCGGAGGCGGCGCGGCACGGCGCGACGGGGCGGGGCGGGGCGGGGGGCGGGCGGGACCGTTCGGCGCCCGGTGGGGACCGTTCGCCGCACCCGGGGGGCATTCCCTTGTCAAAGGGACGTGGTGCTGATGGGGTGTGCTCTGGGACACAGCAGTGGGACCACGCCGCAAGGGAGCTGGACTGTGGGTAACGAGAGCCTGGCCAATCTCATGACGGAGGAGCGGAGGTTCGCTCCCCCCGCCGAGGTCGTCGCCGACGCCAATGTCACCGCCGACGCGTACACCGCCGCCGCCGAGGACCGGCTGGGGTTCTGGGCCGAGCAGGCCCGGCGGCTGAGCTGGGAGACCGAGCCCACCGAGGTGCTCGACTGGTCCAACCCGCCGTTCGCCAAGTGGTTCGCGGACGGCCGCATCAACGTCGCGTACAACTGTGTGGACCGGCACGTCGAGGCCGGGCACGGCGACCGGGTCGCCCTCCACTTCGAGGGCGAGCCCGGCGACTCCCGGTCCCTCACCTACGCCGAGTTGCTGCGCGAGGTCTCCCAGGCCGCGCACGCGCTCACCGAGCTGGGTGTCGAGGCCGGCGACCGGGTCGCCATCTACATGCCGATGATCCCCGAGACCGTGGTCGCGATGCTGGCGTGCGCCCGGATCGGCGCCCCGCACTCCGTGGTGTTCGGGGCGTTCTCCGCCGACGCGCTGGCCACCCGGATCGAGGACGCCGACGCCAAGGTCGTCATCACCTCCGACGGCGGCTACCGCCGGGGCGCGCCCTCGGCGCTCAAGCCCGCCGTGGACGAGGCCCTCACCCGGCCCGGCGTCGCCGGCCGGGTCCGCAATGTGCTGGTGGTCCGCCGCACCGGCCAGGACATCCCCTGGCAGGACGGCCGCGACCTGTGGTGGCACGAGGTGACGGAGCGCCAGCCCGCCGAGCACACCCCGCAGGCGTTCGACGCCGAGCACCCGCTGTTCATCCTCTACACCTCCGGCACCACCGGTAAGCCCAAGGGCATCCTGCACACCACCGGCGGCTACCTCACGCAGATCGCCTACACCCACCACGCGGTCTTCGACCTCAAGCCGGAGACGGACGTCTACTGGTGCACCGCCGACGTCGGCTGGGTGACCGGCCACTCGTACATCGTCTACGGGCCGCTGGCCAACGGCGCCACCGAAGTGCTGTACGAGGGCACCCCCAACACCCCGCACAACGGCCGGTGGTGGGAGATCGTGCAGAAGTACGGCGTCACCATCCTCTACACCGCGCCCACCGCGATCCGCGCCTGCATGAAGTGGGGCGACGACATCCCGGCGCAGTTCGACCTGAGCAGCCTGCGCATCCTGGGCTCGGTCGGCGAGCCGATCAACCCCGAGGCGTGGATCTGGTACCGCAAGCACATCGGTGCCGACCGCACCCCCGTGGTGGACACCTGGTGGCAGACCGAGACCGGCGGCATCATGATCAGCCCGCTGCCCGGGGTCACCCTCGCCAAGCCCGGCTCCGCGCAGGTGCCGCTGCCCGGCATCAGCGCCACCGTGCTGGACGACGAGGGCAACGAGGTGCCCGACGGCTCCGGCGGCTACCTGGCCCTCACCGAGCCGTGGCCGTCCATGCTGCGCACCATCTGGGGCGACGACCAGCGCTACCTGGACACGTACTGGTCCCGGTTCCCCGGCCGGTACTTCGCCGGGGACGGCGCCAAGAAGGACGACGACGGCGACATCTGGCTGCTGGGCCGGGTCGACGACGTGATGCTGGTCTCCGGCCACAACATCTCCACCACCGAGGTCGAGTCCGCGCTGGTCTCGCACCCCCGGATCGCCGAGGCCGCCGTGGTCGGCGCCACCGACCCGCAGACGACGCAGGCCATCTGCGCGTTCGTCATCCTGCGCGGCGGCGCGGACGCCGGTGACGAGGACGGTGCGCTGGTCGAGGAGCTGCGCAAGCACGTCGCCAAGGTGCTGGGCCCGATCGCCAAGCCGCAGCGCATCCTGCCGGTGGAGGAGCTGCCCAAGACCCGGTCCGGGAAGATCATGCGCCGGCTGCTGCGCGATGTCGCCGAGGACCGCGAGCTGGGCGACATGACCACGCTCACCGACGCCACGGTGATGGAGCTGATCCAGGCCAAGCTCCCGGGTGCCTCCCGCGAGGAGTGACCCCCGCTCCGTCCCGTTCGAGGGCGTCCGGCGACCCGCCGGGCGCCCTCGCGCGCGTCCGCGCCCCCGGCCGCATACCATGCAGGGGGGCCGAACGAGTGGGGGCGGGACGGCCGCGATCACTCCCCAGGGCTATGGCAGGGCGTCAAACGGCCGCTCGGGCGGCGTCGGGGCACCACGCCCACTACTGTCACTGGCACACGCAGCAACGGCACACGCCTCCTGGTGGAGCGGGAAGAGGGGAACGCGATGAGCGACGCAGCCGACGAGGGCCGCAGCCTGGGAGAGCTGGTCGCCTCGGCCGCCGCCGATCTGCATGAGCTGGTGCACGACGAGATCGCGCTGGCCAAGGCCGAGGTACGCCAGGACATCCAGCGCGCGAAGCTCGGCGGCGCGGTCGGTGCCGTCGCCGCCGTGCTCGCCCTGCTGGCGCTGCCGCTGCTGGCCATCGCCCTGGCCTTCTGGATCCGCGCCTGGTGGGGCGCGCCGCCGGCGATCGCCTTCCTGGTCACCGCCGGCGTGTTCCTGGTCCTGGCCGGGATCTTCGCCGCCGTCGCGGTGGCCAAGTTCAAGCGGATCACGCCGCCGGAGCGGTCCATCCGGTCCGCGAAGGAGTCGGCGTCCGTGCTGTCCGGGGTACGGCCGCACCCGCGCGCCGAGGCCAACGGCAAGGCCGGCACGCCCGTATGAGCACCGAAGGGCACTCCGAGGCGCGCTCGGCGGTCGTCCTGCGGGACGGGCCGTGGACGCACCGCCACGTCGCCGCCAACGGCGCCAGGTTCCACATCGCCGAGCAGGGGGACGGGCCGCTGGTCCTGCTGCTGCACGGCTTTCCGCAGTTCTGGTGGACCTGGCGGCATCAGCTCACCGCGCTCGCGGACGCCGGGTACCGGGCGGTGGCGATGGATCTGCGCGGCGTGGGCGGCTCCGACCGCACCCCGCGCGGGTACGACCCGGCCAATCTCGCCCTCGATGTCACCGGCGTGATCCGCTCGCTCGGCGAGCCGGACGCCGCGCTGGTCGGCCACGATCTGGGCGGTTATCTGGCCTGGACGGCGGCGGTGATGCGGCCGAAGCTGGTGCGCCGGCTCGCGGTCGCCTCGATGCCGCATCCGCGCAGCTGGCGCTCGGCGCTGCTGCGCGACCCCAAGCAGACGGTGGCCAGCGGTTCGGTGTGGAGCTTCCAGCGGCCGTGGCTGCCGGAGCGCGCCCTGGTCGCGGACGAGGCGGCCGAGGTCGCCCGGATGCTCACCGAGTGGTCGGGGCCGCGCCAGCCGGACGAGGAGACGGTCGAGGTGTACCGGCGGGCGATGACCATCCCGTCCACGGCGCACTGCGCGATCGAGCCGTACCGCTGGATGGTGCGCTCCATCGCCCGTCCGGACGGCATCCAGTTCAATCGGCGCATGAAGCGGCCGGTGCAGGTGCCCACGCTGCATCTGCACGGTTCGCTGGACCCGGTGCTGCGCACCCGCAGTTCGGCCGGGTCCGGGGAGTACGTGGAGGCGCCGTACCGCTGGCGGCTGTTCGACGGTCTGGGGCACTTCCCGCACGAGGAGGACCCGGTGGCGTTCAGCACCGAACTCATCGACTGGCTGAAGGACCCCGAGCCCGACCGTCGCTGACGCGGCCCTGTCACACATGCCCGGCGCATAGTCCAAATGCCCGCCCGTCACGAGGTTACTGACCTTGGGGCCCGGGCAGGGAGCCGGTATGGGCTGGACGCACGACTACCGTGACGTGGCACGCAATCGCAGCGGCAAAGGAGCCGCCGCCCAGGCGGCGGGCGGCGCCGTGCGCCGGATTCCGGGCGGGGGTGTGCTGGATCCACCCATCGGCTTCCCGCACATTCTGCGCCGCCGGGCCCGCTGGGTCGGCGCGCGCCTGCGGCATCCGCGCGGGCGCATCGATCGCTGAGGTCTGCGGCGCGGCCGAGGTGTTGCGGGCCGTGCCGTCCTCGGCCGGGCCCGTCCTGCCGGCCGGTCCGAGGCAGCCACCCGGGCGTACGGCGTGGCGGCCGGTCCGGGGCACGCGCCCGGGCGCTCACCGCCATGCCGTGCGGGACCCCCCGTTTCAGCTGTCCGGCTTCCCGGCCTTCAGCGGGTCGTAGCCGTGGAACGGGCGGTCGAAGAGCCAGTTGTACAGCATCTCCCGGCAGATCTCCGGCTGATAGGCGGGCACCTCGTGTCCGGAGTCGGGCACACTCACCTGCGTCAGCTGCCCGTGGCTGCGGACGAACCCCTTCGGGTTTCCCTGCGCCTGCGTCCAGATCAGCCGGGGAGCGTCGCGCCACTCCGCCCGCAGGCCCCGCTTGTCCATGATGTCGTCGAGGATCTCCTCGGTGCTCCGGTAACCGCAGGCGGTGTCGAAGTTACCGGTGTAGAGCAGGGCCCGGTACCGGTCCATGATCGCGCGGTACTTGTCGGAGCAGTCCTGCATGTTGTCCACCGCGAGATGCTGGGCCACCGGGCCGGTGTTGTCGTGGAACTCCCACGGGACGTGCCGGGGGACGTGCAGGGCGTCCTTCACGGCGTCGGTCCCCAGGTAGGACCCGAGTGCCCCGGGTGACAGGTCGTCCCAGCGGCGGATGTCGTAGACGTCGAAGGTGCCGCCGAGGTCCAGGGTGTGCTGCACCAGCCGGTTTCGTAGGGGTCGTCCTTGAACAGGTCGATCCGCTGGGTGCCGGCGACGTTCGCGGGGATCGACGCGACGGGAACTGCTGGTGACATGCCTGTTCTCCGTTCGGCGGCGGGTCAGAACGTCAGGTGGTGGTGCCGGGGCCCATGGTGACGGTGGTGGGTGAACAGTTTCTCGGTGCGGTCCTGCTGCTCCAGGGTTCCGATGCGCTGGCCCATGTGCAGTTGCAGGGCGGGGAACCTGCCGTACTGGAAGAGGAGGATGTTCAGGGAGCCGCCGTACTGGAAGTTGCCGATCCGGTCTCCCTTGCTGACCGGGACCGGCTGCTGAGGGTTCCGGAACGGTGACTCGTACCGCACCGAGGCGATCGAGTTCATCCCGACGGTCACCATCGCGACATACGTCTCGTGTTCCGCTCCGTGCGGGTCCGTGAAGACCGTCCTGAAGATGAGGTATCCCCGGCGGAAGTTGTCGAACATCTCGTAGTCGAAGCCATATCCGACGTTGCCCTTGTTGAGGAGTTGGGGGAAGTCGCGCATCCCGTAGTAGACGCCGCCGATGTCGTCGTGGGCCTCCACCACTTCGCCGGCCACCGGCGCGTGGTACCAGTGGTAGGTGTCGGGCATCAAAATGCAGGACACCGCTGTGCCGCCGGGCTGGATGATCTCGCCGTGGGAATTCTTCTCCGGGACGAACTTCTTGTAGTACTCGGAGTCCGCGAGCAACTGCTTGACATTCATGGTGACGCTCTTGACGGGAATCGGCGTCTCTTCCGCCAGGTCGTCGACGATCATGTTGATGACACAATCCGTCGGGGCGACCACCACGCTGTTGTCGTCCTGGGCGTCGATCGGCCGTTTCGAAGCGTCCAGCAGCTCTCGGACGAAGAACTCGTTGAAGGTTTTCCAGGGCCCCTTCGTGAAGTCGTCCATCCGGGCGCCCAGCTCATCCTTCCAGATTTTGATGAGCTCCTGCCCCTGCGGCCCTTCATCATCCATCTGCATTCCCTGGAGATGGGTGAAGTCGGCCGTCATTTCCAGACCCGGGCCACAGGTCACGAAAACCATGCCGTAGTCGTTCTCGTAGGTGAGCCAGCTGAACTTCTCGATGTAGTTCAATCCGTCGTTGGGCTTGGTGGTCCACCCCGCTTCGTACCACTCGCTGAAGAAGTCGCACAGCTGGTCGATCGTCTTCCCCCGCCAGTCGTACCGCACCTCTTCGGGTGTGTCGTCGGGGAGGGGCACCACATGCGCGATCATCGCCCTGAACAGGGTAGCGAAGCTCTGATGGTCCTCCTCGTACCACTTTCTGATCTTGGCGAGGAAATCAGCGAGCGTCTCGGGGTGGTGGTGGGTTGGCGTCATCGCTGCTCCTGTTCATCGGGGCGGATGTCCAAGGCGGCCCGCCGCAGCACTTCGGCCGCCCGGCCGTGGGCGCCACCGCGCGGAACCCGCGTTCACGGCATCGAGTATGTGCCCTTCCGGCGGCGAAGAAAGCGGAACGTACGTCCGGGTCACCGGAAAGGGAAAGTGGCCGCAGATATGAAGAGTTCGGATTCTCGCGAGCACCCGGACAAGCCGAAACGTTCCACCGATCCCGGTACCCGGATTCCCGCCCCTGCCCCGGAACACCGTCTCGCCCCGACTGCCGCAGCATTCCCCTCGGACAGGGGACCGCTGATCGGCTCAACAGTACCGGGAAGTGACCCGTTTCCGGGCCGGCCGGGCGCGCTGCGTGCCGTATGAATGAGCACGGCTCGCGGCCTTATCCCGTACCCCTGGTGGACCGGAGGAACCATGTCGCAGGAATCGGACAGTGGACAGCCGTCATTCACCGCCACGGTGATCAACAAGAGAGGAGATCTGACCTGTTCGGCCGACGCGCGGAAGCCGATCCTGAAAGCGGGCTTCGTCTGCAGCGTCGCCTATTCCGAGGTCGTGACCCCCGGGGACACCTCGTCGGTCAAACCCCGGTGCGTCCCCATGGTGTACGGCTACCACGAGGAGGCCGGGGAGCCGGTCATCTATCTGCACGGCTCCACCTACTGGCCGCCGGACACCAAGCGCCTTCCCTCGCTGAGGAGACTGTGGACGGAGACCGGCGTACCCGTTTGCGTGACCGTCACCTCCGTCAATGGGCTGGTCGTGGGACGGGCCGCCATCAGTACCTCGCTCAACTACAGCTCCGTCGTCGTGAACGGCATCGCGAAGAAAGTGCGGCCCGAGGACCGGATGAAGGCGTTCGAGGCACTGACCGAGCAGATCATTCCGGGCCGCTGGGGTGAGATCCACCCCCTGACCGACAGCGAGCTGAACACGGACGGCAAGGGCAGCCCCGATGTCGGCGTGCTCGCCATCAGCCTCGCGGCGCCGACGGAGGTCTGTGCCAAGACGCATCGGATCTGCAACCCCGAACACGAGCAGGACAGCTGGGGGCTCGACGCCTACTGGGCCGGCGTCGTGCCGCTGCTTCACACCTACGGCACACCCCAGCCCGACGCCCGTTCGGCGAACCTGCACACGCCCGTACCGGAATCCGTCCTCGCCCTCATCGCGCGTCACCGGCAGCAGTGACCTCCGGGCACCGCCGCACCGCCGCACCGGTCACATGGCGCAGTTCTGGGTGTCCACGGGCGCCGTCGCGCCGCTGCCGCGCTCGATGGCGTCCGCGATCTCGTCCAGGGTCAGCGCGTACCCGGTGCTGTCGTCATCCAGCGACTTGGCGAACACCAGGCCGTACACCTCGCCCTCCGGGGTGAGCAGCGGGCCGCCGGAGTTGCCCTGGCGGACGGTCGAGTACAGCGAGTAGACATCGCGGTTGACGGTGCCCCGGCGGTAGATGTCCGGACCGTTGGCGGTGAACCGCTCGCGCACCCGGGCCGGGCGGACGTCGAACGGGCCGCTCTCCGGGAAGCCCGCCACGATGGCGTCGTCACCGGTGAGCGCGTCGCGGTCGCTGAACTCCAGCGGGGGCGCGTCGAGCCCCGGCACGTCCAGGATCGCGACGTCGCTCTCCCAGTCGTAGAGCACGACCCGGCCGTCGTACAGCCTGCCCTCGCCGCGGATCTGCACGGTGGGCTCGCCGACGCCCCCCACCACATGGGCGTTGGTCATCACCTTGTCCTCGGCGAAGACGAAGCCGCTGCCCTCCAGCACCTTGCCGCAGCTGGGGGCGGTGCCCGAGACCCGGACGATGGAGGCGGCGGCCTGCTCGACCACCGGGCTGCCGGCCAGCGCCGGGTCGGGCGGATCGACCTCGGTGATCGGCTCGGTGGCGAACGGCGAGAAGACCTGCGGCAGGCCGTGCTGGGCGAGAATGGCCGAAAAGTCATTCATCCAGCTGCTCGCGTCCAGCGGCATCACCCGCTCGACGCCCAGCAGGACCCGGGAGGACCGCACCTCGCGGCCCAGGGTGGGCAGGGTGGTGATGGCGAGGGCCGAACCGATCAGCCAGGCGACCACCAGCATGGCCAGCACGTTGACCAGCGCGCCGCCGGTGGCGTCCAGCGCCCGGGCCGGGGACCAGGTGATGTGCCGGCGCAGCCGGTTGCCGTAGTGGGTGGTGAGGGCCTGGCCGGAGCAGGCGCACACGATCACGACGACGACCGCCACGATCACGCCTATCGGGCCGGGTTCGGCGCCGTCGCTGATCCTGCTCCAGATCCTGGGGAGGGCGTAGAGGGCGATGAGCCCGCCGCCGAGGAAGCCCGCGACGGACAGTATCCCCACGACGAAGCCCTGCCGGTAGCCCACGACCGCGAACCACACGGCGGCCAGCAGCAGCAGCACGTCGAGCGTATTCATGCCCGACACGCTCTCATGTATGGGCAGTTCATGCCCCGGCGTCGAGAGGTATCTCCCGTTCCTCGTTCCAGGGCAGCTCCCAGCCGGCGAAGTGCAGAATACGGTCGATGACCCCGGCGGTGAACCCCCACACCAGGGTGCCGGCGACCTGGAAGCAGGCGCCGCGGTAGCCGCTGGGGTGGACGGCGCTGGCGCGCCGGGCGGGGTCGGCCAGTTCGGCCACGGGCACCGTGAACACCCGGGCGGTCTCGGCCTGGTCCACCGGTGCCACCGGGCTGGGGGTGTGCCACCAGCCGAGGACCGGGGTGACGGTGAAGTCGCTGACCGGGATGTACAGCCGGGGCAGGACGCCGAAGACCCGCACCCCGGCCGGGTCGAGTCCGGTCTCCTCCTCGGCCTCGCGCAGGGCGGCCCGCAGCGGGCCCTGCCCGGCCGGGTCGCCGTCCTCCGGGTCGAGCGCGCCACCGGGGAACGACGGCTGGCCGGCGTGCGCGCGCAGGCTGGTGGCCCGCTCCAGCAGCAGCAGCTCGGGGCCGTGCGGCCCGGCGCCGAACAGCACCAGGACGGCGGCGGGCCGGCCGCCGTGCGGCGGCGGCAGGAAGCGGCTGAGCTGCCCGGCCCGGACGGTGGTGGCGGCGTCTGCCACCGGCTGGAGCCAGCCGGGCAGCCCCTCGGCGCTCACCCGCACCGGCGGTGGCTCGGCGCGGCGGGCGTCACGCGGGGTCATGGGCTGGTCCCTTCGCAGGCGGCGGGCGGAGCGGGTGGTGCGGGCCGGGCGTTGCGGTACGGGCGATGCGGTACGGACGGTCCGGGCGTTGCGGTACGGGCGGTCCGCGCGGGCGTGGGGTGCCCGGCGGCGGCCCGGGGCCGCCGGTCGGGCGCGCGGCGTCCGGGTCGGCCACCGGACCGGAACCCGCCCCGTACCGGGGTACGGGGCGGACGGGGCCGCCGTCCGGCCGCCGCCCTCAGCCGGCCGGGTCTCCGGCCGCCGGGGCGGGCGGGCCCGGGTAGTCGGCCGGCGGCTTCAGCCGCTGCCCGGGGTAGCCGCCCATCTCGTACTTCAGCAGCTTCTTCGCCTTCTCCGGATCGGTCTCTCCCTCCCCGTAGGACGGACACAGGTGCGCGATGGGGCAGGCCCCGCAGGCGGGCTTGCGGCTGTGGCAGATGCGGCGGCCGTGGAAGATGACGCGGTGCGAGAGCATCGTCCAGTCCTTCTTCGGGAAGAGCTCCCCCACCTCGGCCTCGATCTTGTCCGGATCGGTCTGCTCGGTCCACTTCCAGCGCCGCACCAGCCGCTGGAAGTGGGTGTCCACCGTTATCCCGGGCTTGCCGAAGGCGTTGCCGAGCACCACATGGGCGGTCTTGCGGCCCACGCCGGGCAGCGACACCAGGTCCTCCAGACGGCCCGGCACCTCGCCGTCGAAGCGGTCGCGCAGCGCCGTGGAGAGCCCTATCAGCGACTTCGTCTTGTTGCGGAAGAAGCCGGTGGGGCGGATCAGCTCCTCCACCCGCGCCGGGTCGGCGGCGGCCATGGCGGCCGGGGTGGGGTAGGCGGCGAACAGCCGGGGGGTGGTCTGGTTCACCCGCAGGTCGGTGGTCTGGGCGGACAGCACCGTGGCCACCAGCAGCTCGAACGGGTTCTCGAAGTCGAGCTCCGGATGCGCGTAGTAGTACACCTCGCCCAGCTCGCGGTTGATCTTGCGCGCCCGGCGCACCAGAGCGGTACGGCTCTCCCCCGCGGCACCCGGACGGGCGCGCGTGGGCTTTCGTACCGGTTTCGCCGGCCCGCCCGCTCCGCGTTCGCCATCAGCGGAATTCCCGGTCGCGTTCACCCTCCCGGCCTCTCTTCCTGGTCTCTCCGGGCGGCCCAGCCCCGTACGTTCACAGGGCCGTTGGCCACTCGGCCAGCGTAAACGGCCCCGCCGACAATCGTGGGGCACTCACCTCATCCGTCACCCGAATCAGCCCCTGGCGCTGTCCGGGCTTTCCCGGTAAGTCAAACTTGTGACTGATAGCACTGCTGTGGTGTCCGGCATGATGAGGGGTGCATGACCCTTCACGGCCTGGCCGACAAGGAGAGAGAACTCGTGGACGACGTTCTGCGGCGCGCCCCGCTCTTCGCGGCGCTCGATGACGAGCAGGCCGCTGAGCTGCGCGGCTCCATGACCGAGGTCACCCTGGCTCGCGGTGAGACCCTCTTCCACGAGGGCGATCCGGGCGACCGCTTGTACGTCGTCACCGAGGGCAAGGTCAAACTGCACCGCACCTCGCCCGACGGCCGGGAGAACATGCTCGCCGTCCTGGGCGCCGGCGAGCTGATCGGTGAGCTCTCCCTCTTCGACCCGGGCCCGCGCACCGCCACCGCCACCGCCCTGACCGAGGTCCGGCTGCTCGGCCTGGGCCACGGCGACCTCCAGCCCTGGCTGAACGCCCGGCCCGAGGTCGCGGCGGCGCTGCTGCGCGCGGTGGCCCGCCGGCTGCGGCGCACCAACGACAACATGTCCGACCTCGTCTTCTCCGACGTCCCCGGCCGGGTCGCCAAGGCGCTGCTCGACCTGTCGCGCCGCTTCGGTGTGCAGTCGGACGAGGGCATCCACGTGGTGCACGACCTCACCCAGGAGGAGCTGGCCCAGCTGGTGGGCGCCTCCCGGGAGACCGTCAACAAGGCGCTGGCCGACTTCGCCGCCCGCGGCTGGCTGCGGCTGGAGGCCCGTGCGGTGATCCTGCTGGACATCGAGCGGCTGGCGCGCCGCTCGCGCTGAGCACCCGGCCCCCGTTCTTCCCGGGCACGCCGGTACGCCCACGGGCGTACCGGCGTGCCGTCGTTTCCGCCACCGCGCCCTTACGGGGCGTCCTCGCCGTCCGGGATCAGGCCGTGCGCGCGCAGGTGGTCGAGCTGGGCGAGAACCGACAGCTCGGCGGCCGGCCACACCGCGCGGTCCACGTCCGCGTAGACGTGCGCCACGATCTCGGGCGCGGTGCGGTACCCGTCCTCGACGGCGCTCTCCACCTCGGCCAGCCGCTTGGCGCGGTGCACCAGGTAGTAGTCGATGACCCCCAGGGCGTCGCGCAGCACCGGGCCGTGGCCGGGCAGCACGGTGCGTACGCCCTCCTCCTCGGTGAGGCGGCGCAGGGTGCGCAGGGAGGCGAGGTACTCGCCGAGCCGGCCGTCGGGGTGGGCGATGATCGTGGTGCCCCGGCCGAGCACCGTGTCGCCGGTGAGCAGCGCGTTGTCGGCGGGCAGCAGGAAGCACAGCGAGTCGGTGGTGTGGCCCGGGGTGCCGACCACCCGCAGTTCGAGGCCGCCGGCGGTGAGGACGTCGCCGTCCGCGAGCCCTTCCTCGCCGAGCCGCAGCCGGGGGTCGAGCGCGCGCACCGGGGCGCCGGTCAGCTCCGCGAACCGGGCGGCGCCGCCGCAGTGGTCCTGGTGCCCGTGGCTGAGCAGGGTGTACGCGACGCGGCGGCCGGACCGTTCGACGGTGTCGGCGACGTGCCGCAGATGCGTCTCGTCGTCCGGGCCCGGGTCGAGGACGACGGCGAGGTCGGAGCCGGGCTCGGCGAGGACCCAGGTGTTGGTGCCGTCCAGGGTCATCGCCGAGGGGTTGGGCGCCAGCACGCAGGTGGCCCGCTCGGTGGCGGGGCCGGCCGGGGAGCCGATCCGGGGCGCGCCGGGCAGCGCGGAGGCCTCACTCATCGTTCCACCGTCCTTTCGAATTCCTCATGCCCGGGCCAGCTGAGCACAATCCGCTCGCCGGTGGTCCGCACCCGGACGAGCACCGGGTCGAGCGGGCCGGGCTCCGCGCCGGTGGCCAGCTGCCGCAGGGTGGCGACGGTCGGCGGCATCATGATCATCTCGCCGCGCTCGTATCCGGCCAGGGCCTCGGCGGGCGCCATCCAGACGGTGCGATCGGCCTCGGTGGAGGCGTTGCGAGTGCGCTGCCCGGGCGGCAGCGCGGCGCTGAAGAACCAGGTGTCGTACCGGCGCGGCTCGAACTCCGGGGTGATCCAGCGGGCGCGCGCGGTGAGCAGGTCGCTGCGCAGCAGCAGCGAGCGGCGGGCGAGCAGGGCGGCCAGGGACAGCTCGCGGGCGGCGAGCGCGGCCCGGTCGGCCTCCCAGCCGGCGCCGGTGGTGTCGGCGGCCACGGTGGCGGCGTCCGGCCCGGCCAGCAGGACGCCGGTCTCCTCGAAGGTCTCGCGGACGGCGGCGCACACGATCGCCTGCGCGTCGGCGGGTGGCACCCCGAGCCGTCGCGCCCACTGCTCGCGGCCGGGACCGGCCCAGGCCAGGGCACCGGCGGCGGCGTCGCGCGGATCGACCCCGCCCCCGGGGTACGCGTACGCGCCGGCCGCGAAGCCCATCGACAGCCGCCGGCGCAGCAGGAAGACCTGCCGCCCGCCGTCCGGCCCCTCCCGGGTGAGCAGCACGGTGGCGGCCCGCCGGGGCACCACCGGGGTGATCTCGCCGCGCACGAACTCCCGTACCCGCCCCGCCCACTCGGCCGGGAACCACTGGCCGTTTCCCATGCGGGGATGCTATCCGGGCCCGGGCGAGAGAGGATGGACAAAGGGGACATATACGAGGAGACGGTGAGCATGTCGAAGCACCGGGCACAACACGAGAGGGAAGCAAGCGGTCACGGAAAGCACGCGGTGACGCCGGAGCGGGTGCGCGAGGCGGAGCACAAGGCGCGCGAGGTGGCGGCGAAGACGCACGGCAAGACGGAGAAAGCGACGGTGAAGCACCGCTCGCGGCTGGGCTGACGGCCCCGCGGGGTCCGGCCGCGGCCAGGGGCCCGTAGCCTGTCGGCTCATGGACGTACCCAGAGAAGTACGCATCGAAGAGGCCCTCACCCGCGCCCTCCCCCGGCTGAGCCTGCGGACCGGTGTCCATCTCCTGGCGATGCACGTCAGCGGCTTCGTGCTGCTGGGGCTGTTCCTCGTCCCGACCCCGTCGAGCGCGGCGCTGTACGGCACGGTGGAGCCGCCGGCGCTGCTCGTCCTCGCCATGCTGCTGACCGGCGCCCTGGCCCACGTCGTCGTCCAGCTGCCGGCCGCCCTGCTGGGCACCCTCGTCCACCGCCACCACCCCGTCCGCGCCTACGGCACGGCGCTGGCGGCGGCCGGGGCGCTGTCCGGCGTCGCCGTCGCGGCGCTCGGCGGCGGGTGGGCCGGCTGGCTGGACGTCATGCTCCGGCTGGCGCTCTCGCTCGCCTGCTACGTCGCCGTGGTGCGAAAGAGGTGAACGCGGCCGGCGCCGGCCTCTGGTCAGTCGGCCGCCGCGGCGGCCGGGCACGGTGGTTCCCCTGCGAACCCACGGAGCGGCGCCGTGTACACCTCGGCCAGGTGGAAGGCCAGATCCAGGGACTGCGCGTGGTTGAGCCGCGGGTCACACGCCGTCGTGTACCGCAGCGGCAGGTCCGCCGCGCGGACCGGCGTCCCGCCGCCCGTGCACTCCGTCACATCCTCGCCGGTCAGCTCCACATGGATGCCGCCCGGATGGCTGCCCAGTGCCCGGTGCACCTCCACGAAGCCGCGTACCTCCGCCCAGATCGCCGAGAAGTCGCGCGTCTTGTGCCCGGAGGGCGCGGTCACCGTGTTGCCGTGCATCGGGTCGCACACCCAGCCAACCCGCGCGCCCTCCGCCCGCGCCTTCTCCACCAGCACCGGCAGCACGTCCCGCACCCGCTCCGCGCCCGCCCGCACCACGAAGGTGAGCCGCCCCGGGGTACGGGCCGGGTCGAGCCGGTCGACATAGCGCAGCACCGTGTCCGGCTCGGTGCCCGGCCCCAGTTTTACGGCGACCGGATTGTGCACACGGCTCAGGAAGTCGATGTGCGCGCCGTCCGGCTGCCGGGTCCGCTCCCCCACCCACAGCAGGTGGCCGCTGGTCGCGTACGCGCGGCCGGTCCGCTCGTCCACCCGGGTCAGCGCCCGCTCGTAGTCGAGCAACAGCCCCTCGTGGCTGACGAAGAACTCCGCCATACGCAGCCTGCTCCGGTCGACACCGCTCGCCCGCAGGAAGGCCAGCGCCCGGGACACCTCCCCGGCGGTGCGGGCGTAGCGTTCGGCCAGCGGTGAACCGGCCACGAACTCCTCGTTCCACTCCTGCACCTGCCGCAGATCGGCGAAACCGCCCCGCACATGGGCCCGCACCAGGTTGAGCGTGGCCACCGACGCCTCGTACATCCGCTCCATGCGGCGCGGGTCGGGGCGCCTGGCCCGTGCGGTGAACTCCCGCCCGTTGACCGCGTCCCCCCGGTACGAGGGCAGGGTCAGCGCGCCGCGCCGCTCCACCGGGCTCGACCTCGGCTTGGCGAACTGCCCGGCCATCCATCCCACTTTGACCACCGGCAGGCCACTGGCGTGGCTGAGGACCACCGCCATCTGCAAGAGCGTGCGCAGCTTGCCCCGTACGGCGTCCGCCGTCACCTCGGAGAAGGTTTCGGCACAGTCCCCGCCCTGTAGCAGCAGACCCTCGCCCCGGGCGACCGCCGCGAGCCGGTCCCGCAGCCGGTCGCACTCCTCGGCGAAGACCAGCGGCGGCGCCGCGCCGAGACGTCCCGTCACCGCCCGCAGGAGGTCCGGGTCCGGCCAGTCGGGCTGCTGTGCGTTCACGGCTCTTCCCCTTCCTTGCCTTCTGGTGGCACCACCTCACGGGATGGGCGGCGGGCAGGTCAATCATTCGGGGAATGGACCGCATGAAAAACGCCGGACTGGTCTGGTCCCCGGCAACCGCCGGTGTTTCGCTTGCCGATAGTGAAAGGACCTGGAATTCACGAGGAGTTCAGTCATGCCATTGCCGGGAAGTGAACCGATACAGGTACGGGTGACGGCATCCGGGCTTCCTCCGCACGAACCCCTCGACCTGTGGACCGGATTACGCGCGACGCAGCCCGCCGATGACGTGTTTCTGCTGGAGCAGCTGGAGAGCGACGGAGCGCGGCACTCCGCTGTCGTCGGCTACGGACGGCTGGCGGAACTCCGCGTGTACGGCGGCGACGGGGGCGGCGGCCGGCTGGAGATCAGCGGGATACCGGTACTCCGCGACGCCCTGGCCGCGCTCACCCGGCGGCACGGCATGACCGGCGAGGCCCACCGGCCGCGGTTCGCCGCCCCCGGTCCCCTGTGGGACCTGCTGGAGGACGTCCGGCGGCTGTTCGCGGTGGACACCGCCCTCCCGTCCGACCGGTACGCGTTCGGTTTCCTCACCACCCTCGCCTACGAGTCGTCCTGGCTGATGGAGGACCTCCCGCCCCGCACCAAACCTCCCCGGGGCCCCGACCTCACGCTCGCGCTCTTCCGCGACACCGTGTGGTATGGCACCGGCTCCGGCGGCGAACCGCAGCATCTGCGCGCCGAGAGCGCGGACTTCCCCGCCGCACCACCGCCGCCTGCGCTCCCCCGCCGGTACGAGGGCGGTCTGCCCGAGGCCCCGCGCCCGCGGGCCGTACGGGACAGCGTCAGCCGTGACACCTTCCTGGAGTGGGCCGGCCGCTGTCTGGAACACATCCGGGTCGGCGACATCTACCAGATCCAGATCGGCCACCGGGTGGATGTGGAGACCGAGCTGACACCGCCCGACGTGTACCGGCGGCTGCGGGCCCGTAACCCGTCCCCGTACATGTATCTGGTGCCGCGCGCCGGCGGGCTGCTGATCGGCGCCAGCCCCGAGTTGCACGTGCGGATCGAGGACGCGGTGATCACCATGCGACCCATCGCGGGCACCACCCCGCGCGGGCCGGACGACGCAGAGAACCAGCGCCGTGTCAAGGAGTTGCGGGCCAGCACCAAGGAGCAGGCCGAACACGTGATGCTGGTGGACCTGTGCCGCAACGACCTGGGCCGGGTCGCGATCCCGAGCACCCGCCCGGTGGACGGGCTGATGAAGGTGGAGACGTTCTCCCACGTCTTCCACCTGGTGTCCACGGTCACCGGACGGCTCGCGCCGGGCACCGGGGTGTGGGACGCGGTACGGGCCACTTTTCCGGCCGGGACCATGACCGGGGCCCCCAAGATCCGGGCGATGGAGATCATCGACGGCCTGGAGCGGGAGGCGCGGGGCGCGTACGCGGGTGCTGTCGGACTGCTGGACGCACGCGGTGCGTGGAGCGAACTCGCGCTGTGCATCCGCACGGTGGAGTACGACGGCGCCGCGTACTCCACCCAGACGTCCGCCGGGATGGTCGCGCAATCGGATCCGGCGGCCGAGTGGCAGGAGACCCTGGCGAAGATGGGGGCGGCCTACTGGGCGCTCACCGGTGAGGAGTTGCTGTGACCACCACGACGGCCCGGGCACCCAGGGTGCTGCTTGTCGACGCCTACGACAGTTTCGTGCACATCATCGACCAGTACCTGCGCACCCTGGGGGCGGAGACGGAGGTCGTGCGCTCGCGGACCAGGACCCCGGACGAGCTGGCCGCGCTCGGCGCGGACGCCGTCGTCCTGGGACCGGGGCCGGGACATCCGGCCGCGTCCGGGCACGTGGAGCTGGTACGCCGGTTCGCCGGCCGGGTGCCGGTGCTCGGGGTGTGCTTGGGGCACCAGGCGATCGCCCTGGCGTTCGGCGGCCGGGTCGAGGTTGCCGACCAGGTCATGCACGGCCGCACCAGTTCGGTGCGGCACGACGGAGACGGGGTGTTCACTGGCCTCGGCAACACCCTGGAGGCCACGCGCTATCACTCCCTCATCGTGGCCGAGCCGCTGCCCGAGCCGCTGCTGACCACCGCCGTCGACGTCGACCACGGCTATGTGATGGGCCTGCGACACCGCTCGCTGCGGGTGGAGGGCGTGCAGTTCCACCCGGAGAGTGTGATGACCACCGGCGGCTTGCAACTGCTGGAGAACTTCCTGGTCCGTGCCGGTACGGAGGCGGGTGCGGCTACCGGTGCCAGGCCCTAGGAGGCCAGCTCCCTGATCGCCTCCGCCACCCCCGTCCTGGGCAGCCGGGCATGGCCGAGCACCAGCGCGGGGGTGTCCCGGCGCGGCCGGGTGTGATACGCCGCGCCGCCCCGCACCAGCACCGAACGGCGCAGCGCACCGGCCACCAGCGCCACCTCGTCCGTACGGCGCGGCAGCCGGACGTACGCGTGCAGTCCGGCCGCCGGGCCCAGCACCCGGGCGCCGGGCAGATGCCGGCGGACGGCCGCGTCCAGGGCGGCGCGGCGGACCGCGTTCAGCTTGTTCAGCCGCCGCAGATGACGGTCGAACAGGCCACCGCCCAACAGTTCCGCGAACGCCCGCTGGCTGAGCGACTCGCTCCCCAGATCCAGCCGGGCACGCTGCCGCAGCAGCTGGCCGAGCACCGGTCCGGGAGCGGCGAGCCAGCCCAGTCGCAGACTGGGGCTGAGCGTCTTGCTGACCGTGCCCGCGTAGATCACCCGCTCGGGGGCCAGGCGTTGCAGGGCCAGTGGGCGGGCGGCGCCCGGGTCGTACCAGAGGCCGCCGTCGTAATCGTCCTCGATGATCCAGCCGTCCCGCTCCAGCGCCCAGCGGACCAGCGCCTCACGGCGGGCCGGGCTGAGGGTGACACCGGTGGGGAACTGGTGGGCGGGGGTGACCAGTACGGCGCGCGCCCCGGAGGCCACCAGCCGCTCCACGTCGATGCCCTCGTCATCCACCGGCACCGGGCAGGGGCTCAGCCCCGAGGCGTGGATGAAGTGCCGCAGCCCCGGATGGCCCGGGTCCTCCACGGCGAGCCGGGAGATGCCCCGCTCCAGCAGGTCGGCGCCGAGCAGACCGAGGGCCTGCGCGAACCCACTGGTGATCATGATCCGTTCGGGGGCCGTGCGGACGCCGTGCGCGCGGCCCAGATACCGGGCGAGTTCGACCCGCAGCGCCGTCTCGCCCGCCAGCGGCGGGTAGCCGTCGCCCCGGTCGCCAGCTCCCGGGGTCGCCAGGGCCCGCTGGTACGCGGCCAGCCACTCGGTGCGCGGGAAGACGGCGCTGCTGTGGCCGCCGGTACGCAGATCCCAGCGGGCCACCGGGACATGACCGCCGTCCAGCAGCGGCGAGAGCACCCGCTCGCGCGGCAGGTGCCGCACTACGCGGGTGCTGGCGCCACGAGCGGTGTCCAGGTAGCCCTCGGCCACCAGTTGCGCGTACGCCTCGACCACGACGCTGCGCGAGACGCCGAGGTCCTCGGCGAGCCGGCGGCTGGAGGGAAGCCGGGTGGCGGGCTGGAGCGTTCCCGCCTCGATTTCCTGCCGGATGAATGCCTGGATCTGGGCGGTGAGCGATGCCCCGGAATTCCGGGATACCGGGATGGCCATGTGCAGAGGCACGGCAATGTTCTCCCTCACTGGTATGTATCGGCGGTGCGGAATCGGTCTGGTGCGGCGTCGCATTCCCGATCACGATGGACGGCGCGTTCATTTCGCCCCCGGCTTTTGCCGCACCATCCCGGCTGAGGAGAATCCCGTGACCGAACCGGAGCAGGATCGCTGGCCATTGATGCTGAATTCCCTGCTGTCCGGCCGCGATCTGGCGGCGGCCGACACGGAATGGGCCATGGGCCGGGTGATGGCGGGGGAAGCGGGGCCCGCCAGGCTGGCCGCGCTGCTGGTGGCGCTGCGCGCCAAGGGCGAGACGCCGGACGAGATCGCCGGCCTCTCACGGGCGATGCGCGCGCACGCGCTGCCATTGCCGGTACCGGGGCCGGTGCTGGACATCGTGGGGACGGGCGGGGACGGCTCCGACAGCGTCAACGTCTCCACCATGGCCGCGATCGTCGCGGCCGGGTCCGGGGCACGGGTCGTGAAGCACGGCAACCGGTCGGCGTCCTCCCGGTGCGGCTCCGCCGATGTGCTGGAGAAACTGGGTGTGGAACTGCGGCTTCCTCCGGAGGCGGTCGCGGAGATCGCCGACGAGGCCGGCATCACCTTCGCGTTCGCGCCACTGTTCCACCCCGCGATGCGGCACGCGGCGGCCACCCGGCGCGAACTGGGGGTACGCACGGTCTTCAACCTGCTGGGCCCGCTGGCGAACCCCGCCGCGCCGGCCGCGCTGGCCCTGGGCGTCGCCGACGCGGCGGCGGCCGGGACGCTGGCCGGGGCGCTGGCCGGGCAGGGAGTGTCGGCGCTGGTCTTCCGGGGCGACGACGGCATGGACGAGATCACGGTGACCACCACCTCCACGATCTGGTCGGTACAGGGTGCCGATGTGCGCCGCGAGCGGTTCGACCCGGCGGAACTGGGCGTCCCGCGCGCGCCGCAGGACGCGCTGCGCGGCGGGAACCCGGGGTACAACGCGGCGGTGGCACGTGCGTTGCTGGGCGGCGAGCCGGTGGCGCGTGCGGTACGGGACGCGGTGCTGCTGAACGCGGCGGCCGGCCTCGCAGCCCTCGCGCCGGTGGACGGCACGGTGACCGAACGGCTGGCCGCCGGATACGCCCAGGCGACGGCCTCGCTGGACTCGGGCGCGGCACAGGCCGTCCTGTCCCGCTGGAGGGACGCTTGCGCGAAGCACGCGGAGGCCGCGCGGACCGGCTGAGCCGGGCGGCGGCCCCACCCCCGGGCCGCTCGCCGCACGACGCCGTTCCCACCGGGGCGCGTGGGGGCTCGCCCCGGGCGGCGGGCGCCGGAACCGGCCGCGCGCACGCCATGGTCGGGGCGGGCGCGCGCCCCGACCACCGCAGGCGGAACCGGGCGCCGGAGGCGGTCACCGGGCCGGTACGGACGCCGTCAGCGCCGCGACCGCCGCCGCCGGGTCCGCGCCCCGGACCAGCGCCTCACCGACCAGCACCGCGTCCGCGCCCTCGGCCGCGTACCGGGCGGCGTCCGCCGGACCGCGGACGCCGGACTCGGCGATCCGCACGACCGTGTCCGGGATCAGCGGCGCTACCCGGCCGAACACCCCCGGGTCCACCTCCAGGGTGCGCAGATCCCGGGCGTTCACGCCGATCACCCCGGCACCGGCGGCCAGCGCCCGGCCGGCCTCCTCCTCGTCGTGCACCTCCAACAGCGGGCACAGTCCCACCTCCCTGGCCAGCGCGCTCAGCCCGGTCAGGAGCGGCTGGTCCAGCGCCGCCACGATCAGCAGCACCAGGTCCGCGCCGTGCGCCCGCGCCTCCCACACCTGGTACGGATCGACGACGAAGTCCTTGCGCAGGACGGGCACCGGCACCCTCTCCCGTACCGCCGCGAGATCCGCCAGCGAGCCGCCGAACCTGCGGCCCTCGGTCAGCACGCTGATCGCCGCGGCGCCACCCGCCGCGTACGAGGCGGCGAGCGCGGCCGGGTCGGCGATGGGCGCCAACGAGCCCTTGGACGGGCTGGCCCGTTTCACCTCCGCGATCACCCGCGGCCCGCCGCCGGCGCCGGGCCGTCGCAGCCGCTCCGCTGTCCCGGCGACAGCGGCCGGGCCGCCCCCGTACGCCGCGGCGCGCTCACGCAGCGCGCTCTCGGGGACGGCGGCCCTACGCCGTTCTAGATCCTCACGGACCCCGGTGATGATGTCCGCCAGCACGCTCATGTCGTGCTCGCCTCGCTCTCCCGGCTCAGCGCCGCTCGGAAGACCCGCGGGTCGGTCTGAGCACCCTCGAACCGTTCACCGCCGCTGAACCGGTAGACGGGAACGGTGTCGATCCCGCGATCCCGGGCCGAACGCACCGCCCGTCTGACCTCTTCGGTCCCGTCCCCCGAGCGCAGGAACTCCCGTGCGGCAGGCCCGTCCACGCCGGCCGCCGCCGCGCGGTCGACCAGCACCGCCGGATCGGAGATGTCGGCGGCGTCCGTGAAGTAGGCGGCGAAGATCAGTTCCTCCAGTTGGCTCCGCACCCCGTGGCCGTGCTCGCGTGCCGTCCACCACAGCAGCCGGTGGGCGGACAGCGTGTTGGCGGCGAAGCCCTGCTCGTTGCGGAAGGTGATGCCGTGGCCGCGTCCGGCCGCCGTGACCTCCTCGCTCATGGCCCGGGCGCGCTCCTGCCCGTACTTGCCGCCGAGCCACGCCAGCATCGGCATCGGCTCGGCCGGGCGCTCGCCGTCGATCTGGTAGGGGTGCGCCATCACTTCGGTGCCGGGGTGCCCGAAGGAGGCGAGGGCGCGTTCGAAGGTCCGTTTGCTGATGTAGCACCAGGGACAGGACACGTCGGACCAGACGTCGATTCTCACCGGGACGCTCCTTCGTTGACCGTGGCCGGGTCGAAGCCGCCCGTCCGGGCGAACTCCTCCGAGATGTCGCGTAGTTCGGTGCCCGGGAAGATATCCCGCACGGACCGGAAGCCGCCGGGCGCGCGCTGGTGCGCCAGATCGATGACGACCTCCGGGCCACGGCGCCGGGTGCTGTGCTGCACGCGGGTGACGGCGGGCAGCCGTTCCCGCTCATAGCCGGCCAGCGCCTCCCGCACCCCGCCAGCCGCGGCCAGGTGCCGGGCCAGGGCCCGGGCGTCGACGATGGACTGAGTGGCGCCGTTGGACCCCATCGGGTACATGGCGTGCGCGGCGTCCCCGAGCAGGGTGACGGGGCCGTGCGTCCAGCGGGGCAGCGGATCGCGGTCCACCATCGGGTAGACGTACGCCTCGTCGGCGGTGCGGATCAGCGCGGGGACGTCCAGCCAGTCGAAGGCCAGGTCGGCGAAGTCGGCCAGGAACTCCCGCGGTGGCACCGCCCGGTTCCAGTCGGCCGGCGCGAACTCCTCTCCGGGCCGCGCCGCCCTGGCCACCGCCCAGTTCATCAGCACCGAACCGCCGGTGGTGGGTTCGGACATCGGGTAGATCACCGCCCGGCGCCGGTCGTCCCCAGCGATGATCATGGTATGTCCGTCGAGGAAGGGCGGAGCCCAGGTCGTACCGCGCCATACGATCAGCCCGTTCCAGGGCGGCGGCCCCTCCCCGGGGACCAAGGCGGCCCGTACGGCGGACCGGATGCCGTCCGCGCCGATCAGCGCGTCCGCCTCGTAAACCCGGCCGCCGGCGTGCACCCGTACCCGTCCGCCGACCGGCAGTTCCTCGAAGCGCTCCACCCGCGCCCCGGTGACAATCGCCTCCGGACCGAGCCGTTCGCACACCGCCCGGGCCAGCACCGACTGGAGCGCACCGCGGTGGATGGACAGTTGTGGCCAGTGGTAGCCGGCCGCACGGCCGCGCGGCTCGTGCCAGATCAACTGGCCGTGCCGGTTGTAGTAGCCGAGCGAGCCGGTGGGCACGGACACGGCCGACAGCCGCTCCAGCAGGCCGAGTCCGTCCAGTTCCCGGACCGCGTTGGGCAGGATGTTGAGGCCGACACCGAGCGGCCGGATCTCGGGCACGGCCTCCAGCAGCCGTACCCCGCCGACACCGACCGCGTGCAGGCTGAGCGCCGTGGCGAGTCCGCCGATGCCGGCCCCCGCGATGAGCACACTCATCCCGCCGCCCTCCGCCGCTCGTGGGGCGCCGGACCGGACGACGGCCGCGCCAGCCGTGCGGCGGCCCGGGTCAGGTCGATGATCTGCCGCAGCAGATCGACACTGGCCCCGCCGCTGCCGACCGGGTACAGCCGCAGGTCGGCGTCGTACGCCTTGCGCGCGATGCCCAGGTGCCGGCCCCGGAAGACCACCAGCACGCGCAGCAGGCGGGCCAGCGCCTCGGTACTCGCGCGCAGCGCGGGGGAGCGCCGCTCCGCCGCGGCCGGGTCGTCGCCGAACGCCTCCACCAGCCGGCCCACCACAGACGGCGTACGGACCCAGCGGTCGTACAGGTCGCGCCAGCGGCGCAGGCTGTAGGGGATGGAGTCGCTCAGGAACTCCTGGTAGCCGGGGTCGCTGTGGTCGGCGGCCCAGATGGCGAGGTCGATCAGCCACAGCGGGACCTGTGCCGCGGCCGGGCCGAGGAGCACCCGGTCGCCGACGTCGATCTCCTCGAAGTAGGGCCGCAGCACACGGGCGAAGAACTCGGGGCCGACGTTGGCGACCACCATGTCGATGGCGGTGACCATCGTCTCGGTGTGCTGGGTGAGTTCGTCGGTCAGCAGCACGAACTTGGGGTCGGCCAGGTCGGTGTCGCCGAGGGTGGCGGCGAGTTCGAGGCCGTCGCGCAGGTGCGGGAAGACCATCCGCACCGACTCCTGGAGGTAGGCCTCCTGGACGTCCCCGGTGTACATGCGCTGCCGGGCGCCCACCGGGTTCCAGGTGCAGTAGTGGTGCACCGTGTCGCGGGGCACCATGTCGGTGCGGCTGCCGAGTTCACGCAGGACGGGCAGCGCTTCGGGCACCAGGTCCAGCGGTTCGGGCCCGTGCCGCTTGATGGAGCCCAGGAACATGCCCAGGTCGCGCATCGCGGCGACGGACTCCTCCAACGAGTACGTGGCGACCGTCCCGGGAGCGGGCAGCAGGGCGCGCAGAGCGGCGGTGAGGGCCGGGACATCGGCGGCCTCATTCTGCCGGCGCAGCGCGAAGCAGGCCCGGTCGGCCGATAACGGGTCGAGGTCGCGGATGGTGGCCACCCGTATGGGGTTGCCGAGGTCGGGATCGGGTGTGGTGTGCCGGGTGCGGGTGGGCATCGGGATCTCCCTGGAGCGCATCGGACAGTCGGATGGGTCGACGGGAAGCACGGACGTCGACGGTCGGGGCGTCGCGCGACACGACGGCGCCCGTGAGTGGCGTGGGGAGGTGTGGAGCGTGGGGCGCGCGAGGTGCGGCGTCCGCGCACGGCACGTGGGGATGCGGCGGCGCGCGGGCCGGCGCGTGCGTGCGGGCGTGAGGGGGCGGCCGCGCGCTGGGGACGCGGCGGCGGGGGCGCGTGGCGGCGGGGCGCCGGTCAGGTGGCCGGCGCGGCCGAGGTGCGGGACGGTGGTGGTGGTCCGGTGTCCGGGTCGGCGGCGGGTGCCGCGCGCAGAACCAGATGGACGTTGACTCCGGAGATGCTCTGGCCGTTGACGGCTGCCGGCGCGGGAGCGGAGTCGGGGCCGGCCCCGGTACCGGTGGGCACGGTGGGCAGTGGCCGGGTGGCGGTGGGCACCGTGATCGGCAGCCGGTCCCAGTCCACGTACGGCGAGGGGGTGCTGAAATGCAGGCTCGGTGGCACGGTGCGGTGCTCCAGGCACAGCACCGTCTTGATCAGGCCGGCCACTCCGGCGGCGGCCTCGCAGTGCCCGATGTTGGTTTTCACGGAGCCCACCAGCAGCGGATGCCCCGGGGGTCGCCCGGGTGCCAGCTCCTCATTGAGCGCGGCCAGCTCCACCCGGTCGATGCCGGTTCCGGTGCCGTGCGCCTCGACGTACCCGACGCTGCCCGGCGGGACGCCGGCCGCCTCGTACGCCCAGCGCATCGCCAGCCGCTGACCGGTGACTGACGGGTCGGTGAGCCGTTTCTTGGTGGCGCCGTCGTGGCTGATGGCGCTGCCGAGCAGGACGGCGCGTACCCGGTCGCCGTCGGCGAGCGCGGTACGCAGCGGCTTGAGCACCACCACGCCCGCTCCGTCCGCGCGGACGAAACCGTCGGCCGACGCGTCCGCGAACTTGCAGCGGCGGTCGGCGGCGAGCACCCCCGCCCGGTCGAAGAGGTCCCCGGCGACCGGGGAGAGGATGGCGTTGACGCCGCCGGCCAGCGCCAGCGTGGACTCGCCGGCCCGCAGGCTGGTGCAGGCGAGATGGACGGCGGCGAGCGAGGACGCCTGGCCGGTGTCGAGGGTGACGCTCGGGCCGTGCAGTCCGAGGGCGTACGACAGCCGGCCGGCGAGGACGGAGCGCTGCTGGCCGCCGTCGGTGAGGGCGGTGAGCGGATCGAGCCGGCGTTCGGCGCGGGTCTCGCGCAGTCGTTCCCAGTGGTCGGCCTGGCTCTGGCCGGCGAAGACGGCGGTGCGGGTGCCGGCCAGGGCGGCCGGATCGGTGCCCGCGTCGGCCAGCGCTTCACGAGCCGTGTGCAGGAGCAGGTGCTGTTGCGGGTCGGTACCGCCGGTGGCGGCGGTGCCGGGCGGGTCCGTGCCCGGCGTCCGGCCGTCGAGGCCCTCGATGTGCGGTCCCGGTGCCTCAGCGCCCCGGCACAGCAGTTCCCACAGCTGCGCGACGCCGGCCGCCCCCGGCAGTCGGCAGGCCATGCCGATGACGGCGATCGGCTCGGCCGCCGCGGACGGAATCCCGGTGTGATGTGCGGACATGGTCGTTCCCCCTCTCGCTGATGTCCGGTGGCCGGCGCGGAGTGGTCCGGTGCCGCGCCGGCCTCCGGGTCAGTCGGCCGCTCTGGCCCAGGTCTGCCAGGGCTGCGCGCCGATCCACTCCAGTGCCGGTGTGAGGCGGACGCCCAACTCATGCTCAACATCGGCCGGCTCCGGATCCAGCAGGTGCGCGGCCGTACCGCCGGCCACGTGGTGGTAGATGCCGGCCACCCCGGCGGCAGCCGCGCTGCCCACGACCTGCGCGAGACCCTCCTCGAACCGGGCGACCTCCAGCGGCACGTAGGTGACCTCCCGCGCCAGCGCCCGGCCGAACCGGTCGGCGAGTTCCGGGCCGGTGAGGACCTCCGCGCCACCGACGTTCAGTACCCGGCCGACCAGGTGCTCCGCCTCGAAGGCGGCGGCCACGACGGTGGCGAGGTCCTGGTGCGACATCCACGCCACGCGCTGGCCGGCGGGCAGCGGGTACGCGAGCACGCCGTCGTTGACCAGGGCGGGGCCGTTCCAGGGGCTGAAGAGGTTGTCGAGGTAGACCGGCGGTCGGATCACCACCGTGGGCACCCCGCTGCCCAGCAGGATCTCCTCGGCGGCCCGGCGGGTCTCGAAGCCGGCGAAGCCGGTGACGGCGTCCGGCAGCGGGGTGTTGGTGTTGTACACGATCCGCTCGACACCGGCGTCGCGGGCCGCGTCGGCGATGTTGCGGGCGTAGCGGGCAACGGTGTCCGCCGCGTACTCCAGGGGCATCACCACGGCGGCGTGGGTGACGCCGTCGAAGGCTTTGCGCAGGTCCTCGGCGTTGCCGAGGTCGGCGGCGACCGGGGTGACGAGAGGGGCGCCGGCGGTGTCGGCGCGTCCGGGCTGCCGGGCCAGGCCGCGCACGGTGTCGCCGCGTCCGGCCAGCAGCCGGGCGACCGCGCCGCCTTGGAAGCCGGTGGCTCCGGTGACGAGGTAGCACCGCTCTCGGCGGGTGTGGGTCATGTGTCTGTCTCCCTTGATCGGGTCGGGGGTGGGGGCGGCCGGCGCCCGGCTCAGGGGGCGGTCCGGGAGCCGCGGGTGGCGGATTCGCCGATCGCCCCCGGGGCGGCGGCCGGCGGATCGGGGATCACCAGCCGCGTGCTGAGCAGGCCGGCGACGACGGCGACCGCGGCGCCGACGAGGAAGGCGGTGCCGAACCCCTCGGTGAGCGCCACGCCCGCGTCGGTGGCGTCGCTCGCCCCGGTACGGGCGGCGGCCACTCCGGAGAGCACGGCGAGGCCGATGACCGAGCCGAACTGGAGGCTGGTGTTGACCAGTCCGGAGGCCAGGCCCGCCTCGTGCTCGGCAGTGCCCAGGGTGGCGGCCACGTTGGTGGTGATCGACACCAGCGGCAGCGCGACGCCGAGGATCAGCGAGGGTGGCAGTACGTCGGTGACGAACGATCCGTCCGCGCTGAGCAGTGACTGCCAGGCCATCCCGAGGGCCACCAGCGCGAAGCCGGCGGTCATCACGCCGCGCAGCCCGAACCGTCCGATGAGCCGGTCCGCGAACGACGCGGTCACCACCACGACCAGCGACAGCGGCAGCAGGCCGAGGCCGCCGATCACCGGCTCGTGGCCGAGTACGGCCTGGAGGTACAGGCTGACCAGGAAGAACATCGGGAACAGCGACATCTGCCAGAGCGCCGCCAGCAGATTCGCCAGCCGCAGGGTGCGGCGCCGGAAGATCTCCAGGGGGACGAGGGGGTGAGCGGCCCGGCGCTCCAGCGCGGCGAAAACGGCGAGCAGGACGAGCGCCGCCGCTCCGGTGGCGAGGGTTTCGGTTGCCCGCCAGCCGGTCTCGCCGGCGTTGACCAGCGCGTAGGCGAGCAGGGCGAGCCCGAGGGTGACGGTGACGGCGCCGGGCAGGTCGATGCCGCGGCCGTCCGTCGCCGGCCGGTCGGCGGGCAGCAGCCGGCGGACCGGCAGCATCAGGGCGATGCCGACCAGGACGTTCATGGCGAAGGTGGATTCCCAGCCGAGCCAGCTGGTGAGCACGCCGCCGAGCACCGTGCCCGCCGCGCCGCCCGCGCCCGCCATGGCGGCGAAGATGCCCAGTGCTCGGTGCCGTTCCGGGCCGTCCTGGAACAGCATCAGCAGCAGCGCGAGCGCGGCGGCGGCGGCCATCGCGGCGCCGACGCCCTGTGCGGCGCGGGCGGTGATGAGCAGGGCGGCGCTGTTGGCGACGGTGCCGAGGACGGAGGCGGCGGTGAGGGTGGCCAGCCCCATGACGAACACCCGGCGCCGGCCCAGCAGGTCGGCGGCCCGGCCGCTGAGCAGCAGCAGCCCGCCGAAGGAGACGAGGTAGGCGTTGGCCACCCAGGACAGCGCGGCGGGCGAGATGTCCAGGTCGCGGCCCATGGAGGGGGCGGCGACGTTGATGACCGAGGTGTCGAGCAGCAGCAGGAACTGGGTGCAGGCCAGCAGGGCGAGTGCCCGCCGGTGGTCAGCTCGCACGTCCGGCCCCCGTTTCGGCCGCTCCGGCCGGCCCGCCGCCCAGGTCGTAGCCGTCCAGGCAGGACTGGGTGAAGGCTTCGAGCCGCTCGGGGTCGCCGTCGCGGACAATGCCGGGCAGGTAGACGTGCGGGGCGCCGTGGTAGAAGCGCTCGTACTGCTCGTGACGGGAAGCGAACTCGGAACCCAGCGCGTCCCAGGCGAGTTTGAGCAGCTTGATGCGCTGCTCGGAGGGGGTGCCCGGGGAGCGGACGTACTTGGCGACTAGCGGGCCGAGTTCGGGGTGCGTCAGGTCGTAGCCGGAGGCGGGCAGCTGGATCAGGCCGCCGCCGGCCAGCATCTTGACCTCGGCGATGACCTTGGGGTAGAGGTCACCGGCCATGGCGCGGTGCGCGGAGGCGATCTCGCGGTTGATGTGCACCGGCCCCTCGGGGTCGGTGCCGACCCGTTCGTAGGCGCTCTCGGCGGCGAGCACCATCGACTTGGCGATGTTGAGCCAGCCGATGAGCCGGCCGATCTGCATCTGGACCGGCGGCAGTTGATAGGTGTTGTTGGACTTGGCGATCAGGATGGCCAGGCCGGTGAGGAATTCCAGCTTGGTCCAGAAGCGGACCGCGGCCTGGTGCACGAAGTTGTGGTACGCGGGGGTGCCCCACCACATCAGGAAGCTGGCCTGCACATCGCGGTAGGTCAGCACCCGTTCCCAGGGCACGAACACGTCGTCGCACACCAGCAGCGCGTCGTTCTCGTCGAAGCGGGAGGACAGCGGGTTGTCGAAGACGCTGCGGGCGCTCGCCTCGTAGGAGGCGCGGGAGATGAACTTCAGACCCGGGGTGTCGATGGGCACCGAGAAGGTCAGGGCGTGTTCGACGTCCTGCGGGGCGAGCGGTTCGATGGTGCCGACGATGACCTCGTCGCCGAAGACCGCCGCGGTGCCGATCATCTTGGCGCCACGCACGATGATGCCGTCGTCGCGCTCCTTGACGACGCGGACGTACAGATCGTTCTCCTCCTGTTCGGAGGCGGATCTGGTGCGGTCGATCTGCGGGTTGGTGATGGTGAAGGCCTGGTAGAGGCTTCCCTCGCTCATCCGACGGTAGTACGCGGCGAGGTTGTCCCGGCCGTCGAAGCCGCCGTCCGTACCGGCGAAGATCTCCGGGGCGGAGACGAAGCCGGCGATCCCGGCGGCCATGTAGTCGGGCGAACGGCCGAGGAAGCCGTAGCCGGCCTCGGACCAGGTCTTGAACGCCTTCCGGCGCCCTACGAGGTCGTCGGCCGAGCGCGGCACGTGGTAGGCGCGCAGGATCCGGCCGTGCGGGTCCGCGCCGTTCCCGGGCACGGTGAGGACATCCCGCAGCTTCTCGTCCCGGGCGAGGTCGTACAGGTGGGCTATCGACCGGGCGGTGTTGCGGAAGGCCGGGTGCTCGGTGATGTCCTTGACGAGTTCGCCGTCCAGCCACACGGACCGTCCGTCACGCAGGGAGTCGAGGTAGTCCTGGCCGCTGCGGGTCATGTCTGCTGTCTCCTGGTCAGGGGTCGGGAAGAGGTGCGGGTTTCAGGCCGGCGCGGGTACGCCGTACGGCGATGGCTCGTTGGCGGAGGGCGGGTCGAGCTGCCCGGCACGGGCGTAGGCCTCGGCCAGGGCGGCGAGTTCGGCCCGGTCGGCGACCTCGCCGATGTGCCGGAAGCCGTGTGGAGCGCGCTCGCAGGCCAGGTCGATGACGGCCTCGGGGCCCTTGGCGCGGCTCATCAGCGCGAGCCGGTTCATTGCGGGCCGGCGTTCGCGGTCGTAGGCCAGCAGGGCGCGGTCGGGATCCGCCCGGTCGTGTGCCAGCGCGTGGGCGAGGGCGCGGGCGTCGACGATGGCCTGGGTGGTGGCGTTGGATCCCATCGGCGCCATGGCGTGCGCCGAGTCGCCCAGCAGGGTGACCCTGCCGAAGGACCAGCGCGGCAGCGGGTCGCGGTCGATCAGCGGGAACTGGACGATGTCGTCCGGCCCGGCCAGCACCTCGCGCAGCCGCAGATCGCCCACCCGCCAGTGCGCGAAGTGCGGTGCGAAGGCCGTCCGGGGCACCGGGCGGGTACGGTCGTCGGCCTCTCCCGCGGGCGCGGCGCGGGAGGCGGCCCAGTTGACGGGCACCAGGCCGTCGGCGCCGGGCGCCCCGGCCAGCGGGTACACCACCGCCTTCCAGCGGCCGTCGCCCATCACCACCATGGAGTCGCCGCCGAGGAACGACCGGACGCGGGTGATGCCGCGCCACACGACGGTGCCGCCGGAGTGGGGCGCGCCCTCGTGGGGGTAGAGGGCGGCGCGCACGGCCGAGTGGATGCCGTCGGCGCCGATCAGCAGCGCCGCCTCGGTGGTGCTCTCGACGCCGGCACCTTCCCGCCGGTGCGCCAGCCGGACCCGTAATCCGTCCGTTCCCGTGCGCTCGAACCCGGTGACCTTGGCGTCGGTGCGGATCGCGTCCGGGCCGAGCCTGCGGGTAACGGCGTCGGCGAGGATGGTCAGCAGTTCGCCGCGGTGCACGGCCAGTTGCGGGTAGCGGTGGCCGGCGGCCCGGCCGCGCGGCTCGTGCCACACGGTCTGACCGAGGTGGTTGTGGTAGCCGAGGCGGGCGATGGCGGCGGCGCGGGCGGAGACCTGCTCGTACAGGCCGAGTGCGGCGAGTTCGCGCACCGCGTTCGGCTGAAGATTCACCCCGGCGCCGCGCGGCCGGACGGCGGGCGCCGCCTCCACGAGTCGCAGATCGCGAAACCCTGCCTCGTAAAGGCTGAGGGCGGCTGCCAGACCCCCGATCCCGCAGCCGGCGATCAGGATATTCATCGACTGTTCCCCCATACGTCAGTGATGTGTGGCCGGTGTTCCCCCCTCTCCGGTCCCACACCCGTCAGCTTTCATCAGTGCGCGGCTAGGATCAATTAAAAAGAAACCAGCACGACTTAAGGATCATCCGTGGACGAAAAAGACGTGCTCAGCGAACTGCTCAAGCCACTGCGGCTGACGGATACCTACTACAGCAAGTGGCTGGCGGGCGGCGTCTGGGGCGTCGCGGGCCAAGAAGACAGCCATGCCGTCCTGCATTACATGGTGCGCAGTGAATGCTTCATCACCTGCGACGGCGAGGAGTCGGTCCGGCTGCACGAAGGTGACCTCGCGCTGTTCCCGCATGGCACCGCCCACACCTTCTCCGCCGCGCCCGGGGTGACCACCACCCAATTGCACCAGGTGCTGCCCGCGCGCACGGCCGGGAGTTCCCATGTGGTCAGGGTCGGCGACGCCCGGCCGGACACCGAGATCCTGTGCGCGAGCCTGCACTTCGACAGCACCACCGAGCCCGCTCTGTACCGGGCCCTGCCCCGGGTGATCGTGCTGCGCGCCCACATGCTGGGCGACGAGCCCCTGTTACTGCGCACCCTCCAGTCCCTCCCGGCGGAAATCACCCGCACCGCGCCGGGGGCCCGGATGGTGTCACTGCGCGCCTTCGAGATGGTGCTGGTGCTGTCCCTGCGCACGGCGATGGAGCGGCTGGCGGCCGACTCCCCGGCGCTGCGGGCGCTGCGGCATCCAGGTATCAGCCGGGCGCTGACCGCGATGTACGCCTCGTATGCGACCCCGTGGACGGTGGAGACGCTATCCCGGGAAGCGGGCATGTCCCGTTCGGCCTTTTCCCAGGTATTCCGCGAACTGGTCGGCGAGCCGCCCGCCAGGCACCTGATGGTGCGCCGGCTCCAGGAGGCGCGCCGGCTGCTGGCGGACGCCTCGGTGCCGCTGCGGGAGATCCACCAGCTGGTCGGCTACCAGAGCCATGTGGGGTATCACCTGGCATTCCGCAAGGAGTTCGGCATCACTCCCGGGGAGTTCCGTACCCTGCGGACCGGATGAGAATTAACCGGGTCCAGACGATAATTGATTGATTCGCCGGATCCCGTCATTGCAGGGTGACAGGGATCGATAAACCCCGGCGAAAGGGTCCTGCGATGCGCCGTCCACCGTCCCCGGGAGAGATAGTCGACGCAGCGGAAAACCTGTCGAGAAAACAGGGCCATGACAACGCGGGGCCGCTGTCGTGGGCCACCGGATTCACCTCGGCGGCACCCCCCGTCCAGCGGTTACCCGCTTCCCACGCGCTGTGGGACGAGATGGCCGCGGAGCTGCCCGGACTGTACGCCGGGCTGCGGCTGCGCCGCCGCCTGGAGTCGCTGCCCGTCCTGGACGCAGGGCCGGGGGCGTTGCCGGACGCCTTCCTCCAGCGGGCCGCGACCGTCCTGGGCATCCTGGTGCATGCCTACCACCGGGTGGAACCGCGCCACGACACCCCGACACCGGCCTCCGTTCTCACCCCCTGGCACCAGGTGTGCGCACGTCTGGGCCGGGACACGCCCTTCCTGTCCTACCTGGATCTCGTCATCACCAACTGGCGCCCGAGCGACCCGCAGGACACCTCCCCGGCCCGGCCGCTCCTGGTGGAGGACGTACGGCTGCTGGTACCCACCGTCGGCACCGACGAGGAACAGTTCTTCTACCTCACCCAGCTGGAGATGCTCTCGCGCGGCACCCCGCTGGTGGCGGCGGCAGTCGACGCCCACACGGCCGCGGCCCAGGAGGACGCCCGCGCCCTCACCGACCGGCTGCTGCTGATGACCGAATGCGTGCGGGAAATCACCGCGCTGGGGCTGCGTAAGATCGATCCTAGGCCGGGCCGGCGCTTCCATGTCGACCCGGTCGTGTGGGCCAAGACGGTGGCCCCGCTCGCCGTGCCGCTGGTACGGCACGGGCTCGGGCCCAGCGGCACCGCCTCTCCGATGTTCCACCTGCTGGACGCAGTCATCGGGCGCACCGGCTACCGCTCGTTCATCGGCGAGGAGGCGGGCCGGCTACGAGCCAACTACCCAGCGAACTGGCGGGCGTTCATCGACAGCGTGGCGGCGGCGGACATCAGCGGCCACGCGGCGGCCACCGCCCACCCGCCGCTGCACGCGGCGCTGGCGGGCCTGCGCGCGGTGTACGCCGGGGAGAACGGGCTGCTGGCCCGGCACCGGCTGAAGGTGGCCGGCTACCTCAACACCTCGTACCGGGTGGGCCGCGACGTCACCATCTCCGGCTTCCCGGCGGCGGCCCGGGTGGCGGGCGAACTGGCCGCGTCCCGGGCGGAGCGCCCCGCCCCGCCGGCACCCGCTCCCGCCCCGGCGGGCGCCGCACCGGCCGGAGAACCCTCACTGCCCTTCTCCGAAGTGCTGCGCCACGACCACGCGGCGGACCGCCCGTGGATCGTGGTGGACGACGGCGTCTACGACGTGACCGGCTTCCTCGACCGCCACCCGGGAGGTGTCGCGCCACTGCTCAGCTACCTGGGCACCGACGCCACCGGGATCTTCGAGCAGTTGGGCCACCACCGGGACAAGGCGGTCGCGGCCCGGCTGCGGAAACTGCGGGTGGGCCGGATCACCCGGAACGACTCCGAGCCGTACCCGAGCTGGCTGCGCTGGGCCACCGAACTCACCCGGCGCGGCAACGCCTTCCCCACCGACCTCTCCATCCGCGAGGCCCGCACCAGCCTGGCCTCCCAGCCGGCCGAACTCACCCCGTACACCCTCCAGTTCGCTATCGAGGCGCACGAGCGCTTCCACGACCGCACCTACCGCGACATCACCGGTCAGCTCCACCACGACCTGACCGGCGCCCCGGCCTCCCCACCCCCCGCCGACCCGCTCTCCCCCCACCTCTACGCGGCCCTCTCCACCGCGGACCCGGCCACCCTCCGCCGGGCGGAGAAGCTCTGGCGCGAGGCGATCACCCTGGACGGGCTCCTGCTCCACACGGTCCGCGCGGCCCTGATCGCGGGCCTGGCCCACCTGGAGTCCCGCACCGCCACCCCGGCCGTGCTGCTCTCCCACCTCACCCGCGTCACCACGGCGGCCACCGCCTACCACCACGACCTGCACACCCTGGCCCACACCAGCGGACCGGCCCCCGCCGCCCGGACTACAGCAGGCCGCGCCGGTACGCCTTGACGAGGTTCTGCGGTACCAGCTTGGTCTCGCCGTCGACGGTGACCGGCACCAGCTGCGGCACGGTGGCCTTCCACTGAGCCCGGCGGTGCCGGGTGTTGCTGCGGGACATCTTGCGCTTGGGAACGGCCACGGGGTTCCTCCTCGGGAGCACGGACGGGACCCCGGAAGCCTAAATGAACATGACTGCCATTATCAATAACTGAGGCCAGGCGGACAGCTCGTCGGCGATCGCGCACCGGAACGGAATCAAGCCCTCCGCACCGGGAGGACCATCCGGCCACCAGGACCCACGGAGCACTCCCGGCACACCCCCGGCCCGGCCCGGTGCCCTCTCGGACACCGGGAACCACGACGGCCCCACCCACCACGCCACGCCACACGGGCGGTGGCGTTCCGAGCGGACACCGGGCCGGCCGTACCCCAGCCGCCCTGGCCGAGTCCCGCCCTATCCGAAGATCGCCGGCTCTGGTGCCATGGCTGAGGAGCGCTGATCGCACAACCGGCGGCTTGGGGGCACTGTGGGCACATCCACACGGTGGAAGGGACCGGCCGGCGGCCGGTGGAGCAACGCGAGCAGGAGGCTGGCCCGCCTGCCCGAGCAGCCGGCCAAGGCGGCTCAGCGACTGGAATCCATCGCCGACGACCAGCTGCGCGCCCTGCACGAAACGCTGCGCGCCGACCGTTCGGCCTTCGGACTGTACGACGTCGCCAGCGCGGCGGGCGAACAACTGGCCCGCGTCATGGGTTCGCTGGCCGCCGCAGGCGAGGAGTCGGCGGACGCCCTGCTCGCCCGGCTCATCCGCGAGGTCGGCGGAGACGGCGGCACCCTCGCCGACGCCGCGGTACGCCGAGGGCTGGCCACGGCGGTCCGCGACGTCCGGGCTCTGCACCCGGAACTCGACCACGCCCTGGACACCGGCGCGGCGCGCGGCGGTATCGCCTCCGACATTCTGTGCGACCTCTACCGGTTCTTCTTCGCCGGCCTGGTCGCGGAGTTCCTGCGGTCCGTCGTCGCCGAACACCTCAAGCTGGCCGTGCCCGTACTCATCGCCGTCGACCCGGAGGAGAGAATCGCCGGCTCGGTCGCGAACACGGTGCTGGGCTGGTTGCCGAGCCCGTGCGAGAGAGCGGACGCTCCCCCGGAACCCGGCCCGGCAGCGGACCCCTCGCCCGAACCACCCCCCACCCTGCCCGAGATCGCCGCATCGATGGTGCCCGAGGTCGTCGGCCGCGCACTCGGCCTGACCACCGAGGAGACCACCGGAAGAAAGGGAGCCGAGGTATGACGGATTCCGGCTGTTACCTGTGGTGGCGCGACCCCCTCGGGTCGCCGCCGCACGACGGTGCCTGGGCGTCCGTCGACGAGCACGCCTTCCAGCGGTCCGAGCAGCACACCACCGGTCTGCACCGCCTGCCCGGCCCGGTTCCCGACTGGGCCGAGGATCTGTTCCGTGTCGCCCGGGCCATCTTCATCGCCGACAAATACGCCCGCAGGCACCGCGTCCAGGACCGGTGGACCCGCCGCATCACCCTCTCCGTCCCCGTCACGGAACACGACCGGTGGCAGCGTCCCGACGCCCGCACCCACCTCGCGACGCTTCTTCAGAGCCTCACCGGGGACCTCTGGGATCTGGACCTCCGCCCGCTCAAGGGACGGCACATCCAGCCGGCGATGACCGATCCCGGCGAGCAGCGCGCCTCGGAAGTGGCGCTGTTCTCCGGCGGTCTGGACTCCCTCACCTGGGCCGCCACCCGCGCCGTCGCCGACGACCCCCGGCCCCTGCTCCTGGTGATGTTCCGCGAGATCGGCCTCAAGTCCCTCCAGGACCAGGTGTACCAAGCCGTCGCACAACGGGGCCGGCCGGTGATCCTGCTGCGGATGGACCAGACCCCGAAGGGCGACGGGACCCGGCAACGGCTGGAGCCCTCCTCCCGCACCCGGGGGCTGCTCTACGCGGCCGGCGCCATCCGCGCCGCCACCGCGCACGGAGTGGCCACCGTCCACATCCCCGAGAACGGCCAGGTCGCCCTCAACCCGCCGCTGACAGCCGCCCGTTCCGCCGCTCTCTCCACCCGTTCCGTGCACCCGGGGACGCTGCACAGCCTCAATGCGCTCCTGACCGCCGTGGGTGACCACGACACCGGCGTCCAGGTGGTCAACCCCTGGGCCCTGCGGACGAAAGGCGAGGTGTGCGCGGCCGGACTCACCGCGGGTCTCACATCGTCCCAGCTGGAACGCACCCTCAGCTGCGGCAAGCCGCCCGCCCGCCGCAAAGGTGGCCGGCGTCTGGCCAACTGCGGTCTCTGCTTCCCCTGCCTGGTGCGCCGCTCCGGCCTTCTCCACGCGAACGGCGCCGACGGCACACCGTACGAAGCGACGCCTTGGACGGATGTCCTGCCCTTCGACCGGCTCATCGACTGGCGCGCGCTGGAGCGCTGGCTGCGCACCCCCTACACCCGCACGGACCTCCTCACCGACACCCCGCTCCCTCCCGACGCGGACCGGGCAGCCGCGTTCGACGTGATCATGCGCGGGCGGGAGGAGTTGGCCCGGCTCCTGGCGCTCATCTCACGGACCGGGTAGCGGCTCCCGCACAGTTGCCCCCGGCCGGGGTGCGGCCCTCAGCCGAGGTTTTTCTCCAGTGCCTCGATGTACCGCCGCACCGGGTGGTCCCGCAGTGTGTCGCTCGCCGGGGCCAGCATGTCCGCCGTCAGGCCCTTCGCCCGGTCGCCCAGCCCGGTCAGCAGGGGCATGCTGTCGCGCACCTTCCCGGATGTGTCGATGTACCGCAGCGCCTCGACGTGGGTGTAGGCGGGCTCGGGCGGCAGCTGCGGGACGATGTCGTTGTTGTTGACGAAGCGGAACATCCGCTGTGCGAAGTCCTGGTCGTAGACCGCCGCCAGCAGCCGGTCGCAGGTGCGGGGCTGGCCGTACGTGTAGATGCCGTCCGCCAGCAGCCGCGGCTCCTCCAGCCGCATCCGGGCCACCGGCCAGCATGGCCAGCGCGCCGCCGAGGCTGTGGCCGGTGAACCACACCGTCTGACCGTTGTCCCGGAACTCCGCGAGGGTGTCCCGCACCGCCGGGAAGACCGAGTCCAGCGCCTCCGCGAACCCGTAGTCCACATAGCCCGTGCCGCCCGGCCCCGGCCCCGGCCAGGGCGGGGTGGTGGTGTCCGAGAGCCAGTCCTTGATCTGCTCCGGCTCCGTGCCCCGGAAGGCCGTGATGATCATCCGATCGCTGGCCATGGTGTACGCCTGGGTGTCCTGGAGCGGGAACGGCGGCGTGAACCGCGACTCGTGGTGCCGCCGCCGGTCGAACCCCCACACCCCGGCCTGGGAGGCGACGGCGGCCTCGTCCTTGTACGCCAACTCGGCTGCGCGCGCCAGCCCGTAGGCGTGGGCAAGGCTGTACGCCCTGGCGTCCTGATCGATCGTGGCGGGAACGGACACGGCGGGCTCCTCGGCGCCGGGGGAAACGGACGGGACCGTCGTACCCCCGCCGCCGCGCCGGGTGCGGCACGGCCGGCTCCCCGGAACGGACGGACACCGACCCGGCGACAACCCCCGGACATACGTCAGGGGCCCGATCCATGGTCTGGATCGGGCCCCTGGTCTGTCGGGGTGGCGGGATTTGAACCCACGGCCTCTTCGTCCCGAACGAAGCGCGCTGCCAAGCTGCGCCACACCCCGGTGCAGCGAGGATTACTCTACCCGGCCCGGGGGCATACGCGAAATCTGGTTCTGCGGTCAGCTGTCCCGGGGGGTCAGCGTGAGCAGTGAGGCCTCCGGGGGGCAGGCGAAGCGGACCGGGGTGTAGCGGTTCGTGCCGCAGCCCGCCGAGACGTGGAGGTAGGCGCGTTCGCCCGCCGACTCGTGGGTGGAGAGGCCCTTCACCCGGTCCGGGTCGATGTCGCAGTTGGTGACCAGTGCGCCGTAGAACGGGACGCACAGCTGGCCGCCGTGGGTGTGGCCGGCCAGGATCAGGGGGTAGCGGTCGGCCGTGAAGGCGTCCAGGACGCGCAGGTACGGGGCGTGCACCACCGCGAGGGAGAGGTCCGCGCCCGGTTCGGGGCCGCCCGCCACCTCGCCGTAGCGGTCGCGCTTGATGTGCGGGTCGTCCAGGCCGGTCAGGGCGATCTCGGCGCCCGCGGTCTTGATCCGGCCGCGGGTGTTGGTGAGGTTGACCCAGCCCGCCTCGTCGAAGGCGTCGCGCAGGTCCCACCAGGGGTTGCGCGGGACGCCGACGGCCGGGGCGTTGCCGTTGAGGCCGTGCCGGCCCTGGACGCGCTCCACCAGGTAGCGGCCGGGGTTGCGCAGCTTCGGGGCGTAGTAGTCGTTCGAGCCGAAGACGTACGCGCCGGGGAACTCCATCAGCGGGCCGAGCGCGTCCAGGGTCTCCGGGACGCCTTCGGGGTCGGAGAGGTTGTCCCCGGTGTTGATCACCAGGTCCGGCCGCAGGGCGGCCAGGGACTGGAGCCAGCGCTGCTTCTTGCGCTGGCCGCTGACCATGTGGATGTCGGAGATCTGGAGGATCCGCAGCGGGCGCATGCCCGGCGGGAGGACCGGGATGGTGACCCGGCGCAGTCGGAAGGACCGGACCTCGTAGCCGGCGGCGTAGGCGAGGGTGGCGGCCCCCAGGGCGGCGATGCCGAGCGGGACGGCGGAGCGAGCACGCATGCGTCCCATCGTAGGCAGGCCCTGCCTGACACAATGATCGCATGACCACGTTGAAGTCCCGGCTCACCGACGATCTGACCGCGGCGATCAAGGAGCGGGATGAGCTGCGCTCCAGCACGCTGCGGCTCGCGCTCACCGCCATCGCCTACGAGGAGACGGCCGGCAAGGAAGCCCGCGAGCTGTCCGACGACGAGGTGCAGAAGGTCGTCGCGCGGGAGGCGAAGAAGCGGCGCGAGGCGGCCGACGCGTTCGACAAGGGCGGCCGGGCCGAGCAGGCCGAGCGGGAGCGCGCCGAGGGCGAGGTGCTGGCGCAGTACCTGCCGCAGCAGCTCGGGGACGAGGAGCTGGCGGCGATCGTCGCGGAGGCGGTGGCCGAGGCGAAGGCGGGTGGCGCCGAGGGGCCGAAGGCGATGGGCGCCGTGATGAAGATCGTGTCCCCGAAGGTCGCCGGCCGGGCCGAGGGCGGCCGGGTGGCGGGGCTGGTGAAGCGGGCCCTGGCCGGCTGACCGCGTACAGGGGAAGGGGCGGACCGGAGGATCCGGTCCGCCCCTTCGTCGTGCGGTGTCACTCAGCGGTCGCGGCCCCAGCCGTTGCCCGGGCGGTTGTCGCCCCAGTCGAAGTCGCCCCAGTCGCCCCAGTCGCCGAGGTCGATGTCCGGGTTGTCCCCGTCATCGTCCCGGTCGCGGTCCCGGTCCCGGTCCCGGTCCCGGTCCCGATCGCGGTCCCGGTCGTCGTCCTTGTCGTCGTCCTTGTCGTCGTTCCCGCGCGGTACGTCCACCTCGTGGAACGTCGACGCGGGAACGCCCGCCAGGGCCCCGGTCATCGCCTGCCGCCAGATCGGGCCGGCGACGCTGCCGCCGCCCGCCTTCTCCCAGGGCTTGCCGGCGATCGTGATGTTCTCCATCGGGATCAGCGTGGCGTCGCCGCCGACCCGGACCGCCGTGGAGAGTTCGGGGGTGTAGCCGACGAACCACACGTTCTTGCGGTTGTCCGAGGTACCGGTCTTGCCGGCGTTCTCGCGGTCGGTCAGGCCGGCCGTCTGGCCGGTGCCGTCCTCGACGACGCCCCGCAGCATCATGTTGATCGTGTCGGCGGTGTGCTCCGACATCACCAGGGTGCAGGTGCTCTCCGGTACGTCCAGCGCCTGGCCGTTGCTGTCGGTCACCTCCAGGATGGCCACCGGCTCGCAGTACGTGCCGCGGTTGGCGAACGTCGCGTAGGCGTTCGCCATCATCAGCGGCGTCGTCTCCAGACCGCCCAGCGTGGCGGAGGGGCTGGCGGGCAGCTCCTGGTCGTTGCCGCCGCGCACGCCCATCTCACCGGCCAGGGTGACGGTCTCGCACACCCCGACCCGGCGCTCCAGGTCGGCGAAGTAGGTGTTGACGGACTGGGCGAGGGCGTCGGTCATGTCCCAGCTGCCCTTCATGTCCTCGCGCTCGTTCTGCACCGACCACTCGCGCTCGTCGGCGGAGCCCAGCGGCTTGTTCTCGCAGTCGCGGAACTGGTCCATCGGCAGCGTGATCTTCCGGTCCGAGCTGTACACCTCGGCCGGGCTGATCCCCGCGTCCAGGGCCACGGCCGCGGTGATCGGCTTGAACGTCGAGCCGGGCTGGAAGCCGTACGTCGTCCCGCCCATGGAGCTGGAGACGTTCAGGTTGAGCGTGGTCTCGTGCGCCGTGACGTCCAGGCCGTAGGGCCGGGATTGCGCCATGGAGAGGATGTGGCCGGTGCCGGGCTGGACCTGGACGACGGCCGCGGTCACCTCGTCGTCCGCGTACGCGCCGTCCTTGGCCGCCTGGGCCGCCGCCGCCTGGGCGGTGGGGTCCAGGGTGGTGCGCACCCGCAGGCCGCCGAGGCGCCACAGTTCGCTGCGCTCCTCCTCGGTCTCGCCGAAGGCGGGGTTGTTCAGGATCTCCTTGCGCACGTAGTCGCAGAAGAAGCCGGCGTCGTGGACGGCGGTGATGCAGCCGTTCTGCGGGCGGCTGACGTTGAGGCCGAGGTCCATGGCCTTGGCCTCGTCGGCCTCGGCGCGGGTGATGTCCTCGGATTCGACCATCTTCTCCAGGACGACGTTGCGCCGGTTGACCGCCTTGTCGGGCGAGTTCACCGGGTCGTACGCGCTGGGGGACTGGACGAGCCCGGCCAGCAGGGCGGCCTCGTGCAGTTCCAGGTCGGCGGCCGGCTTGGAGAAGTACCGCTGGGAGGCGGCCTCGATGCCGTACGCCTGCTGTCCGAAGTAGGTGATATTGAGGTAGTTGGTAAGGATTTCGTCCTTGGTGAGTTCCTGTTCCAGCTGGATGGCGAACTTCATCTCGCGGATCTTGCGGCCCATGCCCTCGGCGCCGCTCTGGGCGGTGGCCTCGGCGACCGCCTCCGCGTCGTCGCCCGCCTGCTCGACGAAGACGTTCTTCACGTACTGCTGCGTGAGGGTCGAGGCGCCCTCCTGGACGCCGCCGGAGGTCACGTTGCGGTTCAGGGCCCGCAGGATGCCCTTCAGGTCGATCGCGCCGTGCTCGTAGAAGCGCGCGTCCTCGACCGCCACCAGCGCCTGGCGGACGTACGGGCCCATCTCGTCCGCCTCGATCACCGTGCGGTAACGGGAGTACACCTCCGCGATCTTGTTGCCCTCGACGTCGAGGATGAGCGTGCTCTGGCTCAGCGGTGGCCGCGTCAGCTCGCTCGGGATCTCGTCGAAGGTCTGCACCGTCCCCTTGGCCGCCAGCCCCAGGGCGCCGACGGCCGGCAGCGCCAGCCCCGCCAGCACCGCCCCGGACAGCACGCTGACCCCGAGGAACTTGGCCGCCTGTTGTGTCGTGCTCAGTCCGCCTCCCGGGCGCTTCCTACCCATGGAGCAAGCGTAAGCGGTCGAACGCCGGACAGATGGCCGGGCGTTCGTTAGGCTGCCGTGGACCGGGCACGGGGGAACCGTCAAGCGATCTTCACTCGTGTGAGTGAGATGAGGATTTGGCTCTGGTCATATGCCCGCAGAGTTTGCTATTCGCGCACCCTCCGAAATGCGGATCATGTTCGGCATTCACTCACGTGGGTGATGAGGGAACTCCCCTAGTCCGAACGGGCCATTCAAGATGGGACCCTCTGGGGGTGTTGCGCTCCCGCCGCCTTCCGTAACGTCCTCAACCGGCAAGGGTGAATATGCCACTTGCCGCCGTGGGGGAGCCTCGATTCGGGAGAGGACGGCACCGGTCATGAGCTGGGTAACCGACTGGAGCGCGCAGGCCGCCTGCCGCACCGCAGATCCGGACGAACTGTTCGTGCAGGGCGCGGCACAGAACCGCGCCAAAGCGGTGTGCACCGGCTGCCCGGTACGCACCGAATGCCTCGCGGACGCGCTCGACAACCGCGTGGAATTCGGCGTATGGGGCGGCATGACCGAAAGGGAACGACGCGCACTGCTGCGTCGCCGTCCCACGGTCACGTCCTGGCGCAGGCTGCTGGAAACAGCCCGCTGTGAGTACGAGAACGCGTACGAGAACACCTACGACAGTGACGGGGGTTACGCGGCAGCCGGTTAGAGCCGCCGGAGTGGGCTTCCGATGGGCAGTCTGCCCGGTGCGATGATCGACAATCCTCCCCGGGCCACACATCGGTGATTTTTTTACCGCACCCGCCGGAGCCGGCGGCCCGCCCCGGGCGCAGGCCCGGCCGCCCGCCGCCCGGTCGTTAGAGTGGGCGCCATGACGACCGTGACCAAGTGGGAATACGCGACCGCGCCGTTGCTGGTGCACGCGACCAAGCAGATCCTCGACACCTGGGGCGAGGACGGCTGGGAGCTGGTGCAGGTGCTCCAGAACCCCGCCAACCCCGAGCAGCTGGTGGCGTACTTCAAGCGCGAGAAGACCCAGTGAGCGCCGGGCGCGTGGCGGCCCGGCTCGCCGAGCTGGGGATCACCCTGCCGCCGGTGCCCGCCCCGGCCGGGGTGTACGTACCGGCACTGCGCTCGGGCCGTTACATCCACACCTCGGGCCAGGTGCCGCTGGTGGACGGCGCACTGCCGCGCACCGGCAAGGTGGGCGCCGAGGTCAGCCCCGAGGACGCCAAGGAGCTGGCCCGGATCTGCGCGCTCAACGCGCTCGCCGCCGTCGCGTCGGTGGCCGGCAGCCTGGACCGCGTCGTCCGGGTGGTGAAGGTCGTGGGCTTCGTCGCCTCCGACCCGTCCTTCACCGGCCAGCCCGGCGTCATCAACGGCGCCAGCGAGCTGCTCGGCGAGGTCCTGGGCGAGGCCGGCCGACACGCGCGCAGCGCGGTCGGGGTCGCCGTGCTGCCGCTGGACGCCCCCGTCGAGGTCGAGATCCAGGTCGAGATCGACGAGACCGGGGACAGCGATGACTGAGCGGCCGGAGCCCGCGGACGAGCCGGGCGGCCACGGCGAGGACGTCACCCTCCCCGACTGGGAACGGCGCTTCCGCGCCCCGCGCGTCAGCCTCCCCCAGTGGGCGCTGGACGCCCCCGACCGGTCGCTGTTCATCTCCAACGCCACCGGCACCTTCGAGCTGTACACCTGGGACCGCGCCACCGGGGAGCGGCGGCAGGCCACCGACCGCCCCAACGGCACCGTCCACGGCACGCTCAGCCCGGACGGCGCGCACGTGTGGTGGTTCGCCGACAGCGACGGCGACGAGTTCGGCGTCTGGCACCGCCAGCCGTTCGCCGGCGGCCCGCACGAGGCGGCCGTACCGGGCCTGGAGCCCGCGTACTCGGCCGGTCTCGCGCTCGGCCGCGACGGCACCGTCGTGGTGGGCCGGATGACCGAGGAGGTCGGCACCACGATCCACGTGGCGCGCCCCGACGGCTCCGCGCCGGTGGAGATCTACCGGCACCGCGAGTCGGCGGGCGTCGGCGACCTCTCGCACGACGGCACCCTGCTGGCCATCGAGCACACCGAGCACGGCGACGCCATGCACTCGGCGATCCGCGTGGTCCGCCTCGACGGCACCCCGGTCGCCGAGCTGGACGACACCGAGGCCGGCACCAAGGACCTCGGTCTGTCCGTGCTCGGCTTCGCCCCGGTGGACGGCGACAGCCGGCTGCTGGTCGGCCACCAGCGGCACGGCCGCTGGGAACTGCTGATCTGGGACCCGCTCACCGGCGAGCAGCGCGAGCTGGCCTGCGAGCTGCCGGGCGAGGTCGGCGCCGAGTGGTACGCGGACGGCTCCGGTGTGCTCATCGAGCACGACTACCGGGCCCGCAGCGAGCTGTGGCGCGCGGACGTCGACGGCCACACCCTCGGCGAACTGACCCGGGTGCACACCCCGGCCGGCACCGTGGCGGGCGCCACCGCGCGCCCGGACGGGTCGGTGGAGTTCCTGTGGTCCTCGGCCGCCGAGCCGCCGCGCGTGCAGTCCAGCACCGGCGCCACCGTCCTCGACCCGCCCGGCGAGACGGCGCCCCCGTCGCTGCCGGTGCAGGACGTGTGGGTGGACGGCCCCGGCGGCGCCGTGCACGCGCTGGTGCAGCGCCCGGCGGAGGGCGAGGGCCCGTTCCCGACGGTCTTCGACATCCATGGCGGCCCGACCCACCACGACAGCGACTCGTTCGCCGCGGCCCCCGCCGCCTGGCTCGACCACGGCTTCGCGGTCGTCCGGGTCAACTACCGGGGATCGACGGGGTACGGCCGGGAGTGGACGGACGCCCTGCGGCACTGCATCGGGCTGATCGAGCTGGAGGACATCGCCGCCGTCCGCGAGTGGTGCGTGGAGACCGGCCTGGCCGACCCGGAGCGCCTGGTGCTCACCGGCGGCTCGTGGGGCGGCTACCTCACCCTGCTGGGCCTCGGGGTCCAGCCCGCGCTGTGGACGGTCGGGGTCGCGGCGGTCCCGGTGGCCGACTACGTCACCGCCTACCACGACGAGATGGAGGCGCTGAAGGCGATGGACCGCACGCTCCTGGGCGGCACGCCCGAGGAGCAGCCCGAGCGCTGGCGCGACTCGTCGCCGATCACGTACGTGGACCGGGTGACGGCGCCGGTGTACATCTCGGCGGGCGTCAACGACCCGCGCTGCCCGATCCGGCAGATCGAGAACTACGTGGACCGGCTGAAGGAGCGCGGCGCCCCCCACGAGGTGTACCGGTACGACGCCGGCCACGGCTCGCTGGTGGTGGAGGAGCGGATCAAACAGACGCGGATGGAGATCGAGTTCGCCCTGCGTCATCTTCCGTAGCCGGGGCCCCGCCCGCGGCCGGTACGGCGGCGGGCGTCCCGGGCGTCCCGGACTCACCGGGCGCCCCGGGCTCTCCGAGGCCCAGCGCGGCATCGCGCTGGGCCTCCAGCTCGCGGCGGAAGAAGCGGTACCACATGAACAGCGCGAAGGCGATGAAGGCGAACCACTCGGCGGTGTAGCCCAGGTTCTGGAACGCCTTGATGTCCAGACCGGTGTTGGTCGCCGTGGCCGGCGGCACCGCGCGCAGCGGCTCGGCGGGCTCGCGCACCGTCACCCAGGCGTTCTCCACCGGGTACGGCAGCACGTTGATGAGCGAGGCGGAGCCGATCACGCCGAGCTGCCCGGGCGGCAGCCCGGTCGGCGGGCCGACATCGCGCGGGGACTCGGCGCCCTGGAGCGCCCCGGTGACCGTCACCTCGCCGGTCGGCGCCGGGGGTACGGCGGCCGGGTCGGCGTCACCGGCCAGCCAGCCGCGGACCACGGGCAGCGCGTCGCCGCCGTCGTCGGGCAGCAGCGGAGTGAGGACGTAGAAGCCGCGTTCCCCGTCCAGCATCCGCTCGGGGACCAGCAGTTCCTGCTCGGGATCGAACGTACCGGTGACGGTGGCCTGCTCCCCCACCGTCGCGGTGGTGACGGGCAGCAGCTCGCGCAGCGGGCGCGGCTCGGCGACCTCCGCCGCCTCGGCCTGCTTCTCCCGCTCGCGGTGGCTGTCCACCCGGTCCTCGAAGCGGTCGAGCTGCCAGAACCCCATGAAGAGGCAGAACGGCACGGACAGCACCACGAAGACGTTGATCCCCCACCAGCGGGGAGTCAGCAGAAACCGGTACACGTGCCCACGGTACGGGGTGGGCCGGGGCGGTCAGGGCGCCGGGGTGCTCGAAGCGCTCGGGGACGGCAGGACGCCGGTGCGGTAGACGGTGCCCGTGCAGGTGCCTTCGAGGTGGATGTCGACGGCGGCGTTGCCGGCCGGCGGGGTGTAGCGCAGCACGACGGTGTCCTCGTCCGGGCCGGGGGGCGGTCCGGTGCCGGGCCCGGTGGTCGCGCCGCCGGGCCCCGAGCCGCCGGCCGCGCTGTCGGAGCCGCCGCTGCCCGGGGTGCCGTTGCCCGCGCCGTTCGTCGGGGCCGCGCCGCTGTCGCCGCCGCCCGGCTCGCCCTCGCCCGGGTCGCCGGGGCCGCCGGGCTGCTCGCCGCCGCCCGCGTCCCCGTCGCCTGGCCCCGCGCCGTCACCGCCGCCGGCACCGCCCGCGCCGCCCTCCAGTTCGTCGGGCAGCGGCTCGGCGCCGCGGCCCGCGTCCGGGCTCAGCCCGCCCGGGTCGGGCTGCACGGCGCACGAGGCCCGCGACGCCCCGGCGCCCGGCACCCACGCGAACCGCACCTCGTACGCCTCGCCGGGCGGCAGCACCAGTTCGCTGTGCGCCTCCTCGGGGCCCGGCAGCCGGATGGCCCGGTCGTCCTCGGTGCGCGGCACGATCTGCACCTCGCCGGAGCCGCCGGTGCCGGTCGCCGCGGGGAGGACGGACAGGTCGTCGGTGTCGCCGGTGACCCGGCAGGGCGTCTCGGAGACGTTGGCGACCCGGATGGTGCCGTACACCTTGCCGAGCGCGTCCGGCTCCTCGGTGACGGCGCTCGCGGCGCCGAGCTGACCGGCGGTGCAGCGCGGGGAGTCGGCGCCGGTGAGCCGCCCGTCGTAGGGGGTGCCGCTCTCGGCGGCGGCGCCGCCCGTGCCGTCCGGCTGGTGGGCGGCGCCGTCGTCGGAGCCGTACGCGGGGTCGCCCAGCGGGGGTTCGCCCAGGCCGTCGTACGCCTCGGGGCCGCCGTCCGCGCCGCTGGAGGGGGCCGGGCCGCCCTCGGCGGCGGCCTCGCCGGCCAGGCCGGTGGCCTGGTCGTTGCCGCGCCGGACCCCGTTGCCGGTGGCCTCCAGGACTGCCGGGGTGCCGATGGCCAGGACGCCGACGGCGGCCACGGTGCTCAGCAGCAGCTGGCGCCGGCGGCGGCGCCGGGCGGTGATGCCGTCGCGCAGCGCGTCGAGGGAGACGTCCGGGACGGGGATGGTGCCCACCGCGTCGTGCAGCAGCCGGCGCAGGTTCTCCTCGTCGGACAGCAGTCCCGGGCTGTCGGGGATGTCGATGCCCTCGGGGAGGGGCGGCAGATCGGAGCAGCCGTCCGGCGCGGGGGCCGGTTCCCCGGCGCCGGACGGCTCGCGTTCCCGGTCGTCCCCCGCGTGCGGATCGCGGTCGCTCATCGGGCCGCCTCCATGGCGACCCGCAGCGCGGCGATGCCCCGCGAACCGTACGCCTTCACCGAACCCGCCGAGATCCCCAGCGTCCTGGCGACCTCCGCCTCGGTCATGTCCGCGAAGTAGCGCAGCACCAGCACCTCGCGCTGGCGGCGCTGGAGTCCGCGCATGGCCTGGATCAGCTCGGCGCGCTCCAGCTGCTCGTAGGCGCCTTCCTCCGCGCTCGCCATGTTCGGCATCGGCTTGGAGAGCAGCTTGAGGCCCAGGATGCGGCGGCGCAGGGTGGAGCGGGAGAGGTTGACGACGGTCTGCCGCAGGTACGCCAGGGTCTTCTCCGGGTCGCGGACCCGGCCGCGCGCCGAGTGCACCCGGATGAACGCCTCCTGGACCACGTCCTCGCAGGAGGCGATGTCGTCGAGCAGCAGCGCAGCGAGACCGAGCAGCGAGCGGTAGTGGGCCCGGTAGGTCTCGGTCAGGTGGTCGGTGGTGGTCCCCTCAGCCATAGCGGTGTCCGCGTCGTGGGACGGCGACGGCGCGCGGTGGGGCGCATCCGGCGCGGCGGACGGGCCGGCGGGGCCGGTGACGGGCGGCGGGACGGGCTGGGAGGCGGACCCGGAGGCGGGGCCCGGGACGGACCCGGGAGCCGGCAGCGGGGCGATCACGGGCATGCCCCCGGCACCGTCCGAACCCTTCGGGCGCGGGAGATGCGGAGGTGCCGTCGCGGTGAATTCCAGGACCTCTGCCACGCCAGTTGGACACTCTCTCCCCCGCGAAGGTTGTACGGCGCGGGTCGGTTTCTGAATGAGTCACATCGGCTCACACCTACCGCCTACCCTGAAATGTCCGAGTGGTGCAGCGCCTGTGGCCCTCGCGAGAGGGTGGAAAAGACGCTCCCCGCACCGCACATGGTCCGTGAGTGGGTGCGGGGAGTTGAAATCGTCCCCCGGGGGATTGGTCCGGATCAAGCGATCCGGACCTACGAGTTGGTCACGGGAGCTTCACATCCCGCCAATGTCGTTCAAAAGGTCACGCATCGCCCCGGGCCCGGTGCCGGTACGGCAGCGGTACGCCCGGCGATCCGGGGCCAGCTCAGCGCCCCGTCCCGCCGTACACGACGGCCTCGTCCGACTCGCTGTCCAGACCGAACGCCGTATGCACCGCCCTGACCGCCGGGTTCACATCGTCTTCGCGGGTGACGACGGAGATGCGGATCTCGGACGTCGAGATCAGCTCGATGTTCACGCCCGCGTTCGACAGCGCCTCGAAGAAGTGCGCCGTGACACCGGGGTTGGTCTTCATACCGGCGCCGACGAGCGAGATCTTCGCGATCTGGTCGTCGTAGCGCAGGGAGTCGAACCCGATGTCCGGACGCCGCTTCTCCAGCGCGTTGATGGCCGACCGTCCTTCGTCCTTGGGCAGGGTGAAGGAGATGTCGGTCAGCCCGGTGGAGGCGGCCGAGACGTTCTGCACCACCATGTCGAGGTTCAGCTCGGCGTCGGCCAGCGCGCGGAAGATTTTCGCCGCCTCGCCCGGCTTGTCGGGCACCCCGACGACGGTGACCTTGGCCTCGGACGTGTCGTGTGCCACCCCCGAGATGATCGCCTGCTCCATCTCCCCTTGTCCTTCCCGTTGTGCGGACTGCGCCTGCGGCGGCTCACTGCTGACCCAGGTGCCCTTGAGACCGGAGAAGGACGACCGTACGTGAATCGGGATGTTGTAGCGGCGCGCGTACTCCACACAGCGGTGCAGCAGCACCTTCGAACCGGAGCTGGCCAGCTCCAGCATGTCCTCGAAGGAGATCCAGTCGATCTTGCGGGCCTTGGAGACCACGCGCGGGTCGGCGGTGAACACCCCGTCGACGTCCGTGTAGATCTCGCACACCTCGGCGTCCAGCGCGGCGGCCAGGGCGACCGCCGTCGTGTCGGAGCCACCGCGGCCCAGCGTGGTGATGTCCTTCTTGTCCTGGGAGACACCCTGGAACCCGGCGACGATGGCGATGTTGCCGTCGTCGACGGAGGAACGGATACGGCCCGGGGTCACATCGATGATGCGGGCCTTGTTGTGAACGGAGTCGGTGATGACGCCCGCCTGGCTGCCGGTGAAGGACTGCGCCTCGTGCCCGAGCGCTTTGATCGCCATGGCCAGCAAGGCCATGGAGATGCGCTCTCCGGCGGTCAGCAGCATGTCCATCTCTCGCCCGGACGGGACGGGGGACACCTCACCCGCGAGATCGATCAGCTCGTCCGTCGTGTCGCCCATCGCGGAAACCACGACGACCACCTGGTGGCCGTTCTTCTTGGCTTCGACGACTCGCTTGGCGACGCGCTTGATGCCCTGGGCATCGGCAACGGAGGAGCCGCCGTACTTCTGCACGACAAGGCCCACGTGTGCTCGCTCCTCGTATCTCTCACGCCGTGATCCGAGCGGGGACCACGGTCTGCTGAAGTCTACCGAGCAGGCGAAAACCGCCCATCCGATGCCACATCCTGAGACACCGGGCTCATCCAGCGGGAAGCCCTGCCCGGCTTGGAAAAGCCCACACGAAACACGGGCGAAACGTAACGAGGCTCACACGGACGGTCGCCGTCCGGTGGGAGGCGCGGGCCTCCCCCGGACGGACGCGCGCGCCGTGTGCGCGGGGTGTGCGGGGTGCGGGGGTGCGCCGTCGCGGGCGGGTTACTTCAGGAGGAGCGAGGCGAGGTAGGCGGCGACGTCGGCGGGGCCGCCGCCCGCAGAAACGATTCCGCGCTGGCGGGCGGCCCACGACCCGTGCGCGCGCAGCTCGGCGAGCCCACCGGTGACGTACGCGAGGTCCCCGGCGTCGGACAGCGCCGGGGTGATGTGCTTGACCAGCTTCTCCACCCAGGACCAGGCGGGCACCGGATGGCCGGTGAACACGTCCACGGCGTCCCCCTCCATCCCGTACCGCGCCGCCTGCCAGTGCGCGGCGGCCAGCAGCTGGCCGGAGACGGCCGGGGGCGGGGCGCCGGTGTCCAGCTCCTCCTGGCAGGTGGCCACCAGGGCGCGGGTCAGCGCGGCGAGCAGGACGGCGGTGTCGGCGGTCGGGCACACATCGGTGACCCGGACCTCGATGGTGGGCACGAACTCGGAGGGACGGGCGAACCAGTACGCCATCTTCCGGTCCAGGATGACGCCCGAGGCGACCAGCTGGTCCAGCAGCGCGTCGTACGCGGCGGCCGAGGCGAACACCGGCGCGGGACCGGCCACCGGCATGTACCCCCACCACACGGACCGGAAGCTGGCCCAGCCGGTGTCCTCGCCGAGGGCGTAGGGGGAGTTGGCGGCGAGCGCCTGGAGCGCCGGTAACCAGGGCCGCAGGTGATTGCTCACCGCGACCGCCCGCTCCCGGTCCGGCATCCCGATGTGGATGTGCATGCCACAGGTCATGTGGCCGAAGATCCGGGCGCCGTACTTCTCGTAGATCCGCCGGTACCGTTCCCCGCCGGTCGGCGGCGAGGGCGGCGCGGGCAGCGGCTCGGTGGCGCACGGCAGTACGGCGCACCCCACGGCCTCGGCGGCGGTGGCCGCGGCGGACCGCAGGGACCGCAGATCGTCGGCCAGCCGGGACAGTTCACGGTGCGGTTCCGAGGCCGTCTCGATCACGGCCAGGGAGGTCTCCGGCTTCAGCCGCCCGACCGGCCCGGCGGCGGGGGCATCGGCCGCGATCACGTCCTCGGACACCGGCATCGCCACCCCGCTGACGGGGTCGGCCAACAAGAACTCTTCCTCGACACCAACGGTGAGCAGTTCTCCCATTGCTGAAGGTTCCCCAGGGCCTGCCCGCGCGAATCCCGTCGGGGACATGACAGGGTGGCGGGTTCGCCGGGCGGGGTTCAGGCGGGCCGGTACCGGCGCCCGGAGGGCCCGAACAGCTCGTACGCCGTCCAGAACCGCCCGTCCGGCAGCTTGCGCACCACGCGCTTCAGATAGCCGTGCTCCTCCAGCTCGCGCAGATAGCGGGCGATCCTGGTCTGCCCCTCGACCCGCAGCGGGGCCAGCGACTCGATACTGACCCGCTCGTCCGGCGGGACGCTGAGCAGGTAGCTGAGCAGGCCCAGGGCGCCGAACGAGATCCGGTGGTCCTCGGTCAGCCGCTGCTCGATCCGGACGTAGGCGGTGGCGTCATCGCTCATGGGAGCCTCTTTCGGTTGGGGTGGGGTTCGGGCTGAGGGCTGGGGCCGGCGTGGGGGCCGAAGGCGTGCGCGGCGCTGCCGGGCGCCGCGAGCGCCGGGGGACAGCCGCCGGGCGTCCCGGGCCGCCGCGCAGGGCGGCGCGGGCCAGGGCGGCGCCGCGCCGCGCCGCCTCGGACGCGGCGCTGTGGTCCGCCACGGCCTCCGGGCCTTCCCGGCAGGTACGGCACAGCCCGGCGGTGCGGCTCACGCCCCGGCAGCCGGGGCACTCGCGCAGCCCCGGCGGCGGCGTCGCGCCGGACGGAGGTGGCGGCGGAGGCGGGGCCGGAGCCTTCCGAACGAGCCGATCCCGCAGCAACCCGGCGGCGGACAGGACGCGTTCGGGCAATCCGGCGGTCAGCTGCTCGCGTACCGCCGCGTCCGGGAGTCCTGCGGCTCGCCAGGGCCGCAGCAGCGGCGCCAGCTCGATCGCGTCGCGTGCGCCGAGCGCCAGGGCGGGGACGCAGCGGCCGAGGGAGCCGAGCAGTTCGATCTCGTGCCGCAGCGCCTCGGGTACCTCGACCGGGCCGGGTGATTCCGCCCGGCGCGGCGCCCTGGCCTGGCGGGGCAGCCTGGCCCGGCGGGGTGGAGTGGGCGGTGCGGGCGGAGCGGGAGGCTCCGGCCACTCCACCGGCGCGACCGGCTGGGGCTCCGGCTCCGGCTCCGGACCCAACTCCGGCTCGGGCTCCGGTTCCCACTCCGGCTCCGGACCCAACTCCCGCTCGGGCTCGGGTTCCGGCTCGGGCTCGGGTTCCGGGGGGAGGGAGGGGGGTTCTTGCAACCCCGTCTTTTCTTCCGAAGGAAGGGAGCCTGTCGCACGGGGATCCCAGTTTGAGCCACACGCACAGGACCCACCGGGCACGTCGAAGAGTTCGTATTCGGTGTAGAACAGTCCCTCGTCGGTCTTGCGCACCACACGCTTCAGATAACCGCCGTCTTCGAGTTCGTGCAGCATGCGCCCGATCCGCGTCCGTCCCTCGGTGCGCAGTCCGGCCAAGTGCCGGATGCTGGCCCGGGCCATGGCGGGCAGCGACAGGAGGTAGACGATCAGCCCGAGGGCGGCGAAGGAAAGCCGCCGGTCGCGGATCATGTCGTTCCGCAGAGTGGTGAATCCGCGCGTCGGCCGGGTACGATGAGAACGCATCGAGGGCTGTCGTCCCTTGGTGTCACGCCCCCGGATGTTCCAGCATCGCGGGGGCTTTTGCTGTGGCTCTGAACAGCGCAGACACTACGCGTCGCACATAGTGACGACGCAAGCCCCAAGCGTTGGCCAAAACCCCAGTGAATTCCCCTCGCCACGCCGTACCACCTGCATCAACACACGATATTTCGAAATACCGTTCGCCCCCCGGGGAATGAACATTCCGTACGCGCATTGACGCTGTGGAGCGGTCACCGGCCGATGGCATCCAGTTCGGTCAGGTCCTCGGGAGAGAGGTCGAGTCCCGCACCCGCGATGTTCTCCCGCAGATGGGCCGTCGAGGACGTACCGGGGATGAGCAGGATGTTCGGCGACCGTCGCAGCAACCAGGCCAGCGCGACGGACATCGGAGCCGTCCCGCGCCGGGCCGCGACCGCCGACAGGGCAGCGGACTGGAGCGGGGTGAAGCCTCCGAGCGGGAAGAACGGCACGTACGCGATCCCCTCGGCCGCGAGCCGGTCGATGAGCGGATCGTCCTGGCGATGGGCGAGGTTGTACAGGTTCTGCACGCACACGATCGGAGCGATGCCCTGCGCCTCGGCGACCTGCTCGGCGGTGGCATTGCTGACCCCGAGGTGCCGGATCAGCCCCTGCTGCTGGAGTTCGACGAGCGTCCCGAACGCCTCGGCGAGCGAGCCGGGCTGCGGCCCCTCCGCGTCGCCGAGCCGGAGGTTGACCACATCGAGGACATCGAGACCGAGGGACGTGAGGTTGTCGCGGACCTGCTGGCGCAGTTCCTCCGGCCGCCGGGCCGGAGGCCAGCCACCCTGCGCGTCGCGCGTCCCGCCCACCTTCGTCGCGATGTGCAGCGACGCCCGGTAGGGGTGCAGCGCCTCGCGGATCAACTCGTTGGTGATACGCGGCCCGTACGCGTCGCTGGTGTCGATGTGGGTGATACCCGCCTCCACCGCCGCCCGCAGCACGGCCAGCGCCCCCTCGCGATCGGCCGGCGGCCCCATGACCCACGGCCCGGCCAGTTGCATCGCGCCGTAACCGAAGCGGGTAACGGTCAGGTCCCCAGGGCCCAGGTACCACCGGGGAGAGGAAGGGAGGGTGTGCTGCTCATGCTGCTGCCTTTCGTCGTGCACGGAGGGGGTGGCGCCTGCCGCCTCCCTCCCTCAGCATGGGAGAGCTGCTTCCCATCGGGAAGTAGGCACTTCCGAGTGCGTAACCCACCCAGCGGGGAGAGGTGCGAGCGATGACGACGATGAACGCGGCGCAGCGGCGGGCGCAGGCCAAGGCGGAGTACAACGCGTTCCTGGCGGGCTGCCCCAGCCGGCAGTTGCTCGACCGGATCTCCGACAAGTGGGCCGTCCTGATCCTGTGCGCCCTGGGCGGCGACAGCGGCCCCGGCCGGACCGGCGAGACAAGCGCGCAGGCGGACGGGCCGAGGGCGATGCGGTACTCCGAACTCTCCCGGCTGCTGGCCGGGGTCAGCCAGAAGATGCTCACCCAGACCCTCCGCTCGCTGGAGCGGGACGGGCTGCTCACCCGTACCGTGACGCCGACCGTCCCGGTCACCGTCTCCTACGAGCTGACCGGCCTCGGGCTGTCGCTGCACCACGTCATGCGCGAGGTCAGGGGCTGGGCGCAGACGCACATGGGCGAGGTTCTCGCGCACCGCGAGAGCCACGAGGCGCGCACCTCCTGACGCACGCGGAAAAAGGGGAGGAAGCGGGCCCCCTCCGTTGCTATGGTGCGCCGATGGCATCGATCAAGCAGGTTCAGATCACGTTCGACTGCGCCTCGCCCCTGCGCGTCGCGCGCTTCTGGGCCGAGACGCTCGGGTACGTCGTGGCGCCGCCCCCGGAGGGCTACGACACGTGGGAGGCGTACAACGAGTCCCTGCCGCCGGAGGAGCGGGACACGTGGGCCGCCTGCGCAGACCCCTCCGGCGTGGGCCCGCGCCTGTACTTCCAGCGGGTACCCGAGGGCAAGGTCGTCAAGAACCGCGTGCACGTCGACGTACGGGCCGGCATCGGTCTCGTCGGCGCGGAACGCCTGGCCACGCTGGAGGCCGAATGCGCGCGCCTGGTCGCCCTCGGCGCCACGCGGGTACGGCTGCTCCCGGCTGACGAGGAGAACGAGTCGTGCATCGTGATGCAGGACGTCGAGGGCAACGAGTTCTGTCTGGACTGAACGTGCGGCTCAGCGGATGGTGTCGAGGAACGCGGTGAAGGCGTCCGGCCGGAAGCTGAGGTGCGGGTCGGCCGGGCACTTGGAGTCCCGGACGTGGATGGTGGTGGGGCAGGCCGCCACCTCGACGCAGGCGCTGCCTTCGTCGTCGCTGTAACTGGACTTGTACCAGGCAAGGGCGACTTCGACGCAGGCGCTGCCTTCCGTGTCGCTGTAGCTGGACGTGAACCACATCAGTTCGTCACTCATAGAGGTTCCACCATTCGTTCGATGAAAGACACGGACTCTTCTTCGCTGAGAGCCTGCGTGCGGATCATGCCATAACGCTGAGTCAGCGTGCTGACATCGGTGGGTGCAGTCGTCTGCTGGCTCAGTGATTGGCCTTCAACCAAGGCGAAGTGCTCGTGATCTCGCGTTTCCAACAGGACCATAGGGCCATTGAGCGCTGAGGGCACCACCCGTTCGAACGGGAGTACCTGAATAGAGACGTTGCGCAGCTTTGCCACCTCCACCAGGTGACAGAGTTGTTCCTTCAGGGCCTGGTCGCCTCCCACAGGACAGCGCAGTACAGCTTCGTAGAGTACGAAGCTGAAGGCAACGGTTGGCTTGCTCGTCAGAAGGGCCCTCCGCGCCAGTCGCCCCCTGACCTTTTCCTCCGCCTCGTCGTCCTCCCAGGGCGGGTAGCGACCGCTGATCAGGGCGTTGGCGTACTCTTCCGTCTGCAAGAGCCCCGGGATGAGCAGAGGCTCGTACCACCACATCGCGATCGCTTCGTTCTCGTACTCGAAGTACGTGCGGGACCGTTCCGGGTAGCGCTCCCGCTTCAAGTACGGGATGCCGGCCAGGAGCAACCCCCGCGCCCCGAACATCTCGTCCGCGATCTCCGCGAGCCGGGGCGGGACCCGCCTCCGTCCCTGTTCGACGGACTTCACCGTGTCCACGGAGTAGTTCGCCGCCTCGGCGATCGTTTCTCGCCGTACTTGGGCGTTCTGGCGCCAGAGTTGGAACTGGCTGCCGAAATAGCGATAGCTGACCGGAAACTGGGAACTCTCATCTGCCATGTGAGCGGCCTTCCCTCTTACGGTACGTACCAGGCGTCTCCGAGGCCGCACGTACACCTTACGTACCCACCTCGTCACTGACGCGAGTATCCGCTGGTCATCCACCGTGTGTCCCATGGATGCAGAAAGTTCCGCCCTTTCGAGGGCAGTTGCGGCCGGGGCTTGCCGTCTCGATGTCGAGTCGAAGTGGCGGTGGGATCAGGCCGCAGAGGTGCCGGTCGGTACCGCCTGGGACGTGGCGCGTGTGACGCACGCGGTCGGGGCGCTGACCGTGGCGCGGGCGCGGGTGCTGGGGGTGCGGCTGGGGGCGGTGCTGGATGCGCCGTTGCGGGGGGCGATCGAGTTCGTCGTGCCGCTGGGGACCAGCGTGAGCTGGCCACCGCTGCCGGGCACCCGGTGCGTGGGGCGTGGCGCGATCCGGTGGCCGACGCCGCTGGCCGCCGTGGGGTCGCACCGGCACGCGCTGTGCGGGCGGCGGTGGCTCGTACCGCCGGTTCCGATGGAGCCGCTGGCGACGAACGGCTCCGAGTTGTGCGAGGCGATGGGTGCCGCGATCGCGCACCTGCGGCTGGCCTCGGCTGCGCTCACGCCAGGCCGTGAGCTGCCAGCGTCGCATCCAGCAGTCCGGTCTGTTCGGCCGGAGTGAAGGTGTCCGGGTCGGCGGTCGCGAGGGCGGCGGCGCCCTCGACCATGGCGACGAGGGCGTACGCGACGGTGCGTACCCGCTCCGCCGGCCAGTCGGGGGCGGCCGAGGCGACGAGCCGGGTGATGCGCTGCCGCCAGGAGGCGTTGTGCGCGCGGTGTTCGGCGGTGAGTTCTGGGTCGGTCACGGACGCGGCGAGGAAGCCGACCCAGACGACGCTGGCGTCGGTCGTCGGCTCGTCGAGCGACAGGCCGTTGCGCAGGACGTCGCGCAGCGCGGTGCGCGGGTCGGGGGCCGCCGCCTCGATGGCCTCGACGCGGGCGCGGGCGTTCTCGTGCATGGTGCGGCGGGCGTGCAGCAGCAGTGCGCGGCGGTTGGGGAAACGGTGCATGACCAGGCCGGTCGTGCATCCGGCGGCGGTGGCGACGGCGCGGATGGTGAGGCGTTCGAGGCCCTGCCGGGCGAGGACGTCGTGCACGGCCCGGGTGAGGCGTTCGTCGGTTGCGCCGCCGTGGGACGGTCGTGACACGGATCTCACCTCGGGAGGCTGGGAGGGGGCTCGTAACGCTTGTTACCGTAACAGTTGTTACGGAGGTGGCGGCATATGTCCGGGTGGACGATCGAAGCGCTGGACTGGAACGACCCCGAGGGCGCCGCGCTGCGCGCCGCGCAGCGGGCCGAACTCGACGCGCGGTACGGGAGCGAGGACCACGAGCCGGGGACGGTACCGTCCGCCGCCGACATCGACCTGTTCCTGGTGGCCCGGGACGGCGGCGGTGCGGGGGCGGCGCTGGCGTGCGGCGCGCTGCGGCGGCTCGACGCGGGCAGCGCAGAGGTGAAGCGGATGTACGTCGCGCCACAGGCCCGGGGCACCGGGGTGGCCGCCGCCGTGCTGCGCGCCCTGGAGGCGGCGGCCGTCGAGCGCGGCTGGACGACGCTCCGGCTGGAGACCGGCCACCGGCAGCCGGACGCCGAACGGTTCTACCGGCGGCAGGGGTACCGTCCGATCCCGCTGTTCGGCGCGTACGTGGGCTCGGCGATCTCGGTATGTTACGAGCGGGTACTCGTATGAAAGGCTCCCCTTCATGCATGACTCCTTGCGAAGGATGATCGGCGCGGCAGGGATACTGCTCGGGATCGCGCTGGCGTTCTGGATCTTCTTCGGCGCGCCGAACGGCTGGTCCGGCGACATGCGGTACGTGAGATTCGCGATCGGGCTCTGCGCGTACGGGCTGATCCACGGCGGGGTGACCTGGATCTTCCCGGACCGCCCGGGGGACAGCGAACCATCGGCCCGGGACGGGAAGACCGCCTGAGGCGGCGGACGCGCGCCGTCCGTCCCGCCACGGGCCGTAGCATGCCCGCATGCGCGTACCGGCCCGGGACCTGACGGACGACGACCACGAACTCATCGCGTACGCGCGCCGGATCGTGGACACCCAGACCGACGGGGAGGACGGCGTCCACACGATGGGCGCCGCCGTCCGGGCCGCCGATGGCGCGCTGTACGGCGGCATCAACGTCCACCACTTCCTCGGCGGGCCCTGCGCCGAACTCGTCGCCCCGCTGCCTCGCTGCGCCGGTGTCGCCGGAGCGTCCGAACCGGTCCGGGTTTCGTCTTCCGGCCGCCTCAGCGTTTCGCGAAGCGGTGCAAGGCGCTGAGCACCGCCGGGGCGAGGGTGTCCGGGTGGTTCTCGTCGTGCAGGAGATGGTCCACTCCGTGCAGCGTCACCCGGCCCGGCATGCCGACGTGCGCGCGGCGCAGGGCGGTGGTCAGGGCGTCGGTCGTGTCGCAGGGGACCTGGGGGTCGTTCGTACCGCACGTCAGGAGCACCCTGGTCCCGGGCCGGAGTGCGGCGGCGGTGTCCGGCGGGTAAATGGCGTCCGAGCTGGTCACGAACCGGTGGTTCGTCCCCTGGAAGGCCTCGAAGAGCTGGGCGATCGGGGCCGGCAGCTCCGTGGTGTCCACCGGCCGGTCGTCACGCAGGGCGGCGACAGCGGCGTCGATCGCCGCGTCGATGGTGCGCTGTTCCTCGGGGGTGAGGTGGCCCTGCCGGGTCGCTTCGGCGATCTGCTCCTTCAGCTGGAGGGTGACCAGGTCCAGCAGGCGTATCGCCTGCGGTTGCAGCAGCGCCAGGCCGACGGGGCGCGGGCTGACGGTGCCGCCGAGTTGCAGTGCGGTCATCGCCCCCTCGCTGTGCCCGACGACCATCAGCGCGCGGCGGTCGGTCTCGGGCTGGTCCCGCAACGTCTCGTAGGCGGCCGTGGCCTGGCGGACGAACGCCGGGTAGTCGAGTTCTTCCGGACGGCCCTCGTAGGCGCCGAGCCCGGTGCGGCCGGTGCCGTACTTGTCGAAGCGCAGCGTGGCGACCTGCTTGTCGCCGAGCGCGTCGGCCACCAGGGCCAGGGTGTTCGGGGAGAGCGCGGGGGGCTGGTTGCCGTCGCGGTCGGTGGGGCCGCTGCCGGGCAGCAGCAGGGCGGCCCGCAGTCGCTGGCCGGGGCGGTGCTCGGGAACGTGCAGGGTGCCGTACGTCGTCGTCCCGTCAACGGTGAAGACGACCTCGCGGTCGGAGGCGGGCACCAGGCGGGGGGCCGCCTCGGCCGGGGTGGCGGTCACGACGGCGAACGCCATCACGACCGCGACGATGTTCAGGAACACAGGCTGCCTCTTTCGGTTAGAGGAGGGCGTTTTCGACCAGGGCCACGGTGGCGCGCGGGTCCTCGACCTGGAGAACCAGCCGGGCGTAGTGCTCGTCGGCGAGTTCGACCACGACCGTCTTCGCCGGGTCCCGGACGTCCCAGAACACCTTCTCGCCGTCGAGGTGAAACGTTCCCGCCGTGATCAGGCCGGGGACGCGGGTGCCGGGCGCCCGTATCCCCTTGGGTTCGGCGGAGATGCCGGGGTCGGCGGTCGCGCCGCGCACGTTGGCCAGCGGGATGGTCAGGCTGCTCTTCAGCGCCCAGACCTTGTGCAGACCCTCGATCACGACGACGAGGTCGTCACCGTCGATGCGGACCAGTGCCATGTCGTTTCCTTGTCAGACGAGAAGATCGAGGCGTTGGGACAGCGCGGTGCCGACACTCTCGGGGCTTTTGCGCAGGAGCATGCCCAGCGCGGCGGCGGTGAGGGCGGTGGCCTGGGCGGCGGGAAGACCGAGCGCGCCGGCGATCGCCTCGTCGACCGCGCCCAGCGCGGCCCGCACCTCGGCGGCGACCTCCTCGTCGGCCGGCGCCCGTTCGGCCACCGCGAGCAGCAGCAGGCCGAGGTCGGCCGACGTGATGAGCCGCAGCACGGTCGCCGCGTCCGGTGCCGTGGTGAGTACGTTCACCAACGGGCGGACGTCGTCGGCGAGGTGGCGGCGCAGGGCGGCCATGTAGAGGCCCCGTTTGCTGCCGAACGTCTTGTACAGGCTGTTGCGGTGCACGCCGAGGTGTGTGACCAGATCGTCGACGGACACCCCGTCGTAGGCACGACTGCTGAACAGATCCACGGCGGCGCGTACCGCCATGTCCTCGTCGAACGCCCTTGGCCTTCCCATGACATGACCCTACGGGGTTTGGGAACGATCAGTCAAGAACGATTGTTCCTCAACGGCCGGCAGCCGCGCCCGCACCACTGCGCCGCAGGTCACGGGCCATGGGCCGCACGGCGGAGTGCGGCGTCAGGAACGGTGGGCCGGGGCGTCCGCGCTGGTGGGGGTACCGCCCGGGTCGAGGAGGTGGGCGCCGCGCGCGAGGCCGCGCAGTACGCGGTCGGCGGTCGCGTCGGCCGTCAGTCCGGTGGAGTCGAGTACGTGCGCCTCGTACCCGCCCAGATCGCTGAACTGGCCGTGCAGCGCGCGGACCGGCCCGGGGTCGGTGAGGGCGTCGCCGGAACGGGCCGTCGCCCGGGCCACGGTGGTGCGTTCGTCCGGCCGCAGGATGACGTAGCTCAGCGGCAGGGCGCGTTCGCGGGCCGCCGCGCGGAAGAGATCGATGAACCAGGGGCCGACGACACCGTCGCAGATCACCTGGTAACCGCCGTCCGCGTAGCCGAACGCCGCCGAGACCAGCACCCGCAGGACCACTTCGTTCTGCTGGTGCGCCTCGGGCAGATAAGGCGCGATCGCGCCCCGCTTGATGGCGCTCCAGAAATCGTCGGTGTGCAGGTGGACGCTGGGCGTCAGGCGATCCGCCAGCAAGCGCGCCACGGTGCTCTTCCCGGCTCCGGGCGGGCCGGTCAGGATGATCACGCGGCCGTCGTGCGGGGGCGTGTTCCGGGGGGAGGGCGGTGGCTGGGTCATGCGGTCACCGTGCCATGCCGGGGTGGGGCGGTGCAGGTCCTTTGGCGGCCGGGGGCGCGCGGACGTGCGGGGGTGGGCGGAGTGTGCCCAGTGGTGCGGACGCCCGGCGGCAGCCGCCGGGATCGCGTCCACGCGGGCGGGGGCGGGGAATTGGCTCGTGCCGCCGGGTGCCGGTGCGCCACACTGACGGCATGTGCTTCCGCCCGACGACCACCCGCCGGCACTACATCTGCCTGCCGTGCCGCGCCGGCTACAAGAAGCGGCCCGTACCCGGTGAGACACCGGGGGCGCACCGCTGTCCGCGCTGCCGGGGTGAGCTCATCGACGCCGGGCAGGATCTGGCCGTACCCGCGCGGCGGGACACCGCCGGGTGGAAGGCGCTCGGCGCGCTGCTGAACGCGGGCGTCACCTTCCACTCGCGCTGCTGCGACGGGCCCGGCTGGCGGCCCCGGCATCCGCGCGAGATCCGCGAACGGCTCGCGGCGGCCGGGGCGACGGGCGTTCCGGTGCGCACCGCGCTCACGACGGAGGACCTGGACGCGCTGCGCGCGCCGGGGCGCGGGCCACGGCGCCGACGTCGGCACGGATGAGCGGACGGACGGTTCCGTGACCGTCGTGCTGTGCCGGCGGCCGGCCCGTCCTCCCCCGCTCTCCTCCTACTCCTCGATGGCGCCGCCGATGCGGCGCAGGTGATGGCGGAAGGTGTAGGCCGGGTCGGCGGCGCGGCGGGTGAGGTAGCCGGCGAAGCCGGTCTGGCGGCGCAGGGTGTCGCCGGTGCGGATGCGGCGGGCCTGGTCCCGTTCGGTCCGCAGGATGGCGTGCGCCGTCCGCACCACCTCGGCCGCGCGGGCCGCCGGGACGAACAGCGCGCCGTCGTCGTCGCCGAACACCACGTCCGTACCGTCCACCACGAGTCCGGGGCCGAACCGGGCGCTCGTGAGGGCCTGCGGCTCCTGGTCGTCGAGCCGCACCGGGCCGGCCGGGAGGGCGCCGTAGCTGAACACCGGCAGTCCGATGGCGGCGATGTCCGCCGTGTCGCGGTGCAGGCCCCACACCACCAGACCCGCGAGTCCGGCCGCCTCCGCCTCCAGGACGACGAGATCGCCGATGCACGCCTCGTCCGTCCGGCCGCCGTTGTCGACGACGAGGACCGCGCCCGGGGCCGTACCGGCGGCGGTGGCGCGTTCGAACGCCTCCAGGAACACATCGACGCTGCCGTAGTGCCGGACCGGCAGCACGGGGGCGGCCACGCGGGCGCCGGACCGTACCGGGCGCAGGCCGGCGGGGGCGAGCCGCAGCGGCAGCCCGAGCCGCAGGCAGGCGTCGGCGATCAGCGGCGTACCGGGGGGCTCGCCCAGGTCCGGGGCCGGGTCCGGAGCCGGTTCCGTGGGCGGCTCCTGGGGCGCGGCCATCAGTCCCGCGGCTGGGGCCGCAGCCCCAGCGGGGCGGCGATCTCGGCGGCCATGACGCGGCCGGCCTGCCGCTCCAGCACGCCCTCCTCGGCCTCGGCGGCCTCGCTGTCGGTGTCCAGACCGTCCAGCTCGGCGAGCGGGGTGTCCAGCCGGACGTGCGCGACCAGCGACTGGAGCGCGCGCAGCGTGGCCCCGGCCGTCGGGCCCCAGTTGGAGAGGTAGGAGAACTGCCACCACCACAGTGCCTCGCTGACCCGGCCGGCGCGGTAGTGCGCCATGCCGTGCCGCAGATCGGTCACGATGTCGGCGATGTCGTCGGAGATCCGGCTCGGAACCGGGGTGCTGCGCGGGACGTACGGGTCGAAGACCTCGGAGTAGACGTCCACCGGGGCCAGCATGTGGGCCAGCCGCTCGCGCAGTTCGTCCATGTCCGGCTCGGGGCCGGTGTCGGGCTCGTAGCGCTCCTCGGGAACGATGTCCTCGTGCGCGCCCAGCCGGCCGCCCGCGAGCAGCAGCTGGGACACCTGGAGCAGCAGATGGGGCACGGCGGCGTCCGGGTCGCCGCCCTTGGCGACCTCCACCACGGCCACCGTGAAGCTCTCGATCTGATCGGCGATCTGGACGGCGAACGCGTCCGGGCCTATGGGTTCCGCGGGGCCGGCGACCTGCCCGGCACCGCTGCCGCTGCCGCTGCCGTTACCGGGAGTGGTGGCCTGGTCATGGACGTGAACCGTGGACGTCATGCGATCGCCTCCCCAGCGATACCCCTGGCGTTACACATCGAGCAGCCGCCTTCCCTCGAAGGCCCGCCCCAACGTGACCTCATCGGCGTACTCCAAGTCTCCCCCCACCGGCAGCCCGCTGGCCAGCCGGGTGACTTTGAGTCCCAGCGTGCTGACCATCCGCGCCAGATAGGTGGCGGTGGCCTCGCCCTCCAGGTTCGGGTCGGTGGCCAGGATCAGCTCCGTGACCGTGCCGTCGGCGAGGCGGGCGAGCAGTTCCCTGATCCGCAGATCGTCGGGGCCGACGCCCTCGATGGGGCTGATGGCGCCGCCCAGCACGTGGTACCGGCCCCGGAACTCGCGGGTGCGCTCGATGGCCACCACGTCCTTGGGCTCCTCCACGACACAGATGACGGCCGGGTCGCGGCGCGGGTCCTGGCAGACCCGGCAGTGCTCCTGCTGCGCGACGTTGCCGCACAGCGCGCAGAAGCGGACCTTCTCCTTCACCTCGGTGAGCGCGTGGGCGAGCCGGCGTACGTCGGTGGGCTCGGCCTGGAGGATGTGGAAGGCGATCCGCTGGGCGCTCTTGGGCCCGACACCGGGCAGTCTGCCCAGCTCGTCGATCAGGTCCTGGACCACGCCTTCGTACACGAGATGCCTACGCCTTCCACTGGGCCCACGGGAGGGGCGGGTTCCCTGCGGATGAGGCTAGTTGCCGGTCAGCCGCAGGGCTAGAGAAACCGGAGTAACCGGGGGGTTAGAACGGCAGTCCGGGGATGCCGCTGCCGCCACCGGGGGTGCCGGTGCCGAGGCTCTGGGCGAGCGGGCCGAGCTTGGCCTGGGCCAGCGCCTGCGCGGAATTGTTGGCGTCGCGGATGGCGGCGATCACGAGATCCGCGAGGGTCTCGGTGTCCTCCGGGTCCACGGCCTTGGGGTCGATCTCCAGGCTCTTCAGCTCACCGGCGCCGGTGACGGTGGCCTTGACCAGGCCGCCGCCCGCGCTGCCCTCCACCGGCGTGCCGGCCAGCTCCTCCTGGGCCTCGGCGAGTTGCTGCTGCATCTTCTGGGCCTGCTGCAGCAGCTGCTGCATGTCGGCTCCGCCACCACCGGGAAACACGGGCGCTCACTCCTGGTCCGTCGGCAACATTCTCTTGCTTCGCTGTCGCCTCCGAGCCTACGGGGTCGGGCCGCGGGTGGCTCATTCGTGGTGGAACTCCTCGATGACCGTCGCGCCCAGCTCGCGCATGATCAGTTCGCGGCCGGAGAGGGAGGAGCTGCCCGGGTCGTAGTCGTCGGGCGCCGGCGGATCGTCCTCGGGCGAGGGCTCGACGGGCGGCGGCGGGGGCGGCTCGGGCGACGGCGACTGGGGCCGGGACGACGGGGCCTGCGACGGCGCGGGGGCGGCGGGCGGCGGCGCGGCGGGGCCCGGGGCCTGCTGCTGCGGCTGCTGCGACGGCTGGGGCCGGGGCGGCGGGGCCTGGGGCGCGGGCGGCTGCGGCAGCGGCCGGGTGACGGCGGGGGCGGGGGTGCCGCCGATGCCGCCGTCGATCACGGTGTCGATCTTCCACTGCACGTGGAAGACCTCGCTGAGGGTCTGCCGCAGCACCTCCTCGCTGCCGCTGCCGAGGAAACTGTCGCGGGCGCCGACGGTGGCGAACCCGAGCTGGAGGGTGGTGCCGTCGAAACCGGCCACGTGGGCGTTCTGGCTCAGCAGAATCCAGCTGAACCGGCGGCGGCCCTTCACTGCGTCGAGGATGTCGCCCCACATGCTCTGCACCCGCCCGAGATCCGCACCACCGGCAGCGGCGCCTTCGGTGGCCGGAGAGGCCGGGCCGGACGGCGCGGGCGCCGCCGGAGCGGGCGCGGCGGGGGCGGGGGCCTGCGCGGGCTGAGCGGTGGGCCAGGCACCGGGCCGGGGACCGCCCTCGGTCCCCGTGCCCGCACCGGTACCGGAGCCGCCTCCCGCGCCCGTACCGGTACCGGTCGGCCAGGCACCGGGCCGGGGCCCACCCGCGGCAGGAGCCGCCGGCTGTGGGGCCTGGGACGCCTGCGGGGCCTGCGGAGCGGGAGGCGGCGGCGGAGCGGCCTGCTGCGGTGCCGCAGGCGCGGGGCGCACCGGCGGCGGCACCGCCGCCCCGGGTGCCACCGCGCCCGGGACCGCGGCAGAGGCCACGGGCCCCAGCCGCTCCAACCGCTCAAGGCGCGCCTGAAGAGCCTGCTCGTCGTTCCCGTAGGCAGCCGGGAGCAGCACCCGGGCGCAGATCAGCTCCAGCTGCAATCGGGGCGAGGTGGCGCCCCGCATCTCCGTCAACCCGGCATTGACAAGATCGGCGGCGCGGCTCAGCTCGGCCGCACCCATCGCGTTCGCCTGGGCCTGGAGCCGTTCCAGCACATCGGCGGGCGCGTCCACCAGCCCCTTGTCGGCGGCGTCCGGCACGGCCGCCAGGATCAGCAGGTCCCGCAGCCGCTCCAGCAGATCCGCGACGAACCGGCGCGGATCGTGCCCGCCCTCGATGACGCGGTCCACCACGTCGAACGCCGCGGCCCCGCCCTCCCGGCCCCGGGAGAACGCGTCCACCACCGCGTCGAGCAGCGCGCCGTCGGTGTACCCGAGCAGCGCGGTGGCCATGTCGTACGTCACACCGGCCTCTCCCGCGCCGGCGAGCAGCTGGTCCATGACGGACATGGAGTCCCGCACGGACCCGGCCCCGGCCCGGACCACCAGCGGCAGCACGGTGCTCTCGACGGGGATGGCCTCCTGCTCGCAGACCTGCGCCAGGTACTCACGCAGGGTGCCGGGTGGCACGAGCCGGAACGGATAGTGATGGGTGCGCGACCGGATGGTGCCGATGACCTTCTCGGGCTCGGTGGTCGCGAAGATGAACTTCAGATGCTCGGGCGGCTCCTCGACCACCTTCAGCAGGGCGTTGAAGCCCGCCGGGGTGACCATGTGCGCCTCGTCGACGATGTAGATCTTGTACCGGCTGGAGGCGGGCCCGAAGAACGCCTTCTCCCGCAGCTCACGCGCGTCGTCGACACCACCGTGCGAGGCGGCGTCGATCTCGATCACATCGATCGACCCGGGGCCGTTCCGCGCCAGATCGCGGCACGACTGGCACTCACCGCACGGGGTGGGCGTGGGGCCCTGCTCGCAGTTGAGACAGCGGGCGAGGATGCGCGCACTGGTCGTCTTGCCGCAGCCGCGCGGGCCGCTGAAGAGATACGCGTGGTTGACCCGGTTGTTCCGCAGCGCCTGCTGCAGCGGGTCGGTGACATGCTCCTGCCCGATGACCTCGGCGAAGGTCTCGGGACGATAGCGGCGGTACAGCGCGAGAGACGACACAACCCCGACGATATCGGCCACCACTGACAAGGGCCCCCCACGCACCCACCAGAGCCCGCCTACCCTTGCTGCCTTCCGGCCCTGGGGGAGTTCAGCGAGATAGCGCCACGTGAGGGGCTGACGCCAGCCTACCCGATCCCGGCCCCCTCCCACCCCCACCCCCGGCTGGTCGCGACCACCCCTCCGCGTCTTGTATTGTTTCCGGCGGAGGATTCGCCTAGTGGCCTAGGGCGCACGCTTGGAAAGCGTGTTGGGTTCACACCCTCACGAGTTCGAATCTCGTATCCTCCGCCCAGCCTTCACCGGGCTGTACAGAAGGGCCCCACCGTTCGCGGTGGGGCCCTTCGACGTGCGTGGTTGCAGTTCCCTCCGGCCAGCCGCAGACCTGGGTGGGAGGGGTCCTGGCCGTCCTCAACCATCTGTTGTGGAACGGCATCACATGGCGGCGGTCCCGCCGTCGTACCGCACCAGCAGCTGTCAAGGAATGGCCGAATAGCGGTCTGCGCCCCCTCGTGCGCACTTGCTTGCGCTCCCCTGCCGGGCCCTAACGTCCTTCGGCTCACGCCCACGACACCGATGGAAGGGCAGCCGGTGCACAAGGACGAATCCAAAGCCGTCAGCGATGTTCTCCAGGAGCTGAGCAACACCTCACACGTTCAGATCCGCTCGTCCGTCGAACTGGCTGCCCGTGTCTCCGAGGCTGCGCAAGATGAGGACGAGAAGCGGACGGACAACGGGCAGGGACCGCTTCGCCGACGGACCGACTACAGAACCGTCCGAAACGCGCCGCGCTCACTGAGCCTCACCCCTTGGCAAATCATTCACGCCATCGGCCTCGGAGCTGCTTCCGCCCGCCAAGGTGCGGGACGAGGGCTGGCCGAGCACTGGGGGAGCCTGCGCTATATCCAGGCTCTGGAAAGCAACGAGGGCGACTACCTGCGGCTGTCCTCTGAAGGGCGCGATCTCCTGCGCTTCTACAAAGCCACGCAGTCCGGGGAGATCGGCACCGGCTTCGCCTCCCTCCTGGCCGAGAAGCTGGTCAGGTCCCGGTACCCCGACCACTCGGTCTCCGTGGTTCCCGCGGATGTCGCACTGAAGGCCGGCTGGACACTCCGCAGCGCCTCCGGAACGGGCGCGCGCCCCGAGCCGCTACAGCGACGGCCCCACTTCTTCGTCGAAGCCTGGCAACCGGGGCAGCCGTCCAAGGTCCTCCTCGTATCCTCGAAGGGGACCCACAGCAGCGTCCAGCAGGTGCACAAGCAGCTCAGCACGGCCAGTGCTCACGTGGAGTCCGTGCACATCGGGCCCTACGGCACCGTCCCGTACTTGCTCATCGGAACAGAGATCCCCAAGAAGGAAAGCCTCGCCCTGCACATGCTGGAGGCGCCGGGTACGACCGTCCTCCGCCCGTCCGGAGAGACGTCAGAGGCCGACCTGGACCTCACCCTGGACCAGGGGAACCGCATGGCTGAGGTCGTGCAGCACACGGAACGAGGACGGACAACCATCCCCGGATTCCAGGTACTGCCTGAGTCGTTCCCCTGGTTCAGCGCCGTGCTTGCACGGACGGAAGCGGCCACGCTGACAGCCTTCACCGGAGGTGGGAAACCCACCGCGCAGTACCTCACCAAAGAGCAAGGACAACGTCACTTCCAGCACAACGTCCACGCCGACACGGACAAGCTGAGAGATGCGGCGCACCAGATCCACGGGATCGACTTCGTCGGCACGGACCACATCTACCGCCTCAACGGCACCCGCGTGGAGGCTTTCTCCGGCCTCAGGAAGAGCCTGTACATGCATCTTCACCACGGGCGCGTCAACGAGTACCGACGCGCAGTACACGAGCTCCGAGACCAGTGGCCGGGCCGGAGCACCGCGAAACATTGGAGCGCGGTGTCCATCCGCGCCGACGGGACCGTGCTGGCAATCCGTCTCAGGGAGGAGTAACCGTATTGACCGGGACGCCTCACCCGGATGGTCCCAGTCCCGGTGGGTTCGGCCCCTGGCGCGCTGATCCGAGATCGTGGGTCGCCGGAGGCGTCGCGGGCGGCAGCCTCGGCGGCCACTCCGGGAGAGCGGCCAGGAGGGCAAGAATGCACCTGCCGAGATATATTGGATTCGACTCGTGATATCAGGGAGGCGCGGATGAGCCGGACGGTCATCGACCTGGACGACGACCTGGTCGCGGACGTGGCCAAAGCCCTCGGGACGAGCACCAAGAAGGAGACCGTCAACACCGCTCTCCGCGAGGTGCTGGAGAGCCGGCGCCGGGCCCTCGCTCTCGCTCGGCTGCGGGCCGCGGCCGACGACGGCGCCTTCGATCTGGACCTGTTCGAGAACAAGGAGAACTACCGCCGGTGAACGCGGCCCAGTTCCTGATCGACACCAGCGCGCTCGCGCGGTTCATGCGCGCGGATGCCGAGCAGTACGGCTGGGACCAGGCCGCCGCAGCGGGACTCATCGCGACCTGCCCCATCACCGAGCTCGAATTCTTCTACAGCGCCCGGTCGGCCGCCGACCGGGCGCGCGGCATCGAGGACATGCGGCTGATCTTCGGCTGGGTCGCCGTGGACGACCGTGCCTACGATCGCGCCTGGCAGGTCCAGGAGGCTCTGACCAAGCAAGGCAGACACCGGAGCGCGGGAGCGGTCGACCTCGTCGTCGCCGCAACGGCCGAGTTGCAGGGGCTCACCCTGCTCCATCGCGATCACGACTTCGAGTGCATCGCTTCCGTGACCGGCCAGGCCCTTCAGTGGTACGGCCCGGAGCAGGGCAAGTAGGCCGGCCGGTACGGCCGCAGCAGGCGCGCTTCGGTCCGTCGCAGAACACTGGCGCGGGGGTGTGGGGGTGGGGCACTCTGGTCGCGATCATGGGCGGGCAGGGGGCCGGCCGGGGAGGACGTACGTATGTGGCCGCTGGATGAGGGGGATCCGCCGCGGATAGGGCCGTACCGGCTGCTGGCGCGGCTGGGTGAGGGCGGGATGGGGACCGTGTACCTCGCCGAGGGGAGCGGCGGCGAGCGGATCGCGCTGAAGTCCATCCGGCACGGGTACGCCGACGAGCCCGGGTTCCGGGCCCGGTTCGCGCGGGAGATCGAGACCAGCTCCATGGTCCGCGCCGAGGGCATCGCCCGGGTCGTGGACTCCGAGCCCGGGGACGGCGGGCAACGGCCCTGGGTGGCCACCGAGTTCGTGGCCGGTGCGTCCCTCCAGCAGTTGGTCGCCGCCCAGGGGCCGCTGCCCGTACGGAGCGCCGGGGCGCTCGCGCTGGGGCTCGCCCGCGCGCTGGCGGCCGTCCACGGCGCCGGACTGATCCACCGCGACGTCAAACCGTCGAACATCCTGCTCACCGTCGAGGGGCCGCGGCTGATCGACTTCGGGGTCGCCCGGCTCGTCGACGCGTCGACCAGCGGCGGGCTGACCCGTACCGGTACGTCGGTGGGCTCGCCCGGCTACATGTCGCCGGAACAGGTGCTCGGCCGCTCCCTCACACCCGCCAGCGATGTGTTCTCCCTGGGCAGCGTGCTGGTGTACGCGACCACCGGCGCGCTGCCCTTCGAGGTGGACGAGGGCGCCAACCAGCACGCGCTCATGTTCGCCGTGGTGCAGCAGGAGCCGTCCTACGGGCAGGTGCCGGCCGAACTGCGCGACATCGTCGGGGCCTGCCTGGCCAAGGAGGCCGCCGACCGGCCGGACATGTCCGAGCTGGCCCGACGGCTCAGCGCGTACGCCGCCGGGCCGGGCGACGCCGAGCCCTGGCTGCCGGCCCGCGCGCTCGCCGAGGTGGCCCGGATCTCCGGCCGCGCGCTCGCCCAGGGGGAATGGCGCCCCCGGGGCGGCGGCGATGCGGCGGCCGAGACCCCGCCCCGTCCGGCGCCGCCCGCCCCGCCGCCCGCGCAAGGGCTGCCGTACGTCCCGACCGTCACCGCGCCCAGCGGCCCCCCGGCGGCCCCCGCGCCGCCGCCGCAGCCCCCGGCCGGCCGCCCCGGGCCGACGCCACCCGCCCGTCCGCCGCACACCCACTACGTGCGGCAGGAGCCGATACCCGCCGCCCCGACCGCCTCACCCTGGGGCGGCCGGCAGGCCATGCTGCGCTCCCCGCGGGGCCTGGCCACCGCGCTGTCCTGGCTGTTCGGCCTCTACATCGGCTTCAAATGCCTGGCCGTCGCCCTGCACAGCGGTTTCGGCGGCGAGATCGACGGCTGGAAGCGGGACGACTGGGCCCTGTGGGTCGATGTGGACCGGCTCATCGCGGACGCGGCCACCCTGGTCACGGTGGATCTCCTGTTCTTCGCCGGGATCTACGCCGTCCTGCTGACCTGGTTCTGGCGGGTACGCGGCAACGCCGAGGTGTTCGCCCCGGGCGAGCACCGGTACACGCAGGGCATGGCGGTGGGCGGCTGGTTCATCCCGGTCGCGGGCTGGATCATCCCGGGCAAGATCGCCTACGACACCTGGTACGCCTCGCTCCGTGACCGCGACCGGGGCCGGCCGGGGGAACGGGGCTGGCAGACGAACCGCCGCTGGGAGGGGCGGGTCCTGCTCGGCTGGTGGTGGGCGAGCACCATCGTCTTCCATCTCGCCCTCACCGTCCTCTTCTTCCTGCCCGGTGTGCTGGAGGGAGCCATCGAACCGGACGGCATCTACTTCGACCGGATGCTGGCCACGAACCGCTGGGCCATCTTCCTCAACCTGCTGTGCATCCCGAGCGCGGCGCTGTCCATCGCCGTCGTCCACCGGCTCACCGAACTCCAGGAGGCGCGCGCCGTCCGCCGCTGATCCGGGGCCGGCCGGCGCGGGCGTCTGTGCGGGCGGGTTTCGGGTACGTGAGCCTTCCGTGGGAGCGTGAGTGGTCCTGAGCGTCCGGAGTGGGCGGCGGGAGTGGGAGGTTGGGACATGCGTCGGGTGCATTCGTTCGGTGGACGGGTCGGGCGTGGGCTGGCGGTGGCGGGGGCCGTGGTGCTGCTGGCCGCCGGGTGCGGGAGCGAGACGCCGGAGCCGGAGGGGCCGGCGGGGTCCGCGCCGGCGGTGGAGGAGGAGCCCTGGAGCACCGATACGACCCGCGGTGACGGCCACGGGACGCATGTGAGCCCGGCCGTGCTGGAGGAGGTCATGGTGGAGGAGGACGACGGGTACGACCGGGTGGTGCTGCGGTTCCGCGGTGGGGTGCCCGACTACATAGCGGACCCCTCGGACCCGCTGGCGCACGGCGGGCTCGGGACCGAGGTCGAGATGCCGGGCGACCAGCATCTGAAGATCGTGCTCGTGGGGGTCACGGAGGAGAGTTCCTTTCCCGTCACGGAGGGCACCGCCGTGCTGCCCGAGGTGCGGGACCTCGGGATCTTCGAGGGCGAACTCGGCGTCGGCATCGGGGTCGTCAACCCCACCGACGAGCCGCTGTCCTACCGCGTGCACGTCGAGGAGGAGCGGCTCGTCGTCGACATCGCGCACCCCGGGCACTGACGGGGAAGCCGGCTACGCGTCCGCCAACAGCGGGTCGTACGGGGTGGAGCGGCGGCGGCCCGTCATGAAGGCGAGGAAGTCGCGGACGAACGCGCCCCGCGTGTACCCCTCGTGCGCCGTGCCCTCCGGCGTGCGGTGGAACCCGGTACGGAACAGGGCGCGGTACTCGGCCTCGTCGATGACACCGTTCCCGTCCGTGTCGGTGACGTCGAACAGCACCTCCGCGACCCGGATCAGCGCCGGCCCGGACAGGGACGGAACGGCCCGGGCGTACTCGTCCCGGCTGACGCGGCCGTCGCCGTCCGTGTCGAGTTCGGCCTGGAGTTCGCGCCACCAGTCGGCGAACGCGCTGTAGAGCCTGGTCTCCGCCGGTTCCTCCAGGTCCAGGCGGGTGGCCAGTTCGCGGGCCATCGCGGCCAGGTCGGGCCACTCCACGAAGCCGTCGCCGGTCTGGTCCAGCACCTCGGTGAAGAACGCCTCGGCGGAGCGCGGGCCGGCGGCGTCCGCCGTGCCGTCCCGGTCGGCGAACGGGACGGCCAGCCGCAGCAGCGCGCCGGCCTGCCGCATCCGGTCGCGCAGCGCGCCGAGCGTCGCCGCGTGCGGGCCGTCGGCGTCCGGGGAGAGGTAGACGAGGTCGATGAGCGTCTCCGTCCGCAGCCAGCCGTCGGGCAGGAAGCGGGCCAGGCCGGTGGCGAGGTACGCGCTCTGCATGAGCGTCTGCGCGCCCGGGAACTCCGGCAGGCCCGCCCGGCGGCGCAGCGGTTCCGGGAGCGACGCGACGGTGATCGCGCCCAGGGCTGGCCCGGCGAGCGCCCGGCCCGCCGCCCACACGGTCGGTACGGCGGTGAGCAGCGGCGGGGCGGGGAGGTGGTCGAAGAGCCGGAAGAGGATGATCCGCAGCGCCTCGGTGTCCTCCAGTTCCTCCTCGACCACCCGGTCGTAGTACCTCCAGAACTCCGGCAGCGTGGCCGGGAGATGGTCCGGATCGACGCCGAGGGCGGCCAGGAAGGCGCGGAACTCGGCGTAGAGCCGTTCGGTGGTGGCCCGGTCCAGCGGCTGTCCGCTCAGCCGGCACATGGTGACGGAGCTTTCGAAGAGGGTGGCGACCACCCAGGCCCGTACCGCGGGGTCCATCGCGTCGTACGGCCGCTCGCGGGCGTCGGTGCCGCTGAGCCGGGCGTGCAGCCGGTTGAGGCGCGCGGCTTCCTTCTGCCGTACCGCCTCGTCGGGCCCGAACATGCGCTGGAGGCTCACCAGCGTGTTGCGCAGCCGCCGCCACGGGTGCATGACGAACGTCGAGTTGTCGGCGAGGGCCGCGCCGACCTGCGGGTGGGCGGCCTCCAGCACGGTGGCGCGGACGACGGCGAGCGCCCAGCGCGGATCGTTGAAGAACCGGTGGAACTGGGAGTCGGGGCCGAACAGCGATCCGGGTGGGTCGGCGGGGTCCGTCATGGCGGGGTCTCTCCGTTCGGGTGCGGGGCGACGCCGCCGAAGCGGCGGTCGCGGTGCCGGTAGGCGTGCAGGCACTCCGCGAACTGCGGCGCGCGGAAGTCGGGCCACAGCACCGGCGGGAACATCCACTCGGCGTACGCGACCTGCCAGAGCATGAAGTTGGAGATGCGCTGTTCGCCGGAGGTGCGGATGACGAGGTCCACGTCGGGGGTGTCGGGGTAGGGCAGGTGGGCGGCGAAGTGCCGCTCGTCGACGGCCTCGGCGGGGACGCCGCTGCGGATGAGGGACCGGGCGGCCTCCACGATGTCGCCGCGCCCACCGTGGTCGAACGCCACGGTGAGCGTCATCCCGCGGTTGGTACGGGTGAGGGTCATCAGGTCGGCGATGTCCCGGGCGAGCGGGGCAGGGATGCGCGGGTCGCTCGCGCCGAGGAACCGGCAGCGGATGCCGCGCGCGTGCAGCAGCGGGGCGTGCTTGCGCACCGCGCGGCGCACCAGGCGCATGAGGGAGTCGACCTCGCCGGCGGGGCGGCGCCAGTTCTCGGTGGAGAAGGCGTACAGGCTCAGCCATTCGACGCCCGCCGACCGGGCCGCCGTGATGACGTCGATGACGGTGGCCTCCGCCGCCCGGTGGCCGGAGACGCGGGGCAGCGAACGCTGCGCGGCCCAGCGGCCGTTGCCGTCCATCACGCAGGCGACGTGCCGGGGGACGGCGGTGGCCGGGCGGTGTACGGGAGGGGGTGCGGGGGCGGGGAGCGCGGTGCCGCCCGCCCGTTCGTCGACCGTCACGCGTGCCTCCCCTCCCCGGACGCCGCCCGGGTCCGCCCGGGCACGCGGCGCCCGGAGTCCCCCGGCCGGCGGTTGCCGTCCGCCGGGTGAGCGCACTCAGCAGTGTGCAGCGGCGGACCACCGGGTGCGGGGGCATCCGGGCACATTCACCCGTCGTACGCGCGTACGCATCGGGCGGGGTCCCCACAGGTCGGAAAAATGCCTGCACACGGGCCCAAGTCCGGTAGCGTGCCTGCTCTTTCCTCACACCGCGCAGCGGAGGGATCACCGAACGCCATGCAGACCCCGCCTTCCCCGTCCGTCCGATCGAGGTGGCGGCACCCCGCACTGATCGTCGCTCTGCTGGTGTTCTTCCCGCCGGTCGGTATCTGGCTGGCCTGGCGCAGCGGATGGGCACGGCCACAGAAGGTGGTGGCGATGGGGCTGTCGGCCGTCTGGCTGCTCCTCCTCGTCGTCTCCGACCCACCGGAGGAGGACGCGGGCACGGACGCCGAGACGGTGGCGGCCGATGTCGAGGAGACGGAGGAGGAAGAGCTGGTCACCGTCCCCGACTACGCCGGCCAGAATCTCGCCGCCGCCGTCGAGGCCGCGCGCGCCGACGGATACGCGACGGTCTCCCACGACGCCACCGACGAGGACGTGAGCCAGTGGCGCGAGGAGAACTGGACCGTCTGCTTCCAGACGCCCGGCGCGGGCAGCGCCGTCGCGCCGGGAACGGAGATCGACTTCGCCGTCGTCCGCGAGGACACGCCCTGCCCGCCGGCCGACGGCCTCCCCGTGGTGCACCCGAAGGTCCCGTCCGTCCTGGAACTGCCCCATGACGAGGCGGTGGATCTGCTCACCTCGTACGGGCTGACGGACGTCGCGGTGAGCAGCGCGTACCGGGATGTCGAGCTTCCGGACGGGTACGGCGACTGGATCGTCTGCTTCCAGCGGCCCGGCGCGGGCGAGGAGATCACGGAGCCGGAGGAGCTGGAGGCGCGGTTGTCCCTCACCGGACCCGGCGTGGACTGCCCCGCGTTCGAGAACGACCGGCTCAATCCGCCGGAGCCCGCGCCCGATCCCGCGCCGGACCCGGACCCGGTCCCCGCCCCGGAGCCAGCCCCGGGGAGCGCGTCCGGGGGTTCCGGAGACGACGGCGGTTCCTGGGCGCACTACGAGAACTGCGACGCCGTCCGCGCGGCCGGGCGGGCGCCGCTGTACGTGGGAGAGCCCGGTTACCGCAAGGGCCTGGACCGTGACGGTGACGGCATCGCCTGCGAGACCTGAGCGAGCGTGTGTGACCGCGCATGCTCCGGCGTGCCCCGACGAGGGGCGCGCACGCTCTGCCGGACGGGCGGCCCTCGTCGCCATGCTGCGGGGGACAGCGGACGTCGCGAGCCAGGGCAGGTGGCATGACCAGGTGCGGAGCACCGACGAAGGCGGGCGGCAGGTGCCGCAAGAGTGCGATGGCGGGCACGTCCCGGTGCGAGCGGCACCAAGGGGCGTGGTCCGCCTACGAGGTGGCGCAGCGCAAGAAGCGGGAGGCCCGGAAGAAGAAGCCGAAGCGCGACGGGCGGGGGTGAGGCTCCCGGCGCGGCGCGGCGCGGCGCGGCCCGGCGCCGGGTGGCGGTGCCCTCGGCACGCCCGTGGTCCGGAGCCGGTGATGCGGCTCCGGACCGGTCTCAGCCACCGGGTGTGGGCGGCGATCAGACCTGTTCGAAGTGAAATGCCTTGATGAAGCAGTCGCGGGGCTGGCCGACCGCGAAGAGGACGCAGTCCACGAGCGAGTGCGAGGTGAGCGCGTCCTGGGACCCGCGTGGGGTGGTGTCCCACTCCTCGGAGAGCGGGTCGGCGTTGTCGAAGTCGGGCGGGTAGAGCGAGATCACCCGGACGCCCTGGGGTCGCAGGCGCTTGGAGAGGATCTCGGCGAACCCGGCCTGGGCGCTCTTCGCCGTGTAAAAGGCGTCGTGGGCGTCCGAGCGGTGATGGCCCGCTGTTCCGCAGGCGGAGACCATCGTCACGATGTCCGGCCTGTCCGAGTTGAGGAGGAGGGGGAGGAAGTTCTTCACGGTCAGGACCGTGCCGGTGGCACCGGAGGTGATGGTGTCGATGACATCGGTGTCCGTTGCGGACAGCAGGTCCGGCCCTTCGAGCCAGCGGGAGCCGTTGTTGATGAGCAGGTCGACACGGTCCGTGTGCCGCGCGACGCCGGAGGCGAAGTCACGGATCGAGGCGGGGTCCGTCAGGTCGCAGGCGAAGGCGTGCACCCGCTCGTGGCCACGGTCGCGGATCTCCGCAACGACCCGTTCGGCGGCTTCGAGACCGCGAGCGGAGAGGTAGACCTCGGCTCCGAGGTCCGCGAACCGGATCGCCAGGGTCCGCCCGAAGTCGCGGCCGGCGGCTGTGATGACGACGCGGTGATCGTCGAGTCTCATGGTGTCGCTCCCGTTCGTGGACCGGTTGTCGCCGTGCGGTGCGTCGGCCGCCGCCGTCGGGGTGGTCCGGTGACTCATGGGCTGCGGGGCCGCGGATGCGGGCTCGCTGGGGACGGGTCACCGACGTGCGGGTCGGAGCCAACGTCTCGTGGGAGCAGCGTAGTTGTCGTGGCACTCCCTGCGGACGCCGTGGCCGGGCGGTGACCGTGTCCTGACGGAGCCCGCAGACGCCCCAGCCCGGCCTTCGCCGGTCCCCGGCCGCCGTTCCTACAATGCGGCGGACGGCACACCCCCACACGGATCGGGACGCGCACATGGCACGGCAGGAGCCGCGGGACGGGCTGGAGCGGGAGCTGGAGAGGCTCGACGGGGCGCCGTACGGGCGGTACCGGGGGCTCGCCGGCGCCTGGCGGCTGGGGGCGGGCCGGACGCTGCGGCTGGTGCGGGCCCAGGCGGATCCGTTCGCGCCGCCCGGCCGGGTCACCCTGTGGATCGACGGCCGGGAGGCCGGGTTCGACCCGGAGCTGTGGGCCACCCCGGTACGGCGGCGGGCGCTCGCCGGGTACCTGGTGCGGTGCGCCGCGCGCGAGGCGCGCGGGGAGCGCGCGTACCACCTGGACGCCGGTGGGCAGGAGGTGCTGGACCGCAGCTCCTGCACGGTCGGCGCGGACGGCTCGGTGACGCTGCGGCTCGGCGTCGCGCTGCCCGGGCCGCGCCGCCGCATCGACGGGCGGGAGGCGTGGCGGCTGCTCGGCCCGGGGCTGACCCGGCTGGCCGACCGGGCGCTGCGGGCCGGTGCGCTGGAGGCGGCCCGGGTACGGGAGTTCGTGGAGACCGTCGAGGACGCGGCGGCGCTGCGCGCGGCGCTGCCCGGGCTCGGCCTGGTCGGGTTCGTGGCGGACGGGGCGCTGCTGCCGCGCCGCAGCGGCGCGGACGACCGTCCGGCGCGCGGCGCCGGCGTGGTGCCGTTCCGCTCGCCCGAGGAGCTGCGGGTCACTGTCACGCTGCCGAACGCCGGGGAGGTCACCGGCATGGGCGTGCCGGAGGGTGTCACCCTGATCGTCGGCGGCGGCTTCCACGGCAAGTCGACGCTGCTGCGCGCCCTGGAGGCGGGCGTGTGGGACCACGTGCCGGGCGACGGACGGGAGCGGGTCGCCGCCCGCGCGGACACCGTGAAGCTGCGGGCGGAGGACGGGCGCCGGGTGGAGCGGGTGGATCTGCACGCGTTCGTCGACCATCTGCCGGGCGGCGCGGACACCACCGACTTCTCCACGGACAACGCCTCCGGCTCCACCTCGCAGGCGGCGTCGCTGTGCGAGGCGGTGGAGGCCGGGGCCCGGGTGCTGCTGATCGACGAGGACACCGCCGCCACCAATCTGATGATCCGGGACGCCCGGATGCAGGCCCTGGTGGCGAAGGAACGGGAGCCGCTGACGCCGCTGGTGGACTCGGTCCGCTCGCTGCACCGCGACCACGGTGTCTCCACGGTGCTGGTGATGGGCGGCAGCGGTGACTATCTGGACGTCGCCGACCGGGTGATCATGATGGACGCCTACCGGCCGACGGATGCCACCGCCCGGGCCCGCGAGGTGGCCGCCGTGCCCACCGGGCGGCGGGCGGAGGCCGAGTCGTTCCCCGGCGTGGTGCACCGCCGCCCCGACCCGGCGTCGCTGGACGCCACCGCCAAGGGCAGGACCCGGATCCGCTCGCGCGGCACCGACTACCTGGTGTTCGGCGAACACGAGGTGGACCTGCGCGCCGTCGAACAGCTGACGGACGGGCCGCAGGTGACGGGCGTCGGGCTGGCCGTCGAACTGCTGGTGCGGCGGGGGCATCTCGACGGCCGGCGGACCCTGGCGCAGGCCCTGGACCTGCTGGAGACGGACCTGGCGGGCCCGGAGGGGGTCGCCGCGCTGCTGTCGGTGCACGACGAGGACTTCGCCGTACCGCGCCGGTACGAGGTGGCCGCCGCCGTCAACCGGCTGCGGGCGCTGCGCGTGCTGCGCTGAGGGGCGGACGGCGCGGGGTCCGGCCCCGGTCAGCCGAGGCCGAAGTGCCGGGTGACCTCCTCGGCGGTGAAGCGGGCCCGCAGCTTGCACGCCGAGTTCTGGTTGGCGAAGAACCCGGGGCGCCACACGGCGAGTTCGCGGGGCACCGTCCGCTCCCAGCAGACCGGGACGACCCACTCCCGGCGGTCCTCCTCGCCCTCGCCCGGTGCGGTGGCACCGTCCCGGCTGTAGGTGCCCTTCAGTTCCAGCGCGGCGAGCCGCCGCACGGTGCCGTCGACCTCCAGCTCGGCGTCCTCGAAGGGCCGCGCGGGGCCGGCGACGGTGCCCACGCCCACGTACCCGGACTTCGGGATGTGGGTGAACACCCGCGCGCCGTGCGGCAGGGCGCGCAGGGTGCGGGAGAACCAGTCGCCGCCGCCGGCCGAGACGAAGCCGTGGCGGCGGGCGTCGTCCCAGTCGCGTCCGCCGCTCTCGTCGCCGAAGGACACGTACCAGTCGGTGCCGTTCCACGGTTCGCGGGTGCCGCCGCGGCGGCCGGCCGGGGCCGGGGCGGTCTCCGGTTCGTCGATGAGCCAGGTGCGGGCGAGGTAGGAGCGGCCGTCGTCCTCGAAGGTGCGGAAGAACATCACGTTCACCGGGACGCCGAAGCCGGTGGCGAGGTAGGTGATGATCCGCTCGGTGGCGGCGTCGAGTTCGCCGGCCACGACGGTGAGGGTGTGCGCGCTGTTGAGGGTGTCGGGCGGGCTGCCGCCGAAGCGTGCGGCGAACGCCTCGTCCAGTTCGGTCGGCAGCCCGTGTTCGCGCGCGTGGTGGGCGTACAGCGCGCGGATGTCCTCGTTGCCGAGGTCGCGCACCCACGAGCCGTAGTCCAGGATCTGTGCGACCACCTCGCGCGGGGTGCGGTCGCGCTTGAGCTCCAGGACGTGCAGGGCGCCTTCCTCGTCCATGGCGAGCAGGTCGATGAACCCGTTGTGGCCGGTGTGCACCTGACGGCCGATCAGCAGCAGCGGGCGGCCGAGGATGTCCGGGTCGGCGACGATGAGGTCCTCCAGCACGGCTTCGCGGGCCAGGGGGCGCCGTTGTACGCGTTCCGGCTTGCCGTCGATCCGCCACAGTCCGAACTCCAGTGGCATGGCGTGTCCCCCCGTGGGTGGTGTGTGCGGGCGTCCGAGGAGGGTCAGCGTAGCCGGAGCGGCGCACGCCAACGGCCCGGTGCGGTACGGGGGTTTGGGTCAGCCGTGCGATACGGGCAGCTCGCGGGCGCAGTCCAGCAGGGTGCGGGCGGCCTCGCCCAGCGGACGGTCGGGGCGGTGCACGGCGCGCAGCCGGCGGGTGAGGTCCAGGCCGCGTACCGGCAGCGGGACGACGGACCCGGCCGCCACGTCCCCGGCGCTGGCCAGCGAGCTGAGGACGGCCGGGCCCACCCCCTCGCCGACCGCCGTCTTGATGGCGGTGGTGCTGGAGAGCTCCAGCAGCGGCGGGACGGGCTCCTCCCCGGTGTGCAGGCGCAGCGCGCGGTCCAGGTGGCGCCGGGTGCCGGAGCCGGCCTCGCGGGTGATGAGCGGGGTGGCGGCCAGCTCCGCCGCCGGGACGCCGCCGTCGCCGTACCGGGTCCAGGGGTGGCCGGGCGGCACGATGAGCGTAAGGGTGTCGCGGGCGACGGTGCGGCTGACCAGGCCGGCCGGGTCCTCGGGCCCCTCGACGAAGCCCAGCCGGGCGGCGCCGGAGCGGACCGCCGCGGCCACGTCCTCGGAGTTGAGGGTGGTGAGGGAGACGGCGGTGTCCCGGGCCACCGCGTGGAACCGGGCCAGCCAGTGCGGCAGCAGATACTCGGCGACGGTGAGGCTGGCGGCGACGGGCAGCCGGGCGTGGGCGGCGCGGGCCAGGGAGCCGATGCCCGCCTCCAGGGCCGCCGCCGCGTCGGTGGCGGCGCGGGCCCAGTCGGCGACCAGGGCGCCCTCGGGGGTGAGGGTGGAGCCACGCGGGGAGCGGTCCAGCAGGGTGAGGCCGAGCCGGCGCTCCAGCTGCCGCATCCGGGAGCTGGCGGCCGGCTGGCTGATCCCGTGGTCGCGGGCGGCGGCCCCGAGGCTGCCCAGCCGGGCGACGGCGAGCAGCAACTCGAACGGGGCGAGGTCGCTCACGCGACGGGGCAGGGGCATAAGAGCAGTTTATGGGCTCATACCCGACTGATCCCTACCGCCCGCCGCCCCCGCCCGCCAGGCTGGAACCCATGGCCGTCCACTCCCCCGCCCCACCCGCCGCCCCACCCGTGGACCGGCCCCCGCGCCGCCTGCTGCCCGCCCTCGACCACCCCGCCGACCTGCTCAGGAACCTCGGACCGAACTGGTTCGCGGCCGTCATGGGCACCGGCATCGTCGGCAACGCCGCCATCACCCTGCCGGTCGGCGGCCAGGCACTGCGCCCCGCCGCGACCGCCGTGTGGGCCCTGGCCACGCTCCTGCTGCTGGCGCTGCTCGGCGCCTGGACCGCGCACGCGGTGCGCCACCCCGACCGGGCCCGCGCACTGGCCGGGCACCCGGTGATGGGCCACTTCTGGGGCGCCCCCGCGATGGCGCTGCTCACCGTCGGCGCGGGCACCGTCGCGCTCGGCGCCGACCTGCTCGGTACCCACCTCGCGGTACGGGCCGGCGCCGTGCTGTGGGCGGCGGGCACCGCGCTCGGCCTGCTCACCTGCGTCGCCGTGCCCTACCGCACCATGACCGGCGAACCCGCCCCGGCCGACGCCGCGTTCGGCGGCTGGCTGATGCCGGTGGTCCCCCCGATGGTGTCCGCCGCGACCGGGGCGGCGCTCGTCCCACACCTGCCGGCCGGACAGCCCCGGCTCACCCTGCTGCTGGTGTGCGCCGCGCTCTTCGGCATCAGCCTGTGCTGCTCGCTGATCCTGCTGCCGCAGCTGTGGTCCCGGCTGGCCCACCACGGCCCCGGGCCGGCCGCCCTCGTCCCCACCCTGTGGATGGTGCTCGGCCCGCTCGGCCAGTCGGTGACGGCCGTCCACCTGCTGGCCGACGCCGCCCCCGGGGTGCTGCCCGCCCCGTACGCCGCCGCCGTACGGGCTGCGGTGCCGCTGTACGGCGTGCCGGTGTGGGGGTTCGCGCTGATGTGGCTGGCGCTGGCCGCCGCGCTCACGGTGCGGCAGGCGCGCCGGGGGCTGCCGTTCTCGCTGGCCTGGTGGGGCTTCACCTTCCCGGTCGGCACCTGCGTGACGGCCTCCGCCGGCCTCGCCGACCGCCTCGGCGCCCACCTCTTCACGGCCACCGCGCTCGCGCTGTACGCCTTCCTGGTCCTCGCCTGGCTGACGGTCGGCACCCGGACACTCCGGGGCGCACTGCGCGGCACCCTCTTCCTCCCCCCGCCGGCGCCGCCCGCCCGCACCCCCTGACCGGGCTCGGGGAAGGCGCTCTGGCGCGAAGTGACCGGTCGTGACATGTTCACGGGGTTGTTCGCGCTGACAGAGTGAAGGGAATCGCTCACCGATGCACAGACGGCAGTTGATCCGTACCGCCGCGGCCTCCATGGTCCTGGCCACCGCCCTGTTCGCCACGGGGGGTGCCGTCGCCCACGAGGCGACGCCGACAGCGACGGCCGGCTGGGAGCTGTCCCTGTCCGGCGAAAGTCCGATCGAAACCGTCGAGTCCGTGTCCGCCGTCGACGACGACCTCGCGTGGGCCGTCGGCAGGCAGGGCCAGCGGGGCGTCGTCATGCGCTGGGACGGAGTGCGGTGGAGCGAGGACACCGCACCGGGATTGCCGCAGGTGTGGACGTGGTCCTCGGTCAGTGCGGCCGCGGCCGATGATGTCTGGGTGCACGGCCTGTCCGGGCTCGATGCCGTTCTCGCGCACTACGACGGTGAGAGCTGGACCACCGTGCCCATTCCCCACCCCGTCGGGCGCTCCTGGCCCGAGGTACCCATCAAGGCTGTGCCCGGGAGGCTCTTCGTCGGTGGCAGCTCCCTGCAGACCTACGCGGATGGCGTCTGGCAGAACTTCGAACTGCCCCATCTCGTCAACATCAGAGGGCTCGATGCCTTCTCCGCCGATGACGCCTACGCGACCGGCATGCAGTACCCGGTGGACGGTGGACATCCGGTGGCTTACCACTGGGACGGCACGACCTGGACCCGGCTGGCCGACCCCCCGGCTCGTACGGAAACGGACATCACGGCGCTGGCCGTGGCGGAGCCCGGCAACGTCTACGTGGCCGGCTGGGCCACCGCACCGCGCGGCGCCCCGCCCATCCCGGGCGTCCTGCACTGGGACGGGACGGAATGGCGGGACATCACCGGATCGCTCTCTCACCTGTACCTGGACGCGATCACCGTGGACGCGACCGGCGGTCTGTGGGTCGCCGGAATGGACAGCACCGACCCGGCCGATTCCGCCCCGGTCTTCTGGTACTTCGACGGAACCGGCTGGACGAAGGAGTTCGGAGCCTGGGCCCCGGACAGCGACAACCAGTCACCGACCTACATCTTCCATGACCTGGCACCGGCCGGTGACTCCGGTGCCGTGTGGGCCGTGGGCGACTACAACCTGCCCTGGGACGGCACCGGTATCTCGACCGGACGGGGCCTGATCCAGCGATCCGTCGTACCCGCCGTCACTCCCGATCGGCGCTGACACCTGCCCCTGCCAGCGTGAGGATCAGCTGCTTCACCTCCGTCGCGGACATCTCGGCACGGGGCGCGCCGGGGGTGGAGCACAGCAGCACCGGGCCGTCCTGGGGGTCGGCCGGGAGGCGGCCGTGGGTGCCGGTGACCCAGGTGGGGTTCAGCGGGACCACGTTCATCGCGTAGCGCAGGCCCAGTTTCTTGCGGGCCAGGCCCGCCGCCGCCTGGAGTTTCGCGCGGGGGTTGTCGGGGTCGAAGAACAGCTCCGCCGGGTCGTAGCCCGGTTTGCGGTGGATCTCCACCCCGCGCGCGAAGTCCGGCGCGCGGTCGTCGTCCAGCCAGTAGTAGTACGTGAACCACGCCTCGGGATCGGCCACCAGCACCAGTTCGCCCGAGCGCTCGTGCGCCAGCCCGTACCCCTGCTGTTCCTCCTTCGTCAGCACCTCGGCCACCCCCGGCAGCTCCGCGCACAGCGCCCGCACCTTCGCCAGGTCGGCCTCGTCCGGCACGTACACGTGCGCCACCTGGTGGTCGGCGACCGCGAAGGCGCGGGAGGTCCAGGGGTCCAGGTACTCCATGCCCTCCTGCGTGTACACCTCCAGCAGCCCGGCCCGGCGCAGCGCGCGGTTGACGTCCACCGGCTGGGATGCCTTGGTGATGCCGTACTCGCTGACGACCACCACCGTCGTCCTGCTCTCCCGCGCGTCCCGCAGCAGCGGGGCCAGGACGCGGTCCACGTCCTGGACGGCGCGGATCGCCTGCGGGCTGTCCGGGCCGTAGCGCTGGAGGTCGTAGTCCAGGTGCGGGACGTAGCTCAGCGTCAGGTCGGCGCGCGGCATCAGGCGGCGGGTGGCCGCGACGATCCACTCGCTGGAGGCCAGCGACGCGGTCGGGCCCCAGTAGTGGAACAGCGGGAACGGGCCCAGCTCCTCGACCAGTTCGTCGTGCAGCTCCGGCGGGCGGGTGTAGCAGTCGGGGGACTTGCGGCCGTCCGCGTGGTAGACGGGGCGCGGGGTGACCGTCCAGTCGGTGTCGGCGCCCATGGCGTACCACCAGCAGACGTTCGCCACCCGGTAGCCGGGGTGCCGGGCGCGCAGCGCGTCCCACACCTTCTCGCCCGCCACCAGCCGGTTGTGCTGGCGCCACAGATGGACCTCGCCCTGGTCGCGGAAGTACCAGCCGTTGCCGACGATGCCGTGGCCGGACGGCGGCAGCCCGGTCAGCATCGAGGACTGCACGGAGCAGGTGACGGCGGGCAGTACGGGGGTCAGTTCGGCCTGCCAGCCGGCCTCGGCCACGGCGCGCAGGTTCGGGGCGTGGGCCAGCAGGCGCGGGGTCAGGCCGACCACGTTGAGCAGCAGGATGCGCTCGGGGCTCGTCATGCGTCCTCCTCCTTGAGGCCGGTGTCGTGCAGGGCGTCGCGTGCCCAGGCGAGTTCCGCCGCGAGCCCGTCGGCCAGTTCGGCGTCGGTGGCCGGGCGGTGCTGTTCGGGCAGGACGGACCAGGTGTACGTCTCGACCTCCAGGTGGTCGGTCAGCGCGGCGGGCCCGGCGAACAGTTCGTGCAGGGTGGCGCGCAGCTGGTCGGTCGTCGAGGTGAGCGGGGGCTGCGGGCGGCGGTGCAGCGGGGCGTGGAAGTGCACCCGCCACGGGGAGCCGGCGGGCAGTTCGGCGAGCGCCTGCGGCAGGTCGTCGCGGGCGCCGCCGCCGTGCGCGCGCACCTGGTGCAGAAAGCGGTCCTCGGTGTAGCGGGACAGCGCGGCCCGGGTGGCCTCCTCCGCCGGGTCGGCCGCCTCCAGGGCGGCCGACACCTGCGCCTTCACCACCGGGAGGCCGGCGCCGGCGAGCCGGCCGAGCGCGCCGGCCGGCTCCTCGAACGCGACGGCCAGATGGCACAGATCCAGGCAGACGCCCAGGCGGCCGGTGTCGATCCCGGCCAGGTGGGTGGCCGCCTGCGCCGTGGTCTCCACGACGCAGCCCGGTTCGGGTTCGAAGGCGACCCGGATCGTCCGGCCGGTCTCCGCCTCGATCCGCGCCAGGCCGCCGGCCAGCCGGTCCAGCAGGGTACGGGCCGAGGCCGCGCGGCCGGTGTCCCACGGGTCGCGCCAGGCGAGCGGAACGGTGGAGATGCTGCCGCGCGCCGCGTCGTCCGGGAGGAGCGCGGCGAGCACCCGGGCGCAGTCCAGCGTGTAGCCGAGCCGGTCCTCCTCGGTCCAGTCCGGGTGGTACACCGCCTTCTTCACCACCGGGTCGTGGAACCCCCGGTACGGGAAGGCGTTGAGCGTCACCACCTCCAGGCCGTTGTTCCCGAGCGCGGCGCGCAGCCCGCGCAGCGCGGCCGGGTCGGCGGCCAGCCGGGCGGCGAGCGGTGCCGGGAGCCACAGGCCGAGGCCCAGCCGGGGCACGCCGAGCCGGGACCGGACGCCGGCGCCGAACACCTCCAGCTGGCGGTGGACGCCGGCCAGGTCCTCGGCGGGGTGGACGTTGGTGCAGTAGGCGAGGTGGACCCGGGTGCCGTCCCGGTGCCGGAATCTCACGCCGCGTCCTTGGGTTCGCCGCGCCGGATGGAGTTGCCCTCCCAGCCGTCCCCGGCCGCGCCCCCTTCGGTGTCCGTGTCGTCCAGCAGCAGCCGGCCGCTCTGGGCGTAGAACTCCACCGGGTTGCGCCACAGCACCTGGTCGATCTCGTCCGCCGAGAAGCCGGCCGCCCGCATCGCCTCGCCCGTCTTCGCGGTCTTCAGCGGGTCGCTGTGTCCCCAGTCGGCGGCCGAGTTGACGATCATCCGGTCGGTGCCGTACTCGGTGAGGATCCGGACCATGCGGTCCTCGTCCATCTTGGTGTCGGGGTAGATCGAGAACCCCATCCAGCAGCCGCTGTCGGCGACCAGCTCCACCGTCACCTCGTTCAGATGGTCCACCAGCACCCGCTCGGGCGGCAGTCCGGAGGCCGCCACCAGGTCCAGGGTGCGGCGGGTGCCCGCCGCCTTGTCACGGTGCGGGGTGTGGACGAGGACGGGCAGGCCGTGTTCGACCGCCAGCTCCAGGTGCCGGACGAAGACCTTCTCCTCGGCGTCCGTCATCGCGTCGAAGCCGGTCTCGCCGACCGCCACCACCCCGTCCTTGGCCAGATAGCGGGGCAGCAGGTCCAGGACGCCGGCCAGCCGGGGGTCGTTGGCCTCCTTCGGGTTGAGCGCGATCGTGCAGTGGTGCCGGATGCCGAACTGCGCCGCCCGGTACCGCTCCCAGCCCACCAGCGTGTCGAAGTAGTCGCGGAACGAGCCCACCGAGGTACGCGGCTGGCCCAGCCAGAACGCCGGCTCGGTGAGGGCGCGCACCCCCGCCGCGTACATCGCCCGGTAGTCGTCGGTGGTGCGGGACGTCATGTGGATGTGGGGGTCGAAGATGCGCATCAGCTGGCGTTCCGTTCCATCAGTCGTATCGCGTCGTCCGGGATGGGGCGACCGGCCGCCTCGCGTTCGGCGGCGAAGGCGCGGGTCATCCGGACCAGTTCGGCGTCCGCGCGGTCCGCCCAGCCGCTGACCGCGTCCAGCGGCACCGCCATGAACAGGCACTTGAGGACGCCGTGCCGCCAGGCCGCCGACGGCAGGTGGCGGGCCGCGTAGCCGCCCATGGCCGCCGCCACCAGGCGCGGGTCGTTGGTGCGCAGCGCGTCCTCGGTCAGCGGCAGCAGCTCGGGGCGGTCCAGGAGTTCGGGCGTGCCCAGGGCGGTGAGGACGGCGAGCTTCTCGTCGGAGTCGCCGAAGTCGTACAGCTCGCTCAGTTCGGTGTCGGTGAGGGTGCCGGCGCGCGCCGCGTCCCGCAGCAGCGTGACGCGCGCGGCGTGCGCCCCGGCGCGGCCCACCGTGCGGGCCAGCGCCGGGAAGACGGCGGACAGCGGGGCTCCTTGCGCGCTCATCGGGCCGCCTCCGCCGCGCGCAGGGCCGCCAGGGCGCGGGCCGCCACGGTGGGGGCGGCGTGGGCATGGCGCGGGAGTTCGACCGCGACCAGGCCCCCGTAGCCGACCTCGCGCAGCGCCGCGAGGGTGGCGGGCAGGTCGATGTCGCCCTCGCCGAACTCCAGATGGTCGTGGACGCCGGGCCGCATGTCGTCCGCCTGGACGTTCGCCAGCAGCGGGCCCACGGAGCGGACGCAGTCGGCGGTGTCCGCGCTCTCGTTGCACACCGTGTGGCCGATGTCGACGGTGTACCGCAGGCCCGGTGGATCACCGAGCCGGCGGCGCAGTTCGGTCACCCCGGCCAGGGTGTCCAGGAACATGCCGGGCTCGGGCTCCACCGCGCAGACCACGTCCCGGGCGGCGGCCGTCGCCAGCACCGCCTCCGTGCCGCGCGCCATCCGCTCCCAGCCCTCCTCGGGCGGGGTGCCGGGCGGCAGGATGCCGGACCAGAACGAGACGGCCTCGGCGCCGAGATCGGCGGCGACCCGGACCGCCAGGTTCAGATACTCCACCCGGCGGTCGCGGCCCTCGGCGGAGACCAGGGTCGGCTCGTGCTTGTGCCAGGGGTCCATGAGGTAGCGGGCGCCGGTCTCGATCACCACGGACAGGCCGTGCCGCTCAAGACGGCGGGCGACCGCGGCGGTTCGGGCGGCCAGGCCGGGGGCGAACGGGTCCAGGTGGTGGTGGTCGAGGGTCAGCGCCACGCCGTCGTAGCCGAGGCCGGCGATGACGTCGAGGGCGTCCTCCAGGCGGTGGTTGGCGAAGCCGTTGGTGCCGTAGCCGAAGCGCAGTCCGTCGCTCATGTGGGGGAAACCTTTCGGGAGGCGACGCGGGCGAGCCCGCCCAGGGCGGTCAGCGCGCCGGCCAGGACGGGGGCGCCCGCGCCCGCCAGCAGCGCGGACTGCAACCCGGTGACGCCGCGCACGCCGGTGCCGGTGGCGGCGCGGACGGTCGGGGCGTGGCCGGGGGCGCGCAGCGCGGCGAGTTGGGCGCGGCCCACGGTGGCGGCGTACCCGGCGAGCGCGGCGCCGGTGGCGACCCCGGCGGCCACCCGGGTACGCCGGCCGGTGCGGGGACGGGGTGCGGCTGCGGTACGGGGGGCGGCTGCGGTACGCGGCCGGGTTCCGGCCGCCGGGCCCGTGCGGGTGGCGGCCAGCGCCGCCGCCGTGGCCGCCGCGGTCGCTGTGCCGGTCAGGGCCGCCGCGGCGGCGCGTCCGGTGGTGCCGGACACCTCGCCCCGGCTGAGCGTGGTCACCCCCGCCGTGTGCGCGGCGACCGCGAACGCCGGCAGCGCCGCGCGCCGCAGGTCACCGCCCGCGCCCAGCAGCACGTCCAGGCCGCGCGCCAGCGCCATCACCGCCGGGCCGGCCGCCGTGCGCTGCGCCCACAGGTCGTAGCTCCACACCGCCGCCGTCAGCGGCACGGCCACCCGCAGCGCCCGCGTCCCGCCGGCCACCGCCGCCAGGCCCAGACCGGCGCCGCTCAGCGCCACGGCCGTGCCCAGCGCCTGGAAGGGCGCCACCCGGCCGGAGGGCACCGGGCGTTCGGGCCGTTCGAAGGCGTCCAGGTCGCTGTCCGCGAAGTCGTTGAGCGCCATGCCCGCCAGATACAGGCAGACCGAGGCGGCCGGGGCGGCCCAGGTGCGTCCGCCGTACGGCCAGCCGGCCGCCGCCGCGCCCGCCAGGCTGTCGCCCGGGGCGGTCAGCGCGGCCGGCAGCCGGACGAGTTCGGCGGCGTCGCGCGGCCTCACGCCCCGGCCCCGGTGCCGTCCCGGTGTCCCTGCCCGTCACCGTCGCCGGTGCCGTCACCGTCGCCGGTGCCGTCCGCAGCGCCGGTGCCCTCGGCGGCCAGCTCCGCGCACCAGTCGACCAGGGCGCGCCACTGCTCGCCGAGGTCGTGCTGCTCGGTGCCGGCCGGGTTCTTGAAGAAGAACCCGAGCGGGGCCTGCGGCCCGGAGCGGCCCGCCTGCTTGGCGCGCGCGGTGAGCCGGACCAGGTCGAGCACGAGCGGGGCGGCGAGCGCCGAGTCGCAGCCGTTCCAGGTGAACTGGAGCGACATGCGGGTGCCGAGGAAGCCCTCGAAGGACACGTGGTCCCAGGCGGTCTTCCAGTCGCCGAGGTCGGCGACGTAGTCGATGTGCATCGGGCCGTCGACCGGGTGGCCCAGGATCGTCTCCAGCCCCTGGCCCTTGGTGCGCAGCTTGCTCTCCGCCGCCGCCGGGTCGGCCAGGGTGCGGCCGTCGCCGCCGCCGAGCAGGTTGACCGACGCCCAGGAGCGGACGGCCAGCGCCCGGTGGGCGAACATCGGGGCCAGCGCCGACTTCAGCAGTGTCTCGCCGGTCTTGCCGTCCGAGCCGGCCCAGGGCAGGCCCGCCCGCCGGGCGAGTTCGGCGACGGCCGGGAGCGCCGGCCCGGGGCTGGGGGTGAAGGCCACCACGGGGCAGCCGGCCCGGAACGCGGCGTACGCGTACAGCGAGCTGGCCGGCAGCGGGGACTCGCCCCGGTCCAGGGCCTCCTCCAGCCGGTCCAGGGAGGTGAGTTCGGGGGTTTCGGCGGCGGGCGGCTCGGTGCTGGAGACGTCCACCACGACGACCTCGTCCAGGCCGTGCCGGTCCCGGAACGCCGTCAGGTCGTCCTGGATACGGCGCGCCGCCGCCCGCTGGGTCTCGCCGCCGGGGGCGGTGCCGGGGCGGATGCGGGCGTCCGCCTCCGCGAGTTCGGCGCACAGCGCGCGGGCGAGGGCGACGGGGAACACCCCGCCGGCCGCGAGTTCCTCGGCGCGCTTGGGCAGCGAGCCCTCTCCGATTTCGTGGCCGCCGGTGACGATGCCGGTGAGGGCGGGCAGCCCGGCCGCCGCGACCGGTGGCAGTTCCGTCACACAGCCGTCCGATGGGGCGAGCCCGGCGCGCAGCGCGAGGGTTCCGACGGTGGCGGTGGTCGCCACCGATCCCCGGGCGCCGATGAACCACGCGCCGATGCGTGGTGTCCGCGGTGACATGAGCAGACCTCCTGGTCAGTGGTTCTGCGGGTGGCCCCGGCCCCGTCGTCCCTGGGCCGGGGCCACCCGGTCAATCCCGTTCAGTCCTGATCAATCCCCGATGTCATTCCCAATCAGTCATGACACAGATGGACAGATCAGTGATGGATCGGATTGAGCGTGACCTCGGCCGTGCCGGTGAGCGGGGGCAGCCCGTTCACGCCCGGGTCGGTGTAACTCGCCACGAACACGCCCATCAGGTTGTCGTGCTCCGGGTCGTGCGAGTCGTCGGTGCCGGTGCGGATGGTGCCCGAGCAGCCGCGCGCCGTCGTCATCGGGTGACCGTGGTCGTCGTGGCCGAGGATGTAGGTGACCGTGACCCGCGCGCAGTCCACCGGCTGGTCGTCGGTGACCTCCACCTCGAACTCGATGAGATCGCCGAAGGAGAACTCACCGCCGCTTTCCGGCTTGATGAACCGCACCTCGGGCGCGTCGTTGCCGATCACGATCTGCACCTCGGCGTTCGCCGACCGCCCCCGGTCCCGCCCGCCGATGTCCGTCACCCGCAGCGAGGCCGTGTAGACCCCGTCCTCCTTGTAGGTGAACGTCGGGTTCTTCTTGCGCGAGTCGATCTTGCCGTCCGAGTTGAAGTCCCAGGCGTACAGCAGCCGGTCCCCGTCCGGGTCGACCGTCCCCTCACTGGAGAAGTTCACCGTCAGCGGCGCGTGCCCGCTGGTCACATCCGCCGAGACCACCGGCACCGGCGAGTGGTTGCCGTTCTTGCCGATGTAGTCGATCCGCGCCAGCTGCGCCTCCGGGTTCTGCGCGAAGTACCCCTTGCCGTACTCCAGGACGTACAGCGCGCCGTCCGGACCGAACTCCATGTCCATCAGCGCGGAGAACTCCATCCCCGGCAGCACGTCCTGCACCTGGCTGATCTGCGCCTGCCGGTCCAGGGACAGGCCCCAGATCCGGTCCCGGGTGAACTCGAAGAACAGCGGCTTGCCCGCGTACTCCTTCGGCCAGGCCCGCGAGCCCGGCAGCTTGTCGATCAGCCAGTTGTACTCGTACACCGGGCCGGCCATCGGGCCGATGCCGCCCGCGCCCAGCTCCGGGAACTCGGCCGATTCGTCGTAGCCGTACAGCAGCTGCGCCGGCTCCACCGGCGGCAGCTCGCGCAGCCCGGTGTTGCGCCACGAGTCGTTCACCGGCGCCGCGCAGTCGAACGGCTCGCCGGAGACACCGGTCGCGAAGTCGTACTCCACGTACGGCATGTCGGGCGACACACAGTACGGCCAGCCGTGGTTGCCCGCGGTGCGCGCCGCGAACCACTTGCCGGTGCCGGCCGGGCCGCGCTGCGGGTTGTCGGTGCGGGCGTCCGGCGAGTAGTCCGCCACGTACAGGGTGTCGTCGCGCGGGTCGATCTCCATCCGGAACGGGTTGCGCAGCCCCATCAGATAGATCTCGGGCCGGGCGTTCTCCGTCCCGGGCGGGAAGAGGTTGCCGCGCGGGATGGAGTACGAGCCGTCCCGGTTGACCTTGATCCGCAGCACCTTGCCGCGCAGGTCGTTGGTGTTGGCGGAGGTGCGCTGCGCGTCGTACGCCGGGTTGCGGTCGGTCCGCTCGTCGATCGGGGTGTAGCCGGCCGAGTCGAACGGGTTGGAGTCGTCACCCGTCGAGAGGAGAAGGTTGCCGGCCCGGTCGAAGACGATGTCGCCGCCGACGTGGCAGCAGATGCCCCGGTCGGCCTCGACCTCGATGATCTGCTGCTCGGTGCTCAGGTCCAGGGTGTTGCCGCGCAGCTGGAACCGGGAGAGCCGGCTGACGCCCTCGAACGGGGCGAAGTCCTCCGGGCTGCCGGTGATCGGCGCGTCGCCCTCGTTGATGTCCGGGGTGGCCGGGTCGTCGATGGGGGTGTCCAGCGGCGGCGCGTAGAAGAGGTACACCCAGCGGTTGGTGAGGCCGTTGAAGCCGGGGTCGATGGCGACGCTCTGCAGGCCCTCCTCGTCGTGCGTGTACACATCGAGCTGGGCGGCCAGCGTGTTGAGGCCGTTGCGCGGGTTGTTGAGCCACACCTGCCCGTCGCGGGTGGTGTGCAGCACCCGGCCGTCGGGGAGCACCGCCAGGTCGATCGGCTCGCCCGGGCTGTCGTTGAGGGTGACCTTCTGGAACTCGGAGGTGGGGTTGGGGGGCGTGGGGTCCGGGTGCGGATGCCCGTCATGGGCCACCGCGACGGCGGGTAGGCTGATCACAGCGGCCGCCATCGCCGCCACCCAGGCGGTCAGGGTCTTTTTTCTTCGCATTGCATCCCCAATAGGTGCGTTTCATTGCGGGTTTGACCGGCGGTACGAGCCCGGGCGCCGCCGTCCGTGCCGGCGGACGGTGGCAGGGCTCACCCGGCGGCGGTCGTCCAACCGCCGCCGGGGGCACAGTGGGATGGCCGTCAGCGACGCAGGTAGCGGTAGCCGACGCGCGCGGTCTCGATCGGGGTCACATCGGGGCGGTCGTTCTCCACGATGTACTCCTTGACCTGGTGTGCCTGGAAGATCCGCGGGAAGTCGATGATCCCGGTGCCCAGGTCGGAGGTGTCCCCGTCCGTGGCACTGCGGTCCTTCACATGGAACTGGAGCACGCTCTGCGGGGCGGCCCGGATCACATCCAGCGAGAAGCCCTCCGGGTCGCTCTCCCCCAGCTCGATCGCGGCGGTCACCGTCCAGTAGAGGTCGATCTCCAGGTGGACGTAGCGCGGGTCGAGTTCGGCGGAGAGGATGTCCCAGGGGGTACGGCCGCGGCCCAGGTCGGCGGTGAACTCGTGGGCGTGGTTGTGGTACCCGTAGCGGATCCCGGCCCGGCAGGCGGCGCGCGCCTCGACGTTCATCCGCTCGGCCCAGCGCTTCCACTCGTCCGCGCTGTTGGAGGCCAGGTACGGGACGTTCATGTACTTCTGGCCCAGCGTCCTGGCGTTGTCGATCTTGGTACGCAGCGCCTCGTCGGTCTCGCTGATGCCTTCGTGGCTGGAGGTCGCCCGGATGCCGAGCCGGTCGTAGAACCGGCGCAGCTCGCGAGCGCTGCGGCCGTAGTAGCCCAGCGCCTGCTCGACCTTGTTGTAGCCGATGCGGGACAGCTCGCGCAGCGTCGCGTCGTAGCCAGGCTCGCCGCCGAGCGCGTCGCGCAGCGTGTACAGCTGGATGCTGATCTTGCCGGGCGGCACCAGCGGCTTGCGGCCCTTCCCGTGGCCGTGACGGAGCCCGAGGCCGGTGGCGGCCTGGGCGGGCGCGGCGCCGGGCTGCGCCGCCAGGGCGCTCGCCGCGCCGCCGGCCGCCAGCGCGCCGGCGCCGAGGGCGACGGCGGCGCCGCGCAGCAGCCGGCGGCGGCCGAGGCCGCGGGCGGCCAGGGATTCGGTGAGTGTTCTGTCTCCGTCGTATCCGTAACACATGACGGCTCCTGTGGGTTGGGGGTGGCCTACGGAGTGGGAGGTGCGGAGCGGGGGGACGGGGGTGAGCGCGTCAGGGGAGGGGAACGGCGGTCCAGACGCCGTTCGCCGCGGCGCTCTCCTCCACCGCCGCGAGCAGCCGCTGCACCCGCAGCCCGTCGGCGAACGACGGCTCGGGGTCGGTGCCTTCGGCGATGGCGGTCAGCAGGTCGACGGACTGGTGGGCGAAGGCGTGCTCGTAGCCGAGCCCGTGCCCCGGCGGCCACCAGGCGTCGAGGTAGGGGTGTTCCGCCTCGGTGACGAGGATGCGGGTGAACCCCTGGGTGGCGGTGGCGGCGGTCGCGTCGTGGAAGTGCAGGACGTTGAGGTCCTCCAGGTCGAACGCCAGGCTGCCGCGGGTGCCGTTGAGTTCCAGCCGCAGCGCGTTCTTGCGGCCGGTGGCGTACCGGGTCGCCTCGAACGAGGCGAGCGCGCCGCCGGCCAGCCGCCCGGTGAAGACAGCCGCGTCGTCCACGGTCACCTGCCCCGTACCGCTGCCGTCCGCCAGCGGGCGCTCCCGCACGAAGGTCTCGGTGAGGCCGGAGACCCCGGTGATCCACTCACCCGCGACGTACTGGGTGATGTCCACGGCGTGCGCCCCGATGTCGCCCAGCGCGCCCGAGCCGGCGCGCTCGCGCGACATCCGCCAGGTGTACGGGGCGGTGGGGTCGCCCAGCCAGTCCTGGAGGTAGCGGGCGCGGACGTGCCGCAGTTCGCCGATCCGGCCCTCGGCCACCAGCCGGCGGGCCAGGGTGAGGGCGGGGACCCGCCGGTAGGTGAAGCCCAGCATCGACCGGATCCCGCGCGCGCGGGCCGTCTCCGCTGCCGCCACCATCGCCTCGGCCTCGGCGACCGAGTTGGCGAGCGGTTTCTCGCACAGCACGTGCTTGCCCGCTTCCAGCGCGGCGATCGCGATCTCCGCGTGGGTGTCGCCCGGCGTGCAGATGTCGACGATGCCGATGTCGTCGCGGGCGATGAGCGCGCGCCAGTCCGTCTCCACGACGGGCCAGTCGAACCGGTCGGCGAGATGGCCGGCGGCCTCCCGGTTGCGGCCTCCGAGGGCGGCGAAACGCGGACGCAGCGGGGGGTCGAAGAAGCTGCGGGCGTTGCGCCAGCCCTGGGAGTGGGCCGCTCCCATGAAGCCGTAACCGATCATGCCGATGCCGATGTCGCTCCGCTCCGGGCCCCGGGGGTCATCGCCCCGGGCCGGTGGTGGCGTTGGCGTGCTGCTGAGAGAGCTCATGAAGGCTGGCCTTCCTTAGGACTCGAAACCCATCGGGGTGTACTGGTCGAGGTTGTCGGCCGTCACGACAGGGGCGTCGAGCACGATGCGGCGCGGGACTTCGATCTGGACGAGGTCGGACATGCCGCGGTTCTGGGCGATGAGACGGGCGAGCTTGATGCCGTCGCCGGCCTGGGTGGCCGGGTAGATGACGGTGGCCTCCATCTCACCGGCCTCGATCCAGCGCATGGCGTTGGCGGAGCCGGCGCCGCCGATGAAGAAGAACTCGTCGCGTTCGGCGTTGTCGAAGGCGGCCTTGACGCCGACGCCCTGGTCGTCGTCGTGGTTCCAGATGATGTCGATCTCGGGTGCGGCCTGGAGGAGGTTGGAGGCGGCGCGCTCCCCCGAGTCGACGGTGAACTCGGCGGCGACCCGGTTGTCGACGTCCTGGCCGCAGGTGGCGAGGGCGTCGGCGAAGCCCTGGGAGCGTTCCTGGGTGAGCGGCAGCGAGTCGATGCCGGCGATCTCGGCGATGACGGCGTCGTCGCCCAGGTTGTGTTCGGCGATGAGCCCGCAGGCGTACTCGCCGGCGGAGACGCCCATGCCGTAGTTGTCGCCGAGGAGGGTGAGGCGGGCGGCGGCGTCGTCGGAGAACTCGCGGTCGACGTTGATCACCGGGATGCCGGCTTCCATGGCCTGCGTGGCGACCTGGGTGAGCGCGGCGCCGTCGGTGGGCAGCAGGACGATGGCGTCCACCCGGTCGTTGATGAACGTCTCGATGTGGCTGACCTGGGTGCTGGGGTCGTTGGTGCCCTCGGCGACCCGCAGATCGACGTCGTCGTACTGGGCGGCGGCCTCTTCGGCGAAGCGGTTGATGGCGGCCATCCAGCCGTGGCTGGCCTGGGGGCCGGAGAAGCCGATGACGACGTTCTCGCCGGGGTCGTCGTTGGAGCTGACGGTGGTCGAACCGCCGCTGTCTCCGCTGTCCGTGGAGTTGCTGGTACAGGAGGCCAGCAGACCGGTGGTGGCGAGGGCGGCACAGGCCAGAGCGGCTTTTCTGGGCATGGACATGACTGTCTCCGAGCGAGAGAGAAAGGAAGGAGAGACGAAGCGGGTGGTGCGGGTGGTGCGGATGACGCGGAGAGAACCGGGTCGCTAGGGCGTACTGCCCCGGGAGGCCACCCGCTGCTGCAGCAGCACGGCGGCGACGATGATCGCGCCCTTGGCCACGGCCTGGGTGGAGGTGTCGAGGTTGTTGAGGACGAACACATTGGTCAGCGTCATGAAGATCAGCACCCCGAACACGGTGCCGACGACCGTTCCCCGGCCGCCGCTGAGCAGCGTGCCACCGATCACCACGGCGGCGATGGCGTCCAGTTCGTACATGCTGCCGTGGGTCGCGATCCCGGCCGTCGTCCTGGCCATGAGCATCACGGCGGCGAGACCGCAGGCCAGACCGAGCAGGACATAGAGGATCGTGGTGTGCCGCCGCACGTCGATACCCGCCAGCCGGGCCGCCTCCGGGTTGCCGCCGACCGCGAGGGTGCGGCGACCGAAGGTGGTGCGGTTGAGCAGCAGCCAGCCACCCGCCGCCACCAGCGCGAAGATGATGACGAGGACCGGGACGCCCAGCACCTTGCCGCCGAAGAAGTCGATCAGACCGCGCTCGGTGACCACCTGGGTCCGCTTGTCCGAGATCAGCTCGGCCAGACCGCGCGCCGCGGCCATCATCGCGAGCGTGACGATGAACGGCGCCATCTTCCCGTACGCGATCAGCAAGCCGTTGACGAGTCCCGCGCCGGCGCCCACCAGCAACGCGGTGGTCACGATCACGATCCAGTGGAAGTCGGCCGCCATCTGCTGGGTGGCGATCGTGGTGGCCCACACCGAGGCCAGCGCCACGATCGCGCCCACGGACAGGTCGATGCCGCCGCCGGTGATGACGAAGGTCATGCCCACACTGATCACACCGATGACCGACGCGGACCGCAGGATCGTCATCATGTTGTCGAAGGAGCCGAACCGGTCGCCGACCGTCGCCATGCCGATCACGCACAGCAGCAACAGGGCGACGACCAGACCCAGATTGCGGCCGGCCGGGCTGCTCAGCAAGGCACCGATCCGGGCCCGGCCGCTCGGCGGCCCCTGGGGCACGGCGCCGTCCGGCGCCTGCTTGGCGTGGGTCTGCGCGGTCACGCCGCATCACCTTCCATTACGAGATCGAGCACCCGGTGCTCGTCGATGTCATCGGCCGCCGCCTCGGCGACGACCCGTCCGTCGGCGATCACCAGCACCCGGTCGGAGAGTCCGATGACCTCTTCGATCTCGCTGGAGACGATCACCACGGCGATGCCCTGCGCCGACAGTTCGCGGATGAGGGCGTAGATCTCGGAGCGGGCGCCGACGTCCACGCCCCGGCTGGGCTCGTCCAGCAACAGCACGCGGCAGCCGCGCAGCAACCAGCGGGCGAGCACCACCTTCTGCTGATTGCCGCCGGACAGATTGCCCACCGGGCGGGTCACCCCGGCCGGGCGCACGTCCAGCGCCTCGGTGTGCTCGGCGGCGGCTTCCTGTTCGCCGCCGCTGTTCAGGAATCCGGCGCGCTGGAAGCGGGAGAGGGAGGCGAGCGTGATGTTGCGGTAGACGGCGTCCGAGAGGATCAGCGCCTGGCTCTTGCGCTCCTCGGGACAGAAGCCGATCCCGGCCGCCATCGCCGAGCCGACCCGCCCCGCGCGGACCTTCTCGCCGCCGACCCGGACCGTGCCGGTCGCGGCCTTGCGGGCGCCGTAGACGGTCTCCAGGATCTCCGAGCGGCCGGAGCCGACCAGACCCGCCAGGCCCAGGATCTCCCCGGGGCGCACCGCGAAGGAGACATCGGAGAACTCGCCGGGGCGCGAAAGGTTCTCCACCTCCAGCACCGGCTGCTCCGCCTCGGCGACGCCGGGACGCTCGGGGAAGACGTACTCGATGGAGCGCCCCGTCATCAGCCGGATGATCTCCGAGGTCGGGGTGTCGGCGGCCGCGAGCCCGGTGGCGACGGTGCGGCCGTCCTTGAGGACGGTGATCCGGTCGCCGATCCGCCGGATCTCCTCCAGGCGGTGCGAGATGTAGATGATCGCGATGCCCTGGGCGGCGAGATCGGCGACGACCGTGAACAGCCGTCCGACCTCCTCCTGGTCCAGGACGGCGGACGGCTCGTCCATGATGATCAGCCGGGCGTCGTGCGACAGGGCCCTGGCCATCGAGACGATCTGCTTCCCGGCCGCCGAGAGCGCGCCGACCTCGGTGGACGGCGACATCTCCGGGTGGCCGAGGCGCCTCAGCAGCTCGGCGGTGGCCGTGGTGATCTCCCGGCGGGCGGTGAAGCCGAAGGCGGCGCGCTCGTGGCCGAGATAGATGTTCTCCGCCACGGACAGCCCGTCCACCAGGTCGAGTTCCTGGTAGATGGTCGCGATGCCCCGGTCCAGGGCCGCCTGCGGACGCGGGAAGCGGACTTCCTCACCCCGCCACAGGATGCGGCCGGCGTCCGGCTGGTGCGCGCCGGCCAGCACCTTGATGAGCGTGGACTTGCCGGCGCCGTTCTGGCCGAGGAGGCAGTGCACCTCGCCGGGGAGGACGTCCAGGTCGATGCCGTCGAGGGCGCGGACGCCCGGGAAGTGCTTGACGATGCCGTGCATCGCGAGCAGCGGTTCGGCTGCGTCCGTGGCCGGTTCCTGTGCCGGGGACGGGCCGGACGCCTTCGGTGGGCCTGTCATGGCCGTCAACGTAAAGAGGCTTTTGCCGGGCGTCAATAGAAAGTGCAGCAGTTTGTGCGGGAAGATCGGGTGGTACATGACGTAAGGCCCCTGCGTTGTATCGTGAATCATGCGCTTACGGTCCGGAAACGACAGAAGGGCGGGGCTCACCATGACGGAGGCGGAGGACGGCCTGCCCTCGGCCGGGCAGGCGGCCGGTGCGGCCGTACTGCTGCGGCTGATGCGGGACGGCCGCCCGCGCACCCGCGCCGAACTGGTCGCGGAAACCGGCATGGGACGCTCCGCCGTGGCCGAACGCGTGGACACCCTGCTCGCCTCCGGGCTGCTCCACCGGACCGACAACGCCCGCTCCACCGGCGGCCGGCCCCCGTCCGCCTTCGCCTTCAACGCCGCCGCGCGAGTCGTGCTGGCCGCCGACGTCGGAGCCACCCACGCCAAGGCCGCCGTCACCGACCTGTCGGGCACCGTGCTGGCCGAGGAGGACCTGGCGCTGGAGATCGCGGCCGGACCCGAGACCGTCCTCAAGCAGGTCAGCGAACACGGCGAGGCCCTGCTGCACGCCGCCGGCCGCGACCGCACCGACCTGCTCGGCATCGGCATCGGCCTGCCCGGGCCCGTCGAGCACGCCTCCGGCAAGCCCACCAACCCGCCGATCATGCCCGGCTGGGACGGCTTCGACGTCCCCGCCTACGTCCACCAGCTGCTCGGCACCACGGTGCTCGTCGACAACGACGTCAACCTCATGGCGCTCGGCGAACACCGCTCCCAGTGGCCCGAGTGGCAGCACATGATCTACGTCAAGATCGCCACCGGCATCGGCAGCGGCCTCATCGCCGACGGCCGGCTGCACCGCGGCTCCCAGGGCGTGGCCGGCGACATGGGCCACGTCCAGCTGCCGAACGAGACCGACGTCCCGTGCCGGTGCGGCAACACCGGCTGCCTGGAAGCCCTGGCCAGCGGCGCCGCCCTGGCGGCACGGCTCACGGAGCTGGGCATGCCGGCGCAGAACAGCGCCGATGTGGTGGCCCAGGCCAGGAACGGCTCGGTGACCACCCTCAAGCTCATCAGGCAGGCCGGACGCCAGATCGGCGAGGTCCTCGCCACGGCCGTGAGCCTGTTCAACCCGTCCGGGATCGTCATCGGCGGGGCGCTCTCCCAGGCCGGCGAACACCTGGTGGCGGGCATCCGCGAGGTCGTCTACCAGCGGTCACTGCCGCTGGCCACCCAGGACCTGCGCATCGTCCAGTCGGCGGCCGGGGAGCGCGCCGGGGTGTACGGGGCGGCGGCCATGGTCGTCGAGCACGCCTTCACCCCCGCCGAACTCCTCCGCCACCTCGCCCCGCCGGCGGCCCGGGCCGCCACCGCCTGACCGCCCGGGGCGCGGGCCGGGCCGGGCCGGGCCCACGGGGGATACGGCACACCGCACGACAAAGGGCCGGCCCCCGCATCCGAGGATGCTGGGGGCCGGCCCGGCGCACGTCATCGCGCGCGCAAACGTCCGCGATCAGGCAGGGACGATGTTCTCCGCCTGCGGGCCCTTCTGGCCCTGCACGACGTCGAAGGTCACCTTCTGGCCTTCCTGAAGCTCACGGAAACCCTGGGTGGCGATGTTCGAGTAGTGGGCGAAGACGTCGGGGCCGCCACCCTCCTGCTCGATGAAGCCGAAGCCCTTTTCCGAGTTGAACCACTTCACGGTGCCACTGGCCATGTCAAATCTCCTTCGGGGCAGTACCGGAGCCGGCACCCTGCCGACCCCGTGTCGCCGCGATGATTGCCCCACCGGAGGAAAACCGGAAAACAAAAAAGCCCCTACCCGACCGGGATCGACGACCCCGGCAGCGACAGGAGCATTTCACGCTTGGGAACCACAACTGCAACTAATTCCGAGGCTAGCACGCCGTCCGGAAAAGAACGAGAAGAACGGACACCCGAGCCGGGCACCGCGACCGGCCCGCGGCCCGGCGGCACACCCGATCGCCCACCCGGCGGGCGTTGAACTCCCGCCGCCGGGGCATCCGTAACGGTGTTCGGGCGAGCGCGGGCCGGTCTCACCCGAACGGGGTGTTTGCGCGGTGAAGTTCCCGGACGGCCGCGGCCGGCGGGCGGCGCGGTGCCTACAGTCGTCCGGCTCGGTCCCGGGCCGGACAGCCGGACGGACGGGCGGGCGGACGGACGGGCGGACGGACGAGGACGTCGGGAGGCGGTGGGCCGCGATGCGAGAGGCCGTACTGGAAGGGGTACCGGCCGGCGCCGGGTTCGCGCTGCTGGCGGAACTGGTCGACGAGGCGGTCTGGCTGGACCGCTCGCCCCTCCTCAGCCACGCCCTGACGGCCGACGCTCAATGGCGCCGGATACGGCACGAGCCACCCGGCCCGACCCCGCCCCACCCCCCGGACGGCCCGCCCGCCACCGACCCGCGCCGGGTGGCCGTCGCGTTCGCCCCCGGAACCGGCACCCCGGCCGCCGACCGGGCCCGTGCCTGGGCCCGCGCCCACGGCTACCGGCTGCTCGCCCCCGAACCCTCCGTCACCGCAGCCGCCGACGACAAGATCGACGTCCTGCCGCTGCTGGCCGAGGCCGGGGTCCCCGTCCCCGACCACGTCATCGTCCCCGCCACCGGCCGCCTCGGCTCCGCCGCGTACTGGCCCGCCGGCTGGCCCAGAGCCGTCCTCCAGCGCCGCGAGAACCACCTGCTCGGCCGCGGCACCGTCCGCGTCGCCAGCCGGCCCGAACTCGTCCGCGCCCTGTGCGTCTGGGAAGGCCACGAACTGCGGCTCAGCCGGCACGTCCCCGGGCTGTCCCTCACCGTCACCGGCTGCGCGGGCGGCGACCGCACCGTCGTCTCCGCCGTCTGCCACCAGCTGGTCGGCCTGCCCGAGCTGACCCCGCACCGCGGCACCCCCTGCGGCAGCCAGCTGACCGGACCGGCCGACCTGCCACCCGGAACACACGCGGCGGCGCGCGAAGCGGCGTACCGGGTCGGCGAGGTGCTGCGCACCCGCGGCTACCGGGGCGTCTTCGGGCTCGACCTGGTCACCGAGGGCAGCCGGGTCCTCGCCGTCGGCATCAACCCGCGCTTCCACACCGCGGTCTCCCTCACCCACGCCGCCGAACGGGCCGCCGGACTGCTGCCCGTCCTGGGCCTGCACATCCTGGCCCAGCTGCTGCCGGAACTGCCCGCCTCGCGCGCCGTCCACGGCGAACTCCCCGCGCTCAGCCAGATCCTGGTCCACGCACGGCGCGCCGCCGGACTCGGCCCGGGCCTGCCGGCCCCCGGCCGCTACCGGCTCACACCCGAGGGCCCGCTGCCCCGCCCCCGGACGGCGGAGGAGGACCACGGCCCGTCCCTGACCGCGCTCGGGCCCGGCGAGGCGCTGTGCTGGCCCCGGGTGTCGGACGGGGACGGCCCGGTGCGTACGGGGGACGAGCTGATGCTGGTGCAGTTCAACAGCCACATCGTGCCGCTCGTCCCCCGCCCCCGGCTCAGCACCGCCGGGCGGAGCTGGGCGGCGGGCATCAACCGGGCGCTGGGTGCGGAGGGCATCCCGGCGGTGGGCGGGGGCGGCGGGTAGGCGGCGGGCCGCCCGGTCCTGGCCGTCAGGGACGGGACGGGGTGCTGTCTACTTCCCCGGCGCGGCCTCGGCGGGCACCGGGACGGGCGCGGGAGCGACCTCCTGCGGAACCTCGTCCACCGGCGGCACGGGCGCGGGCGCCACCTCCTGCGGGACCTCGTCCACCGGCGGCACGGGCGCGGGCGCCACCTCGCTCGGCTCCTCCTCGGCCGGAACCGGGTCCGGTGCGACCCGGTCCTGCGCGGGCTCCTCCGCCACCTCGTCCACCGGCGGCACGGGCGCGGGCGCGACCTCGGGCACCTCGGACTCCTCGGCAGCCTCCTCCGCCGGAACCGGGGCAGGCGCGACGACGTCCTGCTCGGGCTCCTCCGCCACCTCGTCCACCGGAGCGGGCGCCGGCTCCACCCGCTCGCTCGCGGCCGGCCCCTCCCCGTCGGCGGGGGCGGCCGAGGCCACGCCCCACCCCGCCACCGCCAGGGCACCCCCGGCGGCCAGGCCGATCAGCGTACGGCGGACCCGCCGCATACGAACGTTCATCAGGATCTCCCCAGTGAGTCAACGGACCGGCGGGGGCCGTGGCCCCCGTGTGTGAAGAGGTACGGCCCGCGCCGCACGCGGGTTGCCCGGCGCCGCTGTGGCAACCGTCTCCCGTCCGGCATGCAACCTTCCCGGCACCCCACCCCGTACAGAGAAGAGGAGCGGAACGAGCGAAGGTGGGTGCGGATGAAGGCAGCGGTCCGCCGGGAGCGGGAATTCCGGGAGTTCGCCGAGGCCCGTGAGGCGCACCTGCGGCGCTCCGCCTACCTGCTGTGCGGCGACTGGCACCAGGCCCAGGACCTCACCCAGACCACCCTGATGAAGCTGTACGCCTCCTGGTCCCGGGTCCGCCGGGACGGCAACGTCGAGGCGTACGCCCGGACCATCCTCACCCGCACCTTCATCGACCAGCGGCGCAAGGGACTGTGGCGGGAGAACACGGTGGCCGACCTCCCCGACGCGCCCGCCCCCGAACCCGCCGGGCCCGAACTGCGCATGGTGATGCAGACGGCCCTGATGTCGCTGCCGCCCCGCTACCGTGCGGTGCTGGTGCTGCGGTTCTGGGAGGACTGGAGCGTCGAACAGACCGCCCGGGCGCTGCGCGTCAGCACGGGCACCGTGAAGAGCCAGAGCGCCCGGGGCCTGGCCCGGCTGCGGCATCTGGTCGCAGAACTGCCGAGTGAGGTGACCGGGAGGTGAGCCCCGACATGAGACGCGACGTGCGTCACGACATGACGGATCAGGAAGCGGCCACCGTACGCGCCGCGTTCGACATCGCGCTGCGCGACGAACCGCCGCTGCCCAGCGTCACCGACGCGGCCGTGACGGGCGGCCGGCGCCTGCGCCGCCGCCGCACCGCCCTCACCACGGCGGCGGGAGCGGGGGCCCTGGCCCTGGCGGGCCTCGCGCTCCTGGGCATCGGCACCTCGACGGGCGCGGTCCCCGACCCGGTGCCCTCCCCGGTTCTCCCCGCCACACAACCCCCGGCGGAGGACGAGGACGTGCCGGTGCCCCTGGAGCCGATCCCCGACCCGGAAACCGAACCGAATACGGACCCGAACACCGACCGGGACCCGGGCCCCGACCCGGCACGCGAGAATGTGCCCCCCGGCACGGACCCGTACGACCGGCAGACGGACGAGGAAGCCGACCGGATACGCCGCTACGGATAGGGCCCGACTGTCCCTGCGGCGCTTGTCGGAGCAGCCACCGGTCGCCGAAACTGGGGCGCATGCAGGGGGAGCAGGGGCAGACGGGCAACGAATTCTCGGGCCGCGCACGCGATGTGGTGCAGGCCCACACGGTGCACGTCCACCGGCCGCCACCGGCCCCCGCCCCATCCCCGCTGCCCCGGATGGCGCCCGCCGCCCCCACCCGGTTCGTCCTGCGGGAGGCGCTCGGCCGGAGGATCACCGACGCGCTGCGGCCGGACGCGTTGGTGCTGCTGGCCGGTGGCGGCGGCTACGGCAAGACCGCCATGGCCGGCTGGGCGGCCCGCGCCTTCACCGGCGGGGTGCTGTGGGCGGAACTGGGCCAGCGTCCCGGTATCGAACGCATCGTCGCCTCACTGGCGGAACTGACCGCCGCGCTCACCGGCTCCCGTACCCAGACGTACGCGGATGTGCACGCGGCGGCGGGCGCGTTCAGGACGGCGCTGGCGGCAGCGGAGAACCGGACGCTGCTGGTCGTGGACGACGCCTGGAACGCCGACGACGTCCGGCCGTTCCTGGTCGGGGAAGGGCTGACCGTCCTCGTCACCACCCGTCGGCCCGGTCTGCTGGACGGCACGGAGATCGCCGTCGACGCGATGAGCGACGACGAGGCCGTGGCCATGCTCGGCCGCGGTAGCAGCACCGAACTGCGCCCGCTGCTCGACCGGGTGGGGCGCTGGCCGCTGGCCCTCGCCATGCTGCGGCGCCTGGTCAACATGGACGGCATGACCGTCGAGGAGGCCGTCACCGCCGTCCTCGACGAACTGGACGGCGCCGGCCCGGCCGCCCTCGACGACCTGCACGACCCCCGGGTGGAACGCGGCATCGCCCGCACCCTCGAACTGAGCCTGATGGACCTCCCGGACGACGCGTCGCGGGACCACTACGTCTCGCTGGCGGCCTTCCCCGAGGGCGAGATGATCCCGTACTGGCTGCTGTCCCGGCTGTGGAACCTGAGCCCGCTGCGCACCAGGAACGAAGCCCGCCGCTTCGTCTCCCGCTCCCTGGCCCAGCTCCCGCACCCCGACGGCCTCCAGATGCACGACCTGCCCCGCGAAACCCTGCGCCGCGCGGACCCGCCCGGGATGGCGGCGGTGAGCGGCCGGCTGCTGGACGCGCTGCGCCCGGCGGACGGCTGGCACGCGCTGCCGCCGCGGGAACGCGGCTTCCTGCACGGGCTCGCCTACCACCTGCACCAGGCGGAGCGCTGGGCGGAGTTCGCCGCACTGCTGCGGGACACGCGCTTCCTGACCGCCCGCCTGTCGGAAGGCGGCCCGACCGCGCTGGAAGCGGACCTGACGCTGTACGCCTCGGCCCGCCCGGAGGACGACCACGCCCGCGAGCTGGGAAACTTCGTCCGCCAAGAGGGCCACCTCTTCACCGGCGGCGGCCTGGCGGCGACCGACGTGGCGGTGACCCTGGCCACCCGACTGCTGGGACGGCCACTGGCCCTGGAACACGCGGACCAGGATCTGCCCCTCCGGGCGGAGCATCCCCTGCCGGACCGCGACGACGGGATGCTGCTGCGCTCGGTGTCGGTGCGGAAGCCGGGCGGCCTCGTCACCGCCATCGACCTGCACCCGACCCTGCCCCTGCTGGCCACGGTCGGCGCCGAACCGGCGTTGGAGATCTACGACACGGACACCTGGGAGAGCGTGTACGCGTGGCCCGGCCACGACTGGACGCTCATCGAGGCCGTTCACTGGAGCCCGGACGGACGTCGCCTGGCACTGATCGAGGAAGCCGATGTCCTCGTCACGTCGGCTTCCCCCCGGGAAGAAATACCGGACGACGATCCGGAGGCAGCACATGAGGCATACGCCGTGTCCGTTCTCAACACGACGACCTGGCAGAAGATCGACGTTCTGACAGTGCCCAGGCAGCCTTGGGACGCTGATGCCCCCGCCACGTCCTGGTCACCTGATTCCCGTTCGCTTGCAGTGACCTGGGGCCGGCGGGAGGTACGCCTCTGGACTCCCGGGACCGGCACGCCGCCCGAGCAACTGACGGCGCCAGACATCGAGTTGTCCGGCCTTTACGACACCCTGGACTGGCACCCCGACCACGGGCTCATCGCCCACGCGACAGGTTCGGAAGCGGGCGACGGAGCCCTCGTCCACTGGGCCGAACCGCATACCCCTGCGCCACCCACGTCGCGCAGGCATCCGGACCTCACCGGCCGAGGCCACGCCCTGAGCTGGCGGCCGGGTGGTGCGGGCATCGCACTCGCCTGCGAAGACCTCTGCATGGTTCTGCTTCCATCGAGCGGGAGCGTCACCACGTGGGAGCGGCAGTCGGACTCGCCCGCCTGCCTCCGGTGGTCACCCTCGGGCGGAGAGCTGGTGACGGCGGACCGGCTGTCCGGGGACACTCAGCTCCAGCGGTGGGCGGTTCCCCAGGACGAGGCCATCCAGCACGGCACGCCTGCCGAACCCGCCTCCGAACCGGTCAGTGTCGGGCGCGGCGAGCTCCCGCAGGAAGCCGTGGTCTGGCGTCCGGACGGCACCCTGATCACGAGGCAGGATGATGCGACCCTGAAACTCTGGGCCCTGGACTCGGCGGGCGCCGCCCGCAGGCCGGCACCGAGAACCGCGCTCCAGCAGGTGATGTGGGCTCCTGGCGGAGAGGAAGTGGCGGTCCTGGCCCACCAGGACGGCTGGTACCTCATGGACCCCGCACAGCCCGGCCGAGGTCTCCTGCGTCGCGTCGAACCGCACCCCTACACGCGGCGGGATCCGACGCAGCAGGACGCGTTCCTGCGCGAGATCGGCGAACTGGGGCCGGAGGAGTTCAGCCTCGGCGGGACCCTGGTGGCCTTTGCCCCGGATGAGCGCGCCTACGCCGTAACCGGCGGGCGTCGCGGGCCGCTCCGCCTGGTGTTCCCCGGAGAAGCGGAACGACAGGCCCGCCTTGCCGTGGACCGCCCGCTGTGGACCGGCCTGTGTTTCGCTCCCACCGGCGACCGCCTGATCGGCTCCCTCAGGCTGCACGGCAAGACGATGCTGGTGCCGTGGGAGTTCACGACCGACCGCTCGGACCATCTGGTCCCGGTCCGGACCGGCGGCTCCGCCACCGGAGTAACCCCGCCGATCGAGTCCGTCGCATGTCTCACCGCCAGCGACACCCACCTCGCCCTGATCGCCGATCCCCACCTGATCGGCCTCTTCTCCCTCCACGACCTCCAGCCGATCTGCTGGTTCCGCACCAACGCCCCTCTTCACCACGCCGCGTTCTCGCCGTCCGGCGGACAGCTCGCCGTGGCCGGGGACGCCGGGCTCTATCTCTTCTCGGTCGCGCCCCTCCCGCCCGGCGACCGGACATGAAGAATGCTGGCCCGCCCCCCGAGACAGGCCAGAGCGCTCAACCTAGCCGCCCCCACTGACAATCGGCGGGAGCGGCCCGGGGCCGATCCGGGGCCGCCGAGGAGTTGCGGGCGCTGACCGCCGAGCGGCGCGAGGGCATCCGCAGCCAGGTGCAGCACATCACCGCCCACGACAACAGCCGTGTCTACGCGGCGCAGGGCGGTCACGTCCACGTGTACGAGGACGACGGGGAGCGCTGAGGACGAGCGGGCGGTCCGGCCGTCCGCCCGCCCCGCCCCGCCGCTCAGCGGTGGTACGCGGGCGCCGGGCCGCGCAGGGTCTGCCACACGGCGTCGATCCGCTCGCCGGCCTCGGCGGGCAGCGGGCCACGCCCGGCGGCGGCGATGTTGGCGCGCAACTGCTCGGTTCGGGACGCGCCGATGAGCACGCCGTCCACCAGCGGCCGGTCCACCAGCCAGCGCAGCGCCAGTTCGGGGAGCGGGATGCCGAGGCCGTCCGCGATCACGGTCAGTTCGGTCACGGCGGTGAAGAGCTGCCGGTCCCAGTACCGTTCGCGGTACATCGCCGCCATCCGCGCGTCGCCGAACCGGCCGTGCTCCGGCGGTTCCTCGAACCGGTGCCGGCCGGTCAGCAGCCCGCCGCCGAGCGGGTTGTAGACGACGGTGGCGATCCCGGCGCCGGCCGCGTACTCGGCGTACTCCTCCTCGATCCGGCGCGCGATCAGGTTGTACAGCGACTGCGACACCGCCGGTACGGGGGCGCCGCGCCGCCGGGCCTCGCAGCGGAGTTCGGCGATGCCCCACGCGGGATAGTTGGACACGCCGACCTCCGCGATGAGGCCGTCGGCGGCGAGTCCGGCGAGCGCGTCGAGGGTTTCGCCGATGGCGGTGGCCCGGTCGGGCTGGTGGAGGTAGAAGAGGTCGAGGCGGTCGGTGCGCAGCCGGCGCAGGCTGCCTTCGACGCTGCGGCGCAGCGCGCCGGCCGACAGCGGTGCGGCCCCGCGCGCGTCCTCGTGCGGCACGCCCGCCTTGGAGGCGATACGGAACCGGTCGCGGCGGCCGGCCAGCAGGGTGCCCAGCATCTCCTCGCAGGCGCCGCCCGCGTAGACGTTGGCGGTGTCCAGCTGGGTGATACCGGCTTCCTCGGCGAGGTCGAGCATGGCGGCGGCGCCGGCCGCGTCGACGGTGTCGCCGAAGGTCATGGTGCCGAGCACCAGTTCAGCGGGCATACGGGGTCTCCTCGGTCGGTCGGCGGGCCGGGGCGGGCCGGGGCGGCCAGGCCGAGCGTAGTGGCGGCGGGAGCGGAAGAGGTGGTCATCGCGCCGTGGTGCCGGGCGCGCGGTCCGGGCGCGCGGTCCGGCCGGGGACTGTCGGAGGCCGCTGGTAGCTTCGGTTCCGTTCCGGTCGGGTGAGCGGGGAGGGCAAGCGGCGTGGGGGACGCGATGCGGCACGGGATCGGCGCGGCGCGGCTGGCCGGCCTGGACCGGGACATCGGGGACTGGACCAGGTCGTGGCAGTACGGGCTGGAGGACGAGGGGGTCACGCCGGAAGAGCTGCGCCGCATGGCCGGCGGGCTGCTGGACCGGGCCGCCGCCAGGACGGTGCCGGGTACCGCGCCCGACGCGGAGGTCCTGGCGATCCTGGAGACGGCGGCGGAGTGCGCGGTCGAGGCGCTGAGCACCGGTATCGCCCCGGACGGGGACCAGGAGATCCACTTCCCGCTCACCGGCCGCGTCCTGGGCAGCGAGGACACGCGGTTCTCCAGCGGCGGCTGGGCCCCGGCGGCCCGTGACTGGCTGGACGCCTTCGCGATCGCCGTGGTGAGCGGCCGGATCCGGGCCTGGCTCCGGGTGATCGGCCCCCGTCTGCGGGATTACGCGAGGCTGATCCACGAGGGGAACCCGTACTCCCGCCACACCGCCGGCTCGCGGCCGGCGGACCTGGCGGCGATGGACGCGCTGTGCCCCTACCTGTCGCCGATGGACGGTCATCTGCCGAAGCACTGGCCGACCGTGCCACTGCGCAAGCCGGACCCGGCCGAACGCGCCGGAGCCGCCCGCGCCCTGGACGCCACCGGGGGCCTCACCCCGGACCAGCGTCTGCTGCGCGTCCTCCTCGACGACGACCAACCGGCTTTCGAGGACGCGCTGGCCGCACGGCTCGCCTCCTACCCGGACGAACTCGGCGACGACCCCGCGCCCCGGACCCTGCTCCCCCTCGACACCCTCGCCCTCGCGGCCCTCGCCGTCCAGACGCACCGCTGGGACCTCGCCGTACCGTCCGGGTATCTGCTGCCCGGGCTGCTCGGCTCCACGGACGCGATGCGGCGCGCGGCCGAGGAGAACATCCCGCCGTGGGCGGACGCGGCCTCCCGTGACGACGGCTGACCGGGCGGCGGGGGCCACCGGAGGCCGGGGACCAGGTGCCGCGCCAGACACGGTGGCGGCAACGACAGCAACGACAGGCACGACAGGGACGGTGGACGACATGACGCGCCACGCGATCGGCGAGGACCGGCTGGCCCGCGCCGGGCAGGACATCCGGGCGCACGTCCGGGACCAGGCGTACGAGCTGTCCCGGCAGGGGATCACCCTGCGCGGCCTGCGCGAGTTGGGCGAGGCGCTGATCGACCATCTCGCCGCCCGGTTCGGGCCCGGCTCCGCGCGCGACAAGCACGTGGACGACATCCTGCACACGGCCGCCGAGTGCTACCTGGGCGTGCTGAGCGTCGGCTGCTTCCCCAACGGCGACCAGGAGATCCGTTTCCCGCTCACCTTCGACCGCCTCTGCACCTTCGACAGCGACGACTTCACCGATGTCAGCCGGGCCCCCGATGCCGGCGACTGGCTGGACGCGTTCGCCGTCTGTGTGGTGAGCGGCCGGTTCTGGGACTGGCAGCGGGCGCACGGCCTGGTGATGCGGGGGGATTACGCCAAGGAACTGCGCACGGGCGTGCCGTACTCCCGGTACACGCCCGAGGCGCGGCCCGCCGAGCTGGCCGCGATGGACGCGCTCTGCCCGTACCTGACCGAGGCGGCCGGCCATCAGCCTCGGCACTGGCCCACCGTCCCGCTGCGCAAGCCGGACCCGGCCGAACGCGCCGAGGCCGCCCGCGCCCTGGACGCCGCCGCCGGGGACCTCACCCCGGACCACCGCCTGCTGCGCGTTCTCCTGAACGACGACCAACCGGCTTTCGAGGACGCGCTGGCCGCACGGCTCGCCGCCTACCCGGACGAACTGGGCGACGATCCCGCGCCCCGTACCCTGCTGCCCATGACCGCCCTGGCCCTGGCGGGCCTCGCCGTCCAGGTGCACGGCTGGGAGCTGACCGTCCGCTCCCCGTATCTGCCACCCGCTCTGCTCGGCTCCACCGACGCGATCCGCCGGGCGGCCGAGGAGAACGTCAACACGCTGGGCGGCTGGGTCGCCCGGTGACCCGGTGACCCGGTGACCCGGTGACGCCCCGCCGCTGACACCGGCGGGGCGGCGCTCCGTGCCCCGGGCGCCGCCCCTGGCGGGTCCGCCGGCCTGAACGCGGCGGACCCGGAACCCGGTGATCAGACCCGGGTCGTGTCCTCCCGGCGCGGCAGCGGCGGGTGAGCGGGGGACGGCGGCTGTACGGTCGCCGGCTGCGGCGCGGTGCCGCCCTCGCGCAGCCCGATCCGGGCGTGGACCTTCCGCAGCACCGCCGGCGCGTACCAGTTCCAGCGGCCCAGCAGCCGCATCGAGGCGGGCACCAGCACCCCGCGCACCACCACGGCGTCCAGCAGGATCGCCAGCCCGCTGCCCAGGCCGAACATCTGCATGAAGCTGATCTGGGCGGTGCCGAAGGCGAAGAAGCTCACCGCCAGCAGTACGGCCGCCGCCGTGACGATGCGTCCGGTGTGGCCCAGGCCGTCGGCCACCGCCGTCCCGTTGTCCGCGCCCTCGTCGTGGAGTTCCTTGATGCGGCTGGTGATGAACACCTCGTAGTCCATGGACAGGCCGAAGGCGATGCAGAACATCAGCACCGTCATGGCCAGTTCCATCGGCTGCGGGGTGAAGCCGAGCGGCCCGGACAGGTTGCCCTCCTGGAAGATCCAGGTCATCACGCCGAGGGTGGCGCCCAGCGTCAGCATGTTGAGCACCAGCGCGCGCAGCGGCTGGACGATGCTGCCGGTGAACAGGAACAGCAGGACGAACGTGGTGCCGGCGATCAGCCCCAGGGCCAGCGGGATGCGGTCCCCGATGGAGTCCTTGGAGTCGATGAGCGCGGCGTCCGAGCCGCCGACCAGCGGCTGCGACCCGCCCGGGCCGGCGATCGCCCGCACCTCCCTGACCAGGTCCTGCGCCGCGTCGGAGGCCGGGGTCAGACCGCTCACCACGGTGATCCGCTCCGCGTCGTCCCGGCCGAGCCCGGGGTTGCCCGCTGCGACCGCCGTCGCCGAGCCGTCGGCGAACGTCCCCGCGCTGGACTCGACCCGGACGACGCCGGTGAGCGCCGACAGTCCGACCGCGTACCCGGCCAGCTCGGGCCCGGCGACCGGCTCGTCGATCACGATGTGCAGCGCGGCGTCGTCGTTGCCCTCGAAGTTGTCGCGCAGCGCCTCGGACACCTGGCGGCTCTCCGCGCCGGTGGGCAGCACCCGCTCGTCGGGAACGCCGAAGGTGATGCCCAGCAGCGGCGCGGTGCTCGCCAGCAGGACCGCCAGCACCGGCAGCGCGGTGAGCACCGGACGCCGCATCACGGCGCGCGCCAGCCGGCCCCACAGCGAGCCCTGGACGACGGGGGCGCCGGGCTTGGCCCACGGCATGCGGCCCTTGTTGACCCGGTGGCCCAGGAGCATGAACAGCGCGGGCATCACGAAGAGCGTGCTGACCGCCGCGATGGCGACGACCCCGACGCCCGCGTAGCCGATGGACCGCAGGAAGTACTGCGGGAAGACGAGCAGCGTGCCGAGGGCCGCCGCCACCGTCGCGGCGGAGAACGCGACGGTCCGGCCCGCCGTGACCACCGTCTGCCGTACGGCGTCCTCGACCCGTACGCCGGCCGCCAGCCGGTCGCGGAACCGGCTGGTCATGAGCAGCGCGTAGTCCACGCCGAGACCGAGGCCCAGAGCGGTGGTGAGGTTGGTCGCGCTGATCGACACCTCGGTGATGCCGCCCAGGATCGCCAGTTGCGCGAAGGTGCCCGCGATGGCGATGACCACGATGACCAGCGGCAGCAGCGCGGCGACGACGCTGCCGAAGACGACCAGGAGCAGCAGCAGGACCAGCGGCACGGCGATGACCTCGGCCAGGATGAGGTCGTCCACCACCTGCGTCGACATGTCGGAGCCGATGGCGGCGCCACCGCCGGCCCGGACGGTCAGCGTGCCGTCGTACGTACCGGTGTACCCGTCGACGACAGCGTCGGTGTGCTGCGCCAGCTCCGTCTCCTCACCCCGGACATGGGCGAGGACCAGCGCCTCGGTGCCGTCCTGCGACCGCAGATCGGGGCTGCCGGTCTCCCAGTAGGAGACGATGTTGGCGAGGCCGTCCTCGGAGCGGAGTTCGGCGACCAGCGCCGCACCGCTCTCCCGTGCGGCCGGGTCGTCCACCCCGTCGGGGGCCTCGACCAGCAGGATCAGATTGGTCTCGCCGCCGAACTTCTCCTCGATGATCTCGCCGGCCCGGCTGGACGAGGACGCCGGATCGTCGAACCCGCCGTCGCGCAGTCTGTCGAAGGCGCCACCGCCCACGGCTCCCATGACGAGCACCGCCACGAAGGCGACGATGAGGATGAGCCGGGGCCGGCGGATCGCCAGCTCGGCTATACGGTCGAACACGGACATTCTCCTTGTGCATGGGCAGGGTGGAGCGGGGTGCGGAGGCAGGGGCTGCCAAGGGGGGAGCGCCGATCGACCGGCGCGGCCACGACGTTAATGAGCCGAACGCGGGTACGGGAGTGTCAGATTTACCTGACACCCCCGCACGAACGACCGCCCCGCGCACCGTCGTAGGGTCGGCGCCATGCCCACGGACGACGTCGCGACGCCCCCGCTCACCCTCCGCGAGCGGCGCCGGGCAGCGGCCACCCGGGAAATCCTGGACGCCGCCCGCCGCCAGGTCACCGGGAAGGGCCCCGAAGGACTGTCCCTGCGCGGCATCGCCCGCGACCTGCGGATGAGCGTCCAGTCGCTGTACCACTACTTCCCCAGCCGGGACGCCCTCATCACCGGGCTGATCACCGCGACGTACGACGACCTCGCCGACGCCGTCCGCGCGGCGATCGACACCGCCCCGGACGGCGACGCCGTCACCCGCGTCCTGGCCGGCACCGAGGGCTACCGGCGCTGGGCGATCACCCATCCCGAGGAGTTCCAGCTCCTGTACGGGACACCGCTGCGCAACTACGCGGCGCCCCCGGACGGGCCCACCACCCAGGCGATGCGCCGGATCAGCGCGATCTTCCACGAGGAACTGTTCGGCGGCTTCACCCCGGAACAACTGGCCGCCGCTGACACCGCCCGGCTCTCCCCCGAACTCGGCAGCCACCTGGACGCCATGGCCGACGGCACCCTCCCGCCGCCCGCCACCTCCCTGCTGCTCAGCCTGTGGGGCCACATGCACGGGCTGGTGGTGCTGGAGGTGTTCGGCCACACGACGTTCATCGGCGCCGCCCACCAGGCCGAACTCTTCCGCATGTCGATGCGCCACATGCTGGAGGACGCCCACCGCCGTATCGCGGGACCGCAGCAGTAGTCACCTTAAGCCATTCCCCTGCACTGTGTGTAGTCGATCCGCGATGCACTGTGCTAAATTCGCACACATGGAGATTGGCAGGCGCGTAGCCGAGGCCAGAGCAGAGCTCGGGATTACCCAGAATCAGCTGGCAGCCTCCATTGGCATAGACCGCACTGTGCTGGCGAAGATCGAGTCCGGAACTCGCCGCGTAGCCGCTGTGGAGTTGGTGGCGATCGCACGTGAGTTGAGACGCCGTGTGGAATGGTTCGTCGACGAGGCTCCGCCCGCGCTCACCTCATACCGCAATGCCCAGCCAGGGGTGGCGGTACAGGTCATCGACACAGAGATGGACTCTTTGGTTCGAGACGCCGAGTTCGTCTCCGCCCACTGCCCGGATGTGGTCGGAGGACAGCCGGAGCCCGTGGATCACCCCACGACGATGGAGGATGCGGAGAATCTGGCGGCCTCGACGCGCCGGCTCTTTGGCCTGGAGCCGGACCAGCCGCTGCATGACATCTCCGGACTGGCCGCCGGCGTGGGACTGCTGGTCTTCGCAATGGATCTGGGTGAAGGGGCGGACGCGGGCACCGTATTGCTGAGACGTGGCGGCGTCGCGCTCATCAACGGACATTGGCGGGTCGGCCGGCGCCGCCTCGCCGCCGCCCACGAACTGGGGCACTACCTGGTCGCCGATCAGTTTTCGCTGGACTGGCGAGTGACCAGCGCACCAGAAACCCGTGACATCGAGGCAAGGCTGGACCGTTTCGCGCGTGCGCTGCTCCTGCCCAGGGACGATCTGCGAGAGCGATGGGCGGCCTGGTTGCGCACTTCTGACGAGACGTGGCGTGACGCTGCCGTGCGAGCCGCGAGCCACTACGGAACAGACATGGCGACGCTGGCGCGCAGGCTCCTCGACCTTGACCTGGTGGAAAACCACCGCGCGGAGGATATCCGCCGGGTGCACACCAAACAGGCCGATATCGTGGAGAAGAATCTCGTCGTCCGGGACGAACTCGCGCCGCTGGCCATGCCTCGACCCTACGAACAGGCGGTACTCAAGCTCTACCGGCGCGAGGTCATCACTGCCGAGCGTGCTCTCGGGCTGCTCCGTGGAAGTTTCGACCGCTCTTCGCTGCCCGACCTGCCCCCTGCGCCGGAGGCGGAGATCTGGAAAATGACCTCATGACCAGCGCCCGGACTGCTTACGTCCTGGACACCGGGCCGCTGAGCCACTTTGCAGAAGCACAGTGGCTGGGGGTTCTCAAGATCCTTCTCAAGGAATACGACGCAGTGATTCCCGACGTGGTCGAAGCCGAGTTGCGCGAAGGAGTTCCGCAGTACCACCACCTGCGCTCCGTGCTGGAGGCGGATTGGATCGAAACCGTCCGCCTCGAATCACCTGCCCACCTCACAGCCTTCGTCCACTACGAGCGTCAGTTGGTCGGTCGGGACGGGCGTAAAAACATGGGCGAGTGCGGGGTACTTGCCTTAGCCGAATCCCTACCTGGTGCCGTCGCGGTCGTCGATGACCGCGTGGCCAGGAAAGCCGCCCGCGACCGTCCTGTCGAGCTGCGCGGCACTCTGGGACTGCTGTGCGACGGGATCCGCGCGGGACTCCTCACGGTATCCCTCGTCTCGGCAGTCGCCGATGACCTTCTCATCAGTCAGTACCGCCTCCCCTTCAAACCGGGCGGCTTTGCGGCATGGGCCGACCGGGAAGGGCTCTGCTGAGCCGGCCACCGAAGCCGCTCGTCGCTCGGAAGCCCGCCACAGCGTTCGCTCCCCGTCCTCATGAAGAGCGGCAGCACTGAGATCCGCGAACGGGCCCGACCCCTCCCCACCAGCAACTCCTGCGCGAAGTCTTGACCCGGGGGCATGGCCCCCGTAGCGTCGCGGCCGTTTATTGAAACGAATCAATCGGTCGGGTGCGAAGGGACGTTCATGAGACCGACGAGAGCGAGACGGGACAGCCGGTTGCTGCGCGGCGCCGTTGCCGTCGTGTTGGCGGGTGGGTTGCTCGCGGGCGCGGCGGGTGCCGGGGTGGCGCAGGCCAGGCCCGGGCAGCCGGGGCCCAGCGGCGTGCAGTTGGAGGAGCTGGACCGTGGTCTGGTGGCCGTCGCCACCGACGAGGGGGTATTCCTCAGCTGGCGGCTGCTCGGGCACGAGGTCACCGGCGCGGGTGAGCACGGGATGACCGGCGCGGACTTCCGGGTGTACCGGGACGGGCAGCTGCTCGGGACCGTCACCGACAGTACCAACTACCTGGACGGCGACGGCTCGGACGGCGCGACGTACCAGGTGGCGGCGCTGGTGGACGGGGTGGAGGTGGACCGCAGCGCGGCCGTCTCGCCGTGGTCCGACGGGTACTACGATCTGCCGCTGCGCAAGCCGGCCGACGGGGTGACCCCGGCCGGTGAGGCGTACACGTACTCCGCGAACGACATGAGCGTCGGTGACGTGGACGGCGACGGTCAGTACGAGTTCATCGTGAAGTGGGACCCGTCCAACTCCAAGGATGTCTCCCAGGTCGGCTACACCGGCAATGTCTACATCGACACCTACCGCTTCGACGGCACGCTGCTGCACCGGATCGATCTGGGGGTGAACATCCGGGCGGGCGCGCACTACACGCAGTTCCTGGTCTACGACTTCGACGGTGACGGCCGTGCGGAGATGATGTTCAAGACCGCGCCCGGCACCAAGATCATCCGTTATGACGAGAACGGCGAGGTCGCCTCCGAGAAGTACATCACCATGCCCCGCGAGGACGTCCGCGCCGGGTACGGGCACGGGGACGACTACCGGCTGAGCGCCGAGGGGTACGCCGCCCACCTGGCGGATGTCTTCGAGGGCTGGCACGAGCACCCCGAGGTGGTGGCCGGGAACTGGCCCGCCACCATCGAGGAGGCGCTGGGCGCCGAGGACGAGCTGGACTTCGCGTACCCGCTCTCCCGCCCGGACGCCGAGGAGCTGGTGGATTACTTCATCGACGAGTACGCGCCGAGCCGCAGCGGCAACAACCGGCTGCGGAACTTCGAGGGGTTCATCGTCGACGGTCCGGAGTATCTGACCGTTTTCAACGGTCTGACCGGCGCCGAGTTGCAGACGATCCCCTACAAGCCGGGCCGGCACGACGACGGTCTGATGTGGGGCGACTACGCGATGAACCGCATCGAGCCGGGCAACCGGGTGGACCGGTTCCTCAGCGGGGTGGCCTATCTGGACGGCGAGCACCCCTCGGCGGTGTTCGCGCGCGGCTACTACACGCGCAGCACGCTGGTGTCCTACCGGTGGGACGGCCGCAAGCTGACCGAGGACTGGTACGTGGACAGCGGCTGGGCGCCGATGTCCAACCCGTTCAACGACTCGCCGCACGGGGTGGAGGGCACCGACCCGGAGTTCGGGACGCTCACCACCCAGGGGTTCCACTCGCTGTCGGTGGCCGATGTGGACGGGGACGGCAAGCAGGAGATCGTCTACGGTTCGGCGACGATCGACCACGACGGTTCGCTGCTGTACAGCTCGTACGACTACGGTCCGCCGGAGAGCAGCGTGCCCGGCGAGTACGTGAAGCTGGGGCACGGTGACGCGATGCATGTCGCCGACATCGACCCGGACCGTCCGGGTCTGGAGATCTACACGGTGCACGAGGGCGGCCCGTGGGCGCCGTACGGGTACGCGCTGCGGGACGCGGCGACCGGTGAGGTGCTGTACGGCGGGTACACCGGGGTGGACACCGGGCGCGGCATGATCGGCGACATCGACCCGGAGCGCCGGGGTCTTGAGACCTGGGGTTCGGGGATCGGGCTGTGGAGCGCGACCGGTGAGTACCTGGGCGCGCAGACGCCGGGGACGAACATGAGCATCCGCTGGTCGGCGGACATGACGACGCAGTTCGTGAACGGTGCGATCGATGTGACGCCGACGATCGACGACTGGCAGCGCGGCCGGCTGCTGACGGCGGAGGGTACCCGGGCGAACAACCACACCAAGGGCAACCCGTCGCTGGTGGCGGACATCTTCGGTGACTGGCGGGAGGAGCTGCTGCTGCGGACGGCCGACAGTTCGGCGATCCGGATCTACACGAGCACCGAGGTGACCGACCGGAAGCTGTACACGCTGATGCACGACCCGCAGTACCGGGTGGAGGTGGCGCGGCAGCAGACCACGTACAACCAGCCGGCGTACCCGAGTTTCCATCTGTCCTCGGGGACGGAGTGGGCGAAGGTGCCGGTGCCGGACTACTACACGCCGGGTGCGGTGTCGGCGCTGAAGGACGCGCTGGACGGGTTCGTGCGCTCGGGCGAGGTGAAGCCGGTGACGGGCACGCTGCTGGGGGTGCCGCTGCTGGTGGCGAAGCTCCAGTGGGAGCAGCTGGGGAACAGCCGGGCGGCGGTGGCGTCGCTGGAGTCGTTCGCGCGGAAGCTGGAGCGGGCGCCGAGGGGTGCGGTTTCGGACACGGCGCGGGCGGCGCTCGGGTACCAGGTGCAGGTGGTGATTGGGCAGTTGCGGTGATGAATCGGTGAACGCGGGGACGAGCCGGAGCCGTTCGCGGTTCCGGCTCGTCTCATCGTCGGAGCAGCACCACAGCTATACATACTGAGTATACATCTGGTGTATAGTCGCCACGCATGTACGCCAAAGCGTTCGCGCCCGAATACCAGGGCGCGCTGACGACCCTGTCCGTCAACTCCTCCCTCACCGACGTGCTCGACCGCGCCACCGAACAGCTGCGCACCGCCGAGGCCGACGGTGACCAGCGCGAAGTCGCCCGGGCCGGGCTCGCCGTCGCCGAGGCGCACCGCCGCCTCGGCCAGGTGCCCCAGGCCGACGCCGCCTGGAAGGCCAGCTACCGCACCGCCCGCGCGGCCGGCGATCTCGGCGCCATGGCCTGGGCGGTCTGGAGCGGCGGCACCCTCGCCCGGCAGCGCGGCGCCCTGCCGCTCGCCCGCCGGCTGCTCGCCCTCGCCGCCGATCTCGGCAAACGCGGCGACGACGTCGTCGCCCGCGGCTACGCCCTCGCCGGGTTGGCCGAAACCGGACGCATACAGGGGGACTTCCAGGCAGCGGGAAGGCTGCACGAACAACTCCTCGCCGAGGCCCGCAAGCGCGGCGAGGCCCGGCACACGGTCTGGGCGCTGGAGGGGATCGCCCAGATCCACCGCAACACCGGCGACTTCGACCGCGCGCTCGCCCTCTTCGAGGAGGCCGCCGCCATCGCCCGCGGCGCCGACGACCGACGCGGCTGGGCCTGGGCCCAGCGCGGCATCGCCGACATCGTCTCGGTCCGCGACGGCGACGCCGACCGCGCGCTGCGCATCCTGGAGCAGGCCGAACGCGCCTGCCGCCGGATGAACCTCACCTCCGCCCTCGCCTACAACCACAAGATGCGCGCCAACGTCCTCTTCCGCGCCCGCCGCTACCGGCAGGCCAGACGCGCCTACGAGGAGACGCTGGCCGAGTTCAGCGCCATCGACGAACTCCGCGGCCAGGCCCTGTGCCGGCTCGGCCTCGCCAAAACCCTGTACCGGCTCGGCGAGCGCGACAGCGCCCGCACCGCCACCGAACTGCGTACCCTGCGCGCCGAGTTCCGGCGCATCGGGCTGTACCACGCCGCCGACATGACCGACAAGGCACTCGCCGAGCTCGGTACGCCCGCCGAGGGAGCCCCATGATCCAGGAACTCCAGCCGCCGGCCGCCCTCGACGGCGCCGCCGCCGACGCGCTCGCCCGCGCCCGCGCCCGTACCGCCCCCGCCCTCGACGCCGCGCTCGGTCAACTCGACCCCTGGCTGCGCGAGATGGCCGCCCACACCACCGGCGGCAAGGGCCTGCGCCCCGCCCTCGTCCTGCTGGCCGCCGAAGCCGTCGGCGCCGACCCCGAGGACGCCCTGCCCGGCGCGGTGGCCGTGGAACTGATCCACACCTTCTCCCTCGTCCACGACGACATCATGGACGGCGACGAACGCCGCAGATCCCGCCCGGCCGTGTGGAAGGCGTACGGCACCGGGCCCGCCGTCCTCGCCGGCGACGCGCTGCACACCCTCGCCCTCGACACCCTGCTGCGCTCCGGCGGCCCGCACGCCCACTCCGCCGTCCGCCACCTCGTGCACGCCCTCGGCGACCTGGTGCGCGGCCAGGCCGAGGACCTGCGGTTCGAGAACCGCCCCTGGTACGGCCCCGGCGCCGTCACCCCGCACGCGTACCGGCGGATGGCCGAGCGCAAGACCGGCGCGCTGTTCGGCTGCGCCACCGCCCTCGGGGCCGTCCTCGGCGGCGCCCCGCACCGCACCGTGGAGGCGCTGCGCCGCGCCGGCCGGCACGCCGGGGTGGCGTTCCAGGCGAGCGACGACGTGCTCGGCATCTGGGGCGACCCGGCCCTGACCGGCAAGCCGGTGTACGGCGATCTGCGCCGGGGCAAGAAGACCCTGCCGGTGCTCACCGCGCTCGCCGGCGCCCCGCCCGCGCACGCCCGCGCGCTGACCGCGCTGCTGGCCGCCGGTGACCGACCCGCGGAAGCCGCCGCCCGTATCGAGGCCGCCGGGGGGCGTACCGCCACCGTCGCCGAGGCCGGCCGGCAACTGGGGATCGCCGGCCGTTATCTGAGCGCGGCACCGCTTGATCCGGCCGCTGTCCGCGCATTGCGCAACCTTCTTTCTTTTCTCCCGGACCGGCACGGATGAACTCCGCGCGGGGCGTGGAAATCCGCGCCCCGCGACGGGGCCGGGCCCGTCCGAACGGGCACCGGAACCCCGCCCCCGGCCTGCGACGGCACCACAACCGGGCCCGTTTCCGCGCCTGTTACGGCCCGGATACCGCCCGTATCCCGCCCGGGTCCGAAGAACCGCAGGTATCGGTCATAAAAAATCTGAGCTACATCTGAGCCTCATGGGCGGGATTTTCCCTTCGGTCTGGAGAAATATGGAGGCCGAATGAATACGCTCTCCAAGCCGTGCCGCTGAGGATGGAGCAACCATGCGTACCGCTCAACGCGATCCGGGCGAATTGCTGCACCGGCTCATCACCGGGTACCGCGCCCGGCTGCTGCGCTACGTGAACCGGCTGACGCTCGGAGACCCCCACCGCGCTGAGGACATCGTCCAGGAGGCCATGCTCCGGGTGTGGCGGCTGGCCGCGCAGCATCCGCCGCCGGCCGACGCCGCCGAGGAGGACCCCGGCTACGACGAGGACCGCCTCGTCGCCTGGCTGTACACCGTCGCCCGCAACCTCGCCGTCGACGCCCACCGCCGCGACCGCACCGTCCCCATGGGCGTGGTCCCGGCGCCCATGCTCCAGCGCACCACCGAGACCGACGTCGCCGACACCGTCGTCAACCGCCACGTGCTGCACGGAGCGCTCGCCCGCCTCACCCCCGAACACCGCGAGGTCCTCGTGCAGGTCCACCTGTGCGACCGGTCCCGCGCGGATGCCGCCCGCGCCATCGGCGTACCCCAGGGGACGGTCAAGTCCCGCACCCACTACGCTCTGCTGGCCATGCGCCGCGAGATGCGACGGGAGAATGCCGCGGCATGAGAAACACCGATCCCTTCGAGTTCTTCAGCCAGCACCGCGAGACGATCTTCCGCATCTGCGGCATCATCGGCGTGCTGCTGATCATCTTCCTCATCCTGCGGGCCATCGCCATGCGGATGGGCGGCTGGTCGGCCGCCTGGGCCCGCGTCAAGCGCGAACTGGCCGTGACCCGCAACGCGTTCGCCGCACCGGTGCGCGCCTGGTTCCAGCACCGGCGCCGGCTGCGGCGGCTGGTGCACCACCTGGGCGCCCCGCTCACCTGGCGCGACGCCGAACGCGCCCTGGTCCGCGCCCGTCAGGAGGCCGCCCCCGCCCGCCCGTACGCCGCGCTCGTCGACGACCGCGAGGTCACCGTCCTGCTCGCCGACTCCTCCGAGGCCGGCACCTGGAGCATCGACCGCGCCGAACTCCCCGCCGTCACCCCCGACCCGGACGCCCACCGCCCCGTCATCGTCGCGCTCGGCGCCAGTGAGGACGGCACCGGCCGCGCCGTCTTCCTCGATCTGGCCACCGGGCCGCAGCAGTTCGCGATCGAGGGCGACCAGCGCGCCTGTGCCGCCCTGCTCCAGGCCATCGCCGCCCAGCTGGACGTACGGCTGCCGGCCGGCCTGGTCACCGTCGCCGAGGGCGTCCACCGCAACCACCCGGGCGAGCCGGTCCGCAACGCCTACCGCGCCGCCCGCGAAACCGAACCGCACTTCGGCCTGGCGCCCGTGCTCATCGCCACCGAACTGCCCGACCCGCTGCCGGTGGAGCTGAGCGCGCCGCCGTCCGCCGACCTGACCGTCCCGCGCGTCATCGTCACCGGACCGGGCCGCGGCCACGTCCGCCGGCTGCTCGCCGACCGGCACGCCCGCGTGTACGTCACCGGCACCCCGCTGCTCCCGTTCTTCGACGCCCTCGGCCGGGCCCTGGCCCGCGTCCTGCCCACCATCCCGCCCGTCCTGCCGCCCGCCCCGCCCACCGGCAACGCCGCCGGCGACCTCTTCGAGGAGGCCGAGGGCCAGGCCCAGCAGCAGATCACCCTGGCCAAGCCCCGCGCGGCCGAACCCGACGAGGTCCCGCTCGGGCGCAGCGCCGCCGCCCCGCTCGAATCCGTGGCCGACGCCGAGGCCGGCGAGACCTCCGCCGCCCGGTCCCCCGGCACCGGCTCCACCTCCCCCTCCACCACCAGCCGCTCCCCGCAGCACTGAGCTGACCCGAGAGCGCCCGACGCCGCTGGACTCCCGTGAAACTGACCGTCTCCACCGCCGTCCCCGACGGCCCGCCCACCGACCACCTGCTGGACGTCCCCGAGGACGCCACCGTCGCCGACCTCGGCTCCGTACTCGGCGCCGGGCAGCTCTACCTGGGCGACCGGCAGCTCGACCCCGACGCCACCCTGGGCGCCAGCGGCATCCGCGAGGGCGCCCTGCTCGGCGTGGACGCCCCCGTCTCCCACGACGGCCGCTCCCTCACCCGCGCCTGGGCCCCGCACGCCGGCGACGCCCCGCTGATCGAGGTCCGCCACGTCTCGGGCCCCGGCGCCGGCCACGTCTGGCTGCTCGGCCCCGGCAGCCACGAGATCGGCACCGACCGCGGCTGCGCGCTGCGCCTGACGGGCGGCGGCGCCCCCGGGCGCGGCACCTGGATCACCGTCGCCGCCGACGGCGGCGTCAGCTTCCGGCTGCCCGAGGACGCCGACCCGGAGCGCTGCGGCCTGCGCAGCCTCACCCCGCCGCCGCCCGTCGACCCCGAGACCGGCACCCCGCTGACCGCCGAGGAGCCCGCGGGCACCCAGGACGGCGGCCCCGGCGGCCACTCGGTGGCGCCTCCCCCGCCGGGCCCCGACGGGCAGCCGGCCCCGCCGCCGCTGCCGCCGGTCCACCAACTGCCGGAGCCCGACGACGGCGAGGAGGAGTGGCCCGCCTGGGCCGATCTGTCGCTCGGCGACCATCTGCTGCGGCTGAGCACCCCGTTCGAGGCCGACGCCGCCGTCAACCCCTCCCCCGACGGCCTGGCCGTGGAGTACAACCGGCCGCCGCGCATCGCCCCGCACCTGGACGCCGAGTCCATGCGGATGGCGGGACCGCCCGCCAAGCGCGGCAACCGGCCCTTCCCGTTCCTGATGCTGATCGCCCCGCTCGTCATGGGCTTCGTGATGGTCAGCCTCTTCCGAACGTTCTTCTTCGTCGTCTTCGTCTTCTTCACCCCGATCATGGCGATCGGCAACTGGCTGGTCGGCCGGCGCAGCGGGCGCAAGCAGTACGAGGAGCAGCTGCGGCTGTTCCGGCTGCGCCGCGCCGCGCTGGAGCTGGAGGTGCGCAACGCGACCGTCGCCGAACGCGTCCTGCGCAACGACACCTTCCCCGACCCGGCGTCCCTGCTGCTGACCGCCACCGGGCCCGGCCACCAGCTGTGGGAGCGGCGCCGCCGCGACCCCGACCATCTGGCGCTGCGGGTGGGTACCATCGCCCGCGCCTCGCTCAAGCAGATCAACGACTCGGCCCGGGAGAGCAACCACACCTCCGTGCACTGGCGGCTGGCGGACGTGCCGTACTGCGTGGAGATGACGCAGCTCGGCGTCGTCGGCATCACCGGCCCCGGCGCCGGCCCGCGCCGGGTGGCGTGCTGGGCGGTGGCGCAGTCCGCCGTGCTGCACAGCCCGCGCGATCTGCGGATCGTCGTCCTCACCAGCAACGAGCACGCGGACGCCTGGAGCTGGGTGCGGTGGCTGCCGCATCTGCGCCAGGACCGGCCCGCCGCCGCCGGGACCATCATCTCGGTCGGCAACGACCCCGAGTCCACCGCGCACCGCGTCAACGAACTCGTCGCCGACATCAAGGCCAGGACCGACGCCGCCTCCTCGGCGCTGGGCCGCACCCTGATGCACTTCCCCGACACCCTGGTGATCCTGGACGGCTCCCGCCGGCTGCGGGACGTCCCCGGCATCATCGAGGTGCTCACCGCCGGGCCCGGCGTGCGGATCTTCAGCGTCTGCCTGGACGAGCGGGAGCGGCTGCTGCCCGAGGAGTGCACGGCCGTCATCACCACCGCCTCCTCGGACAGTTCGGCCGCGGACAAGGACACCCTGACGGTCCGCATCTCCGGGCTGCCGACCGTCGAGGGCGTGCGCGCCGACCTGGTGACCAGCGACTGGTGCGAGGAGGTCGCCCGCGCGATCGCCCCGATCCGGGACGTGACGGTGGACGCCGACTCCGGGCTGCCGGCCGATGTCCGGCTGCTGCCGCTGATCGACCAGGAGCCGCCGGACCCGCAGGTGCTGCTCCAGACCTGGGCCCGGCGCCCCGCCTCCACCACGTTCACCCTCGGCCAGGGGTACGAGGGGCCGCTCCGCATCGACCTGGTGCGCGACGGCCCGCACGGACTGATCGGCGGCACCACCGGATCCGGCAAGTCCGAACTCCTCCAGACGATGATCGCCTCGCTGGCCGCCGCCAACCGGCCCGACGAACTCGCCTTCGTGCTGGTGGACTACAAGGGCGGCAGCGCGTTCCGCGAATGCGCCCAGCTGCCGCACACCCTGGGCATGATCACCGACCTGGACGGGCACCTCGTCCAGCGCGCGCTCGCCTCCCTGGAGGCCGAACTGCGCCGCCGCGAGCAGCTGCTCGCGGACGTCGAGGCCAAGGACCACCCCGAGTACCGGCTCAAGCGCGCCCGCGATCCGCGGCTGCCCGCTCTGCCCCGGCTGCTGCTCGTCATCGACGAGTTCGCCACCCTGGTGCGGGAGCTGCCGGACTTCGTCCCCGGGCTGATCTCCCTGGCCCAGCGGGGCCGTTCGCTCGGCCTGCACCTGATCCTGGCCACCCAGCGGCCCGGCGGCTCGGTCAACAACGAGATCAAGGCCAACACCAACCTGCGGATCGCGCTGCGCGTCACCGACCGCTCCGAGAGCCAGGACATCATCAACAACCCGGACGCCGCGGCCATCTCCGCCGGCAACCCGGGACGGGCCCTGCTGCGCCGCGGCCACAACAACCCCACCCCGTTCCAGACGGCCTGGGTCGGCGCCGAGCGCACCGACACCGACCCGGCGCAGCAGACGGGGGCCGTCGAGGACGGGCCGCAGGCACCGGCGCCCGGGCGGACCGTGCGGGCCGCCGAGCTGACCTGGAGCGGCCTGGGCCGGCCCACCGACCTCGGTGCGGACGACGACGACCTCCCGGACGCCGAACGCCCGGTCCCCATCGAGCGCCCCACCGACCTGCTCGCCCTGGTGCAGGCCATCAGCACCGCCGCCGCGCAGCTGGAGGGCTACACCGAGCAGCCCAGCCCGTGGCTGCCGCCGCTGTCCGAGCAGCTGCGCCTGGAGGACCTGCCGCCCACCGAGACACCGGACACCCCGGGCGGGCTGCCGCTGGTGCCGTACGGGCTGCTGGACCTGCCCGAGTTCCAGGACCGGCGGCTGGGCAGCATCGACTTCGCGACCTTCGGCCACCTGTACGTCATCGGCGCCCCGCGCTCCGGCCGCACCCAGGTGCTGCGCACGATCGCCGGTTCGGCGGCGATGGCCGTCAGCAGCGCCGATCTGCACATCTACGGCATCGACTCGGCCGGCGGCGGGCTCGCCGCGCTGGAGACGCTGCCGCACTGCGGGGCGGTCGTCGACCGGCACGACGCCGAACGCCTGGAGCGTCTGGTGAGCCGGCTGGTCACCGAACTCACCACCCGGCAGCGGGCGGTGTCCCAGCACAGCTGCTCCAGCCTCACCGAGCTGCGCGCCAAGCTGCCCAAGGACCAGCGGCCGGCCCATCTGCTGCTGCTCATCGACGGCTGGGACGCGCTGAGCGCCATGATCGACGACTACGACGGCGGCCGGATGTACACGGACGTCATCCGGCTGGTCCGCGAGGGCCAGGCGGCGGGCATCCATGTGATCGCCACCTCCGAGCGGCTGCTGCTGGGCGGCCGGCTGGCCGCGCACAACGACCGGCGGCTGCTGCTGCGGCAGACCGACCCCAGCGACTACCACCTGGTGGGCATGGCGCGCGGCAAGGTGCCCGCCCATGTGCCGCCGGGCCGCGGCTGGATGGCGCCGTCCGGCGTCGAGACCCAGATCGGGCTGCTGCCCCAGGAGGGCGACGGCGACCCGGCGGCCGACCAGGGCGAGGCGCTGCGCGCCGTCGGCCGGCGGACCAGCAAGCGGGACGCCAAGGTGCCGCAGGCGCGCCGGCCGTTCCGCATCGGGCAGCTGCCCGGGCTGATCGGCTTCACCGAGGCGATGGAGCAGCTGCCGGCCGAGCAGCGGCGTCCGCTGTTCGCGCTGCTGGGCATCGGCGGCGACGCCGGCGTCCCGCTGGGCTACGACTTCGCGGCGGGCGGCGGCAGCTTCGTGGTGGCGGGCCCGCCGCGCTCGGGCCGCTCCACCACGCTGGCGGCGATGAGTGTGTCGCTGCTGCTGGGCGGCACCTCGCTGGTGGTGATCACCCCGCGCGACTCGCAGCTGCGCCGGCTGGGCGTGCACGAGCTGGCGAAAGTGATGACGGACACCGACCCGTCGGCGGAGGAGCTGACCGAGGCGCTGGAGGAGGTCGCGGGCCGGCCGGTGGTCGTCGTGGTGGACGACGCGGACATGCTGGCCAACTGCCGGGCGGACCGGGTCCTGCGGGCGGTGGCCACCTCGGGCCGCGACCAGGGCCGGGGACTGCTGCTGGCCGGGCCCGCCGAGTCCATCTCCTCGCTCGGCTGGATGGGCGCCGCACGGCGCTCGCGCAGCGGTGTGCTGCTGGGGCCGAAGACGATCGGCGAGGGTGATCTGATCGGCTCGCGGCTGTCGTCGGAGCAGGTGCGGACGGCGCTGCCGGAGGGCCGGGGCTGGACGTCGGGTCCCGGCGGCCACGCCATCGCGGTGCAGGTCCCGCTGACGGTGCTGGACGGCTGACGCCGCCGGCGTCCGCGTACGCCGCGGACACGCTGAACGGCCGCCCCCGGGAGGATGGGGGCGGCCGTTCGGCTGTGCGCGGACGGTCGGGCGGGATCAGCCCTCGGCGTTGGCCGCGGCCTCGGCGGCGGCGGCGTTGACGTCGTTGGTGATCTGCTCGTCCGAGTTGGCCATCTCGGTGGCGAAGTTCTGGAACATCTTCGCGTATTCGTCGATGTTCTTGGCCGAGGCGTCCAGCTGGTTCGTGAACTGGTTGTACGCGTCGGTCATCGCGGGGCTGGCCTTCTCGAAGACCAGACCGTTCTGGAGCAGATTGGCCACGGTGTTCTTGAGGGTCGTCAGCTCGGCGGCGATATCCGCGAGCTTGTTGCCCATCGTCGACGCGGTGGTCTCGATCGCGTCGTAATCAAAGACGACATCATTCGCCATGGAATTCTCCGGTGGTGGTGGGTGGTGCGTGCGACAGGGAAATCAGCCGGCGTTGATCTTCTCCGCCATGTCGGCGTCCATGTTCTCGATGGACTTCTTGATCTCCTTGAACTGGTTGGCGTACTCCTTGATGGCCTCGGCGCCGGCGATGAGGTTCGTGGTGAACGTCTCGTACTTGGCCTCCAGCGCCGGGCTGGTCGCGGTCAGCACCAGGCCGGTGTTGAGCAGCGCGTCGACCTCGTCCTTCGCTTCCTTCATGCGCGGCACGAGCGTGTTGTCGACGGCGTCGTCCAGGACACCGCACACCCGCTCGATCTCGGCGTAGTCCAGACTGATGTTGGCAGCCATGAGTGGTTCTCCCTTTGTCGCTGCGGTCGCGAGGTCTAGTCCTTGACCTCTTCCCACTCGGCGTCCTTCTTGCCGTTGTGGGTGTACTTGGTCACCTCGTCATCGGCGGTGACTTCCATGGTTCCGGTACCGTCTTCGTTCCACCGCACCACGGCCACACTCTCGGTGCCGTCACCGTAGGTGGTGGTCATGGTGTAGTCCTGGATGGTGCGTTTGTCGCCGTCGACGGTGACCTCCCGGGCCGGCCCGTCGAATTCCTGCTCCGAGGTGTAGGACAGGCCGTTCGGGTTGCTGATCTCCGAGGTCTGCTTGGTGACGTTGTAGTCGTCGTCGTATTCGAGCGTGACCTTGACCGTGCCCTCGTCGTCCGTGTACGTGTACTCGGTCGGCGGCTTGTCACCCTTGGGTTTCGGGGGCTCGTCGCCGGGCTTGAGGGCATGGTTGCCTTCCGCCTCCAGTTCCCGCCACGCCTCGCAGAAGTCGGGGGCGTCCGACCCGCTGCACACCTGGCGGATGGATTCGTCCGGGTTCTCCTGGAAGTACTCGGTGGCCCCGATGTCCTCCAGCATGTTGTCCCAGGCCTCTTTGTCGGCCACCCACTGGTCGTGGGCCTCCTTGGTGCTGACCCACTCGTTGAACTCCCCGCGCTGGGCGTCCACGCCACCGCTGGCCGCCATGTTGGCGTCGGTGTCGAACCAGTAGTCCGAGACCCCTTTGAAGGTGTCGGCGAGTTCGGTCAGCCCGTCCTTGGCCTGCTTGGTCCGGCTGCGGGAGCGGCTGTAGAACGTCTGGAAGGCGGCGGCCAGCTGCCGGTTGCCGAAGACGGTGGTCGCGTCGCCGAGGCTGCCCTCGCCGACCTCCTTGAACTTGCCGTCGCCACCGCCCGACCCGGCCTGCTCCGCCAGGGAACGCATCTTCTCCTGCACGGTGTGGAGCTGGCTGTAGTCGATGGAGAAGTCGGCCACGGGTCCTCCGGACGGTCCTCGGGTACTGCCCTCTCTACGCCCCAGCCGGGGAGAAGGTTCAACGCCCGCGCGTGAGGTGTACCGCGTTCCGGTCCCGCCGGGCGCCCTTTCCCGCGCCGTCATCTCCCGTTCCCCGGCGGTCGGTCCGGTGCCGCGCGGGTGAACGGACGGCAGCCTCCGGTGACATGACGCGAAAGCCCGCTGTTCCGGGGATCCGATTGAACCGGCGGAGGGCCTGCCGCGTAGTAGTGGTGGAAACCCCTCCGTGCAGTGTCGCCGGGGAGTGCCCTCACCGAACACGGGGACCCGGAAGGAGTGCCGACCATGGCTCGTCCCGAGGACTGGAGCGCCCTCGGTCTCAAGAGCGACCCGACGCCCGGCGACCCGGGCCAGCTGGACGAGCTGATCACGTCCCAGGCGAAGCTCGTCACGCTCGCCACGACGATCGACGAGGGGCTCACCGAGGTCAAGAACACCGCGGACGGCGCGTTCGTCGGCAAGACGGCCGACGCGCTGCGCAAGATCATCGACAACGATCTGCGGAACTACGTCTCCTCCTTCAAGGAGGCCCACGAGAAGGTCCAATCCGCCCTCAAGACCTATGTCGAGGTGATGCGGACGGAGCAGAGCCGGGCGGACGAGGCACTGGCCGCCGCCGCGGGTCTTGGCGAGGACGACGACGCCGAGCGCGAGGGCTACAAGTCCACCGCCGAGGACGCCAAGTCGAACCTGGAGAGCGCCGCGAGCACGGCCGCCAGCGTCATGCGCGAGGCCGGGAACAGCATCGACTCGCCGGTGAACGAATGCGACGAGTTCTGGAAGGCGCTCGGGTGGCTGGCGATCATCCTGATCGTCCCCGCCATCATCGTCGGCGGCCCGCTCGCCCTGTTCACCCTGGCGCTGAACGTGGCGCTGCTGATCAAGACCGCGGTCGACTTCTCCCGCGGCAAGGCCAGCGTCACCGAACTGGTGCTGTCCATCCTGGGTGTCATCGCCCCGACCACCAAGGGCCTGTCGGTCGGGAAGCTGTGGAGCGGCATCAAGGGCGGCTTCAAGGGCGGTGTCGCCGGCGGCAAGGCGTTCTTCGGCATCACCAGCGCCGCCCAGTTCGGGGCCATGTGGATCAAGGGCGCGGGCGGACTGTGGCAGGGCTTCCGTTTCTCGTCCAACTTCCTCAAGACCAACAACCTCGGGCTGAGGTTCGGCGCCAATCTGAACCATTTCCGGTTCGCCCCGGGCATGGCCGGGCTGTCGGTGATCAACAACGTCGGGGTCAGGTCGTTCCAGATCGGCAAGCTGTTCGCCGGCGCGGTCTTCACGGTCAAGAACCTGCCGGTGAACATCTGGCGGGGGATCACCGGCACCCAGGGCCTGCGGTTCTTCCTGCCGGTGGCGGCCAACGAGATCCGGCTGGTCGGTCTCGGCCAGGCGCTGAGGATCGGGTTCATCGACCGCGGTCTGTTCGGCATGCACCGTTACGGTCTGGACCCGGCCGTGCTCGCCGGCGGCGCCAGCAAGGTGTCGGGCGCGGCAGCCGCCGGGGTGAACATCTTCTCCCCGCCGCCCGGCATCGGTGAGCTGGTGCGCTTCAACCACGGCGGGTTCGGCACGATGCCGCCGGTGAACATCGGCGGCGGGCTGACGCCGGGGGGCCTGGGCAGCAACTTCTCCGCCGGCGTCCAGGTGGTCTCGCCGCCGCCGATCAGTCTGAACCTCGCCAACCAGAACATCGGCGGCGTCGGCTTCTCCCTGCCCCCGCTGCCGAACATGGGCGCGCTGATTGCGGACGTGCCGTTCTCCGGTGTCGGTGCCATCGGCGCGCCGACCCTCGGCCCCATGGTGCCGGTGGTCAGCCCGCCTGCCACCGGGATCGGGGTCGTACCGGTGACCAACGTCGGCACCTCCATGCCGTCGGTCAACACCCCGGCTCCCGGGACCGTCACCGTGCCCGCCATCGGCGGGAACATGCCCGCCGTGAACGCCCCCGGCGTCGGCGCCGTCACCGTCCCCGGCGTCGGCACGAACATGCCCGCCGTCAACGCCCCCGGCGTCGGCGCCGTCACCGTCCCCGG
>NZ_FPAB01000004.1:0-445624 GCF_900116145.1 Streptomyces harbinensis | reverse complement strand
ACGCCCCCGGCGTCGGCGCCGTCACCGTCCCCGGCGTCGGCACGAACATGCCCGCCGTCAACGCCCCCGGCGTCGGCGCCGTCACCGTCCCCGGCATCGGGACGAACATGCCGACCGTCAACGCCCCGGGTGTCGGCGCCGTGACCACGCCCGGCGTCGGCGGGGTCACCGTCCCGGGTCTGGGCACCAACATGCCCGTCGTCAACGCCCCCGGCGTCGGCGGCGTGAACGTCCCGGGCGTCGGCGTCAGCATGCCGGCGCTCAACACCCCGGGCGTCGGCGGGTTCAACCTCCCGGGCATCACCACCTCCATGCCGGGCGTGAACACCCCGGGCGTCGGCGGTGTCACCGTCCCGGGCGTCGGCGCGAACATGCCCGTCGTCAACGCCCCCGGCGTCGGGGCCATCAGCCCCTCGATCTCCTCGCCCGGCCTCGGCAGCTTCACCAACATCAACGTGCCGGGCGTGGGCGCGGTCGACGCGCCGGGGCTCGGCGGCCAGGGCAACATCAACACCGGCGGCATCGGTCAGGCCATCACCCCGCCGACCCTGAACAACGTCGGTGCCAAGTTCAGCTCGCTCCAGCTGAACATGCCGAACATCGACGCCAGGATCGTCGATCTTCCCTCGATCAACGCGCAGCTGAACGCCGTGCCCGGCACCAGCGGTACCCCGGCCCCCGGCAGCGTGAGCGTCCCCGAACTCGGCATCAACCTCAACTCCGGCCAGGGTCTCGGGCACGTCAACACCCCTGAGATCAACGCGATCAGCCACGTCGTCCCGCCCGCCGGCGCCACCGTCACCCCGCCGTCCGTCGGCGCCGTCACGGTGCCGGGCGTCAACGGCGTCACCACCCCGAACGTCGGCAACGTCGGCGCCATCACCACCCCGGGCGTCGGCAACGTCACCGTCCCCGGCGTCGGCAACAGCATCCCCCCGGTCACCACCCCCGGCGTGAACAACGTCACCACGCCCGGCGCCGTCACCACCCCGGGTGTCAACGGCGTCACCGCCCCCGGTGCCGGCAACCTCGCGGCCGGCGGCACCACCGGCGTCGGCCACGGCGTCACCCCGCCCACGCTCCAGAACGTCGGCGGCACGTTCGACTCGCTCCAGCTGAACGTCCCGAACATCAACACCCGCCTCGCCGACCTCCCCACGGTCAACAGCCAGGTGAGCGCCGTACCGAACACCGGCAGCACGCCCGCCGTCGGACACGTCAGCGTCCCCGACCTCGGCATCAACCTGAGCGGCGGCCACGGCGCCGGGCGGATCGACACCCCCGAGATCACCACGACCGGCCAGGTCAACCCCGGGGTCGGCGCCACCCTCACCCCGCCGTCCGCGCAGGTCGCGCCGCCCGCCGCCCAGGTCGCCCCCGCGACCGGCCAGGTGACCCCGCCCCCCGTCGCCACCCCGGCCACCGGCGCCGTCACCCCCGCCGTCACCCCGGGCACCTCCCCCGTCGGCCTCGGCGGCACACCGCACACCCCCGCACCCGGCGGTGGCCACGTGAACACCCCGCAGGTCAACGCGAAGCACAGCGGGACCCCCGCCGCGCACGAGATCGGCCGCGTCGACCTGACCCAGCCCGCGCCGCCCGCCAAGCAGCCCGGCATCGAGTCGCTGGAACTGAAGGCCGGTGGCGCGCACCCGATCCCGCTGAGCCCGATGGATCTCCAGAACCTGCGCACCCTGGGTCTGTTCGGGCCGCCCCCACCGCTCCTGGTGGGCATGGTGACGACTCCGGCCGCCAACCCCCTGGCCCACACCTACCGGGACATCCCGGGACTGGACGGCGTCGCCGTCCGGGTCGAGCCCCCCACCGAGTCCAACCGGCACTTCCAGGTCACCATCACGGAGAACACGGGCAACATCCCCCATCTCGACGCCCGTCTGGAGGATGGCGTCATCCGTGTCGAACGGGTACTGAGCAACGGCAGGACGCAGCAATGGGACTTCGACCCGGTCACCCACGACCTGACCGTCCAGCCCGGCACCATCAGCTTCCTCGAAGGACTCATGGAGGGTCGCGGCGGAACCGGCTCCGTGGGCCTGACCCCCCTGCCCCCGGCCCCCGCCGCGAGCACGTCGGGTACCGCGGTCGGCAGCGTCGCCCCCGGCGGGCCCGCGCCACGCGCCATCGACCTGCCGGGCCTGGGCGGCCGGCAGGTGGAGCTGCGGTTCGGCCCGGACGGCGCGATCAACGACGTCGTACCCGCACCCGGTGGAACGGACCGCGTCCGGGTCACCCCGAACGGGGACCGGAGCACCTTCGACGTGGACATCACGGTCGACGCCCGGCGGAGTGAGAACTACAGCTTCAACCTCGCCGCGGACGGCACCGTGACCTTCCGCGGCCACCGCCAGGACATCACCCTCACCCACGGCGACTTCAACGACGTCCGCGTCTCCGTCGAGCGCGCGGAGAACGGCGGTTTCCGGAGTGCCGACAGCCCCCGGCCCAACACCATCGTGGAGGCGAACGGCGGCGGCCTGCAGATCAACCCGACCGACGGCGGACGCGTCACCGTCTTCTACGACGCGAACGGCGCCTTCGGCCACCGCGACCTGGCCCTGGCCGCCGGCGCTCTGCAGGGCATCCAGACCCTGCGGACCACCGCGGACGGAACCATCAGCCTGATCCGGCCGGACGGGACCGTCGCGCCCACCCCCACGGCCCCCATCGAGTTGACCGGCGGCGGCACCCGCGTCCAGTTCGGCGGCCGGGACATCGTCATCGGCCCCAACGGCGACCACACGCACAACGTCATCACCCTCACCGGCGCGGACGGCAACCCCGTCGGTGTCGTGCACCAGCCGACCAGCCCCCCGTACGCGGGCCCCGGCGCGCACCCGCTGGACGCGGCCGGCAACCCCATCGGCACCACCGACCTGGTCCGGCACGGCGACACCGGGTTCGTGCTGCGCACCGACGATTCGCTCACCTTCCACACCGGCAACGGCAACCACTCCTTCAGCGCCCCGGCCCTCCGTGACACCCCGCTGGACGGGAACTTCCTGCGGGGCGGCGACAACCCCGGGCTGTTCAACGCGAACGGCGAGCCCATCGGCACCGCGACCCCGCAGCCCGGCGGCGCCGTGCGGATCCAGCACGGCGACCAGCACCTCGTCCTGGGCCCGGGCCGCGACCACACCCACAACGTCACCACCCTCACCCGCCCGGGCACCGGCGCGGGCGCGGGCACCACCACCGTGGGCTACCTCCACCTCCCGGTCGGCGGAACCCACCTCACGCCGGGTGTCCACCCCGTCAACGCCGGCGGCACCGACCTCGCCCGCCTCACCGTGGTCCAGCACACCGACGACGCGCTCGTCCTGCGCGGCACCGACGAACTCACCTTCCACCACGCGAACGGCCGCCTCGATTTCAGCGCCGCCGCCCTCACCGGCACCCCGCTCAACGGCACGTTCCTGCGCACCGGTACCCACCCGGCGCTGTTCGACGCGAACGGCGGCCTCGTCGCCACCCCGACCCCGCAGCCCGGCGGCGCCCTGCGGATCCAGCACGGCGACCACCACCTCATCCTGGGCCCGGGCCGCGACCACACCCACAACGTCACCACCCTCACCGGCCCGGACGGCACCACCGTCGGCCACGTCCACCTCCCGGTCGACGGAAGGCGCCTCACACCGGGATCCCACCCCGTCAACGCCGGTGGCACCGACCTCACCGACCTCGCCGTGGTCCGGCACGGCAACGACGGATTCGTCCTGCGCGGCACCAACGAACTCACCTTCCACGGCGCGAACGGGCGGCACGATTTCAGCGCCGCCGCGCTCAGCGGCACCCCGCTCAACGGCACGTTCCTGCGCACCGGTACCCACCCGGCGCTGCTCGACCCGAGCGGCAACCCCTTGGCCGGCGTGGACGTCGTCGCCCAGCCGGGCGGCGCCTTCCGGATCCAGAACGGCAACCAGGGCATCGTCGTGGGCCCCGGCCGCGAGCACACCCACAACGTGGTCGGCCTCACCGACGGCAACAACGCCACCGTGTACGCGCACATCCCGGTCGGTGACGGCCGCATCGCCCCCGGCGCCCACCCGCTGGACGCGGCCGGCAACCCGCAGACCGCCCTGGGCCTCGGCCGCCACGGCGACAACGGTTTCCACACGACGGGCGACACGCGCATCACGGCGTTCAGGAAGGACGGCAGCTTCGAATTCGAGGCCGTGCGGCTGGGCACCTCCAACCACAGTGTGCGGACGTTCAGCGTCACCACCAACGGCCAGACGGTGACCGCCCTGGACGTGTTGGACAACACCACGCTCGCCAAGGTGGACGACGTCCGCATCACCTCGCTCGACGGCGGCGGCTTCCGCTTCCGGAACGCCGACGGCACCACCATCACCCTGCACGGCGCCGACGGCCGGGTCACCAGGACCGCGCAGAGCGTCGAGGTGCCCGTGGGCGAAACGAACGTCACCCGGTTCCGGGTCACCGACGCCGACGGCACCACCTTCGACACCATCCGGCTCTCCGACGACGTGGACGGCGCGTTCCTGCGGGTGGACAACAACACCCTGCTCGACGGGAATTTCGCCACGGTCGGCAACCCCCGCGCCACCGTCACCGCCGACGGCGCCAACTTCCGCGTCACCCGCGGCGACGACCAGGGCCTCAGCGCCGGCGAGTACAAGGTGTACGACGGCAGCGGCAAGCTCGTCGAGCAGCGGATCAACGTCTTCCGGGACGGCGAGCTCATCCGGGGCCAGCACCTCAAGGTCACCTACACGGACGGCGCCACCAAGGGCACCTGGACGCGGATCAGGACCGGCGACACCGGCGCGGTCATCGCTCCGACCCCGAACCGGTACACCGACCTGTACGACGGCGGCGCGGTCGACATGAAGGGTCACGGCAACGGCGTCGTCCGCCTCACCCACCACGGCGGCGCCGAGGTGTTCATGCGCCGCCCGCTGCACAACGGCAACACCCTGGACGTGCACACCTCCTCCAGCGGCGGCGACTTCGGGCGGATGAGCCAGCGCCCGCGCTGGTCGGAGATCACCCCGGGCGGCACGATCGCCCAGCACGGCACCCGCCACTGGGGCGAGTCCACACGCAGCTGGTTCGATGTCGCCGACACCGGCAAGCTCAGCGCCGTCAGCCACCGGGTGCGGCACTTCCGGGCCAACCCGGACGGCGGCCACGTCCTCACCGAGATGGACGCCGTACCGGCCGGGCAGGCCCTCACCAAGGGCACCTGGCACCGCTACGACGCCGACTTCAAGCACCTGGCCGAAGGCACCCGCGACTGGGGCCACGGCCGGGGCTGGACGGATGTCGCGATCAACCCGCGCACCGGCAACACCGTCACCGTGCACGAGAAGTTCGGCCGCTTCCAGCCCACCCCGCACGACGTACGCCGCTACCAGCAGCTCACCGTCAACGCGGACGGCTCCTTCAAGGAAGGCAGCTGGGTCTCGCACTCCCCGGCCGGCAAGGAGACCGGGATCGGCAAGCAGCTGGAGAACGGCAACTGGCTGGAGAGCCAGCGGCTGGCCGAGCAGCGCCCGCCGGTGTGGTTCCGCAACGTGCTCTCCCCCGACACCTACTTCCACACCTCGCTGGACAACTTCAGCTACCTGCGCAGCGACAACAGGTTCCAGATCGCCGTCTGGAAGGAGAGCCCCACCGCGGGCGGCGCCCCCACCACCAAGGGCATCTCGGCCACCAGCGGCAACGGCACCATCCAGTCCATCAACCTGTCCGGCGACATGGTCCGCGAGGTGCGCAAGCTCGGCAGCGGCAACGAACTGAGCGTCGGCGACGTGAAGATGCCGCCCGGCACCGTCATGCAGGGCAAGGACCTCCCCTGGTCCGAGGGCGCGGACAAGCTCCAGGGCTTCCGCACCTTCGACACCGACGCCTTCACCGTCACCAACACCCGGCCGGGGCCCGCGCCGGCCCCCGCCCCCGGCGCCGCGGCGGGCGCCCCGGCACCGCAGCCGCCCCTCCGGCCGGACCTGGCCGCCCGGCCGGACACCAACGCCGAGAACATGCTCTTCCAGGACCGGTTCCGGCCCGACCAGGCCACCGACGGCGTCAACCCGTACGTACGGGGAGACGGCGACACCGGTGTGGCCCGGATCGGGTTCAAGGACGGCTCGCTGATGGAGTTCCGGCCCTCGCCGGCGGTCCGCACCGGCGAAGGCGTGACGGTCGGCAGCGGAGACCGGACCTTCCGGCTCACCGTCGACTCCCGGTCCAACGACTGGACGCACTACGACATCCACGGCAACGTCATCGGCCGCTCGGACACGTTCACCAGCGGAACCGGCGGGCAGATCACCGTCATCTCCAAGGGCGCGCCCGACAGCAAGAACCTCACCTGGCAGGCGTTCGACGCGACCGGGGCCGAGGTCGCCTCCGGCATCCGCACGATGGCCTTCAACGGCAAGATGGGCAACAAGCTGTACTGGGACCGCGAGTCGTTCCAGGACTTCGCCTCCGTCCGCGGCGCCGACGGCCGGGTGATCAAGGGCGAGACGGGCCCGCTGCTGCGCGAGCACCGGATGCTGGCCGACGGCACGACCCTCGACGCCTGGCGGCAGACGAACCCCGACGGCTCCATCACCTGGCACTGGAACAAGATCGACCGGCACGGCAACATCCAGTCCTTCGGTGAGGTCGGCGACCGCACCCGGATGTGGATCGACGCGGACGGCGCCAAGCACGCGGACTGGCAGAACGGCTTCCGCTGGGAGGACACCTTCACCCGGGACGGCACCGTCTTCAAGATCCAGGAGATGCCCAAGCAGCCGAACAACGGCAGCACCAGCGCCTGGAGCAACGACGGCCCGCCGCGGGTCCGGGAGTACCACGCGGAGCCGCCGGCCGCCGGCACGGTGGGCGGACTCAACCAGGACCTGCGGGTGTGGAAGGAGTTCGACAACGGCATCGAGATCCGCCGCCGCATCAAGCTGGACGACGGCACCTTCCTGGAGAGCCACGAGTGGACGAAGCAGTGGCGCCGCTATGCCGAGCCCGGCGGCGTCCAGTTCGTCATCAACGAGCGCACCATGTCCGGCTACGTCTACAGCTACGACCCGTTCGGCCGGGCCTCGCTCACCAGCCAGGACGCCCTGCACCGGCTCGGCGACTGGGCGGGCGCGCTGGTGACCGGCCGGACGGCCCCCGCGCCCGCGCCGCCGGCTCCGATGACCTCCATGCCGCCGGCGCAGCTCATCGGCCGCGACACCAACTACCTCGGCCTGGCGACCGAGTACCGCGGCTTCAGCCGGATGTACCGCGAGGTCAACGACCAGCAGTGGACCCGGCCCCAGGTCGGCGCGGGCGAGTCGCAGTACGCCTCGTTCATGAGCAAGGGCGCCCGGTCGCTCGCGGTGGACATGGCCCAGGAGTGGATCATCGACTTCCTGGCCACGCTGACCATCACCGGCATCATCTCGGCGGCCACCGACACCGAGTTCACCTGGCTGGACGTGGCCAAGGCCGCCTTCGGCGCCACCATCGCCGCTGGCGTCAAGGGCACCTTCTCGCTGGGCCACTTCTCGGACAACCGGGGCGGCTGGACGAAGGTGGGCAACAGCCAGGTGGACGCGGGCAACCCGTTCACCCGGCGCCCCAACGACGACAACATGGGCAGCGAGTACGCCGGTATCGAGAAGATCACCCGCTGGCGCTCCGGCAGCTACGACTTCAGCGTGGCCATCGCCTCCGGCATCATCGGCGGCTTCATCTCCGGTGCCGCCTCGGCCGCGATCTTCGGTGTCAAGGACGCGAACGGCAATGTGGTGAAGCTGGAGGGTCTGGACGCCTTCCTGGAGGGCGCGGGCGCCGCGCTCGGCGGCGTCATCGGCGGTGTGAGCATCGGTGCGGGCCGTACCGCGCTGATTCACAACCTGAGCGGCCGCTGGTACCACCGCCAGGGCGCCCTCGACATCTTCGGCATCCCCTTCCTGGGCAAGATCGGCGACAAGGGCTTCAGCATCGGCTTCATGGGCGGCTTCCTCCGTGAGGAGTTCGACCGCCCCTGGTACACCGCCTCCTCCGGTGACGGGGAGAATCCGGAGAGCACCGAAGGCACCGACAACGCCGAGGAAACGAACTGATACCGATGAAGATCCTGGTCGCTTCCAAGGGCCGCGGCGCCCACCGCACCATCGCGCGCGCCCTGGCCGCCGCCGAGGCGGGCGCGGTGATCTCCATCGCGCCCGGCGAGTACCCGGAGTCGCTGCGCCTGGAGCGCCGCGTCACCCTCCAGCCGGCGGCCGGCGCCGGGTCGGTGGTCGTGCGCCCGCCGCAGGGCCCGGCGGTGACGGTGGCCGCCGCCGACTGCCTGGTGCGCGGCCTGGCGCTGCGCGGCCAGGACCCGGCCCAGCCGCTGGTGCGGGTGGAGGACGCCTCGGGGCTGACCCTGGACGACTGCGCGCTCAGCCACGGCCGGGTCGAGGTGCTGGGTTCCCCCGGCGCCCCCGCCGATCCGGACCGGGAGCGGCTGCCGCTCACCGTGGACGACGATCTGCGGGCCCAGCTGGACGATCCGGTCACCGGCGGGGTACTGGTGCTGCGCCAGACCCGGCTGCACGGCGCGCACCACACCGCGCTGCACCTGGACGGTGACGCGCGGGCCCGGGCCGAGGACACCGTCATCGACTCGGTGGAGGGCATCGGCGTGGTCCTCTCGGGCGCCGCGGTACTGCTCGCGGAGCGGCTGCGGGTCAGCGACGTGTCCGGTTCCGCGCTGCGCGCCCGGGGCAACTCCCGGCTGCTGGTGCGCGACGCGCGGCTGGCCGGGGCGGGACGGCACGGGGTGCTGGTGCAGGACACCGCGCGGGCCCGGGTGGAGGACTGCCGGATCGACGCGGTGTCGATGTCCGGGGTGCAACTGGACCACGAGGCGCGGGCGGAGCTGACGGACTGCCGGATCACCGGGGTCGGCGGCAGCGCGCTGGCGGCGGGCGGGACGACGCGGCTGACGGCGACCGGCTGCCGGATCGTGGAGCCGGCCGCCAACGGGCTGCTGACGCTGGGCGACGCGGCGGCCGAGGCGGTCGACTGCCGGCTGTCCCGTACCGGGTTCTCGGCGCTGCACTTCGCGGACCGCTCCACGGCTACGGTGCTCGGCACCACCGTCACCGACAGCCGGGAACACGCCCTGGCGGTCACCGACTCGGCCGCCGCCGAGCTGTCCGGCTGCACGCTGACGGGGCCGGGGCTGTGCGGCGCGCAGGTGACGGACGCGGCCCGGCTGACGCTGCGCGGCAGCCGGGTGGTGGGCGGGGAGACCGGGGTGCGGCTGCGGTCCTCCGGCGAGAGCGAGCTGCGCGAGTGCGCGATCAGCGGCCAGAGCAAAGGCGGCGTGGAGATCGGCACGGACGCGACGGTGGCGCTGGTGGCCACCTCGGTCACCGGGGTGGGCAGCGCCGGGGTGACGGTGGACTCCGGGGCCCGGCTGCGGATGGACGGCGGCGGGGTGTACGGCGCGGGCGGCAGCGGGCTGGTGGTGTGGCAGGGCACCGAGCCGACGGTGCGCGGGGTGCGGATCGAGCGGGCCGGGAAGAACGGCATTCTGATCGGGGAGAAGGCGCGCGGTGTGTTCGAGCACTGCGATGTGTCGGGGAGTACGTTCCCGGCGCTGCACATCGGGGCGCACGCCGAGCCGGTGTTCCGGGGCTGCCGGGTCTTCGACTGCGACCAGGACGTGGGGACGGCGAACGGCGCGCAGCCGGTGTTCGAGGAGTGTGTGTCGGTCCGGGTGGCTTCGGCGGTGCTGACCGGCGGCCCGGGCGGCAGCGGTCCCGGCGGCAGCGGCCCGGCGGGCGGCGGGACCGGTGGCGGCCGGAGCGGCGGCGGTACGGGCGGCAGCGGCAGCGGCTCCGGGGGCCGGCCGGGGGTGCCGCAGGACGGCACCGGCGGCACCGGGCCGGTCACGGCGGACGGCGCGGAGGGGGGCCTGTCGGAGGCGGGCGAGCCGGAGCCCGAGCCGGAGACCCTGGAGGAGCTGCTGGAGGAGCTGAACGAGCTCGTCGGCCTGGAGGGCGTCAAGGGCGACGTCGGCGGCATGGTGAAACTCATGCAGATGGTGCGGATGCGCGAGGAGGCGGGGCTGCCCGCTCCGCCGCTCTCCCGCCATCTGGTGTTCGCCGGCAACCCGGGCACCGGCAAGACGACGGTGGCCCGGCTGTACGGCCGGCTGCTGAAGGCGCTGGGCCTGCTCTCCCGGGGTCATCTGGTGGAGGTGGACCGCAGCGCCCTGGTGGGCGAGTATGTGGGGCACACCGGCCCGAAGACCACCGAGGCGTTCCAGCGGGCGCGCGGCGGCGTACTCTTCATCGACGAGGCGTACGCCCTGGTTCCGGCGGGCGTGGCCAACGACTTCGGCGGGGAGGCGATCGCGACCCTGGTGAAGCTGATGGAGGATCACCGGGACGAGGTGGTGGTGATCGCCGCCGGGTACCCGCAGGACATGGACCGGTTCATCGGCTCCAACCCCGGTCTGTCCTCCCGGTTCACCCGCACCCTGCTGTTCGCCGACTACTCCACGCAGGAACTGGTGAGCATTGTGGAGCACCACGCCCAGCAGCACAGTTACGAGCTGAGCGACGGCGCCCGTGAGCGGCTGGCCGCCTATGTGGAGGCCATTCCGCGCGATGACCGGTTCGGCAACGGCCGTACCGCGCGCCAGCTGTTCCAGCAGATGACGGAGCGCCAGGCGATGCGCGTCTCCGAGATGACCACACCCGAAGCGCACGCGCTGATGACGCTGCGCGAAGAAGACCTTCCCCTCTGACAGGAGAAGACATGCCCCAACCACCCGGGCCCGAGGCCCGTTTCGCGGAAACCTTCGCCCGCTCCCCCTCCCGTCCGCCGCGCGGTCTGGTGCCCGGCCGCCGGGTGTGGACCTCGCTGGGCTCCGGCGCCGTGCTGGCCGCCGCGACGATCCTGGCGGTGCCGTTGCTGAGCGCCAACGTCTTCGACGGTGGCGACGCCGCCCCGGTGGCGAACATCCAGCCGCAGCTGCCTCCCGTCGTGGTGGACGAGGATCCCGCTGAGGAGCCGGAGGAGGAGCCGGCCGAGGAGGAGGAAGAGGAGCAGGAGGAAGAGGAGGAGAAGCAGGAGGAGGAGAAGCCCGCGGCTCCGCCGGCCGCTCCGCCGCCGGCCGCCGATCCGCCGCCGGCCGCGAACGAGCCGGAGCGGCAGGAGGAGGAGCCGGCGAAGAAGGAGGAGAAGAAGAACGATCCTCCGGCCGACACGAAGAACGACGACCCGCCGGCCCCGTACAAGGTGCGCGCCGATGTGCGGATCGCCGGTCTGGACGGCAAGTGCCTGGACGTGTCCAACTCGCGGACCGCCAACGGCACACCGGCCATCGTGTTCGACTGCAACGGCACCAACGCGCAGAAGTGGACCTTCTGGTCGGACGGCACGCTGCGGGCGATGGGCAACTGCCTGAGCCTGGTGGGCGCCAAGACCGGTGACGGCACGCTGCTGCACATGTGGGACTGCACGGGGAACGCCACCCAGCGGTGGGCGATCTCGCCGAACAACGACATCGTGAACATCTCGGCGGACCGCTGCCTGGACATCCCCTGGGCGGACACCAGCAGCGGCACCCAGGTGCAGATCGCGGACTGCTCGGGCAACCCGGCGCAGAAGTGGACCATCTCCGGCTGACCGGACGCCGGATCGTATACGCGTTCCGGCCGTGCCCCGGAAGGGGTGCGGCCGGCAACTCGGGGCAGGGGCAGGGCCATCGGCGGGATACCGTCCCGTGCATGGCCTACCCCTGCCCCGACTGCGATGCCCCGCAGGCGGTGACCGCGCTGGATGTGCGCGGCGAGATCTTTCTGCACCCCTGTCTGTCCTGCGGCTGGCTGCCGGCCGCCGCCCCGCGCCCGTCCGTGCTGCGGGCCAACGCCCCGTGCCCCACGCGGGGCTGCGACGGTTCGGTGGGCGAGATCTACCAGTACGACGAGCGGGCGCTGCGCGCGGTGCGGCGGGAGCACTGCCCGCAGTGCTACGGGGGCGGGGCCGGCGCCGCGCTCAGCGCGCCGCCGTCCCACCGCGCAGCGGTGCGGTGAGCTCGGCCCGCAGCCGCAGCGGGGTGGTGGCCGCGCCGGGTGCCTGGTCACCCCTCCAGGGCGCGGCCGATCGGGCGCCAGGAGGAGGGATCGGGTGAATCGGCGGCATGAACGGTGGAGCCGTCCGCCCCGGCCTCGGACCGCGTCCGCGAAGAGACCGGCCGTGGGCAGCGGCCCCGGCATCTCCGCTCGGAAATCAACAGGCCGGCGCCGAAGTCCGCATCAGCCGAGCAGGGCGGCCACCACCACCAGCACCGGGATCGCCAGCACCGTGGAGAGCAGGATCGACTCGCGGGCCAGCCGCACCCCCACCTGGTAGCGGGAGGCGTAGGTGAAGAGGTTCTGGGCGGCCGGCAGCGCCGAGGTCACCACCACGTGGAACACGTCGGTGGCCCCCAGACCGAACACCCAGGTGGCCACCGCCCAGGCCACCAGCGGCATCCCGGCGGACTTGAGCCCCACCGACAGCCACATCGGCCAGCGGTCGTCCCCCTGCCCCGGCAGGCTGCTCCCGCGCAGCGAGATCCCGAACGCCAGCAGCACGGCGGGCACCGCCATGTTGCCGATCAGCACCGCCGGCTCCAGCAGCGGCTCGGGCACGGTCCAGCCGGAGGCCGCCACCGCCACCCCGGCCAGCGCGCTGATCACCACCGGATTGCGGAACGGGGTCAGCACCCGCTGCCACCACGGGGTCGCGGCCCCGCCGCGGGTGGACAGATCGAGCACGGTCAGCGCCACCGGCATGACGATGAGCTGCTGGAAGAGCAGCACCGGCGCGACCAGCGTGGCGTCGTCCAGGACGTACACGGCGATCGGGATGCCGAGGTTGCCGGCGTTCACATAGCTGGAGCACAGCGCGCCCACGGTGGTCCGCCCCACCCCCCAGCGCCGTACCGCGCCCACCGCCACGAAGACGGCCGCGACCGCGCCGGTGGAGACGGCGGTGACCAGCAGCGGAGTGGAGAAGATCACGCTCAGATCGGCGTCGGAGAGGGTGGTGAACAGCAGCGCCGGGGTCGCCACGTAGAAGGCGAGCTTGGTGAGGACCTCTCGCCCGTTCTCGCCGAGCGATCCCCGCCACCCGAGCAGATAGCCGGTACCGATGATGCTGGCGATGATCGCGAAGCCCGTGATCACACCACCCATGGGGGCAACTATGTGTCGTGTACATCTAAGAGGTCAATGTGATCTCGACTACGGGAGACGCACCGGCGGCCTCCGTGACACACCGCGCCCCATTCCCTACGGTGACGCTCCGTGCGCACTCGAATCCGTACGATCATCGCCCCGCTGACCGCCCTCCCCCTGCTGCTCCTCGTGGGCGCCGCACCTCCCGACGCCCGGGCCGACCGCGCCGAGCGGCTCGCCCGCGTCCTCGCCGAGGACACCACCGCCGACGGGGCCCTGCGCCACCTGACCGCCTTCCAGCGGATCGCCGACGCCTCCGGCGGCCACCGCGCGGCCGGCAGCCCCGGCCACGAACGCTCAGCCCGCTACGCCGGCGAACTGCTGACGGCGGCCGGCTACCGGGTCGACTACCAGCGCTTCGGCTTCTCCTACCGGGAGACCACCGCCGAACGCCTCACCACCGACGACGGCCGCGACATCCCGATCCGGGCCATGACGTACACCGCCAACACCCCCGACGACGGGCTCACCGCCCCGCTCGCGGTGGCCGGCGGGCTCGGCTGCACCCCGGAGGACTACCCCGGCGACACCCACCGGGGCCGGATCGCCCTCGTCGAACGCGGCGACTGCACCTTCGCCGCCAAGGCCGAGCAGGCCGCCGCGGCCGGCGCGGTGGCGGCCGTCGTCTACGACAGCGCCCCGGACGGCGGCCCCTTCGGCGGCACGCTCGGCGACCCGGACGCCGGCGTCCTCCCGGTCGGCGGCATCTCCCGCGCCGACGGCCTCGCGCTCGCCGCCGGCGACCTCGACCGGCCCGTCCGCCTCGACCTCGCCCAGCGCGCCGAGGACCGCGAGACCGTCAACGTACTGGCCGAGACCCGGGGCGGCGACCCGGACCGGGTGGTCATGGCCGGCGCCCATCTGGACTCGGTGGCCGACGGACCCGGCATCAACGACAACGGCTCCGGCTCGGCCGGCGTCCTGGAGACCGCCCTGCGGCTGGCCGACCACTACCGGGGCGGCGGCGCCACCGTCCGCTTCGCCCTGTGGTCGGCGGAGGAATCCGGGCTGCTCGGCTCCCGGCACTACGTGGACGGGCTCACCGAGGACGAGCGGGCGGCCATCTCGGTCTACCTGAACTTCGACATGATCGCCTCGCCCAACGCCGGCTTCTTCGTGCACGACGGCACCGGCGCGGCGGACGGCTCCGCCGCCGTCACCGGTCATCTGACGGAATACCTCGCCGAGCAGGGCATCACCGCCGAGCCGATCCCGTTCAACGGCCGCAGCGACTACGCGCCCTTCCTGGAGGCCGGCATCGCGGCCGGCGGCAGCCACACCGGCGCCGAGGGCCTGAAGACGGAGGACCAGGCCGCCCGCTGGGGCGGCACGGCCGGTGCCCCGTACGACCCGTGCTACCACGCCGCCTGCGACGACCTCGGCAACCTCGACCGGGCGGCCCTGGAGGCCAATCTGCGGGTGATCGCGCGGGCCGTCGGCCACTCCGCGTGGCTCCCCGACGCCCTGACCACCCCGCGCTGACGGCCGGAAAATTCCGTGCGGCTGCGAAGCCCGGGCCCCGCCCGGTAGGCTCTGCGTGTGATCTTCAAGCGCATCGGAACCGGCCGACCCTACCCTGACCACGGCCGGGAGAACACCCGGCAGTGGGCAGACGTCGCGCCGCGCCCGGTGCGTCTCGACCAGCTGATCACCACCAAGGGCCAGCTGGACCTGGAGACGCTGCTCGCGGAGGACTCCACCTTCTACGGCGACCTGTTCGCCCACGTCGTGAAGTGGCAGGGCGACCTCTATCTGGAGGACGGCCTGCACCGAGCGGTCCGCGCCGCCCTCCAGCAGCGCCAGGTCCTGCACGCCCGGGTCCTGGAGCTCGACTGACGGGGGCGGCGGTCGGCCGTTCGGGGCCGGTTGAGCAGATCAGCTGATCATTAATAGGTCCATGGGCCCACGGGTGACTACGCTGCGTCCATGAGCATGCTGACGCCTCCCGGCATGGGCGGAAAGAAATACCGCGTCACGGGCGACCGCTACCCCCGGATGCGCCCCCCGCGCCGTCGCCGCCGCACGGTGGCCCTGGCCCTGTCCACCGTCGCGGTGCTCGGGCTGGTCGGCACCGGCACGCTCCAGCTCATCCGGGTCTTCTCCGCCGAGGCCGAGGGCGAAGGACCCCAGCGGGCCGCCGCGTCCGGCGCCCGCGAGTGCGCCACCGAGCGCCCGGAGACCGAGGCGGAGGGCGCCTCGGGACCGCTGGCCGAGCTGCCCGAGCCCAGAACGATCACGGTGAACGTCTACAACGCCACCACCAGAACCGGCCTCGCCCAGCAGACCGCCGACGCGCTCGCCGAGCGCGGCTTCGTCATCGGCACCGTGGACAACGCGCCCGAGGAGCTGGACGGCAAGGTCGAGGCCCCCGGGCTGCTCCTCGGCGCGGGCGAGGCCCAGGAGAACGGCGCGCTGGCGGTGGTGGGCGCCCAGCTCGCCGGCGCCGAGCAGGCGGAGGCCGACGCCGCCGACGCCCGGGACACCCCGGAGGTCGACCTGGTCATCGGCGAGGGCTTCCAGCAGCTCACCGCCCCGCAGGACGCGGCCCGCGCCCTCGAAGCCCTCCAGAAGCCCGACCGCGAGACGGAGGCCGCCGGCCAGGAGTGCTGACCGGCGCGCCCCGAGGTGCGGGACCGGCGGACACCGGCTGTCCGGGCGACCGGCGTGGCGTACGGCCGTGGCCTTACCGCCGGTCCGGCGGGACCGGCCGGACCGCCCTCAGCCGGCCGTGCCGTACAGCCGGTCGCCCGCGTCGCCCAGGCCCGGCACGATGTAGCCCAGCTCGTTCAGCCGCTCGTCCAGCGCCGCCGTCACCACGGTGACCGGCGCGCCGGCCAGCTCGCGCTCCATCAGCTCCACGCCCTCGGGCGCGGCCAGCAGACAGATCGCGGTCACATCGTCCGCGCCGCGCTCGATCAGGTCCCGGATCGCCGCCACCAGCGTGCCGCCGGTCGCCAGCATCGGGTCCAGCACGTACACCTGACGCCCGGAGAGGTCCTCGGGCATCCGCGAGGCGTACGTCGCCGCCTGGAGCGTCTCCTCGTCCCTGATCATCCCCAGGAAGCCCACCTCGGCGGTCGGCAGCAACCGCACCATGCCGTCGAGCATCCCGAGACCCGCCCGTATGATCGGCACGACGAGCGGCTTGGGGTGCGACAGACGCACCCCCGTCGTCGCGGCCACGGGGGTGGTGATGTCCACGAGTTCGGTGCGGACGTCACGAGTCGCTTCGTACGCCAGCAGGGTGACCAGCTCGTCAGCCAGCCGCCGGAAGGTGGGGGAGTCGGTGCGCTCGTCGCGCAGCGTGGTCAGCTTGTGCGCCACCAGCGGGTGGTCGACGACATGGGTCCGCATGAAGGCGACAGTACCGAATGCCCCGGACACTCCCACTGCCGGGCGGATGCGGAATATCGCGCAGGTGAACTGCCGGGTTACCCGACAGGGCACCCCTTTTCTGCCACGATGCTGAGTGGCAGAGCCAAACCGAGTGGGGAGAGTCACGGTGTACTTCACCGCACTGCTCGCGCGGACCGATGATGGTTGGGAAGCGAGTGATACCGAGTTCGACGATGTGGAGAGCCTGGACGAGTTGGCCGATCTGGCCCGGGAGGCGGCTCCCGACGACACCGTCCTGGTCTGCATCGAGCAGGAGGGCGTCTGGTTCGGCGTCGTCCGGATCGACGGCGAGGACGATCCACGCGTCTTCGTCTCGGACGCCGCACGCGCCATGCGCAGCGCGTACGGCGAGATCCTGCTGACGGACGAACTGCTGGGCCGTCGGTCCGCGGACGACGGCATGCTGGCCCTGGACGACCTGGACGACCTGACCGACGACGATGTCGCGGGCGACCGGGACACGGACGACAACGACAGCGACGACGACGGGGCACTCGATCCCGACGCGGTGCCGCGCGGCCCGGTGGGCGACGCGGGACTGCTCGCGGATTTCGGCATCGACGCCGCCGCCGTCCTCACCCTCTCCGCCGACGACGCGCTCAGCGAGATCGCCGAGACGCTGGGCGCCGCGGATGTGCTGGAGGCCGTCAGGTGACCGCGCGCGATGGGTGACCCGGACCCGTTGCGCGACCCCTGGATCCCCGCGATGCGCCAGGCCCTGGAACTGGCCGGCACGGCGGGCGAGGCCGGTGACGTACCCGTCGGGGCGCTGCTGCTCGGCCCCGGCGGGCCGGACGGCGCCGTCCTCGGGCGGGGCCACAACGCACGCGAGACGACCGGCGACCCCACCGCGCACGCCGAGGTGCTGGCGCTGCGGGAGGCCGCCGGGCGGCTCGGCGACTGGCGGCTGGCCGGCTGCACCCTGGTGGTCACCCTGGAGCCGTGCACGATGTGCGCGGGGGCGATCGTGCTCTCCCGCGCCGAGCGGGTGGTGTACGGCGCCCGGGAGGCGAAGACGGGGGCGGCCGGCTCGCTGTGGGACGTGCTGCGCGACCGGCGGCTCAACCACCGTCCCGAGGTGATCGACGCGGTGCTGCCCGGGGAGTCGGCCGCCCTGCTCACCGAATTCTTCGGGCGCGGCGACGGATGCTAAGCTTCGCGACGGTAGCGTGTCCGAGCGGCCGAAGGAGCTCGCCTCGAAAGCGAGTGTGGGGGCAACTCCACCGAGGGTTCAAATCCCTCCGCTACCGCGTCTGTGTACCGGGCCCGATCCCCTCCGCGGGGGTCGGGCCCGCGCCGTATCCGGGCGGGACGAGCGGCGCCGTACCCTCCCGCCGGGCCGCGCTCCCGGCCCGTCCGGCCCTTCCCGGCGATCAACACGTGGTAATCCGGTACTTGCACACGTGGACATGTCTTGTGATGCTATGACCGCTTTTGCCGTTGATTGAAACGTGAAAGGGTGGTCGGCAGGTGGCGGTGACGCAGACCCGGGGCGCCCAGGCTCGGGCGCTGACGCAGGCACTGTTCGAGCAGCTCGACCGGCTGGAGGCCGGCACCGCCGAGCACGCCCGGGTCCGTGGAGCCCTGATCGAGGCCAATGTGCCGCTGGTGCGGTACGCGGCGCTGCGCTTCCACAACCGCAACGAGCCGATGGAGGACATCGTCCAGGTCGGCACCATCGGCCTGATCCACGCGATCGACCGCTTCGACCTCGGGCGCGGTGTGCAGTTCCCCACCTTCGCGATGCCCACCATCGTGGGCGAGATCCGGCGGTACTTCCGGGACAGCGTGCGCTCCGTCCACGTACCGCGCCGGCTGCACGAGATGTGGGCCCAAGTGCGCGGCGCCACCGAGGAGCTGACGGTGGCGCTGGGCCGGGACCCGAACCCCGCGGAGATCGCCGAGCGGCTCCAGGTCCCGGAGGAGGACGTCCTGGCCTCGCTGGAGGCGGGCAGCGCGTACCGGGTCTCCTCGCTGGAGGCGGCGCAGGAGCGCGACGAGGGGTCGGCCGGTCTGGTGGAGCGGATCGGGTACGAGGACCCGGAGCTGGCCGGGGTCGAACACCGGGCGCTGGTACGGCATCTGCTGGTGCAGCTGCCGGAGCGCGAGCAGCGCATCCTGCTGCTGCGCTACTACCGCAATCTGACCCAGTCGCAGATCAGCGCGGAGCTGGGCGTCTCGCAGATGCACGTCTCGCGGCTGCTCACCAGGAGCTTCGCCCGTCTGCGCTCCGCAAATCCGATCGACGCGTAACGCGAACGAGGGACCCAAGTCCAGGAACTCCGGGGTTCGCTGTGCCGTTTTATCGACATGACGCTACATCGTGTTGATGACTTGTGACATTCTGCTAGAACCGCGTTTGCCGTGGCGGCAGCTCCGGTATCCACGAGGGTGACGCCACTTCTCGTACCGAGTGCGCCGCCGTGAACCGTCCACGACCTCCAAGGGGGTGGCATGTCCGTAGAACTGGGCAGCTCCAAGGTGCTCACCACAGCCGGCACGCCGCAGGAACCCGAACCGCTCCCCGCCGTACCGCCGACCGACAACCTCGACACCCGCACGCTCTCCCGCTCGCTGTTCCAGCGCCTCGCCGGCCTGGAGAAGGACAGCCCCGAGCGCGGCTACGTGCGCGACACCCTCATCGAGCTGAACCTGCCGCTGGTGCGGTACGCGGCGGCGCGGTTCCGCAGCCGCAACGAGCCGATGGAGGACATCGTCCAGGTCGGCACCATCGGCCTGATCAAGGCGATCGACCGCTTCGACTGCGAACGCGGCGTGGAATTCCCGACGTTCGCGATGCCCACCGTCGTCGGGGAGATCAAGCGCTTCTTCCGCGACACCTCGTGGTCGGTCCGGGTCCCGCGCCGGCTCCAGGAGCTGCGGCTCGCCCTCACCAAGGCCAGCGACGAACTCGCCCAGCGCCTGGACCGTTCGCCCACCGTCGCCGAACTGGCCGCCTGCCTGGGCGTCTCGGAGGAAGAGGTCGTGGACGGCCTGGCCGTCGGCAACGCCTACACGGCCAGCTCGCTGGACTCCCCCGCGCCCGAAGAGGACGGCGGCGAGGGCTCGTTGGCGGATCGGCTCGGCTACGAGGACGGCGCGCTGGAGGGCGTGGAGTACCGCGAGTCGCTGAAGCCGCTGCTGGCCAAGCTGCCGGCGCGTGAACGGCGCATCATCATGCTGCGGTTCTTCGCCAACATGACCCAGTCGCAGATCGGCGAGGAGGTCGGCATCTCGCAGATGCACGTCTCCCGGCTGCTGACCCGCACGCTCGCCCAGCTGCGGGACGGTCTGACAGCGGAGGAGTGACGTCCCGGACCGGCGGGAGATCGCCGGTCCGGGCCGGTGAACACGGATCAGCCGAAGGCGATCCAGGCCGCGCCGACGAGCGCGAGGACGCCCACCACGACGCCGACGATCAGCCCGATGCGCGGGCCGGCCGAGGCGGACTGCTGAGCGCGCCGCTGCGGCGGCTCCTCGTCCACGAAGGCGCGGAACATCTGAGTGCTGCCCGCCGGATCCTGCTGCGGGTTCTGGGGTGCTTGGGGGTTGTGAGCCATGTCCGGTGACCCTAGCGAACGCCTGCGCTCGGAACACAGTCCGGCCCCTTGAGGATGGCTTAACCTCGCCCTAAGGCTGGTCTATACCAACACCTTGTCATGCCCACATGGCACCGCTGAAATGGTGTCATGAAGCGGAGACACGCACTGCGTACCCCCACCCGCCGCCTGCTGGCAGCCGGTCTGACCCTCGCTCTGGGCTGGACGGCGCTGACCACCATGTCCGCGACCGCCGAACCCGATCCCGGGCCGTCCGCGGCCCAGGTCCTGTTCCACGACGACTTCAACGGCCCCGCGGGCTCGGCCGTCGACAGCTCCAGGTGGCAGCTGGAGACCGGCGACAACAGCGGCAACAACCGCGAGCACCAGTACTACACGCCGGGCAACAACAACGCCGCCCTGGACGGCAACGGCAACCTGGTGATCACCGCGCGCAAGGAGAACCCGGCCAACTACCAGTGCTGGTACGGGACCTGCCAGTACACCTCGGCCCGGATGAACACGGCCGGAAAGTTCACCACCACCTACGGCAAGGTCGAGGCCCGCATCAAGGTGCCGCGCGGCCAGGGCATGTGGCCCGCGTTCTGGATGCTCGGCTCCGACATCGGCCAGGTCGGCTGGCCGGCCAGCGGCGAGATCGACATCATGGAGAACGTCGGCTTCGAACCCGGCACCGTCCACGGCACCCTGCACGGCCCCGGCTACTCCGGCGGCGGCGGCATCGGCGCCGGCTACACCCTGCCCGGCGGGCGCCACTTCGCCGACGACTTCCACACCTTCGCCGTCGACTGGTCCCCCAACCGCATCAGCTGGTCGGTGGACGGCGTCGTCTACCAGACCCGCACCCCGGCGGACCTCGGCGGCCGGCAGTGGGTCTTCGACAAGCCGTTCTTCATCATCCTCAACCTCGCGGTCGGCGGCGAATGGCCCGGCTACCCCGACGGCACCACCGTCTTCCCGCAGCAGCTGGTCGTCGACTACGTGACGGTGACCTCGTACGACGGCGGGGACGGCGGGGACGGCGGGGGCGGCGACGGCCGCACCGGCCCGATCACCGGCCTGGCCGGCAAGTGCGTGGACGTCTCCGGCGGCAACACCGCCAACGGCACCCCCGTCGTCCTCTACGACTGCAACGGCACCTCGGCCCAGCGCTGGACCGTCCACTCCGACGGCACCCTGCGGGCGCTCGGCAAATGCCTCAGCCTGGTCGACAGCCGGACCGGGGACGGCACCAAGGTCCACCTGTGGGACTGCACCGGCAACGCCACCCAGCGCTGGGCGATCAGCGGCGCCCGCGACATCGTGAACATCGCCGCCGACAAGTGCCTGGACGTCCCCTGGGCCGACCCGGCCAACGGCAACCAGCTCCAGATCGCGAACTGCTCCGGCAACCCCGCCCAGAAGTGGACGGCACCCTGAGCCCGCGCCGTTCGTTCACCGGGACATGAGAGCCACTGACCGACCCCTCACGTCCCCCGGCCGCCGCGCCGTCCTCACCGGCGCGGCGGCCACGGCCGGCGCCCTGTGCCTCGCCGCGTGCGGCGGTGGCGGCAGCACGGAGAGCACTCCGAGCGAGCTGACCCTGGACGACGTCCCGGTCGGGGAGGCGGTCGCCGTGAAGACCACCTCCGGCGACGACGCCCTGCTCTACCGGTCCGGCGAGAGCGACCTGGTCGCCTTCTCATCGGTCTGCACCCACTACGGCGGCAAGGTCTCCCCCGAGGGCACCCAGCTGCGCTGCCCGCTGCACAACTCGGTCTTCGACGCCGCCACCGGCGAACCCCTCTCCGGCCCGGCCACCAAGCCCCTCACCCCGCTGGACGTGACGACCGAAGGCAACGAAATCACCATCGTCTGAGAACGGAGATGGCAGTCTGATGCCCATGACGCAGCTGAAGGACACCATCGGCAGGATCGGCATCTGGACCCCCGTACTCCGCGCGGAGGACCCCGAGCGCCGCGCCCAGGTCACCGAGGCCGCCACCGAACTCGACCGGCTCGGCTACGGCGCGATCTGGCTCGGCGGCAGCCCCCGCGTCCGGGAGACTGTCCCGCTGCTGGAGGCCACCTCCCGCATCGTCGTGGCCACCGGCATCCTCAGCATCTGGAACGACGAGCCCGCCGACGTCGCCCAGGCCTACCGCCGCGTCAGCGCCGCCTTCGACGACCGCCTCCTGCTGGGCCTCGGCGTCAGCCACCAGATCCTCACCGAACGCTACGAGAAGCCGTACTCCGCGATGCGCGCCTTCCTCGCCGCCCTCGACGAGGCCACCCCGCCGGTCCCCAAGGACCGCCGCGTCCTGGCCGCCCTCGGCCCGCGCATGCTGGAGCTCGCCCGCACCGAGTCCGCCGGCGCCCACCCGTACCTGGTCACGGCGGCCCACACGGCCCGGGCCCGCGAAGCCCTCGGCGACCAGGCGCTGCTCGCCCCCGACCTGAAGGTGGTCCTGGACGAGGACGACACCCGCGCCCGCGAGACCGCCCGCGCCTACCTCGCCCGCTACCTGGCCCTCCCCAACTACACCAACAACCTCAAGCGCCTCGGCTTCACCGACCCCGACTTCGAGAACGGCGGCTCGGACGCCCTGCTGGACGAGGTCTTCGCCCTCGGCACCCCGGACGCCGTCCGCACCAAGGTCGCCACCTTCCACGAGGCGGGCGCCGACCACGTCGCCCTGAACGTGGTCACCCGGGACGACACCGAGATCCCCCTCCCCCAATGGCACACCCTGGCCGAGGCCCTGCTGTGACCTCTCACCCATAGGCCCCGAGCACAGCCACGAACAGCGCCGGCCACCCCCAGCACGGACCGCACCGCGGCTTCCCGCAGTTCGTCCGTCGGATGCCCGAGCGCCAGCGACGCCGCCGCCTCGCGGCGCAGCACGGCGAGGAAGTCGGTGTCCCCGACCGCACCGGCCGCCGGCGCCTGGGCGGCCCCGCCCCGTTCCCGCTTAGCCAGCAGCAGGGCGTACGGCTCGACGAACTCCTCCAGAGGCACCTCCTCCCGCCCCGCACCGCCGAACCGCAGCAACGACTCGGCGAGCGCGAACTTGTACGTGCGCGTGTTGGCCCCCATGAGCACCGCCATCCGGAAGCAGGCCCGGGCCGACCGCTCCAGCTCCAGGAAGGCGCTCACCGCTCGAACACCAAGACGGTCCAGGAGACCTCGGCCCGCCCCATCCGGTCCGGATGCGAGCCCCGGTGCACCGGGACCAGCCCGTGCCCCGCGGCCAGCGCCACCGTCTCGTCACCGGACACCTCGAACATCCGCCGCCCGGCGGGCGGCGGCCCGTGCCGCAGCGTGATGACGACCCGGCCCGCTGGCTCCACCAACTCCGCCAGCCGCGCCATCCCCACACCCCGCTCCGCCGGGTCGAGATGCATCCACACCGCCGACAACAGCACCAGCGCGAACGGCCCGCTCACCCCACCCACCTCGGGCAGCGCACTGTCCATCCACTCGATCCCCGGCTCCGGATGCAGCCGCCGCGCCACCTCCCGCAACGCATCGGTGGGCTCCACAGCGACCACGCGATACCCCCGCCCGGCCAGCGCGGCGGCATCCCGCCCGCTCCCCGCCCCCACATCCAGCACCCGCGCCCCGGCCCCCGGCAGAAAGGCCACGACGTCCCGGTGCACGTCCTCGAACCGCACCCCCTCATAAGCCCGAGCCAACTCCCCGGCCCGCACCCGGTACTCCTCCTGACCTGCCAACTCCACAGCGCCCACTCCTCCCGGTCCCGAGCCCGGCCCGAGGCTATCCACCCCCACCGACACCGCCCCGCAGCACCCAGCGGAACTCCTGCGGCTCGGCATCGAAGAAGAACCGGCTCGTACGCCACGGCCCGTACGGATCGATCGCCCCACCCACGAGATCGGCCAACGCGTCGGTCCCGTAACTCACGGCCATCGCCACGGACCGCCACCACCGGTCAACCGGCACTCGGCCCACCCGGGCCCCGCCGGCTCCCACGCCGGCTGGAAATCATCCGGCACACCAGAATGGTGCCGTACGCACGAAAAAGCCCCCGGCGGGTGATCCGCGGGGGCTTTGCTGTGCGCTCGGCAGGATTCGAACCTGCAACCTTCTGATCCGTAGTCAGATGCTCTATCCGTTAAGCTACGAGCGCCTGCGGTCCGTGTGGACCGGCTTGCGGGGACAACATTACATGACCTGCGGCCGAGGGGGAAATCCGCTTCCGCGGGGGTGCTGACCTGGGCCGATACGCCAAAAGCCCCGGTCGGGGACCGGGGCGGTGGCGGAGGCTCCGGGATTTGAACCCGGGATGGGGGGTTACCCCAAACCGCATTAGCAGTGCGGCGCCATAGACCAGACTAGGCGAAGCCTCCTCGCACACTGTGCGTGGCACATGATGCCACAGCCGCGGCGCGCTCAGCCAATCGGTTCCGCAACGAACCGGGCGCGCGGGCGTTAGCAGGGGGCGGGCGGGAATCCGTCCGTGCCGGAGTCCAGCCCCTGGAGGCGTACGCCCATGCCCAGCAGTTCCCTTGCCGCCCTCGTTCTCGCCGCGCTCGCCGCCGGGGCGCCGCCCGTGCCGCAGCCGGCGCACGAGCTGACCATCACCGTGCGCGACCTCGGGGAAGCCGACGGTGTGTACCGGCTCAGCTGCGGACCGGCCGGCGGGGACCACCCCGAGGCCGCCGGCGCCTGTGCCGCCCTGGAGGCGGCGGACGCGCCGTTCGCGCCGCTCGCCGAGGGGACGCTGTGCACCCGCGTGTACGGCGGGCCGGCCACCGCGCGGGTGGAGGGGGTGTGGCGGGGGGAGACGGTTTCGGCCGACTTCAACCGGACGGACGGCTGCCAGATCGCCCGCTGGGACGCGCTCGTCCCGGCGCTGCCCGCGGCCGGCGACCACTCCTGAACAGCGCTTCCACGAACGGACCACCGCGCCGGGGACCGCTGGCCGTAGACTCCCCCCTGAAACGACCGGCACGGGCTAGGGAGGAACGACGTCGTGAGCAGCAGGCCAGCGAGAGGCGCTGCTCGCCTCGCCGCCATACTCGACGCGCTGCCCGACGCGCTGTTGCTCGTGAACGGCAACGGCACCGTCGTCAACGCCAACGCCATCGCGATGGAGACCCTTGAGGTCCCCGGCGCACCTCTCATCGGACGCGGACTGCTCGATATCGTCCCGGATTTCGATCCGCGCCGTATCCCCGGTTCCATGCGCCGCCCCGAGGAGGACCCCACCGCCCGCACGAAGCCGACCCGCATGGTCGCGCGGCGCACGGACGGCGTCGAGTTGCCGGTCGAGGTGACCAGCGCCGGGCTCAACAACCGGCACGCCCACTACGCTTCCGCCGTGGAGGCCGCCTTCGCCGACGACTACTCCGGCGAGGAACTTCTGGTGCTGGTGGTCCGGGATCTGTCCGGCACGCTGGACACCGAGGCCGAACTCGTCCGCCAGCAGCGGCAGACGGAGATGATCCTGCGCGCGGCCTCCGAGGGCGTGATCGGCGTCGACACGGCCGGGCGGATCGTGCTCGTCAACCCGGCCGCCGCGCAGATCCTCGGCCACCGGGCCAGCCAGCTCGGCGGCCAGGAGCTGCACCCGCTGATCCAGCACTCCCGCGCGGACGGTTCGCCGCTGCCGTACGAGGAGACCCCGCTGCACGACACGCTGCACTCCGGGCGCAAGCACCGGGTGCGCGGCCGGGTGCTGTGGACCAAGGACGGCCGCGCCGTGCCGGTGGATCTGACCACCGCGCCGGTACGGGACGGGCAGCAGCTGGTCGGCGCGGTCCTGACCTTCACCGACCGGCGCCCGTACGACGCGCTCGTCGCCCGCCATGTGCAGTTGCGGTCGGTGCTGAGCGAGAGTCTGCGCGGCCCGCTGGAGCAGCTGCGCACCGAACTCACCACACTGGCCGCCGATCCGGCCGGGCAGCTGTGGCCGGAGGCCAACCAGTTGCTGCACCATCTGGCCGCCGGGTACGCCCGGATGACCACGCTGGTGGACAACGTGCTCAGCTACCAGCGGCTGGACGAGGGCCGCGAGAAGCTGGCGCTGGAGAAGGTGTCGCTGGACGAGGTCGTGGCGGCCGGTGTGGAGGGCGCGACCGAGCTGATCGGGCCGGGCCGGGCGCAGTTCGCCGTGCACGCGCCGCCGATCGACGCCGAGGTGGACCCGGAGCGGCTGGCGCAGGCGCTGGCGCATCTGATCGCCGATGTGGCCGGGGTGGACGCCACCGGGCAGTCCGGCGCGGGCGGCGGGGAGGCCACCATCGTGGTGGCGGCGGCGCAGCGCGGGGATGTCGTACGGATCGAGGTGCGCGGCCCGCACGCGGGCGGCGGCGCGGTGCACGAGCCGATCGTGCGCGGCATCGTGCGCCAGCACGGCGGGGTGTTGCAGACCCATGAGGTGCCGGGGGCCGGTGGCAGCGCGTATGTGCTGGAGGTTCCGGTGTCGGGCGGCGACGGGGCGTCCGCGCCGCAGGCGGTGGGCACCGGGGTGGGCGCGGGCCGGGACGCCGGTGGCGACACCACGGTGATGCCGGTGCCGGCGCAGCCGGCGCGCGGGACGCAGGGCAAGAGCAAGGACGCGCCGGAGCCGGCCGGGACCGAGGCGCCGAGCGGGCGCCGGCGGCGGCAGGGCGAGGCGCTGGAGCTGCCGCCGGGTCCGTCCACGACGCCCGCCGCCGAGCCGGTGGTGGAGGAGTCCGAGGGGTCGGGCGGCCGGCGGCGCCGCGCGCTGGCCCCGGCGCCCCCGGCGGAACCGGTCGCCGGGCCGGAGCCGGAGATCCCGCAGCAGGCGACCGCGCCCGGGGCCGAGGCGCCGACCGGGCGGCGCCGCCGGGCCAACCCGGGGGAGGCGCAGCCGGCGCTGCCCGCCCAGCCGCAGGGCCCGGCGCCGGCTCCGGCTCCCGAGGCCGAGCCGGAGCCGCAGCCCGTCGAGCACTCGGTGGTGGCGGCCAGCCCCATCCTGGACGGCAGCGCGCCGCAGAACGCGCTGCCGGTGCGCCAGCCGCGCGCGCTGCCGATGCCCGGCAGCGACCGGGCGGGCAAGCCCGACGCCCGGTCCGCCGTGAGTGTGCAGACGCTCGGCCAGGGCGTGCCCGTCCACACCCCGGCGCAGGGCACCGGCACCGGCGGTACGCAGCCGGGCCGCCGCCGCAAGCTGGCCGCGCCGCCGGACGAGGCCACCGACGCCGTGCCGCCGGGTCCGGTCGCCGGGCCGGTGCCGGAGGCGCGGGCGGTGGGTGCCGCGCGGCAGGCGGCGCAGAACGTGACGGGCGGTGGCCGGGAGTTCGCCATCAGCGCCCCGGCGGCCGGTGCCGCCGAGGGCCCGGAGCCGCTGGACGGCCCGGGCGGCGCGGTGGAGGTCACCGAGGGCCGCCCGGGGGCGGCCCCGCGGGTGTCGGCCCCGGCGGACGACGAGCTGCCGCCGGAGCCGCTGGACAATCCGCGTCGGCTGCTGGTGTGGCCGGAGCCGGACGTCTCGACGCAGCAGGCGCTGACCGAGCGCGGCTACCGGCCGGTGCTGGTGCACTCCCGTGAGGAGGTCGACGCCCAGATCGCCGCCTACCCGGCCGCGTTGTTCGTCGACCCGCTCACCGGGCCGATCACCCGGACCGCGCTCCAGTCACTGCGCCAGGCGGCGGTGGCCGCCGAGGTGCCGGTGCTGGTGACGGCGGGCCTGGGCCAGGCGAGCCGGGAGGCGGCGTACGGCGCCGACCCGGCGGTGCTGCTCAAGGCGCTGGCGCCGCGCGACAGCGAGCAGCATCCGCCGCGCGTCCTGCTGGTGGAGGAGCAGCCGGCCATCGCGCAGGCGCTGGCCATGTCGCTGGAGCGGCGCGGCATGCAGGCGGCGCACGCCGTCTCCGACGCGGAGGCGATGGAGGTGGCGGCCCAGATCCGGCCGAACCTGGTGGTGATGGATCTGAACCAGGTGCGCCGGCGCCGGGCCGGGATCATCGACTGGCTGCGCATCAACGGGCTGCTGAGCCGTACCCCCTTCGTGGTCTACACGGCGGCCGAGATGGATCCGGCGCAGCTGCCGCAGCTGGCGTCGGGCGAGACGGTGCTGTTCCTGGCGGAGCGTTCCACGCATCCCGAGGTGCAGGGGAAGATCGTGGATCTGCTGACGAAGATCGGCGCTCACTGACGGGGGTCCGGTACGAGGGTGGTGACCGTGAGGCCGCCTTCCGCGTACCGGGCCCGCAGCACCTTCTTGTCGTACTTGCCGACGCTGGTCCTGGGCACCTCCTCGATGGTGGTCCAGTGCTCGGGGAGCTGCCAGCGGGCGAGCTTCTCGCCGAGGTGGTCGCGCAGCGCGGCGTAGTCGGCCTCGCCGTCCGCCGGGACGACGCAGGCCAGCGGACGTTCGCCCCAGCGCTCGTCGGGGACGGCGACGACGGCCGCTTCCCGGACCGAGGGGTGGCCCATGAGCAGCCCTTCCAGCTCGACCGAGGAGATCCACTCGCCGCCGGACTTGATGACGTCCTTGGCGCGGTCGGTCAGCCGCAGATAGCCGTCGGGGGTGATGGTGCCGACGTCGCCGGTGCGCAGCCAGCCGTCGGGGCTGAACCGGTCGGCGGGCCGTTCGGGCTCGGTGCTGCCCGCGCCCGCCCAGTAGCCGCCGGCGATCCAGGGGCCGCGGACCTCCAGTTCGCCGGCGGATGAGCCGTCCCAGGGCATCTCGGTGCCGTCCGGGCCGATGAGCCGGGCCTCCACGCCGGCCGGGAAGCGGCCCTGGCTGAGCCGGTAGGGCCACTCCTCCTCGGGGGTGAGGCCGGGGGGCGGCTGGGAGGTGGTGCCGAGCGGTGAGGTCTCGGTCATGCCCCAGGCGTGCGCGACCCGGATGCCGTGCCGCTCGTCGAGGGCGCGCATCAGGGGTTCGGGGCAGGCGGAGCCGCCGATGGTGACGGTGGTGAGGGCGGAGACGTCGCGGGGGCGTTCGGCCAGCTCGTGCAGGAGGCCCTGGAAGAGGGTGGGGACGGCGGCGGCGTGGCAGGGGCGTTCGGTGGCGATCATGTCGGCGATGTGGCCGGGCTGGAGGAACCGGTCGGGCAGCAGCAGGTTGAACCCGGACAGCAGCGCGGCGTGCGGCATGCCCCAGCTGAGCACGTGGAACATCGGCACCAGGGCCAGGGAGGTGTCGCCGGCGGTGAAGGCCATGGACTCGGCCATGTTGACCTGCATGGCGTGCAGGTGGATGGAGCGGTGGGAGTAGACGGTGCCCTTGGGGTCGCCGGTGGTGCCGGAGGTGTAGCACAGGGCGGCGGGGTCGCGTTCGTCCAGCTGGGGCCAGTCGTACGTGGTGGGGCGGCCGGCGATCAGTTCCTCGTAGGCGTGGACGCGGGCCCGGGCGCCCGCCAGCAGGGAGAGGTCGCCCGGGCCGGAGACGACGATGTGCTCGACGCGGTCGAGGCCGGGCAGCAGGGGGGCGAGGAGCGGCAGCACCGAGCCGTTGACGATGATCACCCGGTCGTCGGCGTGCTGGATGACGTACCGCAGCTGGTGGGCGGGGAGCCGCAGGTTGAGGGTGTGCAGGACGGCGCCCATGGCGGGGAGGGCGCAGTACGCCTCGACGTGCTCGGCGTTGTTCCACATCAGGGTTCCGACGACGCTTCTCGGGGTCACCCCGAGTTCGTCGCGCAGCGCGTGGGCGAGCTGGGCGGAGCGGCGGCCGATCTCGGCGAAGGTGCGGCGGTGCGGTGCGGCGGGGTCGCCGGTCCAGGTCGTGACCGTCGATGTGGCGTGGATGGTGCTTCCGTGCCGCAGCATGCGCGCGACGGTGAGCGGTACGTCCTGCATCGTGCTGAACACCGGAGCCTCCCGAGGTCACTCTGGGTAACACCATGATGCCTCGGCAGTCTGACAGTCCCGGCGGGATCTGTCAGGAGGGCGTGCAGGGGGTGCGCCGGTCAGGCGGCGAGGACCTGGGGGCGGGTGACGGCCACCAGGTCGGTGTCCTCGCGGAGCTTGGCCAGGGCGCGGGAGACGGCGCTCTTGACGGTGCCGACGGAGACGCCGAGGAGTTCGGCGGTGGCGGCCTCGCTGAGGTCTTCGTAGTACCGCAGGACGACCATGGCGCGCTGCCGCTCGGGGAGCTTGCGCACGGCCTGCCACATGGCCTCGCGTATCGCCTGCTGCTCGGCCGGGTCGGGCTCGGGCAGCGGGTCGGGCTCGGGCAGCTCGTCGACGGCGTACTCGTCGACGCGGCGCTTGCGCCACTGCGAGGTGCGGGTGTTGACCAGCGCGCGGCGGACGTAGCCGTCCAGCGCCCGGTGGTCCTCGATGTTGTCCCACGCCACGTAGGTCTTGGTGAGCGCGGTCTGGAGGAGGTCCTCGGCGTCACTGGGGTTGGCGGTCAGCGAGCGGGCGGTACGCAGCAGTACCGGGCCGCGTGTCCGCACGTAGGAGGTGAAGGTCAGTGGCGTCCCCGGCCGGGCCGTCCTGGGCGTGGTCATGGAAACCAACGTAGGCGGCCGGACCCCTTCCCCGGATCGGCCACAGGTCGCGATGAAGCATCCGCCCCAGGGAGTAGAGGTGGCTCCGGCGACACCACCCAGGGGTGGAGGAGCGGGCGGTGGCTCCTCAGGGATCGTCAGGGATCCACCTGATGATCCGGGGCCGGGCGGACATGACCGTGCGACCGCGCCTCGCGGCGCGGTCGCACGGTCTGCCCCTGCCCGGTCACCCTCCGATGTCGCACCCCTGCGGGCCGTGGCCCGGGGGCGGCTCAGTGGGCCCGACGGTTCACCACAGGGGGCTGAAGACGACCTGGAAGTTGGTGGTGTCCTGGTCGATCGCCACGAAGGCGGCGTCCTTCACCTGGGCGGCGTTGCTCTGGTTGGTCGCCCCGGTCCCGGTGGCACCCTGCTGGATGGTGCCGCTGTTCCCGGTGTTGACGCCGAGGACACCGCTGCCCAGGGCGCTGACGGCGGTGGCGTCCGAGGCAATGCCCGCCTGCGCCTCGGCGTCGCCGATCAGCGCGTGAGCGGTCCCACCGAGGAGACCGACCGCCAGCGGGACGGAGGCGGCGGCGGCGATGACACGAGCGGTGCGGATGCTTGCCATGGAATTCCTCCAGTGAACCGAAGTGGTGTTTGAGCACGACGTCGCGCCATCAGAGTTGCCCACCCCGGATCCGGGCATTCACGTTTCACCGCCGCATTCGCTCGCACGAATGAAGGCTTCCCGATAAACGTCTCCGGCAGCCTCGTACGGCTGAAGATCTCAGGCGGAGGTGGTCAATTCTTCGATTCTCTGAGCGAAATCGATCGCAGGCAGCGGCAGTTCGATCTCGTCGACGAAATGCACGGCCTCCGGTACGTAGCGCAGCACGGCGCTCGCGGTGGCCGTCAGATAGCGGCAGTCGCCGCGCAGCAGGCCGAGCACGCGCAGCACCAGGTCGGTGGTGGCGCCGCCGCCTTCACCGCCCTCCCCGTTCTCGCCGCCCTCGCCGCTCACCTCGGTGGCCTGGCCGCGCCACAATTGCGCCTCCCAGACCTCGCCGAGGGTGAGGTGGTGCAGATAGAGGCAATAGGCGGCGGCCCCGTCCCCGGCGCCGGCCGCGAATTGCCACCAGAAGCGCGCGCTGTCCTCCCGGCCGGCCAGCTGGAGCACGCAGCCGAGTACGCGCGCGCCGTCCGGGTGCGGAATGCGCCGGCCGAGAAAGGCCGACATGTGCTGGAGCGCGCCGTCCCGTTCGATGACGGTGCGGCACAGGATTTCGAGATGGCCGGCCGCCTCGGCGTCGATCCGGGTACGGCGCGGCGGCAGGGCCTCGCCCCGCACCGAGCGCACCTCGTCGTCGAAGTGGAGGGCGCCGAACAGCACGCGGTGGGTGACGCGGGCCGCGAGCCGCAGTTCGGCGGCGTCCAGCTCGGCCTCGGAGTACGGCCGGGCGACCACCGCGGCCTTGGCCAGCATCCGGTCAATCGGCGAGCTCGGCGAGGTCACCACTGTCCCCTTCCCGCTCCAGCCCGAGCGCCTCCTTCAGCCGCCGCCGCGCGTACCGGGCGGTGGAGCGGACGCCGGGCACGCTGATGCCCAGGACATCGGCCGTCTCCTGGACGTCGTACCCGATGCAGTACAACAGGACGATCACATCATGCTGCCGCTCGGGCAGCTCCTGGATGGCCCGGTAGAGGCCCAGGCTCTCCTCCAGTTCACCGACCGGGTCCACGGCGTTCCGCAGGGCCCGGGTCTCGAAGGCGACGGTGTCGGTGAGCACCGGGCGCCGGCCGCGGGCGAGGGCGGCCTCCCGGGTCCTGGCGCGCAGGATGGTCCAGGCATGCTGGGCGGGGCTGTCCAGCCGCAGTACCTCGCCCCAGTCGGCGGCCAGCCGCTCGAAGAGGTCGTCCACGACCTCCTCGGCGTCGGCGCGGGCTCCGAGGAACAGTTCGGCCCAGCGGACGTAGGCCGGGCGGTACAGCTGATGGAACGCCCGGAAGTCGGCAGGCAGCGGCACCACCCCCGCCAGCGGGGCACGAGATCCTTCGGTCATCGGTTCCCCTCCTGGGCGCCGGTGGCGGCGGAAGCGTGGTGCGGGATCACAGAACCCTCGGGTCCTCTCAAGTCGTCGGCGGCGCAAGTGCCTTGGGCACCATCTACCGGAGTCAACGAACAACGGGACCCCATCGTGCATCATAAAGGCCGGAAAACTTACGGACTGAAGCGTTCCGGTTACCCAAAACGATCACTCCTGGGCACGCCTCAGGGGCACCCGCTGGGCCGGAACGGTACTTCCGGTCCCGCGGGCACCCCTGGCGGAGACTGTGGGATTTGAACCCACGGTGACATCGCTGCCACGACGGTTTTCAAGACCGTTCCCTTAGGCCGCTCGGGCAAGTCTCCCTCGCCGCCCGTCAGGACGGCAGGAGTAAGGGTAACGGCTCGCGGTGGATGGGGTGGTGTTACGCGTCGCCCACCCGCTGGTCCAGGACGATCTCGGCGGTGTGCTCCCGGCCGTCGCGCTGGTACGTCACCTCGACGGTGTCGCCCGGCTTGTACGTCCAGATCTCGCTGATCAGCGTCGGACCGCTGTCGATGACCCGGTCACCGAACCGGGTGATCACATCGCCCGCCCGCAGCCCCGCGCCGGCCGCCGGGCCGCCCGGGGTGACCGCTTCCTCGCCGGCCGGCGCGTTCTCCGAGATCCGGGCGCCCGGGGTGTCGCCGCGCATCTCCACCGAGGCGCCGATGATCGCGTACACCGGCTGACCGCTGTCGATCAGATCCTGGGCCACCCGCTGCGCCTGGTTGATCGGAATGGCGAAACCGAGACCGATACTGCCCGCCTGGCTCTGGCCCATCCCACTGCCGGGCGTCGACTGGATCGCCGAGTTGACCCCGATGACCTCGCCGTCGCCGTTCAGCAGCGGACCGCCGGAGTTGCCCGGGTTGATCGAGGCGTCCGTCTGCAGCGCGCTCATGTAGGAGGCGTTGCCGCCCTGGCCGTCCGAGGAGGCCACCGGGCGGTTCTTCGCGCTCACGATGCCGGTGGTGACCGTGCCGGAGAGGCCGAACGGCGCGCCGATCGCGATCGTCGCGTCGCCCACCGCCACCGCGTCCGAGTCGCCCACCGGCAGCGGCTGCAGGTCACGGTCCCCGGCGTCCAGCAGCCGCAGCACCGCCACGTCGTACCCCTCGGCCCGGCCCACGACCTCCGCCTGGTAGCTCGCGCCGTCCGAGAAGGTGACCGTCAGGGTGCCGCCGTCGGCGGCCGAGGCCACCACGTGGTTGTTGGTGAGGATGTGGCCGTCCTCGTCGTAGACGAAGCCGGTGCCGGTGCCGCCCTCGGTGGTGGACTGGGCCTCGATCGTCACCACACTGGGCAGCGCCGCCTCCGCTATCCCGGCCACCGACTCCGGCGCGCGGGCGACCGTGCCCTCACCGGCGCCGGAGGCCGTGGCACTGGTGACGGTGCCGTCGCGGTCGGCGACCAGATAGCCGACACCGCCGCCCACGCCGCCCGCCAGCAAGGTGGCGGCGAGCACCGCCGCGATCAGCCCGCCGCGCCGCTTCTTCGGCGGCCCGGCGGTCGGGAAGGCGGCCCACGGGGCGTCCGGCGGCGCGGCCGGCGGGCCCACCGGGCCGCCGAAGGTCCCGGTGGGCGGGTCGGCGGGCGGCGGCCCCGCCGGACCGGCGGAGGCCGGCGCCCCCGGCAGAGCGGGAAGCGGAGCCGTCGGGGGCGCGGGTACCCCGGGGGCCGGTGCCCCGGCCACGGGTGCCCCCGGCGGGACGGGGGGCGCCGACGCGGCCGGGTGCGCGGGCTCGTCGGGGGCGACCGCCGGCGGTGCGGGCACGGGCCGCTCCTGCGGCCGGCCCTGGCCCTCCTTCTCGGTGCTCACAGCGTTCTCCTCGGGTGCGCGGACGGGCAGGGGTGCTGCGGGGCAGTGCGAGCAGTCTTCCCCAGTGTCCGTCAGCGCCGCGTAAACCCGGTGCATGACAGGATGAGCCGATGGAACCCGCACCCCACCGGATCCAGGTGATCGCGCACCGGGGCTCCTCCGAGGACGCCCCCGAGCACACCCTGGCCGCCTACCGCAAGGCCATCGAGGACGGCGCGGACGCGCTGGAGTGCGATGTCCGGCTGACCGCGGACGGCCATCTGGTGTGTGTGCACGACCGGCGGGTCAACCGGGTCTCCAACGGGCGCGGCGCCGTGTCCGCCATGGAGCTGGCCCAGCTGAACGAGCTGGACTTCGGTTCCTGGATGACGCCCTCCGGCATCGCCGAGACCCCCGACGCCGCCGATCCCGAGCGCACCACCGTGCTCACCCTGGAGCGGCTGCTGCGCCTGGTCGCGGACGCCGGACGGCCGATCGGCCTGGCGATCGAGACCAAGCACCCCACCCGCTGGGCGGGCCGGGTGGAGGAGCGGCTGCTGGAGGTACTGGCGCGGTATCCGCTGCCGGGCGAGGTCCGGGTGATGAGCTTCTCCGCCCGCTCGCTCCAGCGGGTGCGCAGGGCCGCGCCGGAGCTGCCCACCGTCTTCCTGATGCACTTCCTGCTGCCGCGCAACCGCTCCGGCCGGCTGCCGGCCGCCGCCGCGATCGCCGGCCCCGGCATCCGCATCCTGCGCCGCGACCCGGGGTACGTGGAGCGCGCGCACCGGGCCGGGCACCGGGTCCATGTGTGGACGGTGGACGATCCGGCCGATGTGGAGCTGTGCGCCCGGCTCGGGGTGGACGCCATCATCACCAACCGGCCGCTCACGGTGCGTGAACAGTTGACCCGGATGGGCTGACCAGAGCCTGACGGGGAGTGCACCGGCGCATTCGCTTCGTATCCGATCATTACGAGTACGTCAACGGATGTGTCACGGCCGGTTTCCGCTTTCCGAACCGAGGGCATCCCCTCCATGGCGTGGGGCAAAGGAGGTCTCGGGGGTGGCGTTGGTGGTCACACAGCAGGTACCGACGTCGTCGTCCATGTCGGTACCCCACGGCCCAGGTGGCGTGGGGACCGCGAGACGGCGGATGCGATGGGAATTGCTGGAAAATGGTGCGACGGAAACGGTCATCGACGATGCCGTATTGATCCTTTCCGAACTGCTCAGTAATTCATATCGACATGCCCGGCCATTGGGTGACGGACACCACGTCCGCGCCTCCTGGGCGCAGGACGCCGACGGCGAGATCACCATCTCGGTGACGGACGGTGGCGGCCCGACCCGGCCGCGCGCCGGCTCACCCTCGGTCACGGCCCGTGGCGGACGCGGGCTCACCATCATCACCACGCTCGCCCGCGCCTGGGGCGTGCACGACGCCGATCCCTCCGGCGCGGTCACCGTCTGGGCGGTGCTCGATCCACGCTGAGGGACACCCTGTGTGAGCCACTAAGCTCGCGGCGAAGCCGTAGGAGTACGCGACACACGCAGGAGACCCGCCCGCATGGCCAAGAAGCGCCGCCCCCGTACCCAGCCCAGCGCCGCGGCCACGCCGCAGCTCACCGAGGGCGAGATCCCCGTCGTCGGCGCGCGGGAGCCGTGCCCGTGCGGCTCAGGACGCCGCTACAAGGCCTGCCACGGCCGCGCCGCCGCCCAGGCCGCCACCGAGCTGGTGCGCCGGCCCTTCGAGGGGCTGCCCGGCGAGTGCGACTGGGTCGCGCTGCGCGAGCTGGTGCCCGCCGCCACCGTGCCGCTGACCCTGCACGAGGGCCTGCCCGCCGACGTCCCCGCGCTCACCCTGGCCACCGTGCTGCCCATGGCCTGGCCCGCGCTGCGCCGCGACGACGGCACCGTGCTGCTGGGCCTGCAGAACGACACCGCCACCGGCGACCTCTCCCGCGACCTCGCCGACGTCCTCACCCGCGCGCTGACCACCACCCCCGGCAGCCCGGTCGCCGCCGCCCGCACCGCGCCCGGCGGGCCCCGGCTCCAGGACCTCCTGGACCCGGCAGCCCCGTTCGTGCCCGAGGTGCACAGCGGCTTCGAGTTCTGGCTGGACGACGCCGAGTCGGCCACCGGCGAGGTCGCCGCCTCCCTGGAGCGCGCCAACGCCGCCGCCGTCCCCACCACCCGGCTGACCGGCGTCGACGCCGCCTACTGGTGCCGTACCCCGGACAAGAACCACCTGCGCTGGGTCATGCCGCACCCCGAGGACCAGCTGCTGGACGCGCTCGCCCGGCTGCACGCCGCCGGGGCCGCCACCCTCGGCGAGGACACCCGTCTGGTCGGCTCCTTCCGGGCGCACGGGCTGACCGTGCCGGTGTGGGACCTGCCCAGCGCGTTCGGCGCCGAGGAGTGCGAGAAGCCGGCCGCCGCGTTCGCCGAGCGGCTGGCCGAGGCGCTGGCCGCCACCACCCCGCTGACGGCCGACGAGCGCAAGGCGCGCAGCGGTCTCACCAACCGTCAGATCACCCTGAACTGACGGGTCGTCCGGACGGAGTGATTCCGGTCACAGGCCCCCGGGCAGATGGCGGGATCCGCCGACGCCGGGCCGGGCCGGGATTTGCGAATCCCACAGGAGTTGTTACCGTCTGAAGTGAGCCCGGTCGCTGGTGCATCCCCCGTCGCCAGCGACCGGGTTCTTCGCTGCCCGGGCCCGGGCCCCACCGGGCGGCCAGGCGCCCCGGCCGAGCCGGCTAGGAGGCCAGCCGCGAGCCGCCGCCCGGGGTACGGATCGCCGCCTCCACCAGTACGTCGAGCAGCGCCGCGGTGCGCGGCAGCCGGATCCGCCCGTCCCGTCCCGGCCACGGACCGCGCAGCCAGGCCGCCCGCCCGGCGGCCAGCGGCGAGGGCGGCAGCGGCACATAGCCCCCCGCCGAGTGGAAGCGCAGCGAGCCGGGCACCAGGTCCCGCGCGTACAGCAGCTCACCCAGCTCCGCCGGGTCGTACGGCGCCACCAGCCAGTGGGCGCGGGACGGGGTGATCACCACCGGACCGGTCCGCACCCCCCTGTTCGCCAGTTCGGCGTGCGCCCAGGGCGCCGCCGCGGCGGGCAGGCTCACGGCGCACGGGGCCCCGTCCGTCCCGGTGGCCAGGATGATCGGCGCCGCCGGGCGCCGTATCCACCACCAGCCCACCATCCGCCGGTCACTGGAGGCCGCCAGCAGTTCGGGGTCCAGCGGGTGCGCGCCGGGCACCACGCAGCCGGGCTTCCCGCAGCCGCAGCGGCCGTCCGGCCCCGCCTCCACCCCGGGCAGCACCGGCCAGCCGCAGTGCCGGGCGTAGCCCAGCGCCGCGTCCCGCAGTGCCCGCCCGGAGCCGCGCCCCGCGCCGCCACCGGTGCCGTCGCCGCCGCTCCCGCCGTCGCCCCCGCTTCCGCCCCTGCCGTTCGTGCGTCGCATTCCGAGGATCTCGCGCATGAGCGCTCGTCCCTTCCTTCGCGGCTGATTGAGGGCCGGAAGAGGTCTTCCGGCCAATCACTCACGTGGAACTCAGATCACCGTATGTAGCGTCGTGCGCATTGGTGAGGACGCCAGAACCCAAACAACCGTTCCGGCCATGACTGGCCCGGAGCTCTACCCCGTACCTACCCAGCCCGTCCGGCTCGATCGCCGCCGGCTCTCCCCAGTCGATCGCGCGCCACGCGCACCGGCGGCCCTTTTACGCCAAAGTCTTCTGGACCCGGCCTGTCGATCAGAGAACACCACAGTCACACGGGCATCATCATTCCCGACCCACGAACACACCGGACACCAGGCCCCGCACGCCGGCAGCCGTGCGTCGTTCCCGGTCGCCACACACCACTGGGGGGTTTGCGATGAGATCACGGCGATCACTCCGCGACGGAAGAGAGCGCCCATGAGCACATCCGTCCCCTCCAATGTGGCCGGAATCCACCCAACGATCACCCCCGTACCGCAAACTCCACCCCCCGGTGACTCACCCGCCCCACCCGGCGCGGCACCCGAGCGGCTCGCCTCCTGGATCAGCGACCTCACCGCCCTCCACGACCTCACCGAGCGACTCGCCCGCACCAGCACACTCCGTGACGCCCTGCACGAAACCCTGCGCGCCGGCGCGCACCTCATCGGCGCCCGCCGCGGCCTGATCGCGCTGCGCCCCCCGGCGCCCGGGGACCGGGAAGGACCCACCGCCCCGGACCGGCTCACCGGGTACGGCCTCACCCCCGCCGACCTCGGCCAGCTGGAGACCGTGCCGCCCGCCGCCGCCCCGCACACCCGGCTCCTGGACGGCGCCGGTGACGGCGCCGCCACGGAACTGACCCACCCCGACCTCGCCGCCGACGACACACTCGACCCCCGGCTCCGCGACGTCGCCCGCCTGCTCGGCTGCGCCGCCGGCCACGCCGCCCTGCTCACCGCCGAACCCGGCACGAGCACCGGCACCGGCTCCGCGCACCGGCTGCTCGCCGCGGCCCTCTGGCTGTACGACGAGGCCGCCGAACCCGACCAGCGCCAGCGCGAACTGCTCACCCGCTATCTGCGGCACGCCGCCCAGCACCTCGCCCACCACGCCGCCCTCGCCACCGCCCGCGCCGAGCTGGCCACCCTGCGCGAGGGCCTGCTGCCCGGCCGGCTGCCGTACCTCCCCGGCGTCACCCTCGCCGCGCACCACCGGCCGCAGTCCGCCGGCGGCGGCGGCGACTTCTACGACGCCCTCGCCCTGCCCGACGGCGCCCTCGGCCTCGCCATCGGCAGCACCGCCGCCGCCGGCGACACCGGCGCCGCCACCGTGGCCGCCGTGGGACGGCTGCGGGCCGGACTGCGCGCCTACGCCGTCATGGAGGGCGAGGACCCCGTCGCCGTCCTCTCCGACCTCGAACTGCTGCTGCGGCTCACCGAGCCCGCCCGCAGCGCCACCGCCCTCTACGGCTTCGCCGAGCCCGCCGCCGGCAAACTCGTCCTCGCCTCCGCCGGACACCCGCCGCCCCTGGTCGTCGGGGAACACCGCACCGAGTTCGCCGACACCACCCTCTCCGCCCCGCTCGGCATGCTCGCCTGCTGGGAGGCGCCCAGCGTCGAGATCGACCTCGCCCAGGGAGAAACGGTCCTGCTCTACAGCGCCGGGCTGCTGCACCGCACCGGCGAACCCCGGGACCGCGCCTTCGCCCGGCTCCAGAGCGCCGCCCGCGCCGCCACCCCCCGGGTGCGCGCCGACCCGCAGGCCCTCATCGACCACATCCTGCGCGCCCTGCCCGCCGGGGCCGCCGCCGAGGCCGGCGGCCCGTACGACGGCCGGGAGGAGACCGTTCTGCTCGCCGCCCGCTTCCACTGAGCCACGCAGCGTGGCGCCCGGGCCCGCGCCCTCTATGTCTGGCCCTGAACGGCTCTGTCCCGCATCCCCCACTCGCACATACGATGGAACCCGGTCCCCACCGGGGCCGGTGCCGGCATGCGAGGAGGCAGCAGGGTGGCCGAGGAAGCCAGGCCCACGGACGGGAAGAAGCCCGCCGAGACCATCAAGCAGCGCAAGAACAACGTGAACAAGACGGTCTCCGACGAGCTGGCCGAGAACATGAAGACCGGCTGGGCCGACACCGAGCAGCGCGACCTGGAACCCATCCCCCAGGCCGGCCGCACCGCCGCCCGGCGCGCCGCGCTCTCCGCCCGCTTCCCCGGCGAGCGGCTGGTCATCCCCGCCGGACGCCTGAAGACCCGCTCCAACGACACGGAGTACCCCTTCCGCGCCGCCACCGAGTACGTCTACCTCACCGGAAACCAGACCGAGGACGGCGTGCTGGTCCTGGAGCCCACCGAAGCCGGCGAGGACGGCCCCGGGCACGACGCCACCCTCTATCTGCTGCCCCGCTCCGACCGCGAGAACGGCGAGTTCTGGCTCAGCGGGCAGGGTGAGCTGTGGGTCGGCCGCCGCAACAGCCTCACCGAGGCCGAGCAGCTGTACGGGCTGCCGGTGGCCGACGTCCGCACCGTCGCCGGGCTGCTCAAGGAGGCCACCGGGCCGGTCCGGGTGGTGCGCGGCCACGACGCCACCATCGAGACCGCCCTCACCGACAAGGTCACCGCCGAGCGCGACGCCGAGCTGAAGAGCTTCCTGTCCGAGCAGCGGCTGATCAAGGACGACTTCGAGATCGCCGAGCTGACCTACGCCTGCGAGGCCACCGCGCGCGGCTTCGAGGACGTCGTGCGGGTGCTGGACAAGGCGGTCGCCACCTCCGAGCGGTACATCGAGGGCACCTTCTTCCTGCGCGCCCGCGTCGAGGGCAACGACGTCGGGTACGGGTCGATCTGCGCGGCGGGGCCGCACGCCACAACCCTGCACTGGGTGCGCAACGACGGCCCGGTGCGCCCCGGCGAGCTGCTGCTGCTGGACGCCGGGGTGGAGACCCGCACCCTGTACACCGCGGACGTCACCCGCACCCTGCCCATCGACGGGCGCTTCACCGAGCTCCAGCGCAGGATTTACGACGCGGTGTACGAGGCCCAGGAGGCCGGCATCGCCGCCGTGAAGCCGGGCGCCAAGTACCGCGACTTCCACGAGGCGGCCCAGCGCGTCCTGGCCCGGCACCTGGTGAACTGGGGCCTGCTGGAGGGCCCGGTCGACCGGGTCCTGGAGCTGGGCCTCCAGCGCCGCTGGACGCTGCACGGCACCGGCCACATGCTCGGGCTCGACGTGCACGACTGCGCCGTCGCGCGCCGGGAGGCGTACGTCGAGGGCACCCTGGAGCCGGGCATGGTGCTGACCGTGGAGCCGGGGCTGTACTTCCAGAGCGACGACCTCACGGTGCCGGCGGAGTACCGGGGCATCGGGGTGCGGATCGAGGACGATCTGCTCGTCACCGAGGACGGCAACCGCAATCTGTCGGCCGGCCTGCCGCGCGAGGCGGGCGAGGTCGAGGCGTGGATGGCGCGGCTGACCGCCTGACCACCTGATCGTCATGGTCGGACGACCGGCTGTGACGCCTGAACGTTCCGCCTGGGACGCGAGGTGTCACGGGGACGTTTCCGGGTACAGCCCTGGGAACACGGACACCTCGCGTCCCGTTGAACAAGCTGCCAGACCGTTCACAATCATGCTGAACGGTGACACCCACCACGAAAGGAGATAACTTGTCCGCCAATTCGTCGGACCCTCCTGGGCATAGTCCCCGACCACCTCGCCCGCATAGAACGGACAGCGGCACACGGCGAGGTGGTGTCAGTTGAGTGCCGCACTGCTGGGCCTGCTGGCAGTCATCGTGCTGACCGCGGGTACCGGATATTTCGTCGCCCAGGAATTCGCCTATGTGGCCGCAGACCGGCTCGCTCTCCAGAGTGAGGCCGCCGCGGGCGACAAGCGCGCCGCACGCGCGCTGAAAGTCCAGGAACGGCTGTCGTTCATGCTCTCCGGCGCCCAGCTGGGCATCACCGTGACGGGCCTGATCGTGGGCTTCCTGGCCGAACCGGCCTTCGCCACCCTGCTCGATCCGCTGCTGAGCGGCATCGGTGTGCCCGAGGCCGCCGCGACCGGTATCGCGCTGGTGACGGCGTTCCTGCTGGCCACGGTCATCCAGATGGTCCTGGGTGAGCTGGGCCCCAAGAATCTCGCCCTCGCCGTGCCCGAGCGCCTCGCCAAATCACTGGGCGCCTCCACCCTGCTCTATCTGAAGGTGGCGGGCCCGCTGATCCACGTCTTCGACTCGGCGGCCAACAAGCTGCTGCGCAAGGTGGGCATCGAGCCGGTGGAGGAGCTGCACCACGGAGCGACCCTGGAGGAGCTGGGCCGCCTGATCGACGAATCCCACGAACACGGACAGCTGACGCACGACACCGCGCAGCTGCTGGATCACGCTCTGGAGTTCTCGGATCGCACCCTCGCGGAGGTGATGGTTCCCCGGGTGGACGTGAGCTATGTACGCGCGACCGATCCGGTGGCATCCGTCGTCGCGCTGATCGGCGAGCAGGGACACTCCCACTACCTGGTGGTCGGCGAGCGCATCGACGACATCACCGGGGTGCTCGGGGTCCGCGAACTGCTGCGGACCACCCCCGAGGAGCTGGCCGGCGCCCCGTCGGGCCCGCTGGCCCGTCCGGCGCTGCTGCTGCCGGACACCCTGCCGCTGCCCGGCGCGGTGGAGCAGATGCAGGCGGCGGGCGAGGAGTTCGCCGTGGTGCTGGACGAGTACGGCGGTCTGGCCGGCATCGTCACGCTGGAGGACATCGCCGAGGAACTGGTCGGCGAGATCGCCGACGAGACCGACGAGATCGAGCTGCCGGCGATCGCGGACGGCACGAGCTGGCTGGTGGACGCGGGGCGCCGCGTCGACGAGGCGGCCGAGGCCACCGGGATCCCGCTGCCGGAGGAAGAGGACTTCGAGACCGTGGCCGGTCTGATCATCAACCGCTGCGGGCGCTTCCCCGCCGTCGGCGACCGGATCGAGGTCGGCCTGGCGGACGGCACCGCGGCCGTGATCGAGGTGCTCACCCTGGACCGCAGGGTGCCCGGCAGGATCCGGCTGGAGCGCGTCGAGCCGCCCGCGCCCGGTACGGCCGGTGACGTCCCGGTGGGCGCGCCGCGTGAACGGGTGGAGCAGCGCTCATGAGCATGGGCATGGCCAGCCTGATCACGGTGCTGCTGCTGATCGGCAGTGGCTTCTTCGTGGCCGCCGAGTTCGCGCTGGTCGCGGCGAAGCGGCACCGTCTGGAGCAGGCGGTCACCGAAGGAAGGCGCGGCGCCAAGGCGGCGCTGGCCGGAACGCGTGAGCTCTCGCTCATGCTGGCCGGCGCGCAGCTGGGCATCACCGCGTGCACCCTGGGCCTGGGCTCCATCTCCAAGCCGGCGATCTCCCACGAGGTCGATCCGCTGCTGGAGAAGCTGGGGCTGCCCAGCGGGCTCTCCTACGGCATCGCGTTCCTGTTCGCGATGATCGTGGTGGTGTTCCTGCACATGGTGGTCGGTGAGATGGCGCCCAAGTCTTGGGCGATCTCCCACCCGGAGCGCTCGGCGATGCTGCTGGCGCCCCCGTTCCGCGCCGTGGTGGCGGCGGTCCGGCCGGTCATCTGGGCCATGAACAAGATCGCCAACGGTCTGGTCCGGCTGTGCCGGGTGACCCCGCGCGAGGAGCTGACCTCGATCCACGACCGCGATCAGCTGGCCCACCTGGTGGGCGAGTCGCAGCGGCTCGGCCTGATCAGTGAGGCGGACTCGGGGCTGATCACCCGTTCGCTCACCGAGCCGATGTCGCCGGTGGGCGCCATCCTGGTGCCGGCCGACAAGATCGCCGAGGTACCGGCCGGGGCCGGCGTCGAGGCGATCCTGGACGCCGCCCGGGCCAGCGACCACACCCGGCTGCTGGTACGGGACGGGGAGCGGGTGCTCGGCTCGGTGCACGCCCGGGACGCCATCGTGGCGCGGGCGGACGGCCGGCGGGTGACCGCCGGTGAGCTGGCTCGGCCGGTGCCGGAGCTGGCACCGGAGGACACCGTCAGCCACGCGGTGGAGCAGCTGCGGCAGCGGCGGGCCTCCCTCGCGGTGGTCCGGGACGGCGACGGCCGGCTCGCCGGGCTGATCAGCCTGGACGATCTGCTGGTCCGGCTGATGCGGCCGGAACCGGTGGCGTAACGGCGCCCGGAAGAACGGGGAAGGCCCCGGTCCGCGAGAGCGGGCCGGGGCCTTCCGTGCGTCGGGGGCTACCGCCTGAGCAGTTCCAGCACGCGGGCGAACCCGTCCCCGCCGTGGCCCTCGGCCACGGCCCGGTCGGTCAGCGCCTTGACGGCGTCCAGCACCCCGCGGAGAAGGACGGCAGGAAAACGGCCGGGGTCACCGGCGGCACACGCTGAGCGTGCCGCCGGTGGCCCCGGCCGGGGAAAGTGCGCGGTGCGGGCCGGTCAGTCGCCGATGGTGACCGACTCGATGACGATGTCCTCCACCGGCCGGTTGTCCATGGGATCGGTCTCGGTGGCCGCGATCGCGTCCACCACGGCCTTGGACTCCTCGTCCGCGACCTCACCGAAGATGGTGTGCTTCTGGTTCAGGTGCTCGGTCGGGGCCACCGTGATGAAGAACTGCGAACCATTGGTGCCCGCACCCGCGTTGGCCATCGCGAGCAGATACGGCTGGTCGAAGGTGCGGCCGGAATCGACCTCATCCTCGAACTGGTAGCCGGGGCCGCCCATGCCGGTGCCCATCGGGTCACCGCCCTGGATCATGAAGCCGTCGATCACCCGGTGGAAGATGACGTCCCGGTACAGCGGCTCACCGTCCTGCTGCCCCTCCCAGGGCAGCGAACCGTCCGCCAGCCCCACGAAGTTGGTCACCGTCAGCGGCGCCTCCTCCGGGAACAGGGTGAGCGCGATATCGCCCTCACTGGTGTGCAGCACGGCGCTGGTGGCCTCGGAGACCTCCGCCCCGGCCGGGCCGGCCAGCCCCGAGGGGCTGTCCTGGCCCGGGTCGGTCTCCTCCTGGTCCTGCTGCGGCTGGCCGCTGGGCTGCTCCTGGTCCTGGGAACCGGTCGATTCCTCGTCCCCGGATTCGGAGCCACAGGCCGTGATCAGGCCCAGGCACAGCAGCGCGGCGGCCAGTCGCCGGGATGTGCGGTTCACGTGCGATGCCTTCCGTCCGTGGTCATTTCGGCCTCAACATCATGCACCACACCTGCCCCGTCTCACCGGAAAAGGTCACGCCATTCCGGAGCGGAGGCCAGCTCCCGCAACTCGTCCATGGTCAGCGGGCTGTCGGACCGGGTCGGCGCGTCCGGGTCGTCGATGCCGGCCGTGTTGGACACGGTGATGTCCATCGAGGCCCCGTCGGGCAGATAGAGGCTCACGGTCCACACCCCGAGCGGATCGTCCGCCGAGGGGCCGAGGTCGCAATAGTCCAGCCGCGCCCCGTCCGCCAGCGGTTCGGAGCCGCAGTACTCGTCCTCTTCCCACTCCTCGACCGGGTCCTCCCAACCCGGCTCGTACGGCCCGTAGATGTCGTACGGCTCCCACAGCATCACCGAGACATAGCCCGGCCCCTGACCGTCGTCGACCACCAGATAGATCTCGCCCGGCCCACTGGACTGCTGCACGTCCTCGGTGATGTCCAGCCGCCCGGGCGCCAGCGAACGGAACAGGTCCCGCAGCACGTCCGGTGCCACATCGATCAGCTCGGGACCGGTGTCGATGTCGGGCGTGCCGTAGGTCTCGTCCAGGAGGTCGAAGACCTCCTGCCAGACCGGCGCCGTGGCGATCTCGGCCAGCTGGTCCTGGTCGATCAGCGGCTGGTAGCCGTCCGGATCGTCGAGATCCGTCATCTCCTTCTCGAAGCCCACGGTGACCGTGCGGGACCAGGACGCGTCCGCGTTCCCGTCGGGCACCTCCAGCATCGCCATCCAGTGCCGGCTCTCCAGCTCCTCGTCCTCGCCCAGCAAGTCCTCCCGGGTCCGGGTGAGCACCGCGCCGTCCGGCAGCTCCTCCTCCGCGCAGTGGTAGCCGTCGCTGTCGGGCACCATGCAGCCCAGGCTGTCCTCCGAGCCCTCCATCGCCCAGCGGTGGATCATCACGCCGAGGGTGGCGTCCCCGGGGGTCGAGTCCCCGAGCTGGAGGTAGATCCCCGGCTCCTCCGCGCCGAGCGGGCTCGTGGCCTCGCCCGCCAGGATCTCGATCCCGCCCGGGAGCATCCCGGACAGCGTCTCCACCATGTCCTCGCGGCTCTGCGGGACACCGTCGGCCACCGGCGTGCCGGAGCCGCCGCCCGTGAGCTGCACCGCGCCCACCGAGAGCAGCGCCACCGCGGCGGCGCCCCCCATGACGCCGGCCCGCCGCCGGAAGACCCGGGCCCGGCCGCGGCGCAGCCCGGCCTCGGTCAGCCGCGCCGGGTCGGGCTCGAAGCCGCCACCGGTCTGCCGCAGCAGGGCGCCGAGTTCCTGCTCGAAGGGTGTGGTGTGGTCGTCGTTTCTCATGCTCTGATCTCCTTCGGCCTTACCGAGCGGTCAGTTCAGCGAGACCGGACGCGCCGAGCACGCCTCGGAGCTTGGTCAGGGCCCTGCTCGATCGGGTGCGCACCGCGCTGGAACTGGTGCGCATCATGGCGGCGGTCTGCTCCACGCTCAGGTCCTCCCAGAACCGGAGCACCAGCACCGTGCGGTCCAGCGGCGGCAGCTGGGCGAGCGCCTGGAGGAGAGTGATGCGGAGCGTGGAGTCCGCCGAGGGGGCCGGCTGGTCGGGAATGCTGACCGCCGGGCTCTCCCCGCTGCTGCGGCGGCGCTTGTACGTGAGGAAGCAGCGCACCAGAACCGTCTGCGCGTAGGCCGCGGGGTTGTCGATGCAGCGCTTGCGTTTCCAGGCGGTGTACATCCGCCCGAGCGTCTCCTGGACGAGATCCTCGGCGAGGTGGGTGTCGCCGCTCGTCAGCAGACACGCCGACCGGTACAGGGCACCGCTGCGCCGCATGGCGAAGTCCCGGTACGCGTCCAGATCGCGCTGCTTCATCTGTCCCCCTCGATCCCCGGGGGCCGCTCCCCGCGCTCACTAGGTCGACGCGCGAGCAGCCACCGGACGTTACAGCCTTTTTCCGGGAGTGGCGGTGATCGCCGTCACCGCCACCCCGGGCAACGGACGGGTCAGACGGTGTACTGGGCGATCAGGTCGGCCCAGACCCCGTCGGTGGCGATCTCGGCCAGCTGGTCGGCGGTCAGCGGAGCGTCGGCCCGCACCGGCGCGTTCTCCCAGTCGGCGAGGTTGGTCTGGGTGATGTCGATGCCCGAGCCGTCGGGGTAGTAGACGGTGGCCCACCACAGGCCGACCGGGTCCTCGTCGGTCGGCGCGGCCGAGCACACGCTCAGCTCGGCGCCGTCCTCCAGGACGGAGTCGGCGCACTCGACGCCGCTCTCCCCGTCGTCGAAGCTCTCGATGTCCTCGACGTCCTCGAAGCCCTCCTCACCGGAGGCGTCCCACGGGCCCCAGGCCGAGATGGAGAGCAGCGCCGCGCCCTTGCCGTCGTCCGTCAGCAGCTCGGCGGAGTTGACCTCGTCGGCCCCGTGGTCGACATCGGTGACCTCGATGCCCTCGGGTGCCAGCGCGCGGAACGCGTCCCGCAGCTCGGCGGCCGGGATCTGCGCGGAGTCCTCCTCCCACTCCTCCTCGGCCGGCTCCCCGTACTCGGCGTCCAGCGCGGCCAGCAACTCCTGCCACACCGGCGCCTGCACGGCTTCCGTCAGCTGCTGCTCGTCGAGGACCGGCACATAGGCGTCCGCCCCCGCGCTCCCGGTCAGCTCCTTGTACTGCGACAGGTACACGCTGCGGCCGGTCTCGCTCTCGAACTCGGCGCTGCCCGGGCCCTCCAGCCACACGTCCCAGCCGATGGCGTGGAACGGCTCGCCGTCCTCGCCCTCGCCCGAGCCGTCGGTCTCGTACTCCCAGGTGTTGACCGACAGCAGCCGCCCGTCGGACAGCTCGGTCTCGGTGCAGTCCGCGACGAAGCCGTCCTCGCCCGTGCCGTCACCGTTGTCCGGGCAGCCGGCCCACTCCGTCCAGTCGCCGGCGGAGCGGCTGACGCTCACATCGATGGTGGTGGTGCCGCCGGTGCTGTCCCCGGCCTCCACGGCGGCGAACGGGTATTCGCTGTCGAGATACCCCTGGCCGTACGCGTCGGTGATCTCGGTGCCCTCCGGCAGCAGGCCGGTCAGCGCCGCCACGATCTCCTGCTCGGTGCCCGGAGCGCCGCCCTGCCCGGACGCCGCGCTCGCGGATGCCGCCCCCATGGTCGTCGCCGCGGCCACGGTGGCGATCGCCGCCGTCAGGGCCGCCCGGCGCCGCCAGCCGCGCTTCACCGTCGTGCTCATATCCCTCAACCCCCATCAGAACCGGCCCCCGGCCGGTGCGAGTGACTCGGCGAGCCGCGGTCCTTCCCGCCTCTCGCCCTTCACTCATTTCGATGCGGTGGGCCGGCCGGGATGTTGCACGCCGGTCGGGAAAACATTCCGGGTCACCGGGACGCCCCCGGCGCCGGCCTCACGACGCCTTCAGCAGCGCCGCGTCCTCCCGCCACTTCAGGATCTTGTCGAAACTCACCACGGCACCACCGCCACCCGGGTGGTTGCCGAACCTGGCCGCGTCCGACAGCGCCTCGATCAGCTGGAGCCCCCGCCCGCCCGGCTCCAGCGCGTGGCTCTCCCGGCGCGGACCGGGAGGATCGGCCGGGAAACCGGGCCCGGAGTCGACGACCTCGATCCGGCACACGTCCCCGTCGATCGACGCCGTCACCCGGTACACGGCCGCCTCCCCGCCGCCGTGCTGGACGGCGTTGGCACACGCCTCGGTGAGCGCCACGCACAGTTCGTGCGCGATGTCGGCATCCACCCCCGCCGTCTCCATGGCGCCCAGCAGCAGCCGGCGGGCGAGCGGGACGCTGGACGCCTCCCGCCGCAGTTGGAGTGACCACCAGATGCTCATGCTCCAGCCTCCTGGCCGCGGTACGCCGTGGACACCCCTAGGCATTGCCGGTCAGCGCCACCCGTAAGCGTGCGAAGGAACCAACACCCCCCATTCAGCGGATGTACCCGGACGCTTACGTCGATATAACGACAGCCCGATGAGGGTGAATGCAGGCACATGCGTACGATCCCCGATCCCGCCCGTCTCCGCGCGGACACCCGGTGAGATGATGGGCCCGCCATGTGTGCGGGAGCCGATCTGCGTCTGCTGCGGGCCGCTGTCTTCGCCGCGGCCTGCACCGCCCTGGCCGCCGCCGGGCACCTCGGCGCCGGCGGCCCCCCGCTCCCCGCCTGGACCCTCCTCGCCGCCTGGGCCGCCGTCTGCGCCGTGTGCGTCCCGCTCGCCGGCCGCGAACGCCGCTCCCTGCCCGCGCTGACCGCCGCCCTGGCCGCCGGACAGCTCGCCCTGCACCACCTCTTCTCCCTCGGCCAGTTCGGCCTCCCGCCGCACGGCGGGCACGGCGACGGCCCCGGCGGCGCGCTCGCCCTCGCCGCCCGGCTGCTGTGCAACGACTACGCCGCCACCCTCACCGAGGCCGAAGCCGCCGAGATCGCCCACAACGCCGGCCTCACCCCCGCCGCACCCGCCGCCGAGGCCGCGGCCCAGGCCGCCCACAGCGCGCCCAGCGGCCCCCTGATGCTCGCCGGCCACCTGCTGGCCGCCCTCGCCACCGGCGCCCTGCTGCGCCGCGGCGACGCCGCGCTGTGGCAACTGGTACGGCTGGCCGCCCGCGTCGCCGCCGCCCACCTGCCGTGGCCGCTCGCCGTCCACCTGGCCCGGCTGCTGCACGGCGCCACCCGCCCCACCCCGTACCTGCCCGGCGCCGCCCGCGCCGACCGGCTCCCGGCCGGCACCAAGCCGCCCACCCTGCTCCTGGCGCACAGCATGCACCGGCGCGGGCCACCGGCCGCGCCGCTCGCACTCGCGGCCTGAACGCCTCCCCGGACGGACAGCGAAAGGGGAGCGCGTCGCCCTGCCGCGCGCACCACCCCGACCGTCCGATCCCAGCGCCCATGGAGCCTTCCCATGCACCGCACCCGTGCCGCCGCCCGCGCGGCCACGCTCGGCCTCGCCCTCGGCGGCGCCCTCGCCCTCGCCGGCACCGCCCACGCCCACGTCTCCGTCGACCCCGGCGAAGCCGCCCAGGGCAGCTACGGCGTCGTCAACTTCAAGGTCCCCAACGAGCGGGCCGACGCCTCCACCATCCGGCTCGAAGTGCACCTCGACCCCGACCACCCGCTGGCCTCCGTCATGCCCCAGCCGGTCCCCGGCTGGGACGTCGAGGTGCAGACCGTCACCCTCGACGAACCCCTCGAATCGCACGGCAACCAGATCACCGAAGCCGCCAGCGTCATCACCTGGAGCGGCGGCGAGATCGCCCCGGGCACCTTCCAGCAGTTCCCCGTCTCCATCGGGCAGCTCCCCACCGACACCGACCAGCTGGTGTTCAAGGCCATCCAGACCTACGACAGCGACGAGATCGTCCGCTGGATCGAGGAGCCCACCGCCGACGGCACCGAACCCGAGCACCCCGCCGCCGTCCTCGCCCTCACCCCGGGCGACGGCGACGGCCACGGCCACGGCGCCCCCGCCTCCGGGGACGACACGGACGGCGACGCCGGCCACGGCACGGAATCGGTCGTCGCCGACGCCGCGGACGCCACCGACACCACCGCCCGCATCCTCGGCGCCGGCGGCATCATCGCCGGACTGGCCGGCATCACCTTCGGCGTCCTCGCCGGACGCCGCCCCACCGGCCCCGCCACCGGCGACCGCTCCCAGGACTGACCCCCGCGGGGCGGGCGGCGCCCGGCCGCCCGCCCCGTACCCGAACCGCACCACAGGAACACACATGCGTCTGCGCACCCATGCCCGCACCGCCGCCGTCGCCCTCGCGGCGGTGCTCGCCCTCACCGCCTGCGGCGGCGACACCTCCTCCGACGGCGGCGGCGACTCCCTCGCCGACGTCTCCGGCGAGCAGGACCCCACCCAGGGCACCGTCCTCGACACCCCGTTCGCCAAGCCGGCCATCACCCTCACCGACACCGAGGGCGAGCCGTACGACCTCGTCGCCGAGACCGCCGGCCACGCCACCCTCCTCTACTTCGGCTACACCAACTGCCCCGACGTCTGCCCGCTCACCATGAGCAACATCGGCAACGCCACCGCGGGACTCACCCCGGAACAGCGCGAGAACCTGCGCGTCGTCTTCATCACCTCCGACCCCGAGCGCGACACCCCCGAATCCCTCGGCCCCTGGCTGCGCGCCCAGGGCGAGGACTTCATCGGGCTCACCGGCGACTTCGACACCATCCAGGAAGCCGCCCGCTCGCTCGGCATCCACATCGACGCACCCACCCAGGACGAGAACGGCACCTGGATCTCCACCCACGGCTCCCAGGTGCTCGCCTTCCTCCCCACCGACGACAAGGCACACGTCATCTACATGGAGGGCGTCACCCAGGACACCTACGCCGCCGACCTGCCCGGACTGATCGAGGGGCGCACCCCGTGAGGCGCACGGCGCTCGCGGTGACCGCCGCGCTGCTCGCACTCACCGGCTGCTCGGCCGGCGACGGCGAGCCACGGCTGACCGCGCAGAACGCCTACATCCCCGAACCCATCACCGGCGACATGGCCGGCGGCTTCCTCGTCATCGAGAACACCGGCGACGCCGACGACACCCTCACCTCGGTGCACAGCGACCTCGCCGAGACCGTCGAGATGCACGAGACCGTCGACAACGCCATGCGCCCGGTCGACTCCTTCACCGTCCCGGCCGGCGGCACCCTGAGCCTGTCCCGGGGCGGCAGCCATCTGATGCTGCTCGGCCTGACCCACAAGCCCGTCGAAGGCGAGCAGGTCGAGCTGGAGCTGCGGTTCGAGAAGTCGGCACCCATCACCGTCGACGTCCCGGTCAGGGCCACCACCTACACCGGGGAGTGATCAGGCGGATGACCACCACCCTCTCCCGGCTGCTCGTCCTGCTGACGGCCCTGGGCGCCGTGCTCGTCGCGGCCACCGGGCCCGCGCACGCGCACGCCAGCCTCACCGGCAGCAGCCCGGCGGACGGGGAGGTGGTGGCCACCTCGCCCGAACGCGTCGAACTCACCTTCTCCGAACGCGTCTCCCTCACCGGCGACCAGGCCCTGCGCGTCCTCGACCCCGCCGGGGAGCGGGTCGACACCGGCGAGATCACCGACCTGAGCGCGGACGGAGTGGTACGGCACGGGGTGGCGCTCGCCGACGGCCTCGCCGACGGCACCTACACCGTCGCCTGGCAGGCCATCTCGGCCGACAGCCACCCCATCGCCGGTGCCTTCACCTTCTCCATCGGCGCCCCCTCCGAGACCTCGGTACGGCTGCCGGCCCAGGGCCCTGGCGGATCCACGGCCGGAACGCTGTACGACCTGGCCCGCTTCCCCGCGTACGCCGGGTTCCTGCTGCTCACCGGCGGCGCCGCCTTCCTCCTGGTGTGCCGGCCCGGCCCGGCCGTCCGCCCCCACCTCCAGCGGCTGATGCTGGCCGGCTGGACGACGGCGACCGCCGCCACGCTCGCCCTGCTGCTCCTGCGCGGCCCGTACACCGGCACCGGACTGCGGGACGTCGTCGACACCAAGACCGGTACGGCGCTGCTGTGCCGGCTGCTGCTGCTCGGTGCCGCCGCCCTCTGGGTGGCGGCGCTGACCGCGGACCGGGCGCGCGGACGCCGGGCCCGCGCCGCGCTCGCGGGCACCGGAGTGCTGCTGGCGCCGGCCACCGCCGCGACCTGGGCGCTGGCCGAACACGCCTCCACCGGCCCGTGGTCGTGGCTGGCCGTCCCGGCCGACCTGGTCCACCTGCTGGCCGCCGGCGCCTGGCTCGGCGGACTCGCCGCCCTGCTGGCGCTGCTGTACCGGTCACCGGTACCCGTACCGCGCGCGGCGGTACGGCGCTTCTCCCGGCTGGCGTTCTGGTCGGTGGTGGCACTGGCGGCCACCGGCCTCTTCCAGTCCTGGCGGCAGGTCGGCGGCTGGGACCCGCTGCTGAGCACCCGGTACGGTCAGCTGCTCGTCGTCAAAACCGCGCTGGTGGCGCTGCTCGTCGGCACCGCCTGGATCTCCCGCCGCTGGACGGCACGGCTCGCCGACCCCCCGGCCGGCCCCGCACCGGACGCACCGGACGCACCGGACGCACCGGACGCACCGCACACCCCGCCCCCGGCCCCGGACGGCCCCGACGACCCGGCCCGCCGCGCCCAGCTCGCCCGGCAGCGCGCCGCCGTCCAGCGCACCCGCCGGCAGCGCGACCGGGACCGCGACAGCGGACGCACCGGACTGCGCCGCAGCGTCCTGGCCGAAGCCGCCATCGCCGCCGCCGTCCTCGCCGTCACCACCGCCCTCACCGGCAGCACCCCCGCCCGTACCGAAGCCGCCGCCGGCACCAGTGCCACCGCCCCGCAGCCCCTCTCCCTCCAACTCCCCTACGACACCGGCGGCCCGCACGGCCGGGGCACCGCCCTCATCGACATCACCCCAGGCGTCACCGGCGAGAACGTACTCCACCTGCGCCTGGAGGACCCGGAAGGACTGCCGAACGGCGCCGAGGAGGTCCGTATCGCCCTCACCCTCCCCGCCGAGGACCTCGGCCCGCTGCGCTACGAACCCGCCCACGTCGACGTCGGCCACTGGGTCGCCGACGACCTCCGGCTGCCCCGCCCCGGCGACTGGGAACTCTCCCTCACCCTGCGCACCTCCGAGATCGACCAGACCACCGAAACCACCACCCTCACGGTCGGATAGCGAACCCCGCCATGCCAGACACCCCAGAACCCGCCCCCGCACCCCCGGCGGCGATCAGCCGCCGCCGCCTGCTGGGCACCGCCGGCGCCACCGGCGCCGCAGGACTGGCCGCCGGAGCCACCGGCGGCACCCTGTTCGGCACCGCCCACGCCGGCTCCGGCACCACCCCGCTCACCAGCGTCGGCAGCACCGCGCACCCCTTCCACGGCCCCCACCAGGCCGGCATCACCAGCCCCTTGCAGGCCCACGGCCACCTGATCGCCTACGACCTCGACCCCGGCACCGACCGCCGGGCCGCCGCCGCACTGCTGCGCCGCTGGTCCGCCACGGCCGCCGCGCTGATGGCCGGCCGGGGCGAGGAGGCGGACGGCACCCACATGTCGCTGGACGCCGGGCCCTGCGCCCTCACCCTCACCTTCGGCTTCGGCGCCGCGCTCTTCGACACCCTCGGCCTGACCGACCAGCGGCCCACCGCGCTCGCCCCGCTGCCCGAGTTCAGCAACGACGCCCTGGACCGGTCCCGCTCCGACGGCGAACTGTTCGTCCAGATCGGCGCGGACGACGCCCTGGTGGCGCTCGCCGCACTGCGCGCGGTGCGCCGCGCGGCGCTCGGCACCGCCACCCCGCGCTGGCAGATGACCGGCTTCAACCGCACCCCGGGCGCCACCGCCCACCCGATGAGCCAGCGCAACCTCATGGGCCAGATCGACGGCACCAACAACCCCCTGCCCGGCGACGACGACTTCGACCGGCGGATCTTCGTCCCCGCCGACGGCGACCCGCCGTGGATGGCGGGCGGCTCGTACGCCGTCGTCCGCCGCATCCGCATGCTGCTGGACACCTGGGAGGACCTGCCGGTGGCCGACCAGGAGCGGGTCATCGGCCGCCGCAAGGCGGACGGCGCCCCGCTCGGCGGCGACACCGAGACCACCCCGGTCGACCTCACCGCGCTCGACGACGCCGGCAACCCGGTGATCCCCGTCAACGCGCACGTCCGCGTCTCCTCCCCCGAGACCAACGACGGCGCCGCCATGCTGCGCCGGCCCTTCTCGTACCAGGACGGGCTGCTGCCGGACGGGGCGCCGGACGCCGGACTGCTGTTCATCTGCTGGCAGGCCGATCCGCTGCGCGGCTTCGTGCCCGTGCAGCGCAAGCTCGACCGGGGCGACGCGCTCTCGCCGTTCCTGCGGCACGAGGCGAGCGGGCTGTTCGCCGTGCCGGGCGGCGCGGCGGAGGGCGAGTACGTCGGGCAGGCGCTGTTCGAGGGCTGACGGGCGGGGTCCGGGAAGGGGATACGGTGGCGGCATGACAGCAGCCAGCCGCTACACCTATCTCGGTCCCGAGGGCACCTTCACCGAGGCCGCGCTCCGCACCCTGCCGGAGGCGGCGACCCGGGAGCTGGTCCCGATGATCTCGGTGCCGGCCGCGCTGGACGCGGTACGGGCCGGGGACGCGGCGGGCGCGCTGGTGCCGATCGAGAACTCGGTGGAGGGCGGGGTCTCCGCCACGGTGGACGAACTGGCCTCCGGCGAGCCCCTGATGATCTACCGCGAGGTGCTGCTGCCGATCGCCTTCGCGCTGCTGGTGCGGCCGGGCACCACGCTGGCCGACATCAAGACGGTCACCGGGCACCCGGTGGCCCAGCCGCAGGTGCGGGGCTGGCTGGCGCAGCATCTGCCGCAGGCGCAGTGGGAGTCGGCGGCCTCGAACGCGGACGGCGCGCGGCTGGTGCAGGAGGGGCGCTACGACGCGGCGTTCGCGGGGGAGTTCGCGGCGGCCACCTACGGGCTCGATCCGCTGGTCACCGAGATCCACGACGCGGACAACGCCACCACGCGCTTCGTGCTGACCGGGCGCCCGGCCCGGCCGGCGGCGCCGACCGGGGCGGACAAGACGTCGGTGGTGCTGTGGCTGCGGGAGGACCATCCGGGCGCGCTGCTTGAGGTGTTGCAGGAGTTCGCGACCTGCGGGGTGAATCTGATGCGGATCGAGTCGCGGCCGACGGGAGCGGGCATCGGGCAGTACAGCTTCTCGCTGGACTGCGAGGGGCACATCTCCGAACGGCGGGTGGGCGAGGCGCTGATGGGGCTGCGGCGGCTGTGCCGGGACATCAGGTTCCTGGGCTCGTACCCGCGCGCGGACCGGGTGGCGGCCACGGTACGGGAGGGGACCACCGATCCGGATTTCCTGCGGGCGGCCGACTGGCTCACGCGGTGTCTGGACGGGCGCGGTGCGTGACGGCTGTGGACGTACGGGGCGGGGCCCCCGGGTTATCCACAGGGCCACTCGGTCGGCTGTGGATAACCCGTCAGGTCACAATCGGTCATTGTCGACATAACGGCTTGGTGACCGCACCCCTTGTCCACACCTCATCCACAGGGGACGCATCACCCTTCGTCACCCCATTTCCGGCGGGTGACTCTTTGGAGTGAGGGAAATCACCGCAAGATTCACCGGGATTCCCTCGAAAGAGCGAGTGGATGATGTTTGGCCGGGGAATTCTCCGGCCTCACATCCTAGCGCTCCCGCCGTGGCCCCCATTCATCCACAGGGCAGTCGAGAGCCTGTGGAAAACATGTGGGAAACCCGGCTCTGACCTGTGGATTCGACCGCGATGGCCACTCCGGCAAAGCGGACAAAGGCCGCTAATCAATTGCCAGGGATTCCGCCCGGAATCACCGGTAGCCTGGTGGGGTGATTGACCTTCGCCTGCTTCGTGAGGACCCTGACCGAGTGCGCGCCTCCCAGCGCGCCCGTGGCGAGGACGTCGGCATCGTCGACTCACTCCTGGCCGCCGACGAACTGCGCCGGTCCTCCAGTGTGCGCTTCGACGAACTGCGCGCCGAGCAGAAGCAGCTCGGCAAGCGCATCCCGAAGGCCGCGGGCGAGGAGAAGGCCGAACTGCTCCGCCGGGCCGGCGAGCTGTCCGCCGCGGTCAAGGCCGCCGACGCCGAACGCGACGAGGCCGCCGCCCGCACCCAGGAACTGCTCCTGGCCGTCGGCAACCTCGTCCACCCCGACGTCCCCGTCGGCGGCGAGGACGACTTCACCGTCCGGGAGACCATCGGCACCCACCGCGACTTCGCCGCCGAGGGCTTCGAGCCCAAGGACCACCTGGAACTGGGCCAGGGCCTGGGCGCCATCGACACCGAGCGCGGCGCCAAGGTCTCCGGCTCCCGCTTCTACTACCTCACCGGCGTCGGCGCCCTGCTGGAACTCGCCCTCGTCAACGCCGCCATCGCCCAGGCCACCGCCGCCGGACTGGTCCCGATGATCACCCCCGCGCTGGTCAAGCCGCGCGCCATGGAGGGCACCGGCTTCCTCGGCCAGGCCGCCGCCGACGTCTACCACCTGGAGAAGGACGACGCGTACCTGGTCGGCACCTCCGAGGTACCGCTCGCCGCGTACCACATGGAGGAGATCCTCGACGCGGACACCCTCCCGCGCCGCTACGCCGGGTTCTCGCCGTGCTTCCGCCGCGAGGCCGGCAGCTACGGCAAGGACACCCGGGGCATCTTCCGGGTGCACCAGTTCGACAAGGTGGAGATGTTCTGCTTCGTCGCCCCCGAGGAGGCCGAGGCGGAGCTGGAGCGGCTGCTGAGCTGGGAGAAGCAGTGGCTCACCTCCCTCGAACTGCCCTTCCGCGTCATCGACGTGGCCTCCGGCGACCTGGGGGCCTCGGCCTCCCGCAAGTTCGACTGCGAGGCGTGGATCCCCACCCAGGGCAAGTACCGCGAGCTGACCTCCGCGTCCAACTGCACCGAGTTCCAGGCCCGCCGGCTCCAGGTCAGGCTGCGCGAGAAGGGCGGTGCCGTGCGGCCGGTGGCCACCCTCAACGGCACGCTGTGCGCCGTCCCGCGCACCATCGTCGCGCTGCTGGAGAACCACCAGCGGGCCGACGGCTCGGTGCGGGTACCGGAGGTCCTGCGGCCCTACCTGGGCGGGCGCGACGTGCTGGAGCCGGTCGCCGCGTGAGTGAGGACCGCTTCCCCTACCGGCTGATCGCCACCGATCTCGACGGCACGCTGCTGCGCCGCGACCAGACGATATCGGAGCGCACCCGGGCGGCGCTGGCAGCGGCCGGCGCCGCCGGGGCCGCGCACCTCGTGGCCACCGGGCGCACCGTCGCCTGGACCCGGCACATCCTGGACGACCTCGGCTACACCGGCCTCGCCGTGTGCGGCCAGGGCGGGCAGCTGTACCACGCGGGCGAGCACCGGCTGCTGACCTCCGTCACGCTGGACCGGACGGTGGCCCGCCGCGCGCTGGAGGCGCTGGAGGCGCGCATCGGCCCGGTCGCGGTCGCGGCGTCGCTCGACGGCATCGACGGCGGCATCGCCATGGGCCCCGGCTTCGCCTGGCGGCGCGACCCGGAAGCGGTCCCCCACCCCAACGCGCCCGATCTCGCCCGCCCGCTGACCGACCGGGACGGGCTGTGGGACGCGCCCATCAGCAAGCTGTACCTGCGCCACCCCGACCTGTCCGACGACCGGCTGGCGGCGGCCTGCACGGAGGCGGCGGGCGCCTACGCGGCGTTCGTCGTCTCGGGCGAGGACCTGGTGGAGATGCTGCCCCTGGGCCTGACCAAGGCCACCGGCCTCTCCCTGGCGGCCCGCCGGCTGGGGGTCACGGCGGCGGACACCATCGCGTTCGGCGACATGCCCAACGACATCCCGATGCTGTCCTGGGCGGGCCACGGCGTGGCCATGGCCGACGCCCACCCCGCGCTGCTGGCGGTCGCCGACGAAGTCACGGCGGGGCACGAGGCGGAGGGCATCGCCAAGGTGCTGGAGCGCCTGCTGCTGGGCTGAGGCGGGGGGCGCAGGCCGCTCATTTGAGAGGGTCATCTTGACCCTCTCAAATGAGCGGCCTGCGGATTTTAGAGGGTCAAGTTGACCCCCTAACGCACTGCTTCCCGGGATTCCTCCGTCTCTTCCGAACGCGTGACCGTCCGACGATCCCTGATGCGACAGGGCCCGGCAACCTGTTCACGGATGCCCTGGGAGGGCTGTCTCGTCATGATCAAGGAACAAGCTTTGCTGGAGTCGCGCACCCTGCGCGAGAACACCCGGGGGCGCACCGAAGTCCTCGACAAGGTGAAGGCGCTGGCGCTGCTGCCCGATGGGCTGCATATGACGACGGAGATCGTCGCGGAGTATTTCGTTGTCCACAGGAGCACCATCAGGACGCTGGTGGCGCGGCATCGTGAGGAGCTGAACGAGAGCGGTCTGACCGTAGTGGAAGGCTCTGACCTGCAGGAATTTGAGAGCTACATGATGCAACTCTCAAATGAGAGTTATCCACAGGCCATGCGGCGTCGCCTCACCCTCTACACCCGCCGCACCGTTCTCAACATCGCGATGCTGCTCCGGGACAGCGCCGTGGCGCGTGAGGTACGGGCCTATCTGCTGGACGCCGTGGAGGGGAACACCGCCGCCGGTGCGGGTCTTGAACAGCGGGTCACTGCGATCGAAGGAGTCCTGGCCGGCATCGGCCCGGCGCTGCGGGATGTCGCGCTGGTGGTCAACCGGATGGACGACCGGCTGCGCCGGGTCGAGACCCGGCTCGCGGACGTCGAGACGCGGCTGGGGAACACCGAACACATCGTCGCCGGGATGAGTGTCCGGCTCGCCGATCTGGCCGGGGATCCGGCATTCTCCCACCGGCTCTGCCGCCGTTACCGGCACGGGCGGCCGTAGCCGTCCACCGCGCGCACGGCCGGACTCGGGGCCGGGCCGCGAGCCCGGCCCGAACGGCGTCCGAACGGCGCGGGGCGGCCCGGCGGTGTGCCGCCGGGCCGCCCCGTCTGCCGCGTTTCGCCCGGCGCTCAGCCCTCGCTCGCCAGGGTCAGCGCCCGCAGCCGGCGCGCCGCGTACCAGGTGCCGGCCGCCGTGGCGGCGGTCAGCAGGATCAGGGCGGCGGGCAGGCCGACCTCCGAGGTGATGTTCGCGCCCGGGGCGGCCACCCGCTCGGCCAGGGCCAGCGCCCACTGCTGGATGCTGAGCGCCCGCGCGCCCGGCACCAGGCTGCCGAACAGCGACTCCCACACCAGCGCGTAGATCAGCCCGTGCACCACCGCGTTCCGCGAGACGGTGCCGAGCAGCAGGAACACCGCGCTGTACGCGACCGAGGCGACGGCGGCGGCCAGGGCGTACGCGCTCGCGATCTGCTGGCTGTTGCCGTTGAGGATGAACCCCGCGAGCAGTGTCGGCACGACGGTGAAGGACAGGGTGACGCCGATGGCCACCCACAGCTTGGTCAGGATGATGGTGTGCCGCTTCAGCGGCTTGGCCAGCAGATAGACGATCGAGCCGTCGTCGATCTCCGGCGCTATCGCCCCGGTGCCGGCGATCACGCCGATCAGCGGCACCATCACGGCGAGGGCGAAGCCGCCCAGGATCTCGCCGGCGGCCCGGTCGTCCGCGCCCGTCACCAGGCGGACGGCGAGCGCGATGGCGATCAGCAGCGCGGGCAGGACGAGCAGGAAGAGGGCACGGCGCCGGCCGAGCAGGGCCCGGAGGGTGAGCCGGGCGACGGTGTGGTGGTACATCGCGAGGGCTCCTTTACGCGCTCACCAGATAGGAGAAGACGCTCTCCAGGGATTCGTCGGACGGCGAGACCGACAGCAGCCGGACGCCGTGTTCCCGGGCCAGCCGGGGGAGTTGCGTGGTGAAGCGCGGGAAGTCGGCCGCCTCGATGCGCAGGCCGTCCTCCTCGGTGTCGAAGTGGATGCCGGTGGTGGACGGGTCGGCGATCAGCGCGGCGGCCAGCACGCGGTCGTCGCTGGAGCGCACCAGGTAGCGGTGCGGCCGGTCCGTCATCAGCCGGCGGATGGTGCGGAAGTCGCCCGACGCCGCGTGCCGGCCGGCCACGATGACCTCGATGTGCGAGGCCAGTTGCTCGACCTCCTCCAGGATGTGCGAGGAGAACAGCACGGTCCTGCCCTGCTCGCCCATCCGGCGCAGCAGGTCCATCAGCTGCATGCGCTGGCGCGGGTCCATGCCGTTGAACGGCTCGTCCAGCAGCAGCACCGACGGCTCGTGGACGAGCGCGGAGGCCATCTTGACGCGCTGCCGCATGCCCTTGCTGTACGTGACGATGTTGCGGTCGGCGGCGTGCTCCATCTCGACGGTGGCCAGGGCGGCCCGGGCGGCGGTGTCCGGGTCGGGCAGGCCGTGGAGTTCGGCGTTGGCCCGCACGAACTCGGCGCCCGTCAGGTAGTCGTACATGCCTTCGCGCTCGGGGACGAGCCCGATGTGCCGGTAGACCGCCTCGTTGCGCCAGATCGGCTCCCCGTCCAGGGTGACGGCACCGGCGGACGGCGGCAGGAAGCCGCCCATCATGTGGATCAGCGTGGACTTGCCCGCGCCGTTGGGGCCCAGCAGCCCGGTGATGCCCGGTCCGATGGTGACGCTCACATCGTTGATGGCGACGACGTTGCCGAACCAGCGGGAGGCGTTCTCGATGCGGATGGTGGTCACAGTCCCGCCTTCCGGTAGCGGCGCAGCAGCAGCACGTAGCAGACGGCGGTCACGCCGGCGATCACCGCGAGGTAGCCGGCGCCCATCGCGCCGGAGGGTGCGTACTGGTGGGGGAATTCGGTCGTGCCGCCGAGCAGCGCGCCCTGGAAGCCGTCCAGGAGCGAGCCGGGCGAGAGCATCGCCAGCCAGCCGACGGAGTCCAGACTGCCGCTGCCCTGCTCGGCGACGACGAACTGCACGGAGGTGACCGCGAAGTACGGCACGGTGAGCGCCCCGATGATGGCCGCGACGCCGAAGCCGCGGCGCGGGGTGAGCGAGGCGATCAGCAGCACGATGGCGGCGTGCAGGACGGAGAAGACGGCCGAGAAGAGCAGGCCCTTGCCGAAGCCGAGGGTCTCGTCGGCCGGGCTCAGCTTGGCGAGCAGCGCGCCGATGTACAGCAGCACCACCGGGACGGCGGTGAACACGAACAGCGCGGCGGCCAGCGCGGCGGCCTTCGCCCGTACGTAGTCGGCGTGTTCGAGCGGCCGGGAGAAGTACAGGGGCAGGGTGTGGTAGCGCTGGTCGAGCGAGACCAGTTGCGGGCCGGCCAGCGCCAGGTACAGCCCGATGATCGGCTGCATGAACAGCGCGTACTCGGTGTAGCCGATCGGCAGGCTGTTCATGCCGACCGTGACCGCGACCGCCACCATCACCAGCGCGGGCACGGCCATGATGGCGGCCAGCGCGAACGGCAGGATCTTGGAGCGGGCCGAGCGCCCCAGGCCGTACGCCCCGCGCAGTGAGTGCGTGAACAGCGACAGCCGGGCGTACGGGATCCCGAGCCGCGGGCCGTCGTAGTGCCGGTAGCCGATGTTGTGGATGCGCGCGGTAGCGGTCTGCGGGGTGGGGCTGGGGGTGGGGGTGGGGGTGGGGGTGCTCATGAGGCCGCCTCCGTCCGGTTCTCCTGGAAGACTTCGGCGATCCGGTGCCGGCGCTGCTCCATGCGCACCATCCCCAGACCGAGGTCGGCGACGGTGTCGCGCACCGTGTCGTACACCCGCTCCTCGTCCGCCTCGACCACGACCAGCCGGGCCGCACCGGGCGTGCTGTCCGGCTCGGCCACCGGCGTGACGCCGGCGGCGGTCAGCGCGGTGCGCAGCGCGTCGGCGCCGTCCGGGTGGGCGTCGGAGTCGGTGACCTCGATCAGCAGGGTGGTGGTGGTCTGGGTGAAGCTCCGGGTGGACTGCGACTTGAGCAGCTTGCCGCCGTCGATGACGACGATGTGGTCGCTGGTGCGCTCCAGTTCGCCGAGCAGGTGGGAGGTCACCAGCACGGATATCCCGAAGTCGGTGTGCACGCGCCGGATCAGGCCGAGCATCTCGTCCCGGCCGGCCGGGTCGAGGCCGTTGGTGGGCTCGTCGAGCAGCACCAGCTTCGGGTCGTGGACGAGGGCCTGGGCGAGCTTGACGCGCTGCTTCATGCCGGTGGAGTAGCCGCCCATGGGACGGTACCGCTCCTCGTACAGGCCGACGTGCCGCAGGGTGTCGGCGGTGCGTTCCCGGGCCGCCGTGCTCGGCAGCCCGGACATCCGGGCCATGTGCACGACGAACTCGGTCGCCGACACATCGGGCGGCAGGCAGTCGTGCTCGGGCATGTACCCGACCTGCTCCCTGATGGCGGCGCCCTCACGGGCGGTGTCCTTGCCCAGGACGGCCGCGCTGCCCTCGCTCGCGGGAGCGAGCCCCAGCAGGATCTTGATCAGCGTCGATTTGCCGGCCCCGTTGGCGCCGACCAGGCCGGTGACGCCCGGCCCGATGTCCACGGTCAGCCGGTCAAGTGCGGTCACCCTGGGGTACCGCTTGCTCAGGCTCTCGGTCGCAATCACACTCACCCGGCAGACACTAGTGCCGCCCACCGGGTGCCACCTCCCTCTCGCGGCTGCCTTTCCCCTTAGGGGAACCGGGGTATGCCCCCGGATGTGCCGGGCGCGGCCTAACGTGCCAGCTGGGCGAGCCCCTCGGTGGCGATCCGCTCGAAGACGACGGGGTCGGCGGCGTACACCGAGTCGGGCACCGGGTAGTGGACGACGAGTTCGGTGAAGCCCAGTTCGGCGCAGCGGCCGGCGAAGTCGACGAACGCCGCCACCGACTGGAGCGGATCGACCCCGGGGGCGAGGGAGGAGTCCAGGACGATCTTGTCCAGCGCGCCCGGTTCGCGGCCCGTCTCCTCGCAGATGCCGGCCAGCCGCTCCACCTGGCGGCCGAGACCGGCGAGGAACGCGTCAGGGCCGCCGTCCAGGGACTTCGGGTCGCCGGTGGTCACCCACGCCTGGCCGTGCCGGGCCGCCAGCCGCATGCCGCGCGGGCCGGTGGCGGCGACCGCGAAGGGCAGCCGGGGCCGCTGCACGCAGCCGGGGATGGTGCGGACCTCGTGCGCGGAGTAGAAGTCGCCCCGGTACGAGACCCCGCCGCTGCCGCCCTCGCTGAGCAGCCGGTCCAGCAGGGGTACGAACTCGGCGAAGCGGTCGGCGCGCTCGCGCGGGCTCCACGCGTCGTGGCCGAGCGCGGTGGCGTCGAAGCCGGAGCCACCGGCGCCGATACCGAGGGTGAGCCGGCCGCCCGAGATGTCATCGAGCGTGATCAGTTCCTTCGCCAGCGTGACGGGGTGCCGGAAATTTGGCGAGATCACCATGGTGCCCAGGCGGATGCGCTCCGTGGCGGCAGCCGCCGCGGTCAGGGTGGGGAGCGCGCCGAACCAGGGCTGGTCACGGAAGGTGCGCCAGGAGAGATGGTCGTAGGTGTACGCGGTGTGGAAGCCCAGCTCCTCGGCGTGCTGCCAGCTCCGGCGTCCCCCTTCCTGCCAGCGCCAGACGGGAAGGATGACGGTGGAGAGCCGCAGGGGGAGGGCGGAGGAAACAGCCATGCGGGGAAGCCTAGGCCCTTTCCGGTCAGGAATTCACCGCTTCCGGCCGATGGCTCATTCGCGCGGCACCCCTGCACGCATGGGCGGGCATATGCTGCATGACTGTGCCTGACGCCGTGTTCACACCAGTCTCCCGCACCCTCACTCTCCCCCCATCGCCCAGCCGCACCACGCTCCCCAAGCTCATCGCCACCGATCTGGACGGCACCCTGCTGCGCCGCGACGGGACCGTCTCCCCCCGCACCGCCGCCGCGCTGGCCGCCGCCGGCCGGGCCGGCATCGAGGTGCTGTTCGTGACCGGCCGCCCGGCCCGCTGGGTGCTCCCGCTGCGCGAGCACGCCACCGGGCGTTCCCTGGCCATCTGCGGCAACGGCGCCGCCCTCGTCGATCTGCGCTCCGGCGGCACCCTGCTCGCCGCCCGCGCCCTCCCGGTCACGGGCGCGCTCGGCCTGGTCGCCGCGCTGCGCGCCGCCGCCCCCGGCGTCACCTTCGCCGTGGAACGCGCCGGCGGCATCCACTACGCCACCGGCTACCCGCCGCTGCACGAGGAGGACCCCACCGTCGTCGGCACCACCCCCGTCGAGGAACTGCTCGCCGAGGACAGCCCGTACGCCGGCCAGCCGCTCCTCAAACTGCTCGCGCACCACCGGGAGCTGGCCCCGGACGCCTTCCTGGCCCTGGCCCGCTCGGTCTGCGGCGGGCTCGGCGAGATCACCCGCTCCTCACCCACCGCCCTGCTGGAGATCAGCGCCCCCGGCGTCACCAAGGCCAGCACCCTGGCGCTGCACTGCGCCCGGCACGGCATCGCGCCCGGCGAGGTGGTGGCGTTCGGCGACATGCCGAACGACCTGGAGATGCTGCGCTGGGCGGGCCGCGCCTACGCGATGGCCAACGCCCATCCGGCGGTGCTGGCCGCCGCCGGCCGGCGCACCCTCTCCCATCAGAAGGACGGGGTGGCGGTCGTCATCGAACAGCTGCTGGCCGGCGGCTGAGCGGCGCGCGGCCCACCGGGCGGCGCTTCAGGGCCGGTTCTCCTCGCCGCCGGCCGGGCCCGCCGCGTCGTCCTTGCGGCGCGGGCCCGCGTAGTCGGGGCTGCCGAAGTCCGGGGCGGCGTACCCCTTCGCGGGCCGCTCACCGCCCCGGTCCTCCCCCTCGCCCTCCCCGCCGGAGGAGGACGACGAGTCGAAGCCGGGACGGGCGTAGTCACCCGAGGTGTAGTCGCCCGCCGCGAAATCGCCCGCAGTGTACCGCCCGGTGGAGTAGCCGCGGCTCGCGCCGCCCGAGCGCTCCGGCGAGGCGTAGTCGGGCGCCGCGTACCCCTTGGCCGGGGCCGGCTCCTCCCCGCGCTGCGTGGAGAACTCCGGGCTGGAGAACTCCGGCCGCGAGTACTCGGGATGACCGACGCGCGGCGTGGTCCGGGGCGCCCCGCCGGTGGGGCTGGAGAACTCGGGGCTGGAGAACCGCCGCTGCGGCGCCACCCGCCCCGACGCCGTACCGCGCGCCTCGCCTCCGCCGTCCCGGTCCCGGTCCCGGTCCCGGTCCCCGTCGCCGCCGCTGGCGTGCAGCGCCACCGCCTGGCGCAGGTACGGTGCGATGCCGCGCTCCACGAGCGCCCGCCGCCAGTCCTCCCGCGCCTCGGCCACGTCCCCGGCCAGCCGGCCGCGCCCCGCGTCCTGCTCACCGGCCCGGATGGCGGAGGCGGAGCCGTTGCGGGCCGCCGTGATCACCAGCCCGGCCACCGCGAGCAGCAGCCCGAAGGCGGCGAACAGCGCGAACAGCCAGCCGATGTCCCGCATCGACCTGGCCACGCCCGCCTCATTGTCGGACAGGCCCATGACATAGCCGACCAGCAGGAACACCACGGCGGCGATCCCGGCCAGCACCGGGATCAGCACCGAGACAACCGTCAGATTGCCGCCGCCGGATCTCTCGCGCCCGTCCGGTTGCCCGGCACCGGCCCGCAGTTGTTCCCGCAGCCGGACGTAGCGGTGGTACTCGTCGCCCGCGGCGGCGGTCAGCTGCGGTCTGGCCTCCAGCGCGGCACGCCGCACCCGGCGGACGGCGTCGGTGCCCCCGGCGCCGTTTCCCAGCCGCGCCGAGCGCAGCGCCTCGTCGAGGACCCGCTCGAATTCGGCTCGATCCTCTGGCAACACATCATGAGCGCTGTTCATATAAGTCCCCAGATGCTCCGAAGGGCCTTCCTGCCGACCGGGCGGTCAGGTGGGCAGAGAGCTGGTGAGGGACTGATGGTAAAGGGCTTCCGGCGCCCGTCATAGGAGATTGCCGGAATCTTTCCGTCCGTCACCTCGCCGGAGGGATTCCCGGCACCCCCGCGGCCTTGTGCGCCCCCTTCTCACCTGCCCGCCACCGTGGCCGGGCACTCCGCACAACAGGGAACGGACGCTCAATCATCCAGGGGAAGCCGGGCCACCAGAAGTTTTCCGGCCATGGTGACGCCGCCGTCCATCGCGATGGCCAGGGAATCCGCATAGATGTGCGGCCCGTCGATCCGGGGCGCGGCGTCCGGCGCGTCGGGGTCGCCGGACTCGGATTCGGCGGGCTCACCGGTGAGGTACGGGATGGGGCTGTGGCCGTGCACGATGCGCTTGCCGCCGTAGGTGTCCAGCAGTTCCCTGGCGGCCTGCGGACCGCCCTCGTCCCGGAACGCGAACCGCTTGGTGAATTTGCGGAACAGCTCCCAGGTCTCCTCCGCGTCATTGCGCGCGAGGGCCTGCCAGATGGCGTCGTTGACGTCGTCGACGTTCTGCCCGTATTCGAGATAGGCGGTGGTGTCGGAGTGCAGCAGCAGATGGCCGTCCGCCACGGCCATCGAATCGAGCCGGGACATCCACTGGATGTGGTGGTCGCGCAGCCGTTCCATATCGGCGCGCTGACCCCCGTTCAGCATCCAGGCCGCGTGGAAGGACGCGGTGCCGGCCCCGGAGTCGACCGGGGTGTCGCCGAACCGGCTGGCGCCGAGGAACAGCAGTTCGTGGTTGCCGAGCAGCGCCTTGCAGTAGCCGCCGGCCGCCGCGGCCTCCGCCGAGAGGCGCATCACCATGTCGATGACGCCGATGCCGTCCGGCCCCCGGTCGGTGAAGTCGCCCAGGAACCACAGCCGGGCGTTCCCGGCCGCCCAGCGGTCCTCGTCGTCGGTCAGCCCCGCGGCCCGCAGCGCGGCGCGCAGTTCGTCCAGATAGCCGTGGACGTCACCGACCACGTACAGCGGCCCGGCGCCCTCGATCACCGGCAGATCGCGCACGGTGGGGGTGTACAGATCGGGTTCACGGGTGGGCCGGGGAGGAATGGCCGGACCGCCCTCGGCCGCGCCCTGCCACGTCGTGGGTCCCTCGCCGGCCCCCTGAGTCATCGACCCCTCCACCATCACACGCCGCCTTCACCTGCGGGACCTGCCGTTTCGGCCGGGTCCCGGTGCCATTCGCCCATCATAGGAATCCAGCCGCTCACGTGTGACACACCGGGGGTGACGATCCGCGGCACGGTGCGTACCGGCGCGTCGCCACCGATGCGGTCGGCGCGAGGTTCTGTCGTAAGACGATATTGCCGGAACCAGCGGCTGGAAACTAGCGGTCACCGAGCGGCGGGGTACGCGGGGCGGTGACCGTGGTGCGCGGGGCCCGGCGCGCGGTGCGCTGGGAGGAGGTGCGCACGATCAGTTCGGTGGGCATGAGTTGGTGCGCGGGGGCCCGGGCCGCCGCCCGTACCCGGTCGCGGTCCCGGCCGCCCTCGCGGTCCGCGGCGTTCTCGATGGCGTCGATCAGCAGCTGGACGACGGTGGAGCCGATGCGGCCCGGCTTGAGCGAGAGGGTGGTGATGGGCGGTTCGGTGGTGGCGTACACCGGGGACTCGCTGCAGCACACCACCAGCAGATCGTCCGGGACGCGCAGTCCGTAACGGCGGGCGGCGGCCAGCAGATCGGTGCCGTTGGGGTCGAAGAGCCCGTAGACGGCGTCGGGCCGGTCGGGTCTGGCCAGCAGCCGGTCGGCGGCCACCGCGCCGGCGCACGGGTCGTGGGCCGGGTAGGACTCGTACACCGGCTCCTGGCCGACCCGCTCGCACCAGGAGAGGTAGGCGGTGGTGGAGAGCCGCGTGTAGGTGTCGGTGCTGGTGCCGGTGAGCAGGCCGATGCGGCGGGCGCCGGAGCCGGCCAGGTGGTCGAGCAGGCCGAGGACGGCGGCCTCGTGGTCGTTGTCCACCCAGGCGGTGACCGGCAGGGCGGCGTCGGGGCGGCCGTCGGAGACCACCGGGATGCCCTGCCGCACGAGTTCGGTGACGACCGGGTCGTGGTCGGCCGGGTCGATGACCACCGTTCCGTCAAGCGCCACGTTCGACCAGACGTCGAAGTCGCGGTGGTGGGAGGTGGCCGGGAGGATCACCAGGGCGTAGCCGCGGGCGAGGGCGGCGGAGGTGGCGGCGCGGGCCATCTCCGCGAAGTAGGCGAACTCGGTGAAGGTGAACGGTTCTTCGCCGTAGGTGGTCACGGTGAGCCCGATGAGCCCCGATTTGCCGGTGCGCAGCGTACGGGCGGCGGCCGAGGGGCGGTAACCGAGCCGGTCCGCGACGCTGCGCACGTGGCGTCGGGTGGCGTCGGGCAGCCGGCCCTTGCCGTTGAGCGCGTCGGAGACGGTCGTGATCGAGACACCGGCTGCCGCGGCGACATCCCGGATGCCGGCCCGCCCGCTCGGCCGGCGCCCGGCGGACCGAGTCACCTGATGCTTCGCTGCTGTCATGGCGACCTGATCGTAGGCCCGGGGGCGGAGAGGTCCGTCGCGCTGCGGCGGCAGGGGCGCGATGACGTTTCTGCATGATCAACTCGCCGTTCTGCCTTCGAATAGAAGGGTCAAGAGGCCATTTTCCCTGCAAGGGAACCGATGTACGAGCGCTTACTTCCGAACGCCGCACTCGAAATCAACGGCAAGCGGTTCACTCTCACGAGTGATGCGCGCCAGGGCGCTCGCCACCGGCGCGGAAGGGCGTACGAGCGCTGCGCCCCCGCCATCGGGCCGGTTCCGGGGGGATACGCGTGGCGCGGCTTTCCTCATACAGTGTGGAGGATGACCGTATCTTCCCAGGACGCCCCGCGGGACGCCGTGCCCGACTCCGTTCCGGCCGCGGAGGTCGCCGGCCCCCGGCTGCGCGCCGCGCTGGAGGACATCCCCGCCTACCTGCCGGGCCGCCCGGCCGCCGCGCGGGCCGACGGCCGCGCGGTGTACAAGCTGTCCTCCAACGAGAACCCCTACCCGCCGCTGCCCGGGGTGCTGGAGGCCGCCGTGGGCGCGGCCGGCGCCTTCAACCGCTATCCGGACCTCGCGGCCGGCGAACTGCTGGCCGAGCTGTCCGGCCACTTCGGGGTACCGGTGAGCCATCTGGCCACCGGCACGGGCTCGGTGGGCGTCGCCCAGCAGCTGCTCCAGGCGACGGCGGGACCGGGGGACGAGGTGGTGTACGCCTGGCGGTCCTTCGAGGCCTATCCGATCATCACGCAGATCTCGGGGGCCACCTCGGTCCGGGTGCCGCTGACGGCCGGCGAGGAGCACGACCTGGACGCGATGGCCGACGCCGTCACCGACCGCACCCGGCTGATCTTCGTCTGCACCCCGAACAACCCCACCGGCACCGCCATCGGCCACGCCGCGCTCTCCCGCTTCCTGGACCGGGTGCCCTCCGACGTCCTGGTGGTGATCGACGAGGCGTACCGGGAGTTCGTCCGTGACGACACGGCGGCCGACGGGCTCGCGCTCTACCGGGACCGTCCCAACGTGTGCGTCCTGCGCACCTTCTCCAAGGCGTACGGGCTGGCCGGGCTGCGGGTGGGCTTCGCGGTGGCGCACGAGCCGGTGGCGGCGGCGCTGCGCAAGACGGCGGTGCCCTTCGGGGTGAGCCAGATCGCCCAGAACGCGGCCATCGCCTCGCTGCGCGCCGAGCCGGCGCTGCTGGAGCGGGTGGCGGCCCTGGTCGCCGAGCGGACGCGGGTGGCGGACGCGCTGCGCGAGCAGGGCTGGCCGGTGCCGGACTCGCAGGCGAACTTCGTGTGGCTGCGGCTGGGCGCGGACACCGCCCGGTTCGCGGCGGCCTGCGAGGAGGCGGGCGTGACGGTGCGGCCGTTCGCCGGCGAGGGGGTACGGATCACGGTCGCCGAGCCCGAGGCGAACGATGTGGTGCTGGCCACGGCGGCGGCCTTCCGCGCCTCCGTCTCGTCCTGATCACACCCCTTCTGACCTGCGCTTTCCGCGCTGCTGACCGCTCCCGGACCCCCGCGGGGGACCCCGGGAGCGGTGTGCCATCATCGTACTTGTGAATGTGAATACGTTCACAAGGTACGGGGCGCAGGGAAGGAGACCCCCGTGGATCTGGCGCTCGCCGACGAAACACTGGCACGGTGGCAGTTCGGGATCACCACCGTCTACCACTTCCTCTTCGTACCGCTGACGATCTCGCTCGCCTCCCTCACGGCCGGCCTGCAGACCGCCTGGGTACGCACCGGCAAGGAGAAGTACCTCCGGGCCACCAAGTTCTGGGGAAAGATCTTCCTCATCAACATCGCGCTCGGCGTGGTGACCGGCATCCTCCAGGAGTTCCAGTTCGGCATGAACTGGTCGGACTACTCCCGCTTCGTCGGGGACGTCTTCGGCGCTCCGCTGGCCTTCGAGGCGCTGATCGCCTTCTTCTTCGAGTCCACCTTCATCGGACTGTGGATCTTCGGCTGGGACAAGCTCCCGCAGAAGATCCATCTCGCCACCATCTGGATGGTGGCCATCGGCACCGTGCTCTCCGCGTACTTCATCCTGGCCGCCAACTCCTGGATGCAGCACCCGGTCGGCTACCGCATCAACGAGGAGACCGGACGCGCCGAGCTGACCGACATCGTCCACGTCCTCACCCAGAACACCGCCGTCGCCCAGTTCGCGCACACCATCACCGCCGCCTTCCTCACCGGCGGCGCGTTCATGGTCGGCATCGCCGCCTACCACCTGATCCGCAAGCAGCACATCCGCGTGATGCGCACCTCGCTGCGGCTCGGCCTGATCACCATGGTCGTGGCCGGCATGCTCACCGCCTTCTCCGGCGACCGGCTCGGCAAGATCATGTACGACCAGCAGCCGATGAAGATGGCCGCCGCCGAAGCGCTGTGGGACACCCAGGCCCCGGCCCCGTTCTCCCTGTTCAGCATCGGCGACGTGGCCAAGGGCCACAACGACGTCGCCATCGAGATCCCCGGGCTGCTCTCCTTCCTCGCCCACGACAACTTCCACGACCCGGTGCCCGGCATCAACGACACCAACGAGGCAATGCAGGAGCAGTACGGGCCCGGCGACTACCGCCCCAACATCCCGGTCGCCTACTGGAGCTTCCGCTGGATGATCGGCTTCGGCATGTCCTCCGCCGCGCTCGGCGCCGCCGGACTGTGGCTCACCCGCCGCCGGCTGTGGCTCGCCGAGGATCTGCGCACCGACGAGGACACCGTGCCCCGGCTCGCCCTCACCCGCGACCGCGAACTGGGCCCCGCCCTCACCCGCGGCTACTGGCGGCTCGCCCTGCTCACCATGCTCTTCCCGCTGATCGCCAACGCCTGGGGCTGGATCTTCACCGAGACCGGCCGCCAGCCCTGGGTGGTCTACGGCGTCCTGCGCACCTCCGACGCCGTCTCCCCCGGTGTCTCACAGGGTGAGGTGATCGCCTCCATGACGCTGTTCACCCTGCTGTACGCGATCCTCGCCGTCGTCGAGGTGCGGCTCATCGCCAAGTACGCCAAGGCGGGCCCGCCCGAGCTGACCGAAGCCGACCTCAACCCGCCCACCCGCATCGGCGGCCACGACCGCGACAGCGGACCCGGCGGCACGGACGGCACCGGCGATCCGGACGGGACGCGGCAACCGGAGGACCGTCCCATGGCCTTCTCCTACTGAGACCCGCGCACAAGGAGCATGTGATGAACCTCCCCGACGTGTGGTTCGCCCTCATCGCCGTCCTGTGGATCGGCTACTTCTTCCTGGAGGGCTTCGACTTCGGTGTCGGCGTCCTGACCAAGGCCCTCGCCCGCGACCGCACCGAACGCCGCGTCCTCATCAACACCATCGGCCCGGTCTGGGACGGCAACGAGGTCTGGCTGCTGACCGCGGCCGGCGCCACCTTCGCCGCCTTCCCGGACTGGTACGCCACCCTCTTCTCCGGCTTCTACCTGCTGTTGCTCGCCGTCCTGCTGTGCCTCATCGTGCGCGGCGTGGCCTTCGAGTACCGCGCCAAGCGGCCCGGCGAGCGCTGGCAGCGCAACTGGGAGCACGCGATTTTCTGGTGCTCGGCGGTGCCCGCCTTCCTGTGGGGCGTGATCTTCGCCAACATCGTGCGCGGGGTCCCGCTGGACGCCTCCCACGAGTACACCGGTGACGTCTTCGGCCTGCTCAACCCGTACGCGCTGCTCGGCGGGGCGCTCACCCTGGTGCTGTTCACCTTCCACGGGGCGGTCTTCACCGCGCTCAAGACGGTCGGCGACATCCGGGGACGGGCCCGGCGGCTCGCCACCGGACTCGGCCTGGCCGCCCTGGCGCTGGCCGCCGCCTTCCTGCTGTGGACCCAGGACGCGAGCGGCGACACCCGTACGCTGGTGGCCATGGTGGTCGCCGCCCTCTCGCTGGGCGCTGCGCTGGCCGCGAACGCCAGGGGCCGCGAGGGCTGGGCGTTCAGCTGGTCGGGGCTGGCCATCGTGGCCGCCGTGGCCATGCTGTTCCTGGCGCTGTTCCCCGAGGTGATGCCGTCGACCGGGGACCCGGCCGGCACGCTCACCATCGAGAACGCCGCCTCCAGCCCCTACACCCTGCGGATCATGACCTGGTGCGCGGCCATCGCCACCCCGATCGTGCTGCTCTACCAGGGCTGGACGTACTGGGTCTTCCGCAAGCGCATCGGGACCCAGCACATCGCGCCGGCGGCACACTGACGACGGCCTCACCAGCAGGGACGGAAGGGACCGATGAAGCCGGTAGACCCGAGACTGCTCCGTTACGCCCGAGCCACCCGCGGCTTCCTGGCCGCCTCGGTGGCGCTGGGGCTGACCGGAGCCGTCCTGCTCATCGCCCAGGCCATGCTGATCGCCGAGATCGTGGCCGGCGCCTTCTGGGACGGCCGCGACCTCGCCTCGCTCCGCACCCCGCTGCTGTTGCTCGCCGCCACCGCGCTGGGGCGCGCGCTGGTGGCCTGGCTGACCGAACTGGCCGCGCACCGGGCCGGGGCGGCGGTCAAGTCCGAGCTGCGGATGCGGCTGCTCGGACATGCCGCCCGGCTCGGTCCCGGCTGGCTGAGCGGGCAGCGCAGCGGTGAGCTGACCGCACTGGCCACCCGGGGCGTGGACGCGCTCGACGACTACTTCGCGCGCTATCTGCCCCAGCTGGGCCTCGCGGTGGTGGTGCCGGTGGCGGTCCTGGCCCGGATCGTCACCGACGACTGGGTCTCGGCCGCGATCATCGCGGGCACCCTGCCGCTGATCCCGCTCTTCATGGTCCTCATCGGCTGGGCCACCCAGGCGCAGATGGACCGCCAGTGGCGGCAGCTGGCCCGGCTCTCCGGCCACTTCCTGGACGTGGTGGGCGGGCTGACCACACTCAAGGTGTTCGGCCGGGCCAAGGCCCAGGCCGAGAACATCCGGGCCATCACCGCCGACTACCGCCGCTCCACCCTGCGGACGCTGCGGGTCGCCTTTCTGTCCTCCTTCGCCCTGGAACTGCTCGCCACCATCTCGGTCGCCCTGGTCGCCGTCACCATCGGCATGCGCCTGGTGCACGGCGAACTCGATCTCTACACCGGCCTGGTGGTGCTCATCCTGGCGCCGGAGGCCTATCTGCCGCTGCGCCAGGTCGGCGCCCAGTTCCACGCCGCCCAGGAGGGCCTGTCGGCGGCGGCCGAGGTCTTCGAGGTCCTGGAGACCGCTCCCGGCCGCGCGCCGGGCACCCTCGCCCCGCCGCCCGGTGCGCCGATCCGGCTTGAGGGTGTGGCGGTCCGGCACCCCGGCCGGGATCAGGACTCGCTGGCGCCGACCACCCTCACCCTCGCCCCGGGCGAGACCGTGGCGCTGACCGGCCCGTCGGGCGCCGGCAAGACCACTCTGCTCCATGTCGTCCTCGGCTTCACCCGCCCGGACCGGGGGCAGGTGCTCATCGGCGACACGGATCTGGCGTCCGTGGACCTCGCCGCCTGGCACCGCCGTATCGCCTGGGTGCCGCAGCACCCCCGGCTGTTCGCCGGCACCATCGCGGAGAACGTCCGGCTGGCCCGCCCCGAGGCCACCGACACGGAGGTCGCGGCGGCGCTGCGGGCGGCGGCGGCCGGGGATCTCGACCCCGGGCGGCGGCTGGACGAGGCGGGCGGCGGCCTGTCGGCCGGCCAGCGCCAGCGCGTCGCCCTGGCCCGCGCCCTGCTGGCCGACCGCCCCATCCTGCTGCTCGACGAGCCCACCGCCGCACTGGACGGCAGCACCGAGGCGGAGATCGTCGCCACCATCACCGCGCTGGCCGCCGACCGTACCGTCCTGCTGGTCACCCACCGTCCGGCTCTGCTGGCTGCCGCCGATCGGGTGTTTCACGTGAAACAGGGCACCACCGGCGCAGCCGCCGCCCCCGCTCCGCCCGCGCCCGTGGGCGAACACGCGTCCGATCCGGCCGTGGCCGACCGGCCCGCCACCGCCACCCCGCAGCCGACCGCCCACCGGGCGGCGGACGCTCCAGCCGACACCGACACCACCGTCGACACCGCCACCGGTACCGACGCCGACGCCCCCGCCCTCGGCCCGCTCGCCTGGATACGGCACACCGGCGCGGGCCGGCGCGGACAGCTGATCCTCGGAGCCGTCCTCGGCGCGCTCGCCCTCGGCTCCGCCACCGGACTGATGGCCGTCTCCGGCTGGCTCATCTCCCGCGCCTCCGAACAGCCGCCCATCCTCTATCTGATGGTCGCCGTCACCGCCACCCGCGCCTTCGGCATCGGCCGGGCCGTCTTCCGCTACGCCGAACGCCTCGTCAGCCACGACGCCGTCCTGCGGATCCTCGCCGGGCTGCGGGTCGCCGTCTACCGGCGGCTGGAGCGGCTCGCCCCCGCAGGGCTGCGCCGCACCCGGCGCGGCGACCTGCTCTCACGGCTCGTCACCGACGTCGACGCCCTCCAGGACTACTACCTGCGCTGGCTGCTGCCCGCCGTCGCGGCCGGCACCGTCTCGGCCGGCGCCGTCGCGTTCACCACCTGGCTGCTGCCCGCCGCCGGTGCCGCCCTCGCGGCCGGGCTGCTGCTCGCCGGAGTGGCCGTACCCGCCCTCAGCGCCGCGCTCGCCCGCCGGAACGACCGCCGGCTGGCCCCCGCACGCGGTGAGTTGGCCACCCGCACCGTCGATCTGCTCACCGGCACCGCCGAACTGACCGTGGCCGGCGCCCTGCCCGCCCAGCTGGACGCCGTCCGCGCGGCCGACAGCCGGCTGACCCGGATCGCCGCCAGGTCGGCCGCCGTCACCGGCCTGGCCGGCGGACTGCTCGCCCTCATCACCGGGCTCACCGTCACCGCCACCGCCTGGGCCGGCGTCCCGGCAGTGGCCGACGGCCGGCTCACCGGCGTCTGGCTGGCCACCGTCGTCCTCGTCCCGCTGGCCGCCTTCGAGGCGGTCCTGGGCCTGCCCCTGGCCGTCCAGCACCGGCAGCGCGCCCGCCGCGCCGCCGAACGCATCCGCGACGTCCTGGACGCCCCCGCGCCGGTACGGGAACCCGAACACCCCGCCGCCACCCCGGCGGGACCGTTCCCGCTGCGGCTGCGCGGCCTGACCGCCCGCTACCCCGGCACCGCACCCGACGCCCCGCCCGCCCTGGACGGCGTCGACCTGGACCTCATCCCCGGCCACCGGATCGCGGTCGTCGGCCCCTCCGGAGCCGGGAAGACCACTCTGGCCCAGGTGCTGCTGCGCTTCCTCGACCCGGCGCACCCCACCGGGCCCACCGGCACCGCCCCCTACACCCTCGCCGGCACCCCGGCCACCGACCTGGACGGCGACGCCGTACGCCGGCACATCGGCCTGTGCGCCCAGGACGCCCACCTCTTCGACAGCACCCTGCGCGAGAACCTCCGGCTCGCCGACCCCTCCGCCGACGACGCCGCCCTGCGCACCGCGCTCGCCGGAGCCCGGCTGCTGGAGTGGGTGGACGCGCTGCCCGACGGCCTGGACACCGAGGTCGGCGAACACGGCGCCCGGCTCTCCGGCGGCCAGCGCCAGCGGCTCGCACTCGCCCGCGCCCTCCTCGCCGACTTCCCCGTGCTGATCCTGGACGAGCCCGCCGAACACCTCGACCTGCCCACCGCCGACGCCCTCACCCACGACCTGCTCGCCGCCACCGAGGGCCGCACCACCGTGCTGATCACCCACCGGCTCGCCGGGCTCGACGCCGTCGACGAGGTCCTGGTGCTGGCGGCGGGACGGCCCGTACAGCGCGGCCCGTACGCCGAGCTGGCCGCCACCGAGGGGCCCTTCCGGCGGATGCTGGAACGGGAGGCCGCAGCCGGGGCCCCGGCCCGGCCGATTCCGACTTTCGCCGCAAAGAGGGACTAACTACCCTCGCTGCTATGACACCGCAGGCCCCGGCCGGGCCACCCCCGCCGCTCAGCCCCGAGCTGGCCCGCCGGATGCCCCGGCTGCTCGACGCCATGAGCTCCCTCGGCGCCGGCACCGAGCTGCCCACCCTGCTGGACCGGATCGTCACCACGGCCGCCGACCTGGCCGGAGCCCGCTACGCCGCGCTGGCCGTCCTGTCGGACGACGGCGAGCGGATCGGCGAATTCGCCGCACACGGCACCGACCCGGGCACCCTCGGCCGCGCCCCGCTCCTGGCCGAACTCCTGGAGCACGGCGGACGCCCCCGCCCCACCCGGGAACCCGGCGGCGTGCTGGCGGTCCCCATCCGGGTGCACGGCGCCGGCTTCGGCGGCCTCTACCTGGCCGAGACGCACGACGGGCACCCGTTCACCGACGAGGACCGGCGGATGCTGGACATCCTCGCGACCGAGGCGGGCATCGCGATCGGCAACGCCCGGCTGTACGAGGCGGTACGCCAGCAGGCCCGCTGGATGGACGGCAGCGTCGAACTGTCCGCCTCCCTGCTGGCCGAGGACGTCGACAACGCGCTCGCCGTCGTCGCCGAACAGGCCAGACGGCTCGCCGACGCGGACGCCGGGCTGGTCCTGGTGCCCACCGGCGACGCCGACAACCTGGAGGTCGTCGCCGCCAGCATCACCCCCGGCGGCCCGCCCCTGATCGGCACCGCCCTGCCCGCCGACGCCGACACCGTGCGCCAGTTGCTGTCCGGCGAACCCGTCTTCATCGAGGACACCGCCACCGACCCCCGGCTCACCACCCGCCGCTTCGCCGAACACTTCGGCCCCTGCATGCTGCTCCCGCTCACCAGCGGCGACCGGACCCTCGGCGCCCTCGGCCTGCCCCGCGCCCCCGGCGGCGACCCGTACTCCGTACCCGAGCGGGCCATGGCCACCCAGTTCGCCCAGCAGGCGGCGCTCGCCCTGGTGCTCGCCCAGGCCCGCGCCGACCGGGAATCGCTCGCCGTGTACGAGGACCGCGACCGGATCGGGCGCGACCTGCACGATCTCGTCATCCAGCGGCTGTTCGCGGTCGGCATGCTGCTGGAGGGCGCCCGCCGGGCCCTGCCGGAGGCGACCGGCACCGGCAGGGACGGCGACCGGGACCGTAACGGCAGGAGCAACGGCAACGGCGTCGCCGACCGGATCGGCAAAGCCGTCACCGAACTCGACGCGACCATCCAGGAGATCCGCACCACCGTCTTCGCCCTCCAGCAACAGCCGGACGAGGCCCAGGCCGGGCTGCGCACCCGCGTGCTGCGCGAGACCGGCACCGCCGCGCAGAGCCTCGGCTTCGCCCCCTCGGTGTCCTTCACCGGCCCGGTCGACACCCGGGTGGCGGAGGGCGTGGCCCGCAATCTCGTCGCCGCGCTGCGCGAGGCACTGTCCAACGCGGCCCGGCACGCCCGGGCCGGGCGGGTGGAGGTGACGGTGGACGCCACCGCCGCGCTGCCGGACGGACGGGAAGCGGTCCGGCTGACGGTCGCGGACGACGGGGTGGGCCTGCCGGAGGAGGGCGCCGGCCGCCGCAGCGGACTGCGCAACCTCGCCGACCGGGCCGCCGAGCTGGGCGGATACAGCGAACTCGGCCCCGGGCTCGGCGGTTCGGGCCTCAAAATGATCTGGCACGTGCCCCTGTGACCCGATAGCGTCCGGCCATGACATCAGCTAAACGGACCGTGGTCATCAGCGGCGGCGGCACCGGCATCGGCCTCGCGACGGCCGACGCCTTCGCCCGCGGAGGCGACACCCCCGTACTGATCGGGCGGCGCGCGGAGGTGCTGGAGCGGGCGGCGGAACGGATCGGCGGCGGCGCCGTGGCCGTACCCGCCGATCTGACGGATCCGGCGCAGGTGGCCCGGGCGGCGGCCGAGATCGGGGAGCGGTTCGGCACGGTGGACGTGCTGATCAACAACGCCGGCGGCCTCGCCGGCGGCGGGGAACCCACCGGGGCGGAACCGGCGGAGCGGCTGGCGGCGGTGGCCGCGGAGTGGGAGACGGCGTTCCGGCTCAACACGCTGAGCGCCGTGCTGCTGACCGAGGCCCTGCGCGAGCGGCTGGCCTCCCCGGGCGGCCGGGTGCTGTTCGTGTCCTCCATCGCCGCGTACCGGGGCTCGGGCCGGGGCTCCTACGGCTCGGGCAAGGCGGCGCTGCACCCGCACGCCTTCGACCTGGCCCGGCAGCTCGGCCCGCGCGGCATCACGGTGAACGTGGTCGCGCCGGGGCTCATCGCCGACACCGAGTTCTTCGGCCCGGACGGCATGCCGCAGGAGCGGCTGCGAGCCCGGGTGTCGGAGACCATGAACGGCCGGGCCGGCGAGCCCGGCGACGTGGCCCAGACCCTGCACTGGCTGGCCTCGCACGCGGCCGGCCACATCACCGCCCAGACCGTCCAGGTGAACGGCGGTGCGGAGCGGGGCCGCTGAGGCCGCCCCGGCCGGCTACGGCTTGACGGCGAGCCCGGCCACCAGGAGCTGCTGCCAGATGGTGAGTCCGGAGCGGTGCTCCAGCCGGGGCCGCCACTCGGCGGCGGGCTTGATCCCCGGCTCCAGGATGTCGAGCCCGTCGAACAGCGCGGCTATCTCCTCGTCGGTACGCCAGCGGCCCCGGCCCAGCGAACCCTGGAGCAGCCCTTCCAGCTTCGCGGACTCCGGGTCGCGGCGGCTGCGGAAGTGGCTGATGAAGAAGTAGCTGCCGGACGGCACGGCCTCGCGCCAGTACCGCATCACCCCGTAGGGATCCTCGTCGTCGTTGAGGTGGTGCAGCACCGCGGAGAGGATGACGCCGACGGGCCGGCCGAAGTCGATGAGCCGCAGGAGTTCGGGGTTCTCTCTTATGGCACGCGGGTCGCGGATGTCGGCCTGGACCACCGTGGTCTGCGCGTTCTCGGCGAGCAGGGCGCGGCCGTGGGCGAGGACGATGGGGTCGTTGTCGATGTAGACGACGCGCGCCTCGGAGGTGTGCCGCTCGGCGACCTGGTGCACATTGTCGGCGGTGGGCAGCCCGCTGCCGAAGTCGATGAACTGCCGGATGTCCGTGTGGGCGGCGATGTCCCCGATGGCGCGCACCAGCGCGTGCCGGTTGTCGATGGCGATCTGCACGGCGCCGGGCAGTTTTACGATGAACTCGTCGCCGAATTCCCGGTCGACGGCGTAATTGTCCTTGCCGCCGATGAGGTAGTCGTAGGTCCGCGCGATGCTGGGCCTGCTCAGATCGATCCCCGGGATGGCGTCGTCGCTCATCTCAGTATCCCTCCGCGGACGGCGTGATGAATGGCCGTCAGCTTAACTCCGGCCAGGAGCGGCCGGGAGGGGTCGGGACGCCGCCCGGCACCCGCCGGCGACGGCAGGGGCGGACGTACCCGCTCACCGGATCAACGGGCGCCGCGCGGCTGCGGAATGGCGTGCCGGGGCGGGTTGATCAGGGTGATCTGCCGCACCAGCTGGTGGAAGGCGACAAGCGCGGAGATGGGCGGCAGACCGGCCACGGCCAGATCGGTGACGGTCTTGGGGGCCTGCTCGACGCAGAGGTAGACGGCGAGACCGGAGAAGAAGATCACCACGGCCCAGGAGTGGGCGGCGCGGCGCTGGTGGAGGGCGGCGCGCACGATGGAGAGCGAGGCGACCAGCCACGGCCCGTAGATCAGCACCGGCCACCAGCCGGTGAGCCCGCCGGCCGCGCTCGGGGAGACCATGTCGCGCAGCGGCTGGTAGGAGATGACGCCGCCCAGCACGCTGAGCATGGCCGCGATGAGGGTGAGCGCGGCGGCGATCAGCAGACTGCCCCAGCGCAGCCACTGCACGGGCCCCGGCCGGCTGGGCAGCGTGATCCGCCGCCGGGGGCGCCGGTGCCGGGCGCTGGGGTCCGACGGATCGGGCGCGGGCGCCGCGTGCGCCGGACCGCTGTGCGCCGGCGGCTGATGGCCGGCCTGCGGGGCGGCGGTCTGCAGGAGCTGGGCGAGATCGCCGTCGAACTGCCAGTTCCCGTCCCGGTTCTGGAGCAGCTGCTGGGTGTCGTCCGCCTCGTAAAGCACCGACCTGTAAGGGGATTCCGGAAAAGGCGAGGGATTCTGTGCGCTCATACTCCGCCAACGACCTCTGTGTGACCTCGATGCGTGGCATTGGAGTGAATGTCCAGTTTATTGATTAATGAAACGATCAATGCCCGCCGCTGACCTGGGACATCGGGATGCGCGCGTCCCACTCAGGGGTGATGTATGGCCCGTTCGTGGTAAGCCGCAGCAAACGCCTGCTTACCGTACAAACATGAAGGAACAGCAGCCCCACTCGCGGGCCTCGCACCGCGACGCCATCGACATCAGCGATTTCGTGTACGCGGCCACCGGCACCCGCATCCGCCGCCTCAGCACCCCGGACGGCGAGCACTGGTTCCCGGTGACCGATGTGCTCAAGGGCCTGGGGTACACCAACCCGGCCAAGACCCTCTCGGACCATGTTCCGGCCGAGGCCCAGGCCAAGCTCTCATGTCTAACCAAAACTTATACATTGGATGTTCCCGCAGGTCACGGCCTCAAGAAGTCCATGTGGATGGTGAACCTGGCCGGCCTCCTCATGCTGGTGGGAGGAGCGACCAAACCGAGTACCCGGCCCTTCAAGGCCTGGATCGTCAATGTGGTCACCAGCGTTCAGCGCGAAGGCTCCTACCGCCTCCCCACCGCCGAGGTCCAGCCCGCCCTCCCCGATGCCCCGGGCACGGCCGCCGCCCCCGGCACGCCCGTCGCCTACGCCATGCCGCCGCAGATCGCCGATGCCATCGTGCGTCTCGAAGAACGCGCCCTGCGCAGTGACGAGGCCCTCGCCGCCCTCCAGCGCGAGGCCAACGCCTCCCGGCGGGAGATGGCCGACGCCCTGCGGTCCGTCGCCGACGTGCTCGACGGGATCCGGGACCGGCTCGGTCCCGGTCCCGCCGCCGTGCCGGGCCCGCCGCCGGGGCCGCGGGTGCCCCGGCAGCGGGCGGCGCCCCGATCGCGGGGCCGGGGCGCCGCCGAGGAGTTGCTGGCCGGCTGGCGGGCCCGGCTCACCATCACCGACGACGTGTGGGCCGTCGCCGTACTGCTCGCGCCCGCGCTCGTCGCCGACGGGCAGGTGGTCTGCTCCGCCGGCGACATCGCCGCCCGCACCGGCCTCACCGCGGCCCGCGTGCACGACAGCCTGCGTTTCCTGGTCAAACGGCACTGCGTCCGCCAGATCGGCGTGCTGCGCGAGCACCCGGTGTACGCCCTGTACTGAGCCGGGCGTCCGGGTCCGGTCAGTCGGTGACCGGCAGATACACCCGGTTGCCGCCCGCCGCGAACTCGGCCGATTTCTCCGCCATCCGCTCCCTGATGTCCCGGCTGATCCGCATCGAGCAGAACTTCGGCCCGCACATCGAGCAGAAGTGCGCCGTCTTCGCGGGCTCGGCCGGCAGGGTCTCGTCGTGGAAGGCCCGTGCCGTGTCCGGGTCGAGCGACAGGTTGAACTGGTCCTCCCAGCGGAAGTCGAACCGCGCCTCGGACAGCGCGTCGTCCCACCGCTGGGCCCCCGGGTGGCCCTTCGCCAGATCCGCCGCGTGCGCCGCGATCCGGTACGTGATCACCCCGGTCTTGACGTCGTCGCGGTCCGGCAGCCCCAGATGCTCCTTGGGCGTGACGTAACAGAGCATCGCCGTGCCCCACCACCCGATCATGGCCGCGCCGATCGCCGAGGTGATGTGGTCGTACCCGGGCGCGATGTCCGTCGTCAGCGGCCCGAGCGTGTAGAACGGCGCCTCCTCGCAGATCTCCTGCTGGAGGTCGACGTTCTCCTTGATCTTGTGCATCGGGACATGGCCCGGGCCCTCGATCATCGTCTGCACGTCGTGCGCCTTGGCGATCCGGTTCAGCTCACCCAGCGTCCGCAGCTCGGCGAACTGCGCCTCGTCGTTCGCGTCCGCGATCGACCCGGGCCGCAGCCCGTCCCCCAGCGAGAAGGTGATGTCGTACTCCCGCAGGATCGTGCACAGTTCCTCGAAGTGGGTGTACAGAAAGCTCTCCTCGTGGTGCGCCAGGCACCACGCCGCCATGATCGAGCCGCCGCGCGAGACGATCCCCGTGGTCCGCCCCGCGGTCAGCGGGACGTACCGCAGCAGCACCCCGGCGTGCACGGTCATGTAGTCCACGCCCTGCTCGGCCTGTTCGATCACCGTGTCGCGGAAGACCTCCCAGCTCAGCTCCTCCGCCCGGCCGCCGACCTTCTCCAGCGCCTGGTACAGCGGCACCGTGCCGACCGGCACCGGCGAGTTCCGCAGCACCCACTCCCGCGTCGTGTGGATGTCCTTGCCCGTCGACAGATCCATGATGGTGTCGGCGCCCCACCGCGTGGCCCAGCGCATCTTCTCCACCTCCTCCTCGATGGAGGAGGTGACGGCGGAGTTGCCGATGTTGGCGTTCACCTTCACCAGGAAGTTCTTGCCGATGATCATCGGCTCGGCCTCCGGGTGGCGCACATTGGCGGGCAGCACCGCCCGCCCCGCCGCGATCTCCGCGCGCACGAACTCCGGGCTGCGGTCCTCCCGGAGCGCGACGTACTCCATCTCCTCGGTGATCTCCCCGCGCCGGGCGTACGCGAGTTGCGTCAGCCCGTCGCCGGAGCGCCGGCGCGCCGCCCGCTCCGCCAGCCACGGGGCGCGCAGTGGCGGCAGCCCGCGCCGTACGTCGGTGGTGACCTCCGGATCGGTGTACGGACCCGAGGTGTCGTACAGCGTCACGTCGCGTCCGTCGGTCAGATGCACCCGGCGCACCGGCACCCGCAAGTCGGGGCGCGATCCGCTGAGATAGCCCTTGTGCGAGCCGAGCACACGTGTGTCCTGCTTGGTCATGACGACCCAACTCCCTACGCCGGCATTACCCGGTACCAGGTTCGGCGGTCGGCGCAGCCGCTCAGCGCCCTCTCAGCCCCGTGCTCGGAGCTCCCGCGATGTCACTTCAGCGCCACCACGCTAACCGGTTCCCGGCCCCGCTGAACAGACCGCCCGGGATTCTCTTGCGATGATCGGCGGGTGACAGACACCCACCACCACACGCACAGCCACGGCCCGCCGCCGCCCGTCTCGGCGCATCTGCGCCGGGTCATAGCGGCCGTTCTGATCCCGTTCGCCGCCGCCGTGGCCGCCGGGCTGCTGCTGTTGTGGCCCGGCGGCGCGCCCACCGCGGGCGACGAGCACACCGGCGTCGGCTACGACCAGCAGTTCGAGGACGCGAAGGTCATCGCGATCGAGGAGATGAACTGCGCCGACATCGGGGTACAGGTGCCGCGCGGCGTGGACGACACCTGCGAGCAGGCGACCGTCGAGGTGACCAGCGGCCCGCACGTTGGCCGTACGTTCCACGAGGTGGTGCCGCCGGACGCCACCCAGAAGTTCCACACGGGCCAGAAGGTCATCGTGGCGTACGCGCCCAACGCGCCCGAGGAACTCCAGTACAGCGTCACCGACGTGGACCGGCAGTTCCCGATCCTGCTGCTGGCCGCCGTCTTCGCCCTGGCGGTGGTCCTGGTGGGCCGGCTGCGCGGACTGCTCGCGCTCATCGGCCTGGTGGTCAGCTTCGCGGTGCTGACGCTGTTCATCCTGCCCGCGATCCTGCACGGCTCGAACCCGCTGCTGGTGGCGGTGATCGGCGGCAGCGCCATCATGCTGGTGACGCTGTACCTGTGTCACGGCGTCAACGCCCGCACCTCGGTCGCGGTGCTCGGCACCCTCATCTCGCTCGTCCTGATCGGGGTGCTCGGCTCGCTCTTCACCGCCTGGGCCCATCTGTCCGGCAACACCGACGACCAGACGGGCCTGATCCACAGCCTCTACCCCGGCATCGAGATCCGCGGCGTCCTGCTGGCCGGCATCCTCATCGGCTCGCTCGGCGTCCTGGACGACGTCACCGTCACCCAGACCTCGGCCGTCTGGGAGCTGAAGGCCGCCGAGCCGGACGCCGGGTGGCTCAAGCTCTACCGGGCCGGCATGCGCATCGGCCGCGACCACATCGCCTCGGTGGTCAACACCCTCGTCCTGGCCTACGCGGGGGCCGCGCTGCCCCTGCTGCTCCTGTTCACCGTGGCCCAGGCCTCGGTGGGCACCGTCGCGTTCAGCGAGCTGGTGTCGGAGGAGATCGTCCGCACCCTGGTGGGCTCGATCGGACTGGTCGCCTCGGTCCCGGTCACCACCGTGCTCGCGGCGCTGGTCGTCAGCGCCGACCGGCCACCGGGCGCCGGGCCGGGCGGCACCGGCGCTACCAGCCGCCGCCGGAGGAGGAGGAAGCGGTGAACTTCCGCACCAGGAAGATCAGCAGCGCGATCAGCGCGGCGCACACCAGAATCTTGAACATCAGACTCATCACCCAGGTGAGCACGGAGGTGATCAGCCCGCCGAAGACCACCAGCACGATGGCGGGGATGGCGACCCAGCGCACCCACCACGGCAGTGACCTGAACAGTTCTCTCATGACGCACGGCTCCTCAATCCGCAGTCCGACATCCCCCTGGCACCGTTGTTCCGATGCTAAGCGGGCCCGTGGGCGGGCGGGAGGGCCTCGGTCCCCGGTCCTCCCCTGACCGGCCCCTGACGGGACCCTGATGCCCGCGCCCCCGCTTCTCAGCCCTCGGGCGGAGAAAAGATCACCATCACCCGCAGATCCTCCGTGATGTGGTGGAACCTGCACGGGGTGTGCGCCGGTACGTAGACGATGCTGCCGCGCGCCACCCGTGTGCTCTCCGTACCCACCGTCACCTCGGCATGGCCGCTGGCCACGAAGTACAGCACGTCCTGACGCTGCGGCTGCTGCGTGTCGGCATCACCGACATTGAGCGCGTACAGCCCCGCCGACATATGGCGCTCACGGAGAAACCGCAGGTAGGCACCGTTGTGAGCCATCCGCTCGGCTTCGAGCTGATCCAGCCGAAACTGCTTCATCGCCTCGCACCCCTTGCCCGGCCCGCGGTCCGGTCTGCAACGATCTCCACCATGAAGAGCATCCTGTTCAAGTTCATCGCCAACGCCGTGGCGCTGCTGGCGGCGGTCTGGCTGGTCAGCGGCATCACCCTCGGTGACGACGACGCCGGCACCGGCGGCAAGACCCTCACCCTGATCCTCGTCGCGCTGATCTTCGGCCTGGTCAACCTCATCGTCAAGCCGATCGTGAAGTTCCTGGCCTTTCCGCTCCTGGTGCTCACCCTGGGCCTGTTCACCCTGGTGATCAACGCGCTGATGCTGATGCTGACCGGCTGGATCGCCGGCGACTCCTTCGAGGTCAACGGCTTCGGCTCGGCCGTCCTCGGCGGTCTGATCATCTCCATCGTCTCCTGGGCCGTCAATCTGATCCTCGACCGGGACTGAGGAACCGGCCATGACCCCCCGCGCGTACCGCCTCTGCTTCGTCTGCACGGGCAACATCTGCCGCTCGCCGATGGCCGAGATCATCTGCCGGGAGCTGCTGCCCGGGTACGGGCTCGGTGACGGGCTCGTCACCGTCTCCAGTGCCGGGACCGACAGCTGGCACGAGGGCGAGGGCGCCGATCCCCGCACCGTGCGCGAGCTGGCCGCCGCCGGCTACCCGGGCGGGGAGCGGCATGTCGCGCGGGGCTTCACCGCCGCCGATCTCACCGCGCACGACCTGATCGTCGCGCTGGACCGGGGGCACCTGGCGGCACTGCGCCGCCTGGCGCCCACCCCGGCCGACGCGGCGCGGATCCGGCTGCTGTGCCCCGACGGCACGGACGTACCCGATCCTTACTACGGCGGCCCGGAAGGCTTCACCGCCTGCCGCGAACTGATCGAAGCCGCCCTGCCCCACCTGCTGACCGAGGTCGGCACGGCGATCGGCACGGCCACCGGCACCGACGCCGCCACCGCACACCACGGAAAGCAGCACCTCGCATGAGCCACCTCCCGCCCCCCGCCGAGCCCGGCGACGGCACCCGCGCCGTCCACGCGGGGCTCCCCGCCCCGCGTCCCGGCCGGCCCGCGCTGCCGGGACCGGTCTTCGCCGCCCACTACCACCTCCCCGGCGACCCGGCCGAGGCCACCTACGGCTACGGCCGCAACGCCAACCCCACCTGGACCGCGCTGGAAACCGCCCTGGCCGGCCTCGAATCCCCCGGCCGCGAGGCGCACGCCGTCGTCTTCGCCTCCGGGATGGCCGCCACCTCCGCCGTGCTGTTCACCCAGCTGCGCGCGGGCGACACCGCCGTCCTGCCCACCGACGGCTACCACGGCACCTCGGGGCTCATCCCGCGCCTGGAGGCGTTCGGCGTCCGCGTCACCACCGTGCCCACCGGCGGGCCGCGGCAGTACGCGGCGCTGGACGGGGCCCGGCTGATGTGGACCGAATCCCCCTCCAACCCCGGCCTGGACGTGTGCGACCTGGCCGCCCTGGCCGAGGCCGCGCACGCCCGCGGCGCGCTGCTCGCCGTCGACAACACCCTCGCCACCCCGCTCGGCCAGCGCCCGCTCGACCTGGGCGCCGACTTCTCCATGGCCAGCGGCACCAAGGGCCTCAGCGGCCACGGCGATCTGCTGCTCGGCTACGTCGTCACCCGCGACGCCGCCGCGGCCGAGGCGCTGCGCGGCTGGCGGGCCGCCATCGGCGCCATCCCCGGCCCCATGGAGACCTGGCTGGCCCACCGCTCCCTGGCCACCCTCCAGCTGCGGGTGGACCGGCAGGCGAGCAACGCGCTCGCCGTCGCCACCGCGCTGCGCGAGCGGCCCGAGGTCACCGGGCTGCGCCACCCCGGGCTGCCCGACGACCCGGCGCACGCCCTCGCCGCCCGCCAGATGCGGCGGTACGGCTGCGTGGTCTCCTTCACCCTCGCCGACCGCGACACCGCCGAACGCTTTCTGGCCGCGCTGCGCATCGTCGACAACGCCACCAGCTTCGGCGGGGTGCGCTCCACCGCCGAACGCCGGGCCCGCTGGGGCGGCGACGACGTACCCGAGGGCTTCATCCGGCTGTCGGTGGGGGTGGAGGACGCCGCCGACCTCATCGCCGATCTGACCGGCGCCCTCGACGCGGCGGCCGGCTGACGCACCGTCCGGGGCCCGGCGAGGTTTCGTACGGCGGGGTTCGGGCGATGGGTACCCGCATGACCGACGCACCACCGGTGGTCAAGCGCACCGCCCGTGCCATCCTGCTGGCCGGGAACGACACCGAACTGATCGTCATCAAGCGCACCAAGCCGGGCCGGCCGCCGTACTGGATCACCCCGGGCGGCGGCGTCGAGCCGTCCGACACCACGGTGCTGGACGCCCTGCACCGCGAGGTGTCCGAGGAACTGGGCGCCCGGATCACGGGCGCGGTGCCGGCGTTCGTCGACACGGTGCCGCACGTCCCCGAGCCGGGCGAGCGGACGCCGCCCGGCCTCAAGGTGCAGCACTTCTTCGTGTGCCGGCTGACCGCCATGGACCCGGCGCTGCGGCACGGGCCCGAGGTGACCGAGCCGCGCGGGGAGTACGAGATCGTGCGGCTGCCGTTCACCCCGGACGGGCTCGGCGCGGTCGATCTCGTCCCGTTCACCCTGCGCGGGTACCTGATCCGGAACATCGCAGGGGTGCGGGCGCTGCTCGCCCCCGACCTCGGCTGAACCCCCTCACCGGCCAAACCAGCCCGCACCGTGCGGGTGCTCCCGGCCGGCGTCCGGGGGCGGCTCGTGCGGGCCGCGCCGCTCGGCCTCGGCCAGCGCCCGCTCGGCCTGTTCCTGCCAGTCGTGCGCCCGGGGCGGGGGCACCGGGACGGACGGCGGCGGCAGCGGCAGCCCGGGCGCGGCCACCGGGGCGGGCGCCGGCTCGGGCGGGGGAAGCGGTACGGGGGCCGGTGGCGGTGGCGGTACGGCGGCGGGCGGCGGTACGGGGGCCGGCTGCGGCAGCGCGGCGGGCGGCGGAGGCGGCGGGGGCGGGGGTGCCTGGACCGGAACCGGCGCCGGCGGCTGCGCCGTACCCGGGGCCGCACCGGGACCCGTACCCGTGCCCGTACCCCTGGGCCCCGGCTCCCCGCGTGCCTCGCGCGCCTGCCGGGCGGCACCGAAGAAGTCGCCGCCCTTGCGCCGGTAGTCGTCGCTGCCCCACGCCCGTGCCGTGCGCTTGGGCGCCTTCACCAGATGCGGGATGTGCTTGGCGCAGTGGATGTACGCCTCCTCCACCTCCACCCGCACCCACAGCTCGGCGCGCCGCCCCGGGGCGGTGTCCCGCGGGAGTTCCGGGTGCAGGGCACGCAGTTCGGCGTCCGGGACGATGTGGGCCCGGCCGTTGATGTGCAGCCCGATCCGCGCCCGGTCGAAGTCCATCAAAAGCATCCCGGCGTGCGGGTTCTCCGTGATGTTGCCCATCGAGGCGTGCACCCCGTTGCCCCGGTACTCCGGGTAGGCCACCGACCGGTGGTCCAGGACGTGGATGAAGCCGGGCGGCCCGGCCCGGAAACTGCTGTCGCACTCCCCGTTGCGGTCGGCGGTGGCCAGGAAGAACATCTCCGCCCTGGCCACGAACTCCCGCATCCGCTCGTTGAGGTGGTCGAGCAGTTGCTCCTCGTAGAAGCGGTCGGCCCGGTGCTCGCTGCCGAGCTGCCGCTGCAGCTCGTGCTCGCCGTCGCTGCCGGGCAGCCGGGCGCTGTCATCCCCGTTGTTCATCCTCAGACCTTGCGTCGTGCCGTGCTCGGTGACTCACTGGTGCGAGGCCAGCCCCGCGGCGGTCAACGTACCCGTGAAGTCGTGCCGTATCCGGCGTTCCTCGATCCCCGCCGAGACCAGCGCCGCCACGCTGTGCCGGATCATCTGCGGCGGCCCGGACAGATAGCCGTCGAACTCCGGCCACGGCCCGTACTCCCGCACCGCCTCCGGCAGCCGCCCCGCGAAGCCGCGGGTCGCGTACTGCGCGACGACCGGACGCACCGACAGCCAGTCGTAGCGGCGCTCCAGTTCCAGGAACGACTCCAGGTCGTACAGGTCGGAGTCCCGGTTGGCGCCGAAGAACACCTCCATCCGGCGCCGCCTGCCGCGCTCGGCGACATCCTCCACCAGCGCCTTGATCGGCGCGATCCCGGTGGAGCCGCCCACGCACAGCAGCCCGCTGTCGGAGGTGTGGTCGATGGTCATCGCCCCCTCCGGCGGCCCGAGCCGCACCACGTCCCCCAGCCGCGCGCGGTGCACCAGCGCCCGGGAGACCCAGCCGGCCGGCACCGCCTTCACATGGAAGGTCAGCAGCCCGTCCGGGCGCGGCGAGCAGGCGAAGGAGTACTGCCGCCACTCGCGCGGCCACCACGGCGTCTCCATGCTGGCGTACTGGCCGGCGCGGTACGGGTAGGGCTGGTCGGGGCGGACGGTCACCACCGCGACATCGGAGGTGCGCGGCTCGTGGCCGACGATCTCCGCGTGCCACCAGGCGGGGGAGCGCAGTTCGTCGTCGGCGGCGGCGTCGATCATGATCTGGGAGATCGCGGTGTACGCGCGCACCCACGCGGCCTCGGCCTCCGGGCCCCAGGTGCGCGGGGCGAATCGTTCCAGCGCGGTCATCAGGCACTCGCCGACGGCCGGGTAGTGGGTGGAGCGGGTGCCGTACTTGCGGTGGCCGCGCCCCAGTTGCATCAGGTACTCGGTGAGCGAGACGGTGTCGTCGATGTGCCGCGCCGAGGTGAGCAGCGCGCCGAAGAGCCGGTCGCGCTGGGCGTCCATGGCCGGGGGGAACATCTCGCGCAGATAAGGGTGGTTCACGAACAGCAGCGCGTAGAAGAACGAGGTGGCCTCGTCGGCCACCGGCTCCATCTCCGCCAGCGTGCGCCGGATCAGCACGGCATCGGGTGACGGCGGGCGCCCTTGCGGGACCCCGGTACGAGCGGTGCCGTCGTCGGCCGGTATCGCGGTCATGTGCTCTGCCTCGCCTCGATCAACTCCCGGTGGGTCAGCGTGCCAGCGCGCGCACCGGGGCCGGGTGGTCAGCCGGATATTCCGGCCAGAGAGCCCCCGAACCTCATACACTGAGCGGCTGGCCGTCGCCCAGCAGGCGAGACCGACCCTACCGTTACCCGGACGAGACACAACCCCCTTCCTGTGCCGCGATGGCCGGTGCGCACGCGTTTTCTAGACTCGATGGCATGAGCATCACCATGAGATACGCGACGAGCGCGGACATACCGGAGATCGTCGCGATGCTGGCCGACGACCCGCTGGGCGCGGCGCGGGAGAGCACCGACGACCCGAAGCCGTACCTGGCGGCCTTCGAACGGATCGCCGCCGATCCGCACCAGCACCTGATGGTGGCCGTGCGTCCCGAGGACCCGGACACCGTGGTGGGCACCCTGCAACTGTCCGTGATCCACGGGCTGTCCCGGCGGGGCGCGTCGCGCGCTCTGATCGAGGCGGTGCGGGTGCACGCGGCGCAGCGCGGGGCCGGTCTGGGCGGCGAGATGATCGGCTGGGCGGTGGCCGAGGCGCGGCGCCAGGGGTGTGCCGTCGTGCAGCTCACCTCCGACGCCACGCGCGTGGACGCCCACCGGTTCTACGAGCGGCTCGGCTTCGAGGCCAGCCACCTCGGCTTCAAGATGATGCTGGACGGCTGACCGGACGGCCCGCGGCGGCCTGCGGGGCGGGCCCGCCCGGTCACCGTCCCGTCCAGCCGGCCGGGTCGCCGCCGCCGGGGGTCGGGGCGTCCGGGTCGTAGGGGATGCGGGTGAAGACGAAGGTGCCCAGGTCGAGATGGGGCGCCGGCCCGTCGGGGACGGCGTGCAGGATCTCGCCCGCGTAGTAGCCCTCCAGGCCGCGCCAGCGCCGCTCGTCGCCCGGCACCGGACGGAAGCGCGAGCCGCGCCCGGCGCCGCCGGCCGGGGTGAGGACGAGGGTGCGGCCGGCGAGCAGCCGCAGTGTGTACGCGCCGGTGCCCCAGTACCAGGTGCCGGTCAGCGCCACCAGCCACGGCTCGGCGTCCGCGGCCGGCATCGGCCGCCACGGCTCGGGCACGGTGGGCTCGCGGTCGGCGACCTCCGCCAGCAGCTCGGCGGCCAGCGCCCCGGTGGGTACCCCGGAGGTCGCGTTGGCGAAGGCGAGGGCCGCCAGCCGGTCGGCGGGGCTCGTCCACAGCGCGGCGGTGAAGCCGGGCATCGACCCGGTGTGCCCGGTCAGCACCCGGCCGCCGCTGCGGATGATCTGCAGGCCGAGCCCGTACCCGGCCTCCCCTCCCGGATCGGCCGGCGCGACGGCGGGGGTACGCATCTCGGCGAGGGTGTCCGCACCGAGGACGGCGTCGTCCCCGGCGAGCAGGAACCGGGCGAAGGCCGCCAGGTCGCCGGGCGTCGACCACAGCTGGCCGGCCGGTGCCATCCGCCCGGTGTCGGTGAGCGGTTCCGGCTGGAGCACGTCGGCGTGCGGGTGGACGGCCCAGCCGGGCGCGTACGGCGGCTGCGGCAGGGCGGTGGTTCGGGTCATCCCCAGCGGCTGGAGGATCTCCGTGTCCAGGACCTCCGTCCAGGGCGCGCCGCGCAGCCGCTCGACGAGCGCGCCGAGCAGGGCGTAGCCGGGGTTGGAGTAGTGGTGGCCGCGGCCCGCCGGGTGTTTCTGCGCGTCGGGGCCGAAGAGGTCGGCGAGCTGCGGGCGCAGGGTTCCCTCGGTCCGCTCCCACCAGGGGCCGCGTGCCTCGGCGGCGAGGCCGGCGGAGTGCGAGAGCAGTTGGGCGATGGTGGCGTCGCCGCCGTACGGGGTGCCGGGGAGGTGGGTGGCCAGCCGGTCGCCGAGGTCGAGCAGTCCGGCGTCGCGCAGCCGCAGGACGAGCACGGCGGTGAAGGTCTTGGTGATCGAGCCGATGCGGTACTGCCGGTCCTCGCCCGCCGGGTAGGCGCCGTGGGCGCCGGTCCACACCAGGGTGCCGTCCCGGACGACGGCGGCGGCGACGGCCGGTGCCCGGCCGGTGGCCTGGGCGGTGGCGGTGCGGTGGTACAGGGCGCGGTGGGTACCGGGCAGCAGGGACTGATCGTCGGTCATGGCGCCACCCTGCCATCGCGGGAACGGCGGGGGAGGGGAAAACGGGTGGCGGTGGCGCCCGGGGCGCCGCGATCCTGAGCCGCGTGCCGACCTCTTCGCTCACGCTGCCCACCCGCCGGCTGACCCTCGCGGATCTGCCGGCGGCTCTGGATCTGTCCGCCGACCGCTCGTGGTCCCGGGAGGAGCACAAGTGGCGGCTGCTGCTGAGCGCGGGCACGGGGTACGGGATCGACGCCCCGCCCGACGACGCGGAGGGCGGCCTGATCGGGGCGTTCGTGCTGACGTCCTGTCCCGGGTACGGCTGTGTCGGCATGGTGCTGGTGGCGCGGCGTCATGAACGGCGCGGGCTGGGCGGACGGCTGATGCGGCACGCGATCGCCGAGGCGGGGGAGCGGGTGCTGTTCCTGTACGCGACCGACAACGGGCGCCCGCTGTACGAACGGCTGGGCTTTCGCGCCGTGGGGGCGGTGACCACCCTGCGCGGTGCGTTCGTACCCGGCGGGCCCGACGAGCCCGGGGTGCGGGTGCGGCCGGCCGGCGCCGCCGATCTGCCGGGCATTCTGGCGCTCGATCTGCCGGTGGCCGGCATGGACCGGACCCAGCTGCTGACCCGGCTGCCCGCCTTCGCGGACGCGCTGGCGGTGGCGCACGACGCGGACGGCCGGCTCACCGGGTACGGGGCGGCCTGGCCGAACCCCGGCACGGCGGTGATCGGGCCACTGATCGCCGAGAACCCCGCCACCGCCCGGGCCCTGATCACCTTCCTGGGCGCGCGGGCCACCGCACCGCTGCGCTTCGACGTGGACGACCGGCATCCGGACCTCGCCCGGTGGCTGCGGGACCGGGGCCTGTCCGGTGAGCTGCGCAGCACCCTGATGGTGCGCGGCGCCGCCGCGCTGCCGGGCGACATCAGCCGCCGCTTCGCACCGTACTCGGTGGCTCTGGGCTGACGCCCGGCCCGACGGCGGCGCCCTCGGGTTCGGCGGCGCCCTCCCGGCGGGCGTCCCGCTCGGGGCGGGCGGGCTTGTCCCGGCGCTCCAGTACGGTCGCGGCGACCGCCAGGGCGAGTGCGGCCAGGGCCATGACGGCGCCGACCGCGTTGGGGGAGGTCGGGCCGAGTCCGGCGCCGAGCGCCACCCCGCCCAGCCAGGCGGCCAGCGCGTTGCCGAGGTTGAACGCCCCGATATTGACGGCGGAGGCGAGCGTCGGGGCCTGCGCGGCGTGGTCGAGGACCCGCTTCTGGAGCGGTGCCACGGTGGCGAACCCGAATCCGCCGATCAGCGGCAGCAGGATCGCGGCGCCCGCCTTGTGGTGGGCGGCGACGGTGAACAGCGCCAGCAGGACGGCCAGACCGCCGAGTGAGACGTACAGCATCGGCATCAGCGCGCGGTCGGCGTACCGGCCGCCCGCCAGATTGCCGATGAGCATGCCGAGGCCGAACAGCACCAGCAGCCAGGTCACGGCGCCCGGTGCGTACCCGGCGGCGTCGGTCATCATCGGCGCCAGATAGGTGACGGCGGCGAAGACCCCGCCGAAACCGAGAACGGTCATGGCCATCGCGAGCAGCACCTGGGCGTTGCGGAAGGCGGCGAGTTCTCCGCGCAGCCCGCCGGACCGGGCCGTCGCGGCGGCATCGGTGTCCGGGCTCCTGTCGCCGTGCGGCACCAGAGCGGCCACGCCGGCCAGGGCGATGACGCCGATTCCGGCGATCACCGCGAAGGTGGCCCGCCAGCTGACCTGCTGCCCGAGCCAGGTACCGAGCGGGACGCCGACCACGTTGGCGACCGTGAGCCCGGTGAACATCAGGGCGATGGCCCCGGCCCGCCGGTGCGGCGCCACCAGGGAGGCCGCCACGATCGCGCCGATGCCGAAGAACGCGCCGTGCGCGAGCGAGGCGATGATCCGCCCGGCCAGCATCACGGCGAAGACGGGCGCGACGGCGGACAGCGCGTTGCCCGCGATGAACAGTCCCATCAGGGCCGTCAGCATCCGCTTGCGCGGGATCCGCGCCCCGGCGACGGCCAGCACCGGCGCCCCGACCACCACGCCCAGCGCGTAGCCGGTGGCGAGGTATCCGGCGGTCGGGATGGACACCCCGAAGGTGCCGGCGACCTCGGGCAACAGCCCCATGATCACGAATTCGGTGGCCCCGATGCCGAAGGCACCGATGGCCAGAGCGAGCAGTGCGAGCGGCATGGACGGCCCTCCCGGTGTATATGCAGACAGTTCTTACCCGCTCGGACAATAATTGCAGACGCTGGCTACATGCAAACGCCGTCTCTTGCGGCACTGCGCTAACCTGGGAGCCGCAACGGCACGCGGAAGGAGAGGCACGATGACGCGCCCCGACCAGACCCTGAGCCAGCGCTGGTGCGCCCTCTCCGCCCTCCACGGGCGCATCGAGACCACCGTCGAACGCGCCCTCCAGGCCGCCCACGGGCTGAGCGTGCGCGAGTACTCCGTCCTCAACGTGCTCGTCCAGCAGCACGACGGCACCGGCGGCCACGTCCGGATGAACGAGCTGGCCGAGGCCGTCGTCCTCAGCCAGAGCGCCACCACCCGGCTGGTCAACCGCCTGGAGGACCGGGGCCTGCTCACCCGCTACCTGTGCGCGGACGACCGCCGGGGCATCTACACCGACGTCACCGACACCGGCCGCGCCCTGCTGGAAGAGGCCCGCCCCACCAACGACGCCGCCCTCGACCGGGCCCTGACCGAGGCCGGCACCCACCCCGAACTGGCCCCCCTGGTCGACGCCCTGCGCACCCCGGCCGGCCCCGTGGCCGGCGTACCGGCCGGCGCCCCGTCCGAGGCGTAACCCGCCGCCCGGCCCCGCTTCCGCCCGCCGGACCGACGTACCGCCCCGGGACCCGTCCGAGCCCCGGCGACGGCAGCCCCCGCCCGAACCGGCGCGGCCCGGTCAGGCCCGGCCCCTCAGCCCGACCCTTCAGCCCAGCCGATCCCAGCCCATGTGGCCAGGCCTGCCCAGCCCCGGGCAATCCCGGTCGGAGCCCACCCGAGTCAGTGCGGCCCGCTGCCTAGCCCGCCGCCCCCGGCCTGCGGACCGTGCGGAACGGCTCCGACGCCAGGGCGCAGGCGGCCGTGCCCGCCACCACCAGGGCGCAGCCGCCCAGCACCGCCGCCACCGGTATGTGCTCCGCCGCCGCACCCAGCAGCGGAATCATCGCCAGCAGCGCACCGCTCTGCACCATCGTCACGATCGCCTGCACCCGGGAGAGATGGGACGGCGGCGCCGCCGTCAGCAGCAGCGGTGCCACATGCGCGCCGAACAGCCCGTTCCCCGCCCCCACGCCCAGCGCGGCGGCCACCACCACGCCCGGCACCGGCGCCACCGCGAGCACCGCCATCGACCCACCGGCCAGCAGCAGCCCCACCGCCGCCGCGACCCCCGGCAGTCCGGCTCCACCGCGCCACAGCACCGCCAGCGACACCGCGACGATCCCCAGCGCCTGCGACCCGACGACCACCCCCGCCAGCTCCGCGCTCCACCCGCGCTCCCGCGCGAGCAACGGCACCAGCAGCGACACCACCGGCAGCAGACACCCCGCCGCCACCGCCGTCACGGCCAGCGACACCCGCAGCAGCCGGGTCCGCCACGCCAGCCGCAGCCCGTCCCCGATGTCCCGCGCCACGGAGCCGCCGGACGGCGCGGGCCGCTCCCCGGCGAACCGGCCCCGTATCCCCACCAGCACCACGAGCATCAGCGAGAACGTCCCCACCTGCAGCAGCGCCACCCCGCTCAGCCCGGCCCGGGCCATCAGCACCCCGCCCAGCGCGCCGCCCGCGAACATCGTCAGCTGCACCCCGGTCTGCCGCAGCGCGATCGCCCGGGACAGCACCGCCTCACCCACCAGCCGGCGCGGCATCGACCCCGACGCCGGCAGATAGAACGCGTCCACCACCCCGATCAGCAGCCCGGCCACCAGCAGCAGCCACAGCGGAGCCCCGAACCGCCACGCCGCCGCCGCGAGCCCGAGCGACACCACCACCATGGCGACATCCCCCGCCACCATCACCCGCCAGGCCCCCACCCGGTCCCCCACCGCACCCCCGACCAACAACAGGGCGAACCGCGGCAGATTGACGGCCGTCAGCACCAGCCCGGCCGCCAGGCCACCGTGCGCCGACGCCGACCACCCCAGCGCGAACCACATCACGCTGGTGCCGAGCATCGACACCAGCGCCCCGGCCAGCCACAGCCGGAACACCCCGGGCAGCCGCTCGCGAGGCGCGGCGCCGGAGGCGGAGGCGGGAGGAGAGACGGAGGAAGCGGTGGTGGTCGCGGCAGCGGAGCCGGAGGACACGGTCATGCCTCAGACCGTAGAAGCGGGCACTGACAGCCGCGGAAAGTTATCCACAGCCACCCGCTTTCTGTGGACAATACGACCGGCCGCGGCACCCCGCCCCCGTCCGTTTCCTTCAAGACCCCCGTCCCGGCACCCGCCTAACCTGCCCGCATGGCACCACGCTTCGACCTCATCGGACTGATCACCGGCGACCTCGCCGCCTCCCTCGCCTTCTACCGGCGCCTCGGCCTCGACATCCCCGACACCGACCCCGACACCCCCCACGTCGAGGCCCGGCTCCCCGGCGGACTGCGCCTCGCCTGGGACACCGTCGCCACCATCACCTCGTTCCAGCCCGACTGGACCCCGCCCCGCGGCGGCCACCGCATCGCCATCGCCTTCCGCTGCGACGACCCGGCCGAGGTCGACCGCCTCTACGCCGACCTCACCACCGCCGGCCACCCCGGCGCCAACCCGCCCTGGGACGCACCCTGGGGCCAGCGCTACGCCGTCGTCCTGGACCCCGACGGCAACCACGTGGACCTCTTCGCACCCCTCAGCTGACCGGCCCCCGCGCCGCCACCAGCGCCGACAGCGGCACCCCGGCCAGGCCCCGCACCTCACGCGAGAGATGGGCCTGGTCGGCGTACCCCGCCCGGACCGCCACCTCGGCCCCCGGCACCCCGGCCCGTGCCCACCCCAGCGCCCGCCGCATCCGCAGCACCCGCGCCAGCGTCTTCGGCCCGTACCCGAACGCCACCTGACAGCGCCTGCGCAACTGCCGCTCGCTCAACCCCAGCCGCCGCGCCACCTCCGCCACTGGACACCCCCGCCCCAGCGCCGACGCCGCCCACGCCCGCCACGCCTCCGGCGGCCCCACCGCCGCCACCCGGCGCGCCGCCGCCCCGGCCAGCACCGCACCCGGATCCACCGCGCCCGCCACCCGCTCCGCCAGTTCCCGCACCGTCCGCTGTGGCCACACCTGAGCCAGCGGCACCAGCCGGTCCCGTACCTCCCACGCCGGCACCCCGAACACCACGGGCCCGCGCCCCGGCGCGAACCGCAGCCCCGTCGCCCGCCCCGACGCCACCCCCGGATCCACCCGCCGCCCGCGGGTGTCCGGGCCCGCCACCAGCAGCCCGACCCGCTCCGACCAGATCAGATCCATACAGCCATCGGGCAGGACAAGACCCGAAGCCGCCTCGGCGCTCCACACCTCCTGCTCCCGGTACACCGCGCCACTGTGACACACCGCCACCCCGCCCCGTCCGCCCCCGACATCCCCGGCCGCACGCCGCCTCCCCCCGCGCCCGCCCCCGCACTACAGTGCCGCCCATGGCAACCCTCCAGGGAAAGACCGCCGTCGTCACCGGCGGCTCACGCGGTATCGGCCGGGCCGTCGTGGAACGCCTCGCCCGGGACGGCGCCCGGGTCGTCTTCAACTACGCCCACGACGAGACCGCCGCCGCCGAAACCGTGGCCGCCGTCGAACGCTCCGGCGCCCCGGGCAGCGCCTGGGGCATCCGCCTCGACCTCACCGGCCCGCACGCCGCCGAAACCCTCCTCGACCAGGCCACCCAGCGCCACAGCACCCCCGACATCATCGTCAACAACGCCGCGCTCTCCCCCGTCCCCACCCCACTCGCCGAGACCGACGACGCCACCTTCGAAGCGACCCTCGCCGTCAACACCACCGCCGTCTTCCACACCCTGCGGCACGCCGCCCGCCACATGCCCGACGGCGGACGGATCATCAGCGTCTCCACCCTCAACACCGTCCGCCCCGTCCCCCACATCGCCCCCTACGCCGCCAGCAAAGCCGCCCTGGAACTCCTCACCGCCGTCGCCGCCCAGGAACTCGGCCCGCGCGGCATCACCGTCAACACCGTCTCCCCCGGCGCCACCGACACCGACATGCTGCGCTCCGCCAACCCGCCCGAGGCCCTGGACCACGTCACCACCCTCACCCCGCTGCGCCGCCTGGGCACCCCCGCCGACATCGCCGACGTCATCGCCTTCCTCGCCGGCCCCGACGGCCGCTGGATCACCGGCCAGAACATCCGCGCCACCGGCGGACTCACCTGACCCCCGCCCACCCCCGCGGCCCCACCCCACCCGTCCGCCGCAGCCCCTCCGCGATCGCCTCCCGCAGCGATGCCCCGTACGCGTCCTCCCCAGCACCCCGGCACGCCCCGCCGCCCGCTCGAACTCCTCCCGGGCCGCCGCCACCTCGCCAAGGTCCTCCCACGCCCGGCCCAGAGCGGCGTGCAGCGACGGATAGAACCCGGCCACCCGCGCGTCCCCCACCGCGTCCGCCAGTTCCAGACACCGCCGGTTCCACCGCAACCGCTGGGCCGCCCCCGGCCGGGACAGCGCCACGTAGTGCGCCGCCACGCACCGCTCCCAGTCGTCCGCCGCCACCTCCCACGCCCGCAGGAACAACGCGTCGTCCCCCGTCGCCATCCCCTCGGCGCACAGCGCCACCACCGCGTTCTCAGGATCCATCCCGCACCACCATCACCAGCGTCGTGAAACCACCCTGATCCGCCGACCGCACCCGCACCGGCCCGGCTCCCTCCCCGCCCAGCTCCAGCAGCACATCCGGGCCCACCGCCGACTCCACCGCCCCCGCCAGCACCACCGGATCGAACGCCACCCGCAGCCCCGGCCCGGTCACCAGCGCCGGCACCGCCGTCTCACCCACCAGCAGCCCCGCCGGACCCCCCGTCCGCACCACCACCGGCGTCCGCGCCTGAGACAGCGCCGCGCCCAGCGCCACCCGGTCCGCGATCACCCGGTGCCGCACCGGCTCCAGCGCGTCCAGCACCAGCCGGTACGCCGGGAACTCCCCCGCCACCAACGGCAGCCGGCGCTCCCGCTCGCCGTCCCGCACCCACCGGCCGGTGCTGGTGAAGTTCACCGCCGACTGGTGCCCAGGCTGCCGCCAGCTGGGCCCGGTGCTCGGCGCGATCGCCGCGGAACGGGCGGACCGGCTCAAGGTCGTCCAGCTGGACGCCGACCACCACCCGGCGACCACCGCCGCCCACGGCGTACTGTCCCTGCCGACCCTGATCCTCTTCGACGCCGGACAACCCGTGCTGCGGCTGGTCGGCAGCCGGTCACGGCAGCGGCTGCTCCGGGAGATCGACGCAGCGTGGGAGGCGCACCGCGAGGGCGGCGCCGTTCAGAAGCCGCCCTCCATGTTGACGAAGCGCGAGTAGTGCCCCTGGAAGGCGACCGTGATCGTGGCGGTGGGACCGTTACGGTGCTTGGCCACGATCAGGTCCGCCTCACCGGCCCGGGGGGACTCCTTCTCGTAGGCGTCCTCCCGGTGCAGCAGGATCACCATGTCGGCGTCCTGCTCGATCGAACCCGATTCCCGCAGGTCGGAGACCATCGGCTTCTTGTCGGTGCGCTGCTCGGGGCCACGGTTCAGCTGGGAGAGCGCGATCACCGGCACCTCCAGCTCCTTGGCCAGCAGCTTCAGATTCCGGGACATCTCCGAGACCTCCTGCTGCCGGCTCTCCGGGCGGCGGCTGCCGCCCGACTGCATCAGCTGGAGATAGTCGATGACGACCAGCCGCAGATCGTTGCGCTGCTTGAGCCGCCGGCACTTGGCGCGGATCTCCATCATCGACAGGTTCGGCGAGTCGTCGATGTACAGCGGCGCGTCGTTGACCTCCGTCATCTGCCGCGCCACCCGCGTCCAGTCCTCGTCGGTCATGCTGCCGGACCGCATGTGGTGCAGCGCCACCCGCGCCTCGGCGGACAGCAGACGCATGGCGATCTCGTTGCGCCCCATCTCCAGCGAGAAGATGACACTGGGCAGCTTGTGCTTGATGGAGCAGGCCCGGGCGAAATCCAAGGCAAGCGTTGACTTGCCCATGGCCGGGCGGGCGGCGATGACGATCATCTGGCCGGGGTGCAGGCCGTTGGTGAGGGCGTCCAGGTCGGTGAAGCCGGTGGGGACGCCGGTCATCTCGCCGCTGCGGGCGCCGATCGCCTCGATCTCGTCGAGGGCGCCCTCCATGATGTCGCTGAGCGGCAGGTAGTCCTCGGAGGTGCGCTGCTCGGTGACCTGGTACACCTCGGCCTGTGCCGTGTTGACGATGTCGTCCACGTCGCCGTCCGCCGCGTACCCCATCTGGGTGATGCGGGTGCCGGCCTGGACCAGGCGGCGCAGGACCGCTTTGTCGTGGACGATCTCGGCGTAGTACAGCGCGTTGGCCGCGGTGGGGACCATCTGCACGATCGAGTGCACGTAGCCGGCGCCGCCGACCTTGGCGAGTTCGCCGCGCTTGGTCAGTTCGTTGGCGACGGTGATGGGGTCGGCGGGCTCGCCCTTGGCGTAGAGGTCGAGGATCGCGGCGTAGATGGTCTCGTGGGCGGGCTTGTAGAAGTCCGCACCGCGCAGGGTCTCGACCACGTCGGCGATGGCGTCCTTGGACAGCAGCATGCCGCCGAGGACGGACTGTTCGGCGCGGACGTCCTGCGGGGGGACCCGCTCGAAGCCGGCGGGGGGCGGGTCGTCGTCGTCCGGGCCACGACGCGAGCCGCCGCGGGCCTGGGGCACCTGCGGGGGGCCCTCCCCGGGTGCTGCGTCGTCCCAGGGGGGGTCCCCGTGCTCGTACTCGGCCATCGAACCCCACCTCCTCCCGGACCTCGGGCGCGGCCCGGATCCGTATCGTCCGCGCCCGGCGCGGACCTACGCTACGGCAGTCGGCCGCCGCGGCGGACAGCCGGGGGAGGGGTGGAGCGGACAAGTTATCCACAGGCTATGTGGATTTCAGATCGCATCCTGTGGATAAGCCGGGACTCGCTGTGGACAAGGCGTTGCGGGGTCCGGGTGACACCCGTTCATGATCCACTTCGCACCCGCTCTGACCTGGGCGTTCACCCTCCGCGCAGCCGCGATGACGGGAACGCTCGTTCACTCGCCGGGCTCACGACAACGACCGCAGACCATCACACCGGAGAGGGATCGAGGTAAGGATCACAAAACCATTGCGTCTATTACCTGTGGATGTTTGGATCTCCTCGTGTCCTCGCAGAGCACCGCCACCCACCGCCGCCACGACCGCGAGATCCTCACCCTCGCTCTCCCCGCCTTCGGCGCCCTCGTCGCCGAGCCGCTCTTCCTCCTCGCCGACAGCGCCATGATCGGCCACCTCGGCACCCCCCAGCTGGCCGGCCTCGGCATCGCCGCCGCCCTGCTCACCACCGCCGTCAACGTCTTCGTCTTCCTCGCCTACGCCACCACCGGCACCGTCGCCCGCCGCCTCGGCGCCGGCGACCTGCCCGCCGCCCTCCGCCAGGGCGTCCACGGCATCTGGCTCGCCGTCCTCCTCGGACTCGCCGTCGTCCTGCTCGGCATCCCCACCGCCGCCACCCTCATCGACGCCTTCGGCGCCTCCCCCACCGCCGCCCCGCACGCGACCACCTATCTGCGGATCAGCATCCTCGGCATCCCCGCCATGCTCATCGTGCTCGCCGCCACCGGCGTGCTGCGCGGCCTCCAGGACACCCGCACCCCGCTCTACGTCGCCATCGGCGGCTTCACCGCCAACATCGCCCTCAACGGCCTGTTCATCTACGGCCTCGGCTGGGGCATCGCCGGATCCGCCTGGGGCACGGTCATCGCCCAGTACGGCATGGCCGCCGTCTATCTGCGCACCGTCCTGCGCGGCGCCCGGCAGCACGCCGTATCGCTGCGCCCCGACCCGTCCGGTATCCGGGGCAGCGCCAGGGCCGGCGCCCCGCTCCTGGTACGCACCCTCTCGCTGCGCGCCATCTCCCTGCTCGCCACCCTCGTCGCCACCCGGCTCGGCGACGCCGATGTCGCCGCCCACCAGATCGCTCTCACCATCTGGATGCTGCTCGCCTTCGCCCTGGACGCCATCGCCATCGCGGGCCAGGCCATCATCGGCCGCTACCTCGGCGCGGGCGACGCCGAAGGCGCCCGGGCCATCTGCCGCCGCATGGTCGGCTGGGGCATTGTCTCCGGCCTGGCCCTCGGCGCGCTGGTCGCCGTCGCCGGCCCGCTCACCATGGGGCTGTTCACCAGCGACACCGACGTGCACGACCGGCTGCTGCCGGTGCTGCTCATCATCGCCGTCACCCAGCCACTCGCCGGTGTCGTCTTCGTCCTGGACGGCGTCCTCATGGGCGCCGGTGACGGACCATACCTGGCCGCCGCCATGCTGCTCACCCTCGCCGTCTTTGCCCCCGCCGCCCTGCTGGTGCCCACCATCGGCGGCGGCGTCACCACCCTGTGGTGGGCGATGGCCGGACTGATGATGGCCACCCGCCTGGTCACCCTCGGGCTGCGCACCCGCACCGGCCGCTGGCTGGTCACCGGCGCCGAGCGCGCCTGACCCGTACGGTCCCGCACCCGCCCACCGAAACGGAACGGCGCCGGCCGCGCCCCGCCCTGCTGGACGGGAACGCGGCCGGCGCCGCTGCCCGGTACGGCCCGCGCGGGGCCGCCCGTGCCCTACTTCGCCGACGCGTCGACGTGCAGACCGACCTTGGCCACGACCTCCGGGTGGAGACGGACCGAGACCTGGTGGGTGCCCAGGCTCTTGATCGGGTTGCTCAGCTCGATACGGCGCTTGTCGACATCCGGGCCACCGGAGGTCTTCACCGCGGAGACGATGTCCGCCGGGGTGACCGAACCGAACAGCCGGCCGCCGGAGCCCGCACGGACCTTCAGCCGGACCGTGACCTTCTCCAGCTCGGCCTTGATGTCGTTCGCCTGCTCGATCGTGGCGATCTCGCGGATCTTCCGCGCCCGCCGAATCTGCTCGACGTCCTTCTCGCCACCCCGGGTCCAGCGGATCGCGACACCGCGGGGAAGCAGGTAGTTACGGGCGTACCCGTCCTTGACCTCGACAACGTCACCGGCCGTACCCAGGCCGGAGACCTCGCTCGTCAGGATGATCTTCATGCTGCTAACCACCCTTCCTTAGCGCGCGGTCGAGGTGTAGGGCAGCAGCGCCATCTCACGGCTGTTCTTCACGGCCGTGGCGACATCGCGCTGGTGCTGGGTGCAGTTGCCGGTCACCCGGCGGGCACGGATCTTGCCGCGGTCGGAAATGAACTTCCGCAGCAGGTTCGTGTCCTTGTAGTCCACGTAGGAGATCTTCTCCTTGCAGAACACGCAAACCTTCTTCTTCGGCTTGCGCGCAGGCGGCTTCGCCATGTTTTTCTCCGTTGATCTCAAAAAGAAGTGAAGAGCCGAACCCGGCCGTTCCCCTCAGCCCGCGTACGGGCCTCAGAACGGGGGCTCGTCCGAGTAGCCGCCGCCGGAGCCACCGCCCCAGCCGCCACCACCGCCGCCGCCCTGCTGGCCACCGCCGGCCGGTGCGCCGGTCGCCCACGGGTCGTTGCCCGGAGCGCCGCCACCGCCCTGCTGCTGGCCCTGGCCGCCGCCACCGCCCCAGCCGCCGCCGCCCTGACCACCGCGGCCGCCGCCGCTGGTCCGGGTGACCTTGGCCGTCGCGTTCCTCAGGCTGGCGCCGACCTCGTCGACCTCCAGCTCGAAGACCGTGCGCTTGACGCCCTCCCGGTCGTCGTACGACCGCTGCTTGAGCCGGCCCTGCACGATGACACGGGTCCCCTTGGTGAGGGACTCGGCGACGTTCTCCGCCGCCTGCCGCCAGACCGAGCAGGTCAGGAACAGGCTCTCGCCGTCCCGCCACTCGTTGCTCTGCCGGTCGAAGATGCGCGGCGTGGACGCGACACGGAACTTCGCGACCGCCGCACCTGAGGGGGTGAAGCGCAGCTCGGGGTCGTCGACCAGATTGCCGACAACCGTGATGACGGTCTCGCCTGCCATGGTGAACCTCTCGGCGGGGTGCTAACTGCTGTTGCTGCGATGATTACTTATGGCACTGACATCGCTACTCGGTGTCCCGCTGATCCCGCGGAGCGTGCTCGCTCAGTGGGTGGAGGGACGGAGGACCTTGGTCCGCAGAACCGACTCGTTGAGGTTCAGCTGCCGGTCGAGTTCCTTGACGGTCTCGGGGGCTGCCTGCAGGTCGATGACGGAGTAGATGCCCTCGGGCTTCTTGTTGATCTCGTAGGAGAGCCGACGGCGACCCCACGTGTCGATCTTCTCCACCTTGCCGTCGCCCTGGCGGACCACGGCAAGGAAGCTCTCGATCAGGGGGGCGACAGCGCGCTCCTCAAGATCGGGGTCGAGGATGATCATCACCTCGTAGTGACGCATGAAGGAACCCACCTCCTCTGGACTCAGGCGGCCACGGACGATCCGTGGCAGGAGGGTCGTGATGCGTATCCCCTGCCCGTCAGTGACGGAACACGGGACAGTACACCGTACCCGCCCCGCCCCTTCCGGTTGAAATCCGGCCCCCGCGCGAGCAACCTGGATGGATCGGGTACACGGCTTCCCAGCGCTCCGCAGGAGGTGCCCCATGGCCCACATGACACTCGGCAGCGTCTTCAACTCCGACGGCCACCCCCACCCCCTCCCCAACACCCTCGCCGCCGTCACCGCCGTCCTCGGCCCGGTGGCGCTGATCCTCTCCCTGTGGCACGGCATGCACCTGCCGGCCTCCTGGATCGGCCTGGCCGGCATCGTCACCGGCGGCTGGGGCCAGCTGGTCTCGGCCACCACCGCCGAACGATTCGTCCTGGTCATCGGCCTGGGCGCCGCCGCAACCGGCTTCTACCTCGCCATGGCCCACGGCGGCCTCTTCGGCGGCGTCCTGGGCTGAACCCCGCGCCGATCCGGGGCCGATCCCGCGCCGATCCCCGGCCGATCGCCCCACCGAACCCGCCTCCCGGGCAGGCCACCGCGCCCCGCGCGTCCGCCGCGCCGCTAGGCTTCCCGCCAGACGCCGCGACAGACGCCCAAGGAGCGCCCCGAATGAGCCTGACCCTGAGGACCATCAGCCGCGAGGAGCATCTGGCGTATGTCCGCTCGCTGCCGGCGGCCAGCCACATGCAGGTACCTGCCTGGGGCGACGTCAAGGCCGAGTGGCGCACCGAGTCCCTGGGCTGGTTCGACGGCAACGGCGTCTGCGTGGGCGCCGGCCTGGTCCTCTACCGGCAGCTGCCCAAGGTCAAGCGCTACCTCGCCTACCTCCCCGAGGGCCCCACCATCAACTGGTTCGCGCCCAACCTGGAGGAGTGGCTGCGCCCGATGCTCGCCCACCTCAAGAAGCAGGGCGCGTTCTCGGTCAAGATGGGCCCGCCCGTCGTCATCCGCCGCTGGAACGCCGCCGCCATCAAGGCCGGCATCCAGAACCCCGAGGTCAAGCGGCTGCGCGACGTCGAGGCCAGCGAGCTGGAGCCGCGCGCCTTCGAGGTCTCCGACAAGCTGCGCCGGATGGGCTGGCAGCAGGGCGAGGACGAGGGCGCCGGCTTCGGCGACGTCCAGCCCCGCTACGTCTTCCAGATCCCGCTCAAGGACCGCTCCCTGGAAGAGGTCCACAAGAACTTCAACCAGCTGTGGCGCCGCAACATCAAGAAGGCCGAGAAGGCCGGTGTCGAGGTGGTGCGCGGCGGGTACGACGATCTGCCGGTGTGGCAGGAGCTGTACGAGGTCACCGCCGTCCGCGACAAGTTCCGGCCCCGGCCGCTGGCGTACTTCGAGCGGATGTGGAAGGCGCTCAACGCCGAGGACCCGGACCGCATGCGGCTGTACATCGCCAAGCACGAGGGCGAGCCGGTGGCCGCCGCCACCATGCTGATCGTGGGCGGCCATGTGTGGTATTCGTACGGTGCGTCCGCCAACCACAAGCGCGAGGTGCGCCCTTCGAATGCGATGCAGTGGCGCATGCTCCAGGACGCCCACGCGCTGGGGGCGCACGTGTACGACCTGCGGGGCATCGGCGACTCGCTGGAGGACACCGACCATCTCTTCGGCCTGATCCAGTTCAAGGTGGGTACGGGCGGGGAGGCGGCGGAGTATCTGGGCGAGTGGGATTTCCCGCTGAACAAGCTGCTGCACAAGGCGCTCGACATCTACATGTCGCGGCGCTGACCCCTTCCCCCACGCACCCCTCGTACAACCCCAACAGAAGGGTCCCTCCCGGCCATGGCGCTCACCCTTTACGTCGACACCGACCGCTGGCGGGCGCACCAGCGGAAGATCGTCGCCGACTTCCCCGACCTGGTGCCGGTCTGCAAGGGCAACGGCTACGGTTTCGGCCACGACCGGCTGGCCGAGGAGGTCACCGAGCTGGGCATCGAGACGCTGGCGGTCGGCACGGCGTACGAGGCCGAGGCGATGAAGGACCGCTTCAGCGGCGATCTGCTGGTGCTGACCCCGTACCGGCGCAGCGAGGAGCCGGTGCCGCTCCCCGATCGGGTGATCCGCTCGGCCTCCTCGGTGGACGGGGTCTACGGGCTCGTGGGGTCCCGGGTCGTCGTCGAGGTGATGAGCTCGATGCGCCGGCACGGGGTGACGCCGGCGGATCTGGGCAAGCTGGGGGCCGCGCTGGAGGACGTCCGGCTGGAGGGCTTCGCGATCCACCTGCCGCTGGACCGCACGGACGGCACGGACGGGGTGGAGGAGGTCATCGGCTGGATGGACCGGCTGCGGGCCGCCCGGCTGCCGCTGGACACGATGTTCGTGAGCCATCTGAGCGCCGAGGAACTGTCCCGGCTGCGCCAGCAGTTCCCGCAGACCCGGTTCCGGGCGCGGATCGGCACCCGGCTGTGGCTGGGCGACCACGCGGCGACGGAGTACCGGGGCGCGGTGCTGGATGTGACGCCGGTGGCCAAGGGCGACCGCTTCGGGTACCGGCAGCAGAAGGCGCCGGGGGACGGCTGGCTGGCGGTCGTCGCCGGCGGGACCTCGCACGGGGTCGGCCTGGAGGCGCCCAAGGCACTGCACGGGATGTCCTCGCGGGCGAAGGGCATGGCGCGGGCCGGGCTGGCCACCGTCAACCGCAATCTGTCGCCGTTCGTGTGGGACGGCAAGCAGCGGTGGTTCGCCGAGCCGCCGCACATGCAGGTGTCGATCCTGTTCGTGCCGGCCGAGGCCAAGGGCCCGAAGGTCGGGGACGAGCTGCGGGCGATCCTGCGGCACACCACGACCCAGGTGGACCGGGTCGTCGACGAGTGACGGGCCGGCGCCGCGCTGGCGGTGCCGAACGGTACGCAACGACGGCGGCCCGGGCACAGAGCCCGGGCCGCCGTCATGGTGTCTGAGCCGTGTGACGGCCGGCTCAGCGCTCCAGCTCGCCGTTGATGAACTTCTCGACGTTGTCACGCGCCTGGTCGTCGAAGAACTGGACCGGCGGGGACTTCATGAAGTACGAGGAGGCCGAGGTGATCGGGCCACCGACGCCGCGGTCCTTGGCGATCTTCGCGGCGCGCAGCGCGTCGATGATCACACCGGCGGAGTTGGGGGAGTCCCAGACCTCCAGCTTGTACTCCAGGTTCAGCGGGACGTCGCCGAACGCGCGGCCCTCCAGGCGGACGTACGCCCACTTGCGGTCGTCCAGCCACGCGACGTAGTCGGAGGGGCCGATGTGGACGTTGCCCTCGCCCAGCTCGCGGTCGACGATCTGCGAGGTGACGGCCTGGGTCTTGGAGACCTTCTTGGACTCCAGGCGGTCGCGCTCCAGCATGTTCTTGAAGTCCATGTTGCCGCCGACGTTCAGCTGCATGGTGCGGTCCAGGATGACGCCCCGGTCCTCGAACAGCTTGGCCATCACGCGGTGCGTGATGGTGGCGCCGACCTGGGACTTGATGTCGTCACCGACGATCGGGACACCGGCCTCGGTGAACTTGTCCGCCCACTCCTTGGTACCGGCGATGAAGACCGGGAGCGCGTTGACGAAGGCGACCTTGGCGTCGATGGCGGCCTGCGCGTAGTACTTGGCGGCGTCCTCGGAGCCGACCGGCAGGTAGCAGACCAGGACGTCGGCCTTGGTGTCCTTGAGCACCTGGACGATGTCGACGGGCTCGGCGTCCGACTCCACGATCGTCTCGCGGTAGTAGCGGCCCAGGCCGTCCAGCGTCCGGCCGCGCTGCACGGTGATGCCGGTGGCCGGGACGTCGGCGATCTTGATGGTGTTGTTCTCGCTGGCGCCGATGGCGTCCGCGAGGTCGAGACCGACCTTCTTGGAGTCGACGTCGAAGGCGGCCACGAACTCGATGTCCGAGATGTGGTAGTCGCCGAACTGGACGTGCATCAGACCCGGCACCCGGCTGTCCGGGGCGGCGTCCTTGTAGTACTCAACGCCCTGTACCAGCGAGGCGGCGCAGTTGCCCACGCCGGCGATGGCTACGCGAACCGAACCCATTCCGGTTGCTCCCTGTGTGTGTTTCGGCATGGCCCCACGCCATTGCGGGGCCCGGCATTGTCAAGTGATGGTCAAGAAGTGGTGTCGCCGGAGCCATCCGGCGGGGAGGTGCCGCGCTCGCGGCCCTCGCGCTCGCTCTCGATCAGCTCGTTGAGCCAGCGGACCTCGCGCTCCACGGATTCCATTCCGTGGCGCTGAAGTTCCAGCGTGTAGTCGTCCAGCTTCTCCCGGGTACGGGCCAGGGAGGCGCGCATCTTGGCGAGGCGCTCCTCCAGGCGGCTGCGGCGCCCTTCGAGCACCCGCATCCGTACGTCGCGTGAGGTCTGGCCGAAGAAGGCGAACCTGACACCGAAGTTGTCGTCTTCCCAGGCGTCGGGGCCGGTCTGGGTCAGGAGCTCCTCGAAGCGTTCCTTGCCCTCGGCCGTGAGCCGGTAGACGATACGGGCCCGCCGCCCCGACAGCGCGGTGGCGCGCGGATCCTCCGCGTCGCTGCCGGGCTCCTCGGCGAGCCATCCGTGCTGGACCAGCGTCTTGAGACAGGGGTAGAGGGAGCCGTAGCTGAACGCCCGGAAGACGCCCAGCGAGGTGTTGAGCCGCTTGCGCAGCTCGTACCCGTGCATCGGGGATTCCCGCAGGAGCCCGAGTACGGCGAACTCCAGGACTCCGGAGCGTCGGCTCACGGCTGGAATCACCTCCCGGGTGGACTGCCTGTCGTGCTGTGTCGTGAACGGTTGAGCCTTGAACTGTTGAACGATGTATTGGCCCGATGTATCGGCCCGATACATCGCCACGATAGAACGGGCCGAGAGGTGCTGCAAGAGGGGTCCTGGTGAAGGGGATCACATCTTCGCTTCACTGAAAGTGAAATGCCCGAAGCAGCCCTTTTGCCAAGAAAGATGGCCTTTGGTGCTGCGTACGCTGAACCCCGTGTGCGGATCACTGTCCGGGAACCCAGAGGCCGGAATCTGCGTCCTCGTTCACGGTGACGTGCGTCCGAGCCACAGCCGGACTGCACACAACGGGGGGATTGCAAGACACCACACGTCATTGCCGCAGCAGACGTCCCGCGTCTGTCCGAGGAGTAGCTGTCCATGAGCGAGCACCGTCGCAAGCCGCCGCAGTCCCGCGGCCGCCGCGCCGCGGCGCCATCCGGCCGCCGGGCCGCGCCGCCACCGCAGCGCGAGGAGAGCGGCGGGAGCGGCCATCGGCGCGCGACGGCCTCCAGCGCCGCCGAAGGCACCGGCCGCCGGTCCAGGCGAAGGCCGGAGCCCCCACCGAAAAAGCGATTCATCGACTATCCGCGCGCCCAGCACACCGGGGCGCGCCGCTGGCTGCCGTCCTGGAAGCAGATCCTGGGCTCCGCGATCCTGTTCATGGGCCTGCTGGTCGGCCTGATCGGCATCGCCTATGCCATGGTCGACATCCCCGACCCGAACAAGGCCGCCGAAAGCCAGAAGAACGTCTACTACTGGGCCGACGGCAGCGAGATGGTCGTCGCGGGCGGTGGCGAGTACAACCGGCAGATCATCCCGTTCAACGAGATCCCCACCGACATGGTGGACTCGGTGGTCGCGGCGGAGAACGCCACCTTCTGGGAGGACCCCGGCGTCGACCTCAAGGGCATCGCCCGCGCCGTGGTCAACATGGCCCAGGGCGGCGACACCCAGTCCGGCTCGACCATCACCCAGCAGTACGTGAAGAACATGTACCTGGACCAGAGCCAGACGCTCAGCCGTAAGTTCAAGGAACTCCTGATCTCCGTCAAGGTCGCGTCCGACGTGCCCAAGGAAGAGATCATGGCCGGGTACCTGAACACGGCCTACTTCGGCCGCGGTGCCTACGGCATCCAGGCGGCGGCCCGGGCGTACTACGACAAGGACGCCAAGGACCTCGACGCGAATGAGTGCGCCTACCTCACCACCCTGTTGAAGGGCGCCGACCTGTACGACACCTCGGGTGGCACCGGCGGCGCCGAGCGCGCCGAGGCCAATACCGAGCGCGCCACGAACCAGTGGGTGACGGTCCTGGACCGCCGGGTGGCCGTTGGCAACATGGAGCTGGCGGAGCGGAACGAGTACACCGAGTTCCCGATGCCGCAGGACTACAAGCCGTCGACGGACCTGGCCGGCCAGATCGGCTACCTGAAGGAACTCGCCGACAGCTATCTGATCAACAACGACGACATCGATGTCGACGCGGACAAGCTCGCGCAGGGCGGCTACTCCATCCACACCACCTTCGACCAGGAGATGGTGAAGCAGATGGAGGACGCGGTGCAGCAGGTCATCGACGACAACCTGGACCCCGAGAACCGGGAAGCGGACGAGCACGTCCAGTTCGGCGGCGCGGCCGTCGTCCCCGGCGACGGCGCGGTGGTCGCGATCTACGGCGGTCACAACTACCTCGAACACTTCCTGAACAACGCCAACAACGCGGGTGCCCAGGTCGGCTCGACCTTCAAGCCCTTCGTGCTGGCGGCGGCGATGCGCGACGGCGTCCGCGACCCGGACGGGCCGGCGGACCAGCCGGACGAGGACCGTACCCCGATCTCGCCGGACAGCATCTACTCCAGCGAGAACGATCTGCTGATCCGGAACTACGACGGAGAGATCTGGTACGGAGAGGACGATGACGGCGAGCCGTTCACCTGGGAGCAGAGGAACTACGAGGAGGGCGACAAGGGCGACATCACCCTGCGCAAGGCGATGGAGATCTCGGCCAACTCGCCCTTCGTCCAGCTCGGCATGGAGATCGGCCCGGCCAAGGTCGCCGAAGCAGCGATCGACGCCGGATTGCTCGAAAGTACTCTCGGCCCGGCGAATGACACCGTGCCGACCTTCGCGCTCGGTGTCTCCACACCGGGTCCGATCCGCATGGCCACCGCCTATGCCACCTTCGCTGCCAGCGGGGAGCAGGCCGACCCGTACTTCGTGACCCATGCGGAGCTCGAGGGCGCCACCGTCTACGAGCACGAGAGCAACACTGAACGGCACTTCGAGGCCAACGTCGCCGACAATGTCACTGACGTACTGGTCGGCGTGGTGACCGGAGAAGAGGGCAGCGCCCGGAAGGTGCAGGAACTCGGCAAGCCAGCCGCTGCCAAGACCGGCACCACGGACCAGAACAACAGTGCGTGGTTCGTCGGTTACACTCCTCATCTCTCCACCGCGATCGGCATGTGGCGCTTCCCGGACTCCGAGGACATCGCCCCCGAGGACCGCAAGTTCCTCTCCATGTATGGCACCGCTGGCATGGACAAGATCACCGGTGGTTCCCTCCCGGCCGAAGCCTGGATGGGCTTCATGAAGGAAGCCACCAAGAACGATCCTCCGGACGAGTTCCCGAAGCCCGGCAAGATCGGCGAGGAGTACCGCGGTATCGGCACTCAGCCCGAGCAGCCCGACCCGCCGGTCACGGAGGACACCGAGGAGACCGAAGAGGCGGAGGTCGACGAGGAGCAGGAGGAGGAACGGGACGAGGAGACCGAGACTCCGCCGGCCGACCCCGATCCCGACCCGACCGACTCCTGCCAGCCCGGCGACCCGACCTGCTCCAACGACAGCAGCGGCTCTCAGGGCGGTGACAACGCCGGGTCCGGCTTGCCGGGCGGAGCCAACGCCGGCAACGAGGGTGCCAGCAACGGCGACGAGGGAGCGGACGCCGGAGCGGACGCCGGAGCGGACGGAGGCTCCGGCGACACCGACTCCGCGGGCAACGCCAACAACGGCGACAGCGGAAGCCCTGGCTGGTGGAGCGGAGGAACCGGTTAGCGGTTCTGACACTGGCCGAGTCATCGGCTGACCCTGGTGGGTCGTACGGCAGGATGTGGGCATGGCACCGACCAACCCACCCGTGCCCGTACGGCCCACCACGCATGATGAGGTGGCTGCGGCCGGCAGTGAGGTGATCGGGGGGCCGGTCGGCAGACGGGCCGCCGTGGGGCGGGGCTGGTGGCATCCGGCGCGGGTGGTCGTGCTGGTGATGATCGGGATGTTCGCCCTCGGCATGGTGCAGAAACTGCCCTGCTACACGGACAGCTGGGTCGGCGGTCCCACCGCCCAGTACACCCAGGCCTGCTACTCCGACATCCCGCACCTCTACTACGGGCGGGGCTTCGCGGACGGGCTCATCCCGTACTTCGACCGCATCCCCGAGACGCTCTCCCCCGACAAGGCGTTCCTCGAATACCCGGTACTCACCGGGCTGTTCATGGAGGTGGCCGCCTGGCTCACCCCGGGCGGAGCCGTCGATCCGGGGCCGGGGCAGCTGTACTGGCTGGTCAACGCCGGGATGCTGCTGGCCTGTGCGGCGATCATCGCCGCCTGTGTCGCCCGCACCCACCGCGACCGGCCGTGGGACGGGCTGCTGGTGGCGCTGGCGCCCGCGTTCGCGCTCACCGCGACCATCAACTGGGACCTGCTGGCCGGGGCGCTCACCTGCGGGGCGCTGCTGATGTGGTCCCGGAGCCGGCCGCTGGCCGCCGGAGTGCTGCTGGGGCTCGCCACCGCCGCCAAGCTGTATCCCCTGCTGCTGCTCGGGCCGCTGTTCCTGCTGTGCTGGCGAGCCGGACGGTTGCGTGCCTTCGGCTCGGCCCTGCTGGGGGCCGCCGGCGCCTGGCTGGTCGTGAACGGTCCGGTGATGCTGCTGGCCTGGGAGGGCTGGGTCACCTTCTACGCCTTCAGCGAGGAGCGGCCGGTCGACTTCGGTTCCTTCTGGCTGATCCTGGCCCAGCGCACCGACATCCCGCTGGACTCCGTGAACACCTACGCCACCGCGCTGACCCTGCTGGGCTTCGCCGGGATCGCCCTGCTCGCCCTGCGGGCACCGCACCGGCCACGGCTGGCCCAGCTCGCCTTTCTCGTCGTGGCCGTGTTCATCCTCACCAACAAGGTGTACTCGCCGCAGTACGTGCTCTGGCTGATCCCGCTCGCGGCCCTGGCCCGCCCGCGCTGGCGGGACTTCCTCATCTGGCAGGCCGGGGAGGTGCTCTACTACTTCGGCATCTGGATGTACCTCGCTCACATCACCGGGGAGAGCCAGGACGGATTGCCGGTCGGCGGCTATCAGCTGGCCATCGCCGCCCATCTCTTGGGCACGCTCTATCTCTGTGTGATGATCGTGCGCGATGCACTGCGTCCCGATCATGATGTGATCCGGCGTACCGGATCCGACGACCCGGGAGGAGGTGTCCTGGACGGTGCTGCCGATGTCTTCACCCTGCACCGCCGGGTCGCCGCTTCCGGGCGGGGCGTTTCACGTGAAACATGAAGGGCGGAACGCGTGACCGTCGTCACCGACCTCCGGACGCTGTTGCGCTTTCCCAACTTCAGACGGTTGCTGACCGTCCGGCTGCTCTCCCAGTTCTCCGACGGCGCGTTCCAGGTCGGGCTGGCCACCTATGTGGTCTTCTCTCCGGAGCAGCAGACCACTCCCGCCGATATCGCTGCGGCGATGGCCGTGCTGTTGCTGCCGTACTCGCTCCTCGGCCCGTTCGCCGGCGTGCTGCTCGACCGCTGGCGGCGGCGCCAGGTGCTCCTCTACGGGAATCTGCTGCGGGCGGTGATGGCCGCGGTCACCTGCGCGCTGGTGATCCAGTCCGCGCCCACCTGGCTGTTCTATCTCTCGGCGCTCTCGGTGACCGGCGTCAACCGGTTCATCCTGGCCGGCCTGTCCGCCTCACTGCCCCGTGTCGTGGACGCGGACCGGCTGGTGATCGCCAACTCCCTCTCCCCGACGGCGGGCACCATCGCGGCCACCATCGGCGGCGGCGTCACGCTGGTGACCCAGATCTTCACCCACACCGCCGTCAGCGAGGACGCACTGGCACTGATCGTCTCGGTGCTCGTCTATCTGGCCGCCGGCCTCGCCGCCGTCCGCATCCAGCGTGATCTGCTCGGCCCGGCGCCGGACGAGGTCCAGCCGCATGTCCTGGCGGCTCTCGCCTCCACCGCACGCGGACTGGTGGCCGGGCTCGGCCACCTCGCCCGCCGCCGGACCGCCTCCTGGGCGCTGGCCGGGGTGGGCCTCATGCGCTTCGGCTACGGCGCCCTGCTGGTGATGCTGCTGATGCTCGCCCGCAATCACTGGGGCAATGACGGCAACGGCGGCGGCATGACCCTGCTCGGACTCGCCGTGGCCACCACCGGAGCGGGCTTCTTCGTCGCGGCGGTCTTCACCCCCAGCGCGGTCCGGCGCTTCGGACGGCTGGGCTGGTTCGCCCTCTGCGCGGCCACCCCGGCCGTCCTGCTGGTCCCGCTGGGGCTGCCCTTCCACCCGGCGCCCATGCTGATCGCCGCGTTCATGCTCGGCCTGACCTCACAGGGCGCCAAGATCGTGACCGACACCGTGGTGCAGTCCTCGGTGGACGACGCTTTCCGGGGCCGGGTCTTCGCCCTCTACGACATGCTCTTCAATATCGCGTTCGTCGCATCGGCCGGGCTGGCCGCGCTGATGCTTCCCACGGACGGACGCTCCGTACAGCTGCTGCTGATCGTCTCCGTGCTCTTCGCCATCACCGCGGCCTTCATCTACCGGCTGCGCCGGGCCGATGTTTCACGTGAAACACGGGAGACACCGCCCCAGCCTCCGGTCAGTCCCGGGACGCCCACCACTCCTTGAGCGCGGCCACCGCCGCCTCGTGCTCCTGCGGCCCGTGCTCAAGCCGCAGCTCCAGCAGGTGCCGGTAGGCCTCGCCGATCTCGGGCCCGGGGCCGATCCCGAGGATCTCCATGATCTGGTTGCCGTCGAGGTCCGGACGGATCGCGTCCAGTTCCTCCTGCTCCTGAAGCTGAGCGATACGGCGCTCCAGGCTGTCGTAGGACTGGGAGAGCGCCAGCGCCTTCCGCTTGTTGCGCGTGGTGCAGTCGGAACGCGTCAGCTTGTGCAGCCGGTCCAGCAGCGGCCCGGCGTCGCGGACGTAGCGCCGGACCGCCGAGTCGGTCCACTCGCCCGTGCCGTAGCCGTGGAAGCGCAGATGCAGCTCCACCAGCCGGGAGACATCCTTCACCAGCTCATTGGGGTACTTGAGCTTGGTCATCCGCGCCTTGGTCATCTTGGCGCCGACCATCTCGTGGTGGTGGAAGGAGACGCGGCCGTCCTTCTCGAACCGCCGGGTCTTCGGCTTGCCGATGTCATGCAGGAGCGCCGCCAGCCGCAGAGTCAGATCGGGCCCCTCCGTCTCCAGCGCGATGGCCTGCTCCAGCACCGTCAGGCTGTGCTCGTACACGTCCTTGTGGCGGTGGTGCTCATCGCGCTCCAGCCGCAGCGCCGGCAGCTCCGGCAGGACATGACGGGCGAGCCCGGTGTCCACCAGGAGCGCCAGCCCCCGGCGCGGCCGGTCCGCCAGCACCAGCTTGTTCAGCTCGTCCCGGATCCGTTCGGCCGAGACGATGCCGATACGGTCCGCCATGGCCGTCATCGCCGCCCGCACCTCGTCGGCGACCTGGAAATCCAGCTGGGCCGCGAACCGGGCGGCCCGCAGCATCCGCAGCGGGTCGTCGGAGAACGACGCCTCGGGGGTGCCGGGGGTCCGCAGCACCTTGCGCGCCAGATCCTCCAGCCCCTGGTGCGGGTCGATGAACTCCTTGCGGGGCAGCGCCACCGCCATCGCGTTCACCGTGAAGTCACGGCGCAGCAGATCCTCCTCCAGGGAATCCCCGTAGGCGACCTCCGGCTTGCGGGAGTCCCGGTCGTACGCCTCCGACCGATAGGTGGTGATCTCCAGCTGATAGTCCTGAACGCCGTCCCCCGCGCCGGTTTGCCCGGCGTGCGGCGCCCGCTTCCGGCAGCCGACCGTGCCGAAGGCGATCCCCACCTCCCACACGGCATCAGCCCAGGGGCGTACGATCCGCAGCACGTCCTGCGGGCGGGCGTCCGTGGTGAAGTCCAGATCGTTGCCCAGCCGCCCCAGCAGCGCGTCCCGTACCGAGCCCCCCACCAGGGCCAGCGAGAAGCCCGCCGCCTCGAACCGCCTGGCGAGATCGTCGGCGATGGGGGAGACCCGCAACAGCTCACTCACGGCCTGCTGCTGCACCTGGCTGAGCACGGGGAGGGACTGCGGGGCGTGGGTGTCTTTCCTGTCGTTCGGCACAACAGCACAGCGTACGTGCCCGGCCCTGGCCGGACCGCCCCTTCCCCCGGCCGCTCCCCGGCACGGAGCCCCGTCAAGCATCGTTACCATGTGTGCGGGTTCTGGGACGAGGGAACGGGGCAATCGCGTGACAGAGGTGCCGGCGATGATCTCCCGTGCCCACAGAGACCGCCGGCCGGGTCCCGCCCTGCGCCGTGCCCGGCTGATCATCGCCTCGCTGCTGAGCCTTCTGGTGGTCCTGCCCCTGATCACCGCGCTCCAGCACGCTCCGGGCTCCGCGCCCGCCCAGGACGCCGGCACCGGGCAGCGCACCGCCACCATCTCCCTCACGGAGATCACCCCGGACGTGCCCACCGAGGGCGACACCCTCACGCTGCGCGGGACCGTCACCAACGCCGGCTCCTCCGCCATCACCGACAGCCGGCTCGCCCCGCGCACCGGGACCCTCCTGCCCGCCCGTGAGGACCTTCAGGAAGCACTGGAGCGCACCGGCTTCGCCGCCGAGCAGGACGGCCGGCTCGTCAATGAGCACGGCCAGGACATCGGCACCATCGCCCCCGGCATGTCCGCCACCTTCGACCTGCGGGTGCCGGTCTCCGCGCTGGAGCTGGGCGAGGACGGTGTCTACCAGCTGGCACTCACCCTCACCGGGCAGACCGAGGCCGAGGGCTGGGACCAGATCCTGGGCGTCGGCCGCAGCCTGCTGCCCTGGCAGCCGAGCGCGGGCGGCCCGGCTTCCGGGACCGAGCTGACGGTGCTGTGGCCGCTGATCTCCTCCACCCACCTCACCGCCGAGACCGACGCCGACGAGGAGCAGACGCCCGCCTTCCGCGACAGCTCCCTGCTCACCGACATCTCCCCCGGCGGTCGGCTGCACGAGCTGGTCACGCTCGGCGCCGACCTCCCCGTCACCTGGGTCATCGACGCCGACCTCCTCGCCTCGGTGGACGCCATGACCGAGGACTACCGCATCCACACCCCGGACGGACTCCAGCCGGGCACCGGCCAGGAAGCGGCCCGGGCCTGGCTCGCCGCCCTCCAGGACGCCGTCCAGGACGACGACGTGATCGCCCTGCCCTTCGGCGACCCCGACCTGGCCTCGCTCGCGCACCGCGGCAAGGACGTCCCCGGCGCCCTCGGCCGGCTGCGCACCGCCACCGAGGTCTCCGCCCTCACCGTCGAAACCGTCCTCGGCGTCCAGCCCAGCACCGACTTCGCCTGGCCCATCGAGGGCGCCATCGACCCGGACATCGTCTCCGTGGCCACCTCCGCGGGCGCGCACCACATCATCAGCCGCAGCGACAGCCTGCGTCCCGGCGACTCCCTCGACTACACCGCGACGGCCGCCCGGCCGATCGGCGGCGGCACCACCGCGCTGGTCGCCGACGCCACGCTCTCGACGCTCTTCGAAGCCGACATGAGCCTGCCGGCCAACGCCACCACCGCCCGCCAGCAGTTCCTCGCCGAGGCGCTCACCATCGCCCGGCAGGACCCGGGCCGGGACCGCAGCCTGCTGCTCGCCCCGCAGCGCACCCCCACCGCCGACCAGGCCCGGGCCATGGCGGAGGCGATCACCGCCCTCACCGAACACCCGCAGTGGATCTCCTTCACCGGACTCACCGAGGCCGCCGACGCCCAGCCCGACCCCGGCGCCAACCGCCAGGTGCCGGGCACCGGCGCCTACCCCGACCGGCTGCGCGACCAGGAGCTGCCCACCAGCGCCTTCCAGGAGATGCGCGAGACGCAGCGCACCCTGGACGACTTCCAGGTCATCCTGACCCGCCCCGACCGGGTCACCACCCCGTTCGGCAACGCCATCCGGCGCGAGATGTCCACCTCCTGGCGCGGCCACGCCACCGAGGCGGCCCAGTACCGGGCCACCGTGCAGAGCGACCTCACCGAGCTCACCGAGCGCGTGCACCTGATCCAGAAGACGCGGATCACGCTCTCCGGCCGGAGCGCCACCATCCCCATCTCGGTCCAGAACAACCTGGTCCAGGGCGTGCAGAACCTGGAGCTGCGGCTCACCTCCAGCCGCAAGATCGGCCTGGAGGTCGGCGACCCGCAGCAGGTCACCGTCAACGGCGGTCACAGCGCCTCGGTGAAGTTCTCCACCACCGCCCGCGCCAACGGCCTCACCTACCTGGAAGCCCAGCTGTACACGGCGGACGGCAAGCCCTACGGCAAGCCCATGCGCTTCCAGGCCCAGGTCACCTCCATCACCTCCGCCGTGCTGATGGTGATCGCCGGCGGTCTGCTCCTGGTGGTCCTGGCCGGGGTCCGCATGTACACCAAGCGCAAGCGCGCCGCCCGCCCCGCCGACGAGGCGCCGGACGGTGCCGTGCCGGCGGGTGAGAGCGGCACCGACACCGGTGACGACGGCACCGGCACCCCTCCCGATGGTGAGAGGGTGGATCGAAGCGAGTGAGCCGGACTCCGGCCCGGAACCAGAGGTGGGGTAACGATGCAAGCGCCGTACGACCGTGAAGGCGGCCAGGCACAGGGGGACGGCGACCCGCAACCCGGCCCGTATCCCCCGGGGCCCTATCCCCACCCGCAGCAGCCGTACCACCAGCAGCAGCACCAGGAGCCCTACGCCCCCCGCGACCCCCAGGGCTGGTCCGGCGCGCCCGCACAGCAGCCGCCGTACCACCAGCAGCAGCCGCACCACCCCCAGCAGCACCAGCAGTACCCCTCCCAGCAGCCGCAGCCGTCCCAGCCGCAGCCGCCGTCGCAGGACGCCTTCGCCCACCTCTTCCGCGACCAGCAGAGCCCGGCCGGCCCCGGAACCCCACCGGGCCACGGCACCGGCTACCCGGCCCAGCCCACCCCGCCGCCCGCCGCCGGCGCCCCGGCCACCACCCAGCAGCAGCCACCGGCACCCGCCCCGACCCCGCCACCGGCCCCCAAGCGCGGCGGCAAGGCCGCCGGGATACTGCGCTCCAGCGCGATCATGGCCGCCGGCACCCTGGTCTCCCGGCTCACCGGCTTCGTCCGCCAGCTCGTCCTGGTCGCCGCCCTGGGCGCCGCCGTCCTCGGTGACACCTACACCGTCGCCTGGGCGCTGCCCTCGATGATCTACATCCTGACCATCGGCGGCGGCCTCAACTCCGTCTTCGTCCCCCAGCTGGTCCGGGCGATGAAGAACGACGACGACGGCGGCGACGCCTACGCCAACCGGCTGCTCACCCTGGTGATGGTCGTCCTCGGCGGCCTGGTGATCGCCGCCGTCCTGGCCGCCCCGCTGCTGATCCGGATGATGTCCGCCAAGATCGCGGACGACCCGGCGGCCAACGAGGTGGCCATCACCTTCGCCCGCTACTTCCTGCCCACGATCTTCTTCATGGGCGTCCACGTGGTCATGGGCCAGATCCTCAACGCCCGCGACTCCTTCGGCCCCATGATGTGGACCCCGGTCCTCAACAACATCGTGGTGATCTTCACCTTCGGCATGTTCCTGTGGGTCTACGGCACCCAGCGCAGCTCCGAACTCGGCGTCACCACCATCACCCCCGAAGGCGTCCGGCTGCTCGGCGTCGGCACCCTGCTCGGTCTCGTCGTCCAGGCGCTGGCGATGATCCCCTATCTGCGCGCCGCCGGCTTCCGCGTCAGGCTCCGCTTCGACTGGCGCGGCCACGGCCTGGGCAAGGCCGCCCGGCTCGCGAAGTGGACCGTGCTGTTCGTCTTCGCCAACCAGGCCGGACTCGTGGTCATCACCCAGTTCGCCACCTGGGCCGGCGAGAACGCCGAACGCGCCGGATACCCCGGCACCGGATTCATCGCCTACAACAGCGCCCTGCTGATCTGGCAGATGCCGCAGGCCATCATCACCGTCTCCGTGATGGCCGCCCTGCTGCCCCGCATCTCGCGCTCCGCCGCCGACGGCGACACCGCCGCCGTCCGCGACGACCTCTCGCACGGACTGCGCACCTCGGCGGTCGCCATCGTGCCGATCGGCTTCGCCTTCGTCGCCCTCGGCATCCCCATGTGCACCCTGCTCTTCGGCTCGGCCGGCGACGAAGGAGCCCGCTCCTTCGGCTACATCCTCATGGCCTTCGGACTCGGCCTGATCCCCTTCTCCGCCCAGTACGTCGTCCTGCGCGCCTTCTACGCCTACGAGGACACCCGCACCCCCTTCTACAACACGGTGATCGTCTCGGCCGCCTGGATCGTGCTGTCCGCCGTGTGCTTCGTCACTCTCCCCGACCGCTGGGTCGTGGCCGGCATCGCGTTCAGTTACGGCATCGCCTACACGCTCGGCGTCTCGGTCGCCTGGCGCCGGCTGCGCGCCCGGATGAACACCGACCTCGACGGCGCCCGCGTGGTGCGCACCTACATCCGGCTCGCCGGTGCCAGCATCCCCGCCGCCCTCCTCGGCGGCGGCGCCGGATACGCCATCACCGGCGCCCTCGGCCACGGAGTCATCGGCTCGCTCGCCGCCCTCGCCGGCGGCGGAGCCGTCCTCCTGGTGGTCTTCTACCTCACCGCCCGCCGGATGCGGGTCGAGGAACTGACCGCCATGGTCGGCATGGTCCGCTCCCGGCTGGGCCGTTGACCCCCGGCGCCCCGCCATCACCAAACGTGGCGGGGCGCTCGGCCACCGGCCGCCGGCCACCCCCTGTACAACCTCTGGCCGCACTCACATGTCGTGCAGGGTGACGGACTACCGGCACAATGAGACAGGCAGTGTCACCAGCGGCAGCCAACACGGGGAGGCGGATTCAGCGGTGGCGGAACGGAGCACGGCGACCAGCCCTCCGCAGCGCACGACGCGCGACGCGGAGCAGGCGGCACACGCCGACACGGCCACACCCCCGGCGCCCTCCCGCGCCACGGAACCGCACAGCGGCCACAGACTCGCCAAGCGGTACCGGCTCGAAGAGTGCATCACCCGGCTGGACGGGTTCAGCAGCTGGCGCGCCGTCGACGAGAAACTCCGCCGCGCCGTGGGCGTCCACGTGCTGCCGGCCGACCACGACCGGGCCGCCTCCGTCATCTCCGCCGCCCGCTCCTCCGCCCTCCTGGGCGACCCCCGCTTCGTCCAGGTGCTGGACGCCGTCGAAGAGACCGACGTCGTCTGGGTCATCCACGAGTGGCTTCCCGACGCCACCCCGCTCAGCACCGTGCTGCAGAGCGGCCCGCTGGACGCCCACGAAGCCCACGCCCTCGTCAGCCAGGTCTCCCAGGCCATGGCCGCCTCCCACCGCGAAGGGCTCGCCCATCTGCGGCTCACCCCCGCCACCGTGCTGCGCACGGGCACCGGCCAGTTCCGGATCCGCGGGCTGGCCGTCGACGCCGCCCTGCGCGGCATCAGCTCCGAGCACCCCCAGCGCACCGACACCGAGGCCATCGGCGCCCTCCTGTACGCCGCGCTCACCCAGCGCTGGCCCTACGGCGAGGGTGGCTATGGCCTCAATGGAGTAACGGGCCTCAGCAAAAGTTCCAAGGAGTCCCTGGCCGCCCCGGACCAGGTACGGGCCGGGGTGCACCGGGGCCTCTCCGAGCTGGCGATGCGCGCCATGGTCAACGACGGCGCCACCGCCACCAGCCAGCAGCAGCCCTGCACCACCCCCGAGGAACTGTCCCGGGCGATCGCGGCCCTGCCCCGCATCCCCGCCCCCGAGCCGCCCCCGGTCGACCTCGCCGGCTACCAGCGCACCACCTACCAGCGCGGTTCGCTGGGCGCCGGCTCCCACGGCGCGCCGCTGCCGCAGCACGCCCCGCCGCCGCCCGCACCGCCGACGCTGCCCGGCCGCACCGGGGCCGCGCTCAAGTGGGGGGTCTCCGCCCTGCTCATCGCCGCGCTGGCGCTCGCCAGCTGGCAGCTGGCCGACGCGCTCCTCGAAGGGGACGCCCCGCCCGACCCACCCGCCAAGAGCGCTCCGCCGGTGTCCGAGGAAGAAGTAGCCGGCCCGGAGCTGTACCCGATCGTCGAGGCCGTCGAATTCGACCCGGCCGTCCCCGGCGGATCGCAGAACCCCGAAACCGTGCCCAACGCCTTCGACGGGGACCCGGACACGTTCTGGCACACCAAGAACTTCTACGGCTACTCCACGTTCGGCAATCTCAAGGACGGGCTCGGCCTCATCCTCGACCTGGGCGAACCGAAGACCGTGGAAACCCTCACCGTGCAGACCGTCGGGGACACCGCGCTGGAGTTCCGGGCGGCCGGCCCCGCTGTCAGCACCCGCCCCTCGCAGCTCGACGACTTCGAGCTGGTCGCCCAGGGCAGCGGCAGCTCGCACACCCTGACGGCCGAAGAGCCCGTGACGACACGGTTTATTCTCGTCTGGATGACGGACCTGCCGATGGGAAGCGACGGCAACTACCGTGGCCGCATCAGCGAGATCACGGTTTCCGGCTGACCGCTCGCCTCCCGACCACATCAGCCGGGCCGGCCGCACCCGTACCGACAGAAGGGGAGGATCCGCCGTGGGCAAGCGCACGCGACGCGTCCCCTCCACGCCCGCGGCCGGCGACGGCCCCAGCGACAAGGAACTGCTCGCCCAGCACGCGGCCGGCGATCCGGACGCCTTCAGCGAACTGGTACGCCGCCACCGTGACCGGCTGTGGGCCGTCGCCGTCCGCACCCTCGGCGACCGCGAGGAAGCCGCGGACGCCGTCCAGGACGCTCTGGTCTCGGCCTACCGGGCCGCCCACACCTTCCGCGGCCAGTCCGCCGTCACCACCTGGCTGCACCGGATCACCGTGAACGCCTGCCTGGACCGGCTCCGCAAGGCCAAGAGCCGCCGCGCCACCCCCGTGCCCGAGCCGCAGCGGCTGGAGGCCCTGCTGGAACCGCACGAGTCCGCGGCGGCCCCCGCCGAACGCCAGGACCTGCGCCGGCAGCTCCGGCGGGCCCTGGAGGTCCTGCCACCCGAGCAGCGCGCGGCCCTGGTCCTCGTCGACATGCAGGGCTATCCGGTCGCCGAAGCGGCCGAGATCCTCCAGATCCCCGTCGGCACCATCAAGAGCCGCTGCGCCCGGGCCAGGGCCCGGCTCCTGCCGCTCGTCAGCCATCTCAATCCCCGCAGCGCCCAGAACGACTCTCCTCCGGACACCGCGGGCAGGAACCGGACACCAGGTACATCCGTCCCACCTCCCAGAGATACCGGAGAGAATGGGGTCGTGCGGGGTGGAGGCGGACACACATGACCGAGATGCATCCCGAGCCCGCTGATATCGCGGCTCTCGACGAAGATCTGCACCCGCCGGCCGAGGCTCGCCGACTGCGGGAGCACCTGGCCGGCTGCCCGGAGTGCGCGCAGATCCAGCAGGAGCTCCAACTGCTGCGCCAGGAGCTGACCCAACTGCCCGCCCCGGAGATGCCTCCGGAGGTCGCGGCCCGCATCGACGCCGCCCTGGCCGCCGAGGCCGCCGCCACCCCCGCGCGGGTCAGCCGCTTCCGCGCCCTTGTTTCACGTGAAACCGGACGTCGGCCCCACCTCGCCCTGGCCGCCGTCGGCACGGTGGTGGCCGTGGGACTTGGCACCCTGCTGGTACAGAACCTCCAGGGCGGCGACCACGGCTCCACCGCCGATCTCGCCATCGAGGCGGACGCCGCGGGGTCCGAGGACGCCCTGGAGAACCAGGTGCGGGAGCTTCTGGCCGAGGCGGAGGTCCCGCAGTACGCCGAGATCCTGGAGTCCGCCGACACCGGCTCCGTCTCCGGGGAGACCGATCAGCGACCCGGCACCCCCTCCCCCGAGACCACGGAGGCGGCCGAACCGGACCCCGGCGAGGAGTACGGCGCCGTGTCCGCGCCCCTCCCGTCCTGCGTCGAGTCGGCCATCGGCCGCACCGAGGACCCCCTGGTGGCCGAGGCGGAGCGCTACCAGGGCACCGACGCCTATCTCGTGGTGCTCCCGCACTCCGCCGATCCGCTGCGCGTCGACGCCTATGTGGTGGACGCCGACTGCGTGAGCGCTTCCCCCTCCGTCGAGGGCGAAGTCCTGGTCAAGGAGAGCTACCCGCTCGACGAGTAACCCCTTGGGGGCACTGACCCGTCGGGAATGTCTGGGACCCTAGGATCTGTTACTGGACTGTGGACCCCACCCGGGGCCCTGGGTGAGTGCCCCGAGACAAGGAAGAATTCCGTGAGCGACGTCCGAAACGTGATCATCATCGGCTCCGGACCCGCGGGCTACACCGCCGCGCTCTATACCGCCCGCGCGTCCCTCAAGCCGCTGGTCTTCGAAGGCGCGGTGACGGCGGGCGGCGCGCTGATGAACACCACCGAGGTGGAGAACTTCCCCGGCTTCAAGGACGGGATCATGGGCCCGGACCTGATGGACGGGATGCGGGCCCAGGCCGAGCGGTTCGGCGCCGAGCTGGTCCCGGACGACATCGTCGCCGTGGACCTCAGCGGGGAGATCAAGACGGTCACCGACACCGCCGGCACCGTCCACCCGGCCAAGGCGATCATCGTGGCCACCGGGTCCCAGCACCGCAAGCTCGGACTGCCCAACGAGGACGAGCTGTCCGGCCGGGGTGTCTCCTACTGCGCCACCTGCGACGGCTTCTTCTTCCGCGAGCAGAACATCGCCGTCATCGGCGGCGGTGACACCGCCCTGGAGGAGGCCACCTTCCTCTCCCGCTTCGCCAGCACCGTCACCGTGGTCCACCGCCGGGACACCCTGCGGGCCTCCAAGGCCATGCAGGAGCGTGCCTTCGCCGACCCGAAGATCACCTTCCTGTGGGACAGCGAGGTCGCCGAAATCCAGGGCGACGGCAAGCTCTCCGGGCTGAAGATCCGCTCCACCACCACCGGCGAGCTCTCCGACCTCCCCGCGACCGGCCTGTTCGTGGCCATCGGCCACGACCCCCGGGTGGAACTGTTCAAGGGCGTCCTCGACCTGGACGAGCAGGGCTACCTCAAGGTCGAGGCCCCCTCGACCCGCACCAACATCCCCGGGGTGTTCGCCGCCGGCGACGTGGTCGACCACACCTACCGCCAGGCCATCACCGCCGCCGGCACGGGCTGTGCCGCCGCCCTGGACGCCGAACGCTACCTGGCGGCACTCAGCCACACCGAAGCCGCCGAAGCCGTCCAGTCGTAACGCCACCACCCACGCCCAGCACAAAGGAGAACCACCATGGCGGATGCCAAGACCCCCGAGAAGGCCACCATCACCGTGACCGACGCGGACTTCGAAGAGAAGGTCCTGCAGAGCGACAAGCCGGTCCTGGTCGACTTCTGGGCCGAGTGGTGCGGCCCGTGCCGGCAGATCGCCCCCGCCCTGGAGGCCATCGCCGCCGAGCACGGCGACAAGCTCACCATCGCCAAGCTCAACACCGACGAGAACCCGGCCACCACCGCGAAGTACGGTGTGCTCTCCATCCCGCTGCTGAACGTCTACCAGAACGGCGAGATCGTGAAGTCGATCGTCGGCGCCAAGCCCAAGGCCGCCCTGGAGCGTGACCTCGCCGACTTCATCGGCTGAGCACTCCCCACCGGCGCCGGATCACCGGCCCATGCGAGAGGGCCCGCTGTTTCACGTGAAACAGCGGGCCCTCTCGTCGTACCGGAGCAGGAGGGGAAGGATCAGCCCTCGTCCTCCTCCTGCAACTGCTGCTCCAGCACCCGGCCCTCACCGGGAGCCAGCTGACCGAGGATACGCTCCAGGTCTTCCATCGAGGCGAACTCCACCACGATCTTCCCCTTCTTCTGCCCGAGATCGACCTTCACCCGGGTGTCGAAGCGGTCCGAGAGCCGGCCGGCCAGACCGTCCAGCGCCGGCGAGATGAGCTTCCCGGCCCGGGGCTTGCGGTGCCGCCCACCGCCCTTGGCGGCAGCCGCCTGCACACTGACGATCTCCTCGACCGCCCGCACCGACAGCCCCTCCGCCACGATGCGGCGAGCCAGCTTGTCCTGCTCCTCCGAGTCCTCCACCGAGAGCAGCGCCCGCGCATGCCCGGCGGACAGCACACCGGCCGCCACCCGGCGCTGCACCCGCGGCGAGAGCCGCAGCAGCCGCAAGGTGTTGGACACCTGCGGACGCGAACGGCCGATCCGATCGGCCAGCTCGTCATGGGTGCACTTGAAGTCCCGCAGGAGCTGGTCGTACGCCGCCGCCTCTTCCAGCGGATTCAGCTGGGCCCGGTGGAGGTTCTCCAGCAGGGCGTCCAGCAGCAGCTTGTCGTCCTCGGTCGCCCGGACGATCGCGGGGATCGCCTCCAGACCGGCGTCCCGGCACGCGCGCCACCGGCGCTCGCCCATGATCAGCTCATAGCGCTCCGCACCGAGCTGTCGCACCACCACCGGCTGGAGCAGCCCCACCTCCTTGATGGAGGTGACCAGTTCGGCCAGCGCGTCCTCGTCGAAGACCTCACGCGGCTGACGCGGATTGGGGGTGATGGCGTCCAGCGGCAGCTCCGCGAAGTGCGCACCCGCCACCGTCCCGGCCGGCTCCCGCACCTCCGGCACGACCGGCTCGGCGGCGGGAGCGGGGATCTCGCCGAACACCTCGGTGTCCGGCAGCGACGTCACCTTGGCCGCCGCGATCCCGCGCTCGGGGGCCAGCACCGGCACCGCGCTGGGCGAGGTGGTGCCACCCTGCTCCACCGTCGGTGTGGCGGTCTCCGCGCTGGGCGCGGCGGGAATCAGCGCGCCCAGCCCGCGTCCCAGACCCCTGCGTCGTTCACTCACTGATGAATCCCCTCATGCTGCCGTGGAATGGGTCCCCGCAGGGCAATCTCCCGAGCCGCCTCCAGATAGGACAGCGAGCCACTGGAACCCGGGTCGTACGTCAGGACCGTCTGCCCATAGCTGGGCGCCTCGGAGATCCGCACCGAGCGCGGAATGTTGGTCCGCAGCACCTCCTTGCCGAAGTGCCCGCGCACCTCCTCCGCCACCTGCGACGCCAGCCGGGTCCGGCCGTCGTACATCGTCAGCAGGATGGTGGAGACATGCAGCTCCGGGTTGAGGTGCCCGCGCACCAGCTCCACGTTCCGCAGCAACTGGCCCAGGCCCTCCAGCGCGTAGTACTCGCACTGGATCGGGATGACCACCTCGGCACCGGCCACCATGGCGTTGACCGTCAGCAGCCCCAGCGAGGGCGGGCAGTCCACGAAGATGTAGTCCAGCGGCTGCTCATAGGCGCTGATGGCCCGCTGGAGCCGGCTCTCCCGCGCCACCACGGACACCAGCTCGATCTCCGCACCGGCCAGGTCGATGGTGGCCGGGGCACAGAAGAGACCCTCGATGTCCCGGACGGGCTGCACCACTTCGGACAGCGGGCGGCTGTCGATGAGCACGTCGTAGATGGAGGGGACCTCGGCATGGTGATCGATGCCCAGCGCGGTGCTGGCGTTGCCCTGCGGATCGAGGTCGATGACCAGCACCCGCGCCCCGTGCAGGGCGAGCGAGGCGGCCAGGTTCACGGTGGTGGTGGTCTTGCCGACGCCGCCCTTCTGGTTGGCGACGATCATGATGCGGGTCCGCTCCGGGCGGGGCAGCCCACCGCCGGCCCGGTACATGGCCGCGACGGTCTGCTGGGCCGCCCTGCCCACCGGGGCATCGGCCGCAGCCGGTGCGGTGTGGGCGATGTCAACGGCACCGCCCGGCGCGTCCGCCGGCTCGGACCGGGGGCCGGGGACCGGATCGGCCGTCGGCCCAGCGATATTGGCGTCGGACCGCAATGGTTCACTCTCCTCGACATGCGAAGGCTCCGTGGAGTCAAAGCCTGCCATGTCTCGGGGGTCATGAACCAGCGAGGCCCGATTACGTGTGGACAACTCGGGGGGTGTGGATACCTCGGTCACCCGTTTGGCTGGTGCCGACGACTTACGGTCGCGCGGTCCGGTGGCTGCGCGACCACGGCTGATGATCCCGTGCAGCAGTGAGCGGCGTTTCACGTGAAACACGATGCCCACGCCGCGATCCCCGCGGCCGGGCGACACTCCGTACCCGGGATATCTTCAGCTCTTTTACCCGGTTCGGAGGAATCCGGCCGCGAGAATCCGCTCAGCGTCCCCGGCGACTGCCCCGGTTGCCCCGGCCCGGCCAGTTGTCCCGGCCACCCCGCTGGGATCGCGACGCCTTGGCCCGCTTCGCCGCGAACCGCACACCGCCGGGGCTCTCCCCGACCTCGACCCGCACCACCGTGGACAGCGGGTCCACCAGACCCTCGCCCACCTGCAGCACCGAGGTCTCCACCACGCCCAGCTTCCCGAGCGCCGCCCGGGCCGACTTCAGCTCCTGCTCCGCCGTGTCGCCCTTGATGGCCAGCATCTCGCCGTACGGCCGCAGCAGCGGCACACCCCAGCCGGCCAGCCGGTCCAGCGGGGCCACCGCCCGCGCCGTGACCACATGCACCGGGGTGAAGCTCCCCAGCACCTCCTCCGCCCGGCCCCGGACCACGTTCACATGGTCGAGGCCCAGCAGCTCCACCACTTCCTGGAGGAAGTTGGTGCGCCGCAGCAGCGGCTCCAGCAGCGTGATCTCCAGATCCGGCCGCACCAGCGCCAGCGGGATACCGGGCAGACCGGCCCCGGAGCCGACATCGCAGACCGTCACCCCCTCGGGGACGACCTCCGACAGCACCGCGCAGTTCAGCAGGTGGCGCTCCCACAGCCGGGGCACCTCACGGGGGCCGATCAGCCCCCGGCGCACCCCGGCGTCGGCCAGCAGCTCGGCGTACCGCACCGCGTCCGCCAGCCGGTCCCCGAAGACATCTCCCGCCGCCTCCGGCGGGGCCGGCAGCTCGGTGCCCGGTGACTCCCCGGGCGTCCCGTCCTCGCTCACGGCAGAACGACCACGCGGCGCTGCGGTTCCTCGCCCTCCGACTCGCTGCTCAGACCGGCAGCGGCCACCGCGTCGTGCACGACCTTGCGCTCGAACGGCGTCATCGGGCTCAGCTTCACCGCCTCACCGGACTCCTTGACCTGCTCCACGGCCTCCTGGGCCAGCGCGGTCAGCTTCTCCCGCTTGGTGGCGCGGAACCCCGCGATGTCCAGCATCAGCCGGCTCCGCTCGCCGGTCTCCCGCAGCACCGCGAGCCGGGTCAGCTCCTGGAGCGCCTCCAGGACCTCGCCGTCCCGGCCGACCAGCTTCTGCAGGTCGCGCGAGGTGCCCTCGGAGATCACCGAGACCGCGGCACGGTCCGCCTCGACGTCCATGTCGATGTCACCGTCGAGGTCCGCGATGTCCAGCAGCCCCTCAAGGTAGTCGGCCGCGATCTCGCCCTCCTGCTCCAGGCGGGTCAGGGCGTCGGCGGTGCCCTCAGCGGCGGTCGGGGTGGTGTCCGTCACGGGGGACTCCTTCATCACTTCTTGCTGTTGGGGGACTTGGGCTTGCCCGGCTGCGACTTCTTCGGCCGCTGCTTGGGCTGCTGCCGGGGCTGCGCCTTCTTCGGCTGCTCGGCGGACGGCTGACCGCTCTCCGGCTTGCCCTGCGGGTGGGTGCCACCGGCCTGCCGCTGCGACTTCGACTGCCGCTTGGGCTGGGTCCGGGTCGCCCGGGCCGCCTCGGCGGCCTTCTTCGCCTCGACCTCGGCCGGGTCCTCCTTCAGCTTGCCCTTCTTCCGCAGCCGCTCCTGGCGCTGCTGGAAGGCCACACTGCCCGGGGTGGGGTTCCGGGTGATCACGTACATCTGCTGCCCCAGCGTCCACACGTTGGTGGTCAGCCAGTAGATCAGCACACCGACGGGGAAGTTGATGCCGAAGACGGCGAACATGATCGGGAAGATGTACATCAGCATCTTCTGCTGATTCATGAACGGCGTCTTGACCGTCAGGTCCACGTTCTTCGTCATCAGCTGGCGCTGGGTGAAGAACTGCGAGGCCGACATCAGCACGATCATCACGACCGTGACCACCCGGACGTCGGTCAGCGAGGCGCCCAGTTCGGCGAGCTTGTCCGCGCTGTCCAGGAAGCGGGCCGCGATGGGGGCGCCGAAGATGGTGGCCTCACGCGCGCTGGTGACCTGCTCGGCGGTGAGCACGCCGACCTTGTCGTTGTTCGCGATGTGGTTGAGCACCTGGAAGAGCGCGATGAAGAACGGCGACTGCGCCAGGATCGGCAGACAGCTGGAGAGAGGGTTCGTACCGGTCTCCCGGTACAGCTTCATCATCTCCTCGGACTGCCGCTGCTTGTCGTTCTTGTAGCGCTCCTGGATCTTCTTCATCTTCGGCTGGAGCGCCTGCATATTGCGCGTCGACTTGATCTGCTTGAAGAACAGCGGGATCAGCGCGATACGGACGACGATGACCAGGGACACGATCGACAGGCCCCAGGCCCACCCACTGTCCTCGTTGAAGACCAGGCTGTAGAGATCGTGGAAGCGGATGATGATCCACGACACAGCGTAATAGAGAGGACTGAGGATCGTGTTGATCGTGTCCACGAGTCAGACTCCTTGGGCATTGTGAGAGGCGCCCCCGGATGGGATCCGGAGGAGAGTCCGGTGCCGCCAGCGATCACGCAGACGCCGATGCCAGACGGGACGCTTGCGCGGCGGGACGTGATCCACACCGCCGGGAGACCAGGGGTTGCACCGCAGGATCCGCCAGGCGGTCAGCGCGGAACCCTTGATCGCTCCGTGCCGGCCGACGGCCGTGTATCCGTAATGGGAGCACGACGGGTAGTAACGGCACACCGGCCCGAGCAGCGGGGAGATGGTCCACTGATACAGCTTGATCAGCAGCAACAGCGGGTACTTCACTGCCGTACCCCTCCCAGCAGCCGCTCCAGCGCGGCATCGAGATCCCGGGCCAGCTGTTCATGGCCAGCGGTGCCCGCCCCGGGCAGAGCCCGGACGACGACAAGGCTACCGGGGGGCATCCGGAACAGCCGGGCCCGTATGAGGTGCCGCAGCCGCCGCTGCACGCGATTGCGCACGACGGCATTGCCCACGGCTTTGCTCACGACGAAACCCGCACGCACCGGAAGAGAACTCTCCCGGCCCGCGTGCGGGTCCGTACCACTGCTCAGATGGACGACGAGACGCCGGCTCCCGGCCCTGCGTCCCCGGCGCACCACGTGCGCGAAATCCTCGCGCCGCCGCAGCCGGTTCTCGGGAGGGAGCACCGCATGGACCCGTCGATCCGGCGGCGGCTCAGGCCGACAGCCGGGCGCGGCCCTTGTTGCGGCGGGCCGTGATGATGGCGCGGCCGGCACGGGTCCGCATGCGCAGCCGGAAGCCGTGGGTCTTGGCCCGACGCCGGTTGTTCGGCTGGAAAGTGCGCTTGCTCACTCGGGGGCTCCAGAAGTTTTCGGTGTTCCGGCACAGGCTGCCGAGACAGGATGCGGCGGACCGACTGGCTGCCACCGTGCGCCCACGAGGGACTCGCAACGGAACCACCACCGCTCGCGCGGGGAGGGCGGACCATCGGAGGCAGGCGGCAGCAGCCGTCGGCAATGAGACCTGGCAACGGTACGCGCGAGGTGGCCGCACGGTCAAACCGGACCCCGACCCGTTGTACACACCCTGTGGACAATGACTTGATGTCCCAGGCCCCCGCTGACTAACGTGGCTCAACTCGACATCTATGTCCCGGTCGCCTCCGCGTCACACCTCATGACCACATCCGGCGCCACCCCTGCGAGTGAGAGAGCGTGCCCCGTGGCTGACCTACCTGCAGATCTTGCCGCGGTGTGGCCCAGGGTGCTCAGTGCCATCCTCGCCGACGGCCAGGGCGTCGAGTCGAAGGACCACCGCTGGCTCCAGGACTGCCGCCCGCTGGCCCTGGTCTCGGGCACCGCGCTGCTCGGCGTCTCCAACGAGTACGCCAAGAGCGTGCTGGAGGGCCGGCTGGCCCCGCTGATCGGCGAAGCCCTCAGCCGGGAGTGCGGCCGGCCCATCGGACTGGCCATCACGGTCACCGCGCCGCCCCCCGAGCCCCCGCCCGCCGCGGCCGGCCCGCCCGCCCCGCGCCGCCCGGAGGAACCCGCCCCGAACCCCCCGGCCCGCCGCGAACCCCCGGCGCCGCCCCGCGACGGGTACGACGGCGGCTACGACGGTTACGGCAGTGGCCGCTACGACGACGGCGGGGGATACGACGGCTACGGCCAGGACCTCCCCACCGCCCGGCCCGCCTACCCGGACCACCCGCAGGCACCGCGCCCGGCGAGCGGCGGCCGGGTGCCCGGCGGCTGGCCGGGCCCGGACGGCTATCCGCAGATCCCCGCCCAGCCGGCCCGCTACGCCCGGCACGAGCCGCCGCCGTACGACTCCGGCTACCGCTCCTACGAGCACCCCGGCCCGCAGCAGCTGCCGCAGGACGCGCTGCCCGGCCAGAACAACGGCCCCGGGCACGGCGCCGATCAGCGGCCCGGACAGGACCGGGGCCCAGGCCCGGGTCCGGGCGGATCGCCGGAGAGCGCGGGCGGCGGCACGGTCACCGGCAGCGGCGGCCCCGCCGAGCCCACCGCCCGGCTGAACCCGAAGTACCTCTTCGACACCTTCGTCATCGGTGCCTCCAACCGCTTCGCGCACGCCGCGGCCGTGGCCGTCGCCGAATCCCCGGCCAAGGCGTACAACCCGCTGTTCATCTACGGCGAGTCCGGGCTGGGCAAGACCCACCTGCTGCACGCCATCGGGCACTACGCGCGCAGCCTCTACCCGGGGACCCGGGTGCGCTACGTCAGCTCGGAGGAGTTCACCAACGAGTTCATCAACTCGATCCGCGACGGCAAGGCGGACGCGTTCCGCAAGCGCTACCGCGACATGGACATCCTGCTGGTCGACGACATCCAGTTCCTGGCGTCGAAGGAGTCCACGCAGGAGGAGTTCTTCCACACCTTCAACACCCTGCACAACGCCAACAAGCAGATCGTCCTCTCCTCGGACCGGCCCCCCAAGCAGCTGATCACCCTGGAGGACCGGCTGCGCAACCGCTTCGAGTGGGGCCTGATCACCGACGTCCAGCCGCCCGAGCTGGAGACGCGGATCGCGATCCTGCGCAAGAAGGCCGTGCAGGAGCAGCTGAACGCGCCGCCTGCGGTGCTGGAGTTCATCGCCTCGCGGATCTCCCGCAACATCCGGGAGCTGGAGGGCGCGCTGATCCGGGTCACGGCCTTCGCCAGCCTCAACCGGCAGCCGGTGGACCTCGGGCTCACCGAGATCGTCCTCAAGGACCTGATCCCCGGCGGCGAGGAGTCGACCCCGGAGATCACGGCGGACGCGATCACCTCCGCCGTGGCCGAGTACTTCGGCCTGGGCGTGGAGGACCTGGCGGGGTCCTCGCGCAGCCGCACCCTGGTCACCGCCCGGCAGATCGCCATGTATCTGTGCCGGGAGCTGACGGACCTGTCGCTGCCCAAGATCGGCCAGCACTTCGGCGGCCGTGACCACACGACCGTCATGCACGCCGATCGCAAGATCCGGGTGCTGATGGCGGAGCGGCGCCCCATCTACAACCAGGTCACCGAGCTCACCAACCGCATCAAGAACGGCTGAGCCGGCCGCTCACGGCTCCTTCGGCTTCCACAGCGCCCCCGGGACGTCCCGGGGGCGCTGTTCGATTACGGGGCTCCGCGGCCCGGTCATCCACAGAAAGGAGGGTGTGCGGGCGTCCACACCCTGTGGGAACGGCGCGTTGCCCACATCGGTGTCCACAGGCCACCGGGGAATGCGTTGTCGCCGCAGGTCAGGCCGCTGTGGAAACGTGGATATCGATCTTCCACAGCCTGTGGACAACGCGAGCGGGAGGCGGCGGTTCACCTCCGGTTTCCCCAGGCGAACCCCCTTGATCCACAGGAGGGGCCAGGTTACCCACAGGTGATCCACAAGGCTGTCCACTGTTCGGCAACACAACGCGCCGACTCACCGGTGAGGGTGAATCGGGTCACAGCGAACGTCCGCGCGCCCTGTTGATAAGGGCTCCGGATTCTGTGGACGTGGCTGTGGGTAACCCGGCCGCTGCTGTGGACGTCTGTGGACGACCGGGTCCCGGTCCACAGGGACCCCCTGTTCATCCACCGGTCCGTGCACAGGGCGTGTGGACAAAAAACCGGGCCTGAGCTGGGGAAAACGAGTTATCCACGGTTTCCACAGGCCCTACTACTACTACGACACAGTTAGAGCGGGGAGGTCGTTTCGAAGTGGGTGCTGTGGATGAACGGCTCTCCCGCGGCATACCCATCCCGGATCGATTTGACGCGCTCCAGCCCCTACTGTCAGTGCCGTGCGTCAGACTGGTGGCCGGTAGAACGCCAGCAAGGCAGCAAGGGCTGGGAGCAGCCAGCGACAGCAGGAGGCGGCTGAAGTGAAGATCCGGGTTGAACGCGATGTGCTCGCGGAGGCGGTGGCATGGGCCGCTCGGAGCCTGCCCGCCCGACCGCCGGTGCCGGTTCTCGCTGGCCTGTTGCTGAAGGCCGAGGACGGGATGCTGAGCCTGTCCGGGTTCGACTACGAGGTCTCGGCCCGGGTCTCGGTGGAGGTGGACGCCGAGGAGGAGGGCACCGTCCTGGTCTCCGGCCGGCTGCTGGCGGACATCTGCCGTGCGCTGCCCAACCGCCCGGTGGAGATCTCCACCGACGGGGTGCGCGTCTCGCTGGTCTGCGGTTCGTCGCGGTTCACGCTGCACACGCTGCCGGTGGAGGAGTACCCGGCGCTGCCGCAGATGCCGACCGCGACCGGCACCGTGCCGGGTGAGGTGTTCGCGGCGGCCGTCGCCCAGGTGGCGATCGCGGCCGGCCGGGACGACACCCTGCCGGTGCTGACCGGTGTGCGGATCGAGATCGAGGGCGACACGGTCACCCTGGCCTCGACCGACCGGTACCGGTTCGCGGTGCGGGAGTTCCTGTGGAAGCCGGAGATCGCCGATGTGTCGGCGGTGGCGCTGGTGCCGGCCAAGACGCTGCTGGACACCGCGAAGTCGCTCAGCGGCGGCGAGACGGTGTCGCTGGCGCTGTCCGGCTCGGGCTCCGGCGAGGGCCTGATCGGCTTCGAGGGCGCGGGCCGGCGGACCACCACCCGGCTGCTGGAGGGCGATCTGCCGAAGTACCGCACCCTGTTCCCGACCGAGTTCAACTCGGTGGCGGTGATCGAGACGGCGCCGTTCGTGGAGGCCGTCAAGCGTGTGGCCCTGGTGGCCGAGCGGAACACCCCGGTGCGGCTGAGCTTCGAGCAGGGCGTGCTGACCCTGGAGGCGGGGTCGAGCGACGACGCACAGGCTGTGGAGCGGGTGGACGCGGACCTGGAGGGCGACGACATCTCGATCGCCTTCAACCCGGGCTTCCTGCTGGAGGGCCTGAGCGCGATCGACTCGCCGGTGGCGCAGCTGGCGTTCACGACCTCGACCAAGCCGGCCCTGCTGAGCGGGCGTCCCGCGAAGGACGCCGAGGCGGACCAGGCGTACAAGTACCTGATCATGCCGGTGCGGCTGTCGGGCTGATCCGCGGCGCGGCCGGTGCGGCGGGAGCGCGAGGGTCGTCCCTCGCAAGGTCGCAGTATGCCGGTGCGGCTGTCGGCCGGCCAGCGGCGGCCCTCGCTCCGGCCGGAGCACGCGTACCGGCCGTGTGAGCGGCCGACCCCGCAGGTGAGCGCGGGGGTGCGGGCGTAGGCTCGGCGGGAAGCGTTAAGCACGATGAAGGAGTCCTGATGGAACTGGGTCTCGTCGGCCTGGGCAAAATGGGCGGGAACATGCGCGAGCGCATCCGCCGTGCCGGTCACACCGTCGTCGGGTATGCCCACCAGCGGGATGTCTCGGACGTGCACAGTCTCAAGGAGCTGGTGGACTCGCTGGCCGCGCCCCGTGTGGTGTGGCTGATGGTTCCGGCCGGTGAGGCGACGCAGTCGACCGTCGACGAGCTGGCCGAGCTGCTCGACCCGGGGGACATCGTGGTCGACGGCGGGAACTCGCGGTGGACCGATGACGAGAAGCACGCCCGTGAGCTGGCGGCCAAGGGCATCGGCTTCGTGGACTGCGGCGTCTCCGGCGGGGTGTGGGGCCTGGAGAACGGCTACGCCCTCATGTACGGCGGTGAGGCCGAGCACGTGGCACGGGTGCAGCCGATCTTCGACGCGCTCAAGCCGGCGGGCGAGTTCGGCGCCGTGCACGCGGGCAAGGTGGGTGCCGGGCACTTCGCGAAGATGGTGCACAACGGCATCGAGTACGCCATGATGCAGGCCTTCGCCGAGGGCTGGGAGCTGCTGGAGACCGTGGACTCGGTCACCGATGTGCGCGAGGTCTTCCGGTCCTGGCAGGAGGGCACGGTGATCCGGTCCTGGCTGCTGGATCTGTCGGTGCGGGCGCTGGACGACGACGAGCACCTGGAGCAGCTGCGCGGGTACGCGGCGGACTCGGGTGAGGGGCGCTGGACGGTGGAGGCGGCGATCGATCACGCGGTGCCGCTGCCGGCGATCACGGCGTCGCTGTTCGCGCGGTTCGGTTCGCGCCAGGACGACTCCCCGCAGATGAAGATGATCGCGGCGCTGCGCAACCAGTTCGGCGGTCACGCGGTCGAGAGCAAGTAGCAGCGGTCGGGCCGGCGGGGGCGCATTGTGCATGTGACGCATCTGTCGCTGGCCGACTTCCGGTCCTATGCCCGGGCCGAGGTGGAACTCGGCCCGGGCGTTTCGTCGTTCGTGGGCCCGAACGGGCAGGGGAAGACGAATCTGGTCGAGGCGGTCGGTTATCTGGCGACGCTGGGCAGCCACCGGGTGTCCGCGGACGCGCCGCTGGTACGGGCAGGCGCGGAGCGCGCGGTGGTGCGGGCCGCGGTGGTGGAGGGGGACCGCCGGCAGCTGGTGGAGCTGGAGCTGAATCCGGGGCGGGCGAACCGGGCGCGGATCAACCGTTCGTCGCAGGTGCGTCCGCGCGATGTGCTGGGGATCGTGCGGACGGTGCTGTTCGCGCCGGAGGATCTGGCCCTGGTGAAGGGCGATCCCGGGGACCGGCGGCGGTTTCTGGACGAGCTGGTCACGGCGCGGGTGCCGCGGCTGGCGGGGGTGCGGTCGGACTACGAGCGGGTGCTGCGGCAGCGGAACACGCTGCTGAAGTCGGCGGCGATGGCGCGGCGGCACGGTGGCCGTGGGGTGGATCTGACGACGCTGGACGTGTGGGATCAGCATCTGGCGCGGGCGGGCGCGGAGTTGTGGGGGCAGCGGCTGGGGCTGCTGGCGGCGCTCGGCCCGTTGGCGGACAAGGCGTACGAGGAGCTGGCGCCGTCGGGTGGTCCGGTGGGTCTTGAGTACCGTGCGGCGGCCGTCGAGGAGCCGGTGGACGCGGCGGGGCGCGAGGAGTTGTACGGGGTGCTGCTGGCCGCGCTGGGGGAGGCGCGGAAGCGGGAGATCGAGCGCGGGGTGACGCTCGTGGGGCCGCACCGGGACGAACTGGTGCTGCGGCTGGGGGAGTTGCCCGCGAAGGGTTATGCGAGTCACGGGGAGTCGTGGTCGCTGGCGCTGGCGTTGCGGCTGGCGGCGTACGAGCTGCTGCGGCAGGAGGGGCCCGAGCCGGTGCTGGTGCTGGACGATGTGTTCGCGGAGCTGGACGCGCGGCGGCGGGAGCGGCTGGCGGGGCTGGTGTCGGGTGGTGAGCAGGTGCTGGTGACGGCGGCGGTGCCGGAGGATGTGCCGGCGGTGCTGGCGGGGGCGCGGTTCGCGGTGTCCGGTGGGCGGGTTGAGCGTGAGTAGCGAGGAAGAGCCGCGCGAGCCGGAACCGGCGAAGCCGTCGAAATCGCAGAAGGCGCCGGAGCCGTCGGGGGTGGATCTGGCGCGGGTGGCGCTGCGGGCGGCGAAGGCGCGGGCGCGGGAGCGCGGTGATCAGGCGGGTCAGCGGCGGCAGGCGCGGCGCGGCGGCGGGCTGCGGTCGGGGGCGCGTCCCGGGGGGCGGGATCCGCTGCTGCTGGGGGCGGCGGTGGAGCGGCTGCGGGTGGAGCGCGGCTGGGAGGTTCCGCTGGCGGTGGGCGGGGTGATGGGCCGGTGGCCGGAGCTGGTGGGGCCGGAGATCGCCGCGCACTGTGTGCCGTTGTCGTTCGACGAGGCGGAGCGGGTGTTGTCGGTGCGCTGTGATTCCACGGCGTGGGCGACGCAGTTGCGGTGGATGGCCTCGGAGGTGCTGCGGAAGCTGAACGCGGATGTGGGCCGGGATTCGGTGCGGTTGATCAAGGTGCTGGGTCCCGGGGGGCCGCCTCGGCAGGGCGGTGGGGGCCGGTTGCGGGCGCCCGGGAGCCGGGGTCCTGGGGACACGTACGGGTAGGTCCGGGGGGTGCGCGATGTGATGCCGGTCACGTCGCTGTGGGTTGACAGGCGAAGGCGCTGAGCGCCGCCTGGAGCGGATGCGGCCCCTGGGCCGCATATGGGGAGTCGGGGGATGCCAGTTCAGGGCGGCACATGCGGACTCAGGGCCCGGCAAACCGCCATCGAGGTTGGCGCTAGCGGTAGACTGGGTGGGATCCGTGCTGTGCGGACCATGTCGAACGACGCAGCCGTTTCTGTGGGAACGCAGACGGCTCGCGCTGTGCCAGAAAGGGCGCTTCGTGGCCGATTCCGGCGATTCCAACAAGAACATCCCGACCCCCGGTGAAGAGCCGGAGGTCGCGCTCGGTGTGCCGGCGGACGGTGGTGCGTCGTACGACGCCAGCGCGATCACGGTACTGGAAGGTCTGGACGCGGTCCGCAAGCGGCCGGGCATGTACATCGGATCGACCGGTGAGCGTGGTCTGCATCACCTGGTGCAGGAGGTCGTCGACAACTCGGTCGACGAGGCGCTGGCCGGCCACGCGGACCGGATCGATGTGACGATCCTGGCCGACGGCGGGGTCCGGGTCGTGGACAACGGCCGTGGCATCCCGGTCGGCATGGTGCCCTCCGAGGGCAAGCCCGCGGTCGAGGTGGTGCTGACCGTGCTGCACGCCGGCGGCAAGTTCGGCGGCGGCGGCTACGCGGTGTCCGGCGGTCTGCACGGCGTGGGTGTGTCGGTGGTGAACGCGCTGTCCACGAAGGTGGCGGTGGAGATCCGCCGGGACGGCCACCGCTGGACGCAGGAGTACGAGCTGGGCGTGCCGGTCGCCCCCCTCGCGCAGCACGAGGAGGTGCCGGACACCGGGACGACGGTCACCTTCTGGGCGGACGGCTCCATCTTCGAGACGACGGACTACTCGTTCGAGACGCTCTCGCGCCGGTTCCAGGAGATGGCGTTCCTGAACAAGGGCCTGACCATCAGCCTCACCGACGAGCGCGCGGCGGCGAAGCAGACCTCGGGCGCCGACTCGGCGACCGCCGAGGACGACGACAAGCCGCGCTCGGTGACGTACCACTACGAGGGCGGCATCGCCGACTTCGTGCGCCACCTCAACTCCCGCAAGGGCGAGCCGGTGCATCCCTCGGTGATCGAGATCGACGCCGAGGACCCCGAGCGCAATCTCTCGGTGGACATCGCCATGCAGTGGAACACCCAGTACAGCGAGGGTGTCTACAGCTTCGCGAACATCATCCACACCCACGAGGGCGGCACCCACGAGGAGGGCTTCAGGTCGGCGCTCACCGCGCTGGTCAACCGGTACGCCCGGGACAAGAAGCTGCTGCGCGAGAAGGACGACAACCTCACCGGTGAGGACATCCGCGAGGGTCTGACGGCGATCATCTCGATCAAGCTCAGCGAGCCGCAGTTCGAGGGCCAGACCAAGACGAAGCTGGGCAACACCGAGGCGAAGACCTTCGTGCAGAAGATCGTGCACGAGCACTTCGCCGACTGGCTGGACCGCAATCCGACCGAGGCGGCGGACATCGTCCGCAAGTCCATCCAGGCCGCGACCGCCCGGGTGGCGGCCCGCAAGGCGCGTGACCTCACCCGCCGCAAGGGCCTGCTGGAGACCGCCTCGCTGCCGGGCAAGCTCAGCGACTGCCAGTCGAACGACGCCGCCAAGTGCGAGATCTTCATCGTGGAGGGCGACTCGGCGGGCGGCAGCGCCAAGGCCGGCCGTGACCCGCAGTTCCAGGCGATCCTCCCGATCCGCGGCAAGATCCTCAACGTGGAGAAGGCCCGGATCGACAAGGTCCTCCAGAACACCGAGGTCCAGGCGCTGATCTCGGCGTTCGGCACCGGGATCCACGAGGACTTCGACATCGAGAAGCTCCGCTATCACAAGATCATTCTGATGGCGGACGCCGATGTCGACGGTCAGCACATCAACACCCTGCTGCTCACTCTCCTCTTCCGCTTCATGCGTCCGCTGGTGGAGGCCGGCCACGTCTTCCTCTCCCAGCCGCCGCTGTACAAGATCAAGTGGGGCCGGGACGAGTTCGAGTACGCCTACTCCGACCGCGAGCGCGACTCGCTGGTCCTGCTGGGCCGCGAGCGCGGCAAGCGCATCCGCGAGGACTCCATCCAGCGGTTCAAGGGTCTGGGCGAGATGAACGCCGAGGAACTGCGGGTGACCACCATGGACGTGGCCCACCGGGTGCTGCGCCAGGTGACGCTGGACGACGCGGCAGCCGCCGACGACCTGTTCTCCATCCTCATGGGCGAGGACGTGGAGGCCCGGCGGTCCTTCATCCAGCGCAACGCCAAGGACGTCCGGTTCCTGGACATCTGAGCGCACCCCACCTGGCAGTTTGAGCAGCTGAGAGGAATCTGACTTCAGTCATGGCCGACGACATCACCCCCACCTCGGACGGCGGGGACTCCCCCGTCGTCGAGAACCCCGCCGCGGTGCTCGAAGAGGAAGTCACCCAGCGCATCGAGCCGGTCACGCTCGAAACCGAGATGCAGCGCTCGTATCTCGACTACGCGATGAGCGTGATCGTCTCCCGCGCGCTGCCCGACGTGCGCGACGGCCTCAAGCCGGTGCACCGGCGGGTGCTGTACGCGATGTACGACGGCGGGTACCGCCCCGAGCGCGGCTTCTACAAGTGCGCCCGCGTCGTCGGCGACGTGATGGGTACGTACCACCCGCACGGTGACAGCTCCATCTACGACGCCCTGGTGCGCCTCGCCCAGACCTGGGCGATGCGGATGCCGCTGGTCGACTCCAACGGCAACTTCGGCTCCCCGGGCAACGACCCGGCCGCCGCCATGCGGTACACCGAGTGCCGGATGGCGCCGCTGGCCATGGAGATGCTGCGGGACATCGACGAGGAGACCGTCGACTTCCAGGACAACTACGACGGCCGCAACCAGGAGCCGACCGTCCTGCCGTCCCGGTTCCCCTCCCTCCTCATCAACGGCTCGGCCGGCATCGCGGTCGGCATGGCCACCAACATCCCGCCGCACAACCTGCGCGAGGTGGCGGCCGGCGCCCAGTGGTACCTGGAGCACCCGGAGGCCACCTCCGAGGAGCTGCTGGAGGCCCTGATGGAGCGCATCAAGGGCCCCGACTTCCCGACCGGCGCGCTGGTGGTGGGCCGCAAGGGCATCGAGGAGGCGTACCGCACCGGGCGCGGCTCGATCACGATGCGCTCCGTGGTGGCGGTGGAGGAGATCCAGGGCCGGCAGTGCCTGGTGGTCACCGAGCTGCCGTACCAGGTCAACCCGGACAATCTGGCGCTGAAGATCGCCGACCTGGTGAAGGACGGCCGGGTCGGCGGCATCGCGGACGTGCGGGACGAGAGCTCCTCGCGCACCGGCCGCCGGCTGGTGATCGTCCTCAAGCGGGACGCCGTCGCCAAGGTGGTGCTCAACAACCTCTACAAGCACACCGACCTCCAGACCAACTTCGGCGCCAACATGCTGGCGCTGGTGGACGGGGTGCCGCGCACCCTGTCGCTGGACGCGTTCATCCGCAACTGGGTGGGCCACCAGATCGACGTGATCGTGCGCCGTACCCGCTACCGGCTGCGCAAGGCCGAGGAGCGGGCGCACATCCTGCGCGGTCTGCTGAAGGCGCTGGACGCCATCGACGAGGTCATCGCGCTGATCCGGCGCTCGGACACGGCCGATGTGGCGCGCGGCGGTCTGATGCGGCTGCTGGAGATCGACGAGATCCAGGCGAACGCGATCCTGGAGATGCAGCTGCGCCGGCTGGCCGCCCTGGAGCGGCAGCGGATCACCGCCGAGCACGACGAACTCCAGGCGAAGATCGACGAGTACAACGCGATCCTGGCCTCGCCCGAGCGGCAGCGCACCATCATCTCCGAGGAACTGGCGGCGATCGTCGCCAAGTTCGGGGACGACCGGCGTACCGCGCTGGTGCCGTTCGAGGGTGACATGTCCATCGAGGATTTGATCGCCGAAGAGGACATCGTCGTCACCATCACCCGCGGTGGCTACGTCAAGCGCACCAAGACGGTGGACTACCGGGCGCAGAAGCGCGGCGGCAAGGGCGTGCGCGGCACCAAGCTGCGCGAGGACGACATCGTCGACCACTTCTTCGTCTCCACCACGCACCACTGGCTGCTGTTCTTCACCAACAAGGGCCGGGTGTACCGGGCCAAGGCGTACGAACTGCCGGACGCCGGCCGCGAGGCGCGCGGGCAGCACGTGGCGAACCTGCTGGCGTTCCAGCCCGACGAGCGGATCGCGGAGATCCTGGCGGTGCGGGACTACGAGGCGGCGCCGTACCTGGTGCTGGCCACGAAGTCGGGTCTGGTGAAGAAAACGGCACTGAAGGATTACGACTCGCCGCGCTCGGGCGGGGTCATCGCCATCAACCTGCGGGAGATGGAGGACGGTCGCGACGACGAGCTGATCGGCGCCGAGCTGGTGTCGGCGGACGACGATCTGCTGCTGATCAGCAAGAAGGCGCAGTCGATCCGGTTCACCGCGACCGACGACTCGCTGCGGCCGATGGGCCGGGCGACCTCCGGTGTGAAGGGGATGAGTTTCCGCCCCGGTGACGAGCTGCTGTCGATGAACGTGGTGCGGGCGGGGACGTACGTGTTCACGGCCACCGACGGCGGGTACGCCAAGCGCACGCCGGTGGACGAGTACCGGGTGCAGGGCCGCGGCGGGCTCGGCATCAAGGCGGCGAAGATCGTCGAGGACCGCGGTTCGCTGGTCGGCGCGCTGGTGGTGGAGGCCACCGACGAGATCCTGGCGATCACCCTCTCCGGTGGCGTGATCCGCACCCGGGTGAACGAGGTGCGCGAGACCGGTCGTGACACCATGGGCGTCCAGCTCATCAACCTCGGGAAGCGGGATGCCGTCGTCGGTATCGCACGCAACGCCGAGGCGGGCCGGGAGGCTGAGGAGGTCGAGGCCAGCGAGGACGCCGAGGGCGTCGACAGCGGCCTGGGCCCGGTCACGAGCGACGAGGAGTAGGTGTGAGGGGTGCCGCGGGCGCCGCGCAGGGCGGTACGAGCGGTACGAGCAGTGAGGCCGGGCCACAGTCCGCCGGGCCGTCCCAGGAAGAGACGACTCGTGGGGGTTCCACGATGACCAGCGCCAGACCGGTGGATCCTTACTCACAGGACGGGCAGACGTACCACCCGCCGCAGGCCTACCCGGCGCCGCCGGGCGGGGCCCCGTCGGTGGGACCGCAGCAGGGCGGCGGCGGTACCGACGGGGCAGGTGTGCGCCGGCCGCGCACCGGCGCCCGTACGGTGCCGCGCACCCGCAAGGCGCGGCTGCGGGTGGCCAAGGCCGACCCGTGGTCCGTGATGAAGGTCAGTTTCCTGCTGTCGATAGCGATCGGGATCTGCACGATCATCGCCGTGTGGGTGCTGTGGATGGTCATGGACGCGATGGGGGTCTTCTCCTCCATCGGTGACGTGATCATCGAGGCGACCGGCTCGGAGGACGGCTCGGGCTTCGACCTGGAGGCGTTCCTGTCGCTGCCGCGGGTGCTGATGTTCACGACGCTGATCGCGGTGATCGACGTGGTGCTGGCCACCGCGCTGGCCACGCTGGGGGCCTTCATCTACAACCTGTCGGCGGGCTTCGTCGGCGGTGTGGAGGTCACTCTGGCGGAGGACGAGTAACCGCAGTTCAGGGTCCCGCACACCGATTTGGGAAGCGGGGCCGGGATGCGCTAACCTTGCCGTGCGCGAGGGGCTATAGCTCAGATGGTTAGAGCGCATCCCTGATAAGGATGAGGCCACAGGTTCAAGTCCTGTTAGCCCCACCGGCAGAGAACGGCCCCGGTCTTTGTGACCGGGGCCGTTCCGCGTACCGGGGAGGGGAAGTCCGGCCCGCGCCGTCCCCTTGACAGCAGCCGTCGGCCGTACTCATTCGGTATCATCGGGCGGCGGATGATTCGTTCACGTCGAAGAAGGACGAGGTAGCGCGGTGAAGAAGCTCCTCCTGGTCGCACTGGCCACCGTCGGTGGTCTCCTCGTGTACCGCCAGCTCCAGGCCAAGAAGGCCGAGGACGACCTGTGGACGGAGGCCACGGACACCGTTCCGGCCGACTCCGCTCCCGCGGGCGTCTGACTCCCGTCAAACTTTCGGGCCCCCACCGCTGATCGCGGTCGGGGGCCCGTGGTGTGCCGGGGGAACGGTGTCGTGGGCGTGGAGCGGGCCGTGCGGGCCGCTGGGGGCCCGGCACGGGCTCCGCCGCGGGGTGGGGCGGGCCCGGGGCCGGGCGTCAGCCCTGGTGGCTCTCGTAGTGCTCGACGGCCTCCCGGGTGCGGGCGATGCCGTAGATGCGCAGGAACTCGGCGAGTTCGGGGTGGCTGTCGGCGAGCAGCCGGGATGCGCTCTGGATCTCGGTGGCGTCGGAGACCGAGCGGAGCAGGGCCTGGATCTCGCGGACGACGCGCTTGGTGGGGTTGGCGGGGATACCGAGCGAGCCGGAGCGGACGGTGCCGGCCCGGTCGCCGAGCACGTTTCCGCCGGAGTTGCGGCGGATCTCCTCCATTGCGGCGGTGGCCTCGGCCGCGCTCATGTGGCCGGCGCGCACATCGGTGGCCAGTTCCTGGAGGGCACGGACCCGCTGGACGACGGCGGGGTTGCCGATCTTCGCCCGCTGCCCGCTCATCAGCTGGGACAGCATGGGCGCCGAGAGGCCGAGGACCACGGCGAGCCGCGCCTGGTTGAGGCCGAGGTCGGCGATCAGCCGGCGGAAGAGCGTGCCGAGCGGCTCGCCGTACCAGGTGGTCTGCTGCTCTCTCGCCTTCTCGGTGGCCTCCTGTTGCGCTGAGTCCATCGTGTCTCCCCTTTGTTCTCCCCTGATCGCTTCACGTGAGCGAAGTTGCGCGTCATCCTACGGAGCGAGGTGGCGCGGGGCGATACCCGGTCGGTTTCCGGTGGGAAGATTGGGTACGCTAGGCCGTGGCCGATCGGCCTGCGGGGCCTTAGCTCAGTTGGTAGAGCGCCGTCTTTGCATGGCGGATGTCAGGAGTTCGACTCTCCTAGGCTCCACGTCCCATCAGCTCCCCCGGCCTGCGTCCGCGCAGTCCGGGGGAGCTGTTCGCGTATCGGGGGTCACCACCGGGTTGTCCGTCCCCGGGAACCACAGGCTCGCCGCGCCGGCCGAGGCCACGACCGCGGCGCCGATCAGGACCGGCACGATGCCGGTCCAGGCGGCCAGCGCCCCGCCCACCAGCGCGCCGACGGGCAGCGTCGAGGTGAGGACCGCCTGCAGGAACGCGTTCACCCGGCCCAGCAGATGTGTCGGAGTGACCAGTTGCCGGGCGGTGGTCATGGCGATGATCCAGACCGTGGCGAGAAGCCCGAACAGGATCTCGTAGAGCAGCAGGACCGGGAAGGCCAACCCCAGCGAGGCGGCGGGGATGAGGAACAGCGCCCCGGCCGCGCCCGCCGCGCACCACTGGGTGGTGCGGCCCAGGCCCAGTGCCTTGGTGAGGGGGGTCGCGACAAGGACGCCGGCGCCCATGGCGACGGAGTAGGCCGTGTAGACGGTGCCGAGTTGCCACGGGGGCAGGGCCAGTTCCTGTGTCGCGTAGAGGATGAACAGCGCGCCGGCGGCGCCCCCGCCCAGGTTGAGCCCCGCGGCGGCGAGCGCCTGGCGGTGGAGCAGGGGCTCGCGCCGCAGGACCGCCAGCCCTTCGCGGAGCGCTTCCCGGCGCGAGCCCTCGGTGACGCCGGTGGCCGCGGGGGCGTTGAGAGCGGCGGGCAGGGCGAGGAACAGCAGCACGCCGAGCGTGTACGCCACGCACTCCACCAGGAGCGCGGACGCGGGGTCGGTGATGCCGATCAGGGCGCCGCCCAGGGCCGGCCCGCCGATCATGCCCGCGGTTCTGGCGCCGGTGAGCACCGAGTTGGCCGCCATGAGCTGTTCACGGCTCACCACCCGGGGCAGTGCCGACTGGAGCGCGACGGACACCGTGGCCGTCAGGGCACCGGACACGCACGCCACGGTGAAGAGGTGCGTCCAGGTGAGTGCGGACCAGGCGAAGGCCGGCGGGACGCTGCCGAGCACCAGTACCTGAACGCCCGTCAGCAGGGCCAGCATCCGGCGCAGCCGCGCGCGGTCCACGGCCACGCCGATGTACGGGCTCAGGACGATGCCCGGTACATAGGTCAGCGCCATCAGGGTGGCGGCGCCGAGAGGGCCCGCGTTCAGCTCGTTGATCGCCAGGAGCGGCAGCGCGAGTGCGGTCACCTGTCGTCCCACCGATCCGGCCGCCTGTTCGGTAGCGAGGAGCAGGAAGGGGCGGTGCCGCCGTAAGGGAGCGGAGACGGACACCGTGGGGCCCGGGTCCGCCGGCTTCGAGGTCTCTGTCACGTCGGGTCCCGGTGCGGAAGAAACGGCCGTACGCGTACGCCCTCGTGGCGCGGGGGCGGTGCGGTTCAGGCCGTGGTGAGTTCGGCGGGTGGGGTGCGCTGGTCGTCGACGGGCTCGGTGCGTTCCAGTTCGCCCCACACGATGTAGCGGTGGCGGGAGGTGAAGACCGGGGTGCAGGTGGTGAGGGTGATGTACTGGCCGGCCTCGGTGGCGCCGGATTCGGTGGGGATGGGTTCCAGGACGGCGGTGTTGTACTTGGAGGTCTCCGGCAGTACGGCGTAGACCCGGTAGATGTACCAGGTGTCGCGGGTCTCGAAGACGATCGCGTCGCCGTCGGTGAGCTTGTGGATGTTGTGGAACTTGGCGCCGTGGCCGTCGCGGTGTGCCGCCAGGGTGAAGTTGCCCTCGTCGTCCCAGGGCATGGCGGATTCGATGGGCTCGTCGTAGTAGCCGGCGACGCCGCCGTTGAGGGTGCCGAGGTCGATGCCCTCCTTGACCAGGATCTCGTCATTGGTCATGGCGGGGACGTGCAGGAAGCCGATGCCGTCGGAGGGGTCGTAGGTCACCGGGTCCTCGGGGCCGGCGTCCTCGGTGTCCCAGTGGTCGCGCACGGCGTCGCTCGCGCGGGACGCCTCCTGGTTGGCGACGACGTTGGTCCACCACAGCGAGTAGGCGACGAAGAGCCCGAGGACGATGCCGCCGGTGATGAGGAGTTCGCCGAAGACGGAGAGGGCGAACGCGACCCGGGTGCGTATCCCGCGGGCCGGCTTCGCCGCGGGCTCCGGGCCGGGTGCGGGCTCCGGGTCCGGGGCGGTCTCTTGCGTCTCAGTCGACGAGGGCATCGGGTTTTCCTTCGCTGCGGGGACGCTCCTCGGTCAACTGCCCCCAGACGATCATCCGGTAGGTGGAGGTGAACTCCGGTGTGCAGGTGGTGAGGGTGATGTAGCGGCCGGGTTCGGTGAAGCCGCCCTGGTCGGGGACGGGGTCGAGGACGGCGATGTTGGACGGGGAGGTGGAGTCGAGCCGGGAGGCCATCTCGTAGACGTAGTAGGTGCTCTCGGTCTCGATGACGATGGGGTCGCCCGGTTCGAGCTTGTTGATGAAGCGGAACGGCTCGCCGTGGGTGTTGCGGTGGCCGGCGAGGCCGAAGTTGCCCTCCTCGTCCCAGGGCATGGCGGTGGGCAGCCGGTCCTCGGCGGTGTAGTGGCCGACCATGCCCTTGTCGAGGACGCCCTTGGGGTCCACGCCCTCCGCGATGGGGGCGCGGACGTCGAGGGTGGGCAGGTAGATGATGGCGAAGCCCTCGCCGGGGGAGAACACGCCGGGCTCGCGGTCCTCGTCCTCGTCCGCCTCGCCGGCCTCGGCGCGGTCCCACTGTTCCTGGAGGGAGTCGGCCTGGCCGTTGGCGTGCGCGCGGGCCTCGACGTTGGTCCACCACAGCTGGTAGACGACGAACAGCATCAGCAGCACACCGGTGGTGATGAACAGTTCGCCGATGACGTTGCTGATGGCGGTGCCGGTCTGCTTGGCGGCCTTGGCGGCTGCCTTGGCCGCCTTGCGGCGGGCGGCCCGGCCGCCGGTCTCGGGCGGCCCGGTGGGGCCGGTGGGGCCGGTGGCCGGGGCGTCGGGGCGCGCCGGGGGGCGGTCGGTGGCGCCGTGCCGGCCGGCGGCCCTGGCGGCCTTGCGCCGGGCGGCGCGGCCTTCTCCGGGCGGCGGCAGCGGGGCGGGCCCGGCGGGGCTCTCCTCGGCGGGGACGGGCGGCAGGACGGTGGTGGCGGCCTCGTCGGGGCGCAGGTCGGCCGGCGGGCGCAGGCCCACGGTCTGCGGGTCGGCGGGGCCGCTGTCGTACGGGGTGTCCTGGTACGGGGGCGGGTAGCCGGCGTACGGGTCCTGGTAGGGCTGCGGCTGCGGCTGGTGCCCGTGGGGCGGGTGGGGCGGCTGCGGGTAGTAGGCGTCCTCCCCGGGGTACCAGGTGCCGTCCTCGCCCCCACGCCCGTCGGTCACGCCGCGGGCTCCTGCCGGCCGGCTCGTCCGACGACCGGTGCCAGCCCGTGGGAGCGCTCGACGGCGCCCGGATCGCCGCACACGGTGAGCCAGTTGGCGAGCATGCGGTGGCCGCCCTCGGTGAGCACCGACTCGGGGTGGAACTGGACGCCCTCGACCGGCAGGGTGCGGTGCCGCAGCCCCATGACGACGCCCTGGGTGTGGCCGGTGACCTCGAACACCTCGGGGACGGTGCCCTCGGCGACCGCGAGCGAGTGGTAGCGGGTCACGGTGAGCGGGGAGGGCAGCCCGGCGAAGACGCCGCCGCCGGTGTGCTCGACCTCGGAGGTCTTGCCGTGCAGCAGCTCCGGCGCCCGGCCCACGACGCCGCCGTAGGCGACGGCCATCGCCTGGAGGCCCAGGCACACTCCGAAGACGGGGATGCCGCGCTGTGCGCAGTGCCGGACCATGTCGATGCAGACCCCGGCCTGTTCGGGGGCGCCGGGGCCGGGGGAGAGCAGGACGCCGTCGTAGCGGTCGGCGGTGACGTCGGCGGTGCGGACGGCGTCGTTGCGCAGGACCTCGCACTCGGCGCCGAGCTGGTAGAGGTACTGGACGAGGTTGTAGACGAAGCTGTCGTAGTTGTCGACGACCAGAATGCGTGCGTTCATCAGCCGGCTGCCCCTTGTCCCTGCTGGTCGTCGACCGTCACGTCGTTGAACGGGAGCAGGGGTTCGGCCCAGGGGAAGACGTAGCTGAACAGCAGGTAGACGACCCCGAGCACGAGCACCAGGGAGATCAGCGCGCGCACCAGCGTGTTGCCCGGCAGGTGCCGCCAGATCCAGCCGTACATGGCGTCGCTTCTCCTTCGTGTCCCGCTCCGCGCGGCGGCGCCGCGTGCCCCAAGGGTACGACGGGCGGCGGGCGCCCTTCAGTGGATCAGGTCATTCGGTGGGGCCGGCGTAATGCAGTGCGGTGGAACCGTTGTAGGCGGCCAGGGTGAGGTCCTCGTTCTCCTCGACCTTCCAGCCCAGGCCGTAGGCGTCCACGTAGGCGCGGTAGTTCTGGATGACGGGGTCCTCGTCGAGGGCGGCGCGCAGCGCGTCGCGGTCGCCGACGGCGGTGACGGTGTAGGGCGGGGAGTAGAGCTGGCCCTGGAGGATGAGGGTGTTGCCGACGCAGCGCACCGCGCTGGTGGAGATGAGCCGCTGGTCCATGACCTGGATGCCCTCGGCGCCGCCGGCCCACAGGGCGTTGACGACGGCCTGGAGGTCCTGCTGGTGGATGACGAGGTCGTTGGGCAGCGGGTCGGGGATGCCGGGGAGCAGCGGTACGGCGTCCGGCGGGGCGTCGGTGAGGGTGACGGTGAGGGCGTCGCCGGTCAGCTCGGTGAGGCCGGCGGCGTCCTCGGCGCGGGCGAGGCGTTCGCTGCCGGCCGGGTCGGCGCCGCTCTCGCGCTTGGTGAGGGCGTCGACCTCGGCGCGCAGTTCGGCGGCGTCGGCTTCGAGGCGGGCGTTGTCGCGGTCGCGTTCCCTGATGAGGTCGGACATCTGGAGCAGGGAGTCGTCGGTGCGGATGTTGCTGCCGCCGGAGACGCTGAAGCTGACCCAGAAGAGGAGACCGGCGAGCGCGAAGACGGCTATGGTGCCGAGGCGGGCGGGACGGATCGGGTTCACACGCATCCCACTCCCACCCCTGGTCTCCTGTATCGGCCGTGGAAGCACTACGCTAGCTGACGATCCCACCGCTGTGCGCGCCCCAGCCGCCGCACGATCGACAGGAGAGTCCCTCGTGCCGAAGTCCCGGATCCGGAAGAAGAAGGACGCCGCCTTCCACGCGCCGGAGAAGAAGGAGAGCACCAAGCTCGACATGGGTGGCCGTCGCTGGGTGGCTCCGCTGATGCTGGCGATGTTCGTCATCGGTCTGGCGTGGATCGTGCTCTTCTACGTGACGCAGGCGGAACTGCCGGTGGCCGCGCTGGGCAACTGGAACATCGTGGTGGGCTTCGGGTTCATCGCCGTGGGGTTCGTCGTCTCGACGCAGTGGAAGTGACCGGAAGGCAGGCCCCGGGTTATCCACAGTGATCATCGGATGGGCTGTGGATAACCCGTGCCGACCGCCCCGGCGGGCCGGTAGGGCGCCCCGGTCGTACCGCCGCTGACCTGCGGAAACAGCGAAGCGGCGCGGTCGGCTACCGGGTGTGCACAACCTGATCCGGCCTGTGGATAAGTAAGATCAGCCGACCAGCTGTTGGGTGCGGACCACGCACGCGATGACGATGACGGCCAGCACCGCCACGCAGGTCAGCACCTGCACCGGCGTCCGCCGCGCGCGCGGCGCGTGCACCATCCCGTACGCGATCGCCGCGCCCGCCACCAGACCGCCGATGTGCGCCTGCCAGGCGATGCCCGACCAGGTGAAGGTGATCAGCAGGTTGATCGCCAGCAGGATGCCGATCGGCCGCATGTCGTAGTTCATCCGGCGCATGAGCACCGCGGTCGCGCCGAACAGGCCGAAGATCGCCCCGGAGGCGCCGAGCGAGAGCTGGTTGGGCGCCGCGAGCACGTACGACAGCGCCGAGCCGGCCAGCGCCGAGATCAGATAGAGCGCGGTGAACCGGAGCCGGCCGAGCGCCGCCTCCAGCTGCGGGCCCAGGAACCACAGCCCCAGCATGTTGAATCCCACATGCCAGATCTCCTGGTGCAGGAAGGCCGAGGTCAGCATCCGGTACCACTCGCCGTCGGCGACGCCGATGAAGTCCCAGCCGCCGCGCGAGGGGTCCCAGGCGTGCCCGAGCATGCCCAGATCGGTGACCAGCCGGTCGCCCGCCGAGAGCACCGCGATGAACACGGCCACGTTGAGCGCCAGAATGATCTTGGTGACCAGCCGGGTGTCCGCCACCAGCGCACCGCCGGCCAGCGTACGCGGCGCGCTGCCCCGGCCGGCCGCCGAGGCGCCCCGCACACACGCCGGGCACTGATAGCCGACCGAGGCCGAGATCATGCAGTCCGGGCAGATGGGGCGCTCGCAGCGGGTGCAGCGGATCCCGGTCTCCCGGTCCTGATGGCGATAGCAGACGGCCAGACCGGAGGGCTGCTGCTGCCCCTGCTGCTCCGTCATGACATCCCCTCGGGTCCCGGCACCATGGATAGGCCCCCCTGATCCTACGGACAGGGGGGCCTCAATGGTTCCCGAGGTACGGGGAGCGCCTCAGCGGTTCTCGATGACCACGGACTCGATCACCACGTCGTTGACGGGGCGGTCGGTGCGCGGGTTGGTCTCCGTGGTGGCGATCGCGTCGACCACGTCCTGGCCGGCGGTGACCTCACCGAAGATGGTGTGCTTGCCGGTCAGCCAGGTGGTGGGGGACACGGTGATGAAGAACTGCGAGCCGTTGGTGCCCGGGCCGGCGTTCGCCATCGCCAGCAGGTACGGCTTGGTGAAGGCCAGCTCGGGGTGGATCTCGTCCTTGAACTTGTAGCCGGGGCCGCCGGTGCCGTTGCCCAGCGGGTCGCCGCCCTGGATCATGAAGCCGCTGATCACGCGGTGGAAGACCGTGCCGTCGTACAGCTTGTCGGTGGTCTTGGCACCGGTCTCCGGGTTCACCCACTCACGGGTGCCCTGAGCCAGCTCGGTGAAGTTCTGCACCGTCTGCGGCGCGTGGTTCGGGAAGAGCCGCACCTCGATGTCGCCGCGGTTCGTCTTCAGGGTGGCGTACAGCTGCTCAGCCACGATGTACCTTCCGTTTACGTCAGTGACGGTCAACGATCCTGCCATGCGGCGGCGACACACCGTGCGCCCGGATGCCCGTTTCGCGTGCTGAGACCTCCCCCAGGCGGCATGATTTCCACACAAGTGGTGAGAAGGTCGTTTATCACAGTAAAGCGGTACGGAGGAGGACGAATGCCCCACACATCCCAGCGGGTCCGGTCCCTGCGCGACCAGGCCGCCTGCTACGCCAGGGACGCCGGCTCGTACATGGCCCCGCATGCCCAGCGCGCGGCCGGATATGCCCGCGACGGCCTCCAGCAGGGGCTCGCCCAGGCCCGGCAGAACCTCCCCGAGGGCGTCGACGCCGCCGCCGTACGGGCCGCCGAGCGGGCCAGGATCGCGGCCATCCGCACCCGGGAGATCGCCGGTCCCCGGATCGAGGCGGCCATGGCGGCGGCCGGACCCGCCTCCCAGGAGGCGGCCTCCCGCTCCGCCGCGGCGCTGGCCGCGCTGCGCGGCCAGGTCACCCCCCAGGAGATCCAGCACGTCGTCCACCGCCGCCGCTGCGCCGCGCGCCGCCGGCGCCGGATGCGGCGGGTCGGCGTGGCCGGCCTCACCGTGGGCGTGGCGGTGCTCGCCTGGCGCTGGTGGCAGAGCCAGTCCAGCCCCGACTGGCTGATGGAGCCCAGCCCGCCCACCGAGGGCGACGCGGCGACCGCGACCGGCGAACCCGACGTCCTGGACGGGGACCCCGCCTCCCGCTCCTAGAAGGCGAGCCGAACGAGACGGGTGAGGGCCCGGCGGACATCGTGTCCGCCGGGCCCTCACCCGTCTCCGTCGCGCGGCCGTCAGCCGCCGGCGCCGCCGAACGGCCAGCCTCCGTTGCCGTTGCCGTTGTTCCCGTTGTCGCCGCCTTCACTGCCGCCCGGGTCGCCCGCGCCCGGGTCCCACGTGTAGACGATGACCTCGGTGTCCTTGTCCACCTTGGTGCCCGCGCCCGGGTTGGTCGCGACGACCTGCGCCGACTCCGTGTCGTGACCCTCGACCTTCACCCGCAGCCCCAGGCCCTCCAGCGTGCCGCGCGCCGAGGAAAGCGGCTGGTTGTTCAGATCGGGGATCTCCACCTGCTCCGGCTGCTCGTTCTGCGACGGGATCGCCACCGTCAGCGTCACGGTGCCGCTCGGCGTGTGCTGGTTCCCGGCACCCGGCGACTGGCTGATCACCGTGTTCTCGGGGCGCGAGTCGTCCGTCTGGTTGACCCGGGTGACCGTGAAGTCCTCGCCCTCCAGAATCCCCTTGGCCTCGTCGAACGTCTTGCCCACCACATCGGGCACCGCCACCGTGTCCGGCGCCACCGCCACCGTCAGGGTGATGGTCTCGTCCGGTTGCACCTCGGAACCCGGGCTCGGGTCCTGGGAGAGCACCGTGTTCGGCTCGACGTTCGCGTTGACCTCGGTCGCCTGCTGGATGTCGGTGAAGCCCGCCTCCTCCAGCTCCGCCTTCGCGTCGTCGTAGGAGCTGTCGGTCACATCCGGGACCTCGATCGGCGCCGGGCCCTCGGACATGATCGCGGTCACCGTGTCACCGCGCTCGATCTCCTCGCCGGCCGCCGGATCTGTCTCGCAGATCGTGCCCTCGGCCTCCTCGCAGGGCTTGCTGTCGCCCTCCTTGAGGTCGATGCCGTTCGCCTGCCGCTGGGCCTCCTCCAGGGTGAGTCCGGCCAGATCCGGCACCGTCAGCGAACTCGGCGGCGGATCGGAGGCGAACAGCGCCTTGCCGATGAAGATCGCGCCGATCAGCACCAGCACCCCGGCCAGCACCAGCAGGATCGTCGACAGATTGCTCTTGCGCTGCCGCCGGTCCGCCCGGCTGTAGCCGTCGTCGTACCCGCCGCCGTCCGCCGGCGGCATCATCGCGGTCTGCGGATCGGCCGCCCGCAGCGCGGTCGTCGGCCGGTCGTCGTACGCGTACGCCCCCGCGCCCACCGGCAGCGCGGCCGAGATCGGCCGGCCGTCCAGGGCGGCCTCGATGTCGGCGCGCATCTCGTCGGCGTTCTGGTACCGGTAGTCCGGGTCCTTGACCAGCGCCTTCAGCACGATGGCGTCGGTGTCGGGGGTGATCTCCGGATCGAAGACGCTCGGCGGCTGCGGCTCCTCGCGCACATGCTGATAGGCGACCGCCACCGGGGAGTCCCCGATGAACGGCGGCCGGACCGCGAGCAGCTCGTACAGCAGACAGCCCGTCGAGTACAGATCGGAGCGATTGTCGACCGTCTCGCCCTTGGCCTGCTCCGGGGAGAGGTACTGGGCGGTGCCGATCACCGCGGCCGTCTGCGTCATCGTCATGCCGGAATCGCCCATGGCCCGGGCGATTCCGAAGTCCATCACCTTGACCTGGCCGGACGTGGTGAGCATCACGTTCGCCGGCTTGATGTCGCGGTGCACGATCCCGTTGCGGTGCGAGTACTCCAGCGCCTGGAGCACCCCGATCGTCATCTCCAGCGCGCGCTCGGGCAGCAGCTTGCGGCCGGAGTGCAGCAGCTCACGCAGGGTGGAGCCGTCCACGTACTCCATCACGATGTACGGGATGGAGATGCCGTCGACGTAGTCCTCGCCGGTGTCGTACACGGCGACGATCGCGGGGTGGTTCAGGGACGCGGCCGACTGCGCCTCGCGGCGGAACCGGGCCTGGAACGTGGGGTCACGGGCGAGGTCGGTGCGCAGGGTCTTGACGGCGACGGTACGGCCGAGACGGGTGTCATGGGCCAGATGCACCTCGGCCATGCCACCGCGACCGAGCACATGGCCCAGCTCGTACCGCCCGCCGAGGCGACGCGGCTCATCCATGATTCCTGCCCTCTCCGTTCGATCCCGGCCGCACCTGTGGTCGGCCCGGCTGGGGTCCCCCGCCCTCGGGCACGAGGGGTCCAAGCTCTGGCTTACGGTACCCGCCGCGAGCCGGGCGCCCGGCTCCCGGCCGTCCGCTGATACGCAACCGGTATCGCGTCCGGCCGGGAAGGGCCTGGTACGGGCCGGTCATGTGTATGACGTGTGACGGGTGGGCGCGGTTGTCACGGTGCGGTCAATTCTGGCCCGCCAGGACGGCCTCCATGACGTCCTTGGCGATCGGGGCGGCGAGCGCGTTGCCGCCCACCTCGGAGCGGTCGTCGGAGCCGTTCTCGATGACGACGGCCACCGCGACCGGGGAGCCGTTGTCCGTCATGGCGTAGGAGATGAACCAGGCGTAGGGGATGTCGGCGTTGTTCTCGCCGTGCTGCGCGGTACCGGTCTTGCCGCCGACCTTCACCCCGTCGATCTTGGCGTTGAAGGCGGTGCCGTCCTCGACCACGGACTCCATGGCCGACTGGAGCGCCTGGGCGTTCTCGGGCGACAGCGGCCGGCTCATCTCCTCCGGCTCCGTCTGCTCGATCACATTGGCGTTGGGGGCGTCGAGCCGGTCCACCATGTACGGCTGCATGAGCTTGCCGTCGTTGGCGATCGCGGCGGCCACCATCGCCATCTGGAGCGGGGTGGCCCGGTTGGACGCCTGGCCGATGCCGGCCATGGCGTTCTGCGGGCGGTTGTCCTCCGGGTACTGGCTGGCGACCGCGCGGACCGGGGTGAAGATCTCCTCGTTGAAGCCGAAGGACTCGGCGGTCTCGATCATCTTCTCGTTGCCCAGCTCGTTGCTGATGCCGGCGAAGACGGTGTTGCAGGAGTCCTCCAGGGCGATGCGCAGCGAGGCGTCCTCGCAGCGGCCCTTGATCAGGTTGTCGAGGGGGACGTCCTGGGTGTCGGGGAGGATGAACGGCTCGGGGTAGTCGGTCTTGGTGTCCACCCCGTCGAGCAGCCCGTGCTCCAGCGCCGCCGCGGAGGTGACCACCTTGAAGGTGGAGCCGGGCGGGTAGGTCTCGCGCAGCGCGCGGTTGAGCATCGGGTCGTCGGGGTTGTTCTCCTTCTGGAGCGCCGTCCACGCCTCGCTGTCCTCGACCGTGTTGCCGGTGAAGGTGGAGGGGTCGTAGGAGGGCGTGGAGACCAGCGCGAGGATCGCGCCGGTGCGCGGGTCGATCGCGGCGACCGCGCCCTTCTTGTCGCCCAGGCCCTCGAACGCGGCGCGCTGGGCGTCCTCGTTCAGGGTGGTGATGATGTTGCCGCCGGTGCGGTCCTTGCCGGTCAGCATGTCGATGGTGCGGTTGAAGAACAGCCGGTCGTCGTCCCCGGTGAGGATCGAGTCGTAGATGCCTTCGAGCAGGGTGGTGTTGAACAGCGAGGCGAAGCCGGTGACCGGCGCCCACATCTCGCCGTCGGTGTAGGTCCGCTTGTACGTGAAGTCGTTGTCGTCGGTCTCGACCGAGCCGGTGATCGGCTGGCCCTCGACGATGATGTCGCCGCGCGGGTGGGCGTAGCGCTCGATGAGGACGCGCCGGTTGTTGGCGTCCGTCTGGAGCTCATCGGCCTGGACGAACTGCACCCAGTTGACCCGGACCAGCAGAGCGAGGATGAGCAGGCCGCAGAAGACCGCGACGCGTCGCATGGGTTTGTTCATACTCGTACTACCTGTGTCTGTTCGACGTCCGTGTTGGGCGCGGGGGCGGGTGCGGGTCGTCGTGCAGTGTCGCTGATCCGAAGTAGGAGCGCGATCAAAGCCCAGTTCGCGATGACGGAGGAGCCGCCCTGGGCGAGGAACGGCATGGTCATACCGGTGAGCGGGATGAGCCCGGTCACACCGCCCGCCACCACGAACACCTGGATGGCGAAGACCCCGGACAGGCCGACCGCGAGCAGCTTGCCGAACGGGTCGCGGGCGGCGAGCGCGGTGCGCATGCCGCGCTGGATGAGCAGCCCGTAGAGCAGGATGACGGCCATCAGGCCGACCAGGCCCAGCTCCTCGCCGACGGTGGCCAGAATGTAGTCGGACTTGGTGGCGATACCGCCGATGAGGCGCGAGTAGCCCTGGCCGAGCCCGGAGCCGAACAGCCCGCCGGAGCCGAAGGCGTACATGGACTGGGCGGTCTCGGTGACACCGCCGTTGGAGCCCAGGGCCAGCGGGTTGAGCCAGTTGTCGACGCGCTGGCCGACGTGGCTGTTCATGGAGGCCACCGCGACCGCGCCGGTCACCGACAGCAGCAGACCGAAGATGATCCAGCTGGTGCGCTCGGTGGCGACGTACAGCATCACCACGAAGATCCCGAAGAACAGCAGGGACATGCCCAGGTCGGTCTCGAAGATCAGGATCATCAGCGAGACGGCCCAGATCGCCAGGATCGGGCCCAGGTCACGGCCGCGCGGCAGATAGACGCCGAGGACGCGGCGCGAGGCCAGCGCCAGCGCGTCCCGCTTGACCATCAGATAGCCGGCGAAGAACACCGCGATCACGATCTTGGCGAACTCGCCCGGCTGGAGCGAGCCGACCCCGGGGATGGTGACCCAGATCCGGGCGCCGTTGACCTCGCCGAAGAACAGCGGGGAGATCAGCAGGGCCAGCGCGACCACCATGGAGATGTAGGTGTAGCGCTGGAGGATCCGGTGGTCCTTGAGGAAGATCAGCACCCCGAGGAAGAGCGCCACGCCCAGCGCCGACCACATGAGCTGGTTGGGCGCCATCGCCCCGCCGAGCTTGGCGGTGGTGATCTGCGGTTCCAGGTCGAGCCGCCAGATCAGCACCAGACCCATGCCGTTGAGCAGGGTGGCGATCGGCAGCATGAGCGGATCGGCGTACGGGGCCCAGCGGCGTACCACCAGATGCGCGACGCCGGCCATCAGGCCCAGGCCCGCACCGTACTGGAGGGTGCCGGCCGGGACGGAGCCGTCCTTGGCGAGGCCCACGTTGGCGTAGGCCAGCACGGGGATGAGCACGGCGAACACGAGCATCGCCAGCTCGGTGTTCCGGCGGCTGGGCAGCCCGCCGGTGGAGACGGTGGTGTTGCTGGTGCTCATCGCTTCAGGTCTCTGGGTCGCGCCAGGCCGTACCGCGCGGGCGGATACGGGCCTCGCTTACGCGGAACGCCGGCTACGACGCGCACTGCCGCGCGAGCTGCTGCTGGCGTTCGGTGAGGGTCGGGATCTCGGGTCCGGCCGCTTCGCCGCCCTCGCCGGGGTCGGCCGCGTCCGGGTCCTGGGGGGTGTCGGGGTCGGTGGTCTCGTTCTTGGCGTCCTGCTTGTCCTGTTCGCCCGCCCGCTCGGCCTCCTCGATGGCCGCGCGCTGGTCGGCGAGCGCCTGGCAGGCGTCGGCCTGCTCGCCGAGTTCGGTGATGCGGGTGCGGGCCTCGGCCAGGTCGGCGGCGGTGATGGTGCCCTCGACCTGGTTGCGCTGGTAGTCGGGCAGCAGGTCCAGCGGGATCTCCGGGTGGTCCTCCTTGACGCTGGACAGGCTGAGCGGGCCCAGGTCCTGGCTGAGCCCCTGGAAGAGCGCGACGTGGTCACCGTTGGCGCCGACGTAGAACTGGTTCTGCGTCCAGCGGTAGCCGCCGTACAGGCCGCCGCCGAGGACGGCGAGCGCCAGGACGGAGAGGCTGATGGTGCGCCACGGGCGGCGGCGGGGCCGCTGCGGTACGTACTCGTCGTCGGTGAACGCGCCGAAGGTGCCGGGCGGGACCCCGCCGGGGCCGGCGCCGGGCGTCCCGTCCCCGGCGGTGCCGGGCTGCGGCCGGCCCAGCTCGGCCGCGCGGGAGGCGGGCGTGGCCGGGGCGTCGCCGCCGGTCTGCGCCTGGACCTCGGCGACCGCGCCGACGATCTGCGGGGCGTCGTAGAGCTGCTGGGCGAGGGTGTCGCCCACCTGCGTGTCGACGTCCAGGACGTCGGCGACGATGCAGGTGATGTTGTCGGGGCCGCCGCCGCGCAGCGCCAGCTCGATGAGGTCGCGGACGGTGTCCTGCGGGGGCAGGAAGGTGCCGAGGGTGTCCTGGAGGGTGTCGTGGCTGACCACGCCGGAGAGCCCGTCCGAGCAGACCAGGTAACGGTCGCCGGCGCGCACCTCGCGGATCGACAGGTCGGCCTCGATGTGGTCGGCGCTGCCCAGCGCCCGCATCAGCAGGGAGCGCTGCGGGTGGGTGGTGGCCTCCTCCTCGGTGATGCGGCCCTCGTCGACCAGGCGCTGCACCCAGGTGTGGTCCTGGGTGATCTGGGTCAGCTCGCCGCCGCGCAGCAGATAGGCGCGGGAGTCGCCGACGTGGACGACGCCGAGCCGCTGGCCGGTCCACAGCAGGGCGGTGAGCGTGGTGCCCATGCCGTCCAGCCGGGAGTCCTCCTCGACCATGGCGCGCAGCCGGTCGTTGGCGCCCTGGACCGAGGAGTCGAGGGAGGTGAGGATGTCCGAGCCGGGGATGTCGTCGTCCAGCTGGACGAGGGTGGAGATCACCTCGGAGGAGGCGACCTCGCCGGCGGCCTGGCCGCCCATGCCGTCCGCGATGGCCAGCAGGCGGGGCCCGGCGTAGCCGGAGTCCTCGTTGTGGTCGCGGATCATGCCGACGTGTGATCCGGCGGCGAATCTCAGGGACAGTGTCATGCTCACCTCACCCGCCTGTTCCGGGGCTCCGAACACGCTGTCCGCTCTCCGGTCGTCCCGGTCCTCATGGTGGCCGTCCCTACTTCCGCAGCTCGATGACCGTCTTGCCGATCCGGATCGGCGCTCCGGGCGGGATCGGTACCGGGCTGGTCAGCCGGCCGCGCTCAAGATAGGTGCCGTTGGTCGATCCGAGGTCCTCGACGATCCACTGGCCGTCGCGGTCGGGGTAGATCCTGGCGTGCCGCCCCGAGGCGTAGTCGTCGTCCAGCACGATCGTCGAGTCGTGTGCCCGGCCGAGCGTAATGGTCTGGCCCTGGAGGGCGACAGTGGTTCCGGTGAGGGAACCCTCGGTGATCACCAGCTTGGTCGGGGCACCGCGGCGCTGCCGCCCGCCCCGCCCGGACTTGCCCTGCTGGGGCTGCTGCTGCCGGCTGCGCGGCTGCATCGGCGGCGCGCTCTGGCGGGCGGCGCCGCGCTGGGTGACGCGGGTACCGAACAGGTCGCTGCGGATCACCTGTACGGCGACGATCACGAACAGCCACAGCACGGCCAGGAAGCCCAGCCTCATGACCGTCAGGGTCAGCTCTGACATTGCCCCCGCTTCACCCTTCGGCTTGCCGGTAAATGACGGTGGTGCTGCCCACGACGACGCGTGAGCCGTCGCGGAGCGTAGCGCGTTTGGTGTGCTGCCCGTCGACCACGATGCCGTTGGTCGAGCCCAGGTCCCGGATTGTGGCCGGTTCTGTGGCCTGGATCTCGCAGTGCCGCCGGGAGACCCCGGGGTCGTCGATCCGGACGTCCGCCTCGGTGCTGCGTCCCAGCACCAGCGTGGGACGGGAGATCTGGTGGCGGGTGCCGTTGATCTCCACCCAGCGGCGCAGGGTGCCCCGGGAACCGGCCGCGGCACCGGCGCCGGGCGGCGGCCCGGCGGGAACCGGGGGCGCCCCGGCCGGGGGTGCGGGGTAGGCGGGGGCACCGGGCGGCGGGCTCATCGGGGCCGCGCCGCCGAAGGTCGGCGAGCTGGGGCCGTGCGCACTGCTGCTGGCGGCCAGGGTGCGGCTGCGGACCCGGTACAGGCCGGTGTCCAGGGAGGGCGACTTCTCCAGATGGACCTTGATCTCGCCCATGAAGGTGTAGCGCTGCTGCTTGGCGTACTCCTTGACCATTCCGGCCAGTTCCTCGCCGAGCTGCCCGGAGTACGGGGCCAGCCGGTCGTAGTCGCCGCCGCTCAGCTCGACGATGAAGTCGTTGGGGACGACGGTGCGGTCACGGTTCCAGATGGTGGCGTTGTTGTCGCACTCGCGCTGGAGAGCGCCGGCGATCTCCACCGGCTGCACCTCGGACTTGAAGACCTTGGCGAAGGTGCCGTTGACGAGACCTTCGAGGCGCTGCTCGAAACGCTTCAAGACTCCCATGACGCACCTCCTTCCGGTGTCCCGACAGCCTGCGGTTCGGCGCGGTAGTGCTTACTGATCGTATCCACGCGCGAGACGATCAGGTGGTTCCCGCCGGGGCTCCGGGAAGGGGCCCGCACCCACGCCGCTGCTCCCCCCGGGATCGTAAAGGGGAGCAGAGAACAGTGTCCCGCATGCGCGAAGGTTCTGCGGAGGGATGGGGAGGGATTACGGCCGTGGGCCGGGGTCGCGGGGGTGCGGGGCGGGGGCGCGGATCACCGAGGTGAGAGCGGTGCCCGAACCGTGCTAGCCTTCTGTTCGTCGCCAGGGGCCAACGCCCAGCGAAACAAGGCGGCAACACCCAATGCGCGGGTGGCGGAATAGGCAGACGCGCTGGATTCAGGTTCCAGTGCCCGAAAGGGCGTGGGGGTTCAACTCCCCCCTCGCGCACCAGTCGGAGCGGCCGGCATCGTAATCACGATGCCGGCCGCTTCGCTGTGTGGGGGTGTGGGCGGGGCGATCCGACTGCGCTCCGTAGTCGGAGAACCGGCGAGCTGCCGGTGTGATTTACACCACGGAAGTTTCCTGGGGGTGGACGGCGCGGGTCCACCGGATCACGGTTCGGGGCCGCGTCGGGAGGCGACCGGGGCGGCGGGGCGGTCCGCGCTCCGCCCCGGTCGCCTCCGCCCCCGTACCGGCTCCCGCGCGGGAGGTTTCACCCGCACGAGCGGCCCGGCCGGGCGGCGGCCCTGGCGGGCGGCCCGCGCGGCGCCGATGATGACGGGCATGGACGGCGGACAACGGCGGTACCGGAACCCGGCGGCGCGCGCCTGGCACTGCGATCCGGCGCCGGTGGCGCGGGTGCGCGCCTTCCACCGGGGCCTGCCGGGCTACCGGGAGACGCCGCTGGTGCGGCTGGACGGCGGGGTGTTCGTCAAGGACGAGTCCCGGCGGATGGGCCTGGGCGCGTTCAAGGTGCTGGGTGCCTCGTGGGCGCTGCACCGCGCGGGCGGCGCACCGCAGCGGCTGGTGACCGCCACGGACGGCAACCACGGCCGGGCCGTGGCGCGTCTGGGGCGGCTGCGCGGCGTTCCGGTGGAGGTGTACGTGCCGCGCGGCGTCCACCCGGCCGCTGCCGCCGCCATCGCCGCCGAGGGGGCCCGGGTGATCCGGGTGGACGGCGACTACGACGCGGCGGTCGCCCGCGCCCGGTCGGCCGGCCCGCTGCTGGTGCAGGACACCGCCTGGCCGGGGTACGAGGAGATCCCCGGCCGGATCGTGGAGGGGTACGCCACGCTGTTCGCCGAGATCGACGCGCAGCTGGCGGCGGCGGGGGCGGCCCCGGCCGGTCTTGTGGTGGTGCCGGTGGGCGTCGGCTCGCTGGCCCAGGCCGCCGTCACCCACTACCGTTCCGGGCCCGCCGACGCCCCGCGTCCGGCGCTGCTGGCGGTGGAGCCGGACACCGCCGCCTGCGTCCTCGCCTCGCTCACCGCCGGGGAGCCCACGACGGTACGCACCGGGCTGACGGCGATGGCCGGTCTCAACTGCGGCACGCCCTCGGCCCTGGCCTGGCCGTATCTGCGCGGTGGACTGGACGCGGCGGTCACGGTGACGGACGCGGAGGCCGCGGCGGCGGCCCGGGAGCTGGCCGGCCGCGGCATCGACGCCGGCCCGTGCGGGGCGGCGTCCCTCGCGGCCTGGCGGGCGGCCCCGGAGGTGGCCGGGCCGGGGTCGGTGGTCCTGCTGAACACCGAGGGAACCCTCGCCTAAAGGGCCGATGGTATGTAAATCCTAGAGTCGCTTCGTGCGTTCAACGCCGTGTGTTTTACGTGCTTTCCCTTTTGTTTTCTGTCATGGTTTTCACCGCCTGTCAGAAGATGGTTTGGGAAGGTGGGTCATGCGCTTTTCTGTGGGGTTCGGGAAACGCGCGGCAGTCTGTGTGCTGTCCGCGTTCCTGCTGTCCGTCACGGTGTCCCAGCACACCGCCGTTCCCGCGCCGTCCGATCGCGGGGAAGCCGAATCCGTACCGTTCACCGAGCGGTACCGCGCCGTCCAGCACGGCGGTATCGCACGGGCCGCCAATTCCGTCATCACCTGCGGGGAAGCGGTCGTCATCACCGCCCCCGCCTGTGCCGACGTGCAGCGCAACGGTGCGGGCGGGCGCAGCGGCCAGTACGAGATGACGTACATCGACATCGACTCCGACCGCAACACCTACAACTCCTCCAGCGCCGAACTGCGGCTGCCCGAAGGCTCCCGGGTGAGTTACGCACGGCTGTACTGGGGCGCCAATCTGCGGGTCGGTGAACAGAAGGACCCGGCCGACAACGACCGGGTCCTGATCGCCGAACCCGGCGGGAACTACAAGGAAATCCGCGCCGATTCGCTGGTCGGTCACCGCGACGCCGGAACCCACCAGGGATTCTCCGCCTCCGCCGATATCACCGAACTCGTCCGCTGGTCCGAGCCGGGCGCCTGGACCGTCGCCCAGCTCAATGTCGCCATGGGCAACTCGGACATGGGCGCCTGGGGCGGCTGGACGCTGGTCGTCGCCTACGAGAACCCGGCCGAACCCCTGCGCGAACTCGTCCTGTGGGACGGCTTCGAGTCGGTCGACGGACCGTCCCAGGACGTCGTGATCACCGTGGACGGCCTGGCGGTCACCCCGGGCGCCCAGGGCAGCGCCGGCGTCGTCGGCTACCACGGGGAGCGCACCGCGAACGGGCACGGGCTCACCGTCCGGGACACCGGTGGCGGCGGCGCGGTCGTGCGGCACCGGGCACTGGATTCGACCATCGCCGACCACGGACGCCCGGTCACCACGCGCGACCCGGCCCACCTCAACACCCTCGGCTACGACTCCAACGTCCTGGACATCCGGCAGGCGCTCACCGCGGGACCCGGCGAACTCGAACTGCGCTTCACCGGCGGATCACGTCCGTACCAGCTCGGTGCGGTGTTCCTCCAGGCCGACGCCGCGGCGCGCGAGTGAGGCGGGAGGCGATGACGAAGCTGACGACGGTGACGACGGTGACGACGGTGCTGCACATCGCGCAGCCCACCGAGGGCGGCGTCGCCCGGGTCGTGACCGACCTGGTGCGCGCCCAGACGGCTGCCGGGACGCGCACCGCGCTGCTGTGCCCGCCCGCCGGCCCGCTGAGCGCGGCGGCGCGGGCGGCCGGCGCGCACGTCCTGGACTGGGTCGCGGGACGCGAACCGGGCGCGAACCTCGGCTGGGAGGCGGCGTACGTGGCGCGCGCCGTGCGCGCGGTGCGCCCCGACGTGGTGCATCTGCACAGCGCGAAGGCCGGTCTGGCGGGCCGGCTCGCGCTCCGCGGCCGGGTGCCCACCGTGTTCCAGCCGCACGCCTGGTCCTTCGAGGCGGCGGAGGGAACGGCACGCCGGCTCGCGGTGCGCTGGGAGCGGTTCGGGACGCGCTGGGCGGACCGGGTGCTGTGCGTGAGCGAGGCGGAGCGCGAGCGGGGGCTGCGCGCCGGGATCGCGGCGCCGTGGGCGGTCATCCGCAACGGCATCGACCTGGAACGGTTCGCGGCGGCCGGCGAGGTCGAGCGGCGGCAGGCGCGCGCGGCACTCGCGGCGGTGCACGGGGTGCCGCAGCGTGCGCCGCTGGTGGTGTGCGTGGGACGGCTGTGCCGGCAGAAGGGCCAGGACCTGCTGCTCGCGGCGTGGCGCCGGGTGGCCGAACGGGTACCGGGCGCACGGCTGGTACTGGTCGGCGACGGCCCCGAGCGGGCCCGGCTGACGGCGGCGGCCGACCCCCGGCAGGTGCTGTTCGCCGGCCACACCGAGGACCCGCTGCCCTGGTACACGGCGGCCGACCTGGTGGTCCTCCCCTCGCGCTGGGAGGGGATGGCGCTGGCCCCGCTGGAGGCGATGGCCGTGGGGCGCGCGGTGCTGCTGAGCGACGTGGGCGGGGCCCGGGAGAGCCTGGCGCCCGGCCAGGCCGCCGAATGCCTGGTCCCGGCGGGCGACGTGGCCGCGCTGGGCCGCGCGCTGACCGCACTCCTGACGGCGCCCGACCGCCGCCGCGCGCTGGCGCGCGCGGCGCAGGCGCACGCCAGGACGGGCTTCGACATGCACGCGACGGCGGAGGCGTACCGCGAGCTGTACGAGACGGTACGGGCACGGCCCCGGGCCGGTGGGCGGCGCGGGGCTGGGGCTGGGGCTGGGGCTGCGGAGGGTGCCCGGGGCGCCACCCGGGGGCTGCTGCGGGCCGTGGCGCGGGGCGGCGCGCGCCGCCCGGCAGGCGGCGGATGCGGTGCGGAGCACCGCGACCGGCCGACGATCCGCCGTCCCGGCACGGCTCCGGTGCCAGCGGCGACGCGGGCGGCCGGTGAGGTCGCCCCGGCGGCGCGAGGCGGGACGGAGCCGGCGGCTCGGGCCGTCCCGGGCGCCGCTGGTGCCCACGGTGCTCAGAATGGTCCGGCAGCCGGGACCGCCCAGGGGGGCAGGCGGGCGGCGGTCGGCGGTGCGTCGCCGGGGCTGGTGGCTGGGCGGGATGCGGCTGTTCCGTCCGGTGGTGGGTCGCCGGTGCCGGTGGGGACGGAGCCGGAGCTGGTGGCTGGGCGGGATCCGGCTGTCCAACTCGACGGTGGGGCGGTGAACGGCGATGCGCCGCTGGTGCCGGTGGGTACGGAGCGGAGGCTCATGGCCGGGCGCGATCCGGCTGTTCCGTCCGATGTCCGGGCGGAGACCGGCGGTGCGCCGCCACCGGCGTCCGGTGCTGAGCCGCGTCCGGTGACCGGCGAAGCAGTCCGGAGCGGCAGCGCGACGGTGGCGGCGGGGGGCGAGCCGGGTCGGGTAGCAGGTCCGGCGGCCCGGACTGCCAGGGCCGGGAGTCGGCCGGCCGCTGAGGGCGTGTCACCGGTGTCTGCCGATGACGACCTGCGTCCGGCGGCCGGACGGGCCGATCGGCCCGTCCCGTCCGATGACCGGACGGTGGCCGGCGGTGTGCCGCCGCTACCGGCGGGCGATGAGCCGCGCCAGGTGGCCGGTCCGGCCACCACGGCCGTGCCCGCGCTGCCGACGCATCGCGGATTCGTGAGCTGCCCCCTGACGGTCGGAGCACCCCAGGAACCGGGCGCTGTCCGGTCGGCGACGACGGCGGACGGGGGCGGGCATGTCCACGGATAGCGTCAGCGCACCCGAGAACGGCGCCCGGGCCTGCGCCCCGCTCCCCGCCTGGCCGGCGGGCCCGGGCACAACGGTGGGAGGAGCGGCGCCCGCCCCTTCGGCTGCGGCGGGGCACACAGCACCGAGGGCATCGGCCGGGACGAATGGCTCTGTTTCCTCGGACGCAGGGCCCGAGCCCGTGGTGCCGGTGGGAGGAGTGGCGTCCCCGCCTTCGGCGGGGCGGACGGTGTCGGGGGAATCTGCTGGGACGAATGGCTCTGTCTCCTCGGACCCAGGCCCCGTGCCCGTGGCAGCGGTGGGAGGAGCGGCGCCTGCTCTTTCGGAGATGCGAACGGTGTCGGGGGAATCTGCTGGGTTGGGCGGCTCTGTTTCCTCGGATGCGGCGGCGGTGCCCGTGGTGCCGGTGGGAGGAGCAGCGCCCGCGCCCTCGGCAGGGCACACGGCAGCGGCCGTGTCGGCGCCCAGCGCTCCGTCCGCGCCTGCGGTGGGTGCGGCTGGTGCGGTGGCTTCTGCTGCGCCAGTGGGAAGGGTCACACCTGGCGCATGTGTGACTTCGGCTGCTCCTGCGGCATCGGTGGCCTCTGTCGCCTCGGCGGGAAGGCCCGTGCCTGCACCGCCCGTGGGGCCGACCGACTCGGCCGTTGCGGGACCCCGGGTGGAGAGGGGCGCGCCGAGCGCTCGCGTGACTCCTCCCTCCCCTGGGACGTCTGCGGCACCGGCAGCGGTGGTGCACAGGGTGGTGCCCGAGCCTTCCGCTGGGCGAACCGCCGTGGCGTCGTCGGTGACATCGGCCGGAACGATGATCACCGTGCCCTCGGCCCTGTCGGCGACCGCAATGGCGCCCGTGGCATCGGCGCGGACCGCGACTGTCTCCCCGGTCGGGCGCGCTACCCCGGCGGCTCCGGCCGCCCCCGGTACACCGGTGAGAAGAGCCGCACCGGCGGGAGGAGCGGCCTTCGCCGCTTCCGCTGCACCGTTGGCCTTGGCCGCAGCAGGCGCGTCGGTGGAAAATCCCGCGCCAGCGGCGTCGGCCGTGTCGGCCGCACCGGGCGCATCGTTGGCCTCGGTGCCACCGGCTGTGTCGGTCGCCCCGGCTGCACTGGCTGCGCCGGCCGGACCGGGTCTGTCGGTGGGAAGAATCGCGTCGGCGGGAAGGTTGGCCTCCGCCGCCGGGGCTGTACCGGTGGCCTCGGGAATTCCGGGTGCGTCGGTGCGGAGCACCGCGGCAGTGGCGTCGGCCGCAGCGGCGGTATCGGGGGCCCCAACCGCCCCAACTGCCTCGACCGCCCCGACCACCCCAATCGCCTCGGTGCCACCGGCTGCCTCGGCTCTGCCTGATGCGTCGATGGGGAGAGCCACATCAGCGGCAGGGGCCGCCACCGCCACTCCGGGTGCATCGGTGGGGAATCCCGCGCCAGCCGCGTCGGCCGCATCGGTGACCCCGGCCGCCCCTGCTGCCCCGGGTGTTTCGGTGGGCAGACCCGCGTCGGCGGGAGGGCCGGCGTCGGCTGCACCGGCCGCCCCGGCGCAGCCGGGCGTGCCGCTGGTCCAGGAGGTTGCGGCTGCTGCTCCCGTGACCACCTCCGCCGCCTCCGCCTCCGCTTCCTCCACCTCACCCAACACCCCCGCCGCCCCCGCCCCCGTCGCTGTGCCGGCCCCCGCCGGTCGGCGCCCCGGCCGGCCGCCGGCCGCCGGCGCCCGGCGGCGGTGGCGGCCCGGGGTCGCCGGGTTGCTGCTCGGTGCGGACGTTCTCGCCGTCGTCCTGGCCGCCGTGTTCGGTGGCGGTCTTCTGCACGGGCTCGTCGTCCTCGCCGTCCTTCTCGCCCTCAACGCCTGGGCCGGCCTGTACCGCCCCACCCCCATGGCCGCCGCCCTCGACGAACTGCCCCGGCTCGCCGGGCACGGGCTGCTGGGCTGGCTGGTGAGCGGCGGCGGGCTCGCGTTCCTCCTCGTACCGCTGCTCGCCGCCGCCGGCCGGGGCGCCGTCCACCAGCTGCGCCGTGCCGCCGTGCGCGAGCGTCCGCGCCGCACGCTGGTGGTCGGTACCGGCACCGCCGCCCGCCGGGTCGCGGCGATGCTCGCCGAGCACCCCGAGTACGGGATGCGCCCCGCGGGCCCCGTCGACCCGGACCGGCTCGACGCCGCCCTCGGCGGTGTCCGCGCCGTCGTCTTCACCCGCGCCCAGGACGACACCACCCCGCTGCGCCGCTGCTGGGAGCGCGGCGTCACGGTCTGGCTGGTGGATCCCGAACCACCCCTGTGGTTCCCGGCCGCCGCCACCCACCTGTGGGGGTACACCTGCCGGCGGCTCGACCCGCCCGAACGCCGCCCGCCCGGCGCGGACCTGCTGAAACGGACGGTGGACATCGCCGGTTCCGGCCTCGCGCTGCTCCTCGCCGCTCCGGTCCTCGGCGGCTGCGCGCTCGCCGTCCGGCTGGCCGACGGCCCCGGGGTCCTCTTCCGCCAGGAACGCATCGGCAAGGACGGCAAGCCGTTCACCATGCTCAAGTTCCGCACCCTGCGCCCCGACACCGAGCAGGAGGCCGCCACCCGCTGGACCATCGCGGGCGACCACCGCATGAGCCCGGTCGGCCGGCTGCTGCGCCGTACCTCGCTCGACGAACTGCCGCAGCTGTGGAACGTGCTGCGCGGCGACATGAGCCTGGTCGGCCCGCGCCCCGAACGCCCGCACTTCGTGGACGAGTTCAGCCGCACGTACCCCGGTTACGCCGACCGCCACCGGATGCCGGTCGGGCTCACCGGCCTCGCCCAGGTCAGCGGGCTGCGCGGGGACACCTCGATCGAGGACCGCACCCGGTTCGACAACCTGTACATCGAGACCTGGTCGCTGTGGGCGGATCTGCGCATCATGCTGCGCACCACCGCCTCCTGCTTCCGCCTCGGAGGGAGCTGAGCGTGGCTCTCGCCCTCCCGGCCCGGGCCGTACGGTCCGTACGCGCCGCCGGATCGCACGGCACCGTCCTGCTCGCCGTGCTCCCCGTCGTGCTGCTCGCGCTGCCGGTCACCACCCGCGTCACCCCGGCGGACGCCGCCTCGCTGGCGCTGGTCGTGGCCTGCGCGGTGGCGCTGGTACGGCGCCGGCCGGCCGCGCCCCGGCTCGGCGCGGGGGCGGCGGCGGTGCTCGGGGTGCCCGCGGTGGCGTTCGCGGTCGTCACCGTCGCCGCCCCGGACCCGGCGGCGGCGCTGCCGGGGTTCCTGCGGTACCTCCAGGTGTTCGTCCTGGTGCCGCTGGCCCTGGTGCTGCTGCTCCGCTCGCGCCGCGACGTGCGGCTGGTCGCTGTCGCCGTGGTCGGGCTGGCGCTGGTGCAGGGCGCGGTCGGGGTGGTGCAGTACGCCACCGGCACCGGCGCGTCGTACATGGGCGAGAACGTGCGTGCCGTGGGCACGTTCGGTCCGCTGAACGTGATGGGCATGGCCACGGTGGTCTCGTACGGGATCATCGCCGCGCTCTGTCTGGGCCTGGTGCCGCCGCCCGGCGCGCCGCGCTGGTGGCGGCCGGTGGCGCTGGGGTGTGCTGGGGCGCTGTGCGTGCCGCTCGCGGTGTCGTTCAGCCGGGGCGCGTGGCTGGCGACCGGCGCCGCCGTGGGCGCGGTGCTGCTGATCGCCGGGTGGCGCCGGGCCCGCCGCACCCTCGCGCTGCTGCTGTGCGGCGGCGCGCTGCTGGTGGGCGGGGCGGCGCTGGTCTCGGACGCGGTCGCGGACCGGCTCACCAGCATCGGGCAGGTGACCGGCACCCCCGACCAGTCCGTCATCGACCGGTACGCGATGTGGGACGCGGCGCTGGGGATGTGGCGGCTGGAGCCTTGGACGGGGGTGGGGCCGAGGGGGTTCGCCGAGTACCGCGACACGCACGCCTCGCTGGCCCTGTCGGCGGGCAGCGACACGGCGGGCGCGGGCGCGGAGTTCCAGGTGCAGGAGCTGCTGTCGCCGCACAACATGTATCTGCTGCTGCTGAGCGAGCAGGGGCTGCTGGGCGCGGCGGCCGTGGTGGGCTGCTGGGCGGCGCTGCTGCTGGGCGCGGTGCTGCGGCTGCGGCGCTGCGGGCCGGTGGACGGGGGGCTGCTGGCCACGGGGCTGATGGTGTGGCTGACCGTCAACTTCGTGTACGCGGACATCGGCGGGCCGACGACCGTGCTGACGGCGGTGGCGTTCGGGCTGGTGGCGTGGTGGGCGCTGGCCCCGGCGGCGCTCCGGCCCGAGCCGGCACTGCGGCCTGAGCCCGCGCTCCGGTCCGAGCCGGCGGCCCGGCCGGATGCGGCGGTCCCGCCCGGCGGGACGGCCCGGCCCGAGCGGCAGCCCGACCCCGTGGGGCGGCCGTCATGAGCGGTACGGCGGAGGTACGGGAGCCGGCGGGGGCGCCGCGGCCGGCTCCGGGCCGGGACCGGGGGCAGCGGTTCGTCGCGCGCGCGGCGGGGCTGACGGCCGTCCTGGCGGCGGGCGGGGCGCTGTTCGGGCTGCTGCGCGATCAGATGATCGCACGACTGTTCGGGGCGGACAGTGCGACGGACGCCTTTCTCGTCTCCTGGACCATCCCGGAGTTCGCCTCCACCCTGCTGATCGAGGAGGCCATGGCCCTGGTGCTGGTCCCGGCGTTCAGCGTCGCCCTGGCCCGGGGCACCGCCGACCCCGACGCCGTACGCCGGCTCCTCGCCGGCTCGCTGCCGCGCGTCCTGCTCGGCCTCGCCGCCGCCGCCGCGCTGGCCGCGCTCGCCGCGCCGCTGCTGGTACGGCTGCTCGCGCCCGGCCTCGCCGACCCGGCCCTCGCCGTCGACTGCACCCGGCTGACCGCCGTCACGGTGCTCACCTTCGGCATCGCCGGCTACTTCAGCGCCGCCCTGCGCGCCCACCGCCGCTACCTCGCCCCGGCCGCCATCTACATCGGCTACAACATCGGCATCATCGCCACCGCGCTCGCCCTGCACAGCCGATTCGGGGTGCGCGCCGCCGCCCTCGGGGTGGCCGTGGGCGGCGTCCTGATGGTGCTGCTCCAGCTGCCGTTCTTCCTGCGCACCCTCCCGGTCCGCGCCGCCTGGGCCGACTGGCGCGCCGCCCGGCGTACGGCCGCCGACGGCACCCGCCGCCCGTACGTCCTCGGCGTCACCTTCGCGCTCGTCGCGCCGATCGTGCTGTTCGCCCTCAGCCGGCAGGCCCAGGTTCTGGTGGAACGTTTCCTCGCCTCCTCGCTCACCCCCGGCGCCATCTCGCACCTCAACTACGCCCAGAAAGTCGGCCAGATCCCCATGGTGCTGGCCCTCATGATCCCCACCGTCACCCTGCCGCTCGTCGCCCGCGCGCTGGCCGAGGGCGACACCGAGGCGGCGCGGCGGCGGGTGGAACGCGATCTGCTGCTGGTCGGCATCGTGGCGGCCCTGGGCGCGGCGTACGTCATCGCCTGCGCCCCGCAGCTCGTCGAAGTCCTCTTCCAGCGCGGTGTGTTCACCGCGGAGTCGACGGCCGCCACCGCCGCCGTGATGCGGGTGTACGCGCTCGGCCTGCTCGGCCACACCCTGGTCGGCGCGCTGATCAGGCCGTTCTTCTCCGCCGCCCGCCCCGTCTGGTTCCCGCTGGCCGCCATGGGCGTCGGGCTGGCGATCACGGTGGTGGCCGGCAGCGTCGCCGTGCGGTACTGGGGCGCCCCCGGGATCGCCGCCGCCAACGCCGCCGGGATCACCGCCACCGCCCTGCTGCTGATGCGCGGCCTCGCCGGCCGGGTCGTCCCCATCGACCCGGCCGCCGTCATGGCCGGGCTCGGCCGCCTGCTCCCGGCCGCCCTCGCCGCCACCGCGGCGGGCTGGGCCACCGCCGCCCGCATCCCCTCCGCGCCACTGTCCACCCTCCTCACCGCCCTGGTGACAGCGGCGGTCTTCGCCGCCTGCGCGAGAGCCCTGCGGGTCCCGGAGGCCGTGACGCTGCTGTCCGCCGTCCGACGAAAGCCGAAGGCCACACCATGACCTCACTCGACGACCTGCTGACCGGACCGGGACGCGGGCCGGAACCCGGCCCCGAGGGGCCGCACGGCCCCGCTCCCGAGCCGGAGCACACGCCGGAAACCGAGCCGGAGACCGAGCCGGAGCGCGCGGCCGGACCCGCCAGGCGCCGTCACCTGTGGATGCTCATGTACCACTCCGTCACGGTGACCGCCGCCGACCCGTACAACATCACCGTCACCCCCGACCGGCTGCGCACCCACCTCGACTGGCTGCGCGCCCGCGGCCTGCGCGGCGTCTCCGCCGCCGAACTGCTCGCCGCGCACGACGCGGGCGACGCCGGCGGACTTGTCGCGCTCACCTTCGACGACGGCTACACCGACTTCACCCGCAACGCCCTGCCCCTGCTGCGCCGGCACGGGTTCACGGCCACCGTGTTCGTCCTGCCGGGCCGGCTGGGCGGCGAGAACGAGTGGGACGAACTCGGCCCCCGCAGGGAACTCCTCGACGAGGCCGGCATCCGCGCCGCCGCCGACGCCGGTATGGAGATCGGCTCGCACGGCCTGCTGCACCGCGCCCTGCCCGACCTGGACGACGCGACGCTGCGCGCCGAGACCGCCGACAGCCGCGCCCGGCTGGCCGAACTCACCGGCCGCGAACCGGCCGGGTTCTGCTACCCCTACGGCACCGTCGACGATCGGTCGGTGGCCGCCGTACGGGACGCCGGCTACGCGTACGCCTGCGCCATCGACCCCGGACCGCTCACCGGCCGGCACGCCCTGCCCCGGATCCACGTCGGCCAGTCGGACGGCACCGCCCGGCTGCGCCTGAAGCGGCTGCTGCACCCGCTGCGCCGCCGCCCGGTGGAGGCCGGGGCGTGAAGCGGGCCCTGCACATCATCACCGGCCTCGGGGTGGGCGGAGCGGAACGCCAGCTGCGCGCCCTGCTCACCCGGCTGCCGCTGCCCAGCGACGTGGTCACCCTCACCAACCCCGGAGCGGTGGCGCGCGAACTGCGGGCCGACGGCGTCCGGGTGACGCACCTGGGCATGGCCGGCAACCGGGACCTGGGCGCCGTGCCCAGGCTGGCCCGGCTGATCCGGCGCGGCGGATATGACCTGGTACACACCCATCTGTACCGTGCGTGCGTGTACGGACGGATCGCCGCCCGGCTCGCCGGTGTACGGGCGGTCGTGGCCACCGAACACTCGCTGGGGGAACGGGTGATGGAGGGCCGTCCGCTGACGCCCGGAACCCGGGCGCTCTACCTGGCGACCGAACGGCTGGGACGGGCCACGGTCGCGGTCTCGGGGACGGTCGCCGGGCGACTGCGGCAGTGGGGGGTGCCGGCGGAGCGCATCCACGTCGTCCCGAACGGCATCGCCCCGGAACGGTTCCGGTACGACCCGCAGGCGCGCGCCGCCGTACGGGCCCGCCTCGGCGTGCCGGCGGACGCGGTGCTGGTGGGCGGGGTGGGGCGGCTGGTGCCGGGCAAGGGATTCCCCGACCTGGTACGGGCGGTGGCGGGGCTGCCGGACGAGGTGCGGCTGGTCCTGGCGGGCGAAGGGCCGCTGCGCGGCGGACTGGAACGGCTGGCGGCGGAGCTGGGCGTGGCCGGGCGGGTGCTGCTGCCGGGGGAGTGCGCGGTGCCGGAGGTGCTGTCGGCGATGGATGTGTTCGTGTCCGCGTCGACGGAGGAGACCTTCGGGCTCGCCGCGCTGGAGGCCCTGGCGGCGGGGCTGCCGGTGCTGCACGTGACATGTCCGGCGATCGACGAACTCCCGCCCCGGGCGGCCCCCGGCGCCCGCCGGGTGGCGCCGGGGGCCGGAGCCCTGCGGGCGGCGCTGCGCACCGAACTCGACCGGGCCCCGCACCGCTTCCCGGTCCCCGAGGCGGTACGCCACTACGACATCGGCCGGGCGGCCGGGCGACTGATGGATGTGTACGAAGGGGCGCAGAGCCGATGAGACACAAGGCGAAGACGAGAGCGAAGGCGACAACCCGCCCGAAGGCCGGCTGCGGGGCGGTGGCGAAGCGGGTTCCGCCGGGTTCGGAGGCGGCGGGTTCGGAGGCGGCGGGCACGGGGATGCCGGGTGCGGCGGTCACCGGGAGCGCGGAGGGCGCGGTGCGCGGGGCGGCGGCGGAAGCGGCGGGGCGGGGGGCGCCCGGGTCCGGTGGTGCGGGAGGGGGCGACGGCGCGGACGGGCCTGCGCGGGAGGCGGGCACGCTGGTGATCGGTCGGGCGGTGGCCGGTCGGGCGGGTGACGGTGGGAGTCCTCCGGACGAGGCACTGCCGGACACGGGTTCGGAGGTAGCCGGGGCTGCCACGGAGCACGGCCCGGTGGTGGTTGGGGCGACGGGCGGACGCGGGGGGAAGGGCCGGAGGAAGCCAGGGCCCAATCCTGCGGGAAGTGCTGAGGCGGCGGGGACGCGACCCGCTCGGCCGGCGGCGAACAGGTCGGAGAGCGTTGGGGCGGCGGTGACCGGTCGGGCGGGTGACGGTGCTGCCCCTGTGGACGGGGCGCTGTCGGTCACGGAGTCGGAGGGTGCCGCTGCCGGCCTGGCGGGTCGGGCAGGCCGACGTGGCAGGGGAGGCCGGAAGTCGCCCGGTGACGTCGCCGGAACGGGACCCGCACGGGCGGCGGCGGGCAGGTCGGAGAGCGGTCGGGCGGGAGCCGGCGGTACTGGAAGTGAAAGCCCTGCGGCGCGGGCACTGCGGGACAACGGGCCGATGGACGTCGGGCCCGCCGCCGAGCACGGCCCGACTGTGCGCCCGGTGCCGGGCGGTGCCGCCGAGGTGACGGGCGGACGCGGTGGGAAGGGCCGGAGGAAGTCCGGGTCCGGTCCTGCGGGAAGCGATGACGTCCAGAGTGGGACGACCGGGAAGGCGGCGACGACCGTGTCCGCTGCGGACTCCGGCGGTGCGCCGGTGCCCGGATCGACTCCGGAGCGCGGCGGCGCCCACGGGACGGGGCGGCGGGACCCGGGCGCAGGGGCGGCCGGGACGGAGGACCGTGCCCGGGGCGGGCACCGGACGGTGCGGGGCGGTGCCACCGGGACGCCGGTCGCGGTCGTACCCGGAGGCCGCGCGGCTGCCGGTACGGAAGTCGGCGACGAGAGCAGGCACGGGCGGGTGGAGGACACGGAGCGGGGAAGCGGGGACACCGGCGGCTCGGGCCCGGCCGGTACGGGGGCGATGTCGGCCCGCGCCATGACGGACGGGGGCGTCGGCCAGGAGGACTCGGCGGCTGTGCCGGCCGGCGGCCGATCCCGTACCGGGGGCGCGGAGTCCCCGGCGCCGGTTGGTGTCGTCGGGCGCTCGGTACCCGGAACGATCACGGGTGCCGGTGCGGTCGCCCGCGAGCGGCGGCCGGCGGGCCGGACGGAGAGGGCGGTGCCCCGAACCGGGAACGTGAAGACGAGCCTGGTCGGGCCTGCGGCCGTATCGAACCACGCCGTCACCGCAGGGGCGGTGTCGGTCGGCCGGGTGGCCCGGCTCCCGGGTGGCCCGGCGGTGTTCCGGGTGGTGCAGGTCGTCCCGGCCGAGGCCCCGGGGGCAGCGGCGCCTGCGGCAGGCGAGAGCCCGGCCGGCGTGACAACCACTCGCCCCGCCTCCCCCACCGAACCTGCTGACCCGCCCGCGCACGACGGCTGCGGTACGGCTCCGGGGGGCAAGGGCGCCGCTCCGGCATGCCCCGCCTCGCCGGGGGACGGCGAGGGGTCGGCGTCCGGACGCCGACCGGCCGGCGTGTTCCGGGTGGCAGGCCTGGCCTGGCTGCTGTGGGTGCTGGTCGGTATCCGCCGACCGCTGCCGGCCCACCGGGCCGGGCGCCGTCTCGCCCGGTCGCAGCGGGAGCGCCGCGCGCGGTCGGCTCCGGCCGTCCCGGGCCGGTCCGGCACAGACGAGGGGCACGGCTCTTCCCGCGCGACAGCGCCGGATGCCGCCCCGGAACCGGCCGAAACGGAACGGGCCACGGACGAGGAAACAGCGGCGGCACGAACGGAGAACGAACCCCTGGCAGGTCCGTCCCGGACCACCGGCGCGTCGGCGGCGGGAGCGGGACGACCCGCTGACGACGCCCGCCCGGCCACACACAGCGGGCTCCCGCACCCGGCGGCCGATGCCACTGACGGAACGGCACCCGGTACGCGTCGGCGGCCGGAGTCCGAGACGCCCCGAACGGGCCGGCCGGTACCCGGCGTCCCCTCCGCAGGAGGCGGGGCGGCCGAGGCCGGGGCTGCGGGTGCTTCGCTCGGCAGCGCGGAGGTCGGAACCGGCAGGGTTCGGGCCTGGGTTGCTCGCAGGGTGAAGCGGGTGGGCCGGTCGGCCTCGGGCGCTGTGCCGTCCGCAGCGGGAGAGGTGGCCGGTACGGGGCTGGGCGCGGGCACGTCGGCAGATTCGCCGGGTGCCGCCGAGAGCAGTGAGGCGGCCGGGGCTGGTGGACGCCGGGGTGCCGTTGCTCGCAGGGCGACGTGCGTGGGCCGATCGGCCCCCAGCCGTCTGCCGTCCGCAGTCACCGAGCCTGCCGGTACGGAGCCGGCGCGGGCCGGGGAGACCGGGGTTGGTGGGGGCCGGGGTGCGGTTGCTCGTTGGTTGAGGTGGGTGGGCCGGTCGGCGCCGAGTGGTCTGCCGTCCGCAGCCATCGAGGCCGTGGGTACGGAGCCGGTGCGGGCCGGGGCGGACGGCGCGCGTATCAGTGCCCGGACTTCCCCGACCGGGGCTGGCGAGGGTCGAGGCGCCGTTGCTCGTCGGTCGAGGTGGGCGGGCCGGTCGGCCCCAGGCGCTGTGCCGTCCGCAGTCACCGAGGCTGCCGGTACGGAGCGGGACGGCGGCGCGAGTGCGGATGCTGCGACAGCGGGCACCCGGGCCGGCAGCGGCAGCCGCACGGTGCGGCAGCGGGGGCCGGTTGGCCGCTGGGTGAGGCGGGTAGGCCGGTTCGCTCTCCGTGATGGGTCGGCGGAGAGCCGGGAGCCGGCTGAGAAGGCCCCGGCCGGAGCCGGGGCCGGTGTCCGGTGCGCGGCGGGAACAGGACCGATGTCTTCCGTCCCTGTGGACTCTTCCCCAGGGGAGACTGCCCAGGTCGCGGCTTCGGAGGCCGGGGCGGCCGGCTCTCCTTCGGGCTCGACGGTCGCATGGCCGTGGCGTATGGTCCGGTCCGCCGGTGCGCCGTCCGTGGCACGGGAAGCCGGTGCGGGCGAGCCGGGCCCGGTGCGGGGCGCAGCCGAATGTGCCGGGGACGCGGAAGGGGACGCTTCGGTGTCCGGGGCCGTACCGCCCGCACCCCGCCGTGGCCGCCGCCCGGCGGTGGCCCAGGACGAGGCGCGGGGCCGCCGGCCCCGGGGGGTCTCCGGGACCGGCCGGACGGGGCGGGTGGCCCGGGAAGGGCTTGCCGCTCCGGCTGCCAACCGGCACGGGCGCCACCGGCGGGTCCCGTCCCTCCGGCCGCGCGCGGCCGTGGCCCGCCTCCGTACCGCCTGGGCCGCGTGCTTCCCGCCGTTCTCGCGGAGGACACCAGCCGGCGTCCGCGCCACCCGTACCGCCCGGTTCCCGCTGCTCTCGCGGAGAACGCCGGCCCGCACTACCCGCACCGCCTGGCTCCCGCAGCTCCCGCCGGGAACGCGGGCCCGGCTCCGTGCCGCGCGGGCCCGGCTGCCGCGCCCGTTGCCCGTGTGGTGGCCGCTGCTCCTGTGTGCCCTGGCCGGGACGCTGGGTGGCGCGGGGTACGGGCTGGTCGCCGACCGGGAGTACGCGGCCAGTGGCTACGTCGTCGTTCGGCAGGCGGAGGGGAGTGATCCCGCCGGGGCGGTGGGGAACGCGCAGGCGTTCGGCCGGATCGCCACCGGTGACGCCGTGCTGACGACCGCTCAGGCCGACGCGGGGGTCACACTCGCGGAACTGCGCGACGGGGTGCGGGCCGCCACCTCGCCCGACGCGCCGATGATCGAGATCACCGGTACCGCCACTTCCGGGGCGCGGGCGGCCGAGATGGCCAACGCCGTGGCCCGCGCGCTGATCGCGTACGGCAATGACGCGGCGGAGAGCACCGGGGCCCGGCTCACGGTGTTCGCCGATGCCCAGCCCTCGGCCGCGCCCGTGTCCAGTACGCCGCTGGTCCGGCTCGCGGTCGGTCTGGTGGCCGGTCTGGTGGTGGGGCTGCTGGTGCTGCTGGTACGGACGGAGGGCCGCGACCCGGCTCCGGCGGCCACCGCCGTGCCCGACCAGACGGCCCGTACGGACCGTACCGACCGCCCTGACGGTACCGACCGCGCCGACCGTACCGACCGCGCGCTCCGTTCGCTCTCCCCCCGGTGAGCCCGGCCGCCCCGCCGCCTCACTCCCCGTAGTACGCGGCCACCGCCCCGAACGCCTCCTTCGGTTCCCAGCGCGGGCCGGGGTGGTCCGTCCCGGGGCGGCGCTCGTGGACCCTGACCACGCCGTAGCTGGCGAGGTCCAGGTCGTCGCGCGGGTCGCCGTCCGGGCGGTGGGGGTGGTCGTACAGGGCGAAGGTGAAGACGAACGCCGCGTCGACGCCGCCCGCGTCGAATGCCTCCAGGCATTCCCGCAGGTACGCCGCCTGGCCGGCCTCGTCGCGCGCGTACACGTCCTTCAGCCTCAGCGGGCGGCGGGTCGCGGGGTCGTACTCGACGGCGTCGAGCCCGGTCGCGCCGAGGTCGGCGGCGCCCCGGTAGGTGGCGCAGCCGAACTCGGTGATGGCGACCGGTTTTCCCCCGGCCACCAGCTGCCGTATGCCGTCCTCGAACTGCCCGGCGATCTGCGCCGAGCGGTACAGGTCCATGGACAGGATGTCGAACGGCGTCCAGTCGACCTGCTCCAGCGGCACCGCCGCGTACGTGACCCGCCCGCCGAAACGTTCCCGCACCAGCGGGACGGCCTTGCCGAGGAAGGCGTTCACCCGGTCGCCGACGCGGCCGATGTGGTCGCGGATGTGGGTGACGCGTTCGGCCAGGCTGTCGCCCGGCAGGAAGCCGTTGTTCATGAGGCTGAGTTCGGCGCCGGTCACGAAGACCACCTCGGCGCCGCCGCGCCGCACGCGTTCGGCCCGCTCCGCGCAGTCCGCGAACAGCGCGAGCATCTCGTCCTCGGCCAGTTCCAGCGGGTACGGCGAGAACCACACCTCCAGGCCGAGGTCGGCCGCCGCCCGGGCGGCGATCTCCAGGCGTGCGGGGTCGCCGCCCATCACGCGGACCGCCGTGCAGTGCAGGTCGTCGCGGATGACGCGCAGTTCGCGGCGGACCACGTCGGGGTCGAAGCCGTCGTGCCCGGCGGTGCCGTGGTGCACCCAGCCCGTGTCGTAGCTGATGCCTTGGGCGCGCATGGTGCGTCGCCTCCTCCGGTCTCGGTCGGGGATTTAGGGTACGGACAGTACCTTACTTGTGGGCGGAGGTGCCACGTCAGCACAATGGGACGGTACGAGGCGTACCGCACGACGAAGGGGCGTGGTCATGGCGGACGGCGCGGAGCGGCAGCAGACGCGGCGGCGCGGGGCCGCGCTGGAGGAGGCGATTCTGCGGGCCGCCGTGGAGGAACTCACCGCGTCCGGGTACGCGGGGCTGACCATGGACAAGGTCGCCGCCCGGGCCGGCACCAACAAGAACGCGCTCTACCGGCGCTGGCCGCACCGGCTCGCGCTCGGTATCGCCGCGTACCGCCGGCTGGCCACCGCCGTCCAGCCCCCGGACACCGGCTCGCTGCGCGGCGACGTACTGGCACTCCTGCACGGCGCCAACCGCCACTGGAGCTCACCGCTCGGCGCGATCCTGCGCGAGCTGATGGCCGCCGCCGGCGGGGCCACCGAACTGCTCGCGCAGCTCCAGGACCAGTCCGCCGACGCCACCGCCGCCCCGTGGCTGACGGTTCTCGGACGGGCCGTCGCCCGGGGGGAGGCGGCGCCGGAGGCGTTGCATCCCCGGGTCGCCACGGTCGCCGTCGTCCTGCTGCGCAACGAGTTCGTGGTGCGCGGGGTGCCGAGTGTGCCGGACGAGGTGCTGGTGGAGATCGTCGACGAGGTGTACCTGCCCCTGGTACGCGGCCGGGGTGGTCCCGTCCGGCCGGTCTAGGCCGTGTCTTTCGGATCTTCGTGGATCAGGCCGCGTTGTCAGATGCGGTGCATCGCAAGGCGGAGGATCTCGCTCGTACCGGGTCGTACTCGCGAGATGCGACAACGCAGCGAGGAGCCGTAGCTGGCGGCGCGGCCCCGCGAAGATCCGAAAGACACGGCCTAGCCCGCGCCGGGCCGGGGGCCGCGGCCCGGCTCTGGCTCCGGCTCCGGCTCCGGGTCGGTGGTGCCGGGGCGCGGGACGCGGCCGGGGCCGGGCTCGGGGGGTGTCGCCGACAGCGTGGTGCGGAACACCTCCGAGGAAACCGGGTTCTGGAGGCATTGCCATACGCCGTGCGGACAGTAATCACTGATGGTGTGATAAACGGGCTGGACGTGCTCGATCCATTCCAGCATCCGCCGCATGTACGTGGCGTTGTCCCCGTTGCGGAACAGGCCCCATTCCGGGAACGAGACGGGCTTTCCGTGTTCCGCCGCGAAATCCGCGTGGTATTGCAGTCCGTACGGCTGGCTGATGTGCTCGTCGAACGTCTCACCCGGCGGCTGGTCGTAGGAATCCATGCCGATGATGTCCACCACGTCGTCCCCCGGATAGCAGTGGTCCCAGCCGATCGCGTCGGTGCCCCTGTTCGGGGCGAAATCGAAACGGAACTCCTGCCCCGGTACGGCGCGCATCGTGGTGACAATGCGCCGCCAGTACAGCTTCCACGCCTCGGGGTCCGGCGCGCACCGGTGCGTGTACGTGGTGCCGTTCATCTCCCACCCCAGCACCAGCACCGCGTCCCCCAGGCCGGCCGCCACCAGCCGTTCGGCCAGCGTCGCGAAGTGGTGGTCGAACCCGCCCGCCGCGCCGGTGCGCAGCAGCTCCCGCACCTCCTCGTCCGGCAGCTGCTCCTCGTTGCGCTCCAGCATCGGCACGTTCAGGACGAACAGCCGCTCCGCCTTCTCCTGTCGCCACTGCGCCCAGGGCGCCAGGAACTCCGGCCTGCCCTCGATGTTCGACCACAGGTCGCCGGGCAGGTAGGTGTGACCGACCGTCAGCTCCGTACCGCCCAGCCACTCCTCCAGCAGCGCCGAGCGGTCCACGCCCTCCTGGCCCGACCCCAGGAACGCGCCGAGGGACACCGCCGGGGCGGGCGCCGCCGCTGTGGTCGCCGTCGCGGTCGTGGTCGCGAGCAGCAGGGTTGAGGCAATGCCGAGTCCGAACATGATCCGAGATTAAGCACACCATCCCTTGAATGGGCCGCACGTAGGCATTCTGATAGGCCGATCGAGGACGCTGCCGATCGTATGCGCGGGTACGGGGAATGATCAGGGGCATGTCGCCGCTCGACACCCGGGTGCCCGCACTGCTCCTCCGCCTCGACCGCAATCCCTTTCACCACGGTTCGCTCGGTGCCGTCCGTTCGCTCGGGCGCGCGGGCGTGGCGGTCCACGCGTTCACGGAATCCCCCGGCGGCCCGCTCGCCCGCTCGCGCTTTCTGCACCGGGCGCATCCTTTTCCCGCCGTTCCGGCCGCCGATACCGCCGCCGTCGAACAACTGCTGCTCCGCACCGCCGACCGCATCGGGCGGCCCGCCGTCCTCCTCCCCATGGACGACGCCGGCGCGCTCGCCGTCGCCGCGCTCGCCGACCGGCTGCGCGAGGCGTACCTGCTGCCGCGCCTGCCGCCCGGCGCCGCCGAGCAGGCCGCCGACAAGGCCCGCCTCGCCCGGCTGTGCCGGGAACTGGGGCTGGCCCACCCGCGCACGCTCGTCCCCGACAGCCAGGAGGCGGTGACCGCCGCCGTCCGCGAGCTGGGGCTGCCGCTGATCGGCAAGTGGAGCCGCCCCTGGCTGCTGCCCAAGGACAGCGGACTGCGCAGCGCCGTCGTCCTCACCTCGGCCGACCAGGCCCGGCGGCTGTACGGGGCGAGCGCCCGGGCCGGCAGCCGGCTGCTGCTCCAGCGGCGGCTGCCCGGGGGCCGGGACGCCGACTGGTTCTTCCACGGCTGCTTCGGCGCGGGCGGCACCCCGCTGTACACCGGCACCGGGCGCAAGGAACTGGCCTGGCCGGTACGGGCCGGGGCCACCGCCGTGGGCAGCTGGCGGGAGAACCCGCAGGTGGCGGAGGCAGCCCGGCGGCTCGCGGCGCATCTGGGCTACCACGGCATCCTCGACCTCGACTTCCGCCGCGACGCCCGCACCGGCGCGTACCACCTGCTGGACGTCAACCCGCGCCCCGGCGCGCAGTTCCGGCTGTTCACCGACCCGTCCGGGCTCGATGTGGTGCGCGCGCTGCACCTGGACCTCACCGGGCGGCCGGTGCCCGCCGCCCGCCCCGTGCCGGGCCGGACGTTCGTCGCCGAGCACTACGGGGTGCCGGCCGTCCTGAGTGCGCCGTCCCGGGGCGCGGCGGTGCTGCGCGGGCGGCGGCTGGAGACGGCGTGGTTCGCGGCGGACGATCCGGCGCCGTTCGCGGCGATGGCCGGCGGCTGGACGGCGCGGGCCGCCCGCAAGGGGTGGGATCGGCTCTTCCCGGCGCCCGCTCCCCGGCGCGTACCGCAGGCCCTCACCCCTTCACCCCAACGCAACCGAGCGAGAGAGAGCGGCGAACCCCGATGCACGACCTGGTAGTGGTAGGTGCCGGCCCGTACGGCCTGTCGATCGCCGCGCACGCGGCGGCGGCCGGCCTGGACCTGCGGATCCTGGGCCGGCCGATGGCGTCCTGGCGCGATCACATGCCCGACGGGATGTTCCTGAAGTCGGAGCCCTGGGCGTCCAATCTGTCCGACGCGGCGCGTCGGCACACGCTCGCCGCCTACTGCGCGGAGCGCGAGGAGCGGGCCGAACACGGCAGCCCGCTGCCGATCGAGACCTTCACCGACTACGGCATGTGGTTCGCCGAGCGGCTGCCGGTGCCCGTCGAGGAGCAGCACGTCGTCTCGGTCACCCCGCACGGCGACGGCTTCCGGGTGGAGACCGACACCGGCGAGGTGATGCTGTGCCGCACGCTGGCGCTGGCGATCGGCGTCATGCCGTTCGTGCATCTGCCGCAGGCGCTGCGCGAGCTGCCGGCCGAGCTGGCCACGCACAGCAGCGGGCACCGCGATCTGACCCGGTTCAAGGGGCAGGAGGTGGCGGTGGTCGGCGCCGGTCAGGCGGCGCTGGAGACGGCGGCGCTGCTCATGGAGAACGGCGCGCTGCCCACGGTGGTGGCGCGGGCCGGTGCCCTCAACTGGAACACGGTGCCGCAGCCGCTGCGCCGCAACCCCGTGGCGCGGCTGCGGGCCCCGCACAGCGGGCTGGGGACGGGGTGGAGCAGCTGGGCGTACTCGCGGGTGCCGTGGGCGGTGCGCCGGCTGCCGGAGACCACCCGGGTCAAGATCGCGACGACGGCGCTGGGTCCTGCGGGCGCCTGGTGGCTGCGGGAGCGGGTGGAGGGCGTGGTGCCGGTGCGGCTGGGGCACCGGCTGCGGCGCGCGGTCCGCATCGAGGACGGGGTGCGTCTTGAGCTGGCGACGCCGGGTGAGGGGCGGTCGCTGATCGAGACGGAACATGTGATCGCGGCGACCGGCTTCGTACCGGATCTGCGCCGGATCGAGCTGCTGGACCCGGCGCTGCGGGACGGTCTGACGGCGGTGCTGGGCACCCGGGCGCCGCAGCTGGACGCGGGGTTCGAGTCCTCGCGGCCGGGGCTGTTCTTCGCCGGGCTGCTGGCGGCGCCGACGTTCGGGCCGTCGATGCGGTTCGTGTACGGGGCGTCCTTCACGGCCGGGCGGCTGGTGAAGGCGGTACGGCAGCGGCTGGCCCGGCTGGCGAGCATGCCGGGCGGGGTGAGCGTGCCGCGGCCGGCGGAGGGCAAGGGCGGGACGGCGCAGGCTGCGCAGGCCGCGGCGGCCGATGCGCCCGCGGGGTCGGCGGGTCCGGACGGGGCGGCGGCTACGGACGCGGGTCCGGCCGCGGTGGCCGGTGCGGGGGAGCCGGCGGCCGGGGCCGCCGGGGTGTCCGGGCCGCGCCGGGACCGGGCAGAGGACGGTCCGCTGGAGCGGGAAGAGGGACAGGAGGCGCAGGCGCGGTCCTCGGCCGGCTGAGGCGGCGCCCGGCCGTTGTCGTACAGCGGAGCCCCGCCGGACAGACGTCCGGCGGGGCTCCGTCGTGGTGTGGGCGCGGCTCAGGCGGCGGCGAGGGCCTTGGCGCGCTCGCGGGCCTGCTCGTGCGCCTCGGCGCGGGAGGCGTCGGCCTTCTCGATCAGGCCGGACATGGCCGGGACGATCCGGGCCAGGGTCAGCTCGGGCACGATGAAGTTCACGTCGAGGCGGAGGGAACCGCCGAGGACCCACTGCAGGTAGTTCTGCGCGAAGTCGTTGCCCTCCATCGGGGTGCCGGGCGCGTAGGAGCCGCCGCGGCTGGTGACCACGGTCACGGGCTTGCCAGCGACGGTGCTCTCCTCGGTCTGCGAGGTGCGCCCGCCGATGATGACGTGGTCCAGCCAGCTCTTGAGGCTGGAGGGGATCGTGTAGTTGTACAGCGGCGCGCCGATGACGACGGCGTCGGCGGCCTCCAGCTCCTTGGCCAGCTCGTCGCGCAGCGCGTAGGAGGCCTGCTGCTCGGGGGTGCGGTCCTCGGCGGGAACGTTCGGCGCGTAGTACGAGACGGCGTCGATGTGCGGCAGCGGCTGGGCCGACAGGTCACGGTAGATGACCTCACCGTCGGGGTGCTGGGCGAGCCAGGCGTCGCGGAAGGTCTTGGTGACCTCGCGGGAGACGGAGTTGTCACCGTTCAGGGACGAGTCGATGTGCAGCAGCGTGGGCATGAGGGTGGGTTCCTTCGTGACGGCTGGTAGTGAAACACGTACGTAACTGCGGCAAAGTGCGCAGATTCTTCGAGCGTAGCAGCTTACTTTTATTTAGCAACTTGCCTCCTTCCAGTAGAGTGGAGCCATGGCGGAGCGACGGGACGGGAACGACGGCGGCGGCTGTACCGAGCCTGATGACGCGATGACCAGGGTGTTCGGCGTCTTCGGCAAGCGGTGGACCGGCCTGGTGGTGGCTGCCCTCATGAGCGGCCCGGGGCACTTCGCCGTGCTGCGGCGTTCCATCCCCGGCATCAGTGAACGGATGCTGTCGGACCGGCTCAGCGAGCTGGCCGCCCTCGACCTGGTCTCCCGCGAGGTGGACCCGGGCCCGCCGCTGCGCGTCACGTACCGGCTCACCGAGGCCGGGGAGAACCTGCGCCCCGCGCTGGTGGAGCTCTCCCGCTGGGCCGAGCGGCATCTCGTGGACGGCGCGGAGAAGTGCCCCGAGGCCCTGCGCGAGTGACCGCCGGGCGGGTCCTAGGCTGACGGGGTGACAATCCCGGAAGAGCACGAGCAGCCCGGGGCCGGCGAGGCCCGCCAGGACAGCGCAGCGGACGAGGCCCGCGAGGAGGCCGCCGCCACCGAGCGCCTCGACCAGGCGGTCCGGGCGGCCGAGGCCGCCCTGATCGAGTTCGAGATCGCGGTCGAGACCTTCCGGATCGAGGTCGAGAACTTCTCCCGGCTCCACGAACAGCGCCTCGGCCCGCTCTACGCCCGTCTGGAGGAGCTGGAGGCCGAGATCGCCGAGGCGGTCGCGGCCCGGACCAAGGATCCCGAGGACGAGCGGCGCGCCCGCGAGGCACGCGCCATGGTGGCGCCCATGCCGCAGGTCTCCGAACTCTTCCAGGGCTGGCTGGACGGCGACGGCTTCTCGCCCGAGGCCGCGGCCATGCTCACCGAGCAGTCCGTCCAGCCGCCGACCAAGGTGCGCCCGGGCGAGGAGGCCCGCAAGCTCTACCGGGAACTCGTCCGCCGCGCGCACCCCGACCTCGTCGCCGACCCCACCGAGCGGGACCGGCGCGGTGCCTTCCTGGTCCGCGTCAACCAGGCGTACGGGCGCGGCGACGCGGAGGAGCTGCGGGCGCTCACCGCCGAGTGGGACAGCGGTGTGGGACCGACCCCCGAGCCGGCCGGGTACGGGCGGCGCGAGGAGCTGTACGCGCGCCTGGAGTGGCTGGCCAACCGGAAGGAACTGCTCGCGGACGCCGCCGCCGCGCTGGAGGACAGCGCGATCGGCGCGATGCTGCGGATGGCGCCCGAGGACCCGGACTCCCTGCTGGAGGAGGTCGCGGCCGAACTGCGGCAGAAGGTGACGGCGAAGGAGGCCGAACTGGCCGCCGTGCTCGCCGACGGCTGAGGTTAGGCTCGGGCGTATGACTTCCGCGAATATCCCCACCGTCTCCGTCGGTGACCTGCCCGCCGACGCCGTGCTGCTGGACGTGCGCGAGCCGGAGGAGTGGGCGGCCGGCCGCGTCGAGGGCGCGCTGCACATCCCCATCCGCGAGGTCGTGGACCGGTTCGGGGAGATCACCGAGCGGGCCGGCGACGGACCGCTGTACGTGCTGTGCAAGGTGGGCGGCCGGTCGGCGCAGGTCACCGAGTACCTGGTGCGGCAGGGTGTGGACGCGACCAATGTGGCGGGCGGGCTGCACGCCTGGCACGACGCGGGCAGGCCGCTGGTGAGCGACGCGGGCGAGCCGTTCGTCCTGTAGCCGTTCGTCCCCGGCCGGGCGCCGGGGCCGGGCGCCGGTGCCGTACGGGCGCGGGCGCCGGGGCCGGGGCCGGTCAGGGGTGTCCGGCCGGGACGCCGCGGCCCGGTTCGCGGTCCCGCTCCTGCTCGGCGGGGTCCTTCTTGTCCTTGTCCTTCTTGACGGTGGCGGCCGGGCCGCAGTCCGGGAGGCACACCGGTGTGGTGTTGTCGGCCGGCGGCGGGAAGTGCGCCGCCAGTTCGTCGCGGGCGCGCCGGGTGGCGGCGCCCGCGCAGATCTCGGGCAGGCCCTGCTCGCGGACGTTGCCCAGGGTCAGCCAGCGCGCGAACACGCACGGTGTGACCCGGCCGTCCGGCAGCACGGCGAGCCGGCCGTGGCCGCAGCGTCCGCACAGCCCGCCGCACTCGGGGGCGCGGGCGGCGCGGCCCGCGCCGTCGCCCGCGCCGCCCGCCCGACCGGCTTCCGCGCCATCGGCGCCCGCGCGACCGGCTTCCGCCGCGCCGCGCCCGTACGGCCGGACCCGGTCCGTCCCCACCTCCCGGATGCCCAGCTCCAGCAGGTCACGCCGCCCGCCCTCGGCGTGCGCCGGCGGGGCTGGCAGCTCGACCACGTTGCCGCGCAGCGGGACGCCCAGTTCGCGGGCGCGCCGGATGTTCGCCCGGGTGCGGGCGTGCGCGCCGCCCGCGCCCGTGACCGCGTCGTGGGCGGCCGGGTCGTCGCTGTAGTAGCTGAACGCCAGCCGCACCCCGTCCCGGCGCAGTGCGTCCCACAGCCGGGGACGGATGTGCGTCATGTTGCTGAACACCTCCACCGCCATGCCCTCCTCCAGGGCCCGGTCGATGTACCCGGGCAGCCCCGGGTGGAGGGTGGGCTCGCCGCCGATGAACTGGACGTCGCGGACGCCGAGGCCGGCCAGTTCGCCGAGCACCCGCAGCCAGTCGGCGTCGGTCATCGTCCCGTGGGAGCCCTGCGGGGACGAGCCGGCGTAGCAGTGGCGGCAGCGCAGATTGCAGAAGCCGGTGATCTCCAGCCAGGCGAAGCGCGGGTGCAACGGGTGGCGGGTGTGCGCGGGGGTCGGCTGGGGCATCGGTCCTCCGGATGCGGTCACGTCGCGGCGTTGTCACCGCGTTAACGACGTGACGGCGCCCGAAGAGACGCCCGGGCGCCGGTCTGCGCGTGCCCGGGGCCGGGCGCGGCGCGGGGCGGGGCGGCCGGGGCGTTCGGCCGGGTGAATCCGCGGAGCGCGGCGTTGACGTACGCAGGGCGCTGTGCGGCCCGGGGCGGCCGGATGAAGTGCAGGAGAAATCATTTACGGGTGAAAAGATCTTGCCCTTGCTAGCATCTGCGCATGTTCAGCGGGGAGCTTGAAGACGACCTGCGATGGCTGCTGCTCCAGATGAAGTTCGGGCTCACCGTGGCCGAGGACCGGGCCGTGCGGCAGCACGGTATGGACCTGTGGGGCTACACCGTGCTGCTCGGGCTGGCCGAGGAGCCGGCGCGCACCCAGCTGGCGCTGGCCGAGGCGTCGGCCATCGACAAGAGCAAGATGGTCGCCGTCCTGGACGATCTGGAGACGGCCGGGCTGATCACCCGCAGGCCCGACCCGAAGGACCGCAGGGCGCGGATCGTCACCGCCACCGACGCCGGCAAGGCGGCGCTGGCCGCCGCGCGGGGCGAGGTCGCCGCCATCGAACGGATCGCGCTGGACGGTCTGGACGCCACGCAGCGCGCCGCGTTCAAGGCGGCGCTGCGGCGCGCGGTCCACGGGCCGCTGCGCAAGCTCGCCAGCGGGGAGTGGCCCCCGGCGGGGCCCGGGCCTACGCCGTGGGGCGGGGCGGCCCCGCCGGGGCCGCAGCGCTGAGCCGCGCCGCGGCCTCCCGCAGCGCCTCGGGCCGCTTGCAGAACGAGAACCGCGCCAGCCACGCCGGCGTCCCGGCCCCGCCGGGCGCGGCCCGGAACGCGACGGTGGGGATGGCCACCACACCGGCCCGCTCGGGCAGTTCGCGGCAGAACCGCATCCCGTCCGTGTACCCCCACGGCCGGATGTCGGCCTGGAGGAAGTAGCCGGCCTCGGCGCGGTACGGGCGCAGCCCGGCCGCCGCCAGCCCCTCGCCGAGCAGCGCGCGGTGCGCGCGCAGCGTGCCGCGCAGCCCGGCGGCCCACTCCTCGACGCCGTCCAGCGCCCGGGCCAGGGCCGCCTGGTACGGGGTGCCGGAGGCGTAGGTGAGGAACTGCTTGACGGAGGTGACAGCGGCGACCAGGTGCGCCGGGCCGCAGGCCCAGCCGACCTTCCAGCCGGTGACGTTGAACGTCTTCCCGGCCGAGGAGATGGTGAGGGTGCGCTCGCGCATCCCGGGCAGGGCGGCCAGCGGCAGGTGCCGGGCGCCGTCGTCGTACACCAGGTGCTCGTACACCTCGTCGGTGACCGCGATCAGATCGTTGTCGCGGCAGAGCGCGGCGATGGTGTCGAGTTCGTCCGGGGTGAAGACCTTGCCGGTCGGGTTGTGCGGGGAGTTGAACAGCAGCAGCCGGGTGCGCGGGGTGACGGCGGCGCGCAGGGCGGTGGCGTCCAGCGCGAACCGGCCGCCGTCCGGGTCCGGGGTGAGCGGTACGGCGGTCAGCGTGGCGCCGCTGAGCCGGGCACCGGCCGGGTAGGCGTCGTAACAGGGGTCGAAGGTCAGGATCTCGTCGCCGGGGCCGGTCAGGGCCAGGACGGCGGCGGCCAGCGCCTCGGTGGCGCCGGTGGTGACCAGCACCTCGCCGTCGGCCGCGTACCCGAGCCCGTACCGGCGCAGCTGGTGGGCGGCGATCGCCTCGCGCAGGGCGGGCAGGCCGTACGCCGGCGGGTACTGGTTCTCCCCGGCCTGCACGGCGGCGGCGACCTCGCGCAGCAATGCGGGCGGGCCGGCGAGTTCCGGTATGCCCTGGCCGAGGTTGATCGCCCCGGTGCGCCGGGCCAGCTCCGTCATCTCCGTGAAGATGGAGGTCTCGATCGCCCGCCCGCCGCTGGTCATGCGCCCTACTTTAGGCGTCGGGGTTCTTGCCGTCCCCCTGCTGGGCCGCGTCCTGCTGTTCGGCGATCCGGCGGTGCACCTCGTCCATGTCCACCTCGCGGACCTTGGAGATCAGCTCCTCCAGCGCGGTGCCGGGGATGGCGCCGGGCTGCGCGTACAGCACGACGTTGTCGCGGATCGCCATCAGCGTGGGGATCGAGGTGATCTGGAACGCGGCGGCCAGCTCCTGCTGCGCCTCGGTGTCGACCTTGCCGAACATGATGTCGTCGTGCCGGCCGGCCGCTTCCTCGAAGACGGGCGCGAACTGGCGGCACGGGCCGCACCAGGAGGCCCAGAAGTCGACGAAGGCGATCCCCTTGCTGGCGACCTGCGCCTCGAAGTTGTCCTTGGTCAGTTCGATGGTGGTCATCGCACTCTCGCTCTCTGCCTCCGGCGGGTTCCGGCTGCCCCTACCCGGAACCCCGGGGGGTCGATGCGTATTCCGGCGGGCTTCTTGCGGGCCGATACCCCCAGGGGGTATACAGTGGGCAGCGAGCGGATACCTCCCTCGGGTATATTCGCCGTGAGGAGCGACGATGAACGGCAGCAGCGGCAGTACCGGCACGAGCGGCGTTCAGGACCGGGTCGAACTCGCCATCGGCGGGATGACCTGCGCGTCCTGCGCGGCACGGATCGAGAAGAAGCTCAACCGGCTGGAAGGGGTCACCGCCAGCGTCAACTACGCCACCGAGAAGGCCACGGTCAGCTACGGCGGCGAGGTGCGGGTGCCCGACCTCATCGCGGTGGTCGAGAAGACCGGCTACACCGCCGCCGTCCCCGCACCGCCCGCCCCCGAGCCGGCCCCGGCCCCCGGCGGCGCACCCGGTACGGCGGCCGGCGCGGGACCCGGAACGGCGCCCGGTACGCCGGACGACCTCGGCGTCCTGCGGCACCGGCTGCTCGTCACGGTGGCCCTCGCCGTCCCGGTGATCGTGCTCGCCATGGTCCCGGCCTGGCAGTTCGAGTACTGGCAGTGGCTCTCCCTCACCCTCGCCGCACCGGCCGTGATCTGGGGCGGCTGGTCCTTCCACCGGGCCGCGTTCGTCAACGCCCGGCACGGCGCCGCCACCATGGACACCCTGGTCTCGATCGGCACGCTGGCCGCCCTCGCCTGGTCGGTGTGGGCCCTGTTCTTCGGCATGGCCGGGCACCCCGGCATGACCCACCCCTTCGAGCTGACCATCCAGCGCGGGGACGCCGGCGGCGACATCTACCTGGAGGCGGCGGCCGGGGTGACCGCCTTCCTGCTCACCGGGCGCTACCTGGAGGCGCGCGCCAAGCGCAAGGCGGGCGCGGCGCTGCGGGCCCTGATGGAGCTCGGCGCCAAGGAGGTCACGGTGCTGCGGGACGGTATCCCCGTCCTGCTGCCGGTGGGACGGCTCGCGGTCGGTGACCGCTTCCTGGTGCGTCCCGGCGAGAAGATCGCCACGGACGGCGTGGTGGTCGAGGGGTCATCCGCCGTGGACGCCGCCATGCTGACCGGGGAGTCCGTCCCGGTCGAGGTCGCGGTCGGCGACACCGTCACCGGCGCCACCGTCAACGCCGGCGGCCGGCTGGTCGTCGAGGCCACCCGGGTCGGCGCCGACACCCAGCTGGCGCGGATGGCGAAGCTGGTCGAGGACGCGCAGAGCGGCAAGGCGGCGGCCCAGCGGCTCGCCGACCGGATCTCGGCGGTGTTCGTCCCGGCCGTGCTCGTGCTGTCCCTGGGCACGCTGGCCTTCTGGCTGCTGACCGGCGGCGGGGTGACGGCCGCGTTCACGGCGGCGGTGGCCGTCCTGATCATCGCCTGCCCGTGCGCGCTCGGCCTGGCCACCCCGACCGCCCTCATGGTGGGCACCGGGCGCGGCGCCCAGCTCGGCATCCTCATCAAGGGCCCGGAGGTCCTGGAGAACACCCGCAAGGCCGACACCATCGTGCTCGACAAGACCGGTACGGTCACCACCGGCCGGATGACGCTGCTGGCCGTGCGGGCCGCCGAGGGGACGGACGAGGCCGAGGTGCTGCGGCTGGCCGGGGCGCTGGAGGGCGCCTCCGAACACCCCATAGCGCAGGCGGTGGCGGCGGGCGCGGCCGAACGGCTCGGCACCACGGCGCTGCCCGTACCCGAGGACTTCGCGAACGTGCCCGGGCTCGGGGTGCAGGGCGTCGTCGACGGCCACGCCGTCCTGGTCGGGCGCGAGCGGCTGCTGGCCGAGTGGTCCATCGCCCTGCCCGGCGCGCTGGCCGAGGCCAGGGACGCGGCCGAGACCGCCGGGCGGACCGCGATCGTGGTCGCCTGGGACGGTACGGCGCGCGCGGTGCTGGAGGTCGCCGACGCGGTGAAGGACACCAGCGCCGAGGCGGTCGCGCGGCTGCGGGACCTCGGCCTCACCCCGATCCTGCTGACCGGCGACAACCGGACGGTCGCGCGGGCGGTCGCCGCCGAGGTCGGGATCGACGCCGAACACGTCATCGCCGAGGTGCTGCCCCAGGACAAGGTGGAGGTCGTCAAGCGGCTCCAGGCGGAGGGCCGGTCGGTCGCCATGGTCGGCGACGGCGTCAACGACGCCGCCGCGCTGGCCACCGCCGACCTGGGCCTGGCCATGGGCACCGGGACGGACGCGGCGATCGAGGCCGGCGACCTCACCCTGGTCCGCGGCGACCTGCGGGCGGCGGCCGACGCCATCCGGCTCTCGCGCAAGACGCTGTTCACCATCAGGACCAACCTGGGCTGGGCGTTCGGCTACAACGTCGCCGCGCTGCCGCTGGCGGCGGCCGGGCTGCTGAACCCGATGCTGGCCGGCGCCGCGATGGCCTTCTCGTCGGTGTCGGTGCTCGCCAACAGCCTGCGGCTGCGGGCGTTCCGGGCCCTGGACCGCTGAGGCAGCGGGCCGTGGACCTGTCATCCACCGGGGCGAACCGGCCGGGCACCACCGCCGGAGCATCCGCGCGCTCCCGGCAGGCCGAGGCGCGTTGCGCGGGGCGACTGCGCCGGTGGACCCTGGCCGGATGACACCGCCGACGGATCAGTACGACGAGATGGCCGCGGAGTACGCGGAGCACTCCGCGGCCGGCCTCGCCAACGCCCACTACGACCGGCCCGCCATCCTCGCCCTCGCCGGGGACCTGACGGGGCTGCGGGTCCTGGACGCGGGGTGCGCGGCCGGCCATCTGGCGCGGCTGCTCGCCGAGGGCGGCGCGGCCTCGGTCACCGGCATCGACATCAGCGCGGCGATGGTCGCCCTGGCCCGCGAGCGATGCCCCGCCGGAACCTTCCACCGGGCCGACCTGGCCGCGCCCCTCGACCTGTTCGAGGACGGTGCGTTCGACCTGGTCACGGCCTCGCTCGTGCTGCACTACCTGGCCGACTAGGCCGTGTCTTTCGGATCTTCGTGGATCAGGCCGCGTCGTCAGATGCGGTGCTTCGCAAGGCGGAGTATCTCGCTCGTACCGGGTCGTACTCGCGAGATGCGACAACGCAGCGAGGTGCCGTAGCTGGCGGCGCGGCCCCGCGAAGATCCGAAAGACACGGCCTAGGGCCCACCGCTCGCCGAACTGCGCCGTGTGCTGCGGCCGGGCGGCGCGCTGGTGATGTCGGTGCACCACCCCGGCGAGGACTGGCGCTGGTTCGGGCGGCCGGACTACTTCCGCACCGAGCAGATCGAGGACACCTGGACGGTGGCCGGCAAGCCGCGCACCGTACGGTTCTACCGCCGCCCGCTGAGCGCCTGCTTCAACGCGCTGCGCGACGCCGGCTTCACGGTGGACCGGCTGCTGGAGCCGCAACCGCAGCCGGCGGGCCGGGAGGTGGACCCCGAGGGGTACGCGTCGATGTCCACCGCCCCGCACTTCCTCCACTTCCGCGCGCTCACCCCGAAAGCTCCACCCAGCGGCGCGGCGGCCCGCTGACGGCCCGCCCCTCGCCGAGCCACAGCCCGGCGCGCGCACAGGCGAACGCCAGCCGGCGCGCGTAGTACGCGTCGTTCCCGCCGCTGTGCTGCCAGTGCCGGTAGAGCCACTGACCGGACGGCGACTCGGCGGTGGGGCCGTGCAGTTCGTCGTGGTGGACCGTGCCGTCCTCGGCCGTGCTGAGGTGGACGCCGCCCTTGGGGTTGAAGAAGAGCGCGCAGGCGCGGGTGCCGGCGGAGAGCGGGCCGAGCACCGCTTCGTCGGCCGGCCGGAACCCGAACGGCTGGATCAGCACGCAGCCGCCGTCGACGCCGGTGACACCGACGTGGCGCGGCGCGGCACCGGCGTCCGCCGGGTCGAAACCACCGGGACCGGTGCCGTACGGGCCGGGGTCACGCTCCGGGTCCAGCGGCGGAAAGCGGGCCGGGTCCGCGCCGAGGCGGGCGATCGCCTCCTCCTCGCCGACGCCGCGGACGAAGGCGACGCCGAGCCCGTCCCCGTGGATCCCCGTGAAGGCGGCGATCAGCCGGTCCGCCCGCTCCTGTGCGGCGCGTTCCTCGTCGGTGAGCGGGACGGCGCCGGGCAGGCCGGCCACCAGCGGGGCCAGCGGTGTGGTCAGTGCCAGCCGCCCCGGCGACCAGGGGCCGACCTCCGGACGCCACGCCTGCGCCCCGGCGGCCAGCAGCTCCGCGACACCCTCGGCGTCCCCGTCGGCCACGGCCTCCCACAGCGGGGTGTGGCCGGTCACCTCGTCCGGGGTGTCGATCCCGCTGGGCCGGGTGACGCGGGCCGGGGGCGGCAGCGGTGCGGGGACGTTCCGCGCCATGGCACTCCGGCCGGCCAGGACACCGGACGAGACGAGCAGACCGCTCATGCGCACGCCGCCCCGGCCCGCGCCGGGCCGCCGGGGCGGCTCCTCCCACGGCACGTCCGGCCACACCTCCACGGCCTCGCGGGCCGCCGCTCGCAGCGGGGCCGCGTCGAGCGTGGTGACCGTTTCGGGGACGGACTCGTCCGGCCAGGCCACGGCCAGCCGGAAGGTTCCCTCCGGCGGCAGCGCGGTCAGCTGGAGGTCCAGTTCCTCGTGGAACAGCGCGCCGCTGCCGCCGAGGTGCCGCAGCCGTAGCCGCCGCCCCTCGCCCGCGGCGGGCCACGGTTCGCCGTCCAGGGTGGTCACCCGGCGGCCGTCCGGCAGCAGCAGGCCCACCCGCAGCCCGCCGTCCGGGTGCACCGTGCCGTGCGGGCCCTGCCCGGGGCCGGGCGGGCGGGTGCGGACGCGGCGGCGGAAGAGCGCCAGATGCAGGGTGACGGCCCTGGGCCACACCGACCAGCCCCGGAGCAGGACGCGGGTGTACCGGCTCGCGCCCAGCTCCCGGACGTCCGGCAGGGCGGCCGGCAGATACCAGTCGGCCGGGGGTCCGTCCTGCCGCTCCTGCCCGCCCGTCGCGTCCGGTGGCGGGCCGAGATGGACGAACTCCGGGGGCGGGGGCGGCGCCGGTGGGGTGTCCAGTCCGTCGAAGAATCCCATGAGCGCAGTGAAGCAGCGGCCACTGACAGCGGAACTCGGCCCGGCACCGGGTTCGTTGACGCGGCGTACCGATCGTGCAATGCACCGAGGAGAGCACCATGGCCCTGTGGGACCGGATCAAGGATTCCGCCCAGAACATGCAGTCACAGCTGGTGGCGAAGAAGAACGACCTGAAGAGCGGGGCCTTCCGGGACGCCAGTATGGCCATGTGCGCCCTGGTGGCGGCGGCCGACGGGTCGGTGGATCCGGTGGAGCGGCAGCGGGTCGCGGCGCTGATCGGGACCAACGAGGTGCTGCAGAACTTCCCCGCGGACGATCTGCGGCAGCGGTTCAACCGTTACGTCGACCAGCTCACCACCGACTTCGAGTTCGGGCGGATCGGGGTGATGCAGGAGATCGCCAAGGTGAAGAAGAAGCCGGCCGAGGCGCGGGCCGTCATCCAGATCGGCATCGTGATCGGCGGCGCGGACGGGGACTTCGACGCCGACGAGCGGAAGGTTGTCCGCGATGTGTGCTTCGCCCTGGACATCCCCCCGGCGGAGTTTGATCTTTAAACTGAATTGATCAGCATTGAACGAACATGGCCGGGCTTGGTCAACTCCTTGCCCAGCCATGCCAGTTCCTTGACCAATGCTTGGAGAGTGCTTGGCCGCTGACCGGTAGTCATGGGCTTCATGCGTAAGAACACCGTGCGGAATCGCGCCAGTTGGGCCGTCGCCGCGAGCAGCCTGCTCCTTCTCACCGCGGCCTCCGGGGCCACCGCCGTCGCCTCCGCCGACACCGATGCAGAAACGTTTGGCCATGGCCACGGCCACCACCACCCCCACACCCCCTACCCCACGCAAGCGGAGATCCGGGCGCAGTTCGACACCTGGAACGACGCGCTCGCCACGCTCGACCCGGAGGCGGTCGCCGATCTGTACGCCCCTGACGGCGTGCTGCTGCCGACCCTGTCCAACCAGATCCGGTCGGACCGCGACGGCATAGTCGACTACTTCGAGCACTTCCTGGCGAAGTACCCGGTCGGCGAGATCAACGAGTCGTACGTCGACATCCTGAGCCCGACCTCCGCCGTCGACTCCGGCTCGTACACCTTCACCCTCACCGAGGACGGCGTCACCTCGACCGTCGACGCCCGCTACACCTTCGTCTACGAGAAGGACCAGGCCACCGGTGACTGGCTGATCGTCAGCCACCACTCCTCGGCCAACCCCGAGGGCTGAGCACCGGCACCACCCCCGGCACGGCGGAGCCCGGGAGGACCACCGTCCTCCCGGGCTCCGCCCGTTGCTCCCGGCCCTACTTCTGCGGCGCGGCCGGCTTGCGCACACTCAGGTGCAGCTCGCGCAGCCGGGCCTCGTCCACCTCGCTCGGCGCGCCCATCAGCAGGTCCTGGGCGTTGCCGTTGAGCGGGAAGGCGATGGTCTCGCGGATGTTCGGCTCGTCGGCCAGCAGCATCACGATGCGGTCCACGCCCGGGGCGATGCCGCCGTGCGGCGGGGCGCCGAAGGTGAACGCCCGCAGCATCCCGCCGAACTCGCGCTCCACGTCCTCGCGCGAGTAACCGGCGATGCCGAACGCCTCGTACATGACCTCGGGCTCGTGGTTCCGGATGGCGCCGGAGGACAGCTCCACGCCGTTGCACACGATGTCGTACTGCCAGGCGAGCACGTCCAGCGGGTCCTTGCCGCGCAGCGCCTCAAGACCGCCCTGCGGCATGGAGAACGGGTTGTGCGAGAACTCGATCTGCCCGGTGTCCTCGTTCCGCTCGAACATCGGGAAGTCGACGACCCAGCAGAACCGGAAGACGCCGTCCTCGAAGTGCCCGGCGCGGCGCGCGGCCTCCACCCGGACGGCGCCCATGATCTTGGAGACCTCGTCGAACTCGCCGGCGCCGAAGAACACGGCGGTGCCGGCCGTGGCGCTCAGCTTGGTCAGCAGGGCGTCGGTGTCGGCCTCGGTGAGGAACTTGGCGATCGGCCCGGTGAGGGTGCGGCCGTCCTCGCCGACCCGGACCCAGGCCAGGCCCTTGGCGCCCTGCGTGATGGCGTACTCACCGAGCTGGTCGAAGAACTTGCGCGGCTGCCCGGCGGTGTCCGGGACGGCGAGCGCGCGCACGTGCTTGTCGGCGAACGCCTTGAAGCCGGAGCCCGCGAAGATCTCCGAGACGTCCGTCAGCTCCAGCCGCGCGCGCAGGTCCGGCTTGTCGGAGCCGTACTTCAGCATCGCCTCGCGGTACGGGATGCGCGGGAACGGCGAGGTGACGTGCCGGCCGCCGCCGAACTCCTCGAAGACCTCGGTCATCACCTTCTCGATGACCTGGAACACGTCCTCCTGCTCGACGAAGCTCATCTCGACGTCGAGCTGATAGAACTCGCCGGGGGAGCGGTCGGCGCGGGCGTCCTCGTCGCGGAAGCAGGGCGCGATCTGGAAGTACCGGTCGAAGCCGGCGATCATCAGGAGCTGCTTGAACTGCTGCGGGGCCTGCGGCAGCGCGTAGAACTTGCCGGCGTGCAGTCGCGAGGGCACCAGGAAGTCGCGGGCGCCCTCGGGGGAGGTGGCGGAGAGGATCGGGGTCGCCAGCTCGGTGAAGTTCTGTGCGCTCATCTTCTGCCGCAGCGCGGAGATGACCTGGGAGCGCAGCATGATGTTGCGGTGCATCCGCTCCCGGCGCAGGTCCAGGAAGCGGTACTCCAGGCGGCGTTCCTCGTTGACGCCGTCCTCGGCGTTGATCGTGAACGGGATCTGGTCGGCGGCGCCGAGCACCTCGACCTCGCCGACCTCGACCTCGATCTCGCCGGTGGGCAGCTCGGGGTTGACGTTGTCCGCGCCGCGCGCCACGACCGTGCCGTCGACGCGGATCACCGTCTCCTTGGAGAGCGAGCTGAGCCGCTCGTTGACGTCCGTGCCGGGGCGGACGACCAGCTGCACGATGCCGTAGTGGTCGCGCAGGTCGATGAAGAGGATGCCGCCCAGATTGCGGCGATTGTGCAGCCATCCCGACAGCCGGACATCCTTGCCGATGTCCGCGGAGCGCAGCTCGCCGCAGAGGTGGGACCGGTACCTATGCATCGTTCATCCAAGTCGTCAACGCGTTCCGGAAAGGGACCACTCAGACTACCGTCCCCCCGGGGCCCGCTCGCCGCAAAGGGACGAAGCGGGCCATACGCGACTTACTTCGCGCGGGTCGCCGGGACGCGTCCGAGCCGGCCGGCCTGGAAGTCCTCGAAGGCCTGGGACAGCTCGGCGTGCGAGTTCATCACGAACGGCCCGTAGTGCGCCATCGGTTCGCGGATCGGCTCCCCGCCCAGCAGGATGACCTCCAGCGACGGGGTGTGGGAGTCCTGCCGCCCGTCCGCCCGGACGGTGATCGTCTCGCCGTCGGTGCTGAACACCACCGCCTGGCCCAGCTCGATGGGGCGGCGCTCCTCGCCGGCGCTGCCGCGGCCGGCGAGCACGTAGCCGAGGGCGTTGAAGTCCGGCCGCCAGGGCAGGGTCAGCTCGGCGCCCGCGGTGACGGTGGCGTGGATGAGGGTGATGGGGGTGTGGGTGATCCCGGGGCCGGAGTGGCCGTCGAGGTCGCCCGCGATGAGCCGGATCAGCGCGCCGCCGTCGGGGCTGGTGAGCAGCTTGACGTTGCCGCCGCCGATGTCCTGGTAGCGGGGGTTGGTCATCTTGCTGCGGGCGGGCAGGTTGACCCACAGCTGGATGCCGTGGAAGACGCCGCCGGAGACGACCAGTTCCTCCGGCGGGGCCTCGATGTGCAGCAGCCCGGAGCCGGCGGTCATCCACTGGGTGTCGCCGTCCTTGATGACGCCGCCGCCGCCCTCGGAGTCCTGGTGGACGAAGGTGCCGTCCAGCAGGTACGTCACGGTCTCGAAGCCGCGGTGCGGGTGCCAGGGGGTGCCCTTGGCCTCCCCGGCGGCGTACTCCACCTCGCCCATCTGGTCCATCATGATGAACGGATCGAGGTGGCGGTAGTTGATGCCCGCGAAGGCGCGGCGGACCGGGAAGCCCTCGCCCTCGAAGCCGGTGGGCGCGGTGACGACGGTGCGCACCCGGCGGGCGGGAGCCGGGGTGTCGCCGGTCGGCGCGGGGGCGGAGACCTTGGGCAGGGTGAGCGGGTTCTCGACGGTGATGGCGGGCATGACGTACCTCCTCGGCAACTGTCATCAGAATAGTTGAACGATGAACAGTCGTCGAGGGCGCGCCCCGGGCGCAGCTTCCGGCTCAGCCGTACATACGCCGCATGGTGTAATCGACCATTTCGTTCACGGCGGCGGCCTCCAGGACCAGCCGGTGCTCGCCCTCCATGTCCAGCGCGAACCCGTAGCCGGTGGGCAGCAGGTCCAGTACCTCACCCCCGGTGACCGTGAAGTAACGCGACTCCTTGCCGGCGTAGCGGCGCAGCTCGCGCAGCGAGGTGAACAGCGGGATCACCGGTTGCTGGGTGTTGTGCAGCGCCAGGAAGCCGGGCGTCTCGCCGCGCGGGCAGTAGATCTTGGCGGCGAGGAAGATGTCGTGGAACTCCTCCGAGGACAGCGCGCCCGAGGTGTACGCGCGCAGCGCGTCGGTGAACGACGGGGGCGCGGGGGCGGCGCCGCCGGACGCGGGCGCGGCGGACTGCTGGGGCTGGGGCTGCTCCGGGTAGAGCTGCTGCCCGCTGTAGGCATCGCCGTAGGGCTGCTGCTGCTGACCGGAGTACGGGGTCTGGTCGTAGCCGTACATGACGGAAAGCCTACTGAGTGAGGAGGGGCCGGTTTCCGCTTGCTTCTTATTACCGGTGGGTAGCATGATGGGAGTTACTACCCGGTACTGAAGCTGGAGTCGTCGCTATGGGTCACTACAAGTCGAATCTCCGCGATATCGAGTTCAACCTGTTCGAGGTCCTGGGCCGCGACTCGGTGTACGGCGCCGGGCCGTTCGCCGAGACCGACACCGACACCGCCCGCACCGTGCTGCGGGAGATCTCCCGCCTCGCGGAGAACGAACTGGCCGCCTCGTACGTGGAAGGCGACCGCAACCCGCCCGTCTTCGACCCGGCCACCCACACCGCCCCGCTGCCCGAGGCCTTCAAGAAGAGCTACGCCGCCTACATGGACGCCGAGTGGTGGCGGCTGGGCATCGGCGAGGAACTGGGCGGCACCGTCGCCCCGCGCTCGCTGCTGTGGGCCTACGCCGAGTTCATCCTGGGCGCCAACCCCGCCATCTGGATGTACGCCTCCGGGCCGGCCTTCGCCTCCATCCTCTACGACGAGGGCACCGAGGAGCAGCGGAAGATCGCCCAGCTGATGGTGGACAAGCAGTGGGCCTCCACCATGGTCCTCACCGAGCCGGACGCCGGCTCGGACGTCGGCGCCGGCCGCTCCAAGGCGGTGCGGCAGGAGGACGGCAGCTGGCACATCGAGGGCGTCAAGCGCTTCATCACCTCGGGCGAGCACGACCTGAGCGAGAACATCGTCCACTACGTCCTGGCCCGCCCCGAGGGCCACGCGGGCGGCACCAAGGGCCTGTCCCTCTTCATCGTCCCCAAGTACGACTTCGACTGGGAGACGGGCGAGCTGGGCGAGCGCAACGGCGTCTACGCCACCAACGTCGAGCACAAGATGGGCCTGAAGGTCTCCAACACCTGCGAGCTGACCTTCGGCGCGGACGGCCGTCCGGCCAAGGGCTGGCTGCTGGGCGAGAAGCACGACGGCATCCGCCAGATGTTCAAGATCATCGAGTTCGCGCGGATGATGGTCGGCACCAAGGCCATCGCCACCCTCTCCACCGGCTACCTCAACGCCCTGGAGTACGCCAAGGAGCGGGTGCAGGGCCCGGACCTCGCCCAGTTCACGGACAAGTCCGCGCCGCGCGTCACCATCACCCACCACCCGGACGTCCGCCGCTCGCTGCTGACCCAGAAGGCGTACGCCGAGGGCATGCGCGCCCTGGTGCTGTACACCGCCACGGTGCAGGACACCATCGAGCTCAAGCAGGCGGCCGGCGAGGACGCGGCGGCGGAGGAGGCGATCAACGACCTGCTGCTGCCGATCGTCAAGGGCTACGGCTCGGAGCGCTCCTACGAGCAGCTGGCCCAGTCGCTCCAGACCTTCGGCGGCTCCGGCTACCTCCAGGAGTACCCGCTGGAGCAGTACATCCGGGACGCCAAGATCGACACTCTGTACGAGGGCACCACGGCGATCCAGGGGCAGGACTTCTTCTTCCGGAAGATCGTCCGCAACCAGGGCGTGGCGCTGGGCACGGTGTCGGCCGAGATCAAGAAGTTCCTCGCGGACGCCCCGGGCGGCGAGGACCTGGCCGCCGCCCGCGACCGCCTGGCGACGGCGGCGGCCGACCTGGAGGTGATCGCCGGCATCATGCTCACCGACCTGGCGGGCACCGAGAAGGACGTGAAGTCCATCTACAAGGTGGGCCTGAACACCACCTCCTTCCTCCTGGCCACCGGCGACGTGGTCGTCGGCTACCTGCTCCTGCGCGGCGCGGCGGTGGCGGCGGAGAAACTCCCCGGCGCCTCGGCGAAGGACCGCCCCTTCTACACGGGCAAGATCGCCGCGGCGAAGCACTTCGCGACAACGGTCCTCCCGGCCGTCACGGCGGCCCGCACGGCGGCGGAGGCGACCGACCCCACGCTGATGGACCTGGACGAAGCGGCGTTCTGAGCACGGATGGCCGCAGGGCGCCCGGGCACCGGTCCATGCAACCGGCGCCCGGGCGCCGCGCGCAGACCAGGGTTCTACCGGGCTCCCGAGGCCGAGCGCGCGTAGTCAGTGGGCCGGGCTCCGGGGGCGAAGCAGAACACCTGACGACGGTAGGGAACTGCGAACGCGTGCCACACGTCCGAGGCGGTTCCGTCGTCTTCCGTGTGCACCGCAGCTTGTTCCCGTCCGCGTAGATCGCCTGGCATCCATGCGTCGGAGAACGTTCGCACGTCCAGGGTCAGACAGCCCGGCGTGACGGACGTGGTGAGCGAGAAAGGCTTCTCCTTCTGATGCAGGGACCGGCCGTCGTACCAGACTGCTTATTTCGGCATGTCGACGCGTAGGCCGAGGAGAGTTCAGGCGCCCCGAATATCGCTGCTGCCGGCGGCCCATCAGCCTGTGGGCATGCTTCTCGCCAGCTGGGTCTTCTTCTCGTCCCAGAAGGAGTTGTCTCCCGTATCTGCGATGGGCATGTCCCAGCCTGCCCTCTCTGTGATCACCAGCCCGATCGCGGTTACGCCTTCAAGGAGCGATCGCAAGGCCTGATTGTTGGACTTGTCATGTCTCAGGAGCAGGGCGTGGAGAAAGGCCGTGAACCGGTCGCCATGGATTTCGCATTCATCTTCGATGATGCCCTCTATTCCGGAGTCGAGGCCCATCTCCTTGGCCAGCATAATTGCTTGATCAACGAAGATCCGTGCAACGGAATTGGACGGGTTCCAGAGGTCTTTGCCCTGGCTCAGGAAATAGCAGCTCATTGGCTCCACTTTACTTTGACTTCGACTCCAGGATTCCGAGATCGCCACGCATCGACGGAACTCTCCACGGCTGCCATGAATTCGGGGGTTGCTCCCGCTTCCGTGAAATGAATTCCGATGGGTGAATTTTCGTATCCTTGAAGGTGTGAACGTGCTCGGACGTAGGAATCAAGCTTCTTGAGTACGTGTTTTTTGGTCCATTTGTCCGCGTCAAGGCGGGGATCTTGGCCTGTTGCGGTCTTTTCCTCCCACAGGGTCCCGTCCTCGATCCGATCGATGTCGGTGATGGTGTCGGACCAGTTGTTGGGATCGTCGACAACATAGTCGGTATCCCCCTCTCGCGGAGGGCGCTCCCGATTGGACATGCCGTTGGCCGGCTCTTCACCGTGCGGAAGCGTCGGCTCCGGACCATCGGTTCTGTCGGAGGCGTCCGGTGTCCGATCGGGTGTCTCGGCCTCGGAGCGGCCGGATTCCCCCAGCAAGTCACTGCCGTTGCCGGACGGATGCTCGGCAGGGCCGTCGCCGAAGCCGGTGCCGCCGCCTCCCGTGCCTCCTGTGGTGGGGGGCTCGGACGGGCGGGGGCCGGGGAATTCTCGGGCGGGGGTTTCCGTCGGGGGTGGGCCGGGGCGGTCGGGTGGGGGTGGGGAGTCCGGAGGGGTTGCGTTGGCCTGGGCGTTCAGGTCGGGTTTCTGGGCGGCGCCGATCAGGGCGGGTTCCTGGGTGGCGGATTCCAGGAGGGAGCGGTCGCGGGCGGAGATTTCGATCGGGATGTCGTCGGCGGTCTGGAGCGGGTGGCCGGTGGGGGACTCCAGGCGGCCGTCCGGGTGGAGGATCGTGCCGTCGTCCCACAGGATCGAGCCGTCCGGCCGGCCCACCGCGTGCTGTCCCGGGGCCAGGACCTCCGGGTTGAACGGGCCATTGGGCGGGATGACCGAGCCGTTGTCCAGGCGGAAGCTGCCGTCGGGCAGTTCGAAGGCGCGCGCCGTGGTCAGGTGTGCCAGCTGGCTGCTGATCTCGCTGAAGCGGGTCAGGGTGGTCAGACCGCTGGTGAGGTACGTCATCGGGTCGATGGCCGTGCCCACCCGGGCCGCCGTGGCGGTGATCCGGGTGGCCGTGCTCGCTCCGCTCGCGGCTGCGCGGACGCCGGCGCCGGCGCCGAAGGTGGCCACCGTGGTGAGGACGTTGAAGGTGGTGAGGCCGGCCGCGCGGGCCGGGTCCTCGCTCCAGGTGTCCCAGGCGACCAGGCCCTTGGCGGTCTCCAGGGTGACGTCCAGGCTGTCGTCCATCCAGTCCTTGACGGCGCCGTCCGGCATGAGGCCGTAGGCCAGCGCGTTCAGCGGGCTGGTGACGATGGCCAGGCCCGTCGCGAGCTGGCCCAGGCCCTTCCAGGACTCCTTGAACACCTCCCAGCCCTGGAAGCCGAGCAGTCCGCCGAGGCCGGTGATCGTCCCCCAGATGCCGTCGACGATGATGCCGTCCCAGACGAAGCTCTTGATGTGCTGGTCGAAGCGGTACCAGTGGTACTCGCGTTCCACTGCGCGGCCCCACGGGGTCTCGCCCGCCTGTGCCATCTCCTCCTCGCTGACGCCGTACATGCGGGCGCCGCCGGAGCCGTCGTCGGTGGTCCACTGCGGGCCGCCCCACAGGGCGTTGATCCGGTTGGCGCAGGAGCGTTCGGCGGCCCAGAACCGGGCGACGGTGGTGGAGACCTCCGTGAGCAGTTCGTTGTTGCGGTCGACCTTCGACTCGCTCTTCTTCCAGTCGTCGTCGTCCCGGATGGAGGCGACGAACTCCTCGGCTTCGTGTTTGAGGCGGCGGAGGCGGCCGACGAGGGGGGTGATCTCCTGGTGGTAGTCCCACAGGGCGGAGCGGACGGTGGTGAGGTCGTCGGCGAAGTCGGCGGCGCGGTCGCGGGCGGGTGCGGTGGTGGCGAAGAGCTGTTCGGCCTCGGGGGCGGTGTAGAAGGAGGACAGGCCCTGGAACTCGTCGTGGACGTCCGAGCCGATGGTGCGTACGCGGGTGGCGGCGGCGTCGAAGCCCATGCAGTCCGCCGCCAGCATGGCGAGATTCCCGGTGAACTCCGGGATACCGGCGGGATCGACCCGCTCCACGTCCCCCGTCTCGGGGACACACATCTCCTCGGCCATCGCTACCTCGGCCCTTCCGGACGCTGGTCCGGCGGACGCAGGTCCAGCTCGGGGGCGCGCAGCGCCAGGCGCTGGGTGTCGGCGGCCATCTCCGCGTCGCCCTCCAGGTAGGCGATGGCCGCGTCGCGCGCGCCCTCCAGCGACTTGCCGATGCGGGCGCCGATGAACAGCACGTCGCGCTGCGTGTGTTCGACGAACTCGGCCAGCGCCTGCCCGACCAGCCCCACCGCGCCTTCCGCCGGCACCGGGCCGCCGAAGTTCAGCGTGCCCGCCGACACCGCCGCGCTCTGCACGGTCTCCAGATAGTGCGCTCCCCACCCCTCCAGGTCAGCGGCCCGTTCGCCGGCCGTCTCCAGGACGCCCTCCACGCCCTCCGGGTCGATGTCCCACCCCGTCATACCCGATTCCCCTCCGCGATCCGGGTCAGCCGATGCCGTCCACCGCGCCCTGGGCGCGGCGCAGTGTGCTCTGCGCGGTGCCGTCGTTGTTCTCCAGCGTGGTCTTCAGCAAGCCGATGATGGTGCGGACCTCACTGGCCGCGGTGTGCCAGCGCTGCTCCGCCCCCTGGTACTGCTCCGAGACGCCGTCGGCCTGGAAGTCGGACATGGCGTTCTTCACATGGCCGTCGCGGGCGGTGATCACCTGCTCCAGCTGCTGGATCACCCCGTGGATGCTGGTCTGGACCTCGCCCGAGGCACCGGTGTCGTAGCCGAGCCTGCCGTTGTCGCTCATGAGTCCTCCCCTCAGCGGCCCGAGAAGCGGGCGCCGTCGAAGTTGGCCGCCGACATCGCCTGCCGGGCGTTGTCGGTCGCCTCCTGGTCACCGGCGCGGAACGCCGCGTCCATCCCGGCCTGACCGCCGAGGATGGAGCTGAGCGCCCCGTTCAACTCGGCGGAGATCTCGGTGGAACGGTTCTTGAACGCGTCGAACGCGGCCTTGCCCGCTCCGCTGAACTTGCCCTCCAGCGGCTCGGCAGCCGTGATCAGTTGCTGGATGAGCGTGCCCAGATCCGTGCTGGCGCCCTCGGACTGCTGACGCAGTGTGGACAGCACCTGGTCGCCCATGTCGAATTTCATGCCCATGGTCCGGTTCCCCTCCCCTGGTTCCGCACACGGTGATTGACGCCCTGTCGGGTGAAATGGTTCCCCGCGATGTCACGCTGTGATCATGGCGAGTGTCCGTACGGGGTCGTAGGGTGGACAGCGTAACGGGAGGGGGGATGGTGTGGCCCGGGATTACGACAGTCAGTTGCTGGAGTCGGTCTCCGTACGCCGACGCCGGTTGCGGGACGCCCTGTTGTTCGGGGCGCAGCGGATCCGGATGAGCCTGGACGAGAATCTGGGCAAGATCCTCGGGGGGCTGGTGCTGGGGGCCGTGCTGTGCGCCGGCTCGGTGGGGTGGTCGTTTCTTTCCAGCCGGATGGAGTCGGGCGCGTGGTGAGCCGCGTGACGCTGGTGGGGGACCGGCGGCGGATCGACCTGGTGCTGCCGGCCGAGGACCCGATCGGGGAGTTGCTGCCCGAGGTGCTGCGGATGCTGGGTGAGCGGCCGGGCCGTACGCCCGCGCTGCGGCGGCTGGTCACCCCGGACGGGTCCGTGCTCGCCCAGGACGACACCCTCGCCTCGGCGGGGGTGCCGGACGGGGCGGTGCTGCGGCTGGTGCGGGAGCAGGAGACCCCGGCCGCCCCGGTGGTGCACGACGTGACCGACGAGGTGGCCGAGGACCTGGAGCTGCGGCGCGGGAGATGGGACGCCTCGGTGCGGGCGCTCAGCGCGGGCGGCTTCGCCCTCGCGCTGGTCCTCACCGCCGTCGCGCTGGCGACCCTCTGGTACGGGGCCGACCGGGTCGGCGGGTGGGTCGTGCTCGCCGCCGTCGTGGCGGCGGCCGGAAGCGGTCCCGCGATCTGGTTCCGGGCGCGCGAGCTGGGGACGGCACTGATCCTGCTGGGCGGGACGCTCGGCATCTACGGGGCGCTGGTCACGACCTGGTCGGAGGGGAACGCGCTGCGGCTCGCCGCCGTTGGGGCGGCGGTCGTGGTGTCGCTCGCCCTGCTCGGCGCGCTGACACCGCTGGGACGCGGCGGTCTGGTGGGCGCCGGCGCGGTCGCGCTGCTGATCGGCGTGTGGGAGCTGGGCGCCGCGCTGGCCGGCGGGGCGCGGACCGGGGTGCTGCTGGGGGTGATCTCCGTGCTGGCGCTGGGTTTTCTGCCGCGGTTCGCGATGATGGCCGCCGGGCTGACGCGGCTGGACGACCAGCGGTCGGGCGGCGTCTCGGTGAGCCGGTACCGGGTGGACACCGCGCTCTCCGCCACCCATCGCGGGCTCGCGCTGGCCACCGTCGCCACCGCGGCGTCGGCCGCCGCCGGCGGCTGGCTGGCCGTCGGCGAGGTCACCGGCTGGACGGTCGCGGTCACCGCGCTGCTCGGTCTCGTGCTGCTTTCCCGGGCCCGGGCGTTCCCGCTGGCCGTCGAGGTGATCGCGCTGCTCGCCGCCGGTGCGGTGCTGGTGGTGCGGCTGATCGTGCTGTGGGCGCAGACCCCCGGCCAGTCGGCGGCGTGGCCGCTGGTCGTGCTCGGCGCCCTCGCCGTGGCGCCGCTGGCGCTGCTGGTCGCCCGGCCGCCCGATCACATACGGGTGCGGCTGCGGCGGCTGACGAACGGCGTCGAGTCGGTCGCGGTGGTGGCTCTGGTACCGGTGGCGCTGGGGGCGTTCGGTGTGTACGGCCGGTTGCTCGGCACGTTCTGAGACAGGGAAGGGGAGGCGGTGATGTCCGCACCGGGAGCGGGGGATTGGCAGCGTGATGTCTTTCGGGAACTGGGCGGGGTGGTGGCCGGCACGGAGCAGTCCGCGTCCCCGCCCCCGGCCGCCGCGCAGCCGGCACCGGCACCGGCCGCCGCGCAGCCGGCTCCGGCCGCGCCGCCCCTGCCGCCGCCCGCGCCCGTCTCCGTACCCGTGGTGATGCCCGAGGTACGGCGCACCGGGCAGCGCGCCCGGCACGGGGACCCGCCGGCCCGGCGGGTGGTCCGGGCGCTGCGCAAGGGGCTGTCCGCCACCGCCAAGGACACCGAGACGGCCGTCCGGCTGGCCAGGGCCGTCCAGCAACCCATCACCACCGGACGGCAGATCGCGGTCACCAGCATCCGCGGCGGCGCCGGCAAGTCCACCGTGGCCGCGCTGCTGTCGCTGACCTTCGCGCACTACCGCGCCGACCCGGTGCTGGCCATCGAGGCCGACCCGTCGCTGGGCACCCTGCCCCGGCTGTTCGGGGCCGGCGAGGTCCGCTGGACCTTCGCGGACCTGGCCCGCATCCTCGACCCCTCGATGCGGGTCACCGACGTGACGGGCTATCTGCTGCCGTTCACCGGTGGCGGCTGGCTGCTGCCCGGCAGCCAGGGCGCGGTCGGCGCCCAGCTGGACCTCGACGCCTACCGGATCGTGATGACCTCGCTGCGCCGCTGGTTCGGCACCACCGTCGTCGACTGCGAGACGCTGCCGGCCGAGGTGGCCCGTACCGCGATGACCACCACCCAGGCGCGGGTGCTGGTCGCCCCGGCCACCGCCGCCGGTGTGGCCACCACCAGGACCGTCCTGGACTGGATCGGCGGGCTGCACCGCAGCATGCTGCCCACCACCGTGGTGGCGCTCGCGTACACCTCCCCCGGCATGGGCGTGGACCCGCGCAAGGCCGCCGAGTACCTGGGCGTGGGCGGCGCCGCCGTGCTGCCGCTGCCGTACGACCGGGCGCTCGCGGAGGGCGGGGAGATCCGCACCGCGCTGCTCGCGCAGGGCACCCGGGAGGCGGCGCTGGCGCTGGCCGCCGAGGTCATGGACCGTGCCATGTCCCGGGGACGGGGCGGGGCGCGCGGTGGCGGCACGGCCGCCGGGGCCAGACCATGAGCACCCGGCAGGTGCACCGGCCCGCGCGCACCACGCGCCCGCTGCCCGAGCCCGCCGAGCGGGTGATCGAGGCGCCGCCCAACCTGCCGGAGGGCAGGACGGGTTCGGCCCTCACCTCGCTGCTGCCGCTGGCCGGGATGGTCGGCTCGATGGCGATGATGACCATCGTCCGCAGTAGCCAGTTCGCCGTGATCGGCGCCGTTGTCCTGGTGATCGCGCTGATCGGCGGCCTCGGGCTGCTGTTCTCCCAGCGCGGGCGCGCCCAGCGCACCCGGCGCACCCAGCGCGAACGCTATCTGGAGTATCTGGAGGAACTGCGCGAGGAGCTGAGCGCCGAGGACCGCGAACGCCGGGTCGCCGCACGGGTGCTGTTCCCCGCCCCCGAGGCGCTGTACGACGTGGTGGCCGATCCCGCCCGGCTGTGGGAACGGCGCCGCGCCGACCGCGACTTCCTGCGGATACGGCTGGGCACCGGGCAGGTGCCGGTGCGGTCGCTGCGCCTGGAGACCAAGGGCGGCTCGGTGCTCACCCCACCGGACCGGTTCATGCTCAACGAGGCGGCGGGGCTGCGCGGACGCTTCAGCACCGCCCCGGAGATGCCGCTGACCGTGCCGCTGGACCGGGCCGGCCACGTCAGCGTCATCGGCGAACGCGCCGACGTCCTGGCCGTGGTGCGCACCCTGGTCGCGCAGACCGCCGTCGGGCACGCCCCGGACGACGTGGCGCTGGCGCTGGCCGCGCCCCGCGAGCGGCTGGCCGACTGGGCGTGGCTGAAGTGGCTGCCGCACACCCTGGACGACGGGACGCACGACGGGCCGGTGCCGGCCCGGCGGATCGCTCCCGGGCTGCCGGAGCTGGCCCGGGCGCTGGGCGCCGAACTGCGGCAGCGCGCCACGTACGCCGCCGAGGTGCGGCGCGGTCTGGCCGGGCGGGAGGCGCTGCGGCAGACCAAGCGCATGGTGGTGGTGAGCGACGGGTACGGCGGTACGGCCGGGGAGCTGGCCCGGCCGGACGACGCCGTGTCGCTGGCCGACATGGGCGTCACCGTGCTGTACCCGCTGGCCGAACGCACCGACGAGCCGGGCCAGGTGTCGGTACGGATCACCGTGTCCCGGGACGGCGGCGCGGAGGCGACCGTCACCGTCGAAGACCTGCGCGGCGAGGAACCCCTCACCCTCACCGGCACGCTGAACGAGGTGACCGCCGCCGGGGCGGCCGGGCTGGCCAGAATGCTGGCGCCGCTGCGACTCACCCCCGAGTCGGCCGCGTCCGGCGCCCCGCTGTCGGGGCCGGTGGACTTCGGCGAACAGCTCGGCGTCGAGGACCCGGGCGCGCTCGACCTGGACCGGCTGTGGGCGTCGCGCCGCGGCGACCAGGCGTTCCTGCGGGTGCCGATCGGCCTCGGCGACAACCGCGAGCCGGTGCTGCTCGACCTCAAGGAATCGGCCGAACTGGGCATGGGCCCGCACGGGTTGTGCGTGGGCGCCACCGGCTCCGGCAAGAGCGAACTGCTGCGCACCCTGGTGCTGGCCCTGGTCGCCACCCATCCGCCCGAGGACCTGGCGATGGTGCTGGTCGACTACAAGGGCGGCGCCACCTTCGCGCCCTTCGCCTCGCTGCCGCACGTCGCGGGTGTCATCACCAACCTGGAGAACAAGGCCGGGCTGGTCGAGCGCGTCCACGCCAGCCTCGCCGGCGAGGTCCAGCGGCGCCAGCAGGTCCTCAAGGAGGCGGGCGAGCTGCCGGACATCGCCACCTACGCCGCCGCCCGCGCCCGGCGCCCCGGTCTTGCGCCGCTGCCGCACCTGTTCGTCGTCATCGACGAGTTCGGCGAACTGCTCACCGCCAAGCCGGACTTCATCGACCTGTTCCTGTCCATCGGCCGCATCGGCCGGTCCATCGGCGTGCATCTGCTGCTCTCCAGCCAGCGCATCGAGGGCGGCAAGCTCAAGGGCCTGGACACCTACCTGTCGTACCGGCTCGGCCTGCGCACCTTCTCGGCCGAGGAGTCGCGCACCGTTCTCGACACCCCGGACGCCTTCCACCTGCCGCCCATCCCCGGGTTCGGCTATCTGAAGGTCGACACCAGCGCGTACGACCGGTTCAAGGCCGGTTATGTCTCCGGGCCCTACCAGGGGCCGGTCCGGCTGGAGAAGTCCGGGGCCGACGAGGGGCCGAAGGCGCTGCCGTACCCCGCGTACAACACCCTCGCGGAGAGCGGGGCGGAGCCCGGCGGCGAGCCGGCGGAGCCGGCCGGGCCTGCCGCCGCCCGGCGCACCGTCGGCCCCACCCTGCTGTCCACCGTCGTGGACCAGCTGCGGGAGGCCGCCCCGCCGGTGGCGCAGATCTGGCTGCCGCCGCTGCCCGCCGCCCTCCCGCTGGACGCGGTCGCCGGGCCGCTGGAGGCGGCAGGACCGGCCACCGGGCTGCGGTTCTCCCGCGCCCCGGCGGGCGGCCCGCTGCGCATCCCGCTGGGGCTGCTGGACGACCCGGGCAAGCAGTGGCAGGGCCAGTGGGTCCTCGACCTCACCCGGGCCGGCGGCCACGCGGCCGTCATCGGCGGGCCGCAGTCCGGCAAGACGACGCTGCTGCGCACCCTGATGCTCTCCCTCGCCCTCGGCCACACCCCGCACGAGGCCGCCGTCTACGGCCTGGACCTGGTCGGCGGCGGCCTGGCGGCGATGGCCGGGCTGCCGCACACCGGCGGGGTGGCCGGCCGCGCCGACCGGGAGCGCGCCGCGCGCACCGTGGAGGAGATCCGGGCGATGCTGACGGCCCGCGAGGAGCTGTTCCGCGAGCACGGCATCGACTCGGTCGACCATCTGCGCCGGCTGCGCGCCGCCGGCCGGTTCCCCGAACTGGGCTCCACCGACATCGTGCTCGTCATCGACGGCTTCGGCGAACTGCGTGAGGAGTTCGCCGAGCTGGAGGACACCATCGGCGAACTGCTGCGGCGCGGCGGCGGATACGGCATCCATGTGGTGGCCGCCATGCTCCGCTGGAACGACGCCCGGCTGGCCGTCCAGTCCGCGTTCGGCACCCGGGTGGAGCTGCGGCTGAACGACCCGGGCGACTCCGGCATCGACCGCCGCCTGGCCCAGACCCTGTCCCCGGACGAGCCGGGCCGGGTGCTGACCGACGGGAAGCTGTTCGCGCACACCGCGCTGCCCCGCATCGACGCCCGGGCGGACGACGCCGACCTGGGCGCCGCGCTCGAACGCGCGGTGAGCGCCGTCCGGGCCGCCTGGTCCGGGCCGGGCGCCCCGCCGGTGCGGGTGCTGCCCACCCGGCTGCCCGCCCGCCGGCTGCCGGGGCCGTCCGCCGAGCCGCACCGGGTGCCCATCGGCCTGGACCAGAACGCGCTGCAGCCCCTGCTGCTCGATCTGTTCGACCGGGATCAGCATCTGCTCGTCCTGGGCGACAGCGAGTGCGGCAAGACCAATCTGCTGAAGCTGATCGCGGACGGCCTGGTGGAGCGGTACGGGGACGAGGAGCTGGTGTTCGCGGTGCTCGACCCGCGGCGCGGGCTGCACAGCGCCGTGCCCGAGCCGTACCGGGGCGGCTACGCGCACAACGCGCGGCTTGCGGCGGCGCTCTCCGCCGGCATCGCCGGTGAGCTGGACAAGCGGATGCCGGACGACACGGTCTCGCCCGAAGTGCTGGCGGCCGGCGGGGCGGCACCGGGCGGCCCGCGCATCGTGGTGCTGATCGACGACTACGACATCCTCACCACCGCACGGCAGCAGCCGCTCGACCCGTTCGTCCCCTACCTCTCCTCGGCGCAGGACATCGGGCTGCACTTCGTGGTCACCCGGCGGGTCGCCGGGGCGTCCCGGGCGATGTACGAGCCGTTCCTGATGACGCTGCGGGAGAGCGGCACCTCGGCGCTGGTGATGACCGGGGACCGCTCCGAGGGCCAGCTGTTCCCGGGCCTGTACGCCAGGGCCCAGCCGCCGGGGCGCGGCACGTTCGTACGCCGTGGGGAGCCGCACCGCCTCGTCCAGACCGCGCTGGCGCGCGGCACGGACCAGCGGTGACGGCCGGAGAGGGGGAGGAATCGTGACGACGGACGTCATCGCGCTCACCGAGCGGATGCCCGACCCGTGGAGCCTGGTGGCCGGGCTGATGGCCGGCGGCCCGCAGACCCTGCTGTCGGTGGACCGGGCGGAGGGCGCGCTGCTCCAGCTGTGCGACGAGCAGGGCCGGCCGCTGGTGTCGGTCGAGGCGCCGCTGCTGGTGCGGCTGCCCGGCGAGGTGGCCCGGCTGCTGGGCCCGGAGGCGGCGGTGGGCGGCCCGGTGTGGTGGACGGAGGTGCGGGCCGCCACCGGTGTCGAGCGGGCGCCGCAGCTGGCGGGCACCGTGGCCGCCCGGCTGGCCGGTCGGCTCGGCGGCGCGGTCTGGCCGCCGGACGCGGTGCCGGCGGACGGCGGCGAGGCCCCGGTGACCGGGGTGGTGGGCGCCGCGGCCCCGGCGGCGGCGCAGCCGGCGGTGGACGTGCTGACGGACCGGGCGGCCGTCGTCATCCAGGACCGGCCGCTGGTGGCGATGACCGCCTGGCTGGCGGACGCGCTGCGGGCGGCGCAGGCCGGCGGGCGGGCGTTCCAGATCGTGACCCCGCCCGGTGTGCGGCTCTCCCTGCCGACCCGTGCGGTCCTGGCCGGGCTGCCCAACCGCTGGGTGGTGCAGGACGGCGCCGGGGGGTACTACGACGGGCTGTCCGGGTCCGTACTGCGCTGGCAGGACGGGCAGTTCGCCGCGACCGGCACCCCGGCGCCGGGGTTCCTGGACGGGGTGCCCCGGGCGGCGGTGAGCGAGGAGCACCAGCTGCTGCTCACCTTCACCACCCGGCGGCCCGCCGACCGGGAGCTGCTGCTGGGCGGGGGCCTCGCGGCGGTGTGGCGGCGGCTGACCGGTACGGAGCCGGCCGGCTGGGGCACCTGCGAGCCGGCGGCGCTGCCCTGGTCGCGGCGGGAGCTGACCGAACGGGTGCGGGCGCGGGCGCCGCAGTCCACCTGGCTGGTGGTGGTGGGCCACCCGGAAGGGCCGCCGGCGATCGCCACCCTGCGGGTGCGGATCACCACCGGCGGGGTGGAGGAGGAGGTCACCTTCGCGCTCGGGCAGCGGGACGGCGCCACCGGGAACGGGGCGGACGGTACGGCCGAACTGCCCGGGCTGGCCGGGGAGCTGGCCGCCCGCTACGGGCTGGTGTCCCTGCTGGCCCAGCGCCGCCGGGCCCGCGCCGATCTGACGGTGCCGGCCCAGCTGGAGCCCGGGCCCGCCCCGCTGGCCTTCGCCCTCGGAGCCGAGGACGTGCACCGCATCGGGCTGCCGCACGCGCTGCGCCCGCCGCTGCCCACCACCCCGCGCCGCCTGGGCCCGGCCGGCCGGCCCGGGCTGTACTACCCGCTCCCGGACGGCGGCTGGCCGGCGTACCAGCACCTCATGGCGCATCTGCACGGCGCCGACCCGGCGCGCGGCGCGCGGGCATCCGCGGGCGGGGGCTGAGCCCGCCCGGGCGGCCGGGGGTGTCCGCGGTGCGCACTCTCGCCCGAAGGCGGCATTCGGGGGATTCGTATGCTGAGGGGTATGAGTTCTTCGCCTTCTTCGTCCAGACCCTTCGACCGCGCGCACACCGATGACCTGATGGGGTTCCTCGCCGCCTCGCCCTCTCCCTACCACGCGGTGGCGGGCGCGGCGCAGCGGCTGGAGAAGGCCGGGTTCCGGCAGGTGGAGGAGCACGCCGCCTGGGACGGGGAGAGCGGGGGGAAGTTCGTCACCCGGGGCGGTGCGATCATCGCCTGGTACGTGCCCGAGGACGCCACCGCGGCCACCCCGTACCGCATCGTCGGCGCGCACACCGACTCGCCGAACCTCCGCGTCAAGCCGGTCCCGGACCGCGGGCGGCACGGCTGGAAGCAGATCGCCGTCGAGGTGTACGGCGGCACGCTGCTCAACACCTGGCTCGACCGGGACCTCGGTCTGTCCGGGCGGCTGTCGCTGCGCGGCGGCGGCAGCGTGCTGGTGCACGTGGACCGTCCGCTGCTGCGGGTGCCGCAGCTGGCCATCCACCTCGACCGCGGCGTCAACGACGGGCTGAAGCTCGACCGTCAGCAGCACATGACCCCGCTGTGGGGCCTGGGCGACCCGCACGAGGGCGAGCTGATCGCGTTCCTGGCCGGTGAGGCCGGGGTGGCGGCCGAGCAGGTCGCCGGCTGGGACCTGATGGCGCACAGCGTGGAGCCGCCCGCCTATCTGGGCAAGGACCGGGAGCTGGTGGCCGGGCCGCGGATGGACAATCTGCTGTCCGTGCACGCCGGGGTGTCCGCGCTGATCGCCGCCGCCCAGGCCGGGGCGGACGCCATCCCGGTGTTCGCGGCCTTCGACCACGAGGAGTGCGGCAGCGAGTCCGACACCGGGGCCGGCGGGCCGCTGCTCGGCTCGGTGCTGGAGCGCTCGGTCCACGCGCGCGGCGGATCGTCCGAGGACCGGGCGCGGGCGCTGGCCGCCACCATCTGCCTGTCCTCCGACACCGGGCACGCCGTGCACCCCAACTACGCGGAGCGGCACGACCCCGACCACCACCCGATGCCGGGCGCCGGGCCGATCCTCAAGGTCAACGTCAACCAGCGGTACGCCACCGACGGACGCGGACGGGCGGTTTTCGCGGAGGCCTGCGAGCGGGCCGGGGTGCCGTGGCAGACGTTCGTGTCGAACAACGCGGTGCCGTGCGGGACGACCATCGGCCCGATCACCGCGGCGCGGCACGGCATCAGCACCGTCGACATCGGGGTGGCCATCCTGTCCATGCACTCCGCGCGCGAACTGTGCGGCGCCGCCGACCCCTACCTGCTCGCCAACGCCATGACGGCGTTCCTGCGGCACTGACCGCGGCGTTCCGTACCGAGCCAGGACCCGCCCGTCACACGGCTGTGAAACGGGCGGGCCAAGCTGGTGGCCACGGGGGAGGTCCGCACCGCACTGCACTGCGGTGCGGACCGGCCCCGGCAACCCCTCGAACTGACAGGCGTTCGCACCCTAGGATTTGACTCACTCAAGGCATTCACCGGTCCCGCGCGAGCGGCGTACCGTGTGAATACTCCAAGCGACGATCGCCACGAGGGGCCCCGTGACCGTGCATCCCAGTCTGCAGACGTCCATCGATGCCTGGACCCAGTCGATCGAGGCGATATCCGAGCTGGCCTCGGAGCTGGTGGGCGGCGAGTGGAACCGTGCCACCGAGTGCCCCGGCTGGTCGGTGCGCGATGTCATCTCGCACGTCATCGGCGGCGAGTGCGAGGCGCTCGGCGATCCGCGGCCCATCCATTCCCTGCCCCGGGACCTCTACCACATCCGCGGCGAGGCCGGCCGCTACTTCGAGGTGCAGGTCGATGTCCGCCGGCACCACACCGCCCCCGAGATGACCAGCGAGCTGGAGTACACCATCATCCGCCGCTCCCGGCAGCTGCGGAACGAGAAGCGCGACCCGGGGTACGAGCTGAGCCACCCGGTGCTGGGCGACATGACGCTGGAGACCTTCCTGAAGGTGCGGGCGTTCGACGTGTGGGTGCACGAGCAGGATCTGCGCCGCGCGCTCGGCAAGCCCGGCAATCTCGACTCGGACGCGGCGGTCATCAGCCGCGACGTGCTGCTCGGCCGGCTGCCGAAGGTGATCGCCGAGGACGCCGGGGCGCCGAAGAAGTCCGCGGTCGTCTTCGACGTGCACGGCCCGGTGGAGTTCCTGCGCACGGTCCGGGTGGACGAGGAGGGGCGGGGCAGCGTGGACCGCAGCCCGTCGCTGGGCCCGGTGGTCACCTTCACCCTCGACTGGGAGACCTATGTGCGGCTGGCCTGCGGCCGGGTCCGGCCCCGGCGGGTGGCCGACAAGGTGAAGATCGAGGGCGACGAGGAGCTGGCCGGGCGCATCCTCGCCCATTTCGCCGTCACGCCGTGACCGGCCGGGGGCCGGCGGTCGGGCCGGCTCAGCCCCGGTCGGGCTCGTGGCCGGTGGAGACGGTCAGCTCGAACACCGTCTCTTCGGGGTCGAAGGGCTCGCCGCGCGCCGGGGTCTGGTTGACCACCATGTTCTCGCCCAGCAGCACCTCGTCCTTGTAGACGAGCCGTTCCTCGTACCGCCAGCCGGCCGAGCGGATGCACTCCTTCACCGAGTTGATGTGGTAGCCGTAGAAGTTGGGGGCCGCCACGGTGCCCGGGTGCTCGTCCTGGTCCCAGTAGTCCCGGGCGTGCACGCAGGTGGTGCTGTCGATGACCTTGTCCGGGTCGCCCTCCTTGAAGCGGGGCTCCCGTTCGGCGTCGGGTCCCTCCCCGGCCTCGCTGTCGCCGTCCGCGCCGCTGCCGCCGCCGCTGTTCAGCGCCGTGATCACCACCCCGGCCGCCACCACGGCGATGACCGCCACGACCGCGATCACCACCGCCAGCGGCCCGCGCCGCCCCGCGCCGCCGCCCTGCCCCGGGGACACCGGGACGGTCGGCGCGACCGCGTACGGCGGCGGGGTGCCGGGGCCCGGGCCCGGCTGCGGATAGCCGTAGCCGCCCGGCGCGTACGGCGAGGCCGGCGGGGTGGCCGGCGGCGGGGTGGCGACGCCGCCCGGCGGACGGGGCGGCGTCGGGGCGCCGAACTCCGGATACACCGACGCGGCGATCCCCGCGCCGCTGTTGCCGCCCGCCGCCGCGGCCGGGTCGATGCGCGGCGCCGCGCCGCTGAGCGTCCCGGCCACCCGCAGACACTCGGCGCGCAGTTCCTCGGCCGACGGGAAACGCTCGTTCGGGTTCTTCCGCAGCGCCCGCCCGACCAGCGCGTCCACCGCGGGCGGCAGCGCCGTGTTCACCGAGGACGGGGCCGGCGGCTCCTCCTGGACGTGGGCGTACGCGATGGCCAGCGGGTTGTCCGCGTCGAACGGCAGCCGGCCGGTGAGCAGCTCGAACAGCAGCACCCCCACCGAGTACAGATCGGAGCGGGCGTCCACGCCGCGCCCCAGCGCCTGCTCGGGCGACAGATACTGCGGGGTGCCCACCACCATGCCGGTCTGGGTCATGGCGGTGCCGCTGGACTGCATCGCGCGCGCGATGCCGAAGTCCATGACCTTCACCGTGCCGCCGCGCTTGGCGATCATGACGTTGCCCGGCTTGATGTCCCGGTGGACCAGGCCCATCTCGTGGCTGATGTCCAGCGCCGCCAGCACATCGGCGGTGATCTGGAGCGCCTTGTCCGCCGGCATCGCCCCGTGCCGCGCGACATCCTCGTCCAGGATGTCGCGCAGCGGTCTGCCCTCGACGAACTCCATCACGATGTAGGGCACCTGGGCCTCGCCCAGCCGGTCCTCGCCGGTGTCGAAGACGGAGACGATATTGGTGTGGGTGAGCTTGGCGACCGACTGCGCCTCGCGCTTGAACCGCTCCCGGAAGTCCTGCTCGCTGCCCAGCTCCGCGTGCATGGTCTTGATCGCGACCTGCCGCTCCAGCACCGTGTCCCACGCCAGGTGCACCGATGCCATGCCGCCGCGCCCCAGCAGGGCGCGCAGGACATAGCGGCCACCGCCCACCGTGCGGCCGGAAAGGTCGGCAGGCGGACGTGCCTGGTCATTCATCGGTACTGATCCCCCTAGGCTTACGGAGCGTTCCGGTCCGGCAGGGCCCCGGATCTCCGCCCGTATCATACGGACTGGCCAGGTTGGCTCGGAGTGCCGCCGGATAACGACCGCATCAATACTCAACTTGTCAGCGCCACCCCGGAACGGGTTTGATGGCGATTGGACACGCGGCGACAACGGCGAGGACTGATGGCACAGGAGCAAGGCGCGTCGGGCCCGGGCGAGGATGAGGCCGGGGGGACCGCCAGCGAAGTGCCGGACTCTCCCGAGATGTGGGGAAACGCCGGACTGGTGGGTGAGGGCCGCTACCGGCTCACGCACCGGCTGGGCCGCGGCGGCATGGCGGAGGTGTTCGCCGCCGAGGACGTACGCCTCGGCCGTACGGTCGCGGTCAAACTGCTGCGCGCCGACCTCGCCGAGGACCCGGTCTCCAAGGCCCGCTTCACGCGCGAGGCCCAGTCGGTCGCCGGCCTGAACCACCACGCGGTGGTCGCCGTCTACGACTCCGGCGAGGAGACCGTCGGCCGCAACGTCGTGCCGTACATGGTGATGGAGCTCGTCGAGGGCCGCACCATCCGGGAACTGCTGGTCGGCTCCGAGCCGCCGACCGTCGAGCAGGCCCTGCACATCGTCTCCGGCGTGCTGGAAGCGCTCGCCTACAGCCACCAGCACGGCATCGTGCACCGCGACATCAAGCCCGCCAACGTCTCCATCACCGACTCCGGCGCCGTCAAGGTGATGGACTTCGGCATCGCCCGTGCCCTGCACGGCGCCGCCCAGACCATGACCCAGACCGGCATGGTCATGGGCACCCCGCAGTACCTCTCGCCCGAGCAGGCCCTCGGCAAGACCATCGACACCCGCTCCGACCTGTACGCGGTCGGCTGCATGCTGTACGAGCTGCTGGCGCTGCGCCCGCCGTTCGTCGGCGAGACGCCGCTGTCCGTCGTCTACCAGCACGTCCAGGACATGCCGGTGCTGGTCTCCGAGGTCAACCCGCAGGCCCCGCCGGAGCTGGACGGCCTGGTGATGCGCTCCCTGGCGAAGGACCCGGACGACCGGTTCCAGACCGCCGAGGAGATGCGCGCGCTGGTGCAGTACGCGCTGCGCATGCTGGACGAGCACGGCAGCCACACCGCCGGGCTGTGGAACACCGGCTCGGTCACCCCCGGCGGCACCCCGCCGATGGGCACCCCGGCCGCCTCCCGCACCGACGCGCCGACCAGCGCCATCCACACCTCCCCGCTGCTGCTCGGGCACCCCGACGCGGCCGGTGACGGCTACGACGGCGGCGGGAGCGGGCGCAACCGGCGCGGGATGATGATCATGGTGGCGCTGCTCGCGGTGGTCGCCATCGGCGTGGGCGCCCTGATCATCTCCAACCTGGGCGGCGGCGAGGACACCGACAACCCCTCCCGGGACACCGAGCAGGTCGCCGACCCGACGGACGAGGCCGAGGACCCGGCGGACGACGCCGAGGAGGACCCTGCCGACGAGGACGCGCCCAGCGACGACTTCCAGTGGAGCCAGAACGGCGGCGGCTCCAGCAACAGCGGCGGCTCGGGCTACCAGCCGCCCCCGGACGACGACACCGACCAGCCCACCGACCCGGAGGACCCGGGCAACACCGGCTCCCCCGACCCGACCGACGGCACCGCCGGGAGCGCCGGCGACGACACCGAGGGCGCGGCCACCGAGGGCGCGGCGACCGAGGGCGCGGCGGACGGCAACGGTGAGACCGACAACGGCAACGCCACCAACCCCGACCCCAGCGACGGCGGTCAGACCGAGAGCGGCAACCCGGCCGGTGGAGCCCCGGGAACGCCCGGCGGCGCCGGCACGCCGGGGGGCGAGAACGGCAACGCCGTTTCGGACGGCGGGCCGATCGGCTGAACCGGCCGGGCCGACCGAACCGACCGATCCACCGTGACCACCCGCACGTCCGCCCGGGAGTTATCGGGCCGCACGCTCCACGCCCTCACCCGGCGCTACGGGGCCGGTGAACCGCTGTCCTGCCAGCCCCTGTCCCAGGGGCTGCTCAACCGGGGCTACCGGCTGGCCACCACGCGCGGCCGGTACTTCCTCAAACAGCATCTGGCCGGCGACCCCGACACGGTGCTGCCGCTGCCCCGCCAGCACCGGGCGACCGCCGAGCTGGCCGCGCTCGGCCTGCCGGTCGCCCCGCCGCTCGCCGACCGGGACGGCGCCACCGTCACCCTGCTGGCCGGGCACTGCTTCGCGCTGCACCCGTGGATCGACGGCCGGCACCGGGGCGGCGGCGACCTGGGGCGGGCGGACTGCCGGCGGCTCGGCGCGCTGCTCGGACTGGTGCACCGGGCCCTGGAACGGGTGATACTGCGCGCGGCCCCCGAGGGCGCGGCACCGGCCAGGGGCCGGATCAAGGCCGCCTGCCCGAACGAGACCCGCCAGGTGATCGACGGCCTGCTGGCCCGCGTGCGGCAGCGGCCCCGGCGCAGCGGCTTCGACGAGCTGGCCGAGCACCGGCTGCTGGAGCGGCGGGTGCTGCTGCGCCGGTACGAGGCCCTGCGGCCCGGGGTCACCGAGATACCGGCGGCCGGGTGGGTGCACGGCGACTTCCACCCGCTGAACCTGCTGTACCGGGCCGAGGGGCCCGCCGATCCGCTGGCGATCATCGACTGGGACCGGCTGGGCATACGTCCGCGCGCCGAGGAGGCGGTACGGGCGGCGGCGATCTTCTTCCTGCGGCCAGACGGCTCGCTGGAACTGCCGAAGATCAGCGCGTACGCCCGCGCCTACCGCATCGCGGCGGGCGTCGGCCCGGCGGAACTGGCGGCGGCGGTGCACCGGGTGTGGTGGGAGCGGCTGAACGACTTCTGGATGCTGCGCTGGCACTACGAGCGCGGCGACCCCCGCACCGACCCCCAGTTCGGGGCGGCCTCGGCCCTGGTGGTGTGGTGGACCCGCCACCGCCGGGCGGTACGGGACGCCTTCTGCGCGTAGCCCCTCGCCGGGCGGGGCGTCGGCGGGATACGTGCCCGGGGGCACCTCGCCGCGCCCGCGACCCGGCGTCTGCGCCCGTGCCCGTCGCTAGCGTTCCACGTCCCGGGGGGCCGGGCCGTGGTAGCCGGCCAGGAGGGGGCGGGGGAGGGGGCCCTTGATGCGGGTGCCGGTCTCCGTTTCCTCCCAGGCGTGCGCCAGGATGCCGACGCTGCGGGAGAGGACGAACAGGCCACGGCCCAGCTCGGGCGGGAAGCCGAGTTCCGCGTAGATGATGGCGGTGGCGCCGTCGATGTTCATCGGGACCGGCCGGGTGCGGCCCTCCGCCAGCGCCTCCTCCAGCGCGAGCCCGGCGGCCAGCGCCCGCCCGGGGACCTCGCCGCTGTCCACCGCCTCCGCCACCAGCGCCAGGAGCGGATCGCGGCGCGGGTCGCGCGGGTGGAAGCGGTGCCCGAACCCGGGCAGGTACGCGCGCCGCTCCCGGTACTCCGCGACGATCGCGCGCGCGTCCTCGCCGCCGGTGATCCGCGCCAGCACCTCCATGCATTGCTGGCCGGCCCCGCCGTGCACATCGCCGAGCAGTCCGGTGCCGGTGGCGACCGCGCTGTTGAGGCCGACGCCGCAGGTGGCCGCCATCCGGGCGGCGGCGATGGACGGGGCCTGCGGCCCGTGGTCCACGGCCGCGACCAGGGCGGCCTCCAGCAGCCGGCCCTGGACGGGGGTGGGCAGGTCGCCGCGCAGCAGCAGCCAGATCTGTTCGGCGAAGGTGACCTGCCCGATGAGCTGCTCCACCGGGTAGCCGCGCAGCAGGATCTCGCCGGGCCTGATCCGGCTCACCGCCGTGGACCAGTAGTCGGTCACCGTGTCGCGCGCGATGGTGTCCGCGGTGCCGCCGTCCGTACCCGGGTCCGTGCCCGTACGTCCGCTCGCGTTCTCGGTCACGCTCTTCCCCTCGCCCTCGGCCCTCTCCCCGCTCATATCGCCCCCCGCTCCCGCAGCGCGGCGATCTCCGCCGCCCCGTAGCCGAGTTCCGCGAGTACCGCGTCGGTGTGCTCGCCCAGCAGCGGCGGGCGGGCCGGTGGTGCCGGGGGTTCGCCGTCCACTCGCAGGGGGCCGCCCAGGACCCGCAGGGGGCGGTCGCGTCCGTCGGGGAAGGGCAGGTCGTGGACGAAGTCGCGGGCCGTCAGCTGTTCCAGTTCCAGCACCTCGGGCACGGACAGCACCCGGGCGGCCGGGACCCCGGCGGCGGACAGGATCTCTTCCCACTCGGCGGCCGGGCGGGCGGCGAGCGCCGCCTCCAGTTCGGTGCGCAGTTCCTCGCGGCGGGTCTTGCGGTCGGCGGGGTGCGCGAACCGGGCGTCCCCGATCAGGTCCTCGCGGCCGGTCAGCCGGCACAGGGTGGCGTATTGCTCCTGCCGGTTGGCGGCGATGTTGAGGTACCCGTCGGCGGTGCGGAAGGTGCCGGAGGGGGCGGCGGTGAAGTTCTCGTTGCCCATCGGGACCGGTTCCTGACCGGTGATGAGGTAGTTGGAGGTCACCCAGCCCAGCGAGGTGAGCGCGGCCTCCAGCATCGAGACGTCGAGGAACGCGCCCTCGCCGGTGCGCCCGCGCCGTACCAGGGCCGCGGTGACGGCGTACGCGGCGGCCATGCCGCCCAGGGTGTCGGCGACCGGGAAGCCGGCCCGCAGGGGTGCGGTGGCGGCGGTGCCGGTCACGCTCATCATGCCGCTGAGGCCCTGGATGATCTGGTCGTAGGCGGGCCGGTCGCGCAGCGGCCCGGTCTGGCCGAAGCCGGAGATGGCGCAGTAGACCAGGCCCGGGTTCTCGGCGCGCAGGGTGTCCCAGCCGAGGCCGAGCCGGTCCAGGACGCCGGGGCGGAAGTTCTCCAGCAGGACGTCGGCCTCGCGCACCGCGCGCAGCAGGGCGGCCCGGCCCTCGGGGTCCTTGAGGTTGAGGGTGAGGGAGCGCTTGCCGCCGTTCTGGGCGAGGAAGGAGGCGCCCAGCAGCTCCTCGGAGAGGGCGCGGTCGGCGCCGAGGCGGCGGGCGAGGTCGCCGCTGCCGGGCAGTTCGACCTTGATGACGTCGGCGCCCTGGAGCGCCAGCTGGTAGCCGGCGAACGGCCCGGCCAGCACATTGGTGAGGTCGAGGACGCGGATGCCGTCCAGGAGGGGGGTCATCGGCCGGTGCCTCCGATCGAGCCGAGGGCGGTGAGCGCCCGCGCGGTGTCCAGCAGGGCGGGAACGAAGCCGGCGACGGCCTCGTCGGTGAAGCGGACGGTGGGGCCGCCCAGGGCGACGGCGGCGGTCAGCCGTCCCTCGGCGTCGAAGACGGGGGCGGCGGCGCCGGAGATGCCCGCCTCGCGTTCGCCGTGGCTGACCGACCAGCCGCGCTCGGCGGCCCGCTGGACCCGTTCCCATAGGAGTGCGGCCCCCTCGGGGTCCGGGCCCTGGGCGGCGACGGCGGTGACGGCGGCGCGGTCGGAGCGGGAGAGCAGGACGTGGCCGGCGGCGCCCGCCCACAGCGGCATCTCGGCGCCGACGTGCACCACGTGCCGCAGGGAGCGGGTGCCTTCGTGGCGGGCGACGCACACCCGGGCGTCGCCCTGGCGTACGTACAGTCCGACGCTCTCGCCGCCGCCGGCCTCGCTCAGCGCGCGCAGCCGGGCCAGGGCCTCCTCGGGCAGCTGCCAGGTGGTGCGGGCGAGTTCGGCCCAGCGCAGCAGGCCGGGGCCGGGGACGGTACGGCCGTCGCCGCGGCTCCACAGCAGTCCGCACTGTTCGAGGGTGTGCACGAGGCGGACCACGGTGGATTTGGGGAGCCCGGTGGCGGTGACGAGTTCGCGTACCGAGCGGCTGGGGTGTTCGGCGTCGTAGAGGGCGAGCAGGTCGACGGCGCGTTGCACGCTGCGGACTCCGCCCGGATCGGCTTCCGGCATGGCGGCATCACATCACCGAACCGCTGTCCGGCACAAGTGGTCCACCAGGTGGTACGAGCGGGGGCGGGGTCAGCGGCGGACGGTGGCCAGCGTCGGGGTGAGCCGCAGATAGTGCCGCCCGGCGGGCAGCGGCGCGAACGTGGCGCGTTCGGCGGGGGAGGGCACCAGCGCGTGGGCGGTGCCGATCAGCTGGACGCCCCAGGGGCGCAGGTCCTCGCCCGCGTCCCGGCTGTTGGTCTCGTACGCCACCACCGTGCCGTCGATCAGCCGTCCGCTCTCCAGGGCGTCGCCTGCGATGCGCAGCAGCACCGTCCTGCCGTCCTCGCTCAGCCGGTGGCAGGCGGGGACGATGAGCGGCAGGGCGTGCCGGGTGACGGCGGCCCGGCCGTGCGGGGCGCGCGGCAGCAGCCGCAGGGCCTCGGCCAGCGGGTGGTCGGCACTCGTGCGGGCATCCATGTCCCCCACCCTGCCCGGCCCGGCCGGGTGGGGGACAAGGGACGAACGGCCCCTATCGCGCGCCGTGGCCGCCGCGCCGGGCCTCGCGTTCGCGCTCCGCCTGCCGGCGGGCGACGAACGCGGCGGCCTGCGACCGGCGTTCCATGCCGAGCTTGGACAGCAGGCTGGAGACGTAGTTCTTGATGGTCTTCTCGGCCAGGTGCAGCTGCTCGCCGATCGCCCGGTTCGTCAGCCCCTCGCCGATCAGGTCCAGGATCCGCCGCTCCTGGTCGGTGAGCCGCGCCGTCCGGTCGTCCGGCTCCTCCTCGCCCGGCCCGCTGCGCAGCCGGTCCAGCACCCGCTGGGTGGCGACCGGGTCGAGGAGCGACTTGCCGGCCGCCACGTCACGGACCGCCGTCAGCAGCTCCGTACCCCTGATGGCCTTGAGGACGTAGCCGGAGGCGCCCGCCATGATCGCGTCGAACAGTGCCTCGTCGTCCGCGTAGGAGGTGAGCATCAGGGCGGCGACGGACTCGTCGCGGGAGCGGATCTCGCGGCAGACCTCCACCCCGCTGCCGTCCGGGAGCCGTACGTCGAGCACCGCCACGTCGGGGTGGGTGGCCGGGATGCGCACCAGGGCGTCGGCGGCGGTGCCGGCCTCGCCGACCACCTCGATGTCGGGCTCCATCGACAGCAGCTCGTGCACCCCGCGCCGGACCACCTCGTGGTCATCAAGCAGGAATACGGTGATTTTTCCGTCTTCGGGCACGGGGTCAGTCTCACACAGCTCCCCGAATGCCGCCGCGCATCACCCTTCCGCTGCCCCGGGTGGCGGGGATAACGTGCGGATGTCCCAGGCGCTTGCGAGGCTGTGACCACGGTGTTTTCGGCGGATCGCCCCACACGCCCGCGATTTACTTTGATTTCCAGGTAAATCCGCAGGTCAGGGGCGGTTTCGCTGCTTGTGAGCACTATGGGTACCGTGCTTTCTAGCGGGCCGCCGGACGGGACAACCAGTACCGCTCGGATCCGTCCGCGCGCACCCGACCCCGTGCGCCGTACGGGGCCGGGCGGGCCCGCACTGGCCGCCCGGACGACCCCGGGAGCCGGACCGACGGAGGAGCAAGTGACCGTGGAGAGCACCGCCGAACGCGGCACGCCGCGCCGTGCGACCGCCACCGCCGCCCAGAAGACCGCGACGAGGAAGACCGCGACGAAGAAGGCCGGGACGGAGAAGGCCCCCGGGAAAACCGCCGCGAAGAAGCCGACGGCCCGGAAATCCACGGCCAAGAAGGCGGCGGCCGGCAAGGCGACGGCGAAGCGGACCTCCGCCGCGAAGAAGGCCCCCGGGAAGAGCGCGGCCCGGCGCGGCCCGGCGGCGGACCGGCCCGCGATGGTGCAGCTGCTCACCCCCGAGGGCGAACGCGTCGACCACCCCGACTACACGCTGGACATCGGCGCCGACGAGCTGCGCGGCCTGTACCGCGACATGGTGCTCACCCGCCGCTTCGACGCCGAGGCCACCTCCCTCCAGCGCCAGGGCGAGCTGGGCCTGTGGCCGTCGCTGCTCGGCCAGGAGGCCGCCCAGATCGGCTCCGGCCGCGCGCTGCACCCCGGCGACTACGTGTTCCCCACCTACCGCGAGCACGGCGTCGCCTGGTGCCGGGGGGTCGACCCGACCCTCCTGCTGGGCATGTTCCGGGGCGTCAACCACGGCGGCTGGGACCCGAACAGCAACAACTTCCACCTCTACACCATCGTCATCGGCTCCCAGACCCTGCACGCCGCCGGCTACGCGATGGGCGTGGCCAAGGACGGCGGCGACTCCGCCGTCATCGCCTACTTCGGCGACGGCGCCTCCAGCCAGGGCGACGTGGCCGAGGCGTTCACCTTCTCGGCGGTGTACAACGCGCCGATCGTGTTCTTCTGCCAGAACAACCAGTGGGCCATCTCCGAGCCCACCGAGCGGCAGACCCGCGTTCCCCTCTACCAGCGCGCCGCCGGCTACGGCTTCCCCGGCGTGCGGGTGGACGGCAACGACGTCCTGGCGGTGCTCGCCGTGACCCGGGCCGCCGTCGAGCGCGCCCGCTCCGGGCAGGGCCCGATGCTGGTCGAGGCGTTCACCTACCGGATGGGCGCCCACACCACCTCCGACGACCCCACCCGTTACCGCCCGGACGACGAACTCGCGCAGTGGGAGGCCAAGGACCCGATCCTGCGGCTGCGGCGCCACCTGGACGCGACCGGCGCGGCCGACGAGGCGTTCTACGCGGCCGTCGAGGAGGAGAGCGACGCGCTGGGCCGCCGGGTGCGGGAGACGATCCGTACCATGCCCGACCCGGACAGCATGGCGATCTTCGAACACGTGTACGCGGACGGCCACGCCCTGGTCGACGAGGAACGCGCCCAGTACGCCGCGTACCTCGCCTCGTTCGAGCAGGAGGAGAACTGACATGGCCCCCACCCACGACGCCCCGCCCCGGCTGCCCATCGCCAAGGCCATCAACTCCGCGCTGCGCACCGCCATGGAGACCGACCCCAAGGTCCTCGTCATGGGCGAGGACGTCGGCAAGCTCGGCGGGGTCTTCCGGGTCACCGACGGCCTCCAGAAGGACTTCGGCGAGGAGCGGGTCATCGACACCCCGCTGGCCGAGTCCGGGATCATCGGCACCGCGATCGGCCTCGCGCTGCGCGGCTACCGGCCGGTGGCGGAGATCCAGTTCGACGGCTTCGTCTTCCCCGGCTACGACCAGATCGTCACCCAGCTGGCGAAGATGCACGCCCGCTCGCTGGGCAAGGTCAAGCTGCCGGTCGTCATCCGCATCCCGTACGCGGGCGGCATCGGCGCGGTCGAGCACCACAGCGAGTCGCCCGAGGCGCTGTTCGCGCACGTCGCCGGGCTGAAGATCGTCTCCCCGTCCAACGCGGACGACGCGTACTGGATGCTGCGCCAGGCCATCGAGTGCGACGACCCGGTGATCTTCTTCGAGCCCAAATCCCGCTACTGGGACAAGGGCGAGGTCAACGAGGCCGGCATCCCCGGGCCGCTGCACACCGCGCGCGTGGTGCGGCCCGGCTCCGACCTCACCCTGGTGGGGTACGGGCCGACCGTGCGCACCGCGCTCCAGGCGGCGGCCGTCGCCCAGGAGGAGGGCCGGTCGATCGAGGTCATCGATCTGCGGTCCATCTCGCCCATCGACTTCGACACCGTGCAGCGCTCGGTGGAGAAGACCGGCCGGCTGGTGACCGTGCACGAGGCGCCGGTCTTCTTCGGAGCCGGTGCGGAGGTGGCCGCCCGCATATCGGAACGGTGCTTCTACCACCTGGAGGCCCCGGTGCTGCGGGTGGGCGGTTTCCACTCCCCGTACCCGCCGGCGCGCCTGGAGGAGGAGTATCTTCCCGGGCTCGACCGGGTGCTCGACAGTGTCGACCGCTCACTGGCGTACTGAGAGAGGCTGAGGAGAGTCGTGACGATGGCTGCTGCACCCCAGCGCTACCGCGAATTCAAGATGCCCGACGTGGGAGAGGGCCTCACCGAGGCCGAGATCCTCAAGTGGCACGTTCAGCCGGGCGACACCGTGAGCGACGGCCAGGTGGTGGTCGAGGTGGAGACCGCCAAGGCCGCCGTGGAACTGCCCATCCCCTTCGACGGGACGGTGCGCGAGCTGCTGTGGGCGGAGGGCGACACCGTGGATGTCGGCTCGCCGATCATCACGGTGGACACCACCCCCGGTGCGCCGGAGGAGGCACCGGCCGCCCCCGCCCCGGCGCCGCAGGCGGCGGCCGAGCCCGCGCCGGAGGCCGCCGGAGAGCCGGAGCCGGCACCGGCACCGGCTGCGGAGCAGCCCGCCGCCCGGCAGCCGGTGCTGGTCGGCTACGGCGTCTCCACCGCCGCCACCAAGCGCCGCCCGCGCAAGCCGGTCGCCGCCGTACCGGAGCCGGCGCCCGCCCCCGAGGCCGCGCCCGCGCCGCCCGCCCCGGCGGCACCGGCCGGCGGCGGCCGGCCGCTGGCCAAGCCCCCGGTGCGCAAGCTCGCCAAGGACCTGGGCATCGATCTGCGGGCGGTACGGCCCACCGGCCCGGACGGCACCGTCACCCGCGAGGACGTCCAGGCCGCCGCCGCCCCCGCACCCGAGGCCGCCCCTGCCCCCGCCCCGCAGCCGGAGGAGGCCGTCCCCGGGCAGCAGCCGGCCGAGCGGCCCGGCGAGCGCCGGGTCCCGATCCGCGGCGTGCGCAAGGCCACCGCGCAGGCCATGGTCGACAGCGCGTTCACCGCGCCGCACGTCACCGAGTTCATCACCGTCGACGTCACCCGCACCATGAAGCTGGTGGCCCGGCTCAAGGACGACCCGGACCTGGCCGGCGTGCGGATCAACCCGCTGCTGATCATCGCCCGCGCCCTGCTCCTGGCCCTGCGCCGCAACCCCGACGCGCACGCCGCCTGGGACGAGGCCAACCAGGAGATCGTCTACAAGGAGACCGTCAACCTGGGCATCGCCGCGGCCACCCCGCGCGGCCTGCTCGTCCCCAACATCAAGGACGCCGGCCGCAAGTCCCTGGCCGAACTGGCCACCGCGCTCAGCGACCTGGTGACCACGGCACGCGAGGGACGTACCACCCCCGCCGACATGCAGGGCGGCACCGTCACCATCACCAACGTCGGGGTCTTCGGCGTGGACAGCGGCACCCCGATCCTCAACCCCGGCGAGTCCGCCATCCTGGCGGTCGGCGCCATCAAGGCCCAGCCCTGGGTCCACAAGGGCAAGGTCAAGCCCCGCCAGGTCACCACCCTGGCGCTCTCCTTCGACCACCGGCTGATCGACGGCGCGCTGGGCTCCCGGCTCCTCGCGGATGTGGCCGCCGTCCTCGAACACCCCCGGCGGCTGCTCACCTGGGGCTGACCCCCGCCCGTACCACCGCAGCGCGAAGGCGCCGGCCCCCCGAGGGGGACCGGCGCCTTCACCGTGTACAGGTCAGAGGTAGGGACCCGACCGGGCCGGGCCGTGCGGATCACCGGGGTGCTCGCCCTCGTCCGGCATCGCCCCGGGCGGCAGCGCCCGGCGCATCTGCTCCAGCTGGGCGCGCGCCGCCATCTGCTGCGCGAACAGCGCCGTCTGGATGCCGTGGAACAGCCCCTCCAGCCAGCCGACCAGCTGCGCCTGGGCGATCCGCAGCTCCGCCTCGGTGGGCAGCCGGTCGTCCGTGAACGGCAGCGACAGCCGCTCCAGCTCCTCCACCAGCTCCGGGGCCAGACCCTCCTCCAGCTCCTTGACGGAACTGGCGTGGATCTCCTTGAGCCGGTACCGGCTGGCCTCGTCCAGCGGGGCCGCCTTGACCTCCTCCAGCAGCTGCTTGATCATGCTGCCGATCCGCATGACCTTCGCCGGCTGCTCCACCATCTCCGTCACGGGAACCTCGGAGTGCTCCTCGCCGCCCTCGCCGTCTCGCGCGGTGGCGTTGGCGAGCGCCATGCCGTCCGGGCCCACGACCAGGACCTGCGGGCTCTGGCTCTCCTGAGAGGGTTCATTCCTCGGCTGAGTCATACCTCCATCATGCAACGAGGGTCACCCCGCGCGCCGGGCCAGGGTCACCCGGGAGCGGGTGAGCACGGCGGCGAAGACCAGCGCGATGAGCGGCACCAGCACGACCAGCTGGCCCAGGGTCTCCCACGGCAGCGCCAGATGCAGCTCGGGGCGCGGGCCGACGTCCCAGCCCTCCGCTACCTCCCGCTCCCACCAGTCGAGCCGGTCCCGGTGGTCGGCCATCAGCAGCCCCAGGGCCGGGATCAGACCGGAGACGGCGCCGAGCAGTACCCCCATGAAGGCGATCAGCCCGCACTGGAGTCCGGAGAGGGTACGCCGGATCCTGGGCGCCGCGCCGACCGCCGCCAGGGTGGCCAGATCCGCCTCCGAGTCGGCCTGGGCCAGACCGGTGGCGATCCCGGCCGCGCCCAGTGCGATCACCATGGCGGCGATCGCGAGGATGAGCAGCGACAGCGAGTAGTCGCCGGTGTAGCCGCGCTCGATCGTCCAGGAGGTGGTGGAGCCGAGGACGAGATCGTCCAGCTCGCCGCGGAACGCCTGCTCGTCCTGGCTGGTGGGCCGGTCCGAGGACGCGTAGTAGGTGCCGGCGAAGGTGGTGCCCAGACCGGCCTCCTCCGCGGCCTGCGGCGTCATCAGCGCGTCCAGGCCGTAGCCGTCGCCGTCCAGGTGCTCGGCGGGCAGGACGACGGTGCCGGCGGGCTCCTCCTGCTCCCAGTTCTCGTACTGGGCGAGGGTGACCCGGCCCTCGGAGTCGATGTCGGTGCGGTCGAAGACCAGGACCTTGCCGTCCTCCAGCGCCTGCCGGTACTCGGGACGGTCCAGGCCCAGGACCTTCAGGATCTCCGGGCCGCCCACGGCCACCGGGCCGGCTTCGCTCATACCCCAGCCGGCGGAGCGGTTGAACCGGCAGCGCTCGTCCTGGCGCAGGTCCCGCGTCTCCTGCTCGCTCAGCGCCTCACTGCCCTCTTCCCACAGCGGGCACACGTTCTCCGGCGGGGTGCGGATTTCCAGGTAGCAGTCGTCCGGGTCCCAGTCCAGGTTCGCGGCACTGCCGCCGGTGCAGAAGGCGGGCGCGGGCTGCGCGGTGGACAGATCGGCGCGGTCGGTGACCGGCAGGGTCTTCTCGGCCGCCGAGCGCAGCGGGTCCAGCTGCGACTCGGAGCCGTTCCACATGGTGAGCGCGACGGTGCCGTCCGGGAGGTTCGGCACGTACTCGGCGCGCTCCTGCGCCTGGATGCCCGCGGTCATGGTGGCCACCGCGACCGCGCCGGCCGCGGCGGCCAGCACGGCGGCGACCGCCGGTGCGGTACGGCCCCGGTTGCGGGCTGCGTCGCGCAGGGCCAGGCGTCCGGACAGCGGCAGGAAGCGGGCGAGCTTGCCGAAGCCGCCGACCAGCAGCGGGGTGAGGGCCACCAGGCCGAGCTCGGCGATGACGGCGCCGACTCCGACCATCCCGGCGCTGCCCATGGACAGGCCACCGACCAGCGCGACGGCCACACCGAGGATCAGCGCGACCGTGCCGGCGATCGGCAGGGCCCGGCTGCCGCGGCGCACGCCCTTGGCCCCGGTGAGGGACTCCAGGACGGAGGAGCGCGAGGCGTTGATGGCCGGGATCAGCGCGGCGAGGGTGCCGATGAACACGGCGAACGCCGCGATCCCGAGGATCTCCAGCCAGCGGAAGTCCCAGGAGCCGAAGCGGGAGCCGCCGATGTTCTCCAGGAACGGCTTGGCCAGCACGACGCCGATGACGCCGAGGACGATGCCGATCACGGCCGCCACGGCGCCCAGCACGATGCCGCTGGAGAGCATGACGGCGCGCAGCTGCGCCCGGTCGCCGCCGTTGGAGCCGATCAGGCCCAGCTGGCGGCGGGAGCGGCGGGCACCGACCGCGAAGGCGGGCCCGGCCAGCAGACAGATCTCCAGGACGACGAGCGCGACGGCGACACCGATGAGGGCGGCGGCCTGGGAGTCGATGCCGGAGTCCCACCGGAAGTAGTCGGGGTGCTGGAACAGCGGCACGTCGGCGTCGGCCGGCGGGTCGAGGTGCACCGCGCGGGAGGTGACCTGGACGCCCAGCTCGTTGGCGGCCTGCACCGCGTCCCAGGAGACGCCGCCGTCGACGGCGACCAGGTAGCGGACGTTCGAGGGGTCCTCGCCGCGGTCCAGCAGCGGCAGCAGGCTGTCGCTGGGGGCGAGCAGCGAGGTGGAGCGGAGCGAGCCGGGCAGCTCGTAGGAGCCGGTGATGGTGACCTTGTGGTCGATCTCGGCCAGCTCCACCTCGGAGCCGACCTTGGCGCCGGTGTCCGTCAGGAACTGCGTGGTGGCGGCCACCTCACCGGGTCCGGTGGGCCAGTCGCCGTCCAGCAGGGTGTATTTGCCGCGGGTCAGCTCGGCGGTGGGGTCGGTCTCCTGGATGTCCGTCCACAGGATGCCGTGCTCGGTGGCGATGTCCGCGTAGCCGGAACGCTCCTCCTGGACGGTGGCGCCCTCCGGCAGCACGTCCTCGAAGCGGAACCTGCCGGCGGGCTCCTCCTCGCCGTCTTCGCCGGGATCGCGGTTCGCCTGGCCGGGCTCCTCATCGTCCCAGGAGGAGGACCACATGTCGGACGGGTCGGTGGGGTGCTGGAGGATCGGGACGCCCGCCTCGTAGACCTCGTACCGGGCGTCGGCGGTGCCGATCTCCCGGGACAGCCACTCGTCGGTGGACAGCTGGCTGCTGCGCACCGCCAGGTCCGCGCCCGCCACTCCGAGGATGGGGAGGGCGATCATGGCCACCACCAGGGCGCTGCGGCCCTTGGCCCGCAGCGCGTCGCGGCGGGCGATGCGCAGCCCGAGCCGCCAGCGGTTGAGTGCCTTGTTCACCGCTTCACCTCGGAGGCGAGCAGCGATTCGGCGGTCGGGGAGACGGTCTGGTCGACCATGGTGCCGTCGCGCAGGAAGACGACCCGGTCCGCCCAGGCGGCGTACCGGGACTCGTGGGTGACCATGACGCCGGCCGCGCCCTCGTCGCAGCGCTTGCGGAGCAGGGCGAGGACGGCCTCGCCGGTCTCGGAGTCCAGCGCCCCGGTGGGTTCGTCGGACAGGACGAGGCGGCGGTCGCCGACGAGGGCGCGGGCGATGGCGACGCGCTGCCGCTGGCCGCCGGACATCTCGTCGGGGAAGCGGTTGGCGACCTCGGTGAGGTTGATCTCCTCCAGCGCGGCGAGTGCTTCCTTGCGGGCGGCGCGGGCGGATATGCCGTCGAGTTCGCGGGGGAGGGCGATGTTCTCGGCGGCGGTGAGGGCCGGGATGAGGTTGTAGTCCTGGAAGACGTAGCCGATGCTGGTGCGCCGGATCTTGGCGAGCTGGCTCTTGTTGAGGGTGCCGAGATCGGTGCCCTCGATGAGGACCTGCCCGCTGGAGGCGTTGTCCAGGCCGCCGGCCAGGGTGAGCAGGGTGGACTTGCCGGATCCGGAGGGGCCCATCACGGCGACGAACTCACCGGCGCTGACGGTGAGATCGATGTCGCGCAGCGCGTGGACGGTGGTGACGCCGCTGCCGTGGACGCGGCCGAGGCCGCGCAGTTCGAGGATGGGTGCGGCGCCGGATGCGGCGGTCGGGCTGGTCATGCGGTGGTTCCCCCCGTGATGCGGTGGTGCGCGTGCTCGTCGTCGTGGGCGTGCTCGTCGTCGTGGACGTGGTGCTCGTCGTGGGCGTCGTGGGCGGCGCCGGTGTCATCGGGCTGTGTCCCGGTTCGGGGCCTCGCGGGGCGCCGGGCGGCGAGGCGCATCAGTCGGGACTCGCAGTGGTCCAGCCAGCGGGCTTCGGCCTCGGCGGAGAAGATCAGCTGTTCGAGGACGAGCAGCCAGGCCATTTCCTCGCCGCTCTCCGGGCCGCCGTCGGCGAGCGCCTGGGCCTTGAGGCGGGTGTAGTCCTGCATGGCCTTGAGGGTGTGGTGGCGCTGGGCCTGGATGATCGCGCCGACGTCGACGCCCTCGGTGCCGACCGCCATGGCGAGCTTGATGGCGAGTTCGTCGCGGGAGGGGTGGCTACGGTCGACGGGCTGCCGGTACCAGTCGGCGAGTTCGCGGCGGCCGTTCTCGGTGATGCGGTAGCGCTGCTGCTTGCCGTCGCGTTCGCCGGCGGGCTCGATGAGCGCGTCGCGTTCGAGGCGGGAGAGGGTGGTGTAGACCTGGCCGATGTTGAGCGGCCAGGTGGCGCCGGTGCGGGACTCGAATTCGGCGCGGAGCTGGGAACCGTACTTGGGCCCGTAGTCGAGCAGGGCCAGCAAGCCGTAGCGGATGGACATACCGCGTATGTATACCGAGTATGTTCCCGGCTGGCAAACCCGCCGGTGGCTTGTTGCACGTCAGATACGCCGCAGTCGCAGAGCCAGGACACCGAGGCCCGCCCCCAGGCAGGCCAGCCCGGCGCCCAGCGGCAGGACCGGCAGCACCTCGCCGCCCCGCACCACGGGATCGGCCTCGCGGTACGGGGCGGGTTCGGCGTACTGCCGGCTCGCGCCGTGGCCGGCTGCGCCGTCATCGGCACGCGCGGCGCCCGGTGCGGCGAGCAGGAGAAGAGTGGCGAGCGCCGCCGTGATCACGATCAATTCCGTCCACACCCACACCCTCACAGCGCTCGATCCTCCGTAGACCGTCCGATGATGTGTCCAGCGTCACATATACGAAGGAAACGGGCATCTCGAACACGGGGAAAACGTCAGGGTGTCAGGATGATCTTCCCTGTGTGGCCGCTGCGTTCCACGATCCGGTGCGCCTCGCCCGCCTCGCTCATCGGCAGCACCCGGTCCACCACCGGGCGCACCCGCCCCTCCTCGATCAGCGGCCACACCTCCTCGCGCACCGCCGCCACGATCGCCGCCTTCTCCCCGGCCGGCCGCGCCCGCAGCGAGGTGGCGGTCACCGTCGCCCGCTTCGCGAGCAGCGCCCCCAGGTTCAACTCGCCCTTACGGCCCCCCTGGAGCCCGATCACCGCGATCCGGCCCCCGGTGGCCAGCGCCCGCAGATTCCGGTCCAGATAGGAGGCGCCCATGATGTCCAGCACCACATCGACCTCCCCGCGCAGCACCTCCGCGAAGTCCTCCTCCCGGTAGTTGACCAGCACCTGAGCCCCCAACTCCCGGCACACCGCCAGCTTCTCCGCGCTCCCGGCCGTCACCGCCACCCGCGCCCCGCGCGCCACCGCCAGCTGGATCGCCATCGTCCCGATCCCGCTGCCGCCGCCGTGCACCAGCAGCGTCTGCCCCTCCCGCAGCCCGGAATCGCCCCGGAACACGTTCGACCACACCGTGCACACCACCTCCGGCAGCGCGGCGGCCTCCACCGGCGACACCCCCGCCGGCACCGGCAGTACCTGACCCGCCGGCACCACCACCCGCTGCGCGTACCCGCCGCCGCTCAGCAGCGCGCACACCCGCTCGCCGACCGACCAGCCCCGCACCCCCGGACCCACGGCCGCCACCGTGCCCGAACACTCGAGGCCCGGATAGGGCGAGGCGCCCGGCGGCGGATCGTAGAACCCCTGCCGCTGCAGCAGATCCGCCCGGTTCACGGCGGAGGCGGCGACCTCGATCAGCACCTCCCCCTCGCCAGGAGCCGCCGGCTCCGCCACCTCGCTCCACGCCAGCACCTCGGGACCGCCCGGCTCCGTGATCGTGATCGCTCTCATGCTCCGACGCTATCGCCCCCGCCCGCACCCGCGGGCGGGCCCGCGCCGCCGGCTCAGCGCCGCGGAATGCGCCAGGAACCCGGCCCCCGCCGCGGGGTGCCCGCCTCGGGATCCACCGCCGGCGGATGGGACTCCTCCTCCGCCCGGATCCGGTGGATCACCACCAGCCGGTCGGTCAGCTCCAGCCGCGCCGCGTCCGGATGGTCGAACGGCAGCAGCCGGTGACCCCGTATCACCGACACCACCAGATCCTCCACCTCCCGCGGTGACCGGCCCGCCTCCGCCTTCGTCACCGGCCGCTCCCGCAGGGACAGCCCCGTCCCCTGCTGGATCAGATCCTCCATCACCGCGCCGCTGCTCGGGCTGATCATCGAAAGCCCCAGCAGCCGGCCGACCGCGCTGGCGCTGGTGATCACCGAATCCGCGCCGGACTGCTTGAGCAGCGGCACGTTCTCCTCCTCGCGCACCGACGCGACGATCTTCACCGACTTGCTCAACTGGCGGGCGGTCAGCGCCACCAGCACCGCCGTGTCGTCACGCTGGGTGGAGATCACGATCTGCCGGGCCCGGTCGGCCCGCGCGCGTACCAGCACGTCCGAGCGGGTGGCGTCCCCCACGACCCCCGCGTACCCGGCGGCGTTGGCGGCGGCCACCACGCCTTTGCTCGGGTCCACCACGACGATCTGCTCCTGCGGCAGCCCGGTGCTCATCAGGGTCTCGGCGGCGCTGCGGCCCTTGGTGCCGAAGCCGACGATGACGGTGTGATCGCGCAAGATCTTCCTCCAGTGGGCCAGCCGCCACTGCTCGCGGGTGCGCTCGGTCAGGACTTCCAGTGTCGTCCCGACCAGGATGATCAGGAACAGTATGCGCAGCGGTGTGATGAGGAACGTGGTGAGCAGCCGCGCCTTGTCGGTGAACGGCACGATGTCGCCGTAACCCGTCGTGGAGAGCGAGACGGTGACGTAGTAGAGGGAGTCCAGGAAGCCCACCGGCTCCCCGGTGACGTTGTCCCGGTAGCCGCTGCGGTCGAAGTACACGATCACGACCGCCGCCGCCATCACCGCCACCGCCATCAGCAGCCGGCGCGCCACCTGGAGCAGCGGACCGCCCACCGAGCGCGGCAGATGGACGCCGTGCGACTGGTCGTCGGCGTCGCCGCGCTGGGGTGGCACGGTCGGGAAGGCGGCGAGGTTCGGCAGTCTCATGCCCCGGGAAGCTCCAGCAACTGGACCGGATCGTGCGGTGCGAGACCGCCCGGCGGGACGACGGCGAGCGCGGACGCGGCGGCGATGCCGCGCAGCATGGCCGGGCCGGCGTAGTTCAGCGGCAGGACCGGACCGCCGTCGGCCGGGCGGCGCACCGGCACCAGATGGGTGTCCTCGCGGTGCCCGGCGAACGCCTCGCCCGCGACGGCGGCCCGGGTCGCCGGCGGCATCCGGCCGGACAGCGCGTGCAGCAGCGGCGCCGCCAGGGTCAGCAGCCCGGCCACGGCGGCCAGCGGATTGCCCGGGAGACCGACGACCGGCGTGCCGCCGTCCGGGAGTTCGGCCAGCAGCATGGGGTGGCCGGGGCGGACGGTCACCCCGCCGACGAGGGTGGTGGCGCCCAGCGCGCGCAGGGTGGCCCGCAGATGGTCGACGGGGCCCGAGGCCGTACCGCCGGTGGTGACGATCAGGTCGGCGCGGCTGGTCTCGATGGCCTCGCGCAGCGCGTCGGCGTCGTCGCCGAGGCGCCGGGTGACCAGCACCTCGGCGCCCAGGGCGGCCAGCCAGGGGCCGGTCATCGGGCCGAGCGCGTCCCGGATGCGGCCGTCGTGGGGGAGGCCGCGGTGCAGCAGTTCGTCGCCGAGGACGAGCACTTCGGCGCGGGGGAGCGGGTGGACGTCGAGTTCGTCGTACCCGGCGGCGGCGGCCAGCCCGAGCGCGGCGGGCGCGAGCCGGGTACCGGCGGGCAGCAGTTCGGCGCCGGAGCGGCACTCCTGGGCGCGGGGGCGGATGTCGGCGCCGAGCCGGGGCAGCCGGCCGCGCAGCCGGCCGGCGCGGGCCGTGCCGTGTTCGGCCCGGACGATCCCGGTGGTGCCGTCCGGCACCCGGGCGCCGGTCGCGATACGCACCGCCTGGCCGTCGGCCAGCCGCTCCGGGCGGCCGGGCGCGCCGGCCAGCAGCCCGGGACCTGCCAGCTCCCACGGCCCCGGCCCGGACACCGCCCAGCCGTCCATGGCGGAGGTGTCGAAGGCCGGCAGATCGGTGAGCGCGGTGAGCGGGGCCGCCAGGGTGTGGCCGAGCGCCCGCTCCAGCGGCAGCCGGCGCGGCGGCAGCGGTACGGCGCTGCGGTACGCGACGGTGCGGGCCGACTCCCAGGTGTGCGGCGGCGCCGGGCGCCGGTCGGGGGCGTCGGCGGGGTCGGGGACGAGGGGGGCCGCCGGCCGGCGGGCGGGGTGGTCGGGGCGGTGCCCGTTGGCGAGGGCGAGCGCCTCGTCGAACTCGTCGGTCATGCGGGGCGTCCTTCGTCCTGCAGTTCCTGCTCCTGCGCCCAGCGGGCGGCGAGCGCGGCCACCCGGCGGGCGGCCTCGGCGGGGCCGATCCCGTGCTGGGCGGCGGCGTACCCGATCAGGAAGGTGGTGAGCGGGGCCGCCGGACGGGCCACCCCGTGCGCCACGTCGCGGGCCGCGTCCAGCAGCACGGTGCGGTCCAGATCCGGGTCGATGTCGAGTTCGGCGTTGACGGCGGCGATCCATTCGTCCAGCACGGTCCCATGCTCCTTGATCCGGACCCGGGCGGCGGCGATCTCGGCCCAGGTGTCGCAGTCGAACGTTGTGGTGGCCCCGGCCCGCCGGTGCAGGGTGAGAGCCGGGAGCAGCGTACGCAGCGGCGCGCCGTGGACGGCGGGCAGCCCGGCGAGCGCGCGGCGCAGCGGCTCGGTGCGGTACACGGCGGTGAGCGGCTGGTCGCGGCCGTCCGCGTCCTGCTCCAGCACGCCGTCCGCGTCGGGCGGCAGCGCGGCCAGCAGGGCGCGGGGGGTGGCGGGGGTGAGGAAGGGCAGGTCGGTGGCGAGGACGGCGACCAGCGGCGCGGTGACCTCGGCGGCCCCGGCTCCGGCGGCGAGCGCGGCGAGCGGGCCGCCGCCCGGCGGGTCCTCGCGTACCCAGCGCACCGGGCGCCGGGTGGGACGGGGCGGGCCGACGACGACGGTGCGGCGCGCGTCGCGGCAGGCGTCGAGCACCCGGTCGAGCAGCGGCCGGCCGCCGACGGTCACCGCCGCCTTGTCGGCCCCGCCGAGGCGCCGCGCGGCGCCGCCGGCCAGCACGATGGCGTCGAACACGGGTGGGTCGTCCGTCACGTTCCGCACTGTAGACGAGGCGCGGCGGCGGGAGCGCGGCCCTGCCCGGCCATCACGGCGCCGGGGTCTTTCACTCTCCGGGGTGATGACGCAGCGGTGATGTATGACTACTCTGTGTAGTGATCGTTCGACGCGGGGTGGGTCCGCCGCCCCGGCGATGTTCTTCCGAGGAGTTGAGTGCGATGGGTGCGCGTCTCACCGCTGTGGCCGGTCTGGTGGCGATCGCCGTGGGGTCGGGGATGGTTCTCGCCGCCCCGGCGTCCGCGGCGCACGGGGAACTGCGGGGCAAGAACTGGTACGCGACCAACCCCAGCGGCTGTGTCAACGTCCCCGAGCTGCCGCTGAAGGTCTACAACTTCACCAATGAGTACGCCCTCGTCTACCAGCACCGGGACTGCACGGGGGCGATCGCCGAAGTCGTCCCGCCCGGCGGCACCTCCGGTGACTTCTCGGCCTCGATCGGCAGATCCGTCTGGGTCGACTAGCCACCTTCTCCGGGGCGCCGGGCGGAGCGGGCCGGGCGGGCCGGGCGGGTCCGTTCGGACATCCTCAGTCGTGGAAGGTGGTGGTCGACTCCAGGGGAGCCCGTTCGGGAAGGGCCCGAGCGGCGCCGGGGGACACGGGCCGGTGGGGGCATCCCGGAGCATCGGCCGGGCCGTCGTCGAGACGACACACCCGGCGGCGTCCGGAATGCGGTACGGACTCCGCCGGTTGCCGCCGCCACCCGTGTGAGCCGGTGTCGCGCGCCGTGTGAGGGGTGGCGGGCCGGGTACCCGGCCGCGATGCATACCGAAATCACCGTGCGGGTCGACGGAGCACCGCGCCGGCTGACCGTCGACACGCGCACGACGCTGCTGGACGCGCTGCGCGAACGGCTGGGAGTGACGAGTCCCAAGAAGGGCTGCGACCACGGGCAGTGCGGCGCGTGCACGGTACTGTCCGGCGGGAAACGCGTGCTGAGCTGTCTCACCCTCGCCGTCACCCAGGACGGCGCCCGGGTGACCACCGCCGAAGGGCTCGCCGCCGAGGACACCGCCCCCGACGAGCGCGGCCCCGTCGACGGCGACGGGCGCTCCCCCGATGACACCGACCGCCATCTGCACCCGGTGCAGCGCGCCTTCATCGACCGCGACGCGTTCCAGTGCGGCTACTGCACCCCGGGGCAGGTCGTCTCCGCGGTCGGCATGCTCCGGGAGTTCGCGCGGGGCTGGCCGAGCGCCGTCACCGAGGGCGGGCGGGAACCGCGCCTGGACCACGCGGAGATCGCCGAGCGGATGAGCGGCAACCTGTGTCGCTGCGCGGCCTACGTCAATATCGTGCCCGCCATCCAGCAGGCCGCGGCCGAGGCCGGTACGGAGGTGGCCGGATGAGGCCGTTCGACTACCGCAGCCCCGCCGACCCGGCGGAAGCCGTGCGCACGGTCGCCGGGGACCCGACCGCGGTCTTCCTCGGCGGCGGCACGAACCTGGTGGACCACCTCAAGCTCGGCGTCGTCGCGCCCCGCCTGGTCGTCGGCGTCGCCGGCCTGCTGTCCACCGAGGTCGAGGAGCTGGATTCGGGGACCCTGCGGATCGGCGCGGGCGTCAGCAACAGCGAACTCGCCGCGGACCCGCGGGTGCGCGAGCGGTTCCCCGTCCTGTCCCAGGCGCTGCTGTCGGGCGCGTCAGGACAACTGCGCAACATGGCCACCACCGGCGGCAACCCGTTGCAGCGGACCCGCTGCGTGTACTTCCAGGACGTCACCACGCCGTGCAACAAGCGCCGGCCCGGCTCCGGCTGCTCGGCACTCGGCGGCTGGACCCGCAACCACGCGATCCTCGGGGCCTCCGAGCAGTGCGTCGCCGTCCACCCCTCCGACATGGCCGTGGCGATGACCGCGCTCGACGCCGAGGTGCGGGTGCTCGGCCCGGACGGCGAGCGCACCGTCCCGTTCGGCGCACTGCACCGGCTCCCCGGCGACACACCCGAGCGCGACACGGTGCTCGGACACGGCGAGCTGATCACCGCGATCGACCTGCCCGCGCTGCCGATCGCCCGCCGCTCGGCCTACCGCAAGGTGCGCGACCGCGCCTCGTACGCGTTCGCGCTGGTCAGCGTCGCCGCGGCCGTCGAGGTACGGGACGGGGTGATCACCGACGCCCGCATCGCGTTCGGCGGCGTGGCGCACGTGCCCTGGCGCGCCCGCCGGGCCGAGGACGTACTGCGCGGCTCCGAGGTCTCCGACCGCCGCTACCGCGCCGCCGCGGACGCCGAACTCGCCGACGCCCGGCCGCTCGACGGGCTGGACGGCGGCAACGGGTTCAAGATCCCGCTGCTGCGCCGCACCCTCGCCGCCACCCTGCGCGACCTGGTCCGGGAGGGCGCCCGATGACCTTCCTGAGCGCACCGGACGCCATCGGCAGCGACCTGCCCCGCCGGGACGGCCCGGCCAAGGTGCTGGGCACCGCCGTCTACGCCTACGAGACCCCCGCCGACGGCGCCGCCTACGTGCACCCCGTCCAGGCCACCATCGCCCGCGGCCGGATCACGGAGCTGGACACCACCGCCGCCGAGGCACTCGACGGCGTGGCCGCGGTGCTCACCCCCGCCACCACCGAGCGGCTGGCCTCCACCGACGACCGGGAACTGGCGGCCCTCCAGGACGAGGAGGTCGCGTTCCGGGGCCAGGTGATCGCCCTCGTCGTCGCCGACAGCTCCGAGACCGCCCGGCACGCCGCCTCCCTGGTCGAGGTGGCCTACGCGCAACAGGCGCACGACGCCGAACTGCGGGCCGACCGCGACGACCTGTACGCGCCCGAGCAGGTGAACCCCACCTTTCCCACCGATACCGCCGAGGGCGACGTGGAAGCGGCGCTGGCCGCAGCCGAGGTGACCGTCCAGCAGACGTACACCACCGCGATGAACCACAACAACCCCATGGAGCCGCACGCGACGACGGCCCTGTGGGACCCGGCGGACGGCGGCTCCCTCACCCTGTGGGACTCCACCCAGGGCGTCCACCCGACGCGCGCCGCCCTGGCCCGGGTGTTCGGCCTCGACGAGCAGCGGATCCGGGTCGTGTGCCCGTACGTCGGCGGCGGCTTCGGCTCCAAGGGGCAGCCGCACGTCAACGTGGTGCTCGCCGCGCTGGCGGCGCGGGCGCTCCCCGGGCAGCCGGTGCGGCTGGCCCTGACCCGCCAGCAGATGTTCTGCCTCGCCGGCTACCGCACCCCGACGATCCTGCGCTGTTCCCTGGGCGCCGACCGGGACGGTACGCTCACCGCCCTCGCGGTCGATGTCGTCGAGCAGACCTCGCGGATCAAGGAGTTCGCCGAGCAGACCGGGGTGCCCGCGCGGATCATGTACGCCACCGCGAACCGGCGCACCACGCACCGGCTCGCGGCCCTCGACGTCCCGGTGCCGTCCTGGATGCGTGCCCCCGGTGAGTGTCCCGGGATGTTCGGCCCCGAGGTCGCGATGGACGAGCTGGCCGAGCGTCTCGGCATGGATCCGATCGACCTGCGGGTCCGCAACGAACCGGAGGTCGAGCCGGGTTCCGGCAAGCCCTTCTCCAGCCGCAACCTGGTCGGCTGCCTGCGGGAAGGCGCCGAACGTTTCGGCTGGTCGCGGCGGGACCCGCGCCCCGGCGTGCGCCGCCGCGGCGCCTGGCTGGTCGGCACGGGCGTGGCCGCCTCCACGTACCCGGTCAACCGCATGTCGCAGTCGACGGCGGTGATCCGGCGGGTGGGCGACCGCTACGTCGCCGAGATCGGCGCCGCCGACCTCGGCACCGGTACCTGGACCACGCTGCCGCAGATCGCCGCGGACGCGCTCGGGGTGCCGGTGTCCCGGGTGGAGGTGCGGATCGGCGACACCGACTACCCGATGGCGTCGGTGGCGGGCGGGTCCTCGGGCATGACGACGTGGGGTTCGGCCGTGGTGGAGGCGGCCCGTGCCCTGCGCGAGCGGTACGGCAACGAGCCGCCGGACGGTGCCGCGGCGTCCGGCTCCGTCGGCCGGCCCGACGACCGGTACGCCATGCACGCCTTCGGGGCGCAGTTCGCCGAGGCGCACATCCACACGGACACCGGCGAGGTGCGCGTGCCGCGCCTGCTCGGGGTGTTCGCGGCGGGCCGGATCATCAACCCGCGCACCGCTCGGTCGCAGTTCATCGGCGGGATGACCATGGGACTCTCCATGGCGCTGCACGAGAGCAGCGTGCTCGATCCGCGGTCCGGTCATGTCGTCAACCACGACCTCGCCGAGTACCACATCACGGTGAACGCGGACGTCAGCGAGATCGAGGCGTACTGGCTGCCCGAGCACGACCCGCACGTCAACGCCATGGGGTCGAAGGGCATCGGCGAGATCGGCATCGTCGGCACGGCCGCGGCGGTGTCGAACGCGGTGTGGCACGCCTGCGGTGTGCGTGTGCGGGATCTGCCGATCACCCTGGACAAGGTGCTGCCCGCGCTGGAGGAGGGGTAGCGGGCCCGCCCCGTCCCCGGGCCGGTGGTGCGGTACGGGGACGGGGCGGGTCGTCGGCGGGTCGGGCGGGCGGTCAGAGGTCGGCGAGGAGGGAGAGCGGGGATTCCACCCGGTCGGCCACCTGGCGCAGGAAGCCGCCGGCGACCGCCCCGTCGCAGACCCGGTGGTCGAAGGTGAGGGACAGCTGGACCACCTGGCGCAGGGCCAGTTCGCCCTGGTGGGCCCATGGCCTGGGGACGATCCGTCCGATACCGAGCATGGCCGCCTCGGGGTGGTTGAGGATCGGGGTCGAGCCGTCGACGCCGAAGACGCCGTAGTTGTTGAGGGTGAAGGTCGAGCCGGTGAGGTCCGCCGGGGCGAGGGTGCCGGCGCGGGCGGATTCGGTGAGGCGGGTGAGTCCGGCGCCGAGTTCGCGGGTGGTACGGCGGTGGGCGTCGCGCAGGACGGGGACGAGCAGGCCGCGGTCGGTCTGGGCGGCGAAGCCGAGGTGGACGGCGGGGAAGGTGACGATGGTGTTGTCCGCGGGGTCGAAGGTGGCGTTGAGCTGCGGGTAGCGGGCCAGGGCCGCGACGCAGATGCGGGCCAGGAGGGCCAGCAGCGGGAGTTCGGTGGCGCGCCGGGCGGCGAGCAGTTCGGTGGCGTCGGCGTCCACCCAGCAGGTGGCGTCCGGGATCTCGGTCCGGCTGCGGCCGAGCCGGGCGGCGGCGGTGGCGGCGATGCCGCGCAGCGGGGTACGCGTCGCCTCGCCGGCCGTCTCCCGGCTCCGCGCGGACGCCGGTGCGGTGGCGGGCGCGGGCGGTGCGGTGCGTGCTTCGACGTCGGCCCGCAGGATCAGGCCGTCGGGCCCCGAACCCCGTACCGTCCGCAGGTCGATGCCGTGGTCACGGGCGAGCTTGCGCACCAGCGGTGAGATCACCGCGACCGCCGGCCGGGCGGCGGGGGCGGCGGGGGCGGGGGGAGGCGTCCCGGTGGAGGTGGTGGTGCCGGTGCCGTAGCCGACCAGGACCTGCCCGGAACCTCCGTCCGGGGGCCCGTCGTCCGGAAGGTGCGTGTCCGGCCCGGCACCGTCCGGCCCGGCACCGCTCCCGGCGCCCGGCGCGCCGACCCGGACCAGCGGCGAGCCGACCGGCACCTCCTCGCCGACCGCCCCGAACCGCTCCGTGACCACCCCCGCGTACGGGCAGGGGACCTCGACCATCGCCTTGGCCGTCTCCACCTCCACCACCGGCTGATCGACCGTCACCGCGTCGCCGACCTCCACCAGCCAGCGCACGATCTCGGCCCCGGTGAGACCTTCACCGAGGTCCGGGAGGAGAAAGGTCTGAGCCATGGCGTTCACTCCTCCCACTGGAGGCGGGCGACCGCGTCCAGGATCCGGGCGGTGTCGGGCAGATGGTGCCGTTCCAGCAGGGGCGGCGGGTACGGGATGTCGTGGCCGGTGACCCGCAGCACCGGCGCGGCCAGGTGGTGGAAGCAGCGCTCGGTGATCCGGGCCGCGATCTCGGCGCCGGGACCGGCGAAGCCGGCCGCCTCGTGCACCACGACCGCCCGCCCCGTGCGCCGTACCTCGGCGCACACCGTCGCGTCGTCGAACGGCACGAGGGTGCGCAGATCGACCACGCCCAGGTCCCAGCCCCGGCCGCGGGCCTCCTCCGCCGCCGCCAGGCACAGCGGCAGCGACGGGCCGTAGGTGATGAGGGTGGCCGAGGTACCGGGGCGGCGCACCACGGCCCGGCCGAGCGGGGGCACGTCCGGCGGCGCGTCCGGATCGACCGTGTCCTTCGACCAGTACAGCCGCTTCGGCTCCAGGAACACCACCGGGTCGTCCGAGGCGATGGCCTGTCGCAGCAGCCCGTAGGCGTCGGCGACCGTGGCCGGGGTGACCACGTGCAGCCCCGGGGTGGCCATGTAGTACGCCTCGGAGGAGTCGCTGTGGTGTTCCACGCCGCCGATGCCGCCGCCGTACGGGATGCGGATGGTCAGCGGCATGGGCATGGCGCCCCGGGTGCGGTTGCGCATCCGGGCGACGTGCGAGACGAGCTGCTCGAACGCCGGGTAGGCGAAGGCGTCGAACTGCATCTCGACCACCGGCCGCAGCCCGTACATCGCCATGCCGGTGGCGGTGCCCAGGATGCCGGCTTCGGCCAGCGGCGTATCGGCGCACCGCTCGGGCCCGAACTCGGCCGCCAGGCCGTCGGTGATGCGGAAGACGCCGCCCAGGGTGCCGATGTCCTCGCCCAGCAGGTGGACGGTGGGGTCCTCGGCGAGCGCGTCGCGCAGCGCGCGGCGCAGCGCCTCGGCGAGGGAGACGGAACGGGCCGCTGTGCTCGTCATCGGGCCGCCGCCTCCTGCCGCAGCCGGGCCGCCTGTTCGGTGAGCTGGGGGGTGGGCCGCGCGTAGACGTGGGCGAAGAGGTCGTCCGGGTCCAGGACGGGCTCGGCGTTCAGCCGGGCCCGCATCCCGGCCGCCAGCTCCTCGGCGGCGTCCCGGGCCTGGCGCGCGTGGTCCTCGTCCAGCAGCCCGTGCCGCTCCAGGGCCCCGGTCAGCAGCGGCAGCGGGTCGTGTTCGCGCCAGGCGGCGACCTCGGCGTCCTCGCGGTAGCGGGTGGCGTCGTCGGCGTTGGTGTGCGCGTCCAGCCGGTAGGTGAGCGCCTCGACCAGCGTCGGTCCGCCGCCGGCCCGGGCGCGCCGTACCGCGTCGGCCAGCACCTCGTACACGGCGGGCGCGTCGTTGCCGTCCACCAGCCGGCCCGGCATGCCGTACCCGACGGCCTTGTGCGCGATGGTCGGGGCGGCGGTCTGCCGGGCGAGCGGGACGGAGATGGCGAAGCCGTTGTTCTGCACCAGGAAGACGACGGGGGCCTGCCACACGGCGGCGAAGTTCAGGGCCTCGTGGAAGTCGCCCTCCGAGGTGCCGCCGTCGCCCACCATCGCCAGCGCCACCACGTCGTCGCCCTTGAGGCGGGCGGCGTGGGCCAGGCCGACGGCGTGCGGGAGCTGGGTGGCCAGCGGGGTGGCGAGCGGGGCGATGCGATGCGTGTGCGGGTCGTAGCCGGTGTGCCAGTCGCCGCGCAGCAGCCCGAGCGCGGCGACCGGGTCGAGGCCGCGGGCCACGGTGGCGAGGGTGTCGCGGTAGCTGGGGAACAGCCAGTCCTGCTCGGCCAGCACCAGCGCCGCGGCGATCTGGCATGCCTCCTGGCCGGTGGAGGAGGGGTAGACGGCGAGCCGGCCCTGCCGGGTGAGGGCGGTGGCTTGCTGGTTGTAGCGGCGCCCCAGGACGAGGTGCCGGTGGAGGGTACGCCACAGTGCGCGGTCGGGGCCCTCGGGTGGTTCGCGGTCGGTGCCGAGCCGGTGGTACGGCTCGGTCTCGGGCAGCAGTGGCGCCGGATCGGTCCGGGGCGGGCGGCGCCAGGGTGGTACCGGCGCCTGCCCGGTGGTGGGTGACGGCGTTGGTGGTTCGTGCAGCACGGTCATGTCCGCGCCTCCCCTCTCGCGCCTCCGTCTCCCTACCGATTGTTCGGTCGTCGAGGCAGGTTGGCCAGAGCCGGTCGGGCGCTGTGGACCGCTGGCCCCGATTGCCGTGCCATGGGTGCAGGACGTCCAGAAAGGGGAGGCTGCTCCATATGCCGGATGACCAGATGACTCCGAACCCCGCCAGACCCCTCGACCCCATTGACAGCGCGATACTGCTGCACCTGCGGGCGGACGGTCGGGCCTCCATCCGCGAGGTCGCGCAGCGGGTGCACATCTCGCGGGCGAACGCGTACGCGCGCATCAACCGGATGCTGGCGAGCGGGGTGATCCGGGGGTTCACGGCCCGGGTGGATCACGAGCGGGCCGGGCAGGGGGCCGCCGCGTACATCACGCTGAAGATCGTCCAGGACAGCTGGCGGACCGTGCGGGCCCGGCTCGAACGGCTGCCGGGGGCGGCGCACATCGCGCTGGTCAGCGGGGACTTCGACGTACTGCTGCTGGTGCACACCCGGGACAACCGGGAGCTGCGGGAGCTGGTGCTGACCCGGATCCAGGCGATACCGGAGGTGATCAGCACGCGGACGCTGCTGGTGTTCGAAGAAACGGATCTGCTGCCCGAACGGCGACCGGTGCGGCAGGTCGAGAAGACACCGCCCGAACGCCGATGAGATTCCGCCCGGTGCCGGGTCCGTGTCGTGAGAGAACGGATCGCACGATCACGCGATCACGGGATCACCGACATCGGGAGAAGGAGCCATCATGGCCGGCACCCTGGTCACCCTGCAGACCTTCCTCACGCTCGACGGCGTCATGCAGGCGCCGGGCGGACCGGAGGAGGACACCAGCAGCGGGTTCGAACACGGCGGCTGGAGCGTGCCGTACGCGGACGAGGAGTTCGGCGCGGCGGTGGACGGCTGGTTCCGGCGCGGTGAGGGGTACCTGCTGGGCCGCCGGACGTACGACATCTTCGCCGGGTACTGGCCGCACGTGACCGATCCGGACGAATCGCCGATCGCGGAGAAGCTGAACGGGCTGCCCAAGTACGTGGCGTCGCGCACGCCGGACCTGCCCCTGGAGTGGCAGCACTCGACGCAGCTCGGCCCGGACGTGGTGGCGGAGGTGACCGCGCTGAAGCGGCGGGAGCCGGAGCACCCGGGCGGTGAACTCCAGATCCACGGCAGCGGCGAGCTCGCCCGGACGCTGCACGCGGCCGGGCTGATCGACGTGTACCGCCTGTTCGTGTACCCGGTGGTGCTGGGCAGCGGCAAGCGGCTCTTCCCGGAGGGCAGCGCCCCGGCGGCGCTGACACTGGTCGACTCGGCCCTCACCTCGACGGGGGTGACGATCCAGACCTACCACCCGGCGGGCAAGCCGGCCTACGGCTCCTTCTGACCGGCGCCCCCGCCCCCGGGCGGCACCCGCCGCCCGTCAGTACGTGTCGTGCCGGACCGGGCACCTGCCCTCGCTCAGGTCCTTCGCCTCCTCGTCCAGGTAGAAGTTCGGCCGCAGGTCCGCCTCGTCGTAGTAGCGGTGGAAGACCGGGGTGAGGCCGCCGGAGACCGGGGGGACGATCCAGCTCCAGTCGGCCGGGACGATGCGGCCGGCCGCCTCCTCGCGGGCGAGGTGGGTGAGGAAACGTTCCGACTCGGTGTGGTGGTCGGAGATCTTCACGCCCGCCTTGGCGAAGGAGTGCAGGACGGCGATGTTCAGTTCCACCAGCGCGCGGTCGCGCCACAGCGAGGTCTCGCGGCTGGTGTCCAGGTGCAGCAGCCGGCCGATGACGGGCAGCAGGTTGTAGCGGTCGGCGTCCACGAGGTTGCGGGCGCCGATCTCGGTGCCAAGGTACCAGCCGTTGAACGGCGCGAGCGGGTAGTTGATACCGCCGATCGACAGCCGCATGTGGGAGATGGCCGGGACCGCGTGCCAGCGCAGTCCCATCCGGGTGATCTGCGGGTACTCGGGGTGCTCGATCGGCACCTCCATGACCAGCTCCGGCGGCACGTCGAACAGCTGCGGCTTGTCGCCCGGCACCTCGATGACCAGCGGCAGCAGGTCGAACCAGCCGCCCGGCGCCTGCCACCCCATCCGCCGCACCGTCTCGGTGAAGTCCACGTGCCCCGGGTCCCCGACGACCGAGCCGTCCGGCCCGCGGTAGCCCGCGTACCGGATGAGCTGGCTGTTCCACACCCGCGGCGCCCGCCGGTACGGGGTCTCGGGCGCGAAGACGGAGATGACCGGGCGTATCCGGCCCTCGTTGGTGGCCTGCCGCAGGTGGTCGCAGAGGTGGGCGTGGATCTCCTCGGGGGTGCGTGCGGTGCGCCGGTCCAGGACGCGCAGGCTCTTCCAGTACAGCCGGCCGATGCAGCGGCTGGAGTTGCGCCAGGCGACCCGGGCGCCGAAGGTGAGTTCGTCGGTGCTGTGCCGGTACGAGCCGGAGTGCTCGATGTGTTCGCGCACCTGGCGCAGCCGCATGTCCAGCGGCAGTGGCTGGTCGGGGTGCTCCGCGTAGAAGAGGCGGATGAACTCCTCGGCTTCGTTCCAGTCGGCCGCCCCGGTGGTGGTGGTCGTGAGCGGTGTGTGTCCGATGGGACGGTCGCTGTTCATGGACTCCCCGGGGTAGGCGAGCACGGCGGTGCGGCTCGGACAACGCCCCCGTCAATTTAAGTGGTCGGCGGACAACAGTAGTTGATGACCGGCACATGCCGGGTCGCTGTGCCGGTGGCAGGTGCCCCCGCGCTCGGCGACAGGTGCCGCCCGCGCTCAGCGGTGCAGCCGCAGCCCGGCGAACGCCGTGCTGACCACGGCCTCCACCACCGCCTCGTCCACCGGGTCGTCCTGCTCGCCCTGTGGCCGGTACCACTCCGCCACCGAGTTGATCATCCCGAACAGCAGCCGGGCCGCCAGCCGTACGTCCACCTCCGGCCGCAGATCGCCTTCCGCCGCCGCCTGCCGCAGCAGCGCCGCCACCCGCTGGTCGAACTCCCGGCGGCGGGCCAGCGCCCAGCGTTCGGTGTCGGTGTTGCCGCGTACCCGCAGCAGCAGCGTCACGTACGGCAGCCGCCGCATGAGGACGGCGGTGGTGCGGCGGGTCACGTACTCCAGGCGGTCGATGGCGCGGCCCTGCCGGGCGCCCGGCTCGTCCAGGACGGCGGCGAGTCCGTCCAGCGCGTGGCTGACGGCGCGCCGCAGCAGTTCCTCCTTGCTGCGCACGTGGTGGTAGATGGAGGACTTGGAGATACCGGCGGCGCGGGAGAGGTGTTCCATCGAGGTGCCGTCGTAGCCGCGCTCGTTGAACACCTCGACCGCGACCTCCAGCAGGGTCTGCGGGGTGTAGGTGTCGCGCTGCGCGCGCGCCGTTCCAGCGCTCCTGTCGCCTCTGGCGGTCACTCGGCTCTTCCTTCCGCGCTCTTGCCCGACCGATCGTTCGGTAGCAGTATCGTCCATGCCCGACCGCTACCCGACCATGACTGCCGCCGACGAGGAGTTGGTCCCGGCCATGACATCTTGGCAGCGCCATCGCGCCACCCTGGACACGGCACTTGAGACTATCCGCACCCGTTCGTACTGGTCCCCGCACCCCGAACACCCCAAGGCGTACGGCGACGGAAGCACCGGTGCCGCCGCCTTCGCCGCCCTGCGCGAGCGCGGCCGGTTCGAGGCGCCGGGCCAGCCGGGCACCGACGCCTGGGTCGGCGCCGAGGTCTCCCCGTACGGCTTCCCGCTCGGCATCACCTACCCGCACCCCGACCCCGACGTCCTGCTGCCCGCGATGCTCGCCGGGGTCCCGGCCTGGCGCGACGCCGGACCCGAGCGGCGCGCGCTGACCTGCCTGGAGATCCTGGCCCGGATCGCCGACCGCACCCCGGAGTTCGCGCAGGCCGTCATGCACACCACCGGCCAGGCGTACGTCATGGCCCTCCAGGCCGGCGGCCCGCACGCCCAGGACCGCGGTCTTGAGGCGGTCGCGCACGCCTACGCCGAACAGACCCGCCTCCCCGGGCACACCGAATGGGCCAAGGAGCAGGGCCGGCGCGGCACCCTCCGCATGACCAGCGACCACACCCCCGTCCCGGTGGGCGTCTCGCTGCTCATCGGCTGCAACACCTTCCCCACCTGGAACGGCTTCCCCGGCTTCTTCGCCTCCCTCGCCACCGGCAACCCGGTACTGGTCAAACCGCACCCGCGCGCCGTCCTGCCGCTGGCGCTCACGGTGCGGATCGCCCGCGAGACGCTCGCCGAGGCCGGCTTCGACCCCAATCTGGTGGCGCTCGCCGCCGAGGCGGAGGGCGAGGGCAGTGCCAGGACGCTCGCGCTGCGCCCGGAGGTGGCGCTGATCGACTACACCGGCTCCACCGAGTTCGGCGACTGGCTGGAACAGCACGCCGTCCAGGCCCGGGTGTTCACCGAGAAGGCCGGAGTGAACACCGTCGTCATCGACTCCACCGACGACTACCGCGGCATGCTCGGCAACCTCGCCTTCTCGCTCTCCCTCTACAGCGGCCAGATGTGCACCACCCCGCAGAACCTGCTCATCCCGGCCGGCGGCATCACCACCGAGAACGACGGGCACCGCACCTTCGACGAGGTCGTCGCCGACCTCGCGGGCGCGGTGAACCGGCTGCTCGGCGACGACACCCGCGCGGCCGGACTGCTCGGCGCCATCGTCAACCCGGCGGTCACCGAGCGGCTGGAACGGGCCACCGGGCTGGGCGAGGTCGCCCTCGCCTCGCGCACCGTCGACCACCCCGAATACCCCGACGCAACGATCCGCACCCCACTGATCGTCAAGCGAAAAGAACCGGTCGAGAACGAACACTTCGGCCCGATCGCCTTCGCCATCGCCACCGCCTCCACCCGCGACGCGCTGGACGTGCTGCGCCGCACCCTGCGTACCCGCGGTGCCATGACCGTCTCCGGCTACACCACCGCACCCGAGGTCGAACGCGCCCTCGTCGGGGTCTGCCTCGACGAACGCGCCCAGCTCTCGCTCAACCTCACCGGCGGCGTCTTCGTCAACCAGACCGCCGCGTTCGCCGACCTGCACGGCTCCGGCGGCAACCCGGCCGCCAACGCCGCGCTGGTGGACGCCGCGTTCGTCACCCCCAGGTTCCGCACGGTGCAGGTGCGCCGGCCTGGATAATCCGGGGTATGACCGAACCCCGCACGGTGGCGGTGGTCGCCCTCGACGGGGTCGTGCCGTCCGACCTGTCGAACCCGGTGGACACCTTCGGCTGGGCCAGGCTCCCGGACGGCCGCCCCGCGTACCGGGTGCGGGTGTGCGGAACGGAGCCGGGCGCGGAGGTCACCGCCGGGCCGTTCACCGTACGGGTCGGGTACGGTCTCGACGCCCTCGCGGAGGCGGACACGGTGGTGCTCTGCGGCGTGGACGAACCGCCCGACCCGCTGCCGCCCGGGGTCCGGGAGGCGGTGCGCGGCGCGTACGACCGGGGCGCGCGCGTCGCCTCCATCTGCACCGGCGCCTTCCTGCTGGCGGCCACCGGACTGCTCGACGGGCAGCGCGCCACCACGCACTGGCTGGGCGCCGCCGAACTCGCCCGCCGCTACCCGGCGATCACCGTCGACCCCGAGGTGCTGTACGTCGACAACGGCCGCACCCTCACCTCGGCCGGTGTCTCCGCCGGGCTCGACCTGTGCCTGCACATGATCCGCGCCGACTTCGGCGCGGCGGTCGCCGCCGATGTGGCCCGGATGGTGGTCAGCCCCCTGGAACGCGACGGCGGCCAGGCCCAGTTCATCAACCACGAGCCCCCGGTCCCCGGCGGCGCCTCGCTGGAGCCGCTGCTGGCCTGGCTGCGGGAGAACGCCCACCGCGAACTGACCCTGGCCGACATGGCCGACCGGGCCGCCCTGTCGGTGCGCACCCTCAACCGGCGGTTCCGCGAACAGACCGGCACCACCCCGCTGCGCTGGCTCCAGCGCACCCGCGTCCGGCGGGCCCAGTACCTGCTGGAGAGCACCGACCGGCCGGTGGAACGGATCGCGGCCGACGTCGGCTGCGGCTCGCCCGCAGCTTTCCGGGACAGCTTCAAACGCGTCGTCGGAGTCAGCCCACGGGCGTACCGGGGTGCCTTCCGTTCCCCGGACCGAGGCCGGTACGACGCGTGATCGGCTGCGCGGCCGGCAGCCGGCAGCCGGCCGCCGGACACGCGCCGTGACGCGCGGGCACCGCGTACCCGCCGACCGGCGGTGACGGTCCCTGCCCCGAGCGGCTGCGGGGGCGCACGCGTCGTGTGACGCACGGCAAGGCGTACCGGCCGATCGGCAGCTGCCGTCCACGCCCCGAGCGGCACGCCGCCACCTCCTACGCCTGTTCCCCCTCCCCCTCCGGCAGAGCCAGCCGGGCCGTCACGTCGTCGGCGAAGCGGGCGAGGAGGCGGAGGAGGTCGTCGCGGTCCTGCTGGGGCCAGTCGGCGAGAACCTCGGCGAACCAGCCGAGCAGTGAGGCGACATAGCGGTGGGCGACCTCGTTGCCCGTCTCCGTGGGCTCGATGAGGCTCGCGCGGCGGTCGAGGGGGTCGGCGATGCGCCGCACCAGGCGGCGCTTCTCCAGGGCCTGGACCTGGCGGGTGATGTGCGGCCCGACGACCTGCATGCGGTCGGCGATCTCCCCGATGCGCAGGGGCTCTCCGGCGGCGAGCAGGGTCACCAGCACCCCCACGGCGGGGCGGTCCAGGGACGGACTGGCCGCCTGCGCGGCACGTTCGACGAGCCGGCCCTTGCTGAGCGCGGAGCGGAGCCGGGTGAGCCGGGGCAGCACGGCGAGCAGGTCGTCGGGCGAGAGAGCGGGCGCGGGCTCCCCGGGGGACTCGGGCGCCATGACACCTCCATTTGCATACCTAAGTTAGGTATCTATATCGTGGGGACGGAGCCGCGGCACCGAAAGGTGCTCTATGGCCTCATAAAGGATACCTAAGGTACGTATTTTTTTGCCCGGGTCCGCCCGGCGGAAAGGTGCCCTTCCCATGACGCATCCGACGTCCACGTCCCCGTCCGCCCCCCGCCGCGTACTGATCTCCGGGGCCAGCATCGCCGGCCCCACCCTCGCCTACTGGCTCGACCGGTACGGCTTCGAGGTGACCGTCCTGGAGAAGGCCGCCGCCGTCCGCGGCGGCGGCTACGCGATCGACATCCGCGGCACGGCCCGGGAGGTCGTGGACCGTATGGGCCTGCTGCCGCGACTGCGCGAGGCCCACATCGACACCCACCGGATCTCCTTCCTCGACGCCGCCGGGGACACGGTCGGCGCGGTGCGGCCCGAGCAGGTGACCGGCGGCGAGAGCGGCCAGGACCTGGAGGTCCGGCGCGGCGACCTGGCCGACGCCCTCTACGCGCCGCTGCGGGACCGCGTCGAGTTCCTCTTCGGCGACTCGATCGCCACGCTGGACGACGACGGGGACGCCGTGCATGTCGTCCTGGACAGCGGCACGCACCGCACGTTCGACCTCGTGATCGGCGCGGACGGACTGCACTCGAACACCCGCCGGCTGGTCTTCGGACCCGAGGAGCCCTTCCACCAGTATCTCGGGCATGTCTTCGCGGGGTTCACCCTGCCCAACGAACTCGGCCTCTCCCACGAGGCGTTCATCTGGAGCGAGCCGGGACGCAGCGCGGTCGTGTACGCCTACGAGCGCTCCGAGCCCGTGCACGGCTTCCTCACCTTCGTGCGCGACACCCCGCCCTTCGAGGCGTTCCGCGACCCGCGCGCCCAACGCGACCTGGTCGCCGCGCGGTTCCCCGAGCAGGTGTGGCAGGTGCCGCGGCTGGTGGCGGCGATGCGGGCATCCGAGGACCTCTTCTTCGACATCGTGAGCCAGATCCACCTGCCCACCTGGTCCCGCGGGCGGGTCGCGCTGGCGGGCGACGCGGCGCACGCGACGTCCTTCCTCTCCGGGCAGGGGTCGAGCGTCGCGCTCGTCGGCGCCTACGTCCTGGCCGGCGAACTCGCCTCGCACACGGACCACACCGCGGCCTTCGCGGCGTACGAGCGCCGGATGCGCCCCTTCGCGGAGCGCAACCAGGCACTGGCCACCGGCGGCGGCACGATCGTCGTACCGACGACGCGGGCCCAGGTGGACGCCCGCAACGCGCTGCTCCGCGATCCGGAGGCGATGGCGAGGGAACTGGCGACGGCGGACGCCGAAGCGCGACGGGCGACGCACTCGTCCCTGACGTTGCCGGAGTACCCGACGGCGCTCTGAGCTGCGCCTTCCCTCCGCTCCGCGCCACCGGCCCGGGCCTGGCGGAGGTCCCGGGCGCTGCGTAGGGTGGGCCGGGTGGGGAACATCGGGGGACGTTATCACCTGGACGAACAGCTGGGCTCCGGCGGATTCGGGCGCGTGTGGCGCGCCCGGGACCGCAGACTCGGGGTGCCCGTCGCGCTGAAGGAACTGCGGCTGCCCGCCACGCTGCCCGAGGAAGACCGGGCCGAACGCCTCACCCGCGCCGCCCGCGAGGCGCGCAACGCCGCCCGGCTGCGGGACCATCCGGACATCGCCACCGTCTACGACGTCGTCGTCGAGGACGAGGTGCCGTGGATCGTCATGCAGTTGGCGGACGGCGGTTCGCTGGCCGGCCGGATCGCGGCCGGCGGCCCGCTGCCGGTGGACGAGGTGGCCGGTATCGCCCGGTCGCTGCTGCGGGCCCTCGGCGCGGCGCACAAGGCGGGCGTCGTCCACCGCGACGTGAAACCGGCCAATGTACTGCTGACGGACGAAGGCCGCGCGCTGCTCACCGACTTCGGGATCGCGGTGCACCGGGAGGACACCACGCTGACCGTCACCGGGGCGCTGCTGGGGTCGGTGGAGTACGTGGCCCCGGAGCGGGCCCGGGGCCGCTCGGCGCCGCCCGGTGATCTGTTCTCGCTGGGCGTGACGCTGTACGAGGCGGTGGAGGGCGTCTCGCCGTTCCGGCGGGAGAGCGCGACGGAGACGCTGACCGCCGTCCTGTTCGACCCGGTGCCACCGCCGCGCCGGGCGGGGCGGCTGGCGCCGCTGCTCACCGGGCTGCTGGCGAAGGACCCGGCAGACCGGCCGACCGTCGAGGACGCGCTGGCGGCGCTGGACGCCCTGGACGCGGCGGACGGGCAGACCGGCCCGCAGCCGCAGGGACCGGACCGGTACGAACCCGCCGGTCCGGCCGCGCGCGACCGGGCCGAGAGGAGCCGGAACGGGGGCGACCGGGCCGAGGGGGAGACGGCATCCGGGGACCTGCGGCCCGGGGATGCGGGGCACACCACGCGGACCGTCCCGGAGCCGGGCGCGCCGGGGCGGCGGAAGGGGACGCTCGCCTGGCAGGCATGGGCGTCCCTGCTGACCCTGCTACTGCTCTGCCCGGCGGCCTGGGTCGGTGTCGCCGTGGGCTGGGGCCCGGTCGAGACGGCGCTGCGTCCGCTGGACCTCAACCCCCAGCGGCCCATGATCACTTTGCTGGTCGCGGCCGGGCTGGCGGCCGGTGCCGTCACGGCCACGGTGCTGCTGCGCTTCGTCCGGGCGGGGTTCGCCCGCGTCGTCCGGACCGCCGGCCCCACGGTCACCTGGGCGGTGTACACGGTGACGGCCGCCGTGGGCGTCCTGCTGCCGTGCGCCGCCTATCTGGGAACGGTGCGGATGCTGTGGGAGGTCCTGCCGCTGTGGGGCGCGATCTGGACCGCGCAGGGGCTGATCGCCGCCCTGGTCGCCCTCGCGTTCGGCTGGCAGAACGAGGCGCTGCCCGCCGCTGCCGGGCCGAAGTGATCACACTCCGGTCGTCGATCCCGGCCGGACGATCATCAGCACCACCACCACGGCCCACAGCAAGTTGAAGACACCCACCGTCATGCCGAGGTGCCGGCTCTGCCGGACGGCCGTATCCCCCTCGGGCGCCAGCAGCGCCTCCTGCACCGGCAGGATGCGGCCCAGCAGCACGGCAGCCGCGGCGGCCGTGAGGATCATGGAGGCGATCAGCCAGGCGTCGGTGAGCACCCCGAGCCCGATGGCGGTGGCCACCCCGAACACCGGCACCACGATCCCGACGGCCGCGTACCCCCGGCAGATCCGGTGCAGCAGCGCGAGCGCGGCCGTCACCTTCTGATCCCCCGGCTCCGCCACGGCCTTGCGTACATACGGCGGGAACATGCTGGCCGCGACGGTCACCGGACCGATCGCGATGATGGCGGCCAGCACATGGACACTGAGCAGAAACTTGTTCACGCCAGGACGCTAGACACCCGCCCGCCGCACCGGAACGGGCTGGATTGCCACCCTTCCCCGGATTCCCGCCAGCACGGCACCGACCCCCGGCTACCGGCCACGGCCCTCCGCGAGCGTGTGCGCCACCAGGGCGTTCGCGTGGCCGTGCCCCATACCGTGCTCGCTCTTGAGCCAGGCCACCAGCTCCATGTGCTTCGTCAGCGGCGACTCCCGGACCAGCTGCTGCCAGTCCCCGATCGGCCGCCCGTACTTCTTCTCGATCGCCGGAAAGTAACTCGCGGGACCTTTCACCGTCTCAGCCATACCCGCAGCTTCGCACCCCCCACTGACAACGCCCGCCGCCGGCCGGGCCGTCAGGGGCCGCCGTACTCCCGGAGCGCGGCGGCGAGCGTGCGCCCTTGCCGGGCGCCGAGGCGCAGCAGGGCGGCGGCCGTGGTGTGGAGTTCGTTCCAGGAGTGCGGACGGCCCACCGCGTCCGCGTCCGGCACCGTGGCCAGCGCCAGGTCCAGGGCGGGCACGGCCTCGCCCCGGCGGGCGAGGGAGGTGGCCAGGCAGGAGCGGTACCAGGCCCGGTCCCGGCGGTAGTCCTCGGGAAGGGCGGCGAGACCGGCCGTCAGGCGTTCCGTGGCGCCCGCCCAGTCGCGCAGATGCATGTCGGCCATGCCGCGTTGCAGGGTGAACCAGGTCTCGTCGTAGAAGTACATCCAGGGCGGCTCGTCCGCGGACCGCTGTGCCGCGCGGCTGATCAGGTCCTCCGCCTCGTCCAGCAGCCGGTGGGCCGCCGACCGTTCACCGCCCAGCGCGTGGCCCCTGGCCGCCATCTGCGCCGCCATGCCCTGCACCCCCAGCGAGGCGCCGGGCGCCGACCAGCGGGCCGCCTCGGCGAGCCGGACGCAGCGCGCCGGCTGCTCCTTCGACCACGCCATGTGGGCCTTCATGCTGAGCGTGGTGGCCGCCATGTCCGCGTCCCCGGCCTCCAGCGCCCATTCGTGCGCGCGGTCGTACCAGGCGAGGGCCGCCGCGCTGTTGCCCTGGTCGTGCGTCATCCACGCCATGAACTGCGCGTGCTCGGCGGCGAGCCGCACCACCCGGCGCGCGAGCTTGCCCCGTGCCCCGGCGTGCAGACCCACCACCGTGGACAATTGCTGGCTCATCACCGCCATCAACGGCCGCGAGCCGATGGTGTCCTCGGCGCGCCGGTGCTCGGCCAGCAGCCGTTCGAGCCACTCCAGGGTCTCGGTGTCGACGCGCTTGCCGTCCCGGACGGTGCCGGTGATGCGCTCCAGCAGGTCGGGATCGGGCGCGGTCCCGGCCAGGTCGAGCGCGGCGACAGGGGACGACCGCGCGGGCGCTGACCTGCCGTCCGGCATGCCGAGGCCGGCCGCGATCCGCTGCTGGACCTCGGCGGAGGTCACCACGCGCCGCCCGCGCTCGATGGCGGACACGTCGGACTGCGCCAGACCGGTACGGGCGCCGATCCGCGTCTGACTCAAGCCGGTGAGCGCACGATAGGTCCGCAGCACGGCCCCCCAGTCGCCCGCCCGCGCCGCAGCCGCAAGCCGGGGGTGGGACCACACATCCGGGGAGTCGCCAGCGCCCATGTAGCGACTATAGGGCGGTCCTATGGGGGTCCAGGGTGGGAGCGCCGCGACGGCGCTTCGCCGTACGGGCGGGCGCCTGCTCAGCCGGTGCTGTCCGGCCCCGACCGGCGTAGCGTGGGGTCATGGCAGGTGAGCACCTGGGTGACCGGCTGGCCAGACTGCGGCGGATCGGGGATCTGACGCAGGAACGGTTGGCGGAACGAGCGGGCGTGTCCGTCGATGTGGTGCGGAAGCTGGAGCAGCGGCGTAAGCATTCCGCGCGGCTGCCCACGCTGCACGCGCTGGCGCGGGGGCTCGGGGTCGAACTGACCGCCCTGTTGGGGGATCCGCCGGCGGTGCCGTCCACCGGCGAGGTCGAGCCACCGCAACTGGTGGCGATCCGCCGGGCGATCCTGCCACCGATGTTCGCCGCGCCGCCGGAGCCGCGCGGGCCCGAACGGCTGTCGCTGCCGCTGGTGTTCGCCGAGATCAGCGAAGCCTGGACGCTGTACCACGCCGCCGCGTTCGGCCGCCTGATGGAATTGCTCCCGGGGCTGATCGCCGACGCGCGCTTCGTCGCAGCGGTCGGGAGCCCGGACGAACGGGCCGCCGGTCAGGCCGCGCTGGCCAAGGCGCTCCAACTGGGCGGGCATCTGGCCATCCGGCTGGGGAAGTCGGATCTCGCCATCTCCAGCCTCGAACGTGCCATGGGCGCAGCCGAGGCGTCGTCCGACCCGTTGCTCCCTCCGATGATCTGCAACTCGGTGGCCTGGGCCTACCAGCGGCAGAACCGGCTCGATGACGCGGGCCACCTCGCGGTCGGCGCCGCCGACAGGGCGGAGCGTGAGGAGGGGAACACGGCGGAGAGCGTCCGGGTGCGGGGCAGCCTGCTGATGTCGGCCGCCACCAGTTCCGCGCGAGCCGGGGACTACGACCGTGCCCGCGACATGATGGGGGTGGCCGAGCAGTTGGCGGGCTCCCTCGGCGCGCTGCCGCCTGCGGCCAACGGCAAGCTCGTCTCGGTCTTCAGCCGGTCGTCGGTGCGCATCGAACGGGTCCGGTTGGCCGTGCAGCACGAGCGCCCGGAGGAAGCGCTCGGTCTGGCCCGCGGGTTGCGGCTGAGCCGGGATGTTCCGGTCTCGTGGCGGACCTGGCTCCTGCTGGACGTGGCGCGCGCGTACACCGACCTCGGGAACCCCGAACGCGCGGTCCGGACGCTGGAGTCGTTGCGCCGAGCGGCCCCTGGCTGGATGCGGCACCACACCCTCGCGGTCGCGGTGGTGAGCGATCTGTGGGCGGGTCCGGCGCGTCCGCCGGGGTTGCGCAAGCTGGCGGCGGAGTTGGGTGTCGCCGGGTGACAGCGCCCGGAAAGTGGGATGTTCCGTCCCTGTAGCGCACGGTGCAGTTGCCGCCACGCTGTGCGTATGGATGAACAGAACGAGCGCCCGGCTGTGGGCGCGCTGGTGCGGGACACGGTCACGCAGCGGACCGGCAGGGTGATGGCTCACCAGTCGGGGCGGGTCTGGTTGCGGCCCGAGGGTGGGGGCCGGGAGTGGGCGGCGCTGCCGGAGGACGTGGAGGCGCTGTGATGCGGCTGGTCGTGGGCGGTGCCGCGTGGGTGCTGGGCGAGCAGACGGGGGAAGGCGTGCCCCGGGGCATCTTCCGCACGGTGTGCCTCACCTGTGGGGCGGATTCGGGGGCGGTGGACGACGAGTCGGTGTGGGTGGAGCGGTGGGCGCTGGCCCACACCGGTGCGCTGCCCGCCCACCGGCAGTACCGGCTGGTCAGCGAGTGGTTCCTGCGGGTGGACCCGGCGCACGGCAATCCGTTGCGGGAGCTGGAGCGGGGGGCCGGGGCGTGAGGCGGCCGGGAGACGGGGGCGTGTGCCGGGCGTGCGGCGGGTCCGCCGACCCGTACCGGGCCGAACCCACCGTGGGCGGCCTGCTGTTCCTGGGCGGGGTCGCCTGCGCCGTGGGGCTGGCCGGGCTCATCGGCCTGCTGCTGGGCCTGCTGGCTCCGCCGGGGAGGTGCTGAGCCAGTGGTAGAGGGTCATGGCGACGCTGGTCGCCAGGTTGTAGCTGGAGACCTCGGGCCGCATGGGCAGGGCGATGAGGTGGGTGGCGCGGGCGCGGGTCGCGGCGGTCAGGCCGTGGCGTTCGGAGCCGAAGGCGAGCAGGGCGTCCGGCGGGATGGGCTCGGCGAGGGTGCGGATGTCCTGGCCCTCCGGGTCGAGCGCGTACAGCGGACCCGGCGGCAGTTCGTCCGGGCTGGTGCGGCGGGTGACGGGGAGCGCGAAATGCAGGCCGGCGGCGGCGCGTACCACGTGCGGGTGCCAGGGGTCGGTGGTGCCGGTGGTGATGACCCCGGTGGCGCCGGTGCCCGCGGCGAGGCGGACGACGGCGCCGATGTTGCCGAGGTGGCGCGGGTTGTCGAGGACGACGGTGGGCGCGGTGCGCCCGGTCGCGGGTACGTCGGTGGCGGGGCGCACCGCGAGGGCGGCGACGCCGGTGGGGTGGAGGCGGGGGGTGAGCGCCGTCAGTTCCTCGGGGGCGGCCGGCTCCAGGAGGGTGGCCAGCCGGTCGGTGAGGTCGGGGGCGAGCTGCCGCGCCAGGTCGAGCGCCGCCGCCTTGTCGGTGGTCAGCGCCCGTTCGATGTGCGCGCCGAAGCGCAGGGCGTGTTTGAGGGCGTGGAAGCCGTCGAGGACGACGGTGGGTTCGGCCGGTTCCGTCATGGCCGGTCCGCCCAGGCGGGGGCGGTCCGTTCGCTCTGCGGCGGGATCGGTACGGCGGCGGGGGCGGGGGCCGGTGGCGCGTCCGCCGGTGCGGGCGGGCGGCGGCGCAGCAGCCGGTCCCGTACCCGTACGGTGCGCGAGCCCAGCCACAGCAGGAACGCGGTCGGCAGGAACACGGCGTCCATCGCGATCATCGCCAGCGAGAAGAACGGCAGCCCCATGAGCACCGCGATGCCGATGTGCTCGCCGATCATCAGCACCAGCAGGACGTTCTTGGCCCGCCGGTTGAGCAGCGCGAACAGGAACGCGACCTGCACGAACACCGTGCCGTACGAGAGCGCCATCACCACCAGGCCGCTGTTGCTGAGCGCGTCGGTGAGCGCGGGCCACGGGGTGAAGTAGTCGAGCTGCATCGGGTAGTAGACGGCGGTGCCGTCCTGCCAGCGCGAGCCCTGGATCTTGTACCAGCCGGCCGTCGCGTAGATCAGGCAGACCTGGAACATGATGACGAGGAGCGTGGCGTTGTGGATGAGGTTGCCGAGGATGTCGGCGACCGTGCGCGGCTCGCCGGCCGGCGCGTACCGCTCCAGCACCCACCAGCCCGCGTACACCAGCCACAGCCCGGCCAGGAACAGCGACCAGACGGGGCTGGTGAGATTGCCGCTGATCAGCGCGGCCAGCAGCGCGGCGCCGGTCAGCGACCAGATGACGATGTCGGCGCGGTCGGTGCGGCCGGGACGGGCGCGGCGGCGGGCGTCCAGCGACCACACCTGGGCGCAGCGGGTGAGCACCAGGTACATCGCCATCAGGTGGATGACGTTGTCGCCGCCGTCGCCCATGAAGATGCTGCGGTTCTGGAGGGAAAGCACCCCGAGCATGAAGAGCACGCTGGTCAACCGGGTGCGCCAGCCCAGCAGCAGGCCGACGCTGGCGAGGATGGCGACGTGGTACACCAGCTCGAACCAGAGCGTGGAGTCGGACCACATGAGGACCGTGAAGGCGCCGTTGTCGGCGAGCAGCCGCTGGGCCATCTCCCAGCTCCACGGGCTGTCCGGCCCGTACAGCTCGGCGCGGTGCGGCCATTCGCGCAGCAGGAAGACCAGCCAGGTGGCGGCGAAGCCGATCCGGACGATGGCGGTCTGGTGCGGGCCGAGCGCGCGGCGGGTGATGTGGCCGATGCCGCGGCCGAGCGCGGCGTCGAACTTCTTGCCGAGGCCGGCGAACGGGGACGGGACGTCGTGCGGTGTCGTCGTGGTCACCGGTTGTTCCTCCCGCCCGGCAGGTCGGCGGCGTCGACGGTGCGCCACTCCAGCTCGTCGTAGCCGGTGGTGGTGTCGATGTTCTCCTCGCTCCAGGAGGGGGCGGGGACGCGGGTGGTGGCGGAGCGGAGCTGGATGCGGTTCACGGTGTCCAGGTCGTAGCCGAGGTCCTCGCCGAGCCGCAGCAGCGCGATGCGGGTGACGTATTGCTCGGAGAGTTCGCCGCGCAGGCCGCGCGGGGCGCCGTCCTCGTCGTGGGAGGAGACGTAGAAGTCCCAGGCGCGGCGCAGTTCGTTCTGGGCCGTGTGGCTGGGGAGGGGGTGGTGCCGGATGTTGGCTATGTCGATGGCGGTGAGATCCAGCCATTCGGTGATCTCGGTGCTGCCGTCCGCCGGGTCGGTGATCTCGGCGCGTACTTCGACGGCGACATTGCGCTGGAGGGGGTTGGGTGCGAACAGCTTCCAGTTCTGTTCGAACTCCGGGTAGATGTAGCCGCGGATGGCCGGGCCGTGATCCTTCATGATCGTGTTGGACGGCGCCACGAAGAGGAACGCCGCCAGGGCGTGCCAGGCGGCGAACACGGCGAGCCCGCCGATGCTGAGCGCGACGACCAGCCGCGCGGGCAGCGAGAGGCTGCTGAGCCTTACGGATTCGGTTGGAACGACGGCATCCGCGCGGTCCGCGGGACCGCTGTGATCGTCGTGATCGGTTGGCACCATGCCTCGCCGGCTTCCCCCAGACTGCACACGCTTGACCCGAGCACGGTACCTGTCGCACGGCCGCCTTGACACGTTCCCGGCCTCCGTCCACCATCGGACCGAACGATCGGTCGGTGAGGATCGACGGAGGGGAGACCGCCCCATGACGGCCACAGACCCGGACCCGGACCCGGACACCTTCGAGCGGACGCTGGCCGCCGACGAGCGCGTCGAGCCGCGCGACTGGATGCCCGACGCGTACCGCGCCACCCTCGTGCGGCAGATCGCCCAGCACGCCCACTCCGAGATCATCGGCATGCAGCCGGAGGCCAACTGGATCACCCGCGCCCCCTCGCTGCGCCGCAAGGCGATCCTCATCGCCAAGGTGCAGGACGAGGCCGGACACGGCCTGTACCTGTACGGCGCCGCCGAGACGCTGGGCGTCGCGCGCGAGGAGCTGCTCGACGCGCTGCACGAGGGCCGCCAGCGCTACTCCTCGATCTTCAACTACCCCACCCTCACCTGGGCGGACGTCGGCGCGATCGGCTGGCTGGTGGACGGCGCGGCGATCACCAACCAGGTCCCGCTGTGCCGCTGCTCCTACGGCCCGTACGCGCGCGCCATGGTGCGGATCTGCAAGGAGGAGTCGTTCCACCAGCGGCAGGGGTACGAGCTGCTGCTGGCGCTCGCGAAGGGAACGGACGCGCAGCGGGCGATGGCGCAGGACGCCGTCGACCGGTGGTGGTGGCCGTCGCTGATGATGTTCGGGCCGCCGGACGCCGAGTCGCCGCACACCCGCCAGTCGATGGCCTGGAAGATCAAACGGCACTCCAACGACGAACTGCGGCAGCGGTTCGTGGACATCTGCGTCCCGCAGGCCGAGACGCTCGGGCTGACCCTGCCCGACCCCGCGCTGCGCTGGAACGAGGAGCGCGGCCACTTCGATCACGGACCGATCGACTGGGCCGAGTTCAAGGCCGTGCTGCGCGGCGCCGGCCCCTGCAACGAGCAGCGCATCGGCCAGCGGCGCCGGGCGCACGCCGAGGGCGCGTGGGTACGGGAGGCCGCCGCCGCGTACGCCCGCAAGCAGCGGGACCGGCGGCCGGCCGACGCGCGGCGCGAGCAGGGACGGGAGGTGGCGGCATGAGCGGGCAGGACGCGGACTGGCCGCTGTGGGAGGTGTTCGTCCGGGGCCGGCGCGGCCTGGCCCACACGCACGCCGGCAGCCTGCACGCCCCCGACGCCGAGCTGGCGCTGCGCAACGCCCGCGACCTGTTCACCCGGCGCGGCGAGGGCGTCTCGGTGTGGGTGGTGCCGGCGGCGGCGATCACCGCCTCCTCGCCGGACGAGAAGGACCCGTTCTTCGCCCCGGCCGCCGACAAGACCTACCGGCACCCGACCTTCTACACCATCCCGGACGGGGTGCGGCACCTGTGAGCCGGGAAGCGGCCGTGGACCGCGACGAACTGCTCGGGCTCGGCGACGACGCGCTCATCCTCTCCCACCGGCTCGCCGAATGGGCCGGCCACGCCCCGGTGCTGGAGGAGGAGGTGGCGCTGGCCAACATCGCGCTCGACCTGCTGGGCCAGGCCCGGGTGCTGCTGTCGATGGTCGGCGACGAGGACGCGCTGGCGTACCGGCGCGAGGAGCGCGCCTTCCGCAACGTCCAGCTGGTCGAACGGCCCAACGGCGACTTCGCGCACACCATCGTCCGCCAGCTGTACTTCTCGGTGTGGCAGGAACTGCGCTACCGGCAGCTCGCCCCCCTCCTGCCGCTGGCGGCCAAGGCGGTGCGGGAGACGGCGTACCACCGCGACCACGCCGAGCACTGGACGCTGCGGCTCGGGGACGGGACGGCCGAGAGCCACGAGCGGACCCAGCGGGCCGTCGACGCGCTGTGGCCGTACACCGGTGAGCTGACCGGGCCCGGCGGGCTGCCCGGGGAGTGGCTGGCCCGGGTCACCGCCACGCTGCGCGCCGCCGGGCTCACCGTGCCCGCCGGGCCGCCGCCCCGCACCGCCTGGGCGGCGGGCGGCGGGCGGCAGGGCATCCACACCGAGCCGTTCGGGCGGCTGCTCGCCGAGATGCAGCATCTGCACCGCAGCCACCCGGGGGCGTCCTGGTGACCGGGCGCGAGCAGGCGCGGGAGCGCGAGCGGGCGCAGGAGCCCGGGCGGGCGCCGGGGCGCGCACGCGGGCGGGAAGCCGAGCTGTACGCGGTGGCCGGTGCGGTCCCCGATCCGGAACTGCCGGTGCTCACCCTCGCCGAACTCGGCGTGCTCCGCGCCGTCCGGCTGACGGCCGACGGCGGCGCGGAGGTCGAACTGACCCCCACCTACACCGGCTGCCCGGCGGTGGAGACCATGGCCGACGACATCACGGCCGCGCTGCGCGGCGCCGGGGTGCCCCGGGTCGCGGTACGCACGGTGCTCACCCCGCCGTGGTCCACCGACGACATCACCGACACCGGGCGCCGCAAACTGCGGGCGGCCGGGATCGCCCCGCCGCGCCCCGGCGGGCTGCTCACCCTGGCCATCCACTGCCCGCGCTGCGACGCCGTGGACACCCCCGTGCTCAGCCGGTTCTCCGGCACCGCCTGCATGGAACTGCGGCGCTGCGCCGCCTGCCGGGAGCCGTTCGACCACATGAAGGAGATCTGAGGTGGCGGCCTTTCACCCGCTGCGGATCGCCCGCCGCGAACAGCTCACCGACGACGCGGTGGCGCTCACCCTCCAGGTGCCCGGGGACCTGGCCGAGCGGTTCCGGTACGCGGCCGGACAGCACCTGACGATCCGTCACCACGACGTCTCGGGCGCCGAACTGCGCCGCACCTACTCGGTCTGCGCACCGCCTCCGCGCGGCGGCCCGGTCCGCGAACTCACCATCGGCGTACGGCACATCCCCGGCGGCGCCTTCTCCGGCCACGCGGTGCAGGACCTCGCCGAGGGGGACACCCTCCAGGTGCTGCCCCCGGCCGGCGGCTTCACCCTCCGCGAGGACGGCCCCGGCGGCGGCCACGCGGTCGCGATCACCGGCGGCTCCGGCATCACCCCGGTGCTGGCGATGGCCGCCGCCGCCCTGGACCGCGACCCGGCCGCCCGGTTCACTCTGCTGCGCAGCGAACGCACCGCCGCCGCCGCGATGTTCCTGGAGGCCGCCGCCGACCTCAAGGACCGCCACCCCGGCCGGCTCCAGCTGCTGTACGCCCTCACCCGGGAGGAACGGCACACCGGCCCGGCCACCGGACGGCTGGACAGCCCCCGGCTGCGCACCCTGCTGCCCGCGCTGGTCCCGGTCGCGGAGGTCACCGACTGGTACCTGTGCGGGCCGCTCGGACTGATCGAGGCCGCGCGCACGGCGCTCGGCGCGCTCGGGGTGGCGCGTACCCGGGTGCACGCCGAACTGTTCCACGCGGGCACGGAAGCCGGCGCGCCCCCGCCCCCCGCGCCGGTGCCGCACGCTCCCGGCGCCCGGCTCACCGCCACCCTCGGCGGCCAGACCGCCACCTGGCAGCCGCGCCCCGGCGAGACCGTGCTGGAGACGACGCTGCGCAACCGTCCGGACGCTCCGTACGCCTGCAAGGGCGGCGTCTGCGGCACCTGCCGGGCCCGGCTGCTGCACGGCGAGGTGCGGATGGCGCGCACCTACGCCCTGGAGGAGGACGAGCTGGCCGCCGGCTACATCCTCCCCTGCCAGTCCCACCAGGCCACGGCCGCCGTCGAGGTGGACTACGACACGTAGCGCGCCGGGGGCCCCACCGCGTCTGTCCGGTGGATCCCGGGGCGGCAGGGGCCGCCGGACAGGCCCCGGGGCGGCTGCGGCCGTCGCCGGCCCGCCTCGCCCGCCGAACGCCGTACGCCCGGACAATTCGGCTGCGCCCCCGCCCCCGTTCCGGCAGGATCCCGGATATGCCGACTGTCGCCGTATCACCCGGGATCTCCCTCGCCTACGACTGCTTCGGCGACCCCGGCGACCCCCCGGTGCTGCTCGTCATGGGGTTCGGCGCCCAGCTGATCGCCTGGGAGGACGGCTTCTGCCGGGCGCTCGCCGCGCGGGGCCGCCGGGTGATCCGGTACGACAACCGCGACTGCGGCCTGTCCACCCGCTTCGACGACCACCCCGTGGACCTGCCGCGCTTCATCGACGCCGTCACCGCCGGGGACCTCCCGGCCGCCCGCGCGATGATGCCGTACACCTTGCAGGACATGGCCGAGGACGGTCTGGGCCTGCTCACCGCGCTCGGCATCGACCGCGCCCACGTCGTCGGCACCTCGATGGGCGGCATGATCGCCCAGCTCATGGCCATCACCCACCCCGAGCGGGTGCGGACCCTGACCTCCATGATGTCCACCACCGGCGAAAGCGGGTACGGGGAAGCCGGCCCCGAGGCCCTGGCCGCGCTGCTCGCCCCGCAGCCCACCGACCGCGCGGGCCGGATCGCCGCCGCCGAGCGGCAACTGCTGTGGGCCTCCCGGCGCTATCCCGACCCGGCGGCGCTGCGCGACCTCGCCGCCCGGAGCTACGACCGCGCCCCCGAGCCGGCCGGCGCCGGCCGCCAGGTCGGCGCGATGGTGCTGGCCGGCTCCCGCGCGGACGGGCTGCGCGCCCTGCGCGTCCCGACCCTGGTCGTGCACGGCCTGGACGACACCCTCATCGACCCGAGCGGCGGCCGGCGCACCGCCGAACTGGTCCCCGGAGCGGAACTCCTCCTCGTCCCCGACATGGGCCACGACCGGCCGCCCGCGCTGTGGCCCGTCCTGGTCGACGCCCTCGCCGCCCACACCGCCCGCTGAGCCCGGCATGTACGGCACCGGACGGATGACCCTGCGGCCGTTCACCGGCACGGCGGCCGACGCGGCGCTCGTCCTCGCGCTGGACAGCGACCCCGAGGTGATGCGCTGGATCAACGGCGGCCGGCCCACCACCCCGCGCACCGTACGGGAGCGGACGCTGCCCCGGCTGGCCCGCCGGTACGCCTGCCTGGGTGGCCGGCCCGGGTTCTGGGCGGCGCACCGCCGGGCGGACGGCGCGTTCCTCGGCTGGTTCGAGCTGCGGCCCCTCGACGCCGGCAGCGCCGCCGTCCTCGAACTCGGCTACCGGCTGACGCGCGCCGCCTGGGGCCATGGCTAGGCCGTGTCTTTCGGATCTTCGTGGATCAGGCCGCGTCGTCAGATGCGGTGCATCGCAAGGCGGAGGATCTCGCTCGTACCGGGTCGTACTCGCGAGATGCGACAACGCAGCGAGGTGCCGTAGCTGGCGGCGCGGCCCCGCGAAGATCCGAAAGACACGGCCTACGCCACCGAGGGCGCCCGCGCCCTGGTCGAGGCCGCCTTCACCGACCTCGGGGCCCGCCGCGTCACCGCCAACACCATGGCCGTCAACACCGGATCGCGCCGCGTCATGGAGAAGGCCGGACTGCGCTTCGTCCGCTCGTACACCGGCGACTGGCCCGAGGCCATCCCCGGCTCGGAGCACGGCGAGGTGGAGTACGCGCTGACGGCCCCCGGTCCAGCACCCCATCCAGCACCCGCTGGACCGGATCTCGCGCCCCAGGGGTGACAACAGAGAACCGGAACACAAGGGGGGACCCGATGGGTCTCGCGATCGAGACAACGGGGCTGGTGAAAACCTTCGGCGCCCAGCGCGCCGTCGACGGGATCGACCTGGCCGTGCCGGCCGGCACCGTCTACGGGGTGCTCGGCCCCAACGGCGCCGGCAAGACCACCACCGTGCGGATGCTGGCCACCCTGCTGCGCCCGGACGCCGGGCGGGCGCTGGTGCTGGGGCACGACGTGGTGCGGGAGGCCGCCGCCGTACGCGACCTGGTGAGCCTCACCGGACAGTACGCGTCGGTGGACGAGGACCTGACCGGCGAGGAGAACCTGGTGCTGCTGTGCCGGCTCCTCGGCCACCGCACCCCGGCCGCCCGCGAGCGCGCCGCCCAGCTGCTGGAGGTCTTCGGGCTGACCGGCGCCGCCCGCCGCCAGGTGAAGAACTACTCGGGCGGCATGCGCCGCCGGCTCGACATCGCCGCCAGCATCGTCAGCACCCCGGAGCTGCTGTTCCTGGACGAGCCGACCACCGGCCTCGATCCGCGCAGCCGCAACCAGGTGTGGGACATCGTGCGCGCGGTCGTCGCCCGGGGCACCACCGTGGTGCTCACCACCCAGTACCTGGACGAGGCGGACCAGCTCGCCGACCGGATCGCCGTCATCGACGCCGGCCGCGTCGTCGCCGAGGGTACCCCCGGCGAGCTGAAGTCCTCGGTCGGCGCCGGCACCGTCGCCGTACGGCTGCGCGACCCGGAGCAGCGCGAGGCCGCCCGCGCCGTCCTGGCCACGGCGCTCGGCACCCCGGTGCGCGCCGCCGCCGACCCGCTGGCGCTGACCGCCCGCACCCCGCCCGGTGGCGCGGCCGGCCCGGCCGCCCGCGCGCTCGCCGAACTGAGCGCCGCCGGGATCACCGTCGACGAGTTCGCGCTGGGCCAGCCCAGCCTGGACGAGGTCTTCCTCGCCCTGACCGACCGCAAGGAGGCGTCCGCCGCATGAGTACCGTCACCGAGACCGGAACCGGCGACGCCGCGCAGCCGGTCGCCACGGGGGAGGCGTTCCACGCCGCCCTGGACGGCGGCCCCGCCCGGCCGCCCCGGCCGAGCGCCGCCGCGGCCTCGCTGGCCTTCACCTGGCGGGCGATGCTGAAGATCAAGCACGTACCGGAGCAGCTGTTCGACGTCACGGCGTTCCCGGTGCTGATGACGCTGATGTTCACCTATCTCTTCGGCGGCGCGCTGGCCGGCTCGACCGCCGAGTACCTGGACTATCTGCTGCCCGGGATCATGGCGATGAGCGTCGTGATGACCACCATGTACACCGGCGTCTCCGTCAAGACCGACATGGAAAAGGGCGTTTTCGACCGGTTCCGCACCCTGCCCATCTGGCGGCCGTCCGTCATGGTCGGCTATCTGCTGGGCGACGCCTTCCGGTACGCGATGGCCTGCGTCGTCATCCTCACCGTGGGGCTGGTGCTCGGCTACCGGCCGGGCGGCGGGGCGGCCGGGGCGCTGGCCGGGATGGGGCTGCTCATCCTGTTCGCGTTCGCGTTCTCCTGGCTGTGGACGTACCTGGCGCTGCTGCTGCGCTCGGAGAAGTCGGTGATGGGCGTGTCGATGATGCTGCTCTTCCCGCTCTCCTTCCTCAGCAACATCCTGGTCGACCCGGCGACCATGCCCGGCTGGCTCCAGGGCTTCGTGGACGTCAACCCGGTGACCCGGGTGGTGGCGGCCGTGCGCGGGCTGATGGGCGGCGAGCCGGTGGCCGGGGATCTGCTGTGGGTGGCGGTGGCCTGCGCGCTGCTGGTCGGGGTGTTCGGGACGCTGACGATGCGGGCCTACAACCGGAAGTGAGCCGGTTCCGCCGGGCGGTACGTGCAGTGCGTGCCGGTGGTGACGGAGGCGCGCAGGTGGGCGGCGAGCGCCGGGTGGCGCACGTCCAGCTTGCGCAGGGTGTCGCGGATGCGGGCGGTGACGGTCTTCCGGGCCCGTTCGGCCGCGTCCCCCAGCCGCCGGGGCCGGCCGGCGAGCCCGGCGGCGGCCCGCAGTTCGGCGACGAGGGCGGCCCGTTCGGCGTCCAGGGCGGTGGCCTTCTCGTCCCGGCCGAGCGCCGCCGCCCGGTCGATCTCCTCGTCGAGGGCGGCCAGATGCCGCTGGTAGCGGGCGCGCGCCTCGTCGTCGAGCACCGGGTCGGCGCCGGGCGGGACGGGAGCGCCCGGATCCGGGGAAAGCAGGGACGTGGCGGGGATCCCGGTGCCCGGGTTGGCGATCAGCTGCCGCAGATCGTGCAGCCCCTTGGCGTCCGGGACATGGACGGTGACGCCGTCGTACGTCAGCGTCCACACCCCCTCCTCGCCGGCCGCCCCGTCGCCCGGCCGGAACACGTTCGCGGCGGGCAGCGGCCCGCCGGTGGCCAGGCCCAGCGCGGCGGCCTCCGCCCGGACCCGGTCCCGCAACTCCGCGGCCCGAGCGGTGTCGCCGGGCCCACCGCGTACGGTGAGGGCCGCCGCGAGCCGGGTGCGCGCCTCCAGCGCCCAGGGGCGCGCGCCCAGCGCGTCGGCCGAGCCGGCCGCCGCCTCGAACGCCGCCACCGCGGCGTCCCGGTCGCCCAGCGCGGCCTCGGCCACCCCGCGCCACAGCGCCATCGGACCGCCGATGTCGTACCCGTACAGCGCCACCGCCCACCGGCCCTCGTGCGGCGCGATCGCGTCCCGCGCCCGCAGCGCCAGGGCCCGGTCCGCCGTCACCTCGGCCGCCTGCGCCTGGAAGCGCAGCCACAGCGCGGCCATGTCCCCGGCGTAGCGGCGGTCGCCGTCGGTGCCGATGGCGGCGAGCGTCCGCAGCACCGCCGGACGGTCACCGCGGTGCGCCGCCGTGATCCCGGCCAGCAGCTCCGGGCAGGGGTGCTCGTGGGCGGTCAGCCGGGCGTGCAGCGCGTCGAGTTCGTCGTACCGGCCGCGCAGCAGCCCGAACGACCAGGTCAGATGGGCGTCGGCGAACGGGATGCACTCCGCCTCCGGCGCCTGCGCCAGCTCCCGCAGCCGCCGCCACTGCCGGTCGGCGAGCGCGAAGTCACCGCGCAGCGCCGCCCCGATGGCCTCGTCCGTGTACACCGACAACCGGTACCGGGGCAGTCCGCGCCGCCGGCCGACCGCCGCGAACTCCCGCAACTGCGCGGCGTAGCCGGGATCGCCCAGTTCCACCAGGGCCACCCAGCGCAGCGCCATGCCGAAGTGCTCGGCGTCGATGTCGCCGGTGCGCCGGGCCAGGGCCAGGATCTCCCGGGTGAGTACCTCGCGTTCGGCGGCGTGCTCGGGGGACCAGATCGTGTTGTAGCGGGCCAGCAGGCTGAACGCGAGCGTCGCGTCGTCGCCCCCCGGCGGGCGCGTACCGCCGCCTGGAGCGCCACCTTGCGGGCCAGCCGCTCCAGCTCGGCCCAGCTCCCGGCGGGCCCGGGCGCCGCCACCTGCCCGGCGCGGGTCAGGGCGCGGGTTGCGGCCAGCAGCATCTCGGCCTGGAACGGGCGGTGTTCCTCGCCCTCGACCCGGTACAGCGACAGCGCCACCCGGGCCAGCAGCCCCGGATCGTCCAGCTCCCGCGCCTCGTCGGCGGTGCGGCGCAGCACGTCCCAGTCGCGGACGCTCTCGCCGTACCGCAGCCCGGTCAGCACGCGGGCGCGGGCGTCGTCCCCGGCGCGTGCCAGCCGGTGCGCGTGGCGCAGATGGCCGGTGGCCTCCTCGTGGGCGAGGCGGTTGGTGGCGTCGGCGGCTGCCGCCTGCAGGATGTCCAGCCGGTCGGCCGGCGGCAGGGTGTCCCCGGCGAGACGGGCGTGCCGGGCGCGTTCGGCGGGCGGCGCGCCGTCGCCGAGGGCGCGGACGGCGGCGGCGTGCCGGTCGCGGGCGTGTGCGGCGGGCAGCGCCTCGTACAGCACCTCGCGGACGAGATCGTGCGCGAAGCCGTACCGGTCCCCGGTCGGCGGGGTGAGCAGCCGGGCGGTGACGGCTTGCCGCAGCAGGGCCGCCGCCTCGGCCGGGTGGGTGCCGGAGACGGCGGCGAGCAGCGGCAGGCCGAACTCCCGGCCCAGGACGGCGGCGTGGCCCAGCAGCGCTGTCACCGGCGCGGACAGCAGGGCCAGGCGCCGGTGCAGGGCGTCGCGTACGCCGGGCGTGATCTCGCCGAGTGCGGCGGTCTGTTCGATGAAGAAGGGGTTGCCGCCGGTACGCCGGTGGGTGGCGTCGATCAGCGCCGCATCCGGCGCCTCGCCGGTGGTGCGGGCGAGCAGCGCGCCGGTCTCGTCCCGGCTGAGCCCGGTCAGCGCCAGGGTGGTGGCGGGCGCGGATACGGCCGGCGGGCCCTCGGGTCCGGTGTCGCGGTGGACGCCGATGAGCAGCAGGCGTTCGAACCAGGTGTGCCGGGCGGCGAATTCCAGCAGCCGCAGCGAGGCGCCGTCCGCCCAGTGCAGATCGTCCAGGACGACGAGGACGGGCCGGTGCTGGGCGGCGGCGACCAGCGCGGAGGTGACGGCGTCGTGCAGGGCGAACGCGTCGGCCTCCGGCGCCGTCCCGGTGTGCGGGTCGCCGAGCAGGGCGGCGAGCGGCCCGTCGAGTACGGTGCCGGGCTCGGCGCGCCGCAGTGCGCGCAGCACCTGCGTCCAGGGCCAGTAGCCGGGGGTGCCGGCCGCCTCCCAGCAGGAGCCGCCCAGGACGAGCGCCCCGCCGCGCCTGGCCTCCTCGGCGGCGCCGGCCACCAGCGTCGTCTTGCCGATGCCGGCCTCGCCGGTGACCAGGATCAGCCCGCCGTGGCTGTCCCGGGCCCGGGCGACGGCCGAGCGCAGGACGCCGGCGGGGTGTTCACGTCCGATGAGGGGTGTGGGGTCCACCGCCGCACCATAATCGAACAAAGGTTCCTTCCCTTTGCTTCGCATGTGGAAGAGGATGGCACGATGCAGCGCAACGACTCCTCTTCCGCCACCCCGCGCGAGATCGCCGACGGCTACGTCGACGCCCTCGTCGCCCTCAACCCGGTCGTCGGCACCCAGCTCGGTGTCACCCCGGACGCGGACGGTTTCCCCGACTACTCCCCGGCCGGCCACGCCGCCCTCGCCGAAACCGAACGCGCCACGCTGGCCCGGCTGGACGCCGCCGAGGCCGCCGGCCGGGCCGCCGACCCCGACGAGCGGCGCGCCGCGCGGCTGCTGCGGGAACGGCTCGGCGCCTCCCTCGCCCTGGAGGAGGCCGGCGAGAACCTCCGCCAGGTCAGCAACCTCTTCTCCCCGGTGCAGCAACAGCGCTCGGTCTTCCTGCTGATGCCCACCGCCACCGACGAGGACTGGGCCGTCATCGGCCGCCGGCTGCGCAACGTCCCGGCCGCGCTGCGCGGTTACGCCGACTCGCTGCGGGCCGGCAGCGCCCGCGGCCTGAACGCGGCGCCGCGCCAGGTGGAGACCGTCGTCGAACAGCTGGACGCCTGGCTGGAGTCCGACTGGTACCGCACCTTCGCGGCCGGCGGCCCCGAGGCCCAGCGCGCCGAACTGGCCGCCGCCGCCGACGTCGCCACCACCGGTTTGTCCGAGCTACGCGCGTATCTCGCCGAAAGCTACCTGCCCTCCGTCGCCGGCACCCCGGACGCGGTGGGCCGTGAGCGCTACCTGCTCTCGGCGCGCCGCTGGACCGGCTCCGATCTCGACCTGGCGGACGCGTACGCGTACGGCTGGGAGGAGTTCCATCGCCTGGAGCGCGAGATGCGCGCGGTCGCCGCCGAGATCCTGCCCGGCGAGTCGACGTTCGCCGTGATGCAGTACCTGGAGAAGAAGGGCCAGGCGATCGAGGGCGAGGAGGAGATGCGGGTCTGGCTCCAGGACCTGATGGAGCGCGCCATCGGCGAACTGGACGGTACGCACTTCGACCTGGCCGACCCGATCAAGCGGGTCGAGGCCCGGATCGCCCCGCCCGGCAGCGCGGCGGCCCCGTACTACACCCGGCCGTCCCTGGACTTCGCCCGGCCGGGCCGTACCTGGCTGCCGACGCTGGGCGAGACCCGGTTCCCGGTGTGGAACGTCGTCTCCACCTGGTACCACGAGGGCGTCCCCGGCCACCATCTCCAGCTCGCGCAGTGGGTGCTGGTGCAGGACCGGCTCTCCCGCTTCCAGGTGAGCGTCGGCTCGGTGAGCGCGGCGACCGAGGGCTGGGCGCTGTACGCCGAGCGGCTGATGGACGAGCTGGGGTACCTGACCGACCCGGCGCACCGGCTCGGGTACCTCTCCGGCCAGATGCTGCGCGCGGTGCGGGTGATCATCGACATCGGCATGCACCTGGAGCTGAAGATCCCGGCGGGCGAGAGCTACCACCCGGGCGAGGTGTGGACGCCGGAGCTGGCCACGGAGTTCTTCCGGACCCACACCGGCACGGAGCCGGAGTACACCCGCTCCGAGCTGACCCGCTACCTCGGCATGCCGGGCCAGGCGATCAGCTACAAGCTGGGCGAACGCGCCTGGCTGGCCGGCCGGGAGGCGGCCCGCGCGGCGCGGGGCGACGCGTTCGACCCGAAGGCATGGCACATGGCGGCGCTGTCGCTCGGCTCACTCGGCCTGGACGATCTGACGGACGAACTCGCCGCCCTGTGACCGCCCGCTGACCCACCCCTGCCCGGGACGGCCACCGGCGGGCCACCCGGGCGGGGGCGTGGTGCGGCTCAGTCGCGGAGGGTCGCGACGGCGTCGGTGAAGAGGCGTTCGATGTCGTCCGTTCCGCCCGAGCGGTACCAGGCGTCGACGGCCGCGTCGAGGCAGGCCAGGGCGGCGGCGACGAAGGCCAGGGCGCGGGGGTCGGGGTCCGGCGAGGGGGGCAGGCCGAGGCGGCGCTGGATCTCGGGGGCGAGCAGTTCCTGCCAGCGCAGGTGTTTCTCCAGGTGCCGGGCGCGCAGGGAGGGTGCCTGGTCGTGGATGCCGGCGAGGATCAGCTGTTCCTTCTCGCTGCCCGCGCGGCGCCGCAGTTCCTTGAACGCCTCCCGGATGGCCGTCCACGCCGATTCCTCCGGCGGACGGGCCTCCAGCGCCGCGCGCACCGTTTCGCCCAGCGCGTCGGTGTCGCCGAGAACGACGTCCTCCTTGCTGCCGAAGTAGTGGAAGAACGAGCGGCGCGAGATGCCGACGGCGGCGGCGATCTGATCGACGGTCGTCGCCTCGAAGCCGTGCTCCGCGAAGAGCCGTACGGCGGTGGCGGCGATCTCCGCGCGCGCCGCGCTGCGTGCCCGCTCTCGGAGCGTGGGGGTGTCGGCCATGCTTCCAGTGTAGGAAGACGTATGCGGTGCAGGGTCTTGCACTCAGTGCAAGAGTCTGCCTAGAGTACGGGTATGCGTTCCATCGACTTCACGGGTCAGACCACGATCGTCACCGGCGCCAGCTCCGGCATCGGTGCCGCCTTCGCGCGGGCGCTGGCCGGCCGCGGCTCCGATGTCGTCCTCGTCGCGCGGCGGCGCGACCGGCTGGAGAAGCTCGGCGCGGAGCTGCGGGAGCGGTACGGGGTGCGGGCCGAGCCGGTCGCCCTCGACCTGAGCGAGCCGGGGGCGGGCCGGCGGCTGGCCGCCGAGCTGGAGCGGCGGGGCATAGCGGTCGACGGACTGGTGAACAACGCGGGGTTCGGCACCGACGGCCCGTTCCACGCGGAGGATCCCGGCCGGCTCACCGACGAGATCACTGTCGACGTGGCCAATCTCGTCGATCTCACCCGTGCCTTCATCGGACCGCTCCGTGCCTCGGGGCGGGGCGTCCTCGTCAATGTGGCGAGCATGGCTGCCTACACCCCCATGCCCGGGATGGCGGTCTACGGTGCCTGCAAGGCGTTCGTCCTCAGCTTCACCGAGGCGCTGTGGCACGAGGCGCGCGGCACCGGCCTGCGGGTGCTGTCGCTCGCCCCGGGGCTCACCCGCACCGAGTTCTTCGACGGTCTGGGCAGCGGCGCCTACCGGGGCAGATACCAGACCCCCGAGCAGGTGGTCGCGACCGCGCTGCGGGCTCTCGACCGCGGCAGACGGCCCAGTGTGCAGTCCGGCCGCCTCAACGGGCTGGTGGTCGGCCTGCCCCGCTTCACCACCCGCCGGCGGGCCGTCCTGATCAGCGGCGCGATCTCGGCACGGTCGGCGGGGACGGCGGGGACGGGGACCACCGTGGCGGCCTGAGGTGCGGGCCGGCGGACGGCGCGGCGGTGCCCTACGGGCGGGGCGGGCCGCCCGGGGTGATCAGGCCGGACTCGTAGGCCGTCACCACCGCCTGGGCCCGGCTGGTCAGGGCGAGCTTGTTCATCAGGCGCTTCACATGGGTCTTGACGGTGGCTTCGCTCAGGACCAGGTGGGTGGCGATCTCCGCGTTGGTCAGGCCGCGGCCGACCAGTTCCAGCACATCCGTCTCGCGCGGGGTGAGGACGTCCAGGCCCGGGCGGTCGTGCCGGGGCGGGGCGGTGCGGTGGTGGTGGGCGTAGGTCTCGACCAGGTCCCGGGTGATGCGCGGCGCGATGAGCATGTCGCCGGCCGCGACGGCGCGGACCGCGGAGACGATGCGGTCGGGCGGGGTGTCCTTCAGCAGGAAGCCCGCCGCGCCCTCGCCGAGCGCGGTGTAGATGTAGACGGGCAGGTCGAAGGTGGTGAGGATGATGATCCGCGGGGGCGCGGCGCCGGCCGCGCGCAGGATTTCGCGGGTGGCCGCGATGCCGTCCATACCGGGCATCCGGATGTCCATCAGGATGACGTCGGGCCGCTGCTCGGCGGCCAGGTGCACGGCGCGGTCGCCGGTGCCGGCCTCGCCGGCGGCGCACATGCCGTCGGTGGCGTTCAGCAGGGCGACCAGGCCGGCCCGGATGAGCGGCTGGTCGTCGGCCACCAGGACCCGGATGGTGTTCACCGGGCCGCTCCGGCCGGCAGCCGCAGCCGGACCTCGAAGCCGCCGTCCGGGTGCGGGCCCGCGCTCAGTTCGCCTCCGTGCAGCGCCGCCCGTTCCCGCATGCCGGTGATGCCGTACGACCCGGGGCGCGGCTCCCGGGCGGGCGCGGCGGCCGGGGCGCCGGTGTTCCTGATGGTCAGGGTCACCTCCCGGGCGCCGTGGTCGAGCCGGACGCGGGCGGTGGCGGCGGGGCCCGCGTGCTTGAGGACGTTCGTCAGCGACTCCTGCGCCACCCGGTGCACGCACACCGCGAGGTCCGCGGGGACGGCCCGGCGTTCCCCGGTGACCGTCAGTTCGACCGCGAGTCCGGCGGCGCGGGTGCGGCGTACCAGTTCGGCGATGTCCTCCGGCGGGGCCGGGTCCTCGTCCTCCACGCGCAGCACGTCCACCAGGCGGCGCAGTTCCGTCAGCGCCTCGCGGCTGGATTCCCCCACGGTGGCGATGGCTTTGCGGGCGGTGGGCGCGTCGCGGTCCAGGACGTACCCGGCGAGTCCGGCCTGGAGGGAGACCACCGACATGTGGTGGGCGACGACGTCGTGCAGTTCGCGGGCGATCCTGGCGCGTTCGCGGGCCGCCGCCCGGCCGGCCTCCCGGGCCCAGTTGCGGGTGGCCCGGCCCAGCAGCCAGGCGATGACGGTCACCAGGACGGCCTGGACCACCTCCGACCAGAGCGGTGGCGTGGCGGAGATCTCGTACACCAGGACGGTGAGCAGCGCCATGGCGGCGCACAGGACGGCGGCGGTGGTGCGCGGGCACATCATCGCGACCGTGAACATGGCGACCAGCAGGCCGGCGCCCGCGTTGGGGAAGTCGCCGTGGCCGAGCAGGGCGTAGAGCAGCTCGGCCACGATGATGACGGTCATGGTGGCGACCGGGGCCACCCGGCGCAGGGCGACCGGGGCCACGGTCAGCGCGGCCAGGGTGCCGGCGGCGGGCCCGGCGCCGGGGGTGTGGGCGGTGGTGATCAGCGACAGGACGGTGAGCACGCCCGCGAGGAACACATCCATTCGCAGCTGCCGGAAGTTCGTGCCCACCCGCCCCACCGTAGTCAGCCGACTGTCCGCCTACCCCTGTGGGGGTAGGCGAAGTTACCGTCCGCGGGGGACGCCGCCCGTCCCCGCGCCTCGTAGCGTCGGGTGGTGTGAACCGACGTGTCAGCACCCTGATAGCCCTGGCCATCCTGCCGGCCGCCCTGGTCGCCTGCGACGAGGAGGAGACCGTTCCGGACGCTCCCCCGGCCGGGGAGGCGGCGCTCCAGCGGGAGGCCGACGCCCTGCTGGATCTCGGCGCGCCGGGGGTGCTGGCCACGGTCGTCACACCGGACGAGGAGATCACCGTCCGCAGCGGGTACGGGGATGTCGCCGAGGAGACGCCGATGCCGTGGGACGCGGCGTTCCGGGCCGGCAGCTTCACCAAGCCGTTCGTGGCGACGGTGCTGCTCCAGCTGGTGGGGGAGGGCGCGCTCGACCTGGAGGACAGCGTCGAGGACTGGCTGCCGGGTCTGGTGGAGGGCGAGGGCATCGACGGCTCCGCGATCACCGTGCGGCAGCTGCTCCAGCACACCAGCGGGCTGCCGGAGTACCTGCTGGGGTTGCCGGAGATGTTCACGGAGGAGGGGTTCGGTCCGGCGCAGGACGCGGAGTACACCCCGGAGGAGCTGATCGCTCTGGCCGTGGCGCAGCCGCCGGCCTTCGCGCCGGGAGAGGGCTGGCAGTACTCCAACACCAACTACGTGCTCGCCGGGATGATCATCGAGCAGGTCACCGGGAACGGCTGGCACCAGGAGGTGCGGGAGCGGATCGTCGAGCCGCTCGGGCTGTCCGGCACCTCGGTGCCCACCGGTGGCGAGAAGGGGCTCCCGGAGCCGCACGCCAGGGGCTACGCGCGGTTCGTCGTCGATATGACGGACGAGACGCCGGTCTTCGGCGATCCCCTCGACGTCACGGAGCTGAACCCGGACGTGCCGTGGGCGGCCGGGGCGATCGTCACCACCACCGAGGACGCCACCACCTTCCTGCGGGCGCTGCTCGGCGGCGAGCTGCTGGGCGAGGCGCAGCTGGCCCTGATGAAGGAGACGGTGCCGGCGCCGGAACTGGAGGCGTCCTGGCCGGCGGCCGAGTACGGTCTGGGCCTGATGCGGCTGCCGCTGGAGTGCGGGGATGTGTGGGCGCACCAGGGCGACATCCAGGGCTTCATGACCCGCGACGGGGTGACCGAGGACGGCACCCGCAGTGTGGCCGTGTCGGTCAACACCAACGTCCTGCTGCCCGAGGGCGACACCCCGATGCCGGAGGGTGACGCGACGCGGGCGCTCATCGAGAGCGCGCTGTGTTCCTGACCTCCAGGTGAGCGAGCAGGTGTTCGGTGGCGGCGGTGATGTCCCGCACCGCCGCCTCGAACACCTCTTCGTTGTGGGCGGCCGGCCGGTGGAAGCCGGACACCTTGCGTACGTACTGCCGTGCCGCCGCCTCGATGTCCTGCTCCGTGACATCAGGGGCCATCGGGGGCCGCAGGGTCTTGATGCTTCTGCACATGCTTCCAGTGTGCCGCGCGGCACCGACAACGCCCAGCTCAGCGCAGAGTCGCACAACACAAGCGCGCAATAGTCCACAGGCGGGCCGTCATCGTCCACACGGTCCCGCCCTAGCATCAGGGCATTGCACGTGTGCGAGCCGCGCGACCCATCCCCCTCCACCCCCCACATCCGGACGGAGCATCGCATGCGCAGGACGAGCGCAAGGTTCAAGCTGGCCTCGGTCACGGCCGTCGCCACCGCCGTCGCCACACTGGGCGCCCTGACCGCCTCCAGCGGCACCGCCGCCGAGGTACCGCAGGACACCGTGTCGACCCTGGCCGTGGGCACCCCCACCGGCTTCGGCGCGGGCACCACCGGCGGCGCCGGGGGCACCACGGTGACCGTGACCAACGCCAGCCAGTTCACCGAGGCCGTGCAGCGCTCCGGCGCGGTCGAGGTGCGGGTCAACGGCACCATCCAGCTCAGCTCGATGACCAAGGTCGCCGCCAACAAGACCGTCATCGGCGTCGGCAACAACGGCCGCGTCACCGGCAGCGGCCTCAACATCAGCGGCGTCTCCAACGTCATCATCCAGAACCTGACGTTCTCCGGTTCGAACGACGACGCGATCAACATCGAGCGCTCGACCCGGGTCTGGATCGACCACAACACCCTGACCAACGCCTACGACGGCCTGGTCGACATCAAGCGGGCCTCGGACAACATCACCGTCTCGTGGAACCGGGTGTACGGCCACGACAAGACGATGCTGCTCGGCCACGACGACGGCAACGCCTCCGAGGACCGGGGCAAGCTGCGGGTCAGCTACCACCACAACTGGTTCGACGGCACCAACCAGCGCAACCCCCGGGTCCGCTTCGGCAACCCGGTGCACGTCTACAACAACTACTACGGCGGGGTGACCAGTTACGGCGTGGCCTCCACCAGGGAAGCCGGCGTCCTGGTCGAGGGCAACTACTTCGAGAACACCCGCGACCCGTTCCATCTCGGTGAGGGCTCCTCCCCGGCGGGCACCCTCGTCGCCCGCAACAACCACTTCGTCAACTCCGGCTCCGGCCAGGCCGGCGGTTCGGTGAACGGCATCCCCTACAGCTACAGCCTGGACGCGGCCTCCAGCGTCAAGTCGATCGTCCAGTCGGGCGCGGGCGCCGGAAAGATCTGACCCGGCCCGCACCACCCCCGCACCACCCGCACCACCCCCGTGCCCGGACCGGCCCCGGCCTTGTCCGGGTACGGTCATGGGGTTATCTTCCTCGCACGTTTCCCACGGCGGACGAGGAAGTTCTCCATGGCACGACGTCGGCCCCGCCCCACCATCGGGCTCGTCACGGCCAACATCCACCTCGGCGTCGGCGCCACGCTGTGGGCCGGCGTCCTGGAGGCGGCCGAGCGCAACGACGTCAACCTGCTGTGCTTCCCCGGCGGCGCCATCCGGCCCGACGGCGCGGACGGCGCCGCCCGCAACGCCCTCTACCGGCTGATCTCCCCCGACCACCTGGACGGCGCGATCTGCTGGACCTCCACCCTCGGCCTGCCCGCCCCCGGCACCGCCCCGGCCGCCCGGCTCACCGAACGCCTCGCCGCGCTCGGCGCCGTCGTCAGCCTCAACCGCGCCCTGGACGACCACGAGACGCTGCGGCTGGACAGCAACACCGGCATGCGCCGCGCCGTCGGCCACCTCACCCGCGAACACGGCCGCCGCCGCCTCGCCTGCATCCGCGGCCCGCTGGCCAACCCGGTCTCCGTGGACCGGTTCCGCGCCTACACCGACGCCCTCGCCCGGTACCGCCTGCCGTACGACCGCGCCCTGACCGGCGCCTCCGTCGACTTCGCACCCGGCGCCGGGGCCGCCGCGATGCGGGTGCTGCTGGACGTCCGCGGGCTGCGCCCCGGCCGCGACTTCGACGCCGTCATCGTGTGCAGCGACGCGCTGGCCGCCGACGCGCTGCGCTTCCTCACCCACCGGGGCGTGCGGGTCCCCGAGGACGTGGCGCTGATCAGCTTCAACGACTCCGCCGAGGCCCGGATCAGCGATCCGCCGCTCACCTCCGTCGCCCTGCCGTTCGGCGCGCTCGGCGCGCTCGCCGTCGACACCCTGCTGGCCCGGCTGCGCGGCACCGCGCCGCCCGCCCGGCGGGCCGTGCCCGGCACGCTGATGATCCGCCGGTCCTGCGGCTGCCACTCACCGCTGGTCGGCGAGGTGGACCGGGGCCCGGACGGCGGCGGCCCGGGCGATCTGCCGCCGGGGCTCGCCGGCCTGTTGCCCGCGCTGGAGGAGACCACCGGCACCGCTTTCCTCGCCGGTCTTGAACGGCTGATCAGCAGCCGGGTGCACGCGCCGGAGCACGCCGCCGCGTGGGACCGCGCCCTGGTGGCCCTGCGCGCCGCCGCGCCCGTACCGGGCGACGCGCGCCGGGAGCGGTTGCTCGGCCAGGCCCGGCTCATGGTGGCCGACAAGACCCAGCGGCTGCTGGAGTACGAGCGCTGGACGAAGGAGCAGGAGGCACGCGGACTCCAGGAACTGGCCGCCGCGCTCACCACGGTCACCGACACCGCCGCGCTGACCGGCGCGCTGGATCGCCGGCTGCCGCCGCTGGGCATCCCGGCCGTCCGGCTGCTGCTCGACCCGGCGCCGGCCCCGCCCGACGCGACCGCCTCACCGGACGCGCCCGCCCCGCCCGTACCGTCCGGCCTTCCGCTGCCCCCGGCGGACGGGCCGCGCTGGACGGCCGTTCTCGAACCGCTGCACATCGGCGCCGAACATCTCGGCTTCGCGCTCTTCGAGACCGGCCCGCTCCGGGCCGCCGCCCGGCACGGAGCGCTCTTCCGGGCGCTGGGCGACCAGATCAGCGCGACGCTGAAGGGTGTGCGGCTGTTCGAGGAGGTACGCCGGGCCCGGGATGCCGCCGAGCGGGCCAGCCGCGGCAAGACACGGCTGCTGGACAACGCCACGGACGAACTGCGCACCCCCGTCGAGGCGATCCTGCGGCGGCTGCGGCCCGGCGACCCGGGGCACGCGGATGCCGCCCAGTTACTGCTGCTGATCGACGACTTGCTGGACCTGTCCCGTTCGGAGATCGACGCGCTCGACCTCAATCGACAACTGATCGATCCCCGACCGCTTTTGATCGAGACGTGCACGGACGTCTGCACCGCCCGCCTCCCGGCCCGGCTGCCCGCCGTCGTCGCCGACCCCGCCCGGCTGCGGCAGATCCTCGGCAACCTGCACCGCGCCGCCGCCGGCCCCGGCAGCCGGCTCACCGCGGACCTGCGGCCCCCGTACCTCGTCCTGCGCCTCACCGCCCCCGGCCTGCGGACCGCCGCGCCGCCCGGCGACCCCGACCAGCTCTTCCAGCCCTTCGCCACCGGCCGGCCGGGAAACCGCCTCGGCCTGGCCATCGCCCGCCGGCTCGCCGTCCTGCACGGCGGCGCGCTCGGCTTCGCGGACGGCGCGTTCGTCCTCGAACTCCCGCTGCCCGCCCCGCCCCCCGACGCCGTCCACGCGCTGCCGCCGGCCGGCGCCGCCGGCAGCCGTACCCTGCTCATCGCCGCCGCCACCGCCCCGCCCCCCGACCTCACCGCGCTCGCCCGCCGCCACGGCCTGCTGCCGCACCACCTGCACCCGGACGACGACCTCGCCACCCTCACCGCCCCGCCCGGCCCGGCCGCCATCGCCTGGGACGCTGCCCACACCCGCCCCCAGGAGTGGTCGGTGATCCGCCGGCTCCACGACCACCCGGCGCTGCGCCACACCCCGTTCCTGCTGTACGGGATCGAGGGCACCGCCGCGCTCGGCCGCCCCGACCTGCACACCGCCCTCACCGCGCTGCGCCCGCCCGGACCCACCCGGCCCGCGCTGATCGCCACCGCCGTGCCGGCCACCCGCGAGGAACTGCGCCGGCTGCTCACCGCCGTCCTGCCGGGCCGCACCGTGCGCGCCGCCGCCGACGGCACCACCGCGCTCGCCCTGCTGGCGGAGGACGCCGGGCCGCCCGCCCTGATCGTCACCGACCGGGTGCTGCCCGACATGGACGGCTTCGACCTGGTCGACCAGGCCCGCGACCTCACCGGCGCACCGGCGGCCACCCCCGTCCTGCTGCTCAGCGACGACGGGTTCACGGCGGCGGACCTCCGCCGGGCCGAACCCCACCCCGGTCTGGTGCTGCTGGGGCGCCAGGTGCTCAGCGCGGCGGAGACGGCCGTCCTGCTCACCACGATGACCCAGCGCACGGAACCGGCGCCCGCGCCGGTGCGCGCGGCGCTCGCCTATCTGGAGGCGCACTACCGGCAGCACATCACCCGCTGGCAGGTGGCGCAGGCGGCGGGCATGAGCGAGGACCACCTGGGGCGGCTGTTCCACCGCGAGATCGGACTGACCCTGTGGGAGTACCTGACCCGGCTGCGCATCCGCCGCGCCATGGCCCGGCTGCGGACCAGCGACGACACCATCCAGACCGTGGCCCGCGCGGTCGGCTTCCACGACCGCGCCTACTTCACCCGCGTCTTCCGCCGGCACACCGGGCACACCCCGCACGCCTACCGCGAGGGCGGTCCGGGCAGCTGAGCGGCGATCTTGTGAACATTCTGTTCACTGCAATTCGTTGACAAGGGAACGTGCTCTCACTGAGGATGGCGGCATGACCGACGACCCCTTCACACCCCCCGACCCCGGCACCGCCGCCGCCCGGCGCGCCTACGCCGCGCTCTTCCGGATCGCCGAGCGGCACGCCGCCGACGACGCCCAGCGCGCCCGGCAGACCCATCCCGCCGTGCTCGCGCCGCACGAGGCGGTGCGGCTGGTGGCGTTCCTGCTCAGCGGCGCCGCGCTGCCCGCCGACGGCGAGCCCGAGGTGGACCGGGCGGACATCACCGCCGCCCTCACCCTCCTGCCGCGCGCCCGCGCCGAGCTGGACGAGGTGGAGGCCGGGCTGATCACCATGGCCAGGGGCCGCGGGCTCACCTGGCAGGAGATCGCCTTCGGCCTGGGGCTCGGCACACCCCAGGCCGCCCGCCAGCGGCTCGCCCGGCTCAGCGAACGACTGCCGGACGCCGCCCCGGGCGCCCCCGCCACCACCGTCCCGGACGCCGACCCGGCGGAGCGCTGACCCGGCGCGCCGCCGGCCGGGCCTCACCGCAGCTCGGCCGCCGCGAGCGACCCCGGCGCCCGCCCCTCCCGCGCGAACCGGTTCGCGGTGCGCTGGAGCAGCTCGTTCACCGGCGTCTCCACCCCGTGCAGCCGCCCCAGCTGCACAATCTCCCCGTTCAGATAATCCGCCTCGATCGACCCCGCGCCGCGCCGCAGGCTCTGCCACGACGAGCCGTGCGCGGGGTCGCCGCCCGGCACCGGCCGCATCCGCATCCGCTCCCCGCGCAGCGCCGCCTGCTCCTCCTCCGACGCGAACGCGATCCCGGCGGCCCGCAGCACCGCCACGCCCTCCGCCCTGGCCCGCGCCGCCAACTCGGCCGAACCCGGCTCGCTCGCCGAACCGGTGATCGCCTCCACCGCGTTCGCCAGGTTCGACAGCAGCTTGGCGTACTTCCACCGCATCACGTCCCCGGCCACCGGCGCCAGGAAGTACGCCGTCTCCAGATCGGCCGCGACCCGCCGCGCCACCTCGTCCGTCCCGTCCGGGAACCGGCCGATGTGCAGCATCCCCGTCAGCGGCGCACACGGCGCGGTGATGACCCCCGGCGCCAGGAACTGCGCCGGCAGCCACACGCACACCCCGTACACGTACCGGAACCGGCGCAGCGCCAGACGTTCGTTCACCACCCCGTTCTGCGCGCACAGCAGCGGCAGCCGCTCCCCGGCCGTCCCGCCGCCCGCCACCGGGCGGCCGGCCCAGGACTCCAGCGCCGCCACGGTGTCCTGGGTCTTGACGGCCAGCACGAGCACGTCGTCCTGGCGCAGCTCGACGGCCTCGGGCCGGTCGGCCGCCGGTATGGGCAGGGTCAGGGAGGCGTCGGGGGTCCGCAGCCGCAGGCCGCCGTCGCGCAGCTCCGCGTAGTGGGCACCGCGCGCCACGAGGACGACCTCGTGACCCGCCTCGTGCAACCGCCCGCCGATGGCTCCGCCGACCGCTCCCGCTCCGATGATGATGTAGCGCATACGCCCCATCATCACCCCACCACCCCGCACCGCCCCCCGCCGTCGCCTCTTCGGCGGCGGCACGGTTGCGGCCCGGCGCCCGCGCCCGCAGCGTGGAGGACGTGCCCCTCCACCGTGTGACCCAGGAGCGTACGGACCGGAGCGCCGACCTGTACGCGCTGCCCGGCAGCGGCCGGGCCCTGCCGCGCTACACCCTGCCCGAGGGGCCGATGCCCGCCCGCGAGGCGTACCAGCTGATCCGCGACGAACTCGCGCTGGACGGCAACTCCCGGCAGAACCTGGCCACCTTCTGCACCACCTGGTCCGAACCCGAGGTACGGGCCCTGATGACCGACACCCTCGACAAGAACATGGTGGACAAGGACGAGTACCCGCAGACCGCCGAACTGGAGGCGCGCTGCGTCCACATCCTCGCCGCGCTCTGGCACGCCCCGCACGGCGCCGCCGCCGTCGGCTGCTCCACCACCGGATCGAGCGAGGCGGCGATGCTCGGCGGTCTCGCCCTGCACCGCCGCTGGCGGGCCCGGCGCCGGGCCGCCGGGCTGCCCGCCGACCGGCCGAACCTGGTGTGCGGCCCGGTGCAGGTGTGCTGGGAGAAGTTCGCCCGCTACTTCGACATCGAGCTGCGCCGGATGCCGCTGCTGCCCGGCCGCACCACCTCCGACCCCGCGCAACTCGCCCGGTACTGCGACGAGAACACCATCGGCGTGGTCGCCACCCTCGGCGTCACCTTCACCGGCGCCTACGAACCGGTCGAGGAGATCGCCACCGCCCTCGACGCGCTCGCGGCCCGCACCGGGACCGACGTACCGATCCACGTGGATGCGGCGAGCGGCGGCTTCGTGGCGCCGTTCCTCCAGCCGGGCCTGAAGTGGGACTTCCGGATCGAGCGGGTGAAGTCCGTGAACTGCTCGGGCCACAAGTTCGGCCTCGCCCCGCTCGGCGTGGGCTGGGTGGTGTGGCGGGACGCCGGCGACCTGCCGGACGAACTCGTCTTCCACGTCGACTACCTCGGCGGCGACATGCCCACCTTCGCGCTCAACTTCTCCCGCCCCGGCGGCGAGATCGTCGCCCAGTACTACAACCTGCTGCGGCTGGGCCGCACCGGCTACCAGGCCGTGCAGCGCGCCTGCGCCGACACCGCCGTCGCGCTCGCCGACGGCATCGCGGGGCTCGGCCCCTTCCAGGTGCTGCACGACGGCCGCGCCGGACTGCCCGTGGTGTGCTGGACGCTCACCCCCGAACGCGCCGCCGACCGGGCCGGCTGGACCCTGTACGACCTGGCCGAACGGCTGCGGCTGCGCGGCTGGCAGGTCCCCACCTACCCACTGCCCGCCGACCGCGAGGAGACCGTCGTGCAGCGGGTGGTGGTACGCCACGGGGTCAGCCGCGATCTGACCACCCTGCTGCTCGCGGACGTGCGCGGGGCGCTGGCCGAGCTGGCCCGCCATCCGGCGGCCACAGCCGAGCAGCGCCCCGCGTTCCATCACTGAGGGACCGGCGTCCCCCGCCTCACCAGTGGACGATGACCTTGTCGCCCTCGCGCACCTCGTCGAACAGCGCGGCGATCGCCGCCTCGTCCCGGACGTTGACACAGCCGTAGGAGCCGCCGTTGTAGCCGTTGGCGGCGAAGTTCTCCGAGTAGTGCACCGCCTGGCCGCCGTCGAAGAACATCGCGTACGGCATCGGCGAGTCGTACAGCGTCGAGTGGTGGTTGCGGGACTTCCAGTAGACGTCGAACTCACCCTCGCGGGTCGGGTACTCCTCGGTCCCGAACCGCACGTCCATCGTCGTCTTCACCTGGCCGTCGATCACCCACGACAGCGTGTTGGTGGTCTTGGAGATGCACAGCGCCCGCCCGGTCATGCAGCGCTCGTCCAGGTTGGCCGGCGTCTCCACCTCCGGCACCTCGATCGGCGGGAACATGTCGTCCTGCGCCGGGGCGCTCGTCTGCTCCTTCAGCGCGCTCCAGGTGCTCTCGTCCAGCTGGCCGGTCGCCTCGATGCCGGCCGACTGCTGGAAGGCGCGCACGGCCGAGGAGGTGACGTCGCCGTAGTACCCGGTCGGCTTCTCGTCGAAGTGGCCGAGCTGGATCAGCCGCGCCTGCAGCTCGCGCACCTGGTCGTTGTTGTCGCCGTAGCCCATCACCAGCTGCGGCGGATACAGCTCCTGCTGGCTGGGGGCGGTGCTCAGCTCCGTGATGGCGGCCCAGGTGCTCTCGAAGACGGTGCCGGAGACCTCCAGCTGCTGCGCCTCCTGGAACCCAGCAACCGCGCCGACCGTGACGTCGCCGTAGTACCCGGTCGGGTCGGCGGCGAAGTGGTCCAGCTGGGCCAGGCGCGCCTGCAACTCCCGCACCTGGTCGGACTCGTCGCCGAATTCGAGGACGATCTCCTCGGCCGGCTCGGTCTCTTCCTCCTCCGGCTCCTCGTCGGCCGGCTTGTCGTCCACCTGGTCGGCCTCGGGTGCCGAACTCGCCGGCGGCGCGCTCTCGTCCTCGGCACCGCCCTGGCCCCCGCACCCGGTCAGCAGCAGAGCCGCCGCGGCGATGGCCGCGACGGCGACGGACGTTCTGTGCCTGAGCGCGGAGCGCACCATGTCCCCCTGAAGGATTCGTAGGTCTCAGCAGTAAAGATGCGCGAACCGGGAAGTCCGTTGCCGACCGGGCCATAACGATGGGATATCGGAGGTGTGGAGACCTTCCCGAGCGCCCCGCGCACGCCCCCGAAGCGCGGGCAAACCGCGCACGACACCGGCGCGTACGACAGGACGGACCACCCCTCGGCGGCCCCATGGACCACGGACCCGGGGAACGTACCGGGCCCGGCGGAGCCGGGGGTGAAGGCTCCGCCGGGCCCGGGCGGGGTGGTGCCGGACCGGGGCCCGGGTCAGAACAGGGTGCCCGCCAAGGTGCGTACGCCCGCGCCCACCGCCGCGGCGCCCGTGGCCGTGGCGTGGCCCGCGTGCGCGCTGTGGTCGGTGTGCTCGGCGTGCGCCGCGTGGGAGGCGGCGGCCGCGTCGGCGGCGTCGGCCAGCTCGGTGACCTCCTCCGCGCTCAGCGTGTCGCCGGAGCCCATGGTGACCTCGCCGTTGCCGCCGTCGAAGACGATGTCCGAGCAGGAGTAGAAGTTCTCCTGGCTGTCGGAACGGATCCAGTGCACGTACAGCATGTGCGTGCCGGTCCGCTGCGGCAGCTGCACGTCCCAGTAGTAGTGGCCGCTGTCGGAGCCGACGCTGCCGCGCTGCGGCGGGTTGGTCACGGAGCTGATCTGCTCCAGGTCGTCCCAGCCCAGGGCGCCGCCGTTCCAGCCCTCCTTGGTGATGTAGACGTTGAAGTCACCGGGGTGGTGCGCCCAGTTGCTGTGCCGCAGCTCGATGTTCGCACCCGAGGTGAGGTGGGTGATCGGCCAGTCGCCGCGGACCGCGTCGTAGGCGGAGAAGTCGAACGGGCCGCGGTTGCCGCCGCTGCACAGCTGTCCGTCGGGGATGTACCCGGCGGTGCGGCCGGCGCCGTTGGAGTCGAGGACGGCGAACCAGTTGTACAGCGGGCCGGTGCCGCTCTCCTGGACCGCCGCCGCGCAGGCGGGGTTGGTCGGCATCTGGGTGCCCATGTTGCGCTGGAGGTCCAGGTAACACAGGTAGGTGCGGGCGCCGGGCATCATCGTGGCGCCGTGGGCGGACGCGGGGGAGGGGATCAGCGCGGCGACGAGGCCGAGCACGGCGGCGCCGAGGACCGCCAGTAACCGGGCCCTGCGCGTGGTGGGGGATTGAGTGCTCACGGTTCTCCTTGTGGGGATGGACCGTGACGGGCATGCGGCAGCACCGGCCCAGTCGGTCGTACGGGCCGGGGGTACCGACGGCCCGTCGCCGGTACTTCAGTCCGTGCATGGGAGCGCTCCCGCACTCCAAAATAGCGGCCGTCACGGCTTTGCAGAACCCCCGTGCAGCGGTCGGCCCACCGGGATGCCGACGGCGGCGGCGAGCAGGGCGGCGCCGGCCGCCCGGGCGACCCGCCCCGGGCTACGGTGGCCCGGTGACCGCCTCGCTGACGAACGCCGCCGTCCCCACCCCCGACGGCACCGCCGACGCCTACCTCGCCCACCCCGGCGACGGCGGCCCGTACCCCGCCGTCCTCATGTACATGGACGCCTTCGGCATCCGCCCCCACCTCGTCGCCATGGCTGACCGCCTCGCCGCCGCCGGCTGCACCGTGCTGGTGCCCAACGTCCTGTACCGGCAGGGCCCCGCCCCGCTCCTCGACCTGCCCGAGCGCATCGACACCGCGGCCCGCCCCGACCTCTTCGAACGCCTCGGCCCCGCGCTGCGCGCCCTCACCCCCGACGCCGTACGGCGCGACGCGGGCGCCTGTCTCGACTGGCTGGCCGCCTCACCGCTCACCACCGGCGGACCGGTCGCCGTCACCGGCTACTGCTTCGGCGCCGGGCTCGCGCTGCGCACGGCCGGCGGCTTCCCGGACCGGGTCGCGGCCGTGGCCGGGTTCCACGGCGCCCGGCTGGCCACCGAGGCCGAGGACAGTCCGCACCGGCTCGCCGGCCGGATCACCGCCGAGGTGTACTTCGGCCACGCCGACCAGGACGCGTCCCTGCCGCCCGAGCAGATCGACCGCCTCGACGCCGCCCTGGCCCGGGCCGGGGTGCGGTACCGGACGGAGGTCTACCGGGGCGCGCGGCACGGCTTCACCCAGGCCGACACCGTCGCGTACGACCCGGCGGCGGACGCCCGGCACTGGCGGGCGCTCCTCGGGCTGCTGGACCGGACGTTCCCCGGCCGGGGGATCGACGGGGACGGGGCGCGCTGAGGGCGGTGGTTCCGCCCGGTGAACGGGCCGGGGACTGCCGCAGGACCGGCGCGCGGGACCGACCCGGGGCCGGGAGCCGACGGCCCGGGCGCCCGCTACCGCGAGGAGCGCCGCCCGTTCCGCCCGCCGCCGCGCGGCTGCTGCCGCCCGCCGGAGCCGCCCGCGCCCCGGCCACCGCCGGTGCCCCGGCCGCCCCCGCCACCGCTCCCGGCACCACCGGCCGCCGCCCGCCGTTCGGCCCGCGCCTTGGCCTTCGCCCGCGCGCTCAGCTTCCGCTGCGGCTCCTCGGCCTGCCGGCCGCGCGAGCTGTTGACCGTCCGGCCGCGCACGATCCCGATGAACTCCTCCACCAGGTTGCTCGTACGCCCCTCCCGCCACGCCAGCCCCACCCGCGACACGGGCGCGTCGGTGACCGGCCGGTAGGTGAGATCCCTGCGGTGGTGCAGCCGGGCCAGCGACTGCGGGACGACGAGCACGCCCACCCCCGCCGCCACCAGCTCGACGGCGTCCGCCGTCGTCGCGGGCCGCTCCAGCGCGGGCCGGCCCGGCAGCCGTTCCCACTCCAGGGTGTCGTCCAGCGGATGCAGCACGATGTCGTCCGCGAGATCGGCGGCCGTCACCTCGTCGGCCGCCGCCACCACATGGTCCTTGGGGACGATCACCACACTCGTCTCGGTGTAGAGCGGGATCACGCTCAGCCCGTCCCGGTCCGCCGGCAGCCGCAGCAGTACCGCGTCGGCCGCCTCCGGCCCGTCCGCGCGCAGCGTCCCGGGCGCCTCGGCGGCCGTCACCCCGGACAGCACGAGCGGTACGTCCGGCAGCCGCTCCTGCCAGATCCGCACCCACTTGCCGGGCGTTACGCCCGGCACATAGCCGAGCCGGAACGCAGGGGCCGCTTCCGAGTCCGTCACCGCATCAGGCTATCGCTACCCTTGGCGCCATGAGCTCGAACCGGACCGACCAGACGATGAAGCCCGCCACGGCGGCGAAGAAGCTGGGTGTGTACCTCCCCGCCACCCCCGCCGCGTTCCAGGAGGGCGTCGTCACCCGCAGCGAACTGAACGCGCTGCAGGCCGATCCGCCCGAGTGGCTGCGGACGCTGCGCGGCGAGGGCCCCCACCCGCGCCCGGTGGTGGCGGCCAAGCTCGGCGTCTCCATCGCGGGCCTGGCCCGCGGCGGCGTCACCGACGCCCTCACCACTGCCGAGATCGACGCCCTCAAGGCCGACCCGCCCGAGTGGCTCCAGCAGGAGCGCGCCACCCAGGCCGAGGTCCGCAAGGAGGCCGCGCGCGTCAAGGAGCAGCAGGAGCAGAAGGAACGGAAGGCCCAGCAGCAGGAGCAGCAGAAGGACCGGCGTCCGCAGCGCCCGGGCCGCCGGGCGGGCTGACCGCCCCCGCTGCCCCCGCTCCCCCCGCCTCCGCGGCAGCCGCCCGCGCCGCCAGCACCCGCGCCGCCGCCCGGTCCGCCCCCGCCAGCAGCGGGGACGGGACGCCCGGGGTGGCGCCGATGGCCGAGCCGGGCTGGACGCCCTCGGCCGGGATGCCCAGGACGATCACCCGCTCGTCCGCGACCCCGGCCGCGTCCAGCAACTGGTAGCCGTCCGGCGTCACATCCAGCGTGCCGCTGGCCGGCCCCGGCCCGCGCCCGCTCGGCCAGCGGTGCAGCCGCGCCCGTCCCGCGCGCAGCAGCCCGTCCAGCAGCGGGTCGTCGGTGTCCGTGACGACGCCCTTCGACATCCGGGTCTCCACGAACGCCCGCGCCCGCACCGGCGCCGCGCGCCGTACCGCCGAGCGGCCGGTGAACGCGCCGTCCTCGTACCGCACCTCGCTGTCCTCGCCCAGCAGCTCCAGCACCCCGGCGTCGATCAGCGCCAGCACCCGCGCGGTGCGGTGCGGCGGCGGCCCGGACGCCAGGGCGAGGCCGAGCGCGGTGAACCAGCCGTCGAGGTCCCGGGCGACGCTCTCCCCGTCCAGCGCTCCGGCGGTGACCAGCTTCCGTACCGGCCCGCGCAGCGCGGCCATGGCGCGGTTGACGGTGTTGCGCGGGTGGCGGAGCGGGTCGTGCATGGCGTCGAGCTCGTCCTCGGCGTGCTCGCGCACCCACCGCCGCCAGGTGCCTGCGTCCACCGGGCCCGGCGCGGGCGGCCGGTCGAGGCGGCCCACGGCCAGGGCGCGGCGCGGGTCGGCGACGGCGCGGGCGATGACTTCGTCCACCGCGGCCTCACCGGGCGCGGCGCGCAGCCGGTCGAGCAGGTCGGCCGCGCCGGTGCCGGGCACCAGGGCCCCGGGGTGGTGGGCGAGCAGGGTGGACAGGTGCGCCCACGCGAACTCGCGGGCGAGCTGCGGCCACACATCCCGGCGGAAATCCTGTCCCCGCCCGGCGGCGATGCCCGCGAACCAGTCGGCGGTCGCGAGCCGGGGCACGTACCGGGGCGGGAACCCCGACGCGTACGCCGCCTTCGACCGGTACGGCAGCCCGCGCCGGGAGCCGGCCACCAGGTGCGGCTCGCGCCCGCTGGGCCGGTAGCGCAGCCGGGCGGGCCTGGCCGGGTCCCCGGCGGGTTCGAAGGTGCCGCCGCGGCCCTCGGTGAGCAGGGCGACGACGTCGAAGAAGTTGGCTCCCAGCCCGGTGACCAGGACAGTTTCGCCGCCCGGCACCCGGTCCCAGTCGCGTTCGGCGGGCATGCCCGGCTCGATGTAGACCAGCCCGTCGCGTTCGGCCGCCGCCACCAGGGCGGCGGTCCGCGCCGACCGCTTGGCCTGCACCATGCCCTGGGCGAGCACCACGATCCGGCCGCGCAGCGCGCGCCCGTCGGCCAGCCGTACGGTACGGTCCCCGTCCGCGCCGCCGTCGCGCTCCAGCGCCACCGCCTCGCCGAGCACCCGGGTGACCAGCACCCGCCCGGTCGCCTCCGCCCGGGCCAGCTGCTCCCGGTAGTACACGCCCTGGATGCGCCGGGACGGATACGACCACGGCCGCAGCGCGGCGGCCTCCGCGGCCACCCACGCCGGGCGGTCCGGCGGCGGGGTGCTCTCCCGGGCCCAGGTGATCAGGTCGGGGCCCGGCGTGACCGGGCCGTCCATCGGCGTGGACTCGTCGGTGTAGACGGTGGTGTGCGCGCTGTAGGTGTTGTTGAGCAGCAGCGGCGACTGATCGGTGCGCCAGGTCGCCCCGGCGCCCACCTCCACCCGGTCCAGCACGGCCACCCGCACCGGGGGCGCCCCGTCCGGGTGCCGGGCGGCGAGCCGTTCCACCACCGACACCGCGCGCGGACCGCCGCCCACCACGACCGCGTCGAAGCACGCGTCAGCGTCCACCCCGGTGCTCACGCGGCCTCCAGCGCCGAGGGCCGTACCTCCACGCCCTGCTCGCCGCGCGTGACCCGCACGTCGAGCCCGTACACCCGGCTGAGCACCGCCGCGTCGAACGCCTCGGCCGGCGGCCCGTCCGCCACCACCCGGCCGCCGTCCAGCAGGACGGCCTGGTCGCAGAAGTGCGCGGCGTGGTTGAGGTCGTGGATGGCGATCAGCGCGGTGACGCCCTCCTCGCGGGTCACCGACCGCACGATCTGGAGCGTCTCGATCTGGTAGCGCAGGTCGAGCGCCGAGGTCGGCTCGTCCAGCAGCAGCACCCGCGGCTCCTGCGCCAGGGCGCGGGCGATCAGCACCCGCTGCGCCTGGCCGCCGGAGAGCTGGGACATCGGACGGTCGCCGAGCGCGCCGAGCCCGAGCCGGTCGATGGCCGCCGCCACGATGTCCCGGTCCCGGCGGGTGGGCCGCAGCCCGATGTGCGGGGTGCGGCCGAGCAGGACGGCCTCCCGTACGGTCTGCTCGAACGGCGCCGGGCCGGACTGCGGAACGTACGCCACCACCCGGGCGTGCTCGCGGCGCGGTGCGGCCAGCAGGTCCCGGCCGTGGAAGGAGACCGAGCCGGCGGCGGGGGTGAGCACCCGGGCGATGATCTTGGTGAGGGTGGATTTGCCGGAGCCGTTCGGGCCGAGCAGGGCGCAGAACCCGCCCTCCGCCACCCGCAGATCGACTCCCTCCAGGACCGGTGTGCGCCGGTAGCCGAACCGGACGGACGCGACATCGAGGCTCACTGCGCGGCTCCTCTCCTGGTCAGGATGAGGTTGATGAAGACGGGGGCGCCGATGAAGGCGACGACGATGCCGACCGGGATGACGGACGGTGCCAGTACGGTACGTCCCACGGTGTCGGCGATCACCAGCAGCAGCCCGCCGGTGAGGAAGGAGAACGGCAGCAGGTAGCGGTGGTCGGCGCCGATGGCGAGCCGCGCGATGTGCGGGCCGACCAGGCCGACGAAGCCGATGACGCCGCAGAAGGACACCACGACGGCGGCCAGCACCACCGAGACGACGATCAGTCCGACGCGTACGGCGGTGACGTTCACGCCGAGGCTCTTGGCGGCGTCGTCGCCGGCGAAGGCGATGGCGTTGAGGTCGCGGCTGTACCACAGCAGCAGCGGCAGGGCGGCCAGCGCGAAGGCGCCGACGACGGTGACGTCCTGCCAGCCCGCGTCGTTCACCGAGCCGAACGTCCAGCGGACGATGGCCTGGAGGGTGTTCTCGTCGGCCACGAACTGGAGCGCGGCGGTCATCGCCTCGAAGAGCTGGGTGAGCGCGATGCCCAGCAGGAGCAGGGTGGCGGCGGACATCGCCTTGGCGGAGGCGAGGCCGAGCACCACGGCGGAGACGGCCAGCGCGGTGCCCAGCGCGCTGCCGATGACCAGCCACGAACCGGAGCCGGCCGAGCCGCCGGTCAGCAGGATCGCCAGCGCGGCGCCGAAGGCGGCGGCCGGGGAGACGCCGAGTGTGAACGGCGAGACGAGCGGGTTGCGCAGCAGCCCCTGCATCACCACACCGGCGAGGGAGAGCGCGGCGCCCGCGGCGAAGGCGAGCAGCACCCGGGGGAGCCGCAGGTTGATGATGATGGAGTAGGTCTGGGCGAAGTCCTCGCGCAGCACGCCGCCGAAGACGGCGAGCCGGACGGCCTGCCACACGTCCGCGGGCCCGGCGTCGGCGGTGCCGGCGGTGACGCACCAGCCGGTGACGAGGACGGCCAGCACCGTACCGGCCCACAGCACCGCCGGCCGGCCGCGCCAGGCGGGGCGGGCCGGGGGCGGGGCGTCGGGCGCCGCCTCGCGCGGCGGCGTCTGGGTGAGCGTCATGGCGGGTCAGCCCACCTTCTGGAGGTACGCGCCGGCGCCGGCGAAGTCCTCGATGCCCTGGAACTCCTCGGCCCAGCGCTGGAGGTAGCCGTCCGGGTCGGTGTCGGCGAACGCGCCCGGGTGCAGCCAGGTGGCCAGGTAGAGCGCGCCGATGGCCTTGGAGAGGCCGCTGGTGGCCCAGCCGTTGGTGACGAAGACGTTGCCGTCGCGGACGGCGGTGAGGCCCTGCCAGCCGGCCCGGCCGGTGAGGTCGGCTGCGACCGTGGCGAACCGGTCGTCGCCGGTGGGCGCGGCGGAGGGGCCGAACTCGTGCACCACGACCTCGGGGTCGCGTTCCAGGAGCGAGGCGGGGTCGACGGTGGTCTCGGCCTGCTGATCGCCGCCGGTGTCGAGGTCGCCGTAGATGTTCCGGCCGCCGGCGGCGACGATGATCTGGTCGAAGCCGGAGCCGGGGAGGCCGGTGAGGTAGGGCTGTTCGGTCTCCCAGTACACCCGTACCGGTTCCGTGCCGGCCACCCGGTCGCTGATCAGGCCGAAGATCTCGTCGTAGAAGCCGGCGACGCGCTCGGCGCCCTCCGGCTCGCCGAAGACCTCGCCGAGCAGGTCGACGGTCTCGTGGAACACGTCGAAGTCCCAGGCGGTGGCGACCACCACGGGGATGCCGAAGGACTCCAGCTGCCGCGCGGCCTCCTGCCAGGCGCCGTTGCGGGGGAGGATGAAGACGTCGGGGTCGAGTTCGACGACCGACTCGTAGTTGATCTCCTGGAGGTCCTCGCTGACGACCTGGTCGTCGGCTATGCCGAGGTAGGGCAGCCGGGACTGGGAGACCCGGTCGTAGCCGACGACGCGGTCGCCGGCCCCGATGGCCTGGGCGAACTCGTTGCCGTAGCTGTTGAGGACGACGGCGCGTTCGGCGGGCCCGGCCAGTTCGACGGTGCGGCCGGCGTCGTCCACGACGGTGATCGCGCCCTCGGAGGTGCCACTGCCGGTGTCCTTCGCGCCGTCCTCGGTGACCACGGTGCCGCAGGCGCTCGCGGTGGACACGACGGTGATCGCCGCGGCGAGGGACAGGGCGCGGGCCATGCGGTGTCTCATGGTGGTTCCGTTCTGGGTGGTCTCAGCGGGAGGCGTCGGGCCAGTAGGGGTCGCCGAGGCTGAGCATCAGCCGGTTGGCCCAGGTGAAGAAGGCGGTGGCCGCGACCAGATCGGTCAGTTCGGCGTCGGTGAGGCCCACGGCGCGCAGCCGGTCCACGTGGGCGGTGGTGGCGCTGACCGGGGTGGTGGCGAGCGCGGCGGCGAACGCGATGACGGCGCTCCACCGCTCGTCCTGCCCCTCGGCGAGCCCGGCGGTCGCCTCGGGCACCCAGTCGGCGCCGCGCGGCAGCGAAACGCCGAGCAGCCGGTCGACGTCCTGCTCGCGTTTGGACATCTGGGCGGACTTGCGGGCGTGCACGGAGGCGCAGTACACGCAGTCGGTCACCTTGCTGGTGGCGGCGGCGGCCAGTTCGCGCTCGGCGCGCGGCAGGCCCTCGCGGGTGGCGAAGATCGCGGTGTCCAGCGCGGTACGGGCCGCCAGCACCTTGGGCAGTCGGGACAGCAGCCGGAAGTACTCGCCGTTGGTCTTGCCCCGGAAGGAGTCCTCCTGCTCGGGGGTGAGTTCGTCGACCGGGACCGGGGGCACCCAGGCGGTCCAGGAGAGCAGTTCGCGGGTGTACTCCACCGGACGTTCCCGGCCGTTGGAGGCGGTGCGAGCGGCGCTCTTGGTCCGGCCGTGCCCGGGGGTGGTGCGGGCGGGCGGCCGGTACGGGCCGGGCTCGCGGCCCTGGAGCAGCCGCAGGCCGAGGACGGCGCGGGCCTGGAAGGCGGTGAACGCGGCGGTCTGGGAGAGGGTGACGATCGCGTCGGGGGACCAGCCGGCCTCGGTCAGCCGGGCCAGGTCCGCGCGGGTGGCGAGCGCGGGAGAGACGGTGATGAGGTCGATGTGCGCGGCGGCGGCGCGCAGCGCGGGGTCGGCGGGCAGGTCGTCGCCGTACAGCGGGTCGGCGCCGCGCTCGGCGTGGTGCTCGACGAGTTCGGGGACCCCGTGCCAGCGGGCGGCGAGCGCGGCGAGCCCCCGGCGTACCGGGGCGCTCACCGGCGCGGGCCCGTCGAACAGCGCCTCCCCGGCCTCCTGGGCGCGGCGCACCACCAGCGGTTTGCCGGCGCGGGCGACCGCGATCCGCTCGTCCAGGGCGGCGATCCGCCCGATGTCGTCCGGTTGCGTGGTGTCGCCGATGGTGCTCATGGGTCCGCCTCGTCGTGCAGGGTTCGCAGGGGCGACCGCGACACGCGGCAAACGCGCCGGCACCGTCCGGGACGGAGCCCGGGAACTCGTCAGGAGCACGCTTGCCGCTTCACCGCGGCCGGGTCTTTCCCCGGGGGCACCCCACCGTGCAGGAGGGTTGCCGGCCAGCTAGCCGGGTCTTCGCGCTGGCACTCTTGACCTGCGCGTCACAGTAGCCACCCCGACCACAGAGCGAAACACCTGTCCGGCATACGAGAAACGGCTGGTCACGCCCGATAGGCCCGGGCCCCGCGCCCCTCCCGGAGGGTCAGCGCCCACCAGCCCAGCTGATCGAGCAGCGCCCGCGCCGCCCCCGCGGCCTCGTCCTCCCCGGCGCCGCCGAAGTCGTCCCAGGGGCCGTGCCCGTGGAAGCTGACGGTGTTCCGCACGGTGGTGGCGTGCAGCTCCGCGAACACCTGCCGCAGATGCTCGGCGGCCCGCAGCCCGCCGGAGATCCCGCCGTAGGACACCAGGCCGACCGGTTTGGCGTGCCACTCGGCGAAGTGCCAGTCGATGACGTTCTTCAGCGCGCCGGGGTAGCTGTGGTTGTACTCGGGGGTCACCACCACGTAGGCGTCCGCGGCGTGCAGCCGGGGCGACAACGCGTCCAGCGCGTCCCGGGTGGCCTGCTCCGGGCTGCCGGACATGGAGGTGGACAGCGCGTAGTCGGCGACATCGATCTGCCCCACGGAGAACTCCCCGTGCCGCCGCGCCTGCCCGGCGAACCAGGAGGCCACCACGGGTCCCACCCGGCCCTCCCGCACACTTCCGGTGATCACTTCGAGCCGCATGGCCTCGCTGGTCATGATCGATCGTTCCCTCCTGCCGACCCGACGGGACGGCGAAAGCGACAGTGCGCTCACGCTAAAAGCTCAACAAACCTTGAAGTCAAGCACCTTGCCGAGGACCATCCGTCTCACGATCCGAACACCCACCTGGACACCGCCGCGCCGCGCCCCCCGGGGGCCCTTGCCGCCGCTACCGCCCGGTGGCGCAGCACCCCTCCGGCGCCGCCACGGCGCTCCTGCCCGGCGTGTCGGCGTCGGTCTTCACGACGTACACCTCCCAGGGCTCCCGGCCGGGCCCGTGCACCCAGACCTTGTCCTGGACGGCGTAGCAGCAGGAGGTGTCGTTCTCCTCGAAGGTGGCCAGGCCGGCCTCCTTCAGCCGCCCGGCGGCGGCCGTGACCTCCTCGGTGGACTGCACCTCCACCCCCAGGTGGTCGAGGCGGGTCTCCGCTCCCGGCTCACCCTCCAGGAGGACGAGCTTGAGCGGAGGCTCGGCGACGGCGAAGTTGGCGTACCCCTCGCGCCGCTTCGCGGGGCCGGTGCCGAACAGCTGCGTGTAGAAGGCGACCGAGGCCTCCAGGTCACTGACGCGCAGGGCGAGCTGGACACGGGACATGGCGTGACTCCCTTGTATCGATGTCTGTCGATGCAAGCTTGTGCGCTGAATCGAGATCTGTCAACATAGAAGCATGTCGAATCAGAGCCCGGTGGCCCGGTCCCGGAGCAGCGCCTGCTGCCCCAGCCTGCTGGAGACACCGCTGGACGAGGACCAGTCGGCCGAACTGGCCAAGGTGTTCAAAGCACTGGGCGACCCGGTACGCGTCCGCCTGCTGTCGCTGATCGCCTCCCGGGCCGGCGGCGAGATCTGCGTCTGCGACCTCACCCCGGCCTTCGACCTCTCCCAGCCGACCATCTCGCACCACCTGAAACTGCTGCGCCAGGCCGGGCTGATCGACTCCGAACGACGCGGCACCTGGGTCTACTACCGGCTGGTACCGGAAACGACCGACCGCCTCGCGGCCATCCTCACCCGCCCGGCGGGCCTGCCGCTGGCCACCCCGTGACCGGCACCCCGCGGCTGTCCTTCACCGACCGGTACCTCACCGTCTGGATCCTCGCCGCGATGGCGGCCGGCCTCGGCCTCGGCGGCCTGGTCCCCGGCCTGGGCGACGCGCTCGCCGCGGTGACCGTGGCCGAGGTGTCCCTGCCGATCGCCCTCGGCCTGCTGGTGATGATGTACCCGGTGCTGGCCAAGGTCCGCTACGACCGCCTGCACACCGTCACCCGCGACCGGCGCCTGCTCCTGACCTCCCTCGCGCTGAACTGGATCCTCGGCCCCGCGCTGATGTTCGCGCTCGCCTGGACCTTCCTGCCGGACCTGCCCGAGTACCGCACCGGCCTGATCATCGTGGGCCTCGCCCGCTGCATCGCCATGGTCATCGTCTGGAACGACCTGGCCGGCGGCCACCGCGAAGCCGCCGCCGTCCTGGTCGCGCTGAACTCGCTCTTCCAGGTGATCGCCTTCTCGGCCCTCGCCTGGTTCTACCTCTCCGCCCTGCCCGGCCTGCTGGGCCTGGAACGGACCGGTCTCGACATCTCCTTCGGCGAGATCGCCCGCGGCGTGATCATTTTCCTCGGCATCCCGCTCGCGGCCGGCTACCTCACCCGCCGCATCGGAGAACGCGCCCGGGGCCGCACCTGGTACGAGACGACACTCCTCCCGCGCCTGGGCCCGCTCGCCCTGCACGGACTGCTGTTCACCATCGTGATCCTCTTCGCCCTCCAGGGCGAGGCCATCACCTCCCGCCCCCTCGACGTGGCCCGCATCGCCGTTCCCCTGCTGCTCTACTTCGCACTCATGTGGACGGGCTCCATGCTGCTGGGCCGCGCCATCGGCCTGGACCATCCCCGTACCACGGCCCTCGCCTTCACCGCGGCGGGCAACAACTTCGAACTCGCCATCGCCGTCGCCATCGCGACCTTCGGCGCCTCCTCCGGCCAAGCCCTCGCGGGTGTCGTCGGGCCCCTCATCGAAGTGCCCGTGCTGATCGGCCTGGTTCACGTCGCCCGCTACGCCCGCCGCTGGTTCACCACCGAGAAGGTTCCGGCCCATGTCTGACCGCACCGTCCCGTCCGTCCTCTTCGTCTGCGTGCACAACGCCGGCCGCTCCCAGATGGCCGCCGCCTTCCTGACCCACCTGGCGGGCGACCGCGTCCGGGTCCGCTCCGCCGGCTCCGCCCCGGCCGACACCGTCAACCCGGCCGTCGTGGCCGCCATGGCCGAGACCGGCATCGACATCGCCGCCGAGACCCCCAAGGTGCTCACCACCGAGGCGGTCCTGGCCTCCGACGTGGTCATCACCATGGGCTGCGGCGACAGTTGCCCGGTCTTCCCGGGCAAGCGCTACCTCGACTGGCCCCTCGAAGACCCCGCCGGCCACGGCCTGGACCGGATCCGCCCCATCCGCGACGCGATCGAACACCGCGTCCGCACTCTGCTGGCGGACCTCGGCATCCCGGCCCACACATAGGGTCGCCCCATGGACCACGAGCCGATGCGCCGCGTCGCCCAGTTCCGCCGGACGTTCGACGGCACCGCCGACGCCGCCCGCCCCGAAACCGCCGCACACCGCCGGACACTGCTGGCCGAGGAGTCCCGGGAAGCCGCCGAGGCCCTCGAAGACCTCGCCCGCGCCCTGCGCAACGGCGACGACCCCGTCACCGCCTACCGCGCGGTGGCCAAGGAACTGGCCGACGTCCTCTACGTCACCTACGGCACCGCCGACGCCCTGGGCATCGACCTCCCGGCCGTCTTCACCGAGGTCCACCGCTCCAACATGAGCAAACTCGACGAGCACGGCCAGGTCCTCCGCCGCCCCGACGGCAAGGTCCTCAAGGGCCCCGCTTACCAACCCCCGTCGCTCGACACCCTCGTCACCTGGCCCCCGCCCACGCCCTGACGACCGCCTGCGCGCCGCACTCGCCCCCTGACGGGCCGATGGCCCGGAAGACCACGCACACCAACGCGCGCTCTGACACGGATCTGGCACGCAGCGCCCAGCGGATGCGAACACGACGAAGGCCCAGGTCCTGGACGGTGTCCGTGACCTGGGCCTACGTCGTACGAGCGGGCGACGGGAATCGAGCTCGCGCTCTGAGCTCGGGAAGCACTGAGCTCTTGGCTGGCCCGTGGTCGCCGGCCCGCCGGACTGCCGCCGACGGCGACAGTCCGGCAGGCCACGGGGAACCGCCGTTAATCGTGAACGACCGCCCTCACGGGCACGTAGCGGGCACGGCTCACCGGCCGCAGGGGCCCGCGCGGCCTGCCAGACCCTACGCGGGTGTGTCACTCGAACTGTGCGAAGAACCTCCAGATCTCTCCCTTGGTCCAGGTGGCGACGCCGCTTTCGTCGGGGGAGCCGTCGACCGGGCCGGGGATGTGGCCTCCGTCGAACGCGGCCCACTGGACCGGGTATCCGGCACGGCAGCCCGCGTACGTGGTGGTGATGTGCGTTCGGCTGCCCGGCGCGGGCTCGGCCGGGCTCTGGGAAGTGCAGCCGTTGTTGCCGACGAACCTGTCGCGCAGGGACCGTCCTTGCGCGATGTTGAGAACGGAGTCGCTGATGCCGTGGATGCCGAAGTACGCGATGGGCTCGTTGCCGCCGCTGCACCCGCTGATCTGGGCGCCGGCGATGACCGCGACGGCCCTGAAGTCGTTCGCCCGGGCGCAGGCGAGCGCGTAGCTCATGCCGCCGCCCCAGCTGAATCCCGTGGCGAAACGCTGTGCCGGGTTGACGCAGAGGCCGGCCTCGATGCGCCGGATCATGTCGTCGACGAAGGTGATGTCCTCACCGCCCGCATTGGCCCAGCCGTTGTCGAGGCCCTGGGGGGCGACGAGGATCGCGGTGTTGTTCGACTGTTCCTGCTGGCCGTAGTAGGACCAGGCGTTCCCGCTCGTTCCGCCGGAGGCGACGTCCTGGGCGGTTCCGCCTCGCCAGTGGAATGCGAAGATCAGCCGGTAGGGACGGTTGTTGTCGTAGTTGTCGGGGACTCGGAGGATGAAGCTGCGGCTCTTGCCGCCGCTCTGGATCGTGTGCGTGCCGCTCGTCAGCCCCGGGGCGCTGCCGCATCCGCCCTGGCCACCGGACGACAGCTTGATCATTCGCCATTGCTGGTTGGTGCCGCCCCAGTCGGCGTACTGGATGATGCCGCCGCCGTCGGCGGTGGAGGCGTCCCGCACCTCTACCGCCTTGCCGCTGCCGCGGTTGATCATCCGGACGTGGTCCGGGTCCGAGTCGGCCAGGCGGAACTGCTGGTTGGCCCCGTTGTGGTCGGCCCACTGCTGGACCGCGGCACCGTCCGCGGTCGAGGCGCCCGCGATGTCGAGAACCTTGTCCGAATGCCGGGCCTTGAGCCGGTAGAAGCCGTTGCCGGCGTCCACGAACTGCCACTGCTGGTTGGTTCCGTCGTGGCGCGTCCACTGCTGGAGCGCGGCGCCGTCGGTGGTCGAGGCGCCCGCGACGTCCAGTGCCTTGCCGCTGTTGCGATTGACCAGGACGTACCAGGCGTCTGTGTCCACCGCCGCGGCCTCGGCGGAGGCCGACAGCCCCTGGGCGGGCGTGGTGATCACCGAGGTGAGCAGACCGGTCGCGAGGACCGTCGCCAGCACGGCGGTGATCCGGGACCACCATCGAGATCCGTGTGGGCGGGCGGAGCGAGCCGCACCATGGATCTTCATCGATGCACTCCTTTGTCAGCGACGGGCCCCATCAGGTGACGGTCCAGCGCTGGTTGCTGCCGTTCCAGCAGGAGTAGAGCTGGAGCTGGGCGCCGTTGCCGGAGCCTGTGGCGTCGAGGCAGAGGCCGGACTGGACGCCGACGATGGAGCCGTCGGAGTTCACGCGCCACTTCTGGTTGTCGCCGCCCCAGCAGCTGTAGATCTGGACTCTGGTGCCGTTGCTGGTGCCGCCGGCGTCCAGGCACTTGTCGCCGTAGACCCTGAACTCGCCGTTGGCGGTGTGCGTCCACTGCTGGTTGGTGCCGCCGTGGCAGTCCCACAGCTGGACCTGGGTGCCGTCGGTGGTGCTGGAGTTGGGCACGTCCAGGCACCGCTCCGAACCGGCGCCCCTGATCTGCCCACCCGGAATGGGCGTGGACGAGCCGCCGTTGAGCGCGTTGAGGACGGCGTCGTAGGCGGGCTTCTTGCTGCCGTCGTTGTTGAAGAGCAGCGGCGTGTGGTGCGATCGCCAGGAGTCGCTGTCGCGCACACCCCAGACGGTGATGCCGACGCACCGCGCGACCGCCAGGCAGTCATTGGTCACGTTGGCGAAGGTCGCGGGCGAGGCGCCCTGGATGTCGAGCTCGGTGACGGACACGTCGACGCCGAGCGCGGCGAAACTCTGCAGGGTGGTACGGAAGTTGCTGTTGTAGGGGTTGCCTTCGTTGAAGTGCGCCTGGAAGCCGACACAGTCGATCGGCACGCCGCGCTGCTTGAAGTCCCGGACCATGGCGTACATGGCCTGCGTCTTGGCCGAGTTCCAGTTCTCGACGTTGTAGTCGTTGTAGCAGAGCTTGGCTGCCGGGTCGGCGGCGCGCGCGGCGCGGAAGGCGACCTCGATCCAGTCGTTGCCGGAGCGCTGCAGGTTGGAGTCGCGCCGGGCTCCCGAACCGCCGTCGGCGAAGGCTTCGTTCACGACGTCCCACTCGACGATCTTGCCGCGGTAGTGGGTCATCACACCGGTGATGTGGTCGGTCATCGCCCGGCGCAGCTCGCCGCCGCTGAGGCTCTGCATCCAGCCGGGCTGCTGGGAGTGCCAGGCCAGGGTGTGGCCGCGCACCTGCTTGCCGTTCTGCACCGCCCAGTTGTAGACGCGGTCACCGGCGGTGAAGTTGAACTGTCCGCGCTGGGGTTGGGTGGCATCGATCTTCATCTCGTTCTCGGCCGTCACCGAGTTGAACTCGCGGTTCGCGATACTCGTGTACACCGAGTCGTTCAACCTGCCCGAGGCGATGGCGACGCCGAAGTAGCGATCGCTCTGCGCCGCCGCGGCGCCGAGCGTGCTCTCGGCGGCGTGTGCGCTCGGCGGGGTGACCAGTGCACTGACCACCCCGAGGACGCCGACGATCAGCGCTATCAGCAGACCGTGGAACTTCCGGCGGGCGGTGGGTGGAGATATGGCGTACGAGCCCATGACTGTGCCTCCTGGGTAGACGTCACGGAAGGGCTGAGGTGCGGCGGAGGCGTCGTCCGCCCCACGCGGCGGGCGGATCCGGCGGGCCGGAACCAGGGCATTACGGGCTGACCGGACACCATGGGCGCGTCGAAGGGCAGCGGATCCGGCGTGGACGATGAGCGACGACGACGCCAGGCCGTCGTGGACGACCACGGCCGCGCGTACCGGACGCGGGGCCATGGCGGGGTTGCGACAGAGGCATGGGGTACTCCATGGCGGCTCAACCGGCGGACCGCCACGCGGCGTCGCTTACCTCTCCCATGGTGCGAAGAGCCAGGATGCGCCGGCGTGAAACTCACCGGATCGGTAACGGGGTGGTGCGGGTGCTGTGGTGCGGCTCTGCTGTCCGCCACGGATTGCTCGGGGCGGACTGTTCGACGTGCGAACGGCAACTGCCGTCTCAGGCGTTGAGATTGAGGTGTTGACGGTGGATCGTCAATCCTCCTCGCGGAATGTTCCGTATCTCGACCGAAAATTTCCGGAAGCCTGATGCGTTCGACGGGGACGGCCGGACCGCCGGCACCGCCGTCGGTGGGGGCCGTTGGCACGGGCCCCGGCGAAAGGACCGAAACAGCAGGTCGGCGAGCTCAGGCGGTCCCTGAGGCGGCAGGTCCATGTGCCGGCCGAACGCGCGAGGCCGAGTGCCGGCCGGGGTCGGACGTGCTCCGTCAAGCCCGAAGGAGAGGCGCTGTTTGTGGACAGACGGGTGACAGCTCTTGACCGAGAGGTCACATGTTTCTACCTTGTGGCGCCAAGGAGTCCGTGAAGCTTCGAAAGTTTTCGGTGCTTGACGCTTGCCGCCTCGGAGGTCTCCATGGGCAACACCTACCGGACCCCCAGTGGATCCGCCGGTGTGGCGGCCCCCTGGCGGTAGCCGTCACACCGGGTCGTCAGCTGGGACGGCTGAAGACTGGAGGTATCTCTCGTCTCCGTGCACGGCGAAGTGCTCCGGCTGAGCGCCCAGCGCACCAACTCTTCGGCACACGCGGCCGTTTTCGCACCTCTCCCGTCCCTGACCCCCGGGGCGGCCGTTGCGGTTCATCGGGGTCACCTCCCCCCCCCCGACCCCAGAAGGGATGCCTCTTATGTGGCTTCGCCGTCCGTCCCCGCTCCGCCTGAGACGCCTGCTCGCCATCTTTGCGCCCTTGCTGCTCGTGGCCACCTTCCTCGGTGCCCAGCCCGCCAGCGCGGCGACCGTCGACCCCCACGCCTCGTATGTGCTGGTCAACCGCAACAGCGGCAAGGCCCTGGACGTCTACAACCAGGCGACCGGCGATGGCGCCCGCATCACCCAGTGGGCCAGGAACGATCAGGCCCAGCAGCAGTGGCAGTTCGTCGACTCCGGCAACGGCTACTACCGCATCAAGTCCCGCCACTCCGGCAAGGTCCTGGACGTCCACAACTGGTCCACCCAGAACGGCGGATCGATCGTCCAGTGGGCCGACCTGAACGGCACCAACCAGCAGTGGCGGCTGGCCGACAGCTCCGACGGCTATGTGAGGTTCATTTCGCGCCACAGCGGCAAGGCCCTCGAAGTACAAGGCGGCTCCACCGCCGACAGCGCGAACATCGTCCAGTACGACGACTGGAACGGCGCCAATCAGCAGTGGCAGCTCGTCAAGGTCGGCGCCGGCAACCCCGGCCCGTGCGCTCTGCCATCGACATACCGCTGGACATCAACGGGCGCGCTGGCGCAGCCCAAGCCGGGGTGGGTCTCGCTCAAGGACTTCACCGTCGCCCCCTACAACGGCCAGCACCTCGTCTATGCGACGACGCACGACACAGGGACGCGCTGGGGTTCGATGAACTTCAGCCTGTTCGGCGACTGGTCGCAGATGGCCTCGGCCAGCCAGAACACGATGTCAGCTTCCACCGTCGCGCCCACGCTCTTCTACTTCGCGCCGAAGGACATCTGGGTGCTCGCCTACCAGTGGGGCAGGACCTCCTTCTCCTACCGGACCTCGAGCGACCCCACCAACCCGAACGGCTGGTCGGCCGAGCAGGAGCTCTTCTCCGGAACCATCTCCGACTCCCCGACCGGTCCCATCGACCAGACGCTCATCGCCGACGACACGAACATGTACCTGTTCTTCGCCGGCGACAACGGCAGGATCTACCGGGCCAGTATGCCGATCGGGAACTTCCCGAGCAGCTTCGGCTCGACCTCGACCGTGATCATGAGCGATACGCAGAACAACCTGTTCGAAGGCCCGCAGGTCTACAAGCTTCAGGGTGAGAACCGCTACCTCATGATCGTCGAGGCGATCGGCTCGCAGGGCCGCTACTTCCGCTCGTTCACAGCCACCAGCCTGAACGGCTCGTGGACACCCCAAGCGGTGACCGAGAACAACCCCTTCGCCGGCAAGGCCAACAGCGGCGCCACCTGGACCAACGACATCAGCCACGGCGAACTGCTGCGCACGAGCCCCGATCAGACCATGACCATTGACCCCTGCAATCTGCAGTTCCTCTATCAGGGGCGCAGCCCCAACTCCGGCGGCGACTACGGTCTCCTCCCCTACCGCCCGGGCCTGCTGACACTGCAGCGCTGACGGCGTGACACGACTCCGGCTCCGGCATGGAGCCGACGTGGCGGGCTCGGCCTTCGGCCGAGCCCGCCGGGTCACGCGACAACGTCTGCCACGGCCTCGCTCAGCAGAAACCCCCAAGCCGCTGACTTGGGGGTCTGAGATGGAGCGGGCGACGAGAATCGAACTCGCGCTCTGAACTTGGGAATCAGCGGTGGTTGGGGCGTCAACTGGCGCCTGACCTGCGGAGATGCCCTTTCGGGCGGCCTCGTGAACTGCCTGAGATACCCGCCGTTGACCGCTATTCCCCGCCCGATCTGGTGCGCATCTGGTGCGGCCGGCACGGACTGCGTGCGGGATCTGGTGGGGCCCTCAGGCTTTTCGAACTGATCGTGTACGGCTGCTGTGCTCTGGTGGCGGCTACGGTCGGCGCGCGTACCTTCGCTGCCGTGCCGAACTTACCGTTCCGCGTCCCGTGTGTCCAGATTCGCGCTGCCATTATCTGCGCTTGGCCGCCCCTCGACCGCGTGTTGACTCTGCCTGTCTAGCGCGTCATCCGAAGGAACTGGGATCTCGCTTCCGTGGTCATTCTCCGCATTACCTATGCGACTGCGAAGTTGGCCAGTAACAAAGACGCCGACCACCGCCACGATATTGGCGCCCGCGATCGCTGCTGCCCACTCAGGGTGGCCTAAGAATGCGACGTAAGCGGCCAGAGACGCCATTACCAGTAAAGCGAAGAAACCGGTGCGTTGCCCGCCGCGACTCAGTTGGAACGCGTGCTGAATTTCCAGCTTTTCTACCTGATGGCGGTGCCCTTGATCGCGCTCCGCCATCAGGACGATGCGTTCAGCCAGTCCCGGGAAAGCCGACTCGTAATCACCGAGTGTCTGAGGGTCAGGTATGGGGCCACGGTGCTGCCTAGTCTCGCGCCGTATGAGCTGGACATCACGCCGGATCGCTTGCAGTTCACCGAGGCTAGGCTCTGGCTCTAAAACGGAACTATCGTCACCCGCCCTTGCGGCGACGCTGCCAGACTCATCCGAACGCTGGACAGGAACTAAGTCGTTTTGTCTGGAATCCGCTTCGCTGTCCGGAGCATCGCTCGCCTCAGGTCCTCCCCCACGTTGCTCCACTCAGAGCCCTCTCGCGAAGCCTTGCGCATCTTACGGAGCGCCTGGTAGGTCCCTACCCCTGACAGGTCAAGTACTGACCCGCCACCCACTAAGACAGACGTCAACCTACGGCCTTGTCGAGCCATCTCGGTTCACCACCTTGGTCGGACTGAGTATCTACATGTGACGGTACCCATGTCTAGCGATCACTAGCCCGCAGAGCGGATGAATGTGCTGACGGGGGTCCGAGCGGTCAGCCCTAGTTGAGGCTTGGCCAGGTCGGGGGCTTGCTCCCTGCGGGTGCGACTTACTCAAGTCGGTGGAGCGGGTTTGGGCGGTGTCCTGTCGGGGTTGGGGTCGGGCATGGGCAGGGGGCCGTACGCTTGCTCAGCTGATCGGGCGGGGCGGAGCCCTGCCCGGTTAATCCGGCCGATGGCCCCCTGTCCTTGCCCGACGCGGGCCCCGAGCCCGGCAGGTGCGTAAAGCCGTGGAGCCGACCCCCGGCCACGACGGCGCCCAAGACAGCAACCCTCCACGAACTGCACTGTGGTGCGCGGCTGGCGGCTTCGGGCCGGAGCGGGGCGGAGACAGGAGCGGCGGCCCGGGGGCCGCCGCTGCCGTGCGCGCCGCGCTTGCGCGGCGCCTTGATGTCGTAGGGAAGGTTGTTACTCACGCTGCGGGTTGCCTCGGCCCCGATGTTGGTGAAGGTGAAGCGGTCCAGTGTGGCGATGAGTTGGCTAGCGATGATCCACTTTATGGCGGGGTGGTCGAAGGGGATGCCCGTGGCGTCGGTGAGGATTGGGCCGTTGAGTCCGGGTTGGTAGAGGGCGCCGTGGACCCCGGCCAAGGTCCATGTGCGCACGCGTAGGGCGACAAAGCGTTGTCGTAGGTGTGGGCAGGCCCGCACGGCAAGCGTCGCGCAGGGCAAGCAGACGGGTGGGTGGGCTGTTTCCAGTCCTTGGGGCCAGTCACCAGGGTTGTCCGAGGCGTCGCCCATGAGCCAGAGCACGCCGTCTTCGTTGCGGTCTGCGGGGCCTCCGCAAACCTGGCACACCAGGCCAGCCATAGCGATGCGTTGGCGTAGGGGGTGGACCGCGCCGAACTCGGGCTTGCCCTTGCCCGGGGTGGAGGGGACGCGGCGCCATAGGACGCCGCCGGCGTCGCGGTCGTAGGAGCGTTCGTCGGCGTAGGCCAGGCGCCCGCGTCGGGTCACTACGGGCATGGCCGCTGTCTGTTCGCCGGTCCATTGGGTGATGTAGGGGACGGTGCCCCTGGTGGTGATCGCCGGGCTCATCGCAGCCACCCGGTCACCGTGTTCGGGGGCAGCTTGTTGGCCCGATGGTTCCGAGGCCATTTACCTGTCTCACGTGTGCTCGTATACTCGTGCATACAAGTGTCTCCGTGCTGGTAGGCGGCTATGGGGTACGGGTTCGTGCTAGACGAGTTGCACGCCGTCGTGCGCGCGGACGGCTGGCGGGTTGGCCCCGTCCAGGGCGTCCGTGACGCGGACCGCGTATGCCTCGTCGGCCAGCGCCGTGACCTCCTCGCGGGTGGCCCAGCGCAATTCGCTGGTTTCCTCCCCGGGCGTCGGCTGGCCGTCGATGGCCTGGCAACGGAAGACCAGGGAGACGATCAGCCCGGTCATGTTCTTGTAGACGCCAGTCAGGGTCGCCGGCGCGGCGATCTTCACACCGGTTTCTTCGAGGACTTCGCGTTCCAGGGCCTCGGGGATCGTCTCCCCGGCCTCCAGGACACCCCCGGGCGGTTCCCACTTGCCGTTGTCGCGCCGCTTGATCAACAGTGCGCGTCCCTGATCGTCCACGATCACTCCAGCAACGCTGACGGAGTGCGGACGCTCACGACTCATGTTCCTCGGCCCTCTCTACTGGCTAGGCTTCCCACCGTAGCAACAGAACTCGACTTCTCGTCTAGATACCTAAAGGAGTAATCACATGGCGCCTCTACCCTCCGGTGTTCTCGGCTCGCTGGACTCCACCAGTGACCGGGCGGTCTTCCGGCAGATCGCCGACCAGCTGCGTGAGGCGATCGACAAGGGGCGGTTCAAGGAGGGGGCCAAGCTGCCGTCCGAGTCCGAGTTGGTGGAGCGCTTCGGCGTCTCCCGGATGACCGTCCGCAACGCGCTCTCCGTCCTCCAAGGGGAAGGACTGGTGCACTCCGAGCACGGCAAGGGCGTCTTCGTCCGCCCTCGGCCACCCGTGCGGCGTCTCGCCTCGGACCGGTTTGCGCGACGGCACCGGGATCAGGGGAAGTCCGCCTTCACGGTAGAGGCCGAGGCCGCCGGGAGCCGTCCCGAGGTGGACAACCTCCAGGTCAAGGAGGAACGCCCTACCCGCGACATCGCCACCCGGCTGGGTGAGCCACGCAAGGTGCTGGCTCGTAGGCGCCGCTATCTACTGGACGGGCGGCCGGTCGAGTTCGCGGCCTCGTTCCTGCCGTTGGACATCGCCCGCGACACCCCCATCGCCCAGCCCAACCCGGGCCCCGGCGGCATCTACGCCCGGCTGGAAGAACTCGGCCACCGCCTCGACCACTTCGACGAAGAGGTGCGCGCCCGGATGCCCACCCCGGCCGAGGTCAAGACCCTCCACCTGGCCGCCGGCGTCCCCGTCATCCACCTCGTCCGCACCGCCTACGACACCGAGGGCCGCGCCGTCGAGGTCTGCGACACCGTCATGGCCGCCGACGCCTACGTGCTGGCCTACCAGCTCCCCGCCAACTGAAAACGCCTGACCAACCGGCGGGTTGAGCACGACTCGGCGGGCCCGTCGGAACGACTCGTACAGACCAACACCCATACTCGTATAGACGAGTGGTCAGGTGTGTGGCACACTGGACCACGCCACCGCATCCGTGGGGCCACCCGGTCGCATCTTGTCTAGACGACTAGCTGTATGTGGTCGGTGAGGAACGTACGAGGAGTAACAAACGTGCGCACCATTTGAGTTGAGACCTCCGCCGCGACCATCCTGCTGACCGAGGAGCCGGCCCCGAAGGTCCGTGACCGGCAGACCGGCGAGATCGCCAAGGACGCCGTGACGGGCGAAGCGTTGATGAAGGTCGGCGTGGTCTACCTGGAGGACGGGGAGTCCTCGCTCCTCCAGGTGACCGTTCCCGAGTCCGGAGTGTCCGAGGGCCTGGCCCTGGGCGGTCCGGTCGCGCTGCCGGGGCTGGTCGCCCGGCCGTGGGAGTCGGTCTTCAACGGCCAGTCCCGCCACGGCATCGCCTTCCGCGCTGCCGCCGTCACCCCGGCCGCCCTCCCGGCCTCGACGGGGGTCTGAAGTGTCAGGTCTGGTAACGCTGTTGAGCACGGCCGCCCCGGTGGCTGCGGCTGCCGGGGGCGCCGCCCTAGCGCGCGAGAGGTACCCGCGTCTGTACTGGTCAACGGTCGGCCTGCCGTGGTCGGCCGCCCGCCTGCTGGCCACCTACGGATCGGTCATGGACGCCTGCGGCCTGACCGTTCCCCCGTCCCGACTACGAACGTTGGCCGTCCGGGCGACAACGCGCCGCGAGGTCCGCCCCGTTCCACCTCGGCGCGGCCTGGTCCGACCGACGGCCACGGGGCTGCGGGTCCGGCTACGGCTCGCCCCCGGGCAGGAAGTCGCCGACCTGGCCGCCGCGACCGAACGCCTCCGCCACGCGTGGAGCGTTCACGCCGTCCACGTTGCCGAGATCAAACCGGGGGTGGCGGAACTGCGCCTGGTCGGCTTCGACGTGCTGAACGACGTGCGGATGCCGAGAACGGGCGGCGGTGGCGGGCTCCTGCGGGTGCCGGTCGCACTGCGGGAGGACGCCACGCCGTTTGTGCGTGACTACCGCACCGTTCCGCATCAACTCACTCTCGGAGCAACGCTGTCGGGGAAGTCCATGTACCTGCGGCACATGGTCGCCGGCCTTGCCCCGCAGCGTGTCGCGCTGGTCGGGATCGACTGCAAGCGGGGCGTTGAGCTGGCGCCGTTCGCCCCCCGTCTGTCCGCCCTGGCCACCGATCCGGCCGAAACCGGCGAACTCCTGCCCGCGCTCGTTGCGTTGATGGAGGAACGCTACGACCTCATACGCGCCCGGCAACGCCACGACGGCGCGACGTCGGATGTGTGGGGGCTGCCTGAGGAAGAGCGGCCGGTGCCGGTGGTGGTGTTCGTGGATGAGGTGGCGGAGCTCTTCCTGACCGCGACGCGCAAGGATGAGGAACGGCGGGACGAGTTGGTGACGCATCTCGTTCGGTTGGCCCAGCTCGGCCGCGCCGCTGGCATCTACCTGGAAGTCTGCGGGCAGCGCTTCGGCGCCGAGCTGGGCAAGGGCGCCACCATGCTCCGCGCCCAACTGACCGGACGGGTCTGCCACCGCGTCAACGACGAAGCGTCCGCCAAGATGGCCCTCGGCGACATCGCACCCGAAGCCGTCATGGCCGCCTGCACCATCCCCGCCGAACGCCCCGGCCTCGCCGTGGCCGCCGACTCCTCCGGCCGCTGGACACGGGTGCGCACGCCGTACCTGTCCCTGACCGACGCTGCCACGCACTGCGCGATCCACGCCTACCGTGCCCCGACGCTACCGTCCCTGGCTCGTTTCCGGCCCGTGGCCTCGACGGCGGTCGAGTCCGAATCTACGGGGAGCTGATCGCGATGCGCGCTCAACTGATCAGGCCGGACCCGGTGTTGGTTCAGGCCGTGATCGCTGCCGCGTTGTCGTTCGCGCACATTCACGACCTGGCGGCGGCTGCCGGACAGGACGGATGGAAGGCGTGGGCCTACCCGATCTCCGTTGACCTGCTGTTGGTGGCTGCCTGGCGTCGGCTGCGCTCTGAGAGCGAGGTGGCTGCTGGGTGGTGCTGCTTCCTGATCGCCCTGGCCGCCTCCCTCGGCGCGAACATCGCCACCGCCGGACTCCTCGACCTGGGCGACGTGCCCGACTTGCTCCGCGTCCTGGTCGCCGGCTGGCCCGCCCTCGCCTTCCTCGGCGGCACCCTCCTCGCCCACACGCCCACCGAAGAACGCCAACCGCCGGCCCGGCTGAGCCCGAGAGAAGACCCGAGGTCGCCCCAGCTGTCGCCTCGCCTCCTCCCGTTCCGGGCGCGTTGGTCCAGCACGCGCGGAAGGTCGCCGCCGAACATCAACAACGCACCGGCCAACCCATCGACACCCACACCCTCCGCGCCCGGCTCGGCGTCTCCACACCCCTCGCCGAGGCCATCAACCAACACCTCTGAACGAGGGAGATCACGCCCTGATGCTGCGCCGCTTCCGCAACCTCGCCCGCGTCGGCCCCGTCCAGGTCGCCACCGGCTACGACCAGCGTGGCCGTGAGAAGCACACGGCTGCCTGCACCGCACCACGCTGCGGGTTCTCCGCCGAGTACGACACCCGCTCGGCCGCCGAACTCGCCGCCACCACACACCGCTGCTCCGCCCACTGAACGCCGCTGAGGGAGTCCGCACCGTGGACGTGAACCTGCCCGTGGTCGTCGTCTTCGGCCTCGCCGCCTGGGCCGCCGTGCGCCTGCTGGGCATCCGCCCGTGGGCCGTGGCCCTGATCGCCCTGTTCGGCTTCTACCTCGCCGACACCTTCGCCGCCCCCGCCATCGACAACGGCACCCGCACCGGAGTCGAGATCGTCAACGACCAACACGACTAGACAACTAGCCAACGAGCCGCAGAGCGAAGGCCCCGGGGCGGAACCGATACCGCCAAGCATCCACCGCCCCCGGGACCCCGACTCCACCCACGCGCACGCAGAAGGAGCAGTCCCATCATCACCCGCACCATCCCGCCCCCGCTGCCCGAACTCGGAAAGCTCGCCGCGACCGGAACCCTGCCCGCCCTCGGCCACCAACTCGCCGGCCTCGGCGGCTGCACCCGCCCCGTCCGCCTCAACGGACACCGCACCGAACACCCCGTCGACACCACCACAGGCGAGATCGGCGCTCCCGTGCGGTCGTTGGTCTCCACCGAGCTGCCCGCCGGGAACCTGCTGACCCGCTGCAACAACCGCCGCGCCACCCGCTGCCCCGCCTGCGCCGAGACCTACCGCCGCGACACCTACCACCTCATCACCGCCGGCCTCAAAGGCGGCAAGGGCACCCCCGAACGCGTCGCCACACACCCGCGCGTGTTCGCGACCTCACGGCGCCCAGCTTCGGCCCCGTCCACAACCGAACCAACCCGCATGGCCGTTGCCGCTGCGGCACCACCCACCACCCCGACGACGCCCGACTCGGCCAACCGCTCGATCCTGACTGGTACGACTACGCATCCGCGGTGCTCTGGAACGCCCACGCCGGCCACCTCTGGCGCCGCTTCACCACCCACCTCCGACGCGCCATCGCCGCCCGCGCCGGACTCACCCAACGAGCCCTGGCCGACCACGCCCGCGTCTCGTTCGCCAAGGTCGCCGAGTTCCAAAAGCGCGGCGCCGTCCACTTCCACGCCGTCATCCGCCTCGACGGCCCTGAGGGCGGTTCCTCTCCGCCCCCGTTGTGGGCAACAGCCGAACTGCTGACCGACGCCATCCACACCGCCGCCCAACGCACCCACCTCACCGGCCCCACCCTCGACGGCCGCACCCACACCCTCACCTTCGGCCGCCAAACCGACGTCCGCACCATCCGCTCCACCGACCTCGACGGCGACACCGAACTCACCGACCAAGCTGTTGCCGGCTACATCGCCAAGTACGCCACCAAAGGCGCCGAAACAACCACCGGCACCCTTGACCGGCCACTCAGATTCCTCGCCGAGCTGGCGCCCCTGGACATCTCCGACCACGCCCGACGCCTCATCCGAACCGCCTGGCACCTCGGCGCACGTACCGAACTCGAACACCTACGCCTCCGCGCCTGGGCCCACATGCTCGGCTTCCGAGGCCACTTCTCCACCAAATCCCGCCACTACTCCACCACCCTCACCGCACTCCGCAACGCCCGTGCCGAATGGAGAAGACAACAAGCGGGCGACCACGGCCCCGAGGAAACCACGCTTGTCCTCGCGCACTGGACCTACGCCGGCACCGGACTCAGTCCCGCCGAAGCGTGGTTGTCGGCTTCGCTGGCCGACGATTCCGGAGAGGGGTACGCCGATGAATGACCGGTTCCTCAGCGTGGACCAAGTGGCCGAGGTTCTGGGGACGACGGTCCGGTTCCCCCGGCGGCTGATCGCCGAGCGTCGGATCACCTTCGTCAAGGTCGGGAGACATGTGCGCATCCCGGAAAGCGCCCTCAGGGAGTTTCTGGAAGCTCGTACCGTTCGCCCGGTTCAACGGCGCGGTCGCCGCTACGGAAAGGCGGCCTGATGGGGAACAAGAAGGGCTCTCGGCGGAACTTCGGCGCCGTGCGGCAGTACCGCTCAGGTCGGTGGACCGCCAGCTACCGGGACCCGGACGGGGAGGAACGCCGCTCGCCTCAGACGTTCGCCACCAAGACGGATGCCGAGGTGTGGCTGGCCCAAGTGCGAGCGGACCTGACGCGAGGAGACTGGCGGGACCCGGATGCCGGGAAGGTGGACTTCGGGACGTACGCAGTGCGGTGGGTCGAGGAACGGGACTTGGCCGCGACGACGGAGGAGTTGTACCAACGGCTCCTGCGGCTGCACCTGCTACCGACCTTCGGCGCGCTCGACCTCGACCAGATCACGCCGCCCCGGGTTCGGTCCTGGCGGGCCGAGCTGCTGAAGGCGACGGGGGCGACGACCGTTGCGAAGTCCTACCGGCTGTTGAAGGCGGTCCTGGAGACGGCCGCCGATGACGAGCTGATTCGCCGCAACCCGTGCCGGATCAGGGGAGCGGGTAAGGAGTCGGCGGCTGAGCGTCCGATCGCCACCGTAGTCCAGGTGGACGCCCTGGCCGACGTGATGGGGCCGCGTTGACGGTTGATGGTGTACATCGCGGCCTACGGTCCCGCGCGGCCGGAGGAACTGGCGGAGATGCGGCGGCGGGATGTGGACGTGGAAGTGCCCGGCGTCTGGGTGCGCCGGGCTGCTCCCGAGCTGACCACCGGGCGGCGTGCGGTCGGCGACACCAAGTCCGAGGCGGGGAAGCGGTTCATCGTGTTGCCCGCCTTTCTGGCCAAAGAGCTGAGGCGGCATCTGGACTGGTACGCGGAGAAGGGGCCGGACGGACTGCTGTTCGTGGGGGAGCGTGGCAAGCCGTTCCGCCGGTCCACCTTCGGGCGGAAGTGGCGGAGGGCGCGGGACAAGGTGGGGATGCCGGAGGGCTTCCGCTTCTACGACCTGCGGCACACCGGTCACACCCTGGCGACCCGCAGTGGGGCGACGTTGCGGGACACGATGGTTCGCGCGGGCCAATCCTCGGAGAAGGCGGCGTTGATCTACCAGCACTCGGACCGTGAACGGCAACGGGAAGTGGCCGCCGGCATCGACGCTCACGTGCGCGTCATGCGGAACAAGATCAACCCATCTGGTGCTCGAGTGGTGCGGGAGTCCTAATCGGTTCGAACACGACGAAGGCCCAGGTCGGGGATCACGTCCCTGACCTGGACCTTAACCGTTGGAGCGGGCGACGAGAATCGAACTCGCGCTCTGAGCTTGGGAAGCTCATGTTCTACCATTAAACTACGCCCGCCGGGAGCTGGAGCTAGTTTAGCGCATCTCTGGAGTGGCTGGGGACCGGTGTCGGTGGCATCCCTTAGTGTGGCCGCGTTGTCGGCGTCTCTGGAGGGGTGCTTTGCAGGTCACCGTTGTCCGTTGTGCCGAGGGGCATGTGTTCGCCGCCCCCCGTTTTCCGCTGCGGCAGCTGCGGCGGGACCGGATCGGGCCCGCGCGGTTGTTGAGGTGTCCGCGGTGTGCGCGGCTGCGCAGTGCCGTGCCCGTCTCAGACCTGGGTGCGGTGGAAGTTCAGGTATGACCGGGACGGGGTCGGCCCGCGCTGGTTCTGGTAGCGAGAGCCGACCCCGCTCGATCCGTAGGGGTGCTCGGCCGGCGAGGTCAGGCGGAACATGCACAGCTGGCCGATCTTCATCCCCGGCCACAGCTTGATCGGGAGCGTCGCCACGTTGGACAGCTCCAGCGTCACATGGCCCGAGAAGCCCGGGTCGATGAAGCCGGCCGTCGAGTGGGTCAGCAGGCCGAGCCGGCCGAGGGAGGACTTGCCCTCCAGGCGGGAGGCCACATCCTCGGGGAGCGTCACCACCTCGTAGGTCGAGGCCAGGACGAACTCCCCGGGGTGCAGGATGAACGGCTCGTCGCCCGCCGGTTCGATCACCCGGGTCAGGTCCGGCTGCTCGACCGAGGGGTCGATGTGCGGGTAGCGGTGGTTCTCGAACACCCGGAAGAAGCGGTCCAGCCGTACGTCGATGCTGGAGGGCTGCACCATCGACGGGTCGTACGGGTCGATCCGTACCCGTCCGGCGTCGATTTCGGTCCGGATGTCCTTGTCTGAGAGAAGCACCCCCGAAGGCTACAGCGTCACAGCGTGCCGAGTTTCACCAGCATCAGCAGCGACAGCAGCTGGATCGCCGACGCCGCCAGGGCGCGCGGCCAGGGGAGTTCGTGCGAGCGGGCGATCATCATGGTGAAGAGCGCGCCCGCGAACAGCCAGGTCGCCCAGCCCAGTATCTGGACCACCGGGGTCGCGCCGCCCACGAAGATCGCCACCAGGAGGCGCGGCACATCGGTGAGCGCCATGATCAGCATGGCCAGCCCCGTGGTCGGGGCCCACAGGCCGTTGCCGCCGAACTGCCGGGCCAGGTTGTGGGTCACCGTAGAGAGCAGCAGCGAGCCCAGCACCATGGCGACGCCGGTGATCAGCAGATAGATCACGGCGTTGGAGACCGTGGTGTTGAGTATGTCCTCGCGCGCCTTGTCCAGGCCGAAGACCGCCACCGTGCCGTACAGGAACGTGACGATCAGGGCCGGGCCCCACATCGGGTAGTCCCGCATCCGCCAGAACGTCGGGTCCGGCTTGAGGATCAGGGACGGCAGCAGTTCCTTCCACGGCAGCGGGGGCTGCGGCGGCGGGGGAGGGGGCTCCGCGGGGCCGGCCGCCGCCGGCGTCCCGTAGCCGTGGCCGTAGCCGTCGCCGTGTCCGTCGTCGTAGTACGGCTCGGCCTGGTACGGCGACGGATACGGCTGCTGCGGTTCTTGCTCGCGCTTCCTTCGTTGTCCGGGCACAAGTACGAACGTACCCCCTCCCGGCCCCCTCCCGATCCCGGTCGGTGTCAGCTGACGGGGTTCTCCACCGTGGACTCCGGCTCGGCGTCGGCCTCCGGGGTCTTCACCGAGCTGAGCAGGAGCTGCGCCACGTCCACGACCTGCAGGTTCTCCTTGGCCGCGCCGCTCTCCTTCTTGCCGTTCACCGAGTCCGTCAGCATCACGAGACAGAAGGGGCAGGCGGTGGAGACGATGTCCGGGTTGAGGGAGAGCGCCTCGTCGACCCGCTCGTCGTTGACGCGCTTGCCGATGCGCTCCTCCATCCACATCCGGGCGCCGCCGGCGCCACAGCAGAAGCCGCGCTCCTTGTGGCGGTGCATCTCCTCGTTCCGCAGCCCCGGCACCTTGCCGATGATCTCGCGCGGCGGCGTGTAGACCTTGTTGTGCCGGCCCAGGTAGCAGGGGTCGTGGTACGTGATCAGGCCCTCGACCGGGGTGACGGGCACCAGCCGGCCCTCGTCGATCAGGTGCTGGAGCAGCTGGGTGTGGTGGATGACCTCGTACCGGCCGCCCAGCTGCGGGTACTCGTTGGCGAGCGTGTTGAAGCAGTGCGGGCAGGTGGCCACGATGCGCTTGACGGGGACGGTGCCGAACGCCTCGTTCAGCGTCTCGACGTTCTGCTGCCCCAGCTGCTGGTACAGGAACTCGTTGCCCAGGCGTCGCGCCGAGTCGCCGGTGCAGGTCTCGTCGCCGCCCATGATCGCGAATTTCACGCCGGCGGTGTGGAGCAGTTCGGCGAACGCCTTGGTGGTCTTCTTGGCCCGGTCCTCCAGGGCGCCGGCGCAGCCCACCCAGTAGAGGTAGTCGACCTCGGTGAGGTCCTCGACGTCCTGGCCGACGACCGGGACCTCGAAGTCGACCTCCTTGGTCCACTCCAGGCGCTTCTTCTTGGCCAGCCCCCAGGGGTTGCCCTTGCGCTCCAGGTTCTTCAGCATCGTGCCGGCCTCGCTGGGGAACGCCGACTCGATCATCACCTGGTAGCGGCGCATGTCCACGATGTGGTCGACGTGCTCGATGTCCACCGGGCACTGCTCGACGCAGGCGCCGCAGGTGGTGCACGACCACAGCACGTCGGGGTCGATGACGCCGCCCTCGGCCTCGGTGCCGATCAGCGGGCGCTCCGGCGCCTCCTCGCCGGCCAGCAGGTAGGGGGCCTTGGCGTGGGCGTGGTCGCGCAGCGACATGACCAGCAGCTTGGGGGAGAGGGGCTTGCCGGTGTTCCAGGCGGGGCACTGCGACTGGCAGCGTCCGCACTCGGTGCAGGTGGAGAAGTCGAGCAGGCCCTTCCAGGAGAAGTGCTCGACCTGGGAGACGCCGAACTGGTCGTCCTCGCCCGGGTCCTCGAAGTCGATCGGCTTGCCGCCCGAGGTCATCGGCTGGAGGGCGCCGAGCGCCGTGCCGCCGGTGGCCTCGCGCTTGAACCAGATGTTGGGGAAGGCGAGGAAGCGGTGCCAGGCGACGCCCATGGAGGTGTTGAGGGCGACGGTGATGGCCCACACCATGGAGACGCTGATCTTGATGAGCGCGACCAGGTAGACGAGGTTCTGGAGGGTGCCGACGCTCAGTCCGTCGAAGGCGGCGACCAGCGGGTAGGAGAGGAAGTAGGCCGCCTGGTAGCCGTCGGCGTGGTGCAGGGCGCCTTCCAGGCCGCGCAGCAGCAGGATGGCGACGCCGATGGTGAGGATGACGTACTCGACGAAGTACGCCTGCCAGGCCGTCGAGCCGGTGAAGCGTGATTTGCGGCCCGCCCGGGCCGGCAGGCTCAGCAGCCGGATCGTGATGAGGACGAGGATCCCGGCGACGGTGCCGGCGGCGAAGAACTCGGTCCACATCTCGAACGGGGTGAAGCCGCCGATCACCGGCAGCAGCCAGTCGGCGCGGAAGAGCTGGCCGTACGCCTGGACGAGGGTGGGGACCAGGGTGAGGAAGCCGAGCGCGACCAGCCAGTGGGCGACGCCGACGACGCCCCAGCGGTTCATCCGGGTGTGGCCGAGGAACTCCTTGACCAGGGTGAGGGTCCGCGCTCCGGGGTCGTCCGTCCGGGTGCCCGCGGGGACGGACTGGCCCAGCCGGACGAAGCGGACGATCTCCACGACTGCCCGGGCGAACAGCGCCACGGCGACAGCGGTGAGCACCAGCGAGACAACGATGGCGGCCAGTTGCATGTCAGCTCCTGTCGGTCTTACTGGGCAGTAACTTGACGGCTTCGTATGAGGGTACCCACTTCACCGGCCCGCGCGGAAACATCCGGTGCACCGGCCCGGCAACCCCGGCCGGTACGGGCGGACGGTGGCGGTGCCCGACCGCCCGCCCGGCCGCGTCCGGGCGTGTGGTGCCGCCGGGGCGGGGAGGTGGAGCGGATCATGGGCGATGCCTGCCCCGCGCGGACGATTCCATGGCTTGCGGGTCCCCCGAGCGGGTGGGCCGACATGCGGGGTTCCGGCCCGCGTGGTGCGATATGCCCATGATCGTCACCATCGTGGGCGCCGGCAGCATGGCGCGGGGCATCGCCACCCGCGCCCTGGTCGGCGGGCACACCGTACGACTCATCGACCACTCCGCCGACAAGGCGCGCGCCCTCGCCGACGAACTGCGCCAGGCGCACCCGGCCGGACATGTGCAGCCCTCCGACGCCATCGGCGTCGAGGACGCCGACATCGTCGTGCTCGCCGTGCCGTACCCCGCCGGGCGCGAGGTGGTCGCCGACTACGGCACGGCGCTCACCGGCTCGGTCGTCGTCGACATCTGCAACCCGGTGGACTTCCGCACCTTCGACGCGCTCGTCACCCCCCTCGGTCTCTCGGCGGCCGAGGAGATCGCCGCCGAGGCCGCGCCCGGGGTGCCGGTGGTGAAGGCGTTCAACACCACCTTCGCCGGCACGCTGCTCGCCGGGGAGGTGGCCGGGCAGCGGCTGGATGTGTTCATCGCCGGTGACGACGAGGGGGCCAAGGCCACCGTCGCCGAGCTGGTCTCCTCCGGCGAGCTGCGTCCGCTGGACGTCGGGCCGCTGCGCCGGGCGCGGGAGCTGGAGGGGTTCCAGTTCCTGCTCATGACGGTCCAGGACCGGCTCGGTTTCGACTGGGCCGGCGCGCTCAAGATCATTTCCTAGGGGTGGCGTGAGGGAGACGACCGACATCACCGCCGCCGGGGCGACCCGGCGCCGCTTCGCGCTGGCCGCCGCCGTCCTGCCGCTGGCCCTGCTGGTGACCTGGGACGGGGTGCGCGGCGCCGGGCCGCAGGAGGCGGGCGGCGAGCGGGCGCAGGACGCCGAGGCCGTGACGCAGGCGGCGATCGCCCGCCCGCCCGGGATCGTCACCCGGGCGGAGTGGGGCGCGGACGAGACGCTGCGCTCGGGGCCGACCACCTACACCGGCGCCGTCAAGGCCGTCTTCGTGCACCACACCGCGCACCCAGACACCTACGACTGCGCCGAGGCGCCCGATCTGCTGCGCGAGATGTACGCGTACCACGTGGGGCTGCGCGGCTGGGACGACCTCGGCTACAACTTCATGGTCGACAAGTGCGGCACGATCTACGAGGGCCGCTCCGGCGGTCTGGAGCGCAACGCCTACGGGGCGCACACCGAGGGCTTCAACAGCGACACGGTGGGGGTCGCGGTGCTCGGTACCTACGACCAGCTGGAGCCGCCGCGCGAGGTGCTGGACGCGATCGCCCGGATCGCCGCCTGGAAGCTGCGCTCGGGGGTGGATCCGCGGGCGCGTACCCAGCTGGTGTCGACGAACGGCGACAGCCGGTTCGCGGAGGGGGCGGCGGTGGAGGTGGAGGTGATCTCCGGGCACCGCGACACCTCGTACACGCACTGTCCCGGCGAGGCGCTGTACGCGGCGCTGCCGGCGATCCGGGCGGAGGCCGCCCGGCTGCGGTCGGAGGCGGCGCAGGCCCTGGCCGGTGGCGGGGCGGGGGCGCCGGACGCGCCGGACGTGCCCGGGGAGGAGGCGGTGCGGAAGGAGCCGCGGATGCCGTCCGGGCCCCCTTGAGCGTAAGGAACGGATAAGAGTTGAGCCTGCTTCGCTCAGGTCATTTGACGTGGGTCACCGCCTGCGGCACTCTTGAGTCAGATTCACTCAACAGTGCTGGAGGAAACCGAAATGGCACGAGCGGTCGGCATCGACCTGGGCACGACGAACTCCGTCGTCAGTGTTCTCGAAGGCGGTGAGCCCACCGTCATCACCAACGCCGAGGGCGCCAGGACCACGCCGTCCGTCGTCGCCTTCGCGAAGAACGGTGAGGTGCTCGTCGGCGAGGTCGCCAAGCGGCAGGCCGTCACCAACGTGGACCGGACCATCCGCTCGGTCAAGCGTCACATGGGCACCGACTGGAAGGTGAACCTGGACGGCAAGGACTTCAATCCGCAGCAGATGTCCGCGTTCATCCTCCAGAAGCTGAAGCGGGACGCGGAGGCATACCTGGGCGAGAAGGTCACCGACGCGGTGATCACCGTCCCGGCGTACTTCAACGACCACGAGCGGCAGGCCACCAAGGAGGCCGGCGAGATCGCGGGCCTGAACGTGCTGCGGATCGTCAACGAGCCGACCGCCGCCGCCCTCGCCTACGGCCTGGAGAAGGACGACCAGACCATCCTGGTCTTCGACCTCGGTGGCGGTACGTTCGACGTCTCGCTGCTGGAGATCGGCGACGGCGTGGTGGAGGTCAAGGCCACCAACGGTGACAACCACCTCGGTGGTGACGACTGGGACCAGCGGGTCGTGGACCACCTGGTGCGCCAGTTCGCCAACGCGCACGGCGTGGACCTCAGCAAGGACAAGATGGCCCTCCAGCGGCTGCGCGAGTCCGCCGAGAAGGCCAAGATCGAGCTGTCCTCGTCCACCGAGACCACGATCAACCTGCCCTACATCACGGCGTCCGCCGAGGGCCCGCTGCACATGGACGAGAAGCTCACCCGGGCGCAGTTCCAGCAGCTGACCGCGGACCTGCTGGAGCGCTGCAAGACCCCGTTCCACAACGTCATCAAGGACGCCGGCATCCAGCTGTCCGAGATCGACCACGTGGTGCTCGTCGGTGGCTCCACCCGGATGCCCGCGGTCGCCGAGCTGGTGCGCGAGCTGACCGGCGGCAAGGACGCCAACAAGGGCGTCAACCCGGACGAGGTCGTCGCCATCGGCGCCAGCCTCCAGGCCGGTGTGCTCAAGGGTGAGGTCAAGGACGTCCTGCTGCTGGACGTCACCCCGCTGTCCCTCGGTATCGAGACCAAGGGCGGCATCATGACCAAGCTGATCGAGCGCAACACCACGATCCCGACCAAGCGTTCGGAGATCTTCACCACGGCCGAGGACAACCAGCCGTCCGTGCAGATCCAGGTCTACCAGGGCGAGCGCGAGATCGCCGCGTACAACAAGAAGCTCGGGATGTTCGAGCTGACCGGTCTGCCGCCGGCGCCGCGCGGCGTCCCGCAGATCGAGGTCACCTTCGACATCGACGCCAACGGCATCATGCACGTCTCCGCCAAGGACCTCGGTACCGGCAAGGAGCAGCGGATGACCGTCACCGGTGGCTCCGCGCTGCCGAAGGACGACATCGAGCGCATGATGCGCGACGCCGAGCAGTACGCGGACGAGGACCACCGCCGCCGTGAGGCCGCGGAGACCCGCAACCAGGCCGAGCAGCTCGTCTACACCACGGAGAACTTCCTCAAGGAGAACGCCGAGAAGGTTCCCGGCGAGGTGAAGACCGAGGTGGAGACCGCGGTCGCCGACCTCAAGGAGAAGCTGAAGGGCGAGGACACCGCGGCCATCCGTGAGGCGTCCGAGAAGGTCGCCGCCACCAGCCAGAAGCTGGGCCAGGCGATGTACGCCGACGCGCAGGGCGCCCAGGCGGCCGGCGCGGGTGCCGGTGCGGGCGCGGGCGCGGCCGGCGGTGCCCAGGGCGGTGCGGCCGGCGGCGACGACGATGTCGTCGACGCCGAGATCGTGGACGACGACAAGCCGAAGGGTGGTGCGGCGTGACCCAGGACCCGCAGGGCTTCGACAAGGAGCCCGAGGTCCCCGACGCCGAGGCCGCGCATCCGAACCCGGACGCCGCCCCCGCCGAGCCGGAGCAGCCGGACGGCGGGGCGGCGCAGGGCCCGGGTGAGGGCGCCGGTCCGGGTGGCGCGGGCGGTGACGCCGGGCAGCCCTCGGTCGAGGTGGCGCTGACCGCGCAGCTCGACCAGACCCGCTCGGCGCTGAACGAACGCACTCAGGACCTCCAGCGGCTCCAGGCGGAGTTCCAGAACTACCGCCGCCGGGTGGAGCGTGACCGGGTCGCCGTCAAGGAGATCGCGGTCGCGAACCTGCTCACCGAGCTGCTGCCGGTGCTGGACGACATCGGCCGCGCCCGGGACCACGGCGAGCTGGTGGGTGGCTTCAAGCAGGTGGCCGAGTCGCTGGAGACGGTGGCGGCCAAGATGGGCCTGATGCAGTTCGGCAAGGAGGGCGAGCCCTTCGACCCGACGATCCACGAGGCCCTGATGCACAGCTACTCGCCGGACGTCACCGAGACGACGTGCGTGCAGATCCTCCAGCCCGGGTATCGGATCGGCGACCGGACGATCCGCCCCGCGCGGGTCGGCGTCGCCGAGCCGCAGCCGGGCGCCCCCGCGCAGGCGGCGGGGCCGTCCGGGGACGAGGCGAAGCCCGACCAGCCGGAGGACGGCGCATCGTCCACCGAGCCGGAGAACGGGGCCGGCGGCAGCGGTGCCGCCGGTTCGGACGAGGGCTGAGGCGGAGGGAATGCGGCTGCTGAACGGACCGATCGGGGAGGAGGGATGCCGGGGATGAGCACCAAGGACTTCATCGAGAAGGACTACTACAAGGTCCTCGGCGTCCCGCGCGACGCCACCGAGGCGGAGATCAAGAAGGCGTACCGGAAGCTCGCCCGCGAGAACCATCCGGACGCCAACAAGGGCGACGCCCGCGCCGAGGAGCGGTTCAAGGACGTCTCCGAGGCCTACGACGTGCTCGGCGACGTGAAGCGCCGCAAGGAGTACGACGAGGCGCGCGCCCTGTTCGGCGGTGGCGGCTTCCGGCCCGGTCCCGGGGCGGGCGGCCAGCAGTTCAACTTCGACCTGGGTGACCTCTTCGGCGGCACCCAGGGCGGTCCCGGCGCGCCGGGCGGGCCCGGTGGCCCGGCCGGCGGCTTCGGCGGCGGAGGCATCGGCGATGTCTTCGGCGGACTGTTCAACCGGGGCGGCGCGGGGACCCGTACCACCGCGCCGCGCCGGGGGCAGGACGTGGAGTCCGAGGTGACGCTCAGCTTCACCGAGGCGGTCTCGGGCGCCACCGTGCCGCTGCGGATGTCCTCCAGCGCGGCGTGCAAGGCGTGTTCGGGTACCGGTGACAAGAACGGCACCCCCCGGGTGTGTCCGACCTGTGTCGGCACCGGCCAGGTGAGCCGGGGCGGCGGGGGCGGGTTCTCGCTCACCGATCCGTGCGTGGACTGCAAGGGCCGGGGGCTGATCGCCCAGGACCCGTGCTCGGTGTGCCGGGGCAGTGGCCGGGCGACCAGTTCGCGCACCATGCAGGTGCGCATTCCGGCGGGCGTCGGCGACGGGCAGCGCATCCGGCTGCGCGGCAAGGGCGCCCCGGGCGAGCGCGGCGGTCCGGCCGGTGATCTGTACGTGGTCGTGCACGTGGACGACCACCCGGTCTTCGGCCGCCGTGGCGACAATCTGACCATCACCGTGCCGGTGAGCTTCACCGAGGCGGCCCTCGGCGGCGAGATCTCGGTGCCCACCCTCGGCGGCCCGCCCGTCACGCTGAAGCTGCCGCCCGGTACCCCCGGCGGGCGCACCATGCGCGCCCGGGGCAAGGGCGCGGTGCGCAAGGACGGTTCGCTCGGTGATTTGCTGGTCACGATAGAGGTAGTGGTCCCGCGCGATCTGAGCGAGCCGGCGCGCAAGGCCCTGGAGGAGTACCGAGCGGCAGCCGGGGACGAGGATCCCCGGGCGGCGCTGTTCGAGGCCGCGAAGGGAGAGTGACGAGATGGACGGCTGGAACGCACCAGGAACCGGGCCCCGCTCACCAGGTGGAGGCCGCGGGCCGGGCCCCGGCCCGCTGACCGACGACACCCCGGTGTACGTCATCTCGGTCGCGGCCCAGCTGTCCGGTCTCCACCCGCAGACCCTGCGGCAGTACGACCGGCTCGGCCTGGTCTGCCCGGACCGCACGGCCGGGCGCGGGCGGCGGTACTCCGCGCGCGACATCCAGTTGCTGCGCGAGGTGCAGCGGCTGAGCCAGGACGAGGGCATCAACCTCGCCGGGATCAAGCGCATCATCGAGCTGGAGCACCAGGTGGCCGTCCTGCGCTCCCAGGTCGCCGAGATGCAGCAGGCGCTGGAGGGCGCGGCGCTGGCCATGCGGCAGCGCGAGGCCCAGGTGCACGCCTCCTACCGGCGCGATCTCGTGCCGTACCAGGACGTCACCCACCAGGGCGCCGTCGTGGTGTGGCGCCCCGAGCGGCGCGGCTGAACCGACAGCGGTGGGGCCCGGTGCGGTATCCGCACCGGGCCCCCGCGCGTGCGGGCGGCCCGGAAAAAAGCGCGGGCCGTCCGCCGCCCGGGAATGAGAAGCTGCGATCATGCGACGGACAGGACCTGGACTCGATTCCGGCGGTGACGGCATACCCCTGCTGGCGCTGCACGGCAGCTTCGGCCGCGGCGCGGTTTTCGAACGGCTGGCCGCCGATCTCGGCCCGGCCTTCCGGGTCATCGCCCCCGACCAGCGCGGTCACGGCCACTGCCCGCCCCGCGAGGGCGGCTTCGGCATCGACCGGTTCGTGGCGGACGCCGAACGGCTGCTGACCGAACTGGACCTCGGCCGGCCCATCGCGGTGTTCGGCCACTCCCTCGGCGGGATCATCGCCTACCGGCTGGCGGCCCACCGCCCCGACCTGGTCTCGGCGCTGATCATCGAGGACGTCGGCCCGGTGATGCGGCGGCCCGAGATCGCCCACCCCGTGCTGGACGTCCGCGGCTGGCCCGCCACCGCGCCCACCCGCGAGGCACTCGCGGCGGCCATTGAAGCGGCCGGAGTGCCGGACGCCACCTACTTCATGGCCAGCGCCGTCCAGGACCCGGAACAGGGCGGCTGGCGGCTGCTGTTCGACTGGGACACGATGATGGAGGTCCAGTGGGGCGGCGTCGGCGACTGGTGGGAGGCATGGCTCGGCTCCAGCTGTCCCGCGCTGGTCCTGCACGGCGAGCACAGCACCCTGCTGCCCGCGCCGCTGGCGCGGGAGATGACCGCGCGGCGGCCCGGCACCCGGCTGCTGGAGTTCCCGGGCACCGGCCACTGGATTCACGACGAGGACCCGGCGGGCACGGCGCGGGCGGTCCGGGAATTCCTGGCATGACCGGACCGGAACCCGCGCTGCTCACGCTGCGCGAGGTCGGCCACGCCTACGGGGAGACCCCGGTTCTGCACTCGGTGTCGCTCGATCTGTCGCCCGGGGAGTGCGTGGTGCTGCTGGGCCCGAACGGCTGCGGCAAGTCCACCCTGCTGCGGCTGGCCACCGGGCAACTGCGGCCGACGACCGGCGAGGTGCTGTTCGCCGGCCGGCCGGTGGACGAGAACGACCCCGGCACCCGGGCCCGGATCGCCACGGCGCTCGACCCCACCGCGTACTACCCGGATCTGACGGTGCGCGAGCATCTGATGCTCATCGCCCTCGCCCACGGCCTCGGCGAGGCCGCCGAGCGGGCCGTTACGGATCAACTGGCCGAACACCGGCTGACCGAGCGCGCCGACGTGCTGCCCCGCGCGCTGTCCTCCGGCCAGACCCAGGCGATGCTGCTGGCCGCCGCGCTGGTCAGGCCGCACGACCTGCTGGTCCTCGACGAGCCGGAGCAGCGGCTGGACGCCCGCGCCAGGGCCTCGCTCGGCGCCCGGCTGGCCCGGCGCAAGCGGACGGCCGGTACCGCGATCCTGCTGGCCACCCATGACGCGGCGCTCGCGGCGGAACCGGGCCTGGCGGACCGGCTGGTGGAGTTCGACGACGGCGCGGTGACGGTGAGGCCCCGTGCGGGACGGTAGCGAGGACCTGGCCGGTGCGCCGCAGGACGCGCTGCGCCATCTGCACCGGCTCACCGGCCCCCAGCGGCGCGCCAAGCGGCGCGGGGACGCGCTGCTGCTGTACGGGGTGTCGCTGATCGTCGCGTTCTGGCTGGTGCCGTATCTGGTGGACGCCGGACGCACCGCCGGGACGGAGGCGGACGGCGGGCTGTGGGTCAACGACCGGACGGCCTGGCTGCTGGAGGCGCTGCCGGGCGTACTGCCCGCCGCGCTGGCCCTCGCCCTGTACGGCGCGGCGCGCACCGCGCTGTGGCGCGGGCCGGTGCGGCTGCCGGGTGAGGTGGTCAGCTGGCTGCTGCCCACCCCGGTGGACCGGCGCCGCCTGCTGCTGCCGTACTGGTGGGCGGCGCTGGCCCGGGTGGCGGTGGCGACGCTGCTCGCGGGCGCGGCTGCCGGGTTCCTGCTGCGGGCGATGGTGCCGGGCGGCGGTGCGGCCTGGGCCCCGGCCGTGGCGGCCGGCGCGTGGGGCGGACTGCTCACCGGACTGCTGGCGGTGGCGGCCGGCACGCTCGTCGAACGGTACGAGGGCGCGGTCGCCCGGCACGGCCGGTGGCTGTTCCGCACGGCGGCGGCCCTGGTGGCCGTGCTGGGGCTGGCGGCGGCAGCGGGGGCCGGGCTGCTGTGGAGCGGGCCGTGGGGCTGGGCGGTGGCGCCGCTGGCGGCGGCGCTCGGCCTCGGCGGTGCCGCGTGGTGGCCGCTGGCGGTGCTGGCCGGCTCGGCGGGCACCGGGTGGCTGCTGCTGGTGGCCCATCGCGCGGCGGGCGCGATCCCGGCCGCCGCACTGCGTACCCGCACGGCGGCCGGCTCGCTGCTGGCCGCCTCGGTCCTGACCGGCAATCTGCGGCAGGCTCGCGCGGTGGTGCGCGACACCGGCCGGCCACCCGCGCGACCGCCGCGGCTGCGGCTGCCGTTCCCCCGGCGGCCCGCGCTGCTGATCCCGTGGCGGGACGCCACCGGACTGCTGCGGGCCCCCGGACGGCTGGTGACGGCGGCGCTGTGGGCGGCGCTCGCGGTCCTGCTGGCCCACGCCGGCTGGCCACTCGCCGCGCTGATCGCCGGCTACCCGGCGGCCGGGGCGCTCACCGAACCCGCCCGGCTGGACAGCGACGACACCCGGCGGGCCGGCCAACTGCCGTACGCGCCCGGCACGCTGGCCCTGTGGCACGGGGCGCTGCCGGTGCTGCTGCTCGCCCCGGCGCTCGCGGCCGGCGGGGCCCTGCTCGCGGTCGCCGCCCCGGCGCTGGTGGGGGCGGCGCTGGTCAGCTCCTACCGGGGGCAGGTCCCGCCGCACGTGATGATCGGGGTGGAGACCCCGGCCGGGAACACCGGCCCCTTCCAGACCGCCCTGTGGTACGCCCGCGGGCCGCTGGTGACCCTGGCGCTGCTGGCCCCGGTGCAGGGGATACCGCTGTGGGCGGCTCTCCCGTGGACGCTGGCGGTGGCGGCGGGCACGGCGGGGTGGGTGCGCCGCACCGTTCGGTACGCGATCAGCTGAAACAGGCCCTCGCACCACTCCCGTCTGTCCACGGTCAGCCACTTCCGGGCACCGTCCGGGAAGGACCGCGCGGCCCCGGGCGCGCCGTTCGGGGGCGCCGGTGCGTCAGACCGGCAGGGCCATCCGTTTGGGGGCCAGCGCGGGGACGGCGGGGAGGACCAGGGACACCAGGCAGCCCGTGAGCAGCCAGCCGCCCACCACATCGGTGACATAGTGCACGCCGAGATAGATCCGGCTGAGGCCGACCGCCACCGTCCAGCAGCCGACCACGGCCACGGCCGCTGTGCGCGGCCAGCCGCGCCGTACCGTGAGCAGCAGCACGGTGATCAGGGTGAACCCGGCCAGCGCGGTGGTCGTGGTGTGGCCCGAGGGAAACGACGGGCCGTTCACATGGGTGAGCCAGTCCGGCATCGGCGGCCGGGGGCGGTCGATGCTCCACACCAGCGTGTACCGCAGCAACTGCCCCGTCACGAGCGCCCCCACGCCCGCCAGCGCGCCGATCGCCGGCGCTCCGGAGCGCCGCCCCGCCAGGGCCCCGGCCAGCGCCATCACCAGGATCGGGCCCACCCCCGTCCCGGTATCGGTGACGGCGGTGACCAGCCGGGTGAGCCCCGGGGAGCGGTGATCGAGGAACCAGCTGGTGAGCGCGGTGTCGATCCCGAACGGCTCCCGGCCGTGGAGGAACACCGCCACCGTCAGCAGCGTGAACAGCGCGCCGGTCACGGCGGCGGTCAGCAATGAGCGGGCCATTGGGGCAGGTTAGGCCCCAACCGTCCGGACGGCCCGTCACCGCGCGGGCGGGCGGGCACGGAAAGGGGAGGGCGAGGGGGTGGTGTCGGCGCATGATGGTGTCCTTCCGTCCTGGGCGGGTGCCGTGGGTAAGGCGGTCCCCCTCCACGTCAGGAGGCGGGTGCCGCATGGACGTTGCTCTCGGCCGTCCACACTCTGAAGACGATCCGGCACCACCGTCGCGTTACCGAACCGTGACCTCTTCACCCGATCGAGTGGTGCGGCTGGACACGGCCCGGCGCCACCCGCAGCGTGTCCGGCATGGACGTCCACCGCCGGCTGCTGTCCGCCGCCACCGCCGCCGTGCTCACCGTCACCGTGCACGGAGCCACCGCCCCCGCCGCGCTGGCCTCCGAGCCGTGGGCCGGCGGCGCGCCCGGCACGGTCGGCAAGATCCTCTGGGAGCTGGACGACAGCGGCCGGCTCGGGGTGTGTTCCGGCGCCGTCGTGGACGCGCCGGGCGGCAGCGTCGTCGCCACCGCCGCGCACTGCGTCAGCGCCCCGGACCGGCCGGAGCCGCCCGCCGAGGTGTGGTTCGTGCCGGGCTACGACCACGGCCTCGCGACCTATCAGGAGGACGGCTGGCGGGTGCTCTCCTTCCACACCCCCGCCGCGTGGCAGCCGCAGGAGGGCGGGGACATCGCCGAGCTGCTGCCCCACGACTACGCGTTCCTGACGGTGGAACGGAAAGCGGGGCGCACCCTCCAGCAGACGCACGGGGCGCACACGCTGGTGTTCGCGCCGGTGCCGGCCGACCGGGACGTGGCGGTGCTCGGCTACCCGGCGGCAGCCCCGTACGACGGCGAGTCGCTGCGCTCCTGCTCGGGCCCGACCCAGGTGCTCGACGGCCCGGACGCCCCGCCCGTCAACGCGGGCGGGCTGCTGCTGGAGGACTGCGACCTCACCGAGGGCACCAGCGGCGGCCCCTGGCTCCAGGGATACGACCCCGCCACCGGCACCGGCACGGTGGTAGCGGTGATGTCGGCGGGCACCGGTACCGGCACGGTGGTGGGCCGTCCCTTCCCGGCGGAGGCCGAGGACCTGCTGGCGGCGGCGGTGGCGGCGACGGCGGATGGACCGAACACCTAGCGCGACCGGAGCGGTACGCCGTGCACGGCGGCGTACTCGTCGGCGAGCCAGGGCGCCAGGTCCTCGATGAGCGCACCCAGTGCCGCCGGGTCGGCGGCCGGACGCCGTGCGGTGGCCGCCGCCAGCCGCATCTGCCCGGCGCGCCGCGGATAGGTATGGCCGAAGATCTCGGCGGACCGCTCCAGGTCGCTGGTCCAGCCGCCCCAGCGGGGCATGACGAGGGTGAACCCGGTGCGCACCAGCCGCCGCCCGACCCGTCTGGCCAGCGCCCGGCGCTCGGCCCCGGTGGCCGCCTCGGCCGCCGCGCGCCGCCAGCCAGGGAGGAGGCGGGCCAGATCGCCGTTGGTCTCGCGGGCCAGGAGAGAGGTGGGGCGGTAGCGGGGCAGCCGCTCCGCCAGATCGGGCCCGAGCAGCGGGGTGCACAGACAAGCGAGGAAGAACCCGGCGTCGTACCGCTGGGACGGGCTCAGCAACTCGTCCCGGCCGGAGAGCAGGATGCCCACCCCGTCGAGCTGGGGGAACGCGGCGTCGAGCGCGGCTTCGAGCGCCGTGGCGTCGGCACGCTCGGCCGGACCCGGCGCGTGATGGAGCGCGAGCTGAAGGTCGAGATCGGAGACCCCGGGCACGGCGGTGCCGCGCGGGACACTGCCATAGAGGTACGCGCTGTGCAGCCGGTCCGGGCCGAACACCGCGCCGATCCGCTCCCGCGCCGCCGCGACGACCGGGACGAACGCCTCGCCCACGCGGTCGAGCGATCCCTCCCGCGCGATGGTCCCGTCCGCCCGCAGCCCCCGGTCGTTCGCCTCCACACCGTCACTGTGCCGCCCCGCCTCCGGTCCGGCCAGCGGATTTCCCGGGGGTGTGCACATCAGATCAGGTCGGCGGTCTCCAGCTCGAAGCCGAACGGCTCCGGCAGTAGGAGGGACTTGCCGTAGGTCACCGAGAGGACCGTCCGGTAGTCGTTGCTGCCCGGCTCGCTGTGCAGGGTGACGGTCTCCAGCTCGCGGTCGCACAGCAGATAGAGCGGGATGCCGGCCCGTGCGTAGCAGCGCCGCTCGAGAGTCCGGTCCCGTTCGCCCCCCTGTACTCGTCCGTGGCGGCGGGTGTGGATCGGCATTGAGTGGAGTAGACTCAACTTATCGCATGACCCATGAGGCAAGCCGAGGAGTAACGCGACGTGACTGCCGAGCTGACCAACAGGAGCCGGGAAGCGATCAGTGGCGCCAATGACCGGGCGCTCACCGATGGGCACAGTGACATCACCCCGGCGCATCTGCTGCTCGCCCTGCTCGAAGGGCAGGACAACGAGAACATCCGCGATCTGCTCGCCTCCGCCGGTGCCGACGCCGCCGCGCTGCGGGCCGGTGCCGAGCGGCTGCTCGGGGCGCTGCCCACCGTGCAGGGCAGCACCGTCAGCCGGCCGCAGCCCAACCGCGAGCTGATGGCCGTCCTCGCCGACGCGGGGCGCCGGGCCGGCGACCTCGGCGACTCCTTCGTCTCCACCGAACACCTCCTCATCGCGATCGCCGCCCAGGGCGGCAAGGCCGGCGAGCCGCTGGACGCCCGGGCCCTCACCGACGCCTTCCAGAGCTCCCGGGGTTCCCGGCGCGTCACCACCGCCGATCCCGAGAACACCTACAAGGCGCTGGAGAAGTACGGCACCGACTTCACCGCCGCCGCCCGCGAGGGCAAGCTGGACCCGGTCATCGGCCGTGACCACGAGATCCGCCGCGTCGTTCAGGTGCTCTCCCGCCGCACCAAGAACAACCCCGTCCTCATCGGCGAGCCCGGCGTCGGCAAGACCGCCGTCGTCGAGGGGCTGGCCCAGCGCATCGTCAAGGGCGACGTCCCCGAGTCCCTGAAGAACAAGCGCCTGGTCTCCCTCGATCTGGGCGCCATGGTGGCCGGGGCCAAGTACCGGGGCGAGTTCGAGGAGCGGCTGAAGGCCGTCCTCGCCGAGATCAAGGCGTCAGACGGCCAGATCGTCACCTTCATCGACGAGCTCCACACCGTCGTCGGCGCGGGCGCCGGCGGCGACTCCGCCATGGACGCGGGCAACATGCTCAAGCCCATGCTGGCCCGCGGCGAGCTGCGCATGGTCGGCGCCACCACCCTGGACGAGTACCGCGAGCGCATCGAGAAGGACCCGGCGCTGGAGCGCCGCTTCCAGCAGGTCCTGGTGGCCGAGCCCGGCGTCGAGGACTCCATCGCGATCCTCCGCGGACTCAAGGGCCGCTACGAGGCGCACCACAAGGTCCAGATCGCCGACGCCGCGCTGGTGGCCGCCGCCACCCTCTCGGATCGCTACATCACCTCCCGCTTCCTCCCGGACAAGGCCATCGACCTGGTGGACGAGGCGGCCTCCCGGCTCCGGATGGAGATCGACTCCTCGCCGGTGGAGATCGACGAACTCCAGCGTTCGGTCGACCGGCTCCGCATGGAGGAGCTGGCTCTGGTCAACGAGTCCGACGCCACCTCCCGGGAGCGGCTGGCCCGGCTGCGCCGCGAACTCGCCGACCGCGAGGAGGAACTGCGCGGCCTGACCGCCCGCTGGGAGAAGGAGAAGCAGGGCCTCAACCGCGTCGGTGAGCTGAAGGAGCGGCTGGACGACATGCGCGGCCAGGCCGAGCGCGCCCAGCGCGACGGCGACTTCGAGACCGCCTCCAAGCTGCTGTACGCCGAGATCCCGGCCCTGGAGCGGGAGCTGGCGGACGCCGCCGAGGCCGAGCAGGAGACCGCCGCCCGCGCGACCATGGTCAAGGAGGAGGTCGGCCCGGACGACATCGCCGATGTGGTCTCCTCCTGGACCGGCATCCCGGCCGGCCGGCTGCTGGAGGGGGAGAGCGAGAAGCTGCTGCGGATGGAGGAGGAGCTGGGCCGCCGGCTGATCGGCCAGCTCGACGCCGTACGGGCCGTCTCGGACGCCGTGCGCCGCTCCCGGGCCGGGGTCGCGGACCCCGACCGGCCCACCGGCTCGTTCCTCTTCCTCGGCCCGACCGGCGTCGGCAAGACCGAGCTGGCCAAGGCGCTGGCCGACTTCCTCTTCGACGACGAACGCGCCATGGTCCGCATCGACATGAGCGAGTACAGCGAGAAGCACTCGGTGGCCCGGCTGGTCGGGGCGCCCCCCGGCTACGTGGGGTACGAGGAGGGCGGCCAGCTCACCGAGGCGGTCCGCCGCCGCCCGTACACGGTCGTGCTCCTGGACGAGGTGGAGAAGGCGCACCACGAGGTGTTCGACATCCTCCTCCAGGTGCTGGACGACGGCCGGCTGACGGACGGCCAGGGCCGTACCGTCGACTTCCGCAACACCATCCTCATCCTCACCTCCAACCTCGGCAGCCAGCACCTCATGGACCCGCTGGCCAAGCCGCACGAGCAGCGCGAGCAGGTGCTGGCGGCGGTGCGGGCGGCCTTCCGTCCCGAGTTCCTGAACCGGCTGGACGATCTGGTGATCTTCAGCGCGCTGGGCACCGCCGAGCTGAGCCGGATCGCCCGGCTCCAGATCGACTCGCTCCAGCGCCGGCTCGCCGACCGCCGGCTCACCCTGGACATCACCGAACCGGCGCTGACCTGGCTGGCCGAGGAGGGTCTGGACCCGGCGTACGGGGCCCGTCCGCTGCGCCGGCTGGTGCAGAGCGCGATCGGCGACCAGCTGGCACGGCGCATCCTGGCCGGCGAGATCCGGGACGGGGACACCGTGCGGGTCGAGCCGGACCCGGACGGCGGCGCCCTGCGGGTGACGCCGGCGGCGGCCGGGTGAGGTGATCTTTCCCGCCCCGTACTGCTTGCCAGAACGGGGCGGGGATGAGCGAGGATGGCAGTGTCTCCTTAACCGAGGAAAGGGACCCATCCCGTGTCTGTCGATCCCTCCGCAATTCCGAACTTCGGCGGCCAACCGGAGAAGCCGGAGAACAAGACCCCTGGTCAGGGCGGAGCGAGGAAGCCGGCCGGGCCGATCATGCCCAACCAGGACCTGATCAAGCAGTTGCTGGAGCGCATGAAGCTGAAGTACGTCACGGACAAGGAGGGCGATCTGGTCGCCCCCTGGGAGAAGTTCCGTACGTATTTCATGTTCCGCGGTGAGAAGCAGCAGCGGATCCTGTCGGTCCGGACCTTCTACGACCGGCCGCACACCATCGAGGAAAAAGGCCGGCTGCTGGAGACCATCGACGAGTGGAACCGCCGCACGCTGTGGCCGAAGGTCTACACCCACACCAATGACGACGGAACGGTCCGTCTCATCGGTGAGGCGCAGATGCTCATCGGTCTCGGCGTGGCCCCGGACCACTTCGTGAACACCGCCGTCAGCTGGATCCGGGCCGCCATCGAGTTCGACAAGTGGCTGGTGGAGACCCTCGGACTGGAGAAGGACGCCGAGTCCGGCGACGGCGACGGCGGCGACGAGGGCGGGAACGGCACCAACGGCACCAACGGCGGGACCGACGGCACCGGGGGCGAGGGCGGTACGAGCGGCGGTGCCACCTCGTGATCGTCGCCTTCTCCGTCACCCCCATCGGCGCCGGTGAGGACGTCGGCGAGGCGGTCGCCGCCGCCGTCCGCGTCGTCCGCGACAGCGGCCTGCCGAACCGCACCGACGCCATGTTCACCAGCGTCGAGGGCGAGTGGGACGAGGTGATGGACGTCGTCAAGCGCGCCACCGAGGCCGTCCAGGCGCACGCCGCCCGCGTCTCCTTGGTGCTCAAGGCCGACCTGCGCGAGGGCGTCACCGACGGGCTGACCGCCAAGGTCGCCACCGTCGAACGCCACCTCGCCGGGAGCTGACCGGCGCGCACACGACGAGAAGACGGGCCCCGGGGGAGACCCCGGGGCCCGTCCGCGTGCCGTACGGCCTCACACCACCGCCGTGTCCTCCTCCGCGAAGTGGCAGGCCACCGGGTGCCCGGTGCCCCGGTCCTTCAGCTGCGGCTCCTCGGTGGCGCAGATGTCCTGCGCCTTCCAGCAGCGGGTGCGGAACCGGCAGCCGCTGGGCGGGTCCAGCGGGCTGGGTACGTCACCGGTGAGGACGGTACGGCGCCGCCGCCGCTCCTTCTTCGGGTCCGCGAGCGGCGCCGCCGACAGCAGCGCCTGCGTGTACGGGTGCGAGGGCCGCTCGTACACCTCGGACCGGGTGCCGGTCTCCACCACCTTGCCCAGGTACATCACCGCCACCCGGTCGGAGATGTGCCGCACCACCGACAGGTCGTGCGCGATGAAGACGTACGCGACGCCCAGCTGGTCCTGGATGTCCTCCAGCAGGTTCACGACCCCGGCCTGCACCGACACGTCCAGCGCCGACACCGGCTCGTCCAGCACCAGCAGCTTCGGCGACAGCGCCAGCGCCCGCGCGATGCCGATGCGCTGCCGCTGGCCGCCGGAGAACTCGTGCGGGTAGCGGTTGCCGTGCTCGGGGCTCAGCCCCACCAGCCGCAGCAGCTCCGCGACCCGGTCCTTGCCGCCGTCGCGCCACTGCCCCTGCACCTTCAGCGGCTCGGCGATGATGTCGTTCACCGGCAGCTTCGGGTTGAGCGAGGCGTACGGGTCCTGGAAGACCATGCCCGTCTCGCGCTGCACCGGCCGCAGCTGGGCCGGCTTGAGCCCGGTGATCTCCTTGCCGTCGAACGTCACCGACCCGGAGGTCGGCTTGATCAGCTGGAGCACGGCCCGCCCGGTGGTGGACTTGCCGCAGCCCGACTCGCCCACCACGCCCAGGGTCTCGCCGGCGCGGACGCCGAACGACACCCCGCTGACGGCCTGCACCTGGCCGACGACCCGGCGGAAGAGCCCGCCGCCGCGCACCGGGAAGTTGACCACCAGGTCGGTGACGGTGAGCAGTTCCTCGCCGGATGTGGTGTTCTCGGGGGCCTTGGACAGGTCCGTGGTCGCCGTCATCACCCCTCCTCGCTTTCGGTGATGGGGGAGCTGTCGTCGCGGAAGAACGCGGTCGGGTCGTCCGCCGCGGCCAGCCGGTCGCTGTGGTGGCAGGCCGCCCGGTGGCCCTCGCCGGCCTCCGTCAGCCCGGGTTCGCTCTCCGTGCACTCCGCCGTCGCCAGCGGGCAGCGCGGCGCGAACGGACAGCCGGCCGGCAGGTGGATCAGGGACGGGGGCGTCCCGGTGATCGGCCGCAGCCGGTCCTCGCGGTCGCCGTCCAGGGACGGGATCGACCCCAGCAGACCGGCGGTGTACGGCATCCGCGGCTCGTAGAACACCTGGTCGGTGCCGCCGATCTCGACCGGCTTGCCCGCGTACATCACCAGGGTGCGGTGCGCCATGCCGGCGATCACCCCGAGGTCGTGGGTGATCATCAGGATCGCCGCGTTGACCTCGTCCTTGACCTCCAGCAGCTTCTCCAGGATCTGCGCCTGGACGGTGACGTCGAGCGCCGTGGTGGGCTCGTCGGCGATGATGACGTCCGGGTCGTTGATGATCGCCATGGCGATCATCACCCGCTGCCGCATCCCGCCGGAGAACTCGTGCGGGTAGGCGCCCAGCCGCTTCCCGGGCTGCGGGATGCCGACCAGGTCGAGCATGTCCTTGGCCCGGCGCAGCGCTTCCTTGCGCGGGACGAGATGGTGCGCGAGGACGGCCTCGGACAGCTGGTCGCCGATGGTGCGGACCGGGTTGAGCGAGGTCATCGGGTCCTGGAAGATCATCGCGATCTTCCGGCCGCGCAGCGCCCGCTGCTCCTTGGGGCGCATGGTGAGCATTTCCTGGCCCCGGTAGCGGATGGAGCCCTTGATGCGGGCGGATTTGGGCAGCAGGCCCATGACCGCCATCGAGGACACCGACTTGCCGGATCCGGACTCGCCGACGATGCCCAGCACCTCACGGGCGTGCAGGGTGTAGTCGACGCCGCGTACGGCGCGGACCACGCCGTCGTCCGTCGGGAACTCGACGGTCAGGTTCTCGACTTCGAGGATGGCTTCGTCGGAGGGCGGCCGGGAGTCGGCCAGGGTGCGTGCCTCGTGCACGTCCTCGGCCGCCTCGGTCACGGCGGGGGTGCCGGGAGTGGCGGGGGGGTTGGTCACAGACATCAGTCACGCACCCGGTTCTGTCGGGGATCGAAGGCGTCACGCAGACCGTCGCCGATGAAGTTCACCGAGAGAGCGATCAGGATGATGAAGACACCGGGCCAGTAGAAGAGCCAGGGCCGGGTGCCGAGCGCCGTCTGGTAGTCGCTGATCAGCCGGCCGAGCGAGGTGTCCGGCGGCTGCACGCCGAGGCCGACGAAGGACAGGCCCGTCTCCAGCAGCACCGCCGAGGCGATGGCCAGCGTCACCGACACGATGATGATGCCGATCGTGTTGGGCAGGATGTGCTTGAAGATGATCCGCCGGGAGGAGGTGCCCACCGAGCGGGCCGCTTCCACGAATTCCTTCTCGCGCAGCGAGAGCACCTCACCGCGGACGAGTCTGGCGGTCTGCATCCAGGTCACCAGGCCCAGGAAGATGCCGAACAGGACGATGCCGCGACCCGCGATCATGGTGCCGATCAGACCGGCGATCAGCAGGGTGGGGACGGCGATGAGCACGTCACTGGAGCGCATCAGGGTGGACTCGGTCCAGCCCCGGAAGTAGCCGGCGGCGGCGCCGATGACCGTTCCCACGAAGGTGGCGATCAGGCCGACCAGCAGCGCGATCACCAGGGAGACCTGGGCGCCGCGCATGGTGAGGGCGAAGTAGTCGCGGCCGATGTTGTCCTGGCCGAAGGGGTGTTCGCCCAGGTGGACGCCGCCGCCGCCGAGGAACTCGGGGACGACGGAGAGGGTGGGCCGGCCGCCGTCGACGGCGGTGGCGGTGGCGGTGGGCGTCTTGTCCCACCAGCCGGGGATGGGCCCGGCACCGATGGAGGTCACGGCCAGGCCGACCACCAGGATGAACAGCACCAGGCCGACCATGGCGCCCTTGTGCCGGAAGAACCGGCGCCGGACCAGTTGGCCCTGGCTGCGGGCGACGATGGTCATGCCCTGGGCGGCGGTGTCCGCGGTGCCGGGCGGGCCGGCGGCCTCCGGTCCCGGCTCGGATCCGGCTTTCTGCGCTGCGCGCTGTGCGTCCGTCATGTCAATCTCCTTCAGGACAGCCGGATGCGGGGGTCGAGGACGGCGTAGGCGATGTCCGCGATCATGTTGAAGACGATGATCGCGCCGCCGGAGACCAGGAAGAACGCCATGATCGGCATCGGGTCGCCCTGCTCGATGCCTTCCAGCAGCATGGTGCCCATGGCCCGCCAGCCGAAGACCTTCTCGGTGATGACCGCGCCGCCGAGCACGGTGCCGATGTCGTAGCTCACCAGGGTGGTGATCGGGATCATGCCGTTGCGCAGCACGTGCCGGGTGACCACGGCGCGCTCGCTCAGGCCCTTGGCGCGGGCGGTGCGCACGTAGTCCTGGTTCATGACCTCCAGCATGCTGGCGCGGGTGTAACGGGAGTACGTGGCCAGCGAGATCAGCACCAGCGCCAGGCTGGGCAGGGCGAGGTGGCCGAACGAGTCGAGGCCGCTCTGCCAGAAGGTGCCGTCGTAGTTGGGGGTGCTGGCGCCGATGGTGGAGATGGGCCGGCCGCCGACCGAGTCGCTGTAGGAGGCGAAGGACTGGAGCATCCGGTCCAGGAAGATGACCGCGCCGGTGAACAGGCCGGTGAAGATCGCGGCCGGGATGGCGTTGCGGCGGTACAGGTCGCCGCCGACGTACCAGCCGACGCCGTACCCGACGCCCGCGGTGACCAGCGCGAGCAGCAGCAGGGTCAGCAGGTTGGGGTCCTTCAGGACCGGGCCGAGCGCGAAGTAGGCGACGATGCCGAGGCCGGCGGATATGAGCGCGGCCTTCAGCGGCGGTGCCCACTCCAGGCCGCTGACCAGGACGGTGAAGCCGATGGCGCCGCCGAGCGCGGTGAGGGCGACCACGATCGGGCCCAGGCCCGGGTCGTTGAACCAGCCGGTGGCGGAGAGCGCCGCGAGCAGCACCACCATGCCGGCGAGCGTGGTGCCGAAGACCGTGAGCCGGCTGCGGCGGTCGCCGACCACCAGGCCGCCGGCGGTGAGCGCGGTGACCAGCGAAATCCCGGCGATGAACGGTACGGAGATGACGGGGTCGGCCAGCCAGTCGTTGAAGTCGATCGCCATGAACTCCTTGAGGAGGGTGGCGATCCAGAACGACGGCAGCGAGAAGCAGACGAACGCCACGAAGGTGACGGTCTGGTCCAGGGCGCTGTACTGGCGCAGTGCGGAGATGACGCCGATGGTGATGCCGATGACGATCGAGATCACGGTGGCGCCGATGACGAGTTGCAGGGTGGCGCTCACGGCCGCGTCCAGCATCGAGTTGACGCTCAGGCCCTGCCGGTTCACTCCGAGATCGCCTTGGATGGCGTCCCCGAGCCAGAGGAAGTATCTGACGATGAAGGGTTCGTCCAGATGCATCCGTTCGATGATCACGGCCATCGCGCTCTCGCGCGTGTTGTCCGGCAGCTGGCGTGCGTCGGCGAGCGGGTCCTTGACCTTGGTGGCCAGGAAGAAGATCACGATCGTGGCGGTGAAGAACACCCAGATCGAGACGAACAGCCGCCGCACGATGAAGACGAGCATGGCGCTGACTCCTGAAGGTGCGAGTGGTGTGGGAGGTGAAGGGCTGGGGTGGGGGAGTGCGAATGAAGACGGGGCCGGGGGTGATGAAGCCCGGCCCCGTGAGGCGTATGCCTTGCCGCGGTCGCGGCGCGGTGCGGCGTTCGGCTCACCCGTCAGGGGTGGTGCCGGCGGCCGTCACCGCCGCGGCCTCAGCCCTTGGACCACTCGTGCACGTTCCAGGTGATGGAGCCCTGGGACGGGTTGGGAACGATGTTCTGGACGCTGTCGCCCCAGGCGGTGATGCCGGGGTGCTGGAAGATCGGGATGGTGACCATGTCCTCCCACAGCTTCAGCTCGATCTCGGCGGCGATGGCCTGGGCGTCCTCAGGGTTGGGGGCGACCAGGATGTCGTTGAGCAGCTGGTCCAGCTCGGCGTTGGAGTAGCAGCCGTTGTTGTTGCCCTTGCCCTCGACCGAGCACTCGGCCGGGCTGCGGAAGGTGGAGTTCCAGCCGGACATCTGGTTCGAGCCGATCCAGGCGTACTGGGCGACGTCGAAGGTGCCCTGCGAGAGGCCACCGGTGGTGTCGAAGAAGTCGGCGGAGGAGACGAACTCGACGTCGAAGCCGGCCTCGTCACAGGACGCCTTCACCAGCGCGCCGGAGTCGTTGCGGCGCTGGTTGTCCAGGGTCTCGACGCGGATCTTGGTGCCGACCGCGTCCTCCTCCTCCAGGATCTGGCGGGCGCGCTCGATGTCGGTGGTGCCGAACTCGGCGATCACCGGGGCGACGGCGTCCACGCCCAGTTCGTAGCCCGGGTCCCAGGGGGCCAGGCTGCGGATGTTCTTGACCTCGGCGTCCGGCACGATGGGCTGGATCAGGTTCTCGACGATCTGCTGGCGCGGGGCGCACAGCGCGAAGGCCTGGCGCAGCGCGAGCGACTCGGAGAACGGGCCCCGGTCGAAGTTGAAGTCCCAGTGCTCGTAGGTGTACTGGTCACCCAGGTGGGTCTGGATGCCGCTGGCCTGCTCCAGCTGGTTGGCGACGTCCACCGTCGGCTGCGGCTGGATGACGTCGACCTCGCCGTTCTGGAGCGCCTGGACCTGCTGCTCCTCGGCGACCTGGCGGACGACGATGGTCTTGGTGGCCGGCTGCTCACCCCAGTACGCCTCGTTGGCGGTGAGGGTGACCGACTGGCCCTCCTCGAAACCGGTCAGCTTGTAGGGGCCGGAGGAGGGGATGATCGACTCGTCGGGCAGCGAGCCGTTGATCAGCCAGCCCTCGTTGAAGAACTTGGCGGCGTCGGCGAGCGCGTCGGCGTCCTCGGCCAGCAGCGCGGCGAGGAACTCCTCGTCGCTCAGACCGCCCTCACGGGCGACGACGTGCGCCGGCATGATCTTGTTGTTGCCCACACCCGGGCCGGCGGTCTCCCAGTCGGCGTACGGGGTGTCGTAGACGAGGGTGAAGGACTTGCCGCCCGGCTCGCACTCGGGGCGGGTGGTGTCCTCGATGCCCTGGATGCCCACCGCGGAGAACAGGCCGTCGATGGCGCCGCTGTTCTGCGTCCACCACAGCTGGACGTCATCACAGTCGATCGGAACACCGTCGGACCACACGGCGGCCTCGTTGATGGTGTACTCGACCGTCAGCGGGTCGTCGGACACCTTCTCGTAGGTGCCGAACTCCTCGTGCGGGGTCACCAGACCGCGCTCGCCGTCGTACCCCCAGAAACCGCCGACGGTGCCGTTGAGTATGGTGCCGTTGGCGTTGGAGTTGGCACCCGCGGTGGTGGGGTTGTAGCTGTCCAGCGGCTGGGCCCAGGCGAGCGTGACGGTGTCGGCCGAGCCCCCGCCGGCGTTGTTGTTGTCGGTGTCGTCGCCGCCGTCGCTGTCGCTGCCGCATGCTGAGAGGACGAGTGCGCCTCCCAGGAGAGCAGCGCCCAGCTTCGACGCCCTTCCGAATCGGGTCATCTTGGGCCTTCCACGGTGTGATGACTTGTAGTGTGAAGTTGCGGAGAGCTTCGTCACAGAACCGGGCGCGAACAAGTGCGCAAGAGTGACCGTTGTGCAGCCGAGATGTGAAACAGGCTGAGTTGTTACCTGCATCTACGCGGATATATGGAACAAACGGGCGTTTCAATGCCGCTAGCACATCGGCAACGTGAACGGGTGTTCGCATTACGGTCACGGACAGGAGAACACCTGACCCACCCTGACCCCGGGGGGATGGAAACCTGGTGAAGTTGGGTAAAAACGCTGTGGGGGCGGCGGGTTCCATGATTCGGTGAAGTCCGTATCCGGGTTCAGCGCCTGGGCGCCCCGCCCAGTGCCTGCCGGGCCCGGCGGACGGGCGGCCGAGGGTATTCCACGGCCGGTCCGCTCACCATCGAACTGCGTGCATGCGGGAGCCGACCCATGCTCACCACCATTCACACCGCCTATACCGACACCAGTGCCGACGATCTGGCCTGGGCCCTGGGCCGCGAGCCCCTGCCGTCCCTGGCCACCCTCGATCTCGAACTCGGCGGCGCGAGCGTTCAACTGCGCGTGCTGGGTGCCTCCCACCAGGTGCTGCTCAGCGCGCTGGACGACTCCTGCTCCGAGACGGTGGCCTGCATGCCGGGCAGCAGAACGCCACTGCCGCTCGGTGTCTCCAAGCGCGTCGGCGGCTTCGACTACGCCTTCGCGGCCCGGGTCGAGACCCTGAGCGCCGGCTCCTTCGCCGGGCGCGCCCAGGAACTGCTCGCCCTGGTCGCCGAGCACCCCCACGGACTGGCCGCCACCTTCCCCGGCGATCCGCACGCCTTCACGGCCTTACTCGCCCAGCGCCGCGGCGCTCATGTGCACTGGCGTACCTGGCACGCCTACCCGCAGGAGCGGCGCCTGGTGGTCACCAGGACCAGAATCGGCGTGCACGCCACTCCCGTGGGGGACAGGGTGGGCGCGGGGAGTGACGTCATGTCCGGCTCGTGAGCGCACGCTCGGCGGCCTCGCCCGGGCGGCGCGCGCCCCGGCGCTCCGGCCCGGACTACGGGCGGGGGACACCGGCCGCCGGGGGCGGGCTTCCGGTGCCGCCCGGCGTCGGGCGGGCGCTGGTGCTGGCGGGCGTCTTCGTCTGCGCGGCCTGCGGGCTGGTCTACGAGCTGGAACTGATCGCGCTGGCCGACCACTTGATCGGGGACACCGTCACCCACACCTCGGTCGTGCTCTCCCTGATGGTCTTCGCGATGGGCATCGGCTCGCTCGCCGCCAAACGGCTGCGCGGGCGGGCCGCCGCCAACTTCGCGCTGATCGAGGCCCTGCTGGGGCTGGTGGGCGGCAGCTGCGCCATGGCGCTCCACCTCTCCTACGTGTGGAGCGGCGAGGCCCGGTGGGCGCTGTGCGGGTACGCGCTGGCCATCGGGGTGCTGATCGGTGCCGAGATGCCGCTGCTGATGGCCCTGTTCCAGCGGATCCGGGCCCAGGAGGCGGACCGGGCGGTGGCCGATCTGTCGGCGGCCGACTATGTGGGAGCGCTGCTCGGTGGCCTGGCGTTCCCCTTTCTGCTGCTGCCGCTGCTGGGCCGGCTGTCGGCGGCCCTGGTCACCGGCGCCGTGAACGCGGCGGCGGGCGGCCTGCTGGTGCTGTGGCTGTTCCGGCGGGAGCTGACCCGGGCCGGCCGGTGGCGGCTGCTCGCGCTCAACGCGGGGGTGATCGCCGTCCTGCTGGCGCTGATCCCCCTGATGGGCCCGCTCGAGACGGCCACCGACCGGGCACTGGCCGAGTACGGAACGGCGCGGCCGGCCGACTGAGCCACCGGTGACCGGCCCCGGGCAGCCCCTGCTGGGGTGGCCGGAATCCGTGTCCTGTGTCGGACTAGTCGTTTAAGCGGCCCCAGTGGGTAGGGTCGGCCCATGGAACACGAGGTCTACGTCCCGTTCTCCGCCGCCGTGCTGCGGAGCGCGCTCGCCGATCCGGAGCGGGTCGCCCGTTGTGTTCCCGGCCTCGAACCCGACCGGGAGCAGCCGGCCGGGCCGTCGGCGGGCGCGTCCACCGCCTCCCCCGCCACCGCCTCGTCCACTGCCGCCTCCTCCGCCGCCGCCTCGGACCCGGCCTCCGAACCGGACGCCGCGACCGCCCCCGCCACGGTGGCGGGCCGGCTGCGGCTGCGGGCCGGCAACACCTCGATCACCTACCGGGGCACCCTCACCCTCGCCACCCGGCAGGACACCGGCGTCGTCACGGTCGCCGCCGAGGGCCGCGAGGCGCGCGGCACCGGGAGCGCGGCGCTGGCCCTCACCGTGGTGCCCACCCCGCTGCCGGACGGTTCCGGCACCACCCTGGTCCTGAGCGGCACCGTGGAGAGCACGGGCCGGCTGCGGTCCCTGGAGGCCCGGCAGCGTGAGGCGGCGGGCCGCCGGCTGCTGGAGCGGTTCCTGGAGGCGCTGGTCGCCGAGCTGGGCCAGGAGGAGGTCGAGCGCGGCGAGGTACCGCCGGTGGCCGGGGCCGGCGGCATCGGGGAGCCGGACGACAACGAACGCGTCATCCCCGGTATCCCCGCCCCCGAGGGTCAGCCGGCCGACCGGGCCGGGCACGGCGGGCAGGAGTTCGAGGACCTGGAGAGCCTGGAGCGGCTGGATGGGCTGCGCGAGCTGGACGACCTCCAGGAACTCGACGGTCTGGAGGATCTGGAGGACCTGGAGGCGCTGGAGGACCTGGACGATCTGGAGGATCTGGAGGAGGACGGCGAGGAGGCGGTACGGCGTCACACCCCCGCCCCCGAGGCGGATTTCGCCCGCCGGACGATGATCGGCCGCAGCGCCGAGGAGGTCGACCACGCCCCGCCGCGCGGGCGGTACGCCCCCGAGCCGCCGCCGGGCAGCGGCGGCGCGGCCTCGATCCCGCTGCGCTGGGTGGCTCCCGCCGCCGCCCTCGCGCTGGCCTCGGCGGTGCTGGTGGGACGGGTACTGCGCAAGCGGCGCTGAGCGGGCTCGTTATGGTCTTCGGGTGACCACGGATGACTCAGACCGCCCCGGCACCCCGGACCCGGCCGTCGTGCTGCGGGCCGGCGACACCCGGCTGACGGTGCGTCCCGACGAGGGCGCGCGGATTTCCTCCCTGCTGATCGACGGCACCGAACTGCTCCGGCAGGGTGAGCGCTTCGGCTCCTTCGTGATGGCCCCCTGGTGCGGCAGGACCCGCGAGGGCCGGTTCCGCAACGGCGCGCTCACCCACCGGCTGCCGGTGGCCGAGGGCCAGCAGCACGCCATGCACGGGACGGTACGGGGCCGGCCCTGGCGTACGCTGCGCGCCGGTGAGCGGACGGCGACGTTCAGCCGGGCCATCGGCGGGGACGGCCCGGAGGGGGATGCCTGGCCGTACGCCGGTCTGGTCACCCAGACCGTGGAACTCGCCGAGGACGGCGGCGGGGTGACGCTCACCCTCGGGGTGGAGACCGACGGGGTGTCCTTCCCCGCGCAGGCCGGCTGGCACCCGTGGTTCTCGCGCCGGCTCACCCCGGAAGGCCCCGGGGTGGAACTGGATTTCACGGCCGGCTGGCAGGAGGAGCGCGGGGCGGACCATCTGCCCACCGGGCAGCGGATCGCGCCGCTGCCGGGGCCGTGGGACGACTGCTTCGGCATGCCGGAGGGGGTGGCGGTGACGCTCACCTGGCCCGGGCAGCTGGAGCTGAAGGTGACCAGCCGCACCGAGTGGGTGGTGATCTACGACGAGGTGGCCGAAGCGGTGTGCGTGGAACCGCAGTCGGGGCCGCCGGACGGGCTGAACACCACCCCCCACCTGGTCACCCCCATCGAGCCGCTGGAGATCTCCACGGTCTGGACCTGGCGGCGGCTGCCGTAATGTCGGCTTTCATGAACGCGCGTGAGACCCTGCTGCGGCAGATTCAGAACAAGGCCGTGGTGCACGGCAAGGTGACCCTCTCCTCCGGAGTGGAGTCCGATTACTACGTCGACCTGCGGCGGATCACCCTGGACGGGGAGGCCGCCCCGCTGGTGGGCGAGGTGCTGCTGGAGGCCACCGCGCATCTGGAATACGACGCGGTCGGCGGGCTGACCCTGGGCGCCGACCCGGTGGCGGCGGCGATGCTGCACGCCGCCGCGGCGCGCGGCCGGCGTCTCGACGCGTTCGTGGTCCGCAAGGCGCAGAAGGTGCACGGGCTCCAACGCCGGGTGGAGGGCCCCGAGGTGGCGGGCCGCCGGGTGCTGGTGGTCGAGGACACCTCCACGACCGGCTCTTCGGCGCTGGAGGCGGTGGCCGCGGTGCGCGAGGCCGGGGCCGAGGTCGTCGCGGTCGCGGTGATCATCGAGCGGGGCGCGGCCCCGGCGGTGGAGGCGGCCGGGCTGCCGTATGTGCAGATCTACGGGCTGCCGGAGCTGGGCCTGGGCTGACCGCCCGGTGCGCTCCGCCCCCGGATCGCTACGGAGGGTCACTGTTTCACGTGAAACGGTGACCCTCCGTGCATAGGGTGCCCACCGCACTGGTGCATCTGTTCCGGTCTGGGAGGATGGGCGGGACGCGGACCCGCACGGATATCAAGGAGCGGACAGATGCCCATCGCAACCCCCGAGGTCTACAACGAGATGCTCGACCGGGCGAAGGCAGGCCGGTTCGCCTACCCCGCCATCAACGTCACCTCGACGCAGACCCTGCACGCCGCGCTGCGCGGCTTCGCCGAGGCGGAGAGCGACGGCATCGTGCAGATCTCCACGGGCGGTGCCGAGTTCCTCGGTGGGCAGTACGCCAAGGACATGGTGTCCGGCGCCCGGGCGCTGGCCGAGTTCGCGCACGTCGTCGCCGAGAAGTACCCGGTGAACATCGCGCTGCACACCGACCACTGCCCCAAGGGCAAGCTGGACGGCTACGTCCGCCCGCTGCTCCAGCTCTCCAAGGAGCGCGTCGCCCGCGGCGAGAACCCGCTCTTCCAGTCCCACATGTGGGACGGCTCCGCCGAAACCCTGAAGGACAACCTGGAGATCGCCGAGGAACTGCTGGCGATCGCCGCAGCCGCCAAGATCGTGCTGGAGGTGGAGATCACCCCCACCGGCGGCGAGGAGGACGGCGTCAGCCACGAGATCAACGACGAGCTGTACACCACGGTCGACGACGCGCTGCGCACCGCCGAGGCCCTGGGCCTGGGCGAGAAGGGCCGCTACCTGCTGGCCGCCTCCTTCGGCAATGTGCACGGCGTCTACAAGCCCGGCAACGTCGTGCTCCGCCCCGAACTGCTCAAGGACCTCCAGGAGGGCGTCGGCGAGCGCTACGGCAAGGAGAGCCCGTTCGACTTCGTCTTCCACGGCGGCTCCGGCTCCACCCGCGAGGAGATCGTCACCGCGCTCGCCAACGGCGTCGTGAAGATGAACCTCGACACCGACACCCAGTACGCCTTCACCCGGCCCGTCGCCGACCACATGTTCCGCAACTACGACGGTGTGCTGAAGGTCGACGGCGAGGTCGGCGACAAGAAGACCTACGACCCGCGCAGCTGGGGCAAGCTGGCCGAGGCCGGCATGGCCGCCCGGGTCACCCAGGCCTGCGGCGACCTGCGCTCCACCGGCACCCGCCTGAAGTAGCGAGGTCGGCGCACCGCCCCCGAGCAGGCAGACTGGACGGCATGTCCCTTCACGAGAACCTGCTCGGGGGCCCGCCCCCGACCCATCTGCCCGACGACCCCGGGCCGCGCGACCTGCTCGCCTCCGGCACCGCGCCGGCCGAGGTGGCCGCCGCGTACCCGGCCTCCTCGCTCGCCTGGGCCCAGCTCGCCGACGACGCGTTCGCCGAGGGCGCCACCGTCGCCTCGTACGCCTACGCCCGCACCGGCTACCACCGGGGCCTGGACGCCCTGCGCCGCAACGGCTGGAAGGGCCACGGCCCCATCCCGTTCGAGCACGAGCCCAACCGCGGCTTCCTGCGCGCCCTGCACGCCCTCGCGCGCGCCGCGCAGGCCATCGGTGAGCAGGAGGAGTACGAGCGCTGCACCACCTTCCTGCGCGACAGCTCCCCGACGGCGGCCGAGACCCTGTCCTGATCGGGCCGCACCCCGGGCACGGCCGAGCCCCCGGGCGCCCCACCGCACGACGGAGGGGCGCCCGTTGCGCGTCCTCCACGTAATCTGCCGCTGACACCCGGCGATCCCGGGGACGACGGACGACCGTGCGAAGGAGCGAGCCATGTCGGACACCACCGGCGAGCCGACGCTGACCCACGACGGCAGCACACCGTACGAGGACTACGTACGGGCCGAGGTGCTGACCCACCTCCAGCGCCCGTTGTCCGAGGACCCGGGGGAGATGGCGTTCCTCGTCACCACCCAGGTCATGGAGCTGTGGTTCACGGTGATCGTGCACGAATGGCGCACGGCCGCCGACGCGCTGCGCGAGGACGACCTGCCGCGCGCCCTGGCCGCGCTGCGCCGCTCCGGCTACCAGCTGACCGCGCTCAACGCCTCCTGGGAGCCGCTGGCCCACCTCACCCCGGGCGAGTTCAACGCCTACCGGGCGGCCCTGGGGGAGGGCTCCGGCTTCCAGTCGGCGATGTACCGGCGGCTGGAGTTCCTGCTCGGCGAGAAGTCGGCCGCCATGCTGGTCCCGCACCGGGGAACCCCGAAGGTCCACGACGAACTCTCCAAGGCGCTGCACGAACCGAGCCTGTACGACGAGGCGCTCGGCTATCTCTCCCGGCACGGCGAGGCGCCGCTGCCCGCCGAGGTGCTGGCCCGCGACTTCCAGGCCCGCTACGAGCCGCACCCGGCGGTGGAGGCCGCCTGGCAGCGGGTGTACGCGGCGGGCGAGGGCCCGCTGCTGACGCTCGGCGAGGCGCTGACCGAGGTGGCGGAGCTGGTGTGGCGCTGGCGCAACGACCATCTGGTGGCCACCCGGCGCGCGATGGGCGGCAAGACCGGGACCGCGGGATCGGCCGGGGTGGCCTGGCTGGAGAAGCGGGCGGCCAAGCATGTCTTCCCCGAACTGTGGACGGCGCGCAGCCATGTCTGAGACGGAGACGGAGCAGGCGATGACCACGACCACGACGACGACCGCGGACGCGGCGGCGGAGGCCGCCCGGCTGGACGCCGCCGACCCGCTGCGGACCAAGCGCGCCGCGTTCGTACTGGACGACACCGTCTACCTCGACGGCAACTCGCTGGGCGCGCTGCCCCGCGGCGTCCCCGGCCGGATCGCGGAGGTGATCGGCCACGAGTGGGGCCGGCTGCGCATCCGCTCGTGGACCGAGTCCGGCTGGTGGACCGCACCCGAGCGGGTCGGCGACCGGATCGCGCCGCTGCTGGGTGCCGCGCCCGGCCAGGTGGTGGTGGGCGACTCCACCAGCGTCAACGTCTTCAAGGCGCTGGTGGCCGCCGTCCGGCTGGCACCGGAAGGACGTGACGAAATCCTGGTGGACGCCACCACCTTCCCCACCGACGGCTACATCGCCGCCTCTGCCGCCCGGCTGACGGGCCGCACCCTGCGCCCCGTCCCGGCCGGGGACATCGCCGCCGAGGCCGGCCCGCGCACCGCGGCCGTCCTGGTCAACCACGTGGACTACCGCACCGGCGCCCTGCACGATCTGCCCGCGATCACGGCGGCGGTACGGGCGGCGGGCGCGCTGAGCGTGTGGGACCTGTGCCACAGCGCCGGTGCGCTGCCGCTCGCGCTGGACGCCGACGGCGTCGATCTCGCGGTCGGCTGCACCTACAAGTATCTGAACGGCGGGCCCGGAGCGCCCGCGTACCTGTACGTCCGGGCGGCGCACCAGGCGGCGTTCGACTCCCCGCTGCCGGGCTGGAACTCGCACGCCGAACCGTTCGCGATGTCCCCGCGCTACCGCCCGGCACCCGGCGCGCCGCGCGGCCGGGTCGGTACCCCGGAGATCCTGTCCCTGCTGGCCCTGGAGGCCGCGCTGGAGGTGTGGAACGGCGTGGACCTGTCGGAGGTGCGGGCCAAGAGCCTGGCGCTGACCGCCTTCTTCGAACGCTGCCTGGCGGGGGTGCTGCCGGTCCTCACCCCGGCGGAGCCCGGGCGGCGCGGCAGCCAGGTCGCGCTGCGCTGCCCGGACGCGCGCCGGGTGACCGGGGAACTGGCGGCGCGCGGGGTGATCGCCGACTTCCGCGAACCGGACGTGCTGCGGTTCGGGTTCACCCCGCTGTACACCTCGTTCGCGGAGACGGAGCGCGCCGCGCGCACCCTGGCCGAGGTGCTGGCCGGGACACCGCGCCGCCCGGCCCCGGCCGGGGCCCCCGACGAGGGCCGGGACGGGGAGGAGGCGGCGGCGCTGCTCGCCCGGCCGCCCGCGCCGCCGGACCGTACGCTGCGCTACCGGCCGGGCCCGGACGGGGTCGTCGACCTGTACGGGGACGGGGACCCGCGCGTGGTCCTGGTGCACGGCGGCTGGTGGCGCACCGGGTACGACCGCGCCCATCTCGCGCCGCTGGCCGCCGCACTGGCGGACCGGGGCGTGCCGGTGGCGCTCGTCGAGTACCGGCGCGGCCCCGGCGCCTGGCCCACGGCGGGGGAGGATCTGCGCGCCGCCCTGGCGGCCCTGCCCGGCACCGGGCCGCTGACCCTGGCCGGCCACTCGGCCGGCGGCCAGCTGGCGCTGTGGGCGGCGGCCGGTGCTCCGGGCCGCGTCGCGCGCGCCGTGGCGGTCTCGCCGGTGGCCGATCTGCGCGAGGCGGCCCGGCTCGGGCTGGGCGCGGGCGCGGTCGGCGCCTGCTTCGGCGAGCCGCCGGCGGCGGCCGACCCGCTCCGGCTGCCGGCCCCGCCGGTGCCGGTCACCGTGCTGCACGGCACCGAGGACGGTCAGGTGCCGCTCGCCCAGTCCCTCGCCTACGCCACCCGGCACGGCGCCACGCTGATCCCGCTGCCCGGGATCGGCCACTACGCTCCGGTCGACCCGGGGACGGCGGCCGGCGCCCGGCTGCTGGACGTGCTCAGCGGAGGGTGAGCCGCAGTTCGGCGAGCCGGGCGAGATCGTCCGGTATGCGGTGCCGTTCCGCGTCGGTCAGCGGGACGGCGTCCGCCTCCGCCAGCCGCCGGGCGACCCCGGCGGGGTCCTCGCCCTGCCGGTGGGCGACGTCGGCGCGCAGGACGAGGAGGCGGACGCGCTGTTCCGGGGTGGGCCGCTCGTGGGTCAGCGCGAGCGCCCGGTCCAGCACCTTGGCGGCGGCGGGCAGATCCTCCTTGGAGTCGGCGAAGAGGACCGCGAAGTGCAGGGCGCGGGCGAAGGTCTCCTTGGGGGCGGGCGCGATGTGCCCGTCCCCGCCGGTCGGCTGTCCGACCCGGATCGAGTTGCCGCCCGGGTCGGTCATGAGGAACTGCCGTACGCCGTAGGCCATGTCCTTGACCGGCCCGATCCGGGGCAGCCCCCGGGTGGGCACCTTGCCGTAGACGTCCTTGAGCCCGGCCCGGAACACCTCGTGGAGGGCGTCGACCTCGTCGGTGAGGATGTAGCAGCCACCGAGGGAGGTCTGCGGGTCGAAGTCCTTCATGCCGTGGAACTGGAGCTCCACCGCCCCGCGTTCGACGACGAGGTAGGCGTAGGGGCTCTTCTGCTCGAAGGTCACCGCGAACCCCAGGGCCCGGTAGAACGCGGCGACCGGCGCGATGTCCCGGCAGGTGAGCAGCGGAATGGTTTTCTCGGTCATGCGGCGCAGTCTAGTCAAATTTGATTACAGGCCGGGATGCCGATGCCCGCTTGCCCGCTGCCCCTCGGAAGAGGCGGCGCACGCCGGGGACCCGGGGTCAGGGAGCGTCGGGAGAGAGATCGAGAACCCGCACGTGGGCGCCCCGCCACTTCTCCGGTGCGGTCGTCGCGATGACGGCCCCGTCGGGGCGCTCCGGGGTGGGGGCCGCCGCATACCGGGTGTGGGCATCGGCCCAGGTCGTCTCGCGGGCGAGAGCGAGCGCGGCGGGCAGATCGAGCTCCAGCACGGTGATGCCGGGCAGTGAGGCGAAGTGTTCGGCGGTGCCGGGGCGTCGGCGATCGGCCTCCACCAGGGCGCAGACGGGCACGTGGACGTACCAGCCCGGCACCTCCGCGGACCGGTGGATCAGCCCGGAGGCCATGACATTGCCGTAACCGGCGGCGAGCAGGGCCGATTCGTCCAGGATGAAGTGCACGGCATCGCTCATGGTGCGAACGCCTTGGCCAGCCGGCGGTCCAGTTCCGCGTCGAGCGCGCTCTTCTCGGCCGGCGTCGGGTCGTACCCGTTCCACTCCCGCAGCGCCGTCCGGGTCTGCTCCGCTCGGGCCGCCCGCTCCTCCGGGGTCAGCAGCGAATCCGCCAGGCGGGCGAGATAGGCGCGCAGCGACAGCCCTTCGTCGGCCGCTATCCGGGCCAGCCGGTCACGAGCCTCGACGGGGATGCGGATGTTGGCATCGGTCACGGCAGAACTCCTTCGGCCTCCGGGTGGGTACGGGTACGTACCCATGGCAGATGCCCGCACGCTATCAGGCCGGACCGGCCGGGCGCCGGTGCCGGCCGGCGCGACCGCCGTCGTGCCACGAGGCGCCCGGTTCAGGAGAAGAACCCCAGGACGCCCGTGTCCGGCTTCGCCGCCGTGTGGCGGAGCCAGTCCGCGATCGACTCGACCGCCTCCCGGACCTCCGGGTCCAGCGCCGCGCGCTGGTCCGGGGTGGTGGCCTCCCACTCCTTCAGCGCGCGGGCGCAGTCGGCCGCGCTCCATGTGCCGTGGCCCGGCAACTCCTCGGGACGGGGCAGCGGCGCGGGGAAGTCGGCGTACGTGAAGGAGGTGACCTCCACCGCCGTGACGCCCAGCGCCGTCAGGCCCTCGTCCACCCGGCCCAGCCAGCCGTAACGGAACGGCGAGAAGCTGCTGTTGTCCAGCCGCCGGCCGTGGAACTCGCAGATCCGCTGATAGGCGTACGCGTACTGGAAGGCGTGCGCGGTATCGAACGGGCCGCCGTCGATCACCGCGCGCAGTGCCTCGTACGCCGTGGGCGCGCCCTCGGCTATCCGGTCCGCGAACCAGTCGTCGTCCCGGGCCATGGCCCGCTTGAACCGGCCGCCCATCATCCGCCGCTGCTTCTCGTCCCTGCCGCCGACGATCCCGCGCACCAGCGCGGGATCGACGAGAAACAGGTTCAGTCCGTAACTCATGGCCGCAGTCTAGGAATCGGCGTCGACCAGCACGACCGCCGTCCCGTACGCGCAGACCTCGGTGCCGAAGTCCGCCGTGCTCACCTCGTACCGCATCGCCAGCACCGCGTTGGCGCCGCGCGCCCTGGCCTGTTCGATCAGGCGCTCCACGGCCTGGGCGCGGGTCTCGGCCAGCGTCTTGGACAGCCCGCGCAGTTCGCCGCCGAACATCGACTTGATGCCGGAGCCGATCTGGCTGCCGAGGTTGCGGGACCGGACGGTCAGCCCGAACACCTCCCCGACGACCCGCGCGACCCGCCGCCCGGGCACGTCGTCCGTGGTCACCACCAGCACCTCCGCCTCGGCGCTGGGCCCGCCCCCGAAGTCCTCGATGTCCATGTCACCCCTCCTGGGCCGGGCCGCCGGCGACGGCGAGAAGATGCGAGGAGGCCGCCAGCAGGTCCGGGTACCCGTCGGCGAACCGGGCCGCCTCCAGAGCGGCGGTGAACAGCGGCGAGTCGGTCACCGGCGTACCGGTGTGCACCTCGACGGCCCGCAGCATCGCCCACCCCGGCCCCTCCACGCCGTACACGGTGGCCTCCGGCAGCCCCGCCGCGGCCAGTTCGCCGGCCAGCCCGGCCGCCGTGTGGAGGTAGGCGAGGGTGAACCCCTTGCGGCCACCGCCGCCGTGCCGGCCGGTCCGCACGGTGTCCGCCACGGCCTCCCGCACCCCGGCCCGGCTTCCGAGGGCGGTCGTGGCGGTGTGATCGAGGACCGGCGCGTACCGGTTGATCCCGGCCACCGCCACCACACCGCCCGGCCGCACCACCCGGCGCGCCTCCCGTACGGCGGCGAGCCGGTCCGTCCGCTCCACCAGGTGGTACAGCGGCCCCAGCAGCAGCACCACGTCGTACGTCCCGTCGCCCGCCGCCAGCGCCCGCGCGTCGCCCCGCTCGGCCGTGCACCCCGGGACCCGGGCCGCCCGCGCCACATGGCGGGGCACCGGGTCCACCAAGTGGACGGCGTACCCCTCGGCCGCCAGCCAGCGCGCGTGCACCCCGGTGCCGCCGCCCACATCCAGGACGGTGGCCGGGGGAGGCGGCAGATGGCGGCGCAGGATCTCCCGGGTGCGGACCAGTTCCAGCGCGCCGTCGGCGGTCCGGCTCAGCCGGGTGTCCTCGTCGGTGCGTTCGTCGTAGTAGGCCAGGATGTCCGGCGCTATCTCCGCTGCTGTCATGGGAGAAGGGTGCCCACCGGCGGGGCCCCGATCACGCCAGGTGCGCGTAGGCGACGATGTTGGAGTCGTAGCCCGTCGTCGCCGACCAGGCGCCGCCGCAGGTGATCAGGCGCAGCTGCGGGGTGTCGTCCGAGCCGTAGACCACGTCGCTGGGGAAGTTGTTCTTGGCGTACATCTCCACCGCGTCCACGATGAAGGTCGCCATCGAGCCGTCCTCCCGGTCGACCTCCACCGTCTCGCCGGGCTGGAGATTCGCCAGGCCCGCGAAGGCGGCCGGGCCGACGTAGGTGTCCAGATGGCCGACCAGCAGGGCCGCGCCGCGCTCGCCCGGGGAGACGCCCCCCGAGTACCAGGCGGCGCGCATCGCGTCCTCCTCGGACGGGGTGGGCGGACCGCCGTCCGGGTCGAGCTGGGCGCCGAAGACTTCGACGTCCGTGCCCAGGGACGGCACGCGCACCTGGGTGGGACGGGAGCGGGGCATCGGCGCCCCGTGCCCCTCCGCGCCCGTGTAGGACGGGCCGATGGTCGGGCTCGCCTCCGCCTCGGCCGTCGCCGGGGGCTGCTTGCCGAACTCGATCACCGGCTCGGGTGGCCAGATGCCCGCCGTCACCCCGACCGTCACCGCCGCCACCGCAGCCGCCACCTCGTAGCGGCGGCTGCGGCGCGCGAGCCGTTGGAACCGGGTGAGGGTGGAGGCGGGACGCTGGGCGGCGGCGTGCCTGAGACCCCGTCCGCGCGGTGCCGGACGGCGCCGTCCGCTCGGGGTACCCGGACGGGAACGGGCGCAGCGGTAGCGCTCGCCCGCCCGGCGGACGAGGGCGGCCGGGCCGCCCAGGATGCCGCGCAGGATCTCAGTCACGCTCGCGCCCCTCAGTAGGAGTGGTTACCGGCCGAGCGGCGCCGCCGGGCGAGGAACACGTAGCCGACCGCACCGGCGACGGCCAGCCCGCCGCCGACCGCCAGCGCCGTGGCCTGCGCCCCGCCGCCCTCACCCGCGGTGCCACCGAATCCGGCCCCGGCGCCACCGGAGGGTGTCGCCGAGGTGAAGGTGAAGTTGGTCGTCAGGGTGACGCCGTCGGCGCACACCAGGGTGACCGGGTAGCTCTTGCCGATGGTCAGCCCGCTGGTCCTGATCTTGCCGGTACCGACCCAGCGACCGTCCGACTCCCTGGTGGACAGGTTGATATCGGCCTGGAACGCCTCCGAGGTGGCGGGGCCGCCGGGCTGGCAGGTGGAGCGGACGGTGACCGAGGTGCCGGCGCCGCCCGCGCTCGGGCTGATGGACAGCGGTGGGTTGGTCGTCTGGCTGCCCTTGTCGTCGCCTCCGGCGACGGCGGGCGTGGTGGCCAGGCCAAGGGTCAGCAGGGTCGCGGCGACGCCCGTGACCAGGCGGCGGCCGGTCCTGGATGTCCTTCGCGGTGACAAAGCCTTCATGGGAGCGATGACCTCCGGGTCGTCGGTGAACGGCACGCGCGGTGGCGTGACGGGTTGTCACCTATGCGAACAGGGGGTCATGGCTTCCGCACCCCGAGTGCGTCCCTGCGGGTGCCGCATTGCTCCGTACCGGGGTACGGGTGCACCGCAGCGGCCTACGGAAGGGCCCGGCCGCCCCTCGGGGGAAAGGACGGCCGGGCGTCCGCGGGGAGGGGCCGTGACGCGTCCTCCCCTGTCTCCAGTGTGCTCCCCGGACGCGCTACTTGGTCTCCAGATCCCGCCGGCGGAAGCCCGCGAGCCCCAGCCACAGCAGGGCGCCGGCCAGCGCCGTCAGCAATCCGAGCGCCAGCCACCCGCCGCCGTCCAGGGCGGTGGCCGGCAGCCGGGGGACGTGGCCGAACGGGGAGAGGTCGTTCAGGACGCCGGGGAAGCCGAGAAGTTCGCCCAGATAGCCGCACACGAACGCGTACGCCGGGACGATCCACGCCGCCGCGCAGGCGCGCGGCAGCCAGCCGTACAGCACGGCCGCGATGCCGGCCGTGACCCACAGCGCGGGGGCGTACGCCAGCGCAGCGCCCGGCACTTTCCACAGCAGCGCGCCGTCCGAGGTGGACAGTGCGCCGGTGAGCCCGAGCACCAGTCCGCCGGACAGCAGGACCGCCGTGCCGCCGGCCAGCGCCACCGCCAGGTGGGAGCCGGCCCAGCGGGTGCGGGACAGGGCGGTGGACAGCACCGGCTCCGCGCGCCCCGCGCTCTCTTCCGCGTGCGGGCGCAGCGCGGCCATCACCACGTACACCGCCGCCACGATCGCCGGGACGATCAGCACCACCGAGACGAAGGATTCGGCCACGCTCGCCCCGCCGGCCCGTTCCACCTGTTCGCGCAGCGCCTCGACATCCTCGATCATCCGCTCGGCGTCGCCCAGGATCGAGCCGTACATGGCCCCGAGCAGCGCGAGGCCGCCGGCGAACGCCAGCAGGACGCCCCGGTGCAGCCGCAGCGCGAACCCCAGCGGCCGGCCGAGCGCCGCCGAGCCGCCCGGGCGGCCCAGCCGCTGGGCGCGCAGCCCGGCGCCGACGTCGCGGCGCACCGACAGCGCGAACGCCGCCCAGCCGGCGCCCGCCGCCAGCGCCGCCGACAGCAGCAGCGGCCACCAGCGGTCGGCGGCGAACACATAGGTGCCCTGCGCCCAGCCGATCGGCGACAGCCAGGACAGCGTGCCGCCGCCCACGTCGCCGACGGCGCGCAGGGCGTACGCCGTGCCGATGGCGGCGAGCCCGAGCCCGGCGGCGCCGCGCGCGTACGGGGTGATCTGGACGGCGACGGCCGCCAGCGCGGCGAACACCACCCCGGTGGCCGTGTGCGTCGCGCCGTACAGCAGCGCGCCGCCGCCCTCGCCCGCGACGGTGGCGGCCACCAGCGCGCCGAGGGCGAGGTTGGCCAGGGCGGCGAGCGCCAGGGCCGCCGCGAGCCCGGCGTGCCGGCCGAGCACACCGGCCCGCAGCAGTTCGGCGCGTCCGCTCTCCTCCTCGGCCCGGGTGTGCCGGACGACGGTCAGGACGCTCATCAGCGCGACGAGGACGAGGACGAACCCGAGCACCTGGTGGCCGAGCATCGCCCCGAACCCGTAGTCGCCCTCCAGGTAGCGGGCGGGTCCGGTCATCGCGAGGCCGGCCGGGCTGTTCAGGGTCTCGCCGATGGAGCGCCGGTCGGCGGCGTCGGCGTAGGTGCTCTCGAAGCTCGCCAGCGAGGAGGCGGTGCCGAGGGTGAGGGCGGCGATCCACACCGGCAGCCGTACCCGGTCGCGGCGCAGCGCGAAGCGGAGCAGGACGCCGGTGCCGGTGAACGGTCCCACGGGACCCGGGGCGGTGGTACGGGGCGGGGGCGGGGGCGCGGTGCCGGGGGCGGCGGCCGTGGTGGCGGTCATCGGTGGGCCGCCAGTTCGTCGCCGTAGTGCCGCAGCATCAGCTCCTCCAGGGTCGGCGGATGGCTGACGAGCGAGCGGATGCCGTAGCCGGACAGTTCGCGCACCGCGGCGTCGAGCCGGGCGCCGTCCACGGTGAAGCGCACCTGTCCCGCCGTGTCGCCGCCGGTGAGGTCGTGCACCCCGTCGAGGGCGGCGAGCGCCGCCGCCGGGCGTTCGGTGACGGCCTCGATGGTGGTGCGGGTGAGGTGCCGCATCTCGTCCAGCGTGCCGCTCTGGACGATCCGGCCGCGCCGGATGATGCTCACCCGGTCGCACAGCTTCTCGACCTGGGCCAGGATGTGGCTGGAGAGCAGGACGGTCTTCCCGTCGGCCTTGGCCCGGAGGATCACGTCCTGGAAGACGACCTCCATGAGCGGGTCGAGCCCGGCGGTGGGTTCGTCGAGCAGCAGCAGTTCGGCGTCGGAGGCGAGCGCGGCGACGATGGCGACTTTCTGGCGGTTGCCCTTGGAGTAGGTGCGGCCCTTCTTCGTCGGGTCGAGGTCGAAGCGCTCGATGAGGTCGGCGCGGCGGCGGGCGTCCAGGCCGCCGCGCAGCCGGCCGAGGAGGTCGATGGCCTCGCCGCCGGTGAGGGTGGGCCACAGTTCGACGTCGCCGGGTACGTACGCCAGCCGCCGGTGCAGGGCGACCGCGTCCGCCCAGGGGTCGCCGCCCAGCAGGGTGGCGGTGCCGGAGTCGGCGCGCAGCAGGCCGAGCAGGACCCGGATGGTGGTGGACTTGCCGGCGCCGTTGGGGCCGAGGAAGCCGTGCACCTCGCCGGTGCGGACGGTGAGATCGAGGCCGTCGAGGGCGCGGGTGGTGCCGAAGGTCTTGACGAGTCCGGCGGTGGTGATGGCGTGGCCGGCCGCGGGGGGTGGGGCGGCGTCGGTGGGAGCTTCCGTGGTCATGGCTGTGAAGTTACCGAAGTTTCAGTAATGTGTGAAGTTAAGAAAGCGTCAACCTGGCATCCGTTGATCGGATGGGAGGATGAGCGGGTGAACGATCAGCAGTCGCGTGACGAGGAGGCGGTGGCCGCCTTCGTGGAACGGTTCGCCGCCGATCTCATCGAAGCCGGCATGTCCCGGATGCCGGCCCGCATCTTCGCCTGCCTGATGGCGTCCGAGGAAGGCGCCCTCAGCTCCGCCGAACTCGCCCGCCGGCTGCGGATCAGCCCCGCCGCCGTCTCCGGCGGCGTGCGCTACCTCGCGAACGTCCACATGGTCAGCCGCGAACGCGAACCCGGCTCCCGCCGGGAGAGCTACCGGCTCCACCACGACATCTGGTACACCGCCCTGGTCAAGCGCGACTCGGTGGTGCAGCGCTGGGCGGCCACCATGCGCGCCGGCGCCGGGGTGGTCGGCACGGACAGCCGGGCGGCCGAACGCCTCAACGAATCCGCCGCCTTCATGGACTACCTGATGAAGGAACTGGACGCCCTGCTCGACCGCTGGCACGCCCAGCGCGCCACCGGTGGCGCGTAGCACCCGGGGCCGGCCGGACGGCCCCGTCCGTTGAGGTCCTCGCTCAGGCAGGGCCCGGCTCATGGCCGGCGGCGAATCCGGCGAGCAGCGCCGCGAGCGCAAACTCGAAGCGCGCGTCCGGCGCCGGATCACCCGTGCGGACCGCCTCGTGGAACAGCGGATGGGCCGCGGGGTCCGGCTCCGCGCCGGGCGGGTCCCCGACGGAGCCGGCCGCCAGTGTCAGCGTGACCTGGCCGAAGACGAAGCCGGTCAGGGAGTACACGACATCGAGGGCCCGCGGCGGGGTGAAGCCCGCCGCGCACAGGGTGCGCAGGGCGTTCTCCATCGCGTCCAGATTGCGCGCGGTGGTGGCCCGCCGGGTGGCCAGCAGCGGTACCAGGTGCGGATGGGCCAGCAGGGCCGCGCGGAGGGCGTGGGCAAGATCCCGCAGGTGCTCCTGCCAGGTTCCGCTTGGGGGCCGGTGCGGCTGGGCTCGGGCCACGAGCTGTTCCACCATGCCGTCCAGCAGGGCTTCCTTGCCGGGGATGTGGTGGTAGAGCGTCATCGCCTCCACTCCGAGCGCGGCGGCGATCCGGCGCATCGACACCGCCGGGAGCCCTTCCCGGTCGGCCAGCTCCAGCGCCGCGAGCAGGATGGCCTCCCGGGTGAGCCCGGCCCGCTGGCCCCGCTTCCGGCCGGTCGCCATCGGTGCTCCTCGTTTCCGGTTGACGTGCCTTACGCCGTAAGAATACCGTCCCGAAAAACAGAAACGTACAGCGTAAGAAGGAGCCCTTCATGGCACCCGCCGACCCGGCGGAAACCCTCGTCCGTACGCGGGCCGGTACCGTACGCGGCACCGTGGCCGCCGGCGTCCACGCGTTCCGTGGCATCCCGTACGCCCAGCCGCCCACCGGCCCGCTGCGGCTGTGTCCGCCCCGGCCCGCCACGCCCTGGCCCGGGGAGCGCGACGCCACCGCGTTCGGCCCCACCGCCCCGCAGCCGCGCTTCCCGCTGCCCCCCGGTCTCGACGGGCTCTATCCGACCGTGCCGGGGGACGGCTGCCTCAACCTCAACGTCTGGACCCCCGACCCGGGGCGGGCCGGCCTGCCGGTCATGGTCTGGATCCACGGCGGCGGCTTCGACGGCGGAAGCAGCGTGCTCTACGACGGCAGCCGGTTCGCCCGCGACGGGGTGGTCCTGGTCAGCGTGAACTATCGGCTCGGCGCCGAGGGCTTCCTCGCCCTGGCCGACGCGACCCCCAACCTGGCCCTGCTCGACCAGATCGCCGCGCTGCGCTGGGTACGCGCCAACATCGCCGCGTTCGGCGGCGACCCCGGGAACGTCACGGTGTTCGGCGAGTCCTCCGGCGCCATGTGCTGCGGCACTCTGCTCGCCGTCCCCGCCGCCCGGGGACTGTTCCGGCGCGCGATCCTGCAGAGCGGCGCCGGCAACCTCGTCCAGACGGCCACCACCGCCCGGTACGTCGGCCGGCTGCTGGCCGCCGCCCTCGGCGTCCGGCCCCGCCGGGACGCCATCGCGGCCGTTCCCGTCGAGCGGGTCCTCGGCGCCCAGCACGCGGTCATGACCGCACTGGCGTCCCGTCCCGACCCCCGGCGCTGGGCGGGCGAGCCCGGCGCCCGGGTGACCGCCTGGCAGCCCGTGATCGACGGGGAGATCCTGCCCGGCCGGCCCCTGGAGCTGATCCGCGCCGGGGCGGCCTCCGGAATCGACCTGCTGATCGGCACCAACGCCGAGGAGGGCCGGCTCTCGCTGGTGCCCTTCGGCGCGCTCGACGCGGTCACCGAGGAGCAACTGGACACCGCGCTGCGGCTGTACGGGCTGCCGCCAGGACCCGCGCGGCACGTCTACCGGCGCGCCGCCCCGGGGGCGAGCACCGGGGACATCCTGGCCCTCCTGCAACGCGACGGGTGGTACCGCGTCCCGGCGTACCGGCTGGCCGAGGCCCGGGCGGCGGCCGGGGAGCCCGTCCACTGCTACGAGTTCGCCTGGCGCTCCCCGCGCTACGGCGGACGGCTCGGCGCCTGCCACTTCCTGGAGGTCCCGTTCGTCTTCGACCTCCTGGACGATCCCCGTTTCCGTGCGCTGACCGGCGACGACCCGCCCCAGGCGCTCGCCGACACCCTGCACGCCGCCTGGATCGCCTTCGCGACCCACGGCGACCCCGGCTGGCCCCGGCACGGTCTGCCGGACCGCACCGTCAGGCGCTTCGGCACCACCCCGGCCACGGTCCGCGACCCCGATCCGGCCCTCCGCGCGCTGTGGGACGACTCGGTGCTGCCGCGATGAGCCGCCCCGGGGCCCGCGCCGTCCCCGGACGGGGGCCCGGCCCGCGCCCCCCGTGCGCGCCACCCGCGCCGTCAGGCGGACGGCATCCGCAGCCGCAGGCCGCCCGCCAGCACCGTCCAGGTACGGGCCCGGGTCGGGCCGCAGTCCCGCGCGTCCGCCCGGTAGCGGAAACCCTGCCCGCCAGGACCGGTCACCGTCACCGACGCCGCCCGGACGCTCACCTCGGCCACCCCGCGCACCACCACCTCGGCCAGGCCGTCCGCCGCCCGCACCGACACCGCCGACACCGGGCGGACCCCGTCCGTCAGTACCCGGCCGTCCGTCTCCACCCGCAGCCGCTGGCCGCGCCGGGTCAGCCCGCGCTGCCACCAGGTCCGGGGCGCCGGAATGCCCAGCGGGCCCACCACCACGTCCCCCGCGTCGTCGGCCAGCAGATCCAGCGGCCGGTCCGCGCCGCCCAGCACCGCCCGCGAGGCCGCCACCGCGTCCGTGGGCAGCCCGAGGCCGCGCACCAGCGCGAGCGCCGGGGCCGCGCCCACCGGCACCATCGCCAGCGGCGCCGCCGCCAGCTCGCCCGAGCGGTGCAGCGCCCGGACCGCCCGGACCAGCGCCCGGTCGTCGCCCACGATCACCACCCGGTGGCTGCCGCGCCGCGCCAGCGCCCCCGGCATCGCCTGCGGGCCCTCCAGCACGCGCACCTTGACCTGTCCCGCGCCCGCACCCGCGCACAGCACATCGCGCGCGATCCTTACCGATTCCCCGTCCACGCGCCGGGCCGCCGGATCGATGACGATGAGCACCTGTTCGCCTCCCGCCCCCATGTCCCGTAAGCTCTCTGTGCAAGAGCCCCTGTCGCGATTGCGCCAGGGGTTTCGTCGATCCGGGGCAGCTGACATTCCCATGCCCCGCTCGGAAGGGGTGTACGCCTGTGCCCGCACTTGTGCTGCTCGGCGCTCAGTGGGGTGATGAAGGCAAGGGCAAGGCCACCGATCTGCTCGGCGGTTCGGTTGACTACGTGGTGCGTTACCAGGGCGGCAACAACGCCGGCCACACGGTCGTCGTCGGCGACCAGAAGTACGCGCTGCACCTGTTGCCCTCCGGCATTCTGTCCCCCGGCTGCACCCCGGTCATCGGCAACGGTGTCGTCATCGACCCCAAGGTCCTCTTCTCCGAGCTGGACGGGCTGAACGCGCGCGGGGTCGACACCTCCCGGCTGCTCGTCAGCGGCAACGCCCATCTCATCACCCCCTACCACGAGACCCTCGACAAGGTCTCCGAACGCTTCCTGGGCAAGCGCAAGATCGGCACCACCGGTCGTGGCATCGGCCCGACCTACGCCGACAAGATCAACCGGCAGGGTATCCGGGTTCAGGACCTGTTCGACGCGTCGATCCTGCGGCAGAAGGTCGAGGCGGCCCTCGACCAGAAGAACCAGTTGCTCGCCAAGCTGTACAACCGCCGCTCCATCGGCATCGACGAGATCACCGGTGAACTGCTGGGCTACGCCGAGCGGTTGCGCCCGTACGTCGCCGACACCACGCTCGTCCTCAACCAGGCCATCGACGAGGACAAGGTGGTGCTGCTGGAGGGCGGCCAGGGCACGCTGCTGGACGTCGACCACGGCACGTACCCCTTCGTCACCTCCTCCAACCCGACGGCGGGCGGCGCCTGCACGGGCGCGGGCATCGGCCCGACGAAGATCAGCCGGGTGATCGGGATCCTCAAGGCGTACACCACGCGGGTGGGCGCCGGTCCTTTCCCGACCGAACTGGAGGACGAGGACGGCGAGGCGCTGCGGCGCATCGGCGGCGAGTTCGGCGTCACCACCGGGCGCGACCGGCGCTGCGGCTGGTTCGACGCGGTGATCGCCCGCTACGCGACCCGGGTCAACGGGCTCACCGACTTCTTCCTCACCAAGCTGGACGTGCTCACCGGCTGGGAGCGCATCCCGGTGTGCGTGGCGTACGAGATCGACGGCCGCCGGGTGGAGGAACTGCCCTACAACCAGAGCGACTTCCACCACGCCAAGCCCATCTACGAGTACCTGCCGGGCTGGAGCGAGGACATCACCAAGGCGCGCGCGGTCAAGGACCTGCCGGTCAACGCGCAGCGGTACGTCCAGGCCCTGGAGGAGTTCTCCGGCGCGCCGGTCTCCGCGATCGGCGTGGGCCCCGGCCGGGACGAGACGATCCAGATCAACTCCTTCCTGTAAGCGGGCGGTACCACGGCGAAGGCCCGGAGCGGGTGCTCCGGGCCTTCGCCGTGTGCGTACCGCTGCGCGCGTCAGTAGGCGGCGGCGGCCTCGGCCTCGATCTCCGGCCCGTCCCCGTCCCCGAACGGCTCCATCGACATGCTGTCGCCGTCCGCGCTGACCACGTAGGAGGGCAGCGGGTCGCAGCTGCCGGAGGTCACCTCGCCCGGGCCGACGGTGATGGTGTCGCCTTGGGTGCCGTCCTCGGAGGAGACCATCTCGAGCTCCCAGGTGCAGGAGCCGGTGGTGATCGTCATGGCGTTGTCACCGGCGGAAGCGATGGAGGCCATCTTGATCTCCGCGGCGCCCTCGCCCGGGACGTCGGCCGTCCAGAAGCCCCAGGTGCCGGAGTGCTCCAGCATGTCGTACGGCATGCCGTCGCCGCCCGGCCTGGTGCCGGCTGCCTCGAACGTCGACTCCATGCCGGCGTCCGGAACCGTCCAGAGCACCGAGTCGCCGCTCAGCTCCAGCGTCTGGCTGCCGAGCGCGCTGCACTGGAGGCTGCTGGGCACGGTCGCGGTGATCTCGTTGCTGAACGTCAGCACCCCGCCGGTGGTGTCCAGCAGTTCGCCCTGGCCCTTGCACAGCACATTGCCGTACAGGTCCCAGGTGGTGAGGACGTAGGCGCCGCTGTCGTCGGTGTTGATCTCCATGCGGCGCAGCCCGGTGTCACCGTTCGGCGTCTCGACCTCGCCCTCCCAGGAGGAGTAGGTCAGCTCGTACGGGATCTCGCTGGTGTCGATGGTCCCCGGCTCGGGGTCCACCGGCTCCGGATCGGGCTCCGGATCGGGTTCCGGTTCCGGCACCGGGTCGGGTTCGGTCTGCCCGGTCCCGCCGTCCCCGCCGGCCTGGTCCTTCTTGTCGTCGCCGCCGGACAGCGCCAGCGCGACACCGACGGCGATGCCGAAGACCGCGACGGCGGCGGCGACCAGGATCCAGGTGAACTTCTTCTTCCCGTTCTGCTGCGGGCCGCCGGGACCGCCCGGGCCGCCGGGGCCGACCGGGTAGACGGCGTTCAGGCTCTGGTGCCCGTACGGCGTGGGCTGGCCGGCGCCCGGGCCCTGCGGCGGGTAGCCGTACCCCTGGCCCTGCTGGGTCGGGTAGCCGTAGCCGGCGGTGGGCTGGCCGTACGGCGTGGGCTGGCCCGTGCCGTACATCCCCGGAGGCGGTGCCGCCGAGGTCATGGTCTGCATCGCGTCCATGCCCGCGGCGCCCTGGCCGGGCGGGGGGCTGGGCGGCGGGGTGCCGGGCGCGCCGGTGGGCATCGCCTGGGTCGGGGTGGGTATCGCTCCCGGCGGCGGCGGGGTCACCGGCCCGCTCACCGGCGGCTGCTGCGGCGGGGACGGCGGCGGGGTGCCGGGGGCGGCCGGCATGCCCACGGACGACGGCGGCGCGGAGGGCATCGCGGGCGGCGGCGACATGGCCGGCCGGGGCGGTGCCACCAGCGGGTCCTCGGAGTCGAGCAGTTCCACCGCGTGCTTGCCGAGCTTGGCGACCAGCGCGCCGGGCAGCCACGGCTCGTCGTCGCCGATCTCGTCCGCGTCGACGGTGCGCTCCAGCAGCGACTGGAGGCCGGGGCGCTCGCCGGGCATCTGGCGCAGGCAGTCCTCGATGAGCGGGCGGATGCCGTCCGGCACGCCGTCGAGGTTCTTCTCGTCCTGGACGATGCGCAGCATCAGGGCGTGCATCGCGCTGTTGGCGTCGCCGAAGGGGGTGTGCCCGGTGGCGGCGAAGGTGAGGACCGAGCCCAGACAGAAGATGTCGCTGGCCGGGGTGACCAGTTCGCCGCGGCACTGCTCGGGCGACATGAAGCCGGGCGAGCCGACGGCCGCGCCGGTCCGGGTCAGGCCCTCGCCGTGCGCCTCCAGGGCGCGGGCGATGCCGAAGTCGATGACCCGGGGGCCGTCGATGGTGATCATGATGTTCGAGGGCTTGAAGTCCCGGTGCACCAGCCCGGCGGCGTGGATGTCACGCAGCGCGCGGACCAGGCCGTTCGCCAGGATCAGCAGAGTGCGCTCGGGCAGCTTGCCGTAGGTGGAGGTGACCACCTCGTGCAGGGAGGGGCCCGCCACGTAGCCGGTCGCGACCCAGGGGGTCTCCGCCTCGGTGTCGCAGTCGAGTACCGGCGCGGTGAACTCGCCGCCCACCCGGCGGGCGGATTCGACCTCCTGCTGGAAGCGGCGGCGGAATTCGGGCTGCCGGGCGAGTTCCGGCTGCACCAGTTTTACGGCCACTGTGCGCCCGCGGTCGGAACGGGCCAGATAAACGCTGCCCATCCCGCCGGCGCCCAATTTCCCCAGCAGCCTGTACTGGCCCACGCGTTGGGGATCGGTGGGCCCGAGCGGTTTCATGCTGTGGTACTCCTCTTCGCTCGCGTAAGCCCCCTGAGGATACGGGTGCCTGTACGTGTACGTGGGGACAGGAGCTGAACCCTAGCCGGTTCCCGTATCCGGGTGTGAGCTTCCGCTCCTTGCCAATTCGTGATCTGGATCTTCAAATACCGGTCACATACTGATCGGTAGGAGTAACGGGAACTATTGCCGGTAGAACTGAAGGGTCCGCCCGCCCGGATCGTCGACCCAGCCGACCGTGATCGTGTCGTCGGCGCCGCGGCCGACCGTCAGCCGGGGCGCGCTGAACTCCCCGCAGGTGTCGAGATCGGCGTCGGAGCCCGCTGCCACGTACAGGTCGGGGCCGAGCACGACCTCCCGCTCGAAGACCTGCACCAGGTGGTTCTCCCACACGCAGGTGCCGCGGTCGTCGTTCCACTCCTCGTAGGTGAACATCACCTCGCCGATGGCGCCCTCGGTGACGGTGAGGGTGGTGGTCCACTCGACCTCGTCCTCGTCCGTCCAGCTGTCGCCCCACTCGCCGACGAGCAGGTCGGGCGTCCGGTCGCCGCGACCGCGCTCCAGATCGATCTCCTCACCGGCGAAGGCCAGCGTCATGCCGTCGGTGTCGGTGGCCGTCATCACCTGCACCTCGGGGGTGTCCGGGGTCGGGCAGTCCTCGCCCACCGCGTCGGAGGGGACGGCCCAGGCCGGCTCGGCGCGGAACTCCAGGTCCTCGGCGGCGTCGAAGGTGCTCAGCCGCATGTCGTAGGCGCACAGCAGACGCGCGGACACCGCGGTCACGGTGCCGACGCTCTCCCCGGTGTCGCCCTGGGTGACATCCAGCCGCACCCCGTGCCAGACGCGTTCGCCCTCGTCGTCGGTGGTGTGGTACTCGCCCTGCCAGGCCCCGAGGTACTCCTCGGTGATGTCGGACCCGGCGGCGCTGTCGTTGCCGCTGATGAGGTTCGCCGTGATGACGCCGCCCGCGACCAGCGCCACGAACGCGACACAGAGCGCCACGATCGCGGGGACCGAGATGCGCCGGCGGGGCGGCGGTGGCGGCTGCCCCTGCCCGGTGTGGGCGTACAACTGCTGGGAGGGCGGCCCGAATCCCCCGGACGGCGGCCCGTAGGGGCCGGACTGTCCGTACGGGGTGGGCACCGGGCCGCCGAAGTGCGGCTGCTGGGGCGGCCCGGCGGGGGTGAGCGGCGCCGTGGGGCCGGGCGCGGGGACGGGCGCGGACTGTGGGGCCGGGCCGGCCGCGGGGCGTACCGCCGGGTGATCCACCCGGCTGCGCGGGTCCTCGGAGTCGAGCAACTGGACGGCGTGCCGCCCGAGCTGGGCCACCAGCGCGCCCGGCAGCCACGGTTCGCCGTCCGGGCCGGCCGCCGTGTACCGCTCCAGGTCCTCCAGGGTGGGCCGGGCGGCCGGGTCCTTGGCGAGTGTGGCGGCGATCAGCCCGCGTATGCGTTCCGGGAGGCCGCCGAGATCCGGCTCCTCCTCGGCGATCCGGAACAGCAGGATGTGCGCACCGCTGTCCAGCGCCCCGTACGGGGTGCGGCCGGTCGCCGCGTAGGCCAGCACCGAGCCGAGACAGAACACGTCGCTTGCGGGGGTGAGGCGTTCGCCGCGTATCTGCTCGGGGGACATGAAGCCGGGGGAGCCGACCGTGGCGCCGGTGCGGGTCAGCCCGTCGCCCGGCCCCGCCTCCAGCGCCCGGGCGATACCGAAGTCGATGACGCGCGGCCCGTCGATGGTCAGCAGTACATTGGACGGTTTGAGGTCCCGGTGCACCAGCCCCGCGGTGTGGATGTCCCGCAGCGCCAGGGTGAGGCCGTTCGCCAGCAGCAGGACGCTGCGCTCCGGCAGCGGCCCGAAGTCCCGGCCCACCACCTCGTGCAGGGAGGGGCCGGCGATGTAGCCGGTGGCGACCCACGGGGTGGCCGCCTCGGTGTCGGCGTCCAGCACGGGAGCGGTCCAGCGCCCGCCGACGCGCCGCGCGGCGGTGATCTCCAGCGCGAACCGCCGCCGGAAGTCCTCCTCCCGCGCCAGCTCGGCCCGGATGGTCTTGACGGCCACGGTCCGGCCGCGGTCGGAACGGGCCAGGTACACCTGCCCCATGCCGCCCTCACCCAGCCGGGCCAGCAGCCGGTAGTCACCGATGTACCGCGGGTCCTGTGGCGTCAGCGGGTCCATGTGAAACGAACTCCCCCGTTCGGAACCTTTGTGCCTCACTGAGGATAGAGGCCCCGACCGACGGCCGTGTCAAGCCGCGTTGTCAAGCCGCGTTGTCGATCCGCCGCTGCTGGAGCCGGCCGAGCCGCTGCACGAAGACGAGGGCGGCGATGGCCGCCAGGAACATCAGGAACTCACCGACCAGGGTCACCCCCATGATCACCCGGGCCGCCTCCACGTTGGCCCCCACGGTGTGCCAGGTGTCCCAGGTGAGCGGGAGGTGGGAGAGCGCCAGCCACAGCGCCCACAGCGCCCACCAGAAGTCGACCGCCTTCATGGGCGGATAGGCCTGGGGGTGGCTGGCCCGCCAGATGTCCCGGGCGATGCCACGGGGCATGAACAGCATGCCGATCGGGATGAACCAGACCCCGATCGCCATGGCTTTCCCGTAGCGGATCTGCCCGGGCGCGAACACCTCGGCGTTGTGCCGCACCCGGTGGAACCACAGCAGCCACACGAGGCCGGTCGCCAGCATCAGGGCCCCCGCGCCGAGGGCCAGGATGTCGGCGAGAGACGCCAGGCCCCGGATCCCTCCGCTGTCCAGGAAGCCGGTCATGTCGGCACCGTTCCAGACCATCAGCTCCTCGGCGATCCGCAGGTACTGACTGAGCGTGAAGGTGGAGGCGACCATGGTGAGCGCCAGCATCCAGGTGACCGCGGTGGTGAGCCCCTTGACGGGCTTCGTCCCGGGCACGGCCTGCTTGGCCGCGGTGGTCCCCCAGGGCCCGCCGGCCCGCGCCGCCGGCGCGGACTGAGCTGCCTGCCCGCCCGGTGCTCCCTGCGGGGCCGCCACCTGAGTGGGCGTCGGGCCCGCCAGCGGGGTGGTGAGGGCCGGCCCGAACCCGGGCGGGGCGGACGCGCTGCCGTGCGCCGGCGTGCTCGGCTGCCCACCGGGCGGGGTGGCGGCCACGGCGGCCGGCTGCGGGGCGGCCGGAGCCGGGGTGTCCTGCGGCTGCCGGGCGCCCGGCAGCGGATCCGGGTCCTCGGAGTCCAGCAGCCGCACCGCGTGCCGCCCCAGCTGGGCCAGGACTTCGGCGGGCAGCCAGGCGCCGCTCGGCGGCTCGCTGCCGGTGACCTCCAGCAACTCGGCGACGGAGGAGCGCACGTCCGGGTCCTTGTTCAGGCACCCGCTGATCAGCTCGCGCAACTGCCCCTCGGGCACCCCGCCCAGCTCGGGCTCCTCCTGCACGATCCGGTACATGAGGGCGTGCCCGCCACTGTCGGTGGTGCCGAACGGCAGCCGCCCGGTGACGGCGTAGGCGAGCACCGAGCCGAGACAGAACACGTCGCTGGCGGCCGTCAGCCGCTTGCCCATGATCTGCTCGGGGGACATGAAGCCCGGCGAGCCGATCACCGATCCGGTACGGGTCAGCCCGCCGCCGGTCACCCCGTCGTAGGCGCGGGCGATACCGAAGTCGATGACCCGCGGGCCGTCGATGGTGATCAGCACATTGGCCGGCTTCAGATCGCGGTGCACCAGGCCCACGGCGTGGATGTCCCGCAGGGCCTGGAGCAGACCGGAGGCCAGCGTGAGCACCGACTGCTCCGGCAGCGGGCCGTAGTCCTCGGACACCACCTGGTTGAGCGTCGGCCCCGCGATGTACCCGGTGGCCACCCAGGGCGTCTCCGCCTCGGTGTCCGCGTCCAGCACGGGCGCTGTCCACTGGCCGCCGACCCGGCGGGCGATGGTGATCTCCTGGGCGAACCGCCGCCGGAACTCCGGCTCCCTGGCGAGCGCCGGCTGCACGGTCTTGACCGCCACCGTGCGGCCCCGGTCGGAACGGGCCAGATACACCTGCCCCATCCCGCCCTCGCCGAGCTTGCCCAGCAGCTGGTACGCGCCGATGGTGCGCGGATCTTCGGGCGCGAGCGGTCGCATGAGCGGCGTTTCCTCCCCCGGTTTGCGGTCCCGAACGCCACCGAGAATAGAGGCCGATGATCCGTCGCCGCACCGCAGGAGCCTCCCGTCCGCTCCGGCGGCGCCCGGCGCGGCCTGCCGCGCCGCCCGCATCCGGTGCCCGTTGCCCGATCCGGGCCGGGGTGGCCGGCACCGGTCCGCCGCCCCTCGCGCCGCTGCCCGCGTGGGCCGTGCCCGGCGGACACGGCGGCAGAGGCGGGCCCGCCCGGCGTCCCCCGCCGCCCGGACGGGCCCGGCCCGCGCTCCCGTTCGGGCGCGTGGAGTGTGCCCGGGTCTTCACCGGACCTTCACCCCGGCTCCCGCCCCTGTGCCCGCCCGGCCCCACCGGCCGGTGACCCAGCGTGCGCACCGTCTCACCCGTGCGCCGCCACCGGCGCCCGATCCACGCCACCGTCCTCATCAGCACGGACACCATTCCGACCCCTCCCGGCCTCTCGGTCCACCCGCTGTCACCTTCTCCCACAGCGTACCGAGTGACTACGGAGCGTGACATCACCCGTTCGGTGGACTCTCCGTCTCCAAGCGGTCGAGGGCCTCGCTCAGCCGCCCGAGCGTGGCCAGGACCTCGGCGAACTCCCGCTCCCCGCCCAGCGCCTCGCTCAGCCGGTCGGCGAACGCCGCGTGGCCGGGCCCGATCCGCCCCATCGCCTCCCGCCCCTCCGCCGTCGGCACCAGCAGCTTCGCCCGCCGGTGCGCCGGGTTGGGCTCGTACGCCGCGAGCCCCCGCTCCACCAGCAGATCGGCGATCCGCTGCACGCTCTGCCGGCTGATGCCCATGGCCCGCGCGATGCCCGACACCGGCAGCGGTTCGTCCACCACCGCGCCCAGCACCTGCCACCGGGCGGCGGTCAGCCCGGCCGGCCGGGCGAGGCCCTCCGCCACCGACAGGAACTGCCCGTTCAGCCGGAAGGCGGCCAGCGCCGTACCGGAGAACAGCCGCTGCCGCCCCAGCTGCCCGGCCGGCCCGGCTCCGCCCCCTCGCGCGTCCGGCTGCGACTGCGACTGCGACTGCGGCTGCGGCTCCCGCTGCGCCGCCCGCTCCGCGCTCACGCGCCCGCCACCAGCGGGTACGCGCTCGCGTCCGACTCCGCGTACAGCCGGAACCACGCCTCCAGCACCTCCGGCGGGAACACCTCCAGCCGCCGCAGGATCTCCCGCGCGAACGCCTCCTGGTCGGTCGGCCCCGCCGTGATGAGATCGCCGTCCGTCACGGCGTCCGCCTCCCGGTAGCCGGCCCCGCCCGCGTACCCCGTCGCCGCCAGGACCGGCGCCGCGGCGCCGGTGTGCGCCCGGGTGTCCAGCAGCCCTTCCCGCGCCAGCCCGGCCACCGCGCCGCAGATCGCGGCCACCGGCACCCCCGCGTCCAGGAAACGCCGCGCGGCCCGCCCGAACTCCGCCAGGCCGCCGCCGTCCCACCCCGCCGACCCCGGCAGGATCAGCAGCGCGCTGTCCCGCGCCCGCAGCTCGCCGAGGGTGAGGTCCGGCAGGACGCGCAGCCCGCCCATCGTCGTGACCGGCCCCGGGCCGGCCCCGACCGCCCGCACCCGGAAGCCCCGCCCGTTCAGCTCGGCGATCGCGTGCCCCGCCTCCCAGTCGGCGAGGCCGTCGTACACCGCGAGGTGCACGGTCCTGGGCGCGTCCTCCGCGCCGGTGCGCCGCTCCGTGGTCTCCATGGTGTTCTCCCCGCTACTGCTCATGACAGCACCCTGTCATGTAGACAGCATGCTGTCAAACAATTCCGGGAACTGTAGTGTGGGTCGGCGTGATTCAACGCAGTACCCTGCGCGAGCAACTCGCCGATGCCCTGCGGGAAGAGATCCTGGCCGGCCGGCTGGCCCCGGGCGGTGAGTTCACCGTCCGGGAGATCGCCGAGCACTACGGCGTCTCCGCCACGCCCGTCCGCGAAGCCCTGGTCGACCTCTCCGCCCAGGGCCTGCTCGAAGTGGAGCAGTACCGCGGCTTCCGCATCCGCCAGGACAGCCTCGGCGATTTCGAACGCCTGATCGAAGCCCAGGCCCTCGTACTCCAGGGCCTGCTCCAGCAGAACCCCACCCTCAGCCTGCCCCGGGCCGACCCCGGCGACTTCACCTCCATCCGCCGCCGCGCCGCCGCCGCCCGCCAGGCCGCACTCGGCGGCGACCTGGACATCCTCATCGGCTACGACCTGCGCTTCTGGCGCGAGCTCGACGCCGCCCTGCTCACCAACCCGCACATCGGCGAATTCCTGGACCGCATGCGCGTACGCTGCTGGGCGTACACCGTCCCCTACCTCCGCCGCCGGCACTCCCTCGGTGGCCGGCTCTGGTCCGGACACCTCGAACTGGCCGACGCCGTCGAACGGCGCGACGCCAAGGACACCGAGCGGCTGCTGGACTCCCACCGCTCGCACACCCTCGCGCTGGCGATCGAACTCACCGGGGCGTGACCGGGCCGACGGCGGGGGAAACCTCTCCCCACAACCTCCGAGAGAGCGTGATGCCGTGGCATGTGATCTGTGGCTGGTCCCCCTTGTCGACGTGCTGTGCCACAGCCCCGACAACCCCTTCGCCGAAGAACTCGCCGAATACGACCGCGCCCTGGCCGAAGCCGGCGCGCCGCCCGTCCCCGTGTACGGGTACGTCCCGGGCATGTCGGGCGACGTGGCCCCGGTCGCCGGGTTCGACTACGCGGCCCTCCATCTGCTGCGCCGCGCCTACCTCCTCCAGCTCAGCGGGCTGCCCGTCACCCCGGTCGACGACCTGGACGGCGACTACCAGCAACTCCTGGAGATGTTCGAGACCGCCGCCCAGCAAACCCACCTCGTGTGGCACTTCGACCACGCGGGCGCGTACGTCCCCGTCGACTTCCCGCACCCGCTGGTCACCGACTCCCTGCTGGCCGGCGGCGGACCGCTGGGCTCCAGTCACGGACTGCTGCGCGAACTGGAGTCGGTCGCCCCCGTGCTGGGCATCGACCCGTTCAACCCGCCGCCGAGCCCGCCCCCGCCCGGCCGCCCCACCCGGCTGGACGAACCGGCGGCGCCGCCCGCGGACGACAGCCCGTTCGCCCGCGAACGGCACGTCTGGCTCGGCCTGCACGCCGCCGCCACCCGCAGCCTCGCCCAGGGGTCGATGATCGTCTTCAGCTGATGTCAGGGGCAGGGCCCCTCCGGGGGCCGCTGCCTCGGCAGATACGCATGCGGTCCGCCCCGCGCCTGCTCGTACGCCGCGCACCGCTCCGCCCGGCCCGCGCCGGCCGCGCCCGCGCCCGCCGGCGCGAGCTGTGCCAGCAGCGGCCCCGGCGCGCACCGGAACTCCAGCATCCAGTCGGCCGTCTCGCGCCGCACCAGCTCCGCCAGATCCTCCGAGAACCGGCGCAGCACCCACAGACAGCGCTCCGCCGCCTCGCTCTCGGTGCCCTCCGCCGGACCCAGCACCTCCCGGACGCTCTCCGCCGCCCAGTCGTACCGCAGCGTCTCCAGCCGCCGCCGCACCGCCTGCGCCGCCGCCATGTCCCGCATCCAGCCCGAGCTCACCCCGAAGCAGCGGTCGCCGACCGCGCACAGCGCCGCCCCCAGCAGCGCCAGATACCCCCAGCCGGCCAGCGCCTCACCGGCCCCGGTGAACTCCAGCAGCGGCAGCGCCGCCCCCGCCGTCAGCCCCGTCAGCATCCCGCCGCGCAGCGCCCGCGCGGCCCGTCGTTTGCGCTGCCGCGACCCCAGATACCAGTCGACGGTGGCCAGCGCCTCCCGTTCCGCCAGCTCGTACAGCTCCGCCAGCCGCCGGGCGGGCTCGTGCCAGTCCGCCGACGGCGCCGGCCGGCCGGCCAGATCCGCCCGCCGCCGTCCCGCGCCCGTGGTACCGGTGTCCTCCGGATGGCTCATCCCACGACTCCCTGAAGAGGTATGAACGAACGAAGATCCCCTTTCTTACCCCGGGAAATAGTGCTGTCCGGACCACTTTCGGCGTAATTGCGCTCAGAAGAGGGCGAGAAGGGAGGGTGACGGCCGGAGCGGCGTCCGCCTCCCTCACCCGAAGGAGTGAGCGGGCCGGTGGCGCCGATAGGCTGCCTCCCGTGAGGATCCTTGTCATCGGCGGCGGTGCCCGCGAACACGCTCTGTGCCACGCCCTCTCCCGCGACACCGAGGTGACGGCGCTGCACTGCGCCCCCGGCAACGCCGGGATCGCCGAGGTTGCCACCGTGCACCCCGTCGACGCGCTGGACGGCGCGGCCGTGGCCGCCCTCGCCGGCGAGCTGGCCGCCGACCTGGTGGTGGTCGGCCCGGAGGCCCCGCTGGTCGCGGGCGTCGCCGACGCGGTACGGGCGGCCGGGATCCCGGTGTTCGGCCCGTCGGCCGAGGCCGCCCGGCTGGAGGGCAGCAAGGCGTTCGCCAAGGACGTCATGGCGGCGGCCGGCGTCCCCACGGCGCGCAGCTACGTGTGCACCACGGCCGAGCAGATCGACACGGCGCTGGACGCGTTCGGCGCGCCGTACGTGGTGAAGGACGACGGTCTCGCGGCCGGCAAGGGCGTGGTCGTCACGGAGGACCGTGCCCGGGCCCGCGAGCACGCGCTGGCGTGCGAACGCGTCGTCATCGAGGAGTTTTTGGACGGCCCCGAGGTCTCGCTGTTCGCCGTCACGGACGGCACCACCGTGGTGCCGCTCCAGCCGGCGCAGGACTTCAAGCGCGCCCACGACGGGGACGCGGGCCCCAACACCGGCGGCATGGGCGCCTACTCGCCGCTGCCCTGGGCCGAGCCCGGCCTGGTGGACGAGGTGCGCGAGACGGTCCTGGAGCCGACCGTCGCCGAACTGCGCAAGCGCGGCACCCCCTTTTCCGGCCTGCTGTACGCCGGGCTCGCGGTGACCTCGCGCGGGGTGCGGGTTATCGAGTTCAACGCGCGCTTCGGCGACCCCGAGACCCAGGTCGTCCTGGCCCGGCTGCGCACCCCGCTCTCCGGCCTGCTGTACGCGGCGGCCACCGGCGAACTGGCCGCACTGCCGCCGCTGCGCTGGAGCGAGGGCGCGGCGGTCACGGTGGTCATCGCCTCCGAGGGCTACCCGGCCGCGCCGCGCACCGGCGACCCGATCACCGGCCTCGACGCGGTGGCGGAACGGGACGCGCCGGACGCCTACGTGCTGCACGCCGGGACGCGCCGCGGCGCGGGCGGCGAGGTGCTGAGCGCCGGCGGCCGGGTGCTGTCGGTCACGGCCACCGGGCCCGACCTCGCGGCGGCCCGGTCCCGGGCGTACACGGCGGTGGGGCGGATCGGGCTGAAGGGGTCCCACCACCGCGGCGACATCGCGCGGGCCGCGGCGGAAGCGGCGGCCGGGCCGGCCTGATCCCCCATCGGTCGTACGGGCCCGGCCCCGGGGCGTTCGCGCGCCGGGGCCGGGCCCTCGTCCGTGCGGTGGTCCGTGGCCGGGCCCCGGCCGCACGGCGGACGGCGCGCGCACGGCGAGTCCGTACCGCCGGAGCGCCTCCACCGGCGCGGCGGGATCGCGTCGTTGTGGCCGGAATGCACTGCCTTCCTTTACCCAAAGCCCCTCCATCGGGTGACCGATGCCGCTGTCCGGCTGACGCTCGCCGTGTGCGCAACTAGGGTGCGGCGGGAGTTGTCCCGTGGCGGGCCGTGGTGATCATGCGATCGGCCCACCGCGCATTGCGCCGTCGGCCGTCGGTGCCACAGTGGGATGACGAGCACGATCGGGGCCGGGCACGGCGGAGGGCAGGGGCATGGGGCAGCGGCAGCAGCACAGAGCCACACACTCCGCGCGCGACCACGCGCTGGCCGTGCTCCGCGCGCGCAACAGCGCGCTGGCGCTCGCGCTGCTCCCGGCCGCCGTCGCCGTGGTGCTGTTCGCCGCCGGGCCGGACGTGCCGGACGCCGTACGGTGGCCGGTCGCCGGCGTCGCCGTCGCGGTGATCGCGGTGGCCGCCGCCGTCGGTGTGCTCATCGCCCGCGCCCGGCCCGCCGTCACGCCCACCATCGACGTGTCCGAGGCCGACGCCCCCGCCCTGCACGGTCTGATACGGGACCTCGCCGACCGGCTCGCCGTGCCGCACCCCGGCGGGATCGCCCTCACCCCCGACTGCGACAGCTGGCTGGAGGAACAGCCCCGCACCCGGGATACAGGTGGCCCACACGCTCTCGCCGGATCGGACACCCGTGCCCCGGTCCTGGTGATCGGCTCCCCCTTCCTATGGTGGATGCGGGTCGGCGAACTGCGCGCGCTGCTCGCGCCCGTCGTCGCCGGCACCGGCCCGTCCGCCCACCCCGACATCGCGGCGGCCCGCCGCTGCGTGCGGAGCTGGGACGCCACCGCCGGACTCGCCGCCGGCGCCTGGCCGCCGCGGCACCCGCTGCTCGCCCTCTCCGGCGCCGTCTCCCGGCTGCTGCTGCGCGCCGCCGGCACGCACGCCGCCGAGATGGAACGCGGGGTGGCCGCCGCCGCCTCCGCCCGCGCGCACAGCGTCGACCACGGGGTGCGGACCGCCGCCCAGGAGCAGGTCGGGCTCGCCTACGCCGGCTGGGACCGGCTGCTCACCAAGGTCGCGCTGCCCGCCTGGCGGATGGGCCGCTGGCCGCGCCGGCTGAACGCCGGGGTCGTCTCCGCCCTCACCGAACTCTCCCGCCGCGACCGGCTCGCCGCCCAGGGCTTCGCCTCCCGGCTGGGCGAACGCCCCGCCTGCGACCTGCTGGAGGAGCCGGGCCGGGTGGACGAGGAGATCTCCCTGCTGGCCGCCCGGCTGTTCCACGGCGGGCCCGGCCACGACGCCGCCCCCTGGGCCCCGGTGGACTGGACCGCCTACCCCGAGGAGGTCGTCGACCGCATCTGGCGCGACCGCGCTGCCCGGCTGTTCGCGGCGCTGGACGCCGAGGAGACGCCCACCCTGGCCCGGGCGCTCAGCCGGCTGACCGAGGCCGCCGCGGGACCGGGCGGGCCCGACGCGCTGGCCGCCAGGATCGGCACGGCCGCCGAGGGAGGGACGGACGGCCCGCTCCCGGCGGCCACCACCGGCGGCCGGTCGGGCGTGCTGCCCCCGCTCGGCTTCCCGGCCCAGCCGCCCGCCACCGGACGCGAGCTGCTGGTCGAACACGTGGCCGCCGCCGTCTGCTGCGCCACCGCCGACACCACCGGCGCGACCCCGGCCCTCGACTGGCTGGACGGACCGGTCCTGCGCTCCGGCAGCCCGCGCCGTCCCACGGACCTCAAACGGCTCGGCGGCTGCGTGCACAGCCTGGTGGACGAGGCCGACCCGGAGCCGCTGCGCGCCTGGCTGACGGCCGCCGGAGTCCGCGAGGACAAACCGGTACGGCTGGTCTGAGCCCGGCCACCGGGCCCGCCCCGCGCCGCCGGCCCGCCGGTACCCCCGCCGTACGCCCCGCGCCCGGCGTACGGAGCGGACGAGCGCGGCCACGCGGCTCTCCCGGCGCGGGCCGGGCCGTCCGGCCATCAGCACCCACGGACCATCGGCCGCCGGACGGGAACCGAGTCCCCGGGAACGCCCGGGACCCGGACACCGGCCGCCCCGGTGCCCCCGCCCGCCGGTGTTAGCGTGTCCCCTCTCGACCAGGGGGTGGCGCGGGTGGCAGCGGACGGTTTCGCGATCGGCGGGGATCTGCGGGTGGGACGGCTCGGGTTCGGGGCCATGCACCTGCCGACCGCCGCCGGGAGCGCCAGGGACGGCGCGATCGCCGTCGTCCGGCGGGCCGTCGAGCTGGGGGTCACGCTCATCGACACCGCCTATCTGTACGGCGGCGGCGCCAACGAGGAGCTGCTCGCCGAAGCCCTGCACCCGTACCCGCCCGGGCTGCTGATCACCACCAAGGTCGGCGTCGCCCGCTCCGCCGCCACCGGCGAGTGGCGGCTCGACGGGCGGCCCGAGGTGCTGCGCGAGCAGGTCGAACGCGGTCTGGTGCGGCTGCGGACCGAGCGCCACGCACTGCTCCAGCTGCACCGCGTCGACCCCGGAGTGCCGCTCGCCTGGCTGCTGGCCCGCTCGCCGGTGATCCTCCCGATCCCCGGCACCTCCCGGATTGCCCATCTGGAGGAGAACGTGGCCGCCCGCCACCTGCGGCTGACCCCGGAGCAGCGGGCGCGGCTGGACGCCCCCGCGACCTGACCCGGCCGCGGGCCGCACCCCGCTCCTGCCGGTGAAGAGGCAATCACCTCCAGCCATTTCACGACGAACGGTGACAACGCCCTCGCGATGTGTGATGTGCTGGTCCGGCAGTGGAGTCGGGGCGGAGGAGGGGACCTTGTCTCTGGCATCTGAGGGCACGGACCGGATCCGGCGATGGGAGTCCGGAGCCTTGGCGCACGCCGTGTCCGACCCGTTCGGGCAGGGCCCGCTGCCCTGGCTGCGCGGCGGGGAGCACTACTTCGACGACACCGGCCGCGTCGTCCCGTGGTACGTGGACCCCGATGCCCGGGGGCTATGTTCCCCGGGCCGGCAGGGCGATGACCAGCCGTCATCCGGCCCCCGGACCCCCGACGACGTGGACTGCCAGATCAAGGGCTTCGCCCCGCAGAGCACCGTGGCACCGGGCGAGTCCATCGATTTCCGGGTCACCGTCAACCCGCCGCAGGACTTCTCGATCGACATCTACCGGATCGGCCACTACGCGGGCGACGGCGCCCGGATGCTGACCCGCAGCCCCGTCCAGCGCGGCACCCGCCAGCCGGAGCCGCTGATCGCCGACCGCACGGTCTCCTGCCACAACTGGTGGCTGTCGTGGCGGCTCCAGGTCCCGTCCGACTGGCGCCCCGGGGCGCACGTGGCCGTGCTCACCACCGCGGATGGCCGGTTCCGTTCGCACGTACCTTTCACCGTCCGCGACGACCAGCCCGCCGATCTCCTGCTGCTGCTCCCCGACGTCACCTGGCAGGCGTACAACCTCTTCCCCGAGGACGGCCGCACCGGCGCCAGCCTTTACCACGCCTGGGACGCCTCCGGTCATCTGCTGGGCGAGCAGGACGCGGCCACCACCGTCTCGTTCGCGCGCCCCTTCGCCGGGGCGGGGCTGCCGCTGCACGTCGGCCACGCCTACGACTTCATCCGCTGGGCCGAGCGGTACGGCTACGACCTCGCGTACGCCACCGCCCGCGATCTGCACGCCGGTCGCGTCGACACCTCCCGCTACCGGGGCCTGATCTTCCCCGGCCACGACGAGTACTGGTCGCTGCCGATGCGCCGCGCCGTCGAGCACGCCCGGGACACCGGTACCTCGCTGGTGTTCCTCTCCGCGAACACGATGTACTGGCAGGTGGAGCTGAGCGCGCTGCCGTCCGGCGACGAGGACGGCCTGCTGCGCTGCCGCAAGCGGCGCGGCCCCGGCCGGCCCGCCCTGTGGCGCGAGCAGGGCGAGCCCGAGCAGCTGCTGCTGGGCGTCCAGTACGCCGGGCGGGTGCCGCGCCCGTATCCGCTGGTCGTGCGCAACGCCGACCACTGGCTGTGGGAGGCCACCGGGGCCCACGAGGGCGACGAACTCCCGGGCCTGGTCGCCGGGGAGGCCGACCGCTACTTCCCGCGCACCGCCCTGCCGGTCAGCGACAGCCGCATCCTGCTGGCCCACTCCCCGTACCGCGACGAGGCCGGGGTGCGCCGGCATCAGGAGACCTCGCTGTACCGGGCGCCCAGCGGCGCCTGGGTGTTCGCTTCCGGCACCTTCGCCTGGTCCCCGGCGCTGGACCGTCCGCAGCACACCGATCCCCGGATCCAGAAGGCCACCGCCAATCTGCTGGACCGCATCTGCAAACGGGACTGACCGCGGCCCCCCGGGCGCCGGCCGGCGGGCGCGATGCGTGAGAATGAACGCCGCGTGGCCCATCGACTGACCGACCCTCTCAGCCGCCAGGAGGCACAGTGCCAGGATTCGTCACGAAGCCTGAGCCCGTGCGGGTGCCCGGTCTTGTGCATCTGCACACCGGGAAAGTCCGCGATCTCTACCGCAACGAGGCCGGCGAGCTGGTGCTCGTCGCCACCGACCGGATCTCCGCGTACGACTGGGTACTGCCCACCGAAATCCCCGACAAGGGCCGCATCCTGACCCGGCTGTCGCTGTGGTGGTTCGACCAGCTGGCCGATCTGGTGCCCGGGCACCTCGTCTCCACCGACGTTCCCGAGGGCGCGCCCGCCGACTGGGAGGGCCGGGTGATGGTCGCGCACGCGCTGGAGATGATCCCGGTGGAGGCGGTGGCCCGCGGTTACCTCACCGGTTCGGGGCTCAAGGAGTACGAGCGCGACCGCACGGTGTGCGGTCTGGCGCTGCCGCCCGGTCTGGTGGACGGCTCCGAGCTGCCCGCCCCGATCTTCACCCCGGCGACCAAGGCGGCGGTCGGCGAGCACGACGAGAACGTCAGCTACGAGGAGGTCGCCCGCCAGGTCGGCGCCGAGACGGCGGCCCAGCTGCGCCAGACGACGCTCGCCGTGTACGGGCGGGCCCGGGACGTGGCGCGGGACCGGGGGATCATCCTGGCGGACACCAAGTTCGAGTTCGGGCGCAAGCCCGGCGCGGACCAGCTGATCCTCGCGGACGAGGTGCTGACCCCGGACTCCTCGCGCTTCTGGCGCAAGGACGAGTGGGAGCCGGGCCGCCCGCAGAAGTCGTACGACAAGCAGGTCCTGCGTGACTGGCTGTCCTCCCCGGCCTCCGGCTGGGACCGTACGGGGGACGCCCCGCCGCCCGAGCTGCCGCAGGAGGTCGTCGACGCGACGCGGGAGCGGTACACCGAGGCCTACCGGCTGCTCACCGGAACCGCCTGGGACTGACCGTGAACGGTCAAGCGGGCCCCCCGGGCTGACCCGGCCGGGGCCCGCTTGGTAGAAAGCCCCCGACAGGCATGCCGCCGGGCCCGACCACCCCGGCACCGCACGGCCCGAACGGGGATGAACATGCACGCCGGCACGGAACGCGGCCACGACCGCCCGGACACCGTACGCGCCCGGTCCGCCGGGGACGGCGGCCGTGCCCCGGGCGCCGCGCGGGACGGCCGACCGGCGGACCGTACGGAGCGGGCCGACCGCACCGACCGCCCCCGCCCGGCCGGGCCCGTCGAGCGCATCGAACGGCTCACCGATCCGGCGCTCGTCCGACCCCGCGTCGAGGACCTCATCCACCACGCCCGCCGGGACGTGCTCAGCCTCGCCCCCTACCCCGAACTCTCCCCGGGCTACCTCGCCTGGCTCCGCCCGCTCGCGCTGGGCTGCCTGCGCCGCGGCGTGGCCTTCCGCACCGTGATGCTCTGCGAGACCCTGGACGACCCCGCCACCGCGGCCCAGCTGCGGGAGATCGAACGGTACGGCGGCCGGGTGCGGCTGATCGGGCACGCCACCGAACGCCTGCTGGTCTGCGACCACCGCGCCGCACTCCCGCTGGGCGAGGGCCCGACCATCGAACACGGCGCGCTGTTCACCGGCGAACCGGCCATCGTGGACAGCGTCCGGGCCCTGTTCGAACGGGCCTGGGCGCAGGCCACCCCGCTCACCCCGGCGCCCACCCCGACCGACACCGCCCGGCTGATCCTGGCGGCGATGTGCTCGGGCGCCAAGGACGAGACGGCGGCGCGCGGCATCGGCGTCTCGGTGCGCACCTACCGGCGGCGGATAGCGCATCTGATGGACCATCTGAACGCCGGCAGCCGCGCCCAGGCGGCCCTGCTGGCCCGGGACCGGGGCTGGATCTGAGGGTCCGGGGACGGAGCCGGGCCCGGCGCCCGGGGGAGGAGCACCGGTGGGGGAGGGCGGGTGAGGGCGATCGCCACGACGCCGGTGGCCGGCCACCGCCGCCCCCCGTAGCCGTGACGGGCGGGCCCCGGGGCGCGGGCGTACGGGCCGGTCAGCCGGCGGTGCGGGAGGCGGTACGGGGCCGGTCGTCCCCGGCCGCCCCGTCCGCGACGCCGCCCCGTGCCGCGGCCCGGTCCGTCTCCGTCTCCGTCTCGGTCCCCGGCTCCGCCTCCGCCTCCGCCGCCGGGACGGCGCCCCCGCCGCGCGGCCGGGTGCCGGGGATGAGGGCGGCGAGCACGGCGGCCAGGACGGCGGCGCCGCAGGCGATGGCGAAGCCGGTGCGGAACCCGGCAAGCGAGGGCACCTCGGCGGTGCCGAAGGTGGTGGTGCTGTTCGCGAGCACCACTCCGATCGCCGCGCCGGCGGTGCTGGTGCCGATCGACCGCATCAGGGCGTTGAGTCCGTTGGCGGCGGCGGTCTCCGACTGCGGGACGGCGCCCATGATGAGGGTGGGCATCGCGGCGTAGGCGATGGCGATGCCGGAGGTGACCACGCAGGTGAAGACGATGACCTGCCAGACCTCGTGCACCATGACGAGGCCGAGCCCGTAGCCGGCGGCGATGACGACCGAGCCGAGGATGAGCGAGGTCTTCGGGCCGCGGGACTTGGTGATGATCGCGGACAGCGGCGAGAACACCATCATCATCAGCCCGCCGGGCGCCATGATCAGTCCGGCGGCGACCATCGACTGCCCGAGCCCGTAGCCGGTCTCCTCGGGCAGCTGGAGCAGCTGCGGCGCGATCAGCGACATGGCGTACATGGCGAAGCCGATGACCAGCGCGGCGAGGTTGGTGAACAGCACCTCGGGCCTGGCGGTGGTGCGCAGGTCCACCAGCGGTTCGGGGGTGCGCAGTTCGTACCGGCCCCACAGGGCCAGGACGAGCACACCGGCCGCGAACAGGCCGAGGGTGCTGCCGCTGCCCCAGCCCCAGTCGGCGCCCTTGGAGAGCGCGAGCAGCAGGCAGACCAGGCCGATGCCGATGCCGATCGACCCGGTGAGGTCGAAGCGGCCCAGGGACCGTACCGGCGACTCGGGGACGAAGACGGCGATGAGGACGAGGGCGAGGGCGGCGAGCGCCGCCGAGGCGTAGAAGAGGACGTGCCAGTCGAAGTTCTGGGCCACCAGCGCGGCGGCGGGCAGGCCGAGCGCGCCGCCGATGCCCAGGGAGGCGCTCATCAGCGCCATGGAGGAGGCGACCCGTTCCGGCGGCATGACGTCGCGCATGACGCCGATGCCGAGCGGGATGAGGCCCATGCCGAAGCCCTGGAGGGCGCGGCCGGCGACCATCGGGACCACCGAGTCGGAGAGCGCGCACACCAGGGAGCCGGCGATGAGCAGGCCGAGATTGACGAAGATGATCCGCCGCTTGCCGAACATGTCGCCGAGCCGGCTGGTGGTGGGCATGGCCACGGCGGCGGCGAGCAGGGTGGCGGTGACCACCCAGGAGGCGTTGGCGGAGGTGGTGCCGAGCAGGGCGGGCAGCTGGACGAGGAGCGGGACGACGAGGGTCTGCATGAGCGCCGTGACGATGCCGGAGAAGGCGAGGACGGCGACGATGACGTTGGCCGACCCGCGGGCGACGGTGGCGGGCGGGGCGGCGGTGGGCGGCGGGGCGGTGGAGCTGGGCATGAGGGCGTGGCCTCCGGGCTCGGTGGGAGGTGGACGGGGGTGGGTGCGGAACGGGAGGGCAGCCGGGCGGGCGCGACTGCCCGGGGCATCGTTATGCAGCATACATACGTTGTGCATCGTGCATATTCCGATCGGGTGTGGAACGCTCGGCCTTGGGTTTTTCTTTAGGGTCGGTACGACGAGGAGGGAGCCGAAGTGGCCGAGGCGCAGGAACGGTACGCGGGGCTGCAACGGGAACTGCTGCTGCTCAGCCGGTACGAGATGGCCGCGCGCCAGCGCGAGACGGACGGCACGCTGGAGCGCTCCGCCCATCTGCTGCTCACCCGGCTCGCCGCCCAGGGCCCGATGACCATCGCCGAACTCGCCCAGGCCTTCGCGCTGGACACCTCCACCATCAACCGGCAGACCGCCGCCCTGCTCCGCGACGGACTCGCCCGCCGGGTCCCCGACCCGGACGGTGGCCTCGCCCGCCGGCTCCAGATGACCGAGGAGGGCGCCCGGCGGCTCGCCGACCGCGACCGGCGCAGCCGCGAGGGCCTGGGCCGGGTGCTCGCCGACTGGGAGCCGGCGGACGTGCGCGCCCTGGAGGACCTGCTGACCCGCCTCAACCGCAGCATCGAGGCCCACAGCGGACGCAACTGGCCCCGCCCGGCGGCCGGCGCCGCCGGCCGCTGAGCGGACCGGGAAGCCGCCCGGCTACCGGTCGCGCCGCTCCTCGGCCGCGCGCCGGGCGTCCTCCGCCCGGAAGCCGCGCCAGGCGACCCAGCCGACCACGCCGATGGAGATGACGAACACGATCAGCGTGGCGGTGGTCATGGTCGAGGGCCCCTTCGGTGCGGTGCGGTGCGGTCAGGTGCGTACGAGGTGTGGTGCGCGGCGGCGTGCCGGACCCGCGCCGGGGAGCGGCACGGGCGCGGGGCGGTCCGGCGGGCGCCGCCCCGGCCTGCCTCGCCCCGTCACAGCCAGCCGCGCTCGCGCGCCAGCCGCACGGCGGTGTGCCGGTTCTCGGCGTGCAGTTTGGCCGCCGCCGAGGAGAGGTAATTGCGGACGGTGCCCTGGGCGAGCGCCGCCCGCGCGGCGATCTCACTGATCGGCGCACCGTCCGCCGCCAGCTCCAGGAGTTCCGTCTCGCGGGCGGTCAGCGGCGAATCGCCCGCGCTGATGGCGTCCGCCGCCAGCTCCGGGTCAATGTAACGGACACCCGAGTGCACCGTACGGATGATTTCGGCCAGCCGCTGGGCCGAGACCGTCTTGGGCAGAAAGCCCCGCACCCCGGACGACAGCGCCCGTTTGAGATGCCCGGGGCGCCCGTGCCCGGTCACGATCATGGTGGTGCACCGCGGCAGTTCGGTACGCAGCCGCGCCGCCACCGCCACCCCGTCCGCGCCCGGCATCTGGAGATCGAGCACCGCCACGTCCGGCCGGTGCGCCGCCGCCATCGCCAGCGCCTCGGGGCCCGAGGCCGCCTCCGCGACCACCAGCAGGTCGTCCTCCAGCGCCAGCAGCGCGGCCAGCGCCCCCCGGATCAGATGCTCGTCGTCCGCGAGCAGCACCCTGATCACGCCCGCACCTCCGCCAGGACCCGGCCGGCCACTGCCCGCCGCCGCCCGCCCGTACCGCACCGGGCATCCGCCCGACCGGCCGGCCGGCCGGACCACCGCCGGGACATCACGCACTCACCCTCTCCGCCTGGTGCGACGGCGCCGCCATCACCGGCACCGTCGCGGTGATCCGGAAGGAATCCCCCGCGCCCGTGCCCCCGTCCGTGTCCCCGTCCCCGTACGCCCCGGCCGACAGCGCACCGCCCAGCACCGCCAGCCGGTCCCGCAGCCCCAGCAGACCGGTGCCCGCCGGTGTTCCGTGCGTCCGGGCCCGGACCCCGTCGTTCTCCATCTCCAGCACCGCCGTGATCCCGCCCGGCCCCGGCGGGCGCAGCCGGATCACGCACGCCGTCGCGTCCGCGTGCCGCAGCACGTTCGTGGTGCCCTCCCGCACCACCCACCCCAGCGCCGACTGCACCATCACCGGCAGCTCGGTGCTGCCGCCGTCCTCGATCCGGCAGGCGATCCCGGCCGCCTCCAGCACCCCGCGCGCCCCGGCCAGCTCCGCGTGCAGATCCGCCTCCCGGTAGCCGCGCACCACCTCCCGCATCTCCTGCTGCGACTGGCGGGCGATCTGCTGCACCTCGGTCATCTGGTCCACCGCCGCCGGCGAGCCGCGCCGCGCCAGCTGCGCGGCCAGTTCGCTCTTCAGCGCGATCACCGACAGGTTCCGGCCCAGCACGTCGTGCATGTCCCGCCCGAACCGCAGCCGCTCCTCGGCGACCGCCAGCCGGGCCTCGGTCTCCCGGGCGGCGTCCAGCTTGTTCACCACGCGCAGGGTCCAGGTCGTCACCCGGCAGGTGAACGCCATCGTCACCAGCAGGAAGCCCGTCAGCGCCACCAGCACCAGCAGTACCCGGCCCGGTGTTCCGGCGATCAGGCACGCCAGCGCGACCACGGCCAGCAGTACCCCGAGCCCCGCCCACAACTGCCGCTGGGACAGCAGCAGCGAGGGCCCGCAGACACCGAACGCGTACAGCGACACCAGCATCCCCAGCACGGTGATCGGGGCCTGCCCCGTCGCCACCGAGCCGGCCAGCCACCCGGTGACCAGCAAGGTGAGCACCGCCTGCGCCATCAGCAGCCTGCCCGGCCACTCCGGGGCGCCCTCGCCGCCCTCGTGCAGGTACCAGCGCATCCCCAGCCGGGTGAGCTGGATGTTGGCCGCGGTGTGCAGCAGCACCAGCAGCGCCATCACGACCGTGGCGGCGGCGCCGCCCGTCGTCCACTGCGGCAGGTTCACGAGCACGGCGAGGAGTTCCAGCGACGCGAACGAGTACAGCGTGTACTTCGTGTAGTGGTACACCCGTGCCCGCTGCGTGCTCCCGATGACCCGGTCCACCCAGCGCGGCGACGCCGCCGCTGTACTCATCCCGCCTCACACCCTTCTCTCCCGGGTCCCTCTCCGGCTCCGTCAGGCCCTCACTGCCGCGCGTCCCAGCGGAACCACCGCCGTACAGCAAACACCGACGCGACGGTCCAGGCCAGTGCCAGCAGCAGCGCCAGCCGCAGCTCGCCGCCGGACATCCCGCCCAGCCAGCCGCCGCGCACCAGCTCGATGACCGGGGTCATCGGCAGCGCCCGGAAGACGTTCGCCATGCCGTCCGGGAACGCGTCCAGCGGCACGAACAGCCCCGAGCCCAGCGCGGACAGCATGAAGAACGGCAAGCTGGTGATCTGCGCGCTCTCCACGGTCTTGGTGAATGCCGCGGTCAGCGCCGCCAGCCCCACCATCATCACCACACCCAGCAGCACCCCGAGCACCAGCACCACCGGCTGCTTCGGCATGCCCACCTCCAGCAGCAGCACCCCGGAGACCACCAGCACCGCGATCTGCCCCAGCGCCAGCACCACCGACGGCAGCGCCGTACCGGTCAGGATCTCGCCGTCCGTCAGCTCCCCGGTGCGCAGCCGCTTGAGCACCCGCTCCTCGCGCCGCGCCACGTAGGAGGTGATCGGGTTGAAGTACGCCACCAGCAGCAGGACGAACCCGATCCCGCCGGTGAGCACCATCTCCCCGATGCTCAGGGCGGTCTCCACCGACTCCAGGTTCCCCGCCGAGACATAGGAGACCAGCACCATGCCCACCGGCATGGCCAGCGCCATGAACAGGGCCGTGCGGTTGCGCAGGATCAGCGTCAGCTCCGCCCGCCCCAGCGCCGTCATCCGCCGCATCGACGCCTTGCTCGGCATGCCCAGCAGCAGCCGCCAGGTCGCCTGGCTCATCCCGGCGTGCCGCTCTTCCGTACCGTGCGGCACGTTCCCGGGCCGCCCGTCCTTCGTCGCCGTGCCGTTCACTGCCCCGCCACCTCCAGAAAGACTTCCTCCAGCGACGCCGAGCGGGCGTCCAGATCCACCAGCTCGACCCCGGCGTCCCGGGCCCACAGCAGCACCTCGGTCAGTGCTTGCTGGAGGGCGCGGGTACGGATCTCCACCCGCTGTCCGTCCGCCGCGGCCGGCACCGACAGCGGCAGCCGCTCGGGACCCACCCCGTCCGGCAGCGTGAACCGGATACGGGCCGGCTGCGCGTCCAGCACCTCGCCGGTGGTCCCCGAGACGACGATCCGGCCCTCGCGCATGATCGCCAGCCGGTCGGCCAGCGCCTCGGCCTCCTCCAGGTAGTGCGTGGTGAGCAGCACCGTGGTGCCCTCGTCGCGCAGCTCGCTCACCAGCTGCCAGGTGCGCTGCCGCGCCTCCGGGTCGAGCCCGGTGGTGGGCTCGTCCAGGAACAGCAGCCCGGGACGGCCCATCAGTGCCAGCGCCAGATCGAGCCGGCGCCGCTCGCCGCCGGACAGCTGCTTGACCCGGACGTCCGCCCGGCCCTCCAGACCCACCAGCTCCAGCGCCTCCGGCACCGGCCGCGGCCCGGTGATGCAGCCGGCCCACATCCGGGCGGTCTCCGTCACGGTCAGATCGGCGGGGAACCCGCCTTCCTGGAGCATCATCCCGATGTACGGGCGCACCCGGTCCCGCCGCCGGTAGGGGTCGTGCCCGAACACCCGCACCTCGCCGCCGGTCGGCGGGGCGAGGCCCTCCAGCAGCTCCACCGTCGAGGTCTTGCCCGCGCCGTTCGTGCCCAGCAGGGCGAACAGTTCCCCGCGCCGCACCTCGAAGTCCATCCCCCGCACGGCCTCGAAGCCGGCCGGGCCCTCCGGACCGTACCGGCGGCGCAGCCCGCGGGCCTCGATCACTGTCGTCGTATCGCCGTTGACCATGGCTCAAGGCTCCCGCCCGGGCGGGCCGGATCCCATGGCCGACTGTCATGGATCGGTATGACGAATGTCAGATCGGCGGACGGGCAGGGCAGGGCCGGGCGCCAACACGCCGAAGGGCCCGATCCGTTCGGATCGGGCCCTTCACTCTGAGCGGACGACGAGATTCGAACTCGCGACCCCAACCTTGGCAAGGTTGTGCTCTACCAACTGAGCTACGTCCGCCTGCTTGCCCCGCCCGGTTTCCCGTGCGGTGCGACACCTACTGTACCCGATCCCCGGAGGGGGTCTGTACCGAGTACCTGAGATGCAGAGCGGGTGACAGGGATTGCACACTGCGCCTCCCCCTTGGAAAGGGGGTGTTCTGCTACTGAACTACACCCGCGTGACCACTGGCTGGTGCGCACGGTGTACGCACCGGAGTGGATCGAGCGGGTGACAGGAATTGCACACTGCGCCTCCCTCTTGGAAAGAGGGTGTTCTACTACTGAACTACACCCGCGCATCCGCCTCGTTCGGGGCTTTTCCGGCCCCGCCCTTCGGCGTGATCCAGACTCTAGCCGATCACCTGGGGTCGTTGGCAAATCGGCCCAACACCCGGATCAGTGAGCCTCGTTGAAGGCGTCGTACACCTTGCGCGGGATCCGCCCGCGGGCCGGCACGTCGAAGCCGTTGGACTCCGCCCAGGCGCGCACCGCGCGCGGGTCGGGGGCCACCGAGGTGTGGTGGAAGGCGCGGCCCGACTTGGCCTGCTTGCGGCCGGCCGTCACGTAGGGGGCGAGGGTGGCGCGGAGCTTCTCGGCGTTCTCCTCGCTGAGGTCGATCTCGTACGTCTTCCCGTCGAGCCCGAAAGCCACCGTTTCCGACGCTTCCCCGCCGTCGATGTCGTCGGAGAGAGTGACCACGACGCGCTGTGCCACGGATATCGGTCCTTTCGGCGGGTTCGCCCCGTTCCTGACGGCGCCGGGTCCGGCTGCGCGGTGCGCCGCGGGGGCTTCCCCTGATCGGGAGCAAGGTGCTGTACGGCGGTGCCGTGTTCGTTATTTGTACAACGGGCGGCTTTTCCCGTGAAGTGCGAAGACCCGCGTGCTGGTAATTCGGTCCCACGTGTTACCGCCGCAATGGGGACCTTACGGTTTTCCCGCCGCTTCTTGCAGGGGTTTCCGCCCCCGATACCTGAACGTGACCGATTCATGCCAGAGGCAGGGCCGGTCGTCGCTTGGTCTACCCGTGTAGATTTGTCCGACAGGTACGCTGATGGCAGCAGCGTCAGCACCAATCCCACCGGGAGTACCTGTGGCCCGCGTCGTAGTCGACGTCATGCTCAAGCCGGAGATCCTCGACCCCCAGGGCCAGGCCGTGCAACGCGCGCTGCCCCGGCTGGGTTTCGACGGAATCTCCGATGTCCGCCAGGGCAAGCGTTTCGAGCTGGAGGTGGAGGGGCCCGTCGACGAGGCCGCCCTCGCCCGCATCCGCGAGCTTGCCGAGACCTTCCTCGCCAACACCGTGATCGAGGACTTCGACGTACGCGTGGAAGAGACCGCGGAAGAGGTCGCGCCGTGAGCACCCGTGTGGGCGTCGTCACCTTCCCCGGCTCGCTGGACGACCGCGACGCCCAGCGCGCGGTCCGCCTCGCGGGCGCCGAGCCGGTCGCCCTGTGGCACCGGGACACCAGCCTCCACCAGGTGGACGCGGTGATTCTGCCCGGCGGCTTCAGTTACGGGGATTATCTGCGCTGCGGCGCGATCGCCCGTTTCTCCCCGGTGATGGAAACGATCATCGAGCAGGCCAGGGCCGGGCTTCCGGTGCTCGGCATCTGCAACGGCTTCCAGGTGCTGTGCGAATCGCATCTGCTGCCCGGGGCCCTCACCCGGAATGACCACCTGCATTTCATCTGCCGCGACCAGCGGCTGCGGGTGGAGAACGCGAGCACCGCCTGGACCGCCGACTACACCGCCGGCCAGGAGATCACCATCCCGCTGAAGAACGGCGAGGGCGGCTACGTCGCCGACGAGCGCACCCTCGACGAGCTGGAGGCGGAGGGCCGGGTCGTCTTCCGCTACCTGGACCGCAACCCCAACGGCTCCCGCCGCGACATCGCCGGCGTCACCAACGCCGCGGGCAATGTCGTCGGCCTGATGCCGCACCCCGAGCACGCCGTCGAGTCCCTCACCGGGCCCACCACCGACGGCCTCGGCTTCTTCACCTCAGTCCTCAAGAAGCTGGTCGCCGCCTCATGACCCTCGACACCGTCAAGCACGCCGCCGCCACCCCCGACACCGAGCTGCCCTGGGCCGAGCTGGGCCTCAAGCAGGATGAGTACGAGCGCATCCGCGCCATCCTCGGCCGCCGCCCGACCGGCGCCGAGCTGGCCATGTACTCGGTGATGTGGTCCGAGCACTGCTCGTACAAGTCCAGCAAGGTGCACCTCAAGCAGTTCGGCGAGAAGGCCCCGGCCTCCGACGCGCTGCTGGTCGGCATCGGTGAGCAGGCGGGCGTCGTGGACGTCGGCCAGGGGTACGCGGTCACCTTCAAGGTCGAGTCGCACAACCACCCCTCCTACGTCGAGCCCTACCAGGGCGCGGCCACCGGCATCGGCGGCATCGTCCGCGACATCATCGCCATGGGAGCCCGCCCGGTCGCCGTCATGGACCCGCTGCGCTTCGGCGCCGCCGACCACCCCGACACCAAGCGGGTGCTGCCCGGCGTGGTGGCCGGCATCGGCGGCTACGGCAACTGCCTGGGCCTGCCCAACATCGGCGGCGAGGTCGTCTTCGACGACTGCTACCAGGGCAACCCGCTGGTCAACGCGCTGTGCGTGGGCGTCATGCGGCACGAGGACATCCACCTCGCCAAGGCGTCCGGGGCCGGCAACAAGGTCATCCTGTACGGCGCCCGCACCGGCGGCGACGGCATCGGCGGCGCCTCGATCCTGGCCTCGGAGACCTTCGAGGACGCGGACGGCAAGCCCGCCAAGCGGCCCGCCGTCCAGGTCGGCGACCCGTTCCAGGAGAAGCTGCTCATCGAGTCCACCCTGGAGCTGTTCGCCCAGGACCTGGTCGTCGGCATCCAGGACCTCGGCGCGGCCGGCCTGTCCTGCGCCACCTCCGAGCTGGCCTCCAACGGCTCCGGCGGCATGCGCGTCGAGCTGGACACCGTGCCGCTGCGCGACTCCTCGCTCTCCCCCGAGGAGATCCTGATGAGCGAGTCGCAGGAGCGGATGTGCGCGGTCGTCGAACCGGAGAAGGTCGAGCGCTTCCTCGCGGTCTGCGAGAAGTGGGACGTCATCGCCACCGTGATCGGTGAGGTCACCGACGGCGACCGTCTTGAGATCTTCTGGCACGGCGAGCAGATCGTGGACGTGCCCCCGCGCACCGTCGCGCACGAGGGCCCGCTGCTGAACCGCCCCTTCGCCCGCCCCGCGTGGCAGGACACCCTCCAGGCCGACGACGCGGGCGCGCTGCCGCGCCCGGCGACCGCTCAGGAGCTGCGCGAGCAGGTGCTGCGGCTGGTGGCCTCGCCCAACCAGGCGGCCAAGGGGTGGATCACCGACCAGTACGACAAGTACGTCCTCGGCAACACCGTGCTGGCCCAGCCGGAGGACGGCGGCATGATCCGCATCGACGAGGACACCAACCTCGGCGTCGCGATCGCCACCGACGGCAACGGCCGCTACGCCAAGCTCGACCCGTACGCGGGCGCGCAGCTGGCGTTCGCCGAGTCGTACCGCAACGTCGCCGCGACCGGCGCCAAGCCGCTGGCCGTGACCGACTGCCTGAACTTCGGCTCGCCGGAGGACCCGGCCGTGATGTGGCAGTTCGCCGAGGCCACCCGCGGCCTGGCGGACGCCTGCCAGGCGCTGGGCACCCCGGTGACCGGCGGCAATGTCTCGCTGTACAACCAGACCGGCGAGCAGGCCATCCACCCCACCCCGGTGGTCGGGGTGCTCGGGGTGATCGACGATGTGACGCGCCGCACCCCGCACGCCTTCCGGGAGGCCGGCCAGCTGGTCTATCTGCTCGGGGACACCCGGGAGGAGTTCGGCGGCTCGGCGTGGTCCCAGGTGATCCACAACCACCTGGGCGGGCTGCCGCCGCAGGTGGACCTGGAGCGGGAGCGGCTGCTGGCCGAGATCCTGATCAGCGCCTCGCGGGACGGCATGATCGACGCGGCGCACGATCTGTCGGACGGCGGGCTGGTCCAGGCGGTGACGGAGTCGGCGGTGGCCGGCGGCGTCGGCGTCCGGCTGGTCGTCCCGGACGGTCTGGACGCGTTCACCTTCCTCTTCTCCGAGTCGGCCGGCCGCGCGATCGTCGCGGTGCCGCGCAGCGAGGAGACCCGCTTCACCGACATGTGCGCGGCGCGCGGGCTGCCGGCCGCGCGGGTCGGGGTGATCGACGGCGAGGCCATCGAGGTGCAGGGTGCGTTCGGCATCCCGCTGGCGGAGCTGCGGGCGGCGCGCGAGGCGACGCTGCCGGCGCTGTTCGGCTGAGCCGCACCGGCGCACGCGCGCGGGCCCCGTACCGGAACGACCGGTACGGGGCCCGCGCCGTCGATGGGCGCGGCGCTCAGCGCAGTACGAGCTGGACGATGGCGACCGAGCCGACCACCACGATGCAGCCGCGCAGCACGGCCGGGCTCAACCGGCGGCCGACACGGGCGCCGAGCTGGCCGCCGAGCGCGGAGCCGACGGCGAGCAGGGCGACGGCCGTCCAGTGGAAGTCGGCGGCGAAGAGGAAGAAGACGGCGGCCACGGTGTTCACCAGCGCGGCCAGGACGTTCTTGACGGCGTTCAGCCGCTGCATGTTCTCGTCGAGCAGCATGCCCATCAGCGACATGTAGATGATGCCCTGCGCGGCGGCGAAGTAGCCGCCGTAGACGCTGGCCAGGGTGAGGCCGACGGAGAGCAGCGGCCCGCCGTCCGGCCGCGCGGCGCGCCCGGTGCGCTCGCGCCGCTCCCGTACCGCCCGGCCGATCCGGGGCTGGAGCACGACCAGGACGAGGGCGAGGCCGACCAGGACCGGCACGATCCGTTCGAAGGCGGTGGCGGGCAGCGCCAGCAGCAGGGCGGCGCCGGTGAAGCCGCCGAGCAGCGCCCCGGTGCCGAACCGCAGGATGCGCCGCCCCTGGCCGCGCAGCTCCCGCCGGTAGCCGATGGCGCCGCTGATCGAGCCGGGTATCAGCCCGAGCGCGTTGGAGACGGTGGCGGTGACGGGCGGCAGCCCGGTCGCCAGCAGCACGGGGAAGGTGATGAGGGTGCCCGATCCCACCACGGTGTTGATGCCGCCGGCCGCCAGGCCGGCGCAGAATACGGCGATCATCTCCCCGAGCGTCATGGTCATGATCGGATCCTAGAACCCGGATATTTCGGCCGGGACCGAAGGGTCGCGGAGGGACACTGGAGCCATGGACACCGCTCCCGACCTCGCCGCCGTCGCCCGGCTGCTGGCCGATGGCACCCGCGCCCGGATCTGCTGGGCGCTGCTGGACCGGCGCGCCTGGACCCCGACCGAGGTGGCCCGGCACACCGGGGTGGCGCCCTCGACGGCGACCGAGCATCTGAACCTGCTGGTCCGCGGCGGTCTGCTCACCGAGGAGCGGCAGGGCAGGCACCGGTACGTCCGGCTGGTCGACCCGCAGGTCGCCGACCTGCTGGAGAACCTGGCCGCCCTCGCCGGCGACGCTGTCCTGGGCGCCCCCGCCCGCTCGCTGTCGGGGACGCGCCGCCGCGACGCGCTGGCCCACGCCAGGACCTGCTACGACCACCTGGCCGGCACGGTCGGGGTGGCGGTCACCGACGCGATGACCGAGCAGGGCCTGCTGGACTGGCAGCGGGGCGTGCGGCTGACCGGCGACGGCGCGGTGTGGCTCGCCGGCCTCGGCATCTCCCTCCCGGCCGCCGGGCGCCGCCCGCTGGTGCGGTCCTGCCTGGACTGGACGGTGCGCCGCCCGCACCTGGCGGGCACGGTGGGCGCGGCGCTGTGCCGGCACGCGCTGGAGAGCGGCTGGCTCACCCGGGACCGGATGACGCGGGCGGTGACCGTCACCGAGCCGGGCCGGGCGGCGTTCGCCGAGCATCTCGCCCTGGAGCTATGACTCGGGAAACCGCCGCAGCGGGCAGTGCGGGCGGCAGGCGTACAGCTGGTACCGGTAGCCCCAGCGATCGAGCAGCGGCGGGCCCAGCCGCCGGGCCATGGCCCCCAGATAGCGATTGCACAGGACACAGCGGATGCCCATGAGCTGATGCGGCTGCAACCGGCGCAGATCCGGCAGTGGTTCGGTCACGGGCTCACCCCCGGCGACGGGGCCCCGGCCACTCCCCGACCGCCTTGTCGTGCCACGTGCTGATGCGGTGACGAGCGTCGGCGGCGAGGAGACGGAGAAGGAGATGGCGACTGCGAGGAGTACGAGCATGACACTCTTCGCCGTCCCGCGACAGTCCACCCGGGGATGACCCGGGCGGCGGGGCGTTTACCCGGCGGCGGGCCGGCCGGCGGGCGTCCCCGCCGCCGCGCGCAGGGCGAGCAGGCCGCCCACCCCCGGGATGAGCGACAGCGCCTTCACCGCCGTGCCTGCGCGGGGCAGGCGCCAGGCCAGCAGCACCACGAACAGGTACGCGCAGCCGTGCAGCGGCCCCAGCAGGGAGGAGACGGGCGCCAGGTGGACGGTGGCGAGGTTGGCCAGCAGGGCCAGGAGGGAGACCAGTTCGGCATGCGCGGCGAGGCGCAGCGGTCGCAGGGGCACGGTGAGGTCCTTCACGGGTCGTACGGGGCGGGCGGCACCGACGCTAACGACGGCGCGGCCGGGCTCCCAGGGGCTGCGCTGCCGTCCTGCCACGGAAAACCGCCAACGCCCGCCGTGCCCCGCCGCCCGCGCGCCCGGTCAGGGGGTGAGCGGCCCGGCCAGCACCCGCCGTCCCGCCGCCCGGTCGCCGCTCCACTCCAGGCCGGGAGCGGAGTCGGCCGCCCGGCCCCACAGCAGCAGGAGGAGCTGCCCGGCCGGGCCGGTCAGGGTCGCCACCGGCTCGCCCGGCCCGTACGTCCACTCCCGGCCGAGGTCGTCCGCCACCAGCCGCACCGCCCGCTCCGGCACCGGCGCGAGACCGCGGTCGATCATGCGCGGCGCCATCACCTCGAACACCTCGGCGATGCCGTCCGCGGCCGGCTCGGCGCCGGGCGGCTGCGCCGCGCCCAGCGCGTGCTGCGCGTCCCACCGGTGGATCAGCGTCTCCTGGGCCCGCCGCCGCTGCCAGAACCCGACCGTGTGCGGGGCCCGGAACGTCCAGGCCGGGGTGGCCGGGTCGGTGTCCAGCGCGGCGAGCAGCGCCGCGGCGCTCTCCTCGTACCAGGCGCGCAGCGCCGCGTCGCCCTCGGGCGCGGGCGGGTGGTGGTCGCCGCGCCCCTCGGCTGTCGCGGTGACCACCCACAGATTGCCGCTGCCCAGATGGCCGGCGAGGTCGCGCAGTGTCCACGGGGCGCAGTGGGTGACGGGGGCGTCGAGATCGCCGTCCAGTGTGGTCCGGAAGGCAGCGAGTTCGGTGCGCAGGAGCCGTAAATAGAACGCGGGTTCTCTGGTCATGCCGGGACCCTACCGGCGGCGGTACGGCGGCGGTACGGGCCCGCCGGGCGGGCCGGGTCAGGGGCGCGGCGCGGCGGCCTCCGCCGCCGGGCCGGCCGCACCGCGCGGCACCTCGTGGAACCACTCGCGGCCCAGCAGTGCCCTGAACAGCCGGGGCGGCAGCCCGACCAGGGTGCCCGGCAGCTTCCCGCCGGTCTGCGAGCGGTGGGCGGCGAGCGCCCGCTGCTTGCGGGCGGCGTAGCGGCGGACGTCGATGGCGTGGGTGATCTCCGCCCGGGGCAGGAACATCGACTCCAGCCGGGAGGCGTCCTCGCGCAGCAGCCGGGCCAGCCGCGCCGCCGTCTCGCGCGGCACGGTGGCCTCCAGCAGCCGGGGCACCGGCGCGCGGGCGAAGGCGAGGCGGGCCACCTGGTGCACGCGGACGTGATCGCGGTGCCCGTAGCCGCCGTTGCGGTCGTAGCCCAGCAGCAGATCGGCCCGCTCCTCGCGCAGCACCCCGGCCAGCCGCTCGGCGGCCTCCCGCGGATCGGCGCGCAGAAAACGCTGCCGGTCCGGCGGGTCCGGGTAGAGCTCCGCGCCGTGGCCGCTGTCGGCGTACCCGAGGTGCACCACCCGGTGCGCGCCCAGGACACCGGCGGCGGCGCGCAGTTCGGCCAGGCGCGGGGCGCCGCCCTCCGGCACGGCGTCCATGCAGCCGTCGGACGCGACCACCAGCACCACCCGGTGCCCTTCGCCGGCCGCGCGGGCCAGGGTGCCGCCGGTGAGCAGGCACTCGTCATCGGGGTGGGCGTTGAAGGCGACGAGGGTGGCCATGTCCCCATCCTGCCGCAGGGGTTACGTTCGGGCCATGCGTACGTTCCCCTCCCGGCCGCTCCGCGAGGTGCGGGTGTCCTGGGTCCGGCAGAACTGCTGCGGGGTGTTCGCCGTGGCCACGGTGGATGTCGAGCCCGGGCCGCCGGGGTTCGCCGTCGAGGTCGCCGGCGGCGCGGTGCGCGATCCGGACGCGCACCGGGAGACGGCGCCGGTGTTCACGGCGGCGCTGGCCGAGGGCTTCCGTGCCGAACTGGCCGCGCGCTGCCCGCGGGTGCCGCTCGCGGTCACGGTCGTGGTCCGCGAACTGGTCATCCACCCCGTCGACTCCACCGAGCACGCCTTCCGGACGGCCGGCCGGTGCGCCGCCGCCGAGGCCCTGGACCGGCTGCACGGCGCCGCGCCCACCCCCGTACGCCGCGCGCCGGGCCGGACGAGTACCAAAGGATGAGGCGGGGATCGGACGGCGGACGGTGTACGGGGCGGGCCGCGCCGGACAGCATCGGGGCATGACCTCCGCCGCCGCCCTCTCCGCCACCGCAGGCTTCGACGTCGAGGCGTTCCTCGCCCGGCCGCTCACCGCCCGCCTCGCCACCGTCACCCCGGCCGGCCCGATCGTGCGGCCGGTGTGGTTCCTGTGGGAGGAGGCGGAGTTCTGGACCCTGACCGGGCCGTGGGCCCGGCTCCACCAGCAGGCCGCCGCCGACCCCCGGGTCGCTCTGGTGGTGGACGAGTGCGACCTGGCGACCGGCCGGGTCCGGCAGGTCATCGCCCGGGGCCGCGCCGAACTGGTGCCGTTCGACGTGCCGCGCGGCCGGCGCAAGCTCAGCCGCTACCTCGGCGCGGACGAGAGCCGCTGGGCCACCCGGTTCTCCCGCTACCTGCACACCGACCCGGCCGAGAGCGGCGCCGTGTGGCTGCGGCTGGCTCCGGCCAGGCTCTCCGCCCAGGACCTGAGTTACACCGTCGAGCCCTGACCGGGCCGGGCGGCGGGCCGGCCTCGTCCGTACACCAGCCGCCGCAGCAGCGCGTCCGCGGGGCCGGGCAGCCCGCGCCGCTCCAGGGCGTCCGCCGCCACCACGGTCACCAGCCACACCCCGACCGCGAACAGCGCCATCGTCGCGCTGCCCAGGTGGGCGCCGAGGCCGAGCCCCCAGGCCGCCAGGAGCGGGGCGAACAGCAGGGAGTGGGCCAGATATCCGGACAGCGACCGCTTGCCCAGGGCGGCCAGCGCCCGGGCCGCGCGCCCCGGGCCCGCGGGGCGGGCGGCGATCCGGTGGGCGAGCAGCGTGAACAGCGCCACGTACCCCAGGCCGCCCAGCCAGCCGGTGCTCTCCTGGAGCAGCGCCAGCGCCCCGCCCTCGGCCACCGCGTCCGCCGGCACCGTCCACAGGCCCACGTGGGCCAGCGCCGAGGGCAGCCCGGTCAGCCAGCCGAGGGTGACGCCCACCACCGCGGTCCGGCGCAGCAGCGGCAGGAACTCCCGCGGGCGCTCCAGTATCCGGCGCCGCGCCGCCCAGAATCCGAGCAGCATCATCAGATGGGCGGGGAAGGAGAGCAGCCCGCCGGCCGCGGTGACGAACGACCAGGTGGTGAGCCGGGTGCCGGCCGCGGCGAGCCAGCTGGGGTCCCCGGAGGCGTAGACGACCGTGGTCGCCTCGCTCGGCGCGCTCCCCAGCCGTCCGAGGTCGCCGCCCAGCAGCGCGGCGACGGCGGGCGCGACCGTCATGGCCAGGATCGCGAGCGCCACCGCCGCCCCGATCAGGATCGTCCGGTCGGACCGCCGCAGGAAGAGCGCGCACAGCAGCAGCGTCGCCACCCCGTAGGAGCCCATGATGTCGCCGGCCATCAGCAGCGCGGCGTGCGCGCCGCCGAAGACGATCAGCCAACAGGCCGCGCCGCCGCAGCAGCCGCGTCGCCGCCCGGGGGTCCGTGCCCGCCTCCGTCTGGCGGGCGAACACCCGCATGAGCCCGTAGCCGAAGAGGAAGGCGAACAGCGGGTACGCCCGCAGGTCCAGCGCCGTGATCATGGCGAACTGCACCACCCGGTCCGGCAGGGAGCCGTCCACCGGGTGCCAGCCGGAGGGGCCGTGCGGGGCGGCCCACAGATGGAACGCGGTGTTGGACAGCACGATGAGCAGCAGCATCACGCCGCGTGCGAGGTCGGGGGCGAGGGCGCGTTCGGCGCCGCGCACCGGTCCGCGCGCACGGGCGGTCGTCGGGGTGGACATACCGGCACGCTAGGAACGGTCCCGGCCCGTGCGCATCCGACCTCGGAACACTCCCCGTACGACGGAAGGGTGATCCCGGGCGGCGGTCAGCCGCCCAGCAGCCGGGCCTGTTCCGCCTTCAGCTCGGTGAACCCCCGTCGCGCGTAGGCGTGGATCTCCTCGCCCGGGAACGGCACCACCGACAGATGCTCGCGGTAGTCCCCGCGCTCCCAGCGCGCCGCCGTGATCTCGTATCCGGACACGTGCGCGCACAACTCCAGCAGCACCGGCGGCATCTCGCGCTCGCGCAGCAGATCGGCGCGCCGGATCACCAGATCGCGCATCGCCTGGATGTTGGGCAGGAAGACGGTGGCCACCCACAGCCGCCACTCGCTGCTCTCCCGCTCGGTGGCGGGCGGGCCGTCCGCGCCGAACGGCGAGGTGCCGTCCGGCCGGACGTTGCGGTCCAGGAACTCGGCGTAGCTGCGGCTGTTGCCCTCGGTCAGGGCGAACAGCGGCCCGTAGAAGTCACTGAGCTGACGGTTGACGCGGGCCAGCCGCTCCTCGCGCTGCGAGAGCCGGACCCCGTTGAGGTAGGTGGCGAGATAGCCGGCGAACGCCAGCCCGATGGTCACAGCCAGTGCGATCACAAAAGAGGATGGTAGTGGCAGTCCGCCGGACGGGACCGGGGCCGGTCAGCGGCCGCAGGTCAGTCGTTCACCCGGTCCAGCGCCTCGTACACCCGGTTCTTGAACTCCTCCGGGCTGGGCACGTGCTTGAACGTCATCTTGCCCTGCTCGGAGGCGGACTGGACGTGCAGCGTGCCGTACCGCATGATCCGCTCCCACAGGGACGCCGAGAACGACACGTCGTTCACCCGGCTCAGCGGAATGCTGCGGCCCTGCTTGGTGAGGAAACCGGTGCGCTTGTGCAGCCGCTTGGTGGTGAGGAAGTACACCGTCGAACGCCATTGCAGCATCGGGATCAGCCAGCGCCAGATGATCGCGATCCCCGCCAGCCCCAGCACCACCCACGCCACCGGCGACCCCAGGTCCCCGATGATCAGCGTGAGGACGGCCGCCACCGCCGCGATGACGACCAACTGCACGAACTCACTGACCAGCGTGGTCCAGTGCTGCCTGGTCTCGTAGAGGAGTTCTTCGTCGTCGGCGAGGTAACGGTCCGCGTAAGCCATACCGGGAGCATGGCACAGCGCGCGGGGACCGACGGCGCCGTCCTGCCACTTGGTATCAGGTTGTCATGTCGTTGCCACCGCCCCGCGTGGCCCCTGCCACCTCCCCAAACGCTGATCTTCCCGCAGGAATAGCCGTAAGCTCCCTTCCATGTGTGCCGCCCGGCGCAAGTCACGCGCCTACCACCCCGACCGTGTCCGTGACGCGCTGCTCGCGCAGGTGGAACACGTACGCCTGGCCGCCCACGCCCTCACCCCCGAGCAACTGGCCAGGCCCGCCGCGCTCCCGGGCCGGGACGTCCACGCGCTGCTCGCCCACATCGCCGGCCAGATCGACGCCGTACCCCGGCTGCTGGCCCAGCCCGCGCCCGCCGCCACCCGGCCCGCGCTCGACCTCGACGACTGGGCGGCCCACCCCGGCGCCGGCGTCGGGGACGCCCCCGAGGCGGCCGGCGACCCGGTGGAGGCCATCGACGCCGCCGCCGAGGAACTGGACGCGGTCCTGGAGACCGCCGTCCGCGAGGATCTGCTCCTGCCGCACCGCTTCGGCCCGATGCGCGGCCTGGACTTCACCGTCACCCGGGTGGTGGAGCTGGTGGTGCACAGCGACGATCTGACCCGCTCCCTCCAGAGCCCGGTCCGGCTCGACCGCGGCGCCCTGGCCATCGCCGTCCGGGTGCTGGCCGACGCGCTGGCCGCCAAGGCCCCCGGCAACTCCACCGAGCTGCGGGTGCCGCCCTTCGTCGCCGTGCAGTGCCTGCCCGGCCCCCGGCACACCCGCGGCACCCCGCCCTCGGTCGTCGAGGCCGACCCCATCACCTGGCTGCGGCTGGCGACCGGCCGCGCCACCTGGGCGCAGACCACCGCCACCGGCCGGCTGAAGGCCAGCGGCGAACGCGCGCTCGGCCTCGCCGGCCAACTGCCCGTGCTCGGCTGATGCCACAGGGTGCCGGATCGGGCCCCGCCGGGCCCCCGCTGGGGGATGTCTCACAATCCGCTGGTTCTTCCCAAGCGGGGAACCTGTCCTAGACTCAACCATGTGCCTCGTGGTGATGGACGACTCAGCCACGACCTCGACCCCGGTGAAAAGGGCCCGAGGGACGCTTGCGGCGTCTTCGGTGTCTGGGCCCCGGGCGAGGAGGTCGCCAAGCTCTCCTACTACGGTCTGTACGCACTCCAGCATCGCGGACAGGAGTCCGCGGGTATCGCGGTGAGCGACGGATCCAAAATCCTGGTCTTCAAGGACATGGGACTGGTGTCCCAGGTCTTCGACGAGACCTCTCTCAGCTCTCTCCAGGGGCATCTGGCCGTCGGCCACAACCGGTACTCCACCACCGGTGCCTCCACCTGGGAGAACGCCCAGCCGACGTTCCGGGCCACCGGCCACGGCTCGATCGCGCTCGGCCACAACGGGAACCTGGTCAACACGGCCGCCCTGGCCGAGCTGGTCGCGGAACTCCCCACCGACCACGGCCGCCGGCAGCGCGCCGCGGTCACCAACGACACCGATCTCGTCACCGCGCTGCTCGCCGGGCAGCGGGATGCGACCACCGGTGAGCCGCTGACCGTGGAGCAGGCCGCCCCGATCGTGCTGCCGCAGGTCAAGGGCGCCTTCAGCTTCGTCTTCATGGACGAGCACACGCTGTACGCGGCCCGCGACCCGCAGGGCATCCGCCCGCTGGTGCTCGGCCGGCTGGAGCGCGGCTGGGTGGTCGCCTCCGAACAGGCCGCCCTCGACATCGTCGGCGCCTCCGTCATCCGTGAGGTCGAGCCGGGCGAGCTGATCGCCATCGACGAGAACGGTCTGCGCTCCTCCCGATTCGCGGACGCGAAGCCCGCGGGCTGCGTCTTCGAGTATGTGTACCTGGCCCGCCCGGACGCCGAGATCGCCGGCCGGAACGTCTACGTCTCCCGGGTCGAGATGGGCCGCAGGCTCGCCGCCGAGGCCCCGGTCGACGCCGATCTGGTGATAGCCACCCCCGAGTCCGGCACCCCCGCCGCCATCGGGTACGCGGAGGCCAGCGGCATCCCGTACGGCTCGGGCCTCGTCAAGAACAGCTACGTCGGCCGGACCTTCATCCAGCCCAGCCAGACCATCCGGCAGCTGGGCATCCGGCTCAAGCTCAACCCCCTCAAAGAGGTCATCCGCGGCAAGCGCCTGGTCGTCGTCGACGACTCCATCGTGCGCGGCAACACCCAGCGCGCCCTGGTCCGCATGCTCCGCGAGGCCGGCGCCGCCGAGGTCCACGTCCGGATCAGCTCCCCGCCGATCAAGTGGCCCTGCTACTACGGCATCGACTTCGCCACCCGCGCCGAGCTCATCGCCAACGGCCTGTCCGTCGAGGAGATCGGCACCTCGCTCGGCGCCGACTCCCTGGCGTACATCTCCATAGACGCGATGACCGAGGCCACCACCATCGCGGGCCCCAACCTCTGCCGGGCCTGCTTCGACGGCCAGTACCCCGTCGAACTGCCCGACCCGCAGGTGCTCGGCAAGGACGTCCTGGAGCAGGACGAAGCCCGCCCCACGCTGCCGCTGCTGACCGGCCCCGGCGCCGCCGACGCACTGCGCCGCCCCTAGCGGCGGGCGACCGTACGACCGGACCGCCCCGCCGGCGGCCGGTACGCCCGCGGCCGGTCCCCGTACCCCACTCCCCCCGAAGAGAGACGCGCGATGACCACCCACTCCGAGCAGCCCGGCGCCAGCTACGCCGCCGCCGGTGTCGATATCGAGGCCGGCGACACCGCCGTCGAGCTGATGAAGAAGTGGGTGGCCAAGACCCAGCGCCCCGAGTCCGTGGGCACCCTCGGCGGCTTCAGCGGCCTCTTCGACGCCTCGGCGCTCAAGAACTACCGGCACCCGCTGCTGGCCTCGGCCACCGACGGCGTCGGCACCAAGGTCGCCATCGCCCAGCGCCTGGACATCCACGACACCATCGGCCAGGACCTGGTCGCCATGGTGGTGGACGACCTGGTGGTGTGCGGCGCCGAGCCGCTGTTCATGACCGACTACATCTGCGTCGGCAAGGTCCACCCCGAGCGCGTCGCCGCCATCGTCAAGGGCATCGCCGAGGGCTGCGTCCTGGCCGGCTGCGCGCTGGTCGGCGGCGAGACCGCCGAGCACCCGGGGCTGCTCGGCCCCGAGGAGTACGACGTGGCCGGTGCCGCGACCGGAGTGGTCGAGGCCGGCGAACTGCTGGGCGCCGATCGCATCCGTTCGGGTGACGCGGTGGTGGCGCTGGCCGCCTCCGGCCTTCACTCCAACGGGTACTCGCTGGTGCGCCACGTGCTGCTGCGGCAGCTCGGCTGGGCCCTGGAACGCGACATCCCGGAGCTGGGCCGCACCCTCGGCGAGGAACTGCTGGAGCCCACCCGGATCTACTCGCTGGACTGCCTGGCACTGGCCCGCTCCACCGAGGTGCACGCCTACTCGCACATCACCGGCGGCGGCCTGGCCGGCAACCTCGCCCGGGTGATGCCCGAGGGACTGCACGCCCGCGTGGACCGCTCCACCTGGACCCCGCCGCCCGTGTTCGGCCTGGTCGGCGACGCCGGCAAGGTGGCCCGCCCCGAGCTGGAGCGCACCCTGAACATGGGCGTGGGCATGGTCGCGGTGCTGCCGCAGGACGCGGTGGACGGCGCGCTCGCCCTGCTCGCCGAGCGCGGGGTGCCGGCCTGGGTGGCCGGTGAGGTGACGGAGCGGACAGCGGGCGACGAGGCCGTGACCCTCAGTGGTGACTACGCCGGCTGAGCCCTACGGCATGCGGGAAGCGGACAGCACAGCACCCGGTCCGGCGGTGATACCGGGACCGGGTCGTGTGCTGCCGTCGCTCAGCAGGCTGCTGAGGAACCGCTCAAGTGCTCCGGCGTTTGGAGGCACCGGACGAGCCGGGGGAACCCTGGGACCTGCCGGACCCCTGGTCGTCCTCGTCCTCGTCGTCGCTGTCGTCGCCGTACATCTCCGCGTACCGCGCGTACGGGTCGTTGTCCAGCTCGTCGTCCAGCTCGTCACCGTCCTTGAACTGGTCGCCGTGCTGCGACTCGTTCGACGGCGATGCACCCAGCTCTTCGGCCAGACGTGATAGATCGGTGCCGCCACTGCTGTACTTCAGCTGGCGGGCGACCTTCGTCTGCTTGGCCTTGGCCCGGCCGCGCCCCATTGGCTCGACCCCCTCAACGACGGGGCCCGACGGCCCCGGAGTGTTGACATCCGTTCATAAAGGAGAGCGGGCTCTCGGACGAGGGCCCGATCCATCGGGTTTCAACCGTACCTGCTTCCGCGCGCCTGCGGTACGCCGTCCGCAGGTCCCGGGTCGCCCGAACGATTCCGGTGAAACTCTCCTTGCTGGTCAGCGGCGATTTTACCTTCTTTCGGAGCGCGACTCGCCCTAGGGGTGGTGACATGTCTTACCCACCGGGCGGGCCGCGCCCCCGCGGCCCGGGGCGGGCGGCCGGTCAGCGGGCCGCCGCTGCCGCCATCCTGGCCTCCGCGATCCGGTCGGCGGCCACCGCCGGCGGGACCCCCTCGGCCTCGGCCCGCTCGAAGATCTCCAGGGTGGTGGCGTGGATGCCCTCGGCCTTTGCCTTCGCACGAGCGAACACAAAACCGTGGAGTTCGTCGGCCACCTGGATCACCCCGCCCGAGTTCACCACGTAGTCGGGCGCGTACAGAATGCCGCGGTCCGCGAGGTCCTTCTCGACCCCCGGGTGGTCGAGCTGGTTGTTGGCCGCGCCGCAGACGATGGAGGCGGTCAGCGCCGGCACCGTCCGGTCGTTCAGCGCGCCGCCCAGCGCGCACGGGGCGTAGATGTCCAGACCCTCGGTGCGGATCAGCGCCTCGGTGTCGGCCACTACCCGTACCCCGGGGTGCGCGCCGGTGAGCCGGTCCACCGACTCCTGGCGGACATCGGTGACCACGACCTCGGCACCGGCCTCGATCAGGTGCCCGGCCAGCAGATGGCCCACCTTGCCGACGCCCGCGATGCCCACCGTGCGGCCGGTGAGGTCGTCACTGCCCCAGCGGTGCACGGCCGCCGCCCGCATGCCCTGGAAGACCCCGAAGGCGGTGAGCACCGAGGAGTCCCCGGCGCCGCCCTGCTCGGGGGAGCGCCCCGTCGTCCAGCGGCACTCGCGCGCCACCACGTCCATGTCGGCGACATAGGTGCCCACGTCGCAGGCCGTGACGTACCTGCCGCCGAGCGAGGCCACGAAACGGCCGTAGGCGAGCAGGAGTTCCTCGCTCTTGAGGGTGGCCGGATCGCCGATGATCACGGCCTTCCCGCCGCCGTGCTCCAGGCCGGCCATGGCGTTCTTGTAGCTCATCCCGCGCGCCAGGTTGAGCGCGTCCCGCAGCGCGGCCTCCTCGGGCACGGCCGCGCCGGGGTAGGCGTGGAAGCGGGTGCCGCCGAGCGCGGGGCCCAGGGCGGTGGAGTGGATGGCGATCACGGCCTTGAGGCCGGAGGCACGGTCCTGGCAGAGCACGACCTGCTCATGGCCGCCCTGCTCGGAGCGGAAGAGGATGTCCAGGGCGGAGCCGGAGGGTGCGAAAGGGATGCTGTCGGCGCTGTCGGCGCTGACAGCGGAGGTTACGTCGGTCACGGTGGTGACTCCTGCGCTACGCGGCGGATGCCCTCCAAGTGGTCGGGAGGGCCTGCTGACACGAGCCTAAGCCTGTTGGTCTGCACGGGGTGCCAAGGGTGCGTCACACTGCCACGATCGGGGGGCGGGGTGGCCGGGGAGCCCGGGAGGACCAGTTGGAGGGACCGCACGTGTCGAAGGTGCCGTACGCGGCGTATCTGCGGGTGTACGAACCGCTCGCGGCGTTCGGGGAGCCCGAGCGCTCGCACTGGGCGCGCTACGCCGAGCGACCGGATCCGCCGGGGCCGCAGGAGGAGCTGCGGCGTTCGATCGCCGAGCTGGTGGCGGTGCCGGGCCGGGTGGTGCCGCCGAAGGAGAGTGCCGACGCCTATGTGGCGGTGGTGGACGGGGTGGTGTGCGTGTGCCCCTGGCGGACCAGGCTGCGGTCCTGGGAGGCGCTGGGGGAGGTGGGGCACTGGCTGATGCCGCAGTCGGTGGTGGACGCGGCGCTGCCGCCCGAGGCGCGGGAGCGGGCGGCGGCGGAGTACGGGCGGTGGCGGGAGCGCAATCCGGACGCCCGGCCGTGGATCAGGTCGGCGGTGTGGCACGTTCCGGTGCGCTGGTTCGCGCTGTTCGCCGACGAGGAGCGCGAGTTCGTGCCGGCGGAGGGGGAGCGGCCGGCGCGGCTGCGGTACCGGACGCCGATGGTGCGGGCGCGGCAGCGGGTGGCGCGCGGGCTGAAGACGGTGCGGGAGGCCGCCCGGCGGGCGGTGGCCGAGGCGCCCGCCGAGGCGGGGGCGGGCGGGGAGGAGCCGGCGGGTCCGCTGGTGGCGGCGCTCACCGATGTGGGTCGCTGGCTGGAGGAGTTTCATCCGCGGTCACTGGTCGAACTGGACTACGGGGGATTGATCTATACGATCACTGAGGAACAGCTCGCAGCCGATCGCTCGGCCGCCGAGGTCGCGGCCGGTCTCGCCGCGCTGGCGGAGGGCGATCTGGACCGGGCGGGACGGCTGTACGAGGAGCTGACCGATCGCTGGATGACGGTCCGCGAGCGTCAGTTCGCCAACTGAGGGCGGGCCGTGGCGCCTGGGCCGGGGGACTAAAGGCCCAAGCGTGATGGATGGCACTCTAGGGAAGTCTTGTCAGCAACCCGTCTCCTCGTGCCAAAATAGGACAAGGAGCCCGATCGGGCTTCTTCTATCCGTCGAAGGGCGGATAGATCGGTAATGCACCTCTTGGTGCGCCTGATGCGGACTGATCACGATAGTGACTGATTGTCACGCGGTGATGACTGTCCGCTATGGCATGGTCCATCGGCTTCCGCCGAGGTTGAACACCTGAGAGCGCAATTCCATCGGTTTGGCCGACCCGGCTGGACGGATGGTGTAGTTGTAGTGCCGAGGACAAGCCGTTCGTCCTATAACCGACTCGGCCCGCGTCTGCCATTTCGGGCAACGCGGGCCAAGGTGCAGAATTTAGAGGAAAGAACCGTGATGGTTCGGTTCTCCCGAGGAGGCCGCTCATGACCGCTCGCACCCCTGATGCCGAGCCGCTGCTGACCCCGGCTGAGGTTGCCACGATGTTCCGCGTCGACCCCAAAACGGTGACACGCTGGGCAAAGGCGGGCAAGCTCACGTCCATCCGCACGCTCGGTGGGCACCGCCGCTACCGCGAAGCGGAGGTGCGCGCACTGCTGGCGGGCATTCCGCAGCAGCGCGGCGAGGCCTGAGCCTGCAGCACAACCCAGGCAGCACCCTGCAATACCTGAGCTACACCGCGTAAAACCCCAGCACGACCCAGGTTCCGGGGCCCCCACCCCGGTCTGGTGGCACAGATCGCGTCGGACTCCGCCGGGTCCGGCGCGATCTGCATGTCCGGGACCGGTCGCCGCCGGCCGGCCTCCGGCGCCCTTCCGGCATCTTTCGGGGGATCTTCCGGAAGCCTCTCCGGAGAGTGCAATTGCACATATTAAATAAGCGGGTGTCTCTGCGGGGTCGAACCAGCCCGCTGAGCGATCGTTTGCGGTGACTCCCGTCACAAGGCAAAAGCCTTGCCTCAGGGGCTGTTGATGCGGTAGTGCGAACGGTTCGCCGGGCCGGTGCCGCTCCTCCGGCGCGGGGCCCGTTCTTCCCCTGCCCCTCTCCTTCCCCCCAACTCCCCTTTTTCATCGGGGTAGTTGAAAACGTGACACAAAAAAACCGGACCCCCTGTGGGGGTCCGGTTTCCGATGCGGTCCTGACGGGATTTGAACCCGCGGCCTCCACCTTGACAGGGTGGCGAGCACTCCAAACTGCTCTACAGGACCTCGCATGTCGCGTCGGTGACTCTACCCCACCGACCGGGCGCGGAGCCAATCGGCGGACGAGCCGGGGTGAAAGCCCCCGGCTCAGTGACCCGGCTCAGTGACCCGGGCCCGGCACCAGCGCGTCGATGGCCTTCACGATCCGCTTGTCCGAGATCGGGTACGCGGTGCCCAGCGCGTGCGCGAAGTAGCTCACCCGCAGCTCCTCGATCATCCAGCGGATCTCCCGCGCCTGCCGCGGCACCGGCCGGCCGGCCGGGAACTGCTCCAGCAGCCACGCGTACTCGTCGCGCATCTCCGCCACCTTCGCCATCCGCGCCCGGTCCCGCTCCGCCTGGTGCGGCAGTTGCTGCAACCGCCGGTCCACGGCCGTCAGATAGCGCAGCAGATCCGCCAGCCGCCCCGCCCCGTGCGCCGTCACGAAGCCCGGGCACACCAGCTCGCCCAGCTGCCGCCTGATGTCCGCCACCGAGTCCGCCAGCACCGGCGAGGTGGTCGCCTTCAGCCGCCGCTCGCACGCCTGCCAGGCGATCAGCACCTGCCGCACCTGCCGCACGATCCGCAGCGTCAGATCGACGATGTCGGCCCGCACCGCGTCGAACAGCTTGCTGAACGCCTCCTGGTCCCACACCGGCCCGCCCCGGTCGGCGATCAGCCGGTCCGCCGCCGCCGTCACACAGTCCGCCAGCAGCGCCTGCACACTGCCGTGCGGCGAGGCGGACAGCGCCAGCTTCGCCGCGTTGTCCAGCTTGCCCACCGCGAACTTCGCCGGATCCGAGGGCAGATTGAGCAGCACCAGCCGGCGCACGCCCAGCCACATCGCCGCCCGCTGCTCCTCCTCGGTGTCGAACAGCCGCACCGCGACGCTCGACCCCTCGTCCACCAGCGCCGGATACGCCTGCACCGGCTGCCCGGCCCGCCGGGTCTCGAACCGGCGCGGCAGCGTCCCCACCGTCCAGGAGGTGAGCCCGCCGCGCTGCTCCCAGGCCGCCTCCGTCGTGCCCCGCTCCTGGCCGGCCGCGGACTTCCCCGACGCCTTGAACGCCCGCGAGATGGCCTCCTGGGTCTTCGGCTTGAGCGCCAGCCGCAGCGCCTCCAGATCCTTGTCCTCGGCGAGCTTCCTGCGCCGCTCGTCCACCACCCGGAAGGTGATGCGCAGATGCGCCGGCACCGCCTCGGGGGAGAAGTCCTCCGGGGCCACCCGTACCCCGGTCATCCGCTGGAGCGCCGCCGCCAGCTCCACCCGCAGCGGGCGGGAGGTCGGCCCGGACAGACCGGCCAGGAAGCGGCCGGCGTAGTTCGGGGCCGGGACGCAGTGCCGGCGGATCGCCTTGGGCAGCGACCGGATCAGCTCCGTCACCAACTGCTCGCGCAAGCCCGGGATCTGCCAGTCGAAGCCGTCCGGGCGCACCTGGTTGAGCACCTGGAGCGGGATGTGGACGGTGACGCCGTCCGCGTCCGTGCCCGGCTCGAACTGGTACGTCACCCGGAACGAGAGCCGCTCCTGCCGCCAGCTGTCCGGGTAGTCCGCCTTGGTGACGCCCTCGGCCCGCTCGTTGATGAGCATGGACTTCTCGAAATTGAGCAGATCCGGTTCGTCCCGGCGCTTCTTCTTCCACCAGGAGTCGAAGTGCGCCCCGGAGACGATCTCTTCCGGAAGCCGCTGATCGTAGAAGTCGTAGAGCGTCTCGTCGTCGACCAGGATGTCGCGCCGCCTGGCCCGGTGCTCCAGCTCCTCCACCTCGGCGAGCAGCTTGCGGTTCTCCCGGAAGAACTGGTGCTGGGTGCGCCAGTCGCCCTCCACCAGGGCGTTGCGGATGAACAGATCCCGGCAGGTCTCCGGGTCGATCCGGCCGTAGTTGACCTTGCGCTGGGCGACGATCGGGACGCCGTACAGCGTGACCCGCTCGTACGCCATCACCGCCGCCTGCTTCTGCTCCCAGTGCGGCTCGCTGTAGGTCCGCTTCACCAGGTGCTGGGCGAGCGGCTCGATCCACTCCGGCTCGATCTTCGCGTTCACCCGGGCCCACAGCCGGGAGGTCTCCACCAGCTCCGCCGACATCACCCAGCGCGGGGGCTTGCGGAACAGCGCCGAGCCGGGGAAGATCGCGAACTTCGCGCTGCGGGCGCCGAGGTACTCGTTCTTCTCGGTGTCCTTGAGCCCCAGGTGCGAGAGCAGTCCGGCGAGCAGCGACTGGTGGACGACGGCCGGGGCGGCGGGCTCGTCGGCCGGGGTCACGCCCATCGTTTTGGCGACCGAGCGCAGCTGGGCGTAGATGTCCTGCCACTCGCGTATCCGCAGATAGTTGAGGAACTCGGTGCGGCACAGCCGGCGGAAGGCCGAGGACGACAGCTCCCGCTGCCGTTCGCGCACGTAGTCCCAGAGCGCGACGAGGGCGAGGAAGTCGGACTCCTCGCCCGGGCCCTCCCGGAACCGCCGGTGCTTCTCGTCCGCCGCCTGCTGCTTGTCGGCCGGCCGCTCGCGCGGGTCCTGGATGGACAGCGCGGCGGCGATCACCATCACCTCGCGGGCGCAGCCGTTGCGGCCGGCCTCCAGCACCATCCGGGCCAGCCGGGGGTCCACCGGCAGCTGGGACAGCTTGCGGCCGGTGTCGGTGAGCTCGGCGCCGTGCAGCGCGCCCAGTTCCTCCAGCAACTGCACGCCGGCCTTGACGCTGCGGTGGTCGGGGGCGTCGATGAAGGGGAAGCGGTCCACCTCGCCGAGCCCGGCGGCGTTCATCTGGAGGATGACGGAGGCCAGGTTGGTGCGCAGGATCTCGGCGTCGGTGAACTCCGGCCGGGAGAGGAAGTCCTCCTCCGAGTACAGCCGGATGCAGATGCCGTCGCTGGTCCGCCCGCAGCGGCCCTTGCGCTGGTTGGCGCTGGCCTGCGAGACCGGTTCGATCGGCAGCCGCTGCACCTTGGTGCGGTGGCTGTACCGGGAGATCCGGGCGGTGCCCGGGTCGATGACGTACGTGATGCCGGGGACGGTGAGCGAGGTCTCGGCCACATTGGTGGCCAGGACGACGCGCCGCCCGCTGTGCTGCTGGAAGACGCGCTGCTGTTCGGCGTGCGAGAGCCGGGCGTACAGCGGCAGGATCTCGGTGAACCGCAGCCGGCGTTTCTCCAGGGCGTCGGCCGTGTCGCGGATCTCCCGCTCCCCGGAGAGGAAGACCAGGATGTCGCCGGGCCCCTCCGCCTGGAGCTCGTCGACGGCGGCGCAGATCGCCGAGACCTGGTCGTCGTCCTCCTCCGGCGGCCGGTAGCGGACCTCGACCGGGTACGTACGCCCGGACACCTCGATGACCGGCGCCGGATCGCCGCCGGGGGTGCGGAAGTGGCGGGCGAAGCGCTCGGGGTCGATGGTGGCCGAGGTGATGACGATCTTGAGATCGGGGCGGCGGGGGAGCAGCTGGGCCAGGTAGCCGAGCAGGAAGTCGATGTTGAGGCTGCGCTCGTGGGCCTCGTCGATGATGATCGTGTCGTACTTCAGCAGCTCCCGGTCGTGCTGCACCTCGGCCAGCAGGATGCCGTCCGTCATGAGCTTGACCAGCGTGGAGTCCCCGACCTGGTCGGTGAACCTGACCTTCCAGCCCACCGTCTCGCCCAGCGGCGTCCGCAGCTCGTCGGCGACCCGCTGCGCGACGGTGCGGGCCGCGATCCGGCGCGGCTGGGTGTGCCCGATGAGCCCGCGCACCCCGCGCCCCAGCTCCAGGCAGATCTTCGGGATCTGGGTGGTCTTCCCGGAACCGGTCTCGCCGGCCACGATCACCACCTGGTGATCGCGGATCGCGTCGCGGATCTCGTCCTTCTTCCGGCTGACCGGCAGCTGCTCGGGGTAGCTGATCGCGGGCAGGGCGGCCCGGCGCTGCTCGACCCGCAGCTCGGCCCGGTCCATGGCCTCGGCGATCTCGCCCAGCACGGCCTGCCGGGCCTCGGGCTTGCGGATCCGGCGCGCACCGTCGAGCCGCCGGCCGAGACGGCGCTCGTCGTGCAGCATCAGCTGGGGCAGACGCTCGGCAAGGGCGGCGGGGGAGGGGGGCTGCGTAGACATACGCCCCCAAGGGTCTCACCCGGGACCGGGGAGCGGCGAACCAATATCGCGGAGCTTTGTCCCTTTAGGGTGCGTATGTGAGTCGCTGGCAGGCGTTCAGGCACAGCCCCTACTACCCCGCGGTGGTCGTCTCCCTGCTGGCCGCCTTCGGGGCGGCGCTGTTCGCCGGCTCCTACACCTACGCCCTGGCGAACCCCACCCCGCACCGGATGCCCGTCGCCGTGGCCGGCGAGCCGGAGACGGAACGGGCCCGCGGCTACGTCGCGGCGCTGGAGAAGGAACTGCACACCACGCTGCGGGTGCGCGCCTACCCGGATTATCCACAGGCTGTGGACGCGGTGGAGCGCCAGCAGGTCTTCGCCGTGGTGCGCGAACAGGGCGAGGGCATCACCCTCGCGGTGACCAGCGCCTCCGGCGCCTCGGTCGCGGAACTCCTGAAGACGGCGGGCCCCGCCGCCGGCAAGGCCCTCGGCGTCCCGGTCACCGTCACCGACCTCAAACCCCTGCACTCCGGCGACCCGCGCGGCCTCGCGCTCTTCTACATCACCCTGGCCGCCGTGATCGTCGGCTTCCTCGGCGCCATCCAACTCGGCGTCCACGCCCCCCGGCTCACCCCCGGCGAGCGGATCGCCGCGGTGGCCGCCTACTCCGTCCTCGGCGGCTTCCTGCTGTGCGCCACCGTCGACTGGCTGCTGGGCGCGGTGCCACTGCCGCCGGTCTGCTGGCCGCAGCTGATGCTGACGATGTTCACCGCCGGCATGGTCTTCACCGTCTTCAACACCTTCTTCGGCCGCTGGGCGCTGCTCCCCACCTGGGGCCTGCTGGTCCTCCTCGGCAACCCGGCCTCCGGCGGCCCGGTCTCCTGGCCGCTGCTCCCCTCACCCCTGGGCCTGATCGGCCGCTGGCTGCCCCCGGGCGCCTCCGTGAACGCCCTCCACAACGCCGTGTACTTCGCCGGCCACCAGCACCTCCAGCCGTATCTGGTGCTGCTGCTGTGGGCGGCGGTCTCGGCGGCGATCTTCTGGACCTGGCGCCACCGCCACCCGGGCGGCCGGTGACGGCCGGCCCGGGCACCGGGCCGGCCGTCACCGGGTTCCTAGCCGCGGAGCCGGGCCGGGGGCCGCTGCCAGACGGCGTACAGACCGCCGAGCGCGGACCCCAGCACGGCCACCTCCTGCGGGGTGGCCGAACCGCTCATGATGAGCAGCACCCCGAGGGCGAGCACCGCCACGAAGACGGCGGCGTCGGTATTCCGGTGCGTAGGCTGGACGGGCATGGGTGACCTCCCTGGTCGCCGGTGAACGGAGCGGGGGCGGCCGGTGCTTGGCCGGCGTGGCCGTCCCCGCCTCACCAGTCTGGGCGGTGGGGGAGTGCGGGAACGGGAGAGCGGACGACGTCTTGGTCCGACCGTGGACGCGCGACTAATTATTGGTAAGTCGGACCAAGACGTCATGACGGGGTGGGACATGACCCAGGGCGGAGAACGGGCGGCCCGGCGGGCCGAGGCCGTACGCGCACTGGTACGGGACCGCGGATTACGGGAGATCACCGCCACCGCCGGAGAACTGCACGCCGCGGGACCCGTCCGCCCCGAGACGATCCGGCTGCGCGCCGGCTACCTGGAGAACCGCACGCCCTCGCTGCTCCACCCCGGCTCCGTCCGCCGTCGCCCGCCGGAGCACCTGAGGCCACCGCTCGCCCGGCTCCTCCTCCCGCAGGGTGTGGCCCTGCGCTTCCATCTGATGGCGCTGTTCGCCGCCCAGTGCGGCACCCGGCCAGGACGCGCCTGGCCGGGTGGCGTCCCGCTCGGCCGGAGGGCCGCGCACCCCGGGACGACCTGGCTCGACCTGGTGGCGGTCTCCCCCACGGGAGAAGGACCGATGACGGCCTCCCAGTACACCGCCAACAAACTGCGTCAGTTCCGCTCCGCCCTGACCGTGCTCACCCGCCACGGTCTGACCGAACTCCCCGGCCCGGGCCCGCGCCGCCGCTACGACGGCTTCCGGCTGCTGGCCGAGGACGGCAGGAACCCCGGGGCGGGGGTGGCCGAGTACCGGGTGCCGGAGCGCGCCGAGGACACCCTCGCCGTACCGGTGGAGTTCTTCACCCGGGGCTGGGTGCAGGTGCTGACCCCCAGCGAGACGGCCGCCTATCTGATGTGGCTGCGGCTCGGCGGCGGGTCGGGGTACGTCATCGCGGGGGAGTCGCGCCGCGCCGCCCGGTTCGGGCTCTCGCGCGACGTCCAGGACACCGCGCGGGCGCTGGAGGCGTTCGGCCTGCTCAGCATCCTGAAGCCGGACCGCCGCCGTACGGACGGCACCTGGCACCGCTATGACGCGGCCGAACCGCTGTACGCGGACCGGGTGCATGTTCTGCCGGACGGGCCGCGGGCCTGGGCCCCCGCGGTCGTGGAGAAGGCACTGCGGAAGCGGGCGGCGCTGGGCGCCTGGGCCAAGCCGCTCGATCTCTAACGGGCTGAGCGATCCAACCGGACGGCGGACCACACGAGCAGTGCGCACCCGAAGGCCGCCGCCGCGAAGACCAGCGACGGGAGGAGGCCGTCGTTCCGCGCGCCGGCCACCAGGGCGCCGGCCGCCGCCGGGACGAGCGCGGCCACCGCCGGCCACCGGGACGGCGCCGGGGCCCCCTGCGCGGCGTCCGCGGGCAGCAGCCGGACCGCGAGACGGTGGCAGACGCAGGCCAGCAGCGCCGCCCCCAGGACATCGCTGGGCCGGTGGTGGTAGGTGGCCTGCACGGCGGCGGCGGTCACGGCGAGCCACAGCAGCCCGGCCGCCAGCACCCAGGGCCGTACCCGCGCGGAGACCACCAGGGCCGCGCCGGCCGCCAGAGCGGCGGGGACGGCCGCGTGCCCGCTGGGGAAGCTCGGTTCGAGCAGCATCATGGGCGCGTCCACCAGATCGGGGCGCGGCAGCACCCGCGCGCACACCTCCGCCGTCACCAGTGTGCCGATGACCACCCCGGCCGCCGCGCCCCCGCGCCACCAGCACCGCCGGACCACCGTGACCGCCGCGAGGACGGCCAGGCCCGCGAGCAGGGTGGGCAGCGCGGTGTCCTCCAGCGGCGGCAGCGCCCACGAGCCGTACGCCGCCCCCGACCAGTCGTAGATCCAGGCGGGCCCGGCCCCGTTCTCGTTGATCAGGCCGTTCTCCGCGCGCTGCCCGAACGGGGTGCGGACGGCCGCCAGGTACAGCGCCGCGAACCCCAGCAGGTACAGCGCGCCCGCGCCGGGGCGCCGGCCGCGCGCGGGACGGGCCGGGGACGGGGTGGTCGGGGTGTGGTGCACGGTCATGCGCGTTCTCTCGGTTCTATCCGGGAAGGGCCCGCTCCTGCCGGCGCCGGGCGGCGATCGCCAGGGCCGGGAGCGGCATGATCAGCAGCAGGAGGACGACCAGCCCGGGCAGCGACTGCACGAGCCAGTCCGGGTGGACGACGACCGCCTGGGTCCGCACGAACGCGAACGCCGTCACCGGGATCAGCCACCGGTGGTCGCCGGTGGCGGCTGTAGCCGCCCACGCGGCGAGCAGCGCGGCGACCTCCAGCACGAACTGGCCGCGCTGGAAGAGCGGACCGACGGAGGTGATGTGCAGACTCCCGGCCACCGCCATCGCCAGCACCACGGGCACCAGCCAGCGGGGGGAGTACCGCCGCAGCCGGCCGCCACGGCACAGCGCCAGCACGGCGCACGCGGCGAACAGCGTGCCCGACAGCACCAGATCACCGGCGGTGAGCGGAGCGCCCAGCCCGTAGTAGCCGGGCCCCCGCATCCCCTCCTCGCCGAAGAGCTGCGAACTGCCCAGCGTGGCACCGGCGTACAGCATCGCCCCCACCGCCGGCAGCGCGAGCCACGGCCGGCCGCGCAGCAGGGCGGCCAGCGCGATCAGCGGCAGCAGCCCGTACGGCAGCAGCCGGGTCGCGGTGCCGGGACCCTCGGCCCACGGGTACCAGCCGGCGAAGTCGAAGCCGATGGCGTGTGCGCCCGGGTCGATGCGCAGCGCCCAGTGCCAGACGTCCTGGAGGTAGGGCACGAGCGCCAGCGCGGCCAGCACCAGCCCCGCCATGTGCACGCCGTCCAGCCACCCCGGCCGGGCGGTGTCCTCCACCGCGTCCCGGGCCCGCAACTGCACCCCGGCGCGGGCCAGCGCGGCGACCTCCCGGGGCGGCGGCCAGGACCGGCCGGGGTAGGACTCGGCGAGGCAGGCCAGGAGTTCGTCCCCGTGCCGGGACCGGTAGGCGGCGGGGTGGGCGGCGAGCAGGAGACGGTTCATGCCCAGGCCACAGTGGTGCCGTCCGCCCGCCCGATGACGACGGCCGCCGCCTGCTGCATCCGCAGCGCCTCCCGGCCCAGCGCCGTGCCGCCCTCCTCGGTGAGCCGGTAGTAGCGCCGGGCCCGCCCGTCCACGATCTCCTCGTGACCGGCCGCCACCAGACCGGCCCGCTCCAGCCGCTCCAGCGCCCCGTAGAGCGTCCCGACGGCGAGCCGGAGCCGGCCGCCGGTGGCCTGCTCGGCGGCCTTGATGATGCCGTACCCGTGCAACGGCCCGTCCTGGAGCGCGGCGAGGATGAAGTACTGCGGCTCCGACATGGGCGGCTTCTGTCGCGTCATGGCGCGAGGATATATCGGCACCCGAAGTATGGACGCCGGCGGGGTACCTCACAGGGCGCCTGAACACGCGAAAAAGGCCCTGGCGGCATAAGCCGCTGGGCCTTTTCACTACAGAAGGAAGGTGGCTGGGGCCGGGGTCGAACCGGCGACCTTCCGCTTTTCAGGCGGACGCTCGTACCAACTGAGCTACCCAGCCGAAGCGGTCCTGACGGGATTTGAACCCGCGGCCTCCACCTTGACAGGGTGGCGAGCACTCCAAACTGCTCTACAGGACCTGGTGTCTGCGACCGGCTTTCCCCGATGTCGCTCGAGAAGCGTATCACGGTGCGGAGGGCCTGCTGAGCGGGGTTTTCAGCAGGCCGCAGACCCGTTCCACCGCGAACGCGTACCCCTGGACGCCGCAGCCCACGATCACCCCGGCGGACGCGGCGGCCGAGACGTAACTGTGGTGCCGGAACGCCTCCCTGCGGTGGATGTTGGACAGGTGCACCTCGGCGATCGGCAGCCCGTCGCACGCGCTGAGCGCGTCCAGCAGGCCGACCGAGGTGTGGGAGTACGCGGCCGGGTTGATCACGATGCCCGCGTGGTGCTCTCGCGCCTCCTGGATCCAGTCGATCAGCTGCCCCTCGTGGTTGCTCTGCCGGGCGTCGATCGTGACGCCGTGCGGGGCGGCGGTCCGTTCGCACAGCCGGACCACGTCCGCGAGGGTGTCCGTGCCGTAGATCTCCGGCTCGCGCCGGCCCAGCAGATTGAGGTTGGGGCCGTTGAGCACCATCAGGGGCTTGGAGGTCACCGGGCATCACTTCCTGGTCGGAAAAGCCAAAGAGCCACCCACAGACGGAACGCTGCGGATGGCTTCGGGTGGTGCCCCCAACGGGATTCGAACCCGTGCTACCGCCTTGAAAGGGCGGCGTCCTGGGCCACTAGACGATGAGGGCCACTGTCACACCACCACGTTTTCCCAGTGAGGCGTGAACGCCAGAAGCATAGGTGATGCCGCAACGGATCACCAACACGGTGCGCTCAGCCCCAGCCCAGTTCGTGCAGCCGTTCCTCCTCGATACCGAAGTGGTGGGCGATCTCGTGGACCACCGTCACCGTCACCTCGTGCACCACGTCCTGCGCCGTCTCGCAGTACCGCAGGGTCGGACCCATGTAGATCAGGATGCGGTCCGGCAGCACCCCCGCGTACCACTCGCCGCGTTCGGTGAGCGGCGTTCCCTCGTACAGGCCCAGGAGTTCGGGGTCCGAGGGGTCGGGTTCGTCCTCGACGAAGACGGCGACGTTGTCCATCAGACGGGCCAGCTCGGGCGGGACCTGATCCAGCGCCTCGCTCACCAGTTCCTCGAATGACTCGCGTGTCATCTTCAGCACACCCCCATTGTCCGTGACCCGGGGGCCGGGATGGCAGTTGGGCAGGTCGCCCGTCGTTCCCGCACCCGAGGAGCACCGCCGTGCGTCCGTCCGTCCCCGCCGTCCTCGTCCCGCTCATCGCGCTGACGCTCACCGGCTGTCTGAGCGTGGACCCCGACACCGAGGCGCCCGGTGCCGGTCCGACCGAGGCCGGGAACGCCTCGCCGCTGGTGGAGGAGGCGGCCGAGGAGGTACGGGAGGAGCCGGTACCGGACGGGGACGGGCCACCGGGGTCCGGTGGCGGCAGCGGGGACGATCCCGCCGGGGCGGGCGAGGAGAAGCCGGCCGAGGACGGCAAGGGGGCGCGGGACCGTCCGGCGGCCCCGGCGCCGGACCGGGCACCGGAGGCGCCCGGGGCCCCCGAGGCGCCGCCCGCCGGGCGGCCGGACCCGGCCACCACCCCCAGCAGCGCCGCGCCGCCGCCCGCCGATCCGGAGCCGAGCCCGCCGCCGGCCCCGCCCGCCCCGCCGCCGGCGCCCGAGCCCACCGGCCAGGAGCCCTCGCCGCCGGAGACCGAGCCGGAGCCGGAGCCGGGCACCGGCCCGGGGAGCGGCCCCGAGCCGGACGGGGAGGGGTGAGCGCCGTTTGCGTTCGCGCCGGTGCGGTGCGTATGCTTGTAGATCGTTTGATCCCACTTGCCCGGCGCCCGATCACAGCGCGCCGTGTGGCGCGTTCCTCGTCAAGCCGTGGCTGACCGCAAAGACAGGCGGTCGTGAGCACCTACGGAGCTAAGGCGCGTGCCGACCAAGACTCCGGAAGGGTCTCATTTCGCATGTCCGTAACAACCGCCGACGCCATCCTGCCCCTGGATGAGCCGACGACCACCTTCGCCGACCTCGGGCTGCCGCAGCCGGTCGTGCGCAAGCTCGCCGAGAACGGCGTGACCACCCCGTTCCCCATCCAGGCCGCGACCATCCCGGACGCGCTGGCCGGGCACGACATCCTCGGCCGGGGCCGCACCGGCTCCGGCAAGACCCTCAGCTTCGGTCTGCCGACGCTGGCCCGGCTGGCCGGCGGCCGTACCGAGAAGAAGAAGCCCCGCGCGGTCATCCTCACCCCGACCCGTGAGCTGGCCATGCAGGTCTCCGACGCCCTGGAGCCGTACGGCCACGAGCTGAACCTGCGGTTCAAGGTCGTGTGCGGCGGCACCTCCATGGGCAACCAGATCTACGCGCTGGAGCGCGGCGTCGACATCCTGGTCGCCACCCCGGGCCGGCTGCGCGACCTGATCGCGCGCGGCTCCTGCTCGCTGGAGGACGTCGAGGTCGCCGTCCTGGACGAGGCCGACCAGATGGCCGATCTCGGCTTCCTGCCCGAGGTCACCGAACTGCTCGACCTGGTGCCCCCGGGCGGCCAGCGGATGCTGTTCTCCGCCACCCTGGAGAACGAGATCGACACCCTCGTCAAGCGCTACCTGGTCGACCCGGTCAGCCACGAGGTGGACGCGGCGCAGGGCGCGGTGACCACCATGAGCCACCACGTGCTGGTCGTGAAGCCCCGCGACAAGGCCCCTCTGACGGCGGCGATCGCGGCGCGCGAGGGGCGCACGATCGTCTTCGTGCGCACCCAGCTGGGCGCCGACCGGGTCGCCGAGCAGCTGCGCGAGTCCGGGGTGCGCGCGGACGCGCTGCACGGCGGCATGACGCAGGGCGCCCGTACCCGCACCCTGGAGGACTTCAAGGGCGGGAAGATCAAGGTGCTGGTGGCCACCGACGTGGCCGCCCGCGGCATCCACGTGGACGGCATCGACCTGGTGCTCAACGTGGACCCGGCCGGGGACCACAAGGACTATCTGCACCGTTCCGGGCGGACCGCGCGGGCCGGCCAGTCCGGCACCGTGGTCTCGCTGGCGCTGCCGCACCAGCGGCGGACGATCTTCCGGCTGATGGAGGACGCGGGCGTCGACGCCTCGCGGCACGTCATCGGCCGGGGCGACCTGTTCGACGACGAGGTGGCCGAGATCATCGGCGCCCGGTCGCTGACCGAGGTGCAGGCGGAGGCCGCCATGGGCGCCGCGCTGCACGCCGACCGCGAGGTCGGCCGGCTGACCCGGGAGCTGGAGCGGGCCCAGGAGCGGGCCGGCGAGCTGCGCTCGGAGGCGGAGAAGCTGACCGGGCGCGCGGCGCGCGAGCGCGGCGAGGACCCGGCCGAGGCGATCGCGGCGGCTGCCGCCGCCCAGGCGGCGGCGGAGGCCGAGCGCGAGGCGAAGCGGGAGGCGCGGCGCGCGGAGCGGGCGGCGAAGGCGGCCGAGGAGGAGCGGGAGCGCGCCGAGCGCGGCGACCGCCGGGACGACCGGCGCCCGTACCAGCGCGACCACCGGGACCGGCGGGACGACCGCGGCGGCTTCCGGCGGGACGACCGGGACCGCAGGGACGACCGCCGTGACGACCGCCGGGGCGGTTTCCGCCGCGACGACCGGGACCACCGGGACCGGCGGGACGACCGCGGCGGCTTCCGGCGCGATGACCGGCGCCCGTACCAGGGCCGCCGTGACGACCGGCGGGACGACCGCGGCGGGTTCCGCCGTGACGACCGGCGGGACGACCGGCGCGGCAGCGGCGGCGGGTACCGCGACGACAGCAAGCCCCGCTGGAAGCGCGGCAGCTGACACCGAACGGCCCCGTGGGGCCCGGCTCACCGTGAGCCGGGCCCCACGGGCCTTCCCGGGCGGCGGCCCGGCACGGCGTTCGCCGGCGCCCGACGCCGACGCAGGCCCTCCGATCCGCCACCGCACCACCGCCGGCCGGGACGGTGCGACTATGCTGCTCCTGCGGGCCGTTAGCTCAATTGGCAGAGCAGAGGACTTTTAATCCTTTGGTTGTGGGTTCGAGTCCCACACGGCCTACCACCGATCCACCCCGGTTGATCGACTCGCCGCCCGCCGCCGGGCGCGGCAGATTGGGTGTGTGTACCCCACACCACGGCAGCCGGCGCGCGGGCTGCGGTACGTACGGCTCGTCCCCGCCGCACTGATCTTCACCGGGCTGGCGCTCAGCGTGGTGACGCCGCCGCATCTCACCTTCACGCCGCTGTTCGTGGCGCCGCCGGTGCTGGCCGCGCCGGTGATGACCCTGCGCGGCACGGTGTACACCGGGCTGGCGGCGCTGCTGGCGTCCGCGCTGCTGGTCTTCACCGGGCGCACCGTGCTCACCGGGCAGGAGATCATCACCTTTCTGACGGTGCTGACCGCCACCGGCCTGGCGCTGCTGATCAACCGCATCGTCGCCCAGCGCGACCAGTGGGTGGCGTCCGCGCGTGGGGTGGCCGAGATCGTCCAGCGGGCCGTGGTGCCCAAGCCGCCGAACCGGGCCGGGTCGCTGCTGGTGGCCGCCCGGTACCGGGCGGCGCAGCGCGACACCTTGATCGGCGGCGATCTGTACGCGGTGCGCGACACTCCGTACGGGGTGCGGCTGCTGGTGGGCGATGTGCGCGGCAAGGGGCTCGGGGCGACCGAGATGGTGTCGGTGATCCTGGGGACGTTCCGGGAGGCCGCCGAGTACGAGGAGGAACTGGGGACGCTGTGCACCCGGCTCCAGGCGGCCGTGGAGCGGGAGAAGCGCACCCGGGGGGCGATCGATCCGCAGGAGGAGTTCGCCACGGCCGTGGTGGTGGAGGTGCCGCGGGCGCCGCCGCACGAGCTGCGGCTGATCAACCTCGGTCACCCGCCGCCGCTGCTGCTGCCCGGGGACGCCCCGGCGCGCTATCTGGAGGTGTCGGACCCGCAGTTGCCGCTGGGGCTGATGGAACTGTCCGGCTGGACGGGCTGCCCGCAGACCTTCCCGTTCCCGCCCGGCGCGCAGTTGCTGCTGTACACGGACGGGGTGAGCGAGGCGCGGGACGGGCGCGGGGTCTTCTTCGACCCGGCGCTGGCGCTGGACGAGGAGGAGTTCGGCAACCCGCAGGAACTGCTCGACCGGCTGGTCTCCGACGTGCTGCGGTACACCGGCGGACGGCTGAACGACGACATGGCCCTGCTCGCCGTGTCCCGGGCGACCGCCGGTAACCCGGGTGCGACAAACCGTTGATGTGGCGCACATCACTCGTACAATCGGGTGACGGTTTGTCGGCGTGTCCGGGGGAAGGGCGGGGAATGCGGCGATGGCGACCACGATCGGGCGGATCCGGGTACGGGAAGCCGGTGCCGGTGGGGGCGGCACCGGCCTGCTGTCCTCCTGGCTGACGGCGGACCCCGAGCTGGAGGGGCTGACCGTCCGCCGGGAGGCCGCGACCGGGCCGCCGGCCGGAACGCGATGGGGATCGGCGAGGACCTGGTCATCGACCTGACCACCGGTCTGGCGGTCGCCGCGCTGGAGGCGGCGTTCCTCCAACTGCTGCGCTCGGTGTACAACCAGCTGCGCAACCGCCGCCGGGCCGGGGTGACGGTGACCGTGGAGGTGGGCGGCGACTGCACGCTGACGCTGGAGTCGGAGCGGCAGTACACCCGGGGCGAGCTGACCGAGATGGCGCGGAGGGCGGCAGCCGCGATCGACCCCGAGTGACGCGGCGGTGATCCATCAACCGCGCGCCCGCCGGTCGCGGGTGGTGCTGATCGGGGTGTCCGAGTACGACCGGGGCACCGGCTTTCCGTCGCTGCCCTCGGTCCTGGCGAACATCGAGCAGTTGTACGACGTGCTGGTGGACGACGCGTACGGCCGGTTCACCCCCGAGGTGGTGCGGACGGTGCGCTCACCGGACCGCGATCCCGACGACTGGCATCCGGAACTGCACACCGCCAACGAGGTCGGCAACACCGTGCTCTCCCAGGCCGTCCGGCTGCCGCGCACCTCCCGCGCCCGGCGGCTGGCGCGGACGGTGCGGGCGCGGCGGGACCGGCTGTGGGCCCGGGCCAGGGCCCGCCCGGTACGCGCCGCCGGTGCGCTGGGCGGGCAGAGCCTGGCGGTGCCGGCCGGCAGCGCGCGGGCGGCGGACGCGGAGCGGCTGATTCGCTTTCTGACGGCGGAGCCCGGCAGCCAGCGCCGGCTGCTGGAGGCGGGGTTCGCGCCGGCGCTGCGCGAGGCGTACGGGGCGGCGGAGCCGGATTGCGCGGCGGCGCCGCGGGTGGTGCGGCGTACGGAGGCGCAGCGGGTGCCGGAGGGGGCGGTGCGCGGGCTGCCGCCGGGGTACCCGGAGTTCCTGTGGTGCGCGCTCCAGGAGGCGCGGGCGCGGCCGGCGAGTCCGTACTATCCGGCGTTCTCGCGGGAGTTGCGCCAGGAGGTGGCCCAACTGCTCGCGGGCGGCGGGTCGCTGGAGGGGACGGCGGAGCGGCTGCACCAGTCGCTGGCGCTCGCCCTGGAGGGGCGGCTGCCACCGTGAGTGACCGGGGGGCGGCGCTGAATAACAACTGACACACCGTCAGAAAACTTCGCCATGTAACGGACAGAAAATTATGCCCTCATGTGCACCGCACTGCCCCTTTTTGCCGGGGAGAAGAGGCGCAGTCTTTTCCCGGATCCACTTGGAATTACGGCGGCGCGTCTATTAACGTTCGATAACGCAGCGCGGTCGTCTCCGCCGTCGCCACGACGGCGGTCGTGCTGCACCGCCTAATCCTCGGCACGCGACCAGCGCGCCGCGGAACCGGGGAACCACCACTTGGGGTGCATCGGACGGCCCGGCCGCCCGTAGGAGACCTTCCTGCTCCGAACCCGTCAGCTAACCCGGTCGGCGAGGGAAGGAAAGGAGTACGCCTCCGTGGCGTCGAACCGGTATGGGTCCCACCCCGCCTACTACGGCCCGCAGGCCACCGATGACGAGCCCCGTACCGAGTGGAACCCCAGCGCCGACACGCTGCGCCCCGTACGCGGCCGGCACCGGGTCACCCGGCAGCGCGGCGGCACCATCGCCCGCAGCAGGGCGGTGCTCGGCGTCGGCGTGATCGCCGCCGTCGGCGCGGGCGGCATGGCCACCGCCCAGGAGGGCGGCGCCGGTTCCGTCCCCGGCCTGGACTCGGTGCGTTCCATCCCCGACCAGATCCCGGTGCTCAACAGCCTCATCTCCTCCGGCGACAGTGGCGACACCGCCGGCCAGGCCGAGCAGACCGTCACCGCGGCCCCGTTCAGCGAAGCCCAGGACGCCGGCGAGGCGCTGCGGGCCCGCATCCTCCAGCAGGCCGAGGAGCAGGACACCACCGCCCAGGCCGCCGAGATCGAGCAGGCCCTCGTCGCCGCCCAGCAGGACGCGATCACCGCCGCCGCCGAACTCGCCGAGGAGGAGCGCCTCGCCGAGGAACAGCGGCAGCGCGAGGCCGAGGAGGAACGGCAGCGCCAGGAGGAGGAGCGCCGGCTCGCGGAACTCCGCGCCAGCTTCACCCTCCCGCTGACCAGCTACACCATCTCCTCCGGCTTCGGCGCCAGCGGCACCATGTGGTCCTCCACCCACACCGGCACCGACTTCGCCGCACCCACCGGCACCCCGGTCAAGAACATCCACACCGGCACCGTCAAGGAAGCGGCCTGGGCCGGCTCGTACGGGTACCGCATCATCGTCGAGCTGGAGGACGGCACCGAGCTGTGGTACTGCCACCTCTCCTCGATGAACGTCACCGCCGGCCAGTCCGTCGACACCGGCGACACCATCGGCCGGGTCGGCTCCACCGGCAACTCCTCCGGGCCGCACCTGCACCTGGAGGTCCGCCCCGGCGGTGACCCGATCGACCCGCTGACCTGGCTGCGCGGCAAGGGCCTTTCGGTCTGAGACCATCCCCCCACCGCCGACGGCCCTGGTGATTCCCCCCGACGCCAGGGCCGTCGGCATACCCTGGCCCGCATGAAACCCATCGGCGAACTCCAGGTGTCCGGGCTCTGCCTCAGCGGCAACTGCGCGGCACCACCCTGACACCGCAGGACCTCACACTCCCGGCCGAGGCCTCGGCTTAAGAGCCCTTTCCGCGTAGGGTCCCGCCATGGGGATAAGAGATCTACTTATCGAGGTCGCCAAGACCTGTAAACGGTCCGGCACAGTCACGAAGGACGACCCCGGTCAGCAGTTGCTCCGAGCGGCCGGCGACCGGCTGCGGGGGTCGCTGCCCTATGGGATGGTCGCAAAAGGGCACGGCGGACAGGGCGTTGTTCCCGTTACGCCATGGATCGGGATCCATGATTCCGTGGACGGTCGCTCGGGGGAGAGCGGGCTCTACCTCGCCTACATCGTCGCTGCCGACCGACGCACCGTCACCGTGACGCTGCAACAGGGTATTACCGCGATTCATAAGCAGCTCGGAGAAAGCAAGGGAAAGCGGCTCTTCATCTATCTGAGGCGTCGCACCGAAGCGTTCCGTCAGCTCCTTCCCGAGCATGCGCTGCGCGGGCTCACTGATACTCCGAAATTCCGTGACCCTAATGACAACTGGCGCCCACGCGCGTACGAGGAAGCCAGCATCGCCGCCATCACCTACGAGCTGGCGTTCCTCCCCGCCGAGGCCGATCTCTGCGCCGACCTGGGGATGATGGCCGGCGTGTTGAAGCTGGCCAAAGAGGCAGCGGTGCACATCCAAGAGAATTTCGCCGCGCCTGGTCCGGAGATCATGCTCGCCCCGGACTATCCACACGCCCCCGTCCTAGAAAGCGCGGACCACGGGCTGGACGAGTTTCGCCCCAAGGACAGCGACGCGTACGTCGCCCACATCTCCGCGCACCAGCAGATCAAGCGGCGAGATCACGAGAAGTTGATCGCGGACTTCGGCCCCCACGCCCGCCAGCAGGGTTTCAAGCCCATCACGGAGAAGGCGCACCCTCGGGATATCATCCTGCGCCGCGATGACCAAGAGTGGATCGTCGAGGCCAAAGTCGTACGCAAGGGCAACAGAACGCTGGCCAGTCGAGAAGCCCTCAGTCAGCTCTTCGAATACCGCCACTTGCTCTACCGGGAACAGGGCCGCCCTACGCCCCATCTCCTCGGGCTCTTCAGCGAGGAGATGGGGGTATACGAGCCGTATCTCGAAGAACACGGCATCGCCTCGGTGTGGCCCACCCCTGACGGCTGGCGCGGCTCCGATCGGGCCGCCGCGTGGGGGATTGCCCAGCGGGGTGAGGGTCAGGGTTCGTAGCGGAAGAGGAGGTCGCGGACCCGGTGGCCCTTGTGGAGGCCCTGGGATTCGAAGCGGGTCAGGGGGCGCGTCGCCGGGCGGGGGGTGAAGGTGCCGGTGGGGGAGAGGTTGTGGAGGGCCGGGGTGGCGGTGAGGACCTCCAGCATCCAGTCGGCGTACGGTTCCCAGTCCGTCGCGCAGTGCAGCAGGGCGCCCGGGGCCAGGCGGGTCAGGGCCAGGTCCACGAACTCGCGCTGGATGATGCGGCGTTTGTGGTGGCGCTTCTTCGGCCAGGGGTCGGGGAAGAAGACGCGCAGGCCGGCCAGGGAGGACGCGGGGAGCATCTCGCGGAGCAGGATGATGGCGTCCCCGTTGGCCACCCGGATGTTGGTGAGGCCGCGCTGTTCGGCCAGGCGCAGCAGGTTGCCCTGGCCGGGGGTGTGGACGTCCACCGCCAGGATGCCGGTGTCCGGGTCGGCCGCCGCCATCTCGGCGGTGGCCTCGCCCATGCCGAAGCCGATCTCCAGCACCACCGGCCGGCCGGAGAAGAGGGTGGGCAGGTCGAGGACGGAGTCGCCGTCGACCTCCACGCCCCAGTGGGGCCAGTGGCGCAGCAGGGCCTCCCGCTGGGCGGTGGTCACCCGGCTGCGGCGGGGCTGGAAGCTGCGGATGCGGCGTTCGTGGCGGTTTCCGGCGGGGTCGGCCGCCGGGCCGGCGCCCGGCTCGAACATGGAGCGGGGGGTGCCGGACATCGGAGCGTGTGGTTCATTGGACACAGTGGTTCGATGGTACGTCCGGGGCCGACTGTGACGCGGGTCATACCCCGCAGCGGCCGTTACCGGCCATGACAGGGGCCAGTGCCCCTGTCATGTGCGATTTCACGCTGGAGCAGCCAGGAGCGGACGGGCCTGCTCCTGGAGTTCTTTGACCAGCGGTTCGTTACCGTACGGAGCCAGCCGGTGCAGTAAGTCACGGACGTAGTCGGTGGTCCGCGCCGAGGAGATCCGCCCCGCCACCTCCACCGCCCGGGCACCCACGGCGACCGCCGCGTCCAGATTGCCGGATTCCAGCTCCGCCACGGCCGCGACCACCAGCCGCAGCCCGTGCGAGCGGACGAACTCCTCGGTGGGCTCCTTCAGCGCCCGCTCGGTGAAGCGCCGTACCTGGCCGGGGAGTTTGAGGTCGCTGTAGCACTCGGCCGCGTCGGCGGCCAGCCGGTCGTAGGCGTAGAACGACAGCCAGCTCGGGTCGCCGTCCCCGGGCCGGGAGCGCTCCAGCCAGCCCTCGGCGGCGGACAGTGCCGAGCCGCAGCCGGCCGCGTCGTTCGCCTTGGCCAGCGCCCTGGCCTCCACCAGGTGGAAGAAGCTCATGGTGCGGGCGGTGGCCAGCGAGCGGTTGCGTTCCAGGGCGGCCTGGGCCAGGTCCACGCCTTCCTCGGCGAAGCCCCGGTAGGTGGCCTGGAGCGACATGGACGCCAGGACGTACCCGCCCAGCGGTACGTCGGCCGCGGCCTTCGCCAGCCGCAGCGCCTGGATGTAGTAGCGCTGGGCGGCCTCCTGCTGTCCGGTGTCGAAGGCCATCCAGCCGGCCAGCCGGGTGAGTTCGGCGGTGGCCCGGAAGAGGGACCGGCCCACCTCGTCGCTGTAGCTGCCCAGCAGCAGCGGGGCGGCGTCGGTGCGCAGGCACTCGGGCACCATGGAGGAACGCCAGTCGCCGCCGCCGTACTTGGAGTCCCAGCGGCGGGCTTCCTCGGCGGCTTCCTGGAGCTTGGAGACGTCCGAGTGCCCGACCCGGCCCCAGCCGCCCTCCCGGGGGCGTTCCGTCTCGCGGGTGACGGTGGCGTCGGCCGGGCGTATGAGCCAGCGGGAGACGGGGGTGGCGTAGGCGCTGACCGCGAAGGAGCCGGCCAGCGACTGCCAGATGCCCTTGCCGGGCGAGGAGTCGAGACGGTACAGCTCGGTGGCCGACTCGACGGCGTGGGCGACCTTGCGCGGGAACGCCAGGCCGACCTCGGGGGCCGGGTCGGTGTCCGCGAGGCCGATCTCGTGCAGTGGCACGGGCCGGCCGAGCTTGCTGCTGATGGCCGCCGCGATGAGGTGCGGGGCGGAGCCCTGGGGCACCATCCCCTTGGTCACCCATCGTGCGACGGATGTTTTGTCGTAGCGCAGAGTCAATCCCCGCTGCGAGCCGAGATCGTTGACCCGGCGCGCGAGGCCGGCGTTACTGATCCCGGCCAGGGCGAGAATCGTCCCCAGCTTCTCGTTCGGCCCGCGTGGCTCCCTGGACATCCGCGCACCCCTGACACACACCGACGCCTTCGCGAACCCAGCGTAGTTCGGTGCCTGCTGACCGTTAAGGGGTTTGTTCCCGGATGGCGGAATCATGTCCGTACACAGGTTCGAGCGCTTCCTCTCTCCCGGATTGTGCTCCGGGCATGTGGCCGTGCGCCCGGGTGTGCGCTCTGGGCAGCCGGCGGTGGTGGCGGTTCGATGGACAACGCGTGGGTCGGCCCGTTGGCCCTCTGGGTTCCGGCGGGCCGGGGGAGCCGCCGTCTCATTCCCCGCGGACGGCGGTCTGGTCCGGGAGACGACCAGCGTCTCCCGGACCACAACATCTTCTGCCCGTCGGGCGCCCTCGCCAACGGCCTTTCTCCAGCCAGAGTTTGGCCGAAAGACGCCGGTTTTCCGGGCACGGTACCGGAGCCGGTGATTTTGGCATGCCCACCCAACACCGCCCTGGGTATGTCCCGTTCACCGCGCTCCCATGGCAGCATGGGGCCTGAGGTCCAGTGGGGAGGCGGCGATGCGGTGGTTGGTCGGGTGGTGCGGCGCGGAGGCCAGTGCTGCCCGCGACATCCAGCCCCTGGGCGCGCACCTGCTGTGGGACGGCCCCGACCCGCTGTGGGCGGTCGGCGACTGGCGCCCCGACGAGATCCGCCTCGTCGTCGCGGAGGGTGACACCCATCTCGCGGTCTTCGGCTACTGCGGCGCCACCGACTCCCAGCTACGGCGCTCGCTGGTCGCCGCACGCGCCGGCGCACTGCGCCAGCTCACCCTGTGGCCCGGCAGCTACACCGCCGTCGCCCGCTTCGGCCGCCGCACCGTCATCCCCGCCGACCTCGCCGGCACCCGCCCCGTCTTCCACACCGGCTGGGCCGGCGGCACCGCCTACGCCACCGCCGCCCTGCCGCTCGCCGACCTCACCGAGGCCCAGCTCGACGTCCCGCATCTGGCGGCCGTGCTCGCCTGCCCCGACAGCCCCGAGGCGGTCGGCGACGGCACCCCGTACGCCGGCGTCAGCCGCGTCCCGCCCGGCCACGCGCTCATGCTGCGCGAGGGCGGCAGCCGCGACACCATCGACTACGAACCCACCGCCCCGCTCGTCGTCGCCGCCCCGCCGCTGGCCGGCGAGGATGCCATCGCCGGGGTCCGCGACGCCCTCGTCGAGGCCGTCCGCACCCGGCTCGCCGCCCCCCGGCACGCCGACCTGACCCAGGAGGGCGGCACCGCCCCCGGGGTCGGCGCCGACCTGTCCGGCGGCAGCGCCTCCGCCACCCTGGCCCTGCTGGCCGCCGGGCTGCCCGGCATGCCGGGCACGATCTTCGGCACCGGCGCCACCCAGGCCGGTGAACGCCTGCTCGCCGTCACCTTCAACGACCTGACCGGCGGCGGGAGTTCCTACGCCGAACTGGAACGGGCCCGGGTCATCGGCGAGAACCCCCGGCTGCACCACGTGGTGGTCACCGGCGGCGAGGAGGCCCTGCCGTACTCCGACCTCGACAGCGGCCCGCTCACCGACGAACCCGGCCCGTCCCTGGTCACCGCCGCCCGGCACCGGCACCGGCTGGCCGCAGGCAGCGCCGACCACCTCATCGGCAACGGCGCCCGGCAGGTGCTCGACGCCCACCCCGCCCGGCTGGCCGACCTGCTGCTGGACCGGCGCCGCCGCCATCTGCTGAGACCCGTCTCCGCGCTGGCCAAGGCGTCCTCGGACGGCCGCGGGCTGCTCGTCCCGTTCACCATCTACCGCGCGGCCCGCCGGCTGGCCCGCACCCCGTACCCGGAGGGCCTCACCAGCGCCGCGCTCCAGCTGCGCCGGCCGCCCGAGGACCTGCGCACCGGGGCGCTCGGCGCCTCCCTCGCCGCGCTGGCCTGGTGCCGCCCCGGCCCCGCCGCGCGCTGGCTGACCGGCGAGACCCTGGCGCAGGTGTCCGTACGGCTGGAGGCCGCCGCCGCCCGCCCGCACTCCGGCTCCAGCGCCGGCCGGCCCGGCGTGCGCCAGGCGCGCGCAGCGCTCGCCCGGCACGCCGCCGACCACCGGGTCTTCGAGCAGGCCACCGAGGTGCGCCACCAGCGCCTGCACGCGCCGTTCTACGACAACCAGGTGGTCCGCGCCTGCCAGGCGCTCCCGGAGAGCCTCCGCGTCCAGCCGGGAGCGCGCGCCCAGGTACTGCGCGCCGTCCTGGAGGGCGCGGGCGTACGCGAGCTGCCGCCCGGCTGGGGCACCGCGAGCCTCCCCGCGCCCACCGACCCGGTACGCACCGGGCTGCGCGCCAACATCGGCGACCTCGTCGACCTCTTCGACGCCCCGCTGCTGGCCGATGCCGGACTGATCGAGGCCCGCGTGGTGCGCAAGGCCCTGCGGGCCGCCACCGAGGGCGAACCGCTCCCGCTGGACGGCCTCACCGAACTGGTCGCCACCGAACTGTGGCTGCGCCGCCTGCTCACCCGGCGCGGCTCCTGCTGGACCACCGAGGGCCACCACGACCCGCGCGCCGTCACCAGCGGTGTCGGCCCCCTCGCCTGAGGCCGCCGGGCCCCCGCCCGGGCCGGGGCGCCGGCCCGGCGCCCCGGGCCCGGCCGCCCGCCGCCCGGCACCGGACAATGGAACCGTGCGGTTCTTCATCCTGGGCGCCACCGAGGCGCACGACGCGGACGGGCGCCCCATCCCGCTGGGCGGGCCCCGGGTGCGCGCCCTGCTCACCGCGCTCGCGCTGCGCGCCGACCGGCCGGGACCCGTCCCCGTCGACAGCCTCATCGCCGACATCTGGGCGGACGACCCCACCGCCGCCGGCCCCGCCGCCCGCGACCTCCCCCCGGCCGACGCGCCCGCCGCCCTCCAGGCCCTCGTCGGCCGGCTCCGCCGCGCCCTCGGCGACCGCCACCGGGACGCCGTCGTCCGCAGCGCCGCCCCGCCCGGGTACCGGCTCACCGCCGACCCGGACAGCATCGACCTCTTCCGCTTCCAGCGCCTGGTGCGCACCGCCGAGCGGCAGGACCCGGCCACCGAGGCCCGCACGTTGCGCGCGGCCCTCGCCCTGTGGCGCGGCCCCGTCCTCGCCGACCTCCCCGAGCCGGCCCGCCGCCCCGTCGCCGCCCGGCTGGAGGCCCTGCACCGCACCGCCCGCCGCCGCCGTGCCGCCGCCGACCTCGCGCTCGGCCCCGCCGAACCGCTGCTGCCGGAGCTGCGCGAACTGATCGACGCCGACCCGCTCGACGAGCCGGCGCACGCCCTGTACATCCGCGCCCTGCGCGCCGCCGGGCGCCCGGCGCAGGCGCTCGCGGCGTACGAGACGGTCCGCACCACCCTCGCCGACCGCCTCGGCACCACCCCGGGGCCCGAGCTGACCGCCCTGTACGCCGAACTCCTCACCCCGGGCGAGCCCGCCCCACCCGCCCCACCCGGCACCCCCGCCACCCGCCCGCCCGAGCCCGAGCCCGAGCCCGCACCCGCACCCGCGCCGCCCGCCGGAAACGTACGGGCCCGGCTCACCAGCTTCGTCGGCCGCGAGAGCGACCTCGCCGCCCTCCGCACCGACCTGCGCCACGCCCGCCTCATCACCCTCACCGGCGCCGGCGGCTCCGGCAAGACCCGGCTCGCCGAGCACACCGGCCTCACCGTCACCGACTACCCCGACGGCGTGTGGATCGCCGAACTCGCCAAGCTCGACCACCCCGGCGCCGTCCCCGGCGCCGTGCTCTCCGCACTCGGCCGCCGCGAGACCACCCTGGTCCGCGGCGCCTCCGGCACCGACCCGCACCACGACCCCGCCGAACGCCTCCTGGAGTACTGCGCCGGCCGCCGCCTGCTGCTCATCCTCGACAACTGCGAACACGTCATCACGGCCGCCGCCACCCTCGCCGAGACCCTCCTCACCCACTGCCCCCGCCTCACCGTCCTCGCCACCAGCCGCGAACCCCTCGGCGTCCCGGGCGAACTCGTCCGCCCCGTCGAACCCCTCCCGCTCGCCTCCGCCCACCGGCTGTTCACCGAACGCGGCGCCGCCGTACGCCGCGACGCCCCCGACGACGACGCCGCCGTCGCCGAGATCTGCCGCCGCCTGGACGGCCTCCCGCTCGCCATCGAACTCGCCGCCGCCCGGCTGCGCTCCCTCACCCCGCGCCAGATCGCCGCCCGCCTGGACGACCGGTTCCGGCTGCTCACCAACGGCTCCCGCACCGTCCTGCCCCGGCAGCAGACCCTGCGCGCCGTCGTCGACTGGTCCTGGGACCTCCTGGAGGAGCCCGAACGCACCGTCCTGCGCCGGCTGTCGGTGTTCGCCGGCGGCTGTACGCTCCCGGCCGCCGAAGCCGTCGTCGCCGACGGCGCCACCGTCCCCCGCGACCAGGTCCTCGGCATCCTCGGCTCGCTCGTCGACAAGTCCATCGTGCTGGCCGACACCACCGACCCCGCCACCGGCGTCCGCTACCGCATGCTGGAGACTATCCACGAGTACGCCGCGGGACGCGCCGCCGAGCACCCCGCCGACCGCGCCGCCACCCGGGCCCGGCACACCGCCCACCTGCTGCGCTTCCTGGCACAGGCCGCGCCCCGGCTGCGCGGCCCCGCCCAACTGGGCTGGCTGGCCCGGGTCGAGGCCGACCTGGACAACATCCGCGCCCTCCTCACCCGCGCCCTGCGGGCCGGCGACCGCGACACCGCGGGGCGCGCCGTCCTCCACATGGGCTGGTTCTGGTACCTGCGCAACTACCGCTCCGAGGGCCACGAATGGATCCGGCTCACCCTCGAACTCGATCCGCACGCCGCCGACGACGACCGGCCGACCCCGGGCCCCGGGGAGCCCTGGCCGGACGACCCCCGCTACCTCCACCGGCTCGAACTGCGCCTGCTGTCCGCCTTCCTCCTCGCCGACCAGCACCCGGGCAGCCTCGACCTCACCGACGAGAGAATGCACCGCCACGCCCGGCGCATGTACACCGCGTTCGGCGAGACCGTGCCCGAACGCGGCTACCGCTTCCCCGGCATGCTGTGGCCGTTCACCGGCTTCCTCCTCGGCGAGACCTTCCCGGCCGTCGCCGCCCGCATGACCCGGGCCATCACCCAACTGCGCCGCGCCGACCCCGCCGAGGACCGGTCGTGGGAGCTGGCCGTCATGCTCCTCTTCCGCTTCCGGGTCTCCCTCGAAGTGCCCGGCGCGCACGCCGTGGGCGGTCTGCGCACCCCGCGCGCCCTGTCGGACCTCGCCGAACTCGAAGCGCTCGCCCACCGGGTGGGGGACCGCTGGCTCAGCTGCCAGACCTACGGCCTGCGCGGCGACTACGCCTCCTTCACCGGCGACTACCCCACCGCCGCGGCCGAGTTCGACAAGGCCATCAGCATCGCCGAGGAGGTCGGCGCGCACGCCGAGACCCCGTTCTTCACCGTGCGGCTGGCCGAGGCGACCTACCACTCCGGCGATCCGCACCGCGCCCGCGCACTCCTCGACGAGGTCTCCGTACGCGCCCAGCGGCTCGGGCTGCGCGACTGCCTCGGCATCGCCGACTACCTGGGCGCCGTCATGGCCCTGGAGCTCGGCGACCCGGCCACCGCCCGCACGCTGCGCGAGCGCTCCGTGAGCAACCTCAAGGGCGGCACCCCCACCCCCATGTTCCAGGTGATCATGGGCATCCTCACCAGCCGGCTGCTGCTCGCCGAGGGCGCGCCGTGGCGGACCGCGCTCGCCGAGGTGCACACCGCCCTCTCCTACGGCACCCTGATGGGCTGCCCCGATCTGCTGCTGAGCCAGCTGCTGCTCGCCGCCGCCGCCGTGGTGACCGAGGGCGGCGAACCGGCCGTCGCCCGCCGCCTGCTGGCCGGCGTCCACGCCCTGCGCGGCGACCTCCCGCTGACCCCGCCGGAGGAGCGCGTCCTGCGCCGGGTGACGCGGGCGGTGGCCGGGGCAGGACCCGGCGCGGCCGACGAGGCGCCGCTGGTGGACGGCGCCGAGACGCTGGCCGTCCTCACCGCGCTGCTGCCGGTCAGCGACAGCTGATCTCCGAACGCGCCCAGTCGGCCAGCGCCAGCGTGCTCAGCGGCCCGTCCGGTGTGGTCTCCAGCCGCAGGACCGACACCCCGTTCAGCGGCACCTCCACCGGCACCGCCTCGTCGCCGCTGCGGATCACCTCCGAACGCCACAGCCGCTCGCCGTCCCCGTACACGCTGAACACCGCGGAGCCCAGGCCCAGGTTCATGTCGTCCATCCCGGCCACCGCGCGGTAGGAGACACAGGCGCGGTTGAGGTCGATGGTCACCGAGGAGCGCCCGCCGACCGTGATGCCGTGCGGGTACGATCGCCCGCCGATCGACACCTGGTCGCGCTGCCACACCCAGCCGCTCTCCCAGAGCCGGATCGCCGGCTCGGTGCCGTCGCTGAACAGGTCGAAGGCGAGCGTACGCAGCTGGTACGGCTCGGGGTCCGGCTCGGGCTCGGGTTCCGGTTCGGGTTCCGGTTCGGGTTCCGGCTCGGGCTCGGGCTCGGGCTCGGGCTCGGGTTCCGGGGCGGGCGGCTCCGGTACGGGATCGGGCTCGGGCTCCGGGTCCGGCGCGGGTTCGGGGTCGGGCGCGGGCGTGCGCTCCGGCTCGGGCTCCGGCGCGGGCGCCGGGGCGGGTGGCGCCGGGTCCGGTACGGGATCGGGCTCCGGTTCGGGCTCCGCCGGGGGCTCCTCGGCGGCCGGCGGCATCACCGGAGCGGCCGGTGGCGGGTCGGACGCGCGCGGCGGCTGCTCCTCGGCCGAACCGCCGATCAGCGCCACGGCCAGCACGGCCGCCGCCGCGACCACCACCACCCCGGTGGCGGCCCCGGCCTTCGCCGACGACCCGAACCCCTCGGCGGCCACCGCGCCACCGCCCTTGGCCCCCGCCGCGCCGACCCCGCCGGCCGCCGCCGCGGCGCTCGCCGAGGCACCCGCCCCGCCCGCTCCCAGCAGCAGCGCGCCGAGCTTGCCCGAGGAGCCCGCCGCGAACCAGCCGATGACCGCGATCGGCAGCACCGTACGGATCGTCTCGTTCAGGTCCTTCACCTCGGAGGCCGCCAGCCGGCACCGGGCGCACTCCTCCAGATGCTTGCGCAGCCCGCGCTCCGCCCGCATCCGCAGCTTGCCCCGGGCGAACGCCCCCAGCCGGTCGGCGAACCGCGCGCAGTCCCCGCCGTCGTCCACCCGCACATGGCCCACGTGGGCCTGGAGATACGCCTGCTTGAGCCCTTCCCTGGCCCGGTGCGCGAGCACCGCCGCCGCGTTCGGCGTCAGCCCCAGCAGCGGCGCCACCTCCTGCGGCGACGCCTCCTCGACGGCCGTGTGCCACAGCACGGTCTGCCAGCGCTCCGGCAGCGAACGGAACGCCTGGACGGCCAGCGACGCCTCGGCCTCGCGCATCGCCAGCACATCGGGGCCCAGATCGAGGGTGTCCTCCTCGCTGGCGCGCGCCCCCGCCGCCGTCACCGCGAACACCGCGAAGTCCTCGACCAGTTGCTCGCGCCGGGCGGACCGCGCCCAGTCGGCGGCCACCCGCCGCACCGCCGTCAGCAGGTACGCGCGCACCGCCGTGTCCGGACCGGCGCCGCCACGTACCGCCTGGAGCGTGGCCGCGAAGACCTCGTTGGTCAGATCGTCGGCCGTGTCGGCGTCCCGGCAGCAGGTACGGGCGTACCGGCGCACCGCGTCCCGGTGGCGCCGGTACAACTCGTCGTACGCCGCCGCGTCCCCCTGCCGCATCCGCTCGACCAGCTCGATGTCGGCCGGCCCCACGGCCCGGTCCTCCGCGTCCCGGCCGCCCGTGTCCCGGCTCTCGTCCCCGGTCCCGGTCGCGGTCCCGGCCGCGGCCCCGCCGTCCTCCGCGTCGGTGGCCGGCGCGCCCGGAGGGCCGTCCGCCGGGGCGGGCTCCCGCTGCCGGGGCACCTTCGAACCCTCCACAAGCCCTTCGCGCTCTCCCGAACTCTCCTGAGCCCCGCCGGTGTCAGCACTCATACGAAGGAAAGCCCCCCGGTATTGACATACGTGTCAGCGACAGGGGTCAGGTTGCCACACCTTCGGCCCACAGCGGTCGGAGTCGACCCCGGAACCACCCTTCCGAGGGGTCGCGCGAACACACATCAGTCACGTGCCGGGGCGCAGACCGCGCAGCAGAACCTCCAACAAGCGCTCTGCGGCGTCCTCTTGACGCTGCTGATCCGCGAGCCGCGGTGGCGCGGCGGCGATCACCAGCATCACGTCCGCAACCGTGACATCCGCCCGCAACTCCCCGGCCGAGCGCGCCCGTTCCACCAACTGCCCCACCGTCCCCAGCAACTCGGCGGCCCCCCGGCGCTCACCGCCCGGATGCCCGGCCGGACCTTCCCCGCCCGGCGCACCCTCCGCGCCCGGGCCGCTCTCCACGGCGCCCTCCGCGCCGCCCGCGCCGTCCCCCGCGCGCTCCCAGCACCCCCGCTGCCGCGGCACCCGCTCCGCGCCGCGCTCCTCCGCCGGGGCCAGCCACCACAGCTCCGGCGGGAGCAACCGCCCCGAACCCGAGGCGGCCGACCCCCGCACGAACCCTTCGAGCCCCCGCCACGGCTCACCCGCCGACGCCACCGCCAGCGCCTCCGCCGCCCGCTCCGTCAGCCACCGGGTCTGCTCCTCCGCGATGTACCGCACCAGGGCCTCCTTGTTGGGAAACCGCCGGTACACCGTGCCGACCCCGACCCGGGCCCGCCGCGCCACCTCCTCCATCGGCGCGCCGTACCCCTGCTCCCCGAAAACGTCGCGCGCCGCGCTCAGCACATGGCGCAGATTGCGCTGCGCGTCCACCCGTAAGCCCCCGGCCCGGCCCCCACCCGCGCGCCGCCCGCTCTCGTCGTCCGTCCGCATCATGTCCGTCAACCCCCGTCAGCACGGACGCCCCCCTACAGAACGCCCCTCGGCCATCTGTCCCACGAACATAGTTGAGGCCACCGGCACTGAGAACCACGGCACCGCCACCCGCCGGAGCCCCGCGATCGCACAGTGCGACCGTCCGGCCCGTCCACCGCCCGTTCGGCGCAGCATCGCGTCCGACCTGTGGACAACACGGCCCCGGCACGTGCCTCATGGACAGGTGACCAAGGACGCCACGAAGCCCCCGCACATCCTGATCATCGGTGGCGGCTCGGTGGGCCTCTACACCGCCCACCGCCTCCAGCGGCACCTGCGGCGCGAGCTCGGCCGCGGCGACGTCCGCATGACCATGGTCAGTCCCGATCCCTACATGACCTACCAGCCCTTCCTCCCCGAAGCCGCCGCCGGGAACATCTCGCCCCGGCACGTCGTCGTCCCGCTGCGCCGCGTGCTCAACCGCTGCCGCTTCGTGACCGGTGAGGTCACCAGCATCGACACCGCCCGCCGGGTGGCCACCATCAGGACCGCCGCCGCCCGCGACAGCGGCGGGCCGGCCATGGAGATCAGCTACGACGAACTCGTCCTCGCCCCCGGATCGATCTCCCGGGTGCTGCCCATCCCCGGGCTCGCCGCGCACGGCATCGGTTTCAAGACCGTCGAGGAGGCCATCGGCCTGCGCAACCACGTCCTCGAACAGCTGGACATCGCCTCCTCCACCCGCGACACCGCCATCCGCCAGGCCGCCCTGACGTTCGTCTTCGTCGGCGGCGGGTACGCGGGCGTGGAGGCGATGGCGGAGCTGGAGGACATGGCGCGCTACGCCTGCCGCTACTACCCGAATCTGCGGCCGGAGGAGCAGAAGTGGATGCTCATCGAGGCGACCGACCGCATCCTGCCGGAGGTCGGGACCGAGATGGGCCGGTACACGGTGCGGGAACTGCGCGGCCGGAACATCGACATCCGGCTGTCCACCCGGCTGGAGACCATCGAGGACCGGGTGGCGGTGCTCAGCGACGGCTCCCGCTACCCGACCCGCACCCTGGTGTGGACCGCCGGCGTGAAGCCGCACCCGGTGCTGGCCGACTGCGGCGTGCCGCTGGACGAGCGGGGCCGGATCCGCTGCACCGCCGAGCTGCGGGTGCTGGACACCCCGCATGTGTGGGCGGCCGGCGACAGCGCCGCCGTGCCGGACCTCACCGCGGACGACCCGACCGCGCTGTGCGCCCCCAACGGCCAGCACGCGGTGCGCCAGGGCCGGCACATCGCCCGCAATCTGCTGGCGACGCTGCGTGGGGGTACGGTGACGCCGTACCGGCACGCCTATGTGGGGTCGGTCGCATCACTGGGACTGCACAAGGGCGTGGCACAGGTGTACGGGCGGAAGCTGAAAGGCTTCCCCGCCTGGTTCATGCACCGTACATACCATCTGAACAAGATGCCCACGATCAACCGCAAGGCGCGCGTCGTCGCGGAATGGACCCTTGCGGGATTGTTCAAACGTGAGATTGTCTCTCTCGGCTCCCTGGAACACCCGCGAGCCGAGTTCGAGGAGGCAGCCGGCGGCATCCCCCGACCGGACCGCCCCTGACGCCCGCATGGGACCATGAGTGGGCGGCGGCTCACACAAGACGACGAATGATCGGATGGCAGTGAACTTGACGCGCTGGAGTATCCGGCTGCCCGGAGCGCAGCGGCGCAACGCCGCGGCCCGCGCGGAGACGGGCAGTGTTCCCGCGGCGCGCACGGAGCCCCAGCCGGCGCCCCCCGCACCGCCGGGCACCGGGCGCGGTGTCGACGCCGCCGCCGTCCACGAACTGCTCGGCCAGGTGCCGGCCCCGGTCGCCGTCGTCCACGGCTCCGAACACCGCCTCGTCTACACCAACGATGCGTACACCACCGCCTTCGGTTCCCGCGACGCCGGAAACCCGGCCCGCGAGACCCTGGCCGAACTGGTCGACGTCGGGTTGCTGCCCCTCATGGACCAGGTACGGCGCAGCGGCACCTCCCGCACCCTGAAGTCGCGCCGCGTCGCCTCGGCCGGCCGGGACGCCGTGTACACCTTCACCTGCACCCCGGTCGAACTCCTCACCCCCGAGGAAGCCACCACCGCCCCCGGCGTCCTGGTCTTCGCCTCCGACGTCACCGACCAGGCCGCCTCGGCCGAACGGCTGCGGGAGAGCGAGAGCCACCAGCGCGAGGCCGCTGTCACCCTCCAGCGCAGCCTGCTGCCGCAGAAGCTCGAACAGCCCGACGACCTGCGCGTCGCCGCCACCTACCAGCCCGGCGGCATCGACGCGGCGGTCGGCGGCGACTGGTACGACGTGATCACCCTCGGCGCCGGCCGCACCGCCGCCGTCATCGGCGACGTGATGGGCCGCGGGGTACGCGCCGCCGCCGTCATGGGCCAGCTGCGCACGGCGGTCCGGGCGTACGCGCGCCTGGACCTGCCGCCGCACGAGGTGATCCAGCTGCTGGACGGACTGGCCGGCGAGATCGCCCCGAGCCAGATCGCCACCTGCGCCTACACCGTCTACGACCCCAATGAGGGCACGCTGACGTACGCCTCGGCCGGTCATCTGCCGCTGATCGTGCGCGACGCCGACGGCGAGGTACGCCGGGTCACCGGCCCGACGGGGCCGCCGCTGGGCACCGGGGGCTGGCTGCACACCTCCGGCTCGGTGCCGTTCGGGCCGGGCGCCAGCGCCGTGCTGTACACGGACGGCCTGGTCGAGCGGCGCGACGCGGACATCGACGTGGGCCTCACCGCCCTGGAGCGCGCGTTCGCCGGCTCGGGCGACAGCCCGCAGATCGTGTGCGACCGGCTGCTGCGCGCCCTGGGCATCACCGGCGACCACGACGACGACGTGGCGGTGCTGGTGCTCGCCTGCCCCGAGCGGGAGGGCGAGGAGGCGGATCTCTTCCGGGGCGCCGCCCTGGAACTGCTCGGCGGTGTCGAGGCGGCCTCGCGGGCCCGCGCCTTCGCGGAAGGCGTGCTGACCAGCTGGCGCTTCCCCGAGGAACTGCGCGAGCTGGGGGTGCTGACCGCCAGCGAACTCGTCGGCAACTCCCTCAAGCACGGCAAGGCCCCGATGCGGCTGCGGCTGCGCAGGACCGACCGCCGGCTGATCGTCGAGGTGACGGACGGGGACGAGCATCTGCCGCGCCGGCAGCAGGCGGACGCGGCGGACGAGACGGGCCGGGGCATCGCCGTGGTGGCCACGATCGCCACGGAATGGGGCTCCCGGCGGCTGCCGGAGGGCGGCAAGGCCGTGTGGGCCGAGTTCGAGTTGACGTGACGCGGGCCGGCGCGTAACGTTCTCCGAGCTGTCCACCCCCGGAGGTTTTCCCCGGAGGCGGGTCAGCACGTCTCGCCGCCGGCGGTCGCACGATCACCGGAGCGGCACCCACTCGTAAGAGATCGAACCCGTGAGGGGCCTTATTCGGCATGTCCGAATTCGGTTCCGAACCCCGGATTTTGAATCCGGCGGGGGAATCCCCTAAAGTGGTGGACACGCCGGAGGGCGCAAAACTCAAAGGCTTAACTCCCCCCAGCGGGGGCCAAGTTCGAGAAATCGGATGTGGTAAGCTGGGAAACACGAAGGGAAAGCCCGGAGGGGCCCGAGAGGGAACCAAAGGAAGCATCCGTTCCTTGAGAACTCAACAGCGTGCCAAATAGTCAATGCCAGATTATTTACTGAGTCTGCATCTCGACCTCGTCTGAGGTGCAGCATTTAAGCGAGGATTTTCCTTGCTCTTA
>NZ_FPAB01000010.1 GCF_900116145.1 Streptomyces harbinensis | reverse complement strand
CCGGGCTTATCCCAGAGTGCAGGGCAGATTGCCCACGTGTTACTCACCCGTTCGCCACTAATCCCCGGCCGAAACCGGTTCATCGTTCGACTTGCATGTGTTAAGCACGCCGCCAGCGTTCGTCCTGAGCCAGGATCAAACTCTCCATGAATGCTTCATGTAAGAGCAAGGAAAATCCTCGCTTAAATGCTGCACCTCAGACGAGGTCGAGATGCAGACTCAGTCAAAATAATCTGGCATTGACTATTTGGCACGCTGTTGAGTTCTCAAGGAACGGATGCTTCCTTTGGTTCCCTCTCGGGCCCCTCCGGGCTTTCCCTTCGTGTTTCCCACCTTATCAGAGGTAACTCCCGCGCCTTTCCCGGCACTTGAGCCTGCCCTCCGACGTCCCGGAACCCCCGGTCAGTTGGACTGTCCGGCGTTCCCGTTGCGGCGGTGACGTAAACGTACTGGAGCGGGGCGCCCGGATGCAAATCCTGGCGCCCCGCTGCCAGATGACGGTGCCGGCGGACCGGTCAGACCTCGACCACGACCGGCATGATCATCGGACGCCGGCGGTAGACGTCCGACACCCACTTGCCGACCGTACGGCGCACCAGCTGCTGCAGCTGGTGCGCCTCGACGACCCCGTCCTGGGCGGACTTGGCCAGGGCCTCGTCGATCTTCGGGATGACCTCGGCGAAGGCCGCGTCGTCGATGCCGGAGCCCCGGGAGTGGATGCTCGGGCCGCTGACGATCTTGCCGGTGCTGCTGTCCACGACCACGAAGACGGAGATGAAGCCCTCGTCGCCGAGGATCCGCCGGTCCTTCAGGCTGGCCTCGGTGACGCCGCCGACGGACAGGCCGTCCACGTACACGTAGCCGGCCTGGACCTTGCCGACGATCTTCGCCTTGCCCTTGACCAGGTCGACGACGACGCCGTCCTCCGCGATGACGATCCGGTCGGCCGGCACCCCGGTCAGGGCGCCGAGTTCCGCGTTGGCGCGCAGGTGGCGCCATTCGCCGTGCACCGGCATCAGGTTGCGGGGGCGGCAGATGTTGTAGAAGTACAGCAGCTCGCCGGCCGAGGCGTGCCCGGAGACGTGGACCTTGGCGTTGCCCTTGTGGACGACGTTGGCGCCCCACCGGGTGAGCCCGTTGATGACCCGGTAGACGGCGTTCTCGTTCCCGGGGATCAGCGAGGAGGCGAGGATGACCGTGTCGCCCTCGACGATGCGGATCTGGTGGTCGCGGTTGGCCATCCGGGACAGGGCCGCCATGGGCTCGCCCTGGGAGCCGGTGCAGACCAGCACCACCTCGCGGTCGGGGAGATCGTCGAGCGTGCGCACGTCCACCACGAGGCCGGGCGGAACCCGCAGGTAGCCCAGGTCCCGGGCGATGCCCATGTTGCGCACCATGGAGCGGCCGACGAAGGCGATCTTGCGTCCGTGCTCCTGGGCCGCGTCCACGATCTGCTGGATGCGGTGCACGTGGCTGGCGAAGCTCGCGACGATGATCCGCTTGTCCGCGCGGGAGAACACCTGGCGCAGCACTCCGGAGATCTCCCGCTCCGGGGAGACGAAGCCGGGGACCTCGGCGTTGGTGGAGTCGGACAGCAGCAGGTCGATGCCCTCCTCGCCGAGCCGGGCGAAGGCCCGGAGGTCGGTGAGGCGGCCGTCCAGCGGCAGCTGGTCCATCTTGAAGTCGCCGGTGTGCACGGCCATGCCGGCGGGGGTGCGGATGGCGACCGCGAGCGCGTCCGGGATGGAGTGGTTCACCGCGACGAATTCGCAGTCGAAGGGGCCGATGCGTTCGCTGGTGCCCTCCGCCACTTCCAGGGTGTACGGCCGGATGCGGTGCTCCTGGAGCTTGGCCTCGATCAGGGCGAGGGTGAGCTTGGAGCCGATCAGCGGGATGTCCGGCTTCTCCCGCAGGAGGTAGGGGACGCCGCCGATGTGGTCCTCGTGCCCGTGGGTGAGGACGATGCCCTCGATGTCGTCGAGACGGTTCCGCAGGGAGCTGAAGTCCGGCAGGATCAGGTCGATGCCGGGCTGTTCCTCCTCGGGGAAGAGGACGCCGCAGTCGACGATCAGCAGCCGGCCGCCGTACTCGAAGACGGTCATGTTGCGGCCGATCTCGCCGAGGCCGCCGAGCGGGGTGACCCGCAGGCCGCCCTCCGGGAGCTTCGGCGGGCGGCCGAGTTCTGGATGGGGATGACTCAAGAGACTCTCCTGACCGCGCGCGCCCGTTGCCCCTGTCGAGGCAGCGGGCGCGCGCGTGGGTGTGCGTGTGATGGAGCTGTTGGTGTGTCGGCGTTGTGCGATGTGCCGAAGCCGCTGTGCTGGTGTCCGGTGGTCCCGGTCCTGCTCTTTTCTTCCGGTGCTGCTCGTTACCGCTGGTCTTGCGAAGTCTGGGTGCTCAGATCTGTACCCCGCCGGCGGCGAGATCCCGCTTGAGCTGTTCGGTTTCCTCGTCGGTGAGCCCGACCATCGGGAGGCGCAGCGGGCCGCCGGGCAGCCCCTGGAAGCCGAGGGCGGCCTTGGTGGTGATCACGCCCTGGGTGCGGAACATCCCGGTGAAGACGGGCAGCAGCCGCTGGTGGATCTCGGTGGCCTTGGCGACGTCGCCGCTGGTGTAGGCGGTCACCAGGGCGCGCAGCTCGGGGGTGACCACGTGGCCGACGACGGAGACGAAGCCGACCGCGCCCACCGAGAGCAGCGGGAGGTTCAGCATGTCGTCGCCCGAGTACCAGGCGAGGCCCGTGGTGGCGATGGCCCAGCCGGCCCGCCCCAGGTCGCCCTTGGCGTCCTTGTTGGCGACGATCCGGGGGTGCTCCGCCAGCCGCACCATCGTTTCGGTGTTGATGGGGACGCCGCTGCGGCCGGGGATGTCGTAGAGCATCACCGGCAGGTCGGTGGCGTCCGCGATGGCGGTGAAGTGCTGGACCAGCCCCTCCTGCGGGGGCTTGTTGTAGTACGGGGTGACGGCGAGGATGCCGTGCGCCCCGGCGTCCTGGGCGGCGCGGGCCAGGACCAGGCTGTGCCGGGTGTCGTTGGTGCCGGCTCCGGCCACCACGTGGGCGCGGTCTCCGACCGCCTCGACCACGGCGCGGACCAGCTGGGCTTTCTCCGCGTCGGAGGTGGTCGGGGACTCGCCGGTGGTGCCATTGACGATCAGGCCGTCGTTGCCGGCGTCCACCAGGTGGGCGGCGAGCCGCTGCGCGCCGTCGAGGTCGAGCGAGCCGTCCGCGGTGAACGGCGTGACCATCGCGGTCAGCACCCGCCCGAAGGGCGTCTGGGGTGTGGAGGTCGGAGCCATGGGAACCACGCTACTCGCAGCTCAGCGTTCCGCGAGCCACGGGGATGCCCTCCGTGTGGATCCCGGCGCTGCCTGCTCGGGGGTTCAGACAGCGCCGGGGTCCGTTCAATCACCCTAGATGAACTTCTCGAAATGTCGCAATACGGACACTTCGCTCAGCTTTTCGGAGACCCGGGCCCGCAACGGGCTCCCTACGGGGCCACTCGGCCGTTGGCGTTGAACGCCGCGTGCGTCAGCGGCATCAGCCGCGCCCACTCCGCCTCCATCTTCTCGGCGACCATCTCGATCTCCCGCTGCGGGAAGGACGGCACCCGGGCCTGCTCGTGCTGGGTGCGCAGCCCCAGGAAGTGCATGAGCGAGCGGGCGTTGCAGGTCGCGTACATGCTGGAGAACAGCCCCACCGGCAGCGTGGCGCGGGCCACCTCACGGGCGATCCCGGCGGCCAGCAGCTCCTGGTAGGCGGCGTAGGACTGCCGGTAGGAGTCCTCCATGGTCTTGCCGAGGGCCGCGTGCTGCTCGGGGGTGCCGTCGACGAACTCGTACTTGCCCGGCCGGCCGCGCTGCACCAGCTTGCGGTCCTCGCCGGGGAGGTAGAAGACCGGCTCCAGCTCCCGGTAGCGCCCGCTCTCCTCGTTGTAGGACCAGCCGACCCGGTGCCGCATGAACTCGCGGAAGACGAAGATCGGTGCGCTGACGAAGAAGGTCATGGAGTTGTGCTCGAACGGGCTGCCGTGCCGGTCCCGCATCAGGTAGTTGATCAGCCCCTTGGACCGCTCGGGGTCCTTGCTGATCTCTTCGAGTGACTGCTCCCCCGCCGTCGAGACGCGGGCCGCCCACAGGACGTCGGTGTCGGACGCGCTGTGCTTGACCAGTTCGACGGTCACATCACTGCGGAAAGTGGGTGTATCGGTCACCGGCGGATCCCCTTCGGAGCGTACTGCGAGTAGCGGGGCCCACCCTACGGCCCGCCACCGACAGCCCCGGCGGCGACCGGACAGATCGGGATCGAACGACAGAGGAGGACTGTTCGGCTGATATTTTTGTTTTACGGCCAAATGGGGGAAGGAGAGGGTATGCGACAGCTGACGATCGGCGCGCTCCTCGGCCGCGCCCTGCTGGGCCTCCTCCTGGTCTCCGCCCTGGTCGGAGCCGTTCTGCTGGCCCGTCCCGCCCTCGACGTCGAGCACGGGGTCCCGGCCGGGACACCGGAGGCGGCCGAGGGGTCCTGAGCGCGATAGCCTCACCCGTGCACTGCCAGCGGCGAACGTGACACGAACGAGGACAAGCCTTGCCCCTGCCCTTTCTCGCGGCCGACCGTGACTTCGGCACCACCGCGTCGGACGTAGCCCTCCCCCACGCCGGAACCGATCAGTGGCGCCGCCCCTACCGGCTCGGACCCCAGCGGGTGGCCATCTCCGCACTGGCCCTGCTGCTCGCGGCCTACCTGCTGATCTCCGCCCTGATCATCGCCATCGCCGGCACCGTCGGCGCGGCGGGCGTCACCCTGCTCCTCGCCGCCTGCGTCATAGCCTTCGCCCTGCGCGTGCTGCGCATGGGCATCTGGGTCAGCCCACGCGGACTGCGCCGGGTCGGCCTGCTGAGCACCAAGACCCTGCGCTGGCGGGAGATCGAACGCGTCTCCACCGTCCAGCAGCCGGTGCGCTGGCTGGGCCTGCCGCGCACCGTGCAGGGCCAGGCGGTCCACATCGAGCCGCGCCGCGGAGAGCCGCTGGCCCCGCTGCTCACCGACCACAGCGCCGACTTCCTCACCCGGGCCGAAGCCTTCGCCCGCGCCTCCGACGTGCTGGAGGCCTGGGCCTCCGAGCACCGGCACTAGGACGCGGAACGGGAGCGGCGCCCGCCGCTCCCGTTCCGCCCAGCCGTTCCGCTCAGCCGTCCCGCTCAGCTCCGGCCCGCTCGCAGCGCGATCGCGTGCTCCATCGCCTTGCGGGCGCGCGGGGTGTCCCGGGCGTCGTGGTACGCCAGCGCCAGCCGGAACCAGCACCGCCAGTCGCCCGGATGCGCTTCCGCCTCGGCCTTGCGGGCCGCGAAGGCCGCGTCGGCCGCCGCCTGCTCCACCCGGCCGCTGGGGGTACGCGGCAGATCGTCCACCGGCAGCCCGCCCTCGGCCTCCAGCTCCTTCGCCAGCCGCCCGGCGTCCCGGGCGAAACGGGTGGTACGCCACAGGAACCACGCCCCGATCAGCGGCATCACCAGCACCGCGACCCCGAACGTGACCGTCACCCAGGTGCCCTGCCCGATCAGCACCACCCCGCGGTGCCCGGCCAGCACGAAGTAGCCGACCAGCAGCACCGAGACCAGCGCGTAGCCGATCTTCCCCGACATGCTCAGCCGTCCAGGTCCATGAAGTGCTCAAGGCCCAGCGTCAGCCCCGGAGCGCCGGAGACCCGGCGGATGCCCAGCAGCACCCCGGGCATGAAGGACCCGCGGTTCATCGAGTCGTGGCGCAGAGTGAAGATCTCGCCCTCGTCACCGAACAGCACCTCCTGGTGGGCGACCAGACCGCGCAGCCGCACCGCGTGCACCGGCACCCCGTCCACGTCCGCGCCGCGGGCGCCCTCCAGCGCGGTGCTGGTGGCGTCCGGCTGCGCCGGCAGCTCCGCCTCCGCGCGGGCCCGGGCGATCAGCTGGGCGGTGCGTACCGCCGTACCGCTGGGCGCGTCGGCCTTGTGCGGGTGGTGCAGTTCGACGATTTCCACGGATTCGAAGAACCGGGCGGCCTGCTGCGCGAAGTGCATGGTGAGGACGGCCCCGATGCCGAAGTTCGGCGCGATCAGCACCCCGGTGGCCGGGGAGGCGGCCAGCCAGGTGCGCAGCTGCGCCAGCCGCTCCTCGGTGAAGCCGGTGGTGCCGACCACGCCGTGGATGCCGTGCCGGACGCAGAACTCCAGGTTGGCCATCACCGCGTCGGGGTGCGTCAGATCGACGGCGACCTGGGCGCCGGCCGAGACCAGCTGCTCCAGGTCGTCCCCCCGGCCGAGCGCCGCGACCAGTTCCATGTCCTCGGCGGCCCCGACCGCCCGTACCGCCTCGGAACCCATCCGCCCGCCGGCACCCAGCACGGCGACCCGCAGCTTGCTCATGCGTACTCTTCCGCTCGTCTCTTCTGCTCGGACTCGTTATCGGGCCATCGCCCGGTGCAGCTTGGCGGTGTGCTTGTCCTTCAGCGGCCCGATGACGGACACCGAGGGCTGGTGGCTCAGCACCTCGGCGGCCACCTCGCGCACCGCGTCCGGCGTCACCGCCCGGTACCGCTCCAGCAGACCCGACACCGACAGCTGCTCGCCCCAGCACACCTCGCTCTTGCCCAGCCGGTGCATCAGGGCGCCGGTGTCCTCCAGGCCCAGCACCGTGGAGCCGGCCAGCTGGCCGATCGCCCGGCCGACCTCCTCCTCGGGCAGGCCGTGCGCGGCGATGTCGGCCAGGCTCTCCCGGGAGATCTCCAGCACCTCGCCCAGCCGGTCGGGGCGGCAGCCGGCGTAGACGCCGAACAGGCCGCAGTCGGCATACCCGGAGGTGTGCGCGTACACGCTGTAGGCGAGCCCGCGCCGCTCGCGCACCTCCTGGAACAGCCGGGAGGACATGCCGCCGCCCAGCGCCGTGGAGAGTACGGCCAGCGCCCAGCGCCGCTCGTCGTGCCGGGAGACGCCCGGCATGCCGAGGATCAGGTGCGCCTGCTCGGTGGCCCGCTCCTGGACGTCGACGGCGCCGGCGGTACGGATGCGGCGGTCGCCGCCGCGCGGGCCCAGCGGGGCGGCGTCGGCGCGGCCGAGGGCGCCGGCCCGCTCGAAGGCGGCGCGGACCTGCTCGACGACGGTGTCGTGGTCGAGGTTGCCGGCGGCGGTGACCACCAGGCGGGTCGGGTCGTAGTGGCGGCGGTAGAAGCGGGCGATCTGGTCCCGGGTGAGGGCCCCGACGGACTCCTCGGTGCCGAGCACCGGGCGGCCCAGCGGGGTGTCGCCCAGCAGGGTCTGCGCGAACAGGTCGTGGACGCCGTCACCGGGATCGTCGTCCGTCATGGCGATCTCTTCGAGGATCACATTGCGCTCGGCCTCGACCTCGGCCGGGTCGATGACCGAGGAGGTGAGCATGTCGCACACGACGTCGACGGCCAGCGGCAGGTCGCTGTCCAGCACCCGCGCGTAGTAGCAGGTGAACTCCTTGGTGGTGAAGGCGTTCATCTCGCCGCCCACCGCCTCGATCACCGAGGAGATCTCCAGGGCGCTGCGCCGCTTCGTGCCCTTGAACAGCACGTGTTCGAGATAGTGGGTGGCGCCGGCCAGGGCCGGGGTCTCGTCGCGGGAGCCGACCCGGGCCCAGATGCCGAAGGAGACCGAGCGGACCGAGGGCAGGGTCTCGGTGACGACCCGCAGCCCGCCGGGCAGCACGGTCTTGCGGACGGTGCCCGCGTCGCCGGACCCGGCCGGCGCGGTGCGCGGGGTCATGCCGCGCGGACGGGGCACGGCCCGCCCCACCGGTGCGGTGGGGCGGGCCGTCCTCGGACGAGGGGTACGCGTCACTTGTCGGCAGCGTCCTTCTCGGTGGTCTCCTCGCCGGCCTCGTCCTCCAGGACGGGGATCAGCGAGAGCTTGCCGCGCTGGTCGATCTCGGCGATCTCGACCTGGACCTTCTGGCCGACGCCGAGGACGTCCTCGACGTTCTCCACGCGCTTGCCGCCGGCGAGCTTGCGGATCTGCGAGATGTGCAGCAGTCCGTCCTTGCCGGGGAGCAGGGAGACGAAGGCGCCGAAGGTGGTGGTCTTCACCACGGTGCCCAGGTAGCGCTCGCCGACCTCGGGCATCGTCGGGTTGGCGATGCCGTTGATCGTGGCGCGGGCGGCCTCGGCGGCCGGGCCGTCGGCGGCACCGATGTAGATGGTGCCGTCGTCCTCGATGGTGATGTCGGCGCCGGTGTCCTCCTGGATCTGGTTGATCATCTTGCCCTTGGGGCCGATGACCTCACCGATCTTGTCCACCGGGATCTTCACGGTGATGATCCGCGGGGCGTTGGGGGACATCTCGTCCGGCACGTCGATGGCCTCGCCCATCACGTCCAGGATGTGCAGCCGGGCGTCGCGGGCCTGCTTGAGGGCGGCGGCCAGCACGGAGGCCGGGATGCCGTCCAGCTTGGTGTCCAGCTGGAGCGCGGTCACGAACTGCTTGGTGCCGGCGACCTTGAAGTCCATGTCGCCGTAGGCGTCCTCCGCACCGAGGATGTCGGTGAGGGTGACGTAGTGGGTCTCGCCCTCGATCTCCTGGGAGATCAGGCCCATGGCGATACCGGCGACCGGGGCCTTCAGCGGCACACCGGCGTTCAGCAGCGACATGGTGGAGGCGCAGACCGAGCCCATGGAGGTGGAGCCGTTGGAGCCCAGCGCCTCGGAGACCTGCCGGATGGCGTAGGGGAACTCCTCGCGGGTCGGCAGCACCGGCACCAGGGCGCGCTCGGCGAGGGCGCCGTGGCCGATCTCGCGGCGCTTGGGGGAGCCGACGCGGCCCGTCTCACCGGTGGAGTAGGGCGGGAAGTTGTAGTTGTGCATGTAGCGCTTGCGGGTCACCGGGGAGAGGGTGTCCAGCTGCTGCTCCATACGGAGCATGTTGAGCGTGGTGACACCCAGGATCTGGGTCTCGCCGCGCTCGAAGAGGGCCGAGCCGTGCACCCGCGGGATCGCCTCGACCTCGGCGGCCAGGGTACGGATGTCGGTGACGCCGCGGCCATCGATGCGGACCTTGTCCTTGATGACGCGCTCACGGACCAGCTGCTTGGTGAGCGAGCGGTACGCGGCGGAGATCTCCTTCTCGCGCCCCTCGAACTGCGGCAGCAGCTTCTCGGCGGCGACCGTCTTGACCCGGTCGAGCTCGCTCTCGCGCTCCTGCTTGCCGGCGATGGTCAGCGCCTGCGCCAGCTCGTCGCGGACAGCGGCGGACAGCGCCTCGAAGACGTCGTCCTGGTAGTCCAGGAAGACCGGGAACTCACCGGTGGGCTTGGCGGCCTTGGCGGCGAGGTCGGACTGGGCGCGGCACAGCACCTTGATGAAGGGCTTGGCGGCCTCCAGACCGGCGGCGACGACCTCCTCGGTCGGCGCGGCGGCACCGCCCTTGACCAGCTCGATGGTCTTCTCGGTGGCCTCGGCCTCGACCATCATGATCGCGACATCGCCGTCGGGCAGCACCCGGCCGGCGACGACCATGTCGAAGACGGCGTTCTCCAGCTCGCTGTGGGTGGGGAAGGCCACCCACTGGCCCTGGATCAGCGCGACGCGGGTGCCGCCGATGGGGCCGGAGAAGGGCAGGCCGGCCAGCTGCGTGGAGCAGGAGGCGGCGTTGATGGCGACCACGTCGTAGAGGTGGTCGGGGTTGAGCGCCATGATCGTCTCGACGATCTGGATCTCGTTGCGCAGGCCCTTCTTGAAGGAGGGGCGCAGCGGGCGGTCGATCAGCCGGCAGGTGAGGATGGCGTCCTCGGAGGGGCGGCCCTCGCGCCGGAAGAAGGAGCCGGGGATCTTCCCGGCGGCGTACATGCGCTCCTCGACGTCCACGGTCAGCGGGAAGAAGTCCAGCTGGTCCTTGGGGGTCTTCGACGCGGTGGTGGCCGACAGCACCATGGTGTCGTCGTCCAGGTAGGCCACGGCGGAACCGGCGGCCTGCTTGGCGAGGCGGCCGGTCTCGAAGCGGATGGTGCGGGTGCCGAAGGCGCCGTTGTCGATCACGGCTTCGGCGTAGTGGGTTTCGTTCTCCACCTGGGATGTCTCCTGTTTCTCGCCCCGCCGGGGACTACCGGGCGGGACGGTCTGCGGTGGAGCACCTCCGTACGGGCCGGCCATCGATCGAAGCTCCCGGGAAGTCGCCCGGGGGCCACTACCGAGGACCGGCGACGGTTGAGAAGGCGCTCCGCCTCATACTCATGCTCTGTCGTTGTGCAGTGGTGGGACCAGCCTACAAAGGCATCGGTCCGAGGGCCCGGTTTCGGCTCCCCGCGGTCGTCCGCCGGAGTGCTGCCGGGCCGGATACGGCGAAGGGAGCGGCCCCCGCCAGCGGTGGCCGCTCCCTCTCCGTCGTCTCAGCGGGCGCCCGCCGCGCCACGGCGGATGCCGAGGCGCTCGACCAGGCTGCGGAAGCGCTGGATGTCCTTCTTGGCCAGGTACTGCAGCAGCCGGCGGCGCTGGCCGACCAGCAGCAGCAGACCACGGCGGGAGTGGTGGTCGTGCTTGTGGGTCTTGAGGTGCTCGGTCAGGTCCGAGATGCGGCGGGACAGCAGCGCCACCTGCACCTCGGGGGAGCCGGTGTCGCCTTCCTTGGTGGCGAACTCGGCGATGATCTTCTGCTTCGTGGCGGCATCGAGCGACGACACACTGACTCCTTGAGGATCAGCCCGGGAGCGTCCCCTGGTCTGCTTCACAGGGGATGACAGATGGCAACTCGCCGGGCGCAGAACACCCTATCAGCCGGGCCGGGGTGGTCCTGACCCGGTTGTTCCGGTTGTGCGCCCTTCCCCTGCGGACGCTAGTCGCTGGTGAGGCCGCGGGCGCGGGCGTAGACGCCGAGGACGGCCAGGCACAGCGGGATGAGGGAGAGCAGCAGGGCCGACTCGGTGAGGTCCAGGACCCGTCCCCAGAAGGGGGTGAGCCCGGAGCGGGGCACGATGAGCGCGATGGCGGTCATCACGGCCGCGGCGGCGGCGAGCGCGGCGGTCAGCCACAGGGTGCGCAGATCGAGGGCGGTGCTGTCGCCCGCCAGCAGATCGCGGACGGCGCCGGCCGGCGGGTGCAGCAGGAAGCCGGTGGCCAGCAGGGTGAGAGCGGCGAGACCGGCCACCAGCAGGACGGAGACCTGGACGGCGTACCGGAAGAGCCGGGAGCGGGTCAGCAGGGTGCCGGCGGTGGCCAGGGCGAGGAGCTGGGCCCAGCCGTCGCCCGCGAAGCCGAGGACGGCGACGGCGACGGTGGCGGCCAGCGCGCAGCCGGCGGTCAGGCCCAGCAGCAGCTGGTGGCCGAGGCGGGCCTGGGCGGCGATGCGCTCGGCGTCGATGGGCTCCCCGGTGGGCGGGGCCTGGTCGGGGTCGTCGGTGTCGAACCCGGTGCGCGGGGCGTCGTAGCCGATGGGCAGCCGGACCAGGGCGGCGGAGAGGCCGGGCAGGAAGCCGAGGGCGCCGATGGCGACCGGGGCGGTGAGCGCGGCGGCGGAGACCGGACGGGCGTCGGCCACGATGGCGGCGAAGGTGGCGAGGGTGCCGATGAGCGCCGCGGTGGCGGTGGCGACGAACGGGGCCGCGGCGTCGGGCAGCGCCGCGGCGGCGACGACGGACAGCAGCAGGACGGCGACGCAGCCCAGCAGCAGTTCCAGGCGGCCCACGCCGTGGCCCTCGGCGAGCGGCAGGGCCCCGGTACCGGCGATCAGTCCGTGCGGGAGCGCGGCGAGGCCGGCGGCGACGGCGGCGGGCCGGTCGGCGTACACCCGGGCGCGTACCACGGCGAAGGAGGTCAGCAGCAGCGCCAGGACCCCGGCGATGATGCCGGGCAGGCCGTGCAGGTCGTGGTGGACCGGGTCGGCGTACCACAGGACGGCGGCGGCGACGGTGGCCAGGACGGCGGCGCCGGTCAGTCCGGCGGTACGCAGCCGCTGGTCGTGCCACAGGGCGCGGTCGTGGGTGACGGCGTCCGCGACGGCCTCGCTGACGTCGTCGTGCACCGGCGGCGGCAGGGCGTCGGCGACGGGGCGCAGGACGAGCACCTCGCCGTCCAGGACGCGCTGCGCGGCCAGGGTGCGGGCGCCGTCCAGGACGCTGCCGTCGCGGCGCAGCAGGTGGTAGCCGACGGGGGCGCCCTCGGCGGGCGCCTGCCCGGTGAGCTGGAGTATCTGGGCGTAGAGGTCGGCCAGAGGCAGATCCTCCGGAAGCGCCACATCGATCCGGCTGTCGGGCGCGGCGACGGTGACGCGGCAGAAGCCGGTGGCCGCTGTCGAGTTCACGTGTGATTCCCCCAAGATGCGCGCGGAAGACGGTTGCGCACGGACTGCGTCGGTCACCCTACCCGCTGTGGTTCCGGAGCCGGTCAGTAGGATCGGGCGGCGCCGCAGGGGTTGTCGGATCGGGGGGCCGTATGAGCCAGATCATCGTGAAACGTCCGCCGCGTACGCTGCCGGCCGAGGTGCCGGGCGACGAGGTGGCGGTACAGGCGCCGCCGGAGCTGCCGAAGGGCCCGCAGGACGGGGTGCTCATGCAGCTCATGCCGATGCTGGGCATGGGGTCGTCGGTGGTGTTCTTCTTCATGCCGAACGCCCATCCGTTCATGCGGATCATGGGCATGCTGATGATGGTCTCGACGGGCGCCATGGTGGTGGCGATGATCATCCGGCACCGGCGTGGCACGCAGGGGCAGATGGGCCAGCTGCGGCGGGACTACCTGCGGTATCTGGGACGCACGCGGCGTGCCGTGTGGGGGACGGCGCGGGCGCAGCGGGACGCGCAGTTGTATCTGCATCCGGCGCCGGAGCAGCTGTGGGCGCTGGTGGCCGAGGGCAGCCGGCTGTGGGAGCGGCGTCCGGGGGACGGGGACTTCGGACAGGTCCGGCTGGGTCTGGGTGAGCACGGCCTGGCGACGCCGCTGGTGCCGCCGGTGACCGCGCCGGTGGACGAGCTGGAGCCGCTGACGGCCGGGGCCATGCGGCGTTTCCTGGCGACGCACAGCACGGTGGCGGGGCTGCCGATGGCGGTGTCGCTGCGCGGCTTCTACCAGGTGGTGCTGGCGGGGGACGTGGAGGTGGCGCGGGGTACGGCGCGCGCGCTGGTGGCGTCGTTGACGGCGCTGCACTCCCCGGAGGACGTGACGGTGGCGGTGGCCACCTCGCAGGGCGCGGCGGCGGAGTGGGAGTGGGCGAAGTGGCTGCCCCATGTGCAGGCCGGGTCGGTGGACGGCGCGGGGTCGCGGCGGCTGATCGGGCGCAGTGTGCCGGAGCTGGAGGAGGAGCTGGCCGAACGCCTGGACGGGCGGGGTCGGTTCTCGGCGAACGGCAAGCCGGTGCTGGACCAGCCGCACGTCGTGCTGGTGCTGGACGGGGTGCGGGTGCCGCCGCACTCGGCGTTCGCGTCGGCGGAGGGGCTGCAGGGCGTCACCGTGGTCGAGGTGCTGCCGGGTGAGCCGGAGCCGGCCCGGGGGCGGCTGGCGGTGCGGTGCGCGGCGGGGTCGCTGCGGTTCGACGCGGGCGACGGGGTGTTCTTCGACGGGGAGCCGGATCAGCTGCCGGTGGCGGCGGCGGAGGCGCTGGCCCGGCAGCTGGCGCCGCTGCGGCTGAGCACGGGCGGCGAGGAGGACGAGCCGCTGCTGGCGGACCTGGACTTCGGGGACCTGCTGGGGCTCGGCGACCCGGCGGCGGTGGAGGTGTCGCGGACCTGGCGGCCGCGGTCGGCCGGGGAGCGGCTGCGGGTGCCGATCGGGGTGGACGAGAGCGGCCAGCCGGTGATGCTGGACCTGAAGGAGGCGGCGCAGGAGGGCATGGGCCCGCACGGCCTGTGCGTGGGCGCGACCGGTTCCGGGAAGTCGGAGCTGCTGCGCACGCTGGTGCTGGGGCTGGCCGTCACCCACACCTCCGAGACGCTGAACTTCGTCCTGGCGGACTTCAAGGGCGGCGCGACGTTCGCGGGGATGGCGCAGCTGCCGCACGTCTCGGCGGTGATCACCAACCTGGCGGACGATCTGACGCTGGTGGACCGGATGGGCGACTCGATCCGGGGCGAGCTCCAGCGCCGCCAGGAACTGCTGCGGGCGGCGGGCAACTACGCGAACCTGCACGACTACGAGAAGGCCCGCGCGGCGGGCGCGCCGCTGGAGCCGCTGGCGTCGCTGGTGCTGGTGATCGACGAGTTCTCCGAGCTGCTGACGGCGATGCCGGACTTCATCGACATGTTCATCCAGATCGGCCGCATCGGCCGGTCACTGGGGGTGCACCTGCTGCTGGCGTCGCAGCGCCTGGAGGAGGGCCGGCTGAAGGGCCTGGACACGTACCTGTCGTACCGGATCGGGCTGCGGACGTTCTCGGCGGCGGAGTCGCGTACGGCGATCGGGGTGCCGGACGCGTACCACCTGCCGCAGATCCCGGGCTCGGGCATCCTGAAGTCGGGCACCGAGGAGATGGTGCGGTTCAAGGCGGCGTACGTCTCCGGCCCCTACCGGGAGGGCACCACGAAGCAGGCCCCGGCGGGCCCGGCCCCGGTGCGGCGCCACCCGGTGCTGTTCTCGGCGGCCCCGGTCCCGCTCCCCCACCCGGAGCCCGACCCGCGCACGCCCGTGGCGGCCGACCGCCCGGCGCCGCAGGACGACGCCCTGGCCGACACCGTGCTGGACGTGGTGGTCCGCCGCCTGGAGGGCCAGGGCCCCTCGGCGCACCAGGTGTGGCTCCCGCCGCTGGACGCGGCGGCGACGCTGGACGAACTGGTGACCAGGGGGCCGACCGGCACGCTGGTCGTTCCGCTGGGCCAGGTCGACAAGCCGTACGAGCAGCGCCGGGAGACCCTGTACCGGGACTTCTCCGGCGCGGGCGGTCACATGCTGATCGTCGGCGGCCCCCAGTCGGGCAAGTCGACGCTGCTGCGCACGCTGGTCGCGTCGTTCGCCCTGACCCATACGCCGCAGGAAGTGCAGTTCTACGCCCTGGACTTCGGCGGCGGCGGGCTCGCCTCCCTGGAGGGTCTTCCGCATGTGGGCGGTGTCGCCTCGCGGCTGGACGCCGACCGGGTGCGGCGCACGGTGTCCGAGGTGGCGGGTGTGCTGGCGCGCCGCGAGGAGTTGTTCCGCCGGCACGGCATCGACTCGGTCACCACCTACCGCAAGATGCGGGCGGCGGGGCAGTTCGCCGAGGAGCCCTGGGGGGACGTCTTCTTGCTGGTGGACGGCTGGGGGGCGTTCAAGCAGGACTACGACATGACGCTGGAGCCGGTGATCAACGATCTGGCGTCCCGCGGACTGGGGTACGGGATCCACGTCGTCGTGGCGGCGTCCCGGCACATGGAGGTGCGGCCCGCGCTGAAGGACCAGTTGAGCAACCGGCTGGAGCTGAAGCTGGCGGAGGCGCTGGATTCGGACTTCGATCGCAAGATCGCCCGAGCGGTGCCGGCCAACGCTCCCGGCCGGGGTCAGATTCCCGAGAAACTGCACTGGATGGCCGCACTGCCGCGCATCGACGGACGGAGCACCCCGGGTGACCTCGCCGAGGGCACGGCGGCGCTGGTGGCCGCGGTGGCCGAGCGGTGGCAGGGCACCGTGGCTCCCCAGGTCAGGATGCTGCCGCGCGTGCTGCCGGCCGCACGGCTCCCGCACGGCGCGACTCGCCCGGAGGCCGGTATCGCGATCGGGATCAGCGAGACCGATCTGGAGCCGGTGTTCCTCGACTTCGAGAAGGACCCGTTCCTGCTGGTCCTCGGCGAGAGCGAGTCGGGCAAGTCGGCGGCGCTCCGGCTGATCATGCAGAAGATCACCGAGCGCTACCCCGCCGAGCAGGCCCGCTTCATCATCGCCGACTACCGCCGCTCCCTCATGGCGGCGGCGCCCCAGGAGTACGTGGCGGACTACGCGATCATGGAGTCGAAGCTGATCGAGGACGTGGTAGCCCTGCGGTCGGTCTTCGAGAAGCGTTCGCCGCGGGAGGACATCACGATCCAGGAGCTGCGGGAGCGCAGTTGGTGGACCGGTCCGCGCATCTTCCTGATCGTCGACGACCACGACCTGGTTGCCGCCAACTCCAACAACCCGCTGACGCAGCTGGCCCCGCACCTGCCCTACGCCCGGGACGTGGGCATCAACTTCATCATCGCCAGGAACTCGGCCGGGGTGGCCCGCGCCTTCTTCGAGCCCTTCATGCAGCGGCTGCGCGACCTCGGCGCCCAGGCCCTCATCCTGTCCGGGGACCCGAAGGAGGGCGAGATCATGAGCGGCGTCCGGGCCCGTCCCCAACCGCCGGGCCGCGCGGTCCTGACCACACGCAAGAAGGGCAACCCGCAGATCCAGCTGGGCTGGCTCCCGGAGGAGTAGGGAGCTAGTCGCCGAGGGGCTGGGGAACGCCTTCGACAAGACCGGACTCGTCGAGGCAACCCAGCTCTTCGGCCACTGCCCGGGATGCTGAGTTGACGATGGCCATCTGGCCCTCCGACGTCCCTGCCCCGGAGCGAATACTCAACCTTCCCAGCATCACTTTCTCGGAGGGGTAATCTTCGCCCTCGCATCGGAATGCGATGATCGCCGTGTTCGGCAATACGGTGGCATTCATACCGGTGTCGTAGCGCCTGCCATCACCGGAAAAATTGGGCAAGACCCATTCGAACGAGATCGTGACGGACGGGAGATCGGAATCGGGGGGCGCATAGACGCTGCATATTTTCTCTTCCCCGGGTTCCGCTGAACGCAGACGTGCGATGGAGTTCGAAAGCTCGGTTGCCGGATCTTCTGGCAACTCACCGAACTGCGTCATGCCGGAGAGATCTTCGAGAGCAGTGGCGGCGTCAGCCGAGAGGATACCGCCGCAGATCTCCTCTGCGGCAACGCCTGAGATTCCAGGTTCTTCCGCAGGGCTGTGACAAGAAGCGACCAACAGCGCCCCCGCACCGATAAATATCGGACGGAGCGCCATCCTGGAAAAGAGACCACCGCCGTCACTGCGCGCATTTCTAGTGAGGCAGATATCCATACGCTTCATCACTGGCCCTCCCATTTACGTAAGAACCCTCCACGAGACTTCGCTGCACAGATATACTTTCTCGATCGATGTACGACTCGGCCGAGGATGTATAGAGATTCAGAAGTTCCGCGATATCTTCTTCCCCGGCCTCAAAAAACCCTTGCCGAGAAAGCTGCCCTTTCTTCTCCGCCTGACCGTCCGAATCGGAGCCGTCATCGATGAACCCTTCGAAGAACGTGCTCAAAAATTCTCCGCCCATATCAGCGCCTATGGGGACCAGGAAGCCGCTCAGACCACCCGTGAACGGAGCCGTCACAAAGGCAACACCAGCACCCACCGCAGCGCCGACCGCAGCACCCTTCCATTCCGCAGAACTGGCCAATGCTGCCTGCGCAGCTGCTGAGTCTCCCACATAATCCGCAGCGACCTGCTCTGCTCGTGCATGATCCAGAATGCCGCGCACCTCACCTCCCGCCATAAGGATCTGGGATCCGGAAATAAAATTATCCGAGTCGGTCGGCGGGAATTCATCCAGCTTCCCCAACATATAGACGTGCTGAAGCAGGGTTGCACTCTCGTAAGCAGTCTCATCCTTCCCGATAACGCTCAGAAAGCGAATTGTGGAGTATCTTCCGGACTCCAATGTGTCGCCGTACGAGGTCGCAAAGATATCGGCATGCTCGGCGTTTTTCTCGTCCCCCATCCCGGAAACCGCATAGTTGATGTCATCCATGTACATGCCCGTCATGAAACCGAGGGCAGTACTCATTTCTGGCTGACTGCTCAATAGCTCCGGATCAAGAGTTCCGTACAGATGCATGACTTGATCCATGACTCTGGCCGTGTCCGCGGTCCGGTAGTCCCCGAAGCCACCTTCTTCCATGGCCTCAGGATCGAGCATTTCCGGTGAGATGCCTGTCGTAGCCGCCACCAGAGCTTCTCCCACTATCGGGTGAATTCCGATGGCCTCTGGAACGAAAGCATCGGGGCTCGTCCACCACGTACGCTCCTGCGAAAGGTATGCGAGGCGACGGCTGATCTCCGATTCCCGGTCGGAAGGATCAAACCCTTCGGGGGCGGCAAAGAACGCGGTGGAAGCCTCCGGATTGTGGCTCAACGCGCTCATGTAGCCGACCACGGGGTCCTGGCCGAAGTCATCCGCGTCCCCGAAGTTGAGTCGTGTGTCGGAGTGCCAAAGACGCCAGTTCGGTGCCCCTGAGCCACCCAGGACCGGGTCGGAACCACCGTAACCCGCGACGAATTCCATCTCGAAGTTCATCAGGGCTTCGCCGTAGTCGAGAAGAAACTCCGTCTCGTACTCACCGTCGCGCATCAGTGCGCTCATCACCTGATACCCGCGGGGACCACCGTTGATGGGCTGCTCTCCGAGGCCGAGCATGTCCTGCTCCCACTCCCCCATGGCTACGGAGTCGGAGCGGGTCGCCGTGCCCAGAAGGTTACCCAGATTGGTCTGAAGGCCGTCCATGATCTGCCATCGTTCGGAATTCGGGTGCCAGTTTCCGGAACTGAGGTCGGCCCAGAGTCGCAGTGTCCCTTCTGCTCCCAGAGCGAGTGTCACGCGCTCGGCGAAAACCGGGTCGTCCGCATAGTATTCGGCCAGCCAACTGAACGTGCGCAGTTCGTCATCGGTGAGTTCGGAACCCCGCTCGGCCAGCTCGATGAAGTGCTGGGCGTCGGCGTAGGCCGTCTCAGCCTGTGAAAGGTTGGCGTATTCGACGGGGTTGAAGGCGTACGGATCCGTGCCCTTGGCGTCCCGCAGGGCCTGGGCAATGCTCTGGTCCGCGTCCGTCGCGGACTGGAGGACGCTTTCGATGCTCTGCGAAACCTCCAGCGCGCGTTGCTGCCGAATCCGGCGCGTCTCGCCGTCCACCTCGGACAGCCGGGCGTCCACCCGTCCGGAGCCGGAGACGTGGACACCGTCCGCCGCCGCTTCGTCGATCAACTCTCCCAGACGGTCCTGATAGCCCTTGAGCCGGTGGTATCCGTCTCTGCAGATGTTCCGGAGCGAGGTGGCCTGCAGCAGCGCTGCTTCGAACTGGCCGGCCTGAGCGAAGACGTGCGGCACGGTGACGGACGCGTTCTCGCCCTCCCAGCTCGCCGATCGTGCCTGGCCTGCCATGTTCTCGGCCGGCTCCTGCAACTCAGTGAGACGCTGGACCTGCTCGTCCCAGCTGTCCCTGGCCTTGCGCAGTTCGTCCAGCGGGGCGTTGAAGAGCTCCTCGAATCCCAGGCGATCGCCCGCACCCATGTCTGACCCTTTCACGCCATGCCGGTGATATGGCGTACCGTCTCGGATGTCCGGGCCCTGACCAGTTCAGCCTGATTCTCGAGCTCGCCCCCCGCGTGATCCGTCACTGTGTGGTGAAGGTGCCCGGCGATCCCCAGGCAGGCTTCGGTCAAGGTCTCCACCTGGGACTGCCATGCCTCCGCGACGTCGGTCAGCGCTCTGCCGGTTTCGAACCCGGGCGTGCGCAGGAGGATGCCGGCGACGCGCGTCGGATTGTCAGCCACCAGCCCGTGTTCCTGCAAGGACGTCGCCAGTTCATCGGCCTGCACCCCGATGGCGCTGATATCGGCGCTGTGAACGACGAGTTCCCCCTGTTCACCTCCGGCCGGCGACGTGCTGTTGAGCTGTGTACGAGCGATTTCATCGCGCGCGTCCGCCTTGATCCGGGCCCATTCCTCATCGAAGCCCACTGCTGCCGGCCTCCTCCTCCGACCTGCCGAACTCTCCGGGACACAGGATGACTCCTGTGTCCCGGAGAGTGGGTGCCAGAGGTCAGGCCGGGGCGATCAGCCCGGCGTGGCGCTGGTCGACCCGGTGGTAATTGCCCATGATGTTCACCAGTGCGCCGCCGATGGCGCCCGATACGCCACGGAGCTTGTCCAGCTCCGCGTTGAACACCACCATGTTCTGGTCCAGTGCGGTCTTGGCCTCACCGATCCAGCCGGCCGAGACGGCGCGCATCGCGGCTTCGATCTTCTCCAGGCTCTCCTTCAGCTGGCGCTCGATCTCACTCAGCTCCTCGCTTCCTTGGTTCAGCCCTGAATACCTGACGGAGATGTGGTCGTCTGTCATGGTCTGCCCTTCACACAGTCGATTGCCGGAACCTCTCGGTCTCCGTCTAGAGCCCGGCCACCACGGGGTTTCCACCGGTGGACAACGGGGCGTACACGGACTTCAGGGCCGCGGCCTGTTCCTGTTCCTCGGTCGAGAAGCCGTCCCGGCTCAGGCGGACCAGCTCCGCCAGGTTCTCCAGAGCCGCCGAGAGTTTGTGGATGTCGAGGCCCAGCTGCTCCTGGCCCCGGCTGAACTCCCCGGCACTCGTGCTCTGCCAGTGCGCCCGTACGGTCGTCTTGGTCTCGTCCGACTGGGCGCTCATCGAGGCGATGAGCTGCTGGGCTTCCTCGAAGTGCCCCAGCAGCGTGGTGATATCGCCACTGCTGACGGTGAGATCACTGTTCGCAGGCTCTTCCGCCATGCTGACTCCTCCTCCTTGGTGATCGATTCAGGCAATCCTCACGGCACTCAGCGCAGGGGTGTGATGCCCGGCGGGCCGTGGAGGTCCTGGTCGGTGATCGGCGGTGGTGGTGTGTAGTCCTCCGCCAGCCGCGCCATGATCTGCTGCAGGCGTTCCCTGTTCTCCGCCTCGACGTTCTCGTAACCGTGCTGCGAGATGAGCGTCGCGATCCCCAGGGCCTCGATCAGGTCCTGCTGGATGCGGATGAAGGCCTCCAGCCGGTGGGTCGCGCTCTGGAACTCATGGGAGATCTGCGTCATCCCGGGAATCAGGCCACCGAAGTTGTACTGGTCCAGCCGCAGCTCGGCCATCAGCGACGGCGTCAGGCCCGCCGATCGCGTCCTGGTCAGCAGATCGTCGAGCCGCCCGCGGAAGGCTCCCAGTGCCTCCGGGGAAACGATCAGGTCCGGCGCGGAGCCGGTTTCATCGGGCATGCCCCACCCCCATTTTCATCTACCCCCCGTGCCCCCTCCCTTGCCGTTCGTAGCTCATCTTAGGCGTCGGCTACATCGGACAGACACGCGGGTAACCACGCGAGTGAGACTAGTGACGGTTCCTGCGCCCGCTATCCGTACAGGTACTCATCCACGGCACTGAGTACCGGGAGAGACCGAACGTCTATGCTCTTGACGTGACTTCGACACCGCAGGGACTCACCCCACGGCAGGCCAGACGACTGCGGATGGGCATCGGCGCGGCGGCCATGGCCGTGATGGCGGTGGTGCTCGTCATGCAACTCGGTGACGGTTCCTCCCTGGTGTCCCTCGGGCTCTACGGCGCGGCGTTCGTCCTGTCCGGCGCCGTCATCGAGATGAGCCGCCGGGGCCGTACCCGGCTGGGCATGGCGGTTCTGGTCACCGGGTTCGTTCTCGTCCTGCTCGCGGAATGGCTCCTGCGCAGCCGATAGTTCACGCCCGGGTGCGCTGCGTTACCATCGGTCGCAGTCGGCAGCTTTGTGGTGAGAAGGGAGTCCCCGCGATGTCCGGGACGGAGACCGAGGCCGAGATCGCCGCTCGCAAGGAGCGGGAGAAGGACGAACTGTACGCGCTGGACATCTCGGGGGTGGAGTGGCTGAGCGCGCCGGGCAGCCCCGAGGAGGAGCGGGTCGAGATCGCCTACCTGCCCGGCGGCGGCGTCGGCATGCGCAACTCCAGCGACCCCGACACCGTGCTGCGGTACACCGCGGCCGAGTGGGAGGCCTTCGTCCTGGGCGCGCGGGACGGCGAGTTCGACATCGAGTGAGCCGGACCGTGCCGCGTCACCGGTAGGCCAGCAGGGCCGCTTCCTTCCGGGGGGCGTTGGTGTGGAAAGCGGCGGAGGCCATGATCAGGGTCCGGGTCCGGGAGTCCCACGCGATGCGCACGTCGTAACCCAAGGCTCCCCACATGTCGGCCTCCGGGGCGGCGTTCCCGTCCAGGGTCATGACCGTGCGCTCCGCGAGCGTTTCCGGGTCGATCGCCAACAGCGCCCCCGGGTGTTCCCCCCGTTCGCCCCGGTACACGAGCAGTTCGCCCTCGACCATGGCGATCGGCCGCATGGTCGCTCCATCGGCGGGGACGTCGCCCACCAGCTCGCCCGTCGTCAGGCGGAACACCGACAGCCCTACCGCGTCCATCCCCGACAGGGCGAGGTAGTCCCCGCCGACGAGGGCGCCGCCGCACCACCAGGGGGCCTGGAGGGAGCAAGGTGACGCGTGCCGGTGCTTCTCGTAGCCCACCTCCGTGAGCACGGAGTTCCTGGTGTCCTCGACCACGAACACCCGCTCGTCACCGGGGAACATACCGTCGAGACGGACGTGGATGACCAGTGGTTCGACCGAGATCACCCCGGTGATGTCCAGCCGGGAGCCCTCCACCTCGTAGTCGAAATCCCACCGCCAGAGCTCTTCCCCGTCCTCGGTCGTCGCCCGCAACCCCGTGCCCGTGTGGCCGTACCCGCACACGCCCAGGTCGTTGCAGCCGGTCCCGCACTCCAGCCGGGAGACGAAGCGGTCCTCCAGCACCGTGAAACCCGTCTCGGCGCACCGCCCGCTCGGCTGGTGCCACCACAGCTGCTCGCCGTCACTGATCCGGAACCCGGCGCCTCCGTTCCAGGAGCCGATCGCGACCGTGTCGCCCAGGATCGCCGGCTGCAGGTAGGGAGCTTTCATCCGGGTGGTGCCCAGCGCGATGGTGGCCTGCTGTTCGCCGCTCGTCAGATCGACCACGATCAGATGCTCACAGCTCATGCCGGAGAGGACGGCGATCCGGCCCGCGTCGACCCGCGGGGACGAGGTGCAGCCGTTGCGTCCCGCCGCCAGCGGCATCCTCCACCGTTCACTGCCGTCGGACACCGCGTAGGACACCAGGGCGTCGGGCATCACCCGCACGACGGTGTCCTCATGGAGCCACAGTCCGGCCTCCCACACCTCCTCGTCGAAGGAGCTGGTGTCGGGTGCCGGGATCTGCCAGGCCAGGGTCGCCTCGATCGGCTCGGCCGGCAGCGGTGCCGGGGGCGCCGGCTCCGCAGCGGCCGGTTCCCGGCCCAGGCGTTGGTCGATCGCCCACACCAGGCCGCCGGCCGACACCAGCACCGCCAGGGACAGGGCGATGAGGAGCGGAGCCGCCCAGCGCGGGTGTCCGCCGGTGGGGGCAGGCGGCGGGATGGCCGGGCCGAAGCCGCCGTGGGGCTGGGACATCTGGGGTCTCCCGGACGGGTCAGGAAGTGGCGGTGGTACGGCGACGGCGACGACGGCGGCGGTCCCGCAGGATCAGTGCGGTGCCGGCCACCGAGGCCGTCAGGACGGTGCCGGTGAGCAGGACGTAGGTGCCCAGCCGTTCGGCGCGGTCCGCGTAGGACTCGCCGAGTTGGAGCTCCGGGATGTCGGGCGCCGGGGCGGGCGGCGCCGGCTCGTCCGGGACCGGGGCGTCGCCGGGTGCCGCCGGTTCGGTGAGGGCGCGGACCGGGTCGACCACGCCCCAGCCGATGTACGGGTCCGGGCCGGGGATACCGCGCTCCGCCGTCTGCTGGAGATGGGTGATGACCTGCGGCGCCGTCCAGTCCGGGTACTTGGCGCGGAGCAGCGCCGCGACGCCGGCGACGTACGGGGCCGCGAAGCTGGTGCCGTTGTCCACGCACTGGCCGCCGCCGGGGACCGTGGAGACCATGTCGACGCCGGGCGCCGCGATGCCGACGAAGTCGCCGGACTGGGAGAAGAAGGCGCGCTCGTTGTTGCGGTCGGAGGCGGCCACGGCCAGGACGCCGTCGTACGCGGCGGGGTAGGTCTCGGCCATCGACCCGTCGGCGCCGTCGTTGCCCACCGAGGCGATGACGACGACGTCCGCGGTGAGGGCCGCGTCGATCGCCCGTTTCAGATTGTTGTCGTCGCTGAGCTGTTGCTCGCTGTCCTGCGAGATGTTGATGATGCGCGCCCCCTGCGCCACCGCGTGGTCGATGGACCAGGCCAGCGAGTCGACCGTGCCGCTGCCGTACGCGTCGTTCTGCCGCACCGGGATGATCGTTGCCTCCGGCGCCAGCCCCACGAAGCCGCTGGCGTCGTCCGGCCGGGCGGCGATGATGCCGGCGACCTTGGTGCCGTGGCCCACGGTGTCCGTCGTTCCGTCGCCCCGGCTGACCGAGGAGGGCGCGTCGTCCTCGTCCGGGTCCTCGGGCGTGAAGTCCGCTCCGGAGGATCGGTCGACGGCGTCGGCCAGCTGCGGGTTGGTGGTGTCCACGCCGCTGTCGATCACCGCGACGCGGATGTCCGCCCCGCGGGTGTCCTGCCACAGCCGGTCCAGCAGGACGCGCTGGAGCGACCAGGGCTGTTCCTCGATCGGTTCCGAGGGGAAGGTGCAGCGCCGGTCGTCGGCGAGGGCCGCGCCCGCCGGCCCGTACGGTACGTACAGCGCGCCCGCCAGCAGCGCGCACGCCGCCACGATATTCCGTCGTCCCATCCGTGTTCCCCCGCTCATGATCCCTGCGGCTGCCGGGCGCTCTCCGGATCCAGGCGCGGGCCGACCGGCAGGAACTGCGACCAGTGGGCGGGCACCGGGACCGGGGTGACGTCCCGGTAGCCGAGCCGGATCCGGGTGTCGTCGGCGCTCTTGTCGGCGGTGGCGCCGGCCGTCACCGCGTACCGCAGTCCGGTGTCGGTGACCAGGAACAGGCCGCCCGCCTCGGCCTGTTCGCCCTGGACCTGGCGGTAGAGCAGGCCGGAGCCGGGCGTGACGTACGCGCTGCCCGCCTCGTTCACGATCGTGGCCGGGTAGCCGGTGCCGGCCCAGGTGCTCAGTTCGGTGGCGCCGTCGTCCTCGTCCACGCCGCGCAGCACCGAGCAGACGGTCTCGCGCGGATCGTCGTCCCCGTCGAGGGCGTTGACCTGCTCGGCGGCGTGCTCAGGCCAGTGCCGCCCGCTGTCGATGCTGTCGGCGGCGGGGGCCGGGGTGAACGTCTGCGCACCGACCTCCAGCGGGCGGCCCGCCTGGCCGAGCGGTCCGGCGGCCGGGCTGGACAACAGCAGCCGGGCGGTGAACTCCGAGACGGGCACCACCTTCTGCGGCAACACCACGTAGTGCTGCGGTCCGGCGCCGGTGGGGGCGAGCAGCACCGTGCCGACCAGGTCGGCGCCCGGATCCAGGCCCGGTACGCCGGCCGGTGCGCCGATGACGCCCTCCAGTTCCGGGAAGACGATGGGGTCGCCGTCGTTCAGGGTGGCGAGCCACTCCTCGGTGACGGGCTGCGGCTGTTGTTCGCTGCCGACCAGCGAGCGGTGCAGGAGTTCCGTCTCGTCGCCGGGCAGCTGTTCCCAGTCCGGGCCGCCGATGAGGTACTTGGTGCCCGCCTCGTCCACCAGATAGCTGGCCTGGTCGCGGGTGGAGGCGACGTACAGCACCTGTCCGTCGCGCAGCCGCTGCCGTCCCTCGACCCGGTCCGCGTCGCGCTCGCCGAGGACGAACACCGCCTGCTGCACGCCGCCGGCCCCGCCGCCGGGGCGCTGGCACACCGCCCACCGTTTGGCGGTCCCGGCGTCGGCGGCGGACGGCAGCCGGTCGGGGGCGTACGGGATGCCGAGGGTGGCGCCGTGCGGGATGCGGCCGTTGTCCAGCTCGCGTTCGTTGACGCTGACGATGTCGAAGGAGTCGGGGTCGAGCAGCAGCCGGGCGGAGGAGAGGTTGAGCACCGGGTGCAGCTGGTCGCGGCCGTCGGTGGTCAGGACGACGTAGCGGGTGGTGGACTCGCTGCCGATGATGACGTTCTTGTTGGGCGTGTCCCAGTTCGCGGGGACGGCCGGCTTGAACATCCCCCAGGCGCCGAAGCCCGCCAGCACCAGCGCGCCGACCACCAGGCCGGGCACGACGGCGCGCAGCGGGCGCGGGGCGCCCTCGTCGCTGCCGGTGGGCGAGGGCTGTACGAAGGCGGCGACCCGCCGTCGCTTGGCGTAGGTGTATGCGTTCAGCTCGTCCTTGCGCGAGGCCATGGCCGGGCGCTCCTCCCCCGTGCGGCTGGTTCAACTGTCCGGGTCGGCTGTGCCGGTCGCCGGAGTCGACCTCTACTATGCCGGGTGACGAACCGATCACCGGGAGGAGGGGGGCGTTGACGATGACGACCACGGTGACGGCGGCCCACAGCACGGCACCTGACGCCGCGTCCCGGGAGCCGGTGTCCGCGCCCGGACGTCCGCCGGTGGCGGACCGGGGGACGCGGGCGGCGTCCGGGGCGGCGGGCGCGGCGTCCGGTCCCGGACTGGTGGTGTGGCCGCTGGTGTGTGTGCAGGCGGCGCTGGCCCTGGTGCTGGGCGCCTGGGCGGCGGACAGCCCGGTGCTGCTGGCGGCTGCCGCGCCACCGGCCGCCGCCCTGGTGCTGATCGCCGTGGCCCGGCGGCGCGGCCGGCCGCTTCCGGTGTGGGCCGCGGCGGTGCGGCGGTTGCGCCGCCGCCGGCGGCGGGCCGTGGGTCCGCTGCCGTCCGGTGTCGATCCGCTGCTGTCGCTGGCTGCCGAGTGCGAGCCGGGGCTGCGCAGTTACGCGGTGCAGCGCTCGAAGGCCGCCGGAGGCGCGGGGAGCGGCGCGCTGGGCTCGTCCTGGGCGGGCGATGTGGGCATGGCCGGGGACGGCAGCCGGCTCACGGCCGTACTGCGGGTGGAGGCGCCGCGCGCGCCGCTGCAACCGGGGCGGGACGGCAGTCCGTTGCCGCTGGCCCTGCTGGCGGACGCGCTGGAGACGGACGGCATCGTCCTGGACTCGGTGCAGTGTGTGCAGCACACCCAGCCGGCGCCCGCGCCGCAGTTGCCGGACCAGGCGATCGCCGGGCGGAACTACGCCCAGTTGCTGGGCACCGCGGCGCAGGGCGGCCACGCACCGGCGCCCGGGCTGCGGCTGACCTGGGTGGCGCTGCGGCTCGACCCGGAACGGTGCCGAGCCGCCGTTGCCGAACGCGGCGGCGGGCTGAGGGGCGCGCAGCGGGCACTGACCCGGGCCGCCGACCAGCTCGCGAGCCGGCTGACCGGGGCGGGGTTCCGGACCACGGTGCTGTCGGAGGCGGAGCTGCTGTCGGCGGTCGCCGCCTGCGTCAGCTCCAACCCGGCGACCACGACGCTGATCGGCCAGGGCGACGGACCCAGGCCGCGGCGTACGGCGGAGAGCACCCGGGGCTGGCGGTGCGACGACCGCTGGCACACGACGTTCGAGGTGAGCCGGTGGCCGGAGCCGGGCGCCGGATCGGTGCCCCTGCCGGCGCTGGTGGCGGCGCTGACCTCGGGGCCGGCGTTCGCGACGACCTTCGCGCTGACGCTGCGCCGGCACGGCGCCGACGCGGTGTCGATGGCCGGGCACGTCCGGGTCACCGGGCGCGGCGAGGAGCATCTGCGGGCGGCGGGCGAGGCGTTGCTGCACACGGCGCGGGGGGTACGGGTCGGGCTGGCCCGGATGGATTACGAGCAGCTGCGCGGGGTGCGGGCCACCCTGCCGCTGGGAGGCGGGCACTGATGGGCCGGGGCGGCGGGCGGATACTGACCGCGGACGAACTCGCCGGGCTGGCGCTGCCGGTCGGCGACGACGGCGTGGTGATCGGCGTCGATGTCCGGGGGCGGCCGGCGGTGCTGGGGATACATCACCCGGTGCCGTACGAGATCGTGCTGATCGGCGGCGTGTGGACGGCGCAGGTGCTGGCGCTGCGCGCGGTGGGCACCGGCACCCGGGTGGCGGTGGAGACCGGGCGGCCCCGGCTGTGGACGCGGCTGGCGCAGGCGGCGGACGGCGGCATGGAGCTGATGACGCTGCACGAGGTGGGCAAGGTGCCGCCGCTGGGCGCGACGCTGGGCAACCCGGTGCTGGTGGTCCGCGACTGCGGCATCCGGCCGCCGCGCGGGCGGGTGGTGTCCGCCCCGTGGCAGCCGGTGCTGACGCTGCTGCCCTATCTGAGCCCGGTGGCGCCGCGGCTGGCCGAACGCGCCGCGCTGGTGGGGGTGCAGCGGATCTCGCCGGAGGAGGGGGCCCGTATCGGTCCGGTGATGGGGCTGCCGGCGCAGCAGACGGAGGCGCTGTCGACGCTGGCGGAGGACGCCACGGTGTGGTGCACGCGGCGGGCCCGGCAGTTGGTGAGGCTGGTGCCCACCGATGGGGAGGCCGGGTTGCTGGGGCATGCCAGCCGGCTGGATCCCAGCAGCTGAGTGACGGAGCGGGGAGGGAATACAGCGGATGGGATTCGGCGATCAGCCGTGCGGAGCGAACCCCTACCAGGACCCGTCCTGGCTGCGGCCGGTCTCTTCCGGTGGGCCGCCTCCGCCCGGTGGCGGCGGCACGGGGGGCGGCAGGGGCGGCGGACACGGCACGGTGCGGGCCCTGGCACTCGGCCTGGCCGGCACGGCACTCACCTTCACGGCCATCGCCGCGCTGCTGGTGCTCACCGACCCGGGCCGGGCCGCGGACGGGGCGGTGGTCGCCACCGGGAAACCGGACGAGGCCGATGGGGCCCGCAGTCGTCATCCCGATGACCCGCGCGCTCCGATGACCGACTCGTCGGTGTCCGTGGTTTCCGAGGACTGGCTGGTCGTGACCAGCTCCCAGCGGTACACGGCGTTCGACGTGCCCCCGGACTGGGGCGTGGGGCCGGAAGGGTCGACCCTGTCGTTCAGCCGGGAAGGCGACTGGGAGAACCCCGTCACCATCGGGGACCCGGCCATGTTGTGGAACCCCGCGTGCGAGTACTGGTCCGAGGACACCATGGCCGAGGCCGAGGCCGATGGTGCCGACGCCCTCGTGGACGCCAGGGCCCTGGCCGGAACCCGGAGTGGTCAGGGGACGACAGGCACCGAGGAATCGAGCCGGGAGCTCGCGATGGACCTCCTGGTGTCGCGTTACGGTCGGGACGAGGGGGCCCAGGTCGAGGTGACGGAGACCCGGCCGTTCGGCAACGACCACGGCGTGCGGGGCCATGTGACCACCGCGACGATCACCGGGCGCCCGGACAATCCGGAGGCGCGCTGTCCGGTGCGGGACGGTCTCGCCATCGGCGTCTCGTATCTCAATCCCGTCCACGATCTCGTGGAATGGGGCCTGGTGGCCGATACCGGCTATGACGACGAGCTGTCCGATGAGACCATCGAGCAGATCCTGGGCAGTATCCGGTACCACGACGCCGGTTGACCGGGCTCGGACGGCCGGCCGCACCCCTGTCCGTATCACGCCGGTTTGACCGGTGTGATGAGCGAAGCCTTCGCGGGGAGGGTGCGGTTACCGCCGCTATGGTGATTAGGCTGGATGCGGTCGCGGCGTGCGCGCCGAGAGGCCACTCACCCCGGTCCATGCCGAGGGAACCGCACGGGGGCTCAGGTCCGTCATCCGCGTAACGGTCCCATGATGCCCGGGCCAGAAAGCAATACCAGCAGCGGGAGGCGTCGTGAACACCGATCGGGACAAGGTTCGCACCGGGGAGGACAGCTCCGTCCCCGACGAACGGCCCGACGAGGAACTGCTTGAGGAGGAGACGGAGACCACCGGGCAGTTCACCATCGACTACACGCCTCCCGCCTGGTACTCGGGGGGTGCCGCGGCGTCCGTGCCGTCCGCTCCGCCGGTGGGTGGTCCCCCGGTGCCGCCGCCCGCCGCGCCGCCTGCTCCGCCGCAGGACGCCGTTCCTCCGCCGGCCGCCCCACCGGCCGCCGACCGGGGGCCGGTTCCCGAGTTGCACCCGCAGGATGTGCCGGTGCCGCCGCCCGCGCCGGCCCCGCAGCAGCCGCCCTCGCCGCGCGAGGAGGGTGAGGGCCTGAACAGCACCACGCTCCAGTTCTCCGCCGCCGCGGTGCGCAAGGCCGTACGGGAGCAGCGCCCGCCGCAGCAGCCCGCGCCGGCCGCCGGGCCCGGCGCCGTACCGCCGGTGCCACCGGCCGCGCCGCCGGGTGGACTGCCGCCGCTGCCGCCGGACTTCCAGATCAAGCCGCCGACGCCGGCCGGGGCACCGCCTTCGGCACCGGCCGGGGCCGGCGAACCGGAGGAGGCCGCCGGAGCGCGGGATGAGAAGGAGGACGCGGCCGGCGGGAACCGGGCCACGGAAGCTTCCGCCGCGTCCACCGACACGGCCGCAGCTCCCGGGCCGGACGAACCGGCCGACGCCGCGCCCGCGGCCCCCGGTGATGCCGCGCCCGCGTCGGACGCCACATTCGTCTTCACTCCCAAGGGTGCGGCGGACTTCGCGCAGGAGCAGCCGCCCGTCCGGGTCGAGTTCGCCCGCGCGGAGCCCGAGACGCCGATTCCGGCTCCGGAGGAGGCGGAGGAGAGTCCGCAGGGCGGGGACGCGGAGCCGGCCGACGAGGACCCGCAGCAGGACGAACCGCAGGACGCCGTACCGCCGGCCTTCCAGCAGCAGGCGGCGCAACCGGAGCAGGCGGCCACGCCCGCGCCCCCGCCCGCTGCGCCGTACGCGCCGCCCGCCGCCGCGCCGCAGCCGCCGGTGGCCGGACCGCCGGCGGCCGGGCCCGTCGCGCCGTACCCGCAGCCGCAGCCGGGCCAGGGGCCGGGCGGGCCGGTGCAGAGCCCGCCGCCGCCCGCGCCGTACCCGGGTGCCCCGGAGCACGGCGGGCCAGGCCCCGCCGCCCACGCCCCGTACCCGCAGCCGGGTCAGCCCGGCGTGCCGGGTCAGCCGGGACCGGGCGGCGTTCACCCTCCGCACGCGCAGCCGACGCCGCAGCAGCCGCCCGCCGCCCCGGCGTACCCGCACCAGCCCGCCCCCGGGCAGCCCTACCCGCAGCCGCAGCCCGGGGCCCCGTACGCGCACCATCCGCAGGCGCCGTCGCCCGGCCAGGACGACCAGAGCGACCGCCCCGCCGGGCCGCCGCCGTACGGTCAGCCGGGCGGTCCGCAGTTCGCCCCACCGCAGCAGCCGGGACCGCACCCGCAGGCCCACCAGGGGCAGCCATCGCAGCCCCAGGGCCAGCAGCCGGCGCAGGACCCCCGGGCCGCGGCGGGCTGGCCCGGCGCGCAGCCGTACGAGGGGGCCCAGCCCGGCGCGCTCGGCTACACGGCCTCCGTCGAGCTGTCCTCCGACCGGCTGCTCCAGGACAAGCGCCGCAACAAGCAGCGTTCCCAGCCCGCTTCCAAGGCGGGCTCCCGGTTCCGGATCGGCGGCAAGGCGGCGGAGGCGGAGCGGCAGCGCAAGCTGGATGTCATCCGCACCCCCGTGCTGTCCTGCTACCGGATCGCCGTGATCAGTCTCAAGGGCGGCGTCGGCAAGACCACCACGACCACCGCCCTCGGCGCCACGCTGGCCAGTGAGCGGCAGGACAAGGTGATCGCGATCGACGCCAACCCGGACGCCGGTACGCTCGGCCGCCGGGTGCGCCGCGAGACCGGTGCCACGATCCGCGATCTGGTGGGGGCGATCCCGTACCTCAACAGCTACATGGACATCCGCCGGTTCACCTCGCAGGCGCCCTCCGGTCTGGAGATCCTCGCCAACGACGTGGACCCGGCGATCTCCACCACGTTCAACGACGAGGACTACCGCCGCGTCATCGACGTGCTCGGCAAGCAGTACCCGATCATCCTGACCGACTCGGGTACCGGCCTGCTCTACAGCGCGATGCGCGGCGTCCTCGATCTCGCCGATCAGCTGATCATCGTCTCGACGCCCTCGGTGGATGGCGCCAGCAGCGCCAGCACCACCCTCGACTGGCTCGCCGCCCACGGCTACGGCGAGCTGGTGCAGCGCAGCGTCACGGTCATCTCCGGAGTGCGGGAGACCGGCCGGCTGGTGAAGGTCGAGGACATCGTGGCCCACTTCGAGACCCGCTGCCGCGGCGTGGTCGTCGCCCCGTTCGACGAGCACTTGGCGGCCGGCGCCGAACTGGACCTGGACCTGATGCGGCCCAAGACCCGGCAGGCGTACTTCGATCTCGCCGCGCTGATCGCCGAGGACTTCGTCCGCGCCCAGCAGCAGCAGGGGCTGTGGACCCAGGACGGCGGGCTGCCGCCGCACATGGCGCCGCCGCTGCCCGGCCAGGGCCAGGTTCCCGGCCAGCCGCCACAGGGGTACGGGTACCCACCGCCGCACCAGCAGCAGCCGCCCGGGTACGGCTACCCGCCCCAGCAGCCCCAGCAGCCGCAACACCCGGGCTACGGCTTCCCGCAGCAGCCCGGCGGGTGGGGCGGGCCCCCGCCGCCGCAGCGCTGACGCAGGACGACGGCCGCCGCCGGTCCGTGAGGGACCGGCGGCGGCCGTCGTCGTGTCGCTGCGATGGGCGGGGCGGTCACCCGCCCGCCGTACCGCTCACCGCGGGGGCGGCGGCAGTTCCCGCACCCGCTGCTTGTCCTCCTCCAGCCGCGCCAGGAAGGCGTCCAGGCTCGGGAAGGTCTCCTGGCCGCGCACGAAGGAGTGGAAGTCCACGGCCACCCACTGCCCGTACAGGTCCAGATCGGTGCGGTCCACCACATGCGCCTCGACCGACCGGACGGTGCCCTCGAACTGCGGATTGGTGCCGATCGAGATGGCCGCAGCCCAGCGCTCCTCGCCCGCCGTCAGCCAGCCCGCGTACACCCCGTCCGCCGGGATCGCCGAGCCCGGCACGACGTCCAGGTTCGCGGTCGGGATGCCCAGGTCACGGCCGCGCGCCGCGCCGTGCACCACTTCGCCCTCCACCCGGTGCGGGCGCCCCAGCACCGCCGCCGCGCCCGCCACGTCGCCCGCGGCGATCAGCCGGCGCGCCAGCGAGGACGAGAACGCCTCGCCCTCGCCGACCTCGCCGCGCACGTACAGATCGATGACCCGGACGTCGAAGCCGTAGCTCTCGCCCAGTTCGGCCAGTGTCGCCACGCTGCCCGCCGCCCGGTGCCCGAACTGGAAGTTCGGCCCCTCCACCACGGACACCGCGTGCAACTTCTCCACCAGCACCTTCACCACGAACTCCGCCGGGGAGAGCTGGGAGAGTTCCTTGGTGAACGGCAGCACCAGCACGGCGTCCACCCCCAGCTCCGCCATCAGCTCGGCACGCCGCCGGTGCGGGGCCAGCAGCGCGGGCTGGCTGCCGGGCCGGATCACCTCCGTCGGATGCGGGTCGAAGGTGATGACCACCGCGGGGACGCCCAGCTCCCGGGCCCGCTCCACCGCCTTGCCGATGATCAGCTGGTGACCGAGGTGCACGCCGTCGTACGACCCGATGGTGACGACACTGCGCCCCCAGTCACCGGGGATCTCCGCCATGCCACGCCAGCGCTGCACCGTTTACGCTCCTCGCCGATTCTCGCGGATTCCGATGGGCCCATGCGGTGGCCCGCCGCGGCTCCAAGGTACCCGGCCACCGGTCGGGGCCCTCACGACGGGGAGGCCGCCGGGGCGGCGAACACCGCGAGGCTCTTGGCCCGCGCGTCCCCCGCCGCGTCGATCAGCGCCACCAGATCGCCCTGCGGACCGAACACCGCCACCGGCCCGTCCGGCAGCCCGGTCGCCGCGATGCGCACCCCGTTGCCGATGAGGCGCGCCTGCCGCTCGTCCACGTCCCAGCGCGGGAACGCCGCCGCGGCGGCGTCCGCCAGCGGCAGCACGGTCAGCTCGGCGCGCAGCGCGTCCAGGGTGCGGGCGCCGCCGGGCCCGGCCAGGCCGTACGGCCCGACCCGGGTGCGGCGCAGCGCCGTCAGATGGCCGCCGGTGCCCAGCGCCGCGCCCAGGTCGCGGGCCAGCGCCCGGATGTACGTCCCGGAGGAGCACACCACGCCCACGGTGACGTCGGTGACGGGGGTGCCGTCCTCGGCCACCGCCGCGCTCACCTGGTGCACGTCGAAGGAGCGCACCGTCACCGGCCGCGCGGGGAGGGCGACGTCCTCGCCCTCCCTGACCCGCTTGTAGGACCGCTTGCCGTCGACCTTGATGGCGCTGACGCTGGCGGGGACCTGGAGGATGTCGCCGGTCAGCGCCGCCACCGCGGCGTCCAGGGCGGCCCGGTCCACGCCGGGTGCGCCCGCGCCGCCGGTGAACTCGCCCTCGGCGTCGTCGGTGACCGTGTTCTGGCCGAGCCGGATGACGCCCAGGTACTCCTTCTCGGTGAGCGCCAGATGCCCGAGGAGCTTGGTGGCCTGGCCCAGCCCCAGCACCAGGACGCCGGTGGCCATCGGGTCCAGGGTCCCGGCGTGCCCGACGCGACGGGTACGGGCGATGCCGCGCAGCTGCGCCACCACGTCGTGCGAGGTGTGCCCGGCGGGTTTGTCGACGACGACGATCCCGTCCGGGCCACCGCTGGCTTTGCTCATCGGTCGGTACGGTCCTCGGTGCTCCCGGTGGTCCCGGTGCCCTCGGTGTCCGCGCCGTCCCGGGTCTCCGTGCTGCCTGCGCCGTCCTCGCGGTCGGCGCTGTCCTCGCGGTACGGGTCGGCCCCGCCGGCATACTGCGCCCCGGCGGAGGTACGGCGTACCTCCTCGTCCCGCTCCCGGGCCCGGTCGAACAGGTCCTCCAGGTTGCGGGTGGTCTCCGGCAGCGCGTCGGGGACGAACTCCAGGCTCGGGGTGTGCTTGACCCCGGCCGCCGCGCCGACCGCCGCGCGCAGGACGCCCTTGGCGCTGCGCAGCCCGGCGGCGACCTCCTCGCGGTCGCTCTCGTCCCCGTACACGGTGTAGAAGACGGTGGCTTCCCGCAGATCGCCGGTGACCCGGGTGTCGGTGATGGTGACCCGGGTGCCGAGCCGGGGGTCCTTGATGCCCCGGTGCAGCTTCTCGGCGATCACCTCGCGGATGAGGTCCGCCAGCCTCTTCGCGCGCGCCTTGTCGGCCACTGGTCCTTCTCCTTGCCTGCCGTTCGGCTTGCTTTTCGCTATTCGTCGTGATCGCCGTGGATCCGCCGCCGCACGGACAGCAGTTCCACCTCGGGGCGGCCGGCCACCAGCCGTTCGCAGTCGTCCAGGAGCCCGGACAGATGCCCGTGGTCCCCGGAGACGGCGGCCAGGCCGATCCGGGCCCGGCGGTAGAGGTCCTGCTCGCCGACCTCGGCGGCGCTCACCGCGTACTTGCGCTGGAGCTCGGCCACGATGGGCCGGACGACCGAGCGCTTCTGCTTGAGGGAGTGCACGTCCCCCAGCAGCAGGTCGAAGGACAACGTCCCGGTATACATGCTGATGATCGTAACGGGAACGGCCGGGGCCGATCGACGGAGTTTTCCCACCCCGCCGACCGGCCCCGGCCCACCGCGCTAGACGCGCGGCTTCTCCCGCATCTCGTAGGTCGCGATGACGTCGTCGATCTTGATGTCGTTGAAGTTCCCGAGGTTGATACCACCCTCGAAGCCTTCGCGGATCTCGGTGACGTCGTCCTTGAAGCGGCGCAGACCCTCGATGTTGAGGTTCTCCGCCACGACCCGGCCATCGCGCAGCAGCCGCGCCTTGGTGTTCCGCCTGACCTCGCCGGAGCGGATGATGACACCCGCGATGTTGCCCAGCTTGGAGGAGCGGAAGACCTCGCGGATCTCCGCGGTGCCCAGCTCGACCTCTTCGTACTCCGGCTTCAGCAGACCCTTCAGGGCCGCCTCGATCTCCTCGATCGCCTGGTAGATGACCGAGTAGTACCGGACGTCCACGCCCTCACGCTCGGCCGCCTGCGTGGCACGCCCCTCGGCGCGCACGTTGAAGCCGATGATGATGGCGTCCGAGCCGGCCGCCAGGTCGATGTCGGTCTCGGTGACCGCACCCACCCCGCGGTGCAGGACCCGCAGGTCCACACCCTCGCCGACGTCCAGCTGGAGCAGCGAGGACTCCAGGGCCTCGACCGAACCGGACGCGTCGCCCTTGATGATGAGGTTGAGCTGCTGGATCTCGCCTTCCTTGAGCACCTTGTCCAGGTCCTCCAGCGACACCCTGCGGACGCGCTTGGCGAAGGCCGCGTTGCGCTCCCGCGCCGCCCGCTTCTCGGCGATCTGCCGGGCGGTACGGTCCTCGCCGACCACCAGGAAGTTGTCGCCGGCGCCCGGCACGTTGGTCAGACCCTGCACCAGGACGGGCGTGGACGGACCGGCCTCGTAGACGTTCTTGCCGGAGTCGTCCAGCATCGCCCGCACCCGGCCGTACGCGTCGCCCGCCACCATCGTGTCGCCGACGCGCAGCGTGCCGCGCTGGACGAGCACCGTGGCCACCGCACCGCGACCGCGGTCCAGGTGGGCCTCGATGGCGATGCCCTGGGCGTCCTGACCGGGGTTGGCCCGCAGGTCGAGGGCGGCGTCGGCCGTGAGGATCACGGCCTCCAGCAGCCCGTCGATGTTGGTGCCCTGCTTGGCGGAGATGTCGACGAACATGGTCTCGCCGCCGTACTCCTCCGCGACCAGGCCGTACTCGGTCAGCTGACCGCGCACCTTGGTCGGGTCCGCGCCCTCGACGTCGATCTTGTTGACCGCGACGACGATCGGCACCTCGGCGGCCTTGGCGTGGTTGAGCGCCTCCACCGTCTGCGGCATCACACCGTCGTTGGCGGCGACCACCAGGATCGCGATGTCGGTCGACTTCGCACCACGGGCACGCATGGCGGTGAACGCCTCGTGACCCGGGGTGTCGATGAAGGTGATCTTGCGGTCGTCGCCGTTGACCTCGGTGGAGACCTGGTACGCACCGATGTGCTGGGTGATGCCGCCGGCTTCGCCCTCGATGACGTTGGTCTTGCGGATCGCGTCCAGCAGACGCGTCTTGCCGTGGTCGACGTGACCCATGACGGTCACCACCGGCGGCCGCTTGACCAGGGCCTCTTCGCCGCCCTCGTCCTCACCGAACTCGATGTCGAACGATTCGAGCAGCTCGCGGTCCTCCTCCTCGGGGCTGACGATCTGAACGGTGTAGTTCATCTCGTCGCCGAGGAGCTGGAGGGTCTCGTCGGAGACCGACTGGGTCGCGGTGACCATCTCGCCCAGGTTGAACATCACCTGGACCAGCGACGCCGGGTTGGCGTTGATCTTCTCCGCGAAGTCGGTCAGGGACGCACCGCGCGACAGCCGGATGGCCTCACCCTTGCCGCGCGGCAGCATCACGCCGCCGATCGACGGGGCCTGCATGGCCTCGTACTCCTGGCGCCGCTGCCGCTTCGACTTGCGGCCACGCCGGGCCGGACCGCCGGGGCGGCCGAAGGCGCCCTGCGTGCCACCACGGCCACCGGGACCGCCGGGACGGCCACCGAAGCCCGGACGGCCGGCGAAACCGCCGCCGCCACCGGCACCGCCGCCACCACCGGGACGGCCGGCGAAACCGCCGCCGCCACCGGGCCGGCCGGCACCGCCCGGACGGGCGCCGCCGCCACCGCGGAAGCCGCCACCGCCGCCGGGACGGGGACCGCCCTGGCCACGGCCGCCGGGACCACCGGGACCGCCGCCCGGACGGCCGCCGGCCGCCGGACGCTGCGGCATCATGCCGGGGTTCGGACGGTTACCGCCGCCGGGACGCGGGCCACCGGGGGCCGCACCCTGCGGACGGGGCATGTTGCCCGGGGTGGCACGGCCGCCACCGGGCGCCTGCGGACGCGGACCCGCCGCGCCCTGCTGGCCGCCACCGGGACGCGGACCGCCCTGGCCCTGGCCGCCGGGGCGCGGCGCGCCGCCGGGACGCGGGGCCTGCGGACGGGCCATGCCCGTGGAGCCACCGGTCGAGAAGGGGTTGTTGCCCGGGCGCGGACCGGCCGGACGTGCGCCCGGCTTCGGGGCACCCGGCTTGGCGGCGCCGCCACCCGGCTTGGCACCGGACGGCTTGGGAGCCGCGGCACCCGGCTTCGGGGCCGGACGCGCGCCCGGCTTGGGGGCCGCGCCACCCTGGCCACCGGGGCCCGGACGCTGGCCGGTGGGACGCGGCGCCGGCTCGGGGCTCGGCGGCGCGGTGAACTCGGGCGCCGCGGGGCCCGGCTTGGCACCCGGCTTCGGGGCGGCCGGCGGCGGGGTGGGACCCGGCCGCGGGGCGCTGCCCGGCTTGGGGGCCTGCGCACCCGGCTTGGGCGCGGCGGGACCCGGACGGGGACCGGGGGCGCCCGGCTTGGGCGCGGCACCCGGCTTGGGGACACTCCTGCCCGGCGCACCGGGCTTCGCGGACTTCCTGGCGTTGCCGGAACCCGCGCTGAGCGCGTCGGTCAGTTTTCGGACAACCGGCGCCTCGATCGTCGAGGACGCCGAACGGACGAATTCACCGAGTTCTTGGAGCTTGGCCATGACGACCTTGCTTTCGACTCCAAGCTCCTTGGCGAGCTCGTATACCCGGACCTTAGCCACTTCGCTCCTTACGGTCCGGGGTGGGTCGTCCCTCGGACCTTCGCTATTTCACGGGCGTACTCATCGCGTACTCATCGAGTGCTCATCGCAATCTCGACCTACTTCCGACTCGCGAGGTACCTGGACCGCGTGGTGACCACCACGCGGCGCTTCTTACGTTTGGTGCGTTTCCTGTGCTTCCGCCCGGCCGATCAGCCGTGCCAGCTCTCCGGTGTCAAGCGGCCCCTGGGTCCGATAGGCCCGGGGGAACGCCCGACGGCGGACCGCCAGCTCATAGCAGGCCGGTACGGGATGCACATAAGCGCCCCGACCGGGCAGCGTACCGCGTGGATCGGGGACGCACCGCCCCTCGATCACCACCGCACGCAGCAGATCATCCCGGGCCGAGCGTTGCCTACAGCCAATGCACGTCCGCTCCGGGCATGCCTGGACACGTGTCCGGCCAGACACCGTAGATTCTACCTCCCCGTACGTACCGCTTCCCTACCCGGGTGGGCACGATCAGCGCCCCGTCGCACGGGGCTCCGGCTGTCACAACGGCGCGGTGGCCGTTCTCATTCCCCGGACGGGCGCGCGTCCCCTCCGCCGCCCGCTGCGCCCTCGGGGCGGCGCTGCTCGGTGTCGGGGCGGATGTCGATGCGCCAGCCGGTCAGCCGGGCCGCCAGCCGGGCGTTCTGCCCCTCCTTGCCGATGGCGAGCGAGAGCTGGTAGTCGGGGACGGTCACCCGCGCCGAGCGGGCCGCCGCGTCCACCACCTCGACCCGGCTCACCCGGGCCGGGGACAGGGCGTTGGCCACCATCTCCGCCGGGTCGTCGGACCAGTCCACGATGTCGATCTTCTCGCCGTGCAGCTCCGCCATCACATTGCGCACCCGGCCGCCCATGGGGCCGATGCAGGCGCCCTTGGCGTTCAGCCCGGGGCGGGTGGAGCGCACCGCGATCTTGGTGCGGTGGCCCGCCTCGCGGGCGATCGCCGAGATCTCCACCGAGCCGTCGGCGATCTCGGGGACCTCCAGCTCGAAGAGCTTCTTCACCAGGCTCGGGTGGGTACGCGAGAGCGTGACGGACGGGCCGCGCGCCCCCTTGGCCACCCGCACCACGTAGCAGCGCAGCCGGGAACCGTGGGTGTACGACTCACCCGGCACCTGCTCCTGCGGCGGGAGCACGGCCTCCATCTTGCCGATGTCCACCAGCACGCTGCGCGGGTCGCGGCCCTGCTGGACCACGCCGGCCACCACATCGCCCTCGCGCCCGGCGTACTCGCCGAAGGTGACGTCGCCCTCCGCGTCCCGCAGCCGCTGCAGGATGACCTGCTTGGCGGTGGTCGCCGCGATCCGGCCGAAACCGTCCGGGGTGTCGTCGAACTCGCGCGGCTCGGGCCGCTCGCCGTCCTCGCCCACCTCCAGGTCGGCCGCGTCCTCCTTGGCCCACACCGTCACATGGCCGGTGGCCCGGTCCAGCACCACCCGCGCGTGGCGGCGGCTGCCCTCGGTGCGGTGGTAGGCGATGAGGAGGGCCGATTCGATCGCCTCCACCAGCAGATCGAAGGAGATCTCCTTCTCCCGCACCAGTCCCCGCAGGGCACTCATGTCGATGTCCACGGCTACGCCTCCTTCTGGCTCTCGTCGTCGTTGTCGTCGTTGTCGTCGCCACCGTCGGCGCCGTCGCCGGCCGCGGGGCGGTTGAACTCGATCTCCACGCGGGCGGCGGCGATCTCCGCGAACTCCACCCGGCGCGCGGTCGGCCGCCGTCCCTTGACGCCGGGCACTTCGAGATCCAGGCCGCTGTCGTCCACACCGGTGATCCGGGCGGTCAGCTCGCCGCCCTCGTGCAGCTTGGCCTTGATCAGCCGGCCGAGGGCGCGCCGGTAGTGGCGGGGCTCCGTCAGCGGCCGGTCGGCGCCGGGCGAGGAGACCTCCAGGACGTACGGCGCGGACCCGAGGGCGTCGGCGGCGTCCAGCGCGGCGGAGGCGGCGCGGCTCAGCTCGGCGCACGCCTCCAGGCCCACGCCCTCGTCGGTGTCCACCACGATCCGCAGCACCCGGCGCTTGCCGGCCGGCGTCAGGCGCACGTCCTCCAGATCCATCCCCCGCTCCGCGGCCAGTGGCTCCAGCAACTCCCGCAGCCTGTCGATCTGGGTCGTGCTCATCCGGGTGACTCCTCGGCCGCGTCTGCTGTTGTGGGGATACGGGGGGCTCACGCCCGCGGCACAGCCTATCGTCTGTGGCACGGTACGCCGACCGCGTTGTCGTCCGGGCCGGGCACGCCGGGAAGGCGGGGTCGCGGACCGATGAGCTGAGTGCACAGGTACGCTCACCTTGCGGTGATCTCCACTGGAGATATCGCTGACGCATCATCAGATGACCTCACCTGCGGGAAGTACGGGGAAGCCATGTCCAGCGGCCCGCCCATCGAGCTGCCCAGACGTACCCTTCTGCTCACCGGCGGCGCCCTCGCCGCCCTGACCGGTCTCACCGGCCTGCTCAGCGGCTGCTCCGCGGCGGACGGAGCCGGGCAGGACCGCACCGGCGAAGCCGCCGCCGGCGGCGACGAGGGGCTGCGGCGGCGGGCCGCCCGGGACAGCTCCAAGCTGCTGGCCCACTACGACGCCACCACCGGCGCCCACCCGGATCTCGCCGGGGCCCTCACCCCGCTGCGGGAGACGGTCGCCGCGCAGCTGACGGCGCTGCAGGAGGACGACGCCCCGGCGCCGGCCTCCGCGCCCCCCGTCCCGTCCGACGCCTCCGCCGCACTCGACGAACTGATCACCGCCGAGCGCACCCTCGCGGAGGAGCGGCTGCGCGCCCTGGAGGGCGCCCCGCCGGAGCTGGCGCGGCTGCTGGCCTCGCTGTCGGCGGCCGGCTCGGTCCATGTCTATCTGCTGGGAGAGGCCCGCGCATGACACAGCGGACGACGCGGCGGGGCGAGGAGCCCGCCGAGGTCCCCGACACCCCGGCGCTGCGCGCGACGCAGGCGGCGCTCGCCGCCGAGCACGCGGCGGTGTACGGGTACGGCGTGGTCGGCGCCCGGATCGGCACGGAGCGGGACGCGGAGGTGCGCGAGGCGTACACCGGACACCGGGCGCGGCGGGACGCGCTGCGCCGCGCCGTGCTGGACCTCGGCGCGGTGCCGGAAGCGGCGGCGGCGGCGTACGCGCTGCCGTTCGAGGTGACCGACGCCGCGACGGCGCAGGCGCTGGCCGCCGACCTGGAGGCGCGGGTGGCCGGGGCGTACGCGGACCTGGTGCTGGCGGCGACCGGCGCGGCGCGCCGGGACGCGGCGGCGGCGCTGCGCGACAGCGCGGTGCGGGCGGCGCGGTGGAGCGGGACGGGTACGGCGTTCCCGGGGCTCGCCGAGTACGCGGAGGGCCGGGCATGACGGCGGCGCCGGATCTGGCCGCGCCGCGCCGGCTGGCACTGGCCCAGCCGGCGGCGGCCGGCGCGTGGCTGGCGGAGCTGCCGGAGCTGGTGGCCCGCCGGGCCCGGGCGTGGGAGCTGACCGTGGAGCGGGTGGCCGCGCCGGGCGGGCGCACCAGCATGACGGTGCTGGTACGCCGCGCGGACGGCACCCCGGCGGCGCTGAAGCTGTGCGCCCCGGGCGCCTCCGCCGCGCTGGAGGCGGCGGCGCTGGCGCGCTGGGACGGGCGCGGCGCGGTGCGGGCGCTGGAGGCGGCCCCGGAGGACGGGGCGCTGCTGCTGGAGCGGCTGCACGGCGAGACCTCGCTGCGGTCGCTGCCGGAGACCAAGGCGATGCTGGAGGCCGTGTCCGCGCTGCACCGGCTGTGGGTGCCGCCGGGTGCCGGGCACCCGTTCCCCACCGTGGCGGAGCGCACCGCGGGACTCGCGGCGGACGGCGCGGATCTGCCGGAGGGGGCGGGCCCGCTGATCGCCGAGGCGCTGGCGGCCCGCGCCGAGCTGCTGGCCGGCCCGCCGGAGGAGGTCCTGCTGCACGGCGACTTCCGGCAGGGCGCGGTGCTGGCGGCCGACACCGGGCGAGCGCCGTGGCTGGCGGTCGGGCCCGATCCGCTGGTGGGCGAGCGGGCCTACGATCTGGCCCGGCTCGCGCGCGACCGGCTGCACGATCTGATCGCCTCGGCGGGTGCCCCGGCGATCACCCGGCGCCGGATGACGAAGCTGGCCGCCTCTGTGGAGGCCGACCCCGAGCGGCTGCGCGGCTGGACCCTGTTCCGCGCGGTGGAGTCGGGCATCCGCGCGCACGGCGAGGGACGCCGGACGGACGCGGAGGCACTGCTGGAGTTCGCCACCTGGCTGTGACGGACGGCCTGGCGCGCCCTGCCCTCGGCCGCCCGGCCGGGGGTCATGCCCGGGCCCGGCACGGCCCGCCGTTGCCCGTCTGGCCGCGGGCCATGGCCGGGCCTGGTACCCGGCGGGTTGGGGCCTCGCGGGGTCTTGGGCGTGGCGCCCGGCGGGCTGGGGCGTGGGGCCCGGCGGGTCGCGGAGTGGCGCCCGGCGAATCGGGCGTGGACGGGGTCAGCGAAGGCCGCCCCCGGAGACGACGGGCCGGACGACCGGCGGCACGTCCCGCCCCGGCCTGCACTGCCCGGCCCGGGCCCCGGACCGGGCCCGTACGCCGCCCCGGCATCCGCGGCCTACGCGGCCCTGCCGGAACCGTAGCCCGGTCCTACGCGGCCCGGTGGCGTAGCCGCCAACGGGAACGGCAATCCGCACGGCTGGCAGCACCGCCAGCGCGGCGGGTCGTACCCGTAGGCCGTTCCGGCACCCCATCTACGCGGCCCGCTCACGAGCCGCAGGCCGCATGCGCACAACGCTCCGGCACCGGGGCCCTGCCCTGCGGCCCGGGGGCGAAAACGCCTCCGGCGACAGCAACCCAAACGGCTAGCCGCACAACCCGCGCGACCCCACCGGGGCTCCCAGACCGACCCGCACACCGTCCCAGCACCCCGCCTGCGCGGCCCGGGCGCGGCGGCGTCGCCGGAGGCGGCGATCCGGACAGCCGGCAGCTCGGCTCGACCGGAGCCGCAGGCCGTACCCGTACACCGCGCCGCTGCACGCGCGGGGCGGGACGGGCCGGGGCGGGTGCCGTCGCGGCGCCGTACGTGTCGGGCGCAGGCCGCCCCGCACGCGCACGCCGCCCCGCCGCGCAGTGCGGCGGGGCGGCGTGGCGGTCGTTCTCGGTGCGGCCGGGGCCGGGGCCCGGGGGCCGGCGTCAGCTCAGCTGTGCCGTCAGGCGGGCGATCGCCTCGTCCACCGTCAGGTCCTCGCGCTCGCCGGTGCGGCGGTCCTTCAGCTCCACGCGGCCCTCGGCCGCGCCGCGGCCCACCACGAGGATCGTCGGAACGCCGATCAGCTCGGCGTCGGTGAACTTCACGCCCGGCGACACGCCCGCGCGGTCGTCCAGCAGGACGCGGACGTCCGCGGCGCCGAGGCGGTCGGCGATCTCGCCGGCCAGTTCCGTCTGCACCGCCTTGCCCGCCGCCACCACGTGCACATCGGCCGGGGCGACCTCGCGCGGCCAGCACAGGCCCTGCTCGTCCGCCGTCTGCTCGGCCAGCGCCGCCACCGCGCGCGAGACGCCGATGCCGTAGGAGCCCATCGTCACCCGCACCGGCTTGCCCTCGCGCCCCAGCACCTCCAGGCCGAAGGCGTCCGCGTACTTGCGGCCGAGCTGGAAGATGTGGCCGATCTCGATCGCGCGGTCCAGGTTCAGCCCGGAGCCGCAGTTCGGGCACGGGTCGCCGGGCTCGACGACGACCACGTCCAGGTACTGGTCGACCTCGAAGTCGCGGCCGGCGACCACGTTGCGGGCGTGGACGCCCGGCTTGTTGGCGCCGGTGACCCAGGAGGTGCCCGGGGCGACGCGCGGGTCGGCCAGGTAGCGGAAGGCCTTGCCCGCCATGCCCTGCGGGCCGACGTAGCCGCGTACCAGGTCGGGCCGCTGCGCGAAGTCCTCGGCGGTCACCAGGTCGACCACCGCCGGGGCCAGCGCCTCGGACAGCTTGCCGAGGTCCACCTCCCGGTCGCCGGGCACGCCGACGGCCGCGATCTCGCCGTCGATGGTGATGAGCAGGTTCTTCAGGGTGGCGGAGGCGGGCACGTCCAGGTGCGCCGCCAGCGTCTCGATGGTGGGGGTGTCGGGGGTGTCCACCTCCTCGATCCCGGGGTGGTTCACGCCCTCGACCGGGGTCAGCGCGAAGCTGACGGCCTCGGTGTTGGCGGCGTAGCCGCAGGCCGGGCAGTCGGCGAAGGTGTCCTCGCCGGCCGCCGCCGGGGCCAGGAACTCCTCGGAGGCGGAGCCGCCCATCGCGCCGGAGATCGCGGAGACGATGCGGTAGTCGAGGCCGAGGCGGGTGAAGATCTTGATGTACGCCTCGCGGTGCAGCCGGTAGGACTCGGCCAGGCCCTCGTCGGTGGTGTCGAAGGAGTACGAGTCCTTCATCTGGAACTCGCGCCCGCGCAGGATGCCGGCCCGGGGGCGCGCCTCGTCCCGGTACTTCGTCTGGATCTGGTACAGCACGACCGGGAGGTCCTTGTACGAGGTGCACTGGTCCTGGACCAGCTGGGTGAAGATCTCCTCGTGGGTGGGGCCGAGCAGGTACTCGGCGCCCTTGCGGTCCCGCAGCCGGAAGAGCAGGTCGCCGTACTCCTCGTACCGGCCGGTGACCTCGTAGGGCTCCTTGGGCAGCAGCGCCGGCAGCAGGACCTCCTGGGCGCCGATGGCGTCCATCTCCTCGCGGACCACGCGGGAGACGTTCTCCAGGACCTGCTTGCCCAGCGGCAGCCAGCTCCAGATGCCGGCGGCGGTGCGGCGTACGTACCCGGCGCGCACCAGCAGCCGGTGGTTGGTGGTCTCCGCGTCGGCCGGGGCGTCCCGCAGCGTCTTGAGCATGGATCGGGACAGGCGCTGAACTCGGGCTGCCATGGGGATTCGTGACTCCTGCGTGGGATGAGCGATTGCGCCCGAGGGTAGCGGGTCCGCGGCCCGCCGCGCCAAGCGGATGCCGGGGTCAGCGGCGCAGCGGCAGGTCGGCGCCCATCACGGCGTAGGGGCTGGCGGCGGAGGGGAAGTGCACGCGGCGGGCCAGATCGCGGTAGCCGAGCCGTCGGTAGAGGCGGCGGGCGGGGCTCTCGATGTCGATGGCGGAGAGGATGGAGCGGGGTTCCTCCGCGCTGTCGGTGATGCCGGTGATGAGGCGGGTGCCTATGCCGCGGCCCTGGTAGGCGGGGAGGACGTGCAGTTCGGTGATGGTGAAGGAGTCGTCCAGCCACGCGTCGTGTCCGGCGCGGCGCAGGTACGGCTCGACGACGGTGGACCACCACTGGCTGCGGTCGTTGGGCATGCCGTAGACGAAGCCGGCCAGGGCGCCGGTGGCGGTGTGGACGGCGCCCAGCGCGCGGGCGCCGGGGTGGGCGAGGTGGCGGAGCACGATGTGGCGGCGGACCGCGATCTCCTCGGGGGTCAGTCCGAACGCCTGGGCCTGGACGGCGAGGGCTTCGTCCACCCTGGCCGTCAGATCGATGGGTCCGACGGCGATGTCCTGGGCGTCGGGCGCGGTTCCCGAGGCAGATGGTGTCATGCCGGGGAGGCTAACGCGCCCCGGTCAGAACAGCACGCTCATCAGTGCGCCCGCGGTGGTGAAGCCGAGGCGGCGGTAGAGGGCGAGGGCGGGGGCGTTGTAGTCGTTGACGTAGAGGCTGACGACGGGGGCCCAGGTGGTGAGGGCGTGCCGGACGACGGTGGCGAGGCCCGCGGCGGCGAGCCCGGTGCGGCGGCGGTCGGGGGCGGTCCACACGCCGGTGAGCTGGCAGGTGTGCGGGGTGACGGCGCCGATCTCGGCCTTGAAGACGATCCGGCCGTCCTCGACGCGGGCGAAGCAGCGGCCGGTGCCGACCGTTTCCGCGACCCGGGACTGGTAGGCGAGGCCGCCGTCCTCGGCGCTGAGCGGGGAGACGCCGACCTCCTCGGTGAACATGGCGACGGCGGCGGGGAGCACCAGGTCCATCTCGTCCTTGCGCATGGGGCGCACCAGGGGGTCGGGGGTGATGCCGGGCGGCGGCGGGGAGCTGGTGGCCATGAGCGGCTGATGGGCGCGGACGGCGCGGGCGGGACCCCAGTGCGGTTCGAGGTGGGCCCACAGGGCGGCGGTGGCGGGGGCCGGGCCGACGATGGAGGTGCAGCGCCGGCCTTCGGCCAGGGCGCGTTCGGCGAAGGCGCGCAGGGCGGCGGGGCCGGCGTGCAGCGGGACGAGGTTGGCGCCGGAGAAGCACAGCGAGCGCAGCCGTCCGCGGTGGTACCAGCCCCACAGTTCGCCGCCGAGAAGCCGGGGGTCGAGGCCGGATTCGATGACCCGCGCGGTGACGAACGCGCCGGCGAGGGGTTCACGGGCGAGGAGGGCCAGGGCGTCGCCCAGCTCGCCGGGTTCGAGCGGGCGGGTGGCGGGCGTGGTGAGCACGGGGGGCCTTGGAGGTGAGCGGCGGGCGGGTGTCCGCGCACTGTACCGCCGGGGGTAGGGCCGCCGCCGTACGTACCGCGGTGCGGGGAGTGGCCGCGGGCCGCGGCGTGCGGGGGACGGGGGCCGGGGGGCGCGGCGTACCGGGTGGCCGAAGGTGCGGCGTACCGGGACGCCGCGTGCGGTGGCCCCGGGCCGCCGCCGGCCGCGCGGCGCGGTGCCGGAACGCCGTACGCCCGCGGCGCGCCGCCGGGCCGCCGCGCCGGCACCGCCGCCGCCCCGGCCCGGGCTCGGATCCGGGGCGGCGGCGGGCGGGTGGTGCTGCGCTGCGGTGCTGCGGTCAGCCGGCGACGGAGACGCTGGGCTCGCCGGAGGCGACGCCGTCCTTCTCCATCTGGGCGGCGATCTTCATCGCCTCGTCGATGAGGGTCTCCACGATCTTCGACTCGGGCACGGTCTTGATGACCTCGCCCTTGACGAAGATCTGGCCCTTGCCGTTGCCGGAGGCGACCCCGAGGTCGGCCTCGCGGGCCTCGCCGGGGCCGTTGACGACGCAGCCCATGACCGCGACGCGCAGCGGCACCTCCATGCCGTCGAGCCCGGCGGTGACCTCTTCGGCGAGCTTGTAGACGTCGACCTGGGCCCGTCCGCAGGAGGGGCAGGAGACGATCTCCAGGCGGCGCTGGCGCAGGTTCAGCGATTCGAGGATCTGGATGCCGACCTTGATCTCCTCGGCCGGCGGTGCGGACAGCGAGACGCGGATGGTGTCGCCGATGCCCTCGGAGAGCAGCGCGCCGAAGGCGACGGCCGACTTGATGGTGCCCTGGAAGGCGGGCCCGGCCTCGGTGACGCCCAGGTGCAGCGGGTACTCGCACTGGGCGGCCAGCTGGCGGTAGGCGTTGACCATCACGACCGGGTCGTTGTGCTTGACCGAGATCTTGAGGTCGGTGAAGCCGTGCTCCTCGAACAGCGAGCACTCCCACAGCGCCGACTCCACCAGCGCCTCGGGGGTGGCCTTGCCGTACTTGGCGAGCAGGCGGCGGTCCAGCGATCCGGCGTTGACGCCGATCCGGATCGGGGTGCCGGCCTCGGAGGCCGCCTTGGCGATCTCCTTGACCTGGTCGTCGAACTTCTTGATGTTGCCCGGGTTGACCCGGACCGCCGCGCAGCCGGCGTCGATGGCCGCGAAGACGTACTTGGGCTGGAAGTGGATGTCGGCGATCACGGGGATCTGCGACTTGCGGGCGATGACCGGCAGGGCGTCGGCGTCGTCCTGGGTGGGGCAGGCGACGCGGACGATCTGACAGCCGGAGGCGGTCAGCTCGGCGATCTGCTGGAGCGTGGCCCCGATGTCGGAGGTACGGGTGGTGGTCATCGACTGCACGGACACGGGGGCGTCGCCGCCCACCGCTACGGAGCCGACCTGGATCTTCTTGCTGACGCGGCGATCAGCCAGCTTGATGGGTACGGAGGGAATTCCCAACGAGATGGCGCTCATGATGTACGTGCAACCCCATGCGGATCTAGGTCCCGGGAAAAGCGGGCTCAAGCCCTTGACATTACCCTTCCCGAGTGATGGTCGGTTAACCGGTAAGCCGTACCGGTGTGACGATATCGGCTGCCAGAACCAGCAGCGTGAAACAGACGAAGACCCCTGCCACCACATAGGCCACAGGCATCAGTTTCGCCACGTCGAACGGGCCCGGGTCGGGGCGCTTGAGGAGTCTGGCGGTGTGCCGGCGCACGCTCTCCCAGGCCGCCCCGGCCATGTGGCCGCCGTCCAGCGGGAGCAGCGGCAGCATGTTGAACAGGAAGAGGGAGAGGTTGAAGCCGGCGACCAGGAAGAGCGCCGTGGCGATCTGCTGGCTGGCCGGGATGTCGAGGGTGAAGATCTCCCCGCCGACGCGGGCGGCTCCCACGACGCCCATCGGGGAGTCCTGGGCGCGCTCACCGTTGCCGAGCGCGGCGTCCCACAGGTCGGGGATCTTGGAGGGGAGATTGACCAGGGCCTGGACGCCGGTGGTCATGATGTCGCCCATCCGGTCCACGGCCTGCGGGAAGTCCTGCTTGACGATGCCGGACGCCGGCGAGAAGCCGAGGAAGCCGGCGCTGACGTACTCGCCCTCGACGTAGGCGCCGCTGCTGTCCGTCTTGGCGACCTGGTTCTCGATGAGGTCGGCTTCCAGGACGTGGGTGGCGCCGTCCCGCTCGACGGTGATGGTGGCGGGGCCGATGGTGTCGCGGATGCTCTGCTGGAGGGTGCCCCAGTCGTCGACGGGCTCACCGTTGAAGGCGACGATCGTGTCGCCCGTCCGCAGGCCCGCGGCGTTGGCGGGGGCGAGCGGGTCGTCGGCGCGGCAGTCGCGCTGCTCCTCGCTCTGCGAGATGACGCACTCGGAGACGGAGGCGACGGTGGTGGTCTGGGTGTTGATCCCGAAGAACATCAGCACGCCGAGGAAGATCGCGACGGCGAGGATGAGGTTCATGGCGGGACCGGCCACGAAGACGACGATGCGCTGCCAGGGCTTGCGGGTGTAGAGCAGCCGTTTCTCGTCGCCGGGTTCCAGCTCCTCGAAGGAGGCGGCGCGGGCGTCCTCGATCATGCCGCGGAACGGCGAGGTGGAGCGCTGTCTGAGCTTGCCGTCGTCGGCGGGCGGGAACATCCCGATCATGCGGATGTAGCCGCCCATGGGGATGGCCTTGATCCCGTACTCGGTCTCGCCCTTCTTCCGCGACCAGAGGGTGGGGCCGAAACCCACCATGAACTGCGGCACCCGGACCCGGAAGAGTTTCGCGAAGCTGAAATGCCCGAGCTCGTGCCAGGCGATGGAGAACAGCAGTCCGAAGACGAAGACAAGTATCCCGATCAGGAACATCAAGCCCGTCATACTGTCGCTTCTCCATTCGCCACGGGTGCCGGCTGCGACAGCCCGGCCAGCTCGCGGGCGCGGACGCGCGCCCGGGTCTCCGCTTCGAGGACGTCGGGGAGGGTGAGCGAGGTTCCGGCGAAGGCGTCGCCCTGCTCCTCGACCACCCGGGCCACCGTGTCCACGATCCCGGTGAACGGCAGCAGACCGGCGAGGAAGGCGTCGACGCACTCCTCGTTGGCCGCGTTGTACACCGCGGGTGCGGTACCGCCGAGGCTACCGACATGGCACGCGAGCGGCACCGAGGGGAAGGCGTCGGTGTCCAGCGGGAAGAACTCCCAGGTGTGGGCGCGGGTCCAGTCCACCGCCGGTGCCGCCTGCGGAACGCGCTCCGGCCAGCCGAGACCGAGCGCGATGGGCATGCGCATGTCGGGCGGGGACAGCTGGGCGAGCGTGGAGCCGTCGGTGAATTCCACCATCGAATGAATGTATGACTGCGGGTGGACCACGACCTCGATACGGTCGAACGGGATCCCGTACAGCAGATGCGCCTCGATCACCTCCAGGCCCTTGTTCACCAGGGTCGCCGAGTTGATCGTGATCACCGGGCCCATGTCCCAGGTGGGGTGGTTGAGCGCCTGCTCACGGGTGACGTCGGCCAGCTCCGCCCGCGTACGGCCCCGGAACGGCCCGCCGCTCGCGGTGACGATCAGCTTGCCGATCTCGCCCCGGGTGCCGCCGAGCAGCGCCTGGAAGAGCGCCGAGTGCTCGGAGTCCACCGGGATGATCTGGCCCGGCTTCGCCAGCGCGGCGACCAGCGGGCCACCGACGATCAGCGACTCCTTGTTCGCGAGGGCGAGCACGTGCCCGGCGCGCAGGGCGGCGAGAGTGGGGGCGAGCCCGATGGACCCGGTGATGCCGTTGAGGACGGTGTGGCACGGCCGGCCCGCCAGCTCGGCGGCGGCGTCCGGCCCGGCGAGGATCTCCGGCAGCGCCTCCCCCACCCCGTACCGGGTGCGCAGCGCCTCGCGCAGCTCGGTGACCTTCCCCTCCTGGGCGATCGCCACGGTGCGCACCTGGAGCCGGTGCGCCTGCATGGCCAGCAATTCCACCCGGCCGCCTGCGGCGGAGAGGCCGGTCACCCGGAACCGGCCCGGGTTGGCCAGCACCACATCGATGGCCTGGGTCCCGATCGATCCCGTCGAGCCCAGGATGACCACCTCACGCACCCCCTCGGGCGGTGCGGCGGAATAACGCAGACGGGGATCGGCGAGGACCCCGGAAGACTCGGTCATTCCCCCATTGTGGCGGCTGCCCGGACCACCCCGCCGCGCACCCACCCTTCGCCCCCCTTCCGTTCGAACAGTCGACCGATGCACTGCCCTGAGCTCCGGGACAGACCCAAACCGGCGTTGCTACGCTGCTCCGGGTAGTCGAACACAAGCTGTAGCGGGGGTGGCGCGTTATGGCCACGGACAACGGCCGGGTGCGTACGCGGCTGAACGCGGATGACGATGGCACGGGCGGCGGGGCGGCTCCGGATCCCTACACAGGGCGCGACAGCGGTCCGGATCTCGAAATGCACGGGGACGAGCTGAGGCCGATCGCCGAGGACGCCCACGAGCTGCGTGAGGGCCTGGACGCCGCCGCGTACCACGCATTGAACGCCAGCGAATCGGCCGCGTCCACCTTGGAGCCGGCCGGCCTCCTCGCCACTGGTGCCGCACTCAGCCGGGCAGCGACTCGGTACAAGGAGAAGGCCAATGGTCTCTCCCAGGACTGTCAGGACATCGAGGAACATCTCGGTTTTACCGTCAGCAGCCACGCCGCTGCGGAGCAGGACATCGCCGCTCAGATGCAACGGCAGGAGGGCGATCTCGATCCCTACGGCGAGCTCTTCGCACCATGACCGGAGGCCGGGCGTCAGGACCGCCACCGGCGCCAGTGATTCCCGATGTCACGTCTCTCATCGGTCTTGACAACTGAGGGGGATGGAATGCCGACTTACCAGCAACTGACGAGCCTCGACTTCGCACAGCTCAATCAGGCGGTCGAGGACTGGAACACCACTGCCCAGCGCATGACCGAATTGGGCGAGGAGTCCAGCGACGGCATGCTGGCCAAAACCCGCGCCGCCAACTGGTTCGGCATGAACGCCACCGCCAGCGGCGAACGCATCGAGCAGGCTGCCTTGGCCTTCACCTATGCAGGCAGTCAGGCGAGCGGCATTTACGGCGTTCTGCGTGATTTCCGGGATCGGCAGAAGGATTGTCAGCAACGGCTGCGGGAGCTGTCTGAAGAAGCCTGGGGGAAGGGACTGTCCGTCACCCCAGACGGCCAGGTCGTTGCCCGAGGCGGAAACGCCTATACCGACGACAATGGAAACCAGCAGTACCGGCTGACCGATGAGGAAGTGGAACGCCTCTACCGCCAAGGCGACTACAGTCAGTTCCAGCCGCCCGAACTACAGGCGGAGATCAACTCGATCAAGGCCCGGATCCAGGCTGTTCTCGAGGAGTCCGACGAGTTCGACAAAGCGGCGTCCCGCGCACTGCTAGAACTGGCCGGGGACGATGGTGCTCCCTTTGCAATGTCCGCCTACAGCACTCTGGAATCCGCAGAAAGGAGGCAGGGATTCGAGGACGCGGAAGAGGCACTGGCCATCATCGACAAGGGCCCGACAGCTACCGATGAGGAATTGGCCCACCTCAACGAACTCCTCGACTCCCAACAGAACAATGAATACTTCGCCACCCACTTGATGAGCCAACTGCCGCCGAACAAACTGCTTCTGTTCCTCGGTGACATCTACGACGCCGAAGGGACCGGTCCGGATGACCACCGGGCCGCCATCATCGGTGATATGGGAGAGAATCTAGGCTTCGTCCTGGGCTTGGCCAGCCAAAGTGGTCACGCGGGCACGGACACCATTCAGCCCGATATGGTGGCCGCCTGGGAAGACGACATGGTGGCACTCGGCGGGCAGCGAGTCATCCTCAGCGACGGACGCCAGGGACCCTACGGGTTCCAACTCATGAGCAATATCATGGGCTCCGGCGAGTACAGCACGCACTATCTCACCAACTATCATGAAGCGCTTGTCTCCTGGGAACAGGAGATGAGTCCACCGGGCTCGGCCTGGAACCGAACAGCGGCCCTGTACACCCCCATCACAGGAGACGCTTTCAGGCTCGACCCGATGACCGGGCTCATGGAAGCGACGGCCCGAAGCCCGGAGGCAGCCGCGACGATCTTCAGTAACGACGAAGCCTCCGAATACCTGCTGACGGGTCGCCCCCTGGAGGGTCTGCCTCCCGAACTCGGAGAAGGCGGCGGCCGCGCTGCAAGTGAAGCTATCGGCAACGCATTCCTTGCCGCAACCACCGGAATGAATCCTTACGATCCGGGAGCACTTCCGGTGGAACACGAGGACGTGCACCGCAGAAACCTCGATCGAGGGCTCGCGATCACGGCGGAGGCCGGCGACGATCTCCAGCCGGAGTTCCGCGAACCGATGGCCAAGGTATTCCTCAACCATGGCGAGGAGTACGTTCAGACCTCCGGCGGCCTCGACGAGAGGGAACGCCCCCTGCACAAGGAGCACCTCTTCGAGGTAACCAGACAACTGTCACGCGACCCGGACGCCTACGCCTTGCTCAATTCCGGTATCAATGCCGCCCTCGTCGAATCGTTCCATCACACAGAGACGTTCGACGGCGAGCCCATAGACCCGGGCGACACTCTCAGCCGAGCCGGTATGGCGGTCGGGTTCCTGGAGCAGGCCCGATACGAAGCCCTGCACGGTGAACTTGCGACCGAAGAATCCCGTGCCGTATGGGATGCGCGAATGCAATACCACGGATGGGGAGGCATAGTCGGGCAGACGCCCTACGCCGGAGACATTTTTCAACGTGGCGTGGATGTCTGGAGCCAGAAATGGCTTGACGACGAGCTGGAGCGAATCAACGACGGGTACAGCTTGGACAGTAAAAAGGTTAGCGAGATTCGCGACAGGCAACTGGTGGCACTGGCCGAAGAATGGTACGAGATCCATCCCGACTGGGCAGAATCAAGCGAAAGCCACAATACGCGCTTTGGGCGCGTCGGGGAAATTCACGCAAGCGCAAACCTCGGAAACAACAGGAATTCATGACATATTACAATAATAAGCGAAGTCAAAAGTCACGAGCGTCGCGCACATGCACCGGAGCATTGGTGACAATCCCATTGATTCTGGCCTCCTCGTGCGCACAAGGAGAAGAAAAGGCCACCTATACCGTACCCGATCACATATGCGAGGTAAGCGTTGACTCACATCTCCTCGAGGCGACCCTTCCGCCCGGAGAAGAAGTCAGGCAGAATAATGAGCACAGTTTCGAGGGGTATACGGACTGTCGAATCTCCGTCGATGACCATTGGGCCCTCAGTGCAGTCGCATATACCCTGAAAGCAGAGAAAGATCCTCTGGCTGAAGTTCTCTCATCGCGGCCCACCACAGAACAGACAACTTCAAGTTCAGAGGCAGGTATGATCCTGTGGCGAGGAAAGGAATCAGCTGGAACCACCACCTCATTCGAGTGCCAACAACAAGATCTGGGGTCCCACGTGCTGCTGGAGATCAACGTCTTCGGGCAGGTTGACGATATCAAAGATCCACGCATGTCTGACATTGAAGAATTTTCTCTCAATTACATGCAGAATTTCCGGACTCAGTACTGCCAGGAACATTAACCACAGTACCCGCGCCGACAACCATGATCGCGTCGGAGCGGAACGGGGACCAGGCCAGGGGCGGTCAGTGCCGCGGTCAGGGGATCGGGCGGTGGAGGTTGGGCTGGGGTGAGGGGCCCGAAGGGGTGTCGGCGATCCAGGGGCCTTCGGTCGAGGTGTCCAGGACGCCCTCCTCCAGCCAGGTGTACGCGCCGTCCAGGATGCCGCGGGCCAGGGTGCGGTCGGCGGCGTCGGAGCTGTGGTGCAGTTGCGCGAAGAGGTCTTCGATCCGGGGGCGGGCCTGGCGGCAGAAGGCGTGGGCCAGTTCGTACGCCTGCTTGCCGTTGTCCCGGTGGCCCCGGGTGCGCAGGCGTTCGGCGTGGACGCAGGCGGCGCTCATCGCGCAGAGTTCGGCGCCGATGTCCACCAGCCGACCCAGGTAGCGCTGCCGGGTTTCCAGGGCGCCCTGCCAGCGCGCCATGCCGGAGAAGGTGGCGCGGGCGAGGCGGCGTGCGGTGCGTTCGACGTAGCGCAGTTCCGCGGAGAGGTCGGGGTGGCCCGGCACCCGGAAGTCGCCGTAGGCCAGCGGCAGCTGGCCGCGGCCGGCGGTCAGGGACGGCAGCCAGCGGGCGTAGAAGCCGGTCGCCGCGAGGGCCGCCTTCCGTTTGGCGGTGAAGTTCTGCTCCGGGTCGATCAGCGCGCCCGCCACCTTGAGGTGCGGGTCCACCGCCTCCCGGGCGATCATCAGCCGCATGATCTCGGAGGAGCCCTCGAAGATGCGGTTGATGCGCATGTCGCGCAGGAGTTGCTCCGCCGGGACGCCGCGTTCGCCGCGCGCCGCCAGCGACGCGGCGGTCTCGTAGCCGCGTCCGCCGCGCAGCTGCACCAGTTCGTCCGCCATCCGGCCGGCGAACTCGCTGCCCAGCAGTTTGGCCACCGCCGCCTCCAGCCGGATGTCGCCGCGTTCCTCGTCGGCCATCTCGCCGAAGAGCTCCAGCAGCGCCTCCATGGCGAAGGTGGTGGCCGCGATGTAGGAGAGCTTGGCGCCGATCGCCTCGTGCTCGCCGATCGGCTTGCCCCACTGGACCCGCTCCGCCGACCACTGGCGGGCGATCCGCAGGCACCACTTGCCGGCGCCGACCGCGACCGCCGGGACGGCGAGCCTGCCGGTGTTGAGGGTGGTCAGGGCGATCTTGAGGCCGGCGCCCTCGGCGCCGATCCGCTGGCCGCCGGGGACCCGGACCCGGTGGAAGCGGGTGACGCCGTTCTCGATGCCGCGCAGCCCCATGAAGGTGTTGCGGTGCTCGACGGTGATGCCCGGTGAGTCCGCCTCGACGACGAACGCGGTGATGCCGCCGGGGTGGTCGCCGCTGCCGGGTACGTCGGCCATCACCACCAGGAGTTCGGCGATCACCCCGTTGGTGGTCCACAGCTTGACGCCGTCGAGCAGGTAGTCGTCGCCGTCCGGTTCGGCGGTGGCGCCCAGCCGGGCCGGGTCGGAGCCGACGTCGGGCTCGGTGAGCAGGAAGGCGGAGATGGCGCCGCGCGCGCAGCGCGGCAGGTAGGCGCTCTTCTGCTCCTCGGTGCCGAAGAGCGCGACCGGCTGCGGTACGCCGATCGACTGATGCGCGGAGAGCAGCGCGCCGACCGCCGGGCTGGCGGAGGTCAGGACGGCGAGGGCACGGTTGTAGTAGACGTGGTTGAGACCGAGACCGCCGTACCGGGGGGAGATGTTCATGCCGAACGCGCCGAGTTCGCGCAGTCCGCGCACCACCTCGTCGGGGATGCGGGCCTCGCGTTCGATGAGCGGGGCGTCGATGTGCTCGGCGCAGAACTCCCGCAGGGCGGTCAGATAGCGTTCCCCGGTGCGTACCGCCTCCGGGTCGGGGTCCGGGCGGGGGTGGATGAGGTCGAGCCGGAAGCGGCCGAGGAAGAGCTCGCCGGCGAAGCCGGGGGTGCGGGACGCGGCGCCGCGGGCGGCCTCGGCCAGGCGTCTGGCCTCCCGCTCCGCGTCCGTGGGGTCGCTTGTCGCGGTCATCTCCGCTCACCTCGCCGTCGGGACATGAGGGATCGGGACCTGCTGTTACGTACGTACCCGATTCCGGCGCCGCGTACCACCCGGGCAGTGATCACGAAAGCTCCATCGAAGCGCTTCGATACATCTATGGACACAAACCATTGCCCGGTCTAAGGTCAACGCGGTTCCATCGTTTGGAGCGTTCGAATCCCCACGGCGAACGGGCGATCGAAGCGCTTCACCCGGCTTTCCCGGAGGCCCGTCTATGGTCACTCTCGCCGAGGTCGCCCGCCACGCCGGCGTCTCTGCCAGCACCGTGAGCTACGTCCTCAGCGGCAAGCGGACCATCTCGGCCCCCACCAGGGAGCGGGTGGAACGCAGCATCCGGGAGCTGGGCTACCACCCCAACGCCGGGGCCCGGGCGCTGGCGAGCAGCCGTTCGGACATCATCGCGCTGATGATGCCGCTGCGCACCGACATGTACGTGCCGGTGATGATGGAGATCGCCATGGCGGTGGCGACGACGGCGCGCGCGCATGGGCGGGACGTTCTGCTGCTGACCGACCAGGAGGGGCCCGAGGCGGTACGGCGGGTGATCGGCAGCGGGCTGGCCGACGCCATGATCCTGATGGACGTGGAGCTGGAGGACGAGCGGCTGCCGCTGGTGCACGAGGCGCCCCGGCCCGCCGTCCTGATCGGGCTGCCCGCCGATACCGAGGGTCTGACCTGCGTCGATCTGGACTTCGCGGCGACCGGGCGGCTGTGCGTGGACCATCTGGCGGCGCTCGGCCACCGGGAGCTGGCGGTGATCGGGGAGGCGCCGGCGGTGTACGAGCGGCACACCGGCTTCGCCGAGCGCACCATCACCGGGGTGCGCGAGCGGGCCGCCGAGCTGGGGCTGCGGGTGCTGCACCGGCCGTGCGAGGGCAGCTTCGAGTCGGTGGCCGGCGCGCTGGCCCGGATCTTCGACGAGCGGCCGGCGACCACCGGGATCGTGGTGCAGAACGAGAGCGCGGTCGGGCCGCTGCTCTCCCTGCTGCGGCAGCAGGGCAAGGCGGTGCCCGAGGACATCTCGGTGGTCGCGATCTGCCCCGACCAGGTCGCCACCCAGACGTCGGTCGCGCTGACCTCGGTGGCGATCCCCGCCCATGAGATGGGCCGGCGGGCGGTGGAGCTGGTGATGGCCAAGCTCGGCGCGAGTGCCGGTACGGGTACGGGTGCCGGTACGGGTACGGGTGCCGGTACGGGTACGGGTGCGGGCGGCCGGGTCGCTGCCCCGCCGCGGGAGACCGTCGTACGGCTGCTCGCGCCCCGCCTCACCACGCGGGCGAGCACCGGGCAGGCGCCCCGCCTGGTGCCCTGACCGGCGCACGGAACAGCGGCAGCCGCGCCGGCCGGACGGCGGCGGAGCGGGTGTCGTCCACCCCTCCCCCGCCGCCCGGCCGCGGTCCGCCCGGCGTCAGCTGTGGCTGACGGCGAACTGGTTGGTGCGGAAGGTCAGGCCGCCCGACGACGAGGTGATCTCGTAGCCGAACTGCACGTCACCGATGATCTCGTTCTGGCTGATCCAGCCCTGGTTCGCGATCCAGCGCAGGATCGGCAGGATGTCCACCGTTCCCGAGGTGATGTTGCCGGTGCGCAGGAACGAGTACACGTTGTTGTGCCCGTTGCTGCCCCGGTAGACGTCCCAGGTGTGGCCGCCCAGGCTGACCCGCGCCTGGTGGCTGCCCAGCGGACCGACGGGGCCGTACCAGTTGGTCCACAGCATGATCTCGTGGTTGTAGTCCCGGTCCCAGATGTCGTAGGCGGTGTTGTACGCGCCCGCCTGCGGGACCGTCACGTTGAAGGTGCTGCTGAGCGAGCCGATCTGGTCGAGCGGGCGGTTCACGATGCGCTTGGCGTTCGGGTAGGACTTGATGCCGCCGGTGTTGGGGTGGTTGGCGGTCACGGTCCAGCTGGCGGAGGAGTCGGCGGCGATGCACTGGCTGCCGGCTCCCGAGCCCCAGATGTTGTTGTAGACGATGTAGCCGTCCGGCGCCGTCCAGTTGCCCCACTGGTCGCAGGACTCCCAGACGGCGGCGGCCTGCGCCGTGGAGGCGCCGTAGCCGAAGAAGGTCAGAAACGCGACCAGCGGTACCAGGACTGACGTACGTGCTCTCCTTGCGGTGCGGTGCATGTGCGGCTCCTTGTCAGGAGGTGGGGGATGCGGACAGTACGGCCACCCCGTACCGCTCCAGCCGGACCTCGGCCGGGTGGGTGTGGCCGGTGAGCAGATCGGTGTGCGGTTCGTCCAAGGGCACGGTGATCTGCTCACGTGTGTGGTTGAGGAGGAAGAGCCAGCCGCCGCGGCGGACGGCCTCCACCCCCTCCGGGGCGCCGCGCAGCGCGGGCTCGGCGCCGGCCGCGGCGGCGGCCTCGGCGAGCAGCGCGCGCAGCGCGGCCGGTTCGGGCAGCGTGGAGACGTAACGGGCGGTGCCGGCGCCGTAGCTGTGGCGGGTGAGCGCGGGGCGGCCGGCCAGCTCGCCCGCGGCGTAGGAGGCCGTCACGGTGGCGTCCGCGACGGTGAGGTCCTCGCTCCACAGGCTGCCGGTGCTGCCGTCATCCAGCGCGACGGTCTCCCCCGCCGCCAGCGGCCACCACTCCTCGACGGCGGCCAGGCCGAGGATCTCCCGCAGCCGGGCGTCGGTGCCGCCCTCCCGGACGCGGTCGTCGGGGTCGGCGACGCCGGTGAAGAAACCGCACACCAGGTGCCCGCCGCCGCGTACGTACGCCGCCAGCCGGTCCAGCGCGGCGTCCGAGAGCAGGTAGAGCTGGGGGATGACGACCAGTCGGTAGCGGCTGAGGTCGGCCTCCGGGTGGGCGAGGTCGGCGGTGAGGTTCTGCGCCCACAGGGCGTGGTGCCAGGTGGCGAGGAGCGCCGGGTACTCCACCGCGGCGGACGGGCGGCCGGGCTGGCCGGAGGCCCACCAGGCGGACCAGTCGTGCAGGATGGCGATCTCGGCGGGGACGGTGGTGCCGGTGACGCCGGAGAGCAGGTCGAGTTCGGCGCCCAGGTTGCGGATGCGGCGGAAGGCGCGGGAGGTCTCGCCGGCGTGCGGCAGCATCGCGGAGTGGAACTTCTCGCTGCCCTGCCGGGAGGCCCGCCACTGGAAGAAGCACAGGGCGTCGGCGCCGCGCGCCACCGACTGGAGCGACCACAGCCGCATCAGCCCCTCGCCCTTGGGCTTGTTGACGGGGCGGAAGTTGACGGCGGAGGCGGCCTGCTCCATCAGCATCCACGGGCCGCGGGCCTGGGAGCGGGTGAGGTCGGCGACCAGGGCGCCCTGCGCGGGCCCGGCCGGGTCGGCGCGGTCGGCGGCGGGGTCGGGGTAGATGTCGACCGAGACGACGTCCTCCTCCTCGGCCCAGCGCCAGCCGTCGAGGCCGCCGAACAGCGGCATGAAGTTGGTGGTCACCGGCACGCCGGGCGGGCTGTGGGCGGCGACGATGTCGCGTTCGGCGGTGAAGCACTCCAGCAGCGCGTCGCTGGTGAAGCGGTGGAAGTCCAGCCGCTGGGCGGGGTTGATGAGGTACTGGGCGCGGCGCGGCGGGATCAGCTCTTCCCAGGAGTCGTAGCGCTGGCTCCAGAAGGCGGTGCCCCAGGCGTCGTTGAGCGCGTCCAGGGTGCCGTAGCGCTCGCGCAGCCAGCGGCGGAAGTGCCGGGCGCTCTCGTCGCACCAGCAGGAGGTGCAGTACTCGTTGTTGATGTGCCACACGCGCAGCGCCGGGTGGTGGCCGTAGCGGCGGGCGAGGTCGGTGGTGATGCGCTGCGCGTACTCGCGGTAGATGGGCGAGGAGGCGCAGAACTGGTTGCGCGAGCCGTACCAGACGGTGGCGCCCGTCTCGTCGCGCGGCAGTGTCTCGGGGTGCCGGGCGCCCAGCCACGGGGGCGGGGACGCGGTGGGTGTGGCCAGTGCGACGCCGATGCGGGCGTCGTGGAGGAGGTCGAGGACCTCGTCCAGCCATCCGTAGTTCCGCGCCCCCGGGCGGGGCTCCAGTGTCGCCCAGGAGAAGACGCCGACGGTGGCGAGGTTGACACCGGCCTCCTTCATCAACCGGATGTCCTCACGCCAGGTTTCGGGCGTCCACTGCTCGGGGTTGTAGTCGCCCCCGAACAGCAGCCGGCCGCGGGTGGCGTCGTTCAGCCCTGCCATCGAATCGATTCTCCTCACGACACAAAAAAATGCCCGGTCTTCGCCGTGCCTCGGGCTCAGCCCTTGACGGCGCCGATGAGCATGCCCTTCTTGAAGTGCTTCTGAACGAACGGGGACAGCACCGCGACCGGGATCAGCGCCAGCACCATGACGGCGGTCTGCACCGCGATGCTCGGGATCTGGCCGGTGCCGATGGCCGCCGACATGCCCATGGGACGCTCCCCGCGGACCACGATCTGCTGGAGGACATTCTGCAGCGGCAGCTTGTCCTGCTCGGTGATGTAGATGAACGCGGCGAAGTAGTTGCCCCAGTACCCGACCGCGTAGAACAGCGCGATCACGGCCAGGACGGCGCGCGACAGCGGCAGCACGATCTGCCACAGGATGCGGAACTCGCCGGCCCCGTCGATGCGGGCGCTGTCGATCAGTTCGGTGCCGATGTTCATGAAGAACGCGCGCAGCACCAGGATGTTGAAGACGTTGACCGCCATCGGCAGGATGATCGCCGCGTAGCTGTTCATCAGGCCCAGGGTCTGGATGAGCAGGTACGAGGGGATGAGCCCGGCGCCGCCGAAGAACATCGTCAGCAGCAGGGTCATCAGCAGCGGCCGGTGCCACAGCGAGTTCATCCGGGAGAGGCCGTACGCCGCGAGCACCGAGGTGGTCATGGAGAACAGCGTGCCGATGACCGTGATGCACACCGAGATCCACATGGCGTTGGCCACCTGGCCGCCGCTGAGCAGTTCACGGTACGCGTCCAGGCTGATGCCGTCCGGGATGATTACCAGACCACCGGTGCGGGAAATCGTTTCTGCATCGGACAGGCTGGTGGCGACCACGATCCACAGGGGGAACAGGATGGCGAGCAGGGCGATGGCGAGGATGACGCCCTTGGCCGCCAGGCCGATCTGAGTCGGCGGCTCCTCCCATGACGGCCTGGTGCGCTTCCCCTTGGTCTCTTCGTCGTCGTCGACGAGAACACTGGCGTCACTCATTGCTTCTTGTACACCCCCTGCTCGCCCATCGCGTGGGCGACCCGGTTGGCTGCCAGGACCAGCACCAGGGAGAAGATCCCCTTGACGATGCCGACGGCCGCCGCGTAGCTGAACTGATGGTTGGCGATGCCCCGGTCCCACACATAGGTGTCGAGGACTTCGGAGGCACCGACGCCGACCGCCGTGCGCTGGATGAGGAACTGTTCCATCCCCACCGTGAGCATGTTGCCGACCTGGAGGACCAGCAGCAGCGCGATCACCGGCCGCAGCGCGGGGAGGGTGATGTGCCAGATGCGGCGCCAGCGGTTCGCGCCGTCGACGGCGGCGGACTCGTACAGCTCCTGGTTGACCATGGACAGCGCCGCCAGGAAGACGATGATGCCCCAGCCGGCGTCCTTCCAGATCACCTGGAAGGTGATCAGCCACTTGAAGAAGCCCGGGTCGGTCATCAGGTCGAAGCCGTCGCCCCAGCCGTTGTCCCGCATGACCTGGGCGATCAGTCCGGCGCCGCCGAAGATCTGCTGGAAGACGGTGATCACCAGCACCCAGGAGAAGAAGTGCGGCAGGTACAGCACCGCCTGGGCCCAGGCCCGCACCTTGTTGTGCAGGATGCTGTTGATCAGGAGCGCCAGCGCGATGGGGACCGGGAAGTAGAACAGCAGCTGGAGCATGGAGAAGACGAGGGTGTTCTCGACCGCGTCCCAGAAGTAGCGGTCATTCACCATCGTCTGGAAGTGCTCGAAGCCGACCCAGGCGCTGTTCGCCATGGACTGGAAGAAGCCGTCGCCGGCGTACGGGCTGAAGAACTGGAAGGCGATCACGTTGCCGGCGATGGGGATGTACGCGAAGACCACCAGCAGGCCGATGACCGGCAGCGTCATCAGGATCAGCGGATAGTCGCGGCGCAGCCGGTGCCGCCATGCCTCGGTGCCGCCGCGGGCCCGCGGCGGTCCGTCGCGGCGGGGACCGCCGGCGCGCAGGGCGCCGGGCTTTCGGTGCTTCGGAGGCGGGGACGCTGGTCCGCCGCCGCCCTCCCGCTTGGGGGATCGCGGGACCGTGCTCTGTGACACGGCATTCTCCTTGTTTCACGCGACCGGCCCGGCCGGGCATGACGCGCCCGGCCGGGTGGCCGCCTGCTTATGTGGTTGGGAGTGGTCGTCGGGTCAGGGACTGTGAAGGTGGTGCGGAAGGTGGTTCCGGGGTGGCGAGGGGCAGGTCCGCCGGCTCAGGCCGACGCCTCGCTGTCCAGCAGTTCCTGGTACCAGTCGCGGAGCTGGTCGCCGCCGTTGCGCCGCCACTCGGCGACGGCGTCCTGCATGTCGCTGATGGACTGGTTGCCTCGGACAACGTCGTCCTCCAGGGCCTCGAAACGGTCGGCCAGGTTGGCGAAACGATCCGGCTCCTGCACCTGGCGGCCGAAGAACAGCGGCTCCTGGGCGAAGGGCAGCATCCGCTTCTGCCAGTTGGTCAGGTCCTCCACCATCTGGGGGGTGTCGGGGTAGGCGACGAACGACCCCGGGGAGCAGATGAAGACGTAGGTCTCGGGCGCGACCTGCTCCTCGCCCAGCGGGGTGCGCACCTGCACACCGTTCTCGATGGTGTAGTGCACGTCCTCGACGCCGTAGCCGCGCATGCGCTGCTCGATGGTGCCGTACGGCGCGGCGCAGAAGTTGGCGATCTCCAGGGCCTCGCGGATGCGGTCCGGGCTCAGTGTCTTGTTGACGAACGTCCAGATGTTGGCGCCGTTGGCCCGCCACAGCACCGGGTCGCCGTCGGCACCGAAGAAGTCGAAGGCGTTCATCCGGAAGTCGGAGTTGGCGGCCTGCTGCTCGGCGACCAGGTTGTGCCAGGTGCCGTCACCGTCGTTGAACATCAGGGACTCGCCGGCGGTGAAGCGGTTCTTGCTGTCGCCCTGCACGGCGACGGCGTCGGGGTGGACGACGCCCGCGTCGTACAGCTTGCGGGTCCACTCCAGGGCTTCGAGGAAGGCGTCGGTCTCGTAGCGGTTGACGAGCTTGCCGTCGACCATGGCGAAGTAGTTGGGCTTCTCCGGCAGCACCCCGTGGATGACGAAGGAGGACCACTTCATGTCCTCGCAGGCCCACACCCGGTTCTTTGCCGAGGTGACGTCCTTGGCGAAGTCGATGAACTCCTGCGGGTCGGTCGGCGGGGACCAGCCGTTCTCCTCGAAGACGTCCTGCCGGTAGTAGGGGATCACGCCGCCGATGGGCGCGCCCGGCATCGGCAGTCCGCGCAGCGCGCCGCCGAAGACCGAGGCCTGCCAGGCGGCGGTCGGGATGGCGGCGAGGTTGGGGTAGTCGAGGACCTTGTCCCCGGAGAGGTATTCGCCCAGGTCCGCGAACCGGCTGGAGATGGCCTGCGGGATCTGGCCGCCCAGTTCCCAGCTGGGAACACACACCAGGTCGGGGATGTCGTTGCCGGCGAGCACGGCGCCGAGCTTTTCCCCGTAGGTGTTGCCGTCCTGGGTCTGCCAGTTCATTTTGACGCCGATGGCCTCGTCCATCGCCGTCCAGTACTCGTTACCCGCCCTGGGCGGAGTGCCCCACAGCGGGGTCATGGCGGTGAATGTCCCGCCGTTCCCCTTGGGAGTGGGAACGGAAACTCCGAGTTCGGCGGTCGGGATAAAGGTGGTGTATCCCGGGCTGGAGCCATTTTCGCTCGGGATGTCCGGATCAATCGCCGTGTCCGACTGTCGATATGTCGGAAGTATGCTCTTCAGGTCCTCCTCGGTGGACCTGCCCTCACCTCCGCCGCCGCTTTCGCCGGAGCCGCACGCCGCCAGCAGCGGCACGCCTCCCACCGTCGCTGCCGCGGCTACCGCCGTGGAAGCGAGGAACTTTCTCCGGCTCGGGGCGGAGCTTGAGTTCGGCATTCGTCAACCCTTCGTGGCTCTGTGCCATCACACGACCGTTGTGCGAGGTGGTCGAAGCGCTTCGATGTGGCGCCGACATTAAGACCCCGCCGCGCGGAGGCACAAGCCCCGGTACGCAGAAAGTTCGACGGTATTTCGACGGGCCGAGGACCCGGTATCTTCTTGGAGTTCACGAGCCGTTGCCAAGCCGTGTCTTGACAGGAGACGTGTCGGAAACACAGCATCGAAGCGCTTCGAACGTGGTCGAGCCGCCCGTTACGGCGATACCGTATCGGCCCCGGAGCCGCTCCGAAACCGCCGTCCCCGAGGGAATCTCCTGTGACTGCCCATCAGCCGGCTTTCCGCAACCCGCAGCTGAGCGTCGCCGAACGGGTCACCGATCTGCTGGGCCGGCTGACCCCGGCCGAGCGGCTCGCGATGCTCCATCAGTACGCCCCCGCCGTCGAGCGGCTGGGCGTCCCCGCCTTCCGCACCGGCCAGGAGGCGCTGCACGGCGTCGCCTGGATGGGACCGGCGACGGTCTTCCCGCAGGCGGTCGGGCTCGGTGCCACGTGGAACCCGGAGCTGGTGCGGCGGATCGGTGAGGCGGTGGGCCGCGAGGTGCGCGCCATGCGCGCGGGTGACCCCAGGGTCGGTCTCAACGTCTGGTCGCCCACCGTCAATCTGCTGCGCCACCCGCTGTGGGGCCGCAACGAGGAGGGGTACGCGGAGGACCCGCAGCTGACCTCGGCGATCGCCGTGGCGTACACCCGGGGCCTGCGCGGCGAGCACCCGGTGTACTGGCGGACCGCGCCGGTGCTCAAGCACTGGCTGGCGCACAACCACGAGCGGGACCGGGACACCGCGTCCACCTCGCTGCGCGCCCGGGTGCTGCACGAGTACGAACTGCCCGCCTTCCGCGGCCCGGTGCGGGCCGGCTCGGTGGCCGGCGTGATGCCCGCGTACAACCTGGTCAACGGGCGTCCCAACCACCTCTCGCCGCTGCTCGCCGAGCACCTGCGCACCTGGAGCGAGCAGCCGCTGGTGGTGTGCTCGGACGCCGGGGCGCCCAGCAACATCGCCGGCTCCGAGGCGTACTACCCCAGCCACGAGGAGGGCCTGGCCGCCGCGCTGCGCGCCGGGGTGGACAGCTTCACCGACCACGGCGAGGACTCCGAGCCGTCGGTGGCCCGGCTGACCGCCGCCCTGGAGCGCGGGCTGATCACCCAGGACGACGTGGACGCCGCGGTGGGCCACCTGCTGGACATGCGGTTCCGGCTGGGGGACTTCGACCCGGAGCTCGACCCGTTCCCGGCGGAGGCCGCGTTCGACACCCCCGAGCACCGCGCCCTCGCGCAGGAGGCCGCCGAGCAGGCGGTGGTGCTGCTGAAGAACGACGGCCTGCTGCCGCTGTCCCCCGGGCTGCGCGTCGCGGTGGTCGGCCTCCTGGCGGACGAGGTCAAGCTCGACTGGTACAGCGGCAGCCTGCTGCGCGCGGTCAGCCCGCTGGCCGGGCTACGGGAGCACCCCGGCGTGGGCTCGGTGACCTACGCGGAGGGCACCGACGGCATCCGGCTGCGGACGGCCGCCGGCGACTGGGTGCGGGTGCCGGCCGCCGACCCGGCGGTGGAGGTCGGGGACCGCGCGGCGGCGGGGGCGCTGGACCCGGCGCTGATCGCCGGGCGCACCGACCTGGCACCGCTGACGGTGACGGCGGACCAGGACCTGGCGTCCGTACTGGATCTGATCGACTGGGGCGAGGGCGTGCTGACGCTGCGCGCCCCGGACGGCCTGTACGTGTCGGTCGCCGAGGACGGGCTGCTGCGGGCCTCCGCGGCGCAGCCCGGTGGCTGGGTGATCCAGGAGGCGTTCACGCTGGAGCCGCACGGCGACGGTCAGGGACTGCGGCACCGGGGCACCGGGCGGCTGGTGGCGGTGACGGAGGCCGGGCTGAGCGTGGCCGAGGACGCCGGTGACGGCGCGGTGTTCACGGTGGAGACGGTGCGCCGGGGCACGGACGAGGTGGCCCGGGCGGCGGCGGACGCGGACGTGGTGGTCGTGGTGGCGGGCAACGACCCGCATCTGAACGGCCGGGAGACCGAGGACCGTCCCTCGCTGGAGCTGCCGCCGCAGCAGGAGGCGCTGTGGCGCGCCGCGCACGCCGCCAACGAGCGCACGGTGCTGGTGATCTCCTCGTCCTACCCGTACGCCGTGGACACCGCGGACGCCGCCCTCCCCGCGCTGCTGTGGACGGCGCACGGCGGGCAGGCGGCGGGCACCGCGCTGGCGCGGGTGCTGCTGGGCGAGGTGTCCCCCGCCGGGCGGCTGCCGCAGACGTGGTACGCGGCCGACGCCGAACTGCCCGACCTGCTGGACTACGACCTGATCGGTTCGCGCGCGACCTATCTGTACTACGACGGCACGCCGCTCTACCCGTTCGGCCACGGTCTGTCGTACACCTCCTTCGGATACGCGGAGGCGTCGGTGCGGCACGACGGGGTGACCCTGACCGCCGAGGTCGCGGTGCGCAATCTCGGCACGGTGCCCGGCGACGAGGTGGTGCAGCTGTACGCGGTGGCGACCGCGCCGAGCGTGCCGCGCCCGCACCGGGCGCTGATCGCCCACCGCCGGGTCACGCTGGCCCCGGGCGAGGCGCGGCGGCTGACGTTCGAGGTGCCGCTGGCGGAGGCGCTGGGCTTCTGGGACGTGGCGCACGAACGGTGGACGGTCGAGCCGGGCGGCTACGAGCTGCACTTCGGCGCCTCCAGCCGGGACATCCGGGAGCGGACCCATCTGACGGTGGACGGCGAGCCGGTGCCGCCGCGCCCGGTGCGGACGGCGGGGCTCGCGGCGGCGGGCTTCGACGAGGCGTCCGGTGCGGCGCTGGCCGATCTGTCCCGGGAGGCCGGGGACGTGGTGACGGCCGCCGCGCCGGACGGTGCGGGCCGGCTGCTGTTCCGGCGCTGCGACTTCGGCGGGGCCGCCGGCGCGGCTGACGGCGCGGGCGCCGATGCCGGTACGGCCGCGGGTACCGCCGCCGTGACGGTGCGGGTGGCGCGCGAGGAGCCGGGCGAGGGCACGCTGACGCTGCGCGTCCCCGGGGCCGGCGGTGCGGCGTCGCTGACGCTGACGGTGCCCTCGACGGGCGACCGGTACGCGTACACGACGGTGCGCGGCGCGTTCCCGGAGCCGCTGACCGGGGTGGCCGACCTGGAGCTGACGGTGGGCGGCGGAGTGCGGGTGGACCGGCTGGAATTCGGCTGACGCCGCGGCGGCTAGACTCCGGCGCGATGAACACGTACGGCTTTCTTCTGCTGCCCTCCCACAACCGTCTGTACGCGGCCGGTGCCGCCGAGCTCGCCCGCGCGGAGCTGCTGGTGCTCAGCGAGGCGGTGCTCGGCGGCGCGGTGCGGGAGGTGGGCGCCGCGGAGCTGGGCGGCGTGCCGTACGTGACGTTCCGCGCGCCGGAGCTGACCGGCGAGCAGCTGCGGCAGGTGGCGAACCTGTCCTCGCTGTACGCGCTGTTCCTGATCGAGGGCGAGCCGGGCGCGCCGTCGCTGCGCCCGGTGCCGGTGGCGCGGCTGGACAAGTTCCCCAGTGACCTGCTCACCATCCAGAAGTACCCGGGGAAGACGAACGAGGACTTCACCAAGCTGCTGCTGAATGTCACGGCGATGGCCTGCGACGCCCCGCAGCGGCTGCTGAGCGGCGGGCTGCGGGTGCTGGACCCGCTGTGCGGGCGCGGCACGACGCTCAACCAGGCGCTGATGTACGGGCTCGACTGCGCGGGCGTGGAGCATGACGCGCGCAGCGTCGAGGCGTACGAGAACTTCCTGCGGCACTGGCTGAAGGCGGGCCGGCTCAAGCACCGCGCGGAGAGCGGCCCGGTGCGCCGCGACAAGCGGACGCTGGGGCGGCGGCTGACCGTGGAGGTCGGCGAGAGCAAGGAGCTGTACAAGAAGGGGCAGTCGATCGGGCTGACCGTGGTGCAGGCGGACACGGTGGCGAGCGATCAGTTCTTCAAGCCGGGTTCGTTCGATCTGATCGTGACGGACGCGCCGTACGGGGTGCGGTACGGCAGCCGCACCCGTGGCGAGGGCGGCGGGCTGACCCGCTCGCCGCTGCCGCTGCTGACCGAGGCGGTGCCGGTGTGGGCGCGGCTGCTGCGCACGGGCGGCGCCATCGGCATCTCGTGGAACACCTACGGCGCCTCCCGCGCGGAGCTGGCCGGCGTACTGGCGGGGGCGGGGTTCGAGGTGCGGGAGGAGGAGCCCTATCTGGGCTTCGGGCACCGGGTGGATCAGGCCATCGTCCGGGATCTGATCGTGGCCCGGAAGACGGCCTGAGCACCCTGCGCCGGGATCCCTGCGGCCGATGCCCTACAGGTCGAGGCCGGTGAGGACCATGACCCGCTCGTAGGTGTAGTCCTCCATGGCGTACCGCACGCCCTCGCGGCCGACGCCGGAGTCCTTGACGCCGCCGTAGGGCATCTGGTCGGCGCGGTAGGAGGGGACGTCGCCGACGATCACGCCGCCGACCTCCAGCGCGCGGTGGGCGCGGAAGGCGGCCTGCAGGTCGTGGGTGAACAGACCGGCCTGGAGCCCGTAGCGGGAGTCGTTGGCGGCGGCGTAGGCGGCGTCCTCGCCGTCGACGGTGGTGATGGTCATGACGGGGCCGAAGATCTCCTCGTGGCTGACGAGGGCGTCGGTGGGAACGTCGGCGAGGACGGTGGGGGCGTAGGCGGCGCCGTCGCGGGTGCCGCCGGTGAGGACGGTGGCGCCGGCGTCGCGCGCCTCGTTCACCCAGGTCTCCACGCGGCGGGCGGCGTCCTCGCTGACCAGGGGACCGACGTCGGTGGCGTCGTCGGCGGGGTCGCCGGTGACCAGGTTCTCCACGGCGGCGATCAGCCTGGGGAGCAGCCGGTCGTGGAGCGCGGCGTCGACGATGACGCGCTGCACGGAGATGCAGGACTGGCCGCCCTGGTAGTTGGAGAAGGTGGCGATGCGCTGGGCGGCCCAGTCGAGGTCGGCGTCGGTGGAGTAGTCGCCGAGCACGATGGCGGCGCCGTTGCCGCCGAGTTCGAGGGTGACGCGCTTGCGGGGCACGGAGTCGCGGATGGACCAGCCCACCGGTGCGGAGCCGGTGAAGGAGATGATCGGCAGCCGCTCGTCGCGCACCAGGTCGGGCATGGCGTCGTTGGGCACCGGCAGGACGCTCCAGGAGCCGGTGGGCAGTTCGGTCTCGGCCAGCAGTTCGCCGAGCAGCAGGGCGGAGAGCGGGGTGGCGGGGGCCGGCTTGAGGATGATCGGGGCGCCGGCGGCGATGGCGGGGGCGACCTTGTGGGCGCAGAGGTTGAGCGGGAAGTTGAAGGGCGCGATGCCGAGCACCGGGCCGTAGGGGATGCGGCGGGTGAGCGCGAGCCGGCCCTCGCCGCCGGCGTCGGCGTCCAGGCGCTGGGCGGTGCCGCCGTTGAAGCGGCGGGCTTCGTCGGCGGCCCAGCGGAAGACGGAGCGGCAGCGGGCGACTTCGGTCCTGGCCCACTTGATGGGCTTGCCGTTCTCGGCGCTGATGAGGCGGGCGATCTCCTCGGCGCGCTCGGCGAGGCGGGCGCCGACGTGGTCGAGGGCGGCGGCGCGTACGTGCGCGGGGGTGGCGGCGAACGGTTTGGCCGCCGCCGCGGCGGCGGCCACGGCGGCCTGGGTCTGTTCGTGCGTGGGCACGCTCACCGTCGCCAGGTGCCGGCCGTCCCAGGGGGAGGTGACGTCCAGGGTGTCCGAGCCGGTCGCCTGCTTCCCGGCCAGCCAGAACGCCTGGGTGGCAGTCGCTGTCGTCATCGCGGGTCCCGCCCTTCCGAAAGGGGTGGAATGGTGTGTCCGGGCCCACGGTAGGGGGTCGGACACGCCTGCTTACTTGTACGGCGCGTAGCGGTGGCCGTTTCCATTCTTACGCGCCGGAAGGGTGGGATCCGAGAGGCGCCATTGACCGGAGCATGCCAGGTTCGCGAGCATGGCGCCGCCCCCACCCGTCGCACTGGAGAACCCAGGAGCTGCGATGCGCACATCGCGTGCACCACAGGCATCACCGGCATCACGCACCGCCCGCCGTACCCGGCGGACCCGCAGGTACGGCGCCGCCGGCGCCGCCGTACTGTCCCTGGCCCTGGCCCTCACCCTCGGCACCCAGGCGACCGCCGTGCCCGGCCCGCCGGACGCGGCGGGCGGCCCGGCGTCCGCCGCCCCCGACACCGGCATCCGGCAGTACGAGGTGACCGGGGTGCGCGGCGCACCGGAGCGCAGCGCGCTGGCCGCCACCGGCACCGCCATCGACGAAGTGCTGCACGGTTCGGTGCTGATCAGCGCCGACGCCGCCGAGGCGGAGCGGCTGCGCGCGCTCGGCTACGAACTGGCCCCGCTGCCGGCCGCCGCGGCCGGCAGCGGCGATGTCCAGGCCGCCGCACCGTCCGACTATCACACCTACGAATCGATGCGGGCGGTGGTCGACGCCGCCGTCGCCCGGCACCCCGATCTGGTGAGCAGCCAGGTCATCGGCCGCAGCCACGAGGGGCGGGACATCATCGCCGTCAAGGTGAGCGCCGATGTCGCCGTCGACGAGGACGAGCCCGAGATCCTGTTCACGCACAACCAGCACGCCCGCGAACACCTCACCGTGGAGATGGCCCTCTACACCCTGGAGGAGCTGACCTCCGGGTACGGCAGTGACGCGCGGATCACCCGGCTGCTGGACACCCGGGAGATCTGGCTGATCCCCTCGGTCAACCCGGACGGCAAGACCTACGACACCGAGTCCGGCGCGTTCCGCTCCTGGCGCAAGAACCGCCAGCCCAACGCCGGCTCCAGCGCGATCGGCACCGACCTGAACCGCAACTGGGACTACATGTGGGGCTGCTGCGGTGGCTCCTCGGGCAGCGCGAGCAGCGCGACGTACCGGGGCGCGGCGCCCGAGTCCGGGCCGGAGACCAGGGTGGTCGCCGACTTCGTCCGCAGCCGGGTGGTCGGCGGCGAGCAGCAGATCACCGCGCACATCGACTTCCACACGTACGGCGAGCTGATCCTGTGGCCGTACGGCTACACGTACGCCGACACCGCGCCGGGGCTGACGGCGGACGACCGGGACGCGTTCGCGGCGGTGGGCCGCGCGATGGCGGCGAGCAACGGGTACACGCCGCAGCAGTCCAGCGATCTGTACATCACCGACGGCTCCATCGGCGACTGGATGTGGGCGGAGGAAGGGATCTTCTCCTACACCTTCGAGATGTACCCGCGCAGTGCGAGCGGCGGCGGCTTCTACCCGCCGGGCAGCGTGATCGACCGGGAGACCGCCCGGAACCGGGAGGCGGTGCTGATCCTGCTGGAGAACGCCGACTGCATGTACCGCTCGATCGGCAAGGAAGCCCAGTACTGCTCCTGAACAAACATCAACTGATCAGAACCGATCTGTCAGAGATCATCCACTCGCCAATTTCTGACCGGATCTGATGGGTCCCGGCCGTCGACGCGGCGGCCGGGACCGGCCGGGACCCACGCCCGCCCGGCGCTCAGGCGCCGGTGGCCTTCAGGGCCAGCCACAGCTCCATCCGGACATCGGGATCGTCCAGCGAGCGGTCCAGGATCTCCTCCACCCGCCGCATCCGGTAACGCAGCGTGTGCCGGTGCACCCCCAGATCACCGGCCGCCGCGTCCCACTGACCGTGCCGGGACAGCCACGCCTTGAGCGAGGCGACCAGATCGCCGCGGCCCTGCGCGTCGTGCGCCCGCAGCGCCCGCAGCCGCCCCTCGGCGAACGCCCGCACCGCGTCGTCCGCCAGCAGCGGCAGCACGGAACCGGCCGCCACGTCGTCGTGCTCCACCAGCGGCCGGCCGCGCCGTCTGGCCACCACCAGCGCGGCCCTCGCCTGCTGGTAGGCGGTGTCCACGGTGGCCGGGCCGGTGGGCGCCGACAGCCCGAGGATCACCGCGGGCCCGGTACCCGCCTCCTGCTCGGCCCGCGCGAACGCCGCCCCCGCCGCGACCGCAGCGCCCCCGTCCGCCGCCAGCACGACCAGTTGCTGCCCGTCGGCCAGCGCCAGCACCGCCTCCCCGGCGCGGGCCGCCGCGGCCTCGACGGCCGCGCCCAGCTCGGTCAGCGCCTCCGGCTCCCCGCCCGCCTCGGCGGCCAGCAGCCGCAGCGGCGCGTCCAGCAGTCCGCCGTACAGATCACCGGCCACCGCGCGGGCGTGGTCGGGCTCGCCGCTGAGCAGCATCCGCAGCACCGCGCCGCCCAGCCGCGTCTCGGCGGCCTGGTACGCCTGGGACCGCTCGGTGAGCAGGGTCAGCACCGCGACCGCCGACTGCACCGCGTAGCGCTCGGCGGTCCCCGGCGGGGCAGCGGTACCGACCGCCAGCACCGCCCGGGGCAGGCGGCCGGACCCCACCGACTGCAACTCCACCCGGTCCTCCCCCGCCCCACCGCCGCCCGCGGCGTCCGCGGCGGGGTCGGGCGCGGAGGGGCACACCGCGCTGGCCGGCGCCGGACGGTCGCGCAGCCGGACCACCTCCGGCGTCAGCCTCGCCGCGCGCCGGGCCGCCCACGCCGGGGCCACCGCCGTGACGGTGCCCGCCATGTCGTACAGCGCCGCCCAGCCGTCCAGCTGCGCGGCGAGCTTGTCCAGCAGCGCCTGCCGCCCGCCGGGCGCCAGCGCGGCGCGCGTCAGCTCCCGCTGCGCCGCGAACCCGGCGCTCACCGCGCGGTACTGCTCGGCGGCGATGGCGGCGGAGACGAACTTCCCGATCGCGATGAACGGGGTGCGCCGCGGTACCTCGAGCAGCGGCATCCGCGCCTCCCGCACGGCGGCCAGCAACTGCGGGGTGACCGCCGGGTGATGCACGCCGACCCCGAAACCCAGCCCCACCACACCGGCGGCGCTCAGCCGGCGGACGTACGCGGTCATGGCCGCCGCGTCGTCGACGTCCAGTTTCAGGCCGGTGGTCAGCAGCAGTTCGCCGCCGTCGAGGTACGGCACCGGATCGGCCAGCTCGCTCGCGTGTGCCCAGCGGACCGGGACATCCAGCCGGTCCTCCCCCGTGAGCACGCCCAGTTTGAGCGCCGTGTGCTGAACGAGTGAGGAAAGCGTCGGGTACATGGACCACCTTGGGAGACCATCTGGATGACCGGGGGAATGTCACGCGCCGTTCTTCACGGTACAGCGCGTGTCATATGCGCCGGGGATACCTTCGGCCATCCCCGACCGCTCTCCGCCGCACCACCGCGGCGCCCGCCGCCCCCCCACGCGACCCGGCGCGGGTGACCCGGTGCGCGGGACGGAACCGCGCCCGCCCGGCGGCGCCGGTGGCAGGGGCCCGGGGTGACGGCGGCGCCGCCCGGTGCCGGTACGTTCTCGGGGCCACGCCGCTGCCTGGGGCCGCGGCAGCGCTTCGGGGCCGCCGCAACGTCCTGAGCCGCGGCAACGGCGCCCGGGCCGTCCGCCGGTGTGGCGCACCCGGGGCAGGGCCGCGCCGCCGGGGCCACGCGTGGGAAGGCACGGTGTCGCGACCGGGCCGGAGCACCGCCGGACGCACCCGACGTCGCACGCGCCGAACGCCCGCCGCGCTCCCCCGCGCACCCGCGCCCCGCCGCGCCGCTGCCCGTACCGACCTCCCGCCGCGCGGCGGCGAGGCACCCGCCGCGGCACCGCGCCGGCTCCTCGCTCGCCCCGCCGCCCGGCGGCGACGCTCAGCCGAGCCGCACCAGGACCGGCGGGCCCGCCTCTCCGGCCACCGTCGTCAGCGACAGCACCGCGTGCCGCGGCGGTACCCGGTGCGCCAGCTCCGACGCCGACCAGCGCTCCCGCTCCACCCGGCGCACGGTCACGGACTCCGTGGTCGCCTCCCGCCCCGTGAACAGCTTGCGCACGCCCCGGGTGAAGCGCCGCACGACGCCGCCGCTGCGGTCGGGTGTGCTGGTGACGTCCCGGTCCTCCGTCCAGGCCGTGCCCCACGCCCGTGCGAAGTGCTCGGCGTCCCAGGTGGTGATGCCGGAGAACGCCATCCGGCAGCCCACCGCGCCCAGCAGTCCGCTGCGCAGCGCGGCGGGCACGTCGTCCAGGGTCCGCAGCGAGAGCACGGCGCCCGCGTTCGCCGGGCGCAGCTGGGTGAGGCCGCGCACGGTGCCGGGTGTGATGGCCGAGGTCGCGTCGTCCAGCACCAGGGCGGCGAACAGCGTACGGTCCGGCCGCGCGGCGACCGCCGCCGTGAACTGGGCCAGCAGCATCCGGGTGATCACCCGGCGGGCCTCCGCGTGCCCGGTGGCGGGCAGGTCGACACGTACCCGCAGCGGATGTTCCAGCGAGCTGAGCGAGAACGGCCGGGTACGGCGCGCCGCCTCGCCGTGGGAGAAGCCGGCCCGGTCCAGCAGCGCCAGTTGGTCGGCCAGCCGCGGCCCGAGGTCGTCGGGGCGCTGGGCCTGGCGGGCGCGGGCGTCCAGTTCCCGTTGCTGGCTCCACGCCCCGGCGTGGCCCAGGTCCTCGCGCAGTGTGGCCAGCAGCGCCGGGGCGCCGTCCAGCATGGCGCGCAGCTCCGGTATGCCGGGGAAGTGCCCGTAGGCGGCCTGGAACGGCCCGATGAGCTGGGCCAGTACCGCCGCGGCCGTCCGCAGGTCGGTTTCGGTGTCGCCGACCAGTGCCTCGGCCAGCAGCGCCGCCGCCTCGTCGGTGTCGGCCGCGCCGCCGTACGGGTCCAGTACATGGGTGGACCGCTCGTCGCCGATCCGCACGATGATGTCGAACGCGTCGTCGGGTCCGAGCGCGCTGCGCGCCGTGCCGACCGCGACGACGGCGGCCTGTCCGGTCAGCGCGTGCAGGCACAGCGCCTCGGTGACCGGCCGGATCACCCGCCCCGTCTTCCCCGAGCCCGGCGGTCCGACGGCCAGCAGCGAGGTGCCCAGGACGGTGGGGTCGAGGGCGATCTCCTCGCCCCGGTGCTCGTACGGGTTGCGTTCCTCGTCCACCGCGCGGCCGATGCACACCTGCCGGGTGAGCAGGTCGTGGCGCGCGGTGCGCACCGTCAGGTCGCGGCGGCCGGAGGGATGGACGAACGCCCCGGCGCCGTCGCCGAGCACGGCGGCCTCGAACTGCTCCAGGGCGGTGGGCCGGGCACGTACCGCGCGCCAGGCGTGCTCGATGCGCGCGTAGTCCAGGTCGCTCATGGCGCCGGTGCGCATCTCGCCGGCGAGATGGTCGGCGGCGCCGGCCGCTCCGGCCTCGCGCAGTTCGCTCCACTCCGCCTGCCGCTCGCGCTCCCGGTCGCGCGGCGTACCGGCGCCGTGCCCGCCCAGCCAGGCCGGGCGGTAGCGGCGCCAGACCGTGCCCCAGCCGCCGGCCAGGCCGAGGGCGAGTGCCAGGAGCAGCGCGTACAGCACGTAGTGCACGTTGTAGGCGACGGTGTACGCCGTGGTGTCGCCGTTCTCCCACCAGGCGTCGGGCACCAGCGCGTACAGCGGTTCCAGCCAGAACGTCCACACGCCGCGGAAGCTGAGCGTCCACACCACGTACCCGGCGACCGCCGCGGCGGTCGCGCGCAGTACCACGGCCCGCTCCAGCGGCTCGGTGCCGGGCGGCAGGCCCAGCAGGCGCAGCGCGGTGGGGCGGTGCCGCCGCCACAGTTCGGGGGCGTGGCCGAGCCGGCCGAACACGTACGCCAGCAGGCAGATGAAGAGCACCTGGTAGGTGTGGAGCACGCTGATCCCGGCGGTGGTCGGGCCCCAGGACCTCGCCCCGGCCCAGTCCAGCGGCCAGTCGACGGCCCGCAGATAGCGGTTGTCGTACAGCGACCACACCAGCCAGCCGGCCAGCAGGGCCAGCAGGGCGGTGCCGTGGAGTTCGCGGTCGCCGAGCCGGTGGGGGTCCTGCGGCGGCTTGGGCACGTGGCCCAGCCGCCAGATCCCCGCGCCCGCAGCGGGCCGCGGGGTGCGCGCCCAGCGCACCAGTGGCGGGGCGGGCGGTTCGGCGGGCTCCTGCCGGGGCAGCGGCGGGGCGGTGTGCTGCGGCGGCACCACGGGGGTGCGCCGTACCTCGCCGTCCGTCGTCATTGTTCCCAAGCCCCCTGACCGGCACGATGGCTGACTGTGCGTCGTCATCAATCTAATCGAGCACGCTGAACGGCGGGAACGGCGTTCGCACCACGGATCCCGGCCCGGCCGTCCGGCGCCGGGCCGGTGCGGCGTCGTGCCCGTACTGTCCCCTGCGGCAGGTCGATGTCCACCGCGGCCAAGTGACGGGCACAACTGCTCCGTGGCGGTGCATGCCCGGGCCCGGCGGCTGGCCCTAGCCTGCCAAGCAGAGCGAGAAAGCAGCCCTTCGTACCGAGGAGTGCGCACATGAGCAGCTTGACCGAACTGTCCGGTGGCCCCGCACTGCGCCAGGAGCGCCGCGTCGTCACCGAGATCCCCGGGCCGAAATCACGGGAGCTGCTGGCCCGCAAGCAGGCGGCGGTGGCCAACGGCGTGGGCACCGTACTCCCGGTGTTCGTCCAGCGGGCCGGCGGCGGCATCGTCGAGGACGTCGACGGGAACGCCCTGATCGATTTCGGCTCCGGTATCGCGGTCACCTCGGTGGGCAACAGCGCGGAGGCGGTGGTGCGCCGGACCACCGAACAGCTGACCAGGTTCACGCACACCTGCGCCATGGTCACTCCGTACGAGGGATACGTAGAGGTGTGCGAGGAACTGGCGCGGCTCACCCCGGGCGACCACCCGAAGAAGTCGGCGCTGTTCAACTCCGGCGCGGAGGCGGTGGAGAACGCGGTCAAGATCGCCCGCTACGCCACCGGGCGGCAGGCGGTCGTGGTCTTCGAGCACGGCTACCACGGCCGCACCAATCTCACCATGGCGCTGACCGCGAAGAACATGCCGTACAAGCACGGCTTCGGGCCGTTCGCCCCGGAGATCTACCGGGTGCCGGTGGCGTACCCGTACCGCTGGCTGACCGGCCCCGAGAACTGCGCGCAGGAGGCCGCCGCGCAGGCCATCGACCTGATCACCAAGGACATCGGCGCGGAGAACGTCGCGGCGATGCTCATCGAACCGCTCCAGGGCGAGGGCGGCTTCATCGAGCCGGCGAAGGGCTTCCTGCCGCGCATGGCGGAGTTCGCCAAGGAGCACGGCATCGTGTTCGTCGCGGACGAGATCCAGTCCGGGTTCTGCCGCACCGGGCAGTGGTTCGCCAGCGAGGACGAGGGCCTGGTGCCCGATCTCATCACCACCGCCAAGGGCATCGCCGGCGGGCTGCCGCTGGCGGCGGTCACCGGCCGGGCCGAACTGATGGACGCCGCGCACACCGGCGGCCTCGGCGGTACGTACGGCGGCAACCCGGTCGCCTGCGCGGCGGCGCTCGGCGCGATCGAGACCATGCGGGAGCTGGACCTGCCGGCCAGGGCGCGGCGCATCGAGGAGGTCATGAAGCCCCGGCTGCGGGCGCTGGCCGACCGGTTCCCGCTGATCGGGGAGGTGCGGGGGCGGGGGGCGATGCTGGCGATCGAGCTGGTGCACCCGGGCACCAAGGAGCCGGCGCCCGAGGCCACGGCCGCCGTGGCGGTGGCCTGCCACCGGGCCGGGCTGCTGGTACTCACCGCCGGCACGTACGGCAATGTGCTGCGCTTCCTGCCGCCGCTGGTGATCGGTGAGGACCTGCTGACGGAGGGTCTGGACATCCTGGAGGGCGCTCTGTCGGAGGCGTGAGACGGCCGGCCGTGCGCGGCGGACGGTGACGGACCGTCCGCGCCGCGGGAAACGGCGGCCGGCGGCCGGGGGCCTGGGAAGGGCTCCCGGCCGCCGCGTTATCTTGCTCGGGCGGCGGGCCGGCAACACGTGCGGCCCGGCGTGACCGCCGCCGGCCGCGGCCGGCGCGGGACGGGGGACGCAGGGGCGGGGTGGGGGCGGAGGAAGGCCGTCCCGGCAGCCCATACGGTGTCGCGGGCAAGGAGTCGCACATGGACGCGCAGGACACGGCCGCCCGGCTGCGGGCGATCGGCGAGGAACTGTCGGACCGCTTCTACGAGCGGGCCGATGTGATCCGCACCCTGATGGTGACGCTGCTGGCCGGGCAGCATTCGCTGGTGCTGGGCCCGCCGGGAACGGCCAAGTCCGAGCTGGCCCGCGAACTCACCGGACGGATCGACGGGGCGGCGTACTGGGAGATCCTGCTGTCGAAGTTCACCGCACCGACCCGGATGTTCGGCCCCGTCGATGTGGCGGCGCTGGCGCGGGGCGAGTACCGCCAGGTGTACGAGGGCCGGGCGACGACCGCGCACATCGCGTTCATCGACGAGATCTTCAAATGTTCCACGGCGGCGCTGAACGAGACCCTCGGCTTTCTCAACGAGCGCATCTACCACCCGGAGAGCGGCGGCGCCCCGATCCGCTGCCCGCTCATCGGCGCCATCACGGCGAGCAACGAACTGCCCGGCGGCGAGGACGCGGCGGCGATCTACGACCGGCTGCTGGTACGGATCGAGGTCGGGTACCTGGCGGACCCCTCGAACTTCGCCGCGCTCGTCCGCTCCGCCGTCGGCCGCCAGGCTCCGGCGGCCAGGACCACCGTCGCCCTCGGCGCGCTGCAGCACGCCGTGACCGAGGCCGTGCCCGCCGTGGCGCTCCCCGACGCCATCGTCGACGCGGTGTGCACGCTGCGGGCGGCGCTGCGCCGCAAGGAGCTCGTCGCCTCCGACCGGCGCTGGCGGCAGGCGGTGGGCCTGCTCCAGGCGTCCGCCTTCCTGGACGGCCGGCCGGCGGTCGGCGAGAGCGATCTGTCGGTGCTCACCCACGTCCTGTGGGACTCCCCCGCCGAACGCCCCACCGTCGAGCGCGAGGTGCTGCATCTGGTCAACCCGGACGCCCGGGAGGCGCTGGATCTGGCGGACACCATCGAGGAGTTGGAGGCCCAGCTGGACGCGATGGCCGGGCAGTCCCGCGAGGCGCTGAGCGAATGGGTCATCAAGAAGGCGCACGGACCGCTGGCCACGGCCGGGCAGCGGCTGGAGAAGCTTCGTGCCGAGGCGCTGAGCGCGGGGCGCTCCACCGCCACGATCGACCGGGTCACCGGACGTCAGCGGGCGGTGCGGGCCCGGGTGCTGACCGAGGCGCTCGGTGTGGACGCGGGCACGGTGCAGGTGCAGCCGTGAACGGCGCGGCGCGGGCCGCCGCCGCGGCCACGGCGGCGCCGGGCGCCACGGTGACCGCGGCGGCGGGGACGGCCGGGACTGGGACAGGGGGCACCGCGGCGGCCGCGGCGGCCGGGGCGGGGGGCGCCGCGGCGGCCGTGGCGGCCGGGGCGGGGGGCGCCGCGGCGGCCGTGGCGGCGGACCGGTTCGACCGCTTCACGTGGAGCGACACCCGGGCGCAGTCGGCGGGATTGCGCGAGCTGGCGGCGGAGCTGACCGGGCGCCACGCGGGAGCGGGCGATCTCCTGACCGATGTGTTCCTGGCGGCCTACAAGGCTGGCCCCCGGGTGCGGGAGGCTGCCGAGATGGACGCCACGCGGCTGGTCAACCACCGGATCGTCACGGAGCTGGTGGAGTCGGCGGAGTTCACCGAGCTGCGCCGGGAGACGGTGGGGGATCCGTACGCCGCCGCCATGGCCGTCCTCGCCCTGGCCGGCGCGCTGCGCCGGATGCTGGAGCGGGGCCGGGAGGCCCAGGACCTGGCCGAGCGCGCGGCGGCCGGAACGGCCGGCGACCCCGGCGCCGCTGACCACGACCGGGACGACGACGGCGACGGCGACGGCGACAGGCACGAGAGCCCCGGGGACGAACCGGACCCGGACGACGCGGCAGGCGAGGACGCCGCGCCCGACCCGGCCGCGGCGGATGCCGCCCAGCGGGCCGCCGAGGCCGCGGACGCCGCCGCCCGCGCCCTCGCGGCGGCGGTCCCGGGGATCCGCGGAGAGGCCGGCAACGCCGCGGCGAAAGCCGCCCGGGCGGCGCGCGAGGAGGCCGCCCTGATGCGGTCCTGGGGCGTGAGCGGCGGCGAGCTGGAACGCATGCCGTTCGACGGGCGGGCCCGGCTGGCGGAGCGGCTGCGCACCGGACGGCTGGCGCAGTGGTCCGAGCTGATCGGCCGCTTCCGGCAGATGGCCGCCGCCGAGCGCGCCCGCAAGGTGGAGAACACCACCGGGGAGCTCGTCGGTGTCACCCTCGGCGACGACCTCTCCCGCATCGTCCCCTCGGAGCTGGCTTCCCTGGGCCTCCCGGAGCTGCGCGCGGTGTTCGCCGCCCGCTACGCCGCCGGGGAACTGATGCTCTTCGACAGCCAGGGTGAGCAGAACACCGGCCGCGGCGCCGTCGTCGCCTGCGTGGACACCTCGCACTCCATGTACGCGGCGGGCCCCGGCGGCGTGACGCGCGAGGCGTGGGCCAAGGCGTGCGCCCTGGCGCTGCTGGACCAGGCCCGCGCCGCCGGGCGCGACTTCGTCGGCATCCTGTTCTCCGCAGCCGACCGGATCCAGGTCTTCCGCTTCCCCGCCGCCGAACCCGCCGGCATCGCGCGGACCCTCGACTTCGCGGAGAGCTTCCTGGGCGGCGGCACCAGCTACCAGGCGCCGCTGACGGTGGCCGCCGATCTGCTGGCGGCCGAGTACGACGACGCCTCCCGGATGCGCGGCGACATCGTCATGATCACCGACGACGAGTGCGGCGTCACCGAGCGGTGGACGCGGGACTGGAACGATGCCAAGCGCCGCCTGGGCTTCCGGGTTTTCGGCGTGGCCGTCGGCGCCCCGCGCGCCGCCGCGGCCGGCTCCGTCCTGGAGGCTCTGTGCGACAACCTGCGCTCCGTCGAGGACTTCACGGATGTGCACGCCGCCGCCGATCTCTTCCGGGTGATCTAACCCCTCCACGCGGGGACACCGCGCGCTCGCCGGCCGGCGTTCTCCCCCGGGCCGTCCCCGCGCTGCGGGCCACGAGCGCGGGAACGGCAGGCACACAGGCGGCGTGTGCGGTCCGGCTGCGCGTAATGGAGAAGCTGGGGGGATGTGATGCGGATCCGGCGGCGCGCGGCGTCGGGCCGCTCCCGCTGCCGTACCGTTCACAGCGGTGGCGAGCCATCGACTCCCGCCTTCTCGGGACCGGTTCCGCCCGCCCCACACCCCCCGGGGCGTGCGGCCGGTCGATCATTCCCGCGCCGGGCGCCGCGCCGCGCCGGCCGCCGCTTCGTGCATCGCCAGTTCCAGCAGCCCGGGGTCGGTCAGCGCGCCGGAGCCGTCCGGCGGCACCAGCCAGCGCACGCCGTGGCCGGTACGGCCCGGGTGCGGGACGGCGACCCAGCTGCCGGACCCGGCGCCGCGTACTCCGGTACCGATCCAGCGCCCCGTGGTGCCCGGCGGCACGAAGAATCCGATCCTGGCGTCGCCGTGGTCCGCCAGGACCGGCCCCGGCCGCTCCAGCAGCCGGGTGAGCACCTGGAGCGTGGGATGGCCCAGCGTGCCGTCCAGGATCAGTACGTCCCACATCCGGCCGGCCGGTAACAGCGCCACCCCCAGCGGATGGCGTTCCCACTCCCATCGGCAGGTATCCGGTTCGGGTGCTGCCGAGGCCAGCCATCGCATCGCGGACCTCACCCCGCCTGTGCCACTCACCGTGCTCTCCTTCCTGATACTCCGGGGCCCCCGGCGGGGGCCGTGCGGATCACTCGGTGAGAGCGGTGGGCGACCGGATCCTTACTCCGTTTCGCCGGGTTTTCCCGTGGTGTGCGTCACATCGCCCGAATGTGTTCGTTACGGCACGGGTTGACGGTCGCAGCTGATCAGACGTCGGCGGTGTCTCCGTCGTCCCCGCCCCGGTCGGCGCCGGCGTCGCCGTCCTCCCCGGAGCCGGCGGCGCCGGGGAGCGGCAGCTGCCAGTAACCGAAGGCGTAGTCCCGGCCCGGGGCGAAGTCCAGACCGAACTCGTGCGCGCCGGCGGGCACGGTGACGGTGTAGCGGGCCGTCCAGTTCTGGCCCGGCTCCAGGCTGCCGGGCAGCGGCGTCTCCAGCCGGACGTCGCGGCCCGGCAGTTCGCGCTCGCCGACCAGGACGTACAGTTCCGCGCCGCCGAGGTGGGCCGCGTCGCCGCCCTCGTTGCGCAGCCGTATCTCCACGGTGGCGACGGCGCCGCTGGTGGAGAGCTCCGGTTCGGGCATGGTGACGGTCAGCCCGTCCTCGTACCGCACCGTCACCTCCGCGCCGGCCAGCAGTTCCGAGCCGGCCTCCGAGGTCACCTCGACCACCTTCAGCAGTGTGCCCATCAGCAGCACCGAGAGCACGGCACCGATCGCCGTCGCGCCCGCGCCCGTCCACAGCCCGCCCAGCGCCGGCAGCCGGTTGGTGGCCTCGCCGCGCCGCGCGCGGGCGGCTCCCGCCGCACCCAGGATCAGCGCCGGGACGCCCAGGACCACGGCGACCGGGCTCAGATAGAACGTCCAGCACAGGGCGGCGGCGAGCACGCCGAGCACCAGCGACGCGGTCCCGAGCCCGTTGCGCGGCGGTCCGGGCGGCCGGACCGGGAACGGAGCCGCGTACGGCAAGTTCATGACAGGAGGCGGCGGCGGACCGTACGGCTGCTGCTGCGCCAGCGGCGCGTATCCCGCGCCCGGCGCGTCCGGCCCCGGTACGGCGGCGGGCGCCGCGATCCCCTGCGGCTGCGGCGCGGGCGGGCCCTGCGGTGGCGGAACCGCGCCCGTGCCGCCCGGCGGTTCCCAGCCCGTTCCCCGCCCCGGCGCCCCGTTCTCCTCCGGTGCCCGGAACGGATCGGGCTCGTCCATCGACGTCACACTTCCTCCCCTGAATCCCCATACCCTACGGGCCCCCGCGGCCTGCGCCGCCCCTGCCTACCATGAACGGGCCCCACCCGCCCGTCACGGAGGCCAGCTTGTCCGACCTGACCGCTTTCATCGCCCGGCTTCCCAAGGCTGAGCTGCATGTTCACCATGTCGGCTCGGCCTCGCCGCGCATCGTCGCCGAACTGGCGGCACGCCACCCCGACTCCCCGGTGCCCAAGGATCCCGAGGAACTGGCGCGGTACTTCACCTTCCGGGACTTCGCACACTTCGTGGAGGTCTACATCTCGGTCGTCGACCTGATCCGCGACGCGGAGGACATCCGGCTGCTGACGTACGAGGTCGCCCGGGACATGGCCGCCCAGCACATCCGCTACGCCGAGCTGACCCTCACCCCGTACTCGTCCGTCATCCGCGACATCCCGGCGCCGGCGTACATGGAGGCCATCGAGGACGCCAGGATCGCCGCGGAGCGCGACCTGGGCGTCGTGCTGCGCTGGTGCTTCGACATCCCCGGCGAACTGGGACTGCCCGCCGCCGAGGAGACCGCCCGGCTGGCGACCGAGCTGCCGCCGGACGGCCTGGTCTCCTTCGGCCTCGGCGGTCCGGAAAAGGGCTGGCCGCGCGGGCTCTTCAAGCCGGCCTTCGACCGCGCCATCGCCGCCGGGCTGCACAGCGTCCCGCACGCCGGGGAGAGCACCGGGCCGCAGACCGTCTGGGACGCCCTGACCGAACTGCGCGCCGAGCGCATCGGGCACGGGAACAACGCCGTCCACGACCCCGCGCTCCTGGCCCATCTGGCCGAGCGCGGCGTCCCGCTGGAGATCTGCCCGACCTCCGAGGTCGCCACCCGGTCCGTGTCCTCCCTGGACGAACACCCGCTCCCGCAGCTGATCGACGCCGGGGTGACGGTCACCATCAACTCGGACGACCCGCCGATGTTCGGGACCGACCTGAGCACGGAGTACGCCATCGCCGCCCGGCTGCTCGGCCTGGACGCGGCGGGCGTCGCGGCGCTGGCGAAGAACGCGGTGACCGCCTCCTTCCTCGACCCGGCCGGCAAGACGGCGCTGACGGCGGAGATCGACGCGCACCTGGCGGCGTGGACCGAAGCGGGGGCCGGCGCCGGGACCGGGGCCGGGGCCGCATGAGGGGCGTCCTCGCGGTGGCCCACCGGGGCGACCCGTACCGCGCCCGGGAGAACACCGTCGCTTCCTTCCTCTCCGCCGTCGCGACCGGCGCGGACATGGTGGAGCTGGATGTCCGGCTGACCCGGGACGGCGTACCGGTCGTGCTGCACGACGCCACCCTGGAGCGGCTGTGGGGGCACGATCGTCCGGTGGCCGAGCTGACAGCGGACGAGGTGCGCGCCCGCACCGCCGGCGGCGTACCGACCCTGTCCGAGGTGCTCGCCGTCACGGCGCCGGTGCGCACCCTGATCGATCTGCCGATGCGTGCGGCGGAGCCGGCCCGCGCGGCGGTGGCGGCGGTACGGGAGGCCGGCGCGGCGGACCGGGTGAGTTACTGCGGCGATCCGGCGGCGCTCAAGGCGGTACGGGCGGCGGACGCGGCGGCGGAGATCGGCCTGACCTGGAAGCGCACCGGTCCGCCGCGCGCCGCCCTGCTGGACGGACTGCGCCCGGCCTGGCTGACGTACCGTTTCGGTCTGCTGGACCGCGCCCTGGTGGCCCGCGCCCACGACCGGGGGCTGCGGGTGATGGCCTGGACGGTGGACTCCCCGCGCGCCATGCGCCGCCTGCTGGCGATGGGGGTGGACGCCATCACCAGCAACCGCGTCTCCGAACTGCGCCGCGTCATCGGGTCCTTCTCCGCACCCTGACGCCAACCGCCGCCGCACCGGGCCGGATTGTCAGTGCCGAGCTCTACGGTTCGGTGCATGGTGGCGATGACGCATTCTTATCGGTATCTGCGGCCCTCGGCGGCCGACGCGTCCGGCGGCGCGGTGGGCCTGGCGACCTCCGGCGGTACGACGTCACGCGGGCCGCTGCCCCATCCGCGGTTCTTCAGCGGCGTACTGACCCGCCCGGAGGCAGCGGCGCGCGGCCTGCTGGCGGTCGCGGCGGTGGCGCGTACCCGCTATTTCCGGCCACAGCTGGCGGCGCTGCGCGACCCGGTGGTGACCTGTGACGGTCAGCGGCTGCGGTTCGAGTCCTTCTCGGCCTGCGGCGGGGTGCACGCGCGGCTGGACGTGCTGCCCGGCGCGCTGGACGGCGAGGTCTTCGACCGGGGCACCACCAACGTCGATGTGAACGATCCGCTGCGCGAGGCGCTGGCCCGGGTCCGCGGCGGCGACCCGCTCCATCTGTCGGTCGGCGCCGACGAACTGACGGTCACCACGACGGACGGCGCGGTGCTGGAGAAGAAGGTGCCGCTGCCCGAGCGCTGGCTGCGGGGGTTCGCCGAGCTGCAGGTGATCTCCGTACCGTTCGATCTGCGCGCCGAGCTGCCGGCGGCGGAGGCGGTACGGCTGCTGCGGTCGCTGCCCGCGGGGTCGGGGGTGCTGTGGATGGTGCCCGCCGGACGGACGCTGCGCCGCTCGGCGCGCCCCGCGCCCGGCGCCGTGGCCCTGGCCGGGGCGCGGCGGCTTGAGGTGCTGACGCCGCTGCTGCGTTTCGCCCGGGCGCTGCGGGTGTACGGCCCGCCGGTGTCGGCCGCCTCGCTCCCGGTGGCCTCGGCCTGGGAGCTGGAACTGCCCGGGATGCGGCTGGTGCTGACGCTGTCCCCGGAGGTGACGCGCGGGTTCTCGGGTGAGGGCGCGGTGCTGGACGCCCTGGTGGCCGATCAGGTGGAGGCGGACGCGGAGCTCGTCGGGGCGCTGATGGACTTCGAACCGGCCGTGGAGACCGGTGAGCTGGCCCGGCTCTCCGGGCTTCCGCTGCCCCGGGTCAAGGCGGCACTCGGTCAGCTGGGGACGGCGGGGCGGGTGGGTTACGACGTGGCGGAGGCGGCGTACTTCCACCGCGAGCTGCCGTACGACGCGGCGGGCGCGGAGCGGCTGAACCCCCGGCTGCGCGGCGCCCGGTCCCTGCTCGCGGAGGGGGTGGTGCGGCTCGCGGAAGCGCCGGACGCCGCCGCGGGGGACGACGCCGCCCGCACCGCGACCGTGGCGATGCCGGACCGTGCGCACCGGGTGCGGCTGACCGCCGACGGTACGGCGCTGGGCTGCACCTGCCCCTGGTGGTCGCGCTACCGCGGGACGCGTGGCAAGTGCAAGCACGCGCTGGCGGCGGAGCTGGCCGCCCGGCCCGGGGCACCCGCGCGGCCCGGCCCGAACGACTGAGCACGGACAACGGAGGACGGAAGATGACGGACGGTGCGTTCGGTCCGCTGGAGAAGGCCCTGGAGGCCGCCGACCACGCGGCGGTGCTGGCGGCGCTCACGGGCCTGACCGACCGGGACCGGCGGGCCCTGGCCAAGCCGCTGCGGGCCTACCGCAGGCGGTGGCAGCAGGAGCGCGACGAGGCGGACCAGTGGCTGTGGAACCGCGGCGCCCGGCAGCGGCGCGCCGCCCAGGAACGTCAGCGGGTGTACGAACGCGGGCCCGCGCTGCGGCTGGCCGGCGCGGGGGTGCTGCGCGGCCCCGACGAGCTGGCGCGCTGGCTCACCGACTGGCGGTTCTTCCAGGGGAACTACCGGGAGGGGTTCGACGCGGAGTTCGCGCTGCTGCGGGAGCGGGACGCCGGCTGGCGGCGGGAGCTGGCCGAACGGCTCGCGCTGCGCATCGACGACAACGCCCGCCCGGACTGCCGGCTGGCGATGCTCGATCTGCTGGCCGAGACCGGCGTGACGCCGCCGCCGCGCGCCGAGGTGGTGCGCATGTGGGTGCACCGCGGCTACGACCGGCGGTTCGCCGCCGCCGGTCTCGGGGCGGATCCGCTGCTCGACACGATGGTGCCGCTGCTGTTCTCGGTGGACGAGCTGGGCGAGCTGCTGGAGAACGGGCCGTTCGCGCAGCGGCTGGTGGCCGCCGCCGCGGACGGCAGGCCGCGGCGGTCGGCTCTGCTGGACGGCACGCTGCGCCGGCTGCTGCGCGGCGGACGGCCGTCCGATCTGCGCGGCTATCTGCGGCTGTACGCCCTGCTCGACGTGACGGTCGAGGAGGCGGCGGAGCGGATACGGGAGCTGTCCCTGCTGCTGCCCGACGCGCCGTCCCCGGTGGCCGCCGTGGCGCAGGCGGAGCTGCGCCGGCTGGACGAGGCGGGCCGGCTGACGGCGGAGGCGGTGTGCGGGGCCACGGAGGTGGTGCTGTTCCGGCCGGAGCGGAAGCTGGCGGCGGCTCAGCTGTCGTGGCTGGCGAAGGCCGTTCCGCGGCACTCGGACCGGGCGGCGGCGCTGCTGACGGCGGCGGGCGCGGCGTTCGTCCACGCCTCGCCCGACGTGGCGCGCCGGGCCACCCGGCTGGTGCTGCGGCACGCGGCGGCGCTCGGCCCCGCCGCCGCCGAGGAGTTGTCGGTACGGGCGGAGGGCCTGCCGGCCGATCTGCGCGCCGAGCTGGGCCCGGCGCTCGGTATCGAGGTCAGCGCCCCGGACGCCGTCGCGCCGCCGGCCCTGCCCACGCTGCCCGTCCGGACCATGCCGCCGCCGATCGGCTCGCTCGCCGAGCTGGCGGAGGAGGTGGCGCAGTTGCTGACGGCGGTGGGCGACAGCGTCCGGTTCTCGCGGGGCTCCGAGATCGACCCGCCGGCTCTCGAACGTGTCCTGGAGGCCGTGGTGGCCGCCGCGCACCGGGATCGTCCGGAGTTGCTCGCCGCTCTGGCGCCGGTGCTGGACCGGTACGGCATCGTCCCCGGTGAGAGCGATGCGCGGCTGCGGGCGAGCGGGGATCCGCTCGGAGAGCTGCACGATCTGCTCGGCGCGGCCACCGGGCCCGTCCGTCCGGTGGACACCAGGCGCCGGCTGTTCTATCTGCCGGCTCCTCCGGAGCGGGCGAGCGCGGGCAAGGACCACTACTTCGGCACCCGGCTCGGCCAGTGGCGGAACACCGTGGGCCACTCGCCCGGTCCGGTGCAGGTGCTGCTCCACCGGCTGCGGGAGATCACCTTCGGTCTGGCGCACGCCCCGGTACCGATGCTGGTGGCGACGCCCACCGCGCCGGACGGGTCGCTGGAGGCCGCCGTGCTGACGGGGCGTCTGGAGCGGGCGGCGCGGGAGGGGTGGGTCCCGTGGGAGTACGACCTGCAGCTGGCGCTGCTGCGGCTGCCCCCGGAGCCGGAGCCGCAGCTGGCCGAGCGGGCCACCCGGATCGGCAGCGCGGCCGGGGACCGGCTGGCGGAGTGGCTGAGTTTCGGGGCGGCGGGGGCCACGGTGACCCGGCCCGGGGGCCGCCACGCGATCCGGCTGCGCCTGGCGGCGGAGCCGGCCCGCCCCGGCGTTCCGGCGGCGGGTGAGGACACGCTGCTGACGCTGCTCACCGGATCGCCCGACGCCCGCCGGTATCTGTATCCGCGGGCGCAGCTGGCGGCGTTGTGGCCCACGCTGTGGCCCTCCCGCCCGGAGGTGATGGCGGCGTTCGTGCTGCCGGCCCTGCCGGGCCTGGTGGAGCACGGGACGAACGACGGTTCGGGCATGATCGCCCAGCTGGCGGAGTCGCCCCGGGCGGGCGGGCCGGTGCTGCTGCTGGCGGTCACCCTCACGCTGAGCGCGCGGGGCGCGGAGGACCGGGCGGTGGCGGTGGACGCGCTGCTCGCGCTGGCGGCGGGCGGCCGGCTGGGCGGGGCGGAGCTGGGCGCGGAACTCGCGGCGCGCGCCGCGCGGGGGGAGATCAAGCTCAGCCGGGTGGTGCCCGCGCTGCGGGAGGCCGCCGGGTCGGGGGCGTACCGCGCGGTGTGGGAGGCGGTGGCGGCGGCGCTGCCGGTGCTGCTCGCCGAGCCGCCGCACCGGCTGGCGGACCTGGTGGCGCTGGGCGCCGAGTGTGCGGTGTGGGCCGGTGCCCGCGGGCCGGTGCCAGGTCTGGAGGAGTACGCCGCCCGGCGGGGCTCCACCCGGCTGCTGACGGAGGCGCGCCGGCTGCGCGACGTCCTGGCCGCCGAGTCCTGACCGCCACGCGGCCGGTGGCCTCCCGGCGGCGGCGCTCCGTACGAGCCGCCGCCGGGAAGCCGTGGGGTCACAGCGCCGTCATCACATGCTTGACCCGGGTGTAGTCCTCCATGCCGTAGGCGGAGAGGTCCTTGCCGTACCCCGACTTCTTGAAGCCGCCGTGCGGCATCTCGCCCACCAGCGGGATGTGGGTGTTGATCCACACGCAGCCGAACTCCAGCGCCTTGGACAGCCGCATCGCCCGGGCGTGGTCGCGGGTCCACACCGAGGAGGCGAGACCGTACTCCACGTCGTTGGCCCAGCGCACGCCCTCGGCCTCGTCGGTGAACTTCTGCACGGTGATGACCGGGCCGAAGACCTCCTGCTGGATGATCTCGTCGTCCTGGCGCAGTCCGCTGACCACGGTGGGGGCGTAGAAGTAGCCGCGTTCGCCGACCCGCTTGCCGCCGGTCTCGATCTTCGCGTGGGCCGGCAGCCGGTCGATGTAGCCGGCCACCTTCTCCAGATGGGCGGCGCTGTTGAGCGGGCCGTAGGTGCAGTCGGGGTCGGTCACGTCGCCGGTCTTGACCTCCTGCGCCGCCTTGGTGAGGGCCGCGACGAAGTCGTCGTGCAGGGACTCGTGCACCAGAACCCGGGTGGCCGCCGTGCAGTCCTGCCCGGCGTTGAAGAAGCCGGCGTCGCGGATGCCCTCGACGGCCGCCTGCAGGTCGGCGTCCTCGAAGACCAGACAGGGTGCCTTGCCGCCCAGCTCCAGGTGGACGCGCTTGAGGCCCGCCGCGGCGCCCGCCGCCACTTCGCCCCCCGCGCGGACCGAACCGGTGATCGACACCATGGCGGGGGTGGGGTGGTCCACCATCAGCCGGCCGGTGTCGCGGTCGCCGCAGACGACGTTGAACACGCCGGGCGGCAGGATCTCGCCGAGCAGCCCGGCGGCGTACACGGTGGAGGCGGGGGTGGTGTCGGACGGCTTGAGCACCACGGTGTTGCCGGCCGCGAGCGCGGGGGCGAACTTCCACACCGCCATCATGATCGGGTAGTTCCACGGCGCCACCTGGGCGCAGACGCCGACCGGTTCGCGGCGGACGAAGGAGGTCATGCCGGTCATGTACTCGCCGGCGGACTTGCCCTCCAGCATGCGCGCGGCGCCCGCGAAAAAGCGGATTTGTTCGAGCATCATCGGCAGTTCTTCCTGCCGGGTCAGCTCCAGCGGTTTGCCGGTGTTCTCGCACTCGATGGCCAGTAGTTCGTCGGCGTGCCGTTCGAAGGCGTCGGCGGCCTTCAGCAGGGCCAGCTGGCGGGTGGCGGGGGTGGCGTCCCGCCAGGCGGGGAACGCCTCGGCGGCGGCGGCCATGGCGGCGTCCACGTCGGCGGCCCCGGAGAGCGGGGCCAGGGCGTACGCCTCACCCGTCACGGGATCGATCACCTCGGTGGTGCGTCCGTCGTAGGCGTCGCGGAACGTACCGCCGATGTAGTTGCGCAGCCGGCGCGGTTCGGTGGTCACAACAGCCTCCTGCTCGCTGGTTCTGGGGAGGGTGGGACACCTCACCCTATGCCCGCACGCCCCTGTGGCAACACCGCCGCCGTCGAGAAATCCCCACCTCTGATGGCTGCATGCCAGGAAAAACGACGAACCGGACCCGGAGATGACCGGAGATCTTCCGGCCGCTCGGGACGCTCTTCGCCCGTCCGGGCGCCGCCGGGCCGCCGGGACCGCCCGGCGCGTACACCCGGTCGCGCGCCTCGCCGACCCGCTCCGCTATGTCCTGATTCGCGGCTTCCCGTTGCTAGCATCGCCGCCCGGGCGGCAGCAGCGCCTGTGACCGTCGCCCCGCCGGTCGATTCACCCGGCCGGGCGGCCCCAGCCCCCATGAGCGGAGGTCCCGGCAAGGATGGCTCCACCTGACGACGACGTGCTGTGGGCGCGCGACGTGCACTACTCCCACGGCGGCTCCCCCGCACTGCTCGGGGTCTCCCTGGGCATCCAGGAGAGCGAGATCGTGGCGGTCACCGGCCCCCGGGGCTGCGGCAAGACCACACTCCTGGGATGTCTGTCCGGGCTGCTGGTGCCCGGCGGGGGCGAGGTCTGGTTCAGCGGGATGCCCGTGCACACCCTGACCGCCACCTCGCGCGAGCGGTTGCGCCGCGACAAGTTCGGCTGGGTGGGCGACCGGCCGCACCTGGTGCCCGAGCTGACCGCCTGGGAGAACGCCGCGCTGCCGCTGCTGCTCACCGGCACCGGCCACCGCGCCGCCAAGCGCGCCGCGCTCGACTGGCTGGAGCGGCTGGACGTACGCGACTGCGCGCGCAAGCGGCCCGCCGCGCTGCTCCAGGCGCAGCGTCAGCGCATCGCGATCGCCCGGGCCCTGGTGCACAAGCCGGCCGTGGTCTTCGCGGACGAGCCGACCGCGCCGCTGCACCGGGCCGACCGGGCCCAGGCCCTGCGGACACTCACCAGCGCGGGGCGCTCCCACGGGATCACGGTGGTGCTCGCCACCCACGACCCGGAGGTCGCTACGCTCGCCGACCGCACCCTCACCCTGCTGGACGGCCGCCAGGCCGACTCGACGGCCGAGCCGGCATGCTCGCTCTCCGCCTAGCCCGCGGCTCCCGGCCGCTGGCACTGGCCCGTCGGCTGCTGGTGGCCGTCGCGGCGGGCGGCGTGGGGTTCCTGCTGCTGAGCGGTCTGGGCTGGGCCAGCGCCCACCCGGGCGACGGCGACCAGGCGGCGCTGCGGCTGGCCTGGTGCCTGGTGCCGATCGCCGCGACGGTCCAGCTGGCGGTGGCGGTGGCGCGGGCCGACCCGGCGGGGCGACCGCGCTCGGGGCTGGACACGGCGGGTCTCGGCCCGGCCCGGCTGCCGGTGCTGGCGGCGGTGTCCACAGCGATCGCCGCACTGCTGGGCAGCGCCCTGGCGCTGCTGGTGTTCCTGCATCTGCGCGGCGACATCTCGGGGCTGCCGTTCGACGGCGCGGCGTCGGGACTGCTGGCGGCCGACCGGCCACTGCCGCTGGCCGCCGCACTCACCCTGCTGACGATCGTCCCAGCGGCGGCGGCCGTCGCGGCGGCGCTCGCGCTGCGCGGGCGGGCGACGCCGGCGCGGCGGTCCTCGCCGCTGCCGCCCCCGATGCCCCCGACGCCACCGGCGCCGCCCGGTATGGCGGGGGCCACCGCGGCGGACTCCGCGCCGGGCGAGCCGCCGGTGCAGGTGCCCACCGGGCTCCCGTGGGGCGCGGCGCTGACCGGCGCGGGGATCGCGTTCAGCGGGTACGCGGGATTCACCGAACGCCCGCCCAGCGACGCGGACGGAGCGCTGACCCTGCCGGGCGCGCTCAGCGGGCTCACGCCGGGCGTGGTCGCGGGCTGGCTGCTGATCGCCACCGGCGTCATCGTGGCGGCGCCCTCACTCACCCATCTGTGCGGCCGGGCGCTGGCCTTCGGACGGCCCGGTGCGCTGCGGCTGCTGGCGGGTCGGGTGCTGCAGAGCGAGGCGGAGCGGCTGGGGCACGCGGTCGGCGCGCTGTGCGTGGCCGTCGCGGCGGCGCTGGCGGCACTCGATCTGGACGGACCGCGGCTGTTCGGGCCGCTCAGTGCTCTCGGCACCGGCATCGTGCTGATCTGTGTCCTGGGGACGATCGCGGCGACCGTCCACGAGTCCCGCGCGGCGCGGGCGGCGGCCACCGGCTCGCTGCTGCGGGTGGGAGCGCCGCGCGCGCTGATCCGCCGCGCGGCGCTGCTGCGGATCGCGGCACTGCTGGTGCTCTTCGCCCCGCTGACCTGGCTGGTGTTCCAGACGTTGGTTCTGCCGATCCGCGCATAGCACCGGCCGGTGCCCGCCCGTCGTCCCCAGCGGCCGGCCCCCTCGGCGGCCGGCGCCCGGTGGCGGCCGGCGCGCCAGCGGGCGCCGTGCCGGGAAGGGCTCCGTACGGCAGCCATCCGGTCCATCGACCGGTACGCCGCGCGCCAACGACGCCGCCCGGTCTCCGCAACGGCACGTGCCGGCCGGCACGCACCCCGGGACGTGCCCCCCGGCCCCGGCCGCGACGGGGCGCCGCGGCCGGCCTGCGGAGTGCAGCGCGCGGCGCGGCGGTCAGCGCACCGGCCGGAAGGGCGCGAAGGGGGCCTCGGCGATCCGGCCCTCGCGCACCACGACTGTGCTCACGGGAACACCCACCACGCCCGAGGGGAGATCCACGGTCAGCAGATACCGCCCCGGGGCGGCGTGGGCGAACCCGAACCAGCCGGTGCCGTCCGTCACCGTCCGCACCGGCTGCGGCGCGCCGCCGCCCAGGCCGAGGGGCCGCAGCGTGACCCGGGTCTGATCCAGCGGCGTACCGTCGCGCAGCGTCAGTTCACCCGTCACATGCCCGTCGCGGGGCGCCGACTTCCACGCCATCCCGGGCACGGCGGCGGGCTCGGCGAACGGTGCGTCGGGGCCCGTGGTGAGCGCGGCGGTCAGCCGTTCACGCTCCGCCGCGAGCCCGTTCTCCGCCACGTCCATGCTGGGGTTCGCGTAGGAGTAGCCGCTCCAGCCCACCGCCGTGTTCCCGGCGGGCGTCGGGGCAAGGGCCTCCCGCAGCTGGGCGAGGCTGCCCCCCACCGGGTTGAGGTAGAGCGCGGGACCGGTGACGCCGTGCCGTCCGGCCTGGGCGTCGGCGAGGAACCGCGTCCACTCGCTGTACATCTGCGCCTGGTCGGGGTTCCAGTCCCGCTTGTAGTTCATGGTGACCACCGTGTCGGTGATGCCCTCGGCCAGCCAGCCGGCCCAGTCCTGAAGGACCTCGGCGTAGGTGCGGGTCGCCTGCCAGCCACCCACCGACTGGGGGCCGAAGCCGTAGGTGATGGCGTTGACCGACAGACGTGCGCTCGGATTCTCCTCCCACATACCGAAATAGATGCGGCGGACGAGGGAGGTCACCTGGTCGCGCCGCCACTGGCTCCATGCGGCGTCGTCGGGAGCGGGGATGTCAGTGCGGCCGCTGACCCGACGGAAGCGTTCCAGTGCGACTTCGTTGTAGCCCCAGTCGCTGTGTGTGGTGGTGGAGCTGCCGTCGGGGTAGCGGATGTAGTCGAGGTTGATGCCGTCCACGTCGTACTCGCGTACGAGCGAACGGATGGCTTCGACGATGTACGCGGCGGCGTCCGGGTGTCCGGGGTCGATGTAGGAGTTGGCGCCCTGGAGTTCGGTGCCGTCGGCCTTCCTGTTCAGCCAGCGGTCGCGGCCCTCGGCGGCGGGCCCGTGCCGGTTGAAGACGTGGTCGGCGGAGCGCGGCGGGGTGGTGCTGTTCCACAGCGTGTTGACGTTCACCCAGGCGTGGACCTGGAGTCCCGCGGCGCGGGCCTGCGCGATGACCTCGTCCAGCGGGTCGTACGGTGCGGGGGCGATCGCGGCGTCGGTGCGCGGGTAGAGCGCCCGGTTGCAGAAGCAGTCGTAGCGGCGGGCGGTCTGCACGACGAGCACGTTGGCGTTGATGGCGAGGGCGTCGTCGATCAGCGTGCTGACCTGTTCCGGCGTGTAGATGCCGTCGTTGAAGGCATCGACCCAGTAGCTGCGCCACTGCTCGGGCGGCGACGCCGGCGGCTCGGCGCGGGCCGGGCCCGCCAGGACGACGCTGCCGAGCAGCAGGCTCAGCGCGGTGAGCAAAGTGGCCACGATCCGTCTCATACGGCCCTTCCCGGGGTGGTTGACGGGACGCCGACAATTTACTTCGCCACCCGGCGGACGTACAGACAGAAACTTTCACCCGTCGGCCGGTTCGCCTCCCGCGAGCGGTACCACCTCACGCGGATCGAAGACCACCCGCACCCGTTCCCCCTCCGCAGGGGCGTGCCGCAGCGGTACGGACGCCTCCAGCTGCGGACCGCGCTCGGGGTCGAGCAGAACCACCACCCGCTCACCCCGGAAGGTACGCGCCGTCACCGTGCAGCGCGGACCAGCCTGCGCGGCGGCGTCGGCACCGCCGTCACCGCCGTCGCCCGTGAAGCTCACTCCGGCCGGCCGGATCAACAGCCGCCCGACGCCGTCGGGGGTGCCCTCCGGTACCGGCACCGCCCCCCACGGCGTCTGTGCCACGCCGCCGCGCACCGTCGCCCCCGTCACATTGCGGAAGCCGAGGAACCGCGCCACGAATTCGGACGCCGGGCGCTGCCACACCTCCGCCGGGCTACCGCTCTGCGCGATCCGGCCCGCCCGCATCACCACCACCCGGTCCGCCAGCGCGAACGCCTCGCCCTGATCGTGGGTGACGGCCAGGACCGTGGTGCCCAGTCCACGGAACAACTGCCGCAGCTCCACCACCAGCCGCTCCCGCAGCCCGCGGTCCAGCTGGCCCAGCGGCTCGTCCAGCATCAGCAGCCGCGGGCGGGGCGCCAGCGCGCGGGCGAGCGCGACCCGCTGCTGCTCGCCGCCCGACAGCGAGCCCACCGAGCGGCCGGCCGCGCCGGGGAGGCCCACGAGGTCGAGCAGTTCGGCCACCCGCTCCTGCGCCGCGCGCCGGGGCACGCCGCGCATCCGCAGCCCGAAGGCGATGTTGCCGCCGACATCACGCTGCGGAAACAGCTGATGGTCCTGGAACATCAGGCCCAGGCCGCGCCGGTGGGTGGGCACTGCGGACTGGTCCTCACCACCGAGCAGGACCGTACCGGCGTCGGCGGGACGCAGCCCGGCGACGGCGCGCAGCAGCGTGGACTTGCCGCTGCCGCTGGGGCCCAGCACGCTCACGATCTCCCGTTCGGCGACGTCGAGATCCACACCGTCCAGCGCGGTGTGCGCGCCGAAGCGCACGGTCAGCCCGTCCAGGCGCAGCAAAGGCATCGGGGTACTTCCCTTCACAGCTCTCCGGTGCGGCCGGGGCGCAGCCGCTCCAGGATCAGCAGCGTGGCGGCGCACACCAGCATGAGGATGGTGGACAGGGCCATCGCCTGTCCGTAGTTGAGCTGCCCGGCCCGCCCCAGCAGCCGGGCCACCGCGACGGGCAGCGTGGGGGTGTCGGCGCGGGCGATGAAGACGGTGGCACCGAACTCCCCCAGCGACACGGCGAACGCGAATCCCGCCGCGACCAGCACCGCCCGCCGCACCAGCGGCAGATCGACCTCACGCCACACCCGCAGCGGGGAAGCGCCCAGCACGGCAGCCGCCTGCCGCAGCCGGTCGTCGACGGCCCGCAGTACCGGGAGCAGCACGCGGACCACGAACGGGACGCCGACCAGCGCCTGGGCCAGCGGCACCAGGATCCAGGACGAGCGCAGGTCCAGCGGTGGCTCGTCCAGCGCGATGAGGAAACCGAAGCCGACGGTGACGGCGGAGGTGCCCAGCGGCAGCATCAGCAGCGCGTCGAAGCCGCGGGTGAAGCGGCCGGCCCGCCGGGTGAGGGCGGCGGCGGCCAGCCCTCCCACGGTCAGCGCGATGACGGTGGCCACCGCCCCGTACGCCAGCGAGTGCCCGATCGCCTCCCAGGGCGCCACCACGAAGGTGCCGCTGTCGGTACTGGTCAGCGCCCGGTAGTAGGTGAGGCCGTAGCCGTCGGGGCCGGCCAGGGAACGTTCGACCAGGACGGCGAGCGGCAGCAGGAGCAGCAGCGCGATGGTGATCAGGACGCCCGCCAGCAGCGACCACTGCGCGGCGCCGCGCGGACGGTGCGCCGCCGAGCCCGCGTCCACCAGCCGCAGTGCGGACTCGGCGCGGCGCACGGTGCGCGCGTGGAGCAGCAGCAATGCGGCGACCGCCGCGAACTGGAGGAGCGTGAGGACGGCGGCGGTCGGCAGATCGAGCAGTTGCGCGGTCTGCCGGTAGATCTCCACTTCCAGCGTGGCGTAGCGGGGACCGCCGAGGATCTGCACCACCCCGAAGGAGGTGAAGGTGAACAGGAAGACCATCAGCGCGGCGGAGGCCACCGAGGGGGCCAGCGCGGGCAGCGTCACGCGCCGCCAGGCCGCCGCCGGGCTCGCGCCCAGGACCCGTGCCGCTTCCTCCTGGCGGGGATCGAGCTGCGACCACAGGCCGCCGACGGTGCGCACGACCACCGCGTAGTTGAAGAAGACATGGGCCAGCAGGATGGCCCACACCGTGGTGTCCAGCCGTACGCCCCACAGCTCGTCCAGGACGCCGCCCCTGCCCAGCAGGGCGAGGAACGCGGCGCCGGCCACGACGGTGGGCAGGACGAACGGCACCGTGACGGCGGCGTGCAGCAGCCGCTTGCCGGGGAAGTCGAGCCGGGCGAAAACGTAGGCGCCGGGCAGGGCGAGGGCGAGGGTGAGCGCGGTAGAGGCGGCGGCCTGCCACAGCGTGAACCACAGCACCTTGCGGATACCGGGGTCGGTGAGCACGTCGGCGGCGGGGCCGAACTGCCAGCTGCCGCCATCGCGCAGTCCGCGGCCGACGATGGCGGCGACCGGGTAGGCGAAGAACAGTGCGAAGAAGACCAGCGGCACCGCCAGCAGGGCCAGCCGTACGGCGGTGGCGCGGCGGCGGGCCCGTACCGTTTCGGCGGACGGCGGCGGCGGTGACGGGGCCGGGGCGCCGGGCGGCGGCGGCTCGGCGAGGACCGCCGCCCGGCCCTCCCCGCCTACCTGATGACCAGTGAGGTCCACGCCGCGACCCAGCTCTCCCGGTGCTCCGCGATCCGCTGCGGCTCCATCGTCAGCGGCTCCTCGATCGTCTCGCCGTAGGTGACGAACTCCTCGGGCAGTTCGGCGTCGGGGTGCACCGGATTGACGAACATCTGCAGCGGCAGGTCCTCCTGGAAGTCCTGGCCGATGAGGAAGTCCAGCAGTGCCTGTCCGCCCTCGGGGTTGCCGGCGCCGGAGAGCAGGCCGGCGAACTCGATCTGCCGGAAGCAGGTACCGGTGGACACCCCGGTCGGGCCCTCCTCGGGCAGTTCACCCTCCCCGTAGATCACCTCGACCGGCGGGCTGGACGCGTAGGAGACCACCAGCGGCCGGTCGCCCGCGCCCCCGGCGGCGCCGGAGAAGCGTTCGTTGTACGCCTGCTCCCAGCCGTCGACCACTTCGACGCCGTTGTCGCGCAGCGCCTGCCAGTACTCCTGCCAGCCGTCGTCGCCGTAGGCGGCGACGGTGCCCAGCAGGAAGCCGAGGCCGGGCGAGGAGGTGGCGGCGTTCTGCACGACCAGCAGATCGCGGTAGGCCGGGTCGATGAGGTCGTCCAGCGTCTGCGGCGGGGCGAGGTCGTGCTCGGCGAAGTACGCGCGGTCGTAGTTGACGCAGATGTCGCCGGTGTCGACCGGCGTCACCCGGCGCTCGCCGGCATCGAGCTGGTACGTCTCGGGAATCGCCTCCAGGCCGGCCGCTTCGTACGGCGCGAACACCCCCTCGTCCAGGGCGCGGGAGAGCAGGGTGTTGTCGATGCCGAAGAGCACGTCGCCCTGCGGGTTGTTCTTGGACAGCACCGCCTGGTTGACCATCACCCCGGCGTCGCCCGCGCGCAGGATCTGGACGCGGTAGCCGGTCTCCTCGGTGAAGCGCTCCAGCACCTCGGGCGAGACGTTGAACGAGTCGTGGGTGACGAGCGTGACCTGCTCGCCGCCCGGGTTCCCGGCGCCGTCGGAGTCGCCTCCGCCGCCGCAGGCGGTCAGGGTGACCGAGGCCACGGTGAGGGCGAGGGCCGCCGCGAGCCGGCGGGTGCTGCTGCGCGTCATCGTGCTGCTTTCTCAAGGAGGGCACACGCGGGCAGCACGAGAGTCGTCGACTTCCTACCCAGCATGACCTGGGCGAGGTTCGAGGGTCTGCGGCCTGCTGCCGCACTCTCAGCGCTGCGAGCGCTCCCCTGTCGGAGTAATGCGTTTGTTCGACGTCACGATAGCAGCAGGTCCGGACAGAACCACCCGGACCGCCGGAGAACGGCCCGAGGGCCCCGGTCGCCACGGACCCCCGCGCACCGCTCCCGCCCCCGGCCGCCGGCCGCCGGCCCGGGAACCGACCGCCCGGCAGAGCCGTTACCGCTCGGCCGCCGCCAGCTGACCGCACGCGCCCTCGATCTCCTGGCCCCGGGTGTCCCGGACGGTCACCGGCACGCCCTGGGCCTCCAGCGCCGCGACGAACGCCGCCTCGTCCTCCGGCCGGGAGGCCGTCCACTTGGAGCCAGGCGTCGGGTTCAGCGGAATGAGGTTGACGTGGGCACGGTGACCCCGCAGCAGCTTGCCGAGCAGGTCCGCCCGCCACGCCTGGTCGTTGATGTCCCTGATCAGCGCGTACTCGATGGAGATCCGCCGGCCGGAGCGCTCGGCGTACTCCCACGCCGCGTCCAGCACCTCGCGCACCTTCCACCGGGTGTTCACCGGCACCAGCGTGTCGCGCAGCTCGTCGTCGGGCGCGTGCAGTGACACCGCGAGCCGGCAGCTCAGCCCCTCGTCGGCGAACCGCAGCATCGCCGGCACCAGCCCGACCGTGGAGACGGTGATGCCGCGCTGGGACAGCCCGATCCCGTCCGGCTCCGGGTCGGTCAGCCGCCGGATCGCGCCGACGACCCGGTTGTAGTTGGCCAGGGGCTCGCCCATGCCCATGAACACGATGTTCGACAGCCGCGCGGGGCCGCCGGGCACCTCCCCGTCGCGCAGGGCCCGCATCCCGTCCACGATCTGGTGGACGATCTCCGCAGTGGACAGATTGCGGTCGAGCCCGGCCTGGCCGGTGGCGCAGAACGGGCAGTTCATGCCGCAGCCGGCCTGGGAGGAGATGCACATGGTGACCCGGTCCGGGTACCGCATGAGCACGGACTCCACGAGCGTCCCGTCGTGCAGCCGCCACAGGGTCTTGCGGGTGGCGCCGTCGTCGCAGCTGATGTGCCTCACCACCGACATCAGCTGCGGCAGCAGCCCGCCGGCCAGCCGCTCCCGGGCGGCGGCGGGGATGTCCGTCCAGGCCGCCGGGTCGTCGGTCAGTCGCGCGAAGTAGTGCCGCGACAGTTGCTGGGCGCGGAACGGCTTCTCCCCGAGGGCGGACACCGCCTCACGGCGCTGCGCAGGGGTCAGATCGGCCAGGTGGCGCGGCGGCTTCTTGGCTCCGCGGGGCGCGACAAAAGTGAGTTCTCCGGGCTTAGGCATGGTTATGCCAGTGTCGCAGATTCACCCGCGCGGGTTCATCCGGCGCCGGTGAAGGCCAGATAGAGCAGCCAGGCCACCGGCGCGGTGGGCAGCAGCGAGTCGAGCCGGTCCATGATGCCGCCGTGGCCGGGCAGCAGGGTGCCCATGTCCTTGATGCCCAGGTCGCGCTTGATCATGGACTCGCCCAGGTCCCCGAGGGTGGCGCAGATCGCGACCGCGAGGCCCATCAGCAGGCCCTGCCACCACAGGGCGTCCTCGATGAGGAAGCCGAAGCACAGGGCGCCGGCCACCATCGCGAACGAGATCGCCCCCGCCAGCCCCTCCAGGGTCTTGCCGGGGCTGATCCGCGGGGCGAGCTTGCGGCGGCCCAGCCGCCAGCCCACCGCGTACGCGCCGGTGTCGCTGACGACCACCAGCACCAGGAAGACGAGCACCCGCCACGGTCCGTCGTCCGCCGCGAGCATCAGCGCGACGAAGGTGGCAAGGAAGGGCACGTAGAACGCGGCGAAGACCGCCGCCGTGGCATCCCGCAGATATGTCTCGGGGGCGTACGCCATCCGCCACAGCAGCACCACGAGCACCGTGAGCCCCAGCGCGACCCAGGACCCCGCCGCACCGCGCAGATATCCGGCCACCACCATCGCGGCGCCGCCGATCGCCAGCGGCACGACCGGCACCCGGATCTGCTTCTGCTCGGCGAGCCGGGACGACAGCTCCCAGACGCCGACCATGACGGCGACCGCTATCACGCCGAGGAAAACCGGCTTGTACACGAACAGCGCGGCGATGATCACCGCGCCCAGGGCCAGCCCCACGCCGACGGCGGCCCGCAGGTCGCGGCCCGCCCGCTTGCCGCCGCCCGTGCCGTCCCCGCCCTGCCGGCCGCCGCCCGGCGCGGACGCCGCCGGCGCCTGTGCGGCGGCGGGGCCGCTGCCCGCACCGAAGTCCTTCCCGTGGCCGGTACCGTCACCCGTGTGTCCCGCCGCGTGCTGACGTGCGTACGCGGGCGGTTCCCCGTACCCGGCCGCGGGCTGGGGCGGGCGCCAGGATGGTTCGTTCACGGGTGGCGGTGTCCTTCGTCCTTCGATGGCGTGGCGGCGGTAGGGCGTACGGGCGCGGCGGGGCGTGGGAGCCCGCCCGCGTTCCGCTCAGACCTCGAGCAGCTCGGCTTCCTTGTGCTTCAGCAGCTCATCGACCTGGGCGACGTACTTGCTCGTGGTGTCGTCCAGTTCCTTCTCCGCGCGCCGCCCCTCGTCCTCGCCGACCTCGCCGTCCTTGACGGACTTGTCGATGGACTCCTTGGCCTTGCGGCGTACGCCGCGGATCGAGATCTTGGCGTCCTCGCCCTTGGCCTTGGCGACCTTGATGTACTCCCGGCGGCGCTCCTCCGTCAGCTCGGGGAAGACCACCCGGATGATGTGACCGTCGTTGGTGGGGTTGACGCCGAGGTCGGAGTCGCGGATCGCCTGCTCGATGTTGCGCAGCGCGCTCTTGTCGAACGGGGTCACCACCGCCATCCGCGCCTCCGGCACCGAGAACGAGGCCAGCTGGTTGATCGGGGTCGGCGTGCCGTAGTACTCGGCCACGAGCTTGCTGAACATCGCCGGGTGGGCACGGCCGGTGCGGATCGCTGCCAGATCCTCCTTGGCGACGACGACCGCCTTCTCCATCTTCTCCTCAGCCTCGAGGAGGGCTTCTTCGATCACCACGTGCTCCTGGTTCGAATATGTATGACGTGACATGACAGGCCGTCAGGCCCGTCGGCCCTGGCTGTTCACGAGCGTGCCGATCTTCTCACCCTTTACGGCGCGGGCGATATTGCCTTCGGCCAGCAGTTCGAAGACCAGAATGGGGAGCGAATTGTCCCGGCACAGGGTGATCGCCGTGGAATCGGCGACCCGCAGATCGCGGGTGATGACCTCGCCGTAGTCGAGGGCGTCGTACTTCACCGCGTCCGGGTACTTCGCGGGGTCGGCGTCGTACACGCCGTCCACGCCGTTCTTGCCCATCAGCAGCGCCTCGGCGTTGATCTCCAGCGCGCGCTGGGCGGCCGTGGTGTCGGTGGAGAAGTACGGCATCCCCATACCGGCGCCGAAAATGACGACGCGGCCCTTCTCCAGGTGCCGCACCGCGCGCAGCGGAATGTACGGCTCGGCGACCTGGCCCATGGTGATCGCCGTCTGCACCCGCGAGTCGATGCCCTCCTTCTCCAGGAAGTCCTGGAGGGCGAGGCAGTTCATGACGGTGCCCAGCATGCCCATGTAGTCGGACCTGGCCCGGTCCATGCCGCGCTGCTGGAGCTCGGCCCCGCGGAAGAAGTTGCCGCCGCCGATGACCACGGCGATCTGGGCACCGTCCCGGACGACGGCGGCGATCTCCCGCGCCATCTTGTGAACGATGTCGGGGTCGACGCCGAGCCCTCCGTCGCCCGCGAAGGCCTCTCCCGACAGCTTCAGGAGAAAGCGGGGAGGTGTGACGTCCTTGCCGTCCGTCCTCTCGGCGGAGGCGGCGCCCTGGTTCATGGAAATCTCCTCGTGCGCATGCTGAGGAGGCCATTGCCCGTGGATCCCTGACGACCCCTGTTCGGCAATGGCCTCCTCGTCACAACTGCGGCCGTCCGGGTCCGAACCCGGCGCAGCCGTACGGCCTGCCGCCCCCGACAATAGCCGGGTGCGGTCCCGTCCCGCGCCGACGGCGCGGGACGGATTCCGTGATCAGGCGCCGACGCGGAAGCGGGCGAAGTTCTTGACCGTGGCGCCCGCCTCGGCCAGGACCTTCTGCACCGTCTTCTTGTTGTCCTTGGCGAAGGGCTGGTCAAGGAGGACGTTCTCCTTGTAGAAGCCGTTCACCCGGCCCTCGACGATGCGCGCCAGGGCGGCCTCCGGCTTGCCCTCCTCGCGGGCGGTCGCCTCGGCGACCCGGCGCTCGGACTCGACCAGCTCGGCCGGCACGTCCTCGCGGGAGAGGAAGCGCGGGCCGAACGCGGCGATGTGCTGCGCGACGTCCTTGACGACCTCGGCGGCCTTGTCCCCGCCCTCGGCCAGCTGCACCAGGACACCCACCTGCGGGGGCAGGTCGGGGTTGGTGCGGTGCAGGTACGAGCCGACGTAGCCGCCGGTGAAGCGGGCGAAGCGGTCGAGAACGATCTTCTCGCCCAGGGTCGCGTTGGCCTCGTCGACGTACGCCTGCACGGACTTGCCGGGCTCGATCTCCGAGGCGAGCAGCGTCTCCAGGTCCGCCGGAGCGGTGTCGGCGACGTGCTGGGCGATGGCGGCGACGGCGACCTGGAACTTGTCGCCCTTGGCGACGAAGTCCGTCTCGCACTTCAGCTCGACGAGCACGCCGGTGGCGGAGTCGTCGGAGATCAGCGAGGTGACGGCGCCGTTCTCGGCGGTGCGGCCCTCACGCTTGGCCACACCCTTCTGGCCCTTGACGCGGAGGATCTCCACGGCCTTGTCGACGTTGCCCTCGGCCTCGTCGAGCGCCTTCTTGCAGTCCATCATGCCGGCGCCGGTCAGCTCACGGAGCTTCTTGACGTCGGCGGCGGTGTAGTTCGCCATGGTTGTCTGATTCTCTTCCCGGAATGTCGATGAATCGCTGTGGCTCGCGTCAGCCCTGCTCGGCGGGGGTCTCCGCGGCGGGGGCCTCGGGGGCGGCCTCGGCGGGCGCCTGCTCGGCGGGCTTGTCCTCGGCCTTGGCCTCGGCGGACTCACCGCGCTCCAGCAGCTCGCGCTCCCACTCGGGCAGCGGCTCGCCGGCCGCCTTCTCGCCACCCTTGGCCGCCTCGGCGACACCGGAGCGGGAGATCAGGCCCTCGGCGACGGCGTCGGCGATGACCCGGGTGAGCAGCGTGACGGAGCGGATCGCGTCGTCGTTGCCGGGGATCTTGTAGTCGACCTCGTCGGGGTCGCAGTTGGTGTCGAGGATCGCGACCACCGGGATGTTGAGCTTGCGGGCCTCGCCGACGGCGATGTGCTCCTTCTTGGTGTCCACGATCCAGACGGCGCTGGGCACCTTCTGCATGTCGCGGATACCGCCCAGGGTCTTCTCCAGCTTGGCCTTCTCGCGGGAGAGGACGAGCAGTTCCTTCTTGGTCAGGCCGGAGGCGGCCACGTCCTCGAAGTCGATCTGCTCCAGCTCCTTGAGGCGCTGCAGCCGCTTGTGCACGGTGGAGAAGTTGGTGAGCATGCCGCCCAGCCAGCGCTGGTTGACGTAGGGCATGCCGACCCGGGTCGCCTGCTCCGCGATGGCCTGCTGGGCCTGCTTCTTGGTGCCGACGAACATGACCGTGCCGCCGTGGGCGACGGTCTCCTTGACGAACTCGTAGGCGCGGTCGATGTACGACAGCGACTGGAGCAGGTCGATGATGTAGATGCCGTTGCGCTCGGTGAAGATGAAGCGCTTCATCTTCGGGTTCCAGCGGCGGGTCTGGTGCCCGAAGTGGACGCCGCTCTCCAGCAGCTCCCGCATCGTGACGACGGCCATGGCCGTTCTCCTCGTGGTGCTCGGTTGTCAGCGCCGACCGGGCGGCCGGCGCTCCTGATGCCCCTGCGCGCTGTGCCGGGGACTGCCTGCGGGGCCGTCCCGGGACCGAGAGTCGCGGCCACCTCAGCGCTTCGGCTGCGAGGCCGGACGCGGTGGTGGCGGGGCATGCGAGGTCGATCCGGGGACCCGGATCGCCACCAGAAGTGTACGGGACCCCGGGCACGCGGGGCGACAGGCCATCGGGGCCCCGCCGCGCTCCCCCGCCACACGGACCGTCCCCCACACGAGTGAACGGGTTGTCCACACCCCGGTGGTTGTCCACAGGCCCCGGCGGGATCACCGCGACTGGGGCAGCGTCCGGGGCGGAGGTGATGCGCGATGACGCGTGCGACGGGACGTACCGGCAACCAGCGGGGAGCTCTGGGCCGGTTCGGTGAGGACCTGGCGGTACGGCGGCTGACGGCCGCCGGAATGGCGGTGCTGGAGCGCAACTGGCGCTGCCGGGCCGGAGAGATCGACATCGTGGCCCGGGAGCCCGGTCCGCAGGAGGTCCTGGTGGTGTGCGAGGTGAAGACCCGCCGGGGTGCGGGGTTCCAGCACCCGATGGCGGCGGTCGGCGCGAGCAAGGCGGAGCGGCTGCGGCGGCTCGCCGAGTGGTGGCTCAGCGAACGCTGGCTGCCCCGCTACGGGGCACCGCCCTCCGGCGGGCTGCGGATCGATCTGGTCGGCGTCCTGGTGCCGCGCCGGGGAGCGCCGGTGGTCGAGCACGCCAGGGGGGTGGCGTGATGGCCTTCGCGCGGACCTGCGCCGTGGCCCTGGTCGGGGTCGAGGGCGTGGTGGTGGAGGTGCAGGCGGACCTGGAGCCGGGGGTGGCGGCGTTCACCCTGGTGGGGCTGGCCGACAAGTCGCTGAACGAGAGCCGGGACCGGGTCCGGGCCGCGGTACTCAACTCGGGTGCCGAGTGGCCGCAGAAGAAGCTCACCGTGGGGCTGAGCCCGGCGGCGGTGCCCAAATGCGGCAGCGGATTCGATCTGGCGGTGGCTGCCGCCGTACTGGCCGCGGCCGAACGCGTCGACCCCAAGGCCATCGCCGACCTGCTGCTGATCGGCGAGCTGGGGCTGGACGGCGGGGTCCGGCCGGTACGCGGCGTGCTCCCCGCCGTGCTCACCGCGGCGGACGCCGGCTACCGGCAGGTGGTGGTCGCCGAACAGAACGCCGCGGAGGCGGCCCTGGTGCCCGATGTGGCCGTACTGGGCGTGCGCAGCCTGCGCCAGCTCATCGCCGTACTCGCCGGCGAACCGGTGCCGGATGAACCCCCGCCGCGGCCGGAGGGCGGCGGCCCCGGGCCGCGCGGCGCGGGCTGGGGCTACCCACGGCCCGCCGGTCTGTATCGCACCTTCGACGGTACGGAGCAGCCGCCGGATCTCGCCGAGGTGGCGGGGCAGCGGCTGGCCCGCCGGGCGCTGGAGGTGGCGGCGGCCGGACGCCACCATCTGTTCCTCCAGGGCTCGCCCGGGGCGGGCAAGACCATGCTGGCCGAGCGGCTGCCGGGGCTGCTGCCCCCGTTGACCCGGCAGGAGGCTCTTGAGGTCACCGCGGTGCATTCGGTGAGCGGTTCGCTGCCGCCGGGGCGCCCGCTGGTGGACCGGCCGCCGTACTGCGCCCCGCACCACTCGGCCTCGCTGCCCGCTCTGGTGGGCGGTGGCAGCGGGCTGCCGCGGCCGGGAGCGGCGTCGCTGGCACACCACGGAGTGCTGTTCCTGGACGAGGCCGCCGAGATGAGCAGCCAGGTGCTGGACGCGCTGCGGCAGCCGCTGGAGTCGGGGCAGGTGGTGGTGGCGCGATCGGCCGGGGTACTGCGGATGCCCGCCCGGGTGTTGCTGGTCCTGGCGGCCAATCCGTGTCCGTGCGGGCGGCACGGCTCACCGGGCGGGGAGTGCGAGTGTCTGCCCGGCACGGTACGGCGGTACCGGGCCCGGCTGTCCGGGCCACTGCTGGACCGGATCGATCTGCGGGTGCCGGTCGAGCCGGTCGGCCGCGCGGAGCTGACGTCGGCGAGCAGCGGGGAATCCACGGCCGCCGTGGCCGAGCGGGTGCTGGCGGCCAGGGAACGGGCGGCGGCGCGTTACGCCGGTATGGGCTGGAGCACCAACGGCGAGGCCCCTGGCCACGAGCTGCGGACCCGCTGGGCGCCTGCGCCGGGCGCGCTGGCCCGGGCCGAGACCGACATGGATCGCGGCACGCTCACCGCCCGTGGCCTCGACCGGGTGCTGCGGGTGGCCTGGACGGTGGCGGACCTGGCCGGGCACGACCGTCCCACGGCGGACGATGTGGACGCCGCGCTGGAGTTCCGTACCGGGGTACGGCGGGGTGCCGGAGTGGCGGGCAGCCTGCCGTGAGCGGGACGGTGACGGACGGGGAGCGGCTGGCGCGGTCGGCGCTGACCCGGGTGATCGAGCCCGGGGACCAGCTCCTGGGCGAGCAGCTGGCGCGGCTCGGCGCGGCGGAGGTGTGGCGGGCACTGGAGCGGGACGAGCGGCTGCCGGAGGTACCGCCGCCCCGCTGGGCGGGGCTGCGGCTGCGGGCCGAGCGGGTCGTGCCGGGGCGCGATCTGGAGGAGAGCGCCGGGTGCGGCGGCCGGCTGGTGTGCCCCGGCGACCACGAGTGGCCGGGGCAGCTGGACGATCTCGGTGCGGCCCGTCCGGTCGGGCTGTGGGTGCGCGGTGCCTGCTCGCTGCGGTTCGTGGCGCTGCGTTCGGTTTCGCTGGTGGGGGCCCGGGCCTGCACCGACTACGGCACGCACATGGCGGGAGAGCTGGCCGCGACGCTCGCGGAGCGCGGCTGGACGGTGGTCTCCGGCGGCGCGTACGGCGTGGACGGCGCGGCACACCGGGGCGCCCTGGCGGTGGGCGGTCCGACGGTGGCCGTGCTGGCCTGTGGTCTCGACGTGGCCTATCCGGCCGGGCACCGGCAACTGCTGGAGCGGGTCGCGGAGGGCGGGCTGCTGGTGAGCGAACTGCCGCCGGGGGAACGACCGACGCGGGGCCGGTTCGTGCAGCGCAACCGGGTGATCGCGGCCCTGAGCCGCGGCACGGTGGTCGTCGAGGCGGCGCTGCGCAGCGGTTCGCTCATCACCGCCCGGCGGGCGGCGCGGCTGGGCCGGCATCTGATGGCGGTGCCCGGCCCGGTGACCTCGGGGCTCTCGGCGGGTACGCACCGGCTGATCCGTCAGGAGGCCACGCTGGTGGGCAGCGCGGGCGAGGTCATCGAACTCGTGGGGGCGATGGGTGAGGTGGCGGACGGGGAGAGGGGCCCCGCCGTTCCCAGGGATCTGCTGGGCGAGGCGGCGGGTCAGGTCCTGGACGCCTTGCCGGTGGCACGGGCGGTCACGGTGCCGGAGATCGCCCGCGGCGCCTGCATGTCGAGCGAGGCGGCGCTGGCCCGGCTGCTCGAACTCGGCTCACTGGGCTTCGTCGAACACGTGGGCGATCGCTGGCAGTTGCGACGGCCCGCCGTCCGACACGCCCTCCCGGCCGCGCCACGCCCCGAAGCGGGTGCGTAACACGACGGTGCACCCAGCGGAACGTATCTGCGCATCGGCCAACTTCGGCCACCTGCGCAAAGCGACCCACCAGTCACGCTACGCTCACAGAGTTCGCCATCCCGGAACTCCGCACCACTCGCTCAGACCCCTGCAGAACGGCTCAAGACAACGCATGCCCCAGCACTCCCCCGGGCCCGCGCACCAGGCGCCGGCCGCTCCGGCCGCGGCGGAGGGCGCGACGCTCTCCGCCGCGCCCACGTCGCTCGACGAGCTGTGGCGCACCTACAAGGCCACCGGTGACGAGCGGTTGCGGGAGCAGCTGATCCTGCACTACTCCCCGTTGGTGAAGTACGTGGCGGGCCGGGTGAGCGTGGGGCTGCCGCCCAACGTGGAACAGGCGGACTTCGTCTCCTCCGGGGTGTTCGGCCTGATCGACGCGATCGAGAAGTTCGATCCCGAGCGCTCCATCAAGTTCGAGACGTACGCCATCACCCGGATCCGTGGCGCGATGATCGACGAGCTACGCGCACTGGACTGGATCCCGCGCTCGGTCCGGCAGAAGGCCCGCGCCATCGAACGCGCCTACGCCACCCTGGAGGCGTCGCTGCGCCGGACCCCCTCGGAGTCCGAGGTGGCCCGCGAGATGGACATCACGCTGGAGGAACTGCACGCGGTATTCAGCCAGTTGTCGCTGGCCAACGTGGTCGCGCTGGAAGAGCTGCTGCATGTGGGCGGGGAGAGCGGCGACCGGCTGAGCCTGATGGACACGCTGGAGGACACCGCCGCCGACGACCCCGTGGAGGTGGCGGAGGACCGGGAGCTGCGCCGGCTGCTGGCCCGGGCCGTCAACACCCTGCCGGAGCGGGAGAAGACGGTGGTGACGCTCTACTACTACGAAGGGCTGACGCTCGCGGAGATCGGCCAGGTCCTGGGGGTGACCGAGAGCAGGGTCAGTCAGATCCACACCAAGTCGGTGCTTCAGCTGCGGGCCAAGCTCGCCGATGTGAGCGGTTGAAACCGCTCCCGCGCTCGGGCTCAACCTCGTCCGCCGCACGCTCTACAGTGGTCTGGTGCCCAGGATCCAAGCGGCCTCCGTGGCCGAGCACCGCTCGCTGCAGCGCGGCGCCCTGCTGGACGCCGCCCGTTCACTGCTGTCCGAGGGCGGGGCGTCGGCACTGACCTTCCCGGCGCTCGCCGCGCGCACCGGTCTTGCCCGCTCGTCCGTCTACGAATACTTCCGCTCCCGGGGCGCGGTCGTCGAAGCGCTGTGCGCGGTCGACTTCCCGCTGTGGGCTGCCGAGGTCGAGGCCGCGGTGGCCGCGGCCGACTCACCGCGGGAACAGGTGGCGGCCTATGTGCGTGCGCAACTCGCGCTCGCCTGCGACGCCCGGCACCGGGCGGTGGTGGCGATCTCGGCCATGGAGCTGGACACGGCGGCCCGGGAGAAGATCAAGGCGGCGCACGGTGGACTGTTTGAGCTGATCGCCGAAGCGCTTCGCGGCCTGGGGCATACGGATCCGCGATCGGCGGCGGCGCTGTTGCAGGGCGTGGTGGACGCGGCGGTGCGCCGCGCGCTGGCCGGCTTCGCCGACCCCGCCGAGATCGCCGCGACGGCCGTGCGGATCGCCCTCGACGGGGTCGCCGGGGCCGTGCCCGGGCCCGTCCCCGGGGAGCGGCACGCCGTCGACGGGCAGGAGCCGGGAGGGGCCGGGGCGTAGCAGCTCGGCGGGCAGCAGGCTCAGCGGGTCCTGGTACCGGCGGGCGCCGCTCTCCTTGAGACCCCAGTGCAGGCAGGGCCGGTCGCAGTGGAACGGGCCGTCCTCCAGGACACCCACTTGCTGACCCGCCGTGACGGTCTCGCCCACGGCCACCGTGGCGCGCACCGGCTCGTAGGTGGTGCGGACCGGCGGTCCGTCGGATCCGGAGAGTTCGATGCTGATGACACCGCGGCCGGCGACCTTGCCGGCGAACACGACCGTGCCGGGCGCGGACGCCACCACCGGGTCACCCGGCTCGGCTGCCAGGTCCACTCCTCGGTGACCGGGCCCCCAGGGGGTCGCCGGTGGTTCGAAGAGCCGGAGGATCAGCGGTCGCGACGCACCCTGGGGGCCGGACACGGGCCAGGCGCGTTCGGGTGGCGAGCTGCCACCGGCGAGCGCGAGCAGAAGACAACAGAGAGTGAGGGGAGCCATACCGGCACCCTGCCCGAGGGAGGCCGGTCGTGGTGAAGGGCGGCCGGAATCTGTGGACAACCGGGCCGCTGTGGATAACTCGGTCACTCGTCCGAGTGAGACTGCGGCACGTTCACTGCCCGCGCGACCCGCCGAAGCCGGAGTCCTCCGGGAGATCCAGCTCGCTCTTGTTGAGCTCTTCGATATTGACGTCCTTGAAGGTGAGGACGCGCACCTGCTTGACGAACCGCGCCGGCCGGTACATGTCCCAGACCCAGGCATCCGCCATGGACACCTCGAAGAACACCTCGCCGTGAACCGAGTGGACCTGCATTTCGTAGTCGTTGGTGAGGTAGAAACGGCGCTCGGTCTCGATCACATATGTGAACAGACCGACGACGTCACGGTACTCCCGGTAGAGCTTCAGCTCCATCTCGGTCTCGTACTTTTCGAGGTCCTCGGCGCTCATGGTGTGATCCCCTTCAGCCGTGCTTCCCTCATTGTGCTTCACCGGCCCGCTTCGGCACCCGGCGGTGGCCCGAACGGGACGAGCGACGCACCAGGGGACCGTACAGCCCGCCCGCGAGGATCAGCACAAGCCCGGCCCCGATCGCCCAGCACAGCGGCACCAGGGGCCCGGAGCCCGATATGCCGCCGGGCAGGCCGGCGAACCCGGTGGGACGGGGCAGCAGCCCCACGGAGCCCAGCGGCCACAACGTGGCCTCCACGCGGGCCGTGACCGCCTCTGCGGGGACGCTGCCCGCCTGGACGTCGGTGATCTGATCGCGTGAGTCGACGGAGGCAAGCCGCTGGTCGCCCAGCAGAAACAGCTCACCCTCAGGAATGCGGACCTCGTAGGACGTCGGGGAGTCGCTCCACCGGGGATCGAGATACGGCTCCACCACGGGCTCGCCGTTCACCAGGAGCAGCCCGTCCGGGTCGCAGCAGGCCACGGTGTCCCCGCCGACGCCCACCACACGCTTGATCATCGGGGCGTCCCCCCACGCCGCCTCCCGGAAGACCACGACGTCCCCGCGCCGCACCTGCCGGCCCTCGATGCGCTGGGCGAGCACCCGGTCCCCCGCCGCGACCACGGGGTGCATGGAGTCGGTCGGCACGGCATAGGGCTGGTAGAGGAGGGCGCCGAGGGCGAAACCGCCCACGAACAGCACACAGCCCAAGGCCACGGCGAGCTGGGACAACCGCCGTCCCACACCCCCGCGCGGCGCTCCGCTCATCACACCCTCCAGATTTCTGGTCCGGGGTGACTCTACCCAGCGCCGGGTGCCGCACGATCAGCGTGCGGCCGACTCCTCCCTACGGAGCAGCGCACGGCGGCGCCACAGCACCAGCGGTACGGCCAGGGTCAGCCCCAGTCCGGCCGGGCTCGCCGCCGCCGCGACAGCCGTGGCCGCCGCCGCGCTCGGGACGTCGCTGTAGCTGGAGGGCACCGGCAGTGTGGACCAGCGGTTCACCGGCCAGGCGATCACGATGGCGCGGCCGACCACCTTGCTCTCCGGCACGGTGCCGCCGCCGGGGAGGTTCTGGTGGTAGCGGGAGTCGAGCGAGTCCTGCCGGTGGTCGCCCATCACCCACAGCTCGCCGTCCGGGATCGTGATGGGCCCGAACTCCTGGTCGTCGCAGGGAGTGTTGCCGGGGAAGAGGTACGCGCTCTCGTCCAGTTCCTCACCGTTGAGGATCACCGGCCCGCCCTTGCGGCAGGAGACGGTGTCGCCGCCGACCGCGATGACGCGCTTGATCAGGTCCTGGTCCTCCGCGGACGGCATCAGACCGATCCAGCTCAGTCCCTGCTGCACAGCGGCGCCGAACCCGCTCTGCTCGGGGGTCTCGCCGAGCCAGCCGCCCGGGTCGTTGAACACGACCACCTCGCCGCGTTCGGGTGTGGAGCCGAACCAGGGGGTGAGCTTGTCCACCAGGACGCGGTCGCCGCGCTGGAGGGTGTTCTGCATCGAGTTGGAGGGGATCGAGAAGGCCTGCACGAGGAAGGTCTTGATCAGCAGCGCCAGCACGATGGCGATGCCGATGAGGATCGGCAGTTCCTTCCAGAAGGAGCGCTGCTTCTTGCCCGGAGGCGGCGTGCTCCGCCCGTCATCGGGCTGATAGCCGCCCTCGTCCGGGCCGTCGGGGCCGTTGCCGCCGCCTGGGGGCTCCTCGCCAGATGCTCCGTCTCGGGGACTCACCGGAGGTTCCTCCGGTTCGTCCGCACCGGACCGTGCACCGACCGCCACATCCCCCACATCCACTCCTCACGCTGCGTTTCCGCCCGTGCGCTGAACGCCACAGGCCCACTACTCCCATAACGAGCGGGAGTTCCGCAGGGATCGGGAGTGGCGCCAAAACATTGTCCCCAATCGTGGCCCGCTGCGGCGGACCGGCCCGCGCCGGTGCGCCGTCGCCGGCCCCGTCCGGGTCCGGCACCGCCGCGAAGGCGTCGCTGCCGTCCAGCCGCTGCCAGTGCGCGAACGGCCAGGCGATGACCACCGCACGGCCCACGACCAGGTCGATGGGAACCGTACCCTGATCCGGGCCTTCCAGGTGGTACCGGGAGTCGGCCGAGTTCGACCGGTGGTCACCCATCACAAAGATGTGCCCCTCCGGCACCGTCACCTCGAACTCGATGCGGGAGGGCGGATTTCCGGGGTAGAGATACGGCTCGTCCACCGCGACGCCGTTCACCGTGATCCGGCCGGCCTCCTCGCAGCAGACGACGGTGTCGCCGCCGACCCCGATCACGCGCTTGATCAGATCCTGGTCCTCGGCGGAGGGCAGCAGCCCGATCCAGGTGAGGGCGTCCCGCAGTTGCTTGATGCCGGCCGGCGGATCCCCGGCCGTGACCTGGGCGTCCTGCTCCAGCCAGCCGCCCGGGTCCCGGAAGACGACCACCTCGCCGCGCTGGGGCTCCCAGCCGAACCAGGGGGTGAGCTTGTCCACCAGCACCCGGTCGTCGATCTTGATCGTCTGTTCCATCGACCCCGAAGGGATGACGAAGGCCTGCACGAGAAAGGTTTTGAGAACCAGCGCGATCAACAGCGCGACACCGATGAGGATCGGTATCTCACGGGTCGCCCGCAGCCGTCTGCGGCGTTTGATCCGCTTCGCCGCCCGGCGGCGGTCCGCGCGGCCCTCCCCCGGACCCCGCAGCGTGGGCCGCTCCGCGGCCTCGCCCTCCGGCTGCTCCCGCGCGGCTTGCGCCGCGGCGTCCCGCACGGCGGAAGACTCCTCCGGCGGCTCCTGCTTTCCCCGGCCCAGCCGTCCTCGCCCGCTCCGGGGCTTCCCCCGCTCACCCATCGGCCGACCGCAGGGAGTGCATTCGGCTGGGCGGCCAGCCGATCCAGTCCGCCCGGCCGATCACCTTGTCCTCGGAAATCGTGCCACCCCCCGGCGCTCCCAGATACTCCCGGGAGTCCGCCGAATCGGAACGGTGGTCACCCATTACCCACAACCGTCCCTCCGGCACCTCGATGTCAAACCTGACCGTCGATGGCTCGTCCCCCGGATACAGGTAGGGCTCATCCAGGGGTTCACCGTTGACCTCGATCCGGCCCTGGGTGTCGCAGCAGACCACCCGGTCGCCGCCGACGCCGATCACCCGCTTCACGTAGTCGGTGCCCGACGCGGGACCGAGCCCGACCGCGGCGCCGGCCGTGCGCAGCAGACCGCCGAGCAGTCCGGGGTCCTCCGGCTCGGCGGCGAAGGTGCCGGCGCCGTCGAAGACGATCACGTCGCCGCGCTGGATCTCACCGCCGAAGCGGTAGGCGAGTTTGTTGACCAGCACCCGGTCACCGACCTGGAGCGTGCCCTCCATGGAACCGCTGGGGATGACGAACGGCTGCACGACGTACGCGCTGGTCGTCCCGAGAAGCAGGACCATGCCCAGGAGTGAGACGGCCCATACACGCACAGAGCGCGACCGCCACCACCTGCCCCGCTCGGAGCCGGCGGAGCGGTCGCGCTCCGGAAGTTGTGCGTCGGAATCGGTCACGCCTGATGGTAACCGGCCACCGGGCAGCGCCCGTCAGCGCTCGCGCTTCTCCTTGATCTTGGCAGCCTTGCCGCGCAGCTCGCGCAGGTAGTACAGCTTGGCGCGGCGGACGGCACCGCGGGTCACGACCTCGATCTTCTCCACGACCGGGGTGTGCACCGGGAAGGTACGCTCCACGCCCACACCGAAGCTGACCTTGCGGACGGTGAAGGTCTCGCGCACACCGGAGCCCTGGCGGCGGATGACGACGCCCTTGAACTGCTGCACACGGGAGCGGTTGCCCTCGATGACGCGCACGTGGACGTTGATGGTGTCACCGGGCCGGAAGGCCGGGACGTCGTCGCGCAGCGACGCGGAGTCGACGGTGTCGAGAAGGTGGGTCATGTCTGGCTGCTCTCTTCGCGGATGCCACAGGCCATCCAGCGGTCATCGTGATGATGGTGGGGTCACGTACGTGTGCTCCCCTCCGGCGGGCGTCGATCCCCCTGTGGCAGGGTCGCGCGCCGGGGCGGGTGAGCCGGGCTATTCTTCCACGCCGGATGACCCGGGCCCAAATCGGCCGTCCGGCCCGGGCCACCAGCCCTCGTCCGCCAGGGTCGCCCGGTCCCGCTTGTCGAACGCCGCGGGGTCGGCTCCGGCGATCAGCTCGGGGCGGTGGGCGATCGTCCGGCGCAGCGCCTCGTCCCGGCGCCACCGCGCGATCTTGCCGTGATGGCCGCTGACCAGTACCTCCGGCACCTCGTGCCCGCGCCAGCTGGGCGGCTTGGTGTAGACCGGGCCCTCCAGCAGGGCCGCCATCGGGCCCGGCGCGAAGGAGTCGTCCTGATGGGAGGCCGCGTTGCCGAGCACCCCGGGGAGGAGCCGGGCGATCGCCTCGGTCATCACCAGTACCGGGGCCTCGCCGCCGGCCAGGACGTAGTCGCCGATGGAGACCTCGCGCACCCGCAGCCGGGCGCCGTACTCCTCGATCACGCGGCGGTCGATGCCTTCGTAGCGGGCAGGGGTGAAGACCAGCCAGGGCGCGGCGGACAGTTCCACGGCGAGCCGCTGCGTGAACGGCACTCCGCTGGGTGTGGGGACGATCAGCTCGGGGATGCCCTCGCCGTCCGCCAGGACCGCGTCCAGCGCCTCTCCCCATGGTTCCGGCTTCATCACCATGCCGGGGCCGCCGCCGTAGGGGGTGTCGTCCACGGTGTGGTGCCGGTCGTGCGTCCACGCGCGCAGGTCGTGCACCCGGACGTCCAGCAGGCCGCGGGCGCGTGCCTTGCCGACGAGGGAGACGTTCAGCGGCTCCAGGTACTCCGGGAAGATGCTGACGATGTCGATCCTCACCGCCGGCCGTCCTCCGCACCGTCGGCGCCGTCCGCGCCGTCCACGCCGGGCGGCTCTTCCAGCAGCCCGGGCGGCGGGTCGATCACCGCGCGCTGCTCGGCCAGGTCGATCTCGGGCACGATCTCGTGCACGAAGGGGATCAGCACCTCTCCGCCGCCGGGCCGGGCCACCACCAGCAGGTCCTGGTACGGCAGGTGGGAGATCTCGGTGATCCGGCCGACCTCCGTGCCGTCCCGCGTGACGACGTCGAGGTCGATCAGCTGGTGGTCGTAGTACTCCTCCGGGTCCTCGGGCGTCTCCTGCGGATCCACCTCGGCGATCAGCAGGGTGTTGCGCAGTGCCTCCGCCGCGCTGCGGTCGGCGACGCCGGAGAACCGCAGGAGCAGCCGTCCGCTGTGCACCCGCCCCGTCTCGATCGTCAGCGGGCCGGTGCCGGGCGGGTCGGTGGCGAGTACGGCGCCGGGTGCGAGCCGTACCTCGGGCTCGTCGGTGCGCACCTCGACGGTGACCTCGCCCTTGATGCCATGGGCACGCCCGATGCGGGCTACAACCAGCTCCACGGTGACTGTTCCGTCTCTTCCCTCAGTGCTGCACGGACAGCCGAAGGCCGGGGGCGTGGTGCTCGGCCCCCGGCCTTCGGTGTGATGCCATCGCGACGGGCCCTCAGCGGACCTCGTCCACGTCGACCAGATCGACCCGGATGCCCCGGCCACCGAGCGCGCCCACGACCGTACGCAGCGATCGGGCGGTCCGGCCGTTGCGGCCGATCACCTTGCCGAGGTCGTCGGGGTGCACCCGGACCTCCAGCACGCGCCCGCGGCGCAGAGTGCGCGAGGCGACCTGAACCTCGTCGGGATTGTCGACGATGCCCTTCACCAGGTGCTCCAGGGCCTCTTCCAGCATCTCAGCCCTCGGTCGACTCGGCCGGAGCGTCGGTGCCCTCGGCGTCGGCCTTCTTCTCGGCCTTGTCGCTCTTCTTGGCCTTCGGGGTGATGGCCTCGCCCTTGGGCTCGCCACCCGACTCCTTGGACGCGGCCTCGAACAGGGCGCGCTTGTCCGGCTTGGGCTCGGCGACCTTGATCGGCGGCGGGGCGGGCAGGCCCTTGAACTTCTGCCAGTCGCCGGTGACCTTGAGGATGGCCAGCACGGGCTCGGTCGGCTGCGCGCCGACACCCAGCCAGTACTGGGCGCGCTCGGAGTCGACCTCGATGCGCGAGGGGTTCTGCACCGGGTGGTACAGGCCGATCTCCTCGATGGCCCGGCCGTCACGGCGGGTGCGGGAGTCGGCGACGACGATGCGGTAGTGCGGCGAACGGATCTTGCCCAGTCGCTTCAGCTTGATCTTGACTGCCACTGCTGTGGTGTCTCCTGAGTCTTGACGTGATGGGCCACAGCGTTCTGCCACGTGGGGTTGCGGCTCAGGAGGGCCCGATGGACGCGCCAGCCGAAGGCGAGAGGGGTCCTGTACGACTGCCGAGTTCAGCGTTTCATTCTGCCACACGGGCGCGGGGGCCCGGAGCACGCCCGGGAAAAGGTGGGGGGACCGGCGCTCGGCGCCGCCCCGGAGGCGTCAGGGGACGGATCCGCTCGCGTCACACGGACGCGGCGACAGCCATCGTCTTTCCGGAGACTGCCGTCTCGGCGATCTGGAAGGGCTTCTTGCAGGCACCGCACATGATGGGGGCCTGTGCGAGGACGGAGGGGACGACCCGCACATTGCGCCCGCATTCGCAGACGGCCTTGACCCGGACGCCACCGCCGGACGAACCGTGCCGGGCGGCGGGCCCTCGGAAACTGCGCTTGGTATCGGTGGCGGTCGCCGCCAGATGAGCCTTGAGGGCTCGCTGGAGGCGCTCGGCCGTGGGTCGGTAACGCCTGCGGGCCTCGGCGTTCATGGTCACCAGGGAGAATCCGCTGCTGGGATGCGGATCCTCGGCATGGTCGAGACCGAGCTCTTCGGCGATCGCCAGGAAGCGGCGGTTGTGATACCGCCCCGCCCGGGAGGTGTCCCGCACTCCACGGGCGGCGGCGATGCCGTGCACAGCCTCGTGCAACAGTCGTTCGAAGGAGAGTTCGTGCCCGCAGGCGGACGACGACTCCCCGATCAGGGATTCGGGGGCGGCCAGATCCGGCAGCTCCGGGTGGTGCCGTTGAATATCGGCCCACGCGTGTGCCAGCTCGGCGGCGAGAACTGGTGGTGTCGTGCTCACGTCGTGTGTAACGAGCAAGGCCCATCCGGTGTTCCGATTACGGTGCCAAGTCCGCGAATTTGCACTTACCCGTCAGTTCATGGCGACGCCGAAATCACCGGAGATCTCGGTCAGTAGGCGCGGCCCACCACAGCGACCGTACCCGGTGCGTCGTCCGACTCCGGCACCGACCCGTCCGCCGCGACCAGGACGCGGACCGACACGGCGTCCCGCGCCAGCCGCGCCTCTCCCTCCGGGCCGAGCCGAGCCCACGGGATCCGGGCCCAGCCGCCCGCCGCCGCGGCCTCCGCCGCCTCCTCCACGGTGGCCACCTCGGTGGTACGGGCCTCGCGCCGTTCGCGGGACTCGCGCAGCAGGTGCGCCTGGTCCTCCTCCAGCAGGGCCGGCAGCAGTTCCGGGAGCGCGGCGAGCGCGACCGGCTGCTTTCCGCCGGGGATGCGGCGCACCAGCGTGGCGGTGCCGTCCGCCAGGTCGCGCGGACCGATCTCGACCCGGACAGGGACGCCCTTCAGCTCCCAGTCCACCGCACGCCGGCCGAACGGGACGTCCGTGCGCTCGTCCGTCTCCACCCGGACGCCGGCCCCGCGCAGCCGCGCCGCGCTCTCGCGCACCGCCGCCGACACCGCGTCGTCGCTCTTCACGGCGAGCACCACGGCCTGCACCGGGGCCAGCCGCGGCGGTACCCGCAGGCCGTGATCGTCGCCGTGCGACATGATCAGGCCGCCGACCATGCGGGTGGAGGCGCCCCAGGAGGTCTGCCACACCAGTTGCCGCGTGCCGTCCGCGCCCAGGTAGCGGGTGTCGAAGGCCTTGGCGAAGTTCTGGCCCAGCTCATGACTGGTGCCCAGTTGCAGGGCCTTTCCGTCGCGCATCATGCCCTCCAGGGTGAGGGTGTTGATGGCGCCGGCGAACCGTTCGGCGGGGGACTTGCGGCCCAGGACGACATCGATGGCCAGCACATTGCGCAGCAGGTCGGCGTAGACCTCGCGGTGGATGCGGGCGGCGTAGTCGCGCGCCTCTTCGTAACTGGCGTGCGCCGTGTGCCCTTCCTGCCACAGGAATTCGGTCGTGCGCAGGAAGACCCGGGGCCGCATCTCCCAGCGCACCACGTTCGCCCACTGGTTGATCAGCAGCGGCAGGTCACGGTAGCTGTTGATCCACTTGGCGAAGTACTCGTTGACGATCGTCTCGGAGGTGGGCCGGACGACCACCGGCTCTTCCAGCCGTTTGCCGCCGCCGTGGGTGACCACCGCGAGCTCGGGCGCGAAGCCCTCCACGTGCTCGGCCTCGCGGCTGAGATAGGACTCCGGGATGAACAGCGGGAAGTAGGCGTTGCGGGCACCCGCCGCCTTGATCCGGGCATCCAGCTCCTGCTGCATCCGCTCCCACAGCGCGTAGCCGTACGGTCGCATCACCATGGTGCCGCGCACCGGCCCGTTGTCCGCCAGCTCGGCCTTGCCGATCAGGTCCTGGTACCAGCGGGGGAAGTCCGCGTGCTGCGGGGTGAGTACGGGAGCCTTGGCCATGGCGGACATGGTACGGCGCCCGGAGCGTACGGTACGCGTCCGGGCGCCGTGGGCACCGCTTCGGTCACTTGGGGGGCAGGATGTCCCGGAACTCCTTGGGCAGCTCGAAGTCACCGGCGTCCTGACCGGCGCCGGGGATGCCGAACGCCGCGCCGCCGCCCTCCGCCTTGCGCTGCGCGTCGGCGGCCTCCTGCTGCCGCCGCTTCATCGGGTTGCCCGACTGGCGCTTGCCCTTGGCCTTCTTCTGCTGCTTGCCCTTGCGCTTGGCGCCGCCGCCCATGCCGGGCATCCCCGGCATGCCGGGCATACCGCCGCCCTGGGCCATCCGCGACATCATCTTGCGGGCCTCGAAGAACCGCTCCACCAGTCCCTTGACGGTGGACACGTCCACGCCGGAACCCCGCGCGATACGGGCCCGCCGCGAGCCGTTGATGATCTTGGGGTCGGCGCGCTCCGCCGGCGTCATGGACTTGATGATCGCGGCGGTGCGGTCCACCTCGCGCTCGTCCAGGTTGTTGATCTGCTCCTTCATCTGGCCCATGCCGGGCATCATGCCGAGCAGCTTGGAGATGGAGCCCATCTTGCGGACCTGCTCCATCTGGGCCAGGAAGTCGTCGAGCGTGAACTCCTTGGGACCCTTCGCCAGCTTGGAGGCCATCGCCTCGGCCTCTTGCTGGCTGAAGGTGCGTTCGGCCTTCTCGATGAGGCTGAGCACATCGCCCATGCCCAGGATCCGGGAGGCCATCCGGTCCGGGTGGAAGGCGTCGAAGTCGTCCAGCTTCTCGCCGTTGGAGGCGAACATGATCTGCCGGCCGGTGACCTGCGCGATGGACAGCGCCGCACCACCGCGCGCGTCGCCGTCCAGCTTGGACAGCACGACGCCATCGAAGCCGACGCCGTCGCGGAATGCCTCGGCGGTGGTGACCGCGTCCTGACCGATCATCGCGTCGACGACGAACAGCACCTCGTCCGGACGCACCGCGTCCCGGATGTCGGCGGCCTGGGCCATCATCTCCTGGTCGATGCCCAGCCGGCCGGCGGTGTCGACGACGACCACGTCGAACTGCTTGTCGCGGGCGTGGACGAGGGAGTCCTCGGCGACCTTGACCGGGTCGCCGACGCCGTTGCCCGGCTCGGGGGCGTAGATGCCGACGCCGGCCCGCTCGGCCACGACGGACAGCTGGTTGACGGCGTTGGGACGCTGGAGGTCCGCGGCGACCAGCAGCGGCGTGTGGCCCTGGTCCTTCAGCCAGCGGCCGAGCTTGCCGGCCAGGGTGGTCTTACCGGCACCCTGGAGGCCGGCCAGCATGATCACGGTGGGCGGATTTTTGGCGAACCGCAGCCGCCGGGTCTCGCCGCCGAGGATGCGGATCAGTTCCTCGTTGACGATCTTGATGACCTGCTGGGCGGGGTTGAGCGCCTTGGAGACCTCGGCGCCCCTGGCCCGTTCCTTGATCTGCCCGATGAAGGCACGCACCACGGGCAGGGCGACATCCGCCTCCAGCAGGGCGATACGGATCTCGCGCGCCGTGGCGTCGATGTCCGCCTCGCTGAGGCGGCCCTTGCCCCTGAGGTTCTTGAACGTCGCCGCTAGGCGGTCGGAGAGTGTGTCGAACACGGCGCTGGCGGATCCCTTGTGGCTCGGCGGTCTCGGATGATCGGTGCCCTCCAGCGTATCCGCATGGCGCGGGTACGGTCAGCCCGCGGGTTCCGCCGGGTCCGGGTCGGGGGTGGGGGCCAGGGCCTGTTCGAGGTCGCGGGCGAGCGCGGCGGCCCGCTCGGCGGGCAGCGGGCCGCCCTGCGGACCGGTGACGTAGAAGGCGTCCACGGCATTGGCGCCGAGTGTGCTGACGTGGGCGCTGCGCACCCGCACCCCGGCGCCTTCCAGGGCGCGGCCGATGCGGTGCAGCAGCCCGGGGGCGTCCTGGGCGCGCACCTCGATGACGGTGGCCAGCGCGGAGCCGAGCGGGGCGACGGTCACCCGCGGCGGCGGGGCCTGCGGCAGGCGGCGGCGTGGCCGTCGGTAGGCGGCTTCGCGTTCGGCGAGCCGGCGGCTGATGTCGAGGGAGCCGTCCAGGACCCGGACGAGGTCGGCGCGGAGTCGTTCTGCTTGCGGCAGGGAGCCGTAGGCGGCGGCTACCCGCCACTGGAGCAGCAGTACCTCGCCCTGGCCGGCCGGGTCGACGGTGCTCAGTTCGGCGGAGCGCACGGTGAGCCGGTGCAGCGCGAGGACGCCGGAGACGGCGGGCAGCACGCCGGGCTGGTCGGGGAGGGCGATGACGAGTTCCACGCCGACCGGTTCGGGTGCCGCCGCGGCGTCGTCGCCCGCGGCGTCGGAGCGGGTGCGCTTCCGGTCCCCGGGCGGCGGCGCGGCGGGCTCCGGCCGGGCCGCGTGCAGGGCGAGGACGGGAGCCTGGGTGCGGAAGGCCTCGACGGCCAGCCGCTCGGCGGCGACGGTGGCCCGGTGCGGTACGGACCGGGCCGGTGCGTCGCCGTCGCTGTCGCCGGCGGCGTCGGCGCCTAGTGCGGCGGCGACGCGCGCGGCGAGGTCGTCGACGAGCGAGGCGCGCCAGGTGGACCAGGCGGCGGGGCCGGTGGCCAGTGCGTCGGCCTCGGTGAGGGCCTGGAGGAGTTCCAGCGTGCCGGTGGAACCGACGAGGCCGGCGACGTGAGCGATCGTGGCCGGGTCGTCCAGGTCACGACGGGTCGCGGTCTCCACGAGCAGCAGGTGGTGGCGTACCACGGTGCCCAGCACCTCGGCATCGGCGGGACCGAAGCCGATGCGGGCGGCCATGTCGCGGGCGATGGTCTCGCCTGCCACGCTGTGGTCGCCGGGCCAGCCCTTGCCGATGTCGTGCAGCAGGGCGGCGATCAGCAGCAGGTCGGGGCGCTGCACGCGGCGGGTGAGGGCGGAGGCGCGGACGGCGGTCTCCACCAGGTGCCGGTCGACGGTCCAGCGGTGCACGGGGTTGCGCTGGGGGCGGCAGCGGACGCGTTCCCAGTCGGGCAGCAGGGTGTCGATGACGCCGCCCGCTTCCAGCGCCTCCCACACGGGAACGGTGTCGGGGCCGGCGCCGAGCAGGGTGATGAACTCCTCGCGGGCCTCCGCCGGCCAGGGAACGGGGAGCGGCGCGGCAGCGGCGGCGAGTGCGTGGACGGCGGGCATCGCCAGCGGCAGTCCGGCCTGGGCGGCAGCGGCGGCGGCGCGCAGCGGCAGCACCGGGTCGCGGTCGGGGCGGGCCGAGCGGGCGAGCACGACTTCGCCGTCCGCTTCGACGACGCCTTCGGCGAGCGGCGTGCGGGTCTCGGCGGGGTGGACGCGGCGGGCGCCGCGGCCACCGAGCAGTTGCCGCAGCCGGGGCCGGGCGGCGCGGGAGCGCAGCACCCGGCCGACCTCGCGCCAGGTGACGTCCGAGGCGTAGGAGATGGTGCGCGCCGCCTCGTACACGCGGCGCAGCAGGGCGTCGGCGTCGAGCAGTCCGAGGGCCTTGGCGACCTGGTCCTGGTCCTCCAGGGCGAGCCGGTCGGTGGCGCGGCCGGTGGTCAGGTGGAGGGCGTCGCGGATGTCGAGCAGGGTGGCGCGGGCGGCTTCGAGGCCGGCCCGGGGTGCGTCGGCGATCCAGGAGGCGGCGACGGCGCGCAGTGCGGTGGCGTCGCGGAGGCCGCCGCGGGCTTCCTTGAGGTCGGGTTCGAGGAGGAAGGGCAGTTCGCCGTGGCGCCGGGCGCGCTCGCGGCCGAGTTCGTGCAGGGCCGGGAGACGGGCGGGCGCCTGGGCGCGCCACTGGGCGAGGAGCGCGGTGCGCAGTTCGGTGGTGAGGGCGGCGTCGCCGGCGATGTGGCGGGCGTCCAGGAGACCGAGGTGAACCTTGAGGTCGTCGGCGGCGGTCTCGTGGGCCTCGGCGAGGGTGCGGACCGAGTGATCGAGGGAGATGCCGAGGTCCCACACCGGGTACCAGACCCGGTCGGCGAGGGCGGCGATCTCCGCGGCGGTGCCGGTGCCGTCGTGCAGGAGCAGCAGGTCGAGGTCGCTGCGTGGTGACAGTTCGCCGCGCCCGTAGCCGCCGACGGCGACCAGCGCGACGCGGGGGGTGTGCGGCCGGTGGCCGAGGAGGCCGGTGAGCCAGGTGTCGGTGAGCTGGGCGAGCTGGGCGCGGCGCGGCGGCCCGGGCCGCGTCTGGTGGTCGGCGAGTGGTTCGCCGAGCAGACGCAGCCTGGCCGCCGCGTACCCGCCGCTGGGGCCCGTGTCCGTGCCGGTGGTGGATGTCGACTCCGCCGTCATGCGGTCCCCAGCTCCTGTTCAGGTGGTCAGGTGGTGCGTGTGCCGCGCCCGGTGCGTCCGGGCGCCCGGTGGGGCCCCGGGGTCACAGGGCGTCGGGGCCGCGGTCCCCGGTGCGGACCCGTACGGCTTCCTCCACGGGAACGCTCCAGACCTTCCCGTCGCCGATCTTCCCGGTGCGTGCCGCCTTGACCACGACGTCGATGAGCTGCTCGGCGTCGTCGTCCTCGACGAGGATCTCCAGGCGGATCTTGGGGACGAGGTCGACGGTGTACTCGGCGCCGCGGTAGACCTCGGTGTGTCCGCGCTGGCGGCCGTAGCCGCTGGCCTCGGTGACGGTCATCCCGTGCACGCCGAAGGCCTGGAGGGCCGACTTGACCTCGTCGAGACGGTGCGGCTTGATCACCGCGGTGATGAGCTTCATGCGTCCACCTTCTTGTCGCCGGCGGCCGTCTGGGTGGTCGCCGGAACGCTGCTGGCCACGGTCACCGAGCCGGTGCCGGTCTGGCTGAAGTCGTACCCGGTCTCCGCGTGGTAGGCCTGGTCGAGCCCGGCGGTCTCCTCCTCCTCGGAGGAACGGAAGCCGATGGTGACGTCGATGATCTTGGCGATGATCCAGGTGACGACGAAGGAGTACGCCATGACGGCGGCAGCCGCGGCGGCCTGGAGGGTGAACTGGGCGAAGCCGCCGGCGCCGTCGATGGCGAGGAAGCCGACGAGCAGGGTGCCGATGATGCCGCCGACGAGGTGGACGCCGACGACGTCGAGGGAGTCGTCGAAGCCCAGCTTGTACTTGAGGCTGACGGCCCAGGCGCAGACCGCGCCGGCGACGAGGCCGATGAGCAGGGCGCCCATGGGGTTGACGTTGGCGCCGGACGGGGTGATGGCGACCAGGCCGGCGATCGCGCCGGAGGCGGCGCCGAGGGTGGTGTAGGCACCGTGCCGGATGCGCTCGTAGGCGAGCCAGCCGAGGACGGCGGTGCCGGTGGCGACCATGGTGTTGAGGGCCATCAGGGCGGCGGTGCCGTTGGCGGCGAGCTCCGAGCCGGCGTTGAAGCCGAACCAGCCGAACCACAGCAGGGCGGCGCCGAGCAGCACCATGGGCAGGTTGTGCGGGCGCATCGGGTCCTTCTTGAAGCCGATGCGCTTGCCGATCACCAGGACGGCGGCGAGGGCCGCGACTCCGGCGTTGATGTGGACGGCGGTGCCGCCGGCGAAGTCGATGACCTCGTGGCCGTCGATCTCCAGTCCGCCGATCCAGCCGTTGTCGCCCCAGACCCAGTGCGCGACCGGGAAGTAGACGATGGAGACCCACACCGCGATGAAGACGGCCCAGGCGCTGAACTTGACGCGGTCGGCCAGGGCGCCGCTGATCAGGGCGGGGGTGAGCACCGCGAACATCAGCTGGAACACGGCGAAGGTGAGCAGGGTCTCGGAGCCCTCGACGCCGAGCATGCCCTTGAAGCCGATGAAGTCCAGGTTGCCGATGATGCCGCCGCCCTCGCCGTTGACGCTGTCACCGAAGGCGAGGGAGAAGCCGTAGAGCACCCACAGCACGCTGGAGATGCCGGTGGCGATGAAGCACATCATGAGCATGTTCAGTGCGCTCTTGACGCGGATCATGCCCCCGTAGAAGAAGGCGAGGCCGGGGGTCATCAACATGACCATGGCGGCACAGATCACCACAAAAGCGATATCTGCTGCTTCCAACGTGAACGTCTCCTCAGAATGACGACCCGTGCGGGCAGGATCTTGGGCGGGTCAGGATGCGCCACAGGCTCCCGGAGGGCCGTTTCCGGTGATGGCCGCCCATGTTTCGCAGGGGTGACGATGAGTAGCGGCATGTTAAGCAGAGATGAAATGGGCAGGCCCCGCACCACGCCCGTACTACGGTGTGCGGCACTGTCCTCCCGGAGTGCGGACAGCGGACCGCCCGCCGTGGGCCACCCGGGCCGACCCGGCGGGGAGGAGCCGGACCGAGCCGCCGCTGGCGGCCACCGCGGCCGGGGACGGGGCAGCCGGGGAGGGCGGGCTCAGCAGGCCCGGACCGCCTCGCTTTCCGGCAGTTCCGCGGTCAGCCGCTCGCTCAGACCGCGGACGGCGGACAGCTCGCCGAAGTCCCGCAGCGCGTTGGCGGAGGTCTTGCGCAGCCGGGTGTTGACCCGCTCCGAGCGCAGCCGCCGCGCCAGCGCGATGGCCTGGCCGGCCCGGCCGACGGCGGCCTCGGGATCGCGGTCCAGCAGGTGCACGGAGGCCATGCCGATCAGGTTGAGTGCATACGACCGCTGGTACCCACCGTTGCCCTGGCTCTCGCATTCCTGCGCGAAGAGCTGTACGGCCCGTTCCATCTCCGGGCGGGCGAGCGAGATGTACGCGGGGCTGCGGCCGGCGATGTAGGCGAGATCCCGGTAGGAGTGGGCGTTCTCCGACCTCAGCTCGGCCTCGGTGAAGAAGCGGATCCAGGGCGGGTCGCGATCGGCGGGACCGGCGTCGGAGAAGGTCTCCTCGGCGGCGCGCGCCGCGCGCACGCACTTGGGCGAGGCTCCCATGGTGGCGTAGGCGCGCGCCTCGATCGCGTGGAGCATGGCCTGGGTACGGGCGGTGGCACCCTCCCGGCTGCCGTACTGCGCGAGGTGGATCAGCTCCAGGGCGTCCTCGGCGCGGCCCAGATGGATCATCTGCCGGCTCATCTGGGACAGGATGAACGCGCCCAGCGGCCGGTCGCCGGACTCCTTGGCGGCGTGCAGGGCGAGGACGAAGTACTTCTGCGCGGTCGGCTGGAGTCCGATGTCGTAGCTCATCCAGCCGGCCAGTTCCGACAGTTCGGCGGTGATCCGGAACAGCCGCCGGCGCACCGGCTCGGGGTGGTTCTCCTGGAGCAGGTCGGTGACCTCGTGCAGCTGGCCGACGACCGCCTTGCGGCGCAGGCCGCCGCCGCACTGGGCGTCCCAGGCGCGGAACTCGGCGGTGGTGTGCTCCAGGAGCTCCAGCTCGGGCACTGACAGACCGTTTCTGCGCTGGCCTCCGCCGCCGGGTCCTTGCGCGGTGGGCAGCGCGATGATCCGGGCGCCGCCCGCCGTTTCCTGGGGAGCGGGGGCGGGGCCGTCGGCGGAGGTGGGGACCAGCCAGCGCTGCATGGGCTCGATCAGCGCGGGGCCCGCCGAGACGGACAGCGAGGTCCCCAGGAACCCGCGCCGGCCCAGCATTAAGTCGCTGCGGGAGAATTCGTTGATCAGCGCCACGGTCTGCCGGCCCGCCCAGGGCAGGTCGATGCCGGAGACGGCGGCGGACTGGCGCGCGGAGCGCAGTCCGAGGTCCTCGATGCCGACGACGCAGCCGAACCGCTCGGAGAACAGCTCGGACAGGATGCGGGGTATGGGCTCGCGCGGCTGTTCGCCGTCGAGCCAGCGGCGTACCCGTGAGGTGTCGGTGCTGATGTGGTGCGCCCCCAGTTCCCTGGCCCGTCGGTTGACCTGGCGGGCGAGTTCGCCCTTGGACCATCCGCTGCGCTGGAACCAGGAAGTGAGCCGCTCGTTGGGGACCTTCTCGGAGGTGCCGCCGTCAGTGCCCACAGTTACGCCCCCATCCCGGCCCGCATCCCGCGCGGGCCGATGGCCGTCGCCTCGTCGTACCTCACGAACTGACGCGCCGTCTGCTGACATCCCGTCTATGAATCTACCGAAAGTAATCCTATGATCACCGACGCGCTGGAGGAGCGATGGCCAATCGCCACCATTCGCCACCCCTCCGATTGAACCTATTGCCCAGCGTGCGCGCTTCACTGGTACGGGGGATGTTCGGCCTCGGGCGGAAGGAAGCACAACTGGGGCGCACTGCGGCGAACGTGCTCCCCCCGGTTACTGCCCGACGATCGTAACTATCGGTATACCGGACCGTTGGAGAGTGCATGGGCTTCACGATCGACGGACTGCGGGAGATCCGGGAGCTGCGGCTTCCGGGCAGGTTGCCGCGGCGGCTGATCCGCAACTCGGTCCGGATGGCGGTCGCCGAGTACACCGGCCTGTGGGGCTGGGACGTCACCCCCGGTGCGCGAGCCCTGCGGCGCGGGCCGGGACCCGGGCGCCCCGAGTGCTCCTGCGGGCGCGCCGAGTGCGCCTCCCCGGGCGCCCATCCGCTCGACCCCGCGCTCACCATCACCGCCGGCACCCCGCTGCGGCAGGCGCTGGCCGACTGGGACCGGGCCCCCGGCGCCTCCGTCCTGCTGCCCACCGGGCGCGGCTTCGACGTGATCGAGGTGCCGTGCGCCCCCGGCCGCCGCGCGCTGCTGCGCCTGGAGCGCATCGGGCTGCCGCTGGGGCCGGTCGCCGAGGCCCCGCACGGCCGCGTCTGGTTCTTCGTCGCACCGGGCGCCGCGGCCCAGCTCCCCCAGCTGCTGTACCGGATGGGCTGGGACGACGCGCTGCCGCAGCTGCGCTGCCTCGGGCCGGGGGGCCACATCACCGCACCACCGTGCGAGTACGGGGGTTACGGCCCGGTGCGCTGGCTGCGCGCGCCGGATCTGGAGTGCGCCGAGCCGCCGCCGGCCCGGCTGCTGGTCGGGGCGCTGGCGTACGTGTGCCACCGCGCCGCCGGCTGACCGGGCCGACGGCGCCCGGCCGCGCGTCGTCCCGCCGTACGGGCCGCCGCGCCGGGCCGTACGGCACGCCTTCCGGGGCGGGCGCGGGCCCGGCCGGACGAACCGGCCGGGTCGTACGTGCGCAGGCCCGCCGTCGTACCCCGCCGTCCGCGGCCGTCAGCCGATGAGCGCGTCCACGAACGCCTCGGGCTCGAACGGCGCCAGGTCGTCCGCGCCCTCGCCCAGACCGACCAGCTTCACCGGCACCCCCAGCTCCCGCTGCACGGCGATCACGATGCCGCCCTTGGCGGTGCCGTCCAGCTTGGTCAGAGCGATCCCGGTGATGTTGACGACCTCGGCGAAGACCCGCGCCTGGACGAGACCGTTCTGACCGGTGGTGGCGTCCAGGACGAGCAGCACCTCGTTGACCGGGCCCTGCTTCTCCACCACCCGCTTGACCTTGCCCAGCTCGTCCATCAGGCCGGTCTTGGTGTGCAGCCGGCCGGCGGTGTCCACCAGCACCACATCGGCGCCCTCCGCGATGCCCTCACGGACCGCGTCGAAGGCCACCGAGGCGGGGTCGCCGCCCTCCGGGCCCCGCACCGTGCGGGCGCCCACCCGCTCGCCCCAGGTGCTGAGCTGCTCCGCGGCGGCGGCGCGGAAGGTGTCCGCGGCACCGAGTACCACCGACTTGCCGTCCGCGACCAGCACCCGGGCGAGCTTGCCGGTCGTGGTGGTCTTTCCGGTGCCGTTGACACCGACGACCAGCACGACGGCCGGCCGCTCCTCGCCCTCCACCGAGACGCCGCCCTCGGTGTGGACCGCGCGATCCAGGTCGGGGCCGACCACGGCGAGCAGTTCCTCGCGCAGCAGGGCGCGCAGTTCCTCGGGGCTGCGGGTGCCCAGTACGCGGACGCGTTCGCGCAGCCGCTCGACCAGTTCCTGGGTGGGTCCGACACCGACGTCCGCCGTCAGCAGGATGTCCTCGATCTCCTCCCAGGTGTCCTCGTCGAGGCGCTCGCGGGAGAGCAGGCTCAGCAGCCCCTGGCCGAAGGCCGACTGGGAACGGGAGAGCCGGGCGCGCAGCCGGACCAGTCGCCCGGCGGTGGGCTCGGGGGTCTCCAGCGCGGGGGCGGGCGGCGGCGGGGCGACGGGCGGCAGGGTCACGTCCTCGACCGTGCGCCGCTCCTCCTCCGTCGCCGGCGGGGACGCCTCGTCCCCCAGCCGGGGCTCGGCGGGCGGCGCCTCCTGCGTTCCGGTTCCGGCGCCGCTCGCGGTGCCCGTGCCGGTGGCTCCGCCGTTGCCCTCCTCCTTCTTTCGGGGCAGCGCCTTCCTGCGGCGGCTGCCGACGACCAGCCCCGAGATCGCGGCGATGGCGACCAGAGCGATGACTACGGCGAGAATCACGGTTTCCATAACGCGACTCAGTATCGCCGACAGCCCCCGCCGGCGGCGCGGGACTCAGCCCATCTCCTCCAGCGTCTTCCCCTTGGTCTCCGGCACCAGGGCCCAGACGAACGGGATCGACAGCACGGCGAAGATCGTGTACATGACGTACGCGCCGGACAGGTTCCAGTCCGACAGGGTCGGGAAGCTCTGGCTCACGGCGAAGTTCGCCACCCACTGCGCGGACGCCGCCACCCCGAGCGCGGCGGCCCGCAGCCGGCCGGGGAACATCTCCCCCAGCAGCACCCACACCACCACACCCCACGACAGGGCGAAGAACAGCACAAAGCCGTGCGCCGCGATCAGCGCCGCCGTGGCCTGCGCCTGCGGCATGGAGATGTCGTCCCCGGCACCGGCGCGGAAGGAGAAGGCCCACGCCGCCACACCCAGCGACACCGCCATGCCCGCCGAGCCGATCAGGGCGAGCGGCTTGCGGCCGATCCGGTCCACGAACAGCATCGCGACGACGGTGCCGACGATGTTGATGATGGAGGTGGTGAACGAGTAGAAGAACGAGGTCTCGGGGTTGACCCCGACGGACTGCCAGAGCGAGTTCGAATAGTAGAAAATCACGTTGATGCCGACGAGCTGCTGGAAAACGGACAGGCCGATGCCGATCCATACGATCGGCAGCAGTCCGTACCGCCCGCCCAGCAGGTCCCGCCAGCGCGAACGGTGCTCGCCGTGGATCGCGGCGGTGATCTCCGCCGCCCGGGCGTCCAGGTCCGTGCCCCGTGCCTCCACATCGGCCAGGACCCGCTTGGCCGCCTCGGTGCGCCCCCGCAGCAGCAGATAGCGCGGCGACTCCGGGATGCGCAGCGACAGCAGCCCGTACAGCACCGCCGGGACCATCTCGATCCCCAGCATGATCTGCCACGCCTCCAGGCCGAGCAGCTGGCCGCGCTGGTCTCCGTCTGCGAGGTTGACCACGGCCCAGTTCACCAGCTGGGAGACCGCGATACCCAGCACGATCGCGGCCTGCTGGAACGAGGCCAGCCGCCCGCGGTACTCCGCCGGGGACACCTCCGCGATGTACGCGGGGGCGATCACCGACGCCATCCCGATCGCGACCCCGCCCACCACGCGCCAGAACGCCAGGTCCCACACAGCGAACGGCAGCATCGAGCCCAGGCCGCTGACGAAGAACAGCGCCGCCGCCAGCTGCATGACCCTGATCCGGCCGATCCGGTCCGCCAGCCGTCCCGCGACCATCGCGCCGAGCGCCGCGCCCAGCAGGGCGATGGCCACGACCGTGCCGAGTGTCCCGGAGGCGACGTCGAACCTTCCCCTGATGCCTTCGACCGCGCCGTTGATGACGGCGGAGTCGTAGCCGAAGAGAAAGCCGCCCATCGCGGCGGTGGCGGCGATGAACACCACGAAGGTGAGATGCGGGGGGCGGCCCTCCGGTGTCCGGTTGTCGGCGCTGGTGGTACTGGTCACGGCGTCACTTCCCTGGAACCGGCCGGCGAGGCGGTCGCGCACCACCGGCCACGAACGACACTGTTCTCCTCCAGTGCCGCATACCCGGCGCCTGCGCACCACACGACAGGCGATGGTGCGAGGTCAGGCGAGCCGCTGGCTGATGACCTTGGAGACGCCGTCGCCCTGCATCGACACGCCGTACAGCGCGTCGGCGACCTCCATCGTGCGCTTCTGGTGGGTGATCACGATCAGCTGCGAGCTGTCCCGCAACTCCCGCATGATGCGGATCAGCCGCTGGAGATTGGTGTCGTCCAGCGCCGCCTCCACCTCGTCCATCACGTAGAAGGGGCTGGGGCGTGCCTTGAAGATGGACACCAGCAGCGCCACGGCTGTCAGCGAGCGCTCGCCGCCGGAGAGGAGGGAGAGCCGCTTGACCTTCTTCCCGGGCGGGCGGGCCTCCACCTCGACGCCGGTGGTCAGCATGTCGGAGGGATCGGTGAGGACGAGCCGCCCGTCACCGCCGGGGAACAGCCGCGAGAACACGCCCCCGAACTCGCGCGCGGTGTCGTGGAACGCCTCCGTGAACACCTGCTCGACGCGTTCGTCGACTTCCTTGATCAGCCCCAGCAGTTCGGCCCTGGTCTTCTTCAGATCCTCCAGCTGTTCGCTCAGGAACTGGTGGCGCTCCTCCAGCGCCGCGAACTCCTCCAGCGCCAGTGGGTTGACCTTGCCCAGTTGCTTGTAGGCCCGCTCGGCCGCCTTCAGCCGCTTCTCCTGTTCGGCGCGGCGGAACGGCCGTGGCTGATTGCGGGGGTGGGCGGGGTCATCGGGCAGGGTCTCTCCCTCGGCGGGCGGGGAGGGCGGTACGGGCTGGTCGGGGCCGTACTCCGCCAGCAACGCCTCGGGTTCCACGCCCAGCTCCTCCAGGGCGCGTTCCTCCAGCTGCCGGATCCGCAGCCGCTTCTCGGCGCCGAGCACCTCGCCCCGGTGTACGGAGTCGGTGAGCTTGTCGAGCTCCGCCTTCAGCTCGCGGCCGGCGGCGCGCGCCGTCGACAGAGCGCTCTCCTTGGCGGCGCGAGCGCTCTCCGCAGCGGCGCGTTCCTGTTCGGCGCGGGTGAGCGACACCTCGATGTGGGCGAGCAGCTGGGCGGCGCCGTCGGCCACGGCGGTGGCGACGGCCGCTTCGTGACGGAGCCGGGCGCGCCGCTGTTCGGCGCGGGCGCGCGCCTCGCGCTCGGCGCGGGCGGCGCGGTCCAGGGCGTCCGCGCGGCCGGCCAGGGCTCTGACGCGCTCCTCGTGGGTACGGACCTGGAGCCGCGCCTCCATCTCCGTCTGCCGCGCGTTGGCCCCGTCGGCGGCGAGCCGGTCCCGTGCGGTGGTGTCGGGGTCCTCGTCCTCGCCGGCGGCGTCCTCGGCGACGGCCAGCCGTTCGGCCAGTTCCTCGGCCTGGGTGGTGGCCGTCCGCAGCGCCTCCCTGGCCCGCTGCACGGCGGCGGCGGAGCGCTCCGCCTCGCCGGCGGCGGCGCGGGCTGCACCGGCCAGCCGGCCGAGGTCCTGGCCGATCCGGGACCGCTCGCGCCCGGCGGCGGACAGCCGCCGCGCCAGATCCTCCGCCGCGGCGGCGCGGTCGCGGCGATCGGCCTCGGCGGCCTCGCGGGCGCCGGACAGTTCCTCGCACCGCTTCTCCAGCTCGCTCAGCCGGGCAGCGGCCTCGTCGACGGACGCCTGGACCTCGAGCAGGCTGGGCGCACCGGCCGAGCCGCCCTGCGCCAGGCGCCGGCCGAGGACATCGCCCTCGGCGGTGACGGCGGTGAGGCCACCGTCCGCAGCGAGTACCGCCGCGGCATCGTCGAGACCGGGGACCACCACGGTGTCGCGCAGGAACCACCGGACCGTCTCCAGCACGTGGGGCGGACCGTCGACGAGCTCGGCGGCGAACACGCGGCCCGTTCCGCCGGACGGAGCGCCGTCCCCCGAGCGCGCGGCGGGCAGGGAACCTGCCCGCGGCTGCCCCCCGCCGAGCCCCGCGGCGGGCGGCGCAGGCGCGGTGCTCGGAACCGTCGCCCCCGCCCTGGAGGGCCGGGCCGCCGCGGCGTCGACACGTGCCCCGGCTCGCGCCGGTCCCGGTACTGCGGTCCGCCGCGCGGAAGCGCCGTCCGCAGGAGCGGCGGGGCCGTGGTCGAACTCCGGGGGCGCGCACCCCGGATCGGCTTCTCGCTCCGGCCCCTCCCCCGCCGGGACAGCGGCGGGGGCCTCGGGCGCACCCGACGCCGCCGTGTCGGCGGCGCGGGGGCCGGATACCAAGGAGTCGGAGACCTCGCCTCGTGTCGGCTCGCCCGGGGCCGGGGCCCGCCGCGCCGCCGCTTCTCCGGCGGTGTGACCGGCTACGGCGGACGTGGCATCTTCTTCCCGCCGTGCGCTCATCGGGTCACGGGCGTCCGTCTCCCGCATTCCGGGCTGATCGTCGGAGGGGGCCGGTGTCCCGGCCGCGGGTGCGTCCGTCTCTGCCGCCCTGCCGGCGGCGTGGTCGGGGGAATCCGGGGCGGCAGAGTTCTCCTCCCCCGCCGCCGTCTGCGGGACGGCGGGCTGGGCCGCTGTCGTGCTCTGCTCCCTCGGCCCTTCGGTGGTGTCGTGGCCGGGGGTTGAGGAGGAGGCGAGGAGGCCGCCTTCCGTGGCGTCGGCGGCGGCTCCGGCTGATGCCGACGGGCCCGGGGTGCGCCGGGCGGCGGCGTGGCTGGTGCCTGTATCGGCGGCGGAGCCGGACGGGGTGGGTGTGGGTGTGGGGCTTTCGTCGGCCGCCGCTGGGTCGGAGTCCACGGCTTGCTGCTTCGCGGAGCCGGCGACGGGGCTCGTGGTCGGCGAGGACGGGGCGTCCTGGGTGGCTGCCGGTGCCGGGCGGGGGACGCGGGTGTCCGCGGCGGAGGTGGTGGCAGCCGCTCCCGGCACCGTCCGGCCGGGGCATGCGCTGGACGGCCCGGTGGGGGCGAGCAGGAGAGTGGCCCGGCCGGCGTCGGTGCTGCGGAGGTGGCGCAGGGCCGCGGCGGCGGTGGCGGGGCCGTCCACCGCGACGGCGTCGGCGGCGGCGCCGAGCGCGGCGGCGACGGGGACCTCGAAGCCGGGGCTGACGGTGATCAGTTCGGCGGCGGGGCCCAGGACGCCGCCGAGCGCGTCGGCCGCCGCCAGCACGGCGCCGCTGCCGTCCTTGCGTCGCAGCCCGAGCGCCAGGGCCTCGTGGCGGGCGCCGAGCGCGGCCCGTTCGCGTTCGGCGGCGGTCAGCGCGTCGCGGGCGGCGGCGAGGGCGGCCTCGGCCGCCGCCAGACGTTCCACCGCCTCTTCGTGCTCGGCGGCCAGTTCGCTGTCGCCGGCCTCCAGGCCCGCCACCTCGGCGCTCAGCGTCCGGTGTTCTTCCCCGGCGCTCTCCGCGCGGCGCACCGCTTCCTCGTGGGCCTCTGTGAGCCGGTCGATCTCCGCCTGGGCCGCGGCGGCGCGGCTGCGGGCGGCGGCGGCCTGGCCGTGCAGCCGGGCCAGCCCTTCGCGGCGGTCGGCGACCGCGCGGGCGGCGTCCCGCAGCCGGCGCTCCTCCGCCGCCAGATCCCGTTCCAGCGCCGCGCGGTGTTCGACGGTGTCCTCCAGAGCGCGCCCGGCGGCCTCCAGGGCGGCTTCGAGTTCGGCTTCCTGCTCCCTGATGCGCGCGGCCTCGCGGGCCATGTCCTCCGGGTCCCGGCCGCGGCGTTCCTCGGGGGCGCCGCTGCCGGCGCTGGCGATACGGGCCTCGGCCAGGGAACGCGTACCGCGCACGCGTTCGGCCAGCTGGGAGAGTTCGTACCAGGTCTGCTGGGCCCCCTGGAGCCGGGGGGCCAGGGCCCGTACCTCCTCCTCCAGTGCGGCCTCCGTGCGCGCCGCCTCGCGCAGCCGCTGCTCCGCCGCTTCCCTGCGTTCCCTGAGCGCCGTCTCGTCGGCGATCTCGGCGGCGAGGGCGCGGCGCTGGCCGGTCAGCTCGTCGGCGAGGAGCCGCAGCCGCGCGTCGCGCAGGTCGGCCTGGATGACGGCGGCGCGGCGGGCGACGGCGGCCTGCCGGCCCAGCGGCTTCAGCTGGCGGCGCAGTTCGTCGGTGAGGTCCTGGACCCGGGCGAAGTTGGCCCGCATGGCGTCCAGCTTGCGCAGCGCCTTCTCCTTGCGCTTGCGGTGCTTGAGTACGCCGGCGGCCTCTTCGATGAAGGCGCGGCGGCCGGCGGGGTCGGCGTGCAGGACGGAGTCGAGCTGGCCCTGGCCGACGATGACGTGCATCTCCCGGCCGATGCCGGAGTCGGAGAGCAGGTCCTGGACGTCCAGCAGCCGGCAGGTGTCGCCGTTGATCTGGTACTCGCTGCCGCCGTTGCGGAACATGATCCGGGTGATGGTGACTTCGGCGTAGTCGATGGGCAGCGCGCCGTCGGCGTTGTCGATCGTGAGGGAGACCTCGGCGCGGCCGAGCGGCGGACGGCCGGTGGTCCCGGCGAAGATGACGTCCTCCATCTTGCCGCCGCGCAGGGATTTGGCGCCCTGTTCGCCCATGACCCAGGTCAGCGCGTCGACCACGTTGGACTTGCCCGACCCGTTGGGGCCCACCACGCAGGTGATCCCGGGTTCGAAGCGCAGCGTGGTGGCCGAGGCGAAGGACTTGAAGCCGCGCAGGGTCAGGCTCTTGAGGTGCACGCCGTCGGACTTTACTCCCCGGCCGTCCCGGATCGGCCGTTTCGACGCGGGGGATGGGGGGCACATCAGTAGTTGAGCCAACGCGGTCCGTAGACCGGGAGGCGCCCCGAGCAGAACGGTGGTGATGACCCGGACATGACGAAGGGACGCCGAAGCGTCCCTCGCATGATCCGCAGGCGGTGCGTGTGTGCCGTGCCGTCCTGTCCTCGTCCTTGAGGTCAGGTCAGAGCGGGCTCCGCCTTGTGCACATCGATGCCGTCGAGCACCGGGTCGCTGTGCCGAGTGGCGGCGGCCAGCGCGTCGTTTTCCGCCTGGACGCGCAGAAGCTGCGTCTCCAGGTCCTGTACGCGCTGCTGAAGCCGTCGCATCTCGGCAAGGACTCGGGGGTCGGAGCCGCCGATGTGACCGAGAAGCGCCTTTGCCATGATGGATGGTCCTCCACACTGAGTGACCGACCGAAGCCGTGGTAGGTCGTGAGGGATAACGCCCGCGGTGGGTGCTCGGCACCCTCTTCTCAAGGCCACATAGCTGAGATGCGCGGGGATTTCAGAGTCTCACCAAAAAGTGGGACGGTCAACACGATCACACCGCGTATCGCCGGGGGTGCCGGGCCCGCGAAGACCGGACACCGCCGGGAGGCCGGGGCGCCGTGGGGGGCGCGGGCGGCGGCTTCGGGCAGTGATCGGTTGGCAGCCTTGCACGTGGGAGCGGGGTTGGCAACCACTTTCCGGTTCCGAACCCGCCACGTGTCGATCACCCGATCAGCGGATGGCGAAGTCCGGGTAGGTGTCCCGGGGTGTGTCCCAAATCTCGGTGACGCCGTCCACCCGCCCGGGCGTGTCGCCGGTCCTGGTCCACTCCAGCAGCCGTTCGCAGCGCTCCCGGGGGCCCTCGGCGACGATCTGCACCCGGCCGTCCGCGAGGTTGGAGGCGAATCCGCGCAGCTCACCGATGGCGAGGGCCTGCGCCCGGGTGTACCAGCGAAAACCCACGCCCTGCACGTGGCCGCGTACCCAGGCCGTCATCCGGACCGGCTGGGACGGGTCGGTTTCGTGGGGCGTGGGTTCCTTCATGTGACGCACGCTATCCGGCCATCCGCACACGGCGCAGCCACGCCGCGCTCACGATGCCGTAAAGTCACGCGGCAGTAACGACCACTCATTCGAGTGATCTTTAAGTTGTCGAGTTGACGAGGACGGTGCCACCGATGGGTCGCCATCGCCGCTCCATGCACACCCCGGCGCCTCTTCCCGCCCCGCGCGACGGGGACGGCCACCGGGGCGCACACCGAAGAAAGAGCCCCGCCCGCGCCGGACTGCTGGGCGTCTCCGCCGCGCTCACCGTGGGCGCCATCGCCGTGGGATCCGGCCTGATGCCGGGGATGGCGGACCGCTTCACCCTGACCGACACCGACGACCTCCAGGCCCGTCCCGGGCCGAGCGAGGACCGGCTCGTCGTCGGTTCCCCCTCCGCCTCCCCGTCCCTGGAGCGCGGCGGCGCCGCCGCCGAGGACCGCGAGGAAGCCGCCAGCCGCGGCCAGGACCGCACCGCCAGCCCCGAGCCCTCACCCTCGCCCGAGGCCACCGAGAGCGAACCGGAGGCCGACCCCGAGCCGTCCGAGGAGCCCTCCGCCGAGGCACCCGCCGAAGAGCCCAGCCCCTCGGCGTCCGCCGAGCCCTCGGCACCGGAACCGTCCGCCGAGGCACCCAAGCCCGCCCCGAGCACCCCGGCGCCCGAACCCGAACCCTCCCCCAGCCAGGACGCCGCCGACGCCGCGGCCGACGCCGTGCTGCGGCTGGTGAACCAGGAACGCGCCCAGGCCGGCTGCCGTCCCCTGGTCCGCGACGCCGCCCTCGCGGGCCTCGCCACCGACTTCAGCCGGGACATGGCCCAGCGCGGCTTCTTCTCGCACACCGACCCCGACGGCCGTTCCCCCTGGGACCGCGCCCAGGCGGCCGGCATAACGAACATGGGCGGCGAGAACATAGCCCGCGGTCAGCAGGATGCCCAGGCCGTCATGGACGCCTGGATGAACAGCGAGGGACACCGCGCCAACATCCTCAACTGCGACTTCACCACGCTCGGCGTCGGCGTGCACCTGGGCGACGGCGGCCCCTGGTGGACCCAGGCCTTCGGCTACTGACCCGGCCCGTCACCGGGCCGGCCCCGGCTCAGCTCCCCGCCGCGGGCGGGCGCTGGCAGCGCGGGCAGTAGTAGCTGGAGCGGTTCATCCAGGGACGGCGGCGGATCGGCGTACCGCAGCGGCGGCACGGCTCGTCCTCGCGCCCGTACGCGTCCAGCGAGCGGTCGAAGTACCCCGACTCGCCGTTCACATTCACATACAGACTGTCGAAACTGGTGCCGCCCTGGGCGAGCGCCTCGTTCATCACCTCACGGATGTGGGTGACCAGCTCCGCCGTCCGCGGCCGGGTGAGCGACGCGGTGGGCCGTTCGTAGTGCAGCCGGGTCCGCCACAGCGCCTCGTCCGCGTAGATGTTGCCGACGCCGCTGATCAGCGACTGGTCCAGCAGCGCCCGCTTCACGGTGGTACGCCGCCGGCGCAGCGCCGCGTGGAAGGCGTCCTCGTCGAACTCCGCGTCCATCGGGTCCCGCGCGATGTGCGCGATCACCTCGGGCAGCCCACCGTCCGTGAGCGGGTGCAGCGACAGGCCGCCGAACGTGCGCTGGTCGACGAAGCGCAGCTCGCCCTCCGCCGGATCGGTGAAGGTGATCCGGATCCGCAGATGCCGCTCGTCCGGCGCCGCCGCCGGCTGGATCAGCAACTGACCGCTCATGCCCAGATGGGCCAGCACGGCCAGCTCGCCGTCCGCCAGCGGCAGCCACAGATACTTGCCGCGCCGCCGTGCCGCGGCGATCTCGGCGCCGGTGAGCCGGGCGGCGAAGTCGTCGGCGCCCGCCGCGTGGCGGCGGATCGCCCGCGGGTGCAGCGTGCTCACCGACGCGATCACCCGGCCACTCACCCAGCGGTCGAGACCGCGCCGGACCACCTCGACCTCGGGCAGCTCAGGCAACGGACCGCCCCTGCGCCGAGCCGTCCCCGCCGCGGCGCTCCGCCGCCGCGTGGATGGCCCGCCAGGCCGTCTCCGCCGCCTGCTGCTCGGCTTCCTTCTTGCTGCGGCCGGTGCCGGTGCCGTAGGTCTCGCCACCCACGCGGGCCGCAGCGGTGAAGGTCTTCTCGTGATCGGGTCCGGCCTCGTTGATCACGTACTCGGGAACCCCGAGGCCCTGGGCGGCGCTCAGCTCCTGCAGGCTGGTCTTCCAGTCCAGGCCGGCGCCCAGCTTCGCCGAACGCTCGATCACCGGATCGAACAGCCGGTGCACCATCTCGTCGGCGGCCTCCAGGCCACGGTCGAGATAGACCGCGCCGATGACCGCCTCCAGGGTGTCGGCGAGGATCGACGCCTTGTTGCGGCCACCGGTCCCCTCCTCGCCCCGGCCCAGCCGGACGAACGCCCCCAGGTCCAGGCCGCGCGCCACATCGGCGAGCGCCCGGGCGTTGACGACGGCGGCGCGCAGCTTGGCCAGCTGCCCCTCGGCCAGCTCCGGGTAGGTGCGGTAGAGCGTGTCCGTGACGATCAGCCCGAGCACCGAGTCCCCGAGGAACTCCAGCCGCTCGTTGGTGGGCAGACCGCCGTTCTCGTACGCGTACGAACGATGGGTCAGCGCACGCACCAGAAGGGCGGACTCCAGCTGATAGCCGAGCCGCCCTTCCAGAACCGCGTGGGACGAGGCCACCTCCGCCGACGCCTGGGTCTTTGACCGATGGGCGTGAGACATGGAGCCTGTCACCCGCCGATCAGACGTCGATGACCTGACGGCGGTTGTACGTGCCGCAGTTGGGGCACGCGATGTGCTGCAACCTCGGCTCCTGGCAGCGCTCGCAGCTCACCAGGTTCGGGGCAGCGGCCTTCCACTGCGACCGGCGGTGGCGCGTGTTGCTGCGCGACATCTTCCGCTTCGGAACAGCCACGGCTACTTCTCCTGTGGATCGTCCCCGCGGGTGCGGGGTGTCTTCTTGTGGTCCGCGGGATCGAAATCCCGCAGTGCCGCCCAACGGATGTCGACGGCGGTGTCGTGATGGTGCTCCGGGTCGTCCGCGAGCCGCACCCCGCACTCGGGGCACAGTCCGGGGCAGTCCTCCCGGCACACCGGCTGCAGGGGCAGTGAAAGCACCACCGCGTCCCGCAGCACGGGTTCGAGGTCGAACAGGTCGTCCTCGAGGAAGAGCCGCTCCTCGTCCTCGGCGTCGTCGCCCGGCTCCGCGGTGCGGGTCCAGTCACCGGCGTCGGGGTAGGAGAACAACTCCTGGAACTCCGCCTCGGCCTCCTGGGCCAGCGGCTCCAGACACCTTACGCACTCCCCCGCCAGCGGTGCGCGGGCGGTACCGGTCACCAGCACGCCCTCCATCACCGATTCCAGCCGCAGATCCAGCTCCAGCGGAGCGCCCTGGGGCACGCCGATCACCTCGATGCCGAGACCCTCTGGGGCCGCGACACTGCGGGTGATCCGCTTGAGCGCACCAGGACGCCGCCCCAGCTCGCGGGTGTCGAACACCAGCGGGGCACGGTGGTCCAAGGGGGCGTTCAGGGCTCTTCGCTTTCTACGGGGCAGAACAAGGACGGATGAGGCGCGCGGCCCGATGCGGGAAGCCGGCGGGCAGCCGTGATCACTGATGCGGCACGACCGAAGAGACAGCATACGTCACAGCCGCCTCCCCTCCCAATCGGCCGCCGGGGCCGCCCCTCAAGAGCGGCCCTGCTCGTACCGGCGCAGCTGCTCGGGGTCGATCATGCCGGTGTCGAAGAGGCTGGTCTCCTCCAGCGTGCCCGACCCCTGGTAGCCGGCGGCGGGCTGCGGGTAGCCGCCGTACCCGGGCGCCTGGGCCCCGCCGCCGCCCCCGTACCCGCCGTCCTGCGGATAGCCGCCGCCCGGGCCGTACGGGTCCTGGCCGTAGCCGCCGCCCTGCGCCGCCGCGTAGCCGCCGTCCTGCGCGTAGGCGGCGGTGTCCTGGCCGGCGTACGGGGCCGGGCCGTCGGGCTGCGCCGGGTAGCCGCCGGGGGCCCCGGCGTCGGCCGCGCCGGCTCCCGGCGCCGCGTCGCCGCCCGGCCCGGTCATGCCCAGATAGCCGTAGGTGTCCTGGTCGGCGTCCGCGCTGTAGTACGCGCCGGCCGTCGGCACCGTCCCGGCGTTGTCCTGCTGGGCGACGTGCTCGGCCAGTTCGTCGATGGGACGGTGCCCGGTGAGCTTCTGCCGCCCGCGGCCGACCGCCGCCAGCGTCTTGCGCAGCACCGCCTCGATGGCGGCGAACTGGGCCTCCACGTAGGCGTCGGCCTGCTGCGGCAGATCGCCGCCCGGGTCGCGGTCGGGGCCGAGCAGCTTGTCGCGTCCGCGCTCCACCGAGCCGATGGTCTTGCCGAGGACGACCTCGAAGTTGGCGAGCTTGCTGTCCACGTAGTCGTCGGCCTCGGCCTTGATCGCGTCGGCCTCCTGGCGGGCCCTCTCCAGCAACTGGGCGGCCTCCGCCTGGGCACGCTGGACGATCTCGGTGCTATCGACGAGGGAGCCGCGCTCGGCGTGCGCGGCCTGCAGGATGCGCTGCGCCTCCTGCTGGGCGTCGGCGACGACGGCCTCCCGGTCGCCCAGCACCTCCTGCGCCTGGGCGAGGGAGCCGGGCAGGGCCTCGCGCACCTCGTCCAGCCGGGCCAGCAGGTCGGCGCGATGGATCACACAGGACGCCGACATGGGCATGCTCTTGGCGCTGCGCACCGTGTCGACGATCTCATCCAGTTTCTGCGTAACGTCCACGGGTTGACTGTACGGCCAACGGAGCGCGGCGTGGGGCTCAGGCCAGTTTGCGCTCCAGCGCGCGCATCACCGGGTCCGGGACGAGGTGGGAGACGTCGCCGCCCCAGGTGGCGACCTCCTTGACCAGGCTGGAGGAGAGGAAGCTGTGCACGGGGTTGGTGGGGATGAAGAGGGTTTCCACGCCGGTGAGGCCGTTGTTCATCTGGGCCATCTGGAGTTCGTAGTCGAAGTCGCTGACGGCGCGCAGACCCTTGACGATGGCCGGGATGTCGTGCTGCTTGCAGTAGTCGACCAGCAGGCCGTGGTGGGCGTCGATGCGGACGTTGCCGAACTCCTCGGTGCACGCGCGGATCAGCTCCAGCCGCTCGTCGATGGTGAACATGCCCTTCTTGGACTTGTTGATCATGACGGCGACATGGACCACGTCGTACAGCTTCGACGCGCGGCCGATGATGTCGATGTGTCCGTGGGTGATGGGGTCGAAGGACCCCGGACAGACGGCGCGGCGCAACGGTGACTCCTCGGCTGGCGGTGATGGGGTGACGGTCATGGCCGGTCGCTGCCGGCGGCGGGTCCGGAGAGGGGCCCGGGTGCCCCGGCGGTGACGCGGCCGTGCCACAGGGTGCCCTCGCCGTAACGGCGGGAGCGCAGGGCGGTGAAGCCGGCGGGCCAGGGGAAGGGACCTCCCCGGGTGCCGCGCTCCACGGTGACCAGCGCGTCGTCGGCGAGCCAGCCTCCTGCGCGGAGTGTGAGCAGGATCTCGTGCAGTTCGGCGTCGGTCACCGCGTAGGGCGGGTCGAGGAAGACGAGATCGTAGGGGGTCTCCGGGGCGGGTTCCCGGACGACGGCCTCGGCCCGTGCGGTGCGCAGTTCCGCGCCGGGCAGGGCCAGGTCGCGGATGTTGGCGCGGACGGTGCGGGCGGCGCGGGCGTCGGCCTCGGTGAGCAGCGCGTGGGCGGCACCCCGGGACAGGGCCTCCAGGCCGACGGCGCCGGAGCCGGCGTACAGATCGAGCACCCGGCTGCCGTCCAGCGGGCCCCACAGGGCCGTCCACGTGGAGAACAGCCCTTCCCGGGCCCGGTCGGAGGTGGGCCGGGTGCCGCCTCCGGGCGGCACGGCCAGCCGCCGCCCGCCGGCGCTCCCGGCGATCACGCGGGTCATCACGGTCCTTCGCGGCGCTCGGTATCTGCTGTCGCCCACCACGCTATACGTGGCGGTGCGGCGGTCGTGCGCCGAGGTGGGGCGTGGAGAGGCGGACGGGGGCGGGCCGGGGGCGTGGCGGCGGTGGCCGGGTCAGCCGGCCGCGACGGCGCGGGCGTGCCGGCGGGCGGCGCGCGCGGCGGCGACCTCGTCTCGGTAGACCTCGCAGACCAGCCGGCGGTCCGGGGTGAGGTCGTGCTCCAGTTCGTAGAGGCACAGTTCGCTGTCGTCGGCGAGGAGGAAGGCGTGCTCGTACACGGAGCACCAGCGGCGCCGGCCGCCCGCCGCGGCGGCGCGGGGCTCCGGCAGCCGTTCGATGCCGTAGCCCCGCGCGCCGAGCAGCAGGCGCAGGATGTCCTCGCCGGGCCGGTCGGGGTTCTCCGCGCGCCCCAGCAGCCTGCGCGCGTGCCGGGAGGAGTCCTGGCCCGGGTAGCCGCGCGGGGCAGGCACCCGGACGTCCAGCACCCCGAAGGGGTTGCTCGCCCTGGCGGCGGCGCCGGCTTCGGGCTGGTCGGTCATGGCGGAATCCTCCTGGTACGACGGCTGGTTTCTGTCCCGCGCGCACACACGGTAATGCCATGACTGCGCGACGGGGAGGGTTTTGCGGAAACCCGATCGGCCGCCCGCGTTACTGCGGCTTGTAGTAGATGCTGAACTTCCGGGCGCCGGAGCTGCCGGAGGCGAAGCCCATGCACAGCTGCCGGGGGCTGGTCAGCCGGACGGCGACCCCCTCGGGTTCGCGGAAGCCGAGCGAGTACGCGGCCTCGGTGCGCGAGCGCTGGGTGACGGTACCGGTGCGCAGGTCGAGCCGGGTGAGGTAGGTGTTGCCCCGGCCGGAGGGCGGGTTGCTGCCGCTCTCGGAGGTATAGGCGGTGCCGGTCATCTGGCAGGCGTGGTCGCCGAGCACGGCGAAGCCCTGGAAGACCTCGGAGGCGGAGACACCGGCCTGCGGCACGTCGTACAGGGCGGTGAACCGGCCGGCCTTGACGTCGCCGAGGTGCATCAGCCGGTAGCGGGCGACGCCGCTGAGCCGGTAGCGCAGGAGCAGCAGTTGGTTGAGGTTGTCGATGGACACCTGGTTGCTGGTGGAACCGGGGACCGGGCAGATCTTGGCGAGCGAGGAGGAGCCGCTGTCGAGCACGGCGCCATTGGTGAACCGGTAGCGGCTGAGGGCCCGGCCGTATCCGGAGGACGGGTTCGCGTCGGACTCGGTCCACAGCCAGGGGGTGGCGCCGGCGTGCTCGACGCCGATGGCCACGCCGTGCCCGAAGCCGCGCACGTACATGTGGCCGAGCCGGGTGCCGCTCATGGTCAGCTTGGTGATGCACATGTCGCCGCGGGCGGCGCGGTCGGCGCCGGAGACGGCGGCGGAGGGGCCCTCGCCGGCGGCGAAGGCGGGGCGGGTGAGGGCGAGGCCCGCGACGCCGGTGACGGCCGCGGCCCCCGCGCCGAGGACGAAACCGCGCCGGTTCAGCTGTGTCGTGCCGTGTTCGCTTGGTGCCATGAAGGGACCAACTCCTCGGAGGAAAAGCCGTGTTGGCTTGAACCTGACACCGCCACCGTATACGCGGTGGCGGTGCGGGCAACCGTCGTGGAGCCGGCCGGATCAGGTGCGGCTACGCATCGCCTCCCGTCGCCGGCTGCGGCGTGGCGCCGACGAGGGACGGCGAGGCGTACCGGGACCAGGACAGACAGCCGTCGGGCGGGCAGTGCCCGGGACGGCGCGGGTCGTGCCCCAGCTCGCGCAGCTTGGTGCGTACGGAGTCGGGGGTGCGGCCGAAGCGCGCGGCGATCCGGGCGATGGTCTCACCGGCGTGGAAACGCTGGGTCAGGTCCTCCTCGTGCTGGGGTATCCAGGGCGCGCCGTGGCCGGGGAACAGCTCCCGCAGAATGTCCCGGTCGGGGATCGGCTCGGCCACGTCGGCGGCCAGCGCCAGGGCGCGCAGTCCGCGGTTGAGGGCGATGCGCAGCGTGGGCACATCGGCGAGCGGCATGGTCAGGGAACCGGTGGCGAGCGGCACCCGGGGTGCCGTCTCGCGCCAGCCGGTCAGGGTCAGGGTCACGGTGATGTCGTCGTCGCTGGCCAGCTCGACACGGAAGATCTTGTCGCCGAGCGGCAGTTCGTTGATGTGGCGGAATGCCATCGGACAACCCCCAGTGGTCCGACCGCCCGCAATCCCGGATGGATTGCCGCGGACTGGGTCCAATTCTCCCAGCCACCACTGACAATTCCCGGGCGCGCGGGGGCGCCCGGCGCCCGGGGTTCAACCCTTGTCGAGGTACTCCTCGCGGTCGGCGTCCAGCAGCGCGTCGAGGGCGGTGCGCAGGGCGGGCGCGTCCTCCAGCGTGGGATCGGCGGCGACCAGCGCGGTGGCCTCGGCGCGGGCGGCGGCGATGATCTCCTCGTCCTCGATGACCGCCAGCATCCGCAGGCTGGACCGGCCGCCGGACTGGGCCTGACCCAGCACGTCGCCCTCCCGGCGCTGTTCCAGATCGATGCGGGACAGCTCGAACCCGTCCTGCGTACCGGCCACGGCGTCCAGCCGGGAGCGGGCCGGGCTGCCCTCGGGCGCCTCGCTGACCAGCAGGCAGAGCCCGCCGGCGCTGCCGCGCCCGACCCGGCCGCGCAGCTGGTGCAGCTGGGAGACGCCGAACCGGTCGGCGTCCATGATCACCATCACGGTGGCGTTGGGCACGTTGACGCCCACCTCGATGACGGTGGTGGCCACCAGCACCTGGACCTCACCGGCGGAGAAGCCCCGCATCACCTCGTCCTTGGCGTCCGGGGCCATCCGGCCGTGCAGGGCCGCCACGTTCAGCCCCGCCAGCGGCCCGGCCCGCAACTGGTCGGCGACCTCCAGCACCGCGAGCGGCGGACGCCGGTCCGCGTCCGTGCCCGAGCCGTCCTTACCGCCGTCCGCGCCCTCCCCGGCGTCGTCGCCACCGGCCCGGCGGCCCGGCTTCTTCACCGGCTCCTTCGTGTCCTCGTCGCCGATGCGCGGACACACCACGTACACCTGATGGCCGGCGGCCACCTCCTCCCGTACCCGCTCCCAGGCGCGGGCGAGGAAGTGGGGCTTGTCCCGGGCGGGCACCACATGGCTGACGATGGGGGCGCGGCCGGCCGGCAGCTGGTCGAGGACCGAGGTCTCCAGATCACCGAAGACGGTCATGGCGACGGTGCGCGGGATCGGGGTCGCGGTCATCACCAGCAGATGCGGCGGACGCTTCCCCTTGCCGCGCAGCGCGTCGCGCTGCTCCACGCCGAACCGGTGCTGTTCGTCGACGACCACCAGGCCCAGATCGTGGAACTGCACGACGTCCTCGATGAGCGCGTGGGTGCCGATCACGATGCCGGCCTCGCCGGTGGCCGCCTCCAGCAGGGCGCGGCGCCGGGCGGCGGCGCCCATGGAGCCGGTGAGCAGCGTGACGCGGGTGCCGTGCTCGGCGCCGCCGATCAGGCCGCCCTCGGCGAGGTCGCCCATCATCTCGGTGATGGAACGGTGGTGCTGCTGGGCGAGCACCTCGGTGGGCGCCAGCAGCGCGGACTGGCCGCCGCTGTCGGCGACGGCCAGCATGGCGCGCAGGGCCACCAGGGTCTTGCCGCTGCCGACCTCGCCCTGGAGCAGCCGGTGCATGGGGTGTTCGGTCGCCAGGTCGGCGAAGATCTCCTCGCTGACGGTGCGCTGGCCCTCGGTGAGGGTGAACGGCAGCCGGCTGTCGAAGGTGGTCAGCAGCCCGTCGGCGGCGGGGCGGCGCGGGGTGGCGGACAGCTGGCGGTCGGTGTGCCGGCGGCGGGCGAGCGCCACCTGGAGGACGAACGCCTCGTCCCACTTCAGGCGGTCGCCGGCGGCGGCGATGTCGGCCTTGGTGCGGGGGCGGTGCACCTTCTCGAACGCCTCGGGCAGGGGGATGAGGCCGCGCTCGCGGCGCAGCTCGTCCGGCAGCGGGTCGATCAGCCCGGACCAGCCGGAGGCGGCGAGCGAGTCCAGGACGAGGGCGACGGCCTTGGCCAGTTTCCAGGACTCCAGCTGTTTGCAGGCGGGGTAGAGCGGCAGCAGCCGCCCGGCGAACTCGCGCGCCGCGGCGGCGCCGTCGCCGGGGGCGTCACCGGTGTCGGCGCCGAGCAGTTCGTAGGCGGGGTGGGCCAGCTGGAGCTTGCGGTTGAAGACGGAGACCTTGCCGGCGAACATGCCGCGGCGGCCCGGCACCAGTTCACGCTTGTGGTGGTGGACGCCGCGGCCGAAGAAGACCAGCTGGAGCCGTCCGCTGCCGTCGGTGAGGGTGACCTCCAGGCGCTGGCCCTTGCCGCGGTTGAACGTGTGGGTGCGGGCGTCGGCGACCTCGGCGACGACGGTCACGTGCTCGTCCAGCGGCAGTTCGGCGAGCCGGGTCAGCTCGCCGCGCTCGGCGTAGCGGCGCGGGTAGTGGTGCAGCAGGTCGCCGACCGTCCGCAGGTCGAGGTGGTCGGCCATCACCTTGGCGGTGGTGCCGCCGACGACCTTGGCGAGGGGTTCAGACAGCGCGGTCACGGTGCCCATTGCACACCATGCCACCGACATCGCGGCGAGTGGCCGCGCGGCGGGGCGGCGGGGCCGGCGGCGCGGGGACGCCACGGGCGCAGGGCGTGGCGGCGCGGCGTGGGGCGCGGCGGGCCCGGGGCTCGGCAGCGCAGCAGTGCGGCACGGGGCGGTACGGCCCGCCGCGACGCGGAGAGGCCCGGGGGTGGGGCGGCGAGCGGCGGGCGGCGGCGCAGGGACGCCACGGGCGCGGGGCGGGGCGACAACGTGGCGGTGCGGCGGGGCCCGAGGCACAGGGACGTCACGGCGCGGGGCAGCGGCACGGCGCGGCGCAGCGGCGCGGCCCGGGGCAAGGCGGCGCGGAGGGGCCCGGGCGGCGGCGCGGATCCGGTGCGGCGCGGAGGGGCCCGGGCGGCGGCGCAGCGGCGCGGCGTGGTGCGGTCCGGTGCGGGCTCGGCGGCGCCGGAAGGTGGGGGTGGGACGCCGGGGCCGGTGACGGGGCGCGGGGGTCTCGGGTCACAACGGGGGCCTTGGCAGCCAGCGGGCGACGGGGCAGCGCGGTGGTGGGCCTGCTCAGCGGAGCAGGCCCACCTGCGTCGCTGGTCGCTATTCGACGCCGATCAGCAGCGGGGCTGCCTGGCGTCCCCGGTAGACGACGGTGTCCACGCCGAGGTGGCCGCGGCGTACCTGGCGTTCCAGCCGGTCGGCGAGTGCGGCGGGGGTGTCGTCGCCGAGGACGAGGGTGACCAGTTCGCCGCCGGCCGACAGCATCCGGGTGAGGAGGTCGGCGGCGACGTCCTCCGTCGCGGAGCCGATCACGGCGACGTCGCCGTCGATCAGGCCGAGGACGTCGCCGGCCTGGCAGATGCCCACGGTCGTCCAGGACTCGCGTTCGGCGACGGTGACCTCGCCGAACCGGGTGGCCCCGGCGGCGGAGGTCATGGCGACGACGTCCTCGTCGAAGCGGCGTTCCGCGGCGTGGACGGCGAGCGCCGCCAGGCCCTGGACCGGGGAGCGGGTGGGGATGACGGCGACCCGGACGCCGCGCTGGCGGGCCTGTTCTGCGGCGGCGGCCGAGGCGTGCCACAGGGCGCCGTCGTTCGGCAGCAGCACGATCTCCCGGGACCCGGCGCGGTCGATGGCCGCCGCGAGGTCGTCGGTGGCCGGGGGGCGGGCGGGGTCCGCCGTGAGGGCGGTGGCGCCGGCCTCGGTGCACAGGGCGGCCAGGCCGTCGCCGGGCATCACGCAGACGACGGCGCGGTCGGCGGCGGGTGCCGCGGTGCCGGGGGCGGCGGCGGTGAGCTGGGTGATGCTGATCCGGTGCGGGCGGCCGGCCTCGATGCCCGCCTCGACGGCGGGGCCCGGCCGGGAGGTGTGGACGTGGACGTTCCACAGGCCGTCGCCGCCGACGATCACCAGGGAGTCGCCGAGGGCGTCCAGGGTGCGGCGCAGGGCGGGTACGGCGTCGTCCCGGGCGTCCAGGAGGTAGATCACCTCGTAGCCGCCGCCGGCGCAGCCCTCGTGCCCGGGGTGGCCGGCGGCCGGATCGCCCGGCGTGCCGTGCCGGTGGCCGGCGGGCCGGCCCAGGCCGTGGTGCGGCAGGGTGTCCGGGGCGCGGCCGGAGAGCGCGGCGTCGAGTGCGTCCAACACGGTGACCAGGCCGGATCCCCCGGCGTCGACCACCTGGGCGCGGGCCAGGGCGTCCAGTTGTCCGGGGGTGGCGGCCAGGGCGGTGCGGGCCCCGGCGCAGGCGGCGGCGGCGATGTCGGCGGGGTGGCGCGCGGGGGCGCGGTCGGCGGCGTCGGCCGCGGCGGCGGCGACGGTGAGCATGGTGCCCTCGACGGGGTGGCTGACGGCCTCGTAGGCGGAGGTGGCGGCGCGGCGCAGCGCGCGGCGCAACGGCTCGGGGCCGGTGTCGTCGGCGGGTGCGGCGGCCAGTTCCTGGGCCATGCCGCGCAGCAGCTGGGCGAGGATGGTTCCGGAGTTGCCGCGGGCGCCGATCAGCGCGCCGTGCGCCATGGTGCGGGCGGCATCGCCGGGCCCCGGGGTACCGGTGCCGGGTTCCTGCGCGGCGGCGGTCAGGGCGCGGTCGGCGGACTCCATGGTGAGGTAGAGGTTGGTGCCGGTGTCGGCGTCCGGGACGGGGAAGACGTTGATGGCGTCGATCTCCGCGCGGTCGCGGCCCAGGGTGTCCAGTGCTATCCGGCACCAGCGCCGTACCGCGGCGGCGTCCAGCGGTTGCGGCACGGTGGTGACCTCGGCTCTCTCCTGGGGCGGGCGGCGGGGTGCAGCTTATGCGGACCGGGGCGGATTTCTCCGTTCGGGAAGCCGCGGGTTATGCTGCTGCGGTTGCTCGGTACGGGTGTTCTCCCGCTCATCGGGCACATCCCCGAGGGTCCTGGCCCCGGGATCCCACGTTAGTTTCTGTCACCCCGCGTACGCGGGGCTGACCCGTCTTTGGAGTGACCCGTGGCTGCCAACTGCGACGTCTGCGGCAAGGGGCCGGGCTTCGGTAACAGCATCTCCCACTCGCACCGCCGCACCCCCCGCCGTTGGAACCCCAACATCCAGCGGGTGCGTGCCGTGATCAATGGGACGCCGAAGCGCCTGAACGCCTGCACCTCGTGCATCAAGGCGGGCAAGGTCGCGCGCTGACGCATTCGGCCGCGGTCCGCTCGTAAGCCGCTGAGCCGGTCCACCTCCGTGGTGGGCCGGCTTTTTGGCGTTCCCGCGCGCGGAAGCGGGGCCGGTGGCGCGCGCATCCGGTACGCGCCGGCCCGCGGCGCAGGCGCAGGCAGCAGCGGTCAGATGCGGTATCCGTGGTGCACCGGCCCGATCCCGGCGCCCAGCGGGAATCCGGCGGCCAGGGCGCCGGTGACGTACTCCTTGGCGGCGCGGGCGGCGGCGGGCAGTTCCGCGCCCCGGGCGAGTCCGCAGGCGAGGGCGCTGGCCAGGGTGCAGCCGGTGCCGTGGGTGTGCCGGTTGGGGTTGCGGGGGGCGCGCAGCCAGTGCTCGGTGCTGCCGTCGGTGAGCAGATCGACGGCGTCGCCGCCGGGCAGGTGGCCGCCCTTGATCAGCGCCCAGCGCGGCCCGTAGGCGAGCACCGCCTCCGCCGCGGCCCGCAGGTCGGATTCGGCGGTGACCCGGACCCCGGTGAGCTGGGCGACCTCGTCCAGGTTGGGCGTGACGACGGTCGCGGCGGGCAGCAGCACGCTGCGCACGGCGTGCACGGCGTCGGCGGCCAGCAGCCGGTCGCCGTGCTTGGAGACGCCGACCGGGTCCACCACCACGGGGGCGGCGACGCCCGCGAGCAGTTCGGCGACGGTCTCCACGGTGGCGGCGGTGCCGAGCATGCCGGTTTTCACCGCCTGTACGCCGATGTCGTCGACGACCGAGCGGAACTGGGCGCGTATCGCCTCGCCGGGCAGCGGCCAGGCGCCCTGGACGCCCAGGGAGTTCTGCGCGGTGACGGCCGTGAGCACGCTCATGCCGTGGGTGCCCAGCGCCAGCATGGTCTTCAGGTCGGCCTGGATGCCCGCGCCGCCGCCCGAGTCGGAGCCGGCGACGGTCAGCACCCGGGGCGGTGCGGCGGAGTCGGGACGGGGTGCGGCGGGGCCGGCGGCGGAGGTCATGGCCCCGACCCTAGTCAGCCGTCCGAACCGAAGTGGTCCCAGCCCCCGTCCCGCTCCCACGGGGCGCCGTCCACGGTCACCTGGGGCCGTACGCTGCCCCGGGCCGGCAGCACCTGGCCGATCACCCGCCAGCGGGCGGGGAGTTTGGTGTCGGCCGGGAAGGTCGCCACGATCGCGTGGTCCTCGCCGCCGGTGAGCACCCAGTGCAGCGGGTCGACGCCCACCGCGTGCCCGATGTCGGACATCTGGGCGGGGACGTCGAGGGTGGCGGAGCGGATGTCGATCCGTACGCCGCTGCTGTGGGCGATGTGGCCGAGGTCGGCGATGAGTCCGTCGCTGACGTCCGTCATGGCGGTGGCGCCGAGCGCGGCGGCGGCGGGGCCCGCGTGGTACGGGGGTTCGGGGCGGCGGTGCGCCTCGACGAACGCGCGCGGGGAGCGGAAGCCCCGGGAGAGCACGGTGAATCCGGCGGCGGACCAGCCGAGCCAGCCGGTGACGGCCAGCAGGTCGCCGGGGCGGGCGCCGGCGCGGGTGACGGCCTCGCGGTCGCGCAGGTCGCCGAGGGCGGTGATGGAGACGGTGATGGTGTCACCGCGCACCACGTCGCCGCCCGCCACGCCGGCGCCGGCGACCTGGCATTCGTCGCGGATTCCGTCCATCAGTTCGGTGGGCCAGGTGACGGGCAGTTCGGCGGGGACCACGAGGCCGAGCAGGATGGCGGTGGGTACGGCGCCCATCGCGGCGATGTCGGCGAGGTTCTGGGCGGCGGCCTTGCGGCCGACGTCGTAGGCCGTGGACCAGTCGCGACGGAAGTGCCGTCCCTCCAGCAGGATGTCGGTGCTGGCGACCACCCGGCGGTCCGGGGCGGCGATCACCGCGGCGTCGTCGCCGGGGCCGAGACGTACGGCCGGAGTGTCGCCGATCCGGGAGGTCAGCTCCCGGATCAGCCCGAACTCCCCCAGCTCCCCCACACTGCCCTTCACTCGGCTCTCCTCAGCTCGCTTCGGTGCCGCCGCGGACGCTCCGCGGCGATCCGCACCGGACGACGTCTCCCGGTACAGGTCATGACGCGCTACGGTAGCGCCCCCGCTCCTCGTAGCCGCTGTGGAGGACCTGTGGTACAGGCGTACATCCTGATCCAGACCGAGGTGGGCAAGGCGCACGCCGTGGCCGAGGTCATCTCCGAGGTCCCGGGGGTGATCAAGGCCGAGGATGTGACGGGCCCGTACGACGTCATCGTCCGCGCGGAGGCCGCCTCGGTCGACGCTCTGGGCCGGCTGGTGGTGGCGCAGGTGCAGCGGGTGCCGGGGATCACCCGCACCTTGACCTGCCCGGTGGTCAATCTGTAGGGCGTTTTATGCTGACGGCGTGAGTCGCACCGTTCGCTTTTCCGGCACCGTCCTCGCCGCTTCGGCGGTCCTGTTGGCGCTCGTGGGGTGCGCGGCGGCGGACGGCACGGACGGCGCCGCCGCGGTGGTGGCGCCGGCTCCGGCCGCCGCGGCGGCCGAGGTGTGCGACGCGGTGGACGCCGCCCTGCCGGAGCGGGTGGAGGGCCAGGAACGGGTGGACGGCGCGGACCTCCCCGCGTACGTCGCGGTGTGGGGGGACCCGGCCATCGTGCTGCGCTGCGGGGTCCCGCTGCCGCTGGTCCTGACGCCGGGCGAGGAGGGGTACGACCCGCTCGCGGACGCGGTGGACGTCAACGGCGTCTCCTGGCTGCTGGAGGACGCCCCCGGCGGCGGGAAGCTGTTCACCACCACGCACCGCACGGTGCACGTGGAGGTGTCCGTGCCGGCGGACTACGCGCCCGAGGTGAACCCGCTGGTGGATCTCGCCGAAGCGATCGCCGGCCAGGTGCCGCTGGACGAGCTGTACGCCCAGGAGGAGCTGTACGGCGCGCCGCCCGCCGGTTCGTGAGCGACGCCGGTACGGGGCGGACCGCCGCACCGGCGCCGCCCCGTACGGCCCGTGCGTCCCGCCGCCCTAGCGCAGCCCCGTCGAGCGGCGCAGCGCGGCCTGGATGAGCCGGTCGATCAGCTCCGGGTAGTCCACGCCGCTGGCCTGCCACATCCGCGGGTACATCGAGATGGGTGTGAACCCGGGCAGGGTGTTGATCTCGTTGATGACGAACTCGCCGTCCTCGGTGAGGAAGAAGTCCGCCCGCACCAGGCCCTCGCAGGAGACGGCCTCGTAGGCGAGCACGGCCAGTTCCCGCACCCGGTCGGTCTGCTCGGGGGTCAGCGGCGCGGGGACGATGCCTTCGGCCGAGTCGAGGTACTTGGCCTCGAAGTCGTAGAAGTCGTGGTCGGAGACGGGCGGGATCTCGGCGGGGACGGAGGCGCGCGGCCCGTCCTCGAACTCCAGGACGCCGCACTCGATCTCCCGGCCGCGCAGCAGCGACTCGACGATGATCTTGGGGTCGTGCGCGCGGGCCTCGGCGATGGCGTCGTCCAGGCCCGCCAGGTCGTCGACCTTGGTGATGCCCATGGAGGAGCCGGCGCGGGCGGGCTTGACGAAGACGGGCCAGCCGTGGTCGCCGGCGAAGTCCACGATCTTCTTCCGGGCGGCGGCCGGGTCGGTGTCCCATTCGCGCGGGCGGATGACGGTGTAGGGGCCGACGGGCAGGCCGAAGGAGTGGAAGATCCGCTTCATGTACTCCTTGTCCATGCCGACGGCGGAGGCCAGCACCCCGGCCCCGACGTACGGCACGCCGGACAGCTCCAGCATGCCCTGGAGCGTGCCGTCCTCCCCGTAGGGGCCGTGCAGTACGGGGAAGACGACGTCGACGTCGCCGAGGTCCTTGGGCACGGAGCCGGGCTCCGCGAGAACGACCTCGCGCGCGGCCGGGTCCACCGGCAGCAGCACCGAGCCGCCGCCGGGTTCGGCGATCCCGGCCACGGTCGGGAGTTCGCGGCCGGTGATGGCCATCCGCTCGGGATCGTCGGCGGTCAGCGCCCAGCGGCCGTCGGTGGTGATGCCGATGGGCAGCACGTCGTACCGCTCCCGGTCGATCGCGCGGAGCACGGCGCCCGCGGTGAGAACCGAGATGGTGTGCTCGGAGCTGCGTCCGCCGAAGACGACGGCGACGCGGGGCTTGGGGCTCTGGTGAGTGGAGTCGCTGCTCATAACCCCTTGAGGCTACTCGCACACCTGCCCGGGAGTCAGCGAAGCTCGGCCTTGGCGCTGCGTGCCATCAGCTCTTTCAGCGCGGCGGCCGGCTGGACGCCCTCGTGGACGATGCCGACCACGGTTTCGGTGAGCGGCATGTCGACATCGTAGCGGCGCGCCAGATCCCGTACCGAGCGGCACGATTTCACGCCCTCGGCGGTCTGTTTGGTGACGGCGATGGTCTCCTCCAGGGTCATGCCGCGGCCGAGGTTGGTCCCGAAGGTGTTGTTGCGGGACAGCGGCGAGGAGCAGGTGGCCACCAGGTCGCCCATGCCGGCGAGTCCGGCGAAGGTGTGCGCGTCGGCGCCCATCGCCAGGCCCAGCCGGGTGGTCTCGGCCAGGCCGCGGGTGATGAGGGAGCCCTTGGCGTTGTCGCCCAGGCCCATGCCGCCGGCGATGCCCACGGCGAGCGCGATGACGTTCTTGACCGCGCCGCCGAGTTCGCAGCCGACCACGTCGGTGTTGGTGTACGGGCGGAAGTACCCGGTGTGGCAGGCGGCCTGGAGGCGGCGGGCGACGGCCTCGTCGCGGCAGGCGACGACGGAGGCGGCCGGCTGGCGTTCGGCGATCTCGCGGGCGAGGTTGGGGCCGGACAGCACGGCGATCCGTTCGGGACCCGCGCCGGTCACCTCGGCGATGACCTCGCTCATCCGCTTGCTGGTGCCCAGTTCCACACCCTTCATCAGGGAGACCAGTACGGTGTCGGCGGGCAGCAGCGGGGTCCAGGCGGCGAGGTTCTCGCGCAGCGTCTGCGAGGGGACGGCGAGCACCGCGAACTCGGCGCCCTCGGCGGCCCGCGCCGGGTCGGCGGTGGCGTGCACGCCGTCCGGCAGCCGGATGCCGGGCAGGTAGTCGGGGTTGACGCGGGTGCTGTTGATGGTCTCGGCGAGGGCGGCGCGGCGGCCCCACAGCGAGACCTGTGCCCCGGCGTCGGCCAGCACCATGGCGAAGGCGGTCCCCCAGGAACCGTTGCCGAACACGGCGACGCGCGTCACTCGCTGATCTCCTTGACGTCCTGGCTCTGCGGGAGCGGGGCGGGGGTCCGGTCGGCGGCGTCCGGCCGGGCGGCGGGGCGCGCCGTACGCTCCCGTTCGAGTACGTAGCGCTGGGCCGGCGGCTGCTCGTGGCGGATGTCGGCGAGCTGTGCGGTGACGGCGTCCATGATGCGCTCGGTGGCGACGCGCAGCACCTCGGCGGAGGGTTCGCTCTCGTACAGGTCGCTCAGGTCGACCGGGGGGCCGGCCACCACGGTGAGGGTCTTGCGCGGGAAGAGCCGGAACTTGTGTTCCTTCGCGTAGGGCGGCACCGCCTCGTGGGCGCCCCACTGGGCCACCGGGATCACCGGGGCGCGGGTGAGCAGGGCCACCCGGGCGGCGCCGGTCTTGCCGCTCATGGGCCACAGGTCCGGGTCGCGGGTGAGGGTGCCCTCGGGGTAGAAGGCGACGCACTCGCCCTTGTTGACGGCCTCGACCGCGGCGCGGAAGGCGCCGGCGGCGTCGGAGGTCTCCCGGTAGACGGGGATCTGGCCGGTGCCGCGCATCATGAATCCGACGAAGCCGCTCTTGAAGAGGCCGACCTTGGCGAGGAAGCGCGGAACGCGTCCGGTGTTGTACTGGAAGTGGGCGTAGGAGAGCGGGTCGAGGTAGGAGTTGTGATTCACGGCGGTGATGAATCCGCCGTGGTCCGGAATGTTTTCCTGGCCCCGCCAGTCCCGCTTGAACAGGATCAGCATCGGGGGTTTTACCAGAAACGCGGCGCATCGGTAATAGAGGCCGATTCTGCGGCGGGACACTCGGACACCATCTCCTCTTGCACTGCTCCGGCACGGCCTTGCGGGAGCGCCGGACAAGTGTCGCTCCAGGCGGTTTGGCTGTCCAGCGGGGCCTCGCGGCCCCGTGGGCATCCTGTGACCTTACGTCCCGGGGCCCGGCGCGGGGAGGCAGACTGGGCGGACATCCTCAACCGGGAGGGGAACGTGATGCCGCAGCAGGCCGGATGGTCGCTGATCGTGCCGCTGAAGCCGCTGGCGCGGGCGAAGAGCCGGCTGGTGGCGGTGGCCGCCGGGGAGGGCCGGGCGGGGCTGGTGCTGGCGTTCGCCGAGGACACCGTGGCGGCGGCGCTGGCGTGCCCCGCGGTACGGGATGTGGCGGTTGTCACGGATGATCCGGTGGCCGGGCGGCGGCTGGCGCGGCTGGGGGCGCAGGTGGTGCCGGATGTGGCGCGCGGCGGGCTGAACGCGGCGCTGGCGCACGGTGCGGAGGTGGTGCGGCGACGGCGGTGGGGTCCGGCGGCGGTGGCGGCGCTGGGCGCCGATCTGCCCGCGCTGCGGCCGGCGGAGCTGGCGCGGGTGCTCGCGGCGGCGGCGGCGCATCCGCGGGCGTTCGTGGCGGACGCGGCGGGGGTGGGCACCACGGTGCTGACGGCGCGGGAGGAGGCGGCGCTGGCCCCGGCGTTCGAGGGGGCGTCGCGTGCGCGGCACCGGGACTCGGGGGCGGTGGAGCTGGCGCTGCCCGGGGTGGAGAGCGTGCGGCAGGACGTGGACACCGGGGCGGATCTGCGGCGGGCGCTGGCGCTGGGGGTGGGCCCGCGTACGGCGTCCGTGGTCCGCCGGGTCACAGTGTCTGGAGTGTCACCAGGGTGATAGGGCCGGCCGGGGTGCCGTTGGCGGTCTCGATGCGGACCCGCTGACCGGGCCGGAGCAGCAGCAGTCCGCCGGCGGCGAAGGCGTCGGGGCCGAAGTCGACAGGGGTGCCGTCGTCCAGCAGCACGCTGCCGCTGCGGGTGTCGGCGTCGAAGGTGTACGCGGTGGCCTGCATGCGGGCATCGTAGTGCGGCGCCGGGGCGGGCACACGCGCGCGGGCCGGGCTCCCCGGTGTGGGGAGTCCGGCCCGCGGGACGGTGGCTTCGCTGCCGCAGTTCACCCGCGGCGCGCGGTGGCCTTCTTGGCGGTGGTCTTGCGGGCCGAGGCCCGCTTGGCCGGAGCCTTCTTGGCGGTGGTCTTCTTGGCCGGGGCCTTCTTCGCCGTGGCCTTCTTGGCGGTGGCGGCCTTCTTGGTGGTGGCCTTCCTCGCGGTGGTCTTCTTGGCGGTGGTCGCCTTCTTCGCGGTGGTCTTCTTGGCGGTGGCCTTCTTCGCGGCGGCCTTCTTGGTGGTGGTGCCACCGGAGAGGCTGCCCTTGGGGGCCTTCTTCACGGCGACGTCGTTCTTCGGGAGCTTCTTGGTACCGGCCACCAGGTCCTTGAAACCCTGGCCCGCCCGGAACCGGGGGACGGAGGTCTTCTTGACCCGGACCCGCTCGCCCGTCTGCGGATTGCGCGCGTAGCGGGCGGGGCGGTTGACCTTCTCGAACGACCCGAAACCGGTCACCGAGACCCGCTCCCCGGCCACCACAGCCCGGATGATGGCATCGAGAACGATGTCCACCGCGTCCGCGGCCTGCTGGCGGCCGCCGAGCTTGTCTGCAATCGCTTCTACGAGCTGCGCCTTGTTCACGTCTTCCCCTTCGCAGGCATGGCTGGAACGAATGTGTTCAAGCTTTTTCGCACGTTAGGCAGATATATTCCGCAAATCAAACGTGAAACGGGCGAATCACCCTTGTGTCGCAACGAACTCGACCATCACGCGGTTCCATCGCGGCGCGGGGCCGGTGGATCGGGCGGGACGCGCCCGGCGTCGACGTCCACGATCAGCCGCTCCAGGCGGCGGGCGGCGGCGGGCAGGTCCTGCTTGGCCGCCGCCGTGATCACCAGCAGCTTCCGGGTGAGGGCCTGCCGTACGGGCTCGGGCACTTGTGCGGTACGCACCGCACGGTGCGCCTCTTTCAGCCGAGCGGCGACGAGGTCGTACAGCTCAGGTTGACCGTCGCGTTCCATACGCCGATTGTGCCACCTTGCATCCGCTCTCGCCCGGTAAGGTCCCAATAGCCGTGTCCTGCGGGGTCGTTCGGGCCGTCACACGCCACCGCCCCCGTCCGGAGGGCCGGTCGGGGGCGGGCGGGTACGGGCGCTGGTCAACGGCGCCCGAGGGGAGGGCGGTTCAGTGCGTCAGCGTGCGCGGCTTGTGGGCGGGACGGCGCGCTTCGAAGGCGGCGATGGCGTCCTCGTTCTGCAGCGTGATGCTGATGTCGTCGAGACCTTCGAGCAGCCGCCAGCGGGCGTTCTCGTCCAGCTCGAACGCGGCCTCGACCCCCTCGGCCGTCACGGTGCGGGTGACGAGGTCGACGGTGACGGCGGCGGCCGGGTCGGACTCGGTGAGCTGCCACAGCGCCTCGACGGTCTCCTGCGGGAGCACGACCGTCAGCAGGCCGTTCTTGAGCGAGTTGCCCCGGAAGATGTCGGCGAAGCGGGAGGAGATCACCGTCTTGAAGCCGTAGTTCTGCAGGGCCCACACGGCGTGCTCGCGGGAGGAGCCGGTGCCGAAGTCCGGGCCCGCCACCAGCACGGTGGCGCCGGAGTGTTCCGGCCGGTTGAGGACGAACTCCGGGTCCTTGCGCCAGGCCTCGAACAGACCGTCCTCGAAGCCGTCCCGGGTGACCTTCTTCAGCCAGTGGGCCGGGATGATCTGGTCGGTGTCGACATTGGAGCGGCGCAGCGGCACGGCCCGCCCGGTGTGGGTGGTGAATGCTTCCATGGCTCAGACCTCCACGGGGACGGGAACGCCGGCCAGATCGGCCGGGGACGCGAGGGTGCCGGTGACCGCGGTGGCGGCGGCCACCTGCGGGGAGACCAGGTGGGTACGGCCGCCCTTGCCCTGCCGGCCCTCGAAGTTGCGGTTGGAGGTGGAGGCGGAGCGCTCACCGGGGGCCAGCTGGTCGGGGTTCATGCCCAGACACATGGAACAGCCGGCGTGCCGCCACTCGGCGCCCGCCTCGGTGAACACCTTGTCCAGGCCCTCCTGCACGGCCTGCAGCGCCACCCGGACCGAGCCGGGCACCACCAGCATCCGCACCCCGTCGGCGACCTTGCGCCCCTGGAGCACGGCGGCGGCGGAGCGCAGATCCTCGATGCGGCCGTTGGTGCAGGAGCCGACGAAGACGGTGTCCACGGAGATGTCGCGCAGCGGGGTCCCGGCGGTCAGGCCCATGTACTCCAGCGCCTTCTCGGCGGCGAGGCGCTCGCTGGGGTCGGTGTACTGCCCGGGGTCGGGCACGGCGGCCGACAGCGGGGCGCCCTGCCCGGGGTTGGTGCCCCAGGTGACGAACGGCGCCAGCGCGGCGGCGTCGATGACGACCTCGTGGTCGAAGACGGCGTCCTCGTCGGTGCGCAGCGTCTTCCAGTAGGCGACGGCCTCGTCCCACTCGGCGCCGCTCGGGGCGTGGTCGCGCCCGCGCAGATAGGCGAACGTGGTCTCGTCCGGGGCGATCATGCCGGCCCGGGCGCCGGCCTCGATCGACATGTTGCAGATGGTCATGCGGGCCTCCATCGAGAGCTTCTCGATGGCCTCGCCGCGGTATTCGATGACGTAGCCCTGGCCGCCGCCGGTGCCGATCCTGGCGATGATCGCCAGGATCAGGTCCTTGGCGGTGACGCCGTCGGGCAGCTCGCCCTCGACGGTGATCGCCATGGTTTTGAACGGCGCCATCGGCAGCGTCTGGGTGGCCAGCACATGCTCGACCTGGCTGGTGCCGATGCCGAACGCCAGCGCGCCGAAGGCACCGTGGGTGGAGGTGTGGCTGTCGCCGCAGACCACCGTGGTGCCCGGCTGGGTGAGCCCCAGCTGCGGGCCGACCACGTGCACCACGCCCTGCTCGTCGTCGCCCAGGGAGTGCAGCCGGACACCGAAGTCGGCGCAGTTCTTGCGCAGGGTCTCCAGCTGGGTGCGCGAGACCGGGTCGGCGATCGGCTTGTCGATGTCCAGGGTGGGGGTGTTGTGGTCCTCGGTGGCGATGGTGAGGTCGGTGCGGCGCACCGCCCGGCCGCTCTTGCGCAGTCCGTCGAACGCCTGCGGACTGGTCACCTCGTGCAGGAGGTGGAGATCGATGAACAGCAGATCGGGCTCTCCCTCCGCACGCCGGACGACATGGTCGTCCCAGACTTTCTCCGCCAGTGTCCGTCCCATCGCATTCCCTCCGCTCCATGTGGCCGCCGTCCGCTCCCCGCGTACCGGACGGTGGCCGGGCCCACCTCATTGCGGACCCCGGCAGTCCAGAGTGGCGTCTTCCCCGGAAAAAGGAACTTGCGTTTCACAGTGTGAGACGCGAGTATCGTTGCATGGACAATTCACGTGGCGACTCCAGCGGAGTGGGCGTACTGGACAAGGCGGCCCTGGTACTGGGTGCGCTGGAGTCCGGCCCCGCCACGCTGGCCGGACTGGTGTCGGCCACGGGACTGGCCAGGCCCACCGCGCACCGCATGGCGGTGGCCCTGGAGCACCACCGGCTGCTGGCCCGGGACATGCAGGGCCGCTTCGTGCTGGGTCCGCGGCTGGCGGAGCTGGCGGCGGCGGCCGGCGAGGACCGGCTGCTGGCGGCGGCCGGGCCGGTGCTGACCCATCTGCGCGATCTGACCGGGGAGAGCGCCCAGCTCTACCGGCGCCAGGGCGACATGCGCATCTGCGTGGCCGCCGCCGAGCGGCTGTCCGGCCTGCGGGACACCGTGCCGGTCGGCTCCACCCTGCCGATGAAGGCCGGCTCGGCCGCCCAGATCCTGCTCGCCTGGGAGGAGCCGGAGCGGCTCCACCACGGCTTGCAGGGCGCCCGGTTCACCGCGACCGCGCTCTCCGGGGTACGCCGCCGGGGCTGGGCCCAGTCGATCGGCGAACGGGAGCCGGGGGTGGCCTCGGTGTCCGCCCCGGTACGCGGCCCCTCCAACCGCGTGGTGGCGGCCGTGTCCGTCTCCGGGCCGATCGAGCGGCTGACCCGGCACCCGGGCCGGATGCACGCCCAGGCCCTGATCGACGCCGCCGGCCGGCTCACCGAGGCGCTGCGGCGCGGCGGCGGTCACTGACCGCTCACACCTCCAGCCGCTGCGCCGCCCGCTCACCGCGCCGCGCCACCGGCTCCACCCCGCCGACCGCGCCGAGGCCGCCCACCGGCATGTTCAGGTAGATGGACTCGTGGGCGCCGGCCGGCACCACATAGGTCTCGTGCCAGAAGCCCACCCGGCCCCGGCCCTGCCGTATCCGCCGGTTGAACGCCGCCCAGGCCGGGCGGTGCTCCCCCTCCGGCGCCGAGGCGTAGGCCAGCAGCCGCTCGTGGGACGACCAGTACTGCACGACCTGGACGAACCGCGGCCCGCCCAGCAGCAGCCGGTACCCCAGCATCCCGCTGTCCGGGTCGGCCGACAGCTCCCTGAGCATCCTGGGCATGGCCATCAGCACCGGCCACCAGTGGCGCACCCGCCAGAAGCTGTTGATCCGCATCCCGATGAGAAACAGCGTGATCTCCCCCGTGGCCGCCGCCGTCATCCGGCCCTCGACGATCTTCCGGCTCATGCCGCACCCCGCTCTTCCGCTTCCGTTCGCACAACCGACCGCACCTTGGATAGTTGCGCTATCCATGATTGGATAGTGCCACTCCCCAATGCATCCGCGCAAGGGGCATCCGAGAATCCGTGGAGAAAGTGGGCTGAGGGCCGTATGCGGCTGGCAGAACTGAGCGAACGCAGCGGGGTGACCACCGCGACGATCAAGTACTACCTGCGGGAGGGGCTGCTGCCCCCCGGCGAGCGGATCTCGGCGACCCAGGCCGAGTACGGCGAGGAACACCTGCGCCGGCTGCGGCTGGTCCGGGCGCTGGTGCAGGTGGGCCGGATCCCGGTGGCCACCGCGCGGGAGGTGCTCACCGCCATCGACGACGACCGGACCGACCAGCTCACCCGGATCGGCACCGCCGTCGCGGCCCTCCCCCAGCCCGCGCCACCGCGCCGGCGCGATGAGACGGTCGTCACCGCAGAAGCCCTTGCCGGGGAACTCCAGCGGCGGCTCGGCTGGCGGATCGTGGTGGACAACCCCGCCCACCAGGCGCTGGTCACCGCGCTCGCCGCGCTGCTGCGGCTCGGCTACCCGTGCACCGTCGAGCAACTGCTGCCGTACGGCGCGGCGGCCGACGGGCTGGCCGCGCACGAGATCGCGCTGATCGGGGAGTTCGCCTCGCCGACCACCCAGCTGGAGGCCGCGGTGGCCCTCACCGTGCTCTACGAGCCCGTCCTGCTGAGCCTGCGCCGCCTCGCCCAGGCCGAAGCCGCCACCCGGCAGCTGCGCGGCCCCTCCTGAACGGCGAAAAGCCCTCCTCCTCACCGAGGCGAGAAGGAGGGCTTATCCTGCGTACCCCCGACCGGATTCGAACCGGCGCTACCGCCTTGAGAGGGCGGCGTGCTAGGCCGCTACACAACGGGGGCCCACACAAGATCCCGAAGGATCCGTACCCCCGACCGGATTCGAACCGGCGCTACTGCCGTGAGAGGGCAGCGTGCTAGGCCGCTACACAACGGGGGCGGTGATCTGCGAGCAGATCGCGCTGGGCTACCAGGACTCGAACCTAGACTAACTGAACCAGAATCAGTCGTGCTGCCAATTACACCATAGCCCACCAAATCGCAACTCCTTGTGGGGAGTTTTGCTTGGTGTCCGCCGGGCTGTCCCGGCGACAGGAAGAACATTACCCGATGGGCGACGGTGCTCCAAAACGAGTTGTCCCGCCCGCCAGTTCTCTCAGCAGCAGATACGCCCGCTGGATGAAGGCCCCGTCCAGCGCGGGCGCGCGGTTGGCCACCGCGGCCAGCGCCACCCCCCGCTCGGGGCTGAACCCCACGAACGCGGTGCACCCCCGGGTCCCCCCGGAGTGGAAGAGCAGCAGATGACCGGGCCGCCGCCGCGCGTTCCACACCAGGGCGATCCGGTCCTCGCCCGGGCGCACCACCAGCCGCGGCCTGGCCACCTCGGTCAGCGCCGTGGCCAGCGGACCGTCGCCCCCGGCCGCCCGCACCGGGTCGAGCAGCGCCTCCAGGTACCGCAGCAACTCCTCCGGCCCGGCGTGCAGCGCGCCGGCCCCGGCCAGCCCCGGGATCCGCCAGGGCGGCCGGGCCCGGCCGTGCCAGTAGCCGGTGGCGTCCCCGGCCGCCCCGGCCTGCGCGCCGGTGCTCCGCAGCCCCAGCGGGGTGAGCACCCGGGCCGCCAGCGCCCGTTCGTACCCGCCGTACGGCTCGCCCGCCGCGCGGGCCAGCAGCATGCCGAGCAGTCCGACCCCGAAGTTGGAGTACCGCACCCGGGTACCGGGGGCGGCCGACGGCCTGGTGCGGGCCAGGGCGGCCAGCAGCTCGCCGGGGCCGTACGCCGCGTACGGATTGGAGAACCAGCGCGGCACGGCGCTGCGCAGCAGCCCCGGCGGCAGCCGCGGCAGTCCCGAGGTGTGCGTCGCCAGGTGCAGCAGGGTGATCGGCGCGCCGCCGACGCGCCGGTACGGGGCGGCGCCGGGCGGCAGGAAGCGGTCGATCGGGTCGTCGTAGCCGACCTCGCCCCGGGCCGCGAGTTCGGCCAGCAGCAGGGCGGTGTAGGTCTTGGTGACCGAGCCGAGGGCGAAGCGGGTGCCCGGCTCGGCCGGCCGGCCGGTGGCGTCGTGCGCGGTGCGTCCGCCCACCGCCACCAGGCGCTCCCCCGCGCGGTGCACCGCCACCGCCACCGTGCTGGCGCCCGGTGCGGCGGCGGCGAGCGAGGCCAGCAGCCCGGTGGCCACCGGGTCCGCCGCACCCGGGTGCAGGGTCCTGACCGTGGTGGCCGCCGCGTCCGTCGCGTCCGGGCTCATCGCGTCCGCCGCCCTCACGTGAGCGTGCGGGAGACCGCGATGCTCCCGGCGACGGCGGCGACCACGGCGGTGTGCTGGTGGTCGGCGAACCGCCGCGCCGGGTCCTCGCTCACCGGTTCGCCGTCGCGCGGCATCAGCCCGTCCGGGTGCTGGACGGCCGCGAGCGCCGCCCAGTCGGCCGGGTCGCACACCGGGTCGGGCAGGCAGGAGCCGACGATCATCAGCTCGGCGACCAGGTCCCACTGGGCGACCTCGCGCCAGATGTCCGTCCACACCGGCAGCCAGGTGGTGAGGTAGCTCGCGATCTCCGCCGGCAGTCCTTCGGGGCGGGCGCCCCAGTCGGTGAGATGGAAGACCGTGTGGGTCATGGAGTAGGCGGTCATCCAGTCGATCGCCCACGGCTCGGGGGTGGCGCCCAGCCAGGTGGCGCGGGTGAGCGCGGCCCAGTCGAAGCCGTAGTCGAGCCCGGCCAGCCGGGCGGCGTTGGCGATGGCCAGCCGCCGGTTGGGCACCACTTCGGCGGCGCGCACCGAGCGCAGCGCCGCGTTGTGCCGCAGCAGGGCGTCCATGCCCGGGTGGCGGTAGCCGGCCCGGACGAAGTGGGCGTACATCTCCAGCGGGTCGGTGAGCAGCGAGTGCCGCAGCTGGCGTTCGTAGAGCAGGTCGCCCTCGCGCAGTTGCCGCCAGCCGAAGTCGAGCAGTTCGCGGGCGGCGCGCATGCTCTCGCTGCCGGCCGCGGATTCGCGCAGCACCAGGGAGCCGGCCAGGGCGGCCTCGCCCAGCGGCTTGTAGACGCTGTTGGGGTCGCCGAGGTCGGCGGTGGTCCCCTCGGGTAGCGCGCCGTGGTCGCGGTGGGCGAGCAGCCAGCCGAAGGCGCGGGTGGCCACCTGGTGGGCGATCGGGGTGACGGCGGTGGTCATGCGGTCCTCCCCAGCAGCAGCCGGGCCACCGCCAGATCGAGGGCGAGCCGGGGCTCGCCGGCGGCGTGCAGGGCGATGTGCTCGGTGAGCGCGGCGGGGTCCAGGGGCAGTGGTACGCCGTCCCGGTGGGCGGCGGCCAGCCAGCGGGCCAGCCGGGCCGCGGTGGGGTAGTCCCGGCGCAGCAGGGCGCGGGTGGTGCCGCGGGCCAGGGGGACGGGGTGGCGGCGGACGACGGCCGGTACCGGGCCGGTGACGCCGGGGAGGGCGAGGGTGGCCAGCCGGGCGCAGACGGCCGACCAGCGGGGCCAGTCGGCGGTGTCGGTGAGGACGGGGGCGGCGGGCGGCTGCGGGGTGTCGTCGGCGGCGCCGTCGCCGAGGCCGGCGATGAGCCGGCCGGTGGCCCAGTCGCGCCAGGCGATGGCCCAGTTCTCCAGCGGGCCTTCGGGGGGCGGCGCGGTGAGGACCGGGGCCGGGAAGACCGCGGTGGCCTGGGCGATGACGGTGAGGTCGCGCGGGTGCGGGGTGCCGCCGGTGAGGGCGTAGGGGGCGAGGACGTCGGCGCCCAGCACCCGTACCGCGGCGAGGGCGGCTTTCGGGTCGGTGGCCGCTTCGGTGAACCGGGCGAGCGGGGCTGTGTCCCCGGCGCCCCGGAGGGCGTCGAGGACACAGCGGGCCAGCTCGGCGGTTGCTTCCGTGTACACGGCACGGGCGGCGCGTTCGGCGGATCCCGTCGTCACGGGTGCTCCCTCCGTCCGCCGGGAGCCGGCCTGCGGCTCACTGGTCGCCCGGCTCCGCGGGGGCCTTCGGCGAGAGCAGCAGGAGCAGCAGGAGGAATCCGGCCGCTTCGGGTGAGTAGAGCGGGGCGTCGCTCAGCGGCGCTTCCGGTTCGGTCATCAGGGCCTGGGCGGCGGCTGCCTCGGCGGGGTCGGCGACGAGCGGGAGTGTCTTCTGCGCGAGCATGCATTGCCTCCTCATATCGGGTGCTTTGCCATGTCAGCGATACTGACGAGGCAAAACGCTACGCCATCACCCGATATGTCGCATTTTGAGAACGGGACACCTCCGACGCCGCTCCCGGCACACGGAGGGGGCCCCGCCGCGGCGGGGCCCCCTCCGGTACGCGTGCCGCTCAGCCCGCGAGCCGCGCCAGCGCCGCCTCGATCCGGGCCAGGGTCCGCTCCCGGCCCAGCACCACCAGCGACTCGAACAGCGGCAGCCCGACCGTGCGCCCGGTGACCGCCACCCGCACCGGCGCCTGCGCCTTGCCCAGCTTCAGCCCGTGCGCCTCACCGGCCGCCTGCACGGCCTCCTTGAGCGACTCGGCGGAGCTCCAGTCGGCCGCCGCCAGCCGCTCCCGGGCCGCCGCCAGCACCTGCTCGGCGCCCGGCTTCATCGCCTTGGCCCAGGACTTCTCGTCCTCCACCGGGGCGTCCAGGAACAGGAAGTCGACATTGGCCGTGATGTCGGAGAGCACCGTCAGCCGGGTCTGCGCCAGCGGCGCCAGCTCCTCGAAGGCCGCCCGGTCGAACGCCTCCGGCTTCCACGGCGCGTACGGCGCGGCCAGCCACGGCTCGCACGCCGCCACGAACGCGTCCAGCGGCAACTCCCGTACGTGCACCGCGTTGATCGCCTCGGCCTTCTTCAGGTCGAAGCGCGCCGGGTTGGCGTTGACGTCGCCGATCTCGAAGGCCGCCACCATCTCCTCGACCGTGAAGATGTCCCGGTCCTCGGCGATCGACCAGCCCAGCAGCGACAGGTAGTTGAGCAGCCCGGACGGCAGGAAGCCGCGCTCGCGGTACAGATTGAGCGAGGACTCCGGGTCACGCTTGGAGAGCTTCTTGTTGCCCTCCCCCATCACATACGGCAGATGCCCGAACTCCGGGACGCGCCCCGTCCCGACGCCGATCTCCGCCAGCGCACCGTACAGCGCGATCTGCCGCGGCGTGGAGGACAGCAGGTCCTCGCCGCGCAGCACGTGGGTGATCTCCATCAGCGCGTCGTCCACCGGGTTGACCAGGGTGTACAGCGGCGCGCCGTTGGCGCGCACGATCCCGTAGTCCGAGACGTGCTCCGGCGCGAAGGTGAGCGTGCCGCGCACCAGGTCGGTGAAGGTGATCTGCTCGTCCGGCATCCGGAACCGGATGATCGGCGCGCGCCCCTCGGCCTCGTACGCCGCGATCTGCTCCGCCGTCAGCTCCCGGCAGTGCCCGTCGTACCCGGAGTGCCGGCCGGCCGCCCGCGCCGCCTCCCGGCGCTCCTCCAGCTCCGCGGTGGTGCAGTAGCAGGGGTACGCGCGGCCCGCCTCGCGCAGCCGGCGCGCCACGTCGGCGTAGATGTCCATCCGCTGCGACTGCCGGTACGGGGCGTGCGGGCCGCCGGTCTCGGGGCCCTCGTCCCAGTCGAGGCCGAGCCAGCGCATCGAGTCGAGCAGCGCGGTGTACGACTCCTCGGAGTCGCGGGCGGCGTCGGTGTCCTCGATGCGGAAGACCATGGTGCCGCCGTGGTGGCGGGCGAAGGCCCAGTTGAACAGGGCGGTGCGCACCAGCCCCACATGGGGGTTGCCCGTCGGGGACGGGCAGAAGCGCACACGTACGGAGGGGGAGGGAGAAGTCACGCCTTGACGACCTTGTTGGTGAGAGTGCCGATGCCTTCGATGGAGACGGCGACCTCGTCGCCGGCGTGCAGCGGGCCGACGCCGGCCGGGGTGCCGGTGAGGATGACGTCCTGCGGGAGCAGCGTCATCGACTCGGTGATGTGCACGATCAGGTCCTCCACCGTACGGACCATCTCGCTGGTGCGGCCCAGCTGCCGCTGTTCGCCGTTCACCGTGCACATGATGGCGAGGTCGGCCGGGTCGGCGTCGGTCTCGATCCACGGGCCGAGCGGGCAGGAGGTGTCGAAGCCCTTGGCACGCGCCCACTGCTTCTCGCGCTCCTGGACGTCGCGCGCGGTGATGTCGTTGGCGCAGGTGTAGCCGAGGATGACGTCCCTGGCGCGTTCGCGCGGCACGTCCCGGCACATCCGGCCGATGACCACGGCCAGCTCCGCCTCGTGGTGGACCTCGCGGGAGATCGAGGGATACCGGATGGCGTCACCGTCGCCGATCACCGAGGTGGAGGGCTTGAAGAAGGTGACGGGGGTGTCGGGGACCTCGTTGCCCAGCTCGCGCGCGTGCGCGGCGTAGTTCCGGCCGATCGCGACGACCTTGCTGGGGAGGACGGGGGGCAGCAGCCGGACCGCCTTGAGCGGGACCCGGTGGCCCGAGCGCTCGAACTCGGCGAAGGGATGGCCCTTGATGATGTCGAGGACGAGCCCGTCCTCGTCGGTGGGCCCCCCCTCCACCACACCGAAACCGACGGTGCCGTCGATGGAGAATCTGGCGATGCGCACGGCTGCGTTGCCCTTCACTGGCTTGCTGGGATCTCTGTCCTCAGCCTAGCCAACCGCCACGCGGCGGTGTCTCCCCAGCACGGGGAGACTACCGGCGTGGCAGCGGGGGACGCTCGGAATTACCGCAGGCGGGCCATGAGGGCGTGCTCGACGAGAGTGATCAGCGCCGCCTTCGCCTCCGCACGATGCCGCGCATCCGTCGTGATGATCGGCGCGTCAGGACCGATCTGCAACGCCTCCCGCACCTCCTCCGGAGAATACGGCTGATGCCCGTCAAAACCATTCAACGCGATCACGAACGGCAGACCACTGTTCTCGAAGTAATCCACCGCCGGAAAACAATCCGCAAGACGCCGCGTATCCACCAGCACCACCGCACCAATGGCACCACGCACCAAATCGTCCCACATGAACCAGAAACGATCCTGCCCCGGCGTACCGAACAGATACAGAATCAAATCCTGATCCAGCGTGATACGACCGAAGTCCATCGCCACCGTCGTGGTCGTCTTACCACCGGTATGCGTCAGATCATCGATCCCCGCCGACGCAGACGTCATCACCGCCTCGGTACGCAGCGGATTGATCTCCGACACCGCACCGACAAACGTGGTCTTCCCCACACCAAAACCACCCGCGACCACAATCTTCGCAGAAGTAGTGGAACGGGAAGGAGCCGAACGGCCCGCACCGCTAGAGCTTGCGAAGTCCACTGAGCACCCTTTCGAGCAGTGTCACATCAGGCTGACCACCGG
>NZ_FPAB01000007.1:33315-322066 GCF_900116145.1 Streptomyces harbinensis | reverse complement strand
GTGGAGTCGACGGCGACGACCCAGTCGAGGTCGCCTTCGGCGTCGGCCCGGGCGAGCAGGGCGGTGAAGACCTTCTCCCACGTGCCGTCGGCGGCCCACTTCCGCAGTCGGTTGTGGACGCCCTTCCACGACCCGAAGTGTTCGGGCAGGTCCATCCACGGCGTGCCGGTGCGGTACTTGAACGCGATCGCGTCGATCACCAGACGGTGATCACGCCACCGCCCTCCCCGCTTCGGAGTCCGATCCGGCAGCAACGGCTCGATCCTCGCCCACTGGGCATCAGTCAACGACACACCAGACCAACGATCCGGTGATCCGAAAGAAACGCCCTAGCCGGGCAGCGTACGGGCGGTGAGGTGCCGCCGCAGGTACCAGAACGTGCCGCAGGTGAGCACGGCCGCCAGCACGAACGGCGTGCGCAGCCCCGCCTCGCGCCCCACCCCGTGCTCCACCAGCGTCACCAGGGCCCCGCTCACCACCATCCCCACCGGGAGGCAGCCCCAGCCCAGCAGCCGGTAGACGCTGTTGACCCGGCCGAGCAGTGCGTCCGGGACGAGCGCCTGGCGCAGCGACACGGTGACCACATTCCACAGCACGGCCCCGAACCCGGCGACCGCCACCACCGCGCCCACCAGCAGGGCGCTGGAGGACACCGCGCCCACCGCGTACGCCCCCAGCTCGAGGACGAGCAGCAGCATCAGGGAGCGGACCCGGCCGATCCGGCGGGTGACGCGGTGGGCCAGCAGCCCGCCCAGCAGACCGCCGACGCCGGAGGCGGCGGTGAAGACCGCGAAGCCGAGCGAGCCGAGACCGAGGATCTCGCGGGCGTACAGCACCTGGATCGCCAGCACGGCCGCGCCGGCCGTGTTCAGCAGGGCGAGGGCGACCGCGAGCGGACGCAGCGGCGGGTGCGCCCACAGCCACCGCACACCCTCGGCGATCTCCGCACGCACCGGGCGGCGCGGCCCGGGCGCGGGCCCGGCGGCCCGGTACGTACCACGGAGGGTGAGCAGCAGGACGGCGGCGATCGCGGCGGCCCCGGCCCCGAAGGCGAACGGCAGCGCCAGCGACACCCCGAGCAGGACCCCGCCGAGCGGGCGGCCGACGAAGTCGTCGGTGACGATCTGGGTGCTCATCAGCCGGCCGTTGGCGAGGGCGAGGCCGTCCTTGCCGACGACCGCGGGCAGGATGACCTGCGCCGTGTTGTCGACCAGCACCTCGGCGAAGCCCAGGGCGAGGGCGCACAGATAGAGCACGGGCAGGGAGTGCGCGTCGGCGGCGACCAGCAGCCCGAGGAGGCAGATGACGAGCGCGCGGGCGGCGTTCATGGTGACCATGACCCGCCGCCGGTCGAGGCGGTCGGCGAGCACCCCGGCGGGGAGGGAGAACAGCAGCCACGGCAGCCGCAGGGCCACGCCCATGGCGGCGATGAGGAAGGCGTCGTCGGTGAGGGTGGTGGCCAGCCAGGGGAAGGCGACCATGGTGACGCCGTCCCCGAGGTTGGACGCCGTGGACGCCCCCCACAGCCGCGCGAAGCCACCGCGGGCGGCGCCCGGCGGTCCCTCTCCGGCGGCCGAGGGCGGCTCGTCGGCGGCGGCCGGGGCGCTGGTGCTCTCGCTCACCGGCACACCCTGACACCGGGGCGCGGGGCGCGCCAGGGTGCGGCCCGCCGCTACGGCGCCGGGGGCACCGGGCGGCCGTCGCGCCATACCGCGTGGACGAGGGGGACACCGGGGCGGTAGGCGAGGTGCACCGGGGAGGGGGCGTCGAGTACGGCGAGGTCGGCGCGGGCGCCCGGGGCGAGGTGGCCGATGTCGTCGCGGGCGAGGGCGGCGGCGCCGCCGGCCGTGGCGGACCACAGGGCCTCGTCGGGGGTCAGGCCCATCTCGCGGACGGCGACCGCGAGGCAGAAGGGCATGGAGGAGGTGTACGAGGAGCCGGGGTTGCAGTCGGTGGCCAGCGCGACGGTGACGCCGGCGGCCAGCAGCCGGCGGGCGTCCGGGTACGGGGAGCGGGTGGAGAACTCGCAGCCGGGGAGCAGGGTGGCGACGGTGCCGGCGTCGGCGAGCGCGGTGATGTCGGCGTCGGTGAGATGGGTGCAGTGGTCGGCGGAGACGGCGCCCGCCTCGACGGCGACCTGGACGCCGGGGCCCGGTCCGAGCTGGTTGGCGTGCACGCGCGGCAGCAGGCCCCTGGCCCGGCCGGCGGCCAGGATGGTCCGGGCGGCGTCCGCGCCGAACGCGCCGCGCTCGCAGAACACGTCGATCCAGCGGGCGTGCGGCGCGCAGGCGTCGAGCATCGGGCCGGTGACGAGGGCGACGTAGCCGTCCGGGTCGTCCGCGTACTCGGGGGCGGTGATGTGGGCACCGAGGTAGGTGGTCTCCGGGGTGTGCGCGCGGGCGACGCGCAGGGCGCGGGACTCGTCGGCGGTGGTGAGCCCGTACCCCGATTTGGTCTCGACGGTGGTGGTGCCCTGGCGGTGCATCTCGGCGAGGTGGGCGGTGAGGTTGGCGGCGAGCTGCGCGTCGGTGGCGCGGCGGGTGGCGGTGACGGTGGAGCGGATGCCGCCTGCGGTGTAGGGGCGGCCGGACATGCGGGCGGTGAACTCGGCGGTGCGGTCGCCGGCGAACAGCAGATGGGAGTGGGCGTCCACGAAGCCGGGGATGACGGCCCGGCCGCCCGCGTCGTGGTGACTGTCAGTGGCGGGTGTTTGACTGGTGGTACCGATCCAGGCGATGCGGTCGTCCTCGATGACGAGGGCCGCGTCGTGGAGTTGTCCGAGGGGGCCGTGGCCCAGGGAGGGGGTGTTGGTGATGAGCGTGCCGATGTGGGTGATTGCCGTGCTGGCCATCGTCGTCCCTCGGGGTGTCAGCGGGGGTGGTTCAGGGCGCGGATGCCGCGGGCGAGCGCGGCCGGCACGTCGTGGACCGTCTGGTGCACTCCGTCGCGCACGATGTGCCGGCCGCCGACCACGGTGTGCCGGACGTCGGCCGCGGTGGCGGAGTGGATCACCGCCTCGGTGGCCAGCGCGGGGGCGGGGCCCGCCGTGCGGACGGTGTCCAGCGCCACGGTGGTGAAGTCGGCGAGGGAGCCCGGTTCGAGACGGCCGGCGTCCGCCCAGCCGAGCGCGGCATGGCCCTCCTCGGAGGCGGTGCGCAGCAGTTGGGCGGCGGTCCAGTGGCCGCGGGCGCGGGTGCGCAGCCGTTCGTGCAGTTCCAGGGCGCGGGCCTCTTCGAGGATGTCGATGACGGCGTGGCTGTCGCTGCCCAGGCTCAGCGGGCTGCCGGCGCGCTCCAGGGCGGCGGCCGGGCCGATGCCGTCGGCGAGGTCGCGTTCGGTGGTGGGGCACACGCACACACCGGTGCCGGTGGCGCCGAGCAGGGTGATGTCGTCGTCGGTGAGATGGGTGGCGTGCACGGCGGTGGTGCCGGGGCCCAGGATGCCGTGGTCGGCCAGCAGCCGGGTGGGCGTGGTGCTGTGGGCGCGGTGGCAGGCCTCGTTCTCGGCGGGCTGTTCGGAGAGATGGAGGTGGAGCGGGGCGTTGCGCTCGCGGGCCCAGTCGGCGACGGTGCCCAGCGCGGTGGCGGGGACGGCGCGCACCGAGTGGATGGCGGCGCCGATCCGGGCGTGGCCGGTGGCGGTGAGCGCGGCGGCGCGGGCGGCCCAGGCGTCGGCGGTGCCGTCGCTGAAGCGGCGCTGCCGGGCGGTGGGCGGGGTGCCGAAGCCGGCGGAGAGGTAGCAGGTGTCGAGGAGGGTGATGCGGATGCCGGCGTCGGCCGCGGCGGCGATCAGGGCCTCGCCCATGGCGTTGGGCTGGTGGTACGGGGTGCCGTCGGGCTGGTGGTGCACATAGTGGAACTCGCCGACGCAGGTGATGCCGGCCAGCGCCATCTCGGCGTAGACGGCGCGGGCGAGTTCGTGGGCGGAGTCGGGGGTGAGCTGGGAGGCGACCAGGTACATGGCCTCGCGCCAGGTCCAGAAGGTGCCGCCGCCGATCTGGGCGGCGGAGCGCAGCGCGCGGTGGAAGAAGTGGCTGTGGGCGTTGGCGAGCCCGGGGACGGTGAGGCCGCCGAGCGGGACGGCGCCGATCGGGGGTTCGGGCACGCCGGTGCGCACCTCGGTGATCCGGCCGTCGGGTCCGGTGGCGATGACGACGCCGTCCTGGACGGTGCCGTTCAGCCAGGCGTGGGCGGCCCAGTAGCTCTGCGCGCTCAGCGACACACCAGTTCCTCCAGTACCTCGGCGAGGGCGGTGACGCCGGCCTCGCAGTCGTCCTCGGTGGCGTGCTCGGCGGGTGCGTGGGAGACCCCGGTGGGGTTGCGCACGTAGAGCATGGCGGTGGGCACGGCGGCGGACAGGATGCCGGCGTCGTGTCCCGCGCCGGTGGGCAGCAGCGGCGCGCCGCCGTGCCGTTCGGTGAGCAGGGCGGCCAGCCGGTCGCGCAGCGCGGTGTCGAACTCGACGAGGGCGGTGCGGGATTCCTCGGTGACGGTGACCGTCACCCCGTCCCGGCCGCCGCGTTCGCGGGCGGCCTGTTCGATGGCGGCCACCACGGTGTCCAGGGTGGGCCGGTCGGCGGCGCGGGCGTCCAGCCAGCCCCGCACCAGGGAGGGGATGGCGTTGACGCCGTTGGGTTCGACGGCGACCTTGCCGAAGGTGGCCAGCGCGCCCGCCAGCCGGGCCTTCTTGCGGGCGCCGAGCACGGTGGTGGCGTAGGTCAGCATCGGGTCGCGGCGGTCTTCCAGCCGGGTGGTGCCGGCGTGGTTGGCGGCGCCGTGGAAGTCGAACCGCCAGCGCCCGTGCGGCCAGATGGCGGAGGCGACGCCGACCGGGTGCGGGGTGTCGGCCAGGGCGCGGCCCTGTTCGATGTGGAGTTCGACGAAGGCGCCGATGCGGGCGAGGCGTTCGGGGTCGGGGCCGATGGCGTCCGGGTCCCGGCCGGCGCGTTCCATGGCCTGCGGCAGGCTGATGCCTTGCGCGTCGCGCAGGGTGCGGGCGCGTTCGGGGGTGAGGGTGCCGGTGGCGAGCCGGGAGCCGACGCAGGCGACGCCGAACCGGGCGCCTTCCTCGTCGGTGAAGTTGACGATGCCCAGCGGGCGCCCGCCGTCCGGCACCCGGTCCACGGCGGCGAACGCGGACACCACCCCGAGCGGCCCGTCGAAGGCGCCGCCGTCCGGTACGGAGTCCAGGTGCGAGCCGGTGACGACGGCGTCGCCGCGCTCCGGGTCGCCGCGCCAGGCCCACTGGTTGCCGTTGCGGTCCACCTCGTACCGCAGCCCGCGCGCCCTGGCCTGGTCCCGGAACCAGTCCCGGCACTCCCCGTCGGCGCCACCCCACGCGAACCGCCGGTACCCGCCGGACCCGGCGTCCCGCCCGATGGGCTCCAGGTCCCGCCACAACGAGAGAAATCCGTCCGCCACGGCTATCCGTCCTCCCCGTTCCGCCCCGACACCCTGGCCTCCGCCCCCGCCGCACGCCCGCCACCACCCGGCACGGCCCCCACCGCCCGCGCCCGGCCGGGCCGCGGCCCGGCCGCCGCCCCGCTCACGGGGCCTCCTCCCGCATCGGGACGCGGACGCCGCGCGCCGAGGCGACGTGTTCCGCCGTCTCGTAGCCGGCGTCCACGTGCCGGATGACGCCCATGCCCGGGTCGTTGGTCAGCACCCGCCGGATCTTCTCGCCCGCCAGCCGGGTGCCGTCCGCGACCGTGACCTGGCCCGCGTGCAGTGAGCGGCCCATGCCGACGCCGCCGCCGTGGTGCAGGGAGACCCAGGAGGCGCCGGAGGCGACGTTGACCATGGCGTTGAGCAGCGGCCAGTCGGCGATGGCGTCGGAGCCGTCCCGCATCGCCTCGGTCTCCCGGTAGGGCGAGGCGACCGAGCCGCAGTCCAGGTGGTCGCGGCCGATGACGACCGGAGCGGCCAGTTCCCCGGAGGCGACCATGTCGTTGAAGCGCTCCCCGGCCCGGTCGCGTTCGCCGTAGCCGAGCCAGCAGATGCGGGCGGGCAGGCCCTGGAAGCGGACGCGTTCGCCGGCCAGCCGGATCCAGCGGGCCAGCGACTCGTTCTCGGGGAAGAGGTCCAGCACGGCCCGGTCGGTGGCGGCGATGTCGCGCGGGTCGCCGCTGAGCGCGGCCCACCGGAAGGGGCCCTTGCCCTCGCAGAACAGCGGCCGGATGTAGGCGGGCACGAACCCAGGGAAGTCGAACGCCCGCTCGTACCCGGCCAGCCGGGCCTCGCCCCGGATCGAGTTGCCGTAGTCGAAGACCTCGGCCCCGGCGTCCTGGAAGCCGACCATCGCGGCCACGTGCCGGGCCATCGACTCCCGGGCCCGTGCGGTGAAGGCGGCCGGGTCGCGCCGCGCCTCCTCGGCCATGCCGTCGAACGCGGTCCCCAGCGGCAGATAGGCCAGCGGGTCGTGGGCGCTGGTCTGGTCGGTCACGATGTCGATCGGGGCGCCGAGCGCCAGCAGCCGGGGCACGGCCTCGGCCGCGTTGCCGAGTACGCCGATGGACAGCGGACGGCGCGCCGCCTTCGCCTCCTCCGCCTGCCGCAGCGCGTCCTCCAGGGAGTCGGCGCGGACATCCAGGTAGCCGTGCTCGATGCGCCGGGCGATGGCGCGCGGGTCGCAGTCGACGCAGATGACGACGCCGCCGTTCATGGTGACGGCCAGCGGCTGGGCGCCGCCCATGCCGCCCAGGCCCGCCGTCAGGGTGATGGTGCCTGCCAGGGTGCCGCCGAACCGTTTGGCGGCGACGGCGGCGAAGGTCTCGTAGGTGCCCTGGAGGATGCCCTGGGTGCCGATGTAGATCCAGGAGCCCGCGGTCATCTGCCCGTACATGGTCAGGCCCAGCTGCTCCAGGCGGCGGAACTCCTCCCAGGTGGCCCACTCCCCGACCAGGTTGGAGTTGGCCAGCAGCACCCGGGGCGCCCACTCGTGGGTGGTGAGGACGCCCACCGGCCGGCCGGACTGCACCAGCAGCGTCTCGTCGTCGTGCAGGGTGCGCAGGGTGCGGGTGAGGGCGTCGAAGGAGGGCCAGTCGCGGGCGGCCCGGCCGGTGCCGCCGTAGACGACCAGGTCGTCGGGGTGTTCGGCGACCTCGGGGTCGAGGTTGTTGTGCAGCATGCGCAGCGCGGCTTCCTGTTGCCACCCCCGGGCACTCAGCTCGCTGCCGCGCGGCGCGCGCACGGGTCGCGGTCCTGACATCGCCCCTGCCTCCCTGCTGAGGATCCATATTCAGCCACAACTGTCGCTGAATAATTTCAGTCATCCAGCGTTCTGCCCATCGACGCCCCGCTCATGCTTATGTGGCCGTATGCCTGACGTCCCGCCCGCGGCCGTCCCGGCCGCCGACCGCTCCCGGCGCCGCGACCTGGCCGTCGCCGCCGCCGTGGCCCACGACCTCCTCGACGACGAACACCCGCTGATCGGCCTCCTCGATCTCCAGGACCTGCGTGAGCGTGCTTCCGCCCTCCATGCTGCCTTCGATGAGGTCACCGCGCCCGGCCAGCACGTCCTGCACACCTTCGCCGTCAAGGCCGCCGCCCTCCCCGCCGTGCTGCGCCGCCTCGCCGCCCTCGGCATCGGCGCGGAGGTCGCCAGCCCCGGCGAGCTGGCCCTGGCCCACGCCGCCGGCCTCGACCCCGCGCGCATCGTGCTCGATTCCCCCGCCAAGACCCGCACCGAACTCCGCACGGCCCTGCGCCAGGGCATCGCCCTCAACGCCGACAACCCGCAGGAACTGGACCGCCTCACCGAACTCCTCGCCACCGGCACCGGCACCGAAGCCGGCCCCGGCGGCGCCCACGGCCCGATCGGCATCCGCGTCAACCCCCAGCTGGGCGGCGGCAGCATCGACGCGATGAGCACCGCCACCGCCACCTCCAAGTTCGGCGTCCCGCTCCGCGACGAGGGAGGACGCGCCTGGGTACTGCGCGCCTTCGCCGAACGGCCCTGGCTCACCCGGCTGCACTGCCACACCGGCTCCCAGGGCATCCCCCTGGAACGGATGGCCGCCGGCGTCCGCGCCACCTACGAACTCGCCGAGGAGATCAACACCGCCGCCGGCCGCCGGCAGATCGACACCCTCGACATCGGCGGCGGCCTCCCCGTCCACTTCGGCGGCGACGACACCACCCCCACCTTCGCCGACTACGCCCGCCTGCTGCGCCGCGAGGTGCCCGGCCTCTTCGGCGGCCGCTACGCCCTGGTCACCGAGTTCGGCCGGTCGCTGCTCGCCAAGTCCGGAATGATCCTCACCCGGGTGGAGTACACCAAAACGGCGGGCGGCCGGCCCATCGCCGTCACCCACGCGGGCGCCCAGGTCGCCACCCGCACCGTCTTCGCCCCCGACGCCTGGCCGATCCGGGTGGCCGCCTACGACGCCAAGGGCCGCCCCAAGACCGGCACCCCGGTACGGCAGGACGTGGCGGGACCGTGCTGCTTCGCCGGCGACCTGGTGGCCCGCGACCGCGCCCTGCCCCCGCTGGCCCCGGGCGACCTGGCCGCCCTGCTGGACACCGGCGCGTACTACTTCTCCACCCCGTTCGGCTACAACTCGCTCCCCCGCCCCGCCGTCCACGGCTACGAGCCGGGCCCGGACGGCCGCCTCGGCTTCACCGTGCTGCGCCGCGCCCAGACCCTGGCGGAGGTGGTCGCCGAAGCGGGCGGCGACCTGTGACCGCCGCCGGCCCCGCCGGTTCACTCCAGGAACAGCGCCCGCTCCGCCGCCCGGGCGTCGAACGCCTCCAGCCGGGCCGGCGCCTGAGGCAGCGCGTCGCACATCGCCTCCAGCAGCACCCGGCCCAGCAGCATCGGCGCGCACACCGTGTCGAAGGCGAGCAGGGTGCTCACCGGGGCCGGCAGCAGCAGATCGTCCGGATGCACCACCGGCGCGAACGGGCTGTCGGCCACCGTCACCACCCGCAGCCCCGCAGCCCGGGCCAGCTCCAGCGCCTGCGCCGTCTCCCGCGGATGGCGGGGCAGCGCGAAGCACAGCAGCGCACTCGCCCCGGCCGCCACCGCCGCGTCGATGCGGTCGGCCAGCATCGAGCCGCCCTCGTCCAGCAGCCGCACCTCGGGGTGGACCTTGGCCGCGAAGTACGCGAACCCGCGCGCCTGCGCCGCCGCCGCCCGCAGCCCCAGGACCGGCAGCGGCCGGGACGCGGCCAGCAGCCGCCCGGCGCGCGCCACCGGCGCGGGGTCGGCGAGGGTGTCCGCCAGCTGGCGCAGATTCGCGATCTCGGCGGCCACCGCCCGCTGGTACAGGTTCCCCCCGGCGTCCGCCCCGGTGCCGTCCCCGGCCCCGGCTCCGGTCCCCGCGCCGCCACCCGCCGGCTCGGGACGCTGCGGGCCGCGCAGCGCGCGCCGCAGCGCCGGATAGCCGTCGAAGCCCAGCGCCACCGCGAACCGCGTCACCGACGGCTGGCTCACCCCCGCCAGCCGCGCCAGCTCCACACTGGACAGATACGGCGCCTCCCCGGCCCGCTCCACCATGCAGTGCGCGATGCGCCGCTGAGCCGGAGTCAGCCGGTGCCCCGCGAACAGCTCCCGCAGCCGCGCGCCCGCGCTTACGCTCGCCTCACTCATCCGCCGCAGTCTATGCAGCGCGCCCGGAAGTGGGGCTAGCCCCACTGCCCGCCGTCCGGTGGCGCGCGTACGGTAGCGCCCATGAGCGACCCGGAGCTGGCCACCGATCTCGACGCGGCCGTGCAAACGCGCAAGGAACTCGGCGACGCCTACGAGTCGGAGCTGATCGTGTCCTTTCTGGAGAAGGTCGAGCAGCGCATCGACACGGCCGTCGACAAGCGGGTACGCCGCCAGGTCGCCGAGCAGCAGATGGTCGTCGCGCGCGGCGGCCGGCCCGAGGGCGCGCCGCGCATGGGCGCGGGGTACGAGGGGCCGGGCGCGGCGTTCGGGCTCGCCGCGGTCTCGCTCGTCCTGGCCATCCCGCTGTCGGCGATCGCCGCCGTGAATCTGGGCCTGCCCGGCCTGCTGGTGTGCTGGGGCGGCATCGTGGGTGTCAACGCCTGCTTCACCGTGGGGATGGCCCTGCGCCGCTCCGGCCCGGAGGCGCCGTGAGGCGGGGGACGAGGTTGGCGGGGACCGCCGCACCCCGGTGAGAACACCAGGGGCGGGACGACGGCGGTCCCCGCGGGGACACGGGCCGGGTCGGGGCCGCGCGTCCGGGCGACCAGGGAGGTCCGGGAGCCGCTCCGGAGGTCCTTGGTGCCGACACCCAGAACAATGCCGGAGCGGTGTTAACGACGCGTTGCCCGGCCGTGACACTTCGGAATCCGTTGCGGATATCCCGCGCGCCGTCGTGACATCTCCCGCCGGCGGTTACTTCTCCGGCCGCCGCTGTGCCGCGAGGAACGCCAGCAGGTCCTGCCGGCTGACCACCCCGGTCGGCTTCCCCTCCACCAGCACGACCGCCGCGTCCGCCGACTCCAGCACCGCCATCAGGTCCGCCACCGGCTCGCCCGAGCCGACGTGCGGCAGCGGCGCGCTCAGGTGCTTCTCCAGCGGGTCCTCCAGCGCCGCCCGCCCGGTGAACAGGGCGTCCAGCAGCTCCCGCTCCACCACCGAGCCGACGATCTCCGCCGCCATCACATCCGGGTGCCCGGCCCCCGGCTTGACCACCGGCATCTGCGACACGCCGTACTCGCGCAGCACGTCGATCGCCTCGCCGACCGTCTCCTCCGGGTGCATGTGCACCAGCGAGGGCAGCTCGCCGCCCTCCTTGCGGCCGAGGACGTCGCCGACCCGGGTCTGCGGCTCGCCGCCCTCCAGGAAGCCGTAGTCGGCCATCCACTCGTCGTTGAAGATCTTGCTCAGATAGCCGCGCCCGCTGTCCGGCAGCAGCACCACGACCACGTCGTCCGGGCCGAGCCCGCGCGCCGTCTCCAGCGCCGCGACCACCGCCATGCCGCAGGAGCCGCCCACCAGCAGCCCCTCCTCGCGGGCCAGCCGCCGCGTCATCCGGAAGGAGTCCTTGTCCGAGACCGGCACGATGGCGTCCGCCACCGTACGGTCGTACGCGGTCGGCCAGAAGTCCTCGCCCACCCCCTCGACCAGGTACGGACGCCCGGAGCCGCCGGAGTACACCGAGCCCTCCGGGTCGGCGCCGATCACCCGCACCCGGCCGCCGCTGACCTCCTTCAGATAGCGGCCGGTGCCGCTGATGGTGCCGCCGGTGCCGACGCCCGCCACGAAGTGGGTGATCTTCCCACCCGTCTGCTCCCACAGCTCTGGTCCGGTGCTCTCGTAGTGCGAGAGCGGGTTGTTGGGGTTGGAGTACTGGTCGGGCTTCCAGGCGCCGGGCGTCTCGCGCACCAGCCGGTCGGAGACGTTGTAGTACGAGTCGGGGTGCTCGGGGTCGACGGCGGTCGGGCAGACCACCACCTCCGCCCCGTACGCGCGCAGTACGTTGATCTTGTCGGTGGAGACCTTGTCCGGGCAGACGAAGATGCAGCGGTATCCCTTGCGCTGGGCGACGATCGCCAGCCCCACCCCCGTGTTGCCCGAGGTCGGCTCGACGATCACGCCGCCGGGGCGCAGTTCGCCGGACTCCTCGGCCGCCTCGATCATCCGCAGGGCGATCCGGTCCTTGACCGACCCGCCGGGATTGAAGTACTCGACCTTGGCCAGCACCGTGGCCCGGATGCCCTCCGTGACGCTGGTGAGCTTCAGCAGCGGGGTGTTGCCGACAAGGTCGATCATCGACTCGTGATACTGCACTGTGGTCTCCGCACATCTACGGGGCGGGTTCGTCCACCCACTGAGTGCACCCTATTGCCCCGCGCGTGGACGTGGACGCGCGTTGCGCGGCCCAGCACCCTGGGCAGACAACACACCAGAGACCCGGAAGACGACGGGACGGCCGGCGGGCCGTTACGGAACGGACGAGACGGGAGGCGTGGCGGCCCCATGTCCAGCAGAGAGCGTGTGGCGCGGCGGATCGCGACGGCGGCGGCGTACGGCGGCGGCGGTGTCGGCTTGCTGGGCGGTGCGGCGGTCGGTCTGGTACTGACGGAGGTGCAGCTGGCGCGGCGGCAGTTGCTGCGCAACGGCCGGGAGGACCCGCCGCCGCTGGCGGACGGCGTGTACGGCGCCGAGTACGCGGCGGGCGCGGGCGCCGGGCCGGCGGCGGTGCCGTGGCGGCTGGCGATGCTCGGCGACTCGACGGCGGCCGGGATGGGCGTGCACCGGGCGCCGCAGACGCCGGGCGCGCTGCTGGCCTCCGGTCTCGCGGCGGTCTCCGAGCGGCCGGTGGAGCTGCACAACGTGGCGCTGTCGGGGGCCAAGTCGGACGACCTGGAGCGGCAGGTGTCGATGCTGCTCACCGAGCCGGGGCGGGCCCCGGCGCCCGATGTGTGCGTGATCATGATCGGCGCCAACGACATCACCGGCCGGATGGCGCCGGCCGAGTCGGTGAAACATCTGTCCGACGCGGTGGCCCGGCTGCGGACGGCCGGCTGCCAGGTGATCGTCGGCACCTGCCCGGATCTGGGCTCGGTGGAGCCGGTGGCGCAGCCGCTGCGCTGGATCGCGCGGCGGCTGTGCCGTCAGCTGGCGGCGGCGCAGACGATCGCGGTGGTGGAGCTGGGCGGCCGGACGGTGTCGCTGGGGGATCTGCTGGGGCCGGAGTTCGCGGCCCGTCCCGGGGAGCTGTTCGGCCCAGACCGCTACCACCCCTCGGCGGCCGGGTATGTGACGGCGGCGATGGCGGTGCTGCCCACGCTGTGCGCGGCGCTGGGCGTGTGGCCGGAGGAGGAGCGGGTGGAGCCGCTGCGCAGGGAGGGCTATCTGCCGGTGGAGCGGGCGGCGACCCGGGCGGCGGCGGTCGGCGGTACGGAGGTGAGCGCGGCCGGGGAGGAGTCGGCGGAGCGGCGCTCGCCGTGGGCGCTGCTGAAGCGGCGGCGGCGCCGCCAGCTGCCCGCGCAGCCGGCGGAGCCGGACGGCGCGGACCGCGACGGTACGGAGGGGGACGGCCCGGACCGGAACGACCCGGAAAAGGAAGGAACGGATCGGAAAGCGCCGGAAACCGACAGCACCGGTCGGGTCGCGGACGCGGACCGCGAGGAGCGGCAGGAGTTGTCGCCGTAGGTCTGGACGCGGGCACATTACCTGCCGGTAGCTTATGAGGGCGTGTCCATCCGTGCCGATGGACCTCGACCCGGAGGGAATTCCATGCCAGAAGCAGTGATCGTCTCCGCCGCCCGCACCCCGATCGGGCGGGCCGTCAAAGGCTCGCTCAAGGATGTGCGGCCCGATGATCTGACCGCCGGGATCGTGCGCGCCGCACTCGACAAGGTGCCGGAACTCGACCCCGCCGACATCGACGACCTGCTGCTCGGCTGCGGCATGCCCGGCGGCGAACAGGGCCACAACCTGGCCCGCGTCGTCGCCGTCCAGCTCGGCCTCGACACCCTGCCGGGCGCCACCGTCACCCGCTACTGCTCCTCCTCGCTCCAGACCACGCGCATGGCGATGCACGCCATCAAGGCCGGCGAGGGCGATGTGTTCATCTCCGCCGGCGTCGAGACCGTCTCGCGCTTCGCGTACGGCAGCAGCGACGGCCAGCCCGGCACCCGCAACCCGCTGTTCGAGCCGGCCCAGGCCCGTTCCGCCGAGCGCGCCGAACACGGCGGGGTCGGCTGGCACGACCCGCGCGAGGACGGCGCGCTGCCCGACATCTACATCGCCATGGGCCAGACCGCCGAGAACCTCGCCCGGTACAAGGGCGTCACCAAGGAGGACATGGACGCCTTCGGCGTCCGCTCGCAGAACCTCGCCGAGAAGGCCATCGCCGACGGCTTCTGGCAGCGCGAGATCACCCCCGTGACGCTGCCGGACGGCACGGTCGTCAGCAAGGACGACGGCCCGCGCGCCGGCGTCACGCTGGAGGGCGTGCGCGGCCTGAAGCCCGCCTTCCGCCCCGACGGCCTGGTCACGGCGGGCAACTGCTGCCCGCTCAACGACGGCGCCGCGGCGCTGGTGATCATGTCCGACACCAAGGCGCGGGAACTCGGCGTGACCCCGCTGGCCCGGATCGTCTCCACCGGCCTGTCGGCGCTCTCCCCCGAGATCATGGGCTACGGCCCGGTGGAGGCGTCCAAGCAGGCGCTGGCCCGCGCCGGGCTGACCATCGACGACATCGACCTGGTGGAGATCAACGAGGCGTTCGCCGCCCAGGTCATCCCCTCCTACCGGGATCTGGGCATCGACATCGACCGGCTGAACGTCAATGGCGGCGCCATCGCCGTGGGTCACCCGTTCGGGATGACCGGCGCCCGCATCACCACCACGCTCATCAACTCGCTCCAGTGGCATGACAAGCAGTTCGGTCTGGAGACCATGTGCGTGGGCGGCGGCCAGGGCATGGCCATGGTGCTGGAGCGCCTTGACTGAGGTGATAGAAGAGAGGTTCCGCTTCCGCGATCCGCGCGCCCTCGCGCGCCGGGTCGCGGTGGCGATACCGAAGTGTGCCCGGGATGTGATGCACGCCGCCATCCCGGGCGAATCCGCAGGTCAGCGGAGCGAGCGGGGTGGGCCCAGGGACTGAGGTCCTGTCCGTTTCGTGACGTTTCACCCTGCCCGGCGTGGCCGCGTCCCGGAAACCTGAGATAGGAAGTCAGGGACCGAGAGCACTGGGAGACAGTCAGTGAGCGCCATATCCGTCATCCTGCTGGTGACCGCAGGCACCTCCGTGGCCCTGAGTGCGGCTGCCCTGCACACCATCCGTGGTCTGCGTACCGAGGTCACGAGTCTGCGCCGCGCGCAGCTCCCCGCCGCGCGCGGACCGGTACCGGCCGAGGAGATCCGCGCCGCCGTCGCGGACGCCCTGGCCGACGAACGGGAGCGGGAACTGGCGGAGGCGCGGGCCTTCTGGGCCGAGCAGGACGCCCGCGAGAGCGAGGGCCCCGGGGCGCTGCTCGCCGGGCGCGGCCTGGAGTACGAGGTGGCGGAGGCCGACGAGGACCTGCTGGACGCGCTCCTGGAGCGGTACCTGCTCAGCGACTCGGGGCAGGAGAGCGGCGACGGCACCGTGTTCGTCCCCCGGCAGCAGGACCTGTGCAGCGCGGCCGAGCAGCAGCGGCAGCCGGCCACCGAGCGCGAGGCGGCCGGCGAGGAGGGCGAGTCGGCGGAGCTGGCCGCCGCCCGCCGCCGTCACCCCTCCCACCCCGGCTACACACTGGCCGGCGAGCCCGTCGAGGGCGGCACGCGGCCCGGCATCGAGGAGCAGCAGCGCCGCACCACCGACCAGCTGAGCCAGCTGGCCGAGTCCCGCACCCCGCTGGCGGACGTCCGCCCCGGGCCGCTGGGCACCCTGGACGTGTACCTCTTCGAGGACGGCACCACGCTGTGCCTGTCCCCCAGCCAGCAGGAGACGGCGGAACGGCTGGCCGCGGCCGTACGGGACGGCGAGGCGCCGGTCCTGATGGGCGGCTCGGGCGTCTCCGGCGCCTACGCCCTGACCTTCGCCTGCGGGCAGGACAGCGTCTACCTCCTGGCCGACCGCATCGTCTCCACCTGAGCCCCGCCCCGCCCCTCCCCCGGGCGGACGACACCGGGCTGCGGCACCGCCGGGCCCGGTGTTGGCTTGAGGCATGGACATGCTCACCGACCCCGCCGTACGCGCCTTCGTGGCGGCCGTGAACGCGGGCGACCGCGAGGCGTTCCGCGGCGTACTCACCGAGGACGCGACGATGTCCGACGACGGCTCGGAACGCGACCTCGCCCAGTGGACCGACCGCGAGATCTTCGACGCCGGCGGGCACATGGACATCGAGTCGGAATCGGAGGACGGACGCGCCCTGATCGTCCGGTTCCGCAACGACACCTGGGGCGAGATGCGGACGTCCTGGCGCTTCGAGGTGGCGGACAACGGCCGGGTGTCCCGCTTCGAGACCGGCCAGGTCTGAGGGGGAGCGACGGGCGGGGGCGCCCGGGCACGCGGTCCGGGCGGGCACGGGCGGGGCCCGCCGCCACGGTACGCACCCGCCGCGCCCCGGATGTGACGCACGCCACGGCGCGGGCGGTCACACACCCCGGTCGCCCGGTGTCAGTGAGGTGTCAGCACCCACCACCTCCGCACACCGGGAGACACCATGGACGCCCGCCTGAATCTCTTCGGCAGCACGGTCGGGGCCAAGGCCCTGCGCCACCTCAACGCGGCCGGGCAGGCCCTCACCGACTCCGGGCTGCCGCCCACCACCCAGGAACTGGTGAAGATCCGCGCCAGCCAGCTCAACGGCTGCGGCTTCTGCCTCGACATGCACACCAAGGAGGCGTCCGCCGCCGGCGAGAGCGCGCTGCGGCTGAACCTGGTGGCCGCGTGGCGGGAGGCGACGGTCTTCACCGAGGCCGAGCGCGCCGCCCTGGAACTGACCGAGCAGGGCACCCGGCTCGCGGACGCGGCCGGCGGCGTCACCGACGCCGCCTGGGCGGAGGCGGCCCGGCACTACGACGAGGAGCAGTTGGCCGCCCTGGTGTCCCTGATCGCCGTCATCAACGCCTACAACCGGCTGAACGTCCTGGTACGGCAGCCCGCCGGCGACTACACCCCGGGCCAGTTCGGCTGACGGGAGCGCTCGCTAGAGTCGGGGCCGTGCACGAGAGCGACGAGCGGCTGACGGCCCTGGAAGAAGCGGTCGAGGAACGGGCCGACCGGCTGCGGGGGCTGGCGGAGAGCCGGCTGAGACAGGGGGCCGCAGCCGAGGGCCTGGCCCTGGCCCGGGAGCTGGCCCGCCGGGCGCAGCTCATCGAGCGGCCCGGGGCCGAGCCGCTGACCATGCCGGACGCCGGCCTGTTCGCGGTCGGCGACCAGGTGGCCGTCGCGGGCCACGACCTGGTGCGGGCCCTGCGCGACCACCCCGACCCGGCTGCCGTGGCCGCCGCACTGACCCTGCTGCGGCCCGCCGGCTGACCGGCCCGACAGGCGGCGGCACGTGACGGAGGGCCCCACAGGACACGCGTCCCGTGGGGCCCTCCGTCGTGAAGCCGTTACCCGGCGCCCGCTCAGTCGCCCTGGAGGATGGCGATCAGCCGCAGGAACTCCAGGTAGATCCACACCAGGGTCATGGTCAGACCGAACGCGGCCAGCCAGGACTCCTTCTCGGGGGCACCGTAGGCGATGCCGTCCTCGACCATCTTGAAGTCGAGCGCCAGGAAGCAGGCGCCGAGCACGATGCCGACGACACCGAACAGGATGCCGAAGCCACCGGAGCGCAGACCCAGACCGTCACCGCCGCCGATCAGGGCGACGATCAGGTTGACCGCCATGAGCAGCGTGAAGCCGATCGCGGCGGCCATCACGAACTTGGTGAAGCGTGCGTTCACCCGGATGATGCGCTGCTTGTACATGAACAGCACACCGGCGAAGACCGCCATCGTGCCGAGCACGGCCTGCATCGCGGCGCCGGGCGCCCACTGGTTGATGTAGTTGCTGATGACACCGAGGAACAGACCCTCGGCCACCGCGTACGACAGGATCAGCGCGGGCGAGGCCTCGCGCTTGAAGGACTGCCACAGGCCGAGCCCCATGCCGACGAGGGCGAAGAGGATACCGGCGCCGATGGGCAGGTCGGTGATCCAGGCAACGGCCGCCGCGACGATGACCGTGCCGAGAGTCAGGGCGGTACGCGAGACGACCGAGTCGATCGTCATCACACCCGGACGGGTGGCGCCCGGCGCCATCACACTGCCGTCGGGGCCCACCTGGGGCTGCGCATAGGGGTTGCCTGGCTGCGCGTAGGGGTTGCTCGGGCTGCCCGCGTACGGAGTCCCGGTCTGCGGCTGCGGTCCGGCGTTGAAGCCGGCGTAGCCGCCGTCCCGACTGAACCCCCGACGCGTGAAGACCGGGTTGCTGCTCCTCATCTCACTCCTCCATGGCCGCACGGCACGGCCTTGCGTATCAGGGTAATGCGTTCGCAAAGACCGCACGCTAGTGCACCCGTCATAACGCTGGAAAGGGGCGAGAAGGTTCCCACCGGGGCCGCGTGCCGCACTCTGTGTCCCGATTGTCACCCGGCCAGGCCGATGCGGGCCTGAGAGCCCGTCAGCGCGGCCACCCGGGGGATGGTGGCGAAGGCGGTGCGCATCCGCTCGTACAGCTCCTCACGACCGGGGCCCGCGCCGTCCTCGTACGCGGCCGACCACTGTCTCAGCGCCCAGCGCCAGGCGGACAGCATCAGCTCGAACGTCAGTCTCAGGAGGAGTTCCCGGTCGCGGTCGCCCCGGGCGAGCCGGCCCACCACGCGGTCGGTGACCTGGGCGCAGTGCTCCAGGCTGGACGCCACCAGCGCGGGGGTGCGGTCGCACAGGGCGCGGCTGACCACGAAACGCCGCTCCCAGCCCTCGGCCATGCCGGCCACGGCGGTGAACAGGATCTCCTGGAAGTCGGCCAGGGCGAGCCCGTCGGCCGGCCGGCTCTCGATGTCGGCGGTGTAGGCGGCCCACAGTTCGCGCTCGGGGGCGAGGGCGACGTCCTCCTTGGACGTGAAGTTGCGGAAGAAGGTCCGCTGCGAGACCTCGACCGAGTCGACCAGCTCGTCGAGCGTCGTCTCGGCGAACCCCTGTTCGCTGAACAGCCGCAGGGCCTCTTCCACCAGGGCACGCCGGGTCCGGAGTTTCTTGCGCTCGCGCAGCGTCAGGCCGGTCTCGGTCACGGGGCAAGTGTACTCGGTGAGGACACGTCATATGCTGGCAACCCGCAGATGCCAGCGACCGGCATTTCTGCGCCGACGACGAGGGAGACCACCGTGCACGCCTGGACCATCGACCCCGACGCCCCTTCCCGGCTCACCCTGAACGACGTCCCCGACCCCGAGCCGGCACCGCACCAGGCGCTCATCGAGGTCACCGCCTACTCCCTCAACCACGGCGAGGTGCTGCACGGCCTGCGCCACGGCGCCCCCGGCACCGTCCCCGGCTGGGACGCGGCCGGAACGGTGGTACGCCCCGCCGCCGACGGCTCGGGCCCGGCCGCCGGAACCCCCGTGGTGAGCCTCGCCCCGGACGGCGCCTGGGCCCGGCTGCGCGCCGTGGACACCGCGCTGCTCGGCACCGTCCCCGCCGACGCCGACCCGGGCGCCATCAGCACGCTCCCGGTGGCGGCGGGCTCCGCGCTGCGCGGCCTGCGCAGGCTCGGGCCGGTTCTCGGCCGCCGGGTCCTGGTGACGGGCGCGGGCGGCGGGGTCGGCCGGTTCACCGTGCAGCTGGCGCGCCGGGCGGGCGCCCATGTCGTCGCCACCACCACCGACCCGGGCAAGGAGGCGCTGCTGCGCTCGCTGGGCGCGGACGAGGTGGTGTACGGCGCGGCGGGCATCCGCGACCGGCTGGACGCGCCCGTCCACGGCGTCATCGACACGGTGGGCGGCGACCACCTGGTGGCGGCGTTCGGCGCGCTGGGCCGGCACGGGACGCTGGTGGCGATGGGCCACACCGGCAACGCGGACGCCGTCCTCCCGTACGAGGCGCTCCTCGGCCCGCTGGGCACCGGCCGGTCGATCGAGACCTTCTACCTGCTGGACGACCACGACGGGCTGGCCGACGACCTGACCTGGCTGGCCGCTCTCACGGCACGCGGCGCGCTGGACACCCAGATCGGCCGGCGCGACCCCTGGTCCCGCACCCCCGAGGCCGCCGCCGCCCTCGCGGCGGGCGAGGTGCCGGGGAAGGCGGTCCTGGACGTGCGCTGAGCGCCGCGCCCGCCCGGCGCAGGGGACTGGCGCGCGGGCGCGCGGGTATCTCTGCGGGTATCCCTGGGGAACACGGGGCGTGAGCTGAGGCGCGGGGGGCGTGATGGCGGGGATACCGGGCCGGAACCGGGCGGTGGCGGCGGCAGCCGGAACGGTGGCCGCCGCGCTCGTGGTGGTGACCCTGCTGACCGGCCCGGACACCGCCGACCGCGCCGTCCACCTGGCGGGCGCGCTGGCCGGGATCGTGACCGCGCTGGTCGCGCTGACCGCCGGTGGCACCGCCGGGAAGGACGGGGACGGCGAGGCGGACGGGGACGGTGCGGCGGGCGAGGGCTGACCCCCGCCCGCCGCCGCTCACCGCACCGTGCCCGCACCCGGCCGCACCGCGAACGCCCGCCGGATCAGCGGTCGTGCGACGCCGCCGCACCGTCCTCGTCGTGCAGCGCCGCACGCAGGGCGTCCACCGCCAGATGCCGGGCGACGTTCGCGGCCTTCGTGTCGCGGACGCTGTCCAGCAGCAGGAAGTCGTGCACCATTCCGGCGACCCGGACGGCGGTGACGTCCACGCCCGCCTCCCGCAGCTTGTTCGCGTACTTCTCGCCCTCATCCCGCAGCACGTCCGCCTCATCGGTGATGAGCAGCGTCTTCGGCATGCCCTTCAACCGGTCGACGTCGGCCCGCAGCGGCGCGGCGAACACCTCGGTGCGCTGGGACGGTTCGGAGTACTGGTCCCAGAACCACTTCATGCCGTCCCGCGTGAGGTAGTAGCCCTCCGCGAACTGGATGTAGGAAGGGGTGTCGAAGTCCGCGTCGGTCACGGGGTAGAGGAGCACCTGCGCCGAGATGTCCAGGCCGCCGCGCTCCTTGTTCATGAGCGCGAAGACCGTCGCCATGCAGCCGCCGACCGACTCCCCGGTCACCGCGACCCGGCTGACGTCCAGACCGTGCTCGTCGCCGTGCTCGGCCAGCCACCGGCCCACCGCGTAGTTCTGCTCCACCTGCGTCGGGTACTTCGCCTCCGGCGCGCGGTCGTACACGGGGAACACGCCCGCCGCCCCGGCGCCGACCGTCAGCTCGCGGAACAGGCGGTCGTGCGTCTTGTCGTCGCCGAACACCCAGCCGGCGCCGTGGATGTAGAAGACGACGGGCAGCGGTCCCGTGACGCCCCGGGGCCTGATGATCCGGGTGCGGACCTGCCCCCACTCACCGGCGTCCACGGTCACCCACTCCTCGTCCACCTCGGGCCGGGGCACGTCCTCGCCGCTCTGGAGTCCGAGCAGGATCTCGCGCCCGCGCTCCGGCGGGACCTCGTAGATGCGCGGATGCGGATCGGTCGCCTCGGCCAGCTCCCGGGCGGCGGGTTCCAGGTACGGGGTGACGGGCGGGGGGATGACGGCGGTCATGATGCCTTCCTTTGCGTACGAGGGAACAGCGGCTGCCCGCGTGCGGGCTGTCGACCCCCCGAGTGCGCAGGTCCGCGCGCGGCGAAACCCCGTCCGTCCCGCGATCTCCCGTACGTCACACCGTGCGCCACAGCGTGACGGCCAGCGCCGCCGCCAGCAGCGGCAGCAGCGCCACGCAGCCGCCGACCGCCCAGCGCAGGGCCCGTACGGCCTCGTCGTCCGGGGCTCGCGGCAGCCGGTACGCGGGAACGCTGCCCGTCGTCCCGGTGGTGCGCCGGGTCGCCGGAGCGGGCCCCGGCTCCGGTATGAGGCGGACGTCCGGCAGACAGCCGGCGCACACCAGGACCGGCCGGTACGGGCCGCCCTGCGCCGGTGGGCCGACCCAGGTGACGGGACGGTCCCGGGCGCCGCAGCCGCCGCAGACGCCGCGCTCCCACCAGCCGTTCACCGTCCCGGACCGCCCGAACCCCGCCCGGACGGCGCGGCGCGGCCGGCTCACGGCGCGTCCTCGCCGGGACGGTGCCGGTCGTGCGGCACGAGCGAACGGTACGGACCCGGCACCTCGGGCAGCCGCGCCTGGCCCGCCACCGTGTGGCAGGGGCAGGCGCAGTCGCTGAGCAGCGTGTAGGTGGCGGTGACGCGCGTGGCGCCGGGCCCCGGACAGGTCCAGTGCCACCAGCCGGGGCCGCTGCCCGCGCTCGCCGCGCGGCACACGCCGGTGATGGTGCGGGCGTCGTTCACCGGCCCGTCCCCCGGGCGGCGGCGGCGCGCAGCACGGCCGTCATGGTGTCCGCGCACCGCTGGCAGGTGGTCACCGTGACCGTGCCGCCGCCCGGGGCGGCACCGGTGATCGTCGCGGCGGGGGCGGCGAGCTGGTGGCAGCGGTCGCACCGCACCGGCAGGTCGGCCAGCAGGGCGCGCAGGACGGCGGGATCGGTGAGGCCGGTCCCGCGCGGCGGGGTGCGCCAGGTGAGCCACCACCCGGTGCGCCACTCCCCCGGCGGCATCGGCAGGTGGTACCCGCGCCCCAGCACCCGCACCCCGCCCCGCCCCCACCCGGCCGCCGCGCCGACGGGCAGCAGCCAGGTGAGCACGTCGTCGGACCGGTCCTCCAGCACGCCGTTCCCCGGCGCTTCCTCCGCGAGATCACGCCACCGCAGCCGGGGAACCTGAACGGCATCCCACCACCGCCCGCACGGCACCAGCCGGATCCCCTCCCCCGCGTGCGGAATCCAGCTCCGATAAGCGTTCATGTGCGGCTCCTGTGACGTGACGATCGCTGACCGTCAGCACTGTGCCGAATCGGAAGGGCTCCGGCTTTCCACTCTCTGTGAAAGCCGGAGCCCTTCCGTGAGTGCCCGTGCTGCTACACGCCGACCCACCGGGCGTAGCCGGACAGTTCGCGGGACGGGGTGCGGTGGCGCCGCAGCAGTGCCAGGACCGTTTCGCGGGTGGTCGGGTGGTAGCGGGTCTGCACCGGGGCGGCCACCTTGGCCGCCATGAGTGACTGGAGCGCGTCGGTGGGGCGGCCGAGCTTTTCGTAGGCCCGTGCCATGTCCATGTGGTGGTGGCCGGAGCGGTTGAGTGCCCACCCGCCGGGGAGCCTCAGCTGCTCACCGTGTTCCGCCGCGCCCCCCACGTCGCCGAGGTCGATCTTGGTGGAGGTGGCGTGGATCTCCACGTTGGGCCGGTCGAAGGTGAGGCCGTACGGGTCGGGCTGATCGGCTAGGCGGCCGGCCAGTTCGCGGGCCTCGCCGATGCGTTCGGCGACGTCGGTGGTCGAGGTGGGCCGCCTGCGCCGGGAGTGCATCACGGCTGCCTTGAGGTGCATGGTCCCCATCAGGGAGAGCGCTCGCGGGTCCCCGCGTCGCACCGGGTCCGTGAGCGATTCCTCCATCGTGGCGATCTCGCGCAGGCCGATGTCGTAGGCGCCGTGGTGCAGGAAGTAGTTGCTGCGGTAGTGGCACACGACGACCGCCAGATACGGGTCCGGGCCAAGGGAAGCGGCCTGCTCCATGCGGTCGAGGGCGAGCAGGGCGAGGTCGAGGAATCCGAGCTTGTAGACGAACGCGTGGGCCATGCGGTACGTGTGCGCGAGCGTGCCGTGGATCTTTTCGCGCTCGCGGCCCTCCGGTGTGGTGTGCGCCAGGTGCAGCAGTTCGTCGATGAGCGCGGGGGCGATGGTGCCGATCTCCATGTACTGGCCGCGCAACCGGGCCTCGTCCAGGTAGACGACGTCGGCGCGGATCGCCTCGGGGTCCCGGGGCGAGACCTCGCCCACCGGCAGCATGGGATTGGCGATGGCGTGCCGGATCGGCTGGATCAGCTCCTCCATCTGATCCCGCTTGAGTGCGTCGAAGTACGGCTGGCCGGTCAGGTCGGTCACCGGAACGCGCAGAGCCCGGGCGCAGGCGGCCGTGAGGGTCGGTGTGGCGGCACGGTGGCCCGACTCGACCTTGGTGATGGAGCTGTAGGAGACGTGGGCCCGCTGGGCGAGGCCCTGCTGGGTCAGTCCGCGTTGCAGGCGGATCGCCTGGATACGCTGACCGATCGCGGCGTCGTACCGGTTGTCGCTGCTTTCGGGCATAATGAACTCTCCCCTCTGAACTGGACATTCAGACGGTACTCCGGGCTCAGCCGGGGCAACAGCGGTCGGTTTTCCGTGCTTTGGGCACGGGGGGCCGACCGCTGCGGCGTTCGGGCACCGTTCGCCGCGCGCCCGGGGGCGGACGGGGCGTCCGGGTTCACCCGCACGGGGGCGGCCCGGACACCCGTCCGGGCCGCCCCCGTGGCGGATCCGCCGTCCGCGCGTCCGGCGGGGGTGGGGCTACGCGGGGAACGCGCCGTTCATCGCGGCCTTGTGGTGGCGCGCGGAGAGGCGGGAGCCGGATTCGCGGCGGGCCGCGCGGCGCAGCAGCGGGATGGCCAGGAGGAATCCGGCGACCGCCCACGCCGCCAGTACCAGGGCCACCATGGGCAGTTCCCACGAACCGCTGGGCTCCGCGATCCGCGCGGCGTCCGGCAGCAGGGCCGAACGCAGGCCCTGCGCCATCCACTTGAGCGGGAACACCGACGCCACCTGTTGCACCGGCCCCGGCAGTGAGGTGATCGGGAAGATCGCGCCGGAGGTGAACAGCAGCGCCATCACGGGCAGCACGATCAGCGCCAGCGCCTCACGCGGGTTCGGCAGTACGGCGCCCAGCGCCGCGCCCAGCGGGACGACGGCGAGCAGGCCCAGCGTCGTCACCCACAGCAGCGTCAGCCACCCGGCCGGGTCCCTCGGCAGCGGCCCGTCCGCCAGCAGGGCCGTACCGGCCAGCAGCAGAACCAGGGTGCCGACCGCCACCACGACGATCAGCACCGACTTGGCGATGAGGTACGCCGGGATGCCGCCGGGGGTGGCGCGCAGCCGCAGCAGGGTGCCTTCCTCGCGCTCGGTGACGAGCATCTGCGGCAGGTTGAGCAGCCCGATCTGGAACAGCAGGTACGCGGCGAAGCCCGCGAGAACCAGGTGCGCCATCGGGGTCTCGGTGTCGGGGACGTCGCCGCTGATCCAGGAGGCGAGCAGCAGGGCGACGACCACGTTGGCGAGATGGCCGGACATCTCCTTGGGGTTGCGCAGCAGCTGGCCGAGTTCGATGCGCCCGCGCAGCAGACCGGCCCGCCAGTAACGGCGTGCGGGGCGGTGCGGGGGCCGGGGGCCGCCGTGCTGCGGGGCGGGTCCGTCCGTGCCGGGGGCCGGGCGCGCGGTGCCGGTTCCGTCCGTCGCTGTCATGCGCTCCGTACCTCCGCGCTCTCGTTCTCGTCGCCGTTCCCGTGCTCGCCCGTGGCGGGGTCGTGGCCGTCGCCTTCCCGGTCCGCCCGGTCCGCCGCGTGCACCATGTGCAGGTAGGTGTCCTCCAGGGTGGGCCGGCGGACTTCGAGGCCGGGGATCGGTCCTGCCGCGTCCCGGTGGAGTTCCCACACCAGCCGCGAGGGGTCGGCGGTGCGTTCGCGGCGCGGCGTGCCGTCGCGGTCCGTCCAGCGGACCTCGGCCCGGGCGGCGGCGCGCCGGGCGAGTTCGGCGGGGGTGCCGACGGCGCGGACCCGGCCGCCGACGAGCATCGCGATGCGGTCGGCGAGCCGTTCGGCCTCGGCCAGGTCGTGCGTGGTGAGCAGGACGGTGACGCCTTCGTCGCGGGCCAGCCGTTCGACCAGGAGGTGGAACTCGTGCCGGGCCTGCGGGTCGAAGCCGGTGGTCGGCTCGTCCAGGAAAAGGAGTTCGGGGCGCCCGACGATGCCGAGGGCCACGTCGAGGCGCCGCCGCTGGCCGCCGGAGAGCCGTTCCACCAGCCGGCCGGCCTGGCCGGTGAGACCGACCACGGCGAGCAGTTCGGCGGGGTCGCGCGGGTCGGGGTAGTACGTGGCGAAGTGGTGCAGCAGTTCGGCGACCCGCCAGCGGCGGTGATCGCGCCAGGACTGGAGGACCAGGCCGATGCGGCCCCGCCAGGTGTCGTCGCCGTGGGCCGGGTCGGTGCCCAGGACGCTGACCTCGCCTCCGGAGCGGCGCCGGAAGCCCTCCAGGATCTCGACGGTGGTGGTCTTGCCCGCGCCGTTGGGGCCGAGCAGGGCGAAGACCTCGCCGCGCTGGATGTCCAGGTCGACACCGTGCAGGACGGGGGTGTCGCCGTACGTCATGGTCAGTCCGCGGGCCCGGACGACGGGCGGTGCGGGGTGCGGTGCGGCGTGCTGTGCGGTGTCGGCGCTGTTCATCGGCCCGCCTCCGCTCCGGCCGGGGCCACGGCGGCCGGTGCCGCGGCGGCGCCGGCCCGGTCCGCGTCCGTCCCGGGTCCCGTTGCCGTTCCCGTCCCGAGTCCCGTCACCGCCGCCGGACCGGCCGCGCCCTCGACGATGGCGCGCAGGGCCGCCACATGCCCGTCGAACGCGGTGCGGCCCCGTTCGGTGAGCCGGACGCGCGTGCGCCGCTTCCGGCCGCTGCTCTCCTTGCGGAGGTCCAGGTAGCCGGCGTCCTCCAGGGTGTGCAGCTGCTTGGAGAGCGCGGAGTCGCTGAGCGAGAGGCTGTCGCGGATGAAGCCGAAGTCGGCCCATTCGGTGGAGGCGAGGAGCGCCACCACCGACAGCCGGGTGGCGGGGTGGATCAGCTCGTCGAAGCCGCTGGGGGTGCTCATCGGGCCGCCTCCTCGCGGGCCGCGCGGCGCGCGCCGCGGGTGCGCAGGGCACCCACGGACCAGCGGGTGGCCGGTCCCAGGAACAGCAGGAACACGCCCGCCGAGACGGTGGCCTGGATCAGTCCGGCCGTCAGCGGCGCCAGCGGCTCGACCAGCCGGCCGGAGAGTACGACCGTCGCGCCGGTCACCGTCGCGCCGCCGAGGAACATGACGAGCGACCGCCCGTCGTAGCGGGAGTGGTGGAGCCGCATCCGGCTCCTGCGGTGCTCGGAGACGCCGAGCGCGCCGAGCAGGACGAGATAGCCGGCGAGGGCGAGCAGGCTGCCCCACAGCGGCGGTTCCAGGCCCTGCCCGGCCAGGAAGAGCCACATGAGGGCGGCGGTGAGGTAGGCGGAGCCGGGGCCGCCGGACGCGCCCCGTTCCACCTCGTCGTACACGCGCTCCTGCGTCACTCTGATGCGCTGGAGATCGGTCCAGGCCTGTTCGGCGTCCACCGGTGTGCTCACGGCCGTCGCCCTCCCGTGGTGGTCGTGCTGGTACGGAACGGTGCGGGCAGCGGGGCAGGGGCCGGTACGGGCGCGCGGCGGCCGGGTACCTCGGCAGCCCGCTCCACTTTCCCACCAGGAAAGCTACCGTTGACTTTCCCGTCGGGCAAGTGAAGGGCGCGACGGAACGGCAGCGGGCACCGGTGATCGGACATCGATGCGCAGAGGGAAGAGGGGGAGGGACTGTGCCACACGGGGCGGGGGGCGGGGGGGTGCCCGCACGGTGCCGTCACCGTGGAGTGGAGCGGGGGTGGCGTCCGTACGCTCACCCGTACGTTCCGCCGTACGGTCCCGGGTACGCTCCCCGGCCGCCCGGGGCGCGTGCCCCACGGGTGTTCCCACGGTGTTCCCACGGGGTGCGAAGACCAGGCCGGGACCTGGCGTTTCCGCAGGTCAGCGGCTAATGCTGTGGAGTGCCCGGAGCCGGACTCGAACCGGCACGGCCCGAAGGCCAGCGAGTTTTAAGCTCACCGTGTCTGCATTCCACCATCCGGGCACAGAATCCCCAAGCCGTACCAAGCGCGTGCGCGCAACAGGGTGTGTCCGAGCTTATCGGGGTGACGACGGGCGAACACCGGTGCCTGTCACCGTTGTTGTCTGATTTTATGAGGCCCTGATGGGTCATCAGCTCCCGACCCGCTCCTCAGCGGCCCCTCCGTACCCCGCCCGTCCCCGAGGAATGACGCAAATCAACCCTCGGGAGCACCAGGGGTGACGTCATACCCAGGGATGAGAGCCCGGCCCCGGCCGTACCCCTCAAGAACGCCCCACAACCACCAGCGGGACGGATCCCCGGGGGGCGCGCGGCCGGAAGGATAGGGCGTGGGATGTCGTGCACGCGCCGTCGGTGCCGTACGGCCTCCCGCCAGACCGTCCCGTCCGACAGGAGTCCCCCGTGTCCACCATCGCCACCGAGACCCCGACCACCCCGACCGGCTCCGCGGCGGCCCGGGCCACGGATCTCACCAAGATCTACGGCGAGGGCGAGACCAAGGTGGTCGCCCTCGACCACGTCTCGGTGGAGTTCCGGGCGGCCGAGTTCACCGCGATCATGGGGCCCTCCGGGTCCGGCAAGTCCACCCTGATGCACTGCATGGCGGGCCTGGACTCCATCTCCGCCGGGTCCGCCCGCATCGGCGACACCGAGCTGACCGGCCTCAAGGACAAGAAGCTCACCCAGCTGCGGCGCGACCGGATCGGCTTCATCTTCCAGGCGTTCAACCTGCTGCCGACCCTGAACGCCCTGGAGAACATCCGGCTCCCCATGGACATCGCCGGCCGCAAGCCCGACCCGGAGTGGCTGGACCGCGTCATCGAGACCGTCGGCCTCTCCGGCCGGCTCAAGCACCGTCCCGCGCAGCTCTCCGGCGGCCAGCAGCAGCGCGTCGCCGTGGCCCGCGCGCTGGCGAGCAAGCCGGACATCATCTTCGGTGACGAGCCCACCGGAAACCTCGACTCGCGCTCCGGCGCCGAGGTGCTGGGCTTCCTGCGGAACTCGGTCCGCGAACTGGGCCAGACCGTGGTGATGGTGACCCACGACCCGGTGGCCGCCTCGTACGCGGACCGCGTGGTCTTCCTCGCCGACGGCCGCATCGTCGACGACATGGCCGACCCCACCGCCGAGCGCGTGCTGGAGCACATGAAGCAGTACGACGCCAAGGGCCGTACCAGCTGACGCCCGCCGGCTGACCCGTACCGGCCGGCACCGTACCGCCGTACCACCGCCGCGCCGCCTCCCTTCCGCAGACTTCACCCACCACCTTCCGGGACCGCTCCATGCTCCGTACCGCCCTGCGCAATGTGCTCGCGCACAAGGCCAGGCTGCTGATGACGACGCTCGCCGTACTCCTCGGCGTGGCCTTCGTCTCCGGCACCCTCGTCTTCACCTCGACCATCTCCTCCGCCTACCAGAAGAGCGCCGAAGAGGGCCTCACCCACGTCGACGTGGCCATCCGGCCCGACAACGACGCCGAGGCCGCCGGGCCCGGCGCCGCCGCCGACCTCGGCCAGGAGCTGCTGGACCAGGTCGCCGCGCTGCCCGGCGCCGACAGCGCCATAGGCGAGGCGTCCGGCTTCGCCGCCCTCGCCGGCAAGGACGGCAAGCTCGTCGGCGGCGGCTTCGACTCCCGCGGCGGCAACTACTTCACCGGACAGAACGGCAGCGGCGAGGACACCCGCTACCCGATGTCCGAGGGCCGCGCCCCCGAGCGCACCGGCGAGATCGCCCTGGACGCGCGCACCGCCGAGCGCACCGGCTACGCCGTCGGCGACACCGTACGGATCTCCGTCAACGGCCCGGTCCGCGAGGAGACCGTCACCGGCATCTTCACCACCGACGACGGCAACGTGGCGGCCGGCGGCACCCTCGTCCTGTTCGACAACGCCACCGCGCAGAGCCTGTACACCGCGCCCGGCGCCTACGACCAGATCACCGTCGAAGCCGCCGGGGGCACCTCCCAGCAGCAGCTCAAGGACGCGATCACCGCGCTCCTGCCCGCCGACGCCGAGGCCATCACCGGCCAGCAGCTGGCCGACGACCAGGCCGAGATGATCAACAGCCAGATGAGCGCCATGCGCACCGGGCTGCTCGCCTTCGCCGGCATCGCGCTGTTCGTCGGCATCTTCATCATCGCCAACACCTTCACCATGCTGGTCGCCCAGCGCACCAAGGAACTCGCCCTGCTGCGCGCGGTCGGCGCCAGCCGCCGCCAGGTCACCCGGTCCGTGCTGATCGAGGCGCTGTTCGTCGGCCTGGTCGCCGCCGTCTCGGGCCTGCTGGCCGGCGTCGGCATCGCCGCCGGGCTGCGCGGACTGATGAACGCCTTCGAGCTGACCGTCCCGGACGGCCCGCTGGTGATCACCGCCGCCACCGTCATCGCCTCCCTGGTGGTCGGCGTCGGCGTGACCATGCTGGCCGCCTACCTGCCCGCCCGCCGCGCCGCGAAGATCCCGCCGGTCGCCGCGATGAGCAGCGTGCACGCCGCCGCCACCACCCGCGGCCTGCTGGTGCGCAACACCATCGGCTCGATCCTCGCCGCCATCGGCGGTGTCCTGGTCGTGGCCGGCATCAACCAGGACGACCAGGGCGCCACCATGGGCCTGGGCGCGGCCGTCCTCGTGGTCGGTGTGTTCGTGCTGACCCCGCTGCTGTCCCGCCCGGTGATCGCCGCCGCCTCCCCGCTGCTGCGGATCGGCGGCATCTCCGGCAAGCTGGCGCGGCTCAACGCGGTGCGCAACCCGCGCCGTACCGCCGCCACCGCCTCCGCCCTGATGATCGGCCTCACCCTCATCACCGGCATGACGGTCATCGCGGGCAGCGTCCAGAAGGCCATCGACAAGCTGGCCGCCGAGGCCATCACCGCCGACTACGTGGTCTCCACCGCGAACTTCTCCCCCATGGACCCGGAGATCGCCGGCACGCTCAGCGAGCGCTCCGACGTCACCGCCGTCTCCGCGCTGCGTGCCTCGCCGGCCTACCTGGCGGGCACCACCAAGGACGAGTACCTGACCGGCGTCGACGGCGACTCCATCGCCGACCTGATCAACCTGCCCTTCGAGGAGGGCTCCTTCGACGGCCTGGCCGACGGCAACGCCGTAGTGGACACCACCACCGCCGAGAAGCACGGCTGGGCGCTCGGCGACACCATCGGCCTGACGTACGCGGACAACGCCACCGGTGAGCTGACGATCTCCGGCCTCTACGAGGCCAACGAGATGATCCGCGGCATCATCCTCGACAACGACACCCTCACCCCGCACATGCAGCGGGTGCAGGACATCCAGGTGATGCTGAGCACCACCGGCGGCGTGTCGGACGCGGCGAAGTCGGCGCTGGAGGAGGCGCTGGGCAACAACCCGGCCATCCTCGTCCAGGACCAGCAGGACATCTCCGAGGACATCGCGTTCATCTTCACCCTGATGCTCAACATCCTGTACGGGCTGCTCGCCATGGCCGTCGTCGTCGCCATCCTCGGCGTCATCAACACCCTGGCCATGTCCGTCTTCGAACGGCAGCAGGAGATCGGCATGCTGCGCGCCATCGGCCTGGACCGGCGCGGCATCAAGCGGATGGTCCGGCTGGAGTCGGTGGTGATCGCCCTGTTCGGCGGGGTACTCGGGATCGGCCTCGGGGTGTTCTTCGGCTGGGCGGTCGGCGAGATGATCCGCACCGGCATGGACACCTACGAGCTGGTCCTGCCCTGGGGCCGGATGGCCGTCTTCCTCGGGCTCGCCGCCCTGGTCGGCGTCCTGGCCGCCCTGTGGCCGGCCAGGCGCGCCGCCAAGCTCAACATGCTGATGGCGATCAAATCGGAGTGATCCAGTCCCGGGTGCGCAGCGGCAGTCCGGAGGAACCCTGGGGGGTCATCCGGACGGCGAGAATCTGATTCACACCGATGCGCGCCCGTTCGAACGCCAGCGCCGAGGCGGCCATGTAGAGGCGCCACACCCGGGCCCGTCCCGGGGTGGTCAGCCCGGCCGCCTCGGTCTGGCGTTCCTCCAGATTGCGCACCCACTCGCGCAGCGTCAGGGCGTAGTGCTCGCGCAGCGCCTCCACGTCCCGCACCTCGAACCCGGCCTCCTCCAGCAGCGACACGGTGCGGCCCACCGGGGCCAGCTCGCCGTCCGGGAAGACGTAGGCGTCGATGAAGGCGTCCACGTGGTACGCCTTCTCGCCCCGCTCCCCGCCGGGCGCGGGGCGGCGCGCGATCTGATGGTTCAGCAGCCGCCCGCCGGGGCGCAGCAGACCGTACAGCCGGGCGGCGTACTCGCGGTAGCGGTCCGCGCCCACGTGCTCGGCCATCCCGACCGAGGAGATCGCGTCGTACGGCCCGTCCCCGGTCTCCCGGTAGTCCTGCACCCGGATCTCGGCCCGCTCCTCCAGCCCCTCCTCGGCGATCCGCCGGCGGGCCAGCGCCGCCTGCTCCCCGGACAGGGTGATGCCGGTGGCGTGCACCCCGTAGTGCCGGGCGGCGTGCAGGACGAGCGAGCCCCAGCCGCAGCCCACGTCCAGCAGCCGCTGGCCCTCGCGCAGGTCGAGCTTTCGGCAGATCAGATCCAGCTTGGCGGCCTGCGCCTCCTCCAGGGAAGCGGTCTTGTCGTCCCAGACGGCACACGAATAGACCAGGGAGGGGCCGAGCACCAGCCGGTAGAAGTCGTTGCCGACGTCGTAGTGGTGGGAGATGGCGCGTCGGTCGCGGCGCAGCGAGTGCAGCGGGCCGCCGCGCCGCTGCCGCACCTCCTCGCGGGGCGGGGGCGGCGGCAGCCCGGGCCCGGCCAGCGCGGCGAACTCCCGTACGGCGGCCAGCCGGCGCCGCCCGGACGGCGCGGCGAGCCCTTCGTCCGCCCGCTCCCAGACGAGCGGGGCGAGGGCGCCGAGCACCTCGTACAGATCGCCCTCGACATCGACATCCCCGGCCACCCAGGCGCGGGCCAGACCGATCTCGCCCGGCTTGTACAGCAGCCGCCGCAGCGCCCGCCGGCTGCGCACCACGACGACGGGCCCGCCCTCCGTGCCCGGCGGGCCCGCTTCGCTGCCGTCCCAGGCCCGGATCCGTACCGGAACGGCGGCACCGAGCATCTGCTCGGCGAGAGCGACGAGTCGAGGGGCAACGGCCATGCGGACACACCTCCGTCACATGAGGGGGACAATCCCGCTCACCATGGCATGGAACCCCCCGAATGCCCCGGGGATTCCGCCAGGGGTGGGGGCGGCGCGCCGTACGGAACCCGGGTACGGTGGGCGGCCCGGCCTCCCGGGAACCGCCACGCGGGCCTGCGACCGTGCCGAGGGAGGCGCTGATGTCCGAGAGGGTGTCGATCGTCGCTTCCGACGGCCGGGGCCGGCAGGAGGTGCTGGATCTCGCTCTTTCCTCCACGAGGCCTCCCTTCCGCATCGAGGTGACCCGGCGGAGCGGAAGTTCCGGCTATGAAGGGAATGCCCATTTCATCTGTCTGGCGAAGCTCCAGCGAGACATGTACGAGGAAGGCATGCTGCTCTGCTGTCAGGGGAGCCGTCCTGACATCACCTCCTCGTCGATGCTCAAGGCATCCGGAGGCCGGCAGATGTACGTCTTCGATCCGGAGACCAGGGAGCTCACCGGTGAGCTGGTGGACATCTTCGCCCCCGCGCCGTACGAGGCGGTGGCGACTCCGGATGAGCAGCGGGCGGCGTTCTTCGCGTTTTCCGGGCTCGTGGACAGGGGCTGGCGGATGCCCCGGTGAGGGGAAGGATGCCCGATGAATCCGTTCGCCCGCAGCCTCGTCGAGGACTGGTTTCCGGCGTGACCGTCGTCACCGGGGTGGCGGTTTCACCGTCGTCGTCGGGGCGCGGGGTGGGGAGCTGACGGTGTCGCGAAGGGCAGCTGATGGAGAATTCAGCGGTTCCTGGCAGGCCATGGAGACGCCGTACGACGTCCTGGCCGCACGGGCTGAAGAGGCATGGCTGGACACGCTCCAACGACCCGATGCGGCGGATGCTGACGGGTATCGACCTCGGAGAACTCGACAGCGGTGACCTCTCCGCGGCTCATCGGCAGGTGATCGAGGACGGCTGGACGAAGACCGACGACGGCGCCCTTCTGTTGCGCGGCCTGCTGGAGCGGTACGCCGGGGACCTCCACGCGTTCCACGATGTCGTCGCGCTGGAGTCGGCCGTGAACGGCCGGGGGGTGGTCGACTGGGATCTGCCCATGGACGACGCGCGTCGGCGGCAGCCCTTGGTGCGCAGGGCGTTCACCTTCGCGTACGCGGCGCTCGCCAGGGCGCGGGAGCAGGGCTTCGCGGTCCTCGCCCTTGTGTCGATCTCGCGGGCCGACACCGATGAAGCGCCTCTCACCGCGTATGTCACCTTGTACGGTGTCCACCCGGAACTGCCTTCCTACCTCGCCGATCCGGCATCGGCCAGGGAAGCGGTCGCGGAAATCGGCCACGCGGACCTGCCTCCCCGGGGTGCACGGTGAAAGGACCGTCCGGGGCAGGGGCCGGCGGATGCCCCGGTGAGGGGAGGGGTGCTGATGGAGCCGACGGGGGCGCAGAGCGTGTTTGTCGCGGGGGGTGACTTTCCGGAGCGGGTGCGGGTCTTCATCGGGCGGCAGCTCGACCGGTGGCCGGGGCTGCTGCTCGACGAGGAGCGGTTCGACCGGGGGATGCTCGGTCGCTGGGAGCTTCCCGGGTCGCCGGAGGACCCGTATCCGGAGTGCGTGACCTTCTGCCGTGACGACGCGATGAACGCGTTCTGGGAGGAGAACGGCTACGACCTCGACGCGTCCGGGGAGGGCCCGTTCGCGCTCTTCTTCCGTTGGCGTGCCGCACCTCCCGGAGCGGGGGTGGGCGGGCACTGGGCGGTCACGCTGCTCACCCCGGACGAGCCGGCGGTCGATCCGTTCTCCCGGAGCGTCGTCGCGGACTGGTTCCGGCCGTGACCGTGGTGACGGCGGTGGCGTTTGGGGAGGGCGGAACGGCGAGGGGCCCCACCGTGTGGTGGGGCCCCTTGTGCGTGCTGGGGTGTCAGCTCGCCGTCGCCTTCGGCTTTTCGGCCTTCTTCGCTTCCGCCGCCGCCGTCACCGGGGCCGCGGCCTCGTAGAACTCTTCGCGGGGGTTCTCCACCGCGCCGAGGGAGACCACCTCGCGCTTGAGGAACATGCCCAGCGTCCAGTCGGCGAAGACCCGGATCTTGCGGTTCCAGGTGGGGACCGCCATGCCGTGGTAGCCGCGGTGCAGGTACCAGCCGATGCGGCCCTTGAAGCGCAGCGTGAACTTGCCGAACTTGAGCGCCGCCACGCCCTTGTGCAGGCCGAGGCCGGCCACCGCGCCCTTGGAGGCGTGCTTGTACTCGCCCTGCGGGAAGCCGCGCATGCCGGAGATCACGTTGTCGCCGAGCACCTTGGCCTGGCGCAGCGCGTGCTGGGCGTTCGGCGGGCACCAGGCGTTCTCCACGCCCTGGGCGCGCAGCACCAGGTCGGGGACCTGGGCGTTGTCGCCGGCGGCCCAGACGTAGTCGGTGCCGCGCACCTGGAGGGTGCCGTCGACGTCCACGTGGCCGCGCGGGCCGAGCGCGATGCCGTAGCGGGCGAGCGCCGGGTTGGGCTTGACGCCGGCGGTCCACACGATGGTGTTGGAGTCGGCGACGACACCGTTGGACAGTTCGACGTGGCCGTCCACGCAGGAGTTCACGGAGGTCTTGAGGTGGACCTCGACGCCGCGCTTCTTGAGGTGTTCCAGACCCCACTCGCCGAGCTTGGGCCCGACCTCGGGGAGGATCTTGTCGGCCACGTCCACCAGGACGAAGCGCATGTCCTCGCGCTTGATGGAGGCGTAGTACTTGGTGGCGTCGCGCGCCATGTCCTCGACCTCGCCGATGGTCTCCGCGCCGGCGAAGCCGCCGCCCACGAAGACGAAGGTCAGCGCCTTGCGGCGGACCTCCTCGTCGGTGGTGGAGTCGGCCTTGTCGAGCTGCTCCAGCACGTGGTTGCGCAGCCCGATGGCCTCTTCCACGCCCTTCATGCCGATGCCCTGCTCGGCCAGGCCGGGGATCGGGAAGGTGCGGGAGACCGCGCCGAGCGCGACCACCAGGTAGTCGAAGGGGAGTTCGTAGGGGGTGCCGACGATCGGTGCCACCGAGGCGACCTTGCGGTCCTGGTCGATGGAGGTGACCCGGCCGGTCAGCACCTCGGCCTTGGGCAGAACGCGACGGAGCGGCACCACCACGTGCCGCGGGGAGATACTGCCGGCGGCAGCCTCGGGAAGGAAGGGCTGGTACGTCATGTACGAGCGCGGGTCGACGACGGTGACGGTCGCCTCGCCGTAACGCATCTTCTTCAGGATGCGGCGGGCGGCGTACAGACCGACGTACCCGCCACCCACGACGAGGATTCGGGGACGCTCCGTGGTGCTCATGCCATCGAGTATCCACCCACCCCGAGGGGGGACCTCGTGAGGCCCTTCACAAGGTTCTGCGACCCGTCTGATACACTACGCGCCCCTTTCCGCCCCTTACCCCCGCGACCTGCGGGGTTGTCCCCCGGCCCCCGGAGCGCCGGGTGGTGCGCCGGGGGCCGGGGGGTCCGGTGGATCATGATTCGGCCGTCCTCGGCCGCTCACCGCGGCGCGCCCATGTGAAAAACTTCACGAAGTTCTTCGCCGCCCCGGCATCCGCGTACTGCCCCTACGGTGAAATCCCGCCGATCACCGGAAGGACCGTACGCCGTGCCCCAGCTCTCCGCCCCGCGGCCCGCCGAGCCGCGCCAGGTCGCCGGCCCCCTCGAGCGCCTGCTGGTGGGCGTCGGCTGCCTGATGGTGATCGGGGCGCCGCTCATCGCGCTGGCCTCCTGCGCCGTGGGGCGGTGACGGCCCTCAGGACGCCCGTTCCACCGCGCTCCACAGCAGGCCGTCCAGGATGTCGTGCTCCGAGACGACCACCTCGGCCGCGCCGGTGCGCGCCATGATCCGGGCCAGGATCAGCGCGCCCGCGCCGATCACGTCGGTACGGCCGGGGTGCATCACCGGGATCGCCGCGCGTTCGGCGTGGGAGGCGGTCAGCAGCCGGTCGGAGACGGCCCGCACGGTGGCCGCCGGGATCCGGGAGTGGTGGATCGCCGCCGGGTCGTACGCGGGCAGTTCCAGGGCGATCCCGGCCACCGTGGTGACCGAGCCGGCCAGCCCCACCAGGGTGTCGGCCCCGGCGAGCGCCACCGAGCGGCCCGCCTCGTCCAGCGCCGCGTCGATGTCCGCCGTCATGGCCGCGATCTGGCCGGCCGTCGGCGGGTCGGCCAGAGCGTGCCGCTCGGTCAGCCGGACGCAGCCGATGTTCACACTGCGGGCCGCGCTTACCTCGCGATTCCCCAGTACGAATTCGGTGGAGCCGCCGCCGATGTCCACCACCAGGGCGGTGCCCGCGCCGGTCAGCTCCCGGGTGGCGCCGGTGAAGGACAGCGCCGCCTCCTCCATGCCGGTGATCACCTCGGGCTCGGTGCCCAGGATGTCGCGGACGCCGGCGACGAAGTCCGCCCGGTTCTCCGCGTCCCGGGTCGCCGAGGTGGCCGCGAACCGGATCCGGTCCGGGGTCACCCCGTGCGCCTCGATCGCCCCCGCGTAGCGGCGGCACGCCTCCAGGGTGCGGGCCAGGGCCTCCGGGGCCAGCCGGCCGGCACGGTCCACGCCCTGGCCGAGCCGGACGATCTCCATCCGGCGGTCCAGGTCCTTCAGCGCGCCGGTGGCCGGATCGGCGTCCGCGATCAGCAGCCGGATGGAGTTGGTACCGCAGTCGATCGCCGCCGCTTTCACCGGTCCGTCTCCTCCGCCGTCACGCACGGTCCCTTCCGCCACCATTCGGGAAGCATTTCGAGTGCCTCGTCACCCAGCGGGTTGACGCCGGGGCCCGCCGCCAGCGAGTGCGCCACCAGGACGTGCAGGCACTTCACCCGGTCCGGCATCCCGCCGGCGCTGGGGAAGCCCGCCAGCACCTCGATGGCGTCCCGGCGCGCGATGTAGTCCTCGTGCGCGGCCCGGTACGCGGCGGCCAGCTCGGGGTCGGTGGCAAGCCTCGCGGTCATCTCCTTCATCACCCCGTTCGCCTCCAGGGTGCCGATCGCGGAGGCCGCGCGCGGGCAGGTCAGGTAGTACGTGGTGGGGAACGGGCTGCCGTCCTCCAGCCGGGGCGCCGTCTCCACCACGTCGGGGTTGCCGCACGGGCAGCGGTGCGCCACCCCGCGCAGGCCGCGCGGGACGCGGCCCAGCTGGGCCGCCACCGCCGCGGTGTCCGCGTCCGTGGCCCCGTCCGGGGCCGTGGCCTGGTCCGGGGCCGTGGCCCCGTCCGGGGCCGTGGCCGTGTCGCTCTGGTTCTCGTTCTTCATCGCTCTCATCGCGTCAGGGGTGCCGCTCGGTCGGCCTTGTCGATGCCGTCCCACAGATTGTCGTACCAAGGGCGGTTGGCGGGGGCACCGCGGGTGTGCAGCGGATCGTCCTCGTCGCCCTCCGTGCCGCCCGGCGGGTCCGGCAGGATGTAGCCGGTCTCCCCGGGGCGCACGTAGTGCAGATGACGGCGCGCCTGCTGCTCGACGTACGCCGGGTCCTGCCAGCGGGCCTTCTCGTCCCGCAGTTCCTCCACCCGCTCCCGGGCCTCCTCGGCCTTGCGCCGTTCGTCGCCGATCTCCGAGCGCTGCGAGACGTACTCGCGCAACGGGTAGGCCAGCGCCACGATCAGCGTGCCGATGACCAACGCGAGGAGCGCGGCCCGGCCGGTGAGCCGGCTGCGGCGCACCGGGCGGCGCAGCCGCCGGTTCTGCGCCCGGTAGACCCGGGCGGCGGCCTGCTCGCCCAGCGCCCTGATCCGCGTCGCGGTGGAGAACCGGTCCCGGTCCGCCGCCACATCAGCCTCCCCGTCACGCCGTTGGTACACACAGCTGTCCCCGCCACCGTACGGGACGGGTGGCGGGGACGGCGGCAGCGGCGGACGGGGTTCTCAGCCCTGGAAGCGCGGGAAGGCGCTGCGGCCCGCGTAGACGGCCGCGTCGTCCAGGATCTCCTCGATCCGCATGAGCTGGTTGTACTTGGCGACCCGCTCGGAACGGGCGGGGGCACCGGTCTTGATCTGGCCGCAGTTGGTGGCGACGGCCAGGTCGGCGATGGTGACGTCCTCGGTCTCGCCGGAGCGGTGCGACATCATGCAGCGGTAGCCGTTGCGCTGGGCCAGCTCGACGGCGTCCAGGGTCTCGGTGAGGGAGCCGATCTGGTTGACCTTCACCAGCAGCGCGTTGGCGGTGCCGGAGTCGATGCCGCGCTGGAGCCGCTCGGGGTTGGTGACGAACAGGTCGTCGCCGACGATCTGCACCTTGTCGCCGAGCTGGGTGGTGAGGGTGTGCCAGCCCTCCCAGTCCTCCTCGTTCAGCGGGTCCTCGATGGAGACCAGCGGGTACGCCTCGACCAGCTCGGCGTAGTACGCGGTCATCTCCTCGGCGGTGCGGGTCTTGCCCTCGAAGGTGTAGACGCCGTCGCTGTAGAACTCGGTGGCGGCCACGTCCAGGGCGAGCGCGATGTCCTGGCCGGGGGTGTAGCCGGCCTTCTGGATGGCCTCGATGATGAGGTCGAGGGCCTCGCGGTTGGAGTCCAGGTTCGGCGCGAAGCCGCCCTCGTCGCCCAGGCCGGTGGACAGGCCGCGCTCCTTGAGGACGGACTTGAGGGTGTGGTACGTCTCGGCGCCCCAGCGCACGGCCTCCGAGAAGGACTCGGCGCCGATCGGGGCGATCATGAACTCCTGGATGTCGACATTGGAGTCCGCGTGCGAGCCGCCGTTGAGGATGTTCATCATCGGCACCGGCAGCAGGTGCGCGTTGGGGCCGCCCAGGTAGCGGAAGAGCGGCAGGTCACGGGACTCGGACGCGGCGTGGGCCACGGCCAGCGACACACCGAGGATGGCGTTGGCGCCGAGCGAGGACTTGTCGGCGGTGGCGTCGAGGTCGAACATCGCCTGGTCGATCAGGCGCTGCTCGGTGGCGTCGTAGCCGACCAGCTCGGGGCCGATCTGCTCGATGACGGCCAGCACGGCCTTCTCCACGCCCTTGCCCTGGTAGCGGCCGGCGTCTCCGTCGCGCAGCTCCAGCGCCTCGAAGGCTCCGGTGGAGGCGCCCGAGGGCACGGCGGCGCGGCCGGTACTGCTGTCGTCGAGGCCAACCTCGACCTCGACCGTGGGGTTGCCCCGCGAGTCGAGGATCTCGCGGGCTACGACGACGTCGATGGACGGCACAAGGGGCTCCTTCGTCTGGATGGACGTCTTATGGCGTCTTGAAACCCTCTGAGCCTAACCGGCCCGGGTCCCGCTGCCGCTCACAAGCTCACCACAAACCCCGTCATCGTCCGCGTTCAAGCAGGTCAGAGGCGGTTTGCGGGCCGGGCATCTTTTTGTTTACGGGCGGAAGAAAACCCGGCGCGGGGCGGGGACACGGCGGGTTGCGCCGCCGTTCACCACCCCGCGCCGGGCGGGAGGATCGTTTCGCCGGACCGTCGGTCAGCTCACAGGGCGAGCTGCTGGCCGGGGAAGATCAGGTTGGGGTCGTCGCCGACGACCTCGGTGTTGCGCTGGTACAGCTCCTGCCAGGTGGTGCCGTGGGCGGCGGCGATCTTGGACAGGGTGTCGCCGGACACCACCGTGTAGGTGTCGCCGGTGGCGGCCGGGGCGCTCTCGGCGGGCGCGGTGGACTGCGGGGCGGGAGCCGGGGCCGGGGCCTCCTCCTGCACCGGAGCCTCCTCGACCGGAGCGGGGGCCTCCTCGGCCGGGGCGGGGGTCTCCTCGGCGGAGCCACCGGGGTCGACCTCGGCGGCCGGGCCGCCGGCGGACAGGCCTGCCTGCGCGCCGCACACCGGCCAGGCGCCCGGGCCCTGCATGGAGAGCAGCACCTCGGCGGTGGCGATCTGCTGGTCCTTGGTGGCCTGGTTGGCCTGCGCGGCGTACTGGGTGCCGCCGGCCGCCGCCCAGGAGGAGCTGGAGAACTGGAGGCCGCCGTAGTAGCCGTTGCCGGTGTTGATGGACCAGTCGCCGCCCGACTCGCACTGGGCGACGGCGTCCCAGGTGTCGACCGAGGCGGCGTTGGCGCCGGTGGCACCGATCAGGGGGATGGCGACGGCGGCACCGGTGACACCGGCGGCGGTCGCGAGGCGGGTCGGCTTGGAGGGACGGCGGTGACGGCCCTTGCCGGAGAACAGCATGACGATCCTTCTCACCGGACGCCTGCGAGGTGAGCTGTCGGGTTCGGGTCAGTGAGTTGCCCGGCCGGGACGGACGGATCCGTCCCGGCTTCACCCCGAGCCGTACCGGAGGGTTCCGGTCCGGCGTTCCGCTGCCCGGCCTTGCTGATGGCCGCCGGGTGGCGGACTGGGTCCCCCGCTCCTGCCAAGCGGTTGTGGCGCAGTGGTGGTCCCCCGGCCGGCGGCAGGATTCGGCGTACGGCCGGGGTGCCCGGTATGTAAAACCGAGCGGGGGACACTAAACACACGCCGACTAACGATTCAAGAACGATGAAGATCGCGGCGCGGGCGTGGCTTGACTCCGAACGGGGGATGTCTGCGCAGGTCAGCGGGGAAACGGACAGTGCGGACCTGTCGGGCGCGATCGTCGCATAGAGAGACGATGGTCACACTTAACACCCTACGGAAGTCGTCCTGCCATACCGGCCCTTAATCGGCCTTCGCGCCCAACTCCAGCTCAAGACCGGGGACTATATGGTCGGGGTTGTCGCCAATGACCGATTCGTTCGCGGCGTAGAGCGCGGGCCAACCGCCCTCCACGGTCAGGGTGTCGGCGATCTGCGAGAGCGTGTCCCCGCTGATCACCTCGTACGAACCCGCCGCCGTGGTGCCCTCGGCGGCCTCCGGCGCGGTGGCGTCCCCGGCCCCGTCCGCGTCCGCCTCCGTACGCTCCCCGGCCCGGTCGGCGGGCCGTTCGGCGTGCCGACCGGTGCCGTCCGCGTTCTCACCCGCCCGGCCGTCCTGTTCGTCGGCGGCCTCACCCCGGTGGCGGCCGGTGCCCTCCTCGTCCGCCGTGGCCCCGTCCTCCTCACCGGTGGCGGAGCCGGCGGGCTTGCCGGTGCCCTGCCCGGTCTTCTCGTCGGCGGCCGTGTCGCCCGGCGTGTCGGCGGATGCGTCGGCGGACCGGTCCGTGCCGCTCCCGGAGCCGGCGGAGTCCCGCGCCGTCTCCCCCGGCGTGCTCTCCCCGATGCCGCTCTCGGTGCCGCCGGAGCCGCTGCCCCGCGCGTCCTCGGCCTGCCCGGCGCCCTCGGCGCTCTCCGCGTCCCCGGCGTCCGTCTCCGGCGCGGCCTGCTGCGCGTCCGCGCGGAACTCCTGCCACAGGCCGGTGGTCAGCGCACAGCTGGGGAAGGCGGACCTGCCCTGCGCCGCCAGCATCCGCTCGGCGACCTTGATCTGCTGCGCCCGGGAGGCGAGGTCGGGGCGCTCGGCGAAGTCGGTGCCGCCGTGGGCCTCCCACTGCGCCAGCGGGATCTGGAGCCCGCCGTAGTAACCGTTGTCGGTGTTCGCCGTCCACACGCCGCCGCTCTCGCACGCGGCGGCGGCGTCCCAGGTGTCGGGGCTCACCGCGTTCGCGGACGCCGTGCCCAGCAGTGGCAGGGCGATGCCCGCTCCCGTGACGCCGGCGGCCACCACGAAGGCGGGGGGCTGCTTGGGACGACGATGACGACCAGTGCCGGAGCGCATGTGACTGCCTCTCGTGCGAACAACATTGACGAGGTGGTGCGGTTGAGCGCAGAACCTAGCCCGAGGCCCGGTGCGATCACAAGCTGATCCCACCGAGATCACATACAGATCACACTACTGACTCTCCGTCATATGGCTGGGGGTGAATTGTACCGGCAGTGAGCGCAGTCCCCGCATGATCAGGCCACCGCGCCAGCGCAGTTCGTCCGGATCCACCGCCGGCCGCAGATCCGGCAGCGCACTCAGCAGCATCCCGATCGCCGTCCGTCCCTCCAGCCGAGCCAGCGGGGCGCCCAGGCAGTAGTGGATGCCGTGGCCGTACCCCAGGTGCTGATTGTCCCGGCGGCGCAGATCCAGGACGTCCGGGCGCGCGAACCGGCGCGGATCGCGGTCGGCACCGGCCAGCACCACCAGCACCGGATCACCCGCCGCCACCCGCTGCCCGCCCAGCTCCAGCGGCTCGCGCGCGAACCGCCAGGTGGCCAGCTCCACCGGCCCGTCGAACCGCAGCAGCTCCTCCACCGCACTCGCCAGCAGCTCCTCCTCGCCCGCCGCCAGCGACCGGCGCAGATCGGCCAGTTCCGCCGGGTGGCGCAGCAGGGTGTAGAGGCCGTTGCCGATGAGATTGACGGTGGTCTCGAACCCGGCGAACAGCAGGATGAAGGACATCGCCGCGGCCTCGTCCTCCGACAGGTGCTCCCCGTCGTCCGAGGCCCGGATCAGCTCCGAGATGAGGTCGTCCCCCAGATCCGCCCGCTTGCGGTGGATCAGGTCGCCCAGATAGGCCCGCATCCGCTTCACCGAGCGCCCGACCCCGCCCCGTTTCCCCGACGGATGCAGCATCATCCCGGCCCAGTCGCGGAAGTCGTCCTGATCCTCCCGGGGGACGCCGAGCATGTCGCAGATGGCGTAGATCGGCAGCGGGAACGCGAAGTCGTGGATCAGGTCCGCCTCGCCGCGCCCCGCGAAGGAGGCGATCAGCCCGGCCGTCAGCTCCCGCACCCGCGGCTCGAACGCCGCCACCCGGCGCGGTGTGAACGCCTTCGCCACCAGCCGCCGCAGCCGGGTGTGGTCGGGCGGGTCGATGTTCAGCAGATGGGTCATGACGTTGGCGCCGCGCTCCCCCGGGATGCCGACCCGGCCGCTGTGGTGGGCGGCGGCGCTGTGCCGGTCGGGGTTCTTGCTCAGCCGGGGGTCGGCCAGCGCGGCGCGGGCGTCCGCGTACCGGGTCACCAGCCAGGCCGCCACCCCGCTGGGCAGCTCCGCCTTGTACACCGGGGCGTTCTCCCGCAGCCAGGCGTACGCCGGGTACGGGTCGGCGCCGAACTCGCGGCCGAACAGCTGGGGGCATTCACTTCTCTGCACCCCTGTGACGCTACGACGCCAGCCCCACGCCCGGTGCGGCCGGGGACCTGTCCCGGTCCGGGATCACCGCCGAGACCCGGAAACCGCCGCCGTCCACCGGGCCCGACACAAAGCCGCCGCCCAGCGCCGTGACCCGCTCCCGCATCCCCACCAGGCCGTTGCCGCCGGAGGGCAGCGCGGCCGGTCCGGTGCCGGCGGCGCCGCCCAGCGGGGCCTCGTTGAGCACCTGGACGGCCACCTCGCCCTCCCGGTGCGCCAGCCGCACCCGGGCGGCGGCACCGGCCGCGTGCTTGTGCACATTGGTCAGCGCCTCCTGCACCACCCGGTACGCGGTGGACTCGACCTGGTCGGTGTAGCCGCGCGGCTCGCCCTCCACGCACAGCTCCACCGTCATCCCGGCCGCCCGCGACTGCTCCACCAGCGAAGCCACCTCGCTCAGCCGGGGCCCGCGCGCCGCCGGGCGCCGCCCGGCCGCCGCGATCTCCGCCAGCCGGGCCGCCGCGGCCGCCGTGTCCGCCGGCTCCACCGCCACCCCGGTACTCTCCCCGGCCGGGGCCTCGCGCGGCTTCTCCTCGGCCCGCAGCACGCCCAGCATGGTCCGCAGCTCGGTCAGCGCCTGCCGTCCCATGTCCGCGATCAGGCCCGCGTTCTTCGCCGCCTTGTCCGGGTCCTTGGCGGCCACCGCCTGGAGCGCGGCGGCGTGCACCACCATCAGCGAGACCCGGTGCGCGACCACGTCGTGCATCTCCCGGGCGATCCGGCGCCGCTCCTCGCCGCGCGCCCACTCGGCGCGCTCCTCGGCCCGCTCGGCCAGCAGCCCCAGCTCCCGCTCCAGGCCGTCCGCCCGGTCGCGCAGCGACTCCACCAGCCGGCGGCGGGCCCGGACGTACATCCCCAGCAGCACCGGCGGGACCGTGAAGGCCACCCCGAACAGAATCGCCACGAACGGGGTGAACCACAGCGGTATCGGCTGCTCGCGCAGCCCGGCGTCCTGGTCGATGAGGAGGAAGATCACCAGCGTGTTGCCCACGCACAGCATGGACGCCATGACCCCGATGATCCGGCGCGGCACCTCGGTGGTCGCCAGCGTGTACAGGCCGACCAGTGCCATGGCCATGCCCATCTGGGCCGGCAGGACCGCGATGGACACCAGGATCACCGCCAGCGGCCACCGCCGGCGCACCACCAGCACGGCCCCGGCCGCCGCGCCGATCAGCGCGGTCGCCACCACGGGCAGCCCGGTGCGGCCCGCGAACGTGATCCCCTGGACGGCGCACTCCACCGCAGAACCCAGCGCCAGCGCCACGTCCAGCACGAAGCCGCGCCGCCGCTCCCACCACCACAGCGCGGTGCCCCCCGGCTCCGCCTCCCCTGCCCGGCCCGCCCCCGACTCGCTCATGGCACCCACCCTACGGGCGCGGTCCAGCCCTTTTCCCCGGGCGGCGGCGATCGCCTCCGGGCGGCCGGCCGAAGTGGCCGGAGCCCAGGCGGATTCCGGGTGCCGGGGGTGGCTCGGGTAGGGTCTGTCCCGGTGATCCGCCGTGGGGTAATCGGTAGCCCGCAGGACTTTGAATCCTTGTAGTGCTGGTTCGAGTCCAGCCGGCGGAGCGCAACCGCGGGGGTCCGGCCGGCGGCCGGGCCCCACGCATCGCCGCCCCTCCCCTTCTTCTCCGCGCCCCGCGCCCGTGTCCGTGTCCGCCGTACGGTCAGTGGTGGCCGAGCCGGCGCAGGCACTCCGCCTCGTCCGCCCGCAGCTGGACGACGGTCGGGTCGTACGGGCCGCGCTCGGTGCCGAAGTCCTGGAGCAGCCACTGGATCTCCGGCAGGGCACGGGCGTACTGGCCGGTGTCCATCAGCGTGGCGGCGTACTGCTTGCGCAGCGTGCGCACCACCGGCGAGTGCCGGCCGTAGCGGGCGGCGGCCCGGGGCAGGGTGTGGCTGAGCAGTTCGGCGGCCTCCGCGTACCGGTGCTGGGCCAGCAGCCGCCGTACCTCCTCCACCACCGCCGACAGGTCCTGCTCGCGGGCGCGTGGCCGGGTGGCGGGCCAGGGCGCCATCGGGTGCGCGAAGGGGCGGGTGGGGTCCATGGGGACGGCCGGCGGGGCGCCGGTGGGGCCGGGGCCCGGCAGCAGCGGGGCGAGCGCCGCGAACACCTCGTGGGTGTCGGCCGGGCGGCCGAAGGGGTCCTTGGCGAGCAGCCGGTGGACGAGCGCGGCGAGCGCGGGCGGGATGTCGGGGCGCAGGTGCTGGAGCGGCGGCGGTTCCTCGTGCAGCTTCTTGTAGAGCAGTCCGGCGGCGTTGGGCGCGCGGAAGGGCGGCGTTCCGGTCAGCAGCTCGTAGCCGATGGCGCCGAACGCGTACAGGTCGGCGGCCGGGCCGACCGGCGGTCCGCCGACGGCCTGTTCGGGGGCCATGTAGACGGGGGTGCCGAGCAGGGCGCCGGTGCGGGTGAGGCGGGTCTCCTCCTGCTCGCCGCGTACGGCGGCGATGCCGAGGTCGAGGACGGTGACCCGGCCGTCCATGCGGATCATCACATTGCCGGGTTTGAGGTCGCGGTGCACGATCTCGACGGCGTGCACGGCGGCCAGCGCGGAGCACAGCTGGGCGAGGGTGGCCACCGCCCACTGCCAGGGGTAGGGGTCGTGCTCGGCGAGGTGGTCGGCGAGGTCACAGCCGTCGATGAGCTGCATGACCAGGTACAGCTCGCCGCCCTCGCTGCCCGCGTCGTGCACGCCGACCAGGCCGGGGTGGTCGATCCGGGCGGTGGCGCGGGCCTCGCGCAGGAAGCGGCGGCGCAGTTCCTCGGGGTCGGTGGTGCCGGAGAGCGAGGCGAGCCGGTCTGTGTGCAGCAGCTTGACGGCGACCCGGCGCCCGCCGAGCGCGGTGTCCTGGCCGGCCCAGACCTCGCCCATGCCGCCCTTGCCGAGCGGTTCGGTCAGTTCGTACCGGCCGGCCAGCCGCCGGGGGGTCACCGGCTACCGCCTTCTTCCTCTTTCCTGAGGTACGCGCCCAGCTCGTCGAGTTCGTCGGCGACCTGCCGCATCCGGGGCGAGGCGCCCGGGGGCGGCGCGGCGGGCGCGGGGTACGGGCCGGGCGAGGCGGCGGGCGACGGCGGCGGGTAGCCGGACGGCGGGGTGTAGCCGGTGGGCGCGGGGTACGGGGCGGGGGCGTACCGGGTGGGCGGCAGGGCGGCGGCCGGGCGGGGGCGCTCGAAGCGGTCGCCGCGTACCGCGTGGATGGTGGCGGCGACGATCAGCGACAGCCAGAAGAATCCGAGCAGCGCGGAGACCTCGGCCACCTCCTCGCCGTCCCCGCCGCCCGCGCCGCCGGTGCCGCCGTTCTCGGTCCCCTCGGCGGGGAGCAGGTCGAGCCAGAGCAGCAGACCGGCGGTGAGCAGGACGTACAGCGCGAAGACCGCCCAGTCCAGGCCGCGTTTGCGCTGGAGCGCGAACCGGAGCATCGGCACCCAGGAGAGCAGGCCGAGCGACCACACGGGGAAGGTGGCGAACAGCCACCGCACGATGAGCGCGCGGGCGCCGGGGCCACGGCGCTCCACGGCGGCCGGGCCCGGCGGCGGACCGGCGGGCGTGGGCGGACCGTACCCGTACATCTGCGCTCCCCGTTTCACCCGTTCGCTCGACCCCCGCGAGTGAGGATGATATCCGGGGCGGGGCCGGCCGGGAGCGGGTCAGTCGCCGGGTGGCAGGGCGCCTTCGGTCAGTCCGTCCACGGTGCCCTGGGCGAGCCGGCGGCCGAGGTCGGCGGTGTGCCGCAGGGCCTCCTCGAAGGCGGCCAGTTCCCGGAAGCGGCGGCCGTAGCGGCGCTGCGTCTCCAGCGGCAGCCGGGGCACCTTCAGCCGGCGTACGTCGACGCGGGTGGCGCTGGAGGCGTAGCTGCTCGCCTGCCGGGTGTTGGCGGTGCCGCGCAGGAATCCGGCCAGGAACCAGGGGTCGAGCGCGGCGGTGTCCGGGCGCAGCAGGGACATCCGGCGGTCGGGGGCCTCGCCGCCCGCGTCGTCGGCGACGACCTGGGTGGCGGTGCCGTCCAGGAGCAGCGGGACCAGGACGTCGCCGGGCCGGGTGGGGGGCGGGGGGTCGCCGGCGGCGGAGTGGGTGTGGAGTTCGAGGGCGCCGGTGCGGACGAGTTCGCCGATGGTGACGGTGGACCAGTGGGCGCCGGGTGCGCTCTCCTCGCTGTCGGGGTGGACGGCGGCGGCGAGCTGGGCGGTGCGGTGCAGGGTGCCGCGCAGCTGGGTGCGGACGGCGGTGAGGGCGGCGGCGCCGTCGGCTTCGGCGGGCGGCGGGAGGTGGCGGGCGGGGGCCAGGTCCACCTCGTCGTCGAGCAGGTCGATGACGGGCAGGGCGCGGCGGACGCCGGGGACGGCGGCGATGTCGCCGTCGCGGCGGAAGTCCTGCCAGGCGTCGAGGACGGTGCGGTGCAGGGCCGCCCAGTCGAGCCCGGCGCGGCCGGTGCCGCTCGCCGGGCGGAGCGCGGTGGCGCTGTCCACGACGAGCAGCCGGGGGTCGTGGGCGGTGGTGCCGTCCGGTTTGCGCAGCACCCACAGATGGAGCGGGAGGCTGTGCGGCGGGGCGGCGCCGGCCGGCAGGGCGATGACGGCGCGCAGGGCGGCGCGGCGCAGCAGGGCGGCGCGGACCCGGCGGCCGGTGCGGCGGGAGGCGGCGGCGGGCGGCATCAGGACGACGGCGGTGCCGCCGGGGCGGAGCCGGGCGAGGGCGTGCTGGACCCAGGCGAGTTCGGATTCGGCGCGGGCGGGCAGCCCGTACTCCCAGCGGGTGTCGTAGGTGAGTTCGGCGTGGCCCCAGTGGCGTTCGTTGAACGGGGGGTGGCACAGCACGGCGTCGGCGGCGAGGTGGGGGAAGGCGTCGGCGAGCAGGCTGTCGCCGTCGCGGACCTGGACGGTTGCGGTGCCGTGCAGGGCCAGCCGCAGCGCGCCGAGCCGGGCGAGGACGGGGTCGGTGTCCTGGCCGTACAGCTCGGTGGGGGGTCCGCCCGGCTGCCGCTGGGCGGCGGCGAGCAGGCTGCCGGCGCCGCAGGCGGGGTCGAGGACGGTGCCGGCCGGGCCGGCGAGGGCGGCCATGAGGGCGGCGGTCTCGGGCGGGGTGGGGGTGAGGCGGGCGGCGGCGCCGTCGGTGTAGCGGGCGAGGGCGAAGGCGTACGCGTCGGCGGGGCCGGTCTCGGCGGCGAGGGCGGCGGCGGTGCGGGCGAGGGGGTCGCCGTGGCCGCCGCTGTCCGGCGGGGGCCGGTCGCCGTGGGCGAGGTACTGCTCGCCGAGGGCGGTGAGCGCGGCGCTGTGGCCCCTGGGGTCGGCTTCGATCAGCTGCCACAGCCGTTCGCGCAGCGGTACTTCGGCGAGTTTGCCCTGGTCGCGCAGCCACTGCTCGACCTCGGGGAGGGAGAAGGTGGGGCTGGTGTCGGTGCCGCCGACGGGGCGGGGGAAGTGCGCGTAGCGGCGCCGCCAGTTGCTGACGGCGGCCCGGCCGACGCCGGCGAGCCGGGCGATCCCGGCCGCGGTGACCTCGGTGACGTCGGTGTGGTGGCCCGGCACCTGTCTCACTCCCATCCCTCTCCCCTGTTCGTGCAACGGACCTTACCTACCCCAGGCTGCCCGCTCGATACACAGAACGCCAGTACCGGACCATTCGTTCCCGTGTTGACTCGGTTCACAGGCTGTGCTGTGATTACGCCATCGGTTCACGGAGGGCCGCGACAACACCCTGGGAGGGGATCCCGCATGACCGCCACCGTCCACGCTGAGCACCGGACCGCACCGCAGTCGCCCCGTACGCCCGTCCGGCGGCAGCGGCTCCGGGCCGTCGCCGGCCTCGCCGCCGTCACCCTCGCCCTCGGCGCGCTCACCGCGTGCGGGGACGAGGAGCCGGCCAAGAGCGACAAGAGCGCGGGCACCGAGGACAACGGCGCCGCCGACGACAGCGCGGACACGGCGGACGACGGGGACGACGCGGACGGCGGGCAGGGCGCCGACGACGGCGGCGCGGACTCCGGCTCCGACTACTTCACGCTGGACGACGTCGCCGTGTGGGAGGACAGCGGCCTGGAGATCAGCGTCGAGGCCGTCTCCCCGTACACCCCGGGCGAGTGGGCGCTGCTGGAGAACGAGGACTACGACACCTACAAGGTGGACTTCGCGCTCACCAACAACGGCGACGAGCGGATCAGCACCGTGCTGATCCTGCCCACCGGCTACGACGAGAACGGCATCGAGGCCGCCCGCGTCTACGACGGCGACATCGGCATGGGCTTCCAGGAGAACGTGGACCCCGGGGTCACCGTCACCGCCGAGTACGCCTTCGAGGTCCCGCCGGGCAGCACGTCCTTCACCGTCGAGATCGGCGACCTCATGACCGAGGCGGCCGTATGGAAGTTCGACATCTGAGGCGGCACGGCGCTCCGCACCGCACAGCGCGCACCGCACACCACCCCCCGAGCCGGGGTGCCGTACCGCTCACGGCACCCCGTCCTCCCCGCGCCGGCCCCGCGCACCGGGCCGCGCCCGCCCGGACCGGAGCCGTACGGACCGGGGGCCCGCCGCTCTCCGCAGCGGCGGGCCCCCGGCCGGAACGCAGGAACCCGGTCTCGGGGCCCCGCTCTCAGGACCCCGGGATCGTGGTCAGGAACTCACCCGTCCACGCCAGCAGCTCCCGCCCGGTCAGCGGCTTCCCGCCGATCTTCCCGGTCGTCGGACGCGGCACCAGCACCTGCCCGGCCGCCCGCTTCACCACCGAACCCGGGTACACCCGGTTCAGCCGCAGCTCCTGCGACTCCCGCAGCTCCACCGGCGAGAAGCGGATCTTGTTCCCCTGGAGCGTGATGTCCCCCACCCCGCACGAGCGCGCCAGCATCCGCAGCCCCGCCACCAGCAGCAGGTTCTCCACCGGCTCCGGCAGCGGCCCGTAGCGGTCCGTCAGCTCCTCGCGCACCGCCGCGATGTCCTCCTCGGTGTTCGCCGCCGCGATCGACCGGTACGCCTGGAGCCGCAGCCGCTCCCCCGGCGCGTAGTCGTGCGGCACATGGGCGTCCACCGGCAGCTCGATCTTCACCTCAAGCAGCGACTCCTCCGGCTCGCCGCCGCCGGCCTCCAGCGTCGCCCGGTAGTCCGCCACCGCCTCGCCGACCATCCGCACATACAGGTCGAAGCCCACGCCCGCGATGTGCCCGGACTGCTCCCCGCCCAGCAGATTGCCCGCGCCCCGGATCTCCAGGTCCTTCATCGCCACGTACATGCCCGCGCCCATCTCGGTGTGCTGCGCGATGGTGGCCAGCCGCTCGTGCGCGGTCTCCGTCAGCGGACGCTCCGGCGGGTACAGGAAGTACGCGTAGCCGCGCTCCCGGCCCCGGCCCACCCGGCCGCGCAGCTGGTGCAGCTGGGACAGACCGAAGGTGTCGCCGCGCTCGACGATCAGGGTGTTGGCGTTGGAGATGTCGATCCCGGACTCCACGATCGTCGTGGACACCAGCACGTCGAACTTCTTCTCCCAGAAGTCCACCACCACCTGTTCCAGCGCCGACTCGCTCATCTGCCCGTGCGCCGTCGCGATCCGCGCCTCCGGCACGATCGCCCGCAGCCGCGCCGCCGCCCGGTCGATGGAGTCCACCCGGTTGTGGATGTAGAAGACCTGGCCCTCGCGCAGCAGCTCACGCCGCAGCGCCGCCCCGATCTGCTTCTCCTCGTACGGGCCGACGAACGTCAGCACCGGGTGCCGCTCCTCCGGCGGCGTGGTGATCGTCGACATCTCCCGGATGCCGGTCACCGCCATCTCCAGGGTGCGCGGGATCGGCGTCGCCGACATCGTCAGCACGTCCACGTTCGCCCGCAGCTTCTTCAGCTGCTCCTTGTGCTCGACGCCGAACCGCTGCTCCTCGTCCACGATCACCAGGCCGAGGTCCTTGAACTTCACCTCCGAGGAGAACAGCCGGTGGGTGCCGATCACCACGTCCACCGAGCCGTCCCGCAGCCCCTCCAGCACCGCCTTGGAGTCGGTCTCCGACTGGAAGCGGGACAGCGCCCGCACCGCCACCGGGAACTGCGCGTACCGCTCCGAGAACGTGCCGAAGTGCTGCTGCACCAGCAGCGTGGTCGGCACCAGCACCGCCACCTGCTTGCCCTCCTGCACCGCCTTGAACGCCGCGCGCACCGCGATCTCGGTCTTGCCGTAGCCGACGTCGCCGCAGATCAGCCGGTCCATCGGGACCGACTTCTCCATGTCGTCCTTGACCTCGCCGATCGTGGTCAGCTGATCGGGGGTCTCGGCGTACGGGAAGGCGTCCTCCAGCTCCCGCTGCCACGGGGTGTCCGGGCCGAACGCGTGCCCGGGGGCCGCCATCCGCGCCGAGTACAGCTTGATCAGATCGGCGGCGATCTCCTTGACCGCCTTCTTCGCCCGCGCCTTGGTCTTGGTCCAGTCCGCGCCGCCCAGCCGGTGCAGGGTCGGCGCCTCGCCGCCCACGTACTTGGTGACCTGCTCCAGCTGGTCGGTCGGCACGAACAGCCGGTCGCCGGGCTGGCCGCGCTTGGCCGGCGCGTACTCCACCAGCAGGTACTCACGGGTGGCGCCCTGGACGGTGCGCTGCACCATCTCGATGTAGCGGCCCACCCCGTGCTGCTCGTGCACGATGTAGTCGCCCGCCTCCAGGGTCAGCGGGTCCAGCGTCTTGCGCCGCCTGGCCGGCATCCGGGTGCCGTCCCGGCCCGCCGCCTTCTGGCCGGTCAGGTCGGTCTCGGTGAGCACCGCGAGCCGCAGCGCCGGATCGGTGAAGCCGTGTTCGAGCGCGCCGCACGCCACATGGACGACGGCCGGGGTGATCGCGCCGGCCTCCAGACCCCGGTGCGCCAGCCGGGCCGCGATGCCCTCGCCGGTCAGCACCTCGGCGGTACGGGAGGCCGGGCCCTGGCCCTCGGTGAGGTAGACCACGCGCCAGCCGTCGGCCAGCCAGCCCTTGGTGTCGGCCAGCGCCCGCGCCGTGTCGCCCCGGTAGGACTCGGCGGCGCGCAGCCCCAGCCGTACGGTGTCCTCCTCCGCCTCGGCCGAGGCGTCCGCGCTGAACGGGCTGACCGTCCACCACGGCATGCCCAGCTCCGCCGCGTGCTCGCGCACCTCCGCGATCCCGCGCAGCGAGGCCGCGCCGACGTCGATGGGCGCCTCGCCGCCGCCCGCGCTCGCCGCCCAGGAGGCCATCAGGAACTCCTGGCTGGTGGCCACCAGGTCGGCGGCCCGGGAGCGGACCCGCTCCGGATCGCACACCACCGTCATCGACCCGGCGGGCAGCACGTCCAGCAGCAGTTCCATGTCGTCGACCAGCACCGGGGCGAGCGACTCCATGCCCTCCACCGCGATGCCCTCGGCGATCCTGCCCAGCAGCTCGCCCAGCTCCGGGTGCTCCTCGGCCAGCGCGGCGGCCCGCTCGCGCACCGCGTCGGTCAGCAGCAGTTCCCGGCAGGGCGGCGCCCACAGGCCGTGCTCGGCGATCTCCAGGGACCGCTGGTCGGCGACCTTGAAGTACCGGATCTCCTCGACCTCGTCCCCCCACAGCTCCACCCGCAGCGGGTGCTCCTCGGTGGGCGGGAAGACGTCCACGATGCCGCCGCGCACCGCGAACTCGCCGCGCTTCTCCACCAGCTCCACCCGCTGGTACGCGGCGGCGGCCAGCGCCTCGGTGAGCCGCCCCAGCTCCACGCTCTGCCCGCCGCGCAGGCTCACCGGCTCCAGGTCGCCGAGCCCGGCGACCTGCGGCTGGAGCACCGAGCGGATCGGCGCGACCACCACGGAGACCGGGCCCGCGCCGGGGTCGTCGGTACGGGGGTGGGCGAGGCGCCGCAGGACGGCCAGCCGGCGGCCGACGGTGTCGGCGCGCGGCGACAGCCGCTCGTGCGGCAGCGTCTCCCAGGAGGGGTACTCGACCACGCCGTCCGGCGGCAGCAGCGAGCGCAGCGCGGCGGCCAGGTCCTCGGCCTCCCGGCCGGTGGCCGTCACCGCCAGCACGGTGCGCCCGGCGCCGCGCGCCAGGGCGGCCACGGACAGCGCCCGGGCCGCGGGCGGCCCGACGAGATCGACCTGCCGCCGGTCGCCGCCGCGCGCGGCGGCGACCGCCTCGGCGAGGGCGGGGTCTTCGGTGACGGCATCGAGCAGGCCGTGCAGGCTCATGGGGGCATCCATCCGGTGACGGTCGCGGGGCGTGGGGCACGGGGGCACGCACAACAGCCCGGTACGGGCGCCGCACCGGGTTTCCCCCAGCCTACGCCCCCACACCTCCACCCAAATGGGTGCATCGTGCAAGCGGATGGATACGGCGGGTGAGCGGCGGTAGAGGGTGCCGGGGACGGGGAACGAACCTGGTGGGTCGTTGGCGGTTCGGAGCTTCGGGGTGGTCGTGTGCACAGGCAGCCGGGCACGTACGCGCGCTCCCGCCGCCGCAGACCGGGCCGGCCGCCCGCCTTCCGTTCGCTGGTGGCCGTGGCGCTGGCCATCACCCTGAGCGCCTTCGCCGGACAGTGGTACCTGGACCGCACCGTGAACCACGCGGCGGGCGGCTGGCGGGAGGCCTCCTGCGAGGAGGCGTACGCGGCGGCCGGCTTCGAGCCGCCCCGCGAGGCGGCGGACACCCGGTGCGCGCGCCGCGCGGGCGCCTGGGCGGCGGTGTTCACGGTGGGCGGCGCGGACTTCGAGGACTGGCTGCGCGAGGAGCACGGCGTGAGGGCGGAGGCCCTAGGCCACCCGCCCGCCACGCCGGGCAGCTCGGCGGACCACACATTGGGGTGGTCCCCACCCGACAACGCCCCGACACTGACCCGCTCGCTGCCCGAGGTGACGGTGGCGGCGTACGTCACCCCAGATGACGGAATCCGCGTCCGTTGGTTGCTGCACGGGCAGGGTTGAGCAGGAGATCAACCTCGATTTCGATCTTGGCTCCGATGGACTCGGGGAAGACGAAAGATTCTCCGGCCCTGTGCTCGGACCGTGTGCGGTATTCATCATCCACGGGGTCCGTGAGGACGATGACGTTCTCATGCCTGCGGTCCACGATCACGTAGACCGGTACGCCCGCAGCGGCGTAGGCGGTGGGCTTGCGCTCCAGGTCATCGCGCCAATTGGAGGAAGTGATCTCCACGACCATGCGGAACACGGAAGGCGGATAGCAGTTGTAGGCGAGTTCATGGTCTTCGAAGTCCTCGTCCACCACAGCCAGATCCGGGATCGCATGATCTTCCCTGCCGGTGGTGAGCCACAGGCCTACTGCTTGGACCACATCGGTCTCTCCACCCATCAACGGGTCAAGCGCCTGCATGAGACGGGAAAGCGAACGTGCGTGCACACCGCTGGCGGCTGGAGTCACGATGAGCTGCCCTTCCAGGATTTCCGAGCGATGGCCGGGCAGCACCGTGTTGGTCAGCTCAGCCAGATCCATGAGGGTCTTGGCCCGCACCGCCACGGGCAATTCCGTTCGCTCGGGGGCAACAGTCATGTCGTTCCTCCTGCGGGGCTTATCGGCCATGTCGCCTCTCCGTCCATCATGAAATCCACCCACCCCCGTCAGAATCGATTCTGCTACGCGGGACACGTCAACGGGGCGCGGCGCTCAGGCCCGACAGGAGGAGGTCGAGGCCGGCCCGGAACTCCTCCGCCGCCGGGACCCGGGCGGCCTCGCTCGCGGTGCCGGACAGCAGCGGGTACGCGTCGGGCGGCAGCTCCGCCAGCGCCGTGGTCCCCTCACCGGCGAGCGGGGCGAGGTGTTCGTTCTGGAGCGCGCCGGTCAGGTAGGCGAGCAGGGCGCGCAGCGCCAGCGCGCGCCGGCGGGGGGTGAATCCGGCCGCCGCCAGAACGCCCAGCACCGTCTCGGACCACTGCCGGACCGCCTCGGAGGTGTGCCGGTGGGTGACCGTCAGCGGTACGGTCCCGGGGTGGGCGGCGACCGCCGTCCGTACCCGTTCCAGCAGCCCGGCCAGCTGCCGCTGCCACGGCTGGCCGGCCGGCGGCGCGGTGTCGACGCCGGCCAGGACCAGGTCGACGACCTGCCGTTCCAGGGCCTCGCGGTCCGGGACGTAGCGGTAGAGCGACATGGTGGCGATGCCCAGTTCGGTGGCCACCGCCCGCATGGACAGCCCGGCGAGGCCGTCGCGGTCGATGACGGTGAGCGCGGCGGTCGCGAGGTGCTGCGGGGTCAGGGAGCGGGGACGGGGCACGGCCGAAAAGCGTACACCGCACGCTCACCCGCCCCGTACCGCCCCTGGGTCGGTCGGCACCGGTCGCATCACTCCGTCCCGATCGCCGTGAGGATGTTCATCCGCCCCGCCCGGAACGCCGGGGCCACCGCCGCCACCAGACCGACCAGCGCCGCGCCCGCGAACACGACCGTGATCACCGGCCACGGGATCTCCAGCACCCGCATCCCCTCCAGCGCCATCAGCCGGTGGCTCGCCGCCCCCACGCCAGCCCGAGGCCGACGCCCAGCAGCGCCCCGAACAGCGCGATCACCACCGATTCCAGCCGGATCATCCGCCGCAGCTGCCGCCGGGAGAGCCCGATGGCGCGCAGCAGCCCGATCTCGCGGGTGCGCTCCACCACGGCCAGCGCCAGGGTGTTCACCACACCCAGCACCGCCACCACGATCGCCAGCGCCAGCAGCCCGTAGACCATGTTCAGCAACTGGCCGATCTGCTCGCGGATCTGCTCCTTCAGCTCGTACTGGTCGCGCAGCTCCATCTGCGGGTACGGCTCCAGCGCCGCCTCCAGCGCCACCCGCGCCTCCTCGGCCCGCCCCTCCCGCGCCGTGACGAACAGCAGGCTGGGCAGCGGCAGCGCCTCCGGGCCCAGGTGGGCGCGCGCGGTGTCCAGCGAGACGGTCCACACCCCGCCCTCCAGCGCGGACTTCTCGGTGATCGCCCGCACCGTCAGCGCGGCGGGGCCCGAGTCCCCGGCGAAGTCCACGCGCACCTCGTCGCCCACGCCCAGCCCGAGCGTCGCCGCCTCGTCCTCGTCCAGGGCCAGCCCGCCGCCAGGTTCCTCGTACACCTGTGCGAGATCGCCGGCCACCGTGCTCACCCGCAGATCCTCCAGCATCGAGGGCTGCGCGGCGGCCAGCTGCCGGTCCACCACCGTGCCGTCCGGGGTGGTGGCCGTGGCGGACAGCACCCGGTACTCGGTCACCGACGCCACCGCGTCGCCGTCCGCCCGTACCTCCTCCACCGCCGCGCTCACATCCGGCAGCACCGGACCGAAGTTGCTCGGGCTGAGCATGAAGTCCGCGCCCACCGACGCGTCGATCTCGTCCGTCGCCGAGGCCACCATCGAGGACCCCACCACGGAGAGACCCGACACCAGCGCCAGTCCGATCATCAGCGCGGCGGCGGTGGCCCCGGTACGGCGCGGATTGCGCAGCGCGTTCCTCCCCCAGCCTTCGGCCGGGAGGTGCCCCCATGGCCAGCCGCCCCACCGGCCCGAAAACGCGCAGCAGCAGCACGCCCAGCACCCGCACCACGAGCCCCACCAGCGCCGGGGCCGCCAGGATCAGACCCAGCAGGCTCAGCACGATGCCCGCCGCCAGGAACAACACCCCGTCCGCGGCCGACTCCACCACCGCGGTGCCGGCCAGCAGCCCGAGCCCGGCCACCGCGCACCCGGCGCCCAGCGCCGCCCGCACCCGTCCGGCCCGCACGTCGCCCGGCGTCCCGGCGTCCCGCAGCGCGGCCATCGGCGTGATCCGCCCGGCCCGCCGCGCCGGGACATACGCGGCGAGCAGCGTCACGGCGGTGCCCAGCACCACCCCGGTCACCGGCACCGACCAGCCGATGGTCAGATCGTCCGTGCTGAGGTTCAGGCCGAACGCGCGCAGCGCCACCATCAGCCCGACCGCCAGCCCGATGCCCGCGCCGAAGCCGAGCACCGAGCCGATCAGCCCCAGCAGCAGCGCCTCGATCAGCACCGAGCGGTTGATCTGCCCGCGCCCGGAGCCGATCGCGCGCAGCAGCCCGATCTCCCGGGTGCGCTGGGCGACCAGCATCGAGAAGGTGTTGACGATGAGGAACACCCCGACCAGCAGCGCGATCCCGGCGAACCCCAGCAGCACGTACCGGACCACCGACATCACCTCGCCGATGGCGTCCCGGCTGTCGTCCGCGTACTCCTGGGCGGTCCGCAGCTGGTATGTGCCGTCACCGCCGACCGCCGCCGCGATCGCGTCGCGCAGCGCCTCGTCGGTGAGCGAGCCGTCGCCGTCGACGTACAGCTCGGTGAACGCCTCCTCCCCGCCCAGCAGGAACTCCCGCGCGGCCGGCCCGTCGAGGTACAGGCGGGTCGCGCCCGGGTTGGTGACGGTGTAGGCGGCTATGCCGCTGATCCGTACCGGGAAGTCGCCGAACGCCGTCAGCAGCCGCAGCCGGTCGCCCACCGCCAGGTTCTTCCGGCCCGCCGTGTCGGCGTCCACCATGATCTCGCCCGGCCCGCTCGGCGGCGTGCCCTCCCGCACCTCCATGGAGCGCGGTTCCACCGCGGACCAGGCGCTCGCGAGGGTGGGCGCGCCGGTGGTCGGCCCGATGTTCTCGTTCGCCGCGTCCACGACGACCACCAGCGGCGAGGACACGGACCCGGTGACCCGCTCCACGCCCGGTACGGCCGCCACCTCGCCGGCCAGCGCGGCCGGTACGGTGTCGGGCTTGCCGACGGCGGACGGCAGATCGAAGCTCCCGCCGCGCGACCGCTCGGCCGGGCCGACCATCACATCGGAGGCCGTTCGGGCGAACAGCTTGTCGAACGTCGTGGTCATCGTCGCCGTGAACACCAGCGTTCCGCACACGAACGCCACCGACAGCAGCACCGCCATCCCGGACAGCGCCATCCGGCCCTTGTGGGCCCACAGATTGCGCACCGAGGCCCTGAGCACCGCCATGCCCCGCCCCCTCCCCATGCTTCCGGTCCGATGGCCCGCTGATCCGAACGTCCGATGGTCCGAACGTCCGATGTGCGCCTCTCAGACTAGAAAGCCGCCCCTGCCCCGTCCTCCTCCCCCGGGACGAGCCCTCCGGTCACCCCACCTAGGGGCCGGCCGAGCCCGGCCGGCCCGTCGTCCAGGTCGGAGATGGTGAACTCCCCCTGGAACGGCTGTGCCGTTCAGAACACGGACTCCGCACCCGACGGTCCCGCGCCGTCCACACCGGCGCTTGGCCCTGCGACGGTACCGAGCAGCCGGTAGAGCCGCGCACCAGCGACATCGTTCGCCTCGGTCACCGGCGCGTAGAGCAGGCCACGCGCACGGTCTGCGCTGACGAAAACGTGCGCGACGCCCATCCCGGGGGGCGGAGTCGTCCGTAGCCGGTCGGCGGTGGCCTCGGCCCAGCGCGCGGCGTCGGACGCGGGCTCACTCTCTGCGCGTGCGACGATCACGTCGGTCGTGTCGTCGCACGCGTCGTCCGGCACGACGGTGTGCGCCAACCGGTAGCGGACCAGCCCGGGACGGCGGATCCCCGGGATCTCGCGGTCGATGCGGCCGACCATCTCAGCCCGGTGTTCGCGGACGAAGGCGAGGTGGGCGTCGTCGCTGGTCCACTGCGCGACACAGAGCAGCACCCGCCCGTCCACGCCGGCGAAGCAGCTGAGCCGCAGGAAAGCCTCGGGGCGAAACCTGGCCGACAGCTCGCTCCACTCCCCCAGCAGCGCACGGCCCGCCCGGTCCTGCCGGTCCGGCGTGTCCACCATCCACTCGCTGATCAGCGTGGTTCCGGCGTCGGGCCGGGCCAGATCCGGCAGCTGAGGCGTTGTCACACGAACCTCCTGTTGTCGTCGTGTGCCCAGCGTGAAACGTCAAGTGCGGTTGAGGTCAAGCCGGAGCCCGGAGCCCGGGGCCCGCGTTACCGCCCCGCCACCGTCAAAGCCCTCGACGGGATCGGCCGGCGCACCACCATCACCCGCACCACCGGGGCGTACCCCCGACCGGTACACCGCGTTCACCCGCGCGTTGCCCGCCGTGCATCCGACGACGCACCGGCCCCGCTAGCCTCCACCGGCCCGTTCCCGCACCACCGTTCCCGAGGTCGCCCATGCGCCTGCCCCTCCCCCGGCTGTGGCCCCGCACCAGCAAGGCCCGCCGCGCCAGCCGCGACCCGCACTGGGACAACATCCGCTACTTCTCCGGCGTCCTCGTCGTCTTCGGGCACGCCATGGACTCCATCGCCGACCGCGACGGACTGCGCTGGCTCTACATCGCCAGCTGGGCCATGCGCGTCCCCGTCTTCGTCATGGTCGCCGGCTACTTCTCCAGCGCCGGCGCCCTCACCCCGCGCGAGGGCCGCCGCCTCATCGAGTCGATCCTGCTGCCCTACCTCGCCATCGGCCTGCTGCACACCCTCCAGCGGCACCATTACGACGACGGCGAATGGACGTACTACACCGTCGAACCCGCCTGGGGCCTGTGGTTCCTGCTCTCCCTGCTCTTCTGGCGCGCCGGCCTGCCCTACCTCGCCCAGCTCCGGTACCCGCTGGCCACCTCCGTCGTCGTCGCCCTGCTGGCCGGCTACATCGCCGACATCGGCAGCGCCTTCTCCTTCTCCCGCACCCTCACCTTCCTCCCCTTCTTCCTGCTGGGCTGGCGGCTGCGGCAGGGCCTGTTCCGCGACGCGATGCGCGCGCCCTGGAGCCGGTACGCCGCGCTCGGCGTCCTCGCCGTCACCTTCACCGTCTCCTGGTCCGCCCGCCACGACATCAAGCTCGGCTGGCTCTACATGAAGGGCCCCTACGGCCAGGGCCACCTCTTCGACGCCCCGTTCGCCTGGACCACCCGCGCCGCCGTCCTCGCCGCCGGCGCCGTCATCGCGCTCGCCTTCATCCGGCTCGTCCCGCGCCGCCGGCTGCCCGTCATCACCTACCTCGGCGCCGGCGGCCTCACCATCTACCTGCTGCACCCGCTCGTGCTGCGCCCGCTGCTGGAGCGGTACGGCGTCGACTGGGTCGGCCCCTGGCCCGAGCAGGCCGCCCTGCTGCTGTTCGCGATCGCGCTCGCCTCGCTGCTCGCCACCCCGCCGGTACGGTGGCTGTCCCGGCCCCTCGTCCAGCCCCGGATCGGCTGGCTCTTCCGCCCCGAGACCGCGCCGCGCGCCACCCGCCCGGTACGAGCCGAGGACCCCGCGCCCGCCGACACGCCGGACACCTCCGGTTCACCCGGGCGCCAACTGGCCGTCGTCCCACCGGTGTACAACGGGGTGACGCCCAGCATGACCGAGGACCTCGCGTCCCATCGAAGGGAAACGTAAACGGATGGGAAGCGGAACCCCCCGCGTCGTCGTTCTCGCCGACTCCGACAGCCGCTGGAAATGGGCGGCCTCCGTCGCCCGGCGGATCGCCCCCGACCACGCGATCGACGCCCGCTTCCTGGCCGTCGCCACCATGCCCACCCAGCGGCAGATCGCCGAGGTCGGCATCGTCCCCGACACCACGGCCGTCGTCGACTGCGTCCAGCTGCTGGAGGACCCCGCCGTGCACGCCGCCGACCTGGTGGTGCTCGGCACCACCGGCGGCACCGTCCTCTCCCTCATCCACGCGCTCGGCATCGCCTGGGAGGGCCGCCCGCACCGCCCGCTGCTCGTCACCGGCTACGTCGGCGTCGTGTACGAGAACCTCGTCGACGGGCTGCTGCTGCGCGTCGGCTCCGACCTGATACTCGCCAACTGCGCCCACGACGCCGAACGCTTCCGCGCCGTCTACCGCAGCATCGGCGCCGACCCGGCCGACATCGTGGAGGCCGGACTGCCGTTCCTCGGCGGCGCCCCCTACGACCCGCCCGCCGTCCACGGCGCCTTCGGCCGCACCGCACCCGGCGCCGCCCGCCCGTTCACCGTCACCTTCGCCGTCCAGCCCTCGGTGCCCGGCACCCGCGCCGCCCGGCTCGGCATGCTGGAGAAACTGGCCCGGCACGCCCGCCTGCACCCGGACCGCGAAGTCCTCATCAAGCTCCGCAACCGCCCCGGCGAGGCCGTCACCCACACCGAACGCCACTCGTACCAGTCGCTGTACGACGAGCTGCCCGACCCGCCGGCCAACCTCACCCTCGTCTACGGCGACATGGGCGAGGTCCTGGACCGCACCGACCTGCTGGTCACCGTCTCCTCCACCGCCGCCATGGAATCCATCCACCGCGGCATCCCCACCGCGATCCTCACCGACTACGGGGTCCGCGAGGCGCACGGCAACCACTACTTCATCCACTCCGGGCTGCTCGCCTCCTGGGCCGAACTCGACAAGGGCCTCGTCCCCGGCGTCGACCCCGACTGGGCCGCCAGCCGCGGCGTCGGCCACCCCGACCCGTACGCCGACGCCCGCGCCCGGATCGCCGCCCTGCGCGCCGCCGCGCCCGGCACCCTCAAGGCCACCCGCCCCTACTACACGCCGCAGAGCGCCTCCGACTACCTGGAGACGCTGCTGGCCCGGCGCGGCCTCGCCCTGGACGGCCGGGCGCTGCCGCCCAGCTCCGAACGGCCCGACACCGCCGTCCGCCGCCTCATCCGGCGCGGCGCCGGCGGCCTCTACCAGGTCGGCCGCAAACGCGTCGCCCCGGTGATCCGGCGGCTCGCCAAGGGCTGAACCGGGCGCGGGTGGAAAGGCGGGCTGCACAGGGTAGTCACCGTGGTGCAGCCTGCTTAAGATCGACTGACCCAACCGCACCGGACCCACCCGACACCCGGACACCACGCCACCAGCGGGGAGCCGCAATGAAGCGCCGCACCACTGCCCTGTCCGTCACCGCCGCCGCCGTCCTGGTGGCCGCACCGCTGCTGACCGGCTGCTCCACCGGCGCCCATCCGGGAGCGGCGGCCGTGGTCGGCGGGGAGCGCATCTCCATCTCCCAGGTCCAGGGCCACGTCGACGCGGTCCGCGCCGCCCAGCGCGACCAGCCCGACGCCGACCAGCTCATCGCCGCCAGCAGCACCCTCACGAGGGAAACCGTCAACTTCCTCGTCTACCTCCAGGTCGTGGACCGCGCCGCCCAGTCGCAGGGCGTGGACATCACCCGCCGCCAGGTCCAGGAGGCCCGCGCCGACGCCGAGGCCAACGCGGGTGGCCCCGACGCCCTCGCCCAGAGCGCCATCAGCGGCCAGGGCGGGCTGCCGCTCACCGCCGAGCAGATCGACGACGTACTGCGCAGCAACCTCCAGATCCAGGGCATCGCGGAACGGCTCGGCGTGCTGGAGGACCCGATGGGCGGCGAGAAGATCGGGCAGCTGCTCGCGGAGACCGCCGACGAGGCCGGCGTGGAGATCAACCCCCGCTACGGCACCTGGGACGCCCAGCTCGTCTCCCTGGTCGATCTGGACGAGCCGTGGCTGCGCACCACCGACCGCGATCAGCAGCCGGTTACGCTCGACGGGTGACCTCCGCCGCAGCCGCAGACCCCGGCCGTATCGTCCTGCTCACCACCAGCCACCGGGTGGCGCCCGGACTGCTCTCCTGGCCCGCCTGGGAGCTTCTGCGCGCCGCCGACCGGGTGTACGCGCGCGACGGCCACCCGCTGCTCCCCTACCTCAAGGAAGCCGGGGTGACGGCGGCCGGCCCGGCGCCCGGCGCCACCGGTCTGATGGCGGAGTGCGCGGGCGGCCGGACGGCCGTGGTGCTGGCCGGCGCGGACGGCGAGAGCCGGCTGACCGCCGAACTGGCCACCCTGGCCGGCTCCGGCCGCCACACCATGCCCGCGCTGGAACTCCTGCCCGGCGCGTACGACCTGCCCGGCGCCCGGCTGCTCGACCTCGTGGAGGTCATGGACCGCATCCGCGCCGAGTGCCCCTGGTCCTCCACCCGCACCCACCGGGACCTGGCCAAGCACGGCCTGGAGGAGATGTACGAACTGGTCGAGGCCATCGAGGACGGCGACCGGACCGAACTGCGCGAGGAGTTGGGCGACGTCCTGCTCCAGGTGGTCTTCCACGCCCGCATCGCGGCCGAGGACGCCGAGGAACCGTTCGACATCGACGACGTGGCGGGCGGCCTGGTCGCCAAGCTGATCCACCGCCACCCGCACATCTTCGGCGACGAGCGGGCGGATACGCCCGAGGAGGTGCGCGCGCTGTGGCTGCGCACCAAGGCGGAGGAGAAGCGCCGCGCCTCGGTGACCGAGGGCGTCCCGCTCGGCCAGCCGGCCCTGGCCCTGGCCGCGAAACTGGCGGGCCGCGCCCGCACGGCGGACCTCCCCGTCGAACCCCCGGTCTCGGCCGGCCCGGCCGACTTCGGCGCCCGGCTGCTGGCCCTGGCGGCGGAGGCGGAAGCGGCGGGCGTGGACCCCGAGACGGCCCTGCGCGCGACGGCCCGCGCCTACCGCGACGCGATCCGCGCGACGGAGACCGCCACCACCGACTGAACAGCCCGGAAGGGCAACCGGAAGGGCAGAATCGTCAACCCGGTGCTCGGCGCGTTGCCGTATCGCCCCTCGAACGGGCGGAAGTTTCGCCGATCAGTAGATATGAGTCGATCACCGCACGGATACTCGCAGGCAGTGACCAGGCGGGTACGGCGGGCGGACACGGGGCCCAGGGGACGGCTGATACGCGCCGCGTGAGGGAAGGCAGGGCGTATGTCCGACGAGATTTCCGAACTTCCGACCACTTACCGCTACTTCGGCCAGCAATTCCAACTCTGGCGCCAGGCCGCACAGGTACGGCGCGAGACGGTGGCGGAAGCGACCAGTTACTCCGTGGACATGGTGAAGTCCGTGGAACAGGGCCGCCGGAAGGTGCCCGCGCGGATGGCGGAGATCGCCGACGAGATGTTCGGCGCGAAGGGCATCCTGCTGGCGGGACTGAGCCACTTGAAGCGGGACAAGTTCCCGGTTCGTGCAATGGATTTCATGATCTACGAGGACCAGGCCATCCTCCTGAACTGGTATGAAAACGCCCTGATCCCAGGGCTGCTCCAGACAGAGGAGTACGCATTGGCCCTCATCAGTGGTCGCTGCCCTCCGCTGGACGAGGAGACCGTGGCAGAGCGAGTAGCAGGGAGGATGGAGCGCCAGGCTCTGCTCACCCGCACACCACCAGTCGCGTTCAACTTCGTCATCTACGAGGCAGCTCTGCGAGCTGCCATCGGTGGTCCGGAAGTCCACCGCAGGCAACTGCTGCACCTGTTGGACGCCGGGGCTCCGCACAATGTGGCCATTCATGTGCTGCCGTTCGACCGGACCATCCCCCCGGCGCTGAACGGGCCGATGGTGCTGCTGGAGACTGCCGAACACGAGCACTTCGTCTACTTCGAGGGACAGTCGCAGAGCCAGCTGACTTCAGACCCGGACGAGGTGAGCACACAAGCACAGCGCTATGGGATGATCCGAGGAGAAGCCCTGGATTGCGCTGAGTCGGCGCGCTTCATCGAGCGAATGGTGGCCGAGGGATGAGCAGCGAGCTGCACTGGTTCAAGTCCAGTTACAGCGACGACGAAGGCGGCGCCTGCGTCGAAGTCGCCCTCGGCTGGCACAAGTCCAGTTACAGCAACGGCGAGGGCGGCGCCTGCGTCGAGATCGCCGCCACTCCCGCCTCCGTGCACGTCCGGGACAGCAAGCGCCCCACCAGCGTCCCCCACCTCACCTTCCGGCCCGCCGCCTTCACCGCGTTCCTCGGCTCCCTCCGCTGACACCGCTGAAATCCGCTGGCCCGGCCCCTGCCCGGGGCCTAGGGTCGGCCGGGTGACGCGTCCCGATGATCTCTGGCCCTCCGCCGGGCCCTGGCAGCCGGTGACCACCGGCGAGTCGGGGGCCGCCGTGTTCCGGTCCGCCGATGGCGGGCGGTACGCCAAGTCCGTGACCGGCGCCGAACGTTCGGCGCTCGCGGGCGAGCGGGACCGGGTGATCTGGCTCGCCGGCCAGGGGATTCCGGGGCCCCGGGTGCTGGACTGGCGGGATACGGATGACGGGGCCGTCCTGGTGACCAGCGCCGTACCGGGCGTGCCCGCCGATCAGGTGGGGATCGGTACGCTGCGCGCCGCCTGGGAGGCGATCGCCGATGCCGTACGTGCGTTGCACGGGTTGCCGCTCGCCGGGTGTCCGGCCGGCCGGGATCTGCGCACCATGTACCGGCTGGCGCGGGACGTGGTGGCCCGTGGGGCGGTGAACCCGGAGTTCCTGTCCGAGGAGCAGCGGGGCACACCCCCGGCCGAACTGCTCGCCCGCCTCACCCCGCAGCTGGACCACCGGCTGGCGCAGGAGGCCGACGACGCGGTCGTCTGTCACGGGGATCTGACGCTGCCCAACATCCTGCTGGACCCGGACACCGCCCGCGTGACCGGCTTCATCGACCTCGGGCGGCTCGGCCGGGCCGACCCGTACGCCGATCTGGCGCTGCTGTTCGGCACCGCGCGTGAGGCGGGGCTGGACGGTGCCGCGTCCTTCACCCGCCGGTACGGGATCGCGCACGACCCCGGCCGCGAGCGGTTCTATCGGCATCTCGACCCGCTCACCTGGGGCTGAGCAGTTGCCATCCGCGAAGGGAGAGCCCTTGTGGCTGTCGATCCGGACCCCCAAGTCCTGGCGCTGATCCGGCCGCACACCGGCCGGATCGTGCGGGTGGGCCCGCCCGATGGGCGTGGGTTCAGCACCGACCTGTTGGCGGTCGTCACCGGCGAGAAGGGGCGGTTCTTCGTCAAGGCGATGCGGAACCGTCCGGGTGGTCGGCGGGATCAGCTGCTGCGGGAGCGGGCGATCAACCCGTTCGTCCGCTCCCTCTCCCCGGCGCTGCTGTGGGCGGTCGAGGACGCGGAGTGGATCGTCCTCGGCTTCGAGCTGGTCGACTGCCGGGAGACGGACTTCTCCCCCGGCTCTCCGGATCTGCCGGTGATCGTGGACCTCGTCCGCCGCATCGGGGCGCTGGAACTCCCGCACGTCGCCCGGGACTGGCACGAAACCCGCTGGGACTGGTGGGCCGACAGGGGCGCCGCGCCGCTGTTCCAGGGGGACTGTCTGGTGCACGCGGACATCAACCCGGCAAACCTCCTGCGCGGGCCCGAGCGCCCCTGGGTCGTGGACTGGGCCTGGCCCACCCGTGGCGCGGCGTTCATCGACCCGGCCATGCTCGTGCTCCAGCTGATCGCGGCCGGGCACAAGCCGGAGAGCGCGGAGGGCTGGGCGTCCGGTTGCGAGGGCTGGGCGAGCGCCGACCCCGGGGCCGTCGATGCCTTCGCGGTCGCCACCGCCCGCATGATGGGGCACCAGGCGGCGCGTAACCCGGACGAGCACTGGCTGAAGGCCATGGCGGACACCGCCTCCGCCTGGGCCGCCCACCGTGGGCTGGACCCGGCGTAGGCCCTTGCCCACCGCCGGGCGGCACGCGCTCTACTCGGGGCTGAGCAGCCGGACCGGGCGGCCTCCGGTGAGGAGGGTGATCAGGGCCGTGCGCAGGTCGGGGCCCAGGTACCAGTCGCCGGTGTGGTCCAGGGCGTATATCCGTGCCTCGCGGTCCATCGCCAGCAGGGCGGTGCCGCCGCCCTCCGCGCCCAGGGGGCACAGGTCGGTGTCCAGGGCGCGGCCCAGGTCGCCGAGGGTGCGGGCCCAGTGCAGGCCGCGCAGTGGGTCGATGACCACCGAGCCGGGTGCGTACCAGTGGCCCGGTCCCATCGGGTGCAGCCGCAGGCCGCCGTACTCCGCCCAGGTCTCGAATGCCGCCGGGAACAGCACATGCGGGTGGCCCTGTGGTGAGCGGTGGCCGCTGAGGGTGTCGGCCCAGCGTTCGGCCTGTTCGGTCATGCGGCGGCCGGGGTGCCAGCCCGCGTAGCCGAGGGCCTGGTCCAGGTCCAGATCGCCGGGCGCCTGCGGTGGTTCGCCGTCCGGGAGCCGCAGGGTCAGGGTGGGGCCGGTCAGTCCGGTGTCCGGCTCGCCGCCGCTCACGCTCTGCACGCCGAAGTGCCCCAGCAGCGCCGCGCAGGAGCGGCAGTGCGGGGCGTACCTGCCGTGCTGCGGGTCGCCGTCCTCCCTGATGTGCCGGGTGGTGATCTCCGCGCCGCGCAGGTGCCGGGCGTCGCCGCCCTCGTTCAGGTACCGGGAGATCAGCGCGGCCTCGGGGCAGCGGCCCGCGTGCCGTTCGCGGTCGGCGGGGCCGAGTCCGTCCAGTAACCGGCGCACCTGCGGGTGCAGGCGCGGCGCGTCAGGGGCCGAGCGGTGCACGGCGGCGCCCTTGAGCGGGTGTGCGTGGCCGGGCAGGAGGAGGGCGGCGGCGGTGGTGGGCAGGATGCCGTCCCGCCGGTGCCGGAGTACGGGGGCGGCGGGCCCGGCGTCCGCCGGGCCGTCCTGGCTGTCAAGATCCAGCGTCACCGGCATCCTCGCGCTTTCTCCCCCGGTTCTCCCCACCCTGCCGATCAGCTTGCCACAAGCCGTTGTCACGACCGGTTAAGGCGCCCGGGGGCGGTGCCCATGACACATGGACCTCGTAGGCTGTGCGGAACAGCGTGACCGCGTGTAGGAGCAGCAGGGGGCCAAACGCCATGACGACAGGTCGGCTCGGGCAGCATGCCGCGCCACCGAACGGGGCCTATGCGGGACAGCTGGTGCAGTTCCCGGACCCGGTACGGGCGGCCCGCTATCCGCAGGGCGTCCGGGTGGACGCGGAGGGGTATCCGGATTTCTCCCCGTTCGCCAGAGCCGCCGCCGAGATCGCCGAACCGCCCGAGGGCTTCGGCATCGACGAGCTGCGGCTGACCGACTACGTGTCGGCGAACGCCGCGCTGCACGCCGCCGGGCACGAGCTGTGGGCCGATCTGCCGCCGGTGGCCACGCCGCACGGCTGGACCTGGCACCACGTGGCCCGCACCCGGCGCCTTGAGCTGGTCCCGGTCGAGGTGAAGGCGCTGCTGCGGCATCACGCGGGGCTCGCGACCACCGCCGTGGACCAGGACAAGCGCGGTACCCGTCCGCTCCAGGACCCCAAGCCGGCCCACTTCGCCGCCCCGTACTCGGTGGCGGTGGAGGAGGACCGGCTGCGCGCGGCCGAGGAGAAGCTGGGGTACGCGCTGCCGGGCGCGTACCGCTCGTTCCTCAAGGCGGCCGGTGGCTGCGCCCCGGTGGGGCTGGCGCTGGACGCGGAGCTGGGGCTGCTGATCGACCAGCCGTTCTTCACCCTGAGGGAGGAGGCGGCGGTCAACGATCTCGTCTACATCAACAAATGTCTGCGTGATCATCTGACCAAGGACTATCTCGGGGTCGCGTTCGTCAACGGCGGCATCCTCGCGGTGAAGGTCAAGGGCGAGGACACCGGTTCGGTGTGGCTGTGCGCCTACGACGACGCCCGGGACCGCGACGGGCTGACCGTCCAGGAGCGGGTGGAGACCCTGCTGCTGCCGTGCGGCACCGATTTCGACGACTTCCTGCTGCGGCTGGCGGGCTCGCCGCCGGAGCTGGAGACGGTGGCCGATCTGATGGTGGACGGCGGCTTCGCCCGCGCCGTCCCGGTGGAGGGGTGAGGCGGCGATGGTGACCTTCGCACAGGCGCAGGAGCGCGCCGACCGCTGGGTGAACGGCTCCGCCACCGGGGAGCGCAGCCGCGAGGTGCGGGTGCGCGAGTTCGATCTGGGCTTCGTCGCCTGGGCCGAGGACTGCGGCGGCAAGCTGGTGATCGCGCGGGACAGCGGCGAGTCGACGCTGTGGCCCGCGCTGCCGGTGAGCGAGGTGATACGGCGGTACGAGGAGGCGTACGGCGGCAGCCAGTCCGCCCCGGTGCCGGCCGCCGAGCCGCCGCGCATCGATGTGGAGGCGACGTCGTTCCTGCTGACGCCGCCGGACTGGCTCAAGGAGGCCGCCGACCGGGCGAACGCCGAGGCGGAGGCGAAGGCGGAGGCACGGGCGGCGGCCGAGGCCGAGGCGGAGCCGGAGCCGGTACCGGAGCCCGTCGCCGCGTCGGCCGCCGCGCCGGAACCCGAACCCGCGCCGGAGCCGGTGGCCGCGCCCGTGGCCGCCGCCGAGCCCGAGGCCGCCCCGGACCCGGACCCGTGGGCCGGGACCGACACCGGCGGCCCGCCGTCCTCCGGCGGCTCGGTGTGGGACGCCACCGACACCTCGGGCAGCGGTACGGACATCCCGTCCGTGGCCCCGCCCGCCACCGTCTTCTCGCCCCCCGTGGTGCTGGACCGCGAGCCCCCGGCCGGGCTCGGCGGGACCGGGGGCGGCGCCGAGCCGCCCGCGCAGCCCGCCTCGGAGGCCCGTACCTCGGTGATGCCGCAGGGCAGCGCGCTGCCCAAGACGCAGCTGCACGACGCGCTGCCGCCGGCCGCCACCCCGCCGCCGGGGCTGCCGCCGGTGCCGCCGGCGCCCGCGCTGCCGGGCGGGACCCCGGGCGGCGCCGCCGATCTGGCGTCCGCCGACACCGCCAAGGCGGCCATGGCGCCCACCGCGCCGCAGGGCGGCCCGCCGCCGGCCCCGCCCGGCCTGCCGCTCCCCCCGCCGCCCGCCCCCGGCGCGCCGCCGGCGCCCGGCACCTCCGGCGGCGGCAGCGACGCCTACATCCCCACCCAGCAGGTCTCCCCGGAGGAGATCGCCGCGCTGAAGGCGGCGGCCTCCCGGCCCACCGAGCCGAACCCGTCCGTGCCGCCGCCCGGCAGCATCGGCGGCATCGGCGGGGTGGGCAGCGGCAATGTGCACGCCGCCGCGACGATGCTCTCGCCCGCGCCGGGCACCCCCGGAGCCCAGGGAACCCCGGGCGCACCCGCAGCACCCGGCGCCGGGGACACCGGCGGCGTACCGTTCCCGCCGCCGGCCCCGGCTGGCCCCGGGCACGGCACCCCACCGCCCCCGCCGCCCGGCCCGGCCATCCAGGCTCCCGGCGGCCCGGGCACCCCGCCGCCGCCCGCGCAGCACGGGCCGCCCTCCCAGGGGTACGGCTATCCGCCGCCCGGCATGCCGACCGTCGGCTCCGGCTACATGGCGGTGCTGCGCTACCGCGCGCCCGACGGCTCCGAGCAGCAGCTGATCCGCCGCTCGGCGCCCGGCATGCCGCACCCCGAGTGGCAGTTGCTGCACGAGCTGCACGCCATGAACGTGCCGCCGCAGCAGGTTCTCGAACTGCACACCGAGCTCCAGTCCTGCGAGCTGCCCGGCGGCTACTGCGCCCGCATGATCCGCGACAACTGGCCGCAGGTGCGCATCACGCACACCGCCTCGTACGGCCACGACCACGCCACCCGGCAGGCCGGGGTGCGGCATCTGGTGGAGCACCAGGACGAGCTCCAGCAGTTCGCGGACGGCCCGCCGCGCTCCGCGCCGGTGCGGGCGCCGCTGCCGCAGCAGCAGCCGGCCCCGGCGGTCGGCCTGGACGTGATCGGCCAGGAGCTGGCCGAGGCGTACGGCCCGCAGGCCGTCTTCCGCTACGACCAGCAGTCGGTGTCCCGGCAGGGCGTGCCGGAGATCGTGGCGCACACCCTGCTCTGGGCCGGGCTGCCGCTGGAGATCGCGCCGCTGTTCTGGGCGTACGCGCAGCCGGGCCGGCTGGTGCCGACGCTGGCCGAGGTGGCGGCGGAGCGCGGGGTGCAGCCGGCGCCGGACGCCGGCTCGTACCTGGTGATGGGCACCGACTTCGGCAAGCAGCTGTGTGTGCAGTACGGCACGGCGCACATCGTGGCCGTGCCGCTGGAGGCGGGCCCGGGCGGGGCGCCGGTGGCGCCGCAGTTCGTGAACGCCTCGCTGCCGCAGTTCGTGCGCTGTCTGGCGCTGCTGGGGCGGATGTGGCGGCTGCGGTACGGGCTCAACCCGGAGCAGGCCGGACGCTGGACGACGGACTTCCAGGCGCAGCTGGCCTCGCTCGACCCGCAGGCGGTCGCCGACCCGGAGAACTGGTGGTCGGTGCTGCTGGAGCAGATGTGGGACGGGCTGCTCTGACCGGCTGACGGGCCGCTCCGGCCGGCTGCCCCGGCGGCCCCACGCCGCGGGACCCCCGGCCGGGGGTCCTGCGGTTATCCTGCGGGAACCGGCCATCTCCTTCGAAGGGCACAGTCACGTGAGTTCCGTTCGCCCGGCAGCCGTCATCGTTCTCGCAGCGGGTGAGGGGACCCGCATGAAATCCGCGACCCCCAAGGTGCTGCACGAGATCTGCGGCCGGTCGCTGGTGGGCCACGTGGTGGCCGCCGCCGGTGAGCTGGACCCGGAGCGGCTGGTCGTGGTCGTGGGCCACGCCCGCGAGCGGGTGGCCGCGCATCTGGCGGAGATCGCCCCGGCGGCGCTGACGGCGGTGCAGGAGGAGCAGAACGGCACCGGGCACGCGGTGCGGGTGGCGCTGGCCGAGCTGGGCGGGGCCGGTGAGCTGTCCGGCACGGTGCTGGTGACCTGCGGGGACACCCCGCTGCTGACGGCGGCCACGCTGGCGGAGCTGACCCGGGTGCACACGGCGGAGGGCAACGCGGTCACGGTGCTGACCGCCGAGGTGCCCGACCCCACCGGCTACGGCCGGATCGTGCGCGAGGACGGCGCGGCCGGCGGCGCGGTGACCGCGATCGTGGAGCAGCGGGACGCGACCGAGGAGCAGCGGGCGATCCGGGAGATCAACTCGGGGGTGTTCGCGTTCGACGCGCGGCTGCTGGCCGAGGCGCTGGGGCAGCTGTCCACGGACAACAGCCAGGGCGAGGAGTACCTGACCGACGTGCTGGGCATCCTGCGCGCGGCCGGGCACCGGGCGGGCGCGGCGCGGGCGGCCGATCACGCGGAGATCGCCGGGATCAACAACCGGGTGCAGCTGGCGGCGGCCCGCCGGCTGCTGAACGACCGGCTGCTGGAGCGGGCGATGCTCGCCGGGGTGACGGTGGTGGACCCGGCCACGACGTTCATCGACGCGACGGTCACCTTCGAGCCGGACGCGGTGATCCACCCGGGGACGCAACTGCTGGGCACCACGCACATCGGCGGCGGCGCCGAGATCGGCCCGAACACGCGGCTGGCGCACACCTCGGTGGGCGAGGGCGCCACGGTGAACAACACGGTGGCGGACAGCGCGCGGATCGGCGACGGCGCCAGCGTGGGCCCGTACGCCTACCTGCGCCCCGGTACGGTGCTGGGCCGCTCCGCCAAGGCCGGCACGTTCGTGGAGATGAAGAACTCCACGGTGGGCGAGGGCACGAAGGTGCCGCATCTCTCCTATGTCGGGGACGCCACGATCGGTGACTTCACGAACATCGGTGCCGCGAGTGTGTTCGTGAACTACGACGGGGAGTCGAAGCATCACACCACGATCGGTTCTTACTGCAAGACCGGCTCGGACAATATGTTTGTGGCGCCTGTCACGGTCGGGGACGGTGCTTATACGGCGGCGGGTTCGGTGATCACCAAGGACGTACCGCCGGGTTCGCTGGCGGTGGCGCGCGGCCAGCAGCGGAATGTGGAGGGCTGGGTGGCCCGCAGGCGGCCCGATTCGCCAGCCGCGCGGGCGGCCGAGGCGGCGCTCCTGGCGGACGTGGACAAGCCGGCGGAGCTCTGATCAGCAGGTCGGGTACGGGACCGGCCGCCGTCCGCAGGGCGAACCGCGCCAAGGGGCGCGATGGGCGGGAAGTACCGTAGAGGTGCCCCGAACGGGCCGATACGCGCAGAAGCGGACTCCAAGGAGACACACTGTGACCGGGATCAAGACGACCGGCGAGAAGAAGATGATGCTCTTCTCCGGGCGCGCCCACCCCGAGTTGGCGAAGGAGGTCGCCGCCGAATTGGGCGTGGCGCTGGTCCCGACCACGGCTCGGGAATTCGCGAACGGCGAGATCTATGTACGTTTTCAGGAGTCGGTGCGCGGTGCCGACTGTTTTCTGATCCAGAGCCACACGGCGCCGATCAATACCTGGATCATGGAACAGCTGATCATGATCGACGCTCTCAAACGGGCTTCCGCGCGCAGTATCTCCGTGATCATTCCGTTCTACGGCTATGCCCGGCAGGACAAGAAGCACCGGGGCCGCGAGCCCATCTCGGCCCGGCTGATGGCGGATCTGCTGAAGACGGCCGGCGCGCACCGGATCATCACCATGGATCTGCACGCCGACCAGGTCCAGGGCTACTTCGACGGCCCGGTCGACCACCTCTTCGCGCTGCCGGTCCTCACCGACTACATCGCGGGCCGGGTGGACCACGCCAAGCTGACGGTGGTCTCCCCGGACGCCGGCCGGGTGCGGGTCGCGGACCGCTGGGCGGACAAGCTGGGCGCCCCGCTGGCGATCGTCCACAAGCGGCGTGACCCGGACGTGGCGAACCAGGTGACGGTGCACGAGGTCGTCGGCGACGTGAACGGCCGGGTGTGCGTGCTGGTCGACGACATGATCGACACCGGCGGCACCATCTGCGCGGCGGCGGACGCGCTGTTCGCCAACGGCGCGGAGGACGTCATCGTGGCGGCCACCCACGGGGTGCTGTCGGGTCCGGCGGCGGACCGGCTGAAGAACTCCAAGGTCTCCGAGTTCATCTTCACCAACTCGCTGCCCACCCCGAGCGAGGTGGAGCTGGACAAGATCACCGTGCTGTCGATGGCGCCGACCATCGCGCGCGCGGTGCGCGAGGTCTTCGAGGACGGCTCGGTGACCAGCCTGTTCGAGGGCAACGCGTAACACGATTCCTGCGGCGCCTCCCCCGCCGGGTACACTGCCCGGGTTGCTCGGCGAGGGAGGCCCCCCGGGGTCGTCCGTAATCGACGCGCTCGTGTTCCACGCGGCAGGTCCCATCACGGGCCGGGTGACAGTTGTGTGTTTGTCCACCACCCGAGCCAGAGGGAGAACCACCATGGCCGATGTGAAGATCGAGGCCGAGGTCCGCGAGGAGTTCGGCAAGGGCGCCTCGCGCCGCATCCGCAGCGCCGACAAGGTCCCGGCCGTCATCTACGGTCACGGCACCGACCCGGTCCACGTGACCCTGCCGGGCCACGCCACCATGCTGGCGCTGAAGAACTCCAACGTGCTGATCACCCTGGACATCGCGGGCCGCCAGGAACTGGTGATCCCCAAGGCCGTCCAGCGCGACCCGCTGAAGGGCTTCCTCGTCCACCTCGACCTGCTGGTCGTCAAGCGCGGCGAGCAGGTCTCCGTCGAGGTCCCGCTGAACGTCGAGGGCAACCTGGCGCCGGGCGGCGGCCTGCTGGAGCACGTGCTGTCCGCGCTGCCGGTCGAGGCCGAGGCCACCGACATCCCGCAGTCCCTGACCGTGTCCGTGCAGGGCCTGACCATCGGTGACTCGGTGCTGGCCAAGGACGTGCCGCTGCCCAAGGGCACCTCGCTGGCCATCGACGGCGACGACATCGTCGTGCAGGTCGTGCAGCCGCAGGCCGAGGAGCCGGCCGCCGGTGGCGCGGGCGAGGGCGAAGAGGCGTCCGCCTGACGCACGGGCTGCGCCCGGGCCGGTGACGGCGGGAATGGAAGGATGCAGACATGACGGAAAGCACCTCCCCCTGGCTGATCGCCGGCCTGGGCAACCCCGGTCCGGGTTACGCGGGCAACCGCCACAACGTGGGCTTCATGGTGGCCGATCTGCTGGCCGACCGGATCGGCGCGCGCTTCAAGGCGCACAAGTCCCGCGCGCTGGTGGCGGAGGGCCGGCTGGCCGGGCACCGGGTCGTGCTGGCCAAGCCGATGACGTACATGAACCTGTCCGGCGGCCCGACCGGCGCGCTCAGCGCCTTCTACAAGATCCCGGCCGAGCGGGTCGTCGCCATCCACGACGAACTCGACATCGGCTACGGCGTCCTGCGCCTCAAGCGCGGCGGCGGGGACAACGGCCACAACGGGCTGAAGTCGCTGACCGCGACGCTGGGCCGGGAGTACTACCGGGTCCGCTTCGGGGTGGGCCGGCCCCCGGGCCGGATGGACGTGGCGGCGTTCGTGCTCAAGGACTTCTCGTCGGCCGAACGCAAGGAACTCGACTACTTCGTGGACCGCGCGGCGGACGCCGTGGAAGCCCTGATCACCGAGGGCCTGGACCGGGCACAGGGCACGTACAACGGCTGACCGCACCTCATCCGGCGCGGGCGGGGGCGTTCGTTCCTGTTGGGAAGGCTCATGGAGCGTCAGCGGGCCGGTTGACCGACCTCTCCCGGTTGCCCGGCGTCCCGCGCCGCCACGGCGGCATCGGCCGGGGGCGGGGCCGCGTCCGTCCGGGGGCGGTACCGGGAGACGGCGACGCCAGCGAGGCACAGGGCGCCGCCCAGCAGGCCGAAGAGGCCGGGGACTTCGCCGAGCAGCACCCAGGACATCAGCACCACCAGGGCGGGCACCACATAGGTGGTGGCGCTCATCCGTCCGGCGGTGGTGCGGGCCAGGGCGTACGCCCAGGTGGTGAAGGCCAGGGCGGTGGGGAACAGGCCCAGATAGATCATGTTGAGCGTCGCGGACGCGGGCGCGTCGGCGATCTCGGAGACCAGCGCGCCGCTGAAGGGCAGGGCGGCCACGAGGCCGACGAGCGCGCTGAAGGTGACCACCTGGAGCGGCCCGGCGTGCCCGAGCGCGGGCTTCTGGAGCACCACCCCGGCGGCGTACGTCACGGCGGCCACCAGGCACAGCAGCACCCCGAGGGCGGAGGCGTCGCCGTCACCGGACATGGACACCCCGACGACCACGGCGCCCAGGAACGACAGCCCCATTCCGGCCAGCAGGGTGCGCGGCAGTCCCTCGCCGAGCATCCGGCCGCCGATCAGGGCGACCAGCAGCGGAGCGATGTTCACCAGCATGGCGGCGGTCCCGGCGTCCACCTCCTGCTCTCCCCAGTTGAGGGCGACGTTGTAGACGCCGAACCACAGAAAGCCGGAGGCCGCGATCCACGGCCACGCCGCCCGGGACGGCCACCCCACCCGCCGCACCAGACACACGGCCCCCAGCGCCAGCACGGCGGCGAGCAGCCGCCCGAGGGTGAGCGCCCCGGGCGAGTACGCCTCACCGGCGCTGCGGATGGAGACGAAAGCCGAGGCCCACAACACCACGGTCACCCCGGCGGCGCCCAGCGCCAGCCACTTCTGACGCCCACTGTCAGGCGCATCAGCACTCATGGTGCTGACAGTAGATCGCCGACCGATGCTTTCTCAACGCCCTTTGACCACCCGTTACCGATGCGCCCCCTCCGATACCGCAACGGCCGCACTGGGCCAGCGGCAGCACCATGCATCGATGGGCGGTGCACAGCGGCACCAAGGGATGCATAGTGCTTGCATGGCAAGCCTTCATGTACGAGAGGTGTCGGACGACACCCTCACCACCCTGAAGGTCCGTGCCGCCAGGGCGGGCCTGTCGCTCCAGGCGTACATCCGCCAGTTACTGGACAGCGAAGCCGCCACCCCGACACCCGAGGAGGCCGCCGCCGAGGCCCGAGCCATCGCCGCACGTACCTCGGTCACCAGAGACGACATCCTGAAGGTGATCGCGGAGACCCGCGAGGCGCGACAGTGATCGTTCTGGACGACTCGCGTGCGCGTCCTGCACGCCCCTGGCAGGCGACTGTCAGGCGCATCAGCACTCATGGTGCTGACAGTAGCCGGTGCGGGGCCCGTTCTCCATGTTGTTTCGGCCACCGATATGCCAGCGGCACGAACCCTCTGGCCGGGGCGGACGTCGTGTCCTCCGGGGCTCGGTAGGGTGCGGACGTGGTGATCGATGACAACCGGCTGGCCGCCCTGCACAACGAGGCCGTGACCGGGAATCCGCGGGCGGCGCGGGAGTTGGGGCGGTTGTTGTGTCTCCTGCCGGACGGGGCCGACGGCGCGGCGTGGCCGTTACGCCACTGGCCCGGTGAGCCCTGGCTGCGGGCGGCGCTCACCGCGCGGCCCGGGGACGCCGAGGCCGCCGTCCTGCTGGCCGGGGTGCTGGCCCAGCAAATCGAGTGGTCCTACCTCCTCGGGGACCCCGGCTCCGCCCTCGCCCGCCGCCAGGGCGAGGCCCTGCACCTGTACCGGGGCGTGTTGCGCGCCGATCCGGAGCATCCGGCCGCGCGCGCCGGTCTGGACGCGCTGCGCCGGCCGGCCACCGCGCTGAGCGGTGACAGCGGCTACAGCTACTACCGGCTGGAGGCCACCCTCCCGGACGGCTCCGCCGCCCGCCTGATCACCGCCGACCCGGACGAACTGCACTGGGTTGCCCAGCCCCTGCCGCCCGGCGCGGACCTGGCCCTCACCGTCCACACCCCCACCGACAAGCCGCACACCACCGTGCTGCCGCACGGCCGGCTCCCCCACCCCCCGCCGGCGATCCCCGGCCCGGCCCTGCCGCCCGGTCACCCGGTGCGGCTGGTCCTGGACCGGGCCGAGGTCATCGCCTACTACGGATTCAGCCTGTACCCGGTCCGCTGACCGGGGGCGATCAGGCCAGGTTCCAGATCAGGTTGGCCGGATCCGAGCGGAAGTAGCTGGGGCCCATGTAGATCTCGACCTCCGCCGGATCGCTGTCCTCGGGCACCAGCACCGTCTTGCACTTCTCGATGACGGCCCCGGCCGGCAGTTCCTCCTGCGGGCTGCCGACGTCGTCGGAGCAGGCGCCCTCGAACTGGAGGTTGCCGATCATGGCGATCTCGGTCGAACTCTCGCCCTCGGCCGTGCGCACCCGCAGATTGGTACCGGCGTAGTTGTACGTCAGGTCGTCACCGCTCACGTGCGCGAGGGTGATGTAGACGGCGGCCGGTCGCAGCCCTTCCACGTCCTCGGCGTCGAAGTGGCCTTCCAGTGCGGCGTTCTCCCCCAGTTCCACCCGGTCCACGGTGACCTCCACCGTGGCTTCCCAGCGCTCGCCGTCGCTGTGCTCGATGACGAACGGCACCGGGCCCGAGGACTCCCCGAGCGCCAGCGCGGAGTCCTGCTCCGGCGCGCTCTCCTCCTCGGTCTCGTTTTCTCCGGCCGGCTCCTGGTCCGAGTCGGCGGTCACTTCCGGCTCCGGCGTGCCGGAGGCGGCGTCGGTGTCGGAGTCCGACCCGTCGCCCCCTCCGCACGCGGTCGTCAGAGCCAGCAGAAAGGCTGCCGCGGTCACCGGCAGCATCTTGGTCCCACGCACGGGCAACTCCCCGTTTCCCCTTGAGTGTTTGACTCAAACACCCTATCCAGCCGCCCTGTTGGCGCCGGACGGCCCCGCCGGGCACAGCGTGCCGGACGGGGCCGTGGGGACGACGGGGGCGGGGCCGTCAGCCGGTGTTGCGCAGGCCGGCCGCCACGCCGTTGACCGTCAGCAGCAGCGCCCGGGTCAGCAGCGGGTCGGGGGCCTCGCCCCGCTCGGCCGCCTCCCGCTGCCGGTGCAGCAGCGAGACCTGGAGGTAGGAGATCGGGTCCAGGTAGGCGTCCCGGATGCGCAGCGTGCGCTGGAGCGCCGGGTTGGCGTCCAGCAGCTCCGACTCACCGGTGATGCGCAGCACCTCGGAGACGGTGAGCGCGTGCTCCGCCTCGATCACGTCGAAGATGTGCTGCAACTCGCGCGGCACCAGGGTGTCCACGTAGTGCCGGGCGATCCGCAGGTCCGTCTTGGCCAGCGTCATCTCGACGTTGGACAGGAAGTTGCGGAAGAAGTGCCAGCGGTTGAACGCCTCGGCGAGGGTGTCCTCCAGGCCCGCCTCGCGGGCCGCCTTCAGCCCGGAGCCGGCGCCGAACCAGCCCGGCACGATCTGCCGGGACTGCGTCCAGCCGAACACCCACGGGATCGCCCGCAGCCCGTCCAGGCCCGCGCCCGAGTCCGGCCGGCGCGAGGGGCGCGAGCCCAGGTGCAGCTCCGCCAGCTGGTCGACCGGGGTCGCCGCGAAGAAGTACGCGGGCAGGTCCGGGTCCTCCACCAGCTTCCGGTAGGTGGCGTGCGCCGCCTCCGAGACGGTGTCCATCGCCGCGTCCCAGCGCGCCAGGTCCTCGTCCGACTGGCGGGGCGCGGTGTGCAGCGCGGACGCCTGGAGGGTGGCGGCGACCGTCAGTTCCAGGTTCTCCCGGGCGAGCGAGGGCACCAAGTACTTGTCGGAGATGACCTCGCCCTGCTCGGTCACCTTGATCTCGCCCTCCAGCGTGCCCCACGGCTGCGCCAGGATCGCGTCCTGGGTCGGCCCGCCGCCGCGGCCCACGGTGCCGCCACGGCCGTGGAAGAGCCGCAGCCGGACCCCGTGCCGGTGCGCGACGTCGCGCAGCCGGCGCTGGGCGCGGTGGATCTCCCACTGGGAGGTGGTGATCCCGCCGAACTTGGAGGAGTCGCTGTAGCCGAGCATGACCTCCTGCACGTCGTCGCGCAGCGCCACCAGCCGCCGGTAGGAGGGGTCGGAGAGCATCGCGTCCAGCAGTTCGTCCGCGATCCGCAGCTCGTCGGTGGTCTCCAGCAGCGGGACGATGCCGATCTTCGCCCAGCCCGCGTGCAGGTCGAGCAGCCCGGCCTCGCGGGCCAGGATCGCCGCCGCGAACACGTCGTCCGCGCCCTGGCACATGGAGATGATGTAGGACTCGATGATCTCCGGGCCGAAGGCGTCCAGCGCCTTGCCGATGGTGCCGAAGACGCCGAGCGTCTTGGCGCCCGCCGCGTCCAGCGGGGCCGGGGAGGGGGCCAGCGGGCGGCGCGAGCGCAGCTCCTTGGCGAGCAGCTTGGTGCGGTACTCGCGCGGCATGTCGGCGTACCGCCAGGACTCCTCGCCGAGCCGGTCGAAGAGCTGGCCGAGCGCGTGGTGGTGGGCGTCGGCGTGCTCGCGCACGTCCATGGTGGCCAGCTGGAGCCCGAACGCGGCCACGGTGCGGATCAGCCGCTCCAGGCGGCCGTCCGCGATGAGCCCGCCGCGGTGCTCGCGCAGCGAGCGCTGGACGAGGGCGAGGTCCGCCAGCAGCTCCCCGGTGCCCAGATAGTCGTGCCCGGGGACGTGCGCGGCGCCGGCCGCCAGCCGGGCGCGGGTGTTGAGCAGCTTCTGCCGTACGCAGGTGACCTTGAGCCGGTAGGGCTCCTCGGCGTTGAGCCGCTTGTAGCGCGGGGTGATCTCCGGCAGCGCCTCCAGGTCGGCGGCCAGCGAGGCCAGCAGTTCCTCGGTGGCGCCGCTGTTGCGGATGGAGTTCGACAGGGCGCTGCGCAGTTCGTCGATGTGGTCCAGCGCCATGGTGATGCCGTGCTCGTGCTGGAGCAGCAGCACGTCCCAGGTGACGGACGGGGTGACGTTGGGGTTGCCGTCGCGGTCGCCGCCGATCCAGGTGCCGAACGTCAGCGGGCGGGAGCCGGGCGGCAGCGGGGCGCCGGCCCGCTCCAGCTCGTCCGCCAGGTCCTCCAGCAGGTCGCCGACGGCGCCGTGGTGCAGCTCGTCCAGGTAGTAGACGGCGTTGCGCGCCTCGTCGGTGGGCTCGGGGCGGGTGACGCGCAGTTCGTCGGTCTGCCAGATGAGGTCGATGTTCTCGGCCAGCCGCAGTTCGGTGCGGCGGCGGTCCGGACCCAGCTCGCTCTCCGGCCGCTCCAGGAGTTCGGCGATCTTGCGCAGCTTGGTGAGGACCGAGCGGCGGGCCGCCTCGGTGGGGTGGGCGGTGAACACCGGGCGGACGCCGAGGTGGGCCACGGTCTGCCGCAGATGGGCCGGGTCGGCGTCCTTGAGCATGTCGGCGGTGCGCGTCAGCGGCCCGCCCTCGGCGGCGCGCCGGGCCGCGAGTTCGCGTCCCCGGTGCACCTGTTCGGTCACGTTCGCCAGGTGGAAGTAGGTGGAGAACGCCCGTACGAGCTTGGCCGCGGTCTGGAGGTCGGTGTCCCCCAGCAGGGCGGCGGCGGCCTCGCCGTCGGTACGGGTCAGGGACCGCACCCGCTCGACGAGATCCAGCAGTTCGGGGCCGTCCTGCCGGACCAGCGTCTCCCCCAGGAGATCCCCCAGACGGCGGATGTCCGCGCGCAGCGCGCTCCCACTTTCGGGGCTTTCTGTTCTCTCCGGCTTGCTGTCGGCACTGCTCACAGTTGCGGCTCCTCGCAGCTGAATGAACCTGAATGGACGAGAATCTGGCAGGTCACGGACCGCGCTGTCCGACGGACCCCCATGGTAATGAGGCCGCCCCCGGCGGGCCGGGGGGCTTCAGGGCGTGAGATGACCTCACGGATTGCGATACTTACGTCGCCGTAGGTTACGGTCCCGTAGGTAAGCCGTAGTGGGCGACATCAGCCTCTACGTACCCCCCTTTCCCCATTTCCCTCACCCGAGGAACGCTGCCTCATGACGACCACTCCCGACCTCGTACCCAATAAGGCGGCGTCCCCGGACCCCGCGGCACCCGCCGAATCCCCGCCCCTGTCCGGCACGCTGGGCGGTGAGCGGCGCGGTTCGGTGGAACAGGCGGCCCTCGCCGTCTTCATCGTCCTGCCCTTCCTCGCCCTGCTCGCCGCCGTCCCGCTCGCCTGGGGCTGGGGGGTGAGCTGGCTCGACCTGGGCCTGCTCGTCGCCTTCTACTTCATCGGCTGCCACGGCATCACCGTCGGCTTCCACCGGCACTTCACCCACAGCGCGTTCAAGGCCAAGCGCCCGCTGCGCATCGCCCTGGCCATCGCCGGCTCGCTGGCGCTGGAGGGCCCGGTGGTGCGCTGGGTCGCCGACCACCGCAAGCACCACCAGCACTCGGACGCCGAGGGCGACCCGCACTCCCCCTGGCGGTACGGGGAGAGCGTCCCGGCGCTGCTCAAGGGCCTGTGGTGGGCGCACACCGGGTGGCTGTTCAACGTGGAGCAGACCCCGCAGCACAAGTACGCACCGGATCTGATCAAGGACCCGGACGTCCGCCGGGTCTCGCGGCAGTTCGTGCTGTGGACGGCGGTGTCACTGCTGCTGCCGCCGCTGATCGGCGGCCTGGCCACCTGGTCCTGGCAGGGCGCGCTCACCGCGTTCTTCTGGGGGTCGCTGGTGCGGGTGGCGCTGCTGCACCACGTCACCTGGTCGATCAACTCGATCTGCCACGCCACCGGCAAGCAGCCGTTCCGCTCCCGGGACCGGTCCGGCAACGTCTGGTGGCTGGCCGTGCTCTCCTGCGGCGAGTCCTGGCACAACCTGCACCACGCCGATCCGACCTGCGCCCGGCACGGCGTCGACCGGGGCCAGCTGGACTCCAGCGCCCGGCTGATCCGCTGGTTCGAGAAGGCCGGCTGGGTGTACGACGTGCGCTGGCCGAAGCCCGAACGGCTCGCCGCGCGGCGTGCTCCGGAGACTCCGCAGGCAAACCCCGGGGAAGCCGAGCCCGCCAAGACGGCATGATGGTGGGGTGGCGACCGACGAGAGCAGCAGCAACGGCAAGGAGCGAGCGGTCCGGGGCAAGGAGCGTCCGCCCCGGCGCGCGCGCCGGCGGATGACCGGCACCGAGCGCCGTGAGCAGTTGCTCGACATCGGTCGCACCCTGTTCGCGGAGCGCGGCTTCGAGGGCACCTCGGTGGAGGAGATCGCGGCGAAGGCCGGCGTCTCCAAGCCGGTGGTCTACGAGCACTTCGGCGGCAAGGAGGGGCTGTACGCGGTCGTCGTGGACCGCGAGATGACCCGGCTGCTGGACATGGTGCAGAGCGCGCTCACCGCCGGGCACCCGCGCGAACTGTGCGAGCAGGCGGCGTTCGCCCTGCTGGACTACATCGAGAAGTACACCGACGGGTTCCACATCCTGGTGCGCGACTCCCCGGTGGCCCAGTCCACCGGCACCTTCGCCTCCCTCATCGGGGACATCGCCACCCAGGTCGAGGACATCCTGGGCCTGGAGTTCAAGGCGCGCGGCTTCGACCCGAAGCTCGCCCCGATGTACGCGCAGGCGCTGGTGGGGATGGTGGCGCTGACCGGGCAGTGGTGGCTGAACGTGCGGCGGCCGAGGAAGTCGGAGGTGGCGGCGCACCTGGTGAATCTCGCCTGGAACGGCCTCCAGGGTCTTGAGCACCACCCGCGCCTGGTGGGCCACCGCCGGGTGTGAGCGCCCGCGCCCGTGCCGTGCCCGTCTGCAGGCAGGTACCGGAAAGGGAACCGCCCCCCGGCCGCTCGCGCAGCCGGGGGGCGGTTCTGATGCGGGGCATTGCCGCCGGGTGGCGCCGGGGCCGTACCGGAGGTCGTACGGCCCGGGCGCCGGTGTTCCCGGCGGACTTGGTCAACCGGGGCTGGGTCAGCCGTTGTCGACACCGTTGTAGCCGAGGATCCCCAGGCCGTTGAGCAGGTGCGACAGCGGGGCGTCGCCCTGGACGGAGCTGGAGTTCTCGGCGCAGGTCTGGTTCTGCTTCTGGGTGAGCAGGTCCTGGATGCCGACGTTGACCAGGCCGACGACGTTCTGGACGTCGACGCTGTTCAGCGGAACCGCGATGCACGGCTTGTTCAGCGAACCGTTGATCAGCGCGAAGTTCGGGGAGAACTTGCCGCTGGTCGTGGTGTTGCCGTAGATCTGGTCCGAGGCGTTCCCGTTGCTGGAGATCGGGCCCAGCTGGTCCTCGACCGCCATCGCCGGAGCAGCGGCCGCGCCCGCCATACCAACAGCCGAGACGGCGACGGCGACCGTGGCAAGGGTCTTGTTCACGAGATGTTCCTTCCGTGTGTGGATGCCCCGCTGCGGGAGCATCCTGAACAACACGGCAGAGCGGATTCGGTTGTCATTGTTCACTCGGTCGGACCTATTACGTGCCCCGTTCAGGGGAGATACAGGCTTGAACCATTACCTATTCACCCACAGGTGAGGCGGTGACGGCGGTGGGCCGAGGCGCGGTGCCCATCCCGTGCCCGAGGTAGAAGCTGGTGTGCGGCGGCTGGTTGTAGGCGGTGTTCTGCCACGCGAGCCCGGTGCGGTACATCCGGTCGTGCAGCAGCGTGGTGATCTTGCGGTCCGTCTCGATCGGGGTGGAGTAGATCCGCAGCGCCCGGTTGTCGCTGGTGCGCCAGACCACCTCCTCGCGCCAGTCGCCGAGGATGTCGCCGGAGAGCACGGGCGTCGCCTTGGTGCCGTTGTTGGACGCCACCCCGGAGCCGGTCAGCAGCCGGGTGTCGCCGCTCGGCCCGTACTTGTCGATGCGGGTGTCATCCAGCAGCTCGCGCACCGGGTCGCCGTCCCACCAGACCAGGAAGTTGATGCTGGAGGGCTTGCGGCCGATCTCCTGGCCGTTGACATTGCGCAGCTGCCCGTCACGCGCGGACCACATCTGGGCGCCGGTCGAGCCGGACCAGATGTTGCCGGCCACGCCGCGCCCGTTGTCGCCGCCGGAGGCGGTCTGCCAGCGGATCTGGCCATTGGCCGGGTTGATGGAGAGCGAACCGGGCTGCCCGCTGCTCTCGGAGACCTTGAAGTAGTCGAGGCCCGGGGTGGCCGGGTCGAAGTTGCCCAGGTGCTGGGCGTCGCCGTGGCCGGTGCGGGTGGTCCACAGCCGGGTGCCGTTGTCGTCGACCGCCATCGACCCGTACACGATCTCGTCGCGGCCGTCGCCGTCCACGTCGCCGATGGACAGGCTGTGGCTGCCCTGCCCGTCGTAGCCCTGTCCGACGTTGGTCGAGCTGTTGGTGTCGAACGTCCAGCGCCGGGTCAGCTGCCCGTTCCGCCAGTCCCAGGCGGCGATGACGGTGCGGGTGTAGTAGCCGCGCGCCATGATGATGGAGGGGCGGGAGCCGTCCAGGTACGCGGTGCCGGCCAGGAAGCGGTCCACCCGGTTGCCGTAGTTGTCGCCCCAGGAGCTGACGTTGCCGCGGGCCGGCACGTAGTCGACGGTGGCCATGGCGGCGCCGGTCTGCCCGTTGAAGACGGTGAGGTATTCGGGCCCGTCCAGGACGCGGCCCGCGCTGTTGCGGTAGTCGGCGTTCGCGTTGCCGATCACCCGGCCGGTGCCGTCCACCGTCCCGTCGGCGGTCTTCATGACCACCTCGGCGCGGCCGTCGCCGTCGTAGTCGTACACCTGGAACTGGGTGTAGTGCGCGCCGGAGCGGATGTTGCGGCCCAGGTCGATGCGCCACAGCCGCTGGCCGCTGAGGGTGTAGGCGTCGATGACGGTGTTGGCGGTCACGCCGTCGTGGGCGTTGTCCTTGGAGTTGGACGGGTCCCACTTGAGGACGATCTCCAGCCGGCCGTCGCCGTCGAGGTCGCCGACCGAGCCGTCGTTGGCGTGGTAGGTGTAGCCGGAGCCGCCGGGCGGCTGCTGGATGGGCACGTCGTGGTAGCCGCCGCGGAACTGGATGGCGTGCGGGGACCACTCCTGCTCGACGCCGTTCACGACGGCCCGCACCCGGTAGTCGGCGCTGTTGGGGACGTCGCGGTGGAGGAAGTTGGTGGAGCCGGTGATGGGCTGGTCGTTGACCTTGACGCTGCCCCGGTAGACATTGAAGGCGACGTTGTCGGGGTCGGTGGCCAGGTAGCGCCAGCTGACCAGGTTGTTGCCGCCGGAGTGCACGCTGACCAGGCCGCGGTCCAGGTTCTCCAGCTGGGAGGCGGCGGCGGACACATCACGGGTGCCGGGGTCCTCGCCGGCGGCGGCGGGCGCGGTCGGCGCGGCCAGCACACCGGCGAGTACGGCGGCGCCCAGCAGCAGCCGGGCGCGGCGGCGGGAACGGCGTGGGGACAAGGGGGGAGGTGCCACGGCTCTCTCCTCGACGTTGGGGGGTGACGTCAGCGAAAGGAAGTCGCCACAACCCATCAGAAGGTTGCCGAAGCGCTCAGGCCGGTGCCGGGAATCCGGCTCCGGCGGCCGTCAGGGCGCCACCGCCACCACGAAGATGCGGCGGAAGGGGAAGAGCGTGCTGCCGTCCGGCTCCGGCGGGTAGGCGGCGCGCAGCGCGTCGCGGTAGGCGAAGAGGAAGTCGACGCGGGCCTGCGGCGCGTCCTCCAGCGCGGCCAGGACGGGGCGCAGCCCGGTGCCCATGACCCAGTCGAGCACCGGGTCCTCGCCCTCCAGCCGGTGCAGATAGGTGGTCTCCCAGGCGTCCACGGCGCAGCCGAGACCGGCCAGGGCGGCGTAGTAGCCGGCGGGGGTGTCCACCGGGTCGCCGGTGCGCAGGACGCCCGCGAGCCGGTCGCGCCAGGGCCCGTCGGCGGCCAGTTCGCGCATCAGGGTGTGGCTGGGGGCGCCGAAGTTGCCCGGCACCTGGAAGGCGAGGACGCCGCCGGGCTCCAGCGCGGCGATCCAGCGCGGGAAGCGGGCGGCGTGGTCCGGCACCCACTGGAGGGCGGCGTTGGAGAGGATCAGCCGATAGGTGCGCGGCTCGGGGGCCCACGCGGCCAGATCGGCGCGGGCGAAGTCCACCGAGCCGCCGCCGGGCGTGTCTCCGGCGTACGCGGCGGCCTCGGCGAGCATGGCGGGTGAGGAGTCGTAGCCGGTGATCACGGCGCCGGGCAGGTGCTGGGCGAGCAGCCGGGTGGGCGCGCCGGGGCCGCAGCCGAGGTCGGCGACGCGGGGCCGGCCGGTCAGCCGGGGCAGCCGGGCGAGCAGGTCGCGCAGCGGGCGGGTGCGGTGGTCACCGAAGTGGCGGTACTGGCCGGGGTCCCAGAGATCGTTCATGCCACGACCCTGCACGCTCAGCTATCTCGATGTCAAGATAAACGGCTTCAAGAGACTTCACATCGACAGAACTACTACACTGCCTTGCATGAAGGACGAGGTCGATCGACTGGTCGCGGCCTGGCGTCGGGAGCGCCCCGATCTCGACGTGGAGCCGCTGGAGGTGCTGAGCCGCGTCAGCAGGCTGGCCCGCCACCTCGACCGCGCCCGCCGCCAGGTGTTCGCCGAACACCAACTGGAGACCTGGGAATTCGACGTGCTCACCGCACTGCGGCGGGCCGGCACCCCGTACCAGCTCTCCCCCGGCGCGCTGCTCACCCAGACCCTCGTCACCTCCGGCACCATGACCAACCGCATCGACCGGCTCGCCAAACGCGGCCTCGTCGAACGCCTCCCCGACCCCAGCGACCGGCGCGGCGTCCTGGTCCGCCTCACCCCCGCCGGACGCCAGCACGCCGACGCCGCCCTGGCCGGCCTCCTCGACCAGGAGCGCGCCATCCTGGACGGCCTCACCGCCCCCGAGCGGCAGAACCTGGCCACCCTGCTCCGGACCCTCACCGCCCCCTTCGACAACACCTGACCGGAAAACGTTGACTTCGAGCGCGCTCCCGCTCGTACGGTGAGGGGATGACCACCACCGCACAGCAGCACATCGGTTCGGGGTTCGGCGCCCACAGCACGGCCGAGGACGTCCTGCGGGGGATCGACCTCTCCGGGAAACTCGCGGTCGTCACCGGTGGCTACGCCGGGCTCGGCCTTGAGACCACCCGCGCGCTCGCCGGCGCGGGCGCCCATGTCGTCGTCGCCGCCCGGCGGCCCGGGACGGCCGAGAAGGCACTCGACGGCCACGCCGAGGTCGCCGAACTCGACCTCGCCGACCTGGAGAGCATCCGGCGCTTCGCCGACGCCTTCCTGGCCTCCGACCGGTCCGCCGACATCCTCGTCAACAACGCCGGCATCATGGCCTGCCCCGAGACCCGCGTCGGACCGCACGGCTGGGAAGCCCAGTTCGCCATCAACCACCTCGGCCACTACGCCCTCGCCAACCGGCTGTGGCCCGCCCTCGCCCGGGACGGCGGCGCCCGGGTGGTCGCCGTCTCCTCCGCGGGGCACATGCGCGGCGGCATCCACTGGGACGATGTGCAGTTCACCCACGGCTACGACAAGTGGCGGGCGTACGGCCAGGCCAAGACCGCCAACGCGCTGTTCGCCCTGCACCTGGACACCCTCGGCCGGGACGCCGGCGTGCGCGCCTTCTCCGTGCACCCCGGGCCCATCATGACCACCCTCCAGCGCCATCTGACGACGGAGGAGATGACGGAGCTGGGCTGGATCGACGAGCACGGCACCGTCCGCACCGACTTCAAGACCCCCGCCCAGGGCGCCGCCACCCAGGTCTGGGCCGCCACCTCCCCGCGCCTGGCGGGCGAGGGCGGGGCGTACTGCGTGGACTGCGACATCGCCGGCCCCGACGCGGTACGGGAGTGGGCCACCGACCCGGACCAGGCCGCGCGGCTGTGGGCGCTGTCCGCCGAGCTGACCGGAGTCGACGCCTTCGCCTGACCGGCGGGGCACGGCGGGCGCGACGGGACGACGGGGTGGCGGGGCGACGGACGGCCCCGGCCGAGGACGACGGCGGGGCGCTCGGCTACCGTCGCGGGGCGGCCCCCTCAGAGCGGGAGGTCGTCCAGGGCACCGGTCGCGCGTCGCAAAAAAGGAGCACCCACGTTGTCGCAGTCAGCCGGCCCCGTCGCGGCCATGGAACGGCACCAGGTCGCCGTCTATCTGGGCGCCCTGGCCGCCGGGGCCCTGGCGGGGTGGGTGGCTCCGGGGGCGGGGCCGTCGCTGGAACACGCGATCAACCCGGTGCTCGCCGCCCTGCTGTACGTGACGTTCCTCCAGGTGCCCGCGGCCCAGCTGCTGCGCTCGCTGCGGGCCGGCCGGTTCCTGGCGGCGGCGCTCGTGGTGAACTTCGCGGTGGTGCCGCTGGTCGTCGCCGCCCTGTTCCCCTTCCTGCCCGCCGACCGGGCGGTGCGCCTGGGCGTGCTGCTGGTGCTGCTCGCCCCGTGCGTCGACTACGTGATCGTCTTCAGCGGACTGGCCGGCGGCAGCGCCGAGCGGCTGCTGGCGGCCACCCCGCTGCTGCTGCTCGCCCAGTTGGTGCTGCTGCCCGGCTTCCTGCTGCTGTTTCTCGGCTCCGGGCTGGGCGATGTGATCGAACCCGGGCCGTTCGTCGAGGCGTTCATCGTCCTGATCGCCGGCCCGCTCGCCCTCGCCTGGCTCACCCAGGCATGGGCCGCGCGCCGGCCCGCCGGGCGGCGGGTGAGCGAGGCGGTGGGGACCGCCATGGTGCCGCTGATGGCCGCCACACTGCTGACGGTGGTCGCCTCGCAGCTCCCCAAGCTCGGGGACAGCGCCGGCGACGTGGCCCGCGTGGTGCCGTTCTACGTCCTCTTCCTGCTGGTGATGGCCTTCGCCGGCCGGGCCGTCGCCCGGCTCTTCCGGCTCACCACCCCGGACGCCCGCGCCATCGTCTTCACCGGCGCCACCCGCAACTCCCTGGTCGTCCTGCCCCTGGCCCTCGCCCTCCCCGACGCCCTGGCGGTCGCCGCCGTGATCGTGGTGACCCAGACCCTGGTGGAGGTCGTGGGAATGGTGGCATACGTCCGGGCGATCCCCCGGCTGGTGCCGTAGCCCCCCATTCGCGGTCTCCGTGCGGGTGACCGCGCGGCGTGTGGGCTCCCGGTCGCCGGCCCGGCGTGAGGGCATGGGCGGGTACGTTCCCCCACACCCGAGGAGCACCACCGCATGCGCGCCACCCGCGTATCCCTTCCGCTGGCGGCCGTGGCCGCTCTCACCCTGGTTCCGGTGACCCAGGCAGCCGCCCAGCCGGATGACCTCGTCCCCTGCGGGCACAACGAACTCTGTTTCTACTCCGAGCCGGACGGCGGCGGCGAGATCGTCTACCGGACGCCGCTGACCGTGACCTGGACCCAGTCGGAGGAGGGCGAGTGGGAGCCGTGGCGGATCGGGTTCGCCGATGTCGAGTCCATCGACCCGCCGTTCGTGGCCAGTTCCGCACGCGGCCCGCTGCCGGCCGTGACGGACTGCGCCATCGGGGTCTACTCCGAACCGCACCAGGGCGGCGAGGGAGACGCCCAGTGGGTGGGCTCGTTCCTGGTGAACCTGGCCCCGGACTCCCCGGTCGGCTCCCTGGTCATGGACTGCGGCTGACGCCATGAGCACCTTCGTACCCACGCACCCCCACCCCGAGGAGTCCCCCGCATGCGCGCCACCCGCCTGGCCCTCCCGCTGGCCGCCCTGCTCGCCCTGCCCGTGACGCTCGCTCCCGCCGCGCAGGCCGTGCAGCAGGAGTCCGTCCCGTGCGGATTCGACGAGGTCTGTTTCTACGCCGAACCGACCGCCCAGGGCGAGATCGTCCACCGGGTCCGGATGACGGTCGGCTGGGGCTGGAACGAGCGGGACGAGTGGCATGTCCAGGAGATCGAGTTCGCCGACGAGGAGGTGATCGACCCGGCCTTCACCGCGAACTCGGTCCGCACCCCGATCCCGGCGGTGCACGACTGCGGGGTCGTCGTCTTCTCCGAGGAGGAGTTCGGCGGGGACAGCCAGTGGGCCAGTGGCCCGATGACCGACCTCGCGCTGAACTCGGAGATCCGCTCTCTGATGATGGACTGCGGCTGACCGCCACCGCCACCGCCACGTCGCCGTGGCCACGGCCCGGGTCAGTCGGCCGGGGGGACGCCCGCGCGGCGGGCGAGGGCCACGGCGGCGAGTGTGGAGTGGACGCCGAGCTTGCCGAGGACGTTCTGCATGTGGGTGCGCACCGTGTGCGGGGAGAGGTACAGCCGCTCGGCGACCGCCTTGCGGCCCAGGCCCGAGAGCATGCAGCGCAGCACCTCCAGTTCCCTGGGGGTCAGCGAGGCGACCAGCCGCTGGTGCTCGGTGCGGTTGCGCCGGTCGTGGGTCAGCTCGCGTAAGACGCCGGTCAGCAGGGCCGGCGGCACATGGGTCTCCTCGCGCAGCACACCGCGCACCACCACCAGCAGCCGCGCCAGCGAACTGTCCTTGGCCACCCAGGCGTTGGCGCCGGCGGTGAGCGTCTGGGCGGCGCGGCGCGGATCGTCGTACGTCGCGAGCATCACGGGGCGCAGCTCACCGTGGCGCTCGCGGACCAGGGTCAGCAGGGTCTGCGCCTCGGCCATGTCCACGTCCAGCAGCAGGACGTCGTAGGCCGCCCGTTCCAACTGGTGCACCGCCGCGGGGACCGTGCCCACGGCCGCCGCTTCCACATCCGTCTCGGCCGTGAGCGCGGTGGCCAGCGACTCGGCGAAGATGCGGTGCTCGTCCACCACCAACACGCGTATGCGATCCACTGGATTCCGCCCCCTGACGCGAACGGGCGGGCCTGGTGGGCGCGTTCGGGTACGGCCGCCGCCGTCCCGTAGCACCCACCGCTCTCGCCCCCTGAAAAACAGCTGTCGGCCCCCACCGATGCTGTCCCTCCAATGTACGGGCGGAAACGTCTGGGTGAAGGGGTTTGACGGAAGTCGGCCATCCCGGAAAGCCGTGCGAAGACGGGATCGCACGCCGTGGGAAGCGCCGTGCCCTGCGGGGCGCACACCCATCGTCCGCTATTCATCAGATAAACGCTCTTATCCGATGGAGGGGTGGTATATCAGCCCTCTGGGTAACATCCGCCGTGGACACTCTCGCCAAGACAGAATTTGTCCCTATCCGATCACGTCTTCTGCTGCGCAAGGCCGCGTATCCCTTTCTTCTGATCGCGCTTGTCGCAACGGTCTGGTCCACCCTCGCCTTCGGCTGGGACCTGAGCACCGCCAGCATGCCGTTCCTCATCGGCACGATCGCCTATCTGGCCATCCTGGAGCGGCTGATCCCGCACAACCCCGACTGGCACCCCAGCCGCCGCGAGTGGGGCCGGTACGGCCTCTACTACCTCCTCACCACCATCGGCAGCGTCATCGCCGAACTCGCCGTACTGGCGGGCGTGCAGCGGCTCTCGCCCGACGTGCCGCGGTTCGGGCTCGCCGTCGAGATCCCGCTGGCCGTGCTGCTCGGCTCACTCGCCAGCTACCTCATCCACCGCTGGGGCCACACCAACAAGTACCTGTGGCGGCTGCACGGCGTGCACCACGCACCGGACAAGGTGAACGTGGCCAACAACGGCGTCAATCACGTCCTTGACATCATGATCTCCCAGGGGATCGTGCAACTCGCCCTGGCCCTGGCCGGGTTCTCCGCCGAGGCGGTGTTCGCGGTCGGCCTGTTCGTCGTCGCGCAGGGCTTCTTCGTGCACGCCAACATCGAGGTGAGCACCGGCTGGGTCGGGTACATCCTCGCCAACCCCGAGCAGCACCGGCTGCACCACAGCACGGAGCTGTCCGAGGCCGGCCACTACGGCAGTGATCTGTCCATCTGGGACACGCTGTTCGGCAGCTTCACCTGGTACCCCGGGCGCCGGCCCGACCGGGTCGGGCTGCACGACCCCGCGTCGTTCCCCCCGACCGACGCGGTGGTCGCCAGCATGCTGCACCCGTTCCGTCAGAGGGACAAGCGCCCCACGTCGAGCTGACCCGCCTCCGAGGCGCCGCGGTCGAAGGAGAAGAGCACAGAGTAGGCGTCCTGGACATCGACCCGTACCGGCCGGTCCAGACGCACGCACAGCGCCCGGGCCACCTCGGTGAGCCGGGTGCGCTCCTCCGGGGAGTACGCCGGGCACCTGGCCCAGCTCTTCTCCTCCAGCTCCGCGGCGATGTGCTCCATCAGCACCGTGCGATAGCGCTGTTCCTCTTCCGTCGTGCGGACGTCGCCGATCACTAACTCTCCCGTTCAATAAGCGAGTTGAACGGCGATCAGCGTACGGGCAGCCTCCGCGCGCCCGGCGACGGGATGGCGGTGAAGATCCGCGGGGCGGTGTGCCCGGCCACCGCGAAGGCGTCCGACACGGCCTTGCCGATCGCTTCCGCCGCGTCCTCCTCCACCAGCACGATGGCCGAACCGCCGAAGCCCCCGCCCGTCATCCGGGCGCCCAGCGCACCGGCCGACGCCGACGCCTGAACGGCCAGGTCGAGTTCCGGGCAGGAGACCTCGAAGTCGTCGCGCAGCGAGGCGTGCCCCTCGGCCAGCAGCGGCCCGATGTCCCGGACCCGGCCCGCGTCCAGCAGGGCCACCACCCGCTCCACCCGGTGGTTCTCGGTGACCACGTGCCGCACCCGGCGGCGTACCTCCGCGTCCTCGATCCGGGCCAGCGCCGCGTCCAGGTCCGCGAACGGGATGTCGCGCAGCGCCCGCACCCCCAGGGCCGCCGCGCCCGCCTCGCAGGAGGCCCGGCGCCTGCCGTAGGCCCCGTCCGCGTGCGCGTGCTTGACCTGGGTGTCCACCACCAGCAGCCGCAGCCCCTCGGCGGCCAGGTCGAAGGGGATCTGCCGCTGGGACAGATCGCGGGTGTCCAGGTGCAGGGCGTGGCCCTCGGCGCAGCAGGCCGAGGCCATCTGGTCCAGGATGCCGGTGGGGGCGCCCACGAAGCCGTTCTCCGCCCGCTGTCCGATCCGGGCCAGGTCCTCGTGGCCGAGCCCGAGACCGTACAGCTCGCTCAGCGCCAGCGCCGTGACCACCTCCAGAGCGGCCGAGGAGGACAGGCCCGCGCCGACCGGTACGTCGGAGGCGACGTGCAGGTCGGCGCCGCCGACGCGGTGGCCGGCCTCGCGCAGCGCCCACACCACGCCGGCCGGGTAGGCGGCCCAGCCGGTGACCGAGCCGGGAGCGAGGGAGGCCGGGTCGACGACGGCCGGCGGGGTGCCGATCTCGCGGGAGTGGACGCGCAGTACGCCGTCGGCACGCCGGGAGACGGTGGCGGTCGCGCTGTGCGGCAGGGCGAGCGGCATGACGAAGCCGTCGTTGTAGTCGGTGTGCTCACCGATCAGGTTGACCCGCCCGGGGGCCGTCCATATGCCCTCCGGCGCGCTCCCGTACAGCCGCTCGTGCTCGGCGGCCAGGCCGGCGACGTCCTCGGTGGTCATTCCGCGCTCTCCTGCTGCCGGGCGAACGTCCACGCGTCCGCGATGATCCCGGCCAGGTCGGTCCGGGAGGGGCGCCAGCCCAGCACCTCGCGGGCGCGGTCGGCGGAGGCCACCAGGACGGCCGGGTCGCCGGCCCGGCGGCCGGCCGCGGTCTCGGGGATGTCGCGGCCGGTGACCTTGCGGGCGGTCTCGATGACCTCGCGCACCGAGAAGCCGTTGCCGTTGCCCAGGTTGCAGATCAGATGCTCGCCGGAGCGGGCGGCGGTCAGGGCGAGCAGATGGGCCTCGGCGAGGTCGTCGACGTGGATGTAGTCGCGCACGCAGGTGCCGTCGGGGGTGGCGTAGTCGGTGCCGAACACCGAGATGGAGTCGCGGCGGCCCAGGGCGGTGCGCAGCACCAGCGGGATGAGGTGGCTCTCGGGCTCGTGCCGTTCGCCGTACGCGCCGTGGGCGCCGGCCACGTTGAAGTAGCGCAGCGAGACGGCGGCCAGGCCGTGGGCGGCGGCCTCGCTGGTGATCATGTGGTCCACGGCGAGCTTGGTGGCGCCGTAGGGGTTGGTGGGCGCGGTGGCGGCGTCCTCGCGGATGGGCGTGGTGTCCGGCTCGCCGTACACGGCCGCGGTGGAGGAGAAGACCAGGGTGCCGATGCCCGCCGAACGCATGGCGGCGAGCAGGTCGATGGCGCCGCCGACGTTGTTGGACCAGTACTTCGCCGGGTCGGTGACCGACTCGCCGACCTGCGAGCTGGCGGCGAAGTGCAGCACGGCGTCGTACCCGCCGTCCAGGTGGCGGGCGGCGTCCTGGACCCGGCCCTCGATGAACTCGGCGCCGGCCGGGACGGCTTCGCGGAAGCCGGTGGAGAGGTCGTCCAGGACGGTGACGCGGTGCCCGGCGGCCAGCAGATGGGCGGCGACCACGCTGCCCACGTAGCCGGCGCCGCCGGTGACGAGGTATCGCTTGCCGGTGCTGGTCATGCGGTGGCCACCTCTCGCAGCCGGGCGGCAGCGGCCTCCGGCAGGGAATCACTGACGAACACATTCATACCGGACTCGGATCCGGCCTGGTACTTGAGCTTGTCCGGGCCCCGGCGGATGGTGAACAGCTCCAGGTGCAGGGCGAAATCGGCGCGTGCCTCGTCGCCGATCCCGCGGAAGGGCGCCTGGTGCCAGCCGGAGATGTACGGGGTGGGGGGCATGTCCGGGCCGAAGACCCGGTCGAAGCGGCGCAGCAGGTCGAGGTAGACGGCGGGGAACTCGGCGCGGGCCGCCTCGTCCAGGGTCCGCAGGTCGGGGACGCGGCGGTTGGGGTACAGGTGCACCTCGAACGGCCAGCGGGCGGCGTACGGCACGAAGGCCGTCCAGTGGTCGGTGGCCAGCACGACGCGGGAGCCGTCGGCGCGTTCCTCGGCGAGCAGGTCGTCGTAGAGGTTGCCGCCGCCGGTGGCGCGCTTGTGCTCGGCGACGGCGGCCAGGGCGCGCTCGGTGTGCGGGGTGACGAAGGGGTAGCCGTAGATCTGGCCGTGCGGGTGGGCGAGGGTGACGCCGATCTCGGCGCCGCGGTTCTCGAAGGCGTAGATCTGGGTGACGGCGGGGTTCTCGGCGAACTCGGCGGTGCGGTCGGTCCAGGCGTGCAGGACGAGCGCGGCCTGGTCGGGGGTGAGGTCGGCGAAGGAACCGTCGTGGCGCGAGGAGAAGCAGACCACCTCGCAGCGGCCGAGGTCGCCGGAGAAGGAGGGGAAGCGGTTCTCGAAGACGACGACGTCGTAATCGGCGGCCGGTATCTCGCTGAGCCGGTCGTCCCGCGACGGGCACAGCGGGCACTGGTCGGCCGGGGGGTGGTACGTGCGGCTCTGGCGGTGCGCGGCGTAGCCGACGTACTCGCCGCGCAGCCGGTCGCGACGGATCTCGGAGGAGGGCGCGGCGAGTTCCAGCGGCCTCCGGTCGAGTGCGGTGCGGTCGGCGTCCTCGCGGGAGTCGAAATAGATCAGCTCTCGCCCATCGGCCAGCTTGACCGTGGTCCTCTTCATGCCGTCCTCACTTGCCAGCACCCACTCCAACAGAATCAAACATAATGAAGCATACCCCTGCAGGGGGCGTCAACCGCGTAGGCGGCTTACCGCCGGGCGGGCGGGCGCCTGCCGCGGGCGGGGACGCGGGCGGGGCGGTGGCGCAGGGGCGGGCAGGGTGGCACGCGCGCGGCGGAGCTCGCGTGCCAGGGGCGCAGGGCGCGGGCCAGGGGCCGGGCGCAGGGCCGCGGTACCGCGGGCCAGAGACGCGGGGCAAGGGCGAAGAAGAGGGTAAGCGCGGGCCGAGTGGCGCCGGGGCGCAGCGGGGCGGTGGCGCAGGGGCGGGCAGGGTGGCACGCGCGCGGCCGGGCTCGCGTGCCAGGACGCAGTGCGCGGGCCAGGGGCCGGGCGCAGGCCCGCGGTACCGCGGGCCAGAGACGCGGGGCAAGGGCGAAGAAGAGGGTAAGCGCGGGCCGAGTGGCGCCGGGCGGAGCGGAGCGGGGCAAGGCGGCGCAGGGCGCGCGGGGCAGGCGGAGAGGGCGCGCGGGCCAGGGCGCGCGGGCCAGGGCGCGCGGGGCAGGGCGCGCGGGGCAGGGCGCGCGGGGCAGGGCGGGAAGGTCGGGGCCCTTCCGGCCTTCCCGCCCTGCCCGTGCCGGGACCGGCTCGCCGCCCAGCGGGCGTCGGCAAGGGCCGGCAGGGGCCGAGCCCGGGCGGGGGCCGGCAGGCGCCGCGTCCGGCTGGGGCCGTCCGCCGCTCTGCGGGGTGCCGGCAGGCGTTGGGCTCAGGACGGAGGGGCCTGCCGTGCCGGCCGGTTCGGCAGGTGGTTCAGCAGACCGGTGCGCACCGCCAGCGCCGCCGCCTCCAGCCGGGAGGCCGTGCCGAGTTTGGTCAGCAGGCGCTGGACATGGGTACGCGCCGTGCTCGGGGCCACCCCGAGACCCGCGGCGATCAGCCGGGTGTCCTCGCCCTCCACGATCCGCAGCAGCACATCGGTCTCCCGCTCGGTCAGCAGCGCCGCCAGCCGCGCGCCCTCCGCGTCGGGACCGCTGCTCGGGCTGAGCAGTTCGGTGAACGCCTCCCGCAGCAGGCCGGGCGCGACCGCCGACTCGCCCGCGCGGACCTTGGCCATCGCGCGTTCGACCCCCTCGATGCGCTCGTCGTGCCGCACATACCCGCGCGCCCCGGTCGCGAAGGCGACCGCGACACCGCGCGGGCTGGGCACCGGGCCCAGCACGAGCACCCCCACCCGCGGCGCCTCGCGCCGCAGCCGCTGCACCAGATCGAGCGCCCCTGGCGCCTCCGGCGCCGCCGACCCCAGCAGACAGACCTCCGGCTGCTTCCCCAGCACCAGATCCGCCGCCCGCCCGGCCGGCGCCCCCGCCCCCAGCACCCGGTGTCCGCGCACCCGCAGCGCCGAGGCCAGCGCCTCCGCCACCAGCCGCCGGTCGTCGACGACCACGACCCGGACGCTCATCGGTAGACCAGCACGGCCGGAGTGCCGGGCTCGTCGTGGCTGTAATACTTCTCGTTCACCATGATGAACGCGCCGTTGTGCCACAGCAGCGCGACGTCGTCGCCGATGACATCGCTCATCAGCGTCCGTTCCGCCTCCCGTTGCGCACGGTCGAGCGTCATCAGCGGTGTGGCTTGCTCGGTTTCGGGATCAAGGGCGACCACCATGCCCTCAGTCTGCGAGTCCGCCAGCTGATACGCGAGCACTTGACCGTGCACGACCGCGAACGGCTTGATATCGCCGCCGCCGATCGGCTCCACGTCGTACAGTGCGGTCCCGGTGCTCAGGTCGAAGGCGATCACGGCGTTGCCCTCGCCCTCCGGGGTGCTGCCGAGGAACAGGAAACCGTCCGAGACCATCGCGCCCCGGCACTGGTCCAGCACATTGGTCGTGCAGGGCCGCAGCTGGCGCTGCGGGTCGAAGTCCACGACGTGCGCGATCTCCTCGTACGCGTCGTCGATCACCCAGATCTGCGTCACCGGCTGCTCGGTCATCGCGCCGACCCGGGCCTGGACGACCAGCGGCGAGGTCGAGATGACGGAGTCCACCGTGAACGGCTCGCCCTCGTGCTCGGCGCCGAACTCCCACTCCCACAGGTCCTCGCCGGAGGGCGCGGTGGCGCGGATGCTGCCGCTGTCGAACTCCAGCACGTTGCCGCACGTCATCAGCGCGATCAGCGTCTCGTCCACATTGGCGTAGCCGCGCTCGCGGCAGTCGTCGTCGCTGCGCGGCTCCCATATCTTCTGGGCGTCCGTGATGCTGTAGCCGGAGCCGCCGCTCGCGGTGCCGATCGCCACGATGTCACCGACGATGGCCGGATAGTCCCAGCTGCCGAGCGCGATCCCGGACGTGGCCTCGTGCGGGATGGTGAACAGTTCCTCGCCCACCGCGATGTCCACCACCGTCAGGAACTCGCAGTCCATGCCCTGGAGGACGGCCACCCGGTCCTGGGAGGCGGAGATCGACGCCCGGCAGTTGCCCGCGTGGTGCTCCAGTGGAACGGTCCACAGCTCGGTGCCGTCCGCCAGGTCGTAGGCGACCAGGCCCTCGGGCATCAGCCGCACCAGCTGGTCGCCGGACACCCAGGTGCCGGGTGCGTCGATCATGCCGTCGCTGACGTCGGGTATCGGCTGGTCCCAGGCGAGCGAGGCGTCCACGGTCTCGGTGGGCAGCGGGTCCTGGCCGCCGGGCGCCGCGTCCTGGCCGCCGTCGCCGGTGCCGGCGATCAGCCACACCGCCCCACTGCCGATCAGCGCCAGCGCCAGCACCCCGGCCAGCCCCATCAGCGCCAGCTGCCAGCCGGGCCGCCGGCCCTCCCTGACCTCGATGACGGGATGCGGGGGCGGCGCGGCGGCGGGGCCGGCGGGGCCGCTGTACGGGGACGGGGCGGGCCACGGTGTGCCGGGCGGCGGCTGCGCGCCGGACGCGGTCGGCGGGCCGAACCCGCCCGTCGGCGGCCCGGCGGGTGGCGGTGTGGCCGGACCGAATCCCCCGCCGGGGGCCGGGGTGGTGGGACCGGACGGGGGCGGCGTCGGCGGGCCGTAGCCGCCGCCCGGCGGCGGGGTCGCCGGACCGTAACCGGAGCCCGGTGCCGGGGTCGGCGGGCCGTACCCACCGTCCGGGGCGGGCGGCGGATTCGGCGCGGGCGGACCGTACCCCGAGCCCGGTGCCGGAGTCGGCGGACCGTACCCACCGTCCGGGGCGGGCGGCGGAGTCGGCGGGCCGTACCCCCCGGCCGGCGGCGGGGTCGCGGGGCCGAACCCGCCACTCGGCGGCGGCGTCGCCGGACCGAACCCGTCCGCCGGCGGCCCGGCAGGGGGCTGCCCGCCCTGGCTGTACGGCGAAGGCGGCGGTGTGGGTGGCGGCTGAGACATCTACTCCCCCTGAGCGGCGGCACGCCCGTTCTTTGTACCACCGCGCGCCGACACCCCGGGGCGCCAGTCCCCGCTCCGGGCCCCGCTCCGGCCCCTGCCGCAACGGCCCGGCCCCGCCGGCCACCGGCCGCCCTCAGCTCCCCTCGGACAGCTCCAGCCAGCGGGTCTCCAGTTCGTCCCGGCGGGCCGCCAGCTCCCGCAGCTGCGCGTCCAGACCGGCGACCCGCGCGAAGTCGGTGGCGTGCTCGGCCATCTCCTTGTGCAGCTCGCTCTCCTGGCCCTCCAGCCGCTCCAGTTGCCGCTCGATCTTCTGGATCTCCTTCTGCGCGGCCCGGGACAGCTGCGCGGGCGCCGGGGCGCCGGCCGCCGCGGCGGGGGCCGCCGCCTGGCCGGCCGGCGCCGTCTGCTTGCCGGCCGCGCGCCGCTCCAGGTACTCGTCGATGCCGCGCGGCAGCATCCGCAGCGTCCGGTCCCCGAGCAGCGCGAACACCCGGTCGGTGGTGCGCTCCACGAAGTACCGGTCGTGGCTGATCACCACCAGCGAGCCCGGCCAGCCGTCCAGCAGGTCCTCCAGCTGGGTCAGGGTCTCGATGTCCAGATCGTTCGTCGGCTCGTCCAGGAACAGCACATTGGGCTCGTCCATCAGCAGCCGCAGGATCTGGAGCCGGCGCCGCTCACCGCCGGACAGATCGCCGACCGGCGTCCACTGCCGCTCCTTGCTGAACCCGAACCGCTCGCACAGCTGGGAGGCCGTCATCTCCCGCCCCTTGCCCAGCTCGACGCGGGCCCGCACCGACTCCACCGCCTGGAGCACCCGCCATGTCGGGTCCACCTCCCGTACCTCCTGGGAGAGATACGCCAGCCGCACCGTCTTGCCGACCTTGATCCGGCCGGCCGTCACCAGCGGCGAGCCGCCCCGCTCACCGTCCGGGTCGGCGGCCGACTCCGCCATCGCGCGCAGCAGCGAGGTCTTGCCGGCGCCGTTCACACCCACCAGGCCGATCCGGTCGCCGGGGCCGAGCTGCCAGGTGAGATGCCGCAGCAGTTCGCGGTCCGCACCGACCCGGACCGTCACGTCCTCCAGATCGAAGACGGTACGGCCCAGCCGGGCGTTCGCGAACCGCATCAGCTCGGCGCTGTCGCGCGGCGGCGGCACGTCGGCGATCAGGTTGTTGGCGGCCTCGATCCGGAACCGGGGCTTGCTGGTACGGGCCGGGGCGCCGCGCCGCAGCCAGGCCAGCTCCTTGCGCATCAGGTTCTGCCGCTTGGTCTCCTCGGTGGCGGCGATGCGTTCGCGCTCGGCGCGCGCGAACACGTAGTCGCTGTACCCGCCTTCGTACGCGTGCACCGCACCGCGCTGCACGTCCCACATCCGGGTGCAGACCTGGTCGAGGAACCAGCGGTCGTGGGTGACGATGACCAGCGCGGAGCGGCGGGCGCGCAGATGGCCGGCGAGCCAGGAGATGCCCTCCACGTCCAGGTGGTTGGTGGGCTCGTCCAGGACGATCAGGTCCTGCTCGGCGATCAGCAGCTTGGCGAGCGCGATCCGGCGCCGCTCGCCGCCGGAGAGCGGGCCGATGACCGTCTCCAGGCCCTGCGGGAAGCCGGGCAGGTCGAGTCCGCCGAACAGGCCGGTCAGGATGTCGCGGACCCGGGCGTCGCCGGCCCAGGCGTGGTCGGGCAGGTCGCCGATGACCTCCTGCCGGATGGTGGCGGCCGGGTCGAGCGAGTCGTGCTGGGTGAGCAGGCCGAGCCGCAGCCCGCCGACGTGGGTGACCCGCCCGGCGTCCGGCTCCTCCTGCTTGGCGAGCACCCGGATGAGGGTGGTCTTGCCGTCGCCGTTGCGCCCCACCACGCCGATCCGGTCGCCCTCGCCGACGCCGAGGGAGATGCCGTCCAGCAGCGTACGGGTGCCGTACACCTTGCTGACGGATTCCAGGTTGGCGAGGTTGCGGGAAGAGGGGGTGGACAAGGTCAGGCTCCTGAGATGGTGAGAACGCCGGCACCGGGGGCCGGGGAGGTGGTGGCGCGGGCGGCGCGGCAGGTGCCCGAGCCCTCCAGCACGGTGGCGATACGGGCGGCCGTCGGGGCGTCGGGGGCGAGGAAGGCGCAGGTGGGTCCGGACCCGGAGACCAGTCCTGCCAGGGCGCCCGCGGCGTTGCCGGCCTCCAGGACGTCCTCCAGGGCGGGCCGCAGGGATACGGCGGCGGGCTGGAGGTCGTTGCTGAGGGCGGCGGCGAGCGCGTAGGCGTCCCCGTCGCGCAGGGCGGCCAGCAGCGCGGGGGCCGGCTCCGGGGCGGGCACCGGGGCGTCGCCGCGCAGCCGGTCGCATTCGCGGTACACCTCGGGGGTGGACAGACCGCCGTCGGCGAGCGCGAACACCCAGTGGAAGGTGCCGCCGACCGGCAGCGGGGTGAGCAGTTCGCCCCGGCCGCGGCCCAGGGCGGCGCCGCCGACCAGGGCGAACGGCACGTCCGAGCCGAGCCGGCCGGCCAGCTCCAGCAGTTCCTCGCGGGGGGTGCGGGTGCCCCACAGTTCGTCGCAGGCGAGCAGGGCGGCGGCGGCGTCCGCGCTGCCGCCGGCCATGCCGCCGGCCACCGGGATGTCCTTGTCGATGTGCAGGTGCACGTCGGCGCTGCCGCGGCCGGTGTGCGCGGCGAGCAGTTCGGCGGCGCGGGCGGCGAGGTTGGAGCCGTCCAGCGGGACCAGGGAACTGCCGGGGCCGGCGCAGGTGATGGAGAGCCGGTCGGCCGGGCGGGCGGTGACCCGGTCCTGGAGGCCGACGGCGAGGAAGACGTTGGCGAGGTCGTGGTAGCCGTCCGCACGCGGCGGGCCGACGGCCAGCTGCACATTGACCTTCGCGGGAACGCGGATGGTGACGGCCGGCACGGAGGCAGCGGGATGGGACATGACCCACAGCCTAGGCCGTGTCAGCGACGGGCCGGCCACGTCCTCCGGGACCCGGCACCACCGGGCGGGCGGGACGGCCCGCCCGGTCCGCCGCCGCGGCGGCTCCCGCGCCGTCAGGCGGGCCGGTGCTCGGCGATGCGCGCGAAGTCCTCGACGGACAGCGCCTCGCCCCGTGCGCCGGGGCTCACGCCGGCCGCCGTGCACGCCGCCTCGGCCGCCGCCGGGGAGCCGGCCCAGCCGGCCAGCGCCGAGCGCAGCGTCTTGCGGCGTTGGGCGAACGCCGCGTCCACCACCGCGAACACCTCGGCCCTGGAGGCGGTCGTGGGCGGCGGTTCGCGGCGGGTGAGGGCCACCAGGCCCGAGTCGACGTTGGGCGCCGGCCAGAAGACGGTGCGGCCGATCGCCCCGGCCCGGCGGACGTCCGCGTACCAGGCGGCCTTGACCGAGGGCACCCCGTACACCTTGGAGCCGGGCGGCGCGGCGAGCCGGTCGGCGACCTCGGACTGCACCATCACCAGGCCGCGCCGGATGCCGGGGAAGAGCGCCAGCATGTGCAGCAGCACGGGGACGGCCACGTTGTAGGGCAGGTTGGCGACCAGCGCGGTCGGGGCGGGGCCCGGCAGTTCGGTGACGCGCAGCGCGTCCTGGTGCACCAGCGCGAACCGGTCGGCGCGCTCCGGGAGCCGGGCGGCGACGGTGGCCGGCAGGGCGGCGGCCAGGGTGTCGTCGATCTCGACGGCGGTGACGTGGCCGGCCGTGCGCAGCAGGGCGAGGGTGAGCGAGCCGAGTCCCGGCCCGATCTCCACCACCACGTCGTCCTCGCCGATGTCCGCGGCGCGCACGATGCGGCGCACGGTGTTGGCGTCGATGACGAAGTTCTGGCCGCGCTGCTTGGTGGGGCGCACGCCGAGGGCGGTGGCCAGTGCGCGGATGTCGGCGGCGCTCAGCAGTTCGCCGTCCAGGGGGTCCTCACGCATCGGCGAACACCCGCGCCGTGTTGGCCGCGATGTGGGCGGCGAGGTCGTCCTCCGTCATGCCCTTGACCGCCGCCATGGCGCGCAGGGTGACGGGGATGAGGTACGGGGCGTTGGGGCGGCCGCGGAAGGGTGCCGGGGTGAGGAACGGGGCGTCCGTCTCGACCAGCAGCAGCTCGGGCGGGGCGACGGCGAGCGCGTCGCGCAGCGGCTGGGCGCTGGCGAAGGTCACATTGCCCGCGAAGGACATGTAGTAGCCCTCGGCCGCGCAGATCTCCGCCATCGCCGTGTCGCCGGAATAGCAGTGGAACACCGTGCGCTCGGGGGCGCCTTCTTCCTTGAGAATGCGCAGCACGTCGTCGTGGGCGTCCCGGTCGTGAATGACCAGTGCCTTTCCGTGTTCCTTGGCGATCGCGATGTGCCGGCGGAAGGAATGGTGCTGGGCGGCTTTTCCCTCGTCCCCGGTGCGGAAATAGTCAAGACCGGTTTCGCCGATCGCCCGGACCTGCGGCAGCGCGGCGAGGGCGGCGATCTCGTCGAGGGCCGCGGCCAGGCCGTCGCCGAGCCGGGGTGCCTCGTTGGGGTGCAGGGCGACAGCGGCCCAGATCCGGTCGGGGTGCTCGGCGGCGGTGCGCGCGGCCCAGTGGGCGCGCTCCACGTCGCAGCCGATCTGGACGACGCGGGTGACCCCGACGGCGGCGGCCTGGGCCAGCGCCTCCTCGACGGTGGTGTCCTGCATGTCGAGGTGGGTGTGCGAATCGGCGACCGGCACGGCCAGCGGCGCGGGCGGCGGAGGCGGTACGGACTGCTCCGCCTTCGCCTTGGCGGACTTGGGCATGGGGTCGATCCTACGGCGCCCGGCACCGGGTGCCGCGCCCCGCCCTCAGCGCCAGACCCGCCGCACGGCCGCCACCCGGCCCGGGCGCATCACCCGCACCCGGTGCCCGTCGCAATTGGGACAGGTGGGGTAGGTGAGCGGTGAGCGGACCCGCCGCCCTCCGACCCGGTATTCGACCATGGGCCGGCCGTGCGGGTCGCGCAGATGCTCGATGCTGAATTCCTGTTCCCAGCCGTAGCCGCAACTCAGACACGCGAACGAATACGCGGCGCGGGTGGTGTAACCCTCCGCTCCGCCTTGTTCCGGTGGCACATTCGGATCGTTCATGGTGGCTCCTTGGAGACCTTCCACCATTTTAATCCGATCAGCCGGATTTCGCCGCCACGACCGCGTCGAAGACCTCCCGCTTGGGCAGCCCCGCCTCCTTCGCCACCTGCGCGATGGCCTCCTTGCGGCGCTCCCCCGCCTCCTCGCGGGCCGCCACCCGCCGGGCCAGCTCGTCCGGGCCCACCTCGGCCGGCCCCGGCGCCGGGGCGCCCTCGACGACCACGGTGATCTCGCCGCGCACCCCCTGCTCCGCCCAGCGGGCCAGGTCGGCGAGCGGCCCCCGGCGTACCTCCTCGTACGTCTTGGTCAGCTCCCGGCACACCGCCGCCCGCCGCTCCGGTCCGAACACCTCCGCCATGGCGGCCAGCGTGGCGGCCACCCGGTGCGGCGACTCGAAGTACACCAGCGTGCGCTGCTCGGCGGCGACCTCCCGCAGCCGCGCCGCCCGCTCCCCCGCCTTGCGCGGCGGGAAGCCCTCGAAGCAGAACCGGTCCACCGGCAGCCCGGACAGCGCCAGCGCCGTGAGCACCGCCGAGGGGCCGGGGACGGCGGTCACCCGTACGCCGCGCTCCACGGCCGCGGCGACCAGCCGGTAGCCGGGGTCGGAGACCGACGGCATCCCGGCGTCCGTGACCAGCAGCACCCGGGCGCCGCGTACCAGCTCCTTGATCAGCTCACCGGTACGGACCGTCTCGTTGCCCTCGAAGTAGGACACCACCCGGCCGCCCGGCTGCACCCCGAGCGCCTGGCCGAGCCGGCGCAGCCGCCGGGTGTCCTCGGCGGCCACGATGTCGGCACCGGCCAGTTCGGCGGCCAGCCGGGGCGGGGCGTCCGCGAGATCCCCGATCGGAGTGCCCGCCAGCACCAGGGTGCCGGTCTCCCCGGTGTACGCCGTGTACCGCGTCTCCTCGGTCATGTCCTCCGTCATGCGCCCCATCCTTTCAGGACCCGGATGTCAAGATGGCCCGCGTGAGGAGTACCGACAGCGGCCCGACGCCGACCGACGCCCCGCCCCGCCCCGAGCCCGGCGGCTGGGCGCGGCGGCTGCGGTCCTTCGGCTATGCGCCGCCGGCCGGCCCCGGCGGGATCCGCGAGCGGCTGGTGCCGCCCCACCCGCCCGGGGCCGGCCGGCTGTGGCGCTGGCTGGGCGTCGCCCCCGGCGCGGCGGCCCGGCTGACCCGGGCGCTGGGCTGGCTGGGCCCGCTGCTGGTGGCGACGCTCGCCGGGGCGCTGCGCTTCACCCGGCTCGGCGAGCCGGACGCGGTGATCTTCGACGAGACGTACTACGCCAAGGACGCCTGGTCGCTGCTCCAGCACGGCTACGAGACGATCTGGCCGGACGACGCCAACGAACGCATCATCAACGGCGACGTGCCCGTCACCGACACCGCCGCCTACATCGTGCACCCGCCGGTCGGCAAGTGGATGATCGCGCTGGGCGAGTGGGCGTTCGGCATGAACCCCTTCGGCTGGCGCTTCATGATGGCGCTGCTGGGCACCGTCTCGGTCTTCCTGCTCTGCCGCATCGGCCGGCGGCTGTTCCGCTCCACCGCCCTGGGCTGCCTGGCCGGGCTGCTGATGGCGGTGGACGGGCTGCACTTCGTGATGAGCCGCACCGCGCTGGTCGACCTGGTGCTGATGTTCTGGCTGCTCGCCGCGTTCGGCGCGCTGCTGGTGGACCGCGACCGGGCCAGGGAACGGCTCGCCGCCGCGCTGCCCACCGCCGGGGAGACCGTACTGCGCCCGGACCGGACCACCGCCGAGCGCCTGGGCCTGGGCGCGCGCCCCTGGCGGCTGGTGGCCGGGGTGTGCCTGGGCCTGGCCTGCGCCACCAAGTGGAACGGCCTGTACGTCCTGGCCGCCTTCGGCATCCTCACCGTGCTGTGGGACGCCGCCGCCCGCCGCACCGCCGGCGCCCGGCACGCCCCGCTGGCGGCGCTGCGCAAGGACGCGCTGCCCGCGTTCGTCTCCCTGGTACCGGTGTCGCTCGCGGTCTACCTGCTGTCGTGGACGGGCTGGTTCGCCACCTCCGGCGGCTACTACCGCGACTGGGCGGAGCGGGCGGGCGCCGGGCCCAGCGACTGGGCGTGGGTGCCGGGGCCGCTGCGCAGCCTGTGGCACTACACCAGCGAGGTGTACACCTTCCACCTCGGGCTGACCTCGGAGCACACCTACGAGTCGCACCCCTTCAGCTGGCTGGTGCTGGGCCGGCCGGTGCTGTACTTCTACGAGTCCCGCGACCCGGGCGAGGACGGCTGCGCCCGCGAGGGGGGCTGTGTGCGGGAGGTGCTGGCGCTCGGCACCCCGCTGCTGTGGTGGGCGGCGTGCGCGGCGCTGGTGTACGCGCTGTGGCGCTGGGCGCTGCGCCGCGACTGGCGGGCGGGCGCGGTGCTGTGCGGGGTGGCGGCGGGCTATCTGCCGTGGTTCCTGTACCAGGAGCGGACGATCTTCTCGTTCTACTCGGTGGTGCTGGTGCCGTTCCTGTGCCTGGCGGTCACGCTGCTGATCGGGGCGCTGCTGGGGCCGCCCGGCTGCCCGGAACGCCGCCGGGCGCTGGGGGTGGTGGCGGCCGGGGTGCTGGTGCTGCTGATCGTGTGGAACTTCATCTACTTCTACCCCGTTTACTCCGGCCAGGAGATCTCCCTGGACGGCTGGCGCGCGCGGATGTGGCTCTCCAGCTGGGTGTGATCACGGGGTGTCAGCGCGTGCTTGTAGGCTGCGCACGCGGGGTGGATCGAGGGGCAGGGACGGGATGCGGAACGGGCAGAAAGTTGCCGTCATCGCTGGGGTTTTCGTGGTGGTGGCGGCGGGCGCCGGGTTCGGTGCCTACAGCATGCTGGGCGACGACGGGCCGGGCACACAGAACGCGGCGGCCACCTCGGACGACACACCGGACGACGGTGCGGCGCCGCCGTCCGAGGCGGAGGTGCTGGAGGTCTCCGGTGACTTCCTGGACGCGTGGGCGGCCGGTGACGCCGCCGGTGCGGCGGCGCTGACCGACGACGCGGCGGCGGCCGAGGAGGCGCTGGCCTCGCTGGCCGAGGGCGCGGCGGTGACGGACCTCACGCTGAGCGCGGGCACACCGGAAGGCGAGTCGGTGCCGTTCAGCGTGGCGGCGAGCATCGGCTACGAGGACCTGCCGGTGCGGGAGTGGTCCTACGACTCCGAGCTGACCGTGGTGCGGGACGCGGCCAGCGGCGAGATCGTCGTCGACTGGGAGCCGTCCGTGCTGCACCCGGGGCTGGACGAGGGGCTGCGCATCGAGACCGGTCCGGGCGACGGGCTGCCGCCGGTGACGGTGCTGGACGCGGAGGGCGGCGAGCTGACCGCCGCGGCGCATCCGACGCTGGCGCACGTGCTGGAGGACATAGCCGGGCGCTTCGCGGCCCACGCGGGCGGTTCCCCGGCCGTCGTCACCCGGATCGCGGACGCGGAGGGCGGCACGGTCGAGGAGCTGCTGGAGCTGGCGGAGCCGGTGCCCGGCGAGGTACCGACCACGATCGTGCCGGCGATCCAGGCGGCGGCCGAGGCGGCGGTGGCGGACAAGGACCGGGCGGCGGTGGTGGCGGTCCAGCCGAGCACCGGCGCCATCCAGGGCCTGGCCAACGCCCCGGCGGACGGCTTCGACACGGCGCTCCAGGGCAGTTACGCGCCGGGCTCCACCTTCAAGATCGTGACGGCCGGGCTGCTCATCGACGAGGGCCTGGCCTCGGCCGGGGCGAAGCACCCGTGCCCGAAGTACTTCGAGCACGGCGGCTGGCAGTTCCAGAACCTCGACAAGTTCGAGATCAAGGACGGTACGTTCGCGGACAGCTTCGCCGCCTCCTGCAACACGGCGTTCATCAGCCAGGCCCCGGAGCTGTCGGACGAGGCGCTGGGCGACTACGCGCGGGACGTGTTCGGGCTGGGCCTGACCTGGAGCGTGGGCGTCGCCACGCTGGACGGCGCGGTGCCCACCCAGTCGCTGGCGCAGATGGCGGCCTCGCTGATCGGCCAGGGCGGCGTGCGGATGAACCCGATGACGATGGCCTCGGTGTCGGCGACCGTGAAGTCCGGGACGTTCCGGCAGCCGTATCTGGTGCCGGCCGGGATCGGCGGGCGCGAACTGGCCACGGCCACCGGCCCGTCGGCGGCCACCGCCGAGGAGCTGCGGTCGCTGATGCACCGCACGGCGGTGGGCGGCACGGCGGCCGAGGCGATGTCCGGCCTCGACGGCGACATCGGCGCGAAGACCGGCTCGGCGGAGGTCGACGGCCAGGACAAGCCGAACGCCTGGTTCACCGGCTACCGCAACGACCTGGCGGTGGCGGCGGTGGTCCCCGACTCCGGCCACGGCGGCAGCAACGCGGGCCCGGTGGTGGCCCAGGTCCTGGCCGCCGCGCCGTGAGCGCGCCGGCCGGGGCGCCGGTCAGCAGCTGACGTCCACCTCGGTGGGCGGGCTCAGCGCGAGGGCCCGGTTTTCGGTGGAGGTCCAGCCGAAGGCCGGGCCCTCGGCGTGTACGGCGAGGCTGTCGATGCTCGTGGCGTGCCAGGTGTGGGCGAAGGCCGAACGGACCGTCAGCGGGCCGCAGGTGTCCTGCGCCGTCTCGAAGACCAGCGCGGTGCGTCCGGTGGCCACGTCGGTGTCGGTGGCGTTCTGCCGCGGCGTCATGAGGAAGCCGGTGCCGTGGGCGTTCACCTCGGCGGCGTCCTCGCGGCTGACGCTGGGGTAGGCGGGGGTGGTGCCGCTGTGGTGCAGGACCTGGAGGACGGGCTCGATCGCGCCGTCGAACCAGGTGGCCACGGCCTGGGCGCCGTGCATCGGCGGGCCGGGGACGGTCTGCCACTGCCAGGCGCTGATGGCGACCCAGCGCTCGCGGCCGTCCACGGTGGTGATGACGTAGACGTCGGGGGCGTCCAGGGCGATCAGGTCGGTGCCGGGGACGTCCGGCTCGGTGTCCGCGCGGACCAGGCAGGCGCGGGCGGCGAGTTCGGTGTCGACGGCCCGGTCGTCCGCGCCGTGTGCGCGCAGGGTGTCGACCAGGGTGAGCAGCGCGTCGGCGCCGGCCTCGGTGCCCGGGTCGAGCGCGGCCTCGGGGACACAGCCGGCCGGGCCTGCGGCTGCCGGAGCGGCGTGGCCGGTTCCGGCGGTGGTGGCGGCGAGCGTCACCACGAGCGCGACGGTGCCGACGGTGCGTCGCATCCTGGTCCCTCCCGGGGTCGCCGGCTGCCGATGCTAGCCGAGCGGCCGGACCCGGAACAGGCGGGCGGGGCGGGACGGCCGGGAACGGCCCGGAACGGCCCGGAGCCCGGCCACCGCGCACCCGTGCGGGTGTACGGCGGCCGGGCTCCGCGGGGGAGGCGTCCCGGACGGGTCAGCTGACGCCGGCCGGCTCGGGCTCCTTGGCCTCGGCCGCGGCGCGGCCCTTGCCGTTGGACTCCAGGTACTTCTCCAGCGTCTCGCCCTCGACGTCGACGTTGGGCAGGATGCGGTCCAGCCACTTGGGCATCCACCAGGCGCGCTCGCCCAGCAGGCCCATGACGGCGGGCACGATCGTCATCCGGACCACGAAGGCGTCCAGCAGGATCGCCATCGCGAGACCGAAGCCCATCATCATGACCATCGACTCGCCCATGGTCATGAACCCGGCGAAGACGGAGATCATGATGACGGCGGCGGCGGTGACGACCCGGGCGTTCAGGTTGAAGCCGGTGACGATCGCCTGGCGCGGGTCCTCGCCGTGGACGTGGGCCTCGCGCATCCGGGTCACGAGGAAGACCTCGTAGTCCATGGCGAGACCGAAGACCACACCGATCATGAAGATCGGCATCATGCTCATGATCGGCTGCGGCTCGGCGCCGAACGCGCCCAGCCAGCCCCACTGGTAGACCGCGACGACAGCGCCGAGGGAGGCGAGCACCGACAGCAGGAAGCCGAGGGCGGCCTTCAGCGGCACCAGCACGGAGCGGAAGACGAGCATCAGCAGGATGAAGGCGAGGCCGACGACCAGCGCCAGGTACGGGACGAGCGCGTCCGAGAGAACCTGCGAGAAGTCGCTCTGGGCAGCGGTCTGGCCCGACACCAGGATGTTCACGCCGGTCTCCGACTCCAGCTCCGGCGCCAGGTCGTTGCGGATCTCGGCGACCAGGTCACTGGTCTCGGTGCTGGAGGGGTTGCTGCCCGGGAACACCGACATCATCGCGACGTTACCGGCCTCGTTCGGGAACGCGGGGGCGGTGGCCACCACGTCGTCCAGGGCGCCGATGCGCTCGGCGATGGTGTCGGCGGAGGCCATCACATCGCCGTCGGGGGCCTCGATGACCACCATGAGGGGGCCGTTGAAGCCGGGGCCGAAGCCCTCGGAGAGCAGGTCGTACGCCTTGCGCTGGGTGGTGTCCGGCGCCTGGGTTCCGTTGTCGGGCAGCCCCAGTTCCAGGCTGGCGACCGGCGCGGCCAGCAGGCCGAGACCGGCGACGGAGGCGATCAGCACCGTCCACGGGCGGCGCAGCACGCCCTTGGCCCAGCGGGAGCCGAAGTTCTCCTTGCCGTTGCGGCTGAGGGTGGTGGGAACGCCGGTCTCGGGGTTCTGGCTGCGGAGCTTCTTGCCGAAGATCCGCTTGCCGACGATCGCCAGGGCGGCCGGCACCAGGGTGAGGGCGACCAGCACCGCGACCACGACGGTGGCGGCGGCGGCCAGACCCATCTTGGTGAGGATCGGGATGTTGACGACGGCCAGGCCCGCCAGGGCGATGACGACGGTCAGACCGGCGAAGACCACGGCGGAGCCGGCGGTGCCCACGGCGCGGCCGGCGGCCTCCTCGCGGCTGTGCCCGGCGATGAGTTCGGCCCGGTAGCGGGAGGCGATGAACAGGGCGTAGTCGATGCCGACCGCCAGACCGATCATCATCGCGAGGATGCCGGTCATCTCGGTCAGGCCGAGGGTGGCGGAGAGCGCGGCGATGCCGGACATGCCCACGCCGACCCCGATGAGGGCGGTGAGCAGCGGCAGGCCGGCGGCGACGAGCGAGCCGAAGGTGATGACGAGCACGATGGCGGCGACGATGATGCCGATGATCTCGCCGCTGCCCATGTCCATCTCGGCCATGGCCAGCTCACCGCTGGACTCGACGGTCAGCCCGGCGTCGCGGCCGGTGTCGACGGCGGCGGCGAACTGGTCGCGCATGTCGTCGGTGACGTCCGCCCAGCTGCCGTCGTAGGTGACGTCGAGGTAGCCGATGGAGCCGTCCTGGCTGAGCTGGCCGCCCTCGTACGGGTTGGTGACGGATATGACGTTGTCACCGGTGGACAGCTCGTCGATGACGGACTGGACGATGGCCTGGTTGGCGGGGTCGCTGATGTCCTGGCCCTCGGGGGCCTGGAAGACCACCGTGGTGCTCAGCGCCTCGGCGTTGGCCTGGGGGAATTCCCGCTCCAACAGGTCGAACGCCTGCTGTGCCTCGGTCCCGGGCAGCGAGAACTCTTCCTCGGCGGGGTCACCGGCGGTGGCCGACGCGGCGCCGATGGCGACCAGCAGGGCCATCCATACGGACACCACCAGCCAGCGGCGCCGGAAACTCAGGCGGCCGAGCTTGTATAGAAACGTAGCCACGGGGCAGGTTCTCCTGTCCGGGTATCTGGGCGTGTGCAGGGAAGAGATGTGTCAGTTCATGTCACGAGACGCCGACCCGGTCGGGCGGGATGAGAGAAATTGCCATAATGTGGCCTAGATCACATGAACTGATCCTTCACGAGTTGCCCTGGGGCATGCTGCGCCGAAGCATGGAACCGTGAGCGACGAAGCCGAACACGTTGACAGCTATCTGCGGTTCCCCCATCTGAACGGTGATCTGGTCTGCTTCACCGCCGAGGATGATCTCTGGCTCGCCCCGCTGCCCGCCCCCGGCCACCGTACCGAGCGGGCCTGGCGGCTGACCGTGGACCGTACCCGCCTCGGCACCCCGCGCTTCTCCCCCGACGGCCGGTGGATCGCCTTCACCGGCTGGCGCTCGCTGGACCCGGAGATCTACCTCGCCCCGGTGACCGGCGGCCCGGCGCGGCGGCTGACGTACTGGGGCTCCACCGACACCCGGGTCTGCGGCTGGACCCCCGACCCCGGCGGCGGCCACGAGCCGCGCATCCTGGCGGTCGGCTCGCAGGACCAGCCGTTCTCCCACTTCACCTGGGCCTACCAGGTCGCGCTCGACGGCAGCCCGGGCGAGCAGCTGCCCTGGGGACCGGTCTCCGACATCGCCGTCAGCGGCTGCGGCGGCGAGCGGCGCACCCTGCTGCTGACCGGCAAGGCCCCGCACGAGCCGGCGGCCTGGAAGCGGTACCGGGGCGGGGCGACCGGCCAGCTGTGGCTGCACGGCGAGCGGCTGCTGCCCGACCTGCCCGGGCACATCGAGTCCCCGATGTTCGTCGGCGACCGCATCGCCTTCCTCTCCGACCACGAAGGGATCGGCAACCTCTACTCCTGCCGCCCCGACGGCGGCGATCTGCGCCGGCACACCGACCACGACACGTTCTACGCCCGGCACGCCGCCACCGACGGCGAGCGGGTGATCTACGGCTGCGCCGGCGAGCTGTGGCTGGCCGGGGACCTCAGCGACCCGCGCGCCGTACCGCGCCGGCTGGAACTGCGCCTGGGCGGCCCGCGCGCCGGACGGCGCCGCTACCAGGTCCCCACCGCCAGCCACGTCGACTCGCTCGCCGTGGACACCACCGGGCGCGCCTCCGCCGTGTGCGTGCGCGGCAGCCTCTACTGGCTCACCCACCGCGACGGCCCGGCCCGGGTCATCGCCGCCACCCCCGGGGTCCGGGTGCGGCTGCCGGAGATGCTCGGCGACACCGGCCGGATCGCGTACATCACGGACGCGGACGGCGCCGACACCATCGAGGTCGCGCATCTGCCGCGCGCCAGCGGCGGCCGGGACCCGCGCCGGCTGCGGGCCGGGGACCTGGGCCGGGTGCTGGAGCTGGCCGCCTCGCCGGACGGCAGGACGCTGGCGGTGGCCTCGCACGACGGCCGGCTGCTGGTGGTCGCCGTGCCGGAGGCGGAGGACGAGATGGACGCCGCGCCGGTGGAGCTGATCCGCTCGCTCAACGGCCCGGTCCGCGACCTGGCCTTCTCGCCCGACTCGCGCTGGCTGGCCTGGGCGCACCCGGGCATCGGCCGCTCGCTCTCGCAGATCAAGATCGCCCGGCTCGCGGAGAGCGAGCGCACGATCCTGGATGTGACGGACGGCCGGTTCGAGGACGAGGAGCCGGTCTTCACCAGCGACGGCCGGTTCCTGGCGTTCCTCTCCTGGCGCGGCTTCGACCCGGTGTACGACGTGCACAGCGGCGATCTGTCCTTCCCGCTGGGCTCGCGCCCCTACCTGGTGCCGCTGTCCTCGGCGACCCGCTCGCCGTTCGCGATCACCCCGGAGGGGCGCCCGGCGGCCGGCGGCCTGGACCCGGACGAGACCAGCAGCGCGACCGGCGCGGACGGCTCGGTGCGGGTGGAGGCGGAGGGCCTGGCCAGCCGGGTGGTGCCGTTCCCGGTGTCGGCGTCGAAGTACTCGGCGCTGCGCCCGGTCGCCGGCGGCGGTCTGGTGTGGCTGCGCTGGCCGATCTCGGGCGCGCTGGGCGAGACCTTCCTCAATCCGGCGGACACCTCGGGCAAGCCGACGCTGGAGCACTTCGACCTGGTGAAGGCCAAGCGCACCGAGCTGACCGACGACGTGGACTGGTTCGCGCTGAGCGTGGACGGCACCCGGATGGTGGTGTGCGAGGACGACGAACTGCGCGCCGTGCCGGCCACCGAGCTGGGCGACGGCGATTCCACGGTGCAGCTGGATCTGCGGCGCATCGTGCACGAGGCGGACCCGCCGGCGGAGTGGCGGCAGGCGTACGCGGAGGCGGGCCGGATCGTCCGCGCGTACTTCTGGGACCCCGGCATGTGCGGGGTGGACTGGGACGCGGTGCTGGAGCAGTACCGGCCGCTGGTGGAGCGGGTGGCGACGCCGGACGAGTTCGCGGATCTGCTGCGCGAGGTGCTGGGCGAGCTGGGCACCTCGCACGCCTATGTGACCGGGGCGCGGCGCAGTGAGGGGCCGCGGCACTACCAGCGGGCGCAGGGGCTGCTGGGGGCGGACTTCACCCGGGCCAAGGAGGGCGGCTGGCAGCTGGCGCGGATTCTGCCGGGCGAGTCCTCGGACCCGAAGGCGCGCTCGCCGCTGGCGGGCAGCGGGGTGCGCGAGGGCGCGCTGCTCACCCATGTGGACGGGCGGCCGGTGGACGAGGTGGCGGGCCCCTATCCGCTGCTGGCGGCGACGGGCGGGACGTCGGTGGAGCTGACGTTCGCCGAGGAGGGCGGGTCGGGGCAGCGCCGGGTGGCGATCGTGCCGCTGGTCAACGACCGGCCGCTGCGGTACCAGGACTGGGTGGCGCGGCGCCGGGCGGTGGTGCGCCGGCTGAGCGGCGGGAAGTGCGGCTATGTGCACATCCCGGACATGGGCGGCTCGGGGTGGGCGCAGTTCAACCGGGATCTGCGGCGGGAGTTCGCCTATCCGGCGCTGATCGTGGACGTCCGGGGCAACGCGGGCGGGCACATCAGCGAGCTGGTGGTGGAGAAGCTGACCCGGACGATCGTGGGCTGGGATCTGACCCGGGACGCGCAGCCGGTGACGTACGCCTCGGACGCGCCGCGCGGTCCCGTGGTGGCGCTGGCGGACGAGGCGACCTCCTCGGACGGGGACATGATCACGGCCGTCTTCCGGTTGCAGGGGGTCGGCCCGGTGGTCGGCAGCCGCACCTGGGGCGGGGTGGTGGGCATCACCGGGCGGCACCGGCTGGGCGACGGCTCGGTGATCACGGTGCCGATGAACGCGGCGTGGTTCGAGGGCTACGGCTGGGGCGTGGAGAACTTCGGCGTGGCGCCGGACATCCCCTCGGTGCGTACGCCGCTGGACTGGGCGGAGGGCCGGTACGGGGTGCTGGACACGGCGGTGCGCACCGCGCTGGACCTGCTGGAGCGGCATCCGCCGCTTCAGCCGCCGGGCTACGGGGACGTGCCGGACCGGCGGCGTCCGGTGCTGCCGCCCCGGATGCGGGACTAGGCCGTTCGTGGGACGGTGGATAAAGGGGATGCATCGGACATTTCTTTCTGCCGATTCTGCGAAGGAGCACCGATGGGCATCGGAGACCAGTTCAAGGACAAGGCGCAGGAGCTTCAGCAGCGCGCCAAGGACGCCATGAACAAGGACAAGGACGAGCAGAACCAGAACCAGAACGAAAACGAGAACCAGCAGCAGCGAGGCCGGCAGCAGACCTCCGAACAGGAGCAGCAGGGATACGGCGACGACCGGAACAATCCCTGACGGCCGGCCGCCCTCCGTGCGCCATGCCCCCACCGTCCGCGGTGGGGGCAGGTGCGGTACCGGGCGCCCGGCCCGGGCCGGCGCTCAGCCCCGTACGCCCTGGAAGTCCGCGCCGATCGTCAGGGTGAGCACGCCGGGCAGATCGTCCGTCGTCTGCTGGGTCTGTGCCCCCGGCACCCGCGAGCCGAGCACCTCGGCGTGGCCCTCCAGACCCTCCGGGTAGCTGATGGTGCTGACCTCGGTGCCCGGGTCGGCGTTGCCGGTGGAGACCACCTGGAAGCCCAGATTGCGCAGCCGGTCGGCGACCTCGGCGGCCTGGCCGGTGGTGCCGGTGCCGTTCAGCACCCGCACCCGCACCTCGGACGGGGACGGGGCGGCCTCGGCGGCCTCCTCCAGCTGGTCCTTGGTGATCGGCTCGTCCTTGGCCAGCGAGGTGAACAGCAGCTCGGTGGCCGGGTAGTCCCACACCACATTGGCCTTGTCGGTGGGGACGTCCAGCTCGCGCGGGTAGTTGGGCACCGTGATGAAGTTCAGCTTGTCCTTCGGTACGCCCTGGAGTTCGGTGGCCAGGTTGTACAGCGCGTCCAGGCTGGCCAGTTCCGGGTCGGTGGTCAGCGACTTGGTGACCGCGTCCATGAACCCGTACAGCGAGGTGGGGCTGGTGAGCTTGGACTGCGCCTTCTCGGCCAGCGCGTTCATGAACTCCTGCTGCCGCTCGATGCGCCCGATGTCGCTGCCGTCGCCGACGCTGTAGCGGACCCGGACGAAGCCCAGCGCGTCCTCGCCGTTCAGCGTCTGGCAGCCGGCGTCCAGCGTCACGTGCGCCTTGACGTCGTCGATCGGCTCGTCCAGGCACATGTCCACGCCGCCCAGGGCGTCCACCATGTCCTTGAAGCCGAGGAAGTCGAGCGAGACGAAGTTCTCGATGCGCAGCCCGGTGTTCTGCTCCAGGGTGCGGATGGTGCAGGCCGCCGCGCCGCCCGCGTCGCCGTTGATGCCGCCGAGCGCGTACGACTCGTTGATCTTGGCGTGGTGCGGGTCGGACATCACGCCGTCGCCCATGTCGCAGGCCGGGATCTCCACCCACGAGTCGCGCGGGATGGACACCACGGTGGCCCACTCCCGGTTCTCCGCGATGTGCAGGATCATCAGGGTGTCCGAGCGCATGCCCTCGACCGCGCCGTAGTCGTCCATGCCCTCACGGGTGTCGGAGCCGGCCACCAGGATGGTCTTGGCGCCGGGGCTCAGGTCCTCGGGCCGGTCCTCGCCGAGCTTGTCGTCGATGGTGGCGGAGGTGATGTTGCCGTTCAGCTTCTGGTATATCCAGTACACGCCGCCGGCACCGGCCAGGATGACGAAGGCGAGCACGGCCGCGGACCACAGCAGGACCCGCTTGCCGCGCCCCCGTCCGCCACTCTTGGCGTCCGTGCCGCGCTTGCGTCGCGTCGGCGCGTTCTTCGAGCGATGTGAGCCGGCCACGCTGCTCCCCCCGTTGCGAATTTCGCGCGTATTGGGTCGTTCGATCCGACGCCCTGGAGCGGACACCAGTTCCCCGATTGCGCAAACTCTAAAGTATGGAAATGGCGCTCCGGTAACGCGCCCTGGTGAAGCACAGTGCTCCGGCGTACAGCGCGAGCACGCCCCCCAGCAGCGGATAGTACGCGCCGGGCAGGGTGGCGGTCAGCCCCAGGGCCCCGGCCAGCGGGGACAGCGGCAGCAACAGCCCGACGGCGGTCAGCCCGGCGACCGCCAGCGCGACGGGCAACGGCAGCCGGCGCGCGGAGCCCGGCCGCAACAGCCAGATGACCAGCGCCTGGGTGAGCAGGTTCTCGGTGAACCAGCCCGCGTGGAAGACCGCGTGCGCGTCGAGGCCCGCGGCCGAGTCCTGACTCAGCAGCCAGCCGAGCGCGGCGAACGTGGCCAGGTCGGCGGCGGCGTTCAGCGCCCCGAACCGCAGCACGAAGGAGGTGAAGGCGCGCGGGCGCAGCCCGGCGGGCCGGGACGGCGCGGCGGGCCCGCCCCCGGGTGCCGGGCCGGCCCGGTCGAAGGCGAAGGCCAGCTGGGCGGCGTCGAAGCACAGATTCTGCACCAGGACCTGGAGCGGCAGCATCGGCAGGAACGGCAGCAGCAGCCCGGCCACCAGCATCGCCAGCACATTGCCGAGGTTGGAGGAGAGCACCACCCGCAGATAGGTGGTGATGTTGCGGGTGGTCTCCCGGCCGCAGGAGAGCGCCCGGTCGATCGCGGTCAGGTCCTTGCCGGTGAGCACCACGTCCGCGCCCGCCCGGGTCACCTCGGCGGCGCCGCGCGGGCAGATGCCCACATCGGCGGCGCGCAGCGCGGGCAGGTCGTTGACGCCGTCGCCCAGGAAGCCGGTGGGCTGACCGGCGGCGCGCAGCACCTGCACGACGCGCGCCTTGTGGGCCGGGGTGCAGCGGGCGAAGACGGTACGGGAGCGGGCCAGTTCGGCCAGCTCGGCGTCGTCGAGGGCATCGGTCTGCGCCCCGGTGACCACCGCGTCCGGCGGCCCGGGGTCCAGGCCGAGGTCGCGGCAGGCGCGGGCGGCGGTGGCCGGGTGGTCCCCGGTGAGGACCTTGACGGCCACCCCGTGCCGGGCGAGTGCGGCCAGCGCCTCACCCGCGCCCGGCGCCAGATCGTCGCGCAGCGCCACGAAGCCCAGCAGGGTCAGCCCGCGTTCGGCCGTGGTCGGGGTGCGGCCGGGGCGGCGCGCGGTCGCGACGGCGAGCAGCCGCAGCCCGGCGTCGGCCTCGCGCCCGGCGCGCGCCAGCACCCGCGCCCGGCGCACCTCGTCCAGTTCGAGCTGCTCGCCCGCCGCCGTCCGCAGATGCGAGCAGCACCCCAGGACGTCCTCCACCGCGCCCTTGACCACCACGGTGTGGGTGCCGGGGTGCTCCGGCTCCCGGACGACGGCGGTGGCCCGGCGGCGTACCGGGTCGAACGGCACGGCCGCCACGCCGGTCTCCCGGCCGGGTCCCGCCGCCCGCAGCAGGGCCTCGTCCAGCGCGTCCGGGGCGGGCAGCTCGGCCAGCTGGAGGGTCCAGTGCGCGTTGACGGCGGCCCAGCGCAGCACCTCGGGCGCGGGCCGGCCGGCCGGATCGAGCGCGCGGTGCACCACGGGCCGGTCCCGGGTGAGGGTGCCGGTCTTGTCGGTGCACAGCACCCGCATCGCGCCCAGATCGTGCAGCGCGGGCAGCCGGCGCACGATCACCGAGCGCTCCCTGGCGAGCCGCACCGCGCCCCGGGCGAGCGACACGTTCACCACCACCGGCAGCATCTCGGGGGTGAGGGCCACCGCGACGGCCACCGCCAGCGGCACCGTGTCCAGGGCCGGGCCGCGCAGCAGGGTGTGCGCGGCCAGCACCAGCACGGCGGCGCACAGCATCAGCCGGATCAGCGTCCAGGTGATCCCGCCCAGCGCCCGGTGGAAGACGGTGCCGGCGGCGGGCCGGCACGGCACCGCGCGGGACTGCCGGGCCCGGAAGGTGTCCGCGCCGGTGGCCAGCACCACCCCGGTACCGCTGCCGGTGGCCACGCTGCCGCCCTGGAGGCACAGCTGCGGCTGTTGCGGCAGCTCGCCGGGCGGCGGATCGTCCACGGCGGCCCGGGCGACCGGGGCCGACTCGCCGGTGAGGGCGGGCTGGTGCAGGGTGAGCCCGGTGGCCCGCAGCAGCCGGACGTCGGCCGGCACCACGTCGCCGGGCGCCAGCAGCACCACATCGCCGGGGACCAGCTGGTCGAAGGGTATCTCGCGTACCCGCGGGTCCGCGCCGGGCGCGGGGCGGCGGCGTACCGTCGCGGTCGCGGCGACCAGCTCGCGCAGGCCGGCGGCGGCGCGCTCGGCGCGGTGTTCGCCGGTGGAGCGCAGCACGGAGCTGACGAGCACCAGCACGGTGATGACGGCGGCGGTGGCCCAGGCGGCGACGGCCGCCGACACCAGGCCGAGGACGAGCAGCACCACGCTGAACGGATCGCGCAGGCTGCGCGCGAAGCGCAGCGGCCGGCCGGGCGGCCGGGCCTCGGGGACGGTGTTCTCGCCGTAACGCTCCAGCCGGAGCTGGGCCTGTTGCTCGTCCAGGCCGCGCGGTGAGGCGTCCAGGGCGCGCAGGGCCGCCAGCGGGGTGAGCCGGCCGAGGGCGGCGGGGTCGGGCGGGGCGGGGCGCGCGGCGGGGTGGTGCGGGGGTCCGGCCGGGTGCGCGGACGCCTCAGAGACCCAGGCCATGCGCGCGCCGGGGCGCCGGGGGGCCCGCGCTCCGGCCGCCGGTGCGGTCGGCGAGCTGGCCGACCATCAGCCGGACGACGGTGACCACGTCGGGGTCGTCGACCAGGTAGACGACGCGGCGGCCCTCGCGGCGGGAGCGGACCAGGCCCGCCAGTTTGAGCTTGGCGAGGTGCTGGCTGACGGCCGGGAGCGTGCCGCCGACGCGTTCGGCCAGGCCGCTGACGTCGGACTCGCCCTCGGCGAGCGCCCACACGATGTGCAGCCGGGCGGTGGAGGCGAGCAGTCCGAAGGCGGCGGCGGCCTCCGTCAGCAGTTCGGCGGACGGGTCCCCGTCGCGCCCTCCCACCGCCCCCGCCACTGTGCCCACCACGGTCCTTCCCCCATCGCTGCGTGCTCGAAGGGTCAGTCTAGAGTCAACGACGTCAGGCCCCGAAGACCCGCGCGGAGCACGTCGGGCGGGAGATCGGGGGCGATCAGGGCGCGCTGGACGAGGAAGCCCTGGGCACAGGCGAGGATCGTGCGCGCCACGTGCTCCGGGGGGACGTCGGCGCGCATCAGGCCCCGGCGCTGGTAGTTCTCGGCGATGGTGGTCCAGGACGCCAGCACGCCGGCGATGCCGCGCTGGAGGACGGCGTCGAGTTCGGGGTTGCGCAGGGTCTCGGCCCAGACCTGGAGGATCAGCGAGGGCGGCACGTCCAGGCCGGCCAGCACCGCGTTGAGGGTGTCGGCGAGGACGTCGCCGGGCTGGGCCGGGGGGTCCGGGTGCGCGGCGGCTTCGCTGAAGGCGCCGCCGACCTGCCGCAGCACGTCGAGGGCGAGGGCGACGATGATCGCGTCCTTGGAGGGGAAGTAGCGGTAGACCGCCCCGGCGGACAGGCCGGTTTCCCTGAGCACGTCCTGCATGGACGTGGCGTGGAAGCCGTCGCGTGCGAAGCAGCGCGCGGCGCCCGCCACGATCTGCCGGCGGCGGGCATCGAGATGTTCCTGCGAGACACGGGCCACGGGCGCACCCTAAAACGAACGTTCCTTCTTGACAACTCGCGCGCCCCGGTCGTAAAACGAATGCTCATTCTCTTTATCGCTGGAGCAACCGCCATGCCCTCCCAGAACCGGAAGCTGATCACCGTCCTGGTGGCGCTGCCGCTCGCCGTCACCTTCATCCTGTGGGCCTTCGCCTGGCCCGCCGCCAGAACCGGCCCGCACGACCTGCCCATCGGGGTGGCGGGCCCCGCCGAGGCCACCGCGCCGGTGACCGCCGCCCTCCAGGCCCGCGACGGCGCGTTCGACGTCCACAGCTATCCGGACGCCGCTGCCGCGATCACCGCCATCGAGAGCCGCGACATCTACGGCGCGCTGGTGCCGGGCCCGGACGGCGCCGAACTGCTGACCGCGTCCGCCGCCGGCGCCTCCGTCGCCCAGCTGCTGGAGCAGGTGGCCGCCCAGGGGCTGCCCGAGGGCGCCGCGCTGACCGTCACCGATGTCGTCCCCGCCCCCGCCTCCGACCCGCGCGGCGCGGTCTTCGGCGTCAGCGTGCTGCCCATGGCCATGGCCGGCATCGCGCTCGGCGCGCTGGTCACCCTGCTGCGGCTGCGCGGCCGGTACGCCCTGGCGGCGCTGGCCGGGACCGCCGCCGCAGTGGGCACGGCCGGGGCGCTGATCGGGCACAGCTGGCTGGGCGCCATGGCCGGCGACTGGTGGACGGTGGCCGGGGCGCTGGCGCTGCTGACCCTGGCCGGCGGCGCGACGGTGGCCGCGCTCGCGGCGCTGCTGGGGCCGCGCGGCATCGGGCTCGGCGCGGTGCTCCTGATGATGCTCGGCAACCCGTGGTCGGGCGCCACCTCGGCGCCCGAGATGCTGCCCGCCCCGGTGGGGACGCTGGGTCAGCTGCTGCCCACCGGAGCCGGGTCGACCCTGCTGCGCGGGGTGTCGTTCTTCGACGGCGCGGGCACGGCGTTCCCGCTCGCGGTGCTGACGTGCTGGGCGGTGGCCGGGCTGGCCACGGTCGCGGTGGTGCACCACCGCCGCCCCGCCCCCACGCGCCCGGCGGGCGGACCACCGGCCGGGGCGGCGGCCCCTGCCGTGGCGGTCTGAGGGGTCAGCCCAGCGGCTTGGTGTAGCAGCGGCTGCTGGTGTGGAAGCGGTAGTAGCCGAACTTGCCGCCGTCCGGCACCAGGGCGTACCCGCTGGTCTCGTACAGGCTGATCGCCTCCGGCTGCTTGGTGCCGGTCTCCAGCACCATCCGCCGCCGGCCGGCGGCGCGGGCGGTCTCCTCCAGGTGCGCCAGGATCAGCCGGGAGAAGCCGTGGCCCCGGGCCTCGGGGACGATGTACATCCGCTTGATCTCGGCGTCGCCCAGCGCGTAGCCCTCGCCGAGGGACGCCTCGTCGTGGGAGCGCCAGCCGCCGGTGCCGATGGGCACCCCGTCGGCGTCGTAGGCCAGGACGTACAGCCCGGCCGGCGGGTCGAACATCTCGGGGGCGAGCGGGGTGAGGTCTCCCTCGTCCCCGTAGCGCTCCGCGTACTCCGCCTGCACCCGGTCGTTGAGCTTGCGCGCGTCGGGGTGATCGAAGCGGACGGTGACGAGCTTCATGCAGGTCATCGTACAAAGCAGGGGCGTTGCGACGGTACGCCGCCCGGCGAGCGATTGATCACCATCTGGCCGGATTGTCCACCGGGCGACGCGGTGCGGTAGGTTCGCGGCCGGACACCGCGTCACCAGGGCATCAGCCGGGAGGGCACCCACCGTGCACACCGTCACCACGGTCAACGTCAACGGCCTGCGGGCCGCCGCCACCAAGGGATACCGGGAGTGGCTGGCCGCCACCGAGGCCGATGTCGTCTGCCTCCAGGAGGTGCGCGCCGAGGGGCACCAGCTCCCCGGTGAGGTGCGCGAGCCGGCCGGGTGGCACGCCTTCTGGGCGCCGGCCGCCGCCAAGGGCCGGGCCGGTGTGGCGCTGCTCACCCGCCGCGCGCCGGACGCGGTGCGCACCGGGTTCGGGGTGCCGGAGTTCGACGCCTCCGGCCGCTATCTGGAGGCCGATCTGCCGGGCCTGACCGTGGCCAGCCTCTATCTGCCCTCGGGCGAGGTGGGTACCGAGCGGCAGGCGGAGAAGGAGCGGTTCATGGCCGCGTTCCTGCCGTATCTGATCGGGCTGCGCGAGCGCGCCGCCGCGCAGGGGCGTGAGGTGCTGGTGTGCGGCGACTGGAACATCGCCCACCAGGAGGCCGACCTCAAGAACTGGCGTGCCAACCGCAAGAACTCCGGCTTCCTGCCCGAGGAGCGCGCCTGGCTGTCCCGGGTCCTGGGGGCCGAGGGCGGCTACACGGACGTAGTGCGCGCCCAGCACCCCGGGCAGGAGGGCCCGTACTCGTGGTGGTCCTACCGGGGCCGGGCGTTCGACAACGACGCGGGCTGGCGGATCGATCTGCTGGCGGCCACGCCGGGGCTGGCGGGGCGGTGCGTCAAGGCGTACGTCGAGCGGGCCGCGAGCCACGGCGAGCGCTGGTCGGACCACGCTCCGGTGACGGCGGTGTTCGGCGACTGACGCCCGTTCGGTTCTGTCCGTTCGTGATGGCTGACCGGCCGCGGGCCGCCGTGGCCGGTCACCGCAGCGATACGTTTGCTACCCCTCTCAACAGGCACTTCTGTGCGAACTGTTGACCTCCCTCAGTAATCGCTCTACCTTCCGTGAATCGTTTGAACCTGTTGGTTCCGTTGGGCAGATCGCTCTGAGCTGAGGGAGTGTTCGATGACGAGCACCATCGAGCAGGCCGGCGGTTCCCCCGCCCCGTCCGCCGACCCGCCCGACCGGCCACCGGGCGCACCACCCGGGCGCGAACCCCGCTCCGTACGCTGGCGGCGGGCGCTGCGCGGCCAGCGCACCCTGCTGCTGCTCGCCGTCCCCGGGATCGCGTACTTCCTCGTCTTCCACTACGCGGCCCTGTTCGGCAACGTCATCGCCTTCAAGGACTTCGTGCCCTTCCAGGGCCTGTGGGAGAGCCCCTGGGTCGGACTCGACAACTTCCAGCGGATGTTCGAGGACGCCGCCTTCTGGCAGGCCGCCTGGAACACCCTGTCCATCGCCGTGCTCCAGCTGGTGTTCTTCTTCCCCCTCCCGCTCGCCCTGGCGCTGCTGCTGCACAGCCTGGCGCGCGGCGGGGTCCGCAAGATCATCCAGTCGGTGGTCTACCTGCCGCACTTCCTGTCCTGGGTCATCGTGGTGGCCCTCTTCCAGCAACTGCTCGGCCCCACCGGGATGTTCGGCGGCAACGTCGCGTTCGTCACCGATGTGCTGACCAACCCGGACGCGTTCAAGCCGCTCATGGTCGTCCAGATCATCTGGAAGGACTGCGGCTGGGGCACCATCATCTTCCTGGCCGCGCTCAGCCAGGTGAACCAGGACCTGTACGAGTCGGCCGCGCTCGACGGCGCCGGGCCGCGCCGCCGCTTCTGGCACGTCACACTGCCCGCGATCCGGCCCATCGTGATCCTGCTGCTCATCATGCGACTCGGCGACATCCTCACCGTCGGCTTCGAACAGATCCTGCTGCAACGGGACGCGGTGGGGCCGGAGGCCGGTGAGGTGCTCGACACCTTCGTCTACTACCAGGGCGTCCTCGGCGCCGACTGGGGCTACTCGGCGGCGGCCGGTCTCTTCAAGGGCGTCGTCGGCGCGCTGCTCGTCTACAGCGCCAACAAGATCGCGCACCGGCTGGGCGAGCAGGGGGTCTACAAGTGAGCAACCGGAACACACTGCTCGACAAGGCCCTCGGCCCCAGGGAACACCGCCCCTCCTGGATGGAGAAGCCGCACCCGCTCACCCAGGCGGGCAAGGCGGTCGCCCTGGTCGTCATCTGCGCGCTGATCCTGGTGCCGATCCTGGTGGTCGTCTCCACCTCGCTCGCCTCCCCCGCCGAGGTCACCGCGAACGGCGGCTGGGTGCTCTTCCCCACCGAGCCCACCCTCCAGGCGTACCAGGACATCCTCTCCGGCGGCACCATCACCCGCTCGCTGGCGGTGAGCGTGGGCATCACGGTGGTGGGCACCGCCGTCAGCCTCTTCGGCACCATCACCCTCGCCTACGCGCTCTCCCGCGAACACTTCAGCCTGCGCAAGCCGCTGCTGCTGATGGTGCTGTTCACCTTCCTCTTCCCGCCCGGCATGCTGCCCGGCTACCTGGTGGTCAAGGGGCTCGGACTCCTCGACTCCTACTGGGCGCTGATCCTTCCGGTGGCCATCAACGTCTTCAACCTGGTCATCATGCGCGGCTTCTTCCAGGGGCTGCCGCAGGAGCTGTACGACGCGGCGCGCATCGACGGCGCCGGCGAACTGACCGTGCTGCTGCGGATCGTGCTGCCGCTGTCCAAGGCGGTGATCGCGGTGATCGGACTCTTCTACGCGGTCGGCTACTGGAACAGCTTCTTCTCCGCGATCCTCTACCTCAACGACTCCTCCAAGTGGCCGCTCCAGGCGGTGCTCCAGACGGTCGTCACCAAGGGCGCCAACCTGGGCGGCAACACCACCGACGCGCTCTCCGACTCGGGCGCGGTGGCGGCGCCGCAGACGTACCAGATGGCCACGGTCGTGGTCGCGGTGATCCCGATCCTGATCATCTACCCCTTCATCCAGAAGTACTTCACCAAGGGCGTGCTGACCGGCGCCATCAAGAGCTGAGCCAGGAGGAGCCGGACATGACCGTGAACCCCCGCGCCGGTGGCCCGTCCCGGCGGCGCTTCCTGCGGACCTCGCTGGGCGCGGGCGCCGCGCTCGCCGCCGCCCCCGCGCTGGTCGGCTGCGCCACCTCGCAGGTGCGCAGCGCCCGCAACGCCGGCACCGATCCGGTGCCGTGGCCCGAGTACGTACCGGTGGAGGGGCCGCGCCCCGATCTGCCGCCGGACCCGCGCGGGGTGGACGCGGGCTTTCTGCGCTACCCCGACCACCTGGTCTCCTCGGTGCCCGAGCGGCCGGGCAGCGGGCGCGAGACCCTGACCGCGATGGTGGAGACGTACGAGGCACCGCCGCGCGGGCCCGGCGCCAACCGCTACTGGGCGGCGCTCAACGAGGCGCTCGGCGTGGACCTGAAGCTCCAGCTGGTGCCCAGCGGCAACCTCCAGGCGAAGATCGCCACGATGATGGCCAGCGGCGACATGCCGGACCTGCTGATGGTGCGCAACTGGATCCCCCGGGTCGCCGACTACGCGGCGAACGTGGCCGCCGATCTGAGCGAGCACCTGGCCGGCCCCGCCGTGCGCGCCTACCCGAACCTGGCCAACCTGCCCACCTACGCCTGGCGCGACATGGGGCTGATGGGCGGCCGGATCATGGGCGTGCCGATCACCCGCCCGCGCACCGGCTCGGCGATCCTCTCCCACCGGGAGGAACTGGTGGAGCTGGCCGGGGGCACGTACAACGACTGGACGGCTGAGGAGTTCGTCGACACCCTCAAGCGGGCCACCGGCGGCAAGAAGTACGGCTTCGGGGTGGCCTCGGGCGGCTGGCTGTTCGGGGTGCCGCTGCTGGCGTCCTGGCACGGCGCGCCGAATCTGTACGGGCTGCGGGACGGGGAGTTCGTCAAGGCGGAGCTGACGGAGGAGTACCGGGCGGCGGTCGAGTTCGCGCGGCGGCTGCACCAGACGGAGAAGGTGTACTACCCGGGGACGGCGACCATGCCGACCGAGACGATGAAGTCGCTGTTCTTCAACGGGACGGTCCGCGCCCAGCTGGACAACCTGCCCGGCTACCAGGCGGCCAACATCGCGGTGGGCGACGCCTTCACGGTGGATCTGCTGCGTCCGCCGACCGGTCTGGGGGCGGGGCTGACCTCGCACTTCAGCGGCGGGACGTACGGCTACACGCTGCTGAAACCGGGGCCGCCGGAGCGCATCCGGCTGCTGCTGCGGGTGCTCAATTATCTGGCGGCGCCGTTCGGGACCACCGAGTACGAGCGGACGTACTACGGGGTGGAGGGCGAGCACTTCGAGCGGGTGGACGGCGACCTGGAGCTGACGGAGCTGGCGAAGACGGAGAACCCGAGCACGGTGCCGGTGAAGTACATCACCGCGCCGCCGCCGGTGCACTTCTACCCGGGCAACCCGGACGCGGTGCGCCGGGTGCACGCCTTCCAGACGGCGGACGTGGAGACCGGGATTCCGCCGCTGACCAGCGGTCTGGTGGTGCGGGACGCGCTGCGGCCGTACACCAGGATGCGCAAGCTCTTCGAGGACGCGGTGATCTCGGTGGTGCAGGGGCACAGTTCGATGAAGCACTGGGACGACGCGGTGCGCACCTGGCGGACGCAGGGCGGGGACCGGGTGGACGCGGAGCTGGCGGAGGAGTACGCGGCGGTCAACGAGGTATAGCAGGGCCACTCTTTGGGGTGATTCGGGAGGAGATACCCCCACGGGGCCTTTACTTTGAGTAACGTGGTCCGTGCGAACATCGACGTTCAGTTACCAGGGGTGGTGACTGGCAAACCCGCACGGGGGGCGTGCCATGGGTAATGAACTGCCACTGCGAGAGAGCACCGAGATCCAGGGCGACATCCTGGCCGGGTTCAAGAAGGATCATGTCCGGCTGCTGTTGCTGCGTTTCGGGGACCGGCGCCGGGCGCGGGCGTGGCTGGGGCGGCTGCGGCACCGGATCGCCACCACGGCGGACGTCGCCGCGTTCAACTCCGCCTTCAGCCGGGCCAGGCGGACGGCCGAGGGGGCCGACCCGGTGGATGCGGCGGCGGTGTGGCGGGGGGTCTCCTTCACCTACCCCGGGCTCGCCGAGCTGATCGGCGGCCCGCCGCTCACCGACGTACCGGCCGGCAGCACCCAGGAGGCGCTGGCCCAGGGGTCCGCCCGGCGCAAGGACCTGCTGGGCGACACCGGCGAGTCCGATCCGGCGCACTGGCTGTTCGGCGCCGGGCACCAGGAGCCGGTGCACGCCGTGCTGACCATCGCCGCCGACCGGCCGGCCGATCTGCGCGGCGCGGTCGAGGAGGAGCGGGCTGAGTGCGAACGGCACCGGGTGTTCCTGGTCTTCGAGCAGCGCGGCGCCACCCTGCCCGGCCACCGGCGCGGGCAGGAGCACTTCGGCTTCCGGGACGGCGTCAGCCAGCCGGGGGTGCGCGGCTTCGATCCGCCCGACCCGGTGGATCCGGTCCATGTGAAGGGCAAGCCGGGCACCCGGCTGATCGCGGCGGGCGAGTTCGTGATCGGCCACGAGCCCGACCACCGGGTGGTGACCTGGCTGCCCGGCTGGATGCGGGACGGCAGCTTCCAGGTGGTGCGGCGCCTCGCCCAGGACGTCCCCGGCTGGTGGGCCCAGGCCGAGGAGCACGTCCGGGTGCTGCGCGAGGCGGGCGTCGTCCCGCCGGACGCCACCGGGCCCTGGTACGCGGCCCGGCTGATGGGCCGCTGGCCGTCGGGCACCCCGCTGGCCCACTCGCCCGACCGGGATGTGCCGCTGCCGCCCTGCGCGGAGGTGAGCAACGACGTCACCTTCGCCGACGACCTGGACGGCCGGCTCACCCCGCTCTTCTCGCATCTGCGCAAGACCAACCCCAGGGACGGGCTGAAGGCCACCGAGGACGACGAGGCCGCGCTGGCGCAGGAGGGCATCCTGGACGGGCGGCGGGTGCTGCGCCGGGGCATCCCGTTCGGGCCGCCCTACGATCCGGCGGCCGTGGACACCGCCCGGGGGCTGCTCTTCATCAGCTACCAGTCGGATCTCATCGCCCAGTTCGAGTTCATCCAGCGCACCTGGGTGGAGGCGGGCGACTTTCCCGAACGGACCAGCCCGGTCGGGCGCGATCCGGTGATCGGGGGTGCGGGCTCCGCCTCCTTCCCGGCCGGGGAGAGCGACTTCCACCAGGTCGAGTTCAAGAAGTTCGTGCGCACCGAGGGCTCGCTGTACACCTTCGTGCCCTCGCTCTCCGCCCTGAAATGGCTCTCCCAGGGGGTGATCCCGGTGGGCGGCGGCCCGCTGGAGGACCAGGTGTTCTCAGCCCCGCTCACCCTGCGGCGCGGTGAGGTGATCAGCTCGGGCAAGGCCCGGCTGCGCTTCCAGGAGAGCGGGGACCTGACCGTGCACGACGAGCACGAGAGCGAACGCTGGCGCTCCGGCACCGACAGCGGCGCGGTGCTGGCCCAGTTGCGGCCCAGTGGTGAGCTGGCCGTGCTGTCGGCGGAGGGTGAGCCGCTGTGGGCCACCCCCACCGCCGGGCACCCGGGCGCCACGCTGGTGGCGCGCACCACGGGCGATGTGGAGATCCGCTCGGCGGAGGGGGAGTTGCTCTGGCACACCGATACGGCTCATTGAGCGTAGGCGCCGGCGATCAGCTCGTAGCTGCGCAGCCGGGCGTCGTGGCCCTGCCCCATGGCGGAGAGCATGAGTTCGTCGGCGCCGGTGAGCTTGGCCAGCTCGTCGAGCCCGGCACGGACCGTCTCGGCGGTTCCGTGGATGACATTGCTCAGATACTCCTCCACCACGGCGCGCTCCGGCTCGCTGAACGGATACGCCTCGGCCTCCTCCGGAGTCGGCACCAGCCCGGGCCGGCCCGTGCGCAGCCGCACCATGGACAGCCCGCCGGCCAGCGCCTGACGGTAGGCGTCGCGCGGGTCGTCGGCGGCCAGGGCGTTGGCGGTGACGATCGCGTAGGGCTCGGACAGCGTCTCGGAGGGGCGGAAGGACTGCCGGTACAACTGCAGAGCGGGAAGCGTGTGCGCCGAGGAGAAGTGGTGGGCGAACGCGAAGGGCAGCCCGAGGCGGCCGGCGAGCTGCGCGCTGAACCCGGAGGAGCCCAGCAGCCACACGGGGGGCCGGTGGTCGGACTGCACCCCGCCGGGCACCCGGCCCTGGACGGGGCCCGGCACGGCGTGGATGCGGGAGTAGGGGTGTTCCGGGGGGAAGTCGTCGTCGAGGAAGCGGACCAGTTCGGCCAGCTGCTCGGGGAACTGGTCGGCGCCGTCGGTGCGGCCCCGGCGCAGCGCGGCGGCGGTGGCCTGGTCGGTGCCGGGCGCGCGGCCCAGCCCCAGGTCGACGCGGCCGGGGGCCATGGCCTCCAGCGTGCCGAACTGCTCGGCGATCACCAGCGGCTGGTGGTTGGGCAGCATGACGCCGCCGGAGCCGAGCCGGATCCGCTCGGTGTGGGCGGCGAGGTGGGCGAGGATCACGGCGGGCGCGGAGCTGGCGACGCCGGGCATCGAGTGGTGCTCGGCCACCCAGAACCGGTGGTAGCCCACGCGCTCGGCGAGCCGGGCCAGTTCCACCGTGGTGCCCAGCGCCTGGGTCGCCGTCCGGCCGCTGCCCACGGTGGCCAGGTCGAGCACCGACAGCGGTACGGGGGCGCTCCCGAGGCTGCGTCCCCTGATGGCGTCCGACACGGCGATGTCCTCCCTGTTGCGCTGGTGCGGTCGGCAGGGACAACCGTCAGCCGGTCCCGGTCATTCCCTCGCGGGGGTGGTGGCGGGAGAGTGTGACGGAGATCGTCACCGGCACCGGTCCCGGCCGCTCGGCGAGCCAGGCGCGGGTGGCGTCGCTGTCGAGGTGGTGGGCGGAGGGGCCCATTCCCACCAGGTGGGCCACGTCCGGGGCGGGGAGGTGGGCGGTGTACTCCAGCCGCCGGCTGCCGGCCGGGGCGAAGTGGCCTTCGAGGGTGCGGCGCAGCCGGCGGTCCTTGTCGGGGTCGATGGCCAGCAGTCCCAGGCGTTCCCGGGGCAGGCCGGACAGATGGCGGGCGGTGGGGGTGATCACCAGGAGGGTGCCGCCGGGGCGCAGCACCCGGTGGAACTCGGGGCCGTTGCGCGGGGCGAAGACGTTGAGCAGCAGATCGACGCGGGCGTCGGGCAGGGGCAGCGGGCGCCAGACGTCCCAGACGGCGGCGGCGAGCCGGGGGTGGGCGCGGGCGGCGCGGCGCAGCGCGTATTTGGACAGATCCAGGCCGATTCCTTGCGCTGCGGGGAGGGCGTCGAGGACGGCGGCCAGGTAGTAGCCGGTGCCGGTACCGGCGTCCAGCACGGTGCCATCCGGGGGGACCTGTGCCCCGGCGGCTTCCTCGGCGAGCGCCCGGGCCAGCGGCGCGTAGTGGCCGGCGGCCAGAAAGGCGTCGCGGGCGGCGACCATGGCCTGGGTGTCGGCCCCGGCCGGGGCCCGGCTGCCGGTCAGCAGGCTGGCGTAGCCCTGCCGGGCGAGGTCGAAGGCGTGCCCCGCGGGGCAGCGCAGGGAGGTGGCGCGGCGGCCGAGCGGCTGCCGGCACAGCGGGCAGCGCAGCGCGTCGAACGGGGGCGGTGTGGAGGCGGACACGGAATTCCCTGGAGGGTGCGGGGCACCCGTCACCCTATCTCCGCGTGCTCCGCTCCGTCCCACACACCACTGTTGTCACTCCTGGGGGTGACTTGGCCTGCGGCATGGTCCCTTCGGGCCATGCCAGATGGGACCGACTGGGGGTGTTGCCACGCCGTCGCATTCCGTAACGTCCTCAGCTGAGAATGGTCGTGTGACCGTGGGAGGACGGCAGCGGCATGAGTTGGGAAACCGACTGGACCAAGCACGGGATCTGTCGCAAGACCGATCCGGACGAACTGTTCGTGCAGGGAGCTGAGCAGAATCGCGCCAAGGCGCTGTGCACCGGCTGTCCGGTGAAGACCGAGTGTCTGGCCTACGGCCTGGACCACCGGATCGAGTTCGGCGTCTGGGGCGGGATGACCGAGCGGGAGCGGCGGGCGCTGCTGCGCCGGCGGCCGACGGTCACCTCCTGGCGGCGGCTGCTGGAGACGGCCCGCGCGGAGTACGAGCGGTCCGCCGCACCGTCCGGCGAGGCGCGGGGCGCCGCCGACGCCGCCTGAGCCGGTTCCGGTCCGGGTTGCGGGGGCGCCCGGGTGCGTCGAGCATGAAGGGAGGCATCCGCCGCACACCGGGAGGAACCGTGCAATCGGACATCCACCCCCCGTACCGGCCGGTGGTCTTCCGGGACCGCTCCGCCGGGTACGCCTTTCTGACCCGCTCCACGGCGACCAGTGAGCGCACCATCGAGTGGGACGACGGGGAGACCTATCCGGTGATCGATGTGGAGATCTCCTCGGAGAGCCACCCGTTCTACACCGGCAAGGCCCGGGTGCTGGACTCCGAGGGCCAGGTGCAGAAGTTCGAGCAGCGGTACGGCCGCCGGGAGCGCTGAGCCCACCCGGCCGCACCCCGGGCCGGGCCCGGGTGAGAGCATCGGCCGGATGATGTACGAGCACGCTGTCACCTCCGCCGGTGAACTGTCCGAGATCGTGGGCACCCCGCACCCCGTCGTGATCGACAAGGTCAAGAAGGAGCTCGGGGAGTTCGAGCGGAAGTGGCTCGCCAAGTCCCCGTTCTGCGTCCTGTCCACCTCGGCCGCGGACGGCAGCTGCGATGTCTCGCCGCGCGGCGACCCGGCCGGGTTCGCGCTGGTGCTGGACGACACCACGATCGCGATACCCGACCGGCTGGGCAACCGCCGGGTGGACAGCTGGCGCAATGTGCTGAGCAACCCGCAGGTCGGGCTGGTCTTCATGATTCCCGGGGTGAACGAGACGCTGCGGATCAACGGCCGGGCCACCCTGGTGCGGGACGGGGAGTTCTTCGACCGGATGGCACTCAAGGGCCGGCGCCCGGCGCTGGCGCTGATCGTGCGGACCGACGAGGTGTTCCTGCACTGCTCCAACGCGCTGCGCCGCTCCGGGGTGTGGGACCCGGAGTCCTGGGACGAGGACACCTCGGAGCTGAAGGTCATCTACTGAGGCGCATGTTAGGGTAGCCTTCCCTAACTCAGCTGGACCGGCGCACAGGCAGACGCGAACACACCCATGGGCATACGCACCGAGACGGCCGCGCCGTCAACCCGCAGCCGCCCGCTGCTCGCCGCCGGACTGGTCCCGGCCGCCGCGGCCCTCGTGCTCGCGGTGGCCGCCTCCCTCGCCCTCGGCACCGCCCACATCCCCCTCTCCTCGGTGTGGCAGGCGCTCACCGCCTACGACCCCGGCGACACCCAGCAGCTGATCATCCGTGAGGTGCGCGTCCCGCGCACCGTCATCGGTGTGCTGACCGGGGTCGCGCTCGGTCTGGCCGGCGCCGTGATGCAGGCCGTGGCCCGCAATCCACTGGCCGACCCGGGCATCCTCGGGGTGAACGCCGGCGCCGCCCTGTTCGTCGTCGTCGCCATCAACTCCCTCGGCCTGGACACCCTCAGCGGCTATGTGTGGTTCGGCTTCGCCGGAGCGCTGTGCGCCTTCGCCCTCGTCTACGGGGTCAGCTCACTGGGCCGCGAGGGCGCCACCCCCATCAAACTGGCCCTGGCCGGCGCCGCCACCACCGCCGCCCTCGGCTCCATCACCAGCGCCATCATCCTCACCAGCAACAACGCCTTCGAGCAGTACCGCTTCTGGCAGGTCGGCGCCCTCACCAGGACCGAGGACGGACTGCTCGTCCAGGCCGCGCCGTTCATCGCGGCCGGCGCCGCCTGCGCCCTGCTCAGCGGCCGGTGGCTCAACACCCTCAGCCTGGGCGACGACACCGCGAGGGCGCTGGGCCAGCGGGTCGGCGCGGTCCGCGCCCTGGCGGCCTGCGCCGTGGTGCTGCTGTGCGGCACGGCCACCGCCATCGCCGGACCGATCGCCTTCGTCGGCCTGGTCATCCCGCACATCGCCCGCGCCTTCACCGGCCCCGACTACCGGTGGATCCTGCCCTACTCGGCGCTGCTGGCCCCCACCCTGCTGCTCACCGCCGACGTGGTGGGCCGGCTCATCGCCCGCCCGGGCGAGCTCCAGGTCGGCATCGTCACCGCGGTCATCGGCGTACCGCCGTTCATCGCCCTGGTGCGGCGCAGAAGGACGGGCGCGCTGTGAGCACCGACCTGCAGGTGACCGGCTCCGTGCGCCGCGCCCGCCGGGCACGGCAGCGGCGGACCCTCGCCGTCTGCGCCGGCCTGCTGGCCGCCGCGCTCGCCGCCTTCCTGCTCTCGCTGGCCACCGGGGACAAGTCGATCCCGCTGCCCGACCTCCTGGCCACCCTCGGCGGGGGCGGCAGCCGGGGCGATGAGTTCATCGTCCTGGAGCTGCGGCTGCCGCGCGCCGTCACCGCCGTCGGGGTGGGCGCCGCGTTCGGCCTGGCCGGGGCCATCTTCCAGTCGCTGCTGCGCAACCCGCTGGCCAGCCCCGATGTCATCGGCATCAGCGCCGGGGCCAGCGCCGCGGCCGTGATCTCCATCGTGCTGCTCGGCCTGAGCGGCCCCGCCGTCTCGCTGACCGCGCTGGCCGGGGCGCTCACCGCCGCCGTCCTGATCTACGCGCTGGCCTGGCGGCGCGGGGTCACCGGCTACCGGCTGGTGCTCATCGGCGTCGGGGTGGCCTCCGCTCTGACCAGCACCGTCTCCTATGTGATGACGCGTTCGGAGACGATGGTCGCCCAGCAGGCGTTCGTCTGGCTGGCCGGCTCCCTCAACGGCCGCTCCTGGGACCAGGCCCGCCCGTTGCTGCTCGCGCTCGCCCTGCTCATCCCGCTGACCGCCCTCGCCGCCCGCGCCCTGCCCGCCCTCCAGCTCGGGGACGACACCGCCCGGGGCCTGGGCGCCCGCACCGAGCCCTCCCGGGTGGCGCTGCTGCTGTGCGCGGTGGCGCTGGCCGGCGTCGCCACCGCCGCCGCCGGCCCGGTCGGCTTCGTCGCCTTCGTCTCCGCCCCCATCGCCCGCGGCCTGCTGCGCCGCCAGGACGCCGCCCTGCTGCCGGCCGCCCTCACCGGGGCCGTGGTGGTGCTGCTCTCCGACTACATCGGCCAGCATCTGCTCGGCCCGCACCAGATCCCGGTCGGCGTGGTCACCAGCGTGGTCGGCGCCCCGTATCTGCTGTGGCTGCTGGCCACCGCCAACCGCGTCGGCCGCGGCGGCTAGGGGGTGTCTGATGAAAGATCCCGCCTGGCCCGCGTGCCCCGGCACGGCGCTACCCACCAGCCACCCCCTCCCCACGCCCGTACCCGGCCCCCGTCCGAGGGAGAACCTCCGCCCATGACCGTTCAGCACACCCTGCGCGCCGACGCGCTGCGGCTCACCTACGACCGCCACGAGGTGGTCAAGGGGCTGTCCCTGGACATCCCGCCGGGGAAGCTCACCATGATCGTGGGCCCCAACGCCTGCGGGAAGTCCACCCTGCTGCGCGGCCTGGCCCGGCTGCTGACCCCGGCCTCCGGCGCGGTGCTGCTGGACGGCGCCAGCATCCACTCCCGTCCCACCCGCGAGGTGGCCACCACGCTCGGCATCCTGCCGCAGACCCCGGTGGCGCCCGACGGCATCACCGTCACCGATCTGGTGGGCCGGGGCCGCTATCCGCACCAGGGCTGGTTCCGGCGCTGGAGCGATGAGGACGAGCGGGCGGTCGCCGAGGCGCTGGAGGCCACCGACGTGGCGGAGCTGGCGGACCGGTCGGTGGACGAACTCTCCGGCGGCCAGCGGCAGCGGGTGTGGATCGCGATGGCGCTGGCCCAGGGCACCGATCTGCTGCTGCTGGACGAGCCGACCACGTACCTGGACATCACCCACCAGGTGGAGGTGCTCGATCTGCTGACCGATCTCAACACCTCGGCCGGCACCACCGTGGTGGTGGTGCTGCACGACCTGAACCTGGCCTGCCGGTACGCCGATCACCTGGTGGCGATGCGGGACGGGCGGATCGTGGCGGAGGGGCCGCCGGCCGAGGTGGTCACCGAGCAGGTGGTGTCGGACGTGTTCGGGCTGCGCTGCACGCTGGTGGACGACCCGGTCTCCGGGACGCCGCTGATCGTACCGATGGGGCGGCATCACTCGGCCAAGTAAGGGCAGGCTAACCTAAGCGGCATGAGACATCTGCCCCGTGTGCGGCTGGCCCTGCTCGCCGTCGCCGCCCTCGCCCTCCCCCTCGCCGCGTGCGGCTCCGACGACGACACCGCGGCCCCCGCCGCCGGTCAGCAGGAGACCGCGTCCGACGGCGCCTTCCCGGTCACCGTTCCCACCGCCTTCGGCGACATCACCATCGAGGAGGAGCCGCAGCGGGTCGTCGCCCTCGGCTGGGGCGACGCCGAGACGGCCCTCGCGCTCGGCGTGCAGCCGGTCGGCGCCAGCGACTGGCTGGCCTTCGGCGGCGAAGGGGTCGGCCCCTGGGCCGAGGGCCTGTACGACGAGGCCCCCGAACTGATCGGCACCATGGAGCCCGAGCTGGAGCGCATCGCCGAGCTCGACCCGGACCTGATCCTGGACCTCAACTCCAGCGGGACCCAGGAGCGGTACGACATGCTGGAGCGGATCGCCCCCACCGTGGGCATCCCCGAAGGGGGCCAGCAGTACAAGATCTCCTGGCGCGAGCAGGTCACCATGATCGCCACCGCGCTGGGCCGCGCCGAGGCCGGCGAGCAGCTGATCGCCGACACCGAGGACGCCTTCGCCCAGGCCGCCGCCGACCACCCCGAGTTCGAGGGCAAGACGGTCGTGGTCTCCGCGGTCACCTCCGGCGGCTACGGCGCCTACGTCCAGAACAGCGGCCGGGTGGACTTCGTGGAGGCGCTCGGCTTCACCAACAGCCCCGCCGTCAACGAGCTGGCCGGTGAGGACTTCTCCATCCCGGTCTCCAAGGAACGGCTGGACCTGCTGGACGCCGATGTCACCATCGTCACCCCGATCGGCGTGCCGCCCACCGACATCAGCGAGGACCCGCTCTACCAGGCGATCCCCTCGGTCGCGGACGGCCGCGGGCTGGTCCTGGACGACCCGGAGATCTCCCTGGCGTTCGCCACCAACACGGTGCTCTCCCTGCCCTACGCCCTGGACCTGGTGGTCCCCCTGCTCTCCGACGCGGTGGCCGGCAACGCCTGACCGGCGCCCGGAAACCCGACGGCCCGGGCCCGTACGGTACGTACCGTACGGGCCCGGGCCGTTCGTCGAGGGCCGGCCGGGTCAGGAGACGGGCTGCGTCTCCTGCTCCGGGGCTGCCTCGTCCGCGGGCGGAGCGTTCCGCTTCTCCCGCCGGTCGACCAGCGCACTGCCCACCAGCACACCCACCAGCGAGCCGAGCACCAGCACGATCACCGCGATGTGACCCCAGTTGGCGGCGTTGCCCACCAGGAACCCGGCGACACCGAAGTCGGCGTCCGAGAAGGTGGAGTTCGCCAGGCCGACATCGCCCAGGCGGGGCAGGATCAGCAGCGGCAGGAAGGTGATCAGCAGACCGTTGGCGATCGAGCCGAGGACGGCGCCACGCCGGCCGCCGACCGCGTTGCCGATGACACCGGAGGCACCACCGGTCATGAAGTGCGCCACGATGCCCGGGATGATGATCGTGCCGCCGACGGCCGCCAGCACACCCATGCCGATCAGGCCGGCCGCGAAGCTGGCCAGGAAGCCGATCAGCACCGCGTTGGGCGCGAAGGTGAAGACGATCGGCACGTCCAGGGCGGGCTTGGCGTTGGGGACCAGCTTCTGCGAGATGCCCTTGAAGGCGGGGATGATCTCGGCCAGCACGACCCGCACACCGGCCAGGATGATCGTCACACCGGCCGCGAACATACCGGCCTGCATGATCGCCCAGATCACGAACCACTGGCCGCCGCTCAGCTCGCTCTCCACGTAGCCGGGCCCGGCGATCAGCGTCACCAGCAGGTAGATGACACCCATGGACAGCGCGATGACGACCGTGGTGTCCCGCAGGAAGCCCAGACCGGAGGGGATCTTCAGGTCCTCGGTGGACTTGGCGGCGTCACCCTTGGTCAGCTTGGCGACCCAGCCGGAGGTGGCGATGCCGACGTTGCCGGTGTGACCCAGCGCCACGTTCTCCTGCTTGGTGACCTTGCGCATGAACGGCTGCACCAGGGCGGGCGAGACGGTGGTGACGATGCCCTGGGCGAGGGAGCCCCACAGCACGGCCTCCCACGACTCGAAGCCGTTGGCCATCAGGATCACGGCGGTCATCGCGGCCAGGTACAGCGCCACGTGGCCGGACATGTAGATGTACTTGAGCCGGGTGAAGCGCGCCAGCAGCACGTTCACCACCATGCCGAAGAAGAAGATCAGCGCGGCCTGGGTGCCGAAGTCGGTGAGGACGGTACCGACGATGGCCTCGTTGTTCGGCACCACGCCCTGCACGTCGAAGGCGTGCTGGAACATGTCGCCGAACGGGGTGAGGGCGCCGGAGACGACCCCCGCGCCCGCGGCCAGCACGAGGAAGCCGACGAACGCCTTGATCGTTCCCTTGAGGGTGTCCGAGGCGGACTTGCGCTGGAGGACCAGACCGAGCAGAGCGATCAGGCCGATGATCACGGATGGTTCGCGGAATATGTCCACGAGGGTGTTGAGGAAGCCGTTCACGGTGGCGCCTTTCTACGGCACGACTGGCGGTTCGGTCGCGATGCAGGTGACGTCAGCAGTGGACAGACGTTCCTTGCTGTGGATCGGGGAGCGAGCGGGGGGACGGGTGGAGCCGGGGAAGGGTTACAGCAGGCCCTTGCGCACGGCGGCCGCCTTGACCGCCTCGCGCAGTTCCTCCTTGTCGATGATGCTTTCGAGCACCACCACGTCCCCGAGGCCGGCGGCGGTGTCCGCCAGGTCCTTGGCCACGAAGAAGACATCCGCGCTCTCGGGACCCGCCGAGCCGATGTCGGTGTGGTCGACCTCGACGCCACTGACGCCGAGTTCGCCCAGGACCTCGTCGATGTTCATGTGGACCATGAAGCTGGAGCCGAGGCCCGAGCTGCACATCGCCAGAAACTTCATTTCTTCTCCTCGAATGCGGTGATGAGCCGGTGGACGTCGGAGGCCGAGCGGGCGGCGCGCAGCGCCTCCCGGGTCTCGGTGTCCGACAGAATGCGGGCCAGGGACGACATGGCCTGGGTGTGCGCGGTGGCGTCGACCGCCGCGAAGCAGAAGTAGAGATCGACGGCGTGCTCGGGCTGGTCGAGCAGCGGGGCCGGCTCCTCGAGACGCAGCATCGAGATCGAGGTGCGCACCGCGCCCTTCTCGGGGCGGGTGTGGGCCAGGGCGATGCCGAAGCCGAGGTCGATGTAGGTGCCGCCCGCCTCGATGGAGGCGATCATGGCGTCGACGTACTCGGCGGTGATGTCGCCGGCGGTCAGCAGGGGTTCGGCGACCTGGGTCACCGCTTCCCGCCAGCTGAGGCGGTCGGCGGAGAAACGTATCTTCTCCTCGGTCAGCAGTTCGCTGAGCATGGCACTTTCTCCGTGATCTCTCGTGCTCGTGGTGCTAGTCGGCGTCGGCGAGGATGTCGAAGGACAGCTCGGCGCTCTCCGGCAGGAATTTGGACGTCCCGTGCACCACCGGCCGCCGCTCCAGGTCGAAGACCGTGGAGGTCGCCAGCAGCAGGGGCGAGCCGTCCGCCACATCCAGCAGATGGGCCTCGCGCCCGTCACAGGTGTGCAGGCCGACGACGATCTCGTTCCGCGTGAGCACCACGTCGTGGTGCGCCCGCAGGTGGGCGTACAGGGAGGTGGCGGTGAAGTCCGCCCCCAGCACGTCGGGGAACCGCTCCTCCGCCACGAACGACTCGGCGAGATGGTGCGTGACGCCGTTCACCCGGCGCAGCCGCTCCAGCCGTACGACCGGGGCGGCCGGCGAGATGTCCAGGGCGGCCGCCAGCCGGCTGCCGGCCCGCGTCCGCTTCTGGGTCAGCACCTCGGAGGTGACGGCGTGGCCCTGCCGGGTCATCTGCGTGAAGAAGCCGGTGACCTCGCTCACGAACCGCTCGCGGTGCTTGAGGGCGTAGCGGGGCCGGGAGACGAAGGTGCCCCTGCCGTGCTGGCGGATCAGATATCCGTCGTTGACCAGCTCGTCGACGGCCCGGCGCAGTGTGATGCGGCTCACGGCGTACTCGTCGCAGAGCGCTGCCTCGGCGGGCAGTTGTCCGCCGACCGGCAGACCGCTGACCCGTCGCAGCAGATGGTCGCGCACCTGGGCGTACTTGTGCTCGGCCACCGCCGCCTCCTCACTGAGAACGTGTCGTCGAGACGTCATGATGACTAGAAACCCAGAGGACGTCAATAGGTCAATTCGTTGTAACCGTACTGCGGCGGCGAAGCTTCCGGAATAGGGCAGATCCCCGGTAAATCACTCCCCACAAAAGGGACAAATCACCCTCTAGCGACTGCGAAGCCCCATGAGTTACGTTGTTTCAAGTCATCATGACGACATGATCTCGTAGCTCACAGAGGAGCCCGCCGTGCCCGGAACCGGATCCATACTCGGCCCATCCGACCGCGAGGCGATCGCCGTCGCCCGCGCCCTGGCCATGGACGCCGTCGAAGCGGCCGGCTCCGGCCACCCCGGCACCGCGATGGCCCTCGCCCCCGTCGCCCACCTGCTCTACCAGCGGCACCTGCGGCACGACCCGGCACACCCCGACTGGGAGGGCCGGGACCGGTTCATCCTGTCCTGCGGCCACGCCAGCATCCTCCAGTACACCCAGCTGTACCTGACCGGCTACGGGCTGGAGCTCGAAGACCTGCGGCGCTTCAGGCAGTTGGACTCCCGCACCCCCGGCCACCCCGAACTCGGCCACACCGCAGGCGTCGAGACGACCACGGGTCCGCTCGGCCAGGGCGTCGCCACCGCCGTCGGCATGGCCATGGCCCTCAAGCGCGACGCCCACCGGCTGTCCGGCGCCGACGCGAGCGGCCTCCCCGACCGCACCGTCTGGGTCCTCGCCTCCGACGGCGACCTCCAGGAAGGCATCTCCTACGAGGCCGGCGCCCTCGCCGGCCGCCACCGGCTCGACAACCTCGTCGTCATCTGGGACGACAACAGCATCCAGATCGAGGGCGGCACCGACCTCGCCACCCACGAGGACACCGGCGCCCGGTTCGCCGCCCAGGGTTGGAGCGTGCGGCACGTCGGCCTCGGCCCGGACGGCGACATCGACACCGCCGCCCTGGACGCCGCCCTCACCGAAGCCCGCGCCGAACGCGGCGCCCCCGCCCTGATCGTCCTGAAGTCCCAGATCGCCTGGCCCGCCCCGCACGCCGTCAACACCCCCGCCGCGCACGGCGCACCGCTCGGCGCCGCCGAAGTCGCCGCCACCAAGGAGCGGCTGGGCGTCGCCCCCGAGCCCTTCACCGTGCCCGAGGCCGTCCTCGCCCACACCCGCGGCGCTCTCGCCCGCGGCACGGAACTGCGCCGCGCCTGGGACGAGGCCCTCACCGGCTGGGCCACCGCCCACCCCGAGCGCGCCGCCGCCCGCGCGCACGCCATCACCGCCCCCACCCCCGCCGACATCGCCGACGCCCTGCCCGGCTTCACCCCGGGCGACACCATCGCCCCCCGCGACGCCTCCGGCACCGTCATCCAGGAACTCTCCGCCGCCCTCCCCCGGCTGTGGGGCGGCTCCGCCGACCTCGGCGACTCCAACCGCACCACCATCAAGGACGGCGGCTCCTTCCTCCCCGAGGCACCGGCCGGCCGCAACACCCACTGGGGCGTACGCGAACACGCCATGGCCGCCGCCCTCAACGGCATCGCCCTCATCGGCTACGACACCCCGTTCGCCGGCACCTTCCTCGTCTTCAGCGACTACCAGCGCCCCTCGCTGCGGCTGGCCGCCCTGATGCGGCTGCCGGTGATCCACATCTGGTCGCACGACTCCGTCGCCCTCGGCGCCGACGGCCCCACCCACCAGCCGATCGAGCACCTGGCCGCCCTGCGCGCCATGCCCGGCCTCACCGTGGTCCGCCCCGCCGACGCCACCGAGACCGCCGCCGCCTGGGCCGCCGCCCTCGGCCACCGCGGCCCGGTCGGCCTGGTCCTGGCCCGCCAGGGCCTGCCCGTCCTGCCGACCGCGCCCGCGACCGTACGCGAGGGGGTGGCACGCGGCGCCTACCCCGTCGCCGACGGCACCGACGTGCTGCTGCTGGCCAGCGGCAGCGAGGTCGCCCTCGCCCTCGCCGCCCGCGAGAACCTGGCCGGGCAGGGCGTCTCGGCCCGGGTCGTCTCGGTCCCCAGCAAGGAATGGTTCCTCGCCCAGGACCGCGCCTACCGCGACTCCGTGCTGCCCCCCGCCGTCCGGGCCCGCGTGGTCGTCGAGGCCGCCTCCCCGTTCGGCTGGCACGACCTGCTGGGCGAGGCCGGCACCACCGTCACCATCGACGACTTCGGCCTCTCCGCCTCCGCCGGGGACGCGCTCGAAGCCAAGGGCATGACCGTCGAGGCGGTCACCACCGCCGCCCTCGACTCCCTGAAGGCGGCCGGCCGGTGATCGACGCCACCGTGGACCTGGTGATCTTCGACTGCGACGGGGTCCTGGTCGACACCGAGACCATCGGCCCCGCCGTGGTCGCCGCGCTGGCCGGCGAGGCCGGCTGGCCGCTCACCCCCGACGAGGTGCGCGCCCGCTTCCTGGGCCGCCCCGAGGCGTACCTGTACGAGCAGGTCCGCGCCCACGCCACCGTGCCGGTCGGCCCCGAATGGCTGCTGACCTACCGCGAGCGGGTCAGCGAGGCGTTCGCCGCCGCGCCGCACACCATGCCCGGCGTCACCGGCCTGCTCGACGCCCTCGACGCCCGCGGCCTGCCGTACTGCGTCGGCTCCAGCGGCAGCCACGCCCGCATCCGGCACTCCCTCACCCACGCCGGACTGTGGCCGCGCTTCGCCGGCCGGATCTTCAGCGCGGACGACGTGGCCCACGGCAAGCCCGCCCCCGACCTGTTCCTGCACGCGGCCCGCACCCTGGGCGCCGAACCCGCCCGCTGCCTGGTCATCGAGGACAGCCCGGCCGGTGTGGACGCCGCCCTCGCGGCCGGCATGCCGGTCATCGGCTACACCGGCGGGCCCACCGAACCCGCCGCGCTCGCCCACGCCAGCCACGGCGTGATCGCCGCACTGCCCGAACTCGCCACCCCCTGACGGCGCCGCCCCACCGTGCGACGCTGGGTGCCGACCGCGCGCCCGACTGAAAGCGAGCACCGCATGCGTGACCTCGTCCGGCGGCTCACCGACCCCGGCAGCTTCACCGAACTCGCGGTGGAGCGCCGCGCGCAGCCGCCGGACGGGCCCATCGGCTGGCCCGGCTACGACGCCACCCGCGCCCGCGCCGCGACGCGCACCGGCGAGGACGAGTCCGTCCTGGCGGGCACCGCCACCCTCGGCGGCGTACCGGTCGTCCTGCTGTCGTTCGTCTTCGGCTACCTCGGCGGCTCGCTCGGCGAACGCACCGGCGACCGCATCGAGGCGGCGTACGCGACGGCCCTGGACCGGCGGCTGCCGCTCGTCTCGCTGATCGCCACCGGCGGCAGCCGGATGCAGGAAGGCATGCGCGCGCTCAGCCAGCTCCAGCGGGTGGCCCGGCGCGCGGCGGCCCTGCGCGACGCCGGACTCCCGCAGCTCGCCGTGCTCCAGGACCCGACCACCGGCGGCGGCTGGGCGGTGCTCGGCGGCGCCGCCGACATCGCCCTCGCCCTCCCCGGCGCCCAGGTCGGGTTCGCCGGCTCACGGGTACGCCCGCCCGGCGCCGACCCGGCCGCCTACACCGCGGAGAGCCATCTGGCGACCGGTCAGCTCGACGCCGTCGTCCCCCCGGACGCGCTGCGCACCACCCTCACCCGCTACGTCACCGCGCTCGCCCGCCCCTACCCCGGCACCCCGCCACCACCCGCGCCCCTGACCCGCGCCCCGCTGCCGGACACCGGCTGGGCCGCCGTCCGGGCCGCCCGGGCGATGGAGCGCCCGCGCGCCGACGCCTACCTGGCGGCGTACTTCACGGACCTGCTGCCGCTCGGCGGCGACCGGGCCGGCGGGCTCGACCCCGGCCTGCGCTGCGGCATCGGCCTGCGCGACGGACGGGCCATCACGTACGTGGCGCAGTGCGGCACGGCCAACACCCCCGCCGGATTCCGCACCGCGAGCCGGATCATCCGGCTCGCCGGCCGGCTCGGCCTGCCGGTGCTCACCCTCATCGACACCCCCGGCGCCGCGGGCGACGCCGCGGCCGAGCGGGCCGGGGCGGGGCCGGCCATCGCCGACACCTTCCTGGCCCTGGCCACCGCCCCCGTCCCCGTCACCTCCCTGGTGATCGGCGAGGGCGGCTCGGGCGGCGCCATGGCACTGGCGGCGGCCGGGAACACCTGGGCCACCCCGGACAGCTACTTCTCCGTCATCGCCCCCGAACTCGCCGCCGCCATCCTCAAGAAGCCGGCCGCCGACGTCCCCCACCTCGCGGACGCCCTGCGGCTGCGCCCCCAGGACCTCGCGGCCCTGGGGGTGGCCGGCATCGTCAGCCCGCCGCCGCGACCGGAACGGCAGCCGGATGCAGCACCACCGGCGGATCCCGGCAGCCGTTGACCGACAGCGGGCCCGGTCAGCGGTGGACGGCCCCACGGCCGGGGCCGGGACCCCTCACCGCTTGGGCCACCACGCCACCAGGGCCCGCCACCCCGGCAACAGGCCGCGCGGCCCGGCGGGCTCGTCCTTCCCCGCCGTGGAGCGTGTCCGGGGCGGGGCGGACGGGAACGGGCTGTGCCGCCGCTCCGGCTGCGGGACGACCGGCGTCGCCGGGGAACCCGGAACCGGGGCCCCCTCCCCGGCGTCCGCCCCCGCCTGCGACGCCTCGGCCACCGGCCGGGGGAAACGCACCGGCAGGGCAGTGGGTGTCCGGGCGACGTGCGGCAGCACCCAGTCCAGCCGTTCCCCGGGGACGGCGAGTTCCAGGTCCGGCAGCCGCTCCCACAGCCGTTCCAGACCGGTGCGCACGATGAGCGCGCCGAGTTCCCTGGCCGGGGCCGGGCAGCCGTGGGCCCCGGCGCCCCAGCCCAGATGGGCGTTGTTGGTGCGTGAGGTCTCCAGCCCCACCGCGCGCCTGACCGGGTCGGCGCCCGACGCCCCGAGGCCGACGATCGCCATGTCGCCGACGTCGATCCGGTGACCCCCGAGCCAGGTGGGTTCGGTGGCCCAGCGGCCGATGATGTTCTGGATCGGCGCGTTGCTCCACATGACGTGATTCATCGCCTCATCCATGGAGCAGCGGGCAGCCGCGAGATCCTCGCTGAGCCGCTCGTTGGTCAGCAGCTCCAGCACGGTGTTGCAGATCCAGGCGGTGCTCGCACCGTGTCCCACGGCGATCTGGAGCCAGACGTCCTCGCTCAGCCCGGCGGGCGTGAGCGCGCCGTCCTCGTTGAAGTGCAGCATCCAGGAGACGAGGTCGGCGCCCGGCTCCTTGCTCTTGTGCGCCACGAGGTTGTCCATCAGGGCGGCCAGTTCCCCGGTGGCGTGCGGTGCCCCGGCCGCGCCGGACAGCATGGCGTGGAGGGCGGAGCCGGAGGTCAGCGCGTCGTGCTCGTCCATGCCGGTGAGCCGCATCAGCACCAGCAGGGGAAGCGGCAGCGCGAACTGCCGCAGCAGATCCACCTCGACGGTCTCCGCCCGCGGTCCTTCCGGCACGAAGGAGTCGATGAGCTGATCGGCGAGGTCCTGGATGAGATCGCCGACGCGCAGCATGTCCATCCGGGCCAGCGCCTTGTTGCCCGGGCCCGACAACTGGGCGTGCTCGGGCTCTCCGGCGGACAGCCGGCCGCGGCGGTGGGCGGACAGGTCGATCAGCGGATGGCCGGCGGGCAGGGCGCCCTCGGCGAGGTCGCGGTACCAGCGCGCGTCACGGGACCAGATCTGCCGCTGATTGCGGAGGATGTCCAGCTGGAGCGAGTGGTCGATGACGAGATAGCCGCGCAGGGAGTGGGACTCCTCCAGCGCGACCGGGACCACCGGGCCGACATGGCGGCGCAGATGGTCGTAGTACGCGAAGGGGTCGCGTGCGAAGTCGGGCCCGTGGAGGGGGTAGAGGTGGTCCGGCCAGGCGGAACGCTCGGGCCACGGGGTACCAACCGGGGTTAAGGATACGGAAGTTGCCACAGTGACCAGAGTTGCCGACGGCGCCCCCGGGGTCAAAGGGACCCGGGGGCGCCGCGGCCGTGGTCAGCGCCGGGAGCCGTCCAGCGCGCCGATCACCGAACGGTGGGTGCCCGCCCGGTTCAGCGGGCTGGTGCGCTCGGGCCGCAGGAAGTCGCCGTGCTGCGGCGTGCCGTCCCGGCCGCGCGGGTAGGCCGCGGGCAGGCCGAGCGAGCGGAAGTCGGCGGCCGTGGCGAGCGTCGTCCCGTCCGCGTTCGCCGCCCGCTCCCCGTCGAAGAGGACGTTCGTGCGGTCCACGTCCCCGGAGATGAAGTCGGCCTGCGGGTCTTCGCCGCCCCGGCCGTCGGGGGTCCGGAAGGACAGGTTGTTGCGGTAGACGCCCTGCTCCTCGGGGGTGAAGTACGGGTTGAAGCGGATCAGGTAGTTGAACCGCTTGTTGTCGTACGCGGTGTTGTTGGTGAGGGTGAGGCGGCCCGGGTTGAAGTTGTCCGAGAAGCCGTCCATGTTGTTGTCGTAGGCGATGTTGCCGCGCACCACGTGGTCCACCGGCAGGCCCTCGCCGCCGAGCTTGAAGCCGTTGCCGGTGTTGCTGTCCTCGTTGTACCCGTCGGAGAGCCGGCCGTTGGCGTAGGAGACGTTGTTCTCCAGGGTGATGGGCATGTTGGCGCCCTCGTTGGTGCGGTTGTACAGGTCCCAGCCGTCGTCGATGTTGTGGTGGGCGATGTTCCCGCGGAAGACGTTGCCCTCGCCGACGCCGAGCTTGGCCGCGAAGCCATCGGCGTTGATGTCGCTGGCGTCACGGTTGTCGTGCGACTCGCTGCCGGTGATCAGGTTGTGCGAGGGCCAGTACGCCGGGTCGTCCCCGCTGCCGGTGATCTGGAAGCCGGTGTCGCCGTTGTAGTTGAACGTCATGGCGCTGATGGTGTTGTGGCTGCCGCTCATCCGCAGCGCGTTGCTCGCCGCCCGGGTGATGGTGAAGCCCTCCACCCGCCAGTGATCGGCGTCCAGCCGCAGCACCACCGGGAGCGCGCCGCGCCCGTCGATCACGACGTCCTGGCCGCGGTAGGGCTTGAGCGTCTTGGGCTTGTGCGGCAGTCCGCTGTAGCCGGCGGAGAGGTTCAGTGTGCCGGCCGGCTCGTACGTTCCGCCGTGCAGCAGCACCTGCCCGCCGGGGGCGACGTTGCGCAGCGCGGTCTCCAGGTCCACCGGGCGGGCGGCGGTACCGGGCGCGGCGGCGGTGCCGGTGGGCGCGGCGTGGATGACCGCGCCGTTGCCGCGCTCGCCGTACGCGGTGCGGGTGACGGTCAGCGACCGGGTCACCTCCGCGCCGGTGGCCGGCCGCAGGGTGAAGGTGAAGTCGGTGCTGTCGGCGTGCAGCCGGACCGGGTGCGAGAAGTAGTCGCCGGCCGCCAGCCGCTTCTGGGCGACCTTCTTGCCCTTGCTGTCGGTGACGGTGAGCGTCCCGGCGGTGTTGGTCCTGGCCCGCAGGGTGTACTGGGCGCTGCTGCTCCGGTCCGCGGAGTGCAGGGTGAGGGCGGGCTGGACGGGCGCCGGCTCCACCGGGGTACGCGGCCGGGTGTCCGCCTCGCTCAGCTCCAGCCGGGCGTTGTCGAAGGACACCTTGGCGTTGCGGGCGGCGTAGAAGCCGACGTACATGTGGTCCGGGTCGATGTCCTGGACCCAGTCGGCGCCGTCCACCCGCTGCTCGAAGGTGGCGGGCTCCCCGGCGTGGGTGAAGGTCGCCGACATCACGAACTCGCTGTCGGTACGCTCCAGCCGCAGGGTGACCGGGGTGCCGACCGGCAGGGTGTAGCGGGAGTCGGTGGTGAAGGGGGTGGCCTTCAGGGCGCTGCCCGGGTTGCCCCACGGTTCGGTGACGCCGGTGCGCACCAGGGAGCTGATGCCCTGGCGCATCATGCCGGCGCCGAAGATGTTGGAGGCGGCCGGGACTTCCTCGAAGCCGTCGACCATCGGGTCCTGGCGGGGCGCGCCGTTGACGTCGCGGACCATGATGCCGGCGCTGTCCTGCGAGTTGGGGGCGGCGCCGGTCTCGGGCCCGAACTGCTCGACGGTCATGTCGGCGGTGAGCACGAAGTTGGTGGTGCCGGCGTCCAGGGCGGTCTGGTAGAAAGTCAGTCCGTCGTGGCCGGGGGCGAGTTTGCCGCCGCGGCTCTCCATGACGATGGTTCCGTCGATGGTGCCGGGGTGCTCGGGGGCCGCGTAGTTGGTGCCGATCTTCTCCGGCAGCACGTTGGTGGCGAAGTTGAGGTCGGTGGACTGGCCGAAGGTGATGGCCTCCCACGTCTGTGCGGCGCTCGCCGCCGGTGCGGGTGCGGCGGTCGCCGTGCCCGCACCGGCGGCCAGCAACGCGACCGCGAGGCCCCCGGCCCCGGCTCTTATCCACGTGGAGACGACTCTCATGACCACCACTCCCTTGTCGTTTGGCCGGGCACAGTCAAAGGGAGCCCGAGGCGCGGGGTCAACAGGTAGGAAGCGCTTTCTTTTCGCCCGGACCCTTCCGGACGGAAAGTGACCGCAAGCCCGCCTACCGTCGGCGGCATGAGCACCCTCACCCCCTTCCGCATCGCCGTCCCGCAGGCCGATCTGGACGATCTGGCCGCCCGCTTGGACCGCACCCGCTGGCCCGCCGAACTCCCCGGCACCGGCTGGGAGCGGGGCGTCCCCCTGGCGTACCTGCGGGAGCTGACCGAGCACTGGCGCACCGGTTTCGACTGGCGCGCCCGCGAGGCCGGGCTCAACCGCCACCCGCAGTTCCGCACCACCGTGGATGGCCAGCCGCTGCACTTCGCGCACCTGCCCTCCGCCGACCCGGACGCCACCCCCTTGCTCCTGCTGCACGGCTGGCCTGGCGGCTGGACGGACTTCCTGGACGTCATCGAACCGCTGTCCGGCTTCCACCTGGTGATCCCCTCGCTCCCCGGCTTCGGCTTCTCCACCCCGCTGGCCGGCCCCGGCATGAACGCGGCCCGGATGGCGGACGTCCTGCTGGAGCTGATGACCCGGCTGGGCTACCGGCGCTTCGGCGTCCACGGGTACGACACCGGTTCCTGGGTCGCCCCGGCCCTCGGCCGGCGGGCACCCGAGCGGGTGACGGGCATCCACCTGAACGCGCTGCTGGCCTTCCCGGCGGGCGAGGAGGGCGAGTTCGACGGGCTCGGCGACCGGGACCGGGAGCGCTGGGAGCGGATGCAGAACTTCAACGACGGCTACCTCCAGTGCAACTCCAAGCGCCCGCAGACCGTCGCGTACGCGCTGCACGACTCCCCGGTGGGCCAGCTGGCCTGGATCGCCGAGAAGTACGCCGAACTCTCCGACCTCCCCATCGACCGGGACCGGATGCTGACGAACGTGGCCCTGTACTGGTTCACCGGCACCGCGGGCTCGGCCGCGCAGATCTACTACGAGGAGATCTCGGCCGCCGACTGGTCCGGCACCCAGGACCGGGGCACCGTGCCGACCGGCGTCCTGGTCTCGGCGCACGATGTGACGATCCGCCGCTGGGCCGAGCGCGACCACCACATCGTCCACTGGAGGGAACTCGACCGGGGCGGCCACTTCCTCTCCCAGGAGGCACCCGGCGTGCTGGCCGGTGACATCCGCGCCTTCTTCACCACGCGCGCCTGACCCGCGCCTCACCCGAACGCCGCACAACGGCGGCGATCCCCGCCCGCCCGGCGCGACCATGGCCAGTGTCAGCTCCCGCGGATCCAGGGGTGTGAGCACATGGCAGCAGCGGACGGCCGGGATGTCTCCCTCACCGTCGTGATGCCCACCTACAACGAGGCCGAGGCCCTGCCGGGCATCTCCGCGGAACTGCTCGGCCTGCCGCTGCCCGGGCTGCGGCTGCTGATCGTCGACGACGCCAGCCCGGACGGCACCGGCCGCCTCGCCGACGCCCTCGCCCGCGACCATCCCGGCCGGATCCAGGTACTGCACCGGGCCGGCAAGGACGGTCTCGGGCGGGCGTACGCCGCCGGGATGGCCGCCGCCGTCGCGCACGGGGCGCGGTACGTGCTCCAGATGGACGCCGACGGCAGCCATCCGCCGCGGCACGTCCCGCAGCTGCTCGACAGCGCCCGCGCCACCGGCGCCGACCTGGTGATCGGCAGCCGCTACGTACCCGGCGGACAGCTCACCACCGCCTGGCCCGCCCACCGCCGGCTGCTCTCCCGCTGGGCCAACCGCTACGCGGGCGCCGTGCTGCGCACCGGCCTGCGCGACCTCACCGCCGGCTTCGTGCTGTGGCGCGCCGCTGCCCTGGCCTCGCTCCGGCTCGAACACACCCGCAGCGCCGGCTACAGCTTCCAGATCGAGCTGAAGCACGCGGCGGTGCGGGCCGGCTGCTCGGCCGTCGAGGTCCCCATCCGCTTCGAGGAGCGGCGGCACGGCGCCTCCAAGATGTCCGCCGCCGTCCAGCTGGAGGCCGCCCTGCTGCCCTGGCGGCTGCTGCTGCGGCGCACCGGCCCGTGACCACCGCACGCACCGCCGTCCCCGCGCGCGGCACCTCCCGCCGCACCCGGGCCCGTACCGCCCTGCGCGCCGCCGCCCCGGCACTGCTCGTCTACGCCGCCGTACGCGCCACCGGGCTGCTGATCCTGGCCCGGTGGACGGCCGCCGGGGAGCACAGCGCCCACACCCTGCTCGCCGAACGCTGGGACGCCGTCTGGTACGCCCGCATCGCCGAGAACGGCTACGGGTACACCGCCCACCTCGGCGAGCGCACCGAACACGACCTGGCGTTCTTCCCGCTCTACCCCGCCCTGGAACGGGGCCTGTCCACCGTTCTCCCGCTCTCCGTCCCCGACGCGGGGCTGGCCGTGAGCTGGACGGCGGGCCTGGCCGCCGCCTGGGGCCTGTACGCCGTCGCGTTCCTGGTGACCGGGCGGCGCGCGGCGGGCGTGGTGCTGGCCGCCCTGTGGGCCGCCGTGCCGCCCGGCTTCGTGCAGTCGATGGCGTACACCGAGACGCTGTTCACGGCGCTGGCCGCCTGGGCGCTGTACGCCGTCCTCACCGGGCGCTGGTACACGGCGGGCGCCCTCGCCGTCGCCGCCGGGCTCACCCGGCCCTCCGGGCTCGCGGTGGTGGCGGCCGTCCTGGCGGGCGGTGCGCTGGAACTGCGGCGGCGGCGCCGCGCCGACCCCCGCGTCCTCACCGCGATGGCCCTGGCCCCACTCGGCTGGCTGGGGTACGTGGGGTACGTCGGCGTCCGGCTCTCCAGTCCCACCGGCTACTTCGATGTCCAGAAGGACTGGGGCAACGGCTTCGACGGCGGCGCCGGCTTCACCCGCTTCGTGCTGACCCGGCTGCGCACCGACCCGGGCCACGGGCTGCTGATCCTGGCGGTCCTGGCCTGCGGGACCGCCCTGCTGGTCCAGTGCGTCCGGCAGCGCCAACCGCTGCCGCTCCTGGTCTACACCCTGCTGATCGCCGCGAGCGCCCTGGTCAGCGAGAGCTACTTCGCCTCCCGCCCCCGCCTGCTGATGCCGGCCTTCCCGCTGCTGCTGCCCCTGGCCGGCCTGCTGCTCCGCCTCCCCCGCCCGGCCGGCGCCGCCGCCCTGGTGGCCGCGGCCCTCGGCTCGGGCGGGTACGGAACCTGGTTCCTGCTCACCCAGTCCCCGCCCTGACCGGCGGGCGGAAACAACCCTTCCGCTTCGTGCGGGGATCACCCCGATGCTGGCGCTTTATCTCTTGCCAGAACCGGCAATGAATTGAATCCCCAGGCCATTGGAATACCAAGAATTCCACTGGTCCAGACCACTTATCAATGACACCGGAGAAAATCCATCTCCCTTTTCTCAAAAGGTGGTTGACCGGCGAAGATTTCAAATGCGATGCTCTGCCGCGGGGTTGAGATTCAGCTCCCATGACCAGGGAGGGCCCATGAAGGCTCGCAAAGTCATCAGAACCGTCGCCGCCGTCACCGCCGCCGCCGTCATCGCCGGTGGCGCCGCGAACATGGCCAATGCGTCGACCGCCGACGACCGTCCCGCCATCGAAATCGTCAGCGAGAACAGCGCGGACGACGGCCTGGCGCTCTTCACCGGTATCTACTTCGCCCAGGGCCAGGTCGGTGAATACCTCACCGACACCCTCGCCTTCAGCGACCCCGACGGCGAACTCGCCGCCAACAGCACCCCCGAGGCGCTGGAAACCGTCGCCGAGATCACCGACGCGATCGCCGCCGGAAACCCCGGATTCTTCGCGGCCTTCTCCGAGGACCTCCGCAGCGGCGACCCGCGCCGCGTCGAGTCGGCACTGGAGCGCGGCATCGCCGAGATCGACAGGTACGTCGAGGCCGCCGACGCCGAGGTCCGCTCCGACATGAGCGGCCTGTGCCTCGGCAATGTCTTCGCCGTCGTCAACGTCTTCACCGTGGCGGCGGCCGTCAACATCGCCGCCGTCTACACCGCCGTCAAGTACTGGGCCCCGTCCATCGACGGCGAGCCCCTGGACCGGGACGCCGCCGTGGCCGAGCTGACCACCGTGCTGCGCGCCGCCTGACCCGGCCCTCCCCCGCGGCGGGGCCCCCGGGCCCCGCCGCGCCCCCGCCCACCGACGAGAACGGGGCGCACCCCCATGACCACGCACCACCGGTGGCGCAGCCGCCCGCCGGCCGTCCTGGACGTGCCCACAGCCTGGCTGCGGGCGGTCGCCGGCCTGTGGCTGGTGGCCATCGTCTACATCGCCCAGATCCACCTGCCCAGCAACGTGGTGACCCTGCCCGGACAGACGGCCGCCGCCCCGGCCGTGCGCACCCTCGCACCACAGGGCTGGAGCTTCTTCACCAAATCCCCGCGCGACCCCGAACTGACCGCGTACGCGCTGCGCGAGGGCACCTGGCAGGAACTGCGCCGCGCCCCGCACGCCGAGCCCCGCAACTGGTTCGGCCTGGACCGCGCCTCCCGCGCCCAGGGCGTGGAAACGGCCCTGCTCCTGCACCAGCTGCCCGAACCCGACTGGCAGCCCTGCGACACCGACCTCCCCGCCTGCCTCGCCGCCGCCCCGCCCCCGGCCGCCGTCACCAACCCCTCCCCCGAACCCACGCTGTGCGGCCGGATCGCCGTCGTCCAGCTGCGACCCGTCCCCTGGGCCTGGCGCGACCTGCTGCCGGACACCCACACCCCCGACAGCCTCGTCTCCCTGGACGTCACATGCTGACCCGCGTCCCCGTGCCCTGGACCAACGCCTACGGCATCGCCCGCACCCTGATCGCCCTGGGCACCGCCGGCACCTTGCTGTTCAGCAGCACCGCCACCCTCTTCCGCCCGGTCGCCACCCTGGGCGACCACCCCCGCTGCGAGGGCCTCGGCTCGGCCGGCGCCTTCTGCCTCGTCCCGCGCGAACACCTGGGCTGGATGCAGTGGGCGTGCGTCATCATCCTCCTGATCACCGCCTCCGGCTGGCGCCCCCGCCTCACCGCCCTGCCGCACGCGTACGTGGCCTTCAGCGTCTTCACCGGCATCTCCCTGGTCGACGGCGGCGACCAACTGGCCGCCATCCTGGCCCTGCTCCTCACCCTCCCCGCCCTCGGCGACCCCCGCCGCTGGCACTGGCACCCCCTGCCCGAGGACCCCACCCCCGCCACCCCGTCCCGCCGCGCCTGGGCCCTCGCGGGCGTCAGCGCCCTGGTGATGGTCCGCCTCCAGATGTCCTTCGTGTACTTCCAGGCGAGCATCGCCAAACTCCCGCACGCGGAATGGGCGGACGGCTCGGGAATGTACTACTGGGCCAACGGCCTTTCCTTCGGCGCCCCGCACTGGATGCGCCCGGTCACCGAACCCCTGGTTTCCCACCCCTGGGGAACGGCGCTGCTCACCTGGATTCCCCTGTTCATCGAAATAGCCCTCGCGGCAACCCTCCTGATCCCCCAACGCTACCGCTGGCACCTCCTGGCCGCCGGCCTGTCCTTCCATTTCTGCATCGCCACGATGATGGGCCTGTGGAGCTTCGCCCTGACGATGTGGGGCGGCCTCTTCCTCCTCTGCCTCCCCCTGGGCGGCGCCCTCCACCGCACCCCGAAAGAAACCCCGGAAATGGCTGCGGACCGGATGGGTCGGCACGAGGTTCGCTGATTCAAAGGTCCGCCACGAGAAGCCGGTAACCGGCGTCAAGCGCGTCGCGGCCGAGCAGGCCGGCATGACGCTGGTGCCACCGGCCGGAGACCAGATCGTCGGCGAGCCGGGCCAGACCCGGCCGGAGAACCTCGTCGCCGATCTGGGCGAACAGCGAGACACCGGCCCGCACGCTGGATCGAGGCCACGCTGCGCAGTGTGCGTTCAGCGCCGCGACCTATCCCAGGGGAGATGACCGTTTCCGGCCTGCGTCGTGACCGGCTCGCATGTCCCCGACCACAGACCTCCGAGCCGTGAACGGTCAGGCGAGGCTTTCCAAGCCGAGCTTGGCCAGTCGTGATCGGATAGCACTGGGCTTCCGGCCGAAGTACCTCCCGAGGGTGCCGAAGTCACGCTCCCCTTTCTGGTACAACGCCAGGAGACGAGCGTCGTCCTCCGATGACCAGGGTTGCCCCATCCGCGGATAGCGGGCACGCAGTTCTTCCAGCGGTTCTCGCCCGCTCCCGGACTCGCCTTGCGGACAGACGGACTCGATGATGTCCAGCGGATACTCGCCGACGTGCGTGCCTTCGAGCCAGAGGTTCAAGCGCCCGTCATCGAACGTGATCCGATCGGCTTGAACCGTGACGGCCCGTCGAAGGACGTCGCTGTCCTCCGGGTCCTGGTGATAGTCGGTGAACGTCAGACGGAAAGCTGCGGGCACGGTTGATACCCCCATGACGACATCCTGGCGCATCAGCTGAGTACACGGAAGATCGCTTTCCGCCCCCGCCCACCGGCACCCGGCGCGAGCCCGCGGCGCGCGGCTCGATGAGGTCAATGTGCGAGTCTGCTCCAGGATCGGTTCGGGAGTCCAGAAGCCCCCGGCCTGTTTCGGCGGTCGTCGTCAGGACAGCCCGGCCGTGAGGTCGAGTTCGACGGTGACGGTGTGGCTTCGCCCCCGGTTGTGGATTTCCAGGCGGGTCGCGTACGCGTGCACCATCCCCAGTCCCCGGCCGGACGGCGTTTCCTCATCAGGTCGCACCAGCTGTGGGCGGGTAGCCGCTCCTCCCGCGTCAGTGACGGAAATCGTCAGGATGTCCGGCGAGTGAGCGATGACCAGGCGGAAGTTTCCCAGCCCGCTGGCCGTGTGCACGACGGCGTTCGTGCCCAGCTCGCTCACGATCAGGACCGCGTCGTCCACGCGGGGCACGCCGGTGAGGATGTCGCGGGCCCAGCGGCGGACCCGTCCGATCTCCTCCGGCCTGCCCGGGCAGGTCAGTTCCCAGATACGCACTGCACTCATATACTCGTGCATACAAGTTCCTCCATGCTGATGAGCGGCCCTGTGCCGGACAGGTGAGCTAGATGAGCCTCACGCCGTCATGGGCGCGCACGGCCGGCGGGTTCGTGGTGTTCATGGCGTCGAGCACGCGGATCGCGTAGGCCTCGCTGGCCAGTTCGGCAACCTCGTCCCGGGTGGCCCAGCGCCACGCGCGGGTCTCGGGGCCGGTGGCCGGGCTGCCGTCGGCCGCCTCGCAGCGGAAGACGAGCGAGACGATGAGGCCCGTCATGTTCTGGTAGACACCGGTCAGGGCGGCCGGGAGAGCGATCTTGACCCCGGTCTCCTCCAGCACTTCGCGCTGCAAGGCCTCCGGGATCGTCTCCCCCGCCTCGACCACCCCGCCCGGCGGCTCCCAATGGCCGTTGTCCCGGCGCTGGATCAGCAGCGCACGTCCGGCGCCATCGATGATGACCCCGGCGACGCTGACGGAGTGCGGGCGGTCGATCGGCACAGTGACGGACTCCCCTTCAGGTGACTAGTCTCACCGCAGCAACCACACACAGTAACTTGTCTAGATATCTAAAGGAGTACATCCACGATGGCCACCCTCCCCTCCGGCACGCTGGGCACCCTGGACCCCGCCAGCGACCGGGCGGTGTTCCGCCAGATCGCCGACCAGATCCGCGACGCGATCACCAAGGGGCGCTTCACCGAGGGAGCCAAGCTGCCCTCCGAAGCCGAACTCGTCGAGCACTACGGCGTATCCCGGATGACCGTCCGCAACGCCCTCGGCGTCGTGCAAGGCGAAGGCCTCGTCCGCGCCGAGCACGGCAAGGGTGTCTTCGTCCGGCCCCGTCCCCCGGTGCGGCGCCTCGCCTCCGACCGGTTCGCACGCCGGCACCGGGAAGCGGGCAGGTCCGCCTTCACCGTCGAAGCGGAGGCAGCGGGCAGCCGACCCGAGGTGGACAGCCTGGAGATCAGGGAAGAACGGCCCTCAGCCGATGTCTCTACCAGGCTCGGCGGGCCGCGCCGCGTACTTGCCCGGCGACGGCGCTATCTCCTGGACGGCCGGCCCGTGGAGTTCGCCGCCTCCTATCTTCCCCTCGATATCGCCCAGAGCACCCCGATCACGGAACCGAACCCCGGCCCGGGCGGCATCTACGCCCGGCTTGAGGAAGCGGGGCACACGCTTGATCGCTTCGACGAGGAGATCCGGGCCCGGATGCCCAGCCCTCACGAGATCAGGGCCCTGGAACTCGCCCCGGGCGTGCCCGTCATCCACCTCATCCGCACCGCCTTCGACACAGCAGCACGGCCCGTGGAGGTCTGCGACACCGTCATGGCCGCCGACGCCTATGTCCTCGCCTACCAACTCCCCGCCACCTGACACTCAGCGGTTCGGGAACGCGAAAGCCCCCGTCGATCGAGTCGACGAGGGCTTTCGCCTGTCCGTTCCACCTGGTTCTGGGAACGGCCCTTGTTGTGGACCTGAGGGGATTTGAACCCCTGACCCCTTCGTTGCGAACTACGGGCGAGGCGGTCGTTGAGGTTTCCTAGGCTGGCCGACGGTCATCCGGGGGTGGTACCGGTTGCCTGTAATCAGGGCGGTTGCTGTACTCCGCGGCTGTACAGCAAACGGCTCCGGAGGCCGTGAGCCATTGAGGCGGCGTCGCTGGTCGGAGCCCTGCAAATGTTCGGTCTGCTGCGGCCTGTCCAGGTCTGGTCCACAGCTGTGCGACTGATAGTGCTGCTGGCTATGCCGCCCATCGCCCCTGGACGTGCACGGGTTGCCCCTTTCGGGAAGGGGTCGCCCTTCGCGACCTGGTGTCACGGCTTTCAGTGTTCCCAGGCCCGGCGACTTGGAACGTGCGGATTTGGCGGACCTCTCTCCCTTTTCCATTGAGTGACGCGGACCTGGTGCGCGCCCAGTTGGAACCGCCACTTCGACCCTATAAGGAGATGATCGAGGCCTATTGTTAGAAATTCGGCTAAATAAGGCAATATAGACGTCTTTGCTGCTGACCGGTGCGTGTGCGTGCTTACGCGAAGCCCTACGACTGCGCCGGCATGCCTGGAGCTCACCCGGAAGCCGCCAACTAGTACACGGCTCAAGGGCCGCTCCTGTAGCATCCCTGGCTGTTGATCATCTCGGCTTGGGGGCTCGATGCAGTTTGAGGTCTGCGATTTTTTCGGAGCGGAAAGATTTTACCGAACAGAAGGGCGTCTTGAGTGGCTGGAGATTGAAGATGTAATCTCCAGGATGGATCTACAATTGCAGCCGAGTGGTCAAAATGGATTGCAAGGTCAGGCCATCTTTGACCCGAAAGCGACCAATAGGATTCTTACCGAAGAGGCCGCGAAGTACGGATGGAGTAAGATTCCCGTCCCGGAATCGTTGAGGGCCTTTGGGAGTGACTGGGACGCGGGAAAGAATGCCGTCCTGGCGGAGTGGCAGTTTTCCAACTATCCATTCCTGTGGAATAACATCATCAGAAGTCAAGTCGTTGCCGGTAATGGCTGGGAGCTCCAGGGATTGCATTCAGCCCCTAGGGCCATGATCGTCGTGACTAAAAGTGGGTCTCTTCCAGCCTCGCAGAGTACTCTATATTTTGAGCAGGCGAAGGCCCAGATGGAATCGGTATTCAGTGCACTCGATCTGAATCTGGCTATACGTCTTGTTGGGCTGACCATTCCGGTGGGCATTGAGACGATCCAAGCATCCTGGAACGTCTACTCTGGTCGAACGTCACGAAACGTCGTTTCGTTGGAGACTAAGCACTTCCATGTGACATGGCGTAACCGTGTGCGAGTCGGCGGGGCAATAGCCAGCATTACGCCAGTAAGCTAATCTTAGTGGCGGGCGGGCCTGCGGTCAGGCCCGCCTGCGGTTGTCTAGAAGAGTCCCAAAGGCTCTGTGTCGTCTCCAGTTGCCAGTTGGTGCTTCTGCTGGCTCGGCAACTTGTGAGGTCCGTCCGATTCGCCGCGAACACGCTGCCCGAACGCAGTCTCTTCACTCTCCAGCCTCGTGTGAAGTTCATTGAGGTGGTGTGCCTCATCAAACATTCGAGACTTGCTACGCTCTGTGGGCTTCTTTCCCACCTGTACCTGGAATCGAAACTTTTCGACAGGATCGCCCGTGCGCGCGGTATAATCGCGAAGCGTTTTCAGGTTGGGGAAGACACCTTCAGAGTCCGGCTCTCCGGAAATCCTTTGTAGGGCGATGGCGTGGTAGCTCGGGTCCAGTTCAGCCCCGAGGAAGTTGCGTCCGTGGTCGCGTGCAACGACGGCGACCGTTCCCACTCCCATGTACGGATCTAGGACGGTATCCCCTGGCTTGGTCGTCGAGAGAAGCATGCGGGCGACCATGTCTTCTGGGAACTGAGCGGGGTGGACCGTCTGCTCCTCATGGTTGTGCTTTACATTCTGGAACAGCCAGATGTCTCCTGGGTTCTTGCCGAGAGGGTTACAAGTCAGTTCACCTTTGTTTGCTCCCCTCCATGACTTCTTGTTCTGATACTTCTGGGGAACTCGAATTTCATCGAGGAAGAAGTTATATTCCTCGCCCTTTGTGAACCAGAGGATCGTCTCGTGGCGCGCAGAGAACTTATTCTTGGCGTGAAGTCCGTGCGGCCGAACCCAGACAATCCTGTTCCGTGGGATCATCCCGAGGTCCTCGAGGATAGGGAAGAACTTGACATCAAGAGGGATATGCATCCCCCTGTCGGCGTAAACGCCCACCTGCCAGAAAATCGACCCCGTACTCTTTAGGACTCGGTGGCATTCACGGAGTACCTCACGCTGCATTGCGAGGTACTCATTCAGCTCCCTGCGTGACTCGTAGGATTTTCCAATGTTGTACGGCGGGGACGAGATAATGGCGTCGACGCTCTCAGAAGGGATTCTAGCGAGCCCCTCAAGGCAGTCGCCCAGGTGGATTTCGTTAAGCTTCAGCAATGCGACTCCTTGAATCGTTTGCTCCGTCTTGCCGACGTAACGGCGAACACATCATACGGCAGCGAGCGCCTGGGGAGGGATCGAATGGCTGAGGTAGCATAATCCCCAGGCTGTGGACAGGTTGGATGCAATTTGAGATGTATCTCTCGCCCATGCAGTCCCGCGAAGGCTCGTGGACGAGGCGAGTACCTGGCCGATTGAAGGAGGGTCGCTCGGAGGCATGGGCACAAGGTCGGCGGAGCGGCTTTGGGCTGGAGCTGCTTTGGGGCGAGTGATCATGACCCCGTAAGCTTCCGGCGAGTCGGGCAGTCTGTTGACCTGCCCGTTAAAGCACGGCGTTGGGGCCATGATCTTAGAGGCTCGCCCCAAAGTGGCTGCCTAAAGCCGTGGAGCCGGCCGCCCCAGCCACGACGGGGTTCTGACCTCTGCATCGCCTTCTTACCCAGCCCCGGCCTGGTTTTCGCCCCCTTACGGGCGCGGGCGGGCGGCGACGCGCGGCCCCGGTGACGAAGGCAAGGAGGGGCCGCGCGGCGGCGACCGACCAGCGCCGCCGCGCTGTGCGCGGCACCTCCGATCTGTGATCGGACTGCTTGCAGTTCCAGGAGGTCGGGCGCGACAGCGAGCGAAGCGAGCCTTGAACTCGTAGAGAAGGTTGTAACTCACTGGCTCCGTTGGCGGTCCTGCTCGATGTCGTAGGCAACAGTCTCGGCTGCGGCGACTACCACTTGAAGCTTGGTCAGGATGTCGCGGCGGGCCGCTTCGATGAGGTCGATGTGCAAGTCGGCTCCGGGGTCGGTGTGGGGAGTCCAGAAGCCGCGGTGGCTGTGTTCACGTGCGATCTCGTGGCCAGGCGCGGACCACATGGTTCATGGCGGCGGTGATCTCGTAGCGGTAGAGCTGCTCATGCTGGTACTCGTGCTCGCTCACCATGCTGGCCTCGGCAAGGGCGTGTGTTTCGCTGGCCGGGCGGACAGCAAGTAGCGCATCGCGCCGTCCGGGATCGTCAGCGTTTATAGATCCCCGCTCACCAGAACTTCCAGGGCCCGTTCGTGCTCAGCCTGGTCCGCGAGCCAGCACCGCACCGGATACGCGGCCGGCGGGTCCAGTTGGTCGCTGATGTGGCCGGCCCTCCAGCGAAGCCACCGGATCGCGATCCGGGCCGTCGAGGACAGGGCCGAGCCCAGCCAGTGCGTGGGCAGGCCGTTGGAAGTGTAGGCAATGGCCTCACACCAAAACTCTGTGGCGAGTTGGAGCGGCAGCGCCTTGGTGGTGATCAGCATGTACGGGTGCCGGTCGGCTTGCCGGTGAGTTCAGCGGTCACGGTGTGGCCGTGATGGTCACCTCTGATGTCGACGGTCGACGCGCAGGCGAAGACGAGGAATAGACCTCGGCCGTGAGGGGAGCTGTTGTCCTGGTGCTCGATGTGCGGGCGGTGGTGGGCGCCACCGGCATCGGTGACGGCGATCTTCACCGTGTCTCCGGTACAGGTCACTGCGATGCGGAAGGCAGCGCCTGCACTGTTTGTATGAGTGATGGCGTTGGCGCTGAGCTCCGTGACAATCAGCTCGGCGTCCTGCGCGCAGGGGTGGCCGCCGAGGATCTCCCGGATCCAGTGACGGGCACGGCTGACTTCCTCAGGTAGCCCTGGGAAGGTGCGTCGATGGGTCGGCATGAGCGCTCCTTCATCCTTGGTGACCTGCGGTTTCTTGCACCGATTCGTGCGTTCTGATGACGTCAACCGCAATGACACGTAGAATTAGTACTAGCACTGTACTAAAAATGTGCGTTGCGAAAGTGCGAGATCGTACTTTTCGTGCGGGTGATGCCCGCATAGCGTGCGCGGTGGCGCGATGCCCGGCGCGTACGTCGACGAGAGAGGAACCCCGATGTTCGGATTGATGGTGCGGTTCACCTGTAAGGACGAGGCCGCAGCCGCTGCGTTCGATGAACTGGTCGCGCGGACCGGGGAGCAGATTCGTGCGAACGAGCCGGGAACGGTGATCTACACCGTGCACCGTGTTGACGGGCGGCCGCTGGAGCGGATCTTCTACGAGCTGTACCGCGACGTGGCAGCCTTCGACACGCACGAGTCGCAGGACTACGTGCGCTCCTTCCTCGCCGAGCGGGAGCAGTACCTCGCCTCGACTGAGGTCGACCGCCTGGACTTCGTGTCCGGCAAGGGTGTGGACGTTGAGCACTGACTACGAGAAGACCCTCGGCCGCAAGATCGCGTTCAACCGCAAGCGGCGCGGGCTGTCCCAGAAGGAGTTCGCCGGCCTGCTGGACCGGTCGGAAGCCTGGGTCTCCCAAGTGGAACGGGGCGTGCGCCGCATCGACCGAATGACGGTCCTAGAGAAGGTCGCCGAGGTCCTGGACCTGCCGGTCGCCGAGTTGGCCGCCGAGGCTCCGATCGTCGCCTCGGTGACGGAGCACGAGGCACCCGGTGCGAGCCGTCTCCGGCTCGTGCTCAGCTCCGCGCACTCCCTGAAGGCCATCCTCGGCCAGCCGGAATCGCCGGACATCCCCGCTCTGCGCACCGATGTCGATCGAGCTTGGTCGCTGACACACGAAGGCAACTACGCGGACCTGGCGGAGCTGCTCGAAGGTCTGGTTCCGCGACTGGAGTCAGCCACTCGTGCCGGCAGTGACGGAGAACGCCCCGGACTCTTCCGGCTGTTGGCCTCGATGTACCACACGTGCAGTGCGGCCCTCGCGAACATGGGAGAGCCCGAAGCGGCGTGGATCGCTGTCGACCGCGCCGTCGTCGCAGCTGAGCGGGCAGGAGATCCGCTGCTGATGGCGGCCGGCGAGTTCAGGCTGTCAATCGTCTTCCTCGGGGCACGCCACTACGACCAAGCCGCCCAGGTCTCCGGCAGCGCGGCTGACGCGCTTGCCCCCCTGGCCGACGGCGGTGAACCAGAAGCCATCGCGCTGCGCGGCGCCCTCACCCTTCAGCGCGCGCTCGCCGCCGGCCGCCTCAACCACGCCGACGAGGCATACACGCATCTTCGGGAGGCCAAGGAGCTAGCCGATCGAATTGGCGACGGACGCAACGACTACAACACCGAGTTCGGCCCCACCAATGTCGCGCTCCACGAAGTCGCCGTGGCCGTCGACCTGGGCGACGCTGGAGTAGCCCTGCGCGCCGCCGAGAGCGTGGACCCATCCGACCTGTCCTCGGAACGCCAGGCACGCTTCGGCATCGACCTCGCCAAAGCCCACGCCCAACGCCGCCAGATCGACAGGGCCGTCCACTCCCTCAGCAACGTGCGCGAGTTGCTGCCAGAGATGTTCCGCGCGAAGCCCGCCGTCAGGCAGCTCGTCGCCGATCTCGTGGCCATGAGTCCGCTGCCGTCCGATCAGCTACGAGCACTGGCAGGGGAGTTGGGCGTACAAGAAATGCGAACTGGTACTTGAAGTACTAGACAGTACTTCAGGTGCGGGTTACTGTGGACACTGTCAGCACTCACCTCCTCGCATCCGGCGGGGAGGACTTGCGGACATGCGAACGCGCCGGTCAGGAAGGCAGACCTGTCCGGCGCGGGAGTACGGCCACAGAGATGAATGTGGCCTGAGCGGGAGGCAGCCCACTCAGGCCGGGCGCGCCTTTGGCATCAACGCTCCCTGAGCGTATCGCGTCCGACCCGTATACGGTCAACCTCCCCATGTGCACCACTTAGTGATCTATTGCGCCCTTATTTGGGTGCTGCACAAGGGAGAACTCATCATGCGTTCCATTCGTGTCGAGACGTCCGCTGCGACGATCTTGCTGACCGAAGCTCCTGCGCCGAAGGTGCGGGACCGGCAGACCGGGGAGATCGCCAAGGACCCTGTCAGCGGTGAGACCTGATGCGGATCGGTGTTGTTTACATCGAGGACGGTGAGTCCTCGCTGATCCTGGTCACCGTGCCGGAGAGCGGGGTCTCCGAAGGGCTGGCGCTCGGGGCTCCGGTGTCCCTGCCGGGGCTGGTCGCGCGGCCTTGGGAGTCGGTCTTCAACGGTCAGGAGCGGCACGGCATCGCCTACCGGGCTGCTGCGGTCTCCGGCGGCGTTCCCGGTTCCGGCGGGGGTCTGAGGTGTCTGAGCTGCTGACCGTGTCCGGGGTTGGCGGGCCGCTCGCTGTGATGGGTGGGACGGTGGCTGTGGCCCGGGAGAAGTGTCCTTCCGTGTACTGGTCCGCGGGTGGGGCTGCCGCTGTCCACGGTGCGGCTGTTGGGTTCCTACGGCTCGGTGATGGATGCCTGTGGGCTGACGGTTGCGCCGTCCCGGCTGCGGACCCTGGCAGTGCGGGCCGCGACCCGGCGTGAAGTTCGGCCGGTTCCGCCCGGTCGCGGGCTCCTGTGGCCCACGTCGACCGGGTTGCGGCTTCGTCTGCGGCTGGCCGCCGGCCAAGAGGTGGCGGATGTGGCCGCCTCTGCGGAACGGCTGCGGCACGCCTGGGGCGTTCATGCCGTCCACGTGTCGGAGATACGGCCGGGCACGGTCGAACTGCGGCTGGTCGGCTTCGACGTGCTGAAGGACGTCCGCATGTCCCGCCACATTCACGGCGGGTATCTGCGGGTGCCGGTCGCCCTGTGGGAGGACGCGACGGCGTTCGTCCGCGACTATCGGGCGATTCCCCATCAGCTCACGCTCGGTGCGACGCTGTCGGGGAAGTCCATGTACCTGCGGCACCTGGTGGCCGGCCTGGCCGGACAGGATGTCGCCCTGGTCGGTATCGACTGCAAGCGAGGCGTGGAGCTGGCGCCGTTCGCCTCCCGGCTCTCCGCGCTGGCGACCGACCCGGCGGAGGCGGCCGAACTGCTCTCTGTGCTGGTGCGGCTCATGGACCGACGCTACGACCTGATCCGTAACCGGCAGAACATCCCAGTCGGCACGCCGGACCAAGCGATCACTTCCGATATCTGGGGCCTGCCGGAGGAAGAACGGCCGGTGCCGGTGGTGGTGTTCGTCGATGAGGTGGCCGAGCTGTTCCTGACGGCGACCCGCAAGGACGAGGAACGCCGGGACAAGATGGTCACTCAGCTCATCCGGCTCGCTCAGCTCGGCCGTGCCGCCGGGATCTATCTGGAGGTCTGCGGTCAGCGCTTCGGCGCCGAGCTGGGCAAGGGCGCCACGATGCTGCGGGCTCAGTTGAGCGGCCGGGTCTGCCACCGCGTGAACGATGAGGCGTCGGCGAAGATGGCACTGGGCGACATCGCCCCCGAAGCGGTCATCGCCGCGTGTTCCGTCCCCGCCGACCGTCCCGGTACCGCTGTCGCGGGGGATACCTCCGGCGGCTGGTCTCGCATCCGCACCCCGTATCTGTCTCTGGCCGATGCCGCCGACCGCTGCGTCAAGACCGCGCACCTGGTGCCGGAGCTCCCCGAACTGGCGCCGTTCAAGCCGGTCCACTGCGGTTGAGGCCGGCGGCCTTCCGGCCTGACCACACCGCGATTCCGCTGTGCCACTCCCCTGCCCCGCCATGCCGAAAACAGGAAGGGAGGTGCCCCGTGCGTGCCCGTCTGGCCCGCGTGGATGCCGTCCTGGTCCACGCCGTCATCGCCGCCGCACTGTCCTTCGCCCACATTCACGACCTAACGGCGGCGGCCGGACAGGACGGCTGGAAAGCCTGGGCCTACCCGATCTCCGTAGACCTGCTCCTGGTCGCCGCTTGGCGACGCCTGCGCACCAGCGACACGGGAAAGACCGCCGGTTGGTGCTGGTTCCTGATCGCCCTGACCGCGTCCCTGGGCGCCAACCTCGCCACCGCCGGCCTCCTTGACCTCGACGACGTACCCGTGTGGCTGCGCATCCTCGTCGCCGGCTGGCCCGCTGTCGCTTTCCTCGGCGGCACCCTCCTCGCCCACACCCCACACCCGCTCCCACCCGCCTCGCCGGTAGAAGAACGGCCTGCCGTATCCGCCCCGGCCACCGGGCCACCTCTCGACCCGCCAGCCGTGTCGGAGCCGACGGAGAGGCCGCAGGAAGTCGCTGTTCCCGCCGCGCTGCTGGAGCACGCCCGCAAAGTCGCCGCCGAACACCTCGCCCGGACCGGCACACCGATCGACACGCCGACGCTGCGCGCCCGTCTCAGCGTCCCCGAGCCCTTCGCCGAATCCATCCGCACGCCGCCTCTGAAGGGAGCCCTCGTGGCCCGCTTACACCGCTTCCGTGACCTCGTCAGGATCGGTCCCGTCCAGGTCGGCACCGCCAACGACCGCCGGGGCCGTGAGAAGCACACCGCCGCCTGGACCGCACCGCGCTGTGGCTTCTCCGCCGAGTACGACACCCGGTCCGCCGCCGAACTCGCCGCCCGCACCCACCGCTGCCCCGTCCGCTGAAAGGAACACCTCCCGTGACCGTCAGCCTGCCGCTCGTCCTGGTCCTCGGCCTGGTCGCCTGGGGCTCCATCCGGTTCCTGGGTGTCCGCCCGTGGCTCGTCGTCGTCATCGCGCTCTTCGGCTTCTACCTCGCCGACACCTCGCTCGCCCCCGTCGTCGACTCCGGTACGCGTTCCGGCGTCGACATCGTCAACGGCGACAGCGACTGACCCACCGGATCACCCACTCAGCAGAAAACCCCGGGGCGGCGCCGATACCGCCAAGCATCCGCCGCCCCGGGGCCCAACTCCTCACGACCAATCGCCGCAAAGGAGAAGTCCCATCATCACCCCCGCCGTCCCGCCGCCGCTGCCCGAACTCGGCAACCTGGCCGCGACAGGCATCCTGCCCGCCCTCGGCCGTCAGCTCTCCGGGCTCGGTGGCTGCACCCGGCCCATCCGTCTCACGGGCCACCGCACCGAACACCATCTCGACACCAACACCGGCGAAATCGGCCCCGTCCTGCACCACCTGGACTCCGCCGACCTGCCCGCCGGCCAGCTCCTCACCCGCTGCAACAACCGCCGCGCGACCCGCTGCACGGCCTGCGCCGAGACCTACCGCCGCGACACCTACCACCTGATCACCTCCGGACTACGGGGTGGCAAGGGCACACCAGAAGTCGTCGGCACCCACCCGCGCGTGTTCGCCACCTTCACCGCACCCGGCTTCGGGCCCGTCCACAACCGCCGCAGCGACCGGCTGGCCTGCCGCTGCGGCACCCCACACGACCCGGCCGACGAAGCACTCGGCACCCCCATCGACCCCGACCGCTACGACTACGAAGCCGCCGTCCTGTGGAACGCGCACGCCGGGGCCCTGTGGCGGCGCTTCACCATCTACCTCCGCCGGGAGATCGCCAAGCGAGCCGGGCTGACACAGCGGGCCTTCGCCGACCATGCCCGCGTCTCCTTCGCCAAGGTCGCCGAGTACCAAAAGCGCGGGGCCATCCACTTCCACGCCGTCATCCGTCTCGACGGTCCCGGCGGCGGACACACGCCCCCACCGGGCTGGGCCACCGCCACGCTGCTGACCGACGCGATCCGGGCCGCCGCCTCGGCTGCCACCGTTAACGGCCCTGTCCTCGACGGACGGGCCCACCGCTTCGTCTTCGGCCGCCAGCTCGACATCCGCACCATCCGCAGCGCGGACTTCGACCACGGCACCGCCCTCACCGAACGGGCTGTCGCCGGCTACATCGCCAAGTACGCGACCAAAGGGGCCGAGACGGCCACCGGTGCCCTCGATCGGCCGCTGAAGTTCCTCGCCGAACTCGCCCCGCTCAACATCACCGACCACGCACGCAGCCTCATCCGCACCGCTTGGACCCTCGGCGCCCGCACCGACCTGGAACACCTCCGCCTGCGGGCCTGGGCCCACATGCTCGGGTTCCGCGGTCACTTCTCCACCAAATCCCGGCGCTATTCCACCACCCTCGGCGCCCTCCGCGTCGCCCGCGCCGAATGGCGCCGCCAGCAAGCGGGCCTCGCTCACGGCCCCGGCGACACCACTCTCGTCCTCGCCCACTGGACCTACACCGGCACCGGACTCTCAGCGGCCGAGAAGTGGCTGTCCGCCTCGCTCACCCCCGCCCTTGGAACCGAAGGAGAACCCGCGCGATGACCACTATCACCCGGAAGTGGCACACCACGGCCGAAGTGGCCGCCATGCTCGGCTTCGGGCTCTCCAAGACCAAGATGCTCGTCCTCACCGGAGAGATCCGCTCGGTCAAGATCGGCCGCAACCGCCGCATCCTCCCGGCCTGGGTCGACGAATACGTCGAGCGCTGCACCGCCGACACCTTCGGGGAGCGTGTGGCATGAGCGGCAAGCGAAGCAACGGCGAAGGCTCGATCTACCCCTACCGCAACGGCTTCGCCGCCTACGTCTGGGTCACCACCCCCGAAGGCAAACGCACCCGCAAGTACGCCTACGGACCTACCCGGACGGCCGTCCACGAGAAGTGGATCAAGCTCCACTCGGAAGCCGCCAAGGGGCCGGTCGCCACGGCCGTTCCGACGCTCGGCCAGTACCTGGCGTACTGGCTCCGTGAGGTGGTGCAGCCTGAGCTGAAGCCCAAGACCACAGAGACCTACGCGATGCACGTCCGCCTCTACATCACGCCCGGCCTCGGGGCGAAGCGGCTCGACAAGCTCACGGTCCGGGACGTCCGGAAGTGGATCAACGACTTGATGGTGCAGTGCCAGTGCTGTGCCCAGGGTCGGGACGCCAAGCGTCCGGAGCGCCACCGCGACCCTCGCCAGCGGCAGCACTGCTGCGCGGTGGGCCGGTGCTGCCAGCGGGTGCCCTCCCGGCGGACGGTGCAGGACGCTCGGACGGTGCTGCGGTCGGCGCTCACACACGCCATGACCGAGGAGATGATCGCCAAGAACGTGGCCGGCCTGGTCAAGGTGCGGTCCGTGCGTCGGAAGAAGCCGCAGCCGTGGTCGGTTGACGAGGCGCGGACCTTCCTGGACGCGGCTCGGGCGGCCGGCGATCCGCTCTACCCGGCGTACGTCCTCACCCTCGTGCTCGGCCTCCGCCGGGGCGAAGTCCTCGGTCTCACGTGGGCCAGTGTGGACCTGGACGCGGGAGAGCTGACCGTCGAGCACTCCTTGCAGCGCATTCAGCGGCGCCTGGTGCACGACGAGACCAAGACCGAGGCGTCCACCGCCTTGCTACCGCTGCCCGACATCTGCGTCGCGGCGCTGCGGCTCCGCAGGGAGACCCAGGCGTCGGCCCGGAAGGCGGCGGGAGAGCTGTGGGATGAGTCCGGGTTTGTGTTCACCACCCGCAACGGGACGCCCATCGATCCGAGGAACTTCAACCGTGAGTTCGCCGCCCGGACCGACCGGGCCGGCGTCCGACGTATCCGGCTGCACGACACCCGGCACACCTGCGGGTCGATCCTGGCAGCGCTGGACGTGCACCCGCGCATCGCGATGCAGATCCTGCGGCACAGCAAGATCGCGGTCACCATGGAGGTGTACACGCATGTCCCGTCGGAGGCGACGCGGAAGGCGCTGAGAAAGCTGGGCCGGCAGCTCGACGGTCCCCGATAGCGAACTCAGAACGTCGTTGCTGTACTTCGCTGCTTGCACGCACGCGAAAGCCCCCGTCGATTGACTCGACGGGGGCTTTCGCCTGTCCGTTCCACCTGGTCTTGGGAACGGCCCTTGTTGTGGACCTGAGGGGATTTGAACCCCTGACCCCCTCGTTGCGAACGAGATGCGCTACCAGGCTGCGCTACAGGCCCTTGCAACGAGGAAAACGATAGCACCCGATCCGGGGCGGGCCGAAATCCGGTGTCATTCGCCGGCCGCCCGGGGGTGGTTCTCCTCCTCGAACTGGTCGAAGAGCGGGGTGCGCTGCGGTCCCGGCTGGCCCGGGGTGGCCTGGGGGGGCTGCTGGGCGGGCTGCGGGGGCTGCTGGGCCGGGGTGGAGCGGGCGGCGCTCCAGGTGCCGGGGGCGTCCAGGTCCACGCCGCGGGTGGTGCGGGGGGCCACCGGGGCGCTCACGTAGGTGGGGAGCGGCACCGGGGCGGGTTCCCAGCCGGCCGGCTCGTCCTCGGCGGCCTGGCCGCGGCGGCGCTGCTGGTCGACCCACTCGGCGTGGTCGGTCTGCTCGACCACCGCCCGGGAGGGCTGTTCGGGGCGGGACGCCGCGTTGGCCTGGGTGCGTTCGCGCAGGCGTCGCGCGGCGTCCTCGGCGCGGCGGCGGTCCATGGCGACCGCGTACCGGCGGCGCTCCCGTGCCCGGACGTTGATGATGTACGCGCTGAGCAGCAGGCCCGGCACCGCCGGGATCCACAGGGAGCCGCCCCCGGCGCTCAGCGCGAAGATGCCGCTGCCCGCGAAGGTCACGAACAGCACCATGGTGGTGCGCCGCCGGCGCGCCAGGACCTTGGCGCGGGCGGCCGTGACCGGTTCCGGCTCGGGTTCGGCCTCCGGTTCGGGGGCCGCCGGCTCGGCCGGGGGCTCGGCGACGGTGGTCACCGGCTCGGCGTACGCGCGCACGTCGGCGTCCCGGGCCCCGCTCGCGTCCCCCTCCGCAGCACGCCGGGCGGCGCGGCGCTCCAGTGCCGCGCGGCCGGACAGCAGCCGGATCGCGGTGCTGAAGCGTTCCGTGGGACGGGCCTCGTTCAGCTCGTCCTGTCTGCGGAGCCACATGGGCACGAGGTACGCGGCCCAGGCCCCGACGATCATTGCGAAGATGAGGCCACTGCTGCTCACGCTCACACGGTAGAGGGGTTTGCATGAGTCCATCTGCCAAATAGCGCGGTGTGTCGCACGATCCGAGGCTCATACCGGGCATTTCTTCGGATTTTATGGATCAGTTAAGGGTTATCCGAATAAGCGTTCTATTTGTTGTTCTCGCGCTGCGCCGTCCGTCGGTGCCAGCGCTCGACCAGCCCTTCCGGCACATCCTCCACCGTCAGCGCGTAAATCAGATGATCCCGCCACGCTCCGTCGATGTGCAGATACCGCGGGCGCAACCCCTCCGACCGGAACCCCAGCTTCTCCACCACCCGGCGCGACGGACCGTTCTCCGGCCGGATGCAGATCTCCACCCGATGGAGACCCACCGAACGGAAACAGTGATCCGTCACCAGCGCCACCGCCGCCGGCATCACCCCGCGCCCCGCCACGTCCTGGTCGATCCAGTACCCGATGTGCGCCGAGCACATCGAGCCCCAGGTGATGCCCGCCACCGTCAGCTGCCCGGCCAGCCGCCCCTCGTACGTCACCACGAACGGCAGCATGCGGCCCGCCTGGGCCTCCGCGCGCAGATGCCGGACCATCTGCCGGTACGTCGGCCGGTGGCCCGGCAGATGGCCGGGCGGCGGGGGCGGGATGGTCGCCTCCCACGGCCGCAGCCAGTCCCGGTTGCGCTGGTTCACCTCGCGCCACACCCGCTGATCGCGCTGGCGGATGGGACGCAGCGCCACCGCGCCGTCCCGCAGCTCCACGGGCCAGGAAACGCTCACGGCCGGTGATCGCCGCCGTGCAGCTGCTCCACGGCGTGCAGCGCCAGCGGCTCCAGCACCGCCAGACCGTCGCGCACCCCGCCCGTCGAACCCGGCAGGTTCACGATCAGCGTCCGCCCCGCCACCCCGGCCAGCCCGCGCGAGAGCGCCGCCGTGGGCACCTTCGCCAGCCCCGCCGCCCGGATCGCCTCCGCGATGCCCGGCACCTCGTAGTCGATCACCGACCGGGTGGCCTCCGGCGTGCGGTCCCCCGGCGTCAGCCCGGTGCCGCCCGTGGTCAGCACCAGGTCGTACTCCGCCGCCACCGCCGCCCGCAGCGCCGCCGCCACCGGATCGCCGTCCGGCACCACCTCGGGCCCCTCCGCCGCGAACCCCCACTCGCGCAGCGCCGCCACCAGCAGCGGCCCGCCCCGGTCCGGGTACACCCCGGCCGACGCCCGGTTGGACGCCGTGATCGCCAGCGCCCGGTACGTACGGGCCTCCGCGCTCATTCGGCGCGGCTCCAGCGCCCGGACTTGCCGCCCGTCTTCTCCTCCACCCGCACCCCGTCGATGACCGCGCCCGGGTCCACGGCCTTCACCATGTCCACCACGGTCAGCGCCGCCACCGACACCGCCGTCAGCGCCTCCATCTCCACCCCGGTACGGTCCGTGGTGCGCACCGTCGCCGCGATCTCCACCGCGTCGTCGGCCACCGTCAGCTCCACCGCCACCCCCGACAGGGCCAGCGGGTGGCACAGCGGGATCAGCTCCGGGGTGCGCTTGGCGCCCATGATGCCCGCGATCCGGGCGACCGCCAGCGCGTCCCCCTTCGGCACCCCGGCGCCGCGCAGCAGCTCCACCACGGCGGGCGCGACCCGCACCCGCCCCACGGCCCGCGCCGTGCGTACGGTGATGTCCTTGGCCGAGACGTCCACCATCCGGGCCGCGCCCGAGGCGTCCAGATGGGTCAGATGAGGGCTGCTCATGAGGAGCTACCGTACTCCTGCCCGCCACCGCCCAGCGGCACCACCGTCAGCTCGGCGCCCGCCTCGGCCGTCGTCGCCGCCTCCGGGATCTCGATCAGCGCGTCCGCGCGGGCGAGCGCGGCCAGCAGATGCGAACTCGCCCCGCCCACCGGCCGTACGGTGCCGAGCCGTTCGCCCGGTGCGGGCGGCGTGTACGCGCCGCGCAGATACTGCCGGCGGCCCGCCGGGGACGTCAGCGGCGCGTCGCACACCAGCCGCGCCCGCACCCGGGGCCGCGCCACCTGCGGATGCCCGGCCAGCGCCCGCAGCGCGGGCCGCACGAACAGCTCGAAGGAGACGTAGGAGCTGACCGGGTTCCCCGGCAGCGCCAGCAGCGGCACCCGCTGCCGGCCCACCAGGCCGAACCCCTGCGGCTTGCCCGGCTGCATCGCCAGCCGCCGGAACTCCACGCTGCCGCGCAGCGCCTCCTTCACCACGTCGTACGCGCCGACGCTCACCCCGCCGCTGGTGATCACCAGATCGGCGCGCGAGAGCTGGTCCTCCAGCGCGGCCCGCAGCCGCTCCGGCTCGTCCGCGACGGTGGCCGCCCGGTACGCCACCGCCCCGGCGGCGCGGGCGGCGGCGGTGAGCGTGAACCCGTTGGAGTCGTGGATCTGCCCAGGACCCAGCGGGGTGCCGGGCGGCACCAGTTCGCTGCCGGTGGACAGCACCACCACGCGCGGGCGCGGCCGTACCTCCACCCGCGCCCGGCCGAGCGCCGCGAGCAGCCCCAGCTGCGCCGGCCCCAGCACGGTGCCGGCCGCCAGCGCCAGGGTCCCGGCGGCAGCGTCCGAGCCGCGCCGGCGGATGTGCGCCCCGGGCGCGGCCGGCCGGTGCACCCGCACCGGCGCGCCCTCCCGGAGATCCGCGGCCGGCATCGCCGCGACCGGGCCGCCGCCGAGACCGCCGTCCGTCCACTCCACCGGAACCACCGCGTCGGCGCCGGCCGGCAGCGGCGCGCCGGTCATGATGCGCAGCGCCTGCCCGGGCCGCAGCACGGGCAGTTCGTCCACGCCGCCCGCCGCGCTCTCCCCCACCACCGCCAGCCGCACCGGCCGCTCCCCGGTCGCGGCGGCCACGTCGGCGGCGCGCACCGCGTACCCGTCCATCGAGCTGTTGTCGAACGGCGGCAGCGCGGCCGGGACGGTCACGTCCTCGGTCAGCACGCAGCCGTCCGCGTCCAGCAGCGGCAGGGCGATCGGGTCGAGCGGGCGCAGCGCCCGCAGGATGTCGGCAAGGTGGTCATCGACCGACCACAGGTCACTCAAGTGCCCGCATCTCCTCGTTGACATAGGTCTTCAGCCAGGCCCGGAACTCGGGCCCGAGGTCCTCACGTTCGCACGCCAGCCGGACGATGGTGCGCAGATAGTCGGCGCGGTCGCCCGTGTCGTACCTGCGGCCCTTGAACACCACCCCGTACACCGGGCCGCCGCTGACCTGCGAGGTGGCCATCGTCTCCAGCGCGTCGGTCAGCTGGATCTCGCCGCCACGCCCCGGCGGGGTCTTGCGCAGCACCTCGAACACGCCGGGGTCCAGGACGTAGCGGCCGATGACGGCGAGGTTGCTGGGCGCGTCGGCCGGGTCCGGCTTCTCCACCAGGCCGGTGACCCGGTGCACCCCGTCCTGGCCGGTGGCCTCGACCGCCGCGCAGCCGTACAGGTGGATCTGGGAGGGATCCACCTCCATCAGCGCGATGACGGACCCGCCGCGCTCCTCCTGGACGGCGGTCATCCGGGTCAGCAGCGGATCGCGCGGGTCGATGAGGTCGTCGCCCAGCAGCACCGCGAACGCCTGGTCGCCGACGTGCGGGGCGGCGCACAGCACGGCGTGGCCGAGCCCCTTGGGGTCGCCCTGGCGCACGTAGTGCATGGTGGCCAGCGCGGTGGACTCCTGGACCCGGGAGAGCCGGTCCAGATCCCCCTTGCGGCGCAGCGCGTCCTCCAGCTCGTAGTTGCGGTCGAAGTGGTCTTCGAGGGGACGCTTGTTGCGCCCGGTGATCATCAGCACATCGGTGAGACCGGCGCTGGTGGCCTCCTCGACCACGTACTGGATGGCCGGCTGGTCGACCACCGGCAGCATTTCCTTCGGGGTGGCCTTGGTGGCGGGGAGGAAGCGTGTACCGAGCCCGGCGGCGGCGATGACAGCCTTGCTGATCCGGGGGCGAGGTGATGTCATGCCCGTCACTTTATCCAGCTAGTGTGCTTGGACCCTTTACGCGAGGATGACGAAATGGATCATGTCGCAGGGACCGCGCACGACGGCAAACGGGCGGTGCGCCGCGATCTGCTCGCGGTACGCGCCGCACTGAGCGACGACGAGGTTCTCGATGCCGCCGCCGCGCTGGCCGGGCAGGCGATGGGCCTGCCGGAGCTGGCGGCGGCGCGCACGGTCGCCGCGTACGTGTCGGTCGGCCACGAGCCCGGCACGCTCGCCCTGCTCGACGCGCTGCGCGAGCGCGGGGTACGGGTGCTGCTGCCGGTGCTGCGGGAGGACGACGACCTCGACTGGGGCACGTACGAGGGCCCCGGCGCGCTGGTGGAGACCGAGCGGGCCGGCCGGATGCGGCTGCGCGAGCCCGCCGGGGAGCGGCTGGGCCGCGAGGCGGTGCTGGCGGCGGACGTGGTGCTGCTGCCGGGCCTGGCCGTGGACGCGCGCGGGGTGCGGATGGGGCGCGGCGGCGGCTCCTACGACCGGGTGCTGGCGCGGCTGGCGGCGGCCGGGGCCGACCCGGTGCCGGTGGTGCTGTTGTACGGGCACGAGGTGGTCGGCGAGCTGCCGGTGGAGCCGCACGACCGGCCGGTGCGGGTGGCGGTCACCCCGGAGGGCGTGCACCGCTTCCCGGGCTGAGGGGCGCGCGTACGGCGGCGCGCCCCGACGCGTACGACGGCGGGGCGGGACGGGCCGTACCGCACCCGTTCCCGCCCCGCTCCGGTCCGCATGACCGCGGTGGTCACTCCTCGCCGGCGCCGGCGCCTCCCGGCGTCAGCGTCAGCGTGTCGCGGGTGCCCTCGGCGACCGCCTCCGCCGAGGACGGCCACGGCAGGAACTCGCCGCGCGCCCACATCCCGGTCTGATCGGTGTAGTGCTCGTGGTACGCGTGCCCCGAGGCGCCCGACAGGTTGATCCACAGCGACTCGTCGAAGTCCGCCAGCGAAACGATCATCCGCATGGACGGCACCCAGGTCGTCTCGTAGCCGCCGGCCGCGTTCCAGGCGGTGGCGTTGACCGCGTCCGCGCCACCCGCCAGGTTCCACGGGCCGCGGTTCAGCATCCAGCGCAGCGGTCCCGGGCCCTCCTCGCCGAGCGTCTGGTTGGTGAGCGTCAGCTGGTGCAGCCGGCCCCAGCTCCAGGTGCCGATGTCCTTGCCCAGCTTCGCCGTCAGCTCCCAGCGGGCGTCGCGCAGGGCGCGCGCCAGCAGCTCGTCACGGTCGGTGGCGGCCGGCTCGGTACGGGTCGCGGGCGTCGTCCACCAGTCGCTGTCGGGCTGCTCGATCAGCTCGCGCACCACCTCGAACCAGCGGTCACCGCCGTCCGGCCACGCCGAGTCCGGGGACCGCTCCCCGCACTCCGTGTCGAACAGCGCCTGCCCGTTCGCGTCCTCCAGCGGCGCCGAGTCGTCCGCCGGCCGCACCCGCAGGCACTGGCCCTCCACCCGCAGCTCCTTGGGCAGCTTGTGGCCGAAGGCGAGCTGGAGCATGTTGGCCCACACCGCGTTGTAGTAGGCCGCCGCGGCCGAATCCGAGTCCTGGCTGAAGTCCCAGCCCTCCAGCAGCTCCTGCGCCTCCCGGATGTACGGGTCGGAGATCTCGATGTCCAGCAGGTACGGCACCAGGACGCGCGCCATCTCGTTGCTGTTGTCCAGCTGGATGGACTGCATGTCGCCCATCGAGATCTTGCCGCCGTCCTCGATCTTCGAGACCAGCAGCTCCTCGATGCGGGCGCTGCGCGTGCCGTAGCTCCAGTCGTCGGTCAGGAAGTGGTCGTAGCCGGCCGGGTCGATGACGGCCTGGTTGGCGGTGACGATGTAGCCGCGCTCGGGGTTCAGCTCCCAGGGCAGCTCCTCGGTCGGCACATAGCCGTCCCAGTCGTAGGAGGAGTCCCAGCCGGGCGCCGGGTAGCGGCCGTCGCCCGCGCCGCGCACCGGTATCCGGCCGGGCGCCTGGTAGCCGATGTTGCCGGCGGTGTCCGCGTAGATCATGTTCTGCGCGGGGACCGCGAAGTCGGCGGCGGCGGACCGGAAGTCGTCGAAGTCGGCGGCCGTGTTGAGCGCGAACACCGCGTCCATGGTGTTGGACGGCTCCAGCGCGGTCCAGGTCAGCGAGACGGCGTAGCCGTTGCCCCGGTCCGGCGCGCCGGACTCCACCGGCGCGGTCCTGCCGGTCTCGGCGAAGTCGTCGTGCCGGTCGGAGACGATCGGGCCGTTCTCGGTGGACCGCACCGTGATCTCGCGGTCCTCACCGCCGGCGACCCGGATCGTCTCGGTGCGGGTCTCGTACGGCTTCTCCTCGCCGTCGCGCAGGTAGTTGCCGTTGTCGAGCTTTTCGAGCCGCAGGTCGGTCACGTCCGCGCCGAGGTTGGTGAAGCCCCAGGCGATGTCCTCGTTGTGGCCGATCACCACGCCGGGCATCCCGGAGAAGGTGAACCCGGACACCTCGAACGGGCACTCCTCGGTCACCTCCGTGCAGTACAGGCCCATCTGGTACCAGACGGACGGCAGCGAGGGGCCCAGGTGCGGGTCGTTGGCCAGCAGCGGCATCCCGGTCGTCGTGTACTCGCCGGAGACCACCCACGAGTTCGAGCCGATGCCGCTGCCCGCCGGGCCCAGCAGCGCCGGGATCTCGTCCAGCGTCGCCGCCAGCGCGCCCAGCTGCGTCGTCACGCCGTCGGCCGCGTCACCCGGGGACGTACCGTCGCCCTGGACGTCGCCGCCCGCCGTGTCGCCCGTGCCGCCCGTGTCGCCCGTTCCGCCCGCGAAGTCACCGATCTCCTGGACGATCGGGTTGTTGCGGTCGTACGGGTAGCCGGGGTACAGCTCCTCGATCTGCTCGGGGCTGAGCCGGGCCGCGAGCAGCGACCGGTCGATCTCGTCCTCCATGTTGCCGCGCAGGTCCCAGGCCATGGCCTTCAGCCAGGCCACCGAGTCCACCGGGTCCCACGGCTCGGGCGCGTAGTCGTTGAGGAAGCCGAGCGCCGCGTACTCCACGGACAGCTCCTCGCCGCTGCGCGTGCCCAGGTAGGCGTTCACGCCCTCCGCGTACGCGTCCAGGTACTCCTTGGTCTCCGGTGCGAGCTCCTCGTCGTACTCCTGCTGCGCGACCTGCCGCCAGCCCAGGGTGCGCAGGAACGCGTCGGTCTCCACCTGCCCGTCGCCGAACATCTCCGAGAGCCGGCCGGAGGTCATGTGCCGGCGGACGTCCATCTCCCAGAACCGGTCCTGGGCGTGGACGTAGCCCTGGGCGCGGAAGAGGTCGAGGGCGGAGTCGGCGTACAGGCGCGGGATGCCGTTCCCGTCCCGCTGGACCGTGACGGGGCCGGAGAGCCCGTCCATTTCTATCTCTCCCGACACCTGCGGGTAGGACGCCCGCACGGTGCTCACGGTCCAGAAAGCGCCGTACCCCAATCCGGAGAGGACGACCAGTACGACAGCGATCACGAACACGCGGAGGCGTCGCGAGGGCTTCTTGGCGGGCATCTGTGTCCTTCACAGGCCAGGTAAGCGGATGGAAGCAACCATAGACATACGGCCACTGGGGTGAGCCTACGGGGAGTCAGCCGGGGGCCTCGCGCCTGCCGCAGCCCGCTGAAAACGGCGCGAACCGGGCACGCGCGCCCTGCGGCCGGTGCGCGCGCCCCGGGGTGGCGGGCGGCCGGTGCGGCGGGGTGGTGGGCGTCGGCAGTGGACTTCCGTACCCGGAATGTTGCACGATGGACCGTCGTTAGCACTCGGTGGAGAAGAGTGCCAGGAGGATCACGTGCCGACGTATCAGTATCAGTGCACCGCGTGCCAAGAGGGCCTCGAAGTGGTGCAGAAGTTCACCGATGACGCGCTCACCGAGTGCCCCAGCTGCCAGGGGCGGCTGAAGAAGGTGTTCTCGGCGGTCGGCATTGTCTTCAAGGGCTCCGGCTTCTACCGCAACGACAGCCGCAACAGCTCTTCCAGCAGCAGCCCGGCCGCGTCCTCGGCGCAGAAGGCGGGCGGCGGCGACGGCAAGGACGCCAAGAGCGGGACGGGCGAGAAGAAGAACGGCGGCTCGGACAGCTCGGGCGGCGGCTCCACGGCCACCGCCACAGCGTCCGCGTCCTCCGGCTCGTCCTCCTCGTCCTCGTCCTCGTCCGCCGGTACATCGGCCGCATGAGCGGGGCCGCCGCGGAGATCGGCGTCATCGGCGGGTCCGGGTTCTACTCCTTCCTGGACGATGTGACCGAGGTCACCGTGGAGACGCCGTACGGGGACCCCAGCGACTCCCTCTTCCTCGGCGAGATCGCCGGCCGGCGGGTGGCCTTCCTCCCCCGGCACGGCCGCAAACACGGGCTGCCCCCGCACCGGATCAACTACCGGGCCAACCTGTGGGCGCTGCGCTCGCTGGGTGTGCGCCAGGTGCTCGGCCCGTGCGCGGTCGGCGGGCTGCGCCCCGAGTACGGGCCCGGCACGCTGCTGGTGCCCGACCAGCTGGTGGACCGCACCAAAAGCCGCGCCCAGACCTACTACGACGGCGTGCAGCGGGCGGACGGCCAGGTGCCGAACGTCGTCCATCTGACGTTCGCCGACCCGTACTGCCCCACCGGGCGCCAGGTGGCGCTGGCCGCCGCCCGGGGGCGCGGCTGGGAGGCGGTGGACGGCGGCACGCTCTGTGTGATCGAGGGGCCGCGCTTCTCCACCCGCGCCGAATCACGCTGGCACGCGGCGCAGGGCTGGTCCGTGGTGGGCATGACCGGCCACCCGGAGGCGGTGCTCGCCCGGGAGCTGGAGCTCTGCTACACCTCGCTGACCCTGGTCACCGACCTGGACGCGGGTGCGGAGAGCGGCGAGGGCGTCTCGCACGCGGAGGTGCTGGAGGTCTTCGGCGAGAACATCGGCCGGCTGCGCGAGGTGCTTTTCGACGCGGTGGCCGCGCTGCCGGCGGGCCGGGACTGCCCGTGCGCGACGGCGCTGCTGGGCCAGGAGCCGGGGATCGAACTGCCCTGACGCACGCCCCTCACCCGTATGGGTGAGGGGTTTTTCCACAGGGCCGGAGTTGTCCACAGCCCTCGGCGGGGATCGTGCGAGGCGGCCAGAGTGGCCGCATGACACAGCACGTTGCCACGCCGGGCCCCGCCTTCCCGTCGCTCCCCGCGCCCGTCCCGCCCGCCACGACATCCGTCACCACTCCCCCCACTCCCCCCACTTTCCTCACCTCTCCCGCGTCCCCCGCGTCCCCCGCACCGGGTGCGTCCGCCCCGGCGGACGGCGGCGCGACCGCCACCACGGCCGGTCCGCCCGCTCCCGCCGCCTCGCTCCCGCACGTGCCCGGCCCGGGCTCCGGGACGGCCTTCGGGGCGGACCGGCCCGCGGTGCCGGAGTTCGCCCCGGTCCGCCCCCGCGCCCGCCGGTTCCGGCCGGGCCTGCCCCTGCGGGGCCGGGCCCGGGCGGTGACCGCGGCGCTGGTGGTGGCGGGGGCGGCGCTGGCGGTGGCGCTTCCGGCGGGCGGCACCGCGCCCCCGGCCGAGCAGCCGACCGCCACCGTGACGGTCGCCGACGCCCGGGAGGGGCCCGCGGAGCCACCACCGCCCGCTGAGCTGGTCGCGGCGCCGGTCCGGATCGCCGACGCGGAGGTGGTGCGGCTGCTGGCGCCCGGCGACGTGGTCGATGTGCTGGCCGCCGACCCCGGGGCGGCGGAGCCGGCCCGGGTGGTGGCACGCCGGGCGGAGGTGGCCGACATCCCCGGCCGGGACGAGGCCCCGCGGGAGCCCGGGCTTCTCGCCCCCACCGAGGGCGCGCTGCTGGTGCTGACCGTGCCCCGGGCGACGGCGGCCGAGCTGGCCGGGGCCGCGGCCGGATCCCTTCTGGCGGTGTCCCGATGGTAGTTCGAACCGATTGGACACGGAATGCCATCGTGGTGCACCGTGCGGGGTCCGATGCGGATCTCACCCCAGAAGGACAGAGCAGTGAGCGAGACCAAGGCAATCCTGAGTGGATTCAAAGAGTTCCTGATGCGCGGGAACGTGATCGAGCTGGCGGTGGCGGTCGTCGTCGGCGCCGCGTTCACCGGGATCGTCACCGCCGTGGTCGAGGGTGTCATCAACCCGCTGATCGGCGCCTTCGGCACCCAGGACCTCGATCAGTACGTGCTCTGCCTGACGGGGGACTGCTCGACGGACGGCGGCGGTGCGGCGATCCGCTGGGGCTCGGTGCTGACCGCCTCGCTGACCTTCCTGATGACCGCCGCGGTCGTCTACTTCCTGATGATCATGCCGATGAACAAGTTCAACGCCCGCCGGGCGGCGAAGGCCGAGGTGCCGCAGGAGGCGGTCGCCAAGACGGAGCTGGAGATCCTCATCGAGATCCGCGACGAGCTGATCGCCCAGCGCGCCGCCGGTGGCGGCGAGGGGACGGCGCCGGCCCTGGTGGGCCAGCGCGGCGCCCCGGCGGACGGTTCGGGAGCCGATGCCGCCCCGGCACCGGAGCGACCCGGGGACGGCTCCGACTCCCCGCGCTGACGGCCGGCGGCCCCGGCCGCAGCCGGCTACTCGACGACGAGCCGGACGTCGATGTTGCCCCGGGTGGCCCGGGAGTACGGGCACACCTGGTGCGCCTGGGCCACCAGCTTCTCCCCCGCCTCGCCGGCGAGCGCGTCCGGCAGCTCGACGCGCAGCACCACCGCGAGCCCGAACCCGGGCCCGTCCTTGCCGATGCCGACCTCGGCGGTCACCGAGACGTCGCTGGTGTCGACCTTCTCCTGACGTCCCACCGCGCCCAGCGCGCTGGCGAAGCAGGCGGCGTAGCCGGCCGCGAACAGCTGCTCGGGGTTGGTGCCCTTGCCGCTGCCGCCGAGTGCGGGCGGCGGGGCGAGGGTGAGGTCGAGCTGTCCGTCGGAGCTGACGGCGCGCCCCTCACGTCCGTTGGCGGTCGCGATCGCGGTGTACAGCGGTTCCATGACGCTCTCCCTCATCCCTCTCGTCGCCGGTATCGGCGGGGCCTTCCGTGCCGCCAACCTAAGCACACAATCAAGTTGTGCACAACTAAAATGGGGACAAGGAAGTCCGGGTACCGTGGAGACCATGACCACCGAGCCCAGCACCGTGCCCACCGGCGGGCCGCACCGGCCGCCGGAGGAGGAGTATCTGCGGCTGCACCACCAGATCTGCTTCTCGCTCCACGCCGCGTCCCGGGCCTTCAGCGGCGTCTACCGGGTCGTGCTCAAGGACCTGGGGCTCACCTACCCGCAGTACCTGGTGATGCTCGTGCTGTGGGAGCACGGCGAACTGCCGGTCAAGCGCATCGGCGAACTGCTGCGGCTGGACTCCGGCACGCTGTCCCCGCTGCTCAAGCGGCTGGAGGCGGCCGGCCTCGTCCACCGGGCACGCAGCACCGAGGACGAGCGCTCGGTGACCGTCCGGCTCACCGAGCGGGGCGATGCCCTGCGGGAGCCGGCGCAGCGGGTGCCGCGCCGCATCGCGGAGGCCACCGGCCTCACAGCCGCGGAGGTCACGGAGCTGCGGGAGCGGCTGACCCGGCTCACCGACGCCCTCGACTCCGCCCGCCTCACGGACTGAACGGCACCGCCCGCGCCGCCCGGCTCACAGATGGTGCGGGGGCTTCTCCTCCAGGAAACGGAGCAGATCGCCCCGCGCGCCGTCCGCCGCGGGACGCTCTCCCCAGCCCTGATCGCTGTCATCGGCCGAACGGCGGTCCAGCGGATCGTCGAAGATCAGCGCGGCGGGCGGAACCGGCGCGGCGGACCCCGCCTGCGGCCGGCCCTGCGCCCGGTCCGCCGACTGGTCCAACGGCTGGTCGGTGCTGCTGCTCATGGCTCCAGCGTACGGTCCGCCCGGCACCGGCCCGGCGGCCAGTGCCTCGTGCCACCACACATCACGGCCCGGCACCCACGGCACCGGCCTGGGCACCTGCTGCACCACGAGCACCGAATGCACCTCGGGGCAGGCCCACAAGGCGCGGTCGAGACCCGACTTGATGTCCCGGACCGTGCCGTCCACGGCACAGCTCCCGGCGGTGATCACCACCCGCGCTCCGGAGGTGCGCAGGCGATGACGGATGAATCCCAGATGGTCCCCCAGCGGCAGGGTCAGCCGCCGGGCCTCCAGCCGGATGCAGGCGAGCGTCACCACCACCGACTCCAGGGACATGGGCAGCAGCACCGCCACCTGATCGCCCGGGCGCACACCGAGTTTCGCCAGCGCCACGGCCGCCCGCTCCCCCTGGTCGAGCAGCTGGCTGTGGCTGAGCACATCGGCCGGGCCGTGTTGATCCACCATCATGACGGCAGCCTGACGGAAGGCGATGGATGACCGATAAACATCCGCTGTACGCCTGGCCGGGCGCTCGCGGGGCGTGATAGCTCTGAACACATGAGCGAGCTGGGACGGTCCTCGGGACCCGCCGACGCCCTGACAGACGTACCCGGCATACGCGTCGGTCATGCCCAGCGGATCGGCGACGGCTGGCTGACGGGCGTGACCGTGGTCCTCGCCCCGGAGGGCGGCGCGGTCGGCGCGGTCGACGTCCGCGGCGGCGGCCCCGGCACCCGGGAGACCGACGTCCTGGATCCACGCAACCTCGTCGAGAAGGTGAACGCCGTCGTGCTCACCGGCGGCAGCGCCTTCGGCCTCGACTCGGCCTCCGGCGTGATGAGCTGGCTGGAGGAGCAGGGCCGCGGCTACCAGGTCGGCCCCGGGCCCGGCCAGGTGGTGCCGATCGTGCCCGCCGCCGTGCTGTTCGACCTGGGCCGGGGCGGCGACTGGCACGCCCGCCCGGACGCGGCCCTCGGCCGCGCCGCCGTACAGGACGCCGCGGCCGGCCCGGCGGGCCCCGGCACGCCCGTCGCCATGGGCACCGTCGGCGCGGGCACCGGAGCCACCACCGGAGCCGGAACGGCACCCGGGGAGGGGGAGGGGGGTGGGTCCCCCGGAGGGCAGCCCAAGCTCAAGGGCGGCGTCGGCACCGCCAGCACCGTCCTGCCGAACGGCGTCACCGTCGCCGCACTGGTCGCCGTCAACGCCGCCGGCTCCCCGATCGACCCGGACACCGGGGCCTTCTACGGCGAGGACCCCGGCGCCCGGCCGCCCACCCCCGAACAGCACGCACGGGCCCGCCGCCTGCTGGCCGAGGCGCACCACGCCTCCACCCACCGCTCCCCCACCGCCGGCGACCCGCCGCTCAACACCACCCTCGCCGTCGTCGCCACCGACGCCGTCCTCACCCCCGCCCAGGCGCAGAAGCTCGCCGGCACCGCCCACGACGGGCTCGCCCGCGCCGTCCGCCCCGTCCACCTCATGACCGACGGCGACACGGTCTTCGCCCTCGCCACCGGCGACCGGCCCCTCACGTACCCCGACGGCACCCCGCCCGACCCCCGGTGGCCCATCGAGTCCGGGCTGCTCCTGAGCGAGTTGCTCGCCGCCGGCGCCGACGTCCTCTCCCGCGCCGTCGTCAAGGGCATTCGCGCTGCCCGGGGCACCGACACCCCCGGTGGCCGGTTCCCCGCCCACCGCGAGCTGTACGGCCGGCCGGACTGACCGATCCGCCCGGCACGCGCCCGCTCCCGTGACAGAATCCCTCCCGTGCGCGATCAGACGATCACCGAGTATCTGTCCCAGCTCGCCGCCCGCGTCCCCGCCCCCGGCGGCGGAGCCGCGGCAGCGCTGCACGCCGCCCAGGCCGCCGCCCTGCTGGGGATGGTCGCCCGCTACTCCACCGGCGGGAAATACGCCGCGCACGCCGTCACCGTCGACCGGATCGTCCGCGAGACCGACACGCTGCGCACCGCCGCCGTCCGGCTCGCCGAGGAGGACGCGGCGGCGTTCACCGCCGTCACCGACGCCTACCGGCTGCCCAAGGACACCGACGCCGCCAAGGCCGAGCGGTCGGCCGCCATCGCCCGCGCGCTGGCCGGCGCCGCCCGCCCCCCGGCCGAGGTCATCGGCCTGGCCCGCGCCGCTGTCGAACTCGCCGCCGAACTCCTGCCCATCGGCAACCGCAACGTCGTCACCGACATCGCCGCCGCCACCGAAGCGGCCCGCGCCGCCGCCACCACGGCCCGCGTCAATGTGGAGATCAACCTCGGCGGCATCCGCGACGACGCCCTGCGCGCCGAGCTGACGGCGGTCACCGCCGCCGTCGACACCATCGCCGAGCGCGCCGCCGCGATCACCGCCGCCATCCGTGAGGACATCGCCCCGTGACCGAGACCGCCACCCTCTCCGGCCGTGAACACGCCACCCGGCTGCGCGCCGACACCACCGTCGAGGCCGCCCGGCTGACCGCCACCGGCACGCCGCCGCGGCTGGCCGTCGTCACCGCCACCGCCGACGAGTCCAGCGCCTGGTACGTACGGTCCATCGCCAAGGCCGCCGGGAAGTGCGGCATCCACTGCGACATCGCCGACCTCGGCCCGGACGCGGCGCCCGCCGCGATCCGGGACCGGCTCACCGAGCTGAGCGCCGACCCGGCCGTGCACGGCATCATCCTCCAGACGCCGCTGCCGCCCGGGGCGAACGCCCAGGAGCTGGCCGGCGCGATCGCCGTCGCCAAGGACGTGGACGGCGCGGGCCCGCTCTCGCTCGGCCGGCTCACCGCCGGGCTGCCGGCGTTCGCGCCGGCCACCGCCGAGGCGGTCGTGGCGGTGCTGGACGCGCACGACATCCCGCTGGCGGGCCGCCGGGTCGCCGTCGTCGGCCGCTCCACGGTGGTCGGCAAGCCGGCCGCCCAGCTGCTGCTGGCCCGGGACGCGACCGTCACCGTGGCCCACTCCCGCACCACGGACCTCGCCGCCCTCACCGCGAGTGCCGACATCGTCGTGGCGGCGGCCGGCCGTCCGGGCCTGATCACCGCCGCCCACCTCCGCCCCGGGGCGGTGGTGGTGGACGTGGGCACCAACCCCACCCCGGACGGCGGCCTCACCGGCGACGTGGACGCCGCCTCGGTGACCGGCAAAGCCGCGGCCCTCACCCCCGTGCCCGGCGGCGTCGGCCCGGTGACCACGGCCCTGCTCCTGCACCACACGGTGCGCGCCGCGGCCACCGCCCACTCCGCCGCCGACTCCGCCGCCTGATCAGCGGGCCGCGCCGGCCGGCTCCGGTGCGGCCGTCGCGGACCCGGACCCGGACCCGGCCGCGACCGCCGTCTTCCGGGCGCGGCCGGTCTTGAGCAGGACGACCAGCGCCGTGCTGACGAGGGTGCCCGCCGCGATCGCGATCAGGTAGAGGAGCGGGCTGCCGATCAGCGGGACGACGAAGAACCCGCCGTGCGGCGCCCGCAGCGTGTTGCCGAACGCCATGGTCAGCGCGCCGGTGACCGCGCCGCCCGCCATGGCGGAGGGGATGACCCGCAGCGGGTCGGCGGCGGCGAACGGGATCGCGCCCTCGGTGATGAACGAGGCGCCCAGCACCCAGGCCGCCTTGCCGTTCTCCTTCTCCGTCCGGGTGAACAGCTTGCCGCGCACCGTGGTCGCCAGCGCCATGGCCAGCGGCGGGACCATGCCGGCCGCCATCACGGTGGCCATGATCTGGAGGCTGGTGTCGCTGGGGGCGGTGACCGCGATGCCGCCGGTGGCGAAGGCGTAGGCCACCTTGTTGACCGGCCCGCCGAGGTCGAAGCACATCATGAGCCCGAGCAGGATGCCCAGCAGGACGGCGTTGCTGCCGCTGAGTCCTTCCAGCCAGTCGGTGAGCCCGGACTGGGCGGAGGCGATGGGCTTGCCGATGACGATGTACATCAGGAAGCCGACGACGGCGGAGGAGATGAGCGGGATGACGACGACCGGCATGATGCCGCGCAGCGCCGCCGGGACGTCGACCCGCTGGATGGCCATCACCACCGCGCCCGCGAGGAGCCCGGCGGCGAGTCCGCCGAGGAATCCGGCGTCGATGGTGACGGCGATGGCGCCGCCGACGAAGCCGGGGACGAGTCCGGGCCGGTCGGCCATGCCGTAGGCGATGTAGCCGGCGAGTACCGGGATGAGGAAGCCGAACGCGGCGCCGCCGAGCTGGAAGAGCAGCGCGGCCCAGCTGTGGGCCTCGGTCCACACGAAGTGGTCGGCGACGGAGGGGGCGTCGCTGATCTCGTATCCGCCGAGGGCGAAGCCGAGGGCGATCATGAGTCCGCCGGCGGCGACGAACGGCACCATGTAGCTGACGCCGGTCATCAGCCAGGTGCGCAGCCGGGTGCCGAAGCCGTCGGCGCTGTCCCCGGCGGCGCGGTCCATGGGCGCGGTGTCGTCGCCGTCACCGTCGGTGCCGGTACGGGGCTGGGTGCCGGCGGGGGCGTCGGCGGCGCGCCGCCGGGCTTCGGCGATGAGTTCGGCGGGGCGGTTGATGGCGGCTTTGACGCCGACGTCGACGGTGGGAAGGCCTGCGAACCGGTGGCGTTCGCGTACTTCGACGTCGTGGGCGAAGACGACCGCGTCGGCGGCGGCGATGACGGCGGGGTCGAGGCGTTCGAAGCCGGCGGAGCCCTGGGTTTCGACGCTGATCAGGACGCCGTCGGCCTCGGCGGCGGCGCGGTCGAGGGATTCGGCGGCCATGTAGGTGTGGGCGATGCCGGTGGGGCAGGAGGTGACGGCGACGATACGGAACGGCGCGCCGTCCCCGGCCGCGTCCGCGTCCGCGTCTCCCTCATCGGCTGCCGGTGCGGCGGGGTCCGCCGCCTGCGCCGGGTCCTCGCCGCGGATGAGGGCGGCGGCCCGCTCGGGGGAGGTTTCGGCGCGCAGCGCGTCGGTGAACTCGGCGCGCATCAGGTCGCGCGCCAGGGTGGAGAGGATGCCGAGGTGGTCCTGGTCGGCGCCGGCGGGGGCGGCGATGAGGAAGACGAGGGTGGCCGGTCCGTCGGCGGCGCCGAAGTCGATGCCGGTGGTGCTGCGGCCGAAGGCGAGGGTGGGTTCGGTGACGTGGGCGCTGCGGCAGTGGGGTATGCCGATGCCGCCTTCGAGGCCGGTGGGCATCTGTTCCTCGCGGGCGGCGACGTCGGCGAGGAAGCCGTCGAGGTCGGTGACGCGTCCGGCGGCGGCCATGCGGCCGGCGAGGGAGCGGGCCGCCTCGTCCTTGGTGGTGGCGGTGCGGTCGAGGTCGAGGTCCACCAAATCAGCGGTGATCAGGGGGGTGTTCATCTCGTGGCTCCATCGAGGGGGCGGTCGAGGGGGACGTCGGTGGTGACGGTCACCGCTTCGGGGCGGAGGTCGTCGGGGGTGGGCATGAGGGAGCCGGGGAGTGCGACGGCGGCGGCTCCGTGGGCGAGGGCGGCGGCGAGGGCGGCGGGGCCGGTGCCGCCGGCGGTGAGGAATCCGGCGAGGGAGGCGTCTCCGGCGCCGACGTCGCTGCGGACGGCGGTGACGCGGGCGCTGCCGAAGCAGGTGCCGCGTTCGTCGACGAGGAGTTGTCCGGTGGCGCCGAGGCTGGCGAGGACGGCGCGGGCGCCGCGGGCGCGGAGTTCGCCGGCGGCTTTGACGGCGTCGCCGACGGTGGTGAGGGGGTGTCCGACGGCTTCGGCGAGTTCTTCGGCGTTGGGTTTGATGACGTCGGGGGCTTCGCGGAGGGCGGCGAGCAGGGCGGGGCCCGAGGTGTCGAGGGCGATGCGGGCGCCGGCCCGGTGGGTGCGGGCGACGAGTTCGGCGTACCAGTGGGCGTCGAGGCCGCGGGGCAGGCTGCCGCAGCAGACGGTCCAGGTGGCGCGGGCGGCGTGCACGCGGGCGGTTTCCAGGAGGGTTTCGGTCTCGGTGGGGCTGAGGTGGGGGCCGGCGGCGTTGAGTTTGGTGAGGGTGCCGTCGGGTTCGGCGATGGAGACGTTGACGCGGGTGGAGCCGGTGACGGGGACGCCGGCGACGTGGACGCCGAGTCCGGTGAGGAGGTCGGCGAGGAGGGCGCCTTCGGGTCCGCCGAGGGGGAGGACGGCGGTGGTGGGGAGGCCGGCGGCGGCGACGGCGCGGGAGACGTTGACGCCTTTGCCGCCGGGGTCGACGCGGTCGGTGCCGGCGCGCAGGACGGTGCCGCGTTGGAGTGCGGGGATGTCGTAGGTGCGGTCGAGGCTGGGGTTGGGGGTGATGGTGAGGATCATGCGCGGATCACCTCGGTGCCTCCGTCCTCGATGGCGCGGGTGGCGTCGTCGCTGAGGCCGGTGTCGGTGATGAGGAGGTCGAGCTGGTCGAGGGTGCCGAAGCGGGCGAAGTGTTCCTCGCCGTGTTTGCGGGAGTCGGCGAGCAGGACGACGCGGCGGGCGGCGGTGATGAGGGCGCGTTTGACGGCGGCTTCGGCGAGGTCGACGGTGGTGAGTCCCGAGGTGGTGCCGAAGCCGTTGGTGGCGAGGAAGAGAACGTCGGCGGTGATTTCGCCGTAGGTGCGCAGGGCCCAGGCGTCGACGGCGGCGCGGGTGCGGTGTCTGAGGCGTCCGCCGACGATGTGGAGTTCGATGCCGGGGTGGTCGGCGAGGCGGGTGGCGAGCGGCAGGGCGTGGGTGACGACGGTGAGGGCGGCGTCGGTGGGGAGGGCGGCGGCGAGGGCGGCGGTGGTGGTGCCGGCGTCGAGGATGACGGTGCCGTCCTGGGGGAGGTGGTCGAGGGCGGCGGTGGCGATGCGTTCCTTCTCGGCGACGGCGGTGGTTTCGCGTTCGCTGAGGTCGGGTTCGAAGTCGAGGCGGCCGACGGGGATGGCGCCGCCGTGGACGCGGCGGAGCAGGCCGGCGCGGCCGAGGGTGTTCAGGTCGCGGCGGATGGTTTCCGCGGTGACCTGGAAGGTGTCGGCGAGCGCGAGGACCTCGACCCGGCCTTTTTCGCGGGCCAGGTGGAGGATGGCTTGTTGCCTCTCCGGTGCGTACATCTGTGTTTGCGTCCGTTCTACGCCCGAACATGTGGTTTGGGCGCCAGATTACGGCCGCGCTGCCGGAATGTAAACACATCCGGAAATCGGAACACAGACGAACGGACCCCGCGGCGATCGCTGCGGGGTCCGTTCGGGTGGGTTCGGGCGGCGGCGGGGGGCCGGGCCGGATCAGTGCGCCAGCACCGGTACCGGCTCGCCCTCCTCCTCACCCGCGGCCGCGGCCTTGTGGGCGGCCGGCCCCTTGCCGTTGATGAGCACGCCCGCGATGGCGGCCGACAGCAGCAGGATGCCGAACGCCCACCAGATGCCGCGGGTGAACCCGTGCACCTGGCCCTCCAGGGCCAGCAGCCCCTGCGCCTGCTCGCCCATGCCCAGCTGGGTGCGGGCGGCGATGTAGGAGGTGGTGGCGGAGGCCGCGATGGTGTTGAGCAGCGCGGTGCCGATGGCGCCGCCGACCTGCTGGGAGGTGTTGACCATGGCGGAGGCGATCCCGGCGTCGGCCGGCTGCACGCCGCCGGTGGCCAGCTGCATCGCCGGCATCATCGCGGTGCCGAGCCCGAGGCCGATCAGCAGCATGGCGGGCAGGATCAGCAGCGGGTACGAGGTGTCCATCCCGATCTGGGTGAGCAGCAGCATGCCGACGGCCGCGACGAGGTAGCCGGGCACCATGAGCAGGCGCGGCGGTACCCGCAGCATCAGCCGGGTGGCGATCTGGGTCGAGCCGGTGATCATGCCGGCGACCATCGGCAGGAAGGCCAGGCCGGTGACGACCGGCGAGTACTCCTTGATGAGCTGCATGTAGAAGGTCAGGAACAGGAAGAGACCGAACATGCCGATCACCGCGATGCCGGTGGCCGCGTACGCGCCGCCCCGGTTGCGGTCCAGGACGACCCGCAGCGGCAGCAGCGGGTGCTTCACCCGGGCTTCGACGGCCACGAACGAGACCAGCAGGACGGCCGCGGCCACGAACATGCCGATGGTCAGCCCGTCGCCCCAGCCCGCTTCCTCGGCGCGGCTGAAGCCGTACACCAGGGCGACGAGGCCGGTGGTGGCGAGGACGACGCCGGGCAGGTCCAGCGGGGAGCGGTTGCGGGCGCCCTCGGGTTCCTTGATCAGCGCGACGGCGCCGGCTATGGCGACGGCGGCGAAGGGGATGTTGACGTAGAAGGTCCAGCGCCAGTCGAGGTACTCGGTGAGTACGCCGCCGAGCAGCAGCCCGACCGCGCCGCCGGCGCCGGCGATGGCGCCGAAGATGCCGAAGGCCTTGGCCCGTTCCCTGGCCTCGGTGAAGAGCACGGTGAGCAGGGAGAGCGCGGCCGGCGCCAGGAGGGCGGCGAAGACGCCCTGGAGCGCGCGGGAGGCGAACAGCAGCCCGGCGTTGGAGGCGGCGCCGCCGAGGGCGGAGGCGATGGCGAAGCCGACGAGGCCGGTGATGAAGGCGTTGCGCCGGCCCCACAGGTCGGCGATGCGACCGCCGAAGAGCAGCAGTCCGCCGAAGGCGAGGGCGTAGGCGGTGATGACCCACTGCCGGTTGCCGTCGGAGAGTCCGAGGTCCACCTGGGCGGAGGGCAGGGCGATGTTGACGATGGTGGCGTCCAGCACCACCATCAGCTGCGCGATGGCGATGAAGGCGAGGATCCGCCAGCGGCGCGGATCGAGCGCTCCGGGCGCGGGGGCCGGGGCGGTCTGGGTGGAGTCCGGTGGCATAGGGGTCGTAACCTCACGTTGCGGTCTGAGTAAAGACGGGTAAAACCTGGGCAAAGAGGACCCGGCTGGGCGCGCCGGGCCCCGGTGGTGGCCGGGGGGCGGTGGGTCAGATCAACTCGTCTTCGAGGTCTTCCACCTGGGCGGGTGCTCCCGGAAGCTCGGAGCGCGCCGGGGCGCGCAGCCCGTCCAGGAAGATCTGGAGGTGCCGGCGGGCCAGGAGTTCGCTGCCGGAGCAGCGGGTGCCGGGCAGCGGCCGGGTGAGGCGGCTGACGGCGACCAGCAGATCGCCGGCGCCGACGTCGTGCCGCAGCTGTCCGGAGGCCTGGGCCCGGTCGAGCAGCCGTCCGCAGACCTCCAGCAGCCGGTCGCGGCTGGCGGTCAGTTCGGGGTCGCCCGGGTCGAGGCTGATGCCGAGCACCGGGCAGAGCGCGCCGATGCGCTCGTCCGCGGAGCCGAGGATGGTCCGGCGCAGCGCCTCGAAGGGGTCGCTCTCCTCTTCCAGTGCCTGCTGTGCGCGCTCGGTGATCCGGTCGTTCACGTAGAGCACCACGTGGTAGAGGAGCGCTTCCCGGTCGGGGAAGTGCCTGTACAGGGTGGCATTGCCGACTCCGGCCTGTCGAGCGATTTCGTCGAGGGGGGCGTCCTTGCCCTGATCGACGAAGGCGTCGCGGGCGGCGGCCAGGATGCGCTCACGGTTGCGTACGGCGTCGGCGCGCAGCCTGGGCCGGGCCGCCGTGGTGCAGTCGCCGCCGATCATGTTCGCCGCCTTCGTCCGTGAGCCGGTCCGGGAAGCGGGGAGTGGTTCCCCGCTTGGACATACGGAGTTCCAAACGGGGAAGCCGTCCCCGGTTATTTCGGCTTCCCGTGTGCCGTGGGTCACAGGGCGCGGGTCCGGCCGGGCCCTGGCGAGAGATAATGGTTCACATCGGATGATGTGTGGATAAATACTCCTGCTGCGGAGGTGCCTCATGACTCTCCTCCCCGTCACGGCGGGCGTGGACGGCTCGGCGGAGAGTTCGGCCGCCGCCCACTGGGCCGCCGAAGAAGCGGTACGGCGCGGGCTGCGGCTGCGCCTGGTGCACGGCTGGGGCCTCTCCTCGCCCCTGGAGCCGGTGGTGGACCGGGCCGGCGACGAGCAGCGGCGCGCGCAGCGCCTGCTGCGCGAGACGCAGGAGGCGCTGCTGGATCGGCATCCCCGGCTGAACGTGTCCCTGGAGGCGATGGCGGACGGTCCGCGGGCCGCGCTGCTGGACGTCTCGCACGACTCGGAGCTGCTGGTGGTGGGCTCGCGCGGGCTCGGCGCGCTCTCCGGGTTCCTGCTGGGCTCGGTGAGCGGCCACCTGGTGGGAAACACCGCGTGCCCGGTGGTCGTGGTGCGCTCCGCCCCGGCGGGCGGGCCCGCGCCCGGCGGGGCGGACGCGGAGGTGGTGGTGGGCCTGAAGGACCCGGACCGGCCGCAGGGCACGGTGCTGGAGTTCGCCTTCACGGCCGCGGCGGGGCGCCGGGTGCCGCTGCGGATCGTGTACGCGGGCGAGCGCGACGACGCGGCGGTCGGCGCGGCCGTGGCGCGCTGGCGGGCGGCCCATCCGCAGGTGGTGGTCGTCGAGACGGCCGTGGCGGGCAGCGCCTCACCCGTCCTGCTGTCGGCGGCCTCCGACGCGGCGCTGGTCGTGGTGGGACGCGGGCCCGGCCGGGTCGGGCCGGTGGTGCACGGTCTGCTGCATCACGCGCGCAGCCCGGTGGCGGTCGTACCGCATCCCTGACCGGGAGCGTCCGTCCGGCCCCGGGCAGGACGGAAGCCAAGGGCCGTTCACCCGGAATGTCTTCCGAGCCCCTGATGTCGCGCGTCTGCTCCACTTCATCAAGGTGGTCCTTGGCTCCACTTCCATACTGCCACGCCGATCGCCCGAATGCCACCTTTTCGGACTATCGGAACATAAGGCTCAGGCAGCCGCGGCCCCGGCCTCCGCTTCCAGCCGCCGCAGCGCCAGCTCCGCGTACAGCGCGGCCCCGTCCGGCAGCACCGACTCGTCGAACACCGCCAGCGGCGAGTGATTGCTCGGCGCCGTCTCCGGATCCGCGCCCACCGGCGTCGCGCCCAGGAACACCATCGCGCCCGGCACCGCCTCGATCACCCGGGAGAAGTCCTCGGCCCCCAGGCTCGGGTTGTCCATCGGCGCGTACTTCTCCTCCCCCAGCAGCTCCCGCACCGTGTGCGCCGCGAAGTCCGTCTCGGCCCGGTCGTTGACGGTCACCGGGTACTGCTCGGAGAACACCGCCTCCACCTCGACCCCGTACGCCGCCGCGATCCCCTCGCACACCGCGACCGTACCGGCCCGCAGCCGCTCCAGGTTCTCCGCCGAGAAGCAGCGGATCGTGGCCTCGAACCGGGCCGTGTCCGGGATGATGTTGGTGGCCGTGCCCGCGTGGAAGGTCCCCACCGTCAGCACCACCGGGTCGAACACGTCGAAGCTCCGGGTGACGAACGTCTGCAGCGCGCCCACCATCTCGGCGGCCGGCGGGATCGGGTCCTTCCCCTTGTGCGGGGAACTGCCGTGCGCGCCCGCGCCCCGCACCGTCACCGACAGCACATTGGAGGAGGCCATCTGCGGGCCGCCGCGCGCCGTGAACACCCCGGCCGGCCAGCTGTGCGACATCACGTGCAGCGCGTACGCCGCCACCGGACGCCGGCCCGGCCCCGCCGCGTTCAGCACGCCCTCCGCCAGCATCCGGCCCGCACCGTCGTACCCCTCCTCGCCCGGCTGGAACATGAAGATCACGTCCCCGGCCAGCCGGTCCCGGCGCGCGCTCAGCAACCGCGCCGCGCCCGCCAGCATGGTGGTGTGCAGATCGTGCCCGCAGGCGTGCATCCGCTCCACCGGCGCGGCGAACTCCAGGCCGCTGCGCTCGGCCAGCGGCAGCGCGTCCATGTCACCGCGCAGCAGCACGGTGGGCCCGGGCAGCGCCCCGCGCAGCACGCCGGTCACCGAGCTGAGCCCGGTGCCGGTGGTGATCTCCAGCGGCAGCCCGTCCAGCGCGGCCAGCACCGCCTCCTGGGTGCGGGGCAGCTGGAGCCCCACCTCGGGGATGCCGTGCAGGGTGCGGCGCAGCCGGGTCAGCTCGCCGGCCAGCGCGCCGGCGTCATCGGTCAGGGAAGCACTGCTCGTGGTCACGGTCATGGTCAGCGGGGCTCCTTCGGTGCCGTGGAGGGTGAGGAGGGGGGAGCGGGGTCGTCGTCGGTCCGGATCACGGGGGTGAGGATGGTCGCGTTGCCCTCGGGCTCGGTGGACGCCTTCCCTGCGCTGTCGCTGATTCTGATCAGCAGCGCGACCAGCAGGAAGTTCGCCACGGTCGAGGAGCCGCCCTGGGCCAGGAACGGCAGCGCCTTGCCGGTGAGCGGGATCAGCCCGGTGACGCCGCCGGCGACCACGAAGACCTGGAGCGCGACGACGCAGGCCAGCCCGGCCGCCAGCAGCTTCCCGAACGGGTCGGTGACCGACAGCGCCGTGCGCATCGCCCGTTCGATGAGCAGCACGTACAGGAAGAGCACCGCGACGACGCCGGCCAGGCCGAGTTCCTCGCCGACCGTGGAGAGGATGAAGTCGGAGCGCCCGGCGAAGCCGATCAGATCGGGGTGCCCCTGGCCGAGACCCGTTCCGGTGAGCCCGCCGGTGCCGAAGCTGAACAGCGCCTGCGCCGACTGGTCGGAGATCAGGCCGGGCGGGCGCTGCTCCGGCGGCAGGTAGATCGCCATCGGGTCCAGCCACGCCTGGACCCGGCCCTTGACGTGCGGCTGGGTGGCGGCCACCAGGACGGTGCCGCCGACCGCCATCAGCCCGCCGAGGAGCACCCAGCTGGTGCGCTCGGTGGCGATGTAAAGCATGAGGATGAAGACACCGAAGAAGATCAGCGAGGTGCCGAGGTCGCGCTCGTAGAAGAGCACCACCAGCGAGACGCCCCACACCAGCAGCACCGGTCCCGCGTTGCGCCCGCGCGGCAGGGCAAGACCCAGGAAGCGGCGGCCGACCAGGGCGAGGGCGTCGCGATTGGCCATCAGATAGCTGGCGAAGAACACCACGATCATGACCTTGACGAACTCGCCCGGCTGGACCGACAGCGGCCCAAGGGTGATCCACCGCTTGGCGCCGTACCTGTCCGCGCCGAAGAACGCCGGGGCCATCAGCAGCAGCAGCGAGATCGCCATGCCGACGTAGGTGTAGCGGGCCAGCAGCCGGTGGTGGCGCAGCACGATCAGGGTGCCGATGAGCAGCGCGATGCCGATGACGGTCCACATGACCTGGCCGGACGCCACCGGATCGGAGCCGTAGCGCAGCGCGTAGGAGTGGTCGAGCCGGTCCATCAGGAGCAGGCCGAGCCCGGAGAGCATCACGGTGACCGGCAGGATCAGCGGGTCGGCGTGCCGGGCGAAGCGCCGTACCGCCAGATGGGCGGCGAGCGCGACGCCCGCGAGCAGCGCGGTGTACGGGAGCAGGCCGGACGGCACGCTCTCCTCCAGCGCGAGGCCGGCACTGGTGTGGCCGGCGGCGCAGACCAGGACGGCCAGGATGATGAGCACCAGTTCGGTGTTGCGCCGGTGGGCGATCCACCGTCTGATCTCGGCGCGCGGATCCGCTCCGTCCGCGCCGCGCCCGTTGCGCCCCATGTCCGTGTCCCGCCCCGCCCCTGCTGGTGGTGTGTGTGCTGTGGGCCGAACCTACCCCGGCCGGTGCCCCCGGGTCACCAGCGAGTGACCCGCACCCGGTGGGAGCCGTCGGGGTCGGCGGCCAGCACCTCGACGCGGACGCCGGCGGCCTCGTCGGTGAAGGTCTCGCCGGGGACGAAGGGGGCGTCCGTCAGCTCTGCGGTCACCTGCGGGTCGGGCAGGGTCTGGCAGCCGGCGGAGCCCGGGGTGGCGTCCTCGACCCGGACGGGGCCGCGGCCGGTGGGGACGGCGGCGTCCACCCGGGAGATCAGGACGCCGGGGCGGCACACCACGCTGTCGAGTTCGGCGGGGGTGCGCACCTCGACGGCGATGGCCTCGCTGGGGCCGGTGCGCAGGGCGAGCAGTTTGACGCCGGTGCCGGTACCGGGGTCGGCGACGGGGAGCAGGGTGTACTCGGTGGGGCCGCTGCCGGCCGGGACGCACACCACCTCGGCGTCGGTGAGCCAGCCGAGCTTCCACTTGTGCCAGGCGAGGAAGTCGTTGGTGGGGCCCCAGTCCTGTTCCATGACGTCCCAGTGGCCGGCGAGCAGCGGGGCGTCGTCCTGGCCGGTCCAGTAGAGGTCGGGGAGGCCGAAGGCGTGGCCGTTCTCGTGCACCAGGACGCGGTGCGGGCTCTCACCCGGCTGCCGGCTCCAGATGAAGCTGACATTGGAGAGGGTGCCGGTGGGGGTCTCGGCGAGCGGGCGGCCGGGGAAGGAGACGGAGAGCACCTTCTCGGTGGCGGGCGGTCCGGCGTTGGGGGTGGCGAGCACATTGACCAGGTCGTAGGCGGAGTGGTCCACCTCCTCGCCGAGGGCGGCGACGATCTCCTCGATCAGCCGGTTGTAGCCCTGGGGGTCCTCGGGGTGCCAGCCGGCGCCGCGGTCGATGCCGTAGGCCTCGAACGGCTGGGACATGCGCAGCCAGCGGTGGACGGGTTTGGCCCGGTAGTCGAGGAGCCCGTAGGAGCTGGTGCGGAAGTAGTCGCTGGTGGCGGGGAAGAACTCGGCGTACCGCTCGTGGGTGCTGCCGCGGGCCTCGGCACCGGGGAAGTCGATGAAGACGGTGAGCGCGGTGATGGTGCCGGTGGTGGGGGTGTAGCCGGGTGAGGTGGGCATGCCCACGCTCAGCCCCTCGTGCTCGGCGGGGGCGCAGGCGCCGTCGGTGGCGGCGGCGGCGCGCAGCAGGTGGTGCGGGAGTACGGGGGCCGTACCAGGCGTTGAACCGATGACCAGGGCCAGGGATCCGCCGACGGCGACGAGGGCTCGCCGGGGGCGGCCGGGTATGTGGGGCATCTCGCTTCTCGCCCTTCCCCGCCGTGCGGCCCCCGGGGTACGGGTGGCGGCGGTGGCGGTCCGGTCGGGGTGGAGGCCGGTTGGGAATCCACCTTCGGCCGGTGAAAGGGGGCGCGCTCGCGGAGTGACGCATCCGGGTGGTGGGCACCCGCGCAACCATCGGAGGGCGCCGTTCGTCTTCACAGACGTGGGGAGAAGATCGTGGACTGCGCGTGGGCGGGCAGGATACTGCATCGGCGGAAAAAGATGCGTCGCTTGGGAATTCTGTCCGGATTCCCGTCGTTGATTCGTTACGGACGCGGGAGGCGAGGGGGCATCCCAGGCGTCCGGGTTGACCAGCGCGTCAATCGATCAGGATTCGATCACTCGCAAGGGAGCACGTATGGCAACCCGTGCCGTCGCCCGACGTAAGGACACCGTGGAGGGTGCCGAGTCGACGGGCAGTGTCCGGTCCAGTGCAGGCGGTGATGCCACCGAGCGCGATCTCGTGGGGATGTATCTCGATGAGATAGCCCGCACGCCGCTGCTGGACGCGGCGAAAGAGGTCGAGCTGTCCCTCGCGATCGAAGCGGGGCTGTTCGCCGAGCGTCTGCTGAGCGGCGAGGAGCCGCCTCTCACGCAGGGGCCCGCCGCCGATGTCACCCGCGAGGAGCTGGAGGCGATCGCCGCCGCCGGCGAACGCGCCAAGGACGTCTTCATCCGCTCCAATCTGCGCCTGGTGGTGGCGGTGGCCCGCCGCTATCCGCGCAGTGGGCTGCCGCTGCTCGACCTGATCCAGGAGGGCAACGCCGGCCTGGTGCGCGCGGTGGAGAAGTTCGACTACAGCAAGGGCTTCAAGTTCTCCACCTACGCCACCTGGTGGATCCGGCAGGCCATCACCCGGTCGATCGCCGACCAGTCGCGCACCATCCGGCTGCCCGTCCACCTGGTGGAGGAGCTGGGCCGGATCCGGCGCGTGCAGCGGGAGTTCAACCGCGAGCAGGGCCGTGAGCCGGAGCCGTCGGAGGTGGCGGCCGAGCTGGGCTCCACCCCGGAGCGGGTCCAGGACGTCCTGGACTGGGCGCGCGACCCCGTCTCGCTGAACATGTCGGTGGACGACGAGGGCGAGACCCAGTTCGGCGACCTCCTGGAGGACACCTCGGCGGCCTCGCCGGAGCAGTCGGTGCTGGTGATGCTGCGCCGGGAGGGTCTGGAGGACCTGATCGGCCGTCTCGACCAGCGGACCGCGGCGATCATCCGGGCCCGTTACGGCATCGAGGACGGCCGCGAGCGCACCCTGACGGAGGTCGGCAAGCAGCACGGCCTCACCCGGGAGCGCATCCGGCAGATAGAGAAGCACGCCCTGCTGGAGCTGAAGAAGATGGCCAGCGACTCGGGGTTCGACGCGGCGGCGTGAGCCGCCCCGTCACCCTCCGGAAGGTCCCGGCGGAGGTCCGCCGGGACCTCGGCCTGTGCGGCCGGAGGGGGATCAGCGCAGTTCCCCCGCGGCGTGCAGCTGGTCGAGGATCTGCCGGGTGGCCGGGGAGACCCGGTCCCGGTCGGCGTGGCCGAGCCAGGTGAGTTCCTCGATCTCCGCGCTGGGGGCCAGGGTGCCCCGGTAGTCGGCGGTGTAGCAGGTGATGCGGACCGTGGTGCCGGAGGTACGGCCGTGGGCCTGGGCCTCGAAGGTGCCGGCGTGCGCGGCGCCGGCCGGGTCGATGGTCACGGCCAGTTCCTCGGCGACCTCCCGGACCAGGGTCTGCAGGTCGCTCTCCCCCGGCTCGCGCTTGCCGCCGGGGATGTAGTAGGTGTCCTTGCCGCGGGAGCGGGCGGCGAGCACCTTCCCGTCCTCCAGCCGCAGCCAGGCGACCTTGTCGATGATCGTCATGCTCGTCCGTTCCTGCCGTTTCCGTGCGGGTGCGCCGACGACGATATCCCCGGCTACCCGCACGGCCGGGAACGGCCCCGGGCCGGGCGGCGCCTGGCGATAGAGTGACGCGGTGACCAACCGTGACGACGGGTCCCGCTCCCAGACCGACGTGGTGGTCGACGGCGTCAAGCAGATGATCGTCACCGGCGAGCTGGCCGCCGGCGCCCGCCTCCCGGTGGAGAAGGAGCTGGCCGCCCGGCTCGGTGTCTCGCGCGGGTCGCTGCGCGAGGGCGTGCGCGCGCTGACCCTCACCGGTGTGCTGGAGACCCGGCAGGGCGCCGGTACGTTCGTCACCGCGCTGGATCCGGGCCGGCTGCTCGGCCCGGTGCGGTTCCTGGCCGAGCTGAACCGGCCCGGGGACCTGGCCGATCTCCAGTCCGTCCGCCGGGTCCTGGAGGTGGAGGCGGCCGGCCGGGCGGCGCTGCGGATCACCGGCGCCGAGCTGGAGCGGGCCGAGGAGATCCTGGCCGCCCTCGACGGGCCGGTGGACGGCGGCGCCCCGGACCACCAGGCGGCGATGGAGGCCGACCTCGCCTTCCACCGGGTGATCGCCGGGGCCGCCGGCAACGCCACCCTGGCGGCGCTGATCGACGTGCTGGCCGGGCGCACCGTACGGGCCAGGCTGTGGCGCGCCATCGAGGAGGAGGGCGCCGGGCGGGCCACCCACCACGAGCACCGGGCGATCCTGGCCGCGCTGCGCTCGGGCGATCCGGAGGCCGCCCGGCTGCGGATGGGGGTGCATCTGCTGGCCGTGGAGCAGTACCTGGCCGGCCGGGCCGGCGGTCAGGCGCCGCCCCGGCCCGCCCAGTAGGCGCCGTCCGGGTAGCGGTACGCGGCCACGCTCGCCGGGTGCAGTTCGGCGCTGTAGCCGGGGGCGGACGGCAGGACGTACGCGCCGTCGCGCACCACGCACGGGTCGGTGAAGTGCTCGTGCAGATGGTCGACGTACTCGGTGACCCGGCCCTCCAGCGAGCCGGACACCGCGACGTAGTCGAAGACCGACAGATGCTGGACGAGTTCGCACAGCCCGACCCCGCCCGCGTGCGGGCAGACCGGCACCCCGAACTTGGCGGCCATCAGCAGGACGGCGATGACCTCGTTGACGCTCGCGAGCCGGGCGGCGTCCAGCTGGCAGTAGTCGATCGCCTCCGCCTGGAACAGCTGCTTGAACAGCACCCGGTTCATGCCGTGTTCGCCGGTGGCCACCCCGATCGGGGCGACCGCGCGGCGGATGGCGGCGTGGCCGAGGATGTCGTCCGGGGAGGTGGGTTCCTCGATCCACAGCGGCTCGAACGGGGCGAGCGCGCGCACCCACGCGATGGCCTCGGGGACGTCCCACACCTGGTTGGCGTCGATCATCAGCCGGGCGTCCCCGTACCCGATGACCTCGCGGGCGATGCGCAACCGCCGGATGTCGTCCTCCAGGTTGCCGCCGACCTTGAGCTTGATGTGCCGGTAGCCGGAGTCCACCGCTTCCTGGCACAGCCGGCGCAGTTTGGCGTCGGAGTAGCCGAGCCAGCCGGCGCTGGTGGTGTAGCAGGGGTAGCCGGTCGCGGTCAGCTCGGCGATGCGCCGGTCCCGGGTGGGCGCCCGTTCGGTGAGCAGGCCGATGGCCTCCTCCCGGGTGAGGACGTCGGAGAGATAGCTGAGGTCGGCGGCGTCGGCGAGTTCGGTGGGCGTCATGTCGGTGAGCAGCCGCCACAGCGGCTTCCCGGCGGCGCGGGCGGCGAGATCCCACACGGCGTTCATCACGGCGGCCAGCGCCAGATGCTCCACTCCCTTGTCGGGGCCGAGCCAGCGCAGCTGGGAGTCCGAGGCCAAGTCCCGGTAGACGGCGCCGAGATCGCCGGTGACCTCGGCCACCGTCCGGCCGACCAGCGGCCGGCCGCGCAGCCGGGCGGCGAGCACGCACACGTCGTTGCCGCGCCCGATGGTGAAGGTGAACCCGAAGCCGGACAGCCGCGGGTCGTCGGTCCTGATGACGACATAGGCGGCGGAGTAGTCGCCGTCCTTGTTCATGGCGTCGGAGCCGTCCAGGTCGACGGAGGTCGGGAACCGGACGTCGGACACCTCGACGCTGACGATCGTGGTCATCGTTTCTCCCCGGGCGCGGGTACGGAATCGCCCGAGCCTAGATCCGATGATTCGGCCCTTACAAGACCACCCGTCCCCACAAAAGGGCCGAAAACCGGGCCGCAAGCACGGCATTCATCTGATGTATCGGCCAGGTGGCGCCACCCGCCGCGACCACACCCACCGGAACACGCCACCGGCCGGCCGCCCCGGCCCCACCCGCTACACTTGCACAACCGCCTCCGTAGCTCAGGGGATAGAGCACGGCTCTCCTAAAGCCGGTGTCGCAGGTTCGAATCCTGCCGGGGGCACACGACATGCGCGGCGGGCGCGCGGCGGCCATGCCGGCCGTGCGGGGCTGGATGAACAGCCACAGCCGGCCGATCACCATCGGCGCCTGCGCCCTCGTCATCGTGCCGATCCCGACGGGCGGCTGACCGGCCCTCAGCCGCACAGGCCCCCAGCCCGCGCCGGCTCAGAACAGCCGGGCGGCCCGGTCCGCGGCCGGCTCCTCCAGCTCCAGCAGGAAGCGTTTGCGCGCCAGCCCGCCCGCGTACCCCGTCAGGCTGCCGTCCGCGCCCACCACCCGGTGGCAGGGCACGATCACCGAGATCGGGTTACGGGCGTTGGCCGACCCGACCGCCTGGGCCAGCGACACATCGCCCAGCTCGCGCGCCAACTGTCCGTACGAGCGCCGCTGTCCGTACGGGATCCGCTCCAGCAGCCGCCACACCTTCAGCTGGAAGGCGTTGCCGCGCGGCGCCAGCGGCAGGTCGAAGCGGGTGCGCTCGCCGCTGAAGTACTCCGCGAGCTGGCCGCGCACCGCCACGAAGCCGGTGCTCACGCGCCGGCCCAGCTCCTCCGGCGGCGGCATCCGCAGATGCCGGGCGAAGTACAGCCCGGTCAGCGCCCCCGACTCCTCCTCCGCCACCGCCGTCAGCGGGCCGAGCGGCGAGTCGATCACGGTGTGCACCAGTACCGTCATGCACGCAGCTCCACGGTGTGGTCCGGCAGCCGGTGGGCGCGGACCCACTCCTCGTCGACGGTGACGCCGAGCCCGGGTCCTTCCGGGATCGGGGCCCGGCCGCCCGGGGCCGGGCGCACCGGGTCGGCGAGCACGCCCTCGCGCAGCGGGTTGGTGCCCCGGTCGAACTCGAACAGCAGCGGCTCGCCGCCGGCCGGTCCGTGCGGGACGTCCGGTACCGCCGACAGCAGCTGGAGCGTCGCGGCCTGCGCGAGCCCGGTGCCCCAGCAGTGCGGGGACAGCCGCAGGTTCCAGGCCGCCGCCAGGGCGCGGATCGCCTGCGCCTCGGTGAACCCGCCGCACTTGGCCAGGTCCGGCTGCACGATGTCGAGCAGGCCGTGCGCGATCGGATCGCGGAACCCGTACCGGGTGTACAGCGCCTCCCCGCCGGCCACCGGCGGCAGTCCGGCGGCGCGCAGGGCGCGGTAGCCGTCGTGGTCGTGCGGCGGCACCGGTTCCTCGATCCAGTACGGGTCGAGGTCCGCCAGCCGGGCGGCGGAACGGCGGGCCGAGGCGGCGGTGGTGGCGCTGTTGTAGTCCACCAGGACCAGCCCGTCGTCGCCGAACACCTCGCGGGCCACCCGGGTGCGCGCCCGGTCCTCGGCCGGGCCGAGCCCGATCTTGATCTTGACGGCGCGGAAGCCCTCGGCGGCCGTGCCCGCCAGCATGGCGCGCAGCTCGCCCAGGTCACGGCCGGGGGTGACATAGCCGCTTGAGGCGTACGCGGCCACGCTGTCCCGCAGCCGCCCGCCCAGCAGGGCACCGACCGGCACCCCGAACGTCCGGGCCCTGGCGTCCCACAGCGCGATGTCCAGGCCGCTGAGCGCGGCCACGTGGGGGCCGCCGGTGGTGTGGTGGTAGCCGGCGGACAGGTGCTGGAGGATGTGCTGCTCGGTGATGTCGGCGGGGGCGCCGAGCAGCGCCGCGCCGTACTCGGCCAGGAACGGCGCCACCCGGCGCGGCGGCCCGAACGCCTCACCCCAGCCGGCCACCCCGTCCGAGGTCGTGACCTTGACCAGCGTCGCCACCCGCCGGTCGCCCAGCGCCTTGGCGGTGCCGTACACGTCGTCCGGCAGCAGGGCCTCCAGCGGGAAGGTCTCCACGCCGGTGACGACCGGCCGCCCGGGGCCGCTCACTCCGGGACCCGCTGGAAGCGCCAGCGGTGCACCGGCCGGTGCAGCAGCCCGGCGGGCGGCTCGGGGAGTTCGGCGATCGGGCCGTCGGTGTCCCACCAGGTGATGACGAGCACCCGGTCGGCGGCGGCCGTGAACGTCTCCCGGCGCACCGGCGCCGGGTCCAGCTTCTGGCCGCGTACCCAGTCCAGCAGTTCGGCGCCGCGCCCCTCGGCGGCCCGCGCCTCCCACATGAGGGTGGTGGTCACCCCTGCCCCCCGTAGAGATTGGCGGCGCTCAGCTCGTGCACATGGTCGTGGCCGTGGTCATGACTGTGGTCGTGGCTGTGCTCGTGGTCGTGGCTGTGGGCCTGTCCCGGGATGTGGGGCTCGGTCACCGGCAGCGAGGAGTCGGCCGGCAGGTCGAGCCCGGAGGCCGGACGGTTGCGCGCCACCATCTCCGCGCCGAGCGCCGCCACCATCGCGCCGTTGTCCGTGCACAGCTTGGGCCGGGGCACCCGCAGGACGATCCCGGCGGCGTCGCAGCGCTCCTGCGCCATGGCGCGCAGCCGGGAGTTGGCCGCCACCCCGCCGCCGATCATCAGATGGTCCACGCCCTGTTCCTGGCAGGCACGCACCGCCTTGCGGGTCAGCACATCCGTGACCGCTTCCTGGAACGAGGCCGCCACATCCGCCACCGGTACCGGCTCGCCGGCCCGCCGCCTGGCCTCCACCCAGCGGGCCACCGCGGTCTTCAGCCCGGAGAAGGAGAAGTCGAACGGCGCGTCCCGCGGCCCGGTCAGCCCGCGCGGGAACCGGATCGCCTCCGGATCGCCCTCGCGCGCGTACCGGTCGATCACCGGACCGCCGGGGAACCCGAGCCCCAGCACCCGCGCCACCTTGTCGAACGCCTCCCCCGCCGCGTCGTCGATCGTCGAGCCCAGCGGCCGGACGTCGGCCGTGATGTCGGGGGCGAGCAGCAGCGAGGAGTGCCCGCCGGAGACCAGCAGCGCCATGGTCGGCTCGGGCAGCGGGCCGTGCTCCAGCTGGTCCACGCAGATGTGCGAGGCCAGGTGGTTCACGCCGTACAGCGGCTTGCCCAGCGCGTACGCGTACGCCTTCGCCGCCGAGACGCCCACCAGCAGCGCGCCCGCGAGCCCGGGCCCGGCGGTCACGGCGATGCCGTCCAGATCGCTCGCCGCGATCCCCGCCTCCTTCAGCGCCCGCTCGATCGTGGGGACCATCGCCTCCAGGTGCGCCCGGCTGGCGATCTCCGGGACCACGCCCCCGAACCGGGCGTGGTCGTCCACGCTCGACGCCACGGCGTCCGCGAGCAGCGTGGTCCCGCGCACGATCCCGACCCCGGTCTCGTCGCAGGAGGTCTCGATGCCCAGCACGAGCGGTTCGTCAGCCATCTCTTTCCGTCTCAGCTCTCGTCGGGGTGATCGTGCGGCGCCGTCCGCCGCATCACCAGCGCGTCATGGTTGCCCGGCTGGTAGTAGCCGCGCCGGATGCCCAGCGGCTCGAAGCCGAACCGGGTGTACAGCCGCTGGGCCCGGGCGTTGTCCACCCGCACCTCCAGGAACACCTCGCCGCAGCCGGCCGCCCCGGCGGCGGCCAGCAGCTCGGTGAGCAGCCGGGCGCCGAGGCCGGTGCCCTGCCGGTCGGGGGCCACCGCGATCGTCTGCACATCGGCTTGGTCCCCGGCCACCGCGAGACCGGCGTACCCGGCCGCGGCGCCGCCGGGGCCGTCGGCCACCACGTAGTGCCGGCTGCGCCGGGGGCCGTGGGCCAGTGCCAGCTCGGACCAGAACATCCCCGGCGACCAGGCGTCCTCCGGGAACACCGCCCGCTCCAGCTCCAGCACCGGCTCGATGTCCCACCAGCGCATCTCGCGCAGGCCGCCGGGTCCGCCGTCCGTCATGGGGTGACGACCTTGTAGCCGGCCGGCACCTGGGCGTCGGGCCGGCGCAGGTAGAGGGGGTGCGGCGGCCCGGGCTCCTCGCCCGCGGCCAGCCGCTCGGCGGCCAGCGCGGCCAGCGCCCCGGCCGAGGCGTGCTGGGGGGCGTCCCGGCGCGGGTCGGCGAAGGCGTCCGCGTACAGCAGGGCGCCCGCGCCGGCGGCCGGCAGGGCGGTCACCTCGGCCGGCAGTTCCCCGGCCCGGTCGACGGCGGGGCCGGTGGCCCGGGTGCGGGCGTCGGTGTACCGGGCCCAGTACACCTCTTTGCGCCGGGCGTCGGTGGCCACCACGAAGGGGCCGCTCAGTCCGGCCTGCCCGGCTGCGTACGCGATGCCGTCCAGGGTGCACAGCCCGTACACGGGAACGGAGAGGGCCGCGCCGAGGGTGGCGGCCGTCACCAGGCCCACCCGCAGCCCGGTGTACGGGCCGGGCCCGTTGCCCACCACCAGGCCGGTGACCTCGCTGATCTTCCGTCCGGCGGAGGTCAGCACCCGGTCCACGGCGGGCATCAGCAGCTCGCCGTGCCGGCGGGCGTCAATCTGTTCCCAGGAGGCGAGCACCCGGCCCTCCCCGTACAGCGCGACGGTGACGGCGGGGGTGGCGGTATCCATGGCAAGCAGCAGCACGTCAGCAAGCGTACGGTCTCTCGCGCCCGGCCATGCGGCTGATAGCGTCACCACAGGTTTTCCCCGCATCACAGCGAAAGGCGGCAGCAGCCCCGTGGCGCGCAGTCACTCCCGCTCCCGGCCAGGACCCACCGTGGCCGTGCTCACCGCTGTCGCCCTCGCGGTGGTCGCATTCTTCGCCTACCAGGCGAACGCGGCCCCCGACCGGCCCGGGGCCTCCGGGAAGCCGGAGCCGGCCCCGACCGACGAGATCGTGCCGGACAAGCCCGACGGGGACGAGCAGGAGGACCCGGAGAATCCGGCCCTGCCCGCCGACTCGGGCGAGGGCGTGCGGGTGGTCTACTCGCTGGGCGAGCAGCGGCTGTGGCTGGTGACCGAGGCGCTGGACGGGCTGGGCGAGGAGGTGCTGCACACCTACCCCGCGCACCGCAGCACGGTGGACCCGCAGCCCGGGACGTACGAGGTGACGCGCCGGGACGAGGCCATCCCCGGCTCGGACGGGGTGCCGATCCAGCACGTGGTGGTCTTCCACACCGACCCGGAGGGCATCGTCTTCGGCTTCTCGGCCGCGGTGGACGGCTCGCTCCCGGACCCATCGGCCCAGGCCCGCACCGGCGGCATCCGCCAGTCCCCGGAGGACAGCCCCCAGCTGTGGGACTTCGCCGAGGTGGGCACCAAGGTGGTCGTGGTCCCCTGACCGCACTGTCCTGACCGCGCCGCCCCGACCCGGCCGGGGGCCGACCCGGCCCGCCGGATCAGCGGGTCAGCGGGCCCCGGCAGGCCGCCGGGGCCGTACCGCCCGCCCCGGCGGACCTCGCTCAGTCGCTCTCCGCCAGCGCGGCGAGCGGGACCCCGGCCCAGCGCTCGCCGACACCGGTGAGGAGAAGCGTGCGGCTCTCCTCGCCGTCCTGGCCGATGGCGATGTGCAGCCGGTCCCCGGACAACTCCTCGACCTTGCCCTCGCCCCACTCGACGACGATCACGGACTCGGGGAGCGAGACATCGAGATCGAGGTCCTCCATCTCCTCGAGACCGCCGCCCAGCCGGTACGCGTCCACGTGCACCAGCGCGGGACCCTCGGCCAGCGGCGGATGGACCCGGGCGATGACGAAGGTCGGCGAGGTCACCGCCCCGCGCACCCCCAGGGCCTCGCCGATGCCCCGGGTGAGCGTGGTCTTCCCGGCACCGAGATCACCACTGAGCACCAGCAGGTCACCGGCCCGCAGCAGCCCGCCGAGCCGGCGCCCCAGCGCCGTCATCCGCTCGGGGCCGTGAACGGTGATCCGGGTGCCCGCTCCCGCAGAGGTCGTCATGCTCTGGATGCTACGCGCCGCCGGCGGCGTAGACGCGCGGCACCCGGGGGCCGATCCGGGTGACGATCTCGTAGCCGATGGTGCCGGTGGCCCGCGCCCAGTCCTCGGCGGTCGGCTCCCCGGCGTCGCCCGGGCCGAACAGCACCGCCTCGTCCCCGGTCTCCGCCAGATCACCGCCGAGGTCGACGACGAACTGGTCCATGGCCACCCGCCCGGCCACCGTCCGCCACTTCCCGGCCACCAGCACCGGGCCGCTGCCCGAGGCGTGCCGGGGGATGCCGTCCGCGTACCCGGCCGGCACCAGCGCCAGGGTGGTCGCGCCGGGCGTGACATAGCTGTGGCCGTAGCTGACGCCGTGGCCGCCCGGCACCCGCTTCACCATCGCCAGCCGGGCCGTCAGGGTCATCACCGGGCGCAGCCCGAAGTCCTGCGGGGTGCCCACCTCGGGTGAGGGCGACAGGCCGTAGACCGCGATCCCGGGGCGCACCAGGTCGTAGTGGGCGTCCGGCAGGGTGAGGGTGGCGGGCGAGTTCGCGAAGTGCCGGACCTCGGGCCGGATCCCGGCCCGCTCGGCGACCGCGAGCGCCGTGCGGAAGGACTCCTGTTGGGCGGCGATGGACGGGTGCCCCGGCTCGTCCGCGCACGCGAAGTGCGACCACAGGCCGGTGACCGTGATGGCGCCCTCGGCCTCCGCCGCCCGGGCGGCGGCGACCAGGTCCGGCCAGTCGGCCGGCTGGCAGCCGTTGCGCCCCAGCCCGGTGTCGGCCTTGAGGTGCACCCGGGCGGTACGCCCGCAGGCCCGGGCCGCCGCGACGATCTCCTCCAGCGCCCAGCGCCCGCTCGCCGAGACGTCGATGTCCGCCTCGATGGCCTCCCGCCACGGCCCGCCGGGCGTCCACAGCCAGCACAGCACCCGGCCGCCGTCCCCGGCCGCCCGCAGCGCCAGCGCCTCGTGCGGCGTGGCGGTCCCCAGCCAGGCCGCCCCGGCGTCCCGGGCCGCCCGGGCACAGGGCACCAGGCCGTGTCCGTAGGCGTCGGCCTTGACCACGGCCATCACCTGCGCGCCGCCCACCGCCCGCTCGCGCAGCACGCGGACGTTGGACCGCAGCGCGGCCAGATCGATCTCGGCACGCAGCCGGGCACATTCCGGCGGCAACTGGTCGCTCATAGGCTCAAGTGTCGCAGGAGAGAACGCCCGCTCTGCCGCAGACTGGGCCCATGAGGACCGCTTACCGCGTGGAGACCGTACGCGCCGCCGAGCGCGCCCTGCTGGCCCGGCTGCCCGAAGGCACCCTGATGTCCCGCGCCGCTGCCGGCCTCGCCGCCGCCTGCGCCCGGCTGCTGACGACCGCGCCCGGCCGGCCCGCCGACCGCCCCACCCGCACCGCCCGGCTCTACGGCGCCCGGGTGGCGCTGCTGGTCGGCAGCGGCGACAACGGCGGCGACGCCCTGTACGCCGGCGCCCGGCTGGCGCGCCGGGGCGCGGCCGTCACCGCCGTGCTGCTGGCTCCCGACCGGGCCCACGGCGCCGGTCTGGCCGCCCTGCGCCGGGCCGGCGGCCGGGTGCTCACCCCGGAGCGTTCCTCATCGGTGTCCTCCCTTCTGCGGTCGGCGGATCTGGTGGTGGACGGCATCGTGGGCATCGGCGGCCGGGGCGGGCTGCGCCCCGACGCCGCCCACCTGGCCCAGCGGGTGGCCGAGGCGGGGGTGCCGGTGGTGGCGGTCGATCTGCCCTCCGGCATCGACCCGGACACCGGCGAGGTGAACGGCCCGGCCGTGCGGGCCCGGCTGACCGTCTCCTTCGGCACCCTCAAGCCGGGGCTGCTGGTGGACCCGGCCCGCGACCGTACCGGCGAGGTGCACCTCGTCGACATCGGTCTCGGCCCCGAACTGCCACCCGTCCCCGAGCTGGCCGCCCTGGAACGCGCCGACGTGGCGGCCCTGCTGCCCCGGCCCGCCGCCGAGAGCGACAAGTACCGGCGCGGTGTGGTCGGCGTCGCCGCCGGCTCCGCCCGCTACCCGGGCGCCGCCGTGCTGTGCGTGGCCGGTGCGCTGCACGGCGGGGCGGGCGCCGTCCGCTACGCGGGCCCGGCGGCCGACCCCGTGCTCGCCCGCTACCCGGAGACGCTGGTCTCCTCCGGGTCCCCGCACCGGGCCGGCCGGGTCCAGTCCTGGGTGGTGGGCCCCGGGCTGGGCGAGGAGCCGGCCGCGCGGGAGACGGTCGCGGACGTGCTGGCCACCGAGGTGCCGGTGCTGGTGGACGCGGACGGGCTGCGCGCGCTCGATCCCGGCCGGCTGCGGAGCCGCGAGGCCCCCACCCTGCTCACCCCGCACGCGGGTGAGGCAGCCGCCCTGCTGGGCACCAGCCGGGAGCGGGTCGAGTCCGCACGGCTGGCCGCCGTGCGCGAACTGTCCCGGCGCTACGGCGCGACGGTCCTGCTGAAGGGCTCCACCACGCTGATCGCCGGGCCCGATCCCCGGGAGCCGGTGCGCGTGAACCTGACCGGCACCCCCTGGCTGGCCACCGCCGGCAGCGGTGATGTGCTCTCCGGCCTGGCCGGCTCCCTCCTCGCCGCGGGGCTCTCCCCGCTGGACGCGGCCTCGGCCGGGGCCTGGCTGCACGGCCTCGCCGGCACCCTGGCGGCCACCCCGCCCAGCGCCACCACCGTCGCCGCCGCTCTCCCCCGGGCCTGGGCCCACGTCACCGGCACGCGCTCCGGAACGGGCACCCCGGGCGGCACCGGCGAAGGACCGGCGCTGCCATCTCTCCCCTCATCCGCATTCCCCCTCTCCTGAACCCGGGCGACCACCCGCGGCCCGCCCTCGGCGCCGGGCCCCGGCCCCAGCACGCCGGCCCCCGACTCCCCTCCGTGACCGCCCCCTTGACCGTCACACCCCAAGGCTGCCCCAGCCCGGCCCGCCTGCACACCCCTCACCAGCACAGTTCACTCGAACTGGTGATCATCCCTCCGCGATGACAACAGCCGAGGCCACTCCCGCGTCGTGACTCAGTGACACATGCCAGGACCGCACCCCCAGCACGGCCGCCCGCTCCGCCACCGTCCCCCGTACCCGCAGCCACGGCCGCCCCGAGTCCTCCTGGCAGATCTCCGCGTCCGTCCACCGCAGCCCGCCCGGCGCCCCCAGCGCCTTCGCCAGCGCCTCCTTCGCCGCGAACCGCGCCGCCAGCGAGGCCACCCCCCGCCGCTCCCCGCCCGGCAGCCACAACTCGCCCGTCACGAACAGCCGGTCCGCCAGCTGCGGCGTCCGCTCCAGCGACTCCCCGAACCGCGCGATCTCCGCCACATCGATACCCACCCCCACGATCACGGCGCCACCACCGCACCCCGCCCGTCGGTGATCTCCCACCGCACCTCGTCGAACTCCCGCCGCACCAGCACCACCTGATCGCTCCCCAGCACCGCACTCTTCCCGTCCCCGGCCCCCGGAACACCCGCCCCCGAGGCAACCCGCACCTCACCGTCCCCGGCCGACACCACCAGCGGCGGCCCGCCCCCCGCGCCCACCACCGTGTCCGGCTCGTCGGCATGCACCGCCAGCACCGCGAACTCTCCTGCCAGCGCCCCGCGCACCTGCCGCACCGCCTCCACCAGCTCACCGCACGAGGAGAACGCCTCCGCGACCAGATGCGCCACCACCTCCGCGTCCGCCCCCGAGGCACCCAGCGCATGCCCGCGCCCCCGGAGCTCCGCCCGCAGCCGCGCCCCCGCTCCGGCCTCCAGCCCGCCCGCCAGCACCACCGCGACCCGCCCCGCGCCGTCCAGCCCCGGCACCCCGCCCAGCTGCCCGATTCCGCACGTCCCGGCCGGCACCGGCCGCCGCCCCAGCGCCCCGCGCAGCCCGCGCAGCCCACCACCGGCACCACCGGAACCAGCGACCCCCGGAGCACCCGCCGGACCGGCACCACCCCCGTCCCACACCGCCGCAAGCCCCCCGTCGGCCGGTACCGCGACCCCGGCCGCCACCCCCACCCCGGCACCCGCACCGCCTCCCAGCCGGCCGAGCCCCGCCAGCAGCTCATCCTCGGCCGACCGGCCTCCTGCCCCCGCATACCCGACGATGCCGCACATGCGGGCAGACTAGCCCGCCGCATTGCCCCCACCACGCCCGGCATGGCACGGCCGAGCACAATGTTCCCCGTGACCCCTTCGCCCCCGGACGTCCCCCCGGTCCCGGCCGCCACCCCCACCCCGGCACCCGCGCCCGCGTCCTCCCCCGCCCCGCACCCCAGCCCGTACATCGACCTCTCCCGCGCCGAGTGGAGCGCCCTGCGCGACCGCACCCCGCTCCCCCTCACCGCCGCCGAGCTGGAATCGCTGCGCGGCCTCGGCGACGTCATCGACCTCGACGAGGTCCGCGAGATCTACCTCCCGCTCTCCCGCCTCCTCAACCTGCACGTCGCCGCCACCCACCAGCTGCGCGCCGCCGTCGGCTCCTTCCTCGGCGGCCCCCAGCCCACCACCCCCTTCGTCATCGGCGTGGCCGGCAGCGTCGCGGTCGGCAAGTCCACCGTCTCCCGTCTCCTCCAGGCGCTCCTCGCCCGCTGGCCCGAACACCCCCAAGTCGCCCGCGTCACCACCGACGGCTTCCTCTACCCCAAGGCCGAACTGGAACGCCGCGGCCTGATGTCCCGCAAGGGCTTCCCCGAGTCGTACGACCGCCGCGCCCTCACCCGGTTCGTCGCCGAGGTCAAGGCCGGCCGCGCCGAGGTGAGCGCGCCGGTGTACTCGCACCTCTCCTACGACATCGTGCCCGGCGAGCGGCTGACCGTACGCCGCCCGGACATACTGATCGTCGAGGGCCTGAACGTCCTCCAGCCCGCCGCCCCCGGCCAGGTCGGGCTCGCCGACTACTTCGACTTCTCGGTGTACGTGGACGCCCGCCCCGCCGACGTCGAGTCCTGGTACCTGGAGCGGTTCCGCCAGCTGCGCGCCACCGCCTTCCAGAACCCCGCCTCGCACTTCCACCGGCACGCGGCCCTGCCCGAGGACGAGGCCATGGAGTACGCCCTCACCACCTGGCGCACCATCAACGAGCCGAACCTCCGGGAGAACATCGCCCCCACCCGGGGCCGCGCCACCCTGGTACTGCAGAAGGCGGCGGACCACTCGGTCCGCCGCCTGAGGCTGCGCAAGATCTGAGCTGAGAAGCCCCGGGAAGGCGTCAGCCCAGCGCCGACTTCACCGCGTCCGCGAGACCGGACGCCACCGCCCGCGCCTGCGCCGCGTCCGCCGCCTCCACCATCACCCGCACCAGCGGCTCGGTACCCGAGGGCCGCAGCAGCACCCGGCCGGTCGCGCCCAGCTGGCGCTCGGCGTCCGTGACCGCGTCCGCCAGCTCCGGCGAGCGGCCCACCCGGGCCTTGTCCACGTCCGGCACATTGATCAGCACCTGCGGCAGCCGCTCCATCACGGCGCCCAGCTCCGCCAGGCTCCGCCCGGTCGCCGCCACCCGGGCCGCCAGCAGCAGACCGGTCAGCGTGCCGTCGCCCGTCGTCGCGTGCTCGGTGACGATGACGTGCCCGGACTGCTCGCCGCCCAGCGCGTACCCGCCGCGCCGCATCTCCTCCAGGACGTACCGGTCCCCCACCGCCGTCCGGCGCAGCGACAGCCCCTCGCGCTCCAGGGCGAGCGACAGGCCGAGGTTGGACATGACGGTGGCCACCACCGTGTCCTCGCTCAGCGTGCCGGCCTCGCGCATCGCCACCCCGAGGACGGCGAGGATCTGGTCCCCGTCGATGTCCCGGCCGGCCGCGTCCACCGCCAGGCAGCGGTCGGCGTCGCCGTCCACCGCGATCCCGAGGTCCGCGCCGTGCTCCACCACGGCCGCCCGCAGCGGCTCCAGGTGGGTGGAGCCGCAGCCCTCGTTGATGTTGAGCCCGTCGGGCGCGGCGCCGATCGCCACCACCTCGGCGCCGGCCCGCGCGAACGCCTCCGGCGCCACCCGCGCCGCGGCGCCGTGCGCGGTGTCCACCACGATCTTCAGTCCGTCGAGCCGGTTGGGCAGCGCGCCCACCAGGTGCGCGGCGTAGTCGTCGGCCCCCGCGCCGTACTCCGTCACGCGCCCCACCCCGGCGCCCACCGGCCGGTCCCACGGCTCACCGGCCGCGTGCGCCCGGTAGGCCGTCTCGATCCGGTCCTCCAGTTCGTCGGCCAGCTTGTGCCCGCCGCGGGCGAAGAACTTGATGCCGTTGTCCGGCATCGGGTTGTGGCTGGCCGAGAGCATGACGCCGAAGGCGGCGTCCAGCGCGCCGGTCAGGTACGCGACGGCCGGTGTCGGCAGGACGCCCACCCGCACCACGTCCACTCCGGCGCTGGCGAGGCCGGACACCACCGCCGCCTCCAGGAACTCGCCCGAGGCGCGCGGGTCGCGCCCGACCACCGCCGTGGGCCGACCGTCACCGGTACTGTCGCCGCGCAGCACGCCCGCCGCCGCCACGGACAGCCCGAGGGCCATCTCGGCCGTCAGATCCGCGTTGGCGATTCCGCGCACTCCGTCGGTACCGAAGAGTCGTCCCACTGTCATTCCTCCACGTTCACAAGGCTGACCCGCGTCGTTAACCTTATAAAAGAACGCCCCGACAGCGCGGAAGCACTGTCGGGGCGTCAGCAGCAATCGGGTTAGCGCTTGCTGTACTGGGTACCCTTACGGGCCTTCTTCAGACCGGCCTTCTTGCGCTCGACGGCGCGGGCGTCACGGGTCAGGAAGCCGGCCTTCTTGAGGGCGGCGCGGTTGTTCTCCACGTCGGCCTCGTTCAGGGCGCGGGCGACACCGAGACGGAGCGCACCGGCCTGGCCGGAGATGCCGCCGCCGGAGATGCGGGCGACCACGTCGTAGCGGTCGTCCAGCTCCAGCACCTTGAACGGCTCGTTGACTTCCTGCTGGTGCACCTTGTTGGGGAAGTACCCCTCCAGGGTGCGACCGTTGATCTTCCACTTGCCGGTGCCGGGCAGGATGCGCACCCGGGCGATGGCGTTCTTGCGGCGCCCGGTGCCGGCACCCGGCAGCGGCTCACCGAAACGCGCGGCGAACTCGTCGCCCTCGGCCGCGAACTGCTCCGGCGCGCTCTCGGTGGTGTACTCCTCGACCTCGGGGACCTCGGTGTCGATGGTCTCGTCAGTGGTGGGCTCGGCCACGATTCTCCTCGGAATTCTCTTCGTCTTAGGGGTGTGGCCGGACTACTGCGCGACCTGGGTGATCTCGAAAGGCACCGGCTGCTGGGCGGCATGCGGGTGCTGGGGCCCTGCGTAGACCTTCAGCTTCGAGAAGACCTGACGGCCGAGGGAGTTCTTCGGGAGCATGCCCTTGATGGCCTTCTCGACGGCCTTCTCGGGGTTCTTCTCGAGCAGCTCGTCGTAACGGATGGACCGCAGACCACCCGGGTAGCCGGAGTGGCGGTAGGCCAGCTTCTGGGTCCGCTTGTTGCCGGACAGGTGCACCTTGTCGGCGTTGACGATGATGACGAAGTCACCGGTGTCAACGTGCGGCGCGTACACCGGCTTGTGCTTGCCCCGCAGAAGGGTGGCGGCCTGAGAGGCCAGGCGGCCCAGGACGACGTCGGTGGCGTCGATGACGTGCCACTGACGCTGCACGTCTCCGGGCTTGGGGCTGTACGTACGCACGGTCGTAGCCTTCGCTTCTTCAGTGAATGGGTCCTGACAAGGCCACCCGAGCGATCGCAGCGAGGCCCGCACCCGGTGACGCATACCGGAAACGGGCCGCTGGAAACCGGCCGGGTGAACCGGCGCAAGGCCCCTCACGTGAGAACGAGCAAGCCAAACGCATTCGACCAGGCAGGTTACCGTCCCCGCCCCACGCCGGTCAAAACGCGCCCGCCCCGGCTACCGCTCCCGCACGACCCGCCGCTCGTCCCACACCGGCTCGGCGGTCTCCCTTACCACACCGTCCGACCCGAAGACCAGGAAGCGGTCGAAGGAACGCGCGAACCACCGGTCGTGCGTGACGGCCAGCACCGTCCCCTCGTACGCCTCAAGGCCCGCCTGGAGGGCCTCGGCGCTCTCCAGGTCCAGGTTGTCGGTGGGCTCGTCCAGCAGCAGGGCGGTGGAGCCCGCCAGCTCCAGCAGCAGGATCTGGAACCGCGCCTGCTGCCCGCCCGACAGCCGCTCGAACCGCTGCTCGGCCTGCCGGTCCAGCTCGTAGCGGCGCAGCGCGGACATGGCGGGACCGCGGGCCCTGGCGTGCTCCGTCCACAGGATGTCCAGCAGGGTGCGGCCGAGCAGCTCGGGGTGCGCATGGGTCTGGGCGAAATGCCCCGGTACGACCCGGGCGCCCAGCTTCCACGCACCGCTGTGGTTCACCGCGTCCCCGCCCAGCAGCCGCAGGAAGTGCGACTTCCCCGAACCGTTGGACCCGAGCACGGCCACCCGCTCCCCGTAGAACACCTCCAGGTCGAAGGGCCGCATCAGCCCGGTCAGCTCCAGGCCCTCGCAGGTGATCGCCCGCAGCCCGGTACGGCCGCCGCGCAGCCGCATCCGGATGTCCTGCCGGCGCGGCGGCTCCTGCGGCGGCCCGGCCTCCTCGAACTTCCGCAGCCGGGTCTGCGCCGCCTTGTACCGGGAGGCCATCTCGTCGCTGCGGGACGCGTACTGCCGCAGGTCCACGACCAGCTTCTTCAGCTGGGCCCGCTTCTCGTCCCAGCGCCGGCGCAGCTCCTCGAACCGCTCGAAGCGCTTCTCGCGCGCCGCGTGATACGTGTCGAACCCGGCGCCGTGCACCCAGACGTCCGAGCCGGCCGGGCCCGGCTCCACACTGATGATCTTCTCGGCGGCCCGGGCCAGCAGCTCCCGGTCGTGGGAGACGAACAGCACGGTCTTCCGGGTCTCCCGCAGCCGCTCCTCCAGCCAGCGCTTGCCGGGGACGTCCAGATAGTTGTCCGGCTCGTCCAGCAGCAGCACCTCCTCGGTGCCGCGCAGCAGCGCCTCCAGCACCAGCCGCTTCTGCTCACCGCCGGACAGGGTCCGTACCTGCCGCCACTGGGCGCGCTCGTACGGCACGCCGAGCGCCGCCGTGGTGCAGATGTCCCACAGCGTCTCGGCCTCGTACCCGCGCACCTCGCCCCAGTCGGCCAGCGCCTGCGCGTACGCCATCTGCGCGGCCTCGTCGTCCCGGGTCATGACGGCCAGCTCCGCCTCGTCCACGGCCGCGGCGGCGGCCCGCAGCGGCGCAGGGGACACGGACACCAGCAGATCCCGTACGGTCCGCTCGTCGCGGACGCTCCCCACGAACTGCGGCATGACGGCGAGCCCGCCACTGACGGTGACGCTGCCCGCCTGCGGGCTCAGCTCCCCGCCGATGAGCCGCAGCAGGGTGGTCTTCCCGGCCCCGTTCCCCCCGACGAGCGCGACGGCGGACCCTTCCCCGACCCGGAACGACACATCGTCGAGCAGCATCCGCCCGTCCCCGAGCACATACTCCAGATGCGCGACCTCAACATGCCCCATGCCCCCCATGCTCCCAGCCGGGACCGGCCACCCCAACCGGATTTCGCTCGCCGACCCGTTCGACGGAACACCCGATCGCCAACGGGGCGGACCATCGCTTCGCCGATGCCCACCGCGCCAGCTCTGCCCCACCCGAGGTCATCCGGCCAGCTCAAGAACTCCGGCATAGGCGAGAAAGCAGGCGGTCACCAGGCCCGAACCCAGCAGCATCCAGACGCCACCCTGGATTTTCACATTCGCCAGAAAGCGAAGAGGAGAATGACCCGGCAGATTGCGGTGACGCCCCGCATTGATACGGTCAGCCAACCCTGCGACGTTGAAGACGATGCAACACCCGAGCACGGTAAAGGCGAGACCGGCCAGAACCGGGAAAGCGATACGGGAAACAGTCATAGTGAACTCCTTGCCCGCCGGCTCACACCGACCGCCAGGTACGAGACCCCTCGGCCCTGACGCACGTCAACCCACAGAAAAGTACGGAACCGGTCGGATCGCCCCGGAGGGAGGCTATCGATTCACCAGGTTCACCACCGAGGTGAGTACGAACAGGCCGCCGATCAATATCGACGCGCCTCCCTGAATTCTCGCATCCCCCAGCGGCTGCAGGGAGGGCATGACGTCCTCCCCTATCCTCGCTTTCATACGAGCGTCGAGACGGTCGGCGACTTCGCGGACATTGGCCAGCACGATGATCCCTGCCGCCATGATCACGGCACCGACAGCGAGGCCTGCAATCTCACCGATCATAAAAGGAACACTCCCTGTCACATTACGGCCCGAACCGGGCACGGCCCGGGCCGTGCGGTCAGCCACGGGGCCAGAACACCTCGCCGTCGATACGCGGCACCCGCGGCCCGTAGCCGTGCACCCAGGCGGTACCCACCGGCTCCGGACGGTGCGGCCAGGGGCACCGGCCGGTGGGCGGCTCCAGGGGCAGTACGTCAACGGGGCGGGCGTCCGGTCCCGGCTCCGTGTCCGGGGGGAAGAGCGCGAGCACCGGCTCGCCGCCCTCCGGGTGGCGCAGTTCGTACCGGTAGGGCAGCGCGTAAGGCGTCCGGGCGGTCCTCGCCAGCGCCCGCACCCGCTCGAGCTTGATCAGCGCCCGGATGCCCAGGACGATCAGCACCGGGAAGATCGCCAGGGGCAGCAGGAAGACCGCCACCCGGGGCCCTGCGGGCAGCGACGACAGAGCGACCTGGAGGACGAACACGAGCAGGATCAGCGGCTGCCAGGCAGCCATCGCGATCAGGGCCGCCGGTATCCCGGAGCGCCACCACAAGGCCGGTATCCGCCACCACGGCAGCATCCACTCCGCTGGGTGCGAGGCCGCGCGCACCGGGCCCGCGACGCTCGGCGGCACAGCGGACGCGACCGGTACGGACCCGGGCCCGTACGTCGCCGCCGCATCGCGCAGCCGCTGCCGTCCCTCCCTGCGGATCGCCAGGGCCGGCAGGCAGCCGGCCAGCAACAGCAAGCCGCCGTCGGAGAGCCCGGTGTACACGATCTCGGCCATACCGCCCGGGCCCGCCAGCCGTTCCTGCGGATGGTGGTAGTACTCGCCCCGCCACGGGCCGTCCGCGACGATCCAGATGTACAGCGGCGAGTCCACCGACCAGCGGCCGAAGGCGTTGTCGGGCGGGCAGGACACCCGCTCCGCGTGCCGTTCGCCGCCCCCGAACGGGTCCTCCCAGGCGATCGCGCACCAGTCGCCCGCCACCACGGTGCCGTACTCGGCAGCCGTCACGGTCGCCTGCACCAGTTCGTCCCGCTCGTACCGCGCCCAGTGACCCAGTTGCCCGAGGACGAGCAGCAGCAGGCCCAGCACCGCGCCCCAGGGCAGCAGCAGCCGGCTGCGCACCGGCCGCACCGCCGCGCGGTCCGGATATACGGGCTCGGCGTTCCCGCCGGTGGCTTCCCCGGTGGGCCCGGACTCCGCCGCCACCGGCCCGGCCCAGCTCAGCCCCGTACCGTCCGCGCGGGCGACGACCCCGCCCGCGCCCGGCGGACCGGCCCACCACAACGGGACCGCGTCGCCGTCCGGCACCGGCCGGGGCCGCCACGGGGTGCGCGGGACGCGGACCTGCCACCTCGGCTCCGTGTCCTCGGCACGCAATACCAGCACGCCCTGCCGGATCACCGCCGAGCACGCCGTCCACGGGTGCCGGGCGAGCGTGCGCCGCATCCGCCCGTACTCGGAGAGCCGCCACACCCCGCCCGCGACCCCGACGGCGCCGAGCAGCACCCCCCAGCCGACCGGAACCGGGACCGGGTAGGCGGGCCATTCCGACTCCAGGAGCAGCAGCTGACAGCTCACACCGGCCACCGCGAGCCCGAGGTACACCCAGCGCCAGGACCGCACCCGGACGCGCTCCAGGGCCGGCGCGGTCCAGTCCGTCTCTTGGACGTCCGACGGCTCCATGCCGCAACCCCTCACGTCGATGACAACGGAGTGGCCGGTCAACTCCGTTGTCCACCATTCAACTTCACAAAGGTCACAGCAGACTCACAATCGCCACAGGCCACTTCGGCCGTCGCACCGCGCATGCGCCGCCCACCGCGGCCCACCACCGGGGGCCCGTGCCGCCCGGCCGCCGCTAGGATTCGTCCATGAGTTTTGGGCAAGGGGCCGGGCCCGGGTGGGGTCAGCAGCCGGGGCAGCAGGGGACTCCGGACTGGGGGGCGCTCGCCGCCGAGGCCGAGAAGAAGCGCGGGCGCAAGCGGCTGCTCGTCGTGGGGGGCAGCGTGCTGGCCACGCTCGCCGTGGGGACCGTGGTCGCGCTCGCCATCGTGCAGCAGGACAGCGGGTCCGGCGGCCAAGCCGCCGGGGACACCGGGGGGCAGTCCGGCGGGCCGGACGACGGGGCCAGTACCACGCCCGCGCCCGATCCGACCTTCGAGGAGACGACGCTCCCGCCGCTGCCCAAGCCGCGCGAGTTCATCTCCGACGCCGACAAGGACCTCGCGCCCTTCACCGCCGAGGAGCTGTACCCCGGCGACGCCATGACCGTGGAGGGCCGCGAGTACACCAAGACCGCGGCCGAGGGCTCCGAGGACTGCACCGCGGGCGTCACCGACGAGCTGGGCGCCGTGCTCACCGAGCACGGGTGCGCCGCCCTGCTGCGCGCCACGTTCACCGGGGACGGCACCGCCGTCACCGTCGGCATCGCGCAGTTCCCGACCGAGGAGGACGCGCAGGCCGCCAGTGCCGCCTACGTCCGCAACCTCCTGCCGCTCACCGCCGGCGACAGCCCCGAGTTCTGCCAGCGCGGCGGCTGCCGCACCACCACCAACCAGGTGGGGCGCTACACGTACTTCACCATCGCGGGCAACGCCGACGGCACCCCCGACAGCGGCGACGGCACCCCCGCCCAGCAGGCCGCCCGGGACGGGAACGACCACGCGTTCGCCCGCATCATCCAGCGCGGCGAGGCGCAGGCGTCCGCCAGCGCCTCCGCCCTGGTGGAGGAGCGGCGCAACAGCAGCTAGCAGCAGCCGGCCTGCGCCGGGAGTGTGCGGACGTTGCGGGCCTCCCGGTTGCGGGCCGCGAGCAGGTCGTCGGCCGGGTAGCCGACCTCCTCCAGGGTCAGGCCGTGCGGGCGCACCACGTGTACCGCCGAGTCCCGTACTCCGCGCGCCAGCACCTGGCCGGGCCACTCCGGGGAGCGGTGCCCGTCGCCGACGAAGAGCAGTGCGCCGACCAGTGAGCGCACCATGTTGTGGCAGAACGCGTCCGCCTCCACCGTGCCCTCCAGCACCCCGTCCGCGCCGCGCTCCCAGCTCAGCCGGCGCAGGGTGCGGATCGTGGTGGCGCCCTCGCGGCGCTTGCAGTACGCCGCGAAGTCGTGCTCGCCCAGCAGCGGGCGCGAGGCGGCGTTCATCGCGGCCACGTCCAGCGGCCAGTTGTGCCACAGCACGTGCCCGCGCCGCAGCGGGTCCACGCCGCCCGGGTGGTCGCTGACCCGGTACACGTACCGGCGCCAGATCGCCGAGAAGCGGGCGTCGAAGTCGGCGGGGGCCGCCGACACCCGGCGCACCCGGACGTCCATCGGCAGCCGGCCGGTCAGCCGGCGCAGCAGCGCCTCGCGCTGTTCGTCCCACACCCGGGCCGGCAGGTCCACGTGCGCCACCTGGCCGCGCGCGTGCACCCCGGCGTCCGTGCGGCCGGCCACCGTCAGCTCGAACACCTGGTCGGAGCGGGTGACGACCCGCAGCGCCTCCTCCAGCTCCTCCTGTACGGTCCGCCGCCCCCGCTGGCGGGCCCAGCCGGAGAACGCCGCCCCGTCGTAACTCACGTCAAGACGCACCCGTACCGTCTCGGACACCCGCTGCTCCCTCTCCTGCGCACATGGCGCTGGGCCTGTCTCCCCCGGAAGGGTGACAGGCCCAGCGGCGTGGACTCCGGACCGTCAGGCCTCGGTGTCGTCCTTCTTCTCCTCGGCCTTCGCCTCGGTCGCCTCGGCGGCGGGGGCCTCGGTCGCCGTGGTGGCGGCCTCGGTCTCCTTCACCGAACGCTTGGTGGCGGCCTCGGCCTCGCCGACCGCCTCCTGCTGCACGGTGAGCGCCTCGACCAGCTCGATCACGGCCATCGGGGCGTTGTCGCCGCGACGGGGACCGATCTTGGTGATGCGGGTGTAGCCGCCCGGCCGGTTCGCGAACTGCGGACCGATCTCGGTGAAGAGGGTGTGCACGACGCTCTTGTCGGTGATGGTGCGCATCACCTGACGGCGGTTGTGCAGGTCACCCTTCTTCGCCTTGGTGATCAGCCGCTCGGCCACCGGACGCAGCCGGCGCGCCTTCGCCACCGTGGTGGTGATCCGGCCGTGCTCGAACAGCGCCGTGGCGAGGTTCGCCAGCATGAGCCGCTCGTGGGCCGGGCCGCCACCGAGCCGGGTGCCCTTCGTGGGCTTCGGCATGGTCTGTCTCCTTCATCTGTCTGCACCGGCCGTGTCAGGTACCGGTGTCAGGGTGCCACTGGTCAGCAGTGGCCACTGTGAGACGCGGGACCGTCAGTACTGCTCGGTCTCCGCGAAGCCCGTGTCCCCGTCGTCCTCGGCCCCGAAGGCGTCGGCGGCGGTGGTCGGGTCGAATCCGGGCGGGCTGTCCTTCAGGGCCAGGCCCATGCCGGCCAGCTTCGCCTTGACCTCGTCGATCGACTTGGCACCGAAGTTCCGGATGTCCAGCAGATCGGCCTCGGAGCGGGCCACCAGCTCGCCCACCGAGTGGATGCCCTCGCGCTTGAGGCAGTTGTAGGAGCGGACGGTCAGCTCCAGCTCCTCGATCGGCAGCGCCAGGTCGGCGGCGAGCGCCGCGTCGGTCGGCGAGGGGCCCATGTCGATGCCCTCGGCGTCGACGTTGAGCTCACGGGCCAGGCCGAACAGCTCGACCAGGGTCTTGCCGGCGGACGCCATGGCGTCACGCGGACGCATGGCCTCCTTGGTCTCGACGTCGACGATCAGCTTGTCGAAGTCGGTGCGCTGCTCCACACGGGTGGCCTCGACCTTGTAGGTGACCTTCAGCACGGGGCTGTAGATCGAGTCGACCGGGATCCGGCCGATCTCCTGGCCCGCCGCCTTGTTCTGCACGGCGGAGACGTAGCCGCGACCGCGCTCGACGGTCAGCTCCATCTCCAGCTTGCCCTTGTTGTTCAGGCTGGCCAGCACCAGGTCGGGGTTGTGGACCTCCACCCCGGCCGGCGGGGCGATGTCGGCCGCGGTCACCAGGCCGGGGCCCTGCTTGCGCAGGTACATCACCACGGGCTCGTCGTGCTCCGAGGAGACGACCAGCTGCTTGATGTTGAGGATGAGGTCGGTGACATCCTCCTTGACGCCCGGCACGGTGGAGAACTCGTGCAGCACCCCGTCGATCCGGATGCTGGTGACGGCCGCGCCCGGGATCGAGGACAGCAGCGTACGCCGCAGAGAGTTACCGAGCGTGTACCCGAAGCCCGGCTCCAGCGGCTCGATCACGAACCGGGAGCGGAACTCGTCGACGACCTCTTCGGTCAAAGAGGGACGCTGAGCGATCAGCATGAAAAGAACTCCAGTCTTCGGCACCCACTATTTGATGCCAAGCCAGACAACACACGTCATTCAAGAGTACGGGCGGAGCCCCCGGTGACCCGGGGTGACTCCGCCCACACCACTACTTGGAGTACAGCTCCACGATCAGCTGCTCCTGCACCTGGGTGTCGATCACCTGGCGCTCGGGCAGCGCGTGCACCAGCACCCGCAGGTTCGACGGGATGGCCTCCAGCCACGCCGGCACGGTCTTCTCGCCGGCCTCGGCCTTGGCCACCTCGAACGGGGTCAGGGAACGGGAGGACTCCCGCACCTCGACGATGTCGTTCGGGGACACCCGCGCCGAGGGAATGTCGGTCTTGCGGCCGTTCAGCAGGATGTGGCCGTGCCGCACCAGCTGACGGGCGTGGTCCCGGGACTTGGCGAAGCCGGCCCGGTAGACGACATTGTCCAGTCGCGACTCGAGGATGCGCAGCAGGTTCTCACCCGTCTTGCCCTGCTGGCGGTTGGCCTCGGTGTAGTAGCCGCGGAACTGCTTCTCGAGGACACCGTAGATCCGCGCGCACTTCTGCTTCTCACGCATCTGAAGCAGGTACTCGCTGTCCTTGGTGCGCCCGCGTCCGTGCTCACCCGGGGGGTAAGGACGGATCTCGATCGGGCACTTCGCGCTCTCGCACTTGCTCCCCTTGAGGAAGAGCTTCTGCTTCTCCCGACGGCAACGCTTGCAGTCGGCCCCGGTGTAACGCGCCATGGTCTATCTGTCTCCTACTTCGAGCTGGTCAGACGCGGCGGCGCTTGGGCGGGCGGCATCCGTTGTGCGGGGTGGGGGTGACGTCCTGGATGGAGCCGACCTCGAGGCCGGTCGCCTGGAGCGAGCGGATCGCGGTCTCCCGGCCGGAACCGGGGCCCTTCACGAAGACGTCGACCTTGCGCATGCCGTGCTCCTGCGCCCGCCGGGCCGCGTTCTCGGCGGCCATCTGCGCGGCGAAGGGGGTGGACTTGCGCGAGCCCTTGAAGCCGACATGGCCGGCGGAGGCCCACGAGATCACGTTCCCGGACGGGTCCGTGATCGAGACGATGGTGTTGTTGAACGTGCTCTTGATGTGAGCGTGCCCGTGGGCAACGTTCTTCTTTTCCTTGCGGCGCACCTTCTTGGCGCCGGCCGTACGGCCCTTCGGAGGCATATACACGTACTCCCGTGGAGGTGGTCGGTCCTACAACTCGGACCGCTGGAACAGCGTCCGGTGCGGACTACTTCTTGCCCGGCTTCTTCTTGCCGGCGATCGCGCGACGCGGGCCCTTGCGGGTACGCGCGTTGGTCTTGGTGCGCTGACCGTGGACCGGCAGGCCGCGGCGGTGACGCAGACCCTCGTAGCAGCCGATCTCGACCTTGCGGCGGATGTCGGCCTGGATCTCGCGACGGAGGTCACCCTCGGTCTTGAGGTTGGCGTCCACGTACTCGCGGAGCTTGACGAGGTCGTCCTCGCCGAGGTCGCGGACGCGGGTGTCCGGGTTGACCCCGGTGCTGGCAAGGGTCTCCTTGGCACGGGTGCGCCCGATGCCGAAGACGTAGGTGAGGGCGACCTCGACGCGCTTGTCACGCGGGAGGTCGACGCCTGCGAGGCGTGCCATGAATGTGGCTCCTGATGGGCTCTTCGGAGGTCTTCCGCAGCACCGTTCCCGTAAGACTCACGAAGTTTTACGAGCCGGGTCCCCGGCCTCCGACCGGGGGTGTCGTCCCCGCGCTGATCGGCGAGGGGTCGGGTATCTGCGTATCTACATATGTGCGTGTCGCGGCGTCGCGCGAAGAACTGCTACGAGTACGAGGCGGTGGCGGTCTGCGTCAGCCCTGGCGCTGCTTGTGGCGCAGGTTCTCGCAAATGACCATGACCCGCCCGTGGCGGCGGATCACCTTGCACTTGTCGCAGATCTTCTTGACGCTCGGCTTGACCTTCATGAGAGTGAGGTTCTCCGAGTCGGTACGAACGATCTGGATTTACTTGTAGCGGTAGACGATCCGCCCGCGGGTCAGGTCGTAGGGAGACAGCTCCACCACGACCCGGTCGTCGGGAAGAATACGGATGTAGTGCATCCGCATCTTGCCGCTGATGTGCGCGAGGACCTGGTGCCCGTTCTGGAGCTCCACCTTGAACATCGCGTTCGGCAGGGACTCGACAACAGTGCCCTCGATCTCGATGGCCCCTTGTTTTTTGGCCATACTTGAGCGCTTCACCTTCCGGGATCGGCTACCTGGACAGCCCTGAATACACAGGTGTACCAGGACCGACGTATCACTCTACGCCACCCCACCCGAAAAGACGAATCCATGATCTTTTCCCCGGATCGGAGATCATTACGCCAGCGGATCGGGCGCCGCCCGCACGCCCAGCTCGGCCAGCCGCGCCGCGCCGCCGTCCACCGCGGTCAGCACCAGCGGGCCCTGTTCGGTCAGCGCCACCGAGTGCTCCCAGTGCGCCGCCCAGCTGCCGTCGTTCGTCTTGACGGTCCACTCGTCGTCCAGCACGTGCGTCTTCGCGGTGCCCAGCGACAGCATCGGCTCGATCGCCAGGCACATCCCCGGCACCAGCTTCGGACCGCGTCCGCGCCGGCGCTCCACGTAGTTCAGGACGTGCGGGTCCATGTGCATCTCGGAGCCGATGCCGTGCCCGCCGTACTCCTCGATGATCCCGTACTTGCCGGAGGCCGGCCGCGGCTGGCGCCGGATGTAGCCCTCGATCGCCTTGGAGATGTCGACCAGCCGGCCGCCCTTGCGCATCGCGGCGATCCCCGCCCACAGCGACGCGTCGGTCACCCGGCTCAGCTCGCGCACCTCCTCCGGGTGCCCCTCGCCCACGAAGACCGTCAGCGCCGCGTCCGCGTGCCAGCCGTCCACCACGGCGCCCGCGTCGATCGAGATGATGTCGCCGGAGGCCAGCACCGTCTCAGGACCGGGGATGCCGTGCACGACCACCTCGTTCACCGAGGTGCAGATGTTGCCGGTGAACCCCCCGTACCCGAGGAAGTTCGGCTTGGCCCCCATCTCCCGCAGGGTGGCCGCCGCGATCTCGTCCAGCTCCGCCGTGGAGGCCCCCGGCACCGCCGCCGCCGCGCACCTGCGGTGGATCTCCGCCACCACGAGCCCGGCCGCCCGCATCTTCGCGATCTGCTCGGGGGTCTTGATCTCCACCATCGAAGGTTCCTCGTCCTCGTCCGTATCGGGGCGGCCCCAGCGGGCCCTTTCCACAGTACGGCCGCAGCGCCCGCCCGTAGGCGGTCGCTGCGGCCGTCACAGCGGCGGGGACACGCCCCGTACGCGCCGCGCTACGCGGCGTCCGCCTCGGGCAGCGCCGACAGCGCGCGCTGCGTGATCTCCGGAACCGGGCCGAGCGCCTGAATGGTCACGACCAGGCCCTGCTCGCGGTAGTAGCCGATGATCGGCTCGGTCTCCTGGTGGTACAGCTCCAGCCGGTGCCGGACCGTGTCCTCCTGGTCGTCACTGCGCTGGTACAGCTCACCGCCGCACTCGTCGCAGACGCCCGGGACGGCCGGCGGCGCGTACTCCACGTGGAAGACGTGCTGGCTGTTCTTGCGGCACATCCGGCGGCCGGCGATCCGCTTGACCACCTCGTCCTCGGGGACCTCCAGGTCGAGCACCGCGGTCAGCTTGTGCCCGTCCTTGCCGAGCAGCTCGTCCAGCGCCTGGGCCTGGGCGATGTTGCGCGGGAAGCCGTCCAGCAGAAAACCGTCCCCGGCGTCCGGCTGCGCGAGCCGGTCCGCCGCCATCGCGATGGTCACCTCGTCCGGGACCAGACCACCCTCGTCCAGGATCTGCTTGACCGCGAGGCCCAGCTCCGTGCCCTGGCTGATGTTGTCCCGGAACAGGTTTCCGGTCGAGATGTGCGGAATACCGAGACGTTCGGCGAGGAGCGCGGCCTGCGTGCCCTTGCCCGCGCCCGGCGGTCCGACGAGGACGATTCGCATCAGCGGAGGAACCCTTCGTAATTGCGCTGGTGGAGCTGGCTCTCGATCTGCCGCACCGTTTCCAGGCCGACACCCACGATGATCAGGATGGATGTGCCACCGAAGGGGAAGTCCTGCTGGGCGTTGAACATCACCAGCGCCACGGTGGGCACCAGCGCGATCAGACCCAGGTACAGCGACCCGGGCCAGGTGATGCGGTTCAGCACATAGCTCAGGTATTCGACCGTGGGTCGGCCAGCCCGGATGCCCGGGATGAAACCACCATACTTCTTCATGTTTTCGGCCACGTCTTCGGGGTTGAAGGTGATGGCCACGTAGAAGAACGCGAAGAAGACGATCAGCAGGAAGTAGGTGATGATGTAGTACGGGTGGTCACCACCGGTGAAGTACCGCTGCACCCAGTCCGCCCAGCCGCCCGCGTCCGTCCCGGCGAACTGCACCAGCAGCTGCGGGATGTAGAGCAGCGAGGAAGCGAAGATCACCGGGATCACACCGGCCTGGTTCACCTTGAGCGGGATGTACGTGGACGTGCCGCCGTACGAGCGCCGGCCGATCATGCGCTTGGCGTACTGCACCGGGATCCGGCGCTGCGCCAGCTCCACGAAGACCACCAGGCCGACCATCGCCAGACCACAGGCCACCACGACGCCGAACTCGATCCAGCCGTCCGCGAGCGAACCGGAGAGCTTGATCTGCCACAGCGCCGACGGGAAGCCGGCCGCGATCGAGGTGAACATCAGCATCGACATGCCGTTGCCGATGCCGCGGTCGGTGATCAGCTCACCCATCCACATGATCAGCGCGGTGGCCGAGGTCAGCGCGATCACCATGAGGACCGTGGTGAAGATCGAGTCGGAGGGGATGATCTCGCCCGCGACCGTGCAGTTCGGGAAGAGCGAGCCGCTGCGGGCGGTGGCCACCAGGCCGGTGGCCTGGAGCACGGCCAGGGCCATCGTCAGATAACGCGTGTACTGGGTGATCTTCGCCTGCCCCGACTGGCCCTCCTTCTTCAGGGCTTCGAGGCGGGGGATCACGACGACAAGCAGCTGCAGAATGATGCTCGCGGTGATGTACGGCATGATGCCGAGCGCGAAGATCGTCAGCTGGAGCAGAGCCCCACCGCTGAACATGTTGACCAGACCGAAGAGCCCGGAGTTGCCTCCGGCCGCCGCCTGGTCCACACACTCCTGGACGTTCTGGAAACTCACACCGGGAACCGGGATGTGCTGCCCGAAGCGGAACAGCACCACGATGCCGAGCGTGAAGAGCAGCTTCTTGCGCAGGTCAGGCGTCCGGAACGCCCGGGCGAACGCGGTGAGCACGGTTCCTCCTGCGCCCCCCGCGGCGCGCGCGAGAGGTGATGGTCTTGAAGGTCAACGGATAGAAAGCTGGGCACGAACTCCGCTGCCCGCCGGGCAGCGGTCGGCCCCGGTTGACGGCAACGCACGCCACCTTACCGGCGGATGCGCCGGGCCGGAACGACTGACCGGGGATGCCTCCTTCAGGCATCCCCGGTCACTCGCACTTCATGCGGCTCAGAGCAGCTCGGTCACGGTGCCGCCGGCCGCGGTGATCTTCTCCTTGGCGGAGCCGGAAACGGCGTCAACCGTCACCGTCAGCGCCACCGAGACGTCACCGGAGCCGAGGACCTTCACCAGCTCGTTCTTCCGCACCGCGCCCTTGGCCACGAGGTCGGCGACGGTCACGTCGCCACCCTCGGGGTACAACTGCGCCAGCTTGTCCAGGTTGACGACCTGGAACTGCTTGTGGTTCGGGTTGTTGAAGCCCTTGAGCTTGGGCAGCCGCATGTGCAGCGGCAGCTGCCCGCCCTCGAAGCCCGCCCGCACCTGGTACCGGGCCTTGGTGCCCTTGGTACCGCGGCCGGCGGTCTTGCCCTTGGACGCCTCACCACGACCCACCCGGATCTTGGCGGTCTTGGCGCCGGGGGCGGGCCGCAGGTGGTGCAGCTTCAGCGGCGCGCCGCTGTTCTCTTCCTGCGCCATGTCAGTCGACCTCCTCGACCTTCACCAGGTGCCGCACCGCGTTGGCCATGCCGCGGATCTCCGGGCGGTCGTCCTTGACGACCACGTCGTTGATCTTCTTCAGACCGAGCGAACGCAGCGAGTCACGGTGATTCTGCTTGCTGCCGATGTAGGACTTGACCTGGGTGATCTTCAGCCGCGCCATCACGCACTCACCCCGGCCCTGGCCCGCAGCAGAGCGGCGGGAGCCACGTCCTCCAGCGGCAGACCACGGCGGGCGGCGATCTCCTCGGGGCGCTGCAGGCCCCGCAGAGCGGCCACCGTGGCGTGCACGATGTTGATGGGGTTCGACGAACCGAGCGACTTGCTCAGCACGTCGTGGATGCCCGCGCACTCCAGGACGGCGCGCACCGGGCCACCGGCGATCACACCGGTACCGGGGGACGCCGGCTTGAGCAGCACGACACCCGCGGCCTCCTCACCCTGGATCGGGTGCGGGATGGTGCCCTGGATACGGGGGACCTTGAAGAAGTGCTTCTTGGCCTCCTCCACACCCTTGGCGATGGCGGCCGGCACCTCCTTGGCCTTGCCGTAACCGACACCCACGGTGCCGTCACCGTCGCCCACCACGACCAGCGCGGTGAAGCTGAAGCGACGACCACCCTTCACAACCTTGGCGACGCGGTTGATCGCGACGACACGCTCGACGTACGCGGTCTTCTCGGCGGCAGCGCCACCGTCCCGACCCTTACGGTCCCGTCGCTCGCCGCCACCGGCGCCGCCACCGCGGCGCTGGGGTCCAGCCATTGGAATTACCTCTCTCGAATCAGTCGACGGAACCGGCTCAGAACTTGAGCCCCGCCTCACGGGCGGCGTCCGCGAGCGCGGCCACGCGCCCGGCGTACTTGTTGCCGCCACGGTCGAAGACCACGGCCTCGATGCCCGCGGCCTTGGCCCGCTCGGCCACCAGGGCGCCGACCTTCTTGGCCTTGTCGCTCTTGTCGCCCTCCTTGCCCCGGATGGAGACATCCAGGGAGGAGGCCGACGCCAGCGTGTGACCCTCGATGTCGTCGATGACCTGGGCCACCATGTGACGGTTCGAGCGGGTCACGACCAGCCGCGGACGCGCGGCGGTGCCGGAGACCTTCTTGCGGATCCGCAGGTGACGCCGCTTGTTCGCCGTACGCTTACGGGCATCGCCCTTGGCGATCTTGATGCCGTATGCCATGGCTTACTTACCAGCCTTTCCGACCTTGCGGCGGATGACCTCGCCCGCGTACTTGACGCCCTTGGCCTTGTACGGGTCGGGCTTGCGCAGCTTGCGGATCTTCGCGGCGACCTCGCCGACCTTCTGCTTGTCGATCCCCTGGACGCTCAGCTTCGTGGGCGAGTCCACCTTGAAGGTGATGCCCTCGGGGGCCTCGACGAGGATCGGGTGGCTGTAGCCGAGGGAGAACTCCAGGTTGGAGCCCTTCGCGGCCACGCGGTAACCGACACCGCTGATTTCGAGGTCCTTGCTGTAACCCTCGGTCACGCCGATGATCAGGTTCGCCACCAGCGTGCGGGACAGGCCGTGCAGGGACTTGTTCCGGTTCTCGTCGTTCGGGCGGGAGACGACGATGGTGCCGTCCTCACTCCGCTCGACGTCGATAGGCGCGGCGACCGTGTGCGAGAGAGAGCCCTTGGGGCCCTTCACCGCGACCGTACGGCCGTCGATGGTGACGTCCACACCGGCGGGAACCTGGATGGGGAGCTTGCCGATACGCGACATGGCTATCCGTTCCCTTCCGTTACCAGACGTAGGCGAGGACTTCCCCACCCACGCCCTTCTTCTGAGCCTGCTGGCCGGTCAGGAGGCCGTTGGACGTGGAGATGATCGCCACGCCGAGGCCGCCCAGCACGCGGGGCAGGTTGGTGGACTTCGCGTAGACCCGCAGGCCCGGCTTCGAGATCCGCTTGATGCCGGCGATCGAACGCTCGCGGTTCGGGCCGTACTTCAGCTCCAGAACGAGGCTCTGGCCGACGGGGGCCTCCTCGGTCTTCCAGCCGGTGATGTAGCCCTCCTGCTGGAGGATCTCCGCGATGTGCGTCTTGATCTTGCTGTGCGGCATCACGACGGTGTCGTGGTACGCCGAGTTCGCGTTCCGCAGACGCGTGAGCATGTCTGCGATCGGGTCGGTCATGGTCATGAGATGGCCTTCGGCCTCTCCCACCGGGGTTTCCCCGGGGCCGCCACCCACCGAAGTGTGGGCAGCGGACCCCGAGGACCTACGGCGTAGTAGTGATTACCAGGAGCTCTTGGTGACGCCCGGCAGCTCGCCGCGGTGCGCCATCTCGCGAAGGCACACGCGGCACAGGCCGAACTTGCGGTACACGGAGTGCGGCCGTCCGCAGCGCTGGCAGCGGGTGTACCCGCGCACCGCGAACTTCGGCTTGCGAGCGGCCTTCTGGATCAGGGCCTTCTTCGCCATGGCTCACGCCTCCTTGAACGGGAAACCGAGGTGACGCAGCAGGGCGCGGCCCTCCTCGTCGGTGGTCGCCGTGGTCACCACGGTGATGTCCATACCACGGACCCGGTCGATCTTGTCCGGGTCGATCTCGTGGAACATGACCTGCTCGGTCAGCCCGAAGGTGTAGTTCCCCCGGCCGTCGAACTGCTTCGGGGACAGGCCCCGGAAGTCGCGGATGCGCGGCAGCGCCAGCGACAGCAGACGGTCGAGGAACTCCCACATCCGGTCGCCGCGCAGCGTGGTGTGCGCGCCGATCGGCTGACCCTCGCGCAGCTTGAACTGCGCGATGGACTTGCGGGCCTTCGTCACGGACGGCTTCTGTCCGGTGATCGTGGCGAGGTCGCGGATGGCGCCCTCGATCAGCTTGGAGTCGCGGGCGGCGTCGCCCACACCCATGTTGACCACGATCTTGGTCAGGCCGGGGATCTGCATGACGTTCTCGTACTTGAACTCGTCGTGCAGCTTGCCGGCGATCTCTTCGCGGTAGCGCGTCTTCAGACGCGGGATCGCGGTGGTGGCAGTGGCAGTCATCAGATGTCCTCACCGGTCCGCCGGGCAACGCGGATCTTGTTGCCCTCGTCGTCGAAGCGGTAACCGACGCGGGTGGTGACCTTCTTGCCGTCCTTCTCCACGACGAGCGCGACATTGCTCACGTGGATCGGGGCTTCGGTCGTCACGATGCCACCGGTCTTCGAACCACGGGCCGTCTGTCCGGCCTTGGTGTGCTTCTTGACCCGGTTGACACCCTCGACCAGGACGCGGTCCTCGCGGGGGAAGGCCACGATGACCTTGCCCTGCTTGCCCTTGTCCTTTCCGGTGATGACCTGGACCAGGTCGCCCTTCTTGATCTTCATCGGTTACAGCACCTCCGGCGCGAGGGAGATGATCTTCATGAACTTCTTCTCGCGCAGCTCACGGCCGACGGGGCCGAAGATACGGGTGCCGCGGGGGTCGCCGTCGTTCTTCAGAATGACGGCGGCGTTCTCGTCGAAGCGGATGTACGAGCCGTCGGGACGACGGCGCTCCTTGACCGCGCGGACGATGACCGCCTTGACGACGTCACCCTTCTTGACGTTGCCACCGGGGATCGCGTCCTTGACGGTGGCGACAATGACGTCCCCGATGCCCGCGTAGCGGCGACCCGAACCACCGAGCACACGGATGCAAAGGATTTCCTTCGCGCCCGTGTTGTCGGCGACGCGCAGTCGCGACTCCTGCTGGATCATGGTTACTTCGCCTTCTCTAGGATCTCGACGACGCGCCACCGCTTGGTGGCGGACAGCGGCCGGGTCTCCATCAGGAGCACGCGGTCACCGATGCCTGCGGCATTCTGCTCGTCGTGCGCCTTGAGCTTGTTGGTCCGGCGGATGATCTTGCCGTAGAGCGCGTGCTTGACGCGGTCCTCAACAGCGACAACGACGGTCTTGTCCATCTTGTCGCTGACGACCAGACCCTCACGGGTCTTCCGCCGGCCGCGCTCCGCCTCGGAGGTCGGGGTCGTCTCAGTCACATTCTTCTCACTCATCAGGCGCTCTCCACCGTCTCCACCGAGACCTCGATGCCCAGCTCGCGCTCACGCATCAGGGTGTAGATCCGGGCGATGTCCTTGCGGACGGCCTTGAGCCGGCTGTTGTTCTCCAGCTGTCCGGTCGCCGACTGGAAGCGGAGCCGGAACAGCTCCTCCTTGGCCTCACGCAGCTTCGCAACGAGTTCCTCGTTGTTCAGCTCGCGCAGCTCCGAAACCTTGGTTCCGGTCGCCATCACGCCTCACCTGCCTCGCGCCGCACGATCCGGCACTTCATCGGAAGCTTGTGAGCAGCGCGGATCAGCGCCTCACGAGCAATCTTCTCGTTGGGGTAGGACAGCTCGAACATCACCCGTCCCGGCTTGACGTTCGCGATCCACCACTCCGGCGAACCCTTACCGGAACCCATGCGGGTCTCGGCGGGCTTCTTGGTCAGCGGACGGTCGGGGTAGATGTTGATCCACACCTTGCCGCCACGCTTGATGTGCCGGGTCATCGAGATACGCGCGGCCTCGATCTGCCGGTTGGTGACGTACGCACCGGTGACGGCCTGGATGCCGTACTCGCCGAATGCGACCTCGGTACCGCCCTTGGCCGCACCCGAGCGCTTCGGGTGGTGCTGCTTGCGGTGCTTGACCCTGCGGGGGATCAGCATGACGGTCAGCCCTCCGTTCCGGTGCTCTCAGCAGCCGGAGCGGCAGCGGCGGGAGCCTCGGCCTTGGGGGCCTCGGCGCCGGCGCTCTGCTGCTGCTGCGGCTTGCGGCCGCGGCCACCGCGCTCACCGCGACCGCCCCGCGCGGGACGGTCACCGGCGCCACCGCGCGAGGGGCGGTTGCCCGCCCGGGCGGCGGCGTTCTCGGCGCGGACCTCGGCGATGTTCTTGACGTCGCCCTTGTAGATCCAGACCTTCACACCGATGCGGCCGAAGGTGGTGCGGGCCTCGAAGAAGCCGTAGTCCACGTTCGCGCGCAGGGTGTGCAGCGGAACCCGGCCCTCGCGGTAGAACTCGGAGCGGGACATCTCGGCGCCGCCGAGACGGCCACCGCACTGGATCTTGATGCCCTTGGCGCCGGCCTTCATGGTGCTCTGCATCGACTTGCGCATCGCACGGCGGAAGGAGACGCGGGAGGACAGCTGCTCGGCGACCGCCTGGGCCACCAGCTGGGCGTCCAGCTCGGGGTTCTTGACCTCGAGGATGTTGAACTGGATCTGCTTGCCGGTCAGCTTCTCCAGGTTGCCGCGCAGCCGGTCCGCCTCGGCGCCGCGGCGGCCGATGACGATGCCCGGGCGGGCGGTGTGGACGTCGACGCGGACCCGGTCACGGGTGCGCTCGATCTCCACCTTGGAGATGCCGGCCCGCTCCATGCCCTGGGTGAGCATGCGGCGGATGGCCACGTCTTCCTTGACGTAGTCCTTGTAGAGCTTGTCGGCGTACCAGCGCGACTTGAAGTCGGTCGTGACGCCGAGGCGGAACCCGTGCGGGTTTACCTTCTGGCCCATTACCGGGTCCCTTCCTTGCTGCTGACGACCACGGTGATGTGGCTGGTCCGCTTACGGATCCGGTAGGCACGGCCCTGGGCACGCGGCTGGAACCGCTTCAGGGTCGGACCCTCGTCGACGTACGCCTCGGAGACGTACAGACTGTCGATGTCCGTGTGGTCGTAGTTGTGCGCGGCGTTGGCGATGGCGCTGTCCAGCACCTTCCCCACCGGCACGCTCGCGGCCTGCGGCGCGAAGCGCAGGACCGCCTGAGCCTCCGCGGCGTTCAGCCCACGGATGAGGTCCACCACGCGGCGGGCCTTCATGGGCGTGACGCGGATGTGCCGCGCACGGGCCCTGGCTTCCATGGTTGTCCCTTCGGTGTCGGTCATGGTCATTCACACCCGCCTCAGCGGCGGCGCGACTTCCGGTCGTCCTTGACGTGGCCCCGGAAGGTGCGCGTCGGCGCGAACTCGCCGAGCTTGTGGCCGACCATCGACTCGGTGACGAACACCGGGACGTGCTTGCGGCCGTCGTGCACCGCGATGGTGTGCCCCAGCATGGCCGGGATGATCATCGAGCGGCGAGACCAGGTCTTGATGACGTTCTTGGTGCCGGCTTCGTTCTGTGCGTCCACCTTCTTGATCAGGTGGTCGTCGACGAAGGGCCCCTTCTTGAGACTGCGTGGCATGTTCTCGCCGGCTCCTAGCGCTTCTTGTTCGTCTTGCGGCGGCGGACGATGTACTTGTTGCTGGCCTTCTTCGGCGAGCGCGTACGACCTTCCTTCTTGCCCCAGGGCGAAACCGGGTGGCGGCCACCCGAGGTCCGGCCCTCACCACCACCGTGCGGGTGGTCGACGGGGTTCATCACCACACCGCGGACGGTCGGGCGAACGCCCTTCCAGCGCATACGGCCGGCCTTGCCCCAGTTGATGTTCGACTGCTCGGCATTGCCGACCTCGCCGATGGTGGCGCGGCAGCGGATGTCGACCAGCCGGATCTCACCGGACGGCATCCGGAGGTGGGCCATGCGGCCCTCCTTCGCCAGGAGCTGCACGGAGGCACCGGCGGAGCGGGCGAACTTGGCGCCGCCGCCGGGCTGGAGCTCGATGGCGTGGATGACCGTACCGACCGGGATGTTGCGCAGCGGCAGGTTGTTGCCCGGCTTGATGTCGGCGCCGGGGCCGTTCTCGATCCGGTCACCCTGCTTCAGGTGGGCCGGGGCGATGATGTACCGCTTCTCGCCGTCCGCGTAGTGCAGGAGGGCGATACGCGCGGTGCGGTTGGGGTCGTACTCGATGTGCGCGACCTTGGCCGGCACACCGTCCTTGTCGTGCCGCCGGAAGTCGATCAGGCGGTAGGCACGCTTGTGGCCACCACCCTGGTGGCGGACGGTCACACGACCGGCGTTGTTACGGCCGCCCTTGCTGTGCAGCGGGCGGACCAGCGACTTCTCCGGCGTGGACCGCGTGATCTCGACGAAGTCGGCGACACTGGCGCCACGACGGCCCGGAGTCGTCGGCTTGTACTTGCGGATTCCCATTTCTCAGTCCTCGTCCGATATCGGACGACTCGACCTCCGTTTAGGAGACCGGGCCGCCGAAGATGTCGATGCTGTCGCCCTCGGCGAGGGTCACGATGGCGCGCTTGGTGTTCGCGCGCTTGCCGTAACCGGTGCGGGTGCGCTTGCGCTTGCCCTGCCGGTTGATCGTGTTGACCCCGGTGACCTTGACCGAGAAGACCTCTTCGACGGCCTGCTTGATCTGGGTCTTGTTGGCGCGCGGGTCGACGATGAACGTGTACTTGTTCTCGTCGAGGAGCGCGTAGCTCTTCTCCGACACCACGGGCTTGATCAGGAGGTCACGGGGGTCCGAGAACTCCTTGCTGCTGACCGGGGCGGCGATCGCGTCGCTCATCAGGCGTCGCTCCCTTCGAGCTGCTTGTCGAACGTCACCTTGGCCTCGCCGGCCACGAAACGGTCGAAGGCGGCCTTGGTGAAGACGACATCGTCGGAGTCGACCACGTCGTACGTGTTCAGCTGACCCGGGTCCAGGATGTGCACCTGGGGCAGGTTGCGGGCGGACAGCCAGCCGGCCTCGTCCGAGCGCTCCACGACGAGCAGGACCTTCTTGCGGTCGCTGATCTTGCCGAGCAGGGTCTTGACCGCCTTGGTGGAGATCAGCCCCTCGGCCACCACGTCGGTGACGACGTGGATGCGCTCGTGGCGGGCCCGGTCGGTGAGGGCACCGCGCAGGGCGGCGGCCTTCATCTTCTTCGGGGTCCGCTGGCTGTAGTCACGCGGCACGGGGCCGTGGACGACGCCACCGCCGGCGAACTGCGGCGCGCGGGTCGAGCCCTGGCGGGCGCGGCCGGTGCCCTTCTGGCGGTACGGCTTCTTGCCACCGCCGCGGACCTCGCCGCGCGTCTTGGTCTTGTGCGTACCCTGTCGGGCCGCGGCCTGCTGGGCGATGACGACCTGGTGGATCAGCGGAATGCTGACCTTGGCGTCGAAGATCTCCGCGGGGAGCTCGACGGTACCGGTCTTCTCGCCGGCGGGCGAAAGAATGTCAACGGTGCTCATTGGTTACCCTCAGGCCCCCTTGGCCGCGGTGCGGACCAGGACGAGGCCGCCGTTCGGACCGGGAACCGCGCCCTTGATGAGCAGCAGACCCTTCTCCGCGTCAACGGCGTGGACGGTCAGGTTCTGGGTGGTGACCCGCTCGTTGCCCATCCGGCCCGCCATGCGCAGGCCCTTGAAGACACGGCCCGGGGTGGCGCAGCCACCGATGGAGCCGGGCGAGCGGTGCTTGCGCTGCGTACCGTGCGAGGCGCCGAGACCGCCGAAGCCATGACGCTTCATGACACCGGCGAAGCCCTTGCCCTTGCTCTTGCCGGTCACGTCGACCTTGACACCGGAGTCGAACGCCTCGGCCGTGATCTCCTGGCCCAGGGTGTACTCGCTGGCGTCGGCGGTCCGCAGCTCGACCAGGTGGCGGCGCGGGGTGACATCGGCCTTGGCGAAGTGGCCCTTGAGGGGGCGGTTCACCTTGCGCGGGTCGATCTCGCCGAACGCGATCTGGACGGCCTCGTAGCCGTCCTTGTCGTTGGTGCGCACCTGGGTGACGATGCAGGGTCCGGCCTTGACGACGGTCACTGGGACGACACGGTTGTTCTCGTCCCAGACCTGGGTCATGCCGAGCTTCTCGCCCAGGACACCCTTGATCTGCTTGGTCATCTCTCCCGCGCCTCTCAGAGCTTGATCTCGATGTCGACGCCGGCCGGAAGGTCCAGGCGCATCAGCGAGTCAACGGTCTTGGGGGTCGGGTCGAGGATGTCGATCAGACGCTTGTGGGTGCGCATCTCGAAGTGCTCGCGCGAGTCCTTGTACTTGTGCGGCGACTTGATGACGCAGTACACGTTCTTCTCAGTGGGCAGCGGCACCGGGCCCGCGACCGACGCACCCGTGCGGGTCACCGTCTCGACGATCTTCTTCGCCGAGTTGTCGATGACCTCGTGGTCGTAGGCCTTGAGCCGGATGCGGATCTTCTGTCCCGCCATGGCTACTTCGTAGTCCTGTCTCTTCGTTTAACGCCCTGGAACCTGGCTTCCGCGGCCCCCGGCTCCGACCCACGCGGTCGGGCGTGTCGCGCTCCTCGCGGGGATCGCCCCCGAAGGTTTCTCCGGGGCGGAGGGTGGGGATGACTTCCACCAGGCGCCTGGCTCGGATCCCCGCCCACGCTTCCCGGAAGATCCCGGTATTTCCGCACCTCAACAGGCGCGACGAATACAGTGGGACTCGCTTCCGGTCCTCCCGGCGGGAGGCGCGCGGCATCGGCTCCGGGCCGAGCAACCTGCTCAGTGTGCCATACCGGACACTCCCCTCGCCAATCGCGCGGGGTCGCTCAGCCGTCCCCGGCCGCGCGCTGTGGTATGTGCAGCCGCAGCAGGGCACGTTCGGCCCACTCCGGCGGCCGGGTCAGCAGCGAGACCCCGGCCATCACCGCGAACGCCAGCGGTACGGTCCAGGCCGCCGGCTGCGCCAGCAGCACCGTCAGCCACCCCGGATGCGGCCCGGTGACCACCGAGGCCAGCGCCGCGCCGGTGGCCGCGCACACCCCCGCGATCAGCCCGGCGGCGGCGCCGGGCACGGTGAGCCCGCGCCACCATATCCCCAGCACCAGCAGCGGGCAGAAGGTGGAGGCGGCCACCGCGAACGCCCAGCCCACCAGCACATTGATGTCCACCCGCTCCGCCGGCAGCGACAGCCCCACCGCCACCAGCGCCCCGGCCGCCACCGCCAGCCGCAGCCGGGGCACCGAGGACCGCGACAGATCGTGCGAGAGCCCGCCGGCCAGCGCCAGCAGCAGCCCGGAGGAGGTGGACAGGAACGCCGCGAACGCGCCCGCCGCCACCAGCGCGGTGAGCACCGCGCCCCACACCCCCGGCACCATCGCGCCCGGCAGCACCACGGTCACCTGGTCGGTGTGCCCCTCGGTGATCAGCCCGGGCGCGAACACCCGCCCCAGCAGCCCGTACACGGCGGGGAAGAGATAGAAGAGGCCCAGCAGCACGATCACCCACACCGCCACCCGGCGCGCGATCCGCGCGGTGGCGCTGGTGTGGAACCGCATGATCACATGCGGCAGTCCGACCGCCCCGAGCGTGGTGGCCAGCAGCACGGACCAGGTCGCCAGCAGCGGCTGCCCCGAACCGTGCAGGTCGAGCAGCGGCCGCGACCACGCCCCGGCGTCCACCCGCAGCACCAGCTCCCGGCCCTCGCCCCCGGCCCGTACCAGCAGCACCAGGGCCGGCACCGCGATGAAGATCAGCTTCACCACGTAGTGGAACGCCTGCACATAGGTGGCAGCCCGCATCCCGCCCACCGCGATCGAGGAGCTGACCACCGCCCCCGCCAGCACCACCCCCACCCAGTACGGCGTCCCGCTCACCAGGTGCAGCACCACGCCCGCGCCCTTGAACTGCGGGATCAGATACAGCCACATGATCACCAGCACGATCACCGCGCACAGCTTCCGCACGGCCCGCGACCCCAGCCGGTAGTCGGCGAAGTCCGGCACGGTGTACGCGCCCGAGCGCCGCATCGGCCCGGCCACCAGCGCGGCCACCGCCACGTACCCGGCGGTGAAGCCGACCGCCCACCACAGCGAGCCGACCCCGTTCTTCAGCATCAGCCCGGCCAGGCCCAGCACCGAGGCGGCCGAGACGTACTCGCCGGCGATCGCCATGGCGTTCCAGCCCGGGCTGATCTGCTGGGAGGCGACCAGGAAGTCCGGGGTGCTGCGGGCCGCCCGCACCCCGTACACGCCGATGATCACACTGGAGCCGAGGAGCAGGCCGATGGCCAGCAGCGAGGTCACGGCGCGCGGTCCTCGTTCCGCTCGGCCGCCCGGACGTGACACACCGCGATCACCAGCAGCAGCGGGTAGCTGCCGACCATCAGCACCACCCAGGACAGCGGCGCCGGCAGCAGCCACAGCAGTCCGCTGAGCCCGAGCAGCAGCCCGCCCAGCAGGCCCAGGGTGCGGGCGGCGAGCCGCCGCTGCCGGCGGAACAGCGCGCGGGCCGCCTCGGTGTCCGCGCCGGAGTCCGGGGAGGGCAGCGGCAGCAGATGCTGGGCGGGCCGGTGCCGCCGGGCGAGCGCGACCCGGGTCTGCGGGCTGGTGACGCGCACCCGCCCGCCCGCACCGCTCATCCCTGCTCCCGGACCGCGGCCAGCAGCCGCTCCTTCAGCGCGCGGGCGTGCCGGCGGCTGACCGGGACGTCCCCGGCCGGGGTGTGGGCCAGCAGGCCGGAGGACGAGCCGGCCCGCAGATCGCGCACCCACCGGATGGCGACCAGATAGCCCCGGTGCACCCGGACGAACCCGGCAGGCCCCCACACCGTCTCCAGATGGGACAGCGCCTGCCGGATCAGATGGACGCCGGCCCCGGTGTGCAGCCGTACGTAGTCGCCGTGCGCCTCGACGAAGTACACGTCGTCGCGCCGCACGAAGAAGATGTGCCGGCCGGTGTCGATGCGCACCACGGCCAGCTCGTCGGCGACCGGCTCGGGCCGGCGCGCGGCCCGGACGCGGGCGACGGCCTCGGCGAGCCGCTCGTCGCGCACGGGCTTGAGCAGATAGTCGACCGCGCCCATGTCCCTGGCCGCGTCCCGGTGCGCCTCGGAGGCGGTGACGAAGACGATGGCGGGCGGCTCGGAGAGCATCCCCAGCACCCGGCCCACCTCCACCCCGCTGAGCCCCGGCATGGAGACGTCGAGGAAAACGGCGTCGAAGGCGTCGGTGCCCAGCAGCCGCACCGCGGCCTCGCCGCTCTCGGCCGCGCGCACGGCGCGCACCTCCCCGGCCGCGCCCAGCAGGGTGGCCAGCTCCTCGCGGGTGGCGGACTCGTCCTCCACCACCAGGACCCGCAGCCCCTCCCTCCGCCCGCTCATCCGGCCACCACCCCGCGCCGGAACCGGGGCACCCGGATGACGACCTTGGTGCCGCTGCCGGGGGCGGTCTCGATGACCAGGCCGTACTCGGCGCCGTAGACGGCGCGCAGCCGGCGGTCGACGTTGGCGAGCCCGACGCTGCGGGTGGGCGGGCCGGTCCCGGCCAGCACCCCCTGGGCGAACTCCGGATCCATGCCCATCCCGTCGTCCTCCACCTCGATGACGCACAGCGGTCCCTCGCCGAAGCCGGAGACGGAGATGCTGCCCTTGCCGGTCTTGGGTTCCAGGCCGTGCCGTACCGCGTTCTCCACCAGCGGCTGGATGACCAGGAACGGGATGGCGACGGCGAGGATGTCGGGCGCCATCCGCACCATGAGTTCCATCCGGTCGTCGAAGCGGGCCCGCTGGAGCTCCAGATAGGTCTGGACGGCCTGGAGTTCGTCGGCGACGGTGGCGTAGTCGCCGCGCGAGGCGAAGCTGTAGCGCAGATAGTCGGCGAAGTCGTGCAGCAGTTCCCTGGCCCGCTCCGGCTCGGTGCGGATCCGGGCGCCGATGACGGCCAGGGCGTTGTGCAGGAAGTGCGGGGAGATCTGGGCGCGCAGGGTCCGCAGGTCGGCCTGGGCGATCCGGCCCCGGGCGCGGCCGAGCGCGGCGTGGTCGAGGGAGCGCGCCACCAGCGCGCCGACCGGGACGAGCGCCTCTTCGGGGCCGCCGCGCATCACCAGCGCTCCGCACAGTTCGCCGGCCACCAGCAGCGGTACGGCCGCCCACGGGCCGCGCTGGACGGGGCCGCCCTGTTCGTACGCCAGGGCCAGTACCTCCCGGACCCCCTCCCCCACCGGTCCGGCCGAGGCCACCGGGCCGTCGAGGTCGGTGAGCACCACCACCTCGGCGCCCAGCAGCGCGCGCAGCCGGCGCACCGCCCGGCCGGTGCCGCGCCCGTACAGGCCGTCCCGCAGCGCCGCGTCGACGCCCCGTACCCCCTCCAGCACCCGCACGACATCGTTCCCCCTCACCCCCCGCCCCCACCCGCGCCCTCGCACCATGGCCCGCACGCTAACCCAGGGGTGTACGCGTGCTGAAGGCTTGTGCGCCGCTCTTTCTCCGCTCCCGGGAGGGCCGGTGGGGGGACTGGTGCGTTTCCATGTCGCGGCCCGCTCGTTGAACCGTCGTATGCAGCACCCACTGCGGACGCGGGAGAGCCTCTTGATCGCAACAGATGTGGTGAACCAGCTGCTCGTGCAGCGTTTCGGGGTCGCCGCGTCCCGGGTCGAGGACGGGGCGCCGCTCGGCTCGCTCGGCCTGGACTCGCTGGCCCTGGAGGAGTTGCGGCTGCTGATCGAGGACCGGCTGGACATCGATCTGGACGCGGTGGAGCTGACCCCGCGCGACACCGTGGGGAGACTGGTCACGGTGGTCGGCCGGGAGGTCGTGACCTGATGCCGGGCCGGCAGCCGTTCGCAGCGGCGGTCACGGGGCTCGGTCTTGTCACCGCGGCCGGTACCGGGGTGAAGGCCACCTGGCACGCGGTGGCGGGCGGTGGCAGGCCGGAGGGGGTGCGCCGCCATCCGGAGCTGGCGGAGCTGCCCTGCGATTTCATGTACACGGCGGCCGGGCTCGATCCGGCCGCCGAGCTGGGGGCGGCGGCGGCCCGGCTGATGGACCGGTTCTCGCAGCTGGCGGTGCTCGCCGCGCGCGAGGCGGTCGCGGACGCCGGCCTCGATCCGGCCGCCTGGGACGGCTCCCGGGTCGCGGTGGTGATCGGCTCGGCGCACGGCGGGCTGCCGTTCTACGACGAGCAGCACGCGGTGCTGGCCGAGCGGGGCCCGCGCCGGGTGTCGCCCAAGCTGGCGCCGCTGACCGTGGTCAACGGCGCCGCCTCCAGCGTGTGCGGGGATCTGGGCGCTCTCGGGCCCAGTCTGGCGGTGTCCACCGCCTGTTCCTCGGGCACGGTGGCGCTGGGCACCGCGCATCAGCTGCTGCGCTCGGGTGCCTGCGACCTCGTGGTGGCCGGCGGCGCGGAGTCGGTGCTGTCCCGGCTGCTGATCGCCAGCGCCTGCCGGCTCAAGGCGGTCTCCACCCGGCGCGAGGACCCGGCGACGGCCTGCCGCCCCTTCGACGCCGGGCGGGACGGGTTCGTGGTGGGCGAGGGCGCCGGGCTGCTGGTGCTGGAGCGCCCCGAGCACGCCCGGGCGCGCGGTGCCACCCCCCGCGCGGTGATCCGGGGGTACGGCGCGTCGAGCGACGCCGCTTCGATGGTGGCGCCGGACCCGGAGGGCGCGGGCATCGAGCGGGCGCTGCGGGCGGCGCTCGCGGACGCGCAGGTGGCGGGCGCCGAGGTGGACCATGTGAACGCCCACGGCACCTCCACCGTGCTGAACGATCTGATCGAGGGCCGGGCGCTGGTCCGGGTGCTGGGCGAGGGGCCGCTGGTGACCTCGACGAAGGCCGTCACCGGGCACACGCTCGGCGCGGCGGGCGGCATCGAGACGGCGCTCACCGTGCTGGCCCTGGAGGAGCAGACGGTTCCGCCGACGGTCAATCTGACGACGCCCGACCCGCAGCTGCCGGCCGGGCTCGATCTGGTGCGCGGGGCGGCCCGCCGGGCCCGGCTGCGGTGCGCGGTGAAGACCTCGCTCGGGTTCGGTGGGCACAACGCGGCGCTCGTCCTCACCCGTGACTGATCCGCGCGCCGCCGCCCGTTCCGCGCCGTCCCTGCCCTGCCGAGAGGAAGGCCCCATGTCCGACGAGGTGATCCGGTCCCTGACGGTGAGCGGCGTCCCGTACTCCTACCGGCTGCTGCGGCACCGCGGCCCGGGGCCGGCGCGCACGGAGCCGGTGCTGGTCATCGGCGGGGCGCTGCAGGGGATGGGCGGCTGGCAGCAACTGGAGGCGGCGCTGGGTCCGTTCGCCGACGTGGTGACCACGGATCTGCCGGGCATGGGCGGGGCCGGGCCGCTGCCGCCGGGGCCGAGCCATGGCCTGCTGGGCCGGGCGCTGGAGGGCATCCTGGACGATCTGGGGTGCGCGCGGGTCAATGTCTTCGGCTTCTCCTACGGGGCCGGTCTCGCCCACGGCCTGGTGCGCCGCTCTCCGCACCGGGTGGCCCGGGCGGTGCTGGGCGGGGTGCCGGTGGAGATCTCCGACGGGCTGCTGCGGGCGGGTCTCGATGCCGAGCGGCTGCTGGCGCGGGGCGAGGCGGAGGCGTTCGCCGAGCACATCGCGGCGATGCTGCTGTGCCTGGACGAGCGCCGCCATGTCACCCGGCGGGCGCTGGCCTACCGGTACGTACGCCGGGCGCTGTTGCACACGGCCCGGCACTCCCCGCATCTGGGGGATTCGGTGCGCCGGGCGCTGACCGAGCGGGCGGACTTCTCCGGCGGGCCCACCGGGGTGCCGACGCTGGTGTTCAGCGGGGAGCACGACACGGTGACCTCCGCCGGGCGGCAGCGGCTGTTCGCCGAGCGGATCGGGGCGCGGCACTTCCTCACCGTCCCGGACACCGACCACTGGGTGGTGCTGGAGCGGGCCCGGGAGACCGCCGATCTGGCGGCCCGGTTCTTCACCGACCGGTCGCCGGCCGGCGCGCCGTGCCTGCGGCCGGTGGCCCGCGATCCGGAGCCGGCCGGGCTCGGCGCGGCGGCCGGCGTCCGCTGACGACGGCGCGTGGCCGCCTCCGCGGTACGGGGGCGGCCACGCGCGTGCGGGCGGTGCGGGGGTCAGCCGACCGAGGCGTTGTACTCCTCGATCTTGCGGCTGACCTTGTCGGTGCCGGCGCTCAGCGCGTCGGCCGCCGTGGTGTCGGTGACCAGGGCCGCTTCCCAGGCTTCCTCGGCCGCCACCCGGGCCTCGGACATGACGCCCATCATGCAGCCGGCGGTGTTGATGTTGGTCTCGGAGTTCGCCAGCTGGTCGGCGGCGACCGAGAACTGCGGGTACTCGGCGGCCCGTTCACTGGCCTCCGGGCCGTTGTAGCCCTCGGTGTTGACCGACAGGTAGCCGGTGCCGGCGTGCCACTTCGACTGGGCGGCGGGGGTCAGCAGGAACTGCACGAACTCCCAGGAGGCGCGGGTCTCGGCGTCGCTGTGCCCGGCGCCGTTGATCCACAGCGAGGCGCCGCCGATGATCGAGCCGGCCGGGTCGTCCGCGTGGATGAGCGGGAAGTAGCCGGCGCCGACCTCGAAGCCGGACTGTTCCAGGAAGCCGCCCATGGCGCCGGTGGACTCCAGGGTCATCGCGGCCCGGCCGGCGGTGAAGGCGGCCTGCGCGTCGTCGGTGCCCCGGCCGAGCGGCGCGGCGAGTTCGTCGTCGATCATGCCCTGCCACCACTCGACCAGTTCGACCACGTTCGGGTCGTCGAAGAGGACCTCGGTGGCCCGGCCCTCGCGGCCGTTGCCGCTGTCGCAGTAGGGGACGGCGGCCCGGGCCATGAACTGCTCGATGAACCAGCCGTAGACGGCGGCGCCGAATCCGTACCGCTCGACCTGGCCGTTGGCGCCCCGGACGGTGAGGGCTTCGGCGTACTCCCGGATCCCGGCCAGGTCCTTCGGCGGCTGCTCCGGGTCCAGGCCGGCCTCCTCGAAGGCGTCCTTGTTGATGTACATGAGCGGGGTGGAGTTGTTGAACGGGAAGGACCGCAGCTCGCCGTCGACGGTGAAGTAGTTGAGCAGCGCGTCCTCGATCGGGCCGGTGTCGTAGCCGTCCTTGTCGACGAACGACTGGGCCGGCACGGTCTGCCCGGAGTCGATCATGAACTGGGTGCCCAGGTCGTAGATCTGCACGATGTTGGCGGTGTTGCCCTGCTGGATGGCCGCGCGGTGCTGGGCCAGGGTGGTGTCGTAGTCGCCCTGGAAGGAGCCGGTGACCTTGATCCGGCCCTCGTGCTCGGCGTTGAACTCGTCGATCAGGCCGTTGAGTACCTGGCCGTTGGTGCTGTCCATGCTGTGCCAGAACTCGACCTGCACGGTGCTGTCCAGGTCCTCCAGGGCCTCGGGGCCCGGGGCGCTCAGCGAGCCGCCGCCCTCGCTGTCGCCGCCGCAGGCGGTGATGCTCAGACACAGGGCCGCGGCCCCGGCCACCAGTGCGGTACGGGTACGGGTTCTTCTCATGATCCGTGGGGTTCCCATCATCACTTGACTGCGCCCGCGGTGAGTCCGCGGACGATGAAGCGCTGCCCGAAGAGCACCAGCGCCAGGGTGGGGAGCACCGACAGGGCGGCGCCGGCCAGCCAGAGTCCGGGGTTGGCGGACTCGGCGTTGCGGAGGGAGTTGAGGCCGATCTGAAGCGTCTGCATCTCGGTGGTGCGCGTCATGATCAGCGGCCGGAAGTACATGTTCCAGGAGGTGATGAAGACGTAGACGCCCACCGCGCTCAGGGTCGGTTTGGACAGCGGCAGCAGCACGGTCCAGATGAAGCGCAGGTGGCCCATGCCGTCCACCCGGGCGGCGTCGCGCAGTTCGGTGGGGAACTGCTTGAAACTCTGCCGCAGCAGGAAGGTGCCGAACGCGTAGGCGAGGAACGGCAGCACCAGGCCGGCGAACGTGTTGTGCAGGCCCCAGTCGGACAGGGTCAGGTAGTTGGGGATGATCGTCGACTCGGAGGGCACCATCAGCGTGGACAGGAACAGCGCGAACACGATGGCGCTGAACCGGAACCGCAGGAAGACGAAGGCGTAGGCCGCCAGCGCCGAGGTGATCAGCTGGGCGAGGGTGATGATCCCGGCCATCAGCAGCGAGTTGCCGTACATCCGCACCAGCGGTACCGCGTCCAGGACCCGCTGGATGTTGTCCAGGTGGAAGCCGGTGGGCACCAGCTGCGGCGGGAAGGTCGCCAGTTCCCGGGGCTGCATGAACGTTCCGGCGAACACGTAGTACACCGGGAACAGCACCGGGACCAGGGCCAGCAGCAGCACCGCGTACAGGGCGATCCGCCCCGCCACCCTGCGCGCGCTCATGAGTAGTGCACCTTCCGCTCGATGACGCCGAACTGGAGCGCCGTGCAGCCGAGGACCATCAGCAGCAGGACGAGCGCCTGGGCGCTGGCCCGGCCGAAGTCGCTGGTGCCGTACGCGAAGGCGTACTCGTAGATCGAATAGACCAGGGTGGTGGTCGAGCCGACCGGGCCGCCCTGGGTGAGGATGTGGATCTGGCCGAAGCTCTGGAGGGCGTTGATCGTGGAGATCACCGCGAGGAAGAAGAGCTGCGGCCCCAGCAGCGGCACCGTGATGTGCCAGGCCCGCCGGCCGCCCGTGGCACCGTCCAGCAGCGCGGCCTCGTTCACCTCGCGCGGGATGGAGCCGACCCCCGCGGCCAGCACCAGGACGCCGTACCCGAGGTTCATCCACACGGTGGTGAGGCTGACCGAGATCAGCGACCAGTCGGTGGAGTTCAGCCATTTCACCTGGCCGAGGCCCAGCTCGTACAGGATGCCGTTGAGGACGCCGGAGGCCGGGTTGTAGAAGACCGCGAAGATCACCGAGGCGCTGGCCACCGAGAAGGCGAACGGCAGGGCGAAGGCGCTGCGGAAGAACCGCTGCCCCCGGATGCCGGACTCCAGCAGCAGCACCACGGCGAGCGCGCCCAGCACGCCGGGGACGACCACGAGCAAGGTGAACAGCAAGGTGGTGACCAGGACCTTGCCGAAGTCGGCCGTCAGCAGTTCGGAGAAGTGGTCGAAGCCGACGAAGCGGGTGGGGCGGCCGATGATGTCGTTGCCGTGCATCGACAGGTAGACGGTCCGGCCCAGCGGATAGAGCAGGAACAGGGCGAAGACGATCAGCGAGGGAGCGAGGAAGGCCCAGGCCAGCAGGGTCTCCTTGCGGCGCTCGCGGACCAGCGTCCGTGGTGGCCCGGTGCGGGGCGGGGCCCCGCCGGGTCTGCCGTCCCGGTTTGTGGAGGATATGGACACGCGAGGCAGCGTTGTCCCGGAAGGTGACGCCATCAGCACCTCAGGAATAACAGGAGTTCAACTGGTTCACTGGATCGGATGAAAGATGCCCGGGGGTCCGAGTGTTGACTCGGGCCCCCGGGCATTGGGGTGCCGGACTTGTGGGGAAGTGCCCGGCTAGCTGCGGAAAGTCAGGTGCACGTCAGAGCCGACGGAGGCCCTCAGTCCTTCGCCGCGCGCTCCGCGCCGGCCCCGGTGAGCGCCCGCACCTGGAGCCGGGCGAACTTCACATCGTCCTTCTCCTTGGACAGCAGCGTGCCGATGATCGCGCACAGCAGCCCCACCGGGATCGACACCAGCCCCGGGTTCTCCAGCGGGAACCAGGCGAAGTCCACCCCCTTGGGGAACAGCGAGGCGCTCTCCCCGTCCGCGTTGAGCTTCCCGGACACCACCGGCGAGAAGAACACCAGGCCCACCGCGCTGATCAGACCGCCGTAGATGCCGGCCACCGCGCCCGCGGTGTTGAACCGCTTCCAGAACAGGCTCAGCACGATCGTCGGCAGGTTCGCCGAAGCCGCGATGGCGAAGGCCAGCGCCACCAGGAACGCCACGTTCAGGCTCTGGGCGAAGATCGCCAGCACGATGGCGACCACCCCGACCCCGATCGCGGCGAACCGCGCCACCTTGACCTCTTCCTGCTCGCTCGCCTTCCCCCGCCGCAGCACGCTGTTGTAGAAGTCGTGCGCCAGCGAGGAGGAGGACGCGATGGTCAGCCCGGCGACCGTGGAGAGGATCGTGGCGAACGCGACCGCCGCGATCAGGGCCAGCAGCACGGCACCCAGGAAGTCGCCACCGAAGTGGATGCCCACTTCCTCCGCCAGTTGGGGCGCCGCCGCGTTCCCCGCCGCGTCCTGCGTGGTGATGGCCTCCTTGCCCACCAGCGCCGCCGCACCGAAACCGAGGATCAGGGTGAAGAGGTAGAAGGTACCGATCAGCCCGATGCCCCAGTTGACGGACTTCCGCGCTGCCTTGGAGTCCGGCACCGTGTAGAAGCGGATCAGGATGTGCGGCAGCCCGGCCGTCCCCAGCACCAGGGCCAGGCCCAGGCTGATCAGGTCCAGCTTGTTGACCATCGTCTGCCAGGCGTCGCCCGCGACCTCCACCCCGTACCGCTGGCCGGGCTCCAGGAAGGCGTCGCCGACACCGCTGGCCTTCGCCGCGTCGTCCATCAGCGCGCCGAAGTTGAAGTTGTAGATCGACAGCACCAGCAGACACAGCATCGCGGCGCCGGTCATCAGCATGACGGCCTTGACGATCTGCACCCAGGTGGTGCCCTTCATCCCGCCGAAGGACACGTACACGATCATCAGCAGGCCGACCGTCACGATGCCGACGATCTTGGCGACGTCCGCGCTCATCCCCAGATACGTCTCGCCCGGGGAGATCCCCAGCAGCAGCGCCACCAGGGCGCCCGCGCCCACCATCTGCGCCAGCAGATAGAAGATCGAGACGGTGAGCGTGGAGACCGAGGCCGCGGTGCGCACCGGCCGCTGCTTCATCCGGTACGAGACGACGTCCGCCATCGTGAACCGGCCCGAGTTCCGCAGCAGCTCCGCGACCAGCAGCAGCGCCACCAGCCAGGCCACCAGGAAGCCGATCGAGTAGAGGAAGCTGTCGTAGCCGTACAGGGCGATCATGCCGGCGATGCCGAGGAAGGAGGCGGCCGACATGTAGTCGCCGCCGATCGCGAAGCCGTTCTGGATACCGGAGAAGCCGCGGCCCCCGGAGTGGAAGTCGGTCGCCGACTTGGTCTGCCGGCTGGCCCAGATGGTGATGCCGAGCGTGACGGCGATCAGGACCGAGAAGAGGATGACGGTGATCAGCCGGCCCTCGGCGGACACCTCGCGTGCCATCGTGATCATGACCGGCCCTCGCTCTCCAGCTCGTCGCGCAGCTCATCGGCCAGCGGATCGAGCCGGCGGTTGGCGTACCGGGAGTAGAGAATGGCGATCCCGAACGTGGTCACGAACTGGAGCAGTCCGAAGATCAGCGCCACGTTGGCGTCGCCGATCACCTTGGTGGACATCACGCCGCGGGCGTAGCCGGACATCAGGACGTACAGCGTGTACCAGGCGAGGAAGGCGATGCTCGCCGGCACCACAAAGCGCAGCAACCGTCCGCGCAACTCCTGGAACCGGGGGTCGTCGTGCATCGCGGCCGAGCGGGTCTCCAGATCGTCGCCCGGCGGCTCGCCTGCGTCGGGAACGGGTTGCGTCGTCGTCATCGACGGGCTCCTGTGGGTCGGTCGGGGGCTGAGCGGCCCCAAATGTAAGGAGGGTCACACTCACCCCACAGCGACCAGGACCCGGACACTCGGCGAACGGTCGAAATACGCGCCGAACGGCTTACCCGCCCGCACACACGACCGGGGCCCGTCCCCACCGTGCGGTGGAAACGGGCCCCGGTACGCGGGTGCGACTCAGGTCACTTCTTGATCTTGGTGACCTGGCCGGCGCCGACGGTCCGGCCACCCTCACGGATGGCGAACTTCAGGCCTTCCTCCATGGCGACCGGCTGGATCAGCTGGACGCTCATCTCGGTGTTGTCGCCCGGCATGACCATCTCGGTGCCCTCGGGGAGGGTCACCACACCGGTCACGTCGGTGGTACGGAAGTAGAACTGCGGACGGTAGTTGTTGAAGAACGGGGTGTGGCGACCACCCTCGTCCTTCGACAGGATGTACGCCGTCGCCTCGAACTCCGTGTGCGGGGTGACCGAGCCCGGCTTGATGATGACCTGGCCGCGCTCGACGTCCTCGCGCTTGACACCGCGGAGCAGCAGACCGACGTTCTCACCGGCCTGACCCTCGTCCAGCAGCTTCCGGAACATCTCGATCCCGGTCACCGTGGTGGTGGTCTTCTCTTCCTTGATGCCGATGATGTCGACGGTCTCGTTGACCTTCAGGACACCACGCTCGATACGGCCGGTGACGACCGTACCGCGACCGGTGATCGTGAAGACGTCCTCGATCGGCATCAGGAACGGCTTGTCCACGTCACGCTCGGGCTGCGGGATGGCCTCGTCGACGGCCTTCATCAGGTCGAGGACGGACTGGCCCCACTCCTTGTCGCCCTCCAGCGCCTTCAGCGCGGAGACCTTCACGACCGGGGTGTCGTCGCCGGGGAACTCGTACTCGTTGAGCAGCTCCCGGACCTCGAGCTCGACGAGCTCCAGGATCTCCTCGTCGTCCACCATGTCGGCCTTGTTCAGGGCGACAACGATGTACGGAACGCCGACCTGGCGGGCCAGGAGCACGTGCTCCTTGGTCTGCGGCATCGGGCCGTCGGTGGCGGCCACGACCAGGATGGCGCCGTCCATCTGGGCAGCACCGGTGATCATGTTCTTGATGTAGTCGGCGTGACCCGGGCAGTCGACGTGAGCGTAGTGCCGGCTCTCCGTCTGGTACTCGACGTGCGCGATGGAGATGGTGATACCGCGCTGGCGCTCCTCGGGAGCCTTGTCGATCTGGTCGAAGGCCGAGGCCTCGTTCAGCTCGGGGTACGCGTCGTGCAGCACCTTGGTGATCGCCGCGGTAAGAGTGGTCTTACCGTGGTCGATGTGACCGATGGTGCCGATGTTGACGTGCGGCTTAGTCCGCTCGAACTTCGCCTTCGCCACTGGGGTCCTCCTGTGGACTGGTGCTGTACGCCCCCGCACGGTGCGGGGGTTCCAGGTGGTCGTACCGAACCGGCCAGGACCCCTAGGGGGACGCCCTAGACCAGTTCGCTTATCGGGGCTGGTGCGGGGGCAAAATGCCCCCTATACCGTGTTGCTCCAGCTTAAGGGTTACTCGCCCTTGGCCTTCGCGATGATCTCCTCGGCGACGTTCCGCGGAACCTCACCGTAGGAATCGAACTGCATGCTGTAGCTCGCGCGACCCGAGGTCTTGCTGCGCAGGTCGCCGACGTACCCGAACATCTCCGACAGCGGAACCAGGGCCTTGACGACCTTGGCGCCACTACGGTCCTCCATGGCCTGGATCTGGCCACGGCGGGAGTTCAGGTCACCGATCACATCGCCCATGTAGTCCTCGGGCGTGGTGACCTCGACGGCCATCAGGGGCTCCAGCAGCACCGGACCGGCCTTCCGCGCGGCCTCCTTGAACGCCTGGATACCGGCGGTCTTGAAGGCCATCTCGGAGGAGTCCACGTCGTGGTACGCACCGTCGAGCAGGATCACCTTGACACCCGTCAGCGGGTAGCCGGCGAGCACGCCGAACTCCATCGCCTCCTGGGCGCCCGCGTCCACCGAAGGGATGTACTCCTTGGGGATGCGGCCACCGGTGACCTTGTTCTCGAACTCGTAGCCGTCGCCCTCCAGAGGCTCCAGGGAGATCTGGACCTTGGCGAACTGGCCGGAGCCACCGGTCTGCTTCTTGTGCGTGTAGTCGTGCTTCTCGACGACCTTCCGCAGGGTCTCCCGGTAGGCGACCTGCGGCTTGCCGACGTTGGCCTCGACCTTGAACTCACGGCGCATCCGGTCGACCAGCACGTCGAGGTGGAGCTCGCCCATCCCCTTGATGATGGTCTGGCCGGTGTCCTCGTTGGTGGCGACCTGGAAGGACGGGTCCTCCTCGGCCAGCCGCTGGATGGCGACACCCAGCTTCTCCTGGTCGCCCTTGGTCTTGGGCTCGATGGCGACCTCGATGACCGGGGCCGGGAAGTCCATCGACTCCAGGATGACCTGGTTGGTGGCGTCGGACAGCGTCTCACCGGTGGTGGTCTGCTTCAGACCCATCACCGCGACGATGTCGCCGGCGCCCACCCGCTCGATCTCCTCACGCTTGTTGGCGTGCATGCGGTAGATCTTGCCGATGCGCTCCTTGCGGCCCTTGACCGAGTTGAGCACCTGGGTGCCCGCGGTCAGGACGCCGGAGTACACCCGGATGAAGGTCAGCTTGCCGAGGTGCGGGTCGCTGGCGATCTTGAACGCCAGGGCCGCCAGCGGCTCGTCCTCCGAAGGCTTCCGGGTGACGACCTCCTCGGGGTCCTTCGGGGAGTGACCCTCGACGGCCTCGATGTCCAGCGGCGTGGGCAGGTAACGCACCACGGCGTCCAGCAGGGGCTGCACGCCCTTGTTCTTGAACGCGGTACCGCAGAAGACCGGGGTGATGGTGGTCGCGTCGGCGCCACCGGTGGAGGCGAGGGTGATACGACGGATGGCGGCATACAGCTGCTCCTCGGTGGGCTCCTCGCCCTCCAGGTACAGCTCCATGACCTCCTCGTCGTTCTCCGCGACGGCCTCGATCAGCTTGGCGCGGTATTCCTCCGCCTGATCCACGTAGTCGGCCGGGATGTCGACGGTGTCGTACATCTCGCCCAGCTTGGTGTCCTCGGACCACACCAGAGCCTTGTTCTTGACAAGGTCGATGACGCCCTTGAAGTCCGACTCGGCCCCGATGGGGAGCTGCATGACCAGCGGCACGGCGTTCAGCCGGTCCACGATCATGTCCACGCAGCGCAGGAAGTCCGCGCCGGTGCGGTCGAGCTTGTTGACGAAGCAGATCCGCGGCACGCCGTACCGGTCCGCCTGCCGCCAGACGGTCTCGGACTGCGGCTCCACACCCGCGACACCATCGAAGACCGTGACCGCGCCGTCGAGCACGCGCAGCGAACGCTCCACCTCGACCGTGAAGTCGACGTGACCGGGGGTGTCAATGATGTTGATGGTGTGGTCGACGCCATCGAGCGGCCAGTGACAGGTGGTCGCGGCGGACGTGATCGTGATGCCGCGTTCCTGCTCCTGCGCCATCCAGTCCATGGTGGCAGCACCGTCGTGGACTTCACCGATCTTGTAGCTCACACCGGTGTAGTACAGGATGCGCTCGGTGGTCGTCGTCTTGCCCGCGTCGATGTGGGCCATGATCCCGATGTTGCGGACCTTGGCCAGGTCAAGTGAAGTGGTAGCCATAAGGCTTCAGTTCTCTCGGTCTCGATGGGGTAGCGACTACCAGCGGTAGTGCGCGAAGGCCTTGTTGGACTCGGCCATCTTGTGGGTGTCCTCGCGCTTCTTGACGGACGCGCCGAGGCCGTTGGAGGCGTCGAGCAGTTCGTTCATCAGGCGCTCGGTCATGGTCTTCTCGCGGCGCGCCCGCGAGTAGCCCACGAGCCAGCGCAGCGCGAGGGTGGAGGAACGGCCGGGGCGGACCTCGACCGGCACCTGGTAGGTGGCGCCACCGACCCGGCGGGAGCGGACCTCGAGGGTCGGCTTCACATTCTCCAGGGCACGCTTGAGCGTGATGACCGGGTCGTTGCCGGTCTTGTCCCGCAGACCCTCCATGGCGCCGTAGACGATGCGCTCCGCGGTGGAGCGCTTGCCGTTCAGCAGCACCTTGTTGATCAGGGAGGTCACCAGAGGAGAGCCGTAGACCGGGTCGACGTGGACCGGGCGCTTCGGGGCAGGGCCCTTACGAGGCATTGCTTACTTCTCCTTCTTGGCGCCGTAGCGGCTGCGGGCCTGCTTGCGGTTGCGGACACCCTGGGTGTCCAGCGAACCACGGATGATCTTGTAACGGACACCCGGCAGGTCCTTCACACGGCCACCGCGCACCAGCACGATGGAGTGCTCCTGAAGGTTGTGGTTCTCGCCCGGGATGTAGGCGGTGACCTCGATCCCGCTGCTGAGCTTCACACGGGCCACCTTGCGCAGCGCCGAGTTCGGCTTCTTCGGCGTGGTGGTGAACACACGCGTGCAGACGCCACGGCGCTGGGGGGACCCATTGAGCGCGGGCGTCTTGTTCTTCTCGACCTTGTCCTGCCGGCCCTTGCGGACCAGCTGCTGGATCGTTGGCACCATTTCTCCAGTTCTGTGTGCCGACTCGTCAAGCTAACCTGGAACACGGCGACCGACCCACGCGGTCGGGCGTGTCGGAGACTGCATGACCCCCGCGAGAGCGCGGGAAGAGAACGCAGATCCCGGAGTTCCGACTGACGCCCCGCGAAAAAGAGCGCACGGAACACCCCAGGCACAAGGTCTGAGCGTACCTACCCCACGGCCAACGGTCAAAACCACTATCTCCGGTCACCGACACCCCGGGGTATCGCTGTGACCTGCCCCACACATTCTCCCTGGCCGGCCGGCCGGAATCCCGCCCCGAACGCCGCCGGGCGGCTCCCCCCGAAGGGGAAGCCGCCCGGCGGGTGCGCCTGCGACCGGCTCAGCCCTGGTACGGGCCGTAGTCGTAGTCCTCCAGCGGGACCGCCTGGCCGGAGCCCGTGCCGAAGGGGGAGTAGTCGATGTCGTCGTAGCCGACAGCCGAGTACATCGCCGCCTTCGCCTCCTCGGTCGGCTCCACCCGGATGTTGCGGTACCGGGCCAGGCCCGTACCGGCCGGGATGAGCTTACCGATGATCACGTTCTCCTTGAGGCCGATCAGGGAGTCCGACTTGGCGTTGATCGCCGCGTCGGTGAGCACCCGGGTCGTCTCCTGGAAGGACGCCGCCGACAGCCACGATTCGGTGGCCAGCGACGCCTTGGTGATACCCATCAGCTGCGGACGGCCGGAGGCCGGGTGACCGCCCTCCGCCACCACGCGGCGGTTCTCGCTCTCGAACTTCGAGCGCTCCACCAGCTCACCGGGCAGCAGCTCCGCGTCGCCCGACTCGATGATCGTCACCCGGCGCAGCATCTGCCGGACGATGATCTCGATGTGCTTGTCGTGGATGGCCACACCCTGCGAGTTGTAGACCTTCTGGACCTCGCCGACCAGGTAGATCTGGACGGCGCGCTGGCCCAGGATCCGCAGCACGTCGTGCGGGTTGGCCGCGCCGAGGGTCAGCGGCTGGCCGACCACCACGTGGTCGCCCTCGCCGACCAGCAGCCGGGTCCGCTTGGAGACCGGGTAGGAGGTCTCGTCGGTGCCGTCGTCCGGCGTGACGATGACCTTCTTGGTCTTCTCGGTCTCCTCGATCCGCACCCGGCCCGCCGACTCGGAGATCGGCGCGACACCCTTGGGCTGCCGGGCCTCGAACAGCTCGACCACACGCGGCAGACCCTGGGTGATGTCCTCACCGGCCACACCACCGGTGTGGAAGGTCCGCATCGTCAGCTGGGTACCGGGCTCACCGATCGACTGGGCGGCGATGATGCCGACCGCCTCGCCGATGTCCACCAGCTTGCCGGTGGCCAGCGAACGCCCGTAGCACATGGCGCAGGTGCCGACCGCCGACTCACAGGTGAGCACGGAGCGGGTCTTGACCGTCTGGACGCCGTGCCGCACCAGCTCGTCGATGAGCACATCGCCCAGGTCGGTGCCGGCCGGGGCCAGCACCTTGCCGTCGACGACGATCTCCTCGGCGAGGCAGCGCGCGTACACGCTGGACTCGACGTTGTCGGCCTTGCGCAGCACACCGTCGGCACCCTTGGCCGCGATGTCCAGCTTGAGGCCGCGCTCGGTGCCGCAGTCCTCCTCGCGGATGATGACGTCCTGCGAGACGTCCACCAGACGCCGGGTGAGGTACCCGGAGTCGGCGGTACGCAGCGCGGTGTCCGCCAGACCCTTACGGGCACCGTGCGTGGAGATGAAGTACTCCAGCACGGACAGGCCCTCACGGAAGGACGCCTTGATCGGACGCGGGATGGTCTCGTTCTTCGCGTTGGACACCAGACCACGCATACCCGCGATCTGACGCATCTGCATCATGTTTCCGCGGGCCCCGGAGTCCACCATCATGAAGATGGGGTTGGTCTTCGGGAAGTTCTCGTTCATGGTCTCGGCGACCTCGTTGGTCGCCTTGGTCCAGATCGCGATGAGCTCCTGCGTGCGCTCGTCCTTGGTGATCAGACCGCGCTCGTACTGCTTCTGGATCTTCTCGTCCTGGGCCTCGTAGTCCGCGATGATCTGCTTCTTGGCATCGGGAACGACGATGTCGGAGACCGCGACGGTGACACCGGAGCGGGTGGCCCAGTAGTAACCGGCGGACTTCAGGTTGTCCAGGGTGGCCGCGACGACGACCTTCGGGTAGCGCTCGGCCAGGTCGTTGACGATCTGGGAGAGCTGCTTCTTGCCCACCGAGCCGTCGACGAACGGGTAGTCCTCGGGCAGCAGCTCGTTGAAGAGCGCGCGGCCCAGGGTGGTGCGCATCCGGAAGCTGTCGCCCGGCTGCCACTCGCCCTCGCCCTCGGCCGGGGCCGGCGGGGTCCAGCCCCGGGGCGGCACCGAGCCGATCGGGAAGCGGATGTCGATCTTCGCCTGGAGCGACAGCTCCCCGGCGTCGAACGCCATGATCGCCTCGGCGGTGGACGCGAAGGACCGGCCCTCGCCGCGGACCTCGCGCTCCTCCTCGTCGGTGGTGAGGAAGAACAGGCCCAGCACCATGTCCTGGGTGGGCATGGTCACCGGCCGGCCGTCGGCCGGCTTGAGGATGTTGTTCGAGGACAGCATCAGGATGCGGGCCTCGGCCTGCGCCTCCGCCGACAGCGGCAGGTGGACGGCCATCTGGTCGCCGTCGAAGTCCGCGTTGAAGGCGGTGCACACCAGCGGGTGGATCTGGATGGCCTTGCCCTCGACCAGCTGCGGCTCGAAGGCCTGGATGCCAAGACGGTGCAGGGTCGGCGCGCGGTTCAGCAGCACCGGGTGCTCGGCGATGACCTCTTCGAGGACGTCGTACACCACGGTGCGCTGGCGCTCGACCATGCGCTTGGCCGACTTGATGTTCTGCGCGTGGTTCAGATCGACCAGGCGCTTCATCACGAACGGCTTGAACAGCTCCAGCGCCATCGCCTTGGGCAGACCGCACTGGTGCAGCTTCAGCTGAGGGCCGACGACGATCACGGAACGGGCCGAGTAGTCGACGCGCTTGCCCAGCAGGTTCTGCCGGAAGCGGCCCTGCTTGCCCTTGAGCATGTCGGACAGCGACTTGAGCGGACGGTTGCCCGGGCCGGTGACCGGCCGGCCGCGGCGGCCGTTGTCGAACAGCGCGTCGACGGCCTCCTGCAGCATCCGCTTCTCGTTGTTCACGATGATCTCGGGGGCACCGAGGTCGAGCAGCCGCTTGAGGCGGTTGTTCCGGTTGATGACCCGGCGGTACAGGTCGTTCAGGTCGGAGGTCGCGAAGCGGCCACCGTCCAGCTGCACCATCGGACGCAGGTCCGGCGGGATGACCGGGACGCAGTCCAGCACCATGCCCTTGGGGCTGTTGCTGGTCTGGAGGAACGCGGAGACGACCTTCAGCCGCTTGAGGGCGCGGGTCTTCTTCTGGCCCTTGCCGGTGCGGATGATCTCCCGCAGCCGGGCGGCCTCCTCGTCGAGGTCGAAGGTCTCCAGGCGCTTCTGGAGCGCCGCGGCGCCCATCGAGCCGTCGAAGTAGGTGCCGAAGCGGTCGCGCAGCTCACGGTAGAGCAGCTCGTCGCCCTCCAGGTCCTGGACCTTGAGGTTCTTGAAGCGGTTCCACACCTCGTCCAGGCGGTCGATCTCGCGCTGGGCGCGGTCGCGCAGCTGCTTCATCTCCCGCTCGGCGCCTTCGCGCACCTTGCGGCGGACGTCCGCCTTGGCGCCCTCGGCCTCCAGCTCGGCGAGGTCCGACTCCTGCTTCTTGGCGCGGGCCTCCAGGTCGGCGTCGCGGCGCTGCTCGATCTGCTGGCGCTCCACGGAGACGTGCGCCTCCAGCGAGGGCAGGTCCCGGGTGCGGCGCTCCTCGTCCACGTACGTGATCATGTACGCGGCGAAGTAGATGACCTTCTCCAGGTCCTTCGGCGCCAGGTCCAGCAGGTAGCCGAGCCGCGAGGGCACGCCCTTGAAGTACCAGATGTGGGTGACGGGCGCGGCCAGCTCGATGTGGCCCATCCGCTCACGGCGCACCTTGGCGCGGGTCACCTCGACGCCGCAGCGCTCACAGATGATGCCCTTGAAACGGACGCGCTTGTACTTGCCGCAGTAGCACTCCCAGTCCCGGGTCGGGCCGAAGATCTTCTCGCAGAAGAGGCCGTCCTTCTCGGGCTTGAGGGTGCGGTAGTTGATGGTCTCCGGCTTCTTGACCTCGCCGTGAGACCACTGACGGATGTCGTCAGCGGTGGCCAGGCCGATCCGCAGTTCGTCGAAGAAGTTGACGTCGAGCACTCTCGTCAATCCCTCTCAGTGTCGTGAGTCAATGGTCTGTCGGGGTCCGGGTGGGGGGACCGGAAGGGCACGGACCCTTCCGGTCGGGCCCGTCAGACCTCTTCGACGCTGCTCGGCTCGCGCCGGGACAGGTCGATGCCAAGCTCCTCCGCCGCGCGGAAGACGTCCTCATCGGTGTCACGCATCTCGATGGACATACCGTCCGAGGACAGCACCTCCACATTGAGGCAGAGCGACTGCATTTCCTTGATGAGCACCTTGAAGGACTCGGGAATGCCGGGCTCGGGGATGTTCTCGCCCTTGACGATGGCCTCGTAGACCTTCACGCGGCCGGTCACGTCGTCGGACTTGATGGTCAGCAGCTCCTGGAGCGCGTAGGCGGCGCCGTACGCCTCCAGGGCCCACACCTCCATCTCACCGAAGCGCTGGCCACCGAACTGGGCCTTACCGCCGAGCGGCTGCTGGGTGATCATGGAGTACGGGCCGGTCGAGCGGGCGTGCAGCTTGTCGTCGACCAGGTGGTGCAGCTTGAGGATGTACATGTAGCCGACCGAGATCGGGTCCGGGAACGGCTCGCCGGAGCGGCCGTCGTACATCCGGGCCTTGCCGGTGGGCAGCACCAGCCGGTCGCCGTCGCGGTTGGGGATGGTGGACTCGAAGAGCCCGGCCATCTCGTCCTCGCGGGCACCGTCGAACACCGGGGTGGCGACGTTGGTGCCGGGGGCGACCTCGTCGGCGCCGATCGCGGCGAGCCGCTGCTTCCACTCCTCCTCGGTGCCCTCCACCTTCCAGCCCTGCGAGGCGAGCCACCCGAGGTGGATCTCCAGCACCTGGCCGGGGTTCATCCGGGAGGGGACGCCCAGCGGGTTGAGGATGATGTCGACCGGGGTGCCGTCCTCCAGGAAGGGCATGTCCTCCACGGGGAGGATCTTGGAGATGACACCCTTGTTGCCGTGCCGGCCGGCCAGCTTGTCGCCATCGGTGATCTTGCGCTTCTGCGCGACGTACACCCGGACCAGCTGGTTTACGCCCGGGGGCAGCTCGTCGCCCTCGTCGCGGTCGAAGACGCGCACCCCGATGACCTTGCCGGTCTCGCCGTGCGGCACCTTCAGCGAGGTGTCGCGCACCTCGCGGGCCTTCTCACCGAAGATCGCGCGCAGCAGCCGCTCCTCGGGGGTCAGCTCGGTCTCGCCCTTCGGGGTGACCTTGCCGACCAGGATGTCGCCGGCCTCGACCTCGGCACCGATGCGGATGATGCCGCGGTCGTCCAGGTCGGCGAGCACCTCCTCGGAGACGTTCGGGATGTCCCGGGTGATCTCCTCGGGGCCCAGCTTGGTGTCCCGGGCGTCGACCTCGTGCTCCTCGATGTGGATCGAGGAGAGGACGTCGTCCTGCACCAGACGCTGGGAGAGGATGATCGCGTCCTCGTAGTTGTAGCCCTCCCACGGCATGAACGCGACCAGCAGGTTCTTGCCGAGCGCCATCTCACCGCGGTCGGTGGAGGGGCCGTCGGCGATGACCTGGCCGGTCACCACGCGCTCGTTCTCCTCGACCAGGACCTTCTGGTTGACGCAGGTGCCCTGGTTGGAGCGGGTGAACTTCGACAGCCGGTGCGTGACGTGGGTGCCGTCGTCGTTGGCGATCGTCACGTAGTCGGCGGAGACGTCGGAGATGACGCCGTTCTGCTCGGCCCGGATGACATCGCCCGCGTCGGTGGCGCAGCGGTACTCCATGCCGGTGCCGACCAGCGGAGCCTCGGCGTTGATCAGCGGCACCGCCTGGCGCATCATGTTCGAGCCCATGAGCGCGCGGTTGGCGTCGTCGTGCTCCAGGAACGGGATCATGGCGGTCGCGACCGACACCATCTGGCGCGGCGAGACGTCCATGTAGTCGACCTCGCTGCCGGGGATGTAGTCGATCTCCCCACCACGGCGGCGCACCAGGACGCGGGCCTCGGCGAACCGGTAGTCGTCGGTCAGCTTGGCGTTGGCCTGCGCGATGACGAAGCGGTCCTCCTCGTCGGCGGTCAGGTAGTTCACCTCGTCGGTGACCACACCGTCGACGACCTTGCGGTACGGGGTCTCCACGAAACCGAAGGCGTTGATCCGCGCGAACGCCGCCAGCGAGCCGATCAGACCGATGTTCGGGCCTTCGGGGGTCTCGATGGGGCACATGCGGCCGTAGTGCGAGGGGTGCACGTCACGGACTTCCAGACCGGCCCGCTCACGGCTCAGACCACCGGGGCCCAGCGCGTTGAGACGGCGCTTGTGGGTCAGCCCGGAGAGCGGGTTGGTGTGGTCCATGAACTGCGACAGCTGGCTGGTGCCGAAGAACTCCTTGATGGAGGCGACGACCGGCCGGATGTTGATCAGCGTCTGCGGCGTGATGGCCTCGACGTCCTGCGTGGTCATGCGCTCGCGGACCACGCGCTCCATCCGGGCCAGACCGGTGCGGATCTGGTTCTGGATCAGCTCGCCGACGTTGCGCAGACGGCGGTTGCCGAAGTGGTCGATGTCGTCGGTCTCGACGATGATCGTCCGCCCGCTGGGGGCGACGGTCTCGGTCTCACCGGCGTGCAGCCGGACCAGGTACTTGATCGTGGCGACGATGTCCTCGACCGTGAGGACGCCGGCGTCCAGCGGCTCGTCGCCGCCCAGCTTCTTGTTGATCTTGTACCGGCCGACCTTGGCCAGGTCGTACCGCTTCGGGTTGAAGTACAGGTTCTCCAGCAGGGTCTGCGCGGCCTCGCGGGTCGGCGGCTCGCCCGGGCGGAGCTTGCGGTAGATGTCCAGCAGCGCGTCGTCCTGGCCCTGGGTGTGGTCCTTCTCCAGGGTGGCCCGCATCGACTCGTACTCGCCGAACTCCTCCAGGATCTGGTCGGAGGTCCAGCCGAGCGCCTTCAGCAGCACGGTGACGGACTGCTTGCGCTTGCGGTCGATGCGCACGCCGACCATGTCGCGCTTGTCGATCTCCATCTCCAGCCAGGCACCCCGGGACGGGATGATCTTGGCGGAGAAGAGGTCCTTGTCCGACGTCTTGTCGATCGTGCTGTCGAAGTAGGCGCCGGGGGAACGGACCAGCTGCGTCACGACGACGCGCTCGGTGCCGTTGATGCAGAAGGTGCCCTTGTCGGTCATGAGCGGGAAGTCGCCCATGAAGACCGTCTGGGACTTGATCTCACCGGTCTCGTTGTTCGTGAACTCGGCGGTGACGAAGAGCGGCGCGGCGTAGGTGAAGTCGCGCTCCTTGCACTCCTCGATGGAGTTCTTCGGCGGCTCGAACCGGTGGTCGCGGAAGGTCAGGGACATCGACCCGGAGAAGTCCTCGATCGGGGAGATCTCCTCGAAGATCTCCTCCAGACCGGACTTGGTGGGGACGTCCTGCCCACTCTCCAGCGCGGCCTCGACGCGACCCTTCCAGGCGTCGTTGCCGAGCAGCCAGTCAAAGCTCTCGGTTTGCAGCGCCAGAAGGTTCGGAACCTCGAGAGGCTCCTTGATCTTCGCAAAAGAGACACGCAGTGGTGCGGTGCTGGTGCCATTAGTCGTACTGGTTGTCGAGGCATTGCGCGAGGCGGCCAAGAGGGGGTCCTTCCGAGGGCTCGGACTCTCTGCGCGCATACCCGCCCCCCTGGTGACGGGCAGGAGGCAGCTAGGCAGCGCAAAGGGTCAGTGTAGTCACAAGACCCACTGATGTCCAATGCCTCCGCCACACCAACAAGGCGCCACCCTCGCTGTACCCTCGCGCCCGCTTCCGGCTGCCTCGGTCGCCGGGTGCGGACCCGTCTGCCGCAACCTTTCCCGCTTCGCCAGCGATCCATGCCTCGAATCAGGGACCGATGTGCGACGCGACCTGAGAATCGCGTGCCGGGAGCAGTTCGTCAAGGCCCCCGAAGGGCCTGTCGACAACCGAAGATCACCATACCTGCCGATCGCGGCAGGTGGCCAAGTCGTCACCACAACGCCGAAGGGCGACCACCCGACTGGGTGATCGCCCTCGGTTGAGTCATGTGGACTCAGGGTGATCCCGGAGGATCAGCGGGTCAGCGGACCCGGGAGGTCACTTGACCTCGACGGAGGCGCCGGCGCCCTCGAGGGACTCCTTGGCCTTCTCCGCGGCGTCCTTCGCGACCTTCTCCAGGACCGGCTTCGGCGCGTTGTCGACCAGGTCCTTGGCCTCCTTCAGGCCCAGCGAGGTCAGCTCACGCACGACCTTGATGACCTGGATCTTCTTGTCGCCGGCGCCGGTCAGGACGACGTCGAACTCGTCCTTCTCCTCGGCGGCCTCGGCGGCGCCACCGGCACCACCGGGGGCGGCGACGGCGACGGCGGCCGGGGCGGCGGCCTTGACGTCGAACTTCTCCTCGAAGGCCTTGACCAGCGCGGAGAGCTCGATCAGGGTCAGGTTCTCGAACTGCTCCAGCAGCTCTTCCTGGGTCAGCTTGGTCGCCATGGTGGGCGGTCCTTCCACTAAGTCGGCTGGTGCCGGGATGATGTTTCTCGGCGGGCGTTCGCGGGCCCGCTGTGACCGAACGCCGTGATTACTCGGCGGACTCGGCCTCGGCGGGAGCCGGCGTACCGGCACCGCCCTGCTCGGCCTTCTCGCGCAGCGCGTCCACGGTGCGGACGAACTCCGTGAGCGGGGCCTGGAAGGTCGCCGCGGCCTTGGCCATGGACGCCTTCATGTTGCCGGCCAGCTTGGCGAGCAGAACCTCGCGGGACTCGAGGTCCGCGAGGGTGTTGATCTCTTCGGCGCTGAGCGCGTTGCCGTCGAGAACACCGCCCTTGATCACCAGGGCGGGGTTGGCCTTCGCGAAGTCGCGCAGACCCTTCGCCGCCTCCACCGGGTCACCGGTGATGAAGGCGACCGCCGTCGAGCCCGTGAGGTGCTCGTCCAGCTCCGCGATCCCGGCCTCGTTGGCCGCGATCTTGGTCAGCGTGTTCTTCGTCACGTGGTACTGAGTGTTCTCACCGAGAGAACGGCGCAGGTCCTTCAGCTGCGCCACGGTGAGACCGGTGTACGCGGTGACAACCGCCGCGTTGGAGTTCTCGAACTTCTCCTTGATCTCCGCGACGGCTGTGACCTTGTCGGGGCTCGCCATGAACCTCGGCCCTCCTTCCGGGATGTCGGACCGCACGGAAGGGGCTGTACACAACAAACGCCCCGGCGCAGGCGCACGGGGCAGACTTCGAGAACACGGTCTTCCACAGTCACCTGCGCAGGTCGCCCGCGATCAGCGGATCCTTCGGCCACCCTGTCCGGAGGACACGGCGACAACCAGCGGTCTTTGGCTTCCGTGGAAGATTACGCGAACACGTTCGGGTCAGGCAAATCGGCCGCCGGCGGCGGCGCTCAGAAGCCGGCGCCCAGCATCTGCATCAGCTCCACGAAGTCGATGACCTCGTCGGCCGGCGGGGCCTCGGCGTTCACCTCGGTGCCGAAGTTGCTGTAGGTGGTCTCCTGCTCGGCCGGGCCCATCGCGGTGTCGTAGGACTGGCTCACCTTGACCGGGAAGTCGTCCTCGTTGAGCCAGACCTCCAGCTCGTAGAGCTCGGTGCCCTGCTCGCTCAGCAGATCCAGCAGGGAGGCGCGCTCCTCCTCGCTCAGCCCGTCGAAGGTGCCCTGGAGTTCGTAGACCTCCTCGATGGCCAGGGTGCCCTTGTAGTGGTTGACGGTGGCGCCGTCGAGTTCCTCCTCGCCGATCCACTCGACGTCATCGGACTCCAGCAGCATCGCCATCTGCTCGGCCGGGCTCTGCGCGCCCTGGTCCATGGAGGTGGACAGCGCGGCACCGAGCCCTTCCTCGCCCGCCTCCTCCATGAGCGCCACCATGTCCATGGACATCCACGGCCGGCCGTCGGACTCGGCGGCGAACTGCGGGCCCAGGTTCATGTACATCACGCCGTCGACCCACACGACGTCGATCTCACCGGAGCCGCCGAGCGCCGAGCCGAACTCGTCGCCGGTCATCACGGCGGTCATCTCGACGCCGTCCGCCCAGGACAGCGAACCGTCGAGAACGGCCTCGGTGCCGCCCTGCCGGCTGACGGAGACGACATCCGCCGAGGTGATCTCGTCGGTGGTCCGCGCCGCCGCCGTCAGCGCCTCGAAGGCGCTGCGCGCGGAGGTGCCGGAGCCGGCCTCGCTGTCGCCGCCATTCCCCTTGGCGTCCGAACTGCCGCTCTCGCTGCTGCATGCCGCCGTGCCGGCCAGCAGCGCCGCGGTGGCGACCCCCAGCAGTGCCTTGCGAACGGGACGCATGTCATCCCCCACAATCGGTTGGAACTCGCTTTACCCGAACGACACTAACCGGTACGACCGTCATGCAAGAGGCCCGCCCCGGCTCTGTGACAGAGCTGGGACGGGCCTCACCGCGCCTGCGATCGGCCGGCCGTCACGGTCAGACGGCGGGCTCCTCCTCCAGGAGGTTGCGGGTGCGGTTGGGGTCGACGGGAACGCCGGGGCCCATGGTCGTGGTGAAGGTCGCCTTCTTCACGTACCGGCCCTTGGCGGCGGCCGGCTTCAGCCGGGTGACCTCTTCGAGGGCCGCCGCGTAGTTCTCCACCAGCTGGGCGTCGGAGAAGGACGCCTTGCCGATGATGAAGTGGAGGTTGGCGTGCTTGTCCACCCGGAACTCGATCTTGCCGCCCTTGATCTCGGTGACGGCCTTGGCGACGTCCGGGGTGACGGTGCCGGTCTTCGGGTTCGGCATCAGACCACGCGGACCGAGCACCCGGCCCAGCCGGCCGACCTTGCCCATCAGGTCCGGGGTCGCCACCACGGCGTCGAAGTCCAGGCGGCCCTTGGAGACCTCGTCGATCAGTTCGTCCGAGCCGACGATGTCGGCGCCGGCGGCCTCCGCGGCCGCGGCACGGTCACCGGTCGCGAAGACCAGGACCCGGGCGGTCTTGCCGGTGCCGTGCGGGAGGTTCACGGTGCCACGCACCATCTGGTCCGCCTTGCGGGGGTCGACACCCAGCCGCATGGCGACCTCGACGGTCGCGTCGAACTTCTGCGAAGAGGTCTCCTTGGCGAGCCGGACGGCCTCCAGGGGGGCGTACAGCCGCTCCCGGTCGATCTTGGCGTCCGCGCCGCGGTAGTTCTTGCTGCGCTTCACTGCTGCTCCTCAAATGCTGATGCTGTGGAGTCGTGGTCCGGGCCAGCGCCTGGCCCTGCCACGGTGGTACGGGGCTCAGCCCTCGACGGTGACACCCATGGAACGCGCGGTGCCCTCGATGATCTTCGAGGCGGCGTCCAGGTCGTTGGCGTTGAGGTCGGGGAGCTTGGTGGTGGCGATCTCCCGGACCTGGGCCGCCGTGATCTTGGCGACCTTGGTCTTGTGGGGCTCGCCGGAGCCCTTCTCCACACCCGCGGCCTTGAGGATCATCTTCGCGGCCGGCGGGGTCTTGGTGATGAAGGTGAAGGAACGGTCCTCGTAGACCGTGATCTCCACCGGGATCACCCAGCCACGCTGCGACTCGGTCGCCGCGTTGTAGGCCTTGCAGAACTCCATGATGTTGACGCCGTGCTGGCCCAGCGCCGGGCCGACCGGCGGCGCCGGGTTGGCGGCGCCGGCCTGGATCTGGAGCTTGATCAGCCCCGTGACCTTCTTCTTCTTGGGAGGCATGCTCTCTCCGGGTCAGTGAGTGAGAGGTTGTGAGCCCCCGGCGGCGGATCGACCGGATCGATGGAAACCGGACATCATCCATACGGAGGCATACCGCACCACGATATCGGGTACCGCCATGCCGCCCAAATCCGCCGCCGGGGGCCGGGGGTCAGGCGCCGCGGTCCGCGGTCTCCTTCGCCGGCTCGGTCTTCCCGCCGGCCGCGTCCGTGGCCGAGGTGGTGGCGCCCAGCGCCTCCTGCTTCATCAGCTCGTCCACGTCGACGGTCTGCGGGTTGTCCAGCACGTACTTCAGCCGGTCGCGGTCCAGGTCACCGGTCCAGCGGGCGATCGCCAGCGTACCGATCCCGTTGCCGGTGAGGTTGGTCAGCGCCCGGCCCTCGCTCATGAAGCGGTCGATGCCGACGATCAGCGCGATGCCCGCCACCGGGATCACCGAGTCGAAGGCGGCCAGCGAGGCGGCCAGGGTCACCAGACCCGCGCCGGAGACGCCCGCGGCACCGTTGGAGGAGATCAGCATGAAGACCAGCAGACCGATCTGGGTCCAGATGGACACGTCCACGCCGAAGGCCTGCGCGATGAACAGCGCGCCCATGGACATGTAGATCGCGGTGCCGTCCAGGTTGAAGGAGTACCCGGTCGGGATGGTCATGCCCACCACGTGCTTGGGGGTACCGGCGGCCTCCAGCTTGGTCAGCATGCGCGGCAGCACGGTCTCGGAGGAGGAGGTGCCCAGCACGATGAGCAGTTCGTCCTTGATGAAGCGGACGTACTTCAGCAGGCTGAAGCCGGTCATCCGGCAGACCGCGCCCAGCACCAGCGTGATGAACAGCAGACAGGTGATCCAGAACGAGAGCATGAACGAGGCCAGCGAACCGAGGATCGCGCTGCCGTGCTGGCCGATGGTGAAGGCCATCCCGCCCATGGCGCCCAGCGGGGCGACCCACATGACCAGCTTGATGACGCCGAACATGGTCTTGGCGAAGGTGTCCAGACCGCGCACCATGCCCTCGGCGCGCGAGCCCAGCATGCTCAGCGCCACCGCGACCAGGATGGCCAGCAGCAGCACCTGGAGCAGCTTGCCCTCGACGAACGCGCTGGCGAAGGAGGTCGGGACCAGATCCAGGACGAACCCGGAGAAGCCGGAGTCGGTCGCGCCGGCCGACTCGATGGTGGCGTCGGCCGCCGAGGTGTCGAAGGACTCGATGTCGTAGCCGAGACCGGATCCGGGCTGCCAGATGTTGATCACCACCAGGCCGATGGCCAGCGCGAAGACGGTGGTGATGTTGAAGTACAGCACCGTCTTCAGGGCCAGGCCGCCCGCCTTGGCGAGGTTGCCCATGCCGGCGATGCCCACCACCACGGTGGCGAAGATGGTCGGCGCGATCACCACCTTCACCAGCTTGATGAAGAGGTCGGCCAGCCACTTCATGTCGGCGCCCACCCCGGGCGCCGCCAGTCCTATGCCGATGCCGATACTGATGCCGACCAGCACCCAGAAGTAAAGGTGCTGGTAGATCCGCTTCTTCGGTTTTGCGGCCGGAGCATTCGTCATGGGTCGTCCATCCCTGTGACTGTTAATCTGTGGATCGCATCACAGTGCGGGCGGGCAGGCGTCGCAGCAACGCATCGGGAAAGAATTTGGGGTTGATCTGACATTGGGGTCGCCGCGCGGGATCTCCAGACGCGCGCTGCTGGCCGCCGGTCCGCTGGGACTGACGGCCGGCATGTGCGGCGCCGGCCCCGTGCTCGGCATCGACCGCCTCAAGCTCGCCACCGGCCCCGAGGGCGCCACGTACCGCGAATCAGGCGCCGCCCTCGTCGCCCTGTGGAACGACGCGCTCGGCCGGGACGCCGTGGAGGTCGTCTTCACCGAGGCGTCGGTCGACAATCTGCGGCTGCTGCTGGCCGAGGAGGTCGATCTCGCCTACGCCAACGTGGACGTGCTGCGCCCGCACGACGGCGAGACCTCCGCCCTGCTGCGGATCTTCGACTCGGTGGTGCACCTGGTCACGCTGCGGGACAGCGGGCTGCGCACCCTCACCGACCTGGCCGGGCGGCCGGTCGCCTGCGGGCTGCCGGGCTCGGGCACCCGGTTCACCGGCCAGCGGCTGATGGACGCCGCCCGGGTCGAGGTGGACGTACGGGACCTCGGCCAGCAGGAGGCCGCGCAGGCGCTGGTGGACGGCCGGGTGGACGCGGTGTTCTCACTCACGGCGATGCCCACCCCCGCCATCTCCTGGCTGCTGGAGCACGCGCCGCCGCTGCACTTCGTGGACCTGGCGGCCGAGGCGGAGGCCATGCGCTCCGCGCACCCCGGGGAGTATCTGCCGGTGACGATCTCCGGCACCGTCTACCCGGAGGTCGCCACCACCGTGACCCTGGCCGTCCCCACCCTGATCGCGGTGCGGGCCGGCTTCCCGGCGGACGCGGCGCGGTTCTTCACCCGCACCACCGTGGAGGGCGCCGACGCGCTGGCGCGGAGCCGGCCCGAGGCGTACCAGATCAACCCGCGCACCGCCGCCGCCACCGTGCCCATCGCCCTGCACCCGGGCGCGGCCGACTGGTTCCGCTCGGCGAAGCTGTGACCCGCGGCGGCCTCAGCCGCCGGTGCGCCGGACCACCGGCAGCCGTACCGCCACCCGCAGCCCGTGCGGGTGGCGCTCCTCCAGCCGCACCTCGCCGCCCACGTCCTCCACCACGTCGTGGATGATCGCCAGGCCGAGCCCGGTGCCCCGGACGTTCTGGTGGCGCGGCGCCCGCCAGAACCGGCCGCGGGCCGCCTCCCGCTCCTCGGCGCTCAGACCGGTGCCGTCGTCGGCCACGACCACCGTGCCGAAGGCCCCGTCCGGATCCACCGACGCGGTGACCGTCACCGTGCTGCCGCCCGAGAGCCAGGCGGCGTTGTCCACCAGCTCGTCGAGCACCGCCACCAGACCGCCGGGCGGCTGCCGTACCGCCAGCCCCGGTGGCGGTTCGGTCACCCGCAGCGCCAGGCCGTGCTCGCCGGTGACCGCGTCCCAGTGCGGCCGGCCGGTGACGAAGACCCGGTCCAGCGTCCACGCCTCGCTGTCGCGCACCCGCTCCCGGCTGGCCGCCGCGGTGGCGGCCAGCATCGCCTCGAACATCTCCCCCATCCGCTCGGCGCCGTCCACCGCCTCGTCGAACGCCTCGCGCGCCGCGGGCTCCCGGGTCCACGGCCGCAGGTTCTCCACCGACAGCCGGAGCCCGGCCAGCGGATTGCGCAGCTGGTGGGCGACATCGCCGACGAACATCCGCTGCCGCTCCAGGGAGCGCTGCACCGTGTCCACCATCTGGTTGAAGGCGGAGGCGAGACCGCGCAGCTCCGGCGGGCCGTGCTCCGCCGGGGCGCGCGCCCCCAGCTCGCCGCCGCGCACGTCCAGCGCGATGCGCTCCAGGTCGCGCACCGGGCGCAGGATCCAGCGGGTCAGCGGCCACAGCGCGCCCACCAGCGCCAGCACCGGGACCAGCAGCAGCGCCGCCCCGGTCCCCCAGCGGCGCATAGTGGCCGCGCGCAGCCCGTCGGTGGGCGCCTCGATCACCACCACGGCCGTCACCTGCGAATCCCGGCCCACCGGCTCCACCACCCGCAGCGGGCCGCGCTGCCAGGGCCACACGGTGGCCGCCTCCGTCGCCCGCGCGCCCGCGAACGCCCGCCGCACCTCGGCGCTGGCCGCCAGCCCCTCGGGCGGGGCCGGCCCCGGGTCGTGGACGAGCCCGCCGTCCAGGCCCAGCACCCACACCGGGGAGTCGTACAGCTCGTGGTAGGCGTCCAGCTCCGCGTGCATCCGGGTCCACTCGCCGGAGGCGATGGCCGCCTCGGCGAGGGTGGCGAACCGTACGGCGTCGCCGCTGCGGTCGATGAACACCTGCTGGGTGGTCCGCTCGCTCACCACCACCGCGTACGCCAGGCCGATCCCCACCACCAGCAGCGCCAGGACCGGGAGCAGCGCGGCCATGATGCGCCGGCGCACCGGTGGCTACCCGTCCGCCGGGCCGGCGGCCTCAAGACGGTAGCCGACGCCGCGCACCGTGGTGATGCGCGCGGACGGGCCGAGCTTGGCGCGCAGCGAGGTCATATGGGTGTCGAGGGTGCGGCTGCTCCCCTCCCAGGCGGACTGCCAGACCTGGTCGAGGATGCGTTCGCGCTCCACCACCGTGCCGGTGTTGCGGGCGAGGAGCACCAGCACCTCGAACTCCTTGCGGGTCAGCCGCAGCCGCTCGCCGTGCCGGGAGACCTCGTGCCGGTCGCGGTCGATCAGCAGGTCGCCGTGGCCGATGGTGCCGCGCGGCGCGGGGCCGGTGCGCAGCACGCGCAGCCGGCGGGTGACGGCCTCGATGCGGGCCAGCAGTTCGGCCACCCCGAACGGTTTGACCAGGTAGTCGTCGGCGCCGGCCCGCAGCCCGCGCACCCGGTCGGTCTGCTCGCCGCGCGCGGTGACGGCGATGACGCCGGTGGCGGCGCGGTCGCGCAGCAGCCGGATCACCTCGACACCGTCGCCGTCGTCCAGCCCGAGGTCCACCAGGGCGATCTCGAAGTCGGCGGTGCCGATCGCCTCGGCCGCCTCGCTGACGCTGCGCGAGCGCTCCACGTCGTACCCCTCGGCCCGCAGCGTCCGGGCGAGGGCGCGCGCCACCCGGTCATCGTTCTCGACTATGAGGGCGCGCATGCGCACAGACTAGCGGCGCCCCGGTACCGGGGTGGAGGCCCGGTACCGGGGCGGAGCGGAACGGGCCGCTGTCAGTTCTTCTGGATCTGGTCGAAGCTCAGCTCGACCGGGGTCTCGCGGCCGAAGATCTCCACCAGGCCCTTGACCTTCTTGGAGTCGGCGTTGATCTCGTTGATCGTGGCCTGGAGGGTCGCGAAGGGGCCGTCGGTGACGGTGACCGAGTCGCCGACCTCGAAGTCCAGCACCTGGACCTCGACGCGGCGGCCGGCCGCCGGGGCGCCGCCCTCGGCCGCGGCCTGCTCGGCGGCCTTCTGCTCGGCCTCGGGGGCCAGCATCTTGACGATCTCGTCCAGCGTCAGCGGGTACGGGTCGTAGGCGTTGCCCACGAAGCCGGTGACGCCGGGGGTGTTGCGCACGACGCCCCAGGACTCGTTGGTCAGGTCCATGCGCACCAGCACATAGCTGGGGAGCTTGTTCTGCTTGATGGTGCGGCGGTCGCCGTTCTTGATCTGGACGACCTCTTCCTGCGGCACCTCGACCTGGAAGATGTAGTCCTCGACGTTGAGCGACACGGCGCGCTGTTCGAGGTTGGTCTTCACCCGGTTCTCGTAGCCGGCGTAGGTGTGCACCACGTACCACTCGCCGGGCAGCACCCGCAGTTCCTCGCGCAGCTGCGCGACCGGGTCGACGGGCTCGGGGGCCTCGGCCTCGGCCTCCGCCTCCTCGGCGGGCTCGTCCCCGTCGGCCTGTGCCTCGTCCTCCGCGTGGACGGCGGCGGACTCGGCGGGCTCGCCCGCGGCGGCGTCGGCAGCCTCGGCCCGGTCGACGGTGTCCGCTGCCTCGACGATGTCGCGCGCGGTGTCGTCGCCCTCGGCGGCGTCGTCGGTCAGATGCGGGTCAGACTTCGGGTCAGACACGGTGGCTGCTTCTTCCTGCTTCACATTGACGTGGAACATCCGGGCGGGATCGCCGCGGCTCGCGGTGTCGGGACGACGTCACGTCCGCGCCCGCCGCGCCCCGTCCGGAGCGGGGTCAGCCGAAGACGTACTCGACGACCCGGCTGAATCCCCAGTCAAGCACGGTGAGGATGCCGATGACGATCAGAACGAAAACGATCACCGCGGACGTGTAGGTGGTCAGCTGGCGCCGCGAGGGCCAGACGACCTTGCGCAGCTCGGCGATGACCTGCCGGTAGAACAGCGCGAGCTTGCCCAGCGGGCCGCGCTTGGCGCGCCGCCCGCGTCCGCGGCCGGCGCCGTCCCCCCGGGGCTCCGGCGTCTCGACGGAGTCCGTGATCCCAGCCACTCGCCCTCACCTGATCCCGGTCATGGTCGTAAGCCGCCCGGTCCCCCGGACGGCTTGCATTGCGGTACGTACTACCACTATCCACCTGCTGTGCGTAGCAGGGCCGGAGGGACTTGAACCCCCAACCGCTGGTTTTGGAGACCAGTGCTCTACCAATTGAGCTACGACCCTTTGCTCGCGGCACCGGGAAAACCTACCGCACCCGGCGCCACTGGGTGGAGAGTGTACGTGGTCAATCGCCGCCCGTCGAACGGACAACCGCCGCAACCCGGGTGCCGCGGCCGGGCGCCGTCTGCGACGATGCCCCTATGAGCGCAGCGACACCCACCGCACAGTCCGCATCGGCAGCCGCCGGACGCCGGGTCTCCGCCCGCGTCGGGGCGATCTCCGAGTCCGCGACCCTGGCCGTCGACGCCAAGGCGAAGGCCCTCAAGGCGGCCGGCCGCCCGGTGATCGGCTTCGGCGCCGGCGAGCCCGATTTCCCCACCCCCGGGTACATCGTGGACGCCGCCGTGGCCGCCTGCCGCGAGCCGCGGTTCCACCGTTACACGCCGGCCGGCGGGCTGCCCGAGCTGAAGCAGGCGATCGCGGCGAAGACGCTGCGTGACTCCGGCTACGAGGTCTCCCCGTCCCAGGTGCTGGTGACCAACGGCGGCAAGCAGGCGATCTACGAGGCGTTCGCCGCGCTGCTCGACCCGGGTGACGAGGTGATCGTCCCGGCGCCGTACTGGACCACCTACCCCGAGTCGATCCGGCTGGCCGGCGGCGTTCCGGTGGAGGTCGTCGCGGACGAGACCACCGGGTACCGGGTGAGTGTGGAGCAGCTGGAGGCGGCGCGCACCGAGCGCACCAAGGTGCTGCTGTTCGTCTCCCCGTCGAACCCGACCGGCGCCGTGTACCCGCGCGAGCAGGTCGAGGCGATCGGCCGCTGGGCGGTGGAGCACGGTCTGTGGGTGCTCACCGACGAGATTTACGAACATCTGGTCTACGGGGACGCCGAGTTCTCCTCGCTGCCGGTGGTGGTCCCGGAGCTGGCCGACCGCACCGTGATCGTCAACGGGGTGGCCAAGACGTACGCGATGACCGGCTGGCGGGTGGGCTGGCTGATCGGCCCGCAGGACGTGGTGAAGGCCGCCACCAACCTCCAGTCGCACGCCACCTCCAATGTGAGCAACGTCGCCCAGGCGGCGGCGATCGCGGCGGTCTCCGGGGACCTGGACGCGGTGGCCGAGATGGGCCGGGCGTTCGACCGGCGCCGGCGCACCATCGTGAAGATGCTGAACGAGATCGACGGCGTGGTGTGCCCGGAGCCGGAGGGCGCCTTCTACGTGTACCCGTCGGTCAAGGCGCTGCTCGGCAAGGAACTGCGCGGCCGGCGTCCGGCCACCTCGGTGGAGCTGGCCGAGGTGATCCTGGAGGAGGCCGAGGTCGCGGTGGTCCCGGGTGAGGCGTTCGGCACGCCCGGCTATCTGCGGCTGTCGTACGCGCTGGGTGACGACGACCTGGTGGAGGGCGTCTCGCGGCTCCAGAAGCTGCTGGCGGAGGCGGTCTGAGCCACCGGAGCGGGCTCACGTTCGGGTGACGCGGCTACCGGCCGGACGGCGCAATGCGGCAAGATTCCTGGATGGATCGTGTGCGTGACGTCCGGCTGCTGCCGAAGGCCCATCTGCATCTGCACTTCACCGGCTCGATGCGGCCTTCCACCCTGCTGGAACTGGCGGACAAGTACGGGGTGCACCTGCCGGACGCGCTGCGCGGCGGCGAGCCCCCGCGGCTGCGGGCCACGGACGAGCGGGGCTGGTTCCGGTTCCAGCGGCTGTACGACATCGCCCGCTCCTGTCTGCGCGAGCCGGAGGACATCCAGCGGCTGGTGCGCGAGGCGGCCGAGGAGGACCTGCGGGACGGCGCGCGCTGGCTGGAGATCCAGGTCGACCCGACCTCGTACGCGCCCCGGCTCGGCGGGCTGATCCCGGCGCTGGAGATCATCCTGGAGGCGGTGCGGGTCACCTCGCGGGACACCGGGGTGGGCATGCGGGTGCTGGTGGCCGCGAACCGGATGAAGCATCCGCTGGACGCCCGCACCCTGGCCCGGCTCGCCGTGCGCTACCGGGACCACGGCGTGGTGGGCTTCGGGCTCTCCAACGACGAGCGGCGCGGCTTCGCCCGCGACTTCGACCGGGCGTTCGCGATCGCCCGGGACGGCGGGCTGCTGGCCGCGCCGCACGGCGGGGAGCTGTCGGGCCCGGCCAGCGTCCGGGACTGCCTGGACGATCTGCGGGCCTCCCGGGTGGGCCACGGGGTGCGGGCGGCGGAGGACCCCCGGCTGCTGGAGCGGCTGGCCCGGGACCGGGTGACGTGCGAGGTGTGCCCGGCGTCGAATGTGGCGCTCGGGGTGTACGAGCGGCCGGCGGACGTCCCGCTGCGCACGCTGTGGGACGCCGGGGTGCCGATGGCGCTGGGCGCGGACGATCCGCTGCTGTTCGGGGCGCGGCTGGCGGCGCAGTACGAGATCGCGCGCGAGCACCACGGTTTCTCGGACCGGGAGCTGGCGGAGCTGGCCCGGCAGTCGGTGCGCGGGTCGGCGGCGCCCCGGGACGTGCAGGAGAAGATCATGGTCGAGATCGACGAGTGGCTGGCGCTGTAGCCGGCGGGACCACCGCAGGGCCCGGTCCCTGCGCCCCGGGTCAGCTGCCGCGTTTGCGCTCGGCCCGCCGTCTGGCCTCGCCTGCGGCCCGGACGTCCTCGATCAGCCGGGCCAGGCCGGCGTCGAAGCGGTCCCGGTACTTCGCCACCTGCCCCGGGCTCTGGGTGTCGGGGCCGAAGGTGTGCGCGAAGTCGACGAGCGTGGTGCGGACCGTACGCGCCGGGTCGGCCGCGTACGGGTCCTCGTCCACGGCGATGAGGACGCTCGCCGCGAGGAAGGCGAGACCGGTGCCGGCGGCGGCCGTGCGGATCCGCTCCAGCTGGGCGGCGAGCGTTTCGTAGACGCCGGGCTCCAGGGAGAGTCCGCGCACGATCTCCTCGGAGGCGCGTCCCACCGCCAGCCGGGATCCGCGCCACAGCCCGGTGCTGCCGACCACGCGGTAGCCGCGGGTAGCCGAGCCGGTGATGCGGTCGGCGAGGGTCAGCCGGGTCTTCTTGATCCGGGCGCGGGCCCGGGACATGGAGGTGAGCAGTTCGCGGCGGCTGGCGGTGGCGGAGCCGACCTTGATGTCGAGGACCCGGGGCCGGGTCATGCCGTGGGTCAGATGGGCCAGGTAGACGTGGGTAGTGTCGTCGCCCGCGCCGTCCCGGCCGTCCAGGGCGCGGACCTCGGCGGCGGTGTAGGAGCGCGGGAGCACGCCGAGGAGTCCGGGGTGGCGGCCCGCGCGCAGGGCGGCGTAGAAGGCGCGTTCGACCGCGTTGGTGGGTTTCTCCACGATCCGGCCGCCGGCCCGGGTCGCGATCCCGCCGTGTCCGCCGGCCACCTCCGCGCGCGGCACGGCCGGGCCGGGCGGCGGGGCCGCCGGGCGCCGGGCACGCTGCTGGTCGGGCGGCACGCGCCGCCGGGTCCTGTGCGAGCGCACTGTGTTCCCTCCCGCGGGCCGTGGCGGCCCACAGCCGATGCGTGGGTGGGTACCGGGGGTCCCCGCCGAGGAGCGTTCCCCGGGCGCGGTGCCCGGACCGTCTCGGCGGCCGTCGCCCGGGGGTGGCCGGACGGCGTGCGGGAGCGGGGACGGGTCAGAGGCTGACGCCGACCGTCACCGGCTCGTTGACCAGGGTGACGCCGAAGGCGGCGTGCACGCCGTCGCGCACCTCGCGGGCGAGGGCGAGCAGATCGGCGGTGGTGGCGCCGCCCCGGTTGGTGAGGGCGAGGGTGTGCTTGCCGGAGATGCGGGCCGGTCCTGTGCCGTACCCCTTGGTGAAGCCGGCCTTGTCGATCAGCCAGGCGGCGGAGGTCTTGGTGCGGCCCTCGCCGGCCGGGAAGGCGGGGGGCTCGGTGCCGGGGCCGAGCCGCTGGGCGACCCGCTCCCGGAAGGCGGCGAAGTCGGTGTCGGTGAGCAGCGGGTTGGTGAAGAAGGAGCCGGCCGACCAGGTGTCGTGGTCGGCGGGGTCGAGGACCATGCCCTTGCCGGCCCGCAGCGCGAGGACGGTCGCGCGGGCGGTGGCGGCGGGCACCCGCTCGCCGGCGGCGACGCCGAGGGCGCGGGCGGTCTCGGGGTAGGCGAGGGGGGCGGAGAGCCCGCCGGCGTCCTCCAGGGCGAAGCGGACCCGCAGGACGACGTACCGGTGCGGGTCGGCCTTGAAGCGGCTGTGCCGGTAGCCGAAGCCGCAGGCGGCGGCGGGCAGGGTGACGGTGCGGCGCTCGGTGCGGTCGTAGGCGATGACCTCGGTGATGACCGAGGAGACCTCCTGGCCGTAGGCGCCGACGTTCTGGATGGGGGTGGCGCCGGCCGAGCCGGGGATGCCGGCCAGGCATTCGATGCCGGCCAGCCCGGCCTCGACGGTGCGGGCCACCGCGTCCGACCACACCTCGCCGGCAGCCAGCTCCAGGCGGGTGCCGTCCAGGTGGTAGCCGGTGGTGGCGATGCGCAGGGCGGTACCGCGGAAGCCCTCGTCGGCGATCAGCAGGTTGCTGCCGCCGCCGATGATCAGCAGCGGGGTGCCGGTGGCGTCGGCTTCCTCGACGGTGGCGACGACCTCGGCGTCGGTGCTCGCGGTGACCAGCCGGTCGGCGGGGCCGCCGAGCCGGAAAGTGGTCAGATCGGCGAGGACGGTACCGGCGGTCTCAGTGGTTTCGAGCACCCGCCCAGAATACGGCCCGGCCGGCGCCCGGACCGTTCCCCCGCACGGGGAACGGTCCGGGGCGGGTCAGGCCGGGACGCGGTCGGCGGGCCGGGCGCCGGGGGTCTCGCCGGGCACGGGTCCCGGCCGGCCGTCCTCCCGCCGGGGCAGCCAGGTGATGACGGCGGCCGAGACCACCAGCAGCCCGACGGCCACCCACAGCGCCGGGACCAGGCCGTCGGTGAACTCCTGGCCGGAGGCGTAGCCGCCGCGGGCGGCGAAGACCGAGGCGAGGACGGCGACCCCGAGCGCGCCGCCGACCTCGCGGGCGGAGTTGTTGACGCCGGAGGCGATGCCCTGCATGCCCGGGGGCACGGCGCCCATCGCCATCGCCCCGGACGGTGCGAAGAACATGGCCATGCCGATGCCGCACAGGATGAAGGCGGGCACCATGCCGGCGTACGAGACGGCGGGATCGGCGTACAGCGCGAACCAGCCCATGCCGATCGCCATCAGCAGCAGCCCGGAGGCGACGACGGGCCGGCCGCCGATCCGGTCGGTGAGGGCGCCGGCCAGCGGGGCGACGATCATCGGCATCGCGGTCCACGGCAGCATCCGCACCCCGGCCTCCATGGGCGAGTAGCCCATGATCAGCTGGAGGAACTGGGTGAGCAGGAAGATCGAGCCGAACATCCCGGCGTACATCAGCAGGCTGGTGATGTTGATCGCGGTGAAGGCGCGGGAGCGGAAGAGGCCCAGCGGCAGCAGCGGCTCGGGGGTGCGGGACTCGTGGCGGACGAAGGCGTACAGCAGGACCGCGCCGAGCGCGAAGCCGGCCAGGACGGTGGTGGAGGTCCAGCCGTGCTCGTGGGCGCGGACGATGGCGAGGACGACGCCGAAGAGGCCGGCGCTGGCCAGTGCGGTGCCCACCGCGTCGAGCCGCTTGACGGGGCCGCGGCTCTCGGGGAGCCGGGTCAGGACCAGGGGCAGCACGAGCAGGCCGATCGGGATGTTCAGCCAGAAGATCCAGTGCCAGGACAGGTGTTCGGTGATGGTGCCGCCGACGAGCGGGCCACCGGCGATGGCGAGGCCGTTGACCGCGCCCCAGATCCCGAAGGCGGCGCCGCGCCGCTCGGGCGGGACGGCGGCGGAGATCAGGGTGAGGCTGAGCGGGATGAGCGCAGCGGCGGCGGCGCCCTGGACGGCACGGGCGGCTATCAGCGCGTCGGTGGAGCCGGCGAGGGCTGCGCCGGCCGAGGCGAGGGTGAAGAGGGCGACGCCGGAGGCGAAGACCCGCCGGCGGCCGTAGCGGTCGCCGAGCGCGGAGGCGAAGAGCAGCAGGCAGGCGAACGGCAGGGTGTAGCCGTTGACGATCCACTCCAGCGCGGCGAGGTCGCCGCCGAGGTCCTCGCGGATGATGGGCAGGGCGGTGGTGACGACGAGGTTGTCCAGGGACGCCATGAAGGTGGCGGCCGAGGTGAGCAGCAGGGTCCACACGACGACCGCGCGCGGACGGCGCGGTGAGTGCCGGGTGTCGGACATCTTCCCCCCAGGGAATCTAGTGATTGATCAATAACTTTCATGGACAGACGGGTGCCCCCACCGGCGGCGCCGGCGGGGGTCGCCGGGTCAGCCGTAGCGCCTCTTGCCGGGATGGTCGTGCCCGCAGGCGACCCACAGCGGATGGTCCGCCGGGAAGCCGAGCGCGAGCAGCACATTGATGAGCATGCCGGTACCGAGGAAGTCGGCGGTCTCCCGGCCGTCCGCCCCCAGCCGCAGATGCACGGCCTCGAACAGCTCGTTCCAGTGCGCGCGGATCCGGGCGGCGAACTCCTCGTCCCCGTCCGACTCCGCGGTGTACACCGCGGCGTACATCTGCATCTGGAACATGAGCTTGTCGCGATCGGCGGTGAGCCCGGTGTACGCCTCCGCCATCGCGTCGTGCGCGGCCCGTGGCTCCAGGCCCTCGCCCGCCCGCTCGAAGGCGCGCCGGATCTCCGCCGTGCAGTGGTCGGCGGCGGCCAGGAAGATCGCCCGCTTGTCGGGGAACAGCCGGAAGAGATACGGCTGCGAGACCCCGACCCGGCGGGCGATGGCGGCGGTGGTGGTTCCCGCGTAGCCGCCCCTGGCGAACTCGGTGACGGCGGCGCGGATGACGGCGGTCCGCCGCTCCTGAGCCGTCATCCTGCCGCTGTCCCTGGCCATACGAGAAAGTTATTGACCAATCACTATGTTGTCAACGGGGGCGACGAAAGGCGATGCCGGCCCGCTCAGGCCAGCCGCACCACGGCCCGGGACAGCCCCAGCACCTTGACGCCCGCGCTGCGCGCCACCAGATCGACCCGCACCGTCCGCGCCTCGTCGTCCAGCTTGGCCGCGACCTTCGCCGAGACCTCGATCTCCGCCCCGGTGTCGTCGTCCGGCACCACCACGGGGTTGGTGAACCGCACCCCGTACTCCACCACGGCCGCCGGATCCCCGGCCCAGTCGGTGACCACCCGGGCTGCCTCGGCCATGGTGAACATGCCGTGCGCGATCACATCGGGCAGCCCGACGCCCTTGGCGAAGCGCTCGTTCCAGTGGATGGGGTTGAAATCCCCCGAGGCCCCCGCGTACCGCACCAGCGTGGCGCGGGTCACCGGGAACGTACGGGCCGGCAGCTCCGTACCCACCTCGACATCGGCGTACGCGATCCGCGCGGTCACTTGTCCTCCTCCGGCGCGCGCGCCACCAGCTTGGTGTACGCGGTCACCACATGCTCGCCCGCGGCATCGTGCACATCGCCGCGGATGTCCAGGATGTCGTTGCCCGCCATCGACTTCACGGACTCGATCACCGAGGTCACCGTGAGCACGTCGCCGGCCACCACCGGACGGCTGTAGCGGAACTTCTGGTCACCGTGCACCACCCGGCTGTAGTCCAGGCCCAGCTTCGGGTCCTGGGTCACCATCTCGGCGGCGGCGAAGGTGATCGAGAAGACGAACGTCGGCGGGGCGATCACATCCGGGTGCCCCAGCGCCCGCGCGGCGGCCGGGTCGGTGTACGCCGGGTTCGCGTCCCCGATCGCCACCGCGAACTCGCGGATCTTCTCCCGCCCCACCTCGTACGGCTCGGTCGGCGGATAGGTCCGCCCGGTGAAGGACTGGTCCAGGGCCATCGGGCCGTCAACCTCCCAGAAATCACGCGAGGCCGCCCCCGAAGAACCGGGGGCGGCCTCGCACAGTGACAAGTCAGCGGGTCTCGCGGTGCGCCGTGTGGACGTTGCAGCGCGGGCAGTGCTTCTTCAGCTCAAGACGATCCGGGTCGTTGCGCCGGTTCTTCTTGGTGATGTAGTTCCGCTCCTTGCACTCCACGCAGGCCAGCGTGATCTTCGGGCGGACGTCGGTGGCAGCCACGTGAGTGCTCCTTGACGGATGGACGGGTTCAACACAGGGAAGAGTAGCCGATCGGAGGACCGACCCCGCAATCGGCTACTCGGAGTGAAGTAGCGGCGACCGGACTTGAACCGGTGACACAACGATTATGAGCCGTTTGCTCTACCGACTGAGCTACGCCGCCACGAGCTGCGCGGCTCCCGCCCTCAGGAGGAAGACCTCACATCTCAGAGCCCCAAAACGGAATCGAACCGTTGACCTTCTCCTTACCATGGAGACGCTCTGCCGACTGAGCTATTGGGGCGAGCGAGAAAGAGATTACACGCTCCGGGGCCGAAGACGAAATCCGTTCAGGGACACCCCGAGCCCGCCCAACACCACCCAAGTCCCCGGAAACCACAGCAGTACGACTAATGGCTTCTTCCCCACCCAACCACCCCGGGCGAACTAGCCTCGCCTCGTGCCCGACCACCGCGACCGCACCGCTGCCGCCGCCACCACGAGCGCACTGCTGCTCAGCGGAGCCCGGCTGGCCGACGGCCGTACCGTGGACGTCCGCCTCGGCGGCGGCCGGGTCGAGGCCGTCGGCACCCCCGGGAGCCTGGCCGCAGCGCCCGGCACCCAGCGCCTCGACCTGGGCGGCTATCTGCTGCTGCCCGCCCCCGCCGAACCGCACGCCCACCACGACACGGCCCTCACCAGCGGCGGTGGCGGACCCCCTTCGGAGGAACCGGACCGGCTGCGGCGCCGCATCATCGAGGCCGCGCTGCTCCAGCTCAGCCACGGCGCCACCGCCCAGCGCAGCCAGATCAGGATCGGCGACGTCCTCGGGCTGCGCGCCCTGGAGGCCGCCCAGGGCGCGCGCCGGGCGCTCCTCGGGCTCGCCGAACTCCAGCCGGTGGCCGCGCCCCGGGTACTGACCGGGCTGGCTGGCGCGGACAACCGCGCCCAGCTCGCGGAGGCCGCCCAGCTCGCCGGCACCACGCTCGGCGGCTGCCCGGACCTCGACCCGGACCCGGCCGGGTACGCGGAGATCGTGCTGGCCATCGCGGACGACCGGGACTGCCCCATCGACCTGCACACCGACGCCGACGACCCGGCCAGGTTCGCCCGGCTGGTGACCGCCGCCGGGGCCTGCCGCACCGCCGTCACGCTCGGCCCGTGCACCGGCCTGTCCCTGCTGCCGCCGGAGGGCGCGGCCCGCGCCGCCGACCAGCTCGCGGCGGCCGGGGTGGCGGTGAGCTGCCTGCCGCAGTCCCCGTGCGCCGCCCTGCCGCCGCGCCGCCCGGCCTGGCCGCCGACCCCGCCGGTACGGACGCTGCTGGCCGCCGGGGTGACGGTGGCGGCCGGCAGCGGCGCGGTCCGGGACGCGGGCAACCCGGTCGGGCGCGGCGATCCGCTGGAGGCCGCGTATCTGCTGGCGGTGCGCGGGGCCTGCGACACCTTCGGCGCGTACCGGGCGGTCAGCTCGGCGGCGCGCGCCGTGCTCGGACTGCCGAAGGTGCGCATCGAGCCCGGCTTCCCGGCCGAACTGCTGGCGGTGCGCGGCGAGAACCTGCCCGGGGCGCTGTCGCTGGCCTACAGCCGGGTGGTGATCCACCGGGGCCGGGTGGTGGCCAGGACCAGCGCCGTACGGGAGTACTGCGGATCACCGTCGGGGCCGCTGGCGGAGCTGCCGCGTCAGCTGGACTCCAGGAACTGAGCCACCGCGGCCAGCCACGGCTCCGGCTGGTCGATGTGCGCCATGTGGGCGGCACGCGGCAGGACGACGCCGCGCGCGCCGGGGATCAGCGGCAGGGTGTCCGCGACCAGCCCGGCGGGGAACGTGCGGTCGTGCGCGCCGTGCAGGAGGAGCAGCGGGGTGCCGAGCGCGGCCAGCCGGTGGGCGGCGTCCGGCACCCGGGGCGAGGGCAACCGGCCGGCCCGGAGGGCGCGCAGCCACTCGGCGGAGAACCGCACCCGCGCCAGGCGCGCGCGGTACTCCGCGCGCCGGTCCGCGCTCCACACGTCCTGCTCCGCCCCGGCGAACGCGGCGGCGCGGGTCAGCGCGGGCCCGGTGAGCGCCGGGTCGTCGGGAAACCGCGGCCCGGCCCCGCCGGGCGGGGGCGGCAGGACGCTGCTGGAGGCGATGATCAGCCGGCGCACCCGGTCGGGGGCGGTGAGCGCGAGGAGCTGGGCGAGCAGTCCGCCGTAGGAGAAGCCGAGGACGTCCACGGGGGTGGCGTCGGTGGTGCGCTCCAGCAGGGTGACGAGGTCGGAGACGACCGCGTCCGGCGTGTACTGGTCGTCCGGCAGGCCGCGGGTGGAACGTCCGCAGCCGCGCAGATCGGGCATCAGCAGCCGGTGCGTGCCGGCGAGCCGGTCCAGGGGCTCGCGCAGATAGCTGTGGTCCCAGTCGGGGCCGCCGTGGAGGACGAGCAGTGTCCGGTCGGGCGGGCCGGCGGTGCTCGCGAGGTACAGCTCGACGGGTGGCGGTCCGGACGCCACCGGTATCAGGTCTTCCGTGAACACCGGCTCAGTGTGCCAAGCTCGACGGCATGCGCACAGTCATCGCCGGAGGACATGGAAAGATCGCCCAGCGCCTCGAAAGGCTGCTGGCCGCACGCGGGGACCGGCCCGCCGGTCTGATCCGGAAGCCGGAGCAGGCCGAGGCGCTGCTGGCGGCGGGGGCCGAACCGCTGGTGTGCGACCTGGAGTCGGCCTCGGTCGCCGAGCTGACGCGGCATCTGGAGGGCGCGGACGCGGTGGTCTTCGCGGCCGGCGCGGGCCCGGGTTCCGGCGCGGAGCGCAAGGAGACGGTGGACCGGGCGGCGGCGGCGCTGCTCGCGGACGCGGCCGAGGCGGCGGGGGTGCGGCGCTATGTGATGGTGTCCGCCATCAATGTGGACGAGGAGCCCCCGGCCGGCACCGACCCGGTGTTCGCGGCCTATCTGCGGGCCAAGGCCGCCGCCGACGCGGACCTGCGGGCGCGGACCGGTCTGGACTGGACGATCCTGCGCCCCGGCCGGCTCACCGACGCGCCGGGCACCGGCCTGGTGGACCTCTCCCCGGACGCGCCGCGCGGCGAGATCACCCGCGACGACGTGGCGGCGGTGCTGGCGGCGCTGCTGGACACCCCGGCCACCACGGGCCTCACCCTGAACCTGGTCAACGGCGCCACGGCGATCCCGGCGGCGGTGGCCCGGCTGACGGCCGGCTGACACCGGCCACCGGCCCAGGCGGCGTCCGCGCCGCCGGGCGTCGCCGTCCCGGTACGGGGGGGGCGGGGTCAGGCCGTCTCCTGCTCGGCGGCGAGCCGGGCCCGGTGGGCGGCTTTGGAGTGGCGCAGGCTGTCGGTCAGGACGTCGGCCCATTTCTCGTCGACGGAGAACGCGTCGACGCTGGTGAGCAGGTGGCACAGCTGGCCGAAGGCCATGAAGTACTGGATGTCGGCGGCTCCGGCGCCGGAGCGGGCGATCACGTAGTCGGTGACCCGGCCGATGCCCCGGCGGACCGCTTCGGCGACGGCCGGGCGGTCGGTGCTCGCCTGGGCGTGGACCTGGAGCATCATCAGGTCGCGGTCCTCGATCAGCCGGGCGTACGCGCCGCCCATGCCCAGGAGCAGACCGGTGGGTGAGGGGTCCTCGCTCTGCCGCGCGCCGCGTTCGAGGGCCTCCACGATCCGGGTGTAGCAGAGGTCGAGGGCGGCGACGAAGAGCCGTTCCTTGGAGGAGAACAGCTTGGAGACGTACGCCGGCGAGATGCCGGCGTGCTGGGCGACGTCCGCGATGCGGGTGCCCAGGAAGCCGTGCCGGGCGAAGGTGGCGATCGCGCTGCTCACGACGATCGTCCGGCGGTGCTCGGCGGTGGAGAGGGTGCGCTCCGTGGGCATGTGAGTGACCGTACATTCACCGATCCTGGCCGGGCAAGTGCCCGGTGGAACAGCGTTGTTGCCAGTCGGGGCCCGGCTTGACACCTCTGATGAGTGAATGTTCAATCACTCTCGTCACCAAAGAGTGAATGGGCAACCACTCACTTTCCGGTGCCTGTCACCGCCCCCACAGCCCGACCGAGCGGCCGGGAAGCGCAACTCCCGTGCCCTCCCGGGCACATGATCGGACGACACACCCGGCCCTGCGCGGTACCTCCGCGAGGCCGTGGTGAGATGCCGCGCAACAGAACCGCTCAGTCGCAACGTCATACGAACAGAAGCGCTTCTGCCCCCACACCCCAACTCACGCACCACTCCGAGGGAAAACTGTTGCCCAGTCGACTCCCGACCCCCGATACCGGCCAGGTCACCGCACCCGGCCTCCCCACCCCCCGCCGCCCCCAGCCCGAGGAACGCACCGGCCCCCGGGTCCCCGTCACCGTCCACACCTCGGAACCGCTCTCCCGCGAAGGCGCCGTCAGCCTGCTGGGACGCCACCGCGAGATAGAACTGCGCGAGGACACCGGCCTCGAACCCGGCACCGTCGTCCTGCTCATCGCCGACACCCTCGACGGCCCCACCCTCACACTGCTGCGCCGCGTCGCCCGCAGCGACGGCGCCCGCGCCGTCCTGGTCGTCGGCACCCTGCGCGAGGCCGAGCTGCTCGACGTGGTCGCCTGCGGCATCAGCGCCATCGTCTGGCGCCGCGAGGCCACCGAGAAGCAGCTCGTCCAGGCCGTGGTCGCGGCGGCGCGCGGGGACGGCAATTTACCGGGGGACCTGCTCGGCAGGCTCATCAACCAGGTCGGCGCCCTGCACCGGTCGGCGGCCGGCCGGGACGGCGTTCCCACCAGCGGGCTGACCCCACGCGAGGCGGAGGTGCTGCGGCTGGTCGCCGACGGCCTCGACACCGGGGAGATCGCGAGCGAACTCGCCTACTCCGAACGCACCATCAAGAACATCATGCACGGGCTCACCACCCGCTTCCAGCTGCGCAACCGGGCGCACGCCGTCGCCTACGCGCTCCGGGAGGGCTACATTTGAACCAGCACCGGCACCGGCAGGCCCCGGGCAGGTGCCCTGCCCCCGGGGGCAGGGCACCTGCCCGTGGCTCGGCACCGGCGCCCCTGGGCGGGCCCGGTGCCCGCCCGCCACGATGGAGTCGTACGGGCGCGACGCGGAACTGCGGGAGTACGACAGTGATCCACGAGGTGGACGAAACCCTCAAAGGACTGCTCCTGGGCGGACCGCTGGCCGACTCCGGCATCGAGGTCTCCTTCGAGGTACCCAGCCGCGACTGGGCCGCCCGCCGCAACGGGCCGGTGATCAACGCCTATCTGTACGACATCCGCGAGGACACCACCCGCCGCCGGCGCGGCGAGATCTCCGTACGGGACGAGCGCGCCGTCACCGTGAAACGCCTGGAGCCGCCCCGCTGGCTGCGGCTGTCGTACCTGGTCACCGCCTGGACCACCCGCCCCGAGGACGAGCACCGGCTGCTGTCCGCCGTGCTGGCCACCCTGCTGCCGCGCGAGAGCATCACCCCCGGTGACCTCCCGGACGGCCTGCGCTCCCTGGGCCTGCCGGTCCCGATGACGGTGGCCGGCCCGCACGGGGAGTCCCGCTCGCTCGCGGAGATCTGGTCGGCGCTCGGCGGCGAGCTGAAGCCGTCCGTCGACGTCACCATCACCGCGCCCTTCCCGCCCGCCCAGGAGTACCCGCTCGCCCCGCCGATCACGGAGGTGGCGGTACGGGTCCGGGGCCGGCACCCCGGCCCGGCGGCCGAGGACGAGCGCAACTACCGGCCCGCCCTCGCCCCGACCGCTCCCCGGGGCCCGGGCACCGGCCCGGCATCCCCGGAACCGGGACGCATCCGGCAACTGCGCCGGCTGCGCCGGGGCGGTGTCCGGTGACCGACACCCCCACCCGGCCCCCGGCCCACCCCGGGGCCGCCCCGCACCCCGGCCCGGCCGACGTGCTCCTCGCCCGCCTCGGCCGGCTGCGCGCCTGCGTCGCCCTGCTCGTGGAAGGACAGTCCGCCGACGACCCGACGGCCGGCGACCCGATGCGCGGGCTCTACCTCCCCGACGAAACGGTGCGGTTCCTGCTGCGCCGCCCCCGGCTCAACGGCCCGGACCCCGGGCCGGGGCCGGAAGACGGGCCCCAGGACGGGCCGCAGGACGGGCCCGACGCGGAACGGGACACGGAAGCGACGCAGGACGCGCGGCCGGAACGGGAGCCGGAGGCGGGCCCGGAGCCCGGACCGGACGCGCCGGGGCAGCCGCCGCGCGCGCCGGCGGCGTCCGGCGACCGGCTCGACGCCCTCGCCGGCCGCCTCGGCCTGACCGAGCTGGACACCGCCTTCCTCCTCATCGCCCTCGCCCCGGACATCGACCGCACCTTCGAGCCGCTGTACGGCTACCTCAACGACGACGTCAGCCGGCGCCGCGCCTCGATCGGCCTCGCCCTCGACCTGTGCGGGCTGCCCGCCGAACACCCCACGGCCCGCGCCAGGTTCCACCCCTCGGCCCCGCTGACGGCGCTCGGCCTGCTCACCGTCGAGGACCCCGAACGCCCGCTGCTCAGCCGCGCCCTGCGGGTCCCCGACCGCGTGGTGGGCCATCTGCTCGGCGACGACACCCCCGACCCGTCGCTCGCCGGCCACCTGCCGGCCGCGCCCCTCCCCGCCCCGGACGACGGCACCGGCTTCATCGACCGGCTGGCCGGCCGGCTGGCGCCCGGCCGCATCACCTATCTGCGCGAACAGCGCGAGGGCGACGGCCCGGCCTACGTGGCCGCCGCCGTCCACGCCGCCGGGACCCGGGCCCTGTACTACACGGGCCCCGCCGAAGGGGTGCCCGACGTCCTGCGCGAGGCACGGCTGGCCGGCCACGCCCTCGCGGTACCCGGCCTCCCGGACCCGCCGCACGCCATGCTGCGGGCGCTGACCACCCAGACCGACGTCGCCGTCCTCGTCACGGACCGGCGCCCGTACGACGCCGAGTGGTGCCGGGACGACCCGCTGGTGCTGGAGCTGCCCCGGCCGCGCTCGGCCACCCACCACGCCTGGTCGGCGGCGATCGGCGCGCCGGACGCCGGCCCCGGCTTCGATCTCGCCGCCACCGTCGCCCCGTACCACCTCGGCGGCGAGCAGATCACCCGCGCCGCGCGCGCCGCACGGGAGATGGCCGGCTTCGACGGCGGCCCGCTCACCGCCGGCCATCTGCGCCGCGCCGCCCAGCAGCAGTCCGCGTCCGGTCTCGAACGGCACGCCCGGCGGATCCGCCCCGACGTGAGCTGGACCGACCTGGTCCTCCCCGAGAAGCCGCTCACCCAGCTGCACGAACTCGCGCTGCGCGCCCGCCACCGCGATCTGGTCCTCGGCGACTGGCGGCTGAGCGCCGGCGGCGGACGCGGCCGGGGCGTGCTGGGCCTGTTCGCGGGCGACTCGGGCACCGGCAAGACCCTGTCGGCGGAGGTGGTGGCGGCCGAACTGGGCCTGGACCTCTATGTGATCCAGCTGTCGTCCGTCGTGGACAAGTACGTCGGCGAGACCGAGAAGAACCTGGAGCGGATCTTCACCGAGGCCGACCGCACCGACGCGGTGCTGCTGTTCGACGAGGCCGACTCCGTGTTCGGCAAACGGTCGGCGGTGACCAGTTCGAACGACCGGTACGCCAACATGGAGAGTTCCTATCTGCTCCAGCGGCTGGAATCGTTCAGCGGCATCGCCCTGCTCACGACCAATCTGCGGGCCAATGTCGATGAGGCGTTCACCCGGCGGCTCGACCTGGTCATCGACTTCCCGTTCCCCGACCGGCCGCAGCGGCTGGCGCTGTGGCAGCACAGCCTCACGCACGTCCCGCACACCGACGGCATCGAACTCACCCCGCTGAGCGAGGCGTTCGAGCTGGCCGGCGGCGCCATCCGCAGCGCGGTGGTGACCGCCGCCTATCTGGCCGCCGGACGCGGTGACAAGGTCACGGCCGCCGATCTGCTGGAGGGGGCGCGCCGCGAGTACCGCAAGGCGGGACGGCTGGTGCCGGGCGAGGGCAGCTGGTGATGCCGGCCCCCGCCCGGGGCGTCCTCACAGGAACCTGTTGTTCTCGAAGTCGAAGATGAGCCAGGCGGAGTGCTCCGAGCCGGCACAGTCGCCGAGGCTCAGCGGGTAGTCGACGGTGTCCGCGTCCTCGCCTTCGACGACCAGGCACAGATCGTCGCTCTTGGCGTTGCGCACCCAGTAGGTGTTCTCGCTCTGCCGGTCGAGCCACCACAGCTGGTTGTCATCGGTGTTGACGACACACCTGTACTGGGTCACTTCCTGTCCGGCCTCGCTTGCGTCGAGCCCCGGCAGGTCCATGCAGTAGTCGGCCCAGACGTTGCGGATCTGGAAGAGCGGCCGGCCCTCCGGTCCCGCGTCGGTGAGCCGTACCTCCAGGTCCCACAGCTGGCTCTGCTGGTCCGTCCGGCACCGGTGCTGCTCCACCTGGTAGTCCAACTCGGGCTCCGGTCCGGGGATGTCCGCGCACCGCTCGGTGCTGACGTTCTTCAGCATGACCCGCTCGACCGGGACCACGGGGTCTTCCTCTTCCTCCTCTTCCTCGCCGCCACCGCCGCCGGAGCTGTCGTCCTCCGGCTCCTGCTGGACCGGCGGGTCGGGGATCACGACCTCGGGTTCCGGTTCCTGGGAGGGCGGGGGCGGCTCCACGGTGGGCGGATCGGATGGCGGGGGGTCGAGGACGTTGGCGGCCTCGGTGGTCCGGTCGGCAGCCCGGGTCATCACGCCGGGATCGTGGGTGATCCAGAGCAGGGCGAACGCCACGGCAGCCGCCGCGAACGCTCCGAGGACCCCGGCGAGCCAGCGGGGCAGGAACCCGCTCTGGAGGAACGTTCCCTCCACCGGCAGCGGTTCGGTACCGGACCGCTGGATCGCCAGTGCGTACGGCTGTTCCTGCTGCCCGCCGAGCCAGCGGATCTCCTTCGGCCGCAGCGTCACCTTGACGAACGCGGCGCGGCCGGGCTCGATCCGTACGTTGCCGGGCTGGAGGTCGTACGACAGCCGGTCACCGCTGTCACTGCCGGTCAGCGACGCGGTCAGCGGGGTGTTCCCCAGATTGTCGACCGCGAGCCGGGGCCGGCCCCGCAGCCGGCCCTTCACGACCGGCGGCACCAACTCCGCCCGGACCTCGGTGAACGGCAGCACCGTCACATTGCCCTCCGGAACGACGACCGCCTCCGGATGCTCGGTCGGCGTGACCCGCACCGCGTACGGTGTCGGCCCCGCCGCGGCATCCGGCGAACGCGGCGGCGCGAACGTCAGCTCCACCGTCCCCGTCGTCCCCGGATACAGCCGCAGGGTCTCCGGCTCGACCGTCGTCCACGGCGCCACCTCCCCCACCGGCTCGAAGCGGTACTCGTCCACCACATCACCGGTATTGCGCAGCCGCAGGCGCACCCGCGTCTCATCACCGGGCGCAACAGTCGCGGAAGCAGGTTCCAGAGAGGTCCACAAGCTCACCAGGCGAGCGTAAGGAAA
>NZ_FPAB01000007.1:0-31895 GCF_900116145.1 Streptomyces harbinensis | reverse complement strand
AGCCGCAGGCGCACCCGCGTCTCATCACCGGGCGCAACAGTCGCGGAAGCAGGTTCCAGAGAGGTCCACAAGCTCACCAGGCGAGCGTAAGGAAACGCCGGAGGCGCGACAGGAGCCGTTCGGACCAAGGATTCCGCCCGAAAAGGCAGCGAACGTGCCCTGCCATGACGCGGCAGGGCGGTCTCCGGCCCGCAGGCATGCCGAAGCTGCCCCCCGGGGCAGCAAAGCTGCCCAGCAGAAGGCCCCGGAGGCCGTTTCGCAGGTACGGCGGGCCGCGTAAGGGTGATCCCTGTCCCTATCCGTACCCCGAGGAGATGCACACCATGCCGTCCTATCTGTCGCCCGGCGTCTACGTCGAGGAGGTGGCCAGCGGGACGCGTCCGATCGAGGGTGTGGGCACATCGGTCGCCGCCTTCGTCGGCCTCGCGCCCCGGGGTCCGCTGAACCAGCCGACGCTGGTGACCAACTGGTCGCAGTTCGTCGCGTCGTTCGGCGAATTCACCGACGGCTACTACCTCGCGCACTCCGTCTACGGGTTCTTCAACAACGGCGGCACCGCGGCGTACGTCGTGCGCGTCGGCGGTTCGGCTGAGGGCGCCGGCGCGGAAGGCGCCACCGGCCGGGCCGTGCCGGCCGCCCCCGGAGCGGCGGCCCCGGCCGCGCTGCCGCCGGGCGAGCCCAAGGAACTGGGCACCTTCACGGTCACGGCCATCGCGCCCGCCGCGCACGGCGCGCTGACCGTCGAGGTGACCGACGCCGAGGGCGAGGGCCCCGCCGAGCGGTTCAAGCTGACCGTGAAGGACGACGGCAAGGTCGTCGAGAGCTTCGAGGTCACCGCCAGCAAGAAGAGCGGCCGGGCCTACGTCGTCAACCAGGTCAAGGAGCGCTCCAAGCTCATCTCCGTGACCGAGGCGGCCCCCGCCGGGCAGCTCGCCCGCCCGGAGAACCAGACCGTGACGCTGGCCGCTCCGCCGGCCGCCGCCCCGGTGCCCGCCGCGACGGGCCCCGGCCAGGAGGCGCACCCCGGCGCCGGCGACTACCTCGGCGACTCCGCCGACCGCACCGGCTTCGGCGGCCTGGAGGCCGTCGACGAGATCTCCATGGTCGCGGTGCCCGACCTGATGGCCGCCTACCAGCGCGGCGCGATCGACCTGGAGGACGTCAAGGCCGTCCAGCTCGGGCTCATCGCGCACTGCGAACTCATGGGCGACCGGGTGGCGATCATCGACCCGCCGCCCGGCATGAACGCCCGGGACATCCGGGTCTGGCGCCAGGAGACGGCCGGCTACGACTCCAAGTACGCCGCGCTGTACTACCCGTGGATCAAGTCGTTCGACCCGGCCATCGGCAAGTCCCGGATGATCCCGCCGAGCGGCCACGTCGCCGGCGTGTGGGCCCGCAACGACAGCGAGCGCGGCGTCCACAAGGCCCCGGCCAACGAGGTGATCCGCGGCGCCGTCGACCTGGAACTCCAGATCACCCGCGGCGAGCAGGACCTCCTCAACCCCATCGGCGTCAACTGCATCCGCGCCTTCCCCGGCCGCGGCATCCGCATCTGGGGCGCGCGCACCCTGTCCTCCGACCCCGCGTGGCGCTACCTCAACATCCGCCGGTACTTCAACTACCTGGAGGAGGCCATCCTGCTGGGCACCCAGTGGGTGGTCTTCGAGCCGAACGACCACAAGACGTGGGCCCGCATCCGGCGCAACGTCTCGGCGTTCCTGACGAACGAGTGGCGGGAGGGCGCCCTGTTCGGCACCCAGGCCAGCCAGGCGTTCTTCGTCAAGTGTGACGAGGAGACCAACACCCCGGAGTCGATCGACCTCGGCCGGGTCATCTGCGAGATCGGCGTGTCGGTCGTCAAGCCCGCCGAGTTCGTGATCTTCCGGCTCTCGCAGCACTCCAGCGGCACCGGAGAGCTGGAGGAGTGACCGCCCGGCCGGCCGCGGCCCGCCGGTCACCGTACCGGGGGCCACGGCCGGCCCACGCTCCGCACTTCATCACCACCCCCGATCCCGGCCCCGCCCGGTGGCCGTGGCAGCGGCCCCGGGGCCGGCCCTCCAGGAGGAGAACGACACCATGAGCGACTTGCAGCTGGGCGATGCCCTCACAGTCAGCAACTTCGGCTTCCAGATCGACGGCATCCAGATCGAGGCCGTCCACGAGATCAGTGGCTTCAAGCAGGACCAGGAAGTCATCACGTACATGCAGAACACCGCGGACGGCATCACCTTGGTGAAGAACATGCCCGGGCCGCAGCCCGGCGGCAGCATCGAGGTCGTCTTCGGCATCACCGAACAGACGGTGTTCCAGGACTGGATCAAGGAGTCGCAGGAGGGCGCGATGGGCTCCGCCCGCAAGAACGCCTCCATCATCCTCCAGGACTGGCAGGGCAACGAGGTGATGCGTTACAACCTGATCAGCGCGTGGTGCAACGTGGCGACGCCCACCGCGCTGAAGTCCGGCGGCTCCGAGGCCATGACGCTGACCGCGACCGTCAATTACGAGCGTCTGGAACTCGCCTGATGAAGCGCACGGTGGCCCGGCCGGCGCGCGAGGCCACGGCGGCCCCGGAACCCGCCGGTGCCGCCGTGGCGGCGGCCCCGGAACCCGAGACCGCGGGCGCGGGCGGGCACGCGGCGGCCGTACCGGGGCCGGAACCCCTGCGCACGGAGTTCGCGTTCGAACTGCCGCGCGGGTACGTCGACGCCCAGGGCGAGATCCACCGCGAAGGGATGATGCGGCTGGCGACGGCGCGCGACGAACTCCTCCCGCTGCGCGACGCCCGGGTGACGGAGAACCCCGCCTATCTGTCGGTGGTTCTGCTCGGCCGCGTCATCACCCGGCTGGGCACCCTGCGGTCGGTGCACGACGGCATCGTGGAGGGCATGTTCGCCTCCGATCTGGCGTTCCTCCAGGACTTCTACCGCCAGATCAACGCCGAGGGGCACACCCGCGCCACGGTGGCCTGCCCCCACTGCTCCGAGCCCTTCGAGGTGGAACTCGGCGGGAGCCGCCTGGGGGAATCATGACGTACGCGATCGACCGGCTGCACCAGGAGATCGCGTACCTCGCCTACCACTTCCACTGGAGTCAGGCGGAGATCCTGGATCTGGAGCACCACGACCGCCGCACGTACGTGCAGCAGATCGCGTCCCTGGTGCAGGTGCAGGCACAGGCGCAGAACGCCGAAACGAAGGGCTGAGCCATGGGTTTCCTCGACCGTCTGCTGCGCCGCACGGACGCCGCGGGGGGCTCGCCCGGTACCCGTGCCGGTGGCACGCCGCCGCCGGCCGGGGGTGCCGGTGCGGCACCCGGGGGTGCGGGGCCGGCTTCGGGTGCCGATGCCGGTGCGGCCGCGCCCGCGGCGCCGGGGCCGGGCCCGGCCGTCGCGGCGTGGCCGGTGCTGCCGCCGATGCAGCGTGCCGTGAACCCCGAACACCGGATCGCCGACTGGCGGTTCGACGGGCGGATCGCCACGTTCCAGAACCCCTCGTCGGCGCGGCCCGGACGGCTGTCCATCCTGGACGGTCAGCCCCCGGCGGGCATGGCGGCCCCGTCGATGGACGAGCCCCGGCCGGCCTCTTCCGCCTTGCACCGCCCGGCGTACGGCGGGCCGCCGGCCATGCCGCGACCCGAGCCGGTACCCGTGCGGGCGGCCCCGGAGGAGCCGGTGCCCGGTGACGGGGCCAGTGCCGGTGCTCCGGCCCCGGCCGCTCCCGGTGGCGCCACGGCGCGGCGGAAGCAGCCGGGCACGTCGGTGCGGCCGGTGACGGCCGCGAAGCCCCCGGCGCGGTCGCTGACCAGGACGACGGGTCAGCCGGCGGGCGTACAGCGCCGCGTGCTGCCCGCCACCCGGCGGAAACCGGCGCCCGCCCGGGACACGACCGGCGGCCCGGGTGCGGCGGCACCCGGGCCGTCGCTTCCTCCGGCTCCGGGGGGCGGTGCGGCTTCGGCGGGCTCGAGCGCCTCGGGAGCTTCGGGCACCTCGGGTGCCTCCGGGGCCGCTGCCGGTTCCGCTGGTACGGCGGTCCGTTCCGCTCCGGCGGCCTCGGCTGCTTCGGCTGCTTCGACGACTTCCACGGCTTCCACGGCATCCACGGCATCCACGGCTTCGGGGACCGGTCGGACGCCGACCGTGTCCGGCGGCCGGGAGGCCGGTGACACGGCGGCCCGTACAGCGGGACCGGCAGCCGCCCCGGCCGTGACCGGCGCGGGCGCGGCGGGCGGCGTTCCGGCCGTCCAGCGCGCGGTGGCGAGCGCCCCACGCCGGGCGGCCGGGCGGCCGGACACACCTACCCCGGTGGCGGGTGCCGCGCACTCCCCGGGCCCCGGTGCGGTGAACGAGCCGGCCGGCGGATCCGGTACGGGGGCCGTCGCCCCGCTCGCGCCCGTGTCGTACGGTTCCGTCCCCACGGCGGTGCCCACTCCCCCGGTGACCGGCGCTCCACAGGCGGCGATTCCGTCCGGCCCCACCGCCCACCGGCCGTCCCCCGCCGGACCCACCACACCGGCCGCCCCGACTGCTCCGAACGCCCCGGCCGCGCCGGTGCGGCGTTCGCCGCGCGCGGACGGCGGTCCCGGCCCGGCCGTACAGCGGGCCGCGCGACCGGCGGACGCGGCCACGTCGCGTCGTTCCGCTCCCCGCCCCGGGCCGGGCCCGCTCGCCCCCGGCGCCGCACCCGTCACGGGCGCTCCCGCGCCGGCGCCCGCACCCCGCCCCGGCCTGCGGCAGTCCGCCGCCCCTGCCGCCACCGGCACGCCAACAGGCAGCCCCGGCCGGGACGGCTCCGCCTCCGCACGGGCCCCGAGGTCCGCCACCCCGGGGCGGCCCGCTGCCTCCTCGACGACCGGCGGGGCGCCGTCCGCGCCCGTGCAGCGCGCGGCGGACAGCACACCGCCCGCCGGGCGGCGGGCCTCCGCGCCCGCGCGGCCGGCGAGTGACGCGCCCCGGACACCGGCGACCGGCGGCGCATCCGCGCCCCGCCCGGCACCGTCCGGCACACCGCCGCAGCCCGCCGTACGGCCCACACCCGCCGCCGCGCCCGGCGACGCGCCCGGCAACGCCGCTCCGCTTCCGGTCGCCTCCCTCCAGCGGACCGCGCACACCGCGCCCCTCGCGCAACGGACGGACGACGCGCCGGGGGCGATACCTCAGCGGCCCGTCGCTCCGCCCGCCTCTCCGCCGGCACCGACGCGGGCGGCAGACGACGGACCGGCACCCGCCCGGCGCTCCGCATCCGCTCCGGCAACGGGCGGCCCCGTACCCGCGGCCTCCACGCCGGTACCGGCCGTGCCGCCCGGCCCGGCTCCGGTGCAGCGTGCGGCCGGGGCCGTACCCCCCGTGCGGCCGGTGTCCCCGCCCGCCCCGGCGAACGGCGGCGGCGCATCGTCGCCGACGGCCGCCGTCCAGCGGTCGGCACACCCGGCGCCCGTGCAGCCGGTCACCCCGCAGACCACCACCACCGGCAGCACGCCCACACCCGGCACCGGGACTGCCCCCCGGGCAACGCCCCCGGCCGCCCCGGCAACCGGCAGCACCCCGGCGGCAGCCGCCCCCGTCCAACGGTCCGCACACCCCACCCCCGTACGGCCAGTCACCCCGCAGACCACCACCACCGGCAGCACGCCCGCGCCCGGCACCGGGACTGCCCGCCGGGCGACACCCCCGGCCGTACCGGCAACCGGCAGCACCCCGGCGGCAGCCGCCCCCGTACGGCCGGTGCCCCGGCAGACCACCACCACCGGCAGCGCTCCCGCGCCCAGTACCGGGACTGCCCGCCGGGCAACGCCCCCGTCCGTCCCGGCAACCGGCAGCATGCCCACACCCGGCACCGGAAGTGCCCGCCGGGCAACGCCACCGGCCGCCCCGGCAACCGGCAGCACCCCGGCAGCAGCCGCCCCCGTCCAGCGGTCCGCGCACCCCGCCCCCGTACGGCCGGTCACCCCGCAGACCACCACCGGCGGCCCGGCCACGCCGACCGCCGTGGCACCCCTCCGCACCACACCTTCATCCTCATCAACCACGCCCGCCCAGCGGTCCGCACACCCCACGCCCGCACGAGCGGTCACCCCGCAGATCACGACGACCGCGGGAACGGCGGCCGGGCGGACGGCCGATGTTCCGTCCCGCGCCGCTGCCGAGGTGCCCGCCGCCCGTACGACGGCGGGGCAACCCGCCGTGTCGAGCGGTGCCTACGGCGTCCCGGCACCTCCGTCCCAGCGACCGGCGGGCTCAGCTGCCGGCCCCGTGCAGCGGGCCGTCGCCGGGGCGCCGGTTTCCGGCGCTGCCGCGCCGGGTCCGGCCGGTGGACCGCGCCCCGCCGCCTCCCCGGTCCGGCCGGCCGGCCACCAGGGAGCCGCGGCGCCACCCGCCCAGGCCGCCGCCGTGGGACCCGCCGCGCCCACCGGGCCGGTAACGCCCGGTGCGCTCCCCCGGGCGACGGCCGTTCGTTCCGCCGCGCACCCCTCGGTGCAGCGCCGGCCGGAGAGGGCGCCGGTCCGGGCGGGCCTCGGCGCGCCCACCCGCCACCAGCCGGAGCCTCCGGTCACCCCGGCCGTCTCCCGTGCACGTCCCGAGGCCCCGGCGCCGCGGGTCGATCCGGGACCGTCCTTCCAGCGGTCGGCGCCGGCCGGCCGGAGCGCCGCCCCGGACTCCGCGCCGGCACCGGCCGCCGTACGTCCTGTCGCGCCCGCCGTGCGCCCGGCGGGCCTCGGTGTTCCGCTCCGTTCCCCTGCCGCGTCCGGGTCCGTGGGGGCCGCGCCCGCGGCCGTCCAGCGCGCCGTGCCCCGGACGCCGCCGGGCCGGGCAGCGGCGGGCTCCACCGCGACCGTCTCGGCACCGTCCGCCCCGGTACCCACGCCGGGTCACCGGCCGCCGGCCGCCGTTCCCGGCCCGGTGGCTCCCGCGGGCCCCGGTGCCGCCGGCCACCCCGCCGCCGTCCAGCGGCTCTCGGTGCCGCCGGCCGCAGGGCTGGGGCTTCCGCGCACCGCCCCGGTGACGGGTCACCTTCCGGCCGCCGCCCCGGCGCCGGTGGCCATGCCGGTCGCGCGCCCGGCGCCCGCCGGGCCCCCGGGTGCGACATCGGCGCGGCCGGCGGCCGGCCCGGCGCCCGCCGTCCAGCGCGCGCCGGGGGCCGCATCCGCCGCGCCGCCGCGTCCCACCCCGCCGCCACGCCCCGCCCCGCCGCCCGCCGCCGTGCAGCGGTCCGGTGGCCCGCCGGTGGTGGCTCGTACCGCCTCTCCGGAGACGGAGTCCACCGATCCGCTGCGGCTCACCGAGTTCCAGCTCGACCAGCTGAGCCACCAGCTCATCGGCCGGGTCGCCCGGCTGCTACGCACCGAACTGCGCCTCGATCGCGAGCGGATCGGAAGGCTGCGCGACAGCCGCCCCTGACCCCGCCGCCCCGTCCCGTCACGTCCCGTCCCGCCCCCGCCCGTTCCGCCGCCCCCGCAGCACCGCGTCACCGCAGAAAGGCCCGTCCCGATGAACCGACTGGACCCGGCGAGTACCCCGTTCTTCCGCCTCACCATCGACAACGCGAGCCTGGGCCTGTTCAACAAATGCGACGGGCTGTCCGCCCAGGTGGAGATCGAGGAGTACCAGGAGGGCGGCAACAACGGCTACGTCTGGAAGTTCCCCACCCGGGTCACCTGGCCCACGATCCGGCTGACCCGGCCGGTCACCGAGGACACCCTGAAGATCACCCGGTGGTTCGCGTCCATCCAGACCGGGATCGAGCGGCCCACCGGGGCGATCACGGCCCTGCGGGCGGACCGCTCGGAGATCGCCACCTGGGGTCTGCTCGCGGTGCTCCCCGTCAGCTGGACCGGGCCGGAGTTCGACCCGGAGGGCAAGGCGGTGGCCGTGGAGACGCTGGAGATCGCCCACCACGGGTTCACGGACTGACCGTCCGGCCCCGGCCGGCCACCCCTGATCAACCACCGAGCACCGAGCACCGAGCACCGAAGGGACGCCATCCGCCATGGTCACGGGACCGCGCGGCACGGGAGCGAGCCTCGTCCGCGCCTCGCTCGCCATCCACGAGCCGCCGAAGGGCCGCAGCTCCAGACCGGGCGGGCTCATCAAGGAGTTCGCCTTCGACTTCAACCCGTCCCAGCTGTCCCTCAGCCGCAGCGCCAACTGGACGGTGACCCCGACCGTGGCCCAGCGCGAGGGCTCCAGGCCGGAGTTCATGGGGGCCGAGCCGCGCGAGATGTCGCTGGAGATCTTCCTCGACTCCTCCCACGAGCCGGGCAGCAACACCGTGCTGAAGAACGTGGAGGCGCTGCTCGCCTGCTGCGGGGTGACCCCGGTCAGCAACGCCGCCAAGCAGCCGCTGCCCCCGTGCGTGATCTTCCAGTGGGGCTCGTTCTCCACCGCCCGCTTCACCGCGTACGTCAGCTCGGTGGAGGCCAGTTACACCCTCTTCTCCACCACCGGCACGCCGATCCGCGCCACCTGCCAGATGCGGCTGCACGAGATCCCCGGCCGGACGCCCGGCCAGAACCCGACCTCGGGCGCCCTCACCGCCCGCCGCGTGCACCGGGTGATCGCCGGCGACTCGCTGCCCTCGCTCGCGTTCCGGGAGTACGGCAGCGCGAACGCCTGGCGGGCCATCGCCGAGGCGAACGGCATCGACAACCCCTTCGCCCTGACCCCGGGTTCGCAGCTGATGCTGCCGGCCGCCGAGGAGGTGCGTTCCTGATGGCGGAATCGGCGCTCTCCAGTGTGCTGAGCATCTCCATCGCCGGGACGGTGCTGGAGCCGGATCTGGCGTCCGACCTCGTCGACGGCTGGGTCGATCAGGGGGTCGGGGTGCCGGCGGCGTTCCGGCTGGTGTTCCGCGACCCGACCCGTACGGTGCTCGGTCTGCTCCGCGCGGAGTTCGGCGCCCCGGTGGTGATCACCCCGATCGCCGATGGGGAGGGCACCTCGGAGCCGCTGTTCACCGGCGAGATCACCGGGATGGAGGCCGACTTCGACGGCGCGGGCTCGTTCGCGATCATCCGGGGGTACGACCACGGGTTCCGGCTGATGCGGCGGCGCCGGGTGGTCGCGTACCGGGGCGAGACCGCGGACTCGATCGCCCGCCGGCTCGTAACCCAGAACGGGGTGAGCGTGGGCCGGATCGACGCCACGCCGGACGAGTACGCGTTCATCAGCCAGTCGGGGGTCACCGACTGGGACTTCCTGGCGCGGCTCGCCGACGAGAACAAGCGGGTCATGTCCATCGACGCCGAGGGGAAGTTCCACTTCGTCGACCCGAAGCCGGCCTCCGCCGCGCCGACTCCGCAGGGCGCCAACGACACCAACCCGCTGGTCCTCCAGCGTGGCCAGGACATTCTGCGGCTGCGGTCGGCGGTGACCGCGGGCGATCAGGTGCGGAAGGTCGAGGCGCGCGGCTGGGATGTGACCACCAAGAAGGAGGAGGTCGCCACCGCGTTCACCTCCGACACCAAGCGGTTCGGCATCGGGCTGACCCCGGCCGACGCGGCGGGCGCGTTCACGCCGATCACGCTGGTGGACGCGGGGACGCCGTACGACAAGCGGCCGGAGGTGGAGCGGGCGGCGGCGGCGCTCGCCGACGACGTCACTTCCTCGTTCGCCGAGGTGGAGGTGCTGGTGCATGGCAACCCGCGGCTGCGTCCCGGGCTGCCGGTGGCGCTGGCGGACGTGGGGGCGCCGTTCGCGGGCCGGTACACCGTCACCTCGGTGCAGCACACCTTCGGCCACGGCGCGTACCGCACGCTGGCGACGGTCAGCGGACGGCAGTGGCGGTCGCTGTACGGGGTGGCCTCCGGCGGTGGCGGGGACACGGGCGTCCAGCTGCCGAGTGTGGCCATCGCGATCGTCACCGAGGTCGCGGACCCGCTGCGGCAGGGGCGGGTGAAGCTGCGGTTCCCGTGGCTGGACGACACCTACATCAGCGACTGGACCCGGGTGACGCAGTGGGGCGGCAAGGGCGGCGGCGGGATCTTCCCGCTGGACGTCAACGACGAGGTGCTGGTGGCGTTCGACCGGGGCACGCTCGACCACCCGTACGTCATCGGCGGGCTCTACAACGGGGTGGACAAGCCGACCCCGGTGAAGGACGTGCCGCTGCACGACGGGCTGAAGAACCTGTCCGCCCGGCACACCCTCTCCGACCGCCGGGGCAACCGGGTAGACCTGCTCAGCCAGCAGCCGGGCAAGAACGGCGTCCGGATCGCCACCGGGAACGACAAGCTGACGATCAATCTGGACCGCTCCAACACCAAGATCACGGTGGACAGCGAGGGCGCGATCAGCATCAAGGGCGGCGGGACGGTGTCGGTGGAGGCCGACCGGAACCTCGCGCTGAAGGCGGGGCGCAAGCTCACCCTCTCCAGCGGCGGCACCCTCGACATCAAGAGCCAGGGCCCGCTCAACCTGGACGGTCTCGGCCTGATCGGCATCAAGGCGATGGGGTTGCTGAACATCAGCGCGATCGGACTGATCAAGGTGAACAGCTCCGCCACCATCTCGCTCACCAGCGCCCTGCCGGGGCATTTCAACAAGCTGCCCGCACCGTGACGTCCGCCCTCCCCTCCCCCTCACCCCACCGCACCGCACGCGCAGAAAGGCAGGTACGCGGCCGATGGCCGAACAGTTCGTCGGATCGGGATGGTCGTTCCCGCTGCGGATCTCCCCCACCGGGGGCATCGCCCTGGTCGGCGGGGAGCAGGAGGTCGAGGAGGCGATCCGTCTCGTCCTGGCCACCGCACCCGGTGAGCGGCCGATGCGCCCCGAATTCGGCTGCGCCATCCACGATCTGGTCTTCGCCCCGGTCAACGAGCAGACCACGGGCCGCATCCAGCACGAGGTGTACACCAGCCTGGACCGCTGGGAGCCCCGGATCGAGGTCAACGATGTCGAGGTGACGGTCGGCGACGACCGGAGCGTGCTGTACATCGACATCCGCTACGCGATCCGGGGCACCAACAACCCGCGCAGCCTCGTCTTCCCCTTCTATGTCATTCCGTCCCACGACGAGCCGAACGCCTCGGGTGCGGCTTCCGAAAGCGACCACTGATGGCCCTGCCCTCCCCCAACCTCGACGACCGCCGCTTCCAGCAGTTCGTCGACGACGCCAAGCGCTACATCCAGCAGCGCGCCCCCGAGTGGACCGACCACAACGTCTCCGACCCGGGGGTCACCCTCGTCGAGGCGGTCGCCCACATGGCCGACCAGATCGTGTACCGGCTCAACCGGGTGCCGGAGAAGAACCAGCTGGCGTTCCTCGACCTGGTCGGCATCACCCTCTTCCCGCCCTCCGCGGCCCGCGCGGACGTCACCTTCTGGCTCTCCGCACCGCAGGAGGAGACGGTGACGGTCCCGGCCGGCGCCGAGGTGGCCACCACCCGTACCGAACACGAGGACGCGGTGGTCTTCGCCACCGAGCAGAGCCTCGCCGTCGTCCCCTGCGAACTGCGGCACCTGGCCGTCCAGCAGCAGGGCGAGGCCGTCACCGACCGGACCACCGACCTCGCCGAGGGCAAGGCCCCGATGTGCTTCGCCGAGGCGCCCAACCCCGGCGACTGCATGCTCATCGGGCTGTCCGCCGCCGTCCCGCACTGCGCGGTGGCGCTGGAGCTGGACAGCCGGGTGGACGGCGTCGGCGTCGACCCGCGGCAGCCGCCACTGGTGTGGGAGGCGTGGACCGAGGACGGCTGGGCCACGTGCGAGGTCGGCGAGGACGGCACCGGCGGGCTCAACCGGCCCGGCCACGTCATCCTCCATGTGCCGGGCGGGCACGCGCTGTCCCGCAGCGGCGGCCGGCCCGCCGGGTGGCTGCGCTGCCGGGTCACCGAGCCGCTGGCCGGGCAGCCGTTCTACACCACCTCGCCCACCGTGCGGACGGTCGAGGCGTTCACCCTGGGCGGCACGGTCGCGGCGGTGCACGCCGAGACCGTGAACGACGAGGCGCTGGGCGAGTCCACCGGGCTGCCGGGCCAGCGGCTGCGGCTGGCCAACCCGCCGGTGGTGGCGGACGATCCGCCGGTGCTGCTCCAGACCGCGGAGGACGAGGGGTGGACCGACTGGGAGGTCGTGCCGCACTTCGCGTCGTCCCGGCCCGGCGACCGGCACATCACGCTCGACGCGACGACCGGCGAGATCGCCTTCGGCCCCGCCGTCCGCGAACCGGACGGCACGCTGCGGCAGTACGGCCGCACCGCCCCCAAGGGCGCGGTCATCAGGGCCCGCCGCTACCGTACGGGCGGGGGGCGCGCCGGCAATGTCGCGCGCGGCGCGATCCGGGTGCTGCGCACCTCCGTCCCGTACATCTCCGAGATCGTCAACCGCGAGGCGGCGCGCGGCGGGGTGGACGGCGAGACGGTCGAGGAGGCCAAGGTCCGGGCGCCGATCACGCTGCGCGCGCAGGAGCGCGCCGTGACGCTGCGCGACTACGAGGAGCTGGCCCGGCGGGCCGCGCCGGACACCGCGCGGATCACCTGCCTGGAGGGCGATCCGGAGGAGCACGGGGCGTACGCGGTCCGGGTGCTGGTGGTGCCGCAGGCCGTGCCGGACCCGGGCGGGCGGCTGCGGTTCGAGCAGCTGGTGCCCGGGGACGCGCTGCTCGGCCGGGTGGCCAGGTACCTCGACGAACGGCGGCCGATCGGGACGCGGCTGGCGGTGGGGCCGCCCTACTACCAGGGCGTCACCGTGGTGGCGACCGTGCACGCGTTCCGGGGCGCCGACACCGACCTGGTGCGCCATCAGCTGCACGACGCGCTCTACCGGCACCTCGACCCGATCACCGGCGGCGCCGACGGGACGGGGTGGCCGTTCGGGCGGCCGGTGCAGGCGGGCGAGATCTTCGCGGTGCTCCAGCGGGTGGCGGGCGTCGAACTGGTCGACCAGGTGCTGCTGCACCCGGCCGACCCGCTGTCCGGCAAACGCGGCGAGGCCACCGACCGGGTCAATCTGGGCGCCGGGGCGCTGCCGTTCTCCTTCGACCACCGCATCCGGGTGATCGGGGACAGCGCGTGAGGGGCTCCGTCGACGGGCTCGACTCGTCCGCGCCGCTCGGGCCCACGCTGCCCGCCGTGTTCGCCGACGACGATCTGGCGCAGCGGTTCGTCGCCGGGCTCGACGAGGTGCTGGCGCCGATCCTCAGCGTCCTGGACTGTCTGGACGCCTACTTCACCCCGGGGCTCGCGCCGGAGGACTTCACCCGGTGGCTGGGCACCTGGGTGGGGGCCGAGACGGACGGCACGGAGCCGGAGGACCGGCTGCGGCTGGCCGTCGGCGCCGCCGCGCATCTGCACCGGATCCGCGGCACCCGGCGCGGGCTGGCCGAGGCGGTGCGGCTGGCGTTCGGTGCGGAGCCCGAGATCACCGAGAGTGGCGGCACCGACTGGAGCGCCCGCCCGTTCGGGCCGGTGCCCGGCGACCCCCGGCCGCGGCTGCACGTCCACCTGCGGCTGCCCGACCCGACCCCGGCGGACACCCACCGCCTGGACACCCTGGTGGCCGCCGCCCGCCCCGCCCACATGCCGTACACGGTCCAGGTGTCGGCCGCCGAAAGGACTCTGGAGACATGACCACCCACACCTGCTCCGACTGCGGCACCGCGGCCGAGCCGGGCCAGTCGTTCTGCGAGGCCTGCGGAGCGGTCCTCGGCTGGCGGGAACCGGCGGGCGAGCGCCCGGCGCCGGCCGGGGCCGCCGCGGCGCAGGGCTCGGAGGCGACCACCGCCCGGGTGCCGCGCGGCGGCGGCACGGCCACGGTGGCGGACCGGGCGGGTGCCGCGGGACTGCGCAAGGAACCGGAGGCGGAGCCGGCCCCCGCGCCGCCCGCATCCCCCGCACCGCCCGCATCTCCCGCATCTCCCGCACCCCCCGCGCCGCCCGCATCTCCCGCACCCCCCGCGCCGGCCGGCGCCACCCCGCCGGAGGTGACCCCGGAGCGCGCGCGTCAGCTCCTGGTGCCGGTGGCCGAACCGGAGCCCGCCGACGTACCGGAGGCGGTGGCCCCGACGCTGCCGGGCCGCCCGTCCGCGTCCCGTCCGGTGGTCCGGGGTCCGGGCCGGGAGGCGGAGGCCGAGGGCGGCGTGCCGTGCACCTGGTGCGGCACGCTCAACCGCCCGGACCGGCACTACTGCGGGCGGTGCGCCATGTCCATGGCCGCCGCGGAGGAGGCCCCCGAGCGGCTTCCGTGGTGGCGGCGGCTGTTCGACCGGGACCAGCGCGAGGCGCCCTGGGCCGGTCAGCGTCCCCGGCTGGACCGCACCTTCGGCCACCTGCTCAAGTGGGTGGGAGCCGGGCTCGCGGTGGGCCTGCTGATAGCCACCGTGATCTACCTCCCGACGGGCATCCAGGCGACCCGCGACCACTTCGCCAAGCGCGCCCCCGTCGCGCCGGACGACGTGGACGCGTCCATGTCGTGGGGCGGGCACGGGCCGGAGCTGGCGTTCGACCTCACCAGCAACACCTGGTGGGGGCCCGGGATCACCCACTCCGCCGAGGGCGAGTGGATCGAGGCCCGCTTCTCGCAGCCCACCGATCTGCTGGACGTGGTCATCACCCCGGGGGTGTCCACCCACGCCAACCAGCTATCCGAGGCGACGCTCCCGCGCACCCTGGAGGCCCGCGTCACCACCTCCGACGGCGGCCGGTCCACCCACGAGATCACCCTCGACCAGGGCGCCGGAGCGCAGCTGCGCGCCTTCCGGGCCAAGGACGTCGTCTCGGTCCGGTTCACGCTCCTGACCGCCTACGCCCCTTCCGAGGAAAAGCAGGTGGCCATCGCGGAGATCGAGTTCTTCGGCCCCTCGGCCGGCGGCTGGTTCTGACCGCTCCGGACGACCGTCCTGGCCGGGCGCGGCCCGGACGAGTCCGGCGTCCGTCAGCTGCCCGAGCAGGTCCGCGATGTCCCGGGCCACCTCGTCCGGGCGCACCCCGTGCGCCCGGGCGAGCCGGCCGGCGACCTCCTCGGGCCGCGCCCCGTTCAGCAGATCGCGCAGCACGGCGCCCCGGATGTCGTCGTCCGGCCGGCCCGCCGGGGGTGGACTGCTCATGGCGAACCGATGCCCGCGGCGCTGCCGCATGACGCGGCAAACCACCCCTTCTGACGGCGCGGAGGCGAAACCTTCCACAAACCCCCGGAACGAGCGCCCCACCGTACGGGGGAATCCGTCCCACGGACCCCGGGCCGCCCCCGTACCGCCCTAGCCTGGAACCGTCCACCGCTCACCACCGCACCCGGCGGAGGCGTCATGCCGTCCACGAAGGCCCTGGCCCGGCGTTTCCTCGAGGAGACCGAGCACCGCGACCGGCTGGCCGCGTACGACGAACTCTGCACCGAGGACTACCGGGAACACGACCCGGCCATGCCGGAGGAGACGGTGGACCTGGCCGGGGCCCGGCGGATCTACCAGGAGGTGCTGACGGCGTTCGCGCTCCGGCACACCCCGGAGAGCCTGATCGCCGAGGACGACCTGGTGGCGTCCCGGTTCACGGTGCGCGGCCGGCACGTCGGCGCGTACCAGGGCTTCCCGCCCAGCGGCCTGACCTTCGCGGTGGGCGGGCAGGTCACCCTGCGCTTTGTGGACCGACGCAGAATCGCCGAGGCCTGGTTCAACTGGGACTTCGACGGCGCCCTGGAACAACTCCGCCCCCCGGCCGCCGCCTAGCCCCGCAGGACGCGCAGCACCGCCGGGCCGGTGCCCAGGTGCACACACTCCGTCCGCGGTGGCCGGGGGCCGTCAACGAGCGGCGCACCGGGTGACAAGGAATCCGCGCGGTGCTTTCCGCTCGGACAGCGGCTCCACCGGACGGGCGATCCCTGGCCATGGTAGGTTTTCCAGCATGTCCTATATGTTCGTGCGTCGCCGCACCGCCTGAGACGTCTGCCGCCGCAGTCGCTCAGCGACCGGCGCCGGCCGAGGAACCCGCGGAAGACCACCGTGTCCCACGGCACTGCCCCGCGGGTGTCACCCGGCCCTGAACGTCTCCGCGCACCCTTGCCGGTAAGCGCATCCACCTCGCGTGTTCGCCCCTGACCAGGTGGCCGACGCCGATCGACCGCTGCCGTCATCCTGTGTGCGCCCGGCTACTGAACGTGCTGCGCCTGGCGACAGGCGTACCCGTTTCTCTCTCGACTCCGGCGGCGCATCCGTCGGCAACAGCTCTTCAGCTGTGCCCGCTGCGCCGCCACCGGACATAGGACCAACCTCATGACATCCGCATCCAGCAACTCTCCCCGTCCGCGCCGGGCCCGCGAGGCCAACGCGACGTTCGTGCTCGTGCACGGCGTGTGCACCAGCTCGTTCATGTGGGCTCCCATCCAGCGCGAACTGGCGCTGCTCGGGCACCGCAGCTTCGCCGTGGACCTGCCGGGCCACGGCTTCGACGCGCAGTACTCCGCCGCCTACCAGGCCCCGCAGGACCTCGACGCGTGGGCGACCGAACCGTCCGCACTGGCCGGGGTCACCCTGCAGGACAACGTCGACATGGTCGTCGACGTCGTCCGGCGGGTGGCCGAGCACGGTCCGGTGGTCCTGGTGGGCGCCAGCCTCGGCGGGACCACCATCACCGGGGTGGGCAACACGATCCCCGACCTGGTGGACCGGCTCGTCTACATCTCCGGCTGGTCGTGCGTGGCACGCCCCAACCCCATCGCCTACATGCAGGAACCCGAGTTCGCGGACAACCTGATGGCCCCGCTCGCCGCACTGAACGTCGGCGATCCCGCCGAACTCGGCGTCGGCCGGGCGAACTACCGCACCGCCGACCCGGTCATGCTGGCCGGCCTCAAAGCGGCGATGATGGCGGACAGCACCGATGACCAGTTCCGGGCCTTCCTCAACATCCTGCAGCCGGACGAGTCCCTGGCGGTGATGATGTCCGACGCCCGCGCCCACGCGGACACCTGGGGCACCATCGCCCGCTCCTACATCCGCCTCACCGAGGACCGATCGCTTCCCGTGGCCATGCAGGACCGCCTGATCGCCGAAGCCAACGCGCTGACGCCCGGCAACCCGTACGACGTACACACGCTGGCCACCAGCCACGTCGGGTTCCTGCTCCAGCCGGCGGAAGTGGCCGGCATCCTCGACCAGCTGACCATCTGACCCGAATGGAACAAACCACCGTGTAGTGCAGGGGGTGGGGCAGCCCGGCTGCCCCACCCCCTGCAAGACCCTGCGCACTCGCCACGGACTGCGCTCCCGCGGTCACCCGTACCTCGGCAGGGCGGCCACGACCGTCCGTGAGCCGGGAAGGACAGGGCAGCAAGAGGGCTTCGAGCAGTTCCCGGGCTGCCTCTGCGGTGACTGTCACGTCCGGCAGCTCCGGGCCACCGACCCGCCGAGTCAGCCGGTCGGCCAGGTTGCCGTCGGCTTCCCTCGTGAGTGCGGCACCATTTCGCTGTCCCTCCTGCTCGCCGCAGTTGGGTATCGAGCGAACGGTGGGGTCCTCCCCGACGATCTGGCTGCGGCGGTCGAGCCACTGGTCGCCGGCCTGCGCGTGGAATCCCTCAGCGGCCATCCGGACTTGCGGGGACGGCCGGTCGACGACATCCGGTATGCGCTGATCGGCCGCCTCTGATCCCCTTCTGCCGAACGCGAACGGCCACGGGCTCGCCGCTGGGTCTCGTCCTCTGCGACCTTCTGCCGTTGTCGTACAGCCCCCGTTGGCGTGAGGGTGACAGCAACGGCGAAGTCGGTCCGCGAGACTGCACGGTCCGCGCGCAGGCGGTACCGAGCCAGCGTTCGCCCGCGCGAGCGGGGCGTGGCCCGCCGACCTCGTCCGTCCTGCGGCCTTCCGCGACGCATTGACTTCAACCGCACTTGAAGTTTTACCGTACTGACCATGACGAACGCGATCAGGACGCAGACGGAGAACGGTGCCGCCGGGTCCGGGGAGCCGGCCTCCCTGATGGGGCTGATGACGGGGGCCGAGAAGCACGGCCCGGCCGCGACGTCCACACTCGACGCGCTGTGGGTCCTCTACGACCGGGTGCTGCGTGTCTCCCCCGGAACCGTGGACGATCCGGGGCGGGACCGGTTCCTGCTCTCCAAGGGGCACGGCCCGATGGCCTACTACGCGGTCCTCGCCGCCAAGGGCTTCTTCCCCAGCACGTGGCTGCCGGACTTCGGTACGTACGACTCCCCGCTCGGACACCACCCGGACCGCACGCTCGTCCCGGGCGCCGAGATCGGCAGCGGTTCGCTGGGACACGGCCTGCCGCTGGCCGTCGGCACGGCGCTGGGACTGCGGGCCCAGGGGCTCGACGACCCGGCGGTGTGGGTGCTGGTCGGCGACGCCGAACTGGACGAGGGCAGCAATCACGAGGCCATCGCCTACGCCGGCGCCACCGGGCTGTCCCGGCTGCACACGCTGGTCATCGACAACTCCTCCGCCACGCACGGCTGGCACGGCGGGATCGCCGCGCAGTTCGAGGCCGCCGGATGGTCGGCGGTGACGGTGAACGGCCGCGATCACCAGGCGCTGTACGAGGCGTTCACCGCCCCGCACCCGGGACGCCCGCACGCGGTGGTCGCCCAGGTGGAGCCCAAGGGCACCGCCGTACCCAAGGTGTCCTGAGGACCCCGCGCCCCCGCCCCACGACCTTCCACGAGAGGACTTTCCCATGGACACCATGCGTGAGCGCTTCACCGCGGTCGCGTCCCGGCTGCTCGACGAGGACCCGCGCCTCGCCGTCGTACTCGCCGAGATCAGCCTGGACGGCTTCGCCCAGGCACGGGCCCGGCACCCGGACCGGGTGGTGAACGTCGGCATCAGGGAACAGCTGCTCGTCGGGGTGGGCGGCGGGCTGGCCCTCACCGGCCTGCGCCCGATCATGCACACCTTCGCCAGCTTCCTGGTGGAACGCCCCTTCGAGCAGGTGAAGCTGGACCTCGGCCACCAGGGCGTGGGCGGCGTGCTGGTGAGCGCGGCCGGCTCGTACGACTGGCCCGCCGGCGGCTTCACCCACATGTCGCCGGGCGACGTGGCCCTGCTGGACAGCCTGGACGGCTGGACCGTCCATGTCCCCGGCCACCCGGACGAGGCCGAGACCCTGCTGCGGCACGCCGTGGCCGCCGGGGACGACAAGGTCTACCTCCGGCTGTCCGAACAGACCAACCAGGAGCCCCGTACGGTCGACGGTGCCCGCTTCCTGACCCTGCGTCAGGGGCGCGGCGGCGTGGTCGTGGCGGTCGGCCCGATGCTGGAGAACGTGCTCGACGCCGTGTCCGGCCTGGACGTGACGGTGCTGTACGCGACGACCGTACGCCCCTTCGACACGGCCGCCCTCCGCACCGCCGTGGGGGCCGCCGACGCCGCGGACGTGGTGGTCGTGGAGCCGTACCACGAGGGCACCTCGACCCGGCAGGTGAACGACGCGCTGACCGACGTGCCCCACCGCGTGCTCGGCCTCGGCGTCGGCCGGCGGGAGTTGCGCCGCTACGGACAGCTCCACGAGCACCTGGCCGGACACGGCCTGGACCCGCGGAGCCTGCGCCGACGGATCACCGGCTTCCTGGGGCGGTGAACAACGGCGGACAGGACCGCCCGCCGGCGGACCGGCAGGTGGCCCCCGACCGCGGGGCCACCTGCCGGCTCGGCACGGAAGTCCTTCGGTTCCTCGCGGATCAGGACACCGGCGCCGGGGCCTCCGACTCCTGAGCGGGGCGCCCGGCCGGGAGGCGCTGTCGCGGAACGGAATCCAGGAGACAGAATCCGGCCCCGTTCTCCGCACGGCACCGAAGGGTTCCGGCGGAACGTGATGGAGCGATCTGTGGCGGTGGCGGGCGCGGTCCGCGGACCGGGCGGCACGCCAGCATCCACAATCTGTGGATGACGGCACTGACGCAGGGGCACCGCGCCGCGATCCGGCCATCGGCACGTGAGCCGTTCAGCCCGCACCGGATGGAACGTCGACGAGCTCGGGGCGGATCGGCCGTACCGCGGCCGTCGGTGCGCCAGGCCGACCGCGCCGACACGCCGCAGACCCGGGTCGAACTGCCCTGTCCCTGCGGGTGACGCGACGTGCACGGTGGGCACCATCGTGCGCGGGGCAGCCGGAGGGGTGAACCGTGCGGATCGGGGAACTGGCCGCCGCATCAGGGGTTTCGACGCGGGCCCTCCGTGACGCGGGCCTCAAGGCCGACAACATCCGCCGGCTCACCGCGTGTCTCGACGAAGAGAACATCGACCACATCCCCACCTGCATGGAGGCCTACGCCCTCTACGAGCGGCGCCTCCAGGTCGTCCGCGCCCAGCTGGCGGCACTGACGGAGGTGGAGAGCAGGCTGGAGGAGAAACTGGCGGACCTCCGCAACAACCCCCACCCCACCCGGACGGACCCCACCACCTGACCTCCGTCCCCACGGGCCCGCACCCTGCGACGGAGCCCGGCCGAGGGGGCCAACAAGTAAACCCCCGACCGCGTTTCCGCTGGTCGGGGGCTACTTTCCCAGTGTGGCGGCGCCAGGATTCGAACCTGGGAAGGCTGAGCCGGCAGATTTACAGTCTGCTCCCTTTGGCCGCTCGGGCACACCGCCTGGGGTTGTCGCGCGCTGGCGACGTCGTAAACGATACCTGATGGGTGGGGGTGGTCCGCCACTCGGTTGTTCGGAGGGGTGGGTGGTGCGGGGTGACTAGGCTGAGCTGGTCCAGCCCAGACGATCTAGCCATCAGGAGCCAGTGAGACCATGGCCGACTCCAGTTTCGACATCGTTTCGAAGGTCGACCGGCAGGAGGTCGACAACGCCCTCAACCAGGCCGCCAAGGAGGTGTCCCAGCGCTACGACTTCAAGGGCGTGGGCGCGTCCATCGCCTGGTCCGGGGAGAAGATCGAGATCCGCGCGAACGCCGAGGAGCGGGCGAGCGCCGTGCTCGACATCTTCCAGTCCAAGCTCGTCAAGCGCGGCATCTCGCTGAAGGCGCTGGACTCCGGGGAGCCGCAGCCCTCCGGCAAGGAGTACAAGATCTTCTCCACCATCAAGGAGGGGATCAGCACCGAGGACGCCAAGAAGGTCGCCAAGCTCATCCGCGACGAGGGCCCCAAGGGGGTCAAGGCGCAGGTGCAGGGCGAGGAGCTGCGGGTCTCCTCCAAGAGCCGGGACGCCCTCCAGGAGGTGCAGCGGCTCGTGAAGGAGCGCGACTTCGACTTCGCGGTCCAGTTCGTCAACTACCGCTGACGCGTCCGTGTGCGCCCGCCCCCGCTACTGCCAGCGGTAGTGGGGGTAGGCGTACGGGGCGTCCGTGCGGACCACTTCCTTGCCCAGCGGCATCAGCGAGACCGGCACCATCTTGAAGTGCGCGATGCCGAACGGGATGCCGATGATGGTCAGGCAGAAGCCGATGCCGGCGGCGATGTGGCCGAGGGTGATCCAGATGCCGGCCACGATCAGCCAGATGATGTTGCCCAGCGCCGAGGCCACCCCCGCGTCGTGGCGGTCGCGCACCGTATAGCCGAAGGGCCACAGCGCGTAGCCGGCGATCCGGAAGCAGGCGATGCCCCACGGGATCGTGATGATGAGGACGCAGCAAATGAGGCCGGCCACCGCGTAGCCGATCGCGAGCCACAGGCCGGAGAAGATCAGCCAGATGAGGTTGAGAAGAGTCCGCATCCGCCCATCGTCTCAGTAACGGCCGCCCGCCATGTGCTCAAGCCGGGCGATGCGTTCGGCCATCGGGGGGTGGGTGGCGAAGAGCCGGGACATGCCATCGCCGCGCCGGAAGGGGTTGGCGATCATCATGTGGCTGGCGGTGTTCAGCTGCGGCTCGGGGGGCAGCGGGGCCCGCTGGGTGCCCGTCTCCAGCTTGCGCAGCGCGCTGGCGAGGGCCAGTGGGTCGCCGGTGAGCCGGGCGCCGGAGGCGTCCGCCTCGTACTCGCGGGACCGGCTGACCGCGAGCTGGATCAGCGAGGCGGCGATCGGGCCGAGGATCATCATGAGGAGCATCGCGAAGAGGCCGGGGCCGTCCTCGTCGTCCCGGCCGAACGGGATGAGCCAGGCGAAGTTCACCAGGAAGACGATCACCGAGGCCATGGCGCCGGCCACGGAGGAGATGAGGATGTCGCGGTTGTAGACGTGGCTCAGCTCGTGGCCGATGACGCCGCGCAGCTCGCGTTCGTCCAGCAGCCGCAGGATGCCCTCGGTGCAGCACACGGCCGCATTGCGCGGGTTGCGGCCGGTGGCGAAGGCGTTTGGGGCCTCGGTCGGGGAGATGTAGAGCCGGGGCATCGGCTGCCGGGCGATCCCGGCCAGCTCGCGCACCATCCGGTACAGCTGCGGGGCCTCGAACTCGCTGACCGGGCGGGCGCGCATGGAGCGCAGGGCCAGCTTGTCGCTGTTCCAGTACGCGTAGCCGTTGGTGGCCAGTGCCACCAGCAGGGCGATCATCAGACCGGCGCGCCCGAAGAGACTGCCGATGAGCAGGATCAGCGCGGACATGCCGCCGAGGAGCGCGGCGGTACGCAGGCCGTTGTGCCGGCGGTGCACGGTGAGCCCTCCTGGTCGTGCTGAGCGGTGCTGAGCGGGGTGGATACCGGAGTTTCTCCCCTCACAGTGGACACCCCCGATGGGGACAACGCCACGCGCGCGGCATCCGTTCCCCGTACACGCACCGCCCGGTCGCTACAGCAGCGAGCCCGAGGTGAGGGTCAGGACGAGCTGCGGCAGGACGGAGAGGACCAGGGCCGCCAGCGCGGAGAGTCCGATCGCCAGCCGGACGGTGGGCGCCGGGGCCGGGGCCGGGGCCGGATCGGACGGCTCGTCCCGGCCGGTCCGTTCGAAGAGCAGCGCCGTCCAGCGCAGGTAGTAGAAGAGGGCGATGGCCACGTTGAGGGCCATGACCACGGCCAGCACCCCCAGGCCCGCCTCCACCGCCGCCGAGAACACCGCGACCTTGGCGAAGAGCCCGATCACCCCGGGCGGCAGCCCGGCCAGGCACAGCAGGAAGAAGCCGAGCGCCAGCGCCGCCCCCGGGTGCCGCCGGTACAGCCCCCGGTAGTCGGTGAGCCGGTGGCCGGGGTGCCGGCGCGCGAGGTGCGAGGCCACGGCGAACGCGCCGAGGTTCACCGCCGCGTACATGAGCGCGTACGCGACGGCCGCCCCGACCGCGCCCTCGGCGCCGTACGCGGCGGCGGCGAGCGGCACCAGCAGATAGCCCGCCTGGCCCACCGAGGACCAGGCCAGCAGCCGGACGGCGCTGTCCGGCGCCGCCGGGTCGGTGCGCAGCGCGGCCACGTTCCCGGCCGTCATGGTCAGCCCGGCCAGCACCGCGAGCACCGGGCCCCACAGCCCGCCGTAGCCGGGGAAGGCGAGGGTGGTGACGAGGATGAGTCCCGCGATCCCGGCCGTCTTGCTGACCACCGAGAGGTAGCCGGCCACCGGCAGCGGCGCCCCCGTGTAGGTGTCCTGGACCCAGAAGTGGAACGGCACCGCCGCCGTCTTGAACGCGAAGCCCACCAGGGTGAGCGCCACCCCGGCCTGGGCCAGCGTCGCCAGCCGGTCGTCCGCGGCCGGCAGCGCGGTGCCGATCGCGGAGAAGTGCAGCGAGCCGGCCGCCGCGTACACGAAGGACACCCCCAGCAGGGTGATCGCGGTGGCGGTGACCGAGGTGAGGAAGAACTTCAGCGCGGACTCCGGGCCGCGCCCGTCGCCGCGCCGCAGCGCCACCAGCGCGTACGCGGGCAGCGTCGTCACCTCCAGGGCGATGATCAGCGTGGCCAGGTCGCGCGAGGCCGGCAGCAGGGTGGCGCCGGCCGCCGAGGCCAGCAGCAGGAACCAGAACTCGCCCTGCGGCAGGTCCCGGTCCACCGGCTGTGCGAACAGCGCGGTGAGCAGGGCGCCGGCCAGCACCAGCAGCTGGACGACCAGCGCGAAGGTGTCCGCCGCGTACCCGCAGCCGCCGCCGTCCGGCAGGCAGAAGCTGGTGCGGTCCCCGGCCCGCAGCGGCAGCAGCGCGAGGCCGGCCAGCAGCAGCCCGGCGACCGTCATCGCGCCCAGCCATCCCTTGCGGGCGGCGGGCAGGAAGAGGTCGGCGACGAGTACGGCCACGGCGGTGACGGCCACCAGCGTGGGCGGGGCGATCGTCACCCAGTCGACGCTCTGGATGAGGTTCATCGGGCGACTCCCGGCAGGAGGTGCTGCACGGCGGGATCGGTGAGGTTCAGCACGAGCGCCGGCCACAGCCCGGCGGCCAGGGTGAGGACGGCCAGCGGGGTGAACGCCGCGTACTCGTGGGCGCGCAGGTCGGGCAGCGGGGCCTCGTACGGGCCGGCCGGGCCCATGCACACCCGGCGCACCATCAGCAGCAGATAGGCGGCGGTGAGCAGGGTGCCGAGGCCGGCGAGGGCGAGGTAGGTGAGGTACGCGGGCCGGCTGAGTCCGTCGGCCGGGTGCCAGGCGCCGAGCATGGCCAGCAGTTCGCCCCAGAACCCGGCGAGCCCCGGCAGTCCGAGGGAGGCGATCGCCGCGAACGCCAGCAGGCCGCCCAGCCGCGGGGTCCGGCCGTACAGCGCGGCCCCGGCGGTGCCGGCCAGCGCGTCGAGGTCGGTGCGTCCGGTGCGTTCCCTGACCGCGCCGACCAGGAAGAACAGCAGGCCGGTGATGAGGCCGTGGGCCACGTTCGCGAACAGCGCGCCGTTGACGCCGGTGGCGGTGAGAGTGGAGATGCCGAGCAGCACGAAGCCCATGTGGCCGACGGAGGAGTAGGCGATGAGCCGTTTGAGGTCGCCGCCCGCTCGGGTGCGCACCAGGGCGAGGCAGGCGAGGGAGCCGTAGATGATGCCGGTGACGGCGAAGGCGGCCAGGTAGGGGGCGAAGGTGTGCATGCCGTCCGGTGCGATGGGCAGCGCGATCCGGACCAGCCCGTAGGTGCCCATCTTCAGCAGCACCCCGGCGAGCAGCACCGAGCCGGTGGTCGGGGCGGCGGTGTGGGCGTCGGGCAGCCAGCTGTGCAGCGGCCACATCGGGGTCTTCACCGCCAGCCCGAGACCGATGGCGAGGACGGCGATCAGCTGGGTGGAGTGGGAGAGCCCGGCGCCGTGCGCCTCGGCGAGGGCCACCATGTCGAAGGTGCCGCCGCGTACGCCGATGAGCAGCAGCCCGAGCAGCATGACGACCGAGCCGGTGACCGTGTACAGCACGAACTTCCAGGCGGCCGGCTCGCGTCCGGCGCCGCCCCAGCGGGCGATGAGGAAGTACATCGGGATGAGGACGGTCTCGAACGCCAGGAAGAACAGCACCAGGTCCAGCGCCGCGAAGGTGGCCAGGGTGCCGCCTTCCAGGAGCAGCACGAGCGCGGTGTACGCGGCGGCGTTCTGCGGCCGGGTCGCGTAGGCGTACAGGGCGCACAGGAAGCCGAGCAGCGCGGTGAGGACCACCAGGGGCAGCGAGATGCCGTCCACGCCGAGGTGCAGCCGGATGCCGAGCGCCGGGATCCACGGCAGGTCGGTGGTGGCCTGCATCCGGCCCGGGTCGTCGTGGTCGAAGACCGCCAGCAGCGCGATCGCGGCGGCGAGCACGGCGCCGGTGACGGTCACGCCGTGGCGCAGCACCGCCTGCTCGGGGGAGCTGCCGCGCAGCCCGGGCGGGGCGGGCAGCAGGGCGGCGGCGGAGCCGAGGAGCGGGAGGACGACGAGGGCGGCGAGGAGCGCCTGGGCGGTGGTCATGTCGGTGGGCTCACTCTCCGGCGGCGACGAGGACGGCGGCGAGGGCCAGGACCAGGGCGCCGCCGATCAGGGCGGCCAGGTACGTCTGGACGTTGCCGGTCTGGGCGCGGCGGGTGAGTGTGCCCAGCAGCCCGGGGGCGGTGGCGGCGCCGCGTACGTAGGTGTCGATGACGGTGCGGTCCAGGAACCGCACCAGGCCGGCGGCGGCCCGGACGGGGCGGACGACCAGGGCCCGGTAGGCGGTGTCCAAGCCGAACCCGGCGCGGGCGGGGCCGGCGAGCGGGCCGAGGAGGGCGGGCCCGGGGTCGGTGGCGGCGTCCGTCTCGTAGGCGCGCCGCCAGCCCGCGTACATCAGGATGCCGCCGACCAGGGCGACGCCGGTAGCCAGGACGGAGGTGGTGAGGGTGGGGGCGAGCGAGCCGCCGTCGAGCCAGTCGGGCAGTACCCGGTAGGTGAGGCCGAGGAGCAGGGCGGGGACGGCGAGGAGCCACAGCACGGCGGTCATCACGGGGGTGCTGTGTTCGTGGACGACGGTGGCCGGCAGCGGTTCGGGGCGGGCATGCACCGGGTCGTGGAAGGTGACCAGCCACAGCCGGGCGGCGTAGGCGGCGGTGAGGAGCGCGGTGACCAGGGCGGCGACCAGGACGATCCAGCCGGCGGCGGTGCCCTCGTCGAGGGCGGCGTGCTCGGCGGCGCCGATGACGGCTTCCTTGGAGAAGAAGCCGGCGAACGGGGGGATGGCGGCCAGGGCGAGCAGTCCGACGGTCATGGTCCAGTACGCGTCGGGGGCGCGTTCCTTCAGGCCGCGCAGCCGGGAGAGGGCGCGCAGCGAGCCGGTGCCGGCGGTGTGGATGACGACGCCGGCGGCGAGGAAGAGCAGGGCCTTGAACGCGCCGTGGGTGAGGAGGTGGAAGACGGCGGCCTCGCGGTTGCCGACGGCCAGGGCGCCGGTCATCAGGCCGAGCTGGCCGATGGTGGAGTAGGCGAGTATCCGTTTGATGTCGTCCTGGGCGAGGGCGGCGAGCGCCGAGCCGGCCATGGTGAGGGCGGCCATGACGGCGAGCACGGTGAGGGCGGCGGTGGAGGCGGTGAAGACCGGCAGCAGCCGGGCGACGACGTACACGCCGGCGGCGACCATGGTGGCGGCGTGGATCAGCGCGGAGGCGGGGGTGGGGCCCGCCATGGCATCCGGCAGCCAGGTGTGCAGCGGGACCTGCGCGGACTTGCCGGCGACGCCGGCCAGCAGGAGCAGCGCGACGAGGGTGGGGTGGGCGAGTTCGAAGGAGGAGAGGGAGGAGGTGAGGCGGGTGACGATGGTGGAGATGCGGAAGCTGCCGGCGTCGGAGGCGAGGGCCAGGATGCCGATGAGGAACGGTACGTCGCCCAGCTTGGTGACGAGGAACGCCTTGAGCGAGGCGGCGCGGGCGGCGGGGGTCTCCCAGTAGTGGCCGACGAGGAAGTAGGAGCAGATGCCCATCACTTCCCAGCCCACCAGCAGGACGATGAGGTCGTCGGTGTAGACGACCAGCAGCATGGCGGCGGTGAAGAGGGAGACGAGCGCGGCGTAGGAGGGGTAGCGCCGGTCGCCGCGCAGATAGCCGGTGGAGTACAGCTGGACGCAGCCGGCGACCACCGCGACCAGGACGCCGACGAGGACGGCGAACCCGTCCAGGCGCAGCGCGAGGTCGATGGGGAGCGCGGCGTTGCCGGTGGGGGTGAGCGGGTGCGCGGCGGTCACCGGGTCGCCGCCGCCCTGCCGCAGCGCGACGTACACGGCGAGCGCGGCGGCGGCCAGGGTGGGCAGGACGGCGAGCGGCTGGACGAAGCCGGGGGCGCGGCGCCCGGTGAGGAGGATCAGCGCGGCGGCCAGGGCGGGCAGCAGGGGGACGAGGACTGCGGCGGTCGTAACGGTCACTGGGCCTTCTCCCGGCGCTCCCCCGTTTCGCGCAACTGGTCAACGGAGGAGACGCCGCGGTTGCGGTAGACGAGCAGCACGATGGCGAGGCCGATGCCGATCTCGGCGGCGGCGAGGGCGATGAGGAAGAGGGTGAAGACCTGCCCGGAGTGGAGGGTGTCGCGCAGCCAGACGTCGAAGGCGACGAGGTTCAGCATCACGGCGGCGAGCATCAGTTCGACCGACATGAGGACGAGGATCGCGTTGCGGCGCGCCAGCACCCCGTACAGGCCCACGCAGAACAGCAGCACGGCGACCAGCGCCGGGTAGAGCAGATGCAGTTCCATCAGCGGCGCTCCCGGGAGACGACGACGGCGCCGATCAGCGCGGCCAGCAGGAGCACGGACAGCGCCTCGAACGGCAGGACCCAGTGCGTGAACAGGCTCTGCCCGATGGCCTCGCTGCGGCCGTGCGGGGCATCCAGGTCGATCACCTCGCCGCGGAAGGCGTCCGCGACGAGGACGACGAGCGCGACGGCCGAGGCCCCGGCGACGGTGAGCGCCACCGGCCGGTTGCCGGAGTCGGCGTCCGGGGACGGGCCGATGGGCGCCTTGGTCAGCATCAGGCCGAACAGCAGCAGGACGACCACCGAGCCGAGGTAGATGAGGACCTGCACCCAGGCCACGAACTCGGCGGTCAGCAGCAGGTACTGGGCGGCGATGCCCCCGAGCGCCACCACCAGCCACAGGGCGGCGCGGACCAGCCGCCGGCTCGTCACGCACAGCACGGCGGCGCCGAGCACCACGACCGAGACGAGGAGGAAGATCACCTCCAGCAGGTTCACCGCTCGGCCCCCGCCTGCCGGTCGGCGGCCTTGCGGGCGGCGGCGATCTCCTTCGGCTCCTCGGCGGCGTCGGTGAGCGGCGGCGGCTCGGGCACCGTCCACATCCACTCCCGCAGCCGGTCGCGTTCGTGGGTGAGGTCGCGGATGTCGGTCTCCGCGTACTCGAACTCCGGGGACCAGAACAGCGCGTCGAACGGGCACACCTCGACACAGATCCCGCAGTACATGCACAGCGAGAAGTCGATCGCGAACCGGTCCAGGACGTTCCGGCTGCGCTCCCGGCCGCCGGGCGCGGCGGGCGGCAGCGTCTCCTTGTGCGAGTCGATGTAGATGCACCAGTCCGGGCACTCCCGGGCGCAGAGCATGCAGACCGTGCAGTTCTCCTCGAACAGCGCGATCACGCCCCGGCTGCGCGGCGGCAGTTCGGGCTGGGTCTCCGGGTAGTGCTGGGTGACCGAGCGCCGGGTCATGGTGCGCAGCGTGATCGCCAGCCCCTTGGCGAGGCCCGATCCGTAACTCATGAGATCACCACCGTGATGACGCCGGTCAGCGCGAGCTGCGCCAGGGCGAGGGGGACGAGGACCGTCCAGGCGAACGACTGGATCTGGTCGGCGCGCAGCCGCGGCCAGGCGACCCGGGCCCAGATGACGACGAAGCTGAGCGCGGCGGTCTTCAGCAGCATCCACAGCCAGCCGAGGGTGTCGGAGAACGGGCCGTGCCAGCCGCCGAGGAAGAGGACGGCGGTCAGCGCCGAGATGACGACGATGCCCGCGTACTCGGCGAGGAGGAAGAAGGCGAAGCGCAGCCCCGAGTACTCGGTGTACGCGCCGAAGATGATCTCCTCGGGCGCGATCGGGGCGTCGAACGGCGGGCGCTGGAGTTCGGCGAGGCCGGCCGTGAAGAACACGAACGCGCCGATCAGCTGCCACGGGATCCACCACCACTCGAAGGCGGCGAGGATCCCGGTGAGGGAGAGCGTGCCGGCCGCCATCGCGACGGAGGCGGCGGCCAGCAGGAGGGGCAGTTCGTACGCCATCAGCTGGGCGGCGGTGCGCAGCGCGCCGAGCAGTGAGTACTTGTTGGCGGAGGCCCAGCCGCCCATGAGCGAGCCGAGGATGCCGACGCCGAGGACGGCGAGGACGAAGAAGATGCCGGCGTCGACGACCTGGCCGACGGCGCCTCCGGGCCCGAGCGGGATGGCGACGACGACGATCAGGTACGGGATGAGGGCGAGCGCGGGCGCCAGCTGGAACACGCGGCGGTCGGCGCCCTCGGGGACGGTGTCCTCCTTCTGGACGAACTTCACCCCGTCCGCGACGAGTTGCGCCCAGCCGTGGAAGCCGCCGGCGTGCATCGGGCCGACGCGGCCCTGCATGTGCGCCATGACCTTGTGCTCCAGCTGGCCGACGAGGAGGGGCAGCAGGAGGAAGGCGACGAAGACGGCCGCCACGCGGACAGCCACGTCCAGCACGTCCATCAGCCGTCCCCTTCCCGGTCGGGGTCGGGGTTGCCGTCCTGGTCGTTGTGCCGGTCGCCGGCGCCGTCCCGGTCGCGGGCAGCGTCCCGGTCGCTATCCCGGTCGCGGCTCTCCGTGGCCGGGGGTTCTCCGGAAGCGGTACGCGCCTGCCCTGCACTCCCCTGTTCCCCGTCACGCGACCGCGGGGGTTCGGGGCCGTCCGCCGTCTCCGCCGCCGGGCCGCCGTCCGCGTCCGGTCCGAAGGCGGGGCGGGGGTCGTGCCACGGCGCGTCGCCGCCCCGGGGCCGGCGCCCGGGCGGGCGTGCCTCCTCGGCACCGGAGGTCTCCCCGCCGCCCGTGGCGGCCCGCTGGCTCGCGGAGCCGTCGGACGCGGACCGGCTGCGGCGCGGCCCGCGCGGCGTCTCGGAAGCCGCCGGCCCCTCGCCGCGCCGGCTCGCCGAACCCTCCGACGCCGACCGTGCCCGGCGCGGCGCCCGCGGCGCCTCCGGGGACGCCTCCGGCCCCTCGCCGCGCTGGCTCGCCGAGCCGCCGGTCGCCGAGCGGGTGCGGCGCGGCGGGCGCGCCGCGCCCTCCTCGCCGCCGGCCGCCGCGCCCCGGCGCGCCCCGCGCGCCGGCCGGGCGGGCGCCGCCGGGAGCTGCCCCTTCAGCGGACCCCACTCGTTCGGGTCGGGCACCCCGGGCGGCAGCGTCTGCCGCCGCTTCGGGCCGCCGTGCCCGGACTCGCCGGGCTCCTTCGCACCCGGCCACGCCTTGGCCACCCGCGCCGCGAGGACGAAGTCCTTGCGCAGCGGATGCCCCTCGAAGCTCTCCGGCAGCAGCAGCGGCTCCAGACCCGGGTGGCCGGGGAAGTCCACCCCGAACATCTCCCGCGTCTCCCGCTCGTGCCAGGACGCGCCCGCGTACACGCCGGTCGCGCTCGGAAGCGACGGCGCCTCGCGCGGCAGCAGCGTGCGCAGCAGCACCCCACGCGGCGGGGCGCCGAGCGCCACCACGTGCGCGCACACCCGGAAGCCGTCCGCGCCCTCGTCGACCGCGCTCAGCCAGTCGAAGAACGTGCAGCCCAGCTCGTCCCTGGCGATCCGCAGCGCCGCGAGCCAGCGCCCGGCCGGCACGTCCACGGTGCGCAGCCCGTACGCCTCGGACACCACCGCGTCCGCGCCGAACTCCCCGGTCTCCCCGGTCCCCGCCGCCCCGCCGACCGTTCCGCTCACCGCTCGACCAGTCCGCTCGTCAGCTCCGCCGCCGAGGCGCCCCGCCCCGGCCCGTACCGCTGCGCCGTCGACTCCTGCGCGATCTTCTCCTGGAGCTTCAGGATCCCCTGGAGCAGCGCCTCGGGCCGCGGCGGGCAGCCCGGCACGTACACATCGACCGGGATGATCTGGTCCACGCCCTTCGTCACGGCGTACGAGTCCCAGTACGGGCCGCCGCAGTTGGAGCACGCCCCGAACGAGATGACGTACTTCGGCTCCGGCATCTGCTCGTACAGCCGCTTCACGGCCGGCGCCATCTTGTCGGTCACCGTGCCCGACACCACCATCAGGTCGGCCTGGCGCGGCCCGGGCGCGAACGGGATGACGCCCAGCCGGATGAAGTCGTGCCGCGACATCGACGCGGCGATGAACTCGATGGCGCAGCAGGCGAGCCCGAAGTTGAACACCCACAGGCTGTAGCGGCGCCCCCAGTTGAGCACCACCTTCATCGGCTCGGGAGCCAGCCGCGCGAGGGCGCCGAGCTTCACGTTGCTCACGTCCACGTCAGGACCCCCTTCTTGTACGCGTACAGCAGCCCCACCGACAGGAAGCCCAGGAAGACGAACATCTCCACCAGCGTGGTGCCGCCGAAGCCCTCGCCCGCGAAGACCGTCGCCCACGGGAAGAGGAAGATCGCGTCCACCGCGAAGATGACGTAGAGGAAGGCGTAGAGGTAGTACCGCACCTGGGTGTGCGCCCAGCCCTCGCCGACCGGGTCCACCCCGCACTCGTACACCATGAGCTTCTCGGGGGTGGGCACCACCGGGCGCAGCAGCCGG
>NZ_FPAB01000008.1 GCF_900116145.1 Streptomyces harbinensis | reverse complement strand
GGTGCGGCCGGGCACGTAGACGACCTGCTGGCCGTGCGCGATGAGCAGGGCCAGCAGAAGGGCGGAGGCCCGGCCGGAGATGTCCACCGCCCACCGCACCTCGCCGGCCTTCTCCCGGGCAGTGTCGATCAGCGCCAGGATCTGGGCCTCGTCGTTGATCACCTTCGTCGAGAACAGCGTCTCGCCGCCGGTGTCCACCGCCACTGCCCAGTGATGCCCCTTGCCGGCGTCGATGCCGACCCAGACCCGCGCGTGAGACGTGCTCAAGCCCGTCGCTCCGTTCCACCGTGACCAGCGCTTCCGTGGCCCGGAGAACACTCCGCCGACAGGTCCTTAACCAGCGATGCCCGCAGTTCTCAATCAGTGGTCGGAGCGTCCCGGAGGACCGAGCGGCCATTCTCCTCAAGCCATCAACGGCAGACAACCATCAGCCACACCCGGCCCTCCCGGACCGCCTCACATTCTTAAGGACGACCATGAGCGGTACCCCCCACGCGGTCCTCGCCGAAGGGCTGCGCAAGACCTACGGACCGACGCGCGCGCTGGACGGGTTCGACCTCGCCGTCCCGGAAGGCACCGTGTGCGGCCTGCTCGGACCCAACGGCGCCGGCAAGACCACCGCGGTACGGATCCTGGCCACCCTGCTGCGCGCGGACGGCGGCCGGGCCACCGTCGCCGGGTTCGACGTGACACGCCAGGCCGAGCAGGTCCGTTACCGCATCGGCCTCACCGGACAGTACGCGGCGGTCGACGACGCGCTCACCGGAGTGCAGAACCTCCAGATGTTCGGCCGGCTCTTCCACCTGAGCAAGGCCGCCGCCCGCGCCCGGGCCGAAGAGCTCCTGGACCGGTTCGGCCTCACCGGGGCCGCGCACCGGAAAGCCGGCACCTACTCCGGCGGCATGAAGCGCCGCCTCGACCTGGCCGCCGGCCTGGTACTCGCCCCGCGCGTGCTCTTTCTCGACGAACCCACCACCGGTCTCGACCCGCGCAACCGCAACGAGGTCTGGTCCGTGGTCCGTTCCCTCGTCGCGGGCGGCACGACCGTACTCCTGACCACCCAGTACCTGGACGAGGCGGACCAACTGGCCGACCGGATCGCGGTGATGGACGCGGGCCGGGTGATCGCCGAGGGCACCCCGGCCGAGCTGAAGGCCCGCATCGGCGGGGACCAGGTCGATGTGGTGCTGCGCGACGCCACCCACCTCTCCGAGGTGGCGGCCCTGCTCTCCCGTGTCACGGACGGCACCCCGGAGACCGACGAGGACGGCTTCCGGGTCAGCGCCCCGGTGACCGGCCGGGCCGCCGCGCTCACCGGCATCCTGCGCGCCCTGGACACGGCCGGCATCGAGGTGGAGGACGTCGCCGTGCGGCGCCCCACCCTGGACGAGGTGTTCCTGCGCCTGACCGGGCGCCCGACCGACGAGGTGACCGCATGAGCACGCTGCCCGCACCGGTGATCCCGACCACCCCGGCCGCCCGGTTCCGGTACGCCGTGGCCGACGGCTGGGTCGTCGCCCGCCGCTATCTGACGCACTGGGTGCAGGAACCCGGCCGCATCGTCGCCGGTCTGGTCTTCCCCGGCATGATGGTGCTGCTGTTCGGCTACGTCTTCGGCAGCGCCATGCAGGTGCCCGGCGGCGGGAACTACCGGGAATTCCTCATGCCCGGCCTGTTCGCGATGACCATGGCCATGGGCATCGCGGTCACCGTCACCGCCGTCGTCTCCGACACCTCACGGGGCATCACCGACCGGTTCCGTTCCCTGCCGATGGCCCGCTCCGCCGTGGTCACCGGCCGCAGCATCGCCGACATGGTGAACTCGCTCCTCGACCTGGTGGTCCTCCTCCTGTGCGGTCTGCTCGTCGGCTGGCAGTGGCACAACGGGCCCGGCTCCGCGCTGGCCGCCGTCGGGCTGCTTCTGCTGCTGCGCTTCGCCCTGGTGTGGGTGGGCATCTACCTGGGCCTGATCCTGCCGAGCCCCGAGGCGGTGACCGTGGTGCTCGCCCCGGTCTATCCGCTGACGATGATCGCCAACACCTTCGTCTCCCCGCAGCAGATGCCGTCCTGGCTCGGCACCCTCGCCGAATGGAACCCGCTGTCGGCCACCGTCACCGCCACCCGGGAGCTGTTCGGCAACGCCGGTCCCGCGGCCGGCGGCTCCTGGGTCGCGGAGAACGCCATGCTCATGGCCGTCGTGTGGCCGGCCGTGCTGATCGCCGTGTTCCTGCCGCTTTCGGTACGCCGCTACCGCCGGCTCAGCCACTGAAAAGGCCGGGGCCGCCCGCCGATTCTGCTGTCAACCGATAAATGACACAATTCCAGCGCTGTCGGCATTCCGCTCGCTCGGGTAGTGTCACCTCCGGCGAGTGCCGTTCACTGGGGGTGGAGAATGCTGCCGGAAGCACTTGAGCGGGCCGTGTTCGGAATGTACGCGACGCACGCATTGCATCTGGCGGACACCCACGGGGTGCTTCGATTTCTGCTCGGCCGTGACGGGACGTCCGCTGCCGAAATGGCGGCGGCACTCGACCTCGACGAGGAGACCCTGACCCGGCTGCTGATCGCCCTCGACGCCCTCGCATTGGTGGAATCGACACCCTCCGGATATCGGCTGCCCGATTCCATGGCGCCTTTCGTGGACCCGGCGAGCCCCCGGCACATCGGCGGCTTCGTGCACCACCTCGTGCACGGCGCCGCGGCCAGGATGCCCGTCCTGGACGACTATCTGCGGCGCGGCAAGGCCGCGGTGGACGCCGCGCTCCCGCCGCCCTTCGACACCATCTACGCGACCGAGCAGTCCACCGCCGCGTTCCTGCACGCGATGTGGCAGCTCAGTTTCTCCGTCTCCGGCGAACTGGCCGCTCTCGCCGGCCTGGAGGAGACCACGCACCTGATCGACGTCGGCGGGGCCGGCGGCGCCTTCGCCGTCGCCGCGCTGGAGCGGGCGCCCCACCTGCGCGCCACCGTGTACGACCTGCCGCAGGTCGAGCCCCATCTGGCCGCGACCGTCGCCGAACGCGGCCTCGGAGAGCGGCTCGGCTTCGTCGCCGGCGACTTCCTCCGTGACGACCAGCTGCCCGCGGGGGACTGTTTCGCCTTCGGCTACATCCTGTCCGACTGGACCGACGAGACCTGCCTCGCGCTGCTGAGCAAGGCGTACCGGGCCTGCTCGCCGGGTGGCCGGGTGCTGGTCATGGAGCGGCTGTTCGACGAGGACCGCAGGGGCCCGCTGGCCACCGCGGTCATGAACCTGTCCATGCATGTGGAGACCCAGGGGCGCCACCGGACCGCCGCCGAATACACCGGCCTGCTGGCACGCGCGGGCTGGACCGACAGCCGGGTGGCGCGCTCCAGCCAGGACAAACACCTGGTGGTGGCCCACAAGCCCTGACACGTTCCAGGGGGAATGTGATGGCGCTCTTTCCGGAAAGCTGCACACGGATCATCGACCTGCAAAGCGGCAAGGGCCGCTGGGCACTCACCGAGACCGACCGCGCGGAACTGGCGGCGGTGCACGCCCGCACCCGGGCGGCGCCGCCGGGGACCGAGGAGGAACTGCTCCACCTGCTCACCCGGCCGTTCGCCACCGAGGACATCCCGGAGTACTTCCGCTACACCAGCCTGCACGTCCTCGCCTGGTACCTGGCCGGCGCACCGGACCAGGTGGCCGCCACCCTCCGCGCCATGGACGCCGCACTCGCCGACCTCACCGCCGTCGAACACGCCGCCGGTGAGGACGAGGAACGGCTGCGCCGGCTGGCCGCGCTGCGCGCGCATCTGCGGACGCTGCCCCACGCGGACGGCCCAGCGGCGCCGGTGCTCGACACGGTGGACGCCGCCCAGCGCGAGCGGCTGCGGATCCTGGTGGCCTGCACCGGCTTCCCGATGTCCGACCGGCACGACGAGCATGTGTTCCTGCGCGCGGTGCACGTCTGCGAACTGGCCTACTACCTCATCCGCCACCAGGCGGGAGCGGTCGTCGCCGCCGTGGGCACCCCGGCGGCGTCCACGCTGCTCGCCCGGCTCGCCCGGTACGCCGACCTGCCGAACCGGGTGTTCCACGTCCTGCGCACCCTGACCCCCGAGTCCTTCATGAGCTTCCGGGAGGCCACCGGCTACGCCAGCGCCGTCCAGTCGCTGAACTACCACCTCATGGAGCTCGCCCTCTACGGGCACGACCCCCGCAAGGACCAGGTGCTCACCCGGTACCCGCATCTGCGACCGCTCACCGAGCCCCCGCTGCGCGAGGCGTACTCCCTGCGGCAGGCCGTGGCCGAGTCGGGCGATCCGGGGCTCGCCGGGGCATGGCAGGAACTCGCCCGCAACCTGCTGACCTGGCGGGGACGGCACTACGGCTTCGGGCGGCGCTATCTCGCCGACATCCAGGGGTCGGGCGGCACCGAGGGCGCCGAGTACCTCAAGGGGTTCGTGGTGAAGCGGGCGGCGCCCGGCGGGCGGACACCGGTGCCGGTGCACTTCGCCTACCGCTGAGGCCGGCGCCCCGGCGGCGGCCCGTCCTCCCCGGGCCGCCGCCTCGCGCCGTTCCGCCCGCTCAGGCCGCCCGGAGCGTGACCGGCAGCGCCTCGTGCCCCCGGATCAGCGTGGAACGCATCCGCCGCACCGGCCCGGCCGGCTCGGCCGCCGCCACCCGGCGCACCAGCTGCTCGAACATGACCGTCAGCTCGGTGGTGGCCAGCGCGCTGCCCAGACAGAAGTGGGTGCCGTGCGCGAAGGCCAGATGCCGGTTGGGTGCCCGCCGCAGGTCCAGCCGCTCCGGCGCGGCGAACTCCGCCTCGTCGCGGTTGCCCGAGGGCAGCCACAGCGCGACCGGCGAGCCCTTGGGCACCGGGAAGCCGCCCAGGGTGGTGTCGGTCGCCGTGGTGCGCAGCACATGCATGGCGGGGCTGGTGTAGCGCAGGATCTCCGGCACGACGGTCGGGGGCAGCCCGTCCTGGGCCCGCAGCCACCGCCACTCCCCGGGATGCTCGATCAGCGCCAGCAGACCGCCCACGGTGGCATGGCGGGTGGTCTCGTTCCCGCCGGAGATCAGGCCGTCGCAGTTGAGGAAGATCTCCTCGTCGGTGAGCGGACGGCCGTCGATCTCCCCGTTGACCAGGGCGGTCACGATGTCCTCACCCGGCTCCCGGCGCCGCCGCTCCACCAGCTCCTCGTAGTAGGACAGGATGTCCACGTGCGCCTCGGCCACCGCCAGCGGGTCCGCCTCGCCGGTCGCGCCGAAGGCGGTCATCGTGCGGTCCAGCATGAAGTCCCAGTCCGCGGGCGGGACACCGAGCATGTCGCAGATCGTCGCCACGGGCAGCCGCGCGGCCACGGCGGTGAAGTCCCCGCCGCCGGCGGCCAGCGCCTCCTCCAGCACCGAGTCCACCGTGGTCCGCATGGTCTCCTCCAGCCGGCGGACCATGCGCGGGGTGAACGCCCCGTTGATGATGCCCCTGATTTTGCCGTGCCGCGGCGGATCGGTGACGATCAGCATTTTCCCGGCCGCGGCGGCGGTGGCCGCCGGATTGTGGTCCAGACGCATACCGAGTTCTGACACAAACGTCGCCGAATCCCGCAGCACCCGGGATATCTCGGAATACGACAGCACCGCCCAGAAATCACCGGACGGACCCGTGCTGCGCCACACCGGCGACTGCCCGCGCAGCTCCGCCCACAGTTCTTCCGGTTTCCCGCTCCGGTAGAGTTCCGGATCCCCCAGGTCAACCGGGGCGACAGGTGAATTGACCACGTGATCGCTCCCCTCGAAAAGTGCCACCAGTTTTTCCGAGCGGATACCGGGCGGTCAACCGTGCCCGCGCGACAGCCGGAACGGGAGCGCCCGCCGCCCAGGACGGGGCACGCACGCCGAAAGGGCCGCCGAGCCGGGAGGAATCTCCCGCTCAGCGGCCCTTCGCACCGTCGGGACGACAGGATTTGAACCTGCGACCCCTTGACCCCCAGTCAAGTGCGCTACCAAGCTGCGCCACGTCCCGGTGCCTTGTGTGACCTGGGGCTTTGCCCCCTGTCGGCGTGCAGTAGAACCATACCGCATTTCAGTGAGTGCTCGCGCGAGGCGGGAGGTGGTCACCGAGGTCCGTGCGGTGCCACCAGGCCCGGGTCGCGCGGCGCTCGGCGGGGGTGGTGAAGCGGTAGCGGTACAGGCGGGCCCTGATGTACGTGGGCGGGGCGTCGGGGAAGGGGTTGACCCGCAGCAGGCGCAGGGTCGCGGCGTCGCCGGCCAGCAGCCGGTCGATCAGCCGGGGCAGCCAGGGCGCGGCGTAACCCGGGGTGAGCGCGGCGAACCACATCAGCCAGTCCAGGCGCAGATGGAAGGGGGCGAACTGGCGCGGCCTGCGGTCCACCGCCCCCGGCTTGCCGTGGAACTCGTACGCCCGCCAGGTGCCGCCCTCGGCCGGCTCCCGGTCGGTGGTGCCCTCCAGCACCACCTCGTAGCGCTGCCGGGTCACCGTGCCGAAGGCGCCGTAGGTGTTCACCAGATGGAGGCTGTTGAACGACCGGTTCATCGCCTGTCCGGGGGAGAGGAGATTGCGCACCGGCCAGTAGCTGAGCACCGCGATCAGCGCGGTGGCCGCCCCGGTCAGCGCGACGAACCACACCGGGGCCTCGCCCTGGCCGCCCGGCGGGGCGGGCAGCGGGAGGTGGCGGGCGGCGAGCGCGCCGTCCACCGCGGCCACCGCGAGCAGCAGGGTCAGCCAGTTCAGCCAGGCGAAGTTCCCCGAGGCGATCAGCCACAGCTGGGTGACGATCACCACCGCCGCCGCCCAGCTGCCCACCGGCTGGGGCGCGAACAGCGCGAAGGGGACGAGGAGCTGGGCCACGTGGTTGGCCGCGGCCTCCACCCGGTGCAGCGGGCGGGGAAGGTGGTGGAACCACCAGCTGAGCGGGCCGGGCATCGGCTGGGTCTCGTGGTGGTAGTAGAGGCAGGTCAGCCGCCGCCAGCAGCGGTCGCCGCGCCATTTGATCAGTCCGGCGCCCAGTTCGATCCGGAAGACCAGCCAGATCAGCAGATACAGGGTGGGGACCGGCGGGGCGATCGTGGCGTTGCCGAGGAAGACCGCCACGAAGCCCGCCTCCAGCAGCAGCGACTCCCAGCCGAAGGCGTACCAGGTCTGCCCGATGTTCACGATCGACAGGTACAGCGCCCACAGCACGGTCCACAGCAGCATCGAGGTCCACAGCGGCACCACGTCGGCGAGGCCCAGCGCCACCGCCGCCGACAGGGCCGCGCCGGTGCCCGCCACGGCGGTGAGCCGGCGGTCGGTGTAGCCGAGGTGGAACAGGCCCGGCGCGTCCCGGAACCGGATTCGGCGCAGGAGCAGCGGCGCCGGGGTGATGCCGCGTTCCCCGGCCAGCGGCCGGAACTCGCGCAGCGCGGCGAGGAAGGCAAGCAGATAGATCAGGGCCAGTCCGCGCTGGATCACCAGCCGGCTCAGCCAGGCGTCGGGGTCGCCGAACCACTCCATGCCGTATCCGTATCATCCACCCGTTGACCAGGGCGGGAACAACGGCTTGGGTGTGGGGTGGTAAGCGCTTGCTCCTTACCCTGCGAGAAAGAGGCCCCATGCCGCTGACCGATCTTCCGCTCGACGAACTGCGCGAATACCGCCCCGAGGTGCCGGCCCCCGCCGACTTCGACGCCTTCTGGACGGACACCCTCGCCACCGCCCGCGCCGCCGCCGGTGGACCGGCCGTCTACACCCCGGTCGCCGACGCGCCGCTGACCGCCGTGGACGTCTTCGACGTCCGCTTCCCCGGCTGGGGCGGCCAGCCCGTCGCCGGCTGGCTGCTGCTGCCGCGCGGTGCCCGGGGGCCGCTGCCCGCGGTCGTGCAGTACATCGGGTACAGCGGCGGCCGGGGCCTGTACACCGAGCACCTGCTGTGGAGCGCCGCCGGCTACGCCCACCTGGTGGTGGACAGCCGGGGCCAGGGGCACGAGACGCCCGACCCCGACCCGGTGCCGGGGCCCCAGTACGTGCGCGGCTTCATGACCCGTGGCATCCAGGACCCGGAGCACTACTACTACCGCCGGATCATGACCGACTGCGTCCGCGCCGTGGACGCGCTGCGCGAGCACCCGGCGATCGACCCGTCCCGGATCGTCGTGGCGGGCGGCAGTCAGGGCGGCGGACTGGCGCTGTCCACCGCCGGGCTGGCCGGCGACGCGGTGGCCGCCGCGCTCGTCGACGTACCGTTCCTGTGCCACTACCGGCGCTCCGCCGAGATCGCGAGCGCCGGTCCGTACCCGGAGATAGCCGAGTATCTCGGGTTCCACCAGCGGCACGACCCGGAGGCGGCCTTCCGCACCCTCAACTACTTCGACGGGCTGCACTTCGCCCCGCGCGCCAGTGCGCCGACCCTCTTCAGCGTGGCGCTGATGGATCCGGTCTGCCCGCCCTCCACCGTCTTCGCCGCCTACAACCGGTACGCGGGGGAGAAGGACATCACCGTCTGGCCCTTCGGTGACCACGCCGGCGGTCGTGGTTCGCAGCCGGTGGAGCAACTGCGCTGGCTCGCCGCGCGCGGGCTCGGCGGCGCGAGCGCCGGCTGAGCCGCCCGTTTTTCCCCGCATCGCCCCCGGTCATCCACCGGGGGCGATGTCATGTCCGTCACCTTTCCCGCCCTTTCCCGCCTTCCGCACATGCGCTTTAATTGCGAACGTTTCGCAATAGCGTTCCATGTTCAGAAGAAGGTACCCATGACGGCCCGCACGGTACGCACAGCGGTCGCGGCGCTCGGCGCCGGCACGCTGCTGACGCTCGCCGCCTGCTCCACCCCCGACGAGGGCGACAACACCGGAGCCGGCCGCGCCGACTCCCTGGTCGTCGGCATCGCCAACGAACCCGACACCCTCAGCCCTCTCCTCGGCTACGGCAAGGACGGCAACTCCAAGATCTTCGACGGACTGCTGCGCCACACCACCGACCTGGACCTGGAACCCGCACTCGCCGCCACCCTCCCCGAAGTCAGTGCCGACGGGCTCACCTACACCTTCCCGCTGCGCGAGGACGTCACCTTCAGCGACGGCGAGCCCTTCACCGCCGAGGACGTCGTCTTCACCTACGAGACCATCCTGGACGACGCCACCCTCAACCCCGCCAAGGACGAACTCGACGCCATCGACACCGTCGAGGCGCCCGACGCGCACACCGTCGTCTTCACCCTCGGCTACCCGTACGCGCCGTTCGCCGAGCGCACCGTCCTGCCCATCGCCGCCGCCCACGCCGCCGCCGAAGGCGACGTCAACACCGGCCCCTACAACACCGAGCCCATCGGCACCGGCCCCTACCTCCTCACCGGCTGGACCAAGGGCGAACGGCTCACCTTCGAGGCCAACCCCGACTACTGGGACGGCGCCCCCGAGGTCACCCGCCTCACCATGGCCGTCATCCCCGACGACGACGTCCGCGCCACCCGGCTGCGCACCGGCGACCTCGACGCCGCCGTCCTGCCCCCCAACCTCGCCGCCGGCTTCGCGGACGACCCCGTCCTGACCACCCTGCACGCCGAGAGCGCCGACTTCCGCGCCGTCACCCTGCCCACCGGGCACCCCGTCACCGGCGACCGCGACATCCGCCGCGCCCTCGACCTCGCCGCCAACCGCGACCTCATGGTCGAGGCCATCCTCTTCGGCGCCGGCCGCGCCGCCCACGGACCGATCACCACCGCGAGCGACTGGTTCACCGAGGGCACCGAGCGCACCTACGACCCCGAGGCCGCCGCGGCCCTGCTGGACGAGGCCGGCTGGACGGCCGGCGGCGACGGCGTCCGCGCCAGGGACGGACAGCGCGCCGCCTTCACCCTCTGGTACCCGGCCGGCGACCGGCTGCGCCAGGAACACGCCCTCGCCTACGCCTCCGACGCCAAGGAGATCGGCATCGACATCACCGTCGAATCCGGCTCCTGGGAAGTCATCGAACCCCGCCTGGACACCGACGCCGTACTCTCCGGCGGCGGCAACCCCACCGACCCCGACTTCGAGCTGTACGGCCTCCTCCACTCCACCCTCGCCGGCGACGGCTGGAACAACATGGGCCGCTACGCCAACCCCGCCGTCGACGCACAGCTCGACCTCGGCCGCCGCAGCGCCGACCCGGCCGAACGCGCCACCGCCTACGACACCGTGCAGCGCGAGTTCGCCGCCGACCCCGGCTACACCTTCCTCACCCACATCGACCACGTCTACGTCATGAAGGACGACTGGGACGGCGTCACCACCCAGGTCGAACCGCACGACCACGGCCTCGGCCACGGACCCTGGTGGAACGTGGAGAAGTGGCGGATCCGTTCGTGACCCACGGCACCACCGAGGCCCCGGCCCCCGTAGCCGCACCCGGCAGGACGGGCCGGGGCCGCACCGGCCCGCCCCTGGCGGCCCTGGCCCGGCTCGCCGGCCGCCGCGCCCTGGCGGCCGTCCCCGTCCTCACCGTGGTCACCCTCGGCATGTTCGCCGTCGCCGCCGCCTCCCCCTTCGACCCGGTGCGCCAGTACATCGGCTCCGACGGCCTCGGCGCCTCCCAGGACACCCTCGACACCCTGCGCGAGCGGCTCGCCGCCTCCGGCACCTTCGCCGAACAGTGGTGGGCCTGGCTGCGCTCCGCCCTCACCGGCGACCTCGGCCAGTCCCTCACCCTGCGCCAGCCCGTCACCGAGGTCATCGCCGAACGCGCCGGCTGGTCCCTGCTGCTGTGCGGCCTCGCCTTCCTGATCTCCCTCACCCTCGGCACCACCCTCGGCGTCCTCGCCGCCCGCCGCCCCGGCTCCGTCCTCGACCGCTGCGTCAGCTCCCTCAGCTACCTCCTCCAGGCCGCCCCGCCGTTCTGGCTCGCCCTCCTCGCCATCTGGCTCTTCGCCCTCCAACTGGGTGTGCTGCCGGCCGGCGGCCTCACCGACACCGGCTCCGACACCGTCACCGCCGGCTCCCTGCTGCGCCACCTGACGCTGCCCGTCGCCGTGCTCGCCGTCTCCCAGCTGCCCTGGTTCGTCCTCTACACCCGCCAGGGCGTCCTGGACGCCCTGCACGAGGACCCGGTACGCGGCGCCCGGGCCCGCGGCATCGACGAGCGCACCGTCCTGCTCGGCCACGCCCTGCGCTCCGGACTGCTCCCCGTCCTCACCCTCATCGGCACCCGGGTCCCCGAACTCATCACCGGCGCCCTGCTGGTCGAAACCGTCTTCAGCTGGCCCGGCATGGCCTCCGCCACCGTACGGGCCGCCACCGCCGCCGACTTCCCGCTGCTGGCCGCCCTCACCGTGATCTCCGCGCTCGCCGTCCTCGCCGGCAACCTCCTCGCCGACCTCCTCTACGGGCTGGCCGACCCGCGCGTCGACCCCGACCAGATGTGACCCCACCATGACCAGCACACGCCCCCGGCCCACCGACAACGGCCCCCGGCGCCCCCGCGACACCACCCGGCGCGGCACCCGCACCGTACGGGTGTGGACCTCCGCCGCCCTCGCCGCCGCCGCGGCCCTCGCCGCCCTCCTCGTCCCCCTGCTGGCCCCCCTGGACCAGCAAGCCGTCGACCTCACCGCCAAACTCCTCGCCCCCTCCGCCGACCACCCCTTCGGCACCGACGAACTCGGCCGCGACATCCTGCTGCGCAGCGTCCACGGACTGCGCGTCTCCCTGCTCGTCGGCATCACCGCCGCCCTCGTCGCCTCCGTGCTCGGCCTGCTCATCGGCGCCGCCGCCGGAGCCCTGGGCGGACGCACCGACCGGCTGGTCATGCGCGCCGTGGACACCTTCACCGCCGTTCCGCACCTGCTGATGGGCATCTTCATCGTCGCGATGTTCCGCCCCGGCATCTGGCCCGTCATCGCCTCCGTCGGCCTCACCCACTGGGTGTCCACCGCCCGCATCGTGCGCGCCGAAGTCCTCTCGCTGCGCTCCCGCCCCTACATCGACGCGGCCGTCTCCGGCGGAGCCTCCCGGCTGCGCGTCGCCCGCCGCCACCTGGTGCCCGCCGTCCTGCCCCAGGCCGGACTGGCCGCCGTGCTGATGGTGCCGCACGCCATCTGGCACGAGTCCGCCCTGTCGTTCCTGGGCCTCGGTATCCCGGCCCACCAGGCCAGCCTCGGCACCATGATCAACGGCGCCCGCGGCTCCCTCCTCACCGGCGAGTGGTGGCCCACCCTCTTCCCCGGCCTCTTCATCGTCGTGCCCACCCTCGCCATCGCCGGACTGGCCGGTGCCTGGCGGGAACGGATCAACCCACGCCGCCGATCGGAGCTGGTGCTGTGACCACCACGACCGCCCCCGCCCCACTGCTGTCCGTCCGCGGCCTGGCGGTGCGCTTCCTGATGCCCGGCGGCGCCGACATCGCCGCCGTGAACGACGTCTCCTTCGACCTGTCCGCCGGCGAATGCCTCGCCCTGGTGGGGGAGAGCGGCTGCGGCAAATCGGTCCTCGCCGGCGCCCTCCTGGGCCTGCTGCCCGGCAACGCCCGCACCCGCGGCAGCGCCCTGCTGTCCAGCGAACCGGGCGTCGTACCGATCGACCTGCCGGCCGCCGACGAGCGCACCCTGGCCCGTACCGTACGCGGCCGGCTCCTCGGCCTCGTACCGCAGAGCCCGGCCGGCCACCTCACCCCGGTGCGCACCGTGCGCTCCCAGCTGCGCGAGACCATCCGCGCGCTGCACGGCACCCGCGGCCGGGACCTGGCCGCCGCCACCGAGGCCGCCGCCGAACGCGCCGCGTTCCCCGCCGACCACCTCGACCGCTACCCGCACCAGCTCTCCGGCGGCCTCGCCCAGCGCGCCGCCACCGCCCTCGCCCTGGTCGGCGACGCCCCGCTGCTGATCGCCGACGAACCCACCACCGGCCTCGACCGCGACCTGGTCGCCCGCACCGTCGGCGAACTGCGCCGGCACACCGACGAGGGCCGCGCCCTGCTGGTCATCACCCACGACCTGGCCGCCGCCGAACGGATCGCCGACCGGGTCGCCGTCATGTACGCCGGACGCATCGTCGAACTCACCGACGCCGCCCCCTTCTTCGGCACCCCCGGCCCCCGCCACCCGTACGCCGCCGGGCTGCTGCGCGCCCTGCCGGAACGCGACTTCACCCCCATCCCCGGACAACCGCCCGGGCTGGACGCCCTGCCCGCCGGCTGCGCCTTCGCCCCGCGCTGCCCGCGCGCCACCGCCGTCTGCGCCGAACCGCCCGACCTGATCGACGGCACCGCCTGCCACCACGTCCCGGAGCCCGCCGATGTCTGAACCCGCCCCCGCCCTCGAACTCACCGGCATCACCGCCGGATACGAACGCCGCCCCCCGGTCGTCCGCGACATCTCGCTGCGGGTCGCCGCCGGCGAGGCCCTCGGCCTGCTCGGCCCCTCCGGCTGCGGCAAGTCCACCCTCGCCCGGGTCGCCGCCCTCCTGCACCGCCCCCGCGCCGGCACCGTCCACCTCGCCGGCCGGCGGGCCACCGGCTTCCGGCACCGCGCCCCGCGCGCCCAGCGCACCCGCGTCGGCGTCGTCTTCCAGCAGCCCCGGCAGGCCGCCGACCCCCGGCTCACCCTCCACGACCTGATCGCCGAACCCCTGCGCGCCACCGGCGACACCACCGCACTGCCCGCACGCGTCGCCGCACTCGCCGACGCCACGGGCCTGGGCACCGAACTGCTCTACCGCCGCCCCCACCAGGTCAGCGACGGACAGCTCCAGCGCGCCTGCCTCGCCCGCGCCCTCGTCCTGCGTCCCGCCCTGCTCATCTGCGACGAGATGACCGCCATGCTGGACGCCTCCACCACCGCCGCGCTGGTCGCCGTCGTCGAGGACTACCGCCGCGACACCGGCGCCGCCCTCCTCACGGTCGGCCACGACCGGGCCCTGCTGCACCGCTGGTGCGACCGGCTCCAGGAGTTCCCCCGGGAGCGGCCCCTCACCCCGGCCCCCTGACCTTCCCCGCCCCCGCGCACACCGCGGCGCCCAGCACGATCAGCACCAGGTTCGCGAAGATCTCCATCCCCGCCAGCGGGCCACCGACGCGGTGCACCAGCGACCACGGCCCGAACCAGTCGATCGCCTCGTACACCAGCCCCGCTGCTCCGTTCAGCAGCAACAGGACACCCACGGCCTCCAGCACACTCTTCATGCCCGCCATGCTCGGCCCGCCCCCGCTCCCGGGGGAGCGGACCAAGGTATACGGCGCCCCGACTTCCGTACCGCGTTCCCGGCCGCCCCGGCGGGCGGCCCGCGCCGCGGCGTTACGGTCGGGGCATGGTCACCCGCAGCCGGCGCGACTGGATCGTCGACATCACCGCCATCGCCGTCGCCGCCTGCTTCTCCGTCCTCACCTCCGGCGTCCTCTTCGGCGAGGTCCGCGAACCGCACTGGCTGGTCGTCCTCGACCAGATCGCCGCCGCGGGCGCCTGCGCCGCCCTGTGGCTGCGCCGCCGGCACCCCTTCGCCCTCGCTCTCGCCCTCGTCGTGCTGGGCACCTTCTCGCACTTCATGGGCGGACCGCTGTGGGTGGCGCTGTTCACCGCCGCCGTGCACTGCCGGCCCCGTACGGTGGCTCTGCTGGTCGCGCTCCTGCTCGCCCTGCGCCCGGTCTCGCTGGCGCTGCGCCCCGAGTCGCAGGTCCCGGACCAGGTGGTCGTCGCCGCCTCCCTGGTGATGCTCACCGCCGTCATCAGCTGGGGCATGACCGTACGGTACCGGCGCCGGCTGCTCGCCACGCTGTACCAGCAGGCCCGCCGCGAGACCCGCGAGGCGGTCGCCCGCGAGATGCACGATGTGCTCGCCCACCGGCTCTCGCTGCTCAGCGTGCACGCCGGCGCCCTGGAGTACGCCGCCGGGGCCTCCCCGCAGGACGTGCAGCGGGCCGCCGGCGTCATCCGCGAATCCGCCCACCAGGCCCTGGAGGAACTGCGCGATGTGATCGGCGTACTGCGCGCCGCCCCCGGGGAAGGGCCCGGCACCGGCTCCGCCCGGCCCCAGCCCACCCACCGCGAGCTGCCCCGGCTCGCCGGGGAAGCCCGGCGGGCCGGCGCCCCCGTCACCCTCGACCAGCGGCTGGACGCCGCCGACACCCTCCCGGACACCACCGGCCGCACCGTCTACCGCGTCGTCCAGGAAGGACTCACCAACGCCCGCAAACACGCCCCGGGCGCCGCGGCCACCGTCACCGTCGAGGGCGCGCCGGGCGAGGGCGTCACCGTCGAGGTCAGCAACCCGGTCGGCGCGCCGCAGCTGCCCGGCCGGCTCGTCCCCGGCTCCGGCCGCGGGCTGACCGGACTGCGCGAACGCGTCACCCTGGCCGGCGGCCGGTTCGAGGCGGGCCGGGACCGCGGACGGTTCCGGCTGCACGCCTGGCTACCGTGGCCCCCATGACGATCCGAGTGCTGCTCGTGGACGACGACCCCCTGGTGCGCGCCGGGCTGCGGCTGATGCTGGGCGCCGCCGCGGACATCGAGGTGGTGGGGGAGGCCGGGGACGGCGCCGAGGTCCCCACCCTGGTGCGGCGGGCCGCCCCCGACGTGGTGCTGATGGACATCCGGATGCCCGGCACGGACGGTCTCGCCGCCACCGAGGCGCTGCGCGCCGCGCCCCGTCCGCCGGAGGTCGTGGTGCTCACCACCTTCCACGCCGACGAGCAGGTGCTGCGGGCGCTGCGTGCCGGGGCGGCCGGCTACGTCCTCAAGGACACCCCGCCCGCCCGGATCGTCGAGGCGGTACGCCGCGTCGCCGCCGGTGACCCGGTGCTCTCCCCGGCCGTCACCCGGGCGCTGATCGGCGCGGTCACCGGCGCCGGCCGCGACACCCGGCGCGCCCGCCGCCGGCTGGAGGCGCTGGCGGACCGCGAACGCGAGGTCGCGGTGGCGGTCGGCAGGGGCCTGTCCAACGCGGAGATCGCCGCCTCCCTGTATCTGAGCGTGCCCACCGTCAAGGCGTACGTCTCGCGGATCCTCACCAAGCTGGAGCTGAACAACCGGGTGCAGATCGCCCTGCTCGTCCAGGACGCCGGGCTGGTCGACCGGGAATCCTGAGCGCCCGCCGCTGTTGCACCTGGTGTGGATGCGATACGGACGAGGGTGCGCTGGTCGGTGCTGGACCGGGCGCTGATCCGGCGCGGGCAGAGCGCGGCCGGGGCCCTGCGGGAGACGGTGGAGTTCGCCGGCGAGATCGAACGACTGGGCTACCACCGGTTCTGGGTGGCCGAGCACCACGCGGTCCCCGGCATCGCCGGGTCCGCGCCCACCGTGCTGGCCGCCGCCGTGGCCGCCGCGACCTCCCGCATCCGGGTCGGCACCGGCGGGGTCATGCTCCCCAACCACCGGCCGCTGGTGGTCGCCGAGCAGTTCGGTGTCCTGGAGTCCCTCTTCCCGGGCCGCATCGACATGGGCCTGGGGCGGTCCGTCGGCTTCACCGGCCCGGTGCGCCGCGCGCTCGGGGTGGAGAAGTCCGCCGCCGACCGCTTCGGCGAACAGCTGACCGAACTGCTCGGCTACTTCGGCGACCCGCCGGCCGGCGCCCGTACCGGCCCGGCCGCGCTCAGCGCCATGCCCGCGCGCGGGCTGCGCGTCCCCGCCCATGTCCTCGCGATCGGCTCCGGCGCCGACATCGCCGCCGCCCACGGACTGCCGGTCGTGATGGCCCTGCACGCCGACACCGACCGCACCCTGGCCGCACTCGACCGCTACCGGGCCGGCTTCCGGCCCTCCGCGCAGTGCGAGGAGCCGTATGTCCTGCTGGCGGTCAACGCCGCCGTCGCCGCCACCCCGGAGCGGGCCGCGCTGCTCCAACTGCCCGAGGCGTGGGCCACCGCCCGTTCCCGGATCGACGGGGCCTTCCCGCCCCTCGACCCACCGGAGGAGATCGCCGCCCGCGTCCTGACCGAGCGCGAACGCGGCTACGTAGAGCAGGCCAGGGCCGCCCAGCTCCACGGCGACGGCCCCTCGGTGGCACGGCGGCTGGACGACCTGCTCGCCAGGACCGGCGCGGACGAGGTACTGGTCACCCTCACCACCCACGACCCGGCGGACCGCCGCGACTCCTACCGGCGGCTGGCCGCGCTCGCCGGGCTCCCCGGCGGCGCGGCCTGAACGGGACGGATGCCGCTGCGCGCGCTACTTCTTGTACGCGATGCCCCCCTGCATCAGCCGCTGGGCGACGCTCAGCGGCTCGGTGACCGGCTCGTCGGGCCGCCACTGCGGCAGCGCCACGACCCCGGGCTCCCGGAGCTCGAAGCCCTCGAAGTAGTCCTCGATCTCCGGCAGCGTACGGAACCGGCCGGTGCCCAGGAACTCCAGCATCGTCTCCTCCACCGCCCGGGCCTCCGGGCCGGTGTCGGCGAAGCAGGTGATGGCCAGGTAACTGCCGGACGGCACCGCCGACATGTACGACTGCACGATGCCCTTCGGGTCCTCGTCGTCGTGCAGGTGGTGCAGGATCCCGATCAGCAGGACCCCGACGGGCTGCGAGAAGTCGATCAGCCGCTGCACGTCCGGGTGGTTCAGCACACCCTGCGGATCGCGCAGATCCGCCGTCACCACGGCCGTCTGGTCGTCGACCTGGAGCAGCGCCTGGCCGTGCGCCAGCACGATCGGATCGTTGTCGACATAGACGACCCGCGCGTCGGGAGCGTGCCGCTGCGCCACCTGGTGGGTGTTCTCCAGGGTCGGCAGCCCGGCACCCAGATCGATGAACTGCCGGATCCCGGCCTCGGCGGCCAGATGGCGCACGATCCGGCCCAGGATCTGCCGGTTGTACTGGCCGACGTCACCGATGTGCGGCATGGTGACGCGCACCTGGTCGGCGACGACGCGGTCCACGTCGTAATGGTCCTTGCCACCGAGAACGGCGTCATACACCCGTGCGATGCTCGGCTTGCTGGTGTCGATGAACGTGGACTGGCCCTTCCCCGGGGCGGTGTTCTCGTGCGACATCGCGGTTCTCCATCCCTCAGCACGTGCGGGTCAGACTAACCGCGCCCCACCCGCCCCGTGAAAGGACCCCGGCCCAACCCGACACTCTGTCAAGTGCGCCGCAGCTGCCGGGAGTTAGCCGTCCTCGGGCAGAACCTGCGGGAAGAAGGTGCGGAACGCCTCCGTCGAGTCGCTCAGCCCGCGGGCGAACGGGAAGTCGAAGTGCCAGATCAGGTACAGCAGGAATACGATCAGCGCGCTGAACAGACCGGCCAGCAGCAGCTCACGCGCCGTCCGCCGGATCTGGAGCGCGAACAGCATGCCCACCACCACCGCCCCGCCCGTGATCAGCCCCAGCCACACCACGGCCGGCAGGGTGGATTCGGCGCTCAGCCCCCGGCTCGCCCGGGCCTCGGCGGCACTCGACAGTTGCTGGTGCATCCCCTCGTACGCGTACCCCTGCGGTGCGGTGGCGGGCTGGAGGCCCGACACGGTCTGCCGCAGCTGCGCGAACAGCTGGTCACCGTCCTCGCTGAGGCCCCCGTGGTCGATCATGTACGACCACTCCTCCTCCACGGTGTAGCCCACGTACCGCTCCACGGCGCCGCGTACCTCCGCCTCGGTGTCCTCCGGGAACACCTGGGCGCGCTCGCCGAGTTCGTGCAGCGCCTGGGCTTCCTGGCGCACCCACTCCTCGGCGGCGCCGCGCTCCTCCCAGACGCCGGCGATGGCCAGGCCCAGCACGATGGCGTACACCACCCCGACCATCATCGTCATGTACTCGATGACGTCCGGGGTCTCGGTGGTGTCCTCGCTCTCCGCGGGGCGGGAGGCGGCGCGCCGGTGCCGCAGCTGGACGGCGACGATGATCACCGCGCAGGTGGCGGCGATGGTGAGCAGCAGAACGAGCCAGTCGGACAATCGGGTCTCCTAGGAGGTGCTGCGCGGTCCCGGGCGGGTCCGGGGGCGCAGGATGGCGGCGGCCAGCACGGCGGGAGCCAGGATGAGCAGGGTGCGGGTGGTCATCGGCATGCTGTGATCGGCGCGTTCCGAGCCGGAGGGCGGAGGTGGGCCGGCGACGAACTGCACCGGCTCGGGCCCCGGTTCGGGCTCCGGCGCCGGTTCGGGGGTCGGCTCCGGCTCGGGTTCCGGGGCGGGCGGTGGGACGGGCGTCGGCTCCGGCGGCGCGGGCGGCGTCCCGGGTACGGGTACGGGCCCGGGTTGCGGCGCGGGGGCGGGCGCGGGCGGTTCCGGGGGAGGGGGCGGTGCCGGGGGCTCCGGCTCGGGAGCGGGCGCCGGTGGTTCCGGCTGCGGCGGCGGCTCCGCCGGCCGGCAGGTGCCGTGCTCGATCACCACGACCGGGGTTCCGTCCGGGCCGGTGACCGACACCGAGGAACAGCCGCCGCCGTGCCGGATCACCACCCCGGGGCCGCCGTCCGGGCCGTCCGTCCCGACGATCACCGTCGCCTCGGAACCGGCGGCGGAACCGGGGCCCGGCGGCTCCCCGCCGACGGCGCAGGCCCCCGCCCCGGAGGCGGCGGCCAGGACGAGTAAGGCGCACCCCGCGCCGACGGCGGCGCGTCGCGCTTGTTGCCCAGTGGTCACGGGGGCGATTGTGCGCGGGGTGTCAGCAGGGTCGCACGACCGAGACGATGTTTTCGCCTGATGTGATGAAAAACCAGTCAGTGGCGCATGAACAACTCATCTCTGTGCATGGGGCGTTGACCGGCAGGGCCGGCCGGAGAGCCGGGCCCGGCCCGTCCCTCCGGCCGGACACCGGTCACAGCATGGCCCCGCCTCCCGGCGCCGTCAGCAGCCGGGCCGGGGTGTCCAGCGCACCGCGCACCGCGCTGCGCGCCGCCCCCAGCAGCGGCCCGGCCGGGCCGATCAGCGAACCCGTCACCGGGGTCGCGGTGGTCCGGCCACCCGCCGTCAGCATGGTGCGGCGGGCCAGCTCCCGACGGACCGGCGGCAGCAGCCACGGGGAGAGTTCGGCCAGCGAGCCGCCGATCACCACCTGGTGCGGATCGAGCAGATTCACCGCACCCGACAGCGCGATGCCCAGCGCGGACCCCGCCTGCCGCACCGCCCGCAGCGCCACCGCATCGCGCGCCGCGCACCGTTCGGCCAGCTCTCCGGTGCGCCCGCCCGGCTCCGTGCCCGGGGCGAGGCCCGCCGCGCGCAGCAGGGCCGCCTCCCCGGCGTAGGTCTCCAGGCAGCCGCGCGCCCCGCACGGGCACGGCGGACCGCCGGGCCGCACCGGGACATGCCCCAGCTCGCCCGCGAAGCCGTGCGCGCCGCGCAGCACGGCACCGTCGACCACGATCGCCGCACCGATGCCGATCCGGGCCGACACATGCACGAAGCTCCCGTTGCCCGCCGCGCCGCGTTCCTCCCACAGCTCGGCCAGCGCACCGAAGTTGGCCTCGTTGTCGACGGTCAGCGGGCCCTGGCCGGACGGCAGCAGGGGCGCCAGATCCACCTCGCGCCAGCCGAGGTTCGGGGCCCGGGTGACGGTGGCGGTGCCCCGGGCCACCAGCCCCGGCACCGCCACCGCGAGCCCGGCCGGCCACAGCCGGTGGGTGGCGGCCTCGGCGGCCAGCCGCTCCAGCAGCCCGGTCAGCTCGGCCAGCACGGCGCCGGGCTCATGGCCACCGGGCCCCATGCGGTGATCGATCCTGGCCCGTACGGCGCCGCGCAGGTCCATCGCGCAGACCGTCAGATGGTCGACGCCGATCTCGGCGCCGAAGCCGCACGGCCCCTGATCGGCGAGCACCAGCTGGCTGCCCGGCCGCCCCACCGACCCCGACCGCCCCGGCCCGCGTTCGCTGAGCAGCCCGCCGCGCAGCAGTTCGTCCACGAGCGTGGACACGGCGGCCCGGGTGAGCCCGATCCGCCCGGCCACCTCGGCACGCGACAGCGCCCCTTCATCGGCGAGCGCGTGCAGCACCCGGGAGAGGTTGTGCTGGCGCACCTGGGCCTGCGACTGCGGTGATCGGGGGGTCAACGGAACTCCAGGGAACGAGGGGACGGGGGAGAGGGGGTACGGGCGGGGCGGGGTCCGCCGCTCCCCGCTGCCGGGGACGCCCCGGGGCACTGCCCGGCAGCGGGGAGCGGCCGGCGGTCCGCACCCGGCGGCCCGCCGGGTCCGGGCACCGGCACCCTCTCAGGGGCGGCTCAGCAGGGCGCCCGCGTCGTCCAGCGCCGTGGACAGGCGGCGCAGCGCCGCCTCGTCCCGGTCCACCGCCTCGTAGGCCGGACCCTCGGCCGTGTTCCACTCCCGGGCCACCGCCGACGCGTCCCGGCCCAGCAGCAGGCCGGCGGCCTGGGCCGCCGCGCCCAGGGCCACCAGTTCCTGGGCGCGGGGCACCACCACGGGGCGCCCCGACAGCCGGCGCACCGTCTCCCGCCAGGCCACCCCGCGCGCGCCGCCGCCGATCAGCAGAATCGGTTCCGCCGGGTCCGCGTCCGCGTCCAGCACCCGGTCCAGGGCCTCCAGCAGCGCGAACACCGCCCCGTCGTACGCCGCCTGGAGCACCTGGCCCCCGGTGGTGTCGTGGCGCAGCCCGGTGAGCAGCCCGCTGGCGTACGGCAGATCCGGGGTGCGCTCCCCATCCAGGAACGGCAGGACCACGGCCTCGCCGCCCGCCTCCACCGCCTCCCGGTCCAGGCCTAGCAGCGCCGCGAACCGGTCGACGGCCACCGTGCAGTTGAGCGTGCAGGCCAGCGGCAGCCAGTTGCGTCCGGCGTCGGCGAACCCGGCGACCACCCCGCTGTCGTCCGCCGGCCGCCGCCCGGCCACCGCGTACACCGTGCCGGAGGTGCCCAGGCTCAACACCGGACGCCCGGGCAGCAGGCCGAGGCCGAGCGCGCCCGCCATGTTGTCGCCGGTGCCGCCGGCCACCAGGATGCCCTCCGGGAGCGGCAGTCCGGACCGTACCGTCCCGGCCGGCTCGCCCGCCGGGACCACGCGCGGCAGCAGCTCCGGGTCCAGCCCGACGTGGCCGAGGATCTCCGGGTCGTACGCCTCGCTCTCCGTCGACCACCAGCCGGTGCCCGAGGCATCCCCGCGGTCGGTGGTGCCACCGCTGACCTCCTGCCCGGTCAGCCGTCCGGTCAGATAGTCGTGCGGCAGCCGCACCGCGCGGGTCGCCGCGGCGGCCTGCGGCTCGTGCTCGCGCAGCCAGGCCCACTTGGTCACCGTGAAGGACGTCGGCGGTACGCTCCCGGCCCGCCGCGCCCACCACTGCGCGCCGCCGAGCTCCTCGATCAGCCGCTCGCGCTGCGGGGCGGAGCGGGTGTCGTTCCAGAGCAGCGCGTTGCGCACCGGACGGCCCTCGCCGTCCAGCGTCACCAGGCCGTGCTGCTGGCCGGCGACCGAGACCGCCGCGGCTTCCCGCACCACCGGGCCGCACTGATCCAGCGCCTCGCCCAGCGCCTGCCACCACTGCCCGGGGTCGCTGTCGCCCTCGGGGCTCACCACGTGCGGCGCCTGGCCGCGGGCCACCACCGTGCCGGTGGCGGCGTCCACCACCAGCGCCTTGGTGGACTGCGTGGAGGAGTCCACGCCCACCACGAGAGGTCCATCGGGTGCGGCCATGATCGCGTCCTTCCGTCGCCCGGCGCCGGCGGTGGCGGCCGGGGGCTTCCACTGAGGGGCAGGTGCATACTAATTTGTTAACGGACATGACGAATAGCCGTACCGCACGACGAGGAGCCGCGATGTCCTATCAGCCCACCCCCGACGACAAGTTCACCTTCGGTCTGTGGACCGTCGGCTGGCGCGGCAACGACCCGTTCGGCGACGCCACCCGCCCCGTGCTGGACCCGGTCGAGTCCGTCAACCGGCTCTCCGAACTGGGCGCGTACGGCGTCACCTTCCACGACAACGACCTCATCCCGTTCGACGCCACCGAGGCCGAGCGCGACGCCATCGTCAAGCGCTTCAAGGGCGCCCTGGAGACCACCGGGATGAAGGTCCCGATGGCCACCACCAACCTCTTCACCCACCCGGTCTTCAAGGACGGTGCCTTCACCGCCAACGACCGCGACGTGCGCCGCTACGCGCTGCGCAAGACCATCCGCAACATCGACCTCGCCGTCGAGCTGGGCGCCGAGACCTATGTCGCCTGGGGCGGCCGGGAAGGCGCCGAGTCCGGCGGTGCCAAGGACGTGCGCGACGCCCTGGACCGGATGAAGGAGGCCTTCGACCTCCTCGCCGACTACGTCACCGGGCAGGGCTACGACCTGAAGTTCGCGATCGAGCCCAAGCCCAACGAGCCGCGCGGCGACATCCTGCTGCCCACCGTCGGCCACGCCCTGGCGTTCATCGAGCGCCTGGAGCGGCCCGAGCTGTTCGGCGTCAACCCGGAGGTCGGCCACGAGCAGATGGCCGGGCTCAACTTCCCGCACGGCATCGCCCAGGCGCTGTGGTCGGGCAAGCTCTTCCACATCGACCTCAACGGCCAGAACGGCATCAAGTACGACCAGGACCTGCGGTTCGGGGCCGGCGACACCCGCGCCGCGTTCTGGCTGGTCGACCTGCTGGAGCGGGCCGGCTGGGACGGGCCGCGGCACTTCGACTTCAAGCCGCCGCGCACCGAGGACATCTCCGGCGTGTGGGCCTCGGCCGCCGGCTGCATGCGCAACTACCTGATCCTCAAGGACCGGGCCGCCGCTTTCCGCGCCGACCCCGAGGTCGCCGAGGCGCTGCGCGCCGCCCGCCTGGACGAGCTGGCCGAGCCCACGCTCAACCCGGGCGAGACCCCGGCGGCGCTGCTCGCGGACGTCTCCGCCTTCGAGGAGTTCGACGTGAACGCCGCCGCCGAGCGCGGCATGGCCTTCGAGGCGCTGGACCAGCTGGCCATGGACCACCTGCTCGGCGTCCGGGGCTGACCCGCCCCGCCGGGCCCGGCCGCCCGCCCGTCACGGGCGGCGGTCAGGCCCGGCCGCCCGGCGGCGCCGTGGAGTCGCGCACCACCAGCCGGGTGGACAACTCCGTACGCACCCCCTCCGGCCGGTCGCCCGCCACCATCCGCAGCAGCAGCCGCAGCGCCGTGCCCGCCATCTCCGCCAGCGGCTGGCGCACCGTGGTCAGCGCCGGGGTGGCCCAGCGCGCCTGCGGCAGATCGTCGAACGCCACCAGGCTCACCTCCTCCGGTACCCGCAGCCCGTGCCCGGCCAGCGCGCGGCACACCCCGAGCCCCATCTCGTCCGAGCAGCTGAACACGGCGGTGGGTGGCTCGGGCAGCGCCAGCATCCGCTCCATCTCCCGCCGGCCGCCCTCCTCGGAGAACTCCCCCCAGCCCACGTAGCCGGGCGGCACCGGCAGCCCGGCCGCGGCCATCGCCGAGCGGTGGCCGGCCACCCGCGCCGTACTGGACTGCTCGCGCGGGAACCCGCCGATCACCGCGATCCGCCGGTGCCCCAGACCGATCAGGTGCTCGGTGGCGCTCACCCCGCCCTGCCAGTTGGTGGCGCCCACCGAGGGCACCCAGGGCGGCGGCTGGCGCACCGGATCGATCATGACGAACGGAATGCCGTGCTGCCGGAGCCGGCTGTACTGGCCCTCGCTCAGCCCGGCGAGATTGAACAGCATCCCGGAGGTCTCCCGGGCGCACAGCCGCTCCAGCCAGCCGTGCTCTCCTCCCGCGCCCCGTGCCCCGCCGGCGGGCGCCGCCGAGACCAGCACCGACACCCCGGCCTCCCGCGCCGCGCGTTCCACCCCGTGCAGCACGGCACCGGACCACGGGGAGTCCAGCTGACGCATCACCAGCTCGATCAGCGCCGGCCCCCGCCCGGCGCCGGTCCGCTGGCGGCGCACGTAGCCGAGCCGGTCCAGCACCTCGGTGACCCGGCGGCGGGTCTCGGGGGCGACGTCCTCCCGGCCGTTGGCGACTTTCGAGGCGGTGGGCACCGACACCCCCGCCTCCCGGGCTATCACGGCGAGTGTCGGCCCTCCGGCCGCCGCTGCGGGACGGACCACGCGAACTCCTACTCCTGGTGCCCGGCCCGGCGGAACCCCCGGGTCCTCCCGGATCGGCCGGTCGCCACGGTGACCTGGTAGCAAGCGCTTCCCACGGTAAAGGAACGCCACGTTCCGGGGAAGAGCCCCGCCGCGAAGTGAGCAGCAGAGAACGGCTTTCGAAAAGCGCTGCCCGACATCCCGGACAACGCCCCGCACACTCCCGCCGCGCCCCCTCTTCCCGGGCACCGGACAAGACATCCGCACCGGGCCGGGTCACCGCCTCCGCGCCACCCAGTCCGCGTTACCCGGCGCCGCCGCCTGCCCGTGGCAGCCACACCCGCATCGCACCGTCCGCGCGATTCGCCCAGGCGTGATACGGCACGGCCGTCAGCTCCACCGGATCGCCCGCCGGGCCGTCCACCGCGTCCTCGCCCGCCCCCGCCCCGTACGGCCACCCCGCCCCGCCGCCGGCCGCCCGCACCCGGCCGCGTGCCCTCAGGACCGTCACCCCGCCCAGCAGCCCGGGCCGGTGCTCGGCCACCGGCACCCGCTCCGGATCCAGCGCCAGCGCGTCCAGCGACACCCCGGGCGGCAGATCGGTCTGCTCCAGGCAGTACACCAGCGGGCCGCGTTCCAGGGCCACCGTGCCGCGCACCGCGTCCACCCGCGGGTCCGCCCCGGTCACCCGGACATCCAGCGGCAGCCGCAACTCCACCCGCTCCCCGGGTGACCAGACCCGGCGCAGCCGCAGCCAGCCGTCCGCCGGACGCTCCACCGTGCCCCCGTCCAGGCCGGCCGTGGCCGCCCACGGCGGAATGCGCAGCGCCAGCGTCCAGGGACCGGCCGGCGCCTCGTCCACCGTGATCTCGATCCGCCCGTCCCACGGATAGTCACCGGCCACCGTCACCGCGCCGCCGCCCGCCGCGTACCGGCCGCAGGCGTACTGGTGCACCTGGAGCCCGGTGTCGTCCCCGCTGGCCACGTAGTGCGGCAGCGAGGCCAGCAGCCGCATCACGTTCGGCGGGCAGCACGCGCACCGGAACCACGGCGTGCGGCGGGCACTCTGGTCGCCGGGCCGGAACTCGTATCCCTCGCGCACCTGGAGCGGATTGACGTACAGCCAGCGCTCCCCGTCCAGGCCGATCCCGGACAGAAACCCGTTGTACAGGGTGCGCTCGATCAGGTCCGAGTAGCGGGACTCGCCGGTGAGCAGCGCCATCCGCCAGCCGAACTGCACCGAGGCGATCGCCGCGCAGGTCTCCGCGTACGCCCGGTCCGGCGGCAGCTCGTACGCGTCGCCGAACGCCTCGCCCTCGTACCGCGCGCCGACCCCGCCGGTGAGATAGGTCTTGCCGCTCACCATGGCCGACCACAGCCGCTCCAGGGCCTCGCGCAGCTCCCCCTCCCCGGTCTCGGTGGCCAGATCGGCCGCGCCCGCCAGCAGATACAGCTGCCGCACCGCGTGCCCGGTGACCGTGCGCGCCGCGCGCACCGGCACCTCGTCCTGCCAGTACGCCCCGCCGGTCACGCTCTCCCCGCCCCGCTCGAAACCGGGCTCCAGCGAGCCGTGGCCGCGCAGATCCACGAAGTACGCCGCCAGATCGAGCCAGCGCCGCTCACCGGTCTCCCGGTACAGCTCCACCAGCGCCGTCTCGATCTCCGGGTGCCCGCACACCGCGTCCACCGCGCGGCCCGGACCGAACGTCTCCTCGATGTGCGCCGCGAACCGCAGCGCCACCTCCAGCAGCGCGGTGCGCCCGGTGGCCCGGTGGTGGGCGACGGCGGCCTGCATCAGATGGCCCGCGCAGTACAGCTCGTGTCCCCAGCGCAGATCCTGCCAGCGCCGGCCGGGGTGCTTCACCTGGTAGTGGGTCTGGAGATAGCCGTCGGGCTCCTGCGCGGCGGCCAGCAGCGCGATCAGCCGGTCCACCTCGCCGGCCAGTTCCGCGTCCGGTGTGTCGGCCAGCTGCCAGGAGGCGGCCTCCAGCCATTTGTGGACGTCCGAGTCCTGGAACGGGAAATCGCCGGTGAAATCGGTGTCCGCCGCGCCGGCCGCGGCCCGGAGATTACCGAGGTTTCCGGCCGATTCCAGCTTCCGCGGCCCCTGCGGAATGCTGACCGTGGCATTGGTGTGCCGCCGCGCGGCCCAGAAACCGCCGGTGATCCGGGCCTCGGTGGCCGGCCGCAGCCGGGCGTGCGCTGCGGACGTCAGCCGTATCGGGCCGTGCGTCATGGCGAACTTCCTTTCCGCAAGCGGTTGCTGCGGCGCAGATTAACAGCCGTCCGTCCGGTTTCTTTCGCTTTCGAAAGTTCTCGGCTTCCCGGAAGGTCTCCCGCCCGAGGGGAGATCCCCTTACCGTTACGGACATGTCGCAGCCCGCCGCGCCGTACACCAATCCGCTGATCCGGCAGCGCGCCGACCCGCACATCACCCGGCACACCGACGGCCGGTACTGGTTCACCGCCACCGTGCCCGCGTACGACCGCATCGTGCTGCGGCGCGCCGACACCCTCCAGGGGCTGGCCGGCGCACCGGAACACACGATCTGGCGGCGGCACGACAGCGGGGAGATGAGCGCCCACATCTGGGCGCCCGAACTGCACTTCGTCGACGGCGCCTGGTACGTCTACTTCGCCGCTGGGCGGGCCGAGGACCCGTGGGCGATCCGCATGTACGTCCTGCGCAACGTCTCACCCGACCCGCTGACCGGGATGTGGAGCGAGCTGGGCCGGCTGCGCACCCCCTGGGACAGCTTCTCGCTGGACGCGACCACCTTCGCGCACCGGGGCACCCGTTACCTGGCCTGGGCCCAGCACCATCCGCAGCGGGAGAACAACACCTCCCTCTTCCTGGCCGCCATGGACACCCCGTGGTCGATCACCGGCACGCCGGTGGAGATCAGCCATCCCGAATTCGACTGGGAGACAGTCGGTTTCAAGGTGAACGAGGGGCCGGCCGTGCTGGTGCGGGAGGGCCGGGTCTTCCTCAGCTACTCGGCGAGCGCCACCGACGCCAACTACTGCGTGGGCCTGCTCACCGCGGACGCCGGGGCCGATCTGCTGGATCCCGCCTCCTGGACGAAGAGCCCGCGGCCGGTCTTCCGCAGCAGCGCACGCAACGGCCAGTGGGGCCCGGGCCACAACAGCTTCACCGTCGCGGAGGACGGCGTCACCGACATCCTCGTCTACCACGCCCGCGACTACCGCGACATCAGCGGCGATCCGCTGCGGGACCCCAACCGGCACACCCGGATCCAGCCGCTGGGCCGGCACCCGGACGGCACCCCCGACTTCGGTGAGCCGGTCCCCGACGGCCCGGTCGCGCCGGCCGCCTCCGGCAGGTACCGGTACACGATGACGGGCTTCACCCAGGGCGGCGCGGAGGGCCTGCTGGTGGCCGATTCGGCCGACGCGCTCCACTTCACGCCGCTGCCCGGCGCCGGTTACACGCCGCCGGCCGGACTGCTGCGCGATCCCAGCCTGCTCCGGCACACCGATGGCCACTACTACATCGTGTACACCACCGGCTGGGAGGGCGACACCATCGGGTTCGCGCGCAGCGGGGACCGGCTGCGCTGGCGGCATCTGCGCGACCACCGGCTGCGGGTGCCGGGACTGGTCCGCACCTGGGCCCCGGAGTTCTTCCGGGACGAGGACGGCAGCATCCATGTGATCGTCTCCCTGGACACCACGGGGGACCATCGGTTCACCCCCCACGTGCTCACCGCGACCGGCGGGAGCCTGACCTCCTGGACGGAGCCGCAGCCGATGGCAGGTCTTGACGGGTCCAACTACATCGACACCTGTGTGATCCGTGTGGACGGCACGTACCACGCGATCACCAAGCAGGAGAACACCAAGTATCTGGAGCACGCCACCGCGCCGGCCCTCACCGGCCCCTACACGGTCGAGGGCACCGGCGACTGGGCCGGGTGGGGCAGCTGGGTCGAGGGACCGTCGCTGGTGCCGCTGGACGGCGGCGGGTGGCGGCTGTACTACGACGCCTACCGGGACGGCGCCTACCGCTACAGCGACAGCCGCGACGGGCTGCGCACCTGGAGCGCCCCGCGCGAACTGCCCGGCCTCTCCGGCACGGTGCGGCACTTCTCGGTGCTCCGGGAGGAGATATGAGCAGGGCGCGCGGTGCGTGGCAGGTGGCGCTGGCGGCCGTGACCGGACTGCTGCTGTCGCTGCTGACGGTCTCCCCGGCGCACGCCGCGCCGGTGACGGTGCTGAATGGCACCCAGTTCACCGATCCCACCGGGCAGCCGGTGCACGCGCACGGCGGCGGGGTGATCGAAGTGGACGGTTACTACTACTGGTTCGGGGAGAACCGGCAGGAGAACAGCAACGGCTTCCGCTACGTCTCCGCCTACCGTTCGGCCGATCTGAAGAACTGGGAATTCCGCAACCACGTGCTGACGCAGGCGTCCGCGCCGGAGTTGCAGGCCGCCAACATCGAGCGGCCGAAGGTCATTCACAACCGGGCCACCGGCCAGTTCGTGATGTGGATGCACAAGGAGAACGACCAGAACTACGCCGAGGCGCGGGCCGCGGTCGCGGTGTCCGACACCGTGGACGGCGACTACACCTGGCGCGGCAGCTTCCGGCCGCTGGACCACATGTCGCGCGACATCACCGCCTTCGTCGACGACGACGGCACCGGGTACATGGTCTCCGCCGCCCGGGAGAACTACGACCTGCACATTTACCGGCTCACCGCCGACTACACCGCTGTCGCGGAACTGATCGCCAACCCCTGGCCGGGCGGCCACCGCGAGGCGCCCGCGCTCTTCAAGCGGAACGGCGTCTACTTCATGCTCACCTCGGGCGCCACCGGCTGGAGCCCCAACCAGCAGCAGTACGCGACCGCCACCTCGCTCGCCGGGCCGTGGAGCGCGATGGCGAACATCGGGGACAGCACCACCTTCGGCTCGCAGACCGCGTATGTGCTGACCGTCCAGGGCAGTGCGGCCACCTCCTACCTCTACATGGGTGACCGCTGGGGCAACTCCTTCGGCGGCCGGGTCAACGACTCGCGCTATGTGTGGCTGCCGCTGACGTTCCCCACCTCCCGGACGATGACCATGAGCTGGTCCCCGCAGCTGGTCATCGACACCGCGGCCGGCACGGTACGGGGCGAGGGCGGCCCGTACCGGACGCTGGCCGCCCGGCATTCGGGCAAGTGCGTGGACATCCCCGGCCAGTCCCAGACGATCGGCGCGCAGGCCATCCAGTACGGCTGCAACAACGGGCTCAACCAGCGGTTCTGGTTCCGGGACGCGGGCGGCGGGTACGTGGAGCTGATCTCGAGGCACAGCTCGCTGTGCCTGGCCGCCTCCGGAGGTTCGGCCGCGGACGGCGCGGCGGTGGTGCAGACGCCGTGCACCGGCGCGAGCGCCCAGCAGTGGCGGCTCGCGGACGCGGGCGGCGGGTACTCCCAGCTGATCGCGCGGCACTCCGGCAAGTGCCTGGACGTGTCGGACGAGTCCGCCGCCGACAACGCCCGGCTGATCCAGTACGCGTGCGGGGCCGGCGGGCACCAGCAGTGGCGGGCCACCACCGTGTGACCCCCCGTACGCCACGGCCCGCGGCCCTCCCCGCACCGGGGGAGGGCCGCGGGTGCGGTCAGCGGCGCCGTACCGTCAGCACCAGGAGTCCGGCGACCACCAGGGCCACCCCGCTCCAGCCCCGGACGCCCAGCCGTTCGCCGACCACGGCCACCCCGAGCACGGCGGCGACCACCGGCTCGAAGAGGGTGAGCACGGTCGCGGCGCTGGCCCGTACCCGCACCAGGCCGGCGCCGAAGAGCAGATAGGCCAGGCACATCGGGACGAGCGCCAGATAGCCGACGACCAGCAGGCCCCGGCCGGTGACCAGCAGCGGCCCCGAGGTGAGCGCGAACAGCGGGACCAGCACCAGGGTGCCCAGGCCGAACAGCGCGCCCATCACGGCCCGGGAGGAGTGGCCTCGCCGGATGAGACACCCGGCGTAGTAGGTGTACCCGGCGTAGGCGGCGCCGGCCAGCAGACCGAGGGCCACCCCGGCCGATATCCGGGCGGTGTCGCCCCCGCCGGCTCCGCCGGCCGCCACGAGCAGGGCGCAGCCGCCGCCCGCCGCGCCGGCCGCTGCCGCCCAGCGGCGTGTCAGCCGGGTGCCGTCCAGGATCCGCTCCAGCAGGGCGGCGAAGACGGGGGCGCAGCCGAGTGAGACGACGGTGCCCACCGCGACCCCGGCCCAGGCCATCGAGGTGTAGAAGGCCAGCGGGTAGATGACGATGCCGAGCGCGCCGAGCAGCGCCCAGCCGAGCGCGCGGCGGCCCGAGCGCAGCACCGCGAGGGCGGAGCGGCCGGCGAGGGCCAGGGTGAGGAGTCCGCCGATGCCCATGGTGCCGGCGCCGATGGCCAGCGGGGAGGCGCCGGCCGGCGCGAAGGAGGCCACGGTGCCGGTGGTGCCCCACAGTGTGGCGGCGGCCAGGATCAGCAGCGGGCCGCCGGGGCCGCGGGTGCCCGCTGCGGGCGGCGCGGCGGCGGGCGCGGTGGTGGCGGAGGAAGGGGAAGGCGATGCGGTCGAAGACATGAAGAGTGTGTCCTGCTCCGTCGGAAAAGTCCGGTTGAGGGAAACGGAGTGAGGACGCACGAGGTCGAAGGCCCCGGCCCGGGTCGGTGCGCCGGGTGGGCCGGTGGTGTGCGGTGGATGCCCGCGCCGTGCGCCCTCAGCGGGTGAACGGCGGCGGAGTGACCGCGTGCCAGTAAGTCGATCGCATGAGCATAAGAATAGAGGACGGGGTCGGACCGCCCGCCGCCCGCTCCACGCGAGGACGGCGGATCGGGCCACGGCAACCCCACCGGGCCCGATCCGGCCCGCGCAATCGCCGCATCGGCGTCCGCGACCCGCGCGGAAAACCGGCGCGCTCCCCACCACTACGCCAACGCGCCCTCCAGCGCGAAGGTCGCCGCACCCAGCGACACCGGATTGCCTTCGACCGGCGACAGCACGATCTCGGCGCGCGCCGCCGGACGGCCCAGAGCGTACCGGTCCACCGCCTCGCGCACCGCCGTCAGCAGCGCCGCCCCGAACTCCCGCGCCACCCAGCTGCTCAGCACCACGACCTCCGGATCCAGCAGATTCACCAGATCCGCCACCGCCGCGCCCAGCTGATCCGCCCAGACCTCCAGCACCCGCAGCGCCACCGGATCCGCCGCCCGGCAGCCGGCCGCCAGCGCCGCGATCACGGCCGTCTGATCGCCCGCCCGCGCCGCCGCGGCGTCCGGCGCCAGCTCCGTCAGCGTACGGATGATGCCCGGCGCCCCCACATAGCTCTCCACACAGCCGCGCCGCCCGCAGCGGCAGACCCGGCCGCCGTGCACCAGCGTGGTGTGCCCCCACTCCCCGGCGCCGTTGGACGCGCCCCGGTGCACCGCGCCGCCCAGCGCCAGACCGGCACCGACCCCGGTGCCCAGATTGACCACCACCGCGTCCTGCCGCCCGCGCGCCGCGCCGAACCACAACTCGGCCACCGTCGTGGCCCGCAGGGGGTTGTCCAGATACAGCCGGTACGGGATGCGGCGGGTGAGCAGATCCAGCAGCGGCACCTCGCGCCAGTCCCAGTTGGCGGCGAAGACGGAGACCCCGCCCTCGCGGTCCACCATGCCCGGCATGGTCACGCCTACGCCCAGCACCGGTGCGCCGGCCGGAGCGCCGTCGTCCGCCAGCAGCCGCCCGACGGCCCGCGCGATCCGCTCCACCACACGAGCGGGGCCGTCCTCGCCCGGGGCCGGCGCGAGCCGGGTGCTCGCCCGCACCCGCAGCGTGAGGTCGAACACTTCGGCGTGCACATACGTCTCGGCCACATCGACGCCGATCAGGGTGCCGCCCGCCGGGTCGGCCGCGAGCAGCGCGCGCGGCCGGCCTCCGGCGGAATCCTCGAAGCCGGCCGCCCGCACCATGCCCAGCCGGTGCAGCTCACCGGTGACCGTGGCCACCGTCGCCTGGCTGAGCCCGGTGGCGGCGGCCAGCTCGGGCCGGGAGACGGGGCCGGCGGCCAGGACCCGGCGCAGCACCCGGTAGCGATTGGCGGTGCGGATGTGCCGCGAGGAGCGCTGCGCCGGCACACCCTCGGCGCCGCTCACTCCTGTCCGTCGTCCTTGTTCCGGCGGCGGAACCAGCGGCGCTTGCGCGGTCGCTGGGCCCGCTGCCGCCGCCGGGCGGAGCTGAAGATCCAGCCCGCCGGCGGCTCGTCCGAGCGCCACGGCTGCGGAGCCGGGGCCTCGTTCTTCCAGCGTTCGGTCAGCATCCTGGTCCGCGCGGTGGGCTCGGACACTTCGGCACCTCGCACGAAGTTCTCGTCCAGCACCACGTCGTCCCAGCTGTCGCGGCCGGGCTTTTCCTCATCGCCCGGCTCGCCTCTGCCCTCAGGCCCCGTCCCCATGACCCGCCTCCCGTCCCGCCGACTGCGTCCGGACGTCACACCCAATGGAGTAAACGTTCCATTGTCCTGTCGTGTTCCTGCCCGGCCCGCACCCTACCGAAGACCCTCAGGAGCCGTTCTTCGAACCCTCCCGCTCCTTCCGCGACGCGTACAGCGAGGTGATGGTCGTGATGGCCAGCACCCCGATGATCACCGACAGGGAGAGCGGGATCCCGATCTCGGGGACGTGGACGCCGTTCTCGTGCAGCGCGTGCAGCACCAGCTTGACGCCGATGAAGCCGAGAATGATGGACAGCCCGTAGGACAGGTGCACCAGCTTCCGCAGCAGGCCGCCGATGAGGAAGTACAGCTGCCGCAGCCCCATCAGGGCGAAGGCGTTGGCGGTGAAGACGATGTACGGGTCCTGGGTCAGGCCGAAGATCGCCGGGATCGAGTCCAGCGCGAACAGCACATCGGTGCTGCCGATCGCCAGCATCACGATCAGCATCGGGGTGACCAGCCGCCGGCCGTTCTCCACGATCCACAGCTTGGTGCCGTGGTACTGGTCGGTGGCCGGCAGGCGCCGCTCGATCGTCTTGAGGAAGCGGTTCTCCTCGAACTCCTCCTCCTCGTCCTTGCGCGCGTCCTGGATCAGCTTCCACGCGGTGTAGATCAGGAACGCCCCGAAGATGTAGAACACCCACGAGAAGGTGGAAATCAGGGCCGCACCGGCGGCGATGAAGATGGCCCGCAGTACCAGGGCGATGAGCACACCCACCATCAGTACCCGCGACTGGTACTGAGCCGGTACCGAGAACTTCGCCATGATCAGTATGAAGACGAAGAGATTGTCCACACTGAGGGACTTCTCCGTGATGTAGCCGGCGAAGAACTCGCCCGAGGCCTGGCCTTCCCCGACCACGGCGAGCCCGATGCCGAACAGCACCGCGAGCACCACCCAGAAGATCGACCAGCTGGCCGCCTCCTTGAGTGTGACTTCATGGGGCTTGCGCCCGAAGAAGAAGTCGACAGCGATGAGAGCGCACAGCACCACGATGGTGAGCGCCCACATGGGCAACGAGACGTCCACTGATCCTCCGGTATATCCGTCGTCCCGCCCATCCTGCCTGACCGCAGGCATTGACCCGGAATACCCCCGGAATCACTCCCATGTGGTTCGCATCGCACACACATACGGACCCTGGTGTTTCCCCTGATGTCATCCGTTGTTCACCCGGATATCCGGGGGAGCGTTCAAAAAGGACACTACGCCCGCGGTGAAAAGAAGATGCGGCCCCCCGGGAGGGCCGGAATGATGCGCACCATGGGACACAGTGCCGCGGGGCTGCGGAGCTACGGCGAGATCTTCCGGGTACCGGGTGCCAAACGGTTCATCGCGGCGGGCATGATCGGCCGGATGCCGTCCTCGATGCTCAGCCTGGGCACCGTGTTCCTCATCACCGCGGTCACCGACAGCTATGCCACCGCCGGCCTCGCCTCCGCGGGCGGCGCCCTGTGCTACGCGCTGGTCGTCCCGCAACTCGGCTACCTCATCGACCGGTTCGGCCAGCGCCGGGTGCTGCGCCCGCTGGCCGCCGCCTTCGGCACCGCCGGCGCGCTCTTCCTGCTCGCCGCCCAGCTGGAGGCACCCGTGTGGCTGCTGTGCGCCAGCGGAGCCGCCTTCGGCGCCTTCATGCCCCCGCTGGGCGCCCTGGTCCGCGCCCGGTGGAGCCACCTCGCCGAACGCGACGGGGGCGGCCGGCTGCTCAAGTGCGCTTTCTCCTTCGAATCCGTCGCCGACGAGCTGATCTGGGCCGTCGGCCCGCTGGTCGTCGCCTTCGCCGTCCTCGTCCACCCCGCCGCCGGCGTGGCCGCCGCCGCGCTCACCGGCGTCACCGGCTGCCTGCTGCTCGCCGGCCAGCGCCGCACCGAGCCGCCCGTCGCCGCGCCGCAGAAGGTACGCACCCGGGCCATCGCCGCCCCCGGCATGCCGTGGATGTGCGCCGTCTACCTGTTCACCGGCGCCATGTTCGCCGCCTTCGAACTCGCCACCATCGCCTTCGTCGAGCACTACGGCGAAACCTGGATGACCGGCGCCGTCCTCGGCACCTACGCCATCGGCAGCGCGATCGGCGGCCTGTGGTACGGCGCCCGCGACTGGTCCCTGCCGCTGGACCGGCTCTTCCTCCTCGCCATCGCCTCGGTGGTGGCGGGCATGGCCCCGCTGTGGGCCATGCCCGGTGTCCCCGCCCTCTGGGGGATCTCGCTGTTCGCCGGCATCCTCACGGCCCCCGCGATCATCGCCGGCTACAGCCTGGTCCGCGAAGGGGTGCCGGCCCACATGCTCACCGAGGGCCTGAGCTGGCTCTCCATGGCGGTCGGCGTCGGCCGGGCGGCCGGCGTCGCGCTGACCGGCCTGGTGATCGAACACCACGGCCCGCGCTGGGGCTACGCCCTCGCCCTCGGCCTCGGCGCCTGCGGGGTGGCCATGGGGCTCAGCGGCGCCCGCACCCTGCGCACCATGGCCACCACCCGGCTCACCCGTGCGGCGTGAGCCGGTAGACCTCCCCGGCCCGGGTCGCGAACACCGTCACCCCGTCCGCGTCCCGCTCGGCGGCCACCTCGGCCCCGTCCCGCGTGACCGTCACCGGCACCGCCGTGCGCACCCGGGCCGTGGCACCGGTCCGGGAACCGATCTCGGCCCCGGTCAGTGTCCCGCCCGACCAGGACAGCGAAACCTCGAACCCGCCGCGCGCCAGCAGCCCGCGCACCCGGCCCTCCGGCAGCGCCCCCGGCAACGCGGGCAGCAGCTCCAGCTCCGCGCCGTGGCTCTGGAGCAGCCACTCGGTGATCCCTGCGGTCGCCCCGAAATTGCCGTCGATCTGGAACGGCGGATGCAGGTCGAAGAGGTTCGGCGCGGTCCGCTCCGGTGTCAGCTGATCCGTCAGCAGTTTGTACGAGCGGTCCCCGGCCGCCAGCCGTGCCCAGAAGTTGATCTTCCAGCCCAGTGACCAGCCGGTCCCCGCGTCACCGCGCTGCTCCAGCGTCACCCGCGCCGCCTCGAACAGCTCCGGCGTGTGCCGGGTGATCTGCGCCCCGGGATGCAGCCCGTACAGATGGGAGACGTGCCGGTGCCCCTGCTCGGGGGCGTCCGCGTCCCAGTCCTGCTGCCACTCCTGCAACTGCCCCCGGGACCCCACCCGCATGGGCGGCAGCCGGTCGGCGGCGGCCCGCACCAGGCCCCGCAGCTCCTCGTCCAGCCCGAGCACCCCGGCGGCGGCGTCCACCGCGCCGAACAGGTCCCGCACGATCTGGTTGTCCATCGTCGGCCCGGCGCACAGGGTGCCGCCCGGCCCCGGGTGGTGCTCGTTCTCCGGCGAGATCGACGGGCAGGTCACCAGATGACCGGTCCCCGGATCCTCCACCAGCGCGTCCAGGAAGAACCGCGCCGCCTCGGCCAGCACCGGGTAGTCGTCCCGCAGCCGCCCGGCGTCCCCGGTGAAGCGGTAGCGCTCCCACACCGCCAGCGCCAGCCACGCACCGCCGGTGGGCCACATCCCCCAGGTGGTGCCGTCCACCGGCGCCGTGCCCCGCCACAGATCCGTGTTGTGGTGCGCGACCCAGCCCCCCGCCCCGTACATCTCCCGGGCGCTGCGCGCACCGGTGACCCGCAGGTCGTGCAGCAGGGCGAACAGCGGCTCCCAGCACTCCAGGAGGTTCGCCGGGCCGGCCGGCCAGTAGTTCATCTCCGTGTTGATGTTGATCGTGTACTTCGAGCCCCACGGCGGATCGGTCAGGTCGTTCCACAGCCCCTGGAGATTGGCGGGCTGGGTGCCGGGCCGGGAGCAGGAGATCAGCAGATAGCGGCCGAAGTGGAAGTACAGCGCGGCGAGCTGCGGATCGGCCGTGCCGTCCCCGAAAGCCGCCACCCGCTCGTCGGTCGGCAGGGCCGCGGCCGGCGTCGCCGGGATCTCCAGCGCCGCCCGGCCGAAGAGCGCCGCGTGATCGGCCACATGACGCTCCACCAGCTCCGGGTACGGCCGCCCGGCCGCCTCCGTCAGATCGCCCAGCGCCCGGGCCGCCGGATCGGCGCCCAGATCCCGCCAGTCGACGTGGTTGGTGCCCACCGCGATCAGCAGGGTCACCGCGTCCGCGCCGGACACCCGCAGCACCCCGTCCGCCGACGACACCTCACCACCGGCCGGCAACGCCCGCACCAGCGCCCGGAACCGCACCGCGCCCGCCACCCCGGAGGCGTCCCCGCCCCGGCCGTCCAGCGCGATGGCCCTCCCGTCCGGGGAGAGCGCCGTGGCCGCCATCGGCGTGTCGAAGGACGCGGTGAACCCCACCGCTCCGGGCGCGTCCGCGCTCAGCCGCACCACGATCACCTGGTCGGCGGCGCTGGCGAACACCTCCCGCCGGTGGCGTATCCCCTCCCGGACGAACTCCACCGTGTGCACCGCCCGGGCCAGATCCAGCTCCCTGCGGTAGCCGGTGGCCTCCCCGGACCCGCCTCCGGGGGCGTCGAACGCCAGTCGCAGACTGCCCACCGTCTGATAGGGCATCTGCTGGACCGGCACGCCCATCACATCCGACTCCAGCAGCCGGTGCGCCGCCTCCCTCTCACCGGCGAAGACCAGCTCCCGGGCCCTGGGCAGCGCGGCGGCGGCCCGCGGATTGTCGTAGCGGTGCGGCCCGCCCGCCCACACCGTGTCCTGGCTGAGCTGCAACTCCTCGCTGTCGATGCCCCCGTACACCATCGCGCCCAGCCGGCCGTTGCCCACCGGCAGCGCCTGGAGCCAGGCGGCGGCGGGACGCGGATACCACAACACGTACGGGGAGCCACTGCGCTGCATGCCGAACCTCTCGGTAAATGCGGTACGCACGCCCTCGGGCCACCCCGCCGGCCGGTGGGGCGCCGCTCAGCGCGCGGCCGGGCCGATCGCCAGGTCGGCCCAGACTACGTGTCCGCTTCCGGCGTCCCGGGGCCGTACCCCCCACACCTCGGCCAGCGTGCACACCAGCAGCAGACCCCGGCCGCCCTCGTCCTCCATGGTGGCCGCCGTGGGCATCCCGACCGGGCCCGCACCCGCGCTGGACACCGCGATCCGCAGCAGCGATCCCAGTATCCGCACCTCGCAGCCCACCGACCGGCTGCCGGTGTGCCGCAGCGCGTTGGTCACCAGCTCCGAGACCACCAGCTGGGCGTTGTCGGTCAGCTCCACCGGCGAGCGCCACTCGGTGAGCTGGGCGCGGACCCGGCGCCTGGCCTCGCCGACGGAGGCGTCCACGGCGGGCAGCTGGAAGCTCAGACGCTCGCTCCCGAGAAGGGAGGTGTCATAACGCTCTAAGGGCTGAGCGTGTGAGGAGGAAGCCACCCCCATACTCTGCGTGTTGACCGTCGCATCCGGCAAGGGGCATCCTGCAAATTACAGAACCGTTGATATCACTCTGTTGTACTTGCCCGCGGCCGTGGCACACTGCTCTGCGATGACAGGCGTTGGATGGGGGCGGGCAGTGGCAGGAACGCCGGGCGCGGCACCGACCGCCCTGCGAGTGGTGCTGGGCAGACGGCTCCAGGACCTGCGCGAGGAAGCGGGCTACACCTTCGAGGAAGCAGCCGCCGCACTCGACGTCACCCACGCCACCATCCGCCGGATGGAGAAGGCACAGGTCGGCCTCAAAGTGCCCTATGTGGAGAAGCTGCTGCGGATCTACGGGGTCACCACCACCGAGGAGATCGAGGGCTTCCTCAACCTCGCCCGCGAGGCCAACCGGCCGGGCTGGTGGCACCACTACCGCGATGTACTGCCCGAATGGTTCAGCGCTTTCGTCAGTCTGGAGGCGGAGGCCGACCAGATCCGCGCCTACGAACCGCACTACGTCCCCGGGTTGCTCCAGACCGAGGCCTACGCCGCCACGGTGCTGCGCTCCGGCATGCCGCACGCCCCGGCCAGCGAGATCGACCGGCTGGTCGCGCTGCGGCTCGCCCGCCAGGACCTGCTCCAGCGCAAGCAGCCACCGCTGCTGTGGGTCGTGATCGACGAGACCGTGCTGCGCCGCCCGTTCGGCGGTCCCAATGTCATGCGTGCCCAGATCTCCCGCTTGATCGAGGCCGTCGCCGCACCCCATGTGCGGCTGCAGATCATGCCGTTCAGCGCGGGGCCCCACCCCGCGATGTACGGCCCCTTCCACCTCTTCCGGTTCCCCATCCCCGAACTGCCGGATGTCGCTTGTGCGGAGAGCCTGATAGGCGCCGCGTACTTCGACCAGCGCGAGGATGTCTCACAGTTCCGGGAAGCACTGGACCGGATGTGCGCACAGGCCGCGCAGGTGCACCGCACTGAGGTCATCCTCAGTCGAATTCGCAAGGAGATCTGACATGGATGACATCTACAACGGCATGCCGGCCTCCCAACTGGCCACCGAGGGCTGGCGCAAGCCCTGGAGCGGCGGCAACGGCGGCAGCTGCGTCGAGGTGCTGCGGCTGGGGGACGGCCGGGTGGCGCTGCGGCAGTCCACCGACCCGGACGGTCCCGCGCTGATCTGCTCCGGCCACGGGATGGCCGACTTCATCCAGGCCGTGAAGTCCGGGGACGCCGACTTCCTGCTGGTCTGATCCGCCGCGGCCCGCGGCCACCGGGCAGGCCGCCCGGTGGCCGCGAGGCGCGCGACGGTGCCGTCAGTCCTCGCCGAGGACGCGCAGCACCACCGAGAAGGTGACCGGCGCGGGGGTGAGGTGGTACTGCGGCAGCGGGCCGGGGCCGCAGGACTGGGTGCCGATGCCGTGCTGGTCGGCGTCCAGGTGCACCCACACCGTGTCGCCCGGCGTCAGATCCGGGGTGTGCGCCGCCGCGTCCAGTTCCTCGGTGCTCCAGCGGCGCGCGGTGAACATCAGGGGCCGCTCACCGGCGGTCAGCCGCAGCCCCGGGCCCTGGGCGCCGGGCCGCTCGCGCAGTTCGGCCCAGCGGACGTCGATGCGGGCCCCGTTCTCCTGGGGCCGCACATACGGGGTGTGCAGCCCGTCCACGGTCGCCTCCCAGCGGCCGGTGCGGGCGGCGGCGCGGGTGTCCGGGTACGCCTCGCCCGGGCCCCCGCCGTACCACCGGACGTGGCCGAGTCCGGCCGGCAGCCCGAGCCGTACCCCGAGCCGGGGCAGCGGCACCCGCCAGTCGCCCTCGGGCGTCACCTCCACCTCCAGCCGCAGCTCTCCCTCCCCGGTCGCGGTCCAGCGGTGGACGGCGAGCAGCCCGGCGTCGGTGGCGGCCGGGGCGACCCGGGTCCGTACGGTGAGCGTGTCGCCGTCCGCGCCGACGGCGTCCACCCGGTGCCGGATCCGGTGCAGGCCCAGCTCGCGCCAGCGCTGGGCGAGGCGGGTGCCCTCCTCCCAGGCCATGCCCTCGTCGTTGTCGGTCGGAGCGCGCCACAGGTCCAGCACCGGACCCCGGTGCAGGGTCAGGCCGCCGAGCGACCGCAGCTCGCCGGAGGCGGCGTCGAAAACGGCGGAACCGAGCGTCCAGGTGGTGCCCTCCCGGCGTGCGGCTACGGTCGGCGCTCCGGCGCTCGGTGCGACGCGGGGGCGCGCGGAGTCCACGATCTGACCCCAGGCCACCTCGTGCCCCGCCGGTGCCCAGGCGGCGTCGGCGGCCAGGGCGGCGGTCACCGTCCAGATGCCCTCGCCCGCCGCGTCACCGGCGGGCGGTTCGGGCAGCGGAACCTGTGCCGTGGCGCCGGGCACCACCTCGGGAACGGCCAGCTCGCCGGAGGCGAGGAGGACACCCTCGGCCTCGTACCGCCAGCCGAAGCTGAGATGACCCAGACCGAGGAAGTCGTATCCATTACGGATCGTGATCGTCCGCTCGGCGCTGTCGCCGCTGATCGTGACCGGTTCGATCACCTTCTTGTACTCGATGAGCCCGGGGGAGGGGGTGCGGTCGGGGAACACCAGGCCGTCGCAGACGAAGTTGCCGTCGTGCAGTTCCTCGCCGAAGTCACCGCCGTAACCGAAGTACGGCTCCCCGTCCGCCGTTTGCACCGGCAGGCCGTGGTCGATCCACTCCCACACGAACCCGCCCTGGCAGCGCTCATAGGTCTCGAACAGCCGCTGGTACTCGCTTAGCCCGCCGGGCCCGTTGCCCATCGCGTGCGCGTACTCGCACAGCAGGAACGGCAGCGACGCCCGGTGCGCTTCCAGCTCCGGGTCCTCCAGCGGCTCCTCGGCGCGCCGCCCGATCCGCTCCACCTCCTCGTGCGAGGCGTACATCCGGGAGTAGAAGTCCGAGTCGCGGTAGGTGGGGTCGTTCTCGTAGTGCACGGCCCGGGACGGGTCGCGCTCGCGGATCCAGGCCGCCATGGCACCGAGCCCGTGACCGGCGCCGCACTCGTTCCCCAGCGACCAGATCACCACGGACGGGTGGTTCTTGTCGCGCTCCACCATGCGCTGGGCCCGGTCGAGCAGGGCCGGGACGAAGCGGTCGTCGGCGACCGGGTTGCCGCGCCAGTCGGGGAAGTAGCAGAAGCCGTGGGTCTCCAGATCGGCCTCGTCGATCACCCACAGGCCCAGCTCGTCGCAGAGGTCGAGGAAGGCGGGGTGCGGCGGGTAATGGCTGGTGCGGACGGCGTTGATGTTGTGCCGCTTCATCAGTTCGATGTCGGCGCGCATGGTCGCCTCGTCCACGGCGCGCCCGGTGTCCGGGTGGAACTCGTGCCGGTTGACGCCGCGGAAGAGGATCGGCTTGCCGTTCGCCCGGAAGAGTCCGTCGCGCACTCCGACGGTGCGGAAGCCGATGCGCAGCGGGATGCGCTCGCCGGGGGTGGCCAGTTCACCGGTGTACAGCCGGGGGTGTTCGGCGGACCACGGCTCGGCCGGGACCCGTACCTCCTCGCCGGTGGCGATCTCGATGCCCAGTTCGGGGACGGTCACGGTGCCGGGCGTGCCGGACTCGACGCGCAGGACGCCCTCGCCGGTGGTGTGGTCGTAGCCGGCGTGGGTGAAGAAGTCGGCGGGGGAGTGCTCGGGGCGGTGCAGCAGGGTGACGTCCCGGAAGATGCCCGGGAGCCACCACATGTCCTGGTCCTCCAGGTAGCTGCCCGCCGACCACTGGTGGACGCGGACGGCGAGGACATTGCCGGTGGGCCGCAGCAGCGGGCCGACCGCGAACTCGTGGGGCAGCCGGCTGCCCTGGAAGGTGCCCAGTTCGGTGCCGTTGAGCCAGACGCGGGCGCAGGACTCCACGCCCTCGAACCGCAGGACGCTCTCCCCGCCGGCCGGCCAGTCGGCGGGCAGGTCGAAGACGTGCCGGTGGTCGCCGGTGGGGTTCTCGGTGGGGACGCGCGGCGGATCGACCGGGAAGGGATAGCTGACGTTGGTGTACGCCGGGGCGCCGTGGCCCTGGAGCACCCAGTGGCCGGGGACGGTGATCCGGGTCCACTCGTTTGGGGTGAGGTCGGCGTCGTCGGCGATGAAACCGGTGTCCGCGCCCTCGGCGGTCGGCGAGAGCCGGAAGTCCCAGGTCCCGCCCAGGTCGTGGCGGGCGGCGTCGGAGGTGGCGTACCAGGCGCGGGCGGGCAGCGAGCCGGTGCCGGGCGAGGGCTGCTCGTAGTAGGGGAGCGGAGCGTCCTTGGGCCGGGTGTCCATGCGTCTCCTCAACGGCGTGGCGGAGCCCGTCCGCACGCGCCGTGATGTTGATATGTGTTCTGCGTTGTTCGGTCACGCTAGAGCGCTCCCGGACTTCCGACAACCCCTGGGGAAAGTCGGAAATCCGACAAGAGGCACGCACCGGCCACAACCTTCGCCCCCTGTGGGTCGTTGGACGTCACGCGCCGGTAATCCCCTTGGCATGGCCGTGACTTGTGCCGGGTACAGCGCAGGCGGAGTGATCCGCCGACCCAATCCCCCCACAGACCTTCCTTGGGAGGCTCCATGAAGATGCGCCGCATGGTGAAGGTGGCCGCTACCGCGGCCCTCGCCCTGTGCGTCACCGCCCTCGGCCCGGCCGCCGCGTCCGCCCAGGACACCCCTGGCGCGGCGGCGACCGCCTATGTCGCCCTCGGGGACTCGTACTCCTCGGGCGTCGGCGCCGGCAGCTACGACAACGACAGCGGCGACTGCCGCCGCTCCACCGTCGCCTACCCGCAGCTGTGGGCCGACGCCAACGCCCCGTCCTCCTTCGACTTCACCGCCTGCTCCGGTGCCCGCACCACCGATGTGATCGCCACTCAGCTCGGCCCGCTGAGCGCGAGCACCACGCTGGTCAGCATCAGCATCGGCGGCAACGACGCCGGGTTCGCCGACACCATGCAGACCTGTGTGCTCAGCGGCACCAGCGCCTGTCTGTCGGCCGTCGCGACGGCCAACCAGTACATCACCGACACCCTCCCCGGCCGGCTCGACGCCGTGTACGACGCCATCCGGGCCGCCGCGCCCAACGCCGAGGTGGTCGTGCTGGGCTACCCGCGGATGTACGAACTCGGCGGCAGCTGCGTGTTCGGCATCAGCGAGGAGTCACGGGCCGCCATCAACAGCGCCTCCGACAACCTCAGCGAGGTCACCGCCAAGCGGGCGGCGGATCACGGCTTCGCCTACGGCGACGTCCGCCCGGCCTTCACCGGTCATGAGATCTGCTCGTCCGACCCCTGGCTGCACAGCGTGACCCTGCCGGTCACCGACTCCTACCACCCCACGGCCGCCGGCCAGTCCGGTGGCTACTACCCCGTCATGGAGGACCTGGTCTGACCGACCGGCACAGGCCGCCCCGGAACCACGGGGCGGCCCACCCCTCATGCCAGGTCGGCCCCCGCCGCCTCCCGGGCCGTCAGCAGCGCCGCGGCCGGATCACCGGACGGCGCGCCCGCCGGAGCCCACCGCCCGGCCTCCCGGCGGAACGGCCACCACCGGCCGTCCGCCCCGTACCGCACCTGCGTCCCCTCGCCGACCACCGTCCAGTGCGTACCGGACGCCCGCAGCCTCGGCCGCTGCGCCGTATCGTCCGCCCACGCGCCCGCCAGTTGCGCGAGGGCGCCCGGCGGAGCCGCGGCCGGGGGGTCCTCCAGCACGGCGAGTCCGGCGCTGCCACCCGCCCGCCAGGCCCGAACCGCCAGCCGCAACTCCCCGGCCGAGCGCCGGCAACCGCGCGCCAGCCGCGCCGCCACCGGCTCCGGCGGACCGGCCGCCGCCAGCCGCACCGCGTCCTGCCACACCCCGTACCCGGCCGGCACCGGCTGCCCGGCGTGGTCGGGGCGCAGCGCGAGTGCCAGCAGCACCCGGGCGCGATCCGCCGCGTCGGCCGCCAGGAACTCCAGCGCCGCCGGGTCCACCTCGCCCGGGTCGCAGGGCACCAGCGACGGCGGCGTCCCCGTCCGTTCCACCGGCGGCGGCGCGGCGGGCAGCGGCGGATCGCCGCCCTGCGCCGCCCGTGCCGCGTACCGCTCCGACGCCCGCACCCCGGCGGGCGCTTCCCCCGCCGCCGGCTCCCGGGCCGGTGCCGAGGCGGCCCGTACCTCGCGCAGCAGCGTCTCCTCGTCCCGGCCGCGCAACAGCAGCAGAATCCACGGGTCCTCGTCCAGCAGCCGCGCCGCCTGGTAGCACAACGCCGCCGTGTGCACGCAGTGATCCCACTCCCCGCACTCGCACTCCGGCTCCAGATCGCCGATGCCGGGCAGCAGATCCACCCCGGCCGCCGCCGCGTCCGCCACCAGATGCGGCGGCATCTCCCGGTCCAGCAGCGCCGCGAGGTGCCCGGCCTCGCCCGCCACCACCGCGAGCAGCCGCCGCCACTCGTCCGCCGACAGCCGGCGCAGCGTCACATCCGCCCGCCGGCCGGTGCCGTCCCGGTCCCGGACGACGGCGGTCAGCCGCCCCGGCCGCACCGACACCGCGCCCACCGCCCCGGACCGGGCCGTGCGCCGGCCGGCCGCCATCACGGCACCCTCCAGCGCGGAATCCTCCACGGCCCGCTGCCAGCCGACCCCCCACCAGCTGTGGGCGAACCCCCGCCCCCGGGCGGGCGGCAGCGCCGCGAACACCCGCTCCGTACCGCCGGCGGCGGCCTGCTCCGGCTCCTCGTCCCAGCTCATGACACCCTCCGCAGGGTCACCAGTTCGGCCAGCTCGGCATCCGTCAGCTCGGTCAGCGCGGCTTCCCCCGCCCCGCCGAGCACCGCGTCCGCGAGCGACTGCTTGCGCCGCAGCAGCGCCGCGATCCGGTCCTCGACCGTTCCCTCCGCGATCAGCCGGTGCACCTGCACCGGGCGGTCCTGCCCGATCCGGTACGCGCGGTCCGTCGCCTGGGCCTCGACGGCCGGGTTCCACCAGCGGTCGAAGTGGACGACGTGGTCGGCCCGGGTGAGATTGAGCCCGGTCCCCGCCGCCTTCAGCGACAGCAGGAACACCGGTACCCCGCCGCCCTGGAAGTCACGCACCAGCTCCTCGCGACGGGCCACCGGCAGCCCGCCGTGCAGCAGCGCGCACGGCACCGACCGGGCGGCCAGATGCTCCTGGAGCAGCCGCGCCATCCGCACGTACTGGGTGAAGACCAGCACCTGGGAGCCGGCGGCCAGGATGTTCGCCAGGAGCTCGTCGAACGCCTCCAGCTTTCCGGAACGCCCGGCCAGCCGGGGCGTGCCCTCCTCCTTGAGGAACTGCGCCGGATGGTTGCAGATCTGCTTGAGGGAGGTCAGCAGCTTGACGATCAGCCCGCGCCGGGCGGCGCCCTCCGCGCCGGAGATCTCGGCCAGCGTCTCGCGCACCACCGCCTCGTACAGACCGGCCTGTTCGGGGGTGAGGGAGACGGTCCGGTCGGTCTCGGTCTTGGGCGGCAGCTCGGGCGCGATGCCGGGGTCGGATTTGCGGCGGCGCAGCAGGAACGGGCGGACGAGGGCGGCCAGCCGGTCGGCGGCGGCCGGATCGGCGCCGGATTCGACGGCGTCGGCGTAGCGGGTGCGGAAGGCGGTCAGCCGGCCGAGCAGCCCGGGGGTGGTCCAGTCCAGGATCGACCACAGTTCGGTGAGGTTGTTCTCCACGGGGGTGCCGGAGAGCGCGACCCGCGCCCGGGCGGGGAGGGTGCGCAGGGCCCTGGCGGTGGCGGAGGTGTGGTTCTTGACGTGCTGGGCCTCGTCCGCGACCAGCAGGCCCCAGTCGGTGGCGGCCAGTTCGGCGGCGTCCAGCCGCATGGTGCCGTAGGTGGTCAGCACGAACCCGTCCTGCGCCGGTGCGCTCAGGTCGCGGGTGCTGCCGTGGTAGCGGTGCACGGGGGTGCCGGGGGCGAACGTCTCGATCTCCCGCTGCCAGTTGCCGAGCAGCGAGGCGGGGCAGACGACCAGGGTCGGTCCCGGATGCTCGCCGGTGGCCTGCCGGTGCAGATGGAGGGCGATGAGGGTGATCGTCTTGCCCAGGCCCATGTCGTCGGCCAGCACCGCGCCCAGGCCCAGCGAGGTGAGCCGGTGCAGCCAGCCCAGGCCGCGCAGCTGGTAGTCGCGCAGGTGCGCGGCGAGCCGCGCGGGCTGGGGGACGGGCCGGTGGAGCGGGCTCTCGGGGTCGGCGAGTTGGCGGCGCAGCTCCTCCAGCGCACCGGTGGCCCGTACCTCGATGCCCCGCTCGTCCCGGTCGTCGCTCTCCAGCCGTCCGGTGAGCGCGGCGCGCAGCCCTTCCACGGCGGTGAGCTTGCGGTCGGGGCGGTCCCGGGCCCGGCGCAGCGCCTCGGGGTCGACCAGCACCCACTGGTCGCGGAGCCGGACCAGGGGGCGGCCGGATTCGGCGAGGCGGTCGAGTTCGGCCCGGGTCAGCGGGGTGTCGCCCAGCGCGAACCGCCAGTCGAAGGCGGTGAGCGCGCCGGGGGAGAGGAGGGAGGATCCCGGGCCGGCGGGCGGGTGGTCGGCGGAGCCGACGACGGCGTGGGTGGTGAGGGTACGGACCAGGTCGCGCGGCCAGTGCACCTGCACACCGGCGGCGGTCAGCGCGCGGGAGACGGGCGCGCCCAGGAGTTCGGCGACGTCCTCGTCGGCGAGGTCCACGGCGTCGGGGACGGCGGCGGACAGCAGCGGGGTGAGGGCGTTCCAGGCGGTGGCCGCGCGGCGCAGGGTGAGGAGGGCGTCGGTGCGGGCGCCGGGGGAGAAGGCGTGGGCGGGTGCGGTACCGGCGAAGAGCCGGGCGGCGTCGGTGACGACGGTGGGGTCGGTGAGGCTGTGCAGTTGGGCCACGGCCCGGAAACGTGTGCGCTCGGTGCCGAGGCCGGATGCCTCCACCCGCAGCGAGAGCCGTACCCCGGCGTCGTGCCCCGCGGCGACCTCGGTGGCCCAGGTGCGCAGCGCGGGGCGGCGCTCGGTGGTGCGGGCGGCGAAGGCGGGGCCGCCGGCGGCGAGCGCGGCGGCGGGGGTACGGGGCAGGGTGTCGGCGACGGCGTCGAGGAACGCCCGCAGCAGCTGGTGCGGTGCGGGCAGCCGGGGTGGCGCGGCCGGATCCTGGGCGGGCAGCGGGACGGCGTGGGCGTGCACCGGCATGGCGTCGGCGAGTGCCCGCAGCCGTTCGGCGTCGGCGCTCTCCAGCGGGCCGAGCCGCCAGGCGTCGTACTCCTCGGGGCTGAGACCGGGCAGCAGCCGCCCGCGCGCGGCGAGTTGCAGGGCGAGGACGGCGGCCCCGCCCCAGAACGCGGCGGAGCCGGTGCCCGTGGTCCTGGCCCGGGTGAGCAGCGGCAGCGCGTCGCCCACCGGCAGGACGAGGGCGGGGACCGTCACCGTTGTCACGGTGCCGTCCTCGGCGGGCAGGACCACCGTCAGGTCCCGGGGTTCGGCGGTGACGGACGGGGGCAGCCGGGCGGGCAGCTCGGGAGAGGAGCCGTCGGGCCGCCAGAACGCCACCTCGGAGGCGCGCGGGGGATCGGCCGGGAGAAAGACGGCGGCGCTCATGCGTTCCTCAAAGTTGACTAGCTGGCGGGGCAGCGGCCGAGGGTACCCCATAGCCGCCAACGGGCGGAAACCCCACGAGGGGGGTGGGGCTGGGTACACCATGGCCGGGGGGTTGTGGCATAGGTTCTTCACAACGGAACCGCCCACCACGTACCGGAGTTGCCGCCATGCCCGAAGCGCCGGCCACCGCTGTGACCGCACCCGCGCCCGTCCCCGCCGCCACGGCGGCACCGGGCACCCCGCACGGCGACGAGTTCGGTCCGCTGCTGCGTCAGGTCAAGGGGCAGGGCCTGCTGGAGCGGCGGACCGGCTGGTACGCGATCGGCATCGGCGTCAACGCGATCGCGCTGGCGGCGGTCGCCGGCGCCATGGTGGCGCTGGGCGACACCTGGTGGACGCTGCTCCTCGCCCTGCCGCTGGCCCTCTTCTCCACCAGGACCGCGTTCATCGGACACGACGCCGGACACTCCCAGATCGCCTCCACGCGGGGCACCAACCGGCTGATCGGGCTGATCCACGGGAATCTGCTGCTGGGCATGAGTTCGGCCTGGTGGAACGACAAGCACAACCGTCACCACGCCAACCCCAACCACCTCGACAAGGACCCGGACGTGGGGGTCGGGGTGATGGTGTGGACCGCGCACCAGGCGGAGAAGCGCGAGGGCTTCGGCCGCTGGCTCACCCGCAACCAGGCACGGCTCTTCTTCCCGCTGCTGCTCCTGGAAGGCATCGCGCTGAAGGTGTCCAGCGTGCAGATGGTGCTCTCCGCGAAGGGCTGGGAGCGACAGGGGCTGCGCCCCCGGCTGATCGAGGGGCTGCTGCTCGCGGCGCACTTCACGGGGTACGTCCTGCTGCTGGGGGCCGTGCTGTCGCCGGGCAAGGCGGTGGTCTTCGCCCTGATCCACCACGCGCTGTTCGGACTGCACCTGGGTTCGGTCTTCGCCCCCAACCACAAGGGCATGGAGATCCCCGGTTCCGAGGACCGCTGGGGCCATCTGCGCCGCCAGGTCCTCACCTCGCGCAATGTGCGGGGCGGGCTGGTGACCGACTGGCTGATGGGCGGGCTCAACTACCAGATCGAGCACCACCTCTTCCCGAGCATGGCCCGTCCCCATCTGCGGCTGGTCCGCCCGCTGGTGCGGCACTACTGCCGCGAGGCGGGTGTGAAGTACACCGAGACCGGGCTGCTCGACTCCTACCGGCAGGCGCTGACGCACATGCACGCGGTGGGTGCGCCGCTGCGCGCAGGGCGTGCCGGGGGCGGAACGGGGGACACTGGGAGTGCGTTCAACTGAGGGCGGCGGTGCGCCGTCCCGCGCGGCGGAGAGGAAACGGACGATGTCGACAGGTGGCAAGGTCGCGATCGCGGGGATCGCCGCGGGGCTCGTGCTGTGGTGGCTGACCAGCTTCTGGATCGCGGCCCTGGTGATCTTCGGGGTGCCGGCGGCGGCGTATCTGCTGCTCGACCCCTCGCAGCGGCGCCGGGTGCGCCGAGTGGGGCGCAAGGAGCTGGGGCGCTGAACCCGGTGGCGCCCGCGGGGCGCCACCGTCCGGTCACGGTGTGAGATCCCTCATGGCATGTCCGTGAGGGCACCCGCTCGTGCGGCCCCGGAGGGCAAACGGTACGGTCCCTTCCGGATAGCGCTGAGATCAGGTGGTTGCCGACGGCCTCTTACTGGGGAAGGCTGACACAGCAGTCGCCTTACGAGAAGGGGGAGCTGGGGATGGCACTGAGCACCACACTCGACTGGATGCTGGACGATCTGGTGAAGCGCCTGCCGCGGGTGCGGCACGTCCTGCTGCTGTCCAGCGACGGACTGGTGACGTCGGTCAGCCAAGGGCTCAAGCGCAACAGCGCCGAGCATCTGGCAGCGGTGGCCTCCGGATTGCACGCCCTCGCCAAGGGGGTCGGAGAGCACTTCCGCAGTGGCGGGGTCCGGCAGACGATGATCGAGTTCGACGACGGCGTACTGCTGGTGACGGCGGCGGGCGACGGGAGTTGTCTGTGCGTCCTGGCCGGGTCGGACGCGGACATCGGGCAGGTCGGCTACGAGATGACCCTGCTGGTCAACAAGGTCGGCGAGCACATGGGCCTTCCGGCTCGCGAGACGCCGTAGTCACTCCATGGAGTGATAACGGGACAGATTGTTGCGCTGGGTGATGGCGCGGCCTACTCTGATGACAGAGCGTAGTCAGAGTGACGGAAGAAGGCCCCCATGTCCCCCCACACCACCCAGCCGCACACCGAGCCGTCCACCCCGGGGGAGCGCGGCGGGATCGCGCCGCCCCACCACCCGGCCCAGCCCTCGCCGGCCCAGCCCTCGCCGGCCCAGCCCTCGCCGGCCCAGCCCTCGCCGGCCCGGCCCTCGCCGGCCCGGCCCGGCATCGTCACCGCGGCCCCGCCGCTGCTCGGCGGGGAGGACGACGTCCGGCCGCGCCCCGGCGATGTGCCCACCGGAGCCTGGACCCGGGGCACGCGCACCGTCGCCCGGGAACTGGGCCTGCGCCGCCATGAGTTCGAGGCGGCGATCGAGCTGGGCGCACTGCCCACCCTCCCCTGCGCCGGGCCGCCCTGGCGCCGCAGGGTGCCGCGCGCCGCGCTCGACCGGCTGCGCGGGGACCGCCGCACCCGCGCCGGGCTGCGGGACCGCGTCCACCTGGTCAACGCCACCGACGGCGCCGCGCTGCTCGGCATCAGCACCGCCCGCTTCACCCGGCTGGCCAGAGGCGGCTGCTTCAGCCCGGTCGGCTTCCACCTCAACCGCTACCAGGCCCTCGTGTGGCGGTACTCCGCCCGTGAGCTGCGCGACTTCGCTGGGTACTGCCCCCATTTGCTGCGCGGCCGGGCGCCGGACGGGCTGCGCAGGGCGCTGGCGGCCGGCACGGACTGGCGGCCCAGAAAATGGCGGGGCCGCCGCACCGCCCTGCTGGCCCGGCAGGCCACCGGCCCCTGGGAGAAAGCCGCCGTGCCCGCCGCCCTCCTGGAGCCACCGACGCTGCGCGAGCTGGTCCCCGACCCCGAGGAACGCACCCGGCTGCGCCTGCTGCGCCCGCCGCTGCTGCCGGCCGACCCGGGAGGCACCCGCACGGACCGGATCCGGGAGATCCTGCGGGCCACCGACCCGGACGAGATCCGCTGGTACCGGTCCCTGCTGGGGCGCCACCTCACCGAGGCCAGGGCCGCCCGTCCCGCACCCGGAGAGGAGCCGGCACCGTGCACCGCCCGATGACCGGCGCGATCAGCCGCGCGGGGTCACAACTGCCCGACGTCCACCACCTGCAGGACGGCCCGTCCCTCGGCGTCGGACGCCGTGAGATCCACCTCCGCCGTGATGCCCCAGTCGTGGTCACCCGCCGGATCCGCGAACGTCTGCCGCACCCGCCACAGACCGTCCTCGGGCCGCTCCTCGATGCTCAGCAGCTTGGGCCCCCGCGCGTCGGGGCCGGTGCCCAGCTCGTCGTACTCCTCCCAGTACGCGTCCATCGCCCGGGCCCACCGCTCCGAATCCCAGCCCGCCTCGCCGTCCAGCTCCCCGAGTTCGGCGGTGCGGTCCCAGGCCGCCAGCTCCACCCGCCGGAACAGCGCGTTGCGCACCAGCACCCGGAACGCCCTGGCGTTCGCGGTGACCGGCTTGACCTGATCGGCCCGCTCCTGCGCCTGCTCCGCGTCCTCCTCGGCCGGATTGGCCAGCTGCTCCCACTCGTCCAGCAGGCTGGAGTCCACCTGCCGGACCAGCTCGCCCAGCCACGCCGTGATGTCCTGGAAGTCCTCCGACTTCAGATCATCGGGGACGGTGTGCTCCAGCGCCTTGTAGGCGCCGGCCAGATAGCGCAGCACGATGCCCTCGGTGCGGGCCAGTTCGTACGTGGAGACGAACTCGGAGAAGGTCATCGCCCGCTCGTACATGTCGCGCACCACCGACTTGGGCGACAGCGGGTGGTCCCCGACCCAGGGGTGGCTCCTGCGGTAGACGCCGTAGGCGTGGAACAGCAACTCCTCCAGCGGCTTGGGATAGCTGATGTCCATCAGCCGCTCCATCCGCTCCTCGTATTCCACCCCGTCCGCCTTCATGGCGGCGACCGCCTCACCGCGCGCCTTGTTCTGCTGGGCCGCCAGGATCTGCCGCGGATCGTCCAGGGTGGACTCCACGACCGACACCATGTCCAACGCGTAGGAGGGAGATTCCGGGTCCAGCACCTCGAAGGCCGCGAGGGCGAAGGTGGACAGCGGCTGATTGAGCGCGAAGTCCGCCTGGAGATCCACCGTCAGCCGGACGATCCGGCCCTGCGCGTCCGGCTCCGGCAGCCGTTCCACCACCCCGCCGTCCAGCAGCGAACGGTAGATGGCGATCGCCCGCCGGATGTGGCGCAACTGCGCCCGGCGCGGCTCGTGATTGTCCTCCAGCAGCCGCCGCATCGCCTCGAAGGCGTTGCCGGGGCGGGCGATGACCGACAGCAGCATCGCGTGCGTGACCCGGAAGCGCGAGGTCAGCGGCTCCGGTTCGGAGGCGATCAGCTTCTCGAAGGTGGACTGGGACCAGTTCACGAAGCCCTCGGGTGCCTTCTTGCGCACCACCTTGCGGCGCTTCTTCGGGTCCTCGCCCGCCTTGGCGAGCGCCTTCTCGTTCTCCACCACGTGCTCGGGTGCCTGTGCCACCACGAAGCCCGCCGTGTCGAAGCCGGCCCGCCCGGCCCGCCCGGCGATCTGGTGGAACTCCCGGGCCCGCAGCACCCGGACGCGATTGCCGTCGTACTTCGTCAGCGCGGTGAAGAGCACCGTGCGGATCGGCACATTGACCCCCACGCCCAGGGTGTCCGTACCGCAGATGACCTTCAGCAGCCCGGCCTGCGCCAGCTTCTCCACCAGCCGCCGGTACTTGGGCAGCATGCCGGCGTGGTGCACCCCGATGCCGTGCCGCACGAACCGCGAGAGATTGCGGCCGAAGGACGTGGTGAACCGGAAATTGCCGATCAGCGCGGCGATCTGGTCCTTCTCCGCCCGCGTGCACATGTTGATGCTCATCAGGGCCTGGGCCCGCTCCACGGCCTGCGCCTGCGTGAAGTGCACGATGTAGACGGGGGACTGGTGCGTCTCCAGCAGCTCGGTGAGGGTGTCGGTGAGCGAGGTGGTGCGGTACTCATAGCTGAGCGGCACCGGACGGGTGGCGGAGCGCACCACCGCCGTGGGCCGTTTCGTACGCCGGGTCAGGTCCTCCTCGAACCGCGACATGTCGCCGAGCGTCGCGGACATCAGGACGAACTGCGCCTGCGGCAGCTCCAGCAGCGGGATCTGCCACGCCCAGCCGCGGTCGGGTTCGGCGTAGAAGTGGAACTCGTCCATCACCACCTGGCCGATGTCCGCCTCGGCGCCGTCCCGCAGCGCGATGGAGGCCAGCACCTCGGCGGTGCAGCAGATCACCGGGGCGTCGGCGTTGACCGAGGCGTCCCCGGTGAGCATCCCGACGTTCTCGGTGCCGAAGATCTTGCACAGGTCGAAGAACTTCTCCGAGACCAGCGCCTTGATCGGCGCGGTGTAGAAGGTCACCTCGTCCCGGGCCAGCGCGGCGAAGTGCGCGCCGGCCGCCACCAGGGACTTGCCGGACCCGGTCGGCGTGGACAGGATGACGTTCGCCCCCGAGACCACTTCGATCAGCGCCTCCTCCTGAGCGGGGTACAGGGAGATCCCCCGCTCTTCGGCCCATGACGAGAACGCGTCAAAGAGGGCATCGGGATCGCTGTCGGCAGGCATCTGATCGATAAGGGTCACCGTCCCATACTGCCTGCACCCGGCGGTGAAACCGCAACCGGCTGCTCATCCCAAGATCACATGGGACTACGCTGAGCCGCCAACAGAACTGCACAGACGACGAGTAGAAGGCGGGGGCGCTGCCAAATGATGGGACCGGCGCATTCACTGTCCGGCGCGATGGCCTGGCTGGGGGTGGGCCTCGTAGCCGCCGCCGCGGACCATCCGATGCCCTGGCCCGTCCTGCTGGCCGGGACACTGATCTGCGCGGGCGCTGCCCTCGCACCCGACCTCGACCAGAAGGGCGCCACGATCTCGCGCGCCTTCGGCCCACCCTCCCGATGGCTGGCCGGACTGATCGACAAGCTCTCGGTGACCGTCTACAACGCCACCCGCGGCCGGCGCGACCGGCGCCGCACCGGCGGACACCGCACCCTCACCCACACCTGGGTCTGGGCCCTGCTCATCGGCGCCGGCTTCTCGGCCGCAGCCGTGCTCTTCGGGCGCTGGGCCGTGCTCATCATCCTCTTCATCCACATGGTGCTCGCCGTGGAGGGGCTGCTGTGGCGGATGGCGCGGATGTCAAGCGACGTCCTGGTGTGGCTGCTCGGCGCCACCAGCGCCTGGATCCTGGCCGCCGTCCTGGACGAGCCCGGTAACGGTTCCACCTGGCTGTTCGCCGAGCCCTATCTCTGGCTCGGCATCCCCATCGTGCTGGGCGCCATGGTGCACAACCTCGGGGACGCCCTCACCATCTCCGGCGTCCCCGTGCTGTGGCCGCTGACCATCAAGGGCCGCCGCTGGTACCCCATCGGCACCCCCTCCTTCATGCGCTTCAAGGCCGGCGCCTGGGTGGAGAACAAGGTGCTGATGCCGGTCTTCATGGTGGTCGGCGCCGCCAGCGGCATCGGCGCCCTGGTCCTGGCCGCCTGACCCACCCCCCGCCGCCCCGACTCCCGGCCAGGAGCACGGAGCCCGGAAACGGGCGGCCCGCGCCACCGGGTCCTGGGACGTCCTCCCCGGCGAGGCCGGGGAGGACGTCCCCGCGCCGTCCGGCCGGTCCTCAGTGGACCAGACGGCCCGCCTCGTCCTCCCGGGAAGGGGACCCGTGCCAGGAGCGCCACAGCGCCGCGTACGCCCCGCCGGCGGCCACCAGTTCGTCATGGCTGCCCAGTTCACTGATCCGGCCGTCCTCCACCACCGCGATCACATCCGCGTCGTGCGCGGTGTGCAGCCGGTGCGCGATCGCGATCACCGTACGGCCGTGCAGCACCCGCCCCAGCGAGCGCTCCAGATCCCGCGCCGCACGCGGATCCAGCAACGACGTCGCCTCGTCCAGCACCAGCGTGTGCGGATCGGCCAGCACCAGCCGGGCCAGCGCGATCTGCTGCGCCTGCGCCGGTGTCACCGCCACCGCCCCTGACCCCACCTCGGTGTCCAGACCCCGCGGCAGCGCCCGGACCCAGCCGTCCGCGTCCACCGCACCCAGCGCCGCCCACAACTCCGCGTCCGTCGCGCCCTCCCGGGCCAGCAGCAGATTGTCGCGCAGCGGCCCCACGAACACATGGTGCTCCTGGTTGACCAGCGCCACCTGCTCCCGTACCCGCTCCGCCGGCATTCCGGACAGCCGCGCCCCGCCCAGCGTGATGTCGCCACTGCCCGGCGCGTAGATCCCGGCCAGCAGCCGCCCCAGCGTCGACTTGCCCGCGCCCGAAGGGCCCACCAGCGCCATCCGCGTCCCCGGCGGCACCCGCAGCGACACATCGTGCAGGACGTCACGGCCCGCCAGATAGCCGAACCGAACCTCCCGCGCCGTCAGCTCCCGGCCCTGCGGCGACAGCGACGCGTCGGCGTCCGTGTCCTCGACCTCCCGCACCCCCACCAGCCGCGCCAGCGACACCTGCGCCACCTGCAACTCGTCGAACCAGCGCACGATCATCCCGATCGGCTCCACCAGCATCTGCGCCAGCAGCGCCCCGGTCGTCAGCTGACCCACCGAAAGCCAGTCCTGGAGCACGAAGACCCCGCCGAGCAGCAGCACCCCGGCGAAGATCAGCGAGTGGTAGACGTTGATCGTCGGAATCAGCACGGTCCGCAGCCACAGTGTGTAACGCTCCCACCGCGTCCATTCGAAAACCCGTCGTTCCGACAGCTCCACCCGCGACGCCTCCAGCCGGTGCGCCTCGATGGTCCGCCCCGCGTCCACCGTCTCCGCCAGCGCCGCGGCCACCGCCGCGTACCCGGCGGCCTCCGCCCGGTAGGCACCCGGCGCCCGGCGGAAGTACCACCAGCACCCCGCCACCAGCACCGGCAGCGCGATCAGCGCCGCCAGCCCCAGCGCCGGAGCGGTCACCACGATCCCGCCGAGCAGCAGCCCCGCCCACACCACCGCGATCGCCAGCTGCGGCACGGCCTCCCGCATCGCCTGGGCGAGCCGGTCCACATCCGTGTTGATCCGCGCCAGCAGATCACCGGTCCCGGCCCGCTCCAGCACCCCGGGCGGCAGTCCCACCGACCGCACCAGGAAGTCCTCGCGCAGATCGGCCAGCATCCGTTCGCCCAGCACGGCACCGCGCAGCCGCACCATCCGGACGAAGAACGCCTGCACCGCGAGCGCCACCGCGAACAGCGCCACCGTGGGCCCCAGCCGCAGATCCTTCGCACCCGCCGCCAGATCCTGTACCACCCGGCCCAGCAGGTAGGGGCCGACCATGGAGGCGAGCACCGCCAGCGTGTTCACCCCCACCAGCACGGCGAACGCCCGCCGGTGCCGGTGCAGCAACTCCCGTACGTACGCCCGCACCGTCGCCCGGCCCGCCACCGGCAGCGTGGTGGCGTGCTCCACGGACGACGGATCGTACTCGGGCGGCGAAACCCCGATCATGCCGTCTCCTCCGCGTAGTGGGTGGTCTCCGGCTCCCGGGTCACGACCGCCCGGTAGCCGGCATGCGTCTCCAGCAGGTCCCGGTGGGTCCCCTGCGCCGCGACGCGGCCTTCATCGACGAACACCACGGCGTCCGCGCGATCGAGCAGCAGCGGCGAGGAGGTGAACACCACCGTGCTGCGCCCGGCCCGCAGACCGGCCAGCCCCGCCGCGATCCGCGCCTCGGTGTGCGAGTCCACCGCCGAGGTCGGCTCGTCCAGCACCAGGACCTCCGGGTCGGTGATCAGCGACCTCGCCAGCGCGAGACGCTGCCGCTGCCCGCCGGACAGCGAGCGGCCCCGTTCGGTGATCCGGGCCGCCATCGGATCGCCCTGCGGCCCGGCCGCCGCACGCGAGAGCGCCTCCAGCACATCCCCGCACTGCGCCGCGCCCAGCGCCTCCTCGACCGTGACCCGCCCGGAGGAGGGCACCGCGAGCAGCTCCCGCAGTGTTCCCGAGAGCAGCACCGGGTCCTTGTCCTGCACCAGAACGGCCGTCCGTGCCACCGCGAGCGGCAGCCCGTCCAGCGCGACCCCGCCCAGCAGCGCCGACGGTTCCTCCCCCTCGTGCAGCGGATGGCCGCCGAGCCGGCCGGCGAGCCGCTCGGCGGTGTTCGGATCCCCGCAGACCACGGCGGTCAGCAGGCCCTCCCGGGCCACCAGCCCACTGGCCGGGTCGCGCAGATCACCGCGCGGCGCCCCGTCCGTCCCGCGGGCCGCGTCCGCCGGCCCGGACTCCCGCAGCAGCCCCAGCACCCGCACCGCGCGCTTGGCGGAGGGACGGGAGAAGGTGAACGCCATCGCCGTCTCCTGGAAGAGCCGCAGCGGGAACATCAGGAAGGTCGCCGCCCCGTACACGGTGACCAGCGCGCCCGCCGAGATCCGGCCCTCGCTCGCCATCGTGGCCCCCTGCCACACCACCGCCACCAGCAGCAGCCCCGGCATGACCACCTGCACCGCGTCGATCAGCGACCACATCCGGGCGCTGCGCACCGAGGCGGCCCGCACCTCCTGCGAAGCCCGCCGGTAGCGCTCAAGGAACAGCTCCTCGCCGCCGATGCCGCGCAGCACCCGCAGCCCGGCGACCGTGTCCGAGGCCAGCTCGGTGGCCCGGCCGGACTTGCCGCGCTCGATGTCGGCGCGCCGCACGGCGGCCGGCAGCAGCGGCACGAAGGACAGCACCACGGCCAGGACGCCCGCGGCCACCAGCAGCCCCAGCCGGGGCTCGAAGACGATCAGGCCGGTGCACACGGACAGGACCACCACGACGGCGGCCCCGAACCGGGAGACCGACTCGACGAACCAGCCGATCTTCTCCACATCACCGGTGGAGACCTTGACGACTTCGCCCGCCGCCACCCGCTGGGTGAGCATCCCGCCCAGCTGGGTGGTCCGCCGGGCGAGCAACTGCTGGACCCGGGCCGCCGCCGTGATCCAGTTGGTGACGGCCTGCCGGTGCAGCATCGTGTCCGCCAGCGTCATGGCCAGCGAGATGGCCAGCATGAGCAGACCGCTCAGCGCCAGCTCACGGCCCGAGCGGTGCACCACCGCCTGGACCACCAGGCCGAGCACCAGCGGCAGCAGGGCGATGCTCGCCTGGTGCAGGGTGCCCCACAGCAGGGCCCGGGTCTGGCCGCCCAGCTGATGGCGGAACAGCCACAGGAGAAAGCGGAAACCGGAACGTACGTCGGGTTCACCGGGGTCGGAATACGGAAGGTCGCGAATGTGCATGACATCCCAGAGTCGGTCCGTGCGGAACTGGGCAACCTGCCCAGCCTCACGGCGCGCGCCCGCGAAAAGCAACGGGTTTTTGCGGGCCCTCACCCGCTTTCGCCCGGCGCCGAGGAAAACCTCGGATAATCCTCCGGAAATACGTTCCCATCGACTGCCGCGCTCCCGGCCATCCGCCCGCGCCACGTACCATGCCCGAATGGGACATGGAGCCGACCGCCGGGCCGCCCCGGCCGCCAAACTGGACGCGGAGAGCGCCGCATCCGTCGCCGCGACCCTCCAGGCGCTCGCCACCCCCTCCCGGCTGCTGATCCTCGCCCGGCTGCGCGAAGGCCCGCTGCCCGTCACCGAACTCGCCGCCGCCGTGGGCATGGAACAGTCCGCCGTCTCCCACCAGCTGCGCCTGCTGCGCACCCTCAGCCTGGTCAGCGGCAGCCGCCAGGGCCGCAGAATCGTGTACAGCCTGCACGACCACCATGTGGCCCAGCTACTGGACGAGGCCGTCTACCACATCGAGCACCGCAGGCTGGGCCTCCGCGACGACCACCCCCAGCCCCAGCCCTCCTGAGCCGGTCCGGCCGCTGGGGCCGGCCGAACCCGTGGGCGATCTGCTGGAGCTGCACCGGGCGGCCGGGATCCAGCTGCGGGTTCTCGACAACCTGTGGCCGTACTGGGCCGCCGTGACCGGCAGCAGTCTGGGGGTTCAGCGGCATCCGGCTGCGTAATGCGAAGCCGGCCTCGGCCGATCCCGGCCCCGCGGGCTGATCCCCGTTCGGAAAAGTAATGCGCGAGGTGTTGACGCACGGCACCCGTGCTCCCACCATGAGGGGCATCCCCGCTGAGTGGGAGCGCTCCCATACGGGTCGCGTGGCGCGCTCCCGCTCAGCGGTGGTCCAGCTCGCCCCGCACCACGAGGAAGGGCCGCAGCCATGACACCCCCCACGTCACCCCGCGTCCGCCCCGGCAGGGCCGCCCCATGACCACCGGGCCGGTGACCCGGCCCCCCGGCACGTGCACCGCCGGCCGCCCGGCCCCCGAGCCCCGCCCGCTGCTGCGGGTGCGGCTGCGGGAGGCCAACCGGCTCAGCGCGTTCAACCGGCGAAGCCGGGGAGAGGGTCTGTAGGACCCGGTGTACGACGGCGACGCCGCCCCCGGTGGGCGGCGATCGCCCCACTTCCGCATCCACGCTCCGCGCCCGCCGGTGTGCCGCCGCTCCGGGCCCCTGCACAGGGGAGCCCCGGCGGGGTCGCGGGCGCCGCGCCGCTCCGGTCCTGTCAGGGACGGCAGGGACCGGTGCGGATCCCGCCCCGGGCGGCCGTCGCCTCCAGCCGGGCGACCGCCCGGGGTGGCCGCGGCGCCGCTCCGCACGATGTGCCACGCGTGCGCCGCCGTCCGGGAGCGCTCCCATCGCGCCGTTCTCTCCCCGGCGCTTTCGCCGAGGCCCGGCCGGCGGCCGAACCCGTCCACGACCATGACCGAGAAGGGCCTCTCGCCATGCCAACCCCCCTCACCGCGGAACCCTCCGCCCCCGTCTCCCGGCGCTCCGCGCCACCCGCGTCCGCCGAACCCGCGCTGCCGCTCCCGGTGCACCGCGCGCTCGCGGTGCTGCGGATCGCGACCGGCGCCATCTTCCTGTGGGCCTTCGTCGACAAGACCTTCGGACTCGGCTACGCGACCGCCTCGCAGAATTCCTGGCTGAACGGCGGCTCGCCGGCCAGTGGCTATCTCTCCGGGGTCAGCGCCGGGCCCCTGGAGTCCGTCTTCCGCTCCATGGCCGGTCAGGTCTGGGTCGACTGGGCGTACATGGCCGGCATGCTCGGCATCGGTGCGGCCCTGGTCGCCGGGGTCGCGTTACGCCTCACCGCCCTGGCGGGCGGCCTGATGCTGCTGACGCTGTGGATCGCCGAGTGGCCGCCGGCCCGGCATCTGTCGGACGGTACGCCGAGCATGTCGCCCAACCCGCTGGTGGACCAGCACATCGTCTACCTCGTCGCGCTCGTGGTCCTCGCGCTGTGCTCGGCGGGCCGCACCTGGGGGCTGGGCGGCCGTTGGGCGCGGCTGCCGCTGGTGGCCAGGCACTCCTGGCTGCGCTGAGGGACCGCGGGCGCGCGGGGAGTGAGTGACGGCCTCCCCCCGCGCCCGCCCCGCCCGGCCCACCGGACCGCCGCCCACGGACGGCCCGGTGGGCCGGGCACCCGACTGCCCGGCGGCCCTGACCCGAACGGCCCCGGCGCGCGGGTGAGCGCGCCGCGCGGCGTCCGTAATGGGAGGGGTGGGGCCGGATGCCGTCGAAAGGAACCGTCATGGGGACCGTGCCGAGCGTACGAGCCGGGGACGCGCCGTCCGCCGGCGTCCCCGGTCCGATCGCACCGCTCGGCCGCCTCCGGTACGCCGGACTGCTGTTGACGCTGCTCGGCGCGTTCCATCTGCTGTCCGGTCTGACCGCGCTGGGGCGCCCCGACTACTTCGCGGTCGGCCCCGGCGGGCTGATGGCCCTGGACTATCCCGTATGGGGGACGGTCTTTGCGCTGCTCGGCTCGGTCCAGCTGGCCCTCGGCGCCTCGCTCCAGCGGCGCCGCCCCCGGGCCACCGGCGCGGCCGTCACCGTGGTGATGGTCGCCGCCATCGGCCAGGCGGGTTTCTTCGCGGCCTTCCCGCTGTGGTCCGCGCTGCTCATCGGTCTGTGTGTGCTGACCCTGCACACCCTGTGCGCGCCCGCCCGCTGAGATGGGTACCGCTGCCGCCGGGGTGTCATCGCGTGGCACCCGGCGGCAGCGGCGGTCGGCGGAGGCGGCGTGCGGCCGGCCGGCTCAGCGGCCGGCCCGGCCGCCTGTCACAGATCCACGTCCGAGCAGGAGTAGAAGGCGTTGCCGGTGTCGGCCACGTCCCACACCGCGAGGATCAGATGCCGGCCCGACTTCTGGGTGGGCACGGTGCCCTGGTGCCGTTCGGTGGCGGCCGGGTGCCGGCCGTTCAGGGGTACGGTCATGAACGGCTGCGGCTCCAGGTCGGCCCGCGTCAGCGGCGTGCCGGGGTTGTAGCCGTCCCGGGTGATGTAGTAGCGGAAGTCGCTGGTGCTGTGCGTGACCGTGAAGGTCCAGGTGAAGGTGTAGCCCTGGCCCGGTGTCAGCCGGGTCGCCGGCCAGGCGCCGCCGCGCGGGTCGTCGAGCTGCGCGAACCGGGAGTTTCCGCCCGCGCAGATCTGCCCGTCTGCGGGGCCGGACTGCGGGAAGCCCTTGGGGCCTTCCACACTCTGCGGCTCCCACTGGATCTCTCCGCAGTTGCTCGCCACGCCCTGGGCGCAGAAGGACTGGCGGCTGGTCGGTGCGGTGCTGTAGCCGTGGGCGTGAGCGGTGCCGCCGGTGCCGAGGACCGTGATGGCGGCGAGTCCGAGCCCCGTGGCGGCGGCGGTGATCTTTCTGCGCATGCTGTCGCTCCCGGAGATGTGGGGGGAAGGAAGCTCCGTGCACGGGTGCGAGTGCTGCGGTCCAGACCAACTCCGACGGTAGCGCCGGTCCTTCCGTCATGTCCAGACCAATTGCACGGCCGGCTCCGGGCATGCCGCGACCCGGGTCCGGTGGGTGTTCCACCGGCCGGACCCGGGCGCGTGCGGCCCCGTGACTAGAGGTCGTAGCGGTACTTCATGTGCCGCCAGAAGTCACGTGCCATCCACACGTCGAACTCGGTGACCTGAGTGGCCGTCCCCGCCTTCATCAGGAAGTTCGGTACCCCCGTGGGCGTCCAGTCGTAGAAGTCGTCCAGGCCGAGCGTGTGCCCGATCTCGTGCAGCAGGATGTGGATGTCCGGCTGGTTCAGCGCCCCGACGAAGTACTCCCGGCCGATCCGCTGGCCCCAGTCGCCCCCGGCGCCGCCGCCGAAGCCGTCGGTCAGCCACAGCGACTGGTCGTAGTGGCGGGCCGCCCCGCCCGGGCACCGCGTGTAGTTGCCGTCCTGGTTGAAGAAACGGCCGCACTCCGGCGCGCACTGCGGCGCGCCGGCGCCGTCCAGGTTGCCGATGTACAGATCGACGGAGTCGTCGTCCCACTGGAAGGTGGAGCGGTTCGCGGTGGCCCAGCCGACCACGTTGATCTGGACCCGGGCCTGCGGGAATCCGTCGAAGCCGCGCATCCGGTCGTACCACTTGTCGGACTGCTCCTGGAGCACCCGGTGCACCTGGTCGCGCAACTGCGCGCTCACCGGCGCGCCGGACTCCCAGCGCACGCAGTAGTTCAGATGGCCGCCGCCGTTCGCCATCAGCTGGTCCCAGCCGTAGTTGCGGAAGCCGTACAGGTTCCCGTACGTCTGCTCCACGTGCCGCCAGACCTCGTCGAGCGGCTGCACCAGATGGGCGGGCGGGTTCCAGTCGGCCGTGGTGGCGGCGTCCGCCGGCGCCTGCGGGGCCGCCGCCGTCGCGTCGCTCTCCTGCGGCGCAACCACCGCCGTCTGCGCCGCCGGGGGTCCGGCGGCCGTGGCGGGTGCGGTCAGCGCCGTTCCGATGCCCAGGGTTGCCGCGGCCACCGCGGTCACCAGCGTGGCGCGCCAGCGGCGCGCGGACTTCAGGGGGGACATGCACTCTCCTCGGGTGAACGGGTCGGGGGAGGGGGCAGGACGGCCGGCGCCGGCCGGCGGCGTACCGCACCGCCCGCCCGCGCCCCGTCCGTGCCGTGCGTCGCCGCCCGTTCCCCCGGAGGTTGCCGCCCGGACACCGGCTCAGGCGATGGTGTCCAGATCCGACCGGTGCACCCGGTGCTCCAGCGGACGGCCCGCGCACAGCGCCGCCGCCTCGTCGGCGACCAGGTCGCCGAGCCGCTCCAGTTCATTGCCCAGCGCCCCGGCGATGTGCGGGGTGACCAGCACACCGTCCAGTCCGAACAGCGGAGAGTCGGCCGGCAGCGGCTCCGGCTCGGTGACGTCCAGGACCGCCGTGATCCGGCCGGACACCAACTCCGCCTCGAGCGCCGCGTGGTCGACCAGCGATCCGCGGGCGGTGTTGATCACGGTGGCGCCGTCCGGCAGCAACGCCAGCCGGCGGGCGTCCAGCAGCCCCCGGGTGGCGGGCGCGGCCGGGGCGTGCAGACTCAGCACGTCGCTGACCGCGCACAGCTCGTCCAGCGGCAGCGGCCGCACCCCGAGTTCGCGGGCCTGCTCCTTCGGCAGGTACGGATCGTGCACCGCCACCTCGAAGTCGAACGGGCGCAGCAGCTCGATGACCCGGCGCCCGATCCGCGACGCCCCGACGATGCCGATCCGCCGCCGGTAGTTGCCGAACGCGGACGTCTGCGCGACGGTCGGCGGTCGGCCCCCGGCCGCGTACCGGGCCGCCGTGCCCAGCGCGTTCTTGCCGCTGAGCAGGATCGCGCCGAGCGTGAACTCGGCGACCGGCAGCGCGTTGGCGGCGGCGGCCGAGGACACCACGAGGTCGCGCTCCCAGCACGCCGGGGTGATGTGGTGCTTGACGCTGCCGGCCGCGTGCAGCACCGCCCGCAGCCGCGGCAGCCCGGCCAGCACCGGCTCCGTCAGCGGCGTACAGCCCCAGCCGGTGATCAGCACCTCCACCTCCGCCGGGTCGATGTCCGGGGCCGCCGCCGGGTGCGGGGCGGCGCTCTCCGGCAGCCGCAGCACCTCCGACAGCCGCTTCCGTACCGCCGGGGGGAACAGCCGGTCCAGATGCACCGGGTCCATGACGAACAGCGCGGCGGGACGCGCGCCGCCGTTGTTGATGCTGGGCATTGGTGCTGGTCAGCTCCCATTTCAGAAAACGTTGTCTGTCCACCCTGAACACCTGCCCCATACCACGTCAAGGGCGGGAAGCGGCGAACTCCACCGCCGCTTCCTGTGGTTAGACTGCGCTGAATGAGGAGAAACGCTTTCCGCGGAGCGCGGCCATGACGCCGGCCGGCGGAGCGCCGGCCACCCTGCGCGACGTCGCGGAGCGGGCCGGGGTGTCGATGGCCACCGTGTCCCGCGTCCTCGCCGACAACTACCCCGTCGCCCAGCGCACCCGGCAGCGCGTGCTGCGCGCCATCAAGGACCTCGACTACGTCGCCAACACCCACGCCCGTGCCCTGCGCGGCCGGGGCACTCCCACCGTCGCCTTCGTCCTCAACGACGTGCGCGGCGCCTCCTTCGCCTCCGTCGCCCACGGCGTCGAGGAGGAGGCCGCCCGGCGCGGCCGGATCTGCCTCATCTGCACCACCCAGGGCGACCCCGAGCGCGAACTGTCCGTGGTGCGCACCATGCGCGAACAGGGCGCGGGCGCCGTCATCCTCATCGGCGGCGTGGTCGACGACGCCGCCTACCGCAGCCAGATGACCGCCATCGCGCACTCCCTGGACGCCTCCGGGTCCCGCCTGGTGCTGTGCGGCCGGCCCCCGCTCGGCGAGGGCGTTCCGGCCACCGTCGTGGAGTACGACAACGAGGGCGGCGCCTACGCCGTCGTCAGCCGGCTGCTGGTCCAGGGACACCGCCGCATCCTCTTCCTCGGCGCCGCCGCCAACGGCTCCACCACCGCGGCCGGCCGGCTCGCCGGCTACCGCCGCGCTCTCGCCGACCACGGCGTGCCGGCCGACGACAGCCTGGTCACCGCCGCCGAGTTCAGCCGTGTGGACGCCTACGACAAACTGTCCGCCCGGCTGCGCGCGGGCCGCGACTTCACCGCGGTGTGCGCCGTCACCGACACCGTGGCGGCCGGCGCGCTGGCCGCCCTCGGCGACCACGGGTTGCGCGTCCCCGAGGACGTCTCCCTCACCGGCTACGACGACGTCGATCCGGCCACCGATCTGCGCCCCCAGCTGACCACCGTGCACGTGCCGTACGAGGAGGTCGGCCGCACCGCCGTCCGGCTGGCCCTCGGGCTGCGCGAGGGCGAGGTCTCCGCCGCCGCCCAGCACGCCGTGCTCGGTACGCACATGGTGATCCGCGACTCCACCGCCCCGCTGGCCCGCCCGGCCCCGTCCGCCGGCTGACCCCTCCGCGCCGGGCCGGGACGGCCCGGCCGCCGGGCCCACCGGGAACCCGAAAGTTTCCGCAACACGCGGCCGGTTTCCGCCACCCCCCGCCGGGGCGACCATGATCCGGAAGGAGCGCCACCCAGCGGAGGGCAGCACGCATGAGCACCACCGTCACCGTCCACCCACACCATCTGGAACGGCTCGCACCGTCCGAAGTCCTGCGCGTCGAACCCTGGGGCAGCGACGCCGTCCGGGTCCGCGCGGGCGCCGCCGGCATCCGCCGCACCGCCCCCGGAGCCCTCGACGACCAGCCGCCCGGCACCGCCCCCGGCGCCCCGACCGCGCACACCGAAACCACCGGCGACGGCGGCGCCCGCCTCGTCAACGGCCGCATCACCGCCCACCTCGACGCCCGCGGCCGGCTCCGCTTCACCCACACCGCCACCGGCGAGGAACTGCTCGCCGACGCCGAGCCGTACAAGGGCTGGCCCCCGCCGCGCACCCACACCCCGCACGGCGACGGCGGCTACCGGCTCGAACAGCGCTTCGCCGCCCACCCCGGCGAACGGCTCTACGGACTCGGCCAGCATCTGCACGGCCGCCTCGACCAGAAGGGCCTGGTCATCGAACTCGCCCAGCGCAACGCCGAGGTGTCCATCCCCCTGCTGATCTCCTCGCGCGGCTACGGCCTGCTCTGGAACAACCCCGCGCTCGGCCGCGTCGAACTCGCCCACGACGCCACCCGCTGGGTCGCCGAACGCTCCGACCAGATCGACTACTGGATCACCGCCGGCGACACCCCCGCCGATCTGATGGCCGCCTACGCCGCCGCCACCGGCCACCCGCCCCCGCTGCCGTACTGGGCCACCGGCTTCTGGCAGTCCCGGCTGCGCTACCGCAGCCAGGAGGAACTGCTGGCGGTCGCACGCGAGTTCGCCCGCCGTGAGCTGCCGCTCTCGGTCATCGTCAGCGACTTCTTCCACTGGCGGCAGATGGGCGACTGGAGCTTCGACCCCGCCGACTGGCCGGACCCGGCGGCCATGGTCGCCGAACTGGAGGCGCTCGGCGTCCGCCTGATGGTCTCCGTCTGGCCCACCGTCCACCCCGACAGCACCCACTACCCGGCCCTGCGCGCCACCGGCGGCCTGGTGGCCGACCGGCACGGCGGCGTGATCACCCAGAACTGGCCCGCCCCCGGCGGCTTCGCCCCCACCCACTACTACGACCCCACCGACCCCGACGCCCGCCGGCTGCTGTGGGACGCGGTGCGCGAGGGCTACCACCGGCACGGCGTCCGGGTCTTCTGGCTGGACGCCGACGAACCCGACCTCGCCCCGCCCCTCCAGGAACGCGCACAGTACGCCGCCGGCGACGGACGCCGGGTGGGCAACCTCTACCCCCGAGAACACGCCCGCGCCTTCCACGAAGGACTCACCGCCGAAGGCGAGCAGGAGATCCTCACCCTCAACCGCTCCGCCTGGGCCGGCAGTCAGCGCTACGGCGCCGCCCTGTGGTCCGGCGACATCCCCGCCACCTTCGACTCCCTGCGCACCCAGATACGCGCCGGACTGAACGTCGCGCTCAGCGGCATCCCCTGGTGGACCACCGACATCGGCGGCTTCCACGGCGGCGACCCCGCCGACCCCGCCTACCAGGAGCTGATGGTGCGCTGGTTCCAGTACGGCGTGCACTGCCCGCTGTTCCGGCTGCACGGTGACCGCGACCCCAACGAGCCCTTCGGCGTCACCATGACCGGCGGCCCCAACGAACCCTGGTCCTACGGGCCCGCCTACCCCCTCATCCGTGAGCAGTTGCTGCTGCGCGAACGGCTGCGCCCGTACGTCCAGGAGCAGATGGACATCGCGCACCGCACCGGCACCCCGCCGATGCGCCCGCTCTTCTACGACGCCCCCGACGACCCCGCCGCCTGGGAGGTGGAGGACCAGTTCCTGCTGGGGCCGGATCTGCTGGTGGCCCCGGTCGCCGGACCGGGCGTCCGGGAACGGCAGGTGTACCTCCCCGCCGGCAGCCGCTGGCAGGACGCCCACGACGGCACCTGGCACGAGGGCGGCGGCACCGTGCGCGCCGCCGCCCCGCTGGAGCGCATCCCGCTGTACGTCCGTGCCGGCCGCACCCTGCCCATCCGCCCGGCCGACGGCTGACCGGCGCGCCTCCGGCCGGCTCCCGCGCGCCGCGCGCCGCGCACCGCGGGAGCCGGCCGGTCCCGCCGCCCCGCCGTCCTACCGCCCCAGCACCGCCATGGCGGCGTTGTGCCCCGGGACGCCGCTGACGCCCCCGCCGCGTGCCGCACCCGAGCCGCACAGGACGATCCGCTCGTGCTCGGTCTCCACCCCCCAGCGCCCCGCCGGCCGCCCGTCCGCCCCGTCCTCCCGGAACGGGAAGTCCAGGTCCCCGTGGAAGATGTTGCCGCCCGGCAGCCACAGATCGCGCTCCAGGTCCAGCGGGGTCTTCACCTCCAGACACGGCCGTCCCTCCCCGTCCACGGCCAGACAGTCCAGGACCGGCTCCGCCAGGTGCTCGTCCAGCTGCGCCAGCGCCGCCGCCAGCAGGGTGTCCCGCACCTCGGCCTCGGCACGCCCGTCCGGGCCGAACAGCCGGGCCGGGGTGTGCAGTCCGAACAGGGTCAGCGTCTGGTACCCGGCCCCGGCCAGTTCGGGGGAGAGGATGGAGGGGTCGGTCAGCGAGTGGCAGTACAGCTCACCGGGCGGCGCCGAGGGCGCCCGCCCGGCCGCGGCCTCCTGGTAGGCGCTCTCCAACTGCGCGTAGCCCTCGGCCACATGGAACGTCCCCGCGAACGCCTCCCGCGGATCGACCCGGGGGTCCCGCAGCCGGGGCAGCCGGCGCAGCAGCATGTTCACCTTCAGCTGCGCGCCCTCCGCCGGCCCGGGCGGTGCCGCCGCCCCGCCCAGCAGCCGCGCCAGCACCTGGGGCGAGGCGTTGACCAGTACGTGCTCCGCGCCGACCGCCCCTTCGCGCTCGCCGTCGCTGAACCGCACCTCCACCCGTCCGCCGGGCCCGCCGTCCGGCGTGACGCCGGTGACCTCGTGCCCGGTCACCAGCTCGGCCCCGGCCCGCCGCGCGGAGGCCGCCAGCGCGTCGGTCACCGCCCCCATGCCGCCCACCGGCACATCCCAGTCGCCGGTGCTGCCGCCGATCACGTGGTACAGGAAACAGCGATTCTGCCGCAGTGACGGATCGTGCGCCGAGGCGAAGGTGCCGATCAGACCGTCCGTCAGCACCACACCGCGCACCAGGTCGTCCGCGAACCGTTCCTCGATCGTCACCCCCAGCGGCTGTTCGAACACCGCGTGCCAGGTCGCGTCGTCCGCCACCCGCTCCCGCAACGCGGCCCGGGTGGGCAGCGGTTCGGTGAGCGAGGGGAAGACCCGCGCCGCCAGCCGCCGGGTGGTGGCGTAGAACTCCTGCCACGCCTCGAACTCCCGGTCGGAGCCGGTCAGCGCGGCGAAGGACTCCCGGGTGCGCTCCGTGCCGCCGCCCACCAGCAGACCCGTCGGCCGGCCCGCGCGCACCGCCGGGGTGTACGAGGAGAACTCGCGCTTGGCCGGGGTCAGCCGCAGCCCCAGGTCCCGCACGATGTGCTCGGGGAGCAGACTCACCAGATAGGCGTACCGCGACAGCCGGGCGGCCACCCCGGGGAAGGCGGTGGCGGAGACGGCGGCGCCTCCGGTGTGCGGCAGGCGCTCCAGCAGCAGCACCCGGCGCCCGGCGCGGGCGAGGTAGGCGGCGGCGACCAGGCCGTTGTGGCCTCCGCCGACGATCACGGCGTCGTACGAGGAGTGGGCAGGCATGGGGCCTGACTAGCACGCCCGCCGCTTTCCGGCCAGCATCCCGGCCGGGGTCTGGAAAGCGTTTACTGTCTGGCATAGGGTGCCCGGCGGACCAGCCCCGACGATCAGGTGGCACGCGCATGGCCAAGCACCCCTTCACCCTGCCGGACGAGGACCGGGCGCTGAGCCCGCACACCGGGTGGACCCGCGCCCACTGGGAGGCGGTCGCCGACGGCCTGCTGCACGCGGTCGCCCCGTACGCCACCGGCGGCCGGGCGCTCTACCACCTGCCCGGCGGCCCGCCCAGCGGCTCGGGGCCGCGCTCGGACGGACTGGAGGGGTACGCCAGGACGTTCCTGCTGGCCGCCTTCCGGGTGGCCGGGGCCGGCGGCGCGGACCCGCACGGGTTCCTGGAGCGGTACGCGGCCGGTCTCGACGCCGGCACCCGCACCCCCGGCGGGGCCGGGCCCGAGGACTGGCCGCTGATCACCGACCGCAGCCAGCCGCTGGTGGAGGCCGCCTCCATCGCGCTGGCGCTGCGGCTGACCCGGCCCTGGCTGTGGGACCGGCTGCCCGGGGAGGTACGGGAGCGGGCCGTCCGCTGGCTGTCGGACGCCCTCACCGCACAGGCGTGGGAGTGCAACTGGGAGTTGTTCCCGGTCACCGTGGGCGGCTTCCTCGCGGAGACGGGGGAGGCCGGGGAGACGAGGGCGGCGGCCGAGGCGGCCATCGCGCGCGGCCTGGACCGGATCGAGCCCTGGTACCGGGGAGCGGGCTGGTACAGCGACGGCCCGGCCCGGCACTTCGACTACTACAACGGCTGGGCGATGCATCTCTACCCGGTGCTGCACGCCTGGCAGTCCGGGGACCCGGCGGCCCTGGAGCGGTACGGCGACCGGCTCGCCGTCCACCTCGCCGACTATGCCCGGCTGTTCGGCGGCGACGGCGCGCCCCTGCACCAGGGCCGGTCGCTCACCTACCGGATGGCCACCACCGCACCGCTGTGGCTGGGCGCGCTGACCGGCCGTACCCCGCTGGCGCCCGGTGTCACCCGCCGGCTGGCCTCCGGAGCGCTGCGCTACTTCCTGGACCGGGGCGCGGTGGGCCCCGAGGGGCTGCTGTCGCTCGGCTGGCACGGGCCGTACCGGGGCGTCCTCCAGCGCTACTCGGGCCCGGCGTCGCCGTACTGGGCGAGCAAGGCGTTCACCGGGCTGCTGCTGCCCGCCGAGCATCCGGTGTGGACCGCCACCGAGGAGCCGGGCCCGGCCGAACGCGCCGACGCGGTCACCGCGCTGCCCGTTCCGGGGTGGCTGCTCCAGTCCACCGCCTCCGACGGGGTGGTGCGCCTGCACAACCACGGCAGCGAGGACGCGCGCTACGACCCGCACTACACCCGGTCCGGCTACTCGACGGTGACCGGGCCCACCCCGGTGGACGCCGGCCCGGCGGCCGACAACCACTTCGGTCCGCTGCTCGACGGCAGCTGGGCCGCCCGTTCCGCGATCGAGCCGCTGGGGGCCGGGGACGGCTGGATCGCCTCGGCACACGATGCGGGCGGGCAGCGGGTGGTCTCCGTGGTGCTGGCCCACGGCGCCGCCGAGGTCCGTATTCATCTGATGATCGACAGTGCGCCGGGGACGCCGGTCCGGCTCACCGGATGGGCCGCGGGGGAGGGGCTGCACTCCGAACTGCATCCGGTGCATGGTTACACCGCTGACGGATCGCTGTCCGGCCTCTCCACCGCCTTCACCACCGATGCCCGGGTCCCCGTCCTCACCGGACGCACCGGAGAAGCCCCCGGCGACCGGCTGTTCATCTCCCTCGCCCGGCTGACCGGCGACAACGCACCGCCACCGCTGTCGTCCCTGGCCGGGGTACGGGTGACCACCCCGGCCGCCGGCACCGCGGACGCCGCCGCCCCCGACCCGGAGGCCGCCACCCGCATCACCGTGGAGTGGACCGACGGCCCCCGGCGCCATCTGCGCATCACCTCCCGCGCAGTACGGGCCGACTGAGCACCCGCCGCCGCCCGCCACCGCCCCTTCCCCCCGTACGCACCCGTCCCCGCGCGTACGCTGGAGGGCTGTCCCCCCATGACACCCTCCGAAGGAGCACATGCCGCACGACACCGCTTGGCGGACCGGCGCACCGGTCGCCGATCCGGCCGCACCGCAGCACCCCGCGCAGATCCGCCGTATCCTCGCCCTCTTCCGTCCCTACCGCTCCCGCCTGGCCGTCGTCGCCCTGCTCGTGGGCGCCTCCTCCCTGGTGGCCGTGGCCTCCCCGTTCCTGCTCCGGGAGATCATCGACACCGCGCTGCCCGAGCAGCGCACCACCCTGCTCGCCCTCCTCGCGCTGGGCATGATCGTCACCGCCGTCATGAGCAGCGTCTTCGGCGTGCTCCAGACCCTCATCTCCACCACCGTCGGCCAGCGGGTCATGCACGACCTGCGCACCCAGGTCTACGCCAAGCTCCAGCAGATGCCGCTGGCGTTCTTCACCCGCACCCGCACCGGTGAGGTCCAGTCCCGTATCGCCAACGACATCGGCGGCATGCAGGCCACCGTCACCTCCACCGCGACCTCCCTGGTCTCCAACGTCACGGCCGTCGTCGCCACCCTGGTGGCCATGCTCGCCCTCGACTGGCGGCTGACCCTGCTCTCCCTCGCCCTCCTGCCGTTCTTCGTCTGGCTGGCCCGCCGGGTGGGCCGCGAGCGCAAACGGATCACCGCGCAGCGCCAGAAGCAGATGGCGACCATGGCCGCCATGGTCACCGAGTCCCTCTCGGTCAGCGGCATCCTGCTCGGCCGCACCATGGGCCGCGCCGACAGCCTCACCCGGGACTTCACCCAGGAGTCCACCCGCCTCGCCGACCTGGAGATCCGCGCCTCGATGGCCGGCCGCTGGCGGATGGCCACCATCGGCATGATCATGGCGGCCATCCCCGCCCTGCTGTACTGGTCGGCCGGCGTCCTGCTGCAACTCGGCGGCACCCCGCCCTCCATCGGCACTCTGGTGGCCTTCGTCAGCCTCCAGCAGGGGTTGCTGCGCCCGGCGGTGTCCCTGCTCTCCACCGGCGTGGACATCCAGGCGTCCCTCGCTCTCTTCCAGCGCATCTTCGAGTACCTCGACCTCACCGTCGGCATCACCGAGCGCCCCGACCCGGTGGAACTGCGGCGCGCCAAGGGCGAGATCCGGCTGGAAGGGGTGTCCTTCCGGTACGACCCCGCCGCGCCGCCCACCCTCAGCGACATCGATCTCACGGTGCCGGCCGGCGGTTCGCTCGCCGTCGTCGGCCCCACCGGCTCGGGCAAGAGCACCCTGAGCTATCTGGTGCCCCGCCTCTACGACGTCACCGGGGGCACCGTCCGGCTGGACGGCATCGACGTCCGGGAGCTGGACTTCGCCTCCCTGGCCCGCGCCGTCGGCGTGGTCTCCCAGGAGACCTATCTCTTCCATGCCTCGGTGGCCGACAATCTGCGGTTCGCCAAGCCGGACGCCACCGACGCCGAGATCGAGGCCGCCGCCCGCGCCGCGCAGATCCACGACCACATCGCGGCGCTGCCGCAGGGGTACGACACCGTGGTCGGCGAGCGCGGCTACCGGTTCTCCGGCGGGGAGAAGCAGCGGCTCGCCCTGGCCAGGACCATCCTGCGCGACCCGCCGGTGCTCGTGCTCGACGAGGCCACCAGCGCGCTGGACACCGCGACCGAGCACGCCGTCCAGCGGGCCATCGACGCGCTGTCGGCGGGCCGGACCACCATCACCATCGCCCACCGGCTGTCCACCGTCCGCGACGCCGACGAGATCGTCGTCCTGGACGGCGGCCGGATCACCGAACGCGGTACGCACACCCAACTGCTCGCCCTGGGCGGCCGGTACGCCGAACTGGTACGCCGCGACGGGGAGCCGGCCGCCGAGCGCGCCGCCCTGGACCCGGCGCCCTGACCAGCGCCTTTCCGCGCCCGTCCCCGCCGGGCGCGGGCCGCCCCGGCGGAACAGGAAAACTATGCGAACGGTCGTGCTAACATCTCGCCAGCCAACCGTCCCACCGAGGGGATCCAGCATGGCCGTGACCACCGACCTCACCCGCGGCGCCCTGCGCCTCACCTCCCGGGTGGCACCCTCACTGGCCGTCCGGGCCGCACTGCCCGCCTTCCGCCGCCCCCGCGCCACCGCCCGCCGGCACCCCGAGGAGGAGCCGGTGATGCGAGCCGCCCGCGCCCGGACCCTCACCGTGGACGGGCAGGACGTGGCCGTCTACCGCTGGGGTACCGGCGAGCGCCCGGTCCTCCTGCTGCACGGCTGGATGTTCCGCGCCTCCCGCTTCGCGCCCCTCGTCCGTGCGCTGACCGACCGCGGCTACAGCCCCGTCGCCTTCGACGCCCCCAGCCACGGGGAGTCCCCCGCCGGCGAGGCCACGATCCTCCAGTACGGCGCCACGGCCCGCCTCCTCGCCCCCGCGGACGGCCACTACGAGGCGGTCATCGGCCACTCGGTGGGCGCGCTCGCCGGCTTCTGGGCGGTCCGCGAAGAGGTCACCGCCACCCGGCTGATCGCGCTGGCCCCGATGCCCGGCTTCGACTTCCTGGCCGACTCGTTCTGCGCCGGCGCCGGCCTCACCGGGCGCGCCAGGACCCTGCTGCGCACCCGGATAGAAGAGGAGGTGTTCCCCGGCGTGCCCGCCATCTGGGAGCGGTTCTCCGCCACCTACCGGCCCGACCGGCTCACGCTGCCGCTCCTCGTGGTCCACGACGAGGACGACGACATGATCCCGGTCGCCCACGCCCGCCGCATCGCCGAGATCTACGGCGACCGGGCCGACCTGCTCGTCACCCGGGGGCTGGGCCACCGCCGGATCATCCGGGACCCGCACGTCATCGACAGCGTGCTCGACTTCGTCTCGGCGACCGACCCGGTCCATGAGGCCCTCCCGGAGGGTTGACGGCCCCGTACGCCTCACGTCCCGGCGGCCGTCCGCCGGGACGCGGCGCTCAGCGGGGCTCCGGTGCCCCGGTGCCCGGAGCGGCGGCCGACCGCAGCCGCTCCCGTACCGCCCGCGCCGCCCGCCCGTACCCCGACTCGTCCCCGAACAGGGCCGAGGTGGTGTTCGCCATGTCCATCAGGGCGACCAGTTCGAACGCCAGCTGCGTCACATCGGCGTCCTCGCGCAGGTCACCCACCGCCCGCGCGCCCGCGAGCGTGTCCAGGACCAGCCGGTCCCACTCCTCGCGGGCCAGCGCCACCGCGTCCCGCACCGCGCCCTCGCGGGCGGCGAACTCGGTGGCCACCGCGATGAAGAAGCAGCCGCCCGGGAAGACCCGCCCGCGCGAGTACTCCAGATACCCGTCGCACAGCAGCAGCACCCGCCCCAGCCCCTCGGGCACCTCCAGCGCCGGCTGCACGATGCGCCGTACGAACACCGACCGCGCCGCCCGCACCGTCGCCAGCTGAAGCTCTTCCTTGGAGCCGAAGAGCGCGAACACCCCGCTCTTGCTCAGCCCCAGCTCCCCGGCGATCCGCCCGATCGACAGCCCGCCCAGGCCCTCCACCGAGGCCACGTCCATGGTCCGGCGCAGCACCAGCCGGCGGGTGGCGTTCCCGCGCTCCACCCGCCCGTCGACATGTGCCGCATCCCCCACCGGGTCACCTCCTGGGTCAACGGTCATGGTATGCGTCAGCGCAGTCGCCCGTCCGCCGCCAGTTCCTCGAACACCGCGTGGTCCACCGGCGCCGTGCGCTCCTTGTCGGCCAGCGAGAGCCAGGCGAGTTCCTCGATCTCGCTGCTCGCGGCGAGAGTCCCGCGGAAGTCCGCCGTGTAGCAGGCCATCCGCACCAGCGTGCCCTCCGGGTACCCGTCCGCCTGGGCCTCGTACGTTCCCACATGGGCCACCGTCTCCGGCACCAGTGCCACGGTCAGCTCCTCGCGCACCTCCCGGAGCAGCGTCTCCCGGTCGCTCTCCGCGCCGTCCCGCTTGCCGCCGGGAATGTAGAACAGCCGTTTGCCCCGGGAGCGCACCCCCAGGATCCGCCCCCGGTCCAGATGCACCCACGCCACGGTGTCGATCAGCCCCGCCACGATTCCGTACTCCTTCGGCCACGTCCGGGCCCGACGGGATGCCTGTGGGCGGCCGGGCCGTGACGATGGTGTCATGGACCCGAGTGAGTGGGGTATCGAGCCCGGCCGGGAAGCGCACCCGGGCCCGCGGCGCGACGGTCCGCTGTGGCTGCACCCCGACGACGACCTGGCCCCCAACCGGCCGGGTGAGACGCTGTACGGCCTCCTCGCCGACCGGCCCGAAAGCCGCGGGGGCCGGCTCGTCCGCGCCCTGCTCGGCCGGGACCGGGACACCGCGGCCCTGCGGGAGCGGCTCGCCGGGGAACGCTCCGCCGGCGCCGCTCTGGACCGGCTGGCCGGCGCCGGCTGGGAGATCCTGCACTCCCTGCCGCTGCCGGGCGCCGCCACCCTCTCCCATCTGGCGATCGGCCCGGCCGGGGTGTTCGGCTGTCACACGGTGGCCCACGCCCGCGGGCCGCTGCGCGTCGGCGACCCGGACGACGAACAGGTACGCACCGGGGCCCGGCGCGGCGAGCCCCATCTGCGGCACTGCCGGCGCGGCGCCGCCCTCGCGGCCCACGCCCTCACCCGGGGCTGCGGCTTCCCGGTGACGGTCTCCCCGGTGCTGATCTGCGTCACCGCCGGGCAGGTCGGGTACGGCGCGGTGCCCGACGACGTACGGGTGCTGCGCGAGCACCAGGTGGACGGGCTCACCCGGTACGGGGCCCTCCTCACCCCGGACCTGATCCGCGCCATCCACGGCGTCGCCCGCGACCGCCGCACCTGGCGCGGCCTGTGACGCCGCCTACTCGGCCAGATCGGCGACGGCGGAGACGTGCTCCACCCGCATCCGGACCAGCAGCTCACCGGGGACACCGTTGCGTTCGCCGAACTCCCGCGCCCGGTCCTCGCCCATGTAGCGCGCCGCGATCCGGGTGGCCCACTCCCTGACCTCCGCCAGGTCCTCGCTCAGGTGCACCCGGCCACGCAGCACGGCGAAGCTGTACGGGGCCCGCTCGTCGTCGACGCACAGCGCCGCCCGCCCGTCCCGGGCCAGATTGCGGCCCTTGACGGTGTTCGCGCCGGTGTTGAAGACGATGTCGTCGCCGTCCAGCACGAACCACACCGGCGCCACGTGCGGACCGCCGTCCGCGCGCACCGTCGACAGCTTCCCGGTCCTGGTGCCGGCGGCGACGAAGGCCCGCCACTCCTCGGAGGTCATCACATGTCCCATGGGCCCATCGTGCGTCAGTCCTGACCGGGCGACCACGCGGGCAGCCCGTGCGGCGCGGCGAACGCCAGGCATTCTTCAGGCTCCCGCCCCAGCCGGACCGACAGCGCGAACCGGTGCAGCTCGCCCACCGTGCGCGGCTCGAACGCGATGTGCGCGAACCCGGCCTCCGGCCCGGAAGCCGCGGCCAGCCGGTCCAGCTCCCGCTCCACCGCCGCCCACTCGGCGTCGGGCACGTACTGCCGCATCACCGAGTGCCACACCACCGTCAAGGTGCCCGGTTCCAGTTCCACCCCCGACAGGAACTGCGCCGCGCCGGCCGCGCCCACCGTGGCCGGCACCTTGGCGGCGATCCGCAGCGCGCCTTCCAGCCGCCGGGTACGGTCCGCCTGGTCCGGCCACACGTAGGCGCGCAGGGCCAGCGCGCCGTCGGGGGAGAGCGGATCGAGCGGGGTGATGTCGCAGCCGCGCCGCTCGACGATGCGCAGGGTCTGGTGACGCCGGGCGCCCTCGGTCAGCCAGCCGGGCGGGTCGCCGCGCCACACCGGGTCGAGCCGGACGGGGGAGTCGGGGTTGCCCCAGGAGAAGGACGGCGTCCGGTAGTGGAACTGCTCGGCGCGCAGGTTCAGGCCCGCGCTGGAGCCGAGTTCGAACAGCCGCACCGGCAGCGCGGCCGTGGGCACCGCGTACAGCAGCCCGGCCAGCAGGAGGGAGGCCCGTCCCACCTCGTTGGTCTGCGGCGGTCGTTCGAGCCAGTCCCGCACCCAGTCCGGCTCGGCGGCGACCGCCGCCCGGAAGGCCGGCCAGCCCGCGTCCGGATGCTCCGGGTCGAACACCCCGCCGGCGCTGGGGTAGTGCTCCGCCAGCTCCGGGGCCCGCCCGGTGAGGACCAGGGCGTGCACCGCACCCATCATCCGCAGCGGCAGCGCGTCGGCGTGGCCGGTGTCCTCGTACCCCTCCAGAACGGCAGCGCAGGGGCCCTCCTCCTTGATGTCCCGGGCCACGCGCTCCAGCAGCGCCCCGTACAGCGGGGAACCCAGCCGGGCGCAGGCGCCGGCCTGCTGGCTAAAGACGAGGGCAACCTGATCACGGGGCATCCGTACTCCTCACTCGGGAATGCCCAAGATCATGGGGCCCGCAAGGCATGAAGCGGAAGACACTTGGGCGGGTTGTTATCTGATTTCCCACGATCCGGCGGAACTGAAGCGCGGGGGTACTCCGCACACCCCCCGGGCGCACGAGCGCCCCCGTGCCCGGCGCCCGGGCCGGACAGAAAGCGCCTTCTAGCATGGGGTCCCATGACTTCCGAGCAGCTCGTCGTCTTCACCCGCACCGCCGGGTTCCGCCACGACTCCATCCCCGAGGGCATCGCGGCCTTCCGTGACCTCGGTGCCGAGCAGGGCCGGCCCGTCCTGGCCACCGAGGACCCCGCCGAACTCGCCGCGGCCCTCCCGGGCAGCGCGGCCGTCGTCTTCCTCTCCACCACCGGCGAAGTCCTCACCGACGCCGCCCGCGACGCGCTGCGCGCCCACCAGGAGGCGGGCGGCGGCTTCCTCGGCGTGCACTCCGCCTCCGGCACCGAGTACGACTGGCCGTGGTACGGGGAACTCGTCGGCGCCCGGTTCGACGGCCACCCCGCCCTCCAGCCCGGCGTGGTCCGGGTGGCGGACCACGACCACCCGGCCACCGCCCACCTGCCGCACCGCTGGACGTTCACGGACGAGTGGTACCACTTCACCGCCAGCCCCAGCGGCCGGGTCCGGGTGCTGGCCACGGCGGACGAAAGCACGTACACCGGCGGCCGGATGGGCGAGGACCACCCGCTGGTGTGGTGCCACGAGCACACCGGTGGCCGGGCCTTCTACACCGCGCTCGGACACACCGCCGAGGCGTACACCGATCCGGACTTCCGGGCACATCTGCGCGGCGCCCTGGCGTGGGTGACCGAGGCCGCCGGAAAAGCCTGATGATCTGATCGATTCTGTGTCAGGATGATGGAAAACGTGTACCTTCGCGAGGAGACCCGGTGACCTACGCAGCCGCCGCAGACCGCTACGACACCATGCAGTACCGCCGCTCCGGCCGCAGCGGTGTCCTGCTGCCCGCCGTATCCCTCGGCCTGTGGCACAACTTCGGCGACACCAGCACCCTGGACAACCAGCGCGCCGTCCTGCGCCGCGCCTTCGACCGCGGCATCACCCACTTCGACCTCGCCAACAACTACGGCCCGCCGCCCGGATCCGCCGAGACCAACTTCGGCGCCCTCTTCGCCCAGGACTTCCGCCCCTACCGCGACGAACTCTTCATCGCCTCCAAGGCGGGCTACCACATGTGGCCCGGCCCGTACGGCGAATGGGGCTCCCGCAAGTCCCTGCTGGCCAGCCTCGACCAGTCGCTCAAGCGGATGGGCCTGGAGTACGTCGACGTCTTCTACTCCCACCGCTACGACCCCGACACCCCGCTGGAGGAGACCCTCGGCGCCCTCGACCAGGCGGTGCGCTCCGGCCGCGCCCTGTACGCCGGCATCTCCAACTACCCGGCCGAACAGCACCGCCGCGCCGCCGAGATCCTGCGCGACCTCGGTACCCCGCTGCTGATCCACCAGTCCCCGTACAACATGCTGCACCGCGCCCTGGAGGACGGCGTCCTGGACGCCATCGGCGAGACCGGCACCAGCCTCATCGCCTTCTCCCCGCTCGCCCAGGGCCTGCTGACCGACCGCTACCTCTCGGGCGAGGTGCCGCAGGACTCCCGGATGGCCGTCGGCCACTTCCTCAAGCGCGACGCCCTCAGCCCCGAGCGGCTGACCCTGCTGCGCTCCCTCAACGAGGTGGCGGCCGGCCGCGGGCAGACCCTGGCCCAGCTCGCGCTCTCCTGGGTGCTGCGCGACCCCCGGGTGGTCTCGGTCCTGATCGGCGCCAGCAGCGTCGCCCAGCTCGACCAGAACCTCGCCGCCCTGGAAGCCGGGCCGCTCACCGAGGACGAACTGACCCGCATCGACGCTTTGCTGACGGCCTGACCCGGCGGAAACCCGCCGGGAGGACGGCGCTCAGCCGGGCTCGGTCATCCCCACCGCCCGCAGCCCCGCGCCGAGCGCCGTCCCGCCGTCCGGCCCGTCCACCGGCTTGATCGCGTGCCCGTGCCCGTGCCCGTGCCCGTGCCCGCGCACCGCCGTCCGCACCACACCCGGTACGGCACGTCACCAGGCCGGGTCACGCCCCAGCAGCGCCACCAGCCGGTCCTGCACCGGGGCGTCCCCGGCCACCTCCACCGGCGGATCGAAGATCCCGAGGTCCTGCCAGCCCTCGATCTGCGGCTCCACGAACCCGTACACCGAGGCCGCCACGTCCCGGTCCAGCCGGTCGTCCGCCGCGATCCCGCGCGCCAGATCCCAGGCGTGCACGGTCAGATCGAGCGTCATCTGCCGCGCGTACTCCTCCGCCGGGGTCAGCCCGCCACTGGTGTGCACCGTGCCGTCCAGCGCCCCCGGCGCCGCGAACGCCTCCCGCGCGTCGCGCGCCGCCCGCTCCCAGACCGCCACCGGGTCCTCACCCAGCACATCGCCGTCGTAGCGGTCGCCCACCTCGGCCAGCGTCTCGCCGCGCAGCAGATGCGGCGCCCACAGCTGCTCCGCCGTCAGATGGTTGACCAGCTCCCGCACCGACCACTCGGTGCACGGGGTCGGGGCGCTCCACTGCCCGTCGCCGATCCGACGCACCCGCCGGTCGAACTCCGCCTGGGCCCGCTCGTAGGTTTCGGTCAGCCGCATGGGGGTACCTCTCTTCCGCTTCGGTGGTGGACACCCCCCGCGGCCGTCACTCCCGGACCAGCACCACCTCAAGGGTGCGCGGCCCGTGAACCCCCTCGACCCGGTCGAGTTCGATGTCACTGGTGGCCGAAGGACCCGATATCCAGGTCAGCGGCCGGACGGGGGAGAGCAGCGGCAGGGCCTGCCCCACCGACTCCACCACCTGGTCCGGCACCCGGACCACCACGACGTGGTGATCCGGCACCAGGGTGGTCCGGCGCCGCCCCTGGTCGGGACCGCCGTCCAGCACGATCGTCCCGGTCTCCGCGATCGCCACCGCGCAGCCCGTCACCACACTGTCCACCGCGTCCAGTTCGGCGGCCGTGACCGACGGCGCGTCCGGCACCCTCCGCACCGTGTCCGCCGGCACCGCCGACAGCCAGCCCTTAGGCAGCCCGGCCGGCACCACCACCGAACCCGACCCGCGCTCCGCCAGCAGCCGGGCGATCAGCTCCGGCAGCCCGCCCGCGTCCGTGCGGTGCACCAGAGCCCGGTAGTCCGCCAGATGCTCCGCCAGCATGCCGACCGGATCGGCGGGGGAGTGCGAGGCCAGATAGTCCCGCACCACCGGCACCTGCTCCGGCCTCTCCTCGCGCGGCACGTCCGCCAGCGCCCGCCGCACCCGGCCCAGCACCACATCCCGCGCGCTCATCGCCCGTCCTCCCCACGCGTGCGCCGCTGCCACCAGTCCCGGAACGGCTCGGCCGGCACCGCCGGCAGATCCCGGCTCGCCGTCCACGCCCGGCCTGGGCCCGGCAGAGAGCGGCGCGGCAACAGCCGCCGCGAGCGCCCCGCCAGCCGCTGCCCGGCCCGCATCGCCCCCGGGCGGTCCAGCGCCCACGTCGCCGCCCGCAGCGCGGCCCGCTCCGCCGCGTGCCCCTTCGCCGGCCGGATCCGGGTCCTGGTGCCCCGCACCGTCACCGGCCCGCCCTGCACCACCCGTTCCCGCAGATGCACCAGCACCTCCGGGATGTCGATCGCCACCGGACACACCTCGTAACAGGCGCCGCACAGCGAGGACGCGTACGGCAGCGACGCGTCCAGCTCACCGGCCGTGCCCCGCAACTGCGGGGTGAGGATCGCGCCGATCGGCCCCGGATACGCGGAACCGTACGCGTGACCGCCGGCCCGCTCGTACACCGGGCACACATTCAGACACGCCGAACAGCGGATGCAGCGCAGCGCCTGCCGCCCCACCTCGTCCGCGAGCGTGTCGGTGCGGCCGTTGTCCAGCAGCACCAGATGGAACACCCGCGGCCCGTCCCCGTCGGTCGTACCGGTCCACATCGAGGTGTACGGGTTCATCCGCTCCGCCGTCGATGAGCGCGGCAGCGTCTGCAGGAACACCTCCAGGTCCTGCCAGCTGGGCACCACCTTCTCGATCCCCACCACCGAGATCAGCGTCTCCGGCAGCGTCAGGCACATCCGGCCGTTGCCCTCGGACTCCACGACCACCAGGGTGCCGGTCTCGGCCACCATGAAGTTCGCCCCGGAGATCCCCACCTTGGCGCGCAGGAACTTCTCCCGCAGATGCAGCCGGGCTGCCTCCGCCAGCTCGGCCGGCGCGTCGGTGAGCGTCTCCGGAGCGGCCCGCCCCCAGCGGGCCATGTTCCGCGCGAAGATGTCCCGGATCTCGCCCCGGTTGCGGTGGATCGCCGGGACCAGGATGTGCGAGGGCAGATCGTCGCCCAACTGCACGATCAGCTCCGCGAGATCCGTCTCGTTCGCCCGGATCCCCGCCTTGGCCAGCGCCTCGTTGAGCCCGATCTCCTGGGTGGCCATCGACTTGACCTTGATGACCTCCCGCTCACCGGTCTCCTTCACCAGCGCGGTGACGATCCGGTTCGCCTCGGCCGCGTCCGCGGCCCAGTGCACCACCCCGCCGGCCGCCGTGACCCGCTCCTCCAACTGCACCAGATAGTGGTCCAGATGACGCAGCGTCCGGTCCTTGATCGCCGCCCCGGCCGCCCGCAGCTCCGGCCAGTCCGGCAGCTCCGCGACCGCCGCCGCCCGCTTGTCGCGGATGGTGTGCGTGGCGTGGCGCAGATTCGCGCGCAGCGTCGCGTCGCGCACCGCGTCCTTCGCCGCACGCGGGAACGGCGGCATGCCCAGATACGTACCCGTCGCCCCGCTCACCGGAACGGCACCTCCTCGGTACTCGCCAGAATCTCCGCGATGTGCACCGGCCGCACCGTCGAACCCAGCCGGGACAGCGTGCCCCCGATGTGCATCTGGCAGGAGTTGTCCACCGTGCACACCGCCGAGGCACCCGTTGCCATGACGGCACGCGCCTTGTCCGCGCCCATCGCCGCGGACACCGCCGCGTTCTTCACCGCGAACGTCCCGCCGAACCCGCAGCACTCCTGCGCGCCCGGCAGCTCCACCAGCTCAAGGCCGCGCACCGCCTCCAGCAGCCGGCGCGGACGCTCGCCGAGGCCCAGCATCCGCAGCCCGTGACAGGTGGGGTGGTACGTGACCCGGTGCGGGTAGTACGCCCCCACATCCGTCACCCCCAGCACATCCACCAGGAACTCCGTCAGCTCCACCGTGCGCGGCACCACCGACTCCGCCAGCCCGGCCAGCTCGCCGCCCCGCCCCTCGGCCGCCGCCTTCCGCCCGATCCGCGGATAGTTGTCGCGCACCATCGCCGCACACGACCCGGACGGCACCACGATGTGGTCGTACCCCTCGAACGCCCGCGCGTAGCGGCGCACCAGCGGCTCACTCGCGTGCCGGTACCCGGTGTTGAACTGCGGCTGCCCGCAGCAGCTCTGCTCCACCGGGAAGTCGACCTCCACCCCCAGCCGCTCCAGCAGCGTGACCACCGCCCGGCCCGTCGCCGGGTAGAGGGTGTCGTTGACACAGGTGAGGAACAACGCGACCCGCATCAGCGCCCCACCTCCCCACCGGCGATCCGGGCCGCCGCCCGGTCCCACGCGCCCGCGTCACCCATGGGCTCATGGTGCCGCAGCGGCGCGGTGGCACGCAGCAAGCCCCGCAGCTCGGCGAGTCCACCCCCGAGCACCCCCGCCGCCCTGGCCTGTACCAGCACATTGCCCAGCGCCGCCGCCTCCGCCGGACCCGCCACCACCGGCAGCCCGCAGGCGTCCGCCGTCAGCTGGCACAGCAGCTCGTTGCGGGCGCCGCCACCCACCACATGCACCGTCTCCACACTCCGCCCCGACAGGCGCTGGGCCTCCCGCACCGTCGCCCGGTGCGCCAGCGCCAGCGAATCCAGCACACAGCGTACGGTTTCCGCCGCGTCCCGCGGCTCGGGCTGCCCGGTGCGGGCACACGCCCGCGCGATCCGCCCCGGCATGTCCCCGGGCGCGATGAACTCCGGATCGCCCGCGTCCACCACCGAACGCAGCGGCTCGGCCCGCGCCGCCTCCCGCAGCAGCGGCTCCAGCGCGTACCCGGCGCCGGCCCGCTCCCACTCGCGCAGACACTCCTGGAGCAGCCACAGCCCCATGATGTTGCGCAGATAGCGCACCGTGCCGTCCACCCCCAGCTCATTGGTGAAGTTGGCCCGCCGGCTCTCCTCCGACAGCACCGGGGCGTCCAGCTCCAGACCGGCCAGCGACCAGGTGCCGGTGGCGATGTACGCGAACCGGTCCCCGGCCGCCGGCACCCCCACCACCGCCGACGCCGTGTCGTGCGAGGCCACCGACCACACCGGCACCGGACCGGCCAGACCGGTCTCCGCCAGCACCTCCGGTATCACCTCACCGGCCCGGTCGCCGGGCCGGCGCAGCGCCGGGAACAGCCCGGTGTCCACGCCCAGCGCCTCAGCCACCGGCCGCGACCAGGCGCGGGTGCGCGGATCGATGAGCTGCGTGGTGGAGGCGTTCGTCAGCTCGGTGCCCGCCCGGCCCGTCAGCCAGTAGGTGATCAGATCCGGGATCAGCAGCAGCTGCCGCGCCGCCGCCAGCTGCGCCGAACCGCGCGCCGCGACCAGCTGGTAGACGGTGTTGAACGGCAGCTCCTGCAACCCGGTGGCCGCGTACAGCTCACGCGGCGGCAGAACCTCCGCCACCCGGGCGGCCACCCCGTCGGTGCGGCCGTCCCGGTAGTGCACCGGATTGCCCAGCAGCGCACCCGAGGCGTCCAGCAGCCCGTAGTCGACCGCCCAGGAGTCGACACCGACCCCGGCCAGCGGGCCGCCGGCCTCCCGGCCGGCCGCCCGCAGCCCGGTCAGCACCCCGTGCCACAGCGCCAGGATGTCCCAGTGCAGCGTCCCGCGGACCCGCACCGGATGATTGGCGAACCGGTGCGCCTCGCGCAGCGACAGCTCACCGCCACCGACCCGCGCGAGCATCACCCGGCCACTGGAGGCACCGAGATCCACCGCGGCGAAGTCCCGCGCGGCGGCGGTGGGGGTAGGGGCAGACACAGCTCTCCTCGAATTCGACGACTGGCTCAGCGCAGGAACGCCGCCGCCACCCCGGCGTCGACCGGGATGTGCAGACCGGTGGTGTGGGTCAGGTCCCCGCCGGTGAGCGCGAAGACCGCAGCCGCCACGTGCTCGGGCAGCACCTCCCGCTTCAGCAGGGTCCGCTGGGCGTAGTACGCGCCCAGGTTCTCCTCCGGCACCCCGTAGACGGCGGCGCGCTTGGCGCCCCAGCCGCCCGCGAAGATGCCCGAACCGCGCACCACGCCGTCGGGGTTGATCCCGTTGACCCGGATGCCGTGCTCGCCCAGCTCGGCGGCGAGCAGCCGCACCTGATGCGCCTGGTCGGCCTTGGTGGCGCCGTACGCGATGTTGTTGGGGCCGGCGAACACCCCGTTCTTGGAGGCGATGTAGACGATGTCGCCCCCCATGCCCTGCGCGATCATCACCCGCGCCGCCTCCCGGGAGGCCAGGAACGAGCCGCGCGCCATGATGTCGTGCTGCAGGTCCCAGTCGGCCGCGGTCGTCTCCAGCAGCGGCTTGGAGATGGAGATCCCGGCGTTGTTGACCACCAGGTCCACCCCGCCGAACGCCAGCGCCGCCGCCTCGAAGGCCGCCGCGATCTGCTCCTCGGAGGTGACGTCCACCGCCACCGCCACCGCGCGGTCCGGGCCGCCCAGCTCCTTCGCCACCTCGCTCGCCGCAGCCTCGTCGCGGTCGGCCACCACCACGCACGCGCCCTCGGCCACCAGCCGCTGCGCGGTGGCCCGGCCGATGCCGCTGCCGCCGCCGGTCACCAGCGCGATCCGGGTCGCCAGCGGCGCCGGCGGCGGCATCCGCCGCAGCTTGGCCTCCTCCAGCTCCCAGTACTCGATCCGGAACTTCTCCGACTCCTCGATGGGGGAGTAGGAGGAGACCGCCTCGGCGCCGCGCATCACGGCGATGGCGTTGACGTAGAACTCGCCCGCCACCCGCGCCGTCTGCTTGTCCTTGCCGAAGGAGAACATCCCCACCCCCGGCACCAGCACGATCGCCGGATCGGCGCCGCGCATCGCGGGCGAGCCGGGCTCGGCGTGCCGCTCGTAGTAGGCGCGGTACTCCTCCCGGTAGGCCGCGTGCAGCTCCTTCAGCCGGGCGATCGCCTCCTCCAGCGGGGCGTCCGCCGGCAGATCGAGTACCAGCGGCGCGACCTTGGTGCGCAGGAAGTGATCCGGGCAGGAGGTGCCCAGCGCCGCGAGCCGCGGGTGCTCGGCGCGGGACAGGAACTCCAGGACCGGCCCGGAGTCGGTGAAGTGACCGATCTGCGGCTTGTCGGTGGAGGCCAGACCCCGGATCACCGGCGCCAGCGCGGCGGCCCGCGCCCGGCGCTCGGCCTCCGGCAGCGGCCCGTACCCGGGCAGCTCGGGACCGAACGGCTCCGTCGCGCCGCGCTCGGCCAGGAACGCCTCGGCGGTACGGATGATGTGCAGCGAGTTGCGCTCGCACTCCTCGCTGGTGGCGCCCCAGGCGGTGATGCCGTGGCCGCCGAGGATGCAGCCGATGGCCTGCGGGTTGGCCTCCCGCACCGCCGCGATGTCCAGGCCCAGCTGGAACCCGGGCCGGCGCCACGGCACCCACACCACGCGGTCGCCGAAGCACTCGCGGGTCAGCGCCTCGCCGTCCGCCGCGCAGGCCAGCGCGATGCCCGAGTCCGGGTGCAGATGGTCCACGTGGGCGGCCCCGACCAGGCCGTGCATGGCGGTGTCGATGGACGGTGCCGCCCCGCCCCGCCCGTGCAGGCAGTAGTCGAAGGCCGCCACCATCTCGTCCTCCCGGTCCACGCCGGGATACACGTCCTTCAGCGCCCGCAGCCGGTCCAGGCGCAGCGCGGCGAGGCCGCCCTCGGTGAGGGTGCCCAGGTCACCGCCGGAGCCCTTGACCCACAGAAGTTCCACCTCGCCGCCGGTCACCGGGTCGGCCGCGGTGCCCTTGGCCGAGGTGTTGCCGCCGGCGTAGTTGGTGTTGCGCGGGTCGGCGCCCAGCCGGTGCGAACGCTCCAGCAACTGTGCGACGGTCTCGGGGGTGTGCGTCGTGTCCGCCATGGTGCTCAGGCCCCCCATCCGGCCTGCTGACCGCCCTGGCGGTCGGTGACGATCCGCTCCGCCCAGCCCGAGCGCGCGTACGCGCCCATCGGGTCGGCGTCCAGGCCCGCCTCCTGACGGACCTCGGCCAGCAGCGGACGGACATCGGTGTTGAAGGCGTCCATCAGGACGGCGTTGGCGCCCAGCACGTCACCGGCGCTCTGCGCGGCGGCCAGCGCGTCCCGGTCCACCAGGAGTGCCTTGGCGGTCGCCTCCTGAACGTTCATCACCGAGCGGATGATCGCCGGGATCTTCGGCTCGATGTTGTGGCACTGGTCGAGCATGAAGGCCACCTCGCTGGTGAAGCCCCCGCCCCGCACCACCTCGTACATGATCCGGAACAGCTGGAACGGGTCGGCCGCCCCCACCATCAGGTCGTCGTCCGCGTAGAAGCGGGAGTTGAAGTCGAAGCCGCCCAGCTTCCCCTCGCGCAGCAGCAGCGCCACGATGAACTCGATGTTGGTGCCCGGGGCGTGGTGCCCGGTGTCCACCACCACCTGCGCCTTCTCGCCCAGCTTGAGGCAGTGCGCGTACGCGGTGCCCCAGTCCGGTACGTCGGTGGTGTAGAAGGCGGGCTCGAACAGCTTGTACTCCAGCAGCATCCGCTGGTCCTCGCCCAGCCGCTCGTACACCGCGGCCAGCGCCTCGGCCAGCCGGTCCTGGCGGGCCCTGATGTCGTCCTGCCCGGGGTAGTTGGTGCCGTCGGAGAACCACAGCTTCAGATCGCGCGAGCCGGTGGCGTCCATGATGTCGACGCAGGTCAGCAGGTGGTCCAGCGCCTTGCGGCGGACGGCGGCGTCCGGGTGGGTGACGCTGCCGAGCTTGTAGTCGTCGTCCTGGAAGACATTGGCGTTGATGGCACCGAGCCGCAGCCCGAGATCACCGGCGTACGCGGCGAGGTCCGCGTAGTCGTCCACGGTGTCCCAGGGGATGTGCAGCGCCACGGTCGGGGCGACGCCGGTGTACCGGTGCACCTGGGCGGCGTCCTGAAGCTTCTCCTGCGGGGTGCGCGGCACGCCCTGCTGAGCGAACACCTTGAAGCGGGTGCCGGAGTTTCCGTACGCCCACGACGGGGTCTCGATGGACTGCGTGGTCAGGGCCGCCTTGACGGCGGATGGAGCGGTCATGCGATCAGGGCTCCCAGGCAGGATGAATCGTTTCATAGAGACGCTATGAGGCCGCTCGATCGCTGTCAAGGGAGCAGCGGGCCACGATCTTGACGCGGCCGGACGGGGTGACTAGCTTGCCAAGGTCGATATGAATCCTTTCAGGAAGAGGTGGGGCATGGCACGGGTGTGCTTTCTGCTGAAGGTGCGCGCCGACCGCGTCGAGGAGTACCGCGCCGCGCACGCCGACGTCTGGCCGGAGATGCGGCAGGCCCTGTCCGAGTCCGGCTGGCGCAACTACTCGCTGTTCCTGCGCGAGGACGGTGTGCTGGTGGGCTACCTGGAGACCGACGACTTCGCCGCCGCCCAGCGCGCCATGGAGGCCACCGAGGTCAACGCCCGGTGGCAGGCGGCGATGGGGGAATTCTTCGAATCGCTCGACGGTGCCCGCCCGGACGAGGCGATGCGCCCGCTGGCCGAGGTCTTCCACCTCCCCTGAGCACATACCATGGCCCGGCGGCAGGGCGCGGCGGAGCGACGAACGGGGCAGGTCGGATGGCACAGACGGTGGGGATCAAGGAGGTCGCCCGGCACGCGGGCGTATCGGTGGGCACCGTCTCCAACGTGATCAACCGCCCGCACATGGTCGCCGAGGAGACCCGCGAACGGGTGCTCGGCGCCATCAGCGAGCTGGGTTACGTCCGCAGTGAGTCCGCCCGCCAGCTGCGGGCCGGACGCAGCCGCATCATCTCGCTGCTGGTGCTCGACATGGGGAACCCCTTCTTCGTGGACGTCGCCTCCGGCGCCGAACGGGTGGCGCGCGGGGCCTCCCTCGGCGTCATGCTCTGCAACAGCGCCCAGAGCGTCACCGAGGAGTCCGACTACCTCTCCCTCTTCGCCGAACAGCGGGTCCGAGGCGTCCTGGTCACCCCGGCCGACCTGACCGGCCGCAACCTCGCCGAGTTCCGCCGGCACCGCATCCCGTTCGTCCTGGTGGACCGGGTGCTGCCGAGCGCCGAGGGCTGCTCGGTCTCGGTGGACGACGTCCTGGGCGGCAAACTCGCCGCGCGGCATCTGCTGGACCAGGGTCACCCTTCGATCGCATTTGTGAGCGGGCCGATGTCCCTCCAGCAGTGCCGCGACCGCCGCGACGGTGCCCTGGCCGCCCTGACCGAGGCCGGTCACGACGCCTCCGCCCTCCGGGTGATCGAGGCCGACCGCCTGGACGTCGCCTCGGGCCGTGACGCCGGCGCCCGGCTGCTCGGCATGAACCCCCGCCCCACGGCCGTCTTCTGCGCGAACGACCTGCTCGCCCTCGGCGTCCTCCAGGCACTCTTCGCGGCGGACGTCCGGGTCCCGGAGGACATCGCGCTGGTCGGCTACGACGACATCGAGTTCGCCGCCGCCGCGGCGGTCCCGCTCACCTCGGTACGCCAGCCGGCCGTCCGCATGGGCCGGCAGGCCGCCGAACTCCTCCTGGAGGAGACCGGCGACGACGCCGACCGGCACCGGCACCAGCGCATCGTGCTGGAGCCCGAACTCATCGTCCGCGACTCCACCCTGTCCCCGCGTCACTGAGACCCAGCCGGCACGCGCCAGGCGTACGCCCCCGCGCGACGCGCGCCTCACCCGCCCGTCCCGCCCAGGGCGCCCAGGCTCTAGCGTGGGGGATCATGAGCGACTCCTTCCACACCAGTGTGCTCCAGCTGACCACCGGCTCCACCGAGACGGTGCTCGACCTGACCCACCGCTGCCAGAAATTCCTGGCCGACACCGTCCCCGGCGCGGACGGCCTCCTCAACATCTTCGTCCCGCACGCCACCGCCGGCATCGCCATCCTGGAGACGGGCGCGGGCAGCGACGAGGACCTGCTGGCCGCACTGCACGACCTCCTCCCAGCGGACGACCGCTGGCGCCACCGCCACGGCTCCCGCGGCCACGGCCGCGACCACGTACTCCCCGCCATCGTCCCCCCACACGCCACCCTCCCGGTCCTCTCCGGCCGCCTCCAACTGGGCACGTGGCAGTCGATCTGCCTGGTGGACACGAACAAGGACAACCCCCACCGCCAGGTCCGCCTGACCTTCCTGGGATAGTGCTGGGCCTGCCGTCACTGCAGGAGTGATGTCCGGCCGCATCAACGCCAGGGTCCGCGATGCGCAAGCCCGTTTCGCCGGGGAGCGGTACGTCGGCAGCGACCAGGTCTTCCGTATCAGCGGCAGGCGCGTCGACGCGTTTTCCGGCGTGGCCGCAGATCTCTACGACCTGCTCGCGGAGGGCACGGTGGAGGAGTACCGCCGGCGGGCGTATGAACGTCGGAACGACTGGCCCGAGCCGGACGACGTCGACGACTGGGGTGCGTGTACCTTCCGGCCGGACGGTACCGCACTCGCGATGAGGGTGGTCCCGGAGCGGGCATCGCCCGACGGCCGCTCCCCGGGCTGACCGTACGAAGGCGATACTCGAGGGAGAAGCCGACTCTTGCCGGTCCGTGCCGATTCGGACAGGCTGGGCAGCGAGTGGGTCATCTCTAATCCGACACTGGACGCGGTGGCCGGATGCCGCCCCTCCGGCTCGGGCTCGGCTGTCCCCCTCGACGGCCTGCGTGCCAAAGTCGCTGGACGGACCAGCGAGCGGACACGCCAACGCAAGGAGCAGCACATGCACAACGGGGGATCGGTGTGGACCCTTACTGTGCCCACAGGTGGCGACACACTCCGGCAGGAGCGTCTTACTCGGGATCTGCACGACAGGCTGAGGAAGTCGGATGCTCTCGTCGTCGGCCTCCACGACACCGACGGACCGGCTGAACCGGGCAGTAAGGGCACCACCATGGGCGAAGTGGCGCTCTGGGCCGCCACTGCCGCCACCGTCGCCCGTCCGGCGTCCCAGGTCCTGATCACTCTGATCAAGGAGTGGTGTGCCAGGGAGCGGCACCGCAAGGTCGTGGTCACCGTCGGGGACGACTCCATCGAGATCACCGGTCGTCCGGACGCCGCACAGGAGCGCATGGTCCGGGAGTTCCAGGACCGGGTCGCCGGCGAGGACGGTTCCGCACTGAATGACGACGCCGCGTGACCCGCCTCCACAAGCGCCGGGCTCTTCTGATCGGCAACGAACACTACGACGACGGACGCTTCTCTTCGCTGGCCTCCGTAAGGGCGGATGTGTGGGGACTTGCCCAGGTCCTGAAGCACCACAAGATCGGCAACTTCGTCTCCGTACAGACGGAATCCGATCTCGCCGCCGATGACATGCGGGCAGTCATCGGCGAGTTCCTCCAGGAGCGCGACGAGGACGAACTCGCACTCGTGTACGTCTCCGGGCACGGTGTACGCACTGTGCGGGACGGCAGCGAGTTCCACTTCGTCGCCAGGGACACCGACTACGACCGGGTGTCCGCGACAGGAGTCAGCGCCGGCTTCCTCAACGACGCGCTGGAGGAGTGTGTCGCCCCACAGAAGATCGTGATGATCGACTGCTGCCGCAGCGGAGGGTTCGCTGTGGGTCTGCGTACCTCGGACCGGCAACCCGACGGCTCCGTGGCCAAGTCCGGCGAGCGGCCCCCGCTGACGAGCAGGGGCGTGTACGTCCTTTCGTCCTCGCGGGCCGGGGAGGACTCGTACGCGGACGCGCGCGGTGGCGATGATGTGAAGCCGTCGGCCTTCACCGGCGAGGTCATCGAGGCGCTGCGCACGGGGAAGGTCAGCAAGGACGGCGGCAGCGCAGTAACGGTCAGCGACCTGTTCCATTACGTCAACCGGCGAATGCGTGCCCAGGACGGCGGGCGTCAAGTGCCGGTGCACTCCGCGCTCGGCGTCGACGACCGCATCGTCATCGCGGACAGCCCTTTCGGCCGGGCCCCCATCCTCGCGCCACTGAGTTCTTGGCCCCGGGCAGTCGCCGGAGAAGCTGCACCGCCGAATTCCGCGAAATCCCCGCACACACAACCCACCTGGGCCAATCTGCTGGACTACTACCGCGAGTGCGTCCTGGCCGAGAGCGCGGAGACACCTCTGATGGACGTGAGTCCTCGTGGCACGTCGTATGTGTGCCTGGATGGCGCGGAGAGGTTCATCTCCGGCGACGTCGACGACGACGGCTGCGTTGCACTCCCCGAGGAAGCGGGCCCGCTGGTGAATGCAGCCGCAGAGGAAGATGCCGAGCTCTGGGCGGGCTATCCGGCTGTGCTCCTCACCGGGCCCCGCACCGGGAGCCCTTGGCGGCAGCCAAAGTTCGCGCCTTTGTTGGTCCGCCGGGTGGAGATCGTCCAGGACGAGGGCGAGGTGCGGCTGAAGCCGTACGGACCGGTCCAGCCACATCCTCAACTGGCCCACGACTGGCTCGGCGAGGACGAGGCCAACCAGCTCATCGACACGTTTCAGCCGTCCTGGCATCGAGGACAGCACGACCGTATGGCGGTGGACGTGCTCAACCTCCTCACCCAAGAGTTCGAGCTGCCCTGCGTACAGGATCTCCGCCCCGACCGACTCGACGACCACATCGACGTTCGCACACCAGGGCACGGGGCCCGCAACACCGCGGTCCTGTTCGCGGCACGTCCCAAGACGAACTTCACGAAGGGGCTTCTCAACGACTTCGGCCGCATCGCCGAACAGACGGACCACATCGGAGAGACCGCCCTTGGGGCGCTCGCGCCCGACCCGTCGCAGCGCGACCGATGCCTCGCCCACACGGATCACGAGCCGGCGAGCCTGGTGACCCCGCTGCCCTGCAACGAGGCGCAGGGCGCGATTCTCCGGTCCGCCATGACCCGTCGCCTCACTGTGGCCACAGGTCCGCCTGGCACCGGCAAGAGCCAGCTGGTCGCCAACCTCGTGGCCACGGCGATTGCCGCGGGTCAGACCGTGCTGGTCGCGTCGACCAACAACGATGCGGTGGACGAGGTGTGGCGCCGCTGCGACGAGCTGGTACCCGGCAGCGTCGTGCGCACCGGCTCGGCACGGAAGACCGGCAAGAGCAACGCGGAGCATGAAGCCGCCGCGCTCCATGCGCTGCGCACTGGCCCGGAGCCGTCCACCACCGTGGCCACGGCATCCATGGCGACCGTGCTGGCCTCCGATCGCCTGGCAGAGGTACGGCGGCGTCTGGCCCACATCGCCGAGACCGAGCTGCGGCTTCGCCAGGCAGGCGAGGCCCGCGCCCATCACGCGGAACGGCTCGGGACGACCGCCACCCGGCTTCGGGAGCTACTCGGCGGCCCGCCACTGCCGAGGGAACTGGAGGACAGTGCGCGCCGCCGTTCCCGCGCGCGCTTCCTCGGATCGTGGCGCCGATCCCGTTTCCTGCGCAAGGCCGGCCTGAAGGATTACGTCAGTGATCCCGCCGCGGGCTGCCTCGCACTCGCAGGCTTCGCCGCGGCCGAAGCGGAGTGGCGTGATCGGCGCGAGCAGGCGGCCACCGTTGACGACACAGCGCTCACACGTGCCCTCCGCGATGCGGAGAGCGCCGTCCAGGACGCTTCACGCACATTCCTCGCCACCAAGGTGCAAGCTGCAGCCTGGGCCGGACGCCGCCGGATCATGGAGCTGTTGACGGCTGCGGACGGCAAACGCGGAGACTGGCCGCAGTTGAAGAGGGTCCTCGGGCACTCGGGAACCTCGATGAACGCGCCCGCGGTGGCCGGATGGGCCGTCACCAGCCTCTCGGCGCGGCGTTTCCCTCCGGACCCGGCTCTGTTCGACCTCGTTGTGATCGACGAGGCCAGCCAGTGCGCGATCCCCCAAGTCCTGCCTCTGCTGTTCCGCGCCCGGCGTGCCCTGGTCATCGGCGACCCCATGCAGCTCACGCACATCACTCAGACCAGCCCGCACCGCGAGGCTCTCATCCGCCGCGGGAATGGGCTGGCGTCCGCTTGGCTGGAGAAGCACCATCTCGCCTACCGGCGTCACTCCGCCTTCCACGCGGCCGAACGGTCCGCGGGCGGCACGCTGCTTCTCGACGAGCACTTCCGCTGTCATCCGGACATCTCCGGTATCTCGAACGAGTTCTTTTACGATGGTGGACTGACCGTTCTCACCGACACCCGTGGCCGTCCCACTCTGGCCGACCGCTCCGCCGTCATCTGGACGGACGTGGCGGGGCGGGCCGCGCGCCCGCTGTTCGGTGGCTCCTGGGTCAACGAGAACGAGATCCGCAAGGTGCACGACAGTGTCCGCTATCTGTTGGAGAAGCTCCCGCCCGAGGCCACTGTCGGAGTCGTCACCCCCTTCACGGCGCAGGCCGATGCTCTGCGCAAGCGGCTGGGCCCGTACGACGAGGAGCGTGTGCGTATCGGAACGGTGCACACTTTCCAGGGCGGTGAACGCGACGTCATGGTGTTCTCCCTCGTTGTCGGCAACGGCATGCACCCGGGCTCCGTCGCCTGGGTCGGTGAACAGCTGAACCTGTGGAACGTCGCCATCACACGGGCCCGCAGTCACCTCATCGTGGTGGGGGACAAGAAACTCTGGAGAAAGCGGGGAGGCGTCGGTGCCGCGCTGCTTGAGGCCGCAGAGCGGGAAGGCTCGGCTCTGGGAGGCGCGGACGATGACGCGCTGCTCAAACGCCTGTACCAGACCCTCTCCCTCGCGGAAGAATCCACTGTCACGCTGGGAGAGACCGTTCACGGATATCCCGCGGACGCCGTGGTGCGTGACCCCGGCGGAGCTGCCCCTCAACCCGTGCTTCTTGATCGAGGAGTGGACGAGAACGGCGACGCGGCCCGCCACCTCCGGCTCATGCTGCACCGCCGGAACCTGCTGAGTGATGGTGATGAAGGAGCCGAAGCGGTGCGTTGGCCGGCTTGGCGGCTGTTCGACGCCGACGAGCAGCAGGGGTGACCCCTCGCGGACGCAAGAGAAGAAGGGGTCCCTGTGGTTACCTCAGCGGCTTGGAGGAATCGAAGCGCTACCGCCCAAGTGCTCGCTCTCGGGGCCTCAAGGGTAAGGCTCCTTTCGGTACTCATTATGTCCGCGAAGTGAGGGGGAGCCGACCGTGGAGACATAGAGGTAACGCTGGGACGACCTCCGGAATGCGTACCCCAGCGAGGGCGCGCCGGAGCGTGGTCCGCAGAAGCCGGAATGGCCACGATGGAAGGTCGTTGTCTCCCGCTCCGCCGCAGTGCCTCCGCTATCACGGCTCATCCGAGGAATCCGTACTGCCCGGAACAGAATTCTCCTAGGCGATCTTTTTCGGTGGTGGGAAGCGGCGCTTCAGCCTTCAATACGGCTGATGGTGGTCACGGTGGCGCCGAAGTGTTCTGTGAGACGGGCGAATTCTTTGCCGGAGATCTCCAGCGTGGCATGGTTGATGCCTGGTGAGATCAGGACCCGCTCCTGTTCGAGGACGGCCTTGTCCACCAGGGCCACGACGCCCTCGGGATAGCCGACGGGGGCCACGCCGCCCTTCTCCACTCCGAATGCGGAATTGAGTTCGGCGGCCGAGGCCATGCGCGGTCGACGCAGGTGGTGTGCCGCGCGGACGGCTTCCAGGTCCAGGCGGCTGGTGCCGCAGACGGTGGCGACCACGCGCGCCCCGTCCTTGTCCCGCAGGGCCAGGCACTTGGTATTGCCCGTCGGATCGCCGGCCACGAACCCGGCCGCCTGTTCCGTGGTCAAGGCCGTGTCGTGAAAGCGAACACGGAAGTCGCACGACAGTGACACCAGGGCGTGCAGCAGTCGATTCAGGACCGGATTCATCATTCCTCGATCCGCACAGAACACATCAGGCCGACGGGCCGGAAGAGTAGCGGGCGAGCATGGTCTGTACGGCCTGCTCGACGGCGTAGCGAGTGTCAGAGGGCGCGGGGTTCCAGTCGGTCAGCAGCATGCGGGGCCACAGGACGAAGTTGGCGATCATGCCGAGGAACTGGTTGGCGGCGCTCTCGGCGTCGGGGACGTCGGCGTTGCCGGCCTCGTGCTCGGATTCCAGGTAGTGCTGGACGGAGGCGAAGTAGGGCAGTTTGCCGAGCTGGAACTGCATCCTTCCCAGTTCCGGGAAACGCGGCAGTTCCGCGATGACGATGCGGGACAGGGCTGTCATGCCGGGCCGGCCGATCAGATCGGCGTAGCGGTGACCGATGGACGTCAGTCCGGAGCGCAGGTCCCCGGTCTGCGGTCGCGCGAGGGTGTCGTCGGCGTCACGTTGCCAGGACTCGGTGACGATGGCCTCGAAGAGCGCTGCCTTGGTGGGGAACTGCTTGAAAAGGGTGGACTTCGAGACGGCCGCCGCCTCGGCGATACGGGCGAGGGAGGTGCCGTCGTAACCGCGGTTCAGGAACAGCTCCGTGGCGGCGGAGATGATCGCCTCGCGCTTCTGTCGGGCGAGTCGGCGGTGGTGCGCGGAGAGCTCTGCTGCCATGCATGCCAGTATGCCCTGACGGCGAGGCGAGTCACTTGACTCGCCTCTGGCGACCGGCATACGGTGCGAAGGCGAGTCAGGTGACTCGCATCTGATCCGTGGCGCCTTCTGTCCTTCGGGTGCCATGAGGGAGGGAGTTCTTGATGGCAGTCGACAGGATCGCTCTGATCACCGGAGCCAACCGGGGCCTGGGCCGGAGCGCCGCGCTCGCCCTCGCGAGGCGCGGCGTGCGTGTGGTCGTCACCCATCGTGGTGATGCGGACGGCGCCGAGGAGACCGCGCAGCGGGTACGGGCCGAGGGCGGGACTGCCGCTGTGCTCCGCCTCGACATCAGCGATGTCTCCTCTTTCGGGACCTTCGTCGCCGAGCTGAGTCAACTGCTGGAGCGCTACGGCGACGCTTCGCGGCTCGACATCATGGTCAACAACGCGGGAGTTGGCGTCTTCGGCCCGCTGGAAGCCGTCACGCCCGACGACTTCGACACGGTGTTCGATACGAACGTCCGGGGCACGTTCTTCCTCATTCAATCGGTGCTGCCGCTCCTGGCGCCGGGCGCCGGCATCATCAACGTCACGTCGTCACTGACCCGGCACACCAGTCCCGCCACCTCGGTCTACTCCGCCTCCAAGGCCGCCGTCGAGATCATGAGCCGCACGCTGGCCGCGGAACTCGGCCCCCGCGGCATCCGGGTCAACTCCCTCGCCCCGGGGCCGACCGCCACCGAGTTCAACGGCGGAGCCATGCGGGACGATGCCGAGATGCGGCAGGGCCTTGCCCAGCAGACCGCGCTCGGCCGCGTCGGCGAACCCGAAGAGATCGGCGACGCGATCGCCGCGCTGGCCTCCGAGAGCCTGCGCTGGGTCACCGCCCAGCGTGTCGAGGTCTCCGGCGGCGTACTCCTCTGACCGCCAGGGATGCGTCTCGCGCACCTCGCCATCGGTCCGGGCCGATCACCCGAGTGTGCCGCGGAGCAGGAGATGGCTACTGTGGGCGAACGGCTGCTCCGCCGGCCGTCGGCGCGGGGACCCCCGTTGTGACGACGGTCGTGGGTGGAGGAAGAAACGGGAGAGACGATGGCAGCGAGGGCGGATGGTGCGGATGGATTCAAGGGTGAGCGCCGCGATGTCCTGAATGCGATCTGGTTACTTCCGGGAATCGCCGCCGGAACAGCCGTCATGGTGAAGGTGATCGTTGCCGCGGATATCCCTGTGGTGGGACCGCAGCCCTTTCTGCGGACGGTGCTCCTCGCCGCTCTCATGTTCTTCCCCGGCATTGTCCTGTGGCTGATATCGGACCGGCTGATAGGACATGTCGATCAGGGGAATATCTCCAAGCGGGCGTACTGGACAACCATGTGCAGCGTGTCCGCGCTGGTGCTGGTGATCTTTGGCATCTCAAGTATCGGCGACTTCTTCGCAGTCATCGAGATGTGGTACGACCACGAGGCACGGCACGAGCAGTCCTGACTTCCCGGGGTGCCGGTCGGGACGGGGACAGCGGAGCCGGTAAGCCCATTCTCTCCGTCCGAGTGCGGGCCTGCTCCTGGAAGAGGCCCCGCTTGTCAGTATCAGCCGCCTGCATCGCCCGGCCGCGCTGCGCCACGGACCCGGTGGACCAGGTCACGGGCCGCCGCGGGCCAGTGCGGGTGGCGGAAGTCGAAGCCGGCCTCCAGGAGCCGGCCCGGTACCACCCGGCGGCTCTTCAGCAGCAGTTCGGTGTCGGCGCGCAGCGCGAACGCGCCGATCTCCGCCATCCACGCCGTCGCGGGTAGCCCCGGCCGCCGGCCCCAGGCCGTCCGCAGCTCCCGCATGAACTCCCGCTGCGGCAACGGTCCCGGCGAGGCGAGGTTCACCGGACCGGACAGCTCCGGGCGGGCGGTGAGGAACTCCAGCGCGCGCACGAAGTCCGCATCGTGGATCCACGAGACGTACTGGTTGCCGCCCGCCACCGGCCCGCCCAGGCCGAGTCGCGCCAGCCACAGCAGCCGGTCGAGGACACCGCCCGGATCCGGACTCATCACCATCGCCGAGCGCAGCGCGACCTTGCGGGTGTGCGGGGTGGGTGCCGCCTCCTGGACGCGTTCCCAGTTCCTGGCGATGAGCACGCTGTAGGCCCAGTAGCCGGGAACCCCCCGCTCACGGCCGCCGATCACCCCGGTCGCCTCGTCGTTCGGAGCGTCGTACCGGTGGGCGTAGATCGTGGCGGTGCTCATCTGGAGCCACAGGGCGGGCGGTCGGCGGCTCTCCGCGATGGCCTGGCCGATGACCTCCGCGGAGCGCACCCGGGAGTCCATCATGCTGCGGAGATTGGCGTCCGTGTAACGGCAACCGACGCTGCGTCCTGCCAGGTTGAGCACGACATCGCTGCCGTGCAGCACCCGGGTCCACGGCCCGGTGCTGACCGCGTCCCAGTAGACCTCGCGTTCGCGCGAGGGGCTGCGGGTGAGGATGGTGACCTCGTGCCCGGCGGCGGTGAGCGCCCGGTCCACGATCCTGCCCAGCTGTCCCGTTCCCCCGGCGATCACGTAGCGCATCGGACCCCCTCCGCAGCGGAATCCCAGCCTAACGGGCGGCGGAAGGGCCGGGACCGCCGGGTACCGGCCGCGCGCCCTCAGACCTCGCGCCGTTCGATCGCCGCCGGCCGCTGCTGGGCGGCCCGCACGCGGGCGACATCCAGCTTGTGGGAGCGGTCGAAGCGGTAGATGCCGTTCTGCTCCTGGAAGACATCGGTCAGCTGCGTGTAGCAGTAGCCGAACATGTCCGGGTCATCCAGCAGCGTGCCGGTGAGGCCGGCGAACCGCGCGTGGAACTCCTCCTCGTCGCGCGGCCGTTCGCCGTACCCCCAGGACTCCTCGCGATCGTCGCCCCGCGCCTGCGCGGCGGTCTCCGGGTGCCACCAGATACCGCCGAACTCGCTGACGAAGTACGGCTGCCCCCGGTAGGGCACCGACCACGGACGGCCGTCGGGCGAGGCGTTGACGTAGGGCCGGTCCCGGTCGAGTCCGGCGACCTGCGCGGCGAAGGCGACCGGGTCCTGCTCGTAGCTGTGCGAGTCGTAGATGTCGGTCTCGGCGACCCGGTGCGCGTAGCCGGAGGCGTCGATGACCGGGCGGGTGGTGTCCAGTGCCTTGGTGGCCAGGAACATCGCCCGGGTCACCGCGTCGAGCTGGGTGGTGCGGTCGTGCAGCCGCTGATAGGTCTCGTTCAGCGGGCACCAGCCGATGATCGAGGGGTGGGAGTAGTCGCGTTCCACGGCCTCCAGCCACTGCCCGGTGTAGGAGGCGTCCGGCTGCTGGTTGTCGCCCGTCTCGCCGCCCACCGCGCACCCCCAGTCGCCGAACTCGCCCCACACCAGGTACCCGAGCCGGTCGGCGTGGTGGAGGAACCGCTCCTCGAACACCTTCTGGTGCAGCCGGGCTCCGTTGAACCCGGCATCGAGAGCGAGTTCGATGTCCCGCACCAGCGCGGCGTCGGTGGGGGCCGTCATCAGCCCGTCCGGGTACCAGCCCTGGTCGAGCACCAGCCGCTGGAAGACCGGTTCCCCGTTGAGGAGGACGGCCTTGCCCCGGATCGCCACCGAGCGCAGCCCCGCGTAGCTGCCGACCGAGTCGACCACCTGCCCGTCGCCGTCCAGCAGTTCCAGCCGCAGGTCGTACAGGTGGGGGTCCGCCGGGCTCCACACCCGGCGGCGCTCCTGCGGTACGGGCAGTCGCAGCCGGGGCGCCAGATCCAGATCGGCGCGGACCTCGGCGGTGGCGATCTCGCCGTCCGCGTCGCTCAGCCGGGCCCGTACCCGGTGCCCCGGCGCGTTGCCGGACAGCGGCAGCTCCAGGTGGAAGGCGGAGCCGGCCAGGTCCGGGGTGATCCGGGGGCGGTGCAGCCGGACGTGGGGCACCGGCTCGGCCCACACCGTCTGCCAGATGCCCGTGACCCGGGTGTAGTGGCAGTCGTGGTTGGCGTAGCGCAGCGCCTGCTTGCCCCGGGCCTGCGGCCCGGACTTGGGGTCGCGGGCGCGCACCGTGACGGTGATCTCCTCGCCCGGCCCGGCCACCTGGTGCAGGTCGGCGGTGAACGGCGTGAACCCGCCGCGGTGCCGGGCCACCTCGGTACCGTTCACCCACACGGTGGCGTCGTAGTCGACGGCGCCGAAGTGCAGCAGGACCCGGCGGCCGGCCCACTCGGCGGGCAGGGTGAGGGTGCGCCGGTACCAGACGGCCTCCAGGAAGTCCGTCTCCCCGATGCCGGACAGGACGGACTCCGGCGGGAACGGCACCGTGATCTCCCGGTCCAGGCCACCGGTCAGCAGCCCGCGCTCCAGACCGCTGTCCCCGGGGTCGAACGCGAACTGCCAGGTGCCGTTGAGGTTCAGCCAGTCCTCGCGGACGAACTGCGGGCGCGGGTACTCGGGACGGGGTACGGCGGTGGGGGCGGTCACGGCAACTCCTGTACGGGGGAACGGGGTGGGGCGGTGGTGCGGTGGCGCGGGGCGCTCAGGTGCCGCCGAGACCGGTGGTGGCCACGGACTTCACGATGCGGCGCTGGAAGAACAGGAAGACGAGGATCAGCGGAGCGGCGGCCAGCAGCGCGGACGCCATGGACTGGGCGTACTGGATGCCGTAGGACTCGCGCACCGTCGCCAGACCCACCGGGAGCGTCATCAGCGACGAGTCGTTGATGATGATGAACGGCCACAGGAAGTTGTTCCAGGCGCCGATGAACACGAACACGGAGACGGCCGCGACGATGGGGCGCGACAGCGGCAGCACCACCGAGCGGAAGACCCGCAGTTCCGAGGCGCCGTCGATCCGGGCGGCCTCCTCCAGCTCGCGGGGCACGGCGTCGAAGAACCGCTTGAGGATGAAGACCATCATCGGCGCCACCACCTGGGGCAGGATGACCGCCCAGTAGGTGTCGACCAGGTTGAAGGCGCGCATCTGCTGGAAGAGCGGAACGATGAGCAGTTGCGGCGGCACCATGATGGAGGCGACCGTGACGGCCAGCAGCACCCGCCGCCCGCGGAAGGTGCCCCGGGAGAACGCGTAGGCGGCCAGCGTGGAGATCACCACGGTGATGACGGTGACCAGTGTGGCGATCAGCAGGCTGTTGACGGCCCACACCGGTACGTTGCCGCGCTCGACGATCTGGCGGTAGGACTCCAGGGTCAGCGCGCCCTTGAGGGGGTTGAGGCCGGAGGAGGCGACGTCCCGCTCGCTCTGGAGAGAGGTCACCAGCGCCAGCGCGAAGGGCGTCAGCCACAGCAGCGCGAACACCGCGAGCGCCGTGCCGGCCAGCACCCTGGGGAGCCGGCCGTGGCCCAGCAGCAGCGGGGAGCCGGCGGATTCGGCCGTGCGGCGGCGCGCGGGGCGCGGCGCTCGCGCGGGTCGCGGCCGGGTGCGGAGGGTGGTGGTGGCGGGCACGGGTCAGCCCTCCTGACGCGGGAAGAACCGCAGCTGGGCGATGGAGACGACGATGATCAGGGCGAAGAAGAGATAGGAGATGGCGGAGGCGTAACCCAGCCGGTAGCCGGTGAATCCGACGTCGTAGATGTACTCCAGGATCGGGCGGGTGCTGTCGTTGGGCCCGCCCTTGGTGAGGATGTAGATCTGGTCGAACACCTTGAGCGAGGCGAGCACCTGGAGCATGCCGACCAGGACCGTGGTGCGCCGCAGCTGGGGCAGGGTGATGGACCACAGCCGCCGCCAGGCGCCGGCGCCGTCCAGGGCCGCCGCCTCGTAGAGCGTGTCGGGCAGCGACTGGAGCGCCGCGAGATAGAGCAGGAAGTTGAACCCGACGGTCCACCAGACGGTGAGCAGGGCGATCGCCCACATGGCCACCGCCTCGTCGGAGAGCCAGCCCACCGGGCCGAAGCCCAGGGCGTTCAGCAACTGGTTGGCCAGGCCCAGATCGGGCTGGTACACCCACTGCCAGATCAGCGTCACCACGGCGACCGGCAGCAGGTACGGGGCGAAGAACGCCAGCCGCCACAGCCACTGGCCCGCCAGACCGGTGTGCACCAGCAGGGCCATTCCCAGCGCGATCAGCACCAGGGGCACGGTGGTGATCAGCGTGAAGAACAGCGTGTTGCCCAGGGCGTTCCACACCGCCGCGTCGCCGAAGGCCTCCACGTAGTTGTCGAAGCCGACGAACGAGGTGCCGGCGAGGGTGAGCGACTCGTCGGTGAAGCTCATCGCGATGCCGTGGACGACGGGCCACAGCATGAACAGCCCGAAGCACACCGCGAACGGCAGGACGAACCACCCGCCGCTCCGGCGCTGCCTGGGCCCGGAACGGCCCGCGGTGGGTGATGGCTCCGGAACGCCGCCGTCGCCGCCGTCGCGCGGGGCGACGGTCTCCGGGGAAGCCTGGGTGCTCATCGGGCGCGCTCCCTCTCTCTCCGCGGGCCGGGTCACCGGACGGGGTTCGGCTGGTCGAGGAGATCCGCGCACTCGCGGACCATCCGGTCCACCGCCGCCTCGGCGGACGCCCTGCCCAGCAGCGCGGGCTGAATGGCCTGCGACATCCGGTCCTGGAAGAGCGACCCGGACCCGGCGAACCAGGCCGGCGGGTCCAGCACCGCCAGGTCGCCCGCCTCGGTGTAGGAGGACTGCGGATCCAGCTCGGCGTATCCCGGTTCGGCCAGGACCGGCTGATAGGCGGGCAGATGGCCGGCCCCGGCCCAGGTGAGGCTCTGCCGGAGCATGGCCGCCACATAGCGGTGCGCCTCGCGGCGCCGCGCCGGGTCGGGGCGCTCCTGGCGGGGGAGTACGTAGCTGTGCGAGTCGGTGGCGACGGCGGGTTCGCCGAAGACGTTGACGAACGGCGCGGCGCCCAGCCGGATGCCGGTGCTGCGCAGGGTGGGCAGCTCCCACTCGCCGACGGCGATCATGGCGCCGCGGCTCTCGGTGAAGGACGCCAGGGCGCCGAAGTAGTCCAGGTGGTTGGGGTTGGTGCGGCCGTCGAAGAGTTCCTGGAGGAAGGACACGACACGCACCGCCGCGTCGGTGTCGATGGCCGGGCCCGACTCGGGCAGGTCGAAGGCGGCGCCGGTCTGCGCGTACAGGGCGTTGAAGATCCGCCAGTTCTGGGCCGGGTCGGTCACATGGCCGAAGAGCAGTCCGGCCCCGCCGTGCGCCTCGGCGAGCGCCGCACTGGTCTCCAGCATCGCGCCGGGCGAACCGGGCTGGATCAGCCGGCCCGCACCGTCCAGCACGCCCGCCCGCTCGGCCACGTCCAGGTCGTAGAAGACGATGAACGGGTGGGTGTCCAGGGGGACGGCATACAGCCTGCCCTCCCACTGGGCCCGTTCCCACAGCGCCGGCGGGAAGTCCTCGCGGGTGATGCCGAACTCGGCCAGCAGCTCCAGGTCGAAGGGGTCGAGCAGTCCGCCGGGCGCGTACCCCGGCATCCGCGACAGATGGAGCACCGCGACATCCGGCGCCCGGCCGCCGGCGGCGGCCATGGCCAGCTTGGTGTAGTAGGACGGTCCCCACTCCAGGATGGTGCGGTCCAGGGTGAAGCCGTCGGGTCCGCCGCGGACGGTGTCCATCATCTCGTCCATCAGCAGCCCGTCGCCGCCGGAGAACAGGTCCCAGATCTTCAGTCCCACACCGTCGCCGCCGGGTGCGGGGGCGCCGCAGCCGGTGAGCAGGCCGGGGGCGAGTGCCGCTCCGGAGGCGGTCAGGGAGAGCCGCAGAAACCGCCGGCGGTCCACCGTGAACCGGTCGTGGCGCCTGGGATGTGCACCGGTCATCTGACACCTCTCGGACCCGACGCTGGGTTGTTCCGGAGTTTTTACATCGATGTACAACGGCTGTAAAGAGAACGGACGGGATGGCTCAGCGTCGGCCGGGTGCCCACGGAAGGTGATATCCGGTGGTCGGGCGCGCCGCGCGGCCCGTACGATCGGGACCGGCTCAGGAGGTACGGGTGGCGCGACCCAGGATCAAGGACGTGGCGCGACGCGCGGGCGTCTCGGAGAAGACCGTCTCCAATGTGATCAACGACTACGCGCACGTTTCGGAGCGGACCCGCACCGCGGTCCGGGAGGCCATCGACGAGCTGGGCTACCGGGTGAACCTCGCCGGCCGGCATCTGCGCCGGGGGAGGACCGGCATCATCGCCCTGGTCGTTCCCGAACTCGACATCCCCTACTTCGCGGATCTCGCCGCGCTGATCATCACCGAGGCCGAACGGAACGCGATGACGGTCCTGGTGCACCAGACCCGCGAGGACCGCCGCCGGGAGCTGGCCGCCCTGGAGGGGTTCGGCTCCGACTTCGCCGACGGGCTGATCCTCAGCCCGCTGACCCTCACGGGTACGGATCTGCGCGACCGCCCGGGCGCCCCGCCGACCGTGCTGCTCGGCGAGCGGGTACGGCCCGGGCAGGCCGACCACGTCGCCATCGACAACGAACGGGCCGCCCGCGAGGCCACCGTTCACCTGCTGGAACTCGGCCGCCGCCGCATCCGGGTGGTCGGCGGCCGGGAGGGCACGGAACCGGGCACCGCCGAGGTGCGCAGCGCCGGCCACCGGGCGGCGCTGGAGGCCGCGGGTCTGCCCTGGGATCCGGCGGTGCTGCTGCGGGTGGAGAACTTCCGGGCCCTGGACGGCGCGCTGGCGGTACGCCGGCTGCTGGAGGCCGGGGAGCAGCCGGACGGCCTGCTGTGCCTGAATGACCAACTGGCGCTCGGCGCCATGCGGGAGTTGCACGACCGGGGGCTGCGGGTGCCCGAGGATGTCGCGGTGGTGGGCTTCGACGATGTGGAGGGCGGCCGGTTCAGCGTGCCGTCCCTGACCACCGTGGCACCCGACAAACACGCCGTGGCGCGGGTGGCCCTGGAACTGCTCATGGTCCGGATCGCCGAACGGGACGCCCGCACCGCCGGCGCGCCGCCACGGGAACGGGTGGTGGCACACCGCCTGCTGGTGCGCGAGAGCACCGCGGGCGCCGGGTCCCGCGCCTGACCTCACCGCATGACGACGGCACCTGACGGGGAGGGGCCCTCTTCACCGGACGCGTGGTCGCGGGTCAAGCACCCGGGCCGGCCCGCCCCGGGGACGCGCCCTCAGCCGCGTTCTCGCGACGCGCGCTGCCGGCGGTACTGACGCTGACGGCAGGCGGCCGAGCAGTACAGCCGTCGCCGGCCGCGTACCGGGGCCGCCAACGTGCACCCGCACATCCGGCAGGCCGGCTGCCCCGTCGCCGTTTCGTCACGCGGACCCGCCTTTCCGTCACGCACCGGACGTCCACCGCGTGTGCTCCGCGCCGCGGCGGCCGAGAGCAGGTCCGGCGCCGCCACATCGCCGGCCGGAGTGCGGTCGGCGAGTTCGCCTTCGAGGTGCGAGCACTCGGCGGCCACGTCCTCGTCGGGGCATTGCAGCAGATGGAGCAGATACGCGCGGGCGTCCCGCAGCCGGCGCAGGTCGGCGTCCAGCCGGGCCACGTGCCGGCCGACCTCCTGACGCCACGACCTGCCGTGCTGCCCCGACGTGACCGGGGCCGCCTCCGCGAGCGGCATCGCACCGGTGACACAGCACAGATAGGCCAGACCGATACGGCGCAGCGCGACCTCGTCGTAGACGCGCCGCCCGTTCACCCTCGGCGGCTCCGGCAGCAGGCCCGTCTTCTCCCACCAGCGCAAGGTCGAGGGGGCGACCTGATAGAGCGCTGCCGCCTGACCGATCGAGACACCGACGGGCTTGCCCATGGCGGTATTTGACATCACGTTCCCTTCAGGTCGCAAGGTGAGGTGAGGCATGCCTTACCGGGCTCCCGCGTCCGGCGGGGAGGAACCGAACGGCATGCGGCCCCCGGGACCGGCCGAGGCGGCACGGAGCAGAGAGGTGTCGAGGCATGAGCACGACCGCAACCCACCAGGCGGCTCCGTCGTCTTCCGCGGCGGAAGAGCGCGCGGGCGCCGGCGACAAGGCCGCGCTGGCTGGGCCGGGAGCGCTGGCCCGGCTGCTGGAGCCCGTCCGGCCCCACCTGATCGGCTGCGCCCTCCTCTCGGCACTCGCCGCCGCGGCGGGCAGCGTCCCGTACCTCGCCACCGCCGAGATTGCCCGGCTGCTCGCGGCACACGGAACGGCCGTCGAACAGGACTCGGTCCGGCTGTGGGTCCTCGTCGGCGCGGCCGGGGCCGTGGTCCGGCTGCTGCTCGTGTACTCCTCGTCCCGGCTGGGGCACTTCGCCGACGCCCGGATTCTGCACACACTGCGACTGCGCATGGTGCGCCACCTGGGCACCGTACCCCTGGGATGGATCCGGTCGCGGGGCTCGGGCCGGATCAAGCGCGGGCTCACCAACGACCTCGAAGAGATGCACCAGCTCATCGCCCACGCCCTGGGCGAGATGGTCGCGGCGGTCACCGCCGTGACCGTCGGACTTCTCTACCTGTCCTTCGTCGACTGGCGGATGACGGTGGTGACGGCCACCGCGCTCGTGGCCCTCGGCGTCAGCTACCGGATCGCCATGCGCTCCGCGACGCGCCACATGAACCGATTGCTCGCCGCCGAGGCCAGGATCAGCACCGCCAGCGTCGAGTACGCCGACGGTGTCGGCGTCGTGAAAGCGTTCGGGGCCGGGGGACACGTCCTGCGCCGCTTCACCGAGGCCGTCCGTGAGCACTCCTCGGCGCTGGCCGCCTGGGCCGCCGAGACCCGCTACAGCACCGCCGCGGCACGGCTGCTGGCCTCCGAGATGACCCTCCTCGGCATCCTGGCCGCCGCCGGCCTCATCCTCGTCGGCGCGGGCTCACTCCGGATGAGCGAACTGCTGCCCTTCCTCGTCGTCGGCATCGGACTCCCGACGTCGATCAACCCGGCCATCCACGGATCACAGGGGCTGCGCAAGGGACGCACGGCGGCACGGAACATCGAAGCGCTGCTGACCCATCCGCCGCTGCCCGAGGCGCCGGCACCCCGAACGCCCCGCGGCCACGCCGTCGAGTTCGACCGGGTCTCCTTCTCCTACGACGGAGCCACGCCGGCACTCGACGATCTGAGCGCCGTGTGCGCGCCGGGCACCGTGACGGCGGTCGTCGGACCGTCAGGGGCGGGAAAGTCGACCCTCGCCGCCCTCATTCCCCGGTTCTACGACGTCACCCGCGGCGCGGTGCGCATCGGCGGTGTCGATGTCCGGTCGATGGACGAGCGCACGCTGCTCTCCTCGGTCGCGCTGGTGTTCCAGGACGTGATGCTCCTGCGGGACACCATCGCAGAGAACATCCGGATCGCGGCCCCCGGGGCGAGCGACGAACAGGTCCGGCGGGCGGCCCGCTCAGCGCGGATCGACGACGTCATCGAGGCACTGCCGCACGGCTACGACACCGTTCTCGCGGAGGACACCGGGCTGTCGGGCGGGGAACGACAGCGCCTCACCATCGCCCGGGCGATTCTCTCGGACGCACCCGTCGTCGTGCTGGACGAGGCCACCGCCTCCCTCGACCCGGACAACGAAGCCGCTGTACAGGCCGCCCTGTCCCGGCTGGTGCGCGGAAAGACCGTGCTCGTCATCGCGCATCGCCTGCGCACCGTCGTCGACGCCGACCGGATTCTCGTTCTCGACCGCGGACGCCTCGTCGAGCAGGGCACCCATGCGGCACTCCTCGCCGCCGACGGGCTCTACAGACGGCTGTGGCGTGCCCAATCCGGTGACCTCCCGGCGTGAACCGGTCCCGCCCGTCCACCGCGCCGACACCCCGCCGCGGCGTCTCGCCCCCCCCCGTGCCCGCGACGGCGGCCCGTTCCGGAGCCCGGACCGTACGTCGCGCGGAAACCCGCCCGGAAAGGTCCCGAGGAGAGATTCCATGATCCGCCACCTCCACGCGCTGCTGCCGCAGCCACGTCTGACCATGCGTCTGGGCGCGCTCACCGCGCTGCAAGCGATTCTGCAGGGCCTGCTCCTGGGCACGCTCGCGCCGATCCTCACCGCACTCCTGAGGGACCGGCCGGACTTCGCCGCGGCGCGGCCGTGGCTGCTGGCGGCCGGCGCGGGACTCGTGCTCTACGGCGTCCTCACCGTCGTGGCGACCCCCATCGGATTCACCGCCGCCTCGGAGGTGTCGGAACAACTGCGCGACCGCGTACTCCGGCACGCGATGGCCCTCCCCAGCGGGTGGTTCACCGCCCGGAACAAGGCCCGCCTGGCGCGCGCGCTCACCGCAGACGCCGGCAACATCGGCCAGCTCGCGGTGAGCACCGGTGGACCGGCGCTCACCGCCGTCCTCACCCCCGCGACGATCGTGCTGGTCACCGCGACAGTCGACTGGCGTGTCGCCGTGCTCCTCGCCGCGACGATGCCGGTGGCCTTCCTGGCGCTGAAGCGCGCCGGCCGGATCTCCTCCGAGGTGGAGACCGAGCTCGAGAACGCCGCGACGGACATCGCCGGCCGGGCCATCGAAGTGGGCCAGGCACAGCCCGTCCTGCGTGCCGCGGGAGTCGGCCGCTCGGGAACCCCGCTCATGCGCCGGGCGCTGGCCGCACACCGGGAGGTGTACCGCCGCGGGCTGCGCCGCGCCGTGCTCCCCGACCTGCTGTACACGGCGGTCGTCCTCGCGGGTTTCCTGGCGGCCCTCGCCCTCAGCACCGGGCTGTTCCTCACCGGCCGGATCGATCCCCCCGAGGCCATCGCCCTGCTCGTTCTCACCGTCCGCTTCCTCGAACCGCTGAGCAACCTGATCGAACTGATCGGGGCGCTGCACGCCATGGACAACGCCATCGCACGCGTCCAGGGCATCCTGTCCGCCGCTCCGCTGCCGGCGCCCGCCCGCCCCGTGCGCCTCGGCCCCGCCCACGACATCACGTTCACCGATGTCACCTTCACCTACCCCGGGGCCCGCACCCCCGCGCTCACCGAGGTCTCCTTCACCTGCCCGGCGGGCAGCACCACCGCCCTCATCGGACCCTCGGGCTCCGGGAAGACCACCGTGACACGCCTGCTCGCCCGCTTCTTCGACGTCACCGGCGGTGAGGTGCGGATCGGCGACGCCGACATCCGGGACTGCGATCCGGGCCGGCTGCTGGAGCGGATCACCATGATCTTCCAGGACGTCTACCTGTTCGACGACACCATCGAGGCGAATCTCCGACTGGCGCACCCCGACGCCACGGCACGCGAACTGGCGGAAGCCGCCGCGGCCGCGCGACTCGACGAGGTGATCGGGCAACTGCCGGACGGCTGGAACAGCCGGGTCGGCGAAGGCGGATCGAGACTGTCCGGCGGAGAACGCCAACGGGTGTCCATCGCCAGGGCGTTCCTCAAGAAGTCGCCGATCGTCGTCATCGACGAGGCGGCCTCGGCACTCGACCCGGAGAACGAACGGGCCGTCAGCGACGCCGTACGCCGCATCGCCGAGGACCCGGACCGAACCGTCATCGTCATCGCCCACCGGCCCGCGACCCTCGAAGCGGCCGACCGGGTGATCGCACTCGACCGGGGCCGGGTCGTGCAGAACGACACCCCCGGGCGACTGCGCCACGTGGACGGTCTCTACGCACGACTGCACGGCCGGTACCGGGCGGCGGGAGCCTGGCGCATCACCGGGGACAGGCCCCCACGGGCCGGGGCCGAAGGAGAGCCGTGGGGGTGACACGCGGGCGGGCGACCCTTCCGGCGGAAGGAGTGAGGGCGCTCTTGCCAAGGACGCGGATCGCCGCCACTGTGCTCCTCCATGAGACGAGTGATCCGCTCCCTGGCAGCCCTGGTCCTGCTGACCGCCGCCACCCTGGTCGGCGCAGGCACCGCCTCCACGGCCGCTGCCGACAGCTGTTACACGTGGAACCGCACCCTCTCCCAGGGGTCCACCGGGGAAGACGTGCGCCAACTCCAGATAAGAGTCTCCGGCTACCCGGCCTACGGTGAGGTCCTGGCCCTCGACGGCTCCTACGGGCCGGCGACCCGGGCAGCGGTCCAGCGCTTCCAGCAGGCGTACGGCCTGTCGGCCGACGGGGTGGCCGGCCCGGCCACCTTCGGTCAGATCTACGCGCTTCAATCCCCGGACTGCACCCCGATCCACTTCTCCTACGCCGAACTGAACCGCTGCAACACCACCTGGGCCGGCGGCGCCGTGAGCGCGGCCACCGCCCGGCAGAACGCCCTGGTCAGCATGTGGAAGCTGGAAGCCCTGCGGCACGCCCTGGGCGACCGGCCCATCACGGTCAGCAGCGGATTCCGCTCCGTGGCCTGCAACAACGCGGCCGGCGGCGCCGCCAACAGCCGCCATCTGTACGGGGACGGCGTCGACCTCACCGGCACCCCGTCGTTCTGCACCCTCGCCCAGCGCGCCCGCTACCACGGCTTCAACGAGATCCTCGGCCCGGGCTACCCCGGCCACAACGACCACACCCACGTCGCCCACCGCTCCAACCGCTTCTGGTCGGCCCCGACCTGCGGCATCTGAGCCCGCACCGACCGCGCCGCCCCCGCCCGTGACCGTACGGGCGGGGGCGTTTGTCGTCTCCGGCCGGGGACACCCCGACTCCCGGCGGCAGGACCGCGGATGATGGTGCGCCGGGAGACCGATTCGGTACGCTGGAGGTGGCAGAAGGCAACCGCTCAGTGGAGGGTGGCGTGCGAAGCCCGGTGCACCACAGCTCCCGCCCGCCGGCGCACGGCCGGCGCGGTGCGGAATCCGTGCGAGGGCCGCTGGAATGGCGTCCCGCGGGCACCAACGGCTATGTGAGTGCCTGGGGCGCGCTGATGAACCTCTGTCCGCCCGGGAACGCGTGAGATCCCCCGGCCGTTGCGCCGGGTAACACCCGCCGGAGGCAGCGTCTCCGGCCGGAAGAGACAGCACACCGTCCGGGCGTTCTCCCGGAGCCGGCCCCACGCGTACTGACGCACGGCTGCCGCTCCCTGCCCCGGCGGAGCCCCCGGGCCCGTAACCCCACCCTTCCTCCGTCAGTGGCGCCTGCCCCGCGGACCTTCCGGGTGGACCGGCCGCACCGTCCCCCTCCGGGAACGGCCCCTGCCGTGCGCGTGCCCGGGGCGATCACACCCGCGCCCCTGACAGCACGTCACCGCACCGCGAGGAGAGCAGCATGCCCCGCCACCAGCCCATCGCCATCATCGGAGCCGGCCTCGGCGGCCTGACACTGGCCCGCGTCCTGCACACCGCCGGTATCCCCGCCGCCGTGTACGACCGCGACGCCTCACCCCTGGCCCGGCCCCAGGGCTGCGTCATCGATCTGCACGAGGACACCGGGCAGGCGGCCCTGCGAGCCGCCGGCCTGCACACCGCGTTCCGCGCGCTGGCCCGCACCGGCACCGGGTCCGTCCGCATCCTCGACCGGAACGCCGCCGTGTGCCGGGAGGAGGAACCGGCGCCGGACACCGTGCGCGCCGACATCGCACGGGGCCGGCTGCGGGATCTCCTGCTCGGCTCGCTCCCCCGGGACACGGTCCGCTGGGGAGCGGGCGTCACGGCGGCGCGGGCGCTGGGCGACGGCCGGCACGAGGTACGGCTCGGCGACGGTTCGGCGTTCACCACCGACCTGCTCGTCGGAGCCGACGGCGCCCGGTCCAGAATCCGTCCGCTCATATCGCCGGAGCGGCCCCGCTACACGGGCATGACACTCCTGGAGGCCGACCTGTCTGACGCCGACACCCGCCATCCGCGGTGCGCCGCGCTCGTCGGCGACGGCATCTTCTACGCGCTGGGGGAGGGGCGGGGCCTGCTGGCGCACCGCCGGCCGGACGGCAGCATCCATGTGTACGCCGCGCTGACCGTCCCGGAGAACTGGGCGGCGGGCCCCGGCACCGGGCCCGCCGCGGTCGCCCCGGCGGCGGCGCTGGAGCACTTCGACGGCTGGGACCCGGGGCTGCGGGCGCTCATCGGTGCGGCCGACGGCCCGCTGACGCCCCGGCCGCTGTACGCGCTGTCCGTTGGCCACCGTTGGGCGCGGTCACCCGGCGTCACCCTGCTCGGCGACGCGGCCCACCTGATGCCGCCGTTCACCGGGGAGGGCGCCAACCTCGCCATGCTGGACGGAGCCGAACTGGGTACCGCACTCGCCGCCCGGCCGGGCGACACCGAGGGGGCGCTGGCCGCCTACGAACGCGCCCTGTTCCCGCGCGGCGCCCGGTACGCGGCCGAGGCGGGCGCCGTCCTCGACCTCTGCTTCCGTCCCGACGCCCCTCACGGGCTGCTCGCCCAGCTGCCCGGCTGAGGTCCGCGGCCGTCCGGGTCAGCCGGCCAGCAGCGCGGTGAGGTCGTACGCGTGGTGGCCGGCCACCGCGGTGATCTCCCGGCGCCAGGCCGGCCACCCCGTGGCGGTGAACAGCCCCGCCAGCGCGTGCAGTTCACCCCGCCGGTAGGGCAGCGTGCGGGACAGCCGCAGCGCCGCCCGGTGCCGGTCGGTGGCCTCGCCGGTGGCACCCAGCAGCGTCAGGGAACGCCCGGCGGCGTTGTGCGCCTCCGTCAGCGCCCAGGGGTCGCCCTGTTCCCCGGCGATGCGCAGCGCCTCCCGGGTGGCCGCCCGGGCCTCCTCCTCCCGGCCGTCCACCGCGTGCACCTCCGCCAGATACGCGTGCGCGAGCGCCGCCGGCCGGCACAGATCCGGATCGTCCCGGCTCAGCGCCAGCGCCGACTCCAGGACGCCCAGCGCGGTGGCCGGCTCGCCCCGCCCCCGGTGCACGACCCCCAGTTCGGCCAGGAACACCGCCTCCAGATAGCGCACGCCCAGCGCCCGGCTGATCCGCAGCGCCCGCCGGTAGTGCCGGTGCGCGGCCGGCCAGGCGCCGCTGTCCGCCTCGACCCGCGCCAGCGCGCCCAGGGACTTGGCCGTGGCGAGCGGGAGGCCCGCCGCGGTGGCGGTGTCCACCGCCTCCGCCAGCAGCTCCCCGGCCCGTGGCAGGTCGCCCAGCAGCCACCTCCCACGGCCCAGTTGCTCGCACGCGGCGGCCACCACGTCCGGCCACCCCTCCTGCCGGCCCACGGCCAGCGCCCGCCGCGCGTGCTCGTCGGCCGCCTCGACCCGGCCCGCCGTCAGACACGCGTCCACCAGCGTCAGGGACAGCCCGGCCGCCGCCAGCCGGTCCCCGGCGGTGTGCGCCGCCCGCAGCCCGGCCGCCGCCAGCGTCAGCCACTCCGTCACCAGGGTGCGCCGTTTGCAGACGTCGTGCAGCAGGGACGCCAGCGTCCAGGCGACCGGGTACGGCCCGTGCCGCGCGGTGTACTCGACCATCGCGGCGACATTGGGCAGTTCGGCCTCGGCCGGCGCTTCCGGTTCCGCCCCGGGCCCGCCCACCGTGCCGTCCGGGGCCACCGGCCGGGCACGGTGCTGGCCGCCGCCCAGGGCCCGGGCGAGACGGGTGTACCGGGCGGCCAGCCGGCCGACCGCCGCCCGCCGCACCGCCGGGTCCTCCTCCTCGCCCGCCCGCTGCCCGGCGTACGCGCGCAGCAGGTCGTGCGGGAACCGGAACCGTCCGGGCCGGTGCTGTTCCAGCAGATGCGCGGTCGTCAGCGCGGTCAGGGCGCGGCCGGTGTCGGCGGCCGGCAGCCCGCTGACCGCCGCCGCGTCCCGGCGGGTCAGGTCCGGCCCGGGAACGAGCCCGAGCAGCCGCAGCATCCGGCGCGCGGCCGGGTCAAGCCGCCGGTAGGACAGGGTCAGCGACGCCGTCACCGACACCCGCTCGTCGTCCGGCGCGGCGGCGGACGCCAGCGGGCCCTCGGCGGCCAGATGGGTGGCGAGATCACCGGGGGAGAGGCCGGGAACGGTGGCCGCACCGGCCGCCACCACCCGCAGCGCCAGCGGAAGATGCCCGCACAGCCGGGCGATCTCCGCGAGCGGACCCTCGTCCCCGGCCGCGGCCGGGCCCAGGGCGGTGCGCAGCAGCAGCGCCGACTCGCCCGGGGAGAGCACCGGCAGCACCACCCGGTGCGCCCCGGCGACGGCCGCCAGCCCGGTCAGCCCGCGCCGGCTGGTGGCCAGGACCGCGCACCGCCCCGGGCCCGGCAGCAGGGGCCGCAGCTGGGCGGCGTCGGCGGCGTTGTCCAGGACGACCAGCACCCGGCGGCCCGCCAGCACCGAGCGGAACAGCGCCGCCCGCGCGTCCACCCCGTCCGGCACCTGACGGGCCGGGACACCGAGCGCGCGCAGAAAATCCCCGAGGACATCGGCGGGCCGGGCCGGCGCCAGCGGGTCGAACCCGCGCAGATCCGCGAAGAGCCGGCCGTCCGGGAACGCGCCGGACACCCGGTGGGCGCAGTGCACCGCCAGCGTCGTCTTGCCGACCCCGGCGGTGCCCTCCACACACACCAGCGGGGTGCCGCCCGACAGCAGCAGACCGGTGACCTGCCCGGCCTCGGCCTCACGGCCGGTGAACCCCGCGACCGGATGCGGCAGTTGCTCGGGCCGGACCGGTACCGGGGGGACATCCGCGCCCGCCCCGTCCTCCGTGGCGGACACCCGGCGCGGCGCTGGCCGGGCTGGCCCGGCCGGGCCCCCGGCGGCGGGCTCCGGTTCCGGGTCGCCGCCCGCCAGCACCCACCGCTGGGCCGCCCGCAGCCCCGGGCCCGGCTCGGTGCCGTACTCCTCGGCCAGCCGGCCGCGCACCCCCGCGTACACCTCCAGCGCCTCCGTCGGACGGCCGGCCTGCACCAGGGCCCGCATCAGCAACTCGTGCAGCCGCTCCCGCTGCGGGTGCCGGGCGGCCAGCCGGGCCAGCTCCGGTACGTCCCGCGGCCCGCGGCCGAGCACCAGCCCCACGGCGTACAGGTCCTCGTACGCGCCGACCAGACGCTCCGCCATCCGATCGCGTTCCAGCTCGATACCGGGACCGGACAGCCCCTCGGCGAGCGGGCCCCGCCACAGCGAGGTCGCCCGGGTGAGAGCCGCCGCGGCCTGAGCCGCGTTTCCCGCCGCCCGCAGCGCCCGGGCCCCGGCCAGCGACTGTTCGAACTCCCACAGATCGAGGGCGTGCGCCCCGTCGACGCCGGTCAGCGCGTACCCGGCGTCCGTCAGCACGATGCCCGCCGGCTCCGGCAGCGCGCCGCGCAGCCCCGACATGTACTTCTGCACCAGGTTCACCGCACCGGCCGGCGCGGACGCGCCCCACACCGTGTCGATGACCGCCTCCGCGCTCACCGGCCGGGGTGCCCGCAGCAACAGCGCCGTCAGCACCGCGCGCTGCCGCGGCGGACCGAGCGGCACCTCACCGCTCCCCACCCGGGCCCGCACCGGGCCGAGCACCTCGAAACGTACGTTCTCGCCGGTCACCGCCCCTCCTCCCGCCCCCAGTATCACCGACCCGGCGGCGCCCTCCCGCCGTGCGGCCGGGACGCGGACGCCCGCCGTCCGCACGGTACTTCAGCACTTCTTCCAGCGTTCGGTCAGCGGCGTGCGCCATCGTCCGACCGGGCGGCCAACCCCGCCCCCTTTTCCGGACCGGCACATCGCACGAGGAGCGTCCCGTATGTCCCCACCACCCCCGCTGCTGCGCAGGCTCGGCCTCCTCGCCGCCACGCGGCGGCGTGCCGTGCTGATCGCGGGCGCACTCCTGTTCCTGTGCGCCGCCGTCATCGGCTCCGGCGCCATGAACGCGCTGTCGCTGTCCCGCTTCGACGCGCCCGGATCCGAGTCGCACACCGCCGACGCGCTGATCGCCCGGGAGTTCGAGAACGGCAGCCCCAACTACCTGCTGCTGATCACCGCCCGCGAGGGCACCGTCGACGACCCGGCCCTCGCCGCCGAAGCCACCGCCCTCGAAGCGGACCTCGCGGCCGAGCCGGGGGTCACCGCCACCGGCTCCTACTGGTCCCGCGACCGGACCCCAACCCTGGCCGCCGAGGACCGCGGCCAGGCCCTCATCGTGGCCTGGCTGGCCGGGTCGGCCACCGAGGTGCGCGAGCAACTCCCCCTCATCACGGAGAACTTCTCCGACCGGGACACCGACCTGCTGACGGTCCGGCACGGGGGCGCGGACGAGATCTTCCGCGAGGTGGGCCAGGAGGCCGCGCGCGACTTCATCCGCGCCGAACTCGTCATCATCCCCGTCGTCCTGCTGCTCCTGGCGGGCGTCTACCGCCGCTGGACGGCCGCCGCCCTCACCCTGGGGGTCGGTCTCTTCGCCGTGCTCGGCACCCTGGCGATCCTGCGCGGCATCACCGCCTTCACCGAGGTCTCCACCTTCGCCGCCAACCTCGCCCTCGTGCTCGGGCTGGGGCTCGGCATCGACTACGCGCTCTACGTCATCACCCGCTTCCGCGAGGAGAGCGCCACCGGCGCCGACCGCACCGCCGCGGTGGTCCGCACCGTGGAGACCGCCGGCCGCACCGTCCTGTTCAGCGGCGTCACCGTCGCCGCCTCACTGGCCGCGCTCTTCGCCTTCCCCTTCCCGTTCCTGCGCTCCTTCGCCTACGCGGGCATCGCGGTCGTCCTCACCGTCTCGCTCGCCGCGGTGCTGCTGCTGCCCGCCGCGCTCGCGGCCATCGGGCAGCGCACGCTGCGCCGCCGGCCGCCACGCACCACCACCTCCGTGACCGACGGGCGCTGGTACCGGATGACGGTGCGGGTGATGCGCCGGCCGCTGCTGTTCGGGCTGCCCGCGCTGGCCGTCCTGCTGCTGCTGGGCGCGCCGTTCCTGGGAGCGAACTTCGGGCTGCCGGACGAGCGGGTGCTGCCGCCGTCGGCCGCCAGCCGCATCACCCAGGAGCAGATCGGGCAGAACTTCCCGGCCGAGGAGTCCGACGCGCTCCAGGTGGTGGCGGACGAGCCGGGCGATCCGGCCCGCACCGAGGAGTACGCGCTGCGGCTGTCGGAGCTGCCCGGTGTGTTCCAGGTGGACACCGAGGCCGGCTCCTACCGGGACGGCGCGGTCAGCGCCGCGGCCACCGAGGCGTCCGAACGCTTCGCCTCCCCGGACGCGATGTGGCTCTCCGTCATCCCCGGGCAGGACGCGCTGCGCGGCGACATCGCCGACCTGGTGCGGGAGGTACGGGCCCTGGACGCCCCCTACGACGTGCTGGTCGGCGGCACCCCGGCCGCCATGACGGACTTCCGCTCGGCGCTGCTTGACCGGCTGCCGCTGGTCGTCGCCCTCATCGTGCTCGTCACCGTGGTGATCATCTTCCTGATGACGGGGAGTGTGCTGATCCCGCTGAAGGCGACCGTCGCCAATGTGCTGAGTCTGACCGTCATGTTCGGCGCGCTGGTGTGGATCTTCCAGGAGGGGAACCTCTCCGGCGTCCTGGACTTCACCCCCAGCGGGCGGATGGAACCCAGCATCCCGATCCTGATGTTCTGCATCGCCTACGGGCTGTCGATGGACTACGAGGTGTTCATCCTGGCCCGCGTCAAGGACGAGTGGGACCGCACCGGCGACAACACCCGCGCCGTCGCCGTCGGCATCCAGCGCAGCGCCCCGCTGATCACGGCGGCGGCCGGCATCCTGGCGCTGACCTTCGCCGCGTACGCCACCGGGCAGGTCGTCTTCCTCAAGCAACTGGGTGTCGGCATGGCCCTGGCCGTCCTGGTCGACGCGCTGATCATCCGCACCGTGCTGGTCCCGGCGTTCATGCGGCTGGCCGGCGACGCCAACTGGTGGGCGCCGCCCTTCCTGCGCCGGCTGCACGACCGGGTGGGGCTGCGGGAGACCCCGGCCGACCCGGCCCCGGCGGGGGAGCAGGACCGGCAGCCGGCGATCCGCTAGTACCGCACCGCACCGCACGGGGGCGCGGGCCGGCCCGGATCCGGGGGGATCCGGGGCGGCCCGCGCGGTCGCTGCCCCGAGGCGCGGTCAGCCTTTCAGGCCGCCGCTGATCAGGTCGAGCCGCCAGAAGCGCTGGAGGAAGAGCAGCAGCAGGATCAGCGGGATCACCGAGACGGCCGTGCCGACGATCGCGATGCCGTACAGCGCCGGTTCGCCGGAGCCCTTGGACAGCAGGGTGTACAGGCCCAGATTGATCGGGTACTTGTCCTCGTCCGAGAGCATGATGAACGGCAGCAGGAAGTTGTTCCAGTTGCCGACGAACTGGAGCATGAAGATCGTCACCATGCCGGGCAGCATCATGGGCAGCCCGATCGAGGTGAAGATGCGGAACTCGCTCGCCCCGTCGATGCGCGCCGACTCGATCGTGGCGTCCGGCACCGACGCCTCGGCGTACACCCGGGCCAGATAGATGCCGAACGGGGAGATGAGCCCGGGCAGCAGCACCGACCAGTACGTCCCCACCATGCCGATCTCGGACATGATGATGTACTGCGGGATGGCCAGCGTCATCCCGGGCAGCAGCACCCCGGCCAGGATCAGATAGAACAGCGGGGCGCGGCCCCGGAAACGGTACTTGGCGAAGGCGAAGCCGGCCGCCGTCGACACCAGGGTGCACAGCAGGGAGCCGACCCCTGCGTAGTAGAGGCTGTTCAGCGCCCACTGCGAGAACTGTCCCTCGCCGTAGGAGAAGAGGTCCCCGAGGTTGTCCAGCAGTCCGGTGCCGGGCTGGAAGGTGAAGGTGGAGAACAGCTGCGCGTTGGTCTTGGTGGCCGCGACGACGATCCAGGCGACCGGGATCAGCGAGTAGAAGGCGCCGATCAGCAGGATCGCGGTGGGCAGCGCACCGGGGCGCCGCGGGGTGCCCGGCGCGCGCCGGGCGGCCTGGTGGTCCGTCACTTGAAGCCTCCGAAGGCGCGGCGCTGGGTGGCCTTCAGCAGGGCCAGCGAGACGAGCAGGGTGCCGACGGCGAGGAACACGGAGCCGGCGGCTGCCATGGGCAGGTCGTCCCGGATGAAGCCGTCGCGGTAGATGTGCATGAGCGGCACCCAGGTCTGGGAGATCTCCGTGGTCATGGAGCTGAGCATGGTCGGCTCGCCGTAGACCTGGAGGGTGCCGATGAGGGCGAAGAGCCCGGTGAGCACCAGGGCGGGGGCGACCAGGGGGACCTTGATCCGCCAGGCGATCTGCCACTCGGTGCAGCCGTCGATGCGGGCGGCGTCGCACAGCTCGGCCGGGATGCCGCGCAGCGAGGTGTAGATGATGATCATGTTGAAGCCGGTGCCGCCCCAGATGGCGATGTTGGCCAGCGAGGGGTAGATGGCGCCGCCGTCCAGGAAGGGGATGGAGCCCAGGCCCAGCTCCCGGGTCAGATGGCTGAACGGGCTGGTCGAGGGGAGGTACATGAACCCCCACATCAGGGAGGCCACCACCCCGGGGATCGCGTAGGGGATGAAGATCGCGGTCCGGGTGAACCGCTTGGCCCGGGACGCCCCGTGGTCGAGCAGCAGCGCGAACAGCAGGGCGAGGCCGAGGGTGAGCGGGACGGCGATCAGCCCGTAGAGGGCCAGTCGGCCGAACCCGGCCCAGAAGGCCCCGTCGGTGAGGATCTCCGCGTAGTTGGCCAGGCCGACGAACACCTCGTCACGGATGCCGAAGACGCCTTCGTCGACGATGCGCAGGCCCTGGGTGCTGAGGAAGAGGGCGTAGAGGATGGGCACGCCCATGAAGGCGGCGAAGAGCAGCAGCGCGGGGGCGATGAGCACGTACGGCGCCAGGGTGCGCCGCCGTCGCCGGGGACGTTGCCCGGTGCCGTGCTGCGGGGAGGTGGCTGCGGTTGCCATGGGCGGGTCACCTGTCGGGGAGGTCATGGAAGGGCCGTTCACTGCGCGAGCCTGAAGCCGACGCGACGCATCTCCTCGACGACGATCCGCTGGGTCTCGCGGATCGCGTCGGTGAGCGGCGTACCGTCCCGGATCGCCGCGGACATCGCGTCGCGGTAGGCGTCGCCCGCGGTGGAGACGTTCGGGCCCCAGGTGACGTCCGAGACGGTGTTCGCCGCCGCGTGGGTGGCGATGTCCCAGTAGTCCTCCTGCCCCGCCATCAGTGCGGGGGGCGGCCCCTGGGCCGCGGCGGCCTGGCCCGCGACGCACGCCGGGTACTGGCCGGAGGCGATCTGGAGTTCGTAGGCGGCCTCGGCGGTGTTCATCCAGATGGCGAACTCGGCGGCGGCCTGCGGGTGGTCGGAGTTCTTGGTGACGGCCAGCGCGGTGCCGCCCTGGAGGGCGACGGCCTCGCTGTCCTCTTCCCAGCGGGGGAGGGGCGCGATGGCCCAGTCGCCGGCCTGGCCCGCGGCGATGCCGTGGATCACGTCGGGTGCCCACAGGGCGGCCGGCCAGGTCAGCACCTCGCCCCGGTTGACCCGGTTGTTCCACTCGGGGGTGAGCAGCGGCTCGGCCTTGACCAGATCGCGGTCGATCAGGTCCTCCCAGTAGGCGGCCACCTCCAGCGTCCGGTCGTCGCTGATGTCCACCGTCCACTCCCGGTCCTCCACCGTCCACCAGGCGGCGCCCGCCTGCTGGGCGAGCCCGGCGAAGTTGCCGAACTCGGTGGGGGCGAAGGTCGCCAGATGGGTCGACGGGTCGCGTTCGCGCACCGCGGCCGCGACCTCGGCGAACTCCTCCCAGGTGGCGGGGACCCCGATGCCCAGTTCGTCGAAGCGCCGCGCGTTGTAGAGCAGCACCATGGGGCCGATGTCCTGCGGGATGCCGTAGACCTGTCCCTCGAACCGGGTCATCCCCCACACCTCGGGGGTGAAGGCGTCCTCGATGCCGGCGGTGTACTCGGCGATGTCGGCGAGCACATCCGAGACGATCATCGACGGCACGGTGGGGTACTCGACGCAGGAGACGTCGGGGGCGTTGCCCGCCCGGCTGGCGGTCAGCAGCTTCGTCGCCGAGTCCACCCCGCCGCCGGCGTCCGTGTGCCGGACCCGGATGTGCGGGTGCGCGTCGTTGAACGCGGCGACCTTGGCCGCCTGCGACCCGCTCCAGCACCAGTAGTCGAGGGTGATCACCTTGTCGCCCGAGCTGCCCCCCGCACAGCCCGCGACCAGCGCCAGCGCGCCCAGCAGCGCGCCGTATCGGGTAAGTCCGCGCAGTTGCATGCGTTCCCCTCCTCCGGGGCGTGCGCGCCCTCGCGCCCGGCCCGGGTGAACACGCCGATCACCCCCCGACCCGGGGATGTTGGCTCTGTGACGGAGCCAAGCTAGGTCAGGTTTTGCGAGTTGTCACGGGTTCTTGCGCGGATACTTTGGATTATGTGGAGTTGACGCCCGGTGATGGGGGCCGCTTAGCTTTGCTGCAAAGCCAAGTGGTCCGCCACACCACCCCGTTGGCCGAGCCGGCGGCGCACCGAAGGGCCACGAGGAACCACCGAGGACTGGAGTCACCGTGCCGTCCGCCGCCCTGCCACCCCCCGTCGACGCCTGGGCCACGGTCTCCAGGGCCGCCCGCCCCGTACTGCGCGAACTGCTGGTGAACGGCCCGCGCACCCGCACCGATCTCGCCCGGCTCCTCGGCCTCTCGACGGGCAGCCTCACCCGCCTCACCAAACCACTGACCGCCTCCGGCCTCGTCGTGGAGGGCGCCACCGTCCACGACCCCGCCAACGGACGCCCCACCCGCCCGCTGGACGTGGTCGCCGCCGACCACCACTTCCTCGGCGTCAAACTCACCGCCGACCGGCTGTACGCCGTCGTCACCGACCTGCGCGCCCGCATCACCGCCGAGACCACCGAGCCCCTGGAAGCCCCCACCCCCGACGCCGTCAGCGCCCAGATCGCCCGGGTGCGCGACCGGCTCACCACCGCCGGGACGCCCCCCGTCGCCGCCGGCATCACCCTCGGCGGCACGGCACGCCCCACCGCCGACAGCACCACCGCACCGCGCTTCGACGCCCCGTTCCTCGGCTGGCGGGACGTCGAACTGCGCGACCGGCTCACCCGCGGCACGGGCGTGCCCTGCGTCGTCGAGAACGACGTCACCGCCCTCGCCCACGCCCAGCGATGGTTCGGCGCCGCACGCGGCCTGACCGACTTCGCCCTGCTCACCGTCGGAGCGGGCATCGGCTACGCCCTGGTCCAGCACGGCCGGATGGTGCCCGCAGGCGCCGCGGACCTGTCGGCGTTCAGCCACCACGTACTCGACCCCGGCGGCCCGATGTGCACCGAGGGACACCGCGGCTGCCTCGCCTCCTACCTCTCCACCCACTCGGTCCTGGCCGCGGCGGCACACGGCCTGCGCCGGCCGGTGACCCTGGACGAGGTGGCCGCGCTGGCCCGCGCCGGGGACCCGGTGTGCCGGAACGTCCTCGGCCCGGCCGCCTGGGCCCTGGGCGCGGCGCTGGCCACCGTCGCGAACCTCTGCCTGATCAAGGACTTCGTCGTCGCCGGAGAGGGCCTGGTCCTACTGGACGGCGCCCAGCGGTCCATGCAAGCGGGCATCGCGGACCGGCGCCACCGCGACCCCGACTCCCTGCGGGTCACCCTGCTGTCACCCCACTTCGGTGAATGGGCCCGCGGCGCCGCGGTCGCCGCCATCCGGGCCTTCGTCCTGCGGGAGGACTGAACCGGCCGGGCACGGCCGACCGGGCCGGCACACCGCTCCACCGGCCGCCCGGCCCGGTCGGGAATCAGCGTGGCGAAGGCGAACCCGCGGGAGCGCGGCCGAGCCACCTCCGCACCTCCCCGGTGTGCCGGACCCGGTGACCGGACATCACCACCGACCACGGCACGCTCACGCCGGTGTCCGGAGCCCTTACAGCAAGGTGTGTCCGAGCGCCGACTCCGCGAGCCGGGGCAGCACCTGCGGGGCCAGCGTCGGCAGCAAGGGGAGGGCGTACCACCAGTGCTCGCTGGCCAGAACCTCCCGGGTCAGCAGCCGGGCCTGCTCCGCGTCCCGCGTGGCGTCCGCGCCGAGGGCATCGGCGAGGGAGATGAAGCGCAGCACGGAGGCATCCTGTACCGCCCAGCCGTCCGCGGCGGGCGCGACGACCGGGACCCGCCCGAGGTAGGCCGCCACGGCGGCCAGGGCCGCCGTACGCTCCCGTGCTGTCCGGCCCAGCCCTGCCGTGCTCCGTGCCGCACCGAGGTCACCGCGGAACGCCTGGAGAACCGCCCACTCCGCGAACACAAACGTCCCCTCCGCACGCTTCGCCGTGGCCATGTACCGCTCCCAATCCCGCATCCGGCCCGGCGGCAGCCCGATTCCGGGGACGCATCCGGCCGCGTCGAGGAGCGCCTGGACGAGAATCGTGTCCGGCGGCCACTTCTTGATGTCGTTCCGGGGACGGGCGCCGAGGGCGCGCAGGAGTGTGCAGACACTGTCATCCGGCCGTCGTGGATCGGTCAACGCGAGCAGCAACCCGGCGACCTCGGGCAGCAGCCGTTGCCGGGAGATCGACTCCACCGGCAGCATGGCCGCCCGACCCGCCCTGGCGAGTCGGTCCTCGACGATCCGCGCCGCGACATCGGGAGCGTGCGCCGCGAGACCCACGGCCACGGCCGCCGCTGTCCGTTCGACCTGCGGCCGGGCGGAGCGTGCCGCCCCCTCCCGCCCGGCCCACTCCTGGGCAGCTTCCGGCTCCCCGGCGTGGGCGAACGCCTGAGCGATCAGGCCCCGGACGGCGGGATCGTCGTCAACGGGCCCGGTGGCGGCGGCCCGGGCTCGGTCTCCGGCGGCGGTGGTGTGCCCGCCGACCGAGCAGGCCAGCGACAAGGCCGCTGCGGCAGGAGCCAGTTGCTTGGGCTCTCCGGCACGCTGGATCAGGAGTTGCGCCTTTTCGACGTGTCCGCCGGCGGCCAGCGCTCCGGCCAACGGCAGCATCCATTCCTGCGGTCCCGGCACCTGTGCCTTTTCCCCCGAGCGGTGCAAGGCTTCGAGGAGCAACTGCCGGCCACGCACCGGATGGGTCCGCAACGCGGCCACGACGGAGGCGAACGCGGACTCTCCCGCCTGAGCGGGCGGGTCGGCGGCGAAGCGGAACGGAGCGTCCCGCAGTGCCGTGCGGACGGGTTCCCGTACGTCCTCGCCGAACAGATCCAGGGTCAGACGCTCCGGAACCGCCTCCGGCAGGTCTTCGCCGCTCGCCCGGTCGCCCAGACCCTTCAGAGCGAGCACGACCAGCGCCAGCGTGGTGGAGAGTCCGAGGCGCAGCTGCGCCAGCTCCTCCTCGGACCTGGCCCCGGGGGCACGCAGCGCCTCACGCACTTCCCCCAGCGCGCGCCGGGCCAGCGCCCGCGCCTGCTTCGGCCGCGTCCGTGCGAGGGCCATGGCCGCCCGGGCCAGCAGATCGATGTCCGTCAGCGACGACTCGGGCGTCAAACCGGCGCAGAATTCCTCGATGTAGTCCTCGACGCGCCGCTCGGAGAGGGGCTGCCCGCCCAGTTGCTCCTTGGCCAGCTCGCCCCAGAGCCGGAGGGCCTCGGCCCGGGACTCGGTGTCCCCCTCGCTCAGCGCTTCGGCGTGGTGCGCGATCCGGTGGAGCAGGCCGGGCAGCTCCGGGGCGAGCCGCCGGGCCGCGTCCAGGCGGGTCGTCCACGCCGCGTCCTCGCGGAGCAGGACGGCGCGCCACACCGTGTGCGCGGCTTCGTGCATGCCGTGGTCGTGGAGGGTGGTACCGGCCGCCGTCAGTTCCCCGAAACGGTGGTCCTCCTGGTCAGGGGGTAGTTCCTCGGCCGCGGCCCGTTCGGCCCAGGCGGCTGCCTCGCGCGCGATCGCGTGTGCCTCGGGGCTTCCTTCACCGAGCACCTCGACGATGTCGGCCAGCCACACGGCTCTGGCCACGGCACCGGGCGCCGACAGGGCCTGGCCGCGCGCCCGGGTCACGTCCCCGGCCAGGGCGAAGAGCCGGACCAGCTCACGGGGTGCCGGCCGGGCCCGCTGGAGCAGCAGGTGCCGGGACAGGGCGACCTCGGCGGCCACTCCCAGGTCATCGATCTCGCCGACCGGCGCGAGGGTGACCTGGCCCAGGGCCTCGTCGAGCCGCCCCTGGGTGACCAGCCATGTCTGCCGGACGGGATCGGCGACACACCGTGCGAAGTCGGTGCCGCTCAGCAGGTGGGGGTAGTGCGAGACCAGAAACGGGGGAGTGGCGGCGGACCAGCCGCGCTGCCGCCAGGAGCCGGCCCAGGAGCGCAGCAGGTGCAGGGCGCCGGTCCGGGCCTCTTCCGGCACGGCGGGCAGCCGCTCGTCGCTCAGTACCCAGCTTTGGACGTCGAGTGGGTTCGGCAGGAAGTGGATTCCCTCGTCCTCGTACAGGAGGTCTTCGATGCGGGCGCGTTCGCATCCGGTCAGTTCGGCGAGGTCACCCGGGCGCAGGCCGTCCCGGGCCACCGCGAGCAGGTCCGCGACGGTCCTCTTGAGTCCGGTGAGGTCGGCTACCGGGGGCAGTTGCCGGGTCTTCGGCGTGGGAAAGAGAACCCGGACGGAGTCGGGTCGGCGCAACGGGTGGTCGGCCGGGACGTCGTGCGGCAGCCGAGGGGAGGGGCGGCTGGCGACGACCACGCGGAGCGCGGTCGTCCACCCCCGTTTGACGGTGTGCCCGGGCCTGCTCTCCGGCACATGGGGCAGCAGCGCGGCGATGCTGGCCGGGCCCGGCGCGCTCCACCAGGCGGCATCCTCGTCCAGCCCGTCCACGACGATGAGCAGCCGGCGCTTCGCCGAGGCGGAGCGGGCAGCCGCGGCGCGGACCAGCCGCCTAAGTTGTGCGGGAGAAGGTGGGCCTTGCATTACGTGCCCGGTTGGACCGGCAAGCTTCGTCAACTGCCTCGCCAGGTCCGCGAAGAAGTGGTCGGCACTGCCACGGCCCTCGGTGGTTGTGCAGAAGTACGCCACCACGTCGGTGTTCTCCATGGCCAGTGCCCGCCGTGCGACCCCGGCCAGGAGGGCGGACTTCCCCACGCCCCGGGACCCTTGCCACCACAAGTAGGGCGAACTGCCATCGGGCTCGGCCGCAATGAATTCGAGCGTGACCATCAATTCGCTTTTCCGGTCACGGAGTGGCGTGCCCTGGGAGCGATCTGCCCCGGAGGCACTCTTGTTGGACCGCCGCTTGCTCTTCGAGGGGTGGCTGTCGGCCTCTTCGTCTTTCTCGGCCTTTCGCTGCGCGGCCTCGAGCGCTTGACTCCAAGTGACATCGAACACGGCCGGTTCCCCGACCATACGGCGCAGGTGAGTCACGAGCCGCCGCACACCTTCGATGTGGTGGCGGCGCGGTGCAGCCTCCCCTGTACACCAGAATCTGACGTTCAACTCGGGAACACCGGCGATGCGCGCGCACGCAGCCGGGGTGGCGTCTCCGAAAGCTGACGCCTTGACCCGTAGCTCATCCAGTTTGTCGTGAAATGCCCGCTCTTCCTGTTCCCCGTCAGAAGTGACCTTCACAAAACCTCCCTGAATGACTACTGCTGTTAACCTTCGGGCCCGAGCTGCGGAAATGCCGGTGCGGCCACTGGCATCTCAGCCGCTTGTGTGGCCTGCGGGTGGGCCACAGTGGATCCACGGCCTGGGAACGGTCTTCCGGGCACAAGCCGAAAGGATCTGATTCATGCCTACGCTCCTGGCCAGTGTCCCCACTGCGCTTCTGACCGGCATTCCCATCGGGTTCGCCGCAGCCATCGGCACTCACCTGACCGTCACCGCCGCGGTCGCCCTCGCTTCCGTCCTGGCCGGCGACCCCGCCCGCCGGCGCGACGCCCGGGCCACCCTGGCGCTCATGCTGGGACGGCGATCTGCTCGGTGAGGGCGAGGAAACTCGCGGAGTTGCGTAGTGCTGCCTCAGGCATCACCGCACACGCGGGGACCCACACGTACCGCCCCGCGGGCGTCACTCGTATTTCCTCAAACCTCCCCCGGCGCACCGCACATGCTGCTAGCGTCCTCGGAGTCACCTTAAGTGGTCTTCGCGACACGGAGAGCGGAACGCAAGCGGTGCCCGGAGCGCAAACAGTCACCTCACGGCGTCCCACCTGGGACCCCAGGCATCAGCCCTGTGTGTCCGTCTTCACCCCGGAGGGGGAGGCCGGCGAACTCTCGCTGGTCGATGTGTTCCGCCGGGCGGAGGAGTTGAGCGACCTCACCTGTGCCACGCCGGGTGAAGGCGTCGCCGTCGTGGAGCACTTGCTGGCCATCTGCTTCGCCGCGGGGGTGTTCCCGCGCTCCGTGGAGGAGTGGCACGCATGGGTGGCCGGGGCACACGGGCTGGATGCCGTCGCGGACTGGTTGGTGGAGCAGCCCGCCGATGAGTGGGATCTGTTCCATCCGGAGCGGCCGCTCGGGCAGAACAGTATGCTCGCGCCCTACCTGGAGACCGAGGGCGTCGGCCCGGCGCAGCTCGTGCTCGAACATGCCGGTGACTACAACCAGTTCCTCGATCACCACCATCTCGAACACTCCGAGCCGCTCACAGCCGGCGAGGCGTTCCGGGCGTTGTTGACGCAGCACGTCTACGGTCTGGCCGGGCGGGCGCGGATCTCCGGGAAAGCGACCCTGGGCCCCAAGATCACTAATCTTGCGACGGGGCGCCTGCAGAACCGCGTTCGGGTCATCGTGCAGGGCCGCACCGTCGGTGACACCCTGCGGATGAACCTCTACCCGCCCGCCGGAGGAGAGCCCGGGCGGTTCAACCACTCCTGGACCACGGGCGGCGTCGAACGCCGTGGTTTCCAGGTCAAGCCGCCCGGCCGGGCCACCTCGGGCCCGGCCGATCTGCACAGCTATCTGGGCCGTTCCGTGCTGCTGCGCCCGGTGTTCGCCGCGGACGGGGAGACCGTTCTCGTCGACCGGGTGCTGATCGGCGCGGGGGAACTGCTCCAGCTCGATCCCGAACGGGATCTGGAGGACGCCGTTCCCGTGAAACGGGCGGACGGGCGTACCGCTCCGCTGTGGCCGTCCCCCGCCCGGGCCATGTGGCGCGACGCGCACGCGCTCTACAGTGCGGCGCTTGTCTCTCACAAAGGGCTGTTCGGGCGGCTGCGCGAGCTGACGTTCCCGCCGCACGGCGGTGGCGCACCCTGTCTGCTGTGGGCCGTGGGGTTCCTCGCCAACAAGACCGTGCCGCTCGCCTGGACGGACGGGCACTTCCCGTACGCGCCCAGCCAGGGGGAGGCGCTGTGCGAGGCGTCCCGGCGCGGCTCGCACATCGCCGAGTACGTGGCCAAGAGCCTCACGCGTGCGGCATATGTCGCCTGGAAGATCGTGTATCTCAATCCCAAACCGGCCGATGCCGCCGCCCAGCGGGCGCGGTTCGACGCCGGGGAGAAGTTCTGGGCCGCCGCCGGAGAGCACTTCTACCACCTCCTCGACGAGACGGTCGACGGCGAGCCGGTCCCCCATTCGCTGCTCGTCTATGCGGATGAACTGCGGACCATGGCACACGACCTGCTGCGCAACCGGCTCGACTCGCTGCCGCGCAACGACCGCGGGATGCACGCCCGGGCCCGGGCCGAGGGCCGGTTTCTCAACGACATGGCCGCATCCGCGGCGCCGCCCGAACTGCGAGGAGAAACCCTGCCATGACGGAGCCGATGGAGCCGACGGAGCCGGTTCCGGAGTACCAGGGCGGCGAACAGCTCACCGCCTGGCTCACGTCCCTGGTACGGAACCGGGAGTACGGCAAGCTCGCCGATCTGCGGCGCCTGCGCCCCACGGACACGCACATCCGCGCCGGGTGGTACGCCCCCGCCGAGAAGCAGCGCGAGATCTACGAGAAGGTCGCCTTCCTGTTCGGCGTCTACCACCAGGGCAGGTCCGTTCCCTCCTACGGAACGGGCAGTCTGGGCGCCGCCGCACGCCGCATCGGCGACGGCACCGGCCGGGGGCCCGACAACCCCGGGGCCCAGCGCCTGCTCGCCCGGCTGGTGGCGAGCCGTCGCATCCCCTGGCGCCACCTCCAGCACGCCGTCACCCGGCTGCGGTCCTGCGAGCAGCCGCCGCCGTCCTGGGTCCTGCTCACCGAGGACCTGACCCGGTGGCACGACCGCAGGGCCAGGATCGCGTACGGATGGTCGGTGGATTTCCACGAGCCGCACGTGCGGAGCCGGAACCGGCCGAGCCGCCCCCAGACCCGGAAGGACATGAGTACGTGACCCAGGCGCCCCGAAGCCCGTTCCTCTCGCTGCATCTGCTGGAGACGCTGGCCGCCGTGCTCCCGGTACGGGACGAGAACGGTTCGCCCAAGAGCATGGTGTACGGCGGCGTGGAGCGGCACATGATCACCAGCCAGGCACGCCGCCGGGCCGAACGCGTGCACGCCCGCAACCGCGCCAACGCCGGGATCGGCGCCCTGGCCGGTCGCAGCACCGGGCTGCGTACCCGTGAGTGGGCGCTGATCACCGCCAGGTCACTGGAGGAGGGCCACGGCTGGGAGCGGGAGGAAGCCATCGGTACGGCGCGCGCCGTCCTGGAGGCCACCGGCCTCAAGTTCGGCGACCGGGCGAAGAAGACCGTCGCCAACCTCACCAAGGTGCTGCTGTTCGCCCCGGCGGACACCGGAGCCCGGATCGCCGCGCACATCGCCGAGCACGCCGAGGTGGTGCGTGCCTGGCGCGACGACTACCTGCGGGCCCAGGAGAAGGCCACCGCGGCGGCTGCGAAGAAGAGCGGACGCAAGGCCGAGCAGGAGACGGAGGAAGGCGGCGCACCCGCATCCGCCCTGCCGCCGCTGCCCAGGGAGCACCGCGACGCCGTCCTGCTGGCCATCGCCCCGCGCGACGCCATCGACATCGCCCTCTACGGCCGGTTCCTGGCCGAGATCGCCGACTCGCCCAACGTGGACGGTGCCGTCCAGAGCAGCCACGCCTTCTCCGTGCAGGAAGCCGAGCAGGTCGACGACTTCTACGCGGCGGCCGACGACGCCAAGCTCCACCGCAGGCGCAACGCCCTGGACTTCCTCGACGCGGCTGACGACGCCGGGGCCGGCATGACCGGCTACCAGTCGCTGATCTCCGGCACCTTCTACCGCCATGCCGTCCTCGACCGCGTTCAGCTGCGCACCAATCTCCGCGCCGCGGGCATGTCCGAGGCCGAGGCGGAGGAGTCGGCCGTGGCGGCGGAGAAGGAGTTCGTCACCTCCTTCGTCGAGGCGTTTCCCGAGGCGAAGAAGAACTCGACGGCCTCCACCGGCTCCCTGCCCGCTCTGGTCCTCGCCTTCGAGGGCGACCGCCCGTACAACTACGCGGCGGCTTTCCAGCTGCCGATCGTCGAGACACCGCCCGGCGCCGGCGGTGACGGCCCGGCCGGGCCCGCGGCGGTGCGCAGGCTGCTCAAGCACCATGCGTTCGTCAGCAAGCGCCGGGACGACCTCAGGAACGCCCGTGTCCTCACCTACGATCCGCAGATCGATGCCCTGCTGACCGCTGACCCGGTGGAGGGCCTGAGCGTGGTGGAGTCGATCGACGGGCTGGCCCCGTGAGTCAGGTGAGTCATGTCCTGCTCATCAGGCTCGCCGCCCCGCTCCAGTCCTGGGGAGTGGCCGGCCGGTTCGGCCGCCGCGACACCCAGAGCCGGCCCACCAAGTCGGGGGTGATCGGGCTGTGCGCCGCGGCGCTCGGCCTGCCGCGCGGGGCGCCGGGCACAGCCGGTACGGAACCGGATCCGCTGGCCGAGCTGAAACCCCTGCTCTTCGGGGTGCGCGCCGATCACCCGGGTACACCGGTGCGTGACTACCACACCGTCGGCGCCGGGCGCTATCCGCTGCGGCCCCGGGATCTCGTGACGGACCACCGGCGCGCCGCCGCGGCGGCCCCGCTGATCGAGGCGGCGACCGGGAGCACCTTCGGCCACCACGAACTCGACGACTGGTACGGGTCGCCCAAGAAGATCTCCGCCGACCCGCTGTCCGGCACACTCGTCGCCGCGGACGTCCGCAGGAACGCGCTGATGACCGAACGCTGGTACCTGTCCGACGCGGCCTTCCTGGTGGGCCTCCAGTCGGAGGACGCGGCGCTGCTGGAGCGGATCGCGCACGCCCTGGAGCATCCGAAGCGACTGCTGTGGCTGGGCCGCAAATCCTGCCCGCCCTCGGGACAACTGGCTCTGACCATCGAGCAGGGCACTCTCGCGGACGTCTTCGGGCGGACGGCACTGCTTCCCTCGCCCACCGAGGCGGCCCCGCCCGCCCGCGACCACCGGCCCTGGGCCTGGATCGAAAGCCGGCAGCCGTTGCCGGGCACCGGCCCGGTGCGGGACCAGCCGGTCCATTTCCACGCCACCGGACCGAAGCACACGGCACGCTGGGAGACCCGGATCCGCGTGACCATCGACCCACAGGCATGCGATTGGGAGATCATCCTGTGACAGCGCCCCCCGCCGCGCGCGCCAGATTCGTCGCCACCCAGACGCTGCTGACACTGGACGCCAGGCACCCCTATGCCGCCAAGTCGCTGATCGACGCCCAGGACATGCACCGCACCGTCATGAGCGGGTTCCAGGGCTGGGTCGACGACGGCAGCCGCGACGCGCGTTCCCAGATGGGTGTGCTGTCCACCTGGACCGTCAGTCTGCGCGAAGCCCGGCTGTCCCTGGTCGTGCAGTCGCAGGTGCCGGGCGACTGGAGCCGCATCCCGCGTGCCGCCCTGGCGGAGCCGCCCGCGACCCTCACCCTGGACCGGACGTTCGGGGCGGGCGAGACCGTCGGCTTCCGGACGGTCGTCAACCCCGTCCGCAGCGTGCCCCCGCCCGGTGAACCGGGGCGGCGTGCCCGCGGCGCCCGGGTCGCGCACACCCGTCCCGACCATGTGAAGTCCTGGTTCGCCCGCCGTCTCCAGCCGGCCGGGGAACCCGCGGTCGCCTCCGACGGCGTGACCCGGATCGGCGCCGACGCGCAGCCCGATGGGTACGCCGTCCGCATGCTGCCCCGCGTCTCCAGCCACACCGCGCACAAGGGAATGCGGCTCGTCCGCGCCGAAATCAGGGGCACTCTGACCGTGACGGACCCGGAAACGTTCGTCGGAACGCTCACCCGGGGCATCGGCCACGGGCGGGCCTACGGCTGCGGGCTGGTGCTGGTGCGCTGATCCGGTGTCAGCCCGGCCGGCCGACCGGGTAGTCGCCGGTCAGGATGGCCGAGGCCAGTTCCACCCGGGAGCGGTAGCCGGCGCGTTTGAAGAGGCGGGTCAGCCGGCTCTCCACGCTCTTCTCGCTGCACCCGAGCGCGATCGACATCTCCCGGTTGGTCAGGCCCTCCGTCACCAGCACCGCCAGCAGCCGTTCGTTCTCCGAGGTGGTGGCGCTGCGGTCCGGGACGGAGATGTTCTGCTCGCGCATCAGGTTCCGCAGCTGTGCCTTGCGCATGAGCGCGTCGAGGTCCCCGTACAGGCCGTAGGCTTCCCGCAGCAGCGCCGGGTCGGCCTGGCCGAGGCGGACGACGGTCTGCAGGGTGTCGGCGAGTTCCAGCGGCTGGTTGCGGCGGCGGGCCAGCCGGACCGCCTCGGCGGACGCCGTGCGGTCCCCCTCCATCATGGCGACGCCGATGTGCCGGCACAGCTGGGCGCGGCTGGTGCCGGTCAGCTCCGCCACCCGGATCACCTCGGCCACGCTGCGCCGGGCCGCCGCCGGGTCGCCGGTCACCAGTTCCGCCTCGGCGCGCCGCAGCCACAGTTCGTCGGTGCCCACGACCAGGCCGCGTTCCCCGGCGAGGGCCAGCGCCTCGGTGATCACCTGCAGGGACCGCTCGCGCCCGCCCAGTATCTGCTCCCACTCGGACTCGGGCACGGCCAGCAGATGGAGCAGCAGCGAGTGCACGCTCTTGGCCTGCTCGATCACCGCCCGGGCCTCGGTCAGCCGGCCCCGGGCGGCGAGGATGGTGCTCAGTTCGCGGGAGGCCATGGTGTGACTGGTCAGTTCGCCGACCCAGGTGTCGGCGGCCAGTGCCGTCCTGGCCAGGTCCAGGGCCCGGTCCCAGTGCCCGGCGTGGCTGTCCGCGACCACCCGGTCGGGGATCGGCCGGTAGCCGGAGGGCAGGTGGTGGCCGGCCAGCAGTGCTTCGGCCCGGTCCAGTTCGTTGAACTGCATGAGCACCCTGGCCAGGCTCGTCAGCCGCTGGAAGCGGTGCCGGCCGCCCCGGTGCCACAGCGGATAGCGGGTCGGGTCGTCGACGGAGCGGTCCAGTGCCGCGGTGCGGCCGAGGAGGGCGGCCCCGGTCTCGCTCACCACCTGCCCGACGGCGGCGACCAGGTCGTTCTCCCGGCTCCAGATCTCCCGGGTGGCGGTTAGGTGGTCCACCGCCTCCCGCCAGCGTTCCAGATGGCACAGGGCCAGACAGCGGGCGACGATCCGGTGTCCCTCGCCGCCCGGCAGCGTGCGCCAGCGCTCTTCGGCGAGCGCGGCGAGCGCCGTCGTGTCGGAGACGCCGGCCGCCGAGACCACCCAGATCGCCTCCATGTCGAACAGGTCCTCGGAGGTGACCAGTCCGGTGTACCGGGACAGCACCGTCCAGGCGCTCTCCATGGCCTCGGCGTGCCGCAGATGGATGCAGCAGGCGGTCGCGTGGAGGAGGAGTGCGGCGGCCCGCTGCTCCGGTTCGGTGGTCAGGTCGAGTGCGGCCCGCAGCCAGCGCACCGCGTGGTGGCCGTCGTGCAGCAGGGCCGCCCGGCCCCGGGTCACCAGTTCCCCGGCGGCCCGCCGGGAGTCGACGAACCGGCCCGCCGTGACCAGGTGTTCGGCCAGGACGTGGTCGTCGGCCACCGCCTCGCCCGCCCACACGGCGGTGACGGCGAGCTGGGAGAGCCGGCGCCGCTCGAACTGGCCGAGGCAGCCGGCGAGCGCGTACCCGAGCAGCGGCAGCCGGAACCGCCACCGTCCGCCGGCGCACCACAACACCCCCTCGGCGCGGAGCAGTTCCAGCTGCTCGCGCACCTCCTCCTCGTCCGTCTCCAGGGCGCGGGCGATCAGCCCCACCGCCGGCGGGCCCAGCGGGTGCAGTACCGCCAGGGCCTTGGCGACCGACCAGGGGCGGTCGCCCAGGTGCCGGAGGTGTTCGACCAGCGGCAGATCGTCCGGGACCGCGGGCGGGCGCTCCGGTGACGTGAGGCAGGCGTGCCGCTGGAGCACGCGCAGTGCCCCCTCCCGCCGGTAGCCGGCGACCGCGGCGAGCACGGCGGCGGGTACGCCCCGGCAGTCGCGGCGCAGCCGCGCGGCCAGTGCGGCCGAGGGCCTGGCCCGTACCGTGTGGGCGACCAGGGTGTCCACCTCGGCGGAGCACAGAGGGCGCAGCGGCACCACCCGGACCAGGCCGGCCGCCCGCAGCCGGTCCAGCGCGGCCCGGTCCCGGGCGGTGCCGCCCGGGGTCGTGCGGTAGCCGCACACGAAGGTGACCGGGCCGCCGGTGAGCGAGCGGATCCTCGCCAGCAGCGTGCCGCGGGAGGCCGCGTCGGCCCACTGGAGGTCGTCGATCAGCACCACGAGCGTCTCGCCGGAGGCGACCGCCGAGCGCAGGGCGGCCGTCAGATCGCGGCCGGCCTCCGGCTGCGGCGCCACGGGGGCGGTGTGCGCCGGCCGCCGGCCGTCCTCCGCCCGGTGCAGCGTGCCCAGTTCGGCCGCCAAACGGGCGGCCAGCGCATGGTGACGGTCACGCTCGTTGCGGGCCAGGCGCAGGTCGAGGACGCGCACGCCCCGTTCGGTCAGCGTCTCCCGCACGGCGGCGAGCAGCGCGCTGCGGCCGATACCGCCCGGGCCGGTGACCAGGAGCAACGGCGGGGTACGCGCCGAGGTGGCGTCGGCGGCGAGCCGCGCGACCGTGCCGGCCCGGCCCGGGAGAACCCGCCGTGGCCGGGGCGATCCGTCCGTGTCCCCGGAGGTGCTGAGCACCCAGGCAGTATGCCCACAGCTTTGCCTCGCAGACACACACCGGGAATGCCGAATCGCCTGTGCAGAATGGGAGTTGACCCGAAAGGGCAGGTCCTGGCGGGTCTCGCGGAGCGATCGCCCGGGCGCGGGGGAGGGGCCACGGCCCCCGAGCACCGCCGCCCGGCACACCTCAGGAGGAGGCGGGCCGTGGCCCGAGACCGTAGCCGTTTGCAGGGCAGGGACCGTGACGTGGCCGCGCTGCGTACGGCGCTGATGACCGGCCGGGGCTCCCTGCTGGTCCTGCGCGGCCCCGCCGGTATCGGCAGATCCGCCGTCCTGGACGCGGTGGGGCGCTCGCTGCGGGCGGAGGGGCTGCGGGTGCTGCCGGTACGGTTCGGGGCAGCCCCCGTGGAGCCGGGTGCCGACCGGTACGGCATCGCCTCGCTGGTGCACAGTGTGCGCGACCGGTTCGAGGCGTTCGCCGACGCGGGGCTGGCCGACTCGCTCACCCCGGTGGCGCGGCTGGCCCAGGCCGGGGGCGGCGACGCCGGTGGCTGGACGCCGTCCATGGTCACCGAACTCGGTGTGCTGTTCGACCGGCTCGCCCGGGGCGGGCGTACCGCGCTGCTGGCCGACGACGCGCACCTGGTGGCCGAGCCCGCACCGCTGCTCACCGCGGCCCGCCGCTGCGGTTTCCCGGTGCTGGCCACCTGCCGGCAGGACACCGGGCCCGATCCCGGGACCGCCGAACTGCGCACCGCCGCCGACCGGGTGCTCACCCTGGGCCCGCTCGCCGAGGGGGACGCCCTCGCGCTGCTGCGCCGGGCGGCCGGAACCCGGCTGGACGAGGCGGCGGAGGCCGCGCTCCGTGCCGCGCTGGGGCCGCTGTTCACCGATCCCGGCACCCTGCTGGGCACGCTCGCCGACCTCCAGCGCGGCGACCGGCTGACCGTCTTCCGGGGCCGGCTGTGTCTGCGCGCGCCCGCCGAGGCGATCGCGCTGCCCGCCGGCCATCCGCTGCTGGCGCGGGTGGCCGAGGCCGGCCCGCTCGCGCCCTGGCTGCTGTCCTCGGTGGCCGCCTGGGACGGGGTCAGCGTGGACGATCTGCCGCTGCTCGCCGAGACGGCCGGCGCCGAACTCACCGCCTGTGGCCGGACCCTGGACCGGCTGATCGAGGCGGGCGTACTGGTGGCCGACCCGGCGGGCCGGGTGCACTGCCGCTGTCCCGCCCTGGCCGCCGCCGCGGTCGACCGCACCAAGGTGTTCCGGGGAGCGGGGCTGCACGCCGCGATCGCCGAACGGCTGCTGGCCCGTCAGCGGCGCGACGCCGCGGTGGACTCGGTGGCCCTCGCGGACCACATCGCCCGGGGCAGCACGGCGCTGGCGCCCGGCGCGGACATGACCGCGCGGCTGCTCGACCTGGCGGGCGCCGCCGCCCGCGAGGAACCGCGGCGGGCCGCCCTGCTGTGCGCCGCCGTCCTGCACCGGCTGCCGCCCGGCGGGGCGGAGCACACCCGGGTCCTCAACCGGCTGCTCACCCTGGTGCTGCGCACCGGGCAGTACGAACTGCTGCGGGAGGCGATCGCCGGCGCCACCGAGCCGGACGGGTCCCCCGGGGCCCTCGACCCGCGCGCCCAGACCCGGGCCGCCGCGATGCTCGTGGCACTGCACACCGGGGAGCCGCCCGTGGGGCAGAGCGTCCGGGCGCTGCTGGACGAGGAGTTGCCCGGACCCGGCAGGACCGGCTTCTCCGAGTGGTGGTTCGGCGCCCGGCAGTCGGGCCCCGGCGTGCCGCGGGGCTCCGCGCCCTCGCGCTGGATCGGCGTGCCGGGGTTCCTGGCGGCGGACGAGATGGAGGTGGTGCAGGCCGCGCTGTCCGGTGACGCCGACGCCTGCGCCCGCGCCTGGCGCGCCACCGGCCGTCCCGCGCCGTGCGCCGACCTCGACCGGCTGTGCGCGGCGGCGGCGGTGGTCGATGTGGCCACGGTGTTCCACATCGTCCTCGGCGCCCGCTACCGGCTCCCGGACACCGGCGTGCTGGGCGCCTACCGCCGGGTGGTCGGAAGCCACCGGGCCGCCGACTGGTCCCGGGCCATGTCCGCGGTCCGCGAACTGGAGCTGTCCGGGCCCGCCGACACCCTGGTGCACCATGCCGCCCGGCTGTTCGCCGCCGACATCTGCGCCGCCCGGGGCGAGTTCCGGCAGGCCGCCGAGTGGCTGGCCGCCGCCGCACCCGCCCCCCGGCTCGCCGGCCTGCGCGCCTGGGCGAGGACCGGCCTGTACCACCACATGGGCCAGCACCGGCGCGCGATCCGGCACGCCCGGCACGTCTCCCGGCGACTGCAGCGGGCCGGCCGGCACGCCTGCCTCGACCGGCTGCTGACACGGGCGGTGGGGATCGCCGCGTACGCCGAGGACCCGGAGGCCGCCGGTCAGCTGCTGGAGCAGACCGAGCGGCTGCACCGCCAGGACGGCCGTCCCCGGCTGACCGAGAGCGTCCATCTGGCGCGCGCCCTGGCCGGCCGGGACGTGGTGCACGCCCGGGTGGCCGCCGATCTCGCCCGGGAGCGCGGGGACCGGTCCCTGCTGCTGGAATCCGCGCCGGTGGTGGCCCGGTTCGCGGACGACCCCGGGCCCTGGCTGCGCGAGGCCCACGACCTGGCGACCGGCTGCGGCGCCGCCGTGCTGCTGGAGCGCATCCGCGCGGTGACCCGCGAGCGCGGGGTACCGGCCCCGCGCGCCCGGGCACGGCGCCGGGCGGCCGGCGACACGGAGCGGCGCATCGTCGAACTGATCGGCGCCGGACTGACGAACCGTCAGATCGCGCAGCGGCTCGCCCTCAGCGAGAAGACCGTCGAGCACTATCTGACCAGGCTCTTCGCCCGCACCGGCTGCCGCTCCCGGGTCGAACTCGCCGCCGCCAGCCTCAGCGGACGGCTGACCACCGCCTGATCCGGCGCACCGCCCACGGGCCCGGCCGGGCCGCCGGATCAAAGATGCCAACCCCTGGTCCCTCTCGGGCCCAGGTCCCTCGCGGGTGCGGACACCCCCCGGCGGGCTCCCTACCGTCGAATCCATGACCGACATCGATGTGCCCCAGGTCGCCGATCCCGAGGTGGCCGCCATGGTGAGAGCCGAGGTGGAGGGCCGCTGGCCGCTCGGCGTTTCGGGCCTCGACGAAGTGGTGCGGTACGGACTGGTGCCCTTCGGCAAGATGATGGGCCCCTGGCTGCTGATCCGCTCCAGCCTCGCGGTCGGCGGCGATCTGGCGACCGCCCTGCCCGCCGCCGTGGCCCTGGAGTGCGTCCAGGTCGGCGCGATGATGCACGACGACATCATCGACAGCGACACCCAGCGGCGCGGCAAACCCGCCGCCCACTCGGTGTTCGGCCGGCAGAGCGCCATCGTCGGCGGCGACGGACTGTTCTTCCACGGCTTCGCGGCCCTCTCGGAGTGCCGGCAGGCCGGCGCCCCCGCCGACCGCGTCGCCCAGGCCCTGGCCATCCTCTCCCGGGCCGGCCTGCGCATCGGCGACGCGGCCATCCGGGAGATCCGGATGAGCCGCGAGATCTGCCCCGTCCCCTCCTACCTCGACATGATCGCGGACAAGAGCGGTGCCCTGCTGTGGATGGCCTGCGGCGTGGGCGGCGCCCTCGGCGGCGCCGACGACACCGCGCTGCAGGCGCTCAGCCGGTACAGCGACCAGCTGGGCATCGCCTACCAGATCCGCGACGACCTGATGCCCTACGACGGCACCCGGGCCGGAAAACCCAACATCTCCGACGTCCGCAACGGGCGCCCCACCCTCCCGGTGCTGCTCGCCCACGCCCGCGCCCCCCGTGCCGAACAACAGCACATCGAACGACTGCTCGCCGACACCGCCGCACCCGCCGCCGAGCGCTACGCCGCCATGTCGGACCTGGTGCACGCCCACGACGGGGTGCAGGCGGCACGGGAGGTGTCCCACCGTCACGTCCAGCAGGCCACGGCGGCCCTGGAGACCCTGCCGCCCGGCCCGCACCGCGACGCCCTGGAGGACCTCACCGTGCCGGGTCGCCTGGTGTGACGCGGACCCACCCCCGAGGAGCTGGCCCGATGACCTCCCCCACCTACGCGACGTACCTGCGCCTGGACGAACTCCTCGCGCTCCAGGTCCCCCTCACCCCCCGGGAGCAGCGGGACCTCAGCGACAGCGAGCGGCTGTTCATCGTCGTCCACCAGGCGTCCGAGACCCTGCTCAGCCAGGTCCTCGTCGACCTGCGGCACCTCGACGCCGGCCCCTGCGGACCGGCCTGCCGGGCCCACCGCACCGACCGGGCCGTCCGGCTGATCGGCGCGCTGGAGGGCCAGCTGACCCTGCTGCGCCGCACCCTGCGGCGGGAGGACTTCCTCGCCTTCCGGGACCGCTTCGGCACCGCGAGCGGGCTCCAGTCCGAGCAGTTCCGCGAACTGTTCGCGCTCACCGCGCGGCTCACCGGGAACCCGGACGGCGACCGGTCCGGCGCGCTGGACGCGGCCGTACGGCGCTGGCGCGCGACCCATCTGGACCTGGTCGCGCACATGCTCGGTGACGAGCCCGGCACCGGCGCCACCTCCGGCCGGCGCTTCCTCGCCTCCCGGCTGGAGAACCCGCCGGACGCCGTACCGGCCGCCACCCCGCACGCCGCACCGGGAACCACGCCGGACACCACGCCGCACGCCGCGCCGCCGCGCCCCGCGCCGTCCGGCCCGGCCACCGCGCCCGCCGCCCGGCTGGGCCACGTCGTGGTCCTGGGCGGCAGCGTGGCCGGACTGCTGACCGCGTACGTCCTCGCCGACCACGCGGACCGGGTGACGATCCTGGAACGCGACCGGATCGAGGACCACCCCGCCCCCCGCCCCGGGGTCCCGCAGTCCCGTCACACCCACATCCTGCTGGCCAGCGGCATCGACGCGCTCACCCGGCTGCTCCCCGGCCTCGCCCCCGAACTCGCGGCGGCCGGCGCCCCCCGGCTCGCGGTCCCCGGCGACGTCGGCGTCTGGCAGGGCGGGCAGTGGATCTCCCGCCGCAACCCGTCCGCCCCCATCCTCAGCCCCACCCGCCCCGTCCTCGAACACCACATCCGCCGGCTCGTCCTCGCCCACCCCGCGATCGGGCTGCGCCCCGGGACCGAGGCCACCGGGCTGCTCGGCCGGCCAGGACACATCACCGGCGTGACCCTGCGCGAGCGGGGAACGGGCGATCCCGCCCCGCGCGAACTCGCCGCCGACCTCGTGGTGGACGCCACCGGACGCGCCAGCCGCACCCCCCAGTGGCTGGCCGCACTGGGCGGTACCCCGCCCGCCGAGGAGGTCCTGGAGACCGGACGCGCCTACGCCAGCTGCCTGTTCGACGGCGACGCGCCGCCCCGCGGCCTCCGAGGCTTCTACATCGTCCCCGAGGCGACCGCACCGCTCGGGGCGATCGTCATGCCCGTCGAGGACGGCCGCTGGACGGTCACCCTCTCCGGCCCCCGGGACATGGCCCCGCCCAATGACCCGGAGGCGTTCGTCGAGTTCGCCCACCGGCTGCCGCACCCCGCCCCGCACACCTGGCTCAGTACGGCCCACCCGGCCGGCCGCCCCGTCGGCTACCGGCACACCGCCAACCGGCGCCGCCGCTACGACCGGCTCGGCCGGGACCACGGCGGCCTCCTGGTCGTCGGCGACGCGGCCTGCGCCCTCAACCCCGTCTACGGACAGGGCCTGTCCGTCGCCGCGCTCACCGCCCTCGCCCTCTCCCGCGCCCTGGCCGCCCCGCGCACGCCCACCGCGCACACCCTCCAGCGGGCCGCCCTGCGCGCCGCCGCCCCCGCCTGGGACGTCGCCACCGGCGCCGACAGCCCCATGCCCGGCGCCACCGGCAACGCGGTCCGCACCGGCCCCACCGCCCGGCTGCTCACCCGCTACCTGGACCGGGTGCGCGCCCACGTCCCCGGCGACCCGGTGGTGTGCACCGCCAACCGGGACGTGCTCTTCCTGCTGGCCCCGCCCCGCACCCTGCTCACCTCACCCCGGGTGCTGCGCCGCACCTTGCTGGGCACCCCCGTGCCCACCCCGCGCGACCTGCCCACGCCCTGACCACCCGCCGACAGCGAAGGTGCACCATGCCCCACTCCAGCGCGTCACCCGTCAGCCGGCCGGCCCCATGACGGCCACCCCCGCCTCCACCGCCCCCGCCCCGGCGCGCCCGGACACCGAGCGGGCCGGGCTCGAAGCAGCCCTGCGCGAGACCGTACAGCGCCAACTGCACCCCCACCTGCGGCACATCGCCCACTACCACCTGGGATGGGCGGACGCCGAGGGCCGGCCCACCGGCACCCGGGGCGGCAAACTGCTCCGCCCCACCCTCGCCCTGCTCTCCGCCCGGGCGGCGGGCGGCACCGTGGCCGACGGTCTGCCGGCCGCCGTCGCCATCGAACTCGTCCACAACTTCTCACTGCTCCACGACGACATCATGGACGGCGACACCACCCGGCGCGGACGCCCCACCGCCTGGACCGTCTTCGGCGTCCCGCACACCATCCTGGCCGGCGACGCGATGGCAGCCGCCGCCACCAGCGCCCTGCTGGACGCCCCGCTGCCCGGCGCCCGCCCGGCCGCCACCCGGCTGACCACCGCCACCCAGCGGATGATCAGCGGCCAGAGCGCCGACGTCGCCTTCGAACGGCGCGACGACGTCACGCTCCCCGAATGCGTGCGGATGGCCGGGGACAAGACTGGCGCCCTGCTCGGCTGCGCCTGCTCCCTGGGCGCCGCCCTGGTGGGAGCCGCACCCGCCCGCGTCGAGCGGCTGGCCGCCTTCGGCGAACACATCGGCCTCGCCTTCCAGCTCGTCGACGACCTGCTGGGCATCTGGGGCGACCCGGACCGCACCGGCAAACAGGTCGGCGCCGACCTGCGGGTCCGCAAGAAGTCCCTGCCCGTGGTGGCGGCCCTGAACGCACCCGGAAGCGACGAACTGCGCGCCCTGTACCTGCGCTCCGCGCCCCTGACCGAGCCCGAGGTCCGGCGCGTCGCCGACCTCGTGGAGCGGGCCGGCGGCCGGGACTGGGCCCGCACGGAGGCGGACCGCCGGATCACGGCGGCCCGGGAGTGCCTGGACGGAGCCGGCATCGCCGACGCGCCGCGCGAGGAATTCCTGGAACTCGCCCGGTTCGTCGTCGGCCGCCGCTTCTGAGCCCCCGCCCGCCCCGCCCGCCCCGCCCCCGCGCCCCACCGCAACGACCGGACAGGAAGGCCCCGCGCCATGCCCGAACCCCAGGTGCTGCCCTTCGCGGCCCGCGCCGCCGGATGCCCCTTCACCCCCGCGCCCGAGCTGTACGCGATGCAGAAGGAGGAGGAACTCTCCCGCGTCGACGTCCCCAGCCCCATCCTCGACACCTTCGAGGCCGTCGCCGTCACCCGCTACGAGGACGCCAGGGCGCTGCTGAGCGACGAACGCCTCCAAATGGGCTTCGTCTTCGACCCCGACGCACCGCGCAGCATGCTCAACCAGCCCGGCAATCTGCTCAACTACAACGGCGCCGACCACACCCGGCTGCGCCGCATGCTCACCGGCGCCTTCACCGTCAAACGCATCCGCGCCCTGCAGCCGGTCATCGAGGAGATCGTCGCCGGCCGGCTGGACGCCCTGGCGGCCGCCGGACCCGGCGCCGACCTCATCAGCACCTTCTGCACCCCCATCCCCACCCTCGTCATCTGCGAACTCCTCGGCGTCCCCTACGCCGACCGCGCGGACTTCCAGCGCCGCGCCCAGGTCGGCCTGGACGTCAACGCCACCCGCGAGGAACACATCACCAACCTCGTCGAGATGGACGCCTACATGGGCGAACTGGTCGCCGCCCACCGGCGCAGCCCCGGCGACAACCTGCTGGGCGCCATCGTGCGCGACCACGGAGACCGGCTCACCGAGGACGAACTCATCGGCATCGGCAACATGCTGCTGGTCGCCGGCCACGAGACCACCGCCAGCATGCTCGCCTGCTCCAGCACCCTGCTGCTGCGACACCCCGACCAGCTCGCCGTGGTCCGCGACGAACCCGCCGCCCTCGACGGCGCCGTCGAGGAACTGCTGCGCTACTGCTCGCCCGCCATCACCATGCCCCGCGAGGCCGCCGAGGACATCGAGCTCCGCGGCCGGCGGATCCGGCGCGGCGAACGCGTCGTGCTCTCGGTCCTGGTCGCCAACCGCGACCGCGCCCTGGCCGACACCGACCTCGACACCCTGGACGTCCGCCGCGCACCCCAGCCGCACATCACCTTCGGCTACGGCGTCCACCAGTGCCTGGGCCAGCAACTGGCCCGCGCCGAACTGCGCACCGCCCTGCCCGCCCTGTTCAACCGGTTCCCGACGCTGCGGCTGGCCGTCGAGCCGGACGCCATCGACTACCGCACCACGGCGCTCGTCTTCAGCGTCAACACCCTGCCGGTGACCTGGTAACCACACTCGGGAGAACACGATGGTCCTCAAGGTCGAGATCGAGGAACCACGCTGCGTCGCCGCCGGACACTGCGTCACCGCCGCACCGGAGGTGTTCGACCAGCGCGAGACGGACGGCGTCGTCGTCCTGCTGGACGCCGCCCCGCCGCCCGGCGCGTACGCCCACGTCCGCGAGGCGGCGCTGCTGTGCCCGGCCGCCGCCATCCTGCTGCGCGAACGCGACGGTTCCGCATGAACGGTGTCCTGGTCGTCGGCGCCTCCGCGGCCGGTCTCGCCACCGCGCAGGCGCTGCGCGCCCGCGGCTACCGGGGCCCGGTCCGGCTGGTGGGGGAGGAGCCGCACCCGCCGTACGACCGGCCCCCGCTGTCCAAGCAGGTGCTCTCCGGCGCCTGGGGCACGGAGCGGACCGTCCTGCGCGCGCCCGCCGACCTGGCCGCCCTCGGGATCGAACTGCTGCCCGGCCGGCGGGCCGTCGCCCTGGACACCGGCGCCCGCGAGATCACCCTCGCCGACGGGGAACGCCTGCGCTACGACGACCTGGTCCTCGCCACCGGGCTGACCCCGCGCCGGCTGCCGGCCTTCGACGGACCGGCCGGCGTGCACACCCTGCGCACCCTGGAGGACGCCCGGCGGCTGCGCGCGGACCTGCGCACCGCCCGCCGCCTCGCCGTGATCGGCGCCGGCGTCCTGGGCTGCGAGATCGCCGCCACCGCCCGGACCCTCGGCCTCGAAGTCACCCTGATCGACCCGGCGCCGCTCCCGATGGCCGACCGGCTGGGCCCCCCCGTCGCCCGGCTGCTGGCCGGCCTCCACCGCGACCACGGCATCACCCTGCTCACCGGCACCAAGGCCGAGGCCCCGGTCACCGACGGCGGCGGACGGATCACCGGCGTCCTCACCTCGCAGGGCCCCGTCGCCGCCGACGCCCTGGTCCTCGCCGTGGGCTCGGTCCCCGCCACCGGCTGGCTGCACGGCAGCGGACTGACCCTGGACGACGGCGTGCTGTGCGACGCCCGGTGCCGCGCCGCCGCGCACGTCTGGGCGGTCGGGGACGTCGCGCGCTGGTGGCACGAGGGCCAGGGCCGCGCCCTGCGCCTGGAGAACCGCTCCCACGCCACCGAGAGCGCCCTGGCCGTCGCCGGCAACATCCTCGGCGCCGACCGCCCGCACCGCCCCGTCCCGTACTTCTGGACCGACCAGCACGGCGTACGGATCCAGGTCTTCGGCGATCCGGCGGCCGGCGACCGCCTCCGGGTGACCGAGGGCGACCCGGCCACCCGGACCTTCGCCGCGGTGGCCGAGACCGCCGGACGCCCCGTCGGCGTCGTCGGCTGGAACAGCCCGCACGGCGTGCGCGGCGCCCGCGCACTCCTGACCCCGCCCTGACCGGCGCCCCGGCGCCGCACCACCACCCCGCTCCATCCCCGGCCACACCCGGCCCGACCGCGGAGAGAGAACCATGATTGACGAAGAAGTCCCGGTGCTCATCGTCGGAGGAGGCGGCTGCGGGCTCACCGCCTCGCTCTTCCTGTCCGACCTGGGGGTACGGCACCTGCTGGTCGAACGGCGCGAGTCCACCTCCGTGCTGCCCCGCGCGCACTACCTCAACCAGCGGACCATGGAGATCTTCCGCCAGCACGGCGTGGCCGAGGACGTGTACGCGCTCAGCGCCCCGCTGGCCCACATGAGCGAGGTCGCCTGGCGCACCTCCCTGGCCGGCGACGGCGAACTGGACGCACGCGACCTGCACCGCATGGACTCCTTCGGCGGCGGCAGCACCGCCGCCCCGTACGCGGCCGACAGCCCGTGCCCCTCCACCAACCTCCCCCAGCACCGCCTGGAACCGCTGCTGCGCCGGCACGCCGAGGAGCGGGCCCCCGGCATGGTGCGCTTCCACCACCTGATGGAGGAGTTCACCCAGGACGCCGACGGGGTCACCGCCCGGATCACCGACCGCGCCACCGGCACCACCCGCACCGTACGCGCCCGCTATCTGCTGGGCGCGGACGGCGGACGCGGCATCGGCGACACCCTCGGCGTGACCATGGACGGCGACGGCGGCTCCTGGAACGTCATCTCCGTGCACTTCAGCGCCGACCTGTCCCGGTGGTGGAGCGGCGACAAGGTGCTCATCACCAACTTCGTCAGCCCGGACGGCGGCCTCGTCTCCCGCTACGGCATGGTCGCCATGGGCCCCGGCTGGGGACTGGCCTCGCAGGAGTGGGCGCTGCACTTCCACCTGCCCGCCGGCATCGAACTCGACCTGGGGGAGGAGGCCACCGTCGCCCGGGTCAGGGAACTGCTCAAACTGCCCGAGCTGGACGTCACCGTGCACCAGGTCAGCCGCTACACGCCCGAGGCCGTCATCGCCCGGACCTTCCGGGTGGGTCGCGTCCTGCTGGCCGGCGACGCGGCGCACCGCCAGCCGCCCGCCACCGGACTCGGTCTGAACACCGCCGTGCAGGACGCGCACAACGCCGCCTGGAAACTGGCAGCCGTGCTCGGCGGCACCGCGGGCGAGGAACTGCTGGACTCCTACGAGTCGGAGCGGCTGCCGGTCGCCCGCCGCTCCATGGAATGGGCCATGTTCGCCTTCCGCAACCACGGCGTCCTGCACGCGGGACTCGGCCTGATGCCCGGCGCGCCGCCCGAGACCACCCGGGCCAACTTCCGCGCGCTGTTCGCCGACACCCCGATGGGTGACACCCTGCGGGCCAGAACGGCGGAGGTCTTCGCCACCCAGCGGGTGGAGTACCAGGCGCACGACATCGAGATCGGCTTCCACTACGACAGGGGCGCCCTGGTGCCGGACGGCACCCCGCGCCCGCCGCTGGATCCGATGGGCAGCGTCCACCACCCCGTCACCCGGCCCGGCCACCGGCTGCCGCACGCCTGGCTGACCCGGGGCGCCGAACGGCTCAGCACCCAGGACCTGGTGGGCCGCTCCGGCGGCTTCGTCCTGATCACCGGCCCCGACGGCGACGCCTGGCGGCTGGCCGCCAAGGAGACCGCCGAGGCGTACGGCGTACCGCTGGAGGTGGTGGCCGTCGGCACCGCCGACGAGCCGGCGGGCTTCCGCGACGAGGACGGCACCTGGTCGGCGGTGCGCGGCACCGGCGACGACGGAGCCGTACTGGTCCGCCCCGACCAGCACATCGCCTGGCGCGCCACCCGGGCCGGCGCGCACCCCGAACGCGAGCTGGCCGCCGCCGTCCGCCGCGCCCTGGGCCACCCGGACCCCGCCCCCGCCGCCGGGGCGACGGCGTGAGCGGGGCCGGCGACGGCGAGGGCGTCGTCCGCGCGTTCCTGGCCGCGATGGGCCCCACCCCGGAGGGCGTCCGGGCGGCCGTGGACCGGTACCTGACCGACGACTGCGTGTGGGAGAACCCGGGATCGCCGGTGTGCGTGGGCAAGGAGCAGATCATGGCGCTCATGCCGGCCGACTTCGCCCGCCTGGAGGCGCGCGTCCGGCATGTCGCCGCCGCAGGCGACACCGTGCTGATGGAGCGCACGGAGAACATGCTGCGCACCGACGGCACCCCCATCGCCCGCAACCTCAAGGTGATGGCCGCCTTCGAGGTGCGGGACGGCCGGATCGCCGCCTGGCGCGACTACTTCGACATCACCCGCCTCATCTCGGACCGGGAGGAACGGTGAACGCGACCTCATGACGATCGCACGAGCGGACACCAAGGATCTGTGCGCGGAACTCGTCGAGCGGGTGCACGCCATCGGGCCGGTGCTGGCCGACGGCGTCGCCGAGGGCGATCGCGAACGCCGGCTCCCCGACGCCTCGGTGCGCGCCATCGACACCTCCCAGGTGGGCATGGTGTGGACCGCGAAGGAGTACGGCGGCCTGGAGGGCGACGTCCGCACTCTCAGCGAGGTCACCAAGACGCTCTCCCACTACTGCCCCTCCACCTCCTGGGTGGTCAACAACATCAACGGCTCCAACCTGCTCGCCACCCGCTTCCCCCGCGAGGCGCGGGACGAGGTGTTCGGCGCCCGGCCCGGGGCCAGACTCGCCTCGGTCTTCGTCGCGCCGGGGCAGGTGGTCGCCACCGACGGCGGATATCTGCTCACCGGCGCCTGGCCGTACGCCTCCGGAATCCTGCACGACGACTGGGCGATCTTCAGCGCCCGCGAGAGCGCCCCCGACGGGGAGAGCGCCCGCGCGGTGTCCGTCCTGGTACCCGTCGACCATCTGACGGTCGAGGACACCTGGTCCACGGTCGGTATGCGCGCCACCGGCAGCCACACCGCCGTCGCCCGGGAGGTGTTCGTCCCCGCTCACCGGGTCATCCCGCTGGAGACCCAGCTGGGACGCGCCCACGTCACCGACGTCGGCCTGCCGCCGCTGCTGCGCTCGCCGGCCGTGGCGGCCATGGCCGTCATCTGCGCCTCGGTGGTCGTCGGCGCCGGCCAGGCGGCCCGCGCCGTCGTCGAACAGCGGGCCCCGCACCGGGGGGTCACCCCCACCCTCTACCGCAGCCAGCCGGACTCCGGGGCCTTCGTCGCAGCCCTGGGCCGCACCGCGCTGACCCTGGACGCCGCCGAGATGCACGTCCACCGCGCCGCGGCCACCATCGACGCGGCAGCCGCCGCTGCCGTCGCCCTCCCGGACCGCGAACTGCGGCGCATCCGCGGCGATGTCGCCCAGGCCGCCAACCTGGTGACCGTCGCGCTGGACGAACTCATGTGGGCGCACGGCGCCTCCGCCTTCGCCGAGGCCAACCCGCTCCAGCAGTACTGGCGCGACGCCAACACCGCGGCCCGGCACGCCACGCTCAGCGTGCAGGTCGGCCACGAACTGTACGGCGGCTCGTTCTTCGGGCTCGACTCCATCGTGCCCAGCCTCTGAGGACACCCACGATCCGCTTCCCCGCCCCGCCTCACAAGGACATCCATGGACTGGCTTCCCCCCTTCCTCATCCCGATGTCGCAGGTCGCACCGGTCACGGAGGGGGCGGCCGACGTCCCCGACCTGCTCTTCTGGTCGGTCGCGGGACCCACCGCACTGGGCTGGATGGCCACCTACATCCTGGCCATCCGGGTGGCCCTGCGCGACCGGCTGACCGCCATCCCCGCCCCGATGGTGGCGGTGAACTTCGCCTGGGAGTTCAGCCTCACCTTCGTGCTGGAACAGACCGAGACCCAGCGGCAGATCAACTTCGTCTGGTTCGTCTTCAACCTCGCGCTGCTGTATCTGGCGATGCGGTACGGGCCGCGCGACTACCCGGCCCTGCCGGCGCGCACCGTCCGCCGGGCGCTGGCCGGCGTCCTGGTGTGGGCGGCGGTCCTCGTGGTCGTCGGCGCCAACGAACTCCACGACCGCGACGGCATGTACACCGGCATGATCATCCAGGTGCCGCTGAGCGCCTCGTTCCTGCTGCTCCTCAAGCGGCGCGGCTCCAGCGCCGGCCAGTCGATGCACATCGCCGTCGTCAAGTGCGCCGGGTCGCTGGCCGCCGGGGCGACGGCCGTCATCGTCTACCCCTCCCACCACCTGCTCCAGGTGCTGGTGCCGACCTACATCGCCCTCGACATCGCCTACATCGTGCTGCTGCGCCGGACGATGCGCCGGGAGGGCAGGCCGCTGTGGTCACTCGGCGCGCCGGCGCCCGGCACCGGTGTCCCGCGAACCGGTGCCGGGCCGGCGCCGTTGCCCGCCTCGCGTGCGACCGCCGGGGTGCGGTCAGATGACGCCACTGCGTAACGCGTAGGCCACCGCGTGCGGGCGGTTGCGCAGGTTCAGTCGCCGGGTGACGCCGAAGACGACCCGCTTGACCGCCCGCTCCGACAGGCACATCTGCTCCGCGATCTCGGCGGTGTCCAGACCCTCCGACATCAGCCGCAGCACCCCGATCTCGCGGGGCGTGAGCCCGGAGGCGTGCAGACCGGACGGGGACAGGATCTCGCGCTGCATCCGCTCGATCTGGCGCAGCAGTTCACCGAGCAGCCGGGAGGGCAGCACGCCGCCGCCGGCCGCGGCCGTCAGCACCGCCTCCTCGATCCGGGCGTGGGTGGCCGCGGCACGCGGCAGCACCGCGACGACATTGCACTCCACGGCCGTGAACAGATCGGCGCGGTCGATCTCCGAGGGGATCAGCACCACCGGCACCCCGAGCGCCTCCTTGAGTCTGCGCAGCGCCGACATCACCTCCACCGTCAGCCGTTCGGCGACGAACACGGCGACGTCGACCGGCCCCTGATGGGGCCGGGCGGCCACCTCGACGGCGGCCGTTGAGTTCAGATGATTACTGACAGCCGTATACGTGAGCGGATCCGGTGCGCGCACTATTGCTTTCACCACGCGTACCGTAGTGTCGGTGGTCACAGGAGGGCCTCCAAGAATTCACAGGACGTTCGCCGTAACATTCCGGTGGAGCCATGGCAGGAGCAAAGAGCGCCATGGTCTGAGAAAGCGGGATCTCTCCCCCGTTTCCCCGTTGTTTCCCACACGACGCAGCGCTGTTTCCGTGGCCGCGCTCAGGGGTGGACGTGCCGCACGACAGTGGGCGGCCGGTGAAGAAGATGCGCAGAAGTACGGCAGATCACCGCATGGTCATCTTCGTGCACCTCTTCTCACCACCACGTCAGAACTCCCCGAGAGCAGGCCATGCTGGTCATTGGCAGTCGTAAAGACGACTCAAGAACCATACTGTGGCCGACTTCGGAGAGCCGGGGTGATCGCGCTGTTCCTGTTTCCTCCAGGGGAATCCCTCATTCAGCCGACGACGACCGTGGGAGACCCCTCCTCGGCCGGCTCCAGCTCCTCGGCGATCCGCAGAGCCTCCTCGATGAGAGTTTCCACGATGCGGTGTTCGGGGACGGTTTTGACCACTTCTCCCTTGACGAAGATCTGCCCCTTCCCATTGCCGGACGCCACCCCCAGATCCGCCTCGCGGGCCTCACCGGGGCCGTTCACCACGCACCCCATCACCGCGACCCGCAGCGGCACCTCCATGCCCTCAAGACCCGCGGTGACCTCGTCGGCGAGCTTGTACACATCCACCTGCGCCCGCCCGCAGGACGGGCAGGAGACGATCTCCAGCTTGCGGGGACGCAGATTCAGCGACTGGAGGATCTGCCCGCCCACCTTGGCCTCCTCCACCGGCGGAGCCGACAGCGACACCCGGATGGTGTCACCGATGCCCTGGCGCAGCAGCGCCCCGAACGCGACCGCCGACTTGATGGTGCCCTGGAACGCGGGGCCCGCCTCGGTGACGCCCAGGTGCAGCGGGTAGTCGCAGCTCTCGGCGAGGATCTCGTACGCCCGCACCATGACCACCGGGTCGTTGTGCTTGACCGAGATCTTCAGATCGTGGAAGCCGTGCTCGGCGAAGAGCGACGCCTCCCACAGCGCCGACTCGGCCAGCGCCTCCGGAGTGGCCCGGCCGTGCTTGGCCATCAGCCGGGGGTCCAGCGACCCGGCGTTGACCCCGATCCGGATCGGGGTGCCGCGCTCGGTGGCGGCCTGGGCGATCTCCGCGATCCGGTCGTCGAACTTCTTGATGTTGCCGGGGTTGACCCGCACCGCCGCGCAGCCGGCCTCGATCGCCGCGAACACGTACTTGGGCTGGAAGTGGATGTCCGCGATCACCGGGATCTTGGACTTGCGGGCGATCTCCGGCAGCGCCGCCGCGTCGTCGGCGCTCGGACAGGCCACCCGGACGATGTCGCAGCCGGCCGCCGTGAGTTCGGCGATCTGCTGGAGCGTGGCGTTCACATCGGCCGTGACCGTCGTGGTCATCGACTGCACCGAGATCGGGTGGTCGCTGCCGACCCCGACCGCACCCACCCGCAGCTGGCGGGTGGGGCGGCGGGCGGCGAGCGTGACGGGGGGCGGAGCGGGCATACCGAGCGCGACCTGGGTCACCGCGGGGTCCTTTCCAGAGAGGGAACATCCGGCACCGCGAGGGCACCGTGCAGGGACAGGGCGGTGGCGGCGACCGCCTCCGCGCTCAGGCCGGCCGCGGCGAGCAACTGGGACCGCTCCCCGTGCGGAAGGAACTCCCGCGGCAGCCCCAGCGCGTGCACCGGGGTACGGACCCCGGCGTCGGCGCACGCCTGGGCGAGCGCCGCACCCGCCCCGCCGGCCCGCAGTCCGTCCTCGACGGACAGCACCAGCCGGTGCCGGGAGGCGAGGTGGACCAGGGCCGGGCCGACCGGCAGCAGCCAGCGGGGATCGACGACGGTGACCCCGACACCGGAGCGGGAGAGGATCTCCGCCGCCCGCACCGCCGGGCCGGCCAGCGCGCCCGCGCTCACCAGCAGCACGTCCAGCGGCAGCGACCGGGTGCGGTGCAGGATGTCCAGACCCTCCATCCGGGTCAGGGCCTCGATCGCCGGCCCCGGATGGCCCTTGGGGAACCGCAGCGCGGTCGGCCCGTCCGTGACGGCCACCGCCTCGCGCAGCAGCTCCGCCAGCCGCGGTGCGTCCCGCGGCGCCGCCACCCGCATGCCCGGTACCGCGCCCAGCAGCGCCAGGTCCCACATGCCGTGGTGGCTGGCACCGTCGGGCCCGGTGATCCCCGCCCGGTCCAGTACGAAGGTGACCGGCAGGCCGTGCAGAGCCACATCCATCAGGATCTGGTCCAGCGCCCGGTTCAGGAACGTCGCGTACAGACACACCACCGGATGCAGCCCGCCCATGGCCAGCCCGGCGGCGGTGGTCGCCGCGTGCTGCTCGGCGATCCCCACGTCGAACACCCGGCCGGGAAAGCGCCGGGCGAACCCGTGCAGCCCCACCGGCCGCAGCATCGCCGCGGTCAGCGCCACCACCTCGGGACGTTCGGCCGCCACCCGCTCCAGCTCCGCGCCGAACGCCTTCGTCCAGCTCACCGCGGACGAACCACCCGGACGCGGCCGACCGGTGGCCGGGTCGATGACCCCGATCCCGTGCATCCGGTCGGCCTCGTCGCGCTCCGCCGGCGGATAGCCGCGGCCCTTCTCGGTGACGCAGTGGACCACCACCGGGCGCCCCAGCGCCACCGCCCGGCGGCACGCCTCCTCCACCGCCGTGATGTCGTGCCCGTCCACCGGACCCAGATAGCCGAACCCCAGCTGCTCGAACAGGTTCGGCCCTGCGCACCGCCCGCCGCGCAGCGCCGCCAGATGCGCGGCCAGCCCGCCCACCGTGGGGTCGTAGGACCGGCCGTTGTCGTTGAGCACGACCACCACCGGCTCCCTGCCGCCACCGAGGTTGTTCAGCGCCTCCCACGCCAGCCCGCCGGTGAGCGCGCCGTCACCGATCACCGCCACCACCCGGCGCTCCTCCCCGCCGCGCAGCCGCTGCGCCCGCAGCAGACCGTCCGCCCAGGACAGCGCGGTGGAGGCGTGCGAGTTCTCCACCAGGTCGTGCGGCGACTCCCGGCGCGTCGGATAGCCGGACAGCCCGCCCGCCGCGCGCAGCGTGGCGAAGCCGTCCTGCCGGCCGGTGAGCATCTTGTGCACATAGGACTGGTGGCCGGTGTCGAAGACGATGCGGTCGGCCGGCGAGTCGAACACCCGGTGCAGCGCGATCGTCAGCTCGACCACGCCCAGGTTCGGCCCCAGATGCCCGCCGGCCGCGGACACCCGCTCGACCAGGAACTCCCTGATCTCCCGGGCCAGCACGGGCAGCTGATGGGGCGCCAGCTCCTTCAGCCGCCGGGGACTGCTTACACGCTTGAGCACACTTGGGGACACGTCTCTCCCACTCAGCTGGATGGGCCACCCGCCGGCTGCTGCGCTGAGCCGCGCACGGCCGAGGGGAGTTCGAAGTGCACGGTTTCGCGGGTGATCTCGCGCTCCTCGACGGACACCGGCCCGTACCCGGACAGCGCGGTCACCACCTCCTCGACCAGGGCGGGCGGCGCCGAGGCGCCGCCGGTCAGCCCGATGGTGCGGACCGAGGTCAGCCACTCGGGGCGGATGTCCGCCGCCGTGTCGATCAGCTCCGCCGGAGTGCCCTGGGCGCGGGAGAGCTCCACCAGCCGTACCGAGTTGGAGGAGTTGGCGGAGCCCACGACCAGCACCAGATCGGCCTCCGGGATGATCGCCTTGAGGGCGTTCTGCCGGTTGGTGGTCGCGTAGCAGATGTCCTCGGACGGCGGCTCGTACAGCAGCGGGAACCGCTCCCGCAGCGCGCCGAGGACCTCGGCGGTGTCGTCCACCCCGAGCGTGGTCTGGGTGAGGTAGGAGACCTGGGGCGCCGCGTCCGCCGGCAGCGCGCGGACCTCCTCGGGGGTGGAGACCAGCACCATCGACTCCGGCGCCTCCCCGAGCGTGCCCTCCACCTCCTCGTGCCCGGCGTGCCCGACCAGCACCACGGTGTCGCCGCGCGCCGCGTAACGCCGGGCCTTGGCGTGCACCTTGGCCACCAGCGGGCAGGTGCCGTCGATGACGTCGAGCCGGCGCCGCTCCGCCTCCTCGCGGACGGCGGGGGAGACCCCGTGCGCGGAGAACACCACCGTCGCGCCGTCCGGCACCTCGTCCAGTTCCTCGACGAAGACCGCACCGCGCGCCGCCAGATCACCGACGACCGAGACGTTGTGCACGATCTGCTTGCGGACATAGACAGGGGCCCCACGGGAATCCAGGGCCCGCTCGACGATCTCGATGGCCCGCTCGACCCCGGCGCAGAAGGACCGTGGACCGGCCAGCAGAATGCGACGGGCGGTGCCGTCCGGCACGTGCGCGTCCGAGTTCACATCAGCCATGTCCGGCAGCGTAGGAACGCCGCCGCGAGCCGCTCAACGGCCGATTCCACTTTCCCGAACGGCCGCCGGCCCACCGCCCGGATCTGTCACAAAGGGACCGATCGCGCGGCACGACGGGCCAGCACCCCGCGGCGATCTTGAGCGTGCCGGCCGGACTCCGGTAGCAATGAGCCCATGGGACGCGCTTCGGCGACGGGAGCATCGCGGTGGTCGGCGGACAGAATCTCCGGGCGGTCCGCCCGGCGGAACGGCCCGGAACGGACCCCGCCCCCGGCGGCGGGCCGCTGCGCAAATCGCTCGCCGTGCTGGAAGCACTGGCCGAGGCCCCGCGACCGCTGACCCTCTCCGACCTCTCCCGCCGGACCGGCCAGCCGAAGTCGACCCTGCACCGGCAGCTGCGGATCCTCACCGAACTCGGCCTGGTCATCCGCATGGAGTCCAAGTCCTACCAACTGGGCACCTATCTCTTCCACCTCGCCGCCACCAGCGGCCCGGCCCGGCTGCACAGCCTCGGCCACAAGGTGACCCCCTACCTGATCGAGCTCTTCCAGCTCACCCGCAAGATCGTCAGCCTCGGCCTGCTGTCCGGAACCCGCATCCAGCACGTCGGCACCCTCTACGGCCAGGAACACATCCCGCTCGCCACCGCACTGCGCCGCCCCTTCCCGGCCCACGCCTCCGCGGCCGGCAAGCTGCTGCTGGCGAAGAACCCGGACGTCCCGGCGGACCTCGGCGAGGGCGGCGGGGGCGGCACCCGCCGGGAGGCGGCCAGGGCGGACGCCATGCGCCGCGAGCTCGAACGGATCCGGCGTACCGGCCTGTCCTACGCGCCCAGCCAGCACATCCCCGGCCTGGTCGAACTCGCCGCCCCGGTCACCCTCGGCCGGGGCGGTCCGGTCGCCGCGCTGGTGGTCGGCGACACGGTGCACAACCGGGATCTGCGCAGCGCGGGCCGTGTCCTGCTGGACACCGTGGGCGCCATCGAGGAGAGCCTGCTGCAGCCGCCCTGACCACCGGCCGCCCGGCGTGGTGGACATCGGGGCCCGTGCGGCATACCAAGGTGGGGCACGAGGGAGGTACGGGCCGTCCGCACCGGCACGGTGCGCCGCCCGCACGACACGAGAGGAACGTCCCCGATGGCCCGCTGCCCGACCATCCACCGATCCTTCGCCGAACAGGCGGCGCGGGCACCGGAGAAGACGCTCTTCGACCTGCCCGGCGGCCGGCGGATCACCTACCGCGAGACCGGGCTGACCGTCCAGCGGATCGCCGCCCGGCTGGTCGCCGCCGGCGTCACACCGGGGGACCGGGTGGCCGCGCAGGTCGGGAAGTCACCCGAGGCCGTCGCCCTGTATCTGGCGACGCTCCAGCTCGGCGGCGTCTTCCTGCCGCTCAACACCGCCTACACCGGCGCCGAGACGGACTACTTCCTCGACGACGCCGAGCCACGCGTCCTCGTCCTGGCGCCCGGCGGGGAGCAGCGGTACCCGGCCCGCCGCACCGCGGGCCTCGTGGTGGAAACCCTGGGCACCGAGGGCGACGGCACGCTGCTGTCCGGCACGGACCGCCACGAGGCCGTCCACCCGGTGGCGGACGGGGACCCGGCGGCGATCCTCTACACCTCCGGGACCACCGGACGTTCCAAGGGCGCGGTGCTCACCCACGGCAATCTGACCTCCAACTGCCGGGCGCTGCTGGACGCCTGGCAGTACACCGCCGAGGACCGGCTGATCCACGCCCTGCCCATCTTCCACGTCCACGGTCTCTTCGTCGCCGTCAACATGACGCTGGTGGCCGGAGCCTCGATGTACTACCTGCCGTCCTTCGACGCCGCGGCGATCACCGCACTGCTGCCCCGGGCCACCGTCCTCATGGGCGTCCCCACCTTCTACACCCGGCTGCTGAGGAGCGGAGGACTCACCCGGGAGAGCTGCGCCGGCATGCGGCTGTTCGTCTCCGGCTCGGCACCGCTGCTCGCGCACGACCACAGGGCGTTCGAAGCCAGGACCGGCCACGCCATCGTGGAGCGCTACGGGATGACCGAGACGAACATGAACACCACCAACCCCCTCACCGGCGGACCCCGCAAGCCCGGCACCGTCGGGAAACCGCTGCCCGGCACCGAGGTCCGGGTGGTGGACGCCGACACCGGGGAACGGCTTGCGGACGGCGAGGCCGGCAGCATCGAGGTGCGCGGGCCCAACGTCTTCTCCGGCTACTGGCGGATGCCCGGGAAGACCGCGGCCGAGTTCCGGCCGGACGGCTTCTTCATCACCGGTGACCTGGGCCGCTTCGACGAGGACGGCTATCTGAGCATCGTCGGCCGGGCGAAGGACCTGGTGATCTCCGGCGGCTACAACGTCTACCCCAAGGAGATCGAGGAACTGCTGGACGCCCACCCCAAGGTGGCGGAGTCCGCCGTGATCGGCGTACCCCATCCCGACTTCGGCGAGACGGTGGTCGCCGTCGTCGTCCCGGCACCGGGGGAGGAGCCCACCGAGCGCGAACTGCTGGAGGCCGTCGCCGGTGACCTCGCCCGCTTCAAACACCCGCGCGCGATCCGGCTGCTCGACAGGCTGCCGCGCAACGTCATGGGCAAGGTGCAGAAGGCCGCGCTGCGCGAGCGCTACCGGGACCTGTTCACCGGGTCGGACGCCTGACCCGGACGGACGGCGCCCGCGCCGCCCGTCCGGGGGCCGCCGTCACTGCGTCGCGTCACAGTCCTGACAGCGGCTGACCGCACTGAGCCCGGTGTTCCCCTCGACCGCCCGGAGCGGGCCGGCGGGCGAGATCCGCCGCCAGGCGCCGGCCGGGGGGTCGGTGACCCAGCCGTAGACCGGCTCCCGGACGTCCTGGTCGTTCAGGTGCTGGCAGCCGGGCAGATGGGCCTTGCGGCTCCGGTGGACGATGATCGTGCCGGCCGGCCATCTGCTCCAGTCGCCGGGCGCACCGGAGTGCCGCTCCCCGGCCCGCCGCAACCGGCCGTCGGGTTCGCAGTCGGCGCAGTAGCTGATCTCGTGGCGCTCGCAGTAGGTCACGATCTCCGGATCCCTTCCTCGTCCGTGTCGTCCGGGGCCCCGCCCGCCGGCCGGCCCCCGGACGACCGTAGCCGGGGGAGCGGGCCACGGGTCCCGCTTCGGCGCTCCCGCGCCGCACGCGCCCGGCCGGGACGGCCCGCGCGGCACGGATCGGTCAGGTGTTCCCGGGCGGAGCCGCGGCTGGGCCGCTGACGCCGGAGCGCGGGGCCGGTCGCGCACCGCCGGCACCGGGTGGGCGTTCGTCCTCCGGGGGCGCGCCGTCGCGGGGGCGGACGAGAAAGGGATCGAGCACCCCCGGGGCGGCGTGGACGGCGAAGGCCACACTCTCGTCCGCGTCCAGGTCGGGGAGGTCGTAGCCGCCGTACCCCGCGGCCGTCATCGCCGAGACGCTCCGCAGCCCGAGCCGGCGTTGCAGGAGCGACTCGCGGATCACGATGGTGCTCACCGCCGAGCGGCGCAGCACGGTGGTGGAGCGATGGACCAGACCGGACCTCATGACGAGATAGGGCCCGGTGACCGCGTGGCCGAGCGCACGGTAGGCGACGAACGCCGCGCCCAGCGCGCACGGCCACAGCGCGGCTGCCGCCCAGAGCGCCGTGTACGGCAGGAGCCCGGCCGCGGCCGTGCCCAGCAGCGCCAGCCCGACGGCGGCGGTGAAGAGGGTGGCCCACCACAGGCGGCGCCGCAGGGCCGCCGCCGGGTGCGCTTTCGGTGAGACGGCCCAGGGGCTCTCGCCGCCCAGCACCTCGGCCGCGACGCGCCGCGCCACGGTCACCGGACCGCGCGGCAGGACGGCGGCGGGCCGGGCCATCGACCACATGCTGAGCCCGGTGGTGATCACGCTGGTGTCGCATGCGCGCAGCCAGCGCCACAGGAGCGGTTCGGAGAGCTGCACCCCCCGGATGCGGCTCTCGTCGCGGTTCACCTCCCGCGTCGTGAACAGTCCCTGACGGGTCCGCAACAGCGTGCCCTCCGTGCCTCGGACCCTCGCCAGCTCGAAGTTCCCGTACTCGGCGAAGTAGTTCACCGCCAGACCGATGACGCCGAAGAGGGTGACCGCGAGGAAGGCGATGGCGACGGTGCCGGCCCAGCCGATGGCCTCCCAGTCCAGCAGCCCGGCGACGAAGCCGGTGACGTCCACCCCGGAACTGCCCAGCAGCCAGAAGATCCCCCAGCCGAACCCGAGAGCGAGAACGTACGCCCAGACACTCATCATGTGGTACACGACCCAGCCGGGACGGAACCGCGCGAGCACCGCCAGGGGTGCCGTCCCCTCCGTCCGGGTCGCCTCCTCGCCCGCGGGCGCCGCACCGTCCGGCTCGGCGGTCGCGTCGGTCATCCGCAGCAGGCGGTCCTGGAGCGCCCGGGCGTCCGCCGTGCTCACGGCGTCGAGCGCCAGTGCGGACTCGCCCTCGGCGGCTTGCTGTCCGGCGCCGATGTTCACCACGCGCAGCCCGAAGAGGCGGTGCCGCGGTCTGGCCTCGATGTCCACGTTGCGGATGCGGTCGCGCCGGATCGACCGCTCCACGCGGAGGAACACGCCGGTCTTCACCTCGACGTGCGAGGCGGTGATCCGGTACCGGGTGAAAGCCCAGCGGAGCGCGTCGGCGATCGCCCCGAGGACGCCGAAGGCGGCGAACCCGATCAGGGGCCACAGCTGCCCGCTGCCGGGCGCGACGCCGAACACCGCGAGGGCCACCACGGCGGGCAGCAGTGACGCGACGCTCTGCACGAGGTCCACCCAGATCACCCGGGTGCTGAGCCGCTGCCACGGCGCGCCGGGGGTGCCGGCCCCGGACGGCGGTCTGCGCGGCGCCTGCTCGGGCGGCCTCATGTGGCATCACCGGGGACCAGTTCGGCGACGCGGGTGAGTTCGTCGGCCACCCGGGCCGCCGTCCGCTTGTCCAGCCCGCCGATGTCGATGGCCCCCCGCGACGACGCGGTGGTCACCCGCAGCGTCGACAGACCCAGGAACTGTTCGAGTGGTCCCTGGACGGCGTCCACCGTCTGCACCCGGGACAGCGGTGCGGCCCGCCACTCGCGCACCAGCCATCCGGTGCGCGCGTAGACGGCCGTGTCGGTGGTCTCCCAGCGATGGACCCGGTACCGCCACAGCGGCTCGATCACCGCGCCCACGACCAGCAGCACCGCCGAGAGCGCGACGGCAACCGCCGGCCAGGGGCGTGCCCCTTCCCACCACAGGAGGGCGAGCACGGAGGCGGCCAGGAGCGGGCCGGTGAGCAGCAGCGATTGCAACATCCACCAGCCGATGGCCCGCCGCTCGACCCGGTGCTCGGGCGGCCGGAGGGTGCGGGAGGCGCGGTCGTCCGGCGAAGGGCTCATGACGGCTCCCTGCCGATGGCGTGGCCGATGAAGTCCAGGAGCGCGGCGGATTCGGTGGCCAGATCGATGCCGGGGTCCATGGCCCAGGACTCCAGGACGCCATTGGTGCAGTGCAGGATCATGGTGGCGAAGCTGTGCGGGTCGAACGGCCGCATCTCGCCGTCGCGCTGGCCCCGGGCGAGGATCTCGGCGAGCGCGCTCACTTCCTCGGCCAGTTCGCTCGCGTAGGCGTGGGAGCCGTCCTCGGTGCGGTGGTTGGCCATGATGTCGCTCATGGCGAGGAACTGGGTGCGATGGGCCCCGAAGAACTCCAGCTGGGAGCCGATCCACGCCCGCACCTGCCCGGCGGCGCTCTCCGCCGCCGAGATCCGGTCCTCCATGTGCTGCCAGCCCTGGTCGAAGAACCGGGTCACGACCTGCCGGAGGATCTCGTCCTTGCTGTCGAAGTGGTAGGTGATCACCCCCTTGCTGATGCCGGCCTTCTCCGCGATCCGTGCGAACGAGGTGCGCGCGTACCCCACTTCCGCCACCACCTCGGCGGCGGCGTCCACGATCTGGGTACGGCGCGCCTGCTCGATGAACGACGGCTTCTTCCGTCCGGCCGGCTCAGGATTGGACTGCATGGACAGATTCTAGTCCGATCGGACGAAAACAGGGAAGCCCGGTCCCGCGCCGGGCGGCGCCGCGTCCGTCGCTGCTCCTGCCCCGTGCTGCTTCCGGGCCCGGCCCGCCGCGCGGCGGGCCGGGCCCGGGGCGCGGACCGTCAGTGGCCGGAGTGATCGGAGTGATCGGACGGCGCGTGGTCCCCGTCCGCTCCGGTGGCCGCATGGTGGTGCTGGTAGTCGGGGATGGTGCCGTCCGGCCGCTTCACCAGCAGCAGGCCGGCCATGCCCATGTCCGAATGGCTCTGCACATGGCAGTGGTACATCCACGCGCCCGGTCCGACGCCCTCGCCCGCGATGATCTGGAAGCCGAAGGAGTCGCCCGGGCCGGTGATCTTGTTGTCGACGATGCGGCTGGTGTCGTCCGGTCCCTCCAGCAGCCCGGTGCGGTTCTCCGCCCAGCGGTGCCCGTGGATGTGGAAGGTGTGGTACAACTCGCCGTGGGTGATCGAGATGATCTCCACCCGGTCGCCCATCGTCACCTCGAAGTCGGGGCCGTTGCGCTGGTTGTTGGTGAGCATGTCGTTGAAGACGATGGTGATCGTCCGGTCCGGCAGCACATCGCCCGCGCGCCGCACCACCAGCGCCCCGTAGAGCCCGTTGCGCACCCCGGCCGTTCCGTGGTCGGTGCCCACCGCGTGGTCGTGGTACTGCCAGTAGCCGGCGCTGCCCGAGCGCCAGGTGCCGTCCGCGCGCCGGCCCGGCGCGTGCGAGCGCCAGGTGTACGTGCGTTTGCCGCCCGGCGGAACGTGGGAGCGGGTCATCCGGGTCCCGTCGCTCGATATCTCGTAGTCCACCCCGTGCACATGCAAACTCGCGTCCACGTCCATGAGGTTCTCGACCTCGATGTGCAGGGTGTCGCCCTCGACCATCTCGATCAGCGGACCGGGCACCGTCGCCTTGCCCGGCGCGGTGCCGTAGCCCATCCGGCCGTCCGGCAGCCGCTCCATGTACAGCTTCAGGTTCCGCACCTGCTTGGTCGCCTGTGCCGTACGGGCCGTCACCGACCCGGTGGCCGCCGAGCCCGCCGATGCGGTGGCCGCCGTCAGGGAGGCGGCGCCGGCCAGTGCCGCCGCTCCCCAGAAGACCGACCGCCGGCCCGGGCCGCGTCCCCCTCCGGCCGGTTCCCCGGATTCACTCGCCCCATTGCTTCCGTTACCGACCGCCACGGCATCCATCGGCACAACTCCTTGCAACTGTGACACCAGTTCGAGCACGAGCCGCCGCACAACATAGCCGTCCACGGGGACTTTATCCAGATCATGACAAAGTTTCGCGAGATTGGTCCAAAGGTCTTGGCGGTACAGGAACAAGCGTCTACCTTGCTCGCTGATCCCGAACCAGTGAGAGTGGGTGGCACATGCGGCGACCACCGCATATCAGTCCCAGAAACTCGGAGCAGGTGCACAGATCCACCCTGGGCGACCGGCTCCGCCGGCCCGGTCGCCCGCGCCGGCTGCGCATGTGGGCGGCGGCCCTGCTGTCCGGCGTCCTGGCCGCCGGCGCCGTGCAGGCCGGACCGGCCAGCGCACAGCCCTCCGCCGAATCCGTGGCCCGGGCACTCGATCTCCCGCAGCCACCGGGCGGCGACGACGTCCGGGTGCTGATCTTCCACGCCTCGGCCGGCGCCGAATCCCCGACCGTCGACGCCGGTATCGCCGCGCTCGAATCGATCGGGCGCAGCGGCCCGGCGCAACAGCGGTTCTCCGTCGAAGCCACGGCCGACGCCTCGGTGTTCACCGACGGCCGCCGGCTGGGCACCTTCAACTCCGTCGTCTTCCTGACCGGGCCGGGCGACGTGCTCGACGCCGAGCAGGAACTGGGCCTCCAGGCCTACCTCGCCGCCGGCGGCGGCTTCCTCGGCGTGCACGACGCGGCCCGCACCGAGCCGTACTCGGACTGGTACGGCGCCCTGATCGGCGCCCGGCCCGCCGAGGGCAGCGGCGCCGCCGCCCAGCGCGCCACCGTCGAGGTCGGTGACCGGGTGCACCCGGCGACCGCCTCGCTCCCGCAGGAGTGGAGCCGCCTGGACCGGTGGTTCAACTGGGAGACCAACCCCACCGGTGACGTGCACACCGTCGCCCGGGTCCGCGAACTCGACTACAAGCCGGGCGAGTCGGCCAACGGCCCGGACCACCCCATCTCCTGGTGCCAGGACTACGCGGGCGGTCGCTCGTTCTACACCGCCATGGGCGGCACCGTCGCCTCCTGGGGCGAGGCCGACTTCCGCGACCATCTGCGCGGCGCGCTCAGCTGGACCAACCGCGTCGCCCGCGCCGACTGCCAGGCGACCGTCACCGCCAACTACGCCGCCGAGCGGCTGACCCCGCCCAACCAGCAGGGGCAGCACGACCAGATCGGCGAACCGCACGGCCTGGTGACCGCGCCCGACGGCCGGGTCTTCTACATCGGACGCGGCGGCGGCCCGGCCGGCGCCCCGGTCGTCACCGACTGGAACGACCCGGACATCGGCAAGGGCGAGGGCGAGATCCACGTCTGGGACCCGCGCACCGGCGAGGCCTCGCTGGTCGGCTCGCTCACCGTCTTCGGCAACAAGGGCGGCGGCGGCGAACTGATCAAGACCGAGGAGGGCCTGCTCGGCATCGAGCTGGACCCGCGGTTCGCCACCAACGGCTGGATCTACCTGCACTGGACACCGCACTCGGAGATCGACCGCGAGACGCGGACCGCCGAGCGCCGGGTCTCCCGCTTCACCGTCAACCGCTCCACCGGCAGGCTGGACCTGTCCTCGGAGAAGGTCCTGCTGTCCTGGCCGGTGCAGATCCACAGCTGCTGCCACGCCGGCGGCGGCATGGCGTGGGACTCGAAGGAGAACCTGTACATCGCCACCGGCGACACCAACTCCTCCGGTTTCACCGACGGGTACTCCGGCAACAACCCCGAACCGGTCTTCGCCGGCACCTCCTTCGCCGACGCCCGCCGCACCTCCGGCAACACCAACAACCTCAACGGCAAGATCCTGCGCATCCACCCCGAGCAGGACGGCACGTACACCCTCCCCGAGGGCAATCTGTTCACCGGCGAGGAGACCGCCGAGGGCGGCGGCAAGACCCGCGGCGAGATCTACGCCATGGGCGTCCGCAACCCGTCCCGGATCTTCGTCGACCGGCAGACCGACGTGCTCTACGCGGGCTGGGTCGGCCCCGACGCCTCGCAGCCCAGCACCACCTGGGGCCCGGCCAAGTACGAGTCGTTCACCGCGATCACGAAGCCGGGCAACTTCGGCTGGCCGTTCTGCATGGGCAACAAGCAGCCCTACCGGGACCGCAACCTGCCCGACCCCGACCAGCCGCTGGACTGGTACGACTGCGACGCCCCGCGCAACGAGTCCCCGCACAACGACGGTCTGGTGAAGCTTCCCCCGGTCACCCCCGTCTCCATCTGGTACGCCCCCAACGGCGGCGGCCCCGACTACCCGCGCGATGCCAACGGCATCCCCTCCTACGACGCGGACGAGGAGTTCTACCGGCTGCCGTGGGCCAGGGGCGGCGGCCAGGCGGCCATGACCGGACCCGTCTACCGGTACGACGAGAACCGGGCCAGTGACATCAAGTGGCCACAGTACTGGGACGGCAAGTGGTTCATCGGCGACTTCTACGACGGAGTCCAGCCGCGCCACGCGGTGCTGCTGGATCCCGCCACCACCGGATCGGGCACCCCGCCCACCCACGCCGAGCCGCTGAAGGAGATCATCCCGGTCGGCCAGGGCGGCATCCGCAACCTCATGGACTGGAAGTTCGGCCCCGACGGCGCGCTCTACGTCCTCGACTACGGCCGCGGCTTCTTCAACTCCGACGGCGAATCCGCCCTGTGGCGGGTGACCTACTCCGGCGGCGCGCCCACCCCGGCCGCCTCCGACCTGGTCAGAAAGGGCGACTAGATGAGACGCACAGCGGCCCTGCAACGCCGCACCCTGTGGACCGCACTGCTGACCTCCATGGCCCTGCTGCTCGGGCTCACCTCCGCCGCCGCGCTCGGCGGCGGCGGAGAGAACCGGCAGCCGGAGGCGGCGGCCGAGCAGCAGACACTGCGCTGGGCCTCCGACGACGGGATGGACGCCTACACCGAGGCGCCGCAGACCGCCGTCGCCGGACCGGCGACCATCGTCTTCGAGAACAGTGAGGCGACCGGCAACACCGTCGCGATGCCGCACACCCTCACCTTCGACACCGGCAACCCCGAGTTCAACAGCGACGTCACCCTCAACATCCTGGCCAACCCCACCGACAGCAACGGCGGTCTGCACACCGCCGAGGTGGTCCTCACCCCCGGTGTCTACCGCTACTACTGCGCGATCCCGGGCCACGGTGCCATGCAGGGCATCCTGGTGGTGACCGAGGACGACGGCGAGGACACCACCGCGCCCGAGGTCAGCGCCACCGTGGACGGGGTGCGGAACGACGACGGGGCCTACTTCGGCTCCGCCACCGTCACCCTGGAGGCGACCGACACCGGATCCGGTGTGGCGAGCGTCGAGTTCGCCGAGGGCACCGACGGCGAGTGGCAGCCCTACGGCGACCCGATCGTGGTGGACCGGGTCGGCGACCATCTGCTGCGCTACCGCGCCACCGACGTGGCCGGCAACGTCTCGGAGCCGGGCACCGTGGAGTTCACGGTGGTCGAACCCCCGACCGACGACACCGAACCGCCCGAGACCTCGGCGACGGTCGCCGGTGAGCAGGACGAGGACGGCAACTACCTCGGCTCGGCCACCGTCACCGTCACCGCGTCCGACACCGGCTCGGGCGTCAACTCCATCGAGTACGCCCTGGGCACCGGCGGCGACTGGCAGGAGTACACCGGTCCGGTGGAGGTCCACGAGCTCGGCACCCATGTGCTGCGCTACCGGGCCACCGACCGCGCCGGGAACGTGTCCGAGGAGCAGAGCGTCGAGTTCACGGTGGTGGAGGTCGTCGAGGAGGACACCACCGCCCCCGAGGTCTCGGCGAGCGTGTCCGGCAACCTCAACTCCTCCGGCGCGTACATCGGGTACGCGCAGGTGAGTGTCGAGGCCACCGACGAGGAATCCGGCGTGGCCCTGGTGGAGTACTCCCTGGACGACGGCCCCTTCCTCGAGTACACGAAGCCGGTGATCGTGGACACCATCGGCCGGCGCACCGTCTCCTACCGGGCCACCGACGAGGCGGGCAACACCGCGCAGGCCCAGCAGCTCACCTTCACCGTCGCGCGCGGCGGCGGGGTACCGGCCCCCAGCTGCGCCGAGTTCGACGAGCGCCGCACGGTGTTCGTCGGCGAGGTGGACACCGGCATCCCGAACCGGATCACCGAGAACCGGTGCCGCATCAACGAGCGGATCGAGGACGAGAAGGACTGGTCCTCGCACGCGCTGTTCCTCAAGCACGTGGACACCGTCACCGGTCAGCTGCTGACCGAGGGCGTCATCGACGAGCGCGAGGCCGGGCTGATCAAGCAGGCGGCCCGGGACTCCGGTATCGGCACCCCGGGCAACACCGAGGGCTACCGCAGCCTGTTCGACGGGACGCCGGAGAGCTTCGAGCGCTGGCAGCACGTCGGCGGCGGGGCCTTCGGGCTCTCCGAGGGCGACGCGATGACCTCCAGCTCCGAGGTCGGCGGCATGGGCATGCTGTGGTTCCCCGAGCGGCAGTACGAGAACTTCTCGCTGAAGCTCCAGTGGCGCGACGACGCCCCCGACGGACTGCTCACCAATGGCGGGGTGTTCGTCCGGTTCCCGGACGTGCACGACCACCCGGAGGAGAGCCGCCCGGAGTGGGTGGCCATCAACTACGGCCATGAGATCCAAATCTACGACCGTCCCACCGGGGACCTCTACAAGACCGGTTCGGTCTACGGCTTCGACCGGGTCGGCCTCGGCGGTGCCGGGGTGACCCCGAAGGGCACCTGGAACGACTACGAGATCCGGGTGATCGGCCAGTCCTACGAGATCTACCGCAACGGTGTTCTCATCAACGAGTTCGAGAACGTCCGCGGGCTGGCCTTCGAGCCGCCGCGCGGCGGTGACCCGGGCAGCGACGGGCGGCGCAACGCCTCCGGCTATCTGGGACTTCAGGTGCACGGCGCCAGCGATGTGATCTCCTACCGGGACATCCGCATCAAGGAGCTGTGAACAGCACGGTGAACGGGCCCGGGGTCGGCTGCCAGGACGGCGGCCGACCCCGCGGTCGTGCCCACCCGACACTCACGTAACATAGGTAAGGCATACCTAAGTTTCCGGAGCGGAGTGTCTTTGCCATGCGTTCATATCGACGGTGGGCTCTCGCCGTGGCGGCGGCCACCGCGCTGACCCTCAGCGCCTGCGGTTCCTCCCCGGACGGCGACAGCGCCGGCAACGCCGACCGGGGCAGCGAGAGCCAGGAGCCGGGCACCTTCCCGCTCACCATCGAGCACGCCCTCGGCACCACCACCATCCCGGAGCAGCCGGAGCGGGTCGCCACCGTCGCCTGGGCCAACCACGAGGTGCCGCTGGCCCTCGGAGTCGTCCCGGTCGGCATGGCCGCCGCCAACTTCGGCGACGACGACGGCGACGGGGTACTGCCCTGGGTCACCGAGAAGCTGGACGAACTCGGCGCCGAGACTCCGGTGCTCTTCGACGAGAACGACGGCATCGACTTCGAGGCCGTCGCCGACACCCAGCCGGACGTGATCCTCGCGTCCTACTCCGGCCTCACCCAGCGGGACTACGACACGCTCAGCGACATCGCCCCCGTCGTCGCCTACCCGGAAGCGCCCTGGGCCACCTCCTGGCGGGACATCATCAAGCTCAACAGCGAGGCGATCGGCCTGGGGGCCGAGGGCGAGGCCCTCATCGCCGACCTGGAGGAGGAGATCGCCGCCACCGTCGCCGGCTACCCGCAGCTGACCGACAAGACGGTGATGTTCATGACCCACATCGACCCGACCGATGTGAGCCAGGTCGGCTTCTACACCGCGCACGACACCCGCACCCTCTTCTTCGAGGACCTCGGCCTCACCATCCCCGCCAGCATCGCCGAGGCATCCGAGGGGACCGACCAGTTCGCCCTCACCCAGAGCGCCGAACAGGCCGAACTCTTCGACGACGTCGACATCATCACCGGTTACGGCGACGAGGACGGCGAACTCTTCCAGATCCTCCAGTCCGACCCGCTGCTGTCGAAGATCCCCGCCGTCGAGCGCGGCTCGGTGGCCTTCCTCCCCGGCAGCAGCCCGCTGGCCACCGCCGCCAACCCCACCCCGCTGTCCATCGGGTGGGTCCTGGAGGACTACGTCGCCCTGCTCGCCGAGGCCGCGGACAAGGTGGAATGACCGCGACCGACACCCGGACCACGCCGGACGCCGACCTCGCGCGGCGTCCGGCGCACGTCCGTACCCTGTGGATCGCCGGCACCCTGGCCGCCCTGGCGGTCGTCATGGCCGCCTCGGTGGCCCTCGGCGCGCGCGACGTCGGCCTCTCCGACATCGTCGCCGGCCTCGGCGGCGCCGAGAGCACCCTCGGCGAGGCCGCCGTCAAGAAACGGGTGCCGCGCACCCTGCTGGCCATGACGGTCGGCGCCGCCCTCGCGACGGCCGGCGCCGTGATGCAGGGCGTCACCCGCAACCCGCTGGCCGACCCCGGCATCCTCGGCGTGAACATGGGCGCCTCGCTCGCCGTGGTCACCGGCATCGCCTACTTCGGGCTCACCTCGCCCACCAGCTACATCTGGATCGCCACCGCAGGAGCCGCCGCCACCGCCCTGTTCGTCTACACCATCGGCTCCCTGGGACGCGGCGGGGCCACCCCGCTCAAGCTCGCGCTCTCCGGCGCCGCCGTCTCCGCCGCGCTCGCCTCCCTGGTCACCGCCGTGATGCTGCCGCGCAACGACATCGCCGGCACCTTCCGCATGTGGCAGATCGGCGGGGTCGGCGGCGCCTCGTTCGAGAAGATCGGCCACATCCTGCCCTTCCTCGCGGTCGGCTTCCTGCTCTGCCTGCTGTCCGCCCGGGGCCTGAACTCCCTGGCGCTCGGCGACGAACTGGCCGCCGGCCTCGGCGAGAAGGTCGTGGTGACCCGCGCCGCCGCCGCGCTCGGGGCCGTCCTGCTGTGCGGGGCCGCCACCGCGGTCGCCGGCCCCATCGGCTTCGTCGGCCTGGTCGTGCCCCACCTGTGCCGGCTCGTGATCGGCCCCGACCACCGCTGGCTGCTGCCGCTGGCCGCCGTGCTCGGCGCGGCCCTGCTGACCGCCGCCGACGTCGTGGGCCGCGTCGTGAACCGCCCCTCCGAGATCGACGTCGGCATCATCACCGCCCTGATCGGCGCCCCGTTCTTCATCTACATCGTCCGCCGACAGAAAGTACGAGCCCTGTGACCCTTCAGGCCATGGCCGAGGGCCGGACCCGCCGGATCCGCCGGCGGCGCGTCGTCATCGGCACCCTGGCGGCCCTGCTCCTGGCCGCCTTCGCCGGCACCCTGATGTTCGGGCAGACCTTCTACCCACCGGGCCAGGTCGTCCGCGTCGTCCTCGGCGAACAGGTACCGGGCGCCTCCTTCACCGTCGGCCGGCTGCGGCTGCCGCGCGCGGTGCTCGCCGTCCTCGTCGGACTCTGCTTCGGCCTGGCCGGCGTCACCTTCCAGACCATGCTGCGCAACCCGCTGGCCAGCCCCGACATCATCGGCATCAGCTCCGGCGCCGGGGCCGCCGCCGCCTTCGCCATCGTGGTGCTCGGCCTGAGCGAGGTGGGCGTCTCCGTCTTCGCCATCACCGGCGGCCTCGTGGTCGCCCTCGCCGTCTACACCCTGTCCTTCAAGGACGGGGTGGCCGGCTCCCGGCTCATCCTCATCGGCATCGGGATCGCCGCGATGCTGGAGAGCATGACCGCCTACATCCTCTCGCAGGCGGGGGAGTGGGACCTCCAGGAAGCCATGCGCTGGCTCACCGGCAGCCTGAACGGCTCCAGCTGGACGGAGGTGACGCCGGTGCTGATCGCCCTGGCCGTCCTCGGCCCCGTCCTGCTGGGGCACACCCGCGCCCTGGGCCATCTGCAACTGGGCGACGACACCGCCGCCGCGCTGGGCGTCCGCGTGGAGCGCACCAGGATCGTGGCCATCGTCGCGGCCGTCGGCCTGATCGCGTTCGCCACCGCCGCCGCCGGGCCGATCGCCTTCGTGGCCTTCCTCTCCGGGCCCATCGCCGCCCGCCTGGTGGGCCCCGGCCACTCCCTGCTGCTGGCCTCCGCCCTGGTGGGCGCGCTGCTGGTGCTGGCCGCCGACTTCTGCGGCCAGTTCGCCTTCGGCACCCGCTACCCGGTCGGGGTGATCACCGGCGTGCTCGGCGCCCCCTACCTCGTCTACCTGATCATCAGGACGCACCGCGCGGGCGGCTCGCTGTGAGCCGGCGCGCGCTCAGGGCGCGGCGGGCGGGGGCCCGTTGCGCGGCCAGGGCCGGCCGCTGAGCCGCTCGATGTCCGTGTTGAACCGGCGCAGATCCTCGATGAACCGGACCAGCCGGTCCGCCGGCCAGTCGGCCAGCACCGCCGTCAGCCCGTCGACGATCCCGGCCCGCTGCGCCGCCAGCCGCGCCCGGCCCTCCTCCGTCACCCGGAACTTCCTGGCCGTCCCGCCGGCCGGGTCCAGGGCGCGTTCCACCAGACCGCTGTCGAGCAGGGCCGAGGTCTGCCGGGTGAAGGTGGAGGCGGCCAGCCCGAACGCCTCCACGAACTCCGGTATCGACATGGGCCCCTGCGCCTCCAGCCGGCTCAGCAGCACATAGGCGCTGCGGTCCAGCGCCGCGCCGGCCCGGACCCCGCGCGGGGTGCCCAGCTCCCGGTGCCGGGTGAGGATGAGCAGCTCGCGTTCGATCTCTTCTCCCGCCCGACGGGCCTCCACTCCGGCTCCCCCCGTGGTCCGAACAGCTGTGGGGTACCACCCTACGGCGGGATTGCGCCATGCGCCCGAAGTGCATCATGCACTCTTGATGCATCATGCACAGTGTCGGTAGCGTTGCGTACCGTGAACGCCTGCCCGGGCCGTACCGCGTTCGCTCCCCAGCACACCCGGAGGAGCCCATGACGCCACGTCAGGAACAGACCGTACGGCTGCCGCTCACCGGCGACAGCCCACTGGAGGCACCCGCCGCCTGGGAGACCCTGCGCAGCGGCTGTCCGGTCGCCACCGCCGAACTCCCCAGCGGCGACACGGCCGCCTACCTCACCCGCTACGCGGACGTCAAGAACGTCCTGGCGGACCCCCGCTTCGCCCGCCCCGCCGCCACCGACCCCGGCGCCGCCCGGGTCGCCCCCGACGGCGCCGGCGGCCCCGCCGCCGACGCGGACGGATCGGTGGCCATCCCCGATCGCGGCGAGGGCCACCAGCGCTGGCGGCGCCGGGTCGGCAAGTACTTCACCGCCAAACGCATGACGGCGCTGCGCCCCGGCATGACCGCCATGGCCGAATCGCTCGTGGACGCCATGGTCGAACGCGGCGGCCCCGCCGACCTCAAGGCGTCCCTCGGCTTCCCGCTGCCGGTCTTCGTGATCTGCGAGATCCTCGGTGTGCCGGCGGAGCACCGCGAACGCTTCTCCCACTGGTCGGACGCCTTCCTCAACGTCACCCGTTTCACCGCAGAACAGACCCGCACCGCCCAGGCCGAGTTCACCCGCTACATGGAGGCGCACGTCGCGGCCGTCCGCGCCGACCCGGGCGACGACCTGCTCGGCATGCTGGTCCGCGACGGCGGCGCCGAGGAGGACGGCGGGCCCTCCGACGAGGAACTGGCCGCCACCGGCATGGGGCTGCTGGTCGCCGGCCACGAGACCACCGCGAACATGATCGGCAAGATGACCGCCCTGCTCCTCGCCGACCGCAGCCGCTGGGAACGGCTGGTCGCCGACCCCGCACTGGTGCGCACCGCCGTGGACGAGGCGCTGCGGTTCGACGCCAACTCCGGGTTCGGCATCCGCCGCTACCTCACCGAGGACATCGAGATCGACGGCCGGCCGCTGCCGAGCGGCACCACCGTCGTGTGCGCGATGCCCGCCGCCAACCGCGACGAGCGGATGTTCCCCGACGCCGCGTCCATGGACCTGACCCGCAGCCCCAACCCCCATCTCGCCTTCGGCGCGGGACCGCACGCCTGCCTCGGCCAGGCCCTGGCCCGCACCGAACTCCAGGTCGCCCTGGAGGTCCTGCTGCGCAGACTGCCCACGCTGCGGCTCGCCGTGCCGGCGGGCGAACTGCACCGGCTGGAGGGCCTGCTGGTGGGCGGGCTGCGCGAGGTCCCGGTGGTGTGGGAGGAGAGCGCGGCATGAACATCGGCGTGGACACCACCCGTTGCTGCGGGGCGGGCCAGTGCGTCCTGATCGCACCGGACGTCTTCGACCAGCGTGAGGAGGACGGCATCGTGGAACTGCTCGACGCCACCCCCGGCGAGGCGCTGCACCCCGCCGTCCGGGAGGCCGCCGCCGTCTGCCCGGGCGCCGCCATCACCGTGCGCGAACCGTCCTGACCCACCGTCCGTCCCGCCCCCGGCCACCGGGGACGGGACGGACCGCGGCGGCCGGGGTCAGCGGGCCGGGCGCAGTTCCTCGTCCGCCGGGCCGGACGGGTCCGGCGGCGCACCGGCGCCACCGGCCGGCGCCTCGGGTGCGTCCGGCGCGTCCGGCGCGTCGGCCACCGAGTGCGACACCTGCGGCGCGGCGATCCGCCGCATCAGCAGGGACATCGCGCACATCAGGGCCGCCACCCCCATCAGCGCGTACATGATCCGGTAGTCGATCAGCCCGATCAGCGCCGCGCCCGCCGCGATGGAGAGCGTCTGGAACAGATCGCACACCGAGCTGACCGCCGCGTTCACCCGGCCCTGCATCCGCGCCGGCGCGTACAGATGCAGCGCCGTGCTCAGCGCCACCATCAGGAACGGCAGCCCGACCCCGACCAGCATCGAACCCAGCACGAACAGCGGCAGCTCCCGCCACACGCACAGCACCAGGCCGACCGCGATCAGCCCGTAACCGGCCGCGCTGCCCCGGAACTCCCCGACCCGCTTCACCAGCAGCCCGGCGAGAATGCCGCCCAGCACCGAACCGGCGCCCTGGAGCGAGGCGATCACCCCCACGAACGCCGCGCCCTGGCCGAGCCCCTGGTCCACCGCGGCGAACACCGCCGTCTCCAGCAGCCCCACCACCGCCAGGAAACCCACCATCGCCAGCGTCAGCCGCAGCAGGAACGGGACCGTCCGCACGAAGCGGAAGCCCGCCGTGACCGACCGCGCGAACGGTTCACCGGCCGGCTCCGGCTCCGACTCCACCACCTGGATCGACCACAGCACCAGCGCGGCGACCACGAACGTGGCCGACCCGAGCACGGCCAGCGCACCGCCGCCGAACGCCGTGTACACCCCGGCGCCGGCCACCGGCGAGACGATTCGCACCCCCTCGCGCACCGTGATGAGCAGCGACCGCGCCTCGGCGGCGTTCTCGGACGCCAGCAGATCCTTCAGCAGCGCCGGCCGGGCCGGGGTGGCGAACAGCACCCCGTACGCCAGCGTCACCAGATAGATGATCCACACGTCCCCCGAGCCGTCGACGAACAGCAGCGACAGCACCAGCACCGCCATCACCGCGTACATCCGCAGCAGCAGCGGCCGGCGGCGCACCCGGTCCACCCAGTGCCCCAGCAGCGGGGCGGCCAGACCGGGCGCGGTGATGATGAGGAACACCACCCCGGCCGCCGCGTCGGACCCCGTCAGATCCTTGATCCAGATGGCGAGGGAGAGATAGACCGCGCTGTCCCCGAAACTGGAGAAACTCTCACCGATGAACAGCCGTCTGAAGCGTTTGTCGGTGCGTAACAGTTTCCACATCGAGCGGACCTCCGGGAAAGGAACGGCGGCGGACGGTGCGCCCGCCGCCGGGGATCGGATACGGGGCGGTCAGTCCTCGCCCATCGCGATCCGCAGGCTGCGGGGGCGCATGTCGGTCCACACCCGGCCGATGTGGTCAAGACACTCCTGACGCGTGCCACGCGGCCCCGGCGCCCGCCAGCCGGCCGGCACCGGACGGTCGGCGGCCCAGACGGAGTACTGCTCCTCGTCGTTGACGACGACCACGAACTGCTGCTCGCCGGTGTCGTTTGCCTCTGCGGTCATGGGACGGTCCTCTCGTGCCCGGTGGGTGGAATGGACGGGGCCCCGACCGGGGGCCCCGCGTCGCGCAGGCGGTCGCGCACCAGCTCCCGCACGGCCCGCCTGCTGGTCTTGCCCGCCGCCGTGTCCGGCAGCGCCGCGAAGCACAGCAGCTGACGTGGCCTCATGTACGCGGGCAGCAGCCGGTGCAGACCGGCCCGCACCTCCCGCTGCGCCTGCGGCCACGGCGGCGATCCGGCGGCCGGCACACAGGCGAGATACAGCTCCGGGCGGCCCTCGGGGCCCTCGCAGTCCACCGCCACCGCCTGGGCCAGGTGCGGCAGCCGCTGCGCCACCGCCTCGATCTCGCCCAGCTCGATCCGGTGGCCCCGGATCTTCACCTGGTCGTCCGCACGCCCGTGGAAGTAGTGCTGCCCGTCCGCCCCGGCCCGCACCAGATCGCCGGTGCGGTAGCTGCGCACACCGTCGGGCCCGGTCACGAACGAGCGCGCGGTCAGCCCCGGCTCACCGGTGTAGCCCCGCGCCACCCCGGCGCCGGAGAGCCACAGTTCACCGACCGTCCCGGCGGGCACCGGCCGCCCCGCCTCGTCCAGCACCCGGGCACCGATCCCGGTCAGCGGCCGGCCGATCGGCAGCGGATCGGAGAACGGCGGCGCCAGCGGGGTGCACAGACCGACGACCGTGATCTCGGTGGGGCCGTACGCGTTCCACAGCGCGCCGGTGACCGGCGTCAGCGCCTCGGCCAGCGCGGCCGGCAGCGCCTCGCCGCCGGAGATGAGCGTGCCGAAGACCCGCTCGCCGGCCAGGAACGGGAGCAGCAGCCGCAGCTGACTGGGCGTCGCCCAGGCCGCCGACAGCCGCGCCCCGCGCAGGAAGCGGGCGAACAGCTCCGGATTGCGGGCCGCGCGCGGCGGCGCCACCACCACCGTCCCGCCGCACACCAGCGGGATCAGCATCTCCGGAACCGACATGTCGAAGACGGTGTTGCTGTGCGCCAGCATCCGGCTGCCGGGACCGAACCCGAGCGCCCGCACGAAGTGGTCCAGCAGATTGAACAGCGCCGGATGCTCCACCTCCACCCCCTTGGGCACCCCGGTGGAGCCGGAGGTGAACAGGACGTACGCCGCCGGGTCGCCGGGAGCGGGCACCGCCCCGGCCCGCTCCCGGGCCACCTCGGCGGCGGCGCCCGCGCTCACCCCGTCGGCCACCGGGCCGCGCACCGCCACCACGCAGCCCGCCCGGCGGATCTGGTAGCGGCGCCGCTCGCCCGGTGCCGCCGGATCCAGCGGCACCGCCGTGGCCCCCAGCAGCCAGCAGGCCAGCAGCGGCACCAGATACCCGGCCCCGTACCCGGACTCGATCGCCACCCGGCTGCCCCGGACCGCACCGGCGGCGGACAGCCGCCGGGCCTCGGCGCGGGCGGCGGCCACCAGCGCGCCGTAGCTGAGCGTGCCGTCGGCGCTCTCCACCGCCGGCGCGGCCGGCCGCGCCCCGGCCTGCGCCAGCACGGCGCCGAGCACCGTGCCCGCCCCGTCGTCAGTCGGCGAGGACATCGCCCACCCCCGCCCCGCGCACCAGGGCGGTGAGCCCGGCCGGCGTCGGATCGGCGAAGAAGTCCACGAGTTCCACCGTGACCGCGAACTCCTCGTCCAGCCGCGCCAGCAGCCGCAGCGCCATGATGGAGTGACCGCCCAGCGCCAGGAAGCTGTCCCCGGGCCCCACCGCCGGCACCTGGAGCACCTCGCACCACAGCGCCGCGATCCGTCCGGCCAGCGCGTCACCGGATCCGGCGGCGGGGTCCGCCGGCTCCGGCGCGGGCGGGGCCTCGGGCGGGGACGCCACCGAAGGGCCGGCGCCCGCCAGCAGCGCGGCCCGGTCCGTTTTCCCGCTGGCGTTCACCGGCAGCCGCTCCAGCGGCACCACGAGCGGCACCAGCGGGTCCGGCAGCCGCTCGCGCAGCGCCGCCGCCAGGGCCGCCCCGTCCAGCGCCCCGGCGCCGCCGCCCGGCACCGGCGTCACCCAGGCCACCAGCTCCGCCCCGTGCTCCGTGGGGCGCGCCAGCACCACCGCCCGGCCCACGCCGGGCAGCGCGCACAGCTCCCGTTCCACCTCGGCCGGCTCCACCCGGTGGCCCCGGATCTTCACCTGGTCGTCCCGCCGCCCCTCGAACGCCAGCAGCCCGCCCGGCAGCACCCGCACCAGATCCCCCGTGCGGTACAGCCGCCGCCCGCCGCGCGGATCGAAGGGATCGGGCACGAAGGCCGCGGCCGTCGCCGCCGGATCGCCCAGGTAGCCGTGCGCGAGACCGTCCCCGCCGACCACGAGTTCACCGACCGCGCCCACCGGCACCGGGGCGCCCGCGCCGTCGAGGACGTGCGCGGTGGTGCCGGAGACCGGCCGGCCGATGGGGACGGTCCCGGCCGCCGCGTCCGCGGGCGTGATGTCGTGCCAGGTGCTGAAGGTGGTGTTCTCGGTCGGCCCGTAGCCGTTGACGACCCGTCCCGGCCGGTCGGGGCGGGCCAGCAGCGCCGCCAGCCGCCGGGCGTCCAGTTGCTCGCCGCCCGCCAGCAGGACCCGCAGCGGTGCCAGCGCGTCCGGCGCGAAGTCCACCACCTGGTGGAAGAGCGTGGCCGTCAGCCACAGCACGCTGATCCGCTCACCCGCGACGAACTCCCGCAGCCGGGCCGGGGCCAGCGCGACGTCCCGGCCGCCCACCACCAGCGTCGCACCGGCCGCCAGCGCGCCCCACACCTCGAACGTGGCCGCGTCGAACGCCGGATGCGACAGATGCGCCACCCGATCCTCCGGACCGATCCTCAGATAGTCCGCGTCCGGAACGAGCCGGCTGATCGCCCGGTGCGGCACCACCACCGCCTTCGGCTCCCCGGTCGAACCGGAGGTGAACATCACATAGGCGACGTCCGCACCCGTCACCGCGGCGGGACCCGGCGCGCCCGGGCCCACCGGCCGGTCCCACAGCTCCTCCAGCACCAGCACCGGCCCGCCGCCGGCCGCCCCCGGCACCGCATCCACCGCGGCCCGCGCCACCAGCACCGCGTCCGCCGCCCCCAGCAGCCGGACGGCCCGCGCCGCCGGCTGCCCCGGATCCACCGGCAGATAGCCGCAGCCCGCGTACAGCGCGCCCAGGAACCCGGTCACCGACCCGGCACCGCGCTCCGCCACGACCGCCACCACCGACCCCCGGCCGAGCCCGGCCGCCCGCAGCCCGGCCGCCACCGCCCGGGCCCGTACCGCCAGTTCGCCGTACGTCAGCCGCAGCGCTCCGTCCACGAGTGCGGCGGCGCCAGGACGCCGCACCGCGTGCCGCTCGAACCGCTGGTGCACCGCCTCGTACCCGGGCCCGTCGCCGCCGCCGGACGGCTCGCGGACCACCTCCGGCAGCGGCGCGTCGGGCGCCGCGAACGCCGCCGCTGCCGCCCCGATCAGCCGCTCGTGCAGCGCGCCCGCCGCCGCCGGACTGAACAGCTCCGTGTGGTACTCCAGTTCCAGCTCCGGTTCGGCGCCGTCCACCACCGACCACAGCAGCTCGTACTTGGCCGTGCCGGTCGGCCACAGCTCCCGCCGCGCCCACCGGCCCGCCAGCCGCAGCCCGCCCTCGCCCGCCATCCGGTGGGTCAGCGCCACCTGCGCCAGCGGCGCGCGCGAGCGGTCCGCGCCGATCCGCAGTCCGGCCAGGATGTCCTGCAACGGCGCCCGGCGGTGCGCCAGCGCCTCCGCCACCGCCCGCCGCACCCGCCGCGCCACCTCCCGCGCCGTCACCCGGGGCGGCAGCGTGAGGCGCAGCGGCAGCGTGTCCACGAACATCCCGATCTCCGCACCGCCACCCGGCTCCCGCGCCGAGGCAGGCACCGCCACCACCAGATCGCGGTCGCCGGTCACCGCCGCCAGCCCCACCGCGTACGCGGCCAGCCAGGTCATGAACGGACTCAGCCGCTCCTGCCCGGCCACCGCGCGCAGCGCGGCCAGCGCCCGCGGCGCGAACGCCGCCCGGTGCACCGCCCCGCCCGTGCCTAGCACCGCCGGCCGGGGCAGATCGGCCGGCAGCGCCATCGCCTGCGGCGCCCCGGTCAGCCGGCGCCGCCAGTACGCCAGTGCCGCCGGCCCGTCCACCACCGCCCCGCCGGACGGCACCACGGGCGGCGCGCCGGGCGCCCCCGCATCGTCCGCACCCGCGCAGCGCCGCCCGAGTTCCTCCTCCAGCAGCGTCAGCGAGGCCCCGTCGCACACCAGATGGTGCACCGTCAGCAGCAGCACATCACCCGCCGCGCCCCGGTCCACCACCAGCGCCCGCAGCAGCGGCGGCCTGGCCAGCTCGAACGGCTCCCGCACCTCCCGGTCCAGCAGCGCGCCCAGCTCCGCTTCCGAGACACCCGGCGCCGCCACCCAGCGGCACGGCACCCGCACCCGCGCCGGGTCCGCCTCCACCGCGAGCCCCGGAGCAGCGAAGCCGCGCCGCAGCGCCGGATGCGCCGCCGCCAGCCCGTCCAGCGCCGCCCGCAGCCCGGCGACATCCAGCCGCCCGGCGAACCGGTACACCGCCCCGACGTGGTACCGCGCGGTGCCCGGCCACAGCTGCTCCGACGCCCACAGCCGCTCCTCCGCCGGCGTCAGCGGCCGGCCGGTCCGCGCCGCCCCGCCCTCCCCGGCCAGCGCCGCCACCAGCCGGCCGAACTCCGGGTACTCGTAGAGCAGATCCAGCTCGACCTCGGTCCCGGTGACGGACCGCAGGCTCATCGCCGCCTCCACCGCCACGATCGAATCGCCCCCGGCGAGAAAGAAATGGTCGTCGTCGCCGGCCGGCTCCGCCCCCACCGCCCGCCGCCACACCTCGGCCACCGCCGCCCGCAGCCGGTCCCCGCCGGCCTCCGGCACCTCGCTCACCGGCCGCCGCCTTCCGCCCGCGCCCGCGTCACCAGGACATCCCCGATCGCCAGCGCGTCCAGCGGGGACCGGGCGAAGGTCTCCACCGCCTCCCGGGGCGTGCGGACGATCGGCTGCCCCCGCAGATTGAACGAGGTGTTGAGCACCACCGGTGTGCCGTGATCGTCACCGAACCGCCGGATCAGCTCCCAGAACAGCGGCGACTGCGCCCGGTCCACCACCTGCACCCGCGCCGAGCCGTCCACGTGCGTGATCGACGGCAGCACCTCCCGGTACTTCTCCCGCACCTGCGCCACGCACAGCATGTGCCGGTACAGGCCCTCCTGCCCGGGCGCGATCTCGAAGAACTCCCCGGCCCGCTCCGCCGTCACCGCCGGGGCGAACGGCCGGAACTCCTCCCGCTGCTTGACCACGGCGTTCAGATGCGCCCGCATCCCCGGCACCCGCGGGTCGGCCAGGATGCTGCGGTGCCCCAGCGCCCGCGGCCCGAACTCCATCCGCCCCTGGAACCACGACACCACCGACCCGCCGCCCAGCAGCGCCGACACCCGGGCGAGCAGTTCGTCCCGGGCGAGCGCGGAGCGCACCTCGAAACCGGGACCGAGGCCCGCCAGCGCCGCCGCGATCTCCCCGGGGCCGAACCCCTCACCCCAGTACGGCATCGTCATCGCCCGCGGCGCGGCGGGCCGCCGCCGGCGCAGCTCCCACAGCGCCGCGCCCAGGGCGCTGCCGTCGTCCCCGGAAGCCGGCTGCACGAACATCTCGTCCACCAGCCCGCTGCGGGCGATCACCCCGTTCGCCGTGCAGTTCAGCGCCACCCCGCCCGCCATGCACAGCCGCCGGGACCCGCCGCCCGGCAGCTCCCGCGCCGCGCGCAGCACATGCAGCAGACTCTCCTCCAGGGCGCGCTGCACCGTCGCCGCCACGTCCATGTGCCGCTGCTCCAGCGGCGCCTGCGGATGCCGGGCCGGCCCGAACAGCTCCTCCAGCCGCCGGATCACCCCCCGGTGCGTCTCCCGCTCCAGCGGGGTGCGGTCGTGCGCCAGCAGCGGGGAGCGCAGCACACCGTCCGGCAGCCGCCGCATCAGCTCCCCGTCCGCCGCCGCGAACCGCGCCGGGTCCCCGTACGGGGCGAGGCCCATCACCTTGTACTCGTCCATCCCGGGCAGAAACCCCAGGTACTGGGTGACGACGCTGTACAGGATGCCCAGCGAGACGCCGATCGGATACCGCCGCAGCGTCCGCAGCCCGGATCCCGCACCGGCGTGCACCGAGGTCGCCTCGGTCTCGCCCATGCCGTCGGCCACCAGCACCGTCGCCTCGTCGAAGCCGCTCAGCCAGTAGGCGCTGGCCGCGTGCGCCAGATGGTGCGGCACCCGCACGAGCTTGCGCTCCCAGTCCCGGCCCGGGAAGTGCTCCCGCAGCACCTCCCGCTGGACCTCCTCCGCGTACACCTCGCGGAACCAGCGGCGGGTGAGGGCGTCCCGTTCGAACGCCGCCGACGGCTCGTACCGGAAGCCGTGCGCCACCACGTCCACCTCGTCCGGCGTCACCCCCGCCATCCGCAGACAGGCCGCGATCGCGTCGACGGGGAACGCCCCGGTGCCCTTGTCGCCGTCGTGCCGCTCCTGGGCGGAGGCGGCCAGCACCCCGTCCTCACCGACCAGCGCGGCGGCCGAGTCCAGGCCCTGCACCAGCCGCAGCTCGCGGCTGTCGAGTCCGGGCAGCAGCTCGCGCTTCACCGCCTGTGCCCGGTCCAGTCCGCTGATTCCCAGTACGAGCACCATCAGGCTCCCCTCGGTTCGGTCCGATCGCGCACCGCGTCGGCCACGGCGCCGACATGGGGCCGGCGCAGCATCTGGAAGTGGTCGCCCGCCGTGTACGCGACCGTCAGCGACCCCGTCAGCTCCCGCCACCCGGCCGCGGCCCGCTCGCGCTCGGCGGGATCGTCGGCCAGCGACAGCACCAGCCGGGCCTCCCCGGCGAACCGGGCCGGCCGCCAGCGGCCGAGCGCCGCCAGCAGATCCCGCCAGTACGCCAGCAGCGTGGCGGTGGTCGGCCCGTCCAGCTCGGCCAGCGCCGCCGCGTCCACCCCGAGCGTCGCCAGCACGGCGCCCGCCCGGCCGGATGCGGCGTCGGCCAGCAGCGCCCCGGGGCCCTCGCGCAGCACCGCCGCGCGCAACTCCTCCAGCCGGCCCACCGTCAGCCCGGGCCGCCCGCCGTCCGCCGCAGCCGGCGCCCCCGGAGCCCGGCCCGGCTCGGCGTCGATGACGACCAGGCGCGCCACCGGTACCCCGGCCTCCCGCAGCCGGACCGCCACCTCGTGGGCGATCGCGCCGCCCGCCGACCAGCCCGCCACCACCACCGGGCCACGCCCGGCCAGCAGCGGCGCCAGCTCCCGCGCGTACCCGGCCGCCAGCGCGCCCAGTTCGCCCGGCGCCGCCCCCGAGGACGGGTCGCCCTGCAGCCCCAGCACCTCGAACTCCCCGCCCAGCTCCGCCACCAGCTCCCGGTATCCGAAGAGCGTGCCGCCCAGCGGATGCGCCAGGACCAGCGGCACCGCCCCCGGCGTCCCGCCCAGCGGCACCACCCGCTCGCTGCCCGCGCCCGCGCCGTCCAGGTACGCGGCCTGCGCGGCGACCGTCGGCGCCCCGTACAGCCGGGCCAGCGGCACCCGCACCCCGAACCGTTCCCGCAGCCGCTCCGCCAGCCGCACCGCGAGCAGCGAGTGGCCGCCCAGCGCGAAGAAGTCCTCGTGCACCCCGACCGCCGGGCGGCCCAGCAGCTCGGCCCACACCCCGGCCAGCCGCCGCTCGGTCGCGGTCCGCGGCGTACGCCCGTCCGCCGGCCCGCCGTCCGCCGCCGCCGGCAGCGCGGCCCGGTCCAGCTTCCCGCTCGCAGTGCGCGGCAGCGCGTCGATCCGCACCACATCGGTGGGGATCGCCGCCTCGGGCAGCAGCCGCGCCAGATGCCGCCGCAGCTCTCCCGGCTCCGGCAGCCGCTCCCCGGCCGGCACCACATGCGCCACCAGCCGGGGCCGGGTGCCCGCGCCATGCTGATGCGCCGTCACCACGGCCGTCGAGACCCCGGGGTGGGCGCGGAGTGCCGCCTCCACCTCGGCCGGCTCCACCCGCTGCCCGGTGATCTTCACCTGCCCGTCCGTGCGGCCCCGGAACTCCAGCAGCCCGTCCGCCGTGTACCGCCCCAGGTCCCCGCTGCGGTACAGCCGGCTCCCCGGCGGCCCCCACGGATCGGGCACGTACCGGTCGGCGGTCAGCGCCGGATCCCGCAGATAGCCGCGGCCCACCCCGGCCCCGCCGATGTGGATCTCGCCCACCGTCCCCGGCGGCACCGGATCGCCCGCCGCGTCCAGCACCCGCACCACCGTGTTGGCGTCCGGCCGGCCGATCACCGGCAGCGGCCGGCCCCCGAACGCCGCGTACGTCGCCTCCACCGTGGTCTCGCTCGGCCCGTACGCGTTGAACGCCGTCACCCGCGGGTCATCCCGCAGCGCCGCCCACAGATCCGGTGGGCACGCCTCGCCGCCCAGCACGATCACCCGCGGCGGATACGGCGCCTCCAGCAGCCCGGCCTCCACCAGCAACTGCACCTGCGCCGTCGTCATGTCCAGCGTGTCCACCGCCGTCGCGCGCCGCTGCGCCCGCTCCACCAGCAGCCGCGGATCGCGCCGCTCCGCCGCCGACAGCAGCGTCAGCGGATGCCCGTCCAGCAGCGCCAGGATCTGCGCCAGGAAGAAGTCCGACACGAACGCCGAGGTACCGGCCGCCATCCGCAGCGCCCGGCCGCCGCCCGCCGCCCGCAGCCGGGGGAGCAGCGTCCGTTCCGCGAAGTTCGCCAGCCCGCCGTGCTCGATCAGCACGCCCTTGGGGCGGCCCGTCGACCCCGAGGTGTACAGCACCGCCGCCAGATCGCGCGGCCCCACCGCCGGGAACACCACGGGCTCCGCGTCCCCGTCCCGCACCGGCCCGGTCTCCGCTCCCACCTCCAGTACCGGAACGCCCTCCGGCAGCGGCCCGCCCCCGTCCGGCCCGGCCAGCACCAGCACCGGCTCCGCCTCCTCGGCCATCAGCCGCTGCCGCGCCGCGGGCAGCTCGGGATCGAGCACCACGAACGCGGCACCCGCCCGCCACACCGCCCAGATCGCGACGAGCGCCGACCGGCCCGGCCGCAGTTGCACCCCCACCACGTCGCCGCGCCGCACCCCGGCCCGCACCAGCCGCCGCGCCAGCCCGTCCACGGCCGCCGCGAACCCGGCGAAGGACAGCTCGCCCGCCGCGTCCCGCACCGCCACCGCCCCCGGGGTACGGGCGGCCCGCTCCGCCAGCGACACCTGCACCGGCCGCGCCGGCACCTCCGCGACCGGTCCCTGCCACGCCGCCAGCCGCTCCCGCTCCGCCTCGTCCGCCGCCAGCACCTCCCGCAGCGGCGCGCCGGGGCGCCGCCCCAGCTCCGCCAGCAGCCCGGCGAACGACTCCAGCAACCGCTCGGCGCTCACCCCGTCGTACAGCTCGGGACGGAACGCGAGAGCCAGCCCCAGCCCGCCGGCCGCTTCCTCGGTCACCTCGAGGGACAGATCGAAGTGGGCGCCGCCCGGCGGCAGCAGCCGGTCCGTCAGCCGCAGCTCCGGCGGGGCCCCGGCGTCGGCCCGCGCCGCCGCCGGAACATGCGTGAACATCGTCCGGAACAGCGGATTGCCCCCCGCCTCCCGCTCCGGCCGCACCGCCCGCACCACCTGCTCGAACGGCAGCTCCTGGTGCGCGAACGCCTCCAGCACCACCGCACGCACCCGCGCCAGATGGGCCGCGAAGTCCGCCTCCGGATCGATCCGCACCCGCAGCGCCAGCGTGTTGACGAAGAACCCGACCATCGGCGCCGTATCCGGATGCGACCGCCCCGACACCGGCGTCCCCACCGTCACATCCCGGCTGCCCGCGTGCCGGGCCACATGGAGCACGTACACCGCCAGCAGCGCCATGAACGCCGTACTGCCGGTGGAGCGGCGCAACTCCGTCAGCCACTCCACCGTCTCGGCCGGTACCCGCGCCTCGCGCCGGTCACCAGCGGAGCCCGGCCGCTCGGGGACCGGCCGGTCCGGCTCCGGCACCGTGGGCACCGCACCGGCCAGCGCCCGCGTCCAGTACTCCCGCTCCGCGCCGCCCCGCTCGGCCAGCACCTCCCGCTGCCAGCGCGCGTAGTCCGCGTAGTCCGCGTAACCGGCCGCCGGCTCCGGCAGCCCGGCCGCCCCCGCCGCGCCACCCGCCCGGTACCGCGCCCACAGCTCCCGCTCGAACACCTCCAGCGACCAGGCGTCCAGCGCCACATGGTGCGCCACGAACGCCAGCGTGTGCCGCCCGGGCCCGGTCCGCCACACCCGCACCCGCAGCAGCGGACCCCGGGTCAGATCGAACGGCTCGGCCACCAGCGCGTCCAGTCGCCCCGCCACCTCACCGGGCGGGCACTCCTCGGCGGCCAGACCGCACCGCCAGGGCGGACCGATCCGCTGCACCACGGCACCGTCCGCGTCCGTGTCCACGGTGGTGCGCAGCGCCTCGAACCGCCCGATCAGCGCGTCCACCGCCGCACCCAGCCGCGCCACATCCAGCGGGCCCTCCACCTCACGCGCCCACGTCACGTGGTACGTCGCGCTGTCCGGCGCCAGCTGCCACAGGAACCACAGCCGCTCCTGCGCGTACGACGCCGGCAGCGGCTCACCCGGCGTCCGCACGGCCCGTACGATCCGGCCGCCCGCCGTGCCCTCCGCGCCGGCCGCGCCCGCCTCCCCGGCCTGTTCGTCCAGCCGGCGGGCCATCGCGGCCACCGTCGGCCGCTCGAACACCTCGTGCAGCCGCACCCGGACCCCGAACTCCGTGCCCAGCCGCATCACCAGCCGGACCGCCAGCAGCGAATGCCCGCCCAGCGCCACGAAGTCGTCCTCGATCCCGACCTCCGGCAGCCCCAGCACCTCGCACCACACCGCCGCCACCCGCCGCTGCGTCCGGGTCACCGGCGGCCCGCCGCGCAGCCGCGCCGCCTCCGGCGTTCCGGCCGCGCGCCGCAGCGCCGCCCGGTCCAGCTTGCCACCCGGGGTCAGCGGCAGCGTGGGAACCGTCCGCACCACCGCGGGCACCGCGGGCGCCGGCAGCCGGTCCGCCAGAAACGCCGTCAGCGCACCTCCGTCGACCTCCGCCCCGGCCGTCCCGGCACCGGCCGGCACCACATGCGCCACCAGCGTCGTCCGGGCACCCGGCGCCGCACCGTCCCGGTGCGCGGTGACCGCCGCCGCCGCGACCGCCGGATGGGAACGCAGCAGCGCCTCGATCTCCGCCGGCTCCACCCGCTGGCCGGAGATCTTCAGCTGCTCGTCCACCCGGCCCGCGAACTCCAGCAGACCCCCCGCGGTGAACCGCACCAGGTCACCCGTCCGGTACATCCTCGCCCCCGGCGGACCCCACGGGTCGGGCAGGAACACGTCGGCCGTCAGCCGGGGCCTACCCCGGTAACCGCGGGCCACGGCCGGGCCGGCCAGGAACAGCTCACCCGTGCCGCCCGGCGGCACCTCGCCCAGCGCCGCGTCCAGCACCCGCACCCGCACCCCGCCCAGCGGGCGGCCGATGACCGGCACCGGATGCTCCGTCACCCGCACCGCCGTCACATCCACCGTCGCCTCGGTCGGACCGTAGGTGTTGAGCACCACGGTCCCCGGGCGCACGGACAGCTCGGCCCACAGATCCGGCGGGCACGCCTCGCCGCCCAGCGTCACCAGCCGGGGCGGGTGCGGCGCGTCCAGCAGCCCCGCCTCCACCAGCAACTGCACCTGCGCCGTGGTGGCCCCCACCACCCCGGCCGCCCGCCCGGCGTCCTGCGCCAGCGCCACCAGCCGCCGCGGATCGCGGCCCTCGGCGCCCGGCAGCACCAGCAGCGTGTGACCGTCCAGCAGGGCGAGCACCTGCTCCAGGAAGAAGTCCGAGAGGAACGCCGAGGTCCCCAGCGCCACCCGCAGCCGCTCCCCGTCCGGCGCCACCGCCCGCAGCCGGGGCAGCAGCAACGCGGTCGCGTAGTGGGCCAGCGACCCGTGCTCCACGGCCACCCCCTTGGGCGCACCCGATGTCCCGGAGGTGTACATCACATAGGCCAGATCCCGCCCGGTGACTGGCACGTCCTCCCGCAGGCCGGCAGTCGTCCCGCCGTCCCCCTCCGGCCCGTCCCACCGCAGCACCGGAAAGCCCTCGGGAACCGGCCCGGCGACGCCGGTACCGGCGCCCTCCGCCACCAGCACCACCGGCCCCGCGTCCCGCGCCATCACCCGCAGCCGGCCCGCCGGCAGCTCCGGGTCCAGCGGCACGAACGCCGCCCCCGCCCGCCACACCGCCCACACGGCCGTCACCGCGCCCCGCCCGGCGGGCAGGCAGATCCCCACCAGATCACCCCGGCCGACCCCCGCCCGCCGCAGCCGCCGCGCCAGCCGCGCGCTGTCCGCCTCCAGCTCGGCGTACGTCACCCGCCGCGCGCCGTCCTCCAGCGCGACCGCCTCCGGATCGCGCAGCGCCCGGTCCCGCAGCAGCGCGGGCACCGGCACCGGCGCGTCCGCCCGCCCCGCCTCCGCACCGCTCCAGGCGGCCAGCAACTCGCGCTCCGCCGCCCCCAGCAGCACCGCCACCCCGTGCGGCGCGTCCGGCTCGGCGGCCATCGCCCGCAGCGCCCGCAGATGGTAGTCCCGTACCACCGTCACCTGATCGGCGGTCAGCCGCCGCGCGTCGTACTCCAGCTCCAGCCGCAGCCCGTCCGACCCCGTGTCCCGGCTGACCGTCACCCCGAGCACGAAGTCGGTGCGCCCCGTCCCCGCGACGTCCTGCTCCGCCGCCTCGCTGTCCGCGACCTCCTCGGCCAGCGCCCCGAACTGGTGGAAGTGGTTGTACGTGAACGTCGCGTCGAACAAGGACCCCGAGCCCAGCTCGCGCCGCAGCGCCGCCATCGGATACCGCCGGTGCGGCAGCAGTTCGCGTTCGGCCGCGAACACTGCCCGCACCAGATCCGCCCAGCTGCCCGAGGGCAGCCGCAGCCGGAACGGCACGGTGTTCAGGAACAGCCCCCGCGCCTCCTCGCCGTCCGGCTCCTCCAGCCGGCCGTTGGCCGTCAGCCCCACCAGCACGTCCGGGTTCCCGGTGGCCAGCCCCACCGCCCGCAGATGCGCCGCCAGCACCACCGACTTGAACGGCACACCGCAGCGCCGCGCCACCGCGTCCAGCCCCGCCGACACCGCGGCCGGCAGCGGGGTGCTCAGCACCCCGTGCCCGGCCGCCGCGTCGCGCTCGTGGCTCTCGCCCACCACGTGCTCCCCGAGCGGCACCGGCGACAGCCCGGCCGTCCGGCGCGGCAGCCGCGCCCCGGGCCGGTCGGCCAGCAGCCGGTGCCAGAACTCCCGGTGCACGGGAGAGGCGAGCGCCGCACGCTCGGCGGCCACGAAGTCCCGGTAGCGGGAGCGCGGCGGTACCGGACGGGGTGCCCGGCCCGCGCGCAGCTCCCGGTAGTGGGCGTGGATCTCGGTGAGGGTGGAGGCCAGACTCCAGCCGTCCAGGACGGCGTGGTGCTCGGTGATGGTCCACTGGAACGCGGCGTCACCCAGGACGTGCACGGCCATCCGCCACAGCGGCGCCGACTCCAGTACGAACGGTCGCTGCCGCTCGCCCTCGATGTACGCCACCAGGGCGGCCCGCCGGCCGGCCTCGTCCAGCTCCCGCAGATCGGTCACCGTGAGCGGGACCTCGACGGCGTGGTGCACCAACTGCACCGGTTCGCTGTACCCGGTGAGGTCGAACGAGGTCCGCAGCGCGGGATGCCGGGCCACCGCCAGCCCGACGGCCTGCCGGAAGGCCGCCTCGTCGAACTCCCCGGGCAGCCGCAGCGTCTCGACGTTCAGATACGGCAGCCGGTCCGGGTCCGACTCCATCTCGTAGACCATGCCGACCTGGAGTTCGGCCATGGGGTAGGCGTCGGCCAGTCCGTCCGGCAGCCTGTCCCGGTCCTCGGGCGACAGCAGCGTGAACGCACCGTCGTCCGCCTGCTCCTGTACGTCGGTGGGCGCGGCCACCTCCGTCACTTCCGCCAGCCGCGCGACGGTCGGGCGCTCCAGCAGATCCGGCATCCCGAACCGCAGCCCGGCCTCCCGGGCCCGGCCGAGCAGCCTGATGGCGCGGATGGAGTCGCCGCCGAGATCGAAGAAGGAGTCGTGCCGGCCGATCCGTTCGGTGCCCAGCACACCCCGCCACACGGCGGCCAGCGCCGCCTCCCGCCCCGGCAGCGGCTCCTCGTACCCGACGGCCAGCTCCGGCCGCTCCCGGTCGGGTGCCGGGAGGCTCCGGGTGTCGATCTTGCCCTGGGAGGTGAGCGGGAGACGGGGGAGGTGGACGAAGTGGTGCGGGATGGCGAACTCGGGCAGCACGGCGGCGAGCCAGGCGCGGAGTTCGCTGGCGTTCGGCGGCTGCTGGGAGGTGGTGGTGAGGTAGGCCGTGAGGGCGTCGGGGTGGGTGTGGGTGACGTACGCCTGGGCGATGTCCGGGTGCTGGTGGAGCGCCGCTTCGATCTCGGCGGGTTCGAGGCGGTGGCCGCGGACTTTGATCTGCTGGTCGGCGCGGCCCCGGTGGTGCAGGGTGCCGTCAGGGTTCCAGTATCCGAGGTCTCCGGTGCGGTAGAGGCGGGCGCCGGCGGGTCCGTACGGATCGGGGACGAAGCGGTCGGCGGTGAGCGCGGGTTGTCCGGTGTACCCCCGGGCGACCCCGGCACCTCCCACGTACAGTTCACCGGTGACGCCGATCGGTGCGGGCAGCCCGTTCGGGCCCAGCACGTACAGCCGCAGATCCGGCAGCCCCCGGCCCACCGGTGGCGTCGCACCGGCCAGATCCTCCGCCGTCAGCCGGTGGTGGGTGACGTGGACGGTGGTCTCGGTGATGCCGTACATGTTGATGAGGGCGGGGGAGTGGTAGCCGTGCCGGTCCGCCCAGGCGCGGACGGACGGCTGGTGCAGCGGCTCACCCCCGAACACCACCGCCCGCAGCGGGGACGGGTTCCCGCCGCCCGCCGCGTCCACCTCCTCGAACGCCCGGAACGCCGTCGGCGTCAGACTCAGCACCGTCACCCCCGCCGCACGCACCAGGGCGTGGAAGGCGTGGGTGTCGCGGGCGGTGGCGTGCGGGACGACGACGAGGCGGGCACCGGTGGTGAGGGGGCCCCAGATCTCCCAGACGGAGAAGTCGAAGGCGAGGCTGTGGAACTGGCTCCACACGTCGTCGCGGCGTGGCGTGATGACGGTCTCGGCGGCGGTGAACAGCCGGGTGACGTTGCGGTGGGTGACGGTGGTGCCCTTCGGTTTTCCGGTCGATCCGGAGGTGAAGATCACATAGCAGGCGTTCTCCGGATCGGTCGTCACCTCGGGCCCTGTGTCGGCCCTCTCCCGGCAATCGGCCAGGTCGAGGGTGGTCCAGGGGCCGGCGGGCGGGGTGGCGCCGTGGGTGAGAACGAGCGGTGCGCCAGTCTCGGTGAGCATGTGCCGCAGGCGCTCACCGGGGAAGGTGGTGTCGAGCGGCACATAGATACCGCCCGCCTTGAGCACCCCGAGGGCACCGATGACGGCTTCGGCGGACCGGTCGATGAGCAGCCCGACCGGTACCTCCGGGCCGATGCCCCGGTCCCGCAGCTCGTGCGCCAGGGCGTTCGCCCGCCCGTCGAGTTCCCGGTACGTGAGGTGATCGTCCCCGGACACCACGGCGATCGCGTCGGGTGTCTCGGCGGCCCGCTCCGCGACCCGCTCGTGCAGCAGCCCGGACGCGCACGTCTGCCCGTCGCCCGACCACGAGCCCACCAGCTCCCGCTCACCGGCCGGCAGCAGGGACACCGCACCGTACGGCGCTTCGGGGTCCGCCGCCATCGCCTCCAGCGCCCGCAGATGCGCGTCCCGCAGCCACCCGGTCTGCTCCGCCGACAGCTCGGTGGCGTCGTACTCCAGAACCAGCCGCAGCCCCGCCGCCCCCGGTTCCCGGCTCAGCGACACCAGCAGCGGGAACGTCGTCCAGCCCGCCCCGGCCACCGGCTGCTCCGCCGCCCCGGCGGCCGGCGGCGCACCGTCGAGCTGGTGGAAGTGATAGTGCACGAAGCCCGCCGCGAACAGCGGCCCACCGCCCAGCTTCCGGCGCATCGCCGCCATCGGGTACCGGCGGTGCGGGAGCATCGCCCGCTCCGCCGCGTGCACGGCCCGCGCCAGGTCCGCCCAGCTGCCGCCGGGCAGCCGCATCCGGAACGGAAGCGTGTTGAGGAACAGCCCGCGCGCCTCGGTGGCGTCGGCCTCCTCCAGCCGACCGTTCGAGGACAGCCCGGTCACCACATCCGTCGTCCCGCCGGCCACCCCGAGCACCCGTAGGTGGGCCGCCAGCAGCACCGACTTGAACGGCACCCCGGCTCCCCGGGCGAACGCCTCCAGCGCCGCCGTCAGCTCCGGCGCCACCGGTGTCTCCAGCGCGCCCCGGCCCGCCGCCGCATCGCTGCGGTGCCGCTCGCCCGGCACCTGCCGCACCGCCGCTGCCGGAAGGCCGGCCGCAGCCACCCGGGGCAGCTCCGGGTCGGGCCGGTCGGCCAGCAGGTCCTGCCAGAACACTTCACTGTCCGGGGAGGCGAGCGCCGCGCGTTCGGCGGCGACGAAGTCCCGGAAGGTGGAGCGCGGTGGCTCCGGCCGCAGGTCCTGGCCCGCCTGACGGGCCCGGTACCCGGCGCTGATCTCGGCGACGGTGGAGGCGAGGCTCCAGCCGTCGAGGATGGCGTGGTGTTCGGTGATCGTCCACTGGAACGCGTCGTCGGTGAGGAGGTGCACGGCCATCCGCCACAGGGGCGCCCGGTCCAGCGGCAGGGTCTCCCGCTGCTGCTCCCGGATCAGTTCGGCCAGGGCCGCCTCCTGGCCCGCCGCGTCCAGGCCGCGCAGATCGGTGACGGTCAGTGGCGTCTCGGCCTGGACGTGCACCAACTGCACCGGCTCGGAGAAGCGGTTGAGGTCGAAGGAGGTGCGCAGGACGGGGTGCCGGGCGACGACGGCGGCCAGGGCAGCGCGGAAGGCGGCCTCGTCGAACGGTCCGGTGAGCCGCAGCGTCTCCACATTGTGGTACGGGTTGCGGCCGGGGGAGCGTTCCTGCTCGTAGACCATGCCGGTCTGGAGTTCCGCCATGGGATAGGCGTCGGCGAGCCCGCCGGGGAGCAGGGCGCGGTCCTCGGCCGACAGCAGGCTGAACGGTTCGGCGGGCAGGGCGGCCGTGTTCTCCTGCGGCTCCCGGGCGGCAGCGGCGGCGAGAGCGGCCGGGGTGGGGTGATCGAGCAGGTCCTGGAGGGCGAACGCCACCCCGCCGTCCCGGGCGTGCCCCAGCACCTGGATGCTGCGGATGGAGTCGCCGCCGAGGTCGAAGAAGTTGTCGTGGCGGCCGATGCGGTCGATGCCGAGGACGTCTTGCCAGATGGCGGCGAGCTGCGTCTCGACCGGGCCCTGCGGCGGGTCGAACGCCTGGCCCAGCACGGGACGTTCGGCTGTCGGCTCCGGCAGGGCGGCCCGGTCGACCTTCGCGTTCGGGGTGAGCGGCAGCGCGTCCAGCGTCACGAAGCGCTGCGGCACCATGTAGCCGGGCAGCCGCGCGGACAGCCAGGCCCGCAGCAGGTCGGCCGGCACCGCCGCGCCCGGCCGGGGCACCACGTACGCCACCAGATCCGTGACGACGCCCTGCGTCCCCTCCGCGCTCCGCGCCGTCACCACACAAGCCCGCACATCCGGCTGCTCGCGCAGGACGGCCTCGATCTCGCCGAGTTCGATGCGGTAGCCGCGGATTTTGATCATGTGGTCGACGCGGCCGAGGAATTCGACGGTGCCGTTGGGGGCCCAGCGTCCTCGGTCGCCGGTGCGGTAGAGGCGGCGGCCGGGGTGGTGGGGGTGGGGGAGGAATCGTTCGGCGGTGAGGGTGGGGTTGTTGAGGTAGCCGCGGGCGAGGCACGGGCCGGATACGTAGAGTTCGCCGGGGGTGCCGATGGGGGTGGGCAGTCCCGCCTCGTCCAGAACGTGGACTTCGGTGTTGGCCAGCGGGGAGCCGAGGGGGAGTGGCCCGTCGGGGAGTGTGTCGCGGGTGTAGGTGCCGCAGACGGAGAAGGTGGTGGTTTCGGTGGGGCCCCAGCAGTTGACGAGTTCGAGATCCGGGCAGCGGTCGAGGATGCGGCGGGCGTGCTGGGGTGAGACGGTTTCGCTGCCGGTGAGGAAGCGGCGCAGCCGGTCGAAGGTGGCGGGTTCGTGGTCCACCAGCAGCGTGAACAGAGAAGCGGTGGCGTGCAGGACGGTGACGTCGTACTCCTGGACCCATCGCGCGATGTCGGACGGCCCGTAGGAGATCGGCGGAGCCATCACCAGCCGCGCCCCACCCACCAACGGCGCCCACACCTCGAAGGTGGCCACATCGAAGGAGGCCGGGGCGATCTGGAGCAGAACATCGGCTGGACGCAGCACCATGCTCGGGCCGCCGTGCAGAAGCTCGGTGACATTGCGGTGCCGGGTCACCACCCCCTTGGGCTTCCCCGTCGACCCCGAGGTGAAGACGATGTAGCAGCCGTGATCCGGCCCCACCCCGCTCACCGGAGCGGCATCCCGGAGGGGATCGCCCGGCTCGTCCGCCGGCGCCGTCAGCGGCAGCACCTCCCAGGGACCGGCAGGGACCCGCTCACGCATGGTGTCCGTCGCCAGTACCACCCCCGCACCGCACTCCCGCAACATCCCGTCCAGCCGGGCGGTGGGGAAGTCGGGGTCGAGGGGGACGTAGGTGCCGCCGGCCTTGAGGATGCCGAGCAGGCCAATGATCATCTCGGTGGAGCGTTCGGCGCACAGAGCCACGCAGACATCGGGCCGCACCCCGAGGTCGCGGAGGCGGTGGGCGAGCCGATTGGCCCGGACATCCAGTTCGGCGTAGGTGAGCTGTTGCTTGCCCGCGACCACGGCCACGGCGTCCGGAGTATCGGCGGCCCGGGCGGCGACCATCTCGTGCACCAGCACCTCGGGCACCTCGACCCGCGGCCCCTGCCACGAGCCGATCACCGCCGGCTCCGCGTCCCCGACCAGCCGCGCCTCCCGGTGCGGCGCTTCCGGATCCGCCACCATCGTGGTCAGCACCCGCGCGTAGGCATCACGCAACGCGCGCACCCGCTCCCGCGTCAGCCGCCGCGCGTCGTACTCGAACTCCAGCCGCAGTCCTTCCGTCTCAAGACCCCGGCTGACCGCGACCACCAGCGGGAAGTGCGTCCGGGCCATCCCGCCCCGGACATCCGCCTCCGCCGCCGTCAGCGACATCTCCGGCCCCGCGGTGGCCGCCGCCAGCTGATGGAAGTGGTTGTAGACAAAACTGACCTCGAACAGCGGGTCGCCTCCCAGCTCCCGCTGGAGCGTCGCCATCGGGTAGCGCCGATGGGGCTGCGCGTCCTGCTCCCGGACGAAGACGGCCCGCGCCAGGTCCGCCCAGCTGCCGCCGGGCAGCCGCATCCGGAACGGCAGCGTGTTGAGGAACAGCCCGCGGGCCTCTGTGGCGTCGGCCTCCTCCAGCCGTCCGTGTGCGGTCAGCCCGGAGATCACATCCGTGCTGCCGGTGAGCAGGCTCAGCACCCGCAGATGCGCGGCCAGCACCACCGACTTGACCGGGATCCCGGACCGGCGCGCCAACCTGTCGAGCCGGCCCAGCAGGTCCGCCGGAAGGACGGTGCTGAGCGCCCCGTACCCCTGCGCCTCGTCGTGCTGATGGGTCTCGGCCTCGCCGCCTGCCGTTCCGGGAAGCCCGGCCGTGGGCAGCCGGGTGTCGGGCCGGTCGGCGAGCAAGTGGTGCCAGTACGCGCGTGACTCCGGGGAGGTGAGCGCCGCGCGTTCGGCGGCGACGAAGTCCCGGAAGGTGGAGCGCGGGGGTTCGGCAGGCCGGTGCCGTCCGGTCAGCAGAGCCCGGTAGGCGGTGGTGATCTCCGTGAGGGTGGAGGCGAGGCTCCAGCCGTCGAGGATGGCGTGGTGTTCGGTGATCGTCCACTGGAAGGCGTCACCGGGCAGCAAGTGCACCGCCATCCGCCACAGCGGCGCCTCGGAGATGTCGAGCGGACGGCTCCGCTCCCGGTCCACGTGTGCGGCGAGCGCGGCCTGCCGGCCCGCGTCGTCCAGGCCGCGCAGATCGGTGACGGTCAGCGGCGTCTCGGCCTGGGCGTGCACCCGTTGGACGGGTACGGAGCAGCCGCTCAGGTCGAAGGAGGTGCGCAGGACGGGGTGCCGGGCGACGACGGCAGCCAGGGCAGCGCGGAAGGCGGCCTCGTCGAACGGCCCGGACAGCCGGACGGAGTGCACGTTGTGGTACGGCGCCCGCTCCCGGTCGCGTTCCTGCTCGTAGACCATGCCGATCTGCAACTGGGCCATCGGGTACGCGTCGACGAGCCCGTCCGGCAGCGTGGCCCGGTCCTCGGGCGGGAGCAGGTCGAACGGCGCATGCCGTGGCGCGGTCGCCGCGCCGGTGTCGTGCACCTCGCGGGTCACGGCCCCGGCCAGCTCCGCGAGAGTGGGACGGCGGGCGACCTCCTGGAGGGCGAAGCTCAGACCGGCGGTCCGCGCCTGGCCGAGGATCTGGATGCTGCGGATGGAGTCGCCGCCGAGGTCGAAGAAGTTGTCGTGGCGGCCGATGCGGTCGATGCCGAGGACGTGTTGCCAGATGGCGGCGAGCTGTGTCTCGACCGGGCCCTGCGGCGGGTCGAACTCCTGCACGAGATCCGGCCGCTCGCCGTCCGGGGCAGGCAGTGCGCGCCGGTCCACCTTGGCGCGGGGGGTCAGCGGCAGCGCGTCGAGGAACACAAACTGCCGGGGCACCATGTAACCGGGCAGCCGTTCCCCGAGCCAGGCCCGCAGCTCGCCCCGGGTGGGCGCCGGGTCGTGCGGCACCAGGTAACCCACCAGATCGGCCGGCCCCGTACCGTCCTGCCGGGCCACCACGACGCACTCCCGCACCTGGGGGTGCGCGCGCAGCGCCGTCTCCACTTCGCCGAGTTCGATGCGGTAGCCGCGGATTTTGATCATGTGGTCGACGCGGCCGAGGAATTCGACGGTGCCGTTGGGGGCCCAGCGTCCTCGGTCGCCGGTGCGGTAGAGGCGGCGGCCGGGGTGGTGGGGGTGGGGGAGGAATCGTTCGGCGGTGAGGGTGGGGTTGTTGAGGTAGCCGCGGGCGAGGCACGGGCCGGATACGTAGAGTTCGCCGGGGGTGCCGATGGGGGTGGGCAGTCCCGCCTCGTCCAGAACGTGGACTTCGGTGTTGGCCAGCGGGGAGCCGAGGGGGAGTGGCCCGTCGGGGAGTGTGTCGCGGGTGTAGGTGCCGCAGACGGAGAAGGTGGTGGTTTCGGTGGGGCCCCAGCAGTTGACGAGTTCGAGATCCGGGCAGCGGTCGAGGATGCGGCGGGCGTGCTGGGGTGAGACGGTTTCGCTGCCGGTGAGGAAGCGGCGCAGCCGGTCGAAGGTGGCGGGTTCGTGGTCCACCAGCAGCGTGAACAGAGAAGCGGTGGCATGCAGGACGGTGACGTCGTACTCCTGGACCCATCGCGCGATGTCGGACGGCCCGTAAGAGATCGGCGAAGCCATCACCAGCCGCGCACCACCCACCAACGGCGCCCACACCTCGAACGTCGAGTTGTCGAACGGCAGCGGCGCCAGCTGCACCAGCGTGTCCGCCCCGTTCAGGGTCAGGAACGGTGCCCCGTGCAGGAGTTCGGTGACATTGCGGTGCCGGGTCACCACCCCCTTGGGCTTCCCCGTCGACCCCGAGGTGAAGATGACGTAGCAGCCGTGATCCGGCCCCACCCCGCTCACCGGAGCGGCATCCCGCTCCGGTCCGGCCGGCTGCGGCCGTTCCAGCTCCACGGTCCGCCACGGCCCGTCCGGCACCCGGCCCGCCACCCGCTCGGTCGTCAGCACCAGCGGCGCGGCCACCTGCTGGAGCATGTACTCCAGCCGTCCGGTGGGGAAGTCGGGGTCGAGGGGGACGTAGGTACCGCCGGCCTTGAGGATGCCGAGCAGGCCAATGATCATCTCGGTGGAGCGTTCGACGCACAGAGCCACGCAGACATCGGGCCCCACTCCGAGGTCACGGAGCCGGTGGGCGAGCCGGTTGGCCCGGACGTCCAGTTCGGCGTAGGTGAGCTGCTGCTTGCCCGCGACCAGGGCCACCGCGTCCGGAGTATCGGCGGCCCGCGCGGCGACCATCTCGTGCACCAGCACCTCGGGCACTTCCACCCGCGGCCCCTGCCACGAGCCGATCACCGCCAGTTCGGCGTCCCCGACCAGCCGCGCTTGCCCGTGCGGCGCCTCCGGATCCGCCACCATGGCCCGCATCACCCGCACATACACATCGCGCAGCAACAGCACCTGTTCCTGCGTCAGCACATCCGGGTGGTAGTCGAGCCCCAGCAGCAGCCGCGACGAGTACGGGTTGCGGATCACGCCCACATTCAGCGGGAAGTTCGTGGGCTCGGCGCGCTCCGTGCTGAAGCTGTCGATCTTGCCGTCCTCGATCCGGATCCGGTCCGCACCGAAGGCCTTGCCCAGCACATGGAAGTGGTTGTAGACGAAGTTCACCTCGAACAGCGGGCCCCCGCCGAGCCCGCGCTGCAACGCCCCCAGCGGGTACCGCCGGTGCGGCAGCAGATCGCGTTCGGTGGCGAAGACCGCCCGGACCAGATCCGCCCAGCTGCCCGAGGGCAGCCGCAGCCGGAACGGCACGGTGTTCAGGTACAGCCCCCGCGCCTCCGTCCCGTCCGTCTCCTCCAGCCGCCCGTTGGCCGTCAGCCCGACCAGCAGATCGGTACTGCCGGTCAGCACACTGATCGCTCGCAGATGCGCCGCCAGCGCCACCGCCTTGAACGGCACCCCGCACCGGCGCGCCACCTCCTGGAGACCGTCGCACACCTCCTGCGGCAACAGCGTCTCCACCGAGCCGTATCCCTCGGCCTCGTTGTGCACCCGCCACTCGTCCGGCATCGTCTCCCCGGCCGGCACGGACGGCGCCCCCGCCGGGCGGCGCGGCAGCCGGCAGTCGGGACGGTCCCCGACCCGCTCGCGCCAGAACTCCTCGCTCTCCCGTGAGGCCATCGCCGCCTTCTCGGCCGCGATGAAGTCCCGGTACGTGGACGTGGGCGGCTCCGGGCGCGGATCACCTCCCGCCAGCAGCTCCTGGTAGAGCGAGGTGATCTCCGAGAGCGTCGAGTGCAGACTCCACCCGTCGAAGATGGCGTGGTGCTCGGTGATGGTCCACTGGAACGCCTCGTCCGCCAGCCGGTGCAGACCGAACCGGAGCAGCAGCGGCTGTGTGTGGTCGAAGCGATGCGCCCGCTCGGCCCGCACATACCCGCCGATGACCTCCTCCTGGGCCGCTTCGTCCAGCTCCCGCACATCGACGACGGTGAACGGCATCTCGGCGTGCGGGTGCACCAGTTGCAGGGGCTCGCTGTAGCCGCTCAGATCGAAGGAGGTCCGCAGGATGGGGTGCCGGGCGACCACCCGGGCCACCGCGTCCCGGAAGACCGCCTCGTCGAACGGGCCGATGATCCGCAGGCTGTCGACGTTGTGGTACGGCCGCCGGTCGGGGTCGAACTCCATCTCGTAGACCATGCCGACCTGGAGTTCGGCCATGGGGTACGCGTCGACCAGGCCGTCCGGCAGCTTGTCCCGGTCCTCGGGGGAGAGCAGGGAGAACGGTTCGGGCCCGGCCGGCGGCTCCCCGTCCGCGTCCCCGCTCTCCCCGGTGACGGAGCTGACCGCCGCCAGACCCGCCGGTGTCGGATGGCGGAACAGGTCCTGGAGCGCGAACGACACCCCGCCGGACCGCGCCCGCCCCAGGACCTGGATGGCGCGGATGGAGTCGCCGCCGAGATCGAAGAAGGAGTCGTCACGGCCCACCCGGCGCACCCCGAGCACCTCGCCCCAGACGCCCGCCAGCACTTCCTCCACCGGGCCCTGCGGCGCGGCATAGGCCGGCCCGAGCTGCGGCCGTTCCTGGTCGGGTGCCGGGAGGCTCCGGGTGTCGATCTTGCCCTGGGGGGTGAGCGGGAGGCGGGGGAGGTGGATGAAGTGGTGCGGGATGGCGTACGGGGGGAGCTGGGTGGTGAGCCAGGCGCGGAGTGCGGTGGTGTTCGTTGGCTGCTGGTGGGTGGTGGTGAGGTAGGCGGTGAGGCTGTCGGGGTGGGTGTGGGCGATGTGGGCCTGGGCGATGTCGGGGTGCTGGTGGAGCGCCGCTTCGATTTCGGCGGGTTCGAGGCGGTGGCCGCGGACTTTGATCTGCTGGTCGGCGCGGCCCTGGTGGTGCAGGGTTCCTTGAGGCGTCCAGCGTCCGAGGTCTCCGGTGCGGTAGAGGCGGGCGCCGGGGGGCCCGTACGGATCGGGGATGAAGCGGTCGGCGGTGAGCGCGGGTTGTCCGGTGTACCCCCGGGCGACCCCGGGGCCGCCGACGTACAGCTCGCCCGTCACACCGATCGGCACCGGCAGCCCGTGCAGGTCCAGCACCCGCACCGTCAGGTCAGGCAGCGCCGGGCCGATCGGCGCGGTGCTGTACCCGAGGTCGCCGGGACCGATCCGGTGGTGAGTGACGTGGACGGTGGTCTCGGTGATGCCGTACATGTTGATGAGGGCGGGGGAGTGGTAGCCGTGCCGGTCCGCCCAGGCGCGGACGGACGGCTGGTGCAGCGGCTCACCCCCGAACACCACCGCCCGCAGGGACAGCGCGGTGCCGCGCTCGGCGTCCACCGTCTCCAGCTGGCGGAAGGCGGTGGGGGTCTGACTGAGGACGCTCACCTCTTCCCGCGCCAGGAGGGCGTGGAAGGCGTGGGTGTCGCGGGCGGTGTCGTGCGGGACGATGACGAGGCGGGCGCCGGTGGTGAGGGGTCCCCAGATCTCCCAGACGGAGAAGTCGAAGGCGAGGCTGTGGAACTGGCTCCACACATCGTCGCGGCGTGGCGTGATGACGGTCTCGGCGGCGGTGAACAGCCGGGTGACGTTGCGGTGGGTGACGGTGGTGCCTTTGGGCCGGCCCGTCGATCCGGAGGTGAAGATCACATAGCAGGCGTTCTCCGGATCGGTCGTCACCTCGGGCCCTGCGTCGGCGCTCTCCCGGCATTCGGCCAGGTCGAGGGTGCCCCAGGGGCCGGCGGGCGGGGTGGCGCCGTGGGTGAGAACGAGCCGTGCGCCGGTCTCGGTGAGCATGTGCCGCAGGCGCTCACCGGGGAAGGTGGTGTCGAGCGGCACATAGACACCGCCCGCCTTGAGCACCCCCAGAGCACCGATGACGGCTTCGGCGGACCGGTCGATGAGCAGCCCGACCGGTACCTCCGGGCCGACACCCCGGTCCCGCAGCTCGTGCGCCAGGGCGTTCGCCCGCCCGTCGAGCTGGCGGTAGGTGAGGCGGTCGTCCCCGCACACCACGGCGATCGCGTCGGGTGTCTCGGCGGCCCGCTCCGCGACCCGCTCGTGCAGCAGCCCGGACGTGCACGTCCGCCCGTCGCCCGACCACGAGCCCACCAGCTCCCGCTCCCCGGCCGGCATCAACTCCAGCCGGCTCACCGGAAGGTCCGGCTCCCGCACCGCATGCTCCAGCAGGGTCTGCCAGTGCCCGACCAGCACCGCCACGTCCGCCGCGTCGAACAGGTCGGTGGCGTACTCCACTTCCAGCCGCAGCCCACCGGCACCCCGGTAGACCGACCAGGTCAGATCGAACTTCGCCGTGTCCGTGGGCACCATGGTCCGCCGCACCTCGACACCGCCCGGCAGGGGGACCTCCGGTTCCTCCTCGTGCAGGGCGAACACCACCTGCACCACCGGCGTGTGGCTGAGCGACCGTTCGGGCCGCAGCCGCTGCACCGCCACGTCGAACGGGACCCGGCTGCGCCCCAGAGCGTCCAGCACCCCGGACCGCGCCCGGCCGACCAGGGACCGGAAGGACGGGTCGTCCGACAGGTCGGTGCGGATCACCAGGGAGTCGGCGAAGAAACCGATCAGTTCGTTGAGCTGCGGCAGGCCCCGCCCGGCCACCGGCGAGCCCAGCACGATGTCCCCGCCGCCCGAGTGCCGGGCCACCAGCGTCTGGAAGGAGGCCAGCAGCACCATGTACAGCGTGGCGTTGTGCTCTGCGGCGAACGTCTCCAGCGCGGCCGGCGGCACCCCGGCCCCGGTCAGCGGGAAGGACTCCGTGCGGCCCCGGTGGCTCAGCTCCGCCGGGCGCGGCTTGCCCGTGCCGAGATCCAGCACCTCCGGCGCCCCGTCCAGCGCCTTCTCCCACGCCCCCAGCGCCGCCTCGGCCCGGGGGCCGGCGACGGCCTCCCGCTGCCACAGCGCGTAGTCCGCGAACTGCACCCGCGCCGCCCCCTGGACCCCGGCGTCCTCCGCCGCCCCGTCCCGTTCCCAGGCGGCCAGCAACTGCCGCTGGAAGACCTCCACCGACCAGCCGTCGCAGGCGATGTGGTGGAAGGTCAGGTGCAGCCACAGTTCGTCGTCCGCCAGCCGCAGCAGCACGAACCGCAGCATCGGTCCGGCCGCCAGATCGAACGGGGCCACCGCCTCCGCCTTCACCAGCGCCTCGGCCCGCGCCCGCAGCCGCCCCGCGTCCCCGCCGTCCCCGCCGTCCCCGCCCGGGGAGAGGTCCACCCGCCGCCCCGGGACCCTCCGGTCGGCCAGTACCCGCTGGCGCGGCTCGCCGGCCGCGTCCTCCTCGATCACCGTGAACAGCACGTCCTGACCTGCCGCCACCGTGTGCAGCGCGGTGAGCAGCCGGTCCTCGGCGTCCGCCGGCAGCGGCCCGGTGAAGCGCAGGGTGACGGGGACGTTGTACACCGGGCGCCCGCTCAGCCAGCGATCCAGGAACCACAGCCGCTGTTGTCCGAAGGACAGCGGCCCGCGGTCCGCCGGGCGCGGCCGGAGAGTTCTGCTGGAGTGAGCCGGTGCATTCTCCGGGCGACGGATGCCGTTGTCCATGTACGAAGTCCTTCTCGCCGGCCGAGTAATTCGGCGGATGACCGGTGATCTTGATCCGGAAAGCAGGGCGGAGCGCCAGCACATTGCGGAGGAAAGGGCCACGAGCTCTGGAACATCTGCACGCTAAGGAGGCCATCGGGACAAGTCAAGGGATTCCCGTGGCAGTTGTGTTCGCAATAGCGGATCGATGGCGAACGGAGAAGAAGGCGATATGTCTTCGCGGAAAAGGGCGGACAAGAGGCCGGCTTTCCCGCCGGTAATTCACCTCGGAAGGCGGACGGAGGAACGCGCCGCGCGGCGGCGTCCGGTCGATGGCCACCGGAGGGGCCGGGCCCGGTTCAGCCGGCCGCCGCCACCGGCCGCGCACCGCCGTCCGCGAGCGCCACGGTCAGCCGGGCCACGGCCTCCGGCGGCGCGTCACCGGCCGCGCCACGGGCCGCCGCCAGCAGCTCCCGCGCCTGCCGGTGCTCCCCCCGGTGCCGGTACACACCGGCCAGCGTGATCAGCGCCTCGATCTCGTCCCCCGGTTCGGTCACGCCGTACCCCGCGGCCCAGCCGTCGGGCGAGCCGCCGGCCACCGCGACCAGTACCGCCCCGGTCCCCAGCCGCGAGGCCCGCACCGCGCCCCCCTCACCGGCGCCGTCCGCCCCGGCACACCCCGGGTACCCGGGCGCCGCGCGCCCGCGCCCCCACACCGCCACCACCCCGTCGGCCAGCGCCCGCGCGTACGGCAGCAGCCCCGCCTCGGCGGCCTGCCGGATCGCCGACAGCAGCCGCGGCCGTTCCCGCCCGTACCAGCCCTGCGGATCGGTCAGCAACGGGACCACCAGCCGCCCCGGCAGCGCCCAGCGCGGCACGCCCGCACCGCCGGACCCGGCCCCCCGCGCCGGGTCCGGCCGTGCCGGCCGCTCCGGGCCGCCTCTGCGGCGCGCCTCGTCGAGCAGGTACAGCAGCGCACCCAGATAGCGTTCGAGCGCCGAACGGTGCGCGCCCGCCGTCTCCTCGGCCGCCAGCCGCTCCCGGGCGAACGCCCGGACCAGCCCCGGCAGCCGGTAGCGGGCCGCACCGGTCACCGCGTCGACCTCCACCTCCAGCAGATAGGCCTCGGCCAGTTCCTCCAGCAGATCCAGCGAGGTGAGCGGATCGGTGCGCAGCAGCGGACCCCCGGCCCACGAGGCGAACGACGCGGTCCGCGGCACCGCCAGCAGCCGCAGCAGCCGGCGCGCGCCGGGCGTGCGGCTGGCGTAGCCGGCGGCGATCCCGGCCCGTACATCGGCGCCGGAGCGGCTCAGCTCGTCCAGTGGCCGGGCGCACTCCAGCAGCCGGCGGTGCAGCTCGGCCACCCGCCAGTGCGGGCGCGCCACCAGCCGGGCGGCGGCCCCGCGCAGCGCCAGCGGCAGATCGTCACAGGCGGCGCAGAGCGCGGCGGCTGCCGCCGGCTCGTCCTCGACCCGCCGCCGCCCGGCGATCCTGGCCAGCAGGTCCAGCGCCTCCGCCCGGTCGAACGGGGCGAGTTCCACCCGCCGCGCCGCCGGCAGCCCGGTCAGCCGCTGCCGCGAGGTGATCAGCACCCGGCACCCGGCGGTCCCCGGCAGCAGCGCCGCCACCTGTTCCTGGGAGCCGGCACCGTCCAGCACCACCAGCACCCGCCGCCCGGCCAGCCGGTCCCGGTACATCTCCGCGCGTTCCTCCGCGTCCGCAGGGATCTCCGGCTCCGGGACGCCGAGCGCCCGCAGAAACCTGGCGAGCACATTTTCCGGCCGCACCGCGGCGCCGCCCGGCCCGGACAACGAGGCGAACAACTGCCCGTCCGGGTACCGGGGCGTCAGCCGGTGGGCCGCGCGGATCGCCAGGGTGGTCTTGCCCACCCCGGCCCGGCCGCTGATCACCGTCACCGGTACGGCCGTGAGCCCGGCCTCCGCCCCGGGCTCCACCGTCCCGTCCGGCCCGGCCCCGTACTGCCCGGCCGGGCCCTCCAGCAGCGCTGCCAGTGCCTCGCGGCGCCCGGTGAAGTCGGCGACATCGGCGGGCAGCAGCCGGGGGACGCGCTGCGGCGCGGGCCGGTCTGCCACCGCCACCCGCGGGCCGGTCCCCGCCCCCGCACCGTCCAGCAACTGCGGATCACCGCTCAGGATCGCCTGGTGCAGCCGCCGCAGCCCGTCGCCCGGCTCGATGCCCAGCTCCTCGATGAACCTCTCGCGCGTCATGCGGTACTCGTTGAGGGCCTCGGCCTGCCGGCCCGCCCGGTACAGCGCTGTCATCAACAGCGCCCGGGGTCTCTCCCTCAGGGGATGCGCGGCGGCCAGCGCCGCCAGTTCGCCCACCAGCCGCTGATGCTCCCCAGCGGCCAGCTCCAGCTCCAGGCACTCCTCGTGCAGCGCCAGCCGCTGCTCGTCCAGCTGCGCCACCCCGCCGCGCACCAGCCCGCTGCCGATGCCGTGCAGCGCGGGCCCGCGCCACAGGGCCAGGGCCGACCGGAACGCCCCCACCGCCCGGCGTAACCGCCCCTCGGCCGCCGCCTTCCGGCCGGCGGCCACCCGCCCTTCGAACTCCGCGAGATCCAGGAGATGCCCGCCGGTCCGCAGCCGGTACCCCGGCGGCCGGGTGGTGATCAGCCCGCCGGCCGACAACTGGTGCCGCAGGGAGGAGATGCAGATCTGGATCTGGCTGCGGCTGGTCGCCGGCGGCTCCTTGCCCCACACCCCGTCGATCAGCCGGTCGACCGGCACGATCCGCTCGGCCTCCAGGAGCAGCAGCGCCAGCACGGTGCGCTGCCGCGACCCCCTGACCTGGAGCGGGCCGTCGTCGTGGGCCACTTCCAGCGGGCCGAGTATCCGGAACTCCATGGGTGTCTCTCCCTCACTGCTCGATCCGTGTTCCCGAAGACCGCGCGGCGGAGTGAGGAAGCGTGCCCCCGGCCGGGGCCACACGCGTAGAACTTGCCGTCGACCAGCCGGAATACATCGGGTGAGTGGCCTTCCGGCCTGCGGTGACGCCGTGCGCCCGGGCGTACCGGGCCGAGGTCGGTGTGCCGGCCCCCGGGCGGACCCCGACCGGAGCCACCACGAGGGGTAGCCGGGCAACTCCTGTCGGAGACGATGGCACAGCGGTCACGGCGTAGTCAACGAACAAGAATGTCTACTTCCCGCCACGGCCCGGGCGCATACCTCACGACACACGGCCCTCCCCCCTGCCGGGGTCGCCGCCCGCCGTGGCGGCCAGCCGCAGCACGGTACGGAGCAGCACATCCGCCCCGCGCACCAGCGCCTCTGGCGGGGTGTCCTCGGCCGGGGCGTGGGAGATCCCGCCGGTACTCGGCACGAAGATCATGCCGATCGGCGCGACGGACGCCACGATCTGCGCGTCGTGCCCGGCGCCGCTCGGCAGCGCCAGCCGCGCCAGCCCCAGCGCGTCCGCCGCCTCCGCGATCGCCCGCCGCAGCGCCGGGTCGGTGGCCACCGGCGCCGAACCGCTGGAGACGGCACACCGCACCCGGCAGCCGGTACGCCGCTCCACCTCCGCGCACACCGCCCGGACCGCCGCCTCGCCCGCCGCCAGCCGGGCCGGGTCGATGTCCCGTACCTCCGCGGTGAGGCGGGCCGTACCGGGCACCGTGTTGGTCACATTCGGCGCCGCCCGCAGGAAACCCACCGTGGCCGTCGTGCAGACGCCGTCCACGGCGGCGATCCGCCGTACGCCCAGCACCAGTTCGGCGGCGGCCACCAGCGCGTCGTGCCGGGCCTCCATGGGGGTGGTGCCCGCGTGCTGCGCCTGCCCCAGCACCTCGATGTCCACGATGGTGCGGCCCACGATGCCCTCCACCACCCCGATCGGGATCCCGGCACGTTCCAGCACCGGCCCCTGCTCGATGTGGAGTTCCAGATAGGCCGCGATACTGCCCTCGGGCCACGCCGCCTCGGCCAGCCGGCCGGGGTCCCCGCCGTGCTCGGCCAGATAGGCGTCCGCGCCGCGCCCGGACCGGTCGGTGGCCCCCACCCGGTCCGCCAGTTGCCCGCACACCGCCCGGGAGCCGAAGAACGGCAACTGCACCAGCGCGCCCTCCTCGTTGGAGAACGCCACCGCGACCGGGTCGAACGGCAGCCGCACCCCGCCGGCGTGCAGCACCCGCAGCACCTCGATGGCCGCCACCACCCCGTAGGCGCCGTCCAGCCGGCCGCCCTGGACCACGGTGTCCACATGCGAGCCGATCAGCAGGACCGGACCGGTGGCCGGCCCCGGCAGCCGCAGGAAGAGGTTCCCGGCCGGGTCGGTGCGCGGTACCAGACCGGCCGAACGTCCCACGCCGGCCAGCCAGGTGCGGGCCTGCTCCTCCAGCGGGCCGAGCCCGAGCCGGGTCACCCCGCCGCCCGGGTCCGCGCCGATCTCACCGAGCCGCTCCAGCACCTCCAGCAGCCGTACCCCGTCGACCCGCGGCACGGGCGGGCCGGCGGGGGAGGGGTCGCGTCGCGCGGTGTCCTCGGGCGAGCCGAACTGCGTCACGTCTCCTCCAGCCGGGCGATGCCCGGTGCGCGCCGTCATCTGCTGGGGAGGCATGTCACCACATACGGCTATTCCCGGGTTATCGAAACGCAATCCATCGCCCGCCGGCCCACTGCCGGCCGGCCGCTCAGGAGTCCGTGGCCGGAGCCGCGCCGTCCGCGCGCTCCCGCACCCAGGCCAGGACGGCCTCGGCGTCGAAGGTCTCCTGGCCGCCGGGGAAACACAGCCCCGCCGACGCGAACACCGGCTCGTCCGCCGCCCGCAGCACCGAAGGCACCGCCACACACCGCATGCCGGCCGCGAGCGCCGCCACCACCCCCGGAGCCGCGTCCTCCACCACCACACACCGCTGGGGCGGCACGCCCAGCCGGTGCGCCGCCGCCTCGAACACATCCGGCGCCGGCTTTCCGCGCGGCACCTCCTCGGCGGAGACCCGCACCGGCAGCAGCGCGCCCACCGCACTGCCGGTCAGGGCCGCGTCGATCGCCTCCCGGGTGGAGCCGGAGGCCACCGCCATCGGCAGCCCCGCCGCGTGCGCCAGCTCCACCAGCCGCGCCATGCCGGGGAACACCTCGATACGGCCCCGGATCAGCTCCAGGTAGACCCGGTCCTGCTCGGCCAGCAACTCCTCGGCCGGCGTGGCGATCCGGTACTCGGCCCGCTGCGCGGCCAGCGCGTCCAGGGCACCGATGCCGATGTAGTGCGTGTACCGCTCCCAGCTGAAATCACGCACACCCTGCCCGGCCAGCACCCGGCGGTTCGCCTCGTAGTAGTGCGGCTCGCTGTCCACCAGCGTGCCGTCGAGATCGAACACCAGGGCAGCGGCAGCCGGTCGCACCGTCGTCATACGACCAGTGTGACAGCCGCGCCGCCCCGGCTCACCGGGCGGAGGCCCCCTGCGAATCCCGCAGCGGAATACCGAGCTTGGTGGTGTACGCCGACAGCACCAGCTTGCCGATGCCCGGGTACGCGCCCAGCGGCTCGGCCGTCGCACAGCCCGCCTCCTCGGCGGCGGCGGCCAGCAGACCGTCCGGCACCTCGGGTCCGATCAGACACGGCGCCAGCGCCAGTTGCTGCGAGCCCGCGTCCACCAGCTGCGCCGCCACGTCCGCGACCGAACCGGCCTTGTCCAGCGCCGCGGCCAGCACCGGCACCGCAAGCCGCGCCGACAGCAGCATGCCGGTGATCCCGGCCGCCTGCACCGCCTCCTCGCCGCCCACGGTGGCCAGGATGATCCCGTCCGCCGCCGTGGCCACGGTGAACAGCCGGGCCCGGTCGGCCCGCGCCAGATCCGCCTCCGACAGCCGTACGTGCACCCCCTCGGCCAGCAGCGGGTGCGGCCCCAGCACGTCCGTCAGCTCGGCCCCCGATCCGCTGCTCAGCACCGCCTGCCGGATGCCGCGCAGCTGCGCGCTGTCCGGGCCCGCCAGCAGCGGGACGACCACGGCGGAGGGACGCTGCTCGGCGTCGTCACGCTCGGCGGCCACCTGCGACAGCACCGCGCGCAGCGACGGGAACTCGGTGTCCTCGTCCGCGCTCTCGGAGAAACCCACCCGCGCGTCGAGCCCGGGCAGCTCGGAACGGGCGATGCTGGTCACTTCCTCGGCGATGCCGCGGCCGGCCGCCGACGGCGTACCGGGCACGGCAAGCACCAGCACCGGAGCGCCCTCGGGCGCGCTGACGGGCTCCGGGCGACGGTGACGTCCGGGCTGACGTGGTCTCGGCATTCGTACGGGCAGTCCGGGCCCGTGCCCAGTGGGGGAGCTCATGTCGCCGCATGTTAATGCCTTGATGTGCTTGGCTGTTCGGCCGGGGGCACCCCCTTGGGGTTTGTCCGGAAAAATCCCGCGCCTGGGTGTGACCCGGTCAACCCACCACCAGCAACGCCCGATCGGATGGCAGCCGCAGCCCGCCCACCGCGATCCGCGCCGCGACCAGCAGCGACCCGGCCAGCGGGTCCCCGGCGGCCGGCACCGTGACGCAGCCCGGCAGCAGCCGCTCCAGCTCCGCCCGCAGCGGGGCCAGCAGCGGCTCACCGAGGCGCAGCAGCCCCCCGGTCAGCGCCACCTCCGTGCCGCCCCCGCCGGCCGGCGCGCCCGGCGCCGCCGCGGCGGCCGTCTCCGCGATCTCCCGCGCCGCCGCCGCCATGATCTCCGCCGCCACCGGGTCGGCCGGGGCGCAGGAGGCCACCTCGGGTGCGAAGGAGGCCAGTACGGCCGCCCGGTCCTGCCGCGGATACACCGCCTCCGGCAGCCCGCCGGCGGGCCCGAACACCGCCTCGGCCCGCGCCAGCAGCGCCGCCGAGCCGCCGCGCCGCCCGTCGTGGGCCCGCAGCGCCGCCGCGAGCCCACGCCCGCCGATCCAGGCCCCGCCGCCGCAGTCGCCCAGCAGATGGCCCCAGCCGTCCGCCCGCCGCCAGCCGCGCAGATCGCTGCCCAGCGCGATCATGCCGGTGCCCGCCGCCACCACCACGCCCGGGCGCATCCCCAGCGCCCCCGCGTACCCGGTGACCGCGTCCGCGGCCAGTGCCCAGCGCCGCACCCCGAACCCGTCCGCCAGCGCCCCGGGCAGCCGCTCGCGCAGCCCGGCGCCGAGGGTGGCCATCCCGGCCGCGCCCACGCACGCCGCCACGAGGGGCCCAGGATCCCCGGCCCGCGCCAGCAGCTCCCGGCCGGCGGGCAGCAGCCGTGCCACGAACTGCTCCGCGTCGATCCCGGCGGGCCCGGTCCGTACCGGGGGAGCGGTGACCGTCTCCCACCCCGGCTCCACCGCGCCCGAGGCGGAGACCGCGGCCAGCGCCACCCGCAGCCCGGAGCCGCCCGAGTCCACCCCCAGCACCCAGCCCCCGGCGGGGGCGCTCACGGCAGCGTCCAGTCCACCGGCTGCGCGCCCTGTTCGGCCAGCAGGGCGTTGGCCCGGCTGAACGGCCGGGAGTTGAAGAACCCCCGGTCGGCCGACATGGGGGAGGGGTGCGCCGACTCCACGCTGGGCACCGGGCCCAGCAGCGGGCGCAGATTGCGGGCGTCGCGGCCCCACAGGATCGCCACCAGCGGCTTCCCGCGCGCCGCCAGCGCCCGGATCGCCTGTTCGGTGACCTCCTCCCAGCCCTTGCCGCGGTGGGCACCGGGGCTGCGCGGCGCGGTGGTCAGCGCCCGGTTCAGCAGCAGCACCCCCTGCCGCGTCCAGGGGGTGAGGTCGCCGTTGGAGGGCCGGGGCGCGCCGAGGTCGGTGTGGAGTTCGCGGAAGATGTTCTCCAGGCTGCCCGGCAGCGGACGCACCTCGGGCGCCACCGCGAAGCTCAGCCCCACGGCGTGCCCCGGGGTGGGGTACGGGTCCTGGCCGACGATCAGCACCCGTACGTCGTCGAACGGCTGGCTGAAGGCCCGCAGGACGTGCTGTCCCGCGGGGAGGTAGGTGCGGCCCTGGGCGATCTCCGCGCGCAGGAAATCGCCCATCGCCGCGATCCGGTCGGCCACCGGTTCCAGGGCCTTGGCCCAGCCGGCTTCCACAATCTCATTCAACGGTCGTGCTGCCACGGTCCGTTACCCTACTGTCCGGCAGCGTCGGCGCGCGCCACCGGCCGCGGGGACGGCCACGCGTTCGAGGGAGCTTCACACCGCCCGCAGGTACTGCGCCGGCACCCGCCGGTCGCGTACCCCTAGCTCGCGGGCCGCCCGGTGCGCCCAGGACGGGTCGCGCAGCAGCTCGCGGCCCAGCAGGACGGCGTCCGCCTCCCCGTTGACGAGGATCTTCTCGGCCTGCTCCGGCTCGGTGATCAGTCCGACCGCGGCCACCGGCAGCTCCGCCTCGGCCTTCACCCGGGCCGCGAACGGCACCTGGTAGCCGGGGCCGGTGGGGATCCGGACGCCGGGGGCGTTGCCGCCGGTGGACACGTCCAGCAGATCCACGCCGTGCTCGCGCAGCAGGCGGGCGAAGCGCACCGTGTCGTCGGCCTCCCAGCCGCCCTCGGCGAGCCAGTCGGTGGCCGAGATGCGGAAGAACAGCGGCAGCTCCTCGGGCCACACGGCGCGGACCGCGTCCACCACCTCCAGGGCGAACCGGGTGCGGCCCGTGAAGTCCCCGCCGTAGCCGTCGGTGCGGTGGTTGCTGTACGGGGACAGGAACTCGCCGATCAGATAGCCGTGCGCGCCGTGCACCTCGGCCACCTCGAAGCCCGCGGCCAGCGCCCGCCGCGCCGCGTCGGCGAACCGGCCGGTGATCTCCCGGATCTGCTCCACGGTGAGCTCGGCCGGCACCGGGTGGTCCTCGTCGAAGGCGAGCGGCGAGGGCCCGACCGGCTGCCAGCCGCCCTCCTCGGGGGCCAGCGGCCGGCCGCCGTTCCAGGGGCGGTCGGTTCCGGCCTTCCGCCCGGCGTGCGCCAGCTGGATCCCGGGCACGGCGCCCTGCGCCTTCAGGAAGGCGGTCAGCGGGCGCAGCGCCTCCTGCTGGCGCTCGTTCCACAGCCCGAGGTCGGCCGGGCTGATCCGGCCCTCGGGGCTGACGGCGGTGGCCTCCAGCAGGACGAGCCCGGCGCCGCCGACCGCCCGGGCGCCGTAGTGGACCAGGTGCCAGTCGGTCACCGCACCGGTGTCCGGGCCGGTCAGCGGCGCCGAGTACTGGCACATGGGCGCCATCCAGACGCGGTTGGGCAGGGTCAGCGACCGCAGGGTGTACGGCTCGAACAGGGCGCTCACGGGCGGGCTCCTCGCAACAGCGGGTCGGGATCCGACATTGGTACGAGAGCCATCGTAGTACGAAGCCCATCAAAGTTCGACGGTGCTCGTATGATGGGGGCATGAGCCAGCCGAGCCCCGCGCCCGCCACCGTCGCCGGCCGCGCCCTGGAACACCCCGCCCGCGAGCGGATCCGGCTGGATCAGGTGCTCCAGGCCCTCGCCGACCCGCTGCGGCTGTCCGTGCTGCACAAGCTCGCCGCCGCCGGTCCCGGCGCGGAGCTGTCCTGCTCGGATCTGGACCTGCCGGTGAGCAAGTCGACCAGCACCCACCACTTCCGGGTGCTGCGCGAGGCCGGACTCATCCAGCAGGTGTACCGGGGCACGGCGAAGATGAACGCGCTGCGCCGGGACGACCTGGAGGTGCTCTTCCCCGGCCTGCTGGAGGCCGTACTGGCCGCCGCGGCCCGCGAGCGCCTGCGCTGAAGCGGACCGGGCGCCCCGCCCGGTCCGGCCCGCCGCGGCCGGCGGCTCAGCGCATCGCCTCCATCCGGGAGATCTCCACCCGCTGCGAGGCGCCGATCTCGGCCGCCATCTCCAGCGCGGTCACATCGTTGCCCTGCGCGGAGACATCGGCGGCCATGGCGACGGCGCCCTCGTGGTGAGCGATCATCAGGTCCAGGAAGAGCGCGTCGAACTCCGCGCCCCGTGCCGCCCGCAGCCGGGCCAGCTCCTCCTCGCTCGCCATCCCCGGCATGGTGTCTCCGTGCCCGTCGTGGCCCCCGTGCCCGTGCCCGTCCCCGGTCGCCTCCCCGCCTTCCGCGTTGCGCAGCAGCCAGGCCCGCATCGCCTCGATCTCCGGCTCCTGCGCGGCGGCTATCCGGCCGGCGATGCCGCGCACCGCGCTGTCCTCGGCGTACGCGTCGGCGAGCTCGGTCATCTCGACGGCCTGCTCGTGGTGCTCGATCATCATGGTCATGAAGGCGTGATCGGCGGCGTTGGGGCCGGTGCCCTCGCCGGCCGCCTCGCGCGCCTCCCGCGGGGAGACGGTGCGCGCCTCCTCGCCGGGCCGGCCCGGCACGATCACCGAGGCCTCGGCGTCCGAACCGGTGTCCCCGGCCGCCGCCTCGCCGCCGGTGCAGCCGGTGAGCGCCACCAGCGACAGCACGGCGGCCAGGGACACGGCGAGCCCGGCGCCCGCGACAGGGCGGCGGAAGCGATGAGTTGACACAGAGTCCTCCTGGTGCGCGAGTGCACCGGTCAGTCAATACGGAAATATGAATGATCTGTTTCCCATATTGATCTGTACATGCACATCGGGATACTGATGGCATCCGTGAACCGGTCAACCCCACGCAACACCGGACGGATCCAGGGAGGATTCGAGTGACATCGTTGCACAGACCCCGCGTGCGACGCGGGCGCATCGGCGTGACCCTGGCGGCCCTCACCGGCCTGCTCGCCACCTACGCGCTCAGCGGAACGGCCCTGGCCACCCCCGACGACGGCGACACCCCCGTGGCGCCCCAGGACATCACCACCGAGCGACTCCAGGACCCGGACGCGGCCGGCACCACCGACGCCATACCCGGCGTCGGCGAGGTCGTCACCAGCCGCAACGTCACCCACGTCGCCAACGTCCCCAAGAACGCCCTCCAGGCCACCAACTCCGACCTGGCCTTCCAGGACCACTACGTCTTCGCCGGCAACTACGACGGCTTCGTCATCCACGACATCTCCCGCCCCAGCAAGCCGAAGATCGTCGCCGAGGTGCTGTGTCCCGGCGGCCAGGGCGACATCTCCGTCAGCGGCGACCTGCTCTTCCTGTCCGTCGACTCCTCCCGCAGCGACGACTCCTGCAACAGCGTCGCCCAGTCGGCCACCATCAAGGATTCCTGGGAAGGGATCCGCATCTTCGACATCAGCGACAAGCGCAACCCCAAGTACGTCTCCGCCGTCGAGACCTACTGCGGCTCCCACACCAACACCCTGGTGCCGGACGGCAAGAACGTCTACGTCTACGTCTCCTCCTACTACCCCGACGCCTCCTTCCCCGACTGCCAGCCGCCCCACAACGGCATCTCCATCGTGAAGGTGCCGCGCCACGCACCCGAGCGCGCCGAGGTCTCCAGCTTCGAAGTGCTCTTCCCCGACGGCGGCTTCCCCGGCAGCGACCGCGGCTCGGCCACCTCCGGCTGCCACGACATCACCGCCTACCCCCGGCTGAAGATCGCCGCCGGCGCCTGCATGGGCGACGGCATCCTCATGGACATCTCCAAGCCGGCCCAGCCGCGCGTCATCGACCGGGTCCAGGACGCCGAGCACTTCGCCTTCTGGCACTCCGCCACCTTCAGCCAGGACGGCAAGAAGGTCGTCTTCACCGACGAACTCGGCGGCGGAGGCGGCGCCACCTGCAACGCCCGCATCGGTGACAAGTACGGCGCCAACGGCATCTACCACATCACCGGCAAGGGCGACCGGCGGCGGCTGGAGTTCCAGAGCTACTTCAAGATCCCCCGCCACCAGGCCGACACCGAGAACTGCGTCGCCCACAACGGCTCCCTCATCCCGGTGCGGGGCCGCGACATCATGGTCCAGTCCTGGTACCAGGGCGGCGTCTCCATCTGGGAGTTCACCGATTCGGACCGCCCCAAGGAGATCGGCTACTTCGACCGCGGGCCCGTCAGCAACGACGCCCTGACCTTCGGCGGCTCCTGGTCCGCCTACTACTACAACGGCTACATCTACTCCAACGACCAGCAGGGGCTGGACGTCCTGCGCATCGACGACCCGCGCACCAACGGCGCGCGCGGCGTCAAACTCACCGAGCTGAACGCCCAGACCCAGCCCAGCTACTGGTGAGCGCCCTCACGCGCTGACACGCTTCCCCCGCCGGGCGGACCCCCGCCCGGCGGGCACCCCAGCTCCCACGCCAGCCCGTACCGCCCGAACAGCTCGGCCCGCAGCCGCCGCCCGGGCATCGGCGCGCCCGGCAGCAGCACCGCCACCACCGCCCCCATCAGCAGCGCCCGCAGCATCCGGTAGTCCGACTCCGGATCCGCCGAGCCGTACCGCACCATCGTCTCCCGCAGCAGCGCCGCGAGCCGTTGCTGCTCCGCGCACTGGACGAAGCCCTCCTGCTGGAGCAGCAACGCCATGTGCGCCCGCATCAGCACCGGCCGCTCGGCCGCCAGGCCCAGGATCGCGTCGATCGCCCGCGCCAGCAGTTCCCGCCCGCCCGCCGCGTTTTCACCGGGCACCGGATCGCGCTCCAGCGCGGCGGCCAGCGTCAGATGCATCTGCCGGTGCACGGCCGTCTGCAACAGCTGCCGTTTTCCCGGGAAGTAGTACGACACCAGACCCCGGGCCGCACCGGCCCGTTCGGCGATGTCGCCCAAGGTCGTGGCCTCGTAACCGTGCTCCCCGAACAGCTCCACCGCCGCCTGGAGCAGCCGCTCGCGCGAACGCCTTCGCAACTCTTCATTGACTGATGCGCGACGAGGGGACATCCTGGACTCCCGTTGACTGGCTAACAGCCAATATACTCAGCGAGGACACCGGACAGCCGCCCCGGGGGCGGACCCCTGTCCGGCACCGGACGGCGTATCGGGCGGCGCGGGGGACCGCCCGATACCGCCACCGGTATCAGCCCACCAGGTCCAGCACCGGCAGCAGCCCGTCGGGCCGCTCGTCCACCGGCAGATGCCGCACCAGATGGACCGCGCATCCCACCGCCGCCGCGCCCCCGTCGGCCCGCGCGTCGTCCCCCACCATCACGGTGTGCTGCGGCACCAGGCCCAGCTCGGCGCAGGCGATCCTGAACAGCCGGGGCTCCGGCTTCACCGCGTGGTGCTCGAAGGACAGCGCGTACGCGTTGACGAACCGGTCCAGACCGTGCTCCCGGAACACCGGCCGCAGGTCCCAGCCGATATTGCTCACCACCGCCACCCGTACCCCGCGCTCGCGCAGCGCGGCCAGCACCGTCCGGGTGTCGGGGTACGGCTGCCACGCGTCCGGCTCCATGTGCCGCTCGTACAGCGCCTCGTACAACTCCGGCGACGGCAGCGGAACCCGCCGGGCCAGCCGCAGATACAGCTCCCGGTGCCCCGAAGGATCCCGGTCGCGCTCCCGCCACAGCCCGGCCAGCTCGGCCGGCACCTCACGCGGCGCACCGCCACCCGGCAGCGCCCCCGCCGCCTCCAGGGCTCCGGCCAGCCGCACCACCTCCTCGTCCGGCAGCCGGGTCCCGTGCCGGTCGAGCACCGTCCTCAGCCACCGCTCGGCCGGCTCGACGCGCATCAGGGTCCCGGAGAAGTCGCACAGCACACCCGTGATCGCCATGCACCGATCCTGCCCCCTCCACACCGCGGGCAGGCCCGACGGCAGGCGCCGGCGCGGGGCGTGTCGGCGACGGGGGAGGGGCGGAGCCATCGCGGCAGGACACCACCGCCTCCGCAACGCCCGCGGTCGCCGCGGCCCCCGGTGCCCGCTCACCCGATTCGCGCGCCGTACCGCCGCCGGTGCGGCCCACCCGTGCGCCCCGGTGGGGCACGCCGCGCCCGCCGCCGTACCCGGCACGGCCTCCTCGGTACGGCGCGCCCGGCGCGCTCCGCTCAGCCGCCGCCCAGCGCGCTCAGGCCCGGCGCGAACGCCAGCAGCAGCGGGATCGCCGGTACCAGGGCCGCGATCGCCGTCATCCGCAGGCGGCGCGAGGGGGTGAGCCGGCCGCCCGGGCTCAGCAGCCGGTGCACCCGCTGCGGCAGCTGGTCGCGGTGGGCAGGGGTGGCGAAGACACCGCGGTCCTCGTTCAGACCCACCAGCGCCAGCGCCGTCGTCAGCCGGCCGAAGCGCCGCGACGCCGCGTCGTCGGCCGCCAGTTCCACCAGCCGGTGCACCTCGTCCCGGAACGCCGCGAAGACCGGCACCCGCGGAAAGCCCTCGGCCAGCGCCCCCGCACAGTGCACCAGCCAGTGGTGCCGGGCCCGCGCGTGGCCGTCCTCGTGCGCCAGCACCGCGTCCAGTTGCTTCCCCCGCAGCCGCCGCAGCGCGGCCGTGGTGATCACCAGCCGCCGCTCCGCGCCGTCCGTCAGCAGCCAGGCGTCGGGACGGTCGCTCTCCAGCACGATCAGCCGGCCCCCCGTGCCCGGACCGCTGTCACTCGCCGCCTCGCCCGGCAGGAACGGCGCCCGCTCCCGCAGCCGCGCCCGGCGGGCCCGCCGGGCCGCTCGGGCGGCCCGCACCTGGAGGGCGAACATCACCGCCGTCCACATCCCGCCCGCCGCCAGCAGCGCGGCGAGCGCCGCCGCCCACCAGCGGCCGTCGTCCGGGCCGAGCGCGTACGCGTCGAGCACCGCCGCCGGGGCCGGTGCGAACAGATGCCCGCGCACTCCATCCCACGCCACGGCGCCGCTGAGCGCCATCGCCAGCACGCAGCACAGCAGGACGGACGCCACCACGCACTGCCACACCCACAGGGCCAGCACCGGCTCCCGGTCCGGCCAGGAAGCCCTCGCCAGTACGCGCGGTGCCATCGCCGCGGCAAGCCCACCCAGCATCAGCAACGCGAGCGCGATCAGCATGGCCGTCAGCCTAGAGCCCGCCGCCCTCCGGCCCGCCACCGGGGTGATCTGCCCCACATCGGCCTCACATGGACACCAGCATCACCAGCATCCCCAGCGACAACGCCGTCCGGCAGGCGACCGCCACCGCGGGCGACGGCTCACCGCCCCCGTACCCCGGGGGAGTGCTCCCGCCACCGGCCGCCCCGGCCCCGGCCACCGCCGGCGCGGGCGACCCGGCCATCTGCGCCACCGCCGCGATCCGGGCCCCCGAGACCAGCACGTACAGCGCGAAATAGGCGATCAGCATCCCGGTCGGGACCGGCAGCCCGCCGCCCGCGCCGTGCGCGCTTCCGTGCCCGGCCGCCCCGGCATGGCCGGGCATCGCCGCCGCCATCCAGACCATCGCCAGCGCCTCCACCGCGTGGTGCGTTCGGTGCACCGGCCGGGCCCGCAGCACGACCGCCCACACCGCCAGCGCCCCGAAGGCGAGCACATACGCCTGCCCCGGTATCGCCGCCCCGGCCCCCGGCACGGCCATCACCGCCATCCCGAGGCCCATGGCCCCCTCCAGCGCGGCCGGCCGCCGCGCGACCGGGCCGGGCCCGGCCCGCGCCCGGTGCAGGCAGTACAGCCCGGTGCCCCCGCACAGCGCCGCCAGCAGCCACCCCACCACCACAGGACCCTCGTGCACCGTGCCCTCCCGGCGTCCGCGGTTCCGCTTCCCGACCGCGTTCTGCCCCGCCCGCGCCCGCGTCCGCGCGGTCCCGTACGGCGCATCGGAGCGCGGGGGAGCGCGACGGGGGCGCGCGTACCATGGTCGGCTGTGACAGCAGCAGCAGAACTGGTCTTCACCACCGCGACCGAAGCCGATGTGCCGGCCCTCGTGGCCCTGGTCGAGTCCGCTTACCGGGGCGAGGCCAGCCGGGCCGGCTGGACCACCGAGGCGGATCTCCTGGACGGGCAGCGCACCGACCCGCAGGGCGTCCTGGAGACCCTCCGCGATCCATCGGGCCTGGTCCTCACCGCCGGCCGCCCCGGCGCCGCCGAGCCGTTGCTGGCCTGCTGCCACCTCCGGCACCGCCCCGCCGCCGACGGCCCGGGCGCGGTCTACTTCGGGATGTTCGCCGTCCGCCCCACCGCCCAGGGCGGCGGGATCGGCGCCGCCGTACTGGCGCACGCCGAGCACACCGCCCGTACCACCTGGGCGGCGGCCCGGATGGAGATGCAGGTGATCTCCGCCCGCGCCGACCTCATCGCCTGGTACGAGCGGCGCGGCTACACCAGGACCGGGGAGCGCACCCCGTTCCCGTACGGCGACGAGCGCTTCGGCATCCCGCGCCGCCCCGGCCTGGAGTTCGAACTGCTGGTCAAGCCGCTCCGCTGAGCTCCGCCACGACCGCGGGCCGGTCGGTCACCACCCCGTCCAGGCCCAGCTCCCGCACCCGCGCCAGGTCCTCGGCGGTGTTGACGGTCCAGCTGATCACCTGAAGGCCCAGCGCCCGGCAGCCGGCCACCGCCTCCCCGGTGAGATGCGGCAGCTCCGCCGAGACCAGATCCGCCCCCAGCTCCCGGGCCCGGCGCGCCGCCGTGTCCGTGGAACGCCCGGTGACCAGGCCGATCGGCTGGGCGGGCAGCAGCCGGCGCACGGTGCGCAGCGCCTCGTCGTGGAACGAGATCACCCGGACCCGTTCGGCCAGCCCGCGCGCGGTGAGCACCGCGGCCAGCGCCTCCGCGGCGGCCGGGTCCTTGATCTCTGCCTGGAGCGGCAGGGTGACGGCCTCGGTCACCTCCTCGAACAGCGGGACCCGTTCGCCGAGCCCGGCGTCCAGCTCCCGCAGCGCGTCCACCGTGTGGTCGGCGACGGGGCCGCTGCCGTCGGTGGTGCGGTCCACCTCGGCGTCGTGCATCACCACCAGCGCGCCGTCCTTGCTCAGATGCAGATCCAGTTCGATGACGTCCACGCCCTCCCGCTCGGCACGGACGAAGGATCGCAGGGTGTTCTCCGGCTCCACGCCCATCAGCCCGCGGTGCCCGACGATCATGAGTGACATGCGGTCACCGTAGCGGGGGTCGGTGACGTCCCGCTGAACAGCGCGCGAGACCGCGGTCACCACCCCAAGGACAGGAAAAACTTCCGGCTAAACGTCTTTTCACCGAACGATTTCCTGAATCTCGGCTTGATCGACAGACCTTCCCTGGATACGGTTCCAGTACGCGAGGATCTTTTGTGGAGGAGTGATCATGCCGGAAATCCTGGCCCCCACTACCGCCGGGGACCACCCGTCCACCCCGGCCGCCCGCGTCGTGGACCACCCCGCCTGGCCCCGGCTCAAGCAGGCCGTCGAAGCCATCAGGCCCGCACAGTCCCGCGACGGCTCCATCGACTTCGACGCCGAGGACGCACCCGCCCGCGCCGCCGTCACCCACGAGGTGGAACGCGTCATCACCGAACTGCGCGCCCTCTCCCCGCTGCTGCCGCACGATGCCGCCTACCACCACGCGCTGGAGAAGGATCTGCGCCGCTGGGCCGACGAGGGCTTCGGCGTGCCCGACTTCCTCGACTCGCTGCTGGCCTTCGAACCCGCCGCCCACCGCGCCGACGGCCTCCAGCACCTCGTGCTCTTCCCCATGTACACCCAGAACGGCAACCCCGACCGCAACCTCGAAGCCGTCGTCGTCCGCGTGGTGTGGCCCGACTGGCTCGCCGAACTCGAACGCACCCGCTACGACAACCCGATGTTCCTCGGCATCACCTTCGAGGACTTCACCCCCGGCTACGACACCAACTCCGCCGTCCTCTTCCCCGAGACCATCGCGGTGCGCGAAGCCCCCGAGCGGTTCACCTGGGGCGGCATCTTCTGCGACCGCGAGGCCGCCCGCTTCCGCAAGGTCGTCGCCGCCGCCGGCGAGGTCACCAGCCTCGCCCTTCCCGAGGACGCCCAGGGTCTGCTCACCGACCAACGGCGCACCGAGCACACCTTCGTCCTGTGGGACATGATCCACGACCGCACCCACAGCCACGGCGACCTGCCGTTCGACCCGTTCATGATCAAACAGCGCCAGCCCTTCTGGATGTACGGCCTGGAGGAACTGCGCTGCGACCTCACCGCCTTCCACGAGGCCGTCCAGCTGGAGCGCGAGGGCCTGCCCCAGGCCCGCGACGTCCAGTACGCCGTCCTCCTCGACCGGATCTTCCGCTTCCCCGTCACCGGCGCCCGCAACCGCAACTACGACGGCCTCGGCGGCCAGCTGCTCTTCGCCTACCTCCACCAGAACGGCGCCCTGCACTGGACCGACAACCGGCTCAGCATCGACTGGGACCACGCCCGCCGCCTCACCGTGGCCCTGCGCGAGGAGATCGAGACCCTCTACCGGCTCGGCATCGACCGCCCCAAGATCGTCCACTGGTTCAAGGCCTACGAACTCGTCTCCGCCCACCTCGCCCCGCACCCCGGCTCCACCTGGGCCAAGGGCCCCGAAGCCCTCGACCTCACCCTCCCGCCCCGCAAACTCGTCGACGAGGTCCTCCCCGACGAGTTCCCGCTCAGCCTCTTCTACGAGGCGCTGGCCAAGAAGCTGCGCAAGGTGATCGAATCCACCCGGGGCATCACCGCGGACACCCCCACCCGGCGGGCGGCCTGACCGGGACCGGGGCCATCATGGAAGAGCCGCGAGAAGGCGAGGGACGATGACCGACACCACCGCAGCCAACAGCCGCCCCGGCCCCCTGGAGGGCGCCGTCGTCGCCGTCGCGGGCGCCGCGGGCCCCGCCGGCGCCGCCACCCTGCTGCGCCTGGCCGCCGCGGGCGCCACCGTGGTGGCCGCCGACGCCGACCCCGAACGCCTCGCCCGCGCCGTGGACGCCGCCCGCTTCGCCCACGGCGGAGCCACCGTCACCGGCGACACCGTCGACCTCCTCCACCTGGACACCGCCCGCCAGTGGGCCGCCAGGACCGAGAAGGAGTACGGCCGCGTCGACGGCCTCGTCCACCTCGTCGGCGGCTGGCGCGGCTCCGCCTCCTTCGCCGAGACCGACCTCGCCGACTGGGACGCGCTGCACGATCTGCTGATCCGCACCGTCCAGCACACCTCCCTGGCCTTCGAGGGCCCGCTCGCCCGCAGCGGAAACGGCCGCTACGTCCTCGTCTCCGCCGCCGGCGCCACCCGCCCCACCGCGGGGAACGCCGCCTACGCCGCCGCCAAGGCCGCCGCCGAGGCCTGGACGCTCGCCCTGGCCGACGGCTTCCGCAAAGCGGGTCGCGGCACCCCCGAAGGACGGCCCCCGGCCGCCGCCACCGTCCTGATCGTCAAGGCCCTGGTGCACGACGCGCTGCGCGCCGAGCGCCCGGAAGCGAAATTCGCCGGCTTCACCGATGTCACCGACCTCGCCGAGGCCGTCACCGGCCTGTGGAGCCGGCCCACCGAGGAAGTGAACGGAACCCGCCAGTGGCTCACCCCCCAGCCGTGACAACCGACGCCCGCCGCCACCACGACCCCGGCGTGCGCGGCTTCGCCAGCGACAACTACGCCGGCACCCACCCCGAGATCCTCGCCGCCCTCGCCCTCGCCAACGGCGGCCACCAGGGCGCCTACGGCGACGACGACTACACCCGCCACCTCCAGGACGTCCTGCGCCGCCACTTCGGCGCCCGCGCCGAGACCTACCCCGTCTTCAACGGCACCGGCGCCAACGTCGTCGCCCTGCAGGCCCTCACCGACCGCTGGGGCGCCGTCATCGCCGCCGACACGGCGCACATCCACGTCGACGAGGGCGGCGCCCCCGAACGGGTGGGCGGCATCAAGCTCCTCACCGTCCCCACCCCCGACGGCAAGCTCACCTGCGAGCTGATCGACCGCGAGGCGTACGGCTGGGAGGACGAGCACCGGGCCATGCCGCAGGTCGTCTCCCTCGCCCAGAGCACCGAACTCGGCACCCTCTACACCCCCGACGAACTGCGCGCCATCGCCGACCACGCCCACGAGCGCGGGATGACCGTCCACCTCGACGGCGCCCGCCTCGCCAACGCCGCCGCCGCCCTGGAGGTCCCCCTCAGCGCGCTGACCACCGACGCCGGGATCGACGTCGTCTCCTTCGGCGGCACCAAGAACGGCCTGCTCTTCGGGGAAGCCGTCGTCGTCCTGAACCCCGGGGCGGTCCGGGCCATGCGCCATCTGCGCAAGCTGTCCCTCCAGCTCGCCTCCAAGATGCGCTTCGTGTCCGTCCAGTTCGAAGCGCTGCTCGCCGGAGACCTGTGGCTGCGCAGCGCCGGGCACGCCAACAGCATGGCCGCGCGGCTGGCCGCCGGCGTCCGCGAGGTGGAGGGCGTGCGCATCCTGCACCCGGTGCAGGCCAACGCCGTCTTCGCCCGGCTGCCCCGCGAGGTGAGCGAACGGCTGCGCAAGCGCTACCGCTTCTACTTCTGGGACGAGAGCGCCGGGGACGTGCGCTGGATGTGCTCCTTCGACACCACCGTCGAGGACGTCGACGGGTTCCTGGCCGCCCTGCGCGAGGAGATCGCCCGCTGAACCGGCCGGCCCGCGCCGAGCCCGCGCGCCCGCCCGGACCGGACGGTCCGGGCGGGCACGCACCGTCCTAGGTGTGCTTGGGGGCCGGCGCCGTCCCGCCCAGATGGGCCGGCAGCCACCAGGTGTCCTCGGGGCCGCGCGGCCCTTCCGGGTAGGCCGCCTGGGCCGATTCCAGCAGCTCCTGCATCCGCTCCCGCAGCCGCTCAGTCAGCGTCACCGCCGACTCGGCCGGATCGGCCGTCATCGGCTTCCCGATGCGGATGGTGATCGGGTAGTGCCGCCGCCGCAGATCCCGCTTGCGGCCCTTGGTCCACACCCGCTGCGTGCCCCACAGCGCCACCGGCAGCACCGGCACCTGCGCCTCCTGCGCCATGCGCACCGCACCCGACTTGAACTTCTTCAGCGTGAACGACGGCGATATCGTCGCCTCCGGGAACACGCCCACGATCTCCCCGCTCCGCAGCGACTCCAGCGCGTGCCGGAAGGCGTGCTCTCCCTGCTTGCGGTCCACCGGGATGTGCTTCATGCCCCGCATCAGCGGCCCGGAGACCTTGTGCCGGAACACCGAGTCCTTGGCCATGAACCGCACCAGCCGCTTGGACGGCCGGGCCGCGAACCCCGCGAAGACGAAGTCCAGGTAACCGATGTGGTTGCTCACCAGCACGGCGCCGCCGGAGGTCGGTACATGCTCGCTGCCGGAGATGTCCAGGCGCAGATCGAGCGCCTTGAACATCGTCCTGGCGGCGGCGATGACCGGCGGATAGACGAGCTCTGCCATGCGGGACCCTTCATTCGTGCGGTCGCGGTGACCGCGCACAACCTACGCTGCCGTAACTTCCGGCATCCGCAGATAGTGCCCCGACACCGGTGTGATTGGCTAGCCCGGGCAATCGACCGGGGCGGACGGAGGGTGACGATGGACGGCAGCGACCACCCCGGGCCGCTGACCCCGGCCGCGCTCGGCATCGCCGGACCGCTGGGGGAGCGGGCCACCCTGGTGCACTTCTCCAGCGCCTTCTGCCGGCCCTGCGCGGCCACCCGGCGGATCCTGGCCCAGGTCGCCGCCATGGTGCCCGGCACGGTCCACGTGGAGATCGACGCCGAGTCGCACCTGGAGACCGTCCGCGCCCTGCGGATCACCGCCACCCCCACCGTACTGGTACTGGACGCCGCCGGGCGCGTGGTGCGCCGCGCCGCCGGGCTGCCCCGCAAGGCCGACGTCATCGCCGCGCTCGGCGCGGCCCTCGCCGGCGGGACCGGCGGCCCCACCGACGCGTAGCGCAGGTCACATTGCGGCATGCTTGAGGGCGGCATATAGGCTGGGTTTACTGACCAGTAACAACCGGGTGAGCTAAGGAGCCGGCGTGAGCCTGAGGATCGTTGTCTGTGTGAAGTACGTGCCCGACGCCACCGGGGACCGGCACTTCGCCGAGGACTGGACGCTCGACCGCGAGGACGTCGACGGCCTGCTGTCCGAACTCGACGAGTACGCCGTCGAACAGGCCCTCCAGATCGCCGAGAGCACCCGCGAGGCCGGCGAGGAAGCCGAGATCACCGTCCTCACCGTCGGGCCCGAGGACGCCGCCGACGCCCTGCGCAAGGCCCTGTCCATGGGCGCCGACAAGGCCGTCCACGTCGAGGACGACGACCTGCACGGCAGCGACGCCCTCGCCACCTCCCTGGTGCTCGCCAAGGCCATCGAGCACATCGGCTACGACCTCGTCGTCTGCGGCATGGCCTCCACCGACGGCGTCATGGGCGTCCTGCCCGCCATGATCGCCGAGCGCCTCGCCGTCCCCCAGGCCACCCTGCTGTCCGAGGTGACCGTCGCCGACGGCGCCGTCAACGGCCGCCGCGACGGCGACACCGCCACCGAGCACCTCAGCGCCCGGCTGCCCGCCGTCATCTCTGTCACCGACCAGTCCGGCGAGGCCCGCTACCCCTCCTTCAAGGGCATCATGGCCGCCAAGAAGAAGCCCGTCGAAGCCCTGGACCTGGAGGACCTCGACCTCGACGCCGCCGAGGTCGGCCTGGCCGGCGCCCGCACCGAGGTCATCTCCGCCACCGAGCGCCCGGCACGCACCGCCGGCGAGGTCGTCACCGACGAGGGCGAGGGCGCCGGAGCGCTGGCGGGCTTCCTCGCCGGCCAGAAGTTCATCTGACCGCCGCCCGCCCCCAGCACGCCGCACGCACCTTCCGCAGGAGACACACCCATGGCTGAAGTCCTCGTCCATGTCGACCACCTCGACGGCGCCGTCCGCAAGCCCACTCTGGAACTGCTCGCCCTCGCCCGCCGCCTCGGCGACCCGGTCGCCGTCTTCCTCGGCACCGGCGCCCAGGACGCCGCCGCCACCCTCGCCGAACACGGCGCCGTCCGCATCCTGACCGCCGACGCCCCCGAATTCGCCGACTACGCGATCGTCCCCAAGGTCGACGCCCTTCAGGCCGCCCACGACGCGGTCCGCCCGGCCGCCGTCCTGCTGCCCTCGTCCCCCGAGGGCAAGGAGATCGCCGCCCGCCTCGCCGTACGGCTCGGCTCCGGCATCATCACCGACGCCGTGGACCTCACCACCGACGACCAGGGGCCGGTCGCCACCCAGTCGGTGTTCGCCGCCGCCTACACCACCACCTCCCGGGTCACCCAGGGCACACCGGTCATCACCGTCAAGCCCAACTCGGCCACCCCCGAGGCCGCCCCCGCCGCCGGCACCACCGAGCCGCTGGAGGTCACCTTCGGCGAGGCCGCCACCGGCACCAAGGTCACCTCCCGCACCCCCCGCGAATCCAGCGGACGCCCCGAGCTGACCGAGGCCGCCATCGTCGTCTCCGGCGGACGCGGCGTCGGCGGCGCCGACAACTTCGCCGTCATCGAAGCCCTCGCCGACTCCCTCGGCGCCGCCGTCGGCGCCTCCCGCGCCGCCGTCGACGCCGGCTGGTACCCGCACTCCCACCAGGTCGGCCAGACCGGCAAGAGCGTCTCCCCGCAGCTGTACATCGCCGCCGGCATCTCCGGCGCCATCCAGCACCGGGCCGGCATGCAGACCTCCAAGACCATCGTCGCCGTCAACAAGGACCCCGAAGCACCCATCTTCGAGCTGGTCGACTACGGCGTCGTCGGCGACCTCTTCGAGGTCCTGCCCAAGCTCACCGAGGAGATCAAGTCCCGCAAGGGCTGACCCCGCGGCACACCCCGCAGCCCACCACAACGGCGCCCGCCCCACGGCGGGCGCCGTTGTCCTTGCGCCCCGCGCCCGTTAGCTTCGTTCAACAACCTGTTGAACAACGGGGCGAGGAGCCGCCGATGGACCAGCACCGCGCCCGCACCAGCATCCCCGCCGCCACCCGGCACGAGATCGCCGCCTCCCTCGCCGGGGCCGACGCCCACCTCGCCCGCCACTACCCGGGCGAGCGTGCCACCCGGCAACCCGTCCACACCGTCTACGTCCCCGCCGACCGCTTCACCCCCGGCACCGCCCCCGCCTGGGGCACCGCCGCCCTCGCCCTCCTCGACACCCACGCCCCCGACCCGGCCACGTTCGCCACCGTCCTCGGCCTCCCACCCCACCTCGCCGAGGAGATCCACCACCGCGTCCGCGCCAAACTCACCCGTGAACCCGTCGAGGACCTGCGCATCGACTTCGAGGACGGCTACGGCCGGCGCCCCGACAGCGAAGAGGACGCCGCCGCCCTGCGCGCCGCCGCCCACCTCACCACCGCCCGCCGCCAGGGCACCGCCCCACCCGGCGTCGGCATCCGCTTCAAGAGCCTCGAAGCCCCCGTACGCGACCGCGCCATCCGCACCCTCGACCTCTTCCTCAGCGCCCTCCTGGACGCCGGCTCCCTCCCCGCCCCGCTGCGCCTGACCCTCCCCAAGGTCTCCCACCCCGACCAGGTCACCGCCATGGCCCGGCTCTGCGACGCCTTCGAGACCGCCACCGGCCTCCCGGCCGGCCGGCTCACCTTCGAGATCCAGATCGAGACCACCCAGGCCATCGTCGGCGCCGACGGCCGCGCCACCGTCGCCCGCCTCATCGCCGCCGCCCCCACCCGTGTCGAAGCCCTCCACTACGGCACCTTCGACTACAGCGCCGCCTGCTCCGTCGGCGCCGCCCACCAGGCCCCGGACCACCCCGCCGCCGACCACGCCAAGGCCGTCATGCAAGCCGCCGCGGCCGGCACCGGCGTCCGGCTGTCCGACGGCTCCACCAACCTGCTGCCCACCGGCGACACCGCACAGGTCCACCACGCCTGGCGCCACCACCACGCGCTCGTGGCGCGCTCCCTCGCCCGCGCCTACTACCAGGGCTGGGACATGCACCCCGGCCAGCTCCCCACCCGCTACGCCGCCGTGTACGCCTTCTACCGCCAGGGCCTGCCCGACGCCGCCCGCCGGCTCGCCGCCCACCTCGGCGCCGGCCCCGGGAACACCACCGTCCTCGACGAACCCGCCACCGTCCGCGCCCTGGCCGGCTTCCTGCTGCGCGGCCTGCACTGCGGCGCCCTCGACCCGGAGGAGATCACCACCGCCACCGGCGCAGGACCCGACACCCTGCACACCCTCGCCGGCCCGCCGCACTGACCGGCACTGGACAACCCGCCCCGTTCCGGACAGGCTTCCACCCCATGAGCCTGGATCTTGTCGCCGCCGTGGACATCGGCGGCACCAAAGTCGCCGCCGCCCTCGTGGACGGCGACGGCACCGTGCTGGCCCGCGCCCAGCGCCCCACCCCCGCCCGGGAACCGGCACCCCGGGTGCTGGCCGCCGTCACCGCCGTCCTCACCGCCCTCACCGCCGACCCACGCTGGCCCCGGGTGGGCGCCGTCGGCATCGGCAGCGCAGGCCCCGTCGACGCCCGCACCGGCACCGTCAGCCCCGTCAACATCCCCGCCTGGCGCGACTTCCCGCTGGTGGCCGGCGTCCGCGCGACCACCGGCGCGCTGCCGGTCACCCTCGTCGGCGACGGCAGCGCCATCGCCGCGGGCGAACACTGGCGCGGCGCCGCCCGCGGCCACGACAACGCCCTGTGCATGGTGGTCTCCACCGGCGTCGGCGGCGGACTCGTCCTGGGCGGCCGGCTCCACTCCGGCCCCACCGGCAACGCCGGCCACATCGGCCACATCAGCGTCGACCTCGACGGCGACCCCTGCGCCTGCGGAGGCCGCGGCTGCGTCGAACGCATCGCCAGCGGCACCCACATCGCCGCCTGGGCACAAGCCTCCGGCTGGCAGCCCGCACCCGGCACCGCGCCCACCGCCGCCGCCGTCGCCGCGGACGCCCGGGCCGGCCACCCCGTGGCCCGCGCCGCCTACGACCGCTCCGCCCGCGCCCTGGCCGCCGGCATCGCCGCCACCGCCACCCTCGTCGAACTCGACGTGGTCGTCGTCGGCGGCGGCGTCAGCCAGGCCGGGGACGTACTGTTCACCCCCCTGCGCGAAGCCCTGCACACGTACGCCGCCCTGCCGTACGTCCGGGGCATCGAGGTCGTCCCGGCCCAACTGGGCACCGACGCCGGCCTGGTCGGCGCCGCGGCGGTCTGCCACAGCGGTTCGGACACGTTTTTGATACCAGGACAAGCGGGCAACTGACTCACGGGCGAAATAAGGAGGGGGATCCGTGATCATCTGGCTGAACGGCGCCTTCGGTGCCGGCAAGACCACGGCCGCACGGGAACTGACCGACCTGCTGCCGGGCAGCCGGCTCTTCGAACCCGAGCTGGCCGGGGCCAGCCTGCGCGCCACACTCCCCAAGGAACGCCTCGCCCAGGTCGACGACGTGAGCGAACTCCCGTCCTGGCGGCGCCTGGTGGTCGACACCGCCGCCGCCCTGCTCTCGGAGATCCCCGGGCCGCTCATCGTCCCCATGACCCTGCTCGACCAGGAGCACCGCGACGAGATCTTCGGCGGCCTCGCGTCCCGCGGCATCGCCGTACGGCACTTCCTGCTGCACCTCGAAGAAACGTTCCTGCGCGCCCGCATCGACCGCCGCACCACCACCGACGGCGCCGCCACCCGCCACTGGTGCCTCACCCACCTGCCCCACTACACCGACGCCCTGCCCTGGCTCACCCGCGACGCCCACACCCTCGACACCCACCTGCACACCCCACGCCGCACCGCCGAAGCCCTCGCCGACGCCATCGGCCGCGACGAAGGCACCTGCCCCATCGTCCAGACCCCGCCACCACGCACCGAAACCCTCGCCGCCGGCATGCTCCTCTTCGACGACCGCGACCGGGTCCTCCTGGTCGACCCCACCTACAAACCCGGCTGGGAATTCCCCGGCGGCATCGTCGAACCCGGCGAACCACCCGCCCGCGCCGCCCTCCGCGAAGTCGCCGAAGAACTCGGCCTGCGCCTGCCCCACCAGCCCGACCTCCTCATCGTCGACTGGGAACCACCCCACCCCACCCGGCCCGGCGGACTCCGCCTCCTCTTCGACGGCCGCCGCCTCACCCCCGACCAGATCCACGCCATCCGGCTGCCCCGCGACGAACTGCGCGCCTGGCGCTTCACCACCGAGGACGAAGCACGGACCCTGCTCTCCCCGAACCGCCACGACCGCCTCCACTGGGCCCTGCAGGCCCGCACCCGGGGCCGCCCCCTCAACCTGGAGGCCGGCGTCCCCGTCGGCACCTGACCCGGCCGGATCGCGGCCCCGCCGGCCGCGCCCTACCGTGTGCCTGACGGCCCCCCACCGGGGGAGACCCCCACCAACGGTGAACCGCCATGCACCTCACCAGCCGGCCACCCCCCGACCGCGACAGCTGGGGCCCCCGCCTGGCCGCCGCCGCCCTCGGCTGCGCCCTCGTCCTCGGCCTCCAGCTCATCCACCACGCCACCGCGCCCGGCGGGCCGCCCCAGCCCGCCGGCCACGGCACCACCACCACGACCCCGCAGCCCGCCCATCCCCAGCCGGCCGCCACCCCCACCCGCGTCACCATCCCCACCATCGGCGTCGACGCACCCCTCACCCCCGTCGGCCTCGACCCCGACGGCTGGCTCCAGGCCCCGCCCCCCGAAGCCGGACACCTCGCCGGCTGGTACGCCGACGCCCCCGCACCCGGCACCCGCGGCACCGCCGTCCTCACCGGCCACGTCGACACCGCCGCCGGCCCCGCCGTCTTCTACGCCCTCGGCACCCTCACCCCCGGCGACACCATCGGCGTCCACCGCGACGACGGCACCACCTTGGACTTCACCGTCCACGAGGTGGCCGTACACGACAAGGACCGCCTCCCCGAGCGCGTCTACGCCGACACCGGAAACCCCGAACTCCGCGTCCTCACCTGCGGCGGCACCTACCACCCCGACACCGGCTACACCGGCAACGTCGTCGTCTACGCCACCCTCACCGGCACCCGCTGACCCGAACAGCCGCACCGGTGACCCGTTCACCCCACCCGCGTGGCCGCACACCCCCACCCCGCCTAGCGTCACCCAGCACACAGCACCCCACACCGCTCACCCACCCCAGGAGCCCCCATGGCCACACCCCGCAAAGCCCTCGCGCTCACCGCACTCACCGGCATAGCCCTCACCGCCGCCGCCCCAGCGCCCGCCCAGGAGAACGGCTTCGCCTTCAGCGTCTCCCCGCGCACCGTCCAGCCCGGCGCCACCGTCACCCTCACCGCCACCGGCTGCACCGGCGACGAGGCCTTCGCCGAATCCGGCGCCTTCGAACGCATCGGCCTCGGCACCCCCGGCCAGACGCAGAGCGCCCGCACCACCGTCAACCCCGCCGCCCGCCCCGGTACCACCTTCGACGTCACTTTCACCTGCGGCGGACAGACCGGCCGCACCACCCTCGCCATCGACAACACCGTCGCCGCCGCGGCCACCCCCACCCCCGCGGCCACCCCCACCACCGGCCCGGCCAAGGACGCCACCGGCCCCACCGCCGACTCCACCACCCGCCCCACCCTCGGCTCCCAGGCCGGCACCGGCGGCTCCCACACCGACCACACCCCCGCCCTCCTGGCCGGCGCCGGCCTCACCCTCGCCGCCCTCGCCGGCGGCCTCGCCCTCTACCGCCGCCGGGCCCACCCCCGCCACTGACCCGCCCGGCGACGGCACCCGGCGCGCTACCCGGCCGCCTGCGCCGCGTACCCCTGCACGAACAGCGCCTCGGCCACCGCCATCCGCTCCAGCTCCACCGGATCCACGCTCTCGTCCACCGCATGGATCTGCGCCGCCGAATCGCTCATCCCGATCAGCAGGATCTCCGCCTCCGGATACAGCCCCGCCAGCGTCGCCGTCAGCGGAATCGAACCGCCCTGACCCACCACCGACATCTCCGCGCCGTCGAACGCCGACCGCATCGCCGACGCCATCGCCGTGTACGCGGGGGAGGAGGTGTCCGCCCGGAACCCCTCGCCCTCGCCCGCCTGCTCCACCCGCACCCGCGCCCCCCACGGCGCCCGCACCCGCAGATGCTCACCCAGCAGCCGCGCCGCCTCACCCGCCGGCACCCCCGGCGGCACCCGCAGACTCACCAGCGCCCGCGCCCGCGCCTGCACCGACGGCGTCGCCCCCACCACCGGCGGACAGTCGATCCCCAGCACCGTCACCGCCGGCCGCGCCCACAACCGGTCCGCCACCTCGCCCGACCCGATCAGCTCCACCCCGTCCAGCACCCCGGCATCCGCCCGGAACGCCTCCGCCGCATACGGCGTGCCCGACCACACCCCCGAGGCGTCCAGACCGTCCACCACCGTCGAACCGTCAGCCGCCCGCAGCGAATCCAGCATCCGGATCAGCGCCGCCAGCGCGTCCGGCGCCGCCCCGCCGAACATCCCCGAATGCAGATTCCCCTCCAGCGTGTCCACCTGGACCCGCACCATCGCCATCCCACGCAGCATCGCCGTCACCGTCGGCCGCCCCACCCGCACATTGCCGGTGTCACCGATCACGATCGCGTCCGCAGCCAGCAACTCCGGGTGCGCCTGCGCGTACCGCTCCAGGCCACCGGTGCCCTGCTCCTCCGAGCCCTCCACGATCACCTTCACCGTCACCGGCACCCCACCGTTCGCGCGCAGCGCCCGCAGGGCCAGCAGATGCATCAGCACCCCGCCCTTGCAGTCCGCCGCACCCCGCCCGTACCAGCGGCCCGCCCGCTCCGTCAGAGTGAACGGCGGCGAGGTCCACGCGCTCTCCTCCAGCGGCGGCTGCACGTCGTAATGCGCGTAGAGCAACACCGTCGGCGCCCCCTGCGGGCCGGGCAGCAGCCCGTACACCGACTGGGTGCCGTCCGGCGTGTCCAGCAGCCGCACCTCCGTGAAACCCTCGCCGCGCAGCGCGTCGGCCACCCACCGCGCCGCGCCCTCGCACTCGCTCACCGGGAACTGCTCCGGATCCGCCACCGACCGGAACGCCACCAGCTGTGCCAGCTCCTCCCGCGCCGCCGGCATCAGCGCCGCCACCGTGGCGGCCACGCCCGCGTGCGGACCGGATTGCGAAGAAGACTGCTCCATCAAAAGCTCCTTGAGCTGCGCGCCGCCGCCGGCGCACCGCCCCCGGGGCACGCCCGGGCCGCGAACCTGACCGGGAATGACAGCAGATCATCCCACAGCGATCTCCCCCTCATCAGGACCGTAGGATGCCAATCCGAGGACGGAACGGACGGGCAGCGGGAGCAGCGAACAGCGTGAGCAGCGAGAGCGGAGCCGAGAACACAGTGGTGTGGGACGTCGTCGTCGTCGGAGCGGGCCCCGGCGGAGCCTCCGCCGCCCGCGCCGCCGCCGAAGCGGGACGACGGGTCCTCCTCCTGGAGAAAGCCGAACTTCCCCGCTACAAAACCTGCGGCGGCGGCATCATCGGCCCCTCCCGCGACGCGCTGCCGCCCGGCTTCGAACTGCCCCTGCGCGAACGCGTCCACGCCGTCACCTTCTCCCTCAACGGCAAACTCTCCCGCACCCGCCGCTCCAAGCGCATGCTGTTCGGCCTCGTCAACCGCGCCGAATTCGACCAGCGCCTCGTCGACGCCGCCGTCCGGGCCGGCGCCGAACTGCGCACCAAAGCCGCCGTCTCCCGCGTGGAACAGCACGGCCCCGCCGTACCCGACCGCCGCACCGTGGCCGTCATCCTCAGCGGCGGCGAGACCATCCTGGCCCGCGCCGTCGTCGGCGCGGACGGCAGCGCCAGCCGGATAGGAGCCCACGTCGGCGTCCGCCTGGACCAGGTCGACCTCGGCCTCGAAGCCGAGATCCCGGTACCGCCCGAGGTCGCCGCCGACTGGGCCGGCCGGGTCCTCATCGACTGGGGCCCGCTGCCCGGCTCCTACGGCTGGGTCTTCCCCAAGGGCGACACCCTCACCGTGGGCGTCATCTCCGCCCGCGGCGACGGCGCCGCCACCCGCCGCTACCTGGAGGACTTCACCACCCGCCTCGGCCTGTCCGGCTTCGAACCCAGCATCTCCTCCGGCCACCTCACCCGCTGCCGCGCCGAGGACTCCCCGCTCTCCCGGGGCCGCGTCCTGGTCTGCGGCGACGCCGCCGGACTGCTGGAGCCCTGGACCCGCGAGGGCATCTCCTTCGCCCTGCGCTCCGGCCGCCTCGCCGGCCAGTGGGCCGTCCGCATCGCGGACGCCTCCGACGCCGTCGACGCCCGCCGCCAGGCCCTCAACTACACCTTCGCCGTCAAATCCGGGCTCGGCACCGAAATGGCCGTCGGCCGCCGCATGATCGGCGTCTTCGGCCCCCGCCACCGGCTGCTGCACACCGCCCTCATCGGCTTCCGGCCCGCGTGGAACGCCTTCGCGCAGATCACCCGCGGCTCCACCACCCTGGCCGGCATCGTCCGCAACCACCCGGCCGCCCGCCGCGCCCTGTCCGCCCTCGACCGCGCCGAACCGGCCGCCGCGCCCGAGACGGCCGGCCCGGCCGGCGAGACGTCCCGCAAGGAGTGACCGCGAGCGGGCCGGCGACCGGGCACCGCCGGCCCGCTCAGGCGACGTCGGGCGCCGAGCCGCGCAACGCGTACGCGATGACCGCCGCCACCGCCGACAGCGCCGCCACCGAGGTGAGAGCCGCCGCCAGCGAGAACCACTCCGCCAGGAACCCGATCGCCACCGGCCCCAGCAGCATCCCGCCGTACCCGACCGTCGAGGCCGCCGCCACCCCGCGCGGCCCGGCCAGCGCCCCCGCCTGACCGATCGCCACCGGGAAGAGGTTCGCCAGCCCCAGGCCCGTCACCACGAACCCCACCAGGGCGAGCCCCACCGAGGGCGCCAGCGAGGCCAGCAGCATCCCCGCCGCCGCCACCGTGCCGCCCGCCACCATGGCCCGGGTCTGCCCGAGCCGCAGCAGCAGCCAGGTCCCCGACAGCCGCCCCACGGTCATCGCGAGCGCGAACACCGAGTACCCGGCCGCCGCCAGCCCCTCGCTCGCCAGCAGCGTCTCCCGCAGATGCAGCGCGCTCCAGTCCGCCAGCGCGCCCTCCCCGTACGCCGTGCACGCCGCCACCACCCCCAGCACCACGACCAGCCACCCCACCGGGCCCGCCGCCGGCCGGTCCCCCGCCGCGTCCGCACCCGCGTCGGACGCCCGGGGCGGCACGGGCACCGGAGCGGCCAGCAGCGCACGCCCCGCCACCACCGTCACCAGCACCCCGATCAGCGCGAGCCCCGACAGATGCCAGGCCGGGGACAGCGACCCGGCCACCAGACCCCCGGCGCCCGCGCCCACCATCCCGCCCAGCGAGAACGCCGCGTGGAACCCCGGCATCACCGGCCGCCCCAGCGCCGCCACCAGGTCCACCGCCGCACTGTTCACCGCGACGTTCATCCCGCCGAACCCCGCCCCGAAGAACAGCAGCACCGCCCCCAGCACCACCGCCGAATGGGCGTGCGGCGGCAGCGCCACACTCGCCGACAGCAGCAGCGCGGCCCCCACCGTCACCGGATGGTTCCCCAGCCGCTGGCACAACCGGCCCGTCAGCGTCATCGTCACCACCGCGCCGGCCGACACCCCCAGCAGCGCGAGCCCCAGGGCACTCGCCGACGCCCCCGTCTGCTCCTTCACGGCCGGGATCCGCACCACCCAGCCCGCGAACACGAAACCGTCCACGGCGAAGAACGCCGTCAGCGCGTACCGCAGTTGACGCAATCGCGGATCCGCGCCCCCCGCCGTGCGGGCTCCCCGTTCCGACCCGGCCCTGAATTTGTTCAGCGAAGGCACAAAGTCAGAATAGGGACGTGACCCGCTCTCGTACAAGGCTGGAACGCGGCCGCAACGCGCTCGGCCCCGCCCTCCAGCTCGTCCACACCGGCCGCGCCCCCACCCGCGCCGTCCTCACCACCGAACTCGGTGTCACCCGCGCCACCGCGGGCGCCGTCGCCGCCGAACTCCAGACCCTCGGACTGATCACCGTCGACGCCCGCCCCGGAGCCCCCGCCGGCGCCCAGGGCCGCCCCTCCCACCGCCTGTCCATCGCCGACGACGGCCCCGTCGTCCTCGCCGGACAGGTCCACGCCGACGGCTACCGCGCCGCCCTCGTCGCCCTCGGCGGCACCATCGTCGCCACCACCCCCTCCTGCCAGACCGTCGACGCCGACCCCGCCCAGATCATCGGCGAACTCGTCGCCGCCGGCGCCGACCTCCTCGCCACCAGCGGACGCCGCTGCCTGGGCGCCGGACTTGCCGTCCCCTCCGCCGTCGCCGAACCCGAGGGCACCGCCCGCGGCCCCCTCCACCTCGCCTGGCCCCCCGGCGCCCCCGTCCGCGACATCTTCAACCGCTGCCTCGCCGACGCCGGCCTCCCCGCCGACGGCCACTGCGGCAACGACGTCAACCTCGGCGCCCTCGCCGAACACCGCCACGGCGCCGGCCACGGCGCCCGCCACCTCCTGTGCGTCGCCACCGGCCACCGCGGCGTCGGCGGCGCCCTCGTCCTCGACGGCCGCCTCCACACCGGCAGCGCCGGCCTCGCCCTCGAAGTCGGCCACCTCACCGTCGACCCCGCCGGCCGCCCCTGCCAGTGCGGCAGCCGCGGCTGCCTCGACGTCGAGACCGACCCCCTCGCCCTCCTCGACGCCGCCGGGCGCGCCCCCGGCCCCGAAGGCTCCCTCCTCGACCAGGCCCGCGACCTCATCCGCACCGAATACCCCACCGATCCCGCGGTACGAGCCGCCACCCACGCCGTCACCGACCGCCTCGGCCAGGGCCTCGCCGGCCTGGTCAACATCCTCAACCCCGACCGCATCATCCTCGGCGGCCTGCACCGCTGGCTCCTTCAGGCCAACCCCGGCCGGCTGCGCGCCGCCGTCCGCGCCCACAGCCTGTGGGGCAAGGACAGCAACGCCGCCCTCCAGCCCTGCACCCTGGACCACAACAGCCTCGTCGGCGCCGCCGAGCTGGCCTGGCAGCCCGTCCTCGACGACCCCCACGCCGCCCTACAGCCCGAAACCGCCCAGCAGTGACGCCACCGACTCACCACCCGCCGTGATCCCCGGCGCCAGCGCCGTCCCGGACAGATAGAAGCCGAACAGCGCGCACACCACCGCGTGCACCGGCCGCAGCCCGTCCTTGCGGAAAAACACCACCATCAACACCGCGAGCAGCAGCACCCACGAAACCGACAGAATCACCAGCCACTCCCTTCACCGTAAGCACTCTAAAGCCCACATAAAGTAATCATCACTCCATGCGGGCAAAAGGGTGAAAGCCGCCCAGCGTGCCGGGAACCCGCCCGCCACGCCGCGCACTTGAGCGGACGCGGTGCGAGCACCGCCGCAGACCTCGATAGGCTGGTCATCGGTCTAGGGCAAGGAGGAGCCAGGACGATGTCAGAGAGCACGCCGCTGTCAGCACGGGCCAGGCTGGCCGTGACGGCGGGCAAGGCAGCAGCCGCCGTGTCGCGCGCCGCCGGCCGCGGAAGCGGATCGGTGATCGGTGGGCGAGTGGCCCTGAAATTCGACCCCGAACTGCTGTCGCGGCTCGCCGGACATCTGGACGTGGTCCTGATCTCCGCGACCAACGGCAAAACCACCACCACCCGGCTGGTGGCCGAGGCCCTGCGGGCCGGCGGCGAGGTCGTCTCCAACGCCCTCGGCGCCAACATGCCCGCCGGCATCACCTCCGCCCTCTCCGCCGGAGCCAACGCCCGCTTCGCGGCCCTCGAAGTCGACGAGAAATACCTGATCGCCGTCGCGCAGGACGTCAACCCCAAGGCCATCGCCCTGCTCAACCTCTCCCGCGACCAGCTCGACCGCGCCGCGGAGACCCGCATGATGGCCGAGCACTGGCGCGAGGGCCTCCAGGGCACCAAGGCCACCGTCATCGCCAACGCCGACGACCCCCTCATCGTCTGGGCCGCGTCCTCGTGCCCCAACGTCGTCTGGGTCGCCGCCGGCCAGGCGTGGAAGGACGACGCCTGGTCCTGCCCCTCGTGCGGCGGCGTGCTCCAGCGCCCCGACGACACCACCTGGCGCTGCGCCGAATGCGGCTTCGGCCGCCCCACCCCCACCTGGGTGCTCACCGGCGACAGCGTCCTGGACCCGCACGGCAGCACCTGGCCCATCCACCTCCAGCTGCCCGGCCGCGCCAACAAGGCCAACGCCACCTCGGCCGCCGCCGTCGCCGCCACCTTCGGCATCGCCCCCCAGGTCGCCCTCCAGCGGATGCAGTCCGTCGCCGCCGTCGCCGGCCGCTACGACGTCGTCCAGTACGAGGGCCGCGACATCCGGCTCCTCCTCGCCAAGAACCCGGCCGGCTGGCTCGAAACCTTCTCCCTCATCGACCCGCCCCCGGCCCCCGTCATCCTCGGCGTCAACGCCCGCGGCGCGGACGGCACCGACACCTCCTGGCTGTGGGACGTCGACTACACCCGGCTCACCGGCCACCCCATCGCCGTCATCGGCGACCGCCGCCTCGACCTGGCGGTACGCCTGGAGGTCGCCGGCCAGAACTTCCAGGTCTTCGACACCGCCGCCGAAGCCATCCGCAACTCGCCCCCCGGACGCATCGAGGCGATCGCCAACTACACGGCGTTCCAGGACCTGCGCCGCGTCGTCGGCAACTGACACCAAGGAAGGCCAGCACACCCATGACCGCCTCCAGCCTGCGCCTGATCTGGGTCTACCCCGACCTGCTCAGCACCTACGGCGACCAGGGCAACGTCCTCGTGGTCGAGCGCCGGGCCCGCCAGCGCGGACTCGCCGTCGAACGCGTGGACGTCCGCTCCGACCAGCCCATCCCCACCACCGGCGACATCTACCTCATCGGCGGCGGCGAGGACCGCCCCCAGCGCCTGGCCGCCGAGCGCCTGCGCCGCGACGGCGGCCTCACCAAGGCCGCCGAATCCGGCGCGATCATCTTCTCCGTCTGCGCCGGCTACCAGATCCTGGGCCGCGAGTTCATCAACGACCTCGGCGAGCGCGAGGCCGGCCTCGGCCTCCTGGACGTCATCAGCGTCCGCGGCACCGGAGCCCGCTGCGTCGGCGACGTCCTCGCCGACGTGGACGACGCCCTGGGCCTGCCCCAGCTCACCGGCTTCGAGAACCACCAGGGCGTCACCCAGCTCGGCCCCGGCGTCCGCCCCTTCGCACGCGTTCACTTCGGCAACGGGAACGGCACCGGCGACGGCACCGAGGGCGCCTGGCGCGACACCGTCTTCGGCACCTACATGCACGGCCCCGTCATGGCCCGCAACCCGCAGATCGCCGATCTGCTGCTCCGCCTCCACCTGGACGTCCCCAGCCTCCCGCCGGTGGACGACCGCTGGTACGACGCCCTGCGCGCCGAACGCATCGCGGCGGCCACCCAGACCGTCTGACCCGAAACGCCGGGTCATATCCTGTTCCGCATGGACCATGGTGACCACGGCACGATGGCGGATCTGCCGCCGTTTTCCTTCGCACGCGGAATGGAATTCGGCGGCGATCCCCTCTTCCTCTGGGGAAGCCTGGCGGTTCTCGCGCTCTACCTGTGGGGCGCGATCCGCCTCCACCGCCGCGGCGACCGCTGGCCGGTCGGCCGCACCGTCTCCTTCGCCCTCGGCATCGTCTCGATCATCGCGGTCACCTGCACGGCACTGAACGACTACGGCATGGTGCTGTTCAGCGTCCACATGGTGCAGCACATGGTGATCTCCATGGTCACCCCGCTCCTGCTGCTGCTGGGCGCCCCGGTCACCCTCCTGATGCGCGCCCTGCCCCCCTCGGCCCCGCGCAGGCTGCTGATCGCCTTCCTCCACACCCGGTACGTCCGGATCATCACCAGCCCGCTCTTCACCATCCCGCTGTTCATCGCCAGCCTCTACGGCCTCTACTTCACGCCGCTGTTCGACTTCCTGATGGAATCCCGGACCGGGCACATCGCGATGATGATCCACTTCCTGGCGGTCGGCCTCGTCTTCTTCTGGCCGATCATGGGCGTCGACCCCGGCCCGCACCGCTCGGGCCACGTCATCCGCCTGCTGGAACTCTTCGCGACCATGCCGTTCCACGCGTTCTTCGGCATCGCCCTGATGATGGGCACCGAGCCCATGGTGACCACGTTCGCCGACCCGCCCGCCTCCCTGGCCACCGACGCCCTGGCGGACCAGTCCGCCGCGGGCGGCATCGCCTGGGCCTTCAGCGAGATCCCGACCGTCCTGGTCCTGGTGGCCCTGGTCTTCCAGTGGTGGGCCTCCGAGGAGCGCAAGGCACGCCGGGAGGACCGCCAGGCGGACCGCACCAACGACCAGGCGCTGTCCGACTACAACGCGTACCTGGCCTCTCTCCCGAAGTAGCCACGAGCCCCGCGCTCCGGACCCACCCGGCCGGCCGCACGTCAACCCCGGGGTGATCGTACGAGCACGGTCGGTGCCCCGCGCGGACGCCCGCTGTGAGGCGGCGCACGAGAGGCCCGTCACATCCGAAGCCCGGTAGGAGGGAACTGACCCGCCCGCCGCACCACCCGCCCGCAGTGACCGGCGCGGTACTACGACTCCGGGCCGCAGGAGAGCCTCTTGCCCCGGTCTCGGGGGGTGGGGCACGGTAGCGGATGTCGCCATTCGCGGCATTTCTCCGCTCTCGTGAGGATCGAGGTTTGTGTATGACCGCCACCCACGGCGTTTCCCGTCTTCGGACCCGCACGGCTGCTGCGGCCGGCATCGTGACCGCCGGGGCTGCGGCTCTGTCTCTCGTCCACGTCCCGACCGCCTCGGCCGACGCCCACACCCCGGCCACCGCCCCCACGACCGTGACCGCGAGCGCCCCGGCGTTCTCGGCACCCGCGGAAACCGGGACGCCGGAATCGACCCCGGACACCGGCACGGCCGCCGCGGAGGCCCCCGCCGAGCCCCAGGAGCAGCCCGCCGCCGCCCCTGCGGACGACACGCCCCAGGAGCAGCCCGAGCACACCGACGAGGGCCGCGGCGCGGAGTACAACGCGGACGGCACGCTGGTCGTGATCGACAAGAAGGACCAGCCGAAGCCGGAACCGGCCTCGGCGGAGCAGATCGACCAGTGGATCAACGAGGCGCTGGACGTGCTGCGCGAGAACGGCATCCCCGCTTCGTACGAGGGCATCCACAGCAATCTGATGCGCGAGTCGAGCGGTGACCCGCAGACGATCAACATGTGGGACTCCAACGCCCACAAGAACATCCCGTCCAAGGGCCTGCTCCAGGTGATCGACCCGACCTTCGAGCAGTACCACGTGGACGGCACCAGCACCGACATCTACGACCCGGTCGCGAACATCGCGGCGGCCTGCAACTACGCCGCCGACCGGTACGGCTCGATGGACAACGTCAACAGCGCCTACTGACGCCCCCAGCCGCCCGACGCCCGGCACCCCACCCACGGGGTACCGGGCGTCGCCGCGTGTCACCGTCCGGCCGGGCCGCCTCGGCCCACCCGGGGAGCCTCAGCCGGCCGCCCGCGCGGCGACCTCCTCGATGGCCGCGACGGCGACCTCCGGCTCGTCCACATGGATGTAGTGCCCGCTGTTCTCCGCGGTGCTCAGCTCACTGTCGGTGGAGAGCGCCAGCCACTGGTTCTGCCCCGCGGTCCAGTCCTCCTCCAGGCCCTCCCCGTACTCGGGCACCTCCGCCAGGTACCGCTGCCCGTGCTGGATCACCCGCACCGGTATGTCACCTGCTGAGCGGACCGGCCCGTCGGTGAAGACGAGCTGCTCCGGGTTCGCCCCGTCGAACACCGCAAGCGTCTGCTCCCGCAGCTCACCCGCCGGGCCGGTGGCGGACTCCGGGATCCGCGCCGAGAGATCGGTGCCCGCGGTGGGGGAGGTGCTGTCCAGCAGCACCAGACCCTGCACCCGGTCCTGGTGATCGGGAGCGTACCGCCCGGCGATCAGCCCGCCCATGGAGTGCCCCACCAGAACGACCGGCCCGTCCCCGGCCACCTCGTCCAGAACCCCGGTCAGTGTCCTCCCGACCCCCTCGAAGTCCTGCGGCCCCTCCGGCTGATCGCTGCCACCTGCACCCAGCCGGTCGTACGAGCAGACGCGGCCCTGCGCGCTCAGGGTCTCCTGCAGATCGGCCATGGTGGTGAGATCGTCGCCGCCGCCGTGCAGCAGCACGACCAGCGGACGCTCAGCCACCGGGTCGCCGGAGCAGGAGACGTTCACCGAACGGCCCTCGACGTCGATCACCTCGGTCCCGGTGAGCAGTCCCTCGCCACCCTCGGGCGCGGGCGCGGAGGACTCCGGGCCGCCCTCCGGCTCCGTGGAGTCGCAGCCGACCAGCCCGGCACCGGCGAGGGCGCAGCACAGCGCGATGCCGGCAGTGGTCGCGAGCTTCTTGCGGATCATGAATTGCCTCCGAAGGGACAGTGGGGGTAGGGGCCGAGCCGGTGCCGCATCAGCCGGCACACGAACATCCGTCATACGACGCGGTGTTCGAGCAAGATCCACCCTAGGCGCGAGCGTCGCGCGGGACCAATGGACCAAGATCCCCGGTGCACAGTGGTGCTGGCACCACCCCACGCCACCCACCACCACCTCAGAGCATCAGCAGCAGCCGCGTGTTCGCCACCAGCTTGCGATTCACACTCGTACTCTGCACGAAGATCGTGAAGTTCTCGTTGTGATGCGGCTTCACCCGCACCTCCACATCCGGCAGCCCGAGCAGCGCCCGCGCCTCGGGCCCGGTGTACACCTTGTCCGTCTTCTTCTCCAGCACCGCGATCCGCTTCCGCGGCTGGATCTTCTCCGACTTGCTCAGCTGGTAGAACGCGCCCCCGGTGCGGTAGGTGTGCCCGCTCTCCACGACCCACTCCCGGATCCCCGCGTCCCGCGCGACCGGTATCAGCGCGTACGCCGACGGCTTCACCGGCGTCAGCCCGGCCGCCTTGATGGTCTTCTCGTTGACCGCCTCCGCACCCGTCGAGAACACCGCGCGCGACCCCCGCACCCCCTTGGTGCGCCCGATCATGAACTTCTCGGTGGCCTCCTGGATGACCTGCCCGGCCTCCTCCAGCCCCTGCGTGCTCGTGGCATCCCAGATGGCGATGTTGTCCTTCGGGAAGCCGTACCGCATGGCCTCCCGCTTGCCCATCTGATCCGGCACCAGCACGGCGAGCGTCCAGTTGTCCTCCTGCTGCTCGATCATCTCCGAGACGGCCGCGATCAGCCGGCCCGGGTCCTGGGACGGAGCGTCCGGACACCGGTGGCTCGCGTTCTCCTGCCCGTCGGTGAGCACGAACGTCAGGAAGCTGTGGTCCCCGTACAGCTGCGCCGTCCGGGCCAGCTCCCGCTGCGACTTCAAGGCGGCGGCCAGCAGCGCGGTGATCCCCCCGGCCCGGTACAACTGCTTCAGCGACGGCATCCGCAGCACGTCCTTGTCGTAGATGACGCACTCCACGGTGTTCGCGAACACATACACCGTGACCCGCGTCTCCTGGTCCAGCTCCCGGGACCGCCGGGCCAGGTAGGCGATCTGCTGATCGGCCACCTCGACGACCTTGCTGCTCAGATGCGACATCGACGAACTGGCGTCCAGCACCAGGGCGACGTGATTGATGTAGTTCTGCGAACCGGACATGGACAGCCCCCTCGTTCCGTTTGCGATGTCCCTCACCATGCCAGTCACCACTGACAATCGGCCCGGCCTCCCGGACCGACCGAACCCGAGCAGCCCTCACACCCGGTGACACCGGATCAGGACACGTGCCGCGCGCCGGCCCCCGCCGGACCCCCGCACCGGCCCGGCCCATTGACACACCCACTGGTCTGGACCAACCTGGGGTGCCATCGGTGGCCACCGAACCCCCCGTACCCCCCACACTCGTTACGGAGGCAGGAGTGGACAACACTCGCACCGCCGGCGCACCCCCCACACGCCGCCGGCCCCTCACCCTCGCCCTGGGATCCGGCGCGCTCGCCGCCCTCCTCGTCACCACGGCCCTCGCCACCGGCGCCGGCGCCGGCGAACCCTCCGGCCCGGGCCCCGGCACCCAAGCGGTGCCCCGCCACGCGGTCACCGGCTACTGGCACAACTTCGACAACGGCTCGGTGATCCAGCGACTGGCCGACGTACCGGACGACTTCGACATCATCGCCGTCTCGTTCGCCGACTCCACCACCGTCCCCGGAGAGATCGAATTCAACCTCGATCCCGTACTCGGCTACACCTCCGAGCAGCAGTTCAAGGACGAGATCGCCGCCAAACAGGCCGCCGGCACGTCGGTCATCATCTCGGTGGGCGGCGAACTCGGCAACGTCACCGTCAACGACCCCGCCTCCGCCCAGGCCTTCACCACCAGCACACTCGCCCTCATGGACGAGTACGGCTTCGACGGCGTGGACATCGACCTGGAACACGGCATCAACGCCACCTACCTCACCCAGGCCATGGAAGGCATCCACGCGGCCACCGGCGACAGCCTCGTCTACACCATGGCACCCCAGACCATCGACATGCAGTCCACCAGCAGCCAGTACTTCCAGCTGGCGCTGAACACCAAGGACTTCCTGACCGTCGTCAACACCCAGTACTACAACAGCGGCACCATGCTCGGCTGCGACGGCCAGGTGTACGCCGCCGGCTCCGTCGACTTCCTCACCGCCCTGGCCTGCATCCAACTGGAGAGCGGCCTCGACCCCTCCCAGGTCGGCCTCGGCGTCCCCGCCTCCCCGAACGCGGCCGGCTCCGGCTACGTCAGCCCACAGACCGTCACCGACGCACTGGACTGCCTGACCCAGGGCACCAACTGCGGCACCTTCGTCCCCGACCGCACCTACCCCGACCTGCGCGGAGCGATGACCTGGTCCACCAACTGGGACGCCCACAGCGGCTACGCCTGGTCCTCCGTCGTCGGACCGCACGTCCACGCCCTGCCCTGACCCCACCCCGGGGAACCCTGCCCCACGGTTCCCCGGGGCCGGCCCCAACCACCCCCCCGCCCCGGCACACATCGACCACTGTGATCTGATGAACACAGCGAAAGACCAGGGGGAAACATGGGCCACATCCCGCTCGACCTGCCGCCTCCGGCGGACCCCTCCCACACCACACCGACGACGGCCATCGGCCCTCCACAAGCGGACACCCCGGCCACCCGCGCATCCCACGGAACGCCATGAAGCCCCGTCAGCCCGCCCCAGAAGGCGGCCCCCTGCAACGGGTGATCGCCTTCGGCATCATCTGGCCGATCGCCTGCCTGGCCACCGTGGTGCTGACTCAACTGGCCTGGGCCCTCGGCAACGACGCCTACGCCTTCCACCAGGCCGCACGGGGCAACGCCGGCGCTGTCGGCGAGACCACGGTCTCACGCACAGAAGAGATCAGCGGGGGACGCACCACCATCACCGTCTGCCAGGGCTTGTTCGTCTCCTCCGACGGGTCGAAGCCGCACATCGGCGTCTACAAACTGCATGTCGACGGGGACTGCGAGACCACCGACCTCTCCGACGCCCGCCTGGTCACACCCCACAACAGCGGGTGGATGAGCAGGGACGACAAACCGATCCTCGTCGGCCCCGGCTCCAGCGTCTGGTTCAGCAGCGCCCTCATGGGAACCCTCTGCACGATCGGCGCCCTGGCCTGCGGCCTCTTCTCCCTCGGCCCACCCCTGGGCTCCCTCTTCCAGCTCATGGACCGCCTGCGCGAACGCAGAACCAAAGCCCCGGCAAAGGACTGAACGACCGAGGCACCCGCCGCCCCGGCTCCAGCGCACCTCACACAGGCCGCTCGTCGTACTGACGGGCCGTCCCGGGCGTCGTGGCGGGACGTGGACGGTGGTCGTCCGGTCCGACGATGCGCTCCGGGTCAGCTGGTGGCCTGCCCACAGCCGGCGCCGCGCTCCCGGGAGCCGGTCCTGGCCATCTCCGCTGCTGGAGCGAAGCGGCTGTCGAGGTGGATGTGCAGGGAACCCAGGATGTGGTGCCATCCGGCCCGGTACTGTACGGCCGGTTCCTGGCGCAGGACTCGATGCAGCAGGACGACGGCGGGCAGCCACCGGGGATCAGGCGCTCACCCGGATCCGTTCGCCTGCCACGCATCGCAATACCCGGCTCCCGTGGCCGCGCCGGCCGGCCTCCTCCAGGAAGTCCTCCAGAGAGGAGCGGAAGACCGGGTAGTCGTCGAAATGGACGGGGAGCGCCTGGCGCGGCTGCACCAGATCGAGCAGATCCGAGCCCTGCCGGGCGTCCATGGTGACGGTCAGTCCGCCAGGGAGGGTGGTGCCGCCGAGGTGGACAACGGCGAGATGGATGTCAGGGACGCGCTCCGCTATCTCGCGCAGTCCGCTGAAGACCAGAGTGTCGCCGGTGAGGTAGATGACCAGGCGGGTCGGCCCGGCGCTGTCCCCGAACTCCAGCAGGCTCCCCATCACCGGTGGCAGGAGCCACCGGGTGGGCCCGGGCGCGTGCCGGCCCGGCAGGGACGTGACCCGTACCCGGGAGGTACCGTGCTCCAGCGTGTGGCTCTGCCAGGTTCGCAGCCCGGCCGCTCGCCGGAAGCCGTACAGGCCGCGCAGAAACCGTGCGGCGTGCGGAGTGGTCAGGAACGGCAACCCGCTGTCCAGCCCGCGCCGGGCCACCCGGTCGAAGTGATCGCCGTGCAGATGGGAAAGCACCACGGCGTCGAGGTCCGCGTGCGGCAGGTCCGCGACATCGACGGCCGGCTCCGTCAGCCGACGCGTCACCAGCCCGTACCCCAGATGAGCGTGCTGCCCACGGTGAAGGAAATTCGGGTCCGTCAACAGCGTCAGCTGACCGTAGCGGATGAGCAGCGTTGCGTTGCCGATGAACAGAATCTCCGCCGTCCCCTCGGGCAATTCCTCCCGCACGGCACACTCCCTTCCTCGCGGCCCCGGGTAACCCATTCCCGAGGCGCTACACACCCAGTGCGTCCGCCTGGCACGCTGTGCCGGGGAGAGGGCGCGCACGCCGCACTCGACCGGCCCTCACTGCGTCCAGCCCCGGAGCCTTGTGGTTCCGGCAGGCACCGTGGTCCACCGGAACACGTGAATCGCCAGTTCCTGCGGCGCAGCCGTGATCACCACGACTCCTCATGAGGGACGGGCCCGCAGCCCGGAACGCTGTCGTCATCAGGGCTCGATATCCCCCGGGGCAGTCCACTGCCGGATTTGCACGAGGGGGACTGGCAACGTGGCGGCACGGCAATAAAGGTTGCAAGACGTCGCACATTCCGAAGTCAAAAGAATATTTCAGGCGATGCGCATATACCTGGAAGACGTCGGTGAATCCTGTGGTGACCTCGTCACCACCACTCCGGAGAACCCACCGGCAAGCCGCTCAGGGGTCAGGCGAACCTCCCTCAAGGGGATATGGGTGATATCTACCGCAAACTCTCTTTTGGTTCCTTGGTGCTACCCAACGCACCGAAATGCAACCGCCGGTTGATCCCGATCGCCGTGACGAGGGATACTGCCTGGCGGATGCATGTTCCCGGCCGAGTGGCACTCGCCTCGGTATCCTCCCGAGCAGGACATCGGAGGCCATTTACCGGAGGATTACTGGTCAGTTGACCTCCTGGTTTCGTGGTAACGTCCTTGTTCGGAGGGACAGTGCAACCTGAAAGGCAAATCGTGAACACGGAGAAGATCGCCGCTCGCCGCCTCTCGCTGGAAGAGGTGACGAAGCTCGGCGTGAACGACAGGATCTTCGTTTCCGCCGACACGGCAGAACTCAAGCTTCCCGACTGTTATGTCCCTGCTTTTCTGACCAAGTCCGGTGAGGATTTCGAGGGCGGTTCGATCACGGCGAGGACCGCATTCCAGGAAGAGGTCTCCTGCCTTCCCGACGACGAGAATGATGCCGGAATCTACCTGGCCGACGACAACGGCCCGGTGACCATCGAGGTTCTCCAGTCCGCCGGTGTCGTGCTGGATCTGGCTCTTTTCGTCCCTGGTGGGGACAAGGGGGCTCTGACGGCCCTTTACGCTGCGGCCCGGCAGGCGTTCGGCGCCGACGTCGTGCAGATCTGGCGCCAGGGCCTCAAGGAGGTTCCCGACGTGAAGGTCGACATCTTCGAGGAGCAGATTCCCCGCGGGCGCAAGGGCGGCGACAGCCCCAAGCGTGACCGTCGCGCGATCGACACCTACCCCACCCGTGCGGACTTCATCGACTTCTCCGCGGGGTGGAAGCCGGTCGTTGAGATGCACAGGCCGGTTGTCGACGACACTCCGACCATCTGAGGCGGTGTTACCTCCCAGTCTCGGGCTGAAGGCGTGGTCGAGTGACGTCCACTTCGAGCTCAACCGAGGCCGAGGAGCGTGAGGGGTCGGCGGGCATCACGCGCATTGCGGCGACTGCCCGAGGCGATGTTCTTCGCACCGTGCAGCCGTAGGGTGCCACAGCCCGAGGCGCGCTGACGGCCCGCCACCCCGCACACGTTCAGGGCGAGGACGACGGCCGGCGCGTGCCGCGCTCTCCCGGCAGATCGGCTTCTGGCCACGTGGACTCGGGGGACGTCTGTCCGCCCGACGGGGAGTGACGGTTGGACCAGTGGACGCGGTTGGTGCGGGCGGTCATGATCCTGCGGCGTCTGGCGCTGGGTTGTGGCGAACAGAGCACATGCAGAGGCACTTCGGTGCGGTCGCTCAGCACCTCGTGATTGCTGCCTTGATAGTGTCGGTATGTGGCTTGATCCCAGGCGCACAACACCCACAACGAGAAGTCAGCTCCATAATCGACGGCGAAGTTTCCGCGTGCCTGGAGATCACCCCTGATGTCTTCCGACGACATCCCTGAGCTGTCCCATATCCCCGAACGCACCGATCCGGCGATCGCCCGCCTGATCGTGGCCGACGCCAACCACACGCACGGAACCACCTACCACTTGGTGGAGCCGATGCATGCCGGCTTCCAAGCGGGCACCTGGCTCCTTTGCAACGGCGAGAACGAAAGCGCCGTCCTCAAGTGGTCTCCCAACCGCTCCGCCGCGCCACAGCTCCTGCGCGCGGCGGACGCGGTCGAGCGCGCCAGGGATGCCGGCTACCCCACCCCTGCCTGGCTCGCCGTCGGAGTCGCGAAGTCCGGATTTCCCTATCGCATTCAGCAATATGTGCCGGGAAGATCTCCCAGTCGACTCACAGCCGAGGTCGCCGAACGGCTCCTCCCCGTACTGGAGCAGCAGCGTGGTCTCGACATCGATCCCGAGCACTGCTGGTCGCGCTACGCCCGCACCCGATTGGCCGGTGAGTGGGACCACTCGCGACAGGCCATGGCCGATTCAGGGAGCCGGGGACGCCGGTTCGTCGAAGCCCTCGACGCGCTCGTCGCCTCGTTCGGGCAAGTTGAGCTACCGAGCGAAGACCTCGTCCACGGCGACTTCCGACTGGACAACGTCCTGTTCCGTGCCGGACGAGTGGCCGCGGTGATCGACATCGAAGCTCTCGGCAGCGGAACCCGAGCGTTCGACTACGCCACACTGCTGACGGTGGATGACATCGATCGAGCGGGCTGGAACCTGACACGCGCCACGGGCGAGCAGGTCGCCGGCCCAGGCGTACTGGCCCACTGCTTCGCTCTGGCGGCCCTCGACCTCGCAGACTTCGTCCGCCAACGCAACCCCGGACGCCTGCCCCTCATCATCGGCCCTCTGACAGATCGGACCGTCGCACTCCTGCCGTAACCCGATCGGCTCCTCCCGAGTCGACGGATGATCTCACGGTTGCCCTCGGATACACCCCCGCGCGGCCCTGCTCGTGCCGGCGCGATTACTCAGTCCCGCTCCCGTGCGGAAGGACGTGGCACCGGAACCCGTTCGACGAGGTCCGCGACGGCGACCATGTCCAGATACGCGTACGCCCGCACCACCGCGTTCCGGCGCAGGGTCAGCACCCAGCAGTACTCATTACGGTACGGCAGCCCGTCGAGGGCCGTCGCAGTTCCTTCGAAGCGTGCGATGACCGTGTCGTCGTCGGCCCACAGGTTCTGGACCGTCATGTGCAGGTTCGTCGCCAGTCGGGTCAGGATCGGCGCCGACCCCTCGTCAAGGAACTCCTGCTTGCTGAGGTAGGTCCTTCCGTTGACCACCGTCTGTTCTGTCGCACGAACGCCCTGCGCACCAGCCCCTTGTTCACCCGTCCCCGGCCCGAAATGCCGAAATCGTCCGGCGCTTCGAGGGGGCGCGGGTTCGCCGCTGCCGGTGAACCGGCGAGCAACAAGCCGCCCGTGGCAACTGCAAGGGAGACGAATCCGCGCCGACTGTTCCGTGCCATGTACTCGCTCCTCGTGTTCTCCAGCGCTTGTGCTCTGCCGTGTACCACCTTCCGCCGACGACCTGCGGCCGGCCAGGGCAGGCCTTCCCTGGACGTGCCACACCCAGGCTCGTACCGCCCCGGAACGGTGCGCGGCGCCCGACTACTGCCCCCAACGTCTGGTACTGAGGACTGGGCGCCGGCAATGGCGTTCTCGTACCTGTTTTCCCTACCGCCGGACAAGCCGTGTACAAGCCCGCTTCCGCAGGTCTGGCCCCTTGACCAAGCTCCTATCAGAATTCCGGCACCCTCTTCACCACCTGGTGCTGATGATTGCGGTGGTGGACTCCGGAAGTTATCGAGGAGAGGCGTGAGGTTTGGTCGTGACGTCATTGGAACGTTCGGCTGTGCGTGTCACCGACGTGTAGACACTGCAACGCCGTTCATGACCGGTGACCATGCTGATCACGTTGCTGGGTGACGGTGGGTAGAAAGATGGAAGTCGGCGCGAATAGACGGAGGGGGTGACCCGGGTGGGCGGCCGATCCGTCTCGCGACCCAGCTACCGGCTGTCAAGGGGGCGGAGGTGTCGGCCATGGCGGGATCGCCTCCCGCCCGAAGGCCCGCCTGCGCGAGAGCATCGCCCGTTCGAGGTCCGGACCCCGGGCCGGACCCACTGTGCACGGTGGCAACCGGCGACGCCGTTGCGGGTGCCGGTGCGCTTGCCAAGCCCGGGCAGTCCACCTGACACCGTGTGAACGCTGCGCGACCGTTCGTCGGGGAGGTGCTGTGGAACTGCGAGTGCGGGGCTTTTCCACCGTCGTCAGTGGTGGTAACAGAAGAGGTTTATCGCCTTGAGAAGGTGCTACGACGTCTCCTTGGACTGAGCCAGCAGCGAGTTCATCTGGCACCTGGTGAAGGTAGAGGCGACCGGTTCGGGTGTTGAGTTATCTCGACGCCAGAGATGTCACATTCGTGTCAGACAATGACTGGGCTTCGCTCAACTCGTTCCCCAAATGTCCTTAGCCCGGATGACTCCAATCATCGCTCCTAAGCCCTCTATCCGGCAGAGGCGGGAACCAGGATTGCTGGAAGAGGCACTTGAGCACCGACATCACGCCCGTGTGACTGAGTACCAGGCGGGGTGGCTGGACTCAGAAAGCCCAGGGGAGCCGGATGGCCTCGATGTGTGTGTCGTTGAGGAGGGCGTCGATGAGCGGGGTGGGGCCGGCCACCTTGGTGGCCCACAGGTCGTAGTCCGTGCAGAGGACCCAGGCCCGGTTTCGGGCCCAGAGGTTGGACGGGGTCCAGCCGTCTTCGTCCGGGTGGTCGTACAGTGCTTTGGCATCGGCGAGGGTGCCGGCCCGGACGTGCAGGTTGTGGAACTCCGTGGCCCCGTGCAGGAGCGGGTTGTAGTAGGCCAGGCAGGTGGTCTTGGCGCCCTGCGGGCTGTGCTCGGTGAGGATGTCGATCAGGCGGTTCCAGTCGGTGCGGTCCAGGCTGCCCTCGGCCGGCCCGGTGATGCCGACCGGCCAGCCGCTCGGCATTCTGAGTGAGGGGAAGGAGCGGTAGGAGGGCAACTGTCCCTCGTGCGCCACGGGATCACCGGTCCGCTCTGAGAGCTCGGCCCAGCGCAGCCGGTGCCAACGGGGGCCGGGATGCTCGCCCGGCGTCCCGCCGAAGATATCCGCGGGGTCGAGGCCCGGGATGATGTCGGGCCCGCTGCCATTCAGCACGGCTCGTTGATATTCGGCGAAGGACACGTCGGTGGGACCGAGTTCGTGTTCGTACATGGAGTGGAGCACCCAGGCGGCATCGGGCAAGGGCGGCGGCATGAAGCCGGTGAGCCCGTCGTCGCGGGCTAACTCCCGAAGCCAATCAGTCTCCCCAGCCGCGATGAGCGGCCACCGGACAGCCGCGAGTGCAGCGGAAATCTCGTTCACCCGTTCAGGATCCCACCCGCCACCCGGCGAGCACCGGCCCGGACCCCGCCATTACCCTCTGCTGCATTGACCAGCACAGCCGGTCCAATAGCAGGGCCGGCCTTGTTCCCGGCGGCGGGAGCGAGGCGTGTGCCGTGTGGGCGGGGTTACTGTGTCGGCTGGCTCATACCGCTGCCCAGCTTCGCTGCGGCCCGATGCGCATGCGGCGCGAACCTGGTCTGCGCCGACCGGCTGGACGGAGCCTTCGCCGCTGCGGATTGCACCCGCCCGGGGCCACCTGGGGCGCCACCCGGCAGCCTACGGAACATCAGCGGCAGCCGGGCCGGGTCGTGGCGCTCACCCGGACGGTGTGGCTGGAGGGGGCGTAGCCGTACAGGTCCTCGGGGCCGGTCTTCTTCGGCCCGCGCTTATGCTCATCGACGAGTGTCGAGGGAGCGCCGGGAACAGAGGCCGAAACGAATCCGAGAATGCACAATGAGTGACGAAGGTAAGGCTGAGAGTTGGCTGGGGGAGCGACCGATGCTCCGTGGCGGCAGCCGCGGTTTGTTCTGGAGGAGCAGAACAAACCGGTTTACCGGCCTCGCCGAACCGGCGGGAACGGGCGGCCCACCGCTTCGCAGTCATCGGTGATGCCTGGAACCGCTCGGCTGCTCGCCGCATGGGCCAAGCCCTCCTCCACGACACACCATGCCAGACGCAAACGCCCGGTCTCGGTGAGGGGTGCGTTGCGGCATGAGGGCCTCTCTGGTCGCTGGTGCAGAACAGGCCGGAAGGCCCTCGCCCATTTCAAGACCGACCAGCCATGGCCTCCGTCACCGATTTTCGCGGACAGCACATCAGAGCGGCCAGCCGACCACGCCGTCCCGAACCATCAGCGGCTCGGGCTGTTGTTCCTCGTAGAACCGGGTCCACCCCAGTTGGATGTTTCCGTCAGGCTCTCGCTGATAATCGCTCGCCTTGCCCGCGATCCAGGACAGCAACTCGCCCAGGCCCTCCGCCTCATCCGGATGAAACTCCTGTCGGCTGGTCAGAACCCACCCACCTCCCCGACCGCAGCCGCTGCGAGCCAGGACGGAAACGAGGGCTCCGGTGAGCTTGGTCGCCGCGCCGTGGCACCCCAGAAGGGGAACGGGATGGTTCTCCACGACCAGTTCCCCGTGTTCGCCCTCCACTGCGTGCGGAAACTCCTTCACGATTCGGAGATCCTCCGGTTGAGATCCCAATCCGAGGTGCCACCGGAGCTCGTCCAGCTCATCATCCGGCACGTCGTCCCGCAGGTCCACCGTCAGCATGAGCTCATAGATGTCGGCCACCCACACACGCTAGCGCCCGGCTCCGCCTGTCCCACCAGGGGCCATCACTCAGAAGGGAACGATCTGCCTGGGCCGGGCCGCCCTATGATGCCGACGACCGTCACCCGAGCGCAGCGACCTGGTCCGGTGGCAATCAACCCACCAGCACGCGGGCGCGGAGAATGCGACGATGAGCAAGAGAGGGCGGCAGTTGCGGCGCAACAGTTCGATCAGCACCGGCCCCCCGCTACCAGGCTGCCGCCCGGGCCTATGCTCGGTCGCCGTCACACCGACGCGACCGGCACCCCACAGCAGCGATACGACTACACCGCCTTCTGGACCACCGACCACACCCCACCCGGGGGATCCGCACCGGCCAATCCCTTCGCCTTCACTGCCACGACCACCGAGTCAGCCGGCCTGTACCCAATGCCCGCGATCACCGGCTCTGACGGGGAACGTCGGTCAACGCACCGTGCACGCGCGTTGCTGCGCGGGACGGTGCCGGCGGCGACGGCCTTCGCACCGGTGGCTCATGCTCGCCTCCTTCACCCCGCTGCACGGCGCCCCGCCATACCGTCCTGGCCGCATGTCCTTTGAGCGGGTGTGTCCCGGGGAGCCGCATCCGGTTCTGGCGCGCGCGGTCGAGGCCAGGGTGCCGGCCCGCAGGGACAAGGCCCCCGTACGCCGGTTGTCGCCAGGAGCTGCACCCGTTGCCGGAGCGCCAGCTGCTGGGATGGTTGCGGCGCGTTTACTGACCCCAGGGCCAGAGCGCCGACCTGCGGTTGACCAGCCCGGTCAAGCGCCTGGTCAAGCCGACTGCGGGCGGCTGTGACCAGTACTGCCAGACTCTCGAGAAGGGAAGGGCGCTGAGGGCTGCTGTCCGGGAGTTTCGATTGCCAGGGCGTCGAGATGGGTGGCGATCCGCTGGAGCAGTTCCATCAGCACCCTGTACTCCTGGGGCGAGAGGCACTGCATCATCCGATCCCTCAGCACCCCGGTCTGCTCGGCGACCCGCTGGTGCGCTCGTCGTCCCTCTTCGGTGAGTGTCACAGCGCCGTCATCGGCCGTGGATGTCCAGCCACGCTCGGCGAACCGGTCGATGCAGGGGCGCATGGTCGGCTCGTCGGCTGACAGGAAGGCGTCCATGGTGTCGTCGAGTTCGGCCACGGTGACCGGTCCGTACGAGATGGTGTTCAGTACCTGCCACCCCCGCCGGTTCAGGCCGTCCATGGCGAACAGTCGGCTCATGTTCTCCTCGATCGCCCCGTCGATGTGCTTCAGCCAGTAGCCGAACGGCCGCCGCTCGCGAGTGCTGGACACCTGGGTCAGGTCGGTCATGACAATCCCCCCAATGCATGTTATTCAACAACTATTGTAATCTAGCATGTATGTCGAAGAAGGATCAGGACAAGGCGGTTGCCGCCGTCGAACGGGCCATGGTGGCGATCCGCCGCACTCAGACACGCCGGTCACTGGGGCGGCTGGTACCACCCGATGGCGGCAAGCCGATCGACCCCACGCTGTTCAGCGTGCTGGATGTCGTCGAGGACCGTGACAAACCGTGCTCCGTCACGGATGTCGCCGCCGCGCTCGGCGTCGATCAGCCGAGGGCAAGCCGACTGGTGCTGCGTGCGGTCGGGGAAGGGTTGCTGGACCGCAGGACCGACCCGTCCGATGCCCGGCGCACGCTGATCACCCTGACCGGCTCCGGACAGGAACAACTCGACCGAACCCACCGGTTCCGGCAGGAGGTCTTCGCCCGGGTGATGGCCGACTGGCCCGACGCCGACCGGTCCGAGTTCGCCCGGCTCATCACCACATTCGTGACCTCGTTCGCCCAGGTGATCCCCGACCCCGACTGAATCCCGGCGCGTAGCGGTCACAGCCACTCGTTGACGGTGGCGCCGGGCGGATGCTGGCAGCCGCTTCGCGGCCCACGGCCCGGAGGTGGAGCCGTCCGTCGTTGCATCCGCCGGCTGTTCCTGGCCTCGCCTCCAGGGACGTGGGGTGGCTGGGGCCGGATGTCAATGGCGGTGGCTGCTGCGGTTCGTCGGTCGCCTGCCGGGGGCCGCAGCGGGCCGATGTTCTGAGGCTGAGATCCTAGCCGGTTACTGCCAAGAGGATGGTGGAGGAGGGATACGGAGCGGGCGGCGCGTCGGGACGGAGATGGCGGCGATGACCTCGTGGGCCAGTACTTCGTGGCCCAAGGCGGCACCCCCCTGCACCCTGCTGCCGGTCGACCTGCGCACCTCCCTTCAGGGCCCCGGCTGTAGCGGGCAGGGCAGGAGTGGCGGCCTGGCAGTCGTCGAATGCGTTTGCTCCGCACGTCAGTAGCAATGCGCAGTCTCGTGGGCTCGGGGGCCGAACGGTCATGCAAGGCCCGATCTCTTCCGCAGGCTAGGGTGCGCCCGGACGACATACCGTGAACGTCAGACGTCTACCTAACGTTCCAGCCACTCCAACAGCGCCCGCTCGTAGGCGGGACTGATACGGGCGTTGTTCGCAGTCTCCTCGGTGGCGATTGTGGGGGAGTGCTCACAACCGGCCAGCCGCACGACCTCGGGCGCCGCATCCCGCGTTCGCGGCGACCCCGCGCCAGACGTGGATGCTGTCCTCAATGGACAGCCACTGGTCCGTCTCCCCGCGAAAGGTGAACACCCGGCAGCCAATCGCCTCGTAAGCGGCCGTCAGGTCGGCGTCCATGTCCACCCACAACTCCCCCGGCGGCACAGTGAACAAATCGGTGTTGTCTGCCGGGCACCCGAGCGGTGGCCACCACGGCTGACGCATCGCCTCGGCGAGTACCCTACGCAAGAAGGTCAGCATTGCTATTCCTCCCGCACATACGCCTCCAGGCCATCCTGGAATCGGCTCAGATCATCGAGCCGATCAGCGAAGCCGTTCTCACACAGCTGTCGCGCCAACCCGTAACGCATCTGTGCCCCAGGAGAAACTCCTACCGGAGAAACCAGTTGTCCGCGTACAAGTGATCGTGCACCACCACGTACGGATGAAGCTGCACCATTGTTGATGCGGTGGAGGGGTAGGAGGGGTGAGTCTTCTGTCGTCTGTTCTGGATGGACGAAGGGCGGCAGGAAGTGGTCTTGGATCCGAATCGCTGGCTGGAGGTGCGGCGCTTTCGCGGCCTGTATGAGTCGGGTGCCATGAGTTTGCGGCAGGTCGCTAGGGAGACCGGGCTGAACAGGCGAACGGTGACCAAGTATCTGAACTCTCAGGCGCCCGTGGCGCCGCCGAAGCGTGCCGCGAATGGTCGCCGGCGTCAACGCATAGTGGACGAGTTCGCTCCGCTGATT
>NZ_FPAB01000002.1:413192-812575 GCF_900116145.1 Streptomyces harbinensis | reverse complement strand
TCACCGGCGACCTGTCCGGCTACCGCGACGCCGGCCGCCTCGCCTCCCACGCCGGCCTCGCCCCGGTCCCCCGTGACTCCGGCCGCCGCACCGGCAACTACCACCGGCCCCAGCGCTACAACCGCCGTCTGCGCTGGCTGTTCTACATGTCCGCCCAGACCGCGATGATGCGGCCAGGACCCCCCCGCGACTACTACCTCAAGAAACGCGGCGAAGGACTGGTCCACGCCCAAGCCCTGCTCTCCCTGGCCCGCCGCCGCGTCGACGTACTCTGGGCGATGCTGCGTGACAAGAGACTGTTCACCTCCGCCCCGCCAGCCACGCAGACGGCTTGACACGGTCATTGAGATTCTCCTCATCGAACGGGGGTGGGTGAGGGATTGCGCCCGGTCCCGCGTCAGTCGCCGCCGCCCAGGGCGCGCAGCACCTTGGCCTGTTCGACGTCGGTGCCCTCGGCGCGCAGCGACGCCGCCTCCTGCGCGGTGAAGCCGGCCGCCCGCCAGGGCGCGACCTCGTCCAGCGGAATGCCCGCGCGCCACCAGCCGGCCATCACGGCGAGGGCGGACTCGCCGTCGGCGAGCACCTTCTCCGCCTCGCCGACGGCGAAGCCCAGGGCGAGGAAGATCCGGGCCTCGCCGGGGTCGATACCGCGCCGGGCCCAGGGCAGGGCCTCCTCGCCGGTCCAGCCCGAGGCGACGAAGCCCCGGGCGACCGCGGCCGGGACGCCCTGGTGCAGCAGGGTCTTCATGGCCGCGGCCTGTTCCTCGCCGAGGTTGTCCTTCGCGCTGTCCCGGCGCGGGTTGAGCAGCCGGTAGAGCCAGCTGCGGGGCGTGGGGCTCTCCCCCGCCAGGTGCCGTTCGGCGGCTTCCCGGGCCGAGTAGCCGAGTTCACGCCAGCGGACCGCGTCGCGCGGGGTCATGCCGGCGCTCAGCCAGGTGTCGACGGTGTACGGGGTGGCGCCGGCGGTGCGCCACTGCCGTGCCGCGTCCGGGGCGTAGACGCCGGAGGTGCGCCAGCGCACGGCCTCCTCGACGGCGAAGCCCTCGTCGATCCACCGGCGGGCCTCGGCCAGGGTGAAGCCGTGTTCCGGCCACTGCGGCAGCGGCTCCGGGGCCGGCGCGTACTCCGGCTCCGGGGCGGGCCCCCGCTGGGCCCCTTCCTTGTCGCCGTTCCCGTCCCGGTCCCTGTCGCGGCCGGGTTCGTCGTCGTCGCTGAATGCCACGGTCATGTCGGTCCCTCCTCGGGGATACGGGCGATGGCGGCCCAGTCGGGTGCGTGGCCGTCGTCGCCGATCAGGCAGACGACGACGTGCGGCCGGGGCCGCCGCTCCGGCCAGGGCGTCTGCCCGTCGGTGAGCACCACGACGAGGTCGGGCCGGGGCCGCAGGCCGGCGGCGGCCTCGATCCCGGCCCGCATGTCGGTGCCGCCACCGCCGACGAGCCGGATGTCCTCGGCGCGGCGCACGGTCTGGACCGGGTGCGGGTGCATGTCGCAGCACAGGGCGCGCAGCCGCCGGTTCGGGCCGGCCACGCCGGTGATGATGGCGGTGACCTCGGCGAGCAGCCGGTCGAGTACGGCGTTGGTGACCGAGCCCGAGGTGTCGATGACGAGCACGGTGTCCGGTACCGGGGAGACCAGCGCGGGCGGCACGATGTCGGTGTACGCGCCCGCCCGGCGGGACGGCCTGCGGTGGCTGAAGTCGGTGTTGCCGGCCACCGTGGACAGTCCCCGGCGGATCAGCGCGCCGAGCCGGGCCCGCCAGTTCACGGTGGGCGCCAGGCGCTCGCCGGCCCAGCGCTGCCAGCCGGAGGGCACCTCGCTGCGGGCGCTGATCCGGTCCTGGATGCCGACGGCGATGGAGCGTTCCAGCAGTTCCCTGTCCAGTTCGGACAGTCCCCCGCCGCCACCGGAGTCCTCGTAGGTGCGGGGCCGTCCGTCGGCGGCGCTGCCGCAGTCGATGGCGTCGGCCAGTGCCTTGCCGCCCCTCCCCATCGCGTCGGCCAGCACGTCCAGCATCGGGACGTACTCCTCGGCCATACGGTTGGCGGGCAGCCCCAGGGCCTTCGGGGAGATGACCCCGTCCGGCCCGGGCAGGTCATCGGCCTCCAGGTCGTCGTTGATCTCCGCGTCGGCGGCCTGGTTCCAGCGGTGCGCCCGCTCGTCCCCGGCGAGCCCGGCCGCGTGCGTGCCCCCGCCGTCCTCGGGCCGTACCGGGGAACGGCTCGCGTGCCGGCGGACGAGATGGCCGACGTGGTGCAGCAGCCACCAGCCGATCTCGGGCACCGGGGTGGCCAGCGCCGTCCCGGTCTCCAGGTGGACGTTCCACCGGATGTCGGCGGGGAAGGCGCGGAACTCCGGGTCGGGCAGCGGCGCCCCGGTGGTGTCGTCGAGAGCGGCCTCGATGAGTACCGGGTTGAGCGCGAACACCGCGGAGGCCAGGTACGGGGCGCGGTGGGCGGCCCACAGCCGGGCGGCGGCGAACCGGGCGAGGACCTCGCCCTCCCGCCCCGCCGGCCCTTCGGGGTCGGCGGTCATGTCAGCAGCCCCGCCGCGCGCAGCACGGGCGCCAGCTCCAGCATGGTGGTGGGCAGCTTCGCGCCGCCGGGGCGCTGCCGGGCGAGTGCCCGGGCGGCGCTGGCCGCCACGTCGGGCGCGGTGCGGGCGACGCGGCCGACCACACTCCAGGCCTGCTCCCAGACGGGTGCGCCGCCCTCGGCGGCGACGTGGGCGACGAGCGAGCCGAGCAGTGCGTGCAGCCGGTCGACGCGGTCGGGGAGCGGGGCGTGCGGGTCGTTGAGCAACTGCACCGGATCGGGCAGGTCAAGGTTGCGCAGCCAGGAGAGCAGTTCGAATCCGGCGGCCTCGCCCACGGCGCCCAGGACCAGTTCGGCCAGCACGGCCTCCTCGGCGCCGCTGTGGGCGCAGGCGGCCAGCGCTCGGGCGGCCAGGTCCCAGCTGCGCGGGCTCGGCCAGCCGCGTCCGGCCCGGTCGGGGCTGTCGGGTACGGCGAGCACGAGTTCGGGACGTACGCGCAGGAACGCGCCGACCGTGGCCCGGGATCCGCTGACCGCGGCCTCGGTGGGTGCTTCACCGCGGGCCAGCTCCGGCACGGTGAACCCGGCGGCCATGCCCTCGGCGATGTCGGCGGCCGAGACCTCCCAGTCGAGGTGGATGAGCCGGTTGGCCAGCGGCGCGGACAGATCCCAGCCGTCGGCGGCCTGTTCGGGCGGGTTGGCGGCGGCGACGATACGGATCTCGGGCGGCAGCACCAGGTCTCCGACCGTGCGCTCCAGCACGACGCGCAGCATGGCGGCCTGGACGGCGGGCGGCGCGGTGGTCAGTTCGTCGAGGAACAGCATGCCGGTCCCGGACCGGGCGAGGCGTTCCGCCCAGCGCGGCGGGGCGAACCAGGTGCCGCCGTCGCGGAGTACGGGGAGGCCGGAGAAGTCGCTCGGTTCGCGGATGGATCCGACGACGACTTCCACGGGCATGTCCAGGCTCTCCCCCAGAGCCACCACGGACGAGGTTTTCCCGGTGCCCGGGGCGCCCCAGAGGATGACGGGCAGATTGGCGGCCACGGCGACGGCCACCGCTTGCTGTGTAACGGATTGTGCACCCATGAGGGATTCACCGAATTCCTGTAGCACGGCACCATGTATCCGGATACGCCCAGCTCGCGCACCTCGACCCGGACAGCTTTCACCGGGCTCCGGCGCGAGCGCCGGAGCCGGATTCCGCTGCGAGGCGGGGTCAGTCCTGGTTGCGGAACAGCCCCCGGCCGCCGTACTTCTTGTGGACGGCCTGCTTGCTGATGCCGAGAGCGGCGGCGATGTCGGCCCAGGTACGGCCCTGGGTGCGAGCCCGTCGCACCAGCACCGCCTCCAGCCGCTCCATTTCGCGCCGCATCTCGGCGGCGGCGGCGAGCCCCGCCACGGGGTCCTCGCCCTTGGCCTCCTGTGCCAGCAGCACGAGCTGGTCGATCTCCATGCTTGTCATCCTAGGTTGACAGGGAGAAGCTGTCAACCAAAGATGACAAACCTGCCTTGACCTGCGGGGATGCCGTGATACAGCGTGTCGTGGGCCGGGCCCGGTCCGGCGTGGCGGAACGCCGGACCGGGCCCGGCCCCCGGGGCGGAGCCCCGGGAGATCAGGACGTGGCGGAATCCTCCATCGCCCTCACCAGACTCAGGGGACGCATGTCGGTCCAGTTCTTCTCGATGTAGGCGAGGCACGCCTCACGGGTGTCCTCCGGGTGGGCGGTCTCCCAGCCCTCGGGAACATCCGCGAACGCCGGCCAGAGGGAGTGCTGCCCCTCGTCGTTGACCAGCACCAGGAAGCGGCCCTCGGGGTCGTCGAACGGATTCGTCATGGTCAGTCCTCTCGGTGGGTGGAGTGGATGTGGTGGATGTGGTGGCTGCGGAGTTCCGCGGCCAGCGCGGGCCCCAGCTGGCGCAGGGACTCCGGCTGCATCAGGGCGTGGTGCGAGGACGTGACGCGGTGGTGGAGAATCCGGCCCTCGATGTACGGGGACCAGACCTCCGGGTCGATCACGTACTCACCGTTGTCCGTCGCGGTGAAGATCAGCAGATCCGTGGCGACCCGTCCGTGCCGGTGCAGGGCGCCGATGGCGACGTTGTTCTGCAGAATCCGCATCGCCGCCTCGGCGATGCCCTCGTCCATGGTGGCGAACGCGGTGTTCTCCGCCGACAGGATGCGGAGGAACTCCTCGTGCGTGAGGCCGGCTTCGTCGATGCCGTCGGTGTCGATGTGGAACGCCTCCAGCATCCCGAGGTACACCTTGGACATCTCCAGGGCCGCGATCTGCTCCCTGGCCTCCTCGGGCAGCGGCTTCGCCGGCACCGCGTCGATGACCACCAGCAGATCCGTGCGCTCCCCGAGCTCCTGAAGGCGCTCGGCCAGCGCGTGGGCCACCACCGCGCCGAAGGACCAGCCCAGCAGGTGGTACGGGCCGTGCGGCTGGACCGCACGCAGCTGCGCCAGATAGTCCTCCACCATGTCCGCGACCGAAGCGGCCGGCTCCTCATCGCCCGCCAGCCCCCTCGCCTGGAGCCCGTACAACGGGACGTCCGGGTCCAGGTGCTGGAGCAGGGCACCGTACGGCCAGCTCAGACCACCCGCCGGGTGGACGCAGAACAACGGTGGCCTGGTGCCGTGGGGCCGCAGCGGGAGAAGGACCCCGAGCGTGTCCTCCTGGACATCCAGCCGCAGCTGGCCGGCCAGGCCCGCCACGGTGGGTGACTGGAACAGGGCGCGGATCGGCAGCTCCACGCCCAGGACGGCCCGGATACGGTTGATGAGCCGGGTGGCGAGGAGCGAGTGGCCGCCGAGGTCGAAGAACGACTCGTCGATCCCGACCCGGTGCACCCCCAGGACTTCCGCGAACACCTCGCACAGCGCCTCTTCCTGCGGGGTGCGCGGGGCCCGGCCGCCGGTGGGAGCGGCGGGGTCGGGCAGGGCGGCGCGGTCGACCTTGCCGTTGGCGGTCAGCGGGATCGCCTCGACCGGAACAACGGCCGAAGGCACCAGATAGTCCGGCAGCCGCTGGGCCAGCGCCTCCCGCACGCCCTCCGTCTCACCGACGACGTAGGCGACGAGACGGTCACCGCGCGCCAGGACGACGGCCTGGGTGATACCCGGATGGCCGCGGAGGACCGCTTCGACCTCAGCGGGCTCGATCCGGAAGCCGCGCAGTTTCACCTGATCGTCGGCGCGGCCCAGGAACTCCAGATCGCCGTCGGCGTTGCGGCGCACCAGGTCGCCGCTGCGGTACATCCGCTCCCCCGGCATGTACGGGTCCGCGACGAACCGTTCGGCGGTGAGCGCCGGCTGATCGAGATAGCCCCGGGCCACACCCGTTCCCGCGATGTACAGCTCGCCGGTCACCCCCGGCGGGACCAACCGCAGCCTCTCGTCCAGCACATAGAGCCGCATGGCGTCCATCGCCGCACCGATCGGCACCACCGCGCCCATGTCCCCGGTGACGGGGTGGCGAGCGGCGAACGTCGTCGTCTCGGTCGGGCCGTAGCCGTTGACCACGGTGAGGCCCGGGTGCGCCTCCCGGACCCGCCGCACCGCCTGCGGCGACACCACATCACCACCGGCCCACACCTGCCGCACCCCGGCCAGTGCCTCGGCATGATGCTCCGCCATGACCGAGAACAGACCCGCCGTCAGCCACAGACCGGTGATCCGCTCTTCCGCGATGGTCCGCGCCAGTTCCTCGGTGTCCGGCCGCTGGGGCGCCACCACCACGGTGCCACCGCGCAGCAACGGCACCCACACCTCGTACGTCGAGGCGTCGAACACCTGCGGCGAGTGGAACAGCACCCGCTCATGCCCCTCGGCGAAGCACGCGTCCTCGGTGAGCGCCACGATGTCGGCGTGGGTCACCAGCACGCCCTTCGGCGTCCCGGTCGAACCCGAGGTGTACATCACGTACGCGCCGCTGTCCGGCCGCACCACCGGCAGGTCGGTGACCGGCCCGCCGTCCTCGGGCAGCTCGCCGTCCAGCACCAGCACCGGCTGGGCGTCGGCCAGCAGCGTCTCGCGCCGCTCCAGCGGATACCCGGGATCGACCGGCACATAGACCCCACCGGCCTTCAGTACCGCCAGCGCCGCCACCACGAAATCGGCCGACCTGGGCAGGAGCAGCGCGACCCGCGACTCCGGCCGCACCCCCTGACCGATCAGCCAGGACGCCAGCCGATCCGACCGCGCTCCCAGCTCCCCGTACGTCAGCCGCACCTCGCCGTCGAGGGCGAGAGCCGCCGGATCCTGCGCCGCGAACACCTCCGGCACCGTCCGCCCGACCGTCAGGCCGGGGCGCGGGAGCAGTGCGGCCCGTTCCTCCTCCGTGAGCAGGTCGGCCGCGCCGATGGGCCGCCGCGGATCCGCCAGTACGGCGTCGAGCAGCCGCACCCAGCGGGCCATCGCGGTGTCGACGGTCGACCGGTCGAACAGGTGCGTGGAGAACTCGACCATCCCGGCCATGCCCAGGCAGGTACCGTCCGCGTCGCGCTGCTCCCCCACGTTGATCGACATGTCCACCCGGGAGACGTTCGTCACCACCGGTACGGCACTGGTCCGTACCCCGGGCAACTCGACCTCGCCGCCCGGCGCGTTCTGCAAGGTGAACATGGTCTGGAACAGCGGGTGGTGAGCGCTGGAGCGGCGCGGGTTGAGCACCTCCACCAGGTATTCGAACGGCACGTCCTGGTGCGCGTACGCCGCCAGATCCGTCGTCCGCACCCGCTCCACCAGTTCGGCGAAGCTCGGATCGCCGGAGGTGTCCGTCCGCAGCACCAGGGTGTTGACGAAGAACCCGACCAACTCGTCCAGCGCCTCATCCGTCCGGCCCGCGATCGGCGAGCCCAGCGGAATGTCCGTCCCCGCGCCCAGCCGGGTGAACAACGCCGCCAGCGATGCCTGCAGCACCATGAACACCGTCGCACCGGACCGCTGCGCGAAGCGCACCACCCGGCGGTGCAGATCGGCGTCCAGCTGGAACCAGGTGGCCGCGCCCTCGTACGACACCACCGCGGGCCGGGGCCGGTCGGCCGGCAGCCCGGTCCGGTCCGGCAGGCCGGCGAGCTGCCCGGTCCAGTAGTCGAGCTGCCGGCTGAAGAGGCTGCCGGGGTCGGCGTCGTCGCCGAGCAGTTCCCGCTGCCACAGCGTGTAGTCCGCGTACTGCACCGGCAACGCGGCCCAGGCCGGTGCCTCCCCCGCCCGGCGCGCGGCGTAGGCCGTGGTCAGGTCGCGCGCCAGGGGGCCCATCGACCAGCCGTCGCCCGCGATGTGATGCATCAGCACCACGACCACGCACTCCTGCGGGCTCAGGGTGAACAGCCAGCCGCGTACCGGGAGTTCGGTCCCGAGATCGAATGCGTACCGGGCGGCCCCGGCGAGCAGGTCCGGCAGTTCCTCCTCATCGGTGGCCACGACGTCCCAGCGCAGCGGCAGGTCCTTCGCCGGCAGGATCACCTGGCGGGGGCTGCCGTCCACGTCGGCGAGCAGGGTGCGCAGCGCTTCGTGCCGCCCCAGTACGTCGGTCAGGGCCTGACGCAGGGCGTCGGGGTCGACGGTGCCGTGCAGCCGCAGGGCGAGGGGCACGTTGTACGTGGGTGAGGGGCCTTCCAGTTTGTGCAGGAACCACAGGCGCTGCTGGGCGAACGACAACGGCAGTTCCGCGGGCCGGGGACGCGGCTGGACAGCGGTGCGCGCCGTGTCGCCGGTACCCGGGGCGGTGAGCCGGCGGGCGAGTCCGGCCACGGTGGGCTCCTCGAACAGCAGGCTCACCGGGAACTCGACGTCCAGCACCTTGCGCACCCGGCTGATCAGCCGGGTGGCGAGCAGCGAGTGGCCGCCCAGGTCGAAGAACGACTCGTCCACGCCGACGCCGGCCACCCCGAGCACTTCGGCGAACAGCCCGCACAGCACCTCCTCGTGCGCGGTGCGCGGCGCGCGTCCCCCGGCGCTGTGCTGCGGGGCGGGGAGGGCGGCCCGGTCGAGTTTGCCGTTGCCGGTGAGCGGCAGCGCGTCCATCCGCACCACGGCCGCGGGCACGAGGTGTTCGGGCAGGTGTTCGCGCAGATGGTCGAGCAGCACCGCCGGGGTGGCGGTGGCGGCTCCGACCACGTAGGCGACCAGGCGGGGCTCGCCGGGTGTGTCGGTGCGCACGACGACGGCGCAGCCGGTGATGTCCGGGTGCCGGGCGAGCACCGCCTCGACCTCGCCGGGTTCGACGCGGAACCCGTTGAGCTTGACCTGGTCGTCGGCGCGGCCGAGGTAGTCCAGCTGGCCGTCGGCGCGCCAGCGGGCCAGGTCGCCCGTGCGGTACATGCGGCTGCCGGGCGGCCCGAACGGGTCGGGCAGGAACCGGGTGGCGGTCAGGCCGGGCCGCCGGTGGTAGCCGCGGGCGAGTCCACTGCCCGCCGCGTACAGTTCGCCGGTCACGCCGGGCGGTACCGGGAGCAGATTCCTGTCCAGCACATACACGCGGGTGTGGTGGATGGGGCGGCCGATGGGCAGGTCGCCCGTCAGCGGGTCGCTGGTACTGACGCAGACGGTCGTCTCGGTGGGTCCGTAGGCGTTGATCATGGTACGGCCGGTGCGCCACTGTTCGGCCAGGTGCGGCGGGCATGCCTCACCCGCGACCACGAGGGTGCGCAGGTCGGGCAGGTCCTCCGGGGGCAGGGTGGCCAGGACGGACGGGGGCAGCGTGAGGTGGCTGACCCGGCCGGAGCGCAGGGCGCCGGCCAGCGCCGTGTCGACGAGCCGGTCCTCGGGTGCGACGACCAGCGTGGCCCCGGTGCACAGCGCCATCACCAGCTCCCACACCGAGGCGTCGAAGCTCGGCGAGGCGAACTGGAGCACCCGACTGTCCGCGGTGAGGCCGAGCCGTTCGGTCTGGGTGGCGACGAGGGCGGCGATGCCGGCGTGGCTGACCACGACGCCCTTGGGGGTGCCGGTGGAGCCGGAGGTGTAGATGACGTACGCGGCCGAGTCGACCGGTACCCGGATACCGGGGCTCGCCGGGGAGCGGTCCCCGGTGTCCGGCAGCGCGTCCAGGACGAGCACCGGGTCGGCGTCGGCGAGCATGTACTCCCGCCGGGCCGCGGGATAGGACGGGTCGATCGGGACGTACGCCGCCCCGGTCTTGAGGACCGCCAGGACGGCGACCACCAGGTCCACCGAGCGCGGCAGCAGCAGGGCGACCCGGGTCTCCGGCCGTGCTCCGTGCGCGATGAGCCAGTGCGCCAGCCGGTTGGCCCGGGCGCCGAGCTCGCCGTAGGTCATCCGCTCGGCGCCGGCGGCGAGCGCCTGCGCACCCGGGTCGACGGCTTCGAACAGTTCGACGATACCGGCGGGCGGCACCTCGGTGCCGGTGCTGTTCCAGGAGCCGAGGACCCGGTCGCGTTCTGCCGCCTCCAGCAGGTCGGGCCGGCCGATGGGGGCGCCGGGGTGATCGGCCAGGGCCCTCAGGTACCGCACCCAGCGGGCCATCAGGCGTTCCACCGTGTCCTGGTCGAACAGATCGGTGGCGTACTCGACCAGGCCGGCCATCCCGCCCGGGGTTCCGTCCCCGCCGTGGTGTTCCACCAGGTTGACCGAGAGATCCACCCGGGAGACCCCGGTGCCGACGGGGACGGCGGTGGCGCGCAGTCCGGGCAGCGAGAAGTCGGCGTCCGGCGCGTTCTGGAGGTTGAAGATCACCTGGAACAGCGGATGGTGGGCCGTGGTCCGGTGCGGGTTGAGCACCTCCACCAGATGCTCGAACGGCACGTCCTGGTGCGCGTACGCGGCCAGACCGGATTCCCGTACCCTCGCCAGCAGTTCGGTGAAGGCGGGATCACCGGAGGTGTCGGTGCGCAGCACCAGCGTGTTGGTGAAGAACCCGACGAGCCGGTCCAGGGCCTCGTCCGTGCGGCCGGCGATGGAGAACCCGAGGGGGATGTCCTCGCCCGCGCCGAGCCGGGTGAACAAGGCGGCCATCGCTGCCTGGAGCACCATGAACATGGTGGTGCCCGAGGAATGCGCCAGCGCGGTCAGGTCCCGGTGCAGGTCCGCGTCCACCCGGAACCAGGCGTAGCCGCCGGCGTGGGTGGCGGTCGCCGGGCGGGGCCGGTCGGTGGGCAGGGGCAGGGTTTCGGGCAGTCCGGCAAGGTGATCCCGCCAGTAGCCCACCTGGCCGGCGAACACACTGTCGCCGTCGGTGTGGTCGCCGAGCACCTCGCGCTGCCACAGCGTGTAGTCCGCGTACTGCACGGGGAGGGCGGGCCACTCCGGAGCGCGGCCGGCGCGGCGCGCGGTGTAGGCCAGGGTGAGGTCGGCGGCGAGCGGGCCCATCGACCAGCCGTCACCGGCGATGTGGTGCATCAGCACCAGCAGGGTCGACTCCTCGCCGCCGGTGGTGAAGAGCCAGGCCCGCACCGGTATGTCGTGGGCGAGGTCGAAGGAGTGCCGGGCGGTCTCGGTGAGTACCGCGTCCAGTTCCTCCGCCGGAACGTGCCGGGTCTCCCAGCCGATCCCGGCCTCCGCGGCGGGCAGGACGAGCTGGCTGGGCCGGCCGTCCACCTCCGGGAAGACGGTGCGCAGGGACTCGTGCCGGGCGATCACGTCGTCCAGTGCGGCGCGCAGCGCCTGCTGGTCGAGTGCGCCGGTCAGGCGCAGCGCGAGCGGGATGTTGTAGGTGGCGGAGGGGCCTTCGAGCTTGTGCAGGAACCACAGGCGCTGCTGGGCGAACGACAGCGGCAGCACCTCGGGCCGTTCCCGCACCGTCAGGCCGCTGCGGGCCCGGCCGGTCTCGTCCAGACGGGCGGCCAGGTCGGCCACGGTCGGGGTTTCGAAGAGGGCGCGGATCGGCAGCTCCACGTCCAGCACCGCCCGGATACGGCTGATGAGCCGGGTGGCGAGGAGCGAGTGGCCGCCGAGGTCGAAGAACGACGCGTCGACCCCGACCGCGGGCAGGCCGAGGACCTCGGCGAACAGCCCGCACAGCACCTCTTCCTGCGGGGTGCGCGGGGCCCGGCCGCCGGTGGGGGCGGCGGGGTCGGGCAGGGCGGCGCGGTCGACCTTGCCGTTGGCGGTCAGCGGGATCGCCTCGACCGGGACGATGACGGAGGGCACCAGGTGGGCGGCCAGTCGTTCGGCGGCATGGGCGCGCAGCCCGGTGGTCTCGCCGACGACGTAGGCGACGAGGCGGTCCCCGCGCGCCAGGACGACGGCCTGGGTGACGCCCGGGTGGCCACGCAGGACCGCTTCGACCTCGGCGGGCTCGATCCGGAAGCCGCGGATCTTGACCTGGTCGTCGGCGCGGCCCAGGAACTCCAGGTCGCCGTTGGTGTTGTGGCGCACCAGGTCGCCGGTGCGGTACATCCGCTCCCCGGTGACATACGGGTCGGCGACGAACCGTTCAGCGGTGAGCGCCGGCTGATCGAGATAGCCCCGGGCCACACCCGTACCCGCGATGTACAGCTCACCGGTCACCCCCGGCGGGACGAGCCGCAGCCGCTGATCGAGCACGTACAGCCGCATGGCGTCCATCGCCGCACCGATCGGCACCACCGCGCCCAGGTCCCCGGTGACGGAGTACCGGGCGGCGAACGTCGTCGTCTCGGTCGGGCCGTAGCCGTTGACGACCGTGATACCCGGATGCGTCTCCCGGACCCGCCGCACCGCCTGCGGGGAGACAACGTCACCACCGGCCCACAGCTGCCGTACTCCGGCGAACGCCTCGGCGTGGTGCTCCGCCATGACGGAGAACAGACCCGCCGTCAGCCACAGTCCCGTGATCCGCTGCTCGACCACGGCCCGGGCGAGAGCGTCCGTGTCCAGCCGGCCCTCGGGAGCGAGAACCACCGTCCCGCCACGGAGCAACGGCACCCACACCTCGTACGTGGACGCGTCGAACACCTGCGGGGAGTGGAACAGCACCCGCTCATGCCCTTCGGACCAACAGCCGTCCTGGGCGAGGCCGACGATGTCGGCATGGGTCACCAGCACGCCCTTGGGCGTCCCCGTCGAACCCGAGGTGTACATCGCGTACGCGCCGCCCCTCGCCGAGGAGCGGTCCAGGGTCTCCCCTGCCGCGTCGCCGGTGTCCGGGATCGCGTCGAGTACCAGCACGGGCCGGGCGTCCGCGAGCAGTTGTGCGCGCCGCCGCTCCGGGTACTCCGGGTCGATCGGCACGTACACCCCGCCGGCCTTCAGCACCGCGAGCACCGCCACCACATAGTCCACCGAACGCGGCAGCAGCAGCGCCACCCGCGACTCGGGGCGCACGCCGTGTGCGACGAGCCAGTGCGCCAGCCGGTTGGACCGCGCGTCCAGTTCCCCGTAGGTCATCCGCTCCTCGCCGTCGAGGGCGACGGCCGCCGGGTCCTGGCGGGCGAACAGGCCGGGCACGGTCACGCCGGGAACCGTGCCGGGCAGCCGGTCCAGCAGCCGGGCCCGTTCCTCGCCGGTCACCGTCTCGACCGAGCCGATCGTCCGCCGCGGGTCGGCGACCAGTTCGGCCAGCAGGGCCGTCCAGCGGCCGAGCAGGGTGTCCACGGTGGCCCGGTCGTACAGGTCGGTGGCGAACTCCACCCAGCCGGTGAGGCCGTCGGGGTCACCGGCGGTGGTGTGCTGCTCGGCGAGGTTGAGGGTCAGATCGACCCGCGACACGTTGGTGCCGGCGGATTCCGGGGTGAGCCGCAGGCCCGGCAGGGAGAACTCGGCCGCGGGCGCGTTCTGGAGCGCCAGGATCACCTGGAACAGCGGGTGGTGCGCGGTGGAGCGGACCGGGTTCACCGCCTCCACCAGGTATTCGAACGGCACGTCCTGGTGCGCGTACGCCGCCAGATCCGTCGTCCGCACCCGCTCCACCAGTTCGGCGAAGGTCGGATCCCCCGACGTATCGGTCCGCAGCACCAGCGTGTTGACGAAGAACCCGACCAGCTCGTCCAGCGCCTCATCCGTCCGGCCCGCGATCGGCGTACCGAGCGGAATATCCGTCCCCGCCCCCAGCCGGGTGAACAACGCCGCCAGCGACGCCTGCAGCACCATGAACACCGTCGCGCCGGAGCGGCGGGCGAGGTCGGTCACCCGCTGGTGCACCTCTGCGTCGATCGCGAACCAGGTGGCGGAGCCCCGGTAGGACGCCACGGGCGGGCGCGGCCGGTCGGCCGGCAGCGGCAGCGCCTCGGGCAGGCCGGCCAGTTGCTCGCGCCAGTAGCCGAGTTGCCGGGCGAACAGGCTGTCCCGGTCGGCGCCGTCGCCGAGCAGGTCGCGCTGCCACAGCGTGTAGTCCGCGTACTGCACCGGCAGCGGCTGCCAGTCCGGTGCGGCACCCTCCCGCCGGGCGGTGTAGGCCGCGACCAGATCCCGGGCCAGCGGACCCATCGACCAGCCGTCACCCGCGATGTGATGCATCAGCACCACCAGCACCGCCTCCTCGTCACCGAGGACGAACAGCGTCGCACGCACCGGCAGGTCATGGGCCAGGTCGAACGGGTGCCGGACGGCGCCGGCCAGCGCCTCCTGGAGGCCGTCCGCGTCCACCGGGCGGGTCGCCCAGGGGATGTCGGCCCGTGGCAGCACGTGCTGCGACGGTACGCCCTCGTGTTCGGGGAAGACCGTGCGCAGCGATTCGTGCCGCGCCAGCACGTCGTTCAGCGCGGCCCGCAGCGCCTCGCGGTCCAGTTCGCCGGAGACGCGCAGCGCCAGCGGCATGTTGTAGGTGGCGGACGGGCCTTCCATGCGGTGCAGGAACCACAGGCGTTGCTGGGCGTACGACAGCGGCAGCACCTCGGGCCGGGGCCGTACGGTGAGCGCGGTCCTGGCGCTGCCCGCCCGGCCCAGGTGCCGGTCGAGCCCGGCCACCGTCGGGGACTCGAACAGAGCCCGGATCGGCAGTTCGATGCCGAGGACGGCCCGGATGCGGCTGATGAGCCGGGTGGCGAGCAGCGAGTGCCCGCCCAGGCCGAAGAACGAGTCGTCCACGCCGACCCGGGGCAGGCCGAGCACTTCGGCGAACAGCCCGCACAGCAGCTCTTCGCGCGGCGTGCGCGGGGCGCGCCCTTGCGCGCCGGTGGCGTAGCTGGGCGCGGGCAGGGCGCCGCGGTCGAGCTTGCCGCTGGTGTTGAGCGGGATCTCGCCGATCGCCACGACGGCCGCCGGCACCATGTGGTCGGGCAGCCGGTCCCGTACGTGTGCGCGCAGGTCGGCCATGAGGGTGTCGACGCGCTGCGGGCTCACCGGGTTGTTGTGCGTGGGGCGGCCGGTGTCCGCCGGGCGGTAGCCGCCGAGGACGGGGGCGTCCCCGGCGGGCAGCAGGATCGCGTCGAAGCGGGACGGGTCCGCGGCGGCGGGGGCCAGCACGGCGCGGTAGCCGCGTGCGGTGGCCCACTCCCGTACGGCCCGCGGGTCCACTCCCTGGGCGGTCAGGCGCGCGTTGGGCAGCCCGGCGACGCGCACCGGGACGGAGGCCACCGCGTCCAGCGCGGTCACCTCGGGCAGCGCCGAGACGTCGAGCGCGGCGTCGACCGCCGTGTGGAGCGTCACCTCGTAGCGGTGCGCGGTCAGCTCGTTGTGCGCGGCGCCGTCCTTGAGCCGGATGTCGGCGGCGGCGCCGTGCTCGGCCGCCCAGCGGTGGAACCACTCCGGGTCGAGCAGCAGTTCCTTCTCGACCAGTTCGGCCTGGGCGACGGCGGCCCGCAGGGCGGCCGGGCGCAGCCCGGGCCGCCGGTGCCGCTGCACGGCGGTGTGCAGGGCGCGGGCGGTGCCTGCGTGCCGAACGTCGCCGACCACGATCCGGCCGCCGGGGGCCAGCAGGGTCAGGGCCCGGCGGAGCACCCGGGAGAGGTAGCCGGCGTCCGGGAAGTACTGGACGACCGAGTTGAGGACGACGGTGTCGAAGAAGCCTTCGGGCAGTCCGGTCGTGTCGTCCGCCGGCCGGCAGCGCAGTTCCGTGTTGGCCAGTCGCCCGCGCAGGTGGGCGATCGCGGCGGCGGAGAAGTCGGTGGCCCAGTAGGACTCGACCTCCGGCGCGATCCGGGACAGCAGCAGTCCGGAGCCGACGCCGATCTCCAGGACCCGCCGCGGCCGGTGGGCCAGGACGCGGGCGACGGCGGCGGTCCGCCACTCCTCCATCTCGGGCAGCGGGATGGGGGCGCCGGTGAAGCTGGAGTTCCAGCCGGTGAAGTCCTCGCCCCACTCCTCGGCGCGCGCGGCGCCGTACATGGACTCGTAGATCTCCTGCCACTGGGCGACCTGGCCGCTCTCCCCGGTGTGCAGGGCGGTGCCGCTGGGCACCACGTAGGCCACCAGCCGCTGGTCGCCCGGCTGGTCCTCGCGGGTGATCGCCACGGCCCGGTGGACGCCGGGGTGCTCGCGCAGGACGGACTCGACCTCGCCGGGTTCGACGCGGAAGCCGCGGACCTTGAGCTGGTCGTCGGCCCGGCCGCGGTACTCCAGCTCACCGTGCCGGTTCCAGCGGGCGAGGTCGCCGGTGCGGTACATCCGTGCTCCCGCCGGCCCGTGGGGGTCGGCGACGAACCGCTGGGCGGTCATGGCCGGCTGGTTGAGGTATCCGCGGGCCACGCCGGGCCCCGACACGTACAGTTCGCCGGCCACACCGGGGGCCACGGGCCGCAGGTAGGCGTCCAGGACGTGCACCCGGGTACCGGCCACCGGCCGTCCGATGGGGGTACCGGGCCCGGTGAGCGGGGCGCTGGTGGTGACGTGGACGGTGCATTCGGTGGGGCCGTAGGCGTTGACCACCCGGCGGCCGGCCGACCAGGTGGCCAGCAGGTCGGGCGGGCAGGACTCGCCGCCGATCACGACGGTCTCCAGGGCGGGCAGCAGCGGGCCGCCGTGCACGGGGATGGTGCTGAGGATGGAGGGGGCGACCAGCAGGTGGGTGATGTCCTGCTCGTCCAGCGTCTCCTTCAGCTCCTGGCCGGCCAGTTGCCGGGACTCGGGCAGGACGAGGGTGGCGCCGAGCAGCAGGGCCGCGCTCAGCTCGGCGAAGGAGACGTCGAAGCTGGGCGAGGAGAACTGGAGGACGCGGCTGCCCGCGCCGACGGCGAAGCGGTCGCGCTGCGCCTCGGTCAGTCCGGCCACCCCGCGGTGCGGCACGATCACGCCCTTGGGACGGCCGAGCGAGCCGGAGGTGAAGATGACGTAGGCGGGGTGGTCGAGGGACGGGCGGATCCCCGGGTTGTCGCCCGAGGCGGTGTCCGGCAGGTCTTCCAGGACGACCGTGCGGCTGCTCTCCAGGACCGGGGCCAGGCGTGCGCGCAGTTCCCGGTCGGTCAGCACCAGCGGCGGGGCGACGTCCGTGAGCATGTGCGTGAGCCGTTCGGCCGGGTACTCCGGGTCGAGCGGCACATAGGCGCCGCCCGCCTTGAGGACGGCGACGACGGCGACCACCAGGTCGAGCGATCGCGGCAGCGCCAGGCCGACGAAGTGCTCGGGGCGGACGCCCTGGCCGATGAGCCAGTGCGCGACGTGGTTGGCGCGGGTGTTGAGTTCGGCGTAGGTGAGTTCGCCGTCCGCGCCGCGGACCGCGACGGCCGACGGGGTCCGGGCGGCCTGTTCCTCGAAGAGGTCGGGCCAGGTCCGCGGGGCCGGGGTGAGTTCCGCGGGGGCGGCCGACAGGGAGGCGTGTTCCTCGGCGCTGAGCAGGTCGATCTCGCCCAGCCGCAGCTCCGGCCGGGTGGCGACCGCGGACAGCAGCCGGATCCAGCGGTCCACCAGGGTGTGCACACTGTCGCGGTCGTACAGCTCGGTGGAGTACTCGATGGAGCCGGCCAGCCCGGCGGGGGCGCCGTCCTGGGTGAAGTTCTCGATCAGCAGGAACAGCAGGTCGAGCCGGGCGGTCCCGGTGCCCGCGAGTTGGGCCTGGACGGACAGCTCGGGCAGGTGGAACTCGGCGCGGTCGGTGTTCTGCAGGACGAGGGCGATCTGGAACAGCGGGTGGTGCGCGGTGGAGCGCCGGGGATTGAGCACCTCGACCAGGTGCTCGAACGGTACGTCCTGGTGGGCGTACGCGCCGAGGCTGTTCTCGCGGACCTGCGCCAGCAGTTCGCTGAAGGTGGGGTCGCCGGAGGTGTCGGTGCGCAGCACCACGGTGTTGACGAAGAGGCCGACCAGATCGTTGAGCGCGTCATCGGCGCGGCCGGCGATGCCGGTGCCGAGCGGGATGTCGGTGCCCGCGCCGAGCCGGGTCAGGAGGGCGGACATCGCGGCCTGGAGGATCATGAAGACGGTGGTGCCGGTCCGCCGGGCCAGCTCGGCCACCGCCCGGTGCAGTTCGGCGGGGAGCCGGAGCTCGGTGAGGTCGCCCCGGTAGGCGGTGATCGCCGGCCGGGGCCGGTCGGTGGGCAGGGTGAGGGCGTCGGGCAGCCCTTCCAGCCGGTCCCGCCAGTAGTCGACCTGGCGGCTGAACAGGCTGCCCGGGTCGTCCTCGCTGCCGAGCACGGCCCGCTGCCACAGCGAGTAGTCGGCGTACTGCACGGGCAGCGGCGCCCAGCTGGGGGCGCGCCCGTCGCGGCGGGCGGTGTAGGCGGTGAGCAGGTCGCGCCCGAGCGGGCCCATGGACCAGCCGTCGCCGGCGATGTGGTGCATCAGGACGAGCACCACGGACTCGGTGGGGCCGGTGGTGAACAGCCAGGCGCGTACCGGGATCTCGTGCGACAGATCGAAGCCGTGGCGGGCGGCGGCCTCCAGGGCGGCGGGCAGTTCCTCCGCGTCGAGGTGGCGGTGCTCCCAGACGACCTCGGCCTCGGCGGCCGGCACCACGCGCTGCTGCGGCCGGCCGCCGGTCTCCGGGAAGACGGTGCGCAGCGACTCGTGCCGGGTGACGACGTCCTGCAGGGCGGCGCGCAGGGCTGCCCGGTCGACCTGGCCCGTCAGCCGCAGGGTGAGCGGCATGTTGTAGGACGGCGAGAGCCCTTCCAGCTTGTGCAGGAACCACAGCCGCTGCTGGGCGAACGACAGCGGCAGCACCTCGGGGCGCGGCACCGGGACGAGAGCCGGGCGGCCGGCTCCGGCGCCCGCGAGGAGCTGGGCGAGCCCGGCGACGGTCGGTGACTCGAACAGGGCCCGGATGGGCAGTTCGACATCGAGGACCGCGCGGATGCGGGTCACGAGCCGGGTGGCGAGCAGCGAGTGCCCGCCGAGATCGAAGAAGCCGTCGTCGATACCGACCCGGGACACCCCGAGCACCTCGGCGAACAGGCCGCAGAGCACCTCCTCGTGGTGGGTGCGCGGGGCACGGCCGGTGGAGACGCCCGCGTAGTCCGGGGTGGGCAGGGCACGGCGGTCGAGTTTTCCGTTTGCGGTGAGCGGGATCCGGGAGAGCGCGACCACGGCGGAGGGCACCATGTGCTCGGGCAGCCGCGCTTCGGCGTAGCCGCGCAGGGCGGCGATGAGAGCGCCGAGTTCCCTGGTGCCGGCCGGGTGGGTGGCCAGGCCGCGGGTACGGCCGGAGGGCCGGTAGGTGCCGCTGACCGGGCCGTGGCCTGCGGGCAGGAGCACCGCCTCGAACGCGGTGGGGTCATCGGGCGACCAGGTCAGTGCCACCTGGTGGCCGTGTTCGGCGGCCAGGGCGGCGAGGGTTTCGGGGTCGGTGCCGGCGCTGCTGAGGCGGCCGTTGCGGAGCCCGGTGATCCGGGCCGGGAGATCGTGGACGGCATCCACGGAGGCCACCACGGGAAGATCGTCGAGCCGGAGCGTCGCGTCCGGGTCGTGGTGCAGGACCACCTCGTAGCGGTGGCAGGTCAGTTCGTTGTGCGCGGTGCCGCGCTTGAGCCGGATGTCGGCGGCGGCGCCGTGCTCGGCGGCCCAGCGGTGGAACCACTCCGGGTCCAGCAGGAGTTCCTTCTCCACCAGCACGGCGTGCTCGACGGCCGCCGTCACGGCGGCAGCGCCGGCGTGCGGGTGGCGGGCACGCTGGACGGCGGTGTGCAGGTGACGGACGGTGGCGGCGTTGCGGACGTCGCCCACCACGATCCGGCCGCCCGGGGTGAGGAGCGTCCTGGCCCGCGTCAGGACGCGGGAGAGGTAAGCCGCGTCCGGGAAGTACTGGACGACGGAGTTGAGCACGATGGTGTCGAAGTGGCCCTCGGGCAGCCCGGTCAGGTCGTCGGCGGACTGGTGGCGGAGTTCCACGTTCGGCAGGCGGCCCCGGAGCCGGTCGATGACCACGGCGGAGAAGTCGGTGGCCCAGTAGGACTCGACCTCCGGCGCGATCCGGGACAGCAGCAGTCCGGAGCCGACACCGATCTCCAGCACCCGCCGGGGCGATCCCTCCATCACACGGGCCACGGCGGCATCCCGCCAGGCGCGCATCTCGGGCAGCGGGAGGGGGTCGCCGGTGAAGCTGGAGTTCCAGCCGGTGAAGTCGTCGTCCCAGTCGGCCGCGGTGGAACCGGAGTACATGGACTCGTAGATGCCCTGCCACTCCTGGACCTGCTCGGTCGTGTCGCCTTCCGTCGTACCGGGCACGACGTAGGCGACGAGGCGGTCCTCGCGCAGCACCACGACCGTGTCGGTGACACCGGGATGTTCGCGGAACACCGCTTCGACCTCGGCGGGTTCGATACGGAAGCCGCGGATCTTGACCTGATCGTCGGCGCGGCCCAGGAACTCCAGATCGCCATCGGCGTTGCGGCGCACCAGGTCGCCGCTGCGGTACATCCGCTCCCCCGGCGCGAACGGGTCGGCGACGAACCGCTCGGAGGTGAGGGCGGGCCGGTCGAGATAGCCCCGGGCCACCCCCGTACCCGCGATGTACAGCTCACCGGTCACCCCCGGCGGGACCAGCCGCAGCCGCTCGTCCAGGACGTACAGCCGCATGGCGTCCAGCGCAGACCCGATCGGCACCACCGCGCCGACGTCCCCGGTGACGGGGTGGCGAGCGGCGAACGTCGTCGTCTCGGTCGGGCCGTAGCCGTTGACCACGGTGAGGTCCGGGTGCGCCTCCCGGACCCGGCGCACCGCCTGCGGGGAGACAACATCACCCCCGGTCCACAACTGCCGCACCCCGGCGAACGCCTCGGCGTGGTGCTCGGCCATGACGGAGAACAGACCCGCCGTCAGCCACAGGCCCGTGATCCGCTGCTCGGCCATCACCCGGGCCAGGGCTTCGGAATCGAGCCGCCCCTCGGGGGCGAGCACCACGGTTCCCCCGCCCAGCAGCGGCGCCCACAGTTCGTAGGTGGAGGCGTCGAACACCTGGGGCGAGTGGAACAGCACCCGCTCGTGTCCTTCGGACCAACAGCCGTCCTGGGCCAGAGCGACGATGTCGGCGTGCGTCACCAGCACGCCCTTGGGCGTACCGGTCGAGCCGGAGGTGTACATCACGTACGCGCCGCTGTCCGGCCGGAGCGCGGGCAGCGGGCGGACGGGCTCGTCCGCCACCTCGACCGGGCCGTCCAGCACCAGCACCGGCTGGGCATCGGCCAGCAGCATCTCGCGCCGCTCGACCGGATAGCCCGGATCGACCGGCACATAGACACCACCGGCCTTCAGCACCGCGAGCACCGCCACGACGTAGTCCACCGAACGCGGCAGCACCACCGCGACCCGGGATTCCGGCCGCACCCCCTGACCGATCAGCCAGGACGCCAGCCGGTCGGAGCGCGCATCCAGTTCCCCGTGCGTCAGCCGCTCCTCGCCGTCGAGAGCGAGAGCCGCCGGGTCCTGCGCCGCGAACACCTCCGGCACCGTCCGGTCGAGCGTCGGGCGGGGGCGCGGGAGCAGCGCGGCGCGCTCCGCGCCGGTGAGCAGTTCGGCGGTGCTGATCCGCCGCCGCGGATCGGCCAGCACGGCGTCGAGCAGCCGCAGCCAGCGGGCGACCATGGTGTCCACCGTGGACCGGTCGAACAGGTCGGTCGCGTACTCGACGAAGCCGTCGATCCCACCCCGCTCGGGGCGTTCGGTGAGGCTGAAGAAGAGGTCGAACCGTGAGGTGCCCAGGGCCGCCGTCTGGCCACGGACCGCGAGGCCCGGCAGGTCGAAGTCGGCGGGCGGCGTGTTCTGGAGGGCGAACATCACCTGGAACAGCGGATGGTGCGCAGCGCCGCGGTCGGGGTTGAGGACTTCCACCAGGTGCTCGAACGGCACGTCCTGGTGCGCGTACGCCGCCAGGTCGGTGGTGCGCACCCGCTCGATCAGCTCGGCGAAGGTGGGATCGCCCGAGGTGTCGGTCCGCAGCACGAGGGTGTTGACGAAGAACCCGACCAGCTCGTCCAGCGCCTCATCCGTCCGGCCCGCGATCGCGCTGCCGAGCGGGATGTCGGTGCCCGCGCCGAGCCGGGTGAACAGGGCGGCGATGGCGGCCTGCAACACCATGTAGACGGTCGCGCCGGTCTCGCGGGCGAGTTCCGCCAGCCGCCGGTGGGTGTCCTCGGAGAGGGTGAAGAAGGTCAGCTCGCCACGGTAGGACGCGACCTGCGGGCGGGGCCGGTCGGTGGGGAGGGGAAGTTGTTCGGGCAGGTCGGCCAGTTGCCCGCGCCAGTAGTCCAGTTGCCGGGCGAACATGCTGTCCGGTGCGTGCTCGTCGCCGAGCAGGTCGCGCTGCCAGAGCGTGTAGTCGGCGTACTGGACGGGCAGCGCCGGCCACGGCGGCGCGGTCCCGGCGGCGCGGGCGGTGTACGCGGCGACCAGATCGCGGGCCAGCGGGCCCATCGACCAGCCGTCACCGGCGATGTGATGCATCAGCACCAACAGCACGTGCTCGCCGCTGTCCAGGACGAAGAGCCAGGCCCGGACGGGCAGTTCCCCGGCCAGGTCGAACGGGTGCCGGGCCGCCCCGGCCAGAGCGTCGGCCAGACCGTCCTCGGTCACCTCCACGGTGCTCCACGGCACCGGCAGCTCGGGACGCAGTTCCTGACCGGGCTTGCCGTCCCGTTCGGGGAAGACCGTGTGCAGGGACTCGTGCCGGGCCACCACGTCGTTCAGTGCGGCCCGCAGCGCCTCCCGGTCCACTGTGCCGGTCAGGCGCAGGGCAAGCGGCATGTTGTAGGTGGCGGAGGGACCTTCGAGTTTGTGCAGGAACCACAGGCGCTGCTGGGCGAACGACAGCGGCAGCACCTCGGGCCGTTCTCGCACGGTCAGCGCGGGCCGGGCGCTCCCGGCACGGGACAGGCGGGCGGCGAGACCGGCGGCGGTCGGGGTTTCGAAGAGGGCGCGGATCGGCAGCTCCACGTCCAGGACGGAGCGGATGCGGCTGATGAGGCGCGTGGCGAGGAGGGAGTGGCCGCCGAGGTCGAAGAACGACGCGTCGACCCCGACCACGGGCAGTTCGAGGACCTCGGCGAACAGCCCGCACAGCACCTCTTCCTGCGGGGTGCGCGGGGACCGGCCCGTTCCGGCGGTGTCGGGGTCGGGCAGGGCGGCGCGGTCGACCTTGCCGTTGGCGGTCAGCGGGATCGCCTCGACCGGGACAACGGCGGAAGGCACCAGGTAGTCCGGCAGTCGCTGGGCCAGCGCCTCCCGGAGTCCATCGGCCCCGCGCTCGGCGACCACATAGGCGACCAGGCGGCCGGAGCGCAGCAGCACTACGGCCTGGGTGACGCCCGGGTGGCTACGGAGGACCGCTTCGACCTCGGCGGGCTCGATACGGAAGCCGCGCAGTTTCACCTGGTCGTCGGCGCGGCCCAGGAACTCCAGGTCGCCGTTGATGTTGTGGCGCACCAGGTCGCCGGTGCGGTACATCCGCTGCCCCGGCGCGAACGGGTCCGCGACGAACCGTTCGGCGGTGAGGGCGGGCTGGTCGAGATAGCCCCGGGCCACACCCGTACCGGCGATGTACAGCTCGCCGGGGACGCCGGGGGGCACCGGGCGCAGCCGGTCGTCCAGGACGTACAGCCGCTTGGCGTCCATCGCCGCACCGATCGGCACCACCGCGCCGACCTCGCCGGTGATGGGGTGGCGGGCGGCGAACGTCGTGGTCTCGGTCGGGCCGTAGCCGTTGACGACCGTGATACCCGGGTTCGTCTCCCGGACCCGGCGCACCGCCTGCGGCGACACCACATCACCACCGGCCCACAACTGCCGCACCCCGGCCAGCGACTCGGCATGATGCTCCGCCATGACCGAGAACAGACCCGCCGTCAGCCACAGCCCCGTGATCCGCTGCTCCACCACGGCCCGGGCGAGAGCGTCCGTGTCCAGCCGGCCCGGCGGCGCGACGACCACGGTCCCGCCACGCAGCAGGGAGGCCCAGAGTTCGTACGTCGAGGCGTCGAAGACCTGCGGGGAGTGGAACAGCACCCGCTCATGTCCCTCCGCGAAACACCGGTCCTGGGCCAGACCCACGATGTCGGCGTGTGTGGTCAGGACGCCCTTCGGTGTGCCGGTCGAGCCGGAGGTGTACATGATGTACGCGCCGCTGTCCGGCCGCAGGGCGGGCAGCTCGGTCACCGGCCCGCCGCCCTCGGGCAGCTCGCCGTCCAGCACGACTACCGGCTGGGCGTCGGCCAGCAGCAGGTCACGGCGGTGCTCCGGGTACTCCGGGTCGATCGGCACATACACCCCGCCGGCCTTCAGCACCGCCAGCACCGCGATCACGTAGTCCACCGAACGCGGCAGCACCACCGCGACCCGCGACTCCGGCCGCACCCCCTGACCCATCAGCCAGGACGCCAGCCGATCCGACCGCGCATCCAGCTCCCCGTACGTCAGCCGCTCCTCGCCATCCACGGCGAGAGCCGCCGGATCCTGCGCCGCGAACACCTCCGGCACCGTCCGGTCCGTGGCAGGCAGCGCCCGCAGGTCCAGCAGCGCCTCGCGTTCGGCAGCGGTGGTGAGCGGCGCGGCACTGATCGGACGGCTGGGGTCGGCGAGCAGATCGCGTATCAGCCGGAGCCAGCGCTCCAGCAGGGTGTCGACGGTGGCCCGGTCGAACAGGTCGGTCGCGTACTCGGCCCAGCCATGGACTCCGCCGTCGGGCAGTTCCGCGAGGTTCAGGGTGAGGTCGACCCGGGACACGGTCAGCTCGACCGGCTCACCCGTCACCTCGATCCCGGGCAGGTCGAAGGCGGGCAGCGGCGCGTTCTGCAGGGCGACCGGGTTCACCGCCTCCACCAGGTATTCGAACGGCACGTCCTGGTGCGCGTACGCCGCCAGATCCGTCGTCCGCACCCGCTCGATCAGCTCGGCGAAGGTCGGATCCCCCGAGGTGTCGGTCCGCAGCACCAGCGTGTTGACGAAGAACCCGACCAGCTCGTCCAGCGCCTCATCCGTCCGGCCCGCGATCGGCGTACCGAGCGGAATATCCGTCCCCGCCCCCAGCCGGGTGAACAACGCCGCCAGCGACGCCTGCAGCACCATGAACACCGTCGCGCCGCGCTGCTGCGCCAGGTCGGCGATCCGCCGGTACGTCTCGGCGTTCAGTGCGAAGGTGGTGACGGCTCCCCGGTGGGAGGCGACCGGCGGCCGGGGCCGGTCGGTGGGCAATACGGTCAGCTCGGGCAGCTCGGCCAGCTGGTCGCGCCAGTAGCCCAGTTGCCGGGCGAACAGCCCTTCCCCGGCGTGCTCGTCGCCGAGCAGGTCGCGCTGCCACAGGGTGTAGTCCGCGTACTGCACCGGCAGCGGCTGCCACTGCGGGGCTGTGCCCTCCCGCCGGGCGGTATAGGCCGTGACCAGATCCCGGGCCAGCGGGCCCATCGACCAGCCGTCACCCGCGATGTGATGCATCAGCACCACCAGCACCGCCTCCTCGTCACCGAGGACGAACAGCGTCGCACGCACCGGGATCTCGGCGGCCAGGTCGAAGGTCTGGGACAGGACTCCGGCGAGCGCCGCGGACAGTTCCTGCTCCGTGGTCGGCCGTACGGCCCACCGTACGGCGGGGGCCTGCGGGAGCACGGTCTGCCGGGGGGCACCGTCCACCTCGGGGAAGACGGTGCGCAGCGCCTCGTGCCGGGCGATCACGTCGTCGAGCGCGGTGCGCAGTGCCTCCGGGTCCAGCGGGCCGCGCAGGCGCAGGGCCAGCGGCATGTTGTAGGTGGCGGAGGGTCCGTCGAGCTTGTGCAGGAACCACAGGCGCTGCTGGGCGAACGACAGCGGCAGCACCTCGGGGCGTTCCCGCACCGTCAGGGCGGTGCGGGCGCGGTCGGCGTCGTGGAGACGGGCGGCGAGGCCGGCCACGGTGGGTTCTTCGAACAGCACCCGGATCGGGAGTTCCACGCCCAGGACGGAGCGGATGCGGCTGATGAGCCGGGTGGCGAGGAGGGAGTGGCCGCCGAGGTCGAAGAACGAGTCGTCCACTCGGGTGCTCGCGATGCCCAGGACTTCGCTGAAGAGGGCGCACAGCATCTCTTCCTGCGGGTTGCGCGGCGGCCGGCCGGGGCCGGTGGCGGTGTGCGGTGCGGTGGGCGCGGGCAGCGCGTTGCGGTCGACCTTGCCGCTGGCCAGCAGCGGGATGGCGGGGATCGCGAGCACCGAGGAGGGCAGCAGGTGTTCGGGCAGCCGGTCGGCGAGGTAGGCGCGCAGGGCGGTGAGCAGGACGCCGGCCTGCCGGGAGGCCGCCGGGTTGGTGGCGAGTTCGCCGGGGTGGGCAGCGGGGCGGTAGACGCCGGACAGGGCGGTGACGTCCGGGGGCAGGAACACGGCCTCGAAGGCGGTGGAGTCCCCGGCGGACCAGGTCAGTACGGCTTGCAGGCCCTGCTCGGCGGCGAGGGCGGTCACGGTTTCGGGGTCGGTCCCGCCGGCGCCGAGGCGGCCGTTGACCAGTCCGGTGACGCGGGCGGGCAGGTCCCGGATGTCGTCCATCGTGGGCACCACCGGGACGTCCTCGACCCGGAGCGTCGCGGCGGGGTCGGTGTGCAGGACCACCTCGTAGCGGTGGCAGGTCAGTTCGTTGTGCGCGGTGCCGCGCTTGAGCCGGATGTCGGCGGCGGCGCCGTGTTCGGCGGCCCAGTGGTGGAACCAGTCGGGGGCGAGCAGCAGTTCCTTCTCGACGAGGACGGCGTGTTCGACGGCGGCGCGCCGTACGGAGGCGGGTGCGTCGGGCATGCGGTGCTGGTGCACGGCGGTGTGGAACAGGCGCAGGGTGGCGGCGTTGCGGACGTCGCCGACCACGATCCGGCCGCCGGGGGCCAGCAGGGTCAGGGCCTGTTCGAGTACCCGGGTGAGGTAGCCGGCGTCCGGGAAGTACTGGACGACCGAGTTGAGGACGACGGTGTCGAAGTGGCCTTCGGGCAGTCCGGAGGTGTCGTCCGCCGGCTGGCAGCGCAGTTCCACGCCGGGCAGCCGGCCGCGCAGCCGCTCGATGGCGGCCGGGGACAGATCCGTTCCCCAGTAGCTCTCCACACGGGGTGCGATCTTCGCCATGAGGAGCCCGGAGCCGACGCCGATCTCCAGCACGTGGCGGGGCGCGTGGGCCATGACGCGTTCGACGGCGGCGTCCCGCCAGTCGGCCATCTCGGGCAGCGGGATGGGCTCGCCGGTGAAGCTGGAGTTCCAGCCGGTGAACTCGTCGCCCCACTCGGCGGCGTCCGCCCCGGTGTAGACGCGTTCGTAGATGTCGCGCCACTCGGCGACCTGCGCGGCGGACTCGCCGTCGGCGGTGGGGACGACGTAGGCCACCAGGCGGCGGTCGCCGGGCCGGTCCTCGCGGGCGGTCACGACGGCGCCGGCCACCCCGGGGTGCTCGCGCAGCACCGATTCGACCTCGCCGGGCTCGATGCGTACGCCGCGGACCTTCACCTGGTCGTCGGCCCGCCCCAGGTACTCCAGTACGCCGCCGGTGGTCCAGCGGGCCAGGTCGCCGGTGCGGTACATCCGGCCGGGGCCGAACGGGTCGGGCAGGAACCGGGTCGCGGTCAGCGCGGGCCGGCCGAGGTAGCCGCGGGCCACGCCGGGACCGGCCGCGTACAGTTCGCCGGGCATGCCGGGTGGGACCGGCCGCAGGGCGTCGTCCAGTACGTACACGCGGGTGCCGCGCACCGGGGTGCCGATGGGCAGGGTGCCGCCGGTGACGGGGGCGCTGATGCTGACGGCGATGGTGTTCTCGGTCGGCCCGTACGCGTTGACCATCCGGCGGCCGGCCGACCAGGCGGCGGCCAGCTCGGGCGGGCAGGATTCGGCGCCGACGATGAGTGAGCGGAAGTCGGGGAGGTCCTCGCGGGGCACGGTGGCCAGGACGGACGGCGGGATGAGGGCGTGGGTGACGCGCTCGGTGCGCAGCACGGTGTGCAGCGCGTCCCCGGCGAGCGGTCCGGCCGGCGGGACGACCAGGGCGGCGCCGGCCCGCCAGGCCATGGCGAGTTCCAGGGCCGAGGCGTCGAAGCCGGGGGAGGCGAGCTGGAGCACCCGGGCGTCGGCGGTGACGGCGCAGCGCTCCAGCAGGGTGTCGGCCAGGGCGGCGATGCCGGCGTGGGTGACCACGACTCCCTTGGGGGTGCCGGTGGAGCCGGAGGTGTGGATGATGTAGGCGGCGCTGTCGGGGTGGATGTGCACGGCCGGGTCGGTGGCGGGCACGCCGTCGAGGGCGGGCAGTTCGCGCAGTACCAGGACGGGGTCGGTGTCGGTGAGGAGGAACGCCTGCCGCTCGGCCGGCTGGGCGGGGTCCACCGGCACGTAGGCCGCGCCGGCCCGCAGAACGCCGAGGATGGCGACGATCAGGTCGGCCGAGCGCGGCAGGACGAGCGCGACCCGGGACTCGGGGCGCACGCCCCGCGCGATGAACCAGTGCGCCAGCTGGTTGGCGCGGGCGGTCAGTTCGGCGTAGGTCAGGGTCCGGTCGCCGTGCGCCAGGGCGGGTGCGTCGCCGGCGCCGGACGGGAGGGCGCCGAAGGGGACCGGGGCGACCGGTTCCGTGGTGTTCCAGGTGCGCAGGACCCGGTCCGCTTCGCCTTCGGTGAGCAGGTCGAACTCGCTGATCCTGCGGTCGGCGTCGCCGGCCGCGGCGGCGAGCAGGCCCGTCCAGCGGGCGACCATGCCGTCCACCGTGGCCCGGTCGAACAGGTCGGTGGCGAACTCCACCCAGCCGGTGAGGCCGGCCGGCAGGCCGTCGGCGTCCTGCTCCTCGTTGAGGGAGAACAGCAGGTCGAAACGCGAGGTGCCGGTCCCGGTGAATTCGGGCCGCACCACGAGTCCGGGCAGTTCCCAGGCGGTCTGCGGCATGTTCTGCAGGGCGAGGGCGACCTGGAACAGCGGGTGGTGGGTGGTCGACCTGACCGGGTTCAGCTCCTCCACCAGGTATTCGAACGGCACGTCCTGGTGGGTGTAGGCGGCCAGGCTGGCCTCGCGTACCCGGTCCAGGAGTTCGGTGAAGGTGGGGTCCCCGGAGGTGTCGGTGCGCAGCACGACGGTGTTGACGAACAGCCCGACGAGGTCGTCCAGCGCCTGGTCGGTCCGGCCGGCGATGCCGCTGCCGAGCGGGATGTCGGTGCCGGCGCCGAGCCGGGTGAACAGGGCGGCCAGGGCCGCTTGCAGCACCATGAAGACGGTGGTGCCGGAGCGGTGGGCCAGGCGGACGACGGCGCGGTGCAGGTCGGCGTCGAGGCGGAACGGGGTGTTGTCGCCCCGGTAGGAGGCGGCCTGGGGGCGTGGCCGGTCGGTGGGGAGGGCGAGTACCTCGGGCAGTCCTTCGAGGTGCTGCCGCCAGTAGGCGAGTTGCCGGGCGAACAGGCTGTCCCGGTCGGTGCTGTCGCCGAGCAGGTCGCGCTGCCAGAGCGTGTAGTCGGCGTACTGGACGGGCAGCGGCGCCCAGTCGGGCGCGGTGCCCTCGCGGCGGGCGGTGTAGGCGGCGATCAGGTCGCGGGCCAGGGGGCCCATCGACCAGCCGTCGCCGGCGATGTGGTGCAGCAGCAGGACGATGACGGCCTCGTCCGGGGCGGTGTCGAAGAGCCAGGCGCGCACGGGGAGTTCCCGGGCCAGGTCGAAGCCGTGGCGGGCGGCGCGGGTGAGAGCGGCGGGCAGGTCGGTGACGTGCTCGGTCTGCCAGGTGACGGCGGCTTCCTCGGGGGTGAGGATCTGCTGCCGGGGGCGGCCGTCGACCTCGGGGTACCGGGTGCGCAGCAACTCGTGCCGGGTGACGACGTCGGCGAGTGCGTCGTGCAGGGCCCGGCGGTCCAGGTCGCCGGTGAGGCGCAGGGTGAGCGGCATGTTGTAGGTGGCGGAGGGGCCTTCGAGCTGGTGCAGGAACCACAGGCGTTGCTGGGCGAACGACAGTGGCAGGATGTCGGGCCGGGGGCGGGGGGTGACGGCGGTGCGGCGCGGGCCGGTGTCGGTGAGCCGGGCGGCGAGTCCGGCGACGGTCGGGGTGTCGAAGAGGGCGCGGATGGGCAGTTCGACGGCCAGGACGGAGCGGATGCGGCTGATGAGGCGGGTGGCGAGCAGGGAGTGGCCGCCGAGGTCGAAGAACGACTCATCGACGCCGACCGCGGGCAGGCCGAGGATTTCGGCGAACAGTCCGCACAGCAGCTCTTCGCGCGGGGTGCGCGGGGCCTGGCCGGTGGTGACGGGCAGGGGGTCGGGGAGTGCGGCGCGGTCGAGTTTGCCGTTGGCGGTGAGCGGGATCTCCGGGACCGACACGACCACCGAGGGCATCAGGTAGTCGGGCAGCCGCTGGAGGAGGAAGTCCCGCACGCCGTCGGTCTCGCCGACGACGTAGGCGACGAGGCGGCCGGAGCGGGGCAGCACCACGGCCTGGGTGACGCCCGGGTGGCCGCGGAGTACGGATTCGACCTCGGCGGGTTCGACGCGGAAGCCGCGCAGTTTCACCTGGTTGTCGGCGCGGCCCAGGAACTCCAGGTCACGGTGGGTGCTGTGGCGCACGAGGTCGCCGGTGCGGTACATCCGCTCGCCGGGGACGTAGGGGTCGGCGACGAACCGTTCGGCGGTGCGGGCGGGCTGGTCGAGGTAGCCGCGGGCCAGGCCGGCGCCGGCGATGTACAGCTCGCCGGGGACGCCGGGGGGCACCGGGCGCAGCCGGTCGTCCAGGACGTAGAGGCGGGTGCCGTGCATCGGCCGTCCGATGGGGACGGCCGCGCCGATCTCGCCGGTGACGGGGTGGTGGGCGGCGAAGGTGGTGGTCTCGGTGGGGCCGTAGCCGTTGACGACGGTGATGTCGGGGTGGGCGGTACGTATCCGGTGGACGGCGTGCGGGGCCACCACGTCGCCGCCGGCCCACAGCTGCCGGACGCCGGCGAACGCCTCGGGGTGGTGCTCGGCCATGACGGAGAACAGACCGGCGGTCAGCCAGAGTCCGGTGATCCGCTGCTCGGCGATCACGCGGGCGAGCTGCTCGGTGTCCGGCCGCTGGGGCGCCACCACCACGGTGCCGCCGCGCAGCAGCGGCACCCAGAGTTCGTAGGTGGAGGCGTCGAAGACCTGCGGGGAGTGGAACAGCACTCGCTCGTGCCCCTCGGACCAGCAGGGGTCGGCGGTGAGGGAGACGATGTCGGCGTGTGTGACCAGGACGCCCTTGGGTGTGCCGGTCGAGCCGGAGGTGTACATGATGTACGCGCCGCTGTCCGGCCGCAGAGCGGGCAGGCCGGTGACCGGCCCGCCGCCCTCGGGCAGTTCGCCGTCCAGCACGACTACCGGCTGGGCGTCGGCCAGCAGCAGGTCACGGCGGTGCTCCGGGTACTCCGGGTCGATCGGCACATAGACACCGCCGGCCTTCAGCACCGCCAGCACCGCGATCACGTAGTCCACCGAACGCGGCAGCACCACCGCCACCCGGGATTCCGGCCGCACGCCCCGGCCGATCAGCCAGGACGCCAGCCGGTCGGAGCGCGCATCCAGTTCCCCGTACGTCAGCCGCTCCTCGCCGTCGAGAGCGAGAGCCGCCGGGTCCTGCGCCGCGAACACCTCCGGCACCGTCCGGTCGGCGGTGGGCAGGACCTTCAGGTCCAGCAGGGCTTCGCGTTCCCCCTCCGTGAGCAGGTCGGCGGCGCCGATGGGCCGGTCGGGGGCGGTGACACAGGCGGTGAGGAAGCGCAGCCAGCGGGCCATGAGGCCGTCGACCGTCGCCTGGTCGAACAGGTCGGTGGCGTACTCGGCCCAGCCCAGCACCCCGGCCGGGCGGCCGTCGTCGGCGTACCGTTCGGCGAGGTTGACCGACAGGTCAACGCGGGAGACCCCGGTGCCGATCGGCTCGCCCGTGACGCGTACTCCGGGTAGCCGGTAGTCGGGTTCCGGGGCGTTCTGGAGGGCGAACATGACCTGGAAGAGCGGGTGGTGGGCGCTGGAGCGGCGTGGGTTGAGCTCCTCCACCAGGTATTCGAACGGCACGTCCTGGTGCGCGTACGCCGCCAGGTCGGTGGTGCGCACCCGCTCGATCAGCTCGGCGAAGCTCGGATCCCCCGACGTATCGGTGCGCAGCACGAGGGTGTTGACGAAGAACCCGACCAGCTCGTCCAGCGCCTCATCCGTCCGGCCCGCGATCGGCGTACCGAGCGGAATGTCCGTGCCCGCCCCCAGCCGGGTGCACAGGGCGGCGAACGCTGCTTGGAGCACCATGAACACCGTCGACCCGCTCTGCCGGGCCAGGGCGGTCACGGCGCGGTGCAGGTCCTCGTCCAGTTCGAACCAGGTCAGTCCGCCCGCGTAGGAGGGCACGGCGGGCCGGGGCCGGTCGGCGGGCAGCGTGATCCGTTCCGGCAGGCCGGCCAGTTGTGCACGCCAGTAGCCGAGTTGCCGGGTGAGCACACTGTCGGGGTCGGTGTCCACGCCGAGCCGGCGCTGCTGCCACAGCGTGTAGTCCGCGTACTGCACCGGCAGCGGCTGCCAGTCCGGTGCGGCGCCGCCGGACCGGGCGGTGTAGGCGGAGAGCAGATCCCGTACGAGCGGGCCGATGGACCAGCCGTCGGAGGCGATGTGGTGCAGCAGCACGAGCACCACGCACTCCCCGGAAGCGACCGGGAACAGGAAGGCGCGCACCGGGATGTCCCGGTCCAGTGCGAACGGGTGCCGGGCGGCCTCGTGCAGCGCGGGGTACAGCTCGTCCTCGGGGACCTCGCGGATGGTCCACTCGGCGGTGGCCGTGGGCAGCACCACTTGGCGCGGATCGCCGTCCACGGACGGGAAGACGGTGCGCAGCGCCTCGTGCCGGGCGATCACGTCGTCGAGGGCGGCCCGCAGCGCGGCCCGGTCGGTCTCGCCGGTCAGCCGCAGGGCCAGCGGCATGTTGTAGGTCGGTGACGCGCCTTCCAGCTGGTAGAGGAACCACAGGCGTTGCTGGGCGTGGGACAGCGGCAGCACCTCGGGGCGTTCCTGGCGGGCGAGCTCGTCGCGGGGCGCCGTGCCGGAGCCGAGCTGCGGGGCGAGCCCGGCCACGGTGGGGGTCTCGAACAGGGCGCGGATCGGCAGCACCACGCCCATGACGGAGCGGATGCGGCTGATGAGGCGGGTGGCGAGCAGGGAGTGACCGCCCAGGTCGAAGAAGGAGTCGTCGATGCCGGCCCGGGACACGCCGAGGACTTCGGCGAAGAGCCCGCACAGGACTTCTTCCTGCGGGGTGCGCGGGGCGCGGCCCGTTCCGGCGAAGTCGGGGGCGGGCAGGGCCCGGTGGTCGAGCTTGCCGTTGACGGTCAGGGGGATGTCGGCGATGGCGACGACGGCCGAGGGCACCAGGTGGGCGGGCATCCGGTCGGCCAGGTAGTCGCGCAGGCCGGTGACCAGTGCGCCGACCTGCCGGGAGGTGACCGGGGTGTTGGCCAGTCCGCCCGGAGCGGCTGCCGGGCGGTAGGCGTCGGTGACGACGGCGTCGCCGGGCGGCAGGATCACCGCGTCGAAGCGCTGCGGGTCGGCGGCCGACCAGGTGGTGATGGCGCGGTAGCCGTGTTCCGCCGCCCAGGCGTGGATGGCCTCGGGGTCGGTACCGCCGGGGCCGAGCCTGGCGTTGCCGAGTCCGGTGACGCGGACGGGCGGGGCGGCCGGCGCGTCCGTCTCGGCGAGGCCGGCGGCGGAGACGACCTCGGTGGGCTCGCGGTGCAGCACCACCTCGTAGCGGTAGGCGGTCAGTTCGTTGCGGGGCGCGCCGCGCTTGAGCCGGATGTCGGCGACGGCGTGGTGTTCTTCGGCCCACCGGGTGAACCAGGCGGGGTCGAGGAGGAGTTCCTTCTCGCGCAGCACCGCGTGTTCCACGGCGGCCCGCTGTACCGAGGGGGTGGCGTCGGGCGTCTGCCGCTGGACGACTTCGGTGTGGAAGGCGCGGAGCAGGCCGTGATGGCGCACGTCCCCGACGACGATCCGGCCGCCCGGGGTGAGGAGCGCGTACGCCCCGGCCAGGACCCGGGCGAGGTAGTCGGCGTCCGGGAAGTACTGGATCACCGAGTTGAGGACGACGGTGTCGAAGTGGCCTTCGGGCAGGCCGGTGAAGTCGTCGGCGGGCCGGCAGCGCAGTTCCACGCCGGGCAGCCGGCCGCGCAGCCGCTCGATGGCGACGGAGGACAGGTCGGTGCCCCAGTAGGACTCGACGCGGGGCGCGATCCTCGACATGAGCAGGCCGGAGCCGACGCCGATCTCCAGTACCCGGCGGGGTGCGTGTTCCATGACCCGTTCGACGGCCGCGTCCCGCCAGTCCGCCATCTCCGGCAGCGGAATCGGTCGGCCGGTGAAGCTGGAGTTCCAGCCGGTGAAGTCGTCTCCCCACGGGGCGGAGTCCGCGGAGCCGTACATCGACTCGTAGATCTCCCGCCACTCCTGCACCTGTCCGTCGGCGTCGGCCTCGGCTCCGGCTGCCGGTACGACGTAGGCGACGAGGCGGCGGTCGCCTGGCTGGTCCTCACGGGCCACGACCACGGCCTCGCCGACCCCCGGGTGGTCGCGGAGGGCGGCTTCAATCTCGCCGGGTTCGATGCGGAAGCCGCGGACCTTGATCTGGCTGTCGGCGCGGCCCCGGAACTCCAGGCCGCCGTCCGGGGTGTGGCTGGCCAGGTCACCGGTGCGGTACATCCGCTCCCCGGTGGACGCGAACGGGTCGGGCACGAACCGTTCGGCGGTGAGCCCGGGCCGGCCGAGGTAGCCGCGGGCCACACCGGGCCCCGCGACGTACAGCTCACCGGTCACGCCCGGCGGGACGGGCCGCAGGTCCGGGTCGAGGAGGTAGAGGCGCAGGTCGGGTATCGCCTCGCCGATGGGGCTGCCGGTCATGCCGGCGGTGAGGGGCTGGGCGGTGACATGGACGGTCGTCTCGGTGATGCCGTACATGTTGACGACTTCGGGGGCGTGCTCGCCGAGGCCGGCCAGCCAGTCCGCGACGCGGGCGGCGTCCACGGCCTCACCGCCGAGGATCACCAGGCGGACCGACTCGGCGAGTTCGGGTGCGGCGGCGATCAGCTGGTAGAGGGCGGAGGGTGTCTGGTTGAGGACGGTCACCCCTTCGTCGGCGAGGAGCGCGGCGAACCGTTCGGGGGAACGCGTCGTCTCGTACGGCGCGATCACCAGCCGCCCGCCGCGGGTCAAAGCGCCCCACAGCTCCCACACCGAGAAGTCGAAGGCGATCGAGTGGAAGAGGACCCAGACGTCGGAGGAGTCCACTTCGAACCACGGCTGGGTCTGCTCCAGCAGCCGTACCACGTTCCGGTGGGACACGACCACGCCCTTGGGTGTGCCCGTGGAGCCCGAGGTGTAGATGACGTACGCGGCTGCCGTGTCCGGCACCCGCACGCCGGGTGGGGTCGCCGGATACCCCGACACCTCGGGCAGGTCCGTCAGTACGACGGCGGGTGCGGCGTCCTGGACGATGAACGCCCGCCGCTCCTCGGGGTAATCGGGATCGACCGGCACATAGGCTCCACCGGCCTTCAGCACCGCGACCACGGCCACCACCAGATCGGCGGAGCGCGGCAGCAGGAGCGCGACCCGCGCTTCGGGGCGCACGCCCTGCTCGATCAGCCAGTGGGCCAGCTGGTTGGCCCGGGCGTCCAGTTCGCGGTAGCTCAGCCCGTCCACCGCGATCGCGCGCGGCGAGCGCCTGGCCCTGGAGTGGAATCGCTCGATCAGCGTCGCGGTGGTACCTGTCTCCGGCTGACTCCCCTTGCCCACCAGCACCCGGTCACGCTCCTCAGCAGTCAGAATGTCGGCCCGGCCCACGGGCTGGTCGGGATCGGCGGTCACGGCGGCGAGCAGGCGCAGCCACCTGGCGACCAGTGTTTTCACGGTCGATGCGGTGTGGATGTCGGTGGCGTATTCGGCGTGGCCGCCGATGCCCTGGGGGCGGCCGTCCTCGGCGCGCTGTTCGGTGAGGGAGAGCAGCAGGTCGAAGCGGGCGGTGCCGACGTCCGCCGTCTCCACCCGCAGGGTCAGCCCGGGCAGGGTGAACTCGCCCGCCCCGTGGTTCTGGAGAGCCAGGGCGACCTGGAACAGCGGGTGGTGTGCGGCGCTGCGCCGGGGGTTGAGGACTTCCACCAGGTGTTCGAACGGCACGTCCTGGTGCGCGTACGCCGCCAGACTCGTCTCGCGCACCCGGGCGAGGAGTTCGGTGAAGCTGGGATCGCCCGAGGTGTCGGTGCGCAGCACCAGGGTGTTGACGAAGAACCCGACCAGCTCATCCAGCGCCTCGTCTGTGCGGCCCGCGATCGGCGTACCGAGCGGAATGTCCGTACCCGCGCCCAGCCGGGTGAACAACGCCGCCAGCGACGCCTGCAACACCATGTACACCGTGGCGCCGCTGCGGAGCGCCAGCGCTTCGACGGCGGCATGCAGTTCGGCGGGGATCGTGAAGTGGCCGGTGGCGCCCCGGTAGGAGGCCACCGGCGGGCGGGGCCGCGCCGTGGGCAGTTCCAGGCGCTCGGGCAGTCCGGCCAGGTGCCGCCGCCAGTAGTCGACCTGGGTGGCGAAGATGCCGGCCGGGTCGTCGTCCGTCCCGAGCAGTTCCCGCTGCCACAGGGTGTAGTCGGCGTACTGCACCGGCAGGTGCGGCCAGTCCGGGGCGGCGCCCTCGCGGCGGGCGGTGAACGCCGTGACCAGGTCGCGGGCGAACGGCGCCATCGACCAGCCGTCTCCCGCGATGTGGTGGAACAGCACGAGGAGGACGGCCTCGGTGTCGCTCAGCCGGAACAGTCCGGCCCGGATGGGGATCTCCTCGGCCAGGTCGAAGCGGTGGCGGGCGGCCGAGGCCAGGGAGTCGGCCAGTGCGTCGGGGGTCACCCGCTCGGTGTGCCAGGCGATGCGGGCGGCCGGGCGTATCCGCTGTACGGGTTCGCCGTGCACGGCGGGGAACACGGTGCGCAGCGACTCGTGGCGCGCCACCACGTCGTCCAGGGCCGCCCGCAGCGCCGTCTCGTCCAGTACGCCGGTCAGCCGCAGGGTCAGCGGCATGTTGTAGGTGGTCGCCGAGGGGCCCTCCAGCTGGTGCAGGAACCACAGGCGGCGCTGGGCGAAGGACAGCGGCAGGGTCTCGGGCCGGGTCCGGGGGCGGAGCGCCATGCGCACCTGGCCGTCGCGGACGAGCCGGCGGGCCAGACCCGCGGGGGTGGGCGCGTCGAACAGGGTCCGGATCGGCAGTTCGGTGCCGAGGACGGCGCGTACCCGGCTGCTGAGGCGGGTGGCGAGCAGTGAATGGCCACCGAGGTCGAAGAACGAGTCGTCCACGCCGACCCGGGGCAGACCGAGCACTTCGGCGAACAGCCCGCAGAGCAGGTCCTCCTGCGGGGTGCGGGCGAGGCCGCCGGAGCCACCGTACTCGGGTGCGGGCAGGGCGCGCCGGTCGAGCTTTCCGTTGGGGGTGAGGGGGATCTCCGGGAGGGAGACCACGGCGGCGGGCACCTGGTGGGCGGGCATCCTCCGGGCGACGTGGTCGCGGAGTCCGGCTGTCGCGCCCACCACGTAGGCGACGAGGCGGCGGTCGCCGGGCCGATCCTCGCGGACGACGACCACGGCGTCCTCGACATCGGGGTGGTCGCGGAGGGCGGCTTCGATCTCGCCGGGTTCGATGCGGAAGCCGCGGACCTTGATCTGGCTGTCGGCGCGGCCCCGGAACTCCAGGCCGCCGTCCCGGGTGCGCCGGGCGAGGTCGCCGGTGCGGTAGAGGCGGGTGCCGGGTGCGCCGAACGGGTCGGGCACGAACCGTTCGGCGGTGAGCCCGGGCCGGCCGAGGTAGCCGCGGGCCACACCGGCGCCCGCAACGTACAGCTCACCGGTCACGCCCGGCGGGACGGGGTTCAGCCGGTCGTCGAGAAGGTGGAGGCGCAGGTCCGGTATCGCCTCGCCGATGGGGCTGCCGGTCATGCCGGCGGTGAGGGGCTGGGCGGTGACGTGGACCGTCGTCTCGGTGATGCCGTACATGTTGACCAGGCGTGGTGGCGCCGTGCGGCAGTTGGTGAGCCAGTGGGTGACGCGGGCCGCGTCCAGGGCCTCACCGCCGAAGACGACCAGCCGTATGCGGTCGGGCAGTTCGGGTGCGGCGGCGATCAGCTGGTAGAAGGCGGAGGGCGTCTGGTTGAGGACGGTCACCCCCTCGTCGGCGAGCAGCGCGGCGAACCGTTCGGGGGAACGCGTCGTCTCGTACGGCGCGATCACCAGCCGCCCGCCGCGGGTGAGAGCGCCCCACAGCTCCCACACCGAGAAGTCGAAGGCGATCGAGTGGAACAGCACCCACACATCGGAGGCGTCCACCTCGAACCACGGCTGGGTCCGCTCCAGCAGCCGCACCACATTGCGGTGCGATACCACCACACCCTTGGGCACACCCGTCGAACCCGAGGTGTAGATGACGTACGCCGCCGCCGTGTCCGGCACCCGCACGCCGGGTGGGGTCGCCGGATACCCCGACACCTCGGGCAGCTCCGTCAGTACCACGACCGGCGCCGCGTCCGCGACGACGAACGCCCGCCGCTCCTCGGGGTACTCCGGATCGACCGGCACATAGGCTCCACCGGCCTTCAGCACCGCCAGCACCGCCACCACCAGATCGGCCGAGCGCGGCAGCACGAGCGCGACCCGCGATTCGGGGCGCACGCCCTGCTCGATCAGCCAGTGCGCCAGCCGGTTCGCCCGCACTTCCAGCTCGCGGTAGCTCAGCGTTCGGTTCCCGAAGCTGACGGCGGTGGTGTCCGCCTCGCCGGGAACGAGGTCGATGAGCAGCGGGCCGGGCGCGGCCACGGGCGCGGGGGTGCCGAGAAGGTGGGCGTGCTCGGCGGCGGTCAGCAGCGGCGCCCGGCTGATGGGCCGGTCGGGCGTGCCTGCCAGGGCACGGACCAGCCGGGCCCATCGGGCGAGGAGGGTGTCCACATCCGCGCGGTCGAACAGTTCGCTGCTGTACTCCACCATGCCGGTGAGACCGGCGGCGCCGGGCCGTTCGGTGAGGTTGATGGCGAGGTCCACCCGCGCGGTGCCGGTGCCGACCGGTTCGGCCTCGACCTGGATCCCGGGCAGGGTGAACCGGGACTCCGGGGTGTTCTGGAGGGCGAACATGACCTGGAACAGCGGGTGGTGTGCGGCGCTGCGCGGCGGGTTCAGCACTTCCACGAGGTATTCGAACGGGACGTGCTGGTGCGCGTACGCGGCCAGACTCGCCTCCCGGACCCGGCCGAGGAGTTCGGTGAAGGTGGGGTCGCCGGAGGTGTCGGTGCGCAGCACGAGGGTGTTGACGAAGTAGCCGACCAGCTCGTCCAGCGCCTCATCCGTGCGGCCGGCGATCGGCACGCCGACCGGGATGTCGGTGCCCGCCCCCAGCCGGGTGAACAGCGCCGCCAGCGACGCCTGCAGCACCATGAACACGGTCGCGCCGGAGCGCTGGGCCAGGTCCAGCACCTGGCGGTGCGTCTCGGCGTCCAGTTCGAACCAGGTGAGGTCGCCCCGGTGCGCCGACCGTGCGGGCCGGGGGTGGGTGGTGGGCAGCGTGACCAGCTCGGGCAGCCCGGCGAGGGTGTCCGTCCAGTAGTCGAGCTGCCGGGTGAGCAGGCTGTCCGGGTCGCCGTCGGCGCCGAGCAGCTGCCGTTGCCACAGGGTGTAGTCCGCGTACTGCACGGGCAGCGGCGCCCAGTCCGGGGCCAGGCCGGAGCGGCGGCGCGCGTAGGCGGCGATCAGATCGCGGGTCAGCGGGCCGAGCGACCAGCCGTCTCCCGCGATGTGGTGCAGCAGCAACAGCAGGACGGATTCGGTGTCCTCGATCTCGAACAACCAGGCGCGTACGGAGATGTCCGTCGCGAGGTCGAAGCCGTGCCCCGCCGCTTCGGCCAGCGCGGCGTCCAGGTCCGCCCGGGCCACGGGGCGGGTGCGCCAGTCGAGGGGGACGGTGTCCGCGTCGAGGATCACCTGGCGCGGTTCGCCGTCGGTCTCGGGCAGCACGGTGCGCAGCACTTCGTGGCGGGCCAGTACGTCGTGCAGGGCCGCCCGGAGCGCGTCCTTGTCCAGGGTGCCGGTCAGCCGCAGCGCGAGCGGGATGTTGTAGGTGGCGCTCGGCCCCTCCAGGCGGTGCAGGAACCACAGGCGGCGCTGCGCGTACGACAGCGGCAGCACCTCGGGGCGTGGCACCGGGACGAGAGGCGGGTGGGCCTGGCCGGCCCCCGCGAGGTGCTGGGCGAGCCCGGCGACGGTGGGTGACTCGAACAGGGCCCGGATGGGCAGTTCGACGTCGAGGACGGCGCGGATGCGGCTGACGAGGCGGGTGGCGAGCAGCGAGTGACCGCCGAGGTCGAAGAAGCCGTCGTCGACGCCGACCCGTGGCACCCCGAGGACCTCGGCGAACAGGCCGCAGAGCACTTCCTCGTGCTGGCTGCGCGGGGCGCGGCCGGGGCCGCCGGCCGGTTGCTCCGGGGCGGGCAGGGCGCGGCGGTCGATCTTGCCGTTGGCGGTGAGCGGGATGACGGGGACCGCGACCACGGCGGCGGGCACCAGGTGGGCGGGCAGCTGCTCCCGGGCGTACGCCCGCACGCCGGTGGGGTCCCCGGTGACGTAGGCCACCAGCCGGCCGTCGCGCACCAGCACGGCGCAGTCGGTGACCGCCGGGTGGGCGCGCAGCGTGGCCTCCACCTCGCCGGGCTCGACGCGGAACCCGCGCAGTTTCACCTGCTGGTCGGCGCGGCCCCGGAACTCCAGGTCGCCGTCGGCGTTCCACCGCACCAGGTCGCCGGTGCGGTACATCCGGCCGGGACCGTCCGGGTCGGCGACGAACCGTTCCGCCGTCGCTCCGGGGCGGCCGAGGTAGCCGCGGGCCACGCCGGCGCCCGACAGGTAGAGCTCGCCGGTGACCCCGGGCGGTACCCGGCGCAGCCGTTCGTCCAGGACGCGCGCCCGCATGCCCGCCGTGGGCCGGCCGATGGGAACGGTGCCGGTGGGCTCGCCGGTCACCGGGTGGAGGGTGGCGAAGGTGGTGGTCTCGGTCGGGCCGTACGCGTGGAGGAGGGTCAGGTCCGGGTCGGCCGCGCGGGCGGTGCGCAGGGCCTGGAGCGAGACGATGTCGCCGCCGGTCCCCAGGTGTCGCAGCCCGCGGAAGGTCTCGGGGTGGTGCTCGGCGACCACGGCGAACAGCCCGGAGGTCAGCCACAGGGCGGTGATTCCGTGGTCCCGGACGGCGGCGGCCAGGGCGTCCGTGCCGGCCCGCGCGTCCGGGCCGATCACCACGGTCCCGCCGTGCAGCAGCGGTACCCACAGCTCGTAGGTGGAGGCGTCGAAGGCGGGCGGGGAGTGGAAGAGCACCCGCTCGTGACCTTGGGCGAAGATCGGGTCGGTGGCGAGTGCGACGATGTCGGCGCGGGTGACCTGCACACCTTTGGGGGTGCCGGTCGAGCCCGAGGTGTACATGACGTAGGCGGCGGTGTGGGCGGGGACGGTCACGCCCGGGTCGGTGTCCGGCTGGGCCGCGCTCTCCACGGGGCCGTCGACGACCAGTGCGGGGCGCGCTTCGGTGAGCAGGCGGGTGCGGTGGGCCTCGGGGTGGGCGGGGTCGAGGGGGAGGTAGCCGGCGCCGGCCTTGAGTACGGCCAGGACCGTCACGACGAACTCCACCGACCGGGGCAGGACCACGGCGACCAGGTCCTCCGGGCGGACGCCCCGGGCGATGAGCCGGTGGCCGAGCCGGTTGGCGCGCCGGTTCAGTTCGCCGTAGGAGATCCGCTCACCGCCGATCAGCGCGGTCGCGGCCGGGTCCTGGGCGGTGAAGAGGGCGAGGAGGTCCGGCTGCGGGCCGGTGGGCGCGCCGGTCTCCCATCCGGCCAGTGCGTGCCGTTCGGCGGCGGTGAGGATGCCGGCCGTGCCGATCGGCCGGCCGGGGTGGGCGAGGAGCGCGCGCAGCAGCCGCTGCCAGCGCGCCAGCAGGGTGCGGACGGTGGTGGCGTCGAAGAGGTCGGCCGCGTACTCGACGAAGCCCTCGAAGCCGTCCGCGCCCTCCACCACGTTCACGAAGAGGTCGAAGCGTGAGGTGCCCATGGACTCCAGGCGGGTGCGTACCGTCAGGCCGGGGACGGACAGCTCCTGCCGGGGGGTGTTCTGCACGGCGAAGCCGACCTGGAACAGCGGGTGCCGGCCGGGCAGCCGCTCGGGGTTGAGGACTTCCACCAGGTGTTCGAAGGGCACGTCCTGGTGCGCGTACGCCGCCAGACTCGTCTCGCGCACCCGGGCGAGGAGTTCGGTGAAGCTGGGATCACCCGAGGTGTCGGTGCGCAGCACCAGGGTGTTGACGAAGAACCCGACCAGCTCGTCCAGCGCCTCATCCGTGCGGCCCGCGATCGGCGTACCGAGCGGAATGTCCGTACCCGCCCCCAGCCGGGTGAACAACGCCGCCAGCGACGCCTGCAACACCATGAACGCGGTGGTTCCGGTCCGCTGGGCCAGCTCCGTGACCTGCTGCCGCAGGTCGGCGTCCAGGGCCAGGGGCAGCCACGCGCCGCGGTAGGAGGGGGTGGCCGGCCGGGGGCGGTCGGTGGGCAGGCCCAGTTCGGCCGGCAGGCCGTCGAGCTGCCGGCGCCAGTAGTCCAGTTGCTCCGTCAGAAGACTGTCGTCGAGCAGGTCGCGCTGCCACAGCGTGTAATCCGCGTACTGCACCGGCAGCGGGGTCCACGCCGGCGGGCTTCCGGCGCGGCGAGCGGTGTAGGCGGTCATCAGGTCGGCGGCGAGCGGGGTGAGCGACCAGCCGTCCCCAGCGATGTGGTGGACCAGGAGCAGCAGGGTGTGCTCGGTGGGCGCGGTGCGGAACAGCCAGGCGCGCACGGGCAGGTCGCGGTCCAGCCGGAAGCCGTGCCGGGCAGCGGCGGCCAGACGGTCCGGCAGGTCGTCCGGGGTCGTGTCGTGCGGGGTGAGGTCCACGGCGGGGTCCTCGCGCAGCACCTGGTGCGGGACGCCGTCGGTCTCGGCGAAGACCGTACGCAGCGCCTCGTGCCGGCCGACCACGTCGTCCAGGGCGGTGCGCAGCGCCGTGTGGTCCAGCGGTCCGGACAGCGAGAGCACGAGCGGGATGTTGTAGGTGGGCGAAGGGCCTTCCAGCCGGTGCAGGAACCACAGGCGGCGCTGCGCGTAGGACAGCGGGAGGAGGCCGGGCCGCGGGCGGGCGGTCAGCGCGGTCCGGGTACGTCCGCCGGCGAGGCGGCCCGCCAGGGCGGCCACCGTCGGCGCGTCGAACACGGTGCGGACCGGCAGTTCGGCGCCGAGTGTGGCGCGTACCCGGCTGGCCAGCCGGGTGGCGAGCAGCGAGTGGCCGCCGAGTTCGAAGAAGTCGTCGTGGACGCCGACCTCGGAGATGCCGAGCACCTCGGCGTACAGCTCGCACAGCGCTGTCTCGGTGGGGGTGCTCGGCGGGACGAGCGGGGTGCCGGTGGGCCGTCCGGGGGCCGGCAGGGCGCGGCGGTCGGTCTTGCCGTTGGCGGTGAGCGGGATGGTCTCCAGGACCACCAGGGCGGAGGGGACCAGATGGGCGGGGAGCCGGTCGCGCAGGTGGTCGCGGAGGGCCGGTACCAGGGCGCCGGAGTGGCGGGCGGTGGAGGGGTCGTTCGCCAGCGGCCGGGTGCCGTGGCCGGGGCGGAAGACCGCGGGGGTCTCGGCCTGGCCGGGGAGCAGGACGGCGTCGAACGCGTCCGGGGTCTCTCCGGAGGGGGTGAGCAGGGCGGTCAGGCCGTGCTGTTCGGCGTGCCGGGCCAGCTCCTCGGGATCGACGGCTGCGGCCGGGGCGGCCGTGCCGGGAGGAGTGAGGCGGGTCTCGCTCTCCAGGCGGGCGTTGGGCAGGCCGGTGAACCGTGCCGGGGCCCGCTCCACGGCGTCGGCGACCGTGTGGACATCCCGGCCCCAGCGCAGCTCCGGCAGTACCGGCAGCTCCGGCCGCGTCTGCGGGTCGGCGGGCGCGCCGCCGCGGTGCAGCACCACCTCGTAGCGGTGCCGGGTGAGTTCGTTGTGCGCGGCACCGCGCTTGAGCCGGATGTCGACCGAGGTGACGTCCGGCTCGTCCTCCTGGAACCGGTGGAACCACTCGGGGTCCAGCAGGAGTTCCTTCTCCATCCGCACGGCGTGTTCGACGGCGGCGCGGGCCCGCTCGGGCGACTCACCGGGGTACCGGGCGGCCCGTACGCCGGCGCGGAAGGCGCGCAGGGTGGCCAGGTTCCGGACATCGCCGACGATCAGCCGCCCGCCGGGGGCGAGCAGGGCCAGTGCCCCGCGCAGGACATCGCGCAGGTAGCCGGCGTGGGGGAAGTAGGCGATGACACTGTTGAGCACGATCGTGTCGAAGTAGCCCTCGGGCAGTCCGGTGAGGTCGTCGGCCGGCTGGGCGCGCAGTGCGACCCGGTCGGCCCAGGGGTGGCCGCCGATCCGTTCCCGCAGCCGGCGGATGCCGGTCCCGGACAGATCGGTACCCCAGTAGGAGTCGACGCGCGGCGCGATCCGGGCCAGCAGCAGACCGGAGCCGACGCCCAGTTCCAGGACCCGGCGCGGTTGCCCGGCCAGGACGGTGTCCACGGCGGCGTCGCGCCAGGCGCGCATCTCGGGCAGCGGGATCGGGTCTCCGGTGTAGCTGGAGTTCCAGCCGGTGAAGTCCTCGTCCCAGGCTTCGGGTGCCGACTCGGCGTACATCGACTCGTAGACGGCGTGCCATTCGCCGAGTTGTTCCGCCGCCTCTCCTTCGGTGGGGGCGGGTACGACGTAGCCGACGAGTCTGCGCTCGCCGGGGCGGTCCTCGCGGGCGACGACCACGGCGTCCCGGACGCCGGGGTGGTCGCGCAGGACGGCCTCGACCTCGCCGGGCTCCACGCGGAAGCCGTTGAGCTTGAGCTGGTCGTCGGCGCGGCCCAGGAACTCCAGGTCGCCGTCGGCGTTGCGGCGCACCAGGTCGCCGCTGCGGTACATCCGCTCCCCCGGCATGTACGGGTCGGCGACGAACCGTTCAGCGGTGAGGGCGGGCCGGTCGAGATAGCCCCGGGCCACACCCGTACCGGCGATGTACAGCTCACCGGTCGTGCCGGGCGGGACCGGGCGCAGTTCCGTGTCGAGAACGTGCAGCCGCATGGCGTCCATCGCCGCACCGATCGGCACCACCGCGCCGACCTCCCCGGTGACGGGGTGGCGAGCGGCGAAGGTGGTCGTCTCGGTGGGGCCGTAGCCGTTGACGACGGTGAGGTCCGGGTGCGCCTCACGGACCCGGCGCACCGCCTGCGGGGAGACGACATCACCACCGGTCCACACCTGCCGCACCCCGGCCAGTGCCTCGGCGTGGTGCTCGGCCATGACGGAGAACAGACCCGCCGTCAGCCACAGGGCGGTGACGCCGTGTTCGGCCACGGTCCGGGCCAGCCGCTCGGTGTCCAGCCGGCCCGGCGGCGCGACGACCACCGTGCCGCCGCGCAGCAGCGGCACCCACAGCTCGTACGTCGAGGCGTCGAACACCTGCGGGGAGTGCAGGAGCACCCGCTCGTGCCCCTGCGCGAAACACGGGTCCTGGGTGAGCGCCACGATGTCGGCGTGCGTGACCTCCACGCCTTTCGGTGTCCCGGTCGAACCCGAGGTGTACATGATGTAGGCGGCGCCGAGCGGGTGCCCGCCGGCCGGCGGGGGCTCCGGGCGGTCCTCGGTGGCGGGCAGGGCGTCCAGGACCACCACGGGACGGGCGTCCGCCAGCAGGTACCGTCGCCGCTCCGGTGGGTACTCCGGATCCACCGGCACATACACGCCACCCGCTCTCACCACCGCGAGCACCGCGACGACGTAGTCCACCGAACGCGGTAAGAGCACGGCCACCCGGGACTCCGGCCGCACACCGTGTTGCCGCAGGCGACCCGCGAGACGGTCGGAACGTTCCGCCAGTTCGGCGTAGGTCAGTTCCGTTTCACCGGAGACCACTGCCACGGCTGCCGGGTTTCGTGCCACCGACGCCGCAAAGAACTCGGTCACGGTGCGCGCGGACAAAGCGAAACCCGAAGCGAAACTGGCTGCCATCCATTCCCCCAAGACCAAGTCCGGACACGCAGAACTACGACAGCGCCAAAGGAAAAGAAACTCGGTCAGGCGCATGCCGAATACGCACCCGGCCGACGCGGGGCGCATGTGAAGAATTCAGTGATCAGCGAACTCGCGCTGTTTGACCGCTTACTGCTCCAGTTGAGCAGTCGCAGCGTGCACACGACAACAGACCCGCGCCACAGCACCCCCCATTACTGAACGAGGTCCCGAAAAGGACCACTCACCCCGTCGTCCTTAGGTCATCTCCACACTAGCCGAACCCCATCGGCTTGCCAAGCAATCGCAATGTGCCATTGCATGCTTTACGTTTGACGAATAGGCATAATCGAAGTCATGTACGTGGCACCGGCGTTAGTGTTGCAGCACGGCGACCGACAAAGATTGGAGTTGATCATTTCGAAAGCCCCCACACAACTGGCGCAGCGAGCCCACATCGTCCTGCTCGCGGCCAGCGGACTGCCCAACACCGAGATCGCCCAGCGCACCGGGACCACCCGGCCCACCGTGCTGAAGTGGCGTGAACGCTACGGAGCGGCCGGCATCGACGGCCTGACCGACCGACCGCGGCCGGGGCGGCGGGTGCAGGTGGACGAGGCGGAGATCCTGGCCGAGACCCTGGCGGACCGCGGCATCCCACCACCCGCGCTGCGCGCACCCCGCTGGTCCTCGCGCCTGCTCGCCTCCCGGCTGGACGTCTCGTACACCACGGTCGCGCGCGTGTGGCGCAAGTGGCGCGTCCAGCCGGACCGGCTGGACACCTACGTCTTCCCCGTGGAGCCGGTGCTCGGCCCGGACCTCGGGGCTCCGGTCGCCCTGCATCTGGGGACCCGGCCGATAGCGGTGTTCACCACCGCGCCGGGGGCGCACCAGCGTCTCCTGGAGCTGACGCACGCGCTCTCCCTGCCGGCGCGGCCGTCCGACCCGTTCTGTCCAGCCAAGCTGCTGTCCCATCTGCCGGGCTCGGCGGGCCCCTTACGCGTCCTCACCGGCCGCCACGCCCTCGCCGCGCTGCCGCGCGGCATGCCGCCGGGCACCACCGCGCACCACACTCCCTCGACCGAGACCTGGCTGACAGTGGTGGCCACGGCGCTGGGCATCCAGGCCAGGGAGGCGGCCCGCGGGGGTGACCGCACCCTGTCCGACCCGGGGCCCACGCTCCGCGCACTGCCCGCTTTCACCTGGCTCGCCCGGTTCGGCCGTCCCGTCGTCCACTGACCCGAGGAGGCAACACCCGCACCCCGTCCCCGCCCAGCCGGCTCCGCAGCGCGGCTCCGCCCCCGGGCGCGCCTGCGAGCAGCCGCCGTTTCAGCCGTCCCGGCCGGGGGCCGTCCCCGCGCCGTTCCCGGTGGAGACACCGCGCCCCGCCGCCCGCACCCGGGCATCGGCCCACCAGGCCCGGGTGGTGGGCACCATCGACAGCAGAAAGGCCGTCGCGGCGAGAATCCAGGTCCAGGCCGGGACCGCGGCGGTCTGGTCGGCGCGCCACTGGATCCAGCACAACGGCAGCAGGGCGACGCCGAGGAGGGCGTTGGTCATCAGCAGCGCCCCGGCCACCCGGCGGGCCGAAGCCGCCGTGGCCGGACGGCCGTTCATGGTGGCGGCGGCCATGGCCCACCGGTCGCTCGGTGCGGGCATCTCGTCCAGCGGCGTGGTGCGCGTGACCGCGAAGGCGCAGCCGGCCGTGATCGCGATCAGTCCCGCGTAGAGGAACACCGGCAGGAACGCCATGCCCACGCTCTTGTCCGTCCACGCGTCCACACCGCCGGGGCCGATGTGCTGCGGTATCCGGTCGGGCAGCTCCGGGTAACGCAGCAGCCCCCATGCGGTCATCACACCGAGCAGCAGCAGGCCCGGCAGCAGCCACCACCACGGACTTCCCGCCGGCCGCTCCCCCGTACCGGTCCTCATGTGCGGTCCTTCCCCATGGCGCTTCCAGTTCCGCCGTTCCACTGTAGTGCCGGGGCGCGAGGCCACCCCGGAGCGGGCGAGGTTCCAGGCGCCACCCGCCCAGGACAACGCCCAACCTGCCCCGGGTGCCCCGGCCTTGACGGGCTCCGGCCTGCCTACCTAGGTTCGGGTTCCGCGCCCGTCGCTCCGGATGGACTCCACCGTGCTCCCTGAACCCATATGTCCGCCCATGCCGACCGAGGGGGCCGTGTGACGGGCCTGCTGTGGCTCGGTGCCCTCGGAAGCTGGCTGTTCGTCGTGACCTTTCTGATCGACGGCTGGACCCGCCCCGGGTACCGCCCCGTCCGGCATCCGGTGAGCGCTCTCGCCCTCGGTGACCGGGGCTGGGTGCAGAAGACGAACTTCATCGTCGGCGGCCTGGCGATCACCGCCGGCGCCGCCGCCCTCCCGGGAGCGGTCGACAGCGTGCTGCTCGGCGTGGTGGTCGCGGTGTTCGGACTGGCGCTGGTGGCCTCCGGCGTCTATCCCATGGACCCCATGCGCGGCTATCCGCCCGGCACCCCGGAGGGGGATCCCCCGCGGTTCTCGGAGACTCATGAGCGGCACGACTGGGCCGGCTTCGCGGTCTTCGGTGCGCTGCCCGTCGCGGCCCTCGTCGCGGTGTTCGTCCTGCCCGGGACCGGCTGGAAGGTGTACGCGGCGCTCACCGCGCTCGTCACCGTCGTCAGCATGGCCCGGTTCTCGCAGGCGTGGGAGAGCGACGACCCCCGCACCGGTCTGATCCAGCGCGTGTTCATCGTCACCGGCTGGCTCTGGCTGGGCATCGTCTTCGCCCACGCGGCCCGGTAGGCGGGCGGCGCCACCGCGGACGGGGCCGGAACCGGAACCGGACGCGGCGGGTCCCCCTCACCGTGGGGTGAGGGGGACCCGTGGGTGGTGCCGGTTCAGCGTGCCGTCAGGCGGCGGCGCCACAGCAGCAGCGCGGTGCCGGCGATCAGCGCCGCGAAGGTGAGGACGAGGGCGGGGAGTACGGCGGTACCGGTGCTCGCCAGCGGACCCTTGCCGCCTCCGTCCGGGTGGCCGCCGGAGCCCCCGCCGCCGGTGGTGCCGATGCTGCCGGTGCTGCCGCTGCCGCCGGAACCGGCCGCCGTGCCACCGCCTGCGACATCGCCGCCGCCGCTGTCACCGCCGCCGGTGGTGGGGGCCGGGTTCTGCGGGCCGTCCGAACCGCCGCTCTCGCCCCCGCTCTCGCCCCCCGTGTCACCGCCGGTGTCACCGCCGCCGGTCCGGTCCTCCCCGTCGTCCGGGTCCTCCGGCCGCTCCGGGGGCGTCACGCCTTCCTCGGTGACCCACTTCGTCCCATCCGCGTACCGCGTCACGGTGAAGCTGTCCAGCGTGTCCCCGATCTCCCCCGGGGCCGCCCGGTCGTCGCCCTTGTGGGCGATCACCGAACGGTACGACAGGCTCTCGCCGTCCACCGTGATCGCCTGGTACGTGGACGTCTGCTGCGCCCGGGTGACCTGGGTGGCACCGTTGCGCGTCCACACGTTGTCGTCCGCCGGCTGGAGGTCGTAGAACTTCGAACCGGCGTCCGCTACCACGTACACCGGCCCGGTGGTCAGCCCCGGGGTGTCCGTCGCGTCGTCGTTCACGTAGCCGCGCGCGTAGGTGTGGTCGTGACCGGCGAGCACCAGATCGACGTTGTGCTCCTGGTAGACGGGCAGCCATGCCTCACGGATGTCCGGCTCGTCGCGGCCGGCGCCGGTGGAGAACACCGGCTGGTGGTGCAGGACGACCGTCCAGGTGCTGGGGTTCTCCGTCAGCACCCGGTCCAGCCACACGGCCTGCATGCGCACCCAGACGCCGCGGGCCTCGTCGCAGTCGAAGTCCGCGAGGTCGGCCGGGCGGACGAGCTCGCAGATGTCGTCCCGGTTGGCGTTGAGCACCACGAACCGGACGTCCTGGTGGTCCACGTGGTACACGGTGTCCCGCAGCGCCGCCGCCAGATGCGCACCGTACCGGTCGGCGTCCGCCCCGGCATCGGCCGGCAGCGGGCCGTTGTCCGGGTAGACGAAGCTTGCCCGGTTGGTCTGGAGCAGGCCGTTGCCGGAGTTGAACTCGTGGTTGCCGACCGTTACCAGGTTCAGCTGGGAGGCGAGGGCGGCCGGGTTGGCGGCGAACCAGGTGTTCCACTCCCCCTCGTGGGAGTTGTCGATGAGGTCCCCGGCGTACAGGGCGGCCCTGGCGTACGGGTACGCCTCGTTCGCCTGCGCCGCGATGGCCGGCCAGACGTCGCCGAGCCCCTGCTGGTTGTCGCCGTAGTAGAGGAAGGTGAACGGTTCGGCCCCGGCGGCGGCCGTGGTGAAGGTGTGCCAGGGGCTCCAGGCGCCGTCGTGGCCGACCCGGTAGGAGTAGCGGGTGTCCGGCTCCAGGCCGGTGAGGGCGGCCGTCCAGCCGGTGAACGCCGGGTCAGCGATGTGCGCTTCGGTCCGCACCTCGGCCTCCACCGTCCGCACCTCGCCCGCCTCGCCCGCGCGGACCTCGACGGTGCCCGTATCCGCCCGGCTGCGCCAGGTGATCCGCTGCTCGGTGGCCGGGTCGGCGGCCGGGGTGAGGACGACCCGTTCGGGTGTCTCGTCCGGGGCCGGCGGTGCCGTGTCGCTGAGCGCCACGTCGAAGATGTGCATGACGCCCCGGTCGGAGCCCTCCGGCAGCCGGACGGCCTCGACGGCCCGGTCCGGGTCGATGGCGGCCGGCGCGGTGGCGAAGACCTTCGCCTCGGTGGTGTCCTGCCCGCCGTCCGCGCGGTTGCGGCCGGGGACGGTGACCACCGGCACATTGCCGAAGCGGTAGGCGGTGCCCGGGGTCCAGTCGGTGAATTGGACCGGCACCTCCTGGGTGGAGCCGTCCGTGTAGAGAACGGTGGCTGTGCCCTCGGCCGGGCCGTTGGTGGCCAGGCCGAGGAAGGACACCGACGCGCCGTGGCGTCCGCCGAGGTCCACGCGCTGGCCGTGCGGCACCCAGTTGTCGGGCTCGCCCGCCGGGGTGTCGGGCCAGTGGAAGACGGTGTCGGTCTCCGGCACCGTCAGCGCGGCGCCCGGGCCGGCTCCGGCGGCGGCCAGGTGGTCGCGGGAGAGGCTGTTGCCGGAGGCGTCCAGCATGCCGGTGGCGCCGCGGCCGTCCGCCGTGGTGCCGATGTTGTTGTACGCGTCCTGCCGGTCGCCGTAGGAGGGCGGCACGTCGTCGGGGCCGGTGCCCCAGGTGCCGGGGGTGGTGCCCAGGGTGAAGTCCAGGGTGCCGCCGGTCCGGGTGAAGCTCTCCGGGAGCCAGGAGGCGGTGGAGTCGGTGCCGTTGACGGCGAGGGAGCGGATGTAGCGCTGCTCCGTTCCGGCGCCGGGCGCCTCGATGGCGATGGCGCGGTCGCTGCCGGCGCTGTCGATCAGCACCCGCTCGAACATCGGGGAGGAGACGGCGAGGTCGGCGGTGCCGTACACCGAGGGGTGCAGGCCGATCGCGGCCCACACGTACCAGGCGGAGAGCGCGCCGAGGTCGTCGTTGCCGGGCAGGCCGCTCGGCGAGGTGTCGAACATCTCCTCGGCGGCGCGGTACAGCACATCGGTGGTCGAAGCGGGCCGGCGCAGCCAGTTGTAGATCCAGGGGGTGTGGAAGTCGCCCTCGTTGCTGAGGTAGGCGTACGGGGTGTCGTACACGCCGGCGTCCAGCTCGGTGAAGAAGGTGTCGAGCTGTGCGGCGACGGCCTCGGTGCCGCCCCGGCGCTCGATGAGGGCCGCCAGGTTGTGCGGGACGAGCCAGCCGTACTGGTAGCCGGTGGACTGCTCGAACTGGTCGCCGCGTTCGCCGAGGTTGAAGCCGCGGTCGAAGCCGTTGCGATCGCGGGGCCGGATGTGGCCGCTGACCGGGTCGAAGAGGTTCTGCCAGTGCTGCGCGCGGGTCATGAACCGGCGGTGGTTGTCCTCGTCCCCGAGCCGGGCGGCCAGTTGGGCGATCGCGAAGTCGTTGATGGCGTACTCCAGCGTCCTGGAGGTGGCGACGTCGCCGTTGCGGCTCTCGACCCAGCCCAGGCCCGCGTACTGGTGCAGGTGCGCGCGGTTGCTGCGGTCGGCGGGCAGCGTCTGGGTGGCGACCATGGAGGCGAGCGCGGCCTCGCGGTCGTAGTCGGTGCTGCCGAACGCGTCGATCGAGGCCAGCATCACCTGGAGGCCGTCGCCGCTCATCTTCTGCTGGGAGACGCCGTTGTGCGGCCAGTTGGGCCAGCGGCCGGTCTGGGTCGCCAGGTCCGTCAGGGACTGGTTGATGTCCGAGCCGACCTCGGGGAAGAGCAGCGCGATCAGCTGGGCGTGGCCGCGGTAGGCGTCCCAGCCGGAGTACGTGGCGTACTGGTGGCGGCCCTCGGCGACGCGCCGGACGGTGCCGTCGTAGCCGAGGTACTCGCCGTTGACGTCGTCGTACAGGTTGGGGTGCAGCAGCGCGTGGTACAGCGCCGTGTAGAAGACGGTGCGCCGGGCGTCGTCGCCGCCGGTGACCTGGACGGTGCCCAGGGCGTCCCGCCAGGCCGCGGCGGCCTGCGCGCGCAGCGCTTCCGGAGTGCGGTCGCCGGTTTCGGTGGCGGCGTTGAGCGCGGCGTTCTCCACGCTGACGTAGGAGATGCCGATCCGGGCGGTGACCTCGGCGCCCCGCGGGAAGGTGACGAAGGCGCCCGAGCCGTGGCTGAAGGTCGAGGCGGCCTCCGTGCCGCCGGGGGTGACCTCCGAGCCGCTCCAGGTGCCGTGCGAGGCGAGGGGGGTGTCGAAGGTGGCGGAGAAGTGGACGCGGTAGCTGCCGCCGCCGCAGACGGTGCGCGTCTCGGTCCAGCCGGAGACGGTGTCGCCCGCGACGGTGACCGCGCTCGCGCTGGAGCCGTTGTTGGAGCCGGCCACGTCGAAGATGAGGGTGGCGGAGTCCCGGTCGTCGGGGAAGTCGAAGGTGGCGACGCCGGTGCGGGGGGTGGCGGTCAGGGCGACGTCGGTGCCGTTGTCCAGGCCGACCGCGTAGTGGCCGGGCTCGGCGTGCTCGTTGTCGTGGGAGAAGTCCAGGTAGTAGTCGCGGATGCCGTCGGCGGGCGAGGTCGGCAGCGCGTGGTCGGCGGTCAGCCGGCCGGTGTACGGCAGGACGGGGACGTCGAAGGCGCCGTTGTTGTTGGCGCAGCCGGTGCCGGAGAGCCGGGTGAGGCCGAATCCGCGCAGCTGGTCGGCGCCGTACTCGTACCCGCCCCAGTTGTCGCCGCCGCTGGTGTGGTGCGTGGTGGGGGTGAACTGGACCATGCCGAAGGGCAGTGTCGCGCCCGGCCAGGTGTTGCCGTAGGCGCTGTTGCCCTTGTTCTGGGTGGTGTCGTGGCGGGTGCCGATGAACTGGTCCACCGCGTCGAACGGGCTGAGCTGCGCGGCGCCGGTGTCCTGGTCGCGGGCGGTGGCGCCCGGTGCGGAGGCGACCTGGCCGAGCCCGGCCACCAGGGCGGCGGCGACGGCCGCCGAGACGGCTCTCTTTCCGATGTGCTGGTTCCGACGCCGTCGGAAACGAAACATGATGCCTCTTCACTGCTCGGCTGCCTGGGCGGTGCTCCGGCCGCGTGGCCGCGCCATCGGGGACCGTGGGCAGCCTTCGACACGGGGATCGCCTTAGACCGTTTCCTTCCGCCGCGAACAGCAACTTGATTGCCTGTGAACGGCGGATGATCGTCCTTTCCTGGCTGATCCGTCTCCCGTCGCGGACGGGGATACCGGCGACCACGCCGGGGCCGTGGCGGCTTAACCGCTTCTTAAGCGCGGCTGAGCCGACACTGATCTTCCGCCGTTCCACCGGCCGCCTCCGCCCCGGGCACGGCCGCCCGCACCCCTTCCCACCTGCGGTTCCTCCCCTCTCCCCCGGTCCCGGCCCGGCGGCGGCAACCGGTCGTGCTCCGTTGACAGGCCGTCGGCACCCTCCTACCTTCGCGAACGCCGGTCCCACACGTCCGGCCCTGCCCGTCTTCCCCCCACGCACCTGAGGTAGCAGATGAGCAAGCATCGCGTGAACCGGCGACGACGCCGGATCGCCCTGACCACCGCGGCGGCGGCGACGGCGGCAGCCGTCACCGGAGCCCTGGTCATCCCGTCCGCCACCGCCGCGGAGATCCCGGTCGGCAACGGCAGTTACTCCGACTCCCGCCCGGCCGGCACCCAGGGACCCACCGACAACATGGGCACCCCGGTCCTGCCGCAGGTCACCGACGCGGTCGCCGGAGAGCCGGTCCCCACCAACGAGTGGTGGTCCTCGCTCGTCTTCAAGCGCTACCCCGACAACCCGTACTCCCAGCCGATGTACGGGCACCCCCTCACCTACCAGGCCGTCGCCGAGGGCCTCCAGGTGGGTCACCCCACGGCCCACACCATCGTCGGCGAGGGACGGCAGTACGAGTTCGCGCACACCGCCGACCTCACCCTCAGCGTCACCGGCCTCGACGCGCCCGACGTCCGGGCGGACGGCTGGTCCGACTGGACCGTCACCCCCTACTGGGGCGACGGCGACCGCGAACTGCGCGCCACCATCGGGCACGGCCTGCCGTACGTGTACGCCGAGGCGGACGGCGGTGACGCCGAGATCATCACCAACGGCACCCCCGAGGTCTTCGCCGACGACGGCAACATCCTCGGCGTGACCGTCGCCGGCAACCACTACGCGCTGTTCGCCCCCAGCGGCAGCGACTGGAACGTCTCCGGCACCTCGGTGACGGCCGCGCTCGGCGACAACGACTACTACTCGGTCGCGCTGCTGCCCGAGCAGGAGGCGCTGGACACCTACGCCCAGTACGCCTTCAGCTTCGTCACCGGCTCCCAGGTGTCGTGGGAGTACGACACGGCCGCCGGCGAGGTCAACGCCACCTACACGCTGGAGACCGAGGCCCGCGAGGGCTCCGAGACCGGCACCCTCCAGGCGCTCTACCGCCACCAGTGGCTGCACACCGACGACGCGCTGCTGGACCACGAGTACGTCTCGCCGCGCGGCACGATGAAGGTCCGCGAGGGCGCCTCGTTCACCACCACCCAGACCGTCCCCGGTGTGCTGCCGGTCCTGCCGGAGAGCGACGCGGTCGACGAGGGCCGGCTCGCCGGCTACATCGCCGACGTGCTCGGCGCGGAGGACCCGTTCGAGGGCGCCACCGACACCTACTGGACCGGCAAGCAGCTCGGCAAGCTGGCGCAGCTCACCACCATCGCCGACCAGGCCGGCGACGACGCCTCCCGCGACCGGCTGCTGACGCTGATCAAGGACCGGCTGGAGGAATGGTTCACCGTCGGCGGTGCGGCCGAGTTCTCCTACGACTCCGACTGGTCCACGCTCACCGGCTACCCGGCGTCCTACGGCAGCGACACCGAGCTGAACGACCACCACTTCCACTACAGCTACTTCGTGATGGCCGCCGCCGTCGTCGCGCAGTTCGACCCCGCGTGGGCCGAGCAGTCCGCGTGGGGCGGCATGGTCCACGAGCTGATCCGGGACACCGCCAACCCGGCGCGCGACGACGACCGTTACCCGTTCCTGCGGGGCTTCGACCCGTACGCGGGGCACAGCTGGGCCGCCGGTCACCAGGGCTTCGCCGCCGGCAACAACCAGGAGTCGTCCTCGGAGTCCATCAACCTCAGCGTCGGCCTCATCCTGTGGGGCTCGGCCACCGGCGACGACGAACTGCGCGATCTGGGCGTCTTCCTGCTGACCACCGAGGCCGAGTCGATCCGCCAGTACTGGTTCGACGCCGACCAGGAGGTGTACCCCGAGGACTACACGCACCCGATCGTCGGCATGGTGTGGGGCTCCGGCGCCGCCTACTCCACGTGGTGGACCGCCAACCCGGAGGAGATCCACGGCATCAACGTGCTGCCGGTGACCGGTGGTTCGCTGCATCTGGCGGCCGACCCGCAGGCCGTCGAGCGGAACCTGACGCACCTGGTGGAGCAGAACGGCGGCCCGTTCGAGGAGTGGCGTGACCTGCTCTGGCAGTTCCAGGCCCTCGCCGACCCGGCGACCGCCAAGTCCTCCTACGACGCGGACGGCGACGCGTACGAGCCGGAGGCCGGGGCGACCCGGGCCCACACCTACCACTGGATCACCACCCTGGCCGCGGTCGGCACGCCCAACCTGGACGTGACGGCGGACATTCCCACCGCCGCGGTGTTCGAGAAGGACGGGGTGCGCACCTACACGGCGCACAACCACGCCGACGCGGAGCGGACGGTGACGTTCTCGGACGGCACCACCCTCACCGTGCCGGCCCGTTCGTCCGCCACCTCGAACGGCTGACGCGCTCCCCCGCCCCGGTCCGCCGGCGGCCGGCCCCCGTTTCGGGGGCCGGCCGCCGGCACGTGCCGGGGTTCCCGGGTCAGCCGGCGATCGGGGCCCGCACGGTGGCGAAGGAGTGCGCGGGCAGCGTGACGGTGAGCAGGCCCGGCCGGTCGGAGTCGGTGCGCAGGCCCTCGTCCCAGGGGCGCGGCGCGACGGCGTCGGGATCCTGCGGGCTGTTGAAGACCTGCGGCCGGTCGGCGGTCAGCAGCCGGGCGGTGGGGGTGCCGACGGAGCCGCCGCGCAGGTCGAGGGTGACCTCCGCCGGGGCGTCCGCGTCCAGGTTGCTGAGGGAGATCAGCAGGGCGCCGTCCTTGGTGCTGGCCGAGACGGACAGGGTGTCGAGTTCCTTGCCGTCGGGCAGGGCGTGGCTGCCGCCGGCGGCGAGCTTCAGATGCACCGGCAGCGAGGTGGCGTCCTGGTGGCCCTTGTTCATCTCGAAGACGTGGTAGGTGGGGGTGCGCACGAGCCGGTCCCCGTCGGTGAGGATCATGGCCTGGAGGACGTTGACGGTCTGCGCGATGTTGGCCATGACCAGGCGCCCGGCGTGCTTGTGGAAGATGTCGAAGTGGACGCCGGCCACCAGGGCGTCGCGCAGCGTGTTCTGCTGGAAGAGGAAGCCGGGGTTGGTGCCCGGCTCCACGTCCCACCAGGTGCCCCACTCGTCCAGCACCAGGCCGACCGTGCGCAGCGGGTCGTAGAGGTCCATGACCGTGGAGTGGCCGGTGATGATCCGGTCGATCCGCCGGGCGGCGGCCAGGGTGCGGTAGTAGGTGTCGGTGTCGAACTCGGTGGCGCTGCCCTTGGCCTCCCAGGTGCCGGCCATCGTGTAGTAGTGCAGGGAGAGGGCCTGGAAGAAGTTCTTCGGGGTGAACTCGCAGCCGGGGCAGCTGATCTGCTTCATCAGCGTCTCGGTCCAGGCGAGGTCGTTGTCGGAGGCGCCGGAGGCGATGCGGTAGAGCGTGTTGTCACCGTGGTCGCGGCAGTAGGTGGCGTACTGGCGGGCGAGGTCCGCGTAGTACTCGGCGCGCATGTTCCCGCCGCAGCCCCAGGTCTCGTTGCCGATTCCCCAGAACCGCACCCGCCACGGCTCGTCCCGGCCGTTCGCCTTGCGCAGCCGCACCATCGGGCTGTCGCCGTCCCGGGTGAGGTATTCGACCCACTCGCTCATCTCCTGGACGGTGCCGCTGCCCACGTTGCCGCTGATGTACGGCTCGGCGCCCAGCAGTTCGCACAGGGCCAGGAACTCGTGGGTGCCGAAGTGGTTGTTCTCCTCGACGTCGCCCCAGTGGGTGTTCACCATCCTGGGCCGGCTCTCCTTGGGGCCGATGCCGTCCTTCCAGTGGTACTCGTCGGCGAAACAGCCGCCGGGCCAGCGCAGGTTGGGGATCTCCAGGGCGCGGAGCGCCTCGACGACATCCAGCCGGATGCCGCCCTCGTGGGGGATCTCGGAGTCCTCGCCGACGTAGAAGCCGCCGTAGATGCAGGCGCCCAGGTGCTCGGCGAAGTGACCGTACAGATGGCGGCTGATGGTCGGGCCCTCGATGTCCAGGTTGACGATCGCGGTGCCCCGGGTGGTGGTCACGGACGGCCTCCGTCGGGAAGAGTGATGTGTATCGATACAAAAACCCGGGCCGACGACCGGTGTCAAGAGGCGGGCGTCAGACGGCCGGCCGCCGCCCGCCGCCGGTGGACTCCCGCTCGATCAGCCCGAACGGACTGACCACGTCCCGCGGCCGGCCCTGCGCCGCGTCCCCCCGGATACGCCCGACCAGCAGCCCGACCGCGCGGGCGGCGATCCAGTCGTTGTCCGGATCGACGGTGGTCAGCGACGGAACGGCGAAGCGGCCCGCCTCGGTGTTGTCGAAGCCCACCACCCGCACGTCCCCGGGAACGTGCAGCCCGGCGTCGGCGAGCCCGCGCACCACCCCCAGGGCGACCGTGTCGGTGACGGCGACGACCCCGTCCCAGCCGGGCTCCGCCCGGGCCAGCCGCGCCGCCGCCTCGGCACCGCTCGCCGGATCGAGCCGGGGCAGCCGCACCACCAGCCGCTCGTCGTGCGGCAGCCCCGCCGCCCGCAGCGCCTCCCGGTACCCGGCGTACCGCAGGCCGGCCATGTTGGTGCTCTCCAGATCCGGGCCGGTGACCATCGCGATCCGCCGGCAGCCGCTGCCGATCAGATGCGCGGTGGCCGTGCGGGCGCCGTCGGTGTTGGGCATGGCGACGTGGTCGACCGGCGCGTCGAAGATCCGCTCCCCGAGGATCACCACCGGGAAATCGACCCGCAGCAGGTCACGGTCGTCCGGCCCCAGCGCGACCGTGCTGAGGATCAGCCCGTCGTACAGGCTGTTGCGGGACCAGGCGATCGCGTCCAGTTCCTCCTCCCGCCGCGCCCCCGTCTGCTCGACGACCACCCGGTAGCCGGCGGCGCGGGCGTGCCGGACGATGCGGGCGGCCAGCTCCGCGAAGTAGGGCCGGTCCATCTCGGGGACCGCGAGACCGATCGTCTGGGTCCGGCCGGCCCGCAGATTGCGGGCCGCGATGTTGACCCGGTAGCCGAGCCGGTCCATCGCCTCCAGCACCTTGACGCGCGTCGCCTCCCGCACATGCGGCCGGTTGTTGACGACGTTCGACACGGTCATCGGCGACACGCCGGCGGCCCGGGCGACGTCCTGCATGGTGACGATGGTCTGCCTCCCGCCCGGAGCGCACCCTGTGCCGGTGTGTGACGATCCACAGGGTAACCGGTGGCGCACCCGGCCGGACCCGCCCGGGGCCGGGGATCAGGGCAGGTAGGCGAACGTGTTGGGGTCCGGGCCGCCGCGGCCCTGCGGCCCCTGGTCCAGCCCGTCGATCGCCGCCATGTCCTGCGGGGAGAGGTCGAAGTCGAAGATGCGGGAGTTCTCCTCCATCCGGGCGCGGCTGGAGGACTTGGGGAAGACGATGTCCCCGCGCTGGATGTGCCAGCGCAGGATGACCTGGGCCGGCGGCCGTCCGGTGCGCTCGGCGATGCCCGCGATCACCTCGTCCCCGAGGACGGCGCCCTGGCCGAGCGGCCCCCACGCCTCGACGGCGATGCCGTGGGAGAGCGAGGCGGCGCGGGCCCGCTCGTTGGGGAAGTAGGGGTGCACCTCGATCTGGTTGACGGCGGGGACGACCCCGGTCTCGCCGATGATCCGGTCCAGGTGCTCCGGCTCGAAGTTGGAGACGCCCGCCGAGCGCAGCGTCCCCTCCTCGATGAGCCCGGCGACCGCCTGCCAGGTGGACACGTAGTCGCCGTCGTACAGGGTGGGCAGCGGCCAGTGGATCAGGAACAGGTCGAGCCGGTCCACGCCCAGCCTGGCCAGCGACTCGGCGAAGGTGCGCCGTACGTCGTCCGGCCGGTGGTTGCCGTTGTCGAGCTTGCTGGTGAGGTACAGCTCACCGCGCGGCAGTCCGCTCTCGGCGACGGCGCGGCCGACCTCGGCCTCGTTCCCGTACATCTGGGCGGTGTCGATGTGCCGGTACCCGACCTCCAGGGCCGTGCCGACGATCGCCTGGGTGTCCTGCGGCGGCACCAGATAGGTGCCGAAGCCGAGCTGGGGGATGGAGGTGCCGTCGTTCAGAGCGATCGTCGCTGTCATACCTTGACCGTAGAGCCGGGCACCGCGCGGGGCGGGCACGTCGGGCCCCTGCCGCCCGGCGTGTGCCCCCGGCCTCGCCCGAAGGGCGGAACGCGCGGGCGTGCCGGCGGGTCAGGAGCCGCCGGCCAGCCGGTCGGCGATGTCCTGCAGCCGGGGCAGCACCTCGTGGATCGCGTCGTCGTCGGGCTCCTCGCCGATCCAGCCGGTGACCTCCCGGCGGGTGACCACGATCGTGGAGCGCCGGATGTCGTCCGCCGTCCACACCTCGATACGGGGCGCCTCCTTGGTGTCGATGTACAGCACGGGCTCCTCGGCCGGCGAGTCGAGCAGCGTCCGCACGTGGAACGCGGTGATGGCGGGAGCGGGGGCGGGATCCATGGCGACCTCCTGGGTGTCAGCGGACCGGGGTAGTACTTCTGCTCCCTCCCGGCGCGTTCACACCCCCGCGCGGCGCACCGCCGGAGCCGGCGCACGCCTCCGGGCCCGGCGGGCAGCCGCGGCGCCACTCCCCCGTGACCGCCCTGACCTGCGGCTGCGTTAGACTTCTGGCTCGCGGTCGACACCGGGACGTGGCGCAGCTTGGTAGCGCACTTGACTGGGGGTCAAGGGGTCGCAGGTTCAAATCCTGTCGTCCCGACGGTGCGAGGGGCCGGTGTTCCGGGAGGTCTTCCCGGGGCACCGGTCTCTTCCGTGACGGCCGGCGGTCTGCACCGGGTCTCGGCCCGGGTCCGGTCGCCGCACCTTCTGATGTACCGCGGCGGCGGTGATCGACGTGCTCTCAGCGGGGGCCTCGGCTGCGTACCCACCTCTCTTCCGGCTGCGGGGAGCGCCGCAGTCCCGTGTTCGGCGTCTGCACGGGCGCGGGAGCGCTCCCATTCGGGTGTGTGAAAGACCTTCGCCCCGATACGGCGGAGCCGGGCCCCGGGCGCGGGACCGCCGACGGATGCGTCGCTGCGGAACGCTAGGAGCGCCGGGGCGCTCCGTCAAGCCTGTGGGGCGACCGGAACCTGCGGACGCACCGGGAGTCGGAACGGGCTCGGGAAGGCCCGGACGGCGGGCCGGTCACACCGGGTTCCGGCTGCCCGTGGAGCCGGGCGCCATGGGCCGGCGACGAATCCGGTCCGGGCCATTGACGCGGCTGGGGCCATGCCCCATCATCCAAGCTGTCTGATAGGCCGGTCGGCGTCCGGCATATCGAACATGGCTTCCCCGGGGAGGACTTCCGCCCCCGACGGGCCACGGCCGCACCGCTCACCCCAGCACGCCCCCCGGGCCGGAGAGATTTCCGCCCCCGAGGACCGGACCCTCCGGAACGATGTCACCTCGTCACGCGACCCGTGGAATCCGCACGTCATCGCGACGGAGCCCGCACCACGCGCACCACCGGTTCCGCACGGCCGCGCCCGCGTCGGCGCGGCTCGCGGGCCGGCTCCGGCACCGCCGATCCGGGCCCACGGACGGGGAGGACGACCCCGGCCCGTAAGCCGGACGCGCCGCGCGCCGCACCGCACGGCCCGCGCATGTCCGCCCCTCCCGGACCGGGGGCCGGTTCCATCAGCTCACCTCTTGATCCGAGGAGTTGCACCGATGTCGTTACGACGCCGCACGATCCTGCACCAGATGCTTGGCATGGGCACGGCAGCCGTGGGGGCCTCCCTGCTCGGCGCCGGAACGGCGACAGCCGCCGGCCGTCTCGACGCCCCCACCCAGCGCTTCGCCATCGGGGTACGCGAATTCGCGTGGAGCCGCGGTTCCCGCCCCCTGGTCACCCGGATCTTCTACCCCGCCGCCGGAAACCCGGGCGGCAACCCGGTGCCCAATGCCGCGCTCGCCGACGGCGTCTTCCCGGTGGTCGAGTTCAGCCATGGCCTCGGCGGGAACCCGGAGAGTTACGCGCCGCTCGTCCGTCCGCTGGCGGAGGCGGGCTTCGTGGTCCCGGCCCCGGTCTTCCCCACCACCTCCACCGGCACCCCCGGCAATATCGGGGATGTCTACAACGGCAACCAGTCCCAGGACGTCTCCGAAGTCCTCACCAGGACGCTGGCGCTCAACACCACCCCCGGCTCCCCGTTCGCCGGACGCCTGGACACCGCCACCGGTGTCGGTGTCGCGGGGCACTCGCTCGGCGGGATGACCACCCACGGCCTGCTCACCGCCTGGCCGGACGAGCGCATCGTGGCCGCGGTACCGTTCGCCACCGTGCACATGGGGAACCCCTCCGGGCGCGTGGCGGCGAACGTCCTGTTCGTCCACGGCGACCAGGACCCCATCTGCCAGTACTCCTCGGCCCGGCAGGCGTACAACGAGCTGCCGGCCCCGAAGGCGTTCCTCACCCATCTGAACACCGGCCACGACGAGTACATCTGGAGCGGTGTCAATCACACCCAGACCGTGAACACCTACGTGGACTGGATGCGCTGGAGCCTGTACGGGGACACCGCGGCCCGGGACCGGCTGCCCGCCGGCGCGGCCGGGAGCGGTACCCGCTGGGAGTCCGTCCTCGCCCCGGGCGGATCCGGTCCGGTGGTGGCGCTGCGCTCCTCGGCCACCGGCCAGCACGTGTGCGCGGAGAACGCCGGAGCCGACGCCCTCGTCGCCAACCGGCCCACGGTCGGGCCGTGGGAACGCTTCGACCTGGTCGACGCCGGCGGTGACGCGGTGGCCCTGCGCTCCCACGCGAATGGCCGGTACGTCTGCGCCGAGAACGCCGGAGCCGCTCCCCTGATCGCCAACCGCACGGCGGTCGGGCCGTGGGAGACCTTCACCCGGGTGCCGAACGGCGACGGTTCCGTCGGCCTGCGCGCCCACGCCAACGACCGGTACGTCACGGCGGGCAGCGGGCCCCTGATCGCGTCCGCCGCGACGCTCGGAGCCGCGGAGTCGTTCCAGCTCATCCCCTCCTGAGCGCCGGCCGGCATCCGCCCCCCGCCCTCTCACCGGAAGGACACCGGATGATACTCACCGCTCAACACGTCCCGCACGGCGGCAGGTTGCGCCGCCTCAGACTCCTCGTCATGCTGCTGGCCGTCGTGCTCGTCTCCGGCGGCACCGTCGTGGCGTCGGCGGGCACCGCGGAGGCGGCCACCACCCTGGGGAGCGCCGCGGCCGAGCGCGGTCGCTACTTCGGCGCGGCGGTCGCCGGGCACAAGCTCAACGAAGGCGCCTACACGACCATCGTGAACCGGGAGTTCACCAGCCTCACCGCCGAGAACGAGATGAAGTGGGACGCCACGGAACCCTCCCGCGGCTCCTTCAACTTCTCGGCCGGCGACCGGATCGTCAACCACGCCCGCCAGCAGGGGATGTCCGTCCGGGGGCACGCGCTGGTGTGGCACGCCCAGCAGCCGGGCTGGGCACAGGGGCTGGAGGGAAGCACCCTGCGGTCCGCGATGGTCAACCACATCAATCAGGTCGCCGGGCACTACCGGGGGCAGATCCACTCCTGGGACGTGGTGAACGAGGCGTTCGCGGACTGGCCCGCCGGCCAGCGGCGGGACTCCAATCTCCAGCGCACCGGGAACGACTGGATCGAGGTCGCCTTCCGCACGGCACGGGCGGCCGATCCCAGCGCCAAGCTCTGTTACAACGACTACAACACCGACGGCATCAACGACAAGAGCACGGCGATCTACACCATGGTGCGGGACTTCATCGCCCGCGGCGTGCCGATCGACTGCGTGGGGTTCCAGTCCCATCTGACGAACTCGCCGCCGGCCGACTACCAGGCGAATCTCCAGCGGTTCGCCGACCTGGGCGTCGAGGTCCAGATCACCGAGCTGGACATCGCCGGAGCGGACCAGGCGAACGCCTACGCCACCGTCACGCGTGCCTGCCTGGCGGTGAGCCGGTGCACGGGCATCACCGTGTGGGGTGTCCGGGACAGCGATTCCTGGCGCACGGGTGAGAACCCGCTGCTCTTCGACGGCGCGGGCAACAAGAAGCCGGCGTACACGGCCGTGCTGGACACCCTCAACGGGGGCGGCGGCACGCAGCCGCCCGGTGGGATCGACACGAACGCCTGGTACGTGCTGGTGAACCGGAACAGCGGCAAGGCGCTCGACGTGTACAACCTGGCGACCGGCGACGGGGCCCGGATCACCCAGTGGTCCCGCAACGACCAGGCCCAGCAACGCTGGCAGTTCGTCGACTCCGGCGGCGGCTACTACCGGCTCCGCTCGCAGCACTCCGGGAAAGTCCTCGACGTCCACAACTGGTCCACCGCCGACGGAGGCGCCGTCGTCCAGTGGAGCGACACCAACGCTGCCAACCAGCAATGGCGCGTCAGCGACTCCCCGGGCGGCACCATCCGGCTCATCAACCGCCACAGCGGCAAAGCCCTCGAAGTCCAGGGCGGCTCCACCGCGGACGGTGCCAACATCGTCCAGTACGCCGACTGGGGCGGCACCAACCAGCAATGGCAGCTCGCACGCGTGGGCTGACGCCCGACCGGTACCGGCGCGGGGCGCGGTCTCCACGATCGACACGAACGCCTCGTAGGTGCTGGTGAACCGGCGACCAACTCCACCTGCTGAATTCGGCGGCCGGGCCCTGGCCCGTACGCTCCGCCCGGTGCTGCCGGGCGGAGCGTACGGCTCCCGGGGGCCGGGGCCGCTGCGCGGTGTCCGGGGCTCAGGAGGTTCCCGGCCGGCCGCGCCACCGGTCGGCGGCGGTGAGCGGGACGGGAGCGGGGCGCCGGGTGGTCGTGGTCAGTTGGATCCGCCGGCCTTCGGCCGCGGAGGTGAGCAGGGCGCTCATCACCTCCGACACATGGAGCGCCAGGTGGCCGCCGGCGCGCGGTTCCTCGCCGGGACCCGTGGTGGCGAAGTCCAGCAGGCCGACGCCCCGCTCGCCGTCGGCGTACCCGGCGGCGGCGGGCAGGGTGCGCCACTCCCGCGCGCCGTCGGTGAAGATCCGCACGGGGCCGTCGAACCGGTTCGGGTCCGGGACCGCCAGTGACCCCGTTTCGCCATGGACCTCGATGGGGGTGGCCGCGGTGGCCAGACCGTCGAAGCTCGTCGTGAGCGTGGTCAGTGCTCCGCCGGCGTGTTCCAGCACCCCGGAGACGTGGGTGTCCACCTCGACCGGGATGGTCCGGCCGGCGCGGGGGCCCGAGCCGATGACCCGTTCGTCCCGCAGCCGGCCGGCGGCACCGATCACCGCCGTGACGGGACCCAGCAGGTGCACCAGGGCGGTGATGTAGTAGGGGCCCATGTCGAGGAGCGGGCCGCCCCCGGCGGTGTAGTAGAAGTCGGGATGCGGGTGCCAGCGTTCGTGGCCGGGGGTGATCATCACGGCGGTGGCGAACTGGGGCCGTCCGATGCCGCCCGTGTCGATGGCCCACCGCGCGGTCTGCAGCCCGGTGCCCAGCACCGTGTCCGGGGCACAGCCCACCGTGGTGCCCGCGGCCGTGGCCGCCTCCATGACGCCCAGGGCGGCGGGGAACGTGGCGGCCAGGGGTTTCTCGCCGTACACGTCCTTGCCGTGCGCGATGGCGCCGAGGGCGATGTCGGCGTGGGCCGCCGGGACGGTGAGGTTGAGCACCGTGTCCACGTCGGGGGCGGCGAGCAGTTCGCCGACGCCCACGGCCCGCGCGCCCGGCAGTTCCGCGGCGACAGCCGCCGACCGGGCGGCGTCCAGGTCGGCGACGGCCGTCACCCGGACACCGGGGTGAGCGGCGAGGGTGTCCCGGTAGACGCGGGAGATCACCCCGAGACCTACGATGCCGATGCGGTGCGGCTCGCCCACAGCATCCCCCTCCGGACGATGGTCGTGACGTTCGGGTTCTGCAGGACGCTCACGTCGTGCCCGGGGGTGGTGATCAGGATCCGTCCCGCTCCCCAGTGGCGGGCCCACACCGCGGGGGAGGTGACCGGGCGCTGCCACGGGTGCCACGGCCGGACGGGGTGGGTGGTGGTGGCGAGCACGTCGATCAGGTCGTCGTGCAGCACCCAGTACTGTTCGGTGTCGAGCGTGAAGTCCTCGATGCCCGCGGTCACCGGGTGTTCCCGGCCGAGCGGGGTGATGTGCACGGTGTGCGGCAGGAAACTGTCCGCCGCGGTACCGCGGCGCAGTGCGGGTTCCTTGGCCGGGTGGGCCGCGAACTGGCCGCCCACCAGGTGGAGATAGTCCGCGCTGGCGCGGAAGGAGTCGGCGGCGCCGCCGTGCCAGCCGGTGAAGCCCGTGCCGGCGGCGACGGCCGAGGCGAGTCCGCTCACCTGCTCGGCGGTGGCCTCGGACATCGTGACGCACTGGACGATCAGGTCGGTGTCCGCCATGAGGTCCGGGTCGGCGTAGACGTCCGTCGACTCCGAGACGCGGACGGTGTAGCCGTTGCTCTTCAGGAAGGGTATGAACACGTCCGTGGTCTCGATGGGCCGGTGGCCTTCCCAGCCTCCCCGCACGACGAGGGCGGTGGGGTGCGTGGTGCGCATACGGTGTGATTCCTCCAGTCAGTGGGCCCCGGCGGTGGGCACGAGCTGTTCGAAGAAGAACTCGTGCTTCAGGAACGACACGTCGTACTCGTGGCCGGGGTACGGCGGGACGAGCTGGGACGCCTGGATCAGGCGCCAGCCGTCGCGCAGTGCGGCCACCCCGGTGGCGTAGGGCGGTTCCTCGCTGTCGCCGGTGGTCGGTGCGGTGCGGCCGGTCCCGTCGTACAGCGACCAGCCCAGGACATGGGAGTCCAGCGCCGAGGTGGACAGGTACAGCACCAGGACGCGCTGGCGGACGGCGCCGGCGGACGGCGTGGCAGGGGCGGGGGCGGGGGCGGGCGTGCTCGGCGTCATGTGGTGGCCTCCTGCGGCCGGTTGGAGACGCGGGTGACCCAGTGGTCGAGGTCGAAGGTGTCGTCGCCGGTCAGGGCACGCCACATCAGAACGCGCTGGTACCGCTCCAGCCGGCCGGTCGCCTGCTCGTACCAGGGGAAATCGGTGTCCAGAGCCGCCGCCACCCGGGGGTCCGTCAGGTCGGAGGTGTCCCACAGCAGCCGCTGCCGGACGGTCGGGTTGAAGCGGATCTTGAACATGTAGCGCGGGGTGTCGCTGTCGTTGCGCCGGCCGCCGTGCCACAGCCCGTGGTGCAGGAAGACCACGGTGCCGGCCGGGCAGACCAGCCGGTCCTGGCCGCGCAGGTTCTGGTAGCGGCCGGTGTCGCTCTCGTTGGTCCGCCGCAGATGGCTGCCGGGCACGCTGAGGGTGCCGCCCATCTCCAGCGTCACCGCGTGCGGGTAGTACATCAGCTGGACATCGAACGCGTCGGGCCGCACGTCGATGATCGCGTCCGCGTGCAGCGGCTGCGCCTCGCCCTCGCGGGGGCCGCGCACGTGCACCGCGTGGTGGTCGATATTCGGTCCCGGCCCCACCAGGCTGCGTACCGCGCCCGCGATCCGGGGCACGGCGAGGAGCCGCCGGACGAAGGAGCCCTCCGGGTACGCGCCCACCACGGGTGTGCCGTAGGGCACGGGCGGGACTCCGGCCGGAAGAACCCGCATGGCCTCGTCGTTCAGTTCCTCGGGCACCACGGCGTCCAGCCGGATCGCTCCATGGGAGACGAAATGTGCCATCTGCACGGAATTGAGAAGATGTTCGGTTCTGGTCTTCTCCGTCATGGCCCTCACGGTAGAGGCGCTCGCTCCCCGGCGCGTGGGCCCTGTCCACCCTCTACTGGTACATTCCCGCTGTGCGAGAGACCGCCGTACCCCTCGGTGAACCCCCCGTCGTCACCAGTGTCGGGTTCGCCGTCCACGGCCCCGCCGGGCACACGGATGTCTTCCGCCTCCCCGATCTGTGGCAGCTCCATCTGTACCGCTACGAGGCCGGCCTCACCGTCGCGGGCACCGCGCACGCCATCCGGCCGGGCCGGGTCAGCATCGTCCCGCCCGGCGCGGTCTGCCGGTACGACTACCGGGGCCGCTCGGAGCATCTGTACGCCCATCTGCGGCTCCCCGCCACCGGCGAACCCCGTACCGTCCCCGTCGTGCAGGACGCCGGACCGGAACTGCCCACGCTGTCCACCCTGATGCACCAGGCCGTCGCCGCGTGGCCGAGCACCCCCGCCCGGGCCGCCGCCGAGATCTGGACCGCGCTGTGGCGCGTCGCCCATCTCGCCCCGGCCGCCCGGGGCCGCCAGGACGCCACGCACCCGGCCGTGAACACGGCCATCGCCCACATCGAGGCCCGGCTGGCCTCCCCGCTGACCGTCCCGGAGATCGCGAAGGCCGCCGGGCTCTCGCACACCCACCTCACCCGGGTCTTCCGCGCCGCCACCGGCAGCACCGTCGTCGCCTACATCCGGCAGCGCCGGCTGGCCCGGGCCCGGCATCTGCTGCGCGAGTCCACTCTGTCCATCTCCGCGATCGCGGCCCAGGTCGGCATCCCCGACCTCCAGGCCTTCAACAAGGCGTGCCGCCGGGACCTGGGGGCATCTCCCCGGGTGCTCCGCGCGGCGCACCGGGCCGCCGGGCCCCCGACGCGCTGAGGCCCGGCGGACACGGGGCACGGGCGAGGCCGCCGGGCCGGAGGCTGTGCTCCGGGCCCGGCGGCCTTCCTTCCGTCCGTCCGTCCGCGGCCTGGCGCGGGGGCGGTGGCTCAGCTCATGCCGACTTCAGGGCCTCGGGGGTCGGGGTGAAGTGCCCGGCGGCGGCGCGGTAGATCGTGTGGTGGCCGGTGCGGTGCCAGACCCGCCGCAGGACGTACACCAGTTTCGGGTTGTGTTCCTCGATCTGGCCGATCGCGCGGGCGATGGTCCGCTCCCACTCCGCGGCGTGGGCCGGGTCGGTTCCGTCGTCGAAGGAGCCGGCGTAGCGGGCGTGCAGTGCGGCGAGCTCCGTGCGGGCCGGGAACTCGGCGCGGGAGAACAGGACGCACAGGATGCCCCGCCAGTAGGAGCGGACGGCCTCCCGCTGCCGGTCGGCGGGGAGCCGGCCGGCGATCTGTTCCATCGCGTGGAGCGAGGTGATCAGGTGGAGGGCGATGAAGTCGCCCGGCATCGCCAGGTAGAGCAGGGTGACGGCGTAGTACAGCCGGTCCCAGGCGGCGCCGGGGTCCTCCTCGGTCCAGGGCGGGGTCCGGTCGATCAGGGGGTGTCCCTCGCCGAGGACGCGGGCGATCCGGTACTGGAGTCCGGCGAGTTCGGGGTGGATGCCGGCGCTCGCCGCGGGTGAGGTGTCGGCGATCAGGGTTTCGGCCCACGTGCGCAGTCCGTCGCGGTCGCGCTCCCACTCCCCCGCGATGCGCAGCAGGGAGTCCACCGGGTGTTGGTCGCGGAGGTCAGCGGCCGGGGTGGCGCGTTCCGGGTGGCAGGAGACGGCGGAGAAGGCGAGGTAGGCCAGGCCCTCGATGGTCATCCACCGGTTGCCCGCGTCCAGGGCCCAGCCCAGGTGGATGGTGGCGTGGGTGAAGGCGCCGACCCAGCCGGGCAGCAGGGCCGGAAGGTAGGTGCGCAGCAGTGTGTCGAGGCCGAGTTCGCGCTCCCGCCGGTCGAAGAACGCGCAGTAGTCGGCGTAGTGGCTGCGGGCCCCGATCCAGCGCTGCCAGTTCTCCTCGGTGATGGTCCCGCGGGAGGCCCTGGCCGGTTCCAGCGGGTAGCCGTAGGGGGTGAGCGTCGTGTAGTCGCGGTAGTACGCCTCGATCGTCTCCGCCGGTGCGCCGAGGCCGGCCAGGGCGACGACCGCGTGTTTGGCGTGGTTGCTGAGGTGTTTGGCGGAGGGCAGCAGCCGGTCGGTGGGGAAGGCCGGGCCGGTGAGGCCGGGGTCGCTGTTGAACTCGATGTAGTGGGTGCGGTCGTCCAGCAGCCGCTCGACGACCGGCGAGTCGGTGATGGTGGTCCGGTTCACTTGGCACTCTCCTCGTCGGCGGCTGCCTGGAGCCAGGACAGATAGCGTTCCCCGGTGTCGGGGAAGATCGTGACCATCGTCGTGCCGGCGTACTCGGGTCGTGCGGCCAGCGTCCGGCAGGCGTGCGCGGCGGCTCCGGAGGAGACGCCGACCAGCAGGCCGGCGGTGCGGGCGAGCAGCCGGGCGCCGGCGAAGGCGTCGCCGTCGGAGACGGTGAGGACCTCGTCGATCACGTCGAGGTCGGTGGTCGGGGCGACGAACCCGCCGTTGAGGCCGGGGATGCGGTGCAGCCCGCCCCAGCCCTCGCTGAGTACCGGGGAGCGCTCGGGCTCGACGGCCACCACCCGGACGGCCGGGTTCTGTTCCTTCAGGTAGCGGGCGGTGCCGGAGAGGGTTCCGCCGGTGCCGACCCCGCAGACCAGTACATCGACCCGGCCGTCGGTGTCGCGCCAGATCTCCGGCCCGGTGGTGGCGTAGTGGGCCTGGACGTTGTCGGGGTTCTCGTGCTGGCAGGCGAACCAGGAGCCGGGCAGGTCGCGGTGGATCTGCTCGGCCTTCTCGATCGCGGCCACGTACCCCTGCTCGTGCGGGGTCTGCACGATCTCCGCGCCGAACGCGCGCAGCAACTGGACGCGTTCGGTGGTGGCGTTGTCCGGCAGCACGATCACGCACCGGTAGCCGCGGGCGGCGCACAGCGCGGCGAGCGAGATGCCGGTGTTGCCGGAGGTGGCTTCCACCACGGTGCCCTCGCCGGGGCGCAGCAGCCCGCGTTCCTCGGCGGCCTCGATCATGTACAGGCCGGTGCGGTCCTTGACGCTGGAGAGCGGGTTGGCCATCTCCAGTTTGGCGTGGACGGTGGTGTCCTGGTGGGCGGCACCGAGGTCCAGCCGGACCATCGGGGTGTTGCCGATCAGGTGTTCCAAGGAGGCGGCCACCGGCCGCTTGGTCGACGTCAGCACAATGCCTCTTTCGGAAGGTCTTTCGCTGGAAGGTCGGGTCACCAGGTGGGGAAGGCGGCGGGGGCCCCGTGGTCCCGGCGGGCGGGGGCGGCCGGGGTGGTGGCGGGGTGGGGGCGGCGCGCGGTGCGTTCGGTGCGGCGGCGCCGGGGTTCCGCGGTGGGTGCCAGGACGCGGGCGCCGTCGGGGACGTCCTTGATGACCAGGGCCTGCGCACCGATCACCGCGTCCGAGCCGACGGTGACGGCGCCCAGCACGGTGGCGTTGGCGCCGATCACCACCCGGTCGCCGACGGCGGGGTGGCGGCGCGAGCCCTCGGGCCGCTCCTGGTCGTGCCACCAGCCGACCGAACCGAGCGTCACCTGGTGGAAGATGGTGACGTCGTCGCCGATGACCACGGTCTCCCCGATCACCACGCCGGTGCCGTGGTCGATGAAGAACCGGCGGCCGATCCGGGCGCCGGGGTGGATCTCGATCCCGCCGGAGAGCACCCGGGTGATGGCGGACACCAGACGCGCCGTGCGGCGCAGGCCGCGCCGGTGCATCCGGTGGGCGGCGCGGTAGCCCCAGATCGCCGGGACGGCCGGGTGCAGCAGTGCCTCGGTGCGGGAGCGCATCGACGGGTCGCGCTCGCGGATCGTGTCCAGGTCGGCCACGGCCGCGCGGTACAGGCGGCGGGCGCCCATCACGACCCCCTCACGAGGACGGGCTCGCGGCGCGCTCCGCGCAGCCGGTTCTCCGCGTAGGCGACGCCGGCCAGGACGACCAGGCCGCCCACCACCAGGTTCCAGGTGACGGGTTCGCCCAGCAGCAGGACGCCGGTCAGGACGGCGACCACCGGGACCACGTAGTTGACGGCGGACGCGGTGGTGGCGCCGACGTCGCCGATGAGCCGGAAGTACAGCACGTAGGCCAGGCCGGTGCTGAGGACGCCGAGGCTGACGACGGCGAGGACGACCCTGCCGGACAGCTCCGGGGTCTGCCAGCCGAGGAACGGGGTGGCGACGGCCTGGAGCGCCGCTGCCGCGATGAGCTGGGAGGCGGCGAGGGTGGAGGGGGCGATGCCCCGGTCCGACAGGAACTTGCGGACGTACACGAATCCGCAGGCGTAGCTGATGGCGGCGCCGAGGCAGGCGAGTTGGCCGCCGAGGGTGCCGGCCGCGTCGGACCAGGGGCCCATGACCAGGACGACGCCGAGGAAGCCGGCGACCAGGCCGACCGCCTTGCGGGGGGTGGCGCGTTCGGTGGGCAGGGAGGCGGTGACCAGGGCGAGGGTGAGCAGGGGGGTGATGCCGATCAGGACGCCGGCGAGGCCGGCGCCGGTGGTCTGCTCGCCGTAGGAGATCAGCAGGAACGGGATGACGTTGCCGAAGAGCGCCGCCGCCGCCACATGGGTCCAGACCCGGCCGGAGCGGGGCAGGGTCCCCTTGCGGGCCGCGATGATCACCGCCAGGACGGCGGCGCCCAGCACGAGGCGGGTCAGGACGAGCTGGCCGGGGGTGAGCCCTTCCAGCGAGACCTTGATCAGCATGAAGCTGCTGCCCCAGAGCAGGGCCAGTAAGAGAAATCGGGTCAGGGTCGCGTGGGTCATCGCACCTCGTCTTCGTGGATCACGGTGTCCGCTCCCGGGGGTCAGTAGTTCGGTGACTTGTGCAGGAGTTCTTTCCGGTTGACGATCTCGGGAACGTAGACCCGGCGGTTCCACAGCTCCTTCTCGATGGGTTCCAGGGCGATCGAGATGACGTCCTCGTCGCAGTCGACGGAGGTGCGGACGGCCTGGGTCACGGCGGTGACGAGCCGGGACTGCTGTTCCTCGGAGAGCGAGGACGAGAAGTACTTGATGTTGATGTGCGGCACGATGGTCTCCTTCGTGGTTCCCAGGCGGTGGCGGATGGCCGCCACCAGTTCGTCGATGCCGGCTTCCCGCAGCAGGGTGTAGTGGTCGGCGGCCAGGTCGATCACGGTCGGCCGGGTGAGCGAGTAGCCGGCGCTGTTCTCGATGAACGAGTAGTTGTCGCCGGTGGCTTTGAAGATCGTGACGGGGGCGGTGATGCGCCGGGTGGTGAGCTCGTGGAACGCGTACTCGAAGGTGTAGGTGCGGTGGACGACGGCGGCGATGCGCTTGACCAGCGCGTGGTCGAGGTGCGGGAAGGTGGAGCTGATGAACGCGGCGAAGCTGTCGTCGTCGTGGGCGACCCGCAGGCACTCCCGCAGTTCGGGGCCGGAGATGCGGCCGGCGAAGACGGAGAAGAGGATGGTGACGTAGGCCCGGTCGCGGTAGGCGATCTCGCCGCTGTCGGCCTCGACCTCGGGTGAGCCGGGCGCGATGAGGAACAGGTGATCGACCTGCTCGCCGGCCTGTTCGAGCTGGTGGGCGGCTTCGAAGGCGACCCGGGCGCCGAAGGAGTAGCCCCACAGGGTGTACGGCCCGCTCGCCCGGCGGCGGCGGATCTCCGCGACGTCCCGGGCGGCCATCTCCTGGATGGTGGGGTAGATCTCCTCGCCCGGGTTGATGCCGTGCGCCTGCACGCCGTAGAACGGCCGGTCGAGATCGACGGTCTCGGCGAGGAGACGCAGGTTCATGGGGTAGCCGCCGAGGCCGGGCCAGCAGAAGACGGGGGCTCCGGTGCCCTCGGCGCGCAGCGGGACCAGCCGGGAGCTCTCGGCCGCTTCCTTTCCGCCGATCCGCCGGGCCAGTTCCTCGATGGTGGGTGCCTCGAACAGCACTTGCAGCGGCAGGGTGGTGCCCAGTTCCCGGTTGATCCGGTTGATGAGGCCGACCGCGATCAGGGAGTTGCCGCCGGAGGCGAAGAAGTCGTCGTGGACGGAGACGGCGTCGCGTTTCATGCTCCGCTTCCACAGGGCGGCGACGCGCTGCTCGGTGCTGGTCCGCGGGGCGATGAAGGGCCGGTCGTCACGGGCGACGGCGGCGTCGGCCAGCCGCTCCATCGCGGCGGTGTCGTTCTTGCCGTTCACGGTGGCCGGGAGCTTGTCCAGGACCACCACCCGGTTGGGGATCATGTAGTCGGGCAGGGAGGTGACCAGGTCGTCCCGGATCATCTCCGCGGGGCCCTTCATGTGGACCGTGTCCTCCTTCATGTCCTCGGCCCGCACCTGGGCGTCGCTGACCCGGCCGCCGACGAAGAAGTAGGACGGGCCGCCGCGCAGGCCGGCGTCGGCCAGGATCCGCTCCAGGCGTTTCGCGGCCGGCAGGTCCGCGCCGGTCCTGGAGCTGTAGCCCGAGGGCATGAAGCCCAGGTTCAGGTCGTTCATGGACAGGCGTTGCAGGGTCCGGCCGAGGTCGATGTAGCGGCGCCAGTCCTCGGTGGTCCTGCTGACCACCGAGATGCCGAAGCGGGAGCGCTGGTAGACCTGCTGGTTGATGGCGATGACGTGCTTGCGCCGGATCAGTTCGCCGGAAACGCGCTCCAGTTCGCCGTCGCGGTAGCGGTACTGGCCGGCCGGCAGACCGGAGACCCCGTCCGGGTGCGCCTGCACGTACACGTCCATCGGGAGGTCCATGGCGGTGGTGTGCGGGGCGATCTCGAAGCTGCCGAGGTAGTGGTCCTCGGCCGCGCAGTCCAGCCGGTCCATGGTGTCCGGGGTGTAAGGCCGCTGGAGGATGGTCAGGCCGTGGCCGGGCAGGACCTCCTCGAAGAGGCCGACCGCGTGGCCGGTCTCGATCTCCAGGACCTCCTGGAGGTTGTTCTTGTACACCGGCTCGATGGCCCGGCGTTTGCCCACGAAGTGAACGCGGATCCGGGGTGCGGTCGCCGGCTCGTCCTTGGCGGTTACGAGGAGGAGTTGGTGGTGCGCCGGGTGGTAGTAGTAGAAGCCCGGTGCCAGCTCGCCGATCCCGTCCAGTTCGAAGTACAGCTGGGTGGCGTACAGCGAGCCGGGCGAGGCGTAGGCGTACTTCGGCAGGAGCCGCTGGTCGCTGAGATGCTGGCCGAAGTGGCGCAGGATCTCACCGAATTCGGGGAATCCGACGGCCCCCACCTCGCGCGGTGCGGCGCCGGTGACCCGCTCGGCGAGGAGTGCCAGCAAATCGTCCCGGGTGACCTGGCCGCCTTCGTAGAAGCGGTAGGTTCTGCGGGCGAACGCCTGGCGGCGCTGCCGCTCGGTGGCGTCCTTGCCGGGCAGGTCGATGACGGTCCTGCCCACGATCTCCTCGGGGTCGCGGCAGCCGGCGTTCGCGAGCTGGGCGCGCACCTGGAGCCGGCTCTCCTTGGACTGATGGTGGGCGCCGTGGTTGCCCTGGTCCATCAGGGCCGCTTCCCTGGGGTCGAGTTCGACGAAGGCGATGAGGTTCTGGAATCCGGTGCGCGGGTCGTCGCGGACGACCATCGCCGCGTTCCTGACCCAGTCGTGGTTCTCGATGGAGAGCCTGATCTCGTCCAGTTCGACGCGGAATCCGCGGAGCTTCACCTGGTTGTCGATGCGGCCGGCGAACTGTACCGTGCCATCGGCGTTCCAGTGGGCGAGATCACCGCTGCGGAACAGGCGGGTGCCGGGTGTGAAGGGGTTGTCGACGAAGCGTTCCGCGGTCAGTTCGGGCCGGTGCAGATATCCGCGTGCCAGTTGCGCGCCGCCGATGTGGAGTTCACCGATCTCACCCACGGCGAGAGGTTTCTGTTCACCGTCCAGGATGTAGTACTCCGTCCGGTGGGCCGGTGCTCCTATCGATATCGCGTGGGGGCCGTCCTGGAGGGTCTTCGGGTCGACGCGGTGGGCCGAGGTGTTGATGGTGCATTCCGTCGGTCCGTACACATTGATGAGTTCGCAGCCGGGCAGGGTCGCGATGCATTGTGCGGCCAGGCTCCTGGAGAGCGCCTCACCGCCGCAGAAGATCTGCCGCAGAGATGTACAGGCGGCGAACTCCTCGTTTCCCACGAGTGCTTGCAGCAGGGTGGGAACGCATTGCAGGGTGGTGACGCCGTGCCGCATGATGGTTTCCACGAGCCCCTCGACATCCCGGTACACTCCGGGACTTCCCATGACCACGGTGCTGCCGCAGGCGGGGGCCAGTATTTCCCACTGCGCCGCGTCGAAGCTCAGCGGTGTTTTCTGCAGGACGACGGTGTCGCCGTTCACTTCGAGTTCGGTGTTCAGCCAGTCCAATTGGCTGACGACACTGTGGTGTTCGATCATCACCCCCTTCGGTTTGCCGGTGCTGCCGGAGGTGTAGATGACATAGGCCAGCCCCTCCGGCCGGGGTTCGGGCGGCTCGCGCCGGGGTCCGGGGCGGTGCGGGCGCCGTGCGAAGGCGGTCACCTCGTCCGGGGTGACGATCCTGGTGCCCTCCGGTGCGAGGCCGGCCAGCCGCGCGGCGAGGCCGCGCTGGGCGAGGACGACCCCGGTGCCGGAGTCCTCGATCATGTAGCGCAGCCGCTCTTCGGGGTACTCGGGCGACAGCGGTAAGTACGCCCCGCCGGATAACAGGGTGCCCCAGACCCCCACCATCAGGTCGATGGACGGTTCGACGAAGATGCCGACGCAGTCGTCGGGCGCCACCCCGAGGTGGTGCAGGAAGCCTGCCAGGTCCGAACTTCGCTCCAGCAGCTCACCGTAGGCCAGGGAGGTGTCGTCCTGGACGACCGCCGTACGGTGCGGGTGCGCCGATGCCCGTGCGCGGAGCAGGTCGCCCAGGGTTTTCTGCCCCGAAATTCTGTCGGTCGATTCGTTGAACGCCGTGCTGTACATGGTCTCTCACTTTCTTGTGCGAAAAACGGCATGCTGCGCCACCGAAACCGTCCGGAAAACCCGGGGATCGGTGAGGGAGGAGTCAGTTCGCGTACGGTGAGGCGCCGGCCGTCATCATTCGATCATCCCTATCCACTGTCCGGCCCGGTGGAATCTCATCACTGCCCCGGTGAATGCGTTGAAACGACAGGAGAAAACAGCGTGATGGTGCCCGTACTGCGACTGTGCGGCTCATTCGGAATCACAGATGCGCAGCACCTCAAGGGGCACCGCGCCGCAAACGACCGACACAGTAACGAGGCGACTACACAGCCGTCAAGGGCGGCACTCGATGTCCCGATGTCACCCATTTTCGGGTTGATTTTCCACCGTTCTGAATGCTGGAACACCGTACGTGCCCGGGGCGCGGCACCGAAGGGCCCTGGAAGGTCGGAATGAGGACGGAAAACGACGGAACCTGGCCAGGGCAAGCGCTTTCAGTCCTGCTCGATGTTTACCCCGGGGGCCCTGCGTCTCGTTTTCTTATTCTTCACATTCATGTCGGCCGGCGTCCCCCTCACCGTCGTGATCGCATTCTTTGCTGAAAGCGGGCACCATACGGGCGATCGTGACGGCGCCACGGAATCGACGCGGCTCGACGGCCGCCATCGAGTCGAGCGAGGAATCGGGAATGGGCAGCAGATGCGCGTCGACCCAGGTGTCTCCCGTGGCCGCGTTCGCCCACGGGTCCTCGATCACCACGGCCCCCGGTACGGCGCCGTGGCAGAGCACCCAGTGCGGCACGTCGAAGCCCTGCATCCGGGCGAGCGACACCAGCAGCAGCACATGGTCCCCCCGGGCGACCGTGCCGCGGATCGCGTCGACCGAGAGGCGGCCCGCGTCGATCGGGACGCCGATCCGGACGGCGTCCGCACGCGCCAGACGCTGGAGATGGGCACGCCACTCCCGCTCGTCCCCGGTCAGATGGTCGAGCAGGACGGGCCCTTCGGCATCCAGCTGCACCACGACGGAGGACGCCGGCCAGGCCCGCCGCACGGCGACTCCCAGCCCGACCGGCTCGCAGGCCGGGAAGTTGGTGGCATCCCGCCACAGCGTCAGTTCCGCGTCCCGGTCCAGCTCCTCCCTCGGCAGCAGCCCGGCGTGTTCCCGGGCGACCAGGGCGGTGACGGCCCCGCAGGTGAAGTGGGTGCTCTGGCCGTAGTACACGGGCGGGGTGCCCGCCCCCTCGGACAGCCAGCGGACGTACCCGGTGCCGGGACCGGCCGGCTCCCCCTTCCCGGCCAGCGGCGGGCCCAGCGGGGCGAAACCCGCGGCGGCGGCCTCCCGCGGACCGGCCGTCCAGCCTTCCCACTTGACCTGCGCGAGCCCCTGCCGGCGGGCGTGGGCGAGGACGGCCCGGACAGCCGCCGGCCCATCACCGACCGTGTCGACGATCTTCACATAGGCGGTACCCGGGCGGGCGGTCACGAGCGCCCCCGCGACCGGGGGTTCCCCGTCCTCCCCCGGTACGACCACCAGGTGCGGCGCGTGGGCGGAGCGGTCGACCGCGTGCCAGCGCTCCCACACCCCGGCGCCGGCGAGCCGCCGCAGCGGTGCCGCCGCCCCGGGCGTGAACGGGGAGACGGTGCCCGGGTCGGCTGCTTCCTGGTGGGGCGTCATGGCGGTGCTCCTGGCGGACGGAGGGGGCGGAGAGGGGCGGGCCGTGGTCGGTGTCATGCGCGGGAGTTCCGGAGCACCCAGAGGAAGTACGGGCCGCCGACCAGGGCGATCATCAGCCCGGCCGGCACCTGGGCGGGGGCGACGACGGTGCGGCCGAGGGCGTCGGCCACACAGACGAGCAGCGCGCCCAGCAGCATCGCGACCGGGATGGCCCGGCCGTGCCGGGCTCCCACCAGGGAGCGGGCGAGGTGCGGGGCGACCAGCCCCACGAAGCCGACGACTCCGATGGCGACGACGCTGAGCGCCGCGAGCACCGCGGCGATCGACAGGGCGGCGAACCGGACCCGGACCGGCCGTACGCCCACGATGCGCGGGGTGTCCTCGTCGACGGCGAGCAGGTCGAGCCGTTCGCGCAGGGCGAGCAGGACGGGCAGCGCCACCGCCAGGGCCACCGCGACCGGGACGACGTCGGGCAGCGTGCGCCCGTAGGTCGTGCCGGAGAGCCAGGTGAAGATCCGGGGGGTGTTGAACGGGTCGGCCCGCAGCAGCAGGAAGGTGGTGACGGAGCTGAGCCCGTACCCGCAGCCGATGCCGATCAGAACGAACCGGTCGGGCAGGAAACCGCCGCGCCAGGACAGCAGGGCGATCAGCGCGAAGGTGGCGAGCCCGGTGGCGACGGCCGCCGCGATGAGGACCGGCCGGCCGCCGGAGACGCCCGAGGTGACGACGGCCGCCGCGCCCAGTCCGGCGCCCGCGGTGATTCCGAGGACGCCCGGCTCCGCGAGCGGGTTGCGCACCGCGCTCTGCACGACGCAGCCGGCCAGGCCGAGCGCCGCGCCGGCGAGGACCGCGGCGAGGACCCGCGGCACCCGGTCGTCCAGCGCCTGCCCGACCAGGACGGGCGCGGTGCCCTGGGCCCACAGCAGCAGGTCCCCCGTGCGCAGCCAGAGGCTGCCCGCCAGCAGCGCCACCACGATCGCGCCGGTCAGGAGGGCCGCCGCGCCGAGCACGACGAGGAGGAACGCGCGGCGCGAGCGGGCGGCGACGCGCGCGTGCGGTGGCCGGCGCAGCGCGCCGGTGTCGCGCAGCCGCAGGGCCAGGACCACGATCACGACGGAGCCGAGCAGCGCGGTCGGCACGCCGGTGGGGATGGCGGCGGCGCCGTCCGCGCCCTGGACGGCGCGCAGGGTGGCGTCGGCGAGCAGGATGAGCAGCGCGCCCAGCAGCCCGGCCGCGGGCACCAGGAGCAGGTGGCGGCGCAGCGCCCGGACCCGTCCGGCGAGCAGGCGGGCCAGGACGGGGGCGCCCAGGCCGACGAACGCGATGGGGCCGGCGACGGTGACGGCCGTGCTGGTCAGGAGCACGGCGCACAGGACGGCGAGGACGCGGGTGGCCCGGATCGGTACGCCGAGGGTGGCGGCGGTGTCGTCGCCGAGGTTCATCACGTCCAGCCGGCGGGACAGGGCCAGGGCGATGCCCAGGACCGCCGCGATCAGCGGGAGGGCGCGCAGGGAGGCGTCGATGTTGAGCTGGGCGAGCGAGCCGCTCCCCCAGGCGAAGAGGCCGGTGGTGTTCTGCTTGAAGAGGATGAGGAGGGTGGCGGTCGCCGCCTGGAGGGCCATCGCCATCGCCGATCCGGCCAGGACGAGGCGGGTGCCGGTGGTGCCGGCGGCGCGGCCGGCGAGGAGCAGGACGAGGGCCGCCGCCGCCAGGCCGCCGGCGAATGCGACTGCTCCGGACGCCCAGAAGGGCACGGTGAGGCCGAAGGCGGCGACGAGCGAGAGGGTGAAGTAGGCCCCGGCGGTGACCGCGAGGGTGTCGGGGGAGGCGAGCGCGTTGTGGGTGACGGACTGGAGCAGCGCGCCGGCGGCGCCGAGGGCGAAGCCGACCGCGACGCCCGCGAGCAGGCGCGGCAGGCGGGAGCCGATGACGATCTCGGCGACCGGCGGCCCGTCGGTGGTCTCGCGTGCGCCGGTGAGGTAGCGCAGCAGGTCGCCGGCGCCGACGGCGGAGGTGCCCTGGGTCAGATGCCACATGCCGACCAGGGCGGTCACGGCGAGCAGGAGGGCCAGGACGGCGGCCCCGGCGGGACCGCCCCCGCGCTCGGTGCGCGGCGGCGTGGTCCCCCGGAGTACCGGTGTCCGCGTGGTGCTCACTTCTGGTCGAGCACGTCGACGTACGCGTCGATGGCCTGCGCGCAGGAGCGCGGGCCGCCGGCGCCCCACACCCGGGCCGGGAAGGCGTGGGCGCGGCCTTCCTGGACGGCCGGCAGGGTGGCCCACAGCGGGTTCTCCTCCAGGGCGGCGACGTATCCGCCGACGCCTTCGTCGTTGGCGTAGAAGAGGTTGGCGTCGCCGACCGCGACGAGTCCTTCGACGTCGGTCTGGGCGAGGCCGTAGGAGGGGTCGACGCCGCCGTTGCCGTGGGCTTCGTTGATGTCGTCGGTCCAGACGGGGTTCATGCCGAGTTCCTTGCCGATCTCGGTGAACAGGGCGCCGTCGCCGTAGGGGCGGACAGTGAGGTTGCCGCCCTGGACCCATCCGTCGAAGAACAGGAAGTCCTTCGTGGGCAGGTCGGCGTCGATGACCTGCTGCTTGGCCGTGGCGAGGTGCTCGTCGAACTCCTGGAGCACCTGGTCGGCCCGCTCGGAGCGTCCGGTGGCCTCGCCGATCATGCTGAAGACCTCGCGCATGTTCCCGATGGGGTCCGCGGGGTTCGCGCCCCGGGTGGCCATCACGGGGACGCCCCGGCTCTCCAGCCGGGCGATGGTCTCGTCGTCGGCGCCGAAGGCCTCCACGACGATGAGGTCGGGTTCGGCGGCGTAGAGGGTGTCGAGGTCGGGTTCCTCGCGGGTGCCGATGTCGGTCACGCCGGCGGGCAGTTCCTCGGCACTGACCCAGGTGCGGTAGCCCTCGGCGTCGGAGACCGCGATGGGGGTGACGCACAGGGTCAGCGCGTCCTCGACCTGCTGCCATTCGAGGACGGCGATCCGCTGCGCGGGCTTGTCGAGTTCCACCTGCCGGCCGACGCCGTCGGTGAAGGAGACCGGGCCGGTCGAGGTGGTCGTGGTGTCCTCGGCGCAGCTCTGCGAGGCGGGGGTCGCGCCGGCGGTGCCCTCGGGTTCGGCGGTGTCGGTGTCGGTGGTGCCGCAGGCCGTGGCGGCGAGCACGATGAGCCCGGTGGAGGCTGCCGCCACCAGGCGACGGGCACGGTTCATGGGCGTTCCTCTTTCTTGCGATGAGATGCGGTCGCTTCCGTGGTCGGGTGCGACGCGTGCGCTGCGGTACGGGGCGCGGGGCCGGGCCGGGGGTGCCGTCCGCCCGCGTCAGGCGGGGTGCCGGCCGATGGGGTCGATGCGGAGGCGGCCCGTGCGGGGGTCGGTGCTCACCTCGACGCGGATGTCGTAGACCTCGGCGATGTGGTGCGCGGTGAGGACGTCGGCGGGGGCGCCGGCCGCGTGGATCCGGCCGGAGCGCATGAGGACGAGGGTGTCCGCGACGCGGGCGGCCTGGTCGAGGTCGTGCAGCACGATGCCGACGGCGATGCCGTGTTCCTCGACGAGGTCGCGCACCAGGTCGAGCGTCTCGATCTGGTAGCGCAGGTCGAGGTGGTTGGTGGGTTCGTCGAGGAGGACGACGCCGGTGTGCTGGGCGAGGCAGGCGGCGAGCCAGACGCGCTGCATCTCGCCGCCGGAGAGTTCGCCGACGGGCCGCTCGGCCATCTCCCGTACCCCGGTGACGCCCATGGCGTGTTCGACGGCGTCCCGGTCCTCGGCGGTCGGGCCGGCGAAGCCGCGCCGGTAGGGGTGGCGTCCGAACGCGACGACCTCCGCGACCGTGAGCCCCTGGGGTGCGGGCCTGGACTGGGAGAACAGGGTGACCTCGCGGGCGAACTCGCGGGAGCTGAGCAGGGCCGCGTCGCGCTCGGGCCGCTCGGCCGCGGCGCCGAGGGTGATCCGGCCGGCGTCGGTGCGGTGCAGCCGGGAGAGGGCGCGCAGCAGGGTGGACTTGCCGCTGCCGTTCGGCCCCACCAGGGCGGTGGCGCGGCCGGGTTCCAGGGTCAGCGAGACGCCGTGGACGACCGGTTCGCCGCCGTACCGCAGGACCAGGTCGTGCCCGTGGAGGGCGGTCGCCGGTGCGGCGGGGCCGGCCGGGGCGTGGCCGGTGCGCCGGAAGGGGCTGGTGAACATCGCTGGGTCCGGGTGGTCGGAGGGGCAGGGGGTGCGGCACCCTCCGTCCGTCCGGTACCGGTGGGTACCGTGCGGGCCGGACACTGCGCAGGGCACGGTGAACACCGCCCGGCGAGCAACAACTAAGGGTTACCTAACTCCGAGAAGGTTATATTCCGCTCGCGTTGTCGACAATCAGGAGGTCTGGACACGCGATACGGAATTCGGGACATCCCCGGGGATGTCACCGGCCGCATCGAAGAAGGCGCCCGGTGTGGTGCCCATGACCCGGCGGAAGGCGGCGATGAAGGAGCTGGGCTGGGCGTAGCCGAGTGTCTCGGAGACCGACATCACATCCATCCCCTCGGCGAGCAGGGCCAGCGCCCGGTGGGCGCGGAGCATCTGGCGCCACTGGGCGAAGGACAGTCCGGTCGCGCGGCGGAAGGCCCGGGTGACGGTGCGGTCGCTGATCCCCAGCTGCCGGGCCCACTCCTCCAGTGAGCGGTCGTCGGCGGGGTCCGCCAGCAGGGCCTCGGCGATCGCGTCGATCCGGGCGTCGCCGGGCAGTTGCAGGGCGAACTGCCGATCGGCCGGCCGCAGCACGTCGAAGACGACCGCCTCGGCCCGGGCCCGGGCCGCCGCGTCCAGGTCCGGGCGGGCGAGGTGGGCGAGCAGTGAGGTGAGCAGCGGCGTCATGGCGATCGTCGTGGGCTCGCGGAACGCGATCGGTGTGCGGTCCGGCGCGAAGAACGCGTCGTGGAACTCGGCCCCCGCCGTGGCCCGCCCGCCGTGCACGGTCCCGGCGGGCATCCACAGCCCGTGTCCCTCCGAGACGGTGAAGACGCGGTCCGCCACCCGGGAGGTCAGGGTGCCGCCGCGGACCCAGACCAGTTCGTGCAGGGCGTGCGCGTGCGGCGACCACTCGGTGGGCACCGGGGGGATCCGGAACCCGGCGGTGATCGCGGACGACGCGGGCTCCGGCTCCGGCGGCGGCGCCACCCGGCGCACGGCGGTGCCCGCCTCGCGGCGCCACATCCCGGGGCTCGCTGCACCACGGGACGATCGGACCATACGGACGATTCTATCCAGCGCCCCGCGCCGGTCCCGGGGTCCTGACCTGCGGTGCACCGAGGGTCCTGGTGGGCGGCCGGGTCCGCCGGACAGCGCGAGGTCGTCAACACGGCGAAGGAGAGTTCACTCTCACAGGTGAGGGCATATCCGGCGGTCGGCACGGTTTCCGGCCAGGACGGAGGTGGCGGGAGACACCGCGGAGGCGCGCGGGACACGGCGGTGCCCCGGCGCCCGTGCGGGCGCCGTGCGACGGATGACCGACCCGGCGCGCGGGCATCCAAACCCGCCGCGCCGCTTTGGCCGTACGCCTCGGCGGCCCCCTGTACGGACGCCCCCTCCTGCGCTGCCCTACTGAGCATCGCGGAGGCCGCCCGCTCCGGTGCGGAGCCGGCCGGCGAGCCGCATTGCAGCGTCAACTCCGAGGGGATGCAGCATGTCCACACCTCCCGCCCCGCTCCGGGTCGCCCTCGTCAACGGCAGCTTCGAGGAGCCGGCCGTGATCGACTACGAGATCCTGCCGGACGCCTCGCAGACCCAGGCACCCAAGCGCGTCCCCGGCTGGCTCACCACCGCCTCCGACCACATGGTCGAGCTGTGGCACTCGGGCTTCCTGGGCGTGCCGTCGGCCGAGGGTACGCAGTTCGCCGAGCTCAACGCCAACGAGGTCTCCACGCTCTACCAGGACCTGCCGACCACCCCGGGCACGACGCTGTACTGGCGGCTGTACCACCGCGGACGCCTCGGCGAGGACACCATGGCCCTGGACATCGGGGCGCCGGGGTCCACGGTGGAGCAGCGGCGCTTCTCCGACGGGAACAACGCCTGGGGCCACTACACGGGCACCTATGTCGTGCCGCCCGGGCAGACCCTCACCCGCTTCGCCTTCCGGTCCATCTCCGCCGCCGGCGGCAACCGCGGCATCGGCAACTTCCTGGACGGCATCTTCTTCGGCACCGCGCCCCATGTGGTGCTCGACAAGGCGGCGATCCCCGCCGGGCCGCTGGAGGTGGGCGATGTCCTCACCTACCGCATCACCGCCCGCAACGAGGGCGGCGGCGCGGCCGAGGCGCTGGTGGTGACCGACACGATCCCGCCCGGGACGAGCTATCTGCCCGGGTCGCTGCGGATCGTCGACGGCCCGGGCACCGGGCCGAAGACCGACGCGCCGGGCGACGACCAGGCGTCCTGGGACCCCGCCGCGAACCGGGTCGTGTTCCGGCTCGGGACCGGCGCCTCCGCCACCGACGGCGGCAGCCTGCCCAACACGGAGACCCTGCCCGGCGGCACCACCGCCGAGTACCGGGTCGTCATCGACCGGGCCGCCGGCGGGCGGCTGATCAGCAACACCGCGACCGCCGGCTACGAGAACCGGCTCGGCGACACCCCGGAAGAGCTGACGGCCACTTCCAACGAGGCGGTCACGGAGGTCGCGCCGGCCGCCGACCTGAGCGTGACCAAGGCCGCCGACGCGACGACCGTCACCGTCGGCCAGACGGTGACCTACCGCATCACCGTGCGCAACACCGGCCCGAACCCGGCCACCGGGGTGCGGGTCACCGACCCCCTGCCGGAAGGACTCGTCTTCCTGTCCGCCGAGGGCGACGGGAGCTACGACCCGGACACCGGCCACTGGAGCGTGGGCGAGCTGGCCGTCGGCGCCACCGCCGCCCTCGTCCTGCGGGCCAAGGCCACCCGGCCCGGGCCGGTGCGCAACACCGCCACCGTCACCGGCAACGAGACGGACCCCGACCCCTCGGGCAACACCGACTCCACCACCGTCTGCGTCACCCCCGCCCCGGCCTGCTGCGACCCCTGCGCCGACGGTCGGGGCTCCGCCGGCGCGCGGTAGGGGGCATCCCGGGGACGGAACGGGCCCCGGCTACCCCCGCCCCCGGGCCGCTTCGATGATCTCCAGCCCCCGGACGGCCTCCCGGGGGTCGACGGGCAGCGGACCCCCTTCGGTGAGCGCGTCGCCGAGCATCCGGTAGAACGCCAGGTGCTCGCCGGGCAGCAACGGGACGGCGCGCTCGGTGCCGGGGGCGGAAAGCAGGGCCGTGCGGCCATCGTCGTGCACCCCGAACCCCGGGTCCAGGGGGCGCAGACCGGCCTTCGCGTGCGGTTCCTGCGGGTCGAGGCCGTGCGAGGTGAAGACCGCGCGGGAGCCGACGACCCGGAACCGGGGCCGGTCGGCGGGCGAGGTCGCGTTCATCCAGAGCCGGGAGCGCACTCCGCTCGCGTGGGTGAGGGAGAGGAAGACGTCGTCGTCGGCGACGGCGCCGGCGCGGCGCCGGTCCAGTTCCGCGTGGACGCCGACGACGTCGCCGAACAGCAGCAGCGCCTGGTCGATGAGGTGCGGGCCGAGATCGAAGAGGATGCCGCCGCCCTGTCCGGGGGTGGCGACATCCTTCCAGCGCGCCGCCAGGTGCGGTGCCCACTTCTCGAAGGCCGACTCGAACTGGCGGACCTCACCGAGCTCCCCCGAGGCCAGGGTGTCCCGCAGGGTGAGGAAGTCGCCGTCCCAGCGGCGGTTGTGGAAGACGGTGAGCGGGACCCCGGCCGCCTCGGCCTCCTCGACCACGGAGCGCGCCTCGGTACTGGAGATGCCCAGCGGCTTGTCGACCACCACCGCGATCCCGGCGGCGACGGCGCGCCGGGCGAGCGGGGCGTGCGTCGCGTGCGGGCTGGTGATCACGACGAGATCGAGGTCGTCCCGGGCGAAAACCGCCTCGGCGTCCGGCAGGATGTCGGCCCCCGCGTACCCGCTCGCGGCGGCGGCCCGCGCGGGGTCGCCGGTCACGATGGCGGAGACGGTGAAGCGGGGTTCGGCGGCGAGCAGCGGCGCGTGGAAGAAGCGTCCGCCGGTGCCGAAGCCGATGATCGCGGTGCGGATGGTCATGCGGGTACTCCTGGCTCGGACGATCGGGGCCGACGTCGGTCGGTGGGAGTCGTCTTCCCCGCCGGCCGCCGTCCCGACCCGTGCGGCCGGGGATGTCGTGCGCGGTGACGGGCTCCGGGTAGGGGAGACGCCGCCGGGCCGGGCGGGGTGCCCCCGGCCCGGCGGCGTCCGGCGCGCACCGGGGCTAGGCCGTGTCTTTCGGATCTTCGTGGATTAGGCCGCGGCGTCAGCTGCGGTGCATCGCAAGGCGGAGGAACTCGCTCGTACCGGGTCGTACTCGCGAGATGCGACAACGCAGCGAGGTGCCGTAGCTGGCGGCGCGGCCCCGCGAAGATCCGAAAGACACGGCCTAGGGTCAGCCCAGGTGCCGGATGAGGTGGTCGGCGGCCTCGGACGCCATCCGGCGCAGGGCCTCCTCGGTCTGCGCGCCGGTGTGCGGGGTGATGACCACCGACGGCTCGGCGCGCAGCGGGTGGTCGGCCGGCAGGGGTTCGACGGTGGTGACGTCGAGTCCCGCGCCCGCCAGATGGCCGCCGCGGACGGCCGCCAGCAGCGCCTCCTCGTCCAGGATGCCGCCGCGCGAGGTGTTGACGACCACGGCGCCGGCCGGCAGGGCCGCGAGTTCCGCCGCCCCGATCAGTCCGCGGGTGCCGGGGGTGAGGGGCACGTGCAGGCTGAGGTGGTCGGTGGCGGCCAGCAGGGCGGGCAACTCGGCGGGTTCGGCCCCGGCGGCGGTGATGTCGGCGGCCGGGACCATCGGGTCGTGGGCCAGCACCCGCATGCCGAAGCCGTGCGCGGCGATCGCGGCGACCCGGCGGGCGATGCGGCCGAAGCCGAGGAGGCCGAGGGTGGCGCCGTGCAGTTCCCGGCCGCGGATCGCGGCACGGTTGTCGCCCTCGTCGCGGATCGCGAGGCCGATGCCGCGCCGGACGGCCAGCAGCAGGGCGATGGTGTGCTCGGCGACGGACTGGGTGTTGGCGGTGGGCGTGGTGGTGACGGTGATGCCCTGGGCGCGGGCCCGGTCCAGGTCGACGGTGTCCAGGCCGACGCCGTGCCGGGCGATGATCCGCAGCCGGGGGGCGCGGCGCATCATGGCGCCGTCGACCCGCTCGGTGCGCAGCAGGATGCCGGTGACCCGGTGACAGACGGCGTCGAACGGCGCGGGGTCGGGGCCGTACCCCAGGCGTACCTCGGCGTGCCGGCGCAGCCGCTCGACGGCGTCGCGGTGGACGGGGCGCGGGATCCACACCAGCGGTGGCTGCGGGTCAGTCACGGGGCACCAGCCGCTGGTTGGCGGCGCGACGCTCGGCCTCACCGGCGATCAGCCGGTGGGCGGCGCCGGTGACCTCGCCGATGTCGGCGCGCGGGACGACGGCGACGCCGTCGTGGTCGCCGAGGACCCAGTCGCCGGGGCTGACCGGGACGCCGCCGACGGCGACGGTGGTGCCGGTGCGGTAGGGGCCGGTCTTCCAGGGGCCGGCGGGGGTGACGGCGCGGGCGAAGACCGGCACGCCGAGCCCGGGCAGTTCGGCGAGGTCGCGGGCGGCGCCGTCCAGGACGATGCCGCCGATCTCCAGTGCCCTGGCCTTCTGCACCACGAGTTCGCCGATCAGGGCGCGGGTGGTGTCGCCGCCGCCGTTGACGACGAGGATCTCGCCGCGCCGGATGGTCTCGAACGCCGCGTGCAGCCCTTTGTTGTCGCCGGGCCGGGTCCAGACGGTGAAGGCGGGGCCCGACAGGGTGGCGCCCGGCCACAGGGGGCGGATGCCGTCGGCGACTCCGAAGCGGTCCATGGCGTCGGAGACGGTGGCGACGGGGAGCGCGCCGGGGGGCGGGTAGGCGTGCACGGTTCTCCTCGGGGGTGGGTCGACGGGTCGGGAAGTGACGGCTCGTCAGTACAGGGCGGGCGGGAGTCCGATGCGGGCGATGTCCTCGGCGCAGCGCCGGACGGCGTGGACGAATTCGGGGATCTTCTCGTCGGTGAAGCGGACGGTGGGGCCGCCGAGGGCGAGGACGACGGTGCGGGCGGGCCGGCGGTCCCCGGTGTGCGGTACGGGGACGGCCAGGCCGCTGTTGCCGGCTTCGCGCTGGCCGTGGCTGACGCTCCAGCCCGCTTCGGCGGCGCGGGCAATGCCGTCGCGCAGGGCCTGCGGGTCGCCGCCGGACTCGGCGACGATGCCGGTGACGAGGGCTTCGCGTTCGGCCGGGGGTTCCAGGCTGAGCAGGACGTAGGCGGCGGAGCCGACGTTCATGGGGAGCTGGTCGCCCTGCTGGACGGCGTGCCGCAGGGTGTTGGGGCTGGGGGCCTGGCCGACGACGACGCGCTGGTGGCCTTCGCGGACGTAGAGGCTGACGGTCTCCCCGGTTTCGGCGGCCAGCGCCCGCATCCGGGCGAGGGAGGCCTCGGGCACCGTCCAGGCGGCGTCGGCGAAGGCGGCGAAGGCGATCAGGGCGGTGCCGACCCGGATCTGGCCGTCGGCGCCGGCTTCCAGCAGTCCCTCGGCGGCGAGGGTGTCCACCAGGCGCAGCACGGTGGTCCGGGGGAGCCCGGTCTCGCGGACGATCTCGGCCAGGCTCAGCGACATGCGGTCGGGGGTGAAGGCCCGCAGGACCCGCCAGGCGCGGCTCACCGCGCGGATGCCGCCGGTTCCCTCGCCGCCGTCCGTGGCCGCCGTGGATGTCATCACGCCCCCTTGTTCAGCAATCAGTTCGAACCAAAGGCTTGTATACCACCAGGCGGTCATCTATATCTACTAGGCGGACACTCTGGTGTCGCAAACCATTCGTTAACAGGTCACAAGGGAGTGTCCGTGCGGAAGAAACGTCCCGCTCTCGCGGCCCTCGGGGTCGTGATCACGCTGGTCCTGGCGGGGTTCGCCGCCGTGGACGCCAGCAGCTCCGCCTCCGGGGCCACGCCGAGGTCCAAGCTCATCGTCATGGCGCCCGCGGCGCCGGGCGGCGGCTGGGACCTCGCCTCCCGGGAGTTGCAGCAGGCGCTGCGCGCGGGGTCGATCGTCAACAACGTGCAGGTCGTCAACGTCCCCGGGGCCGGCGGCACCATCGGGCTCGCCCAGTTCGTCGAGGTGGGCGCCGACCCGACCCGGCTGATGATGACCGGCACGGTCATGGAGGGCGCGATCACCGTCAACAACTCGCCGGTGGCGCTGGAGGACACCACGCCGATCGCCCGGCTCGCCGAGGACTACGAAGTGCTCATCGTCCCGGCCGACTCGCCATACCACACCCTGGAGGACTTCCTGGCGGCCTGGCGGGAGAACCCGCACGGGCACGCGATCGGCGGCGGCGGGCTCGGCGGCACCGACCACCTGCTGGCCGGGCTCACCGCCCGGGAGGCCGGCATCGACCCGGCCGATCTCAACTACATCGCGTTCGCCGGCGGCGGTGAGGTCCTGACCGCGCTGCTGTCGCACACCGTGGAGGTCGGGGTCAGCGGCTACAACGACTTCCGCGACCAGATCGAGGCGGGCAATCTGCGCGCCCTGGCGATCTCCGCCGACGCCCCGGTGCCCGGCATCGACACCCCGACCCTGATCGAGCAGGGCATCGATGTCGCGCTGCCCAACTGGCGCGGTCTCGTGGCCCCGCCCGGCATCACCGAGGCGCAGCGCGAGGAACTCATCGCCATCGTCACCGAAATGACCCGCACCCCCGAGTGGGCGGACGCGCTGGACCGCAACAAGTGGGTGGACAGCCTGCTGACGGGGGACGCGTTCGCCGACTTCATCCAGGAGGACCAGGCCAGGGTCGACACCGTCATCGAGGAGCTGGGCCTGTGAGCACACCGTCCGCGTCCGATCCCCGGCAGCCGGACTTCTGGCGCCGCAGGACCGGGCTGATCATGCCCCTGCTGCTGCTCGTCACCGGCATCGTGCTCGCCGTCGGCACCGTCACGATGGAGGTGCCGGACAACGTCGCCTCCCCCGGCCCGCAGCTCTTCCCCACCCTCATCGCGGGCGGCTGCTTCGTCTTCGCCGTGCTGCTGGCCGTCGACGTCTGGCGCCGCCCCGAACCCGCGCGGGTCGCCACCCGCGCGGCGGCGGCCGAGAACCCGGCCCCGGCCGCCGCGGACGGCACGGACGCCGCGGACGCCGCGGACGACCCGGCGGCGACCGCCGCGCCCGAACCGCTGCGCGTCCGGAGCAACCGGCCGGCGGTCCTCGGACTGGTCGGCACCGTGGTGGCGTTCATCGTGCTGCTGCTCCCGCTCGGCTGGATCCTGGCGGGCGCCGGACTGTTCTGGGGGGTCGCCCGGACCCTGGGCAGCCGGCGGACGGTGTTCGACATCTTCCTCGCGATCGCCATCTCCTCCGGCATCCAGCTGGCGTTCTCCGCCGGGCTGGGGCTCAACCTTCCCCCCGGCATCCTGGAAGGGGTCTTCTGATGGACTCCCTGAGCAATCTCGGGGACGGTTTCCTCACCGTCCTCACCCCCATGAACATGCTGTGGGTGTTCGTCGGCGCGCTGCTGGGCACCGCCGTGGGCGTCCTGCCGGGCCTCGGTTCGGCCATGGCGGTGGCGCTGCTGCTGCCGGTGACGTTCTCGCTCGACCCGATCGGCGCGTTCATCATGTTCGCCGGTGTCCTGTTCGGCGGGCTCTTCGGCGACTCCATATCCGGCATCCTGATGAACACCCCCGGCAACAGCACCGCCATCGCCGGCACCATCGAGGGCCACAAGATGGCGCAGAGCGGACGCGCCGCCCAGGCGCTGGCGGCCTCGGCGATCGCCTCGTTCGTCGGCGGTACGGTGGCCTCGCTGCTGGTGGTGTTCTTCGCACCCTCGCTGGCCCGGCTCGCCACCCTCTTCGGGCCGGCGGAGTATCTGGCGCTGGCGGTGTTCGCCTTCGTCGCCATCTCGGCCGTGGTCGGGGAGTCGATCCTGCGCGGCCTGACCTCCCTCGCCATCGGGCTGGCGATCGCCCTGGTCGGCATCGACGGCATGTCCGGCGCCTCCCGGTTCACCGCCGGGATGCCCGAACTCTTCGACGGCATCAACATCGTCGTCATCACCGTCGGGCTGCTGGCCCTCGGCGAGGTCATCACCGTCGCGGCGCGGCGCGGCACCAGCGAGGAGGCCAAGCTGATCACCTCCACCGGCCGGCTGTGGCTCTCCCGCCGGGAGTTCCGGCTCGCCCTGCCCGCCTGGCTGCGCGGTACGGCCATCGGGGTGCCGTTCGGCATCATCCCGGTCGGCGGCTCCGAGGTGCCGACCTTCCTCTCCTACGGCACCGAGCGCCGGCTGGCCTCCCGCAAGCCGGGCTCCATGTTCGGCAAGGGCGCCATCCAGGGTGTGGCGGGACCGGAGGCGGCGGGCAACGCGACCGCGGGCACCGCCATGGGGGCGCTGCTCGCGCTGGGCCTGCCGACCTCGGCGACGGCCGCCGTGATGCTGGCCGCCTTCCGGCAGTACGGTCTGCAGCCCGGGCCGCTGCTGTTCGAGCGCGCCAGCGAGCTGGTGTGGGCGCTGCTGGCGAGCTTCTTCATCGGCATGGTGGTGCTGCTGATCCTCAATCTGCCGTTCGCGCCGCTGTGGGCGAAGCTGCTGAAGGTGCCCCGGCACTATCTGTACGCGGGGATCACCGTCTTCGCCATGCTGGGCATCTTCGCCACCAGCAGCAAGGTGCTGGATCTGGTGCTGGTGCTGGCCATCGGACTGCTCGGGTTCGCGATGCGCCGCTACGGGCTGCCCGTGGCCCCGGTGCTGATCGGCGTCATCCTCGGGCCGCTCGCCGAGACCGAGTTCCGGCGGACCATGGCGGTCAGCGAGGGCGATCCGCTGGCGCTGGTCTCCAGCCCGATCTCGGCCACCCTCTACATCGTGCTGGCGCTGGGTGTCGCGGGGCTGCTGATCCAGCGCGCGCGGACCGCCCGGGCGCAGCGGGCGGCGCTGGAGACGGCCGCCTGAGGACCCTCGGCACACCTCAATGCGGCCCGGGGCCGGCCCGATCGGGCCGGCCCCGGGCCGCGTCCGGGTGCGGACCGAACGCCGGTGGCTGCGCGATGTCTTGACGTGTACGCGATCTGTTCCTAATTTGTCATCCCGTCTGACAAATACGGCGATGTGCTGGGCCGGGACGCCCGCACCCGCCGTACCGACAGCCCGCGCGACGCGCGGGCCCGCACCTCCCACGGCACACCCGAGAGCCGGACGACCGGGGGAATTCCGCCCCGGGCGCAGGGAGCGCACGACACTTCTTCACCTCTTCAGTGAGGAGCACGTGGTGACAACCGCACCCCCACACCCCCGCGGATTCCCGGCGCGCCTCGCCGTCGCCGTCCTGGCCGCCCTCGCGCTGCTGCTGGCGGGCGGGCCCGCCACCGCGCAGCCGGGCAGCGGCGAGAACGAGAGCGACGCCGCCTTCCACGCCCTGGTCTTCAGCAAGACGGCGGGCTTCCGCCACGACTCGATCCCGGCGGGCATCGCCGCCATCGAGGAACTCGGCGCCGAGCACGGCTTCGAGGTGACCGCGACCGAGGACGCCGGCCTCTTCAACGACGAGGACCTGGCCCGCTACGACGTGGTCATCTGGCTCTCCACCACCGGCGACGTCCTCAATGACGCCCAGCAGGACGCGTTCGAGCGCTACATCGGCGCCGGCGGCGGCTACGCGGGCGTGCACGCCGCGGCCGACACCGAGTACGACTGGCCCTGGTACGGCGGGCTCGTCGGCTCCTGGTTCGCCGGCCACCCCGCCCCGCAGACCGCCACCGTCAAGGTCGAGGACCCCGCCCACCCCTCCACCGCCCATCTGCCGGTGGAGTGGGAGCGCCACGACGAGTGGTACAACTACAGCCCCAACCCGCGCGGTACCGTGCACGTCCTCGCCTCGCTCGACGAGAGCACCTACGAGGGCGGCACCATGGGCCACGAACACCCCATCGCCTGGTGCCACGACTACGCGGGCGGGCGCGCCTGGTACACCGGCATGGGCCACGAGGCCGCCTCCTTCTCCGAGCCGGAGTTCCGCAGCCATCTGCTCGGCGGTATCCAGACGGCCGCCGGCGCCATCCCGGCCGACTGCGGTGCCTCGCTCACCAGCGGCTTCGAGAAGGTGACGCTCGACGACAACACCAGCAACCCGATGGAGCTGGCCGTCGCCGAGGACGGCCGGGTCTTCTACATCGACCGCAACGGCGCCGTCCGCGTCGTCCGCCCCGACGGCACCGTGGTGACCGCCGGCACCCTCCCGGTGTACACCGGGCAGGAGTTCGGGCTGCTGGGCATCGCCCTGGACCCCGGCTTCGCCGAGAACAACTGGCTCTACCTCTACTACTCCCCCGCCGGGCCCGACCCGGTCGACCGGGTGTCGCGCTTCACGGTCAACGGAGACACCCTCGACCTCGGCGGCGAACAGGTCGTCCTGGAGATCGACGTCCAGCGCGAACAGTGCTGCCACGCGGGCGGCGCGCTGGAGTTCGACGGCGCGGGCAACCTGTACATCGCCACCGGCGACAACACCAACCCCTTCGGCTCGCCGACCGACGGCTACGCCCCGCTGGACGAGCGGCCGGGCCGCGCCGCCTGGGACGCGCAGGCCACCTCCGCCAACAGCGCCGTCCTCAACGGCAAGATCCTGCGGATCACCCCGCAGCCGGACGGCGGCTACACCGTCCCGGAGGGCAACCTCTTCGCCCCGGGCACCGACGCCACCCGTCCCGAGATCTACGCCATGGGCCTGCGCAACCCGTTCCGGATCGGCGTCGACCCGTACACGGACGCGCTGTACGTCGCCGACTACGGGCCCGACGCCGCCAGCGCCGACCCGGACCGGGGTCCGGACGGCCGCGTCGAGTGGAACATCGTGGACGCGCCCGGCTTCTACGGCTGGCCCTACTGCGTCGGCGACAACACGCCGTACCACGCGTTCGACTACGCAACCGGCACCCCCGGGGCGGCGTTCGACTGCGCGGCACCCGTCAACGACTCGCCGCACAACACCGGCGTGCGCGAACTGCCGCCCGCCATCCCGGCCGAACTGTGGATGGGCGCCTCCAGCACCGGCGTCCCGGAGATCGGCACCAGCGGCGCACCGATGACCAGCGGCGCCTACCGCTACGACCCGGACCTCGACTCCGATCGCAAGTGGCCCGCCTACTTCGACGGCAAGGCCGTCTTCGCCGACTGGAACAACGGCCGGCTGTTCTCCGTCCAGCCCGACGCGGCACGCACCGGGGTGGCGGATGTCTCCCGGATGCTGGAGGAACTGGACTTCAACCGGCCGCACGCGCTGCGCTTCGGGCCGGACGGCGCGCTCTACGTCATCGAGTGGGGCAGCGGGTTCGGCGGGGACAACGCCGACTCGGGCGTCTACCGGCTGGACTACGTGCACGGCCACCGCGCCCCGGTCGCCCGGATGACCGCGGACCGCACCTCGGGGCCGCTGCCGCTGGAGGTCACCTTCGACGCCTCGCCGTCCCACCACCCGGACGGCATCCCGTTCACCCTGGCCTGGGACTTCGACGGCGACGGCACCACCGACAGCACCGAGACGTCCCCCACCCACACGTACACCGAGGCAGGCCGGTTCACCGCGCGGCTGACCGTCACGGACGAGGAGGGACGCAGCTCGGTCTCCAACCTCGACATCACGGCGGGCAACTCGGCGCCCGTCATCGAGGTGAGCGCCCCGCTGAACGGGGGGTACTTCTCCTTCGGCGACAGCATCGCCTACGAGGTGAGCGTCAGCGACGCGGAGGACGGCACGATCGACTGCGACCGGGTGATCGTGCAGCCGGGGCTCGGGCACGACGAGCACTCGCACGGGTACGAGCAGTACCGGGGCTGTTCGGGCGTCTTCCCGCTGCCCGGTGACGAGGGGCACACCGGCGCCAACATCTTCGGCACCGTCACCGTGACCTACACCGACCTCGGCCACGGGGACGCGCCGCCGCTGACCACCCAGGAGGTGCTGGTGCTCCAGCCCAAGCACCGTGAGGCGGAGCACTTCGACCGCACCGGGCGGGTGCCGGGCGCGCCGTCCGGCGGCACCCCGGGCGTGGAGGTGGAGCCGACGGGCGACACGGCCGGCGGCGGCCAGAACATCGGCTGGATCGACGACGGTGACTGGTGGGCCTGGGAGCCCGCCAACCTGACCGGGATCGAGGAGATCGGCCTGCGGGCGGCCTCCCCGGCGGCCGGTGCCACGGTCGAGGTGCGCACCGGTGATCCGGAGGGGCCGACGGTGGCCACCGTGCAGGTCGAGGCCACCGGTGACTGGCAGGTGTACGGGGACTTCACCGGCCGGGTGAGCGGGGAGAGCACCACACAGAGCGGCCCGCTGTACTTCGTGAAGACCACCGGGGAACTCAATGTGAACTGGGTGGAGTTCATCGGCCCCGGCATCACCGAGCCGGAGCCGGCCACCGGGCGGGGCGGCAGCCGCTGAGTCCCCGTCACCGCCCGCACCGCACCGCCCCGGCCCGCACGTGGCCGGGGCGGTGCGCGGCGGGGCGGGTCGGGGCGGTGCGTGGTGGCGGCACCGGTACGGCCGGCGCCGCTACAGGCCGCCGAGGCCGCCGGTGACGGTGGAGCCGCCGGTGCACAGCATCGCGTCGTAGGCGGCCACGACCGGGGTGTGCAGATAGCTGCCCTGGAGGCGGATGCGGTCCGGAGGGTCCGCGGCCCGCCCGCGCAGCGGCCGGAGGTCGGCGAGATGGGTCCCGGAGCCGAGACCGGCCCCGGCGAAGGCCGCCTCCACACTGCCCGGCTCGGGTGCGGCCAGCGCTGTGGCCGCGACGGTGAAGCCGAACGGGGCGCTCTCGTCCCGCGGCATGTCCGCCGTGTGGCCGGTGACGGCGGTCAGGCCGATGGCGAGGTAGTCGTCGCCGAGCGCGTCGCGCAGACAGCGGCCCATCGGGATGCCGGTGAGCCGGCCGTCGAAGGAGATCGGCACGGTCTGGAGGTGCGCGTTGTGCGCGGCCAGGACCACCCGGGTGCCGGGCGCGGAGCGCTTCAGGTGCCACAGCAGGGAGCCGGCCAGGTAGCTGTCGCGGGCGGAGGTGTCGCCGGGCAGGCCCTCGCCGGCGAAGAGCCCGGCCATGGCGCGGAAACCGTGATCGGCGTGGCAGGCTCCTTCGAGCAGGCGCAGGGCGAGGTCGTAGCCGGGCCGGCCGCCGCGCTCGGCGTACAGCGGTTCCAGGGCCCGGAACCGGAGCAGCAGCCGGGCCAGGGTGGCGGTGAGGTCGTCCTGTTCCGCGGTGGTCAGCCGGGCCCAGGCGGGGGCGGCCACGGCCGCGGAGCCGCCGGCGAAGCGGTCGGCGAGCCGCAGCGCGCGCTCGGCCGCCGGTACGGTCTCCGGGTCGACCCGCCGCAGGTGATCGATGACCGGGGCCAGCGCGGGCCGCAGGGAGCCGCCGGCCGCCGGGACGTCTAGGCCGTGTCTTTCGGATCTTCGTGGATCAGGCCGCGTTGTCAGATGCGGTGCATCGCAAGGCGGAGGATCTCGCTCGTACCGGGTCGTACTCGCGAGATGCGACAACGCAGCGAGGCGCCGTAGCTGGCGGCGCGGCCCCGCGAAGATCCGAAAGACACGGCCTAGGTGTATTGACCACGAGCGTTGTTGACACTGGTCACAGTGGTTGGGTCTTGATCATGGCGAAGACCTCCGATGTGGTGGAGCTGTCTAGGACTGCACCGCACGGAGGTCTTCATGTCTCACCGTAATGCCCGGCTGACGGTTCATGGCAGGCGGATCCTCGTCGAACGTGTCCGGGCGGGTCGTCCCGTTGCGCACGTGGCAGCTGAGATGGGCATATCGCGGCCCACGGCCCACAAGTGGGTCCGCCGCTGGCGGGCCGAGGGCGAGGTGGGTCTTGTTGACCGTTCCAGTCGGCCGCGGACGACGCCGCACCGAACCCCCGCCCGCGTGGAGGAACGCGTCTGCCGGCTGCGTTCCGACCGCAAGCTGGGCCCGGCAAGGATCGGCCCGATCCTGGGCCTGCCGGCCTCGACGGTTCACCGGATCCTGGTCCGCCACGGCCTGAACCGCCTGGCCCACCTGGACCGGCCCACCGGCCGTCGCATCCGACGCTACGAACGGGACCGGCCCGGCGAGCTGGTCCACGTCGACATCAAGAAACTCGGCAACATTCCCCACGGCGGAGGCTGGCGCGTGGTGGGCCGCACAGCCGGAGACCGCAACCGCCAGGCCACCACCACCGAGCGCAGAAGCAGCAGCCCGGTGATCGGCTACAGCTACATCCACTCCGCCGTGGATGACCACTCCCGCCTGGCCTACAGCGAAATCCTCTCCGACGAGCGCAAGGAGACCGCTGCCGGCTTCTGGAAGCGGGCGAACGCGTTCTTCGCCGCCCACGGCATCACCGTCGAGCGGGTCCTGACCGACAACGGCGCCTGCTACAAGTCCAAGCTTTTCACCCGGACACTGGCCACAGCCGGCATCGCCCACAAGAAGATCCGCCCCTACCGGCCCCAGACCAACGGCAAAGTCGAACGCTTCAACCGCACCCTCCTCGACGAATGGGCCTACCAACGGCCCTACACCTCAAACAACGAGCGCACCCAGGCCCTGGCAGAATTCCTCCACACCTACAACCACCACCGCAGCCACACCGCACTCGCAGGCCAGCCACCCATCAGCCGCGTAAACAACCCTGCGGGTCAATACACCTAGGCCGGCGAAGCGGACGGGCGCGGCGGCGCTGCGGTTGTACCGGCGGATGCGGCGCAGCGGCGCCTCGACGCCGATCGGGATGGTGCCGGCGAGGTGGCCGGCCAGGCTGTCCTCGCTCCCCTCCCCGCGCGCCCAGGCGTCGAGCGGGAGGGCTTCGGCGAAGCCGTACTCGAAGGCCAGCAGGGTGAAGCCGCAGCGTTCGACGAGGAAGCGCAGCAGGCGTTCGCGCAGCGCGGCGAACTCGTCGATGAAGTGGGAGTTCTCGCCGAGCGCGACGACCCGGGCGTCGCCGATGAGGTCGCGCAGCGGCTCCAGGTCCTCCAGTGGCGCCTCGGGGTCCAGCTCGGTGAGTTCGATGGCGTGCTGCCGGAGCAGGTCGGTGAACGGGGCGGGGCGGGCGGGGCCGGGCATGCGGTGGCTCGTTTCTGCGGTGCCGGTGGGCGGTGACGCGGGGTGGGGGCCGGGGGCGTGGTTCAGCGGCCGGTGGCCTCGCCGGGTCCGGCGGGTGCGGCGCGTTCCAGGGCGTCGATGCCGCCGGACATGATCGTGCGTACCTGCGCGGTGATCCGCTCCAGCGGCCAGTCCCACCACGCCACCGCCAGCAGGCGCGCGATGTCGGTGTCGCTGTACCGGCGGCGGATGAGCCGGGCCGGGTTGCCGCCGACGATGCCGTAGTCGGGCACGTCCTCGACGACGACCGATCCGGCGGCGACGATCGCTCCGTGGCCGATCCGGACGCCGGGCATGACCATGGCCCCGTGGCCGAGCCACACGTCGTGGCCGACCACCGTGTCACCGCGGCCGGGGAGGCCGGTGATGAGGTCGGCATGCGCGGCCCAGGAGCCGCCCATGATCGGGAAGGGGAAGGTGGAGGGGCCGTCCATGCGGTGGTTGGCGCCGTTCATCAGGAACTTCACGCCGGTGCCGAGCGCGCAGAACCGGCCGATGATCAGTTTCTCGGGTCCGTAGTGGTACAGGACGTTGCGGGTCTCGAACGCGGTCGGGTCGTCGGGGTCGTCGTAGTAGGAGAACTCCCCTGCCTCGATCAGCGGCGAGGTGATCAGCGGCTTGAGCAGCACCACGCGCGGCTCGCCGGGGATCGGGTGCAGGGCGGTGGGATCGGCGGGAACGTACGGCATCGGGGGTGGTCCTTGTCCGGAAGGGCGGGTGCGGGGCGGGCAGGTGGCGCGGGGTCAGGCGCCGGCGGCGGGGACGGCCGGCGGGGCGGGGGCGAGTTCCCGGTGGGTGCCGCGCCAGCGCCGGCGCAGCCGGCGGTCGTGGCTGACGACGACGAGCGTGCCCGGGTAGCCGGCCAGCGCCGTCTCCAGTTCCTCGGCCAGGGCGGGTGAGAGGTGGTTGGTGGGCTCGTCCAGCAGCAGGACGTCCCGGGGCCGGTCGAGGAGCCGGGCCAGCGCGAGCCGCTGGGCCTGCCCGGTGGAGAGCCGGCCGACCGGCACGGTGAGCTGTCCGGTCCGGAACAGGCCGAGGTCCAGCAGCCGTTCGGCGTGGTCGTCGGCGTCGCCCGGCAGGCCGCGGGCGAAGGCGGCCAGCACGGTCTCGCCCGGCCCGCCCGGCCGGGGGTCCTGGGAGAGGTGGCCGATCCGGCCGCGGCGGGTCACGGTGCCGGTGTCCGGGGCCAGTTCTCCGGCCAGCAGGCGCAGCAGAGTGCTCTTGCCCGCTCCGTTGGGCCCGGTGACCAGCAGCCGGGCGCCGGCCGGGACGGTGAGGTCGGTGGGGCCGAGCCGGCCGGTGACGGCGGCGCCGGTGGTCTCCAGGACGGTGCCGGTGAGCGGGCGGGCCCGCAGCGCGGGGGCGAAGCGCAGCGGCTGCGGCGGCCGGGGGACGGGGCGGGCCAGGAGGCGGCGCAGCCGTTCCTCGGCGTTGCGCACCCGGCCGGCGAGCGACTGCTGCACCCGGCCGCCGGCCCGGTCGTAGGCCATCTTGTTACCGTCCTTCATCGGGCGGCCGGGCGCCACGTTCCGGGCGGTGGTGGCGGCGGCTTCCCGCTGCCGCGCGATGTCGGCCCGCCAGTCCTCGTACGCCTGCTCCCAGCGCCGGCGGGCGGTGGCCTTCCCGGCGAGATAGCCGGGGTAGCCGTTGCCCCAGCGGGTGAGGCAGTGGCGGTCGGCGTCCACTTCCAGCAGGCCGGTGGTGACCCGGTCGAGGAAGTCCCGGTCGTGGGAGACGGCGACCGTGGTGCCCCGCCGGGTGCGCAGATGGTCCTCCAGCCAGGTCAGGGCGGCGTCGTCGAGGTGGTTGGTGGGCTCGTCCAGCAGCAGGACCTCCGGGGCGGCGGCCAGGAGCGCCGCGAGCCGGAGCCGGACGCGTTCGCCGCCGGAGAGGCTGCCCACGGTGCGGTCGCGGGCCACCAGGCCGAGGCCGAGGCCGTGCAGGGCGCGCTCCAGGCGGGCGTCGGCGTCGTAGCCGCCGCGCAGTTCGAAGACGGTGAGCAGGTCGCCGTACTCGGCCAGCCCGGATGCGTCGCCGTCGGCCATGGCCCCCTCCAGGGCGCGCAGCCGTCGCTCGGTGGCGCGCAGCTCACCGAGGGCGCGGTCGACGATCTGCTGGACGGTGGCCCGGGGCTCCAGTTCCTCGTGCTGCGGGAGGTAGCCGACGCCACCGGCGGCGTGGACGGTGATCTCGCCCTCGTCGGGCTGTTCGCGCCCGGCGAGCAGGCGCAGCAGGGTGCTCTTGCCGGACCCGTTCTCCCCGATGACGCCGGTGCGCTCGCCGGGGGCGAGCGAGCAGGTCACGGAGTCAAGGACGAGCCTGCCGTCGAAGGACTTGGTGACGGCGCGGGCGGTGATCTGTGCGGTCATACGGGGTCTCCTCAGCATTCGGGAACGGTGCGGCGCCGGTGGGCCGCGCGGTCGGGTGAACGCTGGGGAGGAACATCGGCAACTCCATTAGTGCGACAACTGATGCATTAAGATGCTGCCACAGCCCCGCCCGCCGAGCAAACGGAATTCCGCGATGACCGCAACCGGCCCCGGCTCCGGCCCGGAGACCGCAGGCACCCCCGCCCGCCGCCGCCCCGGTGGCCGGACCGCCCGGGTGCGCGCGCAGATCCTCGACGCCGTCCGCGCCGAACTCGGCGAACACGGCTTCGATGGCCTCACCGTGGACGGCGTCGCCGCCCGCGCCGGGGTGCACCGCACCACCGTCTACCGGCGCTGGGGAGACGTCGGCGGACTGCTCGCCGACGTCTTCGACGCCGCGAACGACGACACCTGGCAGCCGGCCGACACCGGATCGCTGGAGGGGGACCTGACCGCGCTGAATCAGGAGATCCAGACGGCCATGACGGCCCGGCCACCGGTCATGGCGGCCCTCATCGCCGCTTCCTTCCGCTCCGAGCAGGCCGCCCGCGCCCAGCGGCGGCTCTGGGAGGACCGGTACCGGCGCTGCGAGGTCGTCGTCGAGCGGGCGGTCCGGCGCGGCGAGGTGCGCCCGCCCGTCGACGCCCGCCGGCTGCTCGTGGCCGCCACCGCGCCGCTGTACCACCAGCTGGTGCTGCTCGGCACGCCCGCCGATCCGGAGCTGCCCGCGCACGCCGCGCGGACCGTCACGCTCGCCGCGTCCGCCGGGGCCTTCACCCATCCCTCGCCGCCGCGGGCCGCGCCGCCGGACGGGGAGTGAACCGGACGGGTCAGCGCTTGCGGTTCAGCCAGTCGGCGAGGACGGCCGCCTGGCTGTGGTCCACGTCCTTGGTGGCGGTCAGCAGCACCAGCGGGTCGTGGGAGGCGAGGTCACGGAGCCGGCCGGCCGCCTGCTCGTGCCCGGCGTCGCGCAGTTCGCCCAGGTAACGGCGGCGGAACTCGCTGAACCGGTCCGGGTCGTGGCCGTACCACTTGCGCAGCTCGGTCGAGGGGGCCACATCGCGCAGCCACTCGTCCAGGTGCGCGTCCTCCTTGCGCACGCCACGCGGCCAGACACGATCGACGAGGACCCGTTTTCCCTCGCGCGGGGACGTCTCCTCGTACACGCGCCGGTACCTGATCCGCTTGGCCATGAAACGACACCTCCAGACCCATCCCCCGCCGATGAGATCGTCTTGTCGGGACAGTTCACGCCCTTCCGGACATTTTATCGACCGGGGCGGGTCCGGGCCGTCCGGTCACCCCGCCCCCGGCAGAAAGGCACGGCATGCGCGGCGTACCCCCAGGAGCACCCGGATTCCCCGCGGCCAGCGCGCCCCGGGCGCACCCGCTGCGGGAACTGGACACCGTCCTGACGACCTGCCGGGCCTGTCCGCGCCTGGTGGCCTGGCGGGAGGAGACCGCCCGCGTCAGACGCCGCGCCTTCGCGGACCAGGACTACTGGGCGCGTCCGGTGCCCGGCTTCGGGCCACCGGACGCGGCCCTGGTGATCGTCGGCCTGGCCCCGGCCGCGCACGGCGGCAACCGCACCGGGCGCATGTTCACCGGCGACCCGTCCGGCGACGCGCTCTACGCCGCCCTGCACTCCCTGGGGCTCGCCTCCCGGCCGACGGCCACCCACCGCGGGGACGGCCTGGAACTGTCCGGCGTACGGATCACCGCCCCCGTGCACTGCGCACCGCCCGACAACCGGCCCACCACCACCGAACGGGACACCTGCCGGCCCTGGCTCGCCCGCGAACTCGCCCTGCTCCGCCCCACCCTGCGGGCGATCGTGGTGCTGGGAGCCTTCGGCTGGCAGGCGCTGCTTCCCGTGCTGGCGGGTGACGGCTGGCTGCTCCCCCGGCCGCGCCCGGCCTTCGGGCACGGCGCCGAGGCGTGGGCCGCGGCCCCGGACGGCGGTCACCGGATTCCGCTTCTCGGCTGCTACCACCCCAGCCGGCGCAATATGTCCACCCGCACCCTCACCCCGGCCATGCTGCGGCAGGTGCTGGCACGCGGGGCACGGCTCGCCGGGCTGCCGTCCGGCGGCTGAGAACGACGGGTGACTAGCCGCCGGGGGCGGACGATCCGGGCTCGGGCGGGGTGCGCAGCAGGTGGAGGCCGATGGCCGCCGCGAGCACGGTCACGCAGCCGGTGAAGACCAGCCCGGCGTCCCGCAGCCCCAGGGCCAGGGTGAGGGCGCCCACCCCGAGGACCGGCAGGGAGATGCCGAGATAGGCGGCCACGAAGAAGGCCGAGGTGGTGGCGCCCCTGCGGTCCCGTGGGGCGCGGGCGGTGACGGCGGCGACCGCCGCGCGGAAGGCGAGGCCCTGACCGCTGCCGCCCACCACCGCCCCGGCCACCAGCAGGGCCAGTTCGCCGGCGAGCAGGGAGGCGCCGATGAGCAGCATGCCGGCCACCAGGAGGAAGCAGCCGGCGGGCAGCGCCCGCGCCACCGGCAGCCGGCCCGCCGTCAGCTGCCCGACCGTGGAGGAGGCGAACGCGGCGAAGACCACCGCGCCGGAGACCGCCAGATCGCGCACCCCGAGTTCGTCGGCCATGAAGGTCGGGGCGACCGAGGTGAACAGGCCGAACATGGAGAAGCCCGCGAACCCGGCGAGCGCCGCCGGGACGAACACCGCGCGGACCCGGCGGGGTACGGCGGGCGGGCGCACCCGCAGCGGGGGCAGCGGCCGGGGCGGGCGGGCCGTCTCGGGCAGCGTCAGGGTGAGGGCGAGGGCCAGGACGAGCAGCGCGAGGTGCGCGAGGTAGGGCGTGCGCAGCGGCGCGGGGGCGTACTCGGCGAGGACGCCGGCCAGCAGCGGTCCGCAGCCGAGCCCGCCCATGTTGGCGGCGGTGGCCGCGAACCCGGCGCGGCGCGCGGCGCCGGGCGGGGCGAGTTCCATGACGGCGACGGTGGCCGTTCCGGTGAGCAGTCCCGCCGAGAACCCGGAGAGCAGCCGGCCGGCCAGCAGCCAGGGCAGCCCGTCCTCGGCGAGGAAGCAGCCGGCGCTCGCCGCGGACAGCAGCAGCGCGAGGAGCAGGACGGGGCGCCGGCCGCGCAGGTCGGAGAGGTCACCGGCCAGCACGAGGACGGCGATGACCCCGGCCGCGTAGGTCGCGAAGATCACCGTGACGGTGAAGGAGGAGAAGCCGATCTCCCGCTGGTACAGGCCGTACAGCGGGGTGGGCAAGGTGGTGCCGGCCATGCCGACCGCGAAGGTGTACGCGGCGGCGGCGTAGTGCCAGGGGCGCAGCGGGCGCGGCCCGGCACGCTCCGGGGTCATGCGCGGGCCGGGTCGGCGGGGCGGGCGTACGGCACGGCCCGGTGGCGCGGGTCACGGTGGGGCACGGGGGGGTCTCCGGCGTCCGCCGACCCGGCAGGCCATGGGGGACGGGCCGGGCCGCGGCCGGCGCGGGCGGTGGCGGGCGGTCCCGGTCCCCTCGTCGACGGTCGGTGACATGGTCGGACGTCACCCGATGCCTCCGCACGGGGGCATGATCAGATCATCCCTTCATCGGCCCCCGGCCCCGCGCCGACACGCCCCGGGGCCGGGTCAGCCGCGCAGGACGGCGTTGCACTCCCGCTGAAGGGTGATGTCCTGCCACATCGGGTGCTGCGGGGCGGCGTTGGAGCAGACCACGGAGCCGCGCACGCCGACCCGGGCGCTCTCGGCGACGGCGCGGCGGCAGAACGCGGCGCCGACCGGGCCTTCCTCGAAGGTGCCGTGCAGCGGGGTGTAGCCGATCCAGCCCTCGCCGAAGACGAGCGGCACCCCGCGCTCGGCCGCCCAGTCGGCGGCGGCGTCGATCCAGGTCACCAGCTTCTGTTCCATGGCGAGCCGGTGGACGGCGTAGCGGTCGTACAGCCAGGCGTCCCACTTCTGCGGGTCGCACCAGTCGTGGACGTAGACCTCGCGCAGGCCGACGACGGTGGTGTCAAGACGCCACCGGTCGGCGGCGGGCGGGGCCCAGTCGGCGAGGTCGGGCGCCCCGGCGCGCAGCAGGTCCCGGCGGGCGGCCTCCTGGGGGAAGGGCCGGTCGGGGGCGCGCAGGGCGAAGGTGTCGAGGAGTTCGCCGAGGACGCCGTAGACGTAGGGGTGGAAGGCGGCGACGTCGATGTCGCGCGGGATGCCGCGCAGCGAGCCGACCGGGACCTCGGCGTAGTTGACGGTGACGGGCCGGTCCGGGTGGCGCTGCTTGAAGCGGGCGATGCCGCGGGCCAGCCGGGGGCCGAGCGCGAGGACCGGGTCCTGGCCGGTGAGCCCTTCGGTCAGCCGGCCGGCCTGGACCTCGTTGTGGAGTTCGGTGAAGGCCACGCGGTCGTCGAGGCCGTCGTGCGCGGCGAGGAAGTCGATCAGGTCGGCGAGGGCGTCGGCCAGGGCCTCGGCCCGGTGTTCGGGGTCGATGGCCATCAGCGCGTCGTACCACCGGCGGTCACCGGCGAAGGACGGGCTCTGCTGGTACTCCCAGCTGGAGAGGATGACGAAGAAGCCGTGCCGGCGGGCGGCGCGGAAGAGGGCCAGGAGGTGGGCGCGGCCGTCGATCTCGGTGGTCGCCCCGACGTCGTACCAGCGCACCCGCTGCCCGTAGTCGCCGCCGAGCGGGCCCAGGCGCAGCCGGGTGGTGTCGAGCCCCGAGCCGAACAGCAGGTAGGGCATGGCACAGACGCGGATGGTGTTGTAGCCGCGGTCGGCGGCCTCGGTGAAGGCGGTGTCGAGGTCGGCGAACGGCTCTCCGGGGCCGGTCCTGGTGTACCAGGTGAAGTCCCACAGGGAGATGGTGAGGGTGTCGGGCAGCTGGGCCGGCAGGGGTACGGGCACGGTGGTGCGGCCTTTCCGGGAGGGGTTGACGGGGCGGGAGGTGGCGGCGGGTCAGTTCCGGGCCGTGCTGCCGGGCGCTTCCGGGTGGGGGCGCAGGGTGGCCCGGTGGACGGGGACGAGGTGGGCGGTGTGCAGCCGGGCCGTCGTCCTGGCGGCGTCGAGACCGGCGCGGGCCTGCGGGCCGACGTGGACGGTGCTGTCGGCCGCGAGCGGCAGGACGCGCAGTTCCACGCCGTGTTCGATCGCCTCGGCGGCGCAGCGGCGCAGGCCGATCTCCCAGTCGGGCCCGTACCAGAAGTGGTCGGCGACGAGCCGGCCGCCGACGTAGGCGCGGGCGGCGTCGCCGGTGTAGCGCAGCCGGAGCAGGAGTTCGCCGTCGTGGTCGAGCGCGGTCGCCGGGACGGTCACGTGGTACACGGCTGCGTGGTCGAAGTCCTCGTCCCGGGGTGCGGAGGCGCGCCGGAAGGGGCCTCCGGTGCGGGCCGGGGCGGGGCGGGCCTCGGAGCGCAGACAGCGCACCTCGGCCGGGGTGGCGGTGGGCGGCAGGGTCAGCGTCCACCGGGTGAACACGCCGTCGGTGCCGTCCGGGCGGATGCCGGGGCCGGTGAGGTCGCCGGGCGCGGGGAGGAAGGACAGCGCGGTGCGGGCGGCCTCGGTGTGGACGCGCAGGTCATCGCCGTCGGTCAGGACGAGGTCGGCGCACAGCAGCAGCCGCTCGGCCCCGGCGCAGTGGACGCGGTGCAGGAACGGGGCCTGTTCCTCGGTGAGGACCAGGAGGTGGGCGGTGCCGCCGGGGCCGTGCAGGGTGAGCCGGGCGGCGGTGCCCGGCGCGGTCACGGTGACCAGGGTGCCCTCGGGTGAGCGGTCGGTGCGGGCCGCTTCCGGGGGGACGACGGCCTCGGTGCCGGGTCCGAGGGCGAACTGCGGGGGGATGCCGGCGGTGGCGGTGAACACGGCGGTGGGTGTCCCGTCCACGGTGAGGCGGGTGACGGGCTGGGCGCTGGCCCACTCCAGGCGGATGCCGGCGCCGACTTCGTAGCCCAGCGGCCAGACGAAGTGGGCGCCGGAGGGGATCGTCACCCCGGCGGCGGGCAGTTCCGCCGTCCGGTTCCCGACGGTGACGGAGAACCGGACGCCGTGGTGGTCGGGCAGCGGTTCGTGCGGCTGGTGGTTGTTGACGAAGAGGAAGCCGCTGTCGCCGTCGGCGCGCACGGACCAGCGCAGGGTGGTGCGGTCGTCCAGCCCGGCCGGTTCGGCCGCGGGCAGGGTGAGCGGCATCCGGGCGAGGTCGGCGCCGCTGTCCCGCAGGAAGAGGTGCTGGGCGCGCAGCGCGTGGTACGAGGGGCGGGCCTGTCCGTACTCGCCCAGCGGTGCCTGGAAGTCGTAGCTGACGGTGGGCAGGTCGTTGGGGTAACCGGTGGCGTGGGATTCCTGGTTGGGCTGCGCGTGGGTGAGGCGCTGGGAGCTGCCGTGGTAGAGGTAGTAGCCCTGCCAGACGGAGCCGGAGCCGAGTTTGGTGAGCGCGAGAGCGGTGATGTCCGGCGCCGGTACGCGGGGGCGGCGGTGGTAGGCGATGGCCATGCCGCCGCCGAGTTCGCAGGTGGCGTACGGGTAGCGGCTGTTGTCCGGGCCCGTCCCCCGGGGCGCGGCGTCGCGCAGGTCGGCGCCGATGGCGTGGTCGTCGCGGATCGGGGTGAAGAAGTAGTGGCGGCGCATGCCGCGGGCCCAGCCCGGGTCGGCGTCCTCCCAGAACGCCTCCGGGTAGCCGCCGTACAGCGGCAGTACGGTGTCGGCGGGGAGTTCGGCGGCGCCCCAGGCGGTGGCGGTCCACAGCGGGACGCGCAGTCCGGCCTCCTCGGCCAGGGTGCGCAGGGTGGCGAGGTGTCCGGGCTGGTCGTACAGCTCGTTCTCGATCTGGACGGCGACGATCGGCCCGCCGTCGAGGACGGACAGGCCGCGCAGTTCGTGGGCGATGCGCCCGTAGTGGCGGCGGACCAGGGCGAGATAGGCCGGGTCGTCGGTGCGGGGCGTGCAGTCGGCCGTGTCGAGCCAGTCGGGGAAGCCGCCGTTGCGGCATTCGCCGTGGGCCCAGGGGCCGATGCGGGCGACGGCGGCGAGGCCGAGGTCGTGGCAGAGGGTGATGAAGTGCCGGATGTCGAGGTCACCGTCGAAGCGGTGGGTGCCCCGGGTCTCCTCGTGCTGGTTCCAGAAGAGGTAGGTGGCGACGGTGTCGATGCCGCCCGCGCGGATCTTGAGCAGTTCCTCGCGCCAGTCGGCCCGCGGGTAGCGGCTGAAGTGGAACTCGCCCATCACCGGCAGCCACGGGCTGCCGTCGCGCCACAGGGTGCGGCTGTCCACGGTGATGCGGCCCGTGCGCTCGCCGTGCCGGTCCGGGAGGAGGTGGCCGGTGAGCGGCGGCGGGGCGGCGTGGACCTGCGCGGACAGCATGCGGGACTCCAGCGGTGAGCGGCTCGACGACGTCGGTTCATCGTGCTGGCCAGCCCCTGGACTGTCAATAAGTATTCATAAATAATGCTCACCGTACAGTGGGTTGTCCGCAGTCCCGTCTCCCAGGGAGAAGAGCCACCATGGCGTCCTACGCAGGCCGAGGCGTGCACGGTCATGTCGTGCAGCACCTCGGCGCCCGCATCGTCGGCGGGTCGCTCGCCGAGGGCGAGATCCTGGACATCCGGGCGATCGGCCGGGAGCTGGACGTCAGCCTCACCGCCATGCGCGAAGCGCTCAAGGTGCTCGCCGGGAAAGGGCTGATCGACGCCCGGCAGAAGCGCGGCACCTTCGTCCGCGCCCGGTCGGCCTGGAATCTGCTGGACCCGGACGTGATCCGCTGGCGCACCGAGGGCGGCGATGGCGAGCAGCTGATGCGCGACCTCGCCGAGGTCCGCTCCATCGTGGAACCCGCCGCCGCGCACCGGGCGGCGCTGCGGCGCACCGAGGACGATCTGGCGGCGCTGGAGGCCGCGCTGGCGGCCATGGCGCGCGCGGGGGACGACTGGTCGGCGGCGGCCGAGGCCGACGCGTCCTTCCACCGGGCGCTGCTGGCCGCCACCGGCAACGAGATGATCGGCCGCCTCGATCTGCTGCTGGAACCGGGGCTGCGGGAACGCGACCGGCTGGTCCACACGCATCTGACGGCGGCCGATCCCGTGCCCAGTCACCGCGCCGTGGCGGACGCGGTCCGCGCGGGGGACGCGGCGCGGGCGGAGGCCGCCATGGTGCGGCTGCTGGCGGAGGCGGCCCACGACGTGGACCGGGTCACCCCGCGCCTTCCGGCCCCCGCACCCGCCGACCGGGAGCTGCGGACGGCCGGCGGCTGAGCCGGGTCACCGGCCGCAGGCCGCCGCGAGGGCCGCGCGGGCGATGGTGTCCGCCTGGGTGAAGAGCGCCGCGCCGGCCCCCGCCCGGGCGCCGATCGCGGTGTTCCACTCGACGCCCTCCACCGGGATGCCGCAGGCGAACAGATCCGGCTGCGCCACCCCGGCCGCGTCGTACACCCGCCCGGTGGCCGGGTCCACATCCAGCGCGCCGCTCGGCTGCGCCCCGCCGGGCCGGTGGGCGCGGCCCAGACCGGCGGTGAGGAGCGCGGCCAGCAACGGGCTGCCGGTGGTGGCCAGATCGGGCCCCGGCAGCCAGGCGTCGAGCAGCGCCCGGGTACGGGCCGGAGGGCCGGCGACCGTCGCCGACCGCCCGGTGAACCTCCCGGCGGCCTCGTCCGTGCCCACGGTCAGCCCGGCTCCGGCGAACTCCACCACGCCCGCCTCGTGCAGGGCCAGGAGTTCGGCGATTCTGGAGGCCGGCGGGCCGCTGGCGGTGTGCGCGCCGTACGCCCGGAACCAGCGCAGGTCCCGGGTGCCGCGCGCGTTCAGCACCCCGGCCACCGCCAGTTTCCGCACCTGGGCCTTGGCCGCCGCGATGGCTGCCGCCGCCGCCTTGAGCGGGCTGTGCTCCAGGTCCCGGGCGGCGGCCAGGTCGGCGCGCAGGAAGCCGCGCATCCACTCGCCCAGCGCGTCCCGGTCCGGCACCGTGACCCCGGCCAGCGGCCGGTCCAGTTCGGCGGGATCGAAGCGGTCGGCCGGATCGGGGAACGCCTCGGCCAGCAGCGCGGCCCACTGCGGCGAACCGTGCGGGACGGCGGCGTACCGCTCCAGGAACCGCTTCTCCGGCAGCCGGCACCGCCCGGGGCGCAGCCGCAGCGCCGTCGCGTACCAGGCCGCCCCGGCCTCGCGGGCGATCAGCGGCCACACCTCGGTACGGAAGTCGACGCCGCCGGGCCCGCGGGCGAGCAGCCGCCCCAGGTGCTCCCCGGTGAAGTGCCGCAGCCGGTGGCCGCGCGGCATCGCGCCGGGTGCCTGGCCCCGGGCGAGGTAGGGCACGCCGCGCCCCGATCCGGCGACGATCCGGGGTTCGCGGCCGGAGGGCAGATAGCGGGGGGTGCCGTCCGGGTGCTGGGTGAACCGGCCACCGCGTCCGGAGGTGAGCAGGGTGAGCTGGTCGAAGAAGTTCAGCGCCAGGCCCCGTACCAGCACCTCGGCGCCCGGTTCGAGACGGTCCAGGGCGGCTTCGTGCGGATACCCGGGCGGCAGCCGCACCAGGCCGTGCCGGGCGGCGAACCCGGTCAGCTCCCGGTCGCCGGGCCCTTCCCGCTGGTCGGTGTGTCCGGTCGCCAGGACCACCGCGCCCACGGCCAGCGGCCCGTCCCCGTTCTCCAGCGTGACGCGCAGCCCGCCGTCCGGGGTCCGGGCCAGTGCGGTGGCCCGGGTGCGGTGCCGCACCACCCGGACGCCGGCCGGGGCACGGCGCAGCATCTCCCCGTACGCCCAGTGCAGGTAACGGCCCATCAGGGCCCGGCCGGGGTGCTCCCACGGTTCGAGGGGCCCTCCCTCGTGGTGCTCGCGCGACCACTCCAGCAGGGTGGGGCCGGTCAGCCGGGGGCCCGGGGTGCGCACGGAGGCGTCCGGGAAGGCGGTGGCGTGCCCGGCGAGGGTGTTCATCAGCAGTCCGGCCGGCTGGTGCGGGGACCACACCCGGCCGGCGCCCGCTTCCTCCGGTTCGACGAGGTGGACGGCGGCGGCCGTGCCCTCCCACCGGCCGCCGGGGCCGAGAGCGGCCAGGAGTTGTCCGAGGACGGCCAAGCCGCGCGGTCCCGCCCCGATCACCGCGACCGGGACCTCGGGCCGGCCGCCGGTCACTGCGGGGTGTCCCAGATGTCGGCGAGCACCCGGCGGAGGTTGCCGCCGAGCACCGCCGTGAGGTCGGCGGCACTGTAGCCGCGCCGGGCCAGCACCTCGGTGATGCGAGGCAGGTCGGCGGGGGTGCCCATGCCCTCGGGGTGGATGAGGTCCAGGTTGAGGTCGTCGCCGACGATCGGGATCTCCGGGTAGAGCCGGCGCACCCGGGCCATGCCGGCCTTGGAGTACTTGCGCTCGTCCCCGACGTCGGTGCCGACGATGACGTGCTCGATCCCCACCAGCTGCACCAGGTGGTCGATGTTGTCGGCGAACACCTCGGCGTCCGCGCCCTCGGTCAGGCCGGTGGGCGACAGGAAGCCGGACTTGGCGGCCAGGCCGAAGACGCCGCCGCGCGCGGCGAGTTCCCGCACCACCTGGTCACTCTTGTTGCGCGGGCTGTCCACGAAGCGGGTGAGCCCGGCGTGGGTGACCAGCACCGGCTTCTCGGACGCCGCGATGGTCTCCAGCGTGGAGCGCTCGCCGGTGTGCGAGAGGTCGAGGGCGATGCCGAGCGCGTTGCACTCCTTGATCAGCGCCCGGCCGAACCGGCTCAGCCCGCCGTTGGCCGTCTCTCCGCTGCCGTCCGCCGCGTAGTTGCGGTTCTGGTACGTCAGGCCCATGAACCGCAGGCCCATCTGGTGGAGGGCATGCAGCCGCCACAGGTCCTCGCCGACCGGCTTGCTGTCCTCGAACCCGGCGAACCAGGCGACCGTTCCCTCGGCGTGCGCGCGGTCCACGTCCGCCAGGCCGTACGCCTGGAAGACCCGGCCGCCGGTCTCCGCCAGGCGCCGCTGCCAGCCGGCGATGCCGGCCGCCGCCGCGTCGTAGTCCTGGGAGATGGAGACGGCGTGGTTGACGGCGGTGACGCCGGAGGCGGCGAGCTTGCCCAGGTAGATCTCGTCCGCCCAGTTCAGCGGGGTGCAGTCGAGGGCGTTGAAGACGACGCTGTCGCGGTGCAGCGCGGCCGGGTCGAAGGCCGGGGCGGGCGCGGTGGACACGGGAACTCCAGGGGGTGCGGGGGCGGGTGGGGCAGGGGGTTACGGGCGCAGGCTGCGGCGCAGTCCGAGGCCGCGCTCGACCAGGACCACGGCCACGACGGACAGCAGCACGAGGCACACCGACAGCGCCGCGATCGAGGGGTCGCTGCGGTACTCGACGTACTGGAGCACGGCGACCGGCAGCGGCCGGACGGTGTGGCCGGAGACGAACAGCGAGATGACGGTCTCGTCGAAGGAGAGCAGGAAGGCGATGATGCCGCCGGAGAACAGCCCGGGCCGGATGGCGGGCAGCGTCACCCGGCGGAAGACCGTGAAGGGCCCCGCGCCGAGGGTGGCCGCCGCTTCCTCCGCGCGCGGGTCGGCACCGGCCAGCGCGGCCGTGACGGTGCGCACCACGTACGGGATGGTGACGCCGAGGTGGGCCAGGATCAGCCCCCAGTAGGTGTCGGTCAGCGGGATCGGGGCGAACAGGATGAGCAGCGCCAGGCCGAGCACGATGTTCGGCACCAGCAGCGGAGACAGGAACGCCGCCTCCACCGCGCCCCGGCCGCGGAACCGCAGCCGGGTCAGCGCGAGCGCCGCCGGGACGCCGCACAGCAGGGCGAGCAGGGTGGTGGTCGCGGCGGTCACCGCGCTGACCTTCAGGCCGGCCTGGAAGTCCGGGTTGGCGAACACCTGCCGGTACGGTTCGAGGCTGAACCCCTGCGGCGGGAACCGCAGATAGGTGCTGGTGTCGAACGACTCGATGAAGACGATGATGACGGGCGCGAGCAGGAACAGGTACAGGACGGTCAGCAGGACCGCCCAGCCGATCCGGGCCACCGGGCCGCTTCTCACGAGGTGCTCCTCCCCCGCCCGGTGAACCGGGCCTCCAGGACACGCTGCGCCCACAGGTGCACCGCCACGACCAGGCCGAACAGCAGCAGGAGCAGGACGGACAGCACGGCGGCCACCGGCCAGTTCAGGGAGTTCATCGCCTCGTCGTAGATCTCGGTGGCCAGCACGAAGACGCGCCCGCCGCCGATCAGCCGGGGGGTGACGTAGCCGCTGAGGCTGAGCACGAAGACCAGCAGGGAGGCGGTGAGGACGCCCGGGGCGGTCAGCGGCAGGACGACGCGGCGCAGCACGGCGAACCGGCCGGCGCCCAGCGAGGCGGCGGCGCGCTCCAGTTCGGGGTCGAGCCGGCCGAAGCCGGCGAGCATCGCCAGGATCGCGAACGGCATGTAGATCTCGGTGGAGGCGATCACCACGCCGGTCATGTTGTTGGCCAGCCGCAGCGGGTCGTCGATGACGCCGATGGCCAGCAGGGTCTTGTTGACGACGCCCTGGTTGCCGAGGATCGCCATCCAGCCGAAGGTGCGGGCCACCGAGGAGATCAGCAGCGGGGCGACGGCCAGCGCGAAGAGCAGGCTCCGCCACCGGCTGGTGGTGCGGGCCAGGAAGAGCGCCACCGGGTAGGACAGCAGCAGGGTGAAGACAGTGGTGAGCACGCCCAGTTGCAGGGTCTGGCCGATGACGTTCCAGTAGTGGGAGCTGGCGAGGACGTCGGTGAAGGTGGACAGCGTGACGGTCTGGAGGATCGCGCCGCCGTCCAGCGGCCGGTTGAGGGCCATCCGTACCACCCACACCAGGGGCAGGGCGTAGGTGAGCAGCAGGGCGAGGGCGCCGGGGGCCAGCAGCAGGAGGACGGGGCGGTGCCGCCGGAGCCGGCCGGCGGGCGGGGCGGCGGGGGCGGGGGCGGTGGGGACGGCCGTGGTCATGCCGGGTCCCCGTCGTCGGCCACCAGCCGGGGGGCGGCGTCGTCCCAGCCGATCAGCACCTCGGCGCCGGGGCCGAAGGCCGTACCCGCGCCGGCCGGATGTTCGACCTCCAGTTCCGGGCCGTCGTGCGCGGCGCGGACCCGGTAGCCGATGACCTCGCCGCTGTAGCCGGCGGAGAGCACCGTGCCGCGCGGGCCGGCGTCCGCCTTCCCCGCGGCCCGGAGCGTGATCCGGTGCGGGCGGAGCATGACGGTGGCCCGGCCCTCCGGTGTCACCGCGTCGCCGGTGGCCCGTACCGTGCCGAGCCCGGGTATCGCGACCTCGGCGCCCGCGCCGCCGCCCGCGCCGTGGGTGGCGGTGACGGTGCCGGGCAGCAGGTTGGCACGGCCGACGAACTCGGCGGTGAACCGGCCCGAGGGCCGCTCGTACACCTCCTCCGGGGTGCCCAGCTGCTCGACGCGGCCGGCGTTCATGACGGCGACCCGGTCGGCCATCGACAGCGCCTCGCGCTGGTCGTGGGTGACGAACACGGTGGTGATGCCGGTCTCGTCGTGGATGCGGCGGATCTCGTCGCGCATCGCGCCACGCAGCTGGGCGTCGAGATTGGACAGCGGTTCGTCCAGGAGCAGCACGGCGGGCTCGATGACCAGGGCCCGGGCCAGTGCGACGCGCTGCTGCTGGCCGCCGGAGAGCTGGGAGACGCGGCGGTCGCCGAGGTGCCCGAGCCGTACCAGGTCCAGGGCGCGGGCGACCCGGGTGCGTACCTCGCTCTTGGCGGTCTTGCGCATCTCCAGGCCGAAGGCGACGTTGCGGAAGACGTCCAGGTGCGGGAAGAGCGCGTAGGACTGGAAGACCACGCCCATGTCCCGCCGGTGCACCGGCAGCCGGGTGATGTCGCGTCCGCCGACCTCGACCGTGCCGGCGCTGGGCTCGATCAGCCCGGCGATCATGCGCAGGGTGGTCGACTTGCCGCAGCCGGAGGGGCCGAGCACGGCGAGGAGTTCGCCGTGCGCCACCTCCAGGTCGATGCCGGCCACGGCGGCGCCCTGCGGGCCGCCCTCGCCGGGGAAGACCTTGGTGAGTCCGGCGAGCCGCAGATACCCCGCGCGGGCGGGGGCGGCCGGCTGGTCAGCCACCGATGACCTCCTGCTTGATGCGGTCGACCCAGGCGGTGTAGCGGGTGGTGAGCCAGCTCCAGTCGACGGGGATCTGCCGGGCCTGCTGCTCCGCGGAGGCGGTGGTGCGGTCGCGCACCTCGGGTGCGAGTTCGGTGTCCTTGTTGACGGGCGCGTAGTAGGCGGCCTCGTCGAACGCCTGCTGGGCCTCGGCGCTGATCGCGTAGTCGATGAACTTCTGCGCGGCCTCGGCGCGGGGCGAGTTGTTGACCAGGTTGATGGTGTTGATCTGGGTGACGGTGCCCTCTTCCGGGAGGACCGGTGCGACGACGCCGCCGGAGGTGTCCTGGTAGTACTGGCCGCGGGCGTTCCAGCCGACCGCGATGTCGGCCTCACCGGACTGGACGGCGGTGTAGACGTCCGGGGCCGGCTGCCAGGTCTCGACGGCGGGCGCCAGCTCCTTGAGCCGGTCGATGGCCGGGTCGATGTCCTGCTGGTAGTCGGTGCCGAGGATCTGCGAGAGGGCGATGATGAGCGCCACGCCGCGGGTGTCGGCGATGGGCATGGCGAGCCTGCCCCGGTACTCCTCGTCCCAGAGGTCGTTCCAGCTGGTGGGGGGCGTGTCCACCCGCTCGGTGTTGTAGAGGATGGAGAGGCTGTCCAGGGTGAGGCCGGGGCCGAAGCCGTCCTTGCTCGCCGCCTCGTCCACGAGCCGGTCGAGGTTGGGGACCAGCTCCGGGTCGAGCCGGGCGAACAGACCCTCCTCGTTCGCGGTCGGGGCGACCGAGCTGTCCATGAGCGCGACGTCGGCCGCCGGGCGGGAGGTGCTGGCCCGCAGCTTGGCCAGGACCTCGCTGGAGTTCTGGATCGGGACGTAGGTGACCTTGATGCCGGGGTTCGCGTCCTCGAAGGGCTTGATCACCTGTTCGGTGAAGGCGTCCTGGAAGGTGCCGTAGAAGCCCATGAAGGTGATCGTGGTGGTGTCGCCGTTGCCGTCCGCGGTGTCCGGCGAGGCGCAGGAGGCGGCCAGGACGGCGGTGAGGGCGGCGGTGGCGGTGAGGGCCAGCGGGCGGCGTCGGCGTGGGCGAGTGGGCATGGCGAAGCTCCGGGTGTGGTGACGAGCGGGGGGCGGACGCCGGGCGGGCGTCCCGGGGCGACGTCCGGCCGTCAGCGGGCGGGTGCCGCTGTCCTCGCGCTGGAGCGGTGACCGGACGTCCGGCTACAGGAGCCGGTCCGAGGGCGCAGGCCGCCGACCATGTCGCCCTCCTTTCCGTGAGCATCCGTCCGCATGGTGACCGAGGTAATGAGACACGACGGGATGGGTGCGTGCCGCCTGAGCAAAGTAGCGGCCCAAGTCGTACCGCGTAAAGCCGTGACCGGCGCAAACGATGGTTCTCCCGCGGTTCGGGCGAGGCGGTGGGGCGGGCGGGGCGGGGCCGTCCTGTTGCATCAGGTGGTGGAAATGGTGGGGTCGCGGCGCCGGAAAAGGGGCGTTCGGCACCACCTGATGCATCAGGCGACCGGGCGTGGTGCGGCCGTGCGCATCCGCTACGCTCCGAGAGCCAGGGAATTCACCTCAGAAGTGTCTCGGATAATGAGACGATGTCCAGGAAGTGAGACGCGCTCATGCCGGTGCCGGCCTATCGCACGGTGGCGGAGCAGCTGCGGCGGCGCATCGCGGACGGCGAGTTCGCCGGCGGCCGGCGGCTGCCCTCCCGCGCGGAGCTGTCCCGCCAGTACGGCGTCGGATCGAACACGGCAGCGGCGGCCGTCCGGCTGCTGGCCGCCGAGGGCGTCGTCCGCGGGCGCCCGGGACAGGGCGTCTATCTGCGCGAACAACCCTCCACCGGCACCATGGCCCGCTCCTGGACCCGGGAGAGGCTCCTCGGCACGCTCGCCGTCTCCGATCCGGGCGCGGACGGGAGCGGGGAGGAGGGCAGGACCGTCCGCAGCACCCCGCTGTCCACCACCGAATCCGCCGGGCCCGCGATCGCCGCCCGCCTCGGCCTCGCCCCCGGGGCGCAGGTGGTGCGAAGCCGCTACCGGCTCAGCCGCGACGACCTGCCCGCGATGCTCTGCGTCAGCTGGGAACCGCTGGAGATCACCGGCGGCACCCCCGTCACCCTGCCCGGGGCCGGCCCGATGGCGGGCGAGAGCGTGGTGGCCCGGATGACCTACATCGGCATCCGGGTGACCCACTCCACCGAGACCGTCACCGCCCGGCCGTGCACCCGCGAGGAGGCCGCCGACCTGGACCTGACCCCGGGCGCCGCCGTCGCGGCCATCGAACGCACCTACTACGCCGACGCGCTGGCCCTGGAAACCGCCGACCTGGTGGTCCCCGGCGAGCGCTTCCGGCTGGCCTACGAGATCCCCGCCGACAGAACGGGCCCCGCCGCATGACCGCCCCGATACCCCCCGCTCCCGCCCCCGCCCCCGATTCCGCTCCTGATCCGGCTCCCCGCTGGCAGCTGCTGACCGACGGACACGACGGAACCATCCTGCTGGCCGTCGCCGAGTTCGACACCCCGTTCCTGCTCACCGCCTCCCTCTCGCAGGGCCTGGGCTCCAGCGCCCTCACCCTGGACCGGGGCACCGCCGGACCCGACCGGCTCGCCGTCTTCCACCGCGTCGCCGGACGCGTGCTGCTCCTCGTCCGCAACAAGCACCACCGCGCGGGCGGTGACGCCGACGCCGCCCGGGCCGGGGAGGAGAACTTCGCCGGCTCGGTGCTGTGGAGCGGCCCCGTGCTGCGCGAGGAAGGACCGGCCGCCGTCGTCGACATCACCGCGCTCGCCCTCACCGATCTGCACGGCATCGCCGCCCAGCTGCGCGAGCGCGGCCAGGGCGACTACGCCGTGGACCCCGCCGCCAGCTGTGCCCCGGCCCCGGGCACCCACCCCTCCGGCGGCCCGCACGGCATCCGGCTGCCCGCGCTGCTCACCCTGCGCGGCCGGGCCACCGGCGAGGCCGTACGCTCCCTGGCCCCGCTGCCGGACGCGCTCAGCCTCGTCCAGCGGCTGGAACTGCTGCCGCTGCCCGCCGAGCCGCTGCCCGCCCGCCCCTACCACCCGGCGTCCGGCGGCTACGGCACCGGCCACCGCGACCACGGCGCCCCCGTACCCGGCACCGTCGTGCGCCACCAGCCGCGCTTCCGGCTGACCGCACCCGACGGCACCCCGCGCCCCGTCGTCTTCCTGGTCGACCCGGCCATCCCCGACCCGGTGCGTACCGCCGTCCTCGAAGGCGGCAACTGGTGGCGGGACGCCTTCGCGACGGCCGGAGTGCCCGGCGCCTTCCGGGTGGAGACCGCGCCGCCCGGCCTCGATCTGAGCGACCCCGCGCACCACACCGTCTGGTGGGTGCACCGCGACGGCCGCGGCTGGTCGCACGGCCAGAGCCTCACCGATCCGCGCTCCGGGGAGATCCTGCACGGCCGGGTCCGGCTCGGCTCCCAGCGCGTCGCCCAGGTCACCGCGCTCGCCGAGGCGCTGCTGGCGCCCTACGGCCGGCCCGACGAGGCGCAGCGGCTGGCCGCCGTCGACGATCTCGTCCGGCGCCGCATCCGGCAGCTGGCCGCCCACGAGATCGGCCACGCCCTCGGCTTCATGCACAACTTCGCCAGCCACCACCACCCGCGCCCGTCCGTCATGGACTATCCGCACCCGCGGCTCACCGTCACCGCCGACGGCCGGCTGGACACCACCCACGCCTACAGCGAGGGCCTCGGCCCGTGGGACCACTTCCTGGTGGCGCACGCCTACGGGGACCACAGCGCCGCCTCCCTGGCCCGGCTGCGCGCCCGGGCGGCGGCCGACGGTCTGCTCCATCTGTCGGACGAGGACGCGAACGGCCCCGGTGCGGCCCACGCCGACGCGGTGCCCTGGACGGTGCCGGTCGCCGACCCGTTCGCCGCGCTGGAGGAGGTGCTGGAGGTGCGCCGCGTCGCGCTCGCCGGCTTCTCCCGCGGCGTCCTGCCGCCGGACCACCACAACGGCGCCCTGGAGGACCGGGCACTGCTGCTGCACCTGTACCACCGTCACCAGCTCACCGCCGTGGCCCGGCTGGTGGGAGGCGTCCGGTACGACTACACCCTGCCCGGCACCACGCCGGTCGCCGCCGCCGACCAGTGGCGCGCCCTGCGCCGGGTGGCCGGACTGCTGCACCCCTCGCTGCTGGTCCCGCCCCCGGCCGTGCTGCGGCTGCTGACGCCCCCGGCCATCCGCTACGAGCGGCACCCCGACGCGCTGCGCGGCCGGGCCGGCCGGGTCTTCGACCCGCTCACGGCGGTGGCCGCGGCCACCGCGCTGGTCACCGGCGAACTGCTCAGGCCCTCCCTGCTGAACCGGCTGGCCTGGCAGCACGCGCAGGACCCGCGGGTCCCCGGCCCCGGCGACGTGGCCGAGGTGTTGCTGGCGGCGCTCGCGGCGGACAGCGGCGGCGACGGCGTCGCCCGGGCCGTCCGGGAGACCGCGACCGGCGTTCTGCGGCGCGCCCTGCACACGCTGCTCACGGACGAGGACACCCACGACACGGTGCGCGCCGCTCTGCGCCCGCACACGGGCGGCGCGCCGGAGGGACCGGAGGCCGTACCCGTCCCCGCGCCCTGGATCCCGCCGGGCGCCCCGCTGTGAGCACCGGCCGGGGGCGGAGCGGCGTCCGGGGTCACCGGTTCGCACCTTCGTCCCCGGCGGACGGCGCGGCGGCGCGAGCGCGCAGCCGGGACCGGACGCAGAGCGCGAGTGCCACGACCAGCAGCACCAGGACCGCCTTGGAGAGGAGCCCGACGTAGCTCTCCACCAGGTGCCACCGGTCGCCGAGCGCGTAACCGGCCAGCACCAGCACGCTGTTCCAGATGAGAGAGCCCAGCGTGGTCAGGAGCAGGAAGACCGGCATCGGCATCCGCTCCAGTCCGGCCGGCACGGAGATCAGGCTGCGGAAGACCGGCACCATGCGACCGAAGAACACGGCCTTCGTGCCGTGCCGGGCGAACCAGCGTTCGGTCCGCTCCAGGTCGGAGGTGCGCACCAGCGGCAGCCTGGCCCACAGGGCGTACATCCGGTCCCGGCCGACCAGGACGCCGATCCGGTACAGGACGACGGCGCCCGCCACCGAGCCCAGCGTGGTCCAGAACAGGGCGGAGAACAGGCTGATGACGCCCTGGCCCGCGGCGAAACCGGTCAGCGGCAGGATGAGTTCGCTGGGCAGCGGCGGGAAGAGGTTCTCCAGCGCGATGACGAGCCCGGCCCCAGGCCCGCCCAGCGCCTCCACCAGACCGGCCGCCCAGCCCGCGATGCCGCCGGCGGGTTCGGTGGGCCGGGCCAGGGGCAAGAGGTCCATGTGCGTGTCTCCGAGTCGCCGGGGCCGGTCACCGCGGACACCTTCCACGGTCCGTCACCATGCTGGAGAACGCGAGCCCGGACGGCTACGGGGACAGCCGTCCGAGCCGTACGGGACTCCGCACTTCCCGCCGGTGGCACACCGCAGCCGGCGCGCCCGGGCGTCAGCTCCCCTCCGTACGCAGCCGCAGCTCCCGGCCGCCCCAGCGGCGGCGCAGCCAGCGGTCGTGACTGGCCACCACGATCGCGCCGGGTCCCGGGCCGAGTGCCTCCTCCAGTTCGTCGCACAGCCGGGGCGAGAGGTGGTTGGTGGGCTCGTCGAGCAGCAGCAGGTGCGGCGGACGCGCCACCAGGAGGGCCAGGGCGAGCCGGCGCCGCTGGCCCGCCGACAGCCGACCGACCGGCTGCCGGGTGTCGGCCTCGCTCAGCAGCCCGAGTGCCGCCAGCGGCACCTCCTCGGCGCGCTCCGCGCCCAGCGCGCGGGCGTAGACCTGGCGGGCGGTACGGTCCGGGTGCGCGAACGCGGTGTCCTGGGTGAGCATCGCGGTGATGAGGCCGGGCCGCCGGTGGACGGTGCCGTGCGCGGGGAGCCGGCCGGCCAGGACCGACAGCAGGGTGGACTTGCCCGCCCCGTTGCCGCCGGTGACCAGGAGCCGGTCCCCTTCCCCGATCTCCAGCGGCGGCAGCGGCGGGCGGCCGGGGACGTGGGCGTCGCGCAGGACCACCAGGCGTGCGCCGTGCTCCCCGCTCTCCCCCGCCTCCTCCGTCCCGCTCCCGGTGGCCAGCTGCGCGGGCCGGAAGGTGAGCGGGCGCGGCGGTGCGGCGATCGCGTTCCGTTCCAGCTCGGCCAGCCGCCGGGCCGCGTCCCGCACCCGGCGCGAGATCTGCCGCTGCACCCGGCCGGCGCGGTGGCCGTAACCCATCTTCTCGTGGTCCGTCCGCGCCCGGTCCGGGGCGAGCCGGTGCCCGGTCACCTCCGCCGCGCGGCGCAGATCCCGCAGTTCTTGCTGTTCCTCGGTGAACCGCTGTGCCCAGCGGCGTCGTTCGGCCTGCCGCACGGACAGGTACGCGTGGTAGCCGCCGCCGTAGCGCACCGGGCCGCCGGGGGCCGGGTCGAGGTCGATCAGCTCGGTGCACACAGCCTCCAGGAACGCCCGGTCGTGGCTGGCGACCACCACGACCCCGGGCAGTTCGCGCACCCGTTCCTCGACGAAGGCCGCCGCCTCGTCGTCGAGGTGGTTGGTCGGCTCGTCCAGCAGCAGGGCGGCCGGCCGGCGCACCAGCAGCGCGGCCAGGGCGAGCCGGCCGCGCCGGCCGCCGGAGAGGGAGCCGAGCGTGCGCTCCGGGGAGAGGTCTCCCAGGCCGAGCCCGTGCAGCGTGCGGGCCGCGCGCCGGTCGGCGTCCCACACCTCCGCCTCCTCGGCGCGTTCGAGGGCGGCGGCGTAGGCGTCGAGCAGGGCGGCGTGGCCGGGTGAGCCGTCCGGGGTGCGGCCGAGCAGGCCGGTGAGCCGGTCGAGTTCGGCCAGGGCGGCGCGGGCCTCGCGCAGCGCGTCGTCCAGGACCTGGGCGACGGTCGTACCGGTGTCGAAGGGCACTTCCTGGTGCAGGAAGCCGAGGCCGGCGGGGCGGCTGACCCGGCCGACGTCGGGCCGGTCCACGCCGGCGAGCAGCCGCAGCAGCGTGGTCTTGCCGGCGCCGTTCTCGCCGATCAGGCCGAGAGGGCGGCCGGGGGCGGCGGTGAGGGAGAGGCCGTCGAGGATCCGGCGGCCCGCGTGGATACGGACGAGGTCGTGCGCCTGGAGCGCGGGTCGGGACATGGCGATCCACCTGGGGGTACGGGGCGGGACGGGGGCGCGGGGGCGGCGGCGCCCGCGCGGGGCGGGCGCCGGGCGGGTCACCCCTGGGGCGGGTCCCACTCCGTCAGCGTCCCCTCGGCCAGCCGCAGCCACCGTCCGATGCCGATCCGGGCCAGGAACGGCTCGTCGTGGCTGACCACGACGAACGCGCCCCGGTAGGCGGACAGCGCGCTCTCCAGCTGGCCGGCGCTCAGCAGATCGAGGTTGTTCGTCGGCTCGTCCAGCAGCAGCAGCTGCGGCGCCGGTTCGGCGCACAGCACGCAGGCCAGGGTGGCGCGCAGCAGTTCACCGCCGGAGAGCACCCCGACCGGGAGGTGGGCCTTGGCGCCCCGGAAGAGGAAGCGGGCGAGCAGGTTCATCCGCTCCGCCTCGGTGCGGTGCGGCGCGAAGGCGGTGAAGTTCTCGACGACGGTGCGCCCGGCATCCAGCAGGTCCAGCCGCTGCGACAGGTAGGCGACGCGGCCGTCGGCCCGCCGCAGCTCGGCGGCCTCCGGCTCCAGACCGCCCTCCAGCAGCCGCAGCAGCGTGGTCTTGCCGGCGCCGTTGGGGCCGGTCAGCGCGATGCGTTCGGGGCCCCGGACGGTGAGGTCCACGCCGTGCGGGCCGAACAGGGCGCGCTCCCCGTGGCGTACCCGCAGGCCCCGGCCGAGGAAGAGGGTGCGGCCGGCCGGTACGCCGGTGTCGGGCAGGTCGAGGGTCAGCCGCTGCTCGTCGCGGACGGCGCGCCCGGCCTCGTCCAGCCGGGCCCGCGCGTCGTCCACCCGGGAGGCGTGCATCTGGCCGGCGCGGCCGGCCGACTCCTGGGCTCCGCGTGCCATGTTCCCGGCGAAGATGCGGGGCAGTCCGGCGTTCTTCAGGTTGCGGGAGGCGTTGCCGGCCCGGCGCTCGGCGCGCTCCCTGGCCTGCTGCATCTCCCGCTTCTCGCGCTTGAGTTCCTTCTCGGCGTTGCGGACGTTCTTCTCGGCGGTCTCCTGTTCGGCGCGGACGGCTTCCTGGTAGGCGGTGAAGTCGCCGCCGTAGAAGCGCAGGGCGCCGCGGTCGAGTTCGGCGATCCGCTCCATGCGGTCCAGGAGGGCGCGGTCGTGGCTGACGAGCAGCAGGCAGCCGGACCAGTCCGCCAGGACGTCGTAGAGCCGGTGCCGGGCGTCGCGGTCGAGGTTGTTGGTCGGCTCGTCCAGCAGCAGCACGTCCGGGCGCTTGAGGAGCTGGGCGGCGAGCCCGAGCTGGACGATCTGGCCGCCGCTGAGGGTGCGCAGTTCCCGGTCCAGGGCGAGGCCGGCGAGTCCGAGCCGGTCCAGCTGGGCGCGGGTGCGTTCCTCGATGTCCCAGTCGTCGCCGATGGTGGCGAAGTGTTCCTCGGCCACGTCGCCCGCCTCGACGGCGTCCAGGGCGCGGATCACCCCGGCGATGCCCAGCACTTCGGCGACGGTCAGATCGGCCGCCAGCGGCAGGTTCTGCGGGAGGTGGCCGAGGTGCCCGGAGACGGTGACGGTGCCGGCCGTGGGGCGCAGTTCACCGGCGATGAGCTTGAGCAGAGTGCTCTTGCCGGACCCATTGGGCGCGACCAGTCCGGTGCGGCCGGGGCCGAGGGTGAAGGTCAGGTCGCTGAAGACGGGGGTGTCGTCGGGCCAGGAAAAGGACAGACCGGTGCACGTGACGGAAACGTCGGACATGGAAAGACCTCAGAGGAGAACGCGGGCGCCCGGCGGGGCGATGCCCGGGAAGACGGTTCGGGGGACGACAAAGCGGCCACCCCGGCGCGCACACGCACCGGCCGGCGGCCTGGCAGCCCGGGTATCACCCCGAGATGTCGTCTTCACCCACCACGTCGGTATCTCCCTGGATACGGTTCTCCGTGTGATCGACGATACACCCTCCGCCGGGAGGGCTCACTGGGCGGGCAGCCGCACCGAGTAGAGGGAGGGGGTGTCCAGGGCGCGGGAGACCAGGATGGCCCCGGTGACGGCGAGGATCAGCGGCACCGTCAGGGCGTCGGTCGTGCGGGTCAGCTCCAGCATGAGGACCACGGCGGCGAGGGGCGCCTGCATGGCGGCGGCGAGGACGGCGGCGGCGCCGAGGACCGCGAAGCCGGCGGCCGGCGCGTCCCACAGCTGGGCCCAGCCCCGCCCGGCCAGCGCCCCCAGCAGGGCGCCGATGACGATGGTCGGGGTGAACAGCCCGCCGCTCGCTCCGCTGCCCAGGCTGCCGGCCGTGACGAGCGGCTTGAGGAGCAGCAGCACGAGGACGGCGGGTACGGCGAGCTGCGCGCCCAGGGCGAGGTCGACGATGTCCTTGCCGTTGCCGAGCAGTTCCGGGAAGGGGATCGCCAGCAGCCCGACCCCGGTGAACACCAGCGCGGGCGCGATCAGCAGGCCGCGGCCGGTGGGACGGTGCCGGTGCGCGACGCGGATCATCCGGACCCAGCCGACCGCGGCCAGCCCGGCGAGCGGGCCGATGACCAGGGCGAACACGGTCAGCGAACCGGACAGCGGCACCTCGGGCAGCTGATAGGTGGGGCCGGTCGGCAGGACGATCCAGGACACGCCGGTGGCGATGCAGCAGGCGGCCAGGGCGGGCAGGGCGAGCCGCAGCGACAGGACGCCGAGCATCACCTCCAGGGTCAGCAGCGCCCCGCCGAGCGGCACGTTGTACACGCAGGCCATGCCGGCGCCGGCGCCGCAGGCGGCGAGGAGTCTGCGGTGCGCGGTGTCGATGCCGGCCCGGTCGGACAGCCGGGAGGCGAGCGCCGCGCCGGCCAGCCGGGGCGCGGCCTCCCGTCCCAGTGAGGCGCCCATGCCGACGATCACCGTGGAGAGGAAGGCGGTGCCCAGGCTGCGCCGCATCGGCAGCCGCCCCCGGTCCCGCCACAGCGCGGTGCTCACCTCAGACCCGCCGGGCCCGGTCCACCGGGCGAGCAGCCACCAGCCGGCGCCGGCCAGCACCCCGGCGGCGGCCAGGACCAGGACCCGGCGGCCGGGTCCGGCCTCCTCGACGGCCGTCAGGAGATCGCCCGACCGGTGGCCGTACGCCAGCGCGGAGGTCGCTTCCAGCAGCAGCATCAGGGCGCTGCCGGCGAGCCCGGCCAGTACACCGGTGGCCGCCACCAGCACCCACAGCCGGGGGGACAGCGCGGGGACGTCCACGGGTGCGACGAGGTTGGGCTGCTCCAGGGGCGCCGCCGGCCGGGCGTCCTCGCGGCCGGGCCGCCCGCCCGGCCCGCGGTCGCCGCCATCCGGCGGGCCGTCCCGGCCGCGATCGTCTCCGCCGCCGCCTATGCACCCGCCCCGCACGTTCCCGCTCCCGATGTCCACGGCCTTCCCGGCCGGTGCGGGGGCCTCCTCCCGTCGGGTGGGCGGTCGCCACGACCGCGCCCGCCGGCTGCCGTGCGGGGCCGTCCGGGTCCCGGCACGGGGACCGATTGTCGCAAACCGCCCGCCGGCCGGTGCCGCCGCACCCCGTCGCCGGACGCCTCCGACCCGCGTCACCGCCCGCCGCCACCCGCTGATGTAATAGCCACATGACATCAGCAGCTATTACCGAAACCGTGCCGGCCGGCACGGTGCGTTCCTGGGTCGACGGCTGGGTGGTCTCCCGTGGCGCCGCCGACCCGGTGCCCCGGCCCTGGGGCTGGAGCATCGACGTCGGCACCCACGCCGAGGCGGGGCGGCATGTGGTGGCCGACGGGGACGAGACGGCCGTCCGCGCGCTCGCCCGGGACTTCGCGGTGCCCGGCCGGTGGCTCAAGGTGTTCCTACCGGGCGTGACGACCGCGCACGACGCCCCGTACGCCGCCCAGGAGGTCGTCGCGCCCTGGCTGGTCGAGGGGTGGTCCTTCGACCTGCCCGGGTTCCTCATGACCACCGCGCCGCGGCACTCCCCCGCCCCGGTGCCGGACGACTACCGGCTCCGGGCGTGGACCCGCGGCGGGGTGATCCGCGCCGCCGTCCTGACCCCGCGGGGCGCGCTCGCCGCCCGGGGCCAGATCGCCCCCACCGGCCCGACGGCCGTCGCCGACCAGATCGAGACCTTCCCCGGCCACCGCCGCCGGGGGCTCGGCTCGGTGGTGATGCGCACCCTGCACAACGCGGCGCTGGACCACGGCGCCCGCACCGGCGTCCTGGTCGCCACCGTGGAGGGCCGCGCGCTCTACGAACACCTGGGCTGGCGCACCCATATCCCGATGGCGAGCATCCGCTTCCGCGGCGAAGCCGGCTGAGTCGCGCCGTACGGGAGCGGGTGCCGGGCGGCCGGACGGGCGAGGGGCGCGGACCGGCCGGGCCGGCGCGCGCCGGGCCGCCGCGGGACCCGGCCCGGCCGGGACGGCGCCGGGTGCGCGATCGCCGACGCCTCAGGCCGCGGGGAAGTCGGTGCGGGCGGCCGAGGCGGCGGTGGCGTCGAGGTTGGCGCGCAGCGCCTCGACCTTCGCGGTGGCGAAAGCCTGCGCGTCGGAACCCAGCACCTGGCGCAGCGGGCCGCCTTGGAGGCCGGCCCGCTCGACGATGGCGGCAGCCGCCTCGGCCGGGTCGCCGAGCTGGCTCCCCTGGAGGGCCAGGTGGTCCGCGACCATCGCCCGCACCGCCGGGTAGTGCTCCGAGGTCTCGGCCGGCAGCGCCAGCGAGTCCGGGGCGAGGAAGGAGGTGCGGAAGTAGCCCGGTTCCACGACGGTCACCTCCATGCCGAAGTCCGCGACCTCGGCGGCGAGCGCCTCGCTCAGCCCTTCGAGCGCGAACTTGCCCGCGCAGTACAGGGCCCAGCCGGGGAGCGCGGTCAGACCCAGGATCGAGGAGATGTTGATGACGCGGCCCGCGCGCTGCTCCCGCAGCACCGGCAGCGCGGCGCGCAGCACGTTCCACACCCCGGCGATCTGGAGGTCGACCATGTTCCGCACGTCCTGGGCGGTGGTCTCCTCAACGGCCGCGAGGTAGCCGTAGCCCGCGTTGTTGACGACGACGTCCAGCCGGCCGAAGGTGTCGCCGGTCCGCTGCACGGCGGCCTTGACCTGTGCCTCGTCCGTCAGGTCGACGGTCAGCGCGAGGAGCCGGCCGGTGTCGGCCGTACCGCCCAGCGCGGCCTTCAGGCGCTCGGCGGAGCGGCTGGTGGCGGCCACGTTGTCGCCCCGGGTGAGCAGGTGCCGGACCAGTTCAAGACCGATCCCGCGCGAGGCGCCGGTCACGAACCAGGTGGTGGCGGGGGTGGTGGTGGCGGGCATGGGTGCCCTCCTCTTCCGTCGGTGTCGTGAGGGGGCCGGAGCGGGTTGCCGTTCCGGCGGTGACTCCATCGTGGTGGGCCGGCCGGGCGGCCCCGGGTGCCGTGAGAGGCCCTGCGCGTGCCGGGACGCGGCTGACGAGGACCGGCAGACCCACCTCGGGAGGCCGTCGCCGTCCGTCACGGGGACACACTGGATCCATGGCCTCCGTCAATCGAGAACTCGCGGACTTCCTCAAGCGCTCCCGGGCCCAGGGCGACCCCGAGCGGACCGGGCTGCCGCCCGACGGACGCGTCCGGCGCGTACCCGGACTCCGGCGCGAGGAAGTCGCCCGCCTGGCGGGGGTGTCCACCGACTACTACGCGCGCCTCGAACAGGGCCGCCCCATCAACCCCTCCCCCGCGGTGGTCGAAGCCATCGGGCACGCCCTGGGACTCGATGCGGCGGGACTGGCCCACCTAAGGGATCTGGTCGGCGTCACCGCCGCGCGCCCGCCGGCCCGCGCCCCCGGCGTCCAGCGGCTGCGCCCCGGGCTGCACCAGCTGCTGGATTCCCTGGACCCCGCCGTCCCCGCCCTCGTCCTGGGACGCCGGTCCGCCGTCCTGGGCGCGAACCGGATGGCCAGGACCCTGTTCGCGGACTTCGAGGCGATGCCGGTCGCCGAGCGCAACTACACCCGCTGGCTGTTCCTCGACCCGGGGGCGCGTGCGCTGTTCGCCGACTGGGCGGTGCAGGCCCGCGCGGCGGTGGAGAACCTGCGGCTGGACGCGGTCCACGCCTCGGACCGGCGGGCCACCGAAGCGCTCGTCACCGAGCTGAGGGAGCTGAGCGAGGATTTCGACCGCTGGTGGCGACAGCACCGCGTGCACCAGCGCACGCACGGTTCCAAGCGGCTGCTGCACCCGCTGGTCGGTGAGCTGACCGTGGAGTACGAGACGTTGTCGCTCCCCGGTGACAGCGAGACCACCGTGTTCCTCTACACCGCCGCTCCCGGGTCGGCGTCCGCTCAGGCGCTGGATCTGCTGGCGTCGTGGACCCTGGCGGAAGCGGCGCCGGCCCGGCGGCGGCCGCGCGACTGATTCCGGCCCGACACCGGTCCCGCCTCTCCCGGCAGACACCCGGGAGGGGGCTTCGCCCTGTCACGTCAGCGATACAGTGACGCACACGCGCCGGACCGCCCGGTCCGGCGCGACCGGCGACAGGAGGCAGGAATGGCGGAGCGGGTGAACAGTCCGCGTGCGCGCTACCGGGAGCAGACCCGCGCGGAGATCAAGGAAGCGGCGCTGCGGCAGCTCGCCACCGGCGGGATCGAGGGCGTGGCGCTGCTGCGTATCGCGAAGGAGATCGGGATGTCCGGCCCGGCGCTCTACCGCTACTTCGCCAGCCGCGACGACCTGCTGGCGGAGCTGGTGCTCGACGCCTACGACAGCGCGGCCACGGCGGTCCACGCGGTGGACACCGCGGCGGACGGGCGGTCCGCGCTCCGCACCCTGACCGGCGCCTACCGCGCGTGGGCCGTGGCCGAGCCACACCTGTATCTGCTCATCCAGGGCACCCCGGTGGCGGGCTTCACCGCCCCGGCCGAGACCGTGCTGAAGGCGCGCTCCGTCCTGGGGCCCTTCCTGTCCGTTTTCGCCCACGGACGGCCGCTGGTCTCCGTGGACCCGCTCCTGGCGCAGTTGCGGGGATGGCTGCGCGAGAAACCCGAGGTGGCGGCCTGGGTCGAGCAGTGGACGGAACGGCCCGCCGACGATCCCGCCGCGGGCGTCGCACTGACCGGCGCGGTGATGACCTGGCCGCAGCTGCACGGCACGGTCAGCCTGGAGATCACCGGCCAGTTCACCGGGATGGGACACGATCCCGCGACCCTGCTCGACATCCAGACGGCGCTCCTGGCCGACACCTTCCAGCTCCGCTGAGCACCGGAACCGGCGGCCCACCCGACGGAAGGAGATGGGCGGTCCGACCGCCTCAGATCAGGAAGATGAAGGCGGCAAGAAAGAACAGGCCGGCGAAACTGGAGAAGGCGCCGAGTCGGCGCACGTTGTAGACCTCGGCCAGCCACATCTCCTGGTCGTGGTCGTTCTCCGACCAGGGATTCGCGCCGTTGAGGCTCTGCGCAAGGCGACCAGCCGCGCCGTTGATGTCGAAAGCCACCCAGAGCCCGCACACGATCAGGGCAAGGCCGAGCAAGATGGGCACCTCATACCCCGTTCACTGACGTGGAGAGCATCACGGCAAGCACCGGGGACGATCTGCTGCGGTTGGCCTCGGACGCGCTGCGGTGTCCTATGTGGCGCATCTGCGGCTGGCGGAGCCGGAGCGGGCCGAGGAGTTCGTCCGGTCCCCGGCCGTCCTGGCCGTCCCGGTCACGGTCCGGTCGTGGGAGTTCTTCGCGGCGAACGCCTCCGGCAATCTGCGGGGTGTGCACGACGCGCTGACGGCGGCCGGCTGGCTGCTGGTGGTGCTCGCCTCGGCGGCGGCGAGCAGTCTGGTGGCGGGCCGGCTGGCCGAACAGGGCCGCAGGGTCGGGCTGCTGAAGGCCGTGGGTGCCTCTCCGGCGATGGTCGCGGCGGTGCTGCTGGCGGAGTATCTGGCGGTGGCGCTCGTCGCCGGTCCGGCCGGGCTGCTGCTGGGGTGCCGGTTCGCCGCCGTCTTCAGCAATCCGGGCGGCGGGCTGCCCGATGTCGGTCTGGCGGCGCCCTCGGTGGGCACCGTGGTCGCGGTGGCGGTGCTGGCCCTGGCCATCGCGGCCGGCGCGGCGGCCGGTCCCGCGTGGCGGGCCGCGCAGCGCAGTACGGCGCGGGCCCTGGCGGACGCGGCCAGGCCGCCGCGCGGGCGCTCCGCCGTCGACCGCGTCGCCCGGAGGCTGCCGGTCCCGCTCATGCTGGGGCTGCGGCTGGCCGCGCGGCGGCCCCGGCGGGCCCTGCTCACCGCCGTGACCGTCTTCACCGTCACGGCGGCCCTGGCCGCCGCGCTGACCTTCCGGGCGCAGCCGGTGCGGCCGCGGGATCTGGGGGGCTCCCTGCTGCCGGATCCGGACGCGCTGCTGGTGCAGCGGATCGTGGCGGGCTCCGTCGCCCTGGTGATCGCGCTCGCGGTGGCCGGGGAGGTCTCCCTCGCGTGGAACGCGGCCCTGGACGCCCGGCACAGTCTGGCGGTCACCCGTACCCTGGGTGCCACGCCCGGGCAGGCGAACCGGGCGCTCGTGCTGTCCCAACTCCTGCCCGCTCTACCGGCGGCGGCGCTCGGCGCCCCGGCGGGCGCGGGTCTGTACGGCCTGCTGCACGCGGGTCCGATGGCGGCGGCGGGGCCGGGTCCCGCGGACTCCGCGCTGCTGGTCGCGGGGACGCTGCTGGGGCTGGCCGCCGTGACGGCCGTTCCGGGACGGGTGGACACGCACCGGCCGGTGCACGTGGTGCTGGCGGGCGCCCGGCACTGAGAGGAAGCGTCCCGGTGATGTCCCACCGGGACTCTTGTCCCAGTGGGACACAAGTGGGTGTACCGTCGGTGGCATGACCGTGACCACCTCTTCCCTCCCGATCCCCGCTCCCCGGGAGGACGGCCGGCGCCGCAAGGCGCGCCGGACCCGGGAGGCGCTCGCCGCCGCCGCGCTGGAACTGGTGCTCCGGGACGGACCGGACGAGGTGACGGTCGCCGCGATCGCCGACCGGGCCGATGTCGCCCGGCGTACCTTCAGCCGCTACTTCGGCAGCAAGGAGGAGGCGGCGCTGGACTTCGTCCGCGAGGACGGCAGCCGCATCAACGCCCTGCTGCGCGAGCGGCCGGCCGCCGAGCCCCCGCTGGTCGCCTACCGGCGTGCCGTCGCGTGCTGGCTCACCGACCGGGACACCCCCGCCTCCCACCACCGGCCCGGGATCCGTGCCCTGCTGGCCCTCCTGGACGGCGACCCCGCGCTGTTCGGCGCCTATCAGCGCATCCGGGTGGACGCGCAGGCGGAGTCGGTCGCCATCGTGGCCGCCCGCCTCGGGGTGGACGCGACCCGCGATCCCCGGCCCGCGGTCGCCGTCGACTCGGCCGCCGCCGTGCTGACCGCCGCCCTGCGGATGTGGGCCGGGTCGGCCGCCGTGGCCGGTCCGGAGGGCCCGGACGGTCCGGACGGTCCGGAGGGCCTGGACGATCTGACAGCGCTGGTGGAGCGCTCCTACGACGCCCTCATGGCCGAGGCGGCGCACGCCGCGGGTCATGAGGCCGAATCCGCACGAAGAAAGTGAACCGCATCATGAGCACCACCTCTCCCGTACCCGACTACGCCACCGAGTTCAGCGGCCGGACCGTCCTGGTCACCGGTGCCGCCTCCGGCATCGGCCTGGCCACCGCCCGCCGGCTGGCGGCCGGGGGCGCCGACGTCGTCGTCGCCGACTACCGCGCCGAGGGCGCCGAGGAGGCCGCCGCCGCGCTGCGCGCCGAGGGCTTCTCCGCCGCCGCCGTGGCCATGGACGTCACCGACCCCGCCTCGGTGCGGGACGCGGTGGCCTTCGCCGTCGAGACGTTCGGCGGGCTGCACCTGGCCGTCAACAACGCCGGCATCGGCGGTCCGGTCGCGCCCACCGGGGAGTACGACCTGGACGCCTACAACCGGGTCGTCCGCACCAATCTCGACGGTGTCTTCCACTGCCTGCGCTACGAACTGCCCGCCATCGAGACGGCCGGCAGCGGCGGCGCGATCGTGAACGTCGCCTCGATCCTGGGCAGCGTCGCCTCCCCCGGCTCGTCCGCCTATGTGGCGGCCAAGCATGGTGTGGTCGGTCTGACGAAGACCGCCGCCGCCGAGTACGCCACCAAGAACATCCGGATCAACGCGGTCGGTCCCGGCTTCATCGAGACCCCGCTGCTCGCGGAGATGGACCGCGCCCAGTACGAGGGCCTGGTCGGGCTGCACCCGGTGGGGCGGCTGGGCACGAGCGAGGAGGTCGCGGAGCTGATCGTGTTCCTGCTCTCCCCGCGCGCGTCCTTCGTGTACGGCAGCTACCACCTGGTGGACGGCGGCTACACGGCCGTCTGATCCCGGGTGCCGGGCCGCCCCGGGCCCGGCGTCCGCCCCGCGACCCCCGGTCGCGCGTTCCGTACGCGACCGGGCGCCGCGGGGCCGTTGTGCGCGCGTCTTCGCGCACGGAGCACCGTCGGACGTCAACGATCGTCAACGACCGTTCATGGGCGTACGGTGCGCTCTGCTCACCGCTCCCCGTAGGTGATGTGCGGCCGGGGCGGCGGCACGGTGATCGCCGAGAAAGGCCGGCTGATCGCCTCCCGCCAGGACTCCCCCCGGCACGGACCTGCCCGCCACCGTGCGCGGCCAGGTCTTCACCAGCTCCGTCGACCGGGTGGCCGTGGAGCAGGAGGGCCCGGTGCGGGCCGTCGTCAAGGTGGAGGGCCGGCACACCGCGAAACGGCGCGCCTGGCTGCCGTTCACGGTGCGGTTCTATCTGTACGCGGGGTCGGAGGCGCTGCGGGTGGTGCACACCTTCGTCTACGACGGGGACGCGTCGGAGGACTTCGTCAACGGGCTCGGGGTCCGCTTCGACGTGCCGATGCGCGGCGCGCCGCACGACCGGCACATCCGGCTCGCCGGCCAGGGCGAGGGCGTGCTGTCCGAGGCGGTGCGTCCGCCGACCGGGCTGCGCCGCGAGCGATGTGCTGCACGATCTGGTCGACGCCGACCGGACGTTCCTGGTGCTGGATCCGGGGCGCAAGCTCGCCGAGGAGCCGTTCGATCCGGATCCGCAGGCGCTGCCGATGGGCAAGAGCACCGACTGGGGCGCGATGGGCCTGGCCTGGCTGACCGAGTGGGAGCGCGGCGGCGATCCGGTCGCCCGTACCAAGCTGCTGAACGGCGCGGCGAGTATCGCGGCGCTGCCCAACGGCTGGGCGCAGGGCGGGGCGACGACCTACAACCTGCTCGACGGGCGGTTCACCGGCCCGTCCGAGCCGAGTGTGAGCATCGGCAGTCTCAGCTCCGTCTTCGGGCTGATGGAGCTGATGACCGAACTCCTCCAGCTGACCGACGACGAGCAGGTCCGGGCGCAGTGGGTGCGGTTCTGCCGGCTGTACAACGCGACGGCGGACGAGCAGCGGGCGGAGACCGGCTCCTCGTGGGGCAGTCTCAATCTGCGGCAGGCGTACTCCCGGGCCACGGCGTACGCGGCGGTGCAGTTGGCGGATCCGGCGCTGGCGGCCCGGGCCTGGCGCGAACTGCGCACCGGGCACGCGGGGTATCCCGAGGACCACCCGTTCCGCTCGGTGCGCGTCGAGGGGCCGGCCGTGCTGAATCCGGTGAACGAGGCCCCGCTGAGCACCAATGCCAGTGCCCAGTACGGGCTGGCCGTCATCCAGTGTCTGGCCCTGGTGGGCGATCACCTCCGAGCGGCGGTCCGTCCCCACCGGTGACCGGAAGGGTCCGGCGGGGACGGGACGGCGCCTTTCATCGGACGCCCTCCTCGTCGCTGCCGTGGCGCAGGCGGTGGAGTTCGTCGTTCATGGCGTCCAGGAAGCGCAGGACGACGCGGAGTTCGTCGTCGCTGAACCGGGAACGGGCCGCCTCGGTGCTGCTCGCCAGCGGCCGGAAGTAGGCGCGGGCGATCTCCTTGGCCGGCTCGGCGTAGTGCAGGTGGACGACGCGGCGGTCGCTCGCGGAGCGTTCGCGCCGCACGTGGCCGGCCCGCTCCAGCCGGTCCAGGCAGGCGGTCATCGCCGCGGAGGTGAGCCGCAGCCGGCTGCGCAGGACGCCGGGGGTCATGGGCGTGTCACCGCCGTCCCGGCCGGCGTCCAGGATCGCGATCAGCGCCTGCACATCGGTGTGATGGAGCCCCTGGGCCTGGGCGAACTCCTGGGCGATGCGGTTGAACTCGCCGTTCATCCGGCGCAGCAGGACGGCGAAGGTCTGCAGGTCGGTGGCGCCGTCGCGGGGCGGCGGATCGGGGGTGGAGGCAACTGGCACGCCCCTCAGGATAGGCCCCCGGGCCGACCGGTACCCTGGCTCATCGAGAGACTCGATCATCGAGATACTTTATGAGCGAGATATTCCTTCCATGATGCTGAGGTTCACATGAGGGGCACGCAGCCCTGGGTCAGGTGGCTCTTCCCGGCCCTGGCCGTCGTCATCTGGCTGGGCGTCGGGGGCGGGCTCGGCCCGTTCGCCGGCAAGCTCGGTGAGGTCGCCACCAACGACCAGGCCGCCTTCCTGCCGCAGGACGCGGAGTCCACCCGGGTCCTGGAGGCGGGCCGGGCCTTCGACCGGGCGGAGACGATCCCGGCCATCGTCGTCTGGACCGTCGACGACGCCGGGGACCGCGCCGACGCCCACCAGCAAGCCGCCACCGCGGCGATGGCCACGCTGGAGGGGCAGCCCGGCGTCGCGGGCCCGCCCTCCCCCGTCATCGTCTCCGCGGACGGCCTGGCCCTGCAGAGCGTCGTCCCGCTGGCGGCCGGCGCCGACGACGAGACCCGCACCGAGGCCATGACCGCCCTGCGGGAGGCGGCCGACGGCGTGCCGGGCACCACCGCCGCGCTCGCCGGACCCGCGGCCAGCCAGGAGGACCTGTCGGAGGCCTTCGCCGGCATCGACGGACTGCTGCTGGGCGTGGCGCTCACCACCGTGCTCATCATCCTGCTGCTCGTCTACCGCAGCGTGCTGCTGCCCCTGGTCATCATCACCGGCTCCGTCCTCGCCCTCTGCCTGGCGTGCGCCGTGGTGTACGCGCTGGCCGACCGGGACGTGCTGCGGGTGGACGGACAGGTGCAGGGCATCCTGTTCATCCTGGTCATCGGCGCCGCCACCGACTACGCGCTGCTGCTCGCCGCCCGCTACCGCGAGGAGGTGACCGGCGCCGGACACCCGTACGCCGCCGCCCTGGCCGCGGTACGCCGCTCCGCCGGCGCGATCGTCGCCAGCGCCGGCACCGTCGGGCTCGGGCTGCTGGCCCTGCTGGCCAGCGGCCTCACCAACAACCGGGCGCTGGGCCCGGTCGGTGCCATCGGCATCGCCTGCGCGGTGCTCAGCACCCTCACCTTCCTGCCCGCCGTGCTGGCCCTCCTCGGCCGCGCCGCCTACTGGCCCGCCAAGCCCAAGCCGGTGCCGAGCGGCACCGAGGGCCGCGGCATCTGGCAGCGGGTGGCCTCCCTGGTGGACCGCAGGCCCCGCCGGGTCTGGGTCACCACCGCCCTGGTGCTGGCCGGCTTCGCCGCCCTCTCCCCCACCCTCGACTCCCGGGGCACGCCACTGGACGAGATCTTCGTCGGCGACGCGCCGTCCGTCGCCGCCCAGCAGGTGCTCGGCGAGCACTTCCCCGGCGGCTCCGGCAACCCGGCCGTGATCCTGGCCGACGCCGGGCACGCCGCCGAGGTGACGGCGGCGGCCGGGGCGACCGACGGCGTCGCCGCCGCGGCACCGGTCACCGCCTCGGGACGCCCCGGCGACGGCCCGCCGCTGGTCGTCGACGGCACGGTCCGTATCGACGCGACGCTGGCCGACTCGGCCGACAGCGAGGCCGCCCAGCGCACGGTCGAGCGGCTGCGGACGGCCGTGCACGCGATCGACGGCGCCGACGCGCTGGTCGGCGGCTACACCGCCCAGCAGTACGACACCCAGGAGACCGCGAGCCGGGACCGGCTGATCATCGTGCCGATCGTCCTGGTCATCATCGTGGCCATCCTCACCGTCCTGCTCCGCTCGCTGCTGATGCCGCTGCTGCTGGTGGGCACCGTCGCGCTGAACTACCTGGCCACCCTGGGCATCTCGGCGCTGCTCTTCCAGAACATCCTGGGCTTCTCCGGCACCGACGCCTCGGTACCGCTGTACGGGTTCGTCTTCCTCGTCGCGCTCGGTGTCGACTACAACATCTTCCTGATGTCCCGGGTGCGCGAGGAGACCCTGACGGGCGGGGTCCGGACGGGCATGCTGCGCGGGCTCGTGTCGACCGGCGGGGTCATCACCTCGGCCGGGGTGGTGCTGGCGGCCACCTTCAGCGCCCTGGCCGTGATCCCGCTGTCCTTCCTGGCGCAGATCGCGTTCATCGTCGCCTTCGGCGTGCTGCTCGACACCCTGGTGGTGCGCTCGCTGCTCGTCCCGGCGCTGGTCATGGACATCGGCCCGCGCGCCTGGTGGCCCAGCGCCATCGGACACCGGGGCGCCGCAGCCGCGCCGCGGAAGGAACCGGCGGGCCGAGCCGGCTGACGGCGCGGCCGGCGGCCGGTCCCCGGCGGGCGGATTACCGCCTGGCGGGGACCGGCCCACCACCGGGACTTCACAGGAAGACCCCGCACTGGTAACACCCGGGCTCTACGCAAAGCACGGAAGTCCCCTTAGGCTGTGGCGTGTTCATCACCACCTGACGCACCATGCGCACAACATCCGTGGGGAGGGCACACCGTGGGCGCACACGCGATGTCGGTGCTCGGACTCTCGGCCGCCGAGGAGAGCGTCTACCGGCACTTCCTGCGCAACCCCCGCACCTCACCCCGCGACATCCACGTCGTCCTGCGCTCGGACGCCGCCGAGGCCGGGCGCGCGGTGGAGCGGCTGCGCGAACTGCGGCTGCTCCAGGGGGACGACGAACACACCTGGGCAGCCGAGCCGGACACCGCCGTCCCCCGGCTCGCCGAGGACCGGCTGGAGACGCTGCACCGGGAGATGCGGCACCTCACCCACACCCGCGCCATCGTCGACTCGCTGCACCGCGAACGGCCGGGACCCGCCGAGCAGGGCGCGCCCGCGCCCGGCATCGAACGGCTCGAAGACCTGCGGCTGGTGCGCAGCCGCATCGACGACCTGTCCTTCTTCGCCCACTTCGAGGTGCTGTCCGCCGAGCCGTACGAGGCGCTGACCAAGGAGAACATCGAGCACGCCCGGCCGCTGGACCTGCGCTGCCTGCGCCGCGGGGTGCGCATCCGCAACCTGGTGCGGGCCGTCGCCCTCCGGGACACCCTCACCCTCGGCTATCTGCGCGAACTCACCGCGCACGGCGCCCAGATCCGGGTCGCGGACGAGTTCTCCGAGCTGATGCTGATCTACGACCGGCACACCGCCCTGGTCCCCATCGACCCGGCCGACACCTCGCGCGGGGCGCTGTGCGCCCGGGAGACGGCGCTCGTCGGCAACATCATCACGCTCTTCGAGCGGCTGTGGGAGAGCGCGCGCGACTTCCGTTCCCTGGTGGACGCGCCGGACCGGCAGGCCCCCGGGCTCTCCGACATCCAGCTGCGGGTGCTGCGCCGGATGTGCGCGGTCAGCAAGGACGAGACCGGCGCCCGGGAGGTCGGGGTGTCCCTGCGGACCTACCGCCGGCACATCGCCGATCTGCTCCAGCTGCTGGACGCCGAGAACCGCGCCCAGGCCGCGCTGCTCGCCCGCGACCGGGGCTGGATCTGAGCGCGGGGATGCCGGCCCCGGGGCGGCCCTCAGCGGCCGATGGTGAACCGCAGCTCCGGGCGTTCCCAGGTGATCTTCGGCGGTGACGGGGCGACCGTGCCGACCCGCTGGGCGCCCAGGCTCCGGTAGAACCCCTCGGACGGCGGGTGGGAGACCACCCGGACCTCGGTGAGACCGGCTTCCGCTGCCCGGCCGGTCATGTGGGTGATGAGGAGCCGGCCCACTCCCCTGCCCTGCGCCTCGTCCGCCACGAACGCCAGGTCCAGTTCCGGCGGATCCACCACCAGCGCGTAGAAGCCCAGCAGGTGCCCGGACGCGTCGACGGCCATGAACACCTCGTGCCGTTCGATGTACTCGGGGCCGACCCGGTAACCGGAGATGATCGAGGCGTACGCGCCCCGGTAGGCGCTGGACTCCTGGATCAGTGCGGTGAGGCGCTCCGCATCCCGGGCGACGGCGCGCCTGATCGTGATGGACGGCATCCGTCCAGTGTAGGAGCGTGCGCCCGGCCCCGGCCGGGCCCTTCAGCCGCCGTCCGGTCCCCGGGGTTCGAGGCGCCAGCGGCCGAGGGCCGGGTCGCGCAGCGCCTCGTGTACCGCGGACCGTGCCCGGGCCTCGTCCGTGCCGGGCGGCCCGGGCGGGGCCGGGCCGACCCACAGCGCGATGCGCGCGGCGGTCGCCTCGTGGCGGTAAGTCCAGCGGGCGGGCAGCAGGCTCAGCAGCCGCACCAGGGCGATCTCACCGTCCTCGCCGGCGGCGGTGAGCACCAGCGCGACCGCCGGACGGCGCTCGGTCACCGGAGGGGCCCCAGTGCCGGTGGCGGCAGCCGGTGCTCGCGGCGCAGCGCGGAGCGGGCCGCCAGCCAGCCGCTCATGCCGTGCACGCTGGGTCCGGGCGGGGTGGCCGCCGAGCACAGGTAGACGCCGGGCAGCGGGGTGCGGTAGGGGTCCCAGCGCGGCACCGGGCGGGCCAGCGACTGGCGCAGGGTGATGGCGCCGGTGCCGATGTCGCCGCCGACGTAGTTCGGGTTGTACGCCTCGTAGGCGGTGCCGGGGATGCCGCGTCCGGCCAGCACCGTGTCGCGGAAGCCGGGCGCGTACCGCTCGATGGCGTCCCGGATCAGCGGCAGCGGGTCGCGCCGGTCGCCGGGCGGCAGATGGGCGTAGGCCCAGATGGGCCGCTTGCCCGGCAGGGCGCGTCCGGGGTCGGTCACGGCGGGGTCGACGACCAGCACGAAGGGCCGCTCGCCTGACCGGCCGGCGGCGTTCGCGCTCTCCTGGGCGAAGATCTCCGGGGCGGTGCCGCCCAGGTGCACGGTCCCGGCGCGGCCGACCGGGCGGGCGCGCCACGGGATGGGGTCGGAGACCAGGAAGTCGGCCTTGCCGGCGGCCGGGCCGTAGCGGTAGCGGGACAGCGCGCGGGCGTAGCCGGGCGGCAGCGCGGGACGGGCCAGTTCCAGCAGGGCGCGCGGCGAGATGTCGAGCAGGATGGTGCGGGCCGGGGCCAGTTGGCCCAGGTCGGTGACCCGGTGGCCGGTGAGGATCCGGCCGCCGTGCGCCTCCAGGTCGTCCGCGAGCGCCCGGGCGATCCGGTGGCTGCCGCCGCGCGGCACCGGCCAGCCGGCCTGGCCGTGCGCCAGGTGGGCCAGCAGCAGCCCCACGGCGGCGCCCGGCAGGGACGGCAGCGGTCCCATGGCGTGCGCGGCGGCCCCGGCGAACAGCGCCGCCGCCTCCTCGCCGCGAAACGCCCGGTGGGCGCCCGGGGTGCCCAGCCGCAGCGCCCGCGCGGCCAGCAGCGGGCCGGCCGGCAGCCCGGTGGTGCCGCGCATGCCGGACAGCAGCAGGTCGGTGACGTCGCGGCTGCGGGCCAGCAGGGGTGCCATCAGCCGCCGCCAGCGCGGGCCGTCGGGGCCGAGGCCGGCGCAGGTGGCGTCCAGGTCGTGCCAGGCGAGCGCGGCCCGGCCGCCGTCCAGCGGGTGGGCGTAGCTCAGTTCGGGGCGCAGCAGTTCCACGCCGCGCGCCGCGAGGTCGAACTCGCGGAAGAACCGGGCGGCGCCCGCCATCGGGTGGACGGCGGCGCACACGTCGTGGCCGATGGCGGAGTCGAACAGCCGGGCCTGGCGCAGTCCACCGCCGAGGGTGTCGGCGGCCTCGTACACCGTGACCCGCAGCCCGGCCCTGGCCAGGGTGACGGCGGCGGCCAGCCCGTTGGGGCCGCTGCCGACCACCGCCGCCTCGCGGTTTCCGTCGCCCACCGTGCGCCGCCGTCCCCGGCTCACTGCCAGCCGTTGGCGCAGGGCCGGGTCCAGTCCTCGCGGCTGCACTCCTCGCCCGGTCCGGGCGCGGTGGGGCCGGGCTCGGGGCGGAGGCGGTCCGCGTCGCCGCCCCCGCCGGGCGCCGGGTCCTGCGGGGCGTCGATCGGCTTGCCGCCCACCAGGCCGGCCGAGGCCGGTGCCCAGCCGCCGGAGGCGCCGCCTCCGCCGCTGCTGCCGCCGCCGCCCTGGTGGGCGGATACGGCGTCCTGGGAGGCACCGGCGGTGAGCGCCGTCGCCTGGCCCGCGGTGCCGCCGAGCAGGGTGACGGCGGCGGCGAGGGCGGCCAGCCGGACGGCGGCGCGCCGGGCCCGTCCGGGTCGGGTGGGCGTCGCCGGGTGCGGTGCCCGGTGTGTGTCGAGCGGATGGGTCGTCATCTGCCGGCCTCCTCAGCCACGGCCAGCCTCCGCTGCCGTGTCGGAATGGGTGATCCGTGTGATCGGTGGGGTCCCCGTGGGTGCGACATGCCGAATCTGCCAGCTGCGGCGGCCGGGTGACAGCGGGTGTGCTGGCAGTTCACTGCAGCCCCGCCGCAGCATCCTGCCGTCCGGCCACCGCCGCGGGCCGGCCACTGAGCTGGGTGGCGGCCAGCCGGCGGTACAGCTCGTCGCGTTCGTACAGTTCGGCGTGGGTGCCCCGGTCGCGCACCCGGCCCGCGTCGAGGACGACGATGTGGTCGGCGTCCACCACGGTGGAGATCCGGTGGGCGATGGCGATGACCGCGCACCGGCGGGAGACCCGGTCCAGGACCTCGCGCAGCGCGGCCTCGGTGTCGGAGTCGAGGTGCGAGGTGGCCTCGTCCAGCAGCATCACGGCCGGTTTCTGGAGCAGTACCCGGGCGATGCACAGCCGCTGGCGCTGGCCGCCGGACAGCCCGGTGCCCTGGTCGCCGAGTACGGTGTCCAGGCCGTCCGGCAGCTGGGCGACCACCGGGGCGAGCCCGGCCAGTTCCACGGCGTCGCGGATCTCGGCCTCGGTGGCGTCCGGCGCGGCGTACGCGATGTTCTCGCGCAGGGTGCCGCGCATGACGGGGCTGTCCTGCTGGACGTAGCCGACCCGGCCGCGCACCCGGGCGAGCGGGAGGGCGGCGATGTCCCGGCCGTCGAGCAGGACGCTGCCGCGGCGGGGGCGGTAGAACCGTTCGATCAGCTGGAACACGGTGGTCTTGCCGGCGCCGGACGGGCCGACCAGGGCGGTCAGTCCACGGGCGGGGACGGTGAAGGAGACCTCCGCGAGGACGTCGCGGCCCTCCTCGCCGTAGCCGAAGGCCACCTGCCGGAACTCGACCGCCGGGCCCACCCCGGCGGGGCCGGGCGCCGGGACCGGCTCCGGCGCAGCGGCGGGCCCGGACGCGGAGATGGCGACGGCGGGCGGGTCGTCCTCCTGCGGGATGCCGACGAGTTCGTCCACGCGCTGGATGGCGGCCCGGCCCTGCTGGTAGGCGGCGATGCTCATGAAGACCAGCACCAGCGGCGACACCAGGTAGAAGAGGTACATCACGAAGGCGGTGAAGTCGGCGAGCCCCAGCGAGCCGGTGGCCACCCGCGCCATGCCGGCGCCGACCACGGCGGCCAGGGACGCCTGGAGCCCGACGTTCATGGCGGGGGTGAGCACCGAGGCGTAGGCGCTCACCCGTACCCCGGAGCGGCGGACGCGCTCGGCCAGCCGCCCGATGCCGGCCTGCTCGCGCTCCTCGGCGCGGGCCGCCTTGACGGTGGTCAGCGCGGACAGCACCCGGTGCAGGTCGGCGCCGAACTCGCCGGTCTCCTCGCGGTTCCGGAGGGCGACCACGCGCAGCCTGCGGGCCAGCCACAGGGAGAGGGTGCTGGCGACGCCGATGCAGCCGAGCGCCAGGAGCAGCAGCCACACGTCGATCCAGGCCATCATCACCACGCAGCCGATGACGACGAGTCCGTTGACGGCGATCTGGGCCAGGCTCTGGGAGAGCGCGATCTTCACCAGCGAGGTGTCGGAGACCAGCCGGGTGTGCACGTCGCCCTGCCGCCGGGCCTGGAAGGCGGCCAGGTCCGCGCGCAGGACGCGGCCGGTGAGGAGGACCCGGGAGTCGCGGACGATGTTCTCGCCGGCCTTGCCGATCAGATAGCCCTGGGTGGCGGAGAGTACGGCGTCGGCGAGCAGCAGCGCGCCCAGCAGGACGATGATGCCGGCCACCGGGTCGCCGGCGCCGGCCGCTTCGATGAGGTCGGAGACGATCACCGGCTGGACCAGGGTGGAGCCCACGCCGACGATGCCGAGCAGCAGTCCGCCGGCCAGCAGCAGCCGGTGCCGACGGGCGAGGCCCCAGATGGTGCCGGGCCGGTCAGCGGTGGGCGGCGTCGTCATGGTGCGCGGCTCCTTCCGGCTGGGCGTGGACGTAGCGGCTGATGTGCATGGGGCCGTCCTCGCGGTAGGGGCCGCCGGTCCAGTCGGCGAGCCGGTCGGCGAGCACGAGACCGGCGTCGGCGGCGTAGGCGTCCACCTCTGCCGCCGCGGTCAGCCGGCTCAGTTCGCGGCCGACGTGGCTGCCGCCGTTCTCGTGCCAGATGTGCGACGCCTCCCACAGGTTGGTCTCGGGGTGGAGGGTGGAGTACGTCTGGAGCCCGGTGCCCGGCCAGGGGTAGGGGGTGAAGTAGGCGGTGCGCCGGCGTCCTTCGTGCAGTCCGTGGACGAAGGCGGGGTTGTGGGTCTCGATCACCAGGCTGCCGCCGGGTGCCAGCCGGGCGGCGGCGCGGGCGACGGCCGCCCGCTGTTCCTCGGGGCGCAGCAGGATGGACAGGGTCGCGCACACGCAGTAGACGAGCCCGTAGTGCCGGTCGTCGCGGTAGGTCCTGATGTCGGCGTGCACGGGGGTGACCGGGACGCCGGCTTCCGCGACGGCCTCGCGGAGCAGGGCCAGCATCTCGGGCGAGGAGTCGACGCCGGTGACCGGTCCGGCCAGCCGGGCCAGCGGGACGGCGATGCGGCCGGTGCCGGCCCCGAACTCCAGGGCGCCGCCGCCGGGGTGCCAGTCGGCGAGTTGCCGGGCGGCCCGGTCGGCGTACCCGTCCTTGGGGAAGATCCGGTCGTAGAAGGAGGCGAAGACCCGGCCGTAGCCGCTGTCCTCGACCGGCGGGCCCGGGGTGTGCGCGGTGCCGGTGGTCCCGGTGGTCCCGGCCGTGCCGGTGGCGGTGCTCATGAGCCCTCCCGGGCGCGGCCGGCCCCGGCGGGCCGGGGCAGCGGGTTGTAGGGGGAGACGAAGACGATCTCCGGCTCCTCGGATTCGTCGTAGCCGGCCACCCGGACCATCGTGAACTGGAAGCCCTTGACGTCCCCGGCGCCCCGCTCCGCGATGTGGCGGGCCAGATGGGCGCTCAGCAGCCGGTAGGCCGGCTGCCGGGTGACGACGCCGAAGCCCTTGTCGAGCGACTGGAGGATTTCGCTGCCCACGTCGAAGACGGCCTTCTCGGGGCGGCGTCCGGGGAACCACACGATCTGGCCGGGCCGGCGGCCCTGGATGACCTCGACGGGGTGCCAGGGTGAGGTCTCGCCGGCCTCGTTCAGGGTGCGGTAGCAGATCTCGAAGTCGTGCTGGGCCGGGTGCGGGGCGAAGAAGCGCCAGTTGGGGAAGGCGGCGTTCAGCCGGTCCTTGCGGGGCACCCGGTGGAAGGAGAGGTTGGGGTGCTGGGCGGCGAGGGTGCCGAGCAGCAGCAGGCCGGCGGTGATGCGGGCCGGGGCGCCGGGGCCGGTGAACGTGGCGCGCAGCGCGGTCAGTACGGCGGGGGCGGTGGTCACGACACCTCCCGGGCGGGGGTGCGGTCCGGGGAGGCGGTACCGGCGGTGCCGGGGCGGTGCGCGGTGGAGTCGAGGAAGGCGAGGATCCGTTCGCCCGCCTGGAGCGCGTACTCGGCCCGGGTGAGCAGGCTGTCGTGGTCGGCGCCCTCGATGACGGACTCCTGCACGAGGCGGCCGGCGCCGCGGTGGGCGGCGGCGAGTTCGCGGTGCAGCAGCAGTTGTTCCGGGTCGCGGTCCACGGTGTGCTGGGCGGAGAGCACCAGCGCGTGGGCGGCGACGGGCGGCAGTTCGCCGCTGTGCCCGCGGAAGTCCTGCTCGGTGGCCCGCCATTCGCGCTGCCCGGCCTGCCACATCCGGGCGTCCGCGTACTGCTGGAGGGCGCGGGCGCGGAAGGGCCGGGGCAGGTTGTCCACCCACGAGGGCCGGTTGAGCAGGACGCCCATGCCCATGCGCAGGCTGTTGGTGAAAGTGCGGATGGCTCCGGTGAGCCGCCGGGCGGACTCGTCCTGTTGTTCGGAGCGGTGCAGTTCGGCGGGGTGCGAGCTGTCCAGGTAGACGACGGCGTGCACCCGGTCGCCGAGCCGGACGGCGGCGCGGCGGGCGAGTTCGCCGCCGAGCGAGTGCCCGGCGAGGACGACCTGCCGGTGCGCGGGGACGGTCTGGGCGACGAGGTCGACCAGGTCGTCCACCGACTCCTGGAGGGTGTACGGGCGGGTGCCCGCGTACCGGCTGGGGCCGTAGCCGGCCCGGCTGTAGGTGAGCAGTTCGTGCGCCGAGCGGATCCGCAGGGTCTGGGTGAGCCAGCCGAAGTGTTCGGGCAGGGCGGTCAGGCCGTGTACGAAGACCACCACCGGGCCGCTGCCGTCCGCGGAGAGGGTGGTGTCGTACGCGAGCCGGTTGCCGTGCCGGGTGGTCACCCACTCGGTGCCGGGCCAGCCGTCGGTCACCCGCAGCCGGCGGGCGGTGGCCAGGGCTCCGGCGAGCGCGACGCCGCCGGCCAGTACCAGTGCCGCGGCGCGCGGCGCCCGGTCGTCGCGGCCGGCGACGGCGGGGTGGTGGGCGGGGGTGCTGGTGTAGGCGACCATCGGGTGCATGGCGGCGAAGGAGGTGACGAAGCGTCCCAGGCCCATGACGAAGCCGTTGGCGAGGTGGAAGGAGACGGTGGTGGCGAGCACCGGCCTGGCCAGCTTGCCGCCGCGCAGATAGAGGACGGGGAAAAGGCATTCGAGCGCGAGCACGCCGTGGGCGAGCGCCCGGGCGGCCCGGGGGTGGCGCCGGGTGAGCTGCCACAGATGGCGTTCGCCGTAGGTGCGGGTGCGCAGCACCCCGCCGAGGGCGGCGCCGGTGCGCCAGTCGCGGCCGAGCAGCTTGACCCAGCCGGAGACCAGGTAGGACAGGTTCGACTGGAGCGCCACGTACCACAGCAGGGCGTCCTGGGTCTGCGGCGAGGTGGAGAGCCGGGCCAGTCCGGTGGCCGTCTGGACCATGCCGGACGCCTGGTCGGAGCCGTCGGAGCCGAGCCGGTGGTGGGGGTAGAGCGCGGCGCCGGAGAGGCCGAGGAAGAGGTTGGCGGCTCCGCGCCAGCGGCCTTCGCCGGGCAGCAGCAGCGCGGCGCTCGCCGCGACGCGGGCGGCGTACAGGGCGGTGGTGGTGCGCTCGTGCGCCAGGATGTCGAGGGCTTTGCGGACCGGGCGGGAGCAGTCGGCGTACAGCTCGCGGTTGATGGACCAGTCGTTCAGGCCGCCGGGGCGGATCTGGCTGCGGTCGCTCAGGAACTCCAGGCCGGACACCAGCGAGGTGGCGGCCGACAGCCGTTCGGAGAGGCCGATCGCCTGCCGCCGGCCGACGGGCACCGGGCCCAGCAGTGCGGCGAGCAGCTTTTTCGGCGGGGTGGGGAATCGTCTCATCGTCGCCTTCCCTTGGCGGGTCCGAGGAAGCGGGGTGGGGCCGGTACCGGCCGGGGCGCTCGCACGGGGCCGGTGTCCCGGCCGGTACCGGTGGCACGGCTGGGGTCAGGTGATGATGGGTTCCATCGAGCCGCCGGCGGCCTGGCGGCCGGCTTCGAAGGCGGCGACGATGGCGGCGCCCGCGCCCACGCCGCCCGCGAAGGCGACAATGGTCACGGGGGTGGCGAGCACCGGCTGGGCCGGGGAGCGGCGGCCGGCGCTGTCGAGCACCGAGAGGTCCGCCAGCGCGGCGCACCCGTTCAGATAGGCGGTGGTTCTGGACATGGTGTGACGTCCTTTCCGTATCCGGTCGTGCGGTCCCCGGCGGGCGCCGGGGGGGGTGAGGGGCGGCCGGTCCGTGCTCAGAGCGGCAGCTTGGAGTCCTGGTCGCCGGCGGAGGTGACGCAGACGGAGACCTGGACCGCCGAGTGGACGAGGCAGAGCACGGCCTCGGAGGTGCCGCTGGCCAGGCCCGGGGCGTCCTCGGTCAGTTCGGGCAGGTGGCGCAGGGCGGCGGGGAGCCGGTCCGCGGTGGTCACTGGATCACCGGTTCGGTCTCGCCGCCGACCATGCGGCCGACGACATAGGCCCCCACGACGATGGTCGCCCCGGCGGCGAAGGCGGCGGCCGCGGCGGGCGTGGCCAGGACGGGCGATGCGGCGGTGCCGATGTCCCCGGGGGAATCCTCCAGCAGCGGGCCGGACACGGCCCGCTGGGCGAACGGGGTGGATCGCGCCATGGATCTCTCCTGTCATCCGGGCGGCGGTCGCTCCGCCGCCGGACAGAACCCTCCCGAACCGGCCGGGGGCGGGGAAGGCGCGGCGGTGGCACGAGGCTGCACCCGTTCGGCAGCATCGTGCACGGCGGGGCGGCGCTCCGGCGGCGCCCGGGCGGCTCTGCGGTGGCTCGGCGGGGTCCGGCCGGGGCAGAAAACTGAGCGAACGGTCGTGCTACTATCTCTCCCCGGGCACCAGGGACTCACCGGAGAGGGCATCCATGCATCCGACCGTCGCAGCACTGGGCACGGCCCTCAACACCACCGCCGGGATCGCCCCGTCCCTCGCCGGCCGGGCCGCCTTCGCGGTCTTCCGGCGGCCCGTGCGGCGCGCCCGGATCGGGGAGACCGACCGCTCCCCGATCGCCGCCGCCGAGCGGGGCGCCCTCACCATCGGCGGCAAGAACGTCGTCACCTACCGCTGGGGCACCGGAGGGCGGCCCGTACTGCTCGTGCACGGCTGGAGTTCGCGCGCCTCCCGGCTCGCCCACCTGGCCACCGCGCTGCACGCCCGCGGCCACACCGTCCTCACCTTCGACCTGCCCGGGCACGGCGCGTCCGGCGGCACCACGACCACCGTGCTGGAGTGCCGCGACATCATCCTCGAACTCCAGCGGCGCCACGGGCCGTTCCTGCTGCTCGCCGGCTACTCCTTCGGATCGCTCGCCTCGTTCCTCGCCGCACGGGAGGGGGCGAGGACCGAGGCACTGGCAGGGATAGCCGGGGTGAGCCGGTTCGATCATCTGGTGACCGGATTCTGCCGCGAACTGCGGCTGTCCGGCTGGGCCGAGCCGGAACTGCGGACCCGGGTGGAGCACCGGCTCTTCCCCGGCGAGCCGGACATCTGGCGGCGTTTCAGCGCCACGCACGCCCCGGAGCGGATCGCGGTAGGGCAGATCCTGCTCGTCCACGACGAGGACGACCCCCGGGCCGGGGCGGAGCAGGCCCGGGAGACGGCACGCGCCCACGGGGAGCGGGCGGAGCTGTTCCTCACCCGGGGGCTCGGGCACCACCGCGTCATCACCGCCCCCGCGGTGACGGCCCGGGTCGCGGACTTCGCCGACGCCGTGCGCGACCGCGCCGCCACGCCCTGACCCGGCCGCCGACCTGCGCTCAGCCGCCCGCCGCCGGCCGGTACCGGACGTCCACCACCGCCGTCCGGTCGCCGCCGTGCACCAGATCCAGCCGTACGGGGGCACCGCCGGGGTTGTCGAACAGCCGGATGCCGTCCCCGAGCAGCACCGGAGCGAGGTGCAGATCGATCTCGTCGATCAGCCCCCGCTCCAGCAACTGGCGCCCGATCGAGGCGGACAGCACCTCCACGTTCTTTCCGTCCGCCGCCTCCAGGGCGATCCGCGCCGCCTCGGCGACGTCGCAGTCCAGGAACGTCACCCCGGCCACCGGCGCGGCGTCCTGCGGATGGTGCGTCAGCACGAACACCGGCCCCTGCCAGTCACCGCCGTAGATGCCGCTGACGTCGGGGAACGCGTCCCAGCCGTCCCGGCCGCCCAGCATCGCGCCGGTGGAGGCCGCGTACTCCTCCAGCTGACCGGGCCGGAAGGCGAAGTCCGTCATCCAGTCCATCGTGTGCCCGGGTCCGGCCACGAAGCCGTCCAGCGACATGGTGAAGTGCCACAGCACCTTGCCCTCGGCACGCCGGGGCGCGATGTCCGTCATGGAGGTGTCCTCTCCTCGAACGGTTCCGGCTCTCACGTCCGGCCTTCCGGAACCATGACTCGGCGGATCCGTGGAACTCATCGGTCCCGGCCGCGTCGGCCCGCCCGATCCGCCCCGCGGGCGGCCATGATTGGACAACGGACCTGGCAGGCGAAGGGATCGTCATGAGTGCGGAAGAACAGCGGCCGGCGGACGGGCTGCGCTGCCTGGTCACGGGCGCCTCCGGGTACATCGGCGGCCGGCTGGTGCCGGAACTGCTCGCGGCCGGCCACCGGGTCCGCTGCCTGGCCCGCACCCCGGCCAAGCTCCGCGACCACCCCTGGGCCGGCGAGGTCGAGACGGTCCGGGGCGATGTGACGGACGCCGCCTCGGTCGCCGAGGCCCTGCGCGGCATCGACGTCGCCTACTACCTGGTGCACGCGCTGGGCACCGGCTCCGGCTTCGAGGAGACCGACCGCCGGGCGGCCGAGACCTTCGCGGAGGGTGCTCGTGCCGCAGGGGTGCGGCGCATCGTGTACCTCGGCGGCCTCACCCCCCGCGACGTACCCGAGCGCGAACTCTCCCCGCATCTGCGCTCGCGGGCCGAGGTCGGCCGCATCTTCCTGGCCGGGCCGGTGCCCGCCACCGTGCTGCGCGCCGCGGTGGTCATCGGCTCCGGCTCGGCGTCCTTCGAGATGCTGCGCTACCTCACCGAGCGGCTGCCGGCGATGATCACCCCCCGCTGGGTGCACACCAGGACCCAGCCCATCGGCGTCCGCGACGTGCTGCGCTATCTGGTCGGCTCGGCCGGCATGCCGGCCGAGGTGAACCGGGCGTTCGACATCGGCGGCCCGGACGTCCTGACGTACCGGGACATGATGCGCCGGTACGCCGCCGTCAGCGGACTGCGGCGGCGCGTCATCGTGCCGGTCCCCGTGCTCACCCCCACCCTGTCCAGCCACTGGGTGGGGCTGGTCACCCCGGTGCCCGCCGCCATCGCCAAGCCGCTGACCGAGTCGCTGCGGTACGAGGTCGTCTGCCACGAGCACGACATCACCCGGTACGTCCCGGACCCGCCCGGCCGGCCGCTGCCCTTCGACGACACCCTGGCCCTGGCGCTGCGCCGGATCGGTGAGGCGAAGGTCACCACCCGCTGGTCGAACGCCGCCGTACCGGGCGCGCCCAGCGATCCGCTGCCCACCGACCCCGACTGGTCGGGCGGCAGCCTCTACCACGACGAGCGGTCCATGCCGGTGACCGCCTCCCGCGAGGCGCTGTGGCGGGTGATCGAGGGGATCGGCGGCGACAACGGCTGGTACTCCTTCCCGCTGGCCTGGGCCGCCCGCGGCTGGCTGGACCGGCTGGTCGGCGGGGTCGGGCTGCGGCGCGGCCGGCGCGACGCGCAGCGGCTGCGGGCGGGCGACTCGCTGGACTTCTGGCGGGTCGAGGAGATCGAGCCGGGGCGGTTGCTGCGGCTGCGGGCCGAGATGCGGCTGCCCGGGCTGGCCTGGCTGGAGATGTACGCGGAGACCGACGCCGAGGGCCGTACCCGCTACCGGCAGCGGGCGCTGTTCCACCCGCGCGGGCTGGCCGGCCACGCCTACTGGTGGTCGGTCTCCCCGTTCCACTCCGTGGTCTTCGGCGGCATGGCTCGCAACATCGCCCGGGCCGCCGGACAGGGCCAGGGCGCCCCGCGCCGGGGGTGACCTGCGCCCGGAGTGCGGATCGGGGGCCATACCCCCGGCCCGGCCGGGTAGGGGCGGCCGGGAGAAAGGATCACCCCGGGGCGCGACACGCGACCGATCGAGTGCTTCGGGGGATGCGGGCCCCGGGACCCCATGATCATGACGGGCCGTCAGCCGCCGTGCGCGGCGACCGGCGCCCGCGGGCCCGCCGGGCCCGGCCGCGAACGTGGGAAGGAGCACCGTGCTGACGCTGCTGGGTGTCCACCTCCTGGTGGCCCTCCTGCTCCCGTTGCTGGCGGGCCGTTACCGGCGGGCGGCCTGGCTGCTCGCGGTGCTCGTGCCGCTGGCGGCGGTGGTCTGGGCGGGGCTGTGGACCGGCCGGGTCCTGGACGGGCACGTGCCGCAGGAGACCCTGTCGTGGGCCTCCGTGCTCCAGCTGGAGCTGGTGCTCCGCCTGGACAGCCTGTCGCTGCTGATGGTCTTCGTGATCAGCGGGGTCGGGGCGCTGGTCCTGCTGTACGGGTCGGGGTACTTCGCCGACGGCGGCCGGGAGGCCGGGCTGCTGGTCGGGTTCGCCGGGGCGATGTTCGGCCTGGTGACCGCCGACCATCTGATCGCCCTGTACATCTTCTGGGAACTGACCTCGGTGATCTCCTTCCTGCTCATCGCCGGGCGGGGCCAGGGCGTGGCCAACCGGAAGGCGGCGGAGCAGGCGCTGCTCACCACGGCCGGCGGCGGACTCGCGATGCTGTTCGGCTTCATCCTGCTGGGCCGGGAGGCGGGCACGTACCGGATCTCGCAGATCGTGGCCGACCCGCCGGCCACCTCCGGGGCGCTGGCGGTGGCCGTGGTGCTGGTGCTGTGCGGGGCGTTCGCGAAGTCGGCACAGGCCCCGCTGTCGGCGTGGCTGCCGGCGGCCATGGTGGCGCCGACCCCGATCAGCGCCTATCTGCACGCGGCGGCGATGGTCAAGGCCGGTGTGTACCTGGTGGCGCGGCTGACGCCCGCGCTGGCCGAGGTCCAGCCCTGGCAGCCGGCGGTGCTGGCGATCGGTCTGCTCACCATGGTGCTGGGAGCCTGGCGGGCGATGCGGCAGACCGATCTGAAGCTGCTGCTGGCCTACGGGACGGTCAGTGAACTGGGCATGCTCACCGCGCTGCTGGGCGCGGGCGGCCAGACGGCGATGCTGGCCGGTGAGGAGATGCTGCTGGCGCACGCCTGTTTCAAGTCGGCGCTGTTCCTCACCGTGGGGGTGCTGGAGCGCTCCACCGGCACCCGGGAGTTGCACCGGCTGTCGGGGGTCGGCCGGTCGATGCCGGTGGTGTGCGGAGCGGCGGTGCTGTCGGTGGCGTCGATGGCGGGGCTGCCGCCGCTGGTGGGCTACCTCGGCAAGGAGGCGGCGTACGAGGCGATGTGGCACGCGGACTTCGCGGGCCGCTGGTGGGCGGTGGCGGGTCTGGCGCTCGGCTCGGCGCTGACCGTGGCCTACTGTGCCCGCTTCCTGTGGGGCGCCTTCGCCGTCAAGCCCGGGGTGGAGCGCACGCCGGTGGAGCGGGTGCCGGCAGTGCTGGTGTGGCCGGTGTGCGTGCTGACGGCCGCGTCGCTGCTGCTGGGGGTGTTCTACCGGGTCACCGGCGATCTGACGGTGCCCTACGCGCGCTCCGAGCACTTGGTGCCGGACCCGGCGGGCCCCTACGAGGTGTCGCTGTGGCACGGGGTCACCGGCCCGCTCACCCTGTCGGCGGCGATGATCGTGGCCGGGCTGCTGCTACACGCGGGCCGGGTGTGGGTGGAGCGGGCCCAGCGGCGGATGCCGTCGCTGCCGGACACCCAGCGCGGCTACGAGGGCACGGTGAACGGCCTGGGCCGGCTGGCGGTGTGGTTCACCCGGCACACCCAGGTGGGTTCGCTGCCGGTGTATCTGGCGGTGCTGCTGCTGACGGTGATCGCGGTGCCGGGCACGATGCTGCTGTGGTACCGCCCGCCGCTGCCGGATGTGACGGCCTGGCACTCGGCCGTTCAGGTGCCGCTCGCCGTGGTGATCCTGGCCGCCGCGGTGGCACTGGTGGTCACCGGCCACCGGCTGACGGCGGTGCTGCTGGTGGGGGCGATCGGCTACGGGGTGGCGGGGCTCTTCCTGGTGCAGGGCGCGCCGGATCTGGCGCTCACCCAGTTCCTGGTGGAGACGCTGACGGTGGTGGCGGTGGTATTGGTGCTGCGCCGGCTGCCGGCCGACTTCTCGCCGCTGCGGACCGAGCCGCGCTCCCTGTGGTTCCGGGTGGCGCTGGCGACGGTCGCCGGGGTGTGCGTGGCCGCGCTGGCGGTGACCGCGACGGCGGTGCGGCAGTCGCTTCAGCTGCCGCGCGAGATCATCGAGCGCGCCCCGGAGACCGGCGCGTACAACGCGGTGAACGCCCTGCTGGTGGACTTCCGCGCGCTGGACACCCTGGGCGAGATCAGCGTGCTGCTGGTGACGGTGATCGGCGCGGCGGCGCTGCTGGGGCGGCGCGGGGACGGGCGCGGGCGGCCGGCGGGCCGGCGGCGCCGGCCGGGCGGGCGCAGCCGGGCGGCCGAGCGGTTCGGTGAGGCGCGCTGGGACGTGCCGCGCGAGATGTGGCTGCCGGAGGCGCTGGACGTACCGCGCCGGGAGCGTTCGCTGCTGCTTGAGCTGGTGGTGCGGATGCTGTTCCCGGCCGTGCTGGTGCTGTCGGTGTATCTGCTGTTCGCCGGGCACAGCCGGCCGGGCGGCGGCTTCGCGGGCGGGCTGGTGGCCGGTCAGGCGTTCGTCCTGCGGTATCTGGCGGGCCGGTCGGCGGAGGCGGCGTTCCCGCTGCCGCTCACCCCGCGCTCGGTGGCCGGCGCCGGTCTGGTGCTGGCGGCGGTGACCGCGCTGGTGCCGCTGGCGGCCGGCGGCACGCCGCTGTCCAGCGCCCAGTGGTACTGGGACGTGCCGGTGCTGGGCTCGCTGCATCTGGCGACCAATGTGTTCTTCGATCTCGGTGTGTATCTGCTGGTCCTGGGCGTGTGCCTGAAGCTGCTCTACGCGCTGGACCGGGTGCGTGACGCCGGCGACACCCTGGCGCCCTACGGGGGTCCCGCCAGGAGAAAGGCCGTGACATGACGACGCTCGATCTGGCGATGGCCACCGTGGTGGGTGGGCTCTTCGCGACGGGGTTCTTCCTGCTGCTCGACCGCTCGCTGATGCGGATTCTGCTGGGTGTCATCGTGCTGGGGCACGCGGCGAACCTGCTGCTGATCCTGTCCGGCGGCGCGCCGGCCTCGCCGCCGGTGACGGGGAGCGAGGGGCCGGACGGGCGGCTGGCGGATCCGCTGCCGCAGGCGATGGCGCTGACCGCCATCGTGATCACGTTCGGCATCACCACGCTGCTGCTGGCCATGGTGCACCGGGCGTGGCAGCTGGACGGGCACGACGAGGTGCGTGACGACGTGGAGGACCGCAGGATCGGCACGGTGCACGACCGGGCCGAGGAGCGGGCCGCAGCCGAGTCCGATCTGCCCGCCGACCGGGGGGAGCGCCGATGACGGCCTGGCTGCTGGTGGCGCCGGTGCTGCTGCCCGTGCTGGTGGCGGCGCTGTCCTTCGCCCTGTCCGGGAGCCGGATCACCCAGCAGGTGCTGGGGGTGAGTGTGCTGACGCTGACGCTCACCGACGCGGTGGTGCTGTTGGTGCTGGCGCAGCGGGACGGGCCGCAGGCCGCGTCGATGGGCGGCTGGCCGGCGCCGCTGGGCATCGCGCTGGTCGCGGACCGGCTGTCCGCGCTGCTGCTGACGGTGTCGCTGGCGGTGGCGCTCGCGGTGCTGGTCTTCGCGATCGGCCAGGGCAACGCCGACTTCGGGGAGTCCTCGCCGGTGGCGTTCCACCCGGCCTATCTGCTGCTGACGGCCGGGGTGGGGATGGCGTTCCTGGCGGGCGACCTGTTCAACCTGTTCGTGGCGTTCGAGATGATGCTGACCGCCTCGTACGTGCTGCTCAGCCTGGGGGTCGGCTCGGGGCGGATCCGGGCGGGGATGACGTACACCATCACCAGCCTCACCTCCTCGCTGCTGTTCCTGACGGCGATCGCGCTGTGCTACGCGGCCACCGGGACGGTCAACATGGCCGATCTCGGTCTGCGGATGACGCAGGCGCCGGACGGAGTGGCGGCCACGCTGAGTGTGCTGCTGCTGGTGGTGTTCGGCATCAAGGCGGCCATGGTGCCACTGCACTTCTGGCTGCCGGACAGCTATCCGACCGCGCCGACGCCGATCACCGCGATCTTCGCGGCGCTGCTGACGAAGGTCGGGGTGTACGCGATGGTGCGCACCCAGACGCTGATCTTCCCCCGGGACGATGTGTGGCTGCTGCTGACGATCGTCGCGGTGCTGACCCTGCTCGTCGGGGTGCTGGGCGCGATCGCGCAGGACGATCTGAACCGTCTGCTGTCGTTCGTGCTGGTCAGTCACATCGGGTTCATGCTGTTCGGGCTGGCGCTCTTCGACGAGGCCGGGCTCACCGGCACGGTGCTGTACACGGCGCATCACATCGTGGTGCAGGCCGGTCTGTTCCTGGTGTCGGGGATCGTGGTGCGGCTGTCGGGGACGGCGTCGCTGGCCTCGCTCACCCACCGCGCGCCGCCGCCCCCGGTGGTGGCGGGGCTGTTCATGCTGCCCGCGCTGGCGCTGGCGGGCATCCCGCCGACCTCCGGGTTCGTGGCGAAGTTCGTGCTGCTCCAGGCGGGCGGGGAGCGCAGCGGCTGGCCGGTGACGGTGCTGATCGCGGCGGCGCTGCTGACCAGTCTGCTGACGCTGTACGCGATGACCCGGGTGTGGCGGGCGGTGTTCTCGGCGGGCCCCGACCGGCCGGCGCCGCGCCGGGAGGCGGGCAATGTGCTGATGCTGGCGGCGACGGTGGGCATCGTGGGTCTCGGGGTGGCGATCGCGGTGGGTGCCGGGCTGCTGGGCGAGATCAGCGAGGCGGCGGCCCGGGATCTGGTGGATCCGGACGGCTACCGCGAGGCGGTACTGGGAGGTGGTGACGGATGAGAGCGGACCCCGGTGATGTGCACGAGCCGAGGCCGGACACGCCCGCGAGCCGGGGCAGTGTGCGGCGGCGGCCGTGGCGGTATCTGCCGCCGGTGCTGTGGCTGACGCTGCTGTGGGCGGTGCTGTGGGGGACGTTCACGGTGCCGACGCTGATCGCGGGGGCGGTGGTGGCGGCGGGCACCCAGGCCGCGTTCGGGCTGCCGCCGCGCGGTGCGGAGCGGCGGCACCGGCTGCCCCGGCTGCGGGGGGTGGTGCAGTTGCCGGCCCTGATCGGCTATCTGCTGGTGGACCTGGTGGTCTCCTCGGTGGTGGTGGCCCGGGAGGCGGTGCGCAGCGGTCCCCGGACGCGGTCCGGGATCGTGGAGGTGGAGCTGCGGGCCCGCAGCGACGCGCAGATCGCGACGGTCGCGCTGCTGACGCTGGTGGCGCCGGGCTCCCTGGTGCTGGAGATCGACCGGGAGCGCCGGCTGCTGTACGTGCACGCGCTGCCCCTGCGGGGTGCGGCGGACGCGGAGGGGCGCCGGGCGGCGGTGGCCCGTATCGAGCGCCGGCTGCTGGCGATGTCCAGGACGGCGAAGAAGGAGGGTCCGGCATGACGGTGATGGTCTCCATCGCGCTCGCTCTGCTGTGCGGCGCCGCGCTGCTGGTGACGGTGCGTCTGGTGCGCGGTCCGGCGGCGCTGGACCGGATCGTGGCGCTGGACACCCTGGTGACGCTGATCATCTCCGGGACGGTGGTGGGCACGGTGATCCGCTCGGACGGCATCAGCGGCCATGTGCTGGTGGTGCTGGCCCTGCTCGGTTTCATCGGGACGATCGCGGCGGCCCGGCTGGTCGAGCGGCGGGAGGACATGCGGTGAGCGGGGTCCGGGAGGTCGTGGGGGTGGTCCTGATGCTGGGCGGTGCGCTGTTCTCGCTGCTGGCGGGGGTGGGGATGCTGCGGTTCGCGGACACCGTCTCGCGGCTGCACGCGGCGTCCAAGGCGCAGACGCTGGGCCTGCTGCTGGTGCTGGTGGGCGCGGCGGTGCACGAGGGCGGGCCCAGTGCTCCGCCGCTGCTGCTGATCGGGGTGTTCATGCTGGTCACCGCGCCGGTGATGGGCCATGTGGTGGCGCGGATCGCCTACCGCACGGACGCGGTGGCGCGGGAGCGGCTGACGGTGGATCAGCTGGGCGATCGGCTGAGCCGGCAGGACGCGGCGGAGCCGCCACCTCGCTGAGCGGTGCGGGGCCTTGTACGTTGTGCGGCACGGGCAGGACGCGAGAGGTGAAGGAAGGAGCGGGTATGCCGCTGCGGGGCGAGTACGAACCGAGCAGCCGCCGTGAGGTGCGCGACCAGGTGGCGCTGTACGAGGGGTCGGGCGGCCGGGAGGGGACGACGCTGGCCGAGCTGATCGGGCGGGACGACCCCGAGCGGCGGGATCTGCCGGTGGTGATCCTGACGACGCTGGGCGCGCGGAGCGGCCGGATCCGCAAGACCCCCGCTGATGCGGGTGGAGCACGAGGGCCGGTACGCGGTGGTGGCCTCGCTGGGCGGGGCGCCCCGGCACCCGGTCTGGTACCACAACGTGGTCGCCGATCCGCGGGTGGAGCTCCAGGACGGCCCGGTGCGGCAGGACATGGTGGCCCGTGAGGTGACCGGGGAGGAGAAGGCCGCATGGTGGGAGCGGGCGGTGGCCGCGTATCCGGACTACGCCGCCTACCAGCGGCGCACCGACCGGGAGATCCCGGTCTTCGTGCTGGAGCCGGCGGCGCACGAGCACTGAGGAGGGGCCGGTTCGGCGATCTCCGGCGGGGCGGGGCCGCAGCGTGGCAGGATCGGTGGGTTGCGTTCTGTGTGCTTGTCGATCCGCGCGGAGTGATGGTGACTGATCTGTCGGAGTCGGTCGAATCGGTGGAACAACTCGCCCTGGTGTGGCGGGCGATGGTGCTGGACCGGGACCCCGGGGCGGATGTGCGGGAGCTGCCCGGGCTGGCGGTGCGGTGGGCCGACAGCCGGTTCCCGTTCTGGAACTGTGTCACCCTCACCGGGGCGGGGCTGAACGCCGGGGAGCTGGAGCGGCGGCTGGCGGAGGCTGCCGGCGTGATGCGGGGCAAACAACGCCCGGGGTTCCTGTGGCTGTTCGAGGACCTGCTCGACGCGCGGGCACGCGCCGCGCTGGACGCGGCGGCCGAGCGGGCCGGGCTGCGGTACGCGTTCCCCGGCACCGGTATGGCGGGCGATCTGCTGCCGCTCCCCGAACCGTCCCACCCCGAGCTGACGTTCGCCCGGGTGACCACGGAGGAGCAGCTGCGGGCGTACGCCGATCTCAACGCGCGCGGGTACGGGTTCCCGCTGGAGGACGGCCGCGACGGGCTGGCGGGTTCGCGACTGTGGAAGCGGGAGGCGTACGCGTATCTGGCGCTGCGTGGTACGGAACCGGTGGCCTGCGCCGGGACGTTCCCGGCGGACGGCCGGCTCTTCGTGGCGCTGGTGGCCACCGACCCGCGCCACCAGCGCCGGGGGTACGGGGAGGCGGTGACCCGCAAGGCGCTGTACGAGGGCGCCCGCGCCACCGGGCTGACCCGCGCCACGCTGCACGCGACGGCCGCCGGGGCGCCGGTGTATCCGCGGATCGGGTTCCGGCCGAACTCGCCGATCCGGTTCTACGGCCTGCGGGACTGAGCCGGGCGGGGCGAACCGGGGGCGTACCGGGGCAGGGGTCAGGCCAGCCGCCGGGCCAGCGCCGGGTCGGGCGGGCCCGCGACGGCCGGGTGGAAGATCCCGGCCAGGGCCTCGACGCCGTCGACCAGCCGGGGGCCCGGCCGGGCGAAGGAGGCGTTGGCGTCCACCGCCCACAGCTGCGTCCCCGGAGGCAGCCGGCGGGCCACCGGGGCGGCCAGCCGGGTGGATTCCTCCAGGCCGAAGCCGCACGGGGCGCACACCACGATCCCGGCCCCGGCGCCGGTGACCGCCGCCCAGTCGGTGCGGTACGACCGCTCCCCCGCCCGGCCGAGCACACAGCGCCCGCCGGCGGCCCCGATCATGTCCGGCACCCAGTGGCCGGGGGCGAACGGCGGGTCGGTCCACTCCAGCACCAGGGCCGCCGCCGGTTCCTCGGCGGCCACCTTCGCCCGTACGGCGGCCAGCCGGTCGCGCAGCGCGCCGGCCAGCCGCCGGGCGCGGTCGCCGGTTCCGGTGGCGTCGCCGATCGTGACGACGGAGGTGATCACCTCGTCCAGGGTGTGCGGATCGATCGTGAGCACATCGGCGGAGCAGGCGAGGTGGTCGAGCGCGTCGTGGACGGTGGAGACGTCCACCGCGCAGACCGCGCACAGGTCCTGAGTGACCACCAGGTCGGCGTCCAGGCCGGCCAGTGCGCCGCGGTCGAGGTGGTACAGGTCCTCTCCGGCGGCCATCCGTTCGCTCACCACCCGGTCGATGGCGGCGGGCGGCAGCCCTTCGGGGAGGGCGCTGGTGGACACGATGCGCCGGGTGCGGGCCCGGGGCGGGTGGTCGCACTCGAAGGTCACGCCCACCACGGCGTCACCGGCGCCGATCGCGAACAGGATCTCCGTCGCGGAGGGAAGGAGGGAAACGATGCGCACTCCCCCACCGTAAGCGCGGAGACGGCGTTCCGGGCCCGGCGGGGCTCAGGGTTTCCTGGCCACCAGGCCCCACTGGAACAGCTGGTCCTGCGGGGGTTCGACCTCCGGGTGGTCGGGGCGCCACCGCGCGATCGGGCCGAGGCCGGGCGGCAGCAGTTCCAGGCCCTTGGCGGTGGCCGCCAGCTGGTCCCGGGAGCGCGGGTAGTACGGGGCGGCCCCGGCGGCGGCGTAGTCCTCGCAGAGCGCGATGACCTCGGGGTCGTCGATGCTGTCGCAGGTGACCAGGTAGCTGCCGGAGGGCAGCCGCCGGGTGTACTCCTGCACCAGTTCGGCGGCGGGGCCGGGTTCGATGTGGCCGAGCATGGAGAGCAGCATCAGCGCGACGGGCCGGTCCAGGTCGAGTTCGGTGCCGGCGCGCTCCAGCATGACGTCGACGTCGCGGACATCGGCGTCGAGGTAGGCGGTCCTGCCCTCCGGGGTGGAGGTGAGCAGTGCCTGGGAGTGCATGAGGACGGTGGGGTCGGTGTCGGCGTAGACGATGCGGGAGTCGGGGGCGTACCGCTGGGCGACCTGGTGGGTGTTCTCGGCGGTGGGCAGTCCGCTGCCGATGTCGAGGAACTGCCGGATGCCGACGTCGCGGGCGAGGTGGCGCACCGCGCGGCCGAGGAACTCGCGGGAGGCCACCGCGATGCCGGCGATGCTCGGGTACTGCTCGCGCAGCGCGTCGCCGAGTTCCTTGTCCACGGGGTACCAGTCCTCACCCCCGAGCCAGTAGTTCCAGAAGCGCGCCGAGTGCGGCACGGTCGTGTCGATTTTGAGCGGAACGGAGTGCTGGGCGTCGTCGGCCGGGCTCATGGCTGCCTCCTGGGGAAGTGAACCGTTCCCTCATCGTCTGCCTCCCCTCGCCATCTGTCACCCGTCCACGCCCTGTCCCGCGCGCCCCACCGGGTGCGGGGGGCGTTGCGCGGCGGCGGGGCCGGGCCGGCGTCCGGCCCGGCCCGCGGGGTCAGCGCGGGCGCAGGGCGAGCAGTCCGGCGGCCAGGACGGCGTCCACCGCGGGTACGCCCAGTTCGCGCTCCAGCCGGGGCGCGATGCCGAGGGTGGTCAGCCCGGTGCAGGCCAGCACCAGGGCGTCCGCCCCGGCCGCCACCAGCTCGCCGGCCGCGGCGAGGACGGCGGCGGGGCCGTGCGGGGCGGCGAGGTCCACGGTGCTGTGCACCCCTTCGGGGCGCCGGTGGCCGGCGTAGTGCGGGCCGAGGAGCGCGGCGACGGCCGGCGGCACCTCGTCGCGGATGCCGATCACGCCGATGCGGGTGCCCAGGCCCAGGGCCACTCCCGCCGCCGCCGTGCCGGCGCCGATGACCGGCACCGCGACGGCCGCGCGGGTGGCGGCCAGGGCGGGGTCGGCGGCGCAGCTGATGATCAGGGTGTCCGCGCCGTCCCGTTCCAGTGCGCGGGCCAGCTCCACGATCTTCGGCCCGGCGCTCCGCTCGCTCGCGTCGTCGTGGATGCCCCGGGGCTGGCCGGGGATGCAGCGCGAGACGGTGCGCAGGCCCAGCCGCTCGGCCAGCAGCCGGCCGTGCCCGTCCACCTGGCCGGGGTCGTCGCTGGTGAGGACGCGGATGATGCCGGTGGTCATGGTCGGTCTCCTGTCCGGGGGTCAGGCGCTCGCGGCGACGGCCTCGGCGGCCAGCCGGATGGCGAGGGAGCGGGCGAGCAGCACCGGGCGGCCCGATGCCTCGGCGGCGGCACGCCGCATGCGCTCGGTGTAGCCGATGCAGTCGAGCACGATCCAGGCGCTGCCCTGCCGGGCGAGTCCGGCGGCGGCGCGCGCCACCTGGTCGAGGGGGGCGTCGCCGGGGGCGTACGGGTCGGCGCCGGTGACCCGGACCGGCCCGTCCAGGAGCGCGGACCAGCGCCGCGCCACGTCCCTCTCCTGGTCGGGGTGCGGGCAGAGCAGGCCCACCGGCCGGTCGCCGGTGAGGGCGGCGACGGCGCGCTGGACCAGGGGCTCGGCGAACAGCAGCGGGCGGGTGGCCGCCAGCTGCGGGAAGTTCCCGGTGCACAGCACGAGGGTGGCCGCCGCGCCGTCGGCCTCGGCGCGGGCCACCGCGCGCTCCATGCGGGGCAGCAGCGCGTGGTGGCCCAGGGTGACGGAGCGGCCGTCCCGCAGCCGGGAGACCAGCGGGGCCTCGCCGGGGGCGGGGGCGACGGCGGCGCGGGCCGCCGCCTCCCCCGGGCCCTCGAAGCGGTCCTCGTCGAGGGCGCCGTGCTCGGTGAAGGGGGTGCCGGCCAGCAGCGGCGCGGCGTCCTCGTGCAGATCGGTCCTGGGTGCCTGGCCGATGGTGACCAGGCCCAGCGGTGCGCTCATGGCGGGCCTCACAGGGTCTTGGTGAGCTGGCTCACGTCGTGCACGGAGCTGCCGGCGATGAGTCCGGCGCCGACCAGGGAGAGATCGGCCTCGGACTGTTCGTCGCTGGCCCGGCGGGCGGCCGGGTCGGTGATGCCGCGGCGGCGCCACACCGTGTAGCCGGTGCGGACGACCAGGGCGCCCAGGACGAGCCAGCCGGCGGCGGGGGTGGCGACCAGCAGACCGGTGGCGAGCAGCACACCCATCTGCCGGGAGGAGCCGCCGATGGCCTGGATGAGGGCGCCGGGGATGGCCCACAGCAGCAGGGTGCCCATGACGCCGGGGTCGAGGCCGGCCAGGATGGTGGCCACGTACACCTCGGAGACCGGCGGGACGCGGCCCTCCTCGAAGAAGCCCTTCCAGGCGATCGCGACGACGACCAGGGCGACCGCGAAGCCGACGAGCTGGGCCAGGTACTGCTGGCGGCGGCCGTCCATCTCGTACGGCAGCCAGGGGGTGGCGTCCTTGCGCAGCAGCCAGCCCGCCTTGAAGTCGTAGCCGATGTCCGCGAAGGCGGGGCCGGTGGAGGCGGTGTAGCCGACGAGCAGGGCGAGCGGCACGGTGTCGATGTGCAGCACCAGGCCGACGATCAGCACGATGAGGGTGACCGCGAAGGCCGGGAACCAGCCGGAGTGCATGGCGGCGAGGCCGACGATCAGCTGGTGGACGAGGGCGGCGGTGGCGGCCAGCAGGACCCAGCCGATGAGCGCGGGCAGCGACATGCCGCTCGCGATGCCGCCGGTGATCGCCACGAAGACGGCTCCGCCGATGAAGAGCACCATGCCCTGGATCAGGCCGCGCCGCAGCTGGGCGGCGTCCTTGGTGCGCACCTGCGGGGCGGGGGCGACGGCCGGGGCGGGGGCCGCGGCTTCCGCGGTCCGGTCCTTGCGGCTCTTGCGGTTGCGCATCAGCAGGACCGCCTGGACCAGGGCGACGAGGCCGGCGCCGACCATCAGGCCGTGCGGGATGAACTCCTGGGACAGGTTGATGTCGAAGATCCCGGGCGCGTACTGGGCGATGAGCAGGCCGATGCCGAACATGGCCAGCGCCCAGACGTTGCCGAGGAAGCCGACGCCCGCGGCGGCGGTGGGCAGCTTGGCCAGCGCGCCGAGCAGTCCGGCCACCGCGCTGACGCCGAGGACGGCGGCCTTGCGTCCGCCGGTGTCGCCGGCCTTGATCGTCTCGGCGGAGGCGATGCCGGCCGGCCAGGCGTTGGTGGCGGCCAGCAGCTTGGAGTCGAAGACCCGGTAGAGGACCCAGCTGTCGACGGCCAGGCCGATGGCGGCCCCGCCCAGCATCGGCCACACCAGGTCGGTGCGGCCCAGGGCGAAGGGCACCGCGATCGGGGTGAGCAGCGAGTTGGCGGCGGCGAAGGTGGCGCCGGAGATGGCCGACTGCACCAGGTTCTGCCGGTGCGGGGAGCGCATCCGCACCAGGATGCCCAGCGGGATGCGGCCGACCAGCATGGCGACCAGGGCGCCGATCACCGAGGTGTTCGGTGAGACGCCGAGCGAGGTGATCAGCACGACGCCGATCAGGGCGCCCAGCACGGACATCAGGATCGTGATGACGAGCGTGATGGGCTCGAAGGCGCGCGGGTGCCGCTGCCCGGTCTCCGCCGGGCCGGCCGGCGGGGTGGAGAGTCTGGGTTCCACGGGGACTCCTGGTGGTGCGGTCTCTCTCAGGACGGGAGCGACTGGAGGTGGGTCATCGGGCCGTACAGGTCCACGAGGCGGGCGAATTCCTCCGGGTCGTGGAAGCGGGCGGTGCCGCGGCCGAACTCCTTGGCGGTCTCCACGGCGAAGCGGGCGGCGGCGGCGATGTCGGTCTCGTGGCTGGCGCCGGTGGCGCAGCCGGCGACGGCGGTGGCGGCGGTCACGGCCAGGCCGACCACGGGGGCGGTGGTGGCGACGGCGGGCTGGAGGATGGAGTTGATGTGGTGCACGTCGTTGCCGTACGGCGTGATGTCCTGCGTGGTGACGGGCAGGACCCGGGCGGGTTCGCCGGTGACGCTCTCCAGCACGGACAGCAGGTCCTCGCTCACCCGCAGGATCCAGCCCTGGTGGATGGTGGGCGACAGGGCGATGCCGCGGTGGTTGAGCAGCCGGTTCCCCTTGGTGGTGTCGATGGAGATGATCGCCTCCATCGCGGGCGAGACCTCCTGGTGGTTGCAGGTCAGGGTGTCTACGGGGGAATCCATGAACGGCACCGGGTCGTGCGGCTGGGTGGGGGCCCAGCCGCAGACGTGGGTGGAGATCAGGACGTCGCCGTCCAGGACGTCGCCCCGGGCGTGCATGTCCAGCAGCTTGGCGGCGGCGGCGAGGGCGGCCACGGCGCCGTCCGCGTCGGAGACCAGGCCGATGCGTTCGGGGCGGGCGCCGACGCCGCCGAGCCGGCCGAGGACGCCGAGGGTGGGGGCGTCGCCGCCGGCCAGCCGGCCGCCGCGGCCGGGCACGGTGACGGAGACGAAGTCGGTGCTGCCCTTGTCGCCGGTGAGCGTGGTCACCTCGACGCGGACGCCGGCCGGTGCGCCGCTGTCGCCGGCCTCGGCCGCCGCGGTGGCGTGCACCGTGCGCAGGTGGTCCGCCAGCAGCTCGCCGCCGGTCTGCGGGCGGTCGAGCAGTTCGATGATGTCGAGGACGTGCTTGAGCACGGGGGATCCTTTCGCTGTGGGGAGCGCTCCACCGGGGGAGGAACCGCGTCGGCGCGGGTGCCGTGGAGGGCCGTGGGGCCGTGGATCGCCGTCGTCGGCCCAGGGGATGGCGTGGGCGGGCGGCTGCGCGGGCGGCCGGCCGGGATGCCGGCGACCGCCGTACCGGTCGGCGCTCCGCGCGGCCGGTGCGCGTCCAGAATCCGCGCACCGTTCATCTTGGCGCAATAGTTTCTCTATATGCGGGACGGTTTACACTCCTGGCATGACGGAATCCCACTCTCCGGGAGATCACGTGGCGGAGAACGCGGCCTCCCCGGCCGATCAGGCGCAGCCGACCGGCCTGCCCCGCACCCGGGGCACGGAGGACAGACCTCCGCTCCAGACCGCCGACCGGGTGCTGAGCCTGCTGCTCTCCTTCGACCGCGACCACCCCGAGTGGGGGGTGAGCGACGTTGCGGCGGCCTTCGGCCTCGACAAGTCGGTGGCCCAGCGGCTGCTGGCCGCCCTCGCCCACCGGGGCTTCGTGGTCTCCGACCCGCGCACCCGCCGCTACCGGCTCGGCCCGGCCGTGTGGGATCTGGCGCGGGTCTGGGAACGGGACGGCGGCATGGCCCACCTGGTGCGGCCCGTGCTGCGCTCCCTGGCCGACACCGTCGGCTTCGGAGTGCTGTTCGCGGTACCGGACGGGGTGCACATGCGGTGCGTCGCGGCGGTGGACGGCGCCTCGGGGCCGCTGCGCGCCCACGATCTCACCGGCGAGCTGTACCCCGCCCATGCCGGGGCCACCTCACGAGCGTACTTCGCCATGCTGCCGGCCCGGGACCGGGCGGCGCTGCTGTACGGGCGGCCGATGGCCCGGTTCAGCGAGCGCACCGTCACCGATCCGGTGCTCCTGGAGGAGCGGTTCGCGCAGGCCCGGCAGCACGGCTACGCCCACTCGGAGGGCGAGTACGACGACGAGACCGCCGCCGTGGCGGTGCCGGTCCTGGTGGGGCGGCGCCCGGTGGGCACCCTGTCCGTCGCCGGACCGAGCGGCTTCTTCGGCGAGCACCCGGCCGGCGTCGTCGGCCCGCTCACCCGGGCCGCCGCCGACCTGGGCCGGCTCCTCACCCCGCTGCGCCCGCGCCGCGCCCCCGCCGACCCCCGCTGACCTTCCCCCGTATCCACCCCTCACCCCCGACGAAGGGAGGCGCCCCGTGCGCCTGCTGCTGCTCTCCAACTCGACCGCCCCCGGGCACGGCTATCTGGACCACGCCCGCGCGGAGATCGCCGACGCGCTCGGCGGCGCCCGCCGGCTGCTGTTCGTGCCCTGGGCCCAGGCCGACCACGACGGGTACACCGCGCGGGTCGCCGAGGCGTTCGCCCCACTGGGGGTGGAGGTGACGGGCGCGCACACCGCCGGGCGGCCCGCGTCGCTGCTGGACGCGGCCGACGCGGTGTTCGTCGGCGGCGGCAACAGCTTCCGGCTGCTGACCGCGCTGCACCGGCACGGACTGATCGACGCCATCCGCGCCAGGGTGGCGGCCGGCGCGCTGTACCTGGGGTCGAGCGCAGGCACCAACATGGCCTGCCCCACCCTGCGCACCACCAATGACATGCCCATCGTCCAGCCGCCGTCGTTCGGCGCGCTGGGCCTGGTGCCGTTCCAGATCAATCCGCACTACCTGGACCCGGTGCCCGGCAGCACCCACATGGGGGAGACCCGGGCGCAGCGGATCAAGGAGTTCCACGAGGAGAACGACGTACCGGTGCTGGGTCTGCGGGAGGGCACCTGGCTGCGCGCCGGGGACGGGCGGCTGACGCTGGGCGGGGTGCCGGCGGGGGCGGTGCTCTTCCGGCGCGGGCAGGAGCCGGTGGAGTACGGGCCCGGTGCCGAGCTGAGTGAGCTGCTGGCCGGCGAGCCGGCGTTCGACAGCCCGCAGGGCTGAGCCACGGCGTACGGGGCCGGGCCGGGCGCCGTCGTGGCGCCCGGGCCGGCCCCGTGGCCGCTGTCCGTCAGTCGGTGCCGGACTCCATCGCGGCGCGGTCCAGCAGGGCGTCGTCCTCGCCCGCGGCCTCGCCCCGGGCGGCGATGGCCTCGGCGCCGCCCTCCGGCATGGCGCCGATCAGCCCGGTGGCGGCGGCCTGGGCGGCGCCGGTGGCGGGCCCCGCGGTGCCGATCAGCCCGATCCCGGCGTACTGCTCCAGCTTGGCCCGGGAGTCGGCGATGTCCAGGTTGCGCATGGTGAGCTGGCCGATGCGGTCCACGGGGCCGAACGCCGCGTCCTCGGTGCGCTCCATGGACAGCTTGTCCGGGTGGTAACTGAAGGCCGGGCCCGTGGTGTCGAGGATGGAGTAGTCCTCGCCGCGCCGCAGCCGCAGCGTCACCTCGCCGGTGACGGCCGCGCCGACCCACCGCTGGAGCGACTCGCGCACCATCAGGGCCTGCGGGTCCAGCCAGCGGCCCTCATACATCAGCCGGCCGAGCCGGCGGCCCTCGGTGTGGTACTGGGCGAGGGTGTCCTCGTTGTGGATCGCGTTGACCAGGCGCTCGTAGGCCGCGTGCAGCAGGGCCATGCCGGGCGCCTCGTAGATCCCGCGGCTCTTGGCCTCGATGATCCGGTTCTCGATCTGGTCGGACATGCCCAGGCCGTGCCGGCCGCCGATGGCGTTGGCCTCCATGACCAGGTCGACGGGGGTGGCGAAGTCCTTGCCGTTGATGGTCACCGGCCGGCCCTGCGCGAAGCCGATCGTCACGTCCTCGGTGGGGATCTCCACCGACGGGTCCCAGAACCGGACGCCCATGATCGGGTCGACGGTCTCCACACCGGTGTCCAGGTGCTCCAGGGTCTTGGCCTCGTGGGTGGCGCCCCAGATGTTGGCGTCGGTGGAGTACGCCTTCTCGGTGCTGTCGCGGTAGGGCAGCCCGTGCGCCTGGAGCCACTCGGACATCTCCTTGCGACCGCCCAGCTCGGTCACGAAGTCGGCGTCCAGCCAGGGCTTGTAGATGCGCAGCTGCGGGTTGGCGAGCAGCCCGTAGCGGTAGAAGCGCTCGATGTCGTTGCCCTTGAAGGTCGAGCCGTCGCCCCAGATCTGGACGTCGTCCTCCAGCATGGCCCGCACCAGCAGGGTGCCGGTGACGGCGCGGCCCAGCGGGGTGGTGTTGTAGTAGGCCCGCCCGCCCGAGCGGATGTGGAACGCGCCGCAGGCCAGCGCGGCGAGCCCTTCCTCGACCAGCGCGGCGCGGCAGTCGACCAGGCGCGCGACCTCGGCGCCGTAGGTCTTGGCGCGGCCGGGCACCGAGGCGATGTCGGGCTCGTCGTACTGGCCGATGTCGGCGGTGTAGGTGCACGGGACGGCGCCCTTGTCGCGCATCCAGGCGACCGCGACCGAGGTGTCGAGCCCGCCGGAGAAGGCGATGCCGACGCGCTCGCCGGCCGGGAGGGAGGTGAGGACCTTGGACATGGGAAGAGTATGCACAATGACGCATGATCATGCAAAATCGGGGGGGCGGACCGCGCTCCGCAGGGGTCCGGCACGGGCCGGTGCCGGCCCGGCAGGGGAGTTCGGAAGGGGGTTCGGAAGGGATCGCACGGGGGTCGGAAGGGGCTCGGTCCGGGGCGGGAGGCCGCGCTGGTCCGCGAGAGGTAGCCCGTAGCGCTTTTTCCGGCCGCAGACTCATTCGTACGAGCGATGTCACGTTCCGGTGCGGCCCTTACTGTCTGGGCGATGACCTCGTTCCCGCTGCCCCGTCCGCACTTCATCGATCCGCTGATCGCGCTCGCCGCCGTCGCACCGGCGCTGCTTGACCAGGTGACGACGGACACCTCCCGGCAGGCGTGGACGGCGCTGGCCGTCCACTCGGTGGTCGCCGCCGGGGGGCTGCTGGTCCGGCGGCGGTTACCGCTCACCGGGTTCGCGGTCATGCTGACGACACTCGCCGTGGTGGAGATCTGGTGCGCCGCCCAGGAGGTCCAGCTGGGGAATCTCGCCGTGCTGCCGCTGGCGTTCTCGCTGTACGCGGTCGGGGCCTACTGCACCCTGCCGCGCGCGCTGGCCGGGGTGTGCGGCGGCACGGTGCTGGTCTGCCTGGGGGTGATGGTCAACCACGCCACCGCGACCACCGACTGGCGCGGCGGCTCGGACGTGTTCGCGACGGTGGCCCCGCTGCCGGTGGCCTGCGCGCTGGGCATCGTGGTGCAGAGCCACCGGCTGACCCTGGAGGCGGTCCGGGCGCGCGCCGCCGACGCCCAGCGCGAGCACACACTGCTCGCGGAGCGGGCGGCGGCGGCCGAGCGGGTGCGGATCGCCCGGGACATGCACGACGTGGTGGCCCACTCGCTGACCCTGCTGGTGGTGCACGCCGAGACGATGCGCGCCCGCTCGGCCGACCTGCCGCCGTGGGCGAGCCGCCAGGTGGACGCGCTGGCCGCCGCCGGGCGGCAGGCGACGGTGGAGATGCGGGAGCTGCTGGGCGTGCTGCGCAACGGCACACCGCCGGAGCGGGCCCCACTGTCACCCGCCCCCTCCTTCGCCGAACTCCCCGAGCTGGTGCGCTCGGCCCGGCAGGCCGGCAACCCGGTGCGGCTGGACATCCACGGGGACCCCGCCACCTTGCCCAAACCGGTCCAGCTGATGTGCTACCGCATCGTGCAGGAGACCCTGGCCAACGCCCGCCGGCACGCCCCGGGCGCCGCGGTGACCATCGGCGCCACGGTGGCCGGGTCGGCGGTGCGGGTGGCGGTGCGCTCCGCACCGTCCCCGTACGACGTGGTGCCCGTCCCCGGGGCCGGCACCGGCCTGGAGGGGATGCGGGAGCGGGTGACGGCGCTGGGCGGCGAGTTCACCGCGGGCGGCACCGAGGACGGCGGGTTCCTGGTCACCGCGTCGGTGCCCCCGGCGCAGGACGCCGGGCGGACCTGGTGACGGCGGTGCCGGGGCCGATCACGGTGGTGATCGCGGACGACGAGCGGACGGTGCGCGAGAGCCTGGCGCTGATCCTGGAGGCCCAGCCGGACCTGGAGGTGGTGGCCACGGCGGCGGACGGCGAGACGGCGCTGCGGACCTGCACCGAACTGCGGCCGGACGTGGCGCTGCTGGATGTGCGGATGCCGGGCCGGGACGGGCTGTGGGTGCTGGCCGCGCTGGCCGGGCGCGGGCTGGTGGGCCCGGGACCCGGGGCCGTCCAGGTGCTCATGCTCACCACGTTCGATCACGCGCGCTACCAGGCGGACGCGGTGGCCCACGGCGCCCGGGGCGTGCTGCTCAAGAGCCTGCCGTGGGAGGAACTGGTGGCCCAGGTGCGGGCGGCCCACGGCGCGCGCCACCGGGGGTGAGCGCACCGGTTCAGCACAGACCGGCCCGCCGTACCAGGGCGGCGGCCTGCCCCCGGTCGCGGCAGTCGGTCTTGCTGAGCAGCCGGCTGACGTGGGACTTGACGGTGTGCTCGGAGACCGAGAGCCGCTGGGCGATCTCCAGGTTGCTCAGCCCCTCGCCGAGCAGTCGCAGCACATCGCGCTCGCGGGCGGTCAGCGCGGCGATGCGCGCGGCGTCGGTGGCGTCCACCGTGCGGTCGGAGCGGCCCCTGACGTAGCCGTCGATGATGCGCCGGGTGACGGTGGGGCTCAGAAATCCGTCGCCCTGCGCGGTGGCGCGCACGCCGGCCAGTACCTCCTCGTACGAACTGCTCTTGAGCAGGAAGCCGCTGGCGCCGCCCGCCAGCGCCTGGTCCACGTACTCGTCCAGACTGAAGGTGGTGAGCATCAGCACCCGGCAGCCGCCGTGGCCGAGCAGCTTGCGGCGGGCGAGTTCGGCGAGCACCCACATGCCGTCGCCGTGCGGCATCCGCACGTCCAGCAGCAGGACGTCCGGCCGCAGTTCGGCACAGCGCCGCACCGCCTGCCGGCCGTCCCCCGCGCTGCCGACGACCCGCAGGTCCCGCTGGGTCTCCAGGATCAGCCGCAGTCCTTCGCGGACCACCGGTTCGTCATCGGCGATCACCACGGACACATGGCTCTCCGGCTCCATGTCACCTTCCCCCAGGTCGCTTTCCCCGTCCGCCCGTGCCGTGCGGGAGCCGGTACGCCGCCATCCCCCCTGGTCAGGGAGGGTTGGGGCGGGCGGCGCTGCTCCCGGGGGCGGTATCCGTGCGGTGCGGTTCATCCTCATCCACCGCCGGTGGCGCATCAAGGGCGCACCCGCGAGCGCCAGTGGGCCGACCAGTGGCACCGCGGCCACCGGACGGGGCCGGGGTCGGCCGCCCGGCGCGGCCGGCTCCGTCCGACGGCGGAGGGAGCGCCGCCGGTGGACGGAGCGGCGTCATTCTCAAGAGTGCACGGGGCGGGCGGGGATGCATCCTTAGCGGCGATGCCGGGGTTCGGGCGGCCGTGCTGTCATGGGGCCGCGCTTTGAGTTCTGCCGGTATCACTGCTACCGAGCGGTGTCCCGACCACACACCGTCCCATCCGAACTGGCCTCACAGCTCTGCGGCGCACAGGTGTCGCGTCATGCGATCACGGGGCCCCGACCAGGAGTTGATGTCGCATCCGCGTTGCGTGCCACCCGTGCGGACCCCTGCCGCACACCGCTTCCGCGACGTCCGGATGCCGCGCCGCGTCACAGCCGTTCGTGCCACTCTCCCACGGAGAACACATGCGTAACGAACACCACAGCACCATTCGGATCGCCCTCGTCGACGACGAAGGTCTGGCGCGCGACAGCTTCAGCGCCGTCCTCACCCACGAGGAGGGGATGGAGTTGCTGACCGTCACGGACTCCCCCCGCGACGCGGTGATGACCGCGGAGAGAACGGACCCCGATGTCATCCTCACGGACCTGACGGTGGGACAGGAGAACGCCCTGGAGATCCTCTCCCGGGCGCAGGGTTTACGCGCGAAGATCGTGGTGATCACCAGCCGGGACTCCGAGGAGAGTCTCTTCCGCGCCCTGAAGCTCGGCGCCCGCGGCTATCTGCTGAAGTCCACCACCCGCCACGAACTGATCGAGGCGGTACGGGCGGTGGCGCGCGGGAACGCGTACCTGTGTCCGGTGATGGTCTCCCTCATGCTGGACCGCTTCAAGATCCTGCCGCCGGCGGGCGGCCCGCACGGCAGCGCCTTCTCGGAGCTGAGCGACCGCGAGGTGGAGGTGCTCAAGGGGATAGCGCTGGGCATGTCGAACAACGAGATCGCCCAGGATCTGAGTCTGACCATCGCCACCGTCAAGTCCCATGTCTCGAATGTGCTCTCCAAGCTCGGGCTGCGCGACCGGCTCCAGGCGGGCATCCTCGCGCACCGCAAGGGGCTGACCCCGCACTGACGAAGTGTGCGGTCCTCCGCACCGCGGGGGTGCGCGAGGCCGCAGCCAACTGACCGCCGGTCCCCATGGCCGGGGCATGCGCCCGCTGGCACACTGGCAGCCGGTATCGGCCCGCCGCCCGCGGGCACCGGGGAAGGAGCACCTGACGTGGACGCGGACAGCCTGGCGGCAGCGGCCGGCCACGCCGAGCCGTGGGCGTACGCGGTGCTGTTTCTGGCCACCGCCGCCCCGCTGGCGCCCAACGGGACGCTGGTGGTGCTCGCGGGGGCGCTGGCCGCGCGCGGCGATCTGTCGCTGCTGCTGGTGGCCTCGGCGGTACTGGCCGGCACGCTCACCGGCGATCTCGGGCTGTACGGCACGGCCAGACGGCTGCGCGGCAGGACCCGCGCCCGTACCCGGAGGTGGCCGCTGCCGGGCCGGCCGTGCACGGCGCGGCTGGCGGAGCTGACCGGCGCCGCCTCGGCCCGGCTGCGCAGCGGCGGCGGCGCGTTCCTGGTGCCGCTGCGGTTCGTGCCGTGCGGCCGGGCGACGGGGGCGGCGGCGGCCGGGCTGAGCGGTTATCCGGTGGCCCGGTACGCGACGGCCGCCGTGGTGGCGGAGGTGAGCTGGACGGGGCTGTACGTGGCCCTGGGGTACGGCGGGCACAGCGCCGTCTCCGGGCCGGTCCCGGTGTGGGCGCTGGGCGCGGTCGCGGGCGCGGCCGGCGCGCTGTGGTGGCTGGCCGCCCGGCGCCGCCGCTCCCCCGGCCCGCCGGCGGTCCCGGCCGCCGCACCGGTCACCCGGCCCGGCGGCGCGCCGCGTCCGGTGCCCGTTCCGGTACCGGTCGCCCTCCGGGGCCGCCCGGCGCTCGCCCGGGGGGCGCGATGAACGCCCGGTGGCGGGCCGCGGCGACGACGGCGCTGGCCCGTACGGTGCACGCCCTGCTGAACGTGGTGGCGGGCCCGGTGGCGCTGATGGTGCTGCTCGCGCTGCCGCTGACCGGGCACCGGCGGTGGCGCCGGGCCGGCTTCCGGCTGCGCCAGGACGTGCTGCTGCGCGCCGGGCGGGCCGAGCGGGCCCGGCTGAAATCCTGCGGGATCGCGGACGTGCCCGACCCGGCCGGTCCCGAACTGCGGCCCCGCGAGGGCGCGGACGCCCGGGGCTCGGGCGCCGAGGCGTACCACGAGGTGCTGGCCGACACCGAGCGGCGCGCGGCGTCCTGGCTGATGACTCGGCTGACGGTGGGTCTGCCGGCCGGTGCGGGCGTACTGCTGTGCTGGTCCTTCGGGCTGGCGCTGGTGACCTCGCCGCTGTACCGGGCCGATCCGCAACTGCTCGGCGAGGCGGTCCGGATGCTGGCCGGGGCGGCGCTGCTCGCCCTCGCCCCGTGGATCGCGACCGCGCTGGCCGGCTGGGACGCCCGCACCGCGCGGCGGCTGCTCGGCCCCGGGGAGCCGGCCCGGCTGGCGGCCCGGGTGCGGGCGCTGATCCGCTCGCGCGCCTCGGTGGTGGAGGCGGTGGACGCCGAGCGGCGGCGCATCGAACGGGACCTGCACGACGGGGTGCAGCAACAACTGGTGGCGCTGGCCCTGTTACTCGCGAGCGCCCGGCGCACCGCGAGCCGGGTGGCCGAGGGGACGCGGCCCGGGGAGGATCTGCTGCCGCCGCTGGAGCGGGCGCACGAGAACGCGCTCCAGGCGCTGACCGAACTGCGGGACGTGGCCTGGCGGGTGTATCCGGCCATTCTGGACGACCGCGGTCTGGACGCCGCGCTCTCCGCGCTGGCGGAGCGGTCGGCGGTCCCGGTGCGCATCGACTACCGGCTGCCGTGGCGGCTGCCGCCCGGCATCGAGCCGGTGGCGTACTTCGCCGTCTCCGAGGCGGTCACCAACGCGGCCAAGCACGCGGCGGCCGATCTCATCCGGGTCGGCATCCGGGCCGAGGGTGATCGTGCTCTCATAGTGATCGAGGACGACGGAGTGGGCGGCGCGGACACCTCGGGGGCGGGTCTTTCCGGGCTGATGCGCAGGATCGCCGCCGTCGAGGGTGAGATGTCCGTGACCAGCCCGGTGGGCGGACCCACCGTGATGACCGTGGAGCTGCCGTGCGAGTCGTGATCGCCGAGGATTCCGTTCTGCTGCGCGAGGGGGTGGCGCGGCTCCTCGAGGACGAGGGGCACGAGGTGGTGGGCCGGGCCGGGGACGCGGTGGAGCTGATCGCGGAGGTCGAGCGGCACACCCCGGACGTGGCGGTGGTGGATGTGCGGATGCCGCCCACTCACACCGACGAGGGGCTGAAGGCGGCTCTGCTGATGCGGCAGCGCTGGCCGGCCATGGGGGTGCTGGTGCTGTCGCAGTACGTGGAGGAGCGGTACGCCACCGAGTTGCTCACCCATGACGCGGGCGGGATCGGCTATCTGCTGAAGGACCGGGTGGCGCGGGTCGAGGAGTTCATGGACGCCCTGGAGCGGGTCTCCCAGGGCGGTACGGCGCTCGATCCGGTGGTGATCCGGCAGTTGTTCGCCCGGAGCAAGCGCACCGATCCGCTGAGCACGCTCACCGAGCGGGAATCGAGAGTGCTTTCCCTCATGGCGGAGGGGCACACCAATGATTCCATCGCCCGGCAGGTGTATGTGTCGAGCAGCGCGGTGGAGAAACACGTCAATTCCATTTTCCGTAAACTGGGGCTCGATGTGGCCGAGGGATCGCACCGGCGGATTCTCGCCGTGGTCCACTATCTGAAGTCATGACGGCGGCGACCACCGGCACCGAGCGCGCGGTGCCGCCCCCGCCCCCCGTTCCCGACCGCCGGCTGCTGATCACCGGCGGTCTTTCGGCTGCCTGCGTGGTGCTGTTCCTGAGTCTGTTCATCGCCTCGCACCTGACCCGTACCGGCGACCAGCGGGAGACCGTGCACCCGGGGGACTTCGACCGGGTGGAGGTGAGCGCGAGCGGCCCGGTGACGGTGCGCGCCGAGCCGGGGGCGGAGTCGGTACGGGCCCGGTGGGAGCTGAGCTGGTCGCTGTTCGAGCCGCGGGTGGTGCAGGAGGAGGACGGCGGCACGCTGCGGCTTTCGGTGAGCTGTCCCGGGCTGCCGGGCCGCGGTTGCGGCTCCGCGGTGACGCTGGTGGTGCCGCGCGAGGCGGCGGTGCGGGTGTCCGCCTCCGGCGCGGTGCAGGTGAGCGGGGTGGCCGGCGGCGTCGAGGTGGCGGGTGAGGACGGGGCGGTGGAGGTGTCGGACAGCCCGGGCCCGGTGTGGATCAGCACCCGGGACGGCTCGGTGACGGGCACCGCGCTGACCGGGGCGACGGACGTCTCCACCCGGAACGGCGACGTGGCGCTGCGGTTCGCCGCGGCGCCCCCGGAGGTGCGGGCCGCGACCCGGGACGGGGCGGTGGACCTGGTGCTGCCGGAGCCGCCCGAGGGGTACGCGCTGCACATCGACCGGCGGGACGGCGCGGCGGACGTCGGGCTCGCCTCGCGGGCCGGCTCCGAGCGCACGGTGACGGTGTCCACCCGGGACGGCCCGGTACGGGTACGGCCGGCCGGGAATTCCTGAATCCGCCGGAGCTCACCGCGGCCGGCTCATTCTTTGGGCGGTGCGGAAAGCGACCTCGGGCGGAGCGTGATTCCGTCCGCGGGGCGATGAGCGGCAGGGGCGATTTCCCTAGCATGGAGGGCGCTCAGCGTCCTTTTTCAGGGAAGGCCGGTGCCGCGTGACCAGGAGCGAGACAGCTACGGCTGTCGCTACGGAAAAAGGCCCCAGCCGGCTGCCGCGCCGTACCAAAGTGGCGCTGAGCGGGCTCGCCATGGCACTGCTGCTCGCGGTGCTCGACCAGACGATCGTGGCGACGGCGCTGCCCGCCATCGCCCGGGAGTTCCACGCCACCGGGTCGGTGTCCTGGGTGGTGACGGCGTATCTCATCACCACGGTGGCCTCGGCGCCGATCCACGGCAAGCTCGGTGATCTGTACGGGCGGCGGCGGACGTTCCTGGCCGCGGTGACGATCTTCGTGATCGCCTCGGCGCTGGCCGGGGCCGCGAACAGCGTCGAAATGCTCATCGCGATGCGGGCGTTGCAGGGTCTGGGCGGCGGCGGCCTGATGAACCTGGCCACCTCCGGCTTCGCCGATCTGGTGCCGGCCTCCGAACGCGGCAAGGTGCAGGGCTACACCGGCGGGGTGTTCGCCATCGGCAGCATGGGCGGGCCGCTGCTGGGCGGGCTGTTCGCCGAGCATCTGAGCTGGCGGTGGATCTTCTACGTCAATGTGCCGCTCGGGCTGCTCTGTCTGGTCGTCACCTATGTGACCTTCCGGGTGCCGCACACCCCGCGCCGGCCGAAGGCGGCGATCGACTACACCGGGGCGGCACTGCTGGCCGCCGCCGTCACGGCGCTGCTGCTGGTGACGGTGTGGGGCGGCACCGAGTACGCCTGGGGGTCGCCGCAGATCCTGGGTCTGGTGGCGGGCGCCGTGGTGCTGGGCGGGCTGTTCTGGTGGCAGGAGCGGCGCGCGGCCGACCCGGTGCTGCCGCCGCGGCTGTTCCGCAACCCGGTGTTCGCGCTGGGGGTGCCGTCCTCGGGGCTGCTGGGCATCGCGCTGTTCGGGACGATCGTGTACGTGCCGCAGTTCGTGGAGGTGAGCCGGGGCGCCGGGCCGACCGTCGCGGGTCTGGTGCTGGTGCCCACAATGGGTCTGGCGGTGGGTGCCGGGATGGCCGCCGCGATCCGGGTGGGGGCCACCGGCCGCTACCGGCGGTTCCCGATCGCCGGTTCGCTGCTGGTGCTGGCCGGGTTCGGCGGGCTGACGCTGCTGGAGCCGCACACCCCGCTGTGGCAGTTGTTCGTGCCGCTGGCGCTGCTGGGGGTCGGCGTCGGGCTGCACATGCAGCTGATGGTGTTCATCGTGCAGAACGCCGTCCCGCACGCGGATCTGGGCACCGCGACGGCCGCCACCATGTTCTTCCGGGCGCTGGGCGGAGCGGTGGGGACCGCGCTGTTCAGCACGCTGCTGCTGCGCGGGCTGCGGGACGCGCTGCCGGCCGCCGCGCCCGGGGGCGATCCCGATGACGCGTACAACGCGATCGCCCATCACACCGGTGGCATAGCCGAGTCGGCGCGGCCGGCGGTGGCGGAGGCGTTCGCCGATTCGATCCATCTGGTGTTCGCGACGGCGCTGCCGTTCGCGGCCCTGATGCTGGTGCTGGCCTGGTTCATCCCGGCGGTCCCGCTGCGCCGCACGGTGCGGGACGACGGATAGCCCCGCGCTCCCCTCCCCCGTGCCCGCCCTTCCCCCGTTCTTCTCCGTCCCCTTCCACGGATCTTTCGAGGAGTCAGTGTGTCCCGCATACCCACCGTGCTCGGTTCCGTCGCGCCCGAGGATCTCGGCCCCACCCTCATGCACGAGCATCTGTTCGTGCTCTCCCCGGAGTATGTGCGCGACTACGGGGCGGGCACCTGGTGGGACGAGGAGGAGCGGGTCGAGGACGCCGCCCGCAAGCTGCGCGAGCTGGCCGCGCGCGGCATCCGTACCCTGGTCGACCAGACGGTGCAGGGCATCGGGCGGGACATCCGGCTGATCAAGCGGGTGGCCGAGCGGGTGCCCGAGCTGAACATCGTGGTGACCACCGGTCTGTACACCTTCGACGCGGTGCCCCAGCACTACGCGTTCCGGGGCCCGGGGCTGCTGCTCGACCAGCCGGACCCGATGATCGCCGACTTCACCAAGGACATCACCGCGCAGATCGCCGACAGCGGGGTGCGGGCGGCGCTGCTCAAGTGCTGTGTGGAGGCGCCGGGTCTGGTGCCGGGTGTGGAGCGGGTGGCGCGCGCGGTGGCCGCCGTGCACCGGGAGACCGGGGCTCCGATCAGTGTGCACACCGACAGCGGCAGCCGGGCCGGGCTGCTCGCGCTGGATCTGTTCGCCAAGGAGTCGGTGGACCTGTCCCGGGTGCTGATCGGGCATGCCGGGGACAGCACCGACCTGGACTATCTGACGGAACTGGCGGACCGGGGCGCGACGCTGGGCATGGACCGCTTCGGTCTGTCGCTGTTCGGCGCCACCGAGGAGCGGGCGGCCACCGTCGCGGAGCTGGCCCGGCGCGGCTACGCGGACCGGATGGTGCTCTCGCACGACGCGCACTGCTTCCCCGACTACCTGGCGCCGGACCCGGACGCGGTGAAGGCCAGGGGCCTGCCGGAGTGGAACTTCACGCACATCAGTGACACCGTGCTGCCGCGGCTGCGGGAGCTGGGTGTGAGCGAGGCGGACCTGGAGCTGATGCTGGTGGAGAACCCGCGCCGGTTCCTGGCCGGCTGAGGCCGCGGCGGTGCGTTCCCCGCGCGCGGTACGGCGGCGCAGGCCCGCCGCCGTACCGGTCACGGCGCTGCGCGCGCTGGGCCCGGCCTTCGTGGCCGCGGTGGCCTATGTGGATCCGGGGAACTTCGCCACCAACATCGAGGGCGGCAGTTCCTACGGCTACAGCCTGCTGTGGGTGGTGGTCGCCGCCGGTCTGGTGGCGATGCCGGTGCAGTTCCTGTCCGCGAAGCTGGGGATCGTGACCGGGCGTTCGCTGCCCGAGGCGTGCCGGGAGCGGTACGGGCGGCGGACCACCCGGGGTCTGTGGCTCCAGGCGGAGGCGATGGCGATGGCCACCGACATCGCCGAGTTCATGGGGACGGCGGTGGCGCTCGACCTGCTGTTCGGCATTCCGCTGCCGGCCGCGGTGTGTCTCACCGGGGCGCTGTCGTATCTGATGCTGGGCTTCCAGGCCCGCCGGCACCGCCCGTTCGAGGTGGTGATCGCGGTGATGCTGTGTCTGATGTGCGCCGGATTCGGCTATCTGATGCTGCGCTCCGGAGTCGACGGCGCGGCGCTGGCCTCGGGGCTGGTGCCGGGGGCGGAGGACAACCGGGCGACGCTGCTGGCGCTGGGCATCGTGGGGGCGACCGTGATGCCGCACGCGATCTATCTGCACTCGGCGCTGGTGCGGCGGCGTCATGTGGCGGGCACCGGGGCGGAGATCGACCGGGCGCTGCGCGCGGAGCGGATCGATGTGCTGGTGGCGCTGACGCTGGCCGGGGTGATCAACGCGTCGATGCTGATCGTGGCGGCCGGGGCGTTCCACGGCTCGGGGCTGTTCGAGGTGGCGTCGCTGAGCGACGCGCACGCCGCGCTGGGCGGCTGGGTGGGCCCGGCGGCGGCGCTGGTGTTCGCGCTGGCGCTGCTGGCGGCGGGGCTGTCCTCGTCGGGGATCGGCACGCTGTCGGGGCAGATCGTGATGGAGGGGTTCACCGGGGCGCGGATCCCGATGGTGGTGCGGCGCGGCATCACCATGGCGCCGGCCGTGCTCATCGCGATGGCGGGCTGGGACCCCACGCAGGCGCTGATTCTGTCGCAGGTGGTGCTGTCGTTCGGGATCGCCCCGGCACTGGTGCCGCTGCTGCTGATCACCCGCGACCGTGCGGTGATGGGCCGGCACGCCAACGCGCGGCCGGTGACGGCGCTGTACGCGCTGATCGCGGCGGCCATCATCGCGCTGAACGCCTTTCTGCTGTGGCTGGTGCTGGTGCCCTGACGGGTCCGGCACCGGCCCGGCCCGGGTGCCGGCCGGTCAGCGGGTGCGCAGCCGCCAGACGGTGAAGTCGGCGGCCACCAGCGAGAGCACGGCCAGCAGGAAGACGCCCGCGGTGATGCGGGTGATGCCCTGGGCGTGCCGGGAGGCCAGGGTGCCCAGGCCCACGAAGAGCAGGGTCCAGGTGGCGGTGCCGAGCCCCGTCCAGGCCAGGAAGCGGCGGTAGGGCAGTGCGGTGATCCCGGCGAGTGCGGGCATCACCTGGCGGCGGAAGCCGGTGAAGGGGCCGAGGAAGAGCGCGGAGCGGACGCTGTGCGCCAGGTACCGGTGCGCCTGGAGCAGCCGTTCGCGGCGCACGATGAGCACCCGCCAGCCGAGGGCGGGCGGGCCGAGCCGGTGTCCTGCGGTGTAGCCGGCGGCGCTGGCGGCGAGGCCGGACAGCAGCACCACGGCGATCATGGCCGGAATCGGGACGTCGACGGCCGGGGCCAGCGCGCCGCCGCCGGCCGCGCCGGCGAACAGGGCGGCGGCCTCGGCGGGGATCACCATGGTGTGGAGGCCGGAGCGGCCCGCGAACACGATGAGGGCGACCAGCAGATACACGGCCACGATCGGGATGAACCCACCGCTATGGCTCACGAATTGTCTCTCCGTGACGTCGTCGGTTCCGTCGGGGCGACCCGCCCCCTGCCGTACCGACCCCCACACTACGCATCGTGACGCGCGGGCGCGCTGCGGACAGCGCCCCGGCCCGGGTGCGGAGATCCACAGGGCCGCCGGGGGTGCCGCGGTGCCCGAACGCGGGAGCGGCCGGCCCCGGGGGGCCGGCCGCTGGTCCGCGGTGGTGGGGCGGTCAGCCCGCGCGGGGTGTCACCGTGCGGCCAGCCCCTTCTCTATGTGCAGGACGACGTCCTGGACGGTGCGCAGTTCCTTCAGTTCGTCGTCGCTCAGCTCGATCCTGAACTCCTCGCCGACCGCGACGGCGATCTCGATGAGGGCGAGCGAGTCGATGCCGAGGTCGTCGACGAGGTGCTTCTCGGGGGTGACGTCGGCGGCGGGCACCCCGCCGATCTCCTCGACGATGCCGGCCACCGAAGTGAGGATGGACTGCTCGGACATGCTGGTCTCCCGGTTCTGCCGTGGTGGTCGTGTCAGGAAGGCTTGCGGTCGCGGCGGCGGGCCGCCGCGGTGTGGAAACGGTCCTGCTGCCGTTCCGCCTGCACCTGGAGGAGTTCGAGGTGGACGGCGAGTTCTTCGCGGGCCTTTTCCGCCTCGGCGTCCAGCCCTTCGATGTCGAAGAGGCGCCAGTGCTTCAACAGTGGGCGCACCACTTCGTCGTGGTGAATGCGCAGGTTGTAGATACCGGATCTGGCGATCACCAGGGATTTCCGGGTGAAATTCGGGATCATCGTTCCGGGCATGGCGAACGAGGTGATTTCGTCGATGATGGCACGGACGGTTTCCGAGGGGTCGATCTCCAGGGCGGCGGAGACCAGGGACCGGTAGAAGACCATGTGCAGGTTCTCGTCCGCGGCGACCCGGCCGAGCAGCTGGTCGGCGATCGGATCGTTGACGAAGCGTCCGGTGTTGCGGTGCGCGATGCGGGTGGCCAGCTCCTGGAAGGAGACGTAGGCCAGCGACCGGACGGCGCCGAGCCGTTCGCTGTGGTGCCCGGCCTGCATCACGGCCATCCGCTCGGCCTCCAGCTGGTCGGGGTCCAGCGCCCGGGTGACCAGCAGATAGTCGCGGATGCACATGGCGTGCCGGCCCTCTTCGGCGGTCCAGCGGCCCACCCAGGTGCCCCAGGCCCCGTCCCGGCCGAACCGGTTGGCGATCTCCCGGTGGTAGCTGGGCAGGTTGTCCTCGGTGAGGAGGTTGACCTCCAGCGCGATCCTGGCCTCCGGGCTGAGCCGGGACTGGTCGGGGTGCCAGGGCTGTTCGACGAAGTCGCGGCCCTCCTCCCAGGGCACGTACTCGTGCGGCATCCACTCCTTGGCGATGGACAGATGCCGGTCGAGGTTCCGGGCGACGACGGGTTCCAGTTCGACGAGGATGTCGGGCTTCACGATGGGCTCCTGAAGGTCAGCACCACGTTGTGGCCGCCGAAGCCGAAGGACGTGGACAGCGCGGCGGTGACCGGGACGGCCCGGGGCTCCCCGGTGACGAGGTCGAGTTCCACCTCGGGTGCGGTGACGGTGAGGTTGCGGGTGGCCGGGATCAGCGCGTGCCGCAGGGTGAGGACGGTGAAGACCGCCTCCACCGCGCCGGCCGCGCCCAGCAGGTGGCCGGTGGCGGACTTGGTGGCGGTGACGGCCGGATGGGTGCCGACGGCCTGGGCGATGCCGCGGGCCTCGGTGATGTCCCCGGCCGGGGTGCCGGTGGCGTGCGCGTTGACGTGGCCGATGTCGGCGGGGGTGAGGTCCGCGTCGCGCAGCGCCTCGGTGAGGGCGCGCACCTGGCCGCGGGTGTCGGGGGTGGTCATGTCGTGCGCGTCGGAGGTGACGCCGGCGCCGGCCAGCACCGCGTAGGGGCGGGCGGCGCGGGCCCGGGCGAACTCGGCGCGTTCCAGGACGAGCAGGCCGGCGCCCTCGGCCATCACGAAGCCGTCCCGGTCCCGGTCGAAGGGGCGGGAGGCCAGCTCGGGCGTGTCGTTGCGGGTGGAGAGCGCGCCCATGCGGGCGAAGCCGCCGATGGAGAGCGGGTGCAGACAGGCGTCGGTGCCGCCGGCCACCACCACGTCCGCGCGGCCGGAGCGGATCAGCGCGGCGCCCACCGCCAGCGCCTCGGCGCCGGAGGCGCAGGCGCTGGTGGGGGCGTGGGTGCCGGCGCGGGCGCCGAGTTCGAGGGAGACGACGGCGGCGGCGCCGTTGGGCATCAGCCGCGGGATGGTGAACGGGGAGAGCAGCCGGGGCCCCAGTTCTTCGAGCCGGTCGTCCTGGTCCAGCATGGTCAGCGCGCCGCCGATGCCGGTGCCGACCACGACGGCGAGCCGTTCGGGGTCCACCTCGGGGGCGCCGGCGTCCGACCACGCCTCGCGGGCGGCGACCAGGGCAGCTTCCTGGCTGCGGTCGAGCCGGCGGCGCTGCACCCGGTCCACGATCTCGGCCGGGTCCTTGCGCAGCACGCCGGCGATGCGCACCGGCAGTTGTCCGGCCCAGGGGTCCTCCAGGGCGGTGACACCCGACTCGCCGGCCAGCAGGGCCGACCAGCTGGTGGGGACGTCTCCGCCCAGCGGGGTGGTGGCGCCCATGCCGGTCACCACCACTTCGGGGCGTACGTGTTCACGTTGGTCCAGCACAGCACAACCCTTTCTCCGGGAATTCCGTGTCGGCCGGTGCGCCTGTGCCCCAGAAGCGTACGGATGGGGAGGGCCGGAAAATAGCCGCTCAGGAACGAATAACTCCCCTCCCCCAGCATGTCTTCGGCTCATTCCAAAGACGGATCCGAACCTCTTCCAAGGACGGTTGTCCGCGCCCTGTGCCGCTTGCCTAAGATGGCCACCGCTCGACCCGGGAATTCCGGTCGGTTTGAATTCACCGCTCCTCGGATGAGAGGTCAGGCATGGTGCAGGGCACTTTTTCTCCCACTTCCGCCGGCACGGCGGCGCCGCAGGACGACGATCCGGGCTGGCTCACCCTGGTCGAGATGTGCCGCGCGCGGGCGGCCGGGGAACCCGACCGCCGGTATTTCTCCTTTCTGGAGAACGGGGTGGAGGAAAGCGATTCCCTCACCCCGGCCCAGGTCGATCTGCGGGCGCGGGCGATCGCCGTGGAACTGCTGCGGGTGGCGAAGCCCGGCGACCGGGTGCTGCTCAACTACGGCCCCGGTCTTGACTTCGTCCCCGCCTTCTTCGGCGCGCTGTACGCCGGGATGATCGCGGTGCCGATCCCACCGGTGGAGACCGGCCGGGACGGGGCGAAGACCGACCGGCTGGAGGCGGTGCTGGCCTCGGCGCGTCCGGCGCTGTTCCTCAGCACCACCGGCGTACTGGAGAAGCTGGCCGGCAGCGAGCAGGTGGGCCGGGCGCTGGCCGGTGTCAGGCAGTTGGCCACCGACACGGTGGACACCGCCGTCGCCGGGGAGTGGCGCGAGCCGGACATCGACCGGGACACCGTGGCGTACCTCCAGTACTCCTCCGGCTCGACCGGGCTGCCCAAGGGCGTCATGCTCACCCACGCCAATGTGCTGGACAATCTGGCGCTCATTCACACCAATGGCGCGCGCGGTGATCTGGAGGAGGGGCAGACGCCGCCGCCGGTGGTGCTGTGGCTGCCGCTCTTCCACGACATGGGGCTGGTCAACGCGGTCTTCCAGCCGCTGTACGCCGGGTTCGAGGCGACCTTGATGCCGCCACTGGCGTTCGTCCAGCACCCGTTCAACTGGCTGCGGGCCATCTCCGACCGGGGCGACGCCATCTCGGTGGCCCCGAACTTCGCCTACGAGCTGTGCGTGCGCCGGATCAGCGAGGAGCAGATCGCGAAGCTCGATCTGTCCGGCTGGCGGCTGGCCGCGGTCGGCGCCGAGCCGGTGCGGCCGGAGACCCTGGAGCGGTTCGCCGAGAAGTTCGCGCCCGCCGGGTTCCGCCGGGCGACGTTCTTCCCCTGTTACGGGCTGGCCGAGTCGACCGTGATGGTCAGCGGTGGCCCGGCGCCCGAGGAGCCGGTGATCCGCTCCTTCGACGCCGCCGCCCTGGTGGCCGGCCGGGTGCGGCCCGCCACCGAGGGGGCGCGGGCCCGGCAGCTGGTGGGGTGCGGCCAGATCCAGCCCTCGCTGACGCTGCGGATCGTCGACCCGGCCACCGGTGAGCCGTGCGCGGACGACGCGATCGGTGAGGTGTACGTCTCCGGGTACAGCGTCGGCTCCGGCTACTGGGACGCGCCGGCGATCACCGAGGAGACGTTCAGGGCGCGGCTGCCGCAGGACCCGGACCTGGTGTTCCTGCGCACCGGGGACCTCGGATTCCTGTACGACGGCCAGCTGTTCATCACCGGCCGCCGCAAGGACGTCATCATCCTGGACGGCCTCAACTACTACCCGCACGACATCGAGGCGACCGTCTCCGGCAGCCACCCGGCGCTGCGCCAGGACCGCTGCGCGGCCTTCTCGGTGGACGACGGCGGCCAGGAGAAGCTGGTGGTGCTGGCGGAGGTCCAGCGCCGCCACCCGGTGGTGCGCGGCCCGGTCGCCGAAGGCGCCGAGCTGCCGCGCAACTCCGTGCGGGCCGGCGAGCTGGAGGCGGCGATCCGGCGCGCGGTGACCGCCGAGCACGGGGTGCGGGTGAGCGAGGTGGGCCTGCTGCGGCCCGGGGTGCTGCCGTACACGAGCAGCGCCAAGATCAAGCGCGCCGAGTGCCGTGAGCGCTGGAGCGCGGGGACCTTCGATGCCGACCACCTCGCCTGATCCGGACTGGGGAGCCATGAGCGACGACAGCGGAACATCCGTACCCGCCCCCGCCGGGGCGCTGCGTGCCTGGCTGGCGGGCCGGGTCGCGGAGACGAGCGGAGTGGAGCCGGAGGAGATCGACACCGGCACCCCGTTCGATGTCTACGGCGTCAACTCGACCGACGCGGTGAGCCTGTCCGGGGAGCTGGCGGACCGGTTCGGGCTCCAGCTGGCCCCGACCGCGCTGTACGACCACCCCACCATCGACGCGCTGGTGGCGCATCTGGTGCCGGCCGCCCCGGCTCCGGCCGCCGCTGCCGGGCCCCTCGCGGCAGCACCGGCGGCGGACGACGACGACCCGGTGTGCGTCGTCGGCATGGCCTGCCGCTTCCCGGGCGGCGCCAACAGCCCGGAGCTGTTCTGGGAGTTGCTGTCCCAGGGCTACGACGCGTCCGCCGATGTCCCGGCGGACCGCTGGGACGCGTACGCCCGGTATGCGGAGGACCCGGACGCGCCGGGCAGCGCGTACACCACCCGGGGCGCCTTCGTCGACGATCTCGCGGGCTTCGACCCGGCCTTCTTCGGCATCTCGCCGCGCGAGGCGCTGCGCATGGACCCGCAACAGCGGATGCTGCTGGAGGTGGCCTGGCAGGCGCTCCAGGACGCGGGCTGCGCGCCGGACCGGCTGCGGGGCAGCACCACCGGCGTGTTCGTCGGGATGATGCCCGGCAACCAGTACGCCTCGCTCCAGCGCGAACGCGGCGGCCCCGAGGTGCTGGACGACCCGTACCTGGGCCTGGGCACCGCCTCCAGCGTGGTGGCGGGCCGGCTGTCGTACCTGCTGGACCTGCGCGGCCCGGCGCTGCTGCTGGACACCGCCTGCTCCTCCTCGCTGGTGGCGCTGCACCTGGCGGCGCGCAGTGTGCGGACGGGCGAGAGCGAGCTGGCGCTGGTGGGCGGGGTCAGCGCGATCCTGCACCCGGACACCTACCGGCAGGGCTCCAAGATGCGGATGCTCGCCCGGGACGGCCGCTGCAAGACCTTCGACGCCGCCGCCGACGGGTTCCTGATGGGCGAGGGCTGCGGCGTGGTCGTCCTGGAGCGGCTGAGCGAGGCGACGGCGCGCGGCCACCGGGTGCTGGCGGTGATCAAGGGTTCGGCCGTCAACCAGGACGGCACCAGCAACGGTCTGACCGCGCCCAACGGCACGGCGCAGCGGGCGGTGATCCGGGCGGCGCTCGCGGACGCCGGACTGACCCCGGACGACGTGGACTTCGTGGAGGCGCACGGGTCGGGCACCCTGCTGGGCGACTCCATCGAGATGACCGGGCTGCACGAGGTGTTCGGCCCCGGCCGCGAGGAGGACCGGCCGCTGGTGGTCGGCGCGGTGAAGACCAACGTCGGCCATCTGACGGGCGCGGCCGGGATGGCCGGGCTGATCAAGACGGTGCTGGCGCTGGAGCACGGGCGGATACCCCGCAACCTGCACCACAGCGAGCCCAGCCCGGCGATCGACTGGGACGGCTGCCCCACCCTGCTGCCGGACCGGCTCACCGACTGGCCGCGCCGGAGCGGGCCGCGCGTCGCGGGCGTGAGTTCCTTCGGCTGGTCCGGCACCAACAGCCATGTGGTGCTGGCCCAGGCGCCGCGCCCGGAGCGCGCGCCGGTACCGGCCGGCAGCCGGGTGCTGCCGCTGTCGGGCCGCACCCCGGAGGCGGTGCGGACCATGGCCGGGGAGCTGGCCGAGCGGCTGAGCGCCGGGGACGCGCCCCGGACGGACGATGTGGCGTTCACGCTGCGCACCGGCCGCAGTGTGCTGGAACAGCGGGCCGCGGTGAGCGGCGCGGACGCCGCCGGACTGGCCACCGCGCTGCGGCGGCTGGCGGACGGCGGCACCGTGCACGCCGTACCGCCGGGCGGGCCCGGGGCGCCGGTGACGCTGCTGCTGCCGGGCACCGGCGAGCTGCGGGTGGGCACCGGCCGGGAACTGTACGAGAGCCGGCCGGAGTTCCGCGCGGCCTTCGACGCGTGCGCCGCGGCGGCCGAGGCGGAACTGGGCCTGGATCTGCGGGAGGTGCTGTACCCGGCGGGCGCGGTGGAGGAGGCACCGACCGGGGCGTTCGGACCGGCGGCGGCGCGGGCCGGGGCGGACGCGGACTCACCGCTGCACACCCGGCTGGATGTCGGGCACGCGGCGGTGTTCGCGGTGGACTACGCCTGCGCCGCGCTGTGGCGGGCGCACGGGGTGACCCCGGCCGCGCTGCTGGGCTACAGCCTGGGCGAGTACGTGGCGGCGTGCCTGGCCGGGGTGTTCTCGCTGCCGGACGCGCTGCTGCTGGTGATCCGGCGGGCGCGGCTGGTGGCCGGTGCCGAGCCGGGCGCGATGACGACGGTGGCGCTGGCCCCCGAGCGGCTGACGCCGCTGCTGACCCCGGGCGTGCTGCTCGCGGCCACCAACGGACCGCTGACCTGTGTGGTGAGCGGCCCGGTGGACGCGGTGGCGGCCTTCGAGGAGCGGCTGCGCGCCGAGCGGGTGGCCTTCATGCGGATCGGGACCGACCGGGCGATGCACCATCCGCTGCTGGCCGAGCGGGCCGCCGAACTGGAGGCGCTGGTCGCTTCGTTGCCGCGCCACGCCCCCCGGGTGCCCTATGTCTCCAATGTGACGGGCGACTGGATCACCGAGGAGGAGGCCCGCGACCCGGGGTACTGGGCGCGGCATCTGTGCGGCACGGTCCGGTTCGCGGAGGGCGTGCGGCGGCTGGCGGACGGCCGGCCGCGGGTGCTGCTGGAGGCCGGCCCGGGACAGCTGGCCAGCTTCGCCACCCAGATCGCGACCGCCGAGGGCACGGCGGGCGAGCTGACCGCGCTGCCGACACTGCCCGGCGCCGCCGACCGGCGGGGCCCGGGGGCGCTGGTGGCCGCGACGCTCGCCCGGCTGTGGGAGCGCGGGGTGCCGGTGGAGTTCGCGCCGGGCGGGGACAGCGGCCGGGTGGTGACCCTGGACGGCTATCCGTTCGCGCACCAGCGGCTGTGGCCGGAGCCCGTCGCGCCCACGGCGCCGCAGTCGCCGCCCGCCGCCGGCTCCGCTCCCCCGGAGCCCGGGGTGTGGGCCCCGGTGTGGGAGCCGGACAGCGGCACCGCGGCGGCGCCCGCCGGCCCGTTCCTGATCTACGCCGACCGGCTCGGCACCGGCGAACGGCTGGCGGAACTGCTGCGGGAGAGCGGACCGAGCGTCCTGGTCACCGAGGGCCCGGCGTTCGCGCGCACCGGCGACGGCCGGTACACGGTGCGGCCCGGTGACGCCGGGGACCACGCCCGGCTGCTCACCGAACTGCCGCCGGAGCAGCTGCCGCGCACCGTGGTGCAGCTGTGGTCGCTCACCGGGGACACTCCGCCCGCGCCCGAGCGGGCCCAGGAGCTGGGCTTCACCGCGGTCCTCCGGGCCGCCGCCGCCCTGGCGGACCGGGTGCGCGAGCCGGTGCGGTGGCTGGTCGTCACCGACGGGGCGCAGGCGGTGCGCGCGGGGGAGCCGGCCGACGCCGGCAAGGCGACGCTGACCGGGCCGGCGCTGACCCTGCCGCAGGAGTACCCGGGCTGGTCCTGCCGGCTGCTCGACCTGGCCCCGGCCGGGGACCCCGGCGCGGCCGGGCGGCAGGCGGCCGAGGTCGCCGCCGAACTCGCCCGCACCGGCGCCGAGACCATGGTGGCCGTCCGGGACGGGGAGCGCTCCGTGCTGCGCCACCGCCCGGCCCCGGCGCCGGCCGGCCCGCCGGTGACACCGCGCGCGGACGGCGCCGTCCTGATCACCGGTGGGCTCGGCTCGCTCGGCCTGGTCATCGCCGGACATCTCGCGGAGCGGGCGCCGGGTATCGGCCTGGTGCTCACCGGCCGCTCGGGCCTGCCGCCGCGCGCCGAGTGGGAGGCGCTGCTGGACGGACCGCAGACCGCCGTGACCCGGCGGGTGCGCGGGGTGCTGGACCTGGAGCGGCGCGGCGCGCGGGTGCTGGTGCGGGCCGCCGACGCGGCCGATCCGGCGGCGCTGCGGGTGGCGATCGAGGAGGGGCGGTCCGCGTTCGGCGCGCTGACCGGCGTGGTGCACGCGGCCGGGCTGACCGACGCGGAGGTGTTCGCGCCGATCGCCGGGCTGACGGACGCCCAGGTGGCGGCGCACTTCGACGCGAAGGTGCGCGGCACCACCGCGCTGGCCGAGGCGCTGGAGGGCGAGCGGCCGGACTTCGTCCTGTTGATGTCGTCGATGTCGGCGGTGCTCGGCGGCCTCGGGTTCAGCGCGTACGCGGCGGCCAACGCCTTCCTCGACCGGTTCGCGCAGCGAATGCGTGCGCTGGGGCGGCCGGGCTGGCAGGCCATCGCCTGGGACACCTGGCGCTCCACCGTGGACGGGCCGGGCACGGGCGGGATCGGCGACTCCCTCAACCGGTTTTCGTTCACGCCCGCCCAGGGGCTCGCCGTCCTCGACCGGGTACTGGGCACCGCCGACGTGCTGGTGGTCGCCCAGGGCGACCTGGCGGCCCGGCTGGCGGCCTGGACGGGCGGCGCCCAGCAGACCGCCGCCCCGGCCGCCGCGCCGGTGCCGGGCGGTGCGGACCCGTTCGCCCGGCCGGGCGCGGAGGCGACCGCGGACGGCGCGGACATCGAACGGCGGCTGGCCGCGCAGTGGCGCGTCGCGCTGGGCAGCACCGAGGTCGGCACGCACGACAACTTCTTCGACCTGGGCGGCAATTCGCTGATCGGGATGCAGCTGATGAACTCCATCGGCAAGGAGTTCGGGCTGACGCTCCCGGCGGTGGCGCTCTTCGAGGCGCCGACCATCGGCGCCATGGCGGCCTATCTGCGGGAGCGGGGCGCGGGCGGCACGCCCGCCCCCGCACCGCCGGCCGCCGCCCCGGTGCCCGCACCGGTCCCCGTACCGGCCGCGCCCGCCGCACCCGCGGTGACCGCGGTCCCGGCCCCGGCCCCCGCGCCGCAGGCCGCGCCGGCCGCTGCCAACCCGGCCGACGACGACGCGATCGCCATCATCGGGATGGCCGGCCGCTTCCCCGGCGCGGCGGACCTGGAGCGGTTCTGGCAGGTGCTGCGGGACGGCGAGGAGACCATCTCGTTCTTCACCGAGGAGGAACTGGTCGCCGCCGGGGTGCCCGCCGAGCAGGCGGCCCGCCCCGACTACGTACGGGCCCGCCCGGTGCTGGACGACGTGGCCATGTTCGACGCGGAGTTCTTCGGCTACAACCCGCGCGAGGCCCGGCTGCTCGACCCGCAGCAACGGCTCTTCCTGGAGTGCTGCTGGGAGGCGCTGGAGAGCGCCGGATACGGCGACGGCGACCGGCCGCGCTCGGTGGCGGTGTACGGCGGCGCCAACATCTCCACCTACATCCGCAAGCTCTACGAGGACCCGGAGACGGCCGCGTCCGTCAACGAGTACCAAGTGGTCATCAGCAACGACAAGGACGCGCTGACCACCAACGTCTCCTACCGGTTCAATCTGTCCGGCCCCTCGCTGGGGGTGCAGACCTTCTGCTCGACCTCCCTGGTGGCCACTCATCTGGCGGCCCGCGCCCTGCTGGCCGGCGAGTGCGACATGGCGCTGGCGGGCGGGGTGTCGGTCCGGGTGCCGGATCGGGTGGGCCATGTGTTCCAGGAGGGCGGCATGGAGTCCCCCGACGGGCATGTGCGGACCTTCGACGCCGCCGCCCGGGGCTCGATCTTCGGTGACGGCTCGGCGGTGGTGCTGCTGAAGCGGCTGTCGCGGGCGCTGGCCGACGGCGACCCGGTGGCGGCCGTCATCCGGGGCTCGGCCGTCAACAACGACGGTTCGCTGAAGGTCGGCTTCACCGCGCCCAGCGTGCGCGGCCAGGCCGAGGTGATCAGCCGGGCGCTGACCGACGCCGGGGTGCACCCGGCGGAGGTGAGCTACGTCGAGGCGCACGGCACCGCCACCGAACTGGGCGACCCGATCGAGATGTCGGCGCTCGGCCGGGCCTTCGCCGGCGCCCCGGCGGGCAACTGCCGGGTCGGGTCGGTGAAGACCAACCTCGGGCACCTGGACCGGGCGGCGGGCGCCACCGGGCTGATCAAGACCGTGCTCGCCCTTCAGCACCGGCAGTTGCCGCCGAGCCTGCACTACACCACCCCCAACCCCGAGATCGACTTCGAGAACGGCCCGTTCCGGGTCACCACCGAGCTGACCCCGTGGGAGTCGCCCGCCGGCCGGCCCCGGATCGCGGGCATCAACTCGCTGGGGATGGGCGGCACCAATGTGCACGTCGTGCTCCAGGAGGCGCCGCCGCAGCGGGCCGGCTCCCCGGGCCGCGACGTCCAGGTGCTCACCCTGTCGGCACGCAGCCGGGAGGCGCTGGACGCGGCCGGGCGCGAGCTGGCCCGTCATCTGCGCCGCAACCCGCGGCTGCCGCTGGCGGACGTGGCGTTCACCCTCCAGGTGGGCCGGCAGCGGTTCGACGAGCGGCGCGCCCTGGTGGTGCGCGGCACCGAGGACGCGCTGCGGGCGCTGGAGAACGGCGCGGACGACGGGTACCAGCGGCGCGAGCGGCTGCGGGAACGTCCGGTCGGCTACCACTTCCCCGGTGCCGCCGCCTGGTACCCGGGCGCGGCGGCCGGTCTGTACCGCACCGAGGAGGCGTTCCGCACCGCCGTGGACGGCTGCCGGGAGGTGCTGCGCCCGCTGCTGGGCACCGATGTGCTGGAGCTGATCACCGGGGCGGCCGACGAGCCGGCCGCGCCGGGGGTGGAGGCGGCGGCGGTGTTCACCGCGCAGTACGCGCTGGCCGCCCTGTTCGCCGGGTGGGGGCTGCGCCCCGACACGGTGCGCGGCCAGGGGGTCGGCGGGCTGACGGCGGCCGTGGTGGCCGGGGTGATGTCCCTTCAGGACGCGCTCGCTCTGCTGGCCGAGCACGCCGGGATCGCCGCCGGGGAGGCCGGCGGGGACGGGGCCGGGGCGCTGACGTCCTGGATCCGTGCCAAGGTCGCCCTGAGCGCTCCCCGGCTGCCCGGGGCGGCGCCGGACGCCGCGACCGCCGCCGATCCCGCTCACTGGGCGCGGCTGCTGCTGGCGGAGGACACCGCGGCCGGTGAACCGCCCGCCGACCCGGACCGGTTGCTGCTGGTGCTGGGCCCGGACCCGGCGGCGGAGGCGGAGTCCACGGAGGACGCGTCCGGCACCGTGGTCCGGGTGCTCCCCGGCCGGGCCCGCCGGCATCAGGCGGTCACCGCCGTGCACGGCGCGCTCGCCCGGGCCTGGGTGCTGGGCACGGTGGTGGACTGGGACGCCTACCACGACGGTGAGATACGCAACCGGGTGCCGCTGCCCACGTATCCGTTCCAGCGCTCCCGGTACTGGATCGACACGCCCGACCGCCCGCTGGGCGCCTCCCGCCCGCAGGCGGCCCCGGGCGGCACCCCGGGCAACCGGCTGGCGGCGCTGCCCAAACTCCCCGCCGACCAGTGGCTCGCGGTGCCGGGCTGGCGCCAGCTGCCGCCGCGCGCGGCGGCCGGGGCCGACGGGCGCTGGCTGCTGCTGGCGGACGCGGCCGGGCTCGCCCCGGCGCTCGCCTCCCGGCTGCGGACGGCGGGGGCCACCACCGTGCTGGCCACCCCGGGCGCCCCGGGCAGCACGCTCACCAGGACCGCGCCGGACGCGTTCACCCTGGACGCGGCCGACGCCGGGCAGTGGAGCGAACTGCTGGCGGTGCTGCACGCCGAGGACCCGGGGCCGCTGCGGGTGGCGCATCTGTGGGGGGTGGACCCGGTGCCCGGCACGCTCACCGGCACCGACCGCGCCCGGTCCGCGTTCCACTCGCTGCTCGCGCTGCTCCAGGCGGCCGGCGGGGCGGGCGCCGCGGCGCCGCGGGGGATCGCGGTGATCACGGCCGGGGCGTGCGACGTCACCGGCGGCGAGCCGGTCGATCCGGCCAAGGCGACGGTGACCGGCCCGTGCAAGGTGGCCCCGCTGGAGTACCCGGGCCTGGACGTGCGGCACATCGACGTCATCGCGCCGCGCGGCAAGAAGGCGGCCGGCACGCTGGCCGGCCGGCTGCTGCCCGAGCTGACCGGGGAGCCCCCGCTGCCCGGCGAGCGGCAGCTGGCGCTGCGCGGCCGGCGCCGCTGGACCACCGCGCACAGCCCGCTGCCGTCCCGTCCGGCGCCCGAGCCGGGCGCGGTGCTGCGGGAGGAGGGCGTCTATCTGATCACCGGTGGCCTCGGCGGTATCGGCGGGGCGATGGCCGAGCGGCTGGCGTCCTCGGTACGGGCCCGCCTGGTACTGGCCGGCCGCTCCGAACTGCCGGACCGGGCCGACTGGGACCGGCTGACCGCCGATCCCGGCACCGACGCGGAGACGGTGCGCCGGATCGAGCTGGTGCGCGGTCTGGAGCGGGCGGGCGCGCAGGTGCTGGTGGTGGCGATGGACGCCGCCGACCCCGGCGCGGTGGACCGGGCGGTGGACGCCACGCTGGAGCGCTTCGGCCGGCTGGACGGCGTCCTGCACGCCGCCGGTGTACCGGGTCTTGGCGTCATGCAGTTCAAAACCGCCGAGGAGGCCACGGCGGTGCTGCGTCCCAAGCTGGCCGGCGCGCAGGTGCTGCGCGAGCGGCTGGCCCGCGAACAGGTGGAGTTCCTGGTGCTGTTCTCCTCGACGGCCGCCGTCACCGGCGGTGGTCCCGGCCAGGCGGACTACTGCGCGGCGAACGCGGCGCTGGGCGCGCACGCCGGTGCCGCCGCCAACACGTCCGGCGGGCCGCGGGTGGTGACGATCGACTGGGGCGAGTGGCGCTGGAACGCCTGGGACATGGCGCTGGCCGGTTTCGACGAGTCGACCACCGCCTTCCTGCGGGCCAACCGGGAACGGATCGGCATCACCTTCGACGAGGGCTGGCAGGCCCTGCTGAAGGTGCTGGACGGCGAGGACCCGCAGGTCGTGGTCTGCTCGCAGGACATCGGCGAACTGGCCGCGATCACCGCCGGGCTGGATCTGGCCCAGCTGGCCGGCCGGGCCGGGGACTCCCCGGGCGCCCGGCACCCGCGCCCCGAACTGGCGGTCGCTTACGCGGAGCCGGCCGAGGGCGAGGAGAGCGCGGTGGCCGAGCTGTGGGGCCGGGTGCTGGGGGTCGACGGGGTCGGCGCCGACGACGACTTCTTCGAACTGGGCGGCAACTCGCTGCTGGGCGTCGACCTGGTGCACCGGATGCGGGCGGCACTGGAGTGCCCGTGGCTGCCGCCGCATGTGCTGTACGAGGCGCCGACCGTCCGCGAGGTGGTCCGCCTGGCCCGATCGGCCGACAGCGCCGCCCAGGCGCCGGCCGCAACCAAACCCGCAACGCTGAGAGGGGCATCGGTATGACACGTGTCGGAGTGGTGGGTGCCGGGGTCATGGGCACCGGGCTCACCCAGAACCTGACCGAGCACGGCCACGAGGTGGTGCTCACCGACCGCAGCAAGGAGGCGCTGGACCGGGCGCGGGCGGAGATCGAGCGGTACGAGCGGTTCGGCGCGCTGCTGGGCGCCACCGGGCCGCAGCGGGCGGACATGACCCGCCGGGTGACGTACTCCACCGATGTGGCGGAGCTGGGCGAGGTGGAGTTCCTGGTGGAGAACATCACCGAGAACTGGGAGCTCAAGCGGGAGCTGTACCCGCGGCTGGACGCGGTGTGCCGGCCGGAGACGGTGTTCGCGGTGAACACCTCGGCGATCCCCATCACCAAGGTGGCCGCCAGGACGGGGCGGCCCGACCGGGTGCTGGGCATGCACTTCATGAACCCGGTGCCGATGAAGGGCACCGTGGAGGTCATCAAGGGCTGGCACACCTCGCAGCAGACCATCGACACCGCGCAGGCCCTCCTGGCGAGCGTCGGCAAGAGCGGGGTGCTGGTCAACGACTCCCCCGGCTTCGTGTCCAACCGGGTGCTGATGCTCACCATCAACGAGGCCGTGTTCCTGGTGGCCGACGGGGTGGCGACGGCCGAGCAGGTGGACCGGATCTTCACCGAGTGCTTCGGCCACACCATGGGCCCGCTGGCCACCGCCGACCTGATCGGCCTGGACACGATCCTCTACAGCATCGACGTGCTCTACGAGAACTTCCAGGACAGCAAGTACCGGCCGTGCCCGCTGCTCCAGCGGATGGTCGACGCGGGCCTGCACGGCCGCAAGTCCGGCGAGGGCTTCTTCCGTTACGCCGACGCCGCCTGACCCCTGCCATCCACCCCGCTCATCGCTATCTGCTCAAGGAGACGGAATGTCGGACCAGACCGGCCGCACCATCCGGGACTTCGTGCTCAGCCGCTTCCCGGGTGTCGAACTCGACGACGACGTGGACATCTTCACCCTGGGCTTCGTCAACTCCCTGTTCGCCATGGAGCTGGTGATGTTCCTGGAGAAGGAGTTCGGGCTGCGGATCCCCAACGAGGAGATGTCCCTGGACAACTTCCGTACCGTGTCGGCCATGTCGGCCCTGGTCGGGCGGCTGCGCACGCCGGACGCCGCCTCGGTCGGTGAGGCGTGAGCACGGCCGCGCCCCCCGGCACGGCCGGTGCCCGTGCCTTCGTCGACACCGAACTGATCCCGCACGCCGACGCGTTCGACCGGGACGAGGCCATCCCCGAGTGGCTGCTCGGCTCGGTCGCGGAGCACGGCTGGTGGGGTGCGGTGCGCACCGGCTCCATGGTGGAGTTCGCGGCGCTGCACGAGGAGATCGGCCGCGGCTGCTCGTCGCTGCGCAGCCTGCTGACAGTGCACAGCATGGCCCTGTACGCGGTGGACCGCTGGGGTGCGGACGCGCTGCGCGAGCGGTGGCTGGAGCCGCTGACGGCGGGGACGGCGCTGGGCGCGTTCTGTCTGACGGAGAGCGCGGCCGGCTCGGACTTCACCGCCGTGGAGGCGTCCGCCCGGCCCGCGCCGGGCGGCGGCTGGCTGCTGGACGGGCACAAGAAGTGGGTGACCGGCGGTGAACGCGCGGAGGTGTTCCTGGTGTTCGCCCGCACCGGGCGCGGGGTCAGCGCGTTCCTGGTGGAGGCCGGCGCGCCGGGCGTCTCCCGTACCCCGGTGCGGGGGCTGCTGGGCACCCGGGCCGCGCTGACCGCCGAGGTCCGCTTCGAAGGGGCCCGGCTGCCGGCGGCGGCGCTGCTGGGCGCCGAGGGCATGGGGACCGCGATCGCCACCGGGGTGCTGGACATCGGCCGGCACTCGGTGGCCGCCGGCTCCACCGGCATCATCGCGGCGGCCCTGGAGGGCAGCGTCCGGCACGCGGCCGGGCGCCGCCAGGGCGGGGCGCTGCTGGGCGAACACCAGCTGATCCAGCGGCTGATCACCCGCATGGCGGTGGATCTGCGGGCGGCCCGCGCGCTGTGCCGGGACGCGGGGGCGCTCAAGGACGCCGGCGATCCGGCGACCCTGATGGCCACCTGCGCCGCCAAGTACTTCGCCTCGACCGCCGCGATGCGGGCCGCCACCGACGCGGTGCAGATCCACGGCGCGGTGGGCTGCTCCGACGGGCATCCGGCGAACCGGCTGTTCCGGGACGCCAAGATCATGGAGATCATCGAGGGCAGCTCCCAGATCCAGGAAATTCTCATCGCGCAGCACGCGCTGACCGCCGCCGGCGCCGGGCGCCCGCGGACACCGGAAGGGGGAGCGTCATGACCGGGGACGGCCGGGGCCGCGTCAAATGCCTGGTGTGGGATCTGGACCACACGGTGTGGGACGGGGTGCTGCTGGAGGACGGGGAGGTGCGTCTGCGTCCCGGGGTGCTGGAGACGCTGCGGGCGCTGGACGAGCGGGGCATCCTGCTCTCCGTCGCCAGCCGCAACGACCACGAGGTGGCGATGCGGCGGCTGACGGAGCTGGGTATCGCCGAGTACTTCCTGGCCCCGCAGATCACCTGGGGCCCGAAGTCGGTGTCGGTGGAGGCGGTCGCCAAGTCCCTCAACATCGGGATCGACGCGCTGGCGTTCATCGACGACCAGCCCTTCGAGCTGGAGGAGGTGGCGTTCGCCCACCCCCAAGTGCTGTGCGTGCACGCGGACACGGTGGCCGAGCTGCCCGGCCGCCCGGAGTTCACCCCGCGCTTCCGCACCGAGGACGCCGCCCGCCGCCGGGAGATGTACCGCAGCAGCGAGGCCCGGGTGCGGGCGGAGGAGAGCTTCGAGGGCGCGGGCGAGGAGTTCCTGTCCACCCTCGGCATGGTCTTCACCATCGACCGCGCGCAGGTGAGCGACCTCCAGCGGGCGGAGGAGCTGACGGTGCGCACCAATCAGCTCAACTCCACCGGTGCCACCTACTCCTACGAGGAGCTGGAGGCGCTGTCGGCGTCCGAGGACCATCTGCTGCTGATGGCCGGTCTGGAGGACCGGTTCGGCAGTTACGGCCGGATCGGGCTCGCCCTGGTGGAGACGGCCGGGCCCGAGTGGCGGCTGAAGCTGCTGCTGATGTCCTGCCGGGTGATGAACCGGGGCGTGGGCACCGTGCTGCTGCACCACGTGATGCGGCTGGCGCGGGAGAACGGGGCGCGGCTGACGGCCGCCTTCGTGCCCACCGACCGCAACCGGGTGATGTACGTGACCTACCGGTTCGCCGGCTTCGAGGAGACCGGCCGTACCGGGGACGCGCTGGTGCTCACCGCGCCCGACGCCGAGGTGCCGCAGCCGCCCCCGTACCTCGACCTCCGCATCGGCGGCTGACCCCGTCCCTCTCCCGGCTGGAAGGAGCCACCATGACCGCGCACGACGTACCGCAGCCCCAGCGCAAGGACTTCTCGGCGCTGGCCCGGGGCGGGCTGGACTTCGACAGTCTGCCGCTGCGGCTGTTCCGCAAGGGCCACGCGAAGGCGTGGAACCCGGCCGATCTGGATTTCTCCCGCGACGCCGAGGACTGGGCGCGGCTCGACGACGTGTCGCGCGAGGCGTTCACCGGCCTGTGCGCGATGTTCCTGGCGGGCGAGGAGGCCGTCACCCACGACCTCCAGCCGTTCATGGCCGCCATGTCGCACGAGGGACGGCTGGCGGACGAGATGTATCTGACCCAGTTCTGCTACGAGGAGGCCAAGCACACCGAGGTCTTCCGGATGTGGCTGGACGCGGTGGGGCTGCACGAGGACCTGAACGGCCTGGTCGCCGACAACCCCGGCTACCGGCGGATCTTCTTCGACGCGCTGCCGGAGTCGCTGGACCGGCTGCGGCACGACCCGACCCCGCGGAACCAGGTGCGGGCGTCGGTCACCTACAACCACGTGGTGGAGGGCGTGCTGGCGCTGACCGGGTACTTCGCCTGGACCCGGATCTGCACCGAGCTGAACATCTTCCCCGGCATGCGGCAGATGATCTCCCGCATCCGGGACGACGAGCGGCGGCACATGGCGTGGGGCACCTACACCTGCCGCCGGCTGGTGGCCGCCGACCCGGACAACTGGCAGGTCGTCACCCGGCGGATGCGGGAGCTGCTGCCGCACGCCATCCGGCAGATCCAGCACGCCACCCGCGACTACCCGGCCGATCTGTTCGGTCTGGTGATGCGCGATCTGCTGGAGTACGCCACCGAGTGCGCGGGACGGCGGCTGCACGCGATCGAGTCGGCGCTGTCGGAGACGGCGGGCGGGCTGCGGCTCGACACCGTCTCGGAGGACCTGGAGGAGGAGATCGCGGACGAGGAACGCCGGGCGCTGGCGGTCTCCGGCGAGAGCGTGGTGGCGGGCTGACGTGGACGCCACCACCTCGGTGGGCCGCGCCGCCGACTGGCTGCCGGCTGGCCCGCCGCCCCAGGGGGCGCTGCCGCTGGTGTGCTTCCCGCACGCCGGTGCCGGGGCCTCGGTCTTCCAGGTGTGGGAGGGCCGGCTGCCGCCGGGCACGGTGCTGTGCCCGGTGCAGCCGCCCGGCCGCGAGAACCGGTTCCGGGAGCCGCCGCTGCGGGACGCGCGCACGGTGGTGAACGCGGCGGCCGAGGTGCTGCTGCCGCATCTCACCGGCCCGTTCGCGGTGTTCGGGCACAGCATGGGCGCGCTGCTGGCCTACGCCTTCACCCGGGAACTGCGGCGGCGCGGCGCCCCGCTGCCGGTGGCGCTGTTCGTGTCGGGGCGGGTGGCGCCCGAGGTGCGGGCCCCGGGCCCGCCGGTGCACGAGCTGCCCGCGCCGGACTTCCTGCGCTTTCTGCACTCGCTGGGCGGCATCCCCGAACACATCCTGACCAGGCCGGCGTTCACCGAGATGATGGTGCCGCTGCTGCGCGCGGACATCGCGGTCAACCTCACCCACCCCTACGAGGAGGAACCGCCGCTGCCGGTGCCGCTGACGGCGTTCGCCGGATCGCTGGACAGCAATGTGCCGGTGCGCTGGGTACGGCCGTGGGCGGGGCACACCAGTGCCGGGTTCCGGCTGCGGGTGGTGCCCGGCGGCCACTTCTTCCCGTACGAGAACCCGGCCTCCGTGCTGGAGCCGATCGGCGCGGCGCTGGAGGAGGTCCGGTGAGCGGCGCGGCGGCGACGGCGGCCCGTGCCCCGTACCGGACGGGTATGGCGGCGGGGACGGTGGATGTGTGGCACATCCGGCTGCCGGAGCCGGGCGCCGGCGCGGCCGGTCCCGCGCCGCTGCTGGACGCCGGGGAACGGGCCCGGGCGGCGCGGATGGCCACCGAGCGGGACCGCCTCGCGTTCACCGTGGCCAGGACCGCGCTGCGGGACATCCTCGGCCGCTATCTGGACCGCGACCCGGCCGCGCTGCGGTTCAGCGCGGGACGGTACGGCAAGCCGTACGTGGAGAACGCGGGCCTGGCGTTCAACCTCTCGCACACCCGGGGCGCCGCGCTGCTGGCGCTGGCGGCGCCGGGCCCGGTCGGGGTGGACATCGAGCGGATCACCGGCCAGGACCGCACGGCCCTGGCCGAGCGGTGGTTCGCGCCGGCGGAGGCGGCGGCGGTACGGGCGGCGGCCCGCGCCGGTGACCGGGCGCCGTTCTGGGCGTACTGGACCTGCAAGGAGAGCTATGTGAAGGCGCTGGGCCTGGGCCTGGCGCATCCGCTGGACCGCTTCGAGGTGCGGTTCGCCGAAGCCACCGCCGACGCCGCGGTCTTCGAGGGCGGGCGGCACCGCGCGGCGTGGCGGATGCGGCGGCTGGATCTGCCCGCCGGCTACGCGGGCGCGGTGACCGTACGCGGGCCGCTGACCCTGCTGCGCACCTGGTCGTGGACGCCCGGCGCGGCGCCCGCGACCCGACCGGAAGGTTTGTCGCACCATGGATGACTCGTTCGACTACATCATCGTCGGGGCGGGGGCCTCGGGGGCGCCCCTGGCGGAGCGGCTGAGCGCCGATCCGGCCCGCAGCGTGCTGCTCCTGGAGGCGGGGCCGGCCGACAGCGACCCGTCGATCCGGGTGCCGGCGGCCTATCTGTCGCTGTTCGGCGGCCCGTTCGACTGGGCGCGGCGCACCGTGCCGCAGCGCGGTCTCGGCGGGCGGGAGATCTACTGGCCGGCCGGGCGCACCCTGGGCGGCTCGTCCTCGGTCAACGCCATGATGTGGGTGCGCGGCTTCCCGGAGGACTACGACGCCTGGGAGCGGCTGGCGGGTCCGGAGTGGGGCCGGCGGGCCGTCACCCGGTGCTTCGACGCGCTGGAGGACCGGGAGGATCCGCTGGCGGCCGGGCGCCGTACCGGGGGCGGGCCGATGCCGGTGCGGATGCAGCGCGACCCGAATCCGCTCACGGCGGCGTTCCTGGCGGCGGCCCAGGAGGCGGGGCTGACCGAGGTGTCGGTGGACGGGTACGCGACGGCCGAGCGCGGCGGTCGCACGGCGGTGACGCAGCGCGAGGGGGCCCGGTTCAGCACCGCCGACGCCTTTCTGCGCCCGGCGGCCGGCCGGACCAATCTGACGGTGCGCACCGGGGCCGCGGCCCGCCGGGTGCTGTTCACCGGGCGGCGGGCGAGCGGGGTGGAGTATCTGCACGGGGGCCGGCTGGTCGCCTCGGGGGCGCGGGCGGAGGTGGTGCTGTGCGGCGGCGCCGTCAACACCCCGCAGCTGCTGAAGCTGTCGGGGATCGGCCCGGCCCGCGAGCTGCGGCGGTTCGGTATCCCGGTGCTGGCCAACCGGCCCGAGGTGGGGCGGAATCTGGCCGACCATCTGGTGACGATGCGGGTGGTGGCCAGCCGGGAGCCGATCAGCCTGTTCGACGCGGCCTCGGCGCGCGAGATGGTGCGCTACGGGCGGTACCGGCGCGGGAAGCTGACCTCCAACCTCGGCGAGGCGTACACCTTCGCGCGCAGCGATCCGTCGCTGGCGCTGCCGGATCTGGAGCTGCTGTTCGCGCCCGGCCCCTACCTGGAGGAGGGGCTGACGCTGGGCGAGGGGCACGCGTTCTCAGTGGGTGCGGTGCTGCTCCAGCCGCACAGCCGGGGCGAGGTGCGGCTGAACTCGCCCGATCCGGCCGAGGCGCCGCTGATCGACCCGCGCTATCTGAGCGACCGGCGGGGCGCGGACCGGGCGGCGCTGACCGCCGGCGCCCGCTGGATCGAGAAGGTGCTGGCCGCCCCGTCGCTGGCCCGGTACGCGGGCGGGAACCTCCAGCCGGCCGGTGCGGCGGCGGACCCGGACGCCGTGGTCGAGTCCTGCTCGCACTCCCTGTACCACCCGGTGGCCACCTGCCGGATGGGCCGCGACCCGGCCTCGGTCGTCGACCCGGAGCTGCGGGTGCGCGGCGTGGAGGGGCTGCGGATCGCGGACGCCTCGGTCATCCCGCAGATCATCCGGGGCCACACCTGCGCACCGGCCATCGTGGTCGGGCTGCGCGCCGCCGACCTCATCGGCAGCCGCCCGGTGCGGCGCCGGGAAATGGAGACCGCCCCATGAGCCGCACCCGCCGGGTGGGCCCCGGGCGCACCACAGGATTACGCCGGTTACGGGCCGCGTCGCTGACCGGCGCCCTGCTCGCCACGCTGCTCGCCCCGCTGACGGCGGGTACGGCGCAGGCCGGCGGACCGCCGCCGGGGCCCGGCGGATCGTGGGCGGGCAGCTGGGCGACGGCGCCCACCCTGCCGCACAGCAGCGGCCCCTCGGCCGAGGGGTTCGCGGACCAGACGATCCGGCAGCCGCTGCGGGCGACCCGCGGCGGCGAGTGGGTGCGGCTGCGGCTGTCCAACGTGTACGGCACCGGGCCGCTCACCGCGGACGCGCTGTCGCTCGCCCTGCCCCGGGGGCCCGGCGGCATCCGGCCGGGCTCCAGCACCGGTGTCACCTTCGGCGGCGCCACCTCGGTCACCGTCCCGGCGGGCGAGGAGGTGCTCAGCGACCCGGTGGCGTTCCGGGTGCGCCCGGACACCGATGTGATCGCCAGTCTGCACGTGGGCGCACCGACCGGGCCCACCACCTGGCACCGGCTCGCCAACCGCACGGTGTACGTCTCGGCCCCCGGCTCCGGCGACCGCCGCGAGGACCCGACCGCCGCCGCGTTCCCGACCACCCTCGACTCGTACTTCTTCGTCACCGGTCTCGATGTCGCCACCGACGGCGACCCGGGCACCGTGGTGGCGATCGGCGCCTCGCACACCGACGGCGTCGGCTCCACCCGGGACGCCGCCCGCTCCTACCCGAGCGTGCTGGCCCGCCGGCTCGGCGGCGAGGTCGGCGTGCTCAACGCCGGCATCGGCGCCAACCAGGTCGTCAACGACACCGTGTACGGCAGTATCGGCGCGCTCGGCCGCTTCGACCGCGACGTGCTGGACCAACCCGGGGTGCGCGACGTGCTGTTCATCCAGGGCATCAACGACATCCTCGGCGCCCACTACTTCCCCGACGAGGCGCCCACCGCCGGCGAGGTCATCGCCGCCTACCAGGAGCTGACCGACCGGGCCCACGCCCGGGGGCTGCGGATCATCGGCGGGACGCTCGGCCCGTTCCGCGGGGTGCCGGAGTTCACCGAGGAACGCGAGGCGATGCGGCAGACGCTCAATACCTGGATCCGGGAGGAGAGCGGCTTCGACGGGGTCATCGACCTGGACCGGCTGTGGCGCGACCCGGCCGACCCCTCGGCGCTCAACCCCGTCTACGACACCGGCGACCGGCTGCACCCGAACGACGCCGGGTACGCCGCGCTGGCCGAAGCGATCGACCTCGGCTGCCTGTCCGCCGGGCCCGGGGCCACCGGCCCCGCACCGACCGCCGGGGAGCGCAGGGACTGCACTCCCCCGTCCATCCAGCACACCGGAGACCGTCCATGAGAATCCGCGGAGCCGCACCCCTCGTCCTCGCCCTGGCCGCCCTGCTGGCGCCGGCGGCCACCGCAGCGCACGCCGCCGCCGACCGGCCGGAAGCCTCGGCCGCAGGCTGGACCGGCAGCTGGTCCGCCGCGCCCACCGTCCCGTTCGCCGCCGGGATCTCCGCCGAGGGCTTCGAGAACCGGACGATCCGCCAGCCGCTGCGGGCCAGCACCGGCGGGGAGCAGATCCGGGTCCGGCTGTCCAATGTGTACGGCACGGGGCCGCTCACCGTGGACGCGCTGTCGGTGGCCCGGCCGCGCGGCACCGGCGGCATCGCGCCCGGCTCCAGCACCGACGTCACCTTCGGCGGCGCCGCCTCGGTCACCGTCCCGGCGGGCGAGGAGGTCACCAGCGACCCGGTCGCCTTCGCGGTGCGCCCCGACACGGACGTGATCGCCAGCCTCTACGTCGCCGGGCCGACCGGCCCCACCACCTGGCACCGGCTCGCCAACCGCACCGTCCACCTGTCGGAACCGGGCGACCACCGGGAGAAGGTGACGGCGGCGCAGTTCCCGGACACCATCACCTCGTTCTTCTTCGTCAGCGGCCTGGAGGTCGCCACCGACGGCGACCCCGGCTCCGTGGTCGCATTCGGCGACTCCCTCACCGACGGCGTCGGCTCCACCCTGGACGCCGCCCGCTCCTACCCGAGCGTGCTGGCCCGCCGGCTCGGCGGCGAGGTCGGCGTCCTGAACACCGGGATCGGCGCCAACCAGGTCGTCAACGACACCGAGTACGGCAGCGTCGGCGCGCTCGGCCGCTTCGACCAGGACGTGCTCACCCAGCCCGGGGTGCGGGACGTCATCTGGCTCGAAGGGCTCAACGACATCCTGGGCGCCGCCTACTTCCCCGACGAGGCGCCCACCGCCGAGGAGGTCATCGACGCGTACCGGACCATCATCGACCGCGCGCACGACCACGGGCTGCGCATCATCGGCGCCACCCTGCCGCCGTTCCGCGACGCCGCCGAGTGGACCGCGGAGGGCGAGGCCATGCGGCAGACCCTCAACGCCTGGATCCGCGACGAGAGCGGCTTCGACGGCATCCTCGACGCGGACGTGGTGTGGCGGGACGCCGCCGACCCGGTGCGGCTGAACCCGGCCTACGCCTCCGGTGACGGACTGCATCCGAACGACGCCGGCTACCGCGCGCTCGCCGAGGCCGTCGATCTGAGCTGCCTGTCGACAGGACCGCAGGTGAGGGGCGCCCTGAGCGAACGGGAGGACTGCACCCTCGGCTGAGTGCGGAAGTCCGCAGCACGGCCCGGGTGCTCGCATCATTACGGTGAGCCACCGGCTTTCCTAGCCTGGCTGCATGGACACCACCAGGCCGCTCACCCGGCCCACGCCCGCCACCCCCACCCGTCCGCCGCTGGAGCCGTCCGCGCCCCGGCGGCGGACGGCCTATCTGGACAACCTCCGGATCGCGCTGATCATGCTGGTGGTCGCCCACCACGCGGCGCAGGCGTACGGTCCGGCCGACTGGTGGTACGTCGAGGACCAGGCCGGCAGTGGGGCGCTCGCCGCCTTCACCACCCTCAACGGCACCTTCTTCATGAGCCTGTTCTTCTTCGTCTCCGCCTGCTTCGTCCCCGCCTCGGTGGACCGGCGGGGAAGCTGGGCATATCTGCGCGGGCGGCTGCGCCGGCTCGGCATCCCGTTCCTTGCCGGGACCGTCACCCTCATCCCGGTGCTGCTGTACGTCTACTACCTGGTGTACCGCGACCAGCCGGCGCTGTCCTTCCCGCAGTACTACGCGGACGTCTTCCTGGGGCTGGGCGAGGAGCCGGCCGACTGGGCCGGGCCGATCTGGCCGGATCTCCAGTTCGGGCACCTGTGGTTCATCCAGAATCTGCTGGTCTACTGCCTGCTGTACCTGCTGGCCCGCCGGACGGGCGAGGCGGTGCGGCGGCTGCGGCCCGCCGCCTCCGTGCGCACGCCCCGGATCCCCGGGCACCGCGCGCTGGTGCTCTTCACGCTCGCCGTCGCGGCGGCCACCTTCGTACTGCGGCTGTGGTACCCGCTGGACACCTGGGTGCCGGTGGCGGAGTTCATCCAGACCGAGCCGGCCCGGCTGGCCCAGTACGCGGCGTTCTTCGCGGCCGGCATCCTCGCCCACCGGCACGGCTGGCTGACCGCGATCCCGGCCCGTACCGGCTACCTGTGGCTGGCGGGCGGCGTGGCGGGCGCGGTGGTGCTGTGCGCGGCCGGCGGCACCGGGGCGTTCTGGTACGCCACGGGCGGGGCGACCGTACCGGCCGCGCTGTGGGCGGTCTACGAGACGTTCCTGTGCACGGCGCTGTGCCTGGGCCTGCTGACGCTGTTCCGGGAGCGGCTGAACGGCGAGGGCCCGGTGCTCTCCTCGCTGGCCGGGTCGGCATTCACCGTGTACATCGTCCACCTGCCGATCGTGGTGGCCCTCCAGTTCGCGCTCGCCCCGCTGGACCCGGCGCCGCTGACCGCGTGGGTGGTGGTGACGGCGGCGGCTATCTCGCTGAGCTTCCCGCTGGCCGCCTGGCTGCGCCGGCTGCCGGGGTTCCGCGCGGTGCTGTGACGGCCACGGCGGCGGCGGCCAGCAGCGCGAGACCGGCCAGCGGGTAGCCGGCGGCGAGGAGTTGCTGGCCGGGCGGGAGGTCCAGCTCGGGCCGGGTCTCGTCGTGCGGCAGCAGCCAGCTGACGTAGCTGCAGAACAGCAGTGTGGCGCCCCCGGCGGCCAGCCACCACCCGCGCGCGCCCCGCCGCCGGCCGCGCGCCTCGGCCACCAGGAGCAGCACCGCGGGCACGGCCCACACCCAGTGGTGCGACCAGGACACCGGGCTCACCAGCAGCGCCGTCACGGCGCAGGCGACCACGGCCCAGGCCCGCCGCCCGGTCAGCAGGGCGGCGACGCCGACGGCGAGCCCGGCACAGCAGACACCGGCCGCCAGCGGCAGCCACCAGGCGGGGAGTTCACCGGTGTGCAGCATCCGGGCCAGGACCCCGCGCAGCGACTGGTTGGCCGACGCCTCCGGCGCCCCCACCCGGTCCTCGGCCAGCACCAGGTCCGTCCAGTACCGCCAGGACTCGGCGGGCAGCACGAGCGCCCCGAGGGCGAGGGTCCCGGCGAACGCCGCCCAGGCCCGGACGGCGAGCCGCAGCAGCGCGGCATCCCGGCGCCGGAGGCAGGCGAGCACGCCGGCGACGGTGCACAGGACGGCGAAGATCGCGGGGGTGAGCTTGATCCCGATGGCGATCCCGGTCGCCACCCCGGCGAAGCGGTGGGGTGCGGGCCGGGTCAGATCCCACAGCACCAGTACGGCGAGCAGCAGATTGATCTGCCCGTACCGGACGGTGGCCCACACCGGCTCGCTCCACACGGCGACGGCGGCGACGGCGAGCGGGGCCGCCCAGCGCCAGTGGCCGCCCGGCCGGATGCCGGTGAGGCGCAGGGAGAGCTGGGCGAGGACGATCACCAGGCCGAAGTTGAGGACGCACACCAGCACCCGCATGGCCTCGACGCCCAGCAGCGTGAGCGGGACGAACAGCAGCGCGGCGAACGGCGGATAGGTGGCCTGGAGGGCGTGCCGGCTGACCGCGAGGTCGTACAGGTCCTCCCCGGTCCGCACCGCCCAGCCCTCGGCCCGGTAGACGTCGAGGTCCCCGAGGGGCAGGCCGAGCGCCAGCTGGGCGAGCGCGCAGCCGGTGAAGGAGAGGGCGCAGAGCGCGAGGACGAGCCACGGCCCACCGCGGCGCAGCCGCCCCCGCGCCCGCGCCCCGCCGTCCACGACCGTCACCACGCGCGCCACCCTAGGGCGGCCGGCGGCCGAGGGGACGAACCGCCGCAGATCGCCGCGGCCGACCACCCTTTTGCCGCACGGCGCGGGGAGGCAGGGAGCCGGGAGCACCGTGCCCCTGCCTTCGGTCACGGCGTGCGAGGCTCGGGGCGGCCGGGGGTGCACTACCGGATGGGGCGGGCCGGGCGCCAGCCGGGTGAGGATGTGTGTGCTCGGCGAAGCTTCTTCATCGGAACGCCCCGCAGCCTGCCCGTTTTTGACCGCCAGTGGCATATTACTGCGATTTTCGCCGCCGGTCCGGCGCGATGATGGTGATTACGTCTGGTAGTGCTGGCGTCTCGTACGGTTGAACAGGTAGCGTCCAGGCACGCGAAGGGGCCCGGTAGGCGCCAACCAGCCCGGGCTCCCCTTCGACTTTGTGAACCCACGAATCAAGGAGAACCCATGTCTCCCGACCGTGTACCGCCGGCCTCGGTGCTCCCGTTAACGGGCCCGTCCGACCGGCGTGGTGACCGTAGCATTCCGCAGGTCCCCGCCCCCGAAACCACCCCGCACGGGGAAACCCTCGTCATGGTGCCCGCCCCCGCGCTGATCGCCCTTCTCCTGCTGCCCCTGGCGCCGTTCCTCGGCGGAACCGGCCTCCTGGGCCCGGTGGCCGCGCTGATCGCGTCGGCCGCCTCCCGGGGCTCCGCGCTGCGCTACCACCGCGTCCGCATCGGCTGATCCGGACGCCGGCGGGCACGCGCGGCACCAACCGCCCCTGTCGCGGCCCGCGCGTGCCCGTCCGGCCCGGGTGCCGGCCCGCCCCACCGCCGCCGGCGCCACCCCGTCGTCGCAACCGGCGGGCCGCCCGGCGGCCCGCCCCGCCCCACCGAGGCATCATGACCCACTGCAAGAATCCGAAGTGCCACCTGGAGGTGACCCCGAACCAGTCGGGCCGCCCCAAGGAGTACTGCAACAAGCGCTGCCGGGACGCCGCCTACCGGATGCGCAACGCCCTCGACACCCCGGAGACCGGCCCCGAGGACGGCTACACCGCCGCCGTCGCGGCCGACATCACCGGGCACGCCCGCCTCATCGAGGCCCAGGCCGCGCGCCCGGGGCCGGACGCCGCCAGGGAACTGCTGCGGCTGCTGCCCGCCGCGCAACTGTCGATGGGCGATCTGGAAGCCGCCGTCGTGCGGCGGGCCCGGCTGGAGGGCGTGCCCACCACCGAGATCGCCCGGGCGCTGGGCATGAGCCCGCAACGGCTGCGCAAGCGCTGGCCCCGGGGCGCCATGGAACGCCGGATGCTCCGGCGGGAGCGGCGCCGCCCCTTCACCACGACGCTCAGTCAGAACCTGCGCGGCGAGGACCGCGCCGCGACGACGCCCGCCGACGTCCTCGGATAGCCCGGAGCACCGCCATGACACCGCCCGCACCCGCCCCCGTACCGCCGCAGGTCCCCCCGATGGAGAGCGCCGCGGACGCCATCAACCACGCCATCCGGGCCTTCGTCTCCAGCCGGGGCAACCGGTGGTCGGCGGAGGACCGGCACCACCTCGCACAGCTCTACGACGCCTGGGTGGCCTGCTCCCCGGCCCCCGCCGCCCGGCGCGCCGACCGCTGAGCACCCGGCCCCGGCCCCGCCGGCCGCCGTCCGTGCGGGTGACGGCCGGGGCCGGACCGGCCCGTCGTCCGGCCGGCGCCCGCCCGGGGCCGTTGGCTACCGGCAGGGATCACCCGGCACGAGGAGGCCACCCCCCGATGAGCACCTGGACGGACGACGAACTCACCCGGATCGGCGACGCCGAGGAACTGCGGATCGCCTCGCTGCGCGAGGACGGCTCGCTGAGCAGCCGGCGCACCATCTGGGTGGTCCGCGACGGCGACGACCTGTACGTACGGTCCGTCAACGGCACCGCATCCGACTGGTACCGCGCCACCCGGATCCGCCGGGAGGGCCGGATCCGGGCCGGCGGGGTGGAGAAGGACGTCACCTTCGCGGACGCCGGCCGGGAGCACGAGGACCGGATCGACGCCGCGTACCGCGCCAAGTACGCGCACTACTCCGCCTCCCTCATCGGCTCCGTCACCACCGGGCGGGCGAACGCGACCACCATGCGGCTGGTGCCGCGCGCCTGACGCCGGGACACCGGTGAGCGGGCCGGCGATCCGCGGGCCGCCACCGCTCCGTGACCGGCGTGTCCCCCGCCCCCAGCGCCGCCGGGAGAACCACCGTGCTCGCACTCGTCCTCGTCGTCCTGCTGGGCACCGCCCTGGTACTCGGTCACACCACCGCGCGGCGGCTGCGCGTCGCACCGCCCATCGTGCTGCTGCTCGGCGGCGTGCTGCTGGGCTTCGTCCCGGCGCTGCGCGAGGTGCGGCTGCCGCCCGAGACGGTCCTGCTGCTGTTCCTGCCGGCGCTGCTGTTCTGGGAGAGCCTGACCACCTCGCTGCGGGAGATCCGCAGCAATCTGCGGCCCATCGTGCTGCTGTCCACCGTGCTGGTCATCGCCACCGCCGGAGCGGTGGCCGTGGTCGGGTACCTGCTGGGGCTGCCCTGGGGGGCGGCGTGGGTGCTGGGCGCGGCGGTGGCGCCCACCGACGCGACGGCGGTGAGCGTCCTGGCCCGTGCGCTGCCCCGCCGCACCATCACCACCCTGCGGGCGGAGAGCCTGGTCAACGACGGGACGGCGCTGGTGCTGTACGGGCTGGCGGTCGGCATCACGGTCGGCGCCGAGCACTTCACCGTCCCGCACGTGACGGCGCTGTTCCTGCTCTCCGTCGCGGTGGGGGCGCTGTCGGGGGTGGTGGTGGCCTGGATCGGGGTGCGGGTGCGCGGCCTGCTGGCCGATCCGCTGCTGGGCAATGTGGCGCTGCTGCTCATCCCGTTCACGGCGTTCCTGCTGGCCGAGGTGGTGCACTCCTCCGGGGTGCTGGCGGTGGTGGTGTGCGGGCTGATCATGAGTCAGGCGGGGCCGCGGGTGGCGAGCGCGGAGGTGCGCCGGCAGGCGATCGCGTTCTGGTCGCTGGCCACGTTCGTGCTCAACGGTTCGCTGTTCGTGCTGGTCGGGCTCCAGGCGCAGGAGGCGGTGCGGGAGCTGACCAGTGCCGGGCTCGCCCGGGCGGCCCTCGCGGTGGCGGCGGTCTCGGCGGTGGTGATCGGCGTGCGCTTCCTCTTTCTGTTCACCTCGCCCTACGTCATCCGGCTGCTGGACCGGCGCCCGCGGCAGCGGGCCCGCCGGGTGGGGGCGCGGACGCGGGTGGTGAGTGCGACGGCCGGGTTCCGGGGCGCGGTCTCGCTCGCGGTGGCGCTGTCGGTGCCGAGGACGCTGGATTCGGGCGCGCCGTTCCCCGAGCGGGATCTGATCGTCTGTGTCACCTGCGGGGTGATCGCGGTGACGATCGTGGTGCAGGGGCTGCTGCTGCCGGTGGTCGTGCGGTGGGCACGGCTGCCGCCGGACACCGGGGTGGAGGCGGAGCGGCAGCTGGCCGAGACCCTGGCGGCCGAGGAGGCGCTGGCCGCGCTGCCGGAGGTGGCGGCCGGGCTCGGTACGGCGCGGGATGTGCTGGAGCGGACCCGGCGGGAGTACGAGACGCATCTGGCGGTGCTGCGGGCCGGCACCGGCGACGGGGACGGCGAGGACGAGGCGGCGCTGCGCCACGACCGGCACTACACCGAGCTGCGGCTGGCCATGATCGCCCACAAGCGGGCGACGGTGCTGCGGCTGCGGGACGAGCGGCGCATCGACGACACGGTGCTGCGGCAGCTCCAGTCCCGGCTGGACATCGAGGAGGTGCGGCTGACGCGCCGGGAGGCGGCGGAGTGAGCGTCAGAAGCCGGCCGGGAACCGCAGCACGGGCTTGACCGCCTCGCCGGAGGCGGCGTCCGCGGCGGCGTCGTTGATGCGCTCGGGCGGGTAGAGGCGGACGAGGCGGTCGAAGGGGAGCCGGCCGGCGCGGTGCAGGGCGACCAGGGCGGGGAGGAAGGCGGCCGGGTCGCTGTCGCCCTCGTAGACGCCGCGCACGGTACGGCCCCGCAGCAGGGCGCCGATGTCCAGGGGCACCCGGGTGCCGGCCGGCGGCAGGCCGAGCACGGCGGCGGTGCCGCCGACCGCGAGCGCCTCGACGGCCTGCCGCAGGACGTCGGGCACCCCGCTGCTCTCCACGGCGTGCCGCACGCCCCGGCCGCCGGTCAGCTCGGCGAGCCGCCCGGCGACGTCCTCCCGTCCGGCGTCGACGGTGTCGGTGGCGCCGAGTTCGCGGGCGAGGGCGAGCCGGGCGGGGCGGATGTCGACGGCGATGATCCGTACCGCGCCGGTGAGGGCCGCGGCCATCACGGCGGAGAGGCCGACCGCTCCGGTGCCGAAGACGGCGAGGGTGTCGCCGGGGCCGGGGCGCAGGACGTTGAGGACCGCTCCGGCGCCGGTCTGGACGGCGCAGCCGAGCGGGGCGAGCCGGGCGAGTTCGTCCTCGTCGGCGACCTCCACCGGGACGGCGCACCGTTCGTCGGCCAGCGCGAGGGCGCCGAAGGAGGACTGGCCGAAGAAGCGTCCGGAGATCCGCTCGCCGCGCGCGTCCTGGAGCGGGCTGGTGCCGTCGGCGCGGGAGCCGGAGGCGTTGCGGTGGAGGAAGGTGTCGCAGTACGCGGGGCGGCCCCGGCCGCAGGGGGCGCACGCGCCGCAGGAGCTGAACGACAGCAGTACGGTGTCGCCGGGCGCGAGCCGGGTCACCCGGTCCCCGACGGCCTGCACCACCCCGGCGCCCTCGTGGCCGAGCACGGCGGGCAGCGGCAGGGGGACGTGGCCGTCGCGTACGGCGAGATCGGTGTGGCAGAGTCCGGCGCCGACGACGCGGACCAGCACCTCGTCGCCGCGTGGCGCGTCCAGCCGGACCTGCTCCCAGGCGAAGGTCCGGGTGCCGGGCCGGACCACGGCGGCGGTGGTGGTGCTGGACATGGCGGCTCCCTCGCTGGACTCTCCGTCATGCTGGCGCCGGGCGGGGGCGGAATCCAGGAAACGGGGCGGGGATTCCACCGACCGGGTAGGGCAGCGGGCCGGGTGTTGACGGGGCGGGGTGCGGCTCTCCCACCCCGCCGGGCCCGGCCGGGCGGCGGGGTGTCCGGGGTCAGAAGTCGTAGTCGTCCACGGTGGCGGCGTCGAAGACGGTGGGCGGGCCGAGCGCGATCACGCCGTCGGGGCCGACGGTGAACTCCCCGAGGTCGCCCGCGGTGAACGTCTCGCCCTCCGCGCCGGTGAGCCGGCCGGAGGCCAGGGCGGCGCCGGCGTGGGCGGCCAGGTAGCCGAGGTCGGCCGGGTTCCACAGAGCGAAGGACTCCACGGTGCCGTCGTGCACGAACTGCCGCAGCTGGTTGGGCGTGCCGAGGCCGGTCAGGGCGACCCGGCCGGCGTACTCGGAGCCGGAGAGGTAGCGGGCCGCCGCGGCGAGGCCGACCGTGGTCGGGGAGACGATGCCGGCCAGGTCGGGGTGGGAGCGCAGCAGGCCCTGGGTCTCCTGGAAGGACTTCTCGTCCTCGTCGTTGCCGTAGGCCACCGCCACGATCTCGATGTCCGCGTAGGCGGGGCGCGCCAGTTCCTCCTCCATCAGGGCGATCCAGGTGTTCTGGTTGGTGGCGTTGGGGGTGGCGGACAGGATGGCGATCTCGCCCGCGCCGCCGATCTGTCCGGCGATCAGCTCCACCTGGGTGCGGGCGACGTCCTCGGCGGTGGCCTGGTTGATGAAGAGATCGCGGCACTCGGCGCGGGTGTCGGAGTCGAAGGTCACCACCACGGCCCCGGCGTCCCGGGCGCTGTTCAGCGCCCCGCAGACGGCGCCGGGGTCGTTGGCGGAGATGGCGATGACGTCGGTGCCCTGCTGGGTGAGGGTGTTGATGTAGCTGACCTGGGAGGAGGCGCTGGCCTCGGAGGGGCCGACCTCCTTGAAGGTGCCGGCGAATTCGGCGGTGGCCCGCTCGCCGCCGCCCCGGGCGACGGTGAAGTAGGGGTTGTTGACCTGTTTGGGGAGGAAGGCCACCGACAGGTCCGGGCGCAGCGGCGCGTCGGGGTCGGCCTGCGCGGTGGGTTCCGGTCCGGCGCCCGGTCCGGGGCCGCCGTCGTCGCCGTCGCCCCGGGTGGTGCCCGAGCAGGCGGCGAGGAGCAGCAGCGCCGCGAGTGCGGTGGCCGCCGTACCGGTGCGGGTCCTTCCGGCAGGTGCGGGCATGTCCGTGTCCCTTCTCAGGTGCGGGTGGTGGGGGTGCGGCGGAGCGCGGTGAGCGCGCGGGGGGCGAGGACGGAGAGGATGAGCAGCGAGCCGGTCACGATGTCGAGGGTGTCGGCGGGGACGTCGGCGAGTTGGAGGGCGTTGCGGAGGGTGACCAGCAGGAGGACCCCGGCGCAGACCCCGGCGAGGGTGCCCCGGCCGCCGAAGATGGACACGCCGCCGAGCAGGACGGCGGCCACGACGGCCAGTTCGAGTCCCTGGCCGTTGTCGGCGCGGGCGCTGGCGTAGCGCAGGGTCCAGAAGACGCCGGCCAGGCCGGAGACGGCGCCGCAGCTCACGAAGAGCCAGAACTTGGTGCGGGCCACGGCGATGCCGGAGAAGCGGGCGGCCTCGGCGTTGTTGCCGATGGCGAACAGGGAGCGGCCCAGCGGGGTGGCGTGCAGCAGGACGGCGCAGCCGGCCGCCGCCACGGCGGTGACCAGCATGGCGGCGGGGACGGCGCCGGCGAGCGCGGTGCCGCCGACGGCGTCCGTCCAGGCGCGGGGGAAGTCGGCGACGGCGCGGTCGCCGAGCACCACGAAGGCCAGTCCCCGGTAGGCGGCGAGGGTGCCGATGGTGACGGCGAGGGCGGGGAGGCCGAAGCCGGTGACGAAGAGGCCGTTGACGGCGCCGAGCAGGGCGCCGAGCGCGACGGCGGTGAGGACGACGAGTTCCAGCGGCCAGCCGGACACCCACAGCTGGCCCATCACGGCGCTGCACAGGCCGAGGGTGCTGGCGACCGAGAGGTCGATCTCGCCGGTGACGACGATGAGGGTGACCGGGAGGGCGACGAGTCCGATGGCGACGGCGTCCAGGAGCAGGAACTGGGCGTTGCGGCCGGTGGCGAAGCCGTCCACGGCCAGGGCGGCGGCCAGGGTCACCAGGAGCAGGGTGGCGATCAGGGCGCTGTCCCAGCGGCGCAGGACGGCGGCGCCGCGTCCGCTCGGGGGTTCAGCCGGCACGGGACACCTCCGGGGCGGTACGGGCGGCGCGGGCGGCGAGCCGGGTGGTGAGCAGCCGGTCCAGGCCGATGGCGGCCAGGATGAGGGCGCCGACGACGGCCTGTTGCCAGAAGGGGTCCACCCGCAGGACGGCGAGTGAGCTGCCGATGCAGGTGAGCAGCAGCGCGCCGAGGGCGGCGCCGGTCACGCTGCCGCTGCCGCCGAAGATGGCGACGCCGCCGACCACGACGGCCGCGACGACCTGGAGTTCCATGCCCTGTCCCGCGGTGGCGTCGACGGTGCCGTAGCGGGCGGCGTAGAGCACGCCGGCGAGTCCGGCGAGCGAGCCGCTGAGGAGGAAGGCGGTACGGATCCGGCGGCCGGCCGGGACGCCGGCGCGGGCCGCGGCGGCGGGTTCGGAGCCGATGGCGTACAGCTCGCGTCCGCTGCGGTAGCTGTGCAGCCACAGGGCGACGGCGAGGACGACGGCGGTGGCGAGGAGGGCGAGCAGGGGGATGCCGAGGACGGTGGCGGTGCCGAGGTCGAGGAAGGGGCGGGGCAGGTCGGCGGCGTTGATCTGCCGTCCGGCGGCCCAGGAGTGGGCGGCGCCGCGCAGGACGTAGAGGGTGCCGAGGGTGATGACGAGGGCGGGAACGCCGCCGTAGCTGATCAGGGCGCCGTTGAGGGCGCCGCACAGGGCGCCGATGGTGATGCCGGCGAGGGCGGCGAGCGGCAGCGGGGTGCCGGGGTGGGTGGCGAGCAGGTCGGCGGTGCCGAAAGCGGCCAGACCGAGGACGGAGCCGACGGAGAGGTCGATGTTGCGGGTGAGGACGACGACGGTCTGGCCGGCGGCGAGCACGGTGAGGATGGCGGCGGACAGCAGCAGGTCGCGGACGCTCTGGGCGGACAGGAAGCGGGGGTTGGCGGCGGCGGTGCCGGCGATCAGCAGGAGGAGGGCGGCCAGGACGCCGAGTTCGCGGGGGTGGGCCCGGGTCACGCGGCACCTCCGGGGTGGCCGGTGGCGGCGGCCATGACGGTCTCGGCGGTGGCGCCGGGGCCGGGGAGGGTGGCGGTGGCGCGGCCCTCGTGCAGGACGAGGATGCGGTCGGCCATGCCGAGGACTTCGGGGAGTTCGGAGGAGACCATCACGATGGCCAGGCCGCGGGCGGCGAGTTCGGACATCATCCGGTGGACCTCGGCCTTGGTGCCGATGTCGATGCCGCGGGTGGGTTCGTCGAGGATGAGCACAGCGGGCTCGGTGGCCAGCCATTTGGCCAGCACGATCTTCTGCTGGTTGCCGCCGGAGAGGGTGCCGGCCGGGGTGTGGGTGCCGCCGTGCCGCACCCGTAACCGTTCGGTCCAGTGCAGCGCGTCGGCGCGTTCGCGGCGGGTGGTGAGCAGGCCGTGCCGGGCGAGGCGGCGCAGCCGGGTGAGCGCGGTGTTGCGTTCGACGGACAGCTGAAGGACCAGGCCCTGCTGGCGGCGGTCCTCGGGGACGAGGGCGAGCCCGGCCGCCATGGCGGCGGCGGGTGAGCCGGCGGGCAGCGGGCGGCCCGCCACGGTGACGGTGCCGGCGTCGTAGCGGTCGACGCCGAAGACGGCGCGCACCACTTCGCTGCGGCCGGCGCCGACCAGTCCGGCCAGGGCGAGGATTTCGCCGCGCCGTACGGAGAAGGAGATGTCGTGGAAGGCGCCGTGCCGGGTGAGGCCGGTGACCTCCAGGACAGTGTCGCCGGGGGTGGTGGGGGTCTTGGGGTAGAGGGCGCCGACGTCGCGGCCGACCATGCGGCGCACGACGGTGTCGGGGGTGAGCCGGTCGGCGGGGTCGGTGGAGACGTGGCGGCCGTCGCGGAGCACGGTGATGTCGTGGGCGAGGCCGAAGATCTCCTCGAAGCGGTGGGAGATGAACAGGACGGCCGCGCCCCGGTCGCACAGGCCGCGCACCACGGCGGCGAGCCGTGCGGCCTCGGTGCCGGAGAGGGCGGCGGTGGGTTCGTCCATGACGAAGATCCGGGCGTCCAGGGAGAGCGCGCGGGCGATCTCGACGAGTTGCTGATCGGCGATGGACAGGCCGCGGGCGGGCCGGTCGGGGTCGAGGGTGACGCCGAGCCGGGCGAGTTGGGCGGTGGTGGCGGCGCGCAGGGCGCGGCGGTCGATGCGGCCGAGCCGGCCGGTGGGCTGGCGGCTCAGGTAGAGGTTCTCGGCGATGGACAGGTCGGGGAAGAGGGTGGGTTCCTGGTGGATGACGGCGATTCCGGCGGCGCGGGCGGCGGCCGGGTCGCGCAGCACGGTGGGGTGTCCGTCGAGCTCCAGGGTGCCCCGGTCGGGGCGGTGGACGCCGGCGAGCATGCGGACGAGGGTGGATTTCCCGGCGCCGTTCTCGCCGGCGAGGGCGTGGACGCGGCCGGGATGCAGGGTCAGGGAGACGTCGCTGACGGCGGTGACGGCGCCGAAGGACTTGGCGACGCGGTGCAATCGGAGGGCCGGGGGCGGGGCTGCGGTGGGGTCGGGCACGGCATTCCCTCTCTCCGCATGAATCGATTCAAGAGGAGACTGATGATGCTAGAGGCAAGCCATGAACGCGTCAAGAGTTGCCGGGGCGGCCCGTTCCCTATACTCCGCCGGGTGACGCTCAGTTACCCCACCCCCGGGATGACCGCACCGGGCGGCCCGCCCCCGCCGGACGGCTTCCGCACCCTGGAGATCCGCGTCCCGCTGGGCCGCGGCCCCGGCGTCCTGGCCACCGCCGGGGAGACGGTGCTGGGCTGGGGCGCGCACCGGGGCGCCGGGCTCACCGTCCGCGCCACCGCGCCCCGCGCGGCGCCCGGCGTACGGGTGACGGTCGGTCTGGGGCCGCTGCGCGCACCGTGCGAGGTGGTGTGGACGGTGCGGGAACCCGGCCGGGTGGGCTTCGGCTACGGCACGCTCCCGGGCCATCCCGAGTGCGGCGAGGAGGCGTTCCTGATCGAGCGCGCGGCCGATGGCACCGTCACCTTCACCGTCCGCGCCATCAGCCGCCCCGCCGCCTGGTACACCCGGGCGGCGGGCCCGCTGGGCCGGGCGGTACGGCGGCTGATCGCCCGGCGGTACGCGCGGGCGGTACGGCGGTCGGTGACCCGGTCCGCACGCGGGCCGGCGACCGGTGCACAAGGCCCCGCGGAACGGTGATCATTGGCGGTGCACCCCGTCACCGACGTGAGGAATCACGAGAACCGGAGCCACCCCCATGACGCATCTGCCGCCCGCCGTCGACGAGCTGGACCGCACCATCCTGGCGCTGCTGATCGCCGACGCCCGGGCGAGCTTCGTGGACATCGGCCGGCGGGTGGGGCTGTCGGCCCCCGCCGTGAAGCGGCGGGTGGACCGGCTGCGGGCCAACGGGGTGATCACCGGTTTCACCGCCACCGTCCGGGCCGAGGCGCTGGGCTGGGGCATGGAAGCCTTCGTCGAGGTGTACTGCGACAGCGCCGCCCCGCCCAGCCGGATGTCGGAAGTGGCGCGCAACCACCCGGAGATCGTGGCCGCGATGACGGTCACCGGGGACGCGGACGCGCTGCTGCACATCAGGGCCCGCACCATCGGCCACTTCGAGCGGGTGCTGGAGCGCATCCGCGCCGAGCCGTTCGTCCGGCGCACCGACTCCCGCGTCGTCCTCACCCAGTTGCTGCCCGGTGGCGACAGCGGAAGCGGCGCGCCGCTGCGCCCGCTGCTGGACCGGCCGGCGGAAAACGCCGTCGAGCCCGGCTGACGCGCAACATTCGAAAGCGGCGTGCAAGGACAAGAACTTGTCCGCACCCGGCCCCGGTCCTTAGCGTGGAGTCATCTCTCCGGCGAAGGGAAAAGTGCCTCGATGGCGCCTGTCACGGTCGGCCGAGAACGCCGATATCTGCTGTGCGAGCCACGCTATTTCGAGCTGGCGTACGTCATTAATCCATGGATGCGACAGGATTCCCCGGTGGACCGGAACCGGGCCCTGGAACAGTGGCACGAACTGGTGCGCGTGTACCGCGGACTGGGCCACACGGTGGACCTGGTGGAGCCGGTCCCCGGCCTCCCCGACATGGTGTTCGCCGCCAACGGCGGACTGGTGCTGGACGGCAAGGCGCTGGGATCGCGGTTCCACGCCCCGCAGCGGCAGCCGGAAGCACTCGAATTCAGCCGCTGGTTCAAGGAGAACGGATTTCCGGTCGTCACCCCCGAGGAGACCTGCGAGGGTGAAGGCGATCTGGTACCGGTGGGTCCGGACATTCTGGCGGGGTACGGATTCCGCACCTCCACCGCCGCGCATATCAGCGCACAAGAGTATTTCGGCAGGCCGGTCATCAGTCTGCGGCTGGTGGACCCGTTCTTCTACCATCTCGACACCGCGCTGTTCGCGCTGGACGACACCACCATCGCCTACTACCCGGACGCGTTCTCGCCGGGCAGCCGTGCCGCGCTGCGCCGCCGCTACCCCGACGCCGTGATCGCCACCCGCGCCGACGCGATGGCGTTCGGCCTCAACGCGGTCTCGGACGGCCGGCACGTCCTCATCTCCCCCGGCGCCACCGAGCTGATCGCCCGGCTGACCGAACGCGGGTACGTCCCCCTCCCCGTCGACACCTCCGAGCTGCTGAAGGCCGGCGGCGGAATCAAGTGCTGCACACAGGAGATCCGCATCGCATGAGCGCACACCCGAGCACCGAAGCCGCCGGCGACCCCACCGACCCGGCCGCCGTCATCGCCGCCGAGGACCGGCTGGTCGCCCACAACTACCGCCCGCTGCCCGTGGTCGTCGCCCGGGGCGAGGGCGTGTGGGTGGAGGACGTCCGCGGCAACCGCTACCTCGATCTGCTCGCCGGCTACTCGGCCCTCAACTTCGGCCACCGGCACCCCGCCCTGGTCGAGGCGGCCCACCGCCAGCTGGACACCCTCACCCTCACCTCGCGCGCCTTCCACAACGACCGGCTGGCCGCCTTCGCCGCCGGGCTGGCCGAACTGACCGGCCTGGACGTCACCCTGCCGATGAACACCGGCGCGGAGGCGGTGGAGAGCGCCATCAAGATCGCCCGCAAGTGGGCGTACGAGGTCAAGGGCGTCCCCCGGGACCGGGCCCGGATCGTGGTGGCCGCCGACAACTTCCACGGCCGCACCACCACCATCGTCGGCTTCTCCACCGACCCGGTGGCCCACGACGGCTTCGGGCCCTACGCCCCCGGCTTCACCGTGGTGCCCTACAACGACCTGCCCGCGCTGGAGGCGGCGCTGGACGACACCACGGCCGCCGTCCTCATCGAGCCCATCCAGGGCGAGGCGGGCGTGATCGTCCCGGACGACGGCTATCTGCGCGGGGTGCGCGAGGCGACCCGGCGGGCCGGGGTGCTGTTCGCCGCCGACGAGATCCAGTCCGGGCTCGGCCGCACCGGCCGCACCCTGGCGCTGGACCACGAGGGGGTACGGCCCGATCTGCTGCTGCTCGGCAAGGCGCTGGGCGGCGGTCTGGTACCGGTCTCGGCGGTCGTCGGCACCCGCGAGGTGATGGCGGTGCTGCGGCCGGGCGAACACGGCTCGACGTTCGGCGGCAACCCGCTGTCGGCGGCGATCGGCACGGCCGTCATCAACCTGCTGGCCACCGGGGAGTACCAGGAACGGGCGGAACGGCTCGGCAAGGTGCTCGCGGCCGGCCTCGGCCGGCTGACCGGGCGCGGGGTGCTGCGGCACCGGGGCCGCGGGCTGTGGGCCGGGATCGACATCGACCCGGCGATCGGCACCGGCCGGCAGCTGAGCGAACGGCTGATGGCCCGGGGCCTGCTGGTGAAGGACACCCACGGCTCCACCATCCGCATCGCCCCGCCGCTGACCATCGAGGAGGAGGAGCTGACCGGGGCGCTCGACATCCTCGGGGAGGTGCTGGCCGAGGGCAGCTGACCGGGGCCGGTGAACGGGGACGGGGCGGGGCCCGCGCGGCCCCGCCCCGCGCCGGCCGGCCTCCCGGTCAGGGCGCGCGGTCGAAACGGACCGTCGCGCCCTCGCCGTCGCGCACCGTGAGGGTGAGCCGGGTGAGCCGTCCGCCCCACGAGGCACGCAGCAGCGGGTCGGTCAGCTCCCGGTCCTCCAGCACCGCCCGCGCGTCGCGCGGCTCCCAGCCGATCCGCAGCGCGGGACCGTCCGGCGCCCGCACGATGGCCTCGCCGCCGCTCAGGGTGACCTCGCCCGCCAGGACGTGCCGCAGCAGTACCGGGCCGGCCGCCGGTGCCCAGCGGTCGGTCACGGTGACCAACGGCCGGTCCCGGTCCAGCCGGACGGTACGGGTCAGGCCGCCGGCCGCGCCGTCCGGGTAGACGGCGGCCAGGTCGGCGTGGAAGAGGGCACCGCTGTCTGTCGCTTCGGCGCGCACCTCCCGGGCGGCCCGTCCGGCGCCCGGCAGCTGCCCGGTGCCGCCACCCGGCGCGGGCAGGTTGTGCCAGTCACTGGTCAGCGGCCAGGCGCGGTAGCGGTGCGGCCCGAAGCTGTCGGCGGTGTACGTCGGCTGGCCGAGGTCGACGACCAGCGGCACACCGTCCAGCGCGATCCAGTACGAGCCGACGTCGAGGTGGTTGTGGCGCTCGGCGTTGTGGCCGCCCTTGACGGCGACGGTCAGGCCGCCGGTGGAACCGGGCCGTTCCCTGGCCAGCAGGATCTGGGTGCGCGGCAGCCACTCGGCGGCCGTCAGCCAGCTGCCCCCCTCCCCCGGCGGGCCGGTCAGCGCGGCGCGCCAGCGCGGGTCCACCAGTGCGGTGAGCGCGCTGCCCGCCCCCGCTTCGGGTTGGGCGGCCAGGCCGGTGTCCCGGCCGCGGCCGGCCGCGTGGTCGCGTACCGCCGGGTCGCCGAGCGCGGCGCCCCAGCGGTGCAGCAGCTGCCAGGGCAGGGTGCCGGAGAGCCGGGCGGCGGCGTCCCCGGCGTTGACGTACCAGGCGCCGCCCAGGTGCATCCGGTGCGGGAAGCGGGCGAGTTGCCGCAGCACGGGCAGGTCGCGGGCGTCGAGCCCGGGGCCGCCGACGGCCGCCAGCAGATCGAGGGTCTCCAGCAGCCGGCCGGCGCCGTGCCACCAGTACGCCACGCCCTCGTCGATGCCGCCGTCGTCGGGGAGGGTGGCGACGAAGCGGTCGAGTCCGGCGACGGCGGTGCGCAGCAGGCCGGCGGCGCGCTCCGGATCGTCCGTCAGCAGCAGGGCGGCGGCGGTGATCGCGCCGTGGATCCACGGGTTCCAGTTGTCCGCGGGCCGGTCGGCGCCGATCCAGGGCCAGTCGCGCCGGGTGGTGAACGGGGTGAGGACGCGCCGGTCGGTCTCGCGGCGCAGCCGGCGGCGCAGTCCGGGGGCGCGCAGGTCCAGATGGGGGCCGAGCGCGTGGTCGGCCCAGGCGAGCACGGTGGTGACCTCGGCGGCGCCGAGGTCCACATAGGGCTCCTCCGGGTCGGGCAGCACCTCGCCGCGGGCGGCGGTGTAGCCGTCGTGCGGGGCCCAGCACCAGGTGGAGGTCTCGCACAGGGCGATCAGTCCGTCGATGGCGGCGTCCAGGTTCGGGGTGGCGCCGGGGGGTGCGGTGGCCGGCGCGCTCTCCCCGGTGAGGACGGCGGCGAGCAGGAAGACGGTGGTGCGGGTGCGCAGGGCGCGGGCCGGGTCCTCGTAGGCGGTGCGGACGCCGTCGCGGAAGGAGCGGGCCCAGTCGGAGGCGCGCAGCACGGGGACGGGGGCGGCGCGTTCGGCCTCGGCCCGGCGCAGCAGCGCGGTGCGGGTGGCGGGGTGGACGGCGTCCCAGGCGGTGCGGTCGGTGACGGGCGGCACCGGGATCCGGCGCGGGGCGTCCCGTAGGGCGTCGGCCAGACGGGCCGCGGCGCCGGGGGCCAGCAGCGGCAGCCGGGCGGTCAGCGGTCCTGGGGAAGTCACCTGCGCCACATCTGCTCCTGGTGAGGGGTGCGGGAGTGCCGCGGCCGACCGTACCCGAGGGTGCCCGGAGTACGGCCGGCCGAGCGCGGCCGGAGCCGCGCATCACTGCAACCGTTCGCAGTAATCAGGGCGTGACGTCGATGACGCCGGTGCCCGCGTACCGTTCCACGGCCTCCTTGGCGGCGGCCGGGGTGTCCGCCTGGTAGCTGTAGGGCACGGTGAAGTCCGTGGTGGACTCCAGGTGTTCGTGGGGGCTGTCGATGAAGGTGTTGTCCACCAGGTTCCAGTAGCCGGTCTCGGAGCTGCCGTAGAACCAGCCGACCGGGCCCTCGATGTAGCCGGCGTGCGAGTCCACCTCGCCGGAGCCCACGTTCTCGAACCAGTTGCCCTCGACGAGGACCCGCGCGCCCATCCGGGCGTTGATGGCGGAGCCGTTGATGTCGGTGAACACGTTGTTGAGCATGTGCACGTCCGCGTGGCGGATCAGCGGCACCCGGGAGTTGAGGGAGGTGAACGCGTTGTTGTGGTAGGTGATCTTGTCGGGGGCCTGGTCGGCGCTGTCGTTGTGGCCCACCAGCGAGGTCTTCCAGTGGTCGTGGATCGTGTTCCACGAGACGGTGATGTACTCGCTGTTGCGCTTGATGTCGACGAGCCCGTCGTAGTAGTCCTTGTCCGGCTCGTTGTCCCGCTCGCTGAACAGGTCGTTGTGGTCGATCCACACGTGCGAGCTGTTGTCGGTGACCTCGATCGCGTCCCCTTCGCCCTCGGAGACGTGGTGGATGGTGAGGTTGCGGATGATGAGGTTCTGGGTGCGGGTGACCTTGAAGCCCACGCCGTCCAGTTCGCCCGCGTCGCCCACGCCGAGGATGGAGACGTTCTCGACGTCCTTGATGTCGATCTTGCTCTCGCTCAGCCCGTCCTGGCTGAGCGTGAGGTCGACGTAGACGATCAGGCCCTCGCTCTCGCTCTTCTGGTGCGCCTTCAGCAGCTGGTACAGCGCCTCGGAGGGGCTCAGCCCGCTCTCCTCGGCGTACTCGCTGAGCAGGTACGTGTCGACCGTGTCGCCGCCCTCGCCGCCGGTGGTGCCGCCGGCCTCGGCGGCGTAACCGATGGGGGCGTCGGCGAACGGGTCGGCCGCGAAGGTGCCGGGTGCGGCGGGCGGGGTGTCGGCGGTGGGCGCGGTGGACGCCTGGGAGACGGCGGTCAGGGTGCCGGCCAGCAGCGCGATGCCGCCGGCGACGGCGATGCCGGCCCTGGTGACGGTCCGGGTGGTGCGTGACATGAGGAGTCCTCTCAGCCGGTGGGGGAACGTGTCCGAGGGTGTGGGGCCCTCGTGATGTTGTCGGCATGTGAACCCACGATGGTGCAACCGGTTGCAGTAACCCGGTATTCACCAGACTGAGTTGACGACTGGAACATGTCAACGGTTCGCACAACACCCATCCGTCCAGCCCGCCTTCGGAGACCGGCCGGGCGCCGCCGTGGCCTGCCCGCATGCCGGACCGGGCAGCACCGGGTATCCCTGTTGTATCTATGCTGTGCACATGCCGCAGTCCGCCGCCGCCCCCAAGCGTCCCCCCGCCGCCGACCATGTATACGACCACGTCAAGCGCGCCCTCCTGGAACGCCGCTACGAGGGCGGCACCCTGCTCACCGAGGGTGAGCTGGCCGAGGCCGCCGGCGTCTCGCGCACCCCGGTCCGCGAGGCCCTGCTGCGATTGGAGAGCGAAGGGCTGCTGCGGCTCTACCCGAAGAAGGGCGCGATGGTGCTGCCGGTCTCCGCCCAGGAGATCGCGGACGTCGTGGAGACCCGGCTGCTGGTGGAGACCCACGCGGTGCGCAAGGCGGTACCGGCGCCGCCCGGACTGATCGACCGGCTCACCGAACTGCTGGCGCTGCACCGCGCCCAGGCCGCCGCCGGAGCGCTGGCCGACCTGGCGGTCACCGACCGCACCTTCCACGCCGAGATCGTCCGCAGCGGCGGCAACGCCATCCTCTCCCGGCTGTACGACCAGCTGCGCGACCGGCAGCTGCGGATGGGCGAGGCCGTGGTCCGGGCCCGGCCCGACCGCATCGCGCTCGCCCTCGCCGAACACCAGGAGATCCTGGACGCCCTGCGGGCCGGTGACGCCGAGGCGGCGCTCGCGGTCACCGTCCGGCACGTCAGCCGGGTGTCCGAGCTGGCCCGGGGGGAGAGCCGGTGAGCCGCCCGCAGCGTTCCGCCGAACCCGCCGACCCCCTCGATCCCGCCCCGCCCACCGGCAGCACCGCCCCCGCCGATCCGCCCGGCGGCCGGCGCGCCGTCGCCGTGTGGACCATCGCGGTCGCCGTCTACTTCGTCGCCGTCCTGCTGCGCACCTCCCTCGGGGTCGCCGGACTCGACGCCGCCGACCGGTTCGCGGTGGGCGCCTCCGCGCTCTCCGCCTTCCCCATCCTCCAGCTGCTGGTCTACGCGGCGATGCAGATACCGGTCGGCGTCATGGTCGACCGGCTCGGCAGCCGGCGGGTGCTGATCCTCGGCCTGTCGCTGCTGATCACCGGCCAGCTCGGCTTCGCCTTCGCCCCCACCTACGGGAGCGCGCTGGCCGCCCGCGCCGTGCTCGGCTGCGGCGACGCCATGACGTTCCTGGCCGTGCTGCGGCTGGGCAACCGCTGGTTCCCCGCCCACCGCGCGCCCATGATGGCCCAGCTCACCGGCCTGGCCGGGATGACCGGCAATCTCACCTCCACCCTCGTCCTCTCCCGGGTGCTGGAGCACTCCGGCTGGGTCACCGCGTTCGCCGGGAGCGCGCTGGGCGGGCTGCTCGTCCTCGTCCCGCTGCTGCTCTTCCTGCGCGACCAGCCGCCGGGGCGGGCGCCCGAGCCGCGCCCGGCGGCGGGCCGCGGCGCGGTGCGCCGGCAGATCGGCGCGGCCTGGCGCGAGCCGGGCACCCGGCTCGGCATGTGGACCCACTTCACCACCCAGTGCCCGGCGATGGTCTTCCTGATGCTGTGGGGGCTGCCGTTCCTGGTGGAGTCCCAGGGGTACGCGCGGGTGACGGCCGGTGAACTGCTCACCCTGGTGGTGGCCACCAGCCTGCTGCTCGGCCTGCCGTTCGGCTGGCTGCTCTCCCGCCGGCCCGGCGCCCGGCTGCCGGTGGTGCTGACCGTGACCGCCGCCGTGGTGGCCGTGTGGACCACGGCGATCTGGTGGCCGGCCGACCGCACCCCCGGCTGGCTGGTGATCCTGCTGTGCGTGGTGCTCGGCGGCTGCGTCCCGGCCTCCACGGTCGGCTTCGACTTCGCCCGGCTGGCGAACCCGCCGCAGCGGCACGGCACCGCCTCGGGCATCGTCAACATCGGCGGCTTCACCGCCTCGATGCTGGCGCTGCTGGCGGTGGGCCTGCTGCTGGACGCCACCGGCGACGACTACCGGATCGCGCTCTCGGTGGTGCTGGGCTTCGTGCTGCTCGGCGTCACCCGGATCCTGCGGCTGCACGGGCGCGCGGTGCGCCGCGAACGGGAGCGGCACCCCTCCCCCACTCGGCACCCGGCCCCCGCGACCCGCGAACGGACCGGCGTGCGCGCGGGCTGAGCCACCGGCCCGGCGGGGCGGGCGCCCGATGCCCCTGCCACGGGGTGAACGCGCCCGCACCGCCGGGCACCGGCCACCCGGACGCCGCCGCTCAGCCGGGGATGCGGGCCAGGCCACCGATGCCCGCGCCCTGCGGGTCGGGGCCGAGGTCGCCGAGGTCGGGGCGCCAGCGGGGCATGGGGACCACGCCCGGCTCCACCAGGTCGAGGCCGTCGAAGAAGCGGCTGATCTGCTCCTGGGTGCGCAGCCGGTACGGCGCGGCTCCGCTGTCGTTGTAGTCGTCCTGGGCGTCCATCACCTCCTGCGAGGTGGTCGCACCGTGCGAGAGCATCAGATAGCTGCCGGCCGGCAGCTCCGCCACCAGGTTGCGGACGATGGAGCGGGCCAGGTCGTCGTCGGGGACGTGGCCCATGACGTCGGAGAGGATCACCGCGACCGGCCGGCTGAAGTCGAGGGTGCGGGAGGCCAGCCGGCGGATGCGGGCCGGGTCGTGCAGGTCGGCGTCGATGTAGTCGGTGCGGCCCTGCGGGGTGGAGGTGAGCAGCGCCTGGGCGTGCACCAGGACCAGCGGGTCGTTGTCGACGTAGACGATGCGGGCGTCCGGCGCGACGCGCTGGGCGATCTCGTGGGTGTTGTCCTCGGTGGGCAGGCCGGTGCCGACGTCGAGGAACTGCCGGATGCCGGCCTCGCCCGCCAGGTGGCGCACGGTGCGGTGCAGGAAGTAGCGGCTGACCCGGGCGATGTCGAAGATCCCGGGGAAGGTGGCGGCGTACTGGTCGCCGGCGACCCGGTCGACCTCGTAGTTGTCCTTGCCGCCGAGCCAGTAGTTCCAGATGCGGGCCGAGTGCGGTACCGAGGTGTCGATCTCCGGTGCCGCCGGGGTCTCCCGCACGTCCTTGCTGTTCTCGCCCATCGGGGTCAACTCGCCATCGCTAGAGGGGACCTGGGCGTCCCATGATGCACAGCTCCCGGGGCGCGCCACCGACCGGGTGGGGACTACCGGTGGTACGGCGCCGCGCCCGGCCCCGGGGTAGGGGGGCCGGGCGCGGCGGGCCGGGTGCCGGGGTGGTCAGCCGGCGGTGGGGGCGGCGTCCTTGGCCGCCTCCTCCCGCTGGGCCTCCTCGGCGAGCCGCTGGGTGGCGTTGGTGGTCTTCAGGGCCTTCTCCTTGATGAAGAGCACCGTGATCAGCGCCAGGACGGCGAACGGGGTGGCGATCAGGAAGAGATCGCCGGTCGCCGAGCCGTAGGCGCCCTGGACCAGTTCGCGGGCCTCGTCGGGCAGCTGGGAGATGTCCGGCACCGCGTGCGCGTCGCCGCCGCCGGCGTCGAAGCCGCCGAGCTGGCTGGCGACCCGGTTGGCGAGCACCGCGCCGAGGACGGAGGTGCCGATGGTGCCGCCCATGCTGCGGAAGAAGGACAGCACGGAGGTGGCGCTGCCCAGTTCGGCGGCGGGCACGTCGTTCTGGGCGGCGAGCACCAGGTTCTGCATCAGCAGGCCGACGCCGATGCCCAGCAGCGCCATGTAGAGGCTGAGCAGGCCGAAGCCGGTGTCCGCACTGATGGTGGCGAGCAGGCCGAGCCCCGCGGTCATGGTGACACCGCCGGCGACCAGGTAGATCTTCCACCGCCCGGTGGCGGAGATGATCTGTCCGGCGACGGTGGAGGAGACCAGCAGACCGCCGATCATCGGCAGGCTCATCAGCCCGGCGACGGTCGGGGACTTGCCGAGGGCGATCTGGAAGTACTGGGACAGGAAGACGGTGCCGCCGAACATGGCCAGGCCGACCAGGAAGCTGGCGACGGTGGTCAGGGTGACGGTGCGGTTGCGGAAGATCGTCAGCGGGATGACCGGTTCCGGCACCCGGGATTCCACCAGGACGGCCAGGCCCAGCAGGACCACGCCGGTGCCGGTGAGGGCGGCGGTCTGCCAGGAGGCCCAGTCGAACTGGGAGCCCGCCATGGTCGTCCAGATCAGCAGCGCGCACACCCCGGCGACGATGAGGCCGGCGCCCAGGTAGTCGATCTTGACCTCGCGGCGCACGGTGGGCAGGGTCAGGGTGCGCTGGAGGATGACGATCGCGGCGAGCGCGAACGGCACACCGATGAAGAAGCACCAGCGCCAGCCGAGCCAGGAGGTGTCCACCAGGACGCCGCCGATGAGCGGCCCGGCGACGGTGCCGACCGCGAAGACGGCGCCGAAGATGCCGGCGTACTTGCCGAGCCGGCGCGGCGGGATGACGGCGGCCATCACGATCTGCACCAGGGCGGTGAGCCCGCCGGCGCCGATGCCCTGGATGACCCGGCTGAAGATCAGCAGTCCGACACCGTTCGAGAAGCCCGCCAGCAGCGAGCCGACCAGGAACAGCCCGAGGGAGAGCTGGAGCAGCAGCTTCTTGTTGTAGAGGTCGGAGAGCTTGCCCCACAGCGGGACGGTGGCGGTCATCGCCAGCAGTTCGGCGGTGATGACCCAGGTGTACGAGGACTGGCTGGCGTTGAGGTCGGTGATGATGCGGGGCAGCGCGTTGGCCACCACCGTGCCGGCCAGGATGGCGACGAACATGCCGGCCATCAGGCCGGACATCGCCTGGAGTATCTGGCGGTTGGTCATGGCACCCGGTGTTTCCTCGGGTGCCTCGGTCGCGACTGTCACGATGTCCTTCTCGGTGTACGGAGTGAAGTGGAGCGGCCGGATCCTCAGGATCCGGCGCGGCTGGTGGCCGGGGCGGTGGTGACGGCGGGGGCCGGCAGGCCGGCGGCGAGCTGTCCCATGACGTCCCGGAAGATCCGGATCAGGGACTGCTCCCGGCCGCCGGCGCTCCAGTGCTCCACGGCGACCCGGGTCGCCGTGTTGGCCACGGCGGCCAGCAGTCTGGGGTAGGTGCCGGGATCGGCGCAGCCGGTGGCGGCGAGCCGTGCGGCGATGGTGCGGGCCAGGGCCTCCTCGTCGGCCTGGTGCACGCCCAGGGTACGGGCCAGCAGGTCGGGCGAGCGGCGCAGCACCTCGGCGCGCAGCTCCCACAGCTCGTGGTCCGGTCCCTGTTCGGGCAGCTCGGCCGCGTAGGCGTCGGCGACGGCCCGCAGCGGGGGCAGGTCGGGCGGTGCGTCGCGCACCGCCCGCCGTACCCGTTCGGCGACGTCGGCGTCGACCATGACGAACGCCTCGTCCCGGTTGTCGAAGTAGTTGAAGAAGGTGCGCGGCGAGACCCCGGCCGCTTCGCTGATCGCCTCGACGGTGACGTGCTCGGCGCCGTGCTCGGCGGCGAGCCTCAGGGCCGCCTCGGTGAGGGCGCGGTGGGTGGCCCGCTTCTTGCGGTCCCGCAGGCCCTGGGGTCGGATGTCACTCGGCACACCTTGCAGGGTATGCAAAAGTGCAGACTGTGCAAAATTAATTTCCGGTGCCGCCGCCCGCCCCGGTGCGATGCTGGGCGCGTGCACCCACCCGAGATCCGGATCCGCTTCGCCCCCGAACTCCATCCACTGCTCTCCGCGCGCCGCCGCACGGAAGGGGCGGTGGCGGCCGTGGACGGGGTGTCCACGCTCGGCCATGTGGTGGAGTCCTGCGGCACCCCGCTCACCGAGGTCGGGGCGCTGACCGCCGACGGCCGTCCGGTGGCGTTCTCCTACGTGCCGCGGGGCGGCGAGAGCGTCGAGGTGGCGGCCGTGACCCGCCCGCAGCGGGTGCCGGGCGCCCCGTTGCGCTTCCTGCTGGACGTGCACCTCGGCACCCTCGCCCGCCGGCTGCGGCTGCTGGGCGTGGACGCGGCGTACGAGAGCGAGGACATCGGCGACCCCGCCCTGGCCGCCCGCTCCGCCGCCGAGCGCCGGGTGCTGCTCTCCCGCGACCGGGGCCTGCTGCGCCGCCGGGAGATCTGGGCCGGCGGGTTCGTCTACAGCGACCGGCCCGACGAGCAGCTGCGCGACGTCCTGGGCCGGTTCGCCCCGCCGCTGGCTCCGTGGACCCGGTGCACGGCCTGCAACGGCGAGCTGGAGAGCGTCGGCAAGGACGAGGTGGCCGCCGGTCTCGACGGCGGCACCCGGCGCACCTACGACGTGTTCGCCCGCTGCACGCGCTGCGACCGGGTGTACTGGCGCGGCGCGCACTCCGACCATCTGGAGACCATCGTGGCCGGGGCCCTCGCCGAATTCGGCGACCGCCCCCGCTGAGCCGGGCGCGGGGAGCAGCGCGGCCCGGCGCGGGGCGCGCGTCACCTCCCCGCCGCGGCCCCGCCGGACTCGTACAGTGGGGCGCCCTGTCCCCTTCCGTCAGGACGGTGGTGTCGTGACCGAGGTTCTGCTGCTGGGCGTCGCCCTCGTGCTCACCCTGGCCTGCGGGGTGTTCGTGGCCGCCGAGTTCTCCCTCACCACGGTGGAGCGTTCGGCCCTGGAGGACGCCGTCGAGCGCGGCGTGCCCGGCGCCCCCGGGGCGCTGGCCGCCGTCCGGTCGCTCACCTTCCAGCTCTCCGGCGCGCAACTGGGCATCACCCTCACCAGTCTGGTGATCGGCATGCTCGCCGAGCCGTCCGTCGCCGCCCTGCTGGCCGGCCCGCTGCGCGCGGCCGGGGTGCCCGGCTCCGCGGCCGGCTCCCTCGCGCTCGTCCTGGGCACCGCGGTGTCCACCGTGGTGCTCATGGTCATCGGGGAACTGGTGCCGAAGAACTGGGCGATCTCCTCCCCGCTGCCCGTCGCCCGCCGGGTGGCCCCCCTCCAGCGCGGGTTCTCCTCGCTGTTCCGGCCGTTCATCCGCCATCTCAACAACACCGCCAACCGGGTCCTGCTGCGGCTGGGCCTGGAACCCACCGAGGAGCTGGCCTCCGCCCGCTCCCCGCAGGAACTGGTCGCCATGGCGCGGCACTCCGCCGAGGAGGGCACCCTCGCCGCCGACACCGCCGACCTGTTCGTCCGCTCGATCCAGCTGTCCGGGCTGACGGCGCAATCCATCATGACGCCCCGGGTCCGGGTCGCCGCGCTGGAGACCGACGCCACCCTCCAGGACGTCGCCGACGCCGTCCGCGCCACCGGCCTGTCCCGGTTCCCGGTCTGCGAGGGCGGCCTGGACGCGGTGCGCGGCACGGTACGTCTGAAGGACGTGCTCGCGGTGCCGGACGACCGGTGGGCGGCGACATCGGTGCGCGAACTGCTGCGCGAACCCCTGCTCGTCCCCGACTCCTTCCCCGCCGACCGGCTGCTGGAGGAGCTGACGGACGAACGGCCGATGGCGGTGGTCATCGACGAGTACGGCGGCACCGCCGGGGTGCTCACCTTCGAGGACATCATCGAGGAGATCGTCGGCAGCGTCCGCGACGAGCACGACCCGCGGCAGGCACCCGACCTGCTGCCGCTGGGCCCGGGCGTGTACGAGGCGGACGGGGCGGTGCGCCGCGACCAGCTCCAGGTGATCGGGCTCCAGCTGCCGGAGGGCCCGTACGAGACGCTGGCCGGCTTCATCGCCACCGACCTGGGGCGCATCCCGGCCGCGGGCGACCGGGTGCGGACCGGCGGCTGGGAACTGGCGGCGCTGCGCACCGACCACCACCGGGCGGTCCGGGTCCGGCTCACCGCCCCCGCGCCCGCGCCCGACGCCGAGGAGGCCCGATGATCGCGCTGCAACTGCTGACCGGGCTGCTGATGATCGCCCTGAACGCGTTCTTCGTGTTCGGCGAGTTCTGTCTGATCTCGGTGCGCCGCAGCCAGGTCGAACCGCTCGCCGAGCAGGGCGACCCGCGGGCCCGCCGCGTCCTGGAGGCGCTCCAGCACCTGTCGCTGCTGATGGCCACCGCCCAGCTGGGCATCACCTTGACCACGCTGGTGCTGGGCATCGTCGCCGAGCCGGCGATAGCGCATCTGCTGGAGCCGCCGCTGGACGCAGTGGGCGTGCCGCACGGAGCGGTCCACCCGATCGCGTTCGTGGTGGCGCTGTCGGTGGCCACCTATCTGCACATGCTGCTGGGCGAGATGGTGCCCAAGAACATCGCGCTGGCCACCCCGCTGCGCTGCGCGCTGCTGCTCGGCCCGCCGCTGCTGGCCCTGTCCCGGGCGCTGTCCCCGCTGGTGCGGGCGATCAACGAGCTGGCGAGCGCCCTGCTGCGGCTGCTGCGGGTCACCCCCCGGGACGAGGTGACGGCGGTCTTCTCGGACGAGGAGCTGGACCGGATCGTCACCGACTCGGGCGCGGCCGGGCTGCTGGACGAGCGGGCCACCGGCCGGCTGCGGGACGCGTTGCGGCTGGCGCGGCGGCCGGTGGGCGAGGTGATGCGCCCGCGCGGCGCGGTGGTCACCGCCCGGGTCGGCGTCACCCCGCACGCGCTGGAGGCGCTGTCGGCCCGCACCGGCTACTCGCGCTTCCCGGTGCAGGACGAGCGCGGCACGGTGCTCGGCTACCTGCACGTCAAGGACGCGCTGAACGCCGCCCGCCCCGAAGCCCCGTTCGCGCTGTCGGCGCTGCGGCCGATCGCCCGGGTCGGGGCGGGCACGCCGCTGGACGAGGTGCTGACCGCGATGCGCGGCGGGGCGACCCATCTGGCGGCGGTGATGGGCCCTGACGGGCGGCCCACCGGCGTGGTGACGATGGAGGACGTGCTGCGCGAGCTGGTGGGCACGCCCGGCGCCGCCGGCCGGCCCCGCTAGCATCGGGCGGGTGATTGCCATGGAACCGGAGCGTGCGGGCGGCCGGCCCGTGCGCAGTTTTGTCGCCCTGGGCGACTCGTTCACCGAGGGCATGTCGGACACGCTGCCGGACGGCTCCTACCGGGGCTGGGCGGATCTGCTGGCGGGGCGGCTGGCCGAGCGGGTGCCGGAGTTCCGGTACGCCAATCTGGCGGTGCGCGGCAAGCTGATCGGCCAGATCACCGGCGACCAGGTGCCGGCCGCCGCCGCGATGGGCGCCGATCTGGTCTCGCTGGTCGGCGGGCTCAACGACGTGCTGCGCCCGCGCTGCGATCTGCCCCGGGTGTGCGCGCTGCTGGAGGAGGCGGTCGAGCGGCTGGCCCCCGCCTGCGGCACGCTGGTGCTGATGCGCTCGCCGGGCCGCACCGGGCCCGTCCTGGAGCGGTACCGGGGCCGGATGGAGGAGCTGTACGCGCACATCGACGCGCTGGCGGCCCGGCACCCCGGGGTGGTGGTGGTCGATCTGTACGCCTCGGCGGCGCTGAGCGACCAGCGGATGTGGGCGGACGACCGGCTGCATCTGACCGCGGAGGGCCACCGGCGGGTGGCGGAGGCGGTCTGGCAGCGCCTCGGATACGCGCCGGCCTTCGACTGGGACGCGCCGCTGCCCCCGGCGGCGCCGGTGCGGTTCGCGCGGCGGATCGGGGCGGACGTCCGGTTCGCGCGCGAGCATCTGCTGCCGTGGATCGGGCGGCGGCTGACGGGCCGCTCCTCGGGGGACGGGCGGGCGCCGAAGAGGCCCGAGCTGAGCCCGCCGTAGAATCCGGTGGCGTGACAGACAAGCCCCGCATTCCGAATGTCCTGGCCGGCCGCTACGCCTCGGCGGAGCTGGCCCGGCTGTGGTCCCCCGAGTACAAGGTGGTGCTGGAGCGCCGCCTGTGGCTGGCGGTGCTGCGCGCCCAGCGCGATCTGGGGGTGGCGGTCCCCGAGGAGGCGATCGCCGACTACGAGCGGGTGCTGGAGCGGGTCGACCTGGCGTCGATCGCCGAGCGCGAGCGGGTGACCCGGCACGATGTGAAGGCGCGGATCGAGGAGTTCAACGCGCTGGCCGGGCACGAGCAGATCCACAAGGGCATGACCTCGCGGGATCTGACCGAGAACGTCGAGCAGTTGCAGATCCGGCTGTCGCTGGAGCTGGTGCGCGACCGCACGGTGGCGCTGCTGGACCGGCTCGGCCGGCTGGCCGGCACGTACACCGGTCTGGTGATGGCCGGGCGGTCGCACAACGTGGCGGCGCAGGCCACCACGCTGGGCAAGCGGTTCGCGACCGGCGCGGACGAGCTGCTGGTGGCGTTCGGCCGGGTGGAGGAGCTGCTGGCGCGCTATCCGCTGCGCGGCATCAAGGGCCCGGTCGGCACCTCGCAGGACATGCTGGACCTGCTGGGCGGGGAGCCGGCCCGGCTGGCGGAGCTGGAGGAGCGGATCGCGGGCCACCTCGGCTTCGCGCGGGCGCTGACCTCGGTGGGCCAGGTGTATCCGCGGTCGCTGGACTACGAGGTGGTGTCGGCGCTGGTGCAGCTGGCGGCGGCGCCGTCGTCGCTGGCGAAGACGATCCGGCTGATGGCGGGCCAGGAGCTGGTGACCGAGGGGTTCCAGCCGGGGCAGGTCGGTTCCTCGGCGATGCCGCACAAGATGAACACCCGCTCGTGCGAGCGGGTGAACGGGCTCGCGGTCATCCTGCGCGGCCACGCCTCGATGGTGGGCGAGCTGGCGGGCGACCAGTGGAACGAGGGCGACGTGTCCTGCTCGGTGGTGCGCCGGGTGGCGCTGCCGGACGCGTTCTTCGCGTTCGACGGGCTGGTGGAGACGTTCCTGACCGTGCTGGAGGAGTTCGGGGCGTTCGAGCCGGTGGTGGCCCGGGAGCTGGACCGGTTCCTGCCGTTCCTGGCGACCACGAAGGTGCTGATGGCGGCGGTGCGGGCCGGGGTGGGCCGGGAGACGGCGCACGAGGTGATCAAGGAGCACGCGGTGGCGTCGGCGCTGCGGCTGCGGGAGGGCGCCGAGCGCAACGAGCTGCTGGAGCGGCTGGCGGCCGACGACCGGATCCCGCTGGGCGCGGCCGAGCTGGCCGCCCTGATGGCGGACCGGCTGTCGTTCACCGGCGCGGCCGGGGAGCAGGTGGCCGCCGTGGTGGCAGCGGTCGAGGAGGTGGTGAAGCGGTACCCGAAGGCTGCCGCGTACACGCCGGGGGCGATTCTCTGACCTCGTGGGAGGGCGGGGATCCGTCCCTGCTGCGGAGGATCAATTCCGCGGTGGTGCTGCGGGCGCTGCGCTCGGCCGGCGAGCTGGGCGAGAGCCCGTCGGTGGCCGAGCTGGCGGCGGTCACCGGGCTGTCGCGGCCCACCGTGGAGCAGGTGGTGGAGTCGCTGCTCGGCGCCGGGTACGCGGCCGTGGCGGGTGGTGCGGCGCGGGCGCCCCGGGTGGGGCGCCCGGCCCGCCGGTTCCGGTTCCGGGCGGAGGCCGGTCATCTGCTGGGGGTGGAGATCGGCGCGCTGCGGGTGACGGTGCTGGTGGCCGATCTGGCCGGCCGGCGGGTGGGGTCCGCGGTGCGGACGGTGGCGGCCGACGCGCCGGCCGAGGAGCGGCTGGCGCTGGTGGCCGGGGCGGCGCGGACGGCGCTGATGGCCTCGGGGGTGCCGCCGGACGGGGTGCGGGCGGTCGGGGTGGGCTCGCCGGGGATCATGGCGGCGGACGGTTCGGTGCGGCTGTGCGCGGCGCTGCCGGGGTGGACGGGGCTGCCGCTCGGGGAGCGGCTCGGGTCGGCGCTGGGGGCGCCGGTGCTGGTGGAGAACGACGCGAACGCGGCGGCGGTGGGTGAGCGCTGGCGGGGCGCGGCGGCGGGCTGTGACGATGTGGTGATGGTGCTGGCCGGGCTGTCGCCGGGTGCCGGGTCGCTGATCGGGGGCCGGGTGCACCGGGGGTTCGGCGGGGCGGCCGGGGAGATCGGGGCGTTGCATCTGCTGGGCCGGGGGGCGGCGCCGGAGCGGCTGCTGTCGCCGGACGGGGACCGGCCGCTGGCGGCGCTGGACGAGGCCGCGGTGGGCCGGGTGCTGGAGCGGGCGCGGGGCGGGGAGGCGCGCGCGGGGGCCGCGGTGCAGCGTTATGTGGAGCGGCTGACCCACGATGTGACGGCGCTGGTGCTGGCACTGGACCCGGAGCTGGTGGTGGTGGGCGGCTGGGCGTCGGGTCTTGAGGGGGTGGCGGGGCCGCTGGCGCGGGAGCTGTCCCGGTACTGTCTGCGCACGCCCCGGGTGGCGGTGTCGGAGCTGGGCGCGGAGGCGATCGCGACGGGGGCGCTGCGGCTGGCGCTGGACCGGGTGGAGGCGGAGATGTTCGCGGTGCGTGCGCCGGCCGGCGGCTGAGGGCACGGGCCGGGGGCCGTCCGGTGGTGAGCACGGGCCGGGGCGGGGGCAGGCCGCGCCGGGTGGTCGGCACGGGGCGGGTCAGCCGGAGAGCGGACCGGCCCACCGGTGGCAGGCCGCCCCGGTGGTGAGCGGCCGGTCCGGCCGCCGGGGGCGGGCCGGGTCAGCCGGTGAGCGCGGTGAGGGCCGGCTGGTTGGCGAAGGTGAGCCGGCAGGTGTCGGCCCGGTAGGTGGCCACGGAGGCGGCGGCGGTACGGCCGGCCGTGAGGTAGCGGGTGGTGACCAGCAGGACGGGGGATCCCGGGAGCCGGTCGAGGCGGTGGGCGGTCTCGGCCGTGGCGGCGCCGAGTTCGACGGTGCGGTCCTGGCCGGCCGGCTCGCACTCCTGGAGCAGCCGCAGCAACCGCCGGGCGCGCTCGGGGCCTTCGGCCGGGTCGGCGGGCGCGGGCGGGGAGACGGCGCCGGGTACGTACAGCTCCTCGGTGGCCACCGGGCGGCCATGGGTCGTCAGGGTGCGGTGGATGATCTCCACGGTCGCGCCGGACGGCAGGTCGAGCAGCCGGGCCACGGCGGGCGGCGGCGGCGCGGGCGCGGCGGCGGTGACGGTCCAGGGGTCGCCGGGCCGGCCGGGCCACGCGTGCTGCGAGGGGCTGAGGTCCACCCCGACGCGCGGCGGGGCCACGGTGGTGCCCACGCCCCGGCGGCGCTGGAGGCGGCCCTCCAGCTCCAGCTGTTCCAGCGCCTGGCGCAGCGTGGCCCGGGCGACGCCGTAACGGGCCGCCAGCGCACGTTCGTTGGGCAGGACCTCGCCCACCGAGAACTCGGTGTCCAGCGCTTCGGTGAGCAGCGTGCGCAGGTGCCAGTACTTGGGCTCCGGCTCCCGCCGCCAGTCCCTGGTGTCCACTGCCGCCTCCCCGAACCGCGCGATTATGAAAGGTTGTTGCGTATATGCCCGGACCCTAGGCCGGAGTGCCGACTTGGTCAAGACCAATACACCAGGCACGGTACCGAGGTACCTCGATACAGTCGGGGTATGAAACAGCACGTCACCGTCGTCACCGGAGGCGGCCGGGGCATCGGCGCCGCCATCGCCGTGCGCCTCGCCCGGGCCGGCCACCACGTGGTCATCGGCTACGCACGCGACACCGAGGCCGCCGAGGCCACCGCGGTCCGGGTCCGCGAGGCCGGCGCCCGCGCCCACACCGTCCGTCTCGACACCGCGGAACCCGCACAGGTCGACCGGCTCTTCGACACCGCCGCCGAGACGTTCGGCCCGGTCACCGGGGTGGTGTGCAACGCCGCGATCACCGGACCGCTCGGCCGCTTCACCGAGACCGACCCCGAGGTGATGCGCCGGGTCGTGGAGGTCAATGTGCTGGGCACCCTGTGGTGCGCCCGGCGCGCGGCCCGCGACATGTCCACCCGCCACGGCGGCGCGGGCGGCGCCGTCGTCACCATCTCCTCGGGCGCCGCCACCCTCGGCAGCCCCGGCGAGTACGTCCACTACGCGGCGACCAAGGCCGCCGTGGACACCCTGGCGGTCGGCCTGGCCAAGGAACTGGCCCCGGACGGGGTGCGGGTCAACTCCGTGCAGCCCGGCATGATCCTCACCGACATGCACGCCGCCATGGGCGACCCGCAGCGACCCTGGCGCAAGGCCGACCGGGTGCCGATGGGCCGCCCCGGGGAGCCGGAGGAGGTGGCGGGCGCCGTCGCCTGGCTGCTGTCGGACGAGGCGTCCTACACCACCGGCGCCGTCCTGCGGGTCTCCGGCGGGCTCTGAGACCCGCCGGGGGCGGTGGCCGGGGCCGGTGGTTCAGGCCCCGGCCGGGACCGCCAGGTGCCGCAGCTTGTCCGGGTTCGCCTGGAGATAGACGCGCTGCACCAGCCCGTCCGCGACCTCCAGCTGGAACACCGAGTGCGGTACTCCCCCGCTGGTGATCAGCAACGCCGGACCGCCGTTCAGTTCCACCGGCCGGATCGCGAACTCCGCGGGCGCCCGCCCCGCGATCCCGGTGAAGAACCGGCCGGCCTTGCGCGCGTCCGCGATGACCCGCAGCGGCGCCTTGCCCCGGCCGCCCCCGTCGCCGACCACCTGCACCCCGGTGGCCAGCAGCGCCAGCAGCCCGTCCAGATCGCCCTGGGTGGCCGCCGCGAGGAAACGTTCCGTCAGATCCCGCCGCTGCACCGGGTCCACCGTGAACCGGGGCCGCCGCTCCGCGACATGCTGCCGCGCCCGCCCCGCCAGCTGCCGTACCGCCGCCTCACCGCGCCCCAGCACCTCGGCGATCTCCCGGTACGGAAACCCGAACGCCTCCCGCAGCACGAACACCGCGCGCTCCAGCGGGCTGAGCGATTCCAGCACCACCAGCACCGCCAGCGACACCGACTCCGCGCGCAGCGCCGGCGCCGCCGCGTCCCCCGCCTCCGCGGCGCCGGGCGCACCGGCCGGGACCGTGGCGTACGCGGTGGGCAGCGGCTCCGGCAGCCAGTTGCCCGGATAGGTCTCGCGCGCCTCGCGCAGCCGGTGCAGCCGCTCCACCGCCAGCCGGGTGGTGATCCGCACCAGATAGGCGCGCGGGTGTCGCACCTCCTCGCCCCGGGCACCCGACCAGCGCAGCCAGGTCTCCTGCACGATGTCCTCGGCGTCGGCGACGGCGCCCAGCATGCGGTAGGCCACGCCGAACAGCAGGCCGCGGTGCTCCTCGAAGATCTCCAGCGCGTCCTCTTCCACGCCGGCCAGCATCCCATCCCGGTACGCGGGAAACGCGCGCGCACCGGGTTACGCTCGGAGCATGGCATGGGGGCCCGGCCGAGCGAAGGCCGCATTTACCACCGAAGCATCCTTAACCCCGCGGTCACAGGACGTTCGTGGCCGGGCAACACCGGGGAGGGACAGTGGTTCCATGGCTGACTCCTCACTTCAGCGCACCATCGTCCGGTCGGTGGACCCGGTGGGGCCCGGCGACCTCGCCGCCGCGCTGGAGATGCACGCCCGCTGCTCGCCCGCCACCCTGCGCGAGCGCTACCACGGGGTGGCCGACCGGGCGGAGGCCGACCGGCTGCTGCCGCACCTGCTCAGCCACCGGTTCGGGCACAGCGTGGCCGCCCGCGACCGGGACGGCGCGCTGGCCGGACTCGGCCAACTGCTGTGGGACGGCGAGGGCGACGAGGTGGAACTGGCGCTGCTGGTGCCGGACGCCCGCCAGCGGCGCGGCGTCGGCGCCGCCCTGCTGGGCCGGCTGCTCACCGTGGCGACCGGCGCGGGGTTCACCGAGATCTACGCGGTGACCATCCCGGGCGGCAGCGGCGAGCGCGGCGTCCTCGGGCTGCTGCGCGCGGCGGGCCTGACGGTGGGCCGGTACGAGGACGGTGGCGCCGTCGTCCTCTCCGCCCCGCTGGCCTCCCGGCCGCTCCCCACGCCGCTCGGCCCGGCCACCGTACGCTGACCGCACCGCTCTGACCGGCGCAAACAGCAACAACCCCGCACAACGGTAGTGACGGAACGGGGGGTCAGGTACCAGGATGGGGCGCATGTCCGAAGACACCACCAGCCCCGTGCTGCCCCGCGCACTCGCCGACTCCTACGTCGACGCCCTCGTCGAGCTCGACCCCATCACCGGTACCTACCTCGGGGTCGCCGAGAGCGCCGAACGGCTGCCCGACTACTCCCCCGAAGGACACGAGGCCCGCGCGGACCTCGCCCGGCGCACCCTGCGGGAGCTGACCGAGGCGGAGAGCCGCCCCGGCGCGGACAGCGACGCCGAGCGGCGCTGCGCCCGGCTGCTGCGCGAGCGGCTGACCGCCGACCTCGCCGTGCACGAGGCGGACGAGCATCTGCGGGCCGTCAGCAACCTGTTCTCCCCCGTGCACGACGTGCGCAGCGTCTTCTCGCTGATGCCGACCGAGACCGAGGACGACTGGGCGCGGGTGGCGCGCCGGCTGTCCGCCGTCCCCGCCTCGCTGGAGAGCTACCGGGCCGCGCTCGCCGCCGGTCTGGAGCGCGGCCTGCCGGCCGGGCCGCGCCAGGTGACCACGGTCATCGGCCAGTTGGAGGAGTGGATCGCGGACGGCGCGGAGAAGAGCTGGTTCGCGCAGTTCGTGGCGGAGGGCCCCGAGGCGCTGCGCACGGAGCTGACCGAGGGCGCCCGGGCCGCCACGGCGGCGATCACGGACCTGCGCGAGTGGCTGGCCGGTACGTACTCCCCCGGCGTGGCCGGCGCCCCGCAGATCGTGGGCCGCGAGCGCTACGCCCGCTGGGTGCGCTACTGGAACGGCACCGATCTGGACCTGGAGGAGGCGTACGCGTACGGCTGGTCCGAATTCCACCGGCTGAACGCGGAGATGCGAACCGAGGCCGCCAAGATCCTGCCCGGCGCCACCCCGTGGGAGGCGCTGCGCCACCTGGACACCGAGGGCGAGGCCGTCGAGGGGGTCGAGGAGATCCGGGTCTGGCTCCAGGAGCTGATGGACGAGGCCATCGAGGCGCTGGACGGCACCCACTTCGAACTGGCCGACCGCGTCAAGCGCGTGGAGTCGATGATCGCCCCGCCCGGCAGCGCGGCGGCACCGTACTACACCAGCCCGTCGCTGGACTTCTCGCGGCCCGGCCGCACCTGGCTGCCGACCATGGGCGAGACCCGTTTCCCGGTGTACGACCTGGTCTCCACCTGGTACCACGAGGGCGTCCCCGGCCACCACCTCCAGCTGGCGCAGTGGGCGCACGTCGCCGACCAGCTGTCGCGCTACCAGACCACGGTGGGCATGGTGTCGGCGAACGCCGAGGGCTGGGCGCTGTACGCCGAGCGGCTGATGGACGAACTGGGCTTCCTGAACAACGCCGAGCGGCGGCTCGGTTACCTGGACTGCCAGATGATGCGCGCGGTGCGGGTGATCATCGACATCGGCATGCACCTGGAGCTGGAGATCCCGGCGGACTCGCCGTTCCACCCGGGCGAGCGGTGGACGCCGGAGCTGGCGCAGGAGTTCTTCGGGCAGCACAGCGGGCGCCCGGCGGACTTCGTGGAGAGCGAGCTGGTGCGCTACCTGGGCATGCCCGGGCAGGCGATCGGCTACAAGCTGGGCGAACGCGCCTGGCTGCGCGGGCGCGAGGCGGCCAGGGCGGCGCACGGCGACGCGTTCGACGCCAAGAAGTGGCACATGGCGGCGCTGTCGCAGGGCTCGCTGGGCCTGGACGACCTGGAGGCGGAGCTGTCCGCGCTGTGAGCCGTACGGTGGCGGGGCCGGGCGCCGGGCGCCCGGCCCCCGCCGCTCAGCGGGCGAAGCCGCCCTCGGAGTTGATGACCTCGCCGGTGACCCAGCCGGCGTCGTCACTCGCGAGCCAGGTGATGAGCCGGGCCGCGTCCTCGGGCGTGCCCCACCGGCCGCCGGGGAAGAGCCCGGCGATGACGGCGTGGTGCTCGCCGGTGAGGTAACCGGTGTCGACCGGGCCCGGGTTGACGGCGTTGACGGTGATGCGCCGGGCGGCCAGGTCGGTGGCCAGGCTCCGGGTGATGGAAGCGAGCGCGCCTTTGGACAGGGCGTACGGGATCTGCCCGGGCATGCCGCCGCGCTGATCCTGTCCCGAGGTCATCAGGACGATACGGCCGGGCGGCGCGTCGGGGCCGGCCTGACCGTGCCGGCGGGCGAACGCCTGCACCAGCAGTACGGAGGCCCGGGTGTTGACCCGGTAGTGCCGGTCCAGCATGTCGGCGGTGAGGTCGTCCAGCGGCCCGTCGTGTCCGCTGAGGGCCTGATTGGCGATCAGGATGTCCAGCCGGCCGCCGAGCGCACCGGCCGCCTCCTCGACCAGCGCGGCGGGCACGGCGGGATCGGCGAGATCGCCCGGCCCGTGCGCGACGACGGCGCCGGGCGCGGCCTGATCGCGTACGGCGGCGGCGAGTGCCTCCGGCCCGTCCGGGTCGGCGCCCCAGGGCTGTTCGGCGTCGTGCGGGGTGTGGTGGTGCAGATAGACGCTCGCGCCGAGCGCCGCCAGCCGGCGGGCGGTGGCGAACCCGATGCCGGCCCGCCGGCTGGCGCCGGTGACCAGGGCGGTGCGTCCGCGCAGGGGATGAGGTGCGGTCATGGACCCACCCTGCGATACGCGCCGTCTCGCGTCATCCGGTTTTCTGCACCGTGGACCCCCGGGCGGTCTTGATGACGCGCAGCTGGGTCGGGATCCGGGCGCGCAGGTCCGGCACATGGCTGACGATGCCGACCGCCCGGTCCTGCTCGCGCAGCCCGTCCAGCACGTCGAGCACCTCGTCCAGGGACTGCTCGTCCAGGCTGCCGAACCCCTCGTCGATGAAGAGGGTGTCCAGCCGCTGCCCGCCGGCCTCGGCCGCGACCACGTCGGCGAGGCCGAGGGCGAGCGCGAGGGAGACGAAGAAGGACTCGCCGCCGGAGAGCGTGGCGGTGTCCCGGGCCCGCCCGGTCCAGGCGTCCAGCACCTGGAGGCCGAGCCCCGAACGCCCCCGCGCGGTCTTGCTGTCCGAGTGCGCCAGCTGGTACCGCCCGGCGGACATCCGGTGCAGCCGGCTCCCCGCCGCCTCCGCCACCTGCTCCAGCCGGGCGGCCAGCACATACGTCTCCAGCCGCATCCGGTACCGGTTCTCGGCCGCCGTCCCGGCGGCGAGCCCGGCCAGCCGCGCGATGCGCTCCGCCTCCTCCCGCACCGGCGCCAGGGCCGCCGCCTCGGCGGCCAGGGCGGCGGACAGCGCATCGAGTTCGCGACAGCGCGCCCGGGCGGCGCTGTCGGCGGACGCGGCCTCCCGCAGCCGCACGACGGCCCGCTCCAAAGCGCGCCGGGCGGCGTCCAGCGCCGCCCGGCCGGGAGCGGCATCGGCCGCACCGGACACCGAGGCGGCGAGCCCGGGCCACCGGGCGGCTGCCGGGGAGGGGGGCGGGGACGGGGCCGGGGAGGGGGCCGGGGAGGAGGCGGATGACGGTGCCGAAGAGGGCCAGGAGGAGGCCGAGGACGGGGCGGACGCGCCGCCACGGTCGCCGGGCCACGGCCCGTCCTCCGGCCGGTGGGCGGAGTCCGGGGGCGGGGGCGTGTCGGTGGCGGGGTGCGTTCCAGTGGCCGGGTGCGTGCCCGTGGCCAGGTCCGTGGCCGCGTCCAGGTCCGTGCCCGAGGCCGCGCCTGCGTCCGCGTTCGTGGCCAGGTCCGTGGCCGAGTGCGTGCCCCTGCCGGCCTTCGTGCCCACGTCCAGGTCCGTGCCCAAGGCCGCGCCTGCGTCCGCGTCCGTGCCCGAGTGCGTACCCGCCTCCGCGTACGTGGCCGTGGCCGAGTTCGTGCCCATGGCCGCGTCTGCGTCTGCCTCCGCGTCCAGGTCCGTGCCCGAGGCCTCGTCCGTGCCTCCTCCGCCCGGGAGTTCCCGGCGTGCGCCGGGCACCGCTCCGCTCAGGCCCGCGCGCGGGTCGGGCTCAGCGGAGCCGGACCTCCGGCCCGCCCCCGGCCGCTCCTCGGCCGCCCGCTGCCCGGCAGACCCGCCACCGTCTGCGGCCCCGTCTTCAGCCACTGGGGCGGAAGACGCCCGCGGCGTACCGACACCGGACGGCTCCCACGGCTCGCCTTGTGGCACTTCCCCGGCCCCGGCCCCGGACAACGAGTCCTCCCCCGACGCCCAACGGGCCGACACCGTGCCGAGAGCAGACCCGCCCCGATCCAGCACGGCGGGCCAGGTCCGCCCTTCTGCAGCCGCGCCGCGCTCCGCATCCTGCGAGGCGGGCGGCCGACCGTCGCCCGCACCGTCCCCGCTCCCGGACCGTGGTGCTTCGTACTCACCTGCCACAGAAAGCGCGGCGTCGCCACCCTCAGCGAGGTGTTCTGGACCGTCCTCCCGATCGCCGAACTGTCCCCGCCCCAGCGCATTCTGCGCAGGCACGTCGTGGGCCGCCCCGCCCAGCGACGCCGGAACCATGGCAGGACCCGCAGCACCCCCCGCAACCGACGTCCCCACAACCGCACCGCGCTCCGCCTCCCCCGAGGCCGGCGGCCGACCCGCTCGGCCCTCGGACCGTGGTGCCCGGTGCCCACCGCGCGTCGGAAGGGCGGGCTCGCCACCCGCATCCTGCACGGGACGGCCACCAACGGCGTGCTCCGCGCCGTCCTCTCGCCCGCCGGGCCGTTCACGCCCGAGCGCGTTCTGCACCGGCACATCCCGGACAGCCTCCGGGTCAGGCGCCGCCGGAGCGGTGGTGTCCTGCCGTACGCCCGCCGCCCGTTCGGGTTCCGCGGAGCCGGGAGCCCGGCCCCTGCCCGAGACCCCGCCGGGCGGGAGTGGCCGGCCCGGGTCTCGCCCGCCCGCCGACGTACCGTCCCCGGCCCGCCCGGTGCGCTCCCGGTCACCGCCATCCGCAACCCCCGTCCCCGCCTCTGCCCCCGCCTCGGCCTCGGCGAGGAGCGCGTCGATCGCCGCCGCCTCCGTACGCCAGTGCTCCAGGCGGCGTTCCGCCTCCCGCCGCCGGTCGGCGGACCGCTGTGCCGCGGAGGCCGCCTCCGGGGTGGCGAAACCCGCCCGGCGGGCCGCGTCCGCGACGGCTTCCTCGGCTTCGCGTTCCCGGGCCGCGCTCGTCTCCGCCGCGCGGACGGCCTCGGCGGCCGACGCCAGCCGTCCGGCCAGCTCGGCGAGATCGGCCGCACGCGCCGCCACCGACTCGGCCTCCCCCCGCGCGGCGCGGATCTCGGCCCGCAGCCCCTCGTGCTCGGCCCGCAGCGACTGTGCCTGTCCGGCGCGGGCGGCCATCCGCCGTTCGATGTCCTCGCGTGCCGCCTGCTGTCCGGCATGCCGCCGCTCGGCAGCCGCCAGTTCCTCACCCGCCGGGCCCGCGTCCTCGGCGGCGGCCAGATCGGCCCGCTGGTCCCGTTCGAGCGCGGCCAGCCGGTCGGCCAGCACCTGCGCCGGCTCCGCGCCGGCCGCCGCGTCGGCGGCGGCGTGTGCCTCGCGCAGCCCGGCCAGGGCCGCCAGCGCGCGGTCCCGGTCGTCCGAGGCCGCACGGTGCTTCTCCTCGGCCGCCCGCTCCTCGTCCGGCGAGACGGCGTGCGGGCCGGCGGGCGCGGGACGCGGGTGGGCGGTGGAGCCGCACACGGCGCACGGCTCGCCTTCCCGCAGGGCGGCGGCGAGTTCGGCGGCCATGCCGCGCAGCCGCCGTTCCTTCAGATCCAGCCAGTCCTCGTACGCGGCGCTCGCGTGTTCCCGGGCGCGCAGCGCCTCCTTGGCCGCCTCCTCGATCCGGTCGTCCAGGTCCTGGCGGCGCCGGGCGGCGGCCAGCCGGCGGCCGGTTTCCGCCACGGCCTCCGCCCGGTGTCCGGCCCGGGCCCCAGCCGCTTCCGCCGCCCGCAGCCGCGCCGCGAGGCGATCCCGTTCCGGTGCGAACCGCTCCAGCGCCGCGACGGTGCCGGCCAGCAGCGCGGTGTCCTCGGCATCGGCCCGCTCCAGCGCGGCACACTCGGCGGCCAGCCGGGAGGCCCGCTCCTCGGCCTGCCGCGCCGCGCTCAGCGCGCCGAGCCGACCGCGTACCGTCCGTTCCTCCTCGGCCAGCGTGGCGGCGGACGCCCCGGCGAACGCGGCGGGCAGCTCCGCCCTGGCGAGCCGGGCCGCCACGACAGCGTCCCGATGTTCCTCCGCCGCCCGGTCCCGGAGCCGCAGCGCGGGGGTGACGCTCTCCGCGGCGCGTGCGTCGGCCAGTTCGCGCTCGGTACGTTCGCGTTCCTCCCGCTCCGCCTCCCAGACGGCGGCGCGGGCGCGGGCTTCGGCACGGCGTTCGGCGCGGCGTACCCGGTCCGCCGTCGCGGTGACCTCCCGCTCCGCCCGGGCGTGCGCGGCCTCGGCCGTCCGCAGGGACTGGGCGGCGATGTCGCGCCGCTCGCGGGCGAGACTGCGCAACTGCGCGGCCCAGGACAGCAGATCCTCCTCCGGCTCCCCGGCTCCGGCCGCCTGCCGCAGCCGGTCGGCCAGTGAGCGGAGCCGGTCGTCCCCCTCCCGTACCCCCGCCGTCGCCGCCTGGCGCCGCTCGGCGAGCTGTTGCTCGACGGCCGCGAACCGGCGCGTGTCGAACAGTCGCCCGAGCAGCTTGGCCCGGTCCTCCGCCCCGGCGCGCAGAAAACGGGCGAAGTCGCCCTGCGGGAGCAGCACGACCTGGCAGAACTGTTCCCGGTTCATGCCGAGCAGGCCGGCCAGTTCCTCGCCGATCTCCTGGTGGGAACGGCTGAGCGCCCGCCACCCGCCGTCACCGCCCGGCGCGCGCTCGCGCAACGCGCTGTACGCCCGCTCGAGGGTGAACCCGGTGCCGCGCTTCTTGGGCCTCTCCCGCTCCGGGCGCCGGGTGACCTCCAGCCGTCGCCCGCCGATGGTGAGTTCGAGGACGACCTCGGTCGGCGTTCCCGGATCGGCGTGGTCGCTGCGCAGCCCCCCGGGTGCCTGCTGCCGGGCCCCGGGCACCGAGCCGTACAGCGCGTAGCAGACACCGTCCAGGATGGCGGTCTTGCCGGCGCCCGTCGGCCCGTGCAGCAGGAAGAGCCCGCCGGCCGACAGCGCGTCGAAGTCGATGTGCTGGGTGCCGCCGAACGGGCCGAACGCGGTGAGGGTGAGCCGGTGCAGTCTCATGCGCCGCCCTCCCGGACCCGGGCGGACTCCAGGGCGCGGCGCAACTCGGCGCGTTCGCGCGCGTCGAGGTCCTGACCTGGGCGGACGTGCGCGATGAAGTCCTCGGCGATCCGCTGGTCGTCCCGGCCGCGCAACCGCTCGGCGTAACTGCGGCGGTCCTCGGAGGCGGCGCGCTCGGGCGCGAAGGCCAGGGCGAGCAGGTGCGGGAACCGGGCGGAGAGCCGGGCCATGGGCTCGGCGGGGCGCGCCGGGTCGGTGAGGGTGGCCTCGACCCAGTGCTCGCGGTGCGCTTCCAGCGCCGGATCGGCCAGCAGGTCCTCCAGCCGGCCGGTGATCCGCGCCAGCGGGCGGGGCACGGGGTAGTCGAGCCGTTCGGCGTGCACGGTCCCGGCGGCGTCGAGATCGACCAGCCACATCGACTTGCGGTGGGCGGCCTCGGAGAAGGAGTACGCGAGCGGCGAGCCGGAGTAGCGCACCCGGTCGGTGAGGGTCTGGCAGCCGTGCAGATGGCCGAGTGCGGCGTAGTGCACGCCGTCGAAGAGGGTCACGGGGACGGAGGCGGCGCCACCGGCGGTGATGTCGCGTTCGCTGTCGGAGGTGGCGGCGCCGGTGACGAAGGCGTGCGCGAGCACGACGGCGCGTGTCCCGTCCGGGCGGCCCGCGAGGTCTTCGCGCACCCGGTCCATGGCGGCACCGAGCACGGCGCTGTGCCGGGCGGTCTCGACGGCGAACTCCTCCCGGACGAGTGCGGGTTCGAGGTAGGGCAGCCCGTAGACGGCGACGTCCCCGTACGCGTCGCGCAGCAGGACGGGACGGTCGCAGCCCGCCGGGTCGGTCAGCAGATGGATACCGGCGCCGGCCATGAGCGGGGCGCCGACGCCGAGCCGCCGGGCGGAGTCGTGGTTGCCGGAGATCATGACGGTGGCGACACCGGCCTCGGCGAGCCGCCGCAGCGCGTGATCGAACAACTCCACGGCGGCGAGCGGCGGCACGGCCCGGTCGTAGATGTCCCCGGCCACGAACACGGCATCCACCTCCCGGGCGCGGGCGGTGTCGACGAGATGGTCGAGGAACCGCCGCTGCGCATCGAGCAACGGCACCCGGTGCAGCCCGCGCCCCAGATGCCAGTCGGAGGTGTGCAGAAACCTCACCGAACGCCGCCCTCTTCTCCCTCACCGGCCCACCCGGCGGGGCCGCACTCCGGAGAACAACGCTAAGGGCTCGGACAGGCTCGGCGGCGCGGGGGTGTGTACTACCCGGCCGACGAACTCCCGGCGCCGGTTCGACGGCAACTGCACCATGGCATGCCCCGCCGGGGCGGGTCGCGCCACCCCCGGTGGAACCGGAGGAGCGGAACGGGGCTGCCCGACCGGTGCGCGCGGGCCATCATGGACTCCTGGCTTACGACAGCGGCGGCGAGAAAACAGAACACCAGGACCGGGCGACACACTTCACCGGATCCTGGATCTCCACATGGCGGACGCACGACGGAGAGGAGCCCAGTTGACCCACCGGCCGACACATCGGAGCGGGCATGCGCCGACTGCCCACGACAGGGCTGGACCACGGCGACGAAGCACCGCAGACGCGGAGCCGGCTGCGGTGATGTCCCATCTCCGGCAGGACCTACATGAGACCCCTATGCGAGCTATGCCGGACTCTCAACTAGTAAGTAAAAACCATACCCCCAGGCGATAGAGTCGCAGCTCACGGCCTGTGGTCCCCGCGCATGCGGGGGTGGTCCCAGCTCGTGCAGCGCCATGGTGGCCGGGTCTTCGTGGTCCCCGCGCATGCGGGGGTGTTCCCGCCGAGGCGGGCCTGGGAGCGCTACGGTCCTGCGTTGCGGCGCCTGCACGCGCGGATGTGTGCGGAGGGACGGTTCGAGGTCCGGGCGCACCGGTTCCTGATCGTCGCCGAGCGGACGGGCAGCGACGGCCGCTCCTGACGCCCGTGTCGGTGCGGCACGGGCGTGCCGGTGCGGCACGCCCGGCGGCGCGCAGGCGTCGGGTCCGTACGGCTCCGGGCGGTGTGCCGGGCCGGGCGCGTGAACGGGTCGGCACGCCGGGCGCGGGCGGGTGCGCGTGCGGGTGCCGCGCCCCCGGCCGGTGGGCGGGTGCCCGCACGGCCCCCCGGCTCGCGCGGATGCCGCGCCCCCGGCGGGCCCGGGCGAGCACGCCCGTACCCCGGACCCGCCACGGACGGACGGGCCCCTACGGGGTCCAGCCGCCCAGCCACGTGGTCGGGGTGTGGGCCGCTGCCTGCTGGTCGGTCAGGTGCGGGCGGTTGGTGGTGGGCGGGGCGGAGCCGGGGCCCGTGTTGTGGTACTCGGCGAAGCGGGCGCCCTGCCAGGGGAAGCCGCTCATGTCGGTCCAGGGCGTGGCGCGGACGGCGGCCGAGAGGTGGGTGTCGCGGATGGTCACCTGCGGGTGCAGGGTGGCGTCGCCGCCCGCGTACCAGGGGCGGCCGAGGTAGTACGTGCCGTCGCCGACGTTGCCGGTGATCACCGAGTCGGTGATCAGGAAGCCGGGGAACTGCGCGGCGGTGGACGGCGCGGTGACGTACCCGGCCGAGGTGCCGTCGGGGCGGCGGGTGACCTCGATGACCGAGTCGGTGATGACAGCCGTGGCGCGGCCGAAGATGAAGTCGACGTTCCCGGTGATCAGCGAGTCGCTGATGTGGACGCGGCCCTGCCGGTCCTTGTTCGCGCTGTCCAGCAGGAGGGTGTCCTGGTCGCCGTGGGCGGCGATGTTCGCCAGCACGATGCGGTCGCCCCGGGTGCGCAGCGCCACCGCCTGGTGGTTGGGCTGGTCGGCGTGGGCGAGTTCGTCGAAGTCGTTGGCGAAGGTGAGGTGGCGGGCCTCGAAGTCGTCGGCGTCCGCCATGAAGGTGGCGCTGCCGCTGGTGCCGTACGTGCCGCCGCCGGGCTTCGGTGTGCCGCTGGAGTTGTTGTAGACGATGGTGACGTCGGCGGCCCGGCCGGTGCTGCCGACCAGCCGGATGTGGGGTTTGTTGCTCGGGACCACGACCGTCTCGCGGTAGACGCCGGGTTGGACGGTGATGGTGACGGGGCTGGTGTTCCCCGCAGGTACGGCGTCGATGGCGGCCTGGACGCCGGTGAACGCGGCGCTGCCGTCGGCGGCCACCGTCAGGTGGGTGGGAGCGGGTGCGGTGGCCGCCGCGGGGGTGGTGAGGCCGGCGGTGGCGAGCAGCGCGCCGGCCAGCAACAGGGGTACGGAGAGGGTGCGGGTGCGGGTACGCGAACGCATGGGTCGTCCGTTCTGCGAGCGAGCGAGCGGGTGGGTCGGCGGTGGTGGTGACGCACCCTGGTCGCCGCCGCGCCCCGATGGGTTGCCGCCGCCGGCACCCGCACCCGCACCCGGCCCGCTACGTCCCCGGGCGCAGCGCGGCCAGCTGTTCGGCGAACGGGACGAGGTCCGGCTCGCGCCGGGCCTGGGCCGCGCCGCCCGCCATGAGGGTGGCGAGTTCCCGGCCGGCGCGGTGGATGCGGGCGGGGAGCCGGTCGATCAGCGGGTCGGTGCCGCCGCCCCAGTCCTCGGCCGCCGCGTACACGCCGGTGGGTACGACGGTGGTCCGCAGGTAGCCGAACAGGGGCCGCATCGCGTGGTCGAGCATCAGCGAGTGCCGGGGGCTGCCGCCGGTGGCGGCGATCAGTACCGGGCGGCCGGCGAGCTGGTCGGCTTCGAGCAGGTCGGCGTAGGACTTGAACAGTCCGCTGTAGGAGGCGTTGAAGACGGGCGTGACGGCGATGATGCCGTCCGCGCCGGTGGTGGCGTCCAGTGCCTCGCGCAGCGCCGGTCCTGGGAAGCCGGTGGCGAGGTGCTGGGCGATGTCGCCGGCCAGTTCGCGGAGTTCGAACACCCGGGTGTCGACGTCGCGTTCCTGCTCGGCGAGGTGTTCCTCGGTGGCGAGGGCCAGCCGGTCGGCCAGCAGCCGGGTGGTGGAGGGCTTGCCGAGGCCGGCCGTGACGACGGTGAGTTTCAGCGCGGTCATCGCTGCGTTCCTTCCTTCTGCTCCGCGGCGTCGTTCCGCTCCGCGACCCGGGCGGCGTGGGTGGGGCCTTCGGGGACGCCGGCGGCCCGGCGCGCCGCGAACTCCTTCCGCAGGACGGGGAGGACGTCCTCGCCCAGCAGGTCGAGCTGTTCCAGGACGGTCTTCAGCGGCAGTCCGGCGTGGTCGACGAGGAACAGCTGGCGCTGGTAGTCGCCGAAGGTGTCGCGGAAGGCCAGGGTCTTCTCGATGACTTCCTGCGGGCTGCCGACGGTGAGCGGGGTCTGGTCGGTGAACTCCTCCAGCGAGGGGCCGTGGCCGTACACCGGGGCGTTGTCGAAGTAGGGCCGGAACTCGCGGGCGGCGTCCTGGGAGTTGCGGCGCATGAAGAATTGTCCGCCCAGGCCGACCACGGCGCTCTCGCGCGGCCCGTGTCCGTAGTGTTCCCAGCGGTCGCGGTAGAGGTCGATGAGGCGCTGGAAGTGCTCCTTGGGCCAGAAGATGTTGTTGGCGAAGAAGCCGTCGCCGTAGTAGGCGGCCTGTTCGGCGATCTCGGGGCTGCGGATGGAGCCGTGCCAGACGAACGGCGGTACGCCGTCCAGCGGGCGCGGGGTGGAGGTGAAGCCCTGGAGCGGGGTACGGAAGCGGCCTTCCCAGTCGACGACGTCCTCGCGCCACAGCCGGTGCAGCAGCGCGTAGTTCTCGATCGCGAGGGGGATGCCCTGCCGGATGTCCTGGCCGAACCAGGGGTAGACGGGGCCGGTGTTGCCGCGGCCGAGCATGAGGTCGACGCGGCCGTCCGCCAGATGCTGGAGCATCGCGAAGTCCTCGGCGATCTTCACCGGGTCGTTGGTGGTGATGAGGGTGGTGGAGGTGGAGAGGATGAGCCGTTCGGTGCGGGCGGCGATCCAGCCGAGCATGGTGGTGGGCGAGGAGGGGACGAACGGCGGGTTGTGGTGCTCGCCGGTGGCGAAGACGTCCAGGCCGATCTCCTCGGCCTTCAGGGCGATGGTGGTCATCGCCTTGATGCGGTCGTGCTCGCTCGGCGTGGTGCCGTTGGTGGGGTCGGTGGTGACATCACCGACCGTGAAAATGCCGAACTGCATCGTGCCCGCCTCCCATGTTGTTGACTGTTCAACTATATCCTGGGAACGCACCCGCTCCGCCCGCTATTCCCCCGCTCGGGCCGGGCCGAGGCCGTAGGTGTCGCCGCCCAGCGCCAGCCGCGCCTCACCGGCCGTCGCATCCGCCAGCCAGCCCTCGAAGCCCGGCACCTCGTCCGCCGGGACCGCGACCTCGATCGTCACCCCGGCCCCGTACCGCATCTCCCGCACCGCGTGCCCCATCGCGCGCAGCTCATGCTCCAGCCGGCCCGCCCGCTGATGCCCGATCTCGACCGTGGCCAGCCGGTACCGCCGCCGCTCCACCGTCCCCACCGCGTCGAGCGCCGCGCCCACCGCCCCGCCGTACGCGCGGATCAGCCCGCCCGCGCCCAGCTTCACGCCGCCGTAGTACCGGGTCACCACCGCCACCGCGTACCGGATCTCGCGGCGGGTCAGCATCCGCAGCATCGGCACCCCCGCCGTACCGCCCGGCTCGCCGTCGTCGCTGCACTTCTGCACCCCGGCGTCCGCGCCGATCACGTACGCCCAGCAGTGGTGCGTGGCCGTCGGGTGCGCCGCCCGCTCCCGCGCCACCACGGCCGCGGCCTCCTCCTCGGTGCCGGCCGGTGCCAGCGCACACACGAAGCGTGAACGGTTGACCTCGCTCTCGTGCACGCCCCCCGCACCGGCCACCGTCAGATATCCGTCCCGCATCGGGCCAGCCTAGGCCGCGCCCGGGGAATGGCACGGCCGGGGCGGCCGTTGGCACGATCATGGATACCTCAGCGGAAACCGTACGGCGTGTGCTGACCGGAACCGGCGACACCTGGGCGATCGTCGGCCTCTCCGCCAACGAGCGCCGGGCCGCCCACGGCGTGGCCGCCGTCCTCCAGCGCTTCGGCAAGCGGATCGTGCCCGTCCATCCCAAGGCCGAGACGGTGCACGGCGAACGCGGCTACGCCTCGCTCGCCGAGATCCCCTTCCCGGTGGATGTCGTGGACGTCTTCGTGAACAGCTCGCTGGCGGGCGCGGTCGCCGACGAGGCGGTGGCCATCGGCGCCAAGGCGGTCTGGTTCCAGCTCGGCGTGATCGACGAGGCCGCCCGGGACCGTACCCGGGCGGCCGGACTCGATGTGGTGATGGACCGCTGCCCGGCGATCGAGATCCCCCGGCTGCCGGACCGCCCGGAGTGAGCGGGCTCCGCCGGGAGTGAGCGGGCGGCCCGCGGTGCGCGGACGACCCGGAGTGAGCCCGCCGTCGCGCGTGAGCGGGCGGCCCGCGGTGCGCGGACGGCCCGGAGTGAGCCCGCCGTCGCGCGTGAGCGGGCGGCCCGCGATGAGCGGACCGCCCGGCTCCCCCGGCTAGTCGCGCCCCAGCGCCCCGACCGCGACCGACGCCGCTTCGGCGATCAGCGCGTTGTCCCAGTCGGCGTCGGGCTCCTCCCGGGTGGAGAACACCGCGAGCACGAGCGGCGGCTCACCGCTGTCCGGCCACAGCACCGCGATGTCGTTGCGCGTGCCGTGCCCACCGCCGCCGGTCTTGTCGCCCACCGTCCAGCCCTCGCCGACGCCGACCCGGATCAGCTCGTCGCCGGTGGTGTTGGTGACCAGCCATTCGGTCAGCTGCGCCCGCTCCGGCTCCGGCAGCACCTCCCCCAGCACGTAGCCGGCCAGGTTCCCGGCGAACGCCTCCGGAGTGGTGGTGTCCCGTTCGTCGCCGGGCACCGCCTCGTTCAGCTCGGTCTCCCAGCGCTCCATCCGCGTCACGTCGTCGCCGAGCCCGGCCAGCCGCTCCTGGAGCCCGGCCGGGCCGCCGATCGTGTCCCACAGCAGGTTGGCGGCGGCGTTGTCGCTGTAGCGGACGGTGGCGTCGCACAGGTCCGACTTGCTCATGCCACCCTCCGCCAGCCGCTCCTCGGTGATCGGCGAGTTGGGCAGCAGATCCTCCTCGCCGTACGGGATCACCTCGTCCATGCCCGCCAGGCCGTACTCCTCCAGGACCGCCCCGCACAGCAGCGCCTTGAAGGTGGAGGCGTAGGCGAACCGTTCGTCCTCCCGGTAGCCGATCTCCTCCCCGCTCCCGGTGTCCAGCGCGTACACGCCCAGCCGCGCGTCGTAGGCGTCCTCAAGGCGGGCGAACTCCCCGGCCGGGTCCTCGGCGGTGTCCGCCACCACCGCCGCGGGGCCGGCGGTGTCCGCCGCGCCGGCCCCGGTCTCCCCCGTGCCGCAGCCCACCAGCGGTACCAGCACCAGCGCGCCGATCAGCGCCGCCGGCAGCCGTCCCCGCCCGTATCCGCGTCCTCGCATCCGGTCATCCCCTTCGCTTCCGCGGGCAGGGCCTCTCCCCGTCCGCGAGCCCCACCCTGCCGCCGCCGGCTCATGCCGTCCAAGACCCGAATGCGCGGTTCGATGCCGAAGTGGCATAGGGTCGGCCGCATGGATCTGGTCGGTGCCTGCCGCGCCTTCGTGAAGGTGAGTGAACGCGGCAGCTTCACAGTGGGCGCGGCAGCCGCCCGCATGGCGCAGTCGGTCGCCAGCCGCCGGATCGCCGCGCTGGAGAAGCACCTGGGCGAGCCCCTGCTGGAGCGCACCGCCCGCCGGGCCACGCTCACCCCCTTCGGCCGGGACCTGCTGCCGCACGCCCGCCGGCTCGTCCAGCTCGCCGATCTGCTGGAGCACGAGGCCGAGACCGCCAAGCGCCGCCCCTTCCGGCTGGCCGTCCCGGACAGCTGCCCGCCCGGCGCGCTGGCCCGGCTGATCGCCGCGGCCCGCCGGCACGAGCTGATCCTGGAGCCCCGGCCGCTGCCGCCGGCCGAACGCGCCGAGCGGGTGCGGGTCCAGGAGGTACGGGCCGCCCTGGTGGCCGTCCCCGCGGACGAGGCGGTGTGGACCGTACCGCTGGGCCTGGCCCAGACCGCCGAGCCCTCCGGCGCCCGCATCCATCTGGAGACCCTGCGGGCCGGGCGCACCGACCGTGAGCCGCCCCGCCGGGTGTGGCTCCAGCCGGAGGACGAGGTGCCGCACGTGCGGGATCCGCTCGGCCGGCTGCGGGACGCGGTGGGGCTGCGCCCGGCGCAGGTGCGGTCCGCGTCCTCCCTGGCGGCGGCCACCGCCGAGGTGCTGGGTTCGCGGGATCTGCTGCTGTGCTCGGCGGCCCAGGCCGGCGAACTCGGGCTGTGCTGGCGCCCGCTGGGCGAGACCGCGCTGGTGCGCGGCTACGACGTGGCCGCCACGGTGCGGGCCGACGGCGACCGGATCCGTACCCTCCTGGGCGACGACGTCGCGCACTGTCTGGGGGCCGACACCGCGCGGGAGGCGCGAGGATGAACGACGAGCGGCTGCTGCGCGAGCTGCGTGACCTGCTGCGGGACGGCGGGCTGCGCGGCTCGTTCCTGGTGCGGGATCTTGCCACCGGGGAGGAACTGGGCATCGACCCCGACCGGGAGCTGCCCGTCGCCTCCCTGGTGAAGATCCCGCTGGCCATCGCGACCCTGGAGCGGGTCAGACGCGGCGAGCTGGACGCCACCCGGCAGATCGAGGTGGCGCCGGGACGGGTGACCTCGCCCGGGCCGACCGGGTTGAGCCGGTTCCGGCACCCGGCCCGGATGGCGGTCGAGGATCTGCTGTATCTGGGCCTGTCCATCAGCGACAGCACCGCGGCCGACGCGCTGTTCGCGCTGACCCCGCCCGCCGAGGTGGCGCGGATCCTGGGCGAGCTGGGCCTGGAGGGCATCAAGGTGCGGCATCCGATGGGTGATCTGGAGGACACCCCGGTGGAGCGGCTGGGTCCGCAACAGGCGCGGCTGGCGCAGGAACTGGTGATCGCGGCGGCCGGCAGCGGCCCGGGCCATCCGGTGCCGCAGCTCGACCTCGCGCGGGCCAACACGGGGACGGCCAGGGCGTTCACCGACCTGCTCCAGGCGCTGTGGACGCCTTCGGCGATCGATCCGGCGAGTGCCGCCCGGATACGGGAGCTGATGGGCGCCAACCTGCTGCGGCAGCGCCTGGCCCCCGACTTCAGCTCGGACGCCGCCCTGTGGTCGTCGAAGACCGGGACGCTGCTGCATCTGCGGCACGAGTCGGGGGTGGTGGAGCACGCGGACGGGCAGGTGTTCGCGGTGACCGCGCTCACCGAGTCGCGGGTGGCGGCGGGGCGGCAGCCGGAGGCGGAGGCGCTGATGGGCCGGGTGGCGCGGGCGCTGCGCGATCAGCTGCGGCAGGGCTGATCCCGCCGGGCCCTGCGGGTCCGTGACGGTGTGTCGTTCCGATGGATCGTGTCGTGGACCGGCGGTTCCTCCGGGGACCCTGGCCGAGCCATCGAGATGTGCAGGAATCTAGAGACTTTATTGACTTCTCGTGATCGCCTCCTTAGGTTGGGCACAGCCGAAGACTGCGGGGGGTGGGGCCCTCGGGGTCCGGTAGCCGGACCGATGGCCGGCGACGCTTCCCGGCGAATCACGCGCCACCCGGCGCTCGGAACCGCGCGGGCCTCCCCCTGCCCTCGCGTCCCGACCCGGCAGGACCCGCCACGGCAGCCCCTTCCATCCGACCGACGGAGGTCCTCCCATGACCACGCAACTACCGCTGCGCCTGCACCACTACGGCTGGACCGTCGACGACCAGGAGGCCAACCGGCAGTTCTACGAGGAGGTGATCGGCCTGCCGCTGATCGCCACCTGGACCGAGATCGAGTCGATCAACGGGACCGAGTACGCGCTGTGCCATACCTTCTACGGTCTGGCCGACGGCAGTGCACTGGCCTTCTTCCAGTTGGCCGACCCGCGGGCCCAGCAGCAGTTCCACACCGAGATCAACCCCACTCCGATGCGCCACATCGCCCTGAAGGTGGAGCAGGAGACCCAGGACGCGATCCGCGAACGCCTCACCGAGGCCGGCTACACGGAGCCCGGCACGTTCGTCGTCGACCACGGCTACTGCGTCTCGCTCTACACCGTGGACCCGAACGGGCTGCACCTCGAATTCACCGTGGACCACCCCGACGTGGAACGCATCAACGCCGAACGGCTCCGCACGGCACACGCCGACCTCGCCCGCTGGCTCGGGGGTGACCACTCCAGCAACAACCCGTGGCGCGCCGGAGCGAATTGACGCCGTCCGGCACCGGCACCTTCCGCGCCTCGACCGGGCGCGTCGGCGTCGCGTCCCCGACGCGTCCGGGGGTCAGCCGCGTGCTTCGAGAGGAACGGCTGCCGCGCTCAGCTCGTCGGTGGTGCGCTGGATGTGCTGGGCGATCAGGCACATCGCGGTCACCTCGTCGCGGGCGATGACGGCGTCCAGGATCTGCCGGTGTTCCAGGGCGATGTCGCGGTCCGGGTCCGGGGCGGCCGCCCCGGACCACCACCGGTAGAGCGAAGCGGCTTCCCGCAGCGAGGTGGCGACGGACAGGAGCGTTCCGTTCCGGCAGCCTCGCAGGGTCGCGGCGTGGAAGGCCTCGTGCGCGTCGACCCACTCCTCGTTGATCTTCCCGGCCCGCGTCGTCCTGGGGGTCCGGGCGAGCGTGTGGTGCGCGGCGATCACCGAGGATTCCCATGGCAGGTCACCCTGCGCGATCGCCCGGCGTACGACCAGGGCCTCGATCTCGACCCTGGCTTCGGTGAGCTCGTGGAGGTCGGCCAGGCTCAGTGCGCGAACCCGGAAGCCCTGCTGCGGCAGGGCCACGGCCAGGCCCTGCTCGGCCAGGCGCACGAGAGCCTCCCGGACCACCGACTGACTGACCGTGAAGCGGTTGGCCAAATCGACGAAACGCAGGCGGGAACCGGGTGGGAGCGTGCCGTGCAGGATCTCCCCGCGGACCTTCTCGTAGACAAGCTCGGACCGGGTCGTCGGGATTCGGCTGGCCATGAACCCGATACTAGCCGGGGCCAGGAATCCCCTGGAATCTCGCGATATCGGGTGCCGCGCCGGTCAGGAGCGCGGCACGCCCAGCCCTTCGACCACGGTCGTCCCGGGCAGGGCGCCCAGCGCCTTGCCGGGCAGGATGATCTTGCCGCGGCGGTTGCCGCTGCCGATCAGTACCCAGGGCAGGTCGGCCGCCGCCGCGTCCACCAGCAGCGGCCAGCCGGCCGGCAGCCCGATGGGGGTGATGCCGCCGTACTCCATGCCACTGCTCTCCACGGCGGTGTCCATCGGCGCGAACGACGCCTTGCGGGCGCCCAGGTGGCGGCGCACCGCACCGTTGACGTCGAGCCGGGCGGTGGCGGGCACCACGGCCGCCGCCAGGGTCGTCTCGCCGCCCCGCTTCCCGGCGACCACCACGCAGTTGGCCGAGGTCCGGTCCAGGTCGGCGCCGTAGGTCGCCACGAACACCGCGGTGTCGGCCTTCTCCGGGTCGGTGTCCACGAACAGCACCTGCTCGACCGGGACCGGGCCGGCCCAGGCCCGCAGGGCGGCGAGGACCGGGGCGGGCAGCAGGTCCGGGCACTCGATGGCCGGGCGGGCGTCGTCGAAGTCTCCGATGGGGGCGCGCATGGCGGCACCCTAGCAAGGCGGCACGGGCGGCGCGGCGCCCCTCGGGGTCAGGCCGAGGGCACCGAGACGGCCATCATGAACTCCACCGGTTCCGGGCCGTCGTTGCGGTAGCTGTGCGCCACATGGGATTCGTAGGAGGCCGAGGCGCCCGCCGGCACCGGGTGGTCCTCGCCGTCCAGGACGAGGGTGAGCACCCCGGCGGTGACGTGGACGAGCTCGCTGGTGCCCACCGGGTGCGGGTCGGAGTCGCTGCCCTCGCCCGGCATCAGCCGCCAGCGCCACAGTTCCAGCGGTCCGGGGGCCTCCGTCCCGGCGAGCAGGGTGCTGTGGCTGCCGGCCTCGGTGGACCACAGCCGGACGGCCTGGTCGCCGGTCACCACGCGGACGGCGGGGCCGCGGTCGAAGTCCAGGAGTGTGGTGATGCTCACCCCGAGCGCATCGCCGACCTTCACCACGGTGCCGACGCTGGGGTTGGTCCTGGCCTGTTCGATCTGGATGAGCATGCCCCGGCTGATGCCGGCGCGGGCGGCGAGCGCGTCGAGGGTGAAGCCGCGTTCGGTGCGCAGCCGGCGCAGGTTGCGGGCGAGTGACTGGGTGAACTGATCGAGGTCGGTCACAGGCGGGCGGCCTCTCCACGGGGCGGGCGGGACGGGGCTGGGCGGACCGGGGTGCGTGCGGTGCGGGACGCCGGGGCCGGGGGAGACCACCGGAGTCACATATTCTGCATCGCAGAGTGCAACAGAATGAGCTACAGTACGCCGGTCCCCTCCGTTCAACACACTGTACTGCGAGGTCATCGATGGTAGCCCTGGCCCTGGTCACCAGCCTGCTGTGGGGGCTGTCCGACTTCGGTGGCGGGCTCCTGTCGCGACGCACCCCGCCGCTCACCGTCGTCGTGGTCTCGCAGGGGCTCTCCGCACTGGTGCTCGGCGTGGTGGTGGCCGCCACCGGCGCCTGGAGCGCGGTGGGGCCCGGGCTGTGGTTCGCGGCGGCGGCCGGGGTCATCGGCCCCGCCGCCATGCTGTGCTTCTACCGGGCGCTGGCCCACGGACCGATGGGGGTGGTCTCGCCGCTGGCCGCCACCTCCGTGACCGTACCGATCGGGGTGGCGCTGCTGCTGGGCGAGCGACCGCAGCCCGTGCAGTACACCGGGATCGCCATCGCCCTGCTCGGCGTGGTGCTGGCCGGCGGCCCGCAGCTGCGCGGGGCGCGGGTGCAGCGCCGCACCGTGGCCCTGGCCCTGGTCTCGGCGGCCGGATTCGGCGCGGTGCTGGTGCTCATCGTGCACGCCTCCACCACCGTGCTCGGACTGCTCCTCGCGCTCTTCGTCCAGCGGGTGTGCAGCGTAGCGGTGGGCGGCGCCGCACTGTACGCGGCGGCGCGGCGCGGCGATCCCATCCTGCCGGGCGGCGGCCGGCGCGGACTGCTGACCGCGCTCCCGGCCCTCGCCTTCGTCGGGGTGGCGGACGTCGCGGGCAACGCCACCTACGCGCTGGCGGCCTGGATCGGACCGGTGACGGTCGCCGCCGTCCTGGCCTCCCTCGACCCGCTGATCACGGCGACGGCCGCGCGCGGGGTGCTGCGCGAGCGGCTGCGTCTGGTCCAGGCGGCCGGTGCCGGGCTGGCGATGACGGGGACGCTGCTCCTGGCGTCGGGGTAGCCCTCTATTCTCCTGTGTCATGAGGCCAGAAGGACAGCCGCCGCAGGGCGGCCCGCCGACCGCGGGCGGATACCCGTACGCGTGGCAGGGCCCGGGGTACGCGCCGACCGCGGTCACCTCGCCCCCGCCCCGCCGCCCTCGCCGGACGCGGACGGTGCTCACCGTGGTGCTGGCCGCGGCCGTGGTGGCCGCCGCGGCGGCCACCACGGCGCTGGTCCTGCGCGGCGGTGACGGGGCGTCGGACGGCGGCGGCGAGGAGCACCCGGTGGGCGCACGCCCGGCCCCCGATGATCCGCGCCGTTCCATGGTCGAGAAGCCGGACCCGGTGGTGGCGCCCGACTGGCGGGTGCAGACGAACGCCGACAAGCACAGCGCGTTCGACGTACCGCCCGAGTGGAAGACCAACTCCGAGGACACCTACGTCGGGTACAACGACGACCGGGAGGGCGCCGAACCCGGGACCCTGCTGGTGGCCATGAGCGGGCCCAGCGAGTACCTGTACGGCTGGTGCGCCGAGGCGGACAACCCCAGCGCCCGGTCGATGGCCGGCACCAAGGCGGGCCAGGGCGCCTCGGGCACCGAGGAGGCCGCCCGCAACGAGGCGATGAACTGGGTACTGGCCGCCTACGACCAGGAGCAGCTGGGCACCTTCGAGATCACCGAGCCCGAGCCGTTCACCAGCGAACACGGCATCACCGGGCACACCGTGACCGCCACGGTCACCGATCTGGCCGAGAACCGGCACGAGCCGTGCGAGGCGCCGGAGGGCGGCAAGGCCGTCACCTTCTCCTTCATCGACGCCCAGGGGGACCTGGCCACCTGGGTGCTGCTGACCGACACCGGCTTCCCGGAGGAGCCGTCCCAGGAGACGATCGACGCGATGATGAACAGCCTGCGGCCGTACGCCGTCGACTAGGTCCGTTGTCCGGGGAGGCACCGAGCGCCCCTACCCGTCCCCCGGCTCAGCCGACGCCGAACGCCCCGGCCGGCGGCAACGGCGAGGGCCGGGCCTCCCCGTCCGGGACCGGGCTGGCGTCGCCGGTCAGCCGCACCAGCTCGCCGCCCGCCACCAGCCGGGCCGGGAACGGGTCGGCGGCCAGCCGCCGGGCGAGACCGTCGGGCGGCAGGGGCGCGGCGGCGGAGGCCAGCAGGACGAGGTTGCCGAACCGCCGGCCGCGCAGCACGGCCGGTTCGGCGATCAGGCACAGGTTCCCGAAGACGGCGGCGAGCGTGGCGAGCTGGGAGCGCAGAAACCCGAACGGCGCGGCGTCGGCGAGGTTGACGGCGTAGTGACCGCCTGGCCGCAGCGCGCGGGCGGCGGCCCGGGCGCAGCCGAGCGTGGTCATCGGCCCGGGGATGCGGGAGCGGTCGAAGACGTCGGCGACCACCAGGTCGTACCCGCCGGGCGGCGCCGCCGTCAGTTGCTCCCGGGCGTCGCCGACCAGGACCTCGACGGGTTCGCCGGGCGGCAGCGGCAGGTGTTCGGCGATCAGCGCGGCGAGCGGGCCGTCCGCCTCGACGACCCGCTGCCGGGAGCCGGGGCGGGTGGCGGCGGCGTACCGGGGCAGGGTGAGCGCGCCGCCGCCCAGGTGCAGGAGGTCCAGGGGCCGGCCCGTCGGGGCCACGGTGTCCAGCACATGGCCGAGCCGGCGGGTGTACTCGAACTCCAGGTGGGTGGGGTCCCGCAGATCGACGTACGACTGCGGGGCCCCGTCGACCGTCAGCAGCCGGCCGCCGTCCCGGTCGAGGTCGGGCAGCAGCCGGGCGGTGCCGAACCTCACCGGCCGGACCACCGGGATCGCCTCGTGCTCACTCATCCGGCCATTGTCCCCGGCCGGCGCCGCCCCTCGGGGGGTGGCCCGGACAGCGGTCCGGGCCACCCCCCGGGCGCGGCGGTCGTCAGACGGTGCCGACCGCGGTGATCCGGCCCGCGCCCACCGTGCGCCCGCCCTCGCGGATCGCGAAGCCGAGACCGGACTCCAGCGGTACCGCGTGGCCCAACTCGACCGTCATGGTGACGGTCTCCCCGGGCAGCGCCATCCCGCCGTCCGGCAGCGTGATGTCCCCGACCACATCCGCCGTGCGCAGGTAGAACTGCGGCCGGTAGCCGCTGGTGACGCCGGTGCGCCGGCCGCCCTCCGCCGCCGGGAGCAGCCGCGTCTGCGCGGTGAAGGTCCGGCGCGGGGTGACGCTGCCGGGCCTGGCCACGATGTCGCCGCGGCGTACCGCGTCCCGGGGGACGCCGCGCAGCAGCAGCGCCACGTTGTCCCCGGCCCGGGCGTCCGTCATCGGCTTGCCGAACGTCTCCACGCCGGTGACGACCGTCTCGGTCCCGGTGCCGCCCACCAGGTGCACCCGGTCGCCGACCCGCACCGTGCCGCGCTCGACGGCGCCGGTGACGACCGTGCCGCGTCCGGTGATGGTCAGCACGTTCTCCACCGGCAGCAGGAACGGCGCGTCCACATACCGTTCGGGCACCGGCACGAAGGTGTCCACCGCGTCGAGCAGCGCCTCGATCGCCGCGCTCCAGCGCGCCTCGCCGCGCAGGGCGCCGAGGCCGGACACCCGCACGACGGGGAGGAGTTCGCCCGCGTAGCCGTGCGCGGTGAGCAGTTCGCGCACCTCCAGCTCGACCAGGTCCATCAGGTCCGGGTCGCCGACGTCGGCCATGGTCATGGCGACCACGATGTGCTCGACGCCGACCTGCCGGGCGAGCAGGACGTGCTCGGCGGTCTGCGGCATCACGCCGTCGGTGGCGGAGACCACCAGGATCGCGCCGTCCAGTTGGGCGGCGCCGGTGACCATGTTCTTGATGTAGTCGGCGTGCCCGGGCATGTCGACGTGGGCGTAGTGCCGGGTGTCCGTCTCGTACTCGATGTGCGTGAGGGTGATGGTGATGCCCCGGGCGGCCTCCTCCGGGGCCTTGTCGATGCGCTCGAACGGGACGAAGGTGCCGGTGCCGTGGTCGCTGAGGACCTTGGTGATGGCGGCGGTCAGCGTCGTCTTGCCGTGGTCGACGTGGCCCATGGTGCCGATGTTGAGGTGGGGCTTGGTGCGGGTGTATGCCTGCCTGGGCATGGTCTCTTCCTTCGCGGCTGCGCCGGTGCGGCGCCGGCCGGGAGCGGTCGTCCCGGCCGGCGCGCGGACCCCGTGATCCCGCCGACCCTCCCCCTGCGGGGTCCGCGGTGCGATCCGGGAAGGGTCAGCGTCGGGCGCCGTCCGTCAGGTGCGACAGGAAGAGGGCAGCCCGCGTCGGGTCCGCTGCTGCGGACCGTGCTGCGAGGACGGGCTGCCGGTACATGGGCACCATGGTGGCCCGCCGGGGCGGGCGTGTCGAAGGGTTTTCCGGGTCAGGAGGCCGCGGACCCGGCCAGGTTGGGGATCCGCCAGTCGATCGGGGTGTGGCCCTGTGCGGCGACGGCCGCGTCGATCTGGGTGAAGGGCCGCGAGCCGTAGAACTTCTTCGCCGACAGCGGGGAGGGGTGGGCGCCCTGGACGACCACGTGCCGGCCGGTGTCGATCAGCGGCAGCTTCTTCTTGGCGTAGTTCCCCCACAGGACGAAGACGGCCGGGTCGGGGCGGGCGTCCACCGCGCGGATCACCGCGTCGGTGAACGTCTCCCAGCCCTTGCCCTTGTGCGAGTTGGCCTCGCCCTCGCGCACGGTGAGCACGGCGTTGAGCAGCAGCACGCCCTGCTCGGCCCACGGCATCAGATAGCCGTTGTCGGGGATGGGGTGGCCCAGCTCGCTGTGCAGTTCCTTGTAGATGTTGCGCAGCGAGGGCGGGATCCGTACCCCGGGGCGCACCGAGAAGCACAGGCCGTGGCCCTGGCCGCGCCCGTGGTACGGGTCCTGGCCGAGGATCAGCACCTTCACCCGGTCGTACGGGGTGGCCTCCAGGGCGGCGAAGACCTCCTCGCGGGGCGGGAACACCGGGCCGCGGGCCCGCTCCTCCTCGACGAACTCGGTCAGCTCCTTGAAGTAGGGCTTGTCCAGTTCTTCGCCGAGCGGGCCCTGCCAGGATGCGGGCAGCATGCCGATCACGTCGCGACCTCCGATGGTGCGCCAGGAGTTGTTACGCGCACGAACGTACCGGGTGCCACTGACAACCGCCGCCCGCGCCCGTTCAGTTCAGCGGGCCGCCGGCCACGTACAGCACCTGGCCGGAGACGAACCCGGCCTCCTCGGCGGTGAAGAAGGCGATCGCGCGGGCCACGTCGTCGGGGACACCGACCCGCTGCACGGCGGTCTTCGCCGCCGCCGCCTCCTGGAAGTCGTCGAAGCCGACGCCGACCCGGGCGGCGGTGGCGGCGGTCATGTCGGTGACGATGAAGCCCGGGGCGACCGCGTTGGCGGTGATGCCGAACTTGCCCAGTTCCTTGGCGAGGGTCTTGGTGAAGCCCTGGAGCCCGGCCTTGGCCGCCGCGTAGTTGGCCTGGCCGCGATTGCCGAGCGCGGAGGACGAGGAGAGGCTGACGACCCGGCCGAAGCCGGCCGCCACCATGTACGTCTGGCAGGCGCGGGTCATGAGGAACGCGCCGCGCAGATGGACGCCCATCACACTGTCCCAGTCGGCGTCGGTCATCTTGAACAGCAGGTTGTCGCGCAGCACCCCGGCGTTGTTGACGAGGACGACGGGCGGCCCGAGTTCGGCGGCGACCCGGTCCACGGCGTCGCGGACCTGGTCGGTGTCGGAGACGTCGCAGCCCACGGCGAGCGCGGTGCCGCCCTCGGCGGTGATCTTCTCGACGGTCTCGCCGCAGGCGCCGGGGTCCAGGTCGAGGACGCCGACGGCGCGGCCCTGGGCGGCGAGCCGCAGCGCGGTCGCGGCGCCGATGCCCCGGGCCGCTCCGGTGACGATCGCGACCCGCTGCTGAGTGGTGGACATGCTGCGTCTCCTCGCCGTCGAGTGGTGGCCGGGGTGACGCTAGAAGTCGCTCCCCCCGGTGTCAACGGCGCGGCGCGCCCGCTCCCCCGGGCGCTCTCAGCGCACCAGGACGGCCAGCAGCCGGTCGAGTTCGGCGGCCGGGTCGGCGGTCAGTCCGCTGTGCACCGGCCCGGGCTGGACGACGGTGCTGCGCGGCGCGACCAGCCAGCGGAACCGCCGGCCGGGGGCGTCCCCGGCGGCCTGGCCCGCCGTGCTGCCGCCGTCGCAGACCCGTTCGGCGGCGCGCAGGGCGGCCCGTACCCCGGTCAGGTCGACGTCCGGGTCCAGGGCGCGCAGCCGTGCCTCGTCCAGGTGGGTGCGGGCGGCCAGGAAGGCGTGCGCCTGGCTGTAGAGCAGCACGCCCGCGTTGACGCACTCGCCGCGCTCCACCCGGGGGACGACCCGCAGCAGGGCGTACTCGAAGACCTCGCGCCGGGGCGCCGGGGTGTCGCTCATCGGGCATCGTCCAGGGTGCTGGGGGTGGGCAGGGGGTGGCCGCCGGTGAGCCAGCCGGGCGCCTGGGAGGGCTTGTCGGCGGTGGGCGGGCCCACGGTGATGTGTTCGTGGATGGTACGGGCCCGGGCCGCCAGCACCTCGGCGTACGCGGCGCGCACCGCGTCGGGGGTGTCGAAGCCGTGCTCCCCCTCCAGCCAGGCGTCCGGGACGAGGGCGGTGACCTCGGCGAGCAGCGCGGGGGTGACGAGCGGGGCGAGCGCGGCGGCGGCCTCGGCGATGCGCGGCCCGAACGGGGCCAGGGCGTGGTCGGAGGCGTCGTAGGGCCGCTGGGCCCAGGCGCCGGCGGTGGGCCAGTTGTGGTGCCAGATGAGCGCGGCGCCGTGGTCGATGAGCCACAGGTCGCCGTGCCAGACCAGCAGGTTGGGGTTGCGCCAGGAGCGGTCGACGTTGCCGATGAGGGCGTCGAACCACACCACCCGCCCGGCCTCCTCGGCGCCGACCTCGTAGGCGAGCGGGTCGAACCCGAGCGACCCGGGCAGGAAGTCCATGCCGAGGTTGAGCCCGCCGCTGGCCTTCAGCAGTTCCTGCACCTCCTGGTCCGGCTCGGCGCGGCCGACCACCGGGTCCAGTTCCATGCGCACGAGTTCGGGCACCCGCAGCCCGAGCCGGCGGGCGAGTTCGCCACAGATCACCTCGGCGACCAGGGTCTTGCGGCCCTGCCCGGCACCGGTGAATTTCATGACGTAGGTGCCCAGGTCGTCGGCCTCGACGATCCCGGGCAGCGATCCCCCCTCCCGCAAGGGGGTGACATAGCGGGTGGCGAACGTTTCGCGCAGCATTCCCCCAGGTTATCGGGGTCAGGTGTTCCCGTTGAGCGCGGCGGCGGTCAGGATGTGGCCGGCGACGCCCCAGCCGCCGTCGGTGACCTCGTCGACCAGGACAACGGTGGTGGGGCGGGCCCGCTCTCCGTAGATCTCCGCGTACAGATCCGTGGTGCGTTCGACGATCTTCTGCTTGTCCTCGGCGGTGACCGTGCCGGCCGGGACCTTGAAGTGGGCGAAAGGCATGACGGTTTCTCCTTGGGTGGTTGCTTCCGGGTTCGGGTGGCGGGACGCTTCCGGGGCGACCGCCCCGGGGTTCGGTGGTGTTCTCAGACCATTCCGCCGTTGGCACGCAGGACCTGGCCGTTCACCCAGCGTCCCGCCGGGCCGGCGAGGAAGGCGACCACCTGGGCGATGTCCTCGGGGGTGCCCAGCCGCTCCAGGGGCGGGGTCTTGGCGAGCCGGTCGATCTCCTGATCCGTCTTGCCTTCGAAGAACAGGTCGGTGGCGGTGGGGCCCGGGGCGACGGTGTTCACGGTGATGTCCCGGCCGCGCAGTTCCCGGGCCAGGATCAGGGTGAGCGATTCGACCGCCGCCTTGCTCGCCGCGTACGCGCCGTAGGCCGGAAACCGGGTGCCGACCACGGAGGTCGAGAATCCCACGAACGAGCCGCCCGCACGCAGCCGCCTGGCGGCCTGCTGGGCGGTGACGAAGGCACCGCGGATGTTGGTGCGGTGCAGGGCGTCGAGGACCTCCAGGTCGAGGTCGGCGATCGGCGACAGGGCGAGCCGGCCGGCGCAGTTCACCACGACGTCCACGCCGCCGAATTCCCGCTCCGTCCGATCGAACAACGCGGCGACCGCGTCTTCGTCCGCCACGTCCGCCGGTACGCCGATCGCCCGTCCCCCGGCGGTGGTGATGGCCGACACCGTCTCCTCGGCGGCCGACGCGTCGTGGGCGTAGTTCACCACGACGGCCAGGCCGTCCCGGGCGAGCCGGCCGGAGACCGCCCGGCCGATGCCGCGCGATCCGCCGGTGACGACAGCGACCCGTGCGGTTGCCGGGGAAGAACGGTGTGCGGTGTGGTTCGGTGTCATGCCCTTCACGATGCGGCGCCCCGGCCGGCGGAACCAGGGGATGTCATCCCCTGGGTCGGCGGCCGGGCCCGGCGCAGAATGGACGGCATGGGTTCTGTGCGACACACCGAGCTGGGGGCGTTCCTGCGCTCGCGGCGCGAACGCATCCGGCCGGCCGATGTGGGGCTTCCGCACGGGCCGCGCCGCCGGGTCCCGGGGCTGCGCCGGGACGAGGTGGCCCAGCTCGCCGGGGCGTCGGTGGATTACTACAACGAGCTCGAACGCGGCGCCGGGTCCCAGCCCTCGGAGCAGATGATCGCCGCCCTGGCGCGGGCGCTGCGGCTGACCGCCGACGAGCGGGACTACCTGTACCATCTGGCCGACCGTCCGGTGCCCGCGCACGGCGGAGCCGCCTCGCACGTCCATCCCGGCATGCTCGACCTGCTCGGCCGGGTGACCTCCACCCCGGCGCAGGTGATCACCGATCTGCATGTCACGCTCGTGCAGAACCCGTTGGCGGTGGCGCTGCTCGGGGACCACTCCGCTTTCCGGGGAGCCCGGGCCAGCTTCATCCACCGGTGGTTCACCGAGCCGGAGGCCCGGCGGCTCTATCCCGAGGCCGATCACGCCGGCCAGTCCCGGATCCTCGTCGCCGACCTACGGGCAGCGGCTGCCCGGCGGGATGCCAGGGATACCGAGGCGGGCTCGATGATCAGTACGCTCCTCGGCCTCTCCCCCGAGTTCGCCGCCCTGTGGGCCGACCACGACGTGGCCGTCCGGCGGGAGGACCGCAAGCGGCTCAACCACCCGGCTCTCGGCCTGGTCGAGGTCAACTGCCTCAACCTGTTCAGCGAGGACGGCCGGCAGCGGCTGCTGTGGTTCACCCCGGCGGTCGGCACCGGCAGCGGCGATCTCCTCGATCTGCTGGCCGTGCTGGGCACCCAGGCGGTCAGCGGCCCGGGCCGCTGACCGCATCTGCCGGCGGACCGACCGCGCCGGCCGGCCCGATGCCCGCCGGGTGGACAGCGCACCGAGCCGGCGCCCTGGGGTCGCCGCGCCCGTGCCCGGGGGTTGCCGCCGGTACGCTCGGGGGGTGACCGAGCACCCGAGACCGGAGGAGCGGCGGCCTCCCAACGACGGGCCGCGGGCCGCCGCCCGTAATCGCGCCGCGCTCCTCGTCGCCGCCCGCGAGGTGTACGCGGAGCAGGGGCTGAACGCCCCGCTGTCCGCGATCGCGCGGCGGGCCGGGGTCGGGCAGGGCGTGCTGTACCGGCATTTCCCCGATCGGTCGGCGGTGGCCGCCGCCGTGCTGGAGGAGAACGTGCAGCAGGTGGAGCAGGCCGCCGCGGCCCCGGGGGCGACCTTGTCCGGGGCTCTCGGCGTCGTGTCCTGGCACCTGACCGAATCCGCCGCCTTCATCAGCCTTTTACACGCCGACGAGGTGAACCGGGACTCCGGCACCCACGCGTACGCCCGGTCCCTCTCCGCGCGCGTCGAGCGCGCCCTGCGCGGGTGCCTGCCGGAAGGGCACGGGCTGGCCGGGGACGACGATCTGATGCTCGCCGTGGCCATGGTCGCCGGTGCCGTCACCGGGCCGACGCGCGCGGAGCGGGAGCGCCGCGCGCTGGCGGCCTGGCGGCTGCTGGGGGTCGAGGTGGGGGCCGTTCGGCCCTTCCCTGGGTGAAGCCGGGCGGGCTCAGCCGCCGTTGGACTGCCGGGTGCCCTCGGCCAGTGCCTCGAAGGAGTACAGATAGCCTCCGGCGGGCCCGCTGACGGTCAGATAGGCGGTGGTTCCGCCGGGGACGATCGCGACGTTGGTGGCGGATTCGAGGCCCTGGTGACCGGCCGGGATCTCCACGGTCGCCAGGTGTTCGCCGTGCGGGCTGTACACCAGCATGGCGGGCCTGCCGTGCAGCGCCTGGTAGAGGTTGCCGTCCGCGTCCACGGCGATCGAGTCGGTCTGGGCGATCCCGCCGTCGACATGGACGGCGGTGTGCCGGGAGGCCACGCCGCCCTCGGCGTCGAGGTGGAGGTAGGAGATCCGGTTCTCCAGCAGTTCGCTGATCCACAGTCCGTCGTAACCGGCGTCGAAGGAGATGCCGTTGGTCGCCGCGAGCCCGTCGGCCAGGACCGTGGCCTCCTCGCCGTCCCGGTCGATGCGGACCACGCGGCCGAGCGGTTCGCCCTCCCTCATGCCGCGTGAGTCGCTGAGGTAGAGGTTGCCCTCCGGGTCGAAGGCCAGGTCGTCGGGGTTCATCGGCGCGCCGTCGACGTCGCCGGAGAAGAAGGTGTGCGGGTCGCCGCCGTCCGGCGCGAGGCTGACGACGGCGCCGCCCGCGAAGTCCGTCAGGTAGAGCCGGCCGTCGTACGGGCTGAACTGGGCCGAGGTGTAGGCGCCCCGGTCGTCGGTGTGCAGCGGCTGCGCGGTTTCCTCGTCGAGGTCGACTCGGATGACCTTGGGTTCCCCGGCGGGCGCGGTGACGTCCACGACGAGCAGCCGGCCCTCCTCGTCGAAGGTGGGGCCCTCCAGCAGCGTCATCCCGGTCTGCGGGTGCACCTGTGTCAGCTGCATGACCCGCTGGGCGTGCAGCGTACGTCCCCCGTCGCCCGGGCTCGTGCCCTCCCCCGCCGTCCCGTCGTCCGCCGCGCATCCGGTGAGGGCCAGTGCCCCTGTAGCGGCCAGTGCCGCGAGGGGCCGGATCGTGTGTCGTCGCATCCGGGTCACTCCTTGGGTCCGTTCGGTGCGGATGCCGCTGACCGCCCGGACCAGGTTCCGGGCGGGGTCGGCGGCCCCTAACCGGACAGTGTTGTCCGGTAGGTTGTTAGAGTAGTCGCCGCCCCCAGGTGACAGCGCACCCGGCCCAGCTGACGGGTGGCCGAGCTGATCCCGCGAGCACCGATCGACAGGATCGAGACCCCACATGACGCACCCTCACACCCCCACCGCCGACGAGATCGCCGCCCTGCGCACGCGCTACCGCGCCGAGCGCGACCGGCGGGTCCGTCCCGACGGCCCGCGCCAGTACCGGACGGCCGAAGCCGACTTCGGCTACTGGGCGGCCGACCCCTACGCCCCGGAACCGGCCGAGCGCGCACCCGTGCGGGACACCGTCGATGTCGCTGTCGTCGGCGGCGGGTTCGGCGGGATACTCGCCGGAGCCCGGCTGCGGCAGCAGGGCGTGGCACGGATCCGGATCGTCGACAAGGGCGGCGACTTCGGCGGGACCTGGTACTGGAACCGCTACCCGGGCATCCACTGCGACATCGAGTCGCACGTGTACCTCCCGCTGCTCGACGAGACCGGCTACGTCCCGGAGTGGAAGTACGCCCCGGGCGAGGAGATCCGCCGCCACGCGATGCGGATCGCGGACACCTACGACCTCTACCCGGACGCGCTGCTGTCCACCGCCGTCACCTCGCTGGAGTGGGACGAGAGGTCCGAGACCTGGCTGGTGCGCACCGACCGGGGTGACGCGTTCCGGGCCGGGTACGTCATCACCGCGACCGGCACCCTCTCCGAACCGAAACTCCCCGGCATCCCCGGCATCGAGACCTTCGCGGGCCACACCTTCCACACCTCGCGGTGGGACTACGGCTACACGGGCGGCACCCCGGACGGCGGGATGACCGGCCTCGCGGACAAGCGGGTCGGCATCGTCGGCACCGGTGCCACCGGCATCCAGGTGATCCCGATGCTGGCCCGGGACGCGGCACACGTCCTGGTGTTCCAGCGCACGCCGTCGAGTGTGGATGTGCGGGCCAACCGGCGCACCACGGCCGAGGAGGTCGGCGCCGGCCGCCCCGGCTGGGTACGCGAGCGCCGCGACAACTTCCTGCGCATCGTCTCGGGCGAGCCGGCCGCCGAGGACCTCGTCGCGGACCGGTGGACCGCGTCGGCGGAGCTGCTGGAGAAGCTGCTGCCCAGCTTCCGGCGCGAGGGCGGCGACCGGGACGCCTTCGAAGCCGCGTACGAAATCGCCGACGCGGCCAAGATGAACGAACTGCGCGCCCGGGTGGCGGAGTCGGTCACCGACCCGGACACCGCCGCCAAGCTCACCCCCTGGTACCGCTACGCGTGCAAGCGCCCCGGGTTCTCCGACCTCTACTACCCGGCCTTCAACCGCGACAACGTCACCCTGGTCGACACCGCGGACACCCACGGCATCGAACGGGTCACCGAGACCGGCGTCGTGGTCGGGGACCGCGCGTACGAGCTCGACTGCCTGATCTTCGCCACCGGGTTCTCCGTCGGTGTCTCCGGCGTCCTGTCCGGCAAGCTCCCGGTCCACGGCCGCGGCGGCCGGCAGCTGCTGCACACCTGGGCGCACCAGGGCCCGCGGACCCTGCACGGCCTCACCAGCAACGGCTTCCCGAACCTCTTCCAGCTGGGTTCGCTGCAGAACGCGAGCAGCGTCAACTTCACCCACGTGCTGGACGAACAGGCCGTCCACGCCGCCGCCCTGGTCGCGGCGGCGGAGGCCAAGGGCGCGCTGGTCGAACCGTCCCGCGAGGCCGAGGACGCCTGGCTCGCCACCCTCGCGGAGGGCGCCCCCGACCACGCCTGGTTCCACGCCGAGTGCACCCCCGGCTACTACAACGCCGAAGGCCGCGGCCGGCCGTCCGGCCCGTCCTCGTACCCGCACGGCGCCGTGGCCTTCCACGCGCTGCTGCGGCGGTGGCGGGACGAGCGCATGGCGGAGATCCTCCAGCCACGGACCCGTGGCGCCTGACCGGTACCGCCGGCCGGGCTGAGCGCGGGCGCCGTCCTGCGCCGTCCTGCGGCGACGGTACGCCGGGCGGTGACGGCGCGGGCGTGCCGGTCAGCCGGCGGGCGGCGTCCGTGCGGGTGGGGCGGCCGGGGCCTCGGTGGAGGCCCAGGAGGCGAGCAGGCGCAGTCCCTCCTCCGAGGGCGAGCCGGGCTCCGCCGCGTACACGGTGAGGGTGAGGCCGGGCTCGGCCGCCATGTCGAGCCCTTCGTAGGCGAGGGTGAGCGCGCCGACGACCGGGTGGTGGAAGCGCTTGGTGCCCGTGCCGTGCACGCGGACGTCGTGCGCGCCCCAGCGGGTGCGGAAGGCGTCACTGCGGGTGGACAGCTCGCCGACGAGATCGTGCAGGTCCTTGTCGTGGGGGTCGCGGCCGGCCTCGGTGCGCAGGATCGCCACCGCCATGTCGGCGAACGCCTCCCAGTCGGGGTAGAAGTGCCGGGCGGCGGGGTCGAGGAACTGGAAGCGGGCCAGGTTGGCCTGGTTGCCGCCGGTCGCGTACAGGTCGCTGTAGAAGGCGCGGGCCAGCGGGTTCGCGGCCAGGATGTCCATGCGTCCGTTACGGACGAAGGCCGGCCCCGCGGTGACCGCGTCCAGGGTCCACTGGAGGCTGCGGTGCGGGGTCCACGGCCTGCCGGTGCGGCGCCGGGGCCGGGCGAGGAGGTCGGAGCCGTCGGCGGCCCGGGCCAGGTGCAGCAGGTGGGCGCGTTCGGCGTCGTCGAGCTGGAGGGCCCGGGCGACCGCCTCCAGGACGGCGGGGGAGACACCGGCGAGGGTGCCGCGCTCCAGCTTGGCGTAGTACTCCACGCTCATGTCCGCGAGGGCGGCGACCTCGCTCCGGCGCAGCCCGGGCACCCGCCGCCGGGGGCCGGCGGGCAGGCCCGCCCGCTCCGGGCTGATTCTGGCGCGCCGCGAGGTCAGGAACTCGCGGACCTCCTCACGGTTGTCCACACCCCGACGGTACCGCCGGTCGCGCGGGCGAGGGATGTACCGCTGGTACACCCCTCGGCGGTGACTCGCTGCGGGCGCGCGGGCGGGGTTACCTAGAGGACGTGGCGCCCGCCGTCCGTCCCCGCCGGCGGGCGGGCACGGGCGCCCGGGTCCCGGGACCGCGGACGGCCGCCGCGCCGCCGGCGCCGGGTCCCGTCACCCGTTCGGCGGCATCCGGTGCCCCCGGGACCGGATGCCCACCAGGTAAGGAGCCTCCCGATGCGCGGAGCAGTGATCCACGCCCCCGGCGACGTCCGTTTCGAGACCCTGGAGGATCCCCGGATCCTGCGGCCGACCGACGCGGTCATCCGTACCGCCGTCACCTGCGTGTGCGGCTCCGACCTGTGGCCCTGGCGCGGCCTGGAGCCGATCGGCGACCCGCACCCGATGGGGCACGAGTACGTCGGTTTCGTCGAGGAGGTCGGCAGCGAGGTCACCGCCGTGCGGCCCGGCCAGTTCGTGGTCGGGTCGTTCGCCACCTCGGACAACACCTGCGCCAACTGCCGCAACGGCTACCCGTCGAACTGCCTGCACCGGGAGTTCATGAGCACCTGTCAGGCGGAGTACGTGCGCATCCCCAACGCCGAGGGCACCCTGGTGGCCACCGACGAGGTGCCGGACGAGCGGCTGTGGCCGAGCCTGCTCGCCGTCTCCGATGTGATGGGCACCGGCTGGTGGGCGGCCGACGCCGCCGAGGTCCGGCCCGGCTCGACCGCCGTGGTCGTCGGTGACGGCGCGGTCGGCCTGTGCGCGGTGATCGCGGCGAAGGAGCTGGGCGCGGAGCGGATCATCGCCATGTCGCGGCACGAGAGCCGGCAGCGGCTGGCCCGCGCCTACGGCGCCACCGACATCGTGACCGAACGCGGTACGGAGGGCGTCGAGCGGATCAAGGAGCTGACCGGCGGTATCGGGGCCGACAGCGTGCTGGAATGCGTCGGCACCGCGGAGGCCATGCGGCAGGCCCTGCACTCCGCCCGGCCCGGCGGCAACGTGGGCTTCGTCGGGGTCCCGCACGGGGTCACCGTCGACGGCCAGGAGCTGTTCTTCTCCCATGTCGGGCTGCGCGGCGGCCCCGCGCCCGTACGCCGCTACCTGCCGGACCTGATCGACCGGGTCGTGTCGGGCCGGATCGACCCGGGCCAGGTCTTCGACCTGACCCTGCCCCTGGCGGAGGTCGCCGAGGGCTACCGCGCCATGGACGAGCGGCGCGCCATCAAGGCGCTCCTCACGCCCTGACCCGGGCCCGCTCCCCCACCGCCCCCGATGGAAAGGACGCACCGTGCAGATCACCCGCAGTTCGATCGACACCGTCAAGGGGCCGGCCGACTGGTTCACCGGCGACGTCTACATCGACGCCGTGGCCGCCGCCCCCGCCCCGTCCCGGCTCAGTGCCGCCCTGGTGCACTTCATGCCCGGGGCCCGCACCCACTGGCACCGCCACCCGCTGGGCCAGACCGTCTTCGTCACCGAAGGCATCGGCCTGTGCCAACGCCGGGGCGGGCCGGTGGAGATCATCCGGCCCGGCGACCGGGTGCTGTTCGAAGCGGACGAGGAGCACTGGCACGGCGCCGCGCCGAACCGGCTGATGGTGCATCTCGCCCTCAACGAGGCGGACGACACCCACGACGTCGTGCACTGGCTGGCCCCGGTCACCGACGAGGAGTACGGCGCGGCCCCGGCCACCGGCTGACCCGGGGGCAGGGCCGGGCGCCGGCCCGGCGTCGTCAGGGGCGGCCGGCCGGGGCGGCGGCCCGGGTTTCGGCCAGGGTGGGGATGCGGCCGGTACCGCCCCGGCCGGTGACCGACAGCGAGGCGGCGCCGATGCCCAGGCGCACCGCGGTGGGCAGCGGGTCGCCGAGCGCCAGGCGGGCGGCCGTCGTTCCGGTGAGGACGTCGCCGGCCCCGGTGGCGTCGACGGCACCGGACACCGTGGGCACCGGCAGGGTGAGCGGCCCGTCCGGGCCGGTGACGACGACCCGTTCCGCGCCGCAGGTGACGGCGGCGGCCCGGGCGCCGAGGGCGAGCACCGCTCCGGCGGCGGCCACCGGGTCGTCCGTGCCGAGCAGCGCCCGCGCGTCCGCGGGGCAGGACGGGGTGATGAGCGCGCAGTGCGGGGCCAGGTCGGCCAGGGCCGCCCGGGCCCGTTCGGCGGTGGTCAGCCGGGCCCGGAAGTTGGGGTCGTACACCACGGCGGCACCCGCGTCCGCCGCGATCCGGGCGGCGGCCAGGATCGCGTCCCGGCAGCTGTCCGACAGGGCGCTGCCGACGCCCGAGGCGACCAGGGCCCGGGTGCCGGTCAGCGCCGCGCGTTCCCGTTCGATGTCGGCCACGCCGAGCCGGGAGGCGGCGCTGCCGGTGCGCCAGTAGGTGAACTCCCGCTCGCCGCTGAGGTCGCCGTGCAGCAGGTAGGCGCCGTTGCCGCCCGGGACCCGCCGGATCAGGGCCGTTTCCACGCCCAGGGCGCGGACCCGGTCGACGAGGGCGTCGCCCAGCTGGTCGTCGGCGACGGCGGTCAGGATGGCCGTGCGGGCGCCGGCGGCGGAGGCCGCCGCGGCGGCGTTCAGGACGTCGCCGGAGAAGCCGAGGCCGATGCGCGCCCCGTCGGCGGGCGGGCCCTCGCAGTAGAACTCGACGAGGATCTCGCCGATCAGCACCACGTCGTAGTCGCTCATCGCACGCCTCCGAACAGCCGGGCGAGCGCCGCCGGGTCCTCGGGGAGGCCGGAGCCGATTCCGACGGCCAGCGCGCCGGCCGCCAGGTAGGCGGGGGCCTCCTCGATCGCTATGCCGCCGGTGGGGATCAGGGCGGCGTGCGGCAGGACGGCCCGCAGCGAGCCGACGAACCGGGGCCCGCCGACGTGTGCGGGGAAGATCTTGGCCGGTCCGCGGCCGGCCGCGTCGGCGACCTCGGCCGGGGTGAAGCCGCCCTCGACGAACACGGTCCCGTGCCGGGCCGCCTCCTCCCGTACCGCGGGCGCCGGATGGGGGGACACCAGGAAGTCCGCGCCGGCGCCGATCGCCGCCGCGGCCTGGGCGGCGGTGGTCACGGTGCCGACGCCCAGCAGCGGTGCCGCGCCGTCGCCGGTCCGGTGGCCGTGCCGGCTCGCGGTGAACGCCCGCTCCCAGCCGGGGGTCGAGGTCGTCAGCTCCACGACGCGGCAGCCGGCGTCCAGCAGGGCCGTCACGGCGGTGACGGCCGCGGCCACGTCGGGCGAGCGCAGCACCGGCAGGAGGCGCTGGGTGCGCAGCGCGGCGAGCAGGGCGGCCGGGGGTGTCGTCTCGGGTCCTTCGGGCACGACGGTCTCCTTGTCCGTGTCTCTTCGGGTGGGTCGCCGGTGGGCGGGGCCGGTGGCCGGGGCGCCGGTCACCAGTCGTGGACGGAGCCGTCGGCCAGCCGGTTGACCGGGAGGTAGGCGGGCCGGTAGGGGTGGGCGGCGGCCAGTTCCTCGTCCAGTTCGACGCCGATGCCCGGCGCCTCGCCCGGGTGGAGATATCCGTCCGTGAAGGTGTAGGCGTGCCGGAACACCTCGCCGGTCAGCGCGGTGTGCCCGGAGTACTCCTGGATGCCGAAGTTGTGGATGGCCAGGTCGAGGTGGAGGGCGGCGGCCATGCCGACCGGCGAGATGTCCTCGGGGCCGTGGACGGCGCTCTTGATCTGGTACTGCGCCGCGTAGTCGAACAGCTTCCTGAGCGGGGTGACGCCGCCGAAGTGGGTGACCGCAGAGCGTACGTAGTCGATCAGCTGCTCGTTGATGAGCGTCTGGTAGTCGAAGACGGTGTTGAACACCTCGCCGATGGCCAGCGGTGTGGTGGTGTGCCGGCGCACCAGCCGCAGGGCCTCCTGGTTCTCGGCCGGGGTGCAGTCCTCCAGCCAGAACAGGTCGTAGGGTTCGATGTCCTTGCCGAGCCGGGCCGCCTGGATCGGGGTGAGCCGGTGGTGCGCGTCGTGCAGCAGCGGCAGTCCGGGGCCGAACTCGGCGCGCACGGCCTCCAGGACGCGCGGCAGGTGCCGCAGGTAGGCGGGGGTGTCCCAGTCCTCGACCACCGGGCGCGGCAGCTGGTCGGAGACGGACAGGTCCGGGCGTACCCCGTAGACGTTGGTCAGTCCCGGCACGCCGGTCTGGACCCGGATGGCCCGGTAGCCCTCCGCCTGCCGGGCCCGGACGGAGTCCAGCAGTTCGGGGATGTCCCGGCCGGCGGCGTGCCCGTAGGCGCGTATCCGCTCGCGGCTGGCGCCGCCCAGCAGCTGGTAGAGCGGCAGCCCGGCGGCCTTGGCCTTGATGTCCCACAGGGCGACGTCGACGGCGGCGATCGCGGCCATGGTGACCGGGCCGCGGCGCCAGTACGCGCCCCGGTACAGGTACTGCCAGGTGTCCTCGATCCGGTGCGGGTCGGTGCCGATGAGCAGCGGCACCACGTGGTCGGTGAGGTAGCTCACCACGGAGAGTTCGCGGCCGTTGAGGGTGGCGTCGCCGAGGCCGGTGAGTCCCTCGTCGGTGGTGATCTTGAGCGTGACGAAGTTGCGGCCCGGGCTGGTGACGACGACCTGTGCGTCGACGATCTTCATGGAGTGGTCTTCCTGGGGTGTGGGGTGGTGCGGGTCAGCCCTTCGTGGCACCGGCGGTGAGGCCGGCCACGAGGTACTTCTGGCCGAGGAGGGCGGCGATGACGACGGGGACGGTCATCAGGGTGGCCACGGCCATCAGGCCGCCCCAGTCGGTGCTGGCGTAGGAGATGAAGTTGAAGAGGGTGACGGGGGCGGTCTGGGTGGTCTCGTCGGCGAAGATCAGCGCGAACATGAAGTTGTTCCAGCTGGAGACGAACGCCAGCAGGGAGGCGGTCGCGGTGCCCGGCGCGGCCAGCGGCAGGGCGATCCGCCAGAACGCGCCGAAGGCGGTCAGTCCGTCGGTCCGGGCGGCTTCCTCCAGTTCCACCGGGAGGCTTTCGAAGAAGCCGATCATGATCCACAGGATCAGCGGGACGGAGACGAACATGTGACTGAGGATCAGCACGGTGTAGCTGCCGACCAGCCCGGCCTGGGCGAACAGGTAGTACCAGGGCACCAGCAGGGAGACGGCCGGGACGATGCGGGCCACCAGGACCAGCGAGCCGGTGCGGTGCATCCGGAACCGGCCCACCGCCCAGGCGGCGGGCACCGCGATGAGCGCGGACAGGGCGGTGGAGACGCCGCCCACGATGAGCGAGTTGCGCAGCGAGCGAAGGATCTCGCCGTCCGCCAGGACGTTGCGGAAGTTCTCGAAGGTGGGCGAGAAGAGCAGGCCCACGCTCGGGTCGGTGACCTGCACATTGGTCTTGAACGCGGCGGCGAACATCCACACGATGGGCAGGACGAAGATCAGCGAGACGGCGGCGACCGCGATGCCCCGCAGCCAGCCCAGACGGCTGCGGACCGCGCCGGCGGTGTGGGTACTCATGCTTCCTTCTTTCCGGCGCGGCGCCGCAGCAGGACCACGACGCCGATGATGAAGAGCGTGAAGAGCACCAGCACCGCGGAGGCGAGCCCGTACTCCTGGTAGTCGAAGGTGAGGCCGTAGGCGTAGACATTGAGCGTCTCGGCCTCGAAGTCCGAGCCGCCGCCGGGGCCCTTGGTGGCGTAGAGGATGTCGAACGTCTTGAGCGCGTCCACCGAGCGCAGCACGAGCGCGGTCATCAGCGTCGGCCAGAGCATGGGGAGCACCACGTGGCGGAAGCGCTGCCAGGCGTCCGCCCCGTCGACCTTGGCCGCTTCCTCGGGTTCCTCGGGGAGGGTGGAGAGGCCGGCGAGGAGCAGCAGGGTCATCATCGGTGTCCACTGCCACACGTCGATGAGCATGAGGGTGGGCAGCGACTGGCTGACCGAGCCGAGGAATTCCTGCGGCGGCAGGCCGACGGACTCCAGCAGGTGGTTGGCGATGCCGTTGGTGGGGTCGAGGATCAGCAGCCACAGGATGCCGATGGCGACCGGGGTGGTGAGCAGCGGGATGATCAGGATGGTGCGCACCCAGCGCATGCCGCGGAACGCCTTGCGCATCAGCATGGCCAGGGCGAGGCCGAGGACCGTCTCGATCAGCACGGCGCCGACGGTGAAGACGACGGTGCGCTGGGCGGCGGGCCAGAAGCGGCGGGAGTCGGCGAGGGCGTCCTGGAAGTTCTGGAGGCCGATCCAGCTCTTGTCGGCGTTCACGGCGCCGAAGGCGTCGGTGAAGCCGAGGTTGAGCGTGAAGAGCAGCGGAAAGACGATCATGAGCCCGACGAAGCCGAGCGCCGGGGCGAGCATCGCCCACTTCAGCCGCCGGTTGGCCTGTTCGAACGTGCGCGGGGGCCGGTTGCCGGGCGGGCGCCGGCCGGCGGTGGTCCGGGGCCGGGTCTGGGTGGCGGTCATCGGGGCTCCCGGTGGCGGTTGTCGCGGACGAGGAAGTCGTCGAATTCGGCGTTCGCGTCGCGGGCGATCCCGGGCACCGACTTGCCGAGGATTCCGGCCACCAGCGGCCGGCCGACGATGTCGCGGGCGCGGCCGACCTGGAGGACTTCGGGCCGGTCGTGGCCGAGGCCGTTCTCGGCGTTGATCCGCATCGCCTCGGCCAGGTCGGCGGGGAAGGAGGTGAGGGTGGCCCGGTCCGACCAGGCGGAGCTGCGGGCGCCGGGGATGCCCTCGGCCTGGAGGGAGGCGACCATCTCGGGGCTGGAGGCCCAGCGGATGAACTCCCAGGCGTCGTCCCGCAGCAGGGAGAACTCGTTGACGGCCAGGCTCCAGGAGGGGATGTTGTGCGGCCGGGAGCCGGCGGGTCCGGCCGGGAACGGCGCGAAGCCGACGGTGTCCTGGACGGTGGAGATCTTCGGGTCGAGGAAGTTGGTGTAGATGGCGTCGGCGTCGACGTAGAAAGCGGCCTTGCCCTGGGCGAAGATCGGCATGGCCTGTTCCAGGCTCATGTTGGTGGCGCCGGGCGGCCCGGTGCGCTCCAGCAGCCCGCCGTACAGCTCGTAGGCGGCGATGGCCTGCGGGGTGGCGATGGCGGAGCGGCCGTCCACGGTGAAGTCGCCGCCGAAGGAGTACAGGAAGCTGGACCACTGGCTGACGGCGCCGCTGCGCTGGCCGCGGCCGACGTACCCGAAGAAGCCCCGGCGCCGGTCGGCGAGTTCGAGCGACATCTCCAGCAGGTCCTCCAGCGTGCCGGGTGGCCCGCCGAACTCCTCGACCAGGTCCTTGCGGTAGTACAGCGCCGGGCGTTCGGTGACCACCGGGATGCTCAGCACCCGGCCGTCGGTGACGGAGCGTTCGCGGGGCGCGTCCTGGAAGTCGGCCCAGTCGTAGGCCGTATCACCCCTCGCGCGGTCGGTGAGGTCGGTGAGCCAGCCGTTGTGCGCGAACAGAAGCTGCTCCTGGAGTGCCCGGACCATCATGACGTCGACGTCCGTGCCGGAGGCGTTGAGCTTCACGTTGTAACTACTGGCGAGCTGGTCGGCGGTGAGCATCGTGATCGACACCCGGCGGCCGATCCGCTCCTCCAGCTCGGCGACCCGGCCGCTGATGGCGTGCGACCAGACGTGGTTGATCGCCATGACGCGCAGTGGCGCACCGGGCGACGCGGTGCCGCTCCGGGTGGCACAGGAGCTGAGCGCCGACCCGCCCGCGACGGCCGCGGCGGCGACGGCGGCGAGCTTGCCGAAGGAGCGCCGGCTGACCGGCTGGCTGCTCGTGGACATCCTCGTCCTCGACTCTCTTGACGTACTGTTTCTCGTCCCGCGAATGTGGTCCAACTGGTAGGACCAGTTGGACCGTAACAGGCGGAACGGCGCCTGACCAGCCCCGCAGGACGGGGTTCACGCTCCGCCGACCGGTGGACGGCCCTGCGTCGCCGCCGGTACGGCAGAGACTAAGGGGCGTCCCGGGACTGCCGCATCAGCGTCTCGATGTGCTGGCGGGCCATGACGTCCAGACTGACGTCGAGGTCCGCGCCGTAGGTGCGCAGGCCCAGGGTGAGGTGTTCGCGCATCCGCGACCTGGCCAGTTCGGCGTCGCGGGCCACGATGGCCTCGTAGATCTCCGGATGGTGCGGCACACCCGGCTCGCCGATCGAGGGATCGGAGTTGGAGCGCAGCATCATCTCGAACATCATGCCGCCGATCGAGGAGAGCATGATGCGCAGCACGGGGTTGCCGCTGGCCGCCGCGATCGCGTCGTGGAAGTCGAGGTCGGCCCGCGCCTTGTGCACCACGTCGGTCGCCCGGGCGAGCACCTCGTTCGCCCTGCGCATCGCGTCCAGGTCGGCCTGGGTGGCCCGTTCCACCGCGAGGCCGACGATCTCGACCTCCAGCGGGATGCGCGCCTCGATCAGCTGGCGCGCGGTGGGACGACCCGCCCGGTACAGGGCGTCGTAGCTGCTCGCCTGGCCGGCGTTCTGCTCGCTGACGAACGAGCCCCGGCCCGGCGCCACCTCGATCAGATGCTGGGCCTCCAGGCGCCGCAGCGCCTCGCGCACCACGTTGCGGCTGGCGGCGAACTGCTCGGCCAGCTCGCGCTCGGACGGCAGCTTCACCCCGGCGGCGAGCTCCCCGGACCGGATCTCGTGCTCCAGTTGCCGGGCGATGCGCTCGGTCAGCAGCCCCCGCTGGGACGACGGCACGGCACGGCCCGGTCGTGAGGATGGCGGGGCGGGCATGGTCAGGAGCTTAACAGCCGAGCCGGACGCTGCCCCGCGCCGCGGACGCACGCAACGCCCGAGGCCGCCCCGCGTCTTCGGCGACCCGGGACGACGGCGGCCGGGGCCGCTGCCATCGGACCCCTGCCGTCGGACCCCTCCCGCGACACGCGCCTCATCAGTACCGTGGGCCCCCGCAGCACGGCCCGTCACCGCCGAGGGCCGCCGCAGCCGAAGTGCCGCGTCCCCGCGAGGAGTTCCATGAGCACAGCAGGCCCCGCCCTGCTCACCGCCCTGGCCGTGAGCATCGGGTTGATCATCGTCCTGTGCGGGCGGTTCCGTCTGCACCCCTTCCTCGCCATCGTGCTGGCCACCTACGCCTTCGGGTTCCTCGCGATGGGCATCGGCGCCGCGACCGGTGCGCAGGAGCCGTTCGTCGACAACCTGGCCGGGACCGTGGCCGAGGGCTTCGGCTCGATCCTGATGAGCATCGGCCTGGTGATCCTCTTCGGGACCATCATCGGCAAGGTCCTGGAGCGGACCGGCGCGGCCGTCACCCTCGCCGAGGGCGTCCTCAAGGTCATCGGCAAACGCCATCCCGCGCTGGCCATGTCGGTCATGGGCTGGGTGGTCTCGGTCCCGGTCTTCTGCGACTCCGGCTACGTGGTGCTCTCCCCCCTCCAGCGCTCCATAGCCCGCCGGACGGGCAAGAACCCCGTCGTCCTCGGCACCGCCCTGGCCACCGGCCTGTACGCCTCCCACACCTTCGTCCCGCCGACGCCGGGCCCGATCGCCGCGGCCGGCAATGTCGGCATCGCCTCCGACGGGCTGGTCTGGGTCATCCTCTTCGGCATCCCGGTCTCCCTGGTCGCCGCCGTCGCCGGGCTCGCCTGGGCGCTGCGCCGCACCACGGACCTGGAGAGCCATCTCCCGGACGCGCGCCAGACCTTCGAGGAGTACAAGGAGCAGTTCGAGCGGCTTCCCTCGATGGGCCGGGCGCTGGCCCCGATCCTGGGGCCGATCGTGCTGATGGCGATCGGCTCGGTGGCCGCGTTCCCCTCCGGTGACGGCACGCTCGTCGACGGCGCCTTCGGAGCGTTCCTCACCGACGTCGGCAACCCGGTGAACGCGCTGCTCATCGGCGTCCTTCTGGCGCTGGCCCTGCTGCCGCCCCGGCGCGACGCCAAGGCCCTGACCACCTGGGTCGCCGAAGGACTGGTGGACGCCGCGCCCATCCTGGTCATCACCGGCGCCGGCGGCGCCTTCGGCGCGGTCATCAAGGGCACGCCGATCGCCGACTACATCGCCGACCTCATCGGGGACGGTTCGGCGGTGAGCGGCGTCCCCGCGCTGCTGGTCCTCTTCGCGATCGCCGCCCTCCTCAAGACCGCGCAGGGCAGCACCACCGCCGCGCTGATCATCACCTCCACGCTCGCCCAGCCGCTGCTGCCCGCCCTGGGGCTGGACGGCACGCTCGGCGCCATCCCGATGGGCCAGGTGATGGCGGTGCTGGCCATCGGCGCCGGGGCGATGGTGGTCAGCCATGTCAACGACTCGTACTTCTGGGTGGTCACCCAGTTCTCCGGCATGGACGTGAAGACCGCCTACCGCGCCCAGACCGCGGCCACCCTCGTCCAGGGGCTGGCGGCACTGGGGGCGGTGGTGCTGCTGGGGCTGGTGGTTCTGTGAGAGATCCGCGGACCCCCGGTCGGGGGTGAGGCCTCAACGGGGGACGGACGGGTTCTGTCTCATCCGCAGGATCAAGGTGATCGCGTCCTTCGGGCAGGTGCCGGGAGCCAGGACTTCCTGGAGGAGGAGGCCGCGCATCGCGGCGACGGTGACGGTGGCCACCTCCCGCGCCTCCCGCGTGTCGGCCCCTTCGCGTTCCGCGCGTGAGGCCAACGCCACGGTCAGGTCGCCGATCGACTCCACGAACTCGGGGAAGTCCCCGGGACCGTACGCGGCCAGCCCGACGACGGAGAAGAAGCCGCGGATCCGGGACAGTTGCTCGGGGCGGCTGTACGTCCGCCAGATCGCCTCCGCGAACTCCTCGAAGGTGCTGTGCCGGGCGGCCTGGAGCAGCGCCTCGTTGTCGCGGGATCGCTGCGCCGTGAGCATGGCGGCCAGGACACCCGGGAGCGACCCGAAGTGGTAGCGCAACAGGGCGTGGCTGGTCCCGATCCGGGCGGCGACCTCGCGGAGCGACATCTCCGGCGGGGGAAGGGTCTCGCCGAAGGCGTCAAGAAGCCGCGCCAGAAGTCGCTCGCGGGCGCTGCCCCTGGGTTCCGAAGTTGACAGGATCACTCCCACAGTTTATCCATTGGAAAAGAAGGACGGGCGGTTCCGTGCTGCTCCGCACATCGTCGCAGTCGGCTCGCAACGGCGGAGGATCGGCCATGGGACCCGCTCATGCCGCCGGCGCCGCGGTCATCGACGTCCTCGCCATCCACGCCGGTCAACTCGTGAAGGACCCCCGATGAGCACCATGTGGCAAGGCTGCCTCGCCCACACCGACTACTTCGAGACGCGCTCCAGTGGTGGGCACGACTACGGCGTCTGGGTCACCACGCCACCGGGCTACGACCCCGCCGCGGCGCCGGCGCCCGTGGTGTACGTGCTCGACGGCAACTGGGCCGTGGGCTTGACCGCACCGCTCATCGTCACCCAACTCGACCCCATGCAGGCGCTCCAGCCCTACATCCAGGTCAGCGTCGGTTACGCCGGCGAGGAGGCGGAGCACTGGGAGCGGCTGCGCAACCGCGACCTCGTGCCGCCCGGCGAGCCCATCGCGCAGGAGTACATCGATGCCACGGAGATGGGCATCGCCACGGGCACGATGACGCGCGAGCAGGCCGACGCCTACCTCGCCGAACTGAGCGACAGCCGCGGGGACGCGTTCCTCGCCTTCCTCACCGACGACCTGCACCCGCGGATCGCACGCGACTACGGCACGGCCCCGAGCGGCCACGGCCTCTTCGGCTACTCCTACGGCGGGCTCTTCAGCCTCTATGCCTGGCTCTCCGACAGCACCCTCTTCGAGACCATCGGCGCGGGCAGCCCCGGCATCGTCGGTGAGGACAGCCAGGTCTTCGCCCGCCTCCGGGCCATGGGTGACACCCTGCCCGCCACCCGGCTCCACCTGACCTTCAACGACCGGGAACTGCTCGGCGGCATACCCGTCTACCAGAACCTCGCCAGGAACACGGCCACCTTCCTGCACCGCCTCACCGCACACGACGCACCGGTCACCAGCGCGCTCCTGCACGAGACGCATGTGACCGGGCTCCAGGCCTCGTTCCTCAGCTATCTCAGGACCTGCCGGGCCCGGTAGGCGCGGACCCGGCGCGGGCCCCGTCCCTGCCTAGTCGTACCGGCGGACGGCGCCGGGGGTCAGGGCGGCGGCCACGGCGTCGGCCAGCGGCGGGATGTCGGCCGGGGTCAGCCGGGAGACGGTGAGCCGGATGCCGGGCGGGGACGCCAGCCGGAACCGGGCGCCCGGGCCCACCGCCCAGCCGGCGGTGAGCAGCCGGGCGACGGCCCCGGTCTCGTCCGGGGCGGGGACCCACACGTTCATGCCGCTGCGGCCCCGGGCGGGCAGCCCGCGCTCGGTGAGCGCGGTGCGCAGCGCCTCGCGGCGGCTGCCGTAGGAGGCGGCGACGGCGGCCGGGTCCACGGCCCCGCTCTCCCACAGCGCGGCGACGGTCTCCTGGAGCAGGTGGCTGACCCAGCCCGGGCCGAGCCGGTGCCGCCCGGCCACCCGGTCGATCGTCAGCGGGTCACCGGTGAGGACGGCGACCCGCAGGTCGGGGCCGTAGCCCTTGGCGGCGGACCGCAGGAACGCCCAGTGCCGGGTGACGCCGGTGAGGGTGTGCAGCGGCAGATCGACGATGTGGTGGCCGTGGTCGTCCTCGACCAGCAGGACCCCGGGGTGTGCGGCGAGGACGGCCCGCAGGGCGGCGGCGCGGCCGGCGGTGAGGGCCGCGCCGGTGGGGTTCTGGGCGCGGGCGGTGACGACGAGGGCGCGGGCGCCCCGTTCCAGCGCGCGTTCGGCGTCGCCGGGCAGCGGGCCCTCGTCGTCGACGGCCATGGGCACCGGGCGCAGTCCGAGGGCGGGCACCAGGTCGAGCAGGCTGCCCCAGCCCGGGTCCTCGACGGCGACGGCGTCGCCGGGACGCAGATGGGCCGCGAGCACCCGTTCGACGGCGTCCAGCGAGCCGGAGGTGACGGTGAGCGGCGCCTCGGGGACGCCGTCGGCGGCGAGTCCGGTGCGGCTGACGGCGGCCAGCCGTGCGCTGACCGGTGGGGTGCCGTACAGCACGGGGGCTCCGGCGGAGCGGGCGGCGGTGGCGGCGAGGGCAGGACCGAGCGGGGGCAGCAGGGCGGGGTCGGGGTTGCCGTCGGAGATGTCGCGGGCGCCGGGGGGCACGTCGACGCGGATGGTGTCGTCCCGTGAGGTGCTGGCAGGACGGTGGCGGACACGGCTGCCGCGCCGGCCCGCGGTCTCGATGAGGCCGCGTTCGCGCAGGGTGCGGTAGGCGGCGGCGACGGTGTTGGGGTTGACGCCGAGGGTGGTGGCCAGCTCCCGCTGCGGCGGGAGGAGGTGGCCGGGCGGCAGCGCTCCGGTGCCGATGCCGCGTTCCACGCTGGCGGCGATATCGGCGGCGCCCCGACCCGTGATGCGATAATCTCCTAGCACAAAGCAGATTATGCACTAATGCAAAACCATACGCAAGGAGCTGCCCATGCCGGCCGACATCCCCTACCCGCGGACCGCGCGCACCACCCCGACCCGGGCACCGCAACGGGCCTCCTGGGACCGGGAGCTGGTGCACCGCATCCTGGACGAGGGCTATCTGTGCCACCTCGGCTTCGTGCGCGAGGGCGCCCCGGTCGTGCTGCCCACGCTGTACGCCCGGGTCGGCGAACGGCTGTACGTCCACGGCTCCACCGGCTCCGCCCCGGTGCGCGCCGCCGGCGGTGCGGCGGACGGGCTGCCGGTCTGTGTGACCGTCACCCATGTGGACGGCCTGGTCCTGGCCCGCTCCGCCTTCCACCACTCCGTCAACTACCGCTCGGTCGTGGTGCACGGCACCGCCCGGCCGGTCACCGACGCCGGGGAGAAGGCCGCCGCGCTCGACGCCATCGTCGACCAGGCCGTCCCCGGCCGGGCCGCCGACTGCCGCCCGGCCGACCGCAAGGAGAGCGCCGCCACCGCCGTCCTGGCCATCGACCTCACCGAGGTGTCCGCCAAGACCCGCACCGGCGGCCCCAACGACGACGCCGCGGACCTGGAGCTGCCGCACTGGAGCGGCGTGGTGCCGGTGGGCGTCCGGTACGGCGCGCCCGAACCCGCCGCGGACCTGGCGGCCGGCACGCCGGTCCCGGACTACCTCACCGCCCGCCCCGGCGCCTGACCAGCCGCCGGCCGCTCAGGGGCCGACGGCGGCGGTCACCCCCAGCACCAGCACCAGCAGGCCGACATGGGCGGCGGCGTGCACCCGGTCCGGGACCCGCCCGGCGAACCGGCCCACCACGGCGATGGTGGGCAGCGAGCCGGCCAGCAGCGCGGCGGCGGCCGGCAGATCGACATGCCCGAGCCGGCCACCGGCCGCCACCGCCGCCGTGGGCGCCAGCGCGTACACGGTGGTGGCCACCGCCGCCACCGGGACGCTCAGCGGATTGGCCATCGCCGTCGCCTCCACCATCGGCAGCCCCCGGCGCCGCAGCAGCGGCACCGTCAGCACACTGCCGCCCACCCCCAGACCGGCCGCCACCGCCCCGATACCCGTGCCTCCCAGCGTCGCCGCGCCCCGGCTCAGCGGCCGGGGCGAAGCGTCTTCGGGCCGGACGAGAAAGCCCGCGCGCAGCAGGCTGTCCAGGATCGTCATCAGCAGATAGCCCAGGAAGAGACCGTGCAGCACGGCCCCGTCCAGCGCGTTCGCGATCAGCGAGCCGGCCGCCGCGCCCAGCGCGACGAAGGCGGCCAACGGCCACAGATACGCGCGGCGCAGCCGGCCCCGCCGCCACTGGGTGAGGGCCGCGACCGAGGCGTTCACCAGCATCACGGCGGCCGAGGTGGCGACCGCGACATGCATCGGGTCGTCCTCGCCCGCGCCGAGCACCACGACGGCGGGAACGATGACGAAGCCGCCGCCGAAGCCGAAGAGCACCGTGGTCACGCCGCACGCGACGCCGAGGGCGAGCAGGGGAAGGAAGGAGTCGGACACCCGGGGAACGCTACGGAGCGGTGCCACTGGCGGGCAATCGATGGCTCGCCAGTTTCTTACGCGCAGCAGACAGCTCCGGTTACCCTCCTGCCATGCGCAATGTCCCCGTCGCCGACGTCGACAGCCACCCGGGCGCCGTCCTCGCCATCGGCACGGACTACCCGTACGACCATGTCCTGCCCCCGCACGAACACCGCCGGGCCCAGGTCCTGTACGCGGCGACCGGCGTGATGCGGGTGGAGACCGCCGACGGCACCTGGACCGTCCCCACCGATCGCGCCGTCCTCATCCCGCCGCGCACCGGGCACCGGGTGGTGATGACCGGCGTCAGCACCCGGAGCCTGTACATCGAACCGGCCGCCGTCCCGTGGTTCCCGGTGCGCTGCCGGGCCGTGGACGTCTCCGCGCTGCTGCGGGAGTTGCTGCTGGCGGCCGTGGACATGCCCCCGGACCCGCCCGCACACGGCCGGGACGCGACCCTGATCGCCCTGCTGCTGCACGAGTTGCGCACGCTCGCCCCGCTGCCGCTGGATCTGCCGCTGCCCACCGACCCCGCGCTGCGCCGACTGTGCGACGCGTACCTGGTACGGCCCGGTGTCCACGACCCGCCGGCCCGCTGGGCCGCCGCCCTCGGGGTGAGCGAGCGCACCCTCGCCCGCCGTTTCCACCGGGAGACGGGGCTGGGCTTCGCGCGGTGGCGGCAACGGGCCTGTGTGCTGCACGCGGTGCGGCGCCTGGCCTCGGGGGCGCCGGTGACCCGGGTGGCGGCGGATCTGGGGTACGAGAGCCCCGCCGCGTTCACCGTCGCGTTCCGGTCGGTGCTCGGCCGCCCGCCGAGCGCCTACCGGCGGCCCGCGCCCGGCCCCGGTCCGCGTCCGGCCGCCTGACCGCGCCCGGCGCGGGACCGGTCCACCGCCCACGGATTGGCCGTGGCCGGGCCGGAACGCCGCTGCCTAGGCTCGCCGCATGAGGATCCGCATCGTCGACGCGTTCACCGACCGCCCGTTCGCCGGCAACCCGGCCGGGGTGGTGCTGCTGGAGAGCTGGCCGGCCGAGGAGTGGCTGCGGCGGGTGGCCGCCGAGGTCAATCTCTCCGAGACGGCGTTCGCCGTGCCGCTGACCGGCCGGGACGACGCCGACTTCGCGCTGCGCTGGCTGACGCCGACCACCGAGGTCGAGCTGTGCGGGCACGCCACCCTGGCCACCGCGCATGTGCTGTACACGACGGGCACGGCGGCGGGCCGGGTGCGGTTCGCCACCCGCTCCGGGGTGGTGGCCACCGAGCAGGGCGCGGGCGGCGCCATCACCCTGGACTTCCCGGCCGCTCCGCTGACGCCCGTCCCCGCGCCCCCGGGTCTGGCCGGCCGGCTGGGGGCCGAGCCACGGGCGGTGTACGACACCGGGCCGGGCCTCGGCGATCTGCTGGTGGAGCTGGCCGACGAGGCGACGGTGGCCGGGCTCGACCCGCGCCCCGAACCGCACGAGAAGATCATCGTGACCGCGCCGGCCGCCGGCCCGGGTGCCGGCTACGACTTCGTCTCCCGCTGCTTCTTCCCCGGCGTGGGCATCGCGGAGGACCCGGTGACCGGCAGCGCGCACACCGCGCTCGGCCCGCTGTGGGCGGAGCGCACCGGCCGGTCCCGGCTGACCGGCCGGCAGCTCTCGGCGCGCGGCGGCACGGTCGCGGTGGAGGTGCGGGGCGACCGTACGCTGCTGTCGGGCACCGCCGTCACGGTGATCGAGGGTGAGCTGCTCGCGGGCCCGGATCAGGCGGTGGGCAGCCAGTCCACGTGACCGGCCAGCAGCGCGTACCCGATGAAGGCCACGATGTCGATCAGGGCGTGCGCCACCACCAGCGGCATCACCCGCCCCCACCGCCGGTAGAGCCACACGAAGATGACGCCCATCGCGACGTTGCCGATGAAGCCGCCGATGCCCTGGTAGAGGTGGTACGAGCCGCGCAGCAGCGAGGAGGTGAGCAGCGCGGCCGGGGCGCTCCAGCCCAACTGGTCCAGGCGGCGCAGCAGATAGCCGACGATGATCACCTCCTCCAGGATGGAGTTCTGGAGCGCGGAGGCGATCAGGACGGGAAACTTCCACCACACCTCGGGCAGTGACTCGGGCACCACGGTGAGGTTGGCGCCGGCGGCGTGGGCGCCGAGGTAGAGGAGGATGCCGCTGCCGCCGATGCCGGCCGCCACGACGGCGCCCCAGGCCAGGTCGAATCGCGGCCGGCGCAGGTCGAAGCCGATGACCCGCATCCCCGGGGAGCCGGGGCCCGGCTCGCGCAGCAGCAGGTGGGCCACCAGCAGCACCGGGACCAGGGCGGTGCTGATCGCGAACACCTGCCAGACCAGGTCGAGCCAGGGCCGGCCGGGGGCGCGGGAGCCGTTGAGGGTGGCGGCCTGGTCGGCGAGACCGCCGGGGCGGGTGAGGGCGCCGACGAAGCGGATCACCGCGGCGACGCCGCTGGCGCCGAGCGAGAGGGCCAGCACCAGCAGCAGTTCGCGGCTCAGGGTGCGGCGCTCGGCCGTACCGGGCAGGGCCGGCACCCGCTCGCCGCCCGCCCACAGCGGGTTCTCCGGGTTCAACAGCCGCACCTTCGCTCCGTTCGCCGTGCCAACGCCGTGCCATCGGCGGCGGCGGAGCCGGGCGTGTCCGCGCGTCAGATCCCGGTGGGCCAGCTGTGCACGGGCGCGTCGGTGCGCGCCAGTTCGCAGTAGCGGTTCACGAGCCGGGACAGGGCCGTGCGGCGGTCGGCTCCGTTCGCCACCTCCTGGTGGTAGATCAGAGTCTGCCAGCCGGCTCCGGTGATCCGGCGGCGGCATCGTTCGGCGATGACCGAGAGATAGTGGTCGCGGTCGGCGGCGGGGATGCCGTACGCGTCGAGGCCGGCCGCCGCCAGGGGCAGCAGGGTCTCCTCGATCAGCCGGGGGGCGGGCAGGGTGAGGAGCCCGTCGCCCGAGGGGTCCGGCCAGCTGAGTTCGGCGTCGATGCCCTGCCGGCACGCGGTGTGGAAGTTCTCCTCGGCGGCGGCGAAGGGCAGCCGGTGCCAGACGGGGCGCTCCTGGTCGGCCAGGGCCCGCACCAGGCCGTAGTAGAAGGCGGCGTTGGCGACGGTGTCGGTGGCGGTGGGGCCGGTGGGCAGCACCCGGTTCTCCACCCGCAGATGGGGGACGCCGTCGGCGACCGCGTACACCGGACGGTTCCAGCGGTAGACGGTGCCGTTGTGCAGGCCGAGTTCGGGCAGTCTGGGGATGCCGCCGGCGGCGAGGACGGCGAGCGGGTCCTCCTCGTCGCACAGCGGCAGCAGTGCGGGGAAGTAGCGCAGGTTCTCCTCGAACAGGTCGGTGACGGAGTCGATCCAGCGCTCGCCGAACCAGGTGCGCGGGCGTACGCCCTGTGCGGCCAGCTCCGGCGGGCGGCTGTCGGTGGCCTGGAGGAAGAAGGGCGGCCGGGTCTCCTGCCACAGCTGGGTGCCGAAGACGAAGGGGGAATTGGCTCCGACCGCGATCTGTGCGGCGGTGACGCACTGGGCGGCGTTCCAGAAGTCCGCGAAGCGGTCCTGGGTGACCTGGAGATGGAATTGTACGGAGGTGCAGATGGATTCCGGGGCGATGGAGTCGAAGGACCGTTCCAGGGTTTCCGCTCCGGCGAGTTCGACCTTGATGCTTTCGCCGCGTGCGGCGAGTATCTGGTCGTTCAGCATCATATAGCGGTCGACCTGGGAGAGGCTGGTGGGAGCCAGTTCGTCTCCTGTGACAGTGGGCAGAACTCCTATCATCACGATGTTCGCGTCGAATTCTCCGGCGACCGCGTCGGCATAACCGAAGGCGATACGCAGTTCCTCGGCGAGGTCGTCGAGCACCCGGCCGGCCAGGGTGCGCGGTGTCATATTGAATTCGAGGGTGAACTGACCCAGTTCGGTCTGGAAGTCCCGGGTGGCCATTCTGGCGAGTACCGCGTCATTGACCATGCGCGGGGCACCGTCGCGGTCGGCGAGACTGAGTTCGACCTCCAGACCGATGGACTCCCGTGGTCCGTCGAAGCGCCGTTCGGCGAGCATCCGGCGCAGGCTCTCCCCGCACGCGTGCAGCCTGGCCCGGAAAAGCTCCCGGTCAGCAAGATCGAACCGGTCGGCCGCCAGTTTCGCTCCCATGCGGCACACCTCCTCGTCCGTCGGTGCACCGATCATGCCCACGACGATCGGGTGATAACACCGGCCGGTGGGTGGCGCGGCCCACACATGGGCATATCCCAGAGGGATAGTTCACGCACGAGGCGGCCGGAATCCCCCTTGCCGAAACTTTTTCGGTGGGCTAGCGGAAACATCCCGAGAACATGGGGCGTATAACATTCTCAAGCACCATGTCCCCTGGAAGAGGCGACCTACTCCGAAGCGAGAGGCGACCCGACATGCCCCTGAACATCCCGCCGGCCCCCGCTGCCGCCGAGCGCAGTCTGAGTGCCGCGCTGCAGTCCACTACGGTGCCTTCCCCGCACCCGCTGTATCTGAATCGGGGAGCGCTGCGCCCCGTACTTCCCCTGCCCGTCCACCGGCTGACCCCGGTCCTCGATCAGGCCGGGCCGGCCACGTCCCGGCTCACCGGGTGGCGTTTTCTGCTGGAGAGCGGCGGCCGTGCCGTCGGCGCGGCGGAAACCATGCTCACCGCCGATGGCTGGGCATTCTCACATTTCGGCGAAGGGCCCTATATCGCCTCCACCGAGCGGGCCGTTCGGCGCGCGGAAGCACTTGCCGGCAGTTATCAGCCCCGGCTGCTGTCGATTCCCGAGCTCTACATGCTGACCCTGTGGCTGCACACCGATCCGGCGGCCGATCCGGCCGAGGGGGCGCCCCGGGCGGAGGACATCCTGGTACCGCTCGCTCCGGCGCCGCCGGGTATCACGGCCGATCACCCGGTGCGGGTGGACGCGCTGCTGCCGCTGCTCGCCGGCCGGCTGCGGATCGCGGCGCCGGCGGGCTGAACGGCCGCGCGGCCGGTGCCCGCCGGGCCGGCCCCGCAAGGGGATCCGGTCCGGACGGGCACCGGCCGCGGCGGCTCAGTCCTCGTACGCGTCCACCGGCGGGCAGGAGCACACCAGGTTGCGGTCGCCGAAGGCGCCGTCGATGCGCCGCACCGGCGGCCAATACTTGTCCTCACGGCCCGCGCCGCCCGGGAACACCGCCTCTTCCCGGCTGTACGGGTGCGGCCACTCCCCGGCGATCCCGGTCGCGGTGTGCGGGGCCCCGGCCAGCGGGTTGTCGTCCTTGGGCCACTCCCCCGCCGCCACCCGGTCGATTTCCGCGCGGATCGCGATCATCGCATCACAGAATCGGTCGAGTTCGGCCAGATTTTCGCTCTCGGTCGGCTCGATCATCAGCGTCCCGGCGACCGGGAACGACATCGTCGGCGCGTGGAACCCGTAGTCGATCAGCCGCTTGGCCACGTCGTCGATGCTCACGCCGGTCGCCTTGCTCAGCGGCCGGACGTCGATGATGCACTCGTGCGCCACCAGACCGCCGGGCCCGGTGTAGAGCACCGGGTAATGCGGGGCGAGCCGCTTGGCGATGTAGTTGGCGCCCAGCACCGCCGTCTGGGTCGCCGCACGCAGCCCCTCGGGGCCCATCAGCCGCAGATACGCCCAGGAGATGGGCAGGATGCCGGCCGACCCCCACGGCGCCGCCGACACCGGACCCACCGGCCCGTCCTCGGGACCCGCGGTGGGCTGGAGCGGATGGCCGGGCAGGTACGGGGCCAGGTGCTCGCGCACCGCCACCGGGCCGACCCCGGGGCCGCCGCCGCCGTGCGGGATGCAGAAGGTCTTGTGCAGGTTCAGGTGCGAGACGTCCGCGCCGAACCGGCCCGGGCGGGCCAGGCCCACCAGCGCGTTCAGGTTCGCGCCGTCCACGTACACCTGGCCGCCGGCGTCGTGCACCGCCGCGCAGATCTCCTGGATGTTGTCCTCGAACACCCCGTGCGTGGAGGGGTAGGTGACCATCAGCACCGCCAGTTCCTCGCGGTGCCGCTCGATCTTCGCCCGCAGGTCGGCGACGTCCACGTCGCCGTTCTCGCCGGTGGCGACCACCACGACCTTCATCCCGGCCATCACGGCGCTCGCCGCGTTGGTGCCGTGCGCCGAGGACGGGATCAGGCACACCGTGCGCTGCGGGGCGCCGTTCGCCCGGTGGTAGGCGCGCACCGCCAGCAGCCCGGCCAGCTCGCCCTGCGAACCGGCGTTGGGCTGGAGCGAGACCCGGTCGTAGCCGGTGATCTCCGCCAGGCCCTCCTCCAGTTCCCGGATCAGGGTGCGGTAGCCCTCGGCCTGCTCGATCGGCGCGAACGGGTGCAGCGCGGCGAACTGCGGCCAGGTGACCGGCTCCATCTCCACCGTGGCGTTGAGCTTCATGGTGCAGGAGCCGAGCGGGATCATGCCGCGGTCCAGCGCGTAGTCGCGGTCCGCGAGCCGGCGCAGGTAGCGCAGCATCGCGGTCTCGGAGCGGTGCTCGTGGAAGACCGGGTGGGTGAGGTACGCGTCCGTGCGCAGCAGTTCCTCCGGCAGCGCGTCCGGGGTCGCGGCGTCCAGCGCGTCGATGTCGGTGTGCGCCGGGTCCACGCCGAAGGCGGCCCACACGGCGGCCAGTTCGGCGCGGGTGGTGGTCTCGTCGCAGGAGATGCCGACCACGTCGGGGCCGTCCTGGCGCAGATTGACCCCGGCCTCGCGGGCGGCGGCCACCACGGCCGCGGCGCGGCCGGGCACCCGGACGGTCACGGTGTCGAAGAACTGCCCGTGCGCCGGCTCGACACCGCCGACGCGCAGCCCGGCGGCCAGCAGCGCGGCGTAGCGGTGGGTGCGCCGGGCGATGGCGGCCAGCCCGTCCGGGCCGTGGTAGACGGCGTACATGCCGGCCATCACGGCGAGGAGCACCTGCGCCGTGCAGATGTTGCTGGTGGCCTTCTCCCGGCGGATGTGCTGCTCGCGGGTCTGGAGGGCCAGCCGGTAGGCACGCTTGCCGTCCGCGTCGCGGGAGACGCCCACCAGGCGGCCGGGCAGGTTGCGGGCGTACGCCTCGCGCACCGCCATGTAACCGGCGTGCGGGCCGCCGAAGCCCATCGGGACCCCGAACCGCTGGCTGGTGCCGACCGCGATGTCGGCGCCGAGGTCGCCCGGCGAGGTCAGCAGGGTGAGGGCGAGCAGATCGGCGGCGACGGTGACGACCGCCCCGAGTTCGTGGGCGCGCTCGATCACCGGACGCAGGTCGCGTACGGCGCCGCCGGTGCCCGGGTACTGGAGCAGGACGCCGAAGACCCCGCGGTCGGCGGCCTCCTGCGGGATGCCGGCGGAGAGGTCGGTGACCAGCACCTCGACCCCGGTGGGTTCGGCGCGGGTGCGCAGCACGGCGACGGTCTGCGGCAGGGTGTCGGCGTCGACCAGGAAGACGCCCTGCTTGACCTTGCCGACCCGGCGGGAGAGCGCCATCGCCTCGGCGGCGGCCGTGCCCTCGTCCAGCAGCGAGGCACCGGCGGTGGGCAGCCCGGTGAGGTCGGAGACGACGGTCTGGAAGTTCAGCAGGGCCTCCAGGCGGCCCTGGGAGATCTCCGGCTGGTACGGCGTGTAGGCCGTGTACCAGGACGGGTTCTCCATGACGTTGCGCAGGATGACCGGCGGCGTGAAGGTGCCGTAGTAGCCCAGGCCGATCATGGAGGTGAGGACCTGGTTGCGGTCGGCCAGCTCGCGCAGTTCGGCGAGCACGGCGGCCTCGCTGCGGGCCTCGGGCAGCCGCAGCGGTCCGGTGCCGGCGATGGAGGCCGGGACGGCGGCGGCGGTCAGCTCGTCGAGGGAGCCGAAGCCGACCTGCGCGAGCATCTTCTCCCGGTCGGCCGCGTCCGGGCCGATGTGGCGGGACGCGAAGGGCGAGCCCTGCTCCAGTGCGCTGAGCGGGAGTGGACGTGTCGACATCTGGGGGCCTCCTGGTCGCTGGGACCCGCAACCACCGGGCGGTGCCTGCTGCGGCCTCCCCCTCTGTCATCTCGACCTGAGAGCTTCACCGCGCCCGCGCCCCGAGCGGAGCACCGGCACGGCTTTCACCGTCGGTGAGGGCGGGCCCGGACGGGTGTCCGGCCGCCACCCTGCTTTCCAGAGTGGTCTCCCCCGCGCGGTACTGGGGCCTGAGAGATTCCGGGGAGGATTTGCTCCTTCGGCGCCGCCGGTCCGGGAACCGGTGGACTCTCCCGCACGAGGTCGTCAACCGTTTTCGAGCCTACCAGCGGCCTCGCGGCTGCGAACATGGAGGCGGAGCCCCGGCATCGGGTGACGGCAGCACTCGACTGGCCAGCTTCGGGTATGTGCCGTTACGTAAGGGCAGGGGCGTGCGGCCCGGCAGTGACGACCCGTGGGAGGAACCGTGCAGACCGATATCGATCCCCGCAGCCTGATCGGGCGCAAGGCGTTCGACCGCAATGGAGCCAAGATCGGCACGGTGGACGAGGTCTATCTGGATGACGCGACCGGTGCACCCGAATGGGCGGCCGTGCGCACCGGACTCTTCAGCCGGGACGCGTTCGTCCCGCTGGAGCCCAGCGAACTGGTGGACGAGGCCCTGCGGGTGCCGTTCGACCGGGAGCTGATCAGGGACGCCCCGGACTTCGGGGTGGGGCGGCATCTGTCGCCGGAGCAGGAGTTGCAGCTGTACCACCACTACGGTCTCGACGTGCCGATGGCGGACCCCGACCAGCCCGCCCCGCCCGATCAGGACTTCGGCCGGCTGGCCTCGCCGCCGGACGAGGACCGCTGATCCTCCCCGCCCAGCGGCGGTGGCGCCGAGCGGCTGAGCAGGGGATCGTCCACGCCGAAGGTCCGCACCCGGCCGGGCGGTGATCCGGGCGTCTCGAACCGCACGGTGACCCGGCCGACCCCGCTGCCCTGCACCCACCCGGGCCCGTACTCGGTGTGCGTCACGTCAAGACCCGGCAGCCAGCGGCGGTCGGGGGCGGGCTCGGCGGCCGGCTCCGGCTCCCGCGCCGGGACGGGCTCCGGGCCGCTGTCCTCCTCGCCGTCCACGGTGGCCCCGGCCTGGGCGAACAGATCCTCCTGGGTGAAATCCGCCAATCCGGTGACCCCCACCCCCAGCAGCCGCACCCCGGCCGTGGTGTCCACCCCCTCCAGCAGCCGGGCGGCCAGCTCCCGCACCACCGCCGGATCGTCGGTCGGCCCGCGCAGGGTGTCGGAACGGGTCAGGGTGGAGAAGTCGTGGCTGCGCACCTTCAGCACCACGGTGCGGCCGGAGCGGCCGTGCTCGCGCAGCCGCTGGACACAGCGTTCGGCGAGCCGGTCCACCTCGTGCCGTACCCGGGCCCGGTCGGTGAGATCCACATCGAAGGTGTCCTCCACGGACACCGACTTGGCGTCCCGCTCGGCGACCACCGGCCGGTCGTCGATCCCCAGCGCCATGGCGTGCACCCCGGTGCCGTGCGCGCTGCCCAGCAGCCGCACCAGCTCCGTCTCCCCGGCGCGGGCGGCGTCCCCCACGGTGGTGATGCCGGCCCGGCGCAGCACCCCGTCGGTGGCCGGGCCGACCCCGGGCAGGGTGCGGACCGGCAGCGGGTCCAGCAGGTCCCGTTCGGTGCCGGGCTCGATCAGCTGGAGACCGTCCGGCTTGGCCCGCTCGGAGGCGATCTTGGCGAGCATCTTGGAGCCGGCCAGGCCCACCGAGCCGGTGACGGTGGTGGCCGCCACGATCCGCTCCCGCAGCTCGCGTCCCACGGCCTCGGCCTCGGCGGCGGTGTGCGCGCTGTCGCCGGCCGCGAGGTCGACGAACGCCTCGTCCAGGCTGAGCGGCTCCACCAGCGGTGACAGGGCACGCAGCAGCGCCATCACGGTGTCGCTGACCGACCGGTAGACATCGAAGCGCGGATACAGGAAGGCGGCGTTCGGGCAGCGCCGTCTGGCCTGGCCCATCGGCATCGCCGAGTGCACCCCGAACCGCCGGGCCTCGTAGGAGGCGGTGGCCACCACCCCGCGCGGACCGAGCCCGCCGACGATCACCGGCTTGCCCCGCAGGGACGGCTTGGCGGCCTGCTCGACGGAGGCGTAGAAGGCGTCCATGTCGAGGTGCAGGATCGTCGGCTGGCCTCTCATCCTCCCGATGGTGCCGTACGGGTCCGACAATCCGTGGGAACGCTCCCGGTCAGCGCGGGCCGCGCTGTCTGCGGCGCGCCAGCTCGTCCGAGGGGTGGCCGCCGGTGACGACTTCGCCGGTGTCCACCCGCTCCGCCTGGAGCCGGGACAGCGCCGCCTCGACATCGCCCCACACCGCGCCCACCGCGATACCGAAGACCCCCCGGCCGCCGCGCAGCAGCTCGGCCAGCTCCTCGGGGGACTCGCAGCGGTAGACGGTGGCGCCGTCGCTCATCAGGGTGAGCCCGGCCAGTTCGGTGAGATCGGCCGAGCGCAGGGCGCGCACCGCGGTGCGGATGCTCTGGAGGGAGACCCCGGCGTCCAGCAGCCGCTTGACGATCTTGAGCACCAGGATGTCCTGGAAGCTGTACAGCCGCTGGGTGCCCGAGCCGTGCGCCGGGCGGATGCTGGGCTGCACCAGCTGGGTGCGCGCCCAGTAGTCGAGCTGCCGGTAGGTGATCCCGGCGGCGGTGCAGGCGCTCGGGCCCCGGTAACCGAGGCGTTCGCGCGCCGTGGGGCCGCCGCCGTGGTACTGGAGGGCGTCCGGCGCCCGCAGGGGCTGCCGCGGCGGCGCGCCCGGCAACGGGGAGATCCCGCCCGCCGCCGTACCCTCGCCGTTACCTGTCACGCCCGGCCTCCGTTCCGCACGCCCCGACCGTGCCCTCGCCGCTCACCGGGTGTGACGATGAGCACGCGCACGGCGCTCCTCCCAAGACATGCCCCACAGACGCTAAGCATGCACACTCAGCGCGTCAACGATCGCCACGCCCGGCTACTGGTTGCCGGAGCCGAAGTCCTCGGGAGAGATCTGGTCCAGGAACTCCCGGAACCGCTCCACCTCGTCCTCCTGCTCGTCGGGGATGATGATCCCCGCGTCGTCGAGCACCCCGTCACTGCTGTAGATCGGGGTGCCCACGCGCAGCGCGAGCGCTATGGCGTCGGAGGGCCTGGCGCTCACCTCGACGCCGCTGGCGAACACCAGCTCGGCGTAGAAAACACCGTCGCGCAGATCGGTGATCCGCACGGCGGTGAGTTCCTGCCCGATCGCTTCCAGGACGTTTTTCAGCAGGTCGTGCGTCAGCGGCCGGGCAGGGGCCAGCCCCTGCTGGGCGAAGGCGATCGCGGTGGCCTCCCCGGGGCCGATCCAGATGGGGAGGTAGCGATCGCCCTCCACTTCACGGAGGAGAACGATGGGCTGGTTGTTGGGCAATTCCACCCTGACACCCACGACGTCGAGCTGGTTCACACAGCAACCCTAGGTCGTGACCGGGGCATTTGGATAGTCGGGCACCACGGCGCGGCGCCAGGCACTCTCCGTGAGCCGTCACCCACCGTACTGACCGGTGAAGAACACCAGACGGTATTTACCGATCTGCACCTCGTCACCGTGTGCGAGCACCGCCGAGTCGATGGGCTCCCGGTTGACATAGGTGCCGTTCAGGCTGCCCACGTCGAAGACCGAGAAACCGCCCTCGGGCCGGCGCCGGAACTCCACGTGGCGGCGGGAGACCGTCACATCGTCCAGGAAGATGTCGCTCTGCGGGTGCCGGCCGGCCGTGGTGAGGTCACCGTCCAGCAGGAAGCGGCTGCCCGAGTTGGGACCGCGGCGCACCACCAGCAGCGCGGAGCCGGGCGGCAGGGCGTCAACCGCGGCCTGGGCCTCCGGGGAGAGCGCGGGCATCACCGCGTGCTGCCCGGTGATCTCCGAGTCGTACGCCTCCAGACCGGAGATCGAGATGGTGGAGGTGGTCTCCGAGGAGCCCTCCATGCCCGGCCGCAGCGGGTTGCCGCACTGCGAGCAGTACCGGCTCGTGGCGGCGTTGCGGTTGCCGCAGCGGCCACAGGGCGTGCCGCCGGCCTGCCCCGCGGGAGCCTGGGAGCCTATGCCGCCGGCCTGGCCGTCGACCTCGTCACGGAACAGCGGGCGTCCCGCTTCCGTCGCGGGCGCCCCCGCAGGCTGCTCGCCACGGCGGGCATGAGGCCGTGCGGCGCTGTGCGAGCCACCCTGACGCCTGCCGAACAACCTAGCGAAAAAACTCACCAGCGATCCCCTCGCACCTAGCCCGACCCGTCAGTGGACGGGCGGTCCATTGTCTCTCATCCGCCGCGCCGGACACTCTGCCAACGTACGCGGCCCGTATTCAGTTTCCCTCACCGAGAGCCACCACAACGCACAGCCCCCGGCGTCGGCGTCCCGCTACGATGACGACTGAGCGTAGTCAGGGCGCTCCGCCGATCGCAAGGCGTCCACGACCACCGTCTCCGGCCGCTCGATCACCACGCCCGCCTGTTCCTTCTCCAGGGACTGCACCACCCCGCCGGGGATGTTCAGCGCCGGTTCCAGGTCCTGCGGGCGTCCGATGGCGTCGATCACGTACGGCGCGGACACCGCCCGGCCGTCGATGCGCACCTGGCCGTTCTCGTCCGTGAAGAAGGTACCGGCCACGATGCGGACCTCGTTGATCTGGATCGCCTCCGCCCCGGCCGCGCGCAGCTCCTGTACGGCGTCCAGCAGCATGTCGGCGCGCACCGCGCCGCGCGGGTCGGTCACCCGCAGTTCGATGCCCGGGCCCTCGGCGGCGACCGTACCGGCCAGGATGCCCAGCTGCCGCTCGCGTTCCGCCGTCTGCCGGCGGGCCTCCTCGGCCTGGTCGGAGCTGGTCTCCAGGTCGGTGCGCTGCTCCTCCAGGGCGTTCTTCTCGTCCTCCAGGCGCCCGGTGCGGTCCTCCAGGTCGCTGAGGATGCGCACCAGGTCCTCGGGGCGGGCCCCGCGCAGGGCGCTGTCGTCGGCGCTGGCGGCCCGTACCTGGATGGCCAGGCCGAGGCCCAGGACGAACAGCAGCGCGGCCACGATGAGCTGGCTGCGGGTGACGCGCGGCGGCCACAGGCCGGCCAGCAGGGCGTCCCGGCCCCGGGGCCGCGCGGGGGGTCCGGGCGTGGCGGGCGCCGCCGGCGGGTCGGGCGCGGCGGGCTCGGGGGCCTGCGGCTTCCGGGCGGATCCGGGCGCGGGAGAGGCCTGGCCGGGCTCGCCGGGCGCCGGGTCGGGTTCGCGCGGTGCGCGCTCGGGGTCGCTCATGGTGCTCACGCCCGGAAGAGGTGCCGGCGGATGGAGGCGGCGTTGGAGAAGATCCGGATGCCCAGGACCACGACCACGCCGGTGGACAGCTGGGCGCCCACGCCCAGCTTGTCGCCGAGGAAGACGATCAGCGCGGCCACCACGACGTTGGAGAGGAAGGAGACGACGAAGACCTTGTCGTCGAACATCCCGTCCAGCATGGCCCGCAGCCCGCCGAACACCGCGTCGAGCGCGGCGACGACGGCGATCGGCAGATACGGTTCGAGCCCCATGGGCACGACGGGCCGGGTGAGGATTCCGGCCACGACGCCCAGCACGAGCCCCAGTACGGCGATCACTGTGTGTTTCCTTCTCCCGTGTCCGCGGGCCGCGCCGTGCGCACCGTGAGGCTGGTGGCGGCGGGTATGCGGATCTCTTGCTTGTCGGAGGTCTCGGCACGGATGCCGTAGTTGTCGCGCAGGACGTTGAGGTACTGGCCGTCCACGGTGGTCTCGAAGCGGGCGCGCATCGCCTCCGGGTCGCCCACCGCCTGGACGGTGTACGGGGGGACCAGCGGCCGGTTGTCGACGAGGATGGCGTCGCCCGCAGCCCGGATGGCCGACAGGGCGGTCAGCCGCTGCCCGTTGACGGCGATGGCCTCGGCGCCGGAGATCCACAGCCCGTTGACCACCCGTTGCAGGTCGCGGTCGCGGACCCGGCCGGTGTCGAAGCCCGAGCCGTCCCGGGCCTCGCCGCCGCCCGCCGCGACGCCCTTGGCGTCGTTGACGACGAGTTCGAGACCGGGGCCCTGGACGGGGCTGGCCCCGGCGAGCAGCGCGGTCAGTTCGCCCGGGTCGCCGCCCGAGCCGCTGAGCAGGTCGTTCTGCATGGCCGCGACCTCGGAGCGCAGCGCGTCCACCTCGTGCTGGAGCGCGTCCATCGCCTCGGTGCCGGATTCCACCCGGTCCAGGAGCTCCTGGCGCTCCCGGGCGACGGTGGGCGCCGCCTCGCGGGCCTGGACGGCGCCGAGGGTGACCACCAGGCCGGCCAGGACCAGGCCGGCGGCGAGCCACAGCTTGGCCCGCAGATTGCGCGGCAGCCCCGCGGTGCCCTCGCTGTGCCTGCGCGCCGCCGCCTGGGCGTACCCCTCGTCGAGGGTGTGGTTCATGACGGTGGTCAGCAGCGACATGGAGGCGTCGGGGCGCGCCGGCGGGCGTGGCCCGTTGGGCTGCGATGACATGGCGCACATGGTCGCACGCCACCCCGGGGGATATCGAAACGGGCCCCCGGGGAGGCGGTGCGGCCGGTGTCAGTGGTCGGCGCCCTCCACGACGGCCGACCAGTGTTCGAGGAGTTCCTGCGCGGTGGCGTCGTCGGGGCCCTCGGCCCACAGGTGGGTGACGGCCTCGGCCGGGTCGGGCAGGACCAGCACCCAGCGGCCGTCGGACTCCACCACCCGTACGCCGTCGGTGGTGTCGACGGAGCGGTCGCCCGCCGCCTCCACGACCCGGCGCATGACCAGGCCCTTGACCGCCCAGGGGGTGGCCACGGAGCGGCGCAGGACGTGCGCCCTGGGGATGCGGGCGTCGATCTGGCTGAGGGAGAGCTGGGTGCGGGCCACCAGGCCGGTGAGCCGGGCGAAGGCGGCGGTGGCGTCGAAGACGCTGGAGAACTCGGGAACGATGAAGCCGCCCTGGCCGTCCCCGCCGAACACAGCGTCCTTGCCGGCGGCGCGGGTCAGGTCGTCGGGCGAGGTGGTGGTCCACTCGACCTGGGTGCCGTGGTAGGCGGCGACCTGTTCGGCGATGCGGGTGGTGGTGACGGGCAGCACGACCCGGCCGGAGCGGCGTTCCGCGGCGATCAGGTCGAGCATCACCAGGAGCGCGCGCTGGTCCTCGATGATGTGTCCGCGTTCGTCGACGAGGGCGAGGCGTTCGCCCACCGGGTCGAAGCGGACGCCGAAGGCGGCGCGGGAGGAGGAGACCATCTCGCCCAGCCGCACCAGGCCGGCGCGGCGGGTCTCGGCGGTCTCGGTGGGGCGGGACTCGTCCTGGCCGGGGTTGATGACCAGGGAGTCGACGCCGAGGCGGCCGAGCAGGCTGGGCAGGACCAGGCCGGCGCTGCCGTTCGCGGCGTCCACGACGATCTTGAGGCCGGATTCGGCGACGCCGGTGGTGTCGACGGCCCGGATGACGGCGCCGGTGTAGCCGTCGAAGACGCTGGCGGGGAAGCGCAGGTCGCCGATCTCGCCGGGGAAGGCGCGGCGGTACTCCTGGCGGGCGTACACGCGGTCGAGCTTGCGCTGTCCGGCCTGCGAGAGGTCGGCGCCGCGTTCGTCGAAGAACATGATGTCGAGGGAGTCGGGGACGCCCGGGGTGGTGCGGATCATGACGCCGCCCGCGCTGCCGCGCGCGGTCTGCTGGCGGGCGACGGGCAGGGGGACGTTCTCCAGGTCGCGGACGTCGATGGCGCTGGCCTGGAGGGCGGAGATCACGGCGCGTTTGAGGGCGCGGGCGCCCCGGGAGTGGTCGCGGGCCGTGGTGACGGTGGAGCCCTTCTTGAGGGTGGTGGCGTAGGCGCTGGCGAGGCGGACGGCGAGTTCCGGGGTGATCTCGACGTTGAGGATCCCGGAGACGCCGCGGGCGCCGAAGAGGTGGGCCTGGCCGCGCGATTCCCAGATGACGGAGGTGTTGACGAAGGCGCCGGCCTCGATGGTCTTGAAGGGGTAGACGCGGACGTTGCCCTGGATGATGGATTCCTCGCCGACCAGGCACTCGTCGCCGATGACGGCGCCGTCCTCGATGCGGGCGGCGCGCATGATGTCGGTGTTCTTGCCGATGACGCAGCCGCGCAGATTGCTCTGCGGGCCGAGGTAGACGTTGTCGTGGACCACGGCCTTGTGGAGGAAGGCGTCGGCCTTGACGACGACGTTGGAGCCGATGACGGTGTGCTCGCGCACTTCGGCCCCGGCTTCGATCTTGGCGTAGTCGCCGATGTAGAGCGGGCCGCGCAGTTTGGCGTCGGGGTGCACCTCGGCGCCCTCGGCGACCCAGACGCCGGGCGAGATCTCGAAGCCGTCGATGTCGACGTCGACCTTGCCCTCCAGTACGTCGGCCTGGGCCTTGACGTAGCTCTCGTGGGTGCCGACGTCCTCCCAGTAGCCCTCGGCGACGTAGCCGTAGATGGGCCGGCCCTCCTTCATCAGCCGGGGGAAGACGTCGCCGGACCAGTCGACCGGCACGTCGGGCTCGACGTAGTCGAAGACCTCCGGCTCCATGACGTAGATGCCGGTGTTCACCGTGTCGGAGAACACCTGGCCCCAGGTGGGCTTCTCCAGGAAGCGTTCGACCCGGCCGTCCTCCTTGAGGATGGTGATACCGAATTCCAGCGGGTTGGGCACCCGCGTGAGACAGACGGTGACCAGGGCCCCGCGTTCGCGGTGGTAGGCGATGAGGTCGGTGAGGTCGAAGTCGGTGAGGGCGTCCCCGGAGATCACCAGAAAGGAGTCGTCCTTGAGGGCTTCCTCGGCGTTCTTCACACTTCCGGCCGTACCCAGGGGCTTCTCCTCGTTGGCGTAGGTGAGGTCCATCCCCAGTTCCTCACCGTCGCCGAAGTAGTTCTTCACCAGAGAAGCGAGGAATTGCACGGTGACCACGGTCTCGTTGAGTCCGTGGCGCTTCAGCAGCCGGAGCACGTGTTCCATGATCGGACGGTTCGCCACCGGCAGCAGTGGCTTGGGCATGCTCGCGGTCATGGGGCGAAGCCGGGTGCCCTCGCCACCAGCCATTACGACGGCCTTCATATCGGAAGTGTCCTCCTTGGGGAGACAGCAGTCATGCCGACCGCACCCGTCTGGAGGGGCCCGGGCCCGGGGTGGCTCCCCGGAAATTAGCGGCACGTGCGGGCGCCAGGCCCCTGCGACACTGCCAGGGCGGGCTCAGTCGGCCGTGGCATCCGCCTTGAGGATTCGGCGGACCTGGACCACGTACAGGACTCCTGCCCACCAGTAGAGCGCTGTACCCCAGCCGACGAACGCCCATCCGAAAATGGCGGCCAGTGAGGCGATGACGCCGCTGCCGTCGCTGAGCAGGAGCAGCGGGAAGCCGTACATGAGATTGAGGGTGGCGGCCTTGCCCAGGTAGTTGACCTGGGGCGGGGCGTAGCCGCGGCGGTCCAGGACGACGACGGTGACGGCCATCATGGCTTCCCGCGCCAGCAGCAGGGCGGTGACCCACCAGGGCAGGATGTCGCGCCAGGTGAGGCCGACGAGGGTGGAGAGGATGTAGAGGCGGTCGGCGGCGGGGTCGAGGATGCGGCCGAGGTCGGAGACCTGGTTCCAGCGCCGGGCGAGCTTGCCGTCGAGGTAGTCGCTCACTCCGCTGAAGACGAGGACCAGCAGGGCCCAGCCGTCCATGTTGGGACCGTCGAAGACCGGGGAGAGAACCAGCCACAGGAACAGCGGCACCCCGACCAGCCGGGCCATGCTCAGAATGTTCGGGATGGTGAAGACCCGGTCGGTCTGCATGTCCGTCTCCTGGACGTCCACCCGGAAGCCTCCTGTTGTTCATGCCAGTTCCGGCCGATGTGCGCCTCGACCTTACCGGGCCGGGTGGGGCGCCCGGTGCGCGGGGCGACCGCCGGACAGGGGCTCGGGATCCCATGACTTACGCTTCTATAGGGTGTGCCGTCCGAAAAGTGACGGACACTGACTGTTTCAGCCCTTTGAGAGGCCCTTCATGACCACTGTGACATCTCCTGTGGCCGGGCGGGCCATCCCTCTCGCCGAGGTGCCGGATCCGGCGTTCGCCGAGGCCGTGGTCGGCCCGGGCGTGGCCGTCGAGCCGCCGCTGCGGCCCTGTACGGCGGTGGCCCCGGTCGACGGCATCCTCGTCTCGCTGAGCCCGAACGCCTATGTGGTGGTCGACGACCGGGGACGGGGCGTACTCACCCATCTGGGTCTCGATACGGTGCAACTGGACGGACAGGGTTTCGAACCGCTGGCCAACAAGGGCGACACGGTGCGCCGGGGCGACCCGGTGGTGCGGTGGGACCCGGCCGCGGTCGCGGCGGCGGGGAAGTCCCCGGTGTGCCCGGTGGTGGCCCTGCAGGCGGGGGCCGACGCCCTGTCCGGCATCGTCGCCGCGGACATCGAGGTCCGGGCCGGTGACCCGCTTTTCGGCTGGAACTGACGGAGACAGGTGTGATGGAGAAAATGCTGCGAGGAGTCGGCGTCAGTCATGGCGTGGCGATCGGTGAGGTGCGGCACATGGGCACCGCGGTGCTGGAGCCGTCGGCCGAGCAGGTGCCAGGGCAGGACACCGAGCACGTCACGGCGCGGGCCCGGCAGGCGGTGGACGCGGTGGCGGCCGACCTTCTCGCACGCGGGCAGCTCGCCGGGGGCGAGGCCCAGGCGGTGCTGGAGGCGCAGGCGCTGATGGCGCAGGACCCGGAGCTGATGGCGGACGTGGCCCGCCGGGTGGCCGGCGGCAGCACGGCCGAGCGCGCGGTGTACGACGCGTTCGGCGCCTACCGGGAACTGCTGGCGGCGGCGGGCGACTATCTGGCCGGCCGGGTCGCCGACCTCGACGACGTCCGCAACCGCATCGTGGCCCGGCTGCTGGGCGTGCCGATGCCCGGGGTGCCGGACTCCGACGAGCCGTTCGTCCTGGTCGCCCGGGATCTGGCCCCGGCGGACACCGCGCTGCTCGACCCGGCGCTGGTGCTCGGCTTCGTCACCGAGGAGGGCGGCCCCACCAGCCACAGCGCGATCCTGGCGCGGGCGCTGGGGGTGCCGGCCGTGGTGGCGCTGCCGGGGGTCGGCGAGCTGGCCGAGGGCACCGTGGTGGCGGTGGACGGCAGCACCGGCGAGGTGACCGTGAACCCGAGCGCCGAGCAGCGGGCGGCGCTGGCGCGGGTGGCCGAGGAGCGGCGGGCCGCGGTGGCGGCGTCGGCCGGGCCCGGGGCCACCGCGGACGGTCACAAGGTGCCGCTGCTGGCCAACATCGGCGGTCCCGCGGACGTCGCCGCGGCCGTCGAGGCGGGCGCGGAGGGCGTGGGCCTGTTCCGGACGGAGTTCCTCTTCCTGGACGACAGCGAGCGTGCGCCGTCCCTGGAGACCCAGACCGCGACCTACCGGCAGGTGCTGGAGGCGTTCCCGGAGGGCCGGGTGGTGGTGCGGGTGCTGGACGCGGGCGCGGACAAGCCGCTGTCCTTCCTCACCCCGGGCGAGGAGCCCAACCCGGCGCTGGGCGTGCGCGGGCTGCGCACGCTGCTCGACCACCCCGAGGTACTGGACACCCAGCTGAAGGCGCTGGCCGCGGCGGCCGAGGGGCTGCCGGTGTACCTGGAGGTCATGGCGCCGATGGTCGCCGACCGGGCGGACGCGAAGGCGTTCGCGGACGCCTGCCGGGCGGCGGGCCTGCGGGCGAAGTTCGGCGCGATGGTGGAGATCCCGTCCGCCGCGCTGCGGGCGCGCTCGGTGCTCCAGGAGGTGGAGTTCCTGTCGCTGGGCACCAACGACCTGGCGCAGTACACCTTCGCCGCCGACCGCCAGGTCGGGGCCGTCTCCCGGCTCCAGGACCCGTGGCAGCCCGCCCTGCTGGACCTGGTGGCGCTGTCCGCCGAGGCGGCCAAGGCGGAGGGCAAGAGCTGCGGGGTGTGCGGCGAGGCGGCGGCCGACCCGCTGCTGGCGTGCGTGCTGACGGGCCTGGGCGTGACCAGCCTGTCGATGAGCGCGTCGGCCATCCCCTACGTCCGCTCCGCGCTGGCCGAGCACACCCTGGCCCAGTGCGAACGCGCGGCAGCCGCCGCCCGCGCGGCCGAGTCGGCGGAAGAGGCCCGCACGGCGGCCCGGGCGGTGCTCTCCGGCGAGTGACGCCGGTGTGACGGTGTGACCCCACCGGGTGGTGGCCGGCGGCTCATGGAGCCGCCGGCCGCCACCCTTTTCTGCGGGCGACGGCCCGCCGGGCCGCGGGCCCGCGCGACCACCTGCGAGCAGGCCGGACGATCCGGCGCCGCACCGGCGCTCCCGGCGGCCCGGTGACCGACGGACCTGTGCAGAGGCCCCCCGCCCCGGTCGGCCCGGGGCAGGCGACACCGGTCGGCCGACGCACCGGGCACCGCCGGGCACCGCCGGGCACCGCCGGGCACCGCCGGGCACCGCCGGGCACCGCCGGGCACCGCCGGGCACCGCCGGGATCGGCCGGCGGCGCCGGCCGATCCCGGGGTGGCGGTGCCCGGTGCCCGTCAGAGGCCGTCGCAGAGCACCGTCGGCAGCGGGCGGGCGTCGCGGTAGTGGACGCCGTGCTCGGGCGGGATCGGTTCGCCCGTCAGGGGGTCGGTGCAGTAGGCGCTGAAGACCTCCGGTTCGCTCAGCGGCACCACCTCCCCCGCCTCCAGGCGCCAGCCCATCGCCTCGGTCCGGCCGCCCCGCGCGGTCATGCGCAGGACCAGGCCGCCGGGCGCCCCGGTGGCCAGCGCCACCGCCAGGACCGCGCACAGCGCCAGCGTCGCCGGTTCGGTCGGCTCCGGCAGCGCGTCCAGCGTGGCCGACAGCGGCACGCCCCGGGCCAGCACCGTGCACACCACATGCCGGCGTTTCCCGCCCGGCCCCGCCAGCAGCGACGGCAGCATCCCGGCCGCCCGGCGGAACGCGCAGCGCGCCAGCGGCGCCCCGCAGCGCGGGCACCCGCCCGCCTCCGTCAGCTGTGCCGTGGCCCGCTCCCAGCACCGCAGCCGCTCCCGTTCGACCAGCAGATCCGGCAGCAGCCGGCGCAGCGGGCGCCGCCCGGTGAACGGCAGGGTGGCGCCGCGCGCCGCGTCCACCGCCGTGTACCGGGCGCGGCTGGCCGCGCAGTCCGCGTCCAGCCGCTCGCGCGCGCACCACACCGCGTACCCGTCGGGGTCGAACAGGGCGACCCGTACGTGCCCGGCCTCTTCCGCCAGCGTGCGCAGCAGCCGCTCGGTGTGCCGCAGATAGCCGCGGTGGTCGGTGAAGCGGAAGCTGGGATAGCGGCACATCCGGGCGAAGCCCGCCGCGTCCGCGATCACTCCCACCGTGCCGGTGCTCTCCCGGCGGCCGATCGGCCGCTGCTCCCCGTGCTCTGCCATGATTCCCCCTTCAACGGATCAGAACCTGATGCTCACTCACCGTAATCGGAGCCACTGACAGTCGCCCTCTGCCGGCCCAGCCGCTCGAAGAACCGCAGGGCGGCGAGGTCGTCCACGGAACCGGCGTTGACCGCCTTCTCCAGGGGCGTGCCCTGCAACAGCCGCTTCACCGGTACTTCGAGCCGCTTGCCGGTGAGCGTGTGCGGCACCGCCTCGATCGCCAGGATCTCGTCCGGTACATGACGCGGGCTCAGCTGCTCGCGCAAAGTGCGCCGGATGGTGTCGCGCAGCGCGTCGTCCAGGACCGCTCCGGGGGCGAGCCGCACGAACAGCGGCATCCAGTATCCGCCGTCCGGCTCCTCCACCCCGAGGACCAGCGACTCCTGGATCTGCGGGAGCCGTTCCACCACCTCGTAGATGTCGGCCGAACCCATCCGTACGCCCTGCCGGTTGAGGGTGGAGTCGGACCGGCCGTGGATGACCACCGTGCCGCGCGCGGTGAGGGTGATCCAGTCGCCGTGCCGCCAGACGCCGGGATAGGTGTCGAAGTAGCTCTCGTGGTACCGGGTGCCGTCCGGGTCGTTCCAGAACCGCAGCGGCATCGACGGCATCGGGGTCGTCACCACCAGTTCGCCCACCTCGTCCACCAGCGGTTCCCCCGCCGGGTCCCAGGAGCGCAGGTCGGTGCCCAGGCAGGGGGCCTGCAACTCCCCCACGTACACCGGCAGGGTCGGCACCGCGCCCGCGAAGCAGCTGCACACGTCCGTGCCGCCGCTGACCGAGGCGATCCACAGGTCCGGGCGGACCGCGTCGTGCAGCCAGCGGAAGCCGTCCGGAGGGAGCGGTGAGCCGGTGGTGGCCACGCAGCGGGTGGCGGACAGGTCCAGGTCCCGGCCGGGGCGCAGCCCGGCCTTGGCGCAGGCCATCACATAGGCCGCCGAGGTGCCGAACACGGTGGCCCGGGTCCGCTCGGCGATCCGCCACTGGGCGTCGGTGGCGGGGTGGCCCGGGCTGCCGTCGTACAGGACGACGGTGGTGCCGGTGAGCAGCCCCGAGACCAGGAAGTTCCACATCATCCAGCCGGTGGAGGTGTACCAGAACAGCCGGTCGCCGGGCCCCAGGTCGCAGTGCAGGCCGAGCTGCTTGAGGTGTTCGAGCAGGATGCCGCCCTGGGACTGCACGATCGCCTTGGGCAGCCCGGTGGTGCCGGAGGAGTACAGCACCCACAGCGGATGGTCGAAGGGGACCTGGGTGAACTCGGGTTCCACCGCGTCCGCGGTGAGGTCCGCCCATTCCAGCGTCCCCTCGGGCGCCGGGGTGCCCAGCAGGGGGACGTGGATCACCGCGCGCAGCGAGGGGAGTTCACGGCGCAGTTCGGCGACGGTCTCCCGGCGGTCGTGTTCCTTTCCGCCGTACCGGTACCCGTCCACCGTGATCAGCACGACCGGCTCCACCTGCGCGAACCGGTCCAGGACGCTGCGGGCGCCGAAGTCGGGGGCGCAGGAGGTCCACACGGCGCCCACCGCGGCGCTGGCGAGCAGCGCGACGACGGCCTCGGGGATGTTGGGCAGATAGCCGCTGACCCGGTCTCCGGGCCGGACTCCGAGCCGGCGCAGCGCGGCGGCCAGTGAGCCGACCCGGTGGCGCAGTTGCTCCCAGCTGACGGCTTCCGGCCGCTGTCGCTCGTCCACGCACAGCAGTGCGGGCCCGGCCGCCTGCCCCGGTTCCCGGCCGGCCCGCAGGGCGTGTTCGGCGTAGTTGAGCGTGGCGCCGGGGAACCAGCGCGCGCCCGGCATCGCCGGGTCGGCGAGCGCGCGCTCGGGCGGGGTGGCGAAGTCCACGGCGAACCAGTCGGCGACGGCCCGCCAGAACGCGTCGAGTTCGGTGACCGACCACCGGTGCAGCGCCGCGTAACCGGCCACCGGGTCGGCGTCGCCGGGGGCGGGGTCGGGGGCGCCGTGGTGCCGGGCGGCGAAGGCGTGGAAGCGGGTGATCCGGGCGCCGGCGACCCGGCCGGGGTCCGGCCGCCACAGGGGCTCGGGGGTGGCGGGGTACGTCTGTGTGCTCAAAGCGGCTCCCTGCGGGGGTGGTTGGGGTGGGGGCGGGCGTGTCGATGTCAGCGGATCGGTGGTGTCCCCCGCCACCGCCGTCCGGTGTGATGAACGCCACAAACTCCCGTCCGAGTCCTGATCAGCGCTGCGATTAACCGCGCTGACCGGCGGGAAGTGCTTGCTGTGGCCCAGGCCACCGCGCCGTCCGAGGGGGATGCCATGCGCTCCGTACCGACCACTCCGACCACCGTCGAGCGTTTCGAGGAGGATTCCGATCACCGGGACGAACCCGATCCATCGGAGCCCGCCCAGGCGTCCGGCGCCTCCGACGCCGACGAGCAGGCCGACCTGTGGACCGTCCGGGTCTCCTGCCCGGACTGCGCCCAGCCGGTCGCGCTGACCGAACGGGCCCAGGCGCTGCCCGAGCACGCCTGGTGCCCGAACCCCTGGCAGCCGTTCGGCACCACCGTGTGCGCCGGCTCCGGACGGACGGTGGCCGGTGACGGCGCCGTGGTGTTCCTGCCGGTGGAGCCGCGGGCGGGCCGGCCGGAGCCGACCGTCCTGCCGGAGAACCTGGACTGGCGCCTCCAGCCGTTCTCGCACGCCGCGCCGGCCGCCGCCCGGCCCGCCCCGGTGGCCGGGCTGAGCCGGGCGGCCTGAGCCGCTAACCGCGTCCGCCCCCGCGGTTCCCGCCGCCGGTGAGCCGGCTGGCGATGACGGCACGCTGGATCTGATTGGTGCCCTCCACGATCTGGAGCACCTTCGCCTCGCGCAGGTGGCGTTCGGCCGGGAAGTCGGCCGTGTAGCCGTACCCGCCCATCAGCTGGACGGCGTCGGTGGCCACACGCATCGCGGTGTCCGAGCAGAACAGCTTGGCCATCGCCGCCTGCCGGCCGAACGGCTCACCGGCGTCCCGCAGCCGCGCGGCGGCCAGGTACTGCGCGCGGCCCGCCTCGATCTGGGTGGCCATGTCGGCGAGCATGAACCGCAGCCCCTGGAAGTCGGCGACCGGCCTGCCGAACTGCTGACGCTCCAGGGTGAAGGCCAGTGCCGTGCTGAACGCCGCCTGCGCCACCCCGACGGCACAGGCGGCGATGCCCAGCCGGCCCGAGTCGAGCGCGGCCAGCGCCAGCTTCAGCCCGGCGCCCTCGTCCGCCAGCCGCCGCGCGTCCGGCACCCGGACCCCGTCGAAGTGCAGCTGCGCGGTGGGCGAACCGTTCATGCCCATCTTCCGCTCCGGAGCGGCGGCGCTCAGCCCCGCCGCGTCCCCCGGCACCAGGAACGCCGTGATCCCGCCGGGGCCGTCCTCCCCGGTGCGGGCCATCACGGTGTAGAAGTCCGCGATGCCGCCATGGGTGATCCACGCCTTGGTGCCGGTCAATATCCAGTCCTCGCCGTCGCGCACCGCGCGGGTGCGCAGCGAGGCCGCGTCGGAGCCGGCGTTCGGCTCGGACAGCGCGTACGCCCCCAGCAGCCCCTCCCCCAGCATCGCCGGCAGCCACTCGGCCCGCTGCTCCTTGGTACCGAAGCCGGCCAGCCCGTGGCAGGCCAGGGTGTGCACGCTCACCCCGAGCCCCACCGTGAGCCGGGCCGCGGCCAGTTCCTCCAGCACCTGGAGGTACACCTCGTACGGCTGCTCCCCGCCGCCGTACTCCTGCGGATAGGGCAGGCCCAGGATCCCGGTGCGCGACAGTGCGCGGAACAGCTCACGGGGGAAGACTCCGGCCGCCTCCTCCGCGTCCGCGGCGGGCAGGATCTCCCGCCGGCTCAGCTCCCGGACCAGATCGAGCAGCTCGCGGGCTTCCGGGGTGGGCAGGACTCGCCGTACCGGCTGCAGACCCTCGGCGGAGATCGTCACGCGCTTTCCTCCCTGTGGCGGGCACCGGACAGCACGCGACGCGGTTGCGGCGGCGCTGCCTCGGAGTCGTCGTTCGGCCGGCCGCAGGTGATCACCAGGGCCCGGCGGTTGGGAGTATGCCCGAAACCCGTTCGCGCGTCACCGGTACGAGCTGCGAGCCTGGCCCCGTGTCCGATCATGAGGAAGTGCCGCTGTCGGGCGGCAATGTGAGCGCGGGCGTGGTCCGGGTGGGCGACACCGTACGGCGCCCCGCCGGATTCTGGACGCCCGCGGTGCACGCGCTGCTCGACCACCTGCACGGCGCCGGCTTCACCGCCGCCCCGCGCCCGCTCGGCCTGGACGAGCGGGGCCGGGAGGTGCTGAGCTTCGCGCCCGGCGAGGCGGTGTGGCCCCATCGCTTCGCGCTGCTCGACCCGCCCGGCTCTCTCGCCCGGGTCGGCCGGCTGATCCGGGCCTTCCACGACGCGGTGGCCGGCTTCGTCCCGCCGCCCGGCGCCCGCTGGAACACCCTGATCCCCGACCCCGGCCACGAGATCATCGCCCACCACGACCTGGCCCCGTGGAACCTGGTCGCCGAGGACTGCCCGGCCGGCCGCTGGACGTTCATCGACTGGGACAACGCGGCCCCCGGCAGCCGGCTTTGGGACCTGGCCTACGCCGCGCACGGCTTCCTGCCGCTCTCCGCGCACCCGCACTGGCGGCGCACCGACCCGCACGCGGCGGCCCGGCTGCGGACCCTGGTGGACGCCTACGGCCTCGACGAGGACGGCCGCCGCGCCCTCGTTCCGCTGCTGGCCCGCCGCACCCGCTCCATGCACACCTTCCTGCGGGAGCGGCACGCGGCCGGCGAGCAGCCCTGGGCGACCCTGTGGGACGAGGGCCACGGCGCGAGCTGGCACGCCGACGCCGCGTACACCGAGGAGCGCGAGGAGCTGTGGCGCGCCGCGCTGCTGGCCGACTGACGACGCGGGGCGCCGGTCCGCTCAGCGCACGCCGACGGCCGCGAGGGCGGCGCGCTGGGCGACCGTCACCCGGGCCGGGAAGAACAGATAGGCCACCCCGCCGCTGCCGCCGCGCACCACGCCGTTCGCGTCGTACCGCTTGGTCCGCAGCCAGATGTTCTCGAACTGCCGCCGGGGATAGACCCGCCGCACCGCCGCGTTGCTGGGGCTTGCCGGGTCATTGGCGATCACGTCCCCGGCGGCGGTGAAGCCGATCACCGTCATCAGGTGGCCCGAGGTGCCGTAGCCGGAGCCGTCCAGTTCCGCCTCGTAGAAGGACTGCGAGGTGATCAGCGGGATCCCGGCGGCGATCAGGGTCTCGGCGTCCGTCAGGGAGGCGATCCGGGTGACGACGCCCTGCATGTCCGGGTAGGAGGCGGCGTAGGCGGTGTTGAACGGCCAGTTGCCGCAGCCGCCGTAGGCGTAGTCGTAGGTGAACCGGGCGGCGTGGCACACCTGCGGGTCGTCGTACGCCGGATCGACCCACGCCAGATCCCCGGCGCCCGGGCCCCGGCCCCAGTATTCGAGGATCATGGTGGACGAGGTGGGGCTGCACCACGCCTCACCGCCGCCGTTGTACTCGGGGTAGCGGCCGAGGTGGATGTTCTGCGAGCGCCGGGGTACCGGGAGTTCGACGCCGGCCGCGGGGCCGGGCACGCTGGCCGGCACCTCGAACCGGTCGGGGACATCGGAGACCATCGCGCCCACCCGCCACACCACCGGAGTGAGCGTCGAACCGGGTCTGCGGTGCAGCGTCAGCCGGAGCCGGTAGCCGGTGATGCGCTGCGGGCCGGCCGGGTCGTCGATCGCCACCGTGTCGGTCCACACGCTGGAGACGCCGTCCCGCTGCCCGTTCAGCGAGGTGCGCAGCAGGTCCTCGTCGCCCGAGGCCCACACCCCGAGGGTGTACCAGGGGCTGAGGGTGCCGTCCGTGTAGGTGGCGCGCGCCTCGATCCGGACGAAGGTGCCGGCCGGGGTGTCGGCGTTCCACGAGGCGATCAGTTCGGTGGCCGGCAGATCCGTGCGGTGTTCGGGCGAGAGCCACTGCGCGTGCTCCCAGGCCGAGGTGGTGCCGGTGTGCGGGTCGGTGTAGTCGATGGTGCCCTGTGAGCGCCGCAGCAGTATCCCGGACCGGTCGCCGGAGACCAGCGCGGTGCCCCGGGCGGTGCCCGCGCGCCAGTCGGCCGCCGAGGTCCAGGCGTGGTACTCGACGGTTCCGGCGGCGGTGTCCGCCGCCCGGCGGCCCGCCGGTACGGCGGCGGCCGGGCTCCCGGAGGCCGCGGCGGCGACGGCGGCGAGCGCGGCGGCGGTCAGCACGGTACGGCGTGGCGTCGGTGTCACGGTGGGGCCTCCCGGTGGGGTCGCAGGATGCGGCCTCCCACTATCGCGGCTGAGCGGTCTTACGGCCAGTAACCCCGGGGCGACCGTGCGCAGTAATATTGGTGTCCACCACTGGCACTACGCTGGCCGGGTGCCCGCTCCGCCCCTCCCCTCCCGGCCGTCCCCGGCCGAGCTCGCCGCCCGGCTGCGCGCCCTGCCGCCCTCCCTCGGCCCGGTGCGGCTGATCGGCATCGACGGATACGCCGGCTCCGGCAAGTCCACGCTTGCCGCCCGGCTGGCCGCCGCGCTGGACGGCGCCCCGGTGATCCATCTGGACGATCTCGCCAGCCACGACGCGCTCTTCGGCTGGATGCCCCGGCTCACCGCGCAGATCCTCGATCCGCTGGCCCGGGGCGCCGAGGCCCGCTACGAGGTGTACGACTGGGAGCGGCGCGGCTACACCCGTACCGCCGTCGTACCGCCTGCCCCCGTGGTGCTGCTGGAGGGGGTGGGGGCCGGGCGGCGGGCACTGCGCGGCCGGCTCGCCCATCTCATCTGGCTGGACGTCTCCCGCGAGCGCGCCTGGGCGGCCGGCCGGCGCCGGGACGGGCCCGCGCAGGCCGCCTTCTGGCGCGGCTGGGAGGCCGCGGAACGCCGCCACTTCGACGATGATCCGTCCCGACCCGCGGCGGATATCCTGATGGCACCGAGGTGCGACAGCTGAGCGGTATCCGCGCATGGGGGTCGTCATGATGTCTGGCACGCAAGGCGTTCACGGGCCGCACACGGGGGCCGATCTGGCGTGGCTGCGCGGCGTCGACGCGTACGCCGCGGCGGCCTATCCGGAGGCCGAGGAGGAGTTCCGCGCCGCCGTGCGGGAGGACCCGGGGATGGCGGACGCCTGGCTCGGGCTGCACGCGCTGCGCACCGATGTCGCCCCGGCGCTGCTCCAGATGTACCGGCACCGGGCGCGGTTCGGGGAGCAGCGGGCCCGGCACGGCCGGCCGCTCAGCTCCTGGTACTGGCTGGGCTGGTGGGTGCAGCCGGTGCTGGAGACCGATCGCGATCTGCTGCTGGCGCACGCCTCGCAGTTACTGGACAGCCACCGGCTGCCCGATCTGGACCGGGCGCTGGCCCAGTGCCCGCCGCCGGACACCGACTCCTCGGCGCGGTTCCTGCACGCCTGCCGCTGCTATCTCACCCGGGACTGGGAGGGCCTGTTCCGGCTCACCTCCACGCTGCTGAACGATCCGCAACTGGGTGTGGAAGCGGGCCTGTTCGCCGGGATGGCGCGGGTGCGGCTGGAGATGTACGACCAGGCGGAGCCGCTGCTGGCGACGGCGCTGATGCGCTGCCGCAGCGAGCAGCCGCAGCGCAAGGAGCTGCGGTACTGGCTGGCGCGGGCGCGGGAGGGCAGCGGGCGCAGCGCGGCGGCGATCCCGCTGTACCGGGCGGTGCACCAGGTGGACGCGGAGTTCATGGACACCGCGGAGCGGCTGACCGCGCTGGCCGTGGAGGACGGCGACACCGCCCAGCTGGTCCTGGCCCCGCACGGCCCGGCCGCCGCGCCGCCTCCGCTGCCGCTGCCCGGCCAGGCCGGTGAGGTGCGGCTGTCGGCGGCGCCGGGCGAGGGGCGGGCGGCGGGGGCGGCGGGCCGCCCGGGTACGCCCGGCGGGCACGGTCTGCGGCCGGCCGGCGGGCCCGCGCTGCCGCAGGCGCCCGATCCGGCGCTGCTGGCGCACACGCTGGCCGAGCTGGACCGGATGGTCGGGCTCGAACCGGTCAAGGAGCAGGTACGGGCGATGTCCGCGCAGCTGCGGATGGCGCGGCTGCGTTCGGGGCAGGGGCTGCCGGTGCAGCCGCCGAAGCGGCACTTCGTGTTCTCCGGGCCCTCGGGGACCGGCAAGACCACGGTGGCCCGCATCCTGGGCCGGGTCTTCCACGCGCTGGGGCTGCTGAGCCACGACCGGCTGGTGGAGGCGCAGCGGGCCGATCTGGTGGGCGAGTTCCTCGGGCAGACGGCGGTGAAGGCGAACCGGCTGATCGATTCGGCGCTCGGCGGGGTGCTGTTCATCGACGAGGCGTACTCGCTGGTGCACTCCGGCTACAGCAAGGGCGACGCGTACGGGGACGAGGCGCTCCAGGTGCTGCTGAAGCGGGCGGAGGACAGCCGGGAGCATCTGGTGGTGATCCTGGCCGGCTATCCGCAGGGCATGGACCGGCTGCTGAGCGCCAACCCGGGGCTGGGGTCCCGGTTCTCGGCCCGGGTGGAGTTCCCCAGCTACCGGCCGGTGGAGCTGACGGCCATCGGGGAGCTGCTGGCGGCCGACCACGGCGATGTGTGGGACCCGGAGGCGCTGGAGGAGTTGCGCAGCATCAGCACGCACGTGGTGGCGGAGGGCTGGATCGACGAGCTGGGCAACGGCCGGTTCGTGCGCACGCTGTACGAGACGAGCTGCGCGTTCCGGGACATCCGGCTCTCGGAGTCGGCAGCCGATCCGGGCCGGCAGGATCTTTCGACGCTGCGGCTGCCGGATCTGATGCAGGCGTACGGGGAGGTGCTGGCGTCCAGCGGGCGGGGCCGCCCGGAGAAGGGCCGGCGCCCGCCGCTGCCGTAACCGCCGTACGCGCCCGGTCAGTTGCCGGGCGCGCCGGTGCCGCTGCCGTGGGCCTCGACGAGGGCGCGCAGCGCCCGGGCGTCGGCCAGGGCGCGTTCCCGGGCGAGGCCGGGCTGGATGCCCATGGCGGCCATGGTGGTGCCGTCGGCGAGGTCGAGGGTCACCCACGGGTCACCGGGGCGCAGGCTCACCCGTATGATCTCGGCCCACGCGAGCCGCCGCTTGGCGGTGAGGTTGACGACGGTCACCCCGTCGGCGGCGGCGAGCACCTTGGGGCGGCAGAGCACGGCGAGCACGCCCCAGGCGGCGAGGCCGGTGCCGGCCACGGTGAACCGGTCGCCCAGGCCCCAGGTGCTGGCGCTCACCGGCACGATCACGGCGATGACCAGCAGCACGGCGAGGACGACGGCGCCGGTGACCATCAGGATGATCCGGGTGAGCACCGGGCGGAAGACCACCGGAAGCTCGGGTGTGGCGGGTGGGGCGGGCGGGGTGGGGGCTTGCGCCCCGGGCTGGGGGGCGGGTGGGTCGCCGGTGGCCTTCACGTCGTCCTCGTTCTTGTCCGTGCTGGTCATGGGGCGCTCACAGCCGGGCGGCGTGGATGCCGGTGGTGAGGATGGCGCGGGCGCCCATGTCGTACAGGTCGTCCATCACCCGCTGCGCGTCGCGGACCGGGACCATGGACCGGACCGCGACCCAGCCCTGGTCGTGCAGCGGGGAGACGGTCGGCGATTCGAGGCCGGGGGTGAGGGCCACGGCCTTCTCGACCAGTTCGGCGCGGATGTCGTAGTCCATCATCACGTAGCGGCGGGCGACCAGGACGCCCTGGAGGCGGCGCAGGAACTGCTCGACCTTGGGCTCGGCGCGGTCGTCGCCGCGCCGCCGGATGACCACGGCCTCCGATTCCAGGATGGGGGCGCTGATGATCTCCAGGCCCGCCTGGCGCAGGGTGGTGCCGGTCTCCACCACGTCGGCGATGACCTCCGCGACCCCGAGGCTGATGGCGGTCTCCACCGCGCCGTCGAGGCGGACCACCGACGCCTGCACGCCGTGTTCGGCGAGGTGGGCGCGGACCACTCCGGGGAAGGAGGTGGCGATCGACAGGCCGTCGAACTGGCTGACGTCGGTGACGGTGCCGGGGCGGGCGGCGTAGCGCAGCGTGGAGCCGGCGAAGCCGAGCTGCTTGATCTCCTCGGCCTCGGCGCCGGAGTCCAGCAGCAGGTCGCGGCCGGTGATGCCGATGTCGAGCTTGCCGGAGCCGACGTAGACGGCGATGTCGCGGGGGCGCAGGAAGAAGAACTCGACCTCGTTGTCGGCGTCGATCAGGACGAGTTCGCGGCGGTCCTTGCGCTGCCGGTAGCCGGCCTCATGGAGCATCGCCGACGCAGGCTCGGAGAGGGAACCCTTGTTGGGGACGGCGATGCGCAGCATGGGGCGTGATTCCTTCGGGAGAGTGCGGGGTCGGGGACGGACGGGGTGCGGGGCGCGGTGCGCCGCCTCACAGATGAGCGTATACATCGTCCAGGGAGATGCCCCGGGCGACCATCATCACCTGGAGGTGGTACAGCAGCTGGGAGATCTCCTCGGCGGTCCGCTCGGTGCCTTCGTGCTCGGCGGCCATCCACACCTCGGCGGCCTCCTCGACGACCTTCTTGCCGATGGAGTGCACGCCCGAGGCGACCAGCTCGGCGGTGCGCGAGGTGGCGGGGTCGCCGTGGGCGGCCTTGTGCTGGAGTTCCGTGAAGAGCTGCTCAAATGTCTTGTTGGCCATGGTGACCCTCAGCCTACGGCGTGCGCCGGGCCGGTCACCGCGCGGGTGCGGTGAGCGAGCGCAGGGCGGCGGCGGTGGCCGCGGCGGCGGTCACGGCCTCGTGCCCCTTGTCCTCGGCCGATCCGGGCAGCCCGGCCCGGTCCAGGGCCTGCTGTTCGGTGTCGCAGGTCAGCACGCCGAAGCCGACGGGGACCCCGGTGTCCACGCTGACCTGGGTGAGGCCGGCGGTGACGCCCTGGCACACGTAGTCGAAGTGCGGGGTGCCACCGCGGATGACGACGCCGAGGGCGACCACGGCGTCGTAGCCCTGGCCGGCCAGCGCGCGGGCGGCGACCGGCAGTTCGAAGCTGCCGGGGACGCGCAGCACGGTGGAGTCGGTGACGCCCAGGTCCTTCAGGGCGCGCCGGGCTCCGTCGAGGAGGCCGTCCATCACGGTGTCGTGCCACTGGGCGGCGACGACGGCGATCCGCAGGTCGCCGCCGTGGGCCACGGTCACCTCGGGGGCGCCGGTTCCGCTCATGTCGTGGTCCTGCCTTTCGGGGAGGGGAGGGATGGGAGGGAGGTACGGGAGGTGCGCAGGGTCACTGGCCGGCGCAGGCGGGCAGCTCGGCGCCGTCCAGCCAGGGCAGGTCGTGGCCCATGCGGTCGCGTTTGGTGCGCAGGTAGCGCAGGTTGTGCCGGCCGGCCGGGGCGGGCATCGGCTCGCGTCCGGTGACGGTCAGGCCGTGCGCGGTCAGGGCGGCGGTCTTGGCGGGGTTGTTGGTGAGCAGCCGGACCGAGCGCACCCCGAGGTCGGCGAGGATACGGGCGCCGGCCCCGTAGTCGCGGGCGTCGGCGGGCAGGCCGAGTTCGAGGTTGGCGTCCAGGGTGTCCCGGCCGCGTTCCTGGAGTTCGTAGGCGCGCAGTTTGGACAGCAGCCCGATGCCGCGGCCCTCGTGACCGCGCAGGTACAGCACGACGCCGCGGCCCTCGGCCCGGACGCGCTCCAGGGAGGCGGCCAGCTGCGGGCCGCAGTCGCAGCGCTGGGAGCCGAAGATGTCACCGGTCAGGCACTCGGAGTGCAGACGCACCAGCACGTCCTCGCCGTCGCCGATGTCCCCGGTGACCAGGGCCAGGTGCTCGGTGCCGTCCGGCGCGGAGCGGTAGCCGTGCGCCTGGAACTCGCCGTGCGCGGTGGGCAGGGTGGTGACGGCCTCCCGGCGTACGGCGGGCGCGGCCTCGGGCTCGGCGCGGGGGGCCTGGGCCGCGCGGTGGGTGATCAGGTCCTCGATGGAGATGATGGCCAGGCCGTGTTTGCGGGCGAAGGGCACCAGTTCGGGCAGCCGGAGCATGGCGCCGTCCTCGCCGGCGATCTCCACGATGACGGCGGCCGGGCGCAGTCCGGCGAGCCGGGCGAGGTCCACGCCGGCCTCGGTGTGGCCCGGCCGGGCCAGCACCCCGCCGGGGCGGGCGCGCAGCGGGAAGACGTGGCCGGGGCGGACGAAGTCGTCCGCGCTCGCGGCCGGGTCGGCGAGGCGGGCGATGGTGGTGGCGCGGTCGGCGGCGGAGATGCCGGTGGTGACGCCGTGGGCGGGGCCCGCGTCCACGGTGACGGTGAAGGCGGTGGCCATCGGTTCGGTGTTCTCGGTGACCATCTGCGGCAGCCGCAGCCGGTCGAGATCGGGGCCCTCCATGGGCACGCAGATCAGTCCGCGGCACTCGCTCATCATGAACGCCACGATCTCGGGGGTGATCTTCTCGGCGGCCAGCACGAGGTCGCCCTCGTTCTCCCGGCCGGGGTTGTCGACGACGATCACGGGACGGCCGAGCGCGATGTCGGCGACGGCCCGCTCCACCGGGTCGAGGACGAGGTCGGGGTCCGGGCCCGTCGGGGCGCTGGTCATGCGGCTGCTCCTTCCAGAACGGGGCGGGCCGCGGGGGCGCTGGAGCGGCGCCACCAGTCCCGCATGCCCCACAGGACGAGGACGAGGTAGAAGACGTAGACGAGACCGGAGAAGGCCAGTCCGCTGCTGAAGGCCAGCGGCACGCCGACGACGTCCACCAGCAGCCAGGCGAACCAGAACTCCACCAGGCCGCGGGCCTGGGCGACCATGGCCACCAGGGTGCCGACGAAGATGTAGGCGTCGGGCCACGGGTTCCACGACAGGGACGGCACGGCGGTGAACAGCCAGCCGACGGCGAGGGTGCCGGCCACGGCCCCGGCCGCCAGGAGGAGGCGTTCGCGGGCGGTGGCGAACCGCACGGCGATCTGGCCGTCGGCGGCCTCCTGCCGGCCGTTCCGCCACTGCCGCCAGCCCCACAGGGCGACGACGATGACCAGCAGTTGCTTGCCGACGCCGCCGCCGAGCTGGGCGGAGGCATAGGCCGCGATGAGGACGAGGCCGGAGAGCAGCTGGGCGGGCCAGGTCCACACCGAGCGGCGCCAGCCGAGCGCGAGGGCGGCCAGGCCGATCAGGTTGCCGGTCATGTCCGACCAGATGACGTCCTGTCCGAAGGCGCGGAACGCGACCTCGTGGAGCGGGTCGAAGACACTCACCGCACCGCTCCGTCCACGGCCGCGCCGGGCTGCGCGCCGCCCGTCCGGACCATCCGTTCGACGTACTTGGCGATCACGTCGACCTCCAGGTTGACCGGGTCACCGGGCTGCTTGAGGCCGAGGGTGGTGAGGGCCAGGGTGGTGGGGATGAGGGAGACGGTGAACCGGTCCTCGCCGGCCTCGACGACGGTCAGGCTCACGCCGTCCACCGTGATGGAGCCCTTGTCGACCACGTAGCGGGCCAGCTCGGCGGGGAGCGAGACGGTGACCAGTTCCCAGTGCTCGGCGGGCTCGCGGGCCAGCAGGGTGCCGGTGCCGTCCACGTGGCCCTGGACGAGGTGGCCGCCGAGCCGGCCACCGAGGGCCAGCGGGCGTTCCAGGTTGACCCGGGAGCCGGTGCTGAGCGCGCCGAGGGAGGAGCGCCGCAGGGTCTCGGCCATCACGTCGGCGGTGAAGGCGCCGTCCTCCGTACCGGTGACGGTCAGGCAGACCCCGTTGACGGCGATGGAGTCGCCGAGGGCGGCGCCCTCGCTGACCAGCGGCCCGCGCAGCCGCAGCCGGGCGGAGTCGCCGAGGGTCTCGACGGCGGTGACCTCACCCAGTTCTTCGACGATTCCGGTGAACATTCAGGACTCCTTGGCGGCGGTGGCGGGCATGGGGGCGGTGACGGGGACGGCGGTGATCCGCAGATCGGGGCCGATCCGGTCGGCGGCGGTGATCCGCAGGCGCAACGCCTGCGCGATGGTGGTGATTCCGGCGTCGCCGAGGGCGGCGGGCCCGGCGCCGAGCAGGGCGGGGGCGAGGTAGCCGGTGACCCGGTCGAGGGCGCCGGCGGCGGCGAAGGCCCCGGCGAGGGTGGGGCCGCCCTCCAGCAGGACGGAGCGGATGCCGCGCTCGTGCAGGGCGGTGAGCAGGGCGGGTACGGCGAGGCCGCGCCCGCCGGCGGCGCGCGGCAGCCGCAGGGTCCGCGCGGCGCCGGCAGCGGTCGCGGGGCGGTCCTCGGCGACGGCGACGAGGGTGGGCGCGGCGTCGTCCAGGACGCGGGCGCCGGGGGTGAGGGCGGTGCCCTCGGTGTCCAGGACCACCCGCAGCGGCTGCCGGGCGCCGGGGACGCCGCGTACGGCGAGGTGCGGGTCGTCGGCGCGCGCGGTGCCGGAGCCGACGAGGACGGCGTCCGCCTCGGCGCGCAGCCGGTGGACGTCGGCCCGGGCCTCGGCGGAGGTGATCCAGCGGCTGCTGCCGTCGGCGGCGGCGATCCGGCCGTCCAGGGTGGCGGCGTACTTCCAGTGCACGTGGGGGCGGCCGAGCCGGACGGAGGTGAGCCAGGCGGCGTTGCCGGCGGCGGCCTCCTCGGCGTACGGGCCCGGCTCGGCGGTGATCCCGGCGGCGCGCAGGGTGGCGGCGCCACCGCGGGCGGCGGGGTCGGGGTCGGGGACGGCGTAGCGGACCCGGCGGATCCCGGCGGCGATGAGGGCCTGCGCGCAGGGGCCGGTGCGGCCGGTGTGGTTGCAGGGTTCGAGGGTGACGACGGCGGTGCCGCCGCGGGCGCGTTCGCCCGCCCGGGTGAGGGCGTGGATCTCGGCGTGCGGTCCGCCGGCCCGCTGGTGCCAGCCCTCGCCCACGGGGTGTCCCGCGGCGTCCAGGACGACGCAGCCGACGACGGGGTTGGGGCTGGTGCGGCCCAGGCCCCGGGCGGCCAGCGCGATGGCGTGACGCATCGCCGCGGCCTCGGCCTCGGGCGCTTCGGGTGGGGCGGCCACCGGGTCCTCCTGCCTTTTCGGGCACGGACTCCGGGGCATCACGGGACAAACGGAATCAGGGGGTGGCCCGGGACACGGGGGCGCCCCGGAAACGGGGACGGCCCGCGGCCGGACATGCCGGTCCCGCTCCGTCGCGCACTGCCTCCCATCCGGACTTTAACCGTCGGTCCAGGAATTCCACCTGGTCAACCGGCCGCTGGTGGGCGGACGGGTCGCGGACTGTAACCGCCGGCTCGGAGTTTCACCGACCCCGGAGTGCGCTTGTGTCGTGTTGTACGGCTACCAGTCTGCCACGCCGGCCCGCGCCGCATGCGCGCGTGTGGGGCGCCTCACAGCGCGGACCGGGGACGGGCGGGTCAGCCGAAGGCGCGGACCGCCTGGTAGTAGGTCCAGGCGAGGCCGTCGCAGGAGGTCTTGGTGGCGCCGGAGTAGCGGGCGCAGACCCGCTTCAGGTCCTCGTGGAAGGCGTTGTCGAGCCGGGCCTTGTTGGCGGCGAAGGTGCCCTGGGCCTTGTAGTTGCGGTAGCCGAAGTCATGACGCGCGCATGACAGCTCAAAAGGGAAGCCGAACGGGTTGTCGGGCGACCAGGAGCAGTAGTCGGTGGACCAGTCGAAGCCGTACGCGGACCAGCCGGCCTGGTTGTTGCGCGCGGACAGCCAGGAGTTGTAGCTGGCCGCGCTGGTCTGGGTCCAGCTGGAGAGCACCTGGGGCTTGTCGGCGGGCGCGGCGGAGGCCGGTGCGGCCGAGACCGCCACGGCCCCGAGGGCGAGAGCGAGGGCGGTGAAGCCGGTGGCAAGGCGTTGACGCAGGCGCATGGCGCGTCCTCCGGAGTTCGGCGGCCCGGGTCGCGGGCCGGTGGGGTGTCCGGAGTGAGAACCTACGGAGGGGCTGACGAAAGCTCAACACCTTGTTGAAGCACATCAGTTGAAAAGCACGGCAACTTCCTGTTATCGCCGGTGTCCGGAAGCTGCCGCACCAGGGCGGGTGCGACGCGAGCCGCCGCCCGGGGCGGAGGTGACGACGGCCCGGACCACACGCAGTGGTCCGGGCCGTCGTCACCCGGCAGGGAGGGGAGGGTTACCAGCTGGCGTGCAGCGGCTTGCCCTCCGCGTAGCCGGCCGCGCTCTGGATGCCGACCACCGCCTTGTCCGCGAACTCCTCCAGGGTCCGGGCCCCCGCGTAGGTGCAGGCGGAGCGCACACCCGCCACGATCGCGTCGATCAGGTCCTCCACCCCGGGCCGCGCCGGGTCGATGTACATCCGGGAGGTGGAGATCCCTTCCTCGAACAGGCCCTTGCGGGCCCGGTCGTACGCCGACTCCTCGCTGGTGCGGTTGCGCACCGCGCGGGCCGAGGCCATGCCGAAGCTCTCCTTGTACGGCCGGCCGTCGGCGCTCTGCTGGAGATCACCGGGCGACTCGTGCGTCCCGGCGAACCAGGAGCCGATCATCACATTGGAGGCGCCGGCGGCCAGCGCCATCGCCACATCGCGCGGATGCCGCACCCCGCCGTCCGCCCAGACGTGCTTGCCGAACTTCCGTGCCTCGGCCGCGCACTCCAGCACCGCGGAGAACTGCGGCCGGCCGACGCCGGTCATCATCCGGGTGGTGCACATCGCGCCGGGGCCCACCCCGACCTTGATGATGTCCGCGCCCGCCTCGATCAGATCCCGCACCCCGGCGGCCGACACCACGTTGCCCGCCACCACCGGCACCCGCGGGTCCAGCGCCCGCACCGCGCGCAAGGTGGCCAGCATCGACTCCTGGTGCCCGTGCGCGGTGTCCACCACCAGGGTGTCCACCCCGGCCGCCAGCAGCCCCTCGGCGCGCGCCACACTGCCGCCGTTGATGCCGATCGCCGCCGCCACCCGCAGCCGGCCGGCCGCGTCGGTGGCCGGCCGGTACAAGGTGGCGCGCAGCGCGCCCTTGCGGCTGAGGATGCCCGCCAGCCGGCCCTGCGCGTCGACGGCCGGGGCGATCTTGCGGTGCGCGCTGTCCAGGGTGGCGAACGCCTCCCTGGGGTCGATGTCCGCGTCCAGGACCAGCAGGTCCCTGGACATGACCTCGCTCAGCTGGGTGAACCGGTCCACCCCGGCCAGATCGGCCTCGGTGACGATGCCCACCGGGCGCCCCTCGGCCACCACCACCCCGGCGTTGTGCGCCCGCTTGGGCAGCAGCGCCAGGGCGTCGGCGACCGTCTGGGACGGCGCCAGGGTGATCGGGGTGTCCAGCACCGGATGGCGCTGCTTGACCCAGCCGGTGACCTCGGTCACCACATCCAGCGGGATGTCCTGCGGAATGACCGCGAGACCGCCTCTGCGGGCCACCGTCTCGGCCATCCGCCGCCCCGCGACGGCCGTCATATTGGCCACCACCAGCGGCAGGGTGGTACCGCTGCCGTCCGGGGTCGAGAGGTCGACGTCCTGCCGCGAGCCCACCGCCGAGCGGCCCGGGACCATGAACACGTCGTCATAGGTCAGGTCGTAGGACGGCCGGGAGTCATTGAGGAACTTCATGCCTGCTCTCACCTGCGTTCTCGCATTGCCCTGCGGGCACCTCCCGGCCCGGGGTCGGGGGGAGGGTGGGAGCGGAGCGTCGGCAACCGGCTCCTACGGCATTATCCCCGATCCGCCCCGGAACGGGCGAACAGATGGCCGACGGAGTGCCCGCCCGGCACCCCACCCCCGGCCCGTCCCCCTCACCGGGGCACGCTGTCCGGGTCGGAGCGCTCCAGCGCCGGACGCGCCCCGGCCGGCTGGTCGAGCAGGTGGTCGGCGGCCGTCGTATCGGTGACCAGACTCGTCACCAGACCCGACCGCAGCACCGCCCCGATCGCCTCCGCCTTGCGGCGACCGCCCGCGATCGCCACCACCTCGGGGATCCGGCGCAGCCGCTCGGCCTCCACCGTGATGCACCGCTCCCCCAGGTCCCGGCCCACCCGGCGCCCCTCGGCGTCGAAGAGGTGCGCCGACATCTCGGCGGCCACCCCGAGCGAGGCGTAGTGCTCGCGCTCGTCCTTGTTCAGCATGTCGTGCACCGTGGAGATACCCGGCTCCCAGGAACCGATGGACACCGCCGCGATCGTCACCCTGTCGAAGAACTCGAACGCCGCCGCGATCCCCCGCTGGGCGCGCAGCGCGTCCGCCGTGGCCGAGTCCGGCAGCAGCATCGGCGCGTAGATCGGGTGCGCGTCCCCGCCGGAGACGGCGGCGGCCCGCCGTACCGCCTCCACCGAGCCGCGCTCGGCGGTGCCCGCGTCGTACACCCCGGTCAGCTGGACCACGGTGCACGGCGGCAACTCCCGCAGGGCCGCCGCCATGTGGATCGTGGAACGCCCCCAGGCCAGGCCCAGGACATCGCCCTCGGTGACCAGTTCGCCCAGCAGTTCGGCGGCCACCTCGCCCAGGTGCTCCGGATCGGGGGTGTCGTCCGCGGTCTCCGACGGGGACTCGGCGACCACCACGTGCCGCAGCCCGTACCGCGCCCGCAGGGCGTCCGACCGGTCCGCGTCCAGTTCCGCGGGCACCCGGATCTCGATGCGCACCAGATCGTGCTCCACCGCGGACTCCAGCACGCGGGCGACCTTGAACCGGCTCACCCCGAACTCGTCCGCGATCTGGATCTTGGACTTGCCCTCCAGATAGAAGCGGCGGGCCATCGCCGCCGCCTGCATCAGTTCAGCGGGCCCCATCCGTGCGGCTGACCTCCCGGTCGACACGCCACTCACCTCTCCGTCCTCCGCCTTGCCCGCTCGCGATCCGCGTGCTCGTCCTCGCGCGGCGGTAAGGTCCTCGATGTCTGTCGCGCCCCGGCCGCAGCGGCCCGGGCGCCGTGTCCCCTCACCCGGCGGCGCTGCCGCCCCGGGCCGCCGCGGCGGCGCGCTCCGCCTGCTCGCGCAGCCCGCGTACCGCCGCCTCCGGGTCCTCGGCCCCGTAGACGGCCGAACCCGCCACGAACACATCGGCGCCCGCCTCCGCGCAGCGCTCGATGGTCGCCGCCGAGACCCCGCCGTCCACCTGGAGCCACAGCGGCAGCCCGTGCCGGTCGATCAGCTCGCGGGTGCGGCGGATCTTGGGCAGTGTGACGTCCAGGAACGCCTGCCCGCCGAAGCCCGGCTCCACCGTCATCACCAGGATCATGTCCAGTTCCGGCAGCAGATCCTCGAACGGCTCGATCGGGGTGGCCGGGCGCAGCGCCATCGAGGCGCGCGCGCCCTGCGCCCTGATCTCCCGGGCCAGCCGTATCGGCGCGGTGGCGGCCTCGGCGTGGAAGGTGACGGAACCGGCGCCCGCCTCCGCGTAGGCCGGGGCCCAGCGGTCGGGGTCCTCGATCATCAGATGGCAGTCCAGGGGGGTGTCGGTGGCCTTGCGCAGCGACTCCACCACCGGGAGACCCAGCGTCAGATTCGGCACGAAGTGGTTGTCCATGACGTCGACGTGCAGCCAGTCCGCCCCCGCCACGGCCCGGGCCTCCTCGGCGAGGCGTGCGAAGTCGGCGGACAGGATGCTGGGGTTGATCTGTGCCATGTCCTCAGTATTCAGCATGGTCCCGGGGACGGGTGACGCCGGTCACGCGGTGCGGCGCAACAGCGCCAGGTACATCGCGTCGGTGCCGTGCCGGTGCGGCCACAGCTGGATGTCGGGGCCCTCGCCCAGGCCGGGCACCCCGGGCAGCAGGGGCCGGGCGTCCAGCCACTCGGCGGCCGGGGCGCCCGGGTTCTTCAGCACGTCCTGGACGACGGCGCGGGTTTCGGCCAGATGGGGCGAGCAGGTGGCGTACCCCACCACGCCGCCGGGCCGCACCGCCCGCAGCGCCTCCCGCAGCAGGCCGCGCTGGAGCGGCGCGAAGCCCTCCACGTCCTGCGGTGCGCGGCGCCAGCGGGCCTCGGGGCGGCGGCGCAGCGCGCCGAGGCCGGTGCAGGGGACGTCGACCAGCACCCGGTCGAAGGAGCCGGCCGGCCAGGCGGGGCGGGTGCCGTCGGCGACCACGACCTGGTACGGGCCGGGGTTGCCGGCCAGGGCTCGGGCCACGAGTCCCGCCCGGTGCGGCTGCCGCTCGGCCGCCAGCAGGGCGGCGCCGCGTCCGGCGGCGAGCGCGGCCAGCAGCGCGGCCTTGCCGCCGGGTCCTGCGCAGGCGTCCAGCCAGCGGCTGTCGCCGCCGTCGCCGGCCAGCGGGGCGTTCGCCAGGGCGAGGGCGACCAGCTGGCTGCCCTCGTCCTGCACCCCGGCGCTGCCGTCGGCGACGGCGTCGATGGCGCCGGGCTCGCCGCCCTCGGCCAGCCGGACGGCGTAGGGGGACCACTCCCCCGCGGTGGCCCGATCGGCGCCGGCCCGCTCCAGCAGTTCGGCGGGGGTGATGCGGCCGGGCCGGGCGGCCAGGGTGACCCGCGGGCGTTCGTTGTCGGCGGCCAGCAGCGCCTCGATCTCGCCGCGGTCGCCGCCGAGCGCGTCCCACAGCGCGGAGACCACCCAGCGCGGATGGGCGTGCACGACCGCCAGGTGTTCCTCGGGGTCCTCGTCGTAAGGCGGCGCCACCCGCTCCAGCCAGCCCGGCAGGTCGTGGGCGGCGACCTTGCGCAGCACGGCGTTGACGAACTTGGCCCGGCCGTCGCCCAGCACCACCCGGGCCAGCTCCACGCTGGCGCTGACGGCGGCGTGGGTGGGGATGCGGGTGCCCAGCAGCTGGTGGGCACCGAGCGAGAGGACATCGAGCACCGGCGGATCGACCTCGCGCAGCGGCCGGTCCACGCAGGCGGCGAGCACCGCGTCGTAGGTGCCCTGGCGGCGGAGCGTGCCGTACACCAGCTCGGTGGCGAGCGCGGCGTCCCGGTCGTCGAAGTCCCCGGCGGCCCGGGCCTTGCGCAGCAGCGGGGGCAGGACGAGGTTGGCGTAGGCGTCGCGTTCGCCGACGGCGCGCAGCGCCTCGAACGCGAGGAAGCGCACCGGGTCCTTGCGGGGACGGCGGTAGGGCCGGGCGGGACGACGACGGGGCGGCCGATTGCTCACGGGGACGATGACTCCGGGTGGTGCTGGGGGCGGGTACCGGGTACGCGCGGGACGGCGGTGCGGGGTTCCAAGCCTACGGTCGCCGTCCGGGGCTCAGCCCAGCCGCTCCCCCGGGCGCACCCGCATCCCCCTGGCCCAGTCGGCGGCGGCCATCGGCTTCTTGCCCTGGGGCTGTACCCAGATCAGTTCGACGGCGTGCGAGCCGGTGCCGGCGTGGACGGTGCGCTTGCCGATGCCGAGTTCGCCGGGGGCCAGCTCCTGCCGGTCGGGGGCGAGGGCGACCTGGCGGATCTTGAGGCGTTCGCCGCGGAAGACGGTCCAGGCGCCGGGGGCGGGGGTGCAGCCGCGGACCAGGCGGTGCACGCCGAGCGCCGGGTGGTCCCAGTCGACGCGGGCGTCGTTGACGGAGAGCTTGGGGGCGAGGGTGACGCCCTCCTCCGGCTGCGGGACGGCGCGCAGGCTGCCGTCCTCGATGCCGTCCATGGTGGCCGCCAGGAGGCCGGCGCCGGCGAAGGCGAGCCGGGTGAGCAGATCGCCGCTGGTGTCCTCGGGGCGGACCTCCTCGGTGAGCACGCCGAAGACCGGGCCGGAGTCCAGGCCCTTCTCGATCTGGAAGGTGGAGGCGCCGGTGACCTCGTCGCCGGCGATGACCGCGTGCTGGACGGGGGCGGCGCCGCGCCAGGCGGGGAGCAGGGAGAAGTGCAGATTGACCCAGCCGTGCCGGGGGATGGTGAGCACGGACTCGGGCAGCAGGGCGCCGTAGGCGACCACGGGGGCGCAGTCGGGCGCGATGGCCCGCAGCCGTTCCTGGAAGTCCGCGTCGCGCGGTCGCTGCGGGCGCAGGATCTCGATGCCGGCCTCCTCGGCCCGCTGGGCGACGGGGCTGGCGACCAGCCGCCGGCCGCGGCCGGCGGGCGCGTCGGGCCGGGTGACGACGGCGGCGACCTCGTGCCGGTCCGATGCGATCAGGGCGTCCAGGGCCGGGACGGCCACCTCGGGGGTGCCGGCGAAGACGAGCCTCATGGTGCGGGTGTCACCTTCTCGGATGGTTCGGATGGTGCGGGGGTCCGCGCGGCGGGGCCGGGCGGGACCGGGGAAACGGTGCGTCAGTCTACGGTCCGCCCCGGCGTGAACCCCCAGGGCGTGCGGAGGCGAACGCGCCCCTTGGCCGGGGTGATGCGCTCCATCAGCGTGACTTGGGCCACGGGTGCGGCGTTGGTCAAGACAGATTGACCATTCCGACTATCCCTGACGCCGGTTCGAGAGGGTCTTCATGGCCGACCACGCCACCCCTGACGCCCAGGCACGGGCCAGCCTGCACCTGCTGGTCCGGGACATCGAGCGGGTCCGCCGCCAGGTGGACGCGCTGCGCACACTCACCGCACAGCTCGGCAATGTGTACCGCCCGCGGCGCACCGGGTCGGCTGCCGGGTTCGTCGTGTACGGCCGCGCGCCGGCCCCGACCGTCCGGCTGGCCCAGGAACTGCGCGACAGCGTGGAGACCCTGGTGACGGCGGCCGTCGACTTCGACCGTTCACTGGGTTTCTCCTGGGACGCGGTGGGTTCGGCGCTCGGTGTCACCAAGCAGGCGGTGCACCGCCGGTACGGCACCCGGCGGACGGCGGAGCGGACCGGCGCCGTCCGCGAGTCGCTCGCCGCTGCGGCCCCGCCGGCGCCGCAGCAGCCGGTGCCCGCGCCGTTCCCGGGCCCGCGCAGCGGCTGAGTTTGCCGAAGCGGCAACAGACTTCGCCATGGGCCGGTCGGGGGCGGACCATCTCCGGTGAAACGGAGGTATCCCATGTCAGAGGAAACACGCCCGGCACAGGAGTACTGGGACGACCGGTACCGGGAGAACGGCCGGCTGTGGAGCGGTATGCCCAGCGCCGCTCTGGTCCGCGAGGTGCACGGGCTGACGCCGGGCAGCGCGCTGGAGCTGGGGTGCGGTGAGGGCGCGGACGCGGTGTGGCTGGCCCTCACCGGCTGGCGGGTGACCGCCGTGGACGTCTCGGCCGTCGCGCTGGAGCGGGCCCGCGTGCATGCCGCGGAGCGGGGGGTGGGCGAGCGCGTGGACTGGCAGCGGCACGATCTGGCCGAGTCCTTCCCCGAGGGGAGCTACGACCTGGTCTGCTCGCTGTTCCTGCACTCCACCGTCGAACTGCCCCGGGAGCGCATCCTGCGCCGGGCCGCGGCGGCGGTGGCCCCCGGCGGGACGCTGCTCGTGGTGGGGCACGCGGGCTGGCCCCGGGGCGTCGAGCACGACCACGAGGACCGCCCGGAGGTGCACTTCCCCACCCCGGCGGAGGTCTTCGCCTCGCTGGAGCTGCCCGAGGGTGCCTGGGAGGTGCGCACCGACGAGGAGTACGAGCGCGTCCGGGTGCTGCCGGACGGCCGGGAGATGCACCACCTGGACAACACCCTGAAGCTCCGCCGGCTGCCGCACGCGGCCTAGCCGGCGGGCAGGTCCCTGACGAACAGAATCCCCTGCTGCGCGGCCAGGTGCGCCGGGTCGAGCGGGGCGTAGCCGATGTACGGGGACACCCGGGCCGCCGGGCGGGTGTCCCCGTAGGCGGCGGCGAGCCCGGCGGCGTCCGCCACGTGGTGGGCGTGCGGGAGGGTGTACAGCAGTCCCTCCACGGTGTCCGGCGGCGGGGTGTCCACGCCCCGGTGCCGGATGGTGCCCAGGGCGGTGGTCACGAAGGCGTACCGCTCCGCCATGTGGGCGTTCAGCAGGGCACCGGCGCTCCACCAGCGCAGCCGTTCGCCACCCATCCGCATGCTGCTCGGTTCGCGCTGGAGGTGGGCGTTGTGGGCGTGCACCAGGGCCGGGCCCCGTTCGGCGAGGGCGAGCAGGTTGTCGGCCATCATCCGGTCCCGCAGGGCGACCAGGCGAGCCATGCGGGCGGGCCCGGTGTCCGCCATCCAGAAGTGGTAGCGGAGCAGCCCGGTGGCGGTACGCCCGTACAGCCGGGCCCGGTGCCAGTCCTCGCGGGAGGTGGCCGCGATCAGCTCCGGGGTCCGGGTGTCGAGCAGGGCCACCAGATCGTCGGCGAGCAGCCGCAGTTCGGTGGCCTGCGGGGTCCGGCCCACCGAGGCGGCGGGGTCGGACATCGCGGCGGGTTCGGTCCACGCGCTGTCCTCGCCCAGCAGGCGGTCGAGGGCACCGGCCGTGCAGGGCAGCAGTGCCGGGTCCACCCGGGCGGCGAGGTAGGTGTGCAGGGCGGTGAGGGCCGGCCGGGGGCTCGCGGCGCCGGTGATCTCCAGCGGCCCGTCGAAGCCGGCGAAGCGCAGCCGTTCGGCGGCCGGCCGCTCCTCGTTGTGGGCGCGCATCCAGCGCACGAGTTCGCGGTTGGCGGCCGAGGAGCCGAAGCCGTGGCTGAAACCGTGTTCCATCACCTCGTCCAGGCTGCCGGCGCCCGTGGCCACGTAGTCGTCGACGAGCAGTCCCGCCATGCAGTCGCTCTCCAGGGCGATCGTCCGGTAGCCCGCCTCCTCGACGAGCTGTCCGAAGAGCCGGTTGCGCAGGTCGAGCAGCATGTCCTCGCCATGGGTCGGCTCGCCGAGGGCGAGCAGGTGCGGGCGGGCCGGGAAGAGCCGCAGCACGGCGGCGGCCCGGAGGGGATGGGTCACATCCGAGAGGTCCATGGGCATGCATTCAACGGTATCGTTGAAGTACCGGTGGAAACTTTTCCGCGATATCGTCCGCCTCATGCCTGAAAAGCTTCAAAGCAGTGAGCGGCTGCGCCCGGTCGATCTGGCGCGGGCGCACGGGCTGTCCCCCCAGGCGATCAGGAACTACGAGGAGGCCGGCATCCTCCCGGCCGCCGAACGCTCCGCGCACGGCTACCGCCGCTACACCCCACGGCACGCCGCGGCGCTCACCACCTTCCTGGCCCTGCTCCCGGGGCACGGTCACCGGACGGCCACCGCGATCCTGGCGGCGGTGCACCGGGGGGCACCCGACGAGGCGTTCACCCTGATCGACGAGAGCCACGTCCAGTTGCTCGCCGACCGGCGCACCCTGCGGTCCGTGGAGAGCGCGCTGCGCGATCTGGCACCGGAGCCGGAGGCGGCGACGGCCGGGACCGAGAGCGGGCCGGGACGCGCCGGGACCTTCATCGGCCCGCTCGCGGACGAACTCGGCATCCGGCCGGCCACCCTGCGCGCCTGGGAGCGGGCCGGGCTGCTGCGCCCGCGCCGCGATCCGCAGACCGGGTACCGGGTGTACGACGCGAGCGCCGTGCGCGACGCCCGGCTCACCCATCAGCTGCGGCGCGGCGGCTATCCGCTGGAGGGCATCGCCCCGCTGCTCGACCAGCTGCGCTCGGCGGGCGGCCGGGAACCGCTGGCCGAAGCGCTCGGCGACTGGCACACCCGGCTGCGTACCCGCGCCCGGGCGCTGCTCGGCGGCGCCGCGGCGCTGGACGCGTACCTGGAACGGTACGGCTGACCCGCCGGGCGGCCGGCGGGCCGGCCGTCAGCCGATGTCCGGCGGATCGATCCGGATCCGGGCCGGCGGGCCCGCCCGGTGGGTGGCCCGGGCGATCTGTGCCGCCTTCAGCGCCGCCGCCAGCGCCCCGCCGCTGCCCGGCGGCACGCGCACCAGCGCCCGCACCCACACCTCGCCCGGCGGCGGGTCGCCCGGTCTGCGCGGCTGGCCCGCTGCCGTCACCGGCAGCGGCACCGGGCCCAGGATCTCGGCGTCCGGAGGCAGTTCGGCCGTGGCCAGCAGCCCGTCCACCGCCTCCGGCAGCCCGCTCACCGCCGCCATCCGGGAGACCGGCGGCTGCCCGAGCGCGGCCCGGTCGGCCAGTTCGCGCTCGGCGTGCCCGGCCGGGTCCCACCGCACCAGCGCCTGCACCGGCCGCAGGGTGGGCTCGGCCAGCACCACCACCGTGCCGCCCTCCTCCTGCGGCCGGACCAGCGCCGCCGCCGCCAGCCAGCGGCGCAGCGCCTCCTCCCCCGCCCGCAGATCGGGCCGGCCGAGCAGCGCCCAGCCGTCGAGCAGCAGCGCCGCGGCATAGCCGGGCCCCTCGGCACGCGGTTCGGCGCCGGGCGTGGAGACCACCAGCGCGGGCCGCTCCGGCACCGTCTCCAGGACGTGATCACGGCCCGAGGTGCGCACCGGCACCGCGGGGAACGCCCGGCCCAGCTCCTCGGCCGTACGGCGCGCCCCGACCACGACGGCCCGCAGCCGGCCGCCCCCGCACTCCGGGCAGTGCCAGGACTGCTCCTCGCGCCCGCACCAGCCGCAGCGCAGTTCCCCGCCGTCCGGCACGGTCAGCGGTCCGTGGCAGTGCCGGCAGCGGGCCGGCTCGCGGCACCGCTCGCAGGCCAGCCGGGGGACGTACCCCCGGCGCGGCACCTGGATGAGGACCGGGCCGCGTCCCAGGGCGTCCCGCAGGGTCTGCCAGGCCAGGCTCGGCAGCCGCGCGGTGCGGGCCGCCGCGTCCCTGGCCTCGTCCATGTCGCCGACCGTCCGCACCAGCGGGGCGCTCAGCCGGACGGTCTCGCGGCCTGCGGTCAGCGGGGCGGCGAAGCCGGTGGCCAGCAGCTGGGCCGCCTCCACCGTCTGCGCGTGGCCGCCCAGCAGCAACCCGGCGCGTTCATGGGCGGCCCGCAGCAGCAGGACGTCCCGGGCGTGCGGCTGCGGCGCGCGGTCGTCGGCGTGCGCCTGGTCGCCGTCGTCCCAGATCGCGGCCAGCCCCAGGTCCCGTACCGGGGCGAACATCGCGGCCCGGGTGCCGACCACACCGCGGACCGCGCCCCGGCTGACCGCCAGCCAGTTGCGGTAGCGCTCCTCGGGGCCCGCGTCGGCGGTGAGCAGGACGTGGTGGCCCGGGCCCAGCAGGGCCCCGAGGGCGGCGTCCACCCGGGCCGCCGCCCGGCCGTCCGGCAGCACGGCGAGCGCGCCGCGCCCGGCGGCCAGCGCGGTGGCAAGGGCCCGCGCCAGCTCGTCGGGCCAGCCGGGCCCGGGGAGCGCCGTCCACACCGCGCGCGGCGCCTCGCCCCGGGCCAGCGCCGCCAGAAATCCGGGCCCGCGCGGGTAGCGGTCCCAGCCGCCGGGCCCGGGCGCGGCGGGCGGGGCCGGGGCGGGGGGCGAGGGCTGCTTCTCAGGGCGGGCCCGGCGCGGCGGCACCGCCAGCTGGACGACGTCGGCGAGCGCCCCGGCGTACCGGTCGGCGACCGCGCGGCACAGCCGCAGCAGCTCCGGGCCGAGGACCTGCTCGGTGGAGAGCACCTGGGCGATCGGGGCGAGCGTCCCGGGAAAGTCACTGGTGGCGCGCCGCTCCACGACGAACCCGTTGATCAGGCCGCCGCCCTCGCGGCGCCCGCCGCGCTCCCCCGCGCCGAACCGCACCCGGACCCGGACGCCCGGTGTGGCATCGGCGTCCATGGCGGCCGGCACGGCGTAATCGAAGAAGCGGTCCAGGTGCACCAGGCCCTTGTCGACCAGCACCCGGGCCACCGGCAGTTCCCCGGCGAGCGGGGCGCCGCGCCAGGTGCGGGGGCGGGCGGGCGGATCCTTCCGCCCGGCCCGCACGCTCGCCCGGATCAGCGCCAGCTGCTCCGCACCCGCTGCCTGGGAATCCCGCTCGCCGCTCACCCGAGCAGTCAAGCAGATGGCTCGGACATCACCGAGCCGGCCGGTTCACAGCCCGACGGTCGCCCGCAGCGCGTCCACGCGGTCGGTGCGCTCCCAGGTGAAGTCGGGCAGTTCGCGGCCGAAGTGCCCGTACGCGGCGGTCTGGGCGTAGATGGGACGCAGCAGGTGGAGGTCGCGGATGATGGCGGCCGGGCGCAGGTCGAAGACCTCGCCGATGGCCTTCTCGATGCGCTCCGGTTCCACCGTGGCGGTCCCGAAGGTCTCCACGAAGAGACCGACCGGCTCGGCCTTGCCGATGGCGTAGGCGACCTGCACCTCGCAGCGCGAGGCGAGCCCGGCGGCCACCACGTTCTTGGCGACCCAGCGCATGGCGTAGGCGGCCGAACGGTCGACCTTGGACGGGTCCTTGCCGGAGAACGCGCCGCCGCCGTGCCGGGCCATGCCGCCGTAGGTGTCGATGATGATCTTGCGGCCGGTCAGGCCGGCGTCGCCCATCGGGCCGCCGATCTCGAACCGTCCGGTCGGGTTGACCAGCAGCCGGTAGCCCTCGCTGTCCAGCTTGATGCCGTCGGCGACCAGCGCCTTCAGCTCCGGCTCGACGACGAACTCCTGGATGTCGGGCGCGAGCAGCGACTCCAGGTCGATGTCGGAGGCGTGCTGGCTGGAGACCACGACGGTGTCCAGCCGCACGGCCTTGTCGCCGTCGTACTCGATGGTGACCTGCGTCTTGCCGTCCGGGCGCAGGTAGGGGATGGTCCCGTTGCGCCGCACCTCGGAGAGCCGGTGCGAGAGCCGGTGCGCCAGCCGGATGGGCAGCGGCATCAGCTCGGGCGTCTCGTCGCAGGCGTAGCCGAACATCAGGCCCTGGTCGCCCGCGCCCTGCCGGTCCAGCTCGTCCAGCTCGCCCTCGACGCGCGACTCGTAGGCCGTGTCCACGCCCTGGGCGATGTCGGGGGACTGCGACCCGATGGACACCGAAACCCCGCAGGACGCGCCGTCGAACCCCTTCTTGGAGGAGTCGTAGCCGATTTCGAGGATCTTGTTGCGCACCAGGGACGCGATGTCCGCGTACGCCTTGGTGGTGACCTCGCCGGCCACGTGCACCAGACCGGTGGTGATCATCGTCTCGACGGCCACCCGGGAGGTCGGGTCCTCCCGGAGGAGGGCGTCGAGAATGGCGTCGCTGATCTGGTCGGCGATCTTGTCGGGGTGACCCTCGGTCACGGATTCCGAGGTGAACAGGCGGCGGGACACATCGCTCCCTGGGGTTGCAGCGGCTGCTGACTGAACTGGACCGACCCGCTCCGGAAGCTCCGGAGGTCGTCGGAGTGAGTCTATCGACTCGGGGGCGCTGGACAGCCGAATCCCGTACCGCTGCCACGGCCCTGTCTTAGCGTAACGGTCCCGGCCCCGGCTGGGGAGAGGTGGACCGCAGTGCGAGACGCCGCCGGGGGGTTGCGGAGGCGGGGAGCGCCTTCGGCCGGTGGGTGGGCGCGCCACGGCGCACGGGACGGCGCCGGGGCGTGAGCGTACGGGGTCAGGCCGTCGTCAGGCGCCGGGCCACGGCGTCCCAGACGCGGTCCGCCAGGGCCTCCTTGGGGCCGTACGGCACCGGGGTCTCCGGGCCGCCGACCTCCAGGATCACCGCTTCGTTCTCCTCGGTGCCGAAGGCGCGCCCGTCGCCCACCTGGTTGACCACCAGGAGATCGCAGCCCTTGCGGGCGAGCTTGGCCCGGCCGCCCGCCAGCACGTCGTCCGTCTCGGCGGCGAAGCCCACCACGACCGGTGGCCGCGCCGGATGACGGGCGGCCACCTGGGCGAGGATGTCGGGGTTGCGGACCAGCGCGACGGGCTCCGGCTCCACCCCGTCCCGCTTCTTGATCTTGCTGCGCACCTCGTGCGCCGGGCGGAAGTCGGCGACCGCCGCGGCCATCACCACCACGTCCGCGCCGATGGCGGCCTTGACCACGGCATCCTGCAACTCCCGCGCGGTGCCCACCGGGACGACCTCGGCACCGGCCGGGTCGGGCAGCGCGGTGTTGGCCGCGACCAGGGTGACCCGGGCGCCCCGGGCCACGGCGGTGCGGGCCAGGGCGTAGCCCTGTTTGCCGGAGGAACGGTTCCCCAGGTACCGCACCGGGTCCAGCGGCTCCCGGGTGCCGCCGGCGGAGATCACCACGTGCCGGCCGGCCAGGTCGGGGGTGAGGGCGCCGGTGCCCCGGGCCAGCACCCGGCGGCAGACCTCGAAGATCTCGGCCGGGTCGGGGAGCCGGCCCTTGCCGGTGTCGGCGCCGGTGAGCCGGCCGCTGGCGGGCTCGATGACCACGGCGCCGCGGCGGCGCAGGGTGGCGACGTTCTCCCGGGTGGCCGGGTGCTCCCACATCTCGGTGTGCATGGCGGGCGCGAAGACCACCGGGGCCCGGACCGTGAGCAGCGTATTGGTGAGCAGGTCGTCCGCCCGCCCGTGGGCGGCCTTGGCCAGCAGATCGGCGGTGGCCGGGGCGATCACCAGCAGATCGGCTTGCTGACCGATGCGGACGTGCGGCACCTCGTGCACGTCCTCGAAGACCTCGGTCTCCACCGGGTGGCCCGAGAGGGCAGCCCAGGTGGGCGCGCCGACGAAGCGCAGCGCGTTGGCCGTGGGCAGCACCCGGACGTCGTGGCCCGACTCGGTCAGCCGCCGCAGCAGCTCGCACGCCTTGTAGGCGGCGATCCCGCCGCTGACTCCCAGAACGACCTTCGGCTTGTCCATCGCTGGCCTTCTCCCGGCGCGATCACGGGCCCGGCAGCGTACTGCCGGGCCCGCGGACGGTTCGATGCGACGGCCCCGCCGGCTCCGGGATCGGTGCCGGCCGGGCGCGCGGTGGCCCCGGAGGTGCGGGGCCCGGACGGTGTCCCCCGGCTACCGTCCCCCGGCCGCCGTTCCGCGGGGCGCGGGGCGGTGGGGGGTGCCGGAGGATCCGCGGCTCAGCGGCCCGGGTCCGCCGGACCGTCGACGGCCTCGGAGGTCAGCAGACCGGCGTTGATCTCGCGGAGCGCGATCGACAGCGGCTTCTCGTGCACGTGAGTGTCCACGAGCGGGCCGACGTACTCCAGCAGACCCTCGCCGAGCTGCGAGTAGTACGCGTTGATCTGGCGCGCGCGCTTGGCGGCGTAGATCACCAGGCTGTACTTCGAGTCGGTGGCCTCGAGCAGCTCATCGATCGGCGGGTTGATGATGCCCTCGGGCGTGGTGATGGAAGAGGACACGCTCTACCTTCCGCAGGGGGTCGGGGGCGGGGGAAACAAAACTGCCCCCTGGTTAACACAGCAAGGCTAGCAGCTCACCCGCGACGTCCTCGACCGACGTATTCACCAGGGTGACGTCGAACTCGGCCTCCGCCGCCAGTTCCTTCCTGGCCTCGGTCAGCCGCCGCTCGATCACGTCGGGCGGCTCGGTGCCGCGCCCGGTGAGCCGGCGGACCAGCTCCTCCCAGCTGGGCGGGGCGAGGAAGACCAGCCGTGCCTCGGGCATCGAGGAGCGCACCAGCCGGGCGCCCTGGAGATCGATCTCCAGGAGCACCGGGTCCCCCGCCTCCAGCCGGTCGAGCACGGCCCGGCGCGGCGTGCCGTAGCGGTTGCCGGCGAACTCGGCCCACTCCAGCAGTTCTCCGTTGGCGACGAGTTTGTCGAACTCCTCGTCGTCCACGAAGAAGTAGTGCACCCCGTGCTGTTCCCCGGGCCGGGGAGGGCGGGTGGTGGCCGAGACGGACAGCCACACCTCCGGATGAGCTTTGCGCATATGGGCGACGACCGTGCTCTTGCCGACCCCGGAGGGGCCGGAGAGCACGGTCAGCCGCGGACGATCGTTCATGGGCCGATTATCCCGCCTCCCGAGGGAGCGGGAAAATCTCAGGCCGCCTTGTCGCCGAACTCACGCTCCAGCGAGGCGATCTGGTTGGATCCCAGGCCACGGACCCGGCGGCTCTCGGAGATGCCGAGACGCTCCATGATCTGCCGGGCGCGGACCTTGCCGACGCCGGGCAGCGATTCGAGCAGCGCGCTCACCTTCATCTTGCCGATGACATCGTTCTTCTGGCCCTGCTGAATGACCTCGTGCAGGGAGGCGCCGGAGTGCTTGAGCCGATTCTTGACCTCGGCGCGCTCCCGGCGAGCCGCGGCGGCCTTCTCAAGCGCGGCTGCGCGCTGTTCAGGGGTTAGGGGCGGAAGAGCCACGCCTACGTCACCTCGGGTGTCGAATCTGTTGGATACGGACAGCACACGGCCTGGTGGCCCCGTGCCGGCGGGCAGCCGACTGGGCGCCGTGCTGCTCCGCTCTCGTCGGAGACTAGCGGCCGATCCGGCCTGAGTCAGCGAGAATCGTCAAAAAGTCCAGGTCAGCGTTCAATCAGTACGAACTTTTCGGACATTTCTCTACGGTCGAGGGCTCAACGGCGGTCACGGAGCGCCGCCGAGAGCGCCCCTACCTCCGCTTCCGCCGCCGCGCGCAGCCCCGCCACGGAGGGCCCCGCCCGCAGCACCGACCGGCTGACACTGGGCACCACCTGACCGATCCGGTCCCCGAACAGCCGGGGCAGGTCGGCCGCGGTGGCGCCCTGCGCCCCGATGCCGGGGGCCAGCAGCGGGCCGTTGACCGCCAGGTCGACGCCCGCCGTGGACAGCGTGGCGCCGATCACCGCACCGACCGAGCCGAGCGGGGCGGCCCCCGCGTTCTCCCGGGCGATGGCGTCCAGCATCAGCTGGGCCAGCGGGCGCCCGTCGGCGGCGGTGGCCCGCTGCACCTGCGCGCCCTCCGGGTTGGAGGTGAGCCCCAGGACGAAGATCCCGCCCCCGTGCGTCCGCGCCAGGTCCAGCGCGGGCCGCAGCGACTCGAAGCCGAGGTAGGGACTGACGGTGATCGCGTCCGAGAACAGCGGGGCACCGGGCTCCAGATAGGCGGCGGCGTAGGCGGCCATGGTGGAGCCGATGTCGCCGCGCTTCACATCGGTGACCACCAGCGCCCCGGCCGCCCTGCTGTCGGCGACGGCCCGCTCCAGGACGGCCACGCCCCGGGAACCGAAGCGCTCGAAGAACGCGGACTGCGGCTTGAGCACCGCGACCCGCTCCGCCAGCGCCTCCACCACGGTGCGGGTGAACCGCTCCAGGCCGGCGACGTCGTCGCCGAGCCCCCAGTCGGCGAGCAGGGCGGCGTGCGGGTCGATCCCCACGCACAGCGGCCCGCGCTCGGCCATCGCCCGGTGCAGCCGGGCACCGAACGGCTCGGTCGCGCTCATGCCGCGCCCTCCTTCGTCCCGGCCGGGGCTCCGGCCTCCGGGCCGGCCGGGGTGCCGGTGTCGGTGCCGACGGCCTCGGCCAGCGTCCGGTACGGGCTGGCGGCCAGCTGCCGGGCGAGCCCGCGGTGGATGCGCCGGGGCCAGGCCGGGCCCTGGTAGATGAAGCCGCTGTAGCCCTGGATGAGGGTGGCCCCGGCCCGGATCCGCGCCCAGGCGTCCTCGGCCGTGGTGATGCCGCCCACCCCGATCAGGGTGAGCCGCCCGCCGGTGCGCCGGTGGAGCCGGCGCAGCACCTCCAGCGAGCGCTCGGTCAGCGGCGCGCCGGACAGGCCGCCGGCGCCGATGGCGGCCACCTCCTCCGCGGGGGTAGCCAGGCCCTCCCGGGAGATGGTGGTGTTGGTGGCGATGATGCCGTCCAGCTCCAGTTCCAGGGCGAGATCGGCGACCGCGTCGATGTCCTCGTCGGCGAGGTCGGGGGCGATCTTCACCAGCAGCGGTACCCGGCGCCCGGTCACGGTCCGGTCGGCGGCCTCGCGGACGGCGGTCAGCAGCGGGCGCAGCTGGTCGACGGCCTGGAGGGCGCGCAGCCCCGGGGTGTTGGGCGAGGAGACGTTGACCACGAGGTAGTCGGCGTGGGCGGCGAGCCGCTCGGTGGAGGTGACGTAGTCGGCGACGGCCTCTTCCTCGGGAACGGCCTTGGTCTTGCCGATGTTGACGCCCACCACGGTGCCGCCGGGGCGGGACACGCGGCGCGCCAGCCGGGCGGCGACGGCCGCGGAGCCGTCGTTGTTGAAGCCCATCCGGTTGACCAGGGCGCGGTCGGCGACCAGCCGGAACAGCCGGCGGCGCGGGTTGCCGGGCTGCGCCCGGCCGGTGACGGTGCCGATCTCGATGTGGTCGAAGCCGAGCAGGGCCAGGCCGTCGATGCCGACCGCGTTCTTGTCGAAGCCGGCGGCGAGCCCGAAGGGGCCGGGCATGGTGCGGCCGAGCGCCCGCACCCGCAGCTGCGGGAAGCGGGGCGCGAAGCCGGCGCGGACGGCGTCGCGCACCACCGGGACGGAGGCGGCGGCCCGGATGGCCCCGAACGCGAGATGGTGGGCGCGTTCGGGGTCGATCCGGGTGAGGACCGTGCGGAAGAGCAGGGAGTAGGCGCGTCCCATCTCAGGCGCCCGTCCCTTCGGCGCCGGCTTCCCGGGCGCTGATCAGGTGCCGGGCGTGGTCCTGGAGCGAGCGGACACCGACGTCGCCGTGGCGCAGGGCGTCGATGCCCTGGACGGCTGCGGCCAGTGCCTGCACGGTGGTCAGGCAGGGCACGGCGCGGGCGACGGCCGCGGTGCGGATGTCGTAGCCGTCGAGCCGGCCGCCGGTGCCGTAGGGGGTGTTGACGATCAGGTCGACATCCCCGTCGTGGATGAGCTGGACGATGGTCTTCTCGCCGTTCGGGCCCTCTCCCTCGCTCTGCTTGCGCACCACGGTGGCGTCGATGCCGTTGCGGCGCAGCACCTCGGCGGTGCCGGAGGTGGCGAGCAGTTCGAAGCCGTGCTCGACCAGCGCGCGGGCCGGGAAGATCATGGCGCGCTTGTCGCGGTTGGCGATGGAGATGAAGGCCCGTCCCTTGGTGGGCAGCGCCCCGTAGGCGCCGGCCTGGGACTTGGCGTACGCGGTGCCGAAGACCGTGTCGATGCCCATGACCTCGCCGGTGGAGCGCATCTCGGGGCCGAGCACCGTGTCCACGCCCCGGCCCTGGACGTCGCGGAAGCGCGACCAGGGCATGACGGCCTCCTTGACGGAGATGGGGGCGTCCATGGGCAGGGTGCCGCCGTCGCCGTGGGCGGGCAGCAGTCCCTCGGCGCGCAGTTCGGCGACGGTGGCGCCGAGCGAGATGCGGGCGGCGGCCTTGGCCAGCGGGACGGCGGTGGCCTTGGAGGTGAAGGGCACGGTGCGGGAGGCGCGGGGGTTGGCCTCCAGCACGTAGAGGATGTCACCGGAGAGCGCGAACTGGATGTTGATCAGTCCGCGGACGCCGACGCCGGCGGCGATCGCCTCGGTGGAGGCGCGCAGCCGCTTGATGTCGTGGCCGCCGAGGGTGATGGGCGGCAGGGCGCAGGCCGAGTCGCCGGAGTGGATGCCGGCCTCCTCGATGTGCTCCATGACGCCGCCGAGGTACAGCTCGTGGCCGTCGTAGAGGGCGTCCACGTCGATCTCGATGGCGTCGTCGAGGAACCGGTCGATGAGGACGGGGTATTCGGAGATGAGCCCGGCGTGCCGCTGCAGGTAGTCGGCGAGTGAGGGCTCGTCGTACACGATCTGCATGCCCCGGCCGCCCAGCACGTAGCTGGGGCGGACCATCACGGGGTAGCCGATGCCGGCGGCGATGGTGCGGGCCTCGTCGAAGGAGTGGGCGGTGCCGTACTTGGGGGCGGGCAGCCCGGCGGCCTCCAGGACGCGGCCGAAGTGGCCGCGCTCCTCGGCGAGGTTGATGGCCTCGGGCGAGGTGCCGACGATCGGTACGCCGTTGTCCTTCAGGGCCTGGGCGAGGCCGAGCGGGGTCTGGCCGCCGAGCTGGACGATCACGCCGGCCAGCGGCCCTGCCTGCGCTTCGGCGTGCACGATCTCCAGGACGTCCTCCAGGGTGAGCGGCTCGAAGTAGAGCCGGTCGGAGGTGTCGTAGTCGGTGGAGACGGTCTCGGGGTTGCAGTTGACCATGACGGTCTCGTAGCCGGCCTCGCTGAGTGCGAAGGAGGCGTGGACGCAGGAGTAGTCGAACTCGATGCCCTGGCCGATGCGGTTGGGCCCGGAGCCCAGGATGATGACGGCGGGCTTGGTGCGCGGACCGACCTCGCTCTCCTCGTCGTAGGAGGAGTAGAGGTAGGGGGTGCGGGCGGCGAATTCGGCGGCGCAGGTGTCGACGGTCTTGTAGACGGGGCGCACGCCCAGGGAGTGCCGTACCTCGCGCACCACGTCCTCGCGCAGACCGCGGATGCCGGCGATCTGCGCGTCGGAGAAGCCGTGCCGCTTGGCGTGGGCGAGCAGGTCGGCGTCGAGCCGTTCGGCGCCGGCGAGTTCGCCGGCGATCTCGGCGACGAGGAAGAGCTGGTCGACGAACCAGGGGTCGATCCGGGTGGCGTCGAAGACCTCTTCGCGGGTGGCGCCGGCCCGGATGGCGGCCATGACGGTGTTCAGCCGGCCGTCGGTGGGCCGGCCGGCGCGGGCCAGCAGGTCGGCCTTGTCGCCGGGGTCACCGGTGAAGTCGAAGGAGGCGTCCTTCTTCTCGACGGAGCGCAGCGCCTTGTTGAGCGCCTCGGTGAAGTTGCGGCCGATGGCCATGGCCTCGCCCACCGACTTCATGGTGGTGGTGAGGGAGGAGTCGGCGGCGGGGAACTTCTCGAAGGCGAACCGGGGCACCTTGACCACGACGTAGTCGAGGGTGGGCTCGAAGGAGGCCGGGGTCCGCTCGGTGATGTCGTTGGGGATCTCGTCCAGGGTGTAGCCGATGGCGAGCCGGGCGGCGATCTTGGCGATCGGGAAGCCGGTGGCCTTGGAGGCGAGGGCGGAGGAGCGGGAGACCCGGGGGTTCATCTCGATGACGACGACGCGGCCGTCCTCGGGGTTGACGGCGAACTGGATGTTGCAGCCGCCGGTGTCCACGCCGACCTCGCGGATGACGGCGATGCCGATGTCCCGCAGGGTCTGGTATTCGCGGTCGGTGAGGGTCATGGCGGGGGCGACGGTGATGGAGTCGCCGGTGTGCACGCCCATCGGGTCGAGGTTCTCGATGGAGCAGACGACGACCACGTTGTCCGCGCGGTCGCGCATCAGCTCCAGCTCGTACTCCTTCCACCCCAGGATGGACTCCTCCAGGAGCACCTCGGTGGTGGGCGAGAGCGCCAGGCCCTGACCGGCGATGCGGCGCAGTTCCTCCTCGTCGTGGGCGAAGCCGGAGCCGGCGCCGCCCATGGTGAAGGAGGGGCGGACGACGACGGGGTAGCCGCCGAGGGCGGGGACGCCGGCGAGGACCTCGGCCATGGAGTGGCAGATGACCGAGCGGGCGGATTCGCCGTGGCCGATCTTCTCGCGCACCGCCTCGACGACGCCCTTGAAGAGCTCGCGGTCCTCGCCCTTGTTGATGGCCTCGACGTTGGCGCCGATCAGCTCCACGCCGTACCGCTCCAGGGTGCCGGCCTGGTGCAGGGAGATGGCGGTGTTGAGTGCGGTCTGGCCGCCGAGGGTGGGCAGCAGCGCGTCGGGGCGCTCCTTGGCGATGATTTTCTCGACGAACTCCGGGGTGATCGGCTCGACGTAGGTGGCGTCGGCGATCTCCGGGTCGGTCATGATGGTGGCCGGGTTGGAGTTGACGAGGATGACGCGCAGTCCCTCGGACTTCAGCACGCGGCACGCCTGGGTGCCCGAGTAGTCGAACTCGGCGGCCTGTCCGATGACGATCGGACCGGATCCGATGACCAGGACGGACTGGATATCGGTGCGCTTAGGCACGCTGGTCCTCCATCAGGGAGACGAAGCGGTCGAACAGGTAGGCGGCGTCGTGCGGGCCGGCCGCCGCTTCGGGGTGGTACTGGACGCTGAAGGCCGGCCGGTCGAGCAGTCGAAGCCCCTCGACGACGTTGTCGTTGAGGCAGACGTGGGAGACCTCGGCGCGGCCGAAGGGGGTGTCGGAGACGGTGTCGAGCGGTGCGTCGACGGCGAATCCGTGGTTGTGGGCGGTGACCTCGACCTTGCCGGTGGCCCGGTCCTTGACCGGCTGGTTGATGCCGCGGTGGCCGTACTTGAGCTTGTAGGTGCCGAAGCCGAGCGCGCGGCCCAGGATCTGGTTGCCGAAGCAGATGCCGAACAGCGGGGTGCCGCGCTCCAGGACGGCGCGCATGAGGCCGACCGCGTGGTCGGCGGTGGCGGGGTCGCCGGGGCCGTTGGAGAAGAAGACCCCGTCGGGGGCGAGGGCGTAGATCTCCTCGGCGGTGGTGGTGGCGGGCAGGACGTGCACCTCGATGCCGCGCTCGGCCATCCGGTAGGGGGTCATGCCCTTGATGCCGAGGTCGACGGCGGCAACGGTGAAGCGGCGGGTGCCCTGGGCGGGCACGGTGTACGGCTCGGTGGTGGCAACCTCGGAGGCCAGGTCGGCGCCGCTCATCGCGGGGGCTGCCTGGACCCGGGCGAGCAGTTCGTCCGCGCCGGCGAGTGCGTCGCCGGAGAAGATGCCCACCCGCATGGCGCCGCGCTCGCGCAGGTGGCGGGTGAGGGCGCGGGTGTCGATGCCGGAGATGCCGACCACGCCCTGGGCGGCCAGTTCGGCGTCGAGAGTGCGGGTGGCCCGCCAGTTGGAGGAGACCCGGGCGGGGTCGCGGACCACGTAGCCGGCGACCCAGATGCGGCCGGATTCGGGGTCCTCGTCGTTCACCCCGGTGTTGCCGACGTGCGGGGCGGTCATGACGACGACCTGGCGGTGGTACGAGGGGTCGGTGAGGGTCTCCTGGTAGCCGGTCATGCCGGTGGAGAAGACGGCCTCGCCGAGGGTCTGGCCCACCGCGCCGTAGCTGCGGCCGCGGAAGGTGCGGCCGTCCTCCAGGACGAGTACGGCGGGGCCGGTGCGGGGGGTGGCGGTGGTCATGCGGCACCTTCTTCGGGGGTGTGCGGGCCGGCGGCGGCCGTGCTGGCCGGCTGGAGCGCCTGGACCCAGGCGGCGTGCTCCTCGGCCCGGTCGGACCGGAAACCGGAGTCCAGCAGGCGGTCGCCGTGCTCCCAGGTGATCACCAGCAGGCCGCCCTCGGTGAGGACCTTGCCGGCGATGCCCTTGTCGAGCCGGGCGCCGCGGACGCGGCCGGCCGGGATGAGGAAATCGGGGGCTCCGGTGCGCTCCACGGTGATGCCCTCGGCGGTGAGGGTGAGCTCGGCGCGGCTGCGCGCGCCGAGGCCGTGGGCGACGATGCGGTCCAGCCACTGCCCGGCGGTGGTGGAGCCGTGGTAGCGGCCGGTCAGCCGCAGCCGGGCGTCGCCGGGTGTCTGCGGCGGGGCGGGCAGCTCGGGCAGGTCGCCCTGGAGGCTGCCGCGCCACTTCCAGCCCTCGCGCATCAGCCAGTAGACGAGGGCGACGAGCAGCAGCAAGCCGACGGTCCAGCCGATGCGCGCGGCCCAGTCGGTGACCTCGGCCGACTTGCGTTCGATGTTCTCGTCGGCGAGAACGATCAGCTGCGCTGTGATGATGTGACTCATGTGAGATTCCCGTCCGTGACCGTTGCCCGGCCCCGCAGGAAGGTGTGCGTCACCCGGCCCGGAAGCTCGCGCCCCTTGTAGGGGGTGTTCCGGCTGCGGGAGACGAAACCGGCGGGGTCCACCAGGGAACGGTATGCCGGGTCGACCAGCGTGAGGTTGGCGGGCTCCCCCACCGCAACCGGACGGCCGTGTCCGGCGAGCCGGCCGATGGCGGCGGGCGCGTACGCCATCCGGTCGGCGACCTTGGCCCAGTCCATCAGCCCGGTGTCCACCATGGTGTGCTGGACGACGGAGAGCGCGGTCTCCAGGCCGATCATCCCCATGGCGGCGGCGCCCCACTCGCAGTCCTTGTCCTCGTGGGGGTGCGGGGCGTGATCGGTGGCCACGATGTCGATGGTGCCGTCCGCGAGCGCCTCGCGCAGCGCCAGCACGTCGGTCTCGGTGCGCAGCGGCGGGTTGACCTTGTAGACCGGGTCGTAGGAGCGCACCAGCTCGTCGGTGAGGAGCAGGTGGTGCGGGGTGACCTCGGCGGTGACCCGCCAGCCCTTGGACTTGGCCCAGCGCACCAGTTCCACCGAGCCGGCGGTGGACAGGTGGCAGATGTGCAGCCGGGAGCCGACGTGGGCGGCGAGCAGGATGTCGCGGGCGATGATCGATTCCTCGGCGACGGCCGGCCAGCCGGTGAGGCCGAGTTCGGCGGAGACGGTGCCCTCGTTCATCTGGGCGCCCTCGGTGAGCCGGGGCTCCTGGGCGTGCTGGGCGACGACGCCGTCGAACGCCTTCACGTACTCCAGGGCGCGGCGCATGATCACGGCGTCGTCCACGCACTTGCCGTCGTCGGAGAAGACGGTGACGCCGGCGGCGCTGTCGTGCATGGCACCCAGCTCGGCGAGCTGCTTGCCGCCCAGGCCCACGGTGACGGCGCCGATGGGCTGCACGTCGCAGTAGCCGGACTCACGGCCCAGGCGCCACACCTGCTCGACGACGCCGGCGGTGTCGGCGACGGGGAAGGTGTTGGCCATGGCGTGCACGGCGGTGTAGCCGCCGGCGGCGGCGGCCCGGGTGCCGGTGAGGACGGTCTCGGAGTCCTCGCGGCCCGGCTCGCGCAGATGGGTGTGCAGATCGACCAGGCCGGGCAGCAGGATCCGGCCGTCCGCCTCGATGACGGTGGCACCCGCGGCCGGGAGGCCGGAGCCGATCTCGGCGATGGTGCCGTTCTCGACGAGGACGTCCTGCGGCCGTCCGCCGAGGATCTTGGCGCCCTTGATCAGGGTGCGCCGGGGGGTTGCGGTCTCACTCATGGGTTTCCTTGGTGGCGGCGGGCTCGGCTCCGCCGAGCAGCAGGTAGAGGACGGCCATGCGGACGCTGACGCCGTTGGTGACCTGTTCGACGGCGGTGCAGCGGGGGGAGTCGGCGACCTCGGCGGTGATCTCCATGCCGCGGTTCATCGGCCCGGGGTGCATGACGATCGCGTGGCCGGGCATCCTGGCCATCCGGTCGCCGTTCAGGCCGTAGCGGCGGGCGTACTCGCGCTCGGTCGGGAAGTAGGCGGCGTTCATCCGCTCGCGCTGGACGCGGAGCATCATCACGGCGTCGGACTTGGGCAGCACCGCGTCCAGGTCGTAGGAGACGGCGCAGGGCCAGTGCTCCACACCGATCGGGACCAGGGTGGGCGGGGCGACCACGGTCACCTCGGCGCCCAGGGTGTGCAGCAAGTGGACGTTGGAGCGGGCCACCCGGGAGTGCAGGATGTCGCCGACGATGGTGATCCGGCGCCCGGCGAGGTCGGTGCCGGCCGCGCCGGCGGCGGCCAGCCGGCGGCGGATGGTGTAGGCGTCGAGCAGTGCCTGGGTGGGGTGCTCGTGGGTGCCGTCCCCGGCGTTGACCACGCTGCCGCCGATCCAGCCGGAGGTGGCGAGCCGGTGCGGGGCGCCGGAGTCGTGGTGCCGGATGACGACCGCGTCGGCGCCCATCGCCTGGAGGGTGAGGGCGGTGTCCTTGAGCGATTCGCCCTTGGAGACCGAGGAGCCCTTGGCCGAGAAGTTGATCACATCGGCGGAGAGCCGCTTGGCCGCCGCCTCGAACGAGATCCGGGTGCGGGTGGAGTCCTCGAAGAACAGATTGACGACCGTCCGGCCGCGCAGGGTGGGGAGCTTCTTGATCGGCCGGTCCGCGATCCGGCCCATTTCCTCGGCGGTGTCGAGGATCAGGACGGCGTCGTCGTGACTGAGGTCGGTGGCCGAGATGAGATGGCGCTTCATCGTTGCCTTCCCGGTGAGGGGTGAGCTGAGGGCGTGCGGGCAGGCGCGGGCACGGCCGGGGCCGGGGGGTGGTGGCCGGGCCGTACCGGGGCGCGCTACCGCTCGGCGGCGGGGGCGTCCTCGCGTACGCCCAGGAGCACGCCGTCGCGGCCGTCCTCCTCGGTGAGCTGGACCTTGACCGTCTCCCGCAGGGAGGTCGGGATGTTCTTGCCGACGTAGTCGGCGCGGATCGGCAGCTCGCGGTGGCCCCGGTCGACCAGGACGGCGAGCTGGACGGCGCGCGGCCGGCCGATGTCGCCGAGGGCGTCGAGGGCGGCCCGGATGGTGCGGCCGGAGAAGAGCACGTCGTCGACGAGGACGACCAGCGCGCCGTCGATGCCGGAGCCGGGGATCTCGGTACGGGCCAGGGCCCGGGCCGGGCGCAGCCGCAGATCGTCGCGGTACATGGTGATGTCCAGCGATCCGACGGGCACCGGGTGGCCGGTGATCTCGGCCAGCCGGGCGGTGAGCCGGTGGGCGAGGGCGACACCGCGGGTGGGGATTCCCAGCAGCACCACGTCGTCGGCGCCCTTGGCGCGTTCGACGATCTCGTGGGCGATGCGGGTCAGTGCCCGGGCGATGTCCGGCGCTTCCAGCACGGAGCGGGCCGGGGGTGACTCAGGGGTGTCCATACGAAAGGACCTCCTTCCCCGCCTCACGGGACGGGCCTTAAAGGACGTCTGGTGTTCGAATGAACCATAGCAGGGCACTCGATACGCTCCGCATCGCCCCAGGTCAGAGAGGAGGGAGCCGGTCCGGCTTGACGGGAGATATCACGCTGCGTAACCTCACAGTGAGTAACGAAATTGCCGTCCGGGGAGACACATGTCCAGCGAATACGCCAAACAGCTCGGAGCCAAGCTCCGCGCCATCCGCACCCAGCAGGGTCTGTCGCTCCATGGGGTCGAGGAGAAGTCCCAGGGCCGCTGGAAGGCGGTCGTGGTCGGCTCGTACGAGCGCGGTGACCGCGCGGTGACCGTGCAGCGCCTCGCGGAGCTGGCGGACTTCTACGGTGTGCCCGTCCAGGAGCTGCTGCCCGGCACCACGCCCGGCGGCGCCGCCGAGCCCCCGCCGAAGCTGGTGCTCGACCTGGAGCGGCTCGCCACGCTGCCCAGCGAGAAGGCCGGCCCGCTGCAGCGCTACACCGCCACCATCCAGAGCCAGCGCGGTGACTACAACGGCAAGGTGCTCTCGATCCGTCAGGACGATCTGCGCACCCTCGCGGTGATCTACGACCAGTCCCCCTCGGTGCTGACCGAGCAGCTGATCAGCTGGGGTGTGCTGGTCGCGGACGCCCGTCGCGCGGTGCAGGCCGAGGAGAGCTGACCGGGGCGCGCGCAACGCGCGTCACCTCCGCGTCGCGCCGCCCGTGGCGGCGCATGGCACAGGGGCGGGCGGCCGGCCACCAGGCCCGCCGCCCGCCCCTGCCGCGGCGCCTCAACGCCGCAAAGAGGGCTTCAGCTCCTTGAGCCGCCCCAGCAGGCCGTTCACGAAGGCCGGCGAATCATCGGTGGAGTACTGCCGGGCCAGTTGCACGGCCTCGTCCAGCACCACCGGGTCGGGCACGTCGTCCCGCCAGATCAGCTCGAAGGCACTCAGCCGCAGGATGTTGCGGTCCACGGCGGGCATCCGGTCCAGCGGCCAGCCGATCGTGTACTGCGTCAGCAGTTCGTCGATCCGCTCCGCCCGCTCCGCGAACCCCTCCACCAGCTCCCTGGTGTACGGATTGACCTGCGGATTTCCCTGATCGCTCAGGGCCTTGCGCGTCCACTCGGCCAGGACGTCGGTGGGGTCGGCAGCGCGCTGATCCGCCTCGAAGAGGATCTGGAGCGCCCGCTGCCGCGCCTTGCTGCGCGCGGACACGTCAGCTGTTCACCCGGCCGAGGTACTCACCGGAACGGGTGTCGACCTTGATCTTCTCGCCCGTGGTGATGAAGAGCGGGACGCCGATCTCGTAGCCGGTCTCCAGCCTGGCGGGCTTGGTGCCGCCGGTGGAGCGGTCGCCCTGGACACCCGGCTCGGTGTACTCGATGACCAGCTCGACCGAGGCCGGCAGCTCCACGAAGAGCGGGGTGCCCTCGTAGATGGCCACGGTGGCGTCGAAGCCTTCCAGCAGGAAGTTGGCCGCCTCGCCCACGGTCTTGGGGTCGATGGGCAGTTGCTCGTAGGTCTGGGTGTCCATGAAGACGAAGTCGGTGCCGTCCTTGTAGGAGAACTGCATCGCACGGCGGTCGACGGTGGCGGTCTCGACCTTGGTGCCGGCGTTGAAGGTCTTGTCGACCACCTTGCCGGAGAGCACGTTCTTCAGCTTGGTGCGCACAAAGGCACCGCCCTTGCCGGGCTTGACGTGCTGGAACTCCACAACGGACCACAACTGTCCGCCGTCGAGCTTGAGCACCATGCCGTTCTTGAGGTCGTTCGTGGTGGCCACGGGCGCGGAATCTCCTACAGACTGGCTAGAGGGGACCGGAGGAACCCCCCGCGTGTCGGGTGGACCCGGTCACAGTGCCAGGAGTTCCTTGGTCGTGATGGTGAGTAGCTCGGGACCGCCGTCCGCCGGTGAGCGGACGACGAGCGTGTCATCGATCCGGACTCCGCCCCGGCCCGGGAGGTGTACTCCCGGCTCGACGGTGACCGGCACACAAGGGCCCAGTCTACCCATGGCGGCCGGGGACAGCCGGGGGTCCTCCCCGATTTCCAGCCCGACCCCGTGGCCGGTGGCCGGGCCGAGCGCCGAACCGTGGCCCGCCGCCTCCAGCACGGTGCGCGCCGCGCGGTCCACCGCGTGGTACTCGGCGCCCGGCAGCAGCGCCTCCCGGGCCGCCCGCTGGGCGGCGAACACCAGGTCGTACAGCTCGATCTGCCAGTCGGCCGGACTGGATCCGATCACGAAGGTGCGGCCGATCCGGCACCGGTAGCCGCGGAACCTGGCCCCCAGGCAGACCGACAGGAAGTCCCCCTCCTCCACCCTGCGGTCGGTGGGCCGGTGCCCGGCCACCCCCGAGTGCGATCCGGTGGCCACCGAGGTGGCGAACGCCGGGCCGTCCGCCCCGTGGTCCACCAGGCGCCGCTCCAGCTCCAGCGCCAGGTGCCGCTCGGTGCGGCCCACCAGGATCGACTCCAGCAGTTCCCCCAGCGCCCGGTCGGTGATCTCGGCGGCGATCCGCAGCGCGGCGATCTCGTCCTCGTCCTTGACCAGCCGGTGCTCCTCCACGACCCGGCCCAGATCGGTCAGCCGCACCCCGGGGGCGCCGGCGGCCAGTGCCCGGTGCCGGGCGACGGTCAGATGGTGTTCCTCGACGGCCACGGTGTCGGCGCCGGCCTTCATCGCCATCGCCACGGCCGCGGTCGCCGGATCGCTCTCCCCGTGCAGCACCTCGGTGCGCAGCCCCTCCGTGTCGGCGGGGCGCGGTTCGGCGAAGGCGTCGGCCGCCTCCCAGTGGCTGAGCAGCACGTCGTCACCGGAACGGCCCACCAGCAGGACCGCGTCGGCGGGGGCGGCGCCGACCAGGTAACGGACATTGGCGGGGCGGGAGACGACCAGAGCGGTGCTGCCGGCGGCCGAGCAGCGGGCCCGCAGCCTGGAGCGCCGGGCGGCATGTACCTCGGACATGGACCGAGCCTACGCAGCCGGGCGCCACAGGGCGCCTTCAACACGTCCTAACGGGGACGCGGCACCTCACCAGGCGGGCGGGCTGCTCAGCGAGCGGGCCACCGCCTCGTCCAGCATCCGGGCGGTGGTGGCCACGTCGTGCCGGGAATTGTCGATGATCGGCAGCCCGGAGCCGTACCAGCCGGCCATCCGGCCGTGGATGGTGGCGACCTCCTCGTCCGACAGCCGCCGGGTGCCGGTGCGGGCGGCGTTGCGCTCCAGCACCACGTCCAGCCCGGGCAGCAGCACCACCGGGATCAGCCCGGGGCCCACATGCCGTTTCCAGCCGCCCAGGCCGACGGCGGGGCGGTCCGGGAAGACCGCGTCGTCCAGGATGCAGGAGATGCCGTTGGCCAGATAGTTGCGGGCCGCGAAACCGCAGGTGCGGCGGGCCAGCCGGTACTGCGCCTCGGAGCGGTCGTCCCACCCGGCCCGCGGATCGGCGAACCCGGCGCGGACCCACTCGCGGACGTCGTCCAGGCTGATGCTGGCGGTGGGCACCGGGCGGCGCTCGGCCCAGTAGCGGGCGACGGTCGTCTTGCCGGCCCCGGCCGGGCCGATGAGCAGCACGGCGACCCCGGTGTGCGCGACATCGGGGTGGGCGGGGACGGCGGCGGGCGCCGGGGTGGGCACCACGGCGCCGGGCGGCAGCTGGATCTGCCCGCCCGTCCCGCCGTCGAGCGGGGCGGGCGGCGGCGGGGGCATCCCGGGTTGATGCATCCGGCACCACTTTCGATGTCGAGGCACGGCAGTCGGCTCCGCGCGGCTTCGCCGGTCGGTGACACACCGTACCCGGCCGGGGTGACGCGGGGGGAACGTCCCGTGCGGGCCCGAAGTGCCGCCCGGGGGCGGGCCGTCGGGCGATCTGGGAGGATCAGCGGCTTTTATCCCGGTTTCCGGGCGGCGGGTGTGGCGCGAACCACACCCGCCGCCCAGGGCCGTCAGGCGGCGATCTCCGCGTGGGCGGCCAGCAGCATCGCCGGATCGGGGCCTTCCAGGACGGCCGGCTTGGCGAGGCCGTCGAGCACGATGAAGCGCAGCAGATCGCCCCGGGTCTTCTTGTCCACCCGCATGGTCTGCAGCAGCTTGGGCCACTGGTCGCCACGGTAGGTGACGGGCAGTCCGACCGCTTCGAGCACCGCCCGGTGCCGGTCTGCGGTGGCGTCGTCCAGGCGGCCCGCGATGCGGCCCAGTTCGGCGGCGAACACCATGCCGACCGCCACTGCCGCGCCGTGCCGCCAGTTGTAGCGCTCGTTCTTCTCGATGGCGTGCGCCAGGGTGTGGCCGTAGTTGAGGATCTCCCGGCGCCCGGACTCCTTCAGATCGCCGGAGACCACCTCGGCCTTGACCCGGATCGCCCGCTCCACCAGTTCGGCGGTGGCGGGGCCGGCCGGGGTACGGGCGGCCTGCGGGTCGGCCTCGATCAGATCGAGGATCACCGGGTCGGCGATGAAACCGGCCTTGATGATCTCCGCCAGCCCCGAGACGTAGTCGTGGACCGGCAGCGACTCCAGGGCGGCCAGATCGCACAGCACCCCAGCGGGCGGGTGGAAGGCGCCCACCAGGTTCTTGCCCTCGGCGGTGTTGATACCGGTCTTCCCGCCCACGGCGGCGTCCACCATGCCGAGCACGGTGGTGGGCACCGCGACCCAGCGAACCCCGCGCAGCCAACTGGCGGCCACGAAGCCGGCCACATCGGTGGTCGCGCCGCCGCCCACCCCGACGATCACATCGGTGCGGGTGAAACCGGTCTGGCCCAGCGCCTTCCAGCAGTACGCGGCGACCTCGGCGGTCTTCGCCTCCTCACCGTTCGGCAGCTGGATCGCGATGGCCTCGTACCCCTGGTCGGCCAGGTCCTGGCGCAGCACCTCGCCGGTGGAGGCCAGCGCCTCGGGGTGCAGCACGGCCACCCGCTTGGCGGACCGGCCGATGAGCGCGGGCAGTTCGCCCAGCAGTGCCCGGCCCACCAGCACGTCGTACGGGTCGGTGCCCTCGCTGCCGGCCACGGTGATCCGGGTCGGCGTCGGCTCGGGGGTGCTCATGCGGCGGTCAGCTCCATCGCGTCGACGATCGCCTGGGCGACCTCTTCCGGTGTCAGGCCCTCGGTGTCGATCACCGTGCTGGCCACCTCCTCGTACAGCGGACGGCGCGCCTCCATCAGCGTGCGCCACTGCTGCCGCGGGTTGACGGCCAGCAGCGGGCGGGCCGAGTCCAGGCCCACCCGGCGGATCGCGTCCGCCATCGCCACCTGGAGGAACACCACCGGCAGCGGGGCCAGCAGGGCGCGGGTACCGGCGTCCAGGACGGCGCCGCCGCCCAGGGCCACCACGCCGTCGTGCTCGCTGAGCGCGGCCCGCACGGCCTCGGCCTCCAGGGCCCGGAAGTGGGCTTCGCCGCGTTCGACGAAGATGTCGGAGATGGCGCGGCCCGCGGCCCGTTCCACGTCCGTGTCGGTGTCCCGGACGGTCGTCCCGAGCCGTTCGGCGAGCACCGCGCCCACCGTGGTCTTGCCGCTGCCGGGCGGACCGACCAGCACCACGCGGGGGGCCGTCACCGGATCTCCAGGTGGTCGAGGTAGCCGGTGACGTTGCGGCGGGTCTCGGTCACCGAGTCGCCGCCGAACTTCTCGGCGACGGCGTCCGCCAGCACCAGCGCCACCATGGCCTCGGCGACGATCCCGGCGGCCGGGACCGCGCACACGTCCGAGCGCTGGTGGTGCGCGGCGGCCGGCTCCCCGGTGGTCACATCGATGGTGGCCAGGGCGCGCGGCACGGTGGCGATCGGCTTCATGGCCGCCCGCACCCGCAGCAGTTCGCCGGTGCTCAGACCGCCCTCGGTGCCGCCGGAGCGGCCAGAGGAGCGGCGTACGCCCTCGGGAGTCGGCACGATCTCGTCGTGGGCCAGCGAGCCGGGCACCCGCGCCAGCTCGAAGCCGTCGCCGACCTCCACGCCCTTGATCGCCTGAATGCCCATCAGGGCGGCGGCCAGCCGGGCGTCCAGGCGGCGGTCCCAGTGCACGTGCGAGCCGAGGCCGACCGGCACACCGTGGGCGACCACCTCGACGACACCGCCCAGGGTGTCGCCGTCCTTGTGGGCCTTGTCGATCACGGCGACCATCGCCTCGCTCGCGGCCGGGTCGAGGCAGCGCACCGGATCGGCGTCCAGGGCGGCCACATCGCCCGGCTCCGGCACCCGGCCGGCCGGGGCTGCGGCGCCGCCCAGCTCCACGACGTGCGAGACGATCTCGATGCCGGCGGTCTCCTTGAGGTAGGAGCGGGCGACCGTGCCCAGCGCGACCCGGGCCGCGGTCTCCCGGGCGGAGGCGCGCTCCAGCACCGGGCGGGCCTCGTCGAAGCCGTACTTCTGCATCCCGGCCAGGTCGGCGTGGCCGGGGCGCGGCCGGGTGAGGGGGGCGGCGCGGCCCAGCTCGGCCAGCTCCGCCGGGTCCACCGGGTCGGCCGCCATGACCTTCTCCCACTTGGGCCACTCGGTGTTGCCGACCATGATCGCCACCGGGGAGCCGAGCGTCAGACCGTGCCGGACGCCGCCGAGGAAGGTGACCTCGTCCCGCTCGAACTTCATCCGGGCGCCCCGGCCGTACCCGAGCCGCCGCCGCGCCAGCGCGTCCGCCACCATGTCCGTGGTCACCGGGACCCCGGCGGGCAGCCCCTCCAACGTCGCGACCAGGGCGGGGCCATGCGACTCCCCCGCGGTCAGCCAGCGCAACCTGCTCAACGCTGCTCCTTCGATGCTCGACACCTGCACGTCTGCTCCCCCGATCCTTTCACGCCCGGATCGGGGACCGGCGCGGCGTCCGGCTGCCGGACCGGGGCGGGTGGCAGCACCGGCGGCGACGGCGGGGGTCCGCCGGGGCTCAGACGGGGCGGGCGGCCAGCGCCGCCTCGCCCGCGGCGCGCATCTCGGCCAGCGGGGCCGGGGCCCGTCCGGTCATGGCCTCGACCTGGAGGACCGCCTGGTGCACCAGCAGATCGAGCCCGCCCAGCACCCGGCCGCCCCGGGCGGACCAGGCGGCGGCCAGCGGCGTGGGCCAGGGCTCGTACAGCACGTCGAACAGAATGCCGGGCCGCGGCGGCACGGCGGCGGCCAGCGGGTCGGTGCTGCCGACCGGGGTGGTGGCGATCACCAGCGGCGCGCCGAGCGCCCGGGCCGCCTCGTCCCAGGGGGCGGTGGTGACCGGGACGCCCAGACGTTCGCCCCAGCCGCGCATCTCGGCGGCGCGCTCGGGGCCGCGGACGTAGGCGGTGACCTCCCCGTCGCACAGCTGTGCCAGGGCCGCGATCGCCGACGAGGCGGTGGCCCCCGCGCCGAGCACGGCCGCCGCAGGCACCCGGTCCACGCCCCGCTCGCGCAGTGCGGCCACCATGCCGGGTACGTCGGTGTTCTCGCCCCTGCGGTGCCCGTCCGGGCCGAGGACGACGGTGTTGACGGCCTCCACGGCCGCCGCCGTCTCCCCGATCCCGTCCAGCAGCGGGATCACGGCCCGCTTCAGCGGCATCGTCAGCGACAGCCCGGCCCATTCGGGGCCCAGGCCGCCGAGGAAGCCCGGCAGGCCGTCCTCGGTCAGCTCGAAGCGGTCGTAGCTCCACCCGGTCAGTCCGAGCGCCGTGTACGCCGCCCGGTGCAGCGCCGGGGAGAGCGAGTGGGTGATGGGCGAGCCGAGTACGGCGGCCCGCCGGTGCGTGCGCCGGTTCATCAGTTGCCGCTCTCCCGGTTCCTGGCCTGTTCCGCGTTGAAGTCGTCGACGTGTTCGAGGTGCTTCTCGTACTCGACCTCGAACCGGGTGTCGCCGGGCTTCACCGTGACGAAGTACAGCCAGTCGCCCTCGGTCGGCTCGGCCGCCGCCTCGAACGCCTGGTGGCCCGGGTTGTTGATCGGGCCGGGCGGCAGGCCGGGGTACTTGTAGGTGTTGTACGGCGACTCGATCTTGGTGTCCTCGATGGAGACGTCCAGGGAGTGGTTGTCCCGCACGTAGTTGATCGTGGAGTCGAAACCGAGCGCCTGGTTCACCTCCAGCCGGTTGTAGATCACCCGTGAGACCTTGCCGAACTCCTCGGGCAGCTGCGCCTCGGCCTGCACCAGCGAGGCGATGATGATGACCTCGCGCGGGGTGAAGCCGAGCGTTTCGGCCTGTCCCTCCAGGTCGATCTCGGCGAACTCGGCCTCGGCCCGGTCCACCATCTGGCTCAGCAGGTCCTCGGGGGTGGTGTCGTCGCCCACGTCGTAGCGGGCGGGGAACAGGAAGCCCTCGACCTCGCCCTCGGCCCACTCCGGAAGGCCGATGTCACCGTTCTCGGCGGCCTCCTCCGTGGTGCCCTCCGCCAGCTCCAGCTTGAGGTCGATCGCGGTGAAGATCTGGGAGGCCCGCATGCCCTCGGCGATGATGAGGGTGTTGAGCTGCGCCGGGTCGGTGAGCATCGCGACCGCGGCGTCGGCGGACATCTGCTGCCGCAGGGTGTAGACACCGGCCTGGATGGGGGCGACGCCGTCCTTGGTGGCGGCGGCGACGAAGGCGTCGTGGCTCTTGACGACGTCCTCCTTTTTCAGCAGGTTGCCCATCTGGGAGAGGGACGCGCCCGCCGGAATGGTCACCTGGACCTCGCCGGTCCCCTCGCCCACGTAGTCCGGGGCCGGGCCGAAGCGGCTCTGGTAGAAGTCGTAGCCGTAGTACGCGGCACCGCCGAGGCCGCCGGCCAGCACGACGGCGACGACCAGGCAGGCGCAGCCGTTGCGCTGCTTGCCCTTGCTCTTGCCTTTGCTCTTGCCTTTCCCGCCGCGCCGCTCGCGCCCGCGGGGCTCGTCGTCCCAGTCGTCGTCCTCGTCCGCCCGGGAGAAGAAGTCGGCCTCGCCCTGGTCGGGGCCGGGGTCCCAGCCGGTGTCCGGGTCGGGGCCCGGACCGCCGGGGGCGCCGGCCGGCTCCGGTTCGGGGCGCCGCTGCCGGGTCGCGGGCTCGGGCTGGTGCGGCTGCTGCTCGGGGTGGGGCTGCTGGTGCTGCTGTTGCTGGTGCTGCTGCGACGGCTGACCGGGCTGCTGCTGACCCTGGTACGCGTCCGGTGCGGGGTAGCCCTGCTGCTGGGCGGCGTAGGGGTCCTGGTAGCCCTGCTGGTCGTACCCGCCGCCCTGCTGCTGGGCGTAGGGATCGGCGTAGTACTGGCCGCCCTGGGCGTCCCAGCCCTGCTCCTGGCCGGGCTGCTGGTAGTAACCCTGCTGCCCCTGCTGATCCTGCTGGTGAAACTGCTGTTGCTGAGGGTAAGGTTGCTGCTGCTGTGGGTACTGCTGGTACGGGTCCTGCTGCTGCGGGTACGCCTGCTGCTCCGGATACTGCTGCTGGCCGTACGGGTCCCAGGAGCCGTACGGGTCGCCCTGGCCCGGCTGAGCACCCTGTGCGTGCTGCTGCTCGGCCCAGCCCTGGTCTCCGTAGAGCGGGTCTTCGGGCTGCCACCCCTGGGCACCGGGCCCCCGGCCATACTCAGTCATCGATCCCCTTGTGACGCAGGCGGCAGCCATCCACTCTCGTGGGAGAAGAGGCACCCCGTAGACCCGCCGCGGCGGGTCCGGGTGGAACGACATGCCATGTCGCGCGGAACGTTACCGTATCGCGATCAGACAACCACTTCGACGCACTCCCCCGGAGGACGGCCGGTCACCCGTTCCGTCTCCAGCGCACTCTGCAGGATGACCACGGCCGCCGCCTGGTCGATGCGCGCGCGCCCCTTCTTCGCACTCACGCCCGAGGCCCGCATCGACTGGGCGGCCGTGACCGTACTCATCCGCTCGTCCACCAGACGCACCGGCACCGGCGCGATCCGGCGGGCGGTCTCCTGGACGAACGCCCGCACCCGGGCCGCCGCCGGTCCCTCGCTGCCGCTGAGGGACCGGGGCAGGCCGACGACGACCTCCAGCGGCTCGTACTCCGCCACCAGCTGCTCCAGACGCCGCTGGGCCGCCGGCACGTCGCGTCCCGGCACGGTCTCCACCGGAGTGGCCAGCAACCCGTCGGGGTCGCTGCTCGCGACCCCGATCCGGGCCTCACCGACATCGACGGCCAGCCGTCTGCCGCGTCGCATCGTCGTGCTCAACTCAGGCGCTCTCGGCCACCAGCCGCTCGACGGCGGCCAGCGCGTCGTCGATGGCGGCCGGGTTCTGCCCGCCGCCCTGGGCCACGTCCGGCTTGCCGCCCCCGCCGCCGCCCAGGGCCTTGGCGGCGGTACGGACCAGGTCGCCGGCCTTCAGACCGCGCTCGCGGGCGGCCTCGTTGGTGGCGATGACGGTCAGCGGACGGTCCTTGACCACGGTGAACAGCGCCACCACGGCGGGACGGTCGGCGGGGATCCGGCCGCGCACGTCGAGCACGAGCTTGCGCAGGTCGTCCGCGCCGGTGCCGTCCGGCACCCGGCCGGCGGCCAGCGCCACCCCGCGGATGTCCCGGGCGCCGGAGGCGAGGCCGCCCGCGGCCTGCAGGACCTTCTCGGCGCGGAACCGCTCGATCTCCTTCTCGGCCTCCCGCAGCCGCCCGAGCATGCCGGAGATGCGCTCGGGCAGTTCCTCGGGCCGGCCCTTGACCAGCTCGGTCAGCTGGGCGACCACGGTGTGCTCCTTGGCCAGGAAGCGGTAGGCGTCGGTGCCCACCAGGGCCTCGACGCGGCGCACCCCGGAACCGATGGAGGACTCGCCCAGCAGCTTCACCAGTCCGAGCTGGGAGGTGTTGTGGACGTGGGTGCCGCCGCACAGCTCCTTGGAGAAGTCGCCGATGGTCACCACCCGCACCCGGTCGCCGTACTTCTCGCCGAACTCGGCGATGGCGCCCTGCTTCTTGGCGTCGGCCATCGACATCACCTCGGCGGTGACGTCCAGATCGCGGGCCAGCACCTCGTTGATCTTCTGCTCCACGTCCTGGAGGACGGAGGAGGGAACGGCGGTCGGCGAGCCGAAGTCGAACCGGAACCGTCCCGGGGCGTTCTCCGAGCCGGCCTGGGCGGCGGTGGGGCCCAGCGCGTCGCGCAGCGCCTGGTGGGTGAGGTGGGTGGCGCTGTGGGCGCGGGCGATGGACCGGCGCCGGGTGACGTCGATCCGGCAGTCGGCGGCGGCGCCGAGGGTTACCTCGCCCACCTGGACCACGCCCTTGTGCACGATCACCCCGGGGACCGGCCGCTGGACGTCGCGGACCTCGACGACGGCGCCGGAGGAGAAGGTGATCCGGCCGGTGTCGGCGAGCTGGCCGCCGCCCTCGGCGTAGAACGGGGTGCGGTCCAGGACGACCTCGACCTCGTCGCCCTCGTGGGCGGCGGGGGCGCTCAGCCCGTCGACGAGCAGCCCGACGACGGTGGCCTCGCCGGAGGTGTCGTGGTAGCCGGTGAACTCGGTGGCTCCGGCGGCGTCGGCGACCTCGCGGTAGGCGGACAGGTCGGCGTGGCCCTGCTTCTTGGCGCGGGCGTCCGCCTTGGCGCGCTCGCGCTGCTCCTTCATCAGCCGCCGGAAGCCGGCCTCGTCCACGGACAGGCCCTGTTCGGCGGCCATCTCCAGGGTGAGGTCGATGGGGAAGCCCCAGGTGTCGTGGAGCAGGAACGCCTTGTCGCCGGCCAGTACGGAGGAGCCGGCGGCCTTGGTGTCGGTGACGGCGGTGTCGAGGATGTTGGTGCCGGCCTTCAGGGTCTTCAGGAAGGCGGCCTCCTCGGCGAGCGCGACGGTCTCGATGCGCCCCCGGTCGGTGAGGAGTTCGGGGTACTGCTGCCCCATGGTGGTGAGGACCACGTCGACGAGGTCGGCCACCACGGGACCGTCCGCGCCCAGCAGCCGCATGTTGCGCACGGCGCGGCGCATGATGCGGCGCAGCACGTAGCCGCGGCCCTCGTTGCCGGGGGTGACGCCGTCGCCGATGAGCATGACGGAGGTGCGCATGTGGTCGGCCACCACGCGCAGCGCGACGTCGGACTGCTCGTCGGCGCCGTAGCGGACCCCGGTCAGCTCCCCGGCCTTGTCGATGACGACGCGCAGGGTGTCGGTCTCGTACATGTTGTGGACGTCCTGGAGGATCATCGCCAGGCGTTCCAGGCCGAGACCGGTGTCGATGTTCTGGGCGGGCAGGTCGCCGAGGATCGGGTAGTCCTTGCCCTCGCCGGGGCCGCGCTCGTACTGCATGAAGACCAGGTTCCAGATCTCCACGTAGCGCTCGTCGTTGACGGCGGGGCCGCCCTCGGGGCCGAATTCGGGGCCCCGGTCGTAGTTGATCTCGGAGCAGGGGCCGCAGGGGCCGGGCACGCCCATGTCCCAGTAGTTGGTCTCCTTGCCCAGCCGCTGGACGCGCTCGGCGGGCACGCCGACGACCTCGCGCCAGATCCGCTCGGCCTCGTCGTCGCCCTCGTAGACGGTGATCCACAGCCGCTCGGGGTCCAGGCCGTAGCCGCCGGACTCCACGGAAGCGGTGAGCAGCTCCCAGCCGAGGGTGATGGCGCCTTCCTTGAAGTAGTCGCCGAAGGAGAAGTTGCCGCACATCTGGAAGAACGTGCCGTGCCGGGTGGTCTTGCCGACCTCTTCGATGTCCGGGGTGCGGACGCACTTCTGCACGCTGACGGCGCGCGGGTAGGGCGGGGTGACCTCGCCCAGGAAGTACGGCTTGAACGGCACCATGCCCGCGGGGACCAGCAGCAGCGTGGGGTCGTCCGCGATCAGCGACGCCGAGGGCACCACGGTGTGCCCGTGCTTCTCGAAGAAGCTCAGCCAGCGGCGGCGGATTTCAGCCGACTCCATCAGTGGTCCTCTTTTCGGGGGCGGTACGGGCCGGGGGTGACGGCCCGGGGTTCGGTCGGTAGCGGGGTGGCCCGCAGCGTGGTGGTCGGGGCGGGGGTGGCCTCGGCGGGGCCGTCGGGATCGGTGGTGAGCCCGAGTGCCTCGGTCAGCTCGTCCTCCCTTTGTGCCATGCCGGAGCGCACATCGAAAGCGAATTCCCGCATGCGGTGCCCGGCCGCGACGGCCTGGTCGGCGGCGCGCACCGCGAGGCTGTCGGGGGCGAGGGTGCGCAGCTTGCGCTGGACCCTGGTGGTGGCCCACACGCCGGCGGCGGCGCCGGTGGTGAACCAGAAGGCGCGGCGGAACATCAGCTTCGGGCTCCTCAGTTCTTTCCGCCCCGGCGCGCCCGGACCCGCGGGCCCGGCATCCGGCGGCCGGTGACGGTACGGCGCGCGGCAGGCGCCGGGGGCGCGGAGCGCCGGCTGAGCGCCTGGCGTACTCCGTAGCCGAAGGCGGCGACCTTCACCAGCGGGCCGCCGAAGGTGGTGGCCACGGTGGCGGACAGCGCGGAGGCGTTGGAGGTGACCTCCTGGACGTCGGTGGTGATGGTGTCCACCCGCTCCAGCTGGGTCTGGGCGGAGCGCACCGTCACGGACGCCTCGCCGAGCAGCGGAACGGCCCGCTCGGTCACCTCCGTCACCAGACGGGTGGCCGCTCTGAGCGTCTGGGCCAGCCGCACCAGCACGACGGCCAGGAAGGAGACCAGGATCGCCCAGAAGACGGCCACCAGCAGGCCGGCCACTTCTCCACCGGTCACACGCACCGCTTCCCTCGGGACTTCTTCCGACAGTTGGGCCGCACACGCCGCTGACCATGACGGACGGCCGGGCGACTGCGGCGGGTTCCGACCCTATCGCGCCCGCGAGGCGCCCCTGTACCGCACGGGCCCGCGTGCTGCCAAGGGCGCGGTGGAGATAATCGTTCAGGTTTGTACGTTCTGCTTACTTCCGAGTACGCTGCGTTGCTCATGCGAGGCATTGAGAGCACCGGACCCTCGGCCGGGGACTCTTCCCGCCCCGGGCGCACGCCGGGGAACCTCCCGGTGGAGCTGACCACCTTCCACGGCCGGGACGGCGACCTGGACCGGTTACGGCAGTGCGTGAGCCGGTCCCGGCTGGTGACGGTGACGGGTACCGGGGGCGTCGGCAAGTCCCGGCTGGCGGTCCAGGGGGCGCGGCAGTTGCAGGAACGGTTCTGCGACGGTGTGTGGCTGGTCGACGCCGCCACCGTCCGCGACCCCCGGCTGCTGGAGCACAGCGTGGTGGCGGCGCTGCGGCTGGCCGACAGCTCCGGGCGGGCGCCGCGCACCACCTTGCTGGAACAGCTGGCCCACCGCCGGCTCCTGCTGGTGCTCGACGGCTTCGAGCACCTGGTGGAGGAGTCCGCCCAGCTGGTGCGCACGCTGCTGGGCCGGCTCCCGGGACTGCGGGTGCTGGCCACCGGCCGCCGCCCGCTGGGCATCGCCGGGGAACAGCTGTTCCCGCTCGCTCCGCTGGCGGCCCCGGACGCCGCCGGGCTCTTCGCCGACCGGGCCGGCGCCGTGCAGCCCGGTTTCGCGCTCACCCCGGACAACCGTGCGCAGGTCGCGGATCTGTGCCGCCGCCTCGACGGCATCCCGCTGGCGCTCGAACTGGCGGCGGGCCGGCTGCGCACCCTCTCCCTCCCGCAGATGCTGGAACGTCTCGACGACCGCTTCGCCCTGCTCACCGGTGGCACCCGGGACGCGCCGGCGCACCACCAGACGCTGCGGACGGCGGTGGGCTGGAGCCACGAGCTGTGCTCGCCGCGCGAACGGCTGCTGTGGGCCCGGCTGTCGGTGTTCGCCGGGGCCTTCGACCTGGAGGCGGCCGAGTACGTGTGCTCCGGCCCCGAGCTGCCGGCCGACCAGGTGCTCGACGTGCTGGCCCAGTTGCTCGCCCAGTCGGTGGTGACCCGCGAGGACGCGCCGTCGGGCGTGCGCTACCGGATGCTGGACACCGTGCGCGCGTACGGCGCCTACTGGCTGGCGGCCACCGGGCAGACCCGCCGGCTGCGGGAGCGGCACCGTGACTGGTACACGGGCCTGGTCACCTGGTGCGAGCTGGAGTGGCTCTCGCCGCGCCAGGAGGCGGTCGCGCTGCGGATCACCGACGAGTTCGCCAATCTGCGGGCGGCCCTGGAGTTCGCGGTGGACGAGGACGAGGACCCGCGGCACGGCCTGTACCTGGCGGGCACCCTGTGGTTCTGCTGGGTGGGCTGCGGACGGATCCGGGAGGGCCGGCACTGGCTGGAGCGGGCCCTGGAGCGCGAGGCCCACGAACCGCCACCCGGGGCGGTCGGCGCGGCCGGGGACGGCGGGGTGCGGCTGCGCGCCCTGGGGCTGGCCGGCTACGCGGCGGTACTCCAGGGGGACACGGTCGCGGCGCTGGCGGCGCTGCACGAGTGCCGGGAGGAGGCGGAGCGCACGGGCGACGACCGGGCCGCCGCGTACAGCCTGCTGCGGCTGGGCTCGCTGGCGCTGATCTCGGACGACGTGCGGCGGGCCGAGGAGCTGCTGTGCAGCGGGCTGGCGCGGTACGAGGAACTGGGCGAGCTGAACAGCCATGTGCTGATCGGACGGGTCGAGCTGGCGCTCGCGGTGGCGTTCGGGGGCGATCCGGCGCGCGCGGCCGAGCTCTGCGAGGCGGTGCGCCGGGAGTGCGTGGAGCACGGCGAGCTGTGGGCCCGCGCCTACGCGCTGTACGGGCTGGGGTTCATGGCCTGGTCGCGGGGGGACGCGGTGCGGGCCGGGGAGCTGCTGCGGGAAGGACTGGCGATCAGCGCGGGGTTCCAGGACCTGGTGGCGACCGTGCTGACGCTGGAGCTGCTGGCCCGGGTCGCGGTGGGCGAGGGCCGGGCGCGGGAGGCGGCGGTGCTCCAGGGTGCGGCCCAGCGACTGTGGCCCTCGGTGGGGATGCCGCTGTTCGGCTCCCGCTACTTCGACCTGCCGCACCGCGAGTGCGAGCGGCTGGCGCGGGAGGCCCTCGGCGAGCCGGCGTATCTGGAGGCGCTGCGCGAGGGCGCCGCGCTGGATCCGGAGGTGGTGGTGGAGCGGGCGCTGCGGCCCGGGGACGGCGGTCCGGCGCCGGTGCGGAGAGCGCAGGCGGGCCCGCCGTCCGCCGGGGACGGCGCGAGCCCGCGGCCGTACCCCTTCCCCGACACCGGGGAGGCGGGATACGGCCGCGGGCTCGCGAGCTGAGCCCTCTCCGGCGGGGACCGCCGGAGAGGGCCGGGTGCACCGTGCGGCGCGTCAGCGGGCGTAGTACTCGACGACCAGCTGCTCGTCGCAGACCACCGGGATCTCCTTGCGCTGCGGGTCCCGGTCGAGCCGGAACGCCAGCGCCTGGAGGTTGACCTGGAGGTAGCGCGGGGTCTCCCCGTCCAGTGCGTAGCCACCCTCACGGGCGACCTGGAAGGGGTGCTTGTCCCGGCTGCGCTCGCGGACGGTGACCACGTCGTCCGGGCGGACCCGGAAGGAGGGCTTGTCCACCTTGCGGTCGTTGACCGCGATGTGACCGTGTACGACCATCTGGCGGGCCTGGTAGATGGTGCGGGCCAGACCGGAGCGCAGGACCAGCGCGTCCAGGCGCCGCTCCAGCTCGATGATCAGGGCCTCACCGGTCTTGCCCTCGACCTTGCGTGCACGGTCGTAGGCGCGGGCCATCTGCCGCTCGCTGATGTCGTACTGGGCGCGCAACCGCTGCTTCTCCAACAGCCGGACCTTGTAGTCACTGGTCTGCTTCCGGCCACGCCCATGCTGGCCGGGAGGGTAGGGGCGCTTCTCGAAGTACTTGACGGCCTTGGGGGTCAGTGCGATGCCGAGCGCCCGCGACTTCTTGACCTTGGGGCGTGATTGGTTCACGTGGAACAAACCTCCGTGTAAGTTAGGTGAGCCTTACCTTAGCGGAGGAGAACGCATGCTTCGACCTGGGAGCGCCATCAGCGCCCAACAGCCCACCGCAGCCGAGCGGGTGCGCACCCTCGTGGAGTCGAACGCGTCAGCGAGTCTGACCATTCCGGGCAGCGAACTGGACGAACCGGGGCTCAGCACCCCGGAATTCCGCGTGGTCGCGGCCTCCGGAGATGTCCTGCTGCTGATCCCGGCACGGTCCCCGGCGGCCAGAGCTGCCGTTCATGCCCAAGGTGACGATCTTACCGCCGTGATGGAGATCACCGACGTCGCCCCCGTCTCCGTGCCCCATCGTATCCGGGGTCGCGGATGGGTCGCCGGGTGGCTGACCGCCGTCCCCGGACCCGAGCGCGCGGAGGGTGCCGCGCTGCTGGCCCGGCGGCATCCCTCCGGGCCGCTGCCCGGCCCGGACTGGACCCTGCTGCGGCTCGAGGTCGGCGAGGCGTACACCGACGATCTGTGGGGCGCGGCCCAGGTCGAGCCGGACGAGTTCGCGGCGGCCTCGGCCGATCCGCTCGCCCGGCACGAGGCCGAACTGCTCCAGCACCTGGCCTCCTCGCACGAGCCCCAGCTGCGCTCGCTGTGCGCCCTGCTGGGCGACCGGGGCAACAGCTGCGGCGCCTGGCGGCAGGTGGTGCCGCTCGGGCTCGACCGGTTCGGGCTGCGGGTGCGGTTCTGCGCCGGCGAGCACTGCTTCGACGCCCGCTTCGATTTCCCCGAGCCGGTGCGGGACGTGACGGAACTCCGGCGCGCCATGCGGCATCTGTTCGAGGCGGCGGCCGTCGAGGAGTGAGGCCGTCCGGGGCGGCGGGACGGACGGGAGACGGCTACGCGCGGGGGTCGGTGTCCCCGGCCAGCCGCTCCCGCACCCGCTCGGCGATGTCCGCGTAGCGGGCCTCGGCGCCGCGCCGCGTCGGCTGGTAGTACCGCTTGCCGTGCACCGCGTCCGGCGCGTACTGCTGGGCGGCGATACCGTCCGGCAGGTCGTGCGGGTACTGGTACCCGGCGCCGTGCCCCAGCTTCTGGGCGCCCTTGTAGTGCGCGTCCCGCAGATGGCCGGGCACCGGACCGGCCAGGCCCGCCCGCACATCCGCCAGCGCGGCGCCGATCGCCACCGTGGCCGCGTTCGACTTGGGGGCCAGGGCGAGCGCGATCACCGCCTGGCTCAGCGTCAGGGACGCCTCGGGGAAGCCGATCAGCGCCACCGCCTGCGCGGCGGCCACCGCCGTCTGGAGGGCGGTGGGGTCGGCCATCCCGATGTCCTCGCTCGCGGAGATCATCAGCCGTCTGGCGATGAAGCGCGGGTCCTCCCCCGCCTCGATCATGCGGGCCAGATAGTGCAGCGCCGCGTCCACGTCCGAGCCCCGGATGGACTTGATGAGCGCGCTGGCCACGTCGTAGTGCTGGTCGCCGTCCCGGTCGTAGGTGACGGCCGCCCGGTCCACCGCCTCCTCCAGGGTGGCCAGGGTGATCTCCGCCTCCCCCTTGGCCAGCGCCGACCCGGCGCCCGCCTCCAGCGCGGTGAGCGCCCGCCGGGCGTCTCCCCCGGCGATCCGCAGCAGATGGGCCTCGCTGTCCTCCGGCAGCGTCACCGCCCCGCCCAGGCCCCGCTCCTCGGTGACCGCGCGGCGCAGCAGGCCGCGCAGATCGTCCTCGGTCAGCGGCTCCAGGGTGAGCAGCAGCGAGCGGGAGAGCAGCGGCGAGATCACCGAGAAGTAGGGGTTCTCCGTGGTGGCGGCCACCAGCGTGACCCAGCGGTTCTCCACGGCGGGGAGCAGCGAGTCCTGCTGGGCCTTGCTGAAGCGGTGGATCTCGTCCAGGAACAGCACCGTGTCCCGCGCGTAGGCGCCCGAGGACCGGCGGGCGCCGTCGATGACCGCGCGGACCTCCTTGACGCCCGCGGTGATCGCCGAGAGCTCCACGAACCGCTTGTCGGTGGCCTTGCTGACCACGTGCGCCAAGGTGGTCTTGCCGGTGCCGGGCGGCCCCCACAGGATCACCGAGGACGGCCCGGCCGGGCCGCCGCCGCCCTCTCCGACCAGCCGCCGCAGCGGCGACCCGGGGCGCAGCAGATGCCGCTGCCCCATCACCTCGTCCAGCGTGCGCGGGCGCATCCGCACCGCCAGCGGGCTGGTGGACGGGTCGCGCTCCTGGCGGTCTTCGGCGGCGGCGGTGAACAGATCGGGCTCCACACCCAAACCCTAAGTCACCCCACCGACAGTGGGCCGGGGCCGGCTCAGCCGGTCCAGAAGTCCCACCAGCGGGTCAGGACGAGCATGCCGATGATCGCCACGTGCACCACCGGGAAGAGCCAGTGGAACTCCTCGATGGTCCGCTTCACGCCGGCCGGCGCCGGGATGATGCCGTGCCGGATGTTGTGCGCCGTCGTGTACCAGAACATGAAGATCGTGGCGACCCACGCCAGGCAGCACCACAGGCACAGCGCGCTGATCTCGTAGAGCGACTGGTACTGGAGCCAGGTGCAGAAGCCGACCCCGAACAGGGTGCCGGCCTGGAGGCCCAGCCAGAACCAGCGCCGGTAGCGGGCCCCGGCCAGCAGCCCCATGCCGATCGCGATCACCGCGCCGTAGCTGACCAGGCCCAGCATCGGATTGGGGAATCCGAACACCGACGCCTGATCGCTCTCCATGATGCTGCCGCAGGAGACGATCGGGTTGAGGCTGCAGGCCGGGGTGAAGTCCGGGTCCTCCAGCAGGTGGAACTTGTCCAGGGTGATCACCCAGGCGGCCAGCAGACCCAGGAAGCCGGTGATCACCAGCAGCACGGCGAAGCCGCGGCTCGCTCCCACCTCCTCCGGGCCGTCCTGAGCAGGCTCCTGGGTGCGTGCCACGTCTACCGCCGATGCCGTCATCTCGCCATTCCCGCTCGTCGTCGGATACGGGCCCAATTCTGCACCAGCCAGGCCCCCCGCCAAGGGGTCCGTATCACCCGTTCGGCGTACCGGTCCGCGCGAGGAGTCCGGTCACCTCCGTGACCAGGGCTTCCACCGGGACCGGGCGCTGCTCGCCGCTGCCGAGATCCTTCAGCTGGATCACGCCCTCGGCCAGATCGCGTTCCCCGGCCACCAGGGCATACCGTGCGCCGCTGCGGTTGGCCGCCTTCATGGCCGCCTTCAGCCCCTTGCCGCCGTAGGCGAGATCGGCCGCGATCCCGGACCGGCGCAACCCGGTGACCACGGAGAACAGCGTGCGCGCCGCCTCCTCCCCCAGCGGTACGGCGAAGACCTCGGTGGCGGCCGGGAGGTCGAGCTCGATGCCCTCGGAGCGCAGCGCCAGCACCGTGCGGTCCACTCCCAGGCCCCAGCCGACCGAGGGCAGCGCCGGGCCGCCGATCATCTCCGAGAGCCCGTCGTAGCGCCCGCCGCCGCCCAGTGCCGACTGGGAGCCGAGACCGCCGTGCACGAACTCGAAGGTGGTGCGGGTGTAGTAGTCAAGACCCCGCACCAGCTTGGGGTCGTCCTCGAAGGCGATGTCCGCCGCGGTCAGCAGTTCCCGCACCCGCTCGTGGTACTCCTTGCAGGCCTGGCACAGGTGGTCGCGCATCATCGGCGCGCCGGTCAGCTGCCGCTGTACGGATTCCCGCTTGTCGTCCAGCACCCGCAGCGGGTTGATCTCGATCCGGGCCCGGGTGTCCTCGTCCAGGTCCAGGGCGCGCAGGAACTCCTGGAGGGCGGCCCGGTAGGCGGGGCGGCACTCCCGGTCGCCCAGCGAGTTGAGCAGCAGCCGCACGCCGGTGAGCCCCAGCGCGCGGTAGGAGTCGGCGGCCAGGATGATCAGCTCGGCGTCCAGCGCCGGGTCCTCGGCGCCGATGGCCTCGGCCCCCACCTGGGAGAAGTGCCGGTAGCGGCCGGCCTGCGGGCGCTCGTAGCGGTAGAAGGAGCCGGAGTACCAGAGCTTGACCGGCAGGTTGCCCGCCCGGTGCAGATGGGCCTGGAGCGCGGCGCGCAGCACGGAGGCGGTGCCCTCGGGGCGCAGCGCCAGGTGGTCGCCGCCCTTGGTGGTGAGGGTGTACATCTCCTTGGTGACGATGTCGGTGGACTCACCGACGCCGCGGGAGAACAGCTCGACGTTCTCGAAGCCGGGGGTCTCGGCGTAGCCGTAGCCGGCCCGGCGCAGTGGTGCGGCCATGGCCTCGCGCACCGCGAGATAGGTCGCGGAGTCGGGGGGCAGCAGGTCGTAGGTGCCCTTGGGGGCGGAGAAGGTGCTCACGGAAAGGGGTCTTCACATTCCTCGTCGCGGCGCGGGGGTCTCCCCGGCGCCCTGGCCGGCGGCGACCTCCCGCAGGAACGGGTTGGTGGCGCGCTCGGTGCCGATGGTGGTCTGGGGGCCGTGCCCGGACAGGACGACCGTGGAGTCCGGCAGCGGCAGGCACACGCGTGCCAGCGAGCGCAGGATCTCGGCGTGGTCCCCGCCGGGCAGATCGGTGCGTCCGATGGAGCCGGCGAAGAGCAGGTCACCGGAGAAGAACACCGGGGGGATGTCCTCCGCTTCCGGCAGCCCGAAGGTCACCGACCCCTGGGTATGGCCCGGGGCGTGCGCGACGCCGAATTCCAGACCGGCCAGTTCCACGGTGGTCCCGTCGCTCAGCTCGCGCAGGTCGTCGGGCTCCCCCACCGTCAGCTCGCCCAGCAGCTGCCGGCCGATGGTCATCCCGAGGGCCTTCTCCGGGTCGCTGAGCATGAAGCGGTCCCGGGGGTGGATCCAGGCGGGTACGTCGTGGGCCCCGCACACCGGGATCACCGAGGCGACGTGGTCGAGGTGGCCATGGGTGAGCAGCACGGCGACCGGCTTGAGCCGGTGGCGGGCGATGGTGTCGGCGACTCCCTCGGCGGCCTGGTGGCCGGGGTCGATGATCACGCACTCCTCGCCCGTGGCGGGGGCGACCAGATAGCAGTTGGTCCCCCAGGCCCCGGCGGGGAAGCCAGCGATGAGCACAGGCGTCCTTCGTGATTCTCGGCTTCGGCTGTGAACGGGAAGCCTACCGGCGACGGTACGGGCCGGGCGAACCCGTATACGGTGGCGCAAGGCTTGTCGGGTACGTCAGGAGGAGAGCGGTGGTCAGCAAAGAGCAGCGGCGCAAGCAGCTCGCCCGGGCGAAGTGGGAGCGTCAGCAGCAGCGCCGCGGGGAGCGGTGGCGCAGGACGCGGCGGCGCCGGGCCGTGCTCGCGGCCGTCCTGGTGGTGCTGGTGGCGGGCGGCGGTACCGCCCTGGCCACGGGGGTGTTCGGCGGGGACGACGACACCACGGACGCGGCGGCGCAGGATCCGCTGGAGCAGGACGGCTCGGACCAGGAGACGGACGCCCCGCCGGTGGAGGACCCGTGCGCGGCGCCGTCCGGGGGTGCGCCCTCGGAGCAGCAGTGGGACGCGGAGCCGGAGCTGACGGTGGACACCTCGGCCGCGTACACGATGTCGCTGGCCACGACCTGTGGTGACATCGAGATCGCGCTGGACGCGGCGGCGGCCCCGCACACGGTCAACTCCTTCGCGTTCCTGGCCGGTGAGGGCTTCTTCGACCACAGCCCGTGCCACCGGCTGGTGACCGAGGGGCTGCACGTGCTCCAGTGCGGCGATCCGACCGGCACCGGGATGGGCGGCCCCGGGTACACCATCCCGGACGAGAACCTGGACGCCGAGGAGGTGGCGGACGGGGTCTACCCGGCGGGCACGGTGGCGATGGCCAACCAGTACAACCCGCAGGAGGACAGCGGCCGGGATTCCGGTGGCAGCCAGTTCTTCCTGGTCTACGAGGACAGTCCGCTGCCGCCCGACTACACGCCGTTCGGTACGGTCACCGCGGGTCTCGACGTGCTGGAGACCATCGCGGCGGCGGGCAGCGGCACCGATCCCGCCACCGGCAACACCCCGCCGAACGCCACCGTGGTGATCGAGTCGGCGACGGTGGAGGCGGGCTGAGGGGCGCCCGGCGGGAATTCGTTCCGTCAGGGGCGGACAGCCGGGCGAACCGTCGCCTATGTTGGGCGGGGTACAGGGCCCCTCGCCGGTCTGGTGGGCCCGGAAGCCGGATGAGACCGGATGAAATTCGTGGATGATGCCGTGGCAAGGGCTCGCGGCATCGTGTGAGGAGACGCCGTGAGCGACGCGCGACAGGCTGCCGAGCCGCAGACCAAGACCCGGCCGACGCCGGAGGCGCCGGCCGCAGGGACGAGCGAGGCTGCTGCTGCGAGCGACGCGGGCACCGCGGCACCGGCCGGCGGCGCGTGGGGGCGCGTCGACGAGACGGGCACGGTGTACGTGCGCACGGCCGACGGGGAGAAGACCGTCGGCTCCTGGCAGGCCGGTTCGCCCGACGAGGCGCTCGCCTATTTCGAGCGCAAGTACGAGGGCCTGGTCGTGGAGATCGACCTGCTGGAGCGCCGGGTGCGCACCACCGATCTGTCCGCCAAGGACGCCCAGACGGCCATCGGGCATCTGCGCGAGCAGGTGGACGCGGCGCACGCGGTCGGTGACCTGGCGGCGCTGGGGCGCCGGCTGGACCAGCTGACCACCGTGGTCGAGGAGCGCCGGCGCGAGCGCAAGGCCGCCCGCGCCAAGCAGGGCGAGGAGGCCAGGGCCGCCAAGGAGGCGCTGGTCGCCGAGGCCGAGGAGCTGGCGGGCAGCGACCAGTGGCGGGCGGCCGGTGAGCGGCTGCGGGCGCTGGTGGATACCTGGAAAGGGCTGGCACGGCTCGACCGCAAGACGGACGACGAGCTGTGGCACCGCTTCTCGCAGGCCCGCTCGGCCTTCTCCAAGCGGCGCAAGGCGCACTTCGCCTCGCTGGACGCGCAGCGCGAGGAGACCCGGCGACGCAAGGAGAAGCTGATCTCCGAGGCGGAGGCGCTGTCCTCCTCCACCGACTGGGGGGCGACGGCGGCCCGCTACCGGGAGCTGATGACCGAGTGGAAGGCTGCCGGGCGGGCGCACCGGGACGCGGAGGAGGACCTGTGGACCCGGTTCCGGGCCGCGCAGGACGTCTTCTTCCAGGCCCGGAGCGCGGTGTTCGCCGAGCGCGACGGTGAGCAGCGGGAGAACCTGACCCGCAAGGAGCAGCTGGCGGCCGAGGCGGAGAAGCTGCTGCCGATCACGGATGTGAAGGCCGCCCGGGTGGCGCTGCGGTCCATCGGGGAGCGCTGGGAGGCGATCGGGCATGTGCCCCGGGACGCCAAGAACGCCATCGAGGGCCGCTGGAACGCCGTGGAGCGGGCCGTCGCGGAGGCCGAGGAGGCCGAGTGGCGGCGGACCAACCCGGAGGCCAGGGCGCGGGCGGCGGGGCTGACCGGACAGCTCCAGGACGCGGTGGACAAGCTGCGCCGGCAGGCCGAGCAGGCCCGGGCGGCGGGCAACACCGCCAAGGCGGAGAAGCTGGAGAAGGAGCTCGCCGGCCGGCAGGCGCTGCTGGACCAGGCGCTGAAGGGCCTGGCCGAGTTCGGCGGCTGAGACAACCCGCGCGGCGCGCGCCGCACCACAAGGCCGTGGCCCCCGTACGGATGCTGTCCGTACGGGGGCCACGGCCGTGCCGCGGTGGGCCCGGCTCAGGGCCGGCGGGCCGAGGTGACCCGGTACACGTCGTAGACGCCCTCGACGCCGCGTACCGCCTTCAGGACGTGCCCCAGGTGCTTGGGGTCGCCCATCTCGAAGGTGAACCGGGAGGTGGCCACCCGGTCGCGGGAGGTCTGGACGGCGGCGGACAGGATGTTGACGTGCTGGTCGGAGAGCACCCGGGTGACGTCCGACAGCAGCCGGGAGCGGTCCAGCGCCTCCACCTGGATGGCGACCAGGAACACCGAGGACTGGGTGGGTGCCCACTCGACGGCCAGCATCCGCTCCGGCTCGCGGGAGAGCGCGTCCACGTTCACGCAGTCGGTGCGGTGCACCGAGACGCCGTTGCCCCGGGTGACGAAGCCGATGATCGGGTCGCCGGGCACGGGGGTGCAGCAGCGGGCCAGCTTGACCCAGACGTCGTCGGCGCCCTTGACCACCACGCCGGGGTCGGCGCTGGAGCGGCGCCGGCTGCGGGTGGGCATCGGCGGCGCGGTCTCCGCGATGTCCTCGCTGGCGGCCTCCTCGCCACCGACCGCCTGCACCAGCTTCTGCACCACGCTGGGCGCGGAGACATGGCCCTCGCCGATCGCCGCGTAGAGCGAGGAGATGTCCGGGTAGCGCATCTCGTGGGCGAGGGTGACCAGGGAGTCACCGGTGAGCACGTGCTGGATCGGCAGGTTCTGCTTGCGCACCGCGCGGGTGAGCAGATCCTTGCCCTGCTCGATCGCCTCGTCCCGGCGTTCCTTGGAGAACCAGCCGCGGATCTTGTTGCGGGCCCGGGGCGACTTGACGAAGCCCAGCCAGTCCCGGGAGGGTCCGGCGCCCTCGGCCTTGGAGGTGAAGATCTCCACCGTGTCGCCGTTGTCCAGGGTGGACTCCAGCGGCACCAGCCGGCCGTTGACCTTGGCCCCTATGGTGCGGTGGCCGACCTCGGTGTGCACCGCGTAGGCGAAGTCCACCGAGGTGGAGCCGGCGGGGAGCGCGATGACGTCGCCCTTGGGAGTGAAGACGAAGACCTCGTGCCGGGAGAGGTCGAAGCGCAGCGACTCCAGGAACTCCCCGGGGTCCTCGGTCTCCTTCTGCCAGTCGAGCAGCTGCCGCAGCCAGGCCATGTCGTTGACGCCCTCGCCCTTGTCGCCCTTCTTCGGGGCGTCGGAGCGGATCTTGGAGGCGCCGGCCTGGGCCTGCTGCTTGTACTTCCAGTGCGCGGCGATGCCGTACTCGGCGCGCCGGTGCATGTCGAAGGTGCGGATCTGGAGTTCGACGGGCTTGCCGCCGGGGCCTATCACCGTGGTGTGCAGCGACTGGTACATGTTGAACTTGGGCATGGCGATGTAGTCCTTGAACCGCCCCGGAACCGGGTTCCAGCGGGCGTGGACCGTGCCGAGTGCCGCGTAGCAGTCGCGGACGGTGTCCACCAGGACCCGGATGCCCACCAGGTCGTAGATCTCGGCGAAGTCCCGGCCCCGCACGATCATCTTCTGGTAGACGCTGTAGTAGTGCTTGGGCCGTCCGGTGACGGTGGCCTTGATCCGGGCCCCGCGCAGATCGGCCAGCACCTCGTCGATGACGGTGGCCAGGTACTCGTCGCGCTTGGGGGCGCGCTCGGCGACCAGCCGCACGATCTCGTCGTACATCTTGGGGTAGAGGATGGCGAAGGCCAGGTCCTCCAGCTCCCACTTGATGGTGTTCATGCCCAGCCGGTGCGCCAGCGGGGCGTAGATCTCCAGCGTCTCGCGGGCCTTCTGCTCCTGCTTCTCCCGCTTGAGGAACCGCATGGTGCGCATGTTGTGCAGCCGGTCGGCGAGCTTGATGACCAGGACCCGCGGGTCCTTGGCCATGGCCACCACCATCTTGCGCACGGTCTCGGCCTGGGCGGCCTCGCCGAACTTGACCTTGTCCAGCTTGGTGACCCCGTCGACCAGCAGCGCCACCTGGTCGCCGAAGTCGCGGCGCAGGGTGTCCAGGCCGTACTCGGTGTCCTCCACCGTGTCGTGCAGCAGTCCCGCCATCAGGGTGGCCGGGTCCATGCCCAGCTCGGCCAGGATGGTGGTCACCGCCAGCGGGTGGGTGATGTACGGGTCGCCGCTCTTGCGCTTCTGGCCGCGGTGCCAGCGCTCGGCGACCTGGTAGGCGCGCTCGATCCGGCGCAGCACGGCGGTGTCGGCCTTGGGGTCGTTCGCGCGGACCACCCGCAGCAGCGGTTCCAGCACCGGGTTGTACGGGCTGGAGCGCTGGACGCCGAGCCGCGCGAGCCGGGCCCGTACCCGGTTGGAGGAGCCGGAACGGCCCGAGACCCCGGAGACGGCGGCCGGGGGTGCCGGGGCGTGGCTGTCCTGACCGTCACGCCGGGTGGCGGCCGGGGACGGCGCGGCATTCTTCCGCTGCGCGGAGGTGAGCGGCTGGGCCTCGTCGGGCAAGGGCACTCCTTGAGTCCGGCCGTAGCGATCGGACGGCCATGGTATCGAGCCTAGGCCACCCGCTCGCGCCGGGCGCGGTACGGGCGCGGTACGGCCGCCGGACGCACCGGCGCCCCGCCACCGCGCGTGGTGCGCGGTGGCGGGGCGCCGGCGGGCGTGCTCAGAGCGTGATGAGCGCCTGATACGGAGCGTCGTCCAGTTCGGCGAGCACCCGGTCCCGGCCGGCCAGGAAGGACAGCTCCAGCAGGACGCTGAGCCCGGCCACCCGGGCACCGGCCCGGCGGATCAGCCGCACCGCCGCCTCGGCGGTGCCGCCGGTGGCCAGCACGTCGTCGACCACGAGCACCCGGTCCTCGGCGGTGAGATCCTCGGCGTGGATCTCTATCTCCGCGCTGCCGTACTCCAGCTCGTAGGCCTGCCCGAGGGTGGCACCGGGGAGCTTGCCGGCCTTGCGGGCCGGGATGAAGCCGATCCCGGCGCGCAGGGCCACCGGGGCGGCCAGGATGAAGCCACGGGCCTCAAGACCCACCACCTTGGTGGCGCCGGTGGCGGTGGCCGTCTTCGCCAGCGCGTCGGTGAGCGCCCCGAAGGCCGCCGGGTCGGCGAGCAGCGGAGTGATGTCCTTGAAGACCACACCCGGCTTCGGGTAGTCCGGGACGTCGCGGATGCGCTCCAGCAGCAGCTCGCGCAGTCCGGTGGCGTCGTGCGGCACGGAGGTCATCCCGGTCACCGCCGCTTTCCGGACGGACGGTTGCGGCCCCGGTTGCGGGAGACCGGCTGCCGGCGCGGGCCCACCACGGAGCCGGCCGCGGCGGCCTCCTCCGTACCGTCGTCGTCGGCGCCCGCGGCGGTGTCGGCCGGGTCGTCACCGTCCTCCGCTCCCGCGCCCTCGCCGGCTTCCTCCTCCGCCTCCCGCTTCGCCCGCTTGGCCAGGACCTTCTTGTCGTGCGCCTTGACGGCGGGCTCGCGCATCTTGAAGTCGGCGACCAGCGGGGTGGCGATGATGATGGACGAGTAGGCACCGGCGGTCAGCCCCACGAACAGCGACAGCGCGATGTCGTTGAGCATGCCGCCGCCGAGGACACCGCCACCGATGAACAGCAGCGCCGCCACCGGCAGCAGTGCGACCACCGAGGTGTTGATCGACCGCACCAGCGTGGCGTTCAGCGACCGGTTGGCCAGTTCGCCGTAGGTGTAGGTGGTCTGCTTGGGGTAGTTCTTCGTGGTCTCCTTCAGGCCGTCGAAGACCACCACCGTGTCGTACAGCGAGTAGCCGAGGATGGTCAGCAGACCGATCACGGTGCCCGGGGTGACCTCGAAGCCCACCAGGGCGTACACCCCGACCGTGATGGTGAGGTCGTGGATCAGGGCGATCAGCGCCGCGGCGGCCATCCGCCACTCGAAGGCGATGGCGAGGTAGATGACCACCAGCACCATGAAGATGGCCAGACCCTGCCACGCCTTGTTGGCGATCTGGGAGCCCCAGCTGGGCCCGACCAGTTCGGCGTTCAGCTCCTGGGCGGGGATGCCCAGCTCGTCCGCGAGCGCTTCGCGGACGAGGTTGGACTGGTCGGTGTCCAGGCCCGAGACCTGGATCCGCAGCGAGCCGTCGTTGCCCAGGGACTGGACCAGGGCCTGGCTGCCGGACGCCTCCTCGGCGACCTCCCTGGCCCGCTCCACGCTGACGTCGGTGGCCTCCGTGGTGAAGACCGCGCCGCCTTCGAACTCCACGCCCATATGCAGGCCGCGGAAGCCGAGACCGGCGAAGGCGAGGATGGTGATGAGGATGGAGACGCCGTACCACAGCCGCCGCTTGGCGACGAAGTCGTAGCCGGCTTCGCCCCGGTAGAGCCGGGCGCCGAGATCACCGAGCCGTGACATCTCACGCCTCCTTCGGGTCGCTGGGAACGATCACCGGACGGCGGGCACGCCGCAGCGGTGGTTGGACACCCAGACGCTTGGGGTCGAGTCCGGACCAGGGATGGCCACCGGCGAAGAACTTCTTCCGGGCCAGCAGCGTCATGACCGGCTTGGTGAACAGGTACACCACGACCACGTCCAGGGCCGTGGTCAGGCCCAGGGTGAAGGCGAAGCCCTGCACCTTGCCGACCGACACCACGAAGAGCACGGCGGCGGCCAGGAACGACACGAAGTCGGAGACCAGGATGGTGCGCCGGGCGCGCGGCCAGCCCCGTTCCACGGCGGTGCGCAGGGTGCGCCCCTCGCGGATCTCGTCCCTTATGCGTTCGAAGTAGACGATGAAGGAGTCGGCGGTGATACCGATGGCGACGATCGCGCCGCAGACGGCCGGCAGGTTCAGCGCGAAGCCGATCGCCGGGCCGAGCAGCGCCATGATCGAGTAGGTGAGCGCGCCGGAGACCACCAGGGAGGCGAGCGCGATCAGCGCCAGGCCCCGGTAGTAGACCAGCATGTAGATCACCACGAGGGCGAGGCCGATGGCACCGGCGATGAGGCCGGCCCGCAGCTGCTCGCCGCCCAGCATGGGCGAGACGGTGGTGACGCTGGCCTCCTCGAAGGTCAGCGGCAGCGCGCCGAACTTGAGGACGTTGGCCAGGTTCTCGGCGCTCTCCTGGTCGAAGCTGCCGGAGATCTCGGCGTTGCCGCCGGACAGCCGCTGGTTGACGCTGGGGGCGGAGACGGTCTCGCCGTCCAGCACGATCGCGAACTGGTTCTGCGGGGAGGGCATGGCGGCCAGCTCACCGGTGACGTCGGCGAACTGGTCGGCGCCGGAGTTGGTGAACTCCATCTGCACGATCCAGCCCTGGCCGCGCTGGGTCTCGTAGACGGCGTTGGCGCTGCTGACCCCGGTGCCGGGGACGGCGACCGGGCCGAGCGCGTACTTCCAGAGGCCGTCGGTGTCGCACGAGACGATGGGCTGGTCGGTGTTCGCCTGCGCGGCTGCCTCGCGGGCGGCGGCGCGGGACTCGTCGGTGGAGCAGTCGAGCGCGGCCAGCCGCGACTGGAGATCGGCGGCCTCCTGCTGGGCCTGCTCCTGCTCCGGGTCGGTGGCCTCGTCGTCCGTGGCGTCCTCGTCGGTCGCCGCGTCGTCGGTGGTGGCCTCGTCGGTCGCCGCGTCGTCCGTGCGGAAGGAGGCGGTGGTGGCGGTGGCCGCGCCACTGCCGGACGGTGCCAGGCTCTGGTCCGTGGTGCCCTCGCCCTGGTCGCCCGCGTCGGAGGTGTCGCCCTCCTCGCCGCTCTCGCCGCTCTCCCCGTTGTCGGTGCCCTCGGTCCCGTCGTCCGCCGGCTCCTCGCCGTCCTCGGTGCCGTCGGTGACCTCACCGTCGTCGGTACCGGTGTCGCCCGGGTCATCGGGCAGCGGCACCCCGGAGTCGACCGAGAGGACCGGCCGGAAGCCCAGCTCGGCGGTGGTGCCGACCTGCTCCCGCGCCTGCTCGCTGTCGGTGCCCTTGGGGATGTTGACGATGATGTTCCGGTCGCCCTGGGTCTGGACCTCGGCCTCCTGGACACCCAGGCCGTTGACCCGGCGCTCGATGATCGAGACGGCGGTGTTCAGATTGGTCGGGTTGATGGCGGACTGGTTCTTCTCGTCCGTCGTCGCCGAGAGCGTGATGCTGGTCCCTCCGGCGAGGTCGATGCCCAGCCGCGGTGTGGTGTGCCCGGAGGCGAACATCGCCGCCGTGAGCCCCACCACGATCACCAGGATCAGGAACAGGGGGCGCCACGGCTTCCCCTGACCTCCGGACAGGTCCCGCTTCCTGGGGGACCGGAAGTCGTTCTTCGGTGTCGCCACCTTCTCGTCTCTCTCTGCCTACGACCCGCGCCCGGTGCCGGCCACGCGGACGGACGGGGTGATGGACGGGCGGACCGGCGCGGCCACGCCCCGGCGGGGCGGGCGGCACCGGCAGCTCAGGACTTGGAGCCGTTCTCCCCGTCCCGCGCGGAGTCCTCGCTCTTGGTCTCGTCCTCGGCGGTGGCCTCGGCGGAGTCCTTCTTGCCCAGCTCGACCCGGTCGTCGCCGGTGTCGGTGCCCTCGGTCAGCGAGGAGGCGTCGTCCGGAACGACCGGGGCGTCCTCGTCGTCGTAGGGGGACTCACCGTTGATGATCCGCTCGTACTCGTCGGCGTCCAGCACCGCCCCGATGGCGTTCTTGGCGAACAGGGCGTGCACGCCCGGGGAGAGCTCCAGCAGCACGGTGTCCTCACGGACCTCCTTGACCTCGGCGTACATCCCGCCGATGGTCCGCACGCCGGTGCCGGGCTCCATCGCGTCACGCATTTCCATGGCCTGACGCTGCCGGTTCTTGGCCGACCGCGACATCATGAACATGACGCCGATGAGAAGAATGAAGGGGAAGAGAAACGCGATATCCACGGTGGAGGGAATTCCTTCGTATAACCGCTGTCGCGGCCATGTATTCGGGGGGCAGGAGCGCCGTCCGGGTCGGATGACGTCGGCGGAGTCTAACGAGGCTGCGCCTGGGGAACAACGTCTCGGATGCTATCGGAGTTCCGTTCCAGGGTAAGCGGCTCCGGTCACGACTCGAACAAGCCTTCTTGTGCTCCGCCGGCCGCCGGGGTGCCCGGCGGGGGCGTGAGCCCGAGATGCGCCCAGGCGGCGGGGGTCGCGACCCGGCCCCTGGGCGTGCGGGCCAGCAGCCCCTCGCGTACCAGGAACGGCTCGGCGACCTCCTCCACGGTCTCGCGCTCCTCCCCCACCGCGACCGCCAGGGTGGACAGGCCCACCGGGCCGCCGCCGAACAGCTTCAGCAGCGCCTCCAGGACCGAGCGGTCCAGCCGGTCGAGGCCGCGGTCGTCCACCTCGAAGACGGTCAGCGCCCGGGCCGCGGCCTCCTCGGTGACCACGCCGTCCCCTCTGACCTGGGCGTAATCGCGCACCCGGCGCAGCAGCCGGTTGGCGATGCGGGGGGTGCCCCGCGAGCGGCCGGCGATCTCGGCCGCACCGCCGTCGCTGACGGTGACGTCCAGCAGCCGGGCGGAGCGGTGGATGACCCGTTCCAGCTCGGCGGGCGCGTAGAACTCCATGTGGCCGGTGAAGCCGAAGCGGTCGCGCAGCGGCGGCGGCAGCAGGCCGGCCCGGGTGGTGGCGCCGACCAGGGTGAAGGGCGGCAGCTCCAGCGGGATGGCGGTGGCGCCGGGGCCCTTGCCGACGATGACGTCGACGCGGAAGTCCTCCATGGCCATGTAGAGCATTTCCTCGGCGGGCCGGGACATCCGGTGGATCTCGTCGAGGAAGAGCACCTCGCCCTCGGCGAGCGAGGAGAGGATCGCGGCCAGATCGCCGGCGTGCTGGATGGCGGGCCCGGAGGTGATGCGGATCGGGGCGCCCATCTCGGCCGCGATGATCATGGACAGGGTGGTCTTGCCCAGCCCGGGGGCCCCGGAGAGCAGCACATGGTCGGCGGTGCCGCCCCGGGCGCGGGCCGCCCGCAGCACCAGGTCGAGCTGCTCGCGGACCTTGGGCTGGCCGACGAATTCCGCCAGATCCTTGGGGCGCAGCGCGGCCTCGGCGGCCAGCTCCTCGCCCTCGGCGGTGGCCCCCACCAGCCGGCCGGTGTCCTGCGGTGGCTGTTCTTCCCAGGTCATCGGGGGTCTCCTCGTCCTCAGCGGGCGCGATTGAGGGTTTGCAGGGCGGCGCGCAGCAGCCGGGGCACCGGGACGGGCGTGCCGTCGGCGGCGACCGCCTCGGCCTGCGGGGCGATGGCCCCGATGGCCTCCTCGGCCTCCCGGGGGGCGTAGCCGAGGCCGGTGAGCGCGGTCATCAGCTGCTCGCGCCACTCGGGCGGCCCGGCGGGGGCGGGGACGGCGGGGCGCTGCGGGCCGCCGGCGGGCTCGCCGAGTCTGTCCTTCAGTTCGAGGAGGAGTTTCTGCGCCCCCTTCTTGCCGATGCCGGGGACCGCGGTCAGGGCCTTCTCGTCCCGGGAGGCGATGGCCCGGCGCAGGCCGTCGGGGCTGTGCACGGCGAGCATGGCCTGGGCGAGGCGGGGGCCGACGCCGGAGGCGGTCTGGAGCAGTTCGAAGACCTGCCGCTCGTCGTCGTCGGCGAATCCGTAGAGGGTCAGGGAGTCCTCGCGGACGACGAGCGAGGTGGCCAGCCGGGCGGGCTCCCCCACCCGCAGGCCGGCGAGGGTACCGGGGGTGCACTGGACGGCCATGCCGACGCCGCCGACCTCCAGTACGGCGGTGTCGGGGGCGAGCGCGGCGACGGGGCCTGAGACAAAGGCGATCACGGTTCGATGGTGCCCTTCGCAACTCGTACGGGCGCGGAGCGCCGCGCGCCGGGGGCGGCAGCGGCGGTGGCCCGGGCCAGCCGTTGCTGGGCGGCGCCGCGCCAGATGTGACAGATGGCCAGCGCGAGGGCGTCGGCGGCATCCGCCGGCTTGGGCGGGGCCGGCAGCCGCAGCAGCCGGGTGACCATGGCGCCGACCTGGGCCTTGTCGGCCCGTCCTGTGCCGGTGACGGCCGCCTTGACCTCGCTGGGGGTGTGCAGGGCGACGGGCAGTCCGCGCCGGGCGGCGCACAGCATCGCCACGGCGCTGGCCTGCGCGGTGCCCATCACGGTGCGGACGTTGTGCTGGCTGAAGACCCGTTCGACGGCGACCGCCTCGGGGCGGTGCTCATCGAGCCACGCGTCGATGCCGCGCTCGATGAGCACCAGCCGCTCGGGGGTGTCCTGCTCGGCGGGGGTACGGATCACTCCCACCGCCACCATCCGCAGCGGACGCCCGGCGACGCCGTCCACCACGCCGACCCCGCAGCGGGTCAGCCCCGGGTCCACGCCCAATACCCGCACCGCACTCCCTCGCTCCCCGCGCCGTGATCAGCACGTCCGTCCGAAGGCTATCGGGCGGCACCGACAAGGAGGGTGAGCGGGCGTCAGGCCTCGACCTTGGCCATGATGTCGTCGGAGACGTCGAAGTTGGCGAAGACGTTCTGCACGTCGTCGCTGTCCTCCAGGGCGTCGATCAGCTTGAAGATCTTGCGGGCGCCGTCCTCGTCCAGCTCGACCTGCATGGTGGGCAGGAAGCTGTTGTCCGCCGAGTCGTAGTCGATCCCGGCCTCCTGGAGGGCGGTGCGCACCGCGACCAGGTCGGTGGCCTCGCTGACGACCTCGAAGGACTCGCCGAGGTCGTTGACCTCCTCGGCACCGGCGTCCAGCACCGCGTCCAGCACATCGTCCTCGCTGCGGCCGGCCTTGGGCACGATGATGACGCCCTTGCGGTGGAACAGGTAGGACACCGAGCCGGGGTCGGCCATCGAGCCGCCGTTGCGGGTCATGGCGACGCGCACGTCGGAGGCGGCCCGGTTGCGGTTGTCGGTGAGGCACTCGATGAGCACCGCGACACCGTTGGGACCGTAACCCTCGTACATGATCGTCTGATAGTCGGCGCCGCCCGCCTCAAGACCGGCGCCGCGCTTGACCGCGCGGTCGATGTTGGTGTTGGGGACGGAGTTCTTCTTGGCCTTCTGGACGGCGTCGTACAGCGTGGGGTTGCCGTCCAGGTCGGCGCCGCCGGTCCGGGCCGCGACCTCGATGTTCTTGATCAGCTTGGCGAAGAGCTTGCCGCGCTTGGCATCGATCACGGCCTTCTTGTGCTTGGTGGTAGCCCACTTAGAGTGGCCGGACACAGCCTTGCTCCTTCAGATGTCACCAACAGAAACCAGTGCCGAGATCCTACCGTCCGTGGCTCAATCCGCCCGCCGCACCATCTCGGTGAACAGCGCGTGCACCCGGTGATCGCCGGTCAGCTCCGGATGGAACGCCGTGGCCAGCAGGTTTCCCTGCCGGACGGCGACCGGATGCCCCTCGTGGCGGGCGAGCGCGGTGACGCCCGCGCCCAGCGACTCCACCCAGGGCGCCCGGATGAACACGCCGTGCACCGGGCCGCCGCTCACCCCGTCGAGCTCGACGGCGGCCTCGAAGGACTCGTTCTGCCGGCCGAAGGCGTTGCGCCGCACGATCATGTCGATGCCGCCGATGGTCTCCTGGCCGGAGCGCGGGTCGAGGATCTTGTCCGCGAGCATGATCATGCCGGCGCAGGAGCCGTAGACGGGCAGTCCGTCCCGTACCCGGGCGCGCAGCGGCTCCAGCAGGCCGAAGGCGGTGGCCAGCTTGGAGATGGTGGTGGACTCACCGCCGGGCAGGACCAGGCCGTGCACGCCCTCGAGTTCTTCCGGGCGGCGCACGGGGCGGGCCTCGGCGCCGACGCCGGTGAGCGCGGCCAGGTGCTCGCGGACGTCGCCCTGGAGGGCGAGCACGCCCACCACCGGGGCGGCGGGCGTGCTCGGGGAGGATGTCGCAGTCATCGCGGGATTACCAGCCACGCCCTGCGTAGCGCTCGGTGTCGGGCAGGGTGTCGATGTTGATGCCGACCATGGCCTCGCCCAGGCCGCGGGAGACCTCCGCGATGACCTTGGGGTCGTCGTAGAAGGTGGTGGCCTTGACGATGGCGGCGGCGCGCTGCGCCGGGTCGCCGGACTTGAAGATGCCGGAGCCGACGAAGACGCCCTCGGCGCCCAGCTGGCGCATCAGCGCGGCGTCGGCGGGGGTGGCGACGCCACCGGCGGAGAACAGCACCACGGGGAGCTTGCCCAGCTCGGCGACCTCGCGGACCAGCTCGTACGGGGCGCGCAGCTCCTTGGCGGCGGCGTACAGCTCGTGGTTGTCCAGGGCGCGCAGCCGGCCGATGTCGCCCTTGATCTGCCGCATGTGGCGGACCGCCTCGACGACGTTGCCGGTGCCGGCCTCGCCCTTGGAGCGGATCATGGCGGCGCCCTCGGCGATCCGGCGCAGGGCCTCGCCCAGGTTGGTGGCGCCGCAGACGAAGGGCGTGGTGAAGGACCACTTGTCGGTGTGGTTGACCTCGTCGGCCGGGGTCAGCACCTCGGACTCGTCGATGTAGTCCACGCCCAGCGCCTGGAGGACCTGGGCCTCCACCAGGTGGCCGATGCGGGACTTGGCCATCACGGGGATGGAGACGGCCTCGATGATGCCGTCGATCATGTCGGGGTCGGACATGCGGGCCACGCCGCCGTCCTTGCGGATGTCGGCCGGGACCCGCTCCAGGGCCATGACGGCGACGGCGCCGGCGTCCTCGGCGATCTTGGCCTGCTCGGGGGTGACGACGTCCATGATCACGCCGCCCTTGAGCTGCTCGGCCATGCCGCGCTTGACGCGGGCGGTGCCGGTCTCGGGAGTCTGAGGGGTGCTGGGGGACGTGCTGGACACGAATTGACCTCACTCGGCAGTTAATAGTGCGACATGACCATGGTAGGCCCGGGCGGGCGCCGACCACGCATGGCCCGTGCCCCGGCGGCCGACCGGGCCGCCGCATGCGATGACACCCGCCGGCTCCCGCGGCGGCAAGGGCCAATTCGCGCTCAGTGGCCTGCCGCGGACAGCGCGGCGGGCGGCTCGTCGTCCATCTCGAAGGCCAGCGGGAACGGTGCGTGCCCGGCCAGCCGGAACCAGCGCACGGTACGGTGCCGGCGCAGCGCCCGGGCCGCCCGTACCGCGTCGTTGTGGAACCGCCGGGCCATCGGGACCCGGCGCACCGCGGCCACCAGCTCCCGCGCGATGTCCTCGCCCCCGGGGGCCTCGCGCACCGCCTCGACCTGGGCGCTCTCCCCCAGCACCGCCCGCAGCGCCTGACTCAGCTCGCTCTCGGCGACCTCACGGTGCTCGTCCTCCGCCTGCCGCGCGGCGTGCGCCGCCTGGTTGAGCACCATGGAGGCGGCCGGATCGAAGATGCCGGAGGTCGCCAGCTCCTGCGCGACGGAGGCGCGGCGCAGCAGCTGGGCGTCCAGGGCGGCCCGGGCCGCGTCGATCCGGGCGTGCAGCCGGTCGAGCCGCCCCGCCGTCCAGCTGAGATACACGCCGATCAGCACCAGCGCGACGGCGATCCACAGGGGCCAACTGAGAAGGGTCACGGTCGGTCACCCTATCGGGCCACCGCGTGCCATCCCCCGAGGGGACTACTCCCCGGCGCCCTTCGGCTCCTTCGCCTCCCGGGGCTCGCGGCTCAGCCCGAGCCGGCCCAGCAGGCCCACCCGGTCGTCCGGGGCCACCGCCCCGGCCCCCGCGGTGACCGTCTCGTAGACGGCCAGGATGTCGTTGCCCACCGTGGACCAGTCGAAGCGCCGCACGTGCCGGCTGCCGTACGCGCGCAGCCCCGCGCGCCGCTCCGGATCGTCCAGCAGCGCCACGGTGGCGGCGGCCAGGGCGTCCGCGTCCTCGTTCGGGAACAGCTCACCGGCCGCGCCGCCGTCCAGCACCTGGGCGAACGCGTCCAGGTCGCTGGCCAGCACCGGAGCCCCGGCGGAGAGCGCCTCCACCAGGATGATGCCGAAGCTCTCACCGCCGGTGTTGGGCGCGATGTACACGTCCACGCTGCGCAGCAGCCGGGCCTTGTCCTCGTCGCTGATCATGCCGAGGAACTCCACCCGCCCGCGCATCGCGTCGGGCAGTGAGGCCACCGCCTCCTTCTCGTCGCCGCGCCCGGCCACCAGCAGCCGGGTGTCCGGCCGCTCGGCCAGGATCCGCGGCAGGGCCCGCATCAGGACCGGGAGTCCCTTGCGCGGCTCGTCGATCCGGCCGATGAAGCCGATCGTCTGCCCCTGCCACTCGGCCTTGGGCTCGGCGTCGGCGAAGAACCCGACGTCCACGCCGTTCGGGATCACCACGGCGTCGCCGCCCAGGTGCTCGACCAGGGTGCGGCGGGCGTACTCGCTGACCGCGATCCGGGCGCTGATCTTCTCCAGGGCCGGCTGGAGGATCGGATAGGCCGTGGCCATCGCCCGCGAGCGCGGGTTGGAGGTGTGGAAGGTGGCCACGATCGGGCCCTTGGCGGCCCAGCAGGTGAGCAGCGCGAGCGAGGGCGCGGCCGGTTCGTGGACGTGCAGCACGTCGAAGTCACCGTCGTGGACCCAGCGCCGCACCCGGGCGGCGGACAGGAAGCCGAAGTTGAGCCGGGCGACCGAGCCGTTGTACGGCACCGGGATGGCGCGTCCCGCGGCCACCGCGTACGGGGGCAGCGCGGTGTCCTCGTCGGCGGGGGCCAGGACGGACACCTCGTGGCCCTGGCGGATCAGGTGCTCGGCCAGATCGCGGATGTGGAACTGCACCCCGCCGGGCACGTCCCAGGAGTAGGGGCAGACGATGCCGATTCTCATGCCGCGCGCTCCTTGCGGGGTGCGGCGCCCGGCTCACCGGGGCGCGGTTCGAGGTCGGACAGCCACAGCCGCTGGAGCATGTGCCAGTCGTGCGGGTGCCGGGCGATGCCGGCGGCGAAGGAGTCGGCCAGCTGCTGGGTCATGGCGGCGGTCTTCTCGGCCCGGGTGCCCTCGGCGGGTGGTTCGACAGCGGGGTGCACGCGGCCCTTTATCACCGTGGTCTCGTCGTACCACAGCTCGACCGGGAACAGCACGGCCCCGGTCTGCTGGGCGAGCAGCGCCGGGCCGGCCGGCATCCGGGTGGGCTCGCCGAAGAAGGTGACCTCCACCCCGGAGGCGGACAGATCGCGGTCGGCCACCAGCGCCACCACCCCGCCCTTGCGCAGCCGGCGGGACAGTATCCCGAAGGCCGAGCCGCCGGTGTGCGGCACCACCTCCATGCCCAGACCCTCGCGGTAGGCGACGAAGCGGTCGTAGAGCGTCTCCGGCTTGAGCCGCTCGGCGACCGTGGTCAGCGGTATCCGCAGCTCGGTCACCAGCCAGGCGCCGGCCACGTCCCAGTTGCCGGAGTGCGGCAGGGCGAGCACCACGCCGCGTCCCTGGGCGAGGGTTTCCTTGACCAGGTGGAAGTCGGCCACGTGGAAGCAGTTCCTTATGCGGGCCTCGTCCCACACCGGCAGCCGGAAGGACTCGATCCAGTACCGCAGGTAGGAGCGCATCCCGGCCCGGGACAGCGCGCGCAGCCGCGCCGGGGAGGCGTCCGGGACCACACGCGCGTAGTTGGCCTCCAGACGGCGCACCGCCGGGCCCCGGCGGCGCCAGGCGGTGTCGGCGATCCGGCGGCCCAGGGCCATGGCGGCCGGCTCGGGCAGCCGTTTGACCGTGGCCCAGCCCAGGCCGTACAGCGCGTCGCTCAGCCGTTGTCTCATGCCGCTCCGTTCCGTGCGGCGTCCGCCGCGTCGGCCTCGGCCGCCTCGCGGCGCACGGTGATCACCCGCTGCACGATGGTGACCAGCGAGCCGAGCGCGACCACCCACAGGGCGATGGGCAGCAGCACCCCGATGTGCGGGACGGAGAAGGTCCGCTCGAAGCCGGCGAGGCCGGCCAGCACCAGGGTGATGGTCAGCCGTTCGGCGCGCTCCACCAGGCCGTTGACCTTGACCGGCAGCCCGATGCTCTCGCCCCTGGCCTTGGTGTACGAGACGACCTGGCCGCTGGCGAGACAGACCAGGGTCACCGCGCACAGCAGCAGGTCGTCGCCGCTGCCCGCGTACCACAGGGCGATCGCGGAGAAGATCGCGGCGTCGGCGACCCGGTCCAGGGTGGAGTCGAGGAACGCGCCCCACCGGCTGGAGGTGCCCAGCTGGCGGGCCATGTTGCCGTCGATCAGATCGGAGAAGACGAACAGCGTGATGACGACGGTGCCCCAGAAGAACTCGCCGCGCGGGTAGAAGGCCAGTGCTCCCGCCATCACCCCGGCGGTACCGACGCAGGTCACCGCGTCCGGACTGACCCGCAGCCGCAGCAGCAGCGCGGCGAACGGCGTGAGGACACGCGTGAAGAACGCACGCGCGTACTTGTTGAGCATGACCTTCCCAGGGGTCGCTGACGGGCCGGATGGACGGACGGCCACCGGCCGCCCCATCGTAGTCACGCCGCCGGGTGTCAAGGGCCCCGCGTCCGGTTGGGCCGCAAATCGCCGTCGTGGCCCCGGCGGACGGGCCGCCGCCGCTAGGCTGGCCCCGGCGCGCAGGTGTGCCGGTCCTCACGACGGGGAACGGGCCACCCGGGCGGCTGGAGCGAGGACTGGGGGTTCGGGATGTCGGCGCTGGACGATCTGCGCAACGCGGCGGGCATTGATTTCGACTTCGGGCCGGGGGCCCAGGTGCCGCTGTCCGGCGCGGGCACCGGCCACTCGGGGATGAGCCAGGCGCTGGCCTCGGTCGCCTACCGCGACGATCCTCCCGAGGCCATCAAGGAGCCGAACGACGCGGCCTCGGTGAAGAAGGGCAAGTTCACCCTGCTGGAGCCCAATCTGGGCGAGGCGTTCACCCGTGCCGTGGAAACCCGGATGCTGGCCGACGGCCGCAAGCCGCTGGTGCAGTCCTTCGGGGCCGACCCGCAGACGGTGGTGGAGCACGCGCTGTCCGCCAAGCGCATCCGCAAGCAGCGCGACCGCCGGCTGACCCTGATCATGGGGATCTTCGGCGTGCTGTTCCTGCCGGGCGTGCTGATATGGCTCGGGCTCTTCCAGCTGCGCCGCACCTTCGCCGGCTCGCAGGGCCGGCAGGCGGGGTTCCTGGGCACCCTGACCCTGGTGGCGATCGCGGCGCTGATCGCGCTGCTGGTGATCCGGGTGCCGCTGGGCGGGCCGATCCGGCTGTACGTGTGGAGCATGCTGCCGGCGCCCATCATCGGCTGGTACTGGGCCAAGCAGATCTCCGAGCGCACCGCGAAGAACCTGCGCGCGCACTGGGCGGATCTGGCGGGCGGCGGCGGCTCCGGGGCCATGATCCCGGAGGCCGTGCCGCAGAACCCGAACGACAAGGAGGCCGAGCGGCTGCGGGTCGGGCTCGCCAAGCTGGCCGCCGAGCAGCACAGCAACATCGTGCACTACGCGGGCCCCCAGGGCATTCTCGGCATGGGGGTGCGCTGGGGCAGCTGGCAGCTGGCCGAGGAGCTGGTGCCCAAGGACCCGACGCGGGAGATCGACCCGTTCCGGGCCTGGGACGTGGCGCGCGCCATCCACGACCAGCTGCGGATGCTGGAGCGCGGCCCGCTGCACACCGGGGGCTTCCCCACCCCGTCGATCAAGCACTGGATCGTGCGCCATGTCGGCGAGGGGGCCGGGGAGATCAGCCGGCCCAGCGGCGACACCGCCGACTCGTACAGCATCGGCAACATCGAGGTGCAGCGGATCTGCAACGAGCAGCAGTTCGACAGCGGTGACCGGCACTACGTCGGGGTGCAGTTCGTGCTCTGGGACGGCGAGCTGGTGCTCAGCATGATGATCTCGGTCACCGTGCTGCACCACACGCTGCGGATCGAGGTGACCGGGCACGCGCTGGGGCCGATCCACGGGTTCTTCCGGCAGGGTCCCGCGGGGAAGACCAAGGAGATCCGCGATCCGGTCAAGTTCTGGAAGATGAAGAAGGTGCCGCTGCCGCTGGTGGACGCCAAGGAGGTGGTCCGCCTCGCCGCCCGCGCCCCGCTGACCTGGTTCCCGGCCAAACTGGACGCCTACGGCGGCACGATCGCGCTGCCCGAGCCGTTCGGGCTGCGGCACACCTGGGCGGGCAAGCCGTGGCGGCACCGCTTCATGGCGGACGACGCGCTGCGCGCGGCCACCCCGGTGCTGCGGGTGGCGCACGCGGCGGCGTTCAAGGTGCTGGAGGAGAACGGCGTGGACATCAGCAAGTTCGAGGGCCGCTCCCAGGCGCTCGGCGGCGCGGTGCAGGCGGCGGAGCCCCGGAAGGCCGACGAGTACAACATGTGAGGCGCGCCCCCGTCCGGCCCCGTACCGCAGGACGGGGCCGGGCCGCGGTCAGTCGCCGGCGGGCCAGGCGGCGGCGAGCATCCGCCGGGTGTCGGCGAGCAGTTGGGGCAGCACCTTGGTGTGGCCGACCACCGGCATGAAGTTGGCGTCGCCGCCCCAGCGGGGCACCACGTGCTGGTGCAGGTGCGGGGCGATGCCGGCGCCGGCGGCGGTGCCCTGGTTCATCCCGATGTTGAAGCCGTGCGCGCCGGAGGCGGTGCGGATCGCGGTCATCGCGCGCTTGGTGAGCAGGGCGAGTTCGGCGGTCTCGGCCTCGGTCAGCTCCGTGTAGTCGGCGACGTGGCGGTAGGGCACCACGAGCAGATGGCCGCCGTTGTACGGGTAGAGGTTGAGGACGGCGTACACCTGCTCGCCGCGGGCGATGACCAGCCCGTCCTCGTCGCTCTTGCCGGGGATGACGCAGAACGGACAGCCGTCGTCCGCGCCGTCCCCGTGGGGCTTGCCCTCGCCCTGGATGTAGGCCATCCGGTGGGGGGTCCACAGTCGCTGGAACGCGTCCGGCGTTCCCACCCCGATCTGCTGCTCCGGCTCGCTGTTCATGGCGGCCAGCATAGGCCCCGCCGGCCGGCCGGCGGGCGGGGGCGCCCTCGGCCGGCCGGTGGGGGCCGCGCTGGTCAGACCTGGGCGCGGGTGGCGACGGCCTCGGCGATCTCGCGCAGCGCCTCGGCGCGCGGGATGCCGTTCTTCTGGGAGCCGTCGCGGTAGCGGAAGCTGACCGCGCCGTGGGCGACGTCGTCGTCCCCGGCGATCACCATGAAGGGGATCTTGGCCTTCTGGGCGTTGCGGATCTTCTTCTGCATCCGGTCGGACGAGGAGTCGACCTCGAAGCGCAGTCCGTGCCCCTTGGCCTCGGCGGCGAACTCCTCCAGGTAGGGGGTGTGGGAGTCGCCCACCGGGATGCCGATCGCCTGGACGGGGGCCAGCCACGGCGGGAAGACGCCCGCGTAGTGCTCCAGCAGGACGGCGAAGAAACGCTCGATGGAGCCGAACAGCGCCCGGTGGATCATGACCGGCCGCTGCCGGGAGCCGTCGGCGGCGGTGTATTCGAGATTGAAGCGCTTGGGCTGCTGGAAGTCGACCTGGATGGTGGACATCTGCCAGGTCCGGCCGATGGCGTCCTTGGCCTGGACGGAGATCTTGGGGCCGTAGTAGGCGGCGCCGCCCGGGTCCATGACCAGTTCGAGGCCCTGCTTGCCGGCGGCCTGGCGGAGCGTCTCGGTGGCTTCCTCCCACTCCTCGGGCTCCCCGATGAACTTGTCGGAGTCGTCCCGGGTGGAGAGTTCCAGATAGAAGTCGTTGAGGCCGTAGTCGCGCAGCAGATTCAGCACGAAAGTGAGCAGATTGTCGAGTTCATCCGGCATCTGCTCGGTGGTGCAGTAAATGTGGGAATCGTCCTGGGTGAATCCCCGGGCGCGGGTGAGCCCGTGCACCACTCCGGACTTTTCGAATCGGTACACCGTGCCGAACTCGAACAGCCGCAGCGGCAATTCCCGGTAGGACCGCCCGCGGGCCCGGAAGATCAGATTGTGCATCGGGCAGTTCATGGCCTTGAGGTAATAGTCCTGCCCCTCGAATTCCATGGGCGGGAACATCGACTCGGCGTAGTTCGGGAGGTGCCCGGAGGTCTCGAACAGCTTGGCCTTGGTGATGTGCGGGGTGTTGACGAACTCGTACGCGGCTTCCTCGTGCCGGCGCCGCGAGTAGTCCTCCATCACCTTGCGGATGACGCCGCCCTTGGGGTGGAAGACGGCGAGCCCGGAGCCCAGTTCCTCCGGGATGGAGAAGAGGTCGAGCTCGGCGCCGAGCCGCCGGTGATCGCGCTTCTCGGCCTCGGCCAGGAACTCCAGGTGGGCCTTGAGCTCGTCCTTGGTGGGCCAAGCGGTGCCGTAGATGCGCTGGAGCTGCGGGTTGCGCTCGCTGCCGCGCCAGTAGGCGGCGGCCGAGCGCATGAGCTTGAAGGCCGGGATGAGCCGGGTGCTGGGCAGGTGCGGGCCCCGGCACAGGTCCTTCCAGCACAGGTCGCCGGTCTTGGGGTCGAGGTTGTCGTAGATCGTCAGCTCGCCCGCGCCGACCTCGGCGGAGGCTCCTTCGGCGGCGTCGGCGGCGGAGCCCTTGAGGCCGATCAGCTCGATCTTGTAGGGCTCGGCGGCGAGTTCGGCGCGCGCCTCGTCGTCGGTGACGACCCGGCGGGCGAAGCGCTGGCCCTGCTTCTGGATCTGCTGCATGCGCTTCTCGATGCGGCTCAGATCCTCGGGGTGGAACGGCTGCTCGACGTCGAAGTCGTAGTAGAAGCCGTCCTTGATGGGCGGGCCGATCCCGAGCTTGGCCTCGGGGAACAGGTCCTGCACGGCCTGGGCGAGGACGTGGGCGGTGGAGTGCCGCAGGATGTCCAGACCGTCGGGGGAGCCGAGCTCGACCGGCTCGATCTCGTCGCCGTCGGCGAGCGGATGGGTGAGATCGCGCAGCTCACCGCCGATCCGGGCGGCCACGATGGAGCGCTGGCCCTCGAAGAGCGCGGCGGCCGTGGTGCCCGTGGTCACCACGCGCTCTTCCCGCTCGGAATCGCGTTGGATGATCACACGGACGTCTGACACCGGTCTCTCCTGACGTTGGCGGCTGCTCGCTGCGCAGCGCTCGCTGCGGTTTCGCATGGTACCGAGCGGCGCGGCCCGGCCGCGAAACGGTGGCGGGCGGGGCAGCCGGTGGCCGGGCCAACCAACGCAAGAAGGCCGGTCCTTGACGGACCGGCCTTCCCAGGGCGTGGGCGATACTGGGATCGAACCAGTGACCTCTTCGGTGTGAACGAAGCGCTCTCCCGCTGAGCTAATCGCCCTGGGCTGGTGCTTCGGGGCTGTTCCCCTCGGCACGAGAAGAACCATACACAGGTCAGCGGCTCAGAACCAAATGAACTCCCGGCCGGGGCCCGGCCGCTCACCCCGGGCGGGTCGCACCGGCCGCCGCGGGGGGCGTCACCGGATGGCGGAGTACGCGTTGACATCGGTGGTGCCCTCTGTAGTCGACTGGGCACAAAATGGCACTCGACCATTCGAATGATGTCAAGCATCGCAAATAGGACAGAGGGGTTTACAACCGGCGCGTACGTGGCATGTCGAATTCGCCGACGTGCGAATCCCCGAGCGCACACTGAGCGAAAGGCCCTGGCGCTTATGAACACCACGGTCAGCTGCGAGCTGCACCTGCGCCTCGTTGTATCGAGCGAGTCTTCACTGCCTGTACCCGCGGGGCTGCGGTATGACACGGCGGACCCCTACGCCGTACACGCCACATTCCACACCGGAGCCGAAGAAACCGTCGAATGGGTTTTCGCCCGCGATCTCCTCGCCGAGGGGCTGCACCGGCCCACCGGCACCGGAGACGTCCGGGTGTGGCCCTCCCGGAGTCACGGACAGGGCGTCGTGTGCATCGCACTCAGTTCCCCGGAGGGCGAAGCACTGCTGGAGGCACCCGCCCGCGCCCTGGAAACCTTCCTGAAGCGCACCGACGCCGCGGTGCCGCCCGGCACCGAGCACCGGCATTTCGACCTCGACACCGAGCTCTCGCACATCCTGGCCGAGAGCTGACGGACCCGCCGGTTCTCCGCACCGTCCGACTCGGGGCGACGGCGCGGGACCGGCGCCGACACAGCGCACAGCGCCGTCGCGGAACACGCGGCGGCGCTGTCGTGTGCCGGAGCGGCTAGGGTCTGTCGTCAAAGGAGCGCCATCCGCCCGGAGGGCGGGCGGCCACCGACCCTGACCGCACCGGGAGCCGGTTTGCTGATCAGTCACGACACCCGATGCGCGCTCTCCGCGACCGTGGACCTGCTGAACACCTCCCTCGGCGACGGCTCCCCCGACGGAATGACCACGGTCGAGCAGCTGCGCGCCTTCGTCGAGAGCCACAATCTCAGCGGGGTCCAGGTGGGGGCGCTCGGAGAGCAGGACGTGGCGGACATGCGCGCCACCCGGGAGCTCTTCGCCCGGCTGTTCGCCGCCGAGAGCGACCGGGAGGCCGCCGAGCTGATCAACGCGATGGTCGCGGAGGCCGGCACCACCCCGCAGCTCACCGATCACGACGGCCACGACTGGCACGTCCACTACTTCGCCCCGGGCGCCTCGATCGCCGACCATCTGTCGGCGGACTGCGGTATGGCCCTGGCCTTCTTCCTGGTCGCCGGGGAGCGGGAGCGGCTGCGACGCTGCGACGCGCCGGACTGCCGGCGCGCCTTCGTGGATCTGTCCCGCAACCGCTCACGCCGCTACTGCGACAGCCGGACCTGTGGGAACCGGCTCCATGTGGCCGCCTACCGGGCCCGGCAGCGGCGCTCGGCCGCCCACACCGGCTGATCCGCCCCGGCGGGGGCGCGCCGTCTACAGCCAGAAGCGGTCATGCACCCCCGCGATGAGCAGCAGCGTCCCGATCACGGTGAGGAACAGGATCAGCGGGGGCTGGGAGAGTGCGAACAGACAGCCCCTGGCCTCCGGGGCACCGGGGTCGGGTACGGGAACGGGAACGGGATGCGCGGCCGGCTCGGGCCGCATCGGGGTCTCGGGAGCGTGCTGCTCCCCGGTGAAGTGCGCCATGTCGCGGCGATCATGACCCAGCCGCGGGCCTCGCCGCGCTCAACACACCTCATCTGAGCGGGGATTCGCTATTTCGAGGGGCCGGTCATATGCCGTGCTTCTTCAGGATGGCCTCGATGTCCGAGAAGTCGTCCGCGCCGCCCGCACCGGCCGCGGGCGCGCCACCGCCGCGCTTGGCCGGGAGCGCCGCCGGTGCCGCGGGCTCGGCCGCCGCCCGGCCCCGGCCCCCGCCCCGGCGGCCGTCCGCCAGGCCGGCGCTCAGGAAGAGCAGCACCGCCAGCCCCACCACGCCCAGGCCCGCCCAGGCCAGCGGGTTGAAGGTCATGTTGAGCACGAAGCGGACCACACCCGTCATGGCGAGCCCCACCGGCAGCAGCGCGAAGGCGGCCACCCGCAGCGCGGTCGCGTAACGGCGGCGCTTGGCCACCAGGAAGGCCACCCCCAGGCCGGCGGCGGACAGCAGCGCGCAGAAAGTCCCTATCAGCATTCCTCCATCCTGCCTGGCCCGGCTCCGGGAGGCCAAGGCGCGAGCGGTGGGATCAGGGACAAATCGGGGTGGCGGCCGGGAACGCCCGCCCGGCTGGGAGACTGGGCGGCATGAGCGAAGCAACCGGCCGCACCGTCGTGCTCGACGTGTGGTGCGACCTCCAGTGCCCCGACTGTCACCGCGCCGAGAGCGATCTGCGGGCCCTGCGCGCCCGCTTCGGCGACCGGCTGGAGATCCGGCGCCGGCACTTCCCCCTCGCCAACCACCAGCACGCGCTCGCCGCCGCCCAGGCCGCCGAGGAGGCGTACGCGCAGGGCCGGGGCGAGGCGTACTGCGAGGCGCTGCTGGAGCGCACCGCCGAGCTGCGCGACCGGGGCGAGCCGGTGCTCGCCGAGGTGGCCGAGGCCACCGGCGTGGACCCGGAGGAGATCGCGACCGCGCTCATCGACGGCCGCCATCTGCTGGCGGTGGACGCCGACCAGGCCGAGGGCCAGGCACTGGGGGTGCGCGGCACCCCCAGCTATGTGATCGCCGGGCAGCGGCTCGACGGCGGGCAGAGCCAGGACGGGCTGCTGGAGCGGATCATCGCCATCGTCGAGGCCGAGCCGGCCACCGCCTGAGCCCCGGTCGGCCCCGCGGCCCGGGCTCCCGGGCACTCAGCGCAGCGACTTGCCCAGCCGCTCGGCCACCGGCCGGTAACCGAGCCCGTCGTAGAGCCGGCGGGCCGCGGCGTTGTCCGCGTCCACGCTCAGCCCCAGCCGCGTGCCGCCCGCGGCCCGGGTGAGCCGCCCGGCCTCCCCCAGCAGCGTCCGGCCATGGCCGCGGCCCCGGTGCTCCGCGGCCACCTCGACGTGGAACACATAGCCGTCCGTGCCGTACGGCAGCCGGCCCGGGGCCAGCGCGAGCCACAGCGTGCCGACGTCCGAGCCGTGGTGGCTGAGCACCCGCAGCGCCATCCCCTCGGTGCGGTGCCCGGCGGGCAGTTGCGCGCCGAGCACCGCGTCGGCGTGCGCCTCGGCCTCCGCCGGGTCCGCCCCCTGCTCCCGCCGCCCGGCGGCGAGCCGGGCCCGCTCGGCCGCCCGCCACCGCGCGTAATCCCGCTCCCCCATCGGGCGCACGACGCTGCCCTCCGGCAGGCCGGGCCCCGGTGCCGGCAGCCGCTGGGTCAGCCAGTGGCTGCGTCCGGTGTAGCCGAGCGCGGTGAACAGGCCCCGGGCGGCGGTGGCTTCGGCCGGTACGTCCGCCTCCACCCGGGCGCAGCCCCAGCCGCGCAGGATCTCCTCGGCCGCCAGGGCGGCCACCGTGGCCCGGCCGCGCCGCCGGTCCTCCGGCGCGATCTCCAGCTCCTCGATCCGGCCGGTGCCGGGTCCGTACCCCGGGACGCGGGTCAGCCGCAGGGCGCCGACGGGGCGGGAGTTGTCGCGTATGTCGAAGGCGCGGCTCCGCCCGCCCCGGTCGAGCGGTTCCTCGGGCCCGGTGGGGCGCACGGTGGTGGTCATCGCGCTCCTCAGGGGTCGATGTCGGCGGCGGACCGGGCCCGGAAGACGCGCAGGGCCTCGGTGGTCACCGGCCCCGGGGCGCCGGGCAGTTCGCGGTCGTCGACGCGGCGCACGGCCTGGACGTCGCGGGTGGAGGAGGTGAGGAAGACCTCGTCGGCGCGGTGGAGCACGTCCATCGGCAGTTCGGTCTCCTTGGCGCCGCTCCACTCGATGACCAGGGCGCGGGTGATCCCGGCCAGGCAGCCGGCGGCCAGCGGCGGGGTGTGCAGCTCGCCGTCGAGGACCACGAAGACATTGGTGCCGGTGCCCTCGCACAGCGCGCCGGTGGTGTTGGCGAACAGCGCCTCGGAGGCGGCCTGCTGGTGGGCGCGGGCCAGCGCGATGACGTTCTCGGCGTAGGAGGTGGACTTGAGCCCGGCCAGCGCGCCGCGTTCGTTGCGGGTCCAGGGGACGGTGATGACGGCGGTGGTGTCGGGCCGGCGCGGGGTGGGGGCGTGGGCGATCATCAGGGTGGGCGGCGCGTCGCCGCGGTCGGAGGCCAGCGGGGAGCGACCGCCGGTGTAGGTGATGCGCAGCCGGCCGAAGGGCACCGGTTCGGTGTTCGCCATGACCGCCTCGCAGGCCCGGCGCACCGTGTCGCGGTCGGGTGCGGGCAGGCCGAGGCCGGCGGCCGAGGTCGCGAGCCGGTCGAGGTGGCGGCTCATCGCGAAGGGGCGGCCGTTCTCGGTCTTCAGCGTCTCGAAGACCCCGTCGCCGACCGTGAGTCCGTGGTCGAAGACGGAGACCTTCGCACTGTCGGCGTCCCGCAGCTCACCGTCCAGCCAGATCAGCGCCATGGTGTCGTTCTCCTGTCTCGTGCGTGGTGCCCGACGCTACCGTGAGCAGGCGTTCGGCCTTGAGTTCGGTCTCCGCCCATTCGCGGTCCGGGTCGGATCCCCAGGTGATGCCGGCGCCGGTGCCGAAGCGCAGCAGCGGGCGGCCGGTGGTGCGGTCGGTCCAGAAGGTGCGGATGCCCACCGCCAGCTCGCCGGTGCCGCGGTCGGCGTCGACCCAGCCGATGCCGCCGCAGTAGGGGCCGCGGGGGGCGCGCTCCAGGCTCTCGATGATTCGCAGGGCGCTGGCCTTGGGGGCGCCGGTGACGGAGCCGGGCGGGAAGGTGGCGGCCAGCAGCGGGCCCCAGCCGGCGCCGGGGGCGAGTTCGCCGCGCACGGTGGAGACGAGGTGGACGAGCCCGGGGTGCGGCTCGGTGACGCACAGCTCGGGGACGGTGACGCTGCCGGTGGCGCAGACCCGGCCGAGGTCGTTGCGGACCAGGTCGACGATCATCACGTTCTCGGCGTGGTCCTTGGGCAGCAGGTCGGCGGCGGTGCGTCCGGTTCCCTTGATGGGCCCGGACTCGACGGTGCGGCCGTGGCGGCGCAGGTACAGCTCGGGGGAGGCGGTGGCGATCTCCACGCCGTGGGCGGGCAGCCGTACGGTGCCGGCGTACGGGGCGGGGTTGCCGCGGGCCAGCAGGACGGTGAGGGCGTCGATGTCGCAGGCGGCGGGGTCGGGCAGCGGTGCGGTGAGGACGCGGCAGAGGTTGGCCTGGTAGACCTCGCCGGCCGCGATGTGCGCACGGATGCGGCGGACGGCGGCGGTGTAGGCGTCGCGGTCCAGGGAGCTGTGCCAGCCGTCCGGGTCCGGGCCGCGCCAGCGGCCGGTACCGGCGGCGGGGCCGGTTGCGAGCCGCACCCGGCCGAACCGGGCGCACAGCAGGCCGCCCTCGTAGTCGGCGACCACCGCCCACCAGCCGCCGGAGTCGAGCGCGGCGGGGTCGCTGGTGACATCCAGCAGGTCGGTGGCCAGATACCCGCCGAGCCGGGCAAGCGGAGCGAAGTCGTGCACATGTGCGAGTGTAGAGCGGGGATACGGGGCGTACCGAGTTTGAGCTGGCCCGCGGATCCGCTAGAGTTCATGACGTCACCGGGGAGCGCAAGCGACCGGGTGGCGATACACACTGCGGACGTAGCTCAGTTGGTAGAGCACCACCTTGCCAAGGTGGATGTCGCGAGTTCGAGTCTCGTCGTCCGCTCGAAGGGGGCCTGGCCCCCTCCGGTGGAGTGGCCGAGAGGCGAGGCAACGGCCTGCAAAGCCGTCTACACGGGTTCAAATCCCGTCTCCACCTCGGACGATTAGCTCAGCGGGAGAGCGCTTCCCTGACACGGAAGAGGTCACTGGTTCAATCCCAGTATCG
>NZ_FPAB01000002.1:0-413077 GCF_900116145.1 Streptomyces harbinensis | reverse complement strand
CGATTAGCTCAGCGGGAGAGCGCTTCCCTGACACGGAAGAGGTCACTGGTTCAATCCCAGTATCGTCCACCAGCAGCAAGGGCCGGGAAGCCCGCATAGCTTCCCGGCCCTTCGCGTGTGCCGGTCGTGCCGGCCCGGAAAACGCGATGCCCGGGCAGCTCCCCAGCTGCCCGGGCACACATGCCGTCCGCCTGACCCCCGTCCCCACGGGGTGTTGGCCGGTGTCCCCGACCCGGGCCGCTCTCCCGGGTCCGGAGCGCCTCTCAGCGCCCCAGTAGTCCGACCACGGACGACGCCTGTGTCACGACGGCATCGACGCCGCCGATCACGACGGCGAGGGTGATGGCCAGCGGCAGCACCATGGCCACCGCCACCAGCGGATGCCGCCGTGCCGCCCTGGGCGATCCGCCGGTCATCTGCGCCATCTGTCCACTCCCGTCGAGGTGTTGGCAAGCGGCGGGCGGGTGACCTCGGGGGACGAGTGCTGCGCCCGCCGCTTGACCTCAACATTAGGTCCCGGCACCGGCCGCCGCGTCAGCCCGGCGTATTGACCCGGTGGCCTCCCAGGGGATGACGCGGGCGCCGCACGGCTACTCCTCAGGGTGGACAGGTGCACCTTTTCACCAGGGGTTTCCCCCAGGGGACCCGCGCGGCGCATGCCCTTCTCGGCGTCGGGGCCGCCCAGTCCGTAAGCTGTGCGACGGCTGTTGAACAGCACAAGGACCGGGCTGCGAGGTAGACATGGCGATGATGCGGCTCCGGCGCGAGGACCCGCGGGTCATGGGGGCGTTCCGGCTCCACCGCCGGCTGGGCGCCGGGGGTATGGGGGTGGTGTACCTCGGCTCGGACCGGCGCGGCCAGCGGGTGGCGCTCAAGGTCATCCGTCCCGACCTCGCGGAGGACCACGAGTTCCGGGCCAGGTTCGCCCGCGAGGTCTCCGCCGTGCGCCGGATCAGGGGCGGCTGCACGGCGCGGCTGGTGGCCGCCGATCTGGACGCCTCCCGGCCGTGGTTCGCCACCCAGTACGTGCCGGGGCCCTCGCTGCACGACAAGGTGGCCGAGCAGGGCCCGCTGTCCGCCGCCGAGACCGCCGCCATCGGCGCCGCGCTCGCCGAGGGCCTGGTCGCCGTGCACGAGGCCGGGGTGGTGCACCGCGATCTGAAGCCCTCCAACATCCTGCTGTCGCCCAAGGGCCCGCGCATCATCGACTTCGGCATCGCCTGGGCCACCGGAGCCTCCACCCTCACCCATGTCGGCACCGCCGTGGGCTCCCCCGGCTTCCTGGCGCCCGAACAGGTACGGGGTGCCGCCGTGACCCCCGCCACCGACGTGTTCTCGCTGGGCGCCACCCTCGCCTACGCCACGCTGGGCGACTCACCGTTCGGACAGGGCAGTTCGGAGGTGATGCTGTACCGGGTGGTCCACGAGGAACCCATCCTGCGCGGCACGCCCTCGGCGCTGGCGCCGCTGCTGCGCGCCTGCCTGGCCAAGTCCCCGCAGGAGCGGCCCAGCACGCTCCAGCTCGCCAGCCGGCTCAAGGAGATCGCTGCCCGCGAGGCCCGCGGTACGGCACCGGCCCCGCGCCCCCGGCCGCGACCCGGCGGCGCCGCGCCGTCCGCACCGCCGCAGCAGCTCCGCTCCCCCCGGGCCGAACCGGCCGCTCCCCCGGCGGGGCGCCCCTCCCCCGTGCCCCGGCCCGCCGCCCGCCGTCCCGCGCCGGTCCCGGCCCGGCGCGGCGGGGACCGCGGACTGTTGCGCCAGCGGCTGATCGTCTTCGTCGTGGTGACGGTGCTGGTGGCGCTGGGCATCGCCCTCGCCCAGGGGTGTCAGGGACCGGTCTGAGGCCGCCGCGCGGTGGCCACGGCGTAGAACGCCACGGCGGCGGCAGCGGCCACGTTCAGCGAGTCCACCCCGTGCGCCATCGGAATCCGCACCCAGGTGTCGGCCGCCGCCAGGGCGCGCGGGGACAGGCCCTCGCCCTCCGCCCCCAGCATGAGCGCGATCCGGTCGTCCGGGCCGACGCCGGCCAGCGCCTCGGCCAGATCCACGGCCCGTTCGTCCGGGGTGAGCGCCAGCAGCCGGAACCCGGCCTCGTGCACCGGCGCCAGCGCCTGCGGCCGGCGCTCCAGCCGGGCGTACGGCAGTGAGAACACCGCGCCCATGGAGACCTTGACCGACCGCCGGTAGAGCGGGTCGGCGCTGTCCGGCGACAGCAGCACCGCGTCCATGCCCAGGGCGGCGGCGCCCCGGAAGATCGCCCCGATGTTGGTGTGGTCGTTGACCGCCTCCACCACGGCGACCCGGCGCGCGTCCGCCAGCAGCCGCGCCGGATCCGGCAGCGGCAGCCGCTGCATCGCGGCCAGCGCGCCCCGGTGCACGTGGTAGCCGGTGACCTGCTCGGCCAGTTCCGGGGTGACCAGGTGGACGGGCGCGTCGGCCGCCTCGATGACATCGGCCAGGGCGGCGGCCCACTTCTCGGTCAGCAGCAGCGAGCGCATCGGGTAACCGGCCGCCAGGGCACGCCGGATGACCTTCTCGCCCTCCGCCATGAACAGGCCCTCGGCGGGCTCCAGCCGGCGGCGCAGGGCGACATCGGTGAGCGCCGTGTAGTCGGCGAGCCGCGGATCGGCGGGGTCCGTGACGGGGATCGGGGTACGGGTCACCGGTCCTGGTCCCCTTCCGCGACGGTCACGACCTCGCCGACGACGATCACGGCGGGCGGCCGGACGCCGTCCGCGGCGATCCGCTCGGCGACCGTGGCCAGCGTGGCGTCGGTACGGCGCTGGGCTGCGGTGGTGCCGTCCTGGACGACCGCCACCGGGGTGCGCGGGTCCCGGCCGTGGGCGATGAGGGTGGCGGCGATCGCCGGCATCCGCTCCACCGCCATCAGCAGCACCAGGGTGCCGCGCAGCCGGGCCAGCCCCGGCCAGTCCACCAGCGAGTCCGGGTGGTCGGGCGCCAGATGCCCGCTGACGACGGTGAACTCGTGCGCCACCCCCCGGTGGGTGACGGGGATGCCGGCCGCGCCCGGCACGCTGATGGCGCTGGTGACGCCGGGCACCACGGTGACCGGTATCCCGGCCGCTGCCAGCGCCCGGGCCTCCTCCATGCCCCGGCCGAAGACGTAGGGGTCGCCGCCCTTGAGCCGGACGACGGCCCGGCCCGCTCTGGCGTGCTCGATCAGCGTCGCGTGGATGGCCTCCTGGGCCATGGCGCGGCCGTAGGGGATCTTGGCGGCGTCGATGACCTCGACATGGGCGGGGAGTTCGTCCAGCAGGTCGCGCGGCCCGAGCCGGTCGGCGACCACCACGTCGGCCTCGGCCAGCAGCCGCCGGCCGCGCACCGTGATCAGGTCGGGGTCGCCGGGCCCGCCGCCCACCAGTGCCACCCCGGGGGTACGGTCCCGGTGCCGCGGCGCGCCCAGCGTGCCCTCGCGCAGTCCTTCGACCACGGCGTCCCGTACGGCCGCCGACCGGCGCGGATCGCGGCCGGTGAGCACGGCCACCGTCACCCCGTCGCTGCGTCCGGTGGCCGGGGTCCAGGCGGTGGCGGCGCCGGCGTCGTCGCTGCGGACGCACCACACCCGCTCCCGCTCCGCCTCGGCGGAGGCGGCGGCGTTGACCTCGGGGTCGTCGGTGGCGACCAGCGCGTACCAGGCGCCCGCCAGGTCGCCGGGCCGGTAGCCGCGCCGCTGCCAGCGCAGTTCGCCGGCCTCGGCCATGGCCTGGACGGAGGGTGTGACGGCGGGCGCGATCAGGTCGACGGCGGCACCGGCGGCGAGCAGTGCGGGCAGCCGGCGCTGGGCGACAGTGCCGCCGCCCAGCACCAGGACACGGCGCCCGGCCAGCCGCAGGCCGACGGGGTACGCGGGAGGGTCGGGGTGAGGCGCTGCTGACATGGGTGGCGCGGCTCCTGATGGACGAGCGGGGGCGCCGCTGCGACGCTGGAGCGGCCGGGGGCGGGCGGCGGCCGGGCCGGGTGCCCGGGCGCCACCCCCACACAGTACGGTTCTCAGTTCTTGTCGCTGACGCCTGCCGCGTCGAAGGTGGCGACCTCCCGCATGGCGCGGGCGGCGCTCTGCACCACCGGGAGCGCCAGCAGCGCCCCGGTGCCCTCGCCGAGCCGCAGGTCCAGGTCGACGAGCGGGCGCAGGCCGAGCGCGGTCAGCGCGGCCATGTGGCCCGGTTCGGCGCTGCGGTGGCCGGCGACGCACACCGAGACGGCCTCGGGCGCGATGGCGCGCGCGGTGAGCGCCGCCGCTCCGGCGCTGACCCCGTCCAGGATCACCGGGACGCGCAGCGAGGCGCCGCCGAGGATGAACCCGGTGAGCGCGGCGTGCTCCAGGCCGCCGACGGCCGCGAGCACCCCGATGGGGTCGGCGGCGTCGGGCTGGTGCCGTTGCAGGGCGCGGCGGACCACGTCGATCTTGCGGACGTGGGTGTCGTCGTCCACGCCGGTGCCCCGGCCGGTGACCTCGGCCGGCTCGGAGCCGGTGAAGACGGCGATCAGCCCGGCGGCCACGGTGGTGTTGGCGATGCCCATCTCCCCGGTGAGCAGCGCGCGGTTGCCGGCCGCCACCAGGTCGCGGGCGGTCTCGATGCCGACCTCCACGGCACGCAGGGCCTCTTCGCGGCTCATGGCGGGGCCTGCGGTGATGTCGCCGGTGCCGGCCCGTACCTTGCGGGGCATCAGGCCGGGCTGGCCGGGCAGTTCGCCCTTGACGCCGACGTCGATGACGCAGACCTCGGCGCCGACCTGCTGGGCGAAGGCGTTGCACACCGCTCCCCCGCCGAGGAAGTTGGCGACCATCTGGCCGGTGACCTCCTGCGGCCAGGGGGTGACGCCCTGGGCGTGCACCCCGTGGTCGCCGGCGAACACCGCGACGGCGGCCGGCTCGGGCAGCGGCGGCGGGCAGCGCCGGGAGAGGCCGCACAGCTGGGCGGAGATGACCTCCAGGGCACCGAGGGCCCCGGCGGGCTTCGTCATCCGCTTCTGCCGCTCCCACGCCTCGGCCAGCGCCTGGGCGTCGAGCGGGCGGATGTCCTCCAGGGTCTCGGTGAGCAGATCGTGCGGCTCGGCACCGGGCAGCGCGCGGCGGCCGTACGCCTCGTCGTGCACCACCCAGGACAGCGGACGCTGCCGGGCGGGTCCGGCCGGCACGGGCTCGGTCTCCTCGGCGAACGCGTCGACGTAGCCGATGCACAGATAGGCCACGATCTCCAGGTGTTCGGGGAGGTCGAGAGTGCGGACGAGTTCCCGCTCGTCGTAGAAGCTGACCCAGCCGACGCCGAGGCCCTCGGCCCGGGCGGCGAGCCACAGGTTCTCGACGGCGAGCGCGGAGGAGTAGGGGGCGAGCTGGGGCCGCTGCTGCGGGTGGGTGGCGTGCCGGCCGCCCCGGGTGGGGTCGGCGGTCACCACGATGTTGACGGGGGTGCGCAGGATCGCGTCGGTCTTCAGTTCCTTGAACTGCTTGGCGCGGCCCTTCGGGAGGGACTTGGCGTACGCGTCGTGCTGCCGGACGGCGAGTTCGTGCACCTGGGTGCGGGTCTCGGCGGACCGGATGATCACGAAGTCCCAGGGCTGGGCGTGCCCGGAGGTGGGCGCGGTGTGCGCGGACTCCAGGACGCGCAGGAGGACTTCGTGCGGGATGGGGTCGGGCAGGAAGCCGTCCCGTACGTCGCGGGGCTCGCGCATGAGCCGGTGCACGGCGGCGGCCTCCGCCGCCGGGGGGACGGCGGCGGCCGAGGGCGCGCCGGCCGGGGCGGGCGTTATGGAGACGGCACCGGCAGTGGACGGGGCGGCGGCGGGTGTCGCCTCGCCGGAGGCGGCGGGTGTCGCCTCGCCGGAGGCGGCGGGCGCCGGGGCGGGGGCCGCGCCGTCTGCGCCGGGGGCCGGGACGCTCGCGGCGCCGGGAGCCTCCGGGGCACCGTCCGGGGTGGCAGGAGCCGGGACAGGGGCCGCGCCGTCCGCGCCCTCGGCGGGGGCAGCCGCCGGGGCGCCGTCCGGGGTGGCAGGAGCCGGCACGGGAGCCGCGCCGTCCGCACCCTCGGCCGGGACGCTCGCGGTGGCGGCAGCCGCCGGGGCGCCGTCCGGGGCGACGGGGGCCGCACCGTCCGCGCCCTCGGCCGGGACCGCCGGGGTGCTGGGAGCCGCGGAGGCAGCGCCGGAGGCGGCGGCTTCCGCTGCCGTCCGGTCGGGGGCCGGGCCGGTGGCCGCCGCCCCGGCGGAGTCGGGGACGGCGTTCGCGGGCGCGGCGCCGGGTACGGGCGGCGCGTCCTGGCCGTCGGACGGCGGGGGCGCGGGCGCCGGTACGGGTGTGCCGGCTGGCTCCGCGTCGGCGGGAGCATCCGCCGGGGCGGCGGCGGGCGCTGGGGCCGGGCCCTCGCCGGTGGCGGCGGCCGGCTGCGGGGCGTCTCCCGCCGCCTCGGGGGCGGCGGCAGCCGCGCCGTCCGCCGGCCCGGCAGGGGCGTCGGCCGGGCCGTCCGCAACGGTCGGGTGGGCGGGGGTGGTCTCCGGGACGGCCGCGCCCCGGGTGGCATCGGCGACCGGCGGAGCCGGAACATCCGCCGCCGGTCCCGCTTCCGCCGCCGGGGTGGTCTCCTGAGCCGCCTCGTCCGCGCCCGTCGCGGCAGCGGTCACAGCCGCACCCGTGGCCTGTTCCTCCGCTGTCCGCGGCGGGCCCGCGGCGGCCGGGTCGCCGGCCTCGGCCACCGGCTGGGCGGGAACGGCGCCCTGGGCGGCGGTGGTTGCCTGGGGGCCGGCGGGCCCACCGGGGGCCGGCTGGGCGGCGTCGACGGCGGGCGCGGCCTGCTGCGGGACGGGAGCGGCCGTCACACCGGCGGCGGGAACGGGGGCTGCGGGAGCATCGGGCCCCGGGGCCGGGGGTGCGGGAACGGCTCCTGCGGGCGCGGGGCCGGCGGCCGGCTGTCCGGCAGCGGCTGCCAGGGCCGGGTCGGCCTCCGCGGGAACGGGCGCCGCCACGGCAGCGGTCGCGGGGCCGGGCGCGGGCTGCGCGGACGCGCCGTGCGGCGGTACCGCCGCCGGTCCTGCGGGGGCGTCGGCGCCCTGCGGGCCGGCCTCTCCGCCCGCAGTGGCGGGCGTCCCCTGGGTCTCGGGGGCGCCCGGGGCCTCGGCCGGGCCCTGCGCGTCCGGACCGGCCTGGTCACCGGGGGTCTCCGGCCCGCCCGCAGGGGCGGGCCCGGTCGCCGCAGCTGCGGCGGGGGGCGGCACAGGCCCGGGCGTGGGCGCGGGCGCGGGGCTGGTCTCCGCCGGTACGGCGGGACCGGCGCCGGGCCCCGCGGGCACCGGGCCGGGAGCGGCACTGGGCGCGGGCGTCACACCGGGAGCAGGCGCGGGCGCGGGCGTCACACCCGGAGCAGGCGCGGGCGTGGGCGTCACACCCGCAGCAGCACCAGGCGCGGACGTCACACCCGGAGCCGGAGCAGACGCGGGTGCCGCACCGGAAGCGGGCACCGCCCGGGCCGGAGCGGGCACCGGGGCGGCGGCCGATGGTGTCGGGCCCGGCTGCGGGGCGGCGGGAGCGCCCGCCGTGCGCGGCGCGGGGAACAGGGGGGCCAGCTGGGCCGGTCTCGGAGCCGCCGGCGTGATCGGCTGCGGGGTGGGGGCCGCGTCACCCCAGGCGACGTGCGCCCCCGGCATCAGCAGATCTTCCTCTTCGCCCTCGATGACATCGTCCGCCTGAACCGTGAAGGGAAAGCCGTGCTCCGGCTCCCCCTCCTCCGGGATCCGGCCGGTGTCCGTCATGCGTACCCCTCGCCCATCGGTCGTGCTCTGCCGGGTTGTGTCGCCGGATGGATCCGGACATCGGCGGATGAATCATCAAGTCCGGCCGACGGCACAACGATCCACCAGCCTACCGCTGCCCGCACCCGCCCCCGGTCATGGGTCGTACGAGTGGCCCGGGATGGTCCGGGTTTGTCTCTCCGCTGGTCACAGACGGCTTCCGGCCAACAGGAAGACGACGGAACGCCCCTGTTCCGACCACTCCTGGGTCTCCAGTTCCACCGATTGCAGGAGCGTGCAGCGCACCGTGTACCCCGCCCCGGCCAGTACCCGCCCCGCGGCCTCCGCCTGATCCCGCGTCATGGCGTGGGTGACGATCCGCTGCGGCCGGCGATCGGCGCACGCCACGAGCGTCCGGTCGCCGCCGCCCCCGACCCGGACCACGTCCGGCTCCGGCAGGGACGCCAGCACCTGCGGGGCGACGCCGTGCACCACGTGCAGTTGCACCCCGTACCGCCGGGCGGTGGCCCCGGCGACCGCGCACGCCTCGGCGTCCCGGTCCACGGCGATGACGGCCGCCCCGTGCCGGGCCGCCTCCAGGGCGGCCAGCCCGCTGCCCGCGCCGATGTCCCAGACGAGGTCGCCGGGGCGCGGGCCGAGCACGGCCAGTTCCAGGGCGCGCAGGTGCGGGGTGCGCCCCGGGGCCGGCAGGGGGTTCTGCTGGTACGCGGCCGGGTCGAGACCCCAGCCGCGCGGTTCGACGGCGGCGGCCGGGTCCAGTCCCGCGAGCCAGCTCTCCCCCGTGCCGCCGCCGGGGGCGGCGGTGGCTCCGCCGCCCGTTCCGCCCACCACGATGACCAGATTGGGGTCGGTCCAGGTGTGCCGGGCGACCTTGTCCGAGGTGAGCACGGACACCCGTTCCCGGTCGGTGCCCAGCGCCTCGCAGATGACGAACGTCCGGTGCACGTCGCCGAGGAGCAGCGCGATCTCGGCGGGCCCGGCGCCGGGTGAGGTGAGGACGGCGACCTTGGGGTGGGCGCGGCAGACGTTGACGGCGCGGCGCAGGGTGCGTTGCTGGGCGGTGACGATGCGGGCGTCGTCCCAGGGCATGCCGGCCCGCGCGAAGCCGGCCGCGACGGCGGAGACGGCCGGCATGACCTCGACCTCCAGGCCGTGTTCGAGGTCGCGCAGGGTGCGGACCACGCCGAAGAAGCCGGGGTCGCCGTCGGCCAGGACGACCGCGGTGCCCCGGTGGGCGGCGATCCGGCCGGCCGCGAGGCGGAGGCTGCCGAGCTGGACCCGTTCGGCACCCGCGGGGATATCGGGCAGGACGAGATGCCGGGGGGCGCCCGCGACCAGGGTGGCGGCGCTCAGTGCGGCACGTGCGCCCGGGGTCAGCGGGCTGCCGTCCCATCCGATCACGGTGACGCGGTCAGCCATGTACGGAAGCTCCTGGACTCGTCACGAGGGGATTCCCGCTGAGCCTACCGCGCGTGACCAGCGGTTCAGCGGTCTTCCAGGTCCTCGGGGAGGAGGCTCCACACGATGGTGTCGGTACGGATGTCCGTCCAGCCACCGTCCTCGGTCCGCGAGCGCACTATCCGGGCGTTGCGCAGGACCCCCTCGCTGACGCAGCCGGCCTTCTGAGCGACCTGCTGGGAGGCGGTGTTGCCGGCCGCGGTGCGCAGTTCGAGGCGTTCGAAGCGCTGGTCGCGGAAGAGCCACTGGGCGACGGCGAGGACGGTCTCGGCGGCGTAGCCCTCGCCGCGGGCCCAGGGGCCGATGATGTAGCCGATCTCGGTGCTGCGGTTGCGCCAGTCGGTGTTCATCAGGTGGGCGCTGCCGACCAGCCGCTGGGTCAGGTGTTCGGTGACGGCGAAGACGATGCCGCGGCCGGTGCGGCGTTCGGCGGGGGCCCGTCTGACGATCCACTCGTGGGCGTCGCGCCGGGTGTACGGGGTGGGGACATTGGTCCAGGCGGCGGTCAGCTCGTCGTTCATCATGTCGGTGAGCGGCGGGATGTCGGCTTCCTCGAAGGGGCGCAGCACGAGGCGTTCCGTGCTGATGGAGATGTCGGGGAAGTGGGATGTCATGCGCCGCTCCATGCTGGGGTCCGAGGGGACAGCATGCAGTATCCAGCCCGTTCGTGCAGCGCCGGGCCCCGGCAGGGGTGCCGGGGGCCCGGTGTGCGTGGGTGGTGTGCCGCTGGGGGAGGTCAGGCTCCGGGGGTGCCGAACGCGGGGATGACGGAGCCGGGGTAGGTGTCCTCGATGAACTGCTTGACCTCGTCGGAGTTCAGCAGCCGGGCGAGGGTCTGCACGGCCGGGTCGTCCTCGTTGCCCGCCTTGACGGCGAGGAAGTTGGCGTACGGGTTGCCCTCGGCCTCTTCCAGGGCGATGGCGTCCTCGTCCGGGGAGAGGCCGACCTCCAGGGCGTAGTTCCCGTTGACGATGGCGGCGTCGAAGTCGTCCAGGGCGCGCGGGAGGCTGGCGGCCTCCAGTTCGGTGAACGTGATGCCGCGGTCGTCGGTGATGTCGCCGAGGACGGCATTGGCACCGACGCCGTCCTTCAGCTCGATGACGTCGTTCTGGGCGAGGAGCTGGAGGGCCCGGCCGCCGTTGCTGGCGTCGTCCGGGATGGCGATGGTGGAGCCTTCGGTGAGGCCGTCCAGGCTGTCCAGGGACTTGGAGTAGAGGCCGAGCGGTTCCAGGTGCACGTTGACGACCGGGACGATGTCGGTGCTGTGGTTGGCGTTGAAGTCGTCCAGGTAGGGCTGGTGCTGGAAGAAGTTGGCGTCCACCTCACCGCTGTCGACGGCGGTGTTGGGCAGCACGTAGTCGCTGAACTCCTGCACGGTCAGGCTGAGACCGGCGTCCTCGGCGAGGTTGTCCCGGACGAAGTCGAGGATCTGGGCGTGCGGGTTGGGGCTGGCCGCGACGGTGATCTGCTGGCTGTCGCCGGCGGAGGAGCCGGCGTCGTCGCCGCTGTTCGGGTCGGAGTCGGTGCCGCAGGCGGCCAGGCTCAGGGTGAGGGCGGCTGCGGAGGCCACGAGGGTGGCGGTACGGAGGTGAGTACGCACGAAAAGTGCCTTTCGATGACTGCGGGTATTTCTCATGGGCCCGGGGGTGCCGGGGGTCTGTGGGGCCGGCCGGTCCGGCGGCCGGTCAGCCGGTGCGCTTGCGGCGGGTGAGCAGGCGGACGACGCCGTCGCCCAGCAATTGCACGATGGTGACGATCACGACGATCACCGCGAGGATGATGTACATGAAGTCGGTCTCGAACCGCTGGTGGCCGTAGGTGAGGGCGAGGGTGCCCAGGCCGCCGCCGCCGACCGCGCCGGCCATGGCGGAGTAGCCGATGAGCGCGATCACGGTGGTGGTGAGGCCGGCGACCAGGGAGGCCAGGGACTGCGGCAGCAGCACCTTGAGGACGACGGTCCAGGTGCCGCCGCCCATCGCCTGGGCGGCTTCGACCAGGCCGTGGTCGACCTCGCGCACGGAGGTCTCCACCAGCCGGGCGAAGAAGGGGATGGCGCCGATGGCGAGCGGCACGATGGCGGCCGTGGGGCCGAAGGCGGTGCCCACCACCCAGCGGGTGAAGGGGATGAGGGCGACCATCATGATGATGAACGGCAGCGAGCGGCCGACGTTGACGACGGCGCCCAGGACCTTGTTGACGACGGTGTTGGCGAGCAGCCCGCCGCGGTCGGTGAGGACCAGGAGGATGCCGAGGGGCAGTCCGCCGAGTGCGGCGATCAGGGTGGACCAGCCGACCATGTAGAGGGTGTCGATGGTGCCCTGCTCCAGCAGGGGCCGCATCTGATCCCAGCCCATCAGGCACCTTCCTTGCTGAGCGCGACGCCGGGGGTGGCGGCTGCGCCGGGTATCTCGACGGTCAGGCCCTGGGCGCGCAGGAAGGCCAGAGCCCGGTCGTTGTCCTCGGGGCGCCCGGGCAGTTCGATGCGCATCCGGCCGACCTGGGCGTCGCCGACGGTGTCCATGGCGGCGCCGAGGATCGACACGTCGATGTCGTGGTCGCGGGCGAGCTGGGAGATGACGGGCCGGCCGGCGCTGCCGCCGTGGAAGGTGATGTCCACCAGGGTGCGGCCGGTGCCGGCGGTGCCGGTGAGCGGGAAGAGTTCGGCGGCGAGGGTGGAGCCCGGGGTGGCGAGCAGGTCGGAGACGACGCCGGATTCCACGATGCGTCCGTCGCGCATCAGGGCCGCGGAGTCGCAGACGGTCTTGACGACGTCCATCTCGTGGGTGATGAGGAGGACGGTCAGGCCGAGCTGCCGGTTGAGGTCGCGCAGCAGCTGGAGGACGGAGCGGGTGGTCTCGGGGTCGAGTGCGGAGGTCGCCTCGTCCGAGAGCAGCACCTTGGGGTCGCCGGCCAGGGCGCGGGCGATGCCGACGCGCTGCTTCTGGCCGCCGGAGAGCTGGGTGGGGTAGGCGCGGGCCTTGTCGGCGAGGCCGACGAGGTCGAGAAGGTCCAGGGCCTTGCGGGCGCGTTCGCGGCGGGTGAGGCCGAGGATCTCCAGCGGCAGCTCGATGTTGCCCTGCACGGTGCGGGCGGAGAGCAGGTTGAAGTGCTGGAAGATCATGCCGATGCGGGTGCGGGCCTCGCGCAGCGGGCGGCCGGCGCGCTTGCCCCGGCCGGCCAGGGCGGTGAGGTCGGTGCCGTCGACGGTGACCGTGCCGGAGGTGGGGCGCTCCAGCAGGTTGACGCAGCGGATCAGGGTGGATTTGCCGGCGCCGCTCTGGCCGATGACGCCGAAGACCTCACCGGGCCGGACGTGGAGGTTCACGCCGTCCAGCGCGGTGACCTCCCGGCCGCGTGAGTGGTAGACCTTGGTGAGGTCCGTGGTCGTGATCACTGGGTTCCCGTCACGGTCGGGTGTCCGGGCGCGCGGCTGGGCGCGCCGGGCACGGGGCAGGTCCACGCGGGGGTTTCGCGGGGACAACGAGAGAGGTGAGCGCGAGGCCGGGGCCGGGCGGATCGTCGCCGGCCGGGTGGCTTTCGGGGTTCGCTTCGGGGCGCGAGACGGCTCTTCGGGGGCCCTCAGCGGTCACACATTCGGCCCCGACAACGAGCACCGGGCATGGGGGCTGCCTCGGTCGTCAGGGCACGATGGCTCGTCGCGGTCATGCCGACCAGTAAAACAGAACGCTTGTGTCCCGTCCCTTATACGGACACTCCTGTCCGAATGGTGGACAGCCGGCCGGCCGGACCCGCTCCCCGCGCCGGGGCCGCCACACCCGCTGTGACCTGCGCGGATACCGGCCGGTCCGGGGTGCGCGCCGGGTGCGTGACGAGCGGGGAGGCGGGGGCGGGTGTGGCCAACGCCACGGTGCGCGCGGCGGGCGGCGGGCGGCGGGCGGGCCGGGGGTGGGTCGGGCCGGGCCGGGGGCGCGCAGTAGAGTCGGCGCCATGCTCACCCCGTTGACGGTCGCGGTCGCCGTGGCCGCGCTGCTGCTGGCCGCCTGGTGCGCGTACGCCGCGTTGCGCGGCCAGCCCGTCAAGGACTGGCACTACCTGGGCATGGCCGTGGTGCTGCTGCTCACGCTCGTGCAGCTGGCGATAGGGGTGGTCCAGCTCTCCGGCGGCCAGCGGCCCTCGGGCGACACCACGGTGGTCTTCGCCTCGTACCTGGTCGCCGTGCCGCTGTGCCTGCCGGTGGTCGCGATGGTCTCGCTGGGCGAACGCTCCCGGTGGGGCTCGGCGACGGTCGCGGCGGGTGCCCTGGTGCTCGCGGTGCTCCAGCTGCGGCTGGACGACGTGTGGGCGGGCGGTGTGAGCGTTGGCTGAGCCCGCCACCCCCGACGCCGCCGTCCCGGCCGGTGCGCCGCGGACGTCCGGCCCGCGCGAGCGCGGGCTGCGGGACGGCCCCGGCCGGCTGCTGGTGACGCTGTACGGCGTGTTCACCGTGGGCGCGGCCTCGCGCTCGCTCTACCAGCTCTCCACCCGCTTCGAGGAGGCACCGCTGGCCTACGCGCTCTCCGCGGTCGCCGCCCTGGTGTACGCCTTCATCACGGTGGCCCTGGTCCGCGGCGGGGAGGGAGCGCGGCGGATCGCGCTCGGGTGCTGCGCCGCCGAGCTGGCCGGGGTACTCGCGGTGGGAACGTGGACGCTGGTGGACCCGTCCGCCTTCCCGGACGCGACCGTGTGGTCGGACTACGGGCGGGGCTATCTGTTCCTGCCGCTCGTGCTGCCGGTGACCGGGCTGCTGTGGCTGCGCCGGTCCCGGCGGCACGAGCGCTGAGAGGGCCGTCGGTCAGGCGCTGGCGGCCAGCTCCCCGGGGCGCGCCCGGGGCACCCGGATCTTCTCCAGGGTGATGACGTTCAGGTGCCGCGACACGTGCTCGGTGGCCACCGGCGCGTAGCCGAGCCGCCGGTACAGCCGCAGGTTGCCCTCGCCGCGCTGGCCGGAGTGCAGCCGGTAGCGGGCGGCGTCGGCCTCGGCCGCGAGGCGCTCTTCGATCCGGTCGAGCAGCCGGCCGCCGAGGCCGTGGCGCTGCATCCGGGGGTGCACGATCAGCCGGCCGATGGAGGCGGTGCCGTCGGCGTCGACGGTGCCGCGTACCGAGCCAACGATCTCCGTGCCCAGCCGGGCCACCAGCACCAGACCGGCCCGCATCTCGGCGCGCAGGTCGTCCGCCGTCTGGGTCAGCGCGTCGATCTGGTAGTCCCCGGCCAGCTCGGCTTCCGCCTGGTAGCACAGGTACTGGAGTTTGAGGATCTGTTCGGCGTCCTGCTCGGCCGCCCTGTCGATCGTGACGCTCATGCCCATGTGCTCACGTCTCCCCAACGAGGTGATGGGCCGGGGCACATGAAGGAGGGTGTGCGCCACCGGCCGGTGAATGCCCTGACGGCGCCCGCCGGTTGTCCGCTCCGGGCGCCCCCAGCATTGTGCTGGCTACCGAGGCGTCTGGGGAGGGTGCGCGGGGTAACTGGCTTGTGAGATGTACGACTGCGCTCCGGGGCATGAGCCCGCGCGCTACGGGAGAAGGGTCAGCGCCGGGCGTCGGCCGCGGCCAGCAGTACGGTGTCGGGATGGTCGGCGTGCAGGCCGTCGATGCCCTGGCCGAGATAGGCGCGGACGGCGCCGAAGACATCGCCGTAGCGTGATCCGTCGCTGCCGTCCCCGGTCCGGAAGTCGGCCGGCAGATAGGCGTTCTCGTTGCGCAGGGTGTAGCCGTGGACGGCCAGGCCGCGGGCGTGGGCGTCGGCGACCAGGGTGGTCGGGGCGGCGAGGGTGTCGTCGGCGTGGCGCGGGATGACCAGGTCGAGGGTGGGGCCGATGAGGTGCGCGTAGCCGGCGATCTCCGCCAGGCCAGCGGGGGTCACCAGATCGGCGACGGTGCGCGGGTCACCGGCCAGCCGGAGGTCCTCGGGGCGGGTCCCGGCGCCGGCCAGCAGCAGGGTGCGGCGGGTGTCGGTCCGTTCCGCCATCCGGCGCAGGCTGTCGGCCTCGAAGCTCTGGACGGTCACGGGCGCGTCGGCACGGTGCAGGCCGTACTCGTGCAGCAGCCGGGCCAGCGGTTCCTCGATGTCCAGGCCGAGGGCGCGGAAGTGGCTGGGGTGTTTGATCTCCAGGTACAGCGGGACGGGCCGGCCGCGCCGCCGGCCCCGGTCCGCGGCCCACTCCAGCACCTCGCGCAGGGTGGGGACGGGCCAGTACCCGTTGTAGAGGGTGTTGTGCGGGCGGCGCCGCGGGAGGCGTTCGACGGCGCCGAGGGTGCCGAGTTCGGCGGCGGTGAAGTCCTCGGTGAACCAGCCCGTCACCTTCTCGCCGTCCACCGTTCCGGTGGTTTCCCGGTCGGCGAACTCGGGGCGGCCGGCGACGTCGGTGGTGCCGGAGATGTCGTTCTCGTGCCGGCACACCAGCTGGTGGTCGCGGGTCGGCACCAGGTCCACCTCGATGGCGTCGGCGCCGAGGTCGAGGGCCAGCTGATAGGCGCCGAGGGTGTGTTCGGGCCGGTAGCCGCTGGCGCCCCGGTGGGCGATGACGGTGGGCACCGGCGGGTCCCCGGCCGCGGACGCGCCACCGTCCTGCCGGCCGGCGCGGGCGACGGCGGCGCCCAGCAGGACGGTGGCGCCGGCTCCGGCGGCCGTCGCGCCGAGTACGGTGCGCCGGGTGAGCGACGTACCGTCGTGGTCCGGGGCCGCTGGGCGGTCTGCCGGCATGGTGCCTCCGTGGGATGTGCGTCAGGGCGATGGTAGGGAGTGGGAAGCGCCCGGACGGGGACCTTCGGGGGCAGAGATGACAAAGGCACATCAAAATCACGTGTCCGCTGCGTGAACCCCGTGCGCCACGAGCGCGGACACGCGAGTATCGTCCTTGAGCTGTGCGCTCCCGAGCACTGGCCACCACCCGACCGGAGGGAACCTTGTCCCGTTTCGTGCTGCTGAAGACGCTGTTCGGCCCCTTGCTGAGGCTCTTCTTCCGCCCCCGCGTGGAGGGTCTGGAGAACGTCCCGGGCGAGGGCCCGGTGGTGCTGGCGGGCAATCACCTGACGTTCATCGACTCGGTCATCCTGCCGCTCATCTCCAAGCGCCAGGTGCACTTCATCGGCAAGGACGAGTACGTCACCGGCCGCTCGCTCAAGGGCCGGATCATGGCCTGGTTCTTCACCGGCGTCGGCATGATCCCGGTGGCCAGGGACGGCGGACACGGCGGTGTGGCGGCGCTGATGACGGGGCTGCGGGTACTGGAGCAGGGCAAGGTCTTCGGCATCTACCCGGAGGGCACCCGCTCCCCCGACGGCCGGCTGTACCGGGGACGTACCGGCATCGCCCGGCTCACGTTGATGTCCGGCGCGCCGGTGGTGCCGTTCGCGATGATCGGCACCGACCGGGTGCAGCCCGGCGGCAAGGGGCTGCCGCGCATCGGACGCGGACGGCGGATCACCGTCCGGTTCGGCACGCCGCTGGACTTCTCCCGGTACGAGGGCATGGACCGCGACCGCTACGTGCTGCGGGCCGTCACCGACGAGGTGATGACCGAGGTGATGCGGCTGTCCGGGCAGGAGTACGTCGACATGTACGCCACCAAGGCGCGGGCCGCCTGACGGCCGCGCCGCACGGGGGCGGGCCGGACCGGCTCAGCTCCAGGGCAGCGCGGAGCGCTCCGCCCAGTACCGCTGCGCGGGGACGGCCAGTTCGGTGAGCCGGGCCAGGTCGCGCGAATCGAGCCGCAGCCCGGCGGCGGCCAGATTGCCCGTCAGCTGGGCCACGGTGGCCGCGCCGGAGAGCACGATCCCCGCCCACGGCCGGTGCAGCACCGCCGCGAGCGCCACGGCGTCCGGCCCGGTGCCGTACCGGCCGGCGATCTCCCGCAGCACCGGCGGGGCGGCCGCACCGGCCAGCCGGCCGTTCGCCATCCCCTCCTTGACGATGACGGTGAGCCCGGCGGCGTGCGCCTCGGCCAGCGCCTCACCCGCGGAGGGCTCCAGCACGTTGAACGTGGACTGCACGGTGCGGAACAGCGGCCCTCCCTCGTACCGCAGCGCGAGCGCCGCGCGGATCGCCTCCGCCTGGGCGGGGCCGCTGGTGGACAGGCCCACGTCCACGCCCGCCGCCCGCAGTCCGGCCAGCCGCTCCAGCACGGCCGGGTCGGTGAGGGCCGGGCTCTGCGGGGTCACCGAGTGGATCTGGTAGAGGTCCAGCCGGTCGCCGAGCAGCGCGGTGCTCTCCGCGTACTGCCGGTCGAAGGTGGCGGCGCTGTGGTCCTTCACCTCATGGGTGTCGGCGTCGCTGCGCCAGTCGGCCGTGTAGGTGTAGCCCCACTTGCTGCCGACGACGACATCGCGGACGGCGGGGCGCTCGCGCAGCCACTCCGCCAGGAACTCCTCGGCCCGGCCGTAGGAGCGCGCCGTGTCCAGATAGCGCACACCGGCGGCGTGGGCGGCGTCCAGCAGCTGGTGGCTGCGCTCGCGCAGGGCGTCGACAGTGCGATCGGCGGGCAGGTCGGCGGCCCGGCCCAGGTTGATGTAACCGGGGCGGCCGACGGCGGCCAGGCCGAGGCCGATCCGGGCGGCCGGGGTCGCGTCGGGGCTGAAACGGGAGAACGCCATGCGGCTCACGCTACCCGGGCCGGATCCGGCAGCGCCCAGGCGGCGGCGCACAGCGCGCGGGCCGCCCGGTCGCCGTAGTGGTCGGCGGCCAGCCAGGCGAGGGCGAACCGCTCGGCGTCGGCGGGGCGCAGCCGGCCGAACACGTCGCGGGTGCGGTCGGCGGCGGCCCGGTGCAGCTCGTCCAGCAGGTCGGCGGCGGTGGACAGCCCGGCGTGCCGCAGCCGCTGACGGTCCGTCTCGACGCTGCCGGGCTGGGCCAGGGCGGGCCGGCCCGCGGCGAGGGCGGCCTGGGTGCGGCGGCGCAGCAGATGCAGCGGGGCGGCGGCGGGCTCGGGTGGGGCGGGGGTGGTGTTGGAGGCGTGGGAGGCGGCGGGGCCGGGGAGGTCCGTACCGGTGAGGTCCGCGTGCTGGAGCCGGTGGTAGCCGAGGTCCACGGGTGCGCGCAGCCCGGGGCCCGGTTCCGTCCCCGGCACCGGGCCGGCCGCGAGCAGCCGCAGCCGGGGGTGGCCGGCCGGGACGAGCCGGGCGATGACGCGCAGCCGCAGCCCCGGGGTGGCGGCCAGCCACCGCAGATTGTGCCGGTGGGCGAGGTCCTGGTGTTCGTCGGCGGGGGCGATCCGCACCGTCAGGCCCGCGCACGCGGCGGCCAGCACGTCCGGGGCGCCCGGCTCCCGGACCGGGCCGAGCACGGTGAGGTCGGTGAAGATCAGTCCGGCGGCGGAACCGGGCTCGGCGGTGTCGAGGGCGCGGGCGATCTGCTGATCGAGCGGGGTACGCCACAGGGCGGCGGCCGGCTCCTGGTGCCACGGCACGCCCTGGGCCCGTACCGCCCGCACCCCGCGTCCGGCGCCCAGCCGCCGGTCCGGGGAGACGGTGGCGCCGGACACGATCAGTCCGCCCCTGGCCAGCTCATGGTGGGTGCAGGCCGCGTCGCCCAGCCGGACGGTGCGCCGGGCCGCGCCTGCCGCGCGGGCCGCGCCGCCGGGGGCCACGTCCGGGAGGGCGAACAGCGCTCCGTCCGCGTCCACCGTCCAGGTCACCACCCCGGCGTGGCCGCTGCGGGCGAGGACCGGCTCGCAGCACAGCCCGTACAGCCGCAGTGAACCGCCGGGGGTGTACGGGCGGCGGGCGGTGCCGCGCAGGGCGGCGTGGTCGGGGCCACCGGGGGCGGGCGGGCGGCGCAGGGCGTGGCAGACCAGCAGCAGTTCCTGGACGGTGGCGGTCAGCTCGGCCAGCCGGTGTCCCGGATCAGCGGCCCGGGCGGCCCGCAGCCCGTTGACGGTGGCGACGGCGAGGGCGGCGGGCCGGTACAGACCGGCGAGGCGGGCGGCGTGGGCGGCGTGCAGCAGCTCCGCCTGGAGCAGCGCACCCGCTCCCTCGATGCCGCTCTCCAGCACGGCGGCGCCGGCCTGCCACAGAGCGGTGGCCGCGGCCCACCGGTCCGGGCCGGCCGGGGCGGAGGCAACCGCGGAGGTGTCGGGTACGGGGGCGGCCGGCGGTGCGTCCGGGTCATCGGGACCGCCCGGGGTATCCGCCGCCTCCGCCGTTGCCGCCGCCTTCGACTCGTCCTCCGGCCGCTCCTCGGCCACCGGCGCCAGCGCGGCGACGGCCGCCCGGTGCACACAGTCGGGGGCCAGCAGACAGCCACAGCGGATGGCGTCCGCCGTGGCCACCGCCCCGGTGGGAGCGTGCAGTTCGAGGGTGGTGTCGTCGTCGACGGCGATCCGCACCGTGGCGCCGTCCGTGCTGCGGGGGCGGGCGGCGAGTTTCGCGGCGGCGGCGTCGAGCCGCTTGCGCAGCCGGGGGCTGAGGGCCCGCGCCAGCTCGGCGGTGACCTCGGGCGCGACAGGGGGCAGCGCGACGGAGTCGGCGGCGGTATCGGTCATCATCTGCTTCCGGGTGTGCGGGGCGGGAGTGATCGGGCGGGGGTGCGGCGGCGGGCGGGTCAGCGGATCCGGTCCCCCACCCAGCGGGCGAGTTCCAGCGGGCTCACGGCGGCGATGGGCATCCCGGCCGCCACGAGCCGGCCCGCGGTGCCGGTGCTGTAGCGCGGTCGTCCGCTGTCGTCGAGGCTGGCGCAGCCCAGCAGGTGACAGCCGGAGTCGACCAGTGCCCGGACCTCGGCGAGCAGGCCGCCCAGCGGATAGCCCTCCTCGAAGTCGCTGACGACCACCACCAGCGTGCGGGAGGGAACGGTGACCAGGGACCTGGCGTGCCGCAGCCCGGCCGCGATGTGGGTGCCGCCGCCGATCTGCACTTCCAGCAGCAGCGCGAGCGGGTCGTGCACCTGCCCGGTGAAGTCCACGACTTCGGTGGAGAAGGCGAGGAAGTGCGTGCTCAGCGCGGGTACCCCGGCCAGGATGGAGGCGGTCAGCGCCGACCAGATGGTGGACGCCTCCATGGAGCCGGAGACATCCGTCACCAGGATCAGCCGCCAGTCGGCGGAGCGCCGGGCCCGGCTGCGGAACACCGGGCGCTCCGGCACCAGCCGCAGCTGCCCGTCCGGACCGTGGTGCGCGGTGCCGAGGTTGGCGCGCACCGTTCGGGACAGGTCGAGCCCGCCGGACGGCCGCCGGCTGGGCCGGGGCTGGACGGCCCCGGTGAGGGCGGGCCGCAGCCGCGTGGCGAGCTGCCGGGTCAGTTCGTCCACCAGGCGCCGCACCAGGGGCCGCAGGGCCGCCATTCTCGCCTCCGGGAGGCCCCCGGCGTGCTGGAGGACGGTGCGCAGCAGTTCGACGGAGGGCCTGGCCCGGTCGGGGTCGAGCGCGAAGACGGCATCGGTGCGGCCGGCCGCGACGGCGGCGGCCAGTACCTCTTCGCGGATGCCGGGGCCGAAGAGGGCGGCCAGTTCACCGGCCCACTCCCGCACACCGGGGTAGGCGGCCTCCCGGCCGCCGCCGCTGCCCGCGCCCACCAGGTCGCCGCCCGCGCCTTCCCCGCGGCCGGTTCCGTACAGCTCGTCCAGCGCGGTGGCGATCGGCCGCGCCCGGTCGGCCAGCCGTTCCGTGCCCCGTCCGAGCACCAGCCGCCAGCGGTCCTGCGGCCCGATGAGCCGGTCGGCCACGTCGTCCGGCCCGGTGCGGAGGGGGTTCGGCCCGGCGCTGTCGGGCGGGCCTCCCCACTGCGCGGGTACGGGCCGCGCCGCGGCGCCGGGAGCGGTACCCGCCGCGGAGACCTCCCCGCCCGGCGATGCCGGATCATCCACTCCCCCGGTGACCGGAACCCGGCCGACGCCGGAACGGTCCCCCGAACCCGCAGCGGAGATCTCCCCGCCCAGCGGCCCGGGGCCACCCACTCCCCCGGCGTCCGGGGCGGACTCCGTACCGACGGGCGGTGCAGCGCGGTCCGGGCCGTCCGCGCCGCCGGGGGCCGTCCCATGGGGGGCGGGCGCGGTGCCGGCCGGGGCGCCGGTGGGCCAGGGGCGGGTGGCCGGCTCGGCCGCTCGTCCGGTGTCCGGGGCTGCCTCCGCGCCGGCCGGGTCCGCGGCACGATCGCCGGTCGGGGATGCGCCGCGCCCGGTCGGCCGGGGCGCGTCCGTTCCGGTGGGGCCGGCAGGCTGCGCGCCACCGCGCGCCGCGTCCGGTCCCGGCGGCAGCGCTGTGGCCGGGGAGGTGCTGTGCGGTGGGGGCAGGAGGCCGAGGGCGGCCAGGTGCTCACGGGCCGTCAGGTCCGCCGTCGTCCAGTGGGCCAGGGTGGTGGCGTCCGTGTCGGACACCGCGGTCAACGGGGCGCCCAGGGTGTCCTCCACGGTGGCCAGCAGGCGGTCGCGGGCGGCCGGGCTGAGGGTGTCGAAGCCGCCGCGCAGCGCGGGCAGGCGCTCCAGGAAACGGCGGTCGGGGAGGTGGATCACGCGCTCCAGCAGCGGCGCCAGCGCCTGGGGTGCGGTCTCCAGCAGTGGCCCCGCCGCGGTGAGCAGGCCGGTCAGCCGGGCGCCGAGCGCCGTCCTGGCGTCCGGGGTGGTGGCGTTGTCCACCCAGGACGCCACCCGCTCCCCGAGGGCGTGGGGCGGCTGTTGTCCGAGCAGGACCCGTACGGCGTGGGCCGCGCCCGACATGAGCGGTGAGCCGTCGCGGGCCAGCCGGGTGAGCGCGTCGGTGAGGCGGAGGCCGCCGGACGCGTCGGCGCGGTGGGCGAGCTCCAGCAGGGCCCGGGCGTCGGCCGGGTCCTCCGAGCCGGTCAGGCCGTCCACCTGCCGCACGGCCGCGTCGGTGAGCAGGGCGACGGTGGGGGCGGTCGGGGCGGCGGGCTCGCGCAGCCGGTCCAGCAGGGTGAGTGCCGCCAGGAGTTCGGGCAGGGTGCCGGAGGCGGGTACCACGGCGGCCAGCTCGGCGAGCCGTTCGCCCGCCAGGGCGTCCAGTTCGCACGCGGCGGCCTCCGCGAGGCCGGTGATCACCTGGGCGGCGGTGGGGCCGCCCGCCTCCCGCTCACCGCGGTGCCGGCCGCGCAGGGTGCCCTCGGCGGCCTGGGCGGCGGTGACCCCGCGCACCCCCACGGCCTCCAGCATCGCGGCGGTGGCCGGGGTCCAGGCCACCTGCCAGCGGGTGGTGACCGCCTCGGCGCCGCCCGCCGCGCTGACCTCGCCCTCGGTGGCGTAGGGGATGCCGCAGACGGTGAGCCGGCGCAGCAGGACGTCGCGGCGCCGGTCGCGCTCGGAGCGGCGCGGGTCCAGGCGCAGTTCGCGCTCGGTCCCGGCTCTCCGGCCGCCGTCCGGGCCGGGCAGGCCGAGTGCGGCGAGTTCCCGTTCGACGGCCGGTGCCAGCCCGCCGCGGGGGGCGGCCGGGGCCGGTCGGCCGGTGCGGTCGCCGACCAGGACCCGTTCCAGGGCGCGGGAGACGGCACGGCCCCGGCCCAGGGGTTCGCCCTGGGCGAGGGTGCTCTGGACGGCTTCGACGAGTTCGCCGCGCCCCGGCGCGGGCAGTCCGCGCAGCCGGGCGAGGTCGGTGGCGAGCCGGACGATCTCGCGGGCGTCGGCGGGACCGCTCGGGTGGTCCTGGGCCCGCAGCCCGGCGCAGATGCGGACGGCGGTGCGGGTGAGGGCCTCGGTCAGCCGTTCCGGGTCGCCGGCCGCCGCGAGGACCTGGTGCTGCCATTCGGGGTCGCGGATGCCGGCCGGGTAGCCGGAGCGTTCGTCGAGCAGCGCGTAGGTGTACGGGATGAGGGAGACCGTCCAGGGCGGCGTGTCGGCGGGTGACGGCTCCGGGGCGGGCTCGGGAGCCGGTTCCCGGAGGGCGGTGACGGTGAGGGCGGGCGCGTGGAAGGCCCCGATGACGGCCGCGGCCCGGCGTCCCCCGGCCGCCGCCGTGGCCAGGTGCGCCCGCATGCACGCCTCCCGGCGCAGGTCGAGCGGGTCGACGCCGCCGCCGGTCTCGGCGTCCCGGCGCAGCGCCCAGCCGGCCAGCAGGGCGGCGCGGCGCAGCGCTTCGGGCCCGGACCCGGGGGCGCCGACCTCGACCAGCCGGTCCCACAGGTCGTCGCCGTCGCGGCCGGTGAGCCGGGCCCGCATGGCGTGTTCGAGGCCGGGGGGCCGGGCGCCGGTGCGGCGCGGCCGGCGCCAGGCGGGGTCGCCGAGCGGCAGGTCGGCGGCGACGGCGGGGACGCCGCGGCGGGCGGCCCAGCGCAGGGCCACCAGCTCGGGCGAGAAGTCGGCGAAGGGGTAGAACGCCGGCCCGGTGAGCTGCGTGCCGTCCTCGGGGTGGGCGGGGACGGCCGCCAGCGCCACGGGGGCGCGGGTCTCCGGGTGGGCGAGCCAGGGCAGCCAGTCCTGGAGGTCCGCGGGGAGTTCGACGTACAGCACCTCGGGTCCTGCCGCGTCCAGCAGGGCGGGCAGGGCGGCGGCCAGGGACGGCGCGTGGTGCCGTACCCCGATCAGCAGGGCGCCGGCCGGGTCGGTCAGCTCGCCGAGCACCGCCCGGGCCCGTTCGGTGTCGGCCCCGGGACCGGGGTCCACGGTGCGGGTCATCGGTCAGTCCTCCAGTACGGCGCGCAGGTCCCACAGGGTGCGCCAGGTGGTCGCGCCGGCCTCGGCCCGCCGCCGGACGGCACCGTCCCAGTAGCCGAGCAGCCGGGCGGCGTCGGCGGGGTCGTCCTTGCGGACGACGCCCAGCAGATGGCCGGGGAGCAGCCGCAGCGGGTCGCGTCCCGCGGGGAAGTAGGCGGTGGCCAGGCCCAGTGCGGTGGCCACGGACACCGCCTCGGCGGTGCTCATCACGGTGGAGGGGCGCTCCACTTCCCAGCCCTCGGCGGTGCGCCCGCCGCGCAGTTCGCGGAAGGCGGTGACCAGGACTTCCAGCACGGTGTCGTCGACGCCGTAGCGGGCGCCGGTGCGTTCGACGGCGGCCCGGGCCTGGCGGCGTACCAGGGCGGTCTCGGTGTCGAGGTCGGCGATGGGGCCCACCGTCTCGAAGTTGAAGCGCCGTTTGAGGGCGGCGGACATCTCGGAGACGCCCTTGTCCCGGAGGTTGGCGGTGGCGATCAGGGCGAAGCCGGGGGCGGCGTGCAGCTGGGCGTCCGGGCCGCCGGCGAGTTCGGGGACGGCGACCCGCCGTTCGGAGAGCAGGGAGACCAGTGCGTCCTGGACCTCCGGCAGGCAGCGGGTGATCTCCTCGACGCGGGCGACGGCTCCGGTGGTCATGGCGCTGAGCACCGGGGAGGGCACCAGGGCGGTGCGGCTGGGGCCCTGGGCGAGCAGCAGGGCGTAGTTCCAGCCGTACTTGAGCTGGTCCTCGGTGGTGCCCGCGGTGCCCTGGACGGTCAGCGCGCTGGTGCCGCAGACGGCGGCGGCCAGCAGTTCGGAGAGCAGGGACTTGGCGGTGCCGGGCTCACCGACGAGCAGCAGTCCGCGTTCACCGGCCAGGGTGATGACGCAGCGCTCCACGAGGGCGCGTTCGCCGACGAACTTCTGCTCGATGACGAGGCGGCGGGGCAGTCCGCCGGGGGCCTCGGCGTCGGCGGGCAGGGCGAGCGGTTCTCCGGCGCTGCCCATCACGAAGGTGACGACGGCGTGCGGGGTGAGCCGCCAGCCGGGCGGGCGGGGGCCGGTGTCGTGGGCGGCGAGGAAGGCGAGTTCGGTGGCGTACCGGTCCTCGGGCGGGACGATCTGCCGGGTGTCCCCGGCGGGCGGGGTGGCGGTGGCGGCGGTGGTCATCGGCGGCCCTTCCTGGTGGCGCGGGTGGTGAGTTCTTCGTAGGCGGGGGCGTCGCCCTCGGTGGTGCGGGCCCAGGCGCGCCGGAACAGGTCGGGCACGGAGCCCATCGGCACCGGGCGGGAGCGGGCGGAGCCGTCGTACAGGCTCTCCTTCCAGATCTCCATGGGGAGCCGGGGTGCCTGGTGGGGCTGCCAGCCGCCGGGCAGGAACAGGGTGCGGCCGGCACGCGGCCGTTTGGCCTCCACCACCAGGCCGGTGGCGGCGAGTTCGGCTCTGGCGCGCTTGCTGCGGGCGGGCTTCCAGCCGGTCCAGTGGGTGAGCCGGCGGTCGGTGGGGTCGGGCAGGGCGAGCAGTTGGAGGTAGAGCGCGGCGGCGTCCCGGCCGAGGCCGTGCGCGGTGGCGGCCTCGGTGACCAGGTCGGGGACGGAGAACTCGGGGTCCTGGGCGTGGCCGGTGCCCGGCTGCGGGCCGAGGCCGGCGGCGGTGGCCTCGGTGATGCCCTCGCCGAGGAGGGTGCTCACCGACCAGAGCGGGTTGTAGCCGCCCGGGCCGGTGAGCCCGGTCAGCAGGCCGAAGGCCGGGTCGTCGGCGCCCTTGAGGGCTGCCGGGCGCACCAGCACGGTCTCGCTGGATCCGTAGGACGGGATGAGGACGAACACCTCGCCGACCGGGGTGAAGCCGTCCCGGTCCGCGCCGCCCGTCTCGGGCAGGCCGTGCGCCTGGCGCAGGGCGGCCGACAGTTGCCGGCCGTCGGGCAGCCAGGTGTAGCCCACGGCGAGCAGCAGCCCGGGGTCGGTGAGCCGGTGGCGCAGTGCGGCCAGGGCGTCGGGGAGCGCGGCGCGCAGCGGGTCGCCGTACGGCAGGACGTAGGCGAGGTTCAGCAGGGTCTGGGCGGCGCGGCTGAGGTCGCCGAGGGCGGGTATGGCGGCCGGGTCGTCGGCGGCCAGTTCGGTGTACTCGTGGTGGTGCTGCTTCTGGGACACCGGGCGCTGGGTGGTGGTGCGGGTGATCCAGGGCACGCGGCCCGGGTTGAGCACGGTGAGCGCGGAGGACGCCTCGCCCTGGCCGAGTTCGGTCATGGTGTCCTCGGCGGGCAGCCGCAGGCCGCCGAAGTGGTGCTGCCAGCGGGCGATGGCGGCTGCCGTGTCCGGGCCGGTCTCCCACAGCTGCGGAAGGTCGGCGGGGAGCAGGGCGCCCGTCACCTCGGAGAGATCGCCGTGGCGGCTGAGGGCCGTCAGCAGTTCCCCGGCGATCTTGGCGGTGCCGGCCTTGAGACCGATGGTGGCGGCGGTGGCGGCGCCGGGCTCGTCGGGGAGGGCGGCCAGCAGCAGGGCGGCGCGGGCGGGGCCGGCGCCGGTGCCGGCGGCGAGCGCGTCGACGGCTTCCGGGCGCCAGGGCGCCGGGCCGCGCTCGCGGACCAGGGCGACGAGTTCGGCGGCCCGCTCGGCGGTCACCGTGGTGTCCAGGGGCTGTTCGTCGCTGTGCGTGAACTGGGCGACGGGGCCGAAGACGCCCTGCGGGTCGCGGTCGAGGGCGATCCAGCAGGCGTGGTCCCGGTCGTGGCAGCCCGGCTGCCTGCCGAGGATGACGACGGTGCGCTCCCCGTGGCGCAGTACCTGTCCGGCCCGGCGCTGGTCGCGGCCTTCGGCGCGGAGCAGCACGGTGCGCACGGTGCCGGGGGTTCCGGTGAGCGGCCCTTCGGCGAGGGCGGAGAGCAGCAGGAGGAGCGCTTCGCGTGCGCTCTCGCCGGTGGCGGGGGCGGTGGCGCGGTGGCACAGGGCGGGCAGCGCGGGGAGCAGCCGGGGCCAGCCTCCGCCGCCGGGCGCGGTGCCCTCGTCGGTGGTCCAGCCGCCGGCCAGGGTCTCCTCGCGGTGGCGCTTGATCAGCGGGCGGCCGGTGGCCGGCCGGCCGGCGATCACCTGCTGGACGGCGCGGATCTGCTGGAGCGTCAGCCAGGACTTCTGGGGGTGGTAGACGGATCCGGAGCCGGTGACGAGCCCGGTGACGGCCGCCGCGATGGTGCGGTCCTCGCCGTGCTCCGGGCGGTAGTCCTCGAACATCTCCTGCTCCCGGCGGACCTCGGCGGGCTGCGGGGGCCGCACGAAGCGTTCGAGCGAGCGGCACAGGCGTTCGGTAACGACCACGACGCCGGCCACGCCCTTGCGCAGCGCGGGGTCGGTGATGTCCGGCAGGGCGCGGGCGACGACGGCGGCCAGGGTCTGCTGCCATCCCCGGTCCCGTTCCTTCTGCTGTTCGGGGGTGAGGGTGCCGCCGCTGCGGGCGGTGGCGAGCGCTTGTTCGTGCTGCTCGCGGGCCTCGGTGACGGCCGCGATCAGATCGGCGGCCTGCTCGTCGGTCAGGGCGCGCAGGGCGAGCGAGCCGGCGGTGTCGCGGGGGCGCAGCGCGTGCCAGTGCGGAAGGGGGGCCAGGAGGGGGGTGCCGGCGGCGTAGTCCTGGTGCCGGCGGCCCTTCTGGGCCCGGCCGAGCGCGCCGGTGGCCTGCGGGGCGCCGTCGTCGTACAGGCTGACGCTGTCGCCCTGGACGGCCACCACGGGCCGGGCGCCGCCGGGCAGCAGCAGGGAGCCGACCGGCATCGGCCCGGAGGTCTCTCCGGCGTCGGTCAGGCTGACGGTGCGTCCGTCGGTGCCGCCGGCCCGGACGTCGCCGGTGGTGGCGTCGTACCGGGTCCACCAGCCGAGCAGGGCGCCGTCGGTGCCCAGCGGGGTGTTCTCCAGGCCCGGGGCCAGGGGCACCAGGGCGCAGTTCTCCTGACGGAGTTCGCCGGGGCCCTCGGCGGCGGTCGCCAGGAACGCGGGGAGCGAGGCGCGCCCGCCCTCGCCGGTGTGCGGGTCGTACTCCGTCCACACCGGGCGGCTGCGGTGCGAGAGCCGCCAGTGTCCGGTGCCGTCGCTCATCACGTAGCGCACGGTCGGCAGTTGGGTGTCGCCGGCGCGCAGCGTGCCGGTTCCGGTGGCGGCGCCGCCGCCGGGCAGCGGGTGCGAGGTGGGTGCGGGGGCGGTGCGCCAGTGGGCGGAGCCGCGGTAGGTGGGGGTGAAGATCTCGGCCGGGCGGCTGGACCAGTAGGCACGGAGCTTGCCGTCCTGCCGCCACTGGACGAACAGTTCGCCGTCGACGTAGCGGAAGTCCGGGGTGTACCAGCTGTCGATGCGGTCGGGGATGCGCAGCGGGTGGTCGAGCAGGATCTCGTCGGGACCCACGACCAGGGCGCGCTCGGGGTTGGCGAGGATGAGCACCGGCCAGGAGGAGTCCTCCAGCGCGAACCAGCCGTTCTTGCCGGTGGACCGGCCGGTGGCGTCCAGCCGGCGTACGGCCTTGTCCAGGGCGGGCCAGCCGAGTTCGTCGATGATGCCGGCCCGCAGGGTGTGGGCGAGCACGGGGGCCGTGCGGTGGCCGGCGATCCGGGCCACGGCCCGCGGGTTCACCTCGGCGGCCACCGTACGGAAGGATTGCAGGGTGCTGAGCACGGCGTCGGCGCCGGGGAGGCCGGGGGATCGGGTGAACTCCTCGGCGCGCGCGGCCAGCCAGTCGTGCAGCACGACGCGCAGCACGGGGTGGGTGGCGATCTGTTCGAGCCGGCGCCGGGAGTCGCGGTGGCGGCCGAGGTCGCCGACGGCCGTCGAGAGCAGTGGCGCGAAGCGCGGGTCGGCGGCGACGGCCGCCAGGTCGCGGCGTTCGCCGGCCGGCTGGGCGAGCCACTGCTCCAGGTCGCGGCTCCAGCCGCCGGAGCCCTCGGGGGCGGCGACCGGGATGCCGTTGGCGAGGGCGACGTCGAGGAGTTCGAGATCGGTGCGGCCGTAGCGGCCGGCGGCGGCGATGGTGGTGGGCCGGCCCGCTGTACGCAGCCGGGGCGCCATCCGCACGACGAGGGCGTAGGTGAGCGGGGAGCGGTCGGTGCGCTGCCAGCCGCTGCGCAGGTGGGCCGCCCAGCGGCTGAGCCAGTCGGCCGCGTCCACGCCCGGTGCCCCGCCGCCGGTGTCCGGCGCGGTGAGCAGGTCCTGGGCGCCGGCGTCGGCGAGCAGGCTCAGCCACAGCGTGTCGGCCGCCTCGTCGGTGGCGGTCGCGGGGATGAACTCCAGCAGCCGGCGCCGGACGGCCGGCTCGTCGGCGGCGAGCGCGACGATCGGCTCCCGGTAGGACTGCCAGAAGGACAGCGGGGCGCGCACGACGGCCGGGGAGGCCAGCAGTTCGCGCAGCAGGTCCCGTTCCTCGCGGGCCTGGTCGAGCCCGGCGGCGCGCAGCAGGGCGCGGGCATCCTGCGGGAGCGAGGCGTACGGGGGCAGGCCGGCGGCGCAGCGCTCGACGGTCAGCTGCCGGAACTCGGCCCAGGCGGCGTCGGGCGACAGCCGGGCGGTGAGGTCCTTGAGGTGTTCCTTGAGGGCCTTGACGGTGAGGGCGCCCGCGAAGGCGAACTCCAGGAAGACGGCGCGCTGCCGTGCCTCGTCGATCTCCAGGGAGTGCACGCGCTCGGCGGCGCGGGCCTTGCCGAAGAAGGCGGCGGCGTACTGGGTGTTGTCGTGGGTGAGGAAGACGCGGGCGGCCTGCTCGTAGAAGGTGGGCAGGAAGTGCGGGGCGGAGCGGTCGAGCCGGGTGCCGAGCGCGTCGAACCCGTCCTTGGCCGCGCCGGCCCGGGTGGCGGCCATGGCGGCGAGCCGTTCGATGTCCTGGACGAGGGCGAGGGCGTGGTGGCCGTTGGCCGGGTCGTTGACCAGGGCCCAGGCGGGGAAGCCCAGGGTTTCGCGGCGCACCTGGCCGATGGTGGGGGCGTCCGGCTCCCGGGTCAGGCCGAGGAAGTCCAGCGCCAGGTCCTCGGCCTCGCCGAGGGTGCCGGGGACCAGGCGGACGACGGTGCGGCCGGGCAGCACCGGATGGCGGTAGCTGCGGGCGGTCAGGGTGTCGGTGTCGTCGCCGGTGAGGGTGGCGGGCGGCAGGATGGCGCCGGCTTCCAGCAGGGCCGCGGCCCGCTCCTCGCCGGTGGCCGGGGTGGTGATGGTGGTGTCGTTGCCGCTCATGCCCGCTCCTCGCTGCTCTTGATGTCCCGGCCCGCGTAGAGGTCCGCGGCCATGCGCATGCCTTCCGACCAGGCCACCGGGCCCACGTCGCCGAGGGTCAGCGCGGTTCCGTCCTCGGTGGTCCAGCCCAGCGGGCCGGTCTCCGCCTCGTCGTAGCCGGCGTCGCCGAGCCACATCCGGGCCTCGATGGTGCGGCCGTCCTCGACGACGGACAGGACGGCCTGGCCGCCGCGCACCCGGTAGCCGTGGGAGACGGCGCGGCCGGCCAGGAAGCGGAAGCGCTGGTAGACGCCGCCCGCGTAGGTGTCGACGGACGAGGCGCGCGGGTCCTCGGTGGTGCGCCGGAACACCTCGCGGTGCAGTTGCTGCACGCCCTGCCGCAGGTCGAGTTCGGTGGCGAAGTCGCGCAGTTCGTCCAGGTCGTCCAGGAGGACGGGGTGGGGCACCCGGACCCGGTCGGGGCTGATGCGGACGCTGTCGCCGTCCAGGTCGACCAGGCCCAGGCCACGGACTCCGTCGGCGTCGCGCAGGTAACCGGCCACCGTGCCGTCGGTGTCGGTGATGACCAGGTCGCGCAGCGCCGCCTGCCAGGCGGTGTCCGGCCACAGGGCGACGAGGGCGGCGGTGGGGACGGGCAGGGAGCGGATCATCCAGCGCTCCACCGTGGCCAGGCACTCGCGCTGGTGCCGGTCGAGCCATTCGGTCAGCTGCCGCAGTCCGACGACCGCCGGGTCGTCCGCGATCTTCGGGGGCACGGTCTTCAGCTGCCGGCCCTTCGCGTTGCGGCAGATGACCTTGCCGCCGTCGTCGAGCGCCACCTCATAGGCGCCCGCGCTGATCCACCCCATCACCATCTCCCCTGTGGTCGCCCGAAGGCAGCGTCCAGCCGCCCGGATCGGGCCCGGATCTGTCGGCACGGCCGCTCCGTGCCTACGATGATCGAACTTTAGGGAGTGCCACTGACAATCCGGCCCCGGGCCGGTCAGCAACGTGGAGGAAGGCCTGATGAGCGAGGCCACGCAGGGTCCGATATCCCCCGTCAGATGGGGGATTCTGGCGACCGGTTCGATCGCCGCGGCGGTCACCGCGGACATCGTCGCGATGCCCGACGCGGAGGTGGTCGCGGTGGGCTCGCGCACCCCGGAAGCGGCCCGGGGGTTCGCCGAGCGGTTCGGGCTGCCGCGGGCGTACGGCAGTTGGCGCGAGCTGGCCGAGGACCCGGAGGTGGACGTCGTGTACGTGGCGACGCCGCACAGCGCGCACCACGCCGCCGTGCGGACCGCCCTGCTGGCCGGGAAGCCGGTGCTGTGCGAGAAGCCGTTCACGCTGAACGCCGCCGAGGCCGAGGACTTGGTGGCGCTGGCCCGGGAGCGCGGCCTCTTCCTGATGGAGGCCATGTGGATGTACTGCAATCCGGCGATCCGCCGGCTCACCGAGCTGGTGCGGGACGGGGCGATCGGTGAGATCCGCTCGGTGCACGCCGAGTTCGGGCTGGCAGGGCCGATACCGCCGGACCACCGGCTGCGGAATCCGGCGCTCGGCGGCGGGGCGCTGCTGGATCTGGGCGTGTACCCGGTGTCCTTCGCCCAGTTGCTGCTCGGGGAGCCGCAGGCGGTGACCGCGTGGGCGCGGATGAGCGACGGCGTGGACGAGAACACCGGGCTGCTGCTCGGCTACGACAGCGGGGCGCTGGCGGCGCTGACCTGCTCGCTGGTGGCGGGCACCGCGAACAGCGCCTCGGTCACCGGCTCGGCGGGCCGAATCGAGCTGCCGGGCGGGTTCTTCTTCCCGGAGCGGTTCACGCTGCACCGGGAGGGGGCGGAGCCGGAGGAGTTCGACGGTTTCGGCCCGCACCAGACGTACGCCCATCAGGCCGCCGAGGTGATGCGGGCGCTGCGGGCCGGTGAGACCGAGTCGCCGCTGGTGCCGCTGGAGGGCACTCTGGCGGTGATGCGGACCCTGGACGCGGCGCGGGAGCGCATCGGGCTGCGGTTCCCCGGCGAGTAGCGGGTACGGCGGGCGGCCGGCCGGTGTCCCCGCACCGGCCGGCCGCCCCGTCACTGCCGCCGGTCAGTCGCCGGCGGGGGCACTCCAGGCGCGCTGGACGGCCAGGTCGGCCTTGGCCTCGGCGAGCTGCGCGGCGACGGCCGAGGGGGCGGTGCCACCGCGGGCGTCGCGGGCCGCGAGGGCGCCCGGCACATTGAGGACCGTGCGCACCCGCGGGGTCAGCCGGGGGGAGATCTTCGCGAACTGTTCGTCGGTCAGCTCGTCGAGCTCGATGCCGGCCGCCTCGCACACCTTGACGCACTCGCCTGCGGTCTCGTGGGCTTCCCGGAACGGCACGCCCTCCTTGACCAGCCACTCGGCGATGTCGGTGGCGAGCGAGAAGCCGGCGGGCGCCAGCTCGGCCATCCGTTCCCGGTGGACGGTCAGGGTGGCGAGCATGCCGGTGAAGGCGGGGAGCAGGATCTCCAGTTGGTCGCAGGAGTCGAAGACGGGCTCCTTGTCCTCCTGGAGATCGCGGTTGTAGGCGAGCGGGAGCGCCTTGAGGGTGGCCAGCAGGCCGGTGAGGTTGCCGATGAGCCGGCCGGACTTGCCGCGGGCCAGCTCGGCGATGTCCGGGTTCTTCTTCTGCGGCATGATCGAGGAGCCGGTGGAGAACGCGTCGTGGAGCGTGACGAAGGAGAACTCCTTCGTGTTCCAGATGATGATCTCCTCGGCGATCCGGGAGAGGTCGACGCCGATCATCGCCGTGATGAAGGCGAACTCGGCGACGAAGTCCCGGGAGGCGGTGCCGTCGATCGAGTTGGCGACCGAGCCGCCCTCGAATCCGAGGTCCTCGGCGACGGCCTGCGGGTCGAGCCCGAGGGAGGAGCCGGCCAGCGCGCCCGAGCCGTAGGGCGAGACGGCGGTGCGCTCGTCCCACTGCCGCAGCCGCTGGGCGTCGCGCGACAGGGCCTGGAAGTGGGCCAGCACATGGTGGGCGAAGAGCACCGGCTGCGCGTGCTGGAGGTGGGTGCGGCCGGGCATGGCGACGTCCGGGTGGGCTTCGGCCAGCCCGATCAGCGCCTCCTGGAGGTCGGCGATCAGGCCGCCGATGATCCGGGCGTGGTCGCGCAGATACATCCGGAAGAGGGTGGCGACCTGGTCGTTGCGGGACCGGCCGGCCCGGAGCTTGCCGCCGAGCTCGGGGCCGAGCCGCTCCAGCAGGCCGCGTTCCAGGGCGGTGTGGACGTCCTCGTCGGCGATGGTGCCGGTGAAGGAGCCGTCGGCGACATCGGCGGCCAGCCGGTCGAGACCCGCCTGCATGCGCTCCAGCTCATCGGCCGTGAGCAGCCCGGCGCGGTGCAGCACCCGGGCGTGCGCGCGCGACCCGGCGATGTCGTAGGGCGCGAGCCGCCAGTCGAAGTGGACGGAGGCGCTCAGCTTCTCCAGGGCGGCGGCCGGGCCGTCGGCGAACCTGCCGCCCCACAGCTTGACGTCGTTGGGTGCGGTGTCGGTCACGGGCCTCTCCCTTGAATGCATGCGCGGTCCCGAATAAGTATGCATCCCGCCGCATGGTCCGTCAAAACCCCTCCCGCTCCTTCCGGGGAACAGAAGATCGGGGCGCGTTCCGCCCACACCGCGACCGGGGGCGCGAGGCACCGAGCCCGCAGGTCAGCCGACCGGCGGCGCTTCAAGCGGGCGCACAGGAGCGCAACCGGCGTGAATTCCATCCGGAATGCGCTGTTCCGCCCTGTCCGAAAAGCGGTCAAGCTGACAGCGCCACGCGTCACTGCCGGACGGCCCCCGCCGTCCGGCGGCCGTCCCCGGTCATCCGTCAGCCGAGGAAAGGGAGAGCCCGTCCATGACCCCCGTCCCCGATCTGGTGTCAGGGCAGCACACCGCCCAGGACACCCTCAGCAGGACCCGCGAGCTCCTGGACCCCGCCCTGCGGTCCTGGACCGAGCGGCTGCCCGCGCCCGTCTCCCGGGTCGCGGCCTATCACTTCGGCTGGGTGGACAGCGCGGGCCGGCCCGAGAACGCTCCCCAGGGCAAGGCGTTGCGGCCCGCCCTGGTGCTGACCTGCGCCGAGGCGGTGGGCGGCACCGCCGCCTCCGCCCTGCCGCCGGCCGTCGCGGTCGAGCTGGTGCACAACTTCTCGCTGCTCCACGACGACATCCTCGACGGCGACACCACCCGCCGGCACCGGGCCACCGCCTGGACGGTGTTCGGCTCCTCCGCCGCGCTGCTCGCCGGGGACGCGCTGCTCATCCACGCCGGGCGGGTGCTGTGCGAGGGTCCTCCGCAGCCGCACACCGTCACCGGTATCCGCTGGCTGAGCGAGGCCACCACCCGGCTCATCGAGGGTGAGCAGACCGATATCGGCTTCGAGGAACGCTCCCATGTGTCCCTGGCCGAATGCCTGGCCATGACCGAGCAGAAGACCGCCGCCCTGCTCGCCGTCTCGTGCGCGCTGGGCGCCCTGTGGGGCGGCGGCAGCCTGGAACAGGCCGATCTGCTGCACCGGTTCGGCACGCACCTGGGCATGGCTTTCCAGCTGACGGACGATCTGCTGGGCATCTGGGGCGACCCGGCCGTCACCGGCAAGCCGGCCGGCGCCGATCTGATCAGCCGCAAGAAGTCCCTGCCGGTGGTCGCCGCCCTGGACTCGGACACCCCGGCCGGGAAACGGCTCGCCGCCCTGTACAGCGACCCGGAGGCCGAGTCGACCGAAGTCGCCGAGCTGACCCGGCTGGTGGAGGACGCGGGCGGCCGGGCCTGGGCCGAACGCACCGCCCGGGAGGAGCTGGCCAGGGCACTGGCCGCGCTCCGCTCGGCCCGGCCGGCACCGGAGGCCGCCGCCCGTCTCACCGCGCTGGCCGAACTCGCCTGCCACCGCGACCGCTGACCCCGGGGGTGAGGGCCGGCCGGCGGCCCCCACCCCCTACTCCTGCTACTCCTGCTGTTTCTGGGCGATCCGCAACAGATGGTCGGCCAGCGACTGCCCGCCGACCGGGTCCCGGCTGATCAGCAACAGGGTGTCGTCCCCGGCGATCGTGCCGAGGATGTCGTGCACCTCCGCCTGGTCGATGGCGGAGGCCAGGAACTGCGCCGCGCCCGGCGGGGTGCGCAGCACCACCAGGTTGGCCGATGCCTCGGCCGAGATCAGCAGTTCCCCGGCCAGCCGGGCCATGCGGACCTCCTTGGCCGACTCCCCCAGCGGCGCCCGGGGCGTGCGGAAGCCACCCTCGCTGGGCACGGCGTAGATCAGCTCACCCCCGACATTGCGGATCTTCACCGCGCCCAGCTCGTCCAGGTCCCGGCTGAGCGTCGCCTGGGTGACGCTCAGCCCGTCGTCCGCGAGCAGCTTCGCCAGCTGGCTCTGGGAGCGCACCGGCTGCCGGTTGAGGATGTCGACGATCCGGCGGTGCCGGGCCGTACGGGTCTGCGGTACGGACGGGCCGTTGCCCAGCCGGTCATCGGTCATGCTCCCTCTCCGGGTCGGTCGGTGACGGTCAGCGGTGGCTCACGGCCGCCTTCGCCTGGGTGTCGGCGACATCCAGCACCCCGGGCAGCGCCGCGATGAACTCCGACACCTCCGCTTCGTCGATGATCAGCGGTGGCGCGAGGCGCACCACGTCGGACGCGACGGCGTTCACCAGGATGCCCGCCGCCTGGGCGGCCTGCTGCACCTGTGCGGCGAGCGGCTCGGTGAGCACGATACCGAGCAGCAGCCCCGCGCCCCTGACCCGGTCGACCAGCGGGTGGCCCAACTGCCAGATGCCTTCCCGCAGTCGCTCGCCCATCCGCCGCACCTGTGTCAGCAGCCCCTCGGACTCGATGGTGTCCAGCACGGCGAGCGCCGCCGCGCAGGAGACCGGGTTGCCGCCGAAGGTGGAGCCGTGGTGACCGGGTGCGAACAGCTCGGCCGCCGGACCGAAGGCGAGCGTGGCGCCGATCGGCAGCCCGCCGCCGAGCCCCTTGGCGAGGGTGACCACATCGGCCTCCACCCCCTGGGCCAGGCCCTCGAACCACTGGCCCGTGCGGCCGATGCCGGTCTGCACCTCGTCCAGCACCAGCAGTGTCCCGGTGGCGCGGGTGATCTCCCGCGCGGCGGCCAGATAGCCGGCCGGCGGCACGACCACCCCGTTCTCCCCCTGCACCGGCTCGATGATCACCAGCGCCGTGTCCCGGGTGACGGCCGCGCGCAGCGCTTCGGCGTCCCCGTACGGCACATGGGTGACCTCGCCGGGCACCGGCTGGAAACCGCGCTGCTTCGCGGGCTGGCCGGTGAGCGCCAGGGCGCCCATCGTCCGCCCGTGGAAGCCGCCGTCGGTGGCCACCATGTGCGGACGCCCGGTGAGCCGGCCGAGCTTGAACGCGGCCTCGACGGCCTCGGCCCCGGAGTTGGAGAAGTAGACCCGGCCCGGGCGGCCGGCCAGGGCCAGCAGCCGCTCGGCGAGCTCGATGGGCGGCTCGGCGATGAAGAGGTTGGAGACGTGGCCGAGCCGTGCGATCTGCTCGGAGACGGCGCGCACCACGGCCGGGTGGCCGGTGCCCAGGGAGTTCACCGCGATGCCGCCGACGAAGTCCAGGTAGGCGTTGCCGTCGGCGTCGTGCAGCCGGGCGCCCGCGCCGTGGGTGAGCGGGATGCGGGGGGTGCCGTAGTTGTCCATCAGGGCGCCCTGCCACCGCCCGGTCAGCTCCTGGTTGCTGCTCATGTCGGCTCTCCTCGGTCCGGCACGACCATCGTGCCGATGCCTTCGTCGGTGAAGATCTCCAGCAGGATGGAGTGCTGGACCCGCCCGTCTATGACCCGGGCGGTGCGCACCCCGCTGCGGACGGCGTGCAGACAGCCCTCCATCTTGGGCACCATGCCGCTGGCGAGTTCGGGCAGCAGCCGCTCCAGCTCGCTGACGGTCAGCCGGCTGATGACCTCGTCGCTGGCCGGCCAGTCCGCGTACAGGCCCTCGACGTCGGTGAGCACCATCAGGGTTTCGGCACCCAGGGCCGCGGCCAGGGCGGCGGCGGCCGTGTCGGCGTTGACGTTGTAGATGTGGTGGTCGTCGGCGCTGCGGGCGATGGAGGAGACCACGGGAATCCGGCCGTCCGCGAGCAGCGCCTCGATCGCCCCGGTGTCGACGGCGGTGATCTCACCGACCCGGCCGATGTCGACCGCTTCCCCGTCGATCCGCGCGTAGCGCTTGGTGGCGGTCATGGTGCGGGCGTCCTCGCCGGTGAGCCCGACGGCGAGCGGGCCGTGCCGGTTGAGCAGCCCGACCAGCTCGCGCTGGACCTGGCCGGCGAGCACCATGCGGACCACGTCCATGGCCTCGGGGGTGGTGACCCGCAGCCCGGCCTTGAACTCCGACTCCAGGCCGAGCCGGTCCAGCTGGGCGGTGATCTGCGGACCGCCGCCGTGCACGACCACCGGGCGCAGCCCGGCGTGCCGCAGGAAGACGACGTCCTGGGCGAAGGCGGCCTTCAGCTCCTCGTCGATCATGGCGTTGCCGCCGAACTTGATGACGACGGTCTTGCCGTGGTGGCGGGTCAGCCAGGGCAGCGCCTCGACGAGGATGCGGGCCTTGGGCAGCGCGGTGTGCTTGCGCGCGGTCGGGGTGAGTGTCTCGGTCTGCTCGGTCACGATGAGTACGCGCTGTTCTCGTGGACGTAGTCGGCGGTGAGGTCGTTGGTCCAGATGACGGCGGAGGCGTCCCCGGCGGCCAGGTCGGCGGTGATGCGGACCTCGCGGAAGCGCATGTCCACCTGGTCGCGGTCCTCGCCCACGGAACCGTCCTTGCAGACCCAGACGCCGTTGATGGCGACGCCCAGCCGGTCGGGCTCGAAGACGGCGGAGGTGGTGCCGATCGCGGAGAGCACCCGGCCCCAGTTGGGGTCCTCGCCGTGGACGGCGCACTTGAGGAGGTTGTTGCGGGCGATGGAGCGGCCCACCTCGACGGCGTCGTCCTCGTCGGCGGCGCCGACGACCTCGATCCGGATGTCCTTGGAGGCACCTTCGGCATCCCCGATGAGCTGCCGGGCGAGATCGGCGCACACCTCGTGGACGGCGGAGGCGAAGGCGTCGTACGCCGGAGTGGTGCCGGAGGCGCCGGAGGCCAGCAGCAGCACGGTGTCGTTGGTGGACATGCAGCCGTCCGAGTCCACCCGGTCGAAGGTGGTGCGGGTGGCCTGGCGCAGCGCGCGGTCCAGGGTGGCGGAGTCGAGGTCGGCGTCGGTGGTGAGCACCACCAGCATGGTGGCGAGCCCGGGGGCGAGCATGCCGGCGCCCTTGGCCATGCCGCCCACGGTGAAGCCCTCGCCCTCGGCGACGGCGGTCTTGTGCACGCTGTCGGTGGTCTTGATGGCGATGGCGGCCTTCTCGCCGCCGTGCCGGGAGAGCGCCGCGACGGCCGTGTCCACGCCGGGCAGCAGGGCGTCCATGGGCAGCCTGACCCCGATGAGCCCGGTGGAGGCGACGGCGATCTCGCCGGCGCTGTGCGCCGCACCCAGGGCCTGGGCGACCTTCTCGGCGGTGGCGTGGGTGTCCTGGAAGCCGAGCGGGCCGGTGCAGGCGTTGGCGCCGCCGGAGTTGAGGACGACGGCGGAGACCGCACCGCCCTTGAGGACCTGCTCGGACCAGAGCACGGGGGCCGCCTTGACGCGGTTGGCGGTGAAGACCCCGGCCGCCGCGCGGCGCGGGCCCTCGTTGACGACGAGCGCCAGGTCCGGGTTGCCGTTCTCCTTGATCCCGGCGGCGATGCCCGCCGCCTGGAATCCCTGCGCTGCCGTCACACTCATGGCGCGACTCCGATCGTCGAAAGTCCCAGTTCCTCGGGGAGGCCGAGGGCGATGTTCATGCTCTGCACCGCGCCGCCGGCGGTGCCCTTGGTCAGGTTGTCGATGGCGCTGACGACGACGATGCGGCCCGCGGCCTCGTCCAGGGCGACCTGGAGGAGCGCGGTGTTGGCCCCGTACACGGCGGAGGTGGCGGGCCACCGGCCCTCCGGCAGGAGCCGGACGAACGGCTCGCCGGCCAGTGCCTTCTCGTAGGTCTCGCGCAGTGCGGCGCCGGTGACGCCCGGCTTCGCCCTGGCCGAGCAGGTGGCGAGGATGCCGCGCGGCATGGGGGCCAGGGTCGGGGTGAAGGACACGGATATCCGGGTGCCGGCCACGGCGGAGAGGTTCTGGATCATCTCCGGGGTGTGCCGGTGGACGCCGCCGACGCCGTAGGGGCTCATGGAGCCCATGACCTCGCTGCCCAGCAGGTGCGGCTTGGCGGCCTTCCCCGCGCCCGAGGTGCCGGAGGCGGCGACGATCACGGCCTCGGGCTCGGCGAGCCCGGCCGCGTAGGCCGGGAAGAGCGCGAGGGAGACGGCGGTCGGGTAGCAGCCGGGGACCGCGATCCGCCGCGCCCCGCGCAGCGCCTCCCGGGCCCCGGGCAGCTCCGGCAGCCCGTACGGCCAGGTGCCGGCGTGCGGACTGCCGTAGTACCGCTCCCAGTCCCCGGCGTCCGCCAGCCGGAAGTCGGCGCCGCAGTCGACGACGAGCGTGCCCTCCCCCAGCTCCTCGGCGACGGCGGCCGACTGCCCGTGCGGGAGGGCGAGAAAGACGACGTCGTGCCCGGCCAGCACCTCGGCGGAGGTGGGCTCCAGCACCCGGTCGACCAGCGGGAACAGCTGCGGCTGCAGCGCCCCGAGCCGCTGCCCGGCGTTGGAGTTGCCGGTCAGGGCGCCTATCTCTGTCTCCGGGTGCCCCAGCAGCAGCCGCAGGATCTCCCCGCCGGCATATCCACTCGCCCCTGCCACCGCAGCACGCATGGCCACCATCGCCTCCTCATCAGCTATGGCATGACTATACGTAGCGCGGCAGTTTTATGCAATCACTCGGATGGCGTAACACCGGCCGGGGCGCACCCGCCGCGGAGCACGGATACCCGCGCCGGCCCGGCAGGGCGGACGGGCCTCAGCCCTTGACGGCCTCCGCGATCCGCCGGGCGGCCTCGGCCGGCGTGAGGCGCGTGGTGTCGACGACCTCGGCCTCGGCGTGCAGCCAGGTGCGGGCCGCCTCCGCGTACGGTTCGAGATAGCGCAGCCGGAACGGGGAGTCGGGGCCGAGCACGGTGTCGCCCGCGATCCGGGCCCGGAGGGTCTCCCGGTCCGCGTGGAGGACGAAGTGCCGTACCGGGACGCCGTGCCGGGCGAGGCCCGTGCTGATCTCCCGCCAGTACTCCTCGACGAGCACGGTCATGGGCATCACCAGCGTGCCGCCGGCGTAGTCGAGAACCCGGCGGGCCGTCTCGACGACGAGCGGGCGCCACGGCGGCCAGTGCTGGAAGTTGTCCGTCGCGGGCAGCCCCGGGGTGATGTCCATGAGGGCCTCGCCGACCTTCTCGGCGTCGAACACCCGGGAATCCGGGAGCAGCCGCTGCACGAACGCGCCGGTCGTCGTCTTGCCCACCCCGTGGGTCCCGTTGAGCCATACGATCACCGGCCCACGCTAACGCCCCGCGGGCGGCGGGAACAGGGAAACGGCCCGGCCGGGGCGCCGTCCGGGAAGGGGCACCCACCCCGGCCGGACGGCCCGGCCCCTCAGCCGGCCGGGAAGCGCACCGTCGTCAGTTCCTCGGACACCCGCCAGACGCGCTCCGCCTCCGCGTTGTCGCGCAGCGGCGGATAGAGCTTCTGCTCACCGGGGCCGCCGCCGAGGTGTCCCAGCCCGCTCGGACCGTAGAACGGCGCCCGCTCCCCGTCGGGGACCGTCGCGGCGCGCAGTGCCGGGAAGCCCGCCGTCTCGGGCGTGCCGGTCAGGAGGCCGCGCGCGGACAGGGCGCTGATGAGCCTCCTGCCGCGGGTCTCCTTGGCCCGGCCCATCTCCGGACGGGCGTCCAGCAGGCTCGTCGGCGCCACCCCCGGGTGGGAGATGTTGCTCGTGATCCCCCAGCCGTGCGCGGCGCTGCGCCGGTCGAGTTCGAGGCCGAAGAGCCCGACCGCGATCTTCGACTGCCGGTAGGCCTTCATCCCGTCGTAGGAGCGTTCCCAGTTGAGGTCCTGCCAGTTGACGGCGCCGCGGGCCGCCGCGACGCTGGTCTGCGAGGTGACCCGGGCGCGGCCGGCCCGCAGGAGCGGCAGCAGCCCCGCCACCAGGGCGACGTGTCCGAGGTGGTTGGTGCCGAATTGCAGTTCGAAGCCGTCGGCCGTCGTCTGCCGGTCGGGCGGTGTCATGACGCCGGCGTTGTTGATGAGGAGGTGGATCGGGTCCCCCTCCGCCCGCAGCGTCTCGCCGAGCACCGCCACCGACTCCAGCGAGGACAGGTCCAGGGCGCGCAGCGACACGGCGGCCCCGGGGGCCGCCTGCCGGATGCGGGTGAGCGCCGTCTCGCCCTTGCCGGGGTTCCGGACCGGCAGCAGCACCTCGGCGCCGGCCACCGCGAGCCGGGTGGCGATCCCCAGGCCGATGCCGTCGCTGGCCCCGGTGACCACGGCGCGCTTCCCGGTCAGGTCGGGCAGGGTGATGTCGATGGCGGTACGTGACATGGGCGCGCTCCTCGCGGTGGTGGTCGTCGGTGCCACGGTGGGCCATGGCCGCGGCGCCATCCAGGGCCGCTCGATCCACTGATACGGAAGCCGGGCCGGAACCGGCCGCAGCGCCACGCCCGGGAAGGGGGGGATCGGCGGGCCGTGGCTGCGGGGGCACACGGCTGGTACGAAGGGGGCAGTACCGAGGGAGGGACCGCATGGTGATCGACAGGACCGGGCTTGCGGAGTTCCTCCGGCGCCGCCGGGCCGCGCTGCAGCCCGAGGACGTCGGCCTGCCGCGCGGACGCCGCCGCAGGACCGAGGGGCTGCGGCGGGAGGAGGCGGCGGCGCTGTGCCACATGTCGACCGACTACTACGCGCGCCTGGAGCGGGAGCGCGGCCCGCAGCCGTCCGAGCAGATGATCGCCTCCATCGCGCAGGGGCTCCATCTCTCGCTCGACGAGCGCGATCACCTGTTCCGGCTGGCCGGGCACAACCCGCCCGCGCGCGGCGCGATCGGCGAACACATCAGCCCCGGCCTGCTGCGCATCCTGGACCGGCTGGACGACACGCCCGCGGAGATCGTCACCGAACTCGGCGAGACGCTGCGGCAGTCCCCGCTGGGGGTGGCCCTCACCGGTGACACGACCCGGTTCAGCGGCCCGGCCCGCAGCATCGGCTACCGGTGGTTCACCGACCCCGCCACCCGCGCGCTCTACGCACCCGAGGACCATCCGTTCCTCACCCGGATGTTCGCCTCGGGCCTGCGCGAGCTGGCCACGCTGCGCGGCCCCGGTTCCCGGGCGGCGCACTTCGCCGAGCTGCTGCTCGAGCGCAGCGAGGAGTTCCGGGCGGTGTGGGACACGCACGAGGTCGGGGTCCGGCCCGATGAGGTCAAGCATTTCGTCCACCCGGAACTCGGCCCGCTCGAACTCAACTGCCAGCGGCTGATCGACCCGGGGCAGGCCCACTCGCTGCTGGTGTACACCGCCGTTCCCGGCAGCGAGAGCCACGAGAAGCTCCAGTTGCTGTCCGTGCTGGCGACCCGGACCGCCTACTGAGAGAGGTGAGGCGGAAATCCCGGGCCCGGGGACGGGGCGCCGGGCGAGGATGGGTGCCATGACCCTCGTGCTGCCGTCCCGGCTCACCGCGTCCGCCCGCAGCATCCGGGACGCCGCCCACCGGCGCGGGCTGCCGACCGTGAGCCTGCCGTCCGCCGCCGTGCCGCAGGGCCTGAGCGCACGTCATCTGCACGCCGGGCCGACGTTCGCCGACGCGGTCGCCCCGGCGTTGGGCATCGCCCTGCTCCAGGCGCCCGAGGACTGGCTGCCGGCGCTGCCCCAGGCGTTCACCCGGCGCGAGATCCGGGCGCTGCCGCTCGGTGAGGCGTACACGCTGCGCCGCCCCGCGTTCGTCAAGTCGCCCAACGACAAGTCCGTTCCCGCCCGGGTCTACGCCGACGGCTCCCGGCTGCCGGGGCCCGACGCGCTCGCCTTCGGCGCCCGGCTGCTCGCGGCGGTCGGCGACACCCTGCCGAGTGCCGTGGTCGTCGACGTCGGCCGTACGGCCGGCGGATGGGCGGTCGTGGAGGCCAACGCGGCCTGGGCCTGCGGCCGGTACACGGCCGACGCGGACCGGGCGCTGGAGGTCATCCTGCGGGCCGCCGGGCCGCTGTCCGCGTTCACCGGCCGGGACCGGCCCTTCGTGCGCCGGGTCAGCCCAGCCGCAGGTACCACTGTCCCCGGGCCCCGTGCAGGCTGACCACCGACAGCGGGTAGATCTCGGTGCGCCAGTACGCGTGCGGCGGTGCCTTCAGCGCGTACAGCATGGCCGCCCGGATCACCGAGGGTTCGGTGACGGCGACGATCCGGCCGTCGTCCGCCAGCGGGCGGGTGTCGAGCCAGCCGCCGACCCGGGCGATGAACGACAGCAGGGCCTCGCCGCCGTGCGGCGCGGCGCGCGGGTCGTTCAGCCAGACGTCCACGGCGGCCGGTTCGCGGGCGGTCACCTCGGCGAGGGTCAGTCCGCTCCACCGGCCCATGTCGCACTCCCGCAGGGCCGGTTGCGCCAGCGGCGCGTAGCCGAGCACCTCGCCGGTCTGCCGGCTGCCCGCGGTGGGCGAGCAGTACCGCAGGTCGGCCGCGGCCAGCGGCGCCAGCGCCGGCACGGCCCTCTCCAGCGCCTGCCAGCCGGCGGCGTCCAGCGGACGGTCGTCGCCGAAGCGGGTGTCCAGGAGCGGGGAGGTGCGGGCAGCGGCGATCAGCGTGACCAGCATGGCGCGATGGTACGAGCCACCTGTGTACCGCACCACTACGGCGACGTAAATCTCCGGCGGTTTTACGCACCCGTCCGCCCGGGCCACACCGACCGCAGCCGGCGCACCCCTTCGCCGATCTCGCCGACGCCGGCCGCCGGGGCGAAGCTCAGCCGCAGATGCGGGGAGGGCGGCTCGGCGGCGAAGTAGGGGCCGCCCGGGGCGAGCGCCACTCCGGCGCGCTGGGCCGCGTCCGCCACCGCCGCCGGGTCGGTGCCCTCCGGCAGCCGCAGCCACAGGTGGTATCCGCCGCGGGGGACGAACGGCAGCGGCGCCTCGGGGAGTTCGGCGGCGAGCGCGGTGGTGGTGGCCGTCCGGCGCAGCCGCAGTTCGGCGGCCACCGTGCGCAGATGGCGGGTCCAGGCCGGGGAGCTGATCAGTTCCAGGGCGGTCTCCTGGAGCGGTCGCGGTACGAAGAAGCTGTCGACGACCTGGATCGCCCGCAGCCGTTCGAAGGCCGGGCCCCGGGCGGCGAGCGCGCCGACCCGCAGGCTCGGGGAGGTGATCTTGGTGAGGGAGCGGACGTGCACGACCACCCCGTCCGGGTCGTCCGCGGCGAGGGCGGGCGGCAGTGCCCCGGCGTCGTCGTGGGCGAGCCAGCGGGCGAAGTCGTCCTCGATCACAAAGGCCCCCGCCGCGCGGGCCGCGGCCAGCAGCCGCGCCCGCCGTTCGGGGTGCAGGACGGCTCCGGTGGGGTTCTGGAAGAGCGGCTGGCACACCACTACCCGGGCCCCGCTGGCGGCGAAGGCGCGTTCCAGCAGGTCGGGGCGGACCCCGTCGTGGTCGAGCGGCACCGGTACCGGGCGCAGTCCGGAGGCGCGGGCGGCGGCGAGGAGCCCCGGGTAGGTGGGGGACTCGACCAGGACGGCCGAACCCTGCGGGGCCAGGGCGCGCAGCGCGGTGGTGAGCGCGCTCTGGCCTCCCGCCGTGATGAGCACGCCGGAGGCTGGCACCGCGCCGCCCGGACCGCCGATCTCCCGGGCGAACCAGGCGCGCAGTTCCTCCAGGCCCTCCATCGGCGGGCGCTCCCACGCCCCCGGCCGCCGCCCCGCCCGGGCCAGCGCCGCGGAGAGGGCCTGCTCGGGGCGCAGGCCGGGCGGCAGATATCCGCCGTTGAACTCGACGACTCCGGGCGGCGGTGCGGCGAGGGTGGCCAGCACGCCGGTGGCGTCGGCGCCGCGCGGCCCGCCGTCGGCCGGGGTTTCGGCGGTCAGCGCGACCTCCTGCCAGGAGGTGTCCCCGGGCGGTGGGGCGACGGGGCGTGGCGCTGCCCGGAAGGCGCCGGCGCCGGGCCGGGTGACGACCAGGCCCTCGGCGGCGAGTGCAGCGAGCGCCCTGGACACGGTGACGGGGCTGACGCGGTGGCGTTCGACCAGTGCCCGGCTGGACGGCAGCTTCTCCCCTGGTGAGTAGCGGTTCAGCTCCTCGCGCAGAAGGTGGGCCAATTCCCGCTCACTGCTACTCTGGTGCATGAGAGTAGACAGTAGCGCTATCGAGCGCACTCCGATAGCGGTTGCCGCGCCACCGGCGCCCGTCACGGACCGCGGCGGGATCGCGCTCGCCGCGCTCGGCGTCCTCGCCTTCTCCTTCACCCTGCCCGGTACCGCCTGGGCGATGGACGGCTTCGGCCCCTGGAGCACCACCGCGCTGCGCATCGTGCTCGCGGCCGTGGGCGCCGCCCTCGCCCTGCGCATCACCCGCACCCCGCTTCCGGCGCGCCGGCACTGGACGGGGCTGGCCGTCGTCGCCTCCGGCACCGTCATCGGGTTCCCGCTGCTCACCGCGCTGGCGCTGGAGACCTCCTCCACCTCGCACGCCGCCGTCGTGGTGGGCCTGCTGCCGCTGACCACCGCGGTGTACGGCACGCTGCGCTCCGGCCACCGTCCCTCCCGCACCTTCTGGGCCGCCGCCGGGGCCGGCGCCGCCGCCGTCGTCGCCTTCACTCTCGGCACCGGAGGCGGCTCCCTCGCCCGGGGCGACCTCTACCTGGCCGCCGCCCTGCTGGTCACGGCCGCGGCGTACGGCGAGGGCGGCCGGCTGGCCCGGGAGCTGCCCGGCTGGCAGGTGATCTCCTGGGCCCTGCTGCTGTCGCTGCCCTTCGCCCTGCCCGCCGCGGTGCTGGCCGTGTCCGCCGAGCCCTTCGAGCCGACCGCGCGCGCCGTCACCGGGCTGCTGTGGGTGGCGCTGGTGTCCCAGTTCGGCGGCCTGGTGGTCTGGTACCGGGGCCTGGCGCGGGCCGGTATCGCCCGGGCCAGCCAGCTCCAGCTCGCCCAGCCGCTGCTCACGCTGGTGTGGGCGTCCCTGCTGCTGGGCGAGAGCATGACCTGGGCCGCTCCGGTCACCGCGCTGGCCGTGCTGGCCTGCATCGCGGTCACCCAGCTGACCCCGTCCCGGTCCCCACACGCCGGGGCGCGGCCCCGGCCCTAGACTGGAAAGTGGCGAAAGCATCACATCCAGGACATCACGGGCGACGGGAGGGATGACGATGCGAGCGAAAGCGGGCGACCGGATGGTGACCCACGGCAGGACCGTGGGCCGGGAGGACCGGGTCAGCGAAGTGGTGGAAGTCCTGGGCTCCGACGGTGCGCCGCCGTACCGGGTCCGCTCCCGGGACGGCCACGAAAGCGTGCTGTCCCCCGGCCCCGACACCGTGGTCGAGCACCGGACGGAACGGCGCGGCGGCTAGGACCTGTCCGGCTCGCTCGGTGACGGCCCGGAAAGCCGCCCGGCTTCAGGCGGCGGGGCCGGCTGCGAGCCGGTCGGCGACCGTGCGGGGCTCACGGCCCAGGAGCTCGGCCAGCTCAGGGCCGGCCGTGGCGAACCAGCCCTTCCGTGCGGCCCGGTACCAGGTGAGCAGCAGCCGGGCCGGCTGCTCGGGCACCCCGTTCGCGATCCGGTCGGCGACCCACCGCTCGTCGTCCACGACGACCCGCTCGACCGTATGTCCGGTGAGGCCGGAGGCGATCTGGGCGACCTCGTCGAACGTGACGGCGGCCGGCGCGGTGAGGGTGACGGGGCCGTCGAAGGAGCGGTCACCGGCCAGGATGGCCGCCGTGGCCTCGGCGATATCGGCGCGGTCGGTGTACGGCACGGGGCCGTCCGCCGGCTGGGCGATCACCCCGGTCTGCCGCCAGGGGCCGAGTACCTGATCGAGCGGGCCGTAGGCGCCGTTGCGCAGCGCGGTCCAGGCGACTCCCGCGTCGCGGAGGATCGCCTCGGTGGCGAGGTGGATGTCGGATGGCCGGTACGGATTGCCGGGCACCGCACCCTGCTGGCTGGTGTAGAGGATCCGCCGGGCGCCGGCCGCGACCGCGGCTTCGACGGCGTTGCGGTGCAGGCCGACCAGGTCGGCGGCCGGATCGTTGCCGGACACCAGAAGAACCTGCTCCGCACCGGCGAACGCGTCGCGCAGCGTGGCCGGTTCCTCGTAGGAACCCCGCCGCACCCGCACCCCGCGGTCGGCGAGGTGCCGCGCCCGTCCGGTGTCGCGGACACTGACCCCGATCCGGTCGGCGGGCACGCGGGCGAGGAGGTGTTCGACGGTGGCGCCGCCCAGCCCTCCGGTGGCACCGGTGACAACGATCATGCTCTCGGCCTTTCTGAGTACCCACGGCGTCCGCCCCGCGGGAGCGGATTCATAAGCTGACCACCATGGTCAAGTTAACCCGTGCCTCCGACCGTAGGTAAGCTGACCCACCGAGTCAAATTACGGCGGGACAGAAAGGACGGTGGGAGCCATGGCCGCTGCGACCCCTTCGGGATCCGGGCTGCGCGCCGACGCCCGGCGCAATTCGGAACAGATCCGCGCCGCCGCGATCGGCGCCTTCCGGGGACAGGGGCTGACAGTCCCGATGGAGGAGGTCGCCAAGGCGGCGGGGGTGAGCAAGGCGACGATCTTCAACCGGTTCGGCGGGCGGATCGGCCTCATCGAAGCCGTCATCGAAGAGGTCGTGGCGAGGGAGCTGTTCACCGTCATCGACCGCGCGCGGACCATCGAGGACGCCGGCGAGCGCGTCACGTCCTACCTGACGGCGCTCCGCGACCTCCAGTACCGACAGCCCGCCGTCAACGATGTGCTGTTGCAGATCTATCCGCATGCGCCGCAGCTCATGGAGATCTGCCGGGCCGGCAGCGAGGCCAACGAGGAGTTCGTCGCGGCGGCGCGGGCCGCCGGTGCGCTGCGGCCGGAGTTCACGGCGGGCGATCTCCAGGCACTCGTCGTCGACAACGCCCTCGTCCTCAAGCACGGCGAACGACCGCCCCGGGACGACTACGACCGCCGCACCCGGTACCTCCTGGACGGCATCCGCGGGCGCTCCGCCGCCTCCGGCGGACGCTGACCCGCCGGACCGTCCGGAACGGCCCGCACGGAACGGCCCGCCGCCCGCACCGTCAGCCGGACCCGCTGCCGGCCGGGGGCCGCCCGGCGGTGTCCGCGCCGTCCTCCACCTCCTTGCGCACCTGCTCGCAGGCCCGGGTGAGCAGGCGGGAGACGTGCATCTGCGAGATGCCCAGCCGCCCGGCGATCCCGCTCTGGGTCATGCCGTGGAAGAACCGCAGGTACAGGATGGTGCGCTCGCGCTCGGGCAGGGATCGCAGCGGGGCGCGCACCGCCTCCCGGTTCACCACCAGGTCGAAGCCGGGGTCGGGCGCGCCGAGGGTGTCCTGGAGCGCGTGGTCCCCGTCCGAGCCGGGCAGTTCGGCGTTCAGGGACAGCGCGCTGTAGCTCTCCAGGGCCCGCAGGCCGGTCTCGACCTCCTCCTCGGTGAGCCCGGTGTGCCGCGACAGCCGGGGAACGTCGCTGCCCCGGTCGCCGGTCCGCTGGTTCAGCTCGCGGACGGCCACCCGCACCTTGTTGCGCAGTTCCTGGGTGCGCCGGGGCACGTGCACGTCCCACAGGTGGTCCCGGAAGTGCCGCTTCATCTCCCCGACGATGGTGGGCACGGCGTAGCTCTCGAAGGCGGCGCCGCGCTCCGGGTCGAAGTGGCGCACCGCCTTGATCAGCCCGACGGCGGCGACCTGTTCGAGGTCTTCCAGCGCTTCCCCGCGGTGCCGGAATTTCCGGGCCAGCCGGTCGGCCATGGGTATCCAGGCGCAGACCACCTCCCGGTACAGTTCCTCGCGCTCCCGGCAGGGCGGCAGCCGGGCGATGCGCTCGAACTGCGGCCGGGTGTCGGGGGCGTCGTGGCGGCGACGGCGTTCGGGAGTGGCTCGGGCAGGTCCGTTCATGACGTTCTCCCAGCTCGGAGACCAAAGCGCGGTTCTGCGGTTGTTCCCCCGGGAGGATGCGTTGCCGGGCTCAAGTCTGCCGGTTCGCCACCGAACCCACATCTCGGCGCGGCCGTCCCCTGCCCCGGGTTGCGGAGGCGGCTACCCGGCCGCGCACCGCGCCAACCCGGGCCCCGTCCAGTCGGCGACGCGGTGACGAGCCGGGTGATTGGACCGTTCGCGACGGGGTACCCGCCAGCGTCGAGTACCGCTCGGCCCCCTGCGGCTTCACCCGTTCGGCCCACAGTACGGCGACGCCGCGGGGCGCGGGCCGGCGCCGGCACGAGTGAGGAAGAGGAGCGCACGCATGGGTGAAAGGGTGGCGGATTTCCTGCTGCGGCGGCTGCGGGAATGGGACGTCGAGCACGTCTTCGGATACCCCGGGGACGGCATCAACGGGCTGCTCGCCGCCTGGGGGAGAGCTGCGGACAATCCGGAGTTCATCCAGGCGCGGCACGAGGAGATGGCGGCCTTCGAGGCCGTCGGCTACGCGAAGTACTCCGGCCGGCTGGGCGTGTGCGTGGCGACCTCGGGCCCGGGGGCCATTCATCTGCTGAACGGCCTCTACGACGCCAAACTCGACCATGTGCCGGTGGTGGCCGTCATCGGCCAGACCAACCGCAGCGCGATGGGCGGCTCGTACCAGCAGGAGGTGGACCTGGCGAACCTCTTCAAGGACGTCGCCTCCGACTTCCTGGAGACCGTCACGGTCCCCGAGCAACTGCCCAACGTGCTCGACCGGGCCATCCGCACCGCCTACGGCCGGCGCACGGTCACCGCGGTGATCGTCCCGGCCGACGTCCAGGAACTGGAGTACGAGGCGCCGTCGCACGCGTTCAAGATGGTGCCCTCCTCGCTGGGCCTGGGCCGCTCCGCGCCGGTCCCGGCCCGGGCGGATCTGGAGCGGGCGGCGGAGATCCTGAACTCCGGGGAGCGGGTGGCCGTACTGGTCGGCCAGGGCGCGGCCGGCGCCCGCGCGGAGGTGGAGCAGATCGCCGAGGTGCTGTCGGCCGGGGTGGCCAAGGCGCTGCTCGGCAAGGACGTGCTCTCCGACGACCTGCCGTATGTGACCGGGGCGATCGGCCTGCTGGGCACCCGGCCCTCCTACGAGCTGATGCAGGGCTGCGACACCCTGCTGACCATCGGCTCCAGTTTCCCGTACAGCCAGTTCCTGCCGGAGTTCGGGCAGGCGCGGGCGGTGCAGATCGAGATCGACCCGCACATGGCGGGCATGCGCTACCCGTACGAGGTCAATCTCATCGGCGACGCGGCGACCGCCCTGCGCGAGTTGCTGCCGATGCTGGAGCGCAAGAAGCACGGCAAGTGGCGCAAGGGCGTGGAGGCGAACGTCGCGCGCTGGTGGGAGGTGATGGACCGGCGGGCCGCCACCCAGGCCGACCCGGTCAACCCGGAGTACGTCGCCGGTGCCCTGTCCCCGCTGCTGCCGGACGACGCGATGATCGCGGCGGACTCCGGCTCGGCCGCCAACTGGTACGCCCGCCATCTGCGGATGCGGCCGGGGATGCGCGGCTCCCTGTCCGGCACGCTGGCCACCATGGGGCCGGGCGTCCCGTACGTCATCGGCGCCAAGTTCGCCCATCCCGACCGGCCGGCGATCGCCCTCGTCGGTGACGGCGCGATGCAGATGAACGGGCTGGCGGAGATGATCACGGCGGCCCGGTACTGGCGCGGCTGGAGCGACCCGAGGCTGATCGTCGCGGTGTTCAACAACCAGGACCTCAACCAGGTCACCTGGGAGATGCGCTCCATGTCGGGCGCCCCGCAGTTCGAGCCGTCCCAGCATCTGCCGGACGTCCCCTACGCCGAGTTCGCCCGCTCCATCGGGCTGCTGGGCATCCGGATCGACGAACCCGGCGGGGTACAGCCCGCCTGGCAGCGGGCGCTGGCGGCCGACCGGCCCTGCGTCCTGGAGTTCGTCACCGACCCCGCCGTACCGCCGATCCCGCCGCACGCCACCTGGGAGCAGGCCGAGTCCACGGCCAAGGCGCTGCTGCGCGGGGACAGCGACCGGAAGAACGTCGTGAAGAAGGGCATCAAGCAGAAGGTCCAGGAGTTCATCCCGGACCTCAAGGGCCTCAACCGGGGCTGAGCGGCCCTCACCCCCGGACAGCGGAAGGAGCGGGTGATCAGCTGTGCCCAGTGCGTCCGAGCGGCCCTGCCGGCTGCGGCTCGACGAAGGCGGTCCCGTCCTGGTGGAGGGCCCGGTCGAGGTCGTCCTGCCGGACGGCAGTGTGCGGTCCTCCGACCGGTTCCAGGTGGCGCTGTGCGTGTGCCGCCGCAGCCGTGACTACCCCTGGTGCGACACCAGCCACCGCCGACGGGTGCGTGCGGAGGGGCGGAACCGGCCGCGCGGGCCGCGGGCGCGGGGCGAGGAGACGGAGGAGTCCTCATGACCACACTGCCGGTACGGGTCGCCGCGCCGCCGGCCGGGCCCGCTCTTCCCGGGGCGCGGGGTGAGCTGTCGGCGGCGGTGATCGCCGCCCTGCGCGGCGCCCGCCGCCCGCTGCCCCGGGACCTGTCCGGCGCCGACCCCTGGGGCGCCGACCTCCAGCTGGCCCTGTACCTGCTCTACGAGCTGCACTACCGGGGCTTCGCGGACGTCGACGACCGGTACGAGTGGGACCCGGAGCTGCTGCGGCTGCGCGCCGCCGCCGAGGACCGGTTCCTGACGGCGCTGCGGCGGGAGGTGACCCCCGGCGACGACGTCGGCGGGACGCTCGCCGAGCTGCTGCTCGAACCGGTGACGGACGACGGGAACAGCATCAGCCACTACCTGCACCGGCAGGGCACCTGGTGGCAGGTGCGGGAGTACACGGTGCTGCGTTCCCCGTACCACCTCAAGGAGGCCGACCCGCATGTGTGGGTGGTGCCCCGGCTGCGGGGGCGGGCGAAGGCGGCGATGGTCGCCATCGAGTACGACGAGTACGGGGCGGGGCGCGCCGAGGCGGTGCACGCGGAACTGTTCGCGGCGCTGATGCGGGACCTCGGGCTCGACTCCGGCTACGGCCGCTATCTGGACGCCGCGCCCGCGCCCGCCCTGGCGACCGTCAACCTGATGTCGCTGCTCGGCCTGCACCGGTCGCTGCGGGGCGCGCTGGTCGGCCACTTCGCCGCGGTGGAGGTGACCTCCTCCCCCGGGTCCCGGCGGATGGCCGCCGCGCTGCGCCGGCTGGGTGCCGGGCCGGCGGCGGTGCGGTTCCACGACGAGCACGTCGAGGCCGACGCCGTCCACGAGCAGGTGGTGCGGCACGAGGTGGTGGGCGGGCTGCTGGAGGACGAGCCGGGGCTGGCCGCCGACGTGGTCTTCGGCATCCGGGCCACCTCCCATCTGGAGGAGCGGCTGGCCCGGTGGACGCTGGCGGCCTGGCGTGCGGGGCGCTCGGCGCTGTGCCGTCCGCTGGAGGCGTCCCCGGACCGCTGACGCGGGGCCCGCCGGAGGGGTGGGTGGCGGCCCGGCCCGCCACCCACCCCTCACGTACGGTCCGGCGCCCTCACGTACGGTCCGGCGGCAGCCGTCCCCGCCCGGCCGACCGCCGGGACAGGGCCCGCTGAGCCGCCGTCAGTACCAGGGAGGAGCCGTGCGCGCGCAGCGCCGCGCGGGCGGCGTTGGCGCCGCAGGCGCCGTGCACCCCGCCGCCGGGATGGGCGGAGGCCGAGGCCAGATACAGCCCGCGCACCGGGGTCTCGGGCCGGCCGGTACCGGGCACCGGCCGGAACACCAGTTGCTGGTGCAGGCTGGTGGTGCCGCCGTTCACCGCCCCGCCGTGCAGGTTCGCGTCGGCCGCCTCCAGCACCGGCGGGGACAGCACGCGGCGGGCCGCGATCAGCGCGCGGAAGCCCGGCGCGTACCGTTCGACCTGCTCCTCCACCCGGTCCGCCATGGCCTCCCGTTCCCGTTCGTCCCACCGGCCCGTCAGCCCCTGCCCGGCGGCGTCGCCCCGCACCCGGTGCGGTACGTGGGTGTACGCCCACGCCGACTCGGTCCCGGCGGGGGAACGGGCCGGGTCGGCGGTCGTCATCTGGCCGAGCAGCAGGAACGGCCGGTCGGGCACCTGGCCCATGGAGAGCTGGGCGGAGAACCGGGTGAGGCCGTCCACCCCCTCCGCCACGTGCACCGTTCCGGCGCCGGACGCCTCCCGCGCCGCCCAGGGGATCGGCCCGCTGAGCGCCCAGTCCACCTTGAAGGTGGCGTAGTCCCACTGGAAGCGTCGCAGATCGTCCAGCACCCGGGCGGGCAGATGCTCGGCGCCCACCAGTTCCCGGTACAGCAGCGGGGCCGTCACATCGGCCAGCACCGCGCGCCGCGCCGCGATCGCCGTGCCGTCCGCCGTGCGTACCCCGACGGCCCGGCCGCCGCGCACCACGATCTCGGTGACCCGCTCCCCGCAGCGCACCGTCCCGCCGCGCCGGCGGAGCCTGCGCACCAGAGCGGCCGTCAGTTCGCCGGAGCCGCCCACCGGGACGGGGAAGCCGTAGGTCTGCCCGAGCATCGACATCAGCCAGCCGAACCCGCCGCTGCCGGTGGCCTCCGGCGGCAGATCGGCGTGCAGGGCGTTCCCTCCCAGCAGCAGCCGCCCGCCCTCCCCCGCGAACTCCTCCTCGCCGAACCGGCGGACCGGCAGCAGCAGCCGCCGCGCCACCCGCAGTCCGCCCGCCGCACGCAGCCGCAGCGCCAGCCGGGTCGCGGCGCGCACCGGCGGGAACGGGGTGAAGAGCGCGGACAGCACGTCGTCGCGGATGCCGTCCCACAGGGCGTGCAGTTCCCGCCACGCCGGTCCGTCACCGGCGGCGAACGCGTCCAGGCCGGCGGCGGTCGCCACGGGGTCGCGGTCGAGGACGGCGCAGCGGCCGTCCGCCAGCGGGTGGGCGAGGACCCGCGGCGCGTGGCTCCAGCGCAGCCCTTCCCGGTCCAGCCGCAGGGCCCGCAGGACGGGGGAGGCCGCCGCCAGTGGGTAGAAGGCGCTGAACCGGTCGCTCACGAAGTCGGGGTGGACGGCCCGGTCGCTGCGTACCGCGCCGCCCGGCTCGGGCTGTTCCTCCAGGACCGTCACCGTCCAGCCGGCGTCCGCCAGCAGATTGGCCGCGACCAGACCGTTCGGGCCGGCGCCGACCACGACGGCGTCGCTCATCCGCCGTCTCCCCCGCCCCGCGCGCCCTGCGGTGCGGCGGGTTCCGCGTCCTCCACCAGCCGCGCCAGCCGGTTGAGCATGCCGCGGTGCCGCAGTTGCTGGAGTGCGTCCAGGACGGCGTTGTGCAGCGCGCCGCCCAGCCCGCGCAGGGGGTGCTCGTCCATGATCACCAGGGTTTCCTCACCCCAGGGGCGGATGTCGAGGGCGATCCGCGCGGTGCCCAGCGGGCCGCTGTCGGCCTCCAGTTCCAGCGCACGCGGCGGTTCGCAGCGCCGGACCATGGTGCGTCCGTGCAGGTCCTTGCCGGCCAGCCGCACGGTGTAGGCGAGCGCGGCGCCGACCTCGGGCCACTCGCCCTCGGCCGGTGCGGACTCCCGGGTGCCGACCACCCAGTCGGCGTACCGGACGGGGTCGCTCAGGACGTCCCACACCGCTGCGGGCGGGCGGGCGATCAGTCGGTGCCGTACGGCCATGTGCAGGTCCCATCGCCTCGTCGGGCGAGGACGGGCCCCGTCCCCGCCCGCCTCCCGAATATGAGTCTTATGTGCTGCTTGTATGGATGGAAACACTTTTCGGGTACCGCGGCAGCCCGGGCGCCACCCGGCGCACGACCGGCACCGGTACCGGCTCCTGCGGGAAGGCACGCGCATGCGGACGCGGAACAACGTCGTCGTGATCACCGGGGCGAGCAGCGGAGTGGGGCGGGCCTGCGCACAACGGTTCGCCGCCCGGGGCTGGACAGTCGTCCTCGCCGGCCGGCGCGCCGCCGAACTGGAGGAATTGGCCCGCCGCTGCCGCCGGCGCCGCCGGGCCCGGGCGCTGGCGGTGCCCACCGACGTCACCGACCCCACCGCCGTGGACGAACTGGCCCGCCGGGCACTGGCGGAGTACGGACGGATCGACATGTGGGTCAACAGCGCCGCAGTCGCCGCGTTCGGGCCACTGGAGTCGGTCCCGCCGGCCGTCGTCCGGGGCGTGCTGGACACCGGCGTGCTGGGGTACGTGCACGGCGCGCGGGCGGCCCTGGCCGCGATGCGCGCGCAGGGCAGCGGCACCCTGGTCAACATCTCCTCGGCCGTCGGGGCCGCCCCCGTGCCGTACAACAGCGCCTATGTGATGGCCAAGAGCGCCGTGCGCGCCCTCGGCGGCAGCCTGCGGCAGGAGCTGCGGCTGAGCGGCCACCGGGACATCCATGTGTGCACCGTGCTGCCCGCCACCCTGGACACGCCCTTCTTCGGGAACGCCGCCAACTACTCCGGCCGGGCGGTGCGTCCGCTGTCCCCCGTCTACACTCCCGAGCGCGCGGCCCGCCGGATCGTCCGCCTGGCGCGCACGCCCCGGCGCGAGGTGTACGTCGGTCCCGCCGCCCGAGCCCTCGCCGTGCTCTCCGCCCTCGTGCCCGCCACCACCGAGCGGTTCCTGGCCCGCCAGATGGACCGCCACCACCTCTCCCGGACGGTCGCGGCCCCCGACACCCGGGGCAACGTCTTCGACCCGCCGGCCGGCGCCGCCCGGCACGGGGGCTGGCACGGGCGCCGGCGGACCGCGCTGCGGCGCCTGACCACCGCCGTCCTCCTCACCACCCTGGTCCTGACGGCCGGCCGCGCCCTGCGGCCCCCGGGCGGGGCCGCGGGCCGGATGCCGGCGGCGGCCGGCCGCCGCCGGTGCGCGACCCGGCGCCGCCGCGGCCCGTGGTCAGCCGGCTGAGCAGAGCCGGTCCTCCAGCGCCCGGGGCAGCGGATAGACGCGCTCCCCTGGCAGCAGCAGCCGCGCCTGGGCGGCCCGCCCCGCGCGCAGCAGCGCGGCGGCCTTGCGGACCTGCGGAGTGAGGTCGGTCAGGCTCACCGTCCAGTCGTCCGTGTAGGCCCGCAGCACGGAGCGGCCCACCCCGACCTGGATGCTGTAGTGGTTGAGCGCGGCCCCGCGCGGCGAGCGTTCCGGATCCCACTGCACATGCACGGCCGCCCGGGCGACCTCCGCCGGGTCGGCGGTGGTGAGCGCGGCCCGGGACAGCGCCTCCTCCCAGCCCTCGCGCGTCATCCGCACCGCCAGGATCCGTTCCTGGCCGGGCTTGCGGCCCCAGTTGCTGCGGTGCATCAGCCACAGGAACGACGGCTTGATCCAGGTCATGCGGTGGAACGAGAACGGCGGCACGAAACGGCCCGCCCGCAGCGCCGCGTCCGCGATGGCCGGCGAGTACGCCTGGTAGACGACGATCGTCGCGGCGTCGTGATCGGCGCGGATCTGGTAACGAGGTGCCATGCGCGCCACCCTGCCACCCGCCCCGGCGCCGCCTCGAACAGTTTTCCGGCCGGCCGGCGGCCCCGGCCCCGGCCCCGGCCAATACACCTAGCCCCGGTAGTGGTCCTCGTAGACCCGGGTCATCGCCCCGATCGGGTCGCGCACCACGTGCGCGGCCGAGTAGAAGGCGTTGCCACCGACCGCCGGGTAGTCCTGGCACAGCGTCAGATGGCGGGACAGCTCGGCCGGGTCCTGCCAGGCGTCCGGCTGGGCGGTGTCGCCCGCCTTGTACAGCGCCTCGCCGATGTACAGCTGCACCCCGGTGCCCTCGGCGACCTCCGCCCACCAGCGCACCAGCGTCGCGTAGTCGGCCGCCTCGTAGCCGATGTTCCAGTAGAGCTGCGGCAGCACGTAGTCGAGCCGTCCCTCCTTGACCCAGGTGCGGACGTCCGCGTACAGGTCGTCGTACGTCTGGACCCCGCCCCGGGTGTCGGAGCCCAGCGGGTCGGTGGACTTGTTCCGCCACACCCCGAACGGGCTGACCCCGAACGGCACTCCCGGCTTCAGTTCCGCCACCCGCTCGCGCATCTCCCGCACCAGCAGGTCGATGTTGTGCCGCCGCCAGTCGCCGATGTCGTCGAAGTCCCCGCCGTGCTCGGCGAACGCGTCGGCGTCGTCGAAGGTCTCGCCCGCCACCGGGTACGGGTAGAAGTAGTCGTCCCAGTGCACCCCGTCGATGGCGTAGTGCTCGACCGCGTGGCACATCGCGTCCTGCACGAAGGCGCGCACCTCGGGCAGGCCGGGGTTGTAGTACAGCCGCCCGCCGTACGTCACCACCCACTCCGGGTGGGTACGCGCCGGGTGGTCCCCGGCCAGCGCGGTGAGGTCGGCGTGCATGGCCACCCGGTACGGGTTGAACCAGGCGTGCAGTTCGAGTCCGCGCGCGTGCGCCTCGGTGACCGCGAACTCCAGCGGGTCCCAGCCCGGGTCCTCCCCCTGGGTGCCGGTCAGCCAGTGCGACCACGGCTCGTGCGGCGACGGCCACAGCGCGTCGGCGGTGGGGCGCACCTGGAAGAAGACGGTGTTCAGCTTCAGCTCGGCCGCCGCGTCCAGCAGGTCCGTCAGCTGCCGCTGCGCGTCGGCGGCCGGCTGGCCCTGCCGCGCCGGCCAGTCGATGTTGGCGACCGTCGCGATCCACATGCCGCGCAGCCCGCCGGCCGCGTTGCCGGGCCCGGCCGCCCCGGACGCCCCGCGCTCGCGCCACCGGCCGCGCGGCCCGCCGCTCGCCGATGCCTGGGAGAACGTCAGCACCGAGGCCAGTACCCCGACCGTGGCGGTGCCGAAAAATCTGCGGCTGACTCGTCCCACTGCGCTCCCCCAGGAGTGTGTCGTGCGTGCTCGGCCGGCCGTCGTCCGCGGACGACGGTACCTCCAGCTTCGTCCACTATCTTTGCCGCCATCCGTCCGTGACACACCCTTATGCGAACAACATTCGACAGTTAACATCAGCGACACGCACTTCTGGGAGCGCTCCCATCGCTTGATCACGTCCCTGTACTCCCCTCACCGCCCTCCCGGCGGTCTCCTCAGGACAGGAGCGCCCACGTGCGCAGATGGAAACCCGTGATCGCGACCACGGCCGGTCTGGCCCTGGCCGCAGGACTGCTCACCACCACCGCCCCCGCCGCCACGGCCGACGACGCCGGCGCCGAGGCGTACACCTGGAAGAACGCGCAGATCGGCGGCGGCGGCTTCGTTCCCGGCTTCGTCTTCAACCGCTCCGAGCCGGACCTGCTCTACGCCCGCACCGACATCGGCGGCGCCTACCGCTGGAACGAGCCCGCGCAGGAGTGGGTGCCGCTGCTCGACTCCATCGGCTGGGACGACTGGGGCTACACGGGCGTCGCCTCGATCGCCAGCGACCCCGTCGACCCCGACCGGGTGTACGCCGCCGTGGGCACGTACACCAACGACTGGGACCCCAAGAACGGCGCCGTCCTGCGCTCCTCGGACCGGGGAGACACCTGGCAGCACACCGAACTCCCCTTCAAACTCGGGGGCAACATGCCGGGCCGGGGCATGGGCGAACGCCTGGTCGTCGACCCGAACGACAACGACGTCCTCTATCTCGGCGCCCCCAGCGGCGAGGGCCTGTGGCGCAGCACGGACGCCGGTGTCACCTGGTCGGAGGTGACCTCCTTCCCCAACCCCGGTGACTACGTGCTCAACCCCGACGACCCATCGGGCTACGAGAGCGACATCATCGGCGTCGTATGGGTGACCTTCGACCCCGCCACCGGCTCCCCCGGTTCCCCCACCCAGACGCTGTACGCCGGCGTCGCGGACCTGGCGGAGAGCGTCTACCGCTCCACCGACGGCGGCGCGACGTGGGCCCCGGTGCCCGGCCAGCCCACCGGCTATCTGCCGCACAAGGGCGTGCTCGACGAGCAGACCGGTGATCTGTACATCGCCACCGCCGACAACCCCGGCCCGTACGCCGGGACGGACGGGGAGGTGTGGCGGCTGGACACCGCCACCGGACAGTGGACGGACGTGTCCCCGGTGCCGGCCGGCGGTGACCGCGTATTCGGGTTCAGCGGTCTGACGGTGGACCGTCAGAACCCGGGCACCGTGATGGTCACCGGCTACAGCTCCTGGTGGCCGGACACCCAGATCTTCCGGTCCACCGACAGCGGTGACTCCTGGACGGCGGCCTGGTCCTGGGGCAACTACCCGGAGCGGACCAAGCGGTACACGATGGATGTGTCCTCGGTGCCGTGGCTGACCTTCGGCGAGAACCCGCAGCCCCCGGAGGAGACCCCGAAGCTGGGCTGGATGACCGAGGGCATGGAGATCGACCCGTTCGATCCGGACCGGCTGCTGTACGGCACCGGCGCCACCGTGTACGGCACCACCCAGCTCACCCGCTGGGACCGGAACCAGACCTTCACCATCCGCCCGTTCGTCAAGGGCATCGAGGAGACGGCGGTCCTCGACCTGATCTCGCCGCCCTCCGGCGCACCGCTGCTGAGCGGGCTCGGCGACATCGGCGGCTTCCGGCACACCGATCTCACGCAGGTGCCGTCGATGATGTTCCGGCAGCCCAGCTTCGGCACCACCACCAGCCTGGACTACGCGGAGCTGGCCCCGAACATCGTGGTCCGGGTCGGCAACCATGTCGGTGAGGGAACCGATCCGCTGATCGGCTTCTCCACCGACAACGGCGCCCACTGGTGGGCGGGCTCCTCCCCCGGCGGCGCCACCGGCGGTACGGTCGCCGCCGCGGCCGACGGCAGCCGCTTCGTGTGGAGCCCGGAGAACACCGGGGTGCACTACGCGGTGGGCTTCGGGAACTCCTGGTCGGCGTCCCAGGGCATCCCGCAGGGCGCCCGCGTCGAGGCGGACCGGGTGGATCCGAGCCGCTTCTACGGCTTCCACGCGGGCACGTTCTACGTCTCCACCGACGGCGGCGCCACCTTCACCGCCTCCGCCGCCCAGGGCCTGCCGGCCACCGGCGAGGTACGGTTCGCGGCCGTGCCCGGCCGCACCGGCGACATCTGGCTGGCCGGCGGCGGCCTGTGGCGGTCCACGGACGGTGGCGCGAGCTTCACCCGGATCGGCTCCCTGGACGCCGACAACATCGGCTTCGGCGCCCCCGCGCCCGGCGCCTCGTACCAGGCCCTGTACAGCAGCGGTGTGGTGAACGGCGTGCGCGGCATCTACCGGTCCACCGACACCGGGGCTACCTGGACCCGGATCAACGACGACCAGCACCAGTGGGCATGGACCGGCGATGCCATCACCGGTGACCCGCGGGTGTACGGCCGGGTCTATCTGTCCACCAACGGCCGCGGCGTGATCTACGGCGACACCGCGTAATCACCGCCGGGTACGGCCTCCGGGACCGGCCGGTCCCGCTGCGCCTGCCCTCGCCGGGTAACGTCGTGGCCGACCGACCGAACCATGGACGACCAGGACCGGACCAGCGAAGGGGCACGGTGTGAAGGACATCGAACGCGTCGGAGTGGTGGGCTGCGGCCAGATGGGCGCGGGCATCGCCGAGGTGTGCGCCCGGGCGGGGCTCTCCGTCCGGGTCGCGGAGACCACCGGTGAAGCACTGGAGCTGGGGCGCACCCGGCTGGTGAACTCGCTGGACAAGGCGCTGGAGCGCGGCAAGATCACCGAGGAGGAGCACGAGGCGACCCTGGGGCGGCTGACGTTCACCACCGATCTGGGCGAGTTCGCCGACCGTGATCTGGTGATCGAGGCGGTGGTGGAGAGCGAGCCGGTCAAGACGGAGATCTTCCATGTCCTCGATCAGGTGGTCACCCGTCCCGACGCGATCCTGGCCTCGAACACCTCCTCCATCCCGCTGGTGAAGCTGGCGGTGGCCACCGGCAGGCCGCAGCAGGTCATCGGCATCCACTTCTTCAACCCGCCGCAGGTGCAGCGTCTGGTGGAGCTGATTCCGGCGCTGACCACCGGGGAGGAGACGGTACGGCGCTCGGAGGCGCTGGTCCGGGAGGTGCTGGGCAAGCACGCCATCCGGGCCCAGGACCGCTCCGGGTTCGTGGTGAACGCGCTGCTGGTGCCGTACCTGCTCGCCGCCGTCCGGATGTTCGAGTCGGGCGCGGCGAGCCGGGAGGACATCGACAACGGCATGGAGCAGGGCTGTGCGCACCCGATGGGCCCGCTGCGGCTGGCGGATCTGATCGGGCTCGACACGGTGGCCGCGATCGCCGACAGCATGTACGAGGAGTTCAAGGAGCCGCTGTACGCACCGCCGCCGTTGCTGCGCCGGATGGTCTCGGCGGGTCACCTGGGGCGCAAGAGCGGCGCCGGTTTCTACGCCTACGCGTAGGGCGTCGCCGCCGTCAGGAGGCCCGTTTGCGGCTCGCGGTCTTCTTGGCGGCGGCCTTCTTCTTGGTGGTGTCCTTCCCGGCCGCGGTCTTCTTCGCCGCGGTCTTCTTCCCGGCGGACTTCTTGGCGGGCGCCTTCTTCTTCCCCGCGGCCGGTTTCTTCCCGATCGGCGTGACGGTGGCCTCCTCGCCTTCCCCTCCGCCCTCCCCGCGCGCCTGGCGGGCGGTGCGCACGCTGTCCTCCAGGGCCGACATCAGGTCGATGACCCGACCGCCGGTGGCCGGCCGCTCGGTGATCTCCTCGGGGGCGCGTCCTTCCACCTTCGCGGTCACCAGGGCCTCGACGGCGGCCCGGTACTCGTCGTGCAGGTCGGCTATGTCGACCGAGCCCAGGGTGTCCATGAGGGTGTCGGCCAGGTCGAGCTCCGCGTCCCGCACGGTGACCTTCTCGCTGGGCACGACACCGGTGGCGGGCCGGATCTCGTCGGGCCACAGCAGGGTGTGCATGCCCAGCACCGCCTCGCTGTCGCCCTCCAGGGCGCGCAGCAGCGCGAGGGTCTCCCGGCCGCGCATCGCGAGTTTGGCGATGGCGCCCTTCTCGCTGCGGCGCAGCGCCTCGCGGAGCAGGGCGTAGGGCTTGATGGCCCCGGAGTCCGGTGCCAGGTAGTAGGAGCGGTCCAGCTGGTACGGGTCGATGCTGCTCACCGGCACGAAGCCGAGGATGTCGACGGTGCGGGCGGTGGGCAGCGGCAGGGCGGCCAGGTCGTCGTCGGAGAGCTGGACGACGGAGCCGTCGGCGGTCTCGTACGCCTTGCCGATCTCGTCGCCGCTGAGTTCCTCGCCGTCCAGCTCGCACACCTTGCGGTAGCGGACCCGGCCGTCGTCGGCGGTGTGGACCTGCCGGAAGGAGACCGAGTGGTTCTCGGTGGCGCTGACGACCTTCACCGGGATGCTGACGAGGCCGAAGGAGATGGTGCCCTTCCACAGTGATCGCATCATTCGCCCCTTTTATCCGCTTTCGTGCCATCCTCAGGCTATGCCTGTCGTCGAGGTGGAGGGGCGGCGTCTGTCGCTGTCCCGGCTGGAGAAGGTCATCTATCCGGACGGCACCACCAAGGGCGAGGTGCTGCACTACTACGCCGCGCACGGCAGCGCGATCCTGCCCCATCTGCGCGACCGGCCGCTGAGCCTGCTGCGCTACCCCGACGGCCCGGACGGGGAACTCTTCTTCACCAAACGCGTTCCGCAGGGCACCCCCGACTGGGTGAAGATCTGCGAGGTGCCGCGCTCCGGCGGCGGCACCATGCGGCAGGTGGTGCTCCAGGATCTGGCGAGCGTCGTCTGGGCGGCGAACCTGGTGGTCGAGTTCCACACCCCGCAGTGGCGGTACGAGACACCGGGGGTCGCCGACCGGCTGGTCTTCGACCTCGACCCCGGGGCGCCGGCCACCATCACCGACTGCTGCGAGGTGGCGCTGTGGCTGCGCGAGCGGCTGGCGGCGGACGGCCTGGCGGCGTACCCCAAAACCTCCGGGTCCAAGGGACTGCACCTGCTCAGCCCGCTGCGCCCGGCCGACTCCCGGGAGGTGTCGGAGTACGCGAAGCGGGTGGCCGGCGAGGCGGCGGCCGAACTGCCGGGGCTGGCGATCGCCACCATGGCCAAGCGGCTGCGGCCGGGCAAGGTGTTCATCGACCACAGCCAGAACGCCGCCCGCAAGACCACGGCCACCCCCTACACGCTGCGCGCCCGGCCCACCCCGGCGGTCTCCACCCCGGTCACCTGGGAGGAGGTGGCCGACTGCGCCGACCCCGCCGACCTGGCGTTCACCCTCCCCGATCTGCCGCCCCGCCTCGCCGCGCACGGCGATCTGATGACGCCCCTCCTCAACCCCCGCGCCGCCCGCCCGCTCCCCGGCTCCTGACGGCGTCGCACACGACGGGGGCCGGGACCCGAGCCGTAGCGCTCGGATCCCGGCCCCCGGCCGGACGGGACACGCGTCACGCGCCGCGCAGCACCGCCCCGGTGCGCTCAACCGCCGTGGCGACCGCCGCCTCGCGGGCCGCCGTCGCCTCCTCGGCCGTCAGGGTGCGGTCCGGCGCCCGGAAGCGCAGCGCGTACGCCAGCGACTTGCGGCCCTCACCCAGCTGCTCGCCGGTGAAGACGTCGAACAGCCGCAGCGACTCCAGCAGCTCGCCCGCGCCGTCGCGCAGCGCGGCCTCCACCGCGCCGGCCGGCACGGACGCGTCGACCACCAGGGCGACGTCCTGGGTGGCCACCGGGAAAGTGGAGATCCGCGGCGCGGTCACCGCCTCCGTACCGGCCCGCTGGAGCAGGTCCAGGTCGACCTCCGCCGCGCTGGTGCGCTCCGGCAGTCCCAGTGCCTTGATCACCCGCGGGTGCAGCTCACCGGCGTGCCCGGCGAGCACCTGCTCACCGTCGACCCGCACGTACAGCGCCGCGCAGCGTCCCGGGTGCCACGGCGCGTACTGGGCGGCGGTCACCGTCAGCTCGGCGCCCGCCTCCCGGGCCACCGTGCGGGCCGCCTCGATCGCGTCCCGCCAGCCGGACGGGCGCGCCCCGCCCCACCAGCCGGCCTGCTCCCGCGCGCCGGCCAGCACCACGGCGGCGTGCCTGGGCTGCTCGGGCAGCGCCGCGTCCAGCCCCGCGATCTCCTCCGCCGAGGGGCGGCGGGTCACCGGCAGCCGCACCGGGGTGCTCTCCTTGCCGGTCGGCAGGAACACCAGGCCGGTCTCGAAGAGCGCCAGGTCGTGGCTGCCGCGCCCGTCGTTGCGGCGCAGCGCCGCCAGGAGCCCCGGCAGCAGCGTGGTGCGCAGCGCCGGTTCCTCGTCGGAGAGCGGGTTGGCCAGGGTGACGGTACGGCGCCTGGCGTCGTCCGCGGGCACCTGGAGGCCGTCGAGCACCGCCGTGCCGATGAACGGGTAGTTCAGCGCCTCGACGTAACCGGCCCCGGCCAGCGCCCGGCCGACCCGCCGGTTGAGCCGCTGCCGCCGGGTCAGCCCCCGGCCGGCCGGCGGGCGCGGCAGGGTGGACGGCAGGTTCTCGAAGCCCTCCAGCCGGATGACTTCCTCGGCCAGGTCGTTCGGGTCGGTGAGGTCGGGGCGCCAGCTGGGCACGGTGACGGTCAGCTCGTCGGAGCCGTAGACGTCGCAGCCCACCTCCTGGAGCCGGCGCACGACGGTCTCGCGGCCGTAGGCCACGCCCGCGACCCGGTCCGGGTGGTCGGCGGCCACCTTGATGGTGCGCGGGGTGAGCGGCACCGAGACCTGGGTGACGCCGGGCCCGGCGGTGCCGCCGGCCAGCAGCACCAGCAGATCGACGGCGCGCTGCGCGGCGGCAGCGGCGGCCTGCGGGTCCACGCCGCGCTCGAAGCGGCGGGACGCCTCGGAGATCAGTTTGTGGCGCCGCGAGGTGCGGGCCACGGTCACCGGGTCGAAGTGCGCGGCCTCGATGACGATCTCCGAGGTGCCGGCGTTGTCCGCTCCGCCGTCACCGGCGGCGGTGTCCGTGCCGGAGCCGTCGGCGATCTCGGTGTGCGCGCCGCCCATCACGCCGGCCAGGCCGATCGGGCCCCGCTCGTCGGTGATGACCAGGTCCTCGGCGGCCAGCACCCGCTCGGTGCCGTCCAGGGTGGTCAGCTTCTCGCCGGCCTCGGCCCGCCGTACGCCGATCGCGCCGTGCAGTCGGGTGCGGTCGTAGGCGTGCAGCGGCTGCCCGAGTTCGAGCATGACGTAGTTGGTGATGTCCACGGCCAGCGACACCGGGCGCATACCGGCCTTCTGAAGCCGGCGCTGCATCCACAGCGGGGTCGGCACCTGCGGCTGCACCCCGCTGACGGTGCGGGCCACGAAGTGGTCGCAGGCGCCCCGGTCGGAGACGGTCACCGGGTAGCCCTCGCCGTTGGGCGCGGGCACGTCCAGCAGCGCCGGGTCGCGCAGCGGCAGCCCGTAGGCGGTGGCCGTCTCGCGGGCGATGCCGCGCAGCGACAGGCAGTAGCCGCGGTCGGTGGTGACGGCGATGTCGAGCACCTCGTCGACCAGTTCCAGCAGTTCGATCGCGTCGGTGCCGGGCTCGTGGCCGGGCGGCAGCACGATGATGCCGGAGTGGTCATCGCCCATGCCGAGTTCGGCGGCGGAGCAGATCATGCCCTCGGACAGCTGTCCGTAGGTCTTGCGGGCGGAGATCTTGAACCCGCCGGGCAGCACGGCGCCGGGGAGGACGACCACGACCTTGTCGCCGACCGCGAAGTTCCGCGCGCCGCACACGATGTTCTGCGGCTCGCCGGTGCCGTTGGCGTCGCCGACGTCCACCTGGCAGTAGCGGATGGGCTTCTTGAACCCGGTCAGCTCCTCGATGGCCAGCACCTGTCCGACCACCAGCGGGCCGGTGAGGCCGGCGCCCTGCTGCTCGACGGTCTCGACTTCGAGACCCGCCGAGATCAGCTTCGCCGCGAGGTCACGCCCGGTGACCTCGGCCGGCAGGTCGACGTATTCCCGCAGCCAGGAAAGCGGGGCCCGCATCAGATCTCCATCCCGAACGCCCGGGTGAACCGCACGTCACCCTCGATCATGTCGCGCATGTCCTCGACCGTGTGCCGGAACATCAGCAGCCGTTCGATGCCGAAGCCGAACGCGAAGCCGCTGTACTTCGCCGGGTCGATACCGGCGGCCACCAGCACCCGCGGGTTGACCACGCCGCAGCCGCCGAGCTCGATCCAGCCCTCGCTGGAGCAGGTCCGGCACGGCCGGTCCGGGTTGCCCACGGACTCGCCGCGGCACACGTAGCAGACCATGTCCATCTCGGCGGACGGCTCGGTGAACGGGAAGTAGTTGGGCCGCAGCCGGGTGTGCATCCCGGGACCGAAGAGCGAGGACACCATGTGGTCCAGGGTGCCCTTGAGGTCCGCCATGGTCAGGCCCTCGTCGATGGCCAGCAGCTCGACCTGGGTGAAGACCGGGGTGTGGGTAGCGTCCAGCTCGTCGGTGCGGTAGACGCGGCCCGGGCAGATCACGTAGATGGGCGGCTCGCGGTCCAGCATGGAGCGGATCTGCACCGGCGAGGTGTGGGTGCGCAGCACGACGCCGGACTCCGCGCCCGCGTCCTTGCCCGTCCCCGAGGCGTCCGCCACGAAGAAGGTGTCGTGGGTGGTGCGCGCCGGGTGGTCGGGGGCGATGTTGAGGGCGTCGAAGTTCAGCCACTCCGCCTCGACCTCGGGGCCCTCGGCCACCTCGTAGCCCATGGCCGTGAAGATGTCCTCGATGCGCTCCGAGAGCGTGGTCAGCGGGTGCCGGGCGCCGGCGGGGGTGCGGTCGTAGGGCAGGGTGACGTCGACCGCCTCCTCCACCAGGACCCGCTCGTCGCGCTCGGCCTCCAGTTCCTCCTGCCGGGCCTTGAGCGCCTTGTTCACGGCGCCGCGGGCCTGGCCGACGCGCTTGCCGGCCTCGGCCTTGGCCTGCGGGGGCAGGGCACCGATCTCGCGGTTCGCCAGCGCCAGCGGGGAGCGGTCCCCGGCGTGCGCGGCCTTGACCTCCCGCAGCGCGTCGAGGTCGCTCGCGGCGGCGATCGCGCCGAGCGCGGCCTCGCGCGCCCGGTCGATCTCTTCCGGTTTCAGTGCCTCGACCTCGACCGGGTCGTACGACTTATTGGGTGCCGACATCTCTTCCCATTGTTTCCGTGTGGCTGTGCGCTTCACTGCGCTGCGCGCCGGGGCCCGGCCCGGGGTGCGGATGGCCCCGGTGCCTTGCGACGCCCCACGGCATCGTGCGTGCCAGGGGTCGAGTCTAAGGGGGAGCGGGCAGCGCGGCGGAAACGCCTGGACGTGTGAGGTGGCCCGCGGGGGCCGTCAGACCATGAAGGCCGGGGTGCCCGCGGGCAGGGTAAATCGGAACCGGGCGCCGCCCCGGGCGCCGTGGCCCGCCGTGACGGTGCCGCCGTGCGCTTCGACGATGCCCTTGACGATGTACAGACCGAGACCGGTGCCGCTGCGGTCGCTGCCGCGCCAGAAGCGGGTGAAGACCCGGTGCATCGCCTCTTCGGGGATGCCGGGGCCCTCGTCGCTCACGGTCACGGCCGTACCTTCCTGGTGGTGGTCGCCGGGCGGGACCCGGTCCAGCTCAATGGTGACCGTCCCGGCGCCGTGGCGCACCGCGTTTTCCAGCAGGTTCCCCAGCACCTGGTCGATCTTGTCGGGGTCGGCCCACACCCCGGGCAGATCTGCGGCGACCCGCACCGTGAAACGGTCGGCGGGCAGGCCGCCGTTGACCAGGGTCTCCACATGGCGGCGCACGGCCTCGGCGAGCTGGACGGGCTGGCGGCGGATCTCCAGCCGTCCGGAGTCGATGCGCGAGACGTCCAGGAGTTCGGTGATCAGCCGGGTGACGCGGTCGGCGTCGCTGTCCACGGTCTGGAGCATCAGCCGTTTCTGGTCGTCGGTGAACCGCTCCCACTTGTCGAGCATGGTGGCGGTGAAGCCCTTCACCGAGGTGAGCGGGGAGCGCAGCTCGTGGGCGACGGTGGCGATCAGTTCGGCATCCGAGCGCTCGTCCCGGTGCCGGGTACCGGCGTCCCGCAGGCCGAGGACCAGCCGGTGCAGCGGGCCGCCGGGGGCGGTGCGCAGATAGCGGGTGGTGACCAGCACCTCCTTGCCGCCGGGCAGCAGCAGATGGTGCTCCGGCTCACCGGAGCGGCCGGCGGAGGCCTGGTACGGGTCGGTCACCAGCCACCAGCGGCGGCCGTCGGTGTGCTCCAGGGGCAGCGCCTCCTGGATGCGGCGGCCCAGCATGGCGGTGGGCACGGAGCCGGTCAGCCGGCCCGCCTCGGCGTTGAAGCAGCGGATGTGTCCGAGTTCGTCGGCGATGACCAGCCCGTCGGGCAGGTCGTCCGGCCGCATCTCCACGTCCCCGGCCCCCGCTGCGCTGTCCATCCCCGTGATCGCCCCTCTCCCACCTGCGCGTCACCTTACTAGGACCGGCGTCAATAATCCCCTCCTCCGGCGGCCGGGGGCCAGGCCGCACCTGACCCCGGAACCGGGCGGAAGCGGTCAGCCGCCGGCGCAGCCGCCGGGCGCGCGCTGGGCCCGGGCGGAGGCGTACAGGCAGACGGCGGCGGCGGTGGCGAGGTTGAGGCTCTCGGCCCGGCCGTGGATGGGCACCCGGACGGCGGCGTGCGCCAGGGCGCGGGTCTCCGGGGGCAGCCCCCATGCCTCGTTGCCGAAGATCCAGGCGGTGGGCCCGCCCATCCGGCCGGCGTCGAGTTCGGCGTCGAGGTCGTGCTCGCCCGCGCCGTCGGCGGCCAGGACGCGTACCCCGGCCGCGGCGAGCGCGCCGACCGCCTCCTCCACGGAGACCCCGACCACCACCGGCAGATGGAACAGCGAGCCGACCGAGGCGCGTACCGCCTTGGGGTTGTACAGATCGACCGAGGCGTCGGTGAGGACGACGGCGTCGGCGCCGGCGGCGTCCGCGCAGCGCAGGACGGTACCGGCGTTGCCCGGGTCACGGACGTGGGCGAGGACGGCCACCAGCCGGGGCCGGCCGGCCAGCACGGTGTGCAGCGGCCGGTCCACGAAGCGGCACACCCCGACCAGCCCCTGGGGGGTGACGGTGTGCGAGATCTCCGCGATCACCTCGTCGGCGGCCAGGTGCACCCGTACCCCGGCCCGCCGGGCGGTTTCCACCACGTCGGCGTGCCGCTGGGCGGCCTCGGCGGTGGTGAAGAGTTCCACCAGGGTGGCCTCGCCGTCCGCGCGGTGGGCGATGGCCTCGCGTACCGCCTGCGGGCCCTCGGCCAGGAAGCGGCGTTCCTTGCCCCGGAAGCTGCGGCGGGCCAGCCGGCGGGCGGCGGAGACGCGGGGGGAACGCGGGGAGATCGGCTCGGCGGCGGGGGCCATGGGCGGCGGCTCACTTCTGGCGGTGCGGATGCGGACGGCGCGCGCGGGGCGCGAGGCGCGGGCAGCGCGGATACGGGGCGCGGGTACGGGAGCGCCGGGCCGGAAAGCACCGGACCCGCAGGCGGTGCCGCCTGCGGGTCCATCGACTGTCGCCCTCATCGGGGACGGCCGGCCTGCGTGCGCTGCGCGGCAGCGGACGGGTGTCAGGCGGCCTTGGGGGCGTTCACGTCGCTGGGGAGCGCCTTCTGGGCGGTCTCGACCAGGACGGCGAACGCGTTGGGGTCGTTCACCGCGAGGTCCGCGAGGATCTTGCGGTCCACCTCGATCTCAGCGGCCTTCAGGCCCTGGATGAAGCGGTTGTAGGTGATGCCGTTGGCGCGGGCGGCGGCGTTGATCCGCTGGATCCACAGCTGCCGGAAGTCGCCCTTGCGCTTCTTGCGGTCGTTGTAGTTGTAGACGAGGGAGTGGGTGACCTGCTCCTTCGCCTTGCGGTACAGGCGGGAACGCTGACCGCGGTAGCCGCTGGCCTGCTCGAGGATCGCCCGGCGCTTCTTGTGGGCGTTGACTGCCCGCTTGACGCGTGCCACGTATGAACTCCTTGTCGGGGGGTCGCGGATCTGTCCTCACGCGACCCGGAAACGGATGGGTCCCGGTCGTCGGGCCTGCGCCGCCGCCCGGTGGGGCGGACGGCCCGGCCTCACTTGCCGAGAAGCTTCTTGATCCTCTTGGCGTCGGCCGGAGCGGTCTCCGTCGTGCCGGCGAGGCGACGGGTCAGCGTCGAGGGCTTGTGCTCCAGGTAGTGACGGCGACCGGCGCGCTGGCGCATCACCTTGCCGGAGCCAGTCAGCTTGAAGCGCTTGCTGACACCGCTGTGCGTCTTGTTCTTCGGCATGTCGCCGCTCTCTCCTCGTCGGTGACGCCCCCGGGAGCCGTTTCGTCGGCTCGGCCGGGCGCGTCAGTTGCTTCCCGTCCCCGCACCGCGCGGACGACGCGCGGTGGCGGGATACGTCAGGACGCGGTGCGTCCCTGCTGTTCCAGGCGCTCGGCCTTGCGGGCGGCCTGCGCCTCCCGGGCCTCGGCCATGGCCTCGGTCTTCTTCTTGTGCGGGCCCAGAACCATGATCATGTTCCGGCCGTCCTGCTTCGGGCTGGACTCCACGAAGCCCAGGTCCGAGACGTCCTCCGCGAGCCGCGTCAGCAGCCGGTAGCCCAGTTCCGGGCGGGACTGCTCACGACCGCGGAACATGATCGTGATCTTGACCTTGTCCCCCTGCTTGAGGAACCGGACGACATGACCCTTCTTCGTGTCATAGTCGTGCGGGTCGATCTTCGGCCGGAGCTTCATCTCCTTGATCACCGTGTGCGCCTGGTTCTTGCGCGCCTCACGGGCCTTCATGGCCGACTCGTACTTGAACTTCCCGTAGTCCATGAGCTTGCACACCGGGGGCCGGGCGTTCGCCGCGACCTCTACCAGGTCCAGGTCGTACTCCTGGGCAAGCTCCAGTGCCTTGGCAAGCGGCACGATGCCGACCTGCTCGCCACTGGGACCGACGAGTCGCACCTCGGGGACGCGAATCCGGTCGTTGATGCGGGGCTCGGCGCTGATGGGGCCTCCTAGGTTGCGCCGCACGGTTGTCTGGCGGACAGCCATGCACGGATATGCGGGTGACCACCGCCCCACTCAGGACGCGAAAAACGCCCCGGACGGCACACAGGCGGGGCTCCTTGACAGACCGGAGCACCGCCGCGATCACCGCGGGGCGCAGCCTGACCAATGACCTGCCGGCGGGATGCCGGTCAGGTGGGAGTTCGGAGCCTCCACTTGCGGGCCGGACACGTGCGTATCCAGCCGGTCGTTCTCTATGGTACACAACGCTTGCACCCAGGCATCCCTGGGTGCAAGCGTTGTGTACCCGGGGATGCCGGGGAACAGGGACGCTTCCCGGCCGCCTACGCTGGTCGCCATGAGCGACTCCGTCCAGACCCCCGCCCCCGCAGAGCCGGCCGCCGCCGGCGAGGCCACCCGCGACATCGCGGACGTTCCGGCCGTCGAGGTGATCACCACCGTGGCCGTCCACCTGATGAGTTCGGCGGCGGTCAATCTGGGCCTTGCCGAGGGCGGCGAGGACCACAAGGACCTGGACGAGGCGCGCAAGCTGATCACCGCGCTGGCCGGTCTGGTGACCGCGGGCGCCACCGAGATCGGCTCGTACCACGCGGGGCCGCTGCGGGACGGTCTGAAGTCGCTCCAGCTGGCCTTCCGCGAGGCCTCCAGTGTGCCGGACGAGCCGGGGCAGGGCCCGGGCGAGAAGTTCACCGGCCCCGTCTTCGGCTGACCGTCCCCCGTCAGGAATCCCGCGGTCCCGCGCCACCGCTCTCCGTCGTCCCGGCCGTTCCGGCCGTCCCGCCCTTGGCGGAGCCGGCGGAGAGCGTGGCCAGGCCGGGGAACAGCCGCTCGCCGTGCGGGTGGATCAGATACCGCACCAGGACGGCCAGCAGCGCGCCCGCGATCGGGGCCACGAAGAACAGCCACATCTGCGCCCACGGCTGCCCGCCCGCGAAGATCGCCGGGGCGAAGCTGCGGGCCGGGTTGACCGAGGTCCCGGTCAGCGGGATGCCCACCAGGTGCACCGCCGCCAGCGTCAGCCCCAGCGGCAGCGCGGCCAGCGGGACCAGGGTGACCTTGTGCGTCACCGACAGGAAGACGAAGACCAGCAGGAAGGTCAGCATCACCTCGGCGACGATCGCGCCGAAGGTGGACAGGCCCACCGCCGAGCGGTAGCCGAAGCCGTTGGTGCCGAACGCCTGGCTGGTCCGCAGCCCCGGCACCTGCCGCGCGACCAGGAACAGCAGCGCCGCGCCCGCGATGGCCCCGATGAACTGGGCCAGCCAGTAGATCACGGTCCTGCGGAACGTCATCCGGCCCGACAGGAACATCGCGAGGCTGACGACCGGGTTCAGATGGCTGCCCGACACCGGCCCGATGATGAACGCCAGCAGCAGCAGCGTGAAGCCGAAGGCCAGTGCGATACCGAAGGACCCCACGAACTCGCCGGCCAGCACGGCGGAGCCCACCCCGAAGAAGATCAGGATCAGGGTGCCTATCAGCTCGGCCGTGAACAGCTGCGCCTCGTCCTCGGTCTCGGCCTGCTCGGATTCGGTCTCCAGGGGTTCCGCGGACATGACGCCTCCAGTACCTGGGTGGATCTTTGTGCGAGTCTGGACGAGAGACCGGGCGCGTCGCACATCGAATGCGCCGTCCGGGTGTCAGCGGTGCAGCAGAGGATCCCCGGGCAGGGCGGTGCCCGGCGGCAGGACGGCGAGCTGGAGGCCGCGCACCAGATGGGCACGCAGGACCTGGTCGGCGGCGAGCGCCCGGGCGATCCGGCCCACCACCGGCGCCGGGTCGGTGTCCGGCGCCAGCAGCAGGGCCAGCGTGGCGTCGTGGTCGGCGCCGGCACCGGGGGCGGCCACCAGCTGGGCGGACCGTACGGCGGGCTCGGCCGTCAGCAGGGCGGCCACCGCCTCCCGTACGGCCGGGGTACGGGCCACCTCCCGGCCGCCACCGGCGGCCAGGCTCCGCAGCGCGGCGCCGGTCAGTTCGTACTCCACCGGACCGCCCAGATCCAGCACCAGGGTGCCCGCGCCCTCCTGGACGGCCGCGCCCAGCGCCTGCGGCACGGTGACGGCGACCGGCCGGGCGTCGGGCCGCCAGCGGGCGAGCGCTGCGGTGGAGGTGAAGACGGGGAGCGCGCGGCGGCCGTCCGGAACGCTGAGGGTGAGCACCGCCATGTCGCTGCTCTTCTCCCGGCGCAGCCCGTCCGGGCCGGTCTCGGCCTCGCCGAGCACCGCCACCACCGGCACCAGCAGCCGGGCGCCGGCCAGCACCTGGAGCAGGCGGGGTTCGGTGGCCGGATCGCGGGCCCAGTCGGCGAGGGCCCGGCCGAGTTCGGGGTCCTGGCCGCCGTCGTCACCGGCGAACGCGGGCTGCGGAATGTTCTTGAGCGCCACCCGCCGAGGGTATCCGGGGCCGGGGTACGGCCGGACGGGCGGGGGCCGTACGGGGGGCACGCGCCGCGGCCGGTGCGTGCTGTTTCCAGCCTTTTGTCACCTCCTGTTACCTCCTGTTACCGCTTTTTCGCCGGAGGACGGGTGACTCGGGCAGATGTGCGGGTTACCGTGCCCAGCATGGACGAACCGATATCGCCGCGCCGCCCCCTGGCGGCCCGTGCCCGGCGATGGGCGGTTCCGGCGGTGACGGCGACCGCCGTCCTGGCGATGGGGGTGGCCGGTGACGTGCCCCGGGGAGAGGACCTTGCGGTGAGCACCCAGTCTCCGGACCTCGATCCGGCGCCCGGCAGCACCGGCAGCGGCGACGGCTCCGATCTCCAGGCGCTCGGCCGGCTGCCCGCCACCCCGGCCGACGCGGCGCTGGCCCGGTCGCTCCAGCCGCTGCTCGCCCAGCAGCCGGGGATGCGGATATCGGTGTGCGTGCTCGCCCTGGAGAGCGGGGCGAGCGCGGCCTACGGCACCGGCGTGTTCGACACGGCCAGCATCGTGAAGGTCGATGTGCTGGCCGCGTTGCTGCTCCAGACCCAGGACGCGGGCCGGGAGCTGACCGAGCGGGAGCGGACGCTGGCGGCGGCGATGATCCAGCAGAGCGACAACGACGCCACGGATGTGCTGTGGCGGGTGATCGGACGGCAGGCCGGCCTCGACGCGGCGAACGCGCGGCTCGGACTCACCTCGACGACGGGCGGCGCGGGCGGCCACTGGGGTCTGACGCAGACGACGGGCGCGGACCAGCTGACGTTGCTGCGGCAGATCTTCGGTCCGGCGCACGCCTCGGTCCTGGACGCCACCTCCCGCGACTATCTGCGGCAGCTGATGGGCACGGTGGTGCCGGAACAGCAGTGGGGCATATCGGCGGCCGACACCGGCGGCGCGGTGGGCACGGAGCTGAAGAACGGCTGGCTGCCGCGCAGCACCACCGGGCTGTGGGACGTCAACAGCATCGGCCGGGTGACGGTGGAGGGCCGGTCGTATCTGATCGCGGTGGTCTCGGACGGCCACCCGGACTACGAGAGCGGCGTCGCGGCCGTGGAGAGCGCGGCGCGGGAGGCGGTGAGCGCGCTCAGCGCCGGCCCGCGCGGCCAGGGCGTCTGAGCGTCCACAGCTGCCAGCAGGACACCCCCAGCAGCGCCGCGCCCAGTACGCCGGAGACGGGGGCCAGCCAGTGCGTTCCCCCGCCGCCGCCGTGGTCCGGTCGCGGGCCGGGCCCGAAGTGCGCCTCGGCGTACGCCTCGGAGGCGGGCGGGGCGCCGTGCCCGGGCAGGGCCGCGGCAGCCGCGAGGGCGGCGGCCGGATCGACCAGGCCGGCGCCGAGCGCGTCGCTGCGCCCGCCGGGCGGCGGGTCCTGGGCGGTGGTGGTGAGCAGCGTACGTACCTGGGCCGGGGTCAGCTCGGGGTGCGCGGCCAGCAGCAGGGCGGCGGATCCGGACACGAAGGCGGCGGCGGCCGAGGTGCCCCAGCCCGCGTAGTAGAGGCCGTCGGGGTCGGCGACGATGACGTCCTTGCCGGGGGCGCTGAGGGCGGCGTACCAGCGGCGGGTGGAGAACTCGGCGCGGCTGCCGCTGCGGTCGACGGCGGTCACGGCGAGCACGCCGGGGTAGCCGGCGGGGTAGGAGACCGGGTCGCCCTTCTCCCCGCCGTTGCCGGCCGACGCGACCACGACGGCGCCCTTGCCGAGCGCGTAGCGGACCGCCGCGTCCTCCTCGGGGTCGGGGTGGGCGGATTCGCTGTCGTCGCCGAGCGAGAGGTTGATGACGTCGGCACCCTGGTCGGCGGCCCACCGGATGCCTTCCGCGAGGGCACCGCGCCGGGCGTCGCGGGCGGCGTCGCGCTCGGGGTCGTCGTCCTCCAGCAGCACCCGTACCGGCAGGATACGGGCCTCGGGTGCGACGCCGATGACACCGTTGTCGCGGCCGGGACCGTGGCCGCGTCCGGCGATGATCCCGGCCATGGCGGTGCCGTGCGAGGCCCAGGTCTCGTCCCCGGGGGCGGCACCCATGCCGATGAGGTCCCTGCCCTCCAGGACGGCCCCGGCGAGGTCCGGGTGGTCGGCGTCCACGCCGGTGTCGAGCACGGCGACGGTGATGCCGGCGCCCCGCGTGGTCTCCCAGGCCAGCGGCACGTTGATGGCGTCGAGCGCCCAGCGCTGCTGATCGCGTATCGAGTCGGCGGCGGCGGGCGGCGTCCCGAGGACGAACAGCGTGCACAGCAGCACGAGCGCGACGAGCGGGGCCGGCACCGGCCGGCGGGCGGACGCGGTCATCCGTGTTCCTCGGTGAATCGGTCGGCGGCCTGGCGGATGGTCCGCTCGACCCGGTCCGCGACGCCCATCGCCTCGTGTCCGAGACCGGCCAGCGCGACCACGGTGTCCTGCCCGTCCGCGACCGCCTCGGTGGCGGCCTGCGGGGCGTCGGCGGTCCGGCCGTCGGCGAATCCGGTGACGGCGTACACGATGACGGGGGCGTCGGTGAGCACCCGTACCGTCCAGGTGGCGCGCTGCGCGGCGCCGAACGTCTCGGCGGCGGTGCCGGGGCCGGGGTAGGTGGCGGGCATGAGGTCGGCGCGCAGGCCGAGTCCGCCGGTCGCGAACCGCTCGGCCAGGGCTTCGGTGGCCGCCGGGTCGGCGTCGGTGAACACCATGCCGACGGTGGTGACGGAGGTGACGGTGTCGTCCACGTAGCTGGCGCGGACGGCGCGTTCGCAGCCGACGCCGGACAGCAGCGCGCCGGCCAGGTCCTCGCCGAGGGCGGTGGCGCAGTCGCTGTCGGGGGCGACGGCGACCCGGAGCCAGCGGCGTTCGGCGCCGCCGGGTCCCGCGCCCTCGCTGTGCAGTTCGGGCGGGAACAGTTCGTCGACCGGCAGATCGCGCCACAGCGCGCGGCTGTCGTCGAAGGCGGCGCGGGCGGCGGAGTCCGCGCTGTCCCCGGTGAGCCAGGCCCCGGCGGCGGCGCCGCCGAGCAGCCCGGCTCCCAGGACGAGGGCGACGACGACGGCCACGATCCGGAGCGGATGCGGCCGGGGGGCGACGGCGCGCAGCAGCAGGGTTGGGTGCGAGTCCTCCTCGAACCCGGGCTCCGCACCGGTGCCCGGCCCGGGCTCGCGCCCGGCCCGGGCCGCCGGAGGGGCGGCCGGCCGCGGCGGCACGGCCGCCGACGCGGTACCGGGGTTTTCCCGGGGCGGAGCGGGCGGCGCGGCGCTGCGGGTCCCGCGAGGCGGAGCGGGCGGCGCGGCGCTGCGGGTCCCGCGAGGCGGAGCGGGCGGCACGGTACCAGGGGTCTCCCGGGACGGGGACGGCGGCACGGCGCTGCGGGTCCCGCGCAGCGGAGCGGGCGGCTCACCCGTGGGACGGCTCGGCCGTTCTGCGGGCGCGAGGTGGAAGTCGCCGTGCCCGGCGCCGGTCGCGGAGGCGGCGGAACCCCCGGCCGGCCGGCCGGCCGCGCGTCCGGCGGACGCCGCGGAGGCGGCACCCGAACCCCCGTGCGCCGGGCGGGCGGTGCCGTCCCGACCTGCGGTGACGGCCCCCGAACCCCCGCGCACGGGGCGGGTGGTGCCGTCCCGACCGGCGGAGACGGCCGATGGCGCACCGGCGGTGCGCCCCTCCGCCGAGCCCGGCGCGGACACCGAACGGCCCTGCGTGGCACGGGCGGTACCCGCATGCCCCGCCGCCTCCGACGACGGCACACCACCGGCACGCCGCTCGGCCGGACCCGGTGCGGACACCGAACGGCTCGTTCCGTTACGGGTGATGCCCTCGCGTGCCCCCGTCACGGGCGGCCCGGGGACCGCCGGACGGCCCCCACCACCGGCCACGGTCGCCGAGGCGGACGCCGGATCTCCCCTCTCCGGGCGGGTGCCGGCCTCCTGAGCCCGTCCACCACCGGCACGCCGCTCGGCCGCACCCGGCAGCGGGGAAGCCGGACGGCCCGGCGCCGTGGGGGCGGTGGCGGCAGGTGCCGGAGCCGGGGACGGCGAACTCCCCGCAGGGGCGCCGGAGACGGTGGCCGCACGGCCTGCGGCTGAGGTGGGCGGCTGGGCACCTGGCCCCGGTAGGCCAGTGGTTCCGGGCCCGGCCGACGCGGACGTCGGCGGCGCACCGTCCGCACGTCCGGCAGCGGACCTCGATACCGCACCCATCACACGGCGCGCCGGATCGGGCCCCGAGGGCGGCGGGCCGCCCGCAGGGCGCCCGGCCGGGGCCGACGGTACAAGGCGCGGAGGACCCGTACGGCCGCTCCGGACGCCCCCGGGCTCCGGCCGGTCCGAAGTCGCGCCGTCTGCGGTGCGGGCAGCGCCGTCCCGTACCGGGGCCGCGGTGTCCGGCTGCCGTCCGGCGGCGCCGGCCTCGGGTCGGCCGGACCGCGGGCCGGGGGCCGACGACGACGCGGCGGCGGCCGGCGGTGCGGATGGCGGCCGAACGGCCTGTCCGTCAAGGGGCGGTGGGGCGGCGGACCGGTCGGTCCGGGGTGCGCCGACCGGGCTGGCTCCGGCGCGGCCGGGGCCGTCAGCGGGTGCGCGTCCGGCCGGCCCTCGCCCGGTCTCCGCCGGCGGCGGACCGCCCGCGCGGGGCGCGGTGGTGCGCGCGGCAGGCCGCGACGCGGGCGGCGTCGCCGGGCCGGGGCGGGCGGCCGGTGTCGCCGCCGGTCCCCCATCGCCCCCCGCCGGCGCGGCCGGGCGTCGAGAGGTCCGGGCCCCGTGACCGCCGGCCGCAGCCGCGACCGGGGTGGTGGCCGGACGCGGTGGGTGTGCGGGCGGATGGGCGCGGGGACGGGGCGGGGCGAGGGGCGGTGGTGCCGACGGTATCGGCGGGTTGTCCTCCGGGGGCGGGGTCGCCGATGCCTCGGGGCCGGGGCGCTCCGCCGGTGCGCCGGCGGGCGGCTGCGGGGGGCGCGGGGGTGTGGGGGGCGTGGCGGGCCGTTGCTGCCCCGGCTGGGTGCTCATCCCGTTCCCGCCCTCCCGACCGACCCTGTTCCGTCGCTGCTCATCACGGTGGTGGTCACTCTACGTGTACCGGTTCATCCAGTGGTACCGGGCGCCGGAGGAGGGAGCGTACCAACCCCCCGCCGCCTAGCCGGTCCTCGATCCGTCTCCGTCCGGCGGGCGGATCCCCGCCGTGATGCGGTCCATGTCCCCGGCCGGCGGGGCTTCGCCGCCGAGGTCGAAACCGAAGCGGAGCGCCAGGAGTTGGCCTGATCCGTCCGGTGCGGGGAAGACCACCGACTCGGCGTACGCGTCGATGCCCGCGCCGGTGGTGAGCAGCGTACGGATCCGGTAGCCGCGCTCCCCCGCCACCGTTGTCTCCTCCGCGAGCACGACCTCCTGTTCCCGCACCCCGTCGTAGGTGGCGGCGCCGAAGGACTCCTCGATGTGGGCCGCGATGTCGGCCTCGGCCACCTGCCGCGGGTCGGTACCGGCGGTGTCGCCGGCCGGGCCGAGGAACGCGCCCGCCGTGACGCAGGAGCGGGCCGGGTCCGCCGGGCAGGGGTAGCCGCCGGTGGTGACCAGCAGGCCGCCGCCGGCCGCCTCGGGGGGATGCTCCTGCCAGCCGGGCAGGACCGGCAGTGCGAGGCCGCCGGGCCCTGGCCGGGTCAACGGCGCCGTGCCGGGCGCCGGTTCCCGGTCGCCTTCCGGCCCGGGACCGCTCGCCGGGGCGGTGGCGTCCCCCGCGTCGTCCGTGCCGTCCGTACCGTCCGCTCCGTTGCCCAGCAGCAGGGCCCCGCCTCCGACCAGGGCGGCCAGCATCAGCGCGCTGCCCACGGCCACGGCGACGGCCGCGCCCCGTCCCCGTGCGCCGCCGGACGACGGCCGGCGCGGCGGGCCGGGGGATGCGACAGGCCCGGGTGCGGCCGGGGCGCGGGTTTCGCCCGTCCAGGCGGTGCCGTCCCACCAGCGTTCGGGCGCCGGGCCGTCACCGGCGTGGCCCGGGTCGGGGAACCATCCGGGAGCTGAAGAATCCGCACTCACGCCGGAAATTTCTCACAGCATCGCGTCACCCACCACCGTCCGCGTGCTACAGCGGGGTGACGTACGCCCCGGCGATGCCGCCGTCGACCAGGAATTCGGCCGCGTTGACGAACGAGGCGTCGTCGCTGGCGAGGAACGCGACGGCCGCGGCGATCTCCTCGGCCTCGGCGAAGCGGCCGGCCGGGATGTGCACCAGCCGCCGGGCCGCCCGTTCCGGGTCCTTGGCGAACAGTTCCTTCAGCAGCGGGGTGTTGACCGGTCCGGGGCACAGCGCGTTGACCCGGATGCCTTCCCGGGCGAACTGCACGCCCAGTTCCCGGGACATGGCCAGGACGCCGCCCTTGGAGGCGGTGTAGCTGATCTGCGAGGTGGCCGCGCCCATCACGGCCACGAACGAGGCGGTGTTGATGATGGAGCCCTTGCCCTGCCGCCGCATGTAGGGGAGCGCGGCCTTGCAGCACAGGTAGACGGAGGTGAGGTTGACCTCCTGGACCCGGCGCCAGGCGTCGAGTCCGGTGGTGAGGATGGAGTCGTCGTCGGGGGGCGAGATCCCGGCGTTGTTGAAGGCGATGTCCACCGAGCCGTAGGTGTCGTCGGCGGTGCGGAACAGCGCCTCCACCTGGTCGGGGTCGGTGACGTCGGCGGCCACGTACAGTCCGCCGGTCTCCTCGGCGGCGGCCCGGCCCCGTTCGGCGTCGATGTCGGCGCACACCACGTGGGCGCCTTCGGAGGCGAGCCGGCGCGCGGTGGCCAGGCCGATGCCGGAGCCCGCTCCGGTGACGACGGCGGTGCGGTCCACCAGGCGGCGGCAGACGGCGGTCTCCTCGGGCATGGGTCAGTTCTCCTCGGTGCTGATGAACACGTTCTTGGTCTCGGTGAAGGCCACCAGCGCGTCGGGGCCGAGTTCGCGGCCGAGCCCCGACTGCTTGTAGCCGCCGAAGGGGGTGGCGTACCGGACGCTGCTGTGGGAGTTGACGGAGAGGTTGCCGGCGGCGACGCCCCGGGCGACGCGGAGGGCGCGGCCCGCGTCGCGGGTCCACACCGAGCCGGCGAGGCCGTACGCGGTGGCGTTGGCCAGCCGTACCGCCTCGGCCTCGTCCTCGAAGGGGGTGAGGACGGCGACCGGTCCGAAGATCTCCTCGGTGGCTGCGCGGGCGTCCACCGTGTGTGCTTCCAGGACGGTCGGCGGGTACCAGTAGCCCTTACCGCCGGGGACGGTGCCGCGGATGGCGGCGGGGGCGGTTTCGGGGACGTAGGAGCGGACGCGTTCGCGCTGCGCGGCCGAGACGAGCGGGCCCATGGCGGTGGCGGGGTCGGCGGGATCGCCGACGGTGACGGCGTGCACGGCCGGTTCCAGGAGTTCGAGGAACCGGTCGTAGACGGTGCGTTGCACCAGGATGCGGCTGCGGGCGCAGCAGTCCTGGCCGCTGTTGTCGAGGAAGGAGCCGGGGGCGGTGGCGGCGGCCCGTTCCAGGTCGGCGTCGGCGAAGACGATGTTGGGGCTCTTGCCGCCGAGTTCGAGGGTGACGGGCTTCACGGCGGCGGCGCAGCGGGCCATGATGTGTTTGCCGACCGCCGTGGAGCCGGTGAAGACGATCTTGGCGACCCCGGGGTGGTCGACGAGGGCGCCGCCGGTGGTGGGGCCGTCGCCGGGGAGGACCTGGAAGAGGTCTTCGGGCAGTCCGGCCTCGGTGGCGAGGCCGGCCAGTCGCAGCGCGGTGAGCGGGGTGTTCTCGGCGGGTTTCAGCAGGACGGCGTTGCCCGCGGCGAGGGCGGGGGCCGTGCCCCAGCCGGCGATGGGCAGCGGGAAGTTCCAGGGGGCGATGACGCCGACGACGCCCAGCGGTTCGTGGAAGGTGAGGTCGATGCCGCCGGCGACCGGGATCTGCCGGCCGGTGAGGCGTTCCACTCCGCCGGCGGCGTACTCCAGGAGGTCGCGGACGTTGCCGGCCTCCCAGCGGGCGTTGCCGATGGGGTGGCCGGCCTCGCGCACCTCGATGGCGGCGAGTTCCTCCACCGCGCCGTCGACGGCGGCGGCGAAGCGGCGCAGCAGCCGGGCCCGGTCGGCGGGGGCGAGGGCGGCCCAGCGTTCCTGGGCCCGCGCGGCCCGGGTGACGGCGGCGTCCACCGCGCGGGGGCCGGTGGCGGGGACGGTGGCGATGGTCTCCTCGGTCGCCGGGTTGATCACCTCGTGCTCGTCCTGCACGTGTGGTGTGCTCCTTTCCCTCACAGGCGTTCGAAGGAGCGGTAGCGCTCCCAGTCGGTGACGGCGGTGTCGAAGGCGTTCTGTTCGACGCGGGCCAGATTGAGGTAGTGCTCGACGACGTCGTCGCCGAAGGCGTCGCGGGCGAGGGTGCTGTGCTCCCAGAGGTCGGCCGCCTCGCGCAGGGTGCCGGGTACGGTGCGGGCGCCGGCCGTGTAGGCGTTGCCGGTGCAGGGGTCGGGGAGTTCGAGGCGCTGTTCCACGCCGTGCAGTCCGGCGGCGATCATCCCGGCGACGGCGAGGTAGGGGTTGACGTCGCCGCCGGGGAGCCGGTTCTCCATGCGGTGGGAGCGGCCGTGGCCGACGACGCGCAGGGCGCAGGTGCGGTTGTCGGGGCCCCAGGCGACGGCGGTGGGGGCGAAGGATCCGGGCCGGAACCGCTTGTAGGAGTTGATGTTGGGGGCGTAGAGCAGGGTGAGTTCGGGCAGGGCGGCGAGTTGTCCGGCGAGGAAGTGCCGCATGGTGGGCGACATGCCGTACGGTCCGTCGGGGTCGGCGAAGACCGGCTGTCCCGCGCCGTCGCGCAGCGAGAAGTGGATGTGGCAGGAGTTGCCTTCGCGTTCGTCGTACTTGGCCATGAAGGTGAGCGCGTTGCCCTGTTGGGCGGCGATCTCCTTGGCGCCGGTTTTGTAGACGGTGTGCTGGTCGCAGGTGGTGAGGGCGTCCGTGTAGCGGAAGGCGATCTCGTGCTGGCCGAAGTTGCATTCGCCCTTGGCGGATTCGACGGTGAGTCCGGCGGCGCCCATCTCGTTGCGGATGCGGCGCAGCAGGGGTTCGACGCGTCCGGTGCCGAGGACGGAGTAGTCGACGTTGTAGCGGTTGGCGGGGGTGAGGCCGCGGTAGCCGGCGTCCCAGGCCTGTTCGTAGGTGTTGTCGAAGACCATGAACTCCAGCTCGGTGCCGGCGTATCCGTACCAGTCGCGCTGGGCGAGCCGGTCGAGCTGGCGGCGGAGTATCTGCCGGGGTGAGGCGGTGACGGGGCTGCCGTCGTGCCAGGCGAGGTCGGCGATCATGAGGGCGCTGCCGGGGTGCCAGGGCAGCCGGCGCAGGGTGGCGGGGTCGCCGTGGAGGGCGAAGTCGCCGTAGCCGTTCTCCCAGGAGGCCATGGCGAAGCCGTCGACGGTGTTCATGTCGGTGTCGACGGCCAGCAGATAGTTGCAGCCCTCGGTACCGTGGTGCAGCACTTCGTCGAGGAAGAACCGGGCGGCGAACCGCTTGCCCTGGAGTCTGCCCTGCATGTCGGTGAACGCGAGGACCACGGTGTCGAGTTCGCCGAGGTCGACCAGGCCCCGCAGTTCCTCGATGCTCAGCGGGGGTGTGGGTGCTGCCACGGGAGGGCCTCCTGTCGCTACCGCCGGAGGCCATAAGGTATCCGTGCAGACCATTGATTGGGAAGTAGGGTCGATGGACGACTTCAGCAGCGCGGCGGCGCCGGTGCCGCCCGGCGCCCTGCCACCCGGGGTGCTGCGCCCGGTGCGGGCCGGCAACGGCTTCGAGGAGGCGCTGGAGCAGATACTGCGGGTGCTGCGCCTCGGGCTGGTGCCGCCCGGCGGCCGGCTGCCGGCCGAACGGGAGCTGGCCGAGCGGCTCGGCGTCAGCCGGGTCACGCTGCGCGAGGTGCTGAAGGTGCTCCAGGACGAGGGCCTGGTGGTCAGCCGGCGCGGCCGGTACGGCGGCACCTTCGTCCGGGAGCGGCCCGGGCCCGGCCGGGAGGCCGCGCACGGCGAACTGCGCCGCCGGCTGGCCGGGGTGGACGTGGAGGACGTGCTGCGGCTGCGCGAGGTCCTGGAGTCCGGGGCGGCCGGGCTGTGCGCCGCCGATCCGCCCGACCCGGCGCGCACCGCACGGCTGCGCGCCGCGCTCGCCGCCACCCAGGAAGCGCCGCTGGCCGACTACCGGCGCGCCGACACCGCGCTGCACCTGGCGCTCGCCGAGCTGAGCGGCTCGCCGAGCCTGGCCGCCCAGTACGCGGCGGTGCGCGCCGAACTCAACGCGCTGCTGGACTGCATCCCGCTGCTGGTGCGCAATCTGGCCCACTCCCAGGAGCAGCACGCGGCCCTGGTCGCGGCGGTGCTGGCGGGGGACGCGGACGCCGCCCGGGAGATCGCCCGCGAGCACTGCGCCGGGACCGCCGCGCTGCTGCGGGGCTTCCTCACCTGACCCGCGCGCCCCGGGTGTTTACCGCTGTTTTACGCAACGGTCTTGCGCAGCGCCCACCCGGAGGACAAAGGTATGCCGCCACACCATTGCGGCGCGAGGCAGGAGCGGCCCATGTCGGACGGAAACCAGGCACCCCCCACCGCACCGCCGGGCCCCGCGCCCGGCCCCGGGGCGCGGGAGGCGTATCTGAGCCGGCGCGCCCTGCGCGGCGGCAGCGCCGGCCCGCTGCTGCTGACCGGGCTCGGCGTGGCGTACGTCGTCTCCGGCGACTACGCCGGCTGGAACTTCGGCCTCGCCGAAGGCGGGTTCGGCGGCCTGGCCATCGCCGCGCTGCTGATGGGCCTGATGTACGCGGCCCTCGTCTTCGCCACCGCGGAACTCGCCGCCGTCCTGCCCACGGCCGGCGGCGGCTACGGCTTCGCCCGCCGGGCACTGGGCCCCTGGGGCGGGTTTCTGACCGGCACCGCCATCCTCATCGAGTTCGTGCTGGCCCCGGCCGCCATCTCCATCTTCATCGGCGACTACATCGAATCGCTCCAGCTCTTCGGGCTCACCTCCGCCTGGCCGGTCTACCTGGGCTGCTTCGTGGTGTTCATCGCCATCCACCTGTGGGGCGTGGGCGAGGCGCTGCGGTTCTCCCTGGTGGTCACCGCCGTCGCCGTCGCCGCGCTGCTGATCTTCGTCCTCGGCGCCCTCAGCGACTTCGAGGCCGGCTCCCTCAACGACATACCCGTGGACACCACCGCCTTCGGCGCCACCTCCTGGCTGCCGTTCGGACTGCTCGGCATCTGGGCGGCGTTCCCGTTCGGCATGTGGTTCTTCCTCGGCGTCGAGGGCGTCCCGCTGGCCGCCGAGGAAGCCCGCGACCCGGCCCGTACCCTGCCGCGCGCCATGGCCTCGGCGATCGGCATCCTCGCGGTGCTCGCCCTGCTGACCTTCGTGGCCGCCGCCGGGGCGGGCGGCTCGGCGGCCCTGATGGACGCCGGGAACCCGCTGGTGACCGCGCTCCAGGAGGACGGCGAGCCGACGGCGCTGAGCCGGTTCATCAACTACGCGGGCCTGGCCGGACTGGTGGCCTCCTTCTTCTCCCTGGTGTACGCGGGCTCCCGGCAGCTGTTCGCGCTCTCCCGGGCCGGCTATCTGCCCCGCTTCCTCTCCCTGACCAGCCGCCGCAAGGCCCCCTACCTGGGCCTGCTGATCCCCGGCGCGATCGGCTTCGGCCTGGCGGCGGCCACCGGCAACGGCGACACCATGCTGAACGTCGCGGTCTTCGGCGCGGCCATCTCGTACGCGCTGATGAGCCTGTCCCACATCGTGCTGCGCCGCCGCGAACCCGATCTGCACCGCCCCTACCGCACCCCCGGCGGCGTCCTCACCTCCGGCACCGCCTTCGTGCTGGCGCTCGCCGCGCTGGTGGCGACCTTCCTGGTGGACCGGGACGCGGCGCTGATCGCGCTGGGGGTGTATGTCGTGGCGATCGGCTACTTCGGCTTCTACTCTCGGCACCGGCTGGTCGCGGCGGCGCCCGAGGAGGAGTTCGCCGCGCTGGCGGCGGCGGAGGCCGAACTCCACCGCGACCGAGCACCCGCCCCTTCCCCCGGTTCGGAGCACCCCCTGTGAGCACGCCCCCGCTGATCGGCATCAGCACCTACCTGGAACCCGCCGCCCGCTGGCGGGACTGGGACCTGCCCGCCGCGCTGCTGCCCGCCGGATACCACCGGCAGGCGCAGCGCGCCGGCGCGCTGGCCGTGCTGCTGCCGCCCGACCCCTCCCCCGGTGCGGCAGCGGCGGCGGTCGCCCGGCTGGACGGGCTGGTGATCGCCGGTGGTCCTGACGTCGCGCCGGAACGCTACGGGGCCGCCCGCGACCCGCGCACCGGCCCGCCCGATCCGGACCGCGACCACTGGGAGCTGTCCCTGATCGAGGCCGCGGCGGCGCGGCGGCTGCCGCTGCTGGGCATCTGCCGGGGCATGCAACTGCTGAACGTGGCCAGGGGCGGCACCCTGCTCCAGCATCTGGACCACCACGCGGGCGATGTCCCGGGGCGGTTCGGCAGCCACGGGATCGACCCGGTGCCCGGCACCCGCCTCGCCGCGATCCTGGACGGGCCGCTCACCGTACCCACCTACCACCACCAGGCCGTCGACCGGATCGGCACCGGCCTCACCGTCTGCGCCCACGCGCCGGACGGCACCGTGGAGGCCGTGGAGGACCCCGCCGCCGCGTTCACCCTGGCCGTGCAGTGGCACCCGGAGATGGCGGACGACACCCGGCTGATGGCCGCACTCGTCCGCGCGGCGGGCGGCGGGTGAACCGCCGGCCTGTCAGTGGCATCGGGGATGATCCCAGCATGACCCGCTCTCTCATGCTGCTCGACACCGCCTCGCTCTACTTCCGCGCCTACTACGGGGTGCCCGAGTCCGTCCGGGCCCCCGACGGCACGCCGGTCAACGCGGTGCGCGGGCTGCTCGACTTCATCGCCCGGCTGGTCCGCGACCACCGGCCGCACGCGCTGGTGGCCTGCATGGACGCCGACTGGCGCCCGCACTGGCGGGTCGAGCTGATCCCGAGCTACAAGGCGCACCGGGTCGCCGAGGAGACCACCGCGGGCGACCCGGACGTCGAGCAGGTCCCGGACACCCTCACCCCGCAGGTGCCGGTCATCGAGCAGGTCCTGGACGCTCTCGGCATCACCCGGCTCGGCGCGGCCGGCTTCGAGGCCGACGACGTGATCGGCACGCTCGCCACCAAGGCGGCCGGGCCCGTGGACATCGTCACCGGCGACCGGGACCTGTTCCAGCTCATCGACGACGGCCGCCGGGTCCGGGTGCTCTACCCGGTCAAGGGCATGGGCGACCTGGCCGCCTTCGACGAGAGCGCGCTGCGCGACAAGTACGGGGTGGACGGCCCCGGTTACGCGGAGCTGGCGGTGCTGCGCGGCGACCCGAGCGACGGGCTGCCCGGCGTGCCCGGCATCGGCGAGAAGACCGCGGCCACCCTGCTGGAGCGCTTCGGCGATCTCACCGGCATCCTGACCGCCCTGGACGACCCGATGGCCAAGATCACCCGCTCGCAGCGCGCCAAACTGGAGGCCGCGCTGCCCTACCTCGCGGTCGCCCCCACGGTGGTCCGGGTCGCCACCGAGGTGCCGCTGCCGGAGCACGACGCCACCCTGCCGCGCACCCCGCGCGATCCGGCGGCGCTGGACGCGCTCGCCGGGCGCTGGGGGCTGGGCAGCGCCCTGGAGCGGCTGCTGACCGCCCTGGAGGAGCGGCCCGGCTGACCGGCGCTCAGCCGACGGAGCTGTAGGCGACGACCCCGCGCAGTATCTTGTCGACCGCCTTGTGGGCGGTCTTGGCGACCGTCCCGCCGGGCGGCGCGGCCTGGGCGATCTGGCCCAGCACGTCGATGATCTGCTTGCACCAGCGCACGAAGTCACCGGCGGTCATGTCGGCGTCGCCCAGCACCTCGTCCAGCGCGTGCCCCTGCGCCCAGCGGTAGGCGGCCCAGGCGAAGCCCAGATCCGGCTCCCGCTGGCCCACCCCGGTGGCCTGGTTGATCCGGTGCTGCTCCTCCAGGGCGTCCAGCCGCCCCCAGATGCGCACCATCTCGCCCAGCGCGGCCTTGGCGCGCCCGCCCGGCAGCTCCGGCGCGGGCGCGTCGTCGGCCGAGCGGGTCTCGAAGACCAGCGCCGAGACACACGCGGCCAGCTCCGCCGGGTCAAGGCCCTCCCAGACCCCGTCGCGCAGGCATTCGCTCGCCAGCAGATCCAGCTCGCCGTAGAGCCGGGCCAGTCGCCGCCCGTCGTCGGTGACCGCGTCGCCGTCCAGGTAGCCCAGCTCGGACAGCAGCGCGTAGACCTGGTCGAAGGTGCGGGCGATGGTGTTGGTGCGGCCCTCGATCCGCCGCTCCAGCTGCCGGTTGTCGCGCTTGAGCCGGTGGTAGCGCTCGGCCCACCGGGCGTGGTCCTCGCGCTCGTCGCAGCCGTGGCACGGATGGGCCCGGATCTGCTGCCGCAGCCGCGCCAGCTGCGCGTCGTCGGCCGCCTGGGCCCGCTGCCTGCGGCGCCGCCCCGGCTCGTGGTGCCCGGCCTTGGTGCGCAGCGCCGAGGCCAGATCCCGCCGCGACTGCGGGCTGCGGGCGTTGAACGACTTGGGGATCCGCATTCGGTCCAGCGGCTCCACCGGCACCGGGAAGTCCACCGAGGCCAGCCGCTTCACCTGCCGCTGCGCGGTCAGCACCAGCGGACGCGGCCCGTCGTACATCTCCATCCCGCGCTGCCGGGCCGGCCCGCGCCCGCCGCCGGCCACCCCGGGGTCGAGCACCAGGGCGAGCCCGGCGAACTTGCCGGTGGGCACATGGATGATGTCACCGGGCCGCAGCTTCTCCAGCGCCGCAGCGGCGGCGGCCCGCCGCTGCGCCACGCCCTCGCGGGCCAGCTCCGTCTCCCGGTCCTTCAGCTCGCGGCGCAGCCGGGAGTACTCCTCGAAGTCGCCCAGGTGACAGGTCATCGCCTCCTTGTACCCGGCGAGCCCGCTCTCGTTCTTGCGCACCTGGCGGGAGATGCCCACCACCGAGCGGTCGGCCTGGAACTGGGCGAACGAGGTCTCCAGCAGCTCCCGCGAGCGGTGCCGGCCGAACTGCCCGACGAGGTTGACCGCCATGTTGTACGAGGGCTTGAAGGAGGAGCGCAGCGGATAGGTACGCGCCCCGGCCAGCCCGGCCAGCGCGCCCGGGTCCATGCCGCGCTGCCACAGCACCACCGCGTGGCCCTCGACATCGATGCCGCGCCGCCCGGCCCGGCCGGTCAGCTGGGTGTACTCACCGGGGGTGATGTCGGCGTGCTGCTCGCCATTCCACTTGACGAGCTTCTCCAGCACCACCGAGCGCGCCGGCATGTTGATGCCCAGGGCGAGGGTCTCGGTGGCGAAGACCGCCTTCACCAGCCCCTGGACGAACAGTTCCTCGACGATCTCCTTGAAGGCGGGCAGCATCCCGGCGTGGTGGGCGGCGATGCCGCGCTCCAGGCCCTCCAGCCACTCGAAGTAGCCCAGCACCCGCAGGTCCTCGTCCGGGATGGCCGCGGTGCGCCGCTCGACGATCTCCCGCACCCGCAGCCGGGCCGCGCTGTCGTTCAGCCGCAACCCGGCGAACAGGCACTGCTGCACGGCCGCCTCGCAGCCGGCGCGGCTGAAGATGAAGGTGATGGCGGGCAGTAGTCCCTCGGCGTCCAGCCGGTCGATGACCTCGGCCCGGCTGGGCGTCCACACCCGGTTCCTGGCCCGCCGCTCCCGCTCCCGGTCGGCGGCCCGCCGGCGGTCCCGCCCGCCGCCGCGCTCCCGGTTCCAGGTGCGGGCGCCCTCGGTCCTGGCCATCCGCAGCAGATCGGGGTTGACCTCCCGCTTGGCGCCCGACTCCTCGAACAGGTCGTACATCCGCCGCCCGGCCAGCACGTGCTGCCACAGCGGCACCGGCCGGTGCTCGGAGACGATCACCCGGGTGTCGCCGCGCACCGTGTCCAGCCAGTCGCCGAACTCCTCCGCGTTGGAGACGGTGGCCGACAGCGAGACCAGGGTCACCGAGTCGGGGAGGTGGATGATGACCTCCTCCCAGACGGCGCCGCGGAACCGGTCGGAGAGGTAGTGCACCTCGTCCATCACCACGTAGCCGAGGCCGTTCAGCGCCTGGGAGCCGGCGTAGAGCATGTTCCGCAGCACCTCGGTGGTCATCACGACCACCGGGGCATCGGCGTTCACACTGTTGTCACCGGTCAGCAGTCCGACCCGGTCGGCGCCGTAGCGCTTGGCGAGATCGGTGAATTTCTGGTTCGAGAGAGCTTTGATAGGCGTGGTGTAAAAGCATTTCCGCCCCTGGGTGAGCGCCAGATGGACGGCGAATTCCCCGACGATGGTCTTCCCCGACCCGGTGGGCGCGGCGACCAGCACACCGCTGCCGCCCTCCAGGGCCTGGCAGGCCTCGACCTGGAACGCGTCGAGCTCGAAGTCGTACATCTGACGGAACGGGGCGAACGCGGTGGCCTGCTCGACGGCGCGCTTGCGGGCGGCGGCGTAGCGCTGCGCGGGGGACATGTCCTCGGTCATCGTGCTTCGAGCCTACCGGCCACCACCGACAGCGGGGTGATCTTTATCGTGCCGCCGCCCCCGGCACCGCGGTGGGTGCCGGGGGCGGCGGGCAAGGCTCGCGTGACCGGGATCAGGTCGCGTCGTCGTAGCCGCCGCGGCCGGGGCGGCCGATGTCCTCGGGGCCGTCGATGGAGGACGGGGTCAGGTCGAGGTCGGACGCCTCGTCGTCGCCGAGCTGGGCCTCCGGGTCGTTGCGGCGCCGCCGGTAGTCGTTGAGCAGCGCGATCCCGGTGGCCAGGAAGTACAGGCCGGTCACCGGCACCTGGAGCGCGATCATGGACATCAGGTCGGTGGGGGTGATCGCGGCGGCGAAGATCGCGATGCCGACGACCATGCCGCGCCACCAGCCGAGCATCCGCTTGCCGCTGACCACGCCGCCGAAGTTCAGCATGACGAGCACCAGGGGCAGCTCGAAGGCGAAGCCGAAGGCGACCGCCATCCGTACCGTGATGTCGAGGATGTCGTCGACGGAGACCAGGTTCTCCGCGCCGTCGGCGGAGAAGCTCAGCAGCACCGGGATGGCGCGCGGCAGCAGCCAGTAGGCGAAGTAGGCGCCGAAGAGGAACAGCGGCACGCCCACCGCGACCACGGCGCGGGTGTACTTCTTCTCGTTCTTGTGCAGGCCGGGGGCCATGAAGCCCCACGCCTGGTAGAGCCAGACCGGAGAGGCCAGCACGAACCCCACCATCAGGGAGACCTTGATGTAGGTGGCGAACGGCGAGGTGAGCCCGGCCTGGGTCAGGGTGGCGCACCGGTTTCCGGCGGGATCCGCGTCCTCCAGCTCGATGCACTGCGGAAGCGGTTCGGTGATGAAGTTCATGATGCTCTTCGCGAAGAAGAGCGCCACGATCGTGATCACCACCACCGCGAGCACGGAGATCGCGAGCCGGTTGCGCAGCTCGCGCAGATGCTCCGTGAGGGGCATGCGCCCCTCCGGGTCCTTCGCCTTCTTCCGGGCGGCCTTGGGCACCCCTGCGTCCTCATCCGTCAAGGCAGCCGGAACCGCTCCGGCCACCGGCTGTCAGTGCTGGTACGGCGTGACGGTCAGCCCTGGCTGGTGTTCCGGGGCTCGTCCACCGGCCGGGCGCTGCTGACGTCGCCGGGGGCGGCCTGGATGGTGCGGGGCGCCGGCTGCGGCTCGGCGGTGCTCTGGGCGGTGTCGCCGGCCGAGTCCTTCTGCGCGTTGTCGTTGCCGTCGGTGCGCAGGGCGGCGGTCTCGCTCTTGAGGATCCGCAGCGACTTGCCGAGCGCGCGGGCAGTGTCCGGCAGCCGCTTCGCCCCGAAAACGATCACGATGATGCCTACGACGAGAAGAAGCTGCCAAGCGCTGATCTGGCCCATAATTGTCGTCCAGTCTCTCATCCGGGGTGGCGGGTGGATTCTCCAGCCGTGCCGGACGGGGACTTCCGTGAACGTCCCGCACGAGCTGAGTAATAGTAACGCCCAAGGGTGAACACAAAGCAATGCCCGGGCGGAGCCCTAACGGCGCGGCGCCTCGCGCGCAAGCCGCGCGGCTGAGTGTTCCAGTTCCTCGGCGGCCCGGCCGATCCGCTCGCTCCCCTCCCCCACAGCCCGTCCGAAGCGCGCGGCCTCGACACCGACGCGCACGGCCAGTACCCCCAGCAGCAGAACGCCGCCGGCGGCCAGGGTGAGATGGAGCATCGCCCAGAACATGGTGCGGAGCCTACGCCACCGCCCGCCCCGGCCGGTGCCCCCGCCGGGTACCGGCGGCGGGGGCGTCAGACCGGCGTGTCGTACGCGGCCAGCGCGGCCCGGGCGGCCTCGCGCGCGCTGTCGGCCAGCTGGGCCGGGGCCACGATCCGGCCGTCCCGGCCCAGCCGCAGCGCCAGCCGGCGCAGCGTGGCGGGGTCGGGGGTACGCAGGGTGATCCGCAGCCCGCCGTCCGGCAGCTCCTCGGCGGTGTCGTGCGGGTAGTACTCGGCGACCCAGCGCCCGCCGGGACCCACCTCGATGATCACCTCGGGGTCGGAGGCGGCCGGCTGCACCAGCCCCTCGCTCAGGTCGCGGGGCTCCACCGGCGGCGGGTCGGCCGGGGTGTCGAGCAGTTCGACGCTGGCCACCCGGTCGAGCCGGAAGGTGCGCCGGGCCTCGCTGCGCCGGCACCACGCCTCCAGATAGGTGTGGCCCACCGCGAACAGCCGCACCGGGTCGATCTCCCGGTCGGTCAGCTCGTCACGGCCCGGCGAGTAGTAGCGGATGCGCAGCCGGCGGCGCTCGGTGAGCGCCCGGTCGGCCACCGCGAAGACCTCGCCCTCGGATTCGAAGGTGACCGAGAGCCGCGAGGAGGCACCCGCGCTCTCCCCGGCCGCGGCCTCCAGCTTGGCGGTCGCCCGCAGCAGCGCCTCGCGGTCGCCGTCCCGCAGGCCCGGCAGGGTGGCCACCGCGCGGGCGGCCACCAGCAGCGCGGTGGCCTCGTCGGCGGCCAGCCGCAGCGGCTCGCCGGCCGAGGAGCCGGTGGCCTCGGCGTTGTACCACCAGATGTGCTCGCCGTCGGTGTCGATGTCCAGCAGATCGCCGCCCCGGAAGCTGGTGCCGCACATCGGCAGCACGCTCAGGTCGGAGATCAGTTCGTCCTGCGAGATGCCGAAGGCCCGGGCCACCTCGTCCACCCGGGCGCCGGGGCGCTCCCGCAGATAGGTGACCAGGGACAGCATCCGCCGGGTCCGGTCGATGGCATTGGTCGCCATGGTGTGCGCGTCCCCTCATCCCTTGGCGACGGCGCGCAGCCGGTCCACCACGTCGGCCCGCAGTTCGGCGGGTTCCAGCACGATCACATCGGGTCCGAACTCCACCAGCCAGGCGCCGAGGCCGTGGCCGTGCGGGATCTCCAGCTCGTCCCAGCCGTTTTCGCCCTCCCGCGTCCAGGTGGCACGGGCCCGCAGCGGGTAGCCCGCCCCGGCCCGCAGCCGGATCCTGGCGGCTCCGGTGGCGCTCTCCCCCGCCCACTCGGCGACGGACTCGCGCACCGCCACCACGCCGGGTACCTCGGCGGTGAACGCGCCGCTGCGCGAGCGCACCCGGCCGCTGATCCGGGAGAGCCGGAAGACCCGCTCGGCGCGCCGCTCCCGGTCGTAACCGGCCAGGTACCAGTGGCCGCGCCAGCACTCCAGGGCCCAGGGTTCGACCTGCCGCTGCTCGGCGTGGGCGGCGTTGGACTTGCGGTAGTCGAAGGTGACCGGGCGGCGGTCGCGGCAGGCGATCATCAGCGGTTCGAAGGCGGCCTCACCGGCGGGGATGCGCGGCTCCAGGGCGCTGAAGGTCTCCTGTTCCGCCCCGGCCAGCGGCATCCCGGCGGCACGCAGCTTCTGGAGCGCGCCGCTGGCGGCTCCGGCCAGCCGGGCCTGCTGCCACACCTTGGCGGCCAGCCCGAGCGCGGCGGCTTCCTCGGCGTCCAGGGTCAGCGGGGGCAGCCGGTTGCGGTCGCGGCGGGCGAGGTAGCCGATCTCGCCGTCCAGGGACTCCACGGTGTCGATGACCATGCCCAGTTCGCGCAGATCGTCCTTGTCGCGCTCGAACATGCGGTTGAAGGCGTCCTCGGTGCCGGCCTCGATGTACGCCTCGATGGAGGTGCGCAGCTCCCGCTTGGTCAGCGGACGGCCGGTGCCCAGCAGGCACAGCGCCAGATTCATCAGCCGCTCGGCCTTGGCGATCGCCATCGGCGGGCCGCCCCCTTCCTCGTCCGCGCCCACACACAGCGATGGGCCCATCCCCCCACGGGGATGGGCCCACGGTACCGCTTGCCCGGATCAGACCGAGACCAGGTCGCAGACGAAGATCAGCGTCTCGCCCGGGGCGATCCGCCCGCCACCGGCGCCCTGGTCGCCGTACGCGAGGTGCGGCGGGATGGTCAGCTGCCGGCGGCCGCCGACCTTCATGCCCTGCACGCCCCGGTCCCAGCCGGGAATGACCTGGCCGGCGCCCAGCTGGAAGCGCAGCGGGGTGCCGCGGTTCCAGCTGGCGTCGAACTCCTCGCCACTGCTGAAGGAGACGCCGACATAGTGCACGGCGACGGTGGCGCCGGCCTCGGCGACCGGGCCGTCACCCTCCCAGAGGTCCTTGATCTCCAGATCGGCGGGCGGGTCGCCGATGGGGAAATCGACCTCCGGCTTGTCGATGCTCACGAATTCACTCCTAGGAACGATCAGGTCGATGGTGCGTACGAAAGCCTACGGGCTCCGCCGACCGATCACGCGACGCCGATGATGTCCACGACGAAGACGAGGGTGGAGTTGCCGGGGATGCTGGCGTTGCCGGCCTCGCCGTACGCCTTGTCCGGCGGCAGCACCATCAGCACCCGGTCGCCCACGTGCTTGCCGACCAGCGTCTCGTCCCAGCCGGAGATCACCTGGCCGGCGCCGATCTGGAAGGAGGCACCGCCGTCGCGGTCCCAGGAGGAGTCGAACTTCTCGCCGTCCTCCCAGTTCACCCCGGTGTACTGGACGAACAGGGTGTGACCGGCCAGCACCTCGGCGCCGTCGCCCTCGATCAGGGTCTGCTCGCGCAGTTCGGCCGGGGCGTCACCGTCCGGGATGGTGATGGTGGCGGGCTCCTGGCCCTCCGCCACGACCTCCGGCATGCCCTCCTCGACCGGGGCCTGCTCACCGGTCGCGGAGGAGGTCGGGTCGATGGCGACGTTGATGTCGAAGACCCACACCATGCCCTGGTCCTTGTCCAGGCCCACCGCGTCGGCGGTCTCGCCCAGCAGCTCGCCCGCGGTGCCTTCGACCTTGACCCGGCTGCCCACCTGGGTACCGATCAGCGGCTCGGTGATGGCCTCCGGCAGCGCCGACTCCACACCGGCCTGGGTGACCAGCTGCGGACGCGGGGTCTCGTCCGAGGTGGTCGGCTGGCCGTCCTGGGTCATCCAGGTGTTGACCAGGTCGCTCTGCTCACCCGTGGTCTTGCCGATCACATCCATGCCGAGCATGTCACCCTGCTTGACCTCGGCTCCATCACCCTCGGTGAGCACTTCGACCGAGGTCTTGCCCGCGGCGGCGTCCTCGTCGAATTCGATGGTGGGCTGTTCGCCGGGCTTGCCCGAGACAGCGGCGAGCGGCCCCGAGGACGAGGAACCGTCATCGGAGCCGCAGGCGGCGGCGGTCAGCAGAATGGCCGGGACTGCCAGCGCCGCGACAACACGGCGCGCGCGTTTCGTAGGGATCATCAGTCCAACTCAGCTAGGGACGGACGGGGGGGACCCGCTGGTCCCGCCCAGCCTACGGCCTCCGTCCCGCTATTCCCGGTTTACATCCCGGCGATCAGCTTCTCCACCCGCTCGTCGACCGACCGGAACGGGTCCTTGCACAGCACCGTGCGCTGCGCCTGGTCGTTCAGCTTCAGATGCACCCAGTCGACCGTGAAATCCCGGCGCTGCTCCTGGGCCCGCCGGATGAAGTCGCCGCGCAGCCTGGCCCGGGTGGTCTGGGGCGGCACGGATTTGCCCTGGAAGATTTTCAGATCGTTGCAGATGCGCTGCGCCTGGCCCTTGCGCTCCAGCAGGTAGTAGAGGCCGCGGCGCCGGTGGATGTCGTGGTACGCGAGGTCTATCTGCGCCACCCGCGGGTGGGACATGGTGAGGTTGTGCTTGGCCCGGTACCGCTCGATCAGCTGGTACTTCATGACCCAGTCGATCTCGGTGTTGATCTTGTCCAGCTCCTGGGCGCGGATCGCCTCCAGGGTGCGGCCCCACAGCTCCAGCACCTGCTCGGTGAGCCCGCTGCGCATCCCGCGCCGCTCGCAGAAGTCCAGCGCCTTCTCGTAGTACTCCTGCTGGACCTCCAGCGCGGACGCCTCGCGGCCGGTGGCCAGCCGCACCTTGCGCTGCCCGGTGGTGTCGTGGCTGACCTCGCGGATGGCCCGGATCGGGTTCTCCAGGGTGAGGTCGCGCATCACCGTCCCGGCCTCGATCATGCGCAGCACCAGGTCGGTGGCACCGACCTTCAGCAGCATGGTGGTTTCGGACATGTTGGAATCGCCGACGATCACATGCAGCCTGCGGTAGCGCTCGGCGTCGGCGTGCGGCTCGTCACGGGTGTTGATGATCGGCCGGGACCTGGTGGTCGCGGAGGACACCCCTTCCCAGATGTGCTCGGCGCGCTGGCTGACGCAGAACACCGCGCCGCGCGGTGTCTGGAGCACCTTGCCGGCCCCGCAGATCAGCTGCCGGGTCACCAGGAACGGGATCAGGACATCCGCCAGCCGGGAGAACTCCCCGTGCCGGGCCACCAGATAGTTCTCGTGACAGCCGTAAGAATTTCCGGCGGAGTCGGTGTTGTTCTTGAAGAGATAGACATCGCCGGCGATCCCCTCTTCGTGCAGCCGGCGCTCGGCGTCGACGAGGAGCCCTTCCAGAATGCGCTCACCCGCCTTGTCGTGGGTGATGAGCTCGGTGACGTTGTCACACTCCGGGGTCGCGTATTCGGGGTGTGAACCGACATCCAGATACAGCCGGGCGCCGTTGCGCAGAAAAACATTGCTGCTGCGGCCCCAGGACACGACTCGGCGGAAGAGGTACCGCGCCACTTCGTCCGGGGACAGCCGCCGCTGTCCCCGGAACGTGCAGGTGACGCCGTACTCGTTCTCCAGCCCGAAGATTCGGCGATCCATGTCTGAACATTACGCCCGATCCTCAGTTCTGAAACGGGGTTCGGGGGCGGCGTTTCGATCATTTTCCGACCCGGCCACGGCCACCGTCACCGGGTGCGGCGACGCCAGGACGTTCCGCGTCAGCCACAGCACCGCCAGCGCGAGCAGGCCGGCCACCCCGGACAGGACGTATCCGGCGCCCTCGCCGCCCCGTTCGATCACCGGGCCCACCGCCCCGGTGCCCATCGCGGCGCCCACCCCGAAGGTGGTCACCAGCCAGGAGAACGCCTCGGTGACCGTGCCACGGGGCGCGTGCCGGTCGATGACGACGAAGGCGCAGGCCAGCGCGGGCGCGAGGAAGACCCCGGCGAGCACGGACAGCAGCGTCATGACGACCACGCCGGAGGGCACCAGGGCCAGCGGCAGGTAGCAGACGGCCAGCGCGGCCACCAGCAGCCGCAGCCGCCGCTCCGGCTCCCCCGGCCACTGCCTGGCCCCGTACGCCAGACCGCCCAGCAGCGCGCCCACCCCCAGCCCCGAGTGCAGGTAGGTGGCGACCAGTTCGTTGCCGCGCGCGTCCGCGTAGGCCACCGCGGCCACCGCGATGGCGCCCAGGGCGCCGCCGACGAAGAAGAAGCCGCCCAGCAGCGCCAGCAGTCCGCGTGAGCGCAGCGCGCCCAGCCAGTGTGCCTCGCGCGGGGCGCTGCGCCAGCGCCGGGAGGGTCCGGAGAGCGCCACGGACAGGGCGCCGAGCAGCCCGGCGCCGTTGACGATCAGCAGGGCGGCCCCTTCCGACCACTGGGCGACGCAGAGCATCACCACGAGCGGGCCGCCGGCGAAGATCACCTCCTGGGCCACCGCCTCCAGCGCGTACGCGCGGTGCACCCGGTCCTCGCGGTGGTCCAGGACGCTGGGCCACAGGGCGCGCAGCGCGCCCTCCAGCGGCGGGGTGGTCAGCCCGGCGAGCAGCATCAGCGTCAGTGCCAGGGCGGGGCTGCCGACGCCCGCGACGGCGAGCGAGCCCATCGCGGTGGTGGAGCACAGGGCGGCGGGGAGCAGGATCCGGGGCTGGCCGTACAGGTCCACCAGCCGGCCGAGCAGCGGCTGGCCGACGGCGGTGGCCACCCCGTACCCGGCCGCGAGCGCTCCGGCCAGGCCGTAGCTGCCGCCCTCGGCACGCACGAAGAGCAGCACCGCGAGCGAGGCCACTCCGTTCGGCAGCCGGCCGAGCAGTGTGCTGCCCAGCAGCCGCGCCACGTGCGGCGCGCGCAGCAGATCCAGGTATCCCGTTGCCATGAAGGCTCCCCAGCCAGAGAGAAGTGTTACGTATAACGTCGCTCGATTGTACGTACCATGGCCGACTGTGAACAGCAGTGCCCGACCGGGGGACGTCCCCGCCCGCCCCACCAGTCGGGATGTGGCCGAACGGGCCGGGGTCTCCCAGGCCACCGTCTCCCTGGTGCTCCGCGAGCGCTGGCAGGGCCGGGTCTCCCCCGCCCGTGCCGAGACGGTCCGCGCCGCCGCCCGGGAGCTGGGCTACCGCCCCAATCTGGCCGCCCGCAGCCTGCGGCTCGGCCGCACCAGGACGGCGCTGGTGGTGGTGCCCGCGCTCTCCAGCGAGTTCTTCGCCGTGATGTACGCGGGGGCGGCCCGGGTGGCGGCGGACCACGGGTTCGGAGTGGTGCTCTATCCCTCGCCGGAGGGCATCGGCCCGGCCCCCGATCCGTTCGCGCACTCCGGCGCCACCCTCGACGGGGTGCTGGCCTCCTCGATGGCGGCGCCCGCCCTGCGGTCCCTGAGCGAGGGCGGGCTGCCGCTGGTGATGCTCGACAGCGAACCGCGCGACCCGGGGGCCGCCGCCACCGTCAACCCGGACATCGGCGACGGCATGCGGCAGCTGGCGCGGCACGTGCTGGGTCTCGGGCACCGGCGGATCGCGCACATCGCGGCCGAGGTGGACTCCTGGACCTTCCGGGAACGGGCCCGGGAGCTGACACGGGAGGTCGCGCGGGTGCCGGACGCCTCGCTCGTCCGCACGGAGCGGGCACCGCTGACCGTACGGGGCGGTCTGGCCGCCGCAGAACGCGCGCTGACCGCCCTCCCCCGCCCGACCGTGCTGGTCTGCGACGACGACGTGCTGGCGGCGGGGGCGTGCAAGGCCGCCCGGCGGCTGGGGCTGCGGGTGCCCACGGAGGTGTCGGTGGCCGGGTTCGGTGACACCGACCTGGCCACGGCCGTGGAACCGGAGCTGACGACCGTCCGGCTGCCGGCCGCCGCCATGGGCGAGGAGGGCATGCACGCCCTGCTGACGGTGCTGCGTGGCGAGCCGGCGCCCGGCACGGTCCTGCCGGTCGCCCTGGTGCCGCGCGGCTCCACGGGCCCGCCTGCGGCGGAGGGCTGACCCGTTCCGGTCCGGCCGCACGCCCGGGCCGTGGCGCCCATCCGGGTGCCGGTCCCGTCCACAACGCCGGCGGTGGTGCCGCGCCCGAAGAGCCCCGGGGCGACCCGCACCGCGCCACCGGCGCCGGACGGTGTACCCGCTCACCACGCCGTGGGCCCCTGCGGACCGGACCGTCGGTCCGGTCCGCAGGGGCCCACCGGGCGCGGCTGCTTGCGAGCGCTGTCAGTCCGTCTCGCCGCCGGAGGCGTCACCCTCCGAGCCCGGCGAGGGCTCCGGCGCGGTCGGGGCGTGCGGGTTCTCGTCCAGCAGCCGGGCGAGCTGGCGGCCGAGGATCCGCTTGAACTTGCGCTGCTGCGGGCGGGTGCGGTCGAGCACCGCGACCTCCAGCTGGTCGGCGGTCAGCTCACGGACCTCACCGCCGCCGCTGTCCCGGCCGAGCGCCGCCACCGCCAGCCGCAGCGCCTCGCCCAGCGGCATGTCGTCCCGGTGGCGCTGCTTGAGGTAGCTGCCGATCTGCTCCGCGTTGCCGCCCACCGCGACCGAGCCGTGCTCGTCGATGATGGAGCCGTCGTGCGGCAGCCGGTAGATCTCGTCCTCGGCGCCGCTCTCGCCGACCTCGGCGACCAGCAGCTCCACCTCGTAGGGCTTCTCGGCGGCGCTGGAGAAGATGGTGCCCAGGGTCTGGGCGTAGAGGTTGGCGAGCCCCTGGGCCGTGACGTCCTCGCGGTCGTAGGTGTAGCCGCGCAGATCGGCGTAGCGGGTGCCGCCGATGCGCAGGTTCTCGTACTCGTTGTACTTGCCCGTGGCGGCGAAGGCGATCCGGTCATAGATCTCGCTGACCTTGTGCAGCGCCCGCGAGGGGTTCTCGGCGACGAACACGATGCCGTCGGCATACTGCAGCACGACCAGGGCGCGCCCGCGCGCCACGCCCTTGCGGGCGTACTCGGCGCGGTCCGCCATGACCTGCTGGGGTGAGACATAGAACGGCGTCGACACCGGCTATTCGTCCCTTCCTGATCCTTGGGAAATCTACAGAACCGGGGCCTGCGGCCCGTTGGGCAGCTGGAGCCGGCCCTCGTGCACCGAACGGGCGATCTCGGAGATCTCCGCCTCGGTGAGCCGGCGGAAGCCCTCTTCGGTGATCACGGTGACGATCGGGTAGATCCGCCGGGTCAGGTCGGGGCCGCCGGTGGCGGAGTCGTCGTCGGCGGCGTCGTAGAGGGACTGCACGACGGCGGTGACCGTCTGCTGCTCCGTCAGGTCCTCGCGGTGCAGCTTCTTGAGCGAGCCGCGCGCGAAGACGGAGCCGGAGCCGACGGCGGCGAAGCCCAGCTCCTCGGAGCGGCCACCGGTCACGTCGTAGGAGAAGATCCGGCCCTTCGCACGGTCGAGGTCGTACCCGGCGAAGAGCGGCACCACGGCCAGGCCCTGCATGGCCATGCCCAGGTTGCCGCGGATCATGGCGGAGAGCCGGTTGGCCTTGCCCTCCAGGGAGAGGACTTCGCCCTCGACCTTCTCGAAGTGCTCCAGCTCCAGCTGGAAGAGCTTCACCAGCTCGATCGCGAAGCCCATGGTGCCGGCGATGCCCACGGCGGAGAACTCGTCCGCCGGGAAGACCTTCTCCACGTCCCGCTGGGCGATCTGGTGGCCCATGGTGGCCCTGCGGTCGCCCGCGAGGACCACGCCGCCGGAGAACGTGGCGGCCACGATCGTGGTCCCGTGCGGAATCTGCACGGGCCCCTCCACCGGCGGCAGCATCCGGTTGCCCGGCAGCCGCTCCGGCGCGATCTCGGAGAGGAAGTCGAAGAAGGAGGAGGACCCGGGCCTCAGGAAGGCTGCCGGAAGTCGCCCCTGGTCATGGGAGTTGCCTACCACAGAAGTCCTTCCAGGTCATGGAAACGATCCGGCGGCGCACGGCGCCGGCCAGGAGTACGCCAGGGACCCTACCCGGCACCTGGTCAAGATCCACATCGGGTGACGCGCGAACAGCCGTGCCCGCCGCGCGCCACCCGGGGCGTGAATTACTGGCCGCCCTTCTGGACGAAGGAGCGCACGAAGTCCTCGGCGTTGGATTCCAGGACCTCGTCGATCTCGTCCAGAACGGAGTCCACGTCGTCGGTCAGTTCCTCCTGGCGCTCCTTGAGCTCCTCGGAGACCTCCGCGGTCGTTTCCTCGGTTTCCTCGCTGGTACGCGACGCCTTCTGCTGGCCGCCGCCGGTGTCTTTGGTCGCCATCTCCCTCACCCCTGCTCAGCTTCGACGTAACAAGATCAGACCCTACTAGCCGGTGCTGACATCGGCTCCTTCATTGCTACAACGTCCGGGGGTCCTCCGCATGATTCCCGTATCCGGAGGAAATCAGCCCCCAGCCAGCGCCCGGAGCAGATCCTGGGCGCTGCTGCTGGCGTCCAGCAGATCCTTCACGTGTTCCCGGGTACCCCGCAAAGGATCCATGGTGGGTACCCGCTGAAGGGAATCCCGGCCCGGGACGTCGAAGATCACCGAATCCCAGGAGGCGGCGGCCACATCGTCGGCGTATTGTTCGAGACAGCGGCCGCGGAAATAGGCGCGGGTGTCCTCGGGCGGGCTGCCCTGGGCCCGCAGCACGTCCTCCTCGTCCAGCAGCCGGGTGATCCGGCCGCGGGCCGCCAGCCGGTTGTACAGCCCCTTGTCGGGCCGGACGTCCGCGTACTGGAGGTCCACCAGATGCAGCCGGGCGGCGTCCCAGCCGAGGCTGTCGCGGCGCCGGTAGCCCTCCATCAGCTCCCGCTTGGCGACCCAGTCCAGCTGGTTGGCCAGGCTCATCGGGTCGGTCTCCAGCTTGCCGAGCACGTCCTCCCAGCGGCTGAGCACATCCGTGGTCTGCGGGTCGGCGTCCGCGCCCCAGCGCTCCTCCACGTACTTGCGGGCCAGCTCGTAGTACTCCATCTGGAGCTGTACGGCGGTGAGCTTGCGTCCGCTGCGCAGCGTGATCAGCCGGCGCAGCGAGGGGTCGTGGCTGACCCGGTGCAGGGTGCGGACCGGCTGGTCCACGGCCAGATCGACCGCGATGAAGCCGTCCTCGATCATGGACAGGACCAGCGCGGTGGTGCCCAGCTTCAGATAGGTGGAGACCTCGGCGAGGTTGGCGTCGCCGATGATCACATGCAGCCTGCGGTACTTCTCGGCGTCCGCGTGCGGCTCGTCGCGGGTGTTGATGATGGGCCGCTTGAGGGTGGTCTCCAGCCCCACCTCGACCTCGAAGTAGTCGGCGCGCTGGCTGAGCTGGAAGCCGTGCTCGCTGCCGTCCTGCCCGATGCCGACCCGCCCGGCGCCGCAGACCACCTGCCGGGAGACGAAGAACGGCGTCAGGTGGCGCACGATGTCGGAGAACGGCGTCTCCCGCTTCATCAGGTAGTTCTCGTGGGTGCCGTAGGAGGCGCCCTTGTTGTCGGTGTTGTTCTTGTAGAGCTGGATGGGCTGGGAGCCGGGCACCTCGGCGGCGCGCCGGGCGGCCTCGGCCATGATCCGCTCGCCGGCCTTGTCCCACAGCAGGGCGTCCAGCGGGCTGGTGGTCTCGGGGGCGCTGTACTCCGGATGGGCGTGGTCCACGTACAGCCGGGCGCCGTTGGTGAGGATGACGTTGGCGAGGCCGATGTCCTCGTCCGTGAGCTGGCTGGCGTCGGCGTTGTCGCGCGCCAGATCGAATCCGCGGGCGTCGCGCAGCGGATTCTCCTCCTCGAAGTCCCAGCGTGCCCGCCGGGCCCGGTGCATGGCCGCCGCGTAGGCGTTCACGACCTGGGAGGAGGTGAGCATGGCGTTGGCGTTCGGGTGGCCGGGGACGGAGACGCCGTACTCCGTTTCGATCCCCATCACTCGCCGTACAGTCATGCGGCCCTCCTTGGGAGAAGCGTCCGGCTGCGGTTCATGCCGTCGCATGCCCCGCAGCCGGACGCTTCGCTGCTACAGGTATTGACCCGTGTTCGCCACCGTGTCGATGGAACGGCCGGTGTCGGCGCCCTTCTTTCCGGTGACCAGGGTGCGGATGAAGACGATCCGCTCGCCCTTCTTTCCGGAGATCCGGGCCCAGTCGTCGGGGTTGGTGGTATTGGGCAGGTCCTCGTTCTCCTTGAACTCGTCCACGCAGGCGGCGAGGAGGTGGGAGACGCGCAGACCCTTCTGATTGTGGTCCAGGAATGCCTTGATGGCCATCTTCTTCGCCCGGTCCACGATGTTCTGGATCATGGCGCCGGAGTTGAAGTCCTTGAAGTAGAGCACTTCCTTGTCACCGTTGGCGTAGGTGACCTCCAGGAAGCGGTTCTCCTCGGTCTCGGCGTACATCTGCTCGACCACGGTCTGGATCATCGCGGCGACGGCCGCCTCGGCGTTGCCGGAGTGCTCCTGGAGGTCCTCGGTGTGCAGCGGGAGCCGCGGCGTGAGGTACTTCGAGAAGATGTCCCGGGCGGCCTCCGCGTCCGGACGCTCGATCTTGATCTTCACATCGAGACGGCCGGGGCGCAGGATCGCCGGGTCGATCATGTCCTCGCGGTTGGAGGCGCCGATCACGATGACGTTCTCCAGGCCCTCCACACCGTCGATCTCGGAGAGCAGCTGCGGGACGATGGTGTTCTCCACGTCCGAGCTGACCCCGGAGCCGCGGGTGCGGAAGAGGGAGTCCATCTCGTCGAAGAAGACGATGACGGGCGTGCCCTCACTGGCCTTCTCGCGGGCCCGCTGGAAGACCAGCCGGATGTGCCGCTCGGTCTCGCCGACGTACTTGTTCAGCAGCTCGGGGCCCTTGATGTTGAGGAAGAAGCTCTTCCCCGCGGGCTTGCCGGTGACCTCGGCGACCTTCTTGGCGAGCGAGTTCGCCACCGCCTTGGCGATGAGCGTCTTGCCGCAGCCGGGCGGGCCGTACAGCAGGACGCCCTTGGGCGGGCGCAGCTCGTGCTCCCGGAACAGGTCCGGGTGCAGGTACGGGAGCTCCACCGCGTCCCTGATCAGCTCGATCTGGCCGCCCAGACCGCCGATCTTGTTGTAGTCGATGTCGGGGACCTCTTCGAGGATCAGCTCCTCGACCTCGCTCTTGGGCACGACCTCGAACACATAGCCGGATCGCGGCTCCAGCAGCAGGGCGTCCCCGGAGCGCAGCACGATGCCGGAGGCCAGCAGCGGCTCGGCCAGCCGGACCACACGCTCCTCGTCGGTGTGCCCGACGACCAGGGCGCGCTCGCCGTCCTCCAGGACTTCCTTGAGGGTGACGATTTCGCCGACGCTCTCGAATTCCATGGCCGCGACCACGTTGAGCGCCTCGTTGAGCATGACCTCCTGGCCACGCCGCAGCTTGTCCAGTTCGATATTGGGACTGACATTCACCCGCAGCTTGCGGCCACCGGTGAAGATGTCGGCCGTGTCGTCCTCGTTGGCTCGCAGGAAGACGCCGAAACCGGCCGGAGGCTGCGCCAGCCGGTCGACCTCTTCCTTGAGGGCGACGATCTGGTCACGGGCCTCGCGGAGGGTCGTGGCGAGCCGCTCGTTCTGCGCGGACACGCCGGCCAGGTTGGTCTGCAGCTCGACGATCCGCTCCTCGAGAACCCGAGTGTGCCGCGGAGAGTCGGCCAGCTTTCGGCGCAGGACGGTGATCTCCTGCTCAAGATCGGCAAGCTGCCGGGACGGGTCGTCGGATGCCCGACCGGGCCGGATGCCGCGGTTGCTGTCGTCATCGTGGGATGCCACGGTCCTCACCTCCTCCAAAGGGAGCTGGACGCTTCCAGACCCTACCTGGACCGGTGCGGTTCGAAACCCCTAGATCACAAAGACGGTCGAGGTGGATCCGATCTTCACCCTTGCGCACTCCCTCATGCCAGGGAATACCCACCCCGGACGAGTGGAAAGCGGACGGTTGTATGGTCGTAAGCGGTCAACACCCGGCAGGGATGGCTCTCTTTGTTTCACCCTCTCAAGGAACGGCAGGCCACATGACCGCGCGGAATGCTTCCTCGGACCTGGAAGTCTGGATCGACCAGGACCTGTGCACGGGCGACGGGATCTGCGCGCAGTACGCTCCCGAGGTCTTCGAGCTGGACATCGACGGCCTCGCGTATGTGAAGCCCCCGGCGGCGTACGGCCGGGAGGCCGAGCTGCTCACCGCACCCGGGGCCACCGCGCCGGTGCCGCTGCCGCTGCTGCGCGATGTGATCGAGTCGGCCAAGGACTGTCCGGGCGAGTGCATCCACGTGCGCCGCGCGGCGGACAAGGCCGAGGTGTACGGTCCGGACGCCGTCGCGGACCCCGCGGACGTCTCCTGATCTCCTTGCGCTCGTCGCCGGGCGCACCCCCGCGCCCGGCCGGGCCCGGATCCGCTCAGTAGCTGCCGGGCGGCGGGGCCGCGCGCAGTGCCAGGGTGCCGTCCGTCCACTCCCAGGAGACATCGCGCCGCTGGTCGGGCGCGGAGCGCGGGACGTCGGGCGAGGAGTAGCCGAGCAGCCGTACCGAGACGGTGCCGCCGCGCGCGGCCAGGTTCTCCAGGGTCATGCCCTCGGCCGGGTCGACCAGGGTCAGCGCCACCCGGGGCGCGCTCTCGCCGCGGGCCGGCGCGGTCAGCAGGTACAGGCCGTGCGGCGGGGTGCCTGCCCCGGCGTCGCAGTGCACGGCGGCGACGGTCTCCGCGACGCCGTCCCCGTCCAGATCGACGGTGAGGTGGTCGGTGACGGTGATGCCGTACGGGCCGCAGTCCACCGGATAGTCGGCCGCGGCCGGATCCGGGCCCGCCACCGGCGCCGCGGGCGGCTCGGCCGCCGCGCCGCCCGGGCCGAGCCAGGCGGCCGTCGCGGCGAGCGCGGCCAGGGCCGCGGCGGTGGTGATCCAGTGCACGGGACGGCCACTGGGGGACGGAGGTACTGCGGCTGCCGGGGACTGCACGCGGACGGCTCCTGGGGCGGGGAGGCGAGAGACAACTCGATGCCGGGACCTGCGCGTTGGCAGGTCCCGGCATCGTGCCACATCTCACATCACCGGGATACGGCGGGGGGTTTACGCGTCCGTTTCCTCCGCCGGGCGGGCGGGCGCGGTGCCGCTCGCCGAGCCGGGGCCGGTGTAGTCGGAACCGTACGCGCCGGGGGCCGGGCGCCGGCGGCGGCGCGGCGGCTCGACGCCGTCGGCCAGCCGGCGGGCGGTGACCAGGAAGCCGGTGTGCCCGATCATGCGGTGGTCCGGGCGGACCGCGAGGCCCTCGACGTGCCAGGTGCGCAGCATGGTCTCCCACGCGGTCGGCTCGTTGAACGTGCCGTGCTCGCGCAGGGTCTCCACGGTGCGGGCCAGCTGGGTGGTGGTCGCGACGTAGGCGCACACGATCCCGCCCGGGACGAGCGCCTTGGAGACGGCTTCCACACACTCCCAGGGGGCGAGCATGTCCAGGATGACGCGGTCGACCTCGGTGTCGGACAGGTTGTCCTGGAGGTCGCCGACCGTCAGCCGCCACGCCGGGTGCGGGGAGCCGAAGTAGCGCTCCACGTTCTCCTGGGCGATCTTGGCGAAGTCGGCGCGGCGCTCGTAGGAGTGCAGCATGCCCTGGTCGCCGATGGCGCGCAGCAGGAAGGTGCTGAGCGAGCCGGAGCCCACGCCGGCCTCGACGACCCGGGCGCCCGGGAAGATGTCGGCCATGGCCAGGATCTGCCCCGCGTCCTTGGGGTAGACCACGGCGGCTCCGCGGGGCATGGACAGGACGTAGTCGGGGAGCAGGGGGCGCAGCGCGAGATAGGCGACGTTCCCCGTGGTGCGGACAACGGTTCCCTCGGGGGCACCGATCAGCTCGTCGTGCGGGAAGGCACCCTTGTGGGTGTGGAAGCTCTTCCCGGCTTCGAGCGTGAAGGTGTAGTGGCGGCCCTTGGGATCGGTGAGCTGTACCTGGTCCCCGACCTGGAAGGGCCCGCGACGGCGGGCGGCACCGGTCGGTTCGGACATGGGGGCCAGCCTAGTGCAGGGCGCGGCCGCTTCCGTGCGCGGGGAGGCGCGGGCGGTGGTCAGCGGCGGGCGGCGGGCCCGGTCATGGCGTCCACGAAGGCGCGTTCGACGTCGGTGGTGGACAGGACTCCGTAGATCTCGTCGTTCTCCTCGACGACCAGGTACTCGGTGGCGGGGGTGGCCCGCAGATGGTCGAGCAGGGCCTCGCCGGTGAGGTCGGCGGGCACCCGCATGCCGTCCTCGATGTCCTGGGCGAGGGTGGAGACGGCCACCCAGGGGCGGCGGTGTTCGGGGACGGAGGCGATACCGGCCTCGCGGACCAGGGCGTGCGGGGCGCCCTGTCCGTCGACGACCACCAGGGCGCGGGCCCCGGCGTCGTTCGCGCGGCGCAGCGCCTCGGAGAGCGGGGTGGCGGCGGTGACCGGGACGGCCCGGCGGGTGAGGGTGCGGGCGTTGAGGGCGGGCAGCCGTTCGCGCAGCCGGGCCATCTTGAGGCTGTTGCCGGCGCCGGTCCAGATGATGGCGGCGAGGATGGCGGCCAGCAGGGCGTCGGTGAGGGAGTTGATCCCGGTGTACGAGTCGCGCTCGGTGACGCCGGTCAGATGGGTGGCGAGCGGGAAGCCGATGAGGACCACGACGGCGAGCACCCGGCCGGTCCAGGCGGCGGCGACGGTGCCGGTCATGGGGTTGCCGCTGATCCGCCAGACCACGGCGCGCAGCATCCGGCCGCCGTCCAGCGGGAGTCCGGGGAGCAGGTTGAAGGCGGCGACGATGACGTTGGAGAGCATCAGCCCGGCGAGCAGGACGCCGGGGACGGTGCCGCGCTCCACGGTGAGCATGCCGGCCCAGAAGATGCCGCCGAGCACGAGGGAGAGCAGCGGGCCGACGCCGGCGAGCACGAACTCGCGGCCGGGGGTCTGGGATTCCTTCTCGATCTCGGAGACGCCGCCGAAGAACTGGAGCTGGATGCGGCGCACCGGCAGGTCGAAGCGGATCGCCGCGTAGGTGTGGGCCAGTTCGTGGACGAGGACGGAGGCGTAGAAGGCCACCGCGAAGAACAGCGAGACGAGGTAGCGGCCGGCGCCGAGTTCGGGCAGCACCCGGTCGAGCTGGTTGCCGAAGAACCAGGTGATCAGGGCCGCGACCAGGAACCAGCTGGGGGCGACGTAGATGGGCACGCCGAAGACGCGTCCCATGAGCAGGCCGCCGCCGGCTTCCTTGCGGGTTCCCGGTCCGTCGCCGGCGTTCTCCTGGCCGGCCGGGCTGCCGGGCGCTGTCCGGTCGCTGTCGGAGTCTGGCACCAGTTCCCCTTGCTGGGTGTGACCTCGGGTGACGAGGTGGTATGAAGACGATGGTAAGCGCCCCGCTGTCAGTGACGCCCCGTAGGGTTCCGGACATGCAAGCGTCAGCCACCGCGCGTACCGCCTCCCTGTCCCCGTCCCGGGCCGCCGACTTCATGCAGTGCCCCCTGCTCTACCGCTTCCGGGTGATCGACAAACTGCCGGAGGCGCCGAGCGCGGCGGCCACCAGGGGGACGGTGGTGCACGCCGTCCTTGAGCGGGTGTTCGACGCGCCCGCCGGGCAGCGCAGTGTGCCCAGGGCGCGGTCGATGGTGGTGCGGGAGTGGGAGCGGCTGCTGAAGAAACGCCCGGAGCTCGCCCAGCTCTTCCCGGACGAGTCGGAGGGGGCACAGCCGGGGGCGCTGGACGCCGAGCGGCTGGCGCGCTGGCTGACGGAGGCCGAGGAGCTGGTGGAGCGGTGGTTCTCGCTGGAGGACCCGACGCGGCTCCAGCCGGCCGAGCGCGAGCTGTGGGTGGAGACCAAGCTGGAGTCGGGGCTGCGGCTGCGCGGGGTGATCGACCGGGTGGACATCGCGCCGACGGGCGAGGTGCGGATCGTCGATTACAAGACGGGGAAGGCGCCGCGGCCGGAGTACGCGGGGGACGCGCTGTTCCAGATGAAGTTCTACGCGCTGGTGCTGTGGCGGCTGCGCGGCGAGGTGCCCAAGCGGCTCCAGCTGGTCTATCTGGGCAGCGGCGATGTGCTGACGCTGGATCCGCAGGAGAGCGAGCTGCTGGCCGTGGAGCGGAAGCTGCTGGCGCTGTGGGAGGCGATCCGGCGGGCCACGGAGACCGGGGACTGGCGGCCGAAGCCGGGGCGGCTGTGCGGCTGGTGCGACCATCAGGCGCACTGCCCGGAGTTCGGGGGCACTCCCCCGCCGTACCCGCTGACGATCCAGCCGGCGCTGCCGCTGGAGATGCCGGGGCAGCGGACCGGCGAGGACCGGGACACGGACACGGACGGGGCGGCGGGAGCCGAGGGAGCGGACGCGACCGCGGACACCGGCGGAGCGGACGGAGCGGACGGAGCGGCAGGTGAGCGCGACGGGGGCGGCGGAGCCGGCGCGGGCGGTGCGGGCGGCGACCTCCCGGCGGGCTGAGCCGGGCGGCCGTGGGCGAGAATGGTGCGCGCCTGCCGTCTGATCGAGGGGTTGGTTCATGCCCATCCGCGTTCTGCTGGTCGACGACCAGCCGCTGCTGCGTACCGGATTCCGGATGATCCTGGAGGCCGAGCGCGATGTGGCCGTGGTCGGCGAGGCCGGTGACGGACTCCAGGCCCTGGACCAGGTGCGGGCGCTGCTGCCCGATGTGGTGCTGATGGACATCCGGATGCCGCGGATGGACGGGGTGGAGGCCACCCGCCGGATCACCGGGCCGCAGCGGGACGGCCCGGCCAAGGTGCTGGTGCTGACCACCTTCGATCTGGACGAGTACGTGATCGAGGCGCTGCGGGCGGGGGCCAGCGGCTTTCTGCTGAAGGACGCCCCGGCGGCCGAGCTGGTGCAGGCCATCCGGGTTGTCGCGGCGGGCGAGGCGACGCTGGCGCCGAGCGTGACCCGGCGGCTGCTCGACAAGTACGCGGGCAAGCTGCCCTCGGGCGAGGACGCCGGGGTGCCCGACGCCCTGCACACGCTCACCGAGCGTGAGGTCGAGGTGCTGAAGCTGGTGGCCCGGGGGCTGTCCAACGCGGAGATCGCGGCGGATCTCTTCGTCAGCGAGACCACGGTGAAGACCCATGTGGGCCATGTGCTCACCAAGCTCCAGCTGCGCGACCGGGTGCAGGCGGCGGTGTACGCGTACGAGAGCGGCCTGGTGCGCCCGGGGAACTAGCGCCCGGACTAGCCCTGCACGACGTCCGCCGTGCGGGGGGCGGTGGCGTGCTGGAGGGCGCGCAGGAAGGGGACGCTGATCTCCTCCAGCGAGGTGACCACCGTGCGGCCGGGGGCGGGCGGTACGGGTGCCACCGAGGGGACGGCGACGACCTGGCAGCCGGCGGCCTCGGCCGAGGCGACGCCGGTGAGGGTGTCCTCGACGGCCACACAGCGCGCGGGGTCGGCGCCGAGGCCGGCCGCGGCGGTGAGGTACGGGTCGGGGTGCGGCTTGGTGCGGGTCAGCTCGTCGCCCGCGACGGTCAGCGCGAAGTGGTGGGCGCCGATGGAGTGCAGCATCCGGTCGATGACGGTGCGGTGCGAGGCGGAGACCAGCGCGGTGGGCACCCGGTGGGCGGCGAGGTCGGTGAGCAGCCGGTGGGCGCCCGGCATCAGGGCGACGCCCCGGTCGAGGCGGCGCAGAAAGGCGGCGTTGAGCGCGTCGCGGGCCTCGTCCAGGGTGATGTCGGCGCCGGTGGCCTCGATGAGGAAGCCGGCGCTGCGGGTCATCGGCCCGCCCACCACGACCGCGCGGTACTCCTCGGGGAGGGTGTGGCCCAGGCCGGCGAAGACCTCGACCTCCGCGTCCCACCAGAATCCCTCGGTGTCCACCAGGGTGCCGTCCATGTCCAGCAGCACGGCCTGCGGCAGCGGGCTGGGGGCGGCGGCGGTGTCGATGACGGGCGGGGAACTGGTCATCCGTGATCCCTCCTGGGAGCAGGACGGCCGGTCATCACCCCTCCGGCCTCGGAGAGGGACGACCGGCCGCGTACCGGACAGATCAGTCTACGGGGGTACGGGGCCGGCCGCCCCGGGGGTCACCCGTTCGAGGGATATCGGGGTCAGCGGGCGTTGAAGTAGTTGGCTTCGGGGTGGTGCAGGATGATCGCGTCGGTGGACTGTTCGGGGTGGAGCTGGAACTCCTCCGAGAGGGTGACGCCGATGCGCTCGGGCCGGAGCAGGTCGGCGATCTTGGCGCGGTCCTCCAGGTCGGGGCAGGCCGGGTAGCCCAGGGAGTACCGGCAGCCCTGGTACTCGGTGCGGAACATGCCGCCGAGGGTGGCGGGGTCGGCGCCGCCGATGCCCAGTTCGGCGCGCACCCGGGCGTGCCAGAACTCGGCGAGTGCCTCGGCGAGCTGGACGGAGAGCCCGTGCAGTTCCAGGTAGTCGCGGTAGGCGTCGGCGGCGAAGAGTTCGGCGGTGGCGCCGGAGACCCGGGAGCCGACGGTGACGGCCTGGAGGGCGACCACGTCGGTCTCGCCGCTCTCGGCGGGGCGGAAGAAGTCGGCCAGGCACAGGCGCCGGCCGCGCCGCTGGCGGGGGAAGGTGAACCGGGTGCGTTCCTTGCCGTCCTCGTCCAGGATCACCAGGTCCTGGCCCTCGGCGTGGCAGGGGAAGTAGCCGTAGACGACGGCCGCCTCCAGCAGGTTCTCGGTGTGCAGCCGGTCCAGCCAGCCGCGCAGCCGGGGCCGGCCCTCGGTCTCCAGCAGTTCCTCGTAGTCGGGTCCCTCGGCGCCGCGGCTGCCCTTGAGGCCCCACTGGCCCTTGAACAGCGCGTCCTCGTCCAGCCAGGCGGCGTAGTCCTTGAGCGGGATGCCCTTGATGACCCGGGTGCCCATGAAGGGCGCGGTGGGCAGGGGCACGTCGGTGGCGGTGGCGGAGCGGGCCACCGGCGCGTCGCGGTCCTCCTCCGGGAGGGCGGCGGCGGGGCGGGCGGCCACCCGGCGCTTCTTGAGTTCGGGGAGGGTGGCGCCGGGCACGCCGCGCTTGACGGCGATCAGGGCGTCCATCAGCCGCAGGCCCTCGAAGGCGTCGCGGGCGTAGCGGACCTCGCCCTGGTAGATCTCGTGGAGGTCCTGTTCGACGTAGGCGCGGGTGAGGGCGGCGCCGCCGAGGATGACGGGATAGTCGGCGGCCATGCCGCGCTGGTTCAGCTCCTCCAGGTTCTCCTTCATGATCACCGTGGATTTGACCAGCAGTCCCGACATGCCGATGACGTCGGCACGGTGTTCCTGAGCGGCGTCCAGGATGGCGGTGACCGGCTGTTTGATGCCGAGGTTGACGACGTTGTAGCCGTTGTTGGACAGGATGATGTCGACGAGGTTCTTGCCGATGTCGTGGACGTCGCCGCGGACGGTGGCCAGCACGATGGTGCCCTTGCCCTCGTCGCCGGACTTCTCCATGTGCGGTTCGAGGTGGGCGACGGCGGTCTTCATGACCTCGGCGGACTGGAGCACGAACGGCAGCTGCATCTGTCCGGAGCCGAAGAGTTCGCCGACGGTCTTCATCCCGGCGAGCAGGGTGTCGTTGACGATGTCCAGGGCGGGGCGGGTGGTGAGCGCCTCGTCCAGATCGGCTTCCAGGCCCTTGCGCTCGCCGTCGACGATGCGCCGGCGCAGCCGCTCCTCCAGGGGCAGGGAGAGCAGTTCCTCGGTCTTGCCGGCCCGCATGGACTTGGCGTCCACGCCCTCGAAGAGTTCGAGGAAGCGCTGGAGCGGGTCGTAGCCCTCGGCGCGCCGGTCGTGGATGAGGTCGAGGGCGACCTGCACCTGTTCCTCGTCGATGCGGGCGATGGGCAGGATCTTGGCGGCGTGCACGATGGCGGAGTCCAGGCCCGCCTTGACGCACTCGTCGAGGAAGACGGAGTTGAGGACGAGCCGGGCGGCCGGGTTGAGGCCGAAGGAGATGTTGGACAGGCCGAGGGTGGTCTGGACCGCCGGGTGGCGCTTCTTGAGTTCCCGGATGGCCTCGATGGTGTGGATGCCGTCCCGGCGGGATTCCTCCTGGCCGGTGCAGATGGTGAAGGTGAGGCAGTCGATGATGATGTCGGACTCGGCCACGCCCCAGTTGCCGGTGAGGTCGGCGATGATCCGCTCCGCGATGGCGACCTTGTGCTCGGGGGTGCGGGCCTGGCCGCTCTCGTCGATGGTGAGGGCCATCAGGGCGGCGCCGTGTTCGACGGCCATCCGGGTGACCTTGGCGAACCGGGAGTCGGGGCCGTCGCCGTCCTCGTAGTTCACCGAGTTGATGACGGCCCGCCCGCCGAGGCGTTCCAGCCCGGCTTCCAGGACGGCGGGCTCGGTGGAGTCCAGGACGATGGGCAGGGTGGAGGCGGTGGCGAGCCGGCCGGCGAGTTCGGACATGTCGGCGGCGCCGTCCCGGCCGACGTAGTCGACGCACAGGTCGAGCAGGTGGGCGCCCTCGCGGATCTGTTCGCGGGCGAGTTCGACGCAGTCCTCCCAGCGGCCCTCCAGCATGGCCTCGCGGAACTTCTTGGAGCCGTTGGCGTTGGTGCGCTCGCCGATGGCCAGGTAGGAGGCGTCCTGGCGGAAGGGCACGGTCTGGTAGAGGGAGGCGGCGCCGGGTTCGGGCCGCGGGTCGCGGGGGGTGGGGGTCAGGCCGCGGACCCGTTCCACGACCTGCCGCAGGTGCTCGGGGGTGGTGCCGCAGCAGCCGCCGATGAGGGAGAGGCCGAATTCGCCGATGAAGGTCTCGTGGGCGTCGGCGAGCTCTGCGGGGCCCAGCGGGTAGTGGGCGCCGTCCTTGCCGAGGACGGGCAGCCCGGCGTTGGGCATGCAGGAGACGGGGACGGTGGAGTGCCGGGAGAGGTAGCGCAGGTGTTCGCTCATCTCGGCCGGGCCGGTGGCGCAGTTGAGGCCGATCATGTCGATGCCCAGGGGTTCCAGGGCGGTGAGGGCGGCGCCGATCTCGGAGCCGAGGAGCATGGTGCCGGTGGTCTCGACGGTGACCTGGACGAGGACGGGCAGTGTGGCGCCGGTGGCGGCCAGCGCGCGGCGGGCGCCGAGCACGGCCGCCTTGGTCTGGAGCAGGTCCTGGGCGGTCTCCACCAGCAGGGCGTCGGCGCCGCCGGCGATCAGGCCCTCGGCGTTGCGCTGGTAGGCGTCGCGCAGGTCGGCGTAGCGGATGTGGCCGAGGGTGGGCAGTTTGGTGCCGGGGCCGATGGAGCCGAGGACCCAGCGCTGCCGGCCGTCGCGGGCGGCGAAGTCGTCGGCGGTCTCGCGGGCGACGCGGGCGCCGGCCTCGGAGAGTTCGGCGATGCGTTCGGGGATGTCGTACTCGCCGAGGGCGGCGAGGTTGGCGCCGAAGGTGTTGGTCTCCACGCAGTCCACCCCGGCTTCGAAGTACTCCTGGTGGACGGAGCGCACGATGTCGGGCCGGGTGACGTTCAGGACCTCATTGCAGCCCTCCAGCTGCTGGAAGTCGTCGAGGGAGGGCTCCTGGGCCTGGAGCATGGTGCCCATGCCGCCGTCGGCGACGACGACGCGGGAGGCGAGCGCTTCGCGCAGTGCGGCGACGCGGTCGGCCTGGGTACGCGGGGGCAGGGTGGGCGAGGCCATAGAGGTGCTCCTGGTGTGCGACGGCTGTCGGCTATGCGCTCCGCGAAGGAGGCACCCGCTCAGCGTATCCGCACTGCCGGAAGTTTCCCGGGGGGCTTCCGGTGGGTGGACAGCCGGTGGCGTCCTTTGGCAGGAACTAAACTCATGACATTCCCCGGGCTATCGACATCACCCGATGGTGTTCGGCATTGTCGAATGGTGGTGGCGGGCGGGCGACAGGGCCCGCCGAGGGCGTGAACGGCAGGAGGCGGTCCCATGGCGCGGACCATTCAGTCACTGGAGCGGGCCGCGGCGGTGCTGCGGCTGCTGGCCGGCGGGGAGCGCCGGCTCGGGCTGTCCGACATCGCGTCGTCCATCGGCCTGGCCAAGGGCACCGCGCACGGGCTGCTGCGCACCCTCCAGCAGGAGGGCTTCGTCGAGCAGGACGCGGGCTCGGGCAAGTACCAGCTGGGCGCCGAGCTGCTGCGGCTGGGCAACAGCTATCTGGACGTGCACGAGCTGCGCGCCAGGGCGCTGGTGTGGACGGACGACCTGGCCCGCTCCTCGGGCGAGAGCGCCTACGTCGGGGTGCTGCACCAGCGCGGGGTGCTGATCGTGCACCACGTCTTCCGGCCCGACGACTCCCGGCAGGTGCTGGAGGTGGGGGCGATGCAGCCGCTGCACAGCACGGCGCTGGGCAAGGTGCTGGCGGCCTTCGACCCGGTGGCGCACAACGAGGCCATGGAGGCCGGGCTGGGCGCGATCACGGACGCCACCGTGGTGGACCCGGCGGCCTTCGACCGGGGCCTGGCCGAGGTGCGGACCCGGGGCTGGGCCGCCGACGTGGGCGAGACCTGGGACGGGGTGGCGTCGGTGGCCGCGCCGATCCTGGACCGGCGCCGGATGCCGGTGGGCGCGGTGGGGATCACCGGAGCGGTGGAACGGATGCTGGAGGGTTCCGCGCCCCGTCCCCGGCTGGTGGCGGCGGTGCGGGACTGCGCCCGCTCCGTGTCGCGCGACCTCGGATCAGGTAGATTCTAGGACAATACGGACATTCGTCAGCTCTCTGCCGTTTCTTGCATCACATCCCTTGACGGCAGCCTCACCGAAGAGAAAACTCGCGGTCAGTGGTCGACAATGTCGAACACCGGACGGAGCTCTCTACCTGGTCCACCGGACATGGGACGAAGGAGTCACGGGTGTCCAACTCCGAAATCTTCTACGGCGAGGTGCTCGGCACCGCCGTACTGATCCTGCTGGGAGCCGGCGTGGTAGCCGGCGTCGTACTGAAGAAGTCCAAGGCGTTCGGCGCCGGCTGGGTCGCGATCACCTTCGGGTGGGGCATCGCGGTGCTCGCCGGCGTCTACGTCTCCACCGAGATCTCCGGGGCGCACCTCAACCCCGCGGTGACCCTCGGCATCATGATCGTCAACGGTGGCTGGGGCCAGTTCTGGGTCTATGTGCTCGGCCAGCTCACCGGGGCGATGCTCGGCGCCATCGGCGTCTGGATCGGGTACTACGGCCACTTCATCGCCCACCTCACCGACCGCGAGGAGGAGGGCGGCTCCCGCACCCCCGGCGTGCGGGCCTTCGACGAGCCCAAGCCCGTCCGCGAGCGCCGCGCCGCGGGACACGGCGAGCCGGGGCCTGTGCTGGGCATCTTCTCCACCGCCCCCGAGATCCGCGTCTACTGGCAGAACGTCGCCACCGAGATCCTCGGCACCTTCGTCCTGGTCTCCGTCGTCCTGGCCACCGGCGTGAACGACGCCCTCCAGGTCACCGCGATCGGCGGCCTGCTGGTGGCGCTCACCGTCCTCGGCATCGGCCTGTCCCTCGGTGGCCCCACCGGGTACGCGATCAACCCGGCCCGCGACCTGGGCCCGCGGATCGTCCACGCCCTGCTCCCGCTGCCCAACAAGGGCGGCTCCGACTGGTCCTACGCCTGGGTGCCGGTGGTCGGCCCGCTGCTCGGCGGCGCCGCCGCGGCCGGTATCCACCAGCTGGTGTTCTGACCCGCCGCAGCCGTCCCGCCGTTCCGCCCCCGAACCGCAACCACCAGGAGCCGACCGCATGAGCAGCACGCACGACCCGTCCTTCTCCGCCGAACAGCGCGAGTACATCGCCGCCATCGACCAGGGCACCACCTCCTCCCGCTGCATCGTCTTCGACCACGACGGACGCATCGTCTCCGTCGACCAGAAGGAACACGAGCAGATCTTCCCCAGGCCCGGCTGGGTGGAGCACGACGCCGCCGAGATCTGGGCCAACGTCCAGGAAGTCGTCGCCGGCGCGCTGGAGAAGGCCGAGATCACCAAGGACCACGTCCGGGCCATCGGCATCACCAACCAGCGCGAGACCACCCTGCTGTGGGACCGGCACACCGGCGAGCCCGTCCACAACGCCATCGTCTGGCAGGACACCCGCACCGACGCGCTCTGCCGGGAACTGGGCCGCAACGTCGGCCAGGACCGGTTCCGCCGCGAGACCGGGCTGCCGCTGTCGGCCTACTTCGCCGGACCCAAGATCCGGTGGCTGCTCGACAACGTCGAAGGGCTGCGCGAACGCGCCGAGCGCGGCGACCTGCTCTTCGGCACCATGGACTCCTGGGTCATCTGGAACCTCACCGGCGGCGTGGACGGCGGGCAGCACGTCACCGACGTCACCAACGCCTCCCGCACCATGCTGATGAACCTGCGCACCATGGACTGGGACGAGCGCATCCTCTCCTCCATGCAGGTGCCCGCCGCCGTCCTGCCGCAGATCCGCTCCTCCGCCGAGGTCTACGGCCACGCCAAGGGCGGACCCCTGGACGGCGTGCCGGTGGCCTCCGCGCTCGGCGACCAGCAGGCGGCCCTCTTCGGCCAGACCTGCTACGACGTCGGCGAGGCCAAGTCCACCTACGGCACCGGCACCTTCCTCCTGATGAACACCGGCACCGAGGCCGTCAACTCCTACGCCGGCCTGCTCACCACCGTCGGCTACCGCATCGGCGACCAGCCCACCGTGTACGCGCTGGAAGGCTCCATCGCCATCACCGGCGCCCTGGTGCAGTGGATGCGCGACCAGATGGGCATCATCAACTCGGCGGCCGAGATCGAGACCCTCGCCAGGACCGTGGAGGACAACGGTGGCGCCTACTTCGTTCCCGCGTTCTCCGGCCTGTTCGCCCCCTACTGGCGCTCGGACGCCCGGGGCATCATCGCCGGACTGACCCGCTATGTCACCAAGGCCCACATCGCCCGCGCGGTCCTGGAGGCCACCGCCTGGCAGACCCGCGAGATCGTCGACGCCATGAAGAAGGACTCCGGCGTCGAGGTCACCTCGCTGCGGGTCGACGGCGGCATGACCTCCAACAACCTGCTGATGCAGAACATCTCGGACTTCCTGGACGCGCCCGTGGTGCGCCCCATGGTCTCCGAGACCACCTGTCTGGGCGCCGCCTACGCCGCCGGCCTCGCCGTCGGCTTCTGGTCGGACATCAGCGAACTGCGCGCCAACTGGCGCCGGGCGGCCGAGTGGACCCCCCAGATGGACGCGGCCCAGCGCGACCGCGAGTACAAGCTCTGGCTCAAGGCCGTCCAGCGGACCATGGGCTGGCTCGACGAGGAGGACTGAGAACTCATGAACACCCCGCAGCACACCACGGACGCCACCGGATCCGCCATAACGGCGCACCCGGCAGCCGGCCGCGCCGAAACCCGGGAGCGACTGGCCGGCTCCGCCCACGATCTGCTGGTGATCGGCGGCGGCATCCTGGGCACCTCGGTGGCCTGGCACGCCGCGCAGTCGGGGCTGCGGGTGGCGATGGTGGACGCCGGCGACTTCGCCGGCGCCACCTCCTCCGCCTCCTCCAAGCTGGTGCACGGCGGACTGCGCTACCTCCAGACCGGAGCCGTCAAGCTGGTCGCCGAGAACCACCACGAGCGCCGGGTCCTCGCCAAGGACGTGGCCCCCCACCTGGTCAACCCGCTCACCTTCCACCTGCCCGTCTACAAGGACGGCCCGCACAGCGCCGCCAAGCTCGGCGCCGGCGTCTTCGCCTACTCCGCGCTCTCCGCCTTCGGCGACGGCGTGGGCCGCATCATCTCCCCCGCCAAGGCCGCCGCCGCCAACCCCGCGCTGCGCACCGACAATCTCAAGGCCGTGGCCGTCTACGGCGACCACCAGATGAACGACGCCCGGGTCGCCGTCCTCACCGTCCGCGCCGCCGTCGGCGCCGGCGCCGCCGTCCTCAACCACGCCGAGGTCACCGGGCTGCGCTTCACCCACGGCCGGGTCACCGGCGCCGAGGTCCGCGACCGCCTGGACGGCACCGAGTTCGGCATCGACGCCCGGCTGGTGCTCAACGCCACCGGCCCCTGGGTCGACCACCTGCGCCGCCTGGAGGACCCGGGCGCCGCGCCCAGCGTCCGGCTGTCCAAGGGCGCCCACCTCGTGCTGCGCCGCAGCGCCCCCTGGCGCGCCGCGCTCGCCACGCCGGTCGACAAGTACCGCATCACCTTCGCCCTCCCCTGGGAGGACCAGCTGCTGCTGGGCACCACCGACGAACCGTACGAGGGCGACCCGGGCGCGGTGGAGGCCACCGAGGCCGACATCCAGCAGATCCTCGCCGAGGCGTCGCTGTCCGTGCGCGACACCCAGCTGGACCGCGACCTGCTCACCTACGCCTTCGCCGGGCTGCGGGTGCTGCCCGGCGGGCCCGGCGGGACGGAGTCCGCCAAGCGGGAGACCGTGGTCAGCGAGGGCCGCGGCGGCATGCTGTCGGTGGCCGGCGGCAAGTGGACCACGTACCGGCACATCGGCCGTACCGTCCTCGCCAAGCTCGCCAAGCTGCCGGGACTCGGCATCGCGGAGGACATGGAGCCGGTGCGCGAGCTGGTGCGCCGCACCCCGCTGCCCGGGGTGGCCAACCCGAACGCCGTCGCCCACCGGCTGCTGGTGGACCGCGAGCCCGGTGCCCGGATGGACCCGCTGACCGCGCGTCATCTGGCCACCCACTACGGCTCGCTCGCCCTGGAGATCGCGGACCTGGTGCGCCGGGACCCGGCGCTGGGCGAGCGCATCCACCCGGACGGCCCGGAGATCTGGGCGCAGGTGGTGTACGCCCGTGACCAGGAGTGGGCCAGGACCGTGGACGACGTGCTGCGGCGCCGCACCACCGTCACCATCCGGGGCCTGGACACCGAGCCGGTACGGGAGCGGGTGGCCGCGCTGCTGGCCGAGCGCACCGACTGAGGCCGGGCGGGGGCGGCGCCTCCCGCCTCCCCGGCGCCGCCCCTGCCCCGGGGCCGCCCGCGCCCGGCCCGTCATCCGATGCGTACAAAGGCCGTGGTCTGGGCACGGTGACGCCGTAGGCTGGGCCGCACGGTAGACAAACGGCAGCCGGGCCGGGCATACCGTCCCGACCCGGCCGGAAGGAGGCGCTGGGTGATCGAGCTCGAGGGGGTTCCCGAGCTGGTCGACCCGGTCATGGTGGCCGCGTTCGAAGGCTGGAATGATGCCGGCGACGCCGCCTCCGCCGCGGTCGCACACCTGGAGCGGGAGTGGAAGGGCGAGGTGTTCGCGGCGCTGGACGCCGAGGACTACTACGACTTCCAGGTCAACCGCCCGCTGATCTGGCTGGACGACGGTGTGCGGCGGATCACCTGGCCGACCACCCGGCTGTCGGTGATCCGCGGCGCGGCCGGGGGCACCGGCAGACGCCGCGACCTGGTACTGGTGCGGGGCATCGAGCCGAGCATGCGCTGGCGGTCGTTCTGCAACGAGCTGCTGGGCTTCGCCCACGAGCTGGGTGTGGAGATGGTGGTGGTGCTCGGCGCGCTGCTGGGCGACACCCCGCACACCCGTCCGGTGCCGGTCACCAGTGTCACCTCGGACGAGGGGCTGGCGCGCTCGCTCGACCTGGAGGAGTCCCGGTACGAGGGGCCGACCGGCATCGTCGGCATCTTCCAGGAGGCGTGCTCCCACGCCGGGTTCCCGACGGTCAGCCTGTGGGCCTCGGTGCCGCACTACGTCTCGCAGCCGCCCAACCCCAAGGCGTCGCTGGCCCTGCTGAACGCCCTGGAGGACCTGCTGGGCGTGGGCATCCCGCTGGGCGACCTGCCCGAGGACGCCAGGGCCTGGCAGCTGGGCGTCGACCAGCTGGCGGCCGAGGACAGCGAGGTGGCGGAGTACGTCCAGTCGCTGGAGCAGGCCCGGGACACCGCCGAGCTGCCGGAGGCGTCGGGCGAGGCCATCGCCAAGGAGTTCGAGCGCTATCTGCGGCGCCGGGACGGTTCCGCGGAGCAGGGTCCGGGCGCCGGGCCGGGGGACGCCGGCGGCGGCCCGGGGCCGTTCCTGAAGGATCCGACCAGCGGACGGGCCAGACCGCGCCGCCGCCGCAAGCCGGGCGGCGAGCCCGGTCAGCCGCCGGGCGCGGAGGGCGGTGGTCCGGCCGAGCCGGGCGAGTGACCGTCCGGTTTACGCGCGTTCGACCGGGCCCGTACGGCTTCCGTACGGGCCCGGTCGCCGTTCAGAGCGCGACGCCCAGCAGGGCGTCCACGGCGCGCGAGACCACCCCGGGGGCACCGGTGTCCTCGCCGCCGGCGGTGGCCTGAGCCCCGGCCCAGCGGTCCACGGCGGCGAGCGCGGCCGGGGCGTCCAGGTCGTCGGCCAGCGCCTCACGGATCTCCTCGACGAGGGCGAGCGCGGACGGCCCGTCCGGCCGGGAGACCGCGGCCCGCCAGCGGCCCAGCCGCTCGGTGGCCTCGGTCAGGACCTCCTCGGTCCACTCCCAGTCGCTGCGGTAGTGCCGCGACAGCAGCGCGAGCCGGATGGCGGCCGGATCCACGCCGTCCCGCCGCAGCTGCGAGACGAAGACCAGGTTGCCCCGCGACTTGGACATCTTCTCGCCCTGGTAACCGACCATGCCGGCGTGCACGTAGCTGAGCGCGAAGGGGTACTCGCCGGTGAGCGTCTGCGCGTGGGATGCGCCCATCTCGTGGTGCGGGAAGGCCAGATCGGAGCCGCCGCCCTGGACGTCGAAGCCCATGCCCAGATGCTCCAGGGCGATGGCCACGCACTCGATGTGCCAGCCGGGCCGGCCGGGGCCCAGGCTGCCGCCGTCCCAGGAGGGCTCGCCGGGGCGGGCCGCCAGCCACAGCAGCGGGTCGAGCGGGTTCTTCTTGCCGGGGCGGTCGGGGTCGCCGCCGCGCTCGGCGGACAGCGCCCGCATGGTCGCCGCGTCGAGGCCGGAGACCTTCCCGAAGTGCTCGTCGGAGGCCACCGAGTAGTAGATGTCACCGTCGAGTTCGTAGGCGGCGCCCTGCTCGCGCAGCCGCTCCACCAGCGGGACGATGCCCGGTATGGCCTCCACCGCGCCGATGTAGTGGCTGGGCGGCAGCATCCGCAGCGCGGTCATGTCCTCGCGGAACAGCTCGGTCTCGCGCAGCGCGAGGGCCGTCCAGTCCTCGCCGGTGGCCACCGCCCGCTCCAGCAGCGGGTCGTCGATGTCGGTGACGTTCTGTACGTAGTGCACCTGCCGCCCGTTGTCCAGCCACACCCGCTGCACCAGGTCGAACGCGGTGTAGGTGGCCGCGTGTCCCAGATGGGTGGCGTCGTAGGGCGTGATGCCGCAGACGTAGAGCCGGGCCACGGGCCCGGGGGTGAGGGTCACCCGGCTCCCGGTGGCGGTGTCGTGAATCCTGAGGTCGCGGCCCTGACCAGGCAGCGCGGGGACCTCGGAGGCGGGCCAGGCATACATGCCACGAGCCTATCCGCAGGTGCCCCCGGTTACACGGCGGGCCCCGGGCGCGGCCCGGGCGCAGCCCGGCCCTAGATCAGCGGCCAGGGGATGGCGGGCCACTCGCCGCCCGGGCGCGGATGGCGGCCGGTGCGCAGCAGGTCCGCGACCCGCTCGCGCAGCGCCGTGTACTCGGCGGGGCTGATCAGCTCGGCGATCCGGGCGGCCGGGGCGCCGGGGTCGGCCAGCGCGTCGGCGAGCGTCCGCAGGGCCTGCGGCACACCGTCCGGCAGCGGCTCGCCCGCCCAGCCCCACAGCAGGGTGCGCAGCTTGTCCTCGGTGTGGAAGGTCACACCGTGGTCGATGCCGAGCAGCCGGCCGTCGGGCTGGGGCAGCAGATGGCCGCCCTTGCGGTCGCCGTTGTTGATCACCGCGTCCAGGACGGCGAGCCGGCGCAGCCGCGGATCGTCGGCGTGCACCAGCAAGGCGGGCGTGCCGTCGGCCGTCTCCACCTGGCCGATGGCGCGCCAGCCGGGGCCGGCCTCGGGGCCCTCGGTGAGCGCCAGCAGTTCGCCGGGCGCCGCGCCGGCGTCCCCCTCCCCTTCCCCGGCCGGCTCCGGGTCCCCGGCCAGCGGGTCGGGGCCCACCCACAGCTGGCACATGGTCTCGCCGCCCGGCCCCTCGCGCAGCACGGTGGGCGGCACCAGGTCCCAGCCCAGCGCCCGGCACACCTCGTACGCGGCGACCTCACGGCGGGCCAGATTGCCCTCGGGGAAGTCCCACAGCGGGCGTTCGCCGGCCACCGGCTTGCACACGCAGGGCACGGTACGGCCGCCGAGTTCCGCCGTGGCGTAGAGCACCGTGTTGGAGGCGCCGGGGATCCGGCCCAGGACGGTGAGCCGGCCGTGCGCGAGGATCTTGCCGGTCTCCTCCTGCTGATCGGGTGTCATGCCTGGCTGCGCCGGTATCCGTTCTGGCGCGGACATACGTGTCCCTCCGGGTCGAGCGGCAGGCTGCACAGCGGGCACGGCGGGCGGCCGGCCCCGACCACCTCCAGCGCGCGCTTGGCGAAGGCGCGGGCCATGGTGCCGGAGAGCCGGACCCGCAGCATGGGCGGGCCGTTCTCGTCGTCGCGCAGCAGCCGTTCCTCGGCTTCGGCGAACTCCTCCTCGGAGTCGGCGTCCAGTTCCACCAGGGCCTGGGCCTCCACGATCATCCGCTCGCTCTCGCCGTCCCAGGCCAGCGCCATGGTGCCGACCCGGAACTCCTCCTCGACGGGCATCTGGAGCGGCCCGGTGTCGGCGAGTTCGGCCGGGGCGACGGCGGGGACGGAGGTGGAGCCGCCGGAGCGGCGCACCACCTCGTCGAGCAGTTCGTCGATGCGCTGGGCGAGCGCTTCCACCTGGGCCTTCTCCAGGGCGACGCTGGTGGTGCGGCGGCCGGCCGTCGCCTGGAGGTAGAAGCTGCGCCGGCCAGGCAGTCCGACCGTCCCGGCGACGAATCGTTCCGGAGGGTCGTAGAGGAACACCTGACGGGACACGTACTGCTCCGTGGGGTCGGGGACGGACTGTTGTCGGTCGACACTGGCACCCTACTGCGCATCACGATCTCGGTGCCTAGGCACCGCCCCCCACGGGCGCATCGGTCTCGGCCGCCACGTCGCGTTCGGCGGCCGGGGTGTGCGGTGCGAACTCGCTCAGGTCGCCGGTGTCGCCGAAGCGCAGCAGCAGGGGGTGGTGGTCGTGGTAGCGGATGGCGGTGACGGAGGCGGGGTGCGGGGCGATGCGCTGGAAGTGGTCGAGGTGGAGGCCGAGGGCGTCGGCGACCACGGCCTTGATGTTGTCGCCGTGGGTGCACAGCAGCCAGACGGCGTCCGGGCCGTGGTCACGGGCGATGCGGGCGTCCCAGTCGGCCGCCGCGGCGACCACCCGCTCGGCCATGGCGCGCATCGCCTCGCCGCCGGGGAAGCGGACGGCGGAGGGGCGGGTGCGGACGGTGGCCATCAGCGGCAGTTCGGCCAGTTCGCGCAGGCTCCGTCCGGTCCACTCGCCGTAGTCGCACTCGGTGACCCGCTCCTCGGCGTACACCGGCAGGTCCGGGCGGGCGGCGCGCAGCGGGGCGAGGGTCTCCACGCAGCGCTGGAGCGGGCTGTGCACGGCGGCGGCCAGCGGTACCCCGGCGAGCCGGTCCGGCAGGGCGGCGGCCTGGCGGTGGCCGAAGTCGTCGAGGCCGGTGCCGGGGGCACGGCCGGCCAGCACTCCGGCGGAATTGGCGGTGGTCCTGCCGTGGCGCAGCAGCAGCATGGTGGGCATGCGGCCCAGGGTAGGGGGACTGGTTCGGGATCGGGGAGTAACCCCCGCCGGGGCAGGGTCGTTGGGCAGGGCGACGGCCGTGGCGGGGAGACCCCGAGCCCCCACCACGGCCGCAGGATTTCAGCCGATCCCGGCCCGTTCCAGGGCTTCGGCCCCGGCCCGCACGGCGGCGATCCGCTCGTCGAGGGTGAGCCCGGCGGGGGCGAGGGAGAGGGTGGTGACGCCGGCTTCGGCGTAGGCGCGCATCCGGTCGGCGATGCGGTCCACGGGCCCGACGAGGGTGGTGGAGTCGATGAGCGAGCGGGGCACGGCGGCAGCGGCGGCCTGCTTGTCGCCGGCCAGATAGTGGTCCTGGATCTCGGCGGCCTCCTTCTCGTACCCCATGCGCCGGGCGAGGCGGTTGTAGAAGTTCTGCTCGCGGCTGCCCATACCGCCGACGTACAGGGCGGTGTACGGGCGGAAGTGGTCGGTGAGCGCGTCGAGGTCGTCGCCGACGGCGAGCGGGACGGTGGGGGCGATGTCGAAGCCGTCCAGGCCGGCGCCGATGGCGGCGCGGCCCTCGCGCAGCGGTGCGAGGGCGGTGTGTTCGGCGTGCTCGGGCGAGAAGAAGATGAGCAGGGCGCCGTCGGCGATCTCGCCGGTCTGGCGGAGGTTCTTGGGGCCGATGGCGGCGATGTAGAGCGGGATGCGCTCGCGTACGGGGTGCACGGTGAGCTTGATGGGCTTGCCGGGGCCGTCGGGCAGCGGGAGGGTCCAGTGCTCGCCCCGGTGGGTGAGCCGCTGCCGGGACATGGCGGTGCGGACGATCTCCACGTACTCGCGGGTGCGGGCGAGCGGCTTGTCGAACCTGACGCCGTACCAGCCCTCGGAGACCTGCGGTCCGCTGACGCCGAGGCCGAGCCGGAACCGGCCGCCGGAGAGGGAGTCGAGGGTGGCGGCGGTCATGGCGGTCATGGCCGGGGCGCGGGCGGGGATCTGGAGGATGGCGGAGCCGACGTCGATGCGCCGGGTCTGGGCGGCGACCCAGCTCAGCACGGTGGGCGCGTCGGAGCCGTAGGCCTCGGCGGCCCAGCACACGGCGTAGCCGAGCCGGTCGGCCTCCTGGGCGACGGCGAGGTTGTCGGCGTCCATTCCGGCGCCCCAGTACCCGAGGTTGATTCCGAGCCGCATACAACCGCCTCTACTCGTCGGTAACCTGCCCTTGCGACGGGACTCTACCCCCCGGCGCCAGTACGCTCAACGGCCATGGATCTTCGGCAACTGGGCCGCACCGGCCTGCGCGTATCCCGGCTCGGGCTCGGCACGTTGACGTGGGCGAGGGACACGGAGGAGCCGGACGCCGCGGAGCTGCTGAAGATGTTCTGGGAGGCCGGCGGCACTCTGCTGGACACCGCCGATGTGTACGCGGACGGCGGTGCCGAGTACCTGCTGGGACGGCTGCTGGATTCCCTGGTGCCGCGCTCCGAGCTGGTGATCGCCACCAAGGCGGGCAGCGTGCCCGATCCGGACCGCCGCTTCGACGCCTCCCGGGGCCATCTGCTCGCCGCCCTGGACGCCTCCCTGGAGCGGCTGGGCACCGACTACGTCGATCTGTGGCAGGTGCATGCCTTCGATCCGATGACCCCGCTGGAGGAGACGCTCCAGGCCCTGGACATCGCCGTGAGCAGCGGACGGGTCCGGTACGCCGGCGTGTCCAACTTCTGCGGCTGGCAGCTCGCGAAGGCCGCCACCTGGCAGCTGAGCGTGCCGGGGGCGCGCACCCGGCTCGCCAGCACCCAGATGGAGTACTCGCTCCTCCAGCGCGGCGTCGAACGCGAGGTGCTGCCGGCCGCGCTGGACCTGGGCGTGGGGCTGCTGCCGTCCTCGCCGCTGGGGCGCGGGGTGCTGACCGGCAAGTACCGGCACGGCACCCCGCCCGGCTCGCGCGGCGCCTCCAGCACCCTGGCCGGGTTCGTCGCCCCCTATCTGGACGCGCCGGGACGCCGGGTGGTGGACGCGGTGGCCACGGCGGCGGACGGCCTGGCCGTCACCCCGGCGCAGGTGGCGCTCGCCTGGATACGGGACCGGCCCGGGGTGGCCGCGCCGATCGTGGGGGCGCGCACGGCGCGGCAGCTGAACGAGGTGTTGTCAGTGGAGGACCTTAGGCTTCCTGACGAGATCTGCCGGGCGCTGGATGACATTTCGGCCCCGGTGCACCACTACCCGGACCATGACTGGAGTTCGCTGTGACCGACGGGAGCCAGCCGCCGCCGTCCACCGAGGGCGCCCCCGCGGACCCGGCCGCCGCGCTGCGGGCCGCCGTGCGGGCGGTGGAGAGCGGGGAGCGGTCGGCCGCGTCCTTCTTCTCCCGGCCCGAGCCGGCGCCGCGCCGCCCGGCCGCGCCGCCGCGCGCCCGTACCGAGGGCCCGGTGCCCGCGCCGGGCGGGGCGCAGGCCCCCATGCCGGAGGGCCTGGTGGAGCTGCTGGCGCGCGGCGGCGCGCCCGCGGAGCTGGCCGGCCCGGTGGCCACCGCGCTCGGCGAGGGCGCCACCGCCGAGCTGGCGGACGACCCGTGGCGGCTGCTCGCGGTGCCCGGCATGCTCCCCGGGCAGGCGGACGGCTTCGCGCGGGCGCTGCTGGGCACCGCCTGCGACCCGCAGGACGTACGCCGGGGGGTGGCCCTGACCGGCTGGCTGTTGGAGCGCGCGGCGCTGGCCGGGCACACCGCGCTGGAGTCGGGGGCGCTGGCCGAGAGCCTGGCCGGGCAGGGCGTGGCGGACCCGGAGGAGACCCTGCGGGCCGCCGTCGAGGAGGGCGCGGTCCTGGTCTTCCAGGACACCGTGGCGGTGCCGGGCGAGGAGGAGACATCACCCGTGCGGGTGCTCTTCGGTCTCGACCGCTGCGCGCTGGCCGAGGAGAGCCTGGCCGACGGCCTGGCCCGGCTGGGCGGCTCCGCCCCGGCCGGGGCCGCGCCGGACGCGCCGGGCTGGGCGGAGGCCGCCGCCGGGGCGCCGACGCCGTCGGCCGGCGAGCTGATCACGGCCGTGGCGGCGCACACCGTCGTGGCGCACACCGGGGGCGAGGCGGCGCGCGCCGAGCCGGCCGCGCTGGTCGCGGCGGCCCGGGGCCTGGGGCTGCGGGCCTACGCGGCGGCGCACGGCCCGGACGGCCGGGAGCGGCTGGCCCGGCTGCTCCCGGAGGGCGCGGCGGACGCGGCGGTCACGGTGGCCGGGCTGCTCAGCGGGGCCGAGGGCCCGGAGCGGGACGCGGAGGGCGCCCTGGCCCTGGACCTGCTGGCCGTGCTGGACACCCCGCAGCTGACGGTGGAGACGGCGGCCACCCTGGTGGAGTCGTTGCCGGACGGCGCCCGGCTGGTGCTCAGCGGCGACCCGGCGGTGCTGGGCGCGGCGGGTCCCGGGCAGGTGCTGGCCGACGTGCTGGCCTGCGGCGCCGTTCCGCACCTCACCTCCCGCACCCCGGACGCCGGCCCGGTGGGCGAGCTGGTCTCCGGGATCGCGATCGGCGAGCTGTACCAGGTGGCCGCGCCCGACCGGGAAGTGGTGATCGTGCCGGCCGCCGACGCCGGCGAGGCGGTGCACCGTACGGTCCAGCTGGTCACCGACTCCATCCCGCGCGCGGTGGGGGTGCCGGCCGCCGAGGTGCGGGTCATCACGGTGGGTCACGGCGGCGCGGCGGGCACCCGGGTGCTGAACGCGGCCCTCAAGGAGCGGCTGAACCCGGGCCCCGGGCGGTTCGCCGGCTTCGACCCGGGCGATCAGGTGGCGTACTCCCCCGCGCCGGGCCACACCCGGCCGGCCACCGTCACCGGGGCCGACGCCGAGGGGCTGCGGCTGACCTGTCCCGACGGGCCCGTCACCGTCCCCCGGGACCGGGTGGCGCGGGCGGTACGGCACGGCTGGGCCATCACCGCGCACCAGGCGGCCGGGGCCCGCTGGCCGGCCGTCGTCGCGGTGCTGCCCGGGGACGCGGTGGCGGCACTCGACCGCTCCTGGATCTACACCGCCTTCAGCCGGGCCGAGCGGCATCTGTCCGTGGTGCAGGGCGCCGGGCCCGCGCTGGCCCGCGCGGTCGCCGAGCCCCCGGCGGGGGCGCGCGGCACCCGGCTGGCCGCGCTGCTGCGCCCCCAGCCGGTGCCCGGCGGCTGAGGGGCGCGCGCAGCGGGCGGCCCCGTGCGCTCAGCGCACGGGGCCCAGGTCCTCCTCGTCGAAGGCGTCGCTGATGTCGAAGCGGCAGATCACCCGCTCGGCATCGACCGCCTCGAACGGCGCGGCCAGCCACTCCCCCGGCTCCACCGGCTCGTCGGCGGCGGCCACCCACAGCGTGGCGTCCCCCTCCTCCAGGCCGAACTCCTTGTGCCGGGTCGCGATCTCGTCCGGATCGAACTCGCCGAAGATCACCCCGAGCGCGGCGTGCAGGCTGCCGCCCGCCGCCTCGTGCGCGCCGGCGGCCTCGGCGCCGCTGGTCTCCGGGTCGAGTTCGGTGACGCGCTGCGCCTGGCCGCGCAGCCGCCGGGGGTCCACCACGACATAGTCGCGGCGCATGAAAACGCTCAGATATTCGGGGCGTTCCGGTCCGGCGTATCCGGTGCCGCCCTCGGTGGCGGGGACCTCGAAGGGCGTCACCTCGTCGTAGACGTCGTACAGCAGCTCGTCGTACACCTCACCGGCGGCGGCCATCTCGTTGAACGCGGTGTACACCTGGGCTTCCGCGTCGGTGTCGGCGCCCTGTCCGGTGGCGCGCCGTTCAATGGCTTCCAGGTGCCGGTCGATCGCGTTCTTGAGCGCGTCGGCGGCGGCGCGGACTTCGGCAGCGGTCGGCTGCACAGCATCAGACATGGTGCAGACGGTATCGGCATCGGGCCCCTGGACGCACAATGGATTCGATGCCGGAATATGAGTTTCGTGATGTGTATGTCCCGCGCGGGGTCTCCCGCGCCGCGGCCACCCGGCTGCTGACCGACCAGGCCGAGTACGGGCAGTGGGAACTGGCCCGGCTGCGGCTGTACCCGGACGGGAGCCGCCGGGTGCGGCTGAGACGGCGGATCATCCGTCAGCTGCGCCCCACCTGGTAGCCGCCCGGAAGCACGCAGGGGCCCCGCGCACGCGCGGGGCCCCTGGTGGAAAGCGGCTCGTCAGGACTGCTGCGCCGCCCGGCCGCGCCGGTACAGCACCACGCCGCCGATCATCAGGCCGGCGCCGAGGGGAAGCATGACGCCCAGGCCCGGGCCGCTGCTGCCGGTCTCGGCCAGCTCGCCGCCGCCCAGCTGCTCGGAGGGCTCGTTGCCGGGCCCTTCCTCGACCGGGGTCTCCGAGTCGCCGCCGCCGGAACCGCCGGCGCCGCCCGAGCCGGAACCACCGGAGCCACCGGGAACCTCCGGCTCCTCCTCGTCGCCGCCGCCGGAGCCGCCCGACCCGCCGGGACCGCCGGAGCCGCCGGAGCCGCCCGGCTCCTCGGGCTCGGGCTGCTCGGGCTCACCGGGGCTGCCCGGCTCCTCGGGGTGCTCGACCGGGGGCTGCTCGGTGTGGCACTCGTTGCCGAAGACGGGGTTCAGCACGCCGACGACGTCCACGCCGTTGCCGCAGGCGTTGACCGGGATGTCGATCGGAGCCTGGATGTTGTTGCCGGAGCCGACGCCGGGCGAGTCGACAGCGCCGCCCTCCGCCTGGGCCCCGCCCTGCCCGGCCTCATGGCCGGGGTCGTGCTGGCCGCCGCCGGGAGTGCCGCTGTGGCAGGTGTTCCCGAACGCGGGGTTCAGCACGCCGATCACATTGATCGTGTTGCCGCAGACGTTGACCGGCACATTGATCGGCACCTGAACGGTGTTGCCCGAGGCCACGCCGGGTGAGTTGACGGCACCGCCATGGGCGTCGGCGTCGGCGTGTGCCGTTCCGCCCGCCATGGCCAGCATCCCGCCGGCGGCGGCTACGGAGAGCAGGCCCTTCCTGGTGACCTGTCGCATGGTGTTTCCCCTGCCTTGTTCCAACATGGAGGCGCGGGGTGGGGGCTGAGGGCATCCCGCGCCCTGCGTAGAGACCCCGACGGTCCCGGAGCGCCGTACGCGCTCCGGGACCGCCCGAAGTCAAGCCCTCATGGTGTGGGGGCCGAATGTCACTTGGCGATGCAGGTGTTGCCGAAGGTGGGGTTCAGCAGACCGATCACGGAAACGGTGTTGCCGCAGACGTTGATCGGGATGTGAACCGGAACCTGCACCACGTTGCCGGAGATGACACCGGGGGAACCCACGGCCGCACCCTGGGCGCCCGAGCTGGCGACGGCCATGCCCGCACCCGCGAGCACCAGGCTGCCGGTGGCGGCCGCGGTGGCGACGACCTTCTTGATCATGCTTCCTCCTTGTAGACAATGCGGGCCCAGCAGGGCCGCATCACGAGTAACGAGGAGGCGAGAACAAGGCTACGAGGCTTAAGGGATATTCACCCATCCCGAGTAACATCGCACACGAGAGCGGTTCAGCATTCGTCGAGGAAACGGTCCAGGACCCGCACCCCGAACTGGAGCCCCTCCACCGGCACCCGCTCGTCCACCCCGTGGAACATCCCCGCGAAGTCCAGCTCCGGGGGCAGCTTCAGCGGCGCGAACCCGAAGCAGCGGATGCCCAGATCGTCGAAGGACTTGGCGTCCGTACCGCCGGAGAGCATGTACGGCACCGCCCGCGCGATCGGGTCGTGCGCGCGCAGCGCGGTCTGCATGGCGTCCACCAGCGCGCCGTCGAAGGAGGTTTCGACCGCCTTGTCGGCGTGCACGTCCTCCCGCTTGACCCGCGGACCCAGGATCCGGTCCAGATCGGCCAGGAACTCCTCCTCGTAGCCGGGCAGAAAGCGCCCGTCGACGTGGGCGGTCGCCTGACCGGGGATCACGTTCACCTTGTACCCGGCGCCCAGTTGGGTGGGGGCGGCGGTGTTCTGGAGGGTCGCGCCGATGATCTTGGCGATGCCGCCCAGCTTGGCGAGGGTCTCCTCCATGTTCTCCGGGTCGAGTTCGGTGCCCAGCGCGTCCGACAGCTCGTCCAGGAAGGAACGCACCGTCTTCGTCACCCGCACCGGGAACGTGTGCCGCCCCAGCCGCCCGACCGCCTCGCACAGCTCGGTGATCGCGTTGTCGTTGTTGGTCATCGACCCGTGCCCGGCGGTGCCGTCCACGGTGAGCCGCATCCAGTGGATGCCCTTCTGCGCCGTCTCCACCAGATACAGCCGCAGTTGCTCGTTCACGGTGAACGAGAACCCGCCGACCTCGCCGATCGCCTCGGTCACCCCGTCGAACAGATCCCGGTGGTTGTCCACCAGATGCCGCGCCCCGTACACGCCCCCGGCCTCCTCGTCGGCGAGGAAGGCCAGCACGACGTCCCGCGGCGGCTTGCGGCCACTGCGCATCCGCTCCCTGACCACCGCCAGGGTCATGGCGTCCATGTCCTTCATGTCGACCGCGCCGCGCCCCCACACGCAGCCGTCGGCGATCTCACCGGAGAACGGATGGTGCGTCCAGTCCTCGGCGTTGGCCGGCACCACATCGGTGTGCCCGTGAATGAGCAGCGCGGGCCGGGAGGAGTCCTCGCCCTCCATCCGCGCCACCACGGAGGCCCGCCCCGGGTGCGATTCGATGATCTGCGGGTCGAGCCCCACCTCGGCCAGCTGCCCGGCCACGAACTCGGCGGCGACGCGCTCCCCCGGCCCGGAGTGATCGCCGTAGTTGCTGGTGTCGATACGGATCAGGTCGCGGCACAGATCCACGACCTCCTGCTCGGCCCGCTGCCGCCCGCCGGTGTCCGACTCGCTCACGCTGCGCTCCTTACACGATGGAATCCCCCCATCCTCTCCCACGCCCCCCGGAGATCACCAAGGCCGGGACTTTGCTATGGTTTCCCTCAGTCACAGCGACACACCCTGTCCGGGTGGCGGAATGGCAGACGCGCTAGCTTGAGGTGCTAGTGCCCTCTTATGGGCGTGGGGGTTCAAGTCCCCCCTCGGACACCAGCAGGAACCCCAGTTCACCTGGGGTTTTTGTGTTTTTCCGGCAGGGTGGGGGGCGGATGCACAGCACCGACATGTCCCGCGGTGCCCGGCTGGCCGCCCACGGCGGGGCGGCCACCGCGCTCGCGCTGTGCAGTGATCGTGAGCTGGGCACGCTGGTGGACGGGGCCACAGCGGTCGGTTCCGGTATCGGGGGGACGACCGTCCTGCTGGAGATCGCGGACACCCCGGTGTTCGTCAAGCAGGTGCCGCTGACCGCGTTGGAGCTGCGGCCGGAGAACCGGCACTCCACGGCGAACCTGTTCGGCGTGCCCACGTTCTGCCAGTACGGCTTCGGCGCCCTCGGCGGCCCCGGCTCCGGAGCCTGGCGGGAGCTGGCCGTGCACACCATGACCACGAACTGGGTGATCGCCGGGGACCACGAGGGTTTCCCGCTGATGTACCACTGGCGGGTGCTCCCCGGGCCCGGCGAGCCGCTGCCCGGAGAACTGGCCGATGTGGACCGGGCCGTCGCCTACTGGGGAGGACGGGCCGGGGTACGCCGCCGGATCGAGGCCCTGGAGCAGTCCACGGCGCGCCTTGCGCTGTTCCTGGAGTACATCCCGCAGAACCTGCACGACTGGCTGGGTGAGCGGTTCGCCGCCGGTGAGGAGGCGGCCGGGCGGGCCTGCGCCACGGTGGACGCCCAACTCCGGGCGGGCGCCTCCTTCATGGCCGAGCGGGGCCTGCTGCACCTCGACGGCCACTTCCGCAACATCCTCACCGACGGCCGCCGCCTGTACTTCGCCGACTACGGCCTGTCGCTCTCCTCCCGCTTCGACCTCTCCCCGGAGGAAACCGCCTTCCACGACCGCAACCGGACCCACGACCGGGCGTACGCCGCCTCGCATCTGGTGCACTGGCTGATCACGGCCCGGTACGGGGCCGGGTGCGGCTGGGACAAGCGCTACGCGCTGGTGCGCGCGTGCGCCGCGGGCGAGCGGCCGGCGGGGATGCCGGAGGCGGACGCCGCCGTCGTCGCCCGCTACGCGCCGCTCACCCTGGTGATGTGGGACTTCATCCGGGCGTTCCAGGCGGAGAGCCGGGAGACCCCCTATCCGCTGGAGGCGCTCCGCCGCGCCGGCCTCACTGGAGCAGGTACGTCGTGATGCTCCGGCCCGGGAGCACCGCGGTGAAGGAGCCGCCCGACAGGCCGGGCCCGGGCTGGGCGGCGAGGGTGCGGCCCGCGTCGGTCACCCAGGACAGCACGCTGGAGCGGGTGGTGTTCTCCAGCACGAACCGCTGACTCACCGCCGCGTCGCCCTTGTTGACCGCGACGACGACCAGCCGGCTGCCGTCCCCCTTGTAGGCGGAGGTGTAGACGTTCGGCGCGGGCTGGGCGGTCGCCTCGATCCGCCGGTGCCCGGGGCGTACCCACTTCGAGAAGTGCGCCATGCCCGCACCGCGCTTGCTGATGGTCCCGTTCTCCCGCATCGGACCGTAGCCGCGCCGGATGTACCACCACACGTACGCCTGGAACTCCGCGTCCACCAGGGAGCGGTGCACGTGCTCGCCGACGTCGAGGGCCTGCGGCCACAGGTCAGCCGAGTCGCTGCTGTTGGGGTAGTACACCTCGGTCATCCACAGTTCCTTGCCCGCGCCGCGCTGCCGGAAGAGCGGGTAGGGGAAGTTCTGGAACTGCGTGCCGTAGAGATGCGCCCCGAGGATGTCCGTGTTGGCGAGGGCCTGGGCGTCGTTGAGGATCGGGTCGGAGAAGCTCTTCACGTACTGGAAGGACTCCGGGGCGATGACCCGGGTGCCGATCGACCCGGCGTTCTCGCGCAGGAAGCGGACCATCTCGCCGGAGGTCCACCAGGTCCAGTCGTGCGCGTAGTCGGGCTCGTTCTGCACGGAGATCGCGTACAGCTCCACGCCGTTGTTCCGCATGAACTGGTGGAAGTCGTTCAGGTGCTGGGCGTAGGCGCCGTACATGTCGTGCCGCAGCCGCCGGGCGTTGGTCTGGTTGCCGCGCACGAACGTCTCCGTCATGTGCGCCGGCGGGTTCCACGGGGACGCGATGACGGTGGCCCCGAGTTCGATCGCGCGCCGGGCGGTGGCCACCTCCCGGCTCCAGTTCGCCCGGTCCTCGTGCACCGGAATCCGCAGCACGGTGAAGCCCAGCTGCCCCTCGCCGTTGCCGAAGGCGGTGTTGCGCTGCTCGGGGGTGAGGTCGCTGATCCAGACCGTGTGGTTCATGCCGCCGAAGCCCCGGATGAGCTGCCGCTCCGCCGCCGGGGAGATGATCACGTCGGCGGCGGTGCGCGGCGCCGGGCGGGTGCCGGCCGCGGCGGCGGGGCCGGCGGCGACGAGCGGCAGGGCCGCGCCCGCCCCCAGTGCCGCGAGGACGGTCCTTCTGTTCGGCGGTTCCGGACGGGCCGACCCGGACGCGTTCTGGTGTAACGCCATGTCGTCTCTCCTCAGCGCCACGCACCGACAGGTGCTTTGGGAGCGCTCCCAAAGCACGGCGCGACCGACGGCTCTGCCGGACAACGGGAGCGGAGCGGGTGCCCGCGCGGAACCACGGGCTGTTCGGGATGTGGAACACCGTGCCCACCACCGAACCGCCGGTGACGGTAACGGCGCCTCCCACCACCGTCAACCGTCCGCGCACCCGCTCGCGCGCCCGTCAGCGGGGAGCCGACCCGCCCGTCCGGTGGTGCGGGGCAACGCCGTGCGGGCGCTATGCTCTTGAAAAGTATTTTCATGTTCATTGGCTGGTCTCCGGACCTCGTCGAGGAGGCACCACCGTGGCCGCCCCCGGTTCGTCCACCCTGGACGCTGTCGCCGCGGACACCGCGCGGTCCGTCCTGCGCGACACCGCCTTTCTGCGCCTGTGGGCCGGCTCCACGGCGTCCGGCCTGGCCACCTGGGCGATGCCGTTCGTCATCGGTCTGGCGGTGCTGCACGACACCATCACCCCGGCCGCGCTCGGTCTCGTCCTCGGTGTCCGCACGGTCGGTTTCCTGGCTGCGGTGCCCATCGGCGGCGTGCTCGCGGACCGGCTGTCGCGCCGGGCGGTGGTGCGGTGGTCCGGGCTGGCCGCGGCGCTCGCCTCGCCCGTACTCGCGGCGGGGCTCGGGCGTTCCGTGGCGCTGATGGCCGTGGCCGCCGCCGTGGTGGGGGCGGGCCAGGGCGCCTGCCGGCCGGCCTTCCAGGCCCTGACCGCCGAGGTCGTCGATCCCGGGCGGCGCCAGGAGGCCAACGCCGCGATGACCCTGGCCGTGCGCGTGACCACGCTGGCCGGGCCCGCGCTGACCGCGGTGCTGGCCGCGTTCCTGAACGTACCCGTTCTGCTGCTGGGCACCGGCGCGCTGTGGCTGGCCGCCGCGCTGCTGCCGCCGCCCGGGAGCCCGGCCCCCGCCGCCCGCGGGGCCGGACACCGGCCGGGGTTCGTCGCCGAGTTCACCGAGGGCGTGCGGGAGGCCCGGCGTCATCCCTGGTTCCTCGGGGGTCTGGCAGCGCTCGCCGCCGTCATCACCACCGGCTACTCGGCGACCGGTGTCCTGCTGCCGATGATCAGCCGGGACCGGTACGGCACCGAGGCGGTGCTGGCCGCCGCCGTCACCGCCTACGCCGCGGGGGCGCTGCTCGGCGCGCTGCTCATCGCCCGGCTGCGCCCGCGTTCCCGGGGCTGGGCCGCGCTGGCCGCCCTGGCCTGCTACGGGTTCGCCCCGCTGAGCCTGTGGGCGCCGGTGCCCGCGCTGCTGGTGGTGGCGGCCTACGCGGTGGCCGGGGTGGGGATCGAGCTGTTCAACGTCCCCTGGTTCACGGCCACCCAGCGCGAGGTGGAGCCGCGGCTGCTGGCCCGGGTGTCCTCGCTCGACTTCATGGTGTCCTACGGCCTGGCCCCGGTCGGACTGGCGCTGATCGCCCCCGCCGCGGACGCCTTCGGGGCGGGGCCGGTCCTGGCCGTGTGCACCGTCGCCTGCTTCCTCGTCCCGGCCGCCGCGGCGCTGGTGCCCACGGCCCGTCATTTCTCGCGGAGCGCGCCGGCCTGACCGGGCGGGGGGCGGGGGCGGACGGGGACGGCGGCCTACGTCTCTTGACGAAATCACGGTCGTACAGAATGCTTATTCGACAATGAATTTCATCGTCAGCAAGCGGCGGCCCGCGCAGCCCTCCCTCCCGGACCATCCGGCCCCCGCCACCCCCGGCACCGGCCGCGGCCTCGGTCTCGGTCTCCCCGTGATCGCCCTGCTCGCCGTGCTGCTCGTCTCCGTCGTGCTGGCCATCGGCCTCGGCCCGGCCACCATCTCCCCCGCCGACACCACCCGTTACCTGTGGGCGGCCCTCACCGGAGGCACCCTGCCGGCCGGGGACCTGACCGGCTACCAGATCATCTGGGAGGTCCGCACCCCTCGCGTCCTGCTGGCGGTCGTCATCGGCGCCGGACTGAGCGTGGTCGGCGTGACGGTGCAGGCGCTGGTACGCAACGCGCTGGCCGACCCGTTCGTCCTCGGCGTCTCCTCCGGCGCCTCGGTGGGCGCCGTCACGGTCATCGTCACCGGCGCACTCGGCGCGTTCGGCATCCACGCCCTGTCGGCCGGCGCCTTCGCCGGCGCGCTCGCCGCCTCGGCCCTGGTCTACCTGGCCTCCTACAGCCGCGCCGGACTCACCCCGCTGCGCCTGGTCCTGACCGGGACCGCCATGGCCTACGGCTTCCAGGCCGTGATGAGCGTCCTCGTCTACCTCGCCCCCGACGGCGAGGCCACCCACACGGTGCTCTTCTGGATGCTCGGCGGACTCGGCGCCGCCACCTGGGGCTCGCTGCCGACCGTCGCGGTGATCGTCGCCGCCGGGACGTTCCTGCTGCACCGGCACGCCCGCACCCTGGACGCCATGGCGCTGGGCGACGAGACGGCCGCCAGCCTGGGCGTGGACACCGCCGCCCTGCGGCGTACGCTCTTCGTCCTCACCTCCCTGATGACCGGGGCGATGGTCGCGGTCAGCGGGGCGATCGGCTTCGTCGGGCTCGTCATGCCCCACCTGGTCCGGATTCTCGTGGGCGCCCGCCACTCCCGGGTGCTCGTGCTCGCCCCGCTCGTCGGCGGCATCTTCATGGTCTGGGCCGACCTCGTCGCCCGCACCCTGGTCGCCCCGCGCGAACTGCCGCTCGGAGTCATCACCGCCCTGGTCGGCGTCCCGGTGTTCATCACCCTGATGCGCCGCAAGGGCTACGTGTTCGGAGGCCGCTGATGATCCTGCGACTCGACGCGCTGGGGGTCGAGCGGAACGGCCGCGCCCTGGTCCGCGACCTCTCCCTGGAGGTCGGCGCCGGCCAGATCGTGGGCCTGGTCGGCCCCAACGGCAGCGGCAAGTCCACCGCGCTGCGCTGCGTCTACCGGGCGCTGGCGCCCACCACCGGCGCCGTCCTGCTGCACGACCGGGACCTGACCGCCCTCACCCGCCGGGAGAGCGCCCGCCGCATCGCGGCCCTCACCCAAGAGGGCGGCTCCGAACTCGACTTCACCGTCGCGGAGATCGTCGCCCTGGGCCGTGCCCCGCATCTGCGGGGCAACCAGGCGCTCGGCGCCCGGGAGCAGGAGCTGTGCCGGCGTGCCATGACCCAGCTCGACGTGCTCCACCTCGCGGACCGGGGCGTCCTCACCCTCTCCGGCGGCGAGCGGCAACGCGTGCTCGCGGCCCGGGCCCTGGTGCAGGAACCGGAGGTGCTGGTGCTGGACGAGCCCACCAACCACCTCGACATCCGCCACCAGATCGAGTTGCTGACGCTGCTGCGCGCCTCCGGGCTGACGGTGGTGATCGTGCTCCACGACCTCAATCTGGCCGCGGCCGTGTGCGATCGCATCGGTGTCCTCGCCGAGGGCGCGCTGGTCGCGGCGGGCACCCCGCGCGAGGTGCTGACCGCCCGTCTGGTGCGCGCCGTCTTCGGCATCGACGCCACCGTCGTCCCCCATCCGCTGACCGGCGATCCCCAACTTCTCTACTCCCTGGGAGCCCCCGCATGACCCGACGTTTCCTCGCCGCCGCCCTCGCCGCGGCGGCGCTGCCGCTGGCCGCCTGCGGCGCGGAGGTCGCACCGGACGACAGCCGCCCGGACGCCGGCCCGGTGACCGTGCCGCGCTGCGGCGAGGAGGTGACGTACCGGGTACCGCAGCGGGCCGTGGTGTACGAGGCGGGCAGCGCGGACAAGATGTTCGTCCTGGGCCTCACCGACCATGTGCACGGCTATGTGATGCCGCCCGCCAACCCGCCGGTGGAGGAGTCCCCGTGGGCCGCCGAGTACGCGAAGGTGGAGATGCTCAGCGACGATCTGCTCAACCGCGAGCTGGTGGTGGACGCCGAGGCGGACTTCGTCGTCGCCGGGTGGCGCTCCGGCTTCAGCGACGAGCGCGGCATCACCCCGGCGATCCTGGACACGCTGGGCATCCAGAGCTTCATGCACAGCGAGACCTGCTACAACTACCCCGGCCATCCGGTGGAGTTCACCCCGGTGGAGGGGCTGTACCGGGACCTGGAGCTGCTCGGCGAGATCTTCGGCGCCCAGGAGCGTGCCGGGGAGGTGGTCGCCGGGATGCGCGAGCGGGTGGCGGCCGTCCGGGAGCAGGCGCCGCAGGGGCCCGCGCCGCGGGTCTTCGTCTACGACGCCGGAACGGACCAGCCGTTCACCGCGGGCAACCAGGCCCCGCCCAACGAGATCATCGAGATCGCGGGCGGCGAGAACATCTTCTCCGGGCTGACCGACCGCTGGACCTCGGTGGGCTGGGAAGCGGTGGTCGAGGCCGAGCCGGAGATCATCGTCGTGATGGACTACCAGGACCAGCCGGTCCAGGAGAAGATCGACTTCCTGAAGTCCTCCCCCATCACCCGCAATCTTCCGGGGGTCCGGGCGGACAACTTCTTCGTCCTCGACTACAACGAGGCCATCAGCGGCCCGCGCATCATCGACGGCGCGGAGGGGCTGGGGGAGTTCATCCGCACCGAGTACACCGCCCCGGCCGGCGGCTGACCGGGGCGGAGCGGGTTCGGGCCGGCCGCCCGCGCCGGGCGGGTGCCCGGCGCGGGCGGCCGGTCGCCGTCCCGGCCTCCGGTGCGGCTCACCGGAAGGCCGGGACGACCTCCTCGATGAACCGTTCCAGCGAGGCGCGCTTCTCCTCGTGGGACAGCCCGGTGTCGATCCAGAAGCTGTACTCGTCCACGCCCAGCTCCTCGTAGGCCCGCAGCCGTTCGATGACCTCGGCCGGGGTGCCGATCATCGCCGTTTCGCGCAGCGCCTCGGGGGCGAACTCGGGCCGCTGCGCGAACTTGGCCTCGGGGCTGGGCGCCAGGAAGCCGTTCTCGGGGGTGGTGCTGTTGCCGAACCAGGCGTCGAAGGTCCGGTAGAAGCGGTTGATCGCCTCGGCGGCCGGGCGCCAGCCGTCCGCGTCCCCGGCGGCGTGCACGTGGGTGTGCCGCAGCACCATCAGCTCGGGGCGCGGCACCTCGGGGTGGTTGGCCACCGCCGTGTCGAACTTCCCCTTAAGGGCGACGACTTCCTCGTCGCCCTTCATCAGCGGGGTGACCATGACATTGCACCCCTGTGCCACCGCGAAGTCGTGCGAGGCGGGGTCGCGGGCGGCGATCCACATGGGCGGGGTGGGCTGCTGCACCGGCTTCGGCACGCTGGTGGCCGTGGGGAACTGCCAGATCTCGCCGTCGTGCGCGTAGTCGCCCTGCCACAGGGCCCGTACGGCGGGCACCAGTTCGCGCAGGTGCTTGCCGCCGTCCCGGGCGGAGAGGCCGCCCGCCATCCGGTCGAACTCGAACTGGTAGGCGCCCCGGGCGAGTCCGACCTCCATGCGGCCGTTGCTGATGACGTCGAGCAGCGCGCATTCGCCGGCGGCCCGGATGGGGTGCCAGAAGGGCGCGATGATGGTGCCCGCGCCCAGCCGGATGGTGGAGGTCCTGGCGGCGAGGTAGGCGAGGAGCGGCATGGGGCTCGGGGAGATGGTGTACTCCATCGCGTGGTGCTCCCCGATCCACACGGTGCCGAAGCCGCCGGCCTCCGCCATCAGTGCCAGCTCGGCCAGGCTTTCGAACTGCTCCCGGTGGCTGACCTTTTCGTCCTGGCGTTCCATGTGGACGAACAACGAGAACCTCATCACTGCTCCTTTTCCGCTGGGCCGGCCGGGTCCCGTCCGGCGGCGTCCAGCTCGGTGAGGGTGACGTCACCGGTGGCCCAGTGCGTACGGGGGACTTCGTGCACGACGACCCGGATGTACTCGGGACGGGTGCCGGTGGTGCGCAGCACCGCGCCGTGCACCTCGTGCAGCAGGGCGCGCAGTTGCGCGGGGGTGCGGCCCTCGGCGAGGGTGACGGTGACCTGGGGCACGGTCAGCTCCGCATCGTGAACGGGTCGGCGACCGGCTCTTCGCCGGTGTTGATCCACACGCTCTTGAGCCGGGTGTACTCCTTGATGGTCTCGGTGCCGTGTTCGACGCCGACGCCGCTGGTCTTGAAGCCCTGCCGGGGGGACATGGGCGACATGGCCCGGTAGGTGTTGACCCAGACGGTGCCGGCCTCCAGGCGGTCGGCCATCCGGTGGGCGCGGGAGAGGCTGGTGGTCCAGACGCCCGCGGCCAGCCCGTACTCGGTGTCGTTGGCGATCCGGACGGCCTCTTCCTCGGTGTCGAAGGGCAGGACGGCGAGTACGGGGCCGAAGATCTCCTCGCGCACCACCCGCATGCTGTTGTCGACGTCCACGAGGATGGTGGGTTCGTAGAACCAGCCGCCGAGGCCGCCGCCGTCGGTGGCGCGTCCGCCGGTGAGTACGCGGGCGCCTTCCTCGCGGCCGAGGTCCACGTAGCCGGCCACCTTGTCCCGCTGGTCGGCGAAGGCGAGGGGGCCGAGTTCGGTGGTCTCCTCCAGCGGGTCGCCGATGCGGATGGCGCGGGCGCGGGCGGTGACGCGTTCGAGCAGTTCGTCGTGGACGGAGCGGTGGACGAGGACGCGGCTGCCGGCGATGCAGGTCTGTCCTGCGGCGGCGAAGATGCCGGCCACCACGCCCATGGCGGCGTTGGGGATGTCGGCGTCCTCGAAGACGATGTTCGGGGATTTGCCGCCGAGTTCGAGGGTGGAGCCGATGAAGCGGCCGGCGGCGGCGGAGGCGATCCGCGATCCGGTGGCGGTGCTGCCGGTGAAGGAGATCTTCGCCAGGCCGGGGTGGTCGACCAGCGGCTGCCCGGCCTCGGCGCCGAAGCCGGTGACCACGTTGACCGCGCCCGGCGGGAAGCCGGCTTCGAGGGCGAGTTCGGCGAGCCGGAGCACGCTGGCCGAGGTGTGTTCCGAGGGTTTGACGACCACCGTGTTGCCGGCGCACAGGGCCGGGGCCAGTTTGCTGCTGGTGAGGGTGAGCGGCGAGTTCCACGGGGTGATCGCGCCGACCACGCCCAGCGGTTCGCGGGCGGTGTAGTTGAGCACCCGGCGGTCGGAGGTGGGGATGACGTCGCCGTGGATCTTGTCGGCGAGTCCGGCGTAGTAGTGGTAGTACTCCGGGAGGGTGGCGAGCTGGCCGCGCATCTCGCGCAGCAGTTTGCCGTTGTCCAGGGTCTCCGTCCGGGCCAGTTCCTCGGCGTGCTCGGCGATCAGGTCGCCGAGCCGGCGCAGCAGGTGGCCGCGCCGGGTCTGGCTGAGGTCGCGCCAGCGCGGGTCCTCGAAGGCGGCGGTCGCGGCGGTGACGGCGCGGTCGATGTCCGTGGCGTTGCCGCGCGCCGCCCGGTACAGGGGCCTGCGGGTGGCCGGGTTGGTGCTCTCGAAGTACTCCCCGGCGGCGGGTGCGGTCGGCTTCCCGCCGATGAAGTGCTGGAGCGTGGTGGGTTCAGGCATGGGCGCGCTCTCCGATGAAGTGGGTCAGGGCGTCGGCGAACGCCTCGGGGCACTGGACGGGCAGCATGTGCCGGGCCCGGGGGACGACGACCGCGCGGCAGTCGGGCAGCGCGGCGGCGAGCCGGTGGGTCATGGCGGGGGTGGAGCCGGGATCGTCCGCCCCGGTGAGGGCCAGCGCCGGGGTGGTGATCTCCGCGAGGTGCGGGGCGAGTTCGGCGTCGGCGGTGGCGAAGACGCGGTAGCAGGCGAGGAAGGACCCGGGGTCGTTGGCCAGCAGGGTGGCTTCGGTGCGGGCCACCAGGTCGGGACCGACGCCGGTGCCCGCGTACCAGCGCTCCAGGGAGGCGGCGGCGCTCGCGGCGACGTCGGTTTCCGCGGTGCGCAGCCGGGCGAGTACGGCGGCCCGTTCTCCCGGGGTACGGCGGCACACCGAGCTGATGGAGGTGAGGGTGGCGGCCCGGCCGGGGTTGTGGAGTGCCACATGCTGGGCGATCAGCGCGCCGAGCGAGAATCCGGCGAGGTGGGCGCCCGCCGGGACGGTGGCGGCGATGTCGTCGGCCAGTTCGGCGAGGGTGATCCCGTCCGGGACCGGCGGGCGGGCGCCGTGGCCGGGCAGGTCGGGGGTGAGGACGGTGAAGCGGTCGCTCAGGAGCACGGCGGCGGGCTCCCACATGGTGTGGTCGAGCCCGACGCCGTGCAGCAGCACCAGCGTCGGCTTGCTCATGTCACCTCTACTGTTCGGTCGCCAGCGGTGCCAGCCGCTGCTGGGGGCGTCCCTGGGCGGCGGCGGCGAGGGCGACGACGATCTCGCCGGGGTGGGGGGCGTCGGTGATCCGGACCTCGATGCTCTGGTGGTGGGAGCGGATCGTGGCGTCGGTGATGTGCTTGAGCGGGATGTCGAAGAGGACGCCGGCGGGTCCGCGCTTCTCGACGGCGGGCAGCAGGGTGGTGGCGTCGGCGGCCTTGCGGAAGTGGTCGCCGAACTTGAGGGTGTGGATCAGGGCGGAGCCGTGTTCGATCTCGCCGTCGAGGCCGACGATGGCGGCTTTGCCGTACGCCTCGGCGGGCGCGCCGAGCGCTTCGAGCACCGCCGGGGCGAGCAGGGCCCCGAGGTCGGAGGCGTGGGCGTCGATGCCGGGGGCCAGGTCCTCGACGAAGCCCCGGCCGGCCCACGGATTGGCGATGACGGCGGCGACGACGGCGACCTTGGCCGGGGTGGCGACCTCCCGGCCGCCCTCGGTGCGGATCTCCTCGACGACGGTCACGATCTTGCGGACGTTCATGACGGGGTGGCCTCCAGGCTTGCGGCGGTGACGGTGCGGTCGGTGGTGCGGTCCCCGATGCGGGGGTGCGGCCGGGGTCCGGTGGACGCGGCGGCGATGACGACGATCTCGTCGGCGCGCGGGGCGTCGGGGACCCGGGCGCTGATGGTCTGGTAGTGGCTGCGGGTCGCCGCGTGGGTCTTGTGCCACAGGGGGACGGTCAGGGTCTCGCCCGCCTCGGCGCGGGTGTCGGCGAAGCAGATGATCGACGTGCCGGCCAGGAACTCCCGTACGAGATTGCCGAAGTAGGGCGTGTGGATGAGCGCTCCGGCGTGCTCGATCTCGCCGCCGGTGCCGACAACGGCGGCCTTGCCGAACGCCTCGATCTCCTCCACCGGGCCCAGTGCGGCGATGAGCCGGTCGGTGAGCAGGCCGGCGAGGACCGGAGCGATACGGGCCTGGGCCTCGGACAGGTCGGCCGAGGGTCCGCTGTGCAGCCAGGGGTTGGCGATGACGGCGGCGACGCTGGCCCGCCGGGCGGGCCGGGCCGGGGGGTGGCCGGCCTCCGTGACGACCACGTCGCGGTAGAGCACGAGCTTGCGGAGACCGATGGAGTGATCCGGGCGATCCGGAGTGCGCTCTTGCATGCCACAGGACGATAGGCATCCGTCTTGTCTCGGTCAAGAGTTGCGTCCGAGAGACCGTTCCGAGCGGACTCCGGCTCGCTCGGCACCGCCCACACACAAGCGCTAGCAGGCTTTTCACTGATCCTGGGACCGGTATCCGATTCATTCCGTCCGATCTCTTGACCCGTGCTGGGTGACATGCATTACTGCTCCTTGCATGCCAGCGGCGAAGCTGGCGACCCTGCGGACGCAAGGAGCCCCATGTCCAGTCACCTTGGGACGGGTGCGGAGATCACACCCGCGGAACCGCCGGGGAGCGACGCCGGGCCCGCCCCGGAACGCGGCGGGCTCGGCCGGCTCGGGTCCGTCTTCTGGACCTCCACCGGCATCTCGCTGGTGGTCGTGGCCTGGGCGGTGCTGTTCACCGAGAACCTCAACAAGGTCACCTCGGCCTCGCTGGGCTGGGTCACCGAGACCTTCGGCTGGACCTATCTGGTGGTCACCCTCGCCATCCTGATCTTCCTGGTGTTCCTGGCCTTCAGCCCGGCCGGCGCGATCCGGCTCGGCAAGGACACCGACCGCCCGGAGTTCTCGACGGCCACCTGGCTGGCCATGCTGCTGGCCGCCGTCATGGGGATCGGACTGATCTCCTACGGCGTCGCCGAACCCATCTCGCACTTCGCGGACCCGCCGCACGGCCTGGCCGAGCCCCACACCCCGGAGGCGGCGGCGCGCGCCCTCCAGTACTCCTACTTCGACTGGGGCCTGCACGCCTGGGCGGTCTTCGCCGTCTTCGGACTCGCCATCGCCTACGCCACCCACCGCAAAGGCCGCCGCGCCCTGGTCAGCCAGCTGTTCGTGCCACTGCTCGGCGACCGCGTGAACGGCCCGATCGGCAAGACCATCGACGTCCTGGCGGTCTTCTCCACCCTCTTCGGCACCACGACGTCCCTGGGCCTGGGCGCCCTCCAGCTCAACAACGGTCTCGGCAGCCTGTTCGGCGTCCCGGTCAACTCGGTGAGCCAGGTGCTGATCGTCGCCGCCCTGACCTCCATGTTCACCCTCTCCGCGGTGACCGGCATCAACAAGGGCATCAAGTACCTGAGCCAGCTCAGCACGGTGCTCGCCATCGCGTTCGTCGCCTTCATGCTGATCGTGGGCCCCGCGGCCTTCGTTGCCAACCTCTACACCGAGTCCCTGGGCCTGTGGGCCACCGACTTCTTCCGGATGAGCCTCCAGGGCACCGCCTTCGGCGGCCTGGAGTGGATGCAGCTGTGGACCTACTTCATGCTCGCCTGGTGGGTCTCCTGGGGCGCCTTCGTGGGGATCTTCCTGGCCCGCATCTCCCGGGGCCGCACCATCCGGGGCTTCATCTCCGGTGTCCTGGTCGTGCCGAGCGCCGCGTTCTTCACCTGGTTCACGGTCTTCGGCGGCACCGCCATCCATGTCGACCTGTACCAGGGCGGCGACATCGCGCGGCAGACGGCCGCCGACCTCAACACGGCGTTCTTCGCCACCCTCGACCACTTCCCGCTGGCCGGTGTCACCTCGGCCGTGGCCATCCTGCTGGTGGTGATCTTCTTCGTCACCAGCGCGGACTCCAACACCTATGTGCTGAGCATGATGACCTCCGAGGGGTCGCTCACCCCGCGCCGTTCCGTCCTCGTCCTGTGGGGCGTCATCACCGGGGTCACAGCCGTCGCCCTGCTGCTCGCCGGCGGGCTGAACGGCCTCCAGAACACCGTCATCGTCACGTCCCTGCCGTTCCTCGTGGTCATCGCCGGACTGGCGGTGTCCTTCCGGAAGGAACTGAGCGCGGACCTCGCCGCCCGGCCGGGCACGGACCCGGAGAAAGAAGAGAAGGAGAAGGCAGATGCCGGACAGTAACGCCCGCCGCGAACTGATCGAGACGACCTGGGCCGCCGTCTGGGGACGGGGCGAGGTGGACGCCCTCGACGCGCTCCTCGCGCCGGACTACCTCCGGTACGGCAGCGACCCGCAGCCGCAGCCCCTGGCCGGCTTCAAGTCCGCGATCCTCACCACCCGGGCCGCGTTCCCCGACCTGACCACCACCATCGACGACATCCTGCTCGACGGGGACCGGGCCGCGATCCGCTGGCACAGCACCGGCCGACATGAGAACCCGTTCCTCGACGTCCCCGCCACCGGGCGGCGCGTGCGGGTCGCCGGCGCCACCTTCGCCCGGTTCGCGGGCGACCGGATCGCCGAGGAGCACGTCACCTGGGACCCGCGCGCCCTCCTCTCGGCGCTCGGCGTCTTCCCGGTGGGGCAGGACTGACGCCCGCGATGACGGCCCCCGCCCCCGCCGCCGCCCCGGCCGCCGCCCGCGCCATGCCCACGGGCGCGACCACCGGCACACCCACCCGTACCGCGACCGGCACGACCGGCACGACGATCACCACCGCCACCGCCACCGCCACCACGGCACGGACCAGGACAAGGAGCACCGCCATGACCGCACTCGCCGCCACCCCCGGCATCGATGTGATGAAGCAGGTCAACCGGCAGTTCGTCACCGGGGTCACGGTCGTGACCGCCATGGACGGCGAGACACCGAGGGGCCTGGCGGTCAACGCCTTCTCCAGCATCTCCCTCGACCCCGCCACCGTCATGGTGTGCGTCCAGCGCACCTCCTCCACCCACGACTGCCTCTTCCGCGCCGGCCACCTCGCCATCAACATCCTCTCCACCGGGCAACTGGACGTCGTCGGTGTCTTCGCCGGCAAGTCCGCCGACAAGTTCCGCCAGGTCGACTGGGAGAGCGGACCGTTCGGCAGCCCGCTGCTCACCGGAAGCAGCGCCCGGGTGGAGGCCGAGATCCGCGAACGGCTCCAGGCCAGCACCCACACCATCTTCATCTGCCGGGTGGTGCACGCCGATGTCGCCGAGTGGCCGCCCATGGTGTACGGCGCGGGTAAGTTCTTCGACGGGGGCGCGCTCGCCCCGCTGGGATGACCGGTGACCGCAGGGACCGACGACCGGCGGCCGGCCCGGGAGACGACAAGGATGAGATCGGTGAATCGCGGAAAGAGCGGACCCAGGAACGGGTCGGTGCAGGCCCGGGTGGTCGCCGAAATGCGCCATCGCATCATCAGGGGCGACATCAGACCCGGGTCGCCGCTCGCCGAACTGGCCCTCGCGGAGGAGTTCGGCGTCAGCCGCACACCGGTGCGCGAGGCGCTGAAACAGCTCCAGACCGAGGGCCTGGTCGAAATCCGGCCCCGGGTCGGCACGTTCGTCACCGCCCCGTCCCGCCGTGAGATCACCGAACTCTTCGAAATGAAGGAACTGCTGGAGGGAGCCGCCGCCCGCCTCCTCGCCCAGCGCGGCCGGGTCGCGGAGATCGAGCTGCTGGAACGGAACCTGCGGGAGGCGGACAACGCGGTGGAGCGCGACGACCGCGAACGGTACGCCGGACTCGTCCAGGAATTCCACGATCTGCTGATCGCCGGGGCCGACAACAGCAAACTGGAGGCCCATTACCGCACGCTGATGAACCAGCTGGCGTACTCCCGCCTGGTGACCACCTCCCTCAGCCAGCCGGGCCGGGCCCGCCAGTCCGACCGCGAGCACCACCACGTTCTCGAACTGATCCTGGAGAAGGACGGCGACAGCGCGGAACACGTCATGCGCGAGCACGTCCGCGCCTCACGCCGCGCCCTGCTGGCCGGACTGCCACCCACCGGCGGCACACCCGGCGCCTGACCTCCCAACGGTCGGCGGTGGTTGTTTCCCGGGGAAACACCGCCGCCGACCGTTGGGGAGGCTGCTTCCACCGGTCCCGGCAGCCGGTGGACGGGCGGTGCCGTGGTCAGTTCAGTGCCCGGCCCACCAGGTGTTGACCATGCCCGCCACCAGCGCGGCCAGGCCCAGCACGGTGATGGCGTGGAAGGCCCGGTCCGTCGCCCCGGAGAGAGGCGGCGCCGGCGGCCGAGCCTCCCCGGTGCCGTACCGGGTGGGCCCGCAGGGCCCCTCGGTCTCGCCCCGTACGAAGTCGGCCAGCCGCCGCAGACAGGGCGCGCACGCCCGGACGGTACGGGCCCGGCCGTACGCGACCACCGACCCGGCCCACATCACCGGCACATGCTCGTCCCGGCACATGGAGCAGGTCCCTTCCCGGGTCACCCACGCGGTGAACTCGTCGACGTGCAGCCAGGCCAGCGGGGTCGGCGCGGTCATGTCCCGTCGCCTTCGGGGGCGGGGGTGGGCGTGGAGTCGGGGGCGTCGCGCCGCACCATCCGGGTCACCCGCACGATCCGGCGCGTGCCGAGCGTCAGGGTGCCGCCCTGGACGAAGCGGAAACGACGCCCGTTGTGCAGCACGGTCACCGACCCCACCCGCTCGGGCCGGCCGCCGATGTCGATCCAGTCCCACTCCTGGACGCGGCCGGCCGTCACATCGAGCGTCACCTTCTCCACCCGCTGCCGAGGCTGTTCCTCACTCACCGAACGCCCCCACCAGGTCGCAGCTGAACCAGACGATCTTGCCGTCGCCGTGCCGGGTGTGTTCACAGCCGAAGCCGGACGCCATTTCCCGCAGCATCCACAACCCCCTGCCGGATTCGGCATCCCAGTCGGGCACCTCACCGACGACGGGCAGTTTCCGGGACCGGTCGAATACCTGCACGGTCACCTCGCCACCGATGAGCAGGACGCGGACGTAACAGCGGGGGTCAGGGACGTGTTTGACCACGTTGGAGAGAAGTTCGCTCACCCCGAGCCGCACCAGATCCATGGCCGGCCGACCCGCCCCAGTCCCGGACGACTTCACACACTTTCCAGCGCCACCGCTCAATGCTTGTGGCGTCCGCCAGTAAGGTCCGGCTGAACACGTTCTGGTCGTACGCGGTCCGCACGGATGCCATGACACACCTCCAACAGCAGAGCGGCTGCTTCGCTCCGTAGTGCTGCCACTACCGAGTGAGTTTCAGCCTGGCTCAGCGCTGGGCAGCCTTCAACTTGCGCGAACTGCACGGATAGACAGGCGGTGGGCCATGAACCGGAAAGAGCTTGACCCAGAAAAGTCCCCTAAAGCGGCATTTGGCCATCGTCTCCGCTCTCTGCGGGATGAGCGGGGCTGGACTCAGGACGAACTGGCCGAGCGCATGGGCTTCTCGGCAACACACATCTCTGCCATCGAAACTGGTCGCCGTCCTCCAACTCGTCGCTTCGCAGCAGGTGCTGACCGCGTGTTTGGGACTGGGGACCGGCTGGAACGCCAGAGCAGCGCACTCCGGCACACCGGTGTACTGGAAGGGCTTCCGGAGTACCTGACGTATGAGGCTCGGGCAGCAGAGATCCGACTCTACGAGGTCGGGGTAATGCCCGGCCTGATTCAGACACCCGAGTATGCGACTGTACTCGCGCAGAGTGCACTGAAGCGGGGAGCCATCACGCCCGAACAGGCGGAGGAACGGGTCCAGCTCATCGCGGAGCGGCAGGCCACGCTCGTGCGCCCACAGCCGCCACTCATCTTCATGGTGCTGGACGAAGGTTGCATTCGCCGCAACGTCGGGGGACCTGAAGTCATGGAGGCGCAGTTGGCACGTCTCGTCGAGTTCGCCAAGCTGCCCAACACTGTGCTGCAGATTGCCCCGTTCAGCATGGGGGAACGTCCGTTTTCGCTACCGCTGTACGTTGTGACGCGACAGGACCGGGCGCTGATGTCCTATGCCGAGTCAGCCCATCGAGGTCACTTCGAGCGGGAAAGCACGTTCGTGCTGCCCATACTGGCGGCCTACCATCAGCTACAAGCTGAGGCGCTTCCTCAAGCGGCATCGGTGGCCTTGATCAATCAGGTACGAGAGGGCGTGTCGTGACCGAATCCCCCCACTGGTTCAAGTCTTCGTACAGTGACAACGGTGGAGTCTGCGTCGAAGTGGCAGCAAACCTTGCTGCCTCACACGGCGTTGTCCCCGTTCGTGACTCCAAGAACCCCAACGGCGCCATACTGCGCATCCCGGTTCAGTCCTTCGCTACCTTGGTGGCAAACCTCAAGAGTGGAGGTGGCGTCCCGTGACAACCTCAACTCCCCGCTGGTTCACGTCCTCCTACAGCGAAAACGGCGGCCAGTGCATCGAGATTGCGGCGAACCTCAGCGCTTCGCTCGGTGTTGTCTCCGTACGTGACTCCAAGCACCCGGCTGGGCCGGTCCTCACCGTTCCTGCCGGGGCTTTCGCCACATTGGTGGCGGCGGTGAAGGAAGGAGACCACACGTCGTGATATCGCTGTCACCCCACTGGTTCAGGTCTTCGTACAGCGGCAATGGCGGCCAGTGCGTCGAGGTGGCAGCCAACCTCGCCGCCACGCGGGGCATCGTCCCCGTCCGCGACTCCAAGCACCGGGCCGGGGCCACGCTGCGTATCCCGGTGCAGGCCTTCGCCGCCTTCGTGGCGGACCTCAAAAGCGGAAGGGCCGACACGTGACGACCGCAACCCCTCGCTGGTTCACGTCCTCGTACAGCAACAACGGCGGCGCATGCGTCGAGGTGGCGGCCAACCTGGCAGCCTCTCACGGCATCGTTCCCATCCGTGACTCCAAGGCTCCGGCCGGGCCCGTCCTCACCGTCCCCGCCGGGGCCTTCGCCGCCTTTGTGGCGGCGGTCAAGGGCTGAGCGCGCAACTGGTCGCAGCGGTCCCGGCGTTCGGTGTCGGGGCCGTCTGCGCTCTGTTGCAGAGCTGATGCACTGGCCACTCGTCCCGTGGTGCCGCCCTGCATAGGGTGTGGCCGTGCCGACTCAACTGACACCCGACGATCCGTCCGCCATCGCCGGTTATCCGCTCCTCCAGCGCCTCGGCGAGGGCGGTATGGGGCGGGTCTATCTGTCCCGGACCCCGGGCGGCCGGCCCATCGCCATCAAGGTGGTGCGGCCCGAGCTGGCTTCCGACGCCGAGTTCCGGCGGCGGTTCCAGCAGGAGGTGCGGGCGGCCGAGCGGGTGCAGGGGCCGTACACCGTCCCGGTCATCGACGCGGACACCGATGGGCCGCAGCCGTGGTTCGCCACCGCCTACGTACCGGGCCCCTCGCTCCATGAGGCCGTGGCGACCCACGGGCCGCTGCCGGTGTGGGCTGCCGTGCGGGCCGTTGCCGGGATCGCCGAGGCGTTGCAGGCCATCCACGGCGCTGGGGTGGTGCACCGCGACCTCAAGCCGTCCAACGTCCTGTTGAGCCAGGACGGCCCGAAGGTCATCGACTTCGGGATCGCGCGCGCCGCCGACGCCACCTCGCTGACCCGCAGTGGGGTGACCGCCGGTACTCCGGCGTTCATGGCGCCGGAGCAGGCGATGGGCGAGACGGTGACGCCCGCCGTGGATGTGTTCGCGCTCGGGCAGGTCGCGGTGTTCGCGACCTGCGGCAGGCCGCCGTTCGGCGAGGGGTCGTCGCCCGCCGTGGTGTACCGGATCGTGCACGAGGAGCCGGATCTCTCGAAGGTGCCCGAGCCGCTGCGGGAGCTGACGTCCCGTTGCCTCGCCAAGGACCCGGCGGCGCGTCCCTCGCCCGCCGAGGTGGTGGAGCTGTGCCGTCCGCTGCTGGGCAACGTCCCGCCTCCGGAGGGGAATTGGCTGCCGACCGCCATGGTGACCGAGATCGATCACCGGGCGGCCACCGTCACCTCGCTGACCACCGTCCGGCCAGCGTCGGCGTCGGCGCCGCCCCCGCCCGCGCCACCGTACGGGGCGCCGGGTGCGCCCGCTCCCCCGTCCGGCGGGTATCCGCCGGTGGCGCCCGAGCCGCCGAAGCGGCGGGGGCGCACGGTGCTGACGGCCGCTCTCGGGGTGCTCGTCGCTCTGGCAGTGGTCGGTATCGGCCTCAATATGCTCAGCGGTGACAGCGACTCCTCGGATCAGGGCCAGGGCGGCGAGACCACCGCCGGTCAGGAGGGGCCGGACGCCTCCGAGCCCTCGGGCGGCACCGATGACGAGGACACCGGCCCCGGCGAGGAGGCGGAGGAGGAACCGCCGGCCGACCCGGAGCCGCTGGTGTTCGAGGGCATCAGCGTCCCGGACCGGCACGTCATCCGGCTGTACGACGACCCGCCGAAGCCGGAGCACACGCGGCTGGGTGTCACCTACGAGGGCGACTTCGGGTTCAGCAACGACCTCATCAACGGGCTGCTGATGGGCACGCACCAGAAGGACAACACGATGGTGCTGCTGGAGGCGGGTGAGACGGGTTCGCTGGAGACCTGCCGTTCCGTGACCCGGTACACCTACAGCATCCCCGCCTCCAGCGCGCCGCCGGGCGCGGAGATCTGTGTGACCACGGAGGGCGGGGACATCGGCCTGGTCACCGTCCGGGACTACTCGCCGTCCGGCTCGCCCAGCGTGTACGTGACGGTGGACCTGACGGTGTGGCGCGGCGGGGCCCAGCCGGGCTGATCCGGGGCGCGCCCGGCGGGGCGGGCGGCGGTCATGGCAGGGCAGTCACGGCAGGGCGGTCACAGCGCGGCGAACAGGCCGGCGAGCGGGGCGGGTACCCGGTCCGGGCCGAGGGCTTCGACCAGGACGCGGCCGTAGTGGATCTTGCGGCCCTTCTTCGTGCCGAAGAAGCGGCGCAGTTGCTGGGCGGTGGTGCGGTCGCGCTGGGCGGGCTGGTTCAGGAAGGTGTCCAGGGGGCGGCCGTCGCCCTCGGCGCGGATGAGGGCGATGACGCGTTCGGTGCCCAGCGCCCGGATGAACTCGTCCTCCAGGTCGGCGGTGCAGACGAAGAACCCGGGGCGGGTGGCGTCGCTGCGTTCCAGGGCGCGGGCGTAGAAGCGGCGTTCGTTGGCGTCGCACAGTCCGGTCAGCCGCAGGCCCAGGCCGGGCGGGCCGAGGAGCGCGGCGAAGCGTCCGGCGCTCATGGCGCCGCCGATCGGCAGGACGCAGACGCCTTCGGCCGCCAGGTCGCGGCCCCGGCAGGCGGCCAGGGTCTCGACCGCCGCGACGTCGCTGGGGCCTTCGAGCAGGACGGCCGTCCGGACGGGCAGCCGGGCGGCCAGGGTGTGGGCGCGGTGGCCGGGTTCGCCGGGGCCGCCGGCCGCCCAGGTGGTGACGGCGTCCCGGAAGGCCGCCATGTCCGTACCGGTGTCTCGCTCCCTCGCGGGCCTTCCGTCCGCTTCGCCCGCTCCGTCCGTCGCGCGCGCTGTGTCCGCTGTGTCTGCCACGCGTCCAGTCTGCGCCTCACCGGCCGCCCGCGCGGGTGGTTTTCCTTCCGGGTCGGGCTCGCGGTGGTTGCGACGCCGTGTCCTGGCAAGGGACTTGGCGCACACGGAGTACGTCACCGAGGAGTGAGGGACATGGCCACGTACGAGACGGAGCTGCACACCGGCGGTGGCGGCTGGCAGCCCGACGAGCCGCTGAGCATCAGCATCACGAACCGCGAGAGCGTGGTGCCGGAGAACGGGGCGCCGTCCACCGGTACCACCGTGACGTGGAGCGGCGATCAGGGGAACGGCTCGGTGACGTTCTTCGACGAGGGGACGCGGTTCGAGGGCACGGCCCAGTTCCCGGGTGAGGGGCCGGTCGGCTACCGGGGTCAGCTCACGGAGTGACCTCCGGCCGGTGGGTCCGGGACGGCAGCGCGCGGGTCCGGGGAGGGTGCTCCCCGGGCCCGTTTCCGGCTGCCCGCCCGGCCTCGGCGGCGTGCGCGCGGGCGGCGCGGATCTCGTCGTCGTGGCGGACGGCCCAGTCCGCGAGGGCCGACAGCGGCTCCAGCAGGGTGCGGCCCAGCGGAGTGAGGCTGTACTCGACGCTCGGCGGCACGGTCGGGAACACCTCGCGGTGGACGAGGCCGTCGGTCTCCAGGGTGCGCAGGGTGCGGGTGAGCATGCGCTGGCTGATGCCCTCGATCGAGCGGTGCAGCGCGTTGAAACGGTAGGGGCGGGTGCCGAGCAGGATCACCAGCAGCATGCTCCATTTGTCGCCGACCCGCCGGAAGGTGTCGCTCGCCGGGCAGGCGGCGAGTTCGCCGGCCGGGACGGGCTGGGGCAGGGGGGTGGGCGAGGACCGAGGGAACACCGGTGTGCGTACCGGACATCGAACTGCCTTCTTTCGGTCTGCGGGGCGCCGGTCGACGATGGTCGAGCCGATACCGAACCCCCGGAGGAATCCATGCCCAGCCGATCACCGAAGACCGTGCTCATCAGCGGTGGCACCGATGGTATGGGCCGGGCGACGGCGCTGGAGCGGCTGGCGCGGGGGGACCGGGTCACGGTGGTGGGCAGCAGCGAGGCCAAGGGGCGGGCGTTGCTGGCGGAGGCGGGGCACAGCGAGCGGCTGCGGTTCCTGCGGGCCGATCTGTCGTCGGTCGCGGAGACCGAGCGGGTGGCGGCGCGGGTGGGTGAGGAGTACGGGTCGCTGGACGCGCTGGCGCTGTTCGCCAACCGGGTCCATCCCAGGCGCCGGGAGACGGCGGACGGTCTGGAGGCGACGTTCGCGCTGTACTACCTCAGCCGTTATCTGCTCGGGCACCGGCTGCGTCCGCTGCTGGAGGAGGCGCCCGCTCCGGTGATCGTCAATGTGGCGGGGGTGGGGAACACCGCCGGGCGGATCCACTGGGACGATCCGCAGCTGACGCGGCGTTACGGGCAGGTGCGGGCGCAGTTGCAGGCGGGGCGGGCGAACGACCTGCTGGGGGTGGGGTTCGCGGAGCTGACGGGGAGCCGGGTGCGGTACGTGCTGTACCCCCCGGGGTTCACCCGCAGCGGGATCGACGGGCATCCGAGTCCGGTGGTGCGCGGGGCCCTCCGGGTGCTGGCCCGGTTCTTCGCCCGGCCGGTGGCCGACGCCGTGCGGCCGGTCGTGGAGTGGATCGACCGGCCGCCGGCGCAGGCGCTGTCCGCGATCGACCGGGGCAAGCGGCTCCCTCCGTCTCTGAAGACGCTCGACGCGGGCACCGCCGCCCGGTTGGCGGCGTACACGGAGGAGGTGCTGGCCGGCCTGGCGGCCGGGCGCGGGTGAGCGGGTGGCGAGGGCCCGGGAGGCGGGGGCACCGTTACCCGGGTTACCCCGGTTACCCGGCGCGGAAGTAGTGGCCCTCGTCCAGGTCGGCGAGCAGCCCGGGGCGGGTGGGCCGCCACTCCATCAGTTCGCGGGTGAGGGCGCTGGAGGCGGGCTGGTCGACGGAGACGACGCCGCCGAGCCAGCCGAAGTGGCCGGCGGCGTCGGCGGGGTCCACGGAGACGACGGGGACGTCCAGGTGGCGGCCGATGACCTCGGCCACCTCGCGCAGCGGTACGCCTTCCTCGGCGACGGCGTGCAGGGTGGCGCCGGCCGGGGCCTGTTCCACGGCGAGCCGGAAGAGGTGCGCGGTGTCGAGGCGGTGGATGGCGGGCCAGCGGAAGGCGCCGTCGCCGACGTAGCCGGCCATGCCCTTGTCGCGGGCGATGCCGACGAGGCCGGCGACGAAGCCGGTGTCGCCCTCGCCGTGGTTGGTCCTGGGCAGGCGCATGACGGAGGAGCGGACGCCGCGCGAGGCGAGGGAGAGGACCCACTCGGCGGTGGCGGCGCGGGCCTGGGGGCCTTCGTCCAGGTCGGCGGCGTCCACTTCGACGTCGTGGCCGTCGCGTTCGGTGGCGGGGCGGCCGGGTTCGACGGGGGTGCCGGCGGTGAGGACGAACGGCCGGCCGGTGCCCTCCAGGGCGCTGCCGATGGCTTCGGCCGCCAGCCGGTCGGCGGCTGCGGCGGCCTCGAAGTTGCCGGTGAAGGCGATGTCGTGTTTGAAGGCGAGGTGGACGACGCCGTCGGAGGCGGCGGCCGTCTCGCGCAGGGTGTCGAGGTCGTCGAGGGTGCCGCGCACCACCTCGGCGCCGGCCGAGGTCAGGGCGGCGGCGGAGGCGTCGGAGCGGGCGAGGCCGACCACGTCGTGGCCGGCGCGGAGCAGTTCGGGGACGAGGGCCGAGCCGATCCAGCCGGAGCCACCGGTGACAAAGACGCGCATGTGCCGCTCTCCTGATGGTTTGTCGGGTTTGTCCATCGACAGTAACGCAGCGTCCGGTGCCGTCCGGGACCGCGTGTACCCTCGTCCCCGTGTCGAACGATCGATTCGCGGGGGACCCCCGCAGCAATCTGGAGCGCATGCTGGCGGGCGATCTCTACATCGCCGACGACCCGGAGATCGGCCGCCGGCATCAGCGGGCCGTGCGGCTCGCCCACCGGTACCAGGCCGCCTACGTCGAGGACGCGGAGGCCGCCCGGCCGATCCTCGCGGAGCTGATCGGCTCGCTCGGCGAGGAGGCGCACGTGGTGCCGCCGCTGTTCGTGGACTACGGCAGCAACATCACGCTGGGCGCGCGGACCTTCGTCAACTTCAACCTCACGGCGCTGGACGTGGCGGCGGTCAGCATCGGCGCGGACTGCCAGATCGGGCCGAACGTCCAGCTGCTCACCCCCACGCATCCGCTGGAGCCGGAGCCACGGCGGGAGAAGCTGGAGGCGGCCCGGCCGATCACCATCGGCGACAACGTGTGGCTGGGCGGCGGCGCGATCGTGCTGCCCGGGGTGAGCATCGGCGACAACTCGGTGGTCGGAGCGGGCGCGGTGGTGACCCGGGACGTACCGGCCAATGTCGTGGCGGTCGGGAACCCGGCCCGGGTCGTGCGGGAGTTGTGAGCCGCCGCCATGGCCACCGGGCACACCGACCCGCAGCGGCGTGACCGCATCATCGACGCGACGCTGGATCTGATCGCCGAGGAGGGCATCGCCCGGGTCTCGCACCGGCGGATCGCGGCACGGGCCGGGGTGCCGCTGGGGTCGATGACGTATCACTTCGACGGCATGGACCAGTTGCTGCGGGAGGCGTTCGAGCGGTTCACGGATCGGATGGTGGCGCTGTTCGACGCGCATCTGTCCGGGCCGGCCGACCCCGCCCAGGCGCGGGCGGCGGTGGCCGGCCTGGTGCACGCGATGTCCGACGGTCCGGCGCGCGATCTCGTCCTCACCCAGGAGCTGTACACGCTGGCCACCCGCCGGCCCGAGTACCGGGTGCTGACCCATGAGTGGATGCGGCGCAGCCGGACGCACCTGGAGAAGCACTTCGATCCGGGCACCGCCCGGCAGCTGGACGCGCTCATCGAGGGGCTGACCCTGCACCGGGCGCTGGCCCGGGAGCCGCACGGCCGGGCGCTGACCGAGGAGGCCGTCGCCCGGATCACCGCGAGCGGCCGGTCGCTCCCAGGGTGAGGCCGTCCGGGCGCAGCACGACGGCGTGCGGATAGCTGCGGCCGAGGAGGGCGAGGACGGTGAGGCCGTCGAGGCCGGTGGTGTCCACGGTGCCGCCGGTGTCCCCGGCCTGGACGAGCTGGGGTGCGCGCAGGAGATCCCAGGCGGCGACGGGGCGGGGCGCTGTCCCGGTCGGTCCGGGGGTGCGGCGGTGGGCGAAGCGGTGGCCGCGCAGGGCCTGGCCGAGGTCGGCGTGCGCGGTGGTGCCGTCGTGGGTCACCGCGATGCGGGCGGTGCGTACGCCGTCGTGGACCGGTCCCGCGGTGACGCGTCCGGTGAGGGTACGGGGCGCGGTGGCGGGGGTGTGCGGCGGCAGCTGGTCGAGGGGGGTGCGGGGCGCGGCATCGTAGTCGGCGGGGTCGGGGAGGTACGTCGCGGTGTGCCGGACGGCGGGGTCGGGCCGCCAGGTGAGCAGATAGCGGGGCGCGGTGGCGGGCGGGCTGTCGAGGACGGCGGGCAGGACGGTGCCGCCGTCGTGGTCGAAGCCGTAACCGGCCGGTCCCGCGGTGCCGGTGAGGGTGCGGCGGGCGTGGGCGACGATGCCGGAGTGCCGGATCTGCCGGACGAGGAGTTCGGTGAGGAAGGTGTCGCGGCCGTCCTCGGTGTGCCGCAGGCCGGTGGGGCCGATCAGGACCGGTACGTCCTGCCAGTTGGTGAAGGGCAACAGCGCGTCGCGGAGCAGGACCATCTGGTGCAGCCACTCGTTGTACAGCTGCATGGTGACGGGGCCGCCGCGGTGGCGCAGCAGCAGGTCGGCGGCGGCCGGGGTGAGCAGATGGCCGTAGCAGTGGCTGCGGACGACGAGCGGGCCCGCGGGCAGCGGCACCGGGTCGGTGAGCAGGCGGCGCAGGGCGGCGGTGGACCAGGCGGCGATCTCGCGGCCGATGGCCCGGGCCTGGACGGCGAGTTCGCGGGTGGCGCGGGGGCTGTCGGGGCCCGGGGTGAGCGGCAGGGCGGTTTCGCGGGTGCCGAGGGCGAGGGTGGCGTGGATCTGCTCGTCGAGGACGGGGAGGTCGGCGGGGCCCAGGGCGCCCGCGTCGATGACGCCCTGGAGGAGGGGTTCGGCGGTGGTGGCGAACCGGCGGGCGGTCAGGGTGCCGTGCTCGGGGAAGGTGTGCCAGCGGGAGCCGCCGAGGGGGGCGGGGGCGAGGGTCATGGGTGCTCCGGTCTTCTCGTTATCCGGATCGACTGTTACAGATTGCGGGCAGCAAAAGATCAGTCGAGGGCGCCCAGGGCGACCTCCACGAGCGGTTCGAGAGCGCGGACGTCCGGGGTGACCTTGGCGGCGACCAGCAGGCCGTTGAGGAAGGTGACCAGGAAGCCGGCCAGGGCGTACGGGTCGTGCCGGGGGGCGATCTCGCCGCGCTCGGCCGCCGCGCGCAGCAGGTCGGTGAGCGCGTCGCGGCCGGCGTCCTGCATGTCCCGTACCGTGCGGGCGGTCGCCGGGTCGTGCGGCAGGCGTTCACAGGCGGCGTTGACCGCCAGGCAGCCGCGCCCGCCGCCCTCGGTGGCGATCCGGGCCCGCTCCAGCAGCATGGTGCGGATCGCGGCGCGGGCGCCGTCGCCCGCCTCCAGGTCGCGCAGCGCGGCGGCGGCGAGGGTGGCGCGGTAGTGGTCGAGCGCGGCGCGGTACAGGCCGTCCTTGTCGCCGAACGCGGCGTACAGGGAGCCCTGCCCGATACCCAGGTGCCGGGTCAGGTCGCGCACCGAGGTGGCCTCGTAGCCGCGCGTCCAGAACAGCTCCATCGCGCGGCTCACCGCCGCATCGGTGTCGAATTCCCGGGTCCGTGCCATGCGGACGACCCTAACCTGTCTGGATCGTACGTTCAAGAAAGCTCGGTGAGGGCGGTGGCGAAGAAGTCCAGCGAACGGTCCACCTCGGCCAGGGCGGGGGTGCGGTTCAGATGCCCGTGCAGCATGCCCGCCGCCTGATACGTGCGGACCGGGACGCCGCTCTCGGTGAGCTGGCGCGCCAGCAGTTCACCGGAGGGGCGCAGATCGTCCAGCTCGCTGAGCAGGACGGCGGCGGGCGGCAGCCCGGCGAGGTCGGCGGCACCCGGCAGCGCGGCGGGCGGCAGGGCGGTCAGGCGGCCGGTGTAGGTGCGCACCATGTCCTCGATGGAGGCGGTGGTGAAGCGCAGCACGGCGGGCAGGTCCCGCAGCTGCGCGGCCGTCGCGTCGTCCGGGGCGGGGACCGGGAAGTGCGCGAACGGGTACGCGAGCAGCAGCGCGGCGGGCGGTACGGGCGCGGGGGCCGTGCTGTCGGTGGCCGGGGAGCCGGTGGCCGGGGCGCCGGTGGCGGTACCGCCCTCAAGGGCGTTGGTGGCGGCCTCGGTGGCGGTGCCGCCCGCTTCGTCGCGGACACGCAGGGCGGTGGAGAGCGCGAGGGCCGCCCCCGCGCTGGCGCCACCGAGGGCAGCCGGGCCCCGGTGGCCCGGCCGGTCCGCACCACCGGTCAGCCATTGCCAGGCGGCCACCGCGTCGTCCACCGGCACGGGGAACCGCACCCCGTTCCCGGCCAGCCGGTAACCCACGGACACCACCAGCGCCCCGGCCCGCGCGGCGAGTTCGGCGGCGACCAGATGCGCCTCGGGCATGTCCAGGTCTCCGGCGGCGAACCCGCCGCCGTGCAGCCACAACAGCGCCCGCTCCGGCGTCCCTTCGTCCGGCCGGTACACCCGTACCGGGACCTCACCGTGCGGCCCCGGCACGAGGCGGTCCTCGACGGACAGCGCGGGCGGGGACCAGGGCGCCGGGTCGCGGAAGAACTCCTCGAAGCGCCGCTCCACCTCCGGATCGGGCCGCTCCGGCCAGGCGAGACCGTCGATGAGGTGCAGTTTGCCGGCGAGGAAGGGGTCGAGTGGCATGTCGCTCCGTGAAGTCCCGTCGGGTGCGCGGCGGGATGGCCGCGCTCCAGGGTCACACGGCGGGACGACCCGGCCGCCGCCGGTCCGCCGTACCCGGCCGGCCCGCTGCCCCGTCTGCCGTCGCGCCGGCGCCGACCGGCCCGGCGGGCGTGCCGGGCGCTCAGCCGCGTACCGCGCCGGCCCGTTCCCCCTCCCCCTCCCCCGCCCGTCCGGCCCGGCGCCGGGCGAGCGCGCCGAGCACGATGTCCACGGCCAGGAACGCCAGCAGCGACAGGCCAAGCAGCGGAACGAACCAGCCCACCAGCGCGACCACCGCCAGCAGCGGCAGCCCGAGCGACAGCGGCACCGCGCGCCAGGCGCCGCGCGGCAGCGGACGGCCGAAGGCGGAGCCGCGCCCGCGCAGCCACCACAGCCGGTAGCCCCACACGATCAGGAACATCAGCGAGAGCGCCAGCGAGCCCAGCAGGATCTGGTTGGGCAGCCCGAACAGGATGCCGGTGTGCAGATCGATGCCCCACCGCGACAGCTTCGCCAGCACCGGGAAGTCCTCGAACCGCACCACATCCGTCACCACGCCACTGGACGGGTCGACGGCCACCGCGTCCTGCTTCTCCGGCCAGCTGCGCTGGATCTGCCGCACCACGTACGCCGACGAGGCATCGGCCGGGGGCAGGATCTCCACCGGGTTGGTCAGCCCCTCCGAACGCGCGGCGGCCAGCGCCGTGTCGAGGTCGATCCCGCCCGGCGTCGATCCGTCCACGCCGTGGTCGTGCACATGGCCCGCCCCGTCACCACCGTCACCGCCGTCGGCGCCGTGCCCGGCGTGCCCGCCGTGCTCGGCGTGCTCACCGCCCGCCGCCGCCCCGGCGTCCACCTCCGGTGTCAGCTGGCCCAGGGACGTGCGCAGTTCGGTGACGTTCTGCCCGGCGTAGGTGGACCAGGTCAGTCCGGTCGCGGAGAGGAAGATCAGGCCCACCGCGACCCAGGCGCCGACCGTGCCGTGCAGCCCCAGCGCCCGGCGCCGCCCCGTGGTGCCGCGCACCGCGCGCTGCGCGCGGCGGCGGGTGAACCACAGCAGCAGCCCGCCGGCCGCGATCACCCACAGCCAGCTGGCGGCCAGTTCGCTGTAGAGCCGGCCGGGCTGGCCGAGGTGCAGATCGCGGTGGAGCTTGTCGATCCAGGTACGCAGCGGCAGCGCGCCGGTGGAGCCGTACTGCTCCAGGGAGCCGCGTACCTCGGCGGTGTACGGGTCCACGAACACCGCCAGGGTGTGCTCGGGGTCGATCCCGTCCACCCCGGCGAGCAGCACCCGGGTGGTGGCGCCCGGCTCCGGGGAGGGGCGCACGGCGCTCAGTTCGCCCTCGGGGTGGGCGGCGCGGGCGGCGGCTATCTGGTCGCGCAGCGGGAGTTCGCGCTCCCCTTCCGGGACGCGCAACTCCTCCGCGTACACGATCTTCTCGGCCTGGAAGGAGGCGGCGTACAACAGCCCGGAGAACGCGGCCACCAGCAGGAAGGGGGCGATGAACACCCCGGCGTAGAAGTGCAGTCGCAGCACCAGGGGGCGCAGGGCCGGCCAGCCGCGGCGGGCGGGAGCGGGTGGCGGGGACGCGTCGGCGGTCTCGGGTTCGGCGGACATCCAGGACTCCTCGGTGCGGGGCGGACAGCCAACCAGTCGGGCGCCGGCCGGGCGGAGTTCCGCCGTACGCGTGTGACGCCTGACACACCGGGGGTGCACGGGACGGGCCGCCGGCCCCGCCCCGCCCGCCCGGGATTGACCGGACGGCAGAGGGCGGGATACTGCTCAGCGACTGCTCTTCCTCAGCTCTGCTCGTAGCCCTCGCAGATCTTGCGCGCGATCTCTTCGCAGCGTGTCAGCATGTCGTCGATGAACACTTCGCGCCGGTACTCCGTCACCGAAGACCGAGTTGGCTTCGTTCAGTTCTAGCGACAGCGTTTATCGACGGATTTGGGCAGCGCATGGCGCTCACCCGAGTCGCGGATGTTCAGGAGAAATGAAGGCACTTAGCTTTCTCATGCCTTGCCCCATGTGCTGCGGTTAATCAGTTGATAGGAAAGGAGGTCTCCCTGTAGGGTCTCCGGCCATGCTTGAATCTCCGCCTCCGAAACAGCTGGTTCCGGACCTACCAACCCTGGTTCCGGGGCTGGCTCTGCGTGAGCTGACAGTCAAGGACGCGGATGCCTACTACAAGCTGCTGGACAACAACCGTAGGCACTTGACTCGACTGGGCGACTACCAGGCAGAGGGCAACGCCACTTCGGCATGGGTTCGCGAACATCTGAGCACGGATCCCGGCCAGAGCCTGCGTTATGGCATCCGGCTGAAGGGTGAACTGATCGGCAGGGTGGATCTGACTGCTGCTGATCCGCCGCGTTATGGCACCGGCTACTGGCTCGGCGAAGCCTATGTCGGCAAAGGTTATGCGATGGCGGCGTGTGCCCCCCTATACGACTATGCGGCACGCAAACTTCGCGCCACCGACATCTTCGCCGGTGTCACGCATGGCAATGCCAGGAGTGTTGCCTTGCTCAAACGTCTGGGCTTCGAGCCGGTGACCGAGTTTGAGAACTACACGCGCTTCCATCTGAGCTTGGTGCAGTAGACATCGCTTTGTTCGGTTGACAGTCGGACCTCCGCCTCCTGTCCCTGGGAACCGTCGGACGAGGGAGGTCAGCCGGTCTTGGCGGGTTCTTCGGCTCGGGCTCGGGTGCTGGCGAGGCGGTAGGAGTCGGTGCCGGTCTCGATGATCGTGCCGTTGAAGGTCAGACGGTCGACGATGGCCGCGCAGAGGCGGAGGTCGGTGAAGGTCTTGGTCCAGCCGCCGAAGGATTCGTTGGAGGCGATGGCGACGCTGTTCTTCTCCTCGCGTTCGGTCAGCACCTGGAAGAGGAGTTCGGCGCCGTGGCGGTCGAGTTCCATGTAGCCGAGCTCGTCGATGCAGAGGAGATCAACACGCCCGTATCGAGCGATCGTCTTGTTCGGCTGCTTCTCGTCCGCAGCCTCGACCAGCTCGTTCACCAGCTTCGTGGCCAGCGTGTAGCGGACCCGGTAGCCCTTCATCGCGGCCTCGGTGCCCAGGGCGATGAGCATGTGGTGCCGTCCCGCTCGCCGTGGACCTTGCGGGCCTGGGACCACCAGGCGTCGTGGACTGGGGTGAACTTCCCTGCGGACCGGGCCTGTTCCAGGGCTGTGGCGCCGGGGAAAGCACCGGGCTTGCGAACGAGGGCTTCGAGATAGTGGTCCAGGTCCAGGCGCAACCCGCCCTTCGCGATCAGCCTCTCGTGCCGGGCCACCTCGACGTTCCTGTCGTAAACCACCAGATGAGAGGCGTGCAGGACGACGCGCACCCGTGTCCCGATGAAGCGGGTCGGGACCGAGTAACGGCTGGTTCGGACGTTGATCTGGCTGTAGCGGTCGAACCGCGGCGTGAACAGCCGGCCCGTCTCGAAAGACTCCTGAGGCAGCGGCGCCAGCAGCGGCTGCTCGACGGCAAAGTACTCATCCACGGTCCGCGGCCGCGAGCCGATCCGGCGGTGCCCGTCGTGCAGGTCCGACTGATCGACCATCTCGTTGAGCTCGGCGAGCGAGTCGACTTCCGGGACCGGGGTGAAGCCGACATCGACCTCCGCCTCGTGACCCGGCGGATGGGACTGAGGCACGAACGCTTCCACCGGGGCCTTGCCCGAGGCCGCGAGGATCTCCGGCTTCCGGTCGGAGACGTAGCGCCGGACCATCTGGTAAGAGACGTCGGCGTTGTGCTCCTCGACCAGCCGATGGAAGATCCGGGTGACCGTGTGCCGCTACTTGCGCGGCACGTCGAGGTCCGTCCGCAGCATCTCGTCGATCACCAGCTTGTACGGATCAAGCGCGGTCGGCCGCGGCGGAAGCTTCTTGCGCGGCGTCGGCCAGACCGAGTCCACGGCCTTCTTCACGGTCCGTCACGACACGTTGTACTTGCGCTCCAGTTCGCGCATCTTCATGCCAGCACGGTGATCACGCCGGATCGCCGCACAGCTCAACCTTCGACATCTGCGGCATGACCAGGACCTTTCACCAGGAGCACCCCGATGCTGCCCTGGCAAGTACCCCAGTGCTGTCAAAACTCGTGACCATCACCCGACCGTGGATCTGAGTGCCTCCCAAACGCATGAACAACCGACGGCACTACTCGTGAACAAAGCCACCGAGTGCACATGCATCGCTGCCACGCCTGTCGCCGTTCTGTCCCTCGATGAGATCAATTGTCGTAGAGTCACGGGTGTGCAGCTCCGCTACAACTACCGGGCCTACCCCGACCCGGCACAGCGCTGCGCGCTGGCGCGTGCGTTCGGGTGCGCCCGTGTGGTGTGGAACGACTGCCTGCGCGACCGGAAGGAAGCACACGCGGCGGGGCTGCCGTATGTGAAGTCGGCCGAGCTGTCCCGGCTTCGCATCACCCAGGCCAAACGCACCGAGGAACGCGCCTGGCTCGCCGAGGTGTCGGCGGTGGTCCGGCAACAGTCTCTGCGGGACCTGGACACCGCTTACAGGCACTTCTTCGACAGCCTCAAGGGCAAGCGGCAGGGTCGCAGGGCCGGCCCTCCCCGCTACAAGTCGAAGAAGGACACCCGGCAGTCGATCCGCCTCAACACCAACGCCTTCGCCCTCCGGGACGACGGCACGGTGTACGTGGCCAAGGTCGGCAACCTCAAGGTCACATGGTCCCGCCGACTTCCGGCCGCACCCACGTCCCTGACCGTCACCAAGGACAGTTCCGGCCGGTACTTCCTCAGCTTCGTCGTGGATACCGAGCCGGACGCCCTCCCCGAGTTGGAGACCGACGCCGGTCTCGACCTCGGCCTGTCCGCCTTCGCCGTCCTGTCCGACGGCAGCAGAATCGACAGCCCCCGCTTCCTGCGCCGGGCGGAGAAGAAGCTCAAGCGCCTTCAACGGGAGCTGTCCCGCAAGGCCAAGGGATCGAAGAACCGGGCCAAGGCCCGCATCAGGGTCGCTCGCCAGCACGCCAAGGTGGCCGACCGGCGCCGGGACTGGCACCACAAGACATCCACACAGATCATTCGCGACAACCAAGCGGTGTACGTGGAAGACCTCGCGGTGTCCGCATTCGGCCGCACCCGGCTCGCCAAGTCCGTGTACGACGCGGGATGGTCCGCGTTCGTCGGCATGCTGGAGTACAAGGCGGTCAAGCACGGCCGCACCTTTGCCAAGGTGGGCCGGGCCTTCCCGTCCTCTCAGATCTGCTCGGCCTGCGGATTCCGGGACGGCCCCAAGCCCTTGCACGTCCGTGAGTGGACGTGCAGCAAGTGCGGGACTGTGCACGACCGCGACCACAACGCAGCCCGCAACGTCCTCGTCGAAGGACGACGCATCGTCGCCGCCGGACGGGCGGAGACGCTCAACGCCTGTGGAGCGCCGGTAAGACGGGCACCCGTGCCCGCACAGCGCGGTGAAGCAGGAAGCCCCCGGAAGGGTCGGACGGCCCAGGCCGGAGTCCCCGCCCTTGAGGCCGGGAAGCACGTCAAGTAAACATCTCGACGGAGAGGTGGGCACATGCGGCGCACGGCGGGTGTACTGATCGGAGTGATGGCGTTGCTGGCAGGGGTCTTCACCGGACCGGCCGGAGGAGCGGAGCGGGCCGGGCCGCAGCCGCGCGCGGACTACGCGGGCTATGTGTTCGTGTACTTCACGGGCGAGGGCAGCGCGGACGGCGAGCAGGTCCGGATGGCGCTCAGTGAGGGCAACGACCCGCTGCGCTGGCGTGAGCTGAACGGCGGCCGGCCGGTGCTCACCTCCGTGCTCGGCGAGCGCGGGGTGCGCGACCCGTTTCTCATCCGCGATCCGCGCGACGGGCGGTTCTTCCTCATCGCGACCGATCTGCGGATCCACGGCAACGGCGACTGGGACCGGGCGCAGCGGCACGGCAGTCAGGACATCATGGTGTGGGAGTCCGCCGACCTGGTGACCTGGTCGGAGCAGCGCGCGGTGCGGGTGGCGCCCGCCACGGCGGGCAACACCTGGGCGCCCGAGGCGTACTGGGACGAGGCGCGCGGCGAGTTCGTGGTGTTCTGGGCGTCGAAGCTGTACGCGGCCGACGACCCGGACCACACCGGGAACACGCATCACCGGATGCTGTACGCCACCACGCGGGATTTCGTCACCTTCAGCGAGCCGCGGGTGTGGAGCGACCCGGGGTACTCGGTGATCGACTCGACGGTCGTGGCGCACGACGGCGTCTACTACCGCTTCACGAAGGACGAGCGGGAGGCGAGCGCCGCGCACCCGTGCGGCAAGTTCGTGGTGGCCGAGCGGTCCACGGAGTTGCGCGCCACCGGGTGGGATTTCGTGGCCGACTGCATCGGCAGTCCGGCGCTGGCCCACGGTGAGGGGCCCACGGTCGTGAAGTCCAACACCGAGGAGAAGTGGTACCTGTTCATCGACGAGTTCGGCGGGCGCGGCTATGTGCCGTTCGAGACCACCGATCTCGCCTCCGGGGTGTGGACCCCGGTGGCGGGGTACCGGTTGCCCGCCTCGCCGCGGCACGGCACCGTGCTGCCGGTGACGCGGGCGGAGTACGACCGGCTGGCGGGCCGGTAGCGGAGGCCCGGCGGGCGGTCCGTCCTTCCGCCCCCCGGGCCGGAAGGACGGACCGCGCGTCCCCTACCGTCCGGCGTGGGCGTCGCGCAGCGCCTGGAGGTCGAGCTTCTTCATGGTGAACATGGCCCGCATGACGCGGTCCACCGCGGCCGGGTCGGGGTCGGCGACCATGTCCGACATCTCCCTGGGCACGATCTGCCAGGAGACCCCGTACCGGTCCTTGACCCAGCCGCACTCCCGCTCCTCGCCGCCCTCGGACAGCGCGGCCCACAGCCGGTCGACCTCGGCCTGGTCGGCGCAGTCGACGGAGAGCGAGACGGCGTCGTTGAACGTCTCGTGCGGGCCGCCGTGGAGCGCGATGAACTGCTGCCCGGCGATCTCGAAGGTCTGGGTCAGCACCGTCCCGGGCTCGCCCGGCCCGGCCTCGGTGTAGCGGGTCTCCTCCAGGATCCGGGCGTCGTCGCCGAAGACGGAGAGGTAGAACCGTACGGCCTCCTCGCCCCGGTTCTCGAACCACAAGCAGGTGGTGATCTTCTGCCGCTCCATGACGCGTGTCCTTCCGTGCCGGTGTGCCGGTGTGGTGGTCAGCCCTTCCCAGGGTTGACCACCACGGGGGCCGGAACTCATCGCGACGCGCGGGGTCTCCCCCGGATCACAGCAGAAGGACGAGCGCCGACCAGGCGGCGATGAGGACGGCGATCACCGGGCCGAGGGCGAAGCCCTGTTCCCGTGCGGAGGCGTCGCGGGGCGGGCGCAGGTCGGGGTACGCGTGCAGGGCGCGGATCTCGTCGCGTGCGCGTTCGGCGCCGGATGTGCCGTGGCGGCGGTGTTCGAGGGCGCGGAAGCCGGTGATGGGGAGGTTGACGGTGGGCCGTCCCTTGGCCGAGAAGCGCAGGGCGTCGCCGTCGGCGCGGACGGCGGTCAGTTCGTCCCAGGCGATGCGGTGCACGCGCCAGGGGCCGGTGATCCACAGGCCGTGGGCGTCGGCGGTGACGCGCCAGCTCAGAGCGCACACGGTCATGTTCACGGCGCCGGGCAGGCCGAGCAGCAGGAACCAGTTGAGGCCGGCGCCGTCGTGCAGCAGGAGCCAGAGGCAGCCGGCGTTGAACAGCAGCAGGAAGACGCCCACCGCGCGGGAGACGGCGCCGGCCGACCAGCGGCGCGGTTCCCGGGTGGGGGTCATGGTGGCGGCGGTGTCGGCGGGGGCGGGGGCGCGGTGGGCCGCCCGGCCGGGTGCGGTGCCGCGGCGCCGGGTGGTCGTGGCGCGGCGGGGGCGGGTTCCGGCGCGGTCGCGTTCGGGGCGGACGCCGGTGAGAGCGCGTTCCACGGTGAGGGTGCGGGTGCCGGCCATCACCACGGCGGCTCCGGAGCCGGCGCCCGGTGCCCCGTAGAGCACGGCGTCGCGCAGCACCCAGTCGCGTTCGCCACCGCGCAGGGCCTCCCGGATCTCCTCGGCCATGGCGTCCGGATCGGCGTCCTCGGGGGCCGGCTCGGGCCAGCCGTAGAAGCTGAGGAGCGGCCGGGAGGCGGTGCGGTCGTCGAAGGCGAAGATGTAGGTGCGGCTGTCGTCGCGGCCCTCGGCGGCGAGCACCCGCAGTACCGGCTGGGGTCCGTCGCGCAGGGCGGCGGTACGGCGGCGGGCTGCGGCCCGGTGCAGCAGCGCGGCGGTGCCGGGCAGGGCGGTGAGCAGGATGACGAGCTGCCAGCCGAACGCGTCGTAGGGTTCGGCGACGGTACGGGCCCAGTCGCCGTCGACGAGCACGCCGATCGTGGCGCCCTCGGGGTAGTCCTCGGGGTAGGCGACGGACAGGGTGCGGCTCTCCCCGCCGGGCAGCGTGACGGTGAGGGAGTCCTCGCCGCGTTCGGTGACCTGCGCCTGGTGGGCGGTGGCCCCTGCGGCGCGGTGCCGGTCGCGGTCGATCCCGGCCAGGGCCTGCCACAGGGCGGCGCCGGCGACGAGGAGGAGGAAGGCGGCGACGGCGAGGGCGATCCGCCCGCCGGGGGACGCGTGCGGGTCCAGCGGGGCCGGGTGCCGTACGCCGCCGGCCGCCTCGGTGGCGAGGGCGGTCTGCCGGCGGCTCACCTCGCGCCGGTGCTGGAGCCCGGCGGCGGCGAACAGTCCGGCCAGGACCACCGCGAGCCGGGCGGTGGCGTCCGCGTCGCCGAGGGCCCCGGGTTCCAGCAGGATCAGGGCGAGCACCGGGGCGAGGCACAGCAGCGCGGCGCCCGGGTACAGGAAGAGGAGGTGGAGCAGCAGCAGTCCGGCGCCGAACAGGGCGAAGCCCCACCATTCGGGGCCGCAGGGCGCGGCGTCGGTGCACACCGGCTCGGACACGGTGGCGGTGGCGTGGATCGCGGTGGCCAGCAGGGCGAGGGCGGCCCACAGGGGCCGCGCCCAGCGGGCGGTTTCGACGGCGCGCCACCGTTCGCCGTCCGCCAGGCGCCAGGGGCGCGCCCCTTCGGGTATGTCCTGCGCCGACAGCGGTATGGGACCGTCTCCATTCACCGGAGCATTATCCGTCCCGGCGGGGGGCGGTTCGCCCGGCACGGGTGAGGGGGTCCGCCCGGTTTCTTGACAGTTCTGTCGGATTGTCACAAGATCCAATCCGTGAACCCGTCAGACCGCCGGACCGCCGGCGTCCCCGCGCCCTGGGGCCGCAGGTGCCCCGCATGAGCGACGGGCCGGAGGTGGAGGTCGGCCTGCGCGCCGGTCCGGCGGCGCCGGCCGTCGACGCCGGGGACGAGGGGTACAGCAAGACGCTGGCGCCCCGGCACATCACCATGATCGCGATCGGCGGGGCGATCGGCACCGGTCTCTTCCTGGGCGCCGGCGGGCGGCTCGCCGACGCCGGGCCCTCGCTGGCGGTGGCGTACGCGGTGTGCGGGCTGTTCGCCTTCCTGGTGGTGCGGGCGCTGGGCGAACTGGTCCTGTACCGGCCGTCCTCGGGCGCCTTCGTGTCCTATGCCCGGGAGTTCCTGGGCGAGAAGGGCGCCTACGTCGCCGGCTGGATGTACTTCCTGAACTGGTCCACCACCGGCATCGTGGACATCACGGCGGTCGCCCTGTACACGCACTACTGGGGCATGTTCACCGACATCCCGCAGTGGACGCTGGCGCTGCTCGCGCTGACGGTGGTGCTGTCCGTGAACCTGATCTCGGTGCGGATCTTCGGCGAGCTGGAGTTCTGGTTCGCGATCGTCAAGGTCGGCGCGCTGGCCGCGTTCATGGTGATCGGCCTGTTCCTGCTGGCGGCCCGGCACGACGTGGCCGGTCATCCCGGCGGCCCCGGGCTGATCGCCGGCAACGGCGGGGTCTTCCCGGCCGGGCTGCTGCCGCTGCTCATCGTCGTGCAGGGCGTCGTCTTCGCCTACGCCTCGGTGGAGCTGGTCGGTGTCACCGCCGGCGAGACGAAGGAGCCGCACCGGGTGGTGCCGCGCGCCATCAACTCCATCATGTGGCGGATCGCGCTGTTCTACGTCGGCTCGGTGCTGCTGCTGACCATGCTGCTGCCCTGGACCGCGTACTCGGCCGGGGAGAGCCCGTTCGTGACCGTGCTCGCCGGGATCGGCATCCCGGCGGTGGGCGGTGTGATGAATCTCGTGGTGCTCACCGCCGCGATGTCCTCCCTCAACTCCGGTCTCTACTCCACCGGCCGCATCCTGCGGTCGATGGCCACGTCCGGTTCCGCGCCGCGCTTCACCGGGGCGATGAACCGGCACCGGGTCCCGTACGGCGGGATCCTGCTGACGGCGGGGCTGTGCGTGCTCGGTGTCGGCCTCAACGCCGTGGTGCCCGAGGACGCCTTCGAGATCGTGCTGAACTTCGCCGCGCTCGGCATTCTCGCCACCTGGGGGTTGATCATGATCTGTCATCTGGCGTTCTGGCGCCGGACCAGGACGGGCGAGCTGACGCGGCCCGGCTACCGGCTGCCCTTCGCCCCGTACACGCAGTTGGTCACGCTCGCCTTCCTGGCCGCGGTGCTGGTGCTGATGGCCGCCGACGGCGAGGGGCCGGGCCGGGTCACCGTGCTGTGTCTGCCGCTGATCGCCGCCGCCCTGGTGGCGGGTTGGTTCGGAGTACGGGGGCGGGTCGCCGCCGTCCGTGAGGGGAGCGAGTCGTGAACACACCGATAGCACCGGGGCCCGCCGCCGTGCGGCGGCCCGCGCATGTGCCGCTGGTCGCGCTGGAGCGGGCCGGGATCACCGAGGGGGTGCACCACGGCTCGGTGGTGGTGCTGGACCCGGCCGGTGCGGTCGCCTGGTCCGCCGGGGACATCGACGCGGCGATGTATCCGCGTTCCGCGCTCAAGCCCGTGCAGGCGGCGGCGATGGTACGGGCCGGGCTGCCGCTGGACGGGGAACTGCTGGCGCTGGCCGCCGCCAGCCACTCGGGCGAGCCGGAGCACCTGGCGGGGGCGCGGCGGATCCTGGCGCTCGGCGGGTTCGGGGAGGACGCGCTGCGCAATGTGCCGGACCTGCCGTACGGGGAGGCGGCGCGCGCGGCCTGGCTGCGGGCGGGCCACGGGCCCTCCCCGCTGGCCCAGAACTGCTCGGGCAAGCACGCCGCGATGCTGGTCACCTGCGGCCGAAACGGCTGGCCGGCCGGCGACTATCCGGATCCCGGGCATCCGTTGCAGCGCGCCGTCGCCGCCGAGGTGGAACGGCTCACCGGGGAACGGATCGCGGCGGTGACGGCGGACGGCTGCGGCGCGCCGCTGTTCTCGGTGTCACTGCGCGGTCTGGCGCGGGCCGCCGCCGCGCTGGTGACGGCGGCGCCGGACAGCCCGGAGGGGCGGGTCGCGGACGCGATGCGCGCGCACCCCGGGATGGTGGCCGGGCCGGGGCGGGATGTCACCGGGCTGATGCGGGCGGTGCCGGGGCTGCTGGCCAAGGACGGGTTCGAGGGGGTGCAGATCGCCGCGCTGCCGGACGGCTGGGCGGTGGCGGTGAAGATCGCGGCCGGGACGGACCGGGCGCGGATGCCGGCCACCGTCGCCGCGCTGCTGCGCTGCGGGGTGGAGCCCGCGCTGCTGGCGCCGTTCGGCACGGCGCCGGTGTACGGGGGGACGGAGGTGGTCGGGCGGCTGGCGCCGCTGCCGGAACTGCTGCCGGGGGACGGGACTCCCGGCTGACGGCGGGCGGGGCGGCGGGGCGCGGGAGCGGAGGCGCAACGGCGGCCGGCCCGGGGAACGGGGCGCGGCGGCAGGCCCGGGGCCGTACCGCACGGCCGGGTGGCCGGGACGCCGTCCGGCCGGTGCGGCCCGTGGTGCCGCCGCGCCCGGCGGCGCCTGCGCGGGGAGCGGTGGCCGCCGTGCGAGCCTGCCGCCATGACCGCACCTCAGGAGGGACTGAGCACGGCGAGCCCGGGTGGCCGCCGGGTGCTCGCCGCCGCCGTGCTCGGCTCCGGGATGGCGATGCTGGACGGCACGATCGTGAACGTGGCGCTGCCGCGCATCGGGGAAGGGCTCGGCGCGCCACTGGCCACCCTCCAGTGGACGCTCAACGCGTACATGCTCACCCTGGCCGGGCTGATCCTGCTCGGCGGCGGGCTCGGTGACCGCTACGGGCGGCGGCGGGTGTTCGTGTGGGGCGTGGTGTGGTTCACGGTGGCCTCGCTGCTGTGCGGTCTGGCGCCGAACGGGGCGGCGCTGGTGGTGGCGCGCGGGTTGCAGGGCGTGGGCGGGGCGCTGCTGACGCCGGGTTCGCTGGCGCTGATCCAGTCCTCGTTCCGGCCGCGGGAGCGGGCGAAGGCGGTGGGGCTGTGGTCGGGGCTCGGCGGGGTGGCGATCGCGTTCGGCCCGTTCCTGGGCGGCTGGCTGGTGGACGGGCCCGGCTGGCGGTGGATCTTTCTCATCAATCTGCCGCTCGCGGTGGTGGTGCTGGTGCTGGCCCGGGGCGTGCCGGAGAGCCGGGACTGGGAGGCGGAGGGGCGGTTCGACGTGCTGGGCGCGGGACTGGCGGCGCTGTCGCTGGGCGCGGTCACCTACGCGCTGATCGCGGCGCCGACCTCGGGGGCGGGCACCGCGTCGGCGGTGGCGGCGGGCGGGGTGCTGGTGGGGGTGGCGTTCGTGGTGCGGGAGCGGCGCACGGCGCGGCCGATGCTGCCGCTGGGGATCTTCCGCTCCCGGCTGTTCACGGCGACCAACGGGGTGACGCTGTGTCTGTACGGGGCGATCGGCGGGGTGTTCTTCCTGCTGCCGGTGCAGTTGCAGAACGGTATGGGGTACGACGCGTTCGAGGCCGGGATCGCCACCTTGCCGATCACCTTGCTGATGACGGTGCTGTCGGGTCCGGCCGGGGCGCTGGCGCAGCGGATCGGGCCCCGGCTGCCGCTGACGGTGGGTCCGCTGGTGGCGGCGTGCGGGCTGCTGTTGCTGCACCGGGTGCATCCGGGCGGCGGCTACTGGCGGGACGTCTTCCCGGCGGTGCTGGTGCAGGGGCTGGGGATGAGCCTGTTCGTGGCGCCGCTGACGGCGACCGTGCTGGCCTCGCTGGAGGTGCGGCGGGCCGGGATCGCCAGCGGGGTGAACAACGCGGCGGCGCGGGTGGCGCAGTTGCTCGCCGTGGCGGCGCTGCCGCTGGCGATCGGCCTGTCCACCGACGAGTACCGGTCGGCGACCGAGGTGAACACGGCGTTCGGCAGGGCGGCGTGGCTCTGCGCGGGGCTGATGGCGCTGGGCGGGGTGGCGTCGTGGCTGCTGATGCCGGCGACCCTGACGGCGCTGCCGGGCGGCGCGCCGGTGAACCGGCCGCAGTGCCGGACGCACTGCGCGGTCACCTCGCCGCCGCTGGAGCCGGGCGACGGCCGCCGCCGGGGGTGGCGGCGGCCGTCGGGGGCGGGCTGAGCGGCCGGCCCCGGTCCGTCCCGTGATCCGTCCTGATCAGGGAGCGGACAGCGTGTCGCGGTACTGGAACGCCAGCAGCGCGGCCTCGATCCGGGTCGGGATGCCGAGTTTCCGGGTGAGGCTGGTGATGTGCGCGCGGACCGTGCGCTCCGAGATGCCGAGCTGACGGGCGAGACTGCGGTTGGGCTGGCCGCTGGCCAGCAGCGCCAGGACCTGTGTCTCGCGCCGCGTCAGGGCGGCGAAGTCGGGTTGTCGACGGCCGTTCTCCCGCTGGTCCCCCGCGTGTGATGGATGCACGTTCTCTCCTTAAGGGATTCATGACCGGTGCGAGGAGCACCGGACGCAAACACCTGTTCATATCCCCTGCGGCGGACCGCGCTGCCCTGTGACACCCGTCACGTACGCCTCATGCGTTTCCGAGCTTGTTCTAGCATGAAGCGAACAACTTGCTTCTCTGCCCAGGTTCAGGAGGCACCATGAGCGCGATGACATCCGCCGCCCCTCCCGCCGGCGCCCGGCGCGGCTACCCGCTGATCGCCGCCGCACCGCCCCTGATCGCCGCGGTGGTGACGGCCGCCGTCTCCGCCGCCGTCTGGTCCCGGCTGCCGGACCGGGTCGCCACCCATGTCGGCGGCACCGGGGAGCCGGACGGCTTCGCCCACCCCGCCGTCCTCGTCACCGTCTCCGTGCTGCTGCTCGCCGGCTGGGGAGCGGGCGGTGCCTGGCTCGCCGGTACCGCCCGGGTCCCCGCCCGCGCCCTCTACTGCGGCGCGCTGGCCCCGGCCGTCCTCCTGGGTTATCTCTCCCCCGCGCTGCTGCTGGCCAACGCCGCCGCCGACCAGGCGGCCGACGTGCGGTTCCCGATGTGGCACCTCGCCGTAGCGGCCGGCGCGGCGCTCGCCGCCGCCGCGCTCGCCCTGGTGCTCCCCACCCGTCCGGCGCCCGAGGGCGAGCGGGGCGACGGCGCGGCGCCCCGTACCAGCACACTCGGGCTGCGCCCCGGGGAGCGCGTGGTGTGGCAGCGCACCGTCCACTCCTGGCTGCTGACCGCCCTTCAGGGCGCCATGGTGATCGCCGCCGTCCTCATCGCGGCCGTGGGCGGCGACACGGGCGCGTGGATCGTACTGCTGGGCGGGGCGGTGATCCTCGCCCTCACCACCCGGGTCCGGGTGAGCGCCGGGGAGTTCGGGCTCGCGCTGCGCCCGGCCCTGCTCGGCGTGCCGCGGCTCGGCGTCCCGCTGGACCGCATCGCGGCGGCGGAGGTGCGCCCCACCAGCCCGCTGAAGGACCTGGGCGGCTGGGGCTACCGGATCACCGCCGGGCGGCGCGGCTTCGCGGTGCGCTCCGGCGACGGGCTCTGGCTGGAGCTCACCGACGGCAAGCAGTACGTGGTGGTGGTCGACGACGCCCGTACCGCCGCCGCGCTGCTGAACGACCTGATCGCCCGGCGGTCCGCGCACTCCGAGGGCTGACATGCTCATCCGTATCGATCCGGCGTCGTCCCGGCCGCTGTCCGCGCAGATCGCGGCCTCGGTACGGCGCGCGCTGACCGGCGGCGAACTGCGCGGCGGCGACCGGCTGCCGCCCGCCCGGGACGTGGCGCGCTCGCTCGGCATCAACATGCACACCGTGCTCAAGGGCTACCAGGAGCTGAAGGCCGAGGGCCTGATCGACCTGCGCCCGGGGCGCGGGGCGGTGGTGACCGCCGCGGCGCCCCGCTCCCGGGCCCGGCTGCTGGAGGCGGGGCACCACCTGGTGGCGCTGGCCCGTGAGTCGGGCTTCTCGGACGAGGAGACGCTGGCGCTGGTCCGCGAGTGCCTGGCGCCGCCCGCCGGGGGCGGGGGGCGCTGAGCGGCATGCCCGGGCGGGCGGCGCGGGAGCCGTCGCCCGGACCGGTGGCGGCCGTCAGGCCGGCGGGCGCGGGGTGGGCGCCAGCCGGGCGGCGTCCCCCGGCGCAGCCGGGCGGGGCGGAACCGCGCGCGGAGGTACGGCGGGCGGTGGGCCGGGCGGTACGGCGGCGGGCGAGGGGCACGGCGGCACCGCGGCCGACGGCAGGCCCGGCGGTACGGCGGCGGGCGGCAGGCCCGGCGGTACGGGCGGCAGCGGGGGCGCGGCGGCCGGGGGCCACGGTGCGGCGGCGGGCGGGTCCACCGGACCGGCCGCCGTGCTCCCGGGGCCGGGGCCGGGCCCCGTACCGGGCCCGGGCGGTGCGGGCGGTGCCCCCGGCTGCCCGGCGGGCGCCGGTCCGACCGGACCGGCCGGGGCCGGCGCGGAGGCCGCGGCGCCCGGCCCGGACCCGTCCCGTGCCGTCCCGCCCGGCCGGCGCAGCTTGGCCAGCTCCGCGTTGAACTGGGCACCCGCCAGCAGCGAGAGGTTCGTCAGCCACAGCCACACCAGGAAGACGATCACCCCGGCCAGCGGCCCGTACAGCCGGTTGTAGGTGCTCACGTGCGAGGCGTACAGCGCGAACCCGGCCGACGCCCCCAGCCACAGCACCACCGCCAGCGCCCCGCCCGCCGCACCCCGGCCCGGAGCGCGGCCGGCCGGTGGGCCGGTGCGGAACAGGATCAGCACCAGGCCGGCCACCAGCACCATCAGCAGCGGCCACTTCAGCGCGCTCCAGCCCGCCGCCACCGCCTCCCCGGTGCCCAGCGCCCGCCCCAGGGTGCGGACCGCACCGCCGGTGAGGATCAGCGCGGTCGCCGACACGATCAGCAGCCCCAGCAGCCCGAGCGCGGTGAGCAGCGTGCGGTGGATGTGCCGCCAGGCCGGCCGGTGGTCCTCCACCCCGTGCATGGCGTGCTGCACCCGCCGGAACACGCTCAGATAGTTGTAGGCGGAGACCACCGAGCTGACGGTGGCCACCACGATCAGCAGCCACGCCGCCTGGCGCTGGTCTGCCAGGTCGAGCAGCGCCCGGTGCACGTCACCCCGGGAGTTGGCCGGCACCAGCGCCGTCACATGGCCGATCAGTTCGGGGGCGGCGCCGGGGAAGGTGAGGCTCATCACCGACAGGGCGACCAGCAGCCCGGGGAAGATCGCGAGCACCGTGTAGTAGGTGAGGGCCGCGGCCCAGTGGTCGATGTCGTCGCGCCACAGCGACACCGGGGTGCGCCGCAGCGCCGTGCCCCAGTCCTCGGGCGGACGCCGCCGGTGGACGTTCCGTCCCCCTCGTGTACCGCGCATCGCTCACCCTGCCTGTCGTACGGCCTCGACCAGGGCGCCCAGCGCCCACCCTACGCAGGATAGGACCAGCTCAGCGGCGCAGCCGCTGCCCGCCTCCCCGTTCTGGTGTTCTCCGGGTTGCGGCACCGGCCGGGCCGCCGCCTGGACCATGTGCAGGGTCCAGACCACGAGCCCGGCCACGATGACGCCCACGGCCGGTGTCCTCCGCTGCGTCCAGTGACGTACGGGACGGGTCACCGCACCCGCGCCTCCTCCTCCGTGTCCTCCTCGTCGGGCAGCCGTACGTCCACGATGGAGAGGTTGACCTCGACGACCTCCAGGCCGGTCATGCGCTCGACGGCCGCGATGACGTTCTCCCGCACCTCGTGGGCGACCTCGGTGATCGGCACCCCGTACTCGACGACGACGTCGAGGTCCACGGCCGTCTGCTTCTGCCCGACCTCGACCTTCACGCCCCGGCTGACGTTGGACCGCCCGCCCGGAACGCGGTCGCGGACCGCGCCGAGCGTGCGGCTCAGCGAACCGCCGAGCGCGGCCACCCCGGGCACCTCCCGGGCGGCGAGGCCGGCGATCTTCTCCACCACGCCGCCGGCGATGGAGGTACGGCCCCGGCTCGCGGCCGGCTCTTGCGTGCCGGTGGCGCCCTCGGCGAGGCTGGTGCCGCCGTCGGTCGTCCGGTCCGCCGCCCGGTCCTGCTCGCCGCTCTCGTCGCGCTCCGTCGCGGGGCCGGGAACGGTGCTCGGGGAAACTGTCTTGGCTGCCATGGCGTACCTTCCGTCATGCGGTTCGTCGTGCTGACATCAGGTTGGACACGGCAGAGGGAGAATCGTCACGCGGTCGCGGCGGATTTTTTTCGGAAGGGGGCGGTGCGTGTCCGGGCACAGCCTTGACCGGCACGACGACGCGCTGCTCGCGGTGCGGGCGGGAGAGGGTGACGAGGATGCCTTTGAGGTGCTGGTACGACGGCACGGTCCGGTACTCCTGCGGCTGGCCGAGCAGTTGCTGGGCGGACCCGCCGAGGCGGAGGACGCCGTTCAGGAGGCTCTGGTGAGCGCCTGGCGGCGGCTGCCGGAGTTCCGCGGCGAGGCGGCGTTCGGCAGCTGGATGTACCGGATCGTCACCAATCGCTGCCTGAACGTCCTGCGGGCCCGGCGTCCGCTCACGCCGCTGGAGGCGGTCGCCGAGCCGGCCGCGCCCGAGCCGCAGGCGTCCCCCGAACGCGCGGCGGAGACGGGGGCGGCGGTGCACGCGCTGCGCGACGCGCTGGGCGGGCTCTCCCCGGAGCAGCGGGCGTGCTGGGTGCTGCGGGAGTTCCACGATCTGAGTTACGAGGACATCGCGCGGGCGGTCGGGATCAGCCCGCAGGCGGTGCGCGGCCGGATATTCCGGGCCCGGCGCGCCCTGACGGAGGCGATGGCGGCATGGCGGTGAACCACGGGGCCGGCGAGGAGCCGGAGGACGAACTGCTGCCCTGCGGGCAATCGCTGATGGAGCTGTGGGAGGACCCCGCCGGCCCGCGGGTGCCGCCGGCCGGGCACCCCGAGGAGTGCCCGCACTGCGCGGCGGCGCTCGCCGAGCTGCACGCGCTGGAGGAGTTCGTGACGCGCTCCCGGGCGAGCGAGGCGGCGGCGCCGCGCCGTGAGCTGTCGGTGTCCACGGTGATGGACATCGTGCGGATGGAGCTGCGCCCGGGGCGTACGCTGCCGCTGGGCGAGCCGGACGAGGACGCCTGGATCGTGGAGGCCGCGGCGGCCAAGGTGTTCCGCGCGGCGGTGGACGCGCTGCCGGAGGTCACCGCGGGCAGCTGCCGGATCGCCCCGGTGGGCGCGGGCGGCCGGCACCCGGCCGGGCGCGGCCCGGTGCGGGTGAGGATCGAGGTGGTGGCCGGGATGACATGGACGGTTCCGCGGCTGGCGGAAGCGGTACGGGACGCGGTGGCGCGGGCGGCCGGCGAACGGCTGGGTCTTGAGGTGCTGGCGGTGGACGTGGTGGTCATGGACCTGGTGGAACCGGCCGGCGGGAACGGGCGGACCCCGTGGTGAACGGCGAACCGGCGCTCGCCGATCGGGTGCTGCGGGCCGCCGCGGCGGCGGCGCGCGAGGTCGCGGGGGTGGCGTATCTGCGGCCCGGTCTCGCGGAGGTGCTGCGCGGAGCGGGCGGCCGGGTGGCACGGCGCCCGGCGGGGGTGCGGGTGCGGCCCGGCCGGTCGGCGGGCAGCTGGGAGGTCCACATCGAGCTGGCGGCGGCGCGCGGCCACCGGGCGGTGGAGGTGACGCGGGCGGTGCGCGCGGCGGTCACCGGGGCGGTGGCCGAGGTGCTGGGCAGCGGCGGCGCGGTTCCGGAGGGGGCCGGGGCGGCGCGGGTCGCGGTGCGGGTGACCGTGACCGACGTGAGCTGACCGGGCGGTTCCGCCCCGCCATTCGCGCCACGGCCCGGTGCGGCCTGCGGGGTCCCGGGGCCGCCGGGCTTGTCTGTGAAGGTATGAAGATCTCTTTCCTCCTGCACAACGGGTACGGGATCGGGGGAACGATCCGGACGACCTTCAACCTGGCGCAGGCGCTGGCCTCCCGGCACGAGGTGGAGATCATCTCGGTCCTGCGGCACCGGGAGCAGCCGCACTTGGCGCTCGATCCCCGGGTGCGGATGCGGGCCCTGGTGGACCTGGCCGGCGAGCAGGACGACCCCCGGCACCGCCGGCCCCCGCGGGTCTTCCCGTCCGGGGACTCGCGCCGCTTCCAGTACAGCGAGCTGACGGACGAACGGATCGCCGCCGCCCTCGGCGCCCTCGACGCGGATGTGGCGGTCGGCACCCGCGCCGGGCTGAACGTCCATCTGGCGCTCCAGGCGCCCGGCCGGGTGGTGAAGGTGGCGCAGGAGCACCTGACCCTGGACGGCCAGCCCTCCCGGATGCGCAACGCCATGCGCCGCGTCTACCCCCGGCTGGACGCGATCACCTGCGTCACGCGGGCGGACGCCGCCGCGTACCGCCGCAAACTGGGGCTGTCCGGGGTGCGGGTCGAGGCCCTGCCGAACAGCGTGCCCGAGCCCGCCGTCGCGCCGGCCGAGGGCCGCGCGCGGGTGGTGATCGCCGCCGGGCGCCTCCACCGGGTCAAGCGGTTCGACCGGCTGATCGAGGCCTGGGCTCAGCTGGCCGGGCGCTTTCCCGCGTGGCAGCTGCGGATCTACGGGCACGGCCCCGAGCGGGACGCGCTGCGCCGGCTCATCGACGCGCGCGCCCTCAACGACCAGGTCTTCCTGATGGGCCCGGCCACGCCGCTGGAGGCCGAGTGGGTCAAGGGCTCGATCGCGGTGCTGACCTCGGAGTTCGAGCCGTTCGGGATGACGCTGGTGGAGGCCATGCGGTGCGGTCTCCCGGTGGTCGCCACCGACTGTCCGCACGGGCCGCGCGAGATCGTCGCCGACGGACAGGACGGCCGGCTCGTCCCGGTCGGGGACCGGGACGCGCTGGCCGGGGCGCTCGCCGCGCTGATGGCGGACGGCGCGCTGCGGCGGCGGATGGGTGAGCGGGCGCGGGAGAACGCCGCCCGGTTCGATCCGGCGCCGGTGGTGGAGCACGCGGAGAGGCTGTTCGGTGAGCTGCTGGCCGCCAGGCGCGCCGGGGCGCCGCGACGCCGGGCCGGGCTGCTGCGCGGGGTGGGCGCGGCGGTGCTCAGCGGCGGCTACGCGGTACGGGATCTGACCTGGGCGGCGGGCGCCGCCACGCTCAGGACGGCACGGAGGGCGCGGTGACGGCGACGGCGGCCGGGACGGGGACGGAGGCGTTCGCGGCGCGGCCGGTGGCCGGCTGCGCGGTGGACGCGGCCGGGGTGCTCACCGTGGACATGGAGCTGCCGGCGGGTGGCGCGGCCGGGGCGGTGCTGCGGCTGCGCCCGGCGGCGGGCGCGCGGGCCACGGTGGTCGCGCTGGAGCCGCTGCCGGGGGCGCCGGGGCGGCTGCGGTTCCGGCTGCCCCGGGAACGGGTGCTGGCCGAGGGCCACTGGGAGGTGCTGCTGGAGGACGGCGGCCGGCGCTCTCCGGTGGCGGCCGGGCTGCGGGATCTGCGCGCCCTGGTGGACCGCCCGCTCCCGGCGGGTCCTGGGCCGCTGGCGGTGCGGGTGCCGTACGCGGACGGCGGCGGCGCGCTGGTGGTGCGGGCCTGGCTGCGGGAGGGCCATGTGGAGGCGGGGCCGCTGCGATTGGCGGACGGCGCGCTGACAGTGTGGGCGCGGCCGGTCGGGGTGGCGGTGACGGCCGGGGCGCGGGTGCTGCTGCGCCGCCGGGGCACGGGCGGGCCGCGGCACGAGGTGCCGGTGCGGGTGGACGCCTCGGGCGGACTGCGGTGGACGGTGGAGCTGGCGCGGCTGCTGGAGGAGGAGCCGCCGCGCGCCGCGTACTGGGATCTGTTCCTGCTCCCCTCCCCCACCGCCGCGCCCGTCCGGATCTCCCGGCTGCTGGACGATGTGGCGGAGCGCAAGCGGGTGTTCGTCTATCCGCACACCCGGGTGGCCGGGCAGCGGGTGTTCCCGTACTACACGGTGGACAACGATCTCTCGATCGAGGTGAACGCCCCGGAGGCCGGCTGACGCGGCCCCCGCCGGCCCCGGGGCGTGCCCGGTCGGGTACGCCCCCGGGGCGGCCGTCGTCACAGATAGCCGAAGAGCGACAGCCAGCGCCGCTGGTCGGCCTCGGCGGCGTCGATCAGCTCCTGCGGCGGGATGCGGACGATGAGTCCGGAGTCGGCGGCGGGCAGTTGCTGGCCGAGGATCTCGGGCGGGCTGACGTCGGAGCGCGCCGGGAACTCGCCGATCTGCCGGAAGACGTCCTGGCCGCGCTGGGACAGGTTCCAGTCGAGGAAGAGTTCGGCCGCCGCCTCGTGGCGGGCGGAGGTGGTCTTGCCGACGAAGTAGTCGTAGGCGGCCATCCCTTCCTCCGGGACGACGAAGTCGACCGGGGCGTTCTTGGCGGCGGCGATGTTGACGCTGCTGACCACGGCGGTGGCCACCGAGACCTCGCCGCGGGCCAGTGATTCCAGGGCGGCGCTGGAGGAGTCGAAGATCCGGGGCCGCTGGTCGGCGAGCGCGGGCAGGAAGTCCGGTCCCAGCCGCTCCTCCTGGAAGCGGGTGAGGGTCAGCGAGGAGCCGCCGGCGCCGACCTGGGTGATGCCGAGGTGGCCCCGCCAGCGGTCCTCGGTCAGCCCCTCCCAGGAGGTGGGGGCGTCCTCGGGATCGACCAGCACGGTGTTGTAGGCGAAGGTGTAGAGCGGATTGAAGACCCGGTAGAAGGCGCCGTCCCGGTAGCGGACGGTGTCGTCGAGGCTGTCGGCGCCGGGCACGTCGTGGCCGGTGAAGACCCCCGCGTCGTACATGCGCATCGCGATGTCGTAGTCGGAGGTGCGCACCACGTCGGCGCCGAGCCGGCCGGCGCCCTGTTCGCTCAGGACGCGTTCGGCGAGCCGGTTGGGCACCAGCCGCACCAGGTTGACCTCGATGCCGGTGTCCCGTTCGAAGGCGGCGATCACCTGCTTCTCGGAGTTCTCGACGTAGCCGCTGTAGAGGGAGAGCGATCCTTCGGCGCGGGCGGCTTCGAACAGTTCGGCGTCGGCGATGCGCTCGCCGTCCACCACCAGGCCGTCGCTGGTGTCGACGGTGGCGGATTCGGCGTCCACGACGGCGACCGAGGGCGGCGCGGCGCAGGAGGCGGCGGCCAGGGCGAGCGGGACGGTGAGGGCGGTGAGGGCGTAGCGGAGGCGGGTTCTCATCGGGCACCGTCCACGGTCCGTGCTCCAAGGGACTTGGCCAGCAGGGCGATGACGCCGATGACGCCGCAGTAGAGCAGGCTCACCGAGGCGGCGCCCTGCATGGCGCCGTTGTCGTAGTTGTCGAAGATGAGGATGGACAGCAGCCGGGTGTCGGAGGTGAACAGGAAGAGCGCGGCCGACAGTTCGCGCATGCAGAGCATCAGCAGGAGCAGCAGGGTGGAGACCATGCCGACCCGCATCAGGGGGAGGGTGACCTTGGTGACGGCCTTGGTGCGGTGGGCGCCGAGCAGGACGGCGCTGTCCTCCAGATCGCGATCCACCTGGAGGATGGAGGCGCTGACGCCCCGGTAGCTCTGGGGCAGGAAGACGGCGAGGAAGGCGACGATCAGCACCACGACCGTGCCGTACACCGGCAGCGGCACGACCAGCCAGGTCCACAGCAGGCCGAGGCCGAGCACGATGGCGGGCACGGCGAGCGGGGCCATGGCGGCGAACTCCAGGACGCGGCGGCCGGCGGCGCCGGTGCGGTAGACGGTGTAGGCCAGCCCGAAGCTGAGGGCGGTGCCGATGAGTCCGGCGAGGACGGCGGTGAGGACGCTGTTGCGGGCGGCCTGGAGGAAGTCGTCGGAGGTGATCAGCTCGCCGAGGGCGTAGAAGGAGAGCGCGCCGGGTTCGGTGAGCTGGCCGAGGGAGGCGACGTACGGGGAGTTCTGGAGCGAGGCGATCAGCAGGGCGCCCAGCGGCAGGACGACGGCGAGGACGAAGTAGAGGACGGCGGCGGCGAAGGCGGGCAGGCGCCAGCGGCCGAGCGGCACCTTCTTGGGTTTGACGCCCTTGCCGGTGACGGTGGTGAACTTGCGCCGCAGCACGGCCCGTTGCTGGATCGCGGTGACGATGAGCAGGACGCCGGTGAGGACGATGGCGACGGCGGCTGCCTCGTTGCCCCGGGAGGGGGAGGCGTTCATCAGCCGGTAGATGAAGCTGGGCAGGGTGTCGATCTGGGCGGGGTTGCCGATCACCTGGGCGACGGGGAAGTTCTCCATGGTGAGGGCGAAGATGAGGATGCCGGAGCCCAGGACTGCGGGGAGGGCGAGGGGGAAGGTGACGCGGCGCAGGGTGCGGCGGCGGGTGCCGCCGTGCACGAAGGCCGCTTCCTCCAGGTCGGGGTTCATGAGGGAGAGCGCGCCATGCACCAGGAGGAAGGCGTACGGGGCGTAGTACAGCGCCAGGACCATGATGAGGCCCGGCATGCTGTAGATGTTGACGGTGATGTTCAGCCCGACGCTGTGCAGCAGCAGGTTGAGGAAGCCGGTGGCGGGGCTGCCCAGCAGGGACCAGGCCAGCGCGCCGACCAGGGAGGGCAGGAACATCGGGGCGATGCCGGCGAAATAGAGGAACCGGCGGCCGGGGGTGTCGGTGCGGGCGGCGAGGAAGGCGAGTCCGCAGCCGATGGCGAGGGCCAGGACGGAGGCGGAGCCGGCGACGAGGAGGGAGTTGCCGACGGCGCCGAGGGCCTGGCTGGAGCCGAAGATGGCGAAGTTGTCGAGGGAGAGTCCGCTCAGGCCGATGGAGCCGGGGCGCGGGGTCTCGGAGCTGAACGCGGCGAGCGCGATGAACAGCATCGGGACGATGACGAGGACGCCGAGGATCAGCAGCAGGACGGAGGTGGGCAGGCCGCGGCGGATTCTGATCAGCAGGGTGCTCACGCGGGCACCTCCGCCGGCAGGATCTGGACGGCGTCGGGGTCGGCGGAGGCCCAGACGGGGGTGCCGACGTCGAGCATGCGGGTGGCGCGGCGCGGGACGACGGCGTCGAGTTCGGGGCCGTCCTTGAGGCTGACCCGGTAGCGGACGTAGGAGCCCTGGAAGCTGACCACGTCGACGCGGCCCGGCCAGCTGTTGGCGCCGGTGGCGGGTTCGCCGGTGAGCCGGATGTCCTCGGGACGGATGCAGACGCGGGGGTCTTTGCCGGTGCCGGCGGCGGGGGTGTCGCTGGTGACCTCGGTGGCGTGTCCGGTGAGCCGGTAGGTGGCCGGGGCGCTCCCGGGGCCGGCCGGGGCGCAGGGGAAGATGTTGGAGACGCCGAGGAAGTCGGCGATGGCGGCGGAGGACGGGGCGTCGTAGATCTTCTCGGGGCGGTCGATCTGGACGATCCGGCCGCCCTGCATAAGGGCGATGCGGTCGGCGAGGGCGAGCGCCTCGGACTGGTCGTGGGTGACGTAGACGCAGGTGAGGCCGAGCCGTTGCTGGATCTCGCGGAGTTCGACCCGCAGCCGGTCGCGCAGCCGGGCGTCGAGGTTGGAGAGCGGTTCGTCGAGCAGCAGCACGCTGGGGCGCATGACGAGGCTGCGGGCGAGGGCGACGCGCTGCATCTGGCCGCCGCTGAGCAGGCTGGCGCCGCGCTCGGCGTACTCGGTGAGGCCGACCAGAGCGAGGACGTCGGCGACGCGCTCGCGGATCTCGGCCTTGGGCAGGCGCTGTTGCTGGAGGGGGAAGGCGACGTTCTGGAATATGGTGCGGTGCGGCCAGACCGCGTAGGACTGGAACACCATGCCGACGTTGCGCTTGTTCGGGGCGACCCGGACGCCGCGTTCGCCGTCGAAGACGACGGTGTCGCCGATGGTGATCCGGCCGCCGGTCGGGGTCTCCAAGCCGGCCACGCACCGCATGGTGGAGGTCTTGCCGCAGCCCGATTTGCCCAGCAGCACCAGTGACTCGCCGTCCTCGACGGTGACGCTGAGCCGGTCGATGGCGGTGGCCTCGCCGTAGGCGAGGGTGATGTTCTCCAACTGGACTTTCACGACAGCTCCTTTGCTGCCCAGAAGGCGGGTGCGCCGGGGCTCACACGCTTTCCTGGAGTAGTGCGGGGACGAGAAGGTGAGCGGTGGCGATGCGCCGGGCGGCTCGGTGCAGGGTGACGAGCCGGACGGTGCCCGAGGCGTCGGTCTCCGCCTCCGCGGCCACGACGCCGGCCGGGGTTCCCAGCCGCACGACGGTGGCGGACGGTCGGTTTCCGGCCAGTTTTGCCGGGATCGTGCCGGGTGTCAGTACCGCGGACGCGACGGCTACGGCGGAGGTCAGGCCGATGACCGGGTGCGGCGCGTGCATGGAGACCATGCGGACGGCCACATCGTAATCAGCCATGCGCACTGTCTCACCCAGCGTGGTGATGTAGTCGCCGGGAGCCGCCACCACGCCCGCCTTGGGCACGGCGTGGCTGACCGGGTCGGCCTCGGTGGCCAGGCCCATCCGCAGCGCGGCGGCCCGGCGCAGCGCGGCCAGGGCCGGGACGTGCGCGGCGAACTCTTCCGGGTTCTCCAGGGCGGTGGCGCCGAGGGCGGCGGCGTCGGCGAGGACGGCGGGGGCGCCGGCGTCGACGAGGGTGACCGGGACGCCGCCGAGCAGTTCGGTACCGGCCCCGGTGGGCAGCAACGCTCCGGTGCTGGCCCCGGCCGGGTTCCGGAAGCCGAGCCCGACGGGGACGCCGATGGCGAGCGAGCCGGGCACGGTCGCGGTCCCGAGTTCCGGGACGGTGCCGCCGGGGGTGGGGACGGTGGCGGAGAGCCGGACGCCGGTGTTGCGGTTGCGCAGCACCACGGTGCTGCGCGGCCCGGTGGGCACAGCGAGGCCGTTGAGCAGCGCGTACAGGCCGACGGCGGTGGCGCAGTTGCCGCAGTTGCTGCCCCATTCGACGCCGGGGGTGCCGATGCCGACCTGGGCGAAGAGGTAGTCCACGTCCACGCCGTCCTCGATGGAGGGGTGCACGATGGCGGCTTTGGAGGTGGTGGAGGTGGCTCCGCCGACGCCGTCGATCTGGCGCGGGTCACGGGCGCCGAACGCCGAGGCCAGCACCTCGTCCAGCCGCCCGCCGGGCCGGTCGGCGCCGGGCGGCAGATCGCGGGCGTCGAAGATCCAGCACTTGCTGGTACCGCCGCGCATGAGGGTTCCTGGCAGTCGCAACACCCGACGTCCTTCCGTACCTGGTCCGAGCGATGTCGAGCATGGACGCCGGGGAGGTTCAGTACAATCTCGGAAAAGTGGAGACCCCTTTAGCAGAACTTAAGGCTGGCGCCATGAGACTCGATGTGCGGCGGATGCTGCTGCTGGCCGAAGTGGCCGGGCACGGCTCCCTGACGGCGGCGGCCCAGGCCATGGCGTTCACCCCGTCCGCCGTTTCGCAGCAAATCGCAAAGCTGGAGTCCGAGGCGGGCCAGCCGCTGCTGGAACGGCACGCCAGAGGCGTGGCGCTGACCCCGGCGGGAGAGGCACTCGTCCGGCACGCGCGGCGCATCGGGCGGCAGCTGGGCGCGGCGGCGGCCGAGCTGGACGAGATCGCCGGACTTCGCTCGGGCGAACTGCGGATCGGGTCCTTCCCGACCGCCGGGTCCTCGCTGCTGCCGCTCGTGGTGCGCCGCTTCGCACAGGCCCATCCGGGCATCCGGCTGGTCGTACGCAGCGCCGTGCTCGACGGGCTGCTGTCGATGCTGGAGAGCCGCGAGATCCAGCTGGCGCTGCTGTGGGACTACGACTGGAGCCGGGTGGACGACCCGGCGCTGGCCCTCACCCCGCTGCTGGACGACGCCACCGCGCTGATCGTCTCCGACGGCCACCCACTGGCCCACCGGGACGCGGTGAACATGGCGGAGCTGAGCGGCGAGGACTGGATCACCCGCGCCGACGAGCACCCGGTGGCCGACGTACTGGCCCGCAGCTGCCACGCGGCCGGCTTCCGGCCGTCGATCGCCTTCTTCGCCCACGACTACCAGGAGGCGCAGGCGATGGTCTCCATCGGCCTGGGCATCGCCCTGGCGCCCCGGCTGGCGCTGACGAACCTGCGCTCGGGCATCAAGGTGATCGCCCTCGAACCCTCGGCCCCCACCCGCCGCATCCTGCTCGCCCGCCTGGCCGACCGCCGCCCCACCCCGGCGGAGACGGCGGCGGAATCCCTCTTCCACGAGGCGGCGACAGCGTTGCGCCGGAGCCGGTGACCGCACCCCCCGGCCGCGGCCCGTTCGCCGTACCCTGCCGGGCATGACCTCCACCGCGCGGACCGCCGCGCCGCCGCCCCCCGTCCCCGCCGAGCTGCTGCCCCGCACGGTGGCCGTGGCCATGGACGGCAACGGCCGCTGGGCGCGGGCCCGGGGCCTGTCCCGCAGCGAGGGCCACCGGGCGGGGGCCGAACGGCTGCCGGAGCTGGCCCGGGCGGCGCTGGAGATCGGCGTGCGGCGGCTGGTGGTGTACGGGTTCTCCACCGAGAACTGGCGCCGCTCGCCCCAGGAGGTGGCCGCGCTGATGCGGCTGAGCGAGCAGGCGCTGGGCGCCCAGCGGGAGCGGCTGCACGCCATGGGCGTACGGGTGCGCTGGTCGGGACGGCCCGGGCGGCTGTGGCGCGGGGTGGTCAGGGAGCTGCGGGCGACCGAGGAGCTGACCCGGGACAACGACCGGCTGACGCTGGACCTGTGCGTCAATTACGGCGGTCAGGCCGAGCTGGTGGACGCGATGGCCGCGATCGCACGGCAGGCCGGGGCGGGCGTGCTGCGCCCGGAAGCGGTGGACGAGGAACTGCTGGGGCGGCATCTGTACCAGGCGGACGGTGCGGACGTGGAGCTGTTCCTCCGCCCGTCCGGTGAGCACCGGACGTCCAATTTCCTGCTGTGGCAGCTGGCGCACGCGGAGCTGGTCTTTCTCGACGTGCTGTGGCCGGACTTCGAGCGCCGTCATCTGTGGGAGGCCGTGCGGATCTACGCGGAGCGGCGGAGGCGGCGTGAAGGGGTTGTGCCCGACCTGTCATCCCTTCCCCGGTCGAGCACGTCTTAATCGGGCCATGCGCGAATTGCGTTGGTAGCCTGGGGCGAGTGCCCAGGACTTTCGTGTCCGGGCTTCTCCTCAGGGGTTTCCTTCTCATGGTTTCTCTTGCTCTCGGGCCGCAGTGGCTGGACCCGGACTGGCTCATCCCGACCTTCGGCCTCATCGGCATTCTGGTGATCGTCTTCGCCGAGTCGGGACTTCTCATCGGGTTCTTCCTGCCCGGTGACTCCCTGCTGTTCACGACCGGCCTGCTGGTCGCCACCGACCAGTACCTGCACTATCCGCTGTGGCTGGTCTGCACCCTCATCGTGATCGCAGCCGTGCTCGGTGACCAGGTGGGCTATCTCTTCGGCAGAAAGGTGGGGCCCGCCCTCTTCAACCGGCCGGACTCGCGGCTCTTCAAGCAGGAGAACGTGGCCAAGGCGAGCGAGTTCTTCGCCAAGCACGGCCCGAAGTCGCTGATCCTGGCCCGGTTCGTGCCCATCGTGCGGACCTTCACCCCGATCATCGCCGGGGTGGCGCGCATGCACTACCGCACCTTCGTGCTCTTCAACGTCATCGGCGGCGTGCTGTGGGGCGCCGGGGTGACGCTGCTGGGCGCCGCGCTGGGGCAGATCGCGTTCGTCCGCACCAACATCGAGTTCATGCTGATCGGCATCGTGGCGCTGTCGGTGCTGCCGATCGTGATCGAGTTCTGGCGGGCCCACCGCGCCGGCAAGCGGGCGGAGGGCGCCGTACCGGCCGGGGCCGGGCAGCCGGCCCCGGACAGCAGCACGCCCCCGGCCGAGGGCCGGGGGCGGCATGCCAGACGCTGAGCTTCGCCTGAAGCGGGGGTCAGCGGCTCGCTGACACCTCCTCCGGCTGCCGCTCGGCTTCCTGGTCCGGGCGGCGGCCACCGGGCAGTATCTTGGCCACCCAGTGCGAACGCCCGGCCACCAGCGGTGCGAGCACCGCGAGGATGAGCACGTAGCTGGCGATGAAGGGCGAGAGCCGTGGGTCGAGTCCGGCGGTCGCCGCCATGGTGGCGAGAATCAGCGCGAACTCCCCTCGGGCCAGCAGGGTGGTGCCCACATTGGCCGTCGGTTGCGGTCCGAATCCGTAGATGCGGGCCGCGACGATACCGGCGGTCAGGTTCATCGCCAGGGTGATGACCACGGCGATCAGCACCGGGACGATGACCGAGCCGATGTCGCCCGGGTCGATGGACAGACCGAAGCCGAAGAAGAAGATCGCGGCGAACGCGTCCCGCAGCGGATGCACGAGATCGCGGATCCTGCCCCCGGACGCGGTGCTGCCCAGGATCAGACCGACCATGAAGGCGCCGATCGCGTCGGCGACACCGAACTTCTCGGAGATCCCGGCCACCAGCACGGCCGCGCCGAGGAACGAGATGACCAGCAGCTCGTTGTCCTTGGTCGCGAACAGCTTGCCGATGACCTTGGTGCCGAAGCGGGCGGCCAGCGCCAGCACCAGCAGGAAGGCGAAGGCCTTGCCGATCTGGCCGGCGGTCTCCGCGAGGTCGTCCGCGCCCGAGATGATCGGCTGGAGCGCGGCCAGGTACATGGCGAGGAAGATGTCCTCCACCACGATGATGCCCAGGATCGGCTTGGTCTCGGGGTTTCCGATCCGGCCGAGGTCCACGAGGATCTTGGTGACGATCGCGGAGGAGGAGATTCCCAGGACACCGGCGAAGACGAACGCCTCCGAGGTACCCCAGCCCATCATGAAGCCGAAGGCGAGCCCGGCTCCCACGTTGAGGAGCAGATAGAAGCATCCCGCGATGGCCATCTTCTTGCCACCGGTCTTGAGATCGTCCATGTGGAACTCAAGGCCGAGGTAGAACAGCAGGAGTACCAGCCCGAGGGCGGAGAGCATCTCCAGGTCGTGCGGGTCGTCGAGCAGAACGAAGCCGGGGGTGTTGGGTCCGAGGAGAATCCCGGCGAGGATGAAGAGCGGAATGGTCGGCAATCCGATGCGGCTGCCAAGGCGGGCCAGAACCGCGGCGGCGACGAAGGCGCCACCCATGGCAAGCAGAGTGTCAGCATGTCCCATGGCCGTCACCTGGGGGGTGTGACGGTCGGGAACGGGCGGAAGCCGATGCGGGCGGGCGTCGTCAAGTGGATGTCTCCTCCTGGGCGTCCGGACGTCTCGGTCAAGTGAGCGTCAAGAAAGCGTTAATAGTTAGCTTACCAAACCATTTTTTGGTCCGGTTTTCTTCCCGTGACCTCGATATGACCTGCGTCACGTGTCATCGGACGCTCACAGGGAGAGACGGGAACCCCTCCCCGGCCCGGCGCACGCACCCCATCTGCACGGGATGCCCCACGGTGACCGCCGGGGCCCACGTCCTGGGGGTAACACCCAGCATGGCCGAAAACTTCCGCGCGCCCGTACGACGGGAACGGCTACCCGGGGCAGGTTAGTTGTGTTCGTGCCCGGATGAGCAGTGCCCCCGGGCGCCAACGCTCATCCCTCCATGAACAACACGAAGGAGAGAACGCCGAGATGGTGTTCAAGAAGCTGCTCGGAGCCCTCGGAGTGGGCGGCCCCACCGTGGACACGGTCCTGGACGGCGGCCCGCAGGGCCTCGCCGTGCTGCCGGGCGGCGCCCTGAGCGGGCGGGTGGAGCTGCGCGGCGGCTCCCATGAGACGGATATCTCCCACATCACCCTGCACCTCGTGGCCCGGGTCGAGGCCGACGGCCAGGGCTTCGGCGGGCGCGACGCCGAGGGTTTCGTCGCCTTCGACCAGGTCACGGTCGGCGGCGGATTCCGGCTCGGCGCGGAGGAACAGCGCTCCGTACCGTTCACCGTCCATCTGCCGTGGGAGACCCCGGTGACCGAGCTGTACGGTCAGCCGCTGGGTGTCGTCCTCGGCGTCCGTACCGAACTCGCCGTGTCCGGCGCCAAGGACAAGGGCGACCTCGACCCGCTGCGGGTGGCCCCGCTGCCCGTGCAGGAGGCGATCCTCCAGGCGTTCGGCAACCTCGGCTTCGGCTTCCGCACCGCCGACCTGGAACTGGGCCAGATCCCGGGCACCGGCCAGCGCCTGCCGTTCTTCCAGGAGATCGAACTCACACCCTCGCCGCAGTACGCGCACCTCATGAACGAGGTCGAGGTGACCTTCCTCACCAACCCGGCCGGTGTGGAGGTCATCCTGGAGGCCGACAAGCGCGCCGGCTTCTTCGGCCAGGGCGGCCAGGACACCCTGATGCGCTTCACCGCCCAGCACGGCGACGCCGAACAGCGCGACTGGTCCGCCGAGGTGGCCTCCTGGCTGGAGCAACTCGCCGCCCGGCAGGAGCAGCGGCGCGGCGCCATGGGGTACGGCCAGCCCGGCTACGGCCAGCAGGGCTACGGCCAGGGCGGGTTCCCCCAGCAGGGCCACCCGCACGGCGGTTACCCGCAGCAGGGGTACCCGCACGGCGGCTACCAGGGCGAGCCGCAGCGCTCCGGCCCCGGCATGGGCGGCGTCATCGCGGGCGCGGCGGCCGGTGTGGCCGTCGGTGCCCTCGGCGCCTACGCCATCGGCGAGATGATGGACGGCGACGACGGCGGAGACGCCGAGGCCGCCGAGGACTTCGGCGGCGACGAGGAGTAACGGGGTGCCGGGGCCGCGCCGCCGGTCGCGGCGCGGCCCCGTACCCGTACCCGGGTGGATCAGCCGGTCAGGTCGTCCGCGTACGAGGCGACCCAGGCCAGCGGGGCGTTCCAGTTGATGGTGACCTCATTGGTCGCGTACGACTCGATGTGGTCGATGTAACACATGGCCGGGGCGCAGCCCGCCAGTTTCTCCTCGGCGATCGGGTCCTGGAGCTCCTGGTTGGGCCCGCCCGCCACACTGCCCGGCGGCGGGTGCGGCAGCGCCGGGTTCAGCTGGGCCGCCCAGAACCGGTGGTGCTGGTTCTGCGCGTACCGCTCGCCGTAGCCGGTGACGTACGACAGGTTCAGCGGGTTGGCGCCCAGCAGATAGTCGAAGCCGCGCAGCACCGCGTCCCGGTACCGGTCGTCCCCGCTCAGATCGTGCGCGGTGCCGAGCACCACCATGTTGTTGAGGATCTGGCTGTTGGAGCCCCACACATAGCCGGAGTCGGCCGGGAAGGGCACCCCGTACGCGGACGCGGCGGAATCCGCCACGAACCCGTCCGCCGCTTCGAGCACCTGCGCGCGCAGCGCGTCGCGTTCGGCGGCCGGCAGCGCGCTCGGCACGGTGGCCAGGCTGAGCGCGCCCAGACCGGCCGTCGACTGCCACGACAGTCCGCCGGGCGGGAACACCGCCTCGGTGTCGCCGTGCAGTTCGGAGCCGAGCAGCGCCTGCCGGTAGCCGTCCTCGCCGGTGGTGAGGAAGAGTTCGGCCGCCGCCCAGTAGAACTCGTCGCGCACGTCGTCGTCGGAGTAGGCGCCACCGCCCTGGCCGTCGTCCGGGGAGGCGTACCGCTCGGGGTTGGCGACGGCCGCGTCCCAGGCCGTCTCGGCCGCCGTCGCGCAGCGCTGTGCGAACTCCGCGTCGTACGGGGTGTACAGCCGGGCGCACTGGGCGGCGGCAGCGGCCAGGTTGAGGGTGGCGGCGGTGGACGGCGGAGCCAGTTCACGCGGCTGCGGGTCCTGGTCGGGGCGCAGCGGCAGGCCGGTCCACTGCCGGTCGTGCAGCTTGTGGTGCGCCATCCCGGCCAGCGGCTCGCCCGCCGGCACCTGCATCCGCAGCAGGAACTCCAGCTGCCAGCGCGCCTCGTCCAGGATGTCCGGAACGCCGTTGCCCTGCTCGGGGATGGCCAGGGAGCCGTCGCCCAGCGCGTCGCCGTCGGCGCCCTCGGCGGTCAGGGTGCGCTCGTAGGAGGAGAGCAGCTGGGCCACCGAGATGCCGCCGTTGACGACGTACTTGCCGTGGTCACCCGCGTCGTACCAGCCGCCGTGCGCGTCCAGCCGGTAGTCGCACTGGCCGGGGCGGCAGGGGACGTCGTAATCGCCCTGGTTGGCGCCCTCGTTGAGGTGTCCGGCCGGGCGTGCGTACTGGGCCCCGACGTACTGCGCCTCGATCTCGATGCCGCTGCGGTTGTGGTAAAAGTACGCCAGCGCGTCGGTGCGCAGCGAGGAGTAGAGGTCGTCGCCGATGGCGAACGGCTCGCTCACCTCGCCGTCGACGGCCACCGTGTAGCCCTCGCCCTCGGTGGCGAACTCCCCGAGGTCGAAGGTGTGCACGTGCTGGGCGGAGCTGTCGTCCACGCCGGCCGGGGTGGTGCTGCCGGTGGCCAGCTCCGTGCCGTCCGCGCCGCGCAGGGACCAGGTCAGGGGTGTGGTGCTGTCGCTGACCACGGTGCCCTGCTTGGGGCCCTCGGTGAGATAGCCGACCTGGTTGACCCGCACCGGCGAGCCGGTGTCCGGCTCGTACACGGGTGGTTCGGCGCCGCCGCGCAGTGAGACGTTCTCCAGGCAGAAGGTGTACGGGTCGGCGTAGCCGCCGATCTGGAAGGCCAGCTGGGCGGCGGTGTAGTCGGCCCCGGCGGTGAAGATGTGGCTGATCGGCTCGGGGTCCGGTCCGGTGCCGATGGGGTCGACGGCGGCCAGTTCGGTGGTCCAGGGCTCCTCGGCCAGCTGCACATTGGTGCGGATGGTGACCGGGGCGGAGGCGGTGGCGGTGTAGCTCAGGGTGTAGCTCTCGCCCTCGGCCAGCGGGAGGCCGTCCTGGCCGACGATGGCGTCCCAGGCGTTGATCGTGCCGCCGGGGACTTCGGCGCACAGCCGGCCGTCGACGATGGCGGCGGGGCTGTCTTCGGTCCACCACCAGGGGTCGGTGCCGTCGGCGAAGTCGCCGTTGACGATGAGTTCGGGGGCTTCTTCGTCGGTTCCGGCGGTGGCCGTCGAGGTGAAGGCCACCAGGGACCCGGCGAGCAGGGCGGTGACGGCGGTCACGGCGCCGGCGGCGGGCAGCCGGCGTCTGCGGTGGCGACCGGGAGGTGCTGAGGACACGGCTCTTGTCCTTCCACGGATCGGTGTGGGGGCATGGGAGCGCCTTGGGAGCGCTCCCATCCGCATCGTGGAGGCGTACCGCCGTCCCGTCAAGAAGCCGGACGCCGGCCGTGCCGTGGCCGGTTACGCGCCGGGCGCCGCCGCCGGGGCCGGGAACGGCGGCAGTTCGGCGCGCAGGTGGCGCAGGGCGCCGTCGGGGACGGGGTAGGGGCGCTCGGCGGGCAGCAGGCGGCGGGCCGCGTCCGGGTCGCCGGCCCGCAGGTGGCTGTGGACGGTGTGCGCGAGGCCGGTGACGTCGGTGATGGAGACGGTCCACTCGTCCGCGTAGCGGCGCGCGGCCTCGCCGGTGAGGCCGAGTTGCAGGGAGCGGTGGGGCAGCGGCTCGAGGTGCAGGTCGCGTTCGGGGTCCCACTGGACCCGGGCCGGTGCCTCCCGCAGCCGGCGGCGCCAGGTGGCGTGGTCGGGGTGGAGGCCGGAGGCGTAGTGGGACAGGCAGGCGTGCGCGAGGGCCCATTCGAAGCCCTCGCGGGTGATCTCGACGGCGAGGACCGTCTCCTGGTTCTCCTTGGTGCCCCAGCCGCAGCGGTACATCATCCACAGGAAGGACGGTTTGATCCACGTCATCCGGTCCCGTTTCCAGGTGGCCGGGAAGCGGCCCTCCCGGGCGGCGGGCAGGCCGATCGCCGGGGCGTAGGCCTGGTAGACGGTGACCGTGGTGGCGGTGTGCAGGGCGCGGATCTCGTACCGGGGTGTTGTCACCCGCCCAGCCTCGGACAACCGGGCCGCTCCGCGCCAGCCGATAAAGCCGGTCACGGGCGGCCGGGGCCGGTCCGGGGCGCGTACCGCCGGTACGCGCCCCGGACCGGTCGGGTGTCAGGAGACGATGTCCTTGGTGCGGAAGCCCCGGAACGCGAGCGCGAACAGCACCAGCGCGAAGGACACGGACACCGAGGCACCCTTGAGCATCCCGGTCCACTCCACCTGGGGCTGGAGGGCGTCCAGCCAGGCGAACGCCCAGTGGGCGGGGAGGAATTCGCGCCAGTCGCCGAGTGCGGTGATGGCGTCCAGGATGTTGCCGACGATGGTGAGGCCGATGGCGCCGCCGACCGCGCCGAGCGGGGCGTCGGTGACGGTGGAGAGCCAGAACGCCAGGGCGGCGGTGACCAGTTGGCTGACGAAGAGGTAGCCGGTGATGAGCGCGATCCGGCCGAGCGCGTCGGCCTCGCCGATGCTGCCGCCGGTGGGCAGCTGGAGCGGGCCCCAGCCGTAGGCGGCGGTGCCGACGCCCAGGGCGATCACCGGCAGCAGGATCATGGCGGCGGCGCTGAAGGCCAGGGCCACGGTCAGCTTGCTGATCAGCAGCCGGGTGCGGGGCACGGGTGCGGCCAGCAGATAGCGCAGTGAGGACCAGCCGGCCTCGGAGGCGACGGTGTCGCCGCAGAACAGCGCGACCGGCACCACCAGCAGGAAGCCGGCCGACAGGAAGAGGCAGGTGACGGCGAAGTTCGGCCCGGAGAGCGTCGCCACGTCCATCATGCCGGAGGTGGAGCGGTCGCCGCGTCCGCCGCCGACCGCGAAGGCGACGGCCACCACGAACGGCAGCGCGATGAGGACGCCGGCCACCACCTGGGTGCGGCGGCGGCGCAGCTGGCGGGCGGCCTCGACCCGCAGCGGGAGGGTGCGGTGCGGCCGGTAGCCGGGGGCCAGGGTCTCGGTCGGGGCACTCATGCCGCGCCTCCGATCAGGGTGAGGAAGGCGTCTTCCAGACGCCGGTGCGGGGCGATGGCGGCGACGGGGACTTCGAGCCGGACCAGTTCGGGCAGCAGGTCGGCGGGGGTGGTGCCGGCCAGCTGGATCAGCAGGCCCTCGTCGTCGGTGGGCGCGCGGCGGACGGCGGTGACGCCGGGCAGGCCGGCGATCCGCTCGATCAGCTCGTCGGGGACGGGACGGGCCAGGGTGGCCAGCAGGGTGTCACCGGTGCCGGCGATCTCCGCGACGGGGCCGGCCTGGAGCAGCCGGCCGCGGTCCATGACGACCAGGTGCGTACAGGTCTGCTCGACCTCCGCCAGCAGGTGGCTGGAGACGATGACGGTGCGGCCCTGGGCCGCGTACCGGATCATGACCTCGCGCATCTCGCGGATCTGCGGCGGGTCCAGGCCGTTGGTGGGCTCGTCGAGGATCAGCAGGTCGGGCAGGCCGAGCATGGCCTGGGCGATGGCGAGGCGCTGCCGCATGCCCTGCGAGTAGGTGCGCACCGCGCGGGCGAGGGCGTCGCCGAGGCCGGCGATCTCCAGGGCCTCGTCCAGGTGCGCGTCGGCGGCGGGGCGGCCGGTGGCGCGCCAGTACAGCTCCAGGTTGGCGCGGCCGGACAGGTGCGGGAGGAAGCCGGCGCCCTCGACGAAGGCGCCGACCCGGGAGAGGACGGGGGCGCCGGGGGTGATGCGCTGTCCGAAGACCCGGATCTCGCCGGCGTCGGGGGTGATGAGCCCCATCAGCATGCGCAGGGTGGTGGTCTTGCCGGCGCCGTTGGGGCCGAGCAGTCCGAGGACCTGGCCGCGTTCGACGGAGAAGCCGAGGTCGCGGACGGCGTAGCGGTCGACGGAGCCGGCGTAGCGCTTGGTGAGGCCGGTGATGTGCAGGGGGACGGCGGGGTCGGCCGGCGGGCCGCCGTGCGGGCCGGGGTCCTGGGCGGGCACCGGGGCCGTGCCGGTGGACCGGGCCCGTGGGTCCTGTGGGTCCTGCGGATCCGGTGCGGGCGTGCGGCGGGTGGGGCGGTGGCGGCCGGTCAGCAGGAGGAGGGCCGCGAGGGCCGCGGCGGCCACCGGCAGGGCCCAGGTCCACCAGGGCAGGGAGGCCGGGAGCTGGGTGGCCTGCGGGGCGGTGGGGACGGTCAGGGCCGCGTCGTCGTCCGCCAGGGTCACGGTGTGGGTGGCGGGTTCGGGCGGGGAGGCGTAGCCGAGGTCCGTGGTGGAGACCACCAGGCGCATGCGGTGGCCGGCCTCGAAGGGGTAGTCGATGGCGGGCAGCGGCAGCTCGGCCGTGGTGCCCTCGCCGTCCGTGCCGGTGACCCGGACCGGGGTGACCAGTTGGGCGGGCAGCGACTGGCTGCTGCCGTCCGGGGAGACGTCGTACACCTTGAGGAAGAGCACCGCCTCCGGCGCGTCGGAGGCGATGTGCAGCCGGAGGGCCGGGGAGCCGGTGACGCGGACGGTCTCCGCCAGCGGGGCGCTGTCGAAGCTCGCGAACTGGCCGGGGAAGTCGAGGGCCAGGCCCATGCCCAGGGTGGAGAGGCCGCTGAGCGAGCCGAGGCCGGGGACGGCGGAGATCGAGGGCGGAGTGCCGCCGGCCGGGTTGGCGATGTCCTGGGCGGAGCCGGTGAGCCCGATCTTCCGCGGGTCGCCGGCGAGGCCGGGGTACGCGGCGGCCTCGGCGCCGCGCAGCAGGGTGTCGCCGTTGGTGGTGTCGATGCCGGAGATGCGGGTGACGCGGAAGGCCGGGCCGGTGTCCGCGGCCGGGTCGTCCTTGAGGTAGCGGTCGAACCAGCGGGTGACGCGTTCCTCGATCCGGTGGTCCTCGGAGATGCCGCCGTCGTGGCCGGACCAGGTCCAGTCGACGGCGACGGGGGCGCCGTTGGCCTCGATGGCGGTGGCCATGGCGTCGGCGTGGTCCAGCGGGAAGAGGGAGTCGTGCTGGCCCTGGACGATCAGGGCGGGGACGTCGATGCGGTCGGCGACGGCGGCGGGGCTGCGGGCGGTGAGGAGCGCGGTGGCCTCCTCGTCGGGGGCGCCGTTGACCGCGACCCGTTCGTACATGGCGCACAGTTCGGGGGAGAAATTGGCGCATCCCTCCCCCGTGGTGAAGAAGATCCCGGCCCACAGCTTCTTGAAGACGCCGTCGGGGAAGAGGGCGTCGGCGAGGTTCCAGTAGGTGATGCGCGGTGCGACGGCGTCGACCCGGTCGTCGTGGCCGGCGGCCAGCAGGGCGATGGCGCCGCCGTAGGAGGCGCCGCTCATGCCGACCCGGGGGTCGCCCTCGGCGTCCAGCAGGACCTCGGGCTGCTCGGCCAGCCAGTCGATGAGGCGGCTGACGTCGGCGACCTCGCGTTCGGGGTCGTTGAGGCCGACCCGCCCGCCGGAGGCGCCGAAGCCGCGTGCCGACCAGGTGAGGACGGCGTATCCGTCGCGGGCGAGGGTTTCGGCCTGGGCGCGCAGGTCGTCCTTGCTGCCGCCGAAGCCGTGGCCGAGCAGGACGGCCGGGCGGCGGGTGCCGGGGTCGCCGGCGGTGAAGTAGGAGGTGTCGATGGCGACGGGTTCGCCGTCGTCGGCCGGCATCTCGGCCATCCGGTCCTGGCGGTGGACCTCGGGTGGGCTGTCGCCCGCGGCGACGGTCCAGGTGGCGCCGCCGGCGAGGACGACGGCCAGGGCCGCCGCACCGGCGAGCAGCCGCCCGCGCCTCCGTGGCCTGCGAGGGGTCATGGGGTCGGGTTCCTTCCGCCGGAGGGCACACCACGCTAACCGATCACCCGGAGGGACCCCGTCCGCCCCCTGCTGGTTGATCGTCTGGGTGATACTCGTGGAGCGAACAGCGACAATCCGGGCAAATCCAGGGAGGCCAGCCATGGGCCAGGGTGTACACGTCACGGATCTGCCCGGGGTCGGCAAGCGGTACGACATCGATCTGGAACGCGAGGACGAGCGGGTCTCGGTCGTGATCCGCTCCAGCGGGGTCCGCGATCTGTACGTCTTCACCTCCCACTCGGCCGACCCGACCGCCGTGCTGGAGCTGACGGAGGAGCAGGCCCGCAAGGTGGGCGCGGTGCTGTCGGCGACGTTCTTCGAAGCGTGAGGGGGCGGCGGTCGGGTGCCGGAAGCTGATCTGCTCGGTCTGGGCGCCGCCGTCCTCATCGCGGGCCTGCTGGCGCGGCTGGCCCGCCGGTACGGGCTGCCGTCGGTGCCGTGCTACATGCTGGTGGGCATCGCGCTGGGCCCCGGCACCCCGGGGCCGGTGCTGATCGGGCATCCGGCCGAGCTGGCGGTGATCGCGGCGCTCGGCCTGGTGCTGCTGCTGTTCCACCTGGGCGTGGAGTTCCCGGTGGACGAGGTGCTGGGCGGCGGGCGGCGGCTGGTGGTGGCGGCGAGCTGCTACATCGGGCTGAACATGACGGCCGGGCTGCTGTTCGGCTTCGCGCTGGGCTGGGGCGCCTCCTCGGCGCTGGTCGTCGCCGGGGCGCTGGGCATCTCCTCGTCCGCCATCGTCACCAAGCTGCTGATCGAGCTGCACCGGCTGACCAACGCCGAGACGCCGGTGATCCTGGGCATCATCGTGCTGGAGGACCTGTTCCTCGCCTTCTATCTGGCGCTCCTCTCCCCCGTGCTGTCGGCCGGCGACACCACCGGCGAGATCGTCCGCGACATCGCGCTGAGCTTCGGCATGCTGGCCGCGCTGCTCCTGGTGGCACGGTTCGGGGCGCGGGCGGTGGGCCGGCTGCTGGACACCCGCGAGGACGAGGTGCTGGCCGTGGTCACCATCGGTCTGGTGGTCCTGGTGGCGGGCACGGCGCAGGAGGCGGGTGTCTCGGACGCCATCGGGGCGCTGCTGACCGGTCTGGTGGTCGCCAGGACGCGGCTGCGGGAGCGGGTGGAGCGGCTGGTGACCCCGCTGCGGGACGTGTTCGCGGCGGTGTTCTTCGTGGCGTTCGGGCTGAGCATCGACACCGGCCACCTGGGGGCGGTGGTGGTGCCGGTGGCGCTGGCGGTGGCCGTGACCGTGGTGGCCAATCTGAGCGCGGGGATCATCACCGCCCGGCTCTTCGGCTTCAACCAGCGCGGGGCCGCCAACATCGGGCTGACGGTGCTGGGGAGGGGCGAGTTCTCGCTGATCCTGGCGACGCTGGCGCTGTCGGCGGGCCTGGACGCCCGGATCGGCCCGTTCGTGGCGCTGTACGTGCTGGTGCTTGCGGTGCTCTCGCCGCTGCTCGCCGCGCACTCCCGCCATCTGGCGCGGGTGATGCCGGACTGGCTGCTGCGCCGGGACTGGACCTATGTCCGGGAGGAGACCATCAGTACCTCGTGCACGCATCTGGATCAGGTCCGGGTGACCGAGACGGACGCCGAGGAGTGCCCGGAGTGCGTGGCGAGCGGCAGCGACTGGGTGGCGCTGCGGCTCTGCACCAGCTGCGGTTTCGTGGGGTGCTGCGACGACTCCCCGCACCGGCATGCCAGCGAGCACGCGGCGAGGACCCGGCATCCGATCATCCAGTCGGCGCAGCCGGGCGAGGACTGGAAGTGGTGCTTCGTCGACGAGACGCTGGTGCGGGCTCCGCTGGGCACCAAGCGCTGACGAAGCGCGGGTCAAGCTTTCCCCAAACCATTTACATGTAGCAAGCAACTTGTCGTACGGTCGAATCCGTGACCGAGACCCCCGCACGCGATCGAACCGACCCCGCCGCTCCGTACGCGGAGCTGGGCCGCCAGCTGTGGGCCGTGGGGGCGATCAACCGCGAGATGGGGCGGTCCCTGCCGCACGACTGCCCGCCCGCCACGCTCGGACTGATCTCCGTGCTGTCCCGCAAGGGGGAGCAGCGGATGGGCGGGCTCGCCGAGCTGCTGGGCGTGGACATCTCGGTCGCCAGCCGGTACGCCACGCACGCGGTGGAGCGCGGCTGGGTGGAGCGGACGCCCGACCCGGCCGACAAGCGTTCCCGGCTGCTGCGGGTGACCGCGAGCGGCGAGGCCCTGCTGGCCGAACTGTCCCTGCGCTACACCGACGCCCTCGCCCGCTACCTCGCCGACTGGTCCGCCGCGGATGTCGGACACCTCAATGACCTGCTGTTCCGCCTGCGGACGAGCTTCGACAGCTGCCGTTCCCGCCCGGCGGAACCGGCCGACTGAACCAACCAGGGAAGAAGTACCCGACGCGTATGTCCTCACCTTCTCCAGCACCCGTGCGTCACGACGCCGCCGTCACCCGTAGCGAGGACGGCGGCGCCATGACGCACCGGGAGATCATGCGCGCACTGTCCGGGCTGCTGCTCGGCATGTTCGCCGCCATCCTCTCCTCCACCATCGTCACCAACGCGCTGCCGCACATCATCGCCGACCTCGGCGGCGGCCAGAGCGCGTACACCTGGGTCATCACCGCGACGCTGCTGGCCATGACGGCCTCCATGCCGCTGTGGGGCAAGCTCGCCGACCTCTTCAACAAGAAGCTGCTGATCCAGCTGGCGCTCCTCATCTACATCGCCGGGTCGCTGATCGCCGGCCTGTCGCAGAACTCGGCGACGCTGATCGCCGTCCGCGTGGTGCAGGGCGTCGGCGTCGGCGGCCTCGCCGCGCTGGCGCAGATCATCATGGCGGCCATGACCAGCCCCCGGGAGCGCGGCCGGTACGGCGGCTACTTCGGCGCCACCTTCGCCGCCGCCACCGTCTCCGGGCCGCTGATCGGCGGGGTCATCACCGACACCCCGGGGCTCGGCTGGCGCTGGTGCTTCTACATCGGGGTGCCGATCGCGGCCATCGCCCTGGTCGTGCTCCAGCGCACCCTGAAGCTGCCGGTGACGCGCCGCGCGGTGCGCATCGACTGGCTGGGCGCGCTGCTGCTCTCCGGCGCGGTGTCCCTGCTGCTGATCTGGGTCACGCTGGCCGGCGACTCCTACGCCTGGGCCTCCTGGCAGACGGCCGCGATGACCGGCGGCGCGGTGCTGCTGGCGCTGCTGTTCGTGCTGGTGGAGTCGCGGGCCGCCGACCCGATCATGCCGCTGCGGCTGTTCCGGGACCGGACGATCACGCTGTCCTCGCTGACCTCGCTGTTCGTCGGCATCGCGATGTTCAGCGGCACGGTGTTCTTCAGCCAGTACTTCCAGCTGGCGCGCGGCGAGTCCGCCACCATGTCGGGCATCATGACCATCCCGATGATCCTGGGGATCTCCATCTCCTCCACCGTCTCGGGCCGGATCATCTCGCGCACCGGCCAGTGGAAGAACTGGCTGGTCGCCGGCGGGCTGCTGATCAGCGCCGGGATGCTGCTGCTGGGCACCATCCGGTACGACACCCCGTACTGGCACGTCGCCGTGTTCATGGCGCTGCTGGGGCTCGGCATCGGGATGATGATGCAGAACCTGGTGCTCGCCACCCAGAACCAGGTGCAGCCCTCCGATCTGGGCGCGGCCAGCTCGGTGGTGAACTTCTTCCGCTCCTTCGGCGGGGCGCTGGGCGTCTCGGCGCTGGGCGCGGTGCTCGCCAACCGGGTGGGGCGGTACACGGCGGACGGGCTGGCGGCGCTCGGCGTGGACGCGGGCGACGGCGCGGTCGGCGGCGGGGGCATCCCGGACCTGGGCCAGTTGCCCGATCCGCTGCGCGCGGTGCTGGAGACGGCGTACGGGCACGGGGTCGGGGACGTGTTCCTGTTCGGCGCCCCGGCGGCGGTGCTGGCGCTGGTGATCACGCTCTTCATCAAGGAGGTCGCGCTGCGCGGCTCCCAGCACGCGCCGCAGCCCGGGGACGGCGGCACCGCCTCCTGACGGCGGTGGGCCGGGCCCGGCGGTACGGGCCCGGCCCCTGCCACCGCCGCGCCGCGCGCCGGGCCCTGGCCGGTGCGCGGCGCGGCGGCGTCCGGTCAGCCGGCCGGGCGGGCGGGGACGGCGGGAGCGGCGGACGGCTGCTCCGGCTCCGCGCCGGCCGGCCGCTCGGCGCGCGGGACCTTCCAGCCGGTGACGGCGTAGAGCAGCGAGAACGCCATCGACAGGAAGACGAAGAAGTAGAACGGCAGATAGCTGAGGGTGGACACACCCAGCACGCCGGCGACGAAGACCCCGCCGCTGGACCAGGGGAAGACCGGGTCGTTGGCGGTGCCGGAGTCCTCCAGGATGCGGGAGAGGTTCCGCGGGTCGAGTCCGAACTTGTGGTACAGCGGCAGCAGCAGGGAGCCGGACATCACCGCGGCGAAGCTGAAGGAGCCGCCGAGCGCCACCAGCGCGGGCACCAGGAAGATGCTGGTGACCATCAGCCGGCGCGGGCTGGTGATCCAGCGCAGCGCCGGGGTGATGAGGGCCAGCAGCATGCCGGAGCCGGTGAGCAGCCCGGCCATGCCGATGGCGAACAGGAACAGCGCCACCATGCTCATCATCGACAGCATGCCGCCGCCGGAGACCAGCGAGTCGACGGTGGTGACGCCGGTCTCCAGCACGAAGCCGTTGTAGAGGACGGACAGGGTGTCGCTGACGGAGGCGCCCTGGTACAGCACGGCGACCAGGCCGCCGGTCAGCGCGCCGACGAAGATCGAGGGCCAGGCCGGTTTGCGCAGCAGCAGCAGCGCCAGCACCACCAGGATCGGCAGGAACGCCGGCAGGCCCAGGTGGAAGCTGTCCTCCAGCGCGGCGGTGATGGCGTCCGCCTCGGCGGTGGAGCCCGCGCCGTGCGAGGTGGTGAAGCCGAGCACGGTGAAGATGACGAAACACAGCACGATGGTGGGGATCGTCGTCCAGGTCAGATGCCGGATGTGCCGGGTGAGGTCGGTGCCCACCAGCGCGGCGTTCAGGTTGGTGGAGTCGGAGAACGGGGACATCTTGTCGCCGAAGTAGGCGCCGCAGACGATGGCGCCGGCCGTCATGGCGACCGGATATCCCATCCCCTCCCCCACGCCCATCATCGCGACGCCGACCGTGCCGATGGTGCCCCAGGAGGTGCCGGTGGCCATCGACGCCAGGATGCACAGCAGCAGGGTGGTGGGCAGGAAGAGCTGCGGGGAGAGCACCGAGAGCCCGAGGTGGACGAGCGCGGGAATGGTGCCGGATTCCGCCCAGGCGCCGATGAGGGCACCGACCGCGACCAGAATCATGATCAGGCCGAGGATGCTGCGGATGGCGCGGAAAGCGAAATTCTCGGCGTCCTCGAAGCTGTAACCGAGACGCATCACCAGCGGAACCAGCGCGATCATGGAAATGAAGAGCAGCAGCTGAATATCCGCGTCGAATCCCAGGGATCCGATGAGAAGTATCGCGACGACAACGAGTACCGAGCCCGCCGCATAGGCGAATCCCGGTTCTTTCGCGGAGACCGCCGTCGCCGGCTCTCCGGCGGTTTGCGTACTCATAACAGGCACCACTTTCGCTTTTCCGCACCCGGGGGTGGGTTACAAACAAATTAACGGGTGGGGTGACATTGATAAACCGGTACGCTACGGGCAGCGTGGCCCCCGGCACAGTCTCAATCCGCAGCGCTTCCTCAAGGAACCTCCTATGGCACAGCCGACCCTGATGCAGTTGAGCTACTTCCTGGCGGCGGTCGGCCACGGCTCCTTCTCCGCCGCCGCCGACGCCCTGCACATCGCCCAGCCGAGCCTGTCCGAGCAGATCAGACGGCTGGAGCACACCCTGGGCGTGGTGCTGTTCACCCGCACCAACCGCCGGCTCCAGCTCACCGACGCCGGCCGCACCCTGCTCCCGCACGCCGAGCGCACCCTGGCGGACGTACGGGAGCTGAGCGAGGCCGTACGGGAGGTCCGTACGCTCTCCGGCGGCACCGTCTCCTTCGGCACCTTCAACAGCGCGCACCTGTATCTGCTCACCCCGCTCATCCGCGACTTCCACGAGCAGTTCCCCGAGGTGCAGGTCCGGGTGGTCGGCCTCAACTCCTCCGAGGTCGGCGACGCGGTGCGGGCCGGCGAGCTGGAGGCCGGTCTGGTGCAGCTGCCGATCAAGGACCACGGCCTCTCGGTGGGCCCGCCGGTGCTCACCGACACCGTCGTGTACGTCAGCGCCGACCCCGCACGGGCCCGCGGGCCGGTCGGCATCGAGGCGCTGGCCGCCGCCCCGCTGGTGCTCTCCGAGGCCCGCTGGGAGGACGAGGACCCGCTGCGCCGGGCGCTGACCGAGCGGGCGCAGCGGGCCGGGGTGACGCTGCGGCCGTACGCGGAGGTGGAGTTCCAGACGCACGCGGTGGAGCTGGCCGCACACGGGGTGGGCGACTCGCTCGTCTCCTATCTGGTGGCGCGTTCCCAGGGCTACACCCGGCGGCTGCACTGGGCGCAGCTGGATCCGCCGGTGGAGGAGCACTTCGCGTTCATCACCCGGGCCGGCGGCGCGCTCTCCCCGGCCACCCGGATGTTCATGAAGATCGCGCACAAGCACATCGCGGCGCTCCAGCGCCGTGCGAAGCGGGGTCTGGCCCAAGGCTGAACCTATCGGTAATGCTGTAAATCAAGCATTTACCGGAGACGGCGGCGGTCGTGATACTCCGCACATGGGAACCATTCACCGACAGCGGGTGTGCGTCGTCGGCGCCGGGGCCGCCGGGCTGGAGGCCCTGCGGGTGCTGCGGTCCGAGGGCTTCGAGATGGACTGCTTCGAGCGGACCGGGCGCGTGGGCGGCCACTGGCACACCGACTACGAGGCACTGCATCTGATCACCCCGCGGGACAGCTCCGGCTTCGAGGGCGCGCCGATGCCCGCCCACTATCCGCTCTTCCCCAGCCGCGACCAGGTGCGCGACTACCTGGAGGACTTCGCCGACCGCGAGGGGCTGCGCGAGCACATCACGCTCGACACCGAGATCACCGGGGTGCGCCGGGAGCCGGACGGCTCCTGGACGGTCGCCACCGCGGACGGGACGGAGCGCCGCTACGACGCGGTCGTGGTCGCCAACGGCCACCACTGGGACCCGCGGCTGCCGAAGGCCGCGGCCGATTTCGCGGGCCGTTCGCTGCACTCCAGCGAGTACCGCAACACCGGCGACATCGACGGCGAGCGGGTGCTGGTGGTCGGTTCCGGCAACTCGGGCTGCGATCTGGCGGTGGACGCCGCCAACGCCCGGCTCGTCACCGACATCTCGGTGCGGGGCGGCCATGTGTTCCAGCCCAAGACCTTCTTCGGCCGGCCGCGCAACGAGCTGCCGCTGGTCCCGAAGCTGCCCGGCTGGCTCGGCGAGCGGGTGGCCAGGGCGCTGGTACGGGTCTCGGTGGGCACCTCCGAGCGCTACCCGGGACTGCCGGCCCCGGTCACCAGGAACCTCAACGAGCAGCTGCCGGTGGTCAACGAGCTGCTGCTGTACTGGATCCAGCACGGCCGGATCGCGGTCCGCCCGGGGATCGAGGCGATCGAGGGCCGCACGGTGGTCTTCACGGACGGCACCCGCCGCAGCTACGACACGGTGCTGTGGGCCACCGGGTTCCGGGTGAGCCTGCCGTTCCTGCCGCCGGACCTCCTCACCTGGCAGGGCGGCGCCCCCTTGCGCACGGCCGGGCTGACCGTGCCGACCGGGGTGTCCGGGCTGTACTTCGTCGGCCTCGCCAGCCCGCGCGGGCCGCAGTTCCCGGTGTTCTCCGCCCAGTCCCGGCTGATCGCCCGGCTGATCGGGCTGACGGACCGGTTCGCGGGCCGGCTCGCCCGGCCGCTGCCGCAGCTGCTGGAGCACCGGTTCGGCGCGGACGACCGGATCGACATCCTGCGGCCGGTGTGGGGCGAGCAGATGCGGCAGGTGAACCGCTTCCTCGACGGCCTGGAGCGCGGTGCCGCCGCGCGGGGCATCCGATGAGCCGGGATCTGACGGCACACGACCAGTACCGATACCCGAACAGCGAGAGGGGAACGACCGTGCACGAGGTGGATGGGGAGAAGGCCGTCCTGGTGACCGGGGCCGCCAGCGGCATGGGGCAGTCGGTGGCCCGGCGGTTCGCCGAGGGCGGCTGGCAGGTGCTGGCCGTGGACCGGGACGCGGCGGCGCTCGCGCAGGGGGCGCGGGAGGTGGGCGAGTCGTTCGTCCCGCTGGCCGCCGACGTCACCGACCGGGCCGGGCTCCAGCACCAGCTGGTCGGCGCGCTGGGCAGCGCGCCGCTGCGGGCGGTGGTGAACGCGGCCGGCATCTACCCGCCCACCCGGCTGGACGACTTCACCGAGGAGCTGTACCGGCGGATCTTCGACGTGAACGTGCTCGGCACGCTCAATGTGACGGCGGTGACCACCCCGCTGCTGGCGGCGGCCGGCGGCGGCGCGGTGGTGAACTTCGCCTCGGTGGACGCTTTCGCGGTCTCGCCCGGGCAGTTGCTGTACAGCGCCTCGAAGGCGGCGGTGGTCTCGCTGACCAAGTCCCTCGCCGTCGAACTGGCGCCGGACAACATCACCGTCAACGCGGTCGCCCCCGGCTGGGTGGACACCCCGGGCAACGCGGCCACCGGCCGGATGGCGGACGTGGCGGCGGGCATACCGCTGCGGCGGGTGGCCCGTCCCGAGGAGATCGCCGACTGGGTGTGGGCGCTCGTGCACGGCGGCTATGTGACGGGCGAGTCCCTGGTGATCGCGGGCGGCAGCGTCATGCGGTGACGCCCGGCGCGGGTGGACCGGGCCCGGCAGCCGCGCTCCGGGCCCGGTGATCCGGCCGGCCCGGTCCGGCCGGCCGGGCGCGGCCGGGTCGGGTCAGGTCAGCAGGAAGTCGGCTTCTCCGTGCTTGGCGCCGCGGATGAAGGTCTCGATCTCGTGCGGGGTGTAGATGAGCGCCGGTCCCTCCGGATCGGTGGACTGGCGCAGCGCCACCCGGCCGTCGGCCAGTTTCATGGCTTCCACGCAGTTGCCGCCGTTGGTACCGCTCCAGGGCTTGCGCCAGCCCGCACTGCCGAGCTCCTTGGCGGGCATCCCGTTGTAGATGTGGGGGTGAGGAGGGGGCGTAGTACCCATGCGTCACAGCTCCTTGCGAATCTCACCGAGGATGGCCACGGTGTCCTGTACAGACGCGGCCTGCGCGCCCATGCGGTCCAGCACCTCCAGGTAGGCGATGGTGTCGGGGCGTTCATCGTGGTACACCGCACCGGTGAGGCTCTCGGTGTAGATGATGTCCGGCAGTTCCGGGATCTCGAACCGGAAGAGCTGGAAGGGCCCGAACATGCCGGGGTGGGGGCCGGCGCTGAACGGCATGATCTGGAGGGTCACGTTCGGCAGGGACGTCATCTTCAGCAGATGATCGATCTGTTCGGCCATGATGGCCGGGTCGGACAGCTCGCGCCGCAGGACGTGCTCCTCCATCACGGCCCACAGCAGGGGCGGACGGACGCGGGTGAGCAGTTCGGATCGTTCCATGCGCAGCGCGACCCGGCGGTCGAGCTCCTCCTCGCTGCCGTGCGGGAAGCCGGTGCGCAGCAGTTCGCGGGCGTAGGCCGGCGTCTGGAGGAGTCCGGGGACACAGTGCGGTTCGTAGGACCTGATGAGCCGGGCTTCGCCCTCCAGGGAGACGTAGAGGCTGAACCAGTCGGGCAGGACGTCGCGGAAGTTGTGCCACCAGCCGGGCCGGTTGGCCTCCTCGACCAGGACGAGGAAGGCGTCCGCCTCCGCGCCGCCGACCCCGTAGCGCTCCAGCAGGGCCTTGACGTACAGCGGCTTGAGGCCGACCTCGGCCTTCTCCATGCGCCGCACCGTGGTCGTGTTGACGCTCAGTGCCTTGGCGGCGTCACCGAAGGAACAGCCGGCTCGCTCACGCAGATCCCGGAGGCGCAGACCGAGGACGATCTGTCCCACGGTCGGCCCCGAGCGCGCTTCCGCCACGGTGTCTCCTCCAGCGCCCTGTGTGCCGCGCCTTGTTGTTGTACGCAATGCGACCGGTCACGGTCCTTAGGGCGTAAGTGTGCCACAGCGGTAATGGCATCGACAGAGATCGCTTCGCGTTCTGCAAATCGCAGAACTCCTCTTGCGCTCTGCTCACTTCAGCGCTCATAGTGAACACGTGACCCGGCTCACGCCGGCTACGGATCCACGGAAGGCGCTCCCGCTCGTGTTTTCATCCCCCCGCACGACGCCGCTCCCGGTCTCCCTCCCCTCGCCCGCCGCGCCCCCGGCGGACCCGCCGGGAGAGAGATTCGAGCTGCCGTCCCGTCCGGCCTCGGTCGCCGCCGCGCGCGAGCTGGTACGGCACCGGCTGACCGGCTGGGGGGTGCCGCGCGACCTGGTGGACACCGCGCGGCTGATCGTCTCCGAGCTGGTGACCAACGCCCTGCTGCACACCGCCAGCGATCGCATCGTGTGCCGCGTCGAGCGCCGGGGCCGTCAGGTGCGGATCGAGGTCGCCGACCAGGGGCCGGGGCTGGACCCCCGGGTGCCGCCCACCGGCCCCTCCGATCCGGACGCCGAGGGCGGGCGCGGACTGCTGCTGCTGGACGCGATGGCCACCCGCTGGGGCGTGATCTCTCCGCACCAGGGAGCCGGATGTACGGTCTGGGCGGAAATCGCCCCCTGATCCGGCCCCTGGGCGTTTTGCTAGTGTCCCTGGCGTCAGCGGCCCCGACCGGGGCCCCGTCCACAGCAGTCCCCGGGGAGATCCGTGTCGTACTCCATACCCCCGCCGCCGGCCCAGCCCCCCACGGTGCACCGGCGGGGCATCGGGCGACGGCTCGCGGCTCTCCCCCGGCCCGTCCTGATCAGCGCCGTGGCCTTCGTCGCGCTGGCGGCCGGCGGAGTCACCGGCTATCTGCTCATGGGCGACGGCATCGCCGAGGGCACCACCGTGCGCGGCGTGGACATCGGCGGGCTCTCCGCCGAGGAGGCCCGCGCCAAGCTGGAGGCCGAGCTGGGCGACCTGGGCACCGCCCCGCTGCGGGTCGTCATCGGCGACGACGGGAGCGACGGAGCCGGGGAGCCCGAGATCCACGAGCTGGACCCGGCCGAGGCCGGTCTGTCGCTGGACTTCGAGGCCACCGTGGCCGCGGCCGGCAACCCCTCCCTGCTGGACCGCATCCTGGGCCGGGGCGGCGGCGAGATCGAGCTGGTCGTCCACCAGGACGAGGAGGCCGGCCGCGCCGCCCTGACCGGTCTCGCGGCGGACTCCGACCGCACCGTCCGCGAGGGCGCCATCACCTTCACCGAGGGCGAGCCCGAGGTCACCACACCGCGCGCCGGGGTCGCCCTGGACGTGGAGGGCTCGCTGGGCCGGCTGCGCGAGGGCTACCCGGCCGCCCCGCCGGCGGACGGAGCGGACCCTGCGGACGCGGAGCCGGCCGCCGATCCGGTACCGCTGCCGGTCACCCGGGCCGAGCCGCTCACCGGAGAGGCCGAGATCGAGGAGGCGCTGCGCGCCTGGGCCGAGCCCGCCGTGGCGGGCCCGGTGCTGCTGACCGCCGGGGACGCCACCCTCACCATCTCCCCCACCCTCATCGGCGACCACCTCACCCTCAGCGCCGACGACACCGGCGCCCTGCTGCCCGAGTTCGACGCCGCCGCACTCAGCGCCGACGAGCGGCTGGACGACCAGCTGGCCGCCGCCGAGACGGAGCCGGTGGAGGCCGAGCTGCGGCTGGACGGCGGCCAGGTGGTGGCCGCCAGCCCCGGCAGCAACGGCAGCACGGTGGACCGGGACGCCATCGGCCCGGCCGTCGAGCCGCTGCTGTACGCCGAGGGCGAGGCCGCCCGTACCGGCACCGTCGCCACCGAGGAGGTGGAGCCGGTCATCACCCCCGCCAACTACCGGGATCTCGGCATCGTGGAGGAGATGTCCTCCTTCACCGTGGAGTTCGAGCCCGCCCCGTACCGCATCACCAACATCGGCCGGGCCGCCGAACTGATCAACGGCTCGGCGGTGGCGCCCGGCGAGGAGTGGAGCTTCAACCGCACGGTCGGCGAGCGCACCGAGGAGAACGGCTTCGTCGAGGGCATCATCATCCTCGACGACCAGTACACGAACGCGCAGGGCGGCGGCGTCTCGGCGGTGGCCACCACCATGTTCAACGCGATGTTCTTCGCCGGGGTCAAGCCGGTGGAGTACGGGGCGCACTCCTTCTACATCGAGCGCTACCCCGAGGGCCGGGAGGCCACCGTCGCCTGGGGCCACCTCGATCTGCGGTTCCTCAACGACTCGGGCCACACCATCTACATCCTGGCCTCCGCGACCGACTCCTCGGTGACCATCACCTTCCTGGGCACCAAGCGGTACGACGAGGTCCGCTCGGAGACCGGCCCGCGCACCAATGTGAAGGAGCCCGGCAGCCGGGAGGGCGCCGCGGGCGACGCGTGCGTCCCGCAGCCCCCGCTGGAGGGCTTCGACGTGGAGGTCACCCGGATCTTCGTCGACGACGGCACGGAGGCCGGCCGCGAGACGTACCGCACGACGTACGTGCCGCGCGACGAGGTGCTGTGCGAGGGCGGCGACTGACACCGCCCCCGCGCCGCCTCACACCCGCAGGGCCTGCCGCACCCGCTCCTCCGCGCCGGGCTCGCCGATGCCGGAAGAGGTGATCCGGCCGGCCTCCAGCACGCAGTAGCGGCGGGCGGCGCGCAGGGCGAAGCCCACGTGCTGCTCCACCAGCAGCACCGAAAGACCGCGCTCGCCCAGCTCGATCACGGTGCGCTGGATCTCGGCCACCACCGAGGGCTGGATGCCCTCGGTCGGCTCGTCGAGCAGCAGCAGCCGGGGGCGGGTGATCAGCGCGCGGGCGATCGCCAGTTGCTGGCGCTGGCCGCCGGAGAGCAGCCCGGCGCGCCGGGCCCCCAGCGAGCGCAGCGCCGGGAAGAGGTCCAGCGCCTCCTCCAGCGCGGCCCGGCCGTCCCGTCGGCCGTCGGCGACCAGCCGCAGATTCTCCAGGGCGGTCAGCTGCGGGAAGCTCTGCTGGCCCTGCGGCACATACGCCATGCCGCGCCGCACCCGCTGATGGGCCGGGAGCCGGGTGACGTCCTCGTCCTCGAACCACACCCGGCCGCTCCCGGCCCCGATCAGCCCGAGCGCGGCCCGCAGCAGGGTGGACTTCCCGGCGCCGTTGTGACCGAGGACGGCGGTGACCGCCTCCCCGGGGACCTCCAGGGAGACGCCGTGCAGGACGCGGCTGCGGCCGTAGCCGGCCGTGAGGTCCTCGACGCGCAGCATCACGCCTCACCTCCGGCCGGTGCGGTGAGGGCCGGTTCGCCGAGGTAGACCTCCTGGACCCGGGGGTCGGCCCGCACCTGCTCCACGGTGCCCTCGCTGAGCACCCGGCCCGCGTGCAGCACGGTGACGCTGCGGGCGAAGGACCGCAGGAAGTCCATGTCGTGCTCGATGACGACGACGGTGCGGTCGGCGGCGATCCGGTGCAGGAGTTCCCCGGTGGCCTCGCGTTCGGGGTGGCTCATGCCGGCCACCGGCTCGTCCAGGAGCAGCAGCCGGACGTCCTGGACGAGCAGCATGCCGATCTCCAGCCACTGTTTCCGGCCGTGCGCGAGGGTGCCGGCGAGCCGGTCGCGGTGCGCGGTGAGCGCGGTGGTCTCCAGGGCGGCGGCCACCGCTTCCGGGAGGTGCCGGCGGCGGCGCAGCAGGGTGGTGACGGAGCGGCCGGCGCCGGCGGCGATGTCCAGGTTCTGGAGGACGGTGAGCTGTTCGAAGACGGTGGCGGTCTGGAAGGTGCGGCCGATGCCGAGCCGGGCGATGCGGTGGACGGGGCGGCCGAGGAGTTCGCGGCCGGCGAAGCGGACCGAGCCGGTGGCCGGGGCGAGTCCGGTGACGGCGTCGACGAGGGTGGTCTTGCCGGCGCCGTTGGGGCCGATGAGGAAGCGAAGATCGCCGGGGGCGACGTCGAGGTCGACGCCGTCGACGGCGGTGAATCCGTCGAAGGTGACCCGCAGGTCCCGGACGGCGAGGGCGGCCGGATCGGCCGGGGGCGCCGGGGCCGTGGAGGCGGTGGGGGCGGTCATGCGGGGGCTCCTTCCGCCGCGGGGGTGCCGGTGGGTGGACGGGGGCGGGTCGCTCGGGTGCGGCGGCGGGTGAGGTGGTGGCGCAGGGAGGCGAGCCCGCCGGGCAGGAAGGCGATGACGGCGATGAACAGGCCGGCCTGGAAGTAGGTCCAGGCGGCCGGGAACTCCTCGGAGAGGGTGGTCTGGGCCCAGGCCACCGCGATCGCGCCGAGCGCTGCCCCGGCGAGTGAGGCCCGGCCGCCGATGGCGGCCCCGATGACGAACTGGATGGAGGGCACGATGCCGATCAGGGCCGGGGAGATGATGCCGACGGCCGGGACGAACAGGGCCCCGGCGAGGCCGGCCATGCCGGCCGAGACGGTGTAGGCGGCGAGCTTGACGAGGGCCGGGTCGTAGCCGAGGAACCGCACCCGTTCCTCGGAGTCGCGGACGGCGACGAGCAGTTCGCCGTACCGGGAGTGGAACAGCTGCCGGGTGATGAGCAGGACGGCGAGCAGCGCGGCGGCGATGACGAAGTACACCATCCGCTTGTTGAGCGGGTCGGCGAGGGCGAAGCCGAAGAAGCCCTGGAAGTTGGTGAGTCCGTTGGTGCCGCCGGTGGTGGCCTGCTGGCCGATGAGGAGGAGGGCGAAGGCGGCGGCCAGGGCCTGGCTGAGGATGGCGAAGTAGGCGCCGCGCACCCGGCGGCGGAAGACGAGGAAGCCGATGAGGGCGGCCAGCGTCATGGGCAGGACCAGGACGGCGGCGAGGGCGAACACCGGGGAGCGGAACGGCTCCCACCACCAGGGGAGTTCGCCGCCGGTGCCGTAGAGCAGCATGAAGTCGGGGAGGCCGTCGGGGCCGGCGTCGGCGAGCTTGAGGTGCATGGCCATGGCGTAGCCGCCGAGGCCGAAGAACAGCCCCTGGCCGAGGGTGAGCATGCCGCCCCGGCCCCAGGCGAGGGCGATGCCGACGGCGACGATGGCGAAGCAGAGGTAGCGGGCCAGCAGGGAGAGCCGGAAGTCGCTGAGGACGGCCGGGGCGACGGCGAACAGCGCCACGGCGGTGAGCGCGAAGCCGGCCAGCGGCAGGAGGCGGGATCGGGTCATGCCAGGCTCCGGGTGCGTACGGTGGAGATGCCCTGCGGGCGCCACTGGAGGAAGGCGACGATGGCGATCAGCACCGTGACCTTGGCGAGGGAGACGGTGGTGGAGTACTCGACGAGCGCCTGAAGCACTCCGAGGGCGAAGGCGGCGACGACGGCGCCCCTGAGCCGGCCGATGCCGCCGACCACGACGACCAGGAAGGCGTCGATGATGATGTTGGTGCCCATGGTGGGGCCGATGGGGCCGACGAGGGTGAGGGCGACGCCCGCGACGCCGGCCAGGCCCGAGCCGATGAAGAAGGTCGTGCGGTCGACGCGGGCGGTGGCGATGCCGGACGCCTCGGCGAGTTCGCGGTGCTGGACGACGGCGCGGATGCGGCGGCCGAGCGGGGTGAGCCGCAGGGTGAGGGTGAGGGCCACGACGGCGGCGACGGCCAGGGTGAGGATGAACAGCCGGGCGTGCGAGAGGGTGACCGGGTGCTCGCCGCCGAACAGGGTGATCCGGCCGGTGAGCCAGCCGGGGGTGCTGGTCTGGACGTTGGGGGCGCCGAAGATGTCCCGGGCGAGTTGCTGGAGCAGCAGCGAGACGCCCCAGGTGACCAGCAGGGTGTCCAGCGGCCGGGTGTACAGCCGCCGGATCAGGGTGCGTTCCAGGACGATGCCGAGGGTTCCGGCGACCGCGAAGGCGGCCGGGAGGGCGAGGAGCAGGGAGGTGCCGGCGTCGGTGAGGTGTTGCTGGAGGACGTAGGTGGTGTAGGCGCCGGACATGATGAATTCCCCGTGCGCCATATTGATCACCCCCATCTGCCCGAAGGTGAGGGAGAGTCCGAGGGCGATCAGCAGCAGGACGGCGCCGATGCTGATACCGGTGAAGGACTGGCCGATGAGGACGGTCATCAGGACAGGCCCTCGGCCCAGTCGTAGCCGGTGAGGTACGGGTCGGGCTCGATCGGTTCGCCGGAGGTCCAGATCTCGGAGATGGTGCCGTCGGCTTCGATCCGGCCGATGCGGTTGGTCTTGTACAGGTGCTGGGTCTCGCCGTGGACGGTGACGGTGCCCTCGGGGGCGTCGAAGGTGATGCCGTCGGCGGCGGCACGGACGTCGGCGACCTCGAAGGAGCCGGCCTGCTCCACCATTTCCTTCCACAGGTACACCGAGGTGTAGGCGGCCTCCATCGGATCGGAGGTGGGCTTGTCGGCGCCGTAGGCGGCCTGGTAGGCGGCGACGAAGTCCTCGTTGGCCGGGGAGTCGGTGGTCTGGTAGTAGTTCCAGGACGTCAGCTGGCCGGTGAGGTACTGGGTGCCGATGCCCTTGACCTCTTCCTCCGCGATGGAGACGGAGAGGACGGGCATGGTGTCGGCGGTGAGCCCGGCGGCGTCGTACTCCTTGAAGAAGGAGACGTTGCTGTCGCCGTTGAGGGTGTTGAAGACGGCGTCGGCGCCGGCCGCCTCGACCTTGTTGGCGATGGTGGCGAACTCGGTGGAGCCGAGCGGGGCGTAGTCCTCGCCGACGATCTCGATGCCGTGGGCCTGTGCGTAGGCGCTGATGATCCGGTTGGCGGTGCGCGGGAAGACGTAGTCGCTGCCGACCAGGTAGAGCGAGCTGACGCCCTGTTCGCGCAGGTAGTCCAGGGCGGGCACGATCTGCTGGTTGGTGGTGGCCCCGGTGTAGAAGATGTTGGGCGACTGTTCGAGGCCCTCGTACTGGACGGGGTAGAAGAGCAGCGAGCCGTGCTGTTCGAAGACCGGGAGGACGGCCTTGCGGCTCGCGGAGGTCCAGCACCCGAAGACGGCGGCGACCTGGTCCTGCTGGATGAGTTTGCCGGCCTTCTCGGCGAAGGTGGGCCAGTCGGAGGCGCCGTCCTCGCCGATGGGCTCGATGCGCTTGCCGAGGACACCGCCGTCCGCGTTGATCTCCTCGATGGCGAGCATGAGGGCGTCGCGCACCGTCACCTCGCTGATGGCCATGGTGCCGGAGAGCGAGTTGAGCAGACCGACCTTGATCGTGTCGCCCGAGGTGTCGATGGTCGCGGCGGCCGGGCCGTCCCCGTTCTCCTCCCCGGTGCGGGCGCCGCAGCCGCTGAGGGCGGCGGCGGTGGCCAGGGCCAGTACGCATGAGGCCAGGCGGTATCCCCGGGCTATCGGCATCGCGGTTCCTCCTCGGCCCCGGACGGGGCCTGCACGATCGGGAGTTGCCGCCGGGCCGCGCTGCCCGGCGAGGGCATGCCACAGCTTCGGCAGGGGCTGTTTCACCGGAATGTCACCGCCATTAATACTTCCGTCCGGAAGCATCACCGCGGCGGCGGGCCGGTCAGCCGCTCCAGGCGTCCAGATCGGCGGTGACCCGGAAGTCGAGACCGTCCGCCTCCGCGAGGTAGATCCGCTGCCGTACATGACGGCCCGTCAGCCGCAGGACGCCCCGGGCGCCCTCGTAGCTGACCTCGTCCGCGGTGCCCTCGATGGCCGGGACGGCCCAGGAGCCGGCCCGGGCGATCAGCGCGGCCAGCAGCAGGACGCCCTCGTAACAGGACTCCCCCAGACTGCTCGGCGCGGGGGCCGCGGGGCCGAACCGGGCCGCGTACCGGCCGTGGAAGTCCAGGGTGTCGGCGGTGGCCAGCGCTCCGAAGAAGCCGGCGGTGGCCGACAGTCCCCGGGTCCCGGCCACCCCGGAGGCGAGCAGCATGTTCTCGTCCATCAGGGTGGACAGCCGCAGCGCGCGCTGGTCCAGGTGGGCGGCGCCGAACGCCCGGTTGAAGCGCACCGCGTCGCTGCCCACCAGCAGCATCAGGACGGCGTCGGCCCCGGTGTACTCGATGCGGCGCAGGGTGGCGGCGAAGTCGTCGGTTCCGAGCGGCAGGTAGCTCTCGCCGCAGATCCGGGTGCCGCTCTCCCGGGCGTAGCGGCGGGCGGCGCGGGCGGTGCGGCGGGGCCAGACGTAGTCGTTGCCGACGACGTACCAGCGGCGTACCCGGCGCTCGGCGGCGAGCAGCCGCATGGCGGGGCGCAGCTGGCCGCCGGGGGTCTCGCTGGTGAGGTAGACGCCGGTGGTGTTCTCGCCGCCCTCGTACAGGGCGGTGTAGACGTACGGCACCCGGTGGGCGATCCGCGGGGCGAGGGCCTGGCGTACCGAGGAGATGTGCCAGCCGGTGACGCCCTGCACGGCGCCCGCGTCCACCAGGGCGCCCACCTCGGCGGCGACCCGGGCGGGTGGCGCGCCGCCGTCCACGGTGATCAGCCGCAGGGCGCGGCCCATGACGCCGCCTGCCGTGTTGATCTCCTCGGCGGCGAGTTCGGCGCACAGTTCGCAGCCGGGCCCGAAGATGCCGGCCGGGCCCTGGCGCGGCACGACGAGGGCAACACCGAGGGTGTCGGTGGCGGCGGGGGCGAGAGGTTCCCGGTACGTCACCCGGCCATCATGACGCCGTTTGTAGGATGGTCGTTCCCGCGGCCCGAGGAGCGAGATGTCCGTTGACGATCTGGCCACGCTGCTCACCCGTGCCGAACGGCTCGCGGCGCGCCGGCTGCGTACCGCTCTGGAGGGCACCGGCTGCACGGTGGACGCCTGGCGGGTGCTGTCGCTGCTGGCCGACGGCGAGAGCCACGGTATGACGGCGATCGCGGAGCGGGTGCTGCTGCCGCCGCCGACGCTGACCCGGCTGGTGGACCAGCTGGTGGACGACGGCTGGGTGCACCGGCGGGTGGACCCGCTGGACCGCCGCCGGGTGCTGGCGGCGCTGACCCCGCGCGGACTGGACCACTGGCGGCGGCTGCGCGACCGGGTGGCCGACGGCTTCCCTGGGCTGCCGGACGGTGCGGACGAGGAGGTGCTGGCCGCCCTGCTCGGCCGGCTGATCGACCGGCTGGAGCCACCGCGGAGCCCGGACGGCGTCGCGCCATCGGCGCGGCTCGGCGCGGGTTCCTGAGCGGCGGGGCGCGGTGCCCGGGGACGGGCGGGGCGTCAGCCGGGCAGCGTCATGAACAGGATCAGCTCCACTGCGGCTCCTTCCGCCGCCGCCATCCTCGCACGGCCCACACGACGGGAACCAGGGCCAGCAGCGCCACGGCGCCGGTGGTGAGCTGCCAGGCGGGGACGCCGAACCAGTGCAGCATCCGGTCCGTGTAGTGGACGGTGCGGAACGCGGTGTCCTCGGCGGTGCGGCGCAGCAGGTGGTCGCCGTCGATCAGGGCGGGCCGGGGGAATTCCTGCTCGATGACGGTCAGGAAGGTGTCCTCGCCCGCCAGGTCGCGCAGCGGGCCGGGGGCGGGCGCCAGCCGGCCGGCGAAGGTGATGTCGGGGCGGTCGCCGCCGATGGTGGACTGGGGTTCCATGCGGTGGCCGGAGAGCACGTAGAGGGTGAGGAGCTGTTCGGTGGCGGCGAGCCGGGACAAGCGCATGGGGTAGACGAGTTCGCCGGAGGCGAAGGTGAGGCTGATGGGGTCCAGGGTGCCGCCGAGGACGACGTCGGGGTCGCCGGCCGCGTCCGGGGCGAGCCGCAGCGCCACGTACTCCCACTCCTGCTCGACGTAGGGGGTGAGGGCGCCGGCCAGGGTGTCGGGGAGGGCGAAGCCGTTGCCGGCCAGCCAGTCGCCGAGGGCGGCGGGGTCGGTGGCGGTCAGCCGGGCCACGTCGAAGGGGCCGAGCCGGTCGCGGCTGACCACGTCCACGGGGGCGGCGCCGTCGCCCGGCGCGGCGCCGGCGTAGCTGTTGTCCCGCTCGCCCCGTGGCCAGTCGTCCTCGCGCGGCCAGAAGTAGTGGCGGACCCGGTACTCGGGGGCGGCGGCGTCGCGGAGGTCGTCGAAGAGGGCGGGGTCGCCCAGCGTGACCTCGGCGCGGCTGGGCACCGGCATGATCCAGGCGGCCTCGGCGGCGTCGCCGGTCACGGTGAGGCTCATGACGATGCGTTCGGTCTCGCCGTCCCAGTGCACCGCCGAGGTCTCCCGGGCGACGGTGAGCTGCTGCCCCGCTCCGGTGACCAGGGCGCCGCAGCCGCAGGCGTGCGCGGGCCGGGCGAGGGCGGCGAGCTGGGTCAGGAGCAGCAGCAGGACGAGCAGGACGGGTGTGCGGGCCGTGATGCGCATGTCTCCCCCGGGGTTCGATGGTTCACACGCTGTGGGCCGCCGTGCGGCCGGCGACGCGGCCGGAGAAGAGGCAGCCGCCGAGGAACGTGCCCTCCAGCGAGCGGTAGCCGTGCATGCCGCCGCCGCCGAAGCCGGCGGCCTCACCGGCCGCGTACAGGCCGGGTACGGGGGTGCCGTCCGCGCCGAGCACCCGGCCGCCGAGGTCGGTGAGCAGGCCGCCCAGGGTCTTGCGGGTGAGCAGGCTGAGCCGCACCGCGATCAGCGGGCCGGCGGCGGGGTCGAGCAGCCGGTGCGGCGGGGCGACGCGCACCAGCCGGTCGCCGAGGTAGCGCCGGGCCCCGTGCACGGCGGTGAGTTGGAGGTCCTTGCTGAACGGGTTGCCGATCTCCCGGTCGCGCGCCTCGATCTCGCGGCGCAGCCGGGCCTCGTCGACGAGCGCGTCGCCGGTGACGGCGTTCATGGCGCGGGCCAGGGCGGCCGGGTCGCGGGCTACGGCGAAGTCGGTGCCGTGGTCGAGGAAGGCGCGGACCGGGGCGGGGATTCCGGAGCGGGCCCGGCCGAGCACCTGGCGGATGCTCTTGCCGGTGAGGTCCGGGTTCTGTTCGGAGCCGGAGAGCGCGAACTCCTTCTCGATGATGCGGCGGGTGAGCACGAACCAGGTGTGGTCGTGGCCGGTGCCGGTGATGTGGGCGAGGGTGCCGAGGGTGTCGAAGCCGGGGAAGAGCGGTACGGGCAGCCGCTTCCCGGTCGCGTCCAGCCACAGCGAGGAGGGGCCGGGGAGGATGCGGATGCCGTGCCCCGCCCAGACCGGATTCCCGTTGTGGATGCCTTCGGTGTAGTGCCACATCCGGTCGCCGCCGATCAGCCGGGCGCCGGCGCGTTCGGCGACGGACAGCATCAGGCCGTCGACGTGCGCGGGCACACCGGTGAGCATCCGGCGCGGTGGGGTGCCCAGCCGCTGCGGCCAGTGGGCGCGCACCAGGTCGAGGTTGCCGCCGATGCCGCCGGAGGTGATGAGCACGGCCGGGGCGCGCAGTTCGAAGGCGCCGGTCACCTCGCGGCTGCTGGCGGCGCCGCGCGGTGCCGTATCGGGGGCGAGGACTTCGCCGGTGACGGTGTCCACCGCGCGGTCGGTGGTGGCGAGCCCGGTGACGCGGTGCCGGAAGCGCAGCGCCACCCGGCCGGCCGCGACGGCCTGCCGCACCCGGCGTTCGAAGGGGGCCAGCACTCCGGGTCCGGTGCCCCAGGTGATGTGGAAGCGGGGGACGGAGTTGCCGTGGCCGCCGGCGTCGCCGCTGCCGCGCTCGGCCCAGCCGACGACGGGGAAGAAGCGCACCCCCTGCCCGTGCAGCCAGGCGCGCTTCTCCCCGGCGGCGAACTCGACGTACGCCTTGGCCCAGCGGCGCGGCCAGTCGTCCTCGGGGCGGTCGAAGCCGGCCGTGCCCTGCCAGTCCTGCCAGGCCAGTGCGTGGCTGTCGCGGATGCGCAGCCGGCGCTGTTCCGGGGAGTCGACGAGGAAGAGGCCGCCGAAGGACCAGTGGGCCTGGCCGCCGAGAGAGGTCTCGGGCTCCTGGTCGAGCAGGATCACCGTGCGGCCGGCGGCGGCCAGTTCGGCGGTGGCGACCAGTCCGGCGAGGCCGGCTCCGATCACGATCACATCGGCGTCGTACGCCATGCCTGCCTCGTCCCGTCGCCTCGGCCGTCGCTGCTGTCACCGATCCTCGGGTCCCGGCGGGCCGCCGTCAATACACGTCCCGGCCCTACTGGAGGGTGACGCGGTGGACGGTGTCGCTGCCGGCTCCGTTGGAGGTGGAGACCCACAGGGCGGTACCGTCCGGGGTGGCCAGGACGGTGCGCTGGCGGCCGATCTCGCCCTGGTAGTACGCCTGCGGGGTGCCGGTGTCGGCGCCCTCCAGCGGGATGTGCCACAGCCGCTGGCCGCGCAGGGCGGCCATGTAGAGGGAGCCGTCGGCGTAGGCGAGGCCGCTGGGGGACGCGGTCGCGGTGGACCAGGTCTCCTTGGGGTCGGTGAACCCGGGCTCCCCGCAGACGCCTTCGCACTGCGGCCAGCCGTAGTTGTTGCCGGGCTCGATGAGGTTGAGTTCGTCCCAGGTGTCCTGGCCGAGTTCGGAGGACCACAGCCGGCCCTCGTCGTCCCAGGCCAGGCCCTGGGGGTTGCGGTGGCCGAGGCTGTAGACGGGGGTACCGAAGGGGTTGCCGGGGGCGGGCTCGCCGGCGGTGGTGATGCGCAGGATCTTGCCTTCGAGGGCGTCGCGGTCCTGGGCGAGCGGCGGGTCGGCGGCGTCGCCGGTGGTGGCGTAGAGGTGGCCGTCGGGTCCGAAGGCGAGCCGGCCGCCGTTGTGGATGGCGGCCTTGGCGATGCCGGTGAGGATGGGTTCGTAACCGCCGAGGGTGTCGCCGTCCCAGGTGAGGCGGGCGATGCGGTTGTCGTTCGCGGCGGTGTGGAAGACGTACAGCGTGCGGTCCTCGGCGAAGCCGGGGGATATCGCCAGGCCGAGCAGGCCGCCCTCGCCGCCGTGCACGACGTCCGGGACGGTGCCCAGGACGGTACGGGTGCCGTCCGGGGTGAGGTGGACGATGCGGTGGGTGTCGCGTTCGGTGTAGAGCGCGGAGCCGTCCGGCAGCCAGTCGGCGCCCCAGGGCATCGACCAGCCGGCCGACAGTTCCTCGATCCCGGCGGGCTGGGTGAGGGCCGCGGGCGGGGCGGCCTCCTCGCTCGCGGTGGGTGCGCCGCCGGTGGGCGGGGTGCCGGAGCCGGTGTCGTTCTCGGTGGCGCAGGCGCCGCCGGTGGTGAGCGTGAGGGTGGTGAGTACGGCGAGGGCGGCGGTGACGGTCGTCCTGGCGCGCCTGGCGTGCATGAACGTCTCCCCTTGGGTCGGTGGCGTACGGCGATCTGACCAGCCCCCACGGCGCTGTCGATCAGATCATCGGCGCACGGGGGCGTCAATGGGGTCCGGCGGGCGCCGGTCGCGGGCATCGCGCGGGCATTGACAGTGCCGCGCGCCGGTCAGCATGCTGGCCCGATGGCTGAGCCGCGGGTTTTTGCGTCGGTCGATGAGCTGCGGGCGGCGGCCGGCGCGCATCTGGGTACCAGTGACTGGCTGGAAATCGACCAGCGGCGGATCGGGCTGTTCGCGGAGGCGACGGGCGATCACCAGTGGATCCATGTCGATCCGGAGCGGGCCGCGGGCGGTCCGTTCGGGACGACCGTCGCGCACGGCTATCTGACGCTCGCCCTGGTACCGGAGTTCGTCCGGCGGCTGCTGCGGGTGGACGGGGCCCGGCTGGCCGTCAACTACGGCGTGAACCGGGTGCGGTTCCCGGCGCCGGTGCCGGCCGGCTCGCGGGTGCGGGGCACGGCCGGGATCCACGAGGTGGTGCCGGTGCCGGGGGACGGCGTGCAGCTCACGCTCACGGTGACGGTGGAGCGGGAGGGCGGGCACAAGCCGGTGTGCGTGGCGGAGACGGTCACGCGGTATTTCCTCTGACCGGCACCCGCCGTCAACGCACCACCGGGCGCTCCCTCCTGCGGGTGACATCGCACTGAAATTCTTACCCAATGGTGTGATAGTGGGTCAGAACCGGGTGTGATCATGCGCCGATGCGCCCTGCCACCCGTACCCCGCGCCGTGAGACCAAGGAGGCATGAAGGAACGGCGCGGCCCCAACGACCAGCTGCGAGCCCTACTGCGCGAGGCCGGCTGGACCCAGCAGGAACTCGCCCGCGCGGTCAACACGCTCGGCACCGAGACCGGCACCCCGCTGCGGTACGACCGCACCGCGGTCGCCCACTGGCTCTCCGGCACCCAGCCCCGCCACCCCGTCCCCCAGCTGATCGCCGAAGCCCTCTCCCGCCGCACCGGACGCCCCGTCACCGCCCGCGCGGCGGGCTTCCCCGGCGGAACCCCGCCCGATACCGGCGCGCTCCGTGACCGGCTGGGCGCCGTCCCCCGGTTCGCCGCCCTGTGCCGCACCGACGCGGACGGCGGGCGGCGCGCCACCCTGCTGCGCCAGCGCCCCTACCGGCTGGCGGACGCCGCCGTACCGCAGCCGGTGCCCGCGCCCCGGCCGCCGCTGCCGCCGGCCGCGCCCGCCGAGGGCACCCGGGCGCTGCACGAGGCCGCGGTCTTCTTCGCCGCCGCGATGCGCGCGCACGGCGGACGGCACGCGCGCGGCGCCCTCACCGTCCATCTCGCCGACGACGTGGCCCCGCTGCTCGCGGTGACCGGCCGGCCCGCCGCCGCCCGGGCCCAACTGCTCACCGGAGCCGCCCGGCTGGCCTTCCTGCTGGCCCGCATGTACGAGGACGGCCAGCGGCACGGGCTCGCCCAGCGGTACTTCACCACCGCGCACCAGCTGGCCGCCGAGGCGGGCGACCGGCTCACCTGGAGCCTGGTGCTGCGAGCCATGAGCACCCAGGCCGGGCGGCTCGGCCAGCTGCCGACCGCGCTGCGGCTGGCCGAGGCCGCCGCCCGCGCCGCCCGCTGGGCACCGCCCGCGCACCAGTCGTACATCCAGGCCCAGCTCGGTGTGGTCCTGGCCCGCTGCGGCGACCGGCGCGGCGCGCTGAAGGCGCTGGCCCGCGCCGAGTACGCCGGGCAGCGGGCCGAGGACGACCCCGGGGCCGGCGGGCCGTTCGACAGCTACCCCCGGGCCGGCCTGCTGTACCAGACCTCGCTGACCCTCCAGGCGCTCGGCGATCTGCCCGGCGCGCTGGCGGCCTGCCGCCGGGCGGTGACCGAGCGGTCGGCGACGGACCTGCGCGGCCACGCCCTCACCCAGGCGCGCTGCGCGCAACTGCTGCTGCACACCGGGCATCTGGAGGAGGCGTGCGGGGCCTGGGAGGCTTTCGTGACCGGCCGGGAGCGGCTGCGCTCGGGTGACGCGGAGCGGTCGCTGCGGGAGATGCGGCGCGCCCTGCGCCCCTACCGTGGGCAGCCCCGGGTGGGGCGGCTGCTCGCGCGGTCCGGGACCCCGACCGGGGAGGGCACGTTCTGAACAAAGGTTTCACCACCCGATGCGGTCCGGGTAGTTGACTTGTCACCCATCGATTCCTACGGTCACTCACAGGAATGATCGTCGGGACCGATGGGCGGGAGCACGCCATGGGCAGCGGAGAGCGAACGACGGTGACGACCGGCGGCGGGACCGGTCAGCTGACCGGTTTCGGCAACGAGCACAGCAGCGAAGCCGTCCCCGGCGCCCTGCCGGTCGGCCGCAACTCCCCGCAGCGCGCCCCGCTCGGGCTGTACGCGGAGCAGCTGAGCGGCAGCGCCTTCACCGAGCCGCGCGCCGCCAACCGCCGCTCCTGGCTCTACCGGATCAGGCCCTCGGCCGCCCACCCCCCGTTCACCCGGATCGGCAACGGCGCCCTGCGCGGCGCGCCGTTCGACGACACCGTGCCCGACCCCAACCGGCTGCGCTGGGACCCGCTGCCCGCCCCGCCGGCCGGCACCGACTTCGTCGCCGGGCTGTGGACCCTGGGCGGCAACGGCGACATCCGGCAGCGCACCGGGATGGCGGTGCACCTGTACCACGCCAACACCTCCATGAAGGACCGGGTGTTCAGCGACGCGGACGGCGAACTGCTGATCGTGCCCGAACGCGGTGAGCTGCGGCTGCGCACCGAGTTCGGGGTACTGCGGGCCGGCCCCGGGCACATCGTCCTCATGCCGCGCGGCGTACGGTTCCGCGTCGAACTCCCGGCGGGGGAGGCGGCGCGCGGCTACATCTGCGAGAACTACGGCCGGCCCTTCGTGCTGCCCGACCTGGGCCCGATCGGCGCCAACGGACTGGCCGCCGCCCGCGACTTCGAAGCGCCGGTCGCCGCGTACGAGGACATCGAGGGCCCGGTCGAGGCCGTCACCAAGTTCTGCGGCAATCTGTGGGCGACCGCCCTGGACCACTCCCCGCTCGACGTGGTGGCCTGGCACGGCAGCCATGTGCCCTACCGCTACGACCTGCGCCGCTTCAATGTGCTGGGCTCGATCAGCTTCGACCACCCCGATCCGTCCATCTTCACCGTGCTGACCGCGCCCTCGGACACCCCGGGGCTGGCGGGCGTCGACTTCGTGGTGTTCGCGCCGCGCTGGCTGGTGGGCGAGGACACCTTCCGCCCGCCGTACTTCCACCGCAATGTGATGAGCGAGTACATGGGGCTGATCGAGGGCGCCTACGACGCCAAGGCGGAGGGCTTCGTGCCGGGCGGCGGCTCACTGCACAACATGATGTCGGCGCACGGACCGGACCGGGAGACCTTCGAACGGGCCAGCGCCGCCGACCTGGTGCCGGCCAAGGTGGCCGACGGTCTGGCCTTCATGTTCGAGACCCGCTGGCCGGTGACCCTGACCCCCGCGGCGGTGAACGAGCACCGTCCGCAACACGGTTACGACAATGTGTGGGAGGGTCTTCAGCGGCACTTCACCGCCTGAGCCCCGACTCCCGGAGCGCGCCGTGACCGTCTTCGCACCCGATTCACTCGAACTGAACCGCAAACTGCCCCTGTGGTACCAGGTGTCCCAGTCACTGCGCGCCTCCATACTCGGCCGCCCGCCGCAGGCCCCGCTGCGGCTGCCGACCGAGGAACAACTGGCCGAGCACTACGGGGTCTCCGTCCTCACCATGCGCCAGGCCCTCAAGGAACTCGAACTCGAAGGGCTGATCAGCCGGCACCGGCGGCGCGGCACCTTCATCGAGCCGGCCGCCCGGCCCGGTTCACCGGTGCGGCTGCTCGGCTCGGTGGACGCCATCGTGGCCCAGCAGTCCGGCGAGAGCACCACCTTGCTGGAACACGGCCCGGTCCCCGTCCCGGTGGAGGTCGCCCCGCACTTTCCCGGCCTGGCCGAAGTGGTGGCCTTCCGGCGGCTGCGGTATGACCGGGAGAGCGGAGAAGCCGCCAACTGGGCGGAGAATTTGCTCCACCCGGAGGTCGCCGCGCGCATCACGCCCGAGGATCTGGAACGCTGGCCCATGACCCGGGTACTGCGGGACGTCGCGGGAGTGACGGTGGGCCGGATCGCCAACACGGTTCAGGCTCGGCTGGCTGACCCGACCACCTCGCAGCTGCTCGCGGTGCCGCTGCTGAGCCCAATCCTGCACATCACGGGGGTGGTGTACGACGAGAAGGGACGCACCGTGGATGTCGCGCGCATCCACTACCGGGGCGACCGCTTCTCCTTCGCCGTATCGGTGGACTCCTCCCCCGAGTGACGCGTGAGTGACCAGGCGGCTGGTACGGAAGTGACGTTCCGTATCAGCCGTGACTGCCGAAGAGCGTACGCCGCAGCCTCCGCAGCGGGGTGAACAGCCGCACCCGGGCACCACGGGTGGTGGTGCTCCTGGCGGACTGCCGATCCCGCGTTGTCAGCTCGCGCATCAGCATGGTGGCCTCTTCGGTCTCGCGCGCCGGCACGGCAGGTCCGGACAGCACGCTCAGATGGCGTTCCAGGCGCGTAGAGCTTGCGCCGCTCCCGCAATCGATCGCAGGCACTCGGGGCCTGCCGCGTGTTATCTGCTCCATGACTCTCCCACCCGTACGAGGGCACCCGGTCCGGGCAGAGTAACCCTAACGCCCCCCGAGTGCGCGTGGGTATCCCGGTCCCAGGATTCACCTTTCCCCACAAGGGTGTTGACGAACATCGTCCGTGAGCTGTTTTGCGACAGAAATCCGGATGCGGCGCCGCCCGGGCCCGGTCATCATGGCGGGCATGACCGCCCACCCCACGCCCACCGCACCCGGCGAGGAGGCCGCCCTGCCCGTCACCATCACCGACAGCACCGCGCCCGCCGACATCGTCGACATGCTGCTGGTCAGCGAATTCGCCTCCGGCCGGCTCCCGTACGCGCGCAGCCGCCGGCTGGAAAAGGTCCGCAAGCACCATCTCCTGCTGCCCGACGGCGCCGAGGTGCTGCGCACCGTGCGCGGCGACGACACCTACGCGGTGCTCGCCACCGGGCCCGGCTGGATGCTGCGTTCCCGGCGCTGGACGTACGGCGCCCAGGTGACCGTGATCGCCGGAAGTGATGAACTCGCGCAGCAGATCCTCAAGCAGACGGTGACCGGTGCCGAGGAGCCGCCGGATGCCGATCCCGGCAATGTGAGCATGGGTTTCTGGCACTTCTCCCCCGGCGGACGCGGCGCGGTGCGCACCACCCGCACCATCGCGGCGGAGAACTGGGAGACGGTACGCCCCGGGTACTCGGCGCCGGTCGCCCGGGCGATGGACCAGCTGATGGGGGTCACCGCGGCCGATGTGGCCGGCCGGCTCCTGCTGCTCCACGGGCCGCCCGGCACCGGCAAGACCTCCGCGCTGCGCACCCTGGCCCGCTCCTGGCGCCAGTGGTGCCAGGTGGACTGCGTGCTGGACCCGGAGCGGCTGTTCTCCGAGGTCGGCTATCTGATGGACGTGGTCATCGGCGACGAGGACGAGGACGAGGAGGACGGCGGCGAGCAGGAGCTGAGCTACGGCGAGGAGCGGGAGCCGTCCCCGGCCGCCGCCCGGCAGAGCCGCTGGCGGCTGCTCGTCCTGGAGGACTGCGACGAGCTGATCCGGGGCGGCGCGAAGGACGCCACCGGGCAGGCGCTGTCCCGGCTGCTGAACCTCACCGACGGTCTGCTGGGGCAGGGCCGCCGGGTGCTGGTGGCCATCACCACCAATGAGGACCTGGAGCGGCTGCACCCGGCCGTGGTCCGTCCGGGACGCTGTCTGGCCCGGATCGAGGTCGGGCCGCTGACCCGCCCGGAGGCGGTGTCCTGGCTCGGTACCGAGGAGGGCGTGCCGCGCGAGGGCGCGACGCTGGCGGAGCTGTACGCGCTGCGCCGGGGCGCCGGTCCGACGGCCGTGGAGGGCGCGCCCGCCCGCGAGCCGGCCGGCCTGTATCTCTAGACCCATGGACATCACGGAACTGCGAGAGCGCGCGGCGGCCGGTGAACGGCTGAAGTATCTGTGCTTCTGGGGCCACCGGCCGCAACGGGACGGCAGCGTGGGGGCCGGGTGCCTGAGCCAGTGGTGGCCCGCGCCGTTCACGGTGGCGGGTGAGGAGTACGCCACCGCCGAGCACTGGATGATGGCCGGCAAAGCCCGGCTGTTCGGGGACGAGGAGGCCCGGGCCCGGGTGCTGGCGGCCGGGCACCCGCGCGAGGCGAAGCTGGCCGGGCGTGCGGTGCGCGGCTTCGACGAGGAGCGGTGGCGCGCCGAGCGGTTCGGCATCGTGGTGGAGGGCAGCGTCCACAAGTTCGCCCGCCATCCGGAGCTGCGCGGCTATCTGCTGGGCACCGGGGCGCGGGTCCTGGTGGAGGCGAGTCCGGTGGATGCGGTGTGGGGCATCGGGCTGGCGGCGGACGACGAGGGGGCGCGTGATCCGGCCCGCTGGCGGGGGCTCAATCTGCTGGGTTTCGCGCTGATGGCGGCGCGGGAGCGGCTGCGGGCCGCGGCCCCGTCCCGGTAGCGGCGCGCCCGGTCCCGCCGGCCGGGGCGGCGGGGCGGCGGGCGGCCGAGGCGAGGGTGCTGACCAGCAGGGCCACGAAGGCGACGGCCAGCATTGCGTTGCGCAGCCCGGTGTGTTCGCCGAGCAGTCCGAGAGCGGGCGGCCCGGCGAGGAAGGCGAGATAGGCGATGGTGGCCACCGCGCTGACCCGGGCGGCGGCGTGGTGCGGGCTGTCGCCGGCGGCGGAGATGGTGACCGGGAAACCGAGGGCGGCGCCCAGGCCCCACAGCACGACGGCGACGGCTGCCAGGGCCGGGTGCGGGGCGAAGACCACGATCAGGATGCCGACGGCGGCCAGCACGGCGCTGCCGCGGACCACCACGACCCGGCCGAGCCGGGCGAGCACGAACTCGCCGCCGAACCGGCCGGTGGCCATGGCGGCGGCGAACAGGGTGTAGACGAGGGAGCCGGTGGTGGCGTCGAGGTCATAGCCGTCCACCATGATGAGCGGCAGCCAGTCGTTGGCGGCGCCCTCGGCCAGGGCCATGCCGAGCACGATGGCGCCGAGCATCAGGGTGCGCGGCTCGCGCCAGACGGCGAGCCGCTCGGCGCGGGTCAGCCGCGGCTCGTCGGTGGCGCCCGCGCCCTCGCGGCCGGTGCCGGCGGGCAGCTGCCGCACCGCCCAGGCGGCGGCGGGCGCGCACAGCGCGCTGATCAGCCACAGATGCCAGGAGACGGCGAAGTCGATGCCGGTCAGGGCGATGCCGCCGGCGGCGCCGACGACGGTGCCGGCGCTGAAGCAGCCGTGCAGGGCGGGCAGGACGGGCCGGGAGAGCGCCCGTTCGACGGCGGCGCCCTCGATGTTGACGGCGATCTCCATCAGTCCGCTGCCGGAGCCGAAGATCACCAGCCCGGCGAAGACCAGGCCGCCCGCGCCGGTGACGGCGCCGGTGCCCACCAGGACCGGTCCGAGCACGACGAGGGCGATGCCGGTGCCGGCGACGGGCCGGCCGCCGTACCGGGCGACCAGCTGGCCGGAGCCGAGCACCCCGATCATGGCGCCGAGGGAGAGCCCGAGGATCACCAGGCCCATGCCGGCGGTGGAGGCGCCGATGGCGTCCCGGATGTCGGGGGTGCGGGTGATCCAGGACGACATGGTGACGCCGACGATCACGAAGAGGACGAAGAGCCCGGCGCGCCAGCGGCGGACGCCGTCGGGCGAGGGCTCCTTCCGGCTGGTCACTGGCCTCTCCCCGGTGGCTCCTCGGTGCGGCGGATGCCGGGTCAGGCTGTCACGCGGTGCGGGGCGGCGGCAAGAACCCGGTGGCTGACGACCCGTCCGGCGGTATCCGCGGCAGTCCCGGTGACGGAGGGTCACCGGCCCCGCTGTGCCGGGTCGGCCGGTACTGTCCGCGCTCCAGTGCGACCCGCGGTAATTTTCCGCGCGCGAAAGTTCCCGGAGTCTACGCCCGTTGCACCAGGTCAGCGCCGTTTTCACTGGACTGGGCCACGGCCGGGTACCGAAGTCCCTTTACGAGCGCCGGGTTCGTGTGCGTGACTGTTGGCGCGAACACTTCAAGACACCGGAACGCATCACCCCCGTCCCCCCACACGACGACGCGGCGGCCCGGCGTGCCGCCCTGCCCCACGACCGCCGGACTGCTTGATTCGCTCTGTGGCACTCACCCCACATCTCTGTGCCAGGAGGTAGTACATGTCCATCCGATCCCGCGGCGCCGGATCCCGCCGGCGCCGGCTGACCCTCGGCGGCGTGCTCGCCGCGTCCCTCGCCCTGCTCGTCGCGCCGCTGACCGCCACCAGCGCGACCGCCGCCGACGCGGCCGGCGCGCCGGCCGGTGAGCCCACCACCCTGGAGGTGGGCGAGCTGAGCCCCGGTCAGGCCTTCATGGGCGCCGGCGAGCTGGCCCACGGCGAGACCCCGCAGGAGGACGAACGCCAGTTCATCCCGTTCGCGCCCACCGACGGCGTCCAGGGCATCGACGTCTCCCACTGGCAGGGGTCCATCAACTGGACCTCGGTGCGCAACGCCGGCATCCAGTTCGCCTGGATGAAGGCCACCGAGGGCACCACGTACCGCGACCCCAACTTCAACACCAACTACCCGAACGCCTACTACGCCGGGGTCATCCGGGGCGCGTACCACTTCGCGCTGCCGAACTCCTCCAGCGGGGCGACCCAGGCCAACTTCTTCGCCTCCAACGGCGGAGCCTGGTCGGCCGACAACCTCACCCTGCCCGGCGTGCTGGACATCGAGTCCAACCCGTACGGGGCCCAGTGCTACGGGCTGTCCACCACGCAGATGCGCAACTGGATCCAGGACTTCTACAACACGTACAAGTCCAGGACCGGCCGTGACGTGGTGATCTACACCTCGCCCAGCTGGTGGAACACCTGCACCGGCAGCTGGAGCGGGATGGCCAGCCAGAGCCCGCTGTGGGTCGCGCACTGGACCACCGCCAACAGCCCGACGCTGCCCGGCGGCTTCAACGTGCACACCGTCTGGCAGTACACCGACTCCGGCTCGGTGAGCGGCATCTCCGGCGCCGTCGACCGCAACCAGTTCAACGGCTCGCGCGACCGGCTGCTGGCGCTGGCCAACAACACCCCGTAGCAGCACCCGCGCCACCCGCAGGACACGCCCGGGGGAGCCGGCCCCTACCTCCGGCTCCCCCGGTGCTCTCCTCCCCCTCCCCCGCACGTTCAGCCCGAAGGAGATCCCATGTCCGATGCCGATCTCACCCGCCGCCGCCTGCTGCTGGCCGGCTCGGCCGGCCTGGTGGCGGGCGGCGCCGCCATAGCCCTCTCCGGCACCGCGCACGCCGCCCCCCGGGCGGCGGCGGTCGAACCGGACATCGATCCCACGGCCACCTGGGGCGCCCGCCCGCCGTCCGGCACCATCTCGGTCCTGGACAACCGGCCCGTCAAGATCATCGTCCACCACGCGGCCGGCCCCAACAGCACCGACTACTCCCGCGCCCAGGCCCACAGCCACGCCCGCTGGGTCCAGAACCTCCACATGGACGAGAACGGCTGGTCCGACACCGGCTACCACTTCGTCGTCAGCCGGGGCGGCTGGATCACCGAGGGCCGGCACGAGAGCCTGCGCACCCTGCGCGCCGGCCGGGGCCTGGTGCTCGGCGCGCACACCTCCGGGCAGAACTACGACGCCATCGGCATCTGCAACGAGGGCGCCTACCACGACGGGGCCACCCCGCCGCAGGCCCAGTGGGACGTCCTGGTCAGCCTGTGCGCGTACACCTGCCAGCAGTACGGCATCGCGCCCACCCAGCTGTACGGGCACAAGGACTTCAACGCCACCCTGTGTCCCGGGGTGCTGCACGACATGCTGCCGCGGCTGCGCACCGAGGTGGCGGCGGCCCTGGGCTGACCGGGCGCCCACCGTCAGCTCACCACCGTCACCGACAGCAGTTCGACGTTCTCGTCGGTGCAGCCGGTCACGCCCTCCTGCGGCAGGAACAGCGCCTCCGTCTCGTCCGGCGGATAGACGAGCAGACCGGCGGCCGGCGCGGGGCCGCACTCCGGGGCCGGGTAGTTCTCCGCCCGGGCGAGCCGCAGCCCCGCGCGGGCCGTCTCGCCCGGGGCCAGCTCCACCCGCTCCGCGGCCCCGCCCTCGGGGCCGCGGACGGCGGGCGCGCCGATCTGCTCGCCGCCCTCGGCGGTCAGCAGCGACACCCCGGGGTAGCCGGTCATCGAGCAGGTGGTGTCCCCCGTATTGGTGAACACCAGGGTGTACATCACCGATCCGGCACCGGCGTTGGGGTCCTCGACGGACAGCTCCAGCGCGTCCGCCGCGCACACCGTGCCCGCCGATCCGGTGGTGCCGTCCGCCGGTTCGGAGGCCGGCGGGCTCTCCCGCTCGCTCTCGCCGCCGCCCGGCTCCGGGTCCGGCTCGCCCGCCCCGTCCCGGTCCGTGTCGTCGGTGGGCAGGACGGCGGGGCCGTCCGACGGCGCGGTGGGCCGCTCCTCCGCGGGCGGTTCGGCGGCCACCGGGGGCTGTTCCCCGCCGCCCGAGCGCGCCATGGCGGCCACCACCGTCGTCCCGCCCGCCGACAGCACCACGGCCGCCGTGACCGCGATCACCCGGCGCCGGCGGCGCGCGGCGGCCCGGTACCGCAGGTCCTCGTACCGGCCCGGCGGCGGATCGAGCCGGACATCGGCCGCGTGGAACGCCTCGGCGATCTCCGAGGGCTCGTGCGGCTGGTCGGAATCACGTGCTGATCTCATGAAGTCCCCTCAAGGCCGTGCGCAGTCGCTCGCGTGCCTGGTGCAGATCACCCTTGACGGTGTTCGGGCGCCGGTGCAGCACGGCCGCGATCTCGCTGACCGGCAGGCCGGCGTAGTAGTACAGCAGCACCGGCACCCGCAGCCGTTTCGGCAGCGCCTCCACGAGGCTGCGCAGATCGAATCCCTGGTCGGCGGCCGGCGCGTGCTCCCGGCGCCCGGCGAGCAGCCCGCGTACGGCGCTGCGCTCGTGCTCCCGTGCGCGCCAGTGGTCCTTGACCAGGTTGGCGGCGACGCTGAAGAGATACGACTCCGGCCGGTCCACCGTGCGCCAGCGCGACCACAGGCGGGTGAACGCCTCGGACGCGATGTCGTGCGCGGTGGCGTCGTCGTCCACCAGCCCGCGGCACCAGCCGGCGAGCCGCGGGTAGAACTCGGTGAAGAACTCCTCTGCTTCGCTGTCCACGCCCCATGGACCCCGTTCCCCGGCCATCGGTTGTCACGAAAGGATAACGAAGGCGGGGGATCGCGGCGCCGGAGGGTTCCTTGACCACCGCGGAGCACTCGCCCATGCTGTGCCGCGATGTCCCGAACCGGGCATCCGTACCGACCGAGGAGACCCATGACCCACCAGGTTCGTGCTGTCGTCGCGCGGGCGAAAGGCGCCCCCGTCACCGTCGAGACGATCACCGTGCCGGACCCGGGGCCCGGCGAGGCGCTGGTGAAGGTCGAGGCGTGCGGGGTGTGTCACACCGATCTGCACTACCGCGAGGGCGGCATCGGCGACGAGTTCCCCTACCTCCTGGGCCACGAGGCCGCCGGGACGGTGGAGGCGGTGGGCGAGGGCGTCACGGACGTCGCCCCCGGTGACTTCGTCATCCTCAACTGGCGGGCGGTGTGCGGCCAGTGCCGGGCCTGCAAGCGCGGCCGGCCCTGGTACTGCTTCGACACGCACAACGCGCGGCAGAAGATGACCCTGGAGGACGGCACCGAGCTGTCGCCGGCGCTCGGGATCGGCGCGTTCGCCGAGAAGACCCTGGTCGCGGCCGGCCAGTGCACCAAGGTCGCCCCGGACGCGTCCGCCGCCGCCGTGGGGCTGCTGGGCTGCGGGGTGATGGCCGGCATCGGCGCGGCCATCAACACCGGCGGGGTCGGGCGTGGCGACAGCGTGGCGGTGATCGGCTGCGGCGGCGTCGGCGACGCGGCCGTCGCCGGCTCCCGGCTGGCGGGCGCGGCCCGGATCATCGCGGTGGACATCGACGACCGGAAGCTGGCCACCGCGCAGCGGCTGGGCGCCACCCACACCGTCAACTCCCGCGAGACCGACCCCGTCGAGGCGATCCGCGAGCTGACCGGCGGCTTCGGCGCGGACGTCGTCATCGAGGCGGTGGGCCGCCCGGAGACCTACCGGCAGGCGTTCTACGCCCGTGACCTGGCCGGTACGGTGGTGCTGGTGGGAGTGCCGACCCCGGAGATGCGGCTGGAACTGCCGCTGCTGGATGTCTTCGGGCGGGGCGGCTCGCTCAAGTCCTCCTGGTACGGGGACTGTCTGCCCAGCCGGGACTTCCCGATGCTCGTCGATCTCTACCAGCAAGGACGGCTCGATCTCGATGCCTTCGTCACCGAAACCATCGCCCTCGACCAGGTGGAGCACGCCTTCGACCGGATGCACCACGGCGACGTGCTGCGCTCGGTGGTGATCCTGTGACCACCGGACCCCGTATCGAACAGCTCGTCACCGCCGGCACCTTCTCGCTGGACGGCGGCACCTGGGACGTCGACAACAATGTGTGGATCGTCGGCGACGACGAGGAGGTGATCGTCATCGACGCCGCGCACGACGTGGAGGCGATCGCCGCCGCCGTGGGCGCGCGCACCCTGCGGGCCATCGTGTGCACCCACGCCCACAACGACCACATCGACGCCGCGCCGGCGCTGGCGGAGCGCACCGGCGCCCCGATCCTGCTGCACGCCGACGATCTGCCGCTGTGGCGGCAGACCCACCCGGACCGGGCGCCCGACGGCGAGCTGACGGACGGTCAGACGCTGACGGTGGCGGGCACCGAACTCCAGGTGCTGCACACCCCGGGGCACGCGCCCGGCGCGGTCTGCCTGTTCGCCCCCGCGCTCCAGGCGCTGTTCAGCGGCGACACGCTGTTCGCGGGCGGACCGGGCGCCACGGGCCGCTCGTTCAGCGACTTCGGCACCATCATCGTCTCGCTGCGCGAGAAGCTGCTGACCCTGCCCGGCGCCACCACGGTCCACACCGGGCACGGCCCGACCACCACCATCGCCGAGGAGGCCCCGCACCTCCCGGAGTGGATCGACCGCGGCTTCTGACCGCCCGGCCGCGGCGCGCCGCCGGACCGCGCGCCCGCCGTCCCGGCCGGTCAGCCGGCCGGGGCCCCGGGCCGGTCCCGGTCCCGGTCCCGTTCCCGGTCCTTGCGGGCGGCGGGGCGGGTGCGGTGGGCGACGGCCACCAGGGCCAGGGTGAGGGCGAGCAGCCCCGCCCAGATGACCCATCGTTCCGGCCACAGCGCGGGCGAGGTGCCCCCGTGGTCGTCCGGGTCGCGCCCGCCGTCCACCCCGGTCACCAGCACGGCCAGCAGCCCCAGGACGGTCGCCACCACCGCGAGCCGGCCGGCCAGCCGTACGGTCACCGGGAGCGGGTGGCCGCGCAGCCGCAGCCGCTCCCGGGGCCGCGCCGGGGCCAGCAGCCGCAGCAGGATCAGCGCGGCGATGGGCATCTGGAGCGCCCACACCAGGGTGCGGAAGGTGCCGTCGTACCAGACGTTGGTGCCGTACAGCAGGGTGTGCCAGACGCTGAGGACGTACACCACGATGACGAAGCGGTGCAGCGCCACCCACATCCGGGAGCCGGTGCGGTGCCGCAGATAGAACGCCAGGCTCAGCGGGATGGCGAGATAGAGGGCGAGCAGTCCGATCAGGATGGCGATCCGGCCGGTGCCGGTGGCGTACCCGCCGGGCACGAACACATCCACGAACGCGGTCCACAGGCTGCGGCCGGTCCCCCAGCGGGTCAGGTTGTCCCGCAGCTGGTCGCCGAAGAAGAACGCGGCGTGCAGGAACATCAGCCCGATGGTGGTGAGGCTGGTGGTGCGGTGCCACTTCTCCAGCCGGGTCACCGGCAGCCACCGCCAGCGCGGGTACGGGCCCGAGCGCAGCAGCCCGAAGACCACCGTGATGTACGCCCACAGCAGCGCCGACCAGCCGAACGCCTGGCACATCCAGTACATCCAGTACTCGGCCGGGTTCTCCATGTGCGGCATCAGGGAGAGGGTGGCCGAGGTGCCGCTGGAGATCCGGGCGTACAGCAGCCAGTAGATGAGCCCGGTCGCCAGCAGCGCCAGGGAGGCGTCCGGTACCGCGCCGCGCAGGTCGGCCCGCAGCCCCGCCCAGTCGAAGCGGCCCCGTTCGCGCGGACCGCGCGGCGGGCGCGGGGCGGCCGATACCGATCCGGAGAGTTCCGGCATGTCCGGGACACCACTTTCCGTATGCCGAGGGCAGGAGGGCACAGCTGCGATGCGCGCCGGGCCAGGCGCCACCGGCGATGGACAGTAGCCGGGTTCGGGTGGAGCGGGAAGTCGCTGCACGGGAGTTGGCCGGTGCCGGACAGCACGGGAACGAACTCCCCGCCGCGCACGACCTCTCAAGGTGAGGGGCCGCGCGGCGGACCGGCCGGGAGCGCGGCCAGGACCGGACAGCGGCGGGTTCGCCGGGCCCGGCGGGAACTTCCCCGGACCGCGGGCCGACCGATGTCAGGGGCCGTGGCGGCGCGGCCCGTTCCGCACTCTTCTCCCGCGCCGCCGCGCTCGGCCCGGACCGCAGGATGGCCGCTCAACCGACCCTCGCGGAGGACGCGTGATGCAGAACCACGGACCGGAGACCTACGGCGAGCTGAACGCCGACGTCTACGACGCTTGGCACGCCGAGCTGGACCCCACGGAAGCCGTCCGTTCCCTGGCTGCGCTCATCGAGGAGGGCCCCGCCGGGCCGGTCCTGGAACTCGCGGTGGGCACCGGCCGGGTGACCATCCCGCTGGCCGCCACCGGGGTCGATCTGCGGGGCATCGACGCCTCGGAGGCGATGGTGGCGCGGATGCGGGCCAAGCCGGGCGGGGAGCGGATCCCCGTCACCATCGGCGACATGGCGGATGTGGATCCGGGCGGTACGGACCGGTTCGCGATGGTGTTCGTCGTGTTCTCCACCTTCTTCTTCCTGCTGACGCAGGAGGAGCAGGTGCGGTGTTTCGGCAATGTCGCCCGGCGGCTGCTGCCCGGTGGCCGGTTCGTGCTGGAGTGCCCGATGCCGGACGTGGGGCGCTACCGGCGCAACCAGAATCTGGAGGTGCACCGGGTGGACCTCGACCGGGTCCGGCTCACCGCCGTCCGGCACGATCCGGTGGCGCAGCGGTTCGACGGGCACCATGTGCTCATCGGCAACGACGGGATCCGGCTGGCGCCGGCGTCGATGCGGTACGCCTGGCCCTCCGAACTCGATCTGATGGCCCGGCTGGCCGGGCTGGAGCGCCGGTACCGGTGGGGCGGCTGGGGGCGTGAGCCGTTCACCGCCGAGGGCGGCCACATCTCCGTGTACGAGAAGCCGGCGGCGTCCTGACGCCGCGGCGCGCGGGGCGGTTCGCGGCCGGGGCCGCCCCGCGCACGGGCCACTCAGCCGCGCCGCGCGCCCGGCAGCCGCCGGGCGGCCAGCAGAAGAAGCGGCGGCAGCAGGACGCACTGGGCGGCGACCAGCAGCCAGAAGCCGGGCAGCGCTCCGGCCTCCTCCAGCAGCCCGTACAGCCGGCCGCCGATGAGCCCGCTCAGCAGGGAGCCGAGACCGACCGCCAGCCGTTGCTGGCCGAAGGTCACCGTCGCCGAACGGCGCGAGTGGGCCAGCGCCTCCAGGTCGTTCTTGAGGAACAGCACGGCGGTGCCGGCGCTCAGCGCGAGGGCCCCGGCCCCGATACCCGCCGGGTGGCCGGTCGCGAACGCCGCCATGCCGGCCCCCGTGCAGGAGAAGCCGATCGCCAGCGCCACCGGATAGCGCAGCGGGCCGATCCGGCCGGCCAGCAGCGGCTGGAGGACCGCCAGGCCGAGCGCGTACCCCATCATGACCGCGCCGAACACCGCGGTCGCCAGCCGGCCTTCCGCGTAGACCGCCAGGTACTGGTAGAACTGGAGGTACAGGTAGTGGGTGAGCACGGTGACCGCGAAGGGCAGGCCCGCGAGGCCGTGCAGCACCCGGCGGAACGGCTCCACCGGTGGCGCGTCCCCGTCCCGGGGCTCGGGCCGCAGGAGAAGATGACCGGCCGCCAGCAAGGCGTACAGCACGGTGGTCAGGGCGAACAGCCGCCCCGGCTCGGCCAGGAACAGTGCGCCGGCCACCGGTCCGAGCGCGATGCCGAGGTTGCCCGCGGCGTTGCCTGCCGACAGCAGGCGGGGACGGCGCCCGGGCGGTGCCGCGTGCACCAGATAGCCGCGGAACGCCGGTGAGTACAGGGCGCCGGCCCCGCAGCTGAGGAAGAGGCCGAGCACCGTCAGCGCGGGGCGCCCCGCGCCGTACAGATAGGTCACCGCGCCGGCGCAGTACAGCCCGGTGGCCAGCGTCAGGGACCGCTTCAGTCCGGCGCGTTCGGCGAAGGCGGCGGTGAACGGCGCCCCGGCGAACTGCACCAGGGTCGCGGCGCCCAGAACCAGGCCCACCTCGGCCATACCGGCGCCCAGCCGGTCGCGCAGCAGCACCGCCAGGTACGGGTAGACGGCGAAGGTACCGAGGTTGACGAGGAATCCGCCGGCCAGCAGGGCACGGTGCGCGCCGCTGAGGGACCGCCCGGCGCGATCGGCCGGAGCGCGGCGCCGGGCCGCGCCCGGGGCGGGCGCCGGGCGCCCGGCCCTCACCCGTGGCTCCCGCGCCGGCCGGGTGTCCCGCGCGCCGGCCGCAGCCGGCCCGGGCCGGTGCGCGGCGCCCGGGTGCCGCCGTACCGGCCCGGCCCGGGCGCCGTCACGGCGGGCACGGCCCGGCCGCCCGGGACCGGCGGGAGGCGGACTCGGCCTCGGCATCGGCCTCGGTGAGCAGGGCGAGCAGGCCGGCTCTGGCCCGCGAAACCCGGGAGCGCACCGTGCCGACCGGGCAGCCGAGCAGCCGGGCGGCGTCCTCGTAGGGCATGCCGCAGATCTGCGTCAGCACGAACGCCCGGCGGCGATCGCACGGCAGGGCCGCCAGCAGGTCGATGAGCGCCACGCCGTCCTCGAACCCGGGCAGGCCGCGCGGCTGCGCCTGTTCGACGGCGCTGCGCCAGTCCTCCCAGGGGGAGGTCCGGGGACGGGCGGCGGCCCGGCGCAGGCTGTCGACGACGGTGTGCCGGGCGATCGACAGCAGCCAGGTACGGGCGGTGGAGCGGCCCTCGAACCGGTGCAGGGAGCGCAGGGCCCGCAGAAACGTTTCCTGGGTCAGGTCGTCGGCCAGCCGCGGGTCACCGGCGAGATGGGCGACGTACCGCCACACATCGCGGTGGAGCGCGCGGACGAACGCCTCCACGGCGTCCGGGTCGCCGGTGCGGGCGCGCAGCGCGACCCGGGTGACCGTGTCGTGGGCGGCCTCCGGACGGGAGGTGGCCGAGGTGGCGGAGGTGGCGGAGGTGCGGTGCGGTGGCGGGGGAAGTGTGGGGGCAGGCGTGGTCAGCACGCTGGTCCTTCCGGTCACCGGGCGCGGAGCGGTGCGGACGCGTGCGGACGCGTGCGCTCACGCGCCGACGCGTGGGGAACGCACGGGACCGCGCCCGTAAGGAGAGCCGGCCCGGTGGGGGGTGGGCCGGGGAGCCGCCGCCGGAGTCTGCTCCGGCGCGGGAACCCGCTGTCAGCCGACAGCGGGTCCCGGCGGCGGTCCCCGGGTGGTCGTGACGCGGAGCGCCGGGTGCCGCCGGGGGCGGCGCGACGGTGCCGGCGGCACCGGAGACGGCCGGTGCGGCGGGCGCGGTGGGCGGCGCAGCAGCCGCAGCGGGGCGACCAGCCAGGCGCTCAGCGCCCGGGCGGCGCGGAAGACGGCGCGTTCGCCGTACGCCAGCCACAGACCGCTGAGCAGGGCGGCGCCGAGGTGGGCGGCGGCCATGCCGGCACTCGGGCCGGACCCGGTACCGGGGGCCGCCGCGGTGTGACCGGCGTGGCCGGCGTGCTCCAGGGCGAGGGTGAGGGCGTGCGGCAGCGACTGGCCCGGCACGCCGTCGCCGGCCGCGCCGGTGACCGGCCCGCTCCAGGCCATCACCACCGAGAAGGCGACGTGCAGCGCGGCCTGGGCGGTCACCGTGGCGCCGAGCACCACCGGGATGCCGCGTTCCCTGCCGGTGAGGAACCAGGCCGCACACCCCGTCACCGGCCAGGCGGCCGGCGGCAGCCACCAGGGCAGCGGCGTCCCGGCGGCGTGGCTGTGCCCGGCGGCGGCGAGCAGCACGCACAGGGCCGCGAACACCGCGGCCCGCAGGGTTCTGCTCGGTCGGCTCCCGGAACTCCCCATGGCGGGGCTCATCCTCGCACCGGGATCCGGAATCGGGGAGATGTGCGGCAGAGGAGAATTCCGGGGCGCGAAGATCCCGCCGGATCACCGCGGGCGGCGGGCCCGGCAGCCGAAGGGGAGCCCCGCCGTGCCGCCTTCCGGCGGGGAATGACGCGGCGGATTCCTCTCGATGAGTCGGCTCGGAAGGGCTGTTGGTTCCCGGCCCGACCGGGCTTTTCGAAGTCGTTTTCCGGAGTTTATCGATCCGGGCTCCGGGCATCATTCGCCATGCCTGGCGGGCCTCTTCCCGCAGCATCTCGAAAGGGGAATGCGCGCACCGTTCCCCGCCGCCGCCCGCCATGCGCCGGTGCCCACCGAGCTGCGGCGATCCCCGCCGCGCGGGGCCGAACGAGCAGACGATGTGCGTCCCGCACGGTTCTCCAGCGAGGTGGCGATGACATGGAATGGTACGAGGACGAGTCATTCTGGTCCGACTTCTCCGGCACCATGTTCTCCGCGCGCCGGGAGGCGGAAGTCGCCCGTCTGGTAGCGGATTCCCCGCTACTGTCCTTCGATTCCGGCGCCCGGGTGCTCGATCTGTGTTGCGGTCCCGGTCTCTTTCTGGTCCCGCTCGCCCGCCGGGGATACGCCGTCACCGGTGTCGACTTGAGTCCGCGCATGCTGGAGCGGGCACGGGCGGCCCTCGCGGACGCCGGGGCGCGGGCCCGGCTGGTCCGCGCGGACATGCTCACCCACACCGAGCCGGGCCACTACGACGTGATCCTCAACGTGTTCACCTCCTGGGGGTACTTCGCGCGCCAGGAGGACAACGTCCGGGTGCTGCGCAACGCCTTCGCCTCACTGGCGCCCGGCGGCCGGCTGCTGATCGACGTGCTCGGCAAGGAGGTGCTGGCCGGCTGGATCGGCCGGCCCCAGCTCGTCGAACTCGGCGACGGCTACGTCATCCAGCGCGACACCGTGCTCGACGGCTGGCGCCGGCTGCGCACCGACTGGACGCTGGTGCGCGGCGGTTCGGCCCGGGAGGCGTCCATCACCTGCTGGCTGTACAGCGGCGCCGAGCTGTGCGCGCTCCTCGAGGCGGCCGGGTTCACCAAGGTGGAGTGCTTCGGCGGGTTCGACGGGGCGCCCTACGACCAGCACGCCCGGCGGCTGATCGTCCGGGGCGTCCGGCCCGCCGGCCGGTGACCGCCGTGCCGGCCCGTCCCCCCGCCCGTCCCGCGCCCGTACCCGTCCACCCGCATGTCACGGACGCCGTCAAGGCCCCCGATCTGATCCGGCTCGGCCCGCACACCGTGCTGGCCCGCTTCGAGACCCTGAAGGTGTACGCCGCCCTCGGCGCGGTCCGCACCCTGCTGGAGCGCGGCACCCTCACACCGGGGCAGACCGTCGTCGACAGTTCCAGCGGCATCTACGCGCTGGCCCTGGCGATGGCCTGTCACCGCTACGGACTGCGCTGCCACATCGTGGCGTCCACCACCGTGGACACGACGCTCCGCCTCCAGCTGGAGATCCTGGGCGCCACGGTCGAGCAGATGCCGCCCTCGGACGATCTGCGGCTGGACCAGGAGCGCCGGGTGCGGCGCGTCCGCGACCTGCTGCGGAGACGGCCGGGACTGTACTGGATGCGCCAGTACCACGACGCCGTCCACTACGCCGGGTACCGCGAGTTCGCCGATCTGGTGGCCGCCGCGCTGCCGGTCACCGAGCTGACCGTCGTCGGCGCGGTCGGCACCGGCGCCTCCACCGCCGGGCTCGTCCTGCCGCTGCGGCAGCGGGGCGTGGCGGTGCGGCTGGTGGGGCTCCAGCCGTTCGGCAGCGTCACCTTCGGCAGCGACCGCTTCCAGGACCCGGAGGCGATCATCGCCGGGATCGGCAGCGCGATCCCGTTCGGGAACGTACGCCACGAGCTGTACGACACGGTGCACTGGACCGACTTCCGGCACGCCACCGCCGGGGCGGTCGGACTGCTGCGCGACCACGCCGTGTTCGCCGGACTGTCCACCGGCGCCGCCTATCTGGCCGCCACCTGGGAGGCGGCGCGCCATCCCGGGCAGTCCTTCCTGGTCATCGGCCCGGACACCGGCCACCGGTACACCGAGCGGGCGTTCGCCCGGCACCGGGAGCTGCCGGACCCGCGCGCGCTGAAACCCCACCAGATCACCGATCTCGCCGACCTCGCCCCGCCCTGGTCCGTCATGGAGTGGCGGCGCCGGCGCCACGGCCCGGGGCCGGGCCCCCACTCCCCCGCCGCCGGCCCGCGCCCGGCCGACCGCCAGGAGGGCGCCGTATGACGATCGCCGCACTCGAACTGCTCACCTTCGGCCTGGGCCGGCTCGTCACGGCCGCCCGGGAGTCCGGGCACCGGCTGTGCCTGCTCACCCGGGACCGCGCCGTCTACCGCCACGAGCTGGACCGGCTGCCGCCGGACGCCCTGGACATCGTCGATGTCGACACCCTGGACACCGCCGCCTGCGTCACGGCGCTCGGCGCCGTCCCGGACCTCGCGGGGCTGATCAACTCCACCGACACCTTCGGCGTCACCGGCGCGGACGCCGCCGCCGCGCTCGGCCTGCCGGGGCCGGACCCGGCGGCGGTCCGGCTGGTCCGCGACAAGTACCGGGTGCGTACCGTCCTGCACGGCCTGGGGATCGGCCGGGTACCGGCGCACCGGGTGGCGGCCCCGTACCCGGCCGCCGCGTCCGGCGTGCTGCGCGCGGTGGGGCTGCCGGCCGTGCTCAAGGACACCGCCGGCACCTCCTCGCGCGCGGTGTGGCCGGTGCGCGACGAACCGTCCCTGCGGGCCGCCCTCGCCGAGGCCGCGAGCGTCCCGCTGAAGGGCGGGCTGCTGGCCGAACCGTTCCTGAGCGGCCCCGTGTACAGCGCGGAGACGCTGACCTGGGCCGGGCACACCACGCTGCTGGGGGTCACCAGCCGGCAGATGTCGCCCGAACCCGCCGTCCGGGAGGAGGCCGCCGCCTTCCCCGTGGCGCTGGACGCCGCCGGCCACGCGCGGCTCGAACGGTGGGTGGGCGGGCTGCTGGCGGCGGTGGGCCACGACGCCGGGTTCGCGCACACCGAGTTCGTCCGGACCACCGAGGGCCCCGAACTCGTCGAGATCAACCGCCGGATCGGCGGCGCGCTGGTCGGCGAGGCGCTGTGCCGGCGGCTGGGCACCAATGTGTACACGGCGGAGATCGACATCGCGCTGGGCCGCCGCCCGGCGCTGCTGGACGCGCCCCCGGCAGCGGGCCCGGCCTGCGGCTTCGTGCTGGTGTACGCGCCCGGCACCGGAACGCTGGCCGGCTGGCAGGGACTCGACGGCCTGGCGGCCTTCCCCGGCGACCCGCGCTGGTATCCAACCCTGGCCCCGGGCGACCGGATCACGGCGCTGACGGACCAGCGCGCATGCACCGGCATCCTGCTCACCGAGGGCCCCACGGCCGAACTCGCCCTGCACCGCGCCCTCAGCGCGGCCGGCAGCGTCCGCCCCCTGCTCGGCCCGCCCGCCGCCGCGCCACCGGCCTGAGCGGCGTGGCGCCCGGTGCGCGGGCAGCAGGCCACCCGCGCAACCCCAGCCGCGCCGACGGAGCTGCCATACGATGGAATGACTGCCATGCGCGCGCTTCTTCCGCTCCGGCCCCAGCACGGCACGCTCGGCTCCGGCGTGATCCTGACCTTCTTCGGCACCGTTTGGTGGATGGTCGGAGCCCTCGCCCTCGGGGACGGCACCGCCACCCGGGCCGCCGCCGTCGCCACCGGCCTCGCCATTGCCGTGGCGCTGGGGGTCTTCGCCGTCCGCCGTCTCGACAACTCCGGCGGCCGGGAGTCCTACGAACGCGCCGCCTCCACCTTCCGCTGGAGCAACGCCGCGCAGGCCGCCGGTATCGCGGCCGTCGTCGCGATCGGGGTCGGCACCGGCCGGCAGCACTGGATCCCGGCCCTCGTCACCCTCGTGGTCGGCGCCCACTTCTACCCGCTGGCCCGCCCGTTCGGACGCCCGGAGTACCGGTGGACGGCGACCCTGCTGGTCGGCGTCGGCGTCATCGGCTGCGTCGCCGCTCTCGCCGGCGCGCAGGTGTCCGGAGTGCTGGCCCTGTGCGGCCTGGGATGCGCGGCGATCCTGTGGTCCACGACGGTCTGGTACATCGTCTGCGGTACACCGGGCATCGCGGCGGCGGCCGGCCGGCCCGCGGGCGCGACGGCGGGCCCGGACGGTGCCTGACGTCCCTTCCGCGGACGAAGGCGATCGCGGTCCCCGACGATCCGGCGCCCCGGCGGCGGCCTACGCCCCGCCGGTGTCCGGGCCGCCGCCCTCGCGGGCCACCCGGAGCCGGCCCAGCCACTCGGTGCCCAGCCGGTGTCCGTCCGGGTACCGGTCGTCCCGGTCCCAGCGCCAGGTGGTGACGACGGCCAGGACCAGCGTCCGGCAGTCGCGCAGCAGTGCGTGGTCGACGCCCGGGTAGTGCGCGGCGACGGCCTCGGGGGCGTGGGCGAGGTCGAACTCGACGGGCCCGGTGCAGACCGTCTCCAGATCGATGAACAGCGGTCCGCCGCGAGTGGCGAGCAGATTGCCCGGGTGCGGCTCGCCGTGCAGCGGCTGGACGGGGGCGCCGTGTGCGCGGATCGCCCGGCTCAAATCGCGCAGGGTGCCGGTGAGCAGGTCCCGGTCCCGGTCGGCGAGCGCCGGGGTGAGGTCGTGGTCGTCCAGCAGGTGCAGCGCCCGTCCGACCCGCTCGGTCCAGTGCGGTGCCGGGACGTCGAGCGTGCGCAGGCCGGCGTGGAGGCGTTCCAGCGCCCGGGCGTAGCCGGCCGGCGGGACGCCGGTGCCGGCGGTGGGCGCGTAGTACGTCCAGAAGGTGACGACCCAGCCGTCCCGTTCGTACACCCGGGGCGGCACCCGCGGATCGAGCGCGGCCACCGGGGCTCCGGCCGCCGTCAGTTGCTGCGCCAGCTCCACCTCGGTGTGCGCGACCTGTTCGGCTTCGGGGGCGACCCGGGCCAGTACGTCGCAGGGCAGCAGCCGCAGCGTGAGCTTGTTGGAGTCGCGCAGCACGATCGCCTCCGCCGCCGGCAGGCCGAGTGACGCGGCGATCGACAGGGCGGCGGCACGCGCGCGCCGGGCGTGGGGGCGGTCCATGCTCGCCCGGTCTCCTCTCGCTGGGGTGGTCGTTCCGCGTCCGGGGGTACGGGGCCGGCCCGCCCCGGCCGGCAACCGGCGGGGGTGCGGGCGCCGTTACGCCTCGGGGGCCAGGGCGGCGGCGACGGCGGCCTCGGCGTGCAGTTGGGCGGTGGGGAAGACCGGTACGGGGCTGTCGGACTGCCCGATGAGCAGTTCCAACTCGGTGCAGCCGAGGATGACGCCCTCCGCCCCTTCCTCGACGAGCCGCCCGATCACCTCGCGGAACGCCTCGTGGGAGGCGTCCCGTACCTCCCCGCGGCACAGTTCGTCGTAGATGACGCGGTGGACGAGGGCGCGATCCTCCGCGTCCGGGACCCGTACCTTCAGACCGTGTGTCTCCAGGCGCGCCCGGTAGAAGTCCTGCTCCATGGTGAACGCGGTGCCCAGCAGCCCGACCTCGCTCACCCCGGCCGCCCGCACCGCCTCGGCCGTGGCGTCGGCCAGGTGCAGCAGCGGCACGGACACCGCGGCGGTGACCTGATCGGCGACCTTGTGCATCGTGTTGGCGCAGATCAGCACCAGGTCGGCGCCCGCCCGCTCCAGCGCCCGGGCGGCGCCGGCCAGGATCTCGCCGGCCTCCTGCCAGCGGCCCGCGGCCTGGAGCTGGGCGATCTCGGCGAAATCCACCGAGTACAGCACGCAGCGGGCGGAGTGCAGGCCGCCGAGCCGCTCCCGGGTCAGCTCGTTCAGCGCCCGGTAGTACCCGGCCGTCGATTCCCAGCTCATGCCACCGATCAGGCCGATCGTCCGCACGGTGCCTCCTGACGCGTCCGCTGTGAGGTGCCGATTCTGCGCGTCGGGGGCGGCGGGAGGCAACCGGTTTCCCCGCGCGCCGGGGGCCGGCGGGGGCCGGCGGGGGCCGGACGCTCAGATCCGGATCACCAGCTTTCCCCGGGTGTGGCCGCGCTCGGCGTGGGCGTGCGCCTGTGCCAGCTGGGCGAGCGGCCAGGCGCGCTCGACGCGCGGCGTGTAGCGCCCCTGAGCGCCGAGTTCGGCCGCTTCGGCCAGGAACGCGGGGTCGTTCTCGGCGTTGGCCACCACCACCCCCAGGCCCGGCGCGCGGGTGTGGTCGGCGACCGTCACCACCCGGGCGGGGTCGCCCACGACGGAGACGAGGTCGGCCAGTGAGCCGGAGGCCGCCGTGTCCAGCGCGATGTCGACGCCGCCCGGCGCCAGCGCGGCGACGCGCTCGGCGAGACCGGCGCCGTAGGTGGTGGGCACGGCCCCGAGCGAGCCGAGGAACGCGTGATTGCGCTCGCTCGCCGTCCCGATCACCGTGGCGCCCCGGGCCACCGCGATCTCGACCGCGGCGCTGCCCACCCCTCCGGCCGCGCCCTCGATGAGCAGGGTGCGCCCCCGCAGTGGGCCGAGCACCTTCAGCCCGCCCATCGCGGTCACCGAGGCCAGAGCGGCCCCGGCGGCCTGCTCGTCGGTCCACGGTGCGGGCGTCCGGGCCCAGGCCGAGAGGACGGCCAGCTCCGCCGTCGCGCCGGTGACACCGCCCAGTCCGAAGACACGGTCACCGACGCTCACCCCGCGCACGTCCGCCCCGATCGCGTCGACCACCCCGGCGGCCTCGCGGCCGGGAATCGCGGGCAGTTCCACGGGGAGCAGCGCGCGCACCGCTCCGGAACGCACCTTCCAGTCGACGGGGTTGACCCCGGCCGCCGCGACCCGGACGCGGATCTCCGCCGGCCCCGGATGCGGCTCCGGTGCCTCTTCGACGACGAGGGTCTCCACACCGCCGTACTCGTGATAGCGCGCTGCGCGCATGACGTTCTCCCTTGTTCCGCGGCCGGGCCGGCCGTTCGCCCTCACGCTAGAAGCTGACGCCGGTGTCAGCTGCAAGCCGCGCGGGCCCCGGGGAGCGGAGCGAGCCGGTGGCACGGGTACGGTCCGGCCGGGCGCGGGGCCTACCCCCGGGTGTATCCGTGGCTGCGTTCCACCTTCGCGATGTGCAGGGTGTAGCTCTCGTACCACTCGGCCCGGCCGCGCCGCTGCGCCGCGCGGTGCTCCTCGTTGGTCCGCCACTGGGCGAGGGCGTCGGCGTCACGGAAGTACCCGACGGTGATGCCGAGCCCGCCGGGCGTCTGGGCGTGGTCCATCCCGAGGAACCCGGGGACGGCCCGCACCAGTTCCTCCATGCGCGCGTTCGTCTCGCGGTAGCCGTCCTGCTCCTGGGTGCGGATGGTGCTGAACACGGCGACGTAGTACGGGGGTTCGAACGCCCCGATGGGTGCGACAGGTGCGTCGGAGTGATCACTCATGGCGCCACCGTACGGGGGTGCGCACCCGGCGATCCAGTGCTTTCGCACCCGCATCCGATCTCGGCGCCCGGGTGGCGCCCGGCGGGGCGGCAGCACGTACATTCGAGGCCGGCCGGCCCGGAGAGGAACCCCGCACCGATGACACCGCAGTCCCCCGTCGTGACGGTCGCCGTCATCGACGACCATCCGGTGGTGGCGGCCGGCATCGCCGCCTGGTACGCCGCCGCCGACCCACCCGTGCGGGTGCTCGCCGCCGGGCCGGACCGCTCCGCCGCCCTCCACGGGCCGGGCCGGGAGGCGGACGTGGTGGTCCTGGACCTCCAGCTGAGCCCGGCCGGGCCCGGCTTCGGCCTCCTGCGGGAGCTGGTGGCCGAAGGCCGGGCGGTGATCGTCTACACCGTGCTGGACACCGAGGACGCCGCCCTGACCGCCCTCGACCTGGGCGCCGTCGGCTTTCTCACCAAGGCCGAGGGCGCGGACCACCTGGTGGCCGCCACCCGTGCCGCCGCGGCGCGGCTGCCGTACACGCCGCCCGCGCTGGCCGGTGCGCTCATCGGCGACCGGCGTCCGGGGCGGCCGGCGCTGGCCCGGCGGGAGATCGACGTGCTGCGCGCCTGGTTCCAGTGCGAGTCCAAGCTGCTGGTGGCCCAGCGGCTGGGCATCTCGGTCCGGACCGTGAACACCTATCTGGACCGGGTGCGGATCAAGTACGCCAACGCGGGCCGGCCCGCGTCCACCAAGGCTCATCTGGTGGCGCGGGCGGTTCAGGACGGGCTGGTCTCGCTCGACGAGCTGTGAACCGGGCACACCGCCTCCAGCCACAGCCGGCCGTCCCCGGCGAGCACGGTCACCCGCACCCGGGGCCCGGCCCGGCCGTCCGGGAGCGGTGGCACGGCGGGCGGTTCGCCCGGGTGATCGGTGACGACGGCGATCCGGACCTCCCGCGGGTCGCGCACCACGGTCACCCGGGCGGTCCGCCGGGTGAGGGCCAGCGCGAGCAGGGCGGGCTCGGTCAGCGCCCGGCGCACCGGCCGGGGCAGCGGCACGGGGGCCCCGCGCACCGCCAGGGCGACGGAGGCGCCCCGGCGTTCGGCACCCTCGGCACAGGCCAGTACCTCGTGCACCAGCGGGTCGCCGGTGTTGTCGTGCTCGGCGAACAGCCGGCGCAGCCGGGCGGCCTCCACGGCGCACCGGTGCCGTACGTCCGGGTCCGCGATGTCCAGCCGGCCGTCCGCGAGGGCGGAGAGGAGCGGCACGGTGGTACGGGACAGCGCGGCCCGGCACGCCAGCCGGTCGCTGCGGAGCCGGGCGCCGATCAGCGCCCGGCGGTGTGCGTGCTGCCGGCGGGCGGCTCGGTCCCGGGCAGCGGCGAGGCGGGCGCGCAGCAGGAGGCCGAGGGCGGCGCAGCCCAGTTGGACGGTGAGCAGGGTGAGCGCGCCGAGGACCAGTCCGTCCGTCGTCCGGTGGTCCGGGGCTCCGGCGGGCCACAGGTGGGCGCCCGCGTGGACGAGATGGGCCACCGCGCCGCACAGGAGGGCGGGCCGCCCACGGTCCGGGAGCAGGAGCACCGCCGGCCAGCCCGCCGTGAGCAGGGCCCCGAGCGCGGCGCCCGCCGGGTGTCCGCCACCGGACAGCGGGAGCAGGACGGCGGCGGTGAGGGTGAGGAACAGGGTCAGAGTGAGGGCCCGGGTCAGGGCCAGGGTCAGGACCGGTGCGGCGCGGCGCCGGGCGGCGGTGCGGGCGGGTGCGGGTGCGGTCCGGGCCAGAAGGGCCGGCAGCCAGGTGGCGAGGAGGAGGGCGAGGACGAGGGGTTCCGGCCCGGGCGCGGGGTGCGGCGGGAGGTGGTGGAGGAGCACGGGCAACGCGAGCCCCAGGGACAGAGCCGCGACGACGCCGGGGCCCGCCGGGTGCGGCCGGCGCGTACCACGGACGCGCGGGGGTCCCGGGCACGCCCGGGCACGCCGCCAGCCCGCACGGGCCGGGAGGGGGGCGGGGACTGTGCCGGCCGGCGGCCGGGCTCGCCTGCAGCCCACACCGGCCCGGAGGAGAGCGAGGACCGTACCGGCCGGCAGCCGAACCCGCCTGCAGCCCACACCGGCCCGGAGGAGAGCGAGGACCGTACCGGCCAGCGGCCGAACCCGCCGACGACCCGCACCGGCCCGGAGGGAGGCGAGGACCGTACCGGCCGGCAACCGGTTCGCCCGCGTCCGGCTCCGCTGCCCGGCGTCCGGTGCCCCGGCGGGAGGGCCGGGCGGTGCGGCGGCGTCCCGGTCCGGACGGCCTCGCGCCGGTGTCCCGAACGGCCGCCGGCCGGGCTGGACACGGTCCGGCCGCCGCGGCGCGCCCGGCGCCCGGGTACCGCGCGCGGGGCCGCGCCCCGCCGGTGCGGTCCCCCCGCCTCCGGTTCCGATGCCTCCGGTCCCGGCGTTTCCAGTCCACGCCCCGGTGGGCCGGGCCTCCGGCCTCCCGTGGCGCGGCGACCGGCGCGGGGCGTCCGCTGTCTCAGTTCGGCGGCCCGCCGCGTCCGCCGTCTCGGTACGGCGGCCCGCCGCCTCCGCGCGCCGCCGACGCCCCGGAACCCGCGGCAATCCGGCCCGCGGCCCCGGCGGGCCGGGGTCCTCGGCCGGCCGGTCCGCGGGCGGGGCGTAGTGCAGCCGGATCTCGGTGCCCCGTCCCGGGCGGGATACGACGTGGGCGGTGCCACCGGCCAGCGCCATGCGCTCGGTCACCGAGTGGGACAGCCCGCGCCGGCCCGCGGGGACGCGCTCGGGGTCGAAGCCGACGCCGTCGTCCGTCACGGTGACGGTGACCCCCGAGCCGTCGCGCACCGCGCGCAGATGTGCGGTGCGCACCCCCGCGTGGCGGGCGGTGTTGCGCAGCGCCTCACCCACGGCGCCGCACAGCGCCTGGGCGGCCGGTGCCGGGACGGAGCCCAGACCGGGGTCCAGCGCGGAGATCACCCGCAGGCGCCGGCCGCGCAGTTCGGCCGCGAGGGCGGCGGCCAGCGGTGTCCCGGGGGCGGGCGTGGTCTCGTCACTGTCCCGGGCCGGCCCGGCTGCCACGGCTGCCCCAGCCGCCCCGGTCGATCCGGTCGCCCCAGCCACCCCCGTTGCCCTGGCCGCCCTGATCGGCCCGGCCGCCCCCGTCGCCCCTGTGGTCCCGGTCGCCCCAGCCGCCCCAATCGGTCCGATCGCCCCAACTGCCCCGATCGGCCCGGCCACCCCTGTGGCCCTGGCCGCACCGGCTGCCCCGGCCGGTCCGATCGCCCCAACCGCCCCCGTCGCCCCGGCCACCCCAGCCGCTCCGACCGCCCCGGTCGGTCCGGTCGGTCCGGTCGGTCCGGTCGGTCCGGCCGTCTCAGCCACCCTCGTCGCCCCGGCCGCCCCTGCTGCCCCAGCCACACCGGCTGCCCCCGTCGCCCTGGCCGTCCCAGCTGCCCCCGTCGCCCTGGCCGCCCCGGCCACACTGGCTGCCTCCGTCACCCCGGCCACCCCGGCTGCCTCCGTCACCCCGGCCGTCCCAGCTGCCCCCGTCGCCCCAGCCGCCCCGGTCGATCCGGCCGATCCGGCCGATCCGGCCGCCCCACTCTCCCCGGCTTCCATCGCTTCTCCCTCCTCCCCGGCGCCCGAGCCGTCCGGGGTCGCGCCGAGCAGGGCGAGGTCTCGGGCCGCCTGGGCCCGCAGCTCCCGGGGGTCCATCCCGGAGCGGGGGTCCGCGGCCAGGAGCAGCGTGGCGCAGGAGGTGTCGTGCAGCGTGGCCAGAAAACGGCGTTCGGCCCGGTGTCCGGCCTCCGCCGTCTCCCGGCGCAGCCGTTCCCCGTCGGCCGCCGCCTCGGCCGCGTCCCGTTCCCGGCAGCGGCGCAGCACCGTCTCGTACACCGCTCGGGCCACCGCCGCCTGTACCAGCAGCCAGCCCGCCTGGGCCAGCGCCGGCCACCCGCCGTCCGCCCGGCCCAGCAGTACACCGGCGGCCCCGGCCCCCGCCGTCACCACCGCGACCAGCGCTCCAACGGCGCGCGACGGAGTGAGCTGCGCGCCCGCCACGGCGACGCCGACCGCCACCGGTATCCAGGCGGACGAGGCCGGCGGGACCGCACCCTGGCTCAGGCACAGGGCGCACAGCGCCCCGAGATCGGCCACCGCGAGCGGCCGGGAGAGCGGCACCCGGCGCACCGCCGCCGCGTGCAGACCGCTCCACACCACGGCCAGTGCCGCCGCACCGGCGGCCACCGGGTGCGCGGCGGGCGGAGCAGCCACGCCGAGCAGGGCGCAGCAGCACATCACCAGGGCCCGCAGCCGGGCGGCCCATTCCGCGCACAGGGCGGTGAACGCCGTCTCGGCGGCGTCGGTTGAAAGGATCACCCGGCCCATGGTCGGGAGGCGCCGTATCCGTGTGGGTCGAATGACCGTCACCGCCGCGTATCAACTGCGGCTACGGTCCTGACGACCAATTTTTCTTCATGTTTTCTCCTTCCTCCGGTCATCTCGTGCCCGGAGGAAGGAGCAAGGGTGCCCGCACCGCCCTGGTGCGGGCCCTGTTGGGGCAGTTCACGACCGCGGTTCACACCGCACAGGGGGACAGGATGGGGCCAGGGGGCTCACGGCGGGGACGGCGCGCCGCACTGACGACGGCGATCTGCGCGGCGCTGTGGCTGACCGCGCTGGCGGGCCCGCCGCCCGCGTCGGCCGCCGACCCGGCGTCCGGTCGGACGGCCGAGGCGGCCGAGGCGGCCGAGGCGGGCGCCGGCTACGACCCGTCGGTGGCGGAGGAGAGCGCGGAGAGCACCGCCCTGGCGGCGGCCCGCGCCTCCGGGGAACCGGTGGAGGTGCTCGCGCTGCGCGGCGAGACCCGGGAGGTCTTCGCCACTCCGCACGGGACGCTGGAGGCCCGCGAGTACGTCACTCCGGTGTGGACCAGGGCCGGCGGCGAGTGGCGGGCCGTCGACCTGGATCTGGCCGTCCGCGCCGACGGCACGGTCGGACCGGTCGCCTCCACCGTCGGTCTCGCCTTCTCACCGGGCGGCGACACCACACTGGTGCGGCTGTCCCGCAACGGCCGCGAGCTGGCGCTGTCCTGGCCGCGTCCGCTGCCCGAGCCCCGGCTGGCCGGCCCCACCGCCCACTATCCGGAGATCCTGCCGGGTGTGGAGCTGCGGCTGACCGCCGTCCCCGACGGGTTCCTGTCCCTGCTGGTGGTCTCCTCGCCGGAGGCCGCCGCCCATCCCGAGCTGGAACAGCTGCGGTTCGGCCTGGCGGCCGAGGGCATGACGGTGGCGGTGACCGCCGACGGCGGACTGGCCGCCACCGACGCGGGGGCCGGGGGCACCGTCTTCGAGGCACCGGCGCCCCTGATGTGGGACTCGGGGCAGCCGGACGCGGAGGAGGCCGCCGCCCGGGTGGCCGCCACGGAGGACGGGACGGCCCCGCCGTCCGCCGCCGAGGGTCCGGGCGCCGCGTCCCGGATCGCGGAACTCGGGGTCGAGGTCGCCGACGGCGGTTCCGCCCTGGTCCTCACCCCCGCCGCCGAACTGCTCACCGGCGAGGACACCAGCTACCCGGTGTTCATCGACCCGCAGTGGCACTCGCCGCGCGCCTCCGCCTGGACGATGACCTCCAAGGCGTACCCCGGTACCCGCTACTGGCAGTTCAACGGGAAGAACGACGAGGGCCTGGGCAACTGCACCGGCTGGTCCGGCTGCACCTCCGGCGACGTGAAGCGGCTGATGTACCGGATGGACACCTCGCGCTTCGCCGGCACCCGCGTCCTGAGCGCCGAGTTCGTGGTCCGCAACGTGCATTCCGCCCAGTGCTCCAACCACCCCGTGGAGCTGTGGCGCACCAAGGCCATCTCCAGCAGCACCAACTGGAACACGCAGAACGCCTCCGGGTTCTGGATCGAGCGGCTGCGCACCGAGTCCTTCAACTACGGCAGCGGGCTGTCCGGCTGCAAGCCCGCCGGGGACGCCGAGTTCCCGATCCGCGCCGCCGTGCAGCAGGCCGCCGACAGCCGGACGTCCACCATGACCTTCGGGCTGCGGGCGGGCAACGAGACCAGCCCGTACCACTGGAAGCGGTTCCACAAGAACGCCCATCTGCGGGTGGAGTACAACCGGCCGCCCCGGCAGATCCCCATGGCGCAGCTGACGATGGAGTACGGCGGCACCTGCCGGGGGCCCGCCGACCCGGTCGGCGTCCGTACCCTGGGCCAGCTGCGGGCCGCCGGCGTCACCGACCCCGACGGTGACAGCGTCCGGGTGCAGGTCCAGATCAAGCGCGGGTCCGAGATCCTGTGGAACTCCGGTCTGACCACGGCCAAGGCGTCCGGTTCGCAGCACGCGGTGACCATGCCCGCCGGCCTCCCGCAGGGCGAGACGCTGCACTGGATCATCCGCCCCTACGACGGCCGGGACTACGGGCCCTGGTCCTCCGACGGCTCCCCCACCGGCTGCTACTTCGTGTACGACACCACCGTGCCGCAGGCCCCGGTGATCAGCTCGGCGCAGTACCCGGCCTCCGACCCGGAGGATCCGCAGGACCCGTGGCGGGACGGCACCGGCAAGTACGGCACCTTCACCTTCAGCACCGACGACCCCTCGATCACCGCCTACCGGTACGGCGTGAACGGCGACCCGCACCCGGCCAACCGGGTGGCCACCACCGCCGGGGCCCCGGCCACCGTCCAGGTGCTGCCGGACCGGCCCGGCGTGCACATGGTCACCGCCCAGGCGCTGGACGCCGCCGGCAACCTCTCGGAGATCCGCACCTACCAGTTCCGGGTGGGCACCGGCAGCGGTGAGCGGATGGCCTGGCAGCTGAACGAGCCGGAGGGCACGCAGCACTTCGCCGCCTCGGCGCCGGCCCGCACCGCCGCCCTGCACGGGGGCGCCACCACCGGCGCGCCCGGGGCGCCCGCCGCCGGCGGCACCGCGCTGGCGCTGGACGGCAGCAGCGGGTACGCCGCGACCGACGGCCCGGTGGTGGACACCGGCGGGCCGTTCACGGTGTCGGCGTGGGCCCGGCTGGACCACAAGCCCGACCACGCCGCCATCGTCGTCACCCAGACGGGAGCGCACCGGCCCGGGTTCGAGCTGTACTACTCGGCCACCCAGGACAGCTGGGCCTTCAACCAGTACCGGGAGGACGCGCCGGACGACGACCGGATGGCCCGGGTGCTGGCCGGCACCGAGGTGCGCACCGGCGAGTGGACCCATCTGGTGGGGTCCTACGACGGGGCGACCCTGCGGCTGTACGTCGACGGGGTGCTCGCCGGGTCGCTGGCGTACCGGGCGGCCTGGGACGCGCGCGGGCCGGTGCAGCTCGGCGTCGGCCGGTACGGCACCGAGCAGAAGTCCTGGTTCCCCGGTCAGGTCGACGAGGTGCAGCTCCTGGGCGGCGCCGTGCACGACGGCACCGCCTCCGTCGAGCGGCTGTACGCGGGGGAACGGCTGGACACCGAGCCCGCGCTGCCGGCGCTCGCGGTGTTCGGGCTGGACGAGGAAGCGGGCGCGGACAGCGTCGGCGGGGACGCCCGGGCGCTGCCGGCCACGGCCGAGGGCGGCGTGACGGCGGGCGCCGAGGGCCCGTTCGACCGCGCGGTGCGCTTCAACGGCACGGACGGCCTGGCCCGTACCACCACGGGCGCCGTGCGGACCGACCGCAGCTTCTCGGTCTCCGCCTGGGCCCGGCTGGAGACCGCACCGGACGCGGCGGCGGTGATCGCCACCCAGCTGTCGGACGCCAGGCCCGGGTTCGAGCTGTACTACTCGGCGACCTACGACCGCTGGGCGTTCAACCAGTACAGCGCCGACGGCCCCGGCAGCCGCCCGGTGCGGGCCATGCAGCCCGACGGGGAGAGCGCCCGGGTCGGTGAGTGGACGCATCTGCTGGGCGTGCACGACCAGGTGAGCGACACCCTCACGCTGTATGTGAACGGCCGGCAGGCGGACCGGGTGGCACTCGGCGGCGCCTGGCACGCGACCGGGCCGGTGCAGTTCGGCGCCGGGCGGTACGACGACGTCGTCAAGTCGTTCTTCCCCGGTGAGATCGCCGACGTCCGGATCTGGGACCGGGTGGTCACCGGCTACGAGGCCGGCCGGCTGCACCAGCAGCCGGTGGACGTCGCCGCCCGCTGGATGTTCGAGGAGACCGGCACGGACGGCGGCACCGGCGGCACCACGCCGGACGCTGCGGGCACCGGCAACGCGCTGACGCTGCGCGGCGGCGCGGGCGTCGGTGACGGCTTCGTCGACCTCGGCGCCCTCGAACTCGACGGGGTCACCGGGCACGCCGACACCGCCACCGTCCCGGCCGACCTCTCGCGCGGCTTCACCGTGGCGGCCTGGGCGCAGGCCGCCGCCGCCCCCGACGGCCCGGTGACGCTGATCAGCGCGGCCGGTGAGCACCACAGCGCCCTCACCGTGCGCTTCGTGCCGGACGCGCACGATCCGGCCTGGGGCAGCTGGCAGGTGACCGTGCCCGAGCGGGACGCACCGCAGGCCCGGGTGGTCACGGTCGGCAACAGCCTGGCCTCCGACGTCCGCGAGTGGCACCACGTCGCGGTCGCCTACGACGGCCTCGACCACCGGCTGCGGCTGTACGTCAACGGCCGGCTCGCCGAGACGGTGTGCACCGAGGACCCGCTGCCGGAGTGCACCGAGGAGCAGTCCTGGGCCGACCAGGTGACGGTCTTCCCCGCCACCGCCTCCTTCCAGGCCGGCCGCGGTCTGGCCGACGGGGAGTGGGGCGGGCACTGGCCGGGCTCCGTCGACGACCTGTGGGTCTTCGACGGGCCGCTGACGGCCGAACAGATCGGTGAACTGGCCGCCGGGGTCTCCGGGATGCCCACCGAGGTGCCCGGCACCCCGTGACCGACCGGGTGGGTGGGGGCGGGACCGTGCCCGCCCCCACCCCCCCCCGCCGTCGCCCACGCCCCCGCCCCTCGCCGCGTCCCGCCCCGCGCCGCCCCGATCCGCGCCCCGTGCGCCGACCCCGAAGGAATCCCTGCCCGATGACGCGCATACCCCTGCCCTCGCGCTGGCTGAGCGCCGCGCTGGCGTCGGTCATGACCGGCGCCCTGCTGTCCACCGGCGCCGGCCCCGCGCTGGCCGCCGGCCCACCGGACCTGCCCGACGCGGAGACCAGCGTGCCGGGCACCGACGGACTGCCCGTCCTGCCCCGGCCCGGCAGCACCGCCGAACCCGTCCCACCGCCCGAACCCACCGCGTACGGCACGGGCACCGCCGCCATCACCCTCGACGCCGGGCCCGGGCCGCTGCGGCTGCCGGCCGGCGCGCTCGGGCTGCCGGTCACGCTGGCCGCCACCGACACGCCGCTGACCGCCGAGGTCACCGTCCACGAACCGGCGGACGCCGCCGCGCTGGGCCTGGCCGGCCCGCTGCTCACCGTCACCGCCGAGACCGGGAACGCGCCCGTGCCGCTGGCCGCCTCCGCCACCGGCACGGCCACCGCCGACCTGACGCTCGACTACTCCGCGATCGCCCGCGACTACGGCGGCGGGTACGGCGCCCGGCTGGGCCTGGTGGCGCTCCCGGCCTGCGCCCTGACCAGCCCGGAACGCGCCGAGTGCCGGCGCGGCGAACCCGTACCGGCCGCCAACGACACCCGCCGGCAGGCGCTCACCGCCACCGCCCTGGAACTGCCGGCCGGCGAGCCGCTGGTGCTGGCCGCCGCGGCCGAGGAGGAGAGCGAGCAGGGCTCCTACCAGGCCACCGACCTGGCGGCGTCCGCCACCTGGAGCACCGACCTCAACTCCGGCGCGTTCACCTGGTCCTACGACTTCCCCGCCCCCGAGGTGCCCGGCGGCCTGGCCCCCGACCTGGGCCTGTCCTACTCCTCCGGCAGCATCGACGGCCGGACCGGCGGCACCAACAACCAGGGCTCCTGGATCGGTGACGGCTTCGACCTGTGGCCGGGCTACATCGAGCGCAAGTACAAGCAGTGCGGCTACGACGACGTCGAGAACGGCGACGGCGTGAAGATCGCCGACCTGTGCTGGGACCACGACAACGCCTACATCTCGTTCAACGGCGAGGCCGGCGAACTCGTCCCGGCCGGCCGGGACCGCTGGAAACTCCGGAACGACAACGGCACCGTCATCGAACGCCTCACCGACAGCGCGCGGGCCAACGGCGACAACGACAACGAGTACTGGCGGCTCACCGACCCCGACGGCGTCCGGTACCACTTCGGCTACCACCGGCTGCCCGGCTGGAGCAGCGGCGACCCGGTCACCGACTCCACGTGGACCGTGCCGGTCTACGGCACCGACGGCTCCGACCCGTGCCGCGCCACCCCGCTGAAGGACTCCTGGTGCCAGCAGGCCTGGCGCTGGAACCTGGACTACGTCATCGACACCCGCGGCAACGTCCTGACCTACTACTACGACCGCGAGGAGAACTCCTACGGCCGGTTCCTGGACGAAAAGAACAACACCCGCTACACCCGCGGCGGCACCCTGGTCCGCGCCGAGTACGGCCTGACCGAGGACACCGTGCTGGACGGCGCCCCGCTCGCCCGGGTGCGGTTCACCAACGGCGACCGCTGCCTGCCCGGCGGCGGCGCCGACTGCTCGGACATCGACAAGAACCCGCGGTACTGGTACGACACCCCGTGGGACCTCCACTGCGCGCCCGGCGAGGACTGCGACGCCGGACGGTTCAGCCCGACCTTCTTCACCACCCACCGGCTCACCGGCGTCACCACCGAGGTCCGCTCGGGCACCGCGTACCGGGCCGTCGACTCCTGGGAACTCGACCACCACTGGGGCACCGCCGACGTCGACTACCAGCTGCTCCTGGACTCGGTGACGCACACCGGGCACAGCGCCGCGCAGCCCATCACCCTGCCGCCGGTCACCTTCGGCTACACCCAGCTGGCCAACCGGCTCGACCGCAGCGGTGACGGGTACGCGCCGTTCATCAAGTCCAGGCTGTCCACCGTCGCCGACGAGGTCGGCGGCCAGCTCGACGTCGGCTACTCGGCCCCGGCCTGCGACGCGGGCTCGCTGCCGAGCCCGGCGTCCAACACCACCCGCTGCTTCCCGCAGTACCTGGCGGGCGGCCCGCACCACGATCCCGAACTGCACTGGTTCAACAAGTACGTGACCACCTCGGTCACCGGCACCGACCGCACCGGCGGCGCACCCGACCAGGTCACCCGCTACCAGTACCTGGGCGGGGCGGCCTGGCACTGGGACGACGACAACGGCATGGTGCCGGAGAAGGAGAAGACCTGGTCCCAGTGGCGCGGCTACGGCCAGGTCCGGGTCACCACCGGCGGCCAGACCGGCACCGCCACCCAGGAGGACACCTACTTCCTGCGCGGCATGGACGGTGACCGCAGCAACTCCTCGGGCGGCACCCGGTCCGTCACCGTGGCGCTGGGCCCCGGTGAGGGCGATCCGCTCACCGACCACCCGGTACTGGCCGGCTACCCCTACAAGACCGTCAGTTTCTCGGGCGCCGGCGGCGATGTCCTGGCCAAGACCGTCAGCCGGCCCTGGCACCACCAGACCGCCGAGCACAAGCGCGACTGGGGCACGCTGCGGGCGGCCTTCACCGACGACGCGCACCGCACCTCGTGGACCTCGCTGGACGACGGGGCGGGGCAGCGGTGGCGGATCACCGAACAGTCCTTCCGCTACGACACGGTGGCCGGCCGGGTCGTCGAGACCGACAACACCGGGGACACCGCCGTCACCGGCGACGAGCAGTGCGTCCGCACCACGTACGCCACCAGCACCGAGCGCAACATCCTCGGCGCCGTCGCCCGCGAGGAGGCGGTGGCCGGCCGCTGCTCCGCCACCCCGGACCGGGCCGAGGACGTCACCAGCGACATCCGGTACGCCTACGACGGCCTCGGCTACGGCGACGCGCCGACCACCGGGAACCCGACCGCCACGGCGGTCCTGCACGAGCACGACGGCACGACGGCGCGCTACGTCGAGTCCGGCACCGTCCACGACCGCTACGGCCGGGTCACCGCCGCGACCGACATCACCGCCGACGTCACCGTCACCGGCGACGGCGCCCCGGTCCGGGTCCCGCGCGGCGACGGACTGACCGTCACCACCGCGTACTCCCCCGCCACCGGCATCCCGGACACCGTCACCGAGACCACCCCGCCCGCCGTCGCCGGCGACGCCACCACCGCCCAGCGGCGGATCACCCGGCTGGACGGGCTGCGCGGACTGCCCGAGCGGCTGACCGACACCAACGGCAACACCACCACGTACACCCACGACGCGCTGGGCCGGATGACCGCGGTGTGGCTGCCCGACCGCAGCACCGGGCAACTGCCCAGCCTCGCCTACACCTACCGGATCGCCGAGGACCAGCCGGTGGCCGTGGGCACCCGCACCATCGGCAACCGGGGCCTCCAGGACACCTCCTACGTCCTGTACGACGGCTTCCTGCGCGAGCGCCAGACCCAGGCCCCCGGCCCGGACGGCGGCCGGCTGCTGACCGACATCTTCTACGACGAGCGCGGCCTGACGGCCAAGACGTTCGCGACCTACTACACCACCGGGGCGCCCGCCCAGGAGGTGTTCCTGCCCGCGGACGAGTCGGTCGTCGAGTCCCAGACCCGGCACCGCTACGACGGTCTCGGCCGGGAGACCGAGTCCACCGTGATGGCCGGCGACGGCGACGGCGGCACCGTCCTGGCCGCCACCCGCACCCTCCACGGCGGCGACCGCGCCACCGTCGTCCCGCCCGAGGGGGCCACCACCGTCACCACCCTCGTCAACGCGCTCGGCGAACCCGTCGAGGTCCGCCACCACCACGGGCGCGACGCGGACTCCGGCTACGACAGCACCCACTACACCTACAACCGGCACGGCCGCCTCGCCGAAGTCACCGACCCCGCGGGCAGCACCTGGACCTACCGCTACGACCAGGTGGGGCAGCAGATCTCCTCGACCGGCCCGCACACCGGCACCCGGACCACGGAGTTCGACGAACGGGGCCACACCGTCTCGATCACGGACGACCGGGGGCAGACCCTGGTGTACGGGTACGACGGCATGGGACGGCAGACCGAACTGCGCGAGGACACCGCCGACGGCACCCTGCTGGCCCGCTGGGAGTACGACACCGTGCCCGGTGCCCAGGGGCAGTTGGGGCGCAGCATCCGCTACGAGGACGGCGAAGCCTATGTGTCGGAGGTCATGACCTACGACAAGCTCTACCGGCCGCTGCGCAGCCGGGTCGTCATCCCGGAGTCCGAGGGCGCGCTGGCCGGCGGTTATGTGTCGACCACGCAGTACGACGCGTCCGGTGAGATCCGCAGTATCGGGCTGCCGGCCGCCGGGTCCCTGCCCGGCCAGAGCGTGACCTTCACATACGAGGACGGCACGCTGCGGCCGGTCGCCTCCACCGGGCCGCTGGGCGTCACCAGCGAGGTGACGTACAGCCTCACCGGCAAGCCGCTGCGCTTCGCCCTGGGCCGCGCGGACGGGAAGCGGTCCTTTGTCACCAACACCTACGAGTGGGGCACGCAGCGGCTGCGCACCACCCGGCTGGACCGGGAGGACCAGCCGGGCGTCGACCGCCACGAGACGTACTCCTACGACCAGGCGGGCAACGTCCTGTCCATCGCCGATGTCGCGCGCGGCGGCACCGACACCCAGTGCTTCGCCTACGACCATCTGCGGCGGCTGACCGACGCCTGGACGCAGGACACCACGGGCTGCGCGGACTCCGGCAGCGCGGCCACGGTGGGTGGCCCGGCCCCGTACCACCACTCCTACACCTACGACACCTCCGGCAACCGGCTCACCGAGACCCGCCACGAGCAGGGGACGACGCGCACCTACCGGTACGCCGAGGACCGGCCCGGCGCGCTGCTGGGTGTCGAGGGCACCGGGACCGATCCGGTCTCCCTCAGCTACGCCTACGACGCGGCGGGCAACACCGTCACGCGGGCGGGTGGCGCGGTCGACCAGGAGCTGACCTGGAGCGCCGAGGGCCGGGTGACCGAGGTGAAGGGCTCGGACGGCGGCACCGCCTCCTATGTGTACGACGCGGACGGCAACCGGCTGATCGGCCGGACCGCCTCGGGCACCACGCTGTACCTGGGCGACACCGAGGTGACGGTCCCGGCCGGCGGCGACCGGGCGGTGGCGACCCGCCACCTCGATCTGGGCGGCGGGCATCTCGCCGTGATCGGTGACGACCGGCAGGTGTCGTTCAGCATCGCCGACCAGCACGGCACCGGGCAGCTGGCCGTGCACGCGGACAGCCAGGCGCTGGTGCAGCGGCGGACCCTGCCGTTCGGCGGGCTCCGGGGCGAGCAGTCGGGCGGCGAGTGGCCCGGCGGCCGTACCTTCGCGAACGGCACGGACGACAAGGACACCGGCCTGGTCGGCCTGGGGGCGCGTGAGTACGACCCGGACACCGGTCGTTTCCTGTCCGCGGACCCGGTGGTGGACCACCGGAATCCGCAGCAGCTGAACGGCTACGCCTACGCCTACAACAACCCGCTGGCGTACTCGGACGCGAGCGGGCTGTACGGGAAGCAGCTGGGCAAACCCTCGGCGAAGAAGAAGAAAGCCTCCGGCGGCTCGGGCATCAAGAAGCAACTCGGCAAGCCCTCGGCGAAGAAGAACACGAAGTACCTCGGCAATCCGACCCGCAAGAAGACCACCTACCAGGTCAGGAACGCGTCCTTCACAGGGATGAAGAGCGCGCTGCGCAAGCCCGCGCCGTGGGAGACCGAGGTCGGCTGCAACGCCCTGTGCCAGTGGGTCAAGGTGACCGGAGCCGGCCCGCTCGCCACGTGGCTGATGGAGCGGAAGGGCGGGCCGAACGGGTACGACATCATCGACGAGTTCCTCCGGTTCAACAACCCCGAGGAGTGGTATTTCACGGGCGGGGACGCGTTCACCGAGGAGGTGCGGCAGCACCACCACATGGAGATCGTCCGGGAGAAGCTCAGGGAACGACTCGGCGGGGCCGAGCCGGGCACGCTGTTCGAGGGCGAGGAGTGGAAATACAAGAACAGCGACAAGACCCTGCCCGAACAGGCCGCGCAGGCGGCGGAGGACATCGCCAACTACATGGTGGGGACAGGTAACAGCTCCTACGCCGCACTCGGGTCCTACAACGTCCGGGTGCACGTGGAGAGCATCGACCACAACGCCGGCACGGCGGAGGTCGTCATCAAGGTCTCGGACAACATGAACTGGGACTCCCTGCTCCGTACTCTCACGCCGTGGAACGCCTACGGCCCCGGCTCCCAGAACCGGGGTGGGGTACCGATCAACATCGTGTGGCGGGAGACCATCCACTTCGACTGAGGCTCCGGTGAACACGGGCCCCGCCGGGCACAGTCCGGCGGGGCCCGGCGCGCGCCTGGTCCGGCCCCGCGCCGGGCGGCGACGGCAGGGGATGTGTCTTCTCAGTCGTCGAGCAGCACCACGTGTTTGCCCGGTGTCGTGCCGGCTTCGAGGCCGGCGTGGGCGTCGCGGACCCGGTCGAGGCCCCGGTGGACCTTCGCGAGCGGAGCCTGGAGCCGTCCCTCGGCGATCGCTCGCAGCTGCCGCTGGAAGACCTGCGCGGGCAGGTCGGCGGCCTCGCCTCCGTAGCTGGTCAGCCGCACCCGGTCGGGGAGCATGAACGGGGAGAAGTCGCGGATCGTCCACTGTCCCGCCAGGGCTCCGGTGAAGCAGACGGTGCCCTGCGGGCGGACGGCGCGGAGGGTGTCGGCGAGCACCGAAGCGCCCACCAGCTCCAGCGCGGCGTCGACACCGCCCGGCACCAGTTCCCGCACCCGGAGGGCGATGGCCCCGTCGTCGGCCAGGGGGTGGTCGACCCCCGCGGCCCGCAGGTCCCCGGCCCGGTCCGGGCTGCGGGAGGTGGACAGCACGGTGGCTCCGAGGTCCTTCGCGAGGGTGGCCGCGCTCAGCCCGACCGCGGAGGTGCCGCCGCGGATCAGCAGCGTCTGGCCCGCGGTGAGGCCGAGGCCCGCGGTGAGGGAGCCGTAGGCCGTCTGGAACACCTCGGGCAGGGCGCCGACCACCTCCCACGGCAGCTCGGTCTCGAACGGGAGGATCTGCCCGACGGGGACGGTCACGTACTGCGCGTACGAGCCGTCGAAGGACCGGCCCATGCCGCCCATCATGGTCGCCACCGGCTGCCCCGGGCGCAGCCCGCTGTCCGGCGGCGCGAGGTCGATGATTCCCACGCCCTCGATACCGGGGATGCGCGGGTATGTCACCTCCGGATCCGACTCACCCTTTCGAGTGAGAACCTCGGACTCGTTGACGCCGAACGCCTTCACCTCGATCCGCGCCCAGCCGGGCCGCACCTCGGGCACCGGAACGGTGGCCACCCGGAGCGCTTCCGGGCCGCCGGTCTCGGAGACGACGACGGCTCGCATCGTCGTCGGCGTCGCTGCGGCTTCGTTCATGCCGGGTCCTCCCTGCGCACTCCCTCGCGGCCGATGCCGGTCCACGGCAGCCGTGGCCCACCCGGACGATCAGGTGGCGGTGACACGGGAGCACGGTGGGTGCGCCCGCCGCCATCCGTTCCGGCGGCTTGCGGCCATGGCCATCCTGCGCCCGCGGCGAGGGGCGCGCCACCGGTCCTCCCCGGTCCTCCCCGGTCACCCACCGTGCCGGCCGGCGGCCCCGCCCCTCGCGCGGCTCGGCACCTGCGACGACGCCGGCTTCGCCCCGTTCGCCGACGACACCGTGACCTCGCAGGACGTGGCCTTCGCCAAGATCGCGGCCCGTGTGCAGGGCACCGCCCTCGCGGCCGAGGCGCTCGGAGCGTAACCATCCCCGCCCGGGGCTTGGCAGCGGCCGGGTGACGGCGATCTCGCCAGGGTGCGGCACCCTCTTGGCACGGTCAGATAATTAATATTTAATCTGTTCCGTCGTTGCCGCCGGCCCACAGGAGGCACCCCGTGCCGTCCGCACCACCACCCCTCTCCCCCCGGCTGGCCGGCCGCTGCGCGCTCGTCACCGGCGGCGCCTCCGGCATCGGTGCCGCCACGGCCCGCCGGCTCGCCGCGGAGGGAGCCGGCGTCCTCGTCGCCGACATCGACGAGGAGTCGGGCGCGGACGTCGTCACCGCCATCCAAGAAGCCGGTGGCAGCGCACGGTTCCAGCGCTGCGACGTCTCCGACGAGGCGTCCTGGGCCGCGGCGGTACGCGCCGCCGGATCGGCCTTCGGGCCCGTGCACGCCCTGGTGAGCAACGCCTACACCGTCCGCGTCGCCCCGGCCCACCGGACCAGCGCCGAAGAGTGGAACCGGCAGCTCGCCGTGAGCCTCACCGGATCGTTCCTCGGCGCGCGCGCCTGCCTCGACGACCTCGCCGCGACCAACGGCAGCATGGTCCTGGTCTCCTCGGTGCACGCCCTGGTGGGCCTGCCGGGACGGCCCGCCTACGCCGCGGCCAAGGCCGGACTCACCGGACTGACACGGCAGCTGGCCGTCGAGTACGGCGGCCGGGTCCGGGTGAACAGCGTGCTGCCGGGGCCGGTCCTCACCCGGGCCTGGGACGGCATCGCCGAGGAGGACCGGCGAGCGGCGGCCCGGGAAACGGCCGCCGGGCGCCTCGGCGCACCCGAGGAGGTCGCCGCGGCCATCGCCTTCCTGCTCAGCGCGGACGCCTCCTTCGTCACGGGCGCCTCGCTCGTGGTGGACGGCGGCTGGAGCGTGCTGAAGAACTCCGCCTGAACCACGGCCGGGCGCGGCCGGCCCCGATCCCTCCCCACCTGCTCTGGAGCCACCTTGAAGATCACGCGCGTGGAGACCTTCGCCGTACCGCCCCGCTGGCTTTTCTGCCGGGTGGAGACCGACGAGGGCGTGGTGGGCTGGGGCGAACCCGTGGTGGAAGGCCGGGCCGCCACGGTCCGCACGGCCGTCCACGAACTCGCCGAGCACCTGATCGGCCGGGACCCCCTGCGGATAGAGGACCACTGGCAGGTGATGACGAAGGGGTCCTTCTACCGGGGCGGGCCGGTGCTCTCCAGCGCCGTCGCCGGACTCGACCAGGCGCTGTGGGACATCGCGGGCAAGGCACTGGGGGTGCCGGTGCACATGCTGCTCGGCGGCCCCGTGCGCGAACGCGTCCGCGCCTACAGCTGGGTCGGCGGTGACGAGCCGGCCGACGTCGCCGAAGCCGTCACGGCGCAGGTGGAGGCGGGCTTCACCGCCGTCAAGATGAACGCCTGCGGACGGATGAACCGGATGCCCACCGCCGCGGACGTCGCCGCCGTCGTCGAACGGGCCACCGCCGCCCGGGAGGTGCTGGGCCCCGACCGGGACTTCGCCCTCGACTTCCACGGCCGCTTCAGCGCCGCGGGCGCCCGCCGCGTCCTGCCCCATCTGGCCCCGCTGCATCCGCTGTTCGTCGAGGAACCGGTCCTGCCGGAGTACACGCAACTGCTCGGCGAGGTGGTCGCGGCGTCGCCGGTGCCGATCGCCACCGGCGAGCGGATCTACTCCCGCGCCGAGGCGCTGCCCGCGCTGCGGGCGGGCATCGCCGTCCTGCAGCCCGATCTGTCGCACGCCGGCGGCATCTCCGAGGTACGGCGGCTGGCGTCGCTGGCCGAGACGTTCGACGTACTGCTGGCACCGCACTGCCCCCTGGGGCCGATCTCGCTGGCCGCGAGCCTCCAGGTGGCCTTCACCACACCGAACTTCCTCATCCAGGAACAGAGCATCGGCATCCACTACAACCAGGGCGCCGAAGTCCTGGACTATCTCGTCGACCCGGAGGTGTTCCGGTTCGACGCGGGCCATCTGCGGCGCCCGCTGGGCCCGGGGCTCGGCATCGAGGTCGACGAGCAGGCGGTACGCCGTGCCGACGGCAGTGCGCCGGACTGGCACAACCCCGTGTGGCGGCACCCCGACGGCTCGTTCGCCGAGTGGTGACGCCGGCCGCCGCTCCTTCTCCCCCGCCCTCCCCGTCCTCCCCCCGCCGACGAGCCGAACCACGGAGCACAGGACATGCCGGAACACAGCGACTTCGCGCAGACACTGCGCCACGACCGCCTGGTCGCCATCGTGCGCGGCAAGGACCCGGAGGCGGCGCTGCGCAGCGTCGTGGCCCTGGCCGGCGAGGGGGTGCGGCTCGTCGAGGTATCGCTCACCACGCCGGAGGCCGATGAGGTCATCCGGCGGGCGATCCGGGAGACGGGCCCGGACGCGATCGTCGGCGCGGGTACCGTCGTCACCCGGGAGGACGCCCTGCGGGCCCGGGACGCGGGGGCGAGCTGGATGGTGACGCCCGCGCTGGGCCAAGGGCTCGAACAGGCCGTCGCCCTGGGCGTTCCGGTGCTGGCCGGGGCGCTGACGCCCACCGAGGCGGTGGCGGCCATGCGGGCGGGCGCTCACGCCGTGAAGCTGTTCCCGGCGTCGCTGGGCGGGCCCGGCTATCTGCGGGCGCTGCGCGACCCGCTGCCCGGTGTGCCGTTCGTCCCGGTGGGCGGGGTGAACGCCGAGCTGGTCCCGGCGTACTTCGCGGCCGGGGCCGTCGCCGTCGGCGTGGGCTCGCCCCTGCTCGGCGACGCGGCCGACGGCGGGGACCCGGCCGCACTGCGGGAGCGGGCCCGGGCGTTCCGCGCCCTGTGCCGGGCGGGGGAAGCGGCATGAGCGCACCGGACGTTGAGGTACTGACCTTCGGCGAGACGATGCTCTCGCTGCAACTGGAGGGGCCGCTCGCGGTCGGCAACCCGGTCCGGCCCACGGTGGCGGGCGCCGAGTCCAATGTGGCCGTGGGCCTGGCCCGACTCGGGCACCGCGCGCGCTGGGCGGGCCGGGTCGGCGCGGACGAGCCCGGGCGGATGGTGCTGCGCACCCTGCGCGGCGAGGGCGTGGACGTGGCCCACGCCACCACGGACGACGAGGCGCCCACGGGCGCCATGCTGCGCGAACGACGCGTCGCCGACCTGGCCCGCGTGCACTACTGGCGCGGCGGCTCGGCGGGTTCCCGGCTGCGCCCCGGACACCTCGGGCCCGCCCTCGACGCGGGCGCCCGCGTCCTGCATCTCACCGGCATCACCTGCGCCCTGGGGGCCGGCCCGCTCGCCGCGGTGCGGGCGGCGGCCGAACACGCCGCCGGGCGCGGCTGGACCGTGACGCTCGACGTCAACCACCGCACCCGGCTGTGGAGCGCCGACCAGGCCGCCGCCGCTCTGCGTCCGCTGCTGCCCCGGGTCGACATCGTGATCGCCTCGGACGACGAACTGCCGCTGGTCGCCGGTGACGACGACACCGCCGAGGCGGAGCGGGCGGCACTCCTGCTGCGGGACGGGGTACGCGAGGTGGTCGTCAAACGCGGCGCCGAGGGCGCGGATCTCCACCTCCCCGGCCGGCCCGCACTGCACGTTCCGGCGCATCCGGTGCCCGTGACGGACACCGTCGGGGCGGGCGACGCGTTCTGCGCGGGCTATCTCTCCGGGCTGCTCGACGGCCTGTCCCCGGGAGACCGGCTGCACCGGGCCACCCGCACGGCCGCCTTCGCCGTGGCGACCTCCGGCGATTGGGAGGGCCTGCCGCACCGGGACGAACTCCCGCTCCTCGACACGGCCCCCGGCACCGCCGTGCGCTGACCTCCACGCCGTCCGCTCCCACCACGACGGCTGCCGCCGCCGCTCGGCGGAAGTCGTCGGCGGTCCCGGCGATCTCCCGCGCCCACAGCAGCGATCATGCGGCCGGCCACGTATCCGCTGCGAGGGGAACCGGGGCGTACGGCACCACGTCGGTCACCAGGACGGAACGCCCGTGCACCGCGCCGAGACGACACGACGGAGACCGCAGCATGACAGCCACCGACAACCGTGCCCAACCCGCACCTGAGGCCCGGGCGAACGACTGCGACAGCTTCGCCGAGGCGTACTCGACGGACAACGAGACGAGCCTGCTGAACGCCTACTACGAGCGACCCGCCATGCTGTCCCTCGCCGGGGACGTGGCCGGCCGCCGGATCCTCGACGCCGGCTGCGGCTCCGGCCCCCTGTCCGCCGCGCTGCGCGACCGGGGTGCCCGCGTCACCGGCCTCGACTCCAGTGCCGGGATGCTGGAGCTGGCACGGCGCCGGCTGGGCGCCGACGCGGACCTGCACGTGGCTGACCTGGGCGAGCCGCTGCCGTTCGCCGACGGTGCGTTCGATGACGTCGTGGCCTCGCTGGTGCTGCACTACCTGGAGGACTGGGGGCCGACGCTGGCCGAGCTGCGGCGCGTACTCAGGCCCGGCGGCCGGCTGATCGCATCGATACACCACCCGTTCATGGACTACGCGACCCGGGATCCGCGGCCCGACTATCACGCGACCACCCCCTACACCCAGGACTGGACCCATCTGTCGGAGCAGCCCGTCCGGATGAGCTTCTGGCGCAGGCCGCTGCACGCGATGACCGACGCCTTCACCGCGGCCGGCTTCCGCCTGACCGTGATCAGCGAGCCACGGCCCGACCCGGCCGCCCGGGAGCTGTACCCCGACGACTTCCAGGACCTCTCGACCAAAATCTGCTTCATGCTCTTCGTGCTGGAGGTACCCCCGGCCCCCGGCTCGCCCGCGTAACGAGCACCCGTGGCCGGCTGGGCGCGGGGAACGCGATCCACCCGGCCGGCCGTACATCGGGGCGAAACGGCGCTGTTCAGCGCGTCGGATAGGCGTCGGTGATCGTCTGGACGGCCTTGTTGCCGCAGCCGTCCTTGATCTCGGCCCGCAGCGACACCGAGCCGCCGGCCCGCGGGTTGTCGATCTGCACGGCGCCCGCCGCGACCGGCGCCTTCTTCCAGGTCGCACCGCCGTCGGTGGAGTAGGAGATCTTCACCGACGACGGGTGGGCCTCCGCTGTGCCCTGCACGCCGAAGGGCACCCGGAAGGACTTCTTGCCGGCCGGGGCGGTGGAGTCGCGGCGGACTCGGCCAGGGACTTCTCCACCACGCCGTCCAGCACGATGGCGGCGATGCCCGGGGCGGCGGCGAGGGAGAACGCTTCCTCGCCGGTCGCCCCGGTGACGGCTGCCCAGAGCGCGGCGGTCTCCTCGTCGGTGACGGTGAGCGCCTCGACGTTGATCGACTCCAGGACGGTACGGCCCTCGGCCGCCTCGTCCACGACAGCGGCGAGACGGGCGGAGGCGGTGTCCTGCTCCCGGGCGCTGCCGGTACAGGTGACGATCAGCGGTAGCCCGCCGGCCCGTTGGTAACGCTCGCCCGCCGGACCCAACGGCGGCGGCTCGGCCACCACCGTACGGTTGCGGCCGAGGCACCCCCTCAATCGAACGGGGTTCCTCCCCTTTGTCCCCGCATGTCGAAGAGGATGGCACGATGCAGCGTTCTGGCTCCTCCCCCACTGCACCCCTCCCCGGCACCCCACGCCGGATCGCCGACGATTACGTCGACCAGCTCGCCGAGCTCAACCCCGTGATCGGCACCCTGTTCGGTGTTACCCCGGACGCGGACGGTTTTCCCGACTACTCCCCGGCCGGGCACGCCGCCCTCGCCGCCCTCGAACGCGCCACCCTGGCCCGGCTGGACGCGGTGGGCGAGCCCGGCGACGTGGACGAGCGGCGCGCGGCCCGGCTGCTGCGGGAAAGGCTGGGCGCCTCGCTCGCCCTGGAGGAGGCGGGGGAGAACCTGCGGGAGGTCAACAACATCTTCTGCCCGGTGCAGCAACAGCGCGCCGTCTTTCAGCTGATGCCCACCGCCACCGACGAGGACTGGGCCGTCATCGGCCGCCGGCTCCGTAACGTCCCGGCCGCGCTGCGCGGTTACGCCGACTCGCTGCGGGCCGGCAGCGCCCGCGGCCTGAACGCGGCGCCGCGCCAGGTGGAGACCGTCGTCGAACAGCTGGACGCCTGGCTGGAGTCCGACTGGTACCGCACCTTCGCGGCCGGCGGCCCCGAGGCGCAGCGTACGGAGCTGGCCGCCTCGGCCGACGCGGCAACCGCCGGTCTCGCGGACCTGCGCGCCTATCTGAGCGAGGACTACCTGCCCGCTGTCGCCGGTACCCCGGACGCCGTGGGCCGCGAGCGCTATCGGCTGTCGGCGCGCCTGTGGACCGGCTCCGACCTGGATCTGGCGGACGCGTACGCCTACGGCTGGGAGGAATTCCACCGCCTGGAGCGCGAGATGCGCGCGGTCGCCGCCGAGATCCTGCCCGGCGAATCGACGTTCGCCGCGATGCAGCACCTGGAGAAGAAGGGTCAGGCGATCGACGGTGAGGAGGAGATCCGGGTCTGGCTCCAGGAGCTGACGGAGCGGGCGATCCGCGAGCTGGACGGTACGCACTTCGAGCTGGCCGACCCGATCAAGCGGGTGGAGGCCCGGATCGCCCCGTCCGGCAGCGCGGCGGGCCCGTACTACAGCCGCCCCTCGCTGGATTTCGCGCGCCCGGGCCAGACCTGGCTGCCGACGCTGGGCGCGACCCGTTTCCCGGTGTGGAACCTGGTCTCCACCTGGTACCACGAGGGCGTCCCCGGCCACCACCTCCAACTGGCGCAGTGGGTGCTGGTGCAGGACCGGCTCTCCCGCTTCCAGGTCAGCGTCGGCTCGGTCGGCGCGGCCACCGAGGGCTGGGCGCTGTACGCCGAGCGGCTGATGGACGAACTCGGCTACCTGACCGACCCTGCGCACCGCCTTGGCTATCTGTCGGCCCAGATGCTGCGCGCGGTGCGGGTGATCATCGACATCGGCATGCACCTGGAACTGAAGATCCCGGCGGGTGAGAGCTACCACCCGGGCGAGGTGTGGACGCCTCAGCTGGCCGCCGCGTTCCTCATGACCCACACCGGCACGGAGCCGGAGTACACCCGCTCCGAACTCACCCGCTACCTCGGCCAGCCGGGCCAGGCCATCAGCTACAAGCTCGGCGAACGCGCCTGGCTGGCCGGCCGCGAGGCAGCACGTACAGCGGGTGGCGCCGGCTTCGACCTGAAGGCATGGCACATGGCGGCCCTGTCGCTCGGCTCACTCGGCCTGGACGACCTGACGGACGAACTCGCCGCGCTGTGACGCTGCGATGACTGATTTCCTGCGCAAGCGGTCCCGCCGCGGACCGCGTGCGCTGGACAGCTCAGCAGGCGGATGAACGCCGGCTTCTCGCCGCCCGGACCCCGCACGACCGCTAGGGTCCCTACCGCCCCCAGACCCACGCGGAGGGACCCGAGTGCAGCCCCACACCGTCATCGACGTCATGATCATCCTCGAACGCGGAGACCGGATCCTCCTCGCCGAACGAGCCAACACCGGCTACGCGGACGGCCTCCTCAACCTGCCCTCCGGGAAAGTCGACCCCGGCGAAAGCGTCATCGAAGCCGCAGTACGCGAAGCACAAGAAGAAGTCGGCATCACCATCGACCCGGCAGCTCTGCGCACCGTGCACGTCATGCACTACCGCAACCCCGACGGCCGGCCCCGCATCGGCTGGTTCTTCGCCACCGCCCACTGGACCGGCGAACCGGTCAACGCCGAACCCCACAAGTGCACCGGCATCACATGGCACCACCCCGCCCAACTCCCGGACCACACCGTGTCGTACAACGCCACAGGCATCGCCCACTACCTCAAAGGCGACACGTTCTCCGTCCACGGCTGGTAGCGAGACTCTGTCCCAGAAGCCGCTTGGCCAACCGGCGGCGACCGGAGGCGGTTCGCGCTCTGTCAGGGTCGCCGACGGGGAGGGTTCTGCGTCGCGATGCCGTGCCCCCCGCCCTGCTCAGCCGACGCCGAGCCGGTCGAAGATCTGCGAGTAGCACACGGCTCGGTCGCCCGAGAGGGCTTCTTCTTTCACCGTCGCGGTCGTGTCGTCCACGATCATCTCGATCGAGCCCTAGGCGGCCACGGCCCGTCGGTTCCCTCCGCGCTGCGCGTCCACTCCCGCGAGCCGCTACCGCTCCCGGGAATGGACGGCGTCGTGTCATGAGAGACCCGGTCATGAAAAGACCAGGTCAGCGGGTGCGGCCCCGGGGTTTCAGGGGGACCGGGGGGAGGGCAGGGGCGGAGAGGCGGTCGCCGGCGTAGCCGGTGACCTCGCCGAAGCGGGTGCCCCGTGCCCAGTCGGCGCGGGCCTGGGCGATCTCCTCGCCGGTGCGGCCCACGAAGTTCCACCACATGATGATCTCCTCCTCGAACGGGACGCCGCCCAGAAGCATCACGGCGGCGTCGTGGTCGGAGCGGAGCGGGAGTTCGCGGCGGCCCTCGCCGAGGTAGAGGAGGGCGCCGGGCGGCAGTGGTACGCCGTCGATGACCGGGGAGCCGGACATGGACAGGGCCGCGTACTCGAAGTCCTCGGTCAGCGGCAGCCGGGTGTCGGTGCCGGCCGCCAGGGCGAGGTCGGCGCCCACCAGGGGGCTGTAGGTGGTGCCGGGCGAGGCCGCGCCGTCGAGTTCGCCGAGGATGACGGTGGCGGTGAGTCCGCCGCCGCCGTGCAGGACCGGCAGGGTGGTGTGGTGTTCGAAGGCCGGCGCGGTGTGCCGGTGCGCGTCCGGGAGCGCCACCCACAGCTGGGCGCCGTGCAGGATGGGGGCGTTGCGGTGCGGGCTCGGGGACTCCTCGGAGTGGGAGATGGCGCGGCCGGCGGTCATCAGGCCCAGTTCGCGGGGGCGGACCGTCTGGAGGCTGCCGAGGCTGTCGCGGTGCAGGACCTCGCCGGCGTGCAGCCAGCTGACGGTCTGGAGCCCGATGTGCGGGTGCGGGGGCACCTGCATGCCGGGCTCGTCCGCGATGTCGTCCGGGCCGTAGTGGTCCACGAACACCCAGGCGCCCACCATGCGGCGGCCGAGGTTGGGCAGCAGGCGGCGGACGACCGTGCTTTCCCCGAGCGGTACCTCGCGGCCCGGCTGGAGTTCGTGCACCGGGCCGGTGCGGGGTGCCGCGCCGCAGGGGGTGGGGGCGGGGCGCTGATCGAGATTGCTCATGCCCCGATCCTGCCGCACCGGGGCAGCGGGCCGGGGTCCCGGTGCGGTGAAGCGGGAGCGGCCCCGGCCGCTACTGCGGCTGCCACTCCCCGGACAGCACGTCGTGGACGTACAGCGGTCCGGTGGCCGCGCTGGTGCGGAAGGGCCGGCCGGCGTCGTCGACGCGGAGCGTGCCGGCGCGGTCGCCGCTGCTCCAGTCCAGGTCGACCGACCAGTCGACGTCTCCGGTGGCGGCCCGGACCTCGAAACGCAGCAGCAGCGGTTCCGCGGTGTCCAGCGCGAACGGCAGTCGCGGGGCCGGGAAGTCCTCGCCGGTGGCCGCGTCGCTGCCGGGGACCGGGTGGGCCAGCGGCCGGTCCGCGTCCAGGTCGACGGTGAACGCGGCCGGGGTCAGCGAGCCGCCGCAGCCGTTGTCCATCCGGTAGGCGGGCCAGGGCAGCGGCTCGCGGCGCTCGGCGACCCGGATGTGGGCGGCCTCGACCACGACGGGGGCGCCGTCCGGCTCCGGGGTCAGGGTGATCTCGACGATGGCGGCGTCGCCGTGCACCCCGCCCCGCTCGGCCGACCAGCGCCGCGCGTCCTGGGCCACCGGGGGCGCCGGGACGTCCCCGGGCGGGGCGTCGATCAGATAGGTGTGGCCGCAGCCGAAGGCCCACAGGTGGGAGCGGACGGTCCAGGTGAGCGGTGCCGCTTCCGCGGCGGCCGGGTCCGCCTCCGCCCGGCCCGCCGCGTCCACGGTCAGGACGGCGGCGAGCAGCAGCGCGGCCAGCCCCACCGTCAGCCGCCAGGGGAAGGACCGGCGGGCGGTCGGCGCGGGCGGGGGTGTGGGCGCGGGCGGGGGTGTGGGCGCGGGCGCGGGAGCGGGAGCCGGTTCGGGCTCCGGTTCGGGCTCCGGTTCGGGCTCCGGCGTGGCGGCGGCTGCCGCGCCGGGGGCGCGCCTGGCCGCCGTGTCCGCCCGCCGCGCGTCGGCCAGCAGCCACAGCCGGTGCAGCCGCCGCCGCTCCTCCTCGCTCGCCCCGCAGGCCCGCGCCAGCCGGTCGGCCGGGGTGAACTCCTGCGGCAGCGTGGCCCCCGAGCAGTAGCGGTGCAGGGTCGAGGTGCTCAGGTGCAGCCGCCTGGAGAGAGTGCCGAAGCTCAGCCCGGAGCGTTCCCTGAGCGCCCGCAGCCCTTCGGCGAATTCCCGTGCCGGTGCGTCGTCTTCCGCCATGCCCGCCCCCTGTTGCCGTCCCGTTCCACCGTTCCAGGTCCCCGCATCGTCCCACGTCAAGGGGGGTGGAACGGTTCCGGCGTCCCGGAACGTGCTCGAAGCGTTGCCGGGGCGGCGGGGCGCGGCGGAGGCTCGGAGCGTTCAGCTGCACACCACTTCGAGGGGGGCACTCCCATGCGACTCACCCGCACCCGTACCGCCGTGGCGGCCGGCGCGCTCGCCGCGCTGGCGGCGCTCACGCTGTCGTCGGCGGGCGCCGCGACGGCGGCCGGCCAGGCGCCGGCGTTCCTGGAGACCGGCGACCTGCCGCCGCACCAGAGCTCCGACTGGTTCGCGCAGGACATCCGGCAGGGCGCGCCGGAGCTGCCGCAGTTCTGTCTGGGGGACGTGGAGCTGCCGGCCGGCGGGACCTGGAGCCGGGACTACTACACCGACGTCGACACCACGGCCCACCAGCTCGTGGTCGAGACCGGCAGCGCCGCCGAGGCGCAGGCGCTGGCCGCAGGACTCGCCGACGCGGTGGCGGACTGCGCCGCCGACTGGCTGCGCGAGAACCCGGGCGCGACGGCCGGCTGGGACGACTTCGGCACCGTGGAGGCCGGCGACGGCGCCCGGGTGTTCGGGGTGCACACCGCGCCGCAGCAGGCGGGGCTCGGGCTGAACCTGTTCGGCGTCGGGCGCAGCGGGGACACCGTGACCGTCGTCGGCTGGGGCGAGATGGGCCGGCTGTCCGACGCCCCGGTGTCCGCGTTCAAGGAGACCACCGCGATCGCCCTGACCAAGCTCGGCGGCTGATCGTCAGGGCGGCCGGGAGCGTACGTTTTTGGCCACTCCTCACCGTGCCGGGCCGGGTCATCCGGCCCGGCCACCGGTGTGCCACCGCCTCCGCATGTACACGCTTACATCGCCTTTCACGGCCGCCACCAGCTGTTTTGGCGAGTGGATCACCGGGTGCGGCGGGAACTGGCGCATATCGAAGATCTTTTCATGTAAACGATTGCACTCACTCCGTGACCGGCGCTACGTTCGCTCTCGTCGCAGCGAACGGAGGGTCAGCAGAGCGTATGGCCGCGAGCATCATCGATGTCGCCAAACGCGCGAAGGTGTCCACGGCCACCGTCTCGCGCGCGCTGCGCGGGCTGCCGAACGTGTCCGAGGTGACCCGGGAACGGGTGCTGCGGGCGGCCGAGGAGCTGTCGTACGCGATCTCCCCGCACGCCTCCAGCCTCGCCTCGGGCCGGACCGGCACCATCGGCGTCGTACTGCCGTTCGTCAACCGGTGGTTCTACAGCCAGGTGCTCTCCGGCATCGACTCGGTGCTGCGCGCCAACGACCTGGATCTGCTGCTGTACAACCTGGGCGACGCCCGCGTCCATGAACGGTTCTTCGCCCGGATGCCGCTGCGCCGCCGGGTGGACGCGCTCATCGTCCTCAATCTCCCGCTGTCGGCGGCGGAGTCCGACGCGCTGGTCTCCATGGAGGTCCCGGTGGCCGTCCTCGGCACCCGCGTGCCGGGCTGCTGGCACGTCTCCATCGACAACGCCCAGGGCGCCACCACGGCGGTGCGCCATCTGATCAATCTCGGGCACCGGCGGATCGGGATGATCACCGGGGCGCTCGGTGATCCCCGGGGCTTCACCACACCCATCGTCCGTGAGCACGCCTACCGTTCGGTGCTGGCCGAGGCCGGCATCCCGTACGAGCCGGATCTGGAGGCACCGGGCAACTTCGGCATCGAGGAGGGCGCCTCCGCGATGGCCCGGCTGCTGAGCCTGCCCGATCCGCCGACCGCCGTGTTCGCCGAGTCCGATCTGATGGCGTTCGGCGCGCTGCGCACCCTGACCAGAATGGGCCTGCGGGCCCCCGACGATGTCTCGGTCATCGGGTTCGACGACCACGAGACGGCCGAGCTGCTGAACCTCACGACCATTGCCCAGCCCGTAACCCACCAGGGGGAGCTGCTCGCCCGCCAGATCCTGGACGCGCTGTCCGGGGCGAGCGAGGAGCCCGCCGAGGTGGTGGTGCCCACCCGGCTCGTGGTCCGGGGCACCACCGGAGCGGCCCGTGTGGCCGGCCCCCGGACCAGCCGGGACCATCCCGGACTTCCCGACCGACCCGAGGGCGCCGGGCACCCCGACCGCCCCGGACACCCCGGCCGTGCGGCGGAGCCGCCGGCACCCCGGGACGGTACGGCGTACGACCGGCTCCCGGACCAGCACACCCGCACCACCGCGCGGTGAGCCGCTGAAGCCGCGCATCTCCCAGGGTCAACTCGCAAGAGGAATGGAAGATACGTGCCCCGCACCCGTATTCACCGGACACCGGCCACGCCCTGGTGGCGTACGGCCGTCAGCTATCAGGTCTACATCCGCAGCTTCGCCGACGGCAACGGCGACGGCATCGGCGACATCGCCGGACTGCGGGCCCGGCTCCCCTATCTGAAGGAGCTGGGCGTCGACGCCGTCTGGGTCACCCCCTGGTACCCCTCCCCCATGAAGGACGGCGGCTACGACGTCGCCGACTACCGGGGCATCGATCCGTCCTTCGGCACGCTGGCCGAGGCGGAGGAGATGATCGCCGAGGCGCACGCGCACGGCATCCGGGTACTGCTGGACATCGTGCCCAACCACACCTCCGACCAGCACGCCTGGTTCACCGAGGCGCTGGCCGCGCCGCCCGGCTCGCCCGAGCGCGACCGCTACCACTTCCGGGACGGGCGCGGCCCGGACGGATCGCTGCCGCCCAACGACTGGCGCAGCCGGTTCGGCGGCAGCGCCTGGACCAGGACCACCGACCCGGACGGCACCCCCGGGCAGTGGTACCTGCATCTGTTCGCGCCCGAACAACCCGACCTCAACTGGGCGAGCCGCGAGGTGCGCGCGGAGTTCGAATCGATTCTGCGCTTCTGGTTCGACCGGGGCGTGGACGGCTTCCGCATCGATGTGGCGCACGGTCTCGCCAAGGATCCGGCGCTGCCGGACCTGGGGGTCCCGGAGGGCATGCTGTTCGAGCACGAGCGGCACCGCGAGGGGCATCCGCACTGGGACCACGACGGCGTGCACGAGATCTACCAGACATGGCGGAAGATCGCCGACAGTTACGCCGGTGACCGGGTGTTCGTCGCCGAGGCGCATGTGCGCGAGGAGCGGCTGGCGAACTACCTGCGCGCCGACGAACTGCACACCGCGTTCAACTTCCCGTTCCTGACGGCGCCGTGGGAGCCGGAGGCGCTGCGGCGGGTCATCGACCGCAATCTGTCCTCGCACGCGGCGGTGGGCGCCCCGGCGACCTGGGTGCTGGCCAACCACGACGTCACCCGCCAGGTCACCCGGTACGGCCGGAGCGCGACGATGCTCGGGGAGCACGGGTACGACGTCCCCGTGTCCGGTCCCGCCGACCACGATCTGGGCACCCGGCGGGCGCGCGCGGCGGCGCTGCTCATGCTGGCACTGCCGGGGAACGCGTATCTGTACCAGGGCGAGGAACTGGGCCTGTGGGAGGTCGAGGACCTCCCCGAGGACCTGCTGCGCGACCCGACGTGGAAGCGCACCGGCGGTACGGTGCGCGGCCGGGACGGCTGCCGGGTGCCGATGCCGTGGTCGGGTACGGAGGCGCCGTTCGGCTTCGGGCCGCGCGGCAGCAAGCCGTGGCTGCCGCAGCCGCGCGAGTGGCACGGGCGGACGGCGCAGCGGCAGTCCGGTACGCCCGGCTCCATGCTGGAGCTGTACCGGTCGGCGCTGCGGCTGCGGCGCGGACAGCGCGGGTTCGCCGCCGAGTCGCTGCGGTGGCTGGAGACGCCGCCGGACATCCTGGCCTTCGAACGGGCGGCGGTGCTGCGCTGCGTGGTGAACCTCTCCGCCGAGCCGTACCCGCTGCCGAAGAACTGGGGCGTGCTGCTGTCCAGTGACCGCATCGAGTCCGGCAAGCTGCCCCCGGACACGACGGCCTGGCTGTGGGGCGGGGGTGCCCGGGCGGTCTAGCGGTACGGGGCCGGGGCGGGCGGCGGCCGGACCCGCCGGGGCGGACCGCAGCGGCCGGGGCGGGCGGCGGGCGGACCCGCCGGGGCGGACCGCTCGTACCCCGCTACCGGCTCTCGTCGTACGCGGCGCGCACCGCCTCGTGCGCGGCGGCCAGGGCGGCGTCCCGGTCCAGGCCGAGCCGCCGGGCGCGCCGGGCGAAGTCCAGGGCCGCCGCCGCTGCCTCGCGCGCGGCGGCGTCCCCGGCGGCGGCGACGAAGGTGCCGTTGCGGCCCCGGGTCTCGATCACCCCGTCGCTCTCCAGGGCCCGGTAGGCCTTGGCCACCGTGTTGGCGGCGAGGCCGAGCTGTTCGGCGAGGCCGCGCACGGTGGGCAGCCGGTGTCCGGTGGGCAGGGTGCCGTCGTGGGCCTGGCCGGCGATCTGGGCGCGCAGCTGCTCGAAGGGGGCGGTGGCCGAGTCGGCGTCGATGACGATCTTCACGCCGGTCATTCTCTCCCGTCGCCCGCTCACCGGGGCGGCCACCGGCGGCGGGCCGTCCCGGGCGCCCGGCCCGGCGCGGCGCGCTACGCGGTGCCGCCCGTGCCCTCGCGCAGCCGCCCGTTGACGGTGCCCAGCGCGTCGGCCAGGGCGAGCAGCTGGGGCCGGTCCATGAGGTCGATCAGCACCTCGCGCACCCGTGCCACATGGCCGGGGGCCGCCGCCCGCAGGACGTCCAGGCCGCGGGGGGTGATGCGGGCGGTGACGCCGCGTACGTCGGAGTCGCAGGCCGTTCGGGTGACCAGGCCGCTCTGCTCCAGCCGGCCGACCTGGTAGGTGAGCCCGCTCTTGGGGGTGATGAGCGAGTCGGCCAGGACCGTCATCCGCAGTCCGGCCTCACCGGCGGCGGAGAGCTTCACCAGGATCTCGTACTGGGCGTGGGAGAGCCCTTCGTCCTCCTTGAGCTGGGCCTCCACGGAGCGGAAGACCCGGTGGCTCACTTCGAGGAAGGCAATCCAGGCAGCCATCTCCTGCTCGTCCAGCCATCGCGTCTTCGCCATATCTCCATACTACGTTGTTGTTCAAATTCGAACCTCTCCTGTACGCTCCGGGACACGTGGTTCGAATTTGAACGATGACACCGTCGACATGGAGAGACCTTCACCTATGACCTCCCCCACGACTCTGACGTCCCGCGCCGCCCTCGACGGCGGCGGCACCGCGCCCACCGGCGCCGACCTGGGCCTGCTCGTGCTGCGCCTGGCCGTCGGCCTGACGATGGCCGCGCACGGCACGCAGAAGCTGTTCGGCTGGTTCGACGGCGGCGGGCTGGACGGCACCGGCCAGTTCTTCGAGTTCCTCGGCTACCCCTCCGGCAGCACCATGGCCCTCGTCGCCGGCCTCTCGGAAACCCTCGGCGGCCTCGGTCTCGCCCTCGGTCTGCTCACCCCGCTGGCGGGCGCGGCGATCGTGGGCACCATGATCAACGTCATCGTCTCCGCGCACTGGGACGACCCGTTCCTCGGCGGCTTCGAACTGCCGCTGGTCCTCGGCCTCGCCGCCGTCGCGCTGACCCTCTCCGGGCCGGGCCGGTACGCGGTCGACCACGTCCTCCCGCTGCCCGCCCAGGTGCGCGAGCACCGGCTGACCCACGGTCTCGCCGCGCTGGCGCTGGCCCTGGTGGTCGCGGGCGTCACCCTGCTGATCCGCAACTGACGGTCCGACCGGACCGGATTCACCTCCCGAAGGAGTGGAGTGCCATGACCGCCCCCGCCACTGACCGGATGCCCGTGCTGTACCTCAGCCACGGCGCGCCCCCGCTGGCCGACGACGCCCTGTGGACCCGGCAGCTGGCCCGGTGGTCGGCCGCACTCCCCCGCCCCCGGGCGATCCTCATCGTCTCCGCGCACTGGGAGTCGGCACCGCTCACCATCGGCGCCACCCACCCGGTGCCGCTGATGTACGACTTCTGGGGCTTCCCCGAGCACTACTACCGGGTGACCTATCCGGCGCCCGGCGCCCCGGAACTCGCCGCTCGGGTCCGCGCCCTGACCGGCGCCCCCGGCACCCCGGTGCACGAGGATCCGGCGCGCGGCCTGGACCACGGGGCGTACGTACCGCTGAAGGAGATGTACCCGGAGGCGGACATCCCGGTGCTCCAGATCTCCATGCCCACCCTCGAACCGCAGCGGCTGCTGGCGCTGGGCCGGCGCCTGGCGCCGCTGCGGGACGAGGGCGTGCTGATCGTCGGCAGCGGCTTCTTCACCCACAATCTGAGCGGGTTCAGCTGGGGCAGTTCGCCCCAGGACGCGCCGGGGTGGTCGAAGGAGTTCGACGCCTGGGGCGAGGAGGCGCTGCGCACCGGGGACATCGACGCGCTGCTCGACTTCGAGCACGCGTCCCCGTCCGGGCGGATCGCCCACCCCAGGACGGAGCACTTCGCACCGCTGTTCGTGACGCTGGGCGCGGGCGAGGACCAGCTCACCGGCCAGCGCACGGTGATCGACGGCTTCTGGGGCGGGCTGGCCAAGCGCTCCATCCAGGTGGGCTGACCGGGGCGGGGGCCGCCCGGCGGCGCCGGGGGCGGACGTCCCGGGGCCGGCCCCGATCCGCGCCGGTGCCGGTCACTCCCACCGCAGGTGGGCGACCACCGGCAGGTGGTCGCTGCCGGCGGTGGGCAGCGTGTGGATGCGGGAGACCGTCGCGGACCGGGCCATGACCTGGTCGATCCTGGCCACCGGGAAGGCCGCGGGAAAGCTGAAGGCGAAGCCGCTCTCCGGCACGTTCAGCCGGTCCGTCAGCGGCGCCAGCCCGCGGTCCTCGACGGTGCCGTTGAGGTCGCCCAGCAGGACCACCCGGGGCAGTTCCTCGGCCGCGATGGCCCGGGCCAGCCGTTGGGCGCTCTCGTCGCGCCGGGCGGACGCGAACCCGCCGGTCCCGAGGCGCACCGACGGCAGGTGCGCGACGTACGCCGCGATCTCGCCGTGCGGGGTGTGGACCACGGTCCGCATCCCACGGCTCCAGTACTCCTCGATGTCCCGCGGCTTGATGTCCACGGCCCGGGTGTCGCTGAGCGGGTGAACGGACCAGAGCCCCACGGTGCCCCGGACCTCGTGGTACGGGTACCGCGCGGCCAGTTCCTCCTGATAGACGGGCAGCGCGGAGGGCAACAGCTCCTGGAGCGCGATGAGATCGGGCTCCGCTCCGGCCAGGGCGCGGGCGGTGCCCGCCGGGTCGTCGTTCTCGTCGCTCACGTTGTGCTGCACCACGACGAGATCGACGTCACCGCCCTGGGCCGGCCGGACCAGCCCGCCGAAGAGAGCGGTCCAGGCGACCACCGGCAGCAGCAGCGCGAGCAGAGCGGTGGCCGAACGCCGCAGCGCGGCGAGGCCGAGCAGCACCACGATCACCAGGCCGAGCCAGGGCAGGAAGGACTCCAGCAGACTCCCCAGCCGGCCGGGCGTGTTGGGCACGAGGCCGGGGAACGCCAGCAGGCCGGCCGTCAGCACCGCGCACGCCGCGAGCACCCGCCCCCGGGTCCAGACCGACCGGCCCCGGGCGTCCTCACCCGGCCACCGGATCACCGGCCGACGGGCCTTCCGCACCGTCGGCGTGTCCGCCCCGGTCTTCTCCGCCACGGTGTTCCCTTCGTCCGGACCCCGCGCGCCGGAAAGCGCCGGTGAGCCGGAAGCGCTCACCGACCGGGTGTGCGCCGGGCATGACGCGCAGGGTGTTCGATCATACGAGCCCGGTGCGCGGGGCCCGGCGTGATCGACGCGCGCTGCCGCCTCGGGGCGGGTACGGGGCCAGGGCCAGGGCCCTAGGCGAGGAGGAGCCGCCAGGTGGCGAGTGCCGCGTCGGCGGCGGGTACCGGGGGCTCCGCCGTGATCCAGGTGGTGATCACCCCACAGAGCGCGCCGGCGAGATAGCCGGCGTGCAGGTCGAGCGGTACGTCGTCGGTGGCGGGCGGGCGGTGGCCGTGCGCGAAGCGTTCGGCGAGCCCGGCGGCCAGCCGGCGCTGCATGCGGTGCGCGAACCGGGCGCTGCCGCTCTCCGAGAGCATCCGCCGGTAGAGCACCGCGCCCGCCTCCACCTCGGCGAAGAGATCGAGGAGCGGCTGCGGCGGGGCGTCGCGCGGCGCCTGGAGCGGGCAGAGCGCGACGGCGCGGGAGAGCCCGCCGATGGCGTCGTCCATGGCGTCGGTGACGAGGGCGTCGAGGTCCGGGTAGTGCGCGTAGACGGTGGCACGGTTGATCGCGGCCCGCCGGGCGACCAGGGACATGGTGATGCTGCTCAGCTCGTGCTCACCGGCCAGTTCGAGCGCGGCGGCGCGCAGCCGTTCCCGGGTGCGGCGGGCGCGGGGATCGTCGGGGTTGAGTGGGCTCACGGCCCCTACTGTACGACAGATGTTGCATACACAACAGGTGTCGTTTATGGTGCGGGCATGCGAATCGAGATCTGGGCCGACGTGGTGTGTCCCTGGGCGTACATCGGCAAGCGGCGCCTGGAGGCGGCGCTCGCCGGCTGGGACGGCGAGCGCGTCGAGGTGGTGTGGCGGCCGTTCCGCATCGACCCGATGGCCCCGCGGAAGGCAGAGCCGCTGGCGGAGTGGCAGATCGACCCGCTGGCGGACGAGGCGCTGAGCGCCTGCACGCCCGACGGCCTCTCCCCCGTCGAGAACGCCACCCGCGTCTCGCGGATCGCGGCCGACGCCGGCCTCGGCACCCCGTTCGGAGCGGTCTGGCGCGCGGACAGCGGACCGGCCCACCGGCTGATCGCGCTCGCCCACGAGCGGGGCGGGGCGGCGCTGCAGGACGCGGTCGTGGAGGAGGTCCTGAAGGCCCACTTCGTCACCGCGCGCGACATCAGCGACCCGGACGTGCTGGCGGAAGCGGCCCGCGCGGCCGGATTCGCGGACGGCGGCGACTTGCTCGCCTCCGGCGCGGGCACCGACCGGGTCCGCGAGGACCTGCTGCGCGGCAAGGCCATCGGCGTCCGTTCCTCCCCCACCCTGGTGGCGGGCAAGCGGGCCCTGGCGGGCGCGCAGTCCCCGGAAGCGATGACCGCGTTCCTGCGCGATGCGGCGGACACGCCGCCGGAGCGGGAGCTCCCGGAGGAGGTGGAACGCCTGCGGCTGGCCGAGTCCCTGCTCGACAAGCGCGACCCGCTGGGCGCCCTGACGCTGCTGCGCCCGCTGCTGGCGGACCACGGCACGGAGTGGTCGGTCCGCGTCCTGGCGGCGCGGGCCTACTACCACTCGGCGCAGCTGGAGCGGGCGCGGACGGAACTGGAGAGCCTGACGGCCCACTCCCCGGACGACGCGTATCTGCGGCTGCTCCTGGGCCGCACCCTGGAACGCCAGGGCCGCCCGGCGGAAGCGGCCCCGCATCTGCGCCTGGCGGCGGCGATGCGGCAGGACGAGGAGTGAGGTACGGGTGGGGTGGGACCGGGGTGCCGGCCCCACCCCACCCGTGCGGGCCCCGGACCGGCCCGGCGGCCGGACGCGGTTACGGGCGCCGGGCGAGGGTGGGGGCGACCTGGCTGGTGTGCTCGATGTAGGCGGCCAGGTCGGGGCCCAGCAGGCCGGTGACCTCCAGCAGGTCGCGCATCCGCGCGCCGACGGGCACCGTCAGCAAGGGCTCCCAGTGGGCGGCCCGGTTGCGCAGTTCGTGCAGCCCACCGATATGCCGGTCGACCGTCGCGCGGTGGGTGGCGGGCGGGAAGGCCCGGTGGAGATGGGGCACCCACAGCGTCTTCTCGTGAGCGGAGGTGGACAGATACCGCCACACGCCCAGCGACAGCTCGGCGATCACCTTGCCGGGCGGGGCCGCGCGCCCGTACCGCCGGCGCGCCCCGTCGATGGCGCCGCGGGTCTTGTCATTGATGTCCACCCGCCGCCGCGCCCGGCCCCGGCCGCCCTTCCGCACCCGGATCAGCGGGGCCCGCAGCGGGCTGGCCGGGTCGTCCAGCCAGTGCCCCTCACCGGTCCAGGTCGCGTCCAGCGCCCGGGCGTAGGCATTGCGCAGCGCGATCTCGAAGTGACTCAGATCGCGCAGCACCGCGCAGGCCAGGGCCGTGTTCCACTCGTACAGCGCCAGCGCCCGCGCCGGGTCGCCCCCGGCCGCGTCGAGGTAGACGGCGTGCCGGGCGGGGCTGAGCCACTCCTCCACCCACGGCCCCGGCGCGGGGGCCGGGGGTATGTGCGTCACTGTTCCTCCTGCGGGACATCGGGTAGGATGCACGGTGACAAGCCCCGGTGGACCGCTGATCTTCGCGATCATGTCGCCGGGGCTAAGACGTTTCCGCCTCCGGCGAGCCCCGCGGCACGCACACCGGAACCCGCGGCTTCCGCGTCTTCCCCCGCATGCTCGCTCCACGGCTCGACCTGTCCGACGGCCCACCCTCCCGGAGGGGCGAAGACCGTGAAGCGGAACCTACAGGGCCGTCCGCTGCTGTCAAAACCACGTGTGCGCAAGGGCGTTGGGGTCAGTGCCATCACAGGCGCCGGCGCTCGCCCCGGCCTGGGTGGATCGCCCCTCACTTGATGTCCCCCGTCGTCCAATCCCCGCCATTTTCCGCACCGGTGCCCGCCCTGCGGCATCCTGTCGGCGCCGCGCCACGTCATCAAGGCAAGTGAACACCGCTGTTCCGGGGAGGGTGAATGGCACTGCGGGTGAGGTTCAGTGAGTCCGATACGGGCCGTGTGCGGGTGGCCGAGCGATCCGACGAGTTGTGGGAGATCTTGCTGGCGGCTCATCAGCTGCAGCGGCAGGACGGGGCCGAGGTGTTCGCACAGTGGCGGCGGTTCGCCGCCTCCCGGCTGACCGGACCGATGCGCCGCTTGCTGGTACTCGCCCCGGCGCGCGGGTACTCACCGGACTTCCTCACCCCTGCCGAGGCACGGAGCGGCGGCTTCGACGCCGGCCTGAACGCGGTGCGCGAGACCGGCCGGGCCCGGCTGAGCGCCGAACTCGCCCAGCTGCCGCCGGCCCGCCGGGACTTTCCCTGGGTCAGAGCTCTGGCCCGTGGTGAGGCGGCGGACATGCGACGCCTGGGAGAGGGGATCGCGGCTTTCCGCCGTGCCCTGCTCGCACCGTTCATGCCCGTCATGGAGCGGCAACTGGCAGCCGACCGGGCATGGCGGGCACAGGTACTGTTACGGGGCGGGGTCGACCTCCTGTTGAGCACCCTGCATCCGACGGTGACCTGGGAACCCCCGGTGCTGCGCGTCGCACAGGGGCCGTTCGGACGCGAGTTGCGCCTGGACGGCCGGGGCCTGGTGCTGGTTCCGGCGTTCTTCTGCTGGCGGGTGCCCACGGTACTGCGTGATCCGGCGCTGCCGCCGGTGCTGGTGTACCCCATCCGCCACGAGACGGCGTGGGCCACGCCGCCGCCCGACGTCGGTCAGCTGCGCAGGGTGTCGCGGCTGCTGGGACGGACCAGGGCGGCGGTGCTGGAGGCAGCCGCCTCGGGCGGAAGCACGACCGAGCTGGCCGGTCACATCCGTGCCTCGGCCGCGTCGGCGAGCGAACATCTGCGGGTGCTGCGCGAGGCGGGTCTGGTCCTGACGCGGCGCGAGGGGGCGACAAGCCAGCACTCGCTCAGCCCGCTGGGCCGTGCGCTGCTGGAGGGGACGCCTGACAGTCGACTCTAACCTCTGCCCGACCTGGGCGTTTCGGGGTGGACCGAAGGTGTTGCCCGGGTTTCTGATGGACTGCGACGCTACGGGACGTACGGCAGCGGAGGGAGCCGCGGCCGGCACCGAAGGGGAGTGAAGAAACAGATGCGCAAGCGTTTTGTCGCCATCACGGCCGCCGCGGCGGCTCTGAGTGGCTCGGTCATCCTGGCCAACCCGACATCCGCCCAGCCCCTCGCACCGGCGGTCACCGAGAGCGCCAACGATGTCTCCGCGCAGGCGACCGGTGGCTTCTACGCCTATGCGCAGACCGACTTCAAGGGGCCGAACAAGAGGTTCACCGGGGCGGTGGGCACGTGCGTCTACGTCGGCGACGGCTGGAACGACAGCATCCGGTCCGCCCGGACCAGCAGCGCGGCCAGGGTGGAGCTGTGGGACAACTACAACTGCAGCGGAGGGGCGATCGTCATCGATCGGACCGGCTACAAGAAGATTGGTAAGTGGGTCAGCTCCTACCGCGTCATCACGAGCGGCTAGCCTCCGTCACCATGCGCACGTCACCGCCGGCCACGTACCCGGCCGGCGGTGACTCCCTCGGTCGTCGCAGTGCTACCGCGGACCGAAGGTCTGGAACGCCGTGCGGCGGGGGATCGGGAAGTGGTCCGTTCCGGTGACCGCGTTGAGGATCAGTGCGCCCCGGTAGGCGCCGATGCCCAGGTCGGGGGCGGCTGCCCCGTGGGTGTGGAGTTCGGCGTTCTGGACGTACAGGCCGGCCGTCACCTCGGGGGCGGTGGTGACGCGGTGGCCCTCGCTGATGTCGTAACGGCCCTTGGGGTCCCAGGCGATGAGTTTGTCCACGGGGGACAGACAGTCCGGACGGCGGGCGGTGTAGCCGGTGGCCGCGACGATCGCCGACGTCTCGCGGACGGCGCGTTCGCCCGTATCGGCGTGGTGCGTGGTGAGGCGGAGCGTGCTGCCGTCCGTGCCGCCGGTCTCGGCCGCCGCCAGGGCGGTGGCGGGGAGCAGGGTGACCGGCGGCCGGTCGCCGTCCAGCAGGTGGTCGTACAGCTCGTCGTGGATGAGGTCGATCGTCTCGCTGTCGATGCCCTTGTACAGCTGCCACTGCGAGGCGATGAGCCGGTCGCGCACCTCCGGGTCCAGGCCGTGGAAGTACCGCATGTAGGCGGGGGTGGTGTACTCCAGCACCAGTTTGGAGTAGTCGAGCGGCGCGAAGCCCCAGGAGCGGGTGAGCCAGCTGACCGCCCAGCCGGTCTCCTTCTGCCGGCGGATCAGGTCCAGGAAGACCTCGGCGCCGGACTGGCCGGAGCCGATCACCGTGATGTCCCGTACTCCGGCCGCCGCGAGCGCGTCGATCCGGTGCAGGTGCTCGCCGGAGTGCAGGACCCGGGGGTGGCCGGCGAGGTCCTTCAGCGGGGCGGGCAGGGCCGGCTCGGTGCCGATGCCCAGGGTGATGTTCCTGGCGGCCTGCACCCGGGTGGCGCCGGTGGCGACCTCCCGCACCGTCAGGAGCCACAGGTCGCGGCCGGCGTCCCACTCCACCGCGTCCACCGAGGTGCCGAAGTGCAGCCCGGGTATCCGGGCCGCCGCCCAGGCGCAGTAGTCGGCGTACTCGCGGCGCGGGATGTGGAAGCGCTCGGCGATGTAGAAGGGGTACATCCGGTCGTGTTCGACGAGGTAGTTGAGGAACGACCAGCGGCTGGTCGGCCGGATGAGGGAGACCAGGTCGGCGAGGAAGCCGACCTGGAGCTTGGCCCAGTCGAACATCAGCCCCGGGTGCCAGTCGTACGCGGGGCGCCGGTCGTACGCCGCGTACGCGAGGCCGGGTACGCCGTCGGCCAGCGCCGACAGCGACAGGTTGAAGGGGCCGATGCCGACCGCCGCGAGGTCGAGCACGGTCTCCCGTTCGGATTCAGCCATGGTGGTGTTCCTCCTCGGCCTCTTCGGCCCCTCCGGCCGCGTCCACGGCGGCCAGCATCTCGTCGATGTCGCTCGCCCTGGCCTGCGGGTTGAGCAGGGTGAGTTTCAGCTGTACGGCGCCGGCCGTCTCGGTGCGGCCGATCAGGGCGCTGCCCTCGCGCAGCAGCCGGCGGCGCAGCGCGCCGTTGATGGCGTCGACGGCGGCCGGGTCGGTGGTGGTGCGGGGCCGGTAGCGGAAGACCACGGTGGTCAGCACGGGTTCGGTGGTGAGGTCGAGCCGGGGGTGGGCGCTCACCGCGCGGGCGGCGTGCCGGGCGAGGTCGTGGCAGGCGTCGAGCATCGCGCCGACGCCCTCCCGGCCGAGGGCCAGGAAGGTGGCGGCGACTTTGAGCGCGTCGGCCCGCCGGGTGGTCTGGAGCGAGTGGCCGAGCAGTCCGTCGTAGCCGGCTTCGCCGTCGTCCTCCGGGTTGAGGTAGGCCACCCGCAGCCCGGTGGTGACGGCGAAGCCGGCCCGGTCGCGCAGCAGCAGCGCGCTGGCGGCGGCCGGCTGCCAGGCCGTTTTGTGCAGGTCGATGGTGATGCTGTCGGCGTGTTCGATGCCGTCCAGCAGGGGCCGCATCCGCTCGGAGAAGAGGGCGCCGCCGCCGTAGGCCGCGTCCACGTGCAGATGGACGCCGTGGTCGCGGGCGATGGCGGCGAGTTGCGGCAGCGGGTCGATGGAGCCGTAGTCGGTGGTGCCGGCGGTGGCGACGACGGCGATGGGGAGTTCGTCGGCGGCGCGGGTGCGCAGGGCGCGGTCGAGCTCTTCGGGGCGCATCCGGTGGTGTTCGTCGGCGGGCACCGGCCGGACGGCGTCTTCACCGAGTCCGAGCAGGGCGGCGGCGCGGGCCATGGAGAAGTGGGCGAGTTCGGAGCAGTAGAGCACGGGGCGGACGGTGAGGCCGCTCAGACCGGCCGTGCGGACGTCGCGGCCGGGGCGCAGGGCGGTGTCGCGGGCGATGAGCAGGGCCTGGAGGTTGGAGGCGCTGCCGCCGGGGGTGAGGACGCCGCCGGCGGCCGGGCCGTAGCCGGCCAGTTCGGTGAGGGCGGCGATGAGACGGCGTTCGAGTTCGACGGCGTAGGGGCCGGAGTCCCAGGTGTCGACGGAGGCGTTGAAGACGGAGGCGAGGACGTCGGCTGCGGCGGCGACGCTGAGCGAGGGGGGCTGGAGGTGCGCGGCGGCGCGCGGGTCGGCGAGGTCCACGGTGCCGGCGGCGTAGGCGCGGGCCAGGGCGAGGACGGCTGCCCGGCCGCCGCCGTGCCGGGGTATCGGCCCGTCGGGGAACTGCCGGTCGACGAGGGCCGCGAGCTGGCCGGGGGTCTGGGTGGGCAGCGGTCCGGTGCGGCGGCGCAGGGCGCCGGCGGCTTCGCGGGTGAGTTCGGTGACCAGTCTGCCGACGTCGGCCAGTCCGGCGGGGTCGGCGGCGAGCAGGTCGGGTTCCAGCAGGGTGGGGGGCACGGGCACGGTTGGTGCGTGGCCGGGCATGCTCATGGGCTCTGTACGGTCCCTTGCGTTGACGGTGGGGGTGCTCGGTGGTGCGGGTGGTGCGGGTGGTGCGCAGCGGTCGAGTGCGGCTCGGCCGTCGATCAATTTAGGTTAGGCATACCTAACCATGTCAACCATGCCTGTCCCCGCTCGGGGCCTATGACCGAAAGTCCACCGTCCGCCCGAGGCGCCCCACCCGCCCCTTCCGTGCTTAACCCGGCCTTGGCCCGCTCCTTAGCCCGGACTTAAAGACCCGTGAAACCCCCTTCGACCGCCCGGATCGGGCCAGCCCGGCGGCTAGCGTGCTCATTCCCCGGGCCGCTGATCCCCCGTCACGGCCCGGGCCCCCGATCCGAGGAGACGTTCGACGATGACTGCGCTGCGCGCCGCCGCCACGGTCGCGGCCCTTGCCGTTGCCCCGCTGATGATCACCCTGGCCACCGCGTCCCCGGCCGGGGCCCACGGCTCGCTGGAGGACCCGGTCAGCCGGGTGAAGACCTGCTTCGACGAGGGACCCGAGAGCCCGGTCTCCGACGCCTGCCGCGACCTGGTGGCCATCGGCGGCACCCAGCCCCTGTACGACTGGAACGAGGTCAACCTCGCCGACGCCGCCGGCCGGCACCGGGAGCTGATCCCGGACGGCAAGCTGTGCAGCGCGGGCCGCGACAAGTACGCCGGTCTCGACCAGGCCCGTGCCGACTGGCCCGCCTCCACGCTCTCCGCCGGGCAGCACACCTTCCGCTACCGGGCCACCGCGCCGCACCGCGGCGGCTTCGAACTGTTCATCACCAAGGAGGGGTACGACCCCAGCACCCCGCTGCGCTGGTCGGACCTGGAGTCCTTCGGCACGGTCACCGACCCGCCGCTGGAGAACGGCTCGTACGTCTTCGACCTGACCGTGCCCGACCGCTCGGGGCGGCATCTGATCTACAGCGTCTGGCAGCGCAGTGACAGCCCCGAGGCGTTCTACACATGCTCTGACGTGGTGTTCGGCGGCGCGGCAGGCGGCGGGACGGTCATCGAGCCGGCGCCGCCCGCCACCGCGCCGGAGACCGGGCCCGGAGCGGAGGAATCCGGCCACACGGACCACGGCGAGCACGGGGAGCACGGGGAGCACAGCGGCCACGAGGACCACAGCGACCACGAGGACCACGGCGACCACACCGGGCCCGGCGGCCACGACACCACCCCCGGGGAGGACCGGGAGCCGCCCGCGGACACCACCGCCCCGGCGGGCAACGCCCCCGCCCCGGCCGGCGACCAGGGCACCGCGGTCACCGGCGAGGACGACCCGGAACTGGCCGCCACCGGCGGTGACGCGGCCGGCACCGCCGCCCTCGCCCTCGGCGGCGCCGCGGCGCTGACCGCCGGTACCGCGACCCTCCTGCTGGCGGCCCGGCGCCGGGCCGCCGCCGCCCGCCGCGCCTGACCGGCGCGGCCCACCGACCGGTGCCGCCGTCTTCCCGGCCCCCACCTTCGGGGAGGACGGCGGCACCGCCGTAGGCTGCCTGCTGTCAGCATCCGCGAGCACCCGGAAAGGGAGAGCGATGACGACCGCATCCGGACCGTTCACGGAGGTCACCTCCGAGAGCGAACTGCGCGAGCTGATCGGCGAACCCGCCCCGTACACCCGGGACAAGGCCCGCCCGGCGCTGCACGCGCTGGACCGCGACTGGCTGGCCCGCTCCCCGCTGTGCCTGATCGCCACCAGCGGCGCGGACGGCAGCTGCGACGTGTCGCCCAAGGGCGATCCGCCCGGCTTCACCCTCGTCCTGGACGACCGCACCCTGGCCATCCCGGACCGCCCGGGCAACAAGCGCCTGGACGGCTTCCGGAACATCCTCGCCAACCCGCACGTCGGGCTGATCTACCTGCTGCCGGGCCGCGGCGACACGCTGCGGATCAACGGCCGGGCCCGGATCGTGCGCGAGGCACCGTTCTTCGACGACATGATCGTGCGGCGCAACCGCCCGCGGCTGGCCCTGGTGGTGGAGATCGATGAGGTCTTCCACCACTGCTCCAAGGCGTTCCTGCGCTCCCACACCTGGGACCCGGACAGCTGGCAGCCCGAGTCGCTGCCGAGCCGGGCCCGGATCGCCAAGGCGCTGGAGCGGCCGGACGATTCCCTGGCGCAGCTGGAAGAGCACTACGGCCCGCGCTACACCGAGGGTCTGTACTGATCCCGGCTAGGAGAAGACCGACCAGCAGGTGGTCGGCTCGGCGCCGGCCGGGTCGAGGGCGTTGGCCGTCTCGTGGAAGGCCATCCGGTCCAGGAGTCCGATGGTGGCGTGCTCGGAGATGTTGAGCGGGCACAGGTCCTGGAGCAGCACGTTGCGCACGCCCGGTTCGTCGATGAACTGTGAGCGGTACGGGGTGACCACCTCGTCGTAGCGGGTCGCGATCACCGTGTAGGTGACGCCCGGGACCGTGTAGCCGTCCGCGTTCAGCTCGCGCAGGAAGGCGGAGCCCGCCACCTGCTGGGCGAGGGCGGGCGCGTTCTCGGCGATGGCCCGGTCCAGTGCCGGGATCAGGTCGAGGAGCCGGGTGAGCCCGAGCAGGGTGGTGCCGTTGGTGCTGGGCGCGATCGCCACGAACGCATTCACCTTGCCCGCCGCGTCCGGGTGGTGCTTGAGGTAGTAGCGGGGCATCAGGCCGCCCTGGGAGTGGCCGACCAGGTCCACCTCCGAGGCTCCGGAGGCGGCGAGCACCCGGTCCACCTCGGCGGCGAGTTCGTCCGCCGACTCCTCGATGGGGGCCAGGCCGCCCAGGAGCGGGACGCCGGGCAGCCGGCCGTAGTCGAAGGAGTGGACGCAGTAGCCGCGTGCGACGAGGTAGGGCGCCAGCCCCAGCCAGTTGCTGGTGCCGCCGGCCAGGGTGCCGTGCACCAGGACCACGGGGCGGGGGTGGGCGGCGGCCGGGACGCAGCCGTCCTTGTTCCAGCCGCCGGTGGCGGTCGCCGCGGGGGCGGCGCCGGCGGGCGCGGACAGCAGGGCGAGCAGGACGGCGGCCAGCACCGCGCCGAGGGCGGCGGGTACGGTACGGGGCCGGGTGCGGGTGCGGGTACGGAACCCGGGCAGCTTCATGGGGCGGCTCCTCGCTGATCACAGGGGGGTGACACCGCGGCAGAGGCTGGTCCGGACCGCCATGACGGCTGAGTACTCCTCACGGTAGGAGCGCTCGCCCGCCTCGCCTACCACCGGGTACGTGGAGAATCCGGCACTCCGTCATCACATCGGCCGCACCGCGCTCGCGACTCCTCCGCACCCCTGATAGGAACCGGTTATGCGCCGCTCCCCCGCCGTCCTGGCCGCCGCCGCGGTCGCCGGTGCCGCTCTCGTCCTGCCGCTGTCCGGGTCGCAGGGCCCGGCGCCGGTGACGGACACCGCGCCCGCCGGCTTCGTGGCGCTGCGCGAGATCGCCCCGGACATCGAGGAGGAGATGCGGTACGCGGGGGCGCACAACTTCACCGGTGAGCCCGTGGACGGCTACGAGGAGCCAATCTGTCTGCTCACCCGGGACGCCGCCGAGGCGCTGGCGCGGGCCGCCCGCACCCTGCGGGAGCGGGGCTACCGGCTGCGGGTGTACGACTGTTACCGCCCGCAGCGCGCGGTGGATCACTTCACCGCCTGGATGGAACGCCCCGAGGACGGCCGCACCCGGGCCGAGTTCTATCCGCGTGTCCCCAAGGACCGGCTGGTGGAGGAGGGGTATCTGGCGGTGCGCTCGGGCCACAGCCGGGGCAGCACCGTCGATCTCACCCTGGTGCGGGCGGCGGACGGTGCCCCGGTCGACATGGGGACCGGCTTCGACTTCTTCGACCCGCGATCGCACGGCGACTCGCCGGATGTCCCCGCCGGGGCGCGGGCCGCCCGCCGGCTGCTGGCCGACACCCTGGACGCCGAGGGATTCGCACCCGTGAGCACCGAGTGGTGGCACTTCGGCTACCGGGACGAGCCGTATCCGGAGACGTACTTCGACTTTCCCGTGTCCACCAAAGCCCTGGCTCGTTAGCACAGGCAACGGCGGCGGTCATTGGAGCCACCCCCGTGGGTCCCGATGTCCGCCGCCGTCACAGATCACCGACGCCACGTGTGCGCGCTCCGTTTCACGCTCCGGCGCGTTGTCACCTACTCGCGACATGGACGCAACAGCCTCAGGACGTCACGGCCGCAACCCCCGTTCAGGACACGGCGGAACGCTGCCGCGCCGAGCGGTGCAGCGCGTGTTCCACCACCGCCACCAGGGCGTCCCGGGCCGAGGCGCGCTCCCGCGCGTCACACAGCATCACCGGGACGTCCTCGTCCAGGTCCAGTGCCCGGCGCACCTGCTCCGGCGGGTAACGGATCGCCCCGTCGAAGCAGTTGACCGCCACCGCGAACGGCAGCCCGCGGGTCTCGAAGAAGTCCACCACCGAGAAGCTGTCCGCCAGCCGCCGGGTGTCCACCAGGATCAGCGCCCCCAGCGCGCCGCGCGCCAACTCGTCCCACAGGAAGCGGAACCGCTCCTGCCCGGGGGTACCGAAGAGGTACACGATCACCGAATCGCTGATCGTGATCCGCCCGAAGTCCATGGCGACGGTGGTGGACCGTTTCCCGGACACCGCCCGGATGTCGTCCACCGGCCGCCCGGCCTCCGTCAGCGACTCCTCCGTCTGAAGGGTCTTGATGTCGCTGACGGCGCCGACCAGCGTCGTCTTCCCCACGCCGAAGGCCCCCGCGACGAGGATCTTCAGTGCCGTGGGATCCGCCGGCCGGCTGCGGCCGCGCTCAAAGGGCCCGGAGACCATCGATCACCTCACGGAGTGTGCTGTCGTCCTGCAACTGGGAGGCGGGCACGGGGCGGCTGACCCGGACCAGGCCGGCGTCCAGCAGATCGCTGATGAGCACCCGCACCACGCCGACCGGCAGATCGAGCCCGGTGGCCAGTTCGGCCACGGACTCGGTGGTACGGCGGCAGCGGCGCATGATCTCGGCGTGCTCCGGGGCCAGTTCCCGGTCGGTGAGATCACTGACGCCGCCGGCCGCGCCGTCCGGATCGCCGGTCTCCGCCGTCACCAGGGCGATCAGGTCGAGGGGGTGATCGACGGTTCCCCTGGTGCGGCCACGCGTCATCGCGTAGGGCCGCACGATGGGACCCGCCTCCTCGTCGAACCAGCCGTGGCTCATCGGCCGGCCGGTCAGCTCTCGCCGGCCGGGCCGCCGCGTGCGGCGATGCCCAGCTGCGCGCCGACCCGCTTGATCAGCAGCGTCATCTCGTAGCCGATCTGTCCGATGTCCGCCTCGATGTCGGCGAAGACGGCGAGCGCGCTGCCCTGGCCGGCAGCGGCCACGAAGAGAAACGCGTCGTCCAGCTCCACCAGGGTCTGGCGCACCCCGCCGGTGTTGAAGTGTGTTCCCACGCCCCTGGCCAGTGAGTGGAACCCGGAGGCCACGGCCGCGAGTTGTTCGCTGTCCTCCCGGCTCAGGGCCCTGGAGGCGCCGCGCGCCAGACCGTCGGCGGAGAGTATCAGCGCGTGGCGCATTCCCGCCACTTTGCCGACGAACTCGTCCAGTACGCCGTCGAGACGCTCGCCGTCCTGCGGTGTTCCGTGCCGGGCGTCGGCCCCCGGTGCAGTCATGGGTCTGCCCCTTACGGTGTCGGTGCCTGCGGGTCGTCGTCCCGCCTGGTGGTGGTTGCGTGATCACCGCGGTGATCACGGTGGCTGTGCTGCCGGCCGCGCCGCCAGCCGAGCTGGAGTGCGGCCATCCTCGCCCGCACTTCGTCGGCGTCCTGCTCCGTGGGGTCGGAGCCGGGGTGGCCCGCGGGCTCCGGCTCGTCCCAGGTGTCGGGGACGGGCGCGGGTGCGGGCCGGGTGCGGCGCTGCCGCCGCGGCAGTCCGGCGAGGGTGGTGCCGGTGCCGGCGTCCTCCTCGTGGCCGGGCGCGGGGTCCTCGCCCGGTGGTTCGCCGACCGGCCGGCCGTGGTCGGCGACCAGCACCGGGGTGCGGCGCCGCTGCGGCAGCGGGATCGGCGGTTCGGGGCCGGCCCCGGCGGGGGTGCCGGCCGGGGTCGCGGGATCCTCGTGGTGGGGGACGGCGGGTGGTTCGGGGTATCCGGGGTCCGGCTCGGCGTGGCGCACCCGGTCGCGGGCGCCGGGTCCGGGGTCACCGTCGGGCCCGGTGTGGGTGCCGGGGTGCGGCTCGGTCCCGGGTGCGGGGTCGGAGAAGGGGTAGGGGCCGAACCCGCGCGCGCTCTCCCGGGACCGCTCAAGACCGCGGAAGCCGACCGGCGCCTCCAGCTCCACCGGGCCGTCCACCGGCCCGTTCAACAGCTCGGGCGGGGCCGGGCGTTCGGGCAGCGGGGAGCGTTCGTCGGGGCATTCGCCGGTCTCGGTGAGCAGTTCGCCGGGCAGCAGCACCACGGCGGTGGTGCCGCCGTACGGGGACTCCTTGAGCGCCACCCGCACCCCGTGCCGTTCCGCGAGCCGGGCCACCACGAACAGGCCGAGCCGGTCGGTGTCGGAGAGATCGAACTCGGGGGTGTGCGCCAGGCGCTCGTTCGCCTCGCGCAGCGCCTCCGGGTTCATGCCCAGGCCCCGGTCGTGGATCTCCAGGGTGTAGCCGTGCGGGACGCGTTCGCCGGAGACCTGCACGGAGGTGTGCGGCGGGGAGAAGACGGTGGCGTTCTCCAGGAGTTCGGCGATGAGGTGGGTGAGATCGGCGACGGCGCCGCCGGCCACCGCGAGCTGCGGCATGCGGTGCAGTTCGACGCGCTCGTAGTCCTCGACCTCGGCGACCGCCGCCCGCACCACGTCCATCAGCTGCACCGGCTTGCGCCACTGCCGGGCGGGGGCGGCGCCGGAGAGGATCACCAGGCCCTCGGCGTGCCGGCGCATCCGGGTGGTCAGATGGTCGAGCCGGAAGAGGTCGGCGAGTTCGTCGGCGTCGTCGGTGCGCCGTTCCATGGTGTCCAGCAGGCCGAGCTGACGGTGCAGCAGCACCTGGTTGCGGCGGGCGAGATTGACGAGGATGTCGGAGATCCCGCGCCGTACGGTGGCCTGTTCGACGGCGGCGGCGACGGCCGCGCGCTGGAGGGTGTTGAGGGACTGGCCGACCTGGCCGACCTCGTCGCGCCCGTACTCCAGGTGCGGGGCCTCGGTCTCCACGTCCACCCGCTCGCCGGCCGCGAGCCGGCGCAGCACACCGGGCAGCCGTACCTCGGCGGCGTCCTTGGCCTCCTTCGACAGCGTCATCAGGTCGCGGATGAGGGCCCGTCCGATGCGCAGCGAGACCACCAGCGAGACGATCACGGCGGCGGCGCCGAGCACCCCGGCGGCCCAGGCCCGCACCAGGACGGCGGTGGCCTCGGGATCGACGGCGTCCCCGTAGCGCTCCTGGGCGGACTCGCCGAGGATGCGCAGCTGTTCGAGGGCGTTGCCGCCGGTGTCCACCCACTGGTCGGGGCGGGCGGAGCGGGTGCCGCCGTCCAGCAGCCGGCCCTCGACGACGGTGAGCACATGACCGGGCCCGGTGTCCCAGAACACCTCGTGGGCGCGCTGGTCCTCGGCGGGCAGGTCGGGGAGGTAGGTGGTGTAGGCGAGGGCGCGTTCGGTGATGCGGTCGCCGAGCTGGCGCAGTTCGGTGTCGGTCATGCGGCCGGCGGCGAGGGCGCCGGCCACCAGGGCGTCCTCGCGGGAGAGGTACTCGCGGGCCTGCGCGATGCCGACGACGGCGCGGCCGTGCCGGTCGAGGTCCACGTTCTCGACGAGGTGCAGGGCGGCGAGGAAGCGGAAGCCGGGGTCGATGACGACGGTGTAGGCGTCGAGCGCGGCGGTGCGGGAGATGATGTTGTTCTGCACCTGGTCGCGGAGGGTGGCGAGTCCGTCGAGGCCGGAGAGGAAGGCGTCCAGCCGGTCCTCGGCGCCGCCGGCCAGGTCGTCGCGGGCGCCGCCGGCGGCCTGCGCGCGTACCTCGGCGACGGCCGCCTCGGTCGCCTCCTGGGTGTCGTGGAGTTCGGCGAGGGCGTCGGAGCGGCGCGGGTCGGCGAGGAAGACGAGGGTCTGGCGGCGCTCCTGCTGGATGGCGTGGATGACGGCCTCGGCCGGGGTGCCGAGCTTGTCGGAGACGGAGGCGACGGCGAGCAGCGATCTGGCCTCGGCGACGGTGATGGCCGTGGCGAACGCCCAGATCGATACGAGCGACAGCAGGGGCACGAGCAGCAGCGCCCCTATCTTTCGTCGGATCGACTTCCCTCGCACGTGCGTGCCCTCCCCGGGGTGTGTCCGTGCCGTTGCGTGCTGCGACAGCGCGAGCCTACTACCGCGACGAGCGGCTGGGCGTGAGGACTTGGTGAGGGCGTACGCCGGGCGGCGCCTTACCATGGAGCCGCGGGACATAACAGAACATCTCACCGTACCGGAGGACGGCGGAGTGTATGCGAGACCCCGGATGCCCGATCCCGTGCGCAACGCGGCGGTACGGGCGGTCATCATCATCGCACTGACGCTCAGTCAGGTGGTCGTGGTCCTGCTGTGCACGCTGGCCGGGTCCTGGCTGGCGCTGCCGATGACGATCTCCTCGGTCGCCTCCACGGTGGTGGCGACCTGGGCGGTGCTGGACATCTGGATCACCCGGCAGGCCTGGCGGCAGCGGCACGGGGTGGTGTCCGTGCCGAGCAGCGTGGCCCGCGGGCGCAAGTCCGCCGGGTACCGCGATCACTGAGCGGGGGCGGCTCCGGCTTCCGCCGCCGGGTCCGCCCCGGGCTTGCGGTAGACCCGGGTAGCGGTGATCTCGCCGTGGATGGTCTCGCTCTCGCCGGAGCGCTGCTGGGGCAGTCCGGGGCGCAGGTGCTCCTCGACGCTGATGTATTTGAGCCCGGCGCGCAGGTCCGCGTCGTTGCGCAGCCGGATCACGAGGGGGAACTCGGCCAGCGCAGTGGTGTCGAACAGGCCCGTGGTGTACAGCAGCTGGACGCCCAGGGCGTCGGCCACGGCGCGCTGGAGCTCCAGAAGGTAGGTGGCGTTGGCGCGGCCGATGGGGTTGTCGAGGAAGAGGGTGCCGGCGTGCCGGTGCTTGTCGCGGCCCCGGTCGTTACTGCGCAGGGCGGCCATGGTGCAGTACAGGGCGATGGCGGCGGTGAGCAGCTGTCCGCCGGAGAACACGTCGCCCATCTGGCCGACCGGCACCCGCTCGGCGCGCAGGACGGCGTCGGGCTTGAGGATCTCGACGGCGACGCCGCCCGGGCGCAGGGCGGCGTGGGTGCCGCGCAGCAGCAGGGACATGCCGTCGCGGCGCAGGTCGGAGTTCTTCTTGACGGCGGCGCGGGTGGTCTCGTCGATGACCTCGCCGAGCCGTTCGCTGAGGGTGGCCTGGTCGGGGTCCTCGAAGCGGATGCGCAGGAACTCCTGCCCGGACCACTCCCCCAGGCCCTCGGGCAGCCGGGACAGCCGCTGGGCGGAGCGGAGGGTGGCCAGGGAGGATTCGACGAGGCCGCGCAGCCGGTCCACGATGGAGTCGCGGTTGCGTTCCAGCTGGGCGAGTTCGTCGGTGAGGACGCGCAGCCGGGGTGCGAACGCCTCGGCCCAGGCGGTGGCGTGCTCGGGCAGGGCGGCGGCGGGCAGTTCGCGGATCTGCTGCCGGGCGGGGGTGCGGACCTGCTCGTAGCGGGCGGAGTTGGCGTGCCGCACGAGCAGGTCGCCGGCGTCGCGGACCGCCGCGTCGGCGGCGGTGAGGGCGGCGGCGCACGAGCGCAGGGCGCGGCGGGCGTCGGTGGCGGACTGCCGGGCCTCGGCGAGGGTGCCGGGGTAGGGGGTGTCCGGGTCCGCGCCGTCGCCGGGAGGCTGTTCCGGCTGCGGATCGCGCAGCAGGTCGCGCAGCAGGGCGGCGGTCTCCTCGAAGCCGCCGGCGCCGTCGCGGGCGGTGTGGTGCTCGCGTACCAGCTCCTCCAGTGCGGCGCGGGCGGCCGTCAGGGTGTCCTCGCGGGCGGCGAGTTCGGCGGTGGCGGTGCGCAGCAGGTCGCGGGCGTGGCCGGCGTCGGTGGGGACGCGGTCGGCGGGCAGTTCGGTGTGGGCCTCGCCCTCGGCGGGGGCGAGGCGTTCGGCTTCGCCGCGCAGCCGGCCCAGTTGTTCGCTGGCGGTGGAGGAGCGGGTCTCCAGCAGCTGGACGTGGGATTCGGCGCGGGCGGCGGCGGCCTGCCGGGAGGGGCCGTCGGCGCCGTCGAGTTCGGCGAGGAGTCTGGCGGCGCGGGTGCGGACCTTGTTGGTGAGCCGTTCCAGGGCGGCGCTCGCCGCGCTCTCGTCGCCCTCGGCACGGGCCTGTTCGGCGCGCAGGTCGGCGCCGACGCCGACCTTCTCGTACAGCTGGGAGGCCGTGCGGTACGCCTCGCGCAGGTCGGGGAGGGCGGCGGTGGGCGGCTCGGCGGGCAGGTCGTCGGGGACGCCGGTGATCTGGGCGCGTTCGGCGCGCAGGGCGCGGGCGGTGCGGCGGGTGTCGTCGGCGGCGCGCTGGGCGGCGCGCCGGTCCTCGTCGGCGGCGCGGGCGCGCTCCAGGCAGGTGACGGCGGCGGCTTCGGCGTCGGCGGCCTCGACGGCGAGTTCCCGCAGCCGGGACTGCCAGCCGGCGCGTTCGCGCAGCCGGAAGGCGAGTCCGGCGAGCGCGTCGGCGGAGCGGCGGGCGCGCTGGACGCGGTCCTGGGCCTCGTCGCGGATCCGGGTGGCCTCCTGGGCGGCCTCCTCGGCCTCGGCGCGGGCCGCGCTCGCCTCGGTGAGCCGCTGCCGGGCGGCGGCGGCGCGCTCGCCCGCCTCCTCGGCGGCGGCGGCGAGTTCGGCGAGCCGGCCGGCGGGGCACGAGGCCCGCCAGGAGGCGAGCCGGGCGGCCAGGGTACGGTCGCCGGCCAGCCGGGCGGCGAGGGTGCGGATCTCGGTGTCCCGCTCGCCGGCGCGCCGGCGCAGCGCCTGGCGTTCGTCGTCGGCGGCGCGTTCGTCGTGCATGGCCGGGTTGGGCGGGACGAGGAAGACCCCGCTGTCCGGGCCGCCGGGCGGCGGGGTGGGGGCCAGGAGCGCGGCGGCGGTGCCGACGGCGACGGTGGAACGGGGCAGCAGGGCGGCGCCGGCCAGGGCTTCGCGGGCGCGGGCGTGGCTGCCGGGGTCGGTGATGATCACGCCGTCGACGAGTTCGGGCCGGGCGGCCAGCACGGCGGCGTGGTCGGCGGGGTCGACGGCCTGGGCGAGGTAGCGCCAGCCGGGCAGCGCGGGGATACCGTGCTCGCCGAGGAATTCGACGGTGGCCAGCACGTCGGGGCCGGGCGGCAGCAGGCCGCCGTCGCCGAGCGCGCCGAGGATGCGGGCGTCGTCGGCGGCGGCGGTGCGCAGTTCGAACAGCAGCCGTTCGGCGCCGCCGACCCGCTCCTCCAGCAGGGCGGTGAGCGCTTCGGCGTTGCGGTCCAGTTCCTCGGCGGTGAGCGGCCCGTCGTCGGTGCCGCGGGGCGCGTCGGCCCGGCCCGGGGCGGGCGCGGCGTCCTCGGTGGGCTCGGGTGGGGCGCCGGCGGCCTGGGCCAGACCGAGGAGTTCGGCGAGCCGGGGTTCGCGGGCCAGGGCGGTGGCGGTGGCGTGTTCGGCCTGCCAGGCGGCCTCGGCCGCGGTGGCGGCGTCCATCGAGCGGGCGGCCAGCAGGTCGGCGCCGGAGTGGGCAGCGGTGGCGTCCCGCAGCCGTTCGCCGGCCAGCGCCGCCGCCTCGCGGGCCGTCTCCCAGGCCGCGGCGGCGCTCTTCTCGGCGTCGCTCGCGGACAGGGCGGCGCGGGCCGGGTCGGCGCCTTCCAGCCAGCCGTTGCGGACCGCTTCGGCCGTCTCCGCCTCGACCTCGGCCAGCCGCTGCCGCAGATGCTCGGATTCGCTGCGGGCGCGCTGCGCCTCGGTGGCCGCGGCGGTCGCGTCGCGGTGGGCGGACTCCGACTCGCGCTGGAGCTGCGCCGAGCGCTCCTCCTGTTCTCCGGCCGCCCGTTCGCTGTCCTCGGCCGCCGCGTGCAGGGCGCGCACCAGTTCGCCGGCGGCCTTGCCGCGGGCGGCGAGCGCGGGGGCGGCGTCCCGTTCGGCTTCCCGGATGGCGGCGGCGACCCGTGCCGAGCGGTCGGCGGCGGCCCGGTGGGCCAGCACCGTCTCGGCGGCCTGCCAGGCCGCGTGCAGGGTGCGCGCGTCGGTCAGCTCCCGGCGCTGGGCCGCTGCCGCTTTCTCGGCCGCCGCCAGGGCCAGGGAGGCGTTGCGGTAGGCGAGTTCGGCGGCGATGGCGGAGGCGTCGGCCCGTTCGCGTCCGGCTGCGGCGACCGCGGCCTCGGCGGACTCGACCGAGGCGGCCAGCTCCGCCGCCCGCTCCCGCTCGGTGCGGGCGCGGGCGGCGAGCCGGCCGGCCAGGGCGCGGACCCGCCGTTCGGCCGCGGTGTGCACGGTGCGGGCCTGTTCGCGTTCGGCGGCGGCCTCGCCGATCCGGCTCAGCAGATCGAGCGAGCCGGCCGTGAAGTCGCGTTCCGCGGTCAGTTCGGCGCGGCGGCCCAGTTTGTGGGCGAAGCCGTGCACGAGGTCGGCGAGCCCGTCGGTGTCGCGGGTGTCGGTGACCGCGCGCAGCAGCAGGTCGGTGAAGTCGGAGTCGTTCTTGACGGCGAACAGGCCGGCGGCCTCGCCCTCGTCGGCGTTCATCTCCCGCTGGTAGCGGAAGAGTTCCGGGTCGAGGCCGAGCCGTTGCAGCTGCTCGATCCAGCGTTCGTGGATCTCCTCCCACACCACGTCCAGGTTGGGGTAGGCCTTGCCGGTCTCGGTGAGGACGTCGCGGAAGCCCTTCATGGTGCGGCGTCTGCCGCGGGCGCCGGAGGTGCCCTCGGCCTGCTCCTCGCGGGGCCGCAGCGCGGTGGATTCGGCGACCGGCAGGGAGTCGAGGTTCATGCCGGGGCCGGGCCGGAAGGAGTACCACGCCTCGGCGAACTTGCGCGGGTCGCCGGAGACCTGGCGTCCGCGCCACTCGCTGACCTTGCCGACCACCACGCTCTCGCCGGTGAGCGTGTGCTGCCACTCCAGGGCCACGTGTCCGCAGTCGTCCGCGAGCAGGAATTTGCGCAGCACACCGGAGCTGGCCCCGCCGAGGGTGTTGCGGTGGCCGGGGAGCATCACCGAGAAGATCAGCTTGAGCAGTACGGACTTGCCGCCGCCGTTCTCCAGGAAGAGCACGCCGGCCGGGGCCGGGCGGCGCGGCGGGCCGGTGGGCTCCTCCTCGAAGAAGTCGGCCTGGGCGGGGGCGGGCTGCGGCACCACGTCGCCGACTCCGCGCAGATCGAGGACGGTGTCGGCGTAGCGGGCGCCGGCCGGTCCGATCGAGTAGAGGCGGACCCGGGACAACTCGTACATGTGGCTGGGCTCTCGTGGCGTGGGCGGGGCGGGCGGCGGACGGTGCGGTGCGGTGCGCGGGGGCGGGCGGGTCAGCTGTGGAACGGCAGTCCCGCGCCGTCCACCAGGTCGAGGTCGTCGGTGGTGTCGGGCGGCAGCAGCGAGGCGGTGCCGTCGCTGACCGGCACGATGCCCAGCTCCAGCAGTTCGGCGAGCGCGGCGCCGGCGGCCATGTCGCGGACCTGGAGCTGGTAGCGGGCGGTGGTGCGGTAGGCGCCGCCGGCGTCGTCCCCGGTGCGCTGGAGGAAGCCGGAGTCGGTGAGGAAGGCCACCGCCTTGCCGACGATGCCGGTGGTCGAACCGGCCAGCCGCCGGGCGTCCTTGGTGGCGCCGGTGGCGCTGCGCCGGGCGTACACCCGCCAGGCGGCCTCCAGGCCCGGGGCGCCGGTGGCGGGGTCGGAGTTCTCACCGGCTTCCGCGGCGCGCTCCTCCAGGCGCCGGCAGGCCTGGCGGACGAAGGAGTCGACGCCGTTGATGGTGATCCGGCCGATGTAGCCGTCGTCGGCGAGGTCCTGCGGGCGCGGGAAGGCGAGGGCGGCGACGGCGAGGTGGGCGAGGCCGTGCAGGAAGCGGTCGGCGGAGTCGGCGGTGGTGCGGCGGGCGTACTCGCTCATGCGGACCGCGAACACCGAGTCCTCGGCGGCGGTGAGCGCCATCCCGGCGCGGGTGGACACCTCCAGGACGATCAGCCCGAGACCGGTGGCAACCGCGTCGGCGAGCCGGGCGAAGGCCGGGTCCTCCTGGTAGCGGCGCAGCAGGCCGGCGTACTCGGTGTCGCGGGCCGGGAGCAGTCTGGGCTGGAGGCCGAAGGAGACCAGCCGGGCGGCGTCGGCGGCGTCCGCCGGGGTCACCGGCGCGGTGCCGGTGGCGGGGGCGGACGGGGTGCCGTCCCGCTCGTCCCCGGGGTCGCTGACGGGGGTGTCGGCGGGGGTGGTCATGACGGGCTCTCCGAGCGATCGGCGGCCATGCCGGCCGCGTCCAGCAGTGCGGTGCCGACGATCAGGTCGGCGCCGCCGTACTCCGGGTCGTGCAGGGGGGTGCCGTCGTCGACGGCGAACAGCAGCCGCTTCTCGCCCTGCCGGTAGGCGGTGCCGACCGGGGGGCTGGCGGCATGCACGGCCAGCAGGGTCAGCAGGTAGGGCAGTTCGGGGTCGCCGGGGGCCCGGCGGCGGGCCTGTTCCAGCAGCCCGGACAGCCGGCGCGGCGCGTCGGGCGGCAGGTCCAGTATGTCCAGGGCGGTGGCCAGCTGTTCCTCGCTGAACCGGGAGTCGTCGGGGGTGGCGACCAGATCCGGCTCGGGCAGTTCGGCGCCGAGGTGTTCGCGGGGCACCGGCGGGGTGAGGAGCAGTTCGGTGAGGTCGGCCAGCCGTACCGCGCCGGGGGTGCGCGGTCCTGTGCCCCGGGCGAACCAGGCGTCGGTGACCCGGGCGGCGCGCTCCAGCGGCTCGGGCAGCAGCGGGGCGAGCAGTTGCCCGTACAGGTCCACTCCGGCGCGGGCGGCGGGCGGGGCGAACGCCTGCCGGTCCTGCTCGGCGCGGAAGAGCGGTCCTGCCTCCAGCAGCCGGGACTGGAGCTGGGTGTGCCGGCGGATGCAGTCCTTGACGATGTCGACCAGCTCGGCGGCGCGCAGCTTGTGTTCGGGCTCTATCGCCTCGTCGCGGGCGCGCCGGATGTTGGTGAGGATGGCGTTCTCGTGCCGGTAGCGGTCGGCGATGTGGTCCAGGGCCTCGGTGATCAGGTCGGGGACGGTGCGCAGCCAGTCGACGGCCCGGACGTTGCGCCGGGTGGCCTCCAGGGCGCGGCGCAGGGTCTCGGCGTACTGGACGGTGCGGTAGCGGGCGGCTTCGGCGGCGAGCTGGGCGTCCGCCAGCCGGCCGCGGCTGATGAGCACCTCCAGCTTGACCTCGGCGGCGATCTGCGCGCTGGTGACGTCGGTGTCCAGGGCGCCGACCAGGACGTTGACGGCCTCGTCGGTGGTGCGCAGGTACACCCCGCCGCCGGGGCCCGGGACTTCCTCGATGAGCTTGAAGTCGTAGTCGCGGCGGACGTAGGCGCCGTCGGGCCCGAAGGTGCCGTAGACGGCGCGGAATCCGCGGTCGACGCTGCCGACGTTGATGAGGTTGTCGAGGACCCAGCGGGCGACCCGGTCGTGCTCGGCGGCGGCGCGGCCGGGCGCCTGGGCGGCGACGCGGGGCAGCAGGCGGGCGACGACCTGCTCGTGGTCGGCGCCGGTGTCGAAGTCCATGCTGAGGGTGACCAGGTCGATGGCGGCGAGCGCCACCTCGGCCATGGTGTATATGCCGTACTCGCCGGCGAGGTTGGCCTTGCGGGCGTCGAGGTCGTGCAGCGGCGCGGTGCAGGCGAGCGCGCGCAGCCGCCGGGCGAGCCCTTCGTCGGCGGCGGGGCCCAGGGCCGGCGGCGCGTGGGGCGTTCCTGCGGGTGCGGTCACGGATCCCACATTAGGTGGTGACACTGACAAAGATCGATTCGGCACGGATGGTTCGGATGACCCAGATCGTTCGGATGGTGCGGTTGGTTCGGTTGATGCGGATAGCGGACGAAAGCGGGACACCCGGCCGTACGGTCGCGCGCAGCGCTACCCGCCCCCGGACCCGCCCCGGTGCACCCGGGCCAGCAGCAGCGCGACATCGTCCTGCGGAGTGCCGTGCGTGCGGGTGCCCAGCACAGTGTCGCAGGTTTCCTCCAGTGGCCCCGGCGGCCCCTCCAGCAGCCGCAGGACGGCCCGCAGCCCCTCGTCGATCGAGTGCCCCCGCTCCTCCACCAGGCCGTCGGTGAACAGGGCCAGCGTCGCCCCCGGTTCCAGCGCCCACCGGGCGCTGCGGAACGGCACCCCGCCCACGCCCAGCGGTACCGCCTCGGGCAGCTGGAGCAGTTCACCGCGCCCGTCCGGCCGGACCAGCACCGGCGGCAGGTGTCCGGCGCCCGCCATCTCGCACCAGCCGGCCCGCGGATCGCACACCGCGTACAGGCAGGTGGCGATGGAGTCGCCCAGGAACTCGGCGATGTTGTCCAGATGGCCGAGCAGTTCGGCCGGCGGCACGCCCATCCGGGCCAGCGCCCGGATGGTGGAGCGCAGTTGTCCCATGATCGCGGCGGCGCGCACCCCCTTGCCCATCACGTCGCCCACCACCAGGCCGAACCGGTGCCCCGACAGCCGCAGTACGTCGATCCAGTCGCCGCCCACCTCGGAGACGGCCGGCCGGTAGCGGTAGGCGATGTCGATGTCGGCGCGGTCCTCGGGTACTTGGGGCAACAGGCTGCGCTGGAGAGTGAGGGCGGTGTTGCGTTCCCTGGTGTAGAGCCGGGCGTTGTCCACACTGATCGCCGCGCGCGCGGAGAGTTCCGCGGCGAGGTCGCGGTCCTCCTCGTCGAAGGCCCGGCTGCCGCCGGTGCGCAGCAGGGTGAGGGCGCCCAGTACCTCGCCGCGGGCGATCAGCGGGGTGACGAGCGCGGAGTGCACACCGGCCGACTCCAGGACCCGGGCGCCGGTTTCGTCGCGGGCCAGCCGGCGCAGCCCGGGGCCCCGGGCGTCGGAGAGCAGGAGGGGCCGGGCCAGGCGCACCGCCTGGGTGGTGGCCCGTTCCGGGCCGAAGGTCACCGGGCCGCCGATCTCCCGGGTGCGGCCCTCCAGCGGGGTGCCCCGGGTGCCTTCGAGGGCCAGCAGCCGGAACACCGCCGAGCCGTCCTCCCGCACCGGCGGGGCCGCGCCGCCGCCGAGCACCGCGTCCAGGATGTCGACGGCGGCCAGGTCGGCGTAGCGCGGCACCGCCGACTCGGCCAGTTCGCGGGCGGTCTGCCGCAGATCGAGGGTGGTGCCGATGCGGGTGCCGGCCTCGGCGATCAGGGCGAGCCGGACCCTGGCCCTGGCCACCTCGGTGGTGGCCCGTACCCGCTCGGTGACGTCGATGGCGGACATGGCCACCCCGAGGACCCGGCCCCCGGGTTCGTCGAGCCGGTAGAAGGACGCGGACCACACGTGGTCGTGGTCGGGGTCGGCCGGGGTACGTCCGGTGGTGCGGTGGTCGATGACGGGTCTGCCGCTCTCCAGCACCCGGCGCAGCACCGCGCCGACCCCGCTGGTGTCGCTCTCGCTGAGGATCGCGCCGAACGGCTTGCCGATCAGCTCGTCCGCCGGTACGCCGTGCAGCCGCGCCAGCGCGGGGTTGATGCGCCGCCAGCGCAGTTCGGTGTCGAACAGGCCGAGGGCGACCGGGGACTGGTTGATCAGCCCGGTGGACAGCGCGAGGTCGGAGGCGAGGTCGCGCAGCGTCCCGGCGTCCGCCGCCTGGCTGATGACGCGTCGTCCGCCGTCGGCTGCGGGGGCGGGCCGGCTGCGGATCTCGACCAGCCGGGTGTGGCCGTCGGCGTGCCGGACCGGCAGGGTGCCCGCCCATTCGGGTCCGGCGCGGGCGCCGCGCTGCCAGCCCTCGGCGAGTCCGGGCGGGCCGTCGGGCAGCAGCAGTTCCCCGGCGTCGCGGCCCAGGGCGTCCTCGGCGCGGTGGCCGAACAGCAGCTCGGCCTCGGGTCCCCACAGCACGATGGCGCCGTCCGCGTCCTGGACGAAGACGGCCTGCCGCATCAGCGCGGCCAGCGCGACGCCGGTCGAGCGGTCGGGCATGGCGCCGGACATGCTGCCGGGAGTGTCCTCGGCTCCGCCGTTCACCGCGCCTACCCCGGTTCCGGTTCCAGGAGTTGTTCGGTCCAGATGGTCTTGCCGCGGGCGGTGTAGCGGCTGCCCCAGCGGTGGGCGAGCTGCGCCACCAGGAACAGGCCCCGGCCGCCCTCGTCGGTGGGCCGGGCGCGGCGCAGGTGCGGCTGGGTCTCGCTGGGGTCGGAGACCTCGCAGATCAGGGTCTCGTCGCGGATGAGCCGCAGTTCGACCGGGCCGCCCGCGTAACGGATGGCGTTGGTGACGAGTTCGCTGACGATCAGTTCGGTGGCGAAGGCGTTGGTCTCCAGGCCCCACTCGGCCAGCCGGCCCAGGATGGCGTTGCGGGCCTCGCCGACGACGGCCGGGTCGGCGGCGAAGCTCCAGTGCGCGGTGTTCTCCTCCGCGAGGCAGCGCACCCGGGCGACGAGCAGCGCCACCTCGCTGTCGGGGGCGCGGCGGGGCAGCAGCGCGTCGAGGACGGACTGGCCGAGTTCGGCGGGGGTGTGGCCGTCGGCCGCGGCGATCTCGGCGCGCAGCAGGTTCATGCGTTCCTCGGGGGTGTGCTCGGCCGGCTCCAGGATGTCGCCGTCCCCGGCCCGGGCGGCGACGAGTTCGTCGCTGAACAGCAGCAGCCAGCTGTCGGGTTCCAGGCGCACCCGGACGGACTCGTAGGGCTCGCCGCCGACGCCGAGCGGTGGCCCGGCCTTCAGCGGTACGGTCTCGGGCGGCTGTCCCGGGCGGGCGACGACCGGCGGTACCCGGCCGGCGCCGGCCATGGTGCAGTCGCCGGTGACCGGGTCGTAGACGCAGTACAGGCAGGTGGCGCCGACGGCGCCGGTGCCGTCGCGCGGTTCGTGTTCGGCGTCGGCCAGCCGGATGGCCAGGTCGTCCAGGCGGGTCAGCAGTTCCTCGGGGGACAGGTCGATGTCGGCGAGGGTCTGCACGGCGGTGCGCAGCCGGCCCATGGTGGCGGTGGCGTTGAGGCCGTGGCCGGCGATGTCGCCGATGACGAACGCGACCCGCGCGGAGGAGAGCGGGATGACGTCGTACCAGGTGCCGCCGGTGCCGGCGGCGGTGCGGGCGGCGACGTAGCTGCCGGCGGTGCGGGCGGCGGTGAGTTCGACGACGGGCTGGGGCAGGAGGCTGCGCTGGAGGGTTTCGACGGTGCGGTGTTCGCGGGTGTAGCGGCGGGCGTTGTCGAGGCTGAGGGCGGCGCGGGAGCCGATCTCCTCGCCGAGCCAGGCGTCCTGCCGGGTGAAGGGGAGCCGGCCGGGGGCCCGCCACAGGTGGAGGGCGCCGAGCACCTGGCCGCGCGCCGTGAGCGGCACGATCATCCGGGAGCCGGCGCCCTGCGGCAGCTGGTGGGCGGCCGGTCCCGGGTCGGTGCCGGGCAGGGTGATCCGCCGGGTGCGTACGGCGTCGGGCCACGATTCGCGCAGGGCCCGGCTGTCGGAGAGCCGGGGGTCGGCGAACTCCTCGATCAGGAAGCGGGCGCCGGGCGGGTAGACCTCGGCCGGCCACTGCGGCCGGCTGGTCTCGCCGCCCAGCCGCCGCAGCTGGGCGCCGGGGACGGTCCAGTCGGGTTCGTCGCCGCCCAGCATGCGGCTGGAGATGTCGACGCCGGCGAGGTCGGCGAAGCCGGGCACCAGCACCCGGGCGAGTTCCTGCGCGTTGCTGGCGAGGTCCAGGGTGGCGCCGATGCGTTCGGCGACCGCGTGCAGCAGCGCCATCCGGCGGCGGGCGATGTACTGCTCGGTGACGTCGGTGAAGATGCTGACCGCTCCCTGGACCCGGTCGCCGGGGTCGCGCAGCTGGAAGACCTGGATGCTGAGCACCCGTTCGGTGTCGGGCGCGTCCCGCAGCCGTGCCGAGTGCTCCCAGTCGATGATGGGCTCGCCGCTGTCCACGACCTGCCGCATCCGGTCGCTGATGGCCGCGGCGTCGTCCGGTACCAGCATGTCGGCGATCCGGGCGGGCAGCGCGATGTCCCGGGCGGCGTCGGCGGCGCCGGCGGACGGCGGTTCCCCGGCGTTCCCGGTGCTGCGCAGCAGGACCTCGGGGCGGATGTTCAGGCGGGTGGCGAGCAGATCGGCGCGGTGGATGGCGATGCCGACGAGGCGCTGCGAGAACAGCGCGCGCACCACCGCCTGGTCCTCCTCGTGCCGGTGGACCGCCTCCTCGGGGGTGAGGGTGGCCAGCCGCCTGGTCCGGCCGCCGCCGGCCACCTCGACGGTGCTCAGGCGCAGCCGGAGGGGGTCGGCGTGGCCGGGGCGGGTGAGGAGGGCGACGCCGGGTTCGCGGTACTCCAGCAGCCGGTCCAGACGCTGCCCGGTGATCCGTGCGGCGGGCTGCCCCAGCAGATCCTCGGCGCCCGGGGTGCAGCCGAGCACCTCGTCGTCCGCGCCGAGAACCAGCACCACGGCGGCGTCCGGGGGCAGCGGAGCGGGGCTGGCGGTCACGTCTCCCATTGAACGCCGCCCGGCCGGGACGCGCGCGGTGGGCCGCGGATGCGCGATTCCCCCGAATGGGGTGCCATGGAGGAGCGGGGACGGTACGGGCACGGGAGGAGGCGCGGCGATGACGGCTTCCAAGCGCCTGCTGCGGGTGCTGCCGCCCATCCACCGGGAGCGGCTGATGGCACTGGCGCAGGAGGTGTCCTTCGAGCAGGGCGAGCGGATCTTCGAGGAGAAGGGCCGCGCGGACCGGTTCTGGGTGCTGCGTTCGGGCACGGTGACGCTGGATCTTCGGCTGTCGGGGCCGCGCCCGACGCCGGTCTCCTCGCTGGAGACCGGGGATCTGCTGGGCTGGTCGTGGCTGTTTCCGCCGTACGAGTGGGATTTCGGCGCGGAGGCGCTGTCGCCGGTGCGCGCGTACGCCTTCGACGGCGCGCAGGTGCAGGCGGTGTGCGACGACGATCCGGATTTCGGGTACGCGCTGCTGCGGGTGATCGCCGAGATCCTGGCGTACCGGGTGCGGGCGGCCCGCACCCGGCTGCTCGATCTGTTCGCTCCGCACGCCGGGCGGTACGGGCCCGGCGTGCCGTGACGGGCCGGGTCAGGCCGGGGGCGGGCCGTACCCTCCGCCGCCGGGTGTGTCGATGATCAGTTCGTCGCCGGGGCCGACCTCGGCGGTGTCGGCGCCGGCCAGCGGCTCGGTGCGGCCGTCGGCGCGCCGTACCGTGTTGGCGCCGAGGGCGCCGGGCGCGCCGCCGGCCATGCCGTACGGGGGGACGCGGCGGTGGCCGGTGAGCAGGGTGACGGTCATCGGCTCCAGGAACCGGATGCGGCGCCGTACGCCGTTGCCGCCGGGCCAGCGGCCGGCGCCGCCGCTGTGCTCGCGGATGCGGAAGTCCTCGACCCGGACCGGGTAGCGCCACTCCAGGACCTCGGGGTCGGTGAGGCGGGAGTTGGTCATGTGGGTCTGGACGGCGTCGGCGCCGGGGAAGCCGTCCCCGGCGCCCGAGCCGCTGGCGATCGTCTCGTAGTACTGGAGGTGGTCGTTGCCGAAGGTGAGGTTGTTCATGGTGCCGGAGCCCTCGGCCTGGACGCCGAGCGCGGCGTACAGGGCGCCGGTGACCGCCTGGGAGGTCTCGACGTTGCCGGCCACGGTGGCGGCCGGCGGGACGGGGGCCAGCATGGAGCCGGGCGGGATGCGGATGTCCAGGGGCTTGAGGCAGCCGCTGTTGAGCGGGATCTCGTCCGCGACCAGGGTGCGGAAGACGTACAGGACGGCCGCCGTCACCACCGAGGAGGGGGCGTTGGTGTTGCCGGGCTGCTGGGGCGAGGTGCCGGCGAAGTCCAGGACGGCGGAGCGGGTGGCCCGGTCCACGGTGACGGTGACCTGGATGACGGCGCCGGCGTCGGTCTCGTAGCGGTAGGAGCCGTCGTGCAGGGCACCGATGACGCGGCGTACCGACTCCTCGGCGTTGTCCTGCACATGGCCCATGTAGGCGTGCACCACGTCGAGGCCGAAGCGGTCGATCATGGCGCGCAGTTCGGCGATGCCCTTCTCGTTGGCGGCGATCTGGGCGCGCAGGTCGGCGAGGTTGGCGTCCGGGCTCCGGGAGGGGTGGCGGGCTCCGGTGAGCAGGGCGCGGGTCTCGGCCTCCCGCAGGGTGCCGTCGCGGACCAGCAGCCAGTTGTCGAAGAGCACGCCCTCCTCCTCGACGGTGCGGCTGAAGGCGGGCATGGAGCCGGGGGTGATGCCGCCGATCTCGGCGTGGTGGCCGCGGGAGGCGACCAGGAACAGCAGCTCGCGGCCGGTGTCGTCGAACACCGGGGTGACGACGGTGACATCGGGCAGATGGGTGCCGCCGTGGTACGGATCGTTGATCGCGTACACATCGCCTGGCCGCATGGTGCCGGTGTTGCGGCGCAGCACCTCCTTGATGGACTCCCCCATCGAGCCCAGGTGGACGGGGATGTGCGGGGCGTTGGCGATGAGGTTGCCGCCGGCGTCGAAGAGGGCGCAGGAGAAGTCCAGCCGCTCCTTGATGTTGACGGAGTGGGCGGTGTTCTCCAGCCGCACGCCCATCTGTTCGGCGATGGCCATGAAGAGGTTGTTGAAGACCTCCAGCCGGACCGGGTCCACCCGGGTGCCGATGGCGGTGGTACGGGGCCGGGGCACCACCCGTTCCAGGACGAGATGTCCGTGTTCCCCGGCGCTCGCCCGCCAGCCGGGGTCCACGACGGTGGTGGCGTCGGGCTCGGCGATCAGGGCCGGCCCGTCGACGGTGTCGCCGGTACGGAGGTCGGCCCGCCGGTACAGCGGGGTGCCGGGGTGCCAGCGGCCGGCGGCGTACATCCGGACCCGGTCCACCGGGGCGGGCGGGGCCTCGTGGGCGGCGCGGGCCGGGGCGAGCCGGGCGGGGGCGGCGGGGCCCGCGGAGCCGACGGCCTCGGCGACGGCGGTGGCGGCGACCAGCGGCTTGTCCATGGTGAAGCCGTAGCGGGCCCGGTGGGCGGCGGTGAACTCCTCGGCCATTTCGGACAGGCCGGCCAGGGCCACGGGCAGCGCGGCGTCGGTGCCGGCGTACCGCAGGTGGAGCCGGGACACGGTGCGGATGGACGCCTCGGGCACCCCGTCGGAGACCAGTTCGCGGCGGGCCCGGGCGGCGAGGTCGGCACACAGCGCGCGCACTGCGGGGAGTCCGTCCGCCGTCAGCTCGCGTTCGACCGAGCGCTCGCGCAGCGCGGTGGCGTCCGCGACGCCGATGCCGTACGCGGAGAGCACCCCGGCCAGCGGCGGGGCGACGACGGTGTCGATGCCGAGCGCGTCGGCGACGGCGCAGGCGTGCTGGCCGCCGGCGCCGCCGAAGCCGGCCAGGGCGTAGCGGGTCACGTCGTGGCCGCGCTGCACGGAGATCTTCTTCACCGCGTTGGCCATGTTGAGGACGGCGATCTCCAGGAAGCCGGCCGCGACCTCCTCCGGGGTGCGGGTGTCCCCGGTGGCGGCGGAGATCTCGGCGGCGAGCGCGGCGAAGCCGTCCGCGGCGGCCGACGCGTCCAGGGGGCGGTCGCCGTCCGGGCCGAAGACCGCCGGGAAGTGGGCGGGCTGGATCCGGCCGAGCATCACATTGGCGTCGGTGACGGCCAGCGGGCCGCCGCGCCGGTAGCAGGCCGGGCCCGGTACGGCGCCGGCCGACGCGGGGCCGACCCGGTAGCGGGCGCCGTCGAACCGCAGCAGCGAGCCGCCGCCGGCCGCGACGGTGTGGATGTCCATCATGGGCGCGCTCATCCGCACCCCGGCGACCGAGGTGCCGAAGACGCGCTCGAACTCCCCGGCACAGTGCGAGACATCGGTGGAGGTACCGCCCATGTCGAAACCGATGACCTTGTCGTACCCGGCCTCGGCGCAGCTGCGCGCCATGCCGACCACCCCGCCGGCCGGCCCGGAGAGCACGGCGTCCCGGCCACGGAAGTGCCCGGCCTCCCGCAGCCCGCCGCTGGACTGCATGAACATCAGCCGCACGCCGTGCAGTTCGCCGGCCACCTGCTCGACGTACCGGCGCAGTACGGGGGAGAGATAGGCGTCGACGACGGTGGTGTCGCCGCGCGAGACCAGCCGGATCAGCGGGCTGACCTCGTGCGAGGCGGAGACCTGGGTGAACCCGGCCGCGCGCGCCAGCCGGGCCACGGCCCGCTCGTGCTCCGGGTACCGGTAGCCGTGCAGGAGGACGACGGCGGCGCTGCGGAACCCGGCGGCGTGGGCGGCGGCCAGGTCGCCGCGCAGGGCGTCCTCGTCCAGGTCGCGTACCGTGCGGCCGTCGGCGCCGATGCGCTCGGGCACCTCGATGACGCGTTCGTAGAGGGCCTCGGGCAGCACGATGTGCCGGTCGAACAGCCGGGGCCGGTTCTGGTAGGCGATCCGCAGGGCGTCGCGGAACCCGGCGCTGATCAGCAGCACGGTGGGCTCGCCGCGCCGCTCCAGCAGGGCGTTGGTGGCGACGGTGGTGCCCATCTTCACGAGGTCGATCCGCTCGGCGGGCACCGGCTCGCCGGGCGCGAGCCCCAGCATCCGCCGGATCCCGGCGACGGCGGCGTCCCGGTAGCGCCCGGGGTCGTGCGAGAGCAGTTTGGCGGTCACCAGCGACCCGTCGGGGCGGCGCCCGACGACATCGGTGAAGGTACCGCCCCGGTCGATCCAGAATTCCCAGCGTCCACTCACCCGCCCCATGCTGCCACCGGGGGCGGCCCGTTGGCTGCGGCGCGGCCAACCGGGGGCGGCCGGGCGGTGGTGTTCGCCGTGCCGGCCCGGGGGCGCGCGGCGGTACGCCGGAGGGCGGGGGCGCGCGGGGGCGCGGCGTACGGAGCCGGGCCGGGGCGGGCGGGCCGGTGGGCCGGTCAGGACGGCGCGAGCCGGCCGCGGACCGCCGTCTGGACGCCCTCCTGCTCGGTGGGGTCGGCGGCCAGGGTGCGCAGCCGCTCCAGGACCCGGGTGTCCGCCGTGGCCGCGTGCCGGGCGGCGACCTCGCGGGTGTCCTCCTCGCAGTCCCACAGGCACTCCACCGCGAACCCGGAGGCGAAGGTGGGGTCGGTGGCGGCCAGCGCGCGGGCCGTGTGGCCGCGCAGCTGGGAGGAGACGGTCTGCCGGTAAATGTGCCGCAGCACCGGGACGGCCGGGCCGATCGCCAGCCGGGCGACGCCCTCCACCAGGGCGCGCAGTTCCGCGGCGTCCGTGCCCCGGGTGCGCACCACCCTGCGCAGCGCGGCCAGCACGCCGGGGGCGTCGGGCGCCGAGCCGCGCCGGGCGAGCATGACGGCGGCGGTCGAGCCCAGCTCGTCGGTGCGCTCCAGCCAGCTCCGGGCCTGCCGCAGCGCGCCGTCGTCGTTCATCCGCGCGTACGCGGTCACCGCCGCCCCGGCCAGCTCCGGCCGCGGGTCCTGTGCCGCCCGCTGGATCAGCTCGAAGACCGCCGGGTCGCCGCGTTCGGCGAGATGGCGCAGCGCGGCGGCGCGCACCACCGGGCTGTGGTCCCCGGCGGCGGCCCGCAGCAGCGTCTCGCGGTCGCCGGGGCCGGCCACCGCGCCCAGGCAGCGGGCCGCGGCGGCCTCCCGCCACTGCCGGGGGGTCTGCTCGTACCCCTCCCGCGCCCACTCCAGGACGGCGGGCACGCTCCAGCCCGGCTGCGGGGTGGCGGGGCGCAGCTGCCGCTGCCAGCGGTCGAAATCGCCGGTCTCCAGGGCGCGCGCCAGCCGGGCGCGCTGCGCGGGGCGGGCCGGGTCCTCGGCCCAGATGTGCCAGGGGCGCGGTTCGAAGGAGTCGCGGACGGCGTCGGCGAGGGCGCGGTCGCCGGCCTCGGTGGCGGGGAAGCGGGCGAGGACGGCGGGGCCCAGATCGCGCAGCTCGGTGTCGTCCTCGCGCACCGCCAGTTCGTCCAGGGCCCATCGCCAGTTGGCGCCGCTCACCGCGTAGCGGCGCAGCAGCGCCAGGGCGTCGCGCCGCCCCGCCGTCACCAGGTGGCCGAGGACGGACAGGGCGAGCCCCGTGCGCTGCTCGCACTCCTCCAGGGCGTCCACCGGGTCGAACAGGTGCTCCCGTACGGCGTCCAGCGGGGCGTCCAGCTCCCGGTAGAGGCGGGCGTAGTAGAGCGAGCGGTGTTCGAGCTGCCAGTCCGGGCGTGGATCGCGGAGCACACAGTGGTTCAGCGCGGCGACGGCGTCGGGGCGGGGCGCCGCGAGGGCGTGCAGCCATCCGTCGCCGCGCCCTCGCTGGAGGAGGCCGAGAAGGCTTCCGCTGGGCGCTATGTCTGTTTCGATGGGACTGGCGAACATATGAGTCAGCATCCGGTCGGGGAAGTCCGGTGGCAACGGGATTTCCGGATCGAGCAGTGGGGACGCCGGTCATCCTTGCCGTTGGGAGCCTGTCTACACCTGAGTCCCCGCCGCTGTCGAAGTGCCCCGGACCGGGCCGGGGAGCAACCGGCCGAATCTCTTACGGAGCGGCGCCGGGCATGGCACAGTCAGTAGTCAACCGCGCGCCCGGTTTCGATCGGCGGCGGCGCCCGGCACGAACCGCGCCGTACCAGGTATTCAGGGATCAGACATGCTCTCCTCCCCTCATTCGGAACCTTCCGCGAACAACCTGCCCGCAGGGAGTGACACCTTCGGCACCTTCGACGACTTCGGTACCGCCGACGCGTTCGACGTCCTGCTGGCGCGGGCGCGCCGGCTGCGCGAGGACGCGCAGGAGCTGGGCCGCGCGGAACGGTCCCCGCTGCGCCGGGCGGCCTGGGAGGCGGCGACCGACCGGCTGGACGAGTTCGGCCGGCAGGTGGCCCAGCTGCGGCCGGTGCCGGCCGAGCCGTACGCGGCGGCGGACCGGCCCGGGGCGGGTGGGCAGGGCGGGCCGGACGCCCGGATCGGCAGCGCGGAGTGGAACCTGCTGACCGACGGGGTGGTGTGGTCGGACGAACTGTTCGCGATCTTCGGCCGGCCGGTCGGGGACGGGCCGCTCACCCTGGACCAGCTGCCGTCGTGCCTGGTGCCGGAGGACCAGCCGGTGCTGGCGGCGGCGATGACCGGCTGTCTGGTGGACGGCCGGGCGATGGACTGCGAGGTGCGCGTCAACCGGCCGGACGGGACCCGCCGCACGGTCCGGATGGCCGGGGAGCCGGTACTGGACGAGCGGGGCGGCACGGTCGCGATGTGGGCGGTGATCCGCGACGTCGGCGGGCCGGGCGGCACGGACGACCTCCCGGTCGGCGAGCCCCGCCGGGAGCGGCAGCCGGCACCGGCCGGGGCGCGGCCGGCGGCCGGGCTCCGGGAGCCGGCCGTGCGCGGCCCGGCGCCGTGGCCGGCGGCCGGCTCCCGGACGGTACCGGCGCAGCGGGGGCGCGCCGGTTCCCTGGAGCTGGCCGCCCGTTGTCTGCCCGCGGGGGACGGCGATGTCCCGGGCGGCAAGTGGTACGACTCCCTGGAACTGGCGGACGGCACCGGCGTGCTCAGTCTGGGCGACCTGCCGGGCCCGGCGACGGCCGGGACCGCCGGTACGGCCGCGACCCTGGGGGCCATCCGGGGCATCGCGCTCACCGGGGCGGGCCCCGGGGATCTGCTGGGACATCTGAACGAACTGCTGGACCGGGGCAGAGATCCCCTGCTGGCCAGCGCGGTGTGCTGCCGCTACCGGCCGGACGAGCGGCTGCTGACCTGGGCGCAGGCGGGCCACCCGGCACCGCTGCTGTGCCGGGGCGGGTCCGGGCGGGCGCTGGCCCGCCCGGCCGGGCCGTTGCTGGGAACGGTGTCGGGCGCCGTCTACGCGGAACGGACGGAGCGGCTGGAGCCGGGAGACGTACTCGTCCTGCACACCGACGGGCTGTTTTCGGACAGCCGGACCGGGGGCGCTGCGGCCGGGCACGACGGCGACCACCGGCTGCTGGCGCTGGCGGGCCGGCTGGCGCTGGCGGGCAGCGCCGCGGAGTGCCTGCGGATCATCGCGCGTGCGGCACGGGGGACGGGAGGGACACGTGAGGACGACGCCTGTGTGCTGGTGGCCCGGGTCCGTGCGTGACCGAGAGCCGCCCCCCGCTGCCCGGATCGTGCCCGCACCGGGTTCCGGCCCGCGGCCGGCGTCGGGGCTGAGGACAAGGAGCAGCCGCGCGCCGTCCGGTCCGCGCCGCTGACCGGCCCGGGGCCGCGCCCGCCTCCCGCCGGACGACGCGAAGACGCGAAGACGCCAAGCCCGGCGCGGACCCGCCACGCCCGGTGCACGGAACGGCACGGCCCCCGGCCCCCGGACGGCACGGGGCCGCCGCGGAAGCCGGGGGCCGCCGTTTCCGGTGCCGCCCGCCCGGTGCCCGGCGTCCTCAGACCCGGACGCCGGAGGCCGGCAGGCCCCGCGGCATCGCCGCCTCGATCTCCTCCCGCAGTTCCCGCACCGTCCCCAGCCCTTCGTACGAGCCGGTCAGCCGGTACATCTGGCGCAGCCGCTCCCAGGTCCGCAGGGACGAGTTCTCCCGGATGCTGGCCAGGGCCAGCCGCGCCGTGTTGGTGCCCTGGTCGGGCTCGTCGGCGATGAAGTGGGCCGAGGCGAGCGAGAGCTGGTCGAAGAGCATGGACCGCTGCCGGTCCCTGATCCGCAGCTCCAGCGCCTCGTTCGCGTGCCGTTCGGCGATCGGCGCGGCACTCGGGTCGTGTTCGGCCAGGGTGCGGTACGCCAGCGCCTGCATGCCGTGCAGATCCGCCGCGTCGAACATCTGCATCCAGCTGGGCGGCGGCACATCGGTCCGGTCGGAGACGAACAGGTCCTCGGCCTCCCCCAGGGTGCGGCGCATCGCCTGGCCGCGCCCCAGGGACGCCTGCGCCCACGCCTCGATGGTGTACAGCATGGCGCGGGTGCGCGGCAGCGCCTCGTCCCCGGCGCCGCGCTTGGCCAGTTGCATCAGGTCCAGCGCTTCGTCGGGCCGGCCCAGGTGCACCATCTGCCGCGCCGCCCGGGACAGCGCCTCGCCGGCCCGGGGCCGGTCACCGCCCTCCTTGGCGGCGTGGGTGGCGATCACGAAGTACTTCTGGGCGGTGGTTTCCATGCCCACGTCGTGGGACATCCAGCCGGCGAGCACCGCCAGGTTGGCCGCCACGCCCCACAATCTGCGCTGCAGATGCGGGGGATGGCGGTAGGCGAGTATGCCGCCCACCTCGTTGAGCTGGCCGACCACCGCCTTGCGCTGGAGCCCGCCGCCCTTCTTGGCGTCCCAGGCGCGGAACACGTCGACGGAGTTCTCCAGCGCGTCGATCTCCTCGGAGCCGACGGGGGCCGCCTCGTACCGGTCGAGGCCCGCCGTGTCGGTACTGCCGCGGGTGAGGTCGGAGGGGGAGGAGGCGCCTGTCCCCGGAGGGGTCAGGAGCCAGTCGTGCATGGCGTCGCTGAGTGCGGAGCCTGCGGCGAGCGCGGCGCCCGCGCCCACCATGCCGCGTCGGTTGAGCATGAGGTCCATTCCCGTGAATTCGGTGAGAACCTCGGCCGTCCGCCGGGGAGCCCACGGCAGCCCGTCGATGGACTGACGCGTCCCCGCATCCCCTGGCCGGCGCAACCCGAGATCCTCGATGGTCACGACACGGCCGAGTCGCTCGGTGAACAGCGCCGCCAGCACGCCGGGCACCGGGTCGCGCGGGGTCTCCCCCAGCTCGATCCAGCGCCGTACCCGTGAGGTGTCCGTGGCGAGCTGGGGATGGCCCTGCGCCGCCGCCTGGCGGTTCACCAGCCGGGCGAGTTCACCTTTGGACCATCCCGCCAGCCCGAACAGGTCGGCGAGGCGGGTGTTGGGTCGTCTGCTCACGTCAAGCCCCCAGGATCTCGGCTGAGTTGACAGTAACCGCCGGGAGGCCGCGGGATTCCCATTCGCCAGGGTTCGCCAGGGTCCGCTCGGTGGTACGCCACCCGTCCGGGGGAGTCAGGTAGAACCGCGCCACCCCGGTCCGGTCCCCGGTCGGCATTCCCCAGGATGCCGGTGCGGGCCCGGGTCGGGAGCGCTCTCATACGTACCCGGCGCACGACGTACGAAGGGACCCTGCCCGCCCATGTACTCAGCATCCACCCCCGTGTTCACCCGGCCGCGTCCGGCGGAGCAGGCCACCCGTACCGCGGACCGCGCCACCCGTGCCGCCGACCGCGCCGGCCGGCCCGCGGGCCGCGGCGTGCCGCCCCAGGGCGGGCCCCGGCTGGACTTCTCGGGCGCGCGGGGGGCCCGGCTGCGTACCGCGCTGGCCGCCGTGCAGGAGATCTGCCCCGAGTTCAACGCCGTCCAGGTGCTGCGCGAGCGCGGCCAGTCCCTGGTGATCGCCGGGATGACCGGGCGGCGGGCGGCCGTCGCCAAGTGCCTGCTGGACGCCCCGGCGCAGCCCGCGCGGGCGGAGCGGACGCGCAAGGAAATAGCGGCGTACCGCAGCTTCGTGCGGCACCGGCCGCCGGTGCGGGTGCCGAAGCTGGTGGCCGCCGACCCGCACAGCTGCACGCTGGTCACCGAGTTCATCCCGGGCCGGCCGGCCGGCACCGTGCGGCACCCGCTGTCGCCGCCGAGCGTGACGGACCAGCGGGCGCTGCTGGGCTCGCTGGTGCGGCTGGGGCAGTGGCGGCCCCCGGCGGGGGCGTTCGACGACGCGGTCAACTATCCGGCGCAGCTGGCCCGCTACCACGCGCTGGGGCTGCTCACCGACCGGGACATCGACGATCTCCAGGCGCTGCTGCACGGGTTGCGCGGGCTGCGGGACCCGGGGCAGGAGCTGCCGCGGCAGTTCTGTCACGGCGAGGCGCTGGTGAGCAGTGTGGTGCTGTCCCCGACCGGTCCGGTGCTGGTGGGCTGGGACGCGGCGGGCTGGTATCTGCCGGGGTACGACCTGGCGACGCTGTGGGCCTGTCTGGGCGACGCGCCGCAGTCCCGCCGCCAGATCAGCCAGACGGCGCAGTCCTCGGGCCCGGCCGGGCGGGACGCCTTCCTGGTGAATCTGATGCTGATCCTCACCCGGGAGATCCGGATCTGCGAGGAGGCGGTGCACCGGGCGATGCGGGCGGCGCCGGGACCCGCGACGGCGGGCGGGATGGCGTACGGCGAGGAGCAGCGGCTGCTGCTGCGCCGGCTGCACGACGACTGGGCGCTGGCGCGGCGGGCCGTGCGGGCGGCGGTGGGGACCCGCTGAGGGTGACGCGGGCGGGCGGCGCGCGGGCGGGGTGATTGACCGCCCGTTGGCGGACGGATAGTTCTGCGATGGTGCAGCCCGTACCCCGCCCCGGCCGCCGCGCCGCCCGCACCGCCCGCACCGCCCGCACCGCCCGCTCCGCCCGCTCCGCCCGCACCGCCCGCACCGCCCGCGCCCTGGCCGGCCTCGCCGCCACCGCCGCCCTGCTGCTGCCGGTCACCGCGCACGCCGCGCCGCCGCCCGAGGACGCCCTGCGCCGGGCGTACGGCGCGGCGGCCCGGGAGTACGGCGTCCCCGAGGCGCTGCTGCTCGCCCTCGGCTATCTGCACTCCCGCTGGGAGCACCACGACGGCGCGCCCAGCGTCGCCGGCGGCCACGGCAGCCTGCATCTGCGGGACGGCGGCGACGGCTGGGCCACCGTCGAGCGCGCCGCCGGGCTGACCGGGCTGAGTGCCGGCGCCCTGCGCACCGACCCGGCCGCCAACGCCGCGGGCGGCGCCGCGCTGCTCGCCGAGGCGCAGCGCGGGCTCGGCCTGCCGGCCGGCGCCGACCCGGCCGACTGGTACGGCGCGGTGGCCCGTTACTCGGGCGCCGGCACCGCCGAGGGCGCCGCCGCCTTCGCCGACGAGGTCTACGCCGTGCTCGCCGAAGGGCCCGCCCGCCGCACCTCCGACGGCCAGGAGCTGCGGCTCCCCGCCGCCGGGCGCCAGGACCCGGCCACCGGGCAACTCGCCCTGCTCGGCCTGCCCGCCGCCGCGGACGCCACCGGCTCCGCCGCCGAGGAGCCGCCGCCCGAATGCCCGGCGGACGTCAGCTGCGTACGCCGGCCCGCCGCGTACGAGGAGTACCCGGGGGCCGATGGAGAACCCGACTACGGCAATCACGACAAGGCCGACCGGCCCGCCTCCCAGCGCATCGAGTACCTCGTGCTGCACACCGTCGAGGGCTACTTCGACAGCATGACCGACCTCGTCCGGGACCCGCGCTACCTCTCCTGGCACTACACGCTGCGCTCCTCGGACGGCCTGATCGCCCAGCACCTGCCCACCGCGGACATCGGCTGGCACGCCGGGAACTGGTACGTCAACACCAAGTCCATCGGCATCGAACACGAGGGCTTCCTCGCCGAGCCCGGCACCTGGTACACGGAGGCGATGTACCGCGCCTCGGCCCGTCTGGTGCGCCATCTCGCCGCGCTGCACGACATCCCGCTGGACCGCGCGCACGTCCTCGGCCACCACAATGTGCCGCCGACCCTGCCCGAGAACGCCTCCGGCATGCACAACGACCCGGGCCCGTACTGGGACTGGGCGCACTACTTCGACCTGCTCGGCGCGCCCTTCGCCGACGCGGCCGGCGCGGACCCGGAAGGACCGCTGGTGGTGATCGACCCGCCCTACGACGGCGGCACCGGCGCGGACTTCTCCGGCGTCGCGCTGCGCACCTCGCCCGACCCCGGGGCGCCGCTGCTGGGCAACTCCTCGCTCGACATCGGGGACACCGGCGCCCGCGCCGCCGCCGGACAGACGTTCGTGGTCGCCGAGGAGCGCGGGGAGTGGCTGGCCATCTGGTTCGAGGGCCGCAAGGGCTGGTTCCACAACCCGCCCGGCGCCCCCACCGCGCACCGCGCCGACGGCCCGCGGGTGACCGGCGCGAGCGGCACCGGGAAGCAGGACACCGTGCCGGTGTACGGCCGCGCCTACCCGGAGGCCGCCGCGTACCCGGAGGATCTGCCGCCCGAGCCGGTGACGCCGATCGCCGAGGTCCCGGCCGACCAGGAGTACGCGCTGGGGCTCACCACGGACAGCGAGTTCCTCGCGGCCCGCTCCTTCGACCCCGCCCGGCACCGGGTGGTCAGGGGCGAGACGTACCACCAGATCCAGCTCGGCCACCGGATCGGCTACGTACGGGCCGCCGACGTCCGGGTCCTGCCGGCCGCCGCTACTGCTGGAACATCTCCGCCGGCAGCGGCTTCAGCAGCCGGTACAGCTCGTCGGTGATCGGCCGCTCCCAGCTGGCGATGGTGACCAGCACCCCGTCGCTGCGGTCGAACTGGACGCAGGAGATCCGGCCCTCGGAGCAGGTGATCCGGTGCACGATCAGCAGATTGTCGTCGTGCATGACGGGGATGTCCTCCGAGCCGGTGACCCGCACCTCCTCGTCGATCTCCAGGGCCGCGAGGAGTTGGTGCACCTCGAACGGCACATCGTCCTCGTCGATGTCACGGGCCGGGGAACCCTCGGGGAGATTGCCGATGACCATCGCCGGGCCGCGCCCGCCGAACAGGTCGTAGCGCAGCACCACACCCTGGCAGGTGCCGTCGGGCGCGGGCAGCAGCCCGGCGCCCAGAACTCCCGGCCAGTCACCGGGATCCATGGCCAGTACGTCGAAGTCCGGGCCGGCGGGGGACGCGGCGCTGCGGCGGCGGAGGAAGGACATACCCGCAATGGTACGTGGCCCGCGCCGGTCATCCACCGGGACCGGGACGCCCCTTCCGCACACCGTCCCGGCCGCCCGCGGCGTTTCCCGGCCGGCCGCCGGACCCGTCCGCCGAACGCCGGTACGGCGGCGCCGCGTCCCCGGCCCTGCCCAGCTGTTCCAGGCAGTGCGCCTCGTCGTTGCGCGAGGTGACCGTGTCCGGGTGGGCCTCCCCCAGCGTCTCCTCGCGCGCCCGGCGCACCAGCCGGTACTCGGTGAGCGCCTCCTCCCACCGGCCCAGCCAGCCCAGCGCGATGGCGATCTCCCGCCGGCTCACCAGGGTGTCCGGATCGTGCGGCCCCAGCACCCGGGCCCGCAGCGACCACACCTGGCGCGCCTCGGCCAGCGCCTCCTCCCAGCGGCCCAGCCGGCCCAGGCTGATGCCCCGGCCGTGCCGGGCGCTCAGGGTGCGCGGATGCCGGTCCCCGAACGTCCCGGCACACACGGCGATCAGCTCCTGGTACAGCGCCAGCGCCCGGTCGAGGTGGCCGAGCCGGCCCAGGCAGACGCCCATCCCGAAGCGGGCCTCCAGCGCCAGCGGGCCGCCGGCGGCGGCGACCGGGCGGTAGGCGGCCAGCGCCCGGTCCCAGCGGGCGAGCCGGCGCAGCGCGTGGGCCAGTTCGTACTGGCTGGCGAGGGTGTCGGGATGGCCGGCGCCGAGCACCCGTTCGCGCTCCGCGGCCAGCGCGCGGTGCGCCTCGTACGCCTCGGGCCAGCGGCCGAGCCGGCCGAGCCCGAGCGCGGCCCGGTGCCGGCCGGCCAGCACGGCGAGGTACTCGGGCGCGGGACTCGGGTGCGGCAGCGCGGTCGCGACCGGCCCCGTCCACGGCCCGGTGAGCCCGGCGCTGCGGTCCGGCGGCGGCAGCCGCAGCGACCACGAGCCGCTGGCGCGGGACCCGGCGCGCATGCCCCGGGTCCACTCCGGCAGCGGTGGCCCGGCCCCGGCCTGCCCGGCGGTGGCGACCAGCTCCCGGACCAGTACGGCGGCGTCGGAGGGCCGGTCCTCGGGGCGTTTGGCGAGCAGGGCGAGGATCAGCCGGTCCAGCGGCTCGGGCAGTTCGGGGCGCAGGCTGCGCGGCGGCGCCGGCGCCTGGTCGCGGTGGCCGACCAGGATGGCCCAGGGGTCGCCGAGGTCGAACGGCGGTGCGCCGGTGGCCAGCTCGTACAGCACGCAGCCCAGTGAGTACAGATCGCCGCGGTGGTCCACGGGCAGCCCGGCGATCTGCTCGGGCGACATGTAGTGCGGGGTGCCCATGGCCATGCCGAAGCCGGTGAGTTTGCTGGAGAACCCGATGTCGTGAGCGAGCCGGGCGATGCCGAAGTCGCAGATCTTCACCGTGCCGTCGGTCAGCCGCATCACGTTGGCGGGCTTGAGATCGCGGTGCACCACGCCCTGTTCGTGGGTGTAGGCGAGAGCGGCGGCGGTCTGCGCGGCGATGTCGGTGACGTCCGCGACCGGCAGCGGGGCGCCGCGCCGCTCGCCGAGCAGCTGGCTGAGGTTGCGGCCGATCAGCAGTTCCATCACCAGGTAGAGGAGCCCGTCCTCGGTCTCCCCGAAGTCGTGCACCACGGTGATCCCCCGGTGCTGGAGGCCGGCCGCCACCCGTGCCTCGCGCCGGAACCGCTGCCGCAGCACCCGCAGGGCGGACGCGTCACGGCCGGAGCCGAGCGGTTTGAGGCACTTGACGGCCACCCGGCGGTCCAGCGCCTCGTCCCGGGCGCTCCACACCTCCCCCATGCCGCCCCGGCCGATCAGCTCCAGCAGCTGGTACCGGCCGTGCACCACCGGACGCTCCGTCATGTCCCCCTTCTTCCGCCATTTCCGACCCGGGCGAAAGACACCTCCGACGCGCCCAGTATGACGGCCCCCGCCGCCCCGGCCACGGCGCGCGGGCCGGGGCGGCGGCGGGTGGACGGCCGGGCGGGGCGTCAGGCGGCGGCCACGGCGGCAACCGGGCCGGGCAGGGCGTCACCCAGCCAGGTGACCGCCCTGGCCAGCCGGGCGGACGCCTCCGGGTCGAGCCGGGCCGACGCGCCGTCCGCCGGCCTGGTCACCGCCGCGTCCAGCACGAAGCAGCCCTGGGTGACGGGGGCGGCGCCCATGCTGCCGAGCACCGGGCGCAGCGCGTAGTCCAGCACCAGCGCGTGCGCGAGGCTGCCGCCGGTGGCCAGCGGCAGGACCGCCTTGCCGCGAAGCGCGTGCCGGGGCAGGACGTCGAGCCAGGACTTCAGCAGACCGGAGAAGGACGCCCGGTACACCGGGGTGCCGATCACCAGCGCGTCGGCCGCCGCCACCCGGGCGGCGGCCTCGCGCAGCCGGGGGTCGGCGGTGTCCGCGCGCAGCAGGGCGTCCGGCGGCAGGTCGCGTACGGCGAGGGTGTCGGTGCGGTGCCCGGCGGCGGCCAGCGGCGCGCCGGCCAGCTGGACGGCGGCGGCGGTACGGGAGTCGGCGGAGGGGCTACCGCTGACGAGGAGCACACGGGGCATGACGGGTTCCTTCCGTTGGTCCGGGGTGGTGCGGCGGAGCGGGCCTGGCTGCCGAGGGCCAGCATGGCGGTGTCCGCGCGCCGTGCGAACAGGGGAACGGGCGGGATGTCACGGATGGGCCGCCGCGGGGGGTGCCGGGGGCCAGTGGGGGGGGTACCGGCGGGCCGGGCGGCGCCCGCGACCGTAGGGCGCGGAAAACCGGTGGCGCGGCGGCGCCCGCCGCCGCACCGTGACGGCATGACCTCTTCCGCCGCCTCCTTCCTGCCCGGCCTCGTCCTGTCCCGGGCGCTGTACGAGGAGGCGGTGCGGCCCCTCCTCGACGACGCCTTCCCCGGACTGCGGCACACCGCGGCCCGTATCGGCGCCGGTTCCGAGGTGCTGGGCTTCGACACGCCCCGCTCGGCCGACCACGAGTGGGGGCCGCGCCTGGAGCTGTTCCTGACGCCGCGGGACCGGGCCCGGCACGGCGCCGCGATCCGGCGGATGCTGGCCGAACGGCTGCCGAAGGAGGTGCGCGGCTGGCCCACCCACTTCGAGGAGAGCGGCGATCCGCGGGACCCGGTGGGGCGCATGAGCCTCTCCGGCGGGCCGGTCAACCACCGGGTGGACGTGCACGACCTCGACAGCTGGCTGACCGAACGCCTCGGTCTGACGCAGGACGCGGCACGGCGGCCGGACGTCCGGCAGTGGCTGGCGCTGCCGCAGCAGCGGCTCGCCGAAACCACCGGTGGCGCGGTGTTCCACGACGGCCTCGGCACGCTCGGCCCCGTCCGCGAGGCGCTGGCCTGGTACCCGGACCAGGTCTGGCGGTACGTGCTGGCCTGCCAGTGGCAGCGGCTCGCTCAGGAGGAGGCGTTCGTGGGCCGCTGCGCGGAGACCGGCGACGACCTGGGGGCCGCGGTGGTGGCCGCCCGGCTGGTGAGGGAGCTGATGCGGCTGTGCCTGCTCCTGGAGCGGCGGTACGCGCCGTACGCCAAGTGGCTGGGCGCCGCGTTCGCCCGGCTGCCGGTGGCCGGGACGCTCACGCCGGTGCTGCGCGGCGTGCTGGGAGCTGCGGACCAGCCCGGCCGGGAGGCGGCGCTGTGCACGGCGTACGGGATGGTGGCCGCGCTGCACAACGCCACCGGCCTCACTCCGCCGCTGGATCCGGCGTGCCGTCCCTACCACGGACGGCCGTTCGCGGTCCTGCGGGCCGACCGCTTCGCGCGGGCGCTGGAGGAGACCGTCACCGACCCGTGGCTGCGGGCGCTGCCGCCGGTCGGGGCGGTGGACCAGTGGGCGGACAGCACCGATCTGCTGCGGTATCCGCACGCGGTGCACGCCGCCTCGCTCGCGGCCGGCCGGGCCCTGGCCGATGATGCCGGGGAGACCGGGACCAGCGGCGACCCGCCGCCGCACCGCCGCTGAGGAGCCAGCCGATGACGGATCTGCCCCCGCCGCCCGCCGCCTTCTTCGCGGACGCGTTCGCCACCGGCCCGGTGATGGGCATCCTGCGGGGGTACGACCCGGGGGGCACCGTGGCCCGGTGCGAGCGGGCCTGGGAGCTGGGCATCCGGATGATCGAGGTGCCCGTGCAGGACCCGGCCGCGCTGCCGTCCCTGCGGGCCGCCGCCGCGGCCGGCCGGGAGCGGGGGCTGCCGGTCGGGGCCGGGACGGTGCTGACGGCGCCGCAGGTGGGCGAGGTGGTGACGGCGGGGGCGGCGTTCGCCGTGTCCCCGGGACTGGTGCCGGAGGTCGCCGGGGCGTGCGGGGAACACGGGCTGCCGCTGCTGCCCGGGGTGGCGACCGCGGGCGAGATCGCCCAGGCGCTGGCGCGCGGGCTGAGCTGGCTCAAGGTGTTCCCGGCCGCGCAGCTCACGCCGGACTGGGTCCGGGCGCAGCGCGGCCCGTTCCCCGCCGTGCCGCTGGTGGCGACCGGTGGGGGTGGGGGCCGCCCTGGAGGACCCGCAACAGCTCGAACTGCTTGCGGAGCTGATGCGCGGCTGACCCGGGGCGCGGTCCCGCCCTCCGGCACCCATCCGGGCCGCGACCGGCTCCGAATGAGGTGACGGAGACGGCACGGAGCGGCGGGATTGCGGCGGGAGGCGGCCATGACGGCAGGGGAAACGGGGACGGCGGGGGAAGCGGGGGAAGAGTACCGGCGGCTCGCCCTGGACGCTCCCCCGCCGGGACCGGTACGGGGCGCCGTGCTCCTGCTGCCGGGCGGGCGCGCGGACGGGCACTCCCGTCCGGCGCGGTTCGGCCCCACCGTGCTGCGGATGCTGCCGTTCCGGTCCGCGATCCGGTCCGCGACGGCGGGCCACGCGGTGGTCACCGGCATCGTGCGCTACCGGCACCGGGGCTGGAACGGCCGGCACGAGGATCCGGTGCGGGACACGGAGGCGGCACTCGACCGGCTCGCCGGACGGCTCGGCCCGGTGCCGGTGGTCCTGGTGGGCCACTCGATGGGCGGCCGGGCGGCACTCCGGGCGGCCGGACACCCCGCGGTCACCGGCGTGGTGGCGCTGGCACCGTGGTGCCCGCCGCAGGACCCGGTGCCCGCGCTGCCGGACGTCCGGACGGTCATCGTGCACGCGGAGCGGGACCGGGTGACCGACCCGGCGGCCTCCGCCGCCCTGGCCGCCCGCGCCCGCCGCGCCGGTACCCCGGTGTGCCGGCTGGTGCTGGCGGGCGGCGACCACGCGATGCTGCGGCAGGCCGGAACGTGGCACCGCACCACCGCCGCCGTCACCGCCGGACTGCTCGGCACCGCCCCGCTGCCCCCGCCGGTGGCGCACGCCCTCACCGAAGGCCCGGACTCCCCGTCCGGCCTCGCCATCGCACTCCCCCGCCGCGCGACACCCTGGCCACCCCGCGCCTGACCAGGCACCGGCCCGCTGCGCGACGTGGGAGCGCCCACCCGCTGCCGCGGCCGACGGGGCCGAGCCGGGCAGGCCGGGCGGGCCAGGCGCGGAGCGACCGGTTGCCCGGAGACCGCGTCGGGCCGCGCCGTGGCCCGCAACGATCCGCCGCGCCGCCCGGGGCGGCTGGCCACTCCGCCGGGAGACGGTGTGCGGCACCCGCCGCGTGCGCGCGGCCCAAGCCCCGGTCCGACCGGCCGCCCGGAGACCGGGCCGGGCGGGCGGGCTGACCGGAAACCGGGGCGGGCGGGCGGGCCGACCGGAAACCGGGCCGCGCCGCGGCGCCCGGTCCGGCCGGCCGGCGCCCTTCCGGGGTCACCCGCGCGGGGGATCCCGATCCGCCGGGTCCCGGTGGGCCGCGCGCGGGTGCCGGCCCGGGTCGGCGACGGCGCCGGCCGCCGCCAGTACCGCCGCCTGGGTGGCCAGCGCGGGCAGCAGACCGAGCACGGGATGCCAGCGGATCAGCAGCGCTCCCGCGACGGCACCCGCCAGCAGGGCCACCGGTGCGGCGAGCCGGCGCCGTCTGCGGGGCGGTTCGTCGACGGCCAGCGCCGTCAGGGTGCTGGTGATGACCGTGGTGGGCAGGTCGGCGACCCCGAGCCGGCGCACCGCCCCGCCCTGGAGACCCATGGCCAGCCCGAGCAGCCCGGCCAGCACGTCACGGCCGGCCACCGGCCACAGGACGACCACCAACGCCAGCAGCACGGTGCTCGCGCCCAGCGCCACGCTGATCCGGCCCGGCCAGCCGCCGGCCGGCTCGGTGTGCCGGGTCAGCCGCCCCGCCGCGACCGCGCCGGCCACGAACGCCAGCAGCGCGATGCCGGTGCGCAGCAGCGGCACCTCGCCGTGTCCGGCGGCGGCGAAGCCGAGCAGCGCCACATTGCCGGTCATGTTCGCGGTGAACACCTGGTCGAGCGTCAGATAGCTGACGGCGTCCACCGAGCCCGTCGCGAAGGTGAGCGCGATGAGCAGGGCCACCCGCGGCTCGCCGTGCGCCACCGCTGCCTCCTTCCGTGCGGACGCGTCGGATGCCGGCTCCGCACTCCGTCCGCTCCGCACCCCGTCCGCTCCTCACCCTGTCCGCCCGGCGCCGCGCCCGCATCCGCCCGCTCCCCCGGACGCGTCCGCCCGGGTGCCGTACCGGGCGGGCGTCCGTAGGCTGGCCAGATGAAGATGCTGATGAACGTCCCGGAACGGGTGGTCTCCGACGCACTGCGCGGAATGGCCCTGGCCCACCCGGAGTTGGTCGTCGACGTCGACAACCGGGTGATCGTCCGCAGGGACGCCCCGGTGGCCGGGAAGGTGGGCCTGGTCTCCGGCGGTGGTTCCGGGCACGAGCCGCTGCACGGCGGGTTCGTGGGGCACGGGATGCTGGACGCCGCCTGTCCGGGGGAGGTCTTCACCTCGCCGGTTCCCGACCAGATGGTGCGGGCCGCCGCGGCCGTCGACAGCGGCGCCGGGGTGCTGCTGATCGTCAAGAACTACACCGGTGACGTCCTCAACTTCGACATGGCCGCCGAACTGGCCGAGGACGAGGGCGTCCGGATCGCGAAGGTCCTGGTGCAGGACGACGTGGCCGTCACGGACAGCACCTACACGGCCGGCCGGCGCGGCACGGGCGGCACGCTGTTCGTGGAGAAGCTGGCCGGGGCCGCCGCCGAGGAGGGCGCGGACCTGGACCGGGTGGCCGCCATCGCCCGGCAGGTCGCGGACTCCTCGCGCAGCTTCGGGGTGGCGCTCAGCGCCTGCTCCACCCCCGCCAAGGGCGGCCCGACCTTCGATCTGCCGGACGGCGAGCTGGAGCTGGGCATCGGCATCCACGGCGAGCCGGGCCGGGAGCGGCGCGCCATGATGACCTCGGGCGAGATCGCGGACGTGGCGGTGGACGCGCTGCTGGAGGATCTGCGCCCGGACGGACCGGTGCTGGCGCTGGTGAACGGCACCGGTGGTACGCCGCTGCTGGAGCTGTACGGCTTCAACGCGGAGGTGCAGCGCGTGCTGACGGAGCGCGGGGTGGCGGTGGCGCGTACCCTCGTCGGCAATTACGTGACCTCGCTCGACATGGCGGGCGCCTCGGTGACGCTGTGCCAGGTGGACGAGGATCTGCTGCGGTTGTGGGACGCCCCGGTGAGCACGCCGGGGCTGCGCTGGGGCCGCTGAGACCGGGAGGGTGAGGACAGGGATGGACGCGGAGTTCTTCCGCCGCTGGCTGACCGCGACGGCGCGGGCGGTGGAGCGGGAGGCCGGCCGGCTCACCGAGCTGGACTCGGCCATCGGCGACGCCGATCACGGGGCCAATCTGCGGCGCGGCTTCCAGGCGGTGACCGAGGCGCTGGCGGCGCGGGATCCGCAGGAGCCCGACACCCCCGGCGCGGTGCTGACGCTGGCCGGCCGGACGCTGGTGTCCAAGGTCGGCGGCGCCTCGGGGCCGCTGTACGGGACGCTGCTGCGGCGTACCGGCAAGGCGCTCGGGGACGCCCCCGAGGTGTCGGACGCCGAGCTGCGGGCCGCGTTGGAGGAGGGCGTGCGGGCGGTCGGTGTGCTGGGGAAGTCGGAGGCGGGTGACAAGACCATGCTGGACGCGCTGTTCCCGGCCGTGGCGGCGCTGGCCGAGTCCTATCCGGCGGCCGGGGACGCGGCGGCGCGCGGCGCCGAGGCCACGATCCCGCTGCGGGCGCGGCGCGGCCGGGCCAGCTATCTGGGTGAGCGCAGCGTCGGGCACGAGGACCCGGGCGCGGCGTCCTCCGCGCTGCTGTTCGCCACGCTCGCGGAGGTGGCCGGCGATGTCCGATGAGCGGCAGCCGCTGGTCGGCGTGGTCCTGGTGTCGCACAGCAAGGAGGTGGCCGAGTCGGTGGCGCGGCTGGCGGCCGGGCTGGCCGGTGGTGGCCCGCCGGTGCCGGTGGCGGCGGCCGGCGGGGACGCGGACGGCGGTCTGGGCACCAGCGCGGAGCTGATCACCCGGGCCGTGCGGCAGGTGGACCGGGGCGCGGGGGTGGCGGTGCTGGCCGATCTGGGCAGCGCGGTGCTCACGGTGCAGGCGCTGCTGGCGGAGGGGGACGAACTGCCCCCGCACACCCAGCTGGTGGACGCCCCGTTCGTGGAGGGCGCGGTGGCGGCGCTGGTGACGGCCTCGGCCGGGGCGGATCTCGCCGCGGTGGCGGCGGCGGCCTCGGACGCGTACACCTACCGCAAGGTGTGACCGTCCGGCCGGTGGTGATCACGAACTAGGGTGGTTCCATGGCTACCCCGGATTTCATTCGTGAGCTGCGACGCAGCGCCGGTCACCAGTTGCTGTGGCTGCCGGGGGTGAGCGCCGTCGTCCTCGACGAACGGGACCGGGTGCTGCTGGTGCGCCGCTCCGACAGCGGCGCGTGGACGCTGATCGGCGGTATCCCGGACCCGGGTGAGGAGCCGGGTGAGGCGATCGTGCGCGAGGTGTACGAGGAGACGGCGGTGCGGGTCGCGCTGGAGCGGGTGCTGTCGGTGGGGGCGACGCCGCCGGTGGACTACCCGAACGGGGATCGCTGTCAGTACATGAACATCTGTTTCCTGGCCCGGTGGACCGGCGGCACGGCGCGGGTGAACGACGACGAGTCCTCGGAGGTGGGCTGGTTCCCGCTGGACGGGCTGCCGCCGCTGGACGGCCTTCAGCTGGAGCGGATCGCGCGGGCCCGGTCCGGCGAGGCGGCCACCTGGTTCGCGCCGCCGGTGAGCGAGCGGGTCTCCGGGTAGCGCAGGGCGGCGGCCGGCAGCGATGCCTCCCGGCCGCCGGCCAGGACCAGCAGCGAGCCGGTGGCCGGTGCGTCCGGTGCGGGGGCCGCCCCGATGCGGCGCAGGGCCTGGGCGGCGACGGCGTCGGCGGAGCCGTACAGCGGCAGCGGGCCGAGGTGGGCCAGGCGCTCGGCGATGGGTCCGGTGACGAGTTCGTAGTGGGTGCAGCCGAGCACCAGCGCGGCGGTGTGCGGCGGGGTCAGCTCGGCTGCGGCGGCCACGGCCGCCTCGACGGCGCGGGCGTCGGCGCGTTCCACGGCGTCGGCGAGGCCGTGGCAGGGCACCTCGGTGACGGTGGCACCGGCGGCGAACTCGGCGATCAGCCGGCGCTGGTAGGGGCTGCCGGTGGTGGCCGGGGTGGCCCAGATGGCGAAGGGGGCGCCCGCGGCGGCGGCCGGTTTGATGGCGGGCACCGTGCCGATGACGGGGATGTCCGGTTCGAGAGCGGCCCGGATGGTGTCCAGCGCGTGGACGGAGGCGGTGTTGCAGGCGACGATCAGCGCGTCGGGCCGGTACCGGGCCGCGGCCCGGGCGCAGGCGAGCGCCCGGGCGGTGATGTCCTGCGGGTCCCTGGGGCCCCAGGGCATGCCCTCGGGATCGCCGGAGAGCAGCAGGGCGGCGTCGGGCCGCTGCCGGCGTACGGCGGCGGCAGCGGCCAGCAGTCCGAGGCCGGAGTCGACGAGTGCGATCTTCACACTCAGCAGCCTACGTGCGCGGCGCGAGGTTCACTTGCTGCCGGGGGTCCACTGCATGCCCCAGCCGTAGGCGTAGTCCACGGTGCGCTGCGGGCTGACCCGGGGCTCGGGGACCAGGTAGCGGGCCTCGCGCTGGACCACCAGCTCGCCGTTCTGGTTGGTGAGCAGGGCCAGGGCGCACACCGGGGAGTCGACGGTGCACTCGTCGAGGGTGAACTCGACCGGGGCGCCGTGCTGCGGGGTGAGGGTGACGGTGGCGGAGATGTCGCGGAAGCTGGTGGCGCCGGAGTAGATGGTTACGAAAATCACGATGCGACGCAGGTCACGTACGTGATCGAGGTTGATGGTGAGGTTCTCGCCGGCGGCCACGGCGCCGGTGCGGTCGTCGCCGTCGAGGTGGATGTACGGGGGCTGGTGCAGCGCGCCGAAGGCGTTGCCGAGGGCCTGGACGACGCCCTTGCGGCCGTCCGCCAGTTCGAAGAGGGCGCACAGGTCGAGGTCGAGGGCGCCGCCCATGGCCTTGCTGAACCGCTGCTTCCAGCTCTGCTGCTCCTGGACGCGTTCCTGCCAGTTGAGGTTGACGCGGATGGTGCCGGAGGTGGCGCCCTGCTTGGCCAGCGAGATGCTGGGGGCGCTCTTGGTGAGGGTGACCTTGCTCAGCCGGACGGGGGCGGCGGGCGGGGCAGCCTGGGCCGGTACGGGCGCGGGCGCGGCGGCCGGAGCCGGGGCCGCCGCCGGGGCGTCGTCCACGGAGATGCCGAAGTCGGTGGCCAGTCCGGCCAGCCCGGAGTCGTAGCCCTGGCCGACGGCGCGGAACTTCCAGCCGCCGCCGCGCCGGTACAGCTCACCGAGCACGAAGGCGGTCTCGGTGCTGGCGTCCTCGCTGTCGAAGCGGGCGAGTTCGGCGCCGGTGTCGGCGTCGAGGAGCCGGATGTGCAGGCCCGGCACCCGGCCGAAGGCCCCCCCGTCGGCGGAGGCGGCCAGCACCACGGTCTCGATGCCGGGTTCCACCGCACCCAGGTCGACGCCGATCCGGTCGGTGACGGTGCCGCCCGCGGGCTGCTTGCCCTCGTGCCGGACGGCGCCGGAGGCGTGCCGGGGCTGGTTGTAGAAGATGAAGTCGGCGTCGGAGCGCACCTTGCGGCCCGCGAGCAGCAGGGCGGAGGCATCCACGTCGGGGGCGCCGGAGGCGGTCTGCCAGCCGATCTCGACACGTACCGACCGTGCCGTCACCGGGACATTCGCACCTTTGAGCATCTTCGCTTCCTTCGCGTCGGGTGGCCGGGCCGGCGCCGTTGTCCTCGGGGCGCTTCATCAACTATGCCACCACGGGGCCAACTGCCCTCGGGGGCGCCCCCGGTGCTCCGCGGCCCCGGCAAGTGATCACCCATCGGGCGCTTTTCTCCGGTTTTCCCGATATTCACGGGTATCGCGTGCTCGGGGTACCTCCAGGGACGGCAAAAGACCGGCTAATCGCTCTCCCCAACCACCTCACGGTGGGCTTAACTTATGGAGCATGACCTCCCCGCGCCCCTACGGCGGTGGCTACTCCTCACCGTCATTCCCTGACACGCCCATCTACGACAGGTTGGTGGCCGAGCGGGGAACCCCGCAGATCGCCCCCATCCGGGTCTCGCTGCCCTACGACCAGCTGCACGGATTCCCCTCCGGCGGCCCCGCCGCGCCGAGCCCGCAGCCGGCTCTTCCGGCCCTGCCCGCGCTGCCCTCGGCCGCCGCCGCGCCCGCGCCGGCCGCCCCGGCGCCGCAGCAGCACGGATACCAGTCCGGCGGGTACGGCGACTACCCCTCGGCGATGCCGGTGCGCCAGCAGCTTCCGGCGCCCGCGCCGCAGGCGCCGGCCGCCTACATACCCCAGCAGGCCCCGGCCCAGCGGCCGTACCCGGGCCAGCAGGGCGCTCCCGCCCCGGCCCCGCAGCAGATGCGTCCGGCCGCCGCTCCCCGGCCCGCCGCGCCGCGGCCGATGCAGCCCGGCGGCGGCTACGGCTATCCGAACCAGGGGCACAGTCAGGGGCAGGGCCAGAACTACGCGCAGGCCGCCCAGCAGTCAGCGGGGTACCAGGGTCAGTACCCCGGACAGCAGCAGCCGCACCAGCAGCAGCACCCGTATCCGGGAGCCGCCCCGCAGGGTCAGGGTCAGGGCCAGGGGCATCAGGGCGGCTACTGGAGCGAACAGTAGGGCCGGGGCGCGGGTCGGACCGGCGCGGCCGGGCCGGCGCCGGTCCTCTCCCGGTCATTGCGCGGTCACCTTCCGCTGTCCGGCCGGCCCGCGCGGGGGCTCCGGGCGAATCCCCCGCGAAGGCCGGCGGCCGTCATGTCCGAAAAGCGGCGGCGGAAAGCGGTCAGATTTCCACGTCCTCCAGAATGCCGAGGGCGTCGGGCACCAGCACGGCCGCGGAGTAGTAGGCACTGACGAGGTAGGAGATCACCGCCTTGTCGTTGATCCCCATGAAACGCACATTGAGGCTGGGTTCGTATTCATCGGGAATTCCCGTCTGGTGCAGCCCGACGACACCCTGGTTCTCCTGCCCGGTGCGCAGCGCCAGGACGGAGCTGGTGCCGGCCGCCGTCACCGGGATCTTGTCGCACGGCAGCAGCGGGATGCCGCGCCAGGACCGCAGCCGCACCCCGTCGACCTCGGTGTCCTGCGGGTAGATGCCCCGGGCGCTGCACTGCCGGCCGAAGGCGGCGATGGTGCGCGGATGGGCCAGCAGGTACTGGGTCTTGCGGCGGCGCGAGATCAGCTCGTCGAGGTCGTCGGGGGTGGGCGGCCCGGAGCGGGTGTGGATGCGCTGGCGCAGGTCGGCGTTGTGCAGCAGGCCGAACTCGCGGTTGTTGACCAGCTCGTGCTCCTGCCGCTCGCGCAGCGCCTGCACGGTCAGCCGCAGTTGCTGCTCGACCTGGTCCATGGGTTCGCTGTACAGGTCGGCGACCCGGGTGTGGACGCGCAGCACGGTCTGGGCGACGCTCAGCTCGTACTCGCGCGGGTGCAGGTCGTACTCGACATAGGTGCCGGGCAGGGCGGGTTCGCCGGTGTGGCCGGCGGCCAGCGCGATGTCGGCCTCGCCGCGCTTGTTGCGGGCCGGTGCGTCGCGGGTGGCGGCGGCCACCGCCTCCAGATGGTCGCGCAGCGCGGGCGCCACATCGGCCACCGCCCGTACCCGGGCGAGCGGCAGGGCGAGCACGGTGGCGCGGGTGACGGCCTTGAGGGTGTGCGGCCAGGAGGTGGGACCGGTGGCGGCCAGGGCCTCGTCGCCGGTGTAGTCGCCGTCGGCGAGGGTGCCGAGTTCGGCGGCGTCGTCGTAGGCGGCCGGACCGAGCTTCCTGATCTTGCCGTGGGCGATGAGCAGCACCTCCTCGACGGTGTCGCCGAGGGTGGCGATGCGGTCGCCCGGGCCGTACTCCCGCTGTTCGCAGTGGCCGGCCAGGGTGGTGAGCAGTTCCTGGTCGGTGAGCCCGTGCAGGGCGGGCAGTTCGGTGAGCTGGGCGGGGATCACCCGGACCTGCGCGCCGGAGCTGACGAATTCCACCCGGCCGTTTCCGACGGTGTGGCTCAGCCGGCGGTTCACCCGGAAGGTGCCGGCCGAGACCTGCACCCACGGCAGGATCTTCAGCAGCCAGCGGGAGGAAATCCCCTGCATCTGCGGGGGTGTTTTGGTGGTGCTGGCGAGATTGCGGGCGGCGGCGGTGTCGAGACTGGTGGCGGAGGGCGCCGCGGTGGTGGCGGGATCGGTGGCTGTGGTCATGGTCAGTGCCCGATCTCCACGTCTTCGAGAATGCCGAGGGCGTCGGGAACGAGCACGGCCACCGAGTAGTAGGCGCTCACCAGATAGGAGATGACGGCCTTCTCGTTGATGCCCATGAAACGCACCGAGAGGCTGGGCTGGTATTCGTCGGGAATTCCGGTGCGGTGCAGCCCGATCACGCCCTGGTTCTTCTCCCCGGTGCGCAGGGCGAGGACGGAGGTGGTGCCCCGGTCGGTGACCGGGATCTTGTCGCAGGGCAGCACCGGGACGCCGCGCCAGGCGGGTACGGCGTGGCCGTCGATGTCGGCGCTGCCGGGGTAGAGGCCGCGTTCGCTGAGCTGCCGTCCGAAGGCGGCGATGGCCTTGGGGTGGGCCAGGATGACGCTGGGCTCCTTCCAGACGGAGGCCAGCAGGTCGTCGAGGTCGTCGGGGGTGGGCGGCCCGGAGCGGGTGTGGATGCGCTGGCGCAGGTCGGCGTTGTGCAGCAGGCCGAACTCGCGGTTGTTGACCAGCTCGTGCTCCTGGCGCTCGCGCAGCGCCTCGATGGTGAGGCGCAGCTGCTCCTCGACCTGGTTCATCGGCTCGTTGTAGAGGTCGGCGACCCGGCTGTGGACGCGCAGCACGGTCTGGGCGACGCTCAGCTCGTACTCGCGCGGGCTGAGGTCGTAGTCCACGAAGGTGCCGGGCAGTTCCGGCTCGCCGGCGTGGCCGGCGGCCAGCTCGATGGCGGATTCGCCGTGCGCGTCGTAGCGGCGGGTGGCCTCGCGGGTGCCGGCTTCGGCGAGGTGGGCGCGCAGGGCGGCGGAGCGGTCCCGTACCCGCTCGAACGCGGCCCGGTCCAGGGTGAGGACGGTGCCGCTGGTGAGCGCGGTCAGGCCGTGTTCCAGGACGCCGGGGTCGTCGTCGGCGAGGGCGGCGTGGCCGTAGAAGTCGCCGTCGGCGAGCACCCGGAACTCGGTCTCGGAGTCATAGAATCCGGCGCCGCGCTCGCTGAGCTTTCCGTGGGCGATCAGGACCACGGTGTCGGCGGGGGCGCCGGCCTCCAGGATCGTTTCCCCGGGGGAGAAATCGCGCTGCACACAGGCGGCGGCCAATTCCCCGAGAACGTCGGGGTCGGTGAATCCGGCCAGCGGCGGGAGTTCGCCGAGTTCGGCGGGGATGACGCGTACCTCGGCGCCGGTGGACACGAATTCCACCCGGCCGTTTCCGACGGTGTGGCTCAGGCGGCGGTTCACCCGGAACGTACCGCCGGACACCTGCGTCCAGGGAAGAACTTTGAGCAGCCACCGGGAGGTGATCCCCTGCATCTGTGGGGGCGTCTTGGTGGTGGTGGCGAGATTACGGGCGGCCGCGGTCGCCAGGCTGAGCTGGGAGTGCGGCGGGGTGCCGTGCGCGGACGGATCCGTCGAAGTCGTCATGGAGCGAGACGGTAGGAGGAGCGAAAGTCCGTCGGCAATCACTCAAAAGAGAGCGACATTTGAGGATTCTCGGAAAATCATCAGGGGTAACCCGGCGGCCCCCCGGCACTTTCCTCACACTCCGGCATCACCGACTCACCAACCGTTACTCTCCCGGGCGAGGACGATCGGATGTGCGAGATAGGGTTTACGCAGGCCGCTGCGGTCATCCCATCAGCCCGCAGCACGCTACGGTGGGTCCTCGTACGCGTGTCAGCGCGCTCCGTCATCGCATCAGGTTGGGGCACACAAGTCCATGGCAGAAGGCTCGGTCCAGGTCACGCACACCGGAACTTCCCGCTGGCGGCGCCGGACCGCCGTCTATGGCACCGTCGCCGAAGCCCTGGCCGCCGCCGCCGACGGCGACATCCTGGTCCTGGGCCCCGGCACCTACCGCGAGAACCTGGTGATCGAACAGTCCGTCACCGTGCGCGGCCCCGACGAGAAGGACGGCTCGGCGCGCATCGCGCCGGCCGAGGGCGTACCGCTGACCGTCCGCGGCTCCGCCATCGTGCAACGGCTGCGCATCGAGGGCCAGGACATCGCCGCGCCCGCCGTCCTCATCGAGAACAGCACCCCGGAACTGAGCGAGTTGCTCATCCGCACCTCCTCCGCCTCCGGCATCGAGGTGCGCGGCGGCGCCCGCCCCACCGTGCGGCGCTGCCAGGTCAGCAACGCCACCGGCGTCGGCATCGGCGTCGGTGACGGGGCGGGCGGCCTGTTCGAGGAGTGCGAGGTCGCCGAGTCGGGGCAGGCCGGTGTCTCGGTGCGCGGGCCGGCCCATCTGCGTCTTGAGCGCTGCCGGGTGCGGCGAGGCCAGGGCTCGGGGCTGTCCGTGGTGGGCGGGGACAGCGCGGTGGACGCGGTGGACTGCGACATCCACGACATCAAGGGAGCCGGGATACGCCTGGCGGACCGCGCCACCGCCCATCTGACGGACTGCCGGGTCAGCGCCACCACGGGGGACGGCGTCACCCTGGAGTCGGACGCCGTGCTGACCCTGACCGACTCCGAGATCCACGACATCCCGGAGAACGCCCTGGATCTGCGGTCCCGTTCGGTGCTCACCCTGGTGCGCTCCACGGTGCGGCGGTTCGGCCGCAACGGGGTGTCGGTGTGGGACCCGGGCACGCACGTGGACGCCCACCACACCCGCATCCACGAGTCGACCGGCGACTACCCGGCGGTGTGGGTCAGCGACGGCGCCACCACCGTCCTGGAGTCCTGCACCGTCGATCATGTGCCGGACGCGCTGTTCGTGCTGGACTCCGGGTCGCGGGCCGATGTGGTGGACAGCGAGATCGAGCACGTGCGCGGTTCGGCGATCTCGGTGAGCGACGGGGCCACCGCGCGGGTGGAGGCCACCCGGATGCACCGGGTGGGCACCGGCGCCTGGTTCCGGGACCAGGGCAGCGGCGGCACGGTCACCGGCTGCACCATCGACCAGGCGACCACGGGCGTCATCATCAGCAAGGACGCCGATCCGGCCGTCGAGGACTGCGTCATCACCGCGCCCGCCGAGGCCGGGTTCTACGTCTCGGCGCGCGGCCGGGGGACGTTCACCCGGTGCCGGGTGACGGGCTCGCGCGGCTACGGCTTCCACATCATCGACGGCTGCCGCAGCGAACTCATCCGCTGCCGCACCGAACGCTGCTCCCGGGGCGGCTACGTGTTCTCCGAGAACGGCCCGGTGCTGACCGACTGCCACAGCGACGAGGCGATCGCCCCGGGCGACAGCACCGCCGCCGAGCCGGCCGCGCCCGCCCTCCCGGCCCGGGCCACCGCGACGGTGACGGCGCAGGCCCAGCAGCCGGCGGCGCCCGAGGCGGGCACCGCGGCGGATACGGCGCCGGTGGCCGAAAGCCGCCCCTCGGACGAGGTACTGGCCGAACTGGAGTCCCTGGTCGGCCTGGACAGCGTCAAGCTGGAGGTCAAGGCCCTCATCGACATGATCGAGGTGGGCCGGCGCCGCCAGGCGGCCGGGCTCAAGGCCGCCTCGGTCCGCCGCCATCTGGTGTTCACCGGCGCCCCCGGCACCGGCAAGACCACGGTGGCCCGGCTGTACGGCGAGATCCTGCACTCGCTCGGCGTGCTGGAGCACGGTCATCTGGTGGAGGTCTCCCGGGTGGACCTGGTGGGCGAGCACATCGGCTCGACCGCGATCCGCACCCAGGAGGCGTTCGACCGGGCGCGCGGCGGGGTGCTGTTCATCGACGAGGCCTACGCCCTCTCCCCCGAGGACGCCGGACGCGACTTCGGCCGCGAGGCGATCGACACCCTGGTGAAGCTCATGGAGGACCACCGGGACGCGGTCGTGGTGATCGTGGCCGGCTACACGGCCGAGATGGAACGCTTCCTGGCCGTCAACCCCGGGGTGGCCTCCCGGTTCTCCCGCACCATCACCTTCGGCGACTACAACGCCGAGGAACTGCTCAGCATCGTCAGCCGCCAGGCGGGCGAGCAGGAGTACGAGCTGGGCGAGGGCACCCGCGAGGCGCTGCTGAAGCACTTCACCGACCTGCCCAAGGGCCCCACCTTCGGCAACGGCCGCACCGCGCGCCAGACCTTCGAGGCGATGGTGGAACGGCACGCGGGCCGGGTGGCCCAGCTCCCCGACCCCAGCACCGAGGAACTGACCCTGCTCCACCCGGAGGACCTGCCGCCGGCCTGAGCGGGCTGCCGCGTTCCGGAGCGGCCCGGTCCTCACGGACCGGGCCGCTCCGGCTCCGGCTCCCCCGCGTCCAGGCCCTCCCGCGCCGCCGGCTGGCGCGGTACCGCCGGCTCCGGCCGCCCGCCCGCCAGGCGGTGGAAGAGCGCCGCCCTGGTCTCCGCGAAGGCCGGGTCGGCGGCGTAGTCCCCGTGTCCCAGGATCGGCTCGGGCAGCGGCCGGCGCAGATTGCGCCCGTAGTGCAGCGGATCGGGCAGTGGCCCCACATCCACCGAGGGCCGGCCCACCGGGCCGCCGATCGGATCGGTCTCCCGCCACAGATTGCTCCAGCACGGCATCTCCTCCTCCAGCGCCGCCAGCCGCCGCGCCCCGAAGTACGCCGGGAACCAGCGGCTGTACAGCCGCTCCAGCGGCGAGCCGTACGTCAGCAGCGCCACCCGGCTGCGGGTCGCCGGGTCCAGCTGCCACACGGCCGCCGCCGCCAGCACGCTGCCCTGCGAGTGCCCGGAGATGATGACCCGGCCGCCGGTCGCGTCGATCCAGGTGCCCATCCGCCAGGACAGATCCGGCACCGCGCGCTCCGCGTAGCACGGCGGCGCGAACGGATGCGCCGCGCGCGGCCAGAAGGTGCCCACGTCCCACAGGATGCCGACGGTACGCCGCGCCCCCGCGTCCTTGTACGCGCGGCGGCCGACCGCCAGCAGTGCCAGGACCAGTATTCCGGCCAGCCACGCGCCCAGGGTCTGCGAGAACTCCGCGAACGCCGCCACCGGTCCCGGGGCGTCCGCGGCGACCACCGCCGGCGGCTTCCCGGTGAGCGCGCCGGCCACCACCGCGAGCCCGAGCACCACGGAGGCCGCCGTCAGCCAGCCGATGAGCTTCGGCGCCGAGTCGGTGGCCCCGGCGCGCGCGATGGCCGAGGCGATGGCGCGACTGCGTTCGCGATCGGGCGCACAGCTCTCGTCCGGGTAGCGGCCCCGCACCCCGGGCTCCAGCGCGGCCCGGCGGCGCAGCACCGACCGGAGCGCCGCCGCCCCCAGCACCAGCAGCACCACCAGCAGCGCCGGGATGGTGCTGGACTGCCAGCTGAGCTGCACCGGCGGCCCGGCGATCACCGCGCCGGGGGCGCCGGTCGACGCGGATCCCGGCTCCAGCCAGGCGCCGAGCCACTGCACCACCGCGCCGGTGAGCATCCCGGCGAGCGCGCAGGCGATCATGGCCACCGACGCGCCGCCGAGCCCGAGCAGCGCGCCCCGGTCCATGCGCGGCGCGTTCCGGTGCAGCCAGAACGCGGTCAGCGCCAGGCCCAGCACGAGCGCCCCCTGGACGATGGCGAGCACCGGGTAGAAGCCGTCACCCGCGGGCAGCGCCCCCTCGGCCTCCCAGTGCGGCCGGCTCCACCCGGTGTGCACCAGCGTCACCGCCAGCAGCGCCAGCGCCGCCCACGGCAGCCGGCCGACCAGCACCGGGGTCTCGGACTCGTCCGGTTCCTCCTCGCTGCGGCCGTGCCCCGGCTCCATGGCCGCGACCGCGATCCAGCCGGCGGCGGTCAGCGTGGCCAGCAGCCACCAGCCCACCGTGCGGTCAAAGGTTCCCGTGGCGGTGAGCAGCACGGCGGTGACGGTGAGCAGCCCGGCCGCGGTGTGCGCGGCGCGCAGCCGGCTCACCAGGGTGCGCCCGTACCAGAAACCGGGCAGGCTCAGCAGCGGCCGGTCGGGGCCGTCCGGCAGGGCGCGCACCGGCGGCGAGGCCGACTCGTACGCGCTCCAGGTGCGGTGGGAGAGCCACCACAGCAGCGCGACCAGCGCCAGCGGCACGGTGGCCGCCAGGGCGAGCCGGCGCCCCGGCTGCGCCCACCAGCCGCCGTCCGGGCCCCAGAAACCGAGCCAGGAGGTGTGCGCGGTGCAGGCGGCCGAGGCGCCGCACTGCCAGGCGAGGAGGTCGAGCGCGGCCGAGCAGGCTCCGGCGACCAGCAGGACGGTGAGGGAGAGGGCGATGAGCCGCACCAGGAGGTCGTAGAGCCGCTGGGTGCGCCGGGTGCCGCGCACGTCGGGGCGCATCCAGTGGGCGAGGTTGACGACCATGAAGGGGAGTAACAGCAGCCACAGGGCGCGTGCGCCGTTGCCCGAGGTGAGGTTGGACCAGGAGTAGGCCTCGCGCGACGGGGTGGTGTCGCTCCAGGGCCGGTCGGCCGCGTCGTCCGTCCGCCGGTGCAGGGAGGCGGTGTTGTCGCCGGTGACGCGGGTGGTTCTGGGGTCCTCCAGCATCTTCTGGGGTGTGGTGCCACCGACTCCGTGGACCAGCAGTTCCACCGCGGGCTCCGGTGAGGTGTTCATGATAGAAGGCTTCTCCGCGTCGGCGGTGGTTCGAACATGCGAAGATGACTCCTTCAGCAGCCAAGGGGGCGAACGCCGGGGCTCCCGCGCACGCGCGGACGCCCCCGGCACCCCGGAGAGGATCCCGTGGCCGACAACCAGAATCTGCTGGCCGGGCAGCGACGCGCCCTGATCCTGGAGGAGGTTCGCCGCCGAGGCGGAATCCGGGTCAGCGAGTTGACGCGGATGCTGCAGGTCTCGGACATGACGGTGCGGCGCGACCTGGACGTGCTCGCGCGGCAGGGCACGTTGGAGAAGGTGCACGGCGGGGCGGTCCCGGTCGACCAGGCCCGTACCCACGAGCCCGGCTTCGAGGCCAAGTCGGAGCTGGAGCTGACCGCCAAGAGCGACATCGCCCGCGCGGCGGCGTCCCTGGTCGTGCCCGGCACGGCGGTGGCGCTCGCGGGCGGCACCACCACCTTCGCGGTCGCTCAGCAGCTCGTGGACATCCCCGATCTCACCGTGGTCACCAACTCGGTGCGGGTGGCCGATGTGTTCCACGCCGCACGCCGCCCGGCGGAGGGGCGCGGCGTGGAGAGCGGGGCGGCGACCGTGGTGCTGACCGGCGGGGTGCGCACCCCCTCGGAGACGCTGGTCGGCCCGGTCGCGGACGCCGCGATCGGCTCGCTCCACTTCGACGTGCTGTTCCTCGGGACGCACGGCATCTCGGTGGAGGCGGGCTGTTCCACGCCCAACCTCGCCGAGGCGGAGACCAATCGGCACTTCATCCGCTCGGCCCGCCGGGTGGTCGTGGTCGCGGACCACACCAAGTGGGGGACAACGGGGCTCAGTTCGTTCGCCTCGCTGGACGAGGTGGACACCCTGGTGATGGACGCGGGGCTCGCGGCCGACGACCGGGAGGAGATCGAGGAGCACGTCGCCGAGCTGATCATCGCCGGGCCGGAGCCGGCGGGCGCGGCCGGCTGATCCGGGCGGCGGGGGCCGGTCCCGGCCCGGGCCCGGCGCAGCGGCGTCAGCAGCTCCAGCGGCCGGTGCGCAGGAAGCCGTCGATGGCGTGCCGGTACGGGGCGATGTCAAGCCCCTGCCGCGCCAGCCATTCGTCCGAGTAGTACTTGTCGAGGTAGCGGTCGCCCGGGTCGCAGATCAGGGTGACCACCGAGCCGGTACGTCCCTCGGCCACCATCTCGGCGACGATCTTCAGGGCGCTCCACAGCCCGGTGCCGGTGGAGCCGCCCGCCTTGCGGCCGATGGCGCCTTCCAGGGCGCGTACGGCGGCCACCGTGGCGGCGTCCGGCACCTTCATCATCCGGTCGATCGCGCCGGGCACGAAGCTGGGCTCCATCCGGGGCCGGCCGATGCCCTCGATGCGCGAGGCGTTCTCGCTCACCGCGCACGGGTCGCCGGCCAGCCAGCCGTCGTAGAAGCAGGAGTTCTCCGGGTCGGCGACGCAGATGCGGGTGTCGTACTGCATGTAGTGCACATAACGGGCGAGGGTCGCCGAGGTGCCGCCGGTGCCGGCGGTGGCCACGATCCAGGCGGGCTCCGGGTAGCGCTCCAGGCGCAGTTGCTGGTAGATGGACTCGGCGATGTTGTTGTTGCCGCGCCAGTCGGTGGCCCGCTCGGCGTAGGTGAACTGGTCCATGTAGTGCCCGCCGGTCTCGGCGGCGAGCGCGGCCGAGACGTCGTACACGGTGGCCGGGTCGTCCACCAGATGACAGGTACCGCCCTGGAACTCGATCAGTTCGGTCTTGGCCCGGCTGGTGGTGCGCGGCATCACCGCGATGAACGGGACGCCGATCAGCCGCGCGAAGTACGCCTCGGAGACGGCGGTGGAGCCGCTGGACGCCTCGATCACCGGCCGGCCGGGCCGGATCCAGCCGTTGCACAGGCCGTACAGGAACAGCGAGCGGGCCAGCCGGTGTTTGAGCGAGCCGGTGGGGTGGGTGGACTCGTCCTTGAGATACAGGTCGATGCCCCATGTCTCGGGCAGCGGGAAGAGCAGCAGATGGGTGTCGGCGCTGCGGTTGGCGTCCGCCTGCACCTTGCGCACCGCCTCCTTCAGCCAGGCCCGGTACGCCGGGTCGCTGCGGTCGGTGTCCCCGGTCGCGGCGACGGACGGGCGGGTTTGCTGTTCACGGCTGCTCACGCCGCGATCATAGGACGCGTCGTTCCCGCGCGGTGTCGGTACCGCCTGACAGAATCGAGAACGTGTACGAATACGGGGGCCGGTGGGCCCTGGCGGAACAGCCGGACGGCTCGGCCCTGGTGTGCGCCCTGGACGACCGGGGCCGGATCGGCGGCCCGGTGGCGCGCGAGCCGGACGCGGCCACCGCCGTCGCCGCGCGGCCCCGGGTCGCCCGCTGGGTGTGGCGCTCCACGGCCGCGCTCCATCCCCGGCTGCTGGCCGCCGGGGTGCGGGTGGAGCGCTGCTACGACGTGGAGCTGGCCGAGGCGCTGCTCCTCGGGCACGAGGGGCGCTACGGCCTGCCCCGTTCACTGCCCGCCGCCTGGGCCCGGCTGCACGGGCTGCCCGTCCCCGAGGACCCGCGCCCGGCCTCGGCCGACACCGGCCAGCCCTCGCTGTTCGACACCGGACCGCCGCCGCTGCCGGCCGGCACCGACCCGCTCACCGCGCTGGTGGAGGTGTACGCCGGCCAGCTGGAGCGCACCGCCCGCGGCACGCACCCCGGCCGGCTGCGGCTGCTGCTCGCCGCCGAGTCGGCCGGCGCCCTGGTCGCCGCCGAATTGACCCGTGCCGGACTGCCCTGGCGCGCTGACCTCCACCGGGCGATGCTCGACGAACTGCTCGGCGAGCGCTACCCCGGCGGGCAGGAGACCCGGCGGCTGGCCGAGCTGGCCGAGGAGATCTCCCGCGCCTTCGGCCCCGGGCAGCGGGTGCGGCCCGATCTGCCGGCCGACATCATCCGCGCCTTCCGGGGCGCCGGGATCACGCTCACCTCCACCCGGGCCTGGGAGCTGCGGGAGATCGACCATCCGGCGGTGGCCCCGCTGCTGGAGTACAAGAAGCTGTACCGCATCCACACCGCGCACGGCTGGTCGTGGCTGCGCACCTGGGTCAGGGACGGCCGGTTCCGCGCCACGTACGTACCCGGCGGCGCCCCGTCGGGCCGCTGGACCTCCAACGGCGGCGGGGCGCTCCAGATCCCCCGGGTGGTGCGGCGGGCGGTGGTCGCCGACCCGGGCTGGCGGCTGGTGGTGGCCGACGCGGACCAGCTGGAGCCGCGGGTGCTGGCGGTGATCTCCGGCGACCGGGGCCTGCTGGAGGTGGCGGGCTCGGCCGCCGACCTGTACACCTCGCTGTCCCGGAGCGCGTTCTCCGGCGACCGCGAGCAGGCCAAACTGGCGCTGCTCGGCGCGATCTACGGCCAGACCTCGGGCGACGGCCTGCGGTACCTCGCCGATCTGCGCCGCCGCTTCCCGGCGGCGGTGGCCTATGTGGACGAGGCGGCCCGCACCGGCGAGCAGGGCGGTCTGGTGCGCACCTGGCTGGGCCGCACCTGCCCGCCGGAGCCACAGAGCGAGGACTGGTCCGACACCTCCCCCGCCGCCCGGGCCCGGGGCCGCTTCACCCGCAACTTCGTGGTCCAGGGCAGCGCCGCCGACTGGGCCCTGCTGCTGCTCGCGGCGCTGCGCGGCGCGCTGCGCGGGATGCGGGCCGAGCTGGTGTTCTTCCAGCACGACGAGGTGATCGTGCACTGCCCCGAGGAGGAGACCGACACGGTGCGCGCCGCCCTGGAACGGGCGTCGGTGACGGCGGCGGAGACGGTCTTCGGCCGCACCCCGGCGCGCTTCCCCTTCACGACGGCGGTGGTGGAGTGCTACGCGGACGCCAAGTGAGCCACCGTACGGACGGTCAGCCGGCGGCCGGCCCGGTGTCCGCCGCCGGCCGGCGCATGCAGACACGCGGCCAGCGGTCCAGGCCCAGTTCCCGTTCGTGGGCGCGGATCGCCCGCAGGCCGGGAGTCAGTTCCGCCTCGGTGAGCGGGCGGAAGCCCAGCCGCGCGTAGTACGGCGCGTTCCACGGCACCTCGGTGAAGGTGGTCAGGGTCTGCGCGGTGCCCGGCCGGGCCGCCGCGTCGATCAGGGCGCGCCCGATGCCGCGCCGGCCCCACGCCGGGTGGACGGACACCTGCTCGATGTGGACCCCGCCGTCCACCTCGTCGGCGAGCAGATAGCCGACGGCCGCGTCCGGCCCCGCGCCGTCCGGGAGCGCGAGCCACAGCCGTCCCGCCCGGCGGTAGCCGTCCAGGACGGCGGGCGAGGGCGGCGCGTCGTCCGCGATCGCCGCCATGCCGAGCGCGCGGAACGGCTCCCCGGCCGCGCGCTCGATCTCCCGCAGCCGCTCCAGCTCCGCCGCCGTGCCCCCGTCCGTGGCCGCCGCCGCGATCATGATGTCCGTCACGAGATGTATCCCCTCGGTGTCTGCGCCACCTGCGGCGCTCCCTCGGCGACGAACCGGGCCGCCGCCGCCAGCCGGGCCGCCGCCTCGGAGGCGGTCGGCTCCCCCACGGTGAACGGGATCCGCAGATAGCCCTCGAACGCCCCGTCCACTCCGAACCGCGGCCCGGAGGGCACCCGCACCCCGAACCGCTCCCCCGTGTCCGCGATCCGCGACCCGGACAGCCCGCCGGTGCGCACCCACAGGGTCAGCCCGCCCCGCGGCACCGCGAACTCCCACTCCGGCAGCCGGGCCCGCAGCGCCGCCACCACGTCGGTGCGGTGCGCGCGGATGGTCTCCCGGCGCTGGGCGACGGCCGCGTCCCAGCCGCCGCCGGTCATCAGCGCGGCGACCGCGAGCTGTTCCAGCACCGGGGTGCCGAGGTCGGCGTAGGCGCGCCGGGCCACCAGCGCGCGGATCACGTCGGGGGTGGCGCGGACCCAGCCGATCCGCAGGCCGGCCCAGAACGACTTGCTGGCCGAGCCGACGGTGACGACCGTCGAGCCGCCCGGGTCGAACCCGCTCACCGGGCGCGGCTCGCTCTCCCCGGGCCCCCGGTCCAGTGCCAGGTCCGCCATGGTCTCGTCCACCACCAGGACGGTACCGGCCGACCGGGCCGCCGCCACCAGTTCCCGGCGCTGCTCGTCGCTCGCCAGCGCGCCGGTGGGGTTGTGGAAGTCGGCCACCACGTACGCCATCCGGGGTGCCGCCTCGCGCAGTACCCGCCGCCAGCCGGCCAGGTCCCAGCCGCCCAGGCCGTTGTCGCGCAGCGGTACCGGGACGAGCCGTACCCCGGCCTCCCGCATGAGCTGGAGCACGTTGGCGTAGCTGGGGTGCTCCACCGCCACCCGTTCGCCGGCCGGGGTGAACATCCGGCAGATCGCGGCCACCGCGCCCATCGCGCCGGTGGTGACCATGATCTGTTCGGGCATGGTCGGCACGCCGCGCGCGGTGTACCGGTCGGCCAGGGCGCGGCGCAGTTCGGGCAGTCCGGCCGGGAAGTCGCCGTGGGTGCCGGCGGCCGGTCCCAGGGTGGCGAGCGCGCTTTCGAAGCCGCGGGAGAGCCAGGGCTGGGGTGCGGGCAGCGCGGCGCAGCCCAGGTCGATGACGCCTTCGGCCGATTCGGGCGGCAGCGGGTCGAGGGCGCGGGTGGGCAGTGGACGGCCGGGCGGCACCGCCGTCCAGCTGCCGGCGCCGCGCCGGGACTGGAGGAAGCCGTCGGTGCGCAGCGCGTCGAAGGCGGCGGCGACGGTGGTGCGGCTGACCGACAGCGCGGCGGCCAGTTCGCGTTCGGCGGGCAGCCGGGCGGCGACCGGGACCCGGCCCTCCAGCACCAGCAGCCGGACGCCGTCGGCCAGGTTCCGGTAGGCGGGGGCGCGCCGGCCGCCGGGCGCGCCCTTCTGGGAGCCGAGGAGCCGGGCCAGCTGGGCGGCACCCACGGTTGAGGTCCACTGGGGCATCGGTTGCGGGCCACCTTCCCTCGATTGGCCATGGCCGGTCGATCCAACCGCGTCCCACAATGCCATGGTCCAGTCCACCGGGAGAACCCCCGCACCACCGTCACCAGGAGTCCAGATGCACCGGGCCCGCCGGCTTGTCCAATTGTTCGTGGGACTCGTGCTCTACGGCACGGCGTGCGCCCTGCTGGTCCGTTCGGAGCTGGGCACCAGCCCGTGGGACGTGCTCCATCAGGGGGTTTCCCGGCAGACCGGGGTGAGCATGGGCACGGTGTCGATCACGGTCGGCGCGCTGGTGCTGCTGCTGTGGATCCCGCTGCGGGAGCGGCCGGGGGTGGGCACGGTGGCCAATGTGATCCTCGTCGGGCTGTCGCTGGACGCCGCGCTGCGGGTGATCCCGGAGCCGGCCGGTCTGCCCGCCCGGGTGGCGCTGCTGGCCGGCGGGATCGTGCTGCTGGGGGCGGCGACCGGGCTGTACATCACCGCGCGCCTGGGCTCGGGGCCGCGGGACGGGCTGATGACGGGGCTGCACCGGGTGACCGGGCGCTCGGTGCGGCTGGTGCGCACCTGCATCGAGGTGGCGGTGCTGGCCGCCGGTTTTCTGCTGGGGGGCACGGTGGGTGTCGGCACGGCGGTTTTCGCGCTCACCATCGGCCCGGTGGCGCAGTGGTTCCTGCGGCTTTTCGGCAGAGTGTTCCCGTCGCCGTCCGAGCGGATGTCCGACCGGATTTCGACGCGGGAGCGGCAGCCGGGTATTCTACGCGTTCGATCCCATCGGACGGACCGTGACCATGAGCCATCCTGTGCGGACGCCGGGTGACATCTCAGCCCTGATGTGACAAACCGGACGTCGGTGGGTACAAGAAGAGTCGGCACGACGGGCGACGCATGACCCACACGGGAATCTTTACCGCCGACCGGACGTTGACCTGACCGATGACGACAGCGACACCTGTCCTGTGGGCGATGAGCCCGGGAGGCACGATTCATGAGTGAGCGAGCTCTTCGCGGCACGCGGCTCGTGGTGACCAGCTACGAGACCGACCGCGGCATCGACCTGGCCCCGCGCCAGGCCGTGGAGTACGCATGCCAGAACGGACATCAATTCGAGATGCCGTTCTCGGTCGAGGCAGAGATCCCGCCGGAGTGGGAGTGCAAGGTCTGTGGTGCGCAGGCCCTGCTCGTGGACGGCGAGAGCCCCGAGGAGAAGAAGGGCAAGCCGGCCCGTACGCACTGGGACATGCTGATGGAGCGGCGTACGCGGGAGGAGCTGGAGGAAGTGCTGGCCGAACGGCTGGCGGTCCTGCGCTCCGGTGCGATGAACATCGCCGTGCACCCGCGCGACAGCCGCAAGTCCGCCTGACGGCAGCCGGACCACCGGGAGCGGCGCACGCGTCGCGGAAGGGCCCGGGTCACCTCATCGGTGACCCGGGCCCTCGCGCTGTCGTGTCCGGGGAATGGGCCGGACGGGGGATCACGGCCGCCCGTCCTCCCCGCGCCGGTCCCGCCGACCGTCCTCGTCCACGACCGGACCGTCCTCGTCCAGGACCTCGCCCGGCACGACCTTGCCGTCCGGGCGCCGCATCCGCATCTGCTGCTGCGCCGCGCGCACATCGGTGAACACCGCGCCCACCGGACCGGTGCTGCGCCGCAGCCAGTGCCCGCCCAGCCGGGTCAGCAGCGCGGCGGTCGGCGGGAAGACCAGCAGCAGCCCGAGCACGTCCGACAGCAGCCCCGGCACCATGATCAGCAGGCCGCCGAGCATGGTCAGCGCGTTGCTGCGCCGCCGCCCCGCCGGCTCCGGGCGCTCCTTCGCCGCCCCCGGCTCCTGCGCGGCCCGGACGCTCGCGGTCAGCTGCTGCCAGGCGCGCCGCCCGGCGCCCTTGATCACCAGGGCACCCACCAGCAGCCCGCCGGCCAGGATCAGGAAGACGGTGAGCCCGCCCCACGCCTGACCGACCAGCGTCAGCAGCCAGATCTCCAGCACCGCCCAGACCGCCACCCCCAGGGGCAGCAGAGGCCGGGACCGGCGCCGGGTCGCCACGGAGTGCGCGCCGGAGGGGCGCCCGCGGGCACCTTCGTACGGGTTCGGGAAGCCGCTCGTCATGGTTCCAGTGTGCCGGTCCGGGTCAGTTTCCTGAACCGGGACGCCACGCCCCACGCCGTCACCCGCCACAGCGCCTCCACCACGATGTCGCGGCTCATCTTGCTGTCGCCGTACGAACGCTCCACGAAGGTGATCGGCACCTCCGCCACCCGGTGCCCGGCCCGCACCGCGCGGTGCGCCAGATCCACCTGGAAGCAGTAGCCCTGCGAGGCCACGTCCGCCAGCAGCCCGGCGTCCAGCACCGGCGCGCGGAAGGCCCGGAACCCGCCGGTGACGTCCCGGATCGGCAGCCCCAGCAGCAGCCGGGAGTAGGTGCTGCCGCCCCGGGAGAGCAGTTCCCGGTACTTGGGCCAGTGCACGATCCGGCCGCCGGGCACCCAGCGCGAACCGATCACCACGTCCGCGCCGGCCCGCACCGCGCGCAGCAGCCGGGGCAACTCCTCCGGCTGGTGCGAGCCGTCGCCGTCCATCTCCACCAGCACGCCGTACCCGCGCGCCAGGCCCCACTCGAACCCCGCCAGATAGGCGGCGCCCAGCCCCTCCTTGCCCCGGCGGTGCAGCACCTTGATCCGCTCGTCCGCGGCGGCGGCCTCGTCCGCGATCTTGCCGGTGCCGTCCGGGCTGTTGTCGTCGGCGACCAGGATGTCGCACCCGGGGACGGCCCGGCGCAGCCGCTCCAGCAGCGGCGGCAGGTTCTCCGCCTCGTTGTAGGTCGGGATGATCACCAGCACCCGGTCCAGCGCCGGGCCCTCGGTCACCTCGCCGCTCCGGCGTCCGCCGCCCCGTCCCCCTGCTCGCCCCTCCCCCGACCGGTACGCCCTCTCGCCCGGACCGGCACCGCCAGCCAGGCCAGCAGCCCCAGGCCCGCCAGCGCCCACTCCGGCGCCGCGCCCACCCGGTCCGCGACCGTCCTGGCGTCCCGCAGCGGCAGCTCGCCGACCAGCACGTCCTGGGTGAACTCCTCGGTCACCTGCTCCACGGTGCCGTCCGGCGCCACGATGGCGCTCAGCCCGCTGGGCGCGGCGGTCACGACCGCCCGGCCGTGCTCGACGGCGCGCAGCGAGGACATCGCCAGCTGCTGCTCGGGCTGTCCCGTCCTGCCGTAGGTGGCGTTGTTGGTCTGGATGACCAGCGCCCGCGCCCCGGCGTTGACGGTGTCCCGCACGATCCCGTCGTAGGCCACCTCGAAGCAGATCACATCGCCGAGCCGGGCCGGTCCGACATCCAGCACGCCGGTGCGGTCCCCGGGGTAGAAGTCGCGGGGCACCCGCTCCAGGCGCGAGATGAAGGTGCTCAGCTGCTCGCGGAAGGGCACGTACTCGCCGAACGGCACCGGGTGCTGCTTGGTGTACGAGGCGCCCGGCCCGGTGACCGGGTCCCAGACGATGCCCTGGTTCTCGACGTACCCCTCCTTCGTGGGGTGGTCGACCAGCGCGCCCACCAGGATCGGCACCCCGACCGCCGCCACCGCGCGGTCGATGGCCTGCCGCGCCTCGGGGTACTTGTACGGGTCGAGGTCGGAGGCGTTCTCCGGCCAGATCACCAGGTCCGGCTGCTCGACCCGGCCGGCCGCGACATCGGCGGCCAGTTGCTCGGTGGCCTCGACATGGTTGTTGAGGATGAGCATCGGACGGCCGAGGAAGTCCATGCCGGGCTGCTGCACATTGCCCTGGACGACGGCGATCCGCACGGTGTCGGCGGCGTCGGTGCCCACCGGCACGGCGTACCCGGACAGGCCGACGGCGGCGGCCAGCGAGGCCGCGCCGACCGCCGGCAGGGCGCGGCGCGGGGCGGGCCGCTCGCCGCGGCCCCCGGCCGCCGCCCGGTGCTCGGCCACCAGCCGCCATCCGGCCCACCCGGCCCAGGCGAGCAGCGCCCCGCACAGGGCCACCGCGAAGGTCACCAGCGGCGCGCCGCCGAGCGCGGCCAGCGGGGTGAAGGGGGTCTGGGTGTTGGCGAACGCCAGCCGCCCCCAGGGGAAGCCGCCGAGCGGCTGCCGGTCCCTGACCAGTTCCTCGGCGACCCACAGGCAGGCCGCCCACAGCGGCCACAGCGGCAGCCGGGAGGTGAGGGCCAGGCCGGAGCCCAGCACCATCAGGAACAGCGCCTGGAGCAGCGAGAGGCCGACGACCACGTCCCAGCCGATGGTGTTCAGCCACTTGAGCAGCACCAGGAAGAACGGGAACCCGAACGCGAAGCCCAGCCAGGCGCCCTGCCGGCCGGTGCGGCCCCGGGTGAGGAACGAGAGCGCGGCCACCGCCAGGACCGACAGCGGCCACAGGTCGTAGGGCGGGAAGGCCAGCGCGAGCGCCACCCCGGCGAGGGCGGCCACCAGGCTGGCCGGCCACAGCCGGCGCGCGGCGGCGCCCAGCCGGCGCAGCCGTCCGGGGCGGCGCGCGGGCGGCGGCTCCTGCGCCCCGGCGGTGGTGCCACCGGGGCGCGGGGGCGTCCCTGACGACGGCTGGGCGATGACGCGCGGGGTGGCCGCGTCGCCGTCCTGACTGCTCACGGCGGCGGTTTCGGGGCCCGATGGCACGGTCGTGGCCTTCCTGCAGATCGAGCGGTGCTGAGGTGACGGTACCTCGGATAGCGCGCGCGGCAGGGTGCGCGGCGGGGTTCACCACGCTGCGGGATCGGGGCCCGGTGCCCTTCGGGCCGACCTGGGACCCGCTGGCTGCGGATCGACCGAGAGCCGTTGTCTACTGAGCATCCGGGCCCCACCCGGGTCGCACCAGCCGGCCGGACGAAACCTTCCGCCCCCGTGCCGCGGGCGCTGGACCTGGCTCCCAGTGACGGGGCGCCCTATGGCGGCGCCCCACCCTCTGGCCCAGCGGCGTTCGACGACTGCGCGGAAAGAGCGCCGGCCGGACGTCCTGTGGTGGACCCGGCCGAACCTACCGTCCGCCGACCGCCGCCTGTCAACACTCGTGTGACCTGGGGTTTCTCAGGAAAACTCCAGGTCAGTGCCAGCCTGGCCGCCGCGGGCGACCGGTACAGCGCACGTCGTTCGGCGGTATGCGGCGGGCCGCGGGCTCACTCGTTCAGCCGGTCGTACACGATCTGCCCGCCCACCACGGTACGCAGGCACTCGGGCACCGGTGTTCCCGGGGTGAGGTCCGGCAGCCCGGGCGTGGCGGCCCGCGGGTCGGTGGACCAGCGGGCGATCCGGTCGTCCGGGGTCTGGACGATCAGCTCCCCGGTCCGCCACACCGCGTAGTCGGCGGGCGCGCCGGGCACCAGGGCCCCCGCGTCGTCCCGGCCGATGGCCCGCCAGCCGCCCCGGGTGTGCGCGGCGAACGCGGCCCGTACCGAAACGCGGTGCTCCGGCGTGCGGTGGAAGGCGGCGGCGCGCAGGGTGCCCCACGGGTCGAGCGGGGTGACCGGCGCGTCGGAGCCGAGCGCCAGCGGCACCCCGGCGCGCAGCAGGGCGGCGTACGGGTTGAGGGTGCGGGCCCGCTCGGTGCCGAGCCGCTGGGCGTACATGCCCTCCTCGCCGCCCCAGGCCGCGTCGAAGGCGGGCTGGACGGAGGCGGTGAGCGCGAGTTCGGCGAAGGCGGCGATGTGCTCGCCGGTGAGCAGCATGGCGTGTTCCACCCGGTGCCGCAGCGCCCGCACCCGGGTGAGGCCGACCTGCTCCGCGGCGGCCCGTACGCCCTCGGTGACGGAGGTGAGGGCGGCGTCGCCGATGGCGTGGAAGCCCGCCTGGAGTCCTGCCTCGGTGCACGCGGCGACGTGGGCGGCGATGGTGCGCGCGTCCAGGTGGGCGGTGCCGGTGTGGTCCGCGTCGTGGTACGGGGCGTGGAGATGGGCGGTGTGGGAGCCGAGGGAGCCGTCGGCGAAGAGGTCGCCGCCGGCGCCGGCCGCGCCCAGGTCGCGCACCCGGGCGGCGTCCTTGGCGCCGGTGACGAGTTCGCCCCAGTAGCCGACGACCCGCGGCCCCGGCTCGGCGGCGGCGAGGGCGAGCAGCGCGGTGAAGTCGTCCTCGCTGGAGATGTCCGGGCCCGCGCACTCGTGGAGGGTGCCGATGCCCAGGGCGGCGGCGCGGCGCAGGGTGGCGCGCTGGGCGTCGGCGCGCTGCGCGTCGGTGAGGGCGTCGTCGGCGGCGTGCCGCACCGCGTGGTGGGCGTCGCCGGTGAGCGGTCCGTCCGCGCGGTAGCCGGTGAGCGCGGTGACGCCGGGCACCAGGTCGAGCAGCGCGGTCGTGGCGAGCGCAGAGTGGGCGTCGACGCGGCTGAGGTAGAGCGGACGGTGCCCGGCCGCCTCGTCGAGTTCGGCGCGGGTGGGCGGCCGGCCGCCGGGCCAGCCGGAGGCGTCCCAGCCGTGGCCGAGCAGCGCGGCGCCGGCGGGGCGGCCGGCGGCGTAGGCGCGGATCCGCTCCAGGGCCTCGGCCGGGGTGGCGGAGCCGGTCAGGTCGAGGCCGGTGAGCGCGAGCCCGGTGGCGGTGGTGTGCACATGGGCGTCGGTGAAGGCGGGGGTGACGAGGGCGCCGTCGAGGTCGACGACCTCGTCGGCGGTGGCGGCGAGCGAGTCGGCGGCGCCCTCGGAGCCGACCCAGGCGACGCGGTCGCCCTCGACGGCCATCGCGGTGGCGAACGGATCGGCGGGGCTGTGCACCTCGCCGCGGCGCAGCAGGACGGTCCTGGCCCGTCCCGGGGTGGAGCTGTCGGTCATGGGCTCCAGTCTCCCCGGTGCCCGCGCCGGGTTCAGATCCGGGGCGGGCGGGCCTCGTACGGGGTGGAGAGCACGACGGTGGTGCGGGTGGAGACTCCGGCCAGCGAGCGGACCCGGGCGAGCAGGTGTTCCAGCTCGATGGGGGTGGCCACCCGGACCTTCAGGATGTAGTTCTCGTCGCCGGCGACGCTGTGGCACGCCTCGATCTCGGGGACGTCGGCGAGCCGTTCGGCGATGTCGTCGGGGGCGCTGGGGTCGAACGGTTTGACGGAGATGAACGCCGTCAGCGGCAGGTCGATGGCCTGCGGGTCGACGATGGCGCTGTAGCCGCGGATGACGCCGCGCTGCTCCAGGCGGCGGACCCGCTGGTGCACGGCCGAGGTGGAAAGCCCGGTGGCCTTTCCGAGGTCCGTATAGCTCATCCGCCCGTCCTTGACGAGCAACTCCACGATCCGGCGATCCAGTTCCTCCACGGTGCGTAACCTACCGGACGCGGGCGGGCCCGGGGGCCGCCGCGGAGCGGGAGGTAGGGTGCGGGGGTGTCTTCCGCTATCGAACTGGTGATCTTCGACTGCGACGGGGTGCTGGTGGACAGCGAGCCCCTGGCGCTGCGGGTGTGTGTGGAGCTGGGCGCCCAGCTGGGCTGGCCACTGACCGAGCGGGAGATCGTCGACCGCTTCCTGGGGCGTTCGGAGCGCTCGGTGACCGCGCAGGTCGCCGAGCGGCTGGGCGAGGAGGCGGCGGCCCGGTGGAACGCGCTGTACCGGGCCCGGCTCGCGGAGGCGATCGACACGGAGCTGCTGCCGGTGCCGGGCGTGGTGGAGGCGCTGGACGCGATCGTGCTGCCCTCCTGCATCGCCTCCAGCGGTTCGCACGAGAAGATGCGCCGCACGCTGGGCCGCACCGGGCTGCGGGAGCGGTTCGAGGGGCGGATCTTCAGCGCCTCCGAGGTGGCGCGCGGCAAGCCGGAGCCCGATCTGTTCCTGCACGCGGCGCAGCGGCTCGGGGTGGACCCGGCGCGCTGCGCGGTGGTGGAGGACAGCCAGTACGGGGTGCGAGCGGCGCGGGCGGCCGGGATGCGGGCGTTCGGGTACGCGGGCGGGCTGACGCCGGCGGACTGGCTGGCGGGGGCGGACACGGTGGTGTTCGAGGACATGCGGAAGCTGCCCGAGCTGCTGCGGGCCGCCGCCGCGCGGGGCTGAGCACGCGGGGCTGAGCGCGGGCGGGGGACGACCGGGCGGCTGCCCTCGGGGGATGATGCCGCATCCGCCGATCGGGGGATGCGAGGTCTGGCCCGGTGGGCGATGTGGCCGGGGTGCCGGCCGCGGAATCCTGAGGGCATGGCAATCATCGAGGTCAGCGGGCTCCGCAAGCGGTACGGCGGCAGGCCCGTGGTGGACGGGGTCACGTTCTCCGTCGACGAGGGGGAGATCTTCGGGATCCTCGGTCCCAACGGCGCGGGCAAGACCACGACCGTGGAGTGCGTCGAGGGGCTGCGGGTGCCCGACGAGGGGCAGATCCGGGTGGGCGGTCTGGACCCGCTGGCGGATCGCCGGGAGGTCACCGAGCTGCTGGGGGCGCAGCTTCAGCAGAGCGCGCTCCAGCCCAAGATCACGGTGCGGGAGGCGCTGGAGCTGTACGCCTCCTTCTACCGGCGGCCGGCCGCGTGGCAGCCCCTGGTGGAGCGGTTGGGGCTGGCGGAGCGGCTGGACGTTCGGTTCGGGAAGCTGTCGGGCGGTCAGCAGCAGCGGCTGTTCATCGCGCTGGCGCTGATCGGCAATCCCCGGGTCGTGGTGCTCGACGAGCTGACCACCGGGCTCGATCCGCACGGCAGGCGGGAGACCTGGCAGCTGATCGAGGAGGTGCGGGACTCGGGGGTCACCGTGCTGCTCGTGACGCACTTCATGGAGGAGGCGCAGCGGCTGTGCGACCGGGTCGCGGTGATCGACCGGGGCCGGGTCGCCGCGCTGGACACCCCGGACGGGCTGATCGGGCGGTCGGCGGCGTCCACGGTGATCTCCTTCGTGCCGTCCCGGCCGCTGAGCGACGACGAGCTGGCCGGTCTGCCGCTGGTGCGCTGGGACCGGCGCAAGGACGACCGGCTGGTGATCGAGGGCGACGACGCCTCGGTCAACGCGGTGATCGCGCTGCTGGCCCGGCAGCGGATCACGGTGCGTCAGCTGCGGGTCACCGACGCCACCCTGGACGACGCCTATCTCGGGCTGACCGCCCACGCGAAGGAGAGCTGACATGGCGACCACGCAGGATTCCCGCGCGTCGCGGGCGGTGCTCAGGAGCGAGTTCCGGCTGTTCACCCGGGAGCCGGGGGCGATCTTCTGGATCCTTGTCTTCCCCACCGCGCTGATCTCGATCCTGGGGCTGATCCCGGCCTTCCGGGAGGCGAGCGAGGATCTGGACGGCCGGCGGGTGATCGATCTGTACGTACCGGTGGCGGTGCTGCTGTCGATGATCGTGGCCGGGGTCCAGTCCATGCCGGCGGTGCTCTCCGGCTACCGGGAGCGGGGCATCCTGCGCCGGCTGTCGGCCACCCCGGCCCGGCCGCAGACTCTGCTGACGGCGCAGCTGGTGCTGCACGGGACGGCGATCGCGGTGTCGGTGGCGCTGGCCCTGGTGGTCGGCCGGCTGGCCTTCTCCGTGGCGCTGCCGGACCAGTTGGCGGGGTATCTGCTGGCGCTGCTGCTCACCGGGGCCGCCGCGCTGGCGCTGGGGGCCGTCATCACGGCTCTGTCCCGGACCACCAAAATCGCCCAGACTGTGGGTACGGTCGTCTTCTTCCCGGCGATGTTCACCGCCGGGGTGTGGCTGCCGGTGCAGACCATGCCGGACGCCTTGCGGGACATCGTGCAGCTCACCCCGTTCGGGGCCGCTTCCCAGGCCCTGGACCAGGCGGCGACGGGGGCGTGGCCGGCCTGGTCGCATCTGGGTGTGATGGCGCTGTGGACGATGGTGCTGACGGCCGTGGCGATACGCCGGTTCCGCTGGGAGTAGCGGTGAGCGGCTGCGGGGAGCCGCGGCGACGGGGATTCATGCGGAAGGGCGGGGCAGTGAGCCGGTTGACGGTCGAGGAGAGCTGGCAGCGGTGGTACCGCTGGGCGCCCTACGGGACGCTGGGGCTGAGCTCGCTGCTGGCCGTGCTCACCTACGGGGTCATCACCACGACCCGGGGGATGTACGCGGGGGCGGGGCTGCTGGCCGCCGCGCTCGCCCTCCAGCTGTGGCGGGGCCGCACGGAGCGGCGCGGCGACCCGCCGGTTGCGGTGTCCGGGCAGGTGTACTTCTGGACCAGAACCGCGCTCGCCTTCGCCTTCAACTGGGTGAACCCGGTGTTCGGCATCTACGCGGTGCTGGGCTACTTCGACGCGGACCGGCTGCTGCCCCGGCGGGCGGTGCGGGCGGGTCTGCTGACGACGGCGGTCATCATGGCCGGCTCCAACACGGGAGGGTTTCCGCTCCGGAGCGGGATGACGTGGGCCATGTTCGCGGGGCTGTTCGCTCTGCACGGCTCGCTCACCCTGCTGTTCGGCCACCTCGCGGGACGGGAGGAGGAGCGCAGCCGGGCGAGGGCCGCCACCATCGCCGAGCTGGAGCGCACCAACACCCGGCTGGAGCAGGCCCTGAGGGACAACGCCGCCCTGCAGAACATGCTGGTGGTGCAGGCTCGCGAGGCCGGGGTCACCCAGGAGCGGCAGCGGCTGGCCGCCGAGATCCACGACACCATCGCCCAGGGGCTCACCGGGATCATCACCCAGCTCCAGGCGGCCACGGCGACCACCGACGAGACCACGTCCCGGGCCCATGTGGCGCGGGCCGCGACCCTGGCCAGGGCCAGTTTGGGCGAGGCCCGTCGTTCCGTGCAGAACCTGGGGCCCGGGGCGCTGGAGCACCACAGCCTTCCCGAGGCGCTGAAGAAGGCGGTCGACGGCTGGACGGAGGAGTTCGCGGTGCCGGCCACGTTCACCATCACCGGCACCGTGGAGCCGCTGCACGAGGAGGTCGAGGCGACGTTGCTGCGGATCGCACAGGAAGCCCTGGCGAACGCCGGGCGGCACGCGGAGGCGGGCCGGGTGGGAGTGACGCTGTCCTACATGGACGACGAGGTGACCCTGGACGTCCGCGACGACGGCCGGGGCTTCGAGCCGGCGGCGCCCCGGTCCCCGGGCCGCACGGGCGGCTTCGGCCTCGGCGGCATGCGGGCGCGCGCGGCGCGGCTGGCGGGCACGGTGGACGTCGAATCCGAGCCCGGCCAGGGCACGGCCGTCTCCGCTCGCGTACCGTTGGTCCGCCATGGCTGATCAACTCCCCATCTCCTTGCTGATCGTGGACGACCACCCGGTGGTCCGGGACGGGCTGCGCGGCATGTTCGCCACCTCCACCGATTTCACGGTCCTCGGTGAGGCCGCGGACGGGCCGACCGGCGTGGAGCTGGCCCAGCGGCTGGCCCCCGATGTGGTGCTGATGGATCTGCGGATGCCGGGCGGCGGCGGGGTCGCGGCGATCCGTGAGCTGGTCCGGCGGCGGCTGCGCTGCAAGGTGCTGGTGCTCACCACCTACGACACCGATTCCGACACGCTGCCGGCCATCGAGGCGGGCGCGACCGGCTATTTGCTCAAGGACACCCCGCGCGACGAGTTGTTCGCGGCGGTCCGCGCGGCGGCGGAGGGCCGTACCGTGCTCTCCCCCGCGGTCGCCACCCGGCTGGTCTCCCGGGTGCGCGAGCCGGTCGGCGAGGCGCTGAGCACCCGGGAGCGCCAGGTGCTGGGGCTGGTCGCCAAGGGCAGCTCCAACCGGGAGATCGCGGCCGAGCTGTTCATCAGTGAGGCCACGGTGAAGACCCATCTCGCCCACCTGTACACCAAGCTGGGCGTCAACGACCGGGCGGCGGCGGTGGCCACCGGCTACGAACGGGGCATCCTGGGCTGACCGGCCGGCGGGAACCGGCAGCGGTTCACACCGCCACCGGTTCCCGCCGTGCTCCGCTCGTCATCCGCTCGGCGATCCCGGTCAGCTGCCGGGACAGCGCCAGGCCGTCCGGGGCCAGCACCGTGGCCAGCGCGCCGGGCCCGGGCAGCGGGGCCAGCACCGCTGCCGGGCCCGGCAGCGCCACCGCCACCGGCTCGTTCATCCGCTCCGGGTCCACCACCAGCACTTGGCCGACCGCCCGGTGGCCGCCGAGGACCGCGCCCGCGTCCCAGCCCGGGGCGCCAGGACCGATGTCCAGTTCCTGGTCGAGCAGCGGACGGCCCGCGCGGCGGACGGTCAGCCGGGTGGTCAGCCGCCCGGTGGGTTCGTCCGCCCGGCCCAGCACGAGCTGTTCACGCAGGACGAGATGGGCCCCGGCCGCCAGTTCAACCCGGGTGGTCATCCGCAGCGCGCTGCCCGCCGCGCTGATCACCGGCTCCGGCAGCCAGTGCAGGACCCCGCCCTCGCCGACCGTCAGGACGGTGTCGTACCGGGCCTGCGCACCGTCCCGCCCCGGCAGCGCCACCATCGCCGCCGCCGAGGTCACCCGCAGCGCGGCGCCCGGCAGCACCGTCACCGTCAGCCGCAGCCGGTCCCCGCCCAGCGGTCCGCTCATGGCGCCCACGGTGGTGACCTGCGCCCAGCCCGGCTCCCGCGCCCGGGTGCGGCGCAGCGCCAGCGGCCCCTCCCCCGCCAGCAGCGGCAGCCGGCCGCCCGGTGCCGCGGTGATCCGGGCCCGCGCGGTGACCGTCATACGGCCGCGGGCCGGGCGGCCCAGGCGGCCAGCCGCTCCCGTACCCAGGCGCCGACCGGCGCCACCCCGTCCGGCTGCCGCAGCGAGGTGAAGGCGACCGGCAGCGCCCCGCGCCGCTCCCGGGCGTCGCGGGCCATCGCCGCGAGGTCGGAGCCGACGTACGGCGCCAGGTCGGTCTTGTTGACCACCAGCAGATCGGCGCCGGTGATGCCCGGGCCGCCCTTGCGCGGGATGTCGTCGCCCGCGGCCACGTCGATGACGAAGATCTGCGCGTCCACCAGGCCGCGGGAGAAGGTGGCGGTGAGGTTGTCGCCGCCCGATTCCACCAGTACGAGGTCCAGCGGTCCCGTGGTGCGCTCCAGTTCCTCCACCGCCTCCAGGTTGGCGGAGATGTCGTCCCGGATGGCGGTGTGCGGGCAGGCGCCGGTCTCCACCGCCGCGATGCGCTCCGGCGGCAGGACGGCTTCGCGCAGCAGGTGGTCGGCGTCCTCGCGGGTGTAGATGTCGTTGGTGACCACGGCGATCTCCAGGTCCTGGCGCAGCGCGCGGCACAGGGCGGCGACGGTGGCGGTCTTGCCGGAGCCGACCGGTCCGCCGAGCCCGATCCGCAGCGCGCGCCGCCGCCCGCCGGGGTGGGAGGGCGGGGCCTGGTGCGTGTGGCGGGGCGGGAAGGTGTCGGGGTGGTCCAGGTGCATGGTGCGGCTCCTTCAGGAGGCGAACAGCCGGCCGCTGCGGGCGGCGTGCTGTTCCGCGGCGATGTCGAGCAGCGGGGCGGAGGCGGCCGGCAGGGCGTCGGTGCCCTGCTCGGGGACGGCGTCGGCCGCGGTGACGGCGCGCCGGGTGACGGTGTCGAGGTCGGGTGCCAGCCGGGCGAGCAGCGCGGTGGCGTCGAACGGGTCCAGGCCCAGCAGCCGGACCACGGCCGTGGCCGGTCCGCTGACGGATTCGTAGGCGGCGGCGAGGGCGGCGTCGGCGGGGGTGAGTCCGGCGGCGCGGGCGGCCAGGCCGAGGACGACGGGCTGGTGGAGGCCGCCGGGGTGCCGGGCGGCGAGGGCGTCCAGGGCCGGGTCGGGCCAGGTGGCGCGGGCGGCGCGCAGCAGTTGCCGGCCGAGCCGGCGGGCGGTGTCCCGCAGGGCGGGCACGGGGGTACGGGCGTCGGCGGCCTCGTCGAGTCGCCGCGGGTCGTGGCCGGCGCAGGCGGCGGCGGCCAGGGCGGCGGCCACCAGCCCCGTGGTGTGCAGCCGGCCGAGGCAGAAGGCGGCGAGGTCGGCGGGGCCGGTGAGCCGGCCGGCGTGCACGGCGGCCTCGGCGCCGCCGGAGTGGGCGTGGGCGCCGGCGGGGAACCGGCCGTCGGCGAGCAGCAGCAGTGCGGCGGCGGCCGGCATCAGAAGAGGAAGTAGCGCTGGGCCATGGGAAGTTCCGTGGCGGGGGCGGGCTCCACCGGTTCGCCGTCGATGGTGACGGTGAAGGTGTCGGGGTCCACCGTCACCCGGGGCATGGTGTCGTTCTGCCGCATGTCGGCCTTGGTGATCCGGCGGGTGTCGCCGATGGCGGTGAAGCGTTTGCCGACGCCGAGGCGTTCGGGCAGGCCGTCGTGGAGGGCGGTCTCGGTGACGAAGTTGACGGAGTTGGCGGCCGGGGCACGCCCGGTGCCGCCGAACATGGGGCGGGGCAGGACCGGTTGCGGGGTGGGGATGGAGGCGTTGGCGTCGCCGAGCTGGGCGTAGGCGATCTGGCCGCTCTTGAGGACGAGGTCGGGCTTGACGCCGAAGAAGGCCGGCTGCCACAGCACCAGGTCGGCGAGTTTGCCGGGGGTCACGGAGCCGATCTCGTGGTCGAGTCCCTGGGCGACGGCGGGGTTGATCGTGTATTTGGCGACGTAGCGGCGGGCCCGGTGGTTGTCGGCGCGGCCGTCGCCCGGCAGGGCACCGCGGCGCCGCTTCATCACGTGCGCGGTCTGCCAGGTGCGCAGGACGACTTCGCCGGCCCGGCCCATGGCCTGGGAGTCGGAGGAGATGATCGAGATGGCGCCGAGGTCGTGCAGGATGTCCTCGGCGGCGATGGTGGTGGGCCGGATGCGGGATTCGGCGAACGCCAGGTCCTCGGGGACGGCGGGGTTGAGGTGGTGGCAGACCATCAGCATGTCGAGGTGTTCCTCGACGGTGTTGACGGTGTGCGGCCGGGTGGGGTTGGTGGAGGAGGGCAGGATGTGCGGCTCCGCGACCACGGTGATGATGTCGGGCGCGTGCCCGCCGCCGGCGCCCTCGGTGTGGTAGGCGTGGACGGTCCGGCCGCCGATGGCGGCGAGGGTGTCGGCGACGAATCCGGCCTCGTTGAGGGTGTCGGTGTGCAGGGCGAGCTGGGCGCCCGATTCGTCGCACACCCGCAGGCAGGCGTCGATGACGGCGGGGGTGGCGCCCCAGTCCTCGTGGATCTTGAAGCCGACGGCTCCGGCGCGCAGCTGGGAGCGCAGGGCGTCCGGTCCCGTGGTGCTGCCCTTGCCGAGGAAGCCGACGTTGACCGGGTAGCCGTCCATGGCCTCGAACATCCGGGCCAGGTGCCAGGCGCCGGGGGTGACGGTGGTGGCCTTGGAGCCCTCGGCGGGCCCGGTGCCGCCGCCGATGAGGGTGGTGATGCCGGAGGCGAGGGCCTCCTCGGCGATCTGCGGGCAGATGAAGTGGATGTGGGCGTCGACGCCGCCGGCGGTGAGGATCTTGCCGTGCCCCGCGATGATCTCGGTCTCCGGGCCGATGATCAGTGCGGGATGGACGCCGTCCATGGTGTCGGGGTTGCCGGCCTTGCCGAGCGCGGTGATCCGGCCGTCCCTGATGCCGATGTCCGCCTTGCCGGTCCGGTCGTGGTCCAGCACGATCACCCCGGTGATCACGGTGTCGGGGGCGCCCTCGGCCCGGCTGACCCGGGACTGGCCCATGGATTCGCGGATGACCTTGCCGCCGCCGAAGACGGCTTCCTCGCCGGCCCGGCCGGGGCCGCCGCACAGGTCCTCCTCGATCTCGATCAGCAGCCCGGTGTCGGCCAGCCGCACCCGGTCCCCGGTGGTGGGGCCGAAGAGGTCGGCGTACGCGGCCCTGCTCAGCGGCTCAGTCATCGAGCGGCCCTCCGGTCTCGCCGCGCAGCCCCGGCACGATCCGCCGCCCCGCGATCGGCACCAGCGCGACCTCGGCCGGGATGCCCGGCTCGAAGCGGACGGCGGTGCCGGCCGCGATCGCCAGCCGCTTGCCGTACGCGGCCCGGCGGTCGAACTCCAGGCCGGGGTTGGCCTCGGCGAAGTGGTAGTGCGAGCCGACCTGCACCGGCCGGTCGGCGGTGTTGCGGACGGTCAGCCGGGTGACGGGCGCCCCCTCGTTGAGCGGGACGGGTTCGTCGGCGTACAGGACTTCGCCAGGGATCACAGGGGCGCTCCCGCCGGTGGTGGGTCAGACGATGGGGTCGTGCACGGTGACGAGCTTGGTGCCGTCCGGGAAGGTGGCCTCGACCTGGACGTCGGGGAGCATCTCCGGGACGCCCTCCATCACCTCGTCCCGGCTGAGGACCTCGCGCCCGGAGGCCATGAGCTCGCCGACGGTCCGCCCGTCCCTGGCACCTTCGAGGAGGTGCGCGGTGATCAGGGCGACCGCTTCGGGGTGGTTGAGCCGCAGGCCGCGCTCGCGCCGCCGCGCGGCCACATCGGCGGCCACGTGGATCAGCAGCCGCTCCTGTTCGTGCGGGGTCAGTCGCATCCGCTCCACCTCACCGTCGTCACCGCGCGCCACGCGCCGGACACCGGGAGGCTAGTGCGGGCGCGTTTCATGGGCGTTACTTCCGTACAGAAGTATCTTCATTCCCGTCCGCCCCCACGTGACCGACATCAAAGAATTGGCTGTGATGGACCGGGACAGTGCAGGGTAGAAGCCACAGCGCACGGGACGTGAGCTGCACAGTCATAACGCAAGGAGCCCCATGAAGATCGGGATCGTCGGAGCCACCGGCCAGGTCGGCGGCGTGATGCGCGCAATCTTGGCCGAACGGAAGTTCCCGGTCGACCAGCTGCGGCTGTTCGCCTCCGCACGTTCGGCCGGCCGCACCCTGCCGTGGCAGGACGGCGAGGTCACCGTCGAGGACGCCGCCACCGCCGACTATTCCGGTCTGGACATCGTGCTGTTCTCGGCGGGCAAGACCACCTCGCGCGCGCTGGCCGAGAAGGTCGCCGCCTCCGGCGCCGTCGTCATCGACAACTCCTCCGGCTGGCGGATGGACCCGGAGGTCCCGCTGGTGGTCTCCGAGGTCAACCCGCACGCCGTCGCCGACCGCCCCAAGGGCATCATCGCCAACCCGAACTGCACCACCATGGCCGCGATGCCGGTGCTGCGCCCGCTGCACGCCGCCGCCGGCCTCACCTCGCTGGTGGTCTCCACCTACCAGGCGGTCTCCGGCAGCGGACTGGCCGGCGTCGCCGAGCTGGACGCGCAGGCGCGCGCCGCGATCGCCCAGGACGCCACCCGGCTGGCCTTCGACGGGACCGCCGTGGACTTCCCGGCCCCGGACAATTACGTGCGCCCGATCGCCTTCAATGTGCTGCCGCTGGCCGGCTCCCTGGTGGACGACGGCCTGGACGAGACCGACGAGGAGCAGAAGCTCCGCAACGAGAGCCGCAAGATCCTGGAGATCCCCGGGCTGAAGGTCTCCGGCACCTGTGTGCGCGTCCCCGTGTTCTCCGGCCACTCGCTCCAGATCAACGCCCGCTTCGACCAGCCGCTGAGCCCGGACCGGGCCCGTGAACTACTGGCGGACGCGGAGGGCGTGATCCTCTCGGACGTCCCCACCCCGCAGCAGGCGGCCGGCCGCGACGCCAGCTACGTGGGCCGCATCCGCCGGGACGAGACGGTGGACAACGGCCTGGCGCTGTTCGTCTCCAACGACAACCTCCGCAAGGGCGCGGCGCTCAACGCGGTGCAGATCGCGGAGCTGGTGGCGGCCGAGCTGAACGGCTGACCGCCGCCGCCCGCGGGGTGACGGCCGGCGGCCGTCACCCGGCGGGCGCCCGGCGCCGTCCGGCCACGCCCGCGCCCCGCCGGCTCAGCAGTCGCAGCCGCAGTTGCAGTCGCAGCTGTCGCAGCACCCGCCGTCGTCGCTGTCCTCACCGCAGGAGCAGCAGGAGCAGCACGAGGTGTCACAGCCGCTGCAGCAGTCGCAGTAGTGGCAGCACCCGTGGCGTTCCTTGCCGGTCCACGGATCGGGGTAGTCCTCGCGGCAGCACACCTGGCAGGTGCAGAACATGCCCGCCCAGACCAGACACCCCGCCGCCCAGCCGCGCCGGCGCCGCCCGGTGTCCGGCGGGTCCACGAGGCCCGGCGGGTCGGTGAGCCCCGGGACGCTCTCCGCCGTGGCGGGGTGCCCGCAGGTGCGCCCGCCGGGCCCGGCGAAGGCGCGGTCCACCGCCCGCCGCAGCTCGTGCACCAGCAGCACATGCACCAGCCGCTGGTCGCGCAGTTCCGCCTCGGCCAGCGCCAGCCGCACCCCCAGCACCGCGTCGTCGCACAGCCGGCGGGCCTCCGCCCGGCTGGTGCCGGTGGCCGTGAGCGGGTTCCAGGAACCGTCCGCCGCGTCCTGCCGCTGGTCCTCCACCGCGTCCAGCAGATGCGCCAGCCGCCCGAAGTACCGGCCCGCCTCCGCCAGCGCCCGGGCGTTGCCGGGCCGGCCCGCCAGCCGGGCGGTGTGCGCGAACGCCGCCGCCGTCGCCGTCTCGGTCGGCTCGGTCACCGCGAGCAGCGGACCGCCGGGCACCGCCGCCGCCTCCAGTTCCTGCTGCCGGCCGATCGCCTCGGTGAGCAGCCCCGCGTCGAAACCGACCGCCGCCCCGCCCCGGGCGCCGGCCCGCTCCCAGCCGCGCGCCACCCGCCCGGCCGCTGCCGCCAGGGAGCGGCGCCGCAGCAACCCGTCGCCGTCCACCGCGTGGTCGCGCAGCTTGGCCGAGGCCAGCACCAGCGACACGGCGGCGGCCAGTGCGGCGCCCTCGCCCCGGGCCACCGACGCGGTGCGCATCCCGCGCAGCGGGCAGGGCCCCGCGGTACGGCGCCACGGCGCGGTGCCCGCCTCCGGGGGCTGCGCCTGCGCCTCGTAGAGCACCGATATCAGCAGCCCGTCGTAGTTGGTCGCCAGCCGCGCCGCCTGGCCGTGCGTGGTGCGCAGCGCCAGGCACAGACCGCACAGATGGGCCAGCCACTGCTCGCCGAGCCCGCCGGGCAGCCGGTGCCGGCAGGGTCGGATGATGCCGAACACGCCCTGTTCCCCCGTTGCTTCGTTCTCTCCAGCACAAAGCCCCCGGCCGGAATCGGCCGGGGGCTTCGCAGTGTGCCACCCGTTCCCGCTGTGCTGAGCGGCGGGAGCGGGGTCTGTGGTGATCCTGTTACGGGATGGTGGCGCCCACCGCGTTCAGCGCCGCGACCACCGGCTGGAAGAAGGTGGTGCCGCCGCTGGAGCAGTTGCCGCTGCCGCCCGAGGTCAGGCCGTGCGCGGTGTTGCCCGAGAAGAGGGCGCCGCCGCTGTCACCGGGCTCGGCGCAGACGGTGGTCTGGATGGTGCCGCGCACCGTGCCCTGCGGGTAGGTGACCGAGACGTTCAGCGCGGTGACCGTGCCGCTGTGCCGGCCGGTGGTGGAGCCGGACCGCTCGACGGTCTGGCCGACGACCGGGTTGGCCGCACCGGTGATGGCGCGGGTGGAGCCGTCGTACAGGTTGACCGAGCTGGGGCTGGCGATGCTGGAGCTGTAGGTGCCGGCCGCGTAGTCGGAGCCCGGGAAGACGCTGGTGCTCAGGGTGCCGAACGCCGCGCCGCCGGAGGTCGCCGACCAGCTGCTGCCGGTCGAGCCGCAGTGGCCCGCCGTCAGGAAGCCGCGCTGGCCGCCGATGGTGACATTGAAGCCGAGCGAGCAGCGGGCGCCGGAGGTGTAGATGGCGTCACCGCCCGCGATGTACGGGGAGAACTCGCCCTCGACCTGTTCCAGGACGGCCTGGCCGCCGAGGCCGTCCACGGTGGCCTGGAGTTCGGCGAGCGCGTCGCCGGAGACGGTCGAGTCCACCGTCACCTTGACGGCGTTGGAGACGGGGTCGATGCCCCACGCCGTGCCGGGCACGGCGTACTCCTCGACCTCGTCGGCCGCGGCCTCCAGCTGGGCCAGGGTGTGCTCCACCACGCGCGCCTCGGCGCCGGTGGCCCGGACCTCGGAGACGGCGGAGCTGTCCGTGACGTTCACCACGAGGGTTTCCGTCTCGGCGTCGTAGAAGGTGCCTGCTGTCTCGGCGGACAGAGTGTCGTCCAGGGTGGTCGCCAGTTCGACGGCCGCCTGCGAGGACAGGACGTCCGGGGTGAAGGTGGGGGTCTGGGCGTTCGCCTGCGACATGGTGAACGACCCGGCCAGCAGTGCCGCGACACCGGTGGCGGCCATGGTGATGCGCCGCGCGGACATGCGTCGGTTTGTCACGCTTGTTTCCTCCTGTGGGGGTTGGAGCCGAGAGCTCCGGAGAAGGCAGGAACCTGACTCTTCAGCCACGTTCATGCCAAGCGGTGATGGCGAGTATTCCCATCCTGCGGGGGCCCACACAAGAACGACTTCACGCCCCGGACGGGAGTTCGATCACCGCACGGGAGGCCGGTCGATGTGTCCCGAACACGCCCGGTATCTGCCAACTCACCGCCACGCTACGCGCGTTGCGCCCCTCGAAGCTCGCCGAGGGTAAGGACTAGACCTGTCTGAAAACCGTCGCTCCGGGTTCGCTCACCGTTCGCCGCAGTCCGGTTTTCGTGACATCCGACATCCCCCGAACGAGATGCCGCTGCCCCCGTCCGGGTGAACCGGACGGGGGCAGCGGGGAGGATGAACCGCTACGGCGGACGGGCCCGTTACGGGATGGTGGCCCCGTACGCGTTGAGCGCCGCCACGACCGGCTGGAAGTAGGTGGTGCCGCCGATCGTGCAGTTGCCGCTGCCGCCGGAGGTCAGACCGATGGCGGTGTTGCCGGAGAACAGCGGGCCGCCGCTGTCGCCGGGCTCGGCGCAGACGTTGGTGCGGATCATGCCGTAGACGATGTCGCCGCCGCCGTAGTTGACGGTGTAGTTCAGGCCGGTCACCGAGCCGGAGCGCAGGCCGGTGGTGGAGCCGGAACGCTGGACGGCCAGGCCGTTGGTGGCGTTGGCCGCGCCGGTGATGGTGCGGTAGGTGCCGTTGTACAGGTACACGTTGCTCGGACGCGCGATGGAGGAGTTGGTGTACGACACCAGCCCGTAGTCGTTGACCGGGAAGCTGGAGCCGATCGTGCCGCCGATGACGGTGGTCCGGGCGGAGTTGGCCCACCAGGTGCCCGCGCCGTCGGTGCAGTGGCCGGCGGTCAGCATGACCGTCGTGCCGCCGCGGGTGGCGTTGAAGCCGGCCGAGCAGCGCCAGCCACTCGCGTAGATGGCGTCACCGCCCGACAGGTAGTTCTCCAGCGTGCCGGGGGTGCGCTCCACCTCGATGGCACCGGCGAGGGAACCGGCGCTCTCCTTGATCTCCGCGATCTCCTCCTGCGTGACGGTGGAGTCCACGGTGACGAGCACCTTGCCGGTCTCCTCGTCGACCGTCCAGGCGGTGCCGGCGATGTCGGCCGCGAGCACGGCCGAGTCCGCCGTGGCCAGCTGGGCGGTGCTGAAGGTCTGGACCGGCTCGGCACCGGCCGTGCTGGGCAGCGCGAAGGCTGTCAGGGCCGCCACACCGGAGGCGGCGGCGATCAGCCGCAGCCGCTTGACGAGGCGTCTGTGGGGGTTGGGGCGCTCGGTACTCACGATGTCCTCCGTGGGGAATCCGGGGCCCGCTGGGTGTGCGGGCCCGTGAGGCGTGGTCGGGGCCTGCCGCGATTCATCGGCATGACCCTGACAAGCGCTGCACCGAATCTTCACCAAGCCCGGACCCCTTGCCAAGAACCACTTTCAGCCACTCCACGGAACCTCCCCACCCGGCGCGCATCCTGCCCGGATTTCACTCTCCGTCAGCTGCTCCGGGCGCGCGATGTCCTGATGGGGCGCCATAATCGATTGCACCAGAACCGTCACGAAATCCGGTTCGGGCGCCAATCCACTTGGCGCATCATCCGCATCATGGATGACGATAGGGGTGTGGGCGGTTTCGAGCCGCGTGAGAGAGGAGGCATCCATGGGATCGGTACGCAAGGCGAGCGCCTGGCTCGGGCTCGTCGAGGACCGCGAGATGCGCTACTACGACGACGAGTACGCCGAGGGGCCCGAGCCGGGCGACGGCACCGAGCCGTGGGCCACCGACCCGGCGGTGCGGGCGGTGGAGGAGCCGGCACCGGAGGGGGACAGCGGCCGGATCGCGACGGTGACGCCGGAAAGCTTCCGCGACGCCCGCCGCATCGGTGAACTGTTCCGCGACGGGGTCCCGGTGGTCATCAACCTCACCGCCATGGAGCCCGGCGACGCCAAGCGCGTCGTCGACTTCGCCGCCGGCCTGATCTTCGGCCTGCGCGGCTCCATCGACCGGGTCGCCAACCGGGTTTTCCTGCTGACCCCCGGTGACTACCAGGTGGTCAGCGACAGCCGCCGGCACGCCACCGGCTTCTTCAACCAGAGCTGAGGTGGTGCGCGCCCGGCCGGGCGCGCACCACCCCGGCGCGTGTTCCGGGCGTCAGCCCCGGAACGCATCGAGTCCGGTGAGCGCCTTGCCCAGCACCAGCTGATGCATCTCACTGGTGCCCTCGTAGGTGAGCACCGACTCCAGATTCCCGCAGTGCCGCAGGACCGGGTACTCCAGCGAGATCCCGTTGGCACCCAGGATCGTCCGGGCGGTACGGCAGATCTCCAGCGCTTCCCGGACATTGTTCAGCTTGCCGAAGCTCACCTGTTCCGGCCGCAGCCGCCCCGCGTCCATCCGGCGGCCCAGATGGTGCGCCAGCAACAACCCCTTGTGCAGTTCCACCGCCATGTCCGCCAGCTTGGCCTGGGTGAGCTGGAAGCCGGCCACCGGCCGCCCGAACTGCTCCCGCTCCCCCGCGTAGGACAGCGCTGTCTCGAAACAGTCCCTGGCGGCCCCCAGCGCGCCCCAGACGATCCCGTACCTGGCGTGCGCCAGGGTGGCCAGCGCCGCACCGAGCCCCCGCGCCTCCGGCAGCACCGCGCCGGCGGGCAGCCGTACCCCGTCCAGCACCAGCTCACTGGTCACCGACGCCCGCAGCGACCACTTGTGCCGGATCTCCGTCGCGGTGAACCCGGGCCGGTCGGTGGGCACCACGAACCCGCGCACCCCCTCCTCCGTACGGGCCCACACCACCACGACGCCCGCCACCGAACCGTTGGTGATCCACATCTTGCGGCCCGTCAGCACCCAGTCACCGCCGCTGCGCTCCGCACGGGTCCGCATCCCGGCCGGATCGGAGCCGTGATCGGGCTCGGTGAGCGCGAACGCGCCGATCGTCTCGCCGCGCGCCATCGACGGCAGCCAGCGCTCGCGCTGCTCCGGCGAGCCGAACCGGTGGATCGCGTACATCGCCAGCGACCCCTGCACCGACACCAGCGAACGGATCCCGGAGTCCGCCGCCTCCAGCTCCAGACAGGTCAGCCCGTACTGCACGGCGGACGCCCCCGCGCAGCCGTGCCCCTCCAGCGTCATGCCCAGCGCGCCCAGGGCGCCCAGCTCCCGGGCCAGCTCGGGCACCGGGGCACGCCCCTCCTCGTACCAGCGGGCGATGTGCGGCCGGACCCGCTCGTCCGCCCACGCGCGGGTGGTGCGCCGCACGGCCAGGTCCTCCGGGCCGAGGAGGTCGTCGAGCCCGAGCGGATCGGCCGGGTCGAAGGGCGGCGGGGTACCGGTGGGCATGGCGGTGCCTCCTGGGGCCGGGGACGCGGGACGGGGCGACGTTAGGGCCGGGTGACCCCGGTGGGCAAGAGCGGTCGCTCCCGCGGGCCGTGCTGCGGCCCGACCGGCACCGCGGCGCTCTCCGGCGCGCCCGGGCCGGTGGCGGCCGGCAGCCGGGGCAGCCGCAGCGCCGCCAGGGCGCCGAGCAGCAGCAGGACGGCGCTGGCGGCCAGCGTCAGGTGCATGCCGTGGACGTACGCCTCCCGGGCCGTCTGCCGCAGGGCGAGGCCGGGACCGCCGCCGAGCTGGGCGGCCACCGAGTACGCCTCGCCCAGCGAGTGCGCCGCCGCCGCGGTGTGCTCCTCGCCCACGCCCTGGGCGCCGCGCACGGCGGGCCCGTAGACGGCGTTCATGATGCTGCCCAGCAGCGCGATGCCGAGCCCGGCGCCGAACTGGTACGCCGTCTCGCCGATCGCCGCCGCGCCGCCCGCCCGGCCGGCCGGGGCGTCGGAGAGCATCGACTCGTAGGAGGCGAACAGCACGGTCTCCAGGCCGAAGCCGAGCAGCACGAACCCGGCGGCCATCAGCAGCGGCCGGTCCTGCTCGCCCAGCTGCATCAGGGTCAGCACGGCGCAGGCGGTCAGCACGAAGCCCAGCGAGACCATCAGCCGCGGCCCCAGCCGCTGGAGCAGCCGGGCGCCCAGCAGCCCGGCGGTGATCGCGGCCAGGCTGAGCGGCAGCAGCCGCAGCCCGGTCTGCAGCGGGGTGAGTCCGAGCACCAGCTGGAGGTACTGGGCGGCGATCAGCGCCAGTCCGACCAGCGCCAGCACGGTCAGCACGATGCAGCCCACCGAGGTACCGAAGGCGGGGCGCGCGAAGGCCCGCAGATCGATCAGCGGATGCGGCTGCGCGCGCTGGCGGCGGACGAAGAGCGTCAGCAGCACCGCCCCGGTCAGCGCGGCCAGCAGGGTGAGCGGGCTGTACAGTTCCCCGCCGCCCGCCCGCTTGAGCGCCATGATCACCGTGAAGAGGCCGCCGGCCGCCAGCAGCGCCCCGGCCACGTCCCAGGGGCCCTGGCGGTCCCCGGTGGACTCCGGCAGCAGCCAGCGCGCCACCGGCAGGCACAGCACCATCAGCGGGATGTTGACGAGGAAGACCGAGCCCCACCAGAAGTACTCCAGCAGCGCGCCGCCCACCAGCGGGCCGATCGCCGCGCCCACCGCCGCGACCGCGCTCCAGATGCCGATCGCCAGCGCGCGTTCCCTGCGGTCGGGGAAGACGTGCCGCAGGATCGACAGGGTGGCCGGCATGATCATCGCCCCGCCCATGCCGAGCAGCGCGCGGGCCACGATCAGCACCCCGGGGGTGGCGGCGAAGGCGGCCAGCGCGGAGGCGAGCCCGAAGCAGGCGTACCCGAGCAGCAGCACCCGGCGCCGGCCGATCCGGTCCCCGAGGGTGCCGAAGAGGATCAGCAGCGAGGCGCACATGAGCGGGTAGACGTCCACGATCCACAGCAGCTCGACCGCGCCGGGCCGCAGGTCCTCGGTGACGGCGGGCACGGCGACGTGCAGCACGGTCGCGTCGATGGCGACCAGCAGCAGGCTGACGCACAGCACGACCAGAACCGACCAGCGGTTGCGGTCTCGGGCGGGGAGCGGACTCGCCATGGGCGCAGGCACCTTGGGGACGGGGCGGAGCGGGGACGGACGAGCCACAGCGTACGTCAGGGGTGGCCCGCGGCCCCAGGGACTCCGGTGCGTGACCGGCGGGCCGTGCGGCCGGCCGCGCGTCACCCGAAAAGCCCTGAAAGAAAAACAATCCGAATGGCCGTACCATCATCGCCAGATCGGCAAATCATGGGTTCCGGGAAATTCGTAAAGCCGGGTGAACAGCGGGAAAACTCCAGGCCAATCACCCCCGGAAAAGACTCCCGGCACATCACATCGGCATCACGAAAGCAGGCCGGAGTCGAAGTGCTCCTATCACCGGCTGTAATCTTGCTGAGGTGCGTACCGACCGATTCTTTGCCCGCCTCGAGCAGGAGCCGCAGCGACCGGCCGTCGCGGCTCCCGGCATGAGCCGTACCCGGATCGCACTCCTGTGGGCGACGCTGGGCGCGTACGCGACGATCGTGGCGGCGGTGCTGAGCACGTCCTGGCTGGTCAGGTTCGACTGGCAGGTGATGCTGTTCCGGCCGTACAAGCAGTGGCCGGGCCTGCACGCCTTCCTCGACTACTTCGTGGTGCTCGGGCAGCGCGGCCCCACCGCGGTGCTGGTGGCCGCCTGGCTGGGGTGGCGCTCGTGGCGGCAGCGCACGCTGCGCCCGCTGCTGGTGATGGGTGTGGCGCTGCTGGCGCTGAATCTCTCGGTCGGCGCGGCGAAGCTGGGCATGGCCAGGGAAGGGCCGCACTACGCGAATGACATCGGCTCCAACGAGATGTGGTTGAACGGAGATATATTTCCCTCCGGCCACACCGCCAACGCCGTGGTGACCTGGGGGATTCTCGCCTATCTGGCCACCACGCCCCGGGCCCGCAGAACGCTGTCGATCATCGCCGCGGTGTTCGCGCTCGGCGTGGGCGCCACCACCGTGTATCTGGGCACCCACTGGGTGAGCGATGTGCTCCTCGGCTGGGCGGCCGGCCTGCTGATCCTGCTGGCGCTGCCGTGGTGCGAGCCGGTGATCCGCGAGGTGGAGCGCCGGCTGCTGGTACTGCGGGACCGGCTGAGCGGGAGACCCGGGCGGCAGCCGCACCCCGTGCTGCCGCCACCGGACGTACCGCCCGTCACGCTCCCGCCCGACCCGGCGAGCGCCCCGGCCAGGGCCGCCGCGCTGCCGGCCCGGCTGGCGAAGGCCCACACCCGCTCCCCCGCCGTCCGGCCGCTCCAGACCGAGGGCAGGCCGGCGGCCGGCCACCCGGGGGTGCGGCCCGTGGAGCCGCTGGGGGGCTCGTTCAGCCCTGCCAGCAGCGCACCACCTCACCGTCCTTGACCGCGAGGTTCAGCCGCCCCGGCATGTACTCCATGGTGATGATGGCGTCCGGCGCGAGCCGCCGCACCGTGCCCCAGCCGCGCTCGGTGGCCTGCCGTTCCGCACGGTCGGCGGCCAGCCCCACATAGGTCTCGGGGTCGTCGTCCGGCGTCTGGGGGCGCTGGGGGCGCCAGGGCTGCGAAGGGGTCATGTGCCCACCGTAGGCCGGGCCCGGCGCCCCGGGAAGTACCGGACCCGGGTCCCGCCCGGATCAGCGGACTGTCACGCTTCTGTCACGGTGCCCCCGGCCGGGCGCCGCCGGCTGGTTCGTGCGCTTCGTGTAATGGAAAATCGCCCCGGCATTCGAGCGGAAGGCCCCGGGAAATCACCGGACGCCGCGGTGCGTGCCCGCCGGGAATGGCCTCCGTGCCCGGCTCCTTTTTCTCCACCGGTCGCGCGGCGGCGGGTCCGCGGCGCCCTCCGATCACTTCGCACACCCGCCCCTCGTTCGCGCACCCGTACGAACCGGACGGCTCCCCGTACCCGATGTGTGCGAAACACACGCCCTCGGCGTGACCCTCGCGCCGCCCGGGCCGTTGTGCACGGGGCCCGCGACGGCTGCGGGCCGAGATTCCCAACCGAGGAGCCACATGTCCCCCTTGCTCGACGTCAGTGACGAGGTTCGCGCCGAGATCGGCGACAAGGAAGCGGAACGGCTGCTCGCGGGCGAGAACGCCCCGGGCACCTATGACTGCACCTCCTGCCGCACCCAGGGCGACACCGGCCAGGAGCGCACCTCCACCGTGCTCTTCGTCGGCGGCGAGACCGCGGTGCTCGCCTTCGCGCACGCGGCCTGCATCCCCTCCCAGGTGGTGACGGTCTCCGAGGAGCAGCTGCGCGGCGCGGTGGCCTCCATCACCGGCCAGTCGACCGTCGCCGAGGGCCAGGCGCCCGGCGCGCCCTCGCCTGCCGAGCTGGAGGAGAGCAGCGGCCAGGTGGTGCTCGGGGTGACCTGCGGGCAGATCCTGATCGGTGAGGACCTCTACCCGGCGCTGGTGGTGGAGCCCTCCGGCCCGGTGGCCCGCCCCGGCTCGGACGGTCCGGGCGACGACTTCCTGCCGCTGCTCATCGAGGCCGGCTTCCTGCCGGTCACCGATGTGTCCGCCGCCCCCGCCCAGGTGCCCGGCTGGTCGGTGCTGCTGGCCATGGGGCAGCTGCACTCGGTGCTCCAGGCCGATGCCGCCACCGGGCAGACCGCCGCCTGGTGGCAGGCGCACCAGCCGCTCGCGGTGACCGAGGGCTGGCGCACCAGCGCCAACCAGAAGCAGATGGTGCTGGTGTACGCGGCGCCGGCCGGCTCCATCGGCCAGCAGCCGCGCGAGGACCTGCTGCGCGAGGCGCTGGAGAAGGCGGCGGCCGGCGGACTCCTGGTGGCCGCCGCGATGCCGCTGGCGGGCACCTGAGCCGTCCCGCTTCCGAAGCGATCAGGTATCCGGGGCCGGCGCCCCGCATCCGCCGCCCCGGATGATCGTTGACCGGACGTGCACCCTTACGAATCCACCCGACCCCAGCATTCCCCCACCCACGCCGCGATCCCCGGCCAGCTCGGCTCCCCCGCCCGCCGGGGACCGTACGATCAGGGCCGGCCGGCCTCGGAGACGCCGATCTTCGACTCGCTCTACGACGAGTACCGGCGGCTGTTCCGGGCGCTGCCCGGGGACCGCACGGGCGAGGAGGAGCTGCGGTTCGAGGGGTTCGGCACCATCCACGGCACCGGCACCAGCGGCGGGGCGGCGAGCTGGCGGTACTACGGGCGGGCCGAGCAGGGGCACCTCCCCGGTGCGTACTACCACGGGGAGGTGTCCGTGCCCGGCCGGAACTTCCCGGCCGCGCTGCCCCCGGCGCGGCGCGACGCGGGCGGCTGACCGGGAGCGCGCCGGGCCGCCCGGCGTGCGGCGGCGGGGCCGGCGCGCCGGCGGCTACTTCTTCACCCGGCCGCGCTTCTCCCGCACCCGCACCGACACCTTGATCGGGGTGCCCTCGAAGCCGAACTCCTCGCGCAGCCGCCGCTCGATGAACCGCCGGTAGCCGGCCTCCAGGAAGCCCGAGGCGAACAGCACGAACCGCGGCGGCTTGGTGCCCGCCTGGGTGCCGAACAGAATCCGCGGCTGCTTGCCGCCGCGCACCGGGTGCGGATGGGAGGCCACCAGCTCGCCCAGGAAGGCGTTCAGCTTCCCGGTGGGCACCCGGGTGCTCCAGGACTCCAGCGAGGTCTCGATCGCCGGCACCAGCTTCTCCATGTGGCGGCCGGTCTGAGCGGAGATGTTCACCCGGGGGGCCCACTGCACCTGGACGAGATCGCGTTCGATCTCCCGCTCCAGATAGAAGCGGCGCTCCTCGTCCAGCAGATCCCACTTGTTGTACGCGATCACCAGCGCCCGGCCCGCCTCCACCGCCATGGTGATGATGCGGGTGTCCTGGACGCTGATCGGCTCGGTGACATCGATCAGGACGACCGCCGCCTCGGCCTTCTCCAGGGCGGCGGCGGTGCGCAGCGAGGCGTAGTAGTCGGCGCCGTCCTGGAAGTGGACCCGGCGCCGGATGCCGGCCGTGTCCACGAAGCGCCAGACCTTGCCGCCGAGGTCGATCAGCTCGTCCACCGGGTCCCGGGTGGTGCCTGCGGTGGCGTCGACGACGACCCGGTCCTCCTTGGCCACCTTGTTCAGCAGCGAGGACTTGCCGACGTTCGGCCGGCCGATCAGGGCGATACGGCGCGGCCCGCCGGGTGCGTTGCCGAAGGTCTGGGCGGGCGCCTCGGGCATGGCTTCCAGCACCGCGTCCAGCATGTCGCCGGTGCCCCGGCCGTGCAGCGCGGAGACCGGGTACGGCTCGCCGAGGCCCAGTGACCACAGATAGGCGGCGTCCGCCTCGCCCGAAGGGCCGTCGACCTTGTTGGCGCACAGCACCACCGGCTTGCCGGCCTTGCGCAGCAGCCGTACGACCGCCTCGTCGGTGTCGGTGGCGCCGACCGCCGCGTCCACCACGAAGACGACCGCGTCGGCGGCCTCGATGGCGTACTCGGCCTGGGCGGCGACGGAGGCGTCGATGCCGAGGACGTCCTGCTCCCAGCCGCCGGTGTCCACCACCTTGAAGCGGCGGCCGGTCCACTCGGCCTCGTAGGTGACGCGGTCCCGGGTCACACCGGGGCGGTCCTCCACGACGGCCTCACGGCGGCCGATGATCCGGTTCACCAGGGTCGACTTGCCGACGTTCGGCCGGCCGACGACGGCCAGCACCGGCAGCGGCCCGGCGTTCGCCGCCGCCAGCTCGCTCTCGATCTCCTCGGCGTCGAAGCCCTCCTGCGCGGCCAGCTCCATGAACTCCGCGTACTCGGCATCGCCCAGCGCGCCGTGCCCGCCCGCGTCGCCGGGCTCGATCTGGTCGTTCATGGGTGTGGTCCTCAATGCGAAGAGACGGAAAAACGGAAGGTGTCGCAGGGGCGGGGTGAGGCGGCACGCCCGGCCGGGGGCCGGGGGCTCCTCCTCCAGTGTCGCTCAGCGGCCGGTGAGCCGCCGCGCCTTTTCCAGATGGCCGGTCAGCCCGTCCCGCAGCCGCTCGGTGGCGGTGTCCAGCGCCGCCCTGGTCCGCCGGCCGCCCTCGCCCACCGTGAACGGGTCGCCGAAGACCACGTCGATCCGGCCGCGGATCGGCGGCATCCCGGGTATCACCGCACTGCGCCGCTCGTTGCTGCCCAGCACCGCCACCGGCACCACCGGGGCGCCCGAGCGCACCGCGAAGTACGCCAGGCCCGACCGCAGCGCGGCGAAGTCGCCCTCGCCCCGGCTGCCCTCGGGGAAGATACCGAGCACCCCGCCGCCCTTGAGCACGTCCAGGGCGGTGCCGATCGCGGTGCGGTCGGTGGTGGTGCGGTCCACCTCGATCTGGCCGATGCGGCGCAGGAACGGGTCGAGCGGCCCGATGAACGCTTCCTTCTTGATCAGGAAGTGCACCGGACGGGGCGCCACCCCCATCACGACGGGGCCGTCGACGTTGTGCGTGTGGTTGACGGCGATGATCGCCGGGCCGGTCGCCGGCACCCGCCAGGCGCCCAGCACCCGGGGCCGGAACAGCCCGTAGATCAGGCCGACACCGATCCGCCGGCCGACCTCGGCGCCGCGCTCGGCGGGTGCGACGGGGATGCGGGAGACGGTCACGACCTCGGCTGCTTCCGGCCCGCGTCCTCGACCACGCCGATCACCCAGGAGATGACCTGCTCCAGGGTCAGCTCGGTGGTGTCCAGCTCGGTGGCGTCGTCCGCCTTGGCCAGCGGGGAGGTCGTGCGGCCGGAGTCGGCCGCGTCCCGCTTGATCAGCGCCTCGCGGGTGGCGGCCAGGTCGGGCGCGCCCGGCGCGGTGCCCCGCAGTTCGCCGCTGCGCCGGGCGGCGCGGGCCTCCGGGTCGGCGGTCAGGAAGATCTTGACGTCGGCGCCGGGGAGCACGGTGGTGCCGATGTCCCGGCCCTCCACCACGATCCCGGCCGGGGCGCCGGCCGCGATGCCGCGCTGGAGCTCGGTGATCCGGGTGCGGACGGCGGGGACCGCGCTCACCGCGCTGACCGCGCCGGTCACCTCGGCGGTGCGGATCGGGCCGGCCACATCCGTACCGTCCACCGTGATGGTGGGGGCCAGCGGGTCGGTGCCGGAGACGATCTCCGGCTTGCCGGCCACCGCGGCGACGGCGGCCGGGTCGTTCACGTCGACGCCGTTGCTGAGCATCCACCAGGTGATGGCGCGGTACTGCGCCCCGGTGTCGAGGTAGCCCATGCCCAGCCGCGCGGCCACCGCCTTGGAGGTGCTGGACTTACCCGTACCGGAGGGTCCGTCGATGGCGACGATGACGGGATGTGCGGACACGTGGCTGCGCACCTTTCTCAGCGGCGGGCGGGGAGAGCGGGCGCGCTTCCTGGATCAGGCAGCGGATGGCCCCGGCCAAGGGTACCGGCACCCCGTGCCCCTCCCGCGCCCCGCCCGGGCTTCCCGCACAGGTGTACGGGGGTGGGTCACTGCCGTATCGACCAGCCGCGCTCGCGCAGCCAGGCGATCAGCCGGGGAGCGGCCAGCGGGTCGACCATCAGCTGCGCCAGGCCCGCCTGCTGACCGGTGGCGTGTTCGATCCGGACGTCCTCGATGTTGACGCCCGCCGCGCCCGCGTCCGCGAAGATCCGGGCCAGCTCGCCCGGCCGGTCGGTGATCGGCACCCCGACCGTCTCGTACACGACGGGCGCCGTGCCGTGCTTGCCCGGCACCCGCTCCTGGCCGGCGTTGCCGCGCCGCAGCAGCGACTCGATGCCGGCCAGGCCGTCGGCGCGCCGCTCCGGGTCGCCGGAGTCCAGGGCGCGCAGCGACCGTACGGTCTCCTCCAGGTCCGCGGCGAGCGCGGCCAGCACATCGGCGACCGGGCCCGGGTTGGCGGACAGGATGTCCAGCCACATCTGCGGGGTGGAGGCGGCGATCCGGGTGACGTCGCGCAGGCCCTGCCCGGAGAGCCGGACGGCCGATTCGTCGGCGTCCCGGAGCCGGGCGGCCAGCAGGCTGGAGACCAGCTGCGGGGTGTGCGAGACGAGGGCGACCGCCCGGTCGTGGGCGTCCGCCTCCATCACCACCGGGACGGCGCGGCACAGCGCGACCAGTTCCAGCACCAGGTTCAGCACCTCGGTGCGGGTCTCGGGGGTCGGGGTGAGCACCCAGGGCCGGCCCTCGAACAGGTCGGCGGTGGCCGCCAGCGGCCCCGAGCGCTCCTTGCCGGACATCGGGTGGGTGCCCAGGTACCGGGAGGGGTCGCCGCCGAGCCCGGCCAGCTCGCGACGCGGCACCCCCTTGACGCTGCCGACGTCGATGCAGCCGTCCGCCACCCCGCGCCGCTGGACCTCGGCCACCGCCTTCGCGATGTGCGCGGGGGGCACGGCGATCACGGCCAGCTCCACCCGCCCGGTCACCGGCTCCTCGGTGCCGGCCCCCAGCGCGGCGGCGGTCCGCGCCTGGTCCGGGTCCCGGTCCTCCAGGTGCACCCGGACGCCGCGGGCGCTGAGGGCGAGGGCGACGGAGGTACCGATCAGACCGGTGCCGATGACCAGGGCGGTGCGCATCCGACCAGCGTAATGGGGTCAGCGGACGGTCACAGACCGACCTCCCGCATCAGCTGGCCCACCTCCGTGTTGGTGAGCCGGCGCAGCCAGCCGGACTTCTGCGAGCCCAGAGCCAGCGGGCCGAAGTGGGTACGGACCAGCTTGTCCACGGGGAAACCGGCCTCCGCGAGCATCCGGCGCACGATGTGCTTGCGGCCCTCGTGCAGGCTCACCTCGACGAGGTAGTTGTTCCCGGTGTTCTCCACGACCTTGAAGTGGTCGGCGCGGGCGTACCCGTCCTCCAGCTTGATGCCGTCCTTGAGCCGCTTGCCCAGGTCGCGCGGGATGGGCCCGCGGATGGCGGCGAGGTAGCTCTTCTTGACGCCGTAGCGGGGGTGGGTCAGCCGGTGCGCCAGCTCGCCGTGGTTGGTGAGCAGGATCAGGCCCTCGGTCTCGGTGTCCAGGCGCCCGACGTGGAAGAGCCGGGTCTCCCGGTTCTGCACGTAGTCGCCCAGGCACTGGCGGCCCTCGGGGTCCTCCATGGAGGCCACGACGCCGGCCGGCTTGTTGAGCGCGAAGAACAGGTACGACTGAGAGGCGATGGTCAGCCCGTCGACCTTGATCTCGTCCTTGTCCGGGTCGACCCGGCGGCCCTGTTCGGTGACGATCCTGCCGTTGACCTCCACCCTGGCCTGGTCGATCAGCTCCTCACAGGCGCGGCGGGAACCGAGCCCGGCGCGCGCCAGCACCTTCTGCAGCCGCTCGCCCTCGGGCTCCCCGTGGGTCTTGGGCAGCTTGGGCGCCTGCTTGCTGTGCCGGGCGCGGTTGCGCTCCTCGATCTGGGCGTCGTACTCGCGGGACCGGGCGGGCGCCGCCCGCTTGCGGGCCGGCTTGCCCGGGGCGCCGGGCCCGCCCTGCTTGCCGTACCTGCGTTCTTCGGGACGGGGGGGTTTGCCCGTCCGCTTCTGCTTGTCGTCGCGGCCGTTGCCCGCGCCCCGGTGGTTCCGGTTGCTGTTGTTGCCGCTGCTTCGCATCAATGATCCGTAGGAGTCTCGCCGCTGTCGTCTGCATCGAACGACGGCACTCCTTCCCGGCTCTCGCCCTCGACCTGATCGGCCTCGGGCAGAAACGGAGCCAGCTGCGGGAGCTCGTCCAGGCCGGTGAGGCCCAGCCGCTCCAGGAAGTAGTGAGTCGTCCCGTACAGGATCGCACTAGTTTCGGGTTCGGTGCCCGCCTCCTGGATCAGCCCGCGCTGGAGCAGGGTGCGCATGACCCCGTCGCAGTTCACGCCGCGGACCGCCGAGACCCGGGATCGGCTGACCGGCTGCCGGTAGGCGACCACGGCCAGGGTCTCCAGCGCGGCCTGGGTGAGCCGGGCCTGCTGCCCGTCCAGCACGAAGTTCTCCACGGCCTCCGCGTACCGGGCGCGGGTGTAGTAGCGCCAGCCGCCGGCGACGTGGCGCAGCTCGAAGCCGCGGTCCTGGACGGTGTACTCGTCGGCCAGTTCGCGCAGCGCGTCGCCGATCTCCCGGCGGGGCCGGTCCAGGACCTTGGCCAGTGTCTCCTCGGTGACCGGCTCGTCGACGACCATGAGCACGGCCTCCAGGGACGGCTTGAGCGCGGGGGCGGGCGCGGGGCCCGGGTCCGGGTCACTCATCGGATGCCTCCTGATCGAACTCGTCGGTCACCAGCGGATCTCCCGCTTCCTGTGCCGTGCCGCTCCAGCGCACCAGCAGCGGCCCGAGCGCCTCGGGCTGGTCGAGCTGGACGGCGCGCTCCCGGTAGAGCTCCAGCAGGGCGAGGAAGCGGGCCACGACGGTGAGGGTGTCGGGGGCGTCGGCGGTCAGCTCGGCGAAGCTGGCCGCTCCGGCGGCGCGCAGCCGCTCGACGACCACCCCGGCCTGCTCCCGGACGCTGACCAGCGGGGCGTGGATGTGGTCGACGTACACCTGGGGCACCGGCTTGGGCTGCATGGCCTTGACGGCGAGCGCGGCGAACCCCTCGGGGCCGACGCTGATCATCACCTCGGGGAGCAGCTGGGCGTGGTGCGGTTCCAGACCGACGGTCCTGGGGTGGCGGCGGGCCTCGGCGCCGAGCCGTTCGGCGAAGATCTCGGCGACGCGCTTGTACGCGCGGTACTGGAGCAGCCGGGCGAAGAGCAGGTCGCGGGCCTCCAGCAGCGCCAGGTCGCCTTCGTCCTCGACCTCGGCGGCGGGCAGCAGCCGGGCGGCCTTGAGGTCGAGGAGGGTGGCGGCGACGACCAGGAATTCGGTGGTCTGGTCGAGGTCGCCGTCCGGGCCCATGGCCCGCAGATGGGCGAGGAACTCGTCGGTGACGCGGGCGAGCGCGATCTCGGTGACGTCGAGTCTGTGCCGGGAGATCAGCTGGAGCAGCAGATCGAAGGGGCCTTCGAAGTTGTCGAGCCGGAGCCGGAACCGGCCCTCGCCGGGGGCGGGGGTATCGGCCTGCGCCGCGTCGGGGGCTTCCCGCGGTCCTGCGTCCTGCGGTACGGGCTCCGCCGTGCCGCCGCGGTCAGCGCCGGGCCCGGGCGCGCTCGCGGCGTCGCCCGGTGCCGTCCGTACGGTGCCGGTGGACGCGGTGCCGGTGGATGCGGTGCCGTCGCCCGCCGTGCCGTCGGCCAACGGCTCGCCGTCCGCCGCCGGTTCCGGCCGGGCCGGGCCGCCCGCGTCCTCGTCCGGGGCCGGGTGCTCACCGGGCCGCAGCCGCTCGGTCTCGTCCGGCCCGGACGCCGCTTTGGCCTCCGGTGCGGGCGAAGTGCCCGGGTTTGGGCCGTCGTTCGGCTGCGCCGCGGGTGTTTCCCCGGTGCCGGACGCGCGCAGCGCTGCCGCACCGGGGCCCAGAGGACGGCGGCGTGGCGGGGTGGACGGGTCGGCCGGGGACATCGCGGGGCACATTACCCCTCGGTGCTGACAATTGGGACGTGCCGCGTCGGCGACACCCCCGGCGCTCCGGTCTAGGACCTGTCTGACAAATCCCGCCTGGCCCGCGTCGCCTGGCACGGCACCTCGCTGCGTTGTCGAGTCGCCCGAGTAGCCCACTACGAGGGCGCCCCTCCGCCTTGCGATGCACCGCACCAGACGACGCGGGCCTGACCGGCGCTATGTGTCAGACAGGCCCTAACGGCCGCGCAGCCGCCGTACCAGGATGCTGGCGTCGCCCCGGGATTCCAGATCGGCCAGGACCACGGCGACCGCCTCCCGGACGATCCGGCCCCGGTCCACCGCCAGTCCGTGCTCGCCGCGCAGCACCAGGCGCGCGTGTTCGAGGTCCATCAGTTCCTCGGCGGAGACGTAGACCGTGATCTTCTCGTCGTGCCGTTCGCGCCCGCTGGGCCGGCGCGCCGCGCGGCCTTTGCGCGGCTGCGGCTGGCCGGCCGCCGGTGCGGCGGCCCCCGCGCCCGCCGCGCCCGCGGATCCGGCCGGGGGCTGCTGCGGCGGGGAGCGCCGTTTGCCCTGCCCCGGCACCGCCGCCGGGGCGCCGCTGTCGCCTCCCCCGCCGCCCGGCGCCGTGGGCGCCGGGTTCTCGGCGGGGGGCTGTGCTGGTTCGTTCGGGTTGGAGGGCTGGACGGCCGCCGACCCCCCGGTGGTGCGGAACAGTTCGTCGGCTGCCGGGAGACTCACTCGGCGTGGCACCGGGCGAGCACCTCCCTGGCGAGCTGGCGGTAGGCGGCGGCGCCCACCGAGTTGGAGGCGTAGGTGGTGATGGGCTCACCGGCGACCGTGGTCTCCGGGAAGCGGACGGTGCGTCCGATCACGGTGTGGTACACGCTGTCGTCGAACGCCTCCACGACGCGCGCCAGCACCTCGCGGCTGTGCACGGTGCGGGAGTCGTACATGGTGGCGAGAATGCCGTCCAGGCTCAGCGCGGGGTTGAGCCGCTCCTGCACCTTCTCGATCGTCTCGGTCAGCAGCGCGACGCCGCGCAGCGCGAAGAACTCGCACTCCAGCGGCACGATCACCTTGTGCGCGGCGGTGAGCGCGTTCACGGTGAGCAGGCCGAGCGAGGGCTGGCAGTCGATGACGATGAAGTCGTAGTCGGGCAGCAGCGGTTGCAGGGCGCGGCTGAGGGTCGACTCGCGCGCCACCTCGCTCACCAGCTGCACCTCGGCCGCCGACAGGTCGATGTTGCTCGGCAGCAGGTCCATGCCGGCCACGGCGGTCTTCAGCAGGACCTCGTCCGCGGCCATGCCGCGTTCCATCAGCAGGTTGTAGATGGTGAGGTCCAGTTCCATGGGGTTGACCCCCAGGCCGACCGAGAGGGCGCCCTGCGGGTCGAAGTCGACCAGCAGGACGCGGCGGCCGTATTCGGCCAGCGCCGCACCCAGGTTGATGGCGGAGGTCGTTTTGCCGACGCCGCCCTTCTGGTTGCACATGGCGATGATCTTGGCCGGCCCGCGCTCGGTGAGCGGGCCGGGGATCGGGAAGTACGGCAGCGGGCGCCCGGTGGGGCCGATGCGCTCGCGGCGCTGTCGGGCCGCGTCGGGCGCGATGGTCGCCGCGTATTCGGGGTCGGGTTCGTATTCCGCGTCCGGGTCGTAGAACTGACCGTCGGCCAGCTCTTCGTCATCGGGGATACGGTCGGCGTCTTTCACGTCGTGGCCGTCCGTGCTCTGAGGCGCTGTCATGGTTGCGTGGCTTTGGTGAGTTGCGAAGGTACGGACAGCGATGGAGCCGCTGCCCGCATGCCCTCCCCGGGGAGTAATTGTCGACTCATTCACAAGTCGTCCTACCTCCATGGGGATCAGGAAACTTCTGGACAGAGTCAGCGTTGCACCATGCCGACGATTGGCGACTCTATGGCGTGTCGGCGGTCAGCGGCAACACAATCCGCCGGACCGGTACCGATGTGTCGGGCTTCGCACACCCCCTTGTCAAGGGTGCGCGAGCCGTCCCGAGGTCCGTTCCCGCCGCGCCCACTTGGTTGAAAGGGGCACCGGCGGCAGCCGGCGCCGTCCTGTCAGCCGATGTGTCGACAAGAGGATGTGATCTTCCCGATGTTGACGCCTCCGGTTGACGGATCGATCGGATCAGGCCAGAACTTCGCCCAGTTCGGTGTGCGGCAGTCCGTGGGCCTCGGCGACGGGACCGTAGACGACCTGTCCCTCATGGATGTTGAGGCCCAGGGCCAGCGCGGGGTCGCGGCGCAGGGCGTCCGCCCAGCCCCGTCCGGCCAGCTCCACGATATACGGGAGAGTGGCACTCGTCAGGGCATATGTGGAGGTGTGGGGCACCGCGCCGGGCATGTTGGCCACGCAGTAGAAGACCGAATCGTGTACCCGGAAGGTCGGTTCGGCGTGGGTGGTGGGCCGCGAGTCGGCGAAGCAGCCGCCCTGGTCGATCGCGATGTCGACAAGGACACTTCCCGGGCGCATCCGGGCCACCAGCTCGTTGCTGACCAGTTTCGGTGCCCGGGCTCCGGGAACGAGCACCGCCCCGATCACCAGATCGGCGCCGAGGACGGCCCGCTCCAGCTCGAAGGCGTTGGAGACCACGGTCTTCACCCGGGTGCCGAAGATCCGGTCCGCCTCGCGCAGTTTGGTCACGTCCCGGTCCAGCAGCGTCACATGGAAGCCGAGCCCGACCGCGATCTGGGTGGCGTGCCAGCCGGAGACCCCGCCGCCGATCACCACCGCCTCGCCGGGCGCGGTGCCCGGGACGCCACCGGGCAGCACCCCGCGCCCGCCGGCCGAGCGCATCAGATGGTAGGCGCCGACCTGGGGCGCGATCCGGCCCGCCACCTCCGACATCGGAGCCAGCAGCGGCAGCGCCCGTCCGGCGGTCTCCACCGTCTCGTACGCGATGGCCGTGGTACCGGAGTCGAGCAGCGCCCGGGTGCACTCCCGGGAGGCGGCCAGATGGAGATAGGTGAACAGCACCTGCCCCTTGCGCATGCGGGAGTACTCCTCGGCCACCGGCTCCTTGACCTTGAGCACCAGCTCCGCCTCGGCCCACACCTCGTCCGCGCCGGGCGCGATGACGGCGCCGGCCGCCGTGTACTCCTCGTCGGTGATCGCCGAGCCGAGCCCGGCGCCGCGCTCGACGGCGACCCGGTGGCCTGCGGTGACCAGTTCGTGCACGCCCGCCGGCGTGATGGCGACCCGGAACTCGTTGTTCTTGACCTCGCGGGGAATCCCGACCTTCACGTGGATCACGGTCCTTGCGTCATTGCCGAAGGCAGAACGGGCAGTGTCAGACCAGTGTAAAGAAGGTGCGGAGCCTGTCCAGCCTTACTTTCGATCGATCACCCGGGAGAGAACTCTATGTTTCGCAAGTCCTTCCCTGGGGTTTCCCAGAGGATTCCACCCCGGAACCCGCCTGCGCCGAGCGGTATCCGGCCGCCTGCGCCATCCGCCCCATCCGCTCCGCGATCCGCGCCAGCAGCACCCGCAGCTGCGCCGCCAGCTCCCGGTCCCCCAGCGCGGAAGCCAGCCGCAGCGCCTCCTCTCCCGAGCGCAGCGCCTCCTGGGGCCGCCCCGCGTACTCCTGCACCGTGGCCAGCTCCGCCAGCGCCACCGCCTGGCCCCGCCGGTCCCCCTCCCGGCGGTGCGCCGCGGCAGCCGCCCGCCACGCCCGCAGCGCCTCGCCCCAGTGCCGGGTACGGGTGAGGGCCGCCCCGATGCGCCCGTGCAGCCGGGCCACCGCCGCGCCGTCCCCGCGCGCCTGCCGGCTCGCCAGCGCCCGCCCGTACCAGTCGGCGGCCCGCTGCCAGTCCGCCAGCTCCGCGTAGGTGTCCCCGACCGACTCCACCGCGCGCGCGGCGAGCGGCCCGTCCGGCCCGGCACGGTCGGCCCGCGCGGCGTCCAGCGCCGCCCGGTAGCGCTCCAGCGCCTGCGCCGACCGCCCGGCCGCCAGATCCAGGTCCCCCAGCACCAGCAGCGCCGCCGCCCGCTCCCCCGCCATCCCGCGCCGGGTCGCCACCCCGAGCACCAGTTCGTGCAGCCGGTACAGCTCGGGCGCCGCGCCCTCCCGCCCCCGGTGCGCCAGCAAAGCCCCGGTCAGCGCCCCCACCAGCCGTCTGGCCAGCGTGTCGAGATCCCCGCCGTCCTCGACCGCCGTCCGGGCGGCGGCGCTCAGCGCGGGCAGCCCGGCCGACAGCCAGCGCGCCGCGTCCGCCGGGTCCTCGAACCGCAGCGCCGCCGGCAGCCCCGCCAGCCACTGCCGGGCCGGACTGCCCAGCGGCTCGGTCACCGCCTGCGCGGCCCGCAGCCGGCGCACCGCGCGCTCCAGCATCCGGGCCCGGGCCAGCAGTACCTCGGCCGGACGCTCCCCGGTCCGCAGCAGTACCCGCAGCAGCGGATCGAGGGCGCCCGGCAGCCGGTACTCCCCGCGTTCGCTGCCCGGCGGCGCGGCCCGGACCAGGCCGAGCAGGGCGAAGTTCTCCAGCGCGCCGCGCGCCGCCCCGAGCGAGCAGCCGGCCAGCGCCGCCACGGTGTGCGCGTCCAGCGCCCCGGCCGGGGCCAGGGTCAGCAGCCGCAGCGTACGGGCGGCGGCCGGCGGCAGGGCCGCGTACACCAGCCGGAACGCCAGCGCCACCGGGTCCTCGTGACCGGCCAGCCCGTCCTCGTCGGTCGGCCGGGTGATCCGGGCCAGCGCCTCGGCGATCGTGGCCTCCGGCCGCATCGCCAGCCACCCGGCGGTCAGCACCACGGCGGCCGGCAGCCCGCCGCACACCTCGATCAGCCGGTCCGCCGCTGTCGGGTCCACGGTGATCCGGATCTCCCCGGCGCCGCGCCGCAGCAGGGCCAGCGCGGCGGTCCGCTTGAGCCCGCCCAGGGTGCACGGCCGCACGTCCGGAACCCCGGTGAGCGGCCCCCGGGAGACGGCCAGCACCAGACAGTCGCGGGTGTCGGGGATCAGCTCGGCCAGCTGCCCCGCCGCGCTCACATCGTCCAGGAGCAGCAGCGCCCGCCGCTTGACCAGGGCACCGCGCAGGATGTCGGTCAGCTCCTCCTCGTCCGCGCCCGCCGGAGCCGGTACGTCGAGGGCGGTCAGCAGCTCGCGGGCGGCGCGCTCCACGGGGACCGGTTCGCCCCCCGGGTCGGTGAGCCGGGCGCGCAGCAGCCCGTCCGGGTAGCGGCCGGTGGCCAGCTGTTCCTGGGCGAACTCCTCTGCCAGCGCGGTCCGCCCGCTGCCGGGTGGCCCGGCCACCAGCAGCACCCGGCTGCGCGGCGCCGGCCGGCCCGCCAGGGTGGCCAGCCCGGCCCCGTCGATGTCGGCGCGCAACCGCGCGAGTTCGCCCTGCCGTCCGAGCAGTCCCCCGAGGCCAGGGGACTCGTGCACCGCCGCTTCCGTCACTGCGCGCCCTCTGCTTCGCGTGCGTGGTGAGTGGTGAGCGCAGCGTATGCCACCGGGGGCGTGCGCCCTGCCATGACACGGGACCCCGCCGCCCGGTCCGGGCCGCTCCCGGCGGGGCACGCCGGGCGCGCGGGAGGTACCGGGGCGCGGCACGCGCCGGGCTCCGGAGAGAAGCGGCGGGCGGTGCGGACGCCGGGTACAGCGGCCGGCGGGCAGCGCACGGCAGCGGCCCGGGACCGCGCCCGGCGCTGCGCCACCCGCCACACCCTCACGCCGCGCCCCCGGCCGGGCGGCCGGCCCGGGAGAGTCCTACGCCGGGAAGGGCCTGGCCGGCCAGGGCGCCAGCGCATCACGCAGCGCGTCCTCGCCCTCGCCCGCCCGGGCGGCGGCCAGCGCCAGGGCGCCCACCACCAGACAGTTGTTGTGCAGCTCGCCCGCCAGCACCCCCCGCAGCAGTTCCGCCAGCGGCACCCGGGCGTGCTCCATCGCGGCCTCCTCCTCGGCCACCGCGTACCGCTCGCCCTCCGCGTCCGACAGCTCGCGGGCCAGGAAGATCCGCACCGCCTCGTCGCAGCCGCCCGGCGTGGTGTACACATCGGCCAGCACCCGCCAGTCCTCGGCCTTGATGTGCGCCTCCTCGTACAGCTCGCGCTGGGCGGCGTGCAGCGGGTTCTCGCCGGGGACGTCCAGCAGCCCGGCCGGGATCTCCCACAGCCGCTGCCGTACGGGGTGCCGGTACTGCCGGATCACCACCACCCGGTCCGCCGCGTCCAGCGCCAGGACCGCCACCGAACCCGGGTGCACCTGGTAGTCGCGGCGCACCACGGAGCCGTCCGGCATCACCACGTCGTCCGTGCGGACGCTGGTCTTGTTGCCGGTGAAGGGGGTGGCGGTGGCCTGCACCGGCCAGGAGTCGGGAATGTCGCGGAGTTCGGCGGTCATCGTCTTCTCAGGCGGCCTTTCGCTCGACTGCGGCCTTCACCAGGCCGGCGAACAGCGGATGCGGACGGGTGGGCCGGGAACGCAGCTCCGGGTGCGCCTGGGTGGCGACCAGGTACGGGTGGACCTCGCGCGGGTACTCGACGTACTCGACGAGCTTGTTGTCCGGTGAGGTCCCGGAGAACAGCAGCCCGGCCTTCTTCTCCAGATCGGCCCGGTAGGAGTTGTTGACCTCGTACCGGTGCCGGTGGCGCTCCTCGACGTACGGCTCGCCGCCGTACACCTCGCGCACGATCGAACCCTCGGCCAGCTTCGCCGGGTACAGGCCGAGCCGCATGGTGCCGCCCATGTCACCCTCACCGGCCACGATGTCCAGTTGCTCGGCCATGGTGGAGATCACCGGGTGCGCGGTGGCGCGGTCGAACTCGGTGGAGTCGGCGCCCTCGATCCCGGCCAGATTGCGCGCGGCCTCGATCACCACGCACTGCAGGCCCAGGCACAGGCCCAGCAGCGGTACCCGGTTCTCCCGGGCCCAGGTGATCGCGGAGATCTTGCCGTCCACGCCCCGGTCACCGAATCCGCCCGGGATGCACACCGCGTCGCAGTCGGCCAGCTGCTCGGCCGCGCCGCCCGGCGTCTTGCAGTCGTCCGAGGTGACCCACTTGATCTTCACCCGGGCGTTGTTGGCGAAGCCGCCCGCCCGCAGCGCCTCGGTCACCGACAGATAGGCGTCGGGCAGGTCGATGTACTTGCCCACCAGCGCCACCCGCACCTCGTGCTCGGGGTGGTGGACGACGCGCAGCAGATCGTTCCACTGCGTCCAGTTGACGTCGCGGAACGGCAGGTCGAGGCGGCGCACGGCGTACGCGTCCAGGCCCTCGGAGTGCAGCACCTTGGGGATGTCGTAGATGGACGGGGCGTCCATGCAGGCCACCACGGCGGCCTCGTCGACGTCGCACATCAGCGAGATCTTGTGCTTGATGGCCAGCGGCACCTCGCGGTCGGCGCGCAGCACGATCGCGTCGGGCTGGATGCCGATGTTGCGCAGCGCGGCCACCGAGTGCTGGGTGGGCTTGGTCTTCAGCTCGCCGGAGGGGCCGATGTAGGGCAGCAGCGAGATGTGCACGACGAAGACGTTGTCCCGCCCCACCTCGTGCCGCACCTGGCGCACGGCCTCCAGGAACGGCAGCGACTCGATGTCGCCGACGGTGCCGCCGACCTCGGTGATGACCACGTCCACGTCGTCGCCGGCCATCCGGCGGACCCGGTGCTTGATCTCGTTGGTGATGTGCGGGATGACCTGCACGGTGTCGCCCAGGTACTCGCCGCGCCGCTCCTTGGCGATCACGGTGGAGTAGATCTGCCCGGTGGTGACGTTGGCGGTGCCGTCGAGATCGACGTCGAGGAAGCGCTCGTAGTGGCCGATGTCCAGGTCGGTCTCGGCCCCGTCGTTGGTGACGAAGACCTCGCCGTGCTGGAAGGGGTTCATGGTGCCGGGGTCCACGTTCAGATACGGGTCCAGCTTCTGCATGGTGACGCGCAGCCCGCGCGCCTTGAGCAGGGCACCGAGTGAGGAGGCGGTGAGCCCCTTGCCGAGCGAGGAGGCGACCCCGCCGGTGACGAAGATGTGCTTGGTCGTCGTGCGGGGACTGGAGGCAGTGGCCAAAACGGGCTCCCGTGGTCGCGAGGTCGGATGCGGCTCGGGGGTCCTGCTGCCCTCCGCTCCACGGGCTACCAGCGTATCAGTGAGCGGGCGGTAGCCGGGCGGTACACGAATGGCACGCGGACACCCGCGAGCCGTCGTATCCTGCTCGGACGCTCAATTGAGCGACCGAGATATCGCACGTCCCACGGGGGCGGCCCCACCGTTCGACTGGAGATGCAAGTGGCCGGGCGCATCGAGGATTACGCACTCATCGGCGACATGCAGACCGCCGCCCTTGTCTGCCGGGACGGCTCGGCTGATTGGCTGTGTCTGCCCCGTTTTGACTCCCACGCGGTCTTCGCGGGTCTGCTGGGCTCAGATGAGCACGGTTTCTGGCGCATCGGGCCTGCGCACGGCAAGGACGTGCCGCCGCCGCCCGCCACCCGGCGCCGTTACCGGGGCGACTCGCTCATTCTGGAGTCCGAGTGGGACACCACGCGCGGCACCGTGCGTGTGACCGACTTCATGCCGCCGCGCGGCAGCGACGCGCCGCAGCTGGTGCGGATCGTGGAGGGCGTCAGCGGCCGGGTGCCGATGCGTTCGGTGCTGCGGATGCGCTTCTCCTACGGGTGGGTGGTCCCGTGGGTGCACAAGGTTGACGACCGTACGGTCGCGGTGGCGGGCCCCGACTCGGTGTGGCTGGACACCGAGGCCGACACCTACGGGAAGAACCTCACCACCTACTCCGACTTCACCGTGGCCCCCGGGGACCGGATCGCGTTCACCATCAGCTGGCAGCCCTCGCACAAGGAGCCGCCGCCGGTGCCGCAGCCCGAGGAGGCGCTGACCGCCACCGAGGAGTTCTGGCGCGAGTGGGTCAGCCACTGCACGTACCACGGCCCGTACCGGGAGGCGGTGATCCGCTCGCTGATCACCCTCAAGGCGCTCACCTACGCGCCGACCGGCGGCATCGTCGCGGCCCCCACCACCTCGCTGCCCGAGGAGATCGGCGGCTCCCGCAACTGGGACTACCGCTACACCTGGCTGCGGGACGCGGCGATCACCCTCTCCTCGCTGCTGCGCACCGGCTATCACGAGGAGGCGCGGGCCTGGCGCGAATGGCTGCTGCGCGCGGTGGCCGGCGACCCGCAGAACCTCCAGATCATGTACGGCGTGGCGGGCGAGCGCGAGCTGTCCGAGGCCGAGCTGAGCTGGCTGCCCGGCTACGAGAACTCGCAGCCGGTGCGGATCGGCAACGGCGCGGCCGGCCAGCTCCAGCTGGACGTGTACGGCGAGGTGACCGAGGCACTGCATCTGGGCCACATGACGGGCCTGGCCCGCAACGATCACGCCAATCTCCTCCAGCTGAAGCTCATCCGCTACCTGGAGGACCACTGGAACGAGCCGGACGAGGGCATCTGGGAGGTGCGCGGGCCGCGCCGGCACTTCGTGCACTCCAAGGTGATGGCCTGGGTCGCGGTGGACCGCACCGTCAAGCTGATCGAGTCGGGCGAGGTGGACGGCCCGCTGGAGCGGTGGCGCGATCTGCGCGACGAGATCCACCGGGACGTGTGCGAGCACGGCTACGACAAGGAGCGCAACACCTTCACCCAGTCCTACGGTTCGCGGGAACTGGACGCCTCGCTGCTGCTCATCCCGCAGATGGGCTTCCTGCCGCCGGACGACAAGCGGGTCATCGGCACCATCGAGGCGATCCAGCGGGAGCTGTCCACCCTGGACGGCTTCATCCTGCGCTACCCGACCGCCGGGGACGAGGCGGGGGTCGACGGCCTGGAGGGTGACGAGGGCGCGTTCCTGGCCTGCTCGTTCTGGCTGGCCGACGACCTGGCGATGATCGGCCGGGTGGACGAGGCCCGCAAGCTGTTCGAGCGGCTGCTGTCGCTCCGCAACGACCTGGGGCTGCTGGCCGAGGAGTGGGACCCGCGCCGCCAGCGGCAGGTCGGCAACTTCCCGCAGGCGTTCTCGCACGTGCCGCTGATCGACACCGCGCTGCGGCTGACGGCCTCGGGGGCGTACGGCGGCTGATCGCGCGCCCGCGCACGAGCGGAGGTGGCCGCCCCGGCTGGAGTCCGGGGCGGCCACCGGCGTTGTGGGGCGGTCCGTCAGAAGGGGCTGATGGTGAGCGTGAACTGCCGCGGCGCGTGGTCCTGGATGTAGGACGCGAAGTCGGCCACGTCGTCGAAGGCGAACCCGTAGGCGCGGCCGTCCACCATGGCCGCGTGCAGCGCCTTGGCGTAGTGGTGGGTGACGTCGTGCTGGTAGAACGCCGCCGCGTCGGTGACCGGCTGTTCGGGGTGGCTGTGCGCGGTGGTGCGGTTGAGGGCTGCGCCGAGGATGGCGGCGACCGGGCCGCGGATGCCGTCGTTGGGGGCGTGCAGCGCCCCGTCGCAGAAGAGCAGGTCGCGGGTGGTCGGCCGGTCGACGATCACTTCGGCCGGGCCGTTGAAGACCAGCCGGCCGCCGGCGGCGCGCCCGGTGTAGTAGCCCTCGTTGGTACGGATGTTCAGCTGGTGGCCGTCCGCCCAGATCCGGTCGATGTAGGAGTCGAAGTAGCCGCTGGGGAACAGTCCGGCGTCCAGGCCGTGGCTGGGCGCGAGCACCCGGCGGTCGCCGATCACCAGCGGCGCGAACGCCTCGTGCCGGCCGACCTCGGTGAAGATCTGCTGCCGTCCGCCGTCCTTGAGCCGGCCGGCCGTCTGGTCGGCGGTGCCCTGGAGCCGGATGTCCAGCGGCACGCTGAACATGTCCACCATGGTGACGTTGCAGAACATGCCGTCCGCGTTGTAGGTGAACTCGGCGCAGTCGTGCAGCACCTCGTAGTTGGGGTCGGAGGTCACCCAGCCGGCCGGGTAGGCGAGCGCGGGCACACCGTTGCCGTCCAGGACCGCCTTGAACTTGAGCTTGTCGCCGAGCGCGGTGTAGATGCGGCCCGACATGTACGGCAGCTGGAGGGTGGTGGTGCCGGAGCCGGCCAGCGGGATGGCGTAGTCGGTGAAGCCGTCCGGGCCGTTGTCGTCGAGCGAGATCGGGGCGAGGGTGCCGTCCGGGGTGAGCCGTACCTGGCGGCCGTCCACGTTGCCGACGACGTAGAGGTGGATGCTGCTGTTGGTCCACTCGCCGGTGTTGTTGACGATGTGGACGGGGAGGGTGGCGGCGGCAGCCGGCGGGGCGGCGGAGTCCGTACCGCCGAACGCCCGGCTGGCCAGCAGCCCGGCGGCCGGGACGGCGAGCGCGCCGGCGGCGGCGCCCTTGAGCAGGTTCCTGCGGTTGACCATGCGGATCACACCTCACCGATCTGGTCGGGGACGCGGTCGACGCGCAACGCGCGGCCGGGTTCGGTCGCGGCGGTGGGGGTGCGTTGTCACGTCGAACAGGTCCCGTGGGGGGATTGATTGAGAGCGCTCTCAGAGCGTTGTCAAGCACCTTGCCGGGGCCGGACGGTACGGTCAAGAGCCCGCGACTCAAGGGGACCTTAAGGTGTCAGAACATCAGCCCACACTCGAAGCCGTCGCCGCCCACGCCGGTGTCTCGCGCGCCACCGTCTCGCGGGTGGTCAACGGAACGCCCGGGGTGCGGGAGGAGTTGCGCGAGCGGGTCCGGCGGTCGGTGGCGGCGCTCGGCTACGTCCCCAACAGCGCGGCCCGCTCCCTGGTCACCCGCCGCACCGGGGCGGTGGGCGTGGTGATCGCCGAGCCGGAGTCACGGGTGTTCGCCGACCCGTTCTTCGCCCAGCAATTGCGCGGCATCGGCCGCGAACTGGCCGCCCACGACATGCAGCTGCTGCTGATGCTCGTCGAACGGCCGGGCGACGACGACCGGATCGGCCGGTATCTGGCGGGCGGCCACGTCGACGGGGTACTGATGTTCTCCCTGCACACCGACGACACGCTGCCGGACCTGGCCCGCTCTTCCGGGCTGCCCACGGTCTACGGCGGCCGGCCGGGCTGGCAGGCCGCCGGTACGGGCCCGGCCCCGCTGTACGTCGACACCGACAACCGGGACGGGGCGCGGCAGGCCGTGGAACATCTGCTCGCCCGCGGCCGGCGCCGGATCGCGGTGATCACCGGCCCGCTCGACCAGACCGCCGCCCAGGACCGGCTGGCCGGCTGCCTGGACGCGCTCGGCCGCACGGAGGCCGACCCCGCCCTGCTGGCGCACGGCGATTTCACGGCACGGGGCGGCGAGGCGGCGATGTCCCGGCTGCTGGAGAGCGCCCCCGACCTGGACGCGGTCGCCGCGGCCAACGACCTGATGGCCACCGGCGCCCTGCGCACCCTGCGCCGCCACGGACGGCGGGTACCCGAGGACGTGGCGGTGACCGGCTACGACGACCTCGAACCGGCGGCCTGGGCCGAACCGGCCCTCACCACGGTCCGCCAGGACGTCCAGCTGATGGGCCGCCTGATGGCCCAGCTGCTGCTGCGGCAGCTGACCCCCACCCCGGCATCGCCGGATACGGACACCCGCCCGCCGGCCCCGATCGTCACCCCGGCGGAACTGGTGGTGCGCGCCTCGTCGTAGTCGTCCCGGGCTCAGTGGTAGCGCGAGTAGGCGGGCAGATAGTCGGGCCCGTCGCACCAGTCGGCGATGTCCTCCTCGGCGAGCAGCGCGGTGACGACGGCCTCCACCTCGGCGGGCTTGAGATGCGCCCGTCGGGCGATCTCCTGATGGCTGGCTCCGCGCTCATGCGCCCGGAGGACAGCCAGGTCACGGTCGGCGCTGGCGTCGTCGACGACGTGGCTGAGCCGCTGAATGCGGTCGAGGTAGTACGCGGCTGATCCCGGGGGGCAGGGGCTGATGCCCTCGCTCATGATGATCCGTCCTTCGGCGTCGGGGAAACACGTCGGTGCCGGGCCCACCCGGTTCCGGGGGCAGGCGCGGTGGAATCAGGACACTGAGGCCCATCGGAGAATAGGTGCTAGCACCTATCTCGTAGCATGATGATGCCCGCGGTGGATTCAGCCGTCAAGGATTAGGTGCTAGCACTTAGTTGACGTCGCGAACGCGAGAGCGAAAACGAGAGGAGCTGCCACCCCCATGGCGCAGACAGCGGAAGAGATCGCGAGCCAGCTGCGGGAGCTGATCCGGACCGGAGCTGCGGCACCTGGTGAGCGGCTGCCGACCATGGAGGCTCTGGCGGCAGAACACGGCGTGTCCCGGCAGACCGCACGGCAGGCACTGAACCAGCTCAAGGCCGAAGGGCTGGTGGAGTACAAGGGCGGGCGGACCGGGACCTTCGTGCGGGAGCGTCCCGGGCGGCGGATGGTGCGCTCCCGGTCCATGGAGCGGGACGGTCTCGGCTACTACTCCGGCAGCAACGTGCAGCACTGGCGCCTGGTCGCCGGCACCCGGACGGAGGTGGCAACCGCCCCCGTGCCGCCGGACATCGCGGAACTGCTCGGCGTCGGCGCGGGCGAACCCGTTGTGGTGCGCAAGCGGCTCAACGGCGACCCGGAGAACGAGCGGTTCCGGCAGCTCACCGACAGCTGGCTGCACCCGACCGTGGTGGCTGAGCTGCCGGCGCTGACGGGAGACTCCGGGCTCGGCGGGATCTATGACCGCATCGAGGAGTGGGCGGGGCAGCCGATCGCGTGGGAAGAGGAGATCACCGCGGCGACCCCGAGCCCGTCCGAGGCCACGGCACTTCTGCTGCCGCCCGGCGTTCCGCTGCTGCGGGTGATCCGTACCTCGACGGTCCGGATCGAGGGGAAGACCCTGATCGCGGAGGTCAACGACATCCGGATGTCCGGGGAACTGTTCAGTGTGAAGTACCCGCTGACCCGGCGGGGCGCGGCAGCGTGGCCGGTCGCCCCGGCCACCGCCGACTTCTATCAGGGCTGACCCGCGTCGCCGGGGATCACCGGGTACCGGACAGTTCGTCGTACACGCTCAGCACCTGCGCCACCGTCGTGTCCTCCGTCGGCCAGGAGCGGGCCCGGGCGCGGCCGGCCAGGGTGAGGGCCGCGCGTCGGTCCGGGTCGGCCAGCAGGGTGCGGACCGCCGCCGTCAGGGCGGCGACCTCACCGTAGGGGATCAGCACCGCCGCGTCGCCCACCAGCTCCGGGACGCCGCCCACCGCCGTGGCCACCAGCGGGACGCCGCCGCGCAGCGCCTCCTGGGCCAGTTCCGGCCTGGCCTCCCAGCGCGGCGCGGCGAGCGCCACGTCCGCGACGGGCAGCAGCCGCCGCACGTCCTGGGCGCGGTCGAGGAGCCGCACCGGCAGGCCCTCGCGTTCGATGCGGCGCTGCCACACCGGGCGCTGCGGCCCCTCGCCGGCCATCACCAGCAGCGGCTGCGGGTCCAGCCACCGCCAGCCGCGGGCGGCGGCCAGCAGCATGTCGTGGCCCTGTTCGGCGATGAGCAGCGGCCGGTCGACGACGCCCAGCTCGGCCCGTACCTTGTGCGGCTCGCTCTCCTGGCTGCGGGCCGTGCGCTGGGCGGGCAGCGCGACGGGGGCCAGCCGGGCGTCGCGCGCTCCGCGCCGCCGGGCGCGGGCCACCAGGTCGGATGTGGCGCCGAGCACCACGGAGGCGGCGCGGGCCACCCACCGCTCGGTGAGCCGCCGCAGCCGCTCGCGGACGCCCTGGTCGGCGGGCCTGGCGTGCCAGGTGACGACGAGCGGGACGGAGCGGCGCCGCAGGGCCAGGGCGGCGACCAGGCCGGCCCGCATGCCGTGGGCGTGGACGAGGTCGGCGTCGCAGCAGATCGCCCGCAGGGTGCGGACGGCGTCGGCCTGGGCGCGTACCGGCAGCGGGATGAAGCGGGCGCCGGTGCCGCCGAAGTCGTACCGGCGCTCGGCGTACTGGGAGGCGCACACGGTGACCCGCACGCCCCGGGCGTCGAGCCCGGCGGCCAGGGAGCGCACATGCGCCCCCGTGCCGGCGCTGCCACCGCCGAGCAGCTGCACGACGTGCAGTTGCGGGGCACGTCCGGCCACCGGCGGCACCACGGGCATGGCGGGCACGCTCCTCTCCTCGGCTGTGTGCGGGGTCACGTCGCGGTCACGCACCGCGCGCGGCGTCCAGAATGCCAGTTGGCGGCGGCATCGCGGTAGCGCGCGCCACTCTCCTGGACTACCCCCGGCGGCCGAGGCGGGCGGCGGTCGCCAGCAGTTCCTCGGCGTGCGCGCGGGCGAGCGCCGAGTCCTCCTGCCCCGCCAGCATCCGGGACAACTCCCGCACCCGGCCCTCCCCGTGCACGGACTGCACCCCGCTGCGGGTGACGGAGCCGTCGCTGGTCTTCTCCACCACCAGGTGCCGGTCGGCGAAGGCCGCGACCTGCGGCAGATGTGTGACCACCACCACCTGCGCGGAGTCGGCCAGCTTCGCCAGCCGGCGGCCGATCTCGACCGCCGCCTTGCCGCCGACGCCGGCGTCCACCTCGTCGAAGAGGTAGGTGGGCACCGGCGCGGAGCCGGCGAACACCACCTCGATCGCCAGCATCACCCGGGACAGCTCACCGCCGGAGGCGCCCTTGGCGATCGGCCGCGCGGTGGCCCCGGGGTGCGGGGCCAGCAGCAGCTCGACCTCGTCCACCCCGTGCGGCCCGTACGCCACGGTGCGCCCGCCGACCTCGATGCCCTCGGCGGGCAGCGCGGCATCGGTGTGCCGCAGCGCCACCTCGATCCGGGCGTGCGCCATGGCCAGCTGGGTCAGCTCCTCGGTGACGGCCTCGCCGAACCGCTTGGCGGCCTCCGCCCTGGCGTCGCTCAGCCGCTGCGCGAGCACGCTCAGCTCCGCCCGCAGCGCGTCCCGCTCGGCGGTCAGCTCGGCGATCCGCTCGTCGTCGCCCTCCAGCTCGGCGAGCCGGGCGGCGCTGCCCTCGGCCCACACCAGCAGGGCCGAGCAGCCGTCGCCCGCCGCCGTCTCCTCGGGGCCGCCGCCGTACTTGCGGATGAGGTGGGCCAGGGTGGCGCGCCGCTCCTCGACGGCGGCCAGCCGCAGCGGGTCGGCGTCCAGGCCGTCGGCGTAGGAGGCGAGTTCACCGGCGACGTCGGAGAGCAGGATGTGAACCTCGGCGAGGCGGTCGGCGAGTTCGGCCAGGGCCGGGTCGTGGCCGCGTACCGCCTCCAGGGCTCGGTGCGCGCCGCCGACCAGCTCGCCGGCGTCCACCCCGGACGGGTCGGCCGGGTCGCCCGCCAGCGCGCCGTGCGCGGTGGCGGCGGCCGAGGCCAGGGCCTCGGCGTGGCCGAGCCGGGCGGCCTCGGCGGCGAGTTCGACGTCCTCGCCGGGCCGGGGCTCGGCGGCGGCGATCTCCTCCAGACCGAAGCGCAGCAGGTCGGCCTCCTGCATCCGTTCGCGGGCCAGGGTGGTCAGCTCGGCCAGCTCGGCGGAGACGTCGCGCAGCCGCCGGTACGCCTCGCGGTAGCCGGCCAGGGGCCCGGCGACGGCCTCGCCCGCGTACCGGTCGAGCGCCTCGCGCTGCCGGGCCGGGCGCAGCAGCCCTTGCTGGTCGGTCTGGCCGTGCACGGCGACCAGTTCGTCGGCCAGTTCGGTGAGCAGCCCTGCGGGCACCGACCGGCCGCCGACGTACGCCCGGGAGCGTCCCTCGGCGGAGACGGTGCGGCTGATGAGCAGCGCGCCCTCGTCGAGTTCGGCGCCGGCCTCCTCGGCGCGGTGCGCGGCCGGGGCTCCGGGCGGCAGGCTGATGCGGCCCTCCACCACGGCCGTGGCCGCGCCGGCGCGCACCAGCGCGGCATCGGCGCGCCCGCCGAGCAGCAGGCCGAGACTGGTGACGACCATGGTCTTGCCGGCGCCGGTCTCGCCGGTCACCGCGGTGAAGCCGGTGGACAGTTCGACGATCGCGTCGTCGATCACGCCCAGGTCCTTGATCCGCATCTCCTCCAACACGGATACGACCATACGAGGTCATCGGGGGATGTGGCGACGCCCGGGGTCGAACATCAGTGCGGAGCACCACGCCATCCGGCCACCGGCAGGGCGAACTTGGCCACCAGCCGGTCGGTGAACGGCGCCCGGTGCAGCCGGGCCAGCCGGACCGGCACCAGCCCGCGCCGTACCTCCACGCGGGCACCGGCCGGCAGTTCGACCGTGCGGCGCCCGTCGCACCACAGCACGGCGGGCCAGGTGTCCGGGCGCACCTCCACCGCGAGCACCGAGCCGGGCGCGGTGACCAGCGGTTTCGCGAACAGCGCGTGCGCGCTGATCGGCACCATCAGCAGCGCCTCGACCTCCGGCCACACCACCGGCCCGCCGGCCGAGAAGGCGTACGCGGTGGAGCCGGTCGGGGTCGCGCACACCACCCCGTCGCCGCCGAACCCGGAGACGGGGCGGCCATCCACCTCGATGACGACCTCCAGCAGCCGCTCGCGGGCCGCCTTCTCCACCGACGCCTCGTTCAGCGCCCAGTCCCGGTGGATGACCCGGCCGTCGTCGGTGACCAGCACGTCCAGGGTCATCCGCTCCTCGACCTCGTAGGCGCGGGTGACCACCCGGTCCACCACCTGGTCCAGGTCGTCGCGCTCCGCCTCGGCGAGGAAGCCCACCCGGCCCAGGTTCACCCCGAGCATCGGCACCCCGGAGGCGCGCGCGAACTCGGCGCCGCGCAGCAGGGTGCCGTCCCCGCCGAGCACGATGAGCAGTTCGCAGCCGTCCGCAACGCCGGGGCCCGGCTCCACCCACTCCACCCGGTCGTCGTAGGCGCCGTGCCCCGGCATCGGCAGGTCGGCGGCCTCCTCGGCCAGCACCCGCACCCCCACACCGTGCGTCAGCAGTCCGCGCACGACGAGTTCGGCGCTGCGCACGGCCGCCGGCCGGCCGGTGTGGGCGAGCAGGAAGACGGTGCGCGGCGGGTTGATCGTGGTCACTGGGGCCCTTCCGTCACGGCGCGTTCGACATCGGCGGGGTCGAGTGCGGGTGCGCCGGCGCGCAACCACAGGAAGTACTCGACGTTGCCCGACGGTCCGGGCAGCGGGCTGGCGGTGACGCCCCGGACGCCGAGCCCCAGCTCCGCGGCCCGCTCCGCGACGGCCGTGACCGCCTCGGCGCGCAGCCGCGGACTGCGGACGACGCCTCCGCTGCCGAGCCGTTCCTTGCCGACCTCGAACTGCGGTTTGACCATCAGCACCAGATCGGCGTCCGGCGCGGCGCAGGCGATCAGGGCGGGCAGCACCAGTCCTAGGGGGATGAACGACAGATCCCCGACGATCAGTTCCGCCGGGACCCCGCCGATCTGTTCGAGGGTCATCTCCCGTACGTTCGTGCGGTCCCGTACCGTGACGCGCTCGTCCGCCTGGAGCGTCCAGGCGAGTTGCCCGTACCCGACGTCCACCGCGATCACGTGCGCGGCGCCGGCCCGCAGCAGGACGTCGGTGAACCCGCCGGTGGAGGCGCCCGCGTCCAGCGCGCGGCGGCCGGTGACGCGCAGCCCGAGCGGGGTGAAGGCGTCCAGGGCGCCGGCGAGTTTGTGGCCGCCGCGCGAGACGTAGCCGGGGTCGTCGGCGTCCTCGCGCACCAGCAGGGCGGCGCTGGTGGCGACCTGGGTGGCGGGCTTGGCCGCCACCAGACCGTCGACCGATACCCGGCCGGCCTCGATCAGCGTCCTGGCGTGCTCGCGCGAGCGGGCGAGCTTGCGCCGCACCAGTTCGGCGTCGAGACGGGACAGGCGTCGGCGGGTCGCTGCGGCCACGGGTGGTTCAGCTCCTGGGGGTCACGGGATCGGGGTGCGGGACATCGAGCGCGGTCAGCGTGTCACGCAGTCCGCGGTGAACATCCTCGTACACCTCTCCGTGGCCGCCGACGGCGAGGTGATCGGCGTCGGCGAGCCGGGCCAGTACGGCATCGATCCCGGGGTGCCCGGTGGCGGTGACCCCGACCCCCAGCGGGCGCGGCGCGCCGGCCTCGGGCGCCTCCGCGGCCTCCGGCCCGTGCGCAGGCCCGGTGCCGGTTTCGGTGCCGCTGCGGGTGCCTGTACCGGTTCCGGCGGGGTCCATGGCGGTGGGCTCTTCCATGCGCCCGACGCTACCGCCTGCCCGCCGCCGCGGGTGCTCGCCCCGCGCGGCCCGGCGCAGCCGCCCAACGGGGTGGTGTACGGGGGCCGTACGCGCCCCGTCCGGCGCCGGCGCGCCCCTGCGCACCTCCGCGCCCACCCGCAACTCCCCTCGGCAGCTCTCACGCTCGGCGCTGAGTTAGGTTAGCCTAACCTTCGGTTCCGGCTTTCCGAGAGGCAACGAGAGGACACGACCATGACCGCCGCGCCCTTCGAGTTCTTCGATCTCCAGGTGCTCCGCACCACCCGGATCAGCCCGAGCTTCACCCGCGTCACCCTCGGGGGCGACACCCTCCACCGGTTCGCCAGCGGAGGCCGGGACCAGCGCTTCAAACTCTTCCTCCCCCAGCCCGGTTGCCGCGAGGTGGCCATCCCCCGGGACGCCGGCCACGCCTGGTGGCCCGCCTGGCAGCGGATGGACCCCGCCGAGCGCGGCATCATGCGCACCTACACCGCCCGCGAGCAGCGCCGCGGACCCGACGAGCTGGACATCGACTTCGCCCTGCACGGCGAGCAGGGCGGCCCCGCCTCCCGCTGGGCCGAGCAGGCCGCCCCCGGCGACGCCGTCGCCGTCCTCGGCCCGCTGGAGGAGGACAACGCCGCCGTCGACTTCCGCCCGCCGCCGGAGGCCGACTGGATGCTCATCACCGGCGACGAGACCGCGCTGCCCGCCGTCGCCGGCATCCTCGACTGGCTGCCGCCCGGCATCCGCGCCAAGGTCTGGCTGGAGGTCGCCCACCCCGACGACCGGCAGGAGCTGGCCACCGAGGCCGACGCCGACATCACCTGGATCATCCGCGACCGCGCCGGCGCCACCCTGCTGGAGTCGGTACGCGCCACCCACCTGCCCGCCGGCCGCCCCTACGCGTGGATCGCCGGAGAGGCCGGCTCGGTGCGCACCCTGCGCCGTCACCTGGTCAACGACCGGGGCATCGACCGCAAGAACATCAAGTTCACCGGCTACTGGCGCAAGGGCACCACCGAGGACGACCTGATCGCCCAGATCGCCACCGACACGGCCCCCGCCACCAGCGAAGACGACAGCAACGGCAGCGACACCGCCGGCGAGACAGCCGGCGCGGCGCGGGCCGGGGCAACCGCCTGACCCCGGGCGGCCCGCCGCCCCCGACCCGGGCGGTCCGGTACGGCCTCCGCCACAGCCGCACCGGGCCGCCCGTCACCCCGCGGGCCGCCGCACCATGAACACATCGATCGCGTCCCGCCCCACCACGGTGAACCCGTGCCGCTCGTACAGCCGGCACGCCGCGCTCCCCGCCAGCACCGTCAGCCGCACCGCCACCCCGGCCGCGTCCGCCCGCGCCAGCAACGCGCCCAGCACCGCAGAACCCAGCCCCCGGCCCTGGAACTCCGGTGCCAGATAGAAGTGTCCGAGCGCCCACTCCCCGGGCCCGGCCGGCCGGAACGTCACACTCCCGGCGAAGGAGCCGTCCCCCGCCTCGATCAGCGAGGTGTACCCGGCGGCGAATTCGTCCCGTGCCCGCTGCCGCACCCGGTGCGCGTCGAACCGGCCCAGCCGCTCCAGATCCGCCCGCAGGACTTGGGCCTTCAGCTCGGCGATCCGCTCCACATCCGCCTGCGCCGCCGGTCGCAGCGACCAGGAAGGCGCCGTCGCCCCGCTCATCCGCGCCCGGCCGCCGCCGCGGCCAACAACGCCGCGAACCCGTCCGGCAGCGCGAGCCCGCACCGCCCCTCCCCCGCCGCCGTCCAGGCCGCCGCGCACAGCGCCCGCAGCGCGTCCACCGGATCGGCCTCCCGGCCCCCGTCCCCGGTCAGCTCCAGCGCCCGGGCCCCGGCCACCGCCCGCCAGCCGCCGCACCGGAACCCGCCGCCGTCCCCCGGCTCCGCCGTCACCGGCGGCTGCGCCACCAGCAGCCCGCGCAGATCCGCGGCCACGAACGTCGGCCGGTGCTCGGGCGGCGCCGCCACCAGCCCCGCAGCGTCCGTCACCCCGGTCAGCACCAGCAGCGAGTCCACGCCCCCGTTGAACGCGCCCTCGATATCGGTGTCCAGCCGGTCCCCCACCACCAGCGGACGCTCGGCCCCGGTCCGCAGAATCGTTTCCCGGTGCATCGGCGGCAGCGGCTTCCCCGCCACCACCGGCTCCACCCGCCCACCGGACCCGATCCGCACCACCTCGACCGCCGCGCCGTTGCCGGGCATGATGCCCCGCCCGCTCGGAATCGTCAGATCGGTGTTCGACGCGAACCACGGCAGCCCCCGGTTCACCGCCAGCGTCGCCTCCGCCAGCGCCCCCCACGGCAGTTCGGGACCGCCGTACCCCTGCACCACCGCCGCCGGATCGTCGTCCGCCGACGCCACCGGTTCGAGCCCCCGCTCGGCCAGCGCCACCCGCAGCCCCGCACCGCCCACGCACAGCACCCGCGACCCGGCCGGCAGCCGCTCCGCGATCAGCCGCGCCACCGCCTGCGCGGACGTCACCACCTCGGCCGCCTCCGCCGGCACCCCCAGCTCCGTCAGATGGGCGGCCACCGTCTGCGGCGTCCGGGAGGCGTTGTTGGTGACGTACGCCAGCCGCATCCCGCCCTCGCGCGCCAGCCGCAGGGCCTCCACCGCGTGCGGTACCGCCGCACCGCCCGCGTACACCACCCCGTCCAGGTCCAGCAGCGCCGTGTCGTACGCCCGTGCCGGGGCGCCCTCGCTGCCCGCCGGGCTCGTCCTGACCTTCGTCTCAACCCTGTCATCAGCCATAACACCCCCGATCATCCCCCACCGGCACCCATCGCCTCCCATCTGCCCCGGACAGGGGCAATCGGCATAGCATGCCGGGATGGTTCCCGACGCCCCCGCCGCCCGCACCGGCCCCGGCCCCGGCCCCGAAGGACTGGACCTCGCGCCCTTCCGGGGGCTGCGCTACGTGCCGGGCCGCGTCGGCGACCCGGCCGCCGTCACCTCACCCCCGTACGACGTCGTGGTCCGCCCCGACGGACTGCACGAACTGGAGACCGCCGACCCCTACAACATCGTCCGGCTGATCCTGCCGCAGGCCGCCGACCCCGCCGAGGGCCACCGCCGCGCCGCCCGCACCCTGCGCCGCTGGCGCGCCGAGGGCGTCCTCCGCCAGGACCCGCGGCCCGCCCTGTACGTCTACGAGCAGCGCGGCCCCGCCCCCGGCAGCCTCCAGCGCGGAGTCATCGGCGCGCTGTCCCTGACCGGCCCCGGCGACGGCACCGTCCTGCCGCACGAGGACGTCATGCCGGACGTCGTCGCCGACCGCGCCGCCCTCACCCGCGCCACCGCCGCCAACCTCGAACCCCTGCTGCTCTCCTACCGGGCCGAGCACCCCGACGACGCCGACCACGTCATCGACGCGGCCACCCGCACCGCACCCCTGCTCGCCACCCGCACCGGCGACGGCATCGCCCACCGGCTGTGGGCCGTCACCGACCACGCCGCCCTCACCCGGCTGCGCGCCGCGCTGCACCGGCACCGGGCGCTGATCAGCGACGGCCACCACCGCTGGGCCACCTCCCTGCGGCTGCGCGACGAACACGCCGGCCGGCCGCCCTGGGACCGGGCCATGGTGCTGCTGGTCAACACCGCCCGCTACCCCCTGCAGGTCCAGGCCATCCACCGGGTACTGCCCCGACTCCCCGCCGACCGGGCCCTGGAGCGGGTACGGGCCACCGCCGCCTTCCGCGTACGCCGGCTCTCCGCCCCGCTCGACGACGCCCTGCGCACCCTGGACGCCGCTCCCGGCCCCGCCTTCCTGCTGAGCGGCCGGGAACCGGGCGCGCTCCACCTGCTGGACCGTCCCGACCCCGCGCTGCTGGACCGTACGGTCCCGGCCGGCCGGCCCGCCGCCTGGCGCGCCCTGGACGCCACCGTGCTGCACTCCACCCTGCTCCGGGCCGTGTGGCGGATTCCCGACCAGCCCGGCAGCATCCGCTATCTGCACGACACCGCCTCCGCCCTCGCACAGGCCGAACGCGCCGGCGGCACCGCCGTCCTGCTGCGCCCGGTCGCCGAGGAGACGGTGCGCGCGCTGGCCGAAGCGGGCGTCATGATGCCGCGCAAGTCCACGTCGTTCGGCCCGAAACCCGCTTCGGGCCTGGTGATCAGGCCGCTGGAGGAAGGACCCGTTGCCCCAGAAAATTAGGTTAGGCTAACCTCACTTCCGAGTTGCCCCATCGCACCCGGGAGCCGCATGAGCACCGCCCTGTTCACCCGCACCGACGACCGCCTCGGCCGCTTCACCGTCCGCGCCGTCGACCCGGCCACCGACACCCCGCTGCTGCACCGCTGGCTCACCCACCCCAAATCGGCGTTCTGGCTGATGCAGAACACCACCCAGGACGAGGTGCGCCGCTACTTCGAGGCCATCGCCGCGGCCCCCGCACACCATGCCTACCTCGGCCTCCACGACGGAAACCCCGCCTTCCTCGCCGAACGCTACGACCCGGCGGCCGAAGCCGTCGGCGAGGTCTACCCGGTCCGGGAAGGCGACGTGGGCATGCACTTCCTCACCGCCCCCACCGACACCCCGCGGCACGGCTTCACCCTCGCCGTCATCACCACCGTCATGGAACTGCTCTTCGCCGACCCGGCCACCCACCGCGTCGTCGTCGAACCCGACGCCCGCAACCGCCCCGTCCACGCCCTCAACACCGCCGTGGGCTTCGAGGTGGCCGCCACCGTCGAACTGCCCGGCAAAGCGGCCCTGCTCAGCTTCTGCACCCGCGACCAGTACACCGCCGCCACCCTCCGGCAGCACACGGCAACCACCGACTGAGGAGCACACCCACCCATGCACCCCCACCCCCACTCCCCCGGCCACTCACCCGCCCAGGACCCCCACCGGGCCACCGCGCACCTCACCCCCGAACTGTGGGAGAACGCCGAACGCCGGCTCATACGCAAGGCCCTCGCCGAGTTCTCCCACGAACGCCTGCTCACCCCCGCCGAAGAGCCAGGCCGGCCCGGCCACTACACCGTCCCCACCGACGACGGCGCCCTCACTTACCGCTTCACCGCCCGCCGGTACGCCCTGGACCACTGGCACATCGACGCCGACAGCATCACCCGCCACGACCGGGACGGCACCCGGCTGCCGCTGTCCGCCCTCGACTTCTTCGTCGAACTGCGCACCACCCTCGGCCTCAGCGACACCGTCCTCCCCGTCTACCTGGAGGAGATCAGCTCCACCCTCGCCGGCAGCGCCTACAAACTCGCCGGGGAACTCGGCACCGACCCGGCGACCCCGGCGACTCCGGCGGCCCACCGCCCCGGCGCCGCGGAACTGGCCCGCGCCGACTTCCAGACCATCGAAGCCGGCATGACCGAGGGCCACCCCTGCTTCGTCGCCAACAACGGCCGCCTCGGCCTCGACAGCGCCGAGTACCACGCCTACGCCCCCGAGACCGGCAGCCCCGTCCAGCTCGTCTGGCTGGCCGCCCGCCGCGACCTCACCACCTTCGCCTCCTCCGCCGGACTCGACTACGACCGGCTCATCAGCGGCGAACTCTCCCCCACCACCCGGGACGCCTTCGCCGCCCGGCTCACCGCCCTCGGCCTCGACCCGGACGACTACCGGCTCCTGCCCGTCCACCCCTGGCAGTGGCGGAACCGCATCTCCGTCACCTTCGCCGGCGAAGTCGCCCGGCGCCACCTCGTCCTTCTCGGCAGCGGCGAGGACACCTACCGCGCCCAGCAGTCGATCCGTACCTTCTTCAACACCAGCGCCCCCGGCAAGCACTACGTCAAAACCGCGCTGTCCGTCCTCAACATGGGCTTTCTGCGCGGTCTCTCCACCCCGTACATGGCCGTCACCCCCGCCATCAACGACTGGCTGCACGACCTCATCACCGGCGACGAGCAGCTGGGCGCCCTGGGCTTCAGCATCCTGCGCGAGCGCGCCGCCATCGGCTACCACCACCGCCAGTACGAGGCCGCGGCCGGCAAGGGCTCCCCGTACCTGAAAATGCTGGCCGCCCTGTGGCGGGAGAGTCCCGTGCCCTCCCTTGAACCGGGCCGGCGGCTGGCCACCATGGCCTCCCTGCTGCACGTGGACGCCCGGGGCGAATCCCTGGCCGCCGCCCTCATCGAGGACTCCGGACTCGCCCCCGAGGAGTGGCTGCGCCGGTACCTCACCGCCTACCTCACCCCACTGCTGCACTGCTTCTACCGGTACGGCCTCGTCTACATGCCGCACGGCGAGAACGTCATCCTCGTCCTGCGCGACGGGGTGCCCGAGCGGGCCATCATGAAGGACATCGCCGAGGAGATCGCGGTCTTCGACCCGGCGACCCCCGTCCCCGCCGCGATCGGCCGCATCCAGATCGACATCCCGGAGGAGGAGCGCGTGCTCTCTCTCTTCACGGACGTCTTCGACTGCTTCCTCCGCTTCCTCAACGCCATCCTGGCCGAGGCCGGTGTCCTCACCGAGGACGCCTTCTGGGAAACGGTCGCCCGCTGCGTCAGCGACTACCAGGACCAGCACCCCGAACTGGCCGACGCCTTCAAGCGGTACGACCTGTTCGCGGGCACGTTCACGCTGTCCTGCCTCAACCGCCTCCAGCTGCGCAACAACCAGCAGATGGTCGACCTGGCAGACCCCTCGGGCGCCCTCCAGTTCATCGGCACCCTGGACAACCCGATCGCGAAATTCGCCTGAGCCAGCCGGAACGACAGCAGGCGGTGGAAGGGAGGATTCCCTTCCACCGCCTGCCGCTCACGGTCCGCCGCCGCGTGCGGCGGTGCTCAGTCCTCTTCGTCCAGCTCGGGGTCGAGCGCGTCGACGAACTCCACGCCGTCCAGCTCGGCCAGCCGGTCCGAGGCATTGGTCACGCCACCGGAATCCGCGTCCAGCGTCTTCGCGAACCAGTCCCTGGCCTCCGCCTCACGCCCGACCGCCAGCAGCGCGTCCGCGTACGCGTACCGCAGCCTGGCCACCCACGGCTGGGTGGAGCTGGAGTTCAGCTCGGGGCTCTGCAACGTGACGACGGCGGCCTCGGCCTCGCCCATGTCACGCCGGGCACCGGCCGCCACCAGCCGCATCTCGACCTGGCCGGCCTTGTCCAGCCGCCGCACCTCGGGCTCGCCGGCCATCGCCAGCGCCCGCTCGGGCCGCCCGAGACCGCGCTCGCAGTCGGCCATCACCGGCCACAGGTGATCGGCGCCGGACATCCGCCGCGCCGCCCGGAACTCGGCCAGCGCCTCGGCGTACTTCTCCACGGCGTACGAGGCGAACCCCGCCGCCTCCCGCACCGCGGCCACCCGCGAGGCCAGCCGCAGCGCCACCCGCGAGTACGCGTACGCGCGCTCGGGGTCCTCGTCCAGCAGCTGGGCACACATGACGAGGTTGCGCGCCACGTCGGTGGCGAGCGTCTTCGGCAGGCTCATCAGCTCCTGGCGCACCGAAGGATCGATCTCGGCCCCGGTGACGTCATCGGGGATCGGCAGCTTCCGCGGCGCGGGACCCCGCTGCCCCCGGTCATCGCGCCGGAACCCGCCACCGCCGCCACCGCGCCGGTCATCACGCCCGCGGTAGCCGCCTCCACGGCCACCCCGGTCATCCCGCCGATCGTCGCGGCGGAACCCACCACCGCCGTTGCCCCCGCGCCGATCGTCCCGGCGGTCATCCCGCCGGTAGGCGGGGCGGTCACCGTCACGCCGGGGCCGGTCGTCCCGGCGGTCATCGCGCCGGAACGGAGGCCGGTCGCCATCACGGCGCGGACGGTCATCCCGCCGCTCATCCCGGTGGAAGGAGGGTCGGTCACCCTCACGACGGGGCCGGTCGTCGCGCCGGTCATCGCGCCGGAACGCGGGCCGATCGCCATCGCGACGGGGTCGGTCATCCCGCCGGTCGTCACGCCGGAACGCGGGCCGGTCACCATCGCGACGCGGCTGCTCGTCGCGGCGGAATCCGCCGCCGCCGCCACGCCGGTCGTCCCGGCGGTCATCGCGCCGGAACGGAGGCCGGTCGCCATCACGGCGCGGACGATCGTCCCGCCGCTCATCCCGGCGGAAAGCCGGCCGGTCACCGTCACGCCGGGGCCGGTCATCGCGCCGGTCATCGCGCCGATAGGCGGGCCGGTCACCGTCACGACGCGGCTGCTCATCCCGCCGGTAGGCAGGCCGATCGCCGTCACGACGGGGCCGGTCGTCCCGGCGATCGTCACGCCGGAACGGAGGCCGGTCACCATCGCGACGCGGGCGCTCGTCGCGCCGGTCGTCACGGCGGAAAGCCGGCCGCTCCCCCTGGCCGCGCGGGCCATCGTCCCGGCGGGGCCGGTCACGGTCCTCCCAGCGCGGACGCTCATCCCGCCGGAAGGCCGGCCGGTCGCCATCACGGCGCGGACGGTCGTCACGCCGGGGCCCACGCCTCTCAGTTCGGTCCTCGGGTGAATACGACATGGCGGGTCCTGCTCCTGTTCCTACGGCATGAAAAAAGACCGGTTGGTCTCCCAGCAAGTGTGCTGGAAGACCAACCGGTCTTCTAAAGATTGTTCGGCGGCGACCTACTCTCCCACACGGTCCCCCATGCAGTACCATCGGCGCTGAAAGGCTTAGCTTCCGGGTTCGGAATGTAACCGGGCGTTTCCCTTTCGCCATGACCACCGAAACGCTTACAAACGTCTCAGCGTGAACAAGCACACTTTTCAGTTTGAAGAAATTTGTTGTTCAAGATCTGCCTCTTGGACAGTTCACAGTGGACGCGAGCATCTGAGGACAAGCCCTCGGCCTATTAGTACCAGTCAACTCCACCTCTCACAAGGCTTCCATATCTGGCCTATCAACCCTGTCGTCTACAGGGAGCCTTACCCCATCAAGTGGGTGGGAGCCCTCATCTCGAAGCAGGCTTCCCGCTTAGATGCTTTCAGCGGTTATCCCTCCCGAACGTAGCCAACCAGCCATGCCCTTGGCAGAACAACTGGCACACCAGAGGTTCGTCCGTCCCGGTCCTCTCGTACTAGGGACAGCCCTTCTCAAGACTCCAACGCGCACAGCGGATAGGGACCGAACTGTCTCACGACGTTCTAAACCCAGCTCGCGTACCGCTTTAATGG
>NZ_FPAB01000009.1 GCF_900116145.1 Streptomyces harbinensis | reverse complement strand
GCCAGGCGGCCGTGATGCTGGTGCCCGGGGCGAAGATGTCCACCGTCGCGCCCCAGTTGGAGTAGCTGGCGCGGGAGTCGTTGCTCTGGGTGGCGCCCACCGTGATGGCCTCGGAGACCCGGGCCGGCGAGTAGTTGGCAGCGTTCGCGTTGCTGTTGCCCGCCGCGATCGCGTAGGTCACCCCGGCCGCGATGGAGTTGCGGACGGCCTGGTCGAGGGTGGTGTCGGCGCCGCCGCCGAGGCTGACGTTGGCGACGGAGGGTCCGGAGGCGTTGCCGGTGACCCAGTCGATGCCGCCGACGACGGAGGCGGTGGTGCCGCTGCCGGCGTCGTTGAGGACCTTGACGGCGACGATGTCGGCGTTCTTGGCGACGCCGTAGGCGGTGCCGGCGGCGGTGGAGGCGACGTGGGTGCCGTGGCCGTTGCCGTCGTTGGCGGTGCCGCCCCAGTAGTCGTAGCCGAAGCTGGCGCGTCCGCCGAAGTCCTGGTGGGTGGTGCGGATGCCGGTGTCGATGACGTAGACGGTGGTGCCCGCGCCGGCGGAGTCGGGGTAGGTGTAGGACTGGTCGAGGGGGAGGGCGGGCTGGTCGATGCGGTCCAGACCCCAGGAGGGCGGGTTGGTCTGGGTGGCGTCGATGGTGAAGACCTGGTTCTGGACGACTTCCTTGACGGCGGGGTCGGCGGCCAGGGCGAGGGCTTCGGTCTCGGTGGCGGCGATCTCGTAGCCGTTGAGGGCGTGTTCGTAGGTGGTGACGATTTCGGCGTCGTACTTGTCGGCGAGGTTCTCGGCCGCGGCGGAGGCGGCGGAGAACGTGGAGTCCTCGAGTATGACGATGTAGCTGTCGTCGATCGTGCCGGGGGCGTCGGCGCCTGTGATGAAGCCCTGGGGCTGGTCCGCGGTGGTGGCGTGCGCGGGCAGGGCGACGGCCACACCGACGGCCAGGACTGCGGCGGTGGCAAGAACTGTCTTGCGCATCACTGCCATCTGAGGGGTCCTCCTCATAGAGGTGCTGCTGCTGTGGGGGTGAAGCTGCCCGCGTCCGTCAGCGGGCCGGTGCCCGGTGCCCGGTGAACAGGTCGGCCGGGACGGCCTCGGCCAGCAGCCGGTAGCCCTCCGGGTTGAGGTGCAGCCAGTCGCCGTCGTGCAGTGCGGGATGCAGGCGGGTCGGGTCGTCCGGATCGCGGACCACCCGGTCGAAGTCCAGGACGGCGTCGAAGTCACCGCCGGTGCGGATCCACGAGTTGACGGCCTGCCGGGCCGCCTCCCGGTGCCCGGCCGGGTCGTCGTACAGGGCGTGGCCCGCGAACGGCAGCAGCGTGGCGCCGTACACCGGGATGTCGTGGGCGTGCGCCCGGACGATGATCTGCTCGTAGGCGGCGATGAGTTCGGCCGCCAGCGCTTGCTGGTCGGCCGCCGTCGCGGGCGCGTTGCCGATGTCGTTGATGCCCTCGAACACGATCAGCCAGCCGACGCCGGTGTGCGCCAGGATGTCGCGGTCGAAGCGCGCCAGCGCGTTGGGGCCGAGACCGTCCTGAAGGATGCGGTTGCCGCCCGCCGCCTGGTTGAGGACGGCGACCGCGCCGGTGTCCGGCTGCTCCTGGAGCCGGTCGAAGAGCCGGTCGGGCCAGCGGTCATTGCCGTTGATGGTGGAGCCGCGGCCGTCGCTGAGCGAATCGCCGAGGACGGCGAGCGCGGCGGTGCCGGCCGGCGCCGTCACCTCGATGCCGCTCAGCAGGTACCAGCGGGTGGCCGGGGTGGCTCCCGGCAGTTCGGCGGCCGTCGTGTGGTCGCCCTTCAGCAGGTAGGAGGTGGTCCGTGAGCCCGGGTGCCCGGTGAGGGCGAGCGAGGACTGGCCCTGGGCCAGATAGGTGGTGACCGTGACGTTGCTGCCGGCGGGCAGTTCCAGCTCCAGCGGATCGGAGACGATCTGCGCGCCGACCGGGACGGTCACCGAGGTACGCCCGTTGAAGGTCACCGGGAGCAGTGTCTCGGGCCGGATGGCGGCCACCCCGGCCCGGCCGTCCAGCGGCAGGGCGACGGTCACGGCGGTGAGCGGCAGCGGGGTGTCGCCGAAGGCGTTGGAGAACCGCAGCCGCAGCCGGTCCCCGCCGGTCGTCACCCGGGCGGTCTGCCGCAGCGTGGTGTCCACCAGGACGGCGTCGTCCCCGGTGAACGGCGGGGGCGGCATGTTGTGCGGCTCGGTGAGCTGCGGCATCGCCGTCCAGCTGTGCACCCAGCGGTGTTCGGCGCCGGGACGTCCGGCGGCGGTCGGATCGGCCTCGGCCGAGGCGACCACGGAGGAGGCCAGCAGGACGGTCAGGGCCAGCAGACCGACGGTGAGCAGCAGGCCGAGCGGGCCGCCGCGTACCGTTCTTCTCAGCAGGGACATGGACGGATCGCCCTTCTCGACAGCCGTGACGGACCGTGCCCCGGTGCCCCCTGAGCGGACCCCGCGCGGGCATCGTGACATGAACACGACTGTCATGGCAACGGCGCCCCCGGGGCGGGACAGGGCACTGCGCCACCCGCGGATGACGCCCCGTCAGAAGAATGTCACTGCCCGGCCGTTACATCCGTCATCCGCACCGATGACGGACGGCAGTCGCCGCGGCCCCCCGCCGCCGGAAGCATGGAAGCCACCCACCCGCCACCACCGGTCACCGCCCCGGTGACCATGAGGAGGACCATGCGCATCCGTGCCCGTACCCGCCGCCTGACAGCGTTCGGCGCGACGCTGCTGATGGTGGGGGCGCTCGGCGCCTGCTCGTCGGAGAGCTCCGACGAGCCGCCCACCAGCACCCCTGACGCACCGTCGGACGACCTGCGGCGCTTCTACGAGCAGGAACTGGCCTTCGAGCCGTGCGAGCCCTACGCCACCACCGCGGCGGATGCCGAACTGTTCGCGGACGAGCGGTTCGAATGCGCCCGCCTGGAGACACCGCTGGACTACACCGACCCGGACGGTGCCACCGCCTCGATCGCCCTGCTGCGGCTGCCCGCCCGGGGCGAACCCATCGGCTCCCTGCTGACCAACCCGGGCGGCCCCGGATTCCCCGGCATGAACTTCGCCGCCCTGATCGGCATGCTGGGACCGGACAGCCCGGTCACGGAACGGTTCGACCTGATCGGCTTCGACCCGCGCGGCACCGGCGCCTCCCGGCCCGCCCTGGACTGCTACAGCGACGCCGAACGCGAGTCCGGTGTCATATCCGAACCGCACGTCCTGGGCGGCTGGACGGCCGAGGACTCCCGGCGCTGGACGGACCAGTGCGCCGAGCGGTCCGGCGGCGAGCAGGTGCTCGCCCACGTCGGCACCCGCGACGCCGCGCGCGACATAGACGTGCTGCGCGCCGTACTCGGCGACGACGGGCTGAGCTACCTCGGCACCAGCTACGGCTCCCGGCTGGGCGCCGTCTACGCCGAGATGTTCCCCGAGAACGTCAGGGCGCTCGTGCTGGACGGACCGATGGACCCCTACGCCGGCACCGCGGAGCGGCGCGCACAGCAGTTCACCGGCCTCCAGCGGTCGTTCGACCTGATGGGCGCCGCCTGCACCGCCCAGCCGGACTGCCCGCTGGGCACCGACCCCGAGGCGGTGACCGAACGCTTCCAGGAGATCGTCCGGCCGTTGCTGGACGAACCCGTCCCGGCCGGGGACGGGCGGGAACTCACCTACGCACGCGCGATCGACGGAGTCGTCGCCGGACTGTACGCCCAGACCGGCTGGCCGCTGATCATCGAGGGCATCCGCGAGGTGCGTGAGGGACGCGGCGAGACGCTGCTGGCGCTCCAGGACGGCTACTACCAGCGCGAGGCGGACGGCAGCTACAGCAACACCATCGAAGCCACCCAGGCCATCAACTGCCTCGACGAGGAGCGGCTGACCTCCGAGGAGGAAACGGCGCTCATCCACGACGCGCTGGCCGCCGCCCCGTTCGCCGACCCGGGACGGCCCATCGCCGAGAGCAGCAACATGTGCGAGTTCTGGCCCGCCGAACCGACCCTCGGCTACCCGTACGGCACCGGCATCGAAGGGCTTCCCGCCACGCTGACCGTCGCGGTCACCGGCGACGGGCTCACCCCGTACGAGGGCGGCGTCCGGCTGGCCGAGGCCCTGGGCGGCAGCCTGCTCACCGTGGAGGGCGAACAGCACGGAATCGCGCTGATCGGCGGCAACGCGTGCGTCGACGACATCGTCGCCGACTACCTCACCAACCTCACCCTGCCGCCGGACGACGCCCGGTGCACCATCGAGTGAGCCGCGCGCCGGCCCGGGCGCGGCACTGCGCCGCCCCGGCGCCGGCGACCGGACGCGGCACGGGCGCGCAGCGGACGGCCGGACACGGCGCGAGGTTCCCCACGCAGCCGCTACCCGCCCGGCGCACCGCGCACCCGGCCCCGGCAGCGCGGGACATTGAGCCCCGGCGGGCGGATGCGGCAAGGTGAACGCCACCCGTCCGCCCGCCGCAGCCGCCGTACCGGCACTCTCAGGGAGCAGCCGTGCCCCACACCTCCGCCGCCACCGTCGCCGTGCTGGGCTCGGCCAACATGGACCTGGTCGCCTACGTACCCGTCGCCCCCGCGCGCGGCGAGACCGTCACCGGCCGGGACTTCCGCACCGGACCCGGCGGCAAGGGCACCAACCAGGCCATCGCGGCGGCCCTGGCCGGCGGCCGGGTGACCATGATCGGTGCGGTCGGCGACGACGACTTCGGCCCCCGGCTGCGCGCGGCGCTCACCGAACGCGGCGTGGACACCACCGGTCTGCGCACCGTCCCCGGTCCCAGCGGCACCGCGCACATCGTGGTCGACGACGAGGGCGGCAACTCCATCGTCGTCGTCCCCGGCGCCAACGCGGCGGTCACCGACCTCGCCCCGGGCGACGCGGCGCGCATCGCCGCCGCCGGGACCCTGCTGCTCCAGCTCGAACTCCCGCCGGCCGCAGTCCTGGCCGGTGCGCGGGCGGCCAGGGCGCACGGCGTCCGCACCGTCCTCACCCCGGCCCCGGTGGTCCCGCTGCCCGACGCCCTGCTCGACTGCGTCGACCTGCTGGTCCCCAACGAACACGAGGCGGCGGCGCTCACCGGACACCGCGATCCCCACCGCGCGGGCCGGGCGCTCCTGGAACGGGTCCCCGAGGTGGTGATCACCCTCGGCGCCTCGGGCAGCATCCACTTCGCCCGGGGCGCCGAGCCGGTCACCGTACCCGCGCCCCGGGTCCGCGCCGTGGACACCACGGCCGCCGGCGACACCTTCGTCGGCGCGCTGGCCGTCGCCCGCGCCGAGGGCCGGCCGATGCCGGCCGCCCTGGCCTGGGCCACGGCCGCCGCCGGTCTGTCGGTGCGCCGCGCCGGCGCCTCGTCCGCCATGCCCACCCGCGCCGAGATCGACGCCGCGGCCGGCTGACCGCCACGTGGCGGGTCACCGCGCCGTGTCGCCGTCCGTCCCGGAGCCGATCCGCACCCGCCGGAAGGCGCCCTCGGAGAGAAAACCCGCCAGGGCCTCCCCCTCCCGCGCCACCTCCTCGCGCTCGTCCGCCGACAGCCGGCGCAGCGGCGCGACCCGCACCGTCTCCTCCCCGACCGTCCAGGTCGCCGCGACCCGCCCGTCCACCAGGACCACCCGCGCGCCCGCCACCGACAGCCCGCGGTGGGCGTCGTCCACGATCCGCCCCCGGTCCTGGTAGCCCAGCAGCGCGTTGTCGAACGCGGGCAGGAACCGCACCGGCGCGGGCGTCGCCGGGTCGGGGCGCGGCGCCCCCGGAAGATCGAACAATTCACGGCCCCGCTCGTCCCGGAAGACCACCAGTTCCTCGCGCAGCGCCGCCACCGCCGCCGGCAGCCCCGCCACCCCCGACCACGCCCGCAGATCGGCCGTCGCGGCCGGGCCGAACGCCGCCAGATAGCGCCGGACCAGCGCCCGGCCCACCGGATCGTCGCCGTCCGGCGCCGGCGGATCGACCGCACGGCCCAGCCACACCGACAGCGGCAGATAACGCGCCCCGCCCCGCGCCCGCCACACCCCGCGCGGCGGCAGCTGCGCCATCGGGATCAGCGCCGCCACCAGCATCTCGCCCAGCGCCCGGGCCGAGGGCGCCGCCCCGGGACCCGGCCACCGCGCCGCCACCGCCCGCGCCAGCTCGCCCATCGAACGCGGCTCCCCGTCGGCCAGCACCGCCCGGCCCGCGGCGGCCAGCTCCACCGGGTCCACCCCCGCCAGCTCGGCCCGGTAGACACCGAGCACCCGCTGCCGCAGCATCGCGTCGTGCCGCGTACGCCAGGCCAGCACATCGTCCGACGCCAGCAGATGGACCGTACGGCGCATCAGATGCGTCCGCACCACCCGGCGTTCCACCAGCAGCTCCGAGAGCACGCCGGGATCGAAGGACCGCAGCCGCGACCACAGCCCGGTGAACGGCTCCTGCGGTTCCTGCGCCTGGAGGCCGCCCAGGTGCGCGACGGCGTCCAGCACCGGCAGTCGCGCCCGCTCCAGCAGCAACTGCCGGGCGAGCGTGGCGCGGTTGAGCGCCCGGGTGTCGAGAACGGTGGTCATCGGGGGAGCTGTCCTTCCGGGTCCGTGCACACGAGGGGAGTGCCCCGGGGGACGGCCGGATCGCCGGCCGCCCCCCGGGGCGGGAGAGCCGATGCGATCAGCTCGCCGTCCGCCCGTCCAGCGACTCGCGCAGCAGATCACCGTGCCCGGCGTGCTGGGCGGTCTCACTGATCAGATGCAGCAGGACCCCGCGCACGCTGCGGCGGGCACCCGGCGGGTTCCAGGGAGCCGCCGGCAGCGGGTGCGCCGCCGACAGATCCGGCACCGAGGCGATGATCTCCTCGGTGCGCCCGGCGACCCGCTCGTAGGCGGCGAGCACCCCGGCCAGCGTCTCACCCGGCAGCATCCGGAAGCCCTCGCCGTGCTCGATCGCCCACTGCGGGATCTCCCGCGCCGTCCCGGCCGCCATGTCGGCCCAGGTGACGCCGTCGGGCAGGTCGTAGCGCATCGCCGAGGGCCCCTCGGTGACAAAGCGCAGCCAGCTCTCCTCCATCGCCGCGACATGCTTCACCAGCCCGCCGGGGCACAGGGCGCTGACGGTCGGACGGGTGCCGGCCTGCTCGTCGCTGAGCCCCTCCACCGTCGCGGTCAGGGCCGACCGCGCGGTGGCCAGCGCGGTGAGCAGGGCGGTGCGCTCCTCGTCCAGGGGAGAGCGGTGGGAGGTGGCTTCGGTGGTGGCCGAGGCGGTCATGGTGATGTGATCCTTCGGGTGATCGGTGGGTTCGATGCTGATCGGGCGGCCGGGGGACGCTCGGTCCCCGGCACGGTCCCCACCGTTTCAGCGGTAGCGGACAGGGAGTGTCCGCTACCGGCCGCACAGTCGAGTCATGCCGACGACATCCGCCCGACTGCTCGCCCTGCTCTCCCTGCTCCAGGCCCGCCGGGACTGGCCCGGTGACCTGCTCGCCCGCCGGCTGGAGGTCAGCTCGCGCACGGTGCGCCGGGACATCGACCGGCTGCGCGAACTCGGCTACCCCATCGCGGCGTTCAAGGGGCCGGACGGCGGTTACCGGCTGGAGGCGGGCGCCGAGCTGCCCCCGCTGCTGTTCGACGACGAGCAGGCCGTCGCCCTCGCCGTCGCGCTGCGGATCGCCGCCACCGCCACCGGGGCGGGCATCGAGGAGGCGGCGGCCCGGGCGCTGACCACCGTGCGGCAGGTGATGCCCGCCCGGCTGCGGCGCCGGATCGACACCCTGGGCATCACCGCCGTCGACGGGCCGGCGCACCGGCCCGGCAGCCCGGTGGACCCGGCGGTGCTCACCGCGCTCGGCGCCGCCGTCCACGCCCGGGAGATCCTGCGCTTCGACCACGCCGCGCCGCCCGGCGCCGGAGCCGGGGACGCGCCCGTACCCGCTTCCGGCCCGGTGCCGCCGCGCCGGGTGGAGCCGCACCATCTGGTGGCCCGCGCCGGGCGCTGGTACCTGGTGGCCTGGGACCTTGACCGTACGGACTGGCGGATCTTCCGCGCCGACCGCATCAGCCCGCGGACCCCGACCGGGCCCCGGTTCGCCCCGCGCGAGCTGCCGGGTGGCTCGGTCGCCGCCTTTGTGACCGGGCGGTTCCGGGGCGGCGACGGCACCGGGGACTGGCCGTGCCGGGGCGAGGTGATCCTCGGGCTGCCCGCGGCCGAGGTGGCCCCGTACGCGGGGGACGGGATCGTCGAGGAGGCCGGGCCGCACCGGTGCCGGCTGGTGCTCGGCTCCTGGTCGTGGACGGGGCTCGCCGCCGCCTTCGCCCGCTTCGACGCCGCCATCGACGTGGTCGGCCCGCCCGAACTGGCCGCGGCCTTCGCCCGGTTGGCACAACGCTGCGCCGATGCCGCGCGGACCGGTGACGGACCGGCGGGTCGCGGCTAACCTACCGCGATTGGGAGCGCTCCCAGCGCGCGCCCGCGCCATTCTCTCCCCCCACGAGCCGCCGCTGCCCGCCCGGGCAGCGACCGAAGGGAAGGCCACCCATGGTGAGAAGCCGATCGTCCTGGCTGTCCGCCGCCCTCCTCGCCCTGGCCGTACTGCTCGGCCTCGCCGGCCCGGCACCCGCCGCCACCCCGCCGCCCCCGACCGGGGCCACCGGGGCCTCGGCGGCGGAGACCGTGGCCGCCATGCAGCCCGGCTGGAACCTGGGCAACACCCTGGACGCCACCGGCCCCGACGAGACGTCCTGGGGCAACCCCGGGTGACCCGGGCGCAGCTGAGCGCCATCCGGGACCAGGGCTTCCGCAGCGTCCGCATCCCGGTGACCTGGAGCCAGCACCAGGGGCCGGCGCCCGATCACACCATCGACCCGGCCCAGCTGGCCCGGGTCACCGAAGTGGCGGGCTGGGCCCTGGAGGAGGGCCTGTACGTCATGGTGAATGTGCACCACGACTCCTGGCAGTGGATCATGGAGATGCCCAGCCGGCCCGACGCGGTGCTGGAGCGGTTCACCGCCACCTACGAGCAGATCGCCGCGGCCTTCCGGGACGCGCCGCCGGAGCTGCTGCTGGAGAGTGTGAACGAACCCTTCTTCGAGGGGTCGTCCGGCGACGCGGAGAACGCCGAGCTGCTGCACCGGCTGAACGCCGCGTTCGTCTCCGTGGTGCGGGACTCCGGCGGCATCAACGCCACCCGCCCGCTGGTGCTGTCCACGCTGCACGCCTCCTCCGAGCAGGAGCGGCTGGACGAACTGGCGGCCTCGCTCGCGATCATCGACGACCCGGCCCTGGTGGCCACGGTGCACTTCTACGGCTACTGGCCGTTCAGTGTGAACGTCGCGGGGCACACCCGCTTCGACGAGGTGGTCCGGCAGGATCTGACCGACACCTTCGACCGGGTGCACGACACGTTCACCGCGCGCGGGGTGCCGGTGATCGTGGGGGAGTACGGGCTGCTGGGCTTCGACCGCAGCACCGAGACGGTACAACAGGGCGAGAAGCTCAAGTTCTTCGAGTTCCTGGGCCGTTACGCCCGGCAGAAGCAGCTGACCACGATGCTGTGGGACAACGGCCAGCACTTCGACCGCAGCGCCGAGCGCTGGCGGGACCCGGCGCTGTTCCGGCAGCTGAGCACCAGCTGGACGGTCGACTCCGCCACCGGTTCCACCGATCAGGTGTTCGTCCCGGCGGCCGGTGCCGCGGCCGACGCCACCGTCGTGCTCGATCTCGCCGGCACGGAGGTGACGGCGGTGCGGCACGGAGCGGACAACCTGCTGCCGGGCGATGACTACGTCCTGTCCGGGGACCGGCTCACCCTCACCGCGGACACCCTCGCCCGGCTGACCGACGGCCGGCCGCACGGCGTGGCGGCGGTGCTGTCGGTGGAGTTCGCGCGGGGCGCCCCGTGGGACGTGCACATCATCCGGTACGAGACGCCGCTGCTCTCGGACGCCACCGGTACCACCGCCGGCTTCGACGTCCCGGCCGCCTTCCGGGGGGACCGGCTGGCCACCATGGAGGCGGTGTACGCGGACGGCGGCAACGCCGGCCCGCACGACTGGACCTCGTTCAAGGAGTTCGGGGCCGCCTTCTCGCCCGACTACAGCGGGGAGCGGATCACGCTGACCCCGGAGTTCTTCGACGCGACCAGGGACGGATCCACGGTGCGGCTGACGTTCCACTTCTGGAGCGGGGACACCCAGGAGTACACCCTGACCCGGTCCGGCAGCACCGTGACCGGTACCGCCGGGGGCTGATGCGCGCGTGGTGTCCGCCGGGCCCGGGTGGCCCGGCGGACACCATCGCCGTAGGCGGGTATCAGGCGTTGGCGTTGAGGACGGGCAGATAGCCGCTCTGGTGACCGCGGCTGGTGGGGTGGTACGACTCCCACAGCGGCAGGGTGAGCGAGTGCAGCCAGTCGTCCCCGGAGCACAGTTCGTGGGTGTGGAAGGTGGGCCGCACGTCGCCGAAGCGGAAGCCGTGGGCCGTGGCGCGCGAGGAGATGACCGAGTTGAGGACGTCGGCCGTGGTGTTGATGGCCGCGCGCTTGGTGTTGCTCAGCCCCAGGCAGTACCAGGGGTTGGAGGCCAGGTACATCCGCGGGTAGCCGAGCACGACGACCCGGGCGTTCGGGGCGCGGTCGCGGATGGCGCTGTAGACCGCGTCGAGGCGGGCGGGGAGGGTGTTGTTGATGTAGTCGGTCGCGGTGGCCAGCCGGGCCAGGCAGGTGCTGTCGGAGCCGGTGACGCAGGTGGTCATGGCGTCCGCGAAGCCCGCGTCGTTGCCGCCGATGGTGAGGGACACCAGGCCGGTGGACGCGTTCAGGGCGCCCAGCTGGTTGTTGATGACATCCGTGGTGACCGCGCCCGAGCACGCGGCGAAGGTGAAGGAGGAGGGGTCGTTGGCCGCCGCCCAGCGGGCCGGGTAGGCGTTGTTGCTGCGGTGGCAGTCACCGCTGGAGTCGATGTAGCTCCCGGCGCCGTTGCCGGAGGAGTAGGAATCCCCCAGGGCCACGTACGCGGGACCGGCCGCCTGGGCCGGGCCGATGCCCAGCAGCCCGAGCAGCAGGGTGAGAACGAGAACGGACGCGGCCGACAGGGATCTGGTCAGTCTCACAGGGCCTCCAACAAGCAGGTGTGCTGCCGCACTTGTAGCAAGCTACGCGCGTTGAAGGAAGTGTTCATGCCAAATTCGGAGCGAAGTCCCGGCGAACGGAGGGAACGGCGTGCGCCACCGGGGCACGGTTGCGACCGAGGACGCTGACTTGGTCTAGACCTTGACGGGATATTCCCGGGCGCGCTTCAGTGTGGACAACACCCCCACGGCGCCGGCGCGGCCGTGACCCGCCGTCGCCTCTCCCAAGGAGCAACCGCGTGCTGAGACAACACATCGTCAGGTTACTGATGGCCGTCCTGCTCGCCACCGGCCTCGGCGCCGCGCTGGTGCCCGCGGTGAACGCGGCACCCCAGCAGGCCGCGGGCACCACCTGCGAGACGGCCACCGACTGGGTGGCCGGCACCTGGTACCCGGCCGGCAGCATCGTGCGCTACAACGGCGGTTACTACCGCGCGGAGCACGAGAACCCGGGCTACGACCCGGTGATCAGCCACTGGTACTGGCACCCGTACAGCTGTGACGGCGGCGGCCAGAACCCGGGCCCCGGCTCCTTCGTCGTGAGCGAGGCCCAGTTCAACCAGATGTTCCCGAACCGGAACTCCTTCTACACCTACAGCGGCCTGGTCGCGGCCCTCAGCTCCTACCCCGGCTTCGCCAACACCGGCAGCGAGGAGGTGAAGCGCCGGGAGGCGGCGGCGTTCCTCGCCAACGTCAGCCACGAGACCGGCGGCCTCGTCCACATCGTGGAGGAGAACACCGCCAACTACCCCCACTACTGCGACTGGAACCAGCCCTTCGGCTGCCCCGCCGGGCAGGCCGCCTACTACGGCCGGGGCCCGATCCAGCTCAGCTGGAACTACAACTACAAGGCCGCGGGTGACGCCCTCGGCATCGATCTGCTCGGCAACCCCTGGCTGGTGCAGAACGACGCGGCCGTCGCCTGGCGCACCGCCCTGTGGTTCTGGAACACCCAGCCCGGCGCCGGCACCATGAGCGGCCACCAGGCCATCGTCTCCGGTGCGGGCTTCGGCGAGTCGATCCGCAGCATCAACGGCAGCATCGAGTGCAACGGCGGCAACCCCGGCCAGGTCCAGAGCCGGGTCACCACCTTCCAGAACTTCTCCGCCATCCTCGGCACCACCCCGGGCGGCAACCTCTACTGCTGACCGGTCCGCACCGCAACGACACGCTCTCCCGGCCGGGCCGCACGGTCCGGCCGGGAGAGACCGGCCGCCGGGCTCAGGCCAGGGTGAGGCCGAAGGCACCGAGCGCCTGGACCAGCGGCAGATAGTACGAGATCCCGCCGGTGGCACAGCTGCCGGAGCCGCCGATCAGCATGCCGAGCCCGGTGCTTCCGGAGAAGGCCGGGGTGCCGGGACCGGTGCCCGGGTCCACGCAGACATCCGTGCGGAAGAGCCCGGTGTACACCGCGCCGCCGACGTTGATCGTCTGGTTGACGGCGGTGACGGTGCCGCACCGCAGGCCCGTCGTGGGGCCCGCGACGCACGCCCGGCTGCCCACGGTCGGGGTCGCGGCCGAGGAGATCGGCTGCGGAAGGCCGCTCACCGAGATCTCGCCGGGCGCCGTCACGGCCGGCGCGTACCGCAGGAGGGACCAGCCGCCACCCGGGAACGAGGAGGCCGTGGTGGTGCCCACCGGAACCGTGAACCCGGGGTCCGCGTACCACGCGGTACCGGGGCCACCGCAGCCGCCGGGCAGCAGGCCGTACCGCTGGGCGGAGCCGTCCTGGGTGTTGAAGGCGACGACGCACGCGCCGGCCGCGCTGTACACCCGGTCGCCGCCGCGCACCGTGGTGGCGGTCGCGGCGGCCGGTGTCGCGCCGAGCAGCAGCGCGGTGGTCAGCAGGGCGAACAGCATGGATCCGTACCGGGACCATCGCATGGCGGGCTCCTGGGGCGTCGGGAGAGCAGGGAATGACATGGCCTCGTCATTCTGCCCGGGCCGGTCCGCCCTCAGCCCCCGCAACCGCCTCCGGGTGCCGCGCTCAGTTCTCCGTGCCCCGGGTACTGAGCGCCTTCAGCCAGGACGGCCCGCTCAGCAGCTCCAGCAGCAGCAACAGCCGGGTCAGCGGCGTCCATTGGGCCTCCTCCGGCCCGGCGGCCGGAGCACCGTGCGGCGCCGCGGCGCCCGGCCCTGGTCCGGCCGGCCCCGCCGCCCCGGCCGGATCCAGCGGCGGCAGCAGCGCCCACACCGCCTTGCCATGGGCGTTCGGCGCCGTCCAGCCCCAGGTCTGCGCCAGCGACTCCAGGACGTGCAGGCCCCGCCCCGACTCCTGGAAGAAGTCCGGCTCCCGCACCACTGGCACCGCGCTGCCCGGGTCGAAGACCGCGCACAGGACCGAGCCGCCGCAGTGCACCAGGCTCAGCAGAAACGGTTGGTCTGCGCTGGCCGGCGGCAGCGGACTGGCCGGCGCACCGGCCGGCGGCGCACCGTACCGCAGCGCGTTGGTCACCAGCTCGGAGACGATCACGCTCGCGTCGTCGGCCAGCCGCGCCAGCCCCCATCCCGTCAGCGTGCTGCGGGTCAGCTCCCGCGCACTGCCCGGAGCCGCGGGGGAGTCGGCCAGCGGAAAGGTGGCGAAACCCGCCGCATCGGGCTCCGCCCCGTCCGAACCGCGCACCGGGCCACCGCCCTTGGGCGAGGGCAGCGCGGGCAGCCCACCGAGGGCCGGCAAGCCCGGCAGGCCCGGCTCCACCGCCGGGCTGAGCGCCGCCGCGCCCCGCGCCCCGCTCACCCGGTCCCCCCGTGCGTCCCCCGGTGTCCACCACGGCGAGTGAGCTGGCATAGGTCCTCCGCTGCACTGTGTTCCCATACGTTGACTCTGAGCGACGACTCCGCTGTGTCTATCCTCACTGAACCGAGCGTATCGCTGCAAGTACATCTGAAAGAACGAATGCAAGAACAGATGCAAGAACACGCGCCGGTGGGGGAAGTAATCGGTCTGGATCCGAAGCGCCGCCCACGACCGGGCGGCGGACCGGAACGGTGACGAGGAGGAGTTATGCCGCAGTTCGCCAACGGGATTCCCGCCGGGCGGCTCGAAGGGGCGGTCTGGCGCAAGAGCGCCCGCAGCAACCCGAGCGGAAACTGTGTCGAGGTGGCCCAGCTGCCGGACGGGGGAGTGGCGGTACGCAACTCCCGTGATCCGAAGGGTCCCGCGCTCATCTACACCCGGGCGGAGATGAGCGCCTTCATCAACGGCGCCAAGGACGGCGACTTCGACGATCTGGCCGATATCACCGGGTAGCACCCGTACCCCGGAGCCGAAACACCCCTGAGTGGCACGGGCGTTGCTGTACGAGTCGCTCGTACAGTGCGACACTGGGCGCACATTCAACCACTCAGGGGAACCCAGATGGCCTCAGCCGAACCCGGCCGCGTCTCCTCCGTGACGGACCTGCTCTCCCACGCACGAGGCGGCCCCACCGCGTTGCGCATCGTGCTCGGCACCCAGCTGCGCCGGCTGCGCGAGGAGCGCGGCATCCGTCCGGAGGAGGCGGGCCGGGCGATCCGGGCCTCGCACGCCAAGATCAGCCGGCTGGAACTGGGCCGGGTGGCCGCCAAGGAGCGCGATGTCGCCGATCTGCTGACCCTGTACGGCGTGGTGGACGCCCCGCGCCGCACCGAGCTGCTGGAGCTGACCCGGCAGGCCGGCAACCCGGGCTGGTGGCAGAAGTACAGCGACGTCCTGCCCAACTGGTTCGAGACCCTGATCGGCCTGGAGGAGGCCGCCTCGGTGATCCGCACCTATGAGGTGCAGTTCATCCCCGGGCTGCTCCAGACCGCCGACTACGCGCGGGCCTGTATCGCGCTCGGCCATCCCCGCGAGACGCCCCGGCAGATCAACCGCCGCGTGGAACTGCGCCTGGAGCGCCAGCAACTGCTCCGGCGCGAGCGTGCCCCGAAGCTGTGGGCCGTGGTGGACGAGGCCGCGCTGCACCGCCCGCTCGGCGGCGCGGCGGCGATGCGGGCCCAGATCGACCATCTGCGCGAGCTGGCCGAACTGCCCAATGTCACCATCCAGATCGCGCCCTTCCACCTCGGCGGACTGGCCACGGCCGGGGCGCCGGTGACGATCCTGCGCTTCCTGGAGCCGGACCTGCCGGACATCGTCTATCTCGAACAGCTCAACAGCGCCCTGTACCTCGACAAGCGCGACGACGTCGAGGACTACATGGCGGTGATGGACACGCTGTGCGCGAGCGCCGAACCGGACAGCCGCACCCCGGAGTTCCTCTCCCGGCTCTCCTTCCCCGACCCGCCGGTGCCCGGCGGCGGCCGGGCCTGAGTCGATCAGGTCCGGTATCTGTTCGGGCCGTCGGCCCGGCTCTACTCTGGGAGCGCTCCCATTCATGAGCCGCATCAATGGAGGGTCGGCATGCATTCCTCAGCACCTCAACGCCGTTCGGGCCTGTTACGGGCCCTGGCGGTGGCCACAGCCGCGCTGCTGTGTCTGATCCCGTGGGCGGACACCGCCGCCGCGCACGGCTCCACCATCGATCCGATGTCCCGCAACTACAGCTGCTGGAAGCGCTGGGGCAACGACTTCCAGAACCCCGACATGGCCAACCAGGACCCGATGTGCTGGCAGGCCTGGCAGGACAACCCCAACGCCATGTGGAACTGGAACGGTCTGTACCGCGACGGCGTGAACAACAACCACCAGGCGGCGATCCCGGACGGCCAGCTGTGCAGCGGCGGGCTCGCCGAGGGCGGCCGGTACCGGTCCATGGACACGGTGGGCGCCTGGGAGGCGACCAACATCGCCAGCAGCTCGGACTTCACCGTCCAGGTGCACGACGCGGCGCTGCACGGTGCCACGTACTACCAGATCTACGTCACCAAGCAGGGCTTCGACCCGGCGACCCAGGCCCTGAAGTGGAGCGACCTGGAGCTGGTGCGCACCACCGGCGCGTACGCCCCGGGCGAGGGCACCCCGTCCACCGAACCGCAGCTCGGCGGCGTCACGGTGTCCATCGACGCCTCCGCTCCCGGGCGTACCGGCCGGCACATGGTGTACACCATCTGGCGGGCCGGGCACATGGACCAGACGTACTACCTGTGCAGCGATGTGATCTTCGGCTGACAGGTGCATGACGCACGGACTTGCCATCTCCTCGCCCCCCACGGAGGGGGTGGCAAGGCCGGCGCGTTCTCCTGGCCGCCGTCCGCGCCGGGCGCTCAGATCCAGCGTTCCAGGACGGTGATCAGCTCGCGGGTGACCTCGTCCCGGTTGGTCTCGTTCAGGATCTCGTGCCGTGCCCCGGGGTAGGCCCGCCAGCTCAGCTCCCGGGTGCCCGCGTAGCGGAAGTCCTCCAGCAGCCCGTACACCAGCGACATCCCGGCGTGGCACGGGTCGCGGTCGCCGACCGCGATGTGCACCGGCAGGTCGCGCGGGATCCTGGCCTGGTGCGCCGGATCGTTGATCTTGCGGTTGCCCTCCACCCAGTCCAGCGCGAGCCCGGCGCTGAAGGGGAAGCCGCAGCGCCGGTCGGCGACGTAGGCGTCCACCTCGGCGCCGTCCCGGCTCAGCCACTCGAAGCCGGTGCGGAAGGGATAGGGATCGTTGAACGCCCCGAACAGCTCGGGGACGAACGGTGAGGCCGCGGCCCGCCCGCCGCGCTCGACCTCGGCGCGCAGGTCGCGCAGCGCGCCCTGCGGCTCGCACCCGGGCAGCGCCCGGAAGGTTCCGGTCAGCAGCAGCCCGGCCAGCCCAGCCCCGTACTCCTGCGCGTAGTCGCGGGCCAGCTGGGAGCCCATGCTGTGACCGAGCATCACCAGCGGTACCCCGGGCACCTCCCGGCGCGCCCGCTCGCCGGTCAGCCGCAGGTCCTCCACGACCGCGCGCCAGCCGGAGTCGCCCACCACCCCCAGGCCGCCGGTGTGCGCGGCGGTGGCGCCGTGGCCGCGGTGGTCGGAGGCGGTGACCGCGAGGCCGCGCCCGGTGAGCGCGCGGGCGAAGCGGTCGTAGCGCAGGGCGTGCTCGGCCGCCCCGTGCACCAGCTGGACCCAGCCGCGCACGGCGTCCGGACCGCCGGGCGGCAGCCAGCTGTGGGTGACCACCGTGGTGCCGTCGGCGGCGGTGATCTCCTCGGTCCGCGGCGCTCTCGCCGCCTGCCCTGGCGTCTCCACACGATCTCCCTCGATGTGCCGGACCGGTCAGTCCTGATGCATCTTGGTGAAATAGTGCAGGGTCGCCATGCTGTGGGCGATGCGTTCGTCCAGCAGCGTGTCGTCGTAGCGGTAACCGGTGCGCAGATAGCTGAACGTCATCGCCCGGCCGCGTCCCGGCAGGGAGCGCGGCTGCCGCCACACCACGTTCTTGGGGCAGCCCCACACCAGCATCTCCCCGACATGGCCCAGCGTCAGCAGGGTGACCAGGACGGAGCCCAGGAAGAAGGTCACCCACAGCGGGGTGAGCAGGACGAAGCCGAGCCAGCCCGGCCAGGTGCCCCGGTGGCCGATCAGCGGGGGCCGGCCGTCGGGGAAGTCGATGCGCCAGTGGGCGCGGCGGCCGGGACGGGAGCGGGTGCGGGTGATGCGGCACAGCGGCAGTCCGCCGGCGTCGGTGACCGCGAAGTGGGCGGGCTCGGCGACCCCGGCCTCCTCGGGCCGTACGGTGGCGGCCCGCTGCCCGGCGCGGTCGTGCAGGACGAGTACCGGGTGCGGGGTGCCCGAGCCGCTGCGGGAGCGGGCCTCCACCTCCGCCACGGTGATGGGCGCCGAGCCGGCCGGGGGAGGGGCGGCGGTCTTCACCAGGGACGCGGTGCCACCACCGCCGGGGGCGGGGTCCGCGACGGCGGGGTCGTCGGGCGGGTAGAGCCGGACCCAGCCGGCGGGCGGATCGCCGCCGGGCCCGGTGTGGGCGGCGGGCCGGCCGGATCGCCGGTCGGGGAGGATGGCGAACTCCTCGCCCGGTGCCCATTCTCCGGTCCGCATACCCTGGGTGCCCGTGATGTCCACGGTGAAGCCGGCCGTCATAACCGCGATCCTCCCAGCCGGGCCCCGGGCCGAAACGTGCCGTGTCCGGGATCACAGCCCCCTGGTGCGTCCCCCGGGCCGGGGCGGCCTTGCTGTCCCGGGCCCCTGGAACGGATGATGAGGATGTGACGGGTGAGGCGTACCGGCTGGCCGGTGCGAGAGGAGCGAGCGCATGAACGCGGGCCGGGTGACCGTTGTCGGTGAGGTACTGGTCGATCTGCTGTGGCGGGCCGGTGAACGGGAGTTGCGGGCGGTGCCCGGTGGCAGTCCGGCCAATGTGGCGGTCGGCCTGCACCGGCTGGACCGTCCCGTCACGCTGATCACCGCCTGGGGCGACGACGTACCGGGTGCGCTGGTGCGTGAGCACCTGGACGGCATAGGGGTGGAGGTGCGGCGCGCGCCGGCCGACTCCGAGCGCACCATGGTGGCGCTCGCCTATCTGGACGCGGACGGCGGTGCCCGGTACGACTTCCTCGCCGACTGGGACCCGCGCGCCATCGAGGTGCCCACGGACACCGCCGTGCTGCACACCGGTTCGCTGGCCGTGGTGGTCGAGCCCGGTGCTTCGCGGGTGCTGACGCTCTGCCAGGAGCGGCGCCGGGCCGGGACGAGGGTGGTCGCCGACCTCAATGTGCGTCCGGCGGTGCAGCCCGACCGGGACGCGTACCGGGCGGCCTGCGAACGGCTGGCCGGGGTGGCCGATGTGATCAAGGCCAGCGACGAGGATCTCGGCTGGCTCTACCCGGGGCGCACACCGCGGGACGCCGCCCGCGAACTGCTGGCGCTCGGGCCGGAGCTGGTGGTGGTGACGCTGGGCCCGGACGGCGGGCTGGCGCTGACGGCGGACGCCGAGGTGCGGGCGCCTGCTCCCGCGATCACGGTGGTGGACACCATCGGGGCGGGGGACACCTTCCAGGCGGCGCTGCTGGACGCCATCGCGCGTCACGGTGCGGTACCGCGTGAACCCGCCCTGCTGACCGAGGTGCTGACGCGCTGTGCGCTGGCCGCCGCGATCAACTGCACCAGAACCGGGGCGAATCCGCCGACGACGGCGGAACTGGCCGCTGCCGCCGGCGTTTCCGGCCGATAGCCCGGGGCGTAGCAACGTTGTCCAATTGGCTGCGCGGGCGCGTTCGCTGAAAGAACGTCAGGGAAACTCCGGGGATGGCCTGGTGAGAAGCATCGCCCGTGTTGCTGATGATACGATCACCGCGCTTGCCAAACGAGCTGTGGGCGCGTATGGCGAACGGCAATCAGGCAAATCAGCCGAGCGGGCCATCCCCGAGGAGCGTTATGCCGTCTGCAGGGCGACCCCTGCCGTCAGGGGCCGGGTCCGACCGGCCTCCTGACCAGCCGTTATGTGGTGTGCGCCAGGCTGAGTGCCGGTAATCTCTCAAGGCTGCCGCGGGCATGCCGACTCGCACCGCATCGACGAAGCTGTCCGCGCCACGGTCGATTGAGGATTACATGTGAAGCCAGTTCTTCTCTTGTGAAAGAACTGTGCCAGGAAGCGAATAGATGCGGTCTAGCTTAAAGAGAATCTCATGACGTCACTACAGGATCCAGCGGTCTGGGGTTTGGTCGCCGGAACTCCTCTCGCCGCGACCGTGATTTATCGCGGACGAAAAGCGAGAGCAAAGCTACGCGAAGAGAACGAGCAGCTGGCCACGCGCCATGCCGAGTTGGAGGGTTCGTTCGCCGCGGCCGTGGCCGAGGCGGAGAGCCGTGCCGAGGAAGGCACCAAGACGGCGCTGAAGGCGGCCATGCGGACCCTCCAGGGTCTGGCCAACGAGCAGCAGCTGTCCATCTCCAAGGTGCAGGAGAAGTACGGGGATCTGCACATTCTCCAGGACCTCCTGGAGATCGACCACATGAACTCGCAGTTCGGCCGGCGTGCGCAGTCCATCGCGGTGCTGTGCGACGGCTGGCTGGGCCGCTCCCGTGCGGTGGCCTCCGTCTACGACGTGGTGCGCAGCGCCAAGGGGCGCATCCGGCACTACACGCGGGTCGAGGTGCGGTCGCAGACCAACTTCGCGGTGGTCAGCCGCGCGGTGGAGCCGGTGGCCCTCGCCCTGGCCGAACTGCTGGACAACGCCACCAGTTACTCGTCCCCCGAGACCACGATCGAGATCAACATCCGTACGGTGCCCAAGGGCGTCATCGTGATGATCGACGACGCGGGCGTCGGCATGAACGAGGAGGAGAAGAGCCGGGCCGCCCGGCTGCTGTCCGGGGACACCCCGCCCGGGGTCAACGAACTGGGCAACCCGCCGCAGTTCGGCTTCGCGGTCATCGGCGTGCTCGCCGCACGGTACGGGTTCAACGTCTCCGTCGACTCCTCCTCCCCCTACGGCGGTGTGCGTGCGGTAGTCCTTCTCCCCCAGGAGCTGCTTACCACCATGCCGGAGCCGGAGCCCACGCCGACCGTCGAGAACGCCGGGCCCGGTCAGGCGGCGCCCCCGGTCACGGGGACGACCGCGGGCGGCCTGCCCAAGCGCCGGCGGCGCGGGATGTCCATCGTGCAGCCGGAGTCACGCACGCCCGTCGCACCGAACCGCTCCAGTGAAGAGACCGCATCGATCATGGGTGCCTTCCAGCGGGGCACCCAGTCCGGCCGTACCACCGGTCCCACCACGGAAGGACCCGAGCAGCAGTGAATCACGATCTCTCATGGATGCTGGAGAGCGCCCTGGAGGTACCCGAGGCCCGGCACGCGCTGCTGGTCTCGGCCGACGGTCTGCTCATGGCCCGCTCCCGGGACGTACCCAAGGACGACGCCGACACCATCGCGGCGGCGATGAGCGGGATGCAGTCGCTCAGCCGCACCGTGGCCGGCTTCGGCGGGGACGGTGCCATGCGGTGGCGGCAGACCGTCGTGGAGTTCGACGGGGGCTGGGTCTTCCTCATCTCGGCGGGTGAGGGCGCCTACCTCGCCGTGTCCGCGTCGCCCCAGGTCGACATGCAGGACATCACGTTCCGCATGCAGCAGCTGGTGAACCAGTTGGGCAAGGCGCTGTCGACGCCGCCCCGGGAGGATTCGGGTATCCCCACATGAGCGATGTCCCAGACGACCTGCCGGCCGAGTCCGCTGATTTAGTACGTCCGTATGTCATCACCAATGGACGGGGGCTGCCCCAGAGCGATCGGTTCGAACTGATCACCCTGGTGACGGCCACCGAGGGCGGCACCGGTAACGGTCCGCTCGATCCGGAGAAACGCAGCGTGATGGAGCTGTGCGAGGGCGGTTATCTCTCGGTGGCCGAAATCGCCGGCCATCTGGATCTGCCGGTCGGCATCATCAAGGTGCTGCTCTCCGATCTCGCGGAGGAGGGACGCATCATGATGCGGGCCCCGATTCCGCGCGCCCATCTGACCGATGTCCAGGTTCTGCAGGAGGTGCTCAATGGACTCCAAGCACGTTTCGGGTAATGGCGTCCACCTCCAGGAGAGTGTGCAGATTGCCGCGAAGATCCTGGTGGTCGGTCATTTCGCCGTGGGCAAGACGACATTCATCGGCACACTCTCCGAAATCCCCCCGCTGCGCACCGAGGAGACGATGACGCAGGCGGGCGCGGAGATCGACGACCTCAAGGGGGTGCGCGGGAAGACCACCACCACGGTGGCGATGGACTTCGGCCGGCTCACCCTCAGCGAGCGCCTGGTGCTCTATCTGTTCGGCACCCCGGGGCAGCAGCGCTTCGTCCAGGTCTGGGAGGACATGAGCCGTGGCGCGCTGGGCGCGCTGGTGCTGGTGGACCCCGAGCGGCTGGAGGAGTCCTTCGCCGTGATGGACCTGGTCGAGAAGTACGGCATCCCCTTCGCGATCGCGGTCAACCGGTTCGACGGCCAGCCCAACCGGTCCGACGACGAACTGCGCGAAGCGCTCGACCTGTTGCCGGACACGCCCATCGTCACCTGCGACGCGCGCGACGAGAAGTCGTCGGCCAACGCGCTGGTGGCCCTGGTGCGCTATCTACAGAATCGTTCCAGCTAGGAGTATCGATGGAACCCCAGCCGAGATTTGACGGCCCGCCGCCCGGTTGCCCCGCTCATCAGGGCGACGGCGGTGGCGAGCAGCAGGGGGTGGAACGTGTACCCCTGTACGGGGCCGAGTTCGCGGCCAACCCGCATGCCTTTTATGACTATCTGCGCGACTTCGGGCCCGCCGGCCCGGTCGAGCTGGCGCCCGGCGTGGACGCCACGCTCGTCACCGACTACTCGGCGGCCCTGCACGTGCTCCAGAACCCCGACACCTTCGTCCGGGACTCGCGCCGCTGGCGCGCCCTGACCGAGGGGACCATCAGCCCCGATCACCCGATCATGGCGCTGATGGGCTACCGGCCCAACACCCTGTTCGCGGACGGCGCCCAGCACGTCAGGCTGCGCCCGCCGGTGGCCGACAGCCTCGCCAGGCTGGACGCCTACCGGGTCAACCGGACGGTGGAGAAGGTCTCCTCCTACCTGGTGAACCAGTTCAGCCACCGGGGCAGCGTGGACCTGCTCAACGAGTACGCCAAGGAACTCACCTTCCTGGTGTTCAACGAGTTCTTCGGCTGCCCGCCGGAGATCGGCGACAGCCTCATCCACGGCTTCACCACGATGTTCGACGGCACCGGTGACGCGGTGGAGGCGAACGAGGTGCTCTCCCGCACGCTGTACGCGCTCTCTGTGGAGAAGCGCAAGAACCCGGGCGACGACGTCACCAGCTGGATGATCGAGCACCCCTCGCAGCTCAACGACGAGGAGATAGCCCACCAGCTGGCCGTCACCCTCGGGGCCGGGATCGAGGCCGAGCGGAACCTCATCGCCGCCGGCCTGATGCTGATGCTGTCGGACGAGCGGTACTTCGGCGGCATCGGCGGTGGCGGGCTGCTCGTCGAGGACGCGCTCACCGAGGTGCTGTGGAACGATCCGCCGATCGCCAACTACGCCACCCACTTCCCGGTGCGCGACGTCGACCTGGGCGGGGTGCCGCTGCGCGCGAACGACCCGGTCGTGATCAGCTTCGCGGGTGCCAACACCGACCCGGCCGTCTCCGGGTCCCAGGTGGTCAGCCGGCGCGCCCACCTCGCCTGGGGAGCGGGGCCGCACGCCTGCCCGGCCAAGGACTCCGCCTCGCTGATCGCCGTCGGCGCCATCGAGCGGCTGCTCAACCAGCTGCCGGACATCGAACTCGCGGTGCCCGTGGAGAGTCTGCAGTTCCGTCAGGGCGCCGTCCACCGGGCGCTGAGCACCCTGCCCACCCGCTTCACCCCGGTGCGCCGGCAGCGGCAGAGCGCGGGCGCGGAGCACGCGGCGGCAGCCCAGGGCAAACAGCCGGGGCAGCCGGCTGCCAAGGGCGGTCTGTGGAGTTCCTTCCTGTCCTGGTGGCGGGTGTGATGCAAGCAACATGTGACTATTCATGTGACATATGAGTAGATGACTATGGGTGGGGGTAATGGTGTCACCGGTCATGTCGGCCGCCTCGATCGAGCGCGGCCGACATGAATGAAGTGGCCCATTAGTGCACCTCATAGGAGTGTTCGTGGCACATTCCGAGCGCAACGCGGTAATCAATCCACGTTCTGTCGTCTCACTCATTTCACGGCTGCGCAATGCGCGTGGACAGGCCGATCCCTATCCCATCATCAAGGAGATCCGGGAGATGGGAGAGGTCGTTCCTGCGCCGTGGGGGGCGCAGTTGTTCACCTCTTATGAACTGTGTGACAAAGTCCTCCGCGATCACAAGTCCTGGCGGGCTCTCGACGACCAATGGCGGACCCGTCGGGCGGACGGGCGCTGGGGGGCGCCCTCCGCCACGGAGTTGAGCACGGTCCTCCAGGGATTGAATCCCCCCGAGCACACCCGGGCCCGCCGCTCCGTCGGCAACATTTTTGACCGGCGTACCCTCGAAAAGCTGCGGACGCCGATAGCGGCCACTGTCGAAGAACTTCTCGACAACCTCGAAGAACGCATACGCGAGGAGGGCGAGGCCGATTTCTCCGTTCTCGTCAGCGAGGAACTCACCATCGCCGCGATGGGCCACTGGCTCGGCATTCCCCGCGCCGATTACGCCCTCGTACGTTCCCTGAGCCATGCTCATATCTACGCGCAGGAACTGCTGCCGACCCCCAGTCAGCTTGCCACCGCAAATGTCGGAATGCTGGGAATGCGGGAGTACTTTACCAACCTGGTGAAGGATCGCCGGGAAAACCCCGGAGATGACGTCATATCCGGCTGGATCCGCACCTGGGACGAACTGGAACCGGACCGCGAGAGCGCCGATCACCACGTCTATCTGCTCGTGATGTTCATCGTCGGCGCCGCCCTGGAAACCACCTCCACCCTGCTGTCCAACCTGGTGTGGACCCTCGACCAGCACCCCGACCAGCGCGCCTGGCTGCTGGAAAACCCCCACGAGGTGCCACGGGCCGTCGAGGAGGTCCTGCGGTTCGACCCGCCGGTCCATGTGACCACCCGCGCCGCCGCCCGCGACACGGTCGTCGCCGGCGTCCCCATCGCCCGCGACGAAATCGTCCACACCCTGATCGCCTCCGCCAACCGCGACCCGGACCGCAACACCGACCCCGACACCTTCGACATCCGCCGCGAGGGCGGACACCTCTCGCACCTCGCCTTCGGCGGCGGGATCCACTACTGCATCGGCGCCGGCATGGCCCGGATGGAGGCACAGCTGCTGCTGTCCGCCGTCATCCGCCGCTTCCCGACGCTGCGGGTCAGCGCCCAGCCCCAGTGGGAGCCGCGGGTGGCCTTCCGGCACTACACCGCCCTGCCCGTGACCACCGGCTGATGAACAGGAGCTTACGGATGTCCAGTGATTTCACCAGCCTGCTGGTCAAGCGCGAGGGCGCGGTGGTGAGCGTCCATCTCAACACCCCCCACAACGGCAACCTCGTGACCGAGGAAGTGCTCGACGAACTCCTGTCGGTCCTGGAGTTCACCCACGACCACCCCGAGATCCGGGTCCTCACCCTCGCCGCCACCGGCGAGGACTTCTGCGTCGGCGCCGACCGCAGCGAATTCGACCGCCTCATGGCCCAGGACCCCACCGGCGCCGGCATGCGCGCGCTCAGCAGCAAGACCCGCCGGGTGTGCGACTCCCTCGCCTCCACCAGCGCGGTCACCATCGCCCGCGTCCACGGCCGCGCGATCGGCGCCGGCCTCGCCCTCGCCGTCTTCTGCGACCTGCGCGCCGGCGCCGACACCTCCCGCTTCCGGCTCCCGGAACTGGCCGTCGGACTCCCCGTCGCCTGGGGCGGCGCCCTGCCCCGCATGCTCCAGGAATCCGGCGCGGCCCGCACCCGCGAACTCATCCTCACCGGCGAGGGCTTCGACGCCGCCACCGCCCGCGAACTGTCGGTCCTGCACAAGGTCGTCCCCGAAGCCGAACTCGACGGCGTCATCGACGCCTGGGTCCGGCCGCTGCTGCGCCGCCCCGGCACCGCCCTGCGCACCACCAAGGCCATCCTCAGCGCCTACTCCTCCGTGGCCCGCCTCACCGACGGCAACCTGCTCGACGGCGAGCTGCTGGCCGGCGCGCTCGCCGCCCACCGGGCACAGACCGAAGGCGGTGCCCCGGGCCACCTGTGAGCGCTCAGCCGGCCCCGGCCCCGTCGTCGTCCCCGTCCAGCCGGAAGCCCACCTTGAGCCCGACCTGGTAGTGCTCGATCGCGCCGTCGACGATGTGACCGCGCACCTCGGTCACCTCGAACCAGTCCAGATGGCGCAGGGTCCTGGACGCCCGGCCGATCCCGTTGCGGATCGCCGCGTCCAGGCCCTCGGACGAGGACCCCACGATCTCCGTCACCCGGTACACGTGCTCGGACATCACTGCCTCCCTGGGGCACGGCGGACGCATCACTCCTTCCCACCGTGCCCCAGCGGAGCCCGATCCGCGAGTGCTAGGCTCCTCGCGGGCCGTGACTGGCGCGTCGGGATGGACAACCATCGGGGAGCGGCCCTCGCCGTCACGCGAGCAGGAGAGCCGTGCGCCTGGGCCACCGCGACATCCGTCCAGGAGGCCCCGTATGACCACCCAGCCCAGCACGGAATCCACCGCCTTCCGCAGCGCCATCGAGGTGGTGCGCGGCGTCGAGCCCCGCATCGCCGAGGCCATCGGCGCCGAGGTCGAGGACCAGCGCTCCTCCCTCAAGCTCATCGCGTCGGAGAACTACGCCTCCCCGGCCACCCTGCTCGCCATGGGCAACTGGTTCAGCGACAAGTACGCCGAGGGCACCATCGGCCGCCGCTTCTACGCCGGCTGCAAGAACGTCGACACCGTGGAGTCCGTCGCCGCCGAACACGCCCGCGAACTCTTCGGCGCCCGCCACGCCTACGTCCAGCCGCACTCCGGCATCGACGCCAACCTCGTGGCCTTCTGGGCCGTCCTCGCCGCCCGCGTCGAGTCCCCCGCCCTGGAGCGCGCCGGCGCCCGGCAGGTCAACGACCTCAGCGAGGACGACTGGGCCGCCCTCCGCCGCGACCTCGGCAACCAGCGCATGCTCGGCATGTCCCTGGACGCCGGCGGCCACCTCACCCACGGCTTCCGCCCCAACATCTCCGGCAAGATGTTCGAGCAGCGCAGCTACGGCACCGACCCGGCCACCGGCCTGCTGGACTACGCCGCCGTCCGCGCCGCCGCCCGCGAGTTCCGCCCGCTCATCCTCATCGCCGGCTACTCGGCCTACCCCCGGCTGGTCAACTTCGCCACCATGCGCGAGATCGCCGACGAGGTCGGCGCCACCCTCATGGTCGACATGGCGCACTTCGCCGGCCTGGTCGCGGGCAAGGTGCTCACCGGTGACTTCGACCCGGTGCCGCACGCCCAGATCGTCACCACCACCACCCACAAGTCCCTGCGCGGCCCGCGCGGCGGCATGGTGCTGTGCGACGACTCCCTCGCCGACCAGGTCGACCGCGGCTGCCCCATGGTGCTCGGCGGCCCGCTGCCGCACGTCATGGCCGCCAAGGCCGTCGCCCTCGCCGAGGCCCGGCAGCCCGCCTTCCGCGACTACGCCCGCCAGGTCGTGGAGAACGCGCACGCCCTGGCCGAGGGCCTCTCGCGGCGCGGCGGCACCCTGGTCACCGGCGGCACCGACAACCACCTCGCGCTCATCGACGTCTCCGGCTACGGCCTGACCGGCCGCCAGGCCGAGGCCGCCCTGCTGGACGCCGGCATCGTCACCAACCGCAACGCCATCCCGCGCGACCCCAACGGCGCCTGGTACACCTCCGGCATCCGGGTCGGTACCCCCGCGCTCACCACCCGCGGCGTGGACACCGACGGCATGGACGAGGTCGCCGACCTCATCCACACCGTCCTGTCCGCCACCACCCCCGGCACCGCCAAGAACGGCAAGCCCTCCAAGGCCGCCTACACCCTCGCCGACGGCGTCGCCGAGCAGGTACGGGCCCGCTCCGCCGACCTGCTCGCCAAGCACCCGCTCTACCCCTCCGTCGACCTGGGCTGAGCCCACCGGCCCCCGGAGCACCGATGCCGCTGCCCCACACCACCCCCGCCACCGAGGCCGAGGCCGTCGCCCGGCAGCTGACGCTGCGCGAGCACATCGTCCCGGACGACACCGGCCCGGCACCCGGCACCCCCGCCACGGTGGCGGGGGTGGATGTGGCCTACGACGACGTACGCGGCATCGTGGGCGCCGCCGCCGTCACCCTGGACGCCGTCACCCTGGAGGTGCGCGAGCGGGCCACCGCCACCGGCCCCGTCCCCTTCCCGTACCGCCCCGGGCTGCTCGCCTACCGCGAACTGCCCGCCGTGCTGGACGCCCTCGGCCGGCTGGCCACCGCGCCCGACCTGGTCGTCTGCGACGGCTACGGCATCGCCCACCCGCGCCGCTTCGGCCTGGCCGCGCACCTCGGCGTGCTCACCGGCCTGCCGTCCATCGGCGTCGCCAAGAACCCCTTCACCTTCCACCACCAGCTGCCCGCCGCCGAGCGGGGCGCCTGGTCACCCCTGCTCGACGGCACCGAGGAAGTCGGCCGCGCGCTGCGCACCCAGCCCGGCGTCAAACCGCTGTTCGTCTCCACCGGCCACCGCGTCACCCTGCCCACCGCCTGCGCCCACGTCCTCAACCTCGCCCGCCGCTACCGCCTGCCCGAGACCACCCGGGAGGCCGACCGGCTGTGCCGCACCGCCCTGTCGGCCGCCACCCGGCCCTGACCGCTCAGCCGCGCCCGGCGACCGGCAGCGCCTCCAGCAGCCGGTCCACGTCCGCCTCCGTGTTGTACAGATGGAAGGACGCCCGCAGCCGCCCGCCGCGCGCCGACACCCGTACGCCCCGCTCCGCCAGCGCGTCCGCCGTCGCCGCCCCGAGCCCCGGCACCGACACGATCGGCGACCGGCCGGCCACCGGCTCGTACCCCAGCCGCGCCACCCCCGCCCGGAACCGCCGCGCCAGCGCCTCGTCGTGCGCCGCGATCGCCTCCGTCCCCACCTCCTCCACCAGCGCCAGCGAGGCCGCCGTGCCGATCCCCGGCAGCAGCGCGAAACTGTCGTCGAAGCGCCGCGCGTCCGGCGCCGGGTCCCGCACCGCCCCGTAACACGTCGCCCACGGATCGCGCGCCGACAGCCAGCCGGGACCGGCCGGCACCAGGTCACCCCCGTCCGCGGGCAGCGTCAGAAAGGACACCCCGCGCGGGCCCAGCAGCCACTTGTACGTGTCGCACACCGTGTAGTCGAAGCCGGCCGCCGACAGCGGCAGCCAGCCCAGCGCCTGCGTGCTGTCCACCAGCACCCGCGCCCCGTGATCGCGCGCCGCCTCCCGCACCGCCCGCAGATCCGCCATCCGGCCGTCCAGCGACTGCACCGCGCTCACCGCCACCAGCGCCGTCCCCGCCCCCACCGCCTCGGCCAGCTTCTCCAGCGGTACCTCACGCACCGTCAGATCCCCCCGGGCGTGGAACGGATTCACCAGCGAGGAGAACTCGTCCCGCGCGCACACCACCTCCGCCCCGGGCCGCAGCGACCTGGCCACCGTGCCGGCGTGCGCCGCCACACTCGACCCCACCGCCACCCGCCCCGGGTCGATGCCCGCGATCCGCCCGTACGCGCGCCGCGCCTCCTCCACCTTCGCGAACCCCGCCACCTGATCGGTGCGGCCGGTCGCCATCGCGTCGACCGCTTCCCGCAGCGCCCGCGCCGTGCGGGCCGGCAACACCCCGTGGCTCGCCGTGTTCAGATAGACCGTCGCCAGCGAATACTCCGTGCGCAGCGTGCTCTCCATGGCCCCAGTCTGCGCTCCGCGGCGCCCCGGGGCCACTCCCGGTTCACGTCCCGAAACGCTAAGGTGATGCCGCCCCGGTCGGCCGAGTGGGGGAGGGCGAGGGTTGCGTCATCGCTGGACGGCACCGCGACGGCGCGCCGGCGCACGCGTCGCCGACCCGGAGCCGGGACGCGCACCGGACGCGGCCCCGGGCCACCCTCGCGCGGACACCCCGGTCCACGAACGCGGCCGGTGCGCCGGCGGCCGGCACGGCGGCCCGTACCCGTACCGGTGGGCCCGCACCCGGCGCGGCGCGGCGACCGTCGCCGTCCGGGGCAGCGGGGGAGGGGTCCCCTCCGAGGTCGAACGGAGGCCGGCCGGGGTGGAGAGCGCGCAGCGCTGAGGGCGCACACAGGAAGGGGGCCGCGGCCGATGGAGCCGCTTCGACCGTCCGACCCGCCGCGCATCGGCGGCCACCGCCTGCTCGGCCGGCTGGGGGAGGGCAGCACCGGACGGGTCTACCTGGCCCGCTCGGTCGGCGGCACGCCGCTGGCCCTCAAGATCCTCCACCGCCCCGGCCGGCGCCCAGCCGCCCCCGTCCGGCCGCCGCACCACCCGTGCCTGATCCCGTTCCTCGGCGGCGGCACCGACCTCGACGGCACCTGGGAGGCGTACCCCTACGAGCCGGGACCGGCCCTGAGCGAGGCCGTGACCGGGTACGGGCCGCTGCCGAGGCAGACCGTCCGCACCCTCGGCGGTCTGCTGGCCGGTGGCCTGGACGCCCTGCACGCGGCGGGCCTCGCCCACGGCGCCCCGCACCCCGGCAACGTCCTGCTGGCGGCCGGCGGCCCCCGGCTCGCCGACACGGCGCGCGCCGCCCCCGGCGGCGACCGGGCGGCCGACATCCTCACGCTGGGCCGCACCCTCGGCTACGCGGCGACCGGCCGCTCACCCCACGACCCGGCCGACCTCGCCGATGTGCCGCGCACCCTCCTGGAGGTCCTCCAGGCGTGCCTGGACCCCGACCCCCGTATGCGCCCCACGGCCGGGGACCTGGCCGGCGAACTCGGCGGCACCCCGGCCACCGGCTGGCTGCCGCCCCCGCTGGCCGCCGCACTCGCCGAGCGCGCCGCGCACCGCCCCCGGGAGCACCCCGATCCGGCCCCGCCCGGCCGCCGCCCCGGCCCGCGCGACGCTCCGCGGAACGACACCCCCCGGGCCGTGCCGGACCCGCCGCCCGCCCGGCGCGGGTTACTCGCGCTGGCCGGCGGCGGGCTGCTGCTGGCCGGGGCCGCCGCGTTCGGGTCCTGGCTGCTGCGGCGCGCGGACGGCACCCCCGCCGCCGCGGGCCCGGCCGGTGCCCGCTGGACCATCGGCCTGCACGCCGACCTGTCCGGCCCCCAGGCCCGCCAGGGCCGCGGCCAGCACAACGGCATCACGCTGGCCCTGGAAGAACTGAACGAACACGGCAACCTCCCCTTCCGGCTGGCGCTGGCCGTCCGCGACGACGTCGGCGACCCGCCGAGCGCCGCCCGTGCCGCGGCCGAACTCGCCGCCGACCCCGCCGTACTCGTGGTCATCGGGCCCACCGGCGACGCGGTGGCCGACACCGCCGCCCGGGTGTACCAGGAGGCGGGCGTGCCGGTCCTGACGCTGTCCGCCGGCGACTTCGCCGACCGGGCCGACTACCCCACCGTCCTGCACGGCCGCCCCGCCACCCGGGCCACCGGTCTCACCATCCCGCGCTGCCTCGCGCAGGCCGACCCGCCCCCGTCCCGGATCGGCCTGGTGGACGACCGCGGCGCCGACCGGCACAGCTGGCTCATCACCCGCGCCGTCGGCTCCGCCGTGGACCGCACCCGTACCGCCCTGGTGCCCAAGGTGCTGCCCGCCGGCACCGAGGACTTCGCGCCGGCCGCCGCGGAACTGCTGGGCCACGGCGTGGACGCCGTGGTGTACGGCGGTCCCGCCGACGGCGCCGCCCGGCTCGCCCGCGCCCTGCGGGACGCCGGCTGGGCCGGCACCGCGTACGCCACCGAGGCGGCGCTGGACCCGGTCTTCCTGGCCGACGCCCGGGAGGCCGCCGAGGGCTGGCAGTTCGTCGCCGGCTGCACCGACGCCCTCGCCGACCCCCGTACCGGCGGCTTCGCCCCCGTCCACCGCCGCCGCTTCCGCCAGGACCCCGAACCGTACGCGCCCGAGGGGTACGACGCCGCCCGCATGGTCGTCACCGCCATGCAGCGCACCGTGGAGGAGGGGGAGAGCCTGAGCCGGTCCGGCGTGCTGAGCCGGCTGCGCGCCCTGACGTATCACGGGCTCACCCGCCCGCTGGCCTTCGACGGGGCCGGTGACTACGCGGGCCCGGGCCCGGCCGCCTACCGCTACCAGGTGCAGTCGGGCCGGTTCCGGTTCCTGGGGCCCGCGCCCGGGGAGCCGGGCGGCGCCGGTGAGTAAGCTGCGCCCATGAAGGACGAGTTGCCCGAGGTGAAAGCCTCCGACGCCGAGCGGGAGCAGTACGCCGAGATCCTGCGGACGGGGCTGGCCGAGGGCCGGCTCACCATGGAGGAGTTCGAGGAACGGCTCGGCGCCGTGTACGCGGCCCGTACCCGCGGTGAACTGGTGCCCCTCATCGGTGATCTGCCCGAGCGCGCCGAGCCCCCGTCGGCGCCCGGCGCCCGGGCACCGGCCCGCGCCGGGCGGAGCTGGGCGGACCGGATCGGCCGGCCCGCCACCTCCCGGGGGGCGATCGCCGTGCTCGGCGGGTTCGCGCGCCGCGGCGGCTGGACGATGCCGCGCCGCTTCCGGGCGCTGGCCTTCATGGGCGGCGGCAACATCGACCTGCGCGAGGCCGCCTTCGAGGACCGCGAGGTCACCATCCGGGCCATCGCCATCATGGGCGGGGTCTCCGTCACCGTGCCGCCGGACGTCGGGGTCGAGGTGCGGGGCATCGGCATCATGGGCGGCTTCGATCCGACCGCCGACCGCGAGGCCGCCCCCGGCGCCCCGCGCGTGGTGATCACCGGCCTGGCGTTCTGGGGCGGTGTCGGTGTGGAGCGCAAGCGCGTCAAGAGCAAGAAGAAGCGTCCCGAACCCGGCGAGGGCGACTGACGGCGCGCCGGCCGGTCAGCGGGTGCCGACCCGCACCCACACCCGTTTGCCGTCGGCGGTCGGTTCGAAGCCGATGCCGTCGGCCATCTCGCGCAGCAGCCACAGCCCCCGGCCCTCCTCCGCGCTCCAGTCGGGGAGGGTGATGCGGGGGAGTGCGGCGGAGCTGTCGGTGACGGTGACGCGGACCGCGTCCTCCTCCAGGAACAGCTCCAGCCGGCAGCGCGGGTCGGGGACGTGGCGGGCGACGTTGGCGAGCAGTTCGGTGACGCCGTGCAGCACCACCTCGGTCACCGCGTCGTCCTGGTCCCACTCGCGCATCGCCAGCTTCGCCAGCCGCCGGAAATGCGCGAGGTCCGACCGTCTGGCGGTCAGCAGCCAGCTGTAGGAGAGGGGCTGGGCGTCGGTGCTCCGGCTGGCGAGCGTCATGATCCCTCCATGTGCTCAGGGTGTGTCGATGAGCGCGTGCGCTGCGTACCCTCTCGCACCCTGCCCCGGTCCGGCAGACCCTGACTCCCGGCCGTACGCAAGGAATTCAGCCGCACATGTGGAGTTCATATCACTCGCATGAGTGGCGAAGGCAGTGGCGAAAGCCCGGAATCGGGTTCACGCCACCGCCCGCCGGTCAGTTGACCGGGAATCGACCGCCCCGCGGGGTCACCTGAAGGAGACAACCGCCCCCCCCGGACCCCGGTGACCCCGCGACCGCCCCGCGGCCTCAGCCCTTGAGCGCCGCCGCGATCGCGTCCCCGATCGGCGTGGTGGGGCGGCCGATGAGCCGGGACAGGTCGCCGGGGGTGGCGGCGAGCAGCCCGCGTTCGATCGCCTCGTCCACGCCGACCAGGATCCCGGCGTACTGCTCGGGCAGCCCGGCGGCCAGCAGGTTCGCCCGCTGCTCCTCGGGGCCGACCGGGGTGTAGCGGACCTCCTTGCCCGTAAGGCGGCTGATCTCCGCGGCGTACTCCGCGAAGCTCCAGGCGGTGTCGCCGCTCAGCTCGTACGCCTTGCCCTCGTGGCCCTCCCCGGTGAGCACGGCCGCCGCCGCCGCGGCGTAGTCGGCGCGGGAGGCGGAGGCGACCCGGCCCTCGCCCGCGGCGGCGACCACGCGGCCGACCTCGATCACCGGGCCCAGCTGGGCGGTGTAGTTCTCGTGGTACCAGCCGTTGCGCAGGAAGACGTACGGCAGCCCGGAGGCGAGCACCGCCTCCTCGGTGGCCTTGTGCTCGTCGGCCAGCGCGAAGTCGGCGGCCGGGCCGCCCAGGACGCCGGTGTAGGCCAGCAGGGCGACGCCCGCCTCCTTCGCGGCGTCGATGACGGCGGTGTGCTGGGGCAGGCGCCGGCCGACCTCGCTGCCGGAGATCAGCAGCACCCGGTCACCGGCGGCGAAGGCGCCGCGCAGCGTGGCGGGGTCGTCGTAGTCGGCGATCCGCAGCCGGACCCCGCGCGCCGCGAGGCCGGCCGCCTTGTCCTCGTCCCGCACCACCGCCACGACCTGTTCCGCCGGTACCGATTCCAGCAGGCTGTCGATGACCAGCCGTCCCAGCTGACCGGTGGCTCCGGTGACTACCCACATGCGCGTTCTCCCTCGGGGGTGGTTCTTGTTCGGTGCGTCGTCCACGGTAGGCCGGTTACTAACCCAGGGAAAGTACCCACCTTGACGTAAGCTACTGGCATGGACGTACGTCAGCCGCACAGCGTCAATGCCGCCGAGTGCCCCTCCCGCGCGGTGCTGGAACATGTCACCAGCCGCTGGGGTGTCCTGGTGCTGGCCCTCCTGCTGGACGAGGAGTCCCTGCGGTTCAGCGAACTGCGCCGGACGATCTCCGGCATCAGCGAGAAGATGCTGGCCCAGACCCTCCAGACCCTGGAGCGGGACGGCTTCGTGCACCGCGCCGCACAGGCCGTGATCCCGCCCCGGGTGGACTACTCGCTCACCGATCTCGGCCGGGAGGCCGCCGCTCATGTGTGGCAGCTGGCCCGCTGGGTGGAGCGGCGGCTGCCCGAGGTGCAGGAGGGGCAGGAGCGGTACGACCGGGCCCGCGCCGCCGCCGCGCGCTGACTCAGCCGGCCCAGTGGCCCGCCAGGGCGGCGGGCATCTGCCGCAGATGGTCGTCGGTGCAGCGCAGGAGCGCCGCCAGGGAGCCGTCGCTGTGCCGGTTCCAGGACTGGGTGGCCAGGATGGAGGCCATCGCGTACGCGCCGACCAGCAGCCCGGGGCGCAGGTCCCCGGGGCCGGTGCGCTCCCGGCGGGCCAGGACGGTGGCCAGCCGCTGGTGGCCCTCGGCGTGCCGCACCAGCTGGGCGGCCCGCAGCTCGGGCTCGGCGCAGATCAGCCGCAGGCTGGCCAGCAGCGTCTCCAGCGGCCCCTCGGCGGCCCGTTCCATGACCCGGCGGCCCGCCTCGTGCAGCGCGGTGAGCGGGGGCTCGTGCGCCGGTCGGCGTTCGGCCTCGGCGAGAAAGAGTTCGGTCAGTTCCTGGAGCGGCTGCAGGACCAGTTCCTCCTTGCTGGCGAAGTAGCGGAAGAACGTCCGTTCCGAGACCCCGGCCCGGCGGGCGATGTCCCCGATCGTCGTCCCGCCGTACCCCTGGTCCTCGAAGAGGGCGAGTCCGTAGTGCAGCAACTCGTGCCGGGTGCGCAGTCTGCGGCTCTCGCGCACGCCCGGTCCGGTGATGTCGCGTCCCATGCCCGGCATCGTACGTCTTTGAAATGTGCATGAAAACGGACACGTATCGATCCGCTTGCGTTTCGCTGAGCCGCCGTCCTACGCTCCTTGCGTACGATGCCGTTTCGATGGACGGGGACCGTCATGGCGGATCAGCCCACCGACGCAGCCCTGCGGCGGACCTCCCGCACCAAGATCACCCCCGAGCGCGAGGCCGAACTCTACGAGGCCGTGCTCGAACTGCTGCGCGAGCGCGGCTACGACGCCCTCACCATGGACGCCGTCGCCGCCAGGACCCGGTCCAGCAAGGCCACCCTCTATCGCCAGTGGGGCAGCAAGGGCCAGCTCGTCATCGCCGCCCTGCGGCACGGCAAACCCTTCGACATCGACGACATCGACACCGGAACCCTCGCCGGTGACCTGCGGGAGATGGCCCGCCGGACCGGACGGGCCGCCTGCGAGGACACCGAACTCCTCCAGGGCATCACCGTCGCCGCCCGCCAGGACGAGGACCTGCGGCTGGCCATGCGGGAGTTGCTGATCCGCCCGGAGGGCGCGGTGCTGGACCGCGCCCTGCGGCGCGGCGTCGAGCGCGGGGAGGTCCACCCGGACAATCCCGCACTCGGCTACGTCATCCCCGCACTCCTCGGCGCCCTGATCGCCCGCCCGCTGATCGAGGACGACTACGCCGACGGCCCGTACCTGGAGCACTTCCTGGACTCCGTCGTCCTGCCCGCCCTGCTCGGCCGGCCCGCCCCCGCGCACGACTGACCCGACCCCGCCACCCAACCGTCCCGCCCGTCCCCGCACCCTCCGCCCGGCATCCCCCACGACGGCCGGGACGGCGCCGCTCGCCCGACACCCTCATCACGCCCCACGCTTGATCAGGAGACCCCCTCAATGGCGACATTCCTCTACAGACTCGGACGCCTCTCCTTTGTGCGGCGGCGCCTGGTGGTCCTGCTGTGGGTGGTGCTGCTCGGCCTCGCCGGCGCCGGCGCCGCCGCCAACTCCGAGCCCGGCTCGGCCGAGTTCACCATCCCCGGGACCGAGGCCCAGCGCGCCTTCGACCTGCTCAATGAGCGCTACCCCGGCTCCGGCGCGGACGGCGCCACCGCCCGCGTCGTGGTCCGCGCCCCCGAGGGCGAACTGATCACCGACCCCGCCCACCGGGCCGCCGTCCAGGACCTGGTCGAGGACCTGCGCACCGGATCCGACAAGGTCGCCCAGGTCGCCGACCCCTACGAGACCCAGGCCGTCAGCCAGGACGGGACCACCGCCTACGCCCAGGTCTCCTACCTGGTCAAGGGCCTGGAACTGGAGGAAGCCGACCGCGACGCACTCGAAGCCGCGGTCGACGCCGGGCGCGCCACCGGACTCACCGTGGAGATGGGCGGCGACGCGCTGCTGGAGATCCCGGCGACCGGCATCACCGAGGTCATCGGGGTGGCCGTGGCCGCCGTCGCCCTGGTCGTCACCCTCGGCTCGCTGGTCGCCGCGGGACTCCCGCTGCTCACCGCGCTCATCGGCGTCGGTGTCGCCGTCGCCACCATCACCGCGCTCACCGCCACCCTCGACCTGGACAGCACCACCCCCATCCTGGCCATGATGCTGGGACTCGCCGTGGGCATCGACTACGCGCTGTTCATCGTCTCCCGCTACCGCGCCGAACTCGCCGAAGGACACCCGCACCGGGAAGCCGCCGGACGCGCGCTGGGCACCGCCGGATCCGCCGTCGTCTTCGCCGGCCTCACCGTGATCATCGCCCTGGCCGGGCTCGCCGTCGTCAACATCCCCATCCTGACCAAGATGGGCCTGGCCGCCGCTGGTTCGGTGGCCGTGGCGGTCCTCATCGCCCTCACCATGATCCCCGCGCTGCTCGGCTTCGCCGGCGACCGCATCCTGCCCCGCGCGGCCCGCCGCGCCCGGGACGCCGGCCCCGCCGTGCCGGCCGCCCGCACCACCGGCGACGCGAGCCCGGCCGGAACCGCCGACGGCAGCACCGGGGCGTCCGGGCGACCCAACCTGGGCACCCGCTGGGCCCGCTGGGTGCTGCGCCGCCCGCTGGCCGTCCTGCTGGTGGGCGCCGTCGGACTCGGTGCCCTCGCACTGCCCGCCGCCGACCTGGAACTCGGCCTGCCCGACGACGGCAGCAAGCCCACCGACACCACCCCGCGCCGCGCCTACGACCTGCTCGCCGAATCCTTCGGCGCCGGCTTCAACGGACCCCTGATGGTGGTCGTCGACGGCCGGGACGCGGCGGACGGCGCCACCGCGGCGGCCGAACGGGCCCGCGACCGGATCGCCGGCCTCGACGACGTCGCCGTGGTCACCGAGCCGATGCCCAGCGAGGACGGCTCCACCGCCATCCTCACCGTCATCCCCGCCACCAAGCCGCTGAGCACCGAGACCGAGGACCTGGTCGGCGCCATCCGGGACTCCGCCGCCGCGCTGCACACCGACACCGGCGCCACGCTGCTGGTCACCGGACAGACCGCCATGGGCATCGACGTCTCCCAGAAGCTCGACGACGCCCTCCTGCCGTATCTGGCGCTCGTCGTCGGCCTCGCCTTCCTGCTGCTGATCCTCGTCTTCCGCTCCCTCCTCGTCCCGCTCAAGGCCGCCCTCGGCTTCCTGCTCTCCGTGCTGGCCGCACTCGGCGCCGTGGTCGCGGTCTTCCAATGGGGCTGGCTCGGCGGGCTGTTCGGCGTGGAGGAGACCGGCCCGGTGATGAGCCTGATGCCCATCTTCCTGGTCGGTGTCGTCTTCGGACTCGCCATGGACTACGAGGTGTTCCTGGTCACCCGGATGCGCGAGGCGTACGTCCACGGCCTGCCGCCCGAGCAGGCGGTGGTCACCGGATTCCGGCACGGGGCCCGGGTGGTCACCGCCGCCGCCATCATCATGATCAGCGTCTTCGCCGGGTTCGTCGGCTCCGACGAACCCATGATCAAGATGATCGGACTCGGCCTGGCCATCGCCGTCTTCTTCGACGCCTTCGTCGTCCGGATGACCCTCGTACCGGCCGTCCTCGGCCTGCTGGGCCGCTCCGCCTGGTGGCTGCCCGGCTGGCTGGACCGGATCCTGCCGGATGTGGACGTGGAGGGCGAGAAGCTGCAACAGCGCCTGGCCGGCCCGGACACCGAGCCCCGCACCCGGGAGAGCGCCGTCCCGTAAAACGGTTCAGCGGCGCGCGCGTGGCAGGCGGCCCGAGTGTCGGTGCCGCCTGTCACAATGCACAGCGCGGCGCAGAGCGCGCCGGGGAAGCGGAGCATGAGACGTGACACAGTCGGCAGCGGGCAGGTCCATCGAGAGCCGGATCGCCGAGGAACTCGGCGTGCGCGAGGGGCAGGTGACGGCCGCCGTGGGGCTGCTGGACGGCGGCTCCACCGTGCCGTTCATCGCCCGCTACCGCAAAGAGGCCACCGGCATGCTGGACGACGCCCAGCTGCGCGCCCTGGAGGAGCGGCTGCGCTATCTGCGTGAGCTCCAGGAGCGCCGCACGGCCGTCCTGGAGTCCATCAGGAGCCAGGGCAAGCTGGACGAGGCCCTGGAACAGCGGATCAACGCCGCCGAGACCAAGGCCAGGCTGGAGGACATCTACCTCCCCTACAAGCCCAAGCGCCGCACCAAGGCCCAGATCGCCCGCGAGGCCGGTCTGGAGCCGCTGGCCGACGGCCTGCTCGCCGACCCGACCGTCGATCCGCAGGCCGCCGCCGCGGCGTTCACCGACGAGGCCAAGGGCGTCCCGGACGCCGCCGCTGCCCTCACCGGCGCCCGGGCCATCCTCACCGAGCGCTTCGGCGAGGACGCCGACCTCCTCGGCGACCTGCGCGAGAAGATGTGGACCACCGGCCGGCTGGCCGCCCGGGTCCGCGAGGGCAAGGAGGAGGCCGGCGCCAAGTTCGCCGACTACTTCGACTTCGCCGAGCCGTTCACCAAGCTGCCCTCCCACCGGATCCTGGCCATGCTGCGCGGGGAGAAGGAGGAGATCCTCGACCTCACCCTGGACCCGGAGCCCGCCGACGCCGGCGAGACCCCCGAGGGCCCCAGCGGCTACGAGCGGGCCATCGCGCACCGGTTCGGCATCAGCGACCGGGGCCGCCCGGCCGATGCCTGGCTCACCGAGACCGTGCGCTGGGCCTGGCGCACCCGCATCCTGGTGCACCTCGGCATCGATCTGCGCACCCGGCTGCGCACCGCCGCCGAGGACGAGGCGGTCGACGTCTTCGCCGCCAACCTGCGCGACCTGCTGCTCGCCGCCCCGGCCGGCACCCGCCCCACCATGGGCCTGGACCCGGGGCTGCGCACCGGCGTGAAGGTCGCCGTCGTGGACGCCACGGGCAAGGTCGCCGCCACCGACACCGTCTACCCGCACGCCCCGCGCCGCGACTGGAGCGGGGCGCTGGCCCGGCTCGGCGCCCTGGTCACCGAGCACGGCGTGGAACTCATCGCCATCGGCAACGGCACCGCCTCGCGCGAGACCGACAAGCTCGCCGCCGAGCTGATCGCAGCCCTCGCCCCGGGGAAGCAGCCCACCAAGATGGTGGTCTCCGAGGCCGGCGCCTCGGTCTACTCCGCCTCCGCCTACGCCGGCGAGGAACTGCCGGACCTGGACGTGTCGCTGCGCGGCGCCGTCTCCATCGCCCGCCGGCTCCAGGACCCGCTGGCCGAACTGGTGAAGATCGACCCGCGCTCCATCGGCGTCGGCCAGTACCAGCACGACCTGTCCGAGGTGAAGCTCTCCCGCTCGCTGGACGCCGTGGTCGAGGACTGCGTGAACGGGGTCGGGGTGGACGTCAACACCGCCTCGGTGCCGCTGCTCTCCCGCGTCTCCGGCATCTCCGGGAGCCTGGCCAAACTGATCGTCGCGCACCGCGACAGCAACGGCCCCTTCCACAGCCGCCGGGCGCTCAAGGACGTGCCCCGGCTGGGCCCCAAGGCGTTCGAGCAGTGCGCGGGCTTCCTGCGCATCCCCGGCGCCGCCGACCCGCTGGACGCCTCGGCGGTGCACCCCGAGGCGTACCCGGTGGTGCGGCGCATCGTGCGCGAGACCGGCAAGGAGGTCACCGCGCTGATCGGCGACAGCGCCGCGCTGCGCGCGCTGAAGCCCGCCGACTACGTGGACGACACCTTCGGCCTCCCCACCGTCACCGACATCATCGGCGAGTTGGAGAAGCCGGGCCGTGACCCGCGCCCGGAGTTCCGGGCCGCCCGCTTCAAGGAGGGCGTGGAGAAGATCGGCGACCTGGAGCCGGGGATGCTCCTGGAGGGCGTGGTCTCCAACGTCGCCGCCTTCGGCGCCTTCGTCGACATCGGCGTGCACCAGGACGGCCTGGTGCATGTCTCGGCGATGTCCGCCAAGTTCGTCTCCGATCCGCGCGAGGTGGTCAAGCCCGGGGACATCGTCCGGGTGAAGGTGCTGGACGTGGACGTGAAGCGGCAGCGGATCTCGCTCACCCTGCGGCTGGACGAGGAGCGGCCGGCCGGTGGCGCCCGGGGCGAGCGCGGCGAGCGGGACCGGGGCGGCGCGCCGCGCCAGCGGGACCGGCGCGGCGGTCAGGGCGACCAGCGCGGCGGGCGCCAGGGCGGCGGCGGCCGTCCGGCCCGGGACGAGCGCGCTGGCCGGCAGCCCGCGAACGGTGCCATGGCCGACGCGCTGCGCCGGGCCGGGCTGCTCGGCGGCGGCAACGGTTCCGGCGGCGGTTCCGGCCGGGCCGGCCGCGGACGCTGACCGCCGCGCGACGGCGCCGCACAGGGCGAGGGCCCGGGGCATCCCCCGGGCCCTCGCCCCTTTTCGTCGATAAGTCACCCGATAGGCACGTCTGGTAACCGAGCTTGTCAGAGCGGAGGAGAATAACTTACGGTGCCGTAACCTACGGTCTCGTAGGTACCCCTGTGATTTCGCCGCTCTGGAGCCCCTGTGACGCTGAGCCCCGACCACACCTCCGTCAAGGACACGTGGACCGACGCCCGCCTGCTGTTCGCCCTGGAGGAAGTCGTCGAGAAGGAGCTCAACCGCCATCTCGCGGTGGCCAAGGACTGGATGCCCCACGAGTACGTGCCCTGGAGCGAGGGCCGGAACTTCGACGGCCCGCTGGGCGGCGAGCCGTGGGCCCCCGAGCAGTCGAAGGTCACCGACGTCGGGCGCATTGCCCTGGTGGTCAACCTGCTCACCGAGGACAACCTCCCCAGCTACCACCACGAGATAGCGACCTTGTTCGGCCGCGACGGCGCCTGGGGCACCTGGGTGCACCGCTGGACCGCCGAGGAGGGCCGGCACGGCATCGTGATGCGCGACTACCTCCTGACCACCCGCGCCGTGGACCCGGTGGAGCTGGAGAACTTCCGGATGCGGCACATGTCCGAGGGCTTCGAGTTCGACCACCCCGACTCGATGCTCCACTCGGTGTCCTATGTCGCCTTCCAGGAGCTGGCCACCCGCATCTCGCACCGCAACACCGGCCACCACTCCGGCGACCCGGTGTGCGACCGGATGCTGGCCAGGATCGCCACCGACGAGAACCTGCACATGGTCTTCTACCGCAACCTGCTGCGGGCCGCCTTCGAGCTGGCGCCGGACCGCACCATGTGCGCGGTCCGCGACGTGGTGGTCAACTTCCGGATGCCCGGCCACGGGATCCCCGGCTTCGAGCGCGCCGCCGCCCGGATGGCGCTCGGCGGCATCTACAACATGCGCATCCACCACGACGACGTGCTCCAGCCGGTGCTGCGCTTCCTCAAGGTCATGGACGTGCCCGGGCTCGGCCCGGAGGGACAGCGCGCCCAGGAGGAGATCGGTATGTTCATGAACGGCCTGGACAGCGAGGCCCGCAAGTTCGACGAGCGCCTCGCCGCCCGGCTCGCCCGCCAGGCCGCCCGCCGCGAGAACTGACACGCGGCGGGCCGGCCCTCGGGGGTGGGGATCGAGCAGCGCCAGGGGGAACGCCGGGGCCGCACATGCGGCGGCCGGGGCGGTGCCTCCACCGCCCCGGCCGGTCCGCCACTCAGCCGAGCTGGTTCTTCTGCAGCCGCGCGTACGCCCCGCCACGGCGCATGAGTTCGTCGTGGCCGCCGATCTCCAGCACCTTGCCCCGGTCCATCACCACGATCCGGTCCGCACCGCGGATGGTGGACAGCCGGTGGGCCACCACGAAGACGGTGCGCCCGCGCATCAGCCGCGCCATGGCCTCCTGCACCAGCGCCTCGGAGCGGGTGTCCAGGGCGGAGGTGGCCTCGTCGAGCACCAGGATGCGCGGATCGCGGATCAGCGCCCTGGCGATCGCCAGCCGCTGCCGCTGGCCGCCGGAGAGCCGCGCGCCGCGCTCGCCGACGACGGTGTCCAGACCGCCGGGCAGCCGGTCCACGAACTCCAGCGCGTTGGCGTCCCGCAGCGCCCGGCGCACCCGCTCGTCGTCGACCGGGTCAAGCCCGTAGCCGACGTTCTCCCGGATGGTGCCCTCGAAGAGCACCGACTCCTGCGGCACCACCGACAGGAAACGCCGGTAGCTGCGCAGATCCAGGGTCGCCATGTCCCGGCCGTCCAGCATGATGCGTCCGGAGACCGGCCGGATGAAGCCGATCAGCAGATTGAGGATGGTGGACTTGCCCGCTCCGGAGGCGCCCACCAGTGCGATGGTCTCGCCCGGTGCCACGGACAGGTTGAAGCCGGTGACCGCGGCCTGCCCCTCCGTGTCGTAGCGGAAGCCCACCCGCTCGAAGGCGATCCGGCCGCCGACGCCGGCGACCTGCTCCTTGCCGTCGTTGACCTCCAGGTCGGGGTCCTGGAGCACCTCGCCGAGCGAGCGCACCGATTCGAGTCCCTTGGTGATGATCGGGGCCAGGCCCATCAGCACCGTCATGGAGGCGGTGAGGGTGGTGAAGAAGGTGCTGAGCATCACCACGTCGCCCGCCGAGATCGGCAGCCAGGCGTAGTACGCGACCAGCGCCGCCATCGCCAGACAGCCGATGCCGAGCGCCTGGAGCAGGATCCAGGCCAGCGCGCCGAAGTGGCCGTTGAGCATGTCCAGCCGGAGCCCGGCGGTGAGCACCTGGCGCAGTGAGCCGTCCACCCGGGCCACCGCCGTGCGCTCCAGGCCGTGCGCCCGGGTGACCGGGATCAGTGAGGTCATCTCACCGACCCGGGAGGAGAGTTGTTCCACCTCGCGGCGGAACTGCTCGTTGTGGCTGCGCAGCCGGGAGCGGAGCCGGCGTACCAGCAGCGCGGCGGCCGGTACGACGATGAGGAAGGCGGGCAGCGCGGCCGGCACCCGCAGCCCGATGACGGCGAGTCCGCCCGCCAGCGTCATGATGGCGTTGAGACCGTTGTCCGAACTCTGCTGGACGGAGGTCTCGATGTTCTCCACGTCGCGGATGACCTTGGTCTGCAGGGCGCTGGCGCTCACCCGGGAGTGGTAGCCGATGGACAGTTCCTGCATGCGCCGGCACAGGGCGGAGCGCAGCCGGGTCCCGGTGCGCCGGACGCTGCCGTACAGGCAGCGGATGTACAGCAGGTGCATCGGATAGTTGAGGGCCAGGACCACGGTCAGGACGGCGATGTTGGTGGCCAGATCGGAGATCGGGCGCTGCTCCACCACGATGTCGATGATGTTCGCGGTGACCAGCGGCAGCAGCCAGACCGGTGAGTGCTTGACGCCGAACGCGAGCACGGCGACCAGCAGCCGGACCCGGTCGTCGCGGAACAGATAGGCGAGGGTCCGTACGGGGTGCTCTCCCCGATAACGGTGCTCCAGGGGGCCTTGCGGCAGAGCCATGTAAGCAGCCCTCCAAAAGCCAGGGGGAATGGGTCGCGGGGACCTTGCCCTCCTTGAGCGTCGAACAGTCGCCGAAATTGTGATGGCAAGCGCTCTTGGTCACTTTGCTGGTGTTTTGGGGTATTTCATTGGGGTCTTTGCGCAACGATGCGCCCGGCTGGTCGGGTGACGGAGTGGTTTTGTCATAAAGCAATCTCAGCTGAAGAGAAGCGGTCAAACTGAGCAGGAAACCCTATGAATTGCGGTCATCCGGTCATGCCGCCCTGGCACATGCCAACACTCAGAAGGGTGGACAGCCGATCAGGTGCGCCGCCGCACCCCACCGCCCCCGCCGCGCCAGGTGTTCCGGGTACCTGGCGCCTCACCGCCGCCCCGGTGGACGCCTCCGTACCACTGGTCAGGCACGCCGTACGCGACCTGCTGCACCGCCGGCAGGCCCCGGTGAGCCCCGACCGGCTCGGCTCCCTGCTGCTGATCGTGTCCGAACTGGTCACCAACGCGGTACGGCACGCCGTCCTGCTCACCCCGCAGATCGGCGTCGAGGTCACCCTCGCCCCCGGGCGGGTGCGCGTCGCGGTGGAGGACGGCCACCCGTACCGGCCCAAAGCCCTCGAAACCGGGGCCGAGCACACCAGCGGACGCGGACTCCTGCTGGTGAAGATCGTCACACGGGAGGCCGGTGGCCGCTGCGGCGTCGACTCCACCGCCGCCGGCGGAAAGATCGTCTGGGCCGAACTGCCCTGCGACCGCCACTGACCCCGCCGCTCACCAGCCCGCTGCCGGCCCCGTGACCTCCCGGATCGCCGGACGCGCCGCGTCCAGCACCGTCATGAACCACGCCGAGAACGGCAGCCGCTCATGCCGCTGCGCCAGCTCCTGCGGCGTCACCAGGGCCGTCTCCGCCACCTCTGCCGGATCGGGCCGCACCTCCTGCTCCACCACCCCGGCGAACAGGTGGTTGAACTCCTGCTCCACCAGACCCGACAGCGGGTCGGGATGGTTGTAGCGCACCGTGCCCGCCTCCCGCAGCAGCGCCGGCGCCACCCCCAGCTCCTCCGCCGTGCGCCGGGCCGCCGCGACGAACGGCGGCTCCCCGGGCAGCGGATGGCCGCAGCAGGTGTTGGACCACACACCGGGGGAGTGGTACTTCCCCAGCGCCCGGCGCTGGAGCAGCAGCCGCCCCCGCGGATCGAAGAGGAACACCGAGAACGCCCGGTGCAACTGCCCCGGCGGCTGATGGGCGGCGAGCTTCTCGGCCGTACCGACGGTCCGGCCCGCCTCGTCGACCAGCTCCAGCATGATCGGATCCACCACTACGTCCTCGCTGTCGGGCACGGCCACCTTGTCGGGCTCATCGCGTACGTCTGCGAGGTTATCCCGGGCGGCCACGGCGCCCGGAATCAGTGGCACAGACGGGGCTCGTGAGCCGCATGCCCGTGCGGTTCCAGCTGGAACGTGCAGTGCTCCACGGCGAAGTGCTCACCCAGGCACCCCTGGAGCTCGTGCAGCATCCGCTCGTGCCCCACCGCGTCCAGCGTCTCCTGCTCCACCACCACGTGCGCCGACAGCACCGGCAGGCCCGAGGTGATCGTCCACACATGCAGATCGTGCACATCCGTCACCCCCGGCAGATCCGTGATGTGCCGCCGCACCGCCGCGATGTCCACATCCCGCGGCGCCGCCTCCAGCAGCACCTCCAGCGCCTCCCTGGCCAGCCGTACCGTCCTGGGCACGATCATCAGCGCGATGGCCAGCGAGGCCACCGTGTCCGCCCGCTGCCAGCCGGTGGTGAGGATCACCAGCGCCGCGATCACCACCGCGACCGAACCCAGCGTGTCCGCCAGCACCTCCAGGAACGCGCCGCGCACGTTCAGCGACTCCCGCTGCCCGTGCATCAGCAGCGAGAGCGACACCAGGTTCAGCAGCAGGCCCACCACACCGAAGACGATCGTCAGCCCGCCCGGCACCTCGGCCGGCTCCCGCAGCCGGTGCACCGCCTCGACCAGGATGTAGCCGCCCACCCCCAGCAGCAGCACACAGTTCGCCAGCGCCGCCAGGATCTCCACCCGGGCGAGCCCGAAGGTGCGGCGCTCGCTGGTGGGCCGGTTCGCCACATGGATGGCCAGCAGCGCGAGGCCGATGCCCACCGCGTCCGTCGCCACGTGCCCGGCGTCCGCCAGCAGCGCCAGCGACCCGGTCAGCCAGGCCCCCACCAGCTCGGCGACCAGCAGCACCAGCGCGATCAGCAGCGCGATCCGCAGCCGGCCCCGGTGCGCGGCCCCCGCCGTCCCGTGCCCGTGACCGTGCCCGGACGGGCCCCCGTGACTGTGCCCCGCGCCCATAGAACAGACCCTCCGAAAAACTCCCGGGGCAGCCCCGCGGGCTACCGCTGTACCGGCGTCCAGGCGCCAAGTGAACTACGGGAGGGGGGTATGCGCAACGCGACGGTGAACACCGTTGTCATGTGCTGTGACCTGCGGTTTTCTCCTACGACTGCGGATGGTGGAAGCGCCAGCCCTGCCACGCGGAGGACACCATCTCCGGCAGCGCGTGCGTCGCGGAGAAACCCAGCAGCTCACGGGCCCGCTCCACCGACGCCACCACCCGCGCCGGATCACCCGGCCGCCGCTCCACCACCTTCGGCGCCGGCTTCGTCAACCCGGTCACCTCCACCACCAGATCGGCGATCTCCCGCACCGACGCCCCCACCCCGGTACCGATGTTGACCGTCAGATCCCGGCCCGGAACCGTCAGCGCCCGCGCCGCCGCCAGATGCGCGTCGGCCAGATCCGCGACATGGACGTAGTCCCGCACCCCCGTCCCGTCCGGCGTCGGATAGTCGTCGCCGAAGATCAAGGGCGGCTCGCCGCGCGTCAGCCGCCCGAAGAACATCGGGATGATGTTGAACTCCCCGGTGTCCGCCAGCGCCGGCTCCCGCGCCCCGGCCACGTTGAAGTACCGCAGACAGGCCGTCGCGATGCCGTGGGCCCGCCCCGCCGCCCGCACCAGCCACTCACCGGCCAGCTTCGTCTCCCCGTACGGGTTCACCGGCACGCACGGAGTGTCCTCCGTCACCAGGTCCACATCCGGGGTGCCGTACACCGCCGCCGACGACGAGAACACGAACCGCCCGACCCCGGCCGCCGCCACCGCCTCCAGCAGCACCGTCAGCCCGTACACATTGTCGCGGTAGTAACCCAGCGGCTGCTCGACCGACTCCCCGGGCTGCTTGCGCGCCGCCAGGTGCACCACCCCGGTGACCCCGTAATCGGCCAGCACCCGGTCCAGCAGCGACCGGTCCAGCACCGAACCCCGGCCCACCGGCACCCCCTTCGGCAGCCGGTCGTCCGCTCCCGTGGAGAAGTCGTCGAGCACCACCACCCGCTCGCCCGCCGCCGTCATGGCGTGCACCACATGCGCCCCGATGTAACCGGCTCCGCCGGTGATCAGCCAGGTCATGATCGCCAGCCTAACCGTCGGCCACCCGGCGTGCGCACCGTAGCCGCGCCGTCGCGTAATGTCATCACCGGCGCCGGTTTTGCCTCCAGGATGAACTCGGGGTTTCCTGACCACGACGCCATGCTTGCCGCACGATGGCGATCGGATAATCTCTGCCCTCGTGCAGCCCGTACGCAAGCGGGTTCTGCCCCCTCAAGGAGTGAGTTCAGCTGTCGACCGCGATCCTCACCGGTCCGCCCGTTCCCGGGTCTGTGCTCGGAGCCGACCTGACCGCCCTGGGATTCACCGTCACAGTGGCCGGCAGCCCCACCGCGCTCGGCGCCGTCCTCGCCGGCCTCCCGCCCGGTGAACGCGTCGCCCTCGTCGACCCCCGCTTCACCGGACACCGGCACAGCCTGCGGCTGGCCCTCACCGACCCCCGCTTCGCCGCCGCCGCCGTCCCCGGCGCCCTCACCGTCACCGGCGCCGCCCGTGGAGCACTGGGCGCCGCCCTGGAGCGTACGTCGGCCCAGGTGCCCGCCACCACCGGCGGCGCCGCCACCGACGCGGCCCAGGACATCCTCGTCGACACCCTCGCCGAACGGCTCACCGAGGCCGGCTGCCCCGTGCACCGCCCCGAACTGGGCACCCTCACCGCCGCCGTGCCCCGCACCGACGCCGAACGCACCGCCGCCGAAGCCGCCGTCGCCGCCACCGACGAGGAAGCCGTCCGGCTGCGCTCCGCCGTCAAGTCCCGCGACGGCTTCTTCACCACCCACTGCGTCAGCCCCTACTCCCGCTACCTGGCCCGCTGGTGCGCACGGCGCGGACTGACCCCCAACCAGGTCACCACCGCCTCGCTGTTCACCGCGCTCATCGCCGCCGGCTGCGCCGCCACCGGCACCCGCGGCGGCTTCGTCGCCGCCGGCGCGCTGCTGCTGCTCTCCTTCGTGCTCGACTGCACCGACGGGCAGCTCGCCCGCTACGCGCTCAAGTACTCCACCCTCGGCGCCTGGCTGGACGCCACCTTCGACCGCGCCAAGGAGTACGCCTACTACGCCGGACTCGCCCTCGGCGCGGCCCGCGGCGGCGAGGACGTGTGGGCGCTCGCGCTGGCCGCCATGATCCTCCAGACCTGCCGCCACATCGTCGACTTCTCCTTCAACGAGGCCAACGCCGCCACCACCGGCGGCGGTTCCGGCAGCGCCTCCAGCCCGGCCGCCGCCCTCTCCGGCCGGCTCGACACCATCGGCTGGACCGTCTGGGCCCGACGGATGATCGTGCTGCCCATCGGCGAACGGTGGGCCCTGATCGCCGTCCTCACCGCCCTCACCACCCCGCGCATCACCCTGATCGTCCTGCTCGCCGCCGGCGGCTTCGCCGCCTGCTACACCACCGCCGGCCGCCTGCTGCGCTCCCGCCGCCGGGCCACCGGCGGCGAGGCCGCCGCCCGCGCCCTCGCCGGCCTCACCGACAACGGCCCGCTCGCCGAAGCCCTCGCCCGCCCGTCCCTGCCCGGCAGCACCGGCGCCCTCACCGCCCCGCTGTGGGCCGGGCTCGGCACCGCCGCCCTGCTCGGCATACTCCTGCTGCCCGGCGTCGCCGGCAGCTGGGCCGCTCTCGGCGCCGCCGCGCTCTACGCCCTGTGCGCCGGCCGGGCCACCGCCGCCCCCCTCACCCGCCCGCTGGACTGGCTGCTGCCGCCGCTGTTCCGCGCCGGCGAGTACGGCGCCGTCCTCGTGCTGGCCGCCCGCAGCGACAGCGACGGCGCGCTGCCCGCCGCCTTCGGCCTGCTGGCCGCCGTCGCCTACCACCACTACGACACCGTCTACCGGCTGCGCGGCGGCGCAGGAGCACCCCCACGCGCCCTGGTGCGCGCCGCCGGCGGACACGAGGGCCGCACCCTGCTGGTCGTCGCGGCAGCCGCCGCCTTCACCGGCACCACCACCTTCACCCTCGCGCTCGCGGTCCTCGCCGGGGCCCTCGCGCTGCTGGTGCTGGCGGAGAGTATCCGCTTCTGGATCTCCTCCGCCGCACCCGCCGTACACGATGAGACAGGAGAACCCGCATGATCGGCCTCGTGCTGGCGGCCGGCGCCGGACGGCGTCTTCGCCCCTACACCGACACCCTCCCCAAGGCCCTGGTGCCGGTGGTCGCGCCCGGCACGGACGAGGCCAGATCCGTTCTCGACCTCACCCTGGCCAACTTCGCCGAGGTCGGCCTCACCGACGCCGCCGTCGTCGTCGGCTACCGCAAGGAAGCCGTCGTCGAGCGCCGGGCCGCCCTGGAGCGGCGCTACGGCGTCAAGCTCACCCTCGTCGAGAACGACAAGGCCGAGGAGTGGAACAACGCCTACTCCCTGTGGTGCGCCCGTGACGTCATCGCCGAGGGCGTCATCCTCGCCAACGGCGACACCGTCCACCCCGCCTCCGTCGAGAAGACCCTGCTCGCCGCGCGCGGCGACGGCCGCCGGATCATCCTGGCGCTCGACACGGTCAAGAAGCTCGCCGACGAGGAGATGAAGGTCGTCACCGACGCCTCGGGCGCGGTGCGCCGCATCACCAAGCTGATGCCGCCCGAGGAGGCCACCGGCGAGTACATCGGCGTCACCCTCATCGAGCCGGAGGCCGCCGCCGACCTCGCCGACGCCCTGCGCGTCACCTACGAGCGCGACCCGCAGCTGTACTACGAGGACGGCTACCAGGAACTGGCCGACCGGGGCCTGGCCGTCTCCACCACGCCCATCGGCGAGGTCAGCTGGGTCGAGATCGACAACCACGAGGATCTGGCGCGCGGACGGGAGATCGCATGCCACTACTGACCCGGCTGATCCCCTCGCCCGTCTCCGTCGACATCCGGGCCGGTGCCCTGGACAACCTCGCCGGCCTCCTCGCCGACCAGCGGGTCTCCCCGTCCGGACGGCTCGCGGTCGCCATCAGCGGCGGCTCCGGCGCCGCCCTGCGCGCCCGCCTGGAGGCCGACCTGCCGGGCGCCGACTGGTACGAGGTGTCCGGCGGCACCCTGGACGCCGCCGTGGCGCTGGGCGACGCCATAAAGGCCGGCCACTACGACGCCGTCGTCGGACTCGGCGGCGGCAAGATCATCGACGCCGCCAAGTACGCCGCCGCCCGGGTCGGCCTCCCCATGGTGGCGGTCGCCACCAACCTCGCCCACGACGGACTGTGCTCCCCGATCTCCACGCTCGACAACGACGCGGGACGCGGCTCCTACGGGGTGCCCACCCCCATCGCCATCGTCGTGGACCTCGACGTCATCCGGGACGCCCCGGTGCGCTTCGTACGCTCCGGCATCGGCGACGCCCTGTCCAACATCTCCGCCATCGCCGACTGGGAACTGGCCCACCGCGAGACCGGCGAGCAGATCGACGGACTCGCCGCCGCCATGGCCCGGCAGGCCGGGCAGGCCGTCCTGCGGCACCCGGCCGGCTGCGGCGACGACGGCTTCCTCACCGTCCTCTCCGAGGGCCTGGTGCTCTCCGGCATCGCCATGTCGATCGCCGGCCACAGCCGGCCCTCCTCCGGCGCCTGCCACGAGATCTCGCACGCCCTCGACCTGCTCTATCCCGGCCGGTCCGCGCCGCACGGCGAACAGGTGGGCCTCGGCGCCGCCTTCGCCATGCACCTGCGCGGCGCCGCCGAGGAGAGCCTGCTGATCGCCGAGGTGCTGCGGCGGCACGGACTGCCCGTCCTCCCCGACGAGATCGGGTTCAGCACCGACGAGTTCGTCCGGGCCGTGGAGTTCGCTCCGCAGACCCGGCCGGGCCGCTTCACCATCCTCGAACACCTCGACCTGACCACCGACGAGATCCGGGACCGTTACGCCGACTATGTCAAAACCATCAGTAGCTGAACTCCGCCCGGTCGTGCACCCCGCAGGGGTCAAGGACCGGCGCAGCGGGGAGCACTGGGCCGGGCGCCTGTACATGCGGGAGATCTCGCTGCGCTGGACCCGGCACCTGGTCAACACCCGGATAACCCCCAACCAGCTGACGTACCTCATGGTCCTCGCCGGCATCGCCGCCGGCGGCGTCCTGCTGGTTCCCGGCATCGCCGGGGCGATCCTGGCCGCCCTGCTCATCCAGCTGTACCTGCTGCTGGACTGCGTGGACGGCGAGGTCGCCCGCTGGCGCTCCACCACCTCCATCACCGGCGTCTACCTCGACCGGGTCGGCCACTACCTGGCCGAGGCCGCGCTGCTGGTCGGCTTCGGGGTACGGGCCGCCGACGTCTTCGCCGTCGAGGGCCCGGCCGCCAACTGGCTGTGGGCCTTCATCGGCACCGTCGCCGCCCTCGGCGCCATCCTGATCAAGGCCGAGACGGACCTGGTGGACGTGGCCCGCGCCCGCAGCGGACTGCCCGCCGTCAAGGACGAGGCCGCCACCCCCCGCTCCTCCGGCCTCGCCCTGGCCCGCAAGGCCGCCGCCGCGCTCAAGTTCCACCGGCTGGTCGGCGGCGTCGAGGCATCGCTGCTCATCCTGGCCGTCGCGATCCTCGACCTGGTGCGCGGCGACCTGTTCTTCACCCGGCTCGGGGTGGCCGTCCTGGCCGCGATCGCCGTCGTCCAGACCCTGCTCCACCTGGTGTCCATCCTGGCCTCCAGCAGGCTCCGGTGACCGCCGTGGGAACCGCGCAGCTCACCGTCGGCGCGGTGATCATCACCATGGGCACCCGGCCCGCCGAACTGCGCGCCCTCCTCGACTCGGTCGCCCGGCAGGACGGCGCCGCCGTGCGGACCGTGGTCGTCGGCAACGGCGCCCCCGTCCCGGAACTGCCCGAGGGCGTGGAGAGCGTCGAACTCCCGGAGAACCTCGGCATCCCCGGCGGGCGCAACGTCGGCATCGAAGCCTTCGGCCCCGGCGGGCGCGACGTGGACATCCTGCTGTTCCTCGACGACGACGGGCACCTGCCGGACGCCGGCGTCGCCGAGGCGGTGCGCGAAGCGTTCGCGGCCGACCCGCGCCTGGGCATCATCAGCTTCCGCATCGCCGACCCGGACACCGGCGTCACCCAGCGGCGCCACGTCCCCCGGCTGCGGGCCTCCGACCCGCTGCGCTCCTCGCGCGTCACCACCTTCCTCGGCGGCGCCAACGCGGTGCGCACCGAGGTCTTCGCCCAGGTCGGCGGGCTCCCGGACGACTTCTTCTACGCCCACGAGGAGACCGACCTGGCCTGGCGGGCCCTGGACGCGGGCTGGCAGATCGACTACCGCGCCGACCTGGTGATGCACCACCCCACCACCGCCCCGTCCCGGCACACGCACTACCACCGGATGGTGGCCAGGAACCGGGTCTGGCTGGCCCGGCGCAATCTGCCGCTGCCACTCATCCCGGTCTACCTCGGGGTCTGGATGCTGCTCACCCTGCTGCGCCGCCCCTCGTGGACCGCGCTCAAGGCATGGTTCGGCGGATTCGCCGAGGGCTGGCGCACCCCCGCGGGCTCCCGCCGCCCGATGCGGTGGCGTACGGTATGGCGGCTGACCCGGCTGGGCCGACCTCCCGTCATCTGACAAGCTCGGGTCTGAGACCATCCAGGGGCCGGCTCACCCCCGGAACCCATACGGCTGTGCCCTGCGAGGACGAAAGTTTCAACGTTGAGTGAGACCACGCGCGCCAGCGCGCCCCCACGCGCCGTTCCGCTGGCAGAACTGGCGGCCAGACACGGTCTGTCCGTCAGCGGCGCCAGGCCCTCCCTGCCCGCCTACGTACGGCAGCTGTGGGCCAGGCGACATTTCATCACCGCCTTCTCCCGGGCCAAGCTCGCCGCCCAGTACAGCCAGGCGAAACTCGGCCAGCTCTGGCAGGTGGCCACGCCCCTGCTGAACGCCCTGGTGTACTTCCTGATCTTCGGCGTGATCCTGGAAGCACGTGGCGGCATGAGCACCGGCGATTACATTCCGTTCCTGGTGGCGGGTGTCTTCGTCTTCACCTTCACGCAGAGTTCGGTCATGTCGGGCGTGAAGTCCATCTCGGGCAATCTTGGCATGGTCCGCGCACTGCACTTCCCCCGGGCCTCCCTTCCGATCGCCTTCTCCCTCCAGCAGCTCCAGCAACTCCTCTACTCGATGATCGTGCTCGCGGCGATCACCATCGGCTTCGGGCACTACCCGACCTGGACCTGGCTGCTGATCTTCCCCGCCCTGCTCCTCCAGTTCGTCTTCAACGCCGGCCTGGCCATGATCTTCGCCCGGCTCGGCAGCCACACCCCGGACATGGCCCAGCTGATGCCGTTCGTGCTGCGCACCTGGATGTACGCCTCGGGGGTGCTCTTCCCGCTGCGCGCCATGATCGAGGACAACGACACGGTGCCGCTGTGGGCGGCCGACGTCCTGGAGGCCAACCCGGCCGCCGTCTACATGGACCTCATCCGCTACGCCATGATCGACACCCCGCAGTACAGTGGCGTACCGGGTCTCACCTGGGCTTACGCCCTGGGCTGGGCCCTGGTGATCGGCATCGGCGGCTTTGTGTACTTCTGGAAGGCGGAGGAGCGGTATGGCCGTGGCTGAGCAGACGACATCCCCCCTCCCGGCGGACGAGCTGGAGCGGGTCCCCACCGTCATCGCGGACGACGTGCACATCGTCTACCGCGTCTACGGCGGGCGCAGCAAGGGCAACGCCACCGCCGCGCTGCGCCGCATCATCCGTCGCGAATCCTCCGCCCGGGTCCGCGAGGTGCACGCCGTGCGCGGCGTGACCTTCACCGCCTACCGGGGCGAGGCCATCGGGCTGATCGGCTCCAACGGCTCCGGCAAGTCCACCCTGCTGCGCGCCATCGCCGGGCTGCTGCCCACCGAGCGCGGCAAGGTGTACACCGACGGTCAGCCCTCCCTGCTGGGTGTCAACGCCGCCCTGATGAACGACCTCACCGGCGAGCGCAACGTCGTGCTCGGCGGGCTCGCCATGGGCATGTCCCGCGAGCAGATCAAGGAGCGCTACCAGGGCATCGTCGATTTCTCCGGGATCAACGACAAGGGCGACTTCATCAGCCTGCCCATGCGCACCTACTCCTCGGGCATGGCCGCCCGGCTGCGGTTCTCCATCGCCGCCGCCAAGGACCACGACGTCCTGATGATCGACGAGGCCCTCGCCACCGGTGACAAGAAGTTCCAGCGCCGCTCCGAGGCCCGCATCCGCGAGCTGCGCAAGGAGGCGGGCACCGTCTTCCTCGTCAGCCACAACAACAAGTCCATCCGGTCCACCTGCGACCGGGTGCTGTGGCTGGAGAAGGGCGAACTCGTCATGGACGGTCCCACCGAAGAGGTCATGAAGGCCTACGAGGAAGAGACCGGCAAGTAACGCCCGGCACGGCCCCGGACCGCGTGTCCGGGGCCGTCCCCGTGCGCACCCCACGGTAGAAAGACGGATATGACGACGGCACCGGCCACCGACGACCCCACCGGGGCCGTACTCTCCAAAGCCGCCCGCGAGAACTTCCCCGTGGCCCCCGCCTTCGTCCCCCGCGCCTGGCGCGAGGACCTGATGGCCCTGTACGGCTACGCCCGCCTCGTCGACGACATCGGCGACCGCGACCTCGCCCCCGGCGGCGCCGACGCCCGCGCCCTCGGCGTCGACCCGGCGCAGGCCGACGAGCCGCTGCCCATGCTGGACGCCCTCGAAGCCGACCTGCACCGCGTCTTCACCAGCGCCCACGGCGGCGCGCCGCCACGCCACCCCCTGGTGCGCGCCCTCATCCCCACCGTGCGCCGCAGCTCCCTCACCCCCCGGCCCTTCCTCGACCTCATCGAGGCCAACCGGATCGACCAGCGCGTCACCCGCTACGCCGACCACGAGCAGCTGCTCGGCTACTGCACCTATTCCGCCAACCCCGTCGGCCGGCTCGTCCTCGCCGTCACCGGCACCGCCACCCCCGAACGCGTCCGCCGCTCCGACGCCGTCTGCACCGCGCTCCAGCTCATCGAGCACATCCAGGACGTCGCCGAGGACCTCGCCCGCGACCGCATCTACCTCCCGCAGGAGGACATGCGGCGCTTCCACGTGTCCGAGACCGACCTCGCCGCCCCCACCGCGAACGCCTCGGTACGCACCCTGGTGGCCTGCGCGACCGAACGGGCACGTAGGCTGCTCGATGAGGGCGCCCCCCTGGTGGGCAGCGTCCACGGGCGGCTGAGGCTGCTGCTCGCCGGATTCGTCGGCGGCGGCAGGGCGGCGGCCCAGGCCATCGCCGACGCCGGCTACGACGTCCTGGCGTCCGCGCCGAAACCCACCAAGAGCGGCCTGCTGTACGCGGCGGGAACGACACTGCGACGAGGGACGTGAGGGTAGACCCCGTGAGAAACAGCCGACCCCTGCCCTCCGCCGTGCTGGCCTCCTACCATTACTGCGAGACCATCACCGGGCAGCAGGCGCGCAACTTCGCCTACGGCATCCGGCTGCTGCCCACCGGCCAGCGCCGCGCGCTCTCCGCCCTGTACGCCTTCGCCCGCCGCGTCGACGACATCGGCGACGGCACCCTGGACCCGGACACCAAGCGGGAGCGGCTCCTGGAGTGCCGCGACCTGCTGGAGCGGGTCCGCACCGGCACCGTCCCCCAGGACGCCACCGACCCGGTCGCCCTCGCCCTCTCCCACGCCGCGGGCGCCTTCCCCATCCCGCTCGGCGCCCTCGACGAACTCATCGACGGCGTCCTCATGGACGTGCGCGGCCACACCTACGAGAACTGGGACGACCTGCGGTTCTACTGCCGCTGCGTGGCCGGCGCCATCGGCCGGCTCTCGCTCGGCGTCTTCGGCACCGTGCCCGGGGTGCGCGGCGCCGCCCGCGCCCCCGAGTACGCGGACACCCTCGGACTCGCCCTCCAGCTCACCAACATCCTGCGCGACGTACGCGAGGACGCCGGCAACGGCCGCGTCTACCTGCCCGCCGAGGACCTGCGCAAATTCGCCTGCCCCGAGACCGCCGACGACCTGCGCCGCTACCCGCCGCCCGCCGAGGCCGACTTCACCGCCCTGGTCCGCTTCCAGATCCAGCGCGCCCGCGAACTGTTCGCCGAGGGGTTCAAGCTGCTGCCCATGCTCGACCGCCGCTCCGGTGCCTGCGTCGCCGCCATGGCCGGCATCTACCACCGGCTGCTGGACCGCATCGCCGAGGACCCCGCCGCCGTCCTGCGCGGCCGGGTCGCCCTGCCCGCGCCGGAGAAGGTCCTGGTCGCCGTGCGCGGCCTGACCGGTCTCGACGCCCGCCGCATCGCCCGGCAGGCCCACCCGTGACCAGCGCACTGGTCATCGGCGGCGGCCTCGCCGGCACCACCGCCGCCCTCGCCCTCGCCGACCGCGGCCACGCCGTGACCCTCGCCGAGGCCCGCCCCCGGCTCGGCGGCCTCGCCTTCTCCTTCAGCCGCGACAGCGCCGCGGGACCGCTCACCGTCGACAACGGCCAGCATGTGTACCTGCGCTGCTGCACCGCCTACCAGGGCTTTCTGCGCCGCGTCGGCGGCGCCGCCCTCGCCCCGGTACAGCGCCGCATGGACGTCCCCGTCCTGCACGCCGGCACCCGCCGCGTCGGCCGGCTGCGCCGCACCGCGGCCCCCGTCCCGCTGCACCTGACCGCCGGGCTCGCCCGCTACCCGCACCTCACCCTCGCCGAACGCGCCTCCGTGGGCCGCGCCGCCCTCGCCCTGCGCCGGCTGGACCCCGCCGACCCCGCCCTGGACGCCGAGAGCTTCGGCCACTGGCTGGAGCGGCACGGACAGAACCGGGCCACCATCGACGCGCTGTGGGACCTCGTGGGCGTCGCCACCCTCAACGCCCGCGCGGACGAGGTGTCCCTCGCGCTGGCCGCCAAGGTCTTCCGCACCGGACTGCTCACCAGCCCCGGGGCCGCGGACATCGGCCTCCCCGAGGTGCCGCTCGGCCACCTCCACGACACCCTCGCCGCCGCCGCCCTGGAGCGCGCCGGTGTCCGTACCCTGCTCGCCACCAAGGCCCGAGCCCTGCACCCCGGACCCGGGGGCCGCGGCTGGCGCGCCGACCTCACCGGCCGCGACGACACCCCGTACCACCTGGACGCGGACGTCGTCGTCCTCGCCGTCCCGCAGCGCGAGGCCCACGGCCTGCTGCCGCCCGGCGCGCTGCCCGACCCCGGCCGGCTGCTTGACCTGGCCGACGCGCCGATCCTCAACCTCCACGTCGTCTACGACCGCCGCGTGCTGCGTGTCCCGTTCTTCGCCGCCCTCGGCAGCCCCGTGCAGTGGGTCTTCGACCGCACCGCCCCTTCCGGGCTCACCGGCGGCGGCCAGTACCTGGCGCTGTCCCAGTCCGCCGCCGGAGCGGAGATCGACCTCCCGGCCAAGGTGCTGCGCAAGCGCTACCTGCCGGAACTGGAACGGCTGCTGCCCGCCGCCGCCCACGCCCGGGTCCGGGACTTCTTCGTCACCCGCGAACGCACCGCCACCTTCGCCCCGGCCCCCGGCACCGCCCGGCTGCGCCCGGCCGCCGCCACCGGCGCCCGCGGCCTGTTCCTGGCCGGTGCCTGGACCGCCACCGGCTGGCCCGCGACCATGGAGGGCGCGGTACGCAGCGGCCTGGCCGCCGCCCGCGCCGCGGCGGCGGTGTGAGCGGCCCGTGGCGACCGGGGCCGGCCACCGGCCGGTCCCGGGTACGCTCGAAGCCGGGTACCCGGCGAGCGAGGCTGCACCGGGGGGTGCCCGCCGGCCGCCGGCCGGAACCACCGCGGAGCGATCCGCGCGGGGCCGGCCCGAGGAGGACCTGGGACCCGCTCACCGCCCCGCCCGCGATATCCGCAGCACTGGAGAACAGAACCCCATGAGTCAGACCGCGGTCAACGCCCTGCTGGAACGCGGGCGCACCCTCACCACCCCCGCGCTGCGCGCCGCCGTCGACCGGCTGGCCCCGCCCATGAACACGGTGGCCGCGTACCACTTCGGCTGGATCGACGCGCACGGCCGCGAGTCCGAGAGCGACGGCGGCAAGGCGGTCCGCCCGGCGCTGGCCCTGCTCTCCGCCGAGGCGGCCGGCGCCGCGCCGGACACGGGTGTCCCGGGCGCCGTCGCGGTCGAGCTGGTGCACAACTTCTCGCTGCTGCACGACGATCTGATGGACGGCGACGAGCAGCGCCGGCACCGCGACACGGTGTGGAAGGTGCACGGCCCCGCCCAGGCGATCCTGGTCGGCGACGCGCTGTTCGCCATCTCCCACGAGGTGCTGCTGGAGGCCGGCGGCCCGGGCGCGGCCCGTGCGGCGCGCCGGCTGGCCGTCGCCTCCCGCAAGCTCATCGACGGCCAGGCCCAGGACATCTCCTTCGAACACCGGGAGTTCGTCTCGGTCGAGGAATGCCTGGAGATGGAGGGCAACAAGACCGGCGCGCTGCTCGCCTGCGCCGCCTCCATCGGCGCCGTTCTCGGCGGCGCGGACGACGACGCCGCCGACGCGCTGGAGACCTACGGCCACCACCTCGGCCTCGCCTTCCAGGCGGTCGACGACCTGCTGGGCATCTGGGGCGACCCGGCCGCCACCGGCAAGCAGACCTGGAGCGATCTGCGCCAGCGCAAGAAGTCGCTGCCGGTCGCCGCGGCCGTGGCCGCCTCCGGCGGGGCTGCGCGGCGGCTGACCGCGCTGCTGACCGCCGACGCGAAGAAGAGCCAGGAGGAGTTCGCCGACTTCGACGAGGCCGAGTTCGCCGCCCGCGCCGCCCTGATCGAGGAGGCCGGCGGCCGGCAGTGGACCGCGGACGAGGCGCGGCGCCAGCACGACACCGCGCTGCGGGCGCTGGACGGCCTGGACATGCCGGCCCGGGTGCGTGAGCAACTGGTGGAGCTCGCCGACTTCATCGTCATCCGGGAGAAGTGACGGAGCTGTTCGCCCGGCCGCCGGCCGAGGTCGCCCCGGGCGCCGTGCATCTGCCCGGCCGGCTCACGGCCGAGCAGCAGCGCGGGTTGCTGGCCGACTGCCGCCGGTGGGCGCTGCCCCCGGCCGGACTGCGTACCGTCACCATGCCGCGCGGCGGCACGATGTCGGTGCGGCAGCTCAGCCTCGGGTGGCACTGGTACCCCTACGGGTACGCGCGGACGGTGGTGGACGGCGACGGGGCGCCGGTGAAACCGTTCCCGCCCGAACTGGGCGCCCTCGCCGAGCAGCTGGTGGCCGAGGCCGGACTGCCGCCGGCCGGCGCCCCGTACGACGTCGCGCTCATCAACTTCTACCCGGCCGGCGCCCGGATGGGTATGCACCGCGACAGCGACGAGCGCTCACCCGCCCCGGTGGTGTCGCTGAGCCTGGGCGACAGCTGCGTCTTCCGCTTCGGCACCCCCGAGAGCCGGGGCCGGCCGTGGCGCGACACGGAACTGCGCAGCGGCGACGCGTTCGTCTTCGGCGCCGCCTCCCGGCTGGCCTACCACGGGGTGCCCCGCACCCGACCCGGGACCGCGCCCGCCGCGCTCGGCCTGACCGGGCGTCTGAACATCACCCTGCGGGTCTCCGGGCTGTCGCCCGCGTCCTGACCCGGGCCCCGTCCGACCGCCCCCGCCCGCCCCCGCCCGCCCCCGCCCGTGTGGCCCGCGACCGGCCCCCGGTGGCGCCCCCGGCCCCCGCCGCGCACCGTGTGCGCGCGGGCGGCGCCCGCTCACCCGCCGGGGGTCAATTCCGTGTTCGCGGTATTCACTCGTTGGGAGCTGGCGAGGGGTGGCGATTGCTCAAACAGGGCTCCAGAGGTGGTCAGTTGGTGCATAGCGTGGGCAACGGCACCCAGAGCCACTCGTTCGCGGTGGCCATCCTCCGCCCACGAGAATCCGAAGGACCCCGATGCCCGAACCCCGCAGCCAACGGGCGCTGACCGGCAGCGGTCGCACCGCTGCCGCCGCCCCGCCGCGGCCCCACCCCGAACGGGGCCGACTGCTGCGCCTGGCCGTGCTGCCGGCCGCGCTGGTCGCCGCCATCGCCGTCGCCGCCGTGCTGGCCGTCCAGCGCCTGTCGCAGCCCGTGCCGTTACTGATCGCCGCCGCCCTGGGCGCCGCCGCCGTGCTGGCCGGCGCCGTCGCGGTCGCCACCGGCGAGGCCCGGCTCCAGGCCGCCCGGCACGCCGCGCTCGGCCGCCGGCTCGCCCGCCACCGGGCCGAACTCGCCACCCTGGCCACCCGGCCGGCCCGCCGCCGGGACAGCGGCGCCGCCGCCGGCGGCACCGCCCCCGCCCCCGAACCGTTCCCCGACAGCCTCGCCGCCCTCGGCCACGAGATCGACACCCACCTGCGGGCCGCCGAGGACGCCGTCGCCCGGGCCCGTGCCCTGCCTCCGGGCGGCGCCCCCGGCAGCGACGAGAAGATCGCGGTCTTCGTCAACCTCGCCCGCCGCATGCAGACCTTCGTCCACCGCCAGCTGGAACACCTCGACGAACTGGAACACGAGGTCGAGGACCCCGACCTGCTCAAGGGCCTCTTCCACATCGACCACCTCGCCACCCGCATCCGCCGGCACGCCGAGAACCTCGCCGTCCTGGGCGGCGCCGTCTCCCGCCGCCAGTGGACCCGGCCGGTCGCCCTCACCGAGGTGCTGCGCTCGTGCATCGCCGAGGTCGAGCAGTACACCCGGGTCAAGCTGGTGCCGCCCATCGAGGGCACCGTGCGCGGCCACGCCGTCGCCGACGTCATCCACCTGCTCGCCGAACTCGTCGAGAACGCCACCCTGTACTCCGCGCCCCAGACCCGGGTACTGCTGCGGGTCCAGCGGGTGACCGCCGGGCTCGCCATCGAGGTCGAGGACCGGGGCCTGGGCATGACGGACGCCGAACAGAGCCGGATGAACGCCGTCCTGGCCGGCGCCGAGCCCATGGACGTCGCCGAACTCCTGGAGGACGGCCGGGTCGGGCTGTTCGTCGTGTCCACCCTCGCCCGCCGCCACAACATCGTCGTCCAGTTGCAGAGCAACATCTACGGCGGCGTCCAGGCCGTGCTCGTCCTCCCCGAGGACCTCCTTGGCGACGAGTCCGAGGGCCAGTTCGTCCCCGGCCCGCCCCGCCACCGCCACATCCCCGCCGAGCCCGTGGTCCCCGCCACCGTGACCACCCGCGCCGCACCCCCCATGTGCTCCGCGCCGCCGGTCCGCCCGCAACTGCCGCGCCGCAGACGCCAGCAGCACCTCGTCCCGCAGCTGCGCGACATCACCCCGCCGGCCCCCGGTCTGGCCGCCTCCCTCGCCGTCGAGCGCGACCCGGACCACGACCGCAAGGCCGACCGGACCCGTGACCACGAACCCACCTTGCGCCACGAGCCCGACAGCGAACCCGACCCCGGCCTGATGGCCGCCTTCCGGCGCGGCACCAGCCTCGCCGACGACACCGACGACACCGACTGACCCGCGAGGAGAGCCACCCGACCATGGAGAGCGAAGTGCCACCGGGCGAGGCCGGAACAGAACTGTCCGGGCTGCTGACCGGACTCGTCGAGGGGGTGCCGCACACCCGCAGCGCCGTGCTGCTGTCGATCGACGGCCTGGTGACCGCCGCCCACGGCCTGGAGTCGTCCGGGGCCGAGCACCTGGCCGCCCTCGCCGCCGGGCTGTACGGGCTCGCCCGCAGCGCCGGCGCCCGCTTCGGTGACCCCGGCGAAGTGCGCCAGGTCGTGGTCGAACTGGACCGCTCGCTGCTGTTCGTCTCCAGCGCGGGCCCCGGCGCCTGCCTGGCCGTCGTCGCCGCCCGCGAGGCCGATCCGGCCGTCCTCGGCTACGCGATGGCCACCCTGGTCAAGACCGTGCGGCCGGCTCTGAACACCGCGCCCCGGCAGCCCGCGGGGCAGTGACCCGATGCCAGAACCCCTGCCGGAGCCCTGGCTCGACGACGACGCCGGCGCCCTGGTGCGCCCCTTCACCGCCAGCGGCGGCCGTACCCGGCCCGCCGCCCGGCTGGACCTGCTGACCCTGGTGCTGGCCACCGGCGCGGACGTGCGCGGCCCGGCCGTCCCCGAACACGATCAGCTGCTCGCCCTGTGCCGCGGCCCCGTGTCGGTCGCCGAACTCGCCGCCCACATCAGGCTGCCCGTCACCATCACCAAAGTCCTCCTGTCCGACCTGCTGGAACGCGGCGCGGTCACCACCCGGGCCCCCGGCTTCCAGTCTCAGCAACCCACCGACAAAGACCTGTTGGAGGCGGTCCTGCATGGACTCCGCAAACGGCTGTGACCCCTTCCCCACGGCGGTGAAGATCCTCATCGCGGGCGGTTTCGGAGTCGGCAAGACCACCTTCGTGGGCGCCGTCAGCGAGATCGAGCCGCTCAGCACCGAGGAGATCCTCACCCAGGTGAGCGCCGCCACCGACAGCCTGGAGGGCATCGAACGCAAGACCTCCACCACCGTCGCCATGGACTTCGGGCGCATCACCCTGGGCAACGACCATGTGCTGTACCTGTTCGGCACCCCCGGGCAGGAGCGGTTCTGGTTCATGTGGAACGAACTGTGCCACGGCGCGCTGGGCGCCGTGGTGCTGGCCGACACCCGGCGGCTGGAGGAGAGCTTCCCCGCCGTCGACTTCTTCGAGCGGCGCGGCGTCGGTTTCATCGTCGCCGTCAACGAGTTCGACGGGGCCCACCGCTACCCGGTCCCGGAAATCCGCGCCGCCATGGACCTCAACCCGCAGGTACCGATCGTGCTGTGCGACGCCCGGCAGGCCGCCTCCGGCACCCAGGTTTTGGTGACCCTGATCCAGCATCTGATCGACACCCGTACCCCCGGACCGGCCGTGACGGACGACGTACAGCCGCAGAAGCCGTCCGCCGTCCGCCCCTGACCGCGCGGAGGCCGCCCGCCGGAACCCCGGCGGGCGGCCTCCACGGTTGCGTTCCTGCTTACTCCTCGGCGCCGCCGAACCGCTCGCGGTACGCCACCAGGTCATCCTCGGTGATCTTGGCGAACAGCACCGGCGGCACCGTGAACGGCGCCCCCGCCGGCACCGTGTCCAGGGCGATCGCCTGCTCGGCGGTCACCCACCGGTCCGCCGCGACCGTGCCGAACACCGACCGCATCACCTGCGCGGTCGCCGGGATGATCGGCTCGGAGACCACCGCGTACAGCCGGATCAGATTCATCGCGGTGCGCAGCGTCAGCGCCGCCGCCTCCGGGTCGCTCTTGATCTCCAGCCACGGGGCCTTCTCCTCCAGATAGGAGTTGCCCGCGCTCCACAGGGCGCGCAGCGCGAAGGCCGCCTTGCGGAACTGGAGCGCGTCCAGGTGCTCCTCGTACTCGGCCAGCAGCCGGGCGACCTCCGCGCCGAGCCGGGCCTCCGCCTCACCGGCGGCGTGCCCGCCCGGCACCTCGTCGCCGAACCGCTTGCGCGAGAACGTCAGCACCCGGTTGACGAAGTTCCCCAGGGTGTCCGCCAGGTCCTTGTTGACGATCGCCGAGAAGTGCTCCCAGGAGAACGAGGCGTCGTCCGACTCCGGGGCGCTGGCCATCAGGAAGTACCGCCAGTAGTCGGCGGGCAGCAGCTCCAGGGCGTCGTCGATGAAGATGCCCCGGTTCTGCGAGGTGGAGAACTTGCCGCCGTAGTACGTCAGCCAGTTGAACGCCTTGACGTAGTCGACCTTCTTCCACGGCTCCCGGGTGCCCAGCTCGGTGGCCGGGAACATCACCGTGTGGAAGGGCACGTTGTCCTTCGCCATGAACTCCGTGTAGCGCACCCCGCCGGCCGCGTCCTCGTCCGTGCCGTACCACCACGACCGCCAGTCGCGCTCCTCGCCGGCACCGGCCGCGTCCGCCCACTCCTTGGTGGCGCCGATGTAGCCGATCGGGGCGTCGAACCACACGTAGAAGACCTTGCCCTCGGCCGCCAGCTCCGGCCACACATCGGCCGGCACCGGTACCCCCCACTCCAGGTCGCGGGTGATCGCCCGGTCGTGCAGCCCCTCGGTCAGCCACTTGCGGGCGATCGAGGAGGCCAGCACCGGCCACTCCTTCCCGGCCTCCGCGACGAACGCCTCGACCTCGCCCTCCAGCTTCGACTGGAGCAGGAAGAGATGCGTGGTCTCGCGCACCTCCAGCTCCGTGCTGCCGGAGACCGCCGAGCGCGGGTTCAGCAGATCGGTCGGGTCCAGCACCCGGGTGCAGTTCTCGCACTGGTCGCCGCGCGCCGCCTCGTACCCGCAGAACGGGCAGGTGCCCACGATGTACCGGTCGGGCAGGAACCGCTCGTCCGCCAGCGAGTACACCTGGCGGGTGGAGCGCTCCTCGATGAAACCGTTCGCCTTCAGCTGCCGCGCGAAGTGCTGGGTGATCTCGATGTTCTGCGCCGAGGACGTGCGGCCGAAGTAGTCGAAGGACAGACCGAAACCGTCGTACACCGCCTTCTGCGCGTCGTGCGCGCGGGCGCAGAACTCGGCCACCGGCAGCCCCGCCGCCTTGGCCGCCAGCTCCGCCGGGGTGCCGTGCTCGTCGGTGGCGCAGATGTACAGCACGTCGTGGCCGCGCTGCCGCAGATAGCGGGCGTACACATCCGCCGGGAGCATCGAGCCGACCATGTTCCCCAGGTGCTTGATCCCGTTGATGTACGGCAGCGCACTGGTGATGAGGTGTCGGGTCATCCTCGGATGCTCCAATGGTGAGAAGTGGATCAGTCACACAACGTGACGAAGTCGAGCGTCTTGGCCCGTCAATCCTACCGACGGCCGGACTGCCCTCCGCACCGGATTTCCGGCACCATGACCGCCATGGACCCCGCCCGGCCGCAGACCGTCCTCGGCATGCTCAGCGGCACCTCCCACGACGCCGTCGACGTGGCCGCCGCCCACCTGCGCTTCACCGACCCCCACACCCTCGCCCTGCGCCCGCTCGGCCTGCACAGCGAACCCTTCCCCGCCGCCCTGCGCGAGCGCATCGCCGCCGCCCTGCCGCCCGCCCGGGTGGAGTTGGCCGAGGTCTGCCGGCTCGACACCGAACTCGGACAGTTCTTCGGCGCCGTCGCCGCCCGCGCCGACACCGCGCTCACCGGCCGGCGCGCCGAACTGCTCGCCTCGCACGGCCAGACCGTCCACCACTGGGTGGACGGCGGCCGGGCCCGCGGCACCCTGCAACTGGGCGCCGCCGCCTGGATCGCCCGCGCCACCGGACTCCCCGTGCTCTCCGACCTGCGCACCGCCGACATCGCCCGCGGCGGCCAGGGCGCCCCGCTGGTCTCCCTGCTGGACGCGCTGTGGCTGCTGGGCGAGGGCACCCGGCGCGGCGCCCTCAACCTCGGCGGCATCGCCAACATCACCGTGCCGGGACCGGGCACCGCACCGCGCGACGTCCTCGCCTACGACCTCGGCCCCGCGAACGCGCTGATCGACGCCGCCGTCACCGCCGCCAGCGGGGGAGCGGAACGGATGGACACCGACGGGGCACGCGCCGCGCGCGGCCGGCCCGGCACCGCACTGCTGCGACGGCTGCTCGCCGAACCGTACTACCGCCTCCCGCCGCCCAAATCCACCGGCAAGGAACTCTTCCACCCCGGCTACCTCGACACCGTGCTGCGCCCCGGCGACCCCACCGGGGACGACCTGGTGGCCACCCTCACCGAACTCACCGCCCACCTGGTGGGCACCGCCTGCCGCACCCACCGGCTCACCGAACTCGTCGTCTCCGGCGGCGGCGTACGCAACCCCGTCCTCCTGGACCGCGTCCGGGCCGCCGCCGCCCCGGCCCGGGTCGTCACCAGCGCCGCCCACGGCCTGCCCGCCCCGGCCAAGGAGGCCTACCTCTTCGCGCTCCTCGGCTACCTCAGCGCCCACGGCCTCCCCGGCACCCTGCCCTCGGCCACCGGAGCCGGCGCACCCACCGTCCTCGGCTCCTGGACCCCGGGCGCCGGCCCGCTGCGGCTGCCCCCGCCCCACCCCGGCGCCCCGCGCAGGCTGATCATCGAACAGCCCTGACCGCACCGTGCCCCGCCCGCCGGGCGCGGCGGCCCTCAGACGGCCTCCGGCAGCCGCTCCGGCGGACCCGGGCGCGCGTAGTACCAGCCCTGCGCCGAATCACAGCCCAGTTCCCGCAGCTGCCGCGCCTGGGCCTGCGTCTCCACGCCCTCCACGGTCACCGACAGCTGAAGGGTGTGCGCCAGCGAGACGATCGACTCCACGATCTTCAGATCCACCGGATCGGCCGGCTGCTGCTGCAGACCCTGGGTGAAGGAACGGTCCAGCTTCAGCGTGCTGGCCGGCAGATACCGCAGATTGGCCAGGTTGGAGTAGCCGGTGCCGAAGTCGTCCAGCGCGATGCCCACCCCCAGCTCCGCCAGCTGCCGCAGCGGTTTCAGCTCCTGGTCGTCCGCCGAGACCATCGCCGACTCCGTCACCTCCAGACACAGCGAACTCGGCGGCAGCCCGGCCTCCTCCAGCACCGCCACCGTGTCCTCCACCAGCTCCGGATGGTGCAGCTGACGCGGCGACAGATTCACGTTCACCCGCAGCGGCCGGGGCCCGCCGATACCCCGCACCTGCCACTCGCACGCCTGCCGCACCGCCTCCTGGAGCACCCAGCGCCCCAGCGGCACGATCAGCCCGGTGTGCTCCGCCAGCGGAATGAACCGGTCGGGACCCAGCACCCCGTGCCGCGGATGACTCCAGCGCACCAGCGCCTCCGCACCCTCCAGCGACCCGTCGCTCATCGTGATCAGCGGCTGGTACTCGATGAAGAACTCACTGCCCTTGAGCGCCGCCGGCAGATGGTGCGTCAGATGGTGTCGGCTGATCGCTCGCGCGTCCCGGTCCGGGTCGGCCAGCGCGTACCGGTTGCCGCCCTGCGCCTTCGCCCGGTACATGGTGATGTCCGCGCTGCGCAGCACCTCGGAGGACGACAGCTCACCCGCGGCCCCCTCCACCACCCCGATACTGGCCCGCACCAGCAGCTCCCGCCCGGCCACCTCCACCGGCACCGACAGCGCCGCCAGCGCTTGCTCGGCCACCTCGGTGACCGCCGCCGGCGAGCGCGGATCGGTCACCAGCGCCACGAACTCGTCCCCGCCGATCCGCGCCAGCAGCCGCCCCGGGCCGCTGATCCGGCTCTGCAACCGCTCGGCCACCGCGATCAGCAGCTGATCGCCCACCGCGTGCCCCAGGCTGTCGTTCACCGCCTTGAACCCGTCCAGATCCAGGTAGCACAGCCCGATCCGGCCCACCGGCGAACCCGGCGCCAGCGCCTGCTCCAGCCGCTCGAAGAACAGCGCCCGATTGGGCAGATCCGTCAGCGCGTCATGGGTGGCCTGATACCGCAGCCGCAACTGGAACAGCCGGCGCTCGGTCACGTCCTCCAGCATCGCCAGCATGTACTGCGGCTCCCCCTCCGCGTCCCGCAGCAGCGACACCGTCAGATTGGTCCACAGCACCGTGCCGTCCGAGCGGTGGTACGGCTTCTCCGCCTGGTACTGCTCGCGCTCGCCGCGCATCAGCTCACCCTGCATCCGCCACACCTCGGGGGCGTCCTCCGGATGCCCCAGCTCCAGCACGTTACGGCTGCGCACCTGGTACTCCGAGCCGCCGAACATCCGCACCAGCGCACTGTTGACATCGAGGATGTTGCCCTCCATGTCGGCGATGCCGATCCCCAGGCCCGCCTCCGCGAACACCGCCCGGAACCGGGCCTCGCTCTCGTGCAGCGCCGCACCGATCTCCCGCTGCGCGGTGACCGCCGCCCGCGACAGCGACTCCTGCTCGTGCCGGGTACGCGCCTGCAGCGCCCGGGAGAACCCGGCCGCCATCGCGTGCTGGAGCCGGGTGCAGCGGATCCGCGCCTCGTCCGCCGGCAGCCCCGCCGCGTCCACGCAGTACAGCAGCAGATACGCGTCCAGCACGCCCAGCACCCGCGGCAGCGCGTCCGGATCGGTGCAGTGCGCGGCGACCAGCGCCTCGCCCACCCCACGGCCGGAGGAGGGGTCGAAGGGCCGGGCGCGCAGCGCGGTGGCCAGGGTGTCCGCCAGGCCCAGCAGCAACTCCTCGAACTCGGGGCGGGTGAGCGAGGTGGCGGTGGCCGGATAGACGGCCCGGCACCAGATGCGGGCGAATCTGCGCAGCCCGTCGGCGGGCACCTCGGAGCGTTCGGGGGTGGCGGGCGTACCGGCCTGCGGGGTGCTCACGCGGCGCGCCCCACCCCGACGAGGCCCGTGTAGACCACCGGATCGTCCTCGTCCACCGGCTCCTCGGGCCGCCAGTCGGGCGGCGCCACCAGACCGGGCTCCAGCAGGTCGAACCCGTCGAAGAACGGCAGTATCTCCGCGCGCGAGCGCAGCACCAGGGTGGCGCCGCCGCGCCGGTAGACCTCGGAGATCCGGCTGCCCTGGGCGGCGGTGCGCGGGCCCGTGTCGATGGAGGCGTGGCTGATCACGAGCAGGCTGCCCGGGGCCAGCACCTCGCGCAGCCGGGCCAGGGCCGCGGCCGGCTCGTCGCTGTCGTCGACGAAGTGCAGCAGGGCCACCAGCAGGACGGCGACCGGCCGGCCGAAGTCGATCAGCCGGCGCACCGGCTCGCTGCCCAGGATGGCCGCCGGGTCGCGGAAGTCGGCGGCGACCACCCCCGTACCCTCCTGGCTCTCCAGCACGGCGCGGCCGTGGGCGACGGCGATCGGGTCGTTGTCGACGTAGACGACCCGCGCGTCGCCGCCGCCCTCCCGGGCGATCTCGTGCACGGCGCCGAAGGTGGGTATCCCGGAGCCGATGTCGAGGAACTGGGTCACTCCGGCGGCGCGGGCGTGGCGTACGGCGCGGCGCATGAAGGCGCGATTGGTCTGCATGATTTTGGGGAGTCCTGGAAACGCCTCGATCGCCGCCCGGGCGGCGATCCGGTCCGCCTCGAAGTTGTGCGAACCACCGAGATAGAAGTCATACATGCGGGAAACACTCGGCACGGACAGATCGATGCCCTGCGGCGCCCAGGCGGGTCGTTCCATCGACGTCTCCAATGTCTCCTGCATATGCCGGAATTGGCCTCGGGGTGACGAGGGTACTGACCCGGTGGCAGCGGAGGGAAGAAAACGGAACGGTGACTTCCTCATTCTGGGTGGTTAGTGGAGCATCTGTCCGGTTTCCAGGAGGGCGCCGGTGCGGGAGAACACACCGGCGCCCTGCGGAATGCCTCAGAGGGTGACGCCGTTGGCGCGCAGATAGGCCACCGGATCGATATCGGTGCCGAAGCCCTGACCGGTACGGATCTCGAAGTGCAGATGCGGGCCGGTGGAATTGCCGGTGGACCCGGCCCGGCCCACCTGCTGCCCGCCGCTGACCGGCTGCCCGGCGGAGACCGAGATCTGCGACAGATGCGCGTACTGGCTGTATTTGCCGTCGGTGTGCTCGACGATCACTTCATAACCGAAGGACCCCGCCCAGCCGGCCGAAACCACCGTGCCCGCGGACACCGATTTCACCGAAGTACCGGTGGACACGGGGAAGTCGACGCCGGTGTGGTAGCCGCGCGACCACAGACTGCCGGTGGTGCGGTAGGCCGTACCGGTCGAGGCGTCCACCGGCGCGGAGTAGCCGGCCGCCTCGGGGGCCGGCTCCGGCTCCGGATCGGGGGCCGGTGCGGGCGCGGGCTCCGGTGCGGGCTCGGGGTCGGCGGACTGCGCGGGCGGGGTCTCCCTGGCCCGTTCGGGCGCGTCGGTCGCGCCGCCGCCGGCCAGGGTGAGCCGCTGGCCCGGGAAGATCAGATCGGGGTTGCCGCCGATCACCTCGCGGTTGAGGTCGTACAGCGACTGCCAGCCGCCGGTCACCTCGTGGGTGCGGGCGATCGCGGAGAGCGTGTCGCCGCGCACCACCTCGTACGGATCGGCCGCCTCGGTACGGGTGAGCCCGGCCGCCTGGGTGCGGACCTCACCGGCCGGGGCGGCCTCGGGCCCGGCCTCGGCCGCGGTCCGTTCCCCGGCGCGCTCGGCGGCGCCCCCGTCCGGGGAGAGCGCCGGCTCGACGCCGTCCCGGGTCAGCCCCGCACGGCCGGAGCAGGTGGGCCAGGCGTCCGGCCCCTGGGCGTCCAGGACCTCCTCGGCCACGGCTATCTGCTGGTCCTTGGTGGCCTGGTCGGCCCGCGGCGCGTAGGCGGTTCCGCCGAACGCCTCCCAGGTGCTCTGCTTGAACTGCAGACCGCCGAAGTAGCCGTTGCCCGTGTCGACGTCCCACCGGCCGCTGCTCTCGCACTCGGCGACCTTGTCCCAGGTCTCCACCGACGCGGCCTCGGCGCCCGCCACGCTGATCAGCGGCAGCGCGAGCCCCGCGCCGCTCGCTGTGACCGTCAGCGATGCGCGGGAGACCGTGCTGGGCTTGTAGCGGCGATGACGTCCATGACTGGCCATGGGCGGATCCCTCCTTGGCCTGCTGATCGAAAAACGCGCCGTCAGATCACTTTCTGATCAAGGCGGTTGTAGCGGCTCAACCATAGAGGGCCGCTCTCCGACATCACAAGGGGAGTCTGTTGCCCCGCCCTCGGGCCCACAAAACCGGTTGCCGCCGCACAGGGCACTGACGCCACAATGAAATCCGATCATCACCAGGGGGATTGAGGAAATCATGGGATACACCGAAGTGCCCGGGGCACGGGTACCGATCCGGATGTGGGCGGACCCCGCGACCGTCGAGGACGGCGCCATGCGCCAGCTGCGGAACGTGACGACGCTTCCGTGGGTCGAGGGCCTGGCCGTCATGCCCGATGTGCACTACGGAAAAGGTGCCACGGTCGGCTCGGTGATCGCCATGCGCGGCGCGGTCTGCCCGGCCGCCGTCGGGGTGGACATCGGCTGCGGCATGACCGCCGTGCGGACCTCCCTGACCGCCTCGGACCTGCCCGGTGACCTGTCCCGGCTGCGCTCGCGCATCGAGGAGACCATCCCGGTCGGCTTCCGGACGCACAAGGACCCGGTGGACCCGGCCCGCGTCTACGGCCTGAAGGGCGCCGGCTGGGACGGCTTCTGGTCCGGTTTCGGGGGCATCGCGGAGCAGGTGCGCTTCCGGCGTGAGCGGGCCGGCCTCCAGATGGGAACCCTGGGTGGCGGCAATCATTTCATCGAAGTATGCGTGGACACCGAGGACGCGGTCTGGCTGATGCTGCACTCGGGGTCCCGCAATATCGGTAAGGAACTGGCCGAGTTCCACATCGGAGTGGCCCAGAATCTGCCGCACAATCAGGGCTTGGTCGATCGCGACCTGGCCGTCTTCATCGCGGACACCCCGCAGATGGCCGCCTACCGGCACGACCTGTTCTGGGCGCAGGAATACGCCCGGCGCAATCGGGAGGTGATGATGGGGCTGCTGCGCAATGTGATCATCAAGGAGTTCGGGAAGGCCAGGCCCACTTTCGGCGAGGTCATCTCCTGCCACCACAACTATGTCGCCGAGGAGCGGTACGAGGGGGTGGACCTGCTGGTCACCCGCAAGGGAGCGATCCGGGCCGGCAGCGGCGAGTACGGGATCATCCCCGGATCGATGGGCACCGGCTCGTACATCGTCAAGGGCCTGGGCAACACCGACTCCTTCCGCTCCGCCTCGCACGGCGCGGGCCGGCGGATGAGCCGCAATCAGGCGAAGAAGCGGTTCACCACCCGGGACCTGGCCGAGCAGACCCGGGGCGTGGAGTGCCGCAAGGACGCCGGGGTGGTGGACGAGATCCCCGGCGCCTACAAGCCGATCGAGCAGGTCATCGACGCCCAGCGGGATCTCGTCGAGGTGGTGGCGCGGCTGCGGCAGGTGGTGTGCGTCAAGGGCTGACGCCCCGCACCCGCCGCCGGTGCTTCCGCCGGGGCGGTCTCAGCCGTCCCGGCGGGCCAGATCCGCCGGACGCGGAGCGGGGGGCTCCGTACCGGCGTGACCCCCCGGTGCGGCCCCGGACGCCGGGGCCGCACCGGGCGTGGGCGAGGGCGCCGGCCGCCACAGCGTCAGCGGGGTGCGGATCGCCCGTGCCGCCGCGGCGCGCGGCGGGCGCAGCACCAGCAGGATGACGCCGAGGAAGAAGGCGACCACTAGGCCGTCCATCCAGTAGTGGTGGCCGGTGGCCACCACCGCGGTGACGGTGATGACCGGATGGGCCAGCCACAGCCAGCGCCACCGGCCGCGGGTGGCCACGATCAGCCCCACCGCGATCACGATCGACCAGCCCACGTGCAGCGAGGGCATCGCGGCGAACTGGTTGGCCAGCGAGTCGGGGTCGGGCTTGCTCGCGTACACCGAGGGGCCGAACACCGCGCTGGTGTCCACCAGACCGGTGACCTTGTACAGCCGCGGCGGTGCCAGCGGCACCAGCAGATGCAGCACGAGGCCGGCGCCGGTGAGCCACACCAGGACCCAGCGGATCCACACGTAGAAGCCGGGACGGCGGAAGTACATCCAGGCGATGAAGGCGACGGTGGCCGGGAAGTGGACCGTGGCGTAGTAGATGTTGATGGCCCGGATCACCGGCTCGAAGTGCATCATCACCTCCTGCACCCATGCCTCGCTGGGCATCCGCACGGCCCGCTCGAAGTCCCAGATCAGCTCCGCGTTGCGGTATGCCTCGCCGAACTGACCGTTGGCCGCGCGTCTGCCGAGCTTGTACCCCGCGTAGAGCACGGTCAGGAGCAGCAGCTCCCGGATCAGCGGCGGGCGCGGGGCGGGCTCGGTCGGCTCTCGCTTCCACGCGCCGGCCGCGCGCTTGAGCACCTGGGTACTGCTTCGCATGGGGCGGTCCCGACGGGAGATGTGACGAAAGGGGGGTCGCTCGGATGGGTCCGGACGGGCAGTCTAGGCGTTCCGTACCGGCCGTTCGGGTGGCCGGGGCGGGCAGCGGGCCCCGACTTTGTCCGCAAACAGGAAAAAGACCGGCCGATTTTCGCCGGACTTCTTCCCGTGCGGCGGGCACGCTGTTACGTTCCCCACCGAAGCCCGGCGGCCGGCCGCCGCCCGGGATACCGGATGCCGGCGTTGGCGGGAGGGTGTGTGAGGCGTATATCGGCCCGGCCCGCGAACGCCCACCAGGCGCGGCTGCTGCGGCTGCTGCGCGACGGCGGCCCCGCCTCCCGGGCGCAGCTGGGGGAGCGGGTGGAACTCTCCCGTTCCCGGCTCGCGGTGGAGCTCGACCGGCTGCTGGCCACCGGCCTGGTGGCAGCCGACGGGCTCGCCGCCTCCCGGGGCGGCCGTCCCTCACACAATGTGCGGCTGACCCCACAATTGCGGTTCCTCGGTGTGGACCTCGGCGCCACCTCGGTCGATGTCGCGGTCACCGGGCCCGAACTGGAGATCCTGGAGCACCGCACCCGGCCGGTCGACGTGCGCGACGGGCCGGTGGCCGTCCTGGAGCAGATCCTGGCGATGGCCGCCGAACTGCGCGCCGCCACCGGCTGCGCGGCCTTCGACGGCGCGGGGATCGGCCTGCCGGGCCCGGTGCGCTTTCCCGAGGGCACCCCGGTGGCCCCGCCGATCATGCCGGGCTGGGACGGCTTCCCGGTCCGTGAGGCGCTGGGCCAGGAACTCGGCTGCCCGGTGATGGTCGACAACGATGTGAACCTGATGGCCCTGGGGGAGCGGCACGCCGGAGTGGCCCACGCGGTCGGGGATTTCATCTGCGTCAAGATCGGCACCGGCATCGGCTGCGGCATCGTGGTGGACGGCCGGGTGCACCGCGGCGCCACCGGCAGCGCCGGCGACATCGGCCACATCCAGGTCGAGCAGGACGGGCGGCCCTGCCCGTGCGGCAACCGGGGCTGTCTGGAGGCGTACTTCGGCGGCGCCGCGCTCGCCCGGGACGCCGAGAGCGCCGCCCGGGGCGGCCGTTCCCCGGAGCTGGCCGCCGCGCTGGAGCGGCGCGGGCACCTGGACGCCGCGGATGTGGCCGCGGCGGCGAGCGCGGGGGACACCGCCGCCATCGAACTCATCCGGCTCGGCGGGCTGCGCACCGGCGATGTGATCGCGGCCCTGGTGAGTTTCTTCAATCCGGCCCTGGTCGTCATCGGCGGCGGGGTGACCGGGCTCGGCCACACCCTGCTGGCCGCCATCCGTACCCAGGTCTACCGGCAGTCCCTGCCGCTGGCCACCGGCAACCTTCCCATCGTGCTGGGTGAACTGGGCGCGGTCGCCGGGGTCATCGGCGCCGCCCGGCTCATCAGCGACCACCTCTTCAGCTACCCGCCCGCCCCCCACTGACCCCCGACCCCCCCACCGATCCACCGGTGATCCACCGGCCGACCGCACCGGCGTACCGGAGCCGCCGTACGCCTTCCCTGTCGAGTAGGAGTTACCACCATGCCCCGTGACTTCACCCTGTTCACCGGCCAGTGGGCCGATCTCCCGCTGGAGGAGGTCTGTTCGCTGGCCCGCGACTTCGGCTACGACGGTCTGGAACTCGCCTGCTGGGGCGACCACTTCGAGGTGGACCGGGCGCTGAAGGAGCCCGGGTACATCGAGGGCCGGCACGCCCTGCTGGCCAAGTACGGCCTCAAGTGCTGGGCGATATCGAACCACCTGGTGGGCCAGGCCGTCTCGGACGCCATCATCGACGAGCGCCACCAGAACATCCTGCCCGCCCGGATCTGGGGCGACGGCGAGCCCGAGGGCGTCCGGCAGCGCGCCGCCGCCGAGATCGCGGACACCGCGCGGGCCGCCGCCGCCTTCGGGGTGCGGACGGTCATCGGCTTCACCGGCTCGCCCATCTGGCACCTGGTGGCGATGTTCCCGCCGGTGCCGCCGGGCATGATCGAGCGCGGCTACGCGGAGTTCGCCGAGCGCTGGAACCCGATCCTGGACGTCTTCGACGCCGAGGGGGTGCGCTTCGCCCACGAGGTGCACCCGGGCGAGATCGCCTACGACTACTGGACCACCAAGCAGACGCTGGAGGCGATCGGCAACCGGCCCGCCTTCGGCCTCAATTTCGACCCGAGCCACTTCGTGTGGCAGGACCTGGACCCGGCGGGGTTCCTGTACGACTTCCGGGACCGCATCTACCACGTGGACTGCAAGGAGGCCCGCACGCGGCTGGACGGCCGTACCGGGCGGCTGGGTTCGCACCTGCCGTGGGGTGATCCGCGGCGCGGCTGGGACTTCGTCTCGGCCGGGCACGGTGACGTCGCGTGGGAGGACGTGTTCCGGATGCTGGGCGCCATCGGTTACGAGGGGCCCATCTCGGTGGAGTGGGAGGACGCGGGGATGGACCGGCTGGCCGGTGCGCCCGAGGCGCTGGCCAGGCTGCGGGCGTACGACTACCCGCCGCCGGCCGCCTCCTTCGACGCGGCGTTCGGCAGCGGCGACTGAGCAGGGCCCGCGGCGGCCGTTTTTCCGGCTGCTTCTTGCCCGTCCCGAGGGGTGCGCCTAGCGTTTGAGTCGTTTCATCCGCTCCGCGCACCCCTTGGTGAGGCAACCTCATGGACCACACTGGCGACGACAGGCTCGACTTTCTCCCCTGGTTCTTCGAGGCGGAGGCGACCGGGGAACAGCGCGCGGCCCAGCGCGAGCGACAGCGGCGGCTGACCGCCGCCGGCACCGCCGAGATCGGCGAACGCTGCTTCGTCTCGGAGCGCGCCGCCGTCCACCCCGACCGGCTGCGGCTCGGCGACGGCTCCTACATCGCCGCCCACGCCTACGTCACCGGCACCGTCACCACCGGCGCCGACTGCACCATCAACCCCTTCACCACCGTGCGCGGCACCGTGACCCTCGGCGAGGCGGTGCGCATCGGCGCCCACACCTCGCTGCTCGGCTTCAACCACTCCACCGCCCCCGACCGGCCCATCCACCGCCAGCCCACCAGCAGCCGGGGCATCACCATCGGCGACGACGTGTGGATCGGCTCCCAGGTGGTGATCCTGGACGGGGTCACCATCGGCGACCACTGCGTCATCGGCGCCGGGGCGGTGGTCACCCGGGACGTACCGGACTGGGCCATGGTGGGCGGCAACCCGGCCCGCTTCATCCGCGACCGGCGCGCACCGCGCGGCGAGAGCAAGGGCAGCACCGCCGTCCCCGCCGGGGACGGCCCGGCCACCGGCGGCACGGGGCCGGACGGTGGCCTCGCCCAGCGGCTCGCCCGCTTCGCCGACACCGCCCGCGCCGAGGCCCCCGCCCTTCTGGACCGCGCCTGGGACGGCACCGCCTACCGCGACCGGCCGGACGCCGCGCCGACCGTACGCGCCCACTGCGACGCCGTCGAGATCGCCGCCCTGCTGCTGGGCACCGCGCCCGCCCAGCTCCCCGCCGACACCCACATCGCCCGGCTGCGCGCGCTCCAGGACCCGGCCACCGGGCTGGTGCCCGAAACCGGCCGGGAGCTGCCCGCACCGGGCGCCGACGGCTTCGTCGACGACGGCGCGGCGCTGTACCACATCCTGTCGGTCGGGTACGCGCTCGACCTGCTCGGCTCCTCCTTCGCCCACCCGGTGCACGCCGTCGCCGGTCTCTCCGCCGGGCAACTCCTGGACCGGCTGGCCGCCCAGCCCTGGCACGAGCGCGCCTGGCACGCCGGCAGCTGGGTGGACGCGGTGGCCACCGCCGCGCACTGGAACCTCGGGCTGGGCGGCCAGCCGGCCGGCCCCGGCGCGCTGGAGGCACTGTTCGGCTGGCTGCTCACCCGCACCGATCCGTGGACCGGCATGTGGGGCGACGCCCGGGCACGGGAGGGGCGGCTCCAGCTCGTCAACGGCTACTACCGGCTGACCCGCGGCTCGTTCGCCCAGTTCGGCGTCCCCGTACCGCACCCGGAACGGGTCATCGACACCGTGCTCGACCACGCCCGCGACCCCCGGTACTTCGGCGCGGACCGCGAGAACGCCTGCAACGTCCTCGACGTGGCCCACCCGCTGTGGCTCGCCGGCCGCCTCAGCACCCACCGCGCCGAGGACATCCGCCGCTGGGCCACCGGCCAACTGGAGGCGGCTCTCGACCGGTGGCACCCCGGCCACGGCTTCGCCTTCGGACCCGCCCCGGACGGCACCGGCCCCGGCCGGGCCCCGGGCCTCCAGGGCACCGAGATGTGGCTGGCCATCATCTGGCTGCTCGCCGACCTCACCGGCCACTGCGACGCACTGGGCTACCGCCCCCGGGGCGTCCACCGCCCCGAACCCGCCCGGGACGGCCTGGGCACCGCCGCACCGGCCCGCTGACCGGCCCCTGCGGCGGCCGGTCCCGCAAGGGCCGGCCGCCCGCGCCGCACGGGTCACTCGGCCCGCCGCAGCAGCACCCCCACCTGGCGCAGTTCGCCCTCCGCGGCGTGGCCCGCCTCCGCTATCGCCTCCAGGGCCTGCCCGGCCCGCTCCGGCGAGGAGTCGAGTACCCGCCCCGCCGCGTCCGCCTGCACCACCATGCCCGCCAGCCGGTGCCCGGTGATGTCGTACATCTCGCGGCAGATCTCCACCCGCGAGGTGACCTGCGCCGCCCGCCGGCAGGTGGCGTCGAGCCGGGCCTGGGAGGCGGCGCGCGCGTCCAGCTGCCGCCGGTAACGGCGGCGGAACCGGGCCCGGTTGCCCAGCGCCCAGCTCAGCGTGAAGGGCACCGACAGCCACACCGCCGCGCCGATCGCCATCCGCAGCGGATCGGGCTGGGACACCGCGCCGACCACGGCCGCCAGCAGCGCGGTCGCCAGCCCGCCCAGCAGAGCCAGCCGCGCGGCCCACGGGGCGCCCCGGCTGGCCGCCGTCGCTATCGCCGCGAACACCGCGAAGAGCGTGGTCAGCGGGCCGAAGCCCACCAGGATCTGCGCCACGCACACCACCAGCGCCAGCAGCAGCACCTTCTCCGGGCTGCGGCGGCGCAGCGCCACGGCCAGCGACATGATCACCCCCAGCACCAGTGCCGTCGCCGCCGCGACCACCCCCCGCAGCTCCGGATCCACCATGACGTGCCAGCCGCACAGCAGCAGCAGCAACGCGGCCCACCCGGTATCGGCGTTGATCGGAAAGCGGCGCTGCACAGCCCGGATGCGATCCATGGGGGCCACCCTACGGTCGCACCCGGTCGCCGCCGTCGGCCGGGAGATCGATTTTCCGGCCCCCGCGGCCACCACGGAGGGCAACGGGTTCGACACCCCGTTCGGGTTACAGTGGCCGGAGGCTCGCCGAGGAGGTCACCGTGTCCGACACATCCCCCACCCGCCGTTCCGGGCCCGGGGCCGGGAGCGGTTCTCTGGCCGGCCGGGTGCGGCCCGACTCCTTCGGCGCCGACCCCACCGGCGAACGCCTCGCCAGAATCCGGCGCTCCCCGCAGTTCCGCGACGGTGCCTTCCGCAACGAGGCCCCCGTCGGCGCCGCCACCCCCACCTCCCCGCTGCGCATGGCACGCGACTTCCTGCGCCGCGCCGACCGGCTGCGCCGCCGGCCCACCGCCGCGCCCCCGCTGGAGCGCCCCGCGTTCGCCCCCGCCCCCGGCGCGGCCGGCCCGGAGCCCGCCTCCGGGCTGCGGCTGACCTGGCTCGGGCACGCCACCGTCCTCGCCGAGATCGACGGCCACCGGGTGCTCTTCGATCCGGTGTGGGGCGAGCGCTGCTCGCCCGTCGGCTTCGCCGGCCCCCGGCGGCTGCACCCCGCGCCGCTGCCGCTCACCGAACTCGGCCGGCTGGACGCCGTGGTCATCTCCCACGACCACTACGACCACCTCGACATGCCCACCGTCAAGGCGCTGATCGCCACCGGGGCGCCCTTCGCCGTACCGCTGGGCGTGGGCGCCCATCTGGAGCACTGGGGCGTCCCCGCCGACCGCATCACCGAACTCGACTGGTGGGAGTCGACCACCGCCGGCGAGCTGACCCTCACCGCAACCCCGGGGCAGCACTTCTGCGGCCGGGGCATGCGCAACACCGGGCTCACCCTGTGGGCCTCCTGGGCGGTCACCGGCCCCCGGCACCGCGTCTTCCACAGCGGCGACACCGGCTACTTCCCCGGCTTCGCGCGCATCGGCGCCGAACTCGGGCCGTTCGACGCCACGATGATGCAGATCGGCGCCTACAGCAGCGAGTACTGGCCGGACATCCACATGACCCCCGAGGAAGGGGTACGGGCCCACCGGGACCTGGCCGGCCCGGACGGCGAGCCCGGCGTGCTGCTCCCCATCCACTGGGGCACCTTCAACCTCGCCCTGCACCCGTGGGACGAACCGGCCGAGCGCACCGTCGCCGCCTGCGAGCGGGACGGGGTACGGGTGGTGGTGCCCCGGCCGGGCGCCTCCTTCGAACCGGCCACCCCGCCCCCGTCCGACACCTGGTGGCGGACGATCGCCCGCCCCGCGCCGGTACCCGCGCCCGAGCCCCGGGCCACCCCGGCCCCCGGCACCCTCCCGGCGCCGAAGCCGACCGGGGCGGTCGGCGACTGACCCCGGCCGGGGATCTTGTGCCGGCCCCGACCGGCTCCTAGGGTTTCAGCGCGGCTGCCCGTCCAGCCGACCCCGCCGACCCGGAAGGTCCGCCGATGCCCCAGGCCACGGCCCCGCGCACCCCAACCAGCACCCGCACCCGCGCCGCCCGTATCCGCCTCCGCCCCGGCACCGAGCGGCGGGCCGCCCGATGAGCGCCACCGGTGAACTCGCCGGGCTCCGCGCCCTGGTCACCGGTGGCGGCTCCGGCATCGGCCTGGCCACCGCCCGGCTGCTCGCCGCACGCGGCGCCGCAGTCGCCGTACTCGACCTCGACCCGGCGTCCGCCGGCCCGCCGCTGCGCGGCCACCGCGCCGACCTCGCCGACGACGCCGCCGTGCGCGCCGCCGTCACCGCCGCCGGCACGGAACTCGGCGGCCTCGACATCCTCGTCAACAACGCCGGCATCGGCGCCGCCGGCACCGTCGAGGACAACAGCGACGAGGAATGGCACCGCGTCCTGGACATCAACGTGCTGGGCATCGTGCGCACCACCCGCGCCGCCCTGCCGCTGCTGCGCGCCTCCCGGCACGCCGCGATCGTCAACACCTGCTCGGTGGCCGCCACCGCCGGGCTGCCGCAGCGCGCCCTGTACTCGGCGAGCAAGGGCGCCGTCCAGTCGCTCACCCTGGCGATGGCCACCGACCACCTCGGCGAGGGCATCCGCGTCAACTGCGTCAACCCCGGCACCGCCGACACCCCGTGGGTCGGCCGGCTGCTCGACGCCGCCGACGACCCGGAGACCGAACGCGCCGCGCTGACCGCCCGTCAGCCGATGGGCCGCCTGGTCACCGCCGACGAGGTGGCCGCCGCCATCGTCTATCTCGCCTCGCCCGCCGCCGCCTCCGTCACCGGCACCGCGCTCGCCGTCGACGGCGGCATGGCCGGTCTGCGGCCCCGACCGCACGTCGACCCGCCCGCATGACGTGGCCGCGGCGGACCCTGGGCCGCAGCACCGTCACCCTGGGCGCGCTCTCCCTCGGCGGCGCGCCACTGGCCGGCCTCGGCGCCCCCGTCGACGCGGAGGCGGCCCGGCGGACCGTGGACGCCGCCTGGGACGCGGGCATCCGCGGCTTCGACACCGCCCCGCACTACGGCCTCGGCCTCTCCGAACAGCGGCTCGGCGCCGCACTGGCCGAGCGGCCCCGCGCCGACTGGACGCTCTCCACCAAGGTCGGCCGGCTGCTCGTCCCCACCGACGGCGGCCCGGCGGCGGGCCACGACGGCGCCCACGGCTTCCCCGGCGCGCCCGCCACCCACCGCCGCGTCTGGGACTTCAGCGCCGACGGCGTGCGCCGCTCGCTGGAATCCAGCCTGGAACGGCTCGGCCTGGATCGCGCCGATCTCGTCCTGCTCCACGACCCCGACGACCACGAGCGGCAGGCCCTCACCGAGGCGTATCCCGCGCTGGAGCGGCTGCGCGCCGAGGGCACGGTCGGCGCCATCGGCGTCGGCATGAACCAGTCCGCGATGCCCGCCCGCTTCGTCCGCGACACCGACATCGACGCCGTGCTGCTGGCCGGCCGCTACACGCTGCTGGACCAGGACGGACTGACCGAGCTGCTGCCGCTGGCCGCCGAGCGGGGCGTAGCGGTGGTCATCGGCGGCGTGTTCAACAGCGGGCTGCTCGCCGATCCGCGCCCCGGCGCCTCCTACGACTACCGCCCGGCGCCCGCACCACTGGTGCGCCGCGCGCTGCGGATCCAGGAGATCGCCGGCCGGCACGGCGTCCCGCTGCGCGCCGCCGCGCTGCGCTTCCCGCTGGGCCACCCCGCCGTCGCCAGTGTGCTGGTCGGGGCCCGCTCGGCGGCCGAGGTACGGGACGCGGTGGCCATGTTCCGGCATCCGATACCGGACGGCCTGTGGGAGGAGTTGCGGGCCGAGGGGCTGCTGCCGGCGCACGTACCGGTCCCGTCCCGGGGAGAGGCGGCCCCGGGGTGAGGGTCATCGACGCCCACCACCATGTGTGGGACCTCGCCGTCCGGCCGCAGGAGTGGCTGGACGCCCCGGAGCTGGCCCCGATCCGGCGCGGGTTCGCCCTCGCCGAGCTGCTGCCGCACGCCCGGGAGGCCGGGGTGGACGGCACCGTACTGGTGCAGACCGTCACCGTGCCGGAGGAGACCCCGGAACTGCTCGCGCTGGCGGCCGAACGCGAGGCCGGGGGACTGGTCGCCGGGGTCGTCGGCTGGACGGAGCTGCGGGACCCGGCGATCGCCGACACCCTCGCGGCGTTGCGCGCCCTGCCGGGCGGCGCACGGCTGTCCGGCATCCGCCATCAGGTGCAGGGCGAGGCGGACCCGCACTGGCTGCTGCGCGCCGACGTCCAGCGGGGGCTGGCGGCCGTCGCGGCGGCCGGGCTGGTGTACGACCTGGTGATCCTGCCGCACCAGTTGCCCGCCGCCACCCGGGCCGCCGCGCTGCGGCCCGAACTCACCTTCGTCCTGGACCATCTGGGCAAGCCGCCGATCGCGGCGGGGCAGCGGGAGCCGTGGGCGCGGGACCTGCGGAGGTTCGCGGCGCTGCCGAACACCACCGCCAAGCTCTCCGGGCTGGTCACCGAGGCCGACTGGCGGCACTGGACGGTGGCGGACCTGCGCCCGTACGCGGAGGTGGCGCTGGAGGCGTTCGGCCCCGGCCGGCTGATGGCCGGCTCGGACTGGCCGGTGTGCACACTGGCCGCCGGCTACCGCCGGGTGATGGAGACGGCGGCCACGCTGACCGGCGGGCTGAGCCGGGCGGAACGGGCCGCCGTCCTTGGGGGCACCGCCTCCCGCGTGTACGGCCTGTGACCACCGGCGGGCCCGCCGCCACCGGCCGCGAGGACGCCGCGCGTCCCGGCCGGCGCGTCCGGCCGGCGGGCCGGGCCCGCCCGGCCGGTCCCGGCCGGGGCTTCGGCCCCCGCGCGATGCCCCCCCGCGCCCCTTCGCCCGGCCGGCTCAGCGCAGCGGGTCGTGTCCCAGCGACATCAGCCGGTAGCGGCGCTCGCCCGCGGTGGCCCCGCCCGGGGCGGTGGTGGCGGCGCGCACCGTCGCCAGGACCTCCCGCATCAGCCGCGCGTCATCGGCCGTCACATCGATCCGCCGCTTCCGCAGAATGGCCAGGACCCGGCGGCCACGGTCCTGCGCCGGGTCGCTGCCCGCCGTACGCAGCCAGGCGGCCAGTTCGTGCGAGGTCATGTTCACCGCTCCGCGGAACTCCGCCCACAGCCGGTCCAGTTCACCCGTGTCGATACCGCTCATCCATCCTCCAGCACACCGTGGCATCCATGCCCCGCAAGCTGTCCCCGGATGACTCAGCGTGAAAACCCCCCGGACGGCGCACGAGGTCACCCGCGCGCCAGTGAGCGCACATCCTCGGCCAGCCGCTTGTCGAGCGCCACCCGCACCAACCCGGCCGTCAGCTGCGGCAGTTCACCCCGCCGCACCAGCCGGTCCAGTGCCTTCGGCGACCTCGGCAGCCCCACCCGCTCCGCACCGTCCAGCGCCTTGCCGTCGATGTACGGCGCGTACCGGGGCCACACGCCCTGCACCTCGCGCAGGAAGATCGCCGCCCCCAGCGGCCCGATGCCGGGGAACTCCCGCAGCCGGTCGGCCACCTCGCCCGGATCCGCGCCCTCGCGCAGCCGCCGCAGATCCCCGCCGTACCGGTCGAGCAGCAATTGGGCCCCGTCGCCGAGCTGGGTCGCGGTCCGCTCGTCGTAGCGCCGGTAGTGCCCCTCGCCCAGCGCGTCCACCCGCTGCTGCCAGGTGGCCTCCGCCATCCTGGCCGGAGTCCGCATCCCGGCGTCGAACAGCGCCCGGGCCGCCGCCACGGCGACATCCGCCTTGATCCGCGCCGACAGCAGATGCGCCAGCACCAGCACCTGGTACAGCGCCGCCGGGGTGTCCCGCAGCCGGATACCGGCCTGCTCCGCGTACGTCTGGCCGCAGCGCTCCACGACGGCGTGCGCCAGCGCTTCCCTCTTCGCACTCACCCGGAACCACTCCTCGGACGACGACGGCACCACGGGCTGCACGCGGCAGCGCCGCGCACCGCTCCCGGGTGCCCGCCGAGCGCCCGCCCATGCATGCCAGGGCCCCGTGACCCGCACCGGGTCACGGGGCCCGTACCGCTCAGCCCGCCGCGGGAAGCGTCACCGTCACGGTGTCCCCGTCGGCGGCCACCGGCTCGGCGTAGCCGGCCGGGCCGGCCAGCTGCACCTGCCAGGCGCCCAGGCCGGTGCCCGGCGCGGCCTCGGCGCGCACCGTCACGCTCTGCCCGTCCCGCCGGGTACGGAAGGTGACCGCGGTGGAGCCGTCCGGAGCCGGCAGCTCCGTCACCGTCTCCGTCCCGTCCACCGGGGCGTGGACCCGCAGGGTGACGCCCTCGGCCCAGGCGTACTCCACGCCCTGGGCGGCCTGCTCCGGGTCGCCCAGCGGGATCACCGAGCCCGGCCGGGCCAGCAGCGGCAGCGAGTCGAAGCCGAAGTGCTCCCGGCGCCAGCCCGGGCCCTGGACCGGCTCACCGCTCAGCAGATGCGTCCAGGTGCCGGCCGGCACGTAGTACTCCACCTCGCCGCCGGTCTCGAACACCGGCGCCACCAGCAGATCGCCGCCCAGCATGTACTGCCGGTCCAGGGTGTGGGTGCCCGGGTCCTCCGGGAACTCCAGCACCATCGCCCGCATCACCGGCGTACCGTGCCGCCGCGCCTGCCGGCCCGCCTCGAAGAGGTACGGCGCCAGCCGGTGCTTGAGCCGGGTGAAGTCGCGGGTGACGGTCACCGCCTCCTCGTCGTAGTCCCACGGGACCCGGTAGGAGTTGGAGCCGTGCAGCCGGCTGTGCGAGGACAGCAGCCCGAACTGCACCCACCGCTTGAAGACCTCCGGCGTCGGGGTGCCCTCGAAGCCGCCGATGTCGTGGCTCCAGAACCCGAACCCGGACAGGCCCAGCGACAGGCCGCCGCGCAGCGACTCCGCCATCGCGGTGAACGTCGACTCGCAGTCGCCGCCCCAGTGCACCGGGAACTGCTGCCCGCCGGCCGTGGCCGAGCGCGCGAACAGCACCGCCTCGCCCTCCCCGCGCGCCTCGGTCAGCACCTCGAAGACGGCCTCGTTGTACAGCTGCGTGTAGTAGTTGTGCATGCGCTGCGGGTCCGAGCCGTCGTGCCACACCACGTCGGTGGGGATGCGCTCGCCGAAGTCCGTCTTGAAGCAGTCCACGCCCTGCCCCAGCAGCGTGCGCAGCTTGTCCTGGTACCAGGCGCGCGCCGCCGGGCTGGTGAAGTCCACCAGCCCCATCCCGGCCTGCCACAGATCCCACTGCCACACGTCCCCGCCCGCCGTGCGCACCAGATGGCCCAGCCGCTTGGCCTCGGCGAACAGCGGTGACTTCTGCCCGATGTACGGGTTGATCCACACGCAGATCCGCAGCCCCCGGTCCTCCTTCAGCCGGCGCAGCATGCCCTCCGGGTCCGGGAAGACGTCCGGGTCCCAGGTGAAGTCGCACCACTGGTACTCCTTCATCCAGAAGCAGTCGAAGTGGAAGACGCTCAGCGGGATCTCGCGCTCCGCCATGCCGGAGACGAAGCGGTTGACCGTCTCCTCGTCGTAGTCGGTGGTGAAGGACGTCGACAGCCACAGCCCGAACGACCAGGCCGGCGGCAGCGCCGGGCGGCCGGTCAGCGCGGTGAACCGGTCCAGGATCTCCTTGGGCGTCGGACCGTACACCACCAGGTACTCGATCGACTGGTCCTCGACGCTGAACTGGATCTGCCCCACCGACTCGGAGGCGATCTCGTAGGAGACGTTGCCGGGGTGCCGCACGAAGACGCCGTAGCCCCGGTTGGTGAGGTAGAACGGGATGTTCTTGTACGCCTGTTCGCTGGCGGTGCCGCCGTCCGCCTGCCAGATGTCCACCGTCTGGCCGTTCTTGGTGAACGGCGTAAACCGCTCACCCAGCCCGTACACCAGCTCGCCGACCCCCAGCGACAGCTGGCCCAGCGAGAAGTGCCGCCCCTCCTGCTCCGCGAAGCCGGTACCGCGCTTGCCCGCCGTGGTCAGCACCCGGCCGTCGGCGACGAAGTCCAGCTGCCAGGGACCCTCGGTGTCCACCCGCAGGGCCAGCGGCCCGCTGGACAGCTCCAGCACCGAGCCGTCCCGCGCCACCTTCGCCGCGCTGCGCGCCTCGTCCGCGTGCAGCGCGAACTCGGGCCCGTGCTCGGCCTTGCCCGCGTGATGGGTGGAGCGCACCGCGATCACCCCCTCGGCGGGGGACGAGCACTCCACGGTCAGCAGCGCGCTGTTGAGCGTGTTCCCCCGGGTCCGCACCTGCCGGACGGGGGCGTAGAGGGTGAGCTTGCCGTCCGCGACCGTAGCGTCGGCGACCTCGGTGGCGTACGACAGCTTCACGCCCTCACGCGTCAGCCAGTAGCCATCGGTGAACTTCACTGCGTCTCCTGCTCCTTGGAATGCGAATTGCTGGTGCTCGTGGTGCTGGTGGTACTGGGGCTGTGCCGCCGCACCGCGCGGTGCGCGATCAGCCGGCGGTACGGTCCCGGTGCGCGGCGATCAGCTGCCGGTACCAGTGGTAGCTGTCCTTCGGCAGCCGCTCCAGCGTCTGGTAGTCGACCCGGACGATGCCGAAACGCTGCTCGTAGCCGTACGCCCACTCGAAGTTGTCCAGCAGGGACCAGACGTAGTAGCCGCGGACGTCCACCCCGGCCGCCACGGCGTCCGCCACCGCCGCCAGGTGCCCGGCCAGGTACTCCACCCGGTCGCTGTCGTGCACCTGGCCGTCCGCGGCGACCACGTCGGCCTCCGCCGAGCCGTTCTCCGTGATGATCAGCGGCGGCATCGCGGGGTAGCGCCGCCGCAGGTCCACCAGCAGATCGGTGAAGGTGTGCGGCACCACCGGCCAGCCCATGGTGGTGTGCCGTACGTCGTCGCGCCAGGTCTCCTCCACCCGGATGTCCACGGCCGTCCTGGTCGCCGGCTCCGGGTCGCGGAACGGGGCGTCGGTCACCGTGATCGGCCGGTAGTAGTTGATGCCGGTGAAGTCCAGCGGGGCGGCGATGAGATCGAGATCGCCCTCGCGGCGGTGCGCCGCGGCCTCCCGCGCCAGCTCCCCCCACGTCTCGTCCTCGTGCAGCGGGTAGCGGCCGGCGAACAGCGGGTCGAACCAGACCTCGTTGTGCAGCGTCTCCGCCCGGCGCACCGCCCCGGCGTCCGCCTCCGAGCCGGTGGCCGGCAGCAGCCGGTCCGGGTTGAGCGTGATACCGACCTCACCGGCACCGGCCGCGCGCAGCGCCTGCACGGCGAGCCCGTGGCCGACCAGCAGATGGTGGGCCGCCGCCAGCGCGCCGGCCCCCTCCCGCGCCCCGGGCGCGTGCCGGCCGATCGCGTACCCGACGAAGGCACTGCAGAACGGCTCGTTCAGGGTGATCCAGCGCGGCACCCGGTCCACCAGCCGCTCCGCCACCAGCGCCGTGTACTCGGCGAACCGCTCCGCCGTCGCGCGCACCCGCCAGCCGCCGGTGTCCTCCAGCGCCTGCGGCAGGTCCCAGTGGTACAGCGTGGCGGCCGGCGCGATGCCGGAGGCCAGCAGCTCGTCCACCAGCCGGTCGTAGAAGTCCAGGCCCTCGGCGTTGGCCGGGCCGCTGCCGGTGGGCTGGATCCGGGGCCAGGCGATGGAGAAGCGGTAGCTGTCCACCCCCAGCTCCTTCAACAGCGCCACATCCTCCGGGTAGCGGTGGTAGTGGTCGCAGGCGACGTCACCGGTGTCGCCGTTCGCGACCTTGCCGGGGGTACGGGAGTAGGTGTCCCAGATCGACGGGCCGCGCCCGCCGACGTCGTGGGCGCCCTCGATCTGGTAGCTGGCGGTCGCCGCGCCGAAGAAGAAGCCGGGCGGGAAGGCGGGGAAAGCGGGCGTGTCGGTCATGGGCGGAGCACATCCCTCACGGAGGAGCAACGGACAGGACGGAGAGAAGAGGCGGGCCGGTTCACTTGATCGATCCGCCGGAGATCCCGGCGGCGATGTACTTCTGCGCCACCACCAGCAGGATGGCGGCCGGGATCGCGGACAGCACGGCGGTGGCCATCACCGCGCCCCAGTCACTGACATGGGCGCCGATGAACTGATAGATGCCCAGCGTCACCGGCTTCACGTCGTCGGTGGTGTTCAGCGTCAGCGCGAAGATGAAGTCGGCCCAGGCGAAGAGGAAGGCGAACAGGCCCGAGGTGATCAGGGCGTTGCGGCTCATCGGCAGCACGATCCGCACGAAGGCCGTGAACCGGTTCGCACCGTCCACCATCGCCGCCTCGATCACCTCGGACGGGATGGACACCATGAACGCCCGCAGCAGCACGATCGCGAACGGCAGGCCCAGCGAGGCGTCCGCCAGGATCAGCCCGGCGTAGGAGTTCACCAGACCCAGCTCGGCGTACGCGCTGTACAGGGCGTTCGCCACCACGATGCCCGGCACCATCTGGGTGATCAGCGTGCCGAACACGATGCCCCGGCTGCCGCGCAGCCCGAACTGCGCCAGCCCGTAGGCGGCCGGCGCGGCCAGCGCCAGACACACCGCCACCGCGCCCAGCGACACCACCAGGCTGGTCAGCAGGGAACCGCCCTGGGTGTCGAAGGCGGCCCGGAAGTTCTCCAGGCTGGGCGAGGTCGGCAGCAACTGGGTGGCGGCGATGCTGGAGTGCGGCTGGAGCGCCGTGGAGATCATCCAGTACACCGGGAACAGCATCACGGCCAGGATCAGCAGCGCCACCAGGGTGGAGCGCCAACTCCGCTTCGCACCCGCTGTCTTCGTCGCGGCCTGCATCCGTACCGGCTTCGTCGCGGTCTCGGTCGTCGTCATCGTCGATCACTTCCCCTGACCGGACTGGGCCCGGTTGACCCGCAGATACAGCACCGCGAACACGGCACTGACGAGGATGAGGACATTGCCCACCACGGCGCCCTGACCGAAGTCGAGCTGCATGAAGGACAGCTGGTACGTCATGGTGCCCAGCGTCTGGGTGGAGTCCGCCGGGCCGCCGCCGGTCAGCGCCAGGATCAGATCCAGCACCTTGATCGTCGACATGAAGCCCAGCACCAGCACCACCGTCACCACCGGACGCAGCATGGGCAGGGTGATGCTGCGGAACGTACGCCACGGGCCCGCGCCGTCCAGCGCCGCCGCCTCGTACACCTCCCGCGGGATCTCCTGGAGACCGCCGTAGAGGATCACCATGTTGAAGGGGATGCCGATCCAGATGTTGACCAGCACCGCGGACAGCAGCGCCACGCTCGGGCTGGACAGCCACGGCACCCCGTCACCGGTGAGCCCCAGCGTCTTCAGGAAACTGTTGAGGACGCCGTGGTCCTCGTCCATGATCCGCCGCCACACCACGGCCGACACCACCATCGGCACCAGCCACGGCAGCAGCAGCACCGCACGCACCACGCCGGAGAGCGGGAAACGCCGGGTGAAGAACACCGCGAGCGCCAGTCCGATCGTGAACTGCCCGGCCAGCGAACCGATGGTGAACAGCACGGTCTGCCACAGCGCGTCGCCGAACAGCTCGTTGGAGAAGACCGCGCGCCAGTTGTCGAGGCCGTTGAACGGCGCCTCGCCGGTGAAATAGGTGGTCGGCGTGAACTCCTGGAAGCTCATCAGGATGTTGCGCACCAGCGGGAACCCGAAGAACGCCAGGAGATACAGCACCGCGGGCGCCACGAACAGCCACTGGTACAGCCGGCGCCGCCGGGCGGCCGAACGGGGCGCGGTCCGCACGGGGCTCGCGTCCGTCGCGGCCGGCCCGCCCGCCGGGGTCGTCTCGGTCGTCGTCGTCATCACGGCCTCACTCCCCGGCCTGCTGTGCGGCCCGGTTCAGCGCCTGTTCCGGGGTGGCGCGGCCGGTCAGCACCGACTGGAACGCGCCCGCGAGCGCGTCGCCCACCATCGGCCAGCGCGTTCCCACCTCGGCGGTCCGCGAGCGGGCCGTGGCCACCAGATCGGCGAACGGCGCCAGCTTCGGATGCAGCTCGCGGTAGGCCTGCGCGGCCTCGGCGCGGGTCGGCACGTTGTTCACCCGCTCGCCCCAGGCCAGCTGGTTCTCCTGCGAGTTGAGGCAGTTGAGGATCGCCCCGGCGTTGCGCTCGCGCTCGGTGTCGCTGTTCTTGGGCACCGTCATCACGGTGCCGCCGATCGGCGGCACCGGGTCCTGACCGGCCTGCGGCACCGGGATGGAGGCCACCGCCCAGTCCACCGCGTCCTGCGCGCTGAGCACCGGCACCTGCCAGGGCCCGTTCACCATCATCGCGGCCCGCCCGGAGACGAACTGGTCGTTCACGTCCTGCTGGTTCCAGTTGACGACGGATCGGGAGGCGGACCCGTCGTCCACCAGGTCCTTCCACAGCTGGAGCGCCTGCTGCCCGCCGGTGCCCTCGGCCAGCTGCGCCTCGTCACCGCCCGCCGACCAGAAGAACGGCAGGAACTGGTACACGCCGTCCGCGTTCGGGCTGGCGCTGAACGCCATGCCGTAGGTGCTGCCGCCGGTCAGCTCCGCCGCCGTGCTGCGCAACTCCTCCCAGGTGGTGGGGGGTTCCAGCCCGGCCTCGGCCAGCATCGTGGTGTTGTAGATCAGCGCCAGCGAGTTCACCGACCGGGCGACCCCGTACTGCACCCCGTCGTAGGAGCCCAGCGAGACGGCGCTGTCCGAGAAGCCCTCGGCGTCGAACCCCGTCTCCGGCAGCGGGCGCAGCCCGCCCGTCTCGGCGAACTGGGACAGCTCCGAGCCGTCCAGTTCCAGGATGTCCGGCAGTGAGTCGGAGGAGGCCATCCGCAGGGCCTTGGTGGCGACCTGGTCGGCGGGGACGCTGATCTGCTTGACGCGCAGCCCGAGCGGCTCGGCGCAGGCGTCGAAGAAATCCTGGTTGGCGGAGTGCTCGGCGGTGTCGGTCGCGGAGTTGAGCACCGTGACCGTACCGGGGTCGGGTTGCGCGGCACACGCCGTCAGCCCGCCGGCGACCGTGGCACCGGCGAGGGTGAGGGCGAGCGCGGAGACGGGTATGCGTCTGCGTGGTCCTGCCATGGGGTTCTTCCATTCGCGACGTTGAGAAGGAAAGCCGGGGGCGGTGGGCACCGTGGCCCGGGCGCGGTCAGGGCGGCGGAATCACCGCCCCCTCGGCCATGACCGGGGTGATGAGCTGGTGCGACACCTCCGGTGCCGGCGCCGTCCCGGCGGCGCCCGGGCGGGCGGCGATCGCCGCCACGGCCAGCTCCGCCACCGCGGCCGACATCCGGCCCACCGGCAGCTCGATCCGGGGGAAGTCCGCCAGGGCCGGCTCGTCCGGCAGCGTGCCGACCAGCACCACACTCAGGTCCTCGGGCACCTTCAGGCCCAGCTCGGCCAGTTCCCGCAGCAGTTCGGGCAGCAGGATCAGATGCTGCACCACCAGGGCGGTGGGACGGGTGGCCGGGTCGGTCAGCAGTACCTCGCGCAGCCGCTTGGCCAGCACCTGCGGATCGCCGCTGGATTGCTGGATCCGGACGTCGGCCCCGGTGTGCGCGGCGGCGGCGCGGGCCCCGTCCAGACCGTGCATGGCGTAACCGCGCCGCGCCTCGATCTCGTGATCGGCGGAGGAGAGGAACACGATCCGCCGGTGCCCGGCCGCGGCCGTCTCGCGCACCGCGAGGGAGACGGCCGCCTCCCAGTCGAGGTCCACCCACGGGACGTCGGCCTCGTCGTGCTCACTGCCGTGACCCAGCAGCGCGGTCGGGAAGCGCAGTTCGCGCAGCGCGGCCACCCGGGGGTCCTGCACCTGGACGGCCATCAGCACGGCGGCGTCCGCCAGCCCGCTGCGCGCGATGCGGCGCAGCCCGCCGACCCCGTCCTGGTCGGTCATCATGAGGACGTCGTAGCCGTGCTCGCGGGCGGCGTCACTGAACTCGATGGCGAACCGGCCGTCCATCGCGCGGTACTTGCCCGTCTCCCGGGGCACGGCCAGCACGATGACGTCGCTGCGGGCGCTGCGCAGGGCGCGGGCGCTGGCGCGCGGATGGTAGCCCAGCTCGCGGATGGCGGCGCGGACCGCGTTCTGGGTCTCCTCGGAGATCTTGCGGGAGCCGCTGAGCACATAGGAGACGGTGCTGGGGGCCACCCCCGCCCGTTCGGCGACATCCTTGATCGTTGCCATCCCGCTCCCTCACGGACTCCACCAACGCCTTGCCGGTTCGAATCGATTCGTCGAATCGATTCGAAGCAGTGGCGAGATGCTAAGCGGCGGCGGGCGGTGCGGACAAGGGGGTTCCGGAAAGATCTTTGACGTTCCGTGTTGTATCACGCGAGCCACCCGCCCGGGGCGGGACCGTGACGGGGCCCGTCAGCGCCGGTCAGCCGCCCGTTCCTCTCGACGGGAGGGCCGTCAGCCAGGCCGGGGCGCGGTCGCGGAAGGCGGGTGGGGGGAGGGCCGCCGCGCCGGCGGGGATGCGGGCCAGCAGGGGGGCGCCGGTCACCGCCGGGAGGTCGGTGAGGTTGCAGCGGGAGGCCAGGTCCGGGGCGGCGGGCCAGGAGCCGATGATCAGGCCGCGGCAGTGCAGGCCGCGGGCGCGCAGCGCCTCCGCCGTCAGCGCGGCGTCGTTGAGCGTGCCCAGGCCCGCCGTGGTGACGACCACCACCGGGGCGGCCAGCAGCGCCGCCGCGTCCGCCAGCGTGCCGCCCGACTCGTCGAACCGCACCAGCAGTCCGCCCGCCCCCTCCACCAGCACCAGATCGTGCCCGGCCGCCAGGTCGATCGCCGCCTTGGCGACCTCCGCCGGCCGCACCGGCGGCAGCCCGGCCAGCCGGGCCGCCGTGGCCGGCGCCAACGGCGCCGGATAGCGGGCCAGTTCCCGGGCCGTCACCGGCCCCGCCAGCCGGGCCGCCTCCGCCGCGTCCCCCGGCTCCCGCTCCGCCACCCCGGTCTGGGCGGGTTTGAGGACCGCCACCCGCCGCCCGCGCGCCAGCGCGCGGGCCGCCAGCGCGGCCGTCACCACCGTCTTGCCGACCCCGGTCCCCGTCCCGGTGACGATCAGCACCTCACCCGTCACCCCAGCCGCTCCTCTCCGTTCGTACCGCCCGGCCCGGGCGGGGTCGCACCCCTCATCCGGCCCGGGCGGCGGCCACCATCGCCGCGCAGACGCGGGCGATGTCCTCGTCGCCGGTGATGTACGGCGGCATCGTGTAGACGAGGTCGCGGAACGGCCGCAGCCACACGCCCGCCGCGACCGCCGCCCGGGTCGCCGCCGCGATGTCCACCGGGTGGTCGAGCTGGATCACCCCGATCGCCCCCAGCACCCGCACCTCACGCACCCCCGGCATCCCGGCCGCCGCCGCCAGGCCGGCGCGCAACCCCGCCTCGATCCGGCCGACCTCGCCCCGCCAGTCCTGCCCGAGCAGCAGCCCGATCGACGCGTCGGCCACCGCGCAGGCCAGCGGGTTGCCCATGAACGTCGGGCCGTGCGCCAGCACCGGCACCGCGCCGCGCGAGATGCCCCGGGCCACCCGCCCGGTGCACAAGGTGGCCGCCAGGGTGAGATAACCGCCGGTCAGCGCCTTGCCCACACACATCACATCGGGCACCACCCCGGCGTGATCCGCCGCGAACAGCGCACCCGTGCGGCCGAAACCGGTGGCGATCTCGTCCAGGACCAGCAGCACCCCGCTCTCGTCGCACGCCTCGCGCAGCACCCGCAGATAGCCGGGGGAGTGGAACCGCATCCCGCCCGCGCCCTGCACCACCGGCTCGACCACCACCGCCGCGAGTTCGTCCGCGTGCCGGGCGATCAGCTCGCGCAGGCCGGCCGCGTACCCCTCGTGCACCCCGGCGCCGAAACCGGGCGGCGGCTCGGGCGCGAACACCTGACGCGGCAGCGCCCCCGCCCACAGCTCGTGCATCCCGCCCTCCGGGTCGCACACCGACATGGCGTGCCAGGTGTCCCCGTGGTAGCCGCCCCGCCAGGTCAGCAGCCGCTGCTTGCCGGGCCGGCCCAGCGACCGCCAGTACTGGAGGCACATCTTCAGCGCGACCTCCACCGCCACCGATCCCGAGTCGGCGAGGAAGACGTGCTCCAGCGGACCCGGCGAGATCTCCACCAGACGGGCCGCCAGCCGTACGGCGGGCTCGTGCGTCAGCCCGCCGAACATCACATGGCTCATCCGCCCCAGCTGTCCGGTGACGGCGGCGTCCAGGACCGGATGGCGGTAGCCGTGGATCGCCGACCACCACGAGGACATGCCGTCGATCAGCTCCCGGTGCCCGCCCGGCTCCACCGGTGCGGCCAGCCGCAGCCGCACCCCGTCCGCCGACTCCACCGGCAGCGGGGCGGCGGTCCCGGGCATCGGGCCGTACGGATGCCACACGTGCCGGCGGTCCAGCGCCAGCAGTTCGGCCGTCCGCCGCGCCTCAGGCATTGGGCGGCAGCGTGGTGCCCGCGCCCCGGCGGCGTACCGCGACGGGCACCGCCGCACCGGCCGGCTCCCCGCCGCCCGCGTCGGCGTCGGCGTCCGGCTCCGGCGGCCCGGCCGGGACCGTACCGCCCTCCACCTCGAAGCCCGCGTCGGCGATCATCGCCAGATCGGCCCGCCCCGACTGCCCCTCGCTGGTGAGATAGTCGCCGAGGAACAGCGAGTTCGCGATGTGCAGAGCCAACGGCTGCAACGTACGCAGATGCAACTCACGGCCGCCCGCGATCCGTACCTCCGCGTCCTGGCACACGAACCGCACCATCGCCAGGATGCGCAGCGCCCGCTGCGGCGTCAGCTCCCACCGGCCGGCCAGCGGGGTGCCGTCGAAGGGGATGAGGAAGTTGACCGGCACCGAGTCGACCTCCAGCTCGCGCAGCGCGAAGGCCACGTCCACCAGGTCCTCGTCGCTCTCGCCCATGCCCGCGATCAGCCCCGAGCACGGTGAGAGGCCGCCGGCCCGCGCCCGCCGCACGGTCTCCGCCCGGTCCGTGAAGTCGTGTGTCGTGCAGATGTCGGCGTAGGCGGCCTGCGAGGTGTTGAGATTGTGGTTGTACGCGTTGGCCCCCGCCGCCCGCAGCCGCTCGGCCTGGCCGTCGGAGAGCAGCCCCAGGCAGGCACACACCTCCACCGCCGTGCCGTGCTCCGCGCGCAGCGCCGAGACGGTCTCGCACACCCGCTCCACATCCCGGTCGGTCGGGCCGCGCCCGCTGGCCACCAGACAGACCCGGCGCGCGCCGCCGGCCACTCCGGCGTTCGCGGCGGCAACGGCCGCGTCCGGCTTCAGCCAGGTGTAGGTGAGGATCTCCGCCTTCGAGCCGAGCCGCTGGGAGCAGTAGGAGCAGTCCTCCGGGCACAGCCCCGACTTCAGATTCACCAGGTAGTTGAGCTTCACCCGCCGCCCGAACCACGCCCGGCGCACTCTGCCGGCCGCCGCGACCACCTCCAGCAGGTCGTCGTCGGAGGTGGCCAGTACGGCCAGGGCCTCGGCCCGGGTGGGGGGTTCGCGGCGCAGGCCCTTGTCCACGAGCGCGCTCAGCAGATCCATGCGATCCATGAGCCGATCCTGGTGGTCCGGGGCGGGGCCCGGCCAGGGCGGAAAGGTACACAGCCGCCGATCCGAGTGTGTACGGTCACCACACCCCCGCACAGCGTCACCGCCCGATAGCGTCGATGGGTTGGCGCGGACGAGGGGTGGGGTGACGGTGACCGGGACGAGTGAGGGTCCGTTCGGCTGGATCGGCGCGGAACGGGACCGGCTGCGCGGTGCCGGTCTGGAGCGCGGACTGCGGCCCAGGACGGCGGACGAGGCGGACGCCGGGCCGCTGGACCTGGCAGGCAACGACTACCTGGGTCTCTCCCGGCATCCGGAGGTCGTCGCGGCGGCCACCGGCGCGGCGCGCCGCTGGGGCGCGGGCGCCACCGGATCGCGGCTGGTCAGCGGGAGCACCACGCTGCACGCCGAACTGGAGGCGGAACTGGCGGAGTTCACCGGTTTCGAGAACGCGCTGGTGTTCTCCAGCGGCTACGCGGCGAATCTCGCGGCGCTCACCGCGCTCGCCGGCCGGGACGCGCTGATCGTCTCGGACGCGGCCAATCACGCCTCCCTGATCGACGGTTGCCGGCTCTCCCGGGCTGCGGTCGCGGTGGCTCCGCACGCCGACCCGTGGGCGGTGGCCGGGGCGCTGGCGGGACGCGCCCCGGGGGTACGCCGGGCGCTTGCCGTCTCCGACACGGTGTTCTCCGTCGACGGGAACGCCGCCCCGCTGCCCGCGCTGGCCGCCGCAGCGCGCGCCCACGGGGCCGCTCTGGTGCTGGACGACGCCCACGGCTTCGGGGTGGTGGGGGAGGGCGGCCGGGGCGCCGTGCACGCCGCCGGGCTGGCGGGCGCCGCCGATGTGGTGGCCACCGTCACCCTCTCCAAGGCGCTGGGCGCGCAGGGCGGCGCGGTGCTGGGCCCGGCGCCGGTGATCGCCCATCTGGTGAGCACCGCCCGCACCTTCGTCTTCGACACCGGGCTCGCCCCCGCCGCCGCCGGGGCGGCGCTCGGCGCACTGCGGCTGCTGCGCCGCGAGCCGGAGCGCGCGGCGCGGGCGGGGGAGGCGGCGCGCCTGCTGCACGGGCGGCTGACGGCGGCGGGCCTGGCCGCCGCCCGCCCGGACGCGGCGGTGGTGTCGGTCCGCGCGCCCTCGCCCGGCGCGGCGGTGCGCTGGGCGGCCGACTGCCGCCGGGCGGGCCTCGCGGTCGGCTGCTTCCGGCCGCCGTCGGTCCCGGACGGTGTCTCGCGGCTGCGGCTGTCGGCCCGCGCGGATCTGGCGGCCGGCGAGCTGGCCCGCGCCGCCGGGATCGTCGTCGCCACCGCCCCGCGGGAGGCCGTGGACGGCGGGGCGGTACGGGAGAGCCCGGCGCGCCGGTGACCGACCGGGGCCGCCGGTCACCGCCCGGCCGTGCCGCCCTTGCCGCTCTTCCCGCCTCCGCCGTCCTTCCCGCCTCCGCCGTCCTCCGCGCTCTTCCCGCCCTTGCCGCTCTTCGCGCCGTTCCCGCCCTTGCCGCTCCCCGCCCCGTCCTTCCTGGCCCGGCTCGGCTGCACCCGCTTGGGCTCGCCCTTCACCTTCGGATGCTCCGGCGGATACGGCAGATCCCCCAGCCCGTGATCGCGCTCGTCCCGCGCCGCCATCTCCAGCGCCGTCTCCAGCCGGCACACATGCCGCTCCATGTCCGCGTGCACATCGCCCACCTCGGCGAACCGGGCGGGCATCGTCGCCAGATCGAAGTCCTCCGGCCGCGCGTCCGGCACCTCCTCCCAGCTCAGCGGCGCCGACACCGGGGCGTGCGGACGCGCCCGCACCGAGTACGCGCTGGCGATCGTCCGGTCGCGCGCCATCTGGTTGTAGTCCACGAAGATCCGCTCCCCCCGCTCCTCCTTCCACCACGCCGTGGTGACCCGCCGCGGATCCCGCCGCTCCAGCTCCCGCCCGATCGCGATCGCCGCCCGCCGCACCTGCGGGAACGTCCACTCCGGCGCGATCGGCACGAACACATGCATGCCCCGCCCGCCCGAGGTCTTCGGCCAGCCGCGCAGCCCCCACTCCTCCAGCAGCCCGCGCAGCTCCAGCGCGGTGCGCACCGCGTCCGCGTAGTCCGTGCCGGGCTGCGGGTCCAGATCGATCCGCAGCTCGTCCGGGTGCTCGGTGTCCCCGCGCCGCACCGGCCAGGGGTGGAAGGTCAGCGAACCCAGGTTCGCCGCCCACACCACCGCCGCCGGCTCGCTGGGCGCGATCTCGTCCGCGTGCCGCCCACTGGGGAAGGAGATCCGCCCGGTGGGGATCCACTCCGGCAGGTTCCCCGGCGCCCGCTTCTGGTAGAACGACTCGCCCGTCACCCCGTCCGGGTACCGCTCCAGCGTCGTCGGCCGGTCCCGCAGCGCCCGCAGCGCGCCGTCCGCCACCGCCAGGTAGTACTGGGCCACATCCAGCTTGGTGAACCCCCGCTCCGGGAAGTACACCTTGTCCGGGTTTGACACACGCACCGTGCGGTCACCGACCGTGAGTTCCATGGCCTTGCCCATGCCGCCACGCTAAGCCCGTGCGCCGTCGCGCGCCCGCCGACGGGCGCCGCGCCGCCGCGCGCCGCACAATCCCACCATGGACCTTCCGGTGATGCCCCCCGTCAGCCCGATGCTCGCCAAGCCCGCCGCGAAGATCCCCGCCGGCATGCACTACGAGGCCAAGTGGGACGGCTTCCGCGCCATCGTCTTCCGCGATGGGCCCGAGGTCGAGATCGGCTCCCGCACCGGGAAGCCGCTCACCCGCTACTTCCCCGAACTGTCCGAGGGGCTGCCCGCCGCCCTGCCCGAGCGCTGCGTCCTGGACGGCGAGATCGTCATCGCCCGCGGCGGCCGGCTCGACTTCGACGCCCTGCTGGAACGCATCCACCCCGCCGACTCCCGGGTCCGCATGCTGGCCGAACGCACCCCCGCCTCGTTCGTCGCCTTCGATCTGCTCGCCCTCGGCGACGACTCGCTCCTCGACACCCCGCAGCACGCCCGCCGCACGGCCCTCACCGACGCGCTGCGCCATACCCGGCAACCCGTCTTCGTCGCCCCCGCCACCGGCGACCTCGACCTCGCCCGCCAGTGGTACGAGCGGTACGAGGGCGCGGGACTCGACGGCATCGTGGCCAAGCCACCCGACCTCCCCTACCGCCCGGGCGAGCGCGTCATGGTCAAGGTCAAGCACGAACGCACCGCCGACTGCGTGGTCGCCGGGGTCCGCCGCCACAAGAGCGGCGAGGGCGTCGGCTCGCTGCTGCTCGGCCTGTACGACGCCACTGGCCGTCTCCAGCACGTCGGGGTCTGCGCCTCCTTCACCGCCAAGCGGCGCGCCGAGCTGATGGACGAACTCACCCCGCTGCTCATGGACTCCGCCGAGGGCCACCCCTGGGCCGACTGGGCCGAGGCGGAGGCGCACGAGCACGCCCGGATGCCCGGCGGCCCCAGCCGCTGGACCGGCACCAAGGACCTCAGCTGGCTGCCGCTGCGCCCCGAGCGGGTCTGCGAGGTGCGATACGACCACATGCAGGGCGACCGGTTCCGGCACACGGCGCAGTTCCGCCGCTGGCGGCCCGACCGGGACCCGGCCGACTGCGGGTACGCCCAGCTGGAGGAGCCGGTGGGCTACGCGCTCGACGACATCCTCACCCCGCACCGTCCGCACTGACCGCCGCCCGCACCGCCGCCGCCACCTCGGCCGCCCGCTCCGCGTCCCGGTACCGCCCGCGCGGCCAGAAGAAGCCGCGCAGCCCGTCCCGGGGCCGTCGGGGCACCACATGGGTGTGGAAGTGCGGCACCGACTGGCTCACCCGGTTGTTGGACGCGACGAACGAGCCCCGCGCGTCCATCGCCGCCTCCACCGCCCCGGCCAGCCGCCGCACCACCGCGTAGTACGGGCCCAGCAGCTCGGGCGGGACATCGGTGAGCGTCGGCAGATGCTCCCGCGGCACCACCAGCACATGCCCCTCGAACAGCGGCCTGACGTCCAGGAAGGCGACCACCGACCCGTCCTCGTACACCCGGTCGGCGGGCGCCTCGCCGCGCACGATCCGGCAGAAGACGCACTCCATGCCCCCAGTGAACCCCGTGCGGGAAGTCCCGGCACCCGCCCGGCGTTGAATGAATCATGAACGACATGACGGTCGTGGTCATCGGCGGCGGCCAGGCGGGGCTGGCCGCCGCCTACCACCTGCGGCGCCGGGGGTTCGCCCCGGGCACGGACTTCGTGGTCCTCGACCACGCGCCGCGCCCCGGCGGCGCCTGGCAGTACCGCTGGCCGACCCTCACCTACGGCCGGGTGCACGGCATGCACGCGCTGCCCGGCATGGAGCTGACCGGTGCCGACCCCGACCGGCCGTCCTCGGAGGTGATCGGGGAGTACTTCACCGCGTACGAGCGCGCCTTCGAGCTGCCGGTGCTGCGCCCGGTGCACGTCACCGCCGTCCACGACGAGGGCACGGGGGCGCTGCGGGTGGACAGCCCGGCCGGCACCTGGCGCACCCGGGCGCTGATCAACGCCACCGGCACCTGGGACCGTCCGTTCCGGCCCGCCGTCCCCGGGGCGGCCGACTTCACCGGGCGCCAGCTGCACACCGCCCAGTACCCGGGGCCCGGCCCGTTCACCGGGCAGCGGGTGATCGTGGTCGGCGGCGGCACCTCCGCCGTCCAGCACCTGCTGGAGATCTCGGAGGTCGCCGCGAGCACCCTGTGGGTGACCCGCCGTCCGCCGGTCTTCCGCGAGCAGGGCTTCGGCGAGGTCGAGGGCCGCGCCGCGGTCGCCCTGGTGGAGGAGCGGGTACGGGACGGACTGCCGCCGCGCAGCGTCGTCTCGGTGACCGGGCTGCCGATGACCGAGGCGATGCGTGCGGCGCGTGCCTCGGGGGTGCTGGTCCGCCATCCGATGTTCCAGCGGCTGACGCCGGACGGGGTGCGGTGGGCGGACGGCCGTCACGCGCCGGCGGACGTCATCGTGTGGGCCACCGGCTTCCGGGCCGTCCTGGACCATCTCGCCCCGCTGAAGCTGCGCGAGCCGGGCGGCGGCATCCGGCTGGAGGGGACGAAGACGGTCCGCGACCCGCGCGTGCACCTGGTCGGCTACGGGCCCTCCGCGTCCACCATCGGCGCCAACCGGGCCGGCCGGGCAGCCGTCAACGACCTTGTGGCGCTGCTGGGTTCCCCGGTGAGCAGCGGCCGGTAATTGGTCTGGACATGCTCATGGCGGCGGTCTAATGTCCTGCGCGTGAGGTGAGAGCGCTCTCACACTGCATCGCTTCGTTGCCCTGTACCGCCCCACTTCGGTAGAGCACGTCCAAGGAGCCCTGCAATGAGACGCACCCGTTCCTTCAGCCTGGGCGCGGCTGCCCTGATGATCCTGACCGCCGGCCTCGGCGGTGCCGCCGTGGCGGCCGACTCCACCCACACCCCCGGCAGCGACCCGGTCGCCGAACCCGCCCTGCTCGAAGCCCTCCAGCGCGACCTCGGCCTCACCGAGGAGCAGGCCGTCGACCGGCTCGCCACCGAAGCCGAGGCCATGGCCACCGACGAGGCGGCCCAGGAAGCGGCCGGCGACGCCTACGCCGGCAGCTGGATCGACGCCGAGACCGGCACCCTGGTCGTCGCCGTCACCACCGCGGGCGCCGAGCGCGCGGTGGAGTCCACCGGCGCCGCCACCGAACGCGTCACCCACAGCCAGGACGCGCTCGACACCGCCCTCGCCGCCCTCGACGAACTGACCGCCCCGGCCGGCGTGTCCAGCTGGTACGCCGACGTCCAGGACAACGGGATCGCCGTCGAGGTGGTGGCCGGCTCCGAGAACACCGCCGAGGTCACCGCGTTCCTCGCCGAGGCCGAAGCCGTCCAGTCCCTGCCGCTGACCGTCCGAACCGTCGAGGAGGCGTACACCACCTCCGCCGCCGGCGTGGTCGGCGGCGACCCGTACTACACCGGCAACGTCCGCTGTTCCATCGGCTTCTCGGTGCACGGCGGCTTCATCACCGCCGGCCACTGCGGATCCGGCTCGGCGGCCGTCTACGGCTGGGACAACAGCCTGATGGGCAACTTCGCCGGCCGCTCCTGGCCCGGCGGCGACCACGCCTGGGTCCGCACCGGCCACGGCTGGTGGACCGTCCCGGTCGTCCTCGGCTGGGGCACCGTCTCCGACGCCCTCGTCCGCGGCTCCAACGAGGCCCCCACCGGCGCCTCCATCTGCCGCTCCGGCTCCACCACCGGCTGGCGCTGCGGCACCATCGGCGCCAAGAACGTGACCGTCAACTACGGCAACGGCAACATCGTCTACGGCATGACCAACTCCACCGCCTGCGCCGAGGGCGGTGACTCCGGCGGCTCGTTCATCAGCGGCGACCAGGCCCAGGGCGTGACCTCCGGCGCCGCCGGCAACTGCTCCACCGGCGGCTCCTCCGTCTTCTACCCGATCAACCCGATCCTGTCCGCCTACGGGCTGACCCTGCACACCGCCTGACCTGCGGCATCCCACCCGGTCCCGGCCCCGGCGGCGGGGCCGGGTCCGCCGAAGGATGTAGCCGGATCTCGGTATCCCGGCGGACCGGAACACCCCGCCACGCCCCCGACGATGGTTGCGACAGGCCACCCGGGACGGGGAGTTGCGGACATGAGCGAGACCACGCGGCGCCCGGCGCCGCCGACGGGGACCCCCGCCGGCGGCACCGGGCGGCTGCCGTTGCTGGACGTCCTGCGCGGGGTGGCCGTCCTCGGCACCCTGATGACCAACATCTGGATCTTCGCCGGCCCCGGCGCCGAATGGGGCGTCCTCACCGGCGGCCTCGACACCCCCGGACTGTTCTCCGGCACCGACGCCGCGGGAGTGGCGGAAACCGTCTTCCGGCTGCTGGCCGACGGCAAGTTCCTCGCGCTGCTCACCGTGCTGTTCGGCGCCGGACTCGCCATCCAGTACGACGCCGCACGGCGCCGGGGCGCGCCCTGGCCGGGCCGCTACCGGCTGCGCGCCCTGTTCCTCTTCGCCGAAGGCCTGGTGCACTTCGCGCTGATCTTCGCCTGGGACGTCCTCATGGGCTACGCCCTGGTCTCGCTGCTGGTGGCCTGGCTGCTCACCCGCTCCGAGGGAGCCAGGGGCCGGGTCCTGCGCTGGGCGGCCGTCGCCCACCTGACCGTGATGACGCTGCTCACCCTCGCCCTGCTGACCGCCCCCGCCGAGGACGGCCCCGGCGGCAGCGGCCCCTCGCAGCGGGTGATCGCGCTGTACGCCGAGGGAAGCTGGGCCGAGCAGATCGCCTTCCGGCTGGAGAACGCGCTCATCCTGCGCGCGGAACCGCTGCTCTCCTTCGGCCTGCTGCTCTTCCTCTTCCTCCTCGGCGTCCGGCTGTACCGCGCCGGAGCCTTCGCCCCGGGCGCGGCGGGGGAGCGGCTGCGCCGCCGGCTGATGCGCTGGGGCCTGGGCGCCGGCATCCCGCTGACACTGGCCACCGGCGGCCTCTCCCCGGATCTCTTCCTGCTCGGCCGCTACGTCGCCGCCCCGGTCCTGGCCCTCGGTTACCTCGGCGCGATCGGCGTGCTGCTCGACCGCCGCGCCGCCCGCGCCCCGGGACGCGTGCCAGGGCAGCTCACGGCGAGCCTCACCGCCGTCGGACGCACCGCCCTGTCCTGCTACGTCGGCCAGAACCTGCTGGCAGCCCTCGCCTGCTACGGCGCCGGCCTCGGCCTCGCCACCCGGTTCGCCGACAGCGGCCCCTGGTGGGTCATGGCGCTGTGGGCGGTCATCGGCCTGCTGCTGGTGGCCGGCGCCCGGCTGTGGCTGCGGTACGCCGACCACGGCCCGCTGGAATCCCTCCAGCGCCGGGTGCTGCGCCGCTGAGCCACCGCCCGGCTGACCTGGGCACGGGCCGGCTCCGGAATGATCACACCATCGCCGGGCGTTGCTAGGGTCGGGGCGTGTGCGCCCGGCACCCCGGAGGGCGCGCACCGGCCGAGCGAAGGGGCGGGAGCAGCGCGATGACCTATACCTTGCACCGGAAGGTGACGCACTGCCCCTACTGCGGGGCGGGCTTCGCCCCCGACGCGGGCTGGCCCCGGGACTGCCCCGGCTGCGGCGAGACCAGCTGGGCGAACCCGATCCCCGTCGCCATCACGTTGCTGCCGGTCACCGGCGAGGCGGGCCGGCGCGGCCTGGTCGTGGTGCGCCGCGACATCGAGCCGGCCCGCGGCGAGCTGGCGCTGCCCGGCGGCTACGTCGAGATCGGCGAGAGCTGGCAGCAGGCGGCGGTGCGCGAGCTGCGCGAGGAGACCGGCCTGCACGCGGACGCCGAGGACATCACGCTGTACGGAGCCCTGAGCGCCCGCGGCACGGTGAACCTCTTCGGCCTCCTGCCCGACCGGCCGCTGGCCTCCCTCCCGCCCTCCGCACCCACCGCCGAGGCCACCGAGTGGCTGGTGCTGTGGAAACCGGCCACGCTGGCCTTCCCGACCCACACCACCATGGTGGTCAACCGCTTCTTCGCCGCCGCCCCGCCCTCCACCGCCCCGGAGCACGCGGAGACGCCCGCCTCGCCGGCGGCCTGAGCCCGTACCCGTCGCGGTACACCACCGGCCGGGCCCCCGTGGTGGGGGCCCGGCCGGTGGGCTGGGGGTGCCGGGGGGCTCAGACGCCGGCGCGTTCCTGGGCGGCGGAGCGGCCGCGGGGTACCGATGCCACGGCGTGTGCGGCCACCTGTGCCGGGTCGCGCCAGGCGCCCAGCGCCATCTCGGCGGTGATCCCGGGGCCGAACCCGGCGATCAGCCCCCGTGCGCCCTCGGTGACCTTGCCTTCCTCGAACAGCCGGTTGAGCGCGTCGAAGACCACGCACGAGGCGATGTTCCCGCGCTCGGTCAGGGTGGTCCGGCTGTGGGCGAACATCTCGGGTCCCAGATCCAGGAAGTGGCACAGATCGTCCAGGATCCGTGGCCCGCCCGCGTGGATGATGTAGAAGTCGAGACCCGAGACGTCCCAGCTGTGCTGCTCGGAGAGCGTGCGCAGCGCCGGGGCCAGCATCTTCATCGTGGTGGGCACCCGCTTGTCCAGCTGGAAGTGGAAGCCGGTGCCGCGTACCGCGTACGAGATCCAGTCCTCGGTGTCCGGCACCAGGTGCGAGCCGTTGCGCTCCAGGCTCATCCCGGTGCCGCCCTCGCCGCGCACCACGGCGGCGGCCACCGCGTCGCCGAAGAGGCCGTTGGACAGCAGCGATCCGACCCCGATGTCCACCGGCTGGTAGCACAGCGAGCAGAACTCGCAGGCCACGATCAGCACGTTGGAGCCCGGGTAGGCCAGGCAGAAGTCGTGGGCGCGGTTGATGGCCGCGCCGCCGGCCGCGCAGCCGAGCTGGGCGATGGGCAGCTGCCGGGTGTCGTCACGGAAGCCCATCGCGTTGATGAGCCAGGCCGTCATGGACGGCATCATGAAGCCGGTGCAGGAGACATAGACGATCAGGTCGATGTCCTCGGCGCCGAGTTCGGCGTTGGCCAGGGCGGTCCGGACGACCTCCGGGACCCGGGCCTTGGCCTCCGCCTCGTAGACCTTGTTGCGTTCTTCGAAGCCGGGGTGCTTGAGCGTTTCCTCGATCGGCTGGACGAGATGCCTCGTCCGCACTCCGGTGTTGCCGATGAGTCGCAGCACCAGGGGGAGCTGGGCGTGGCCGGCGTGCAGGGTGCGCGCCAGGTCCAGGGTCTCCTCCATGGTGATGATGTTGTCGGGCACCGCGATGGACGGCTTGCAGAGCGTTGCCATGATCCCCTCCCGTGCCGGGGTGTGCTGTCGACGGAGCACCCCGGCATCGATGGCTGGTTCGTGGTGGTGGATGGACCCTGTCACCAGGCGACAGGGAGTTCGTGGGGGTAGCGCCAGATGGACTCCGTGTTCCACCGCACCTCTTCGGCGGGCACGGCCAGCCGCAGGTCGGGGAACCGGCGCAGCAGGGTGCCGATGGCCACCTGGAGCTCCATGATCGCCAGCGGCGAGCCGATGCAGTGGTGCGCGCCCCAGCCGAAGGTCATGTGGGGGGTGGGCGGGCGCTCCACGTCCAGTTCGTCGGGACGGTCGAACCGGGCGGTGTCCCGGTTGGCGGCCAGGTAGGAGACGTGGACCGTCTCGTTGGCCTTGATGAGCACCCCGCCGACCTCGACGTCCTCGGTGGCGATGCGGGGGATGCCGACGCCCTTGCGGAACGGGATGTAGCGCAGCAGCTCCTCCAGGGCGGTGGGCAGCAGTTCGGGCCTGGCCTGGAGTTTGGCGCGCTGCTCGTGGTGGGTGAGCAGGGTGTAACTGATGTTGCTGAGCTGGTAGGTGCTGGTGTCGTGGCCGGTCATCATCAAGACCATGGCCATGACGGCGAGTTCCTTCTCGTCGAGGACCTCGCCGCCGTCCCTGGCGGTGGCCAGGTTGCTGATGAGGTCGTCGCCGGGATCGGCCCGCCGGGCGACCGTCAGCTCCTGGAAGTAGCTGCGCAGGTGCGCCTTGGCCGCGATCGCGGCCTCCTTGGTGGTGGACCCGATCGCCATCATGGCGATGGCGCAGCGCCGCAGCTCCTGGCGGTCCTCCTCGGGGATGTCGAGCACCTCGCAGATGGTGGTCATCGGCAGCTCGTTGGAGAGGTGCTTGACCAGATCGGCGGGGGAGCCGTGCTCGGCCATGGTGTCCAGCAGCGAGTCCACGATCCGCTGGGTGGCCGGCCGCATGGCCTCGATCTTGGGATTGGTGAACGCCTGGGCGACCAGCCGGCGCAGCCGGCTGCTCTGCGGCGGGTCGAGCAGGTTGATCGATTCCGACTGCACGATGGGGTTGGGTGTCATGCGCGGGAAGTCCCGCCCGATGACGGCGGCCCGGCTGAACCTGCGGTCGGTGGTAACGGTGCGCACATCCTCGTACCGGGTCACCAGCCACGCCTCGCCCTGCCCGTAGGCCATCTTGATCCGCGAGATGGGCGCCTCGGTCATCAGCTGACGCAGCAGCGGGTCGAACTCCAGGCCCTCGGCGAAGTCGAACGGACACGTTTTGACCGTGTCGGAGTTCTCCACCCCGGCCCTCCACTTCCTGGGAACCGTCTTTGCGACGGTGATTGACTGGACGAGGAAGGGGTCCCCGCGAGGTGTAGGGACCATGTAAAAGCGCCGGGAAATTAACCCGTTCGTGGAGTGCGGGGCGCGTCGGATCAACGGGCGGTGCAGCGCTGCCCCAAGCTTTGCTGGCGGAAATAATGTTGATAGTGCAACTGATCACCGTGTACCCGGACGATGATCATGACGGTGGGGGTGGCTCAGCCGCCGTGCGGCGCGGCAGCCGGGGCCGGCTCGGCCGCGGTCAGGTTCTCCGGCAGCCGGGTCCCCTCGCGCAGCGGCACCAGTTCGGACTGGAGCATCATCGCCGCGGCCCCGATCGCCGGCGCGGTAGCCGCCATCCGGGACAGCCGCACCCTCACCGGGTGGCTCGCCCTGGAGAAGAATGACCGCTCCAACTCCTCCTGAACCACCGGAAGATAGATCGAACCGGCGATCGCGAGACCCGGGCCGGTCAGCACCAGCTCCTCCAGATCGGCGATGGTGGCCAGCGTCCGCGCCGCCAGCGCCAGATAGCGCGCCGACCGCTCCAGCAGCGCCCGCGCCCCGGGATCGCCCCGGTGCGCCGCCCGGGTCACCGCGGCGAAGTCCGCCGTACGACGCCCGCGTCCGGCCTCGCCGGAGAGCCCGGCCGACCGCGCCAGCACGGCGTCCGCCCGAGCCGCCTCGACCACCGCGCCCGGCCCCGCCAGCGCCTCGGTGCAGCCCCGCGCCCCGCACCAGCACTGCGGCCCGTCCGCCGCCAGCGGGATGTGCCCGATCTCCCCGGCGTTGCCGCTCGGCCCCCGGTAGGGAATGCCGCCCAGCAGCAGCCCGGCGCCGATCCCGGTACCCATGTACAGCGCGGCGAACGCCCCGCCGCCCGCCTGCCCCGACCAGTGCTCGCCCAGGGCGGCGGCGGTGGCGTCGTTGTCCAGCACCACCGGCAGCCCGGTGGCCTCCTGGAGCCCGGCGCCGAGCGGGAAGTCCCCCCAGTGCCGGATCGCCGGCTGCATCAGCCGTGACCCGGGGCCCTGGTTGAGCGGTCCCGGCGCCACCAGGCCCAGCCCCAGCACCCGTTCGCGCTCGATCCCGGCGCCCTCGATCAGCGCCGCGCTCTCGGCGGCCATCCGCTCCACCACCGACCGCGGGTCCTCCACGCCCACGCCGGCCCGGGACATCCGCGCCACCACCGAGCCGCCCAGATCGGTGAGGACGTAGGTGATCCCGTCGTGATCGAGATGCACCCCCACCGCGTACCGGGCGGAACGATTCAGCTGGAGCAGCACCCGGCGCTTGCCGCCGGTGGACTCCGCGTGCCCGCTCTCCACCACCAGACCGTCGTCGATCAGCCGGCGCACCACCGTGGAGATGGTGGCCCCGGTGAAACCGGTCGCCCCGACCAGACCCACCCGGCTGATGGTGCCGGCCGCCCGGATCACATCGAGCACAGCCGCCCTGCTGCTGGCGTGCGGCATCGCACCGGCCGGTCCGCTCACGTGCTTCCTCCCTGCGCTGCGCGGACCGAGTGTATGTGCCCTCACGCAGCGGATGTTCGTCGTGCCGGAGGGTTGACTTCCTTAATTCGGCAACTGAACAATCCTACCCACCCGGGCGACGTGTCCTGGCCCCCAACGCCCCAACGCCGGGGCAGGCCGAGAGGATCGATGATGACCCAGCACGCGAGGTGGCGACGTACCCGTCGGGCGATGGCGGGCGCGGCGGCGGTGGCCCTGCTCGCCGCAGGCTGCGGATCGGGCGGCGGCAACGGCGGCGGCACCTCCGGGCCGGCGGACACCCTGGTCGCCTACACCGGCCAGGCGGGCGACTACCAGCGGAACTTCAACCCCTACGCGCCCACCATGATCGAGGGCCCGGGCAACATCTTCGAGCCGCTGTTCTTCTACAACGTCGTCCGCGACGACGCGCCGGTGCCGCGCCTGGGCACCGACTACTCCTGGAACGAGACCGGCACCGAACTGTCCATCACCACCCGCGAGAACGTCACCTGGTCGGACGGCGAACCCTTCACCGCCCACGACGTCGCCTTCACCTTCGACATGGTGCGCGCCCACCCGACCATGAACGCCATCGGCTTCGACGGCGAGAGCGAGGTCGTCGACGACACCCACCTCGTGGTGCGCTTCGCCCAGCCCGCCTACCTCGAAGCACCCACCGTGCTCGGCAAACTGTGGATCGTCCCCGAACACATCTGGAGCACCTTCGAGGACCCCGCCCAGAACACCGTCCAGGACCCCGTCGGCACCGGCCCGTTCGTCCTCGGCGACTTCAAGCCCCAGGCCTTCACCCTGGCCGCCAACCCGGACTACTGGGACGGCGAACCCGCCCTGAAGAACATCCGCTTCGTCTCGCTCTCCGGCAACCAGGCCGGCGCCGACGCGCTCGCCGCCGGCCGGATCGACTTCCAGACCGGCCCGGTCCCCGACCTGCACAACGTCGAGAAGAACTACCCCGGCTACCGGGCGATCACCACCCACGTCTTCCAGATCGCCCTGTTCACCTGCTCCGACACCGCGCTCGGCTGCACCGGCCCGCAGACCGACCCCGCCGTGCGCCGGGCCATCTACCACGCTCTGGACCGCACCCAGCTCAACGCCCTCGCCTACCAGGACACCGCCGCCGAGATCTCCCCCGGCTTCGCGCTCCCCGGCCGCGACGACGCCGTCATCAGCGAACAGCTCACCGACCGCGTCGCCCCGATGGAAGCCGACCCGGCCCGCGCCGAACAGGTCCTCCAGGAAGCCGGCTGGAGCAAGGGCGGCGACGGCGTCTACGCGAAGGACGGCGAGAAGCTGTCGCTGTCGGTACGTGTCGTCTCCGGCTGGACGGACGTCATCACCGCCGCCGACACCATGACCCAGCAGCTGAAGGCGGCCGGCATCGAACTGACCGTCGCCCAGTCCTCCTGGAACGAATGGTCCGACGCCCGCGGCCGGGGCGACTTCGAGCTGGTCTTCGACTCGCTCTACCCGGGACCGTCCCCCGACCCGTACTACTCCTACAACTACTTCTTCCACGGCGACAACACCGCCCCGGTCGGCGAGGTCGCCAACCCCAACTTCGCCCGCTACGACCACCCCGAGGTGAACGCCGCCCTCGACGCCCTCCAGCAGCTCGACCCCGCCGACACCGCGGCCCGGCAGCCGCACTTCGACACCATCCAGACCCGGCTGGAAGCCGACATGCCCTACATCCCGGTCCTCACCGGCGGCACCACCAGCCAGTACAACGCCGAGAAGTTCACCGGCTGGCCCACCGCCGAGGACCTGTACGCCTTCCCCGCCGTCTGGCAGCGCCCCGACAACTCGCAGATCTACCTCAACCTGAAGCCGGCCGGCGGGGAGTGACCGTGTCCCCCGCGGCGATCGGCGGCACCCGGTGAGGTACTACGCCCGCAAACTCGGCTTCTACCTCGTCGCCCTGTGGGCGGCGCTGACCCTCAACTTCTTCATCCCGCGGCTCATGCCCGGCAACCCCGTCGACACCCTGCTCGCCAAACTCCAGCAGCGCGGCGGCGCCGTCGACCCCTCGGCCCGCAGATCCTACGAACTCCTGCTCGGCACCGACACCGGCGAACCCCTGTGGCGGCAGTACACCTCCTACCTCGGGAACGTCCTGCGCGGCGACCTCGGCGTCTCGGTCAGCGCCTTCCCCGCCGAGGTCACCGAGGTCATCGGACAGTCCCTGCCCTGGACCGTCGTACTGGTCGGCATCGCCACCCTGCTCTCCTTCACCCTCGGCGTCACCCTCGGCACGATCACCGGCTGGCGGCGCGGCAGCCGGCTCGACTCGCTCATCCCGGCCACCACCGTGCTGGCCGCCGTCCCCTACTTCTGGCTCGCCCTCATCCTGGTGCTGATCTTCTCCTCGACCCTCCAGTGGTTCCCGCTCTTCGGCGGCTACGACACCTATCTGGCCACCGGCTGGAACTGGGACTTCATCAGCTCGGCCATCTACCACGGCACACTGCCGGCCCTCACCATCGTCATCTCCTCCGTCGGCGGCTGGCTGCTCGGCATGCGCAACATGATGGTGGCCACCGGCTCCGAGGACTACATCCTCACCGCCCACGCCAAGGGCCTGCGCGAACGCCGCATCATGACCCGGTACGCCGCCCGCAACGCCGTCCTGCCCTCCCTGGCCGGATTCGCCATCTCGCTCGGCTTCGTCGTCTCCGGCTCCATCATCACCGAACAGGTCTTCTCCTACCCGGGCATCGGCTCCAAGCTGCTCCAGGCCGTCGAGAACAGCGACTACGCCCTGATGCAGGGCATCTTCCTGGTCATCACGGTCGCCGTGCTCGCCGCCAATCTGCTCGTCGACCTGCTCCACGGCTTCATCGACCCGCGCACCCGCGTGACCACCTGACGAGGAAGGAGCAGACATGGCGACGCCCACCACCCCGCCGCCCGGCGGCACCACCGCACCCGGCGCGGCACCCCGCAGCGGCTGGCGTGCCCTGCTGCCCGGCTGGTCCCCGCGCCTGGGCATCGGCCTCGGCCTCGTGTTGGCCATCGGGCTGTTCGGCCTCATCGGCCCGCTGCTGCTCGGCGACCCCGACGCCATCGACAACATGGGCCGCACCCCGCCCAGCACCGACCACTGGCTGGGGACCACCCAGACCGGCCAGGACGTCCTGTCCCAACTGGCCCACGCCACCCGCGGCTCGCTCCAGATCGGCCTCGCCGTCGGTATCGGGGCCACCGTCCTCTCCGCGCTCTTCGGCGTCATCGGTGCCTACGCCGGCGGCGCCGTGGACGAGAGCTTCTCCCTCTTCTCCAACGTCATGCTCGTCATCCCCGGCCTGCCGCTGGTCATCGTCATCGCCGGCTTCGTCCCCCGCGAACAGCGCGGCTGGTGGACCCTCGCCGTGGTGCTCGTCATCACCGGCTGGGCCGCCGCCGCCCGGGTGCTGCGCGCCCAGACCCTCTCGCTGCGCAACCGCGACTACGTGCTGGCCGCCAAGGTGGCGGGGGAGCGGCGCCGGCGGATCGTCATCGTCGAGATCCTGCCCAACCTGCTGCCGCTCATCGCCTCCCAGTTCGTCTACGCCGTCATCGCCGCGATCCTCGCCGAGGCCGGCCTCTCCTTCCTCGGCCTGGGCGCACCCAACACCCACACCCTGGGCTCGATGCTCTACTTCGCCCAGAACGGCTTCGCGCTCCAGTACGAGGCCTGGTGGTGGTTCGTCCCGCCCGGGCTGGTCATCGCGCTCTTCGGCTGCGGCCTGTCCCTCATCAACTTCTCGCTCGACGAGATCATCAACCCCCGGCTGCGCCTGCCGAAAGCCGCCGGCAGCGGCACCGGAGCGGTCGCCGGCCGGAGCACGGACGAGGCCGGGACGGAAGCCGGGCCGGCGCCGCGTGAGCCCGGCGCGGTGCTCACGGTCCGCTCCCTGGACGTCGTCTACCGCACCGCCGACCCCGTGCACGCCGTCCGCGACGTCTCCCTCACCCTGCGGCGCGGCGAAATCCTCGGCCTGGCCGGGGAGTCCGGCTGCGGCAAGACCACCCTCGCCTACGCAGTGGCGCGGCTGCACCGTCCGCCCGCCGAGGTCACCGCCGGCTCCGTCGTCCTGCACGACCGCTCCGGCACCGACATCGACGTGCTCGCCCTGGAGAAGGAGGACCTGCGCGCCTTCCGCTGGGACAAGCTCTCCATGGTCTTCCAGGGCGCCATGAACTCCCTCAACCCGGTGATCTCGATCCACGAACAGCTGGACGACGTCCTCACCACCCACCGCCCCGGCATGAGCGCCGCCGACCGCCGCGCCCGCTGCGCCGAGGTCCTCACCCTGGTCGGCGTCGACCCGGCCCGGCTCACCGCCTTCCCGCACGAACTCTCCGGCGGGATGCGGCAGCGGGTGATGATCGCCATGGCGATGCTGCTCGACCCGCAGGTGATGATCATGGACGAGCCGACCACCGCCCTGGACGTCGTGGTCCAGCGCGGCATCCTGCGCGAGATCATCCGGCTGCGCGACGAACTCGGCTTCGCCGTCGTCCTCATCACCCACGACCTGCCGCTGCTGCTGGAGGTGAGCGACCACATCGCCGTGATGCGCGACGGGGAGATCGTCGAGTACGCGCCCGCCGCGCGGATGTACCGCGCACCCGCCCACCCCTACACCCGGCAGCTGCTCGACTCCTTCCCCTCCCTCACCTCCGCGCGCGGCGCCTTCGTGCGCGGCGGCGACACCGACGTCCCAGGAGCCGCGCGATGACCACGCTCTCGGTCCACGACCTGGTCAAGGACTACCCGGTGCGCGCCGGGCTGCGGCACTCCACGCTGCGCGCCGTCGACCACGTCTCCTTCACGCTGCGCCCGGGCCGTACGGTGGCCCTGGTCGGCGCCTCCGGATCCGGCAAATCGACCGTGGCCAAGCTCATCGCCCGGCTGGAGAAGCCCACCGGCGGGCGGATCACCGTCACCGGGGAGGACGGAGCGGACGTACCGGCCCGGGCCTACCGTGACCACGTCCAGCTGGTCTTCCAGGACCCGTTCGCCTCCCTCAACCCCTTCCACACCATCGAGCACCACCTCACCAGACCGCTGCGGCTGCACGGCCGCGCCCGCGGACGCGCCGAGGCGCGGCAGGCGGCGCACGCGCTGCTGGAGCGGGTCAGTCTGCGGCCGGCCGCCGCCTTCGCGCCGCGCCGCCCGCACGAGCTGTCCGGCGGGCAGCGCCAGCGGGTGGCCATCGCCCGCGCGCTGGCCCCCGGTGCCCGGGTGGTCGTCGCCGACGAACCGGTCTCCATGCTGGACGTCTCCATCCGGCTCGGCGTGCTCCACCTGCTCGCCCGGCTCCAGCGCGAGGACCACCTGGCGGTGCTGTACATCACCCACGACCTGGCCACCGCCCGGCACTTCAGCGACGAGATCCTGGTCATGCACCGGGGACGGATCGTCGAACGCGGCCCCGCCGACGATGTGATCCTCACCCCCCGGCACTCCTACACCCGGCTGCTGGCCGCCGCCGCCCCCGATCCGGAGGTGCGCGGCCGGTCGCTCACCGCCGAGCCGGGGACGGTCACCGAGGAGGACCTGCACCGGTCCTTCGACCACTACACCGGCGCCTGGCAGCCCACCGGCTGAACGGTCGTCCCCCCGGCCCGTGGTGGCGCGCACCGCCGCCGCGGGTCTTCTGATCCTGTTGACTTACTTAATTCGGCTGAGAAACAATCAACTGCCCGGCCGGCCACACCACTCACTGGGGAGTGTTCGCATGGTGAACCCCACCGTCCACCCGAAGTCCCGCCAGCCCCTGCACGACGGCTGGCAGCTCACGGCGGCCGGCGGCCCCGTACCCGAGACCATCACCGGCCGCACCATCCCCGCCCAGGTGCCCGGCAGCGCCCATCTCGACCTGCTCGCCGCCGGACTCATCCCCGACCCCTATCTGGACCGCGCCGAGGAGGAACTGGCCTGGGCGCACCGCGCCCACTGGCGCTACACCACCACCGTGCGCACCGCGCCCGCCGCCCCCACCGAACGGGTCGACCTGGTCTTCGACGGCCTCGACACCGTCGCCACCATCGACCTCGGCCCGCACCGCGTGGGCGAGACCGCCAACATGCACCGCACCCACCGCTTCGACATCCGCGCCCTGCTCACCGGCGACGAGCAGCCCCTCACCGTCACCTTCCGCTCCGCCCTGGAGTACGCCGAGGAGATGGCTGCCCGGCTCGGCCCCCGCCCGCACACCAACACCCACCCCTACAACATGGTGCGCAAGATGGCCTGCAGCTTCGGCTGGGACTGGGGCCCCGACCTGCAGACCGCCGGGATCTGGAAGCCGGTGGCCGTCGAGCGCTGGCACACCGCCCGGCTCGCCGCCGTCCGCCCGCTGGTCACCGTCGGCGCGGACGGCACCGGACGCGCCGAGGTGCACGCCACCGTCGAGCGCTCGGGACTGGAGGACGCCACCGCACTGACCCTCACCGCCGCCGTGGCCGGCCGCACCGTCCGTACCGTCGTCCCTGCGGACACCGCGACCGCCACCGTCACCGTGGAGGTGCCCGACCCCGACCTGTGGTGGCCGGCCGGCTACGGCGACCAGCCGCTGTACGACCTGCGCGTCACCCTGGCCACCGGCCCCGACGGCGGCGAACTCGACAGCTGGCAGCGCCGGATCGGCTTCCGCACCCTCACCGTGGACACCACGCCGGACGACCTCGGCACCCCCTTCACCTTCGTCGTCAACGGCACCCGGATCTTCGCCAAGGGCGCCAACTGGATCCCCGACGACCACTTCCTCACCCGCGTCGACCGCGACCGCACCCGGCGCCGCGTCCAGCAGGCGAGGGACGCCCACATGAACATGCTGCGGGTGTGGGGCGGCGGCATCTACGAGACCGAAGACTTCTACGAGGTGTGCGACGAGAGCGGCGTCCTGGTCTGGCAGGACTTCCTGCTCGCCTGCGCCGCCTACCCCGAGGAGGAGCCGCTGCGGAGCGAGTTCGAGGCCGAGGCGCGCGAGCACATCACCCGGCTCGCCCCGCACCCCTCCCTCGCCCTGTGGAACGGCGGCAACGAGAACCTGTGGGGCTGGCGCGATTGGGGCTGGCAGGAACCACTGGCCGGCCGCACCTGGGGACTGGGCTACTACACCGGACTCTTCCCCGCACTGGTCGCCGAACTCGACCCCACCCGCCCGTACTCCGACGGCAGCCCCTGCAACCCGCGCGCCCACGTCGACGCCGTCCACCCCAACGAGGCCGACCACGGCACCCGCCACGAATGGGAGGTGTGGAACCGCAAGGACTACACCACCTACCTCGACCACATCCCGCGCTTCTGCTCCGAGTTCGGCTTCCAGGGCCCGCCCGACTGGTCCACCCTCACCACCTGGATCCACGACGAGCAGCCGCTGACCCCCACCTCCCCCGCGCTGCTGCTGCACCAGAAGGCCGAGGACGGCAACGGCAAACTGGACCGCGGCCTCGCCCCCCATCTGCCGCACCCGGCGGGCTTCGCCGACTGGCACTGGGCCACCCAGCTCAACCAGGCCCGCGCCGTCGCCTTCGGCATCGAGCACTTCCGCTCCTGGTGGCCCCGGACCGCCGGCGCCCTGGTGTGGCAGCTCAACGACTGCTGGCCGGTGGTCTCCTGGGCCGCCGTCGACTCCGGGGAGCGCCGCAAGCCGCTGTGGTACGCCCTGCGCCGCGCCTTCGCCCCCCGGCTGCTCACCGTGCAGCCCCGCGACGGGCGCACCGCCGTCGTCGCGGTCAACGACACCGACACCGAGTGGGTCGCGCCGCTGCGCCTGGAGCGCACCGCGCTGACCGGTGAGGTGCTGGCCGCCGCTACCATGACCCTGCGGGTGGCGGCGCGTTCGGCCCTCACCCTGGAGCCGGACGCCGCCCTGACGGAGCCCGGCGACGGACGGGGGGAGGTGCTGGTGGCCACGGCGGACGCGGTGCGCACCGTGCACACCTTCGGCCCCGACCTGGCGCTCGGCTACGACCCGGCCGCACTGGAGGCGAGCGCCGAAGCGGTGCCCGGCGGCTACCGGGTGACCGTCACCGCGGCCTCCTTCGCCCGGGACGTGGCGGTGCTGGCCGACCGGATCGCGGCGGACGCCGAGGTGGACGACCAGTTGGTGACGCTGCTCGCGGGGGAGAGCCACACCTTCACCGTGACCACCGGGGCCACCGTGGACCCGGGGCTGTTCACCGGCCCCGACGTGCTCGCCTCGGTCAACTCCCTGCACGGGGTGGCGGTGCGGGGCTGAGTGGGCACCACCGAAGCGATCGGTCTGGTGCTCGCCAGACCGGCCCGGCTGCTGGGCGCGGAACCCTTCTTCATGGAGTTCATCGCCGGCATCGAGGAATCCCTGGCCGAGCGCGGCTACTCCCTGCTGCTGCGCATCGTGCAGCACCAGGAGGAGGAGATCGCCACCCACCGCCGCTGGGCCGAGCGCGGCCTGGTGGAGGCGGTGGTGCTGGTCAATGTGACCACCACCGACGGCCGTCCCGCCGTGCTGCGCGAACTGGGCATGCCGGCGGTGATCGCCGGCGGGCTGCGGGAGGAGCCGGGGATCCCCGCGGTGTCCACGGACGCCGCGGGGCCGATGCGGGAGGCGCTGGAGCGGCTGCTGGCGCTCGGTCACCGCAGGATCGCCCGGGTGACCGGCCCGGCGGCCCTGCTGCACACCCGGGTGCGCAGCGACACGATGCGCGCGGAGTGCGCGGCGGCGGGCATCGAGCCGGTGCTGGTGGAGGGCGACTACTCGGCCGAGGCGGGGGAGCGGCTGACCGCCGCCCTGCTGGCGGCGCCGCACCGTCCCACCGCGATCCTGTACGACAACGACGTGATGGCGATCGCCGGTCTCGGCGCGGCGAAGGCGGCCGGTGTCGCGGTGCCGTCCGCCCTGTCGCTGGTGGCCTGGGACGATTCGGCGATGTGCCGGCTGACCGCGCCGCCGTTCACCACCATGACGGTGGACGTGCACCGGTTCGGCACGCTGGTGGCGGCCTCGGTGCTGGAGCTGATCGACGGACGTCCGGTGGCCGGGCGGTGGTCCCCGGCGGCGCGTTTCACGCCCCGGGGCACCACGGCGCCGGCGCCCGGCGGGAGCTGACGGGCGGCGCAGCCGTCAGTCGGTGAAGAGCTGCCGTCCCGGTATCCGGTCACCGGCGGCCGTGCTGCCGGCGAAGTAGTTCTCCACGGCGGCCCGTTCGGCGGCGTTCGGGTACGGGTTGGTGCACGAGAGACCGGCGGTGGAGCCGGACATCAGGCTGGAGCAGGGGCCGGGCTTGATGTCGGGCAGGCCCAGGATGTGGCCGAGTTCGTGGGCGGCGATCCGGGTGGTGTCGTAGCCGACGGCCTCGCGGCCCATGTAGACGATGCCGTTGCCCAGGCTGGTACGGAGGGCCCGGGGCCAGCCGTTGTCGGCGATGATGCGGATGTTGGCGCTCTGGCCGGCTGCGGCCGGGGTGAGGCGTACATTGACGACGCTCTCGTTCCACACCGCGACACCGGCGGCGACGGCGCCCGCGAACTCGGCGGAGCCGCCGGCGTCGTAGGTGAGCACGCGGGCGGCGACGGCGGGGTCGTCCGCCGGGGCGGCGGGGGCGGGTGCGGCGGTGGCGTGGGCCGTGGTGAGGGCGAGGGCCGCCACCACGGAGGTGATCAGGGCGCGGGCCGCTGTGCGGAAGGACATCGGGAGCCTCCTCGTCGGGAAGTCATGTTCATGACATTCACGCTCTACCCGTTTCCGGCCCGTCCTGCGCCTGGGGGAGGCCGCCAAGCCCGGGGGCGAGCTTGGCGGTCGGATGTTCAGCTTCCGTGCGCGGCCGGGGCGGTGACGGCCGGGTGCACCTCGGCCGCCGTCTCGGTGACCGCGATCCGGCCGCCGAGCCGGGGCGGGGGAAGTTCCCCCGGATCGCCGTGCACCAGCAGCCGGACGGCCGCCCACGGCAGATTCAGCCCGCTGAAGGCGGTCTGGTAGACACCGGCCGAGGGACGCGGGTTCGCCTCCAGCAGCACCGAAGCCCCGCGCAGCCGGCGCAATTGGACATTGGCGAGATAGGCCAGCCCGAAGTGCTCGACCACGGCGCGCGCGATCCCGGTCGCCTCCGGATCGTCGAGCAGCAGCCGGTAGCGCCCGTCCTTGGCCCGGGGAACGGCGGCCAGCAGCCGGCCGCCGGGTGCGGAGAGCGTGTCCACGCTCACCTCGGGTCCCTCCAGATAGGGCATCACGATGAACGAGGGCACCTTCTCCTCCTCGTCCGCCGCTCGCTTCAGCGCGTCGGCCACCGCCGTCACCGACACCAGCGGCCGGGGCGCCTCCAGCAGATCGCGCAGCCGCAGCGGCCCGTCGTCGAAGATGCGGAAACCGAACGCCGAGTACTCACCGGCCGGTTTGATGCACAGGCTCTCCCCGGGGCGGCCCAGTTCCTCGACGGCCGTGCGCAGTTGGTCGGCGTCGCGCACCACCCGCCATTCGGGTACCGGGATGCCCGCCGCCCGGGCCGCCTCGTAGGTGCGGCTCTTGCTGGTGAGGACGTTCACCGCGGCCGGCGGCGCGCACATCAGACGGGTGCCGGCCCGGGCGAACTCCTCGGCCCGTCCGGCGAGTGCGTCCAGCCTCCGCGGCGGGATCAGGACGTCGATGCCGTGCCGGCGGCAGAAGTCCAGGGCGAATTCGGCATAGACATGATCGTTGACGCGATACGGTTCGACCTCGGCCACATCACAGGCCATCAGCGCGGGCGCGGTCGCGCTGATATTGGTGCCGTAGATCCGTACGGCGGCGGACTCGGGGTTTTCGCGCAACATGCGCATCACCTGAGTACTGGCGGCTCCCGCGCTGCTGAGCCATATGCGTAGGGCTATCTCCGTACTCCCGTCATCGCAGAAAAGCGGGTCATCGTGAAAACGGATAATAGCCTGCATTGATGACCCCCATGTTTCCCGCGGCGCACGCATATTCCGACAAAGCCCGGTTCAGTGCGCTCCCGGCCGCTGCCCCGACGCCGCCAGCCGCTCCGCCGTCCGTTCCGCCGAACGCATCGCCCACGCCCCACTGGTGAGCAGCCCGATCCCCAGCACCAGCAGCGCGCAGACCGTGATGATCCACCACCCCGCGTGCTGCGAACCGGCCGCCAGCGCCGTTCCCACCATCGCCACCCCCAGCGCCGACCCGACCTGCCGGCTCGTCGAGGCGATCCCCGCCGCCACCCCGGCCTGGGCGCGCGGCATCCCGGTCACCGCCGTATTGGTGATCGGCGCGTTCACCAGCCCGAAACCGACCCCGAACAGCACATAGGCGGTGAACAGCCGCGCGTTGTCGCTCTCCGCCTGCCACAGCGCGAACATCAGCCCGCTCGCCGTCAGCGCGAGCCCCGCCAGGAACAGCGGCAGCCGCGCACCGTACCGGTTGATCAGCCACCCCGACACCGGCGCCAGCACCAGCGTCACCCCGGCCATCGGCAGCAGATACGTGCCCGCCTCCAGCGCGGAAAGCCCCCGCCCGTTCTGGAGATAGAGCGTATTGAGGAACAGAAAACCGCTCAGCGCCGCGAACGCGCTCACCGCGATCGCGCTCGCCCCGCTGAACGGCGCGCTGCGGAAGAACTCCGGGTCGATCAGCGGATCCGCGCGGCGCGACTCGTAACCCACCAGCGCCGGCACCGACAGCACCGCCACCACGAAACAGCCGATGATCCACGGGCTCGTCCACTCCCCGCGCCCGCCCTCGATGATGCCGAAGGTCAGCGACCCCAGCAGCAGGATCACCAGCGCCTGCCCCACCGGATCGATCCGCCGCGCCCGCCGGGCCCGCGACTCCGGCACGAACCGCCGGGTCAGCACCAGCGCCGTCAGCCCGACCGGGATGTTGATCCAGAACACCGCCCGCCAGTCGAACCACTGCACCAGCGCCCCGCCCACGATCGGCCCCGCCGCCATGGAGATCCCGACCACCCCGCCCCACATCCCGATCGCCCGCGCCAGTTCCTTCGGATCGTGGAAGGTGTTCCTGATGATCGACATCGCCACCGGATTGAGCATCGAACCGCCCAGCGCCTGGAGCATCCGGAACACCACCAGCCACCCGAGACCCGGCGCCAGCGCGCACAGCAGCGACCCGCTGGTGAAGACCACCAGACCGACGCTGAACACCCGCCGCCGCCCCAGCCGGTCCGCCATCGAACCCGACAGCATCAGGAACGACGCCAGCACCAGGGTGTACGCGTCCACCGTCCACTGGAGCCCCGACACATCCGCCTCCAGCTCCCGCCCCAGCGAGGGCAGCGCCACATTCAGCGCCGTGATGTCCAGACTGACGATCAGCAACGACATGCAGCAGATCGCCAGCACCAGGTACCGCCGGCCGCGCGGCAGCTCATCGGCGCTCTCGTGGGCTCGTGCACCGGACATCTCACTCCCGTTCTCCGTCGGCCATGACCGCACCCGCAGCCTCCCCCAGCCGGCGCCGATATCCCACCACCCGCGCCGACCGCGCCGACCGCCCCGCCCGCCGCCCGTCCGCCGTATCCGGTGGCGGGACGGCGCCCCACCCTGCCAGGGTGGGGCGATGGGGCGACACCACGATGACTTCGAAACGCTCGTCGAGGAGGCCCGGCGGGCACCCGTCGACGGCTGGGACTTCTCCTGGCTGGACGGCCGGGCCACCGAGGAACGCCCGCCGTGGGGGTACGCCCGGCTGCTGGGCCGGCGGCTGGCCACTGTCCACTCCGCGCTCGACCTGGACACCGGCGGCGGCGAGGTCCTCGACGAGGCCCCCGTCCTGCCGCCGCTGATGGCCGTCACCGAGTCCTGGCCGCCCAACGCCGCCCTCGCCGCCGCCCGGCTCGGCCCGCGCGGCGTGGTCGTCACGGTCCCTGGGGACGACGGCCGGCTGCCCTTCCCCGACGGCGTCTTCGACCTGGTGAGCGCCCGCCACCCGGTCCGCACCGACTGGCCGCAGATCGCCCGGGTGCTGCGCCCCGGCGGCGCCTTCCTCGCCCAGGAGGTCGGCCCGCGCAGCGTCGCCGAACTCGGCGAGTACTTCCTCGGTCCCTGGCCGCAACCCGACCCCCGCGAACCCGAGGCGGCCAGGGCCGCCGCCGAGGCCGCCGGACTGCGGGTGGTGGACCTGCGCACCGCCACCCTGCGCACCGTCTTCCACGACATCGGCGCCGTCGTCTGGTTCCTGCGCAAGGTTGTCTGGATCGTGCCCGGCTTCACCGTCGAGCGCCACCTGCCCGCCCTGCGCCGGCTGCACCAACACATCCGGGAACAGGGCCCGTTCACCGCCCACACCACCCGGTTCCTCATCGAGGCACGCAAGCCCGGCCCCTGACGCCGCCGCACCCCCCGCACCCGGCGCGGCTGCCATTGACGCCGTCGCGCCACCCGTGCTTGCATCCTGCTATGCCTGGTGTTCAGATCCTGACCCGCCGCCGCTGCGTGGACTTCGCCCGCGTCGCCGGCGCCATCTGTCGGATCCACCACTGACCCCCTGACGCACGGCCGCGCGGTGCGCGCGGACCCCCGTCCCCGAACCCGGCCCCGTACCCCCTTCTCCCTCCCCGTGCCCCCGGGCCCGCACTGCCGCGTGCCCGGCGGGCTTCCTGCCGTGCGCGCCCCCCGGCACCACCAAACGGGCATCGCACGCGTCCGTGCCCCGTGGCCCCCGGCGGGAGAAGGCGTACGGGCCGGGCGGCGCCCGCACCGCCCGGTCACCCCGCCCCGCACCGAGCGGAGTGCCGACCCGCCCCCGCTCGCCTCCCGACGAAGGAACCCCGCCATGGCCACCGTCCTGTCCATCTCCGGCAGCCCCTCACCCACCTCCCGCACCGTCCGCCTGCTGCGCCACCTCGACGCCCGGCTCACCCTCCAGGGCCACCGGGTCGTACCGCTGGACGCCCGCGCCCTGCCGCCGCAGGCCCTCACCGGCGCCGACCCCACCCACCCCGCGATCGAACGGGTCAACACCCTGCTGCGGGACGCCGACGGCGTCGTCGTGGGCACCCCCGTCTACAAGGCCGCCTACTCCGGCCTGCTCAAATCGCTGCTCGACCTGCTCCCGCAGTACGCGCTCACCGGCAAGACCGTGCTGCCGCTGGCCACCGGCGGCACCACCGCGCACGTCCTGGCCATCGACTACGCGCTGCGGCCCGTGCTCTCCGCCATGGGCGCCGCCCACATCACCCAGGGCTGGTTCGTCCTCGACCGGCACATCACCACCGAGGCGGACGGCACCGTGACCGTCGATCCGGCCACCGCCGAACCGCTGGACCACGTGCTGGACCAGTTCTCCTCGGCCCTCACCCGGGCCGCGCAGCTGAGCCGCGCCTGAGCGAGGGCCGGCCGCCGCACGCACCACCGTCCCCGCCGCCGGGGGCGGCGGTGCGTCACGCCGCGCCCCGCCCGTACCAGGCGTCGGCCAGCAGGGCGTAGGAGCGCACCCGGTCCCGGTGCCCGTGCGTGATCGTGGTGATGAGCAGTTCGTCGGCGTCCGTGACCGCGCGCAGCCGCCGCAGCCCCGCCACCACCGTGTCCGGCGAGCCGACCAGCTGGGTGTCCACCCGGTCCGCCACCAGCGCCCGGTCCGCCGCCGTCCACCGGTGCCCGGCCGCCTCCGCGGGCGAGGGGAAGGGCATCGCGCCCCGCCCGGAGCGGATGGAGTGCACCCACAGCCCGTAGCCGGCCGCCAGTTGCCGCGCCGTGCCGTCGTCCGGCGCCACCACTACGTCCGCCGAGACCACCAGATACGGACGCGCCAGCCGCTCGGAGGGCCGGAAGGCGTCCCGGTAGGCCGCCACCGTCTCCAGGATCGTCCCCGGACTGACGTGGTAGTTGGCCGCGAACGGCAGACCGCGCTCGCCGGCCACCCGGGCACTCTCCCCGGCGCTGGAGCCCAGCACCCACAGCTGGAGACCGGCGCCCTCGCCCGGCACCGCGTGGACCGGGTGCGCCGTGTCGCCCCGCGGCACCCGGTGTTCGCCGGCCAGCAACTCCGCGATGGCGTCCACATGCTCCGGGTAGCCCGGCGCCTGTGCACCCGGCAGCCGCAACAGCTCCTGCTGCGCGGTGAAGTACGGCGAGTCGAGCAGCGCCCGGGGCCGGAACGGCGGCGGGATCAGCACGCCGTCCACCCACCGCGCCGCCCGGTGCTCCTGCGGCACCACCGGCCCCGCACCGCCGCCGGGACCGGCCCGGTGCCCGGAGCGGCCGAGTCCCAGATCGATCCGCCCCGGATACAGCGCGTCCAGGGTGCCGAACTGTTCCACCACCGACAGCGCCGTGCGGTGCCCCAGCTGCACCGCCGCCGAGCCGACCCGGATGTGCCCGGTGGCGCCCGCCACCAGACCGATCACCAGCTCCGGCGCCGAACTCGCCACTCCGTCCGCGAGATGGTGCTCGGCCACCCAGTACCGCCGGTACCCGGCCGCCTCCGCGTGCTGCGCCAGCTCGACGCTGCGGCGCAGCGCCTGCCCGGGGGTGGAGCCGGAGACCACCGGCACCAGGTCGAGGACGGACAGCGGGACGGGTGAGGACGGCTCGGGCATCGGCACACCTTTCGGGGCGGGAGCGGGCGGCGCGGTGTGTGGGGGCCGGCCCGGGCAGCCGTCGTCCGGGCGTGCGCGCGGCGCCGGGCACGGCGCGCGGGCACGGAGGGGCAGCGGCCGGGGCGCGGGCGGGCGGCCGGGAAACGGGGGAGGGGCCGGGGCGTGTTCTCAGCGACAGATCGCGGTGGTGACGCGCATCAGGTCCACGGCACGCCGCCGGGTGAGCCGCACAGGGATCCGCATGGGGGTGAACGTAACCAGCCGCCGGTCCGGGGTCAAGGCGCTCCCGGGGCGGGCGGCATGGCCGTCACACGGCCGTCATCGGGCGCAATGTCCGGGCCCGGGTGGAGGGCCGGGAGCGGTACCGGGGGCGGCCCGCCGGGCAGCGGAACGCCCCGCGGGCCGGGGCGGCACGCGGGGCGTGATGGTGCGGGAGGCTACGAACTCACCGGCGGCTGCCGCTGTTCCCGCGCGGCCGGCACGTCCGGTACGGACGGCGGGGCCGGCACCGGCGGCTGCGGCTGGTCGTCGGTGCGCAGGGCGGCGGTCTCGCTCTTGAGGATCCGCAGGGACTTCCCGAGCGCCCGCGCGGTGTCCGGCAGGCGCTTCGAACCGAAGACCACCAGCACCACCACGGCGACGACCAGCAGATGCGTGGGTCCGATCTGGCCCATGGGGTCACCTCGTCTCTCTCACCCCGCGGGGTGTCGCGATACCCCCGGTGATCGCACTGTAATGCAACCGGGTAAAGAGGGAGCAATGGCACGGTAATGGACACACCGAGGACACAGAAGTGGATCACCCGGTCACAAACCGCCCGTACTTCTTACGGGCCATGGGCAAAGGGTGGATACTGCGTGGCCATGACGACCACCGCGGAATCCGTCACGCTCGACCGGCTGACGGCCCTTCTCTCCGACGAGTCCATCGACATCGCGCACCGGGCGCTGTGGCAATTGCTGTGGGAGAGCGAGGTGCGGGTGATGGACCTGCTGTCCCTCGAAGTGCCCGACATCGACCTCGGCAGCCGCAGGATCCGCCCCGAGGCCGCCTCGCGGGCCGCCGCGCTCCCGGACGGCGGCGACATCCCGATCTCCGAGCGCGCCGCCACCCTGCTCACCGCCGTGATCGGCGACCGGACCTCCGGCCCGCTGTTCGCCGCCGGGCCCCGGGCGCTCACCTGGGAGGAAGCCACCCGGGCCGCGGTCGAACACGGCTGCGCCATCCACGCCTTCCGGATCGGCGGCAAGCGCCACCGGGCCACGGTCTGAGTCCACGCCATCGCTGCGCACGCACCACGACGGATTCCGGACGGCGGGGGCCGTACCGGACCGTCGCCGGCGGTGAGCCCTCCTCGCTCACCGCCGCTCGGCCGGCACAGCCAACGAAGTGCCACAAGTATCCACCGGGCGTCAGAAGTGCGCGTCCCCGTGCACCCGGCCGGCTCGTGACGCCTTCCCCGCCGCCCCGCCCCGCCCCGCTCACGCCCCGGCGCTCGCCGCCCCGCACGACTCGCGCACCGTCAGCTGTGGCTGGAGCACCACCTGACGCGGCGCCAGCTCCGCCCGCGCCGGCAGCCGGTCGAGCAGCAACTGGGCCGCTGCCTCCCCGAGCTGCCGCTTGGGCGGGGCCACCGCCGTGAGCGGTACCTCGGCCAGTGAGGCGATCTCGTCGTCGTAGGCGATCAGCGCCAGATCGTCCGGGGTGCGCAGCCCCTTGGCCCGCAGCCGCTGGAGCAGTTCGATGGCGTCCTGGTCGGAGTGCACCAGCGCCGCCCGGGTGCCGTGCGCCCGGCACTCCTCGATGAAGGCGTCGTAGCGCGCCACGGCGGCGGGGGTGCCCGAAGCCGGCTCGTCCGCCCCGGCCACCGGCGCGCCCGGATCCAGCTCCAGCTGCCGCACCGCCCGCTCGTACCCCTCGCGCACCAGCGGCGCGGTCGGGCTGCCCGCGGTGAACAGCGCGACCGAGCGGTGCCCGAGGTCCCGCAGGTGCCGCACCGCGCGCCCGGCCCCGGTGGCGTGGTCGGAGACCACGAACTCACAGGGATCGTCCGGCTCCTGAGGGCGCCGCTCCAGCAGCACGAACGGCCGCCCGGTGGCCCGCAGCCGGGCCAGTACCGCGGGGGGTACGGTGTGGCCGCCGGTGGAGGCGATCAGCAGCCCGTCCGCTCCCGAGGCGCACAGCTCCTCGATCTGCCGCTCGTCCCGGGGCTGGGCGTAGTCGCTCAGCCCGATCACCACCCGCGCCCCGTACCGCGCCGCCACCTCGCGCACCCCGGCCACCACCCGCGGGTAGTAGTAGGTGGCCGAGGGCACCAGCAGCCCGATCGTGGGCCGGTGCGGATCGGCCGGCGCCTCCGGCTCGGGGCCGCCGCCGGGGGCGGGCGGAGCCACGGCGCGCTGCGCCGGCACCGCGCCGCCGCGCACCTTGGTCAGCCGCCCCAGATCGGCGAGTTCGGCGATGTCGCGGCGGATGGTGCCGGCCGACACCCCGAACCGCTCGGCGAGTTCGGCCACCCGTACGGCGCCGGTGGCCCGCAGTTCCTGGAGCAGCAGCTCCTGCCGTTGTTCCACCAGCATGTGGCCATCCCTTCGTGGTTGTGCATGGAGCTTACTTGATGCCCATGGTTGCTTATGAATGAATCTGTTCTTTTCTATTGACGCGTTGTCGCTTCTGGTCCAGGGTGCAGTGGCACACGTCACCCAAGGAGCCGCCGCCGTGTTCAGACGCCGAAGTCGCCGTGCCATACGCATCGTTCCGCTGCTGATGGCAGCGCTGCTGCTCGCCTCCTGCGCCGTCCCCGGCACCGGCGAGGACCGGCCGGTCACCCTCACCTACTGGTCGTGGACCTCCGGCTCCCAGGAACTCGCCGACCGGTTCAACGCCACCCACGACCACATCCGGGTCACCTTCGAGAAGGTGCCCGCCGGCACCGCCGGCGGCTACTCGAAGATGTTCAACGCCGTCAAGGCCGGCAAAGCCCCCGACGTAGTGGCCGTCGAGTACCCGCAACTGCCCGGTTTCGTCACCCAGCAGGTCCTCCAGCCCCTCGATCCCTACGGCGTCACCGACCTCGGCGACCAGTACCCCGACTGGGCCTGGCGGCAAGTGGCCCTCGGCGGCCAGGTGTACGGGCTGCCGATGAACATCGGCCCCACGGTGATGTTCTACCGCACCGATCTGTTCGCCGAGTACGGACTCACCCCGCCCACCACCTGGGAGGAGTTCCGCACCACCGCCGAGACCGTCGCCGCCGAGCACCCGGGGGTCACCCTCACCAACTTCGGCACCAACGACGCCGCGCTGCTCGCCGGCCTCGCCTGGCAGGCCGGTGCCCGCTGGTTCGACTCCGGCAGCGGCCACTGGCAGGTGGACGCCACCGACGAGGCCGGCGCCCGCTTCGCCGGCTACTGGGAATCCCTCGTCGACGACGGTCTCGTCACCGCCCGGCCCACCTTCGCCGAACAGCACGTCACCCAGCTCCAGCAGGGCACCTCGCTCACCGTGCTGGCCGCCCCCTGGACCGCCGCCAACATCCAGCGCTTCGCCCCCGACCTCGCCGGCCGCTGGGGCGCCGCCCCGCTCCCCGCCTGGCCCGAGGGACCGGCCAGCGGCAACTACGGCGGCTCCTCCCTCGCCGTCCCGCGCGGCGCCGACCACCCCGAGGAAGCCATGGAGTTCATCCGCTGGGTCTCCACCTCACCGGACGCGGTGGAGGCCGTCGCCCAGGTCAACACCTCCTACCCCGCCAACACCACGCTCACCGACCACTGGGGCACCGCCATCGAGGCGGCCAACCCCTACGTCGCCGGCATGGACCTGCCGGCCGCCGCCGGGGCCGCGGCCCGCACCGTCAACCCCGCCTGGGAATGGGGCCCCGACATGACCGAGGGCTTCGCCCGGCTGGTCGACGAGGCCACCGCGTGGATCGGCCGGCCCGAGGGCATCCGCACCGCCCTCGCCCGCTGGCAGGACGCCACCGTCGACCAGCTGCGGCAGCGCGGCTTCACCGTCCCCGAATGACCGCCCCGCCCCCCAGCCACCCAGGGACCGCCATGGCCACCGCCGCACCACCCGCCCGCCCCCGGGCCGCCACCCGCACCCGCCGGCCCCGCGCCGTCCTGTGGCTGCTCGGCCCGTTCTTCGCCCTCTTCGCCCTCACCTACATCGCCCCCATGGGCTACGCCCTGGTCCTCAGCCTCTACCGGGAGAAGTTCACCGGCATCGGCTGGGACGGCCCCACCCGGGTCTTCGCCGGAGCCGAGAACTACGTCCGCGCCCTCACCGACCCCACCTTCCTCACCGGCACCGGGCGCGTCCTGCTCTACGGCCTGATCTACGTACCGCTCGTCATCACCCTGGCCGCCGCCCTCGCCCTGCTGCTCGACAGCGCGCTCACCGCCGCCCGCCGCTTCTTCCACACCGTGCTGTTCCTGCCGCACATCGTGCCCGGACTCATCGCCGCCATCGTCTGGGTCTACCTCTACACCCCGGGCCTGAGCCCCATCATCGACGGACTGGAAGGACTCGGCGCGGAAGTCGACTTCCTCGGCGGCAACACCGTGCTGCTCTCCCTGGTCAACATCGCCGTCTGGCAGTCCCTCGGCTTCAACGTGGTGCTCATCTACGTCGCCCTGCGCGCCGTCCCCGCCTCCACCGTGGAAGCCGCCCGCCTCGACGGCGCCGGCGAACTGCGCACCGCCGTCTTGGTCAAACTCCCGCAGATCCGCGCCGCGATGTTCGTGGTCACCCTCTTCACCATCATCGGCTCGCTCCAGCTGTTCACCGAGCCGCAGATCGTCCAGAGCGCCGGCAACAGCTCCGTCACCAGCACCTGGACCCCCAACATGCTCGCCTACGCCGCCGCGTTCAACTCCAACGACTACCACTACGCGGCCACCGTCTCCGTCCTCATCGCCGCCCTCGCCGGCGTGCTCTCCTTCACCGTCACCAAACTCGCCCACCGCAGGAGCGCGCCATGACCACGCCCCGCACCACCGGCAACCGCTGGACGGGCCGCGCCACCGCCACCACCCTGGTCGCCATCGCCGCGCTCTACACCCTGATGCCGCTGATCTGGCTGCTGTTCGGGGTGACCAAGACCCTGCCCGAGCTGTACGCGTCCAACGGCTTCTCGCCCTCGGCCGGCTTCCACGTCCTCGGCAATATCGCCGACCTCTTCCGCCAGGACGACGGCATCTTCGCCCGCTGGATCCTCAACACCGCCGTCTACGCCCTCGGCGGCGCCGCCGCGGCCACCCTGCTCTCGGTCGCCGCCGGCTACGCCTTCGACAAGTTCGACTTCCGCGGCAAGGGGAAGTGGTACGCCCTCGTCATCGCCGGCGTCCTCGTCCCCAACACCGCCATCGTCGTACCGCTGTACCTGCTGATGTCGAACTTCCAGCTCACCGACACCATGTGGTCGGTCCTCATCCCCGTCATGGTCAACCCGTTCGGCGTCTACCTCGCCCGCGCCTACTCCTCCGGCGCGATACCCGGCGAACTCCTGGAAGCCGCCCGCCTCGACGGCGCCGGCGAGCTGCGCACCTTCTTCCAGGTCGGGCTGCGGCTGATGGCCCCCGGCGCGCTCACCATCTTCCTCATCCAGTTCATCGGCATCTGGAACAACTTCTTCCTGCCGCTGGTGATGATCACCGACAACGATCTGTTCACCCTCGGCCAGGGCCTGTTCACCTGGAACTCCGCCGTCGGCCAGAACCCCGACTACACCCGCATGGTCGTCGTCGGCTCCGCCGTCGCCACCCTGCCGCTGCTCGCCCTGTTCATCCCGCTGCAACGCCGCTGGCGTGCCGGCATGGCCGAAGGAAGCCTCAAATGACCGCCCCCGAACCCGACCTCATCCGCTCCCCGCACACCGGCTGGACCCGGCAGCACTGGGAACACACCGCCGACACCCTGCTCGCCGCCGTACGCCCGCACGCCGGGCCCGAGGGCTCCCTCATCCATCTCCCCGGGCCCGCGAGCGGCTCCGGCACCCACAGCGACGGCCTCGAAGGGTTCGCCCGCACCTTCCTGCTCGCCGCCTTCCGCGCCGCCGGCACCACCGACCACGAGCACGCCGCACGCCTCCTCGCCCCGTACGCCGAGGGCCTGGCCGCCGGCACCGACCCCACCGGCCCGCACCGCTGGCCGCGCCCCGCCGAACTGCCGCAGGCCCGGGTCGAGGCCGCCTCCCTCGCCATCGCCCTGCACGAGACCCGCCCGCTCCTGTGGGACCGGCTGCCCGACGCGGTACGGCAGCGCACCGTCGACTGGCTGCGCGAGGTGTGCGGCGCTGCCGTACCCCCCAACAACTGGGTCTGGTTCCGCGCCGTGGTCAGCGCCTTCCTGCGCTCGGCCGGCGCCCCCTACGCCCCCGACGACATCGACCACGCCATCGAGGCCACCGAGACCTGGTACGCGGGCGAGGGCTGGTACAGCGACGGCACCCGCTCCCCGGGCCGGCTGCGCAACTACGACCACTACAACGGCTGGGCCATGCACCTGTACCCGCTGTGGTACTCCCGCATCGCCGCCGGCCACGCCGACCCGGCCCGCACCACCGTCTACCGGCGGCGGCTGGCCGCCTTCCTCGACGACGCCGCCCACCTGGTGGCGGCGAACGGGTCACCGCTGCTCCAGGGCCGCTCCCTCACCTACCGGTTCGCCGCCGCCGCCCCCTTCGCGGCCGGCGCCCTCTTCGACACCGGGGCCCTGGCCCCCGGACTCACCCGCCGCGCCGTCTCCGGCATGGTGCGGCACTTCCTGGACCACGGGGCCACCGCACCGGACGGCCTGCTCAGCCTCGGCTGGCACCACCCCTTCCCTCGGATCCGCCAGCACTACTCGGGGCCCGCCTCGCCCTACTGGGCGTCCAAGGCCTTCGCCGTCCTGCTGCTGCCCGGGGAGCACCCGCTGTGGACCGCCACCGAGGAGCCGCTGCCCGTGGAGCGCGGTGACTTCGTACGGGCCATGGCCGCACCCGGCTGGATCGCCGCCGGCACCCGCGCCGACGGCATCGTCCGCGTCGCCAACCACGGCACCGACCACACCCCGCCCGACCGGCCCGCCCGCGACGACCCGTTCTACGCCCGGCACGCCTACACCACCCACACCGCGCCCGAACTCGCCCCGCTCCGCCCCGCACCGGCCGGACCGCACCCCGACCCGCAGGCCCACGCCCGCGACGGCGACGCCCGCCACCGCGATCCGGCCGACCTCGCCCAACTCCACGACAGCCATGTCGCGCTGCTCATGGCGGACGGCACCCCCTCCCAGCGCACCCCCTTCGAACGCGTCGCCCTGACCGAGGACACCGCCGTCTCCCGGCACCGCGCCCACTGGCCACCGCCCGCCGACGGTACCGAGGAGGCCGCCGACCGCGACCGCTGGCCGGCCGGACCCTGGATCACCACCGCCGCGCTGCTGCACGGCCCCTGGGAGATCCGGCTGATCCGCGTCACCCCCAACGACGCCGACGCCGACGCCCCGGCCGGGCCGCCGCTGCGGCTGCGCGTCGGCGGCCACCCACTGGCCGCCGCCGAACCCCCCAAGGAGGACACCACCGCCGGGCACGCCCTCGTCCGCCGACGCGACGGCCTCACCAGCGCGCTGTTCCTCCTGCGCCCGGACGACGGCACCCCCACCGTCCACCGCGACCGGCACACCAACGCCCTCGGACCGCACAGCGCCACCCCGCACTACCTCACCCCCCACCCCCTGCCCTACGGGCATGTCCACGCCGTCGCCCTCTACCTCGGCAACCCCGGACCGCAGGCCCCGCTCCCCGAGCCGCCCACCGTCACCGTGGCCGGAACCACCCTCACCGTCCACTGGCCCGGCGGCCCCACCCGCGCCCTCACCCTGTGACCGCGTCCGCCACCTTCCCCGACCCGCCCGGCTCGGGCACCATGTGAGCGTCACACGGTGGGGGCTGCACCGGGACCCGCGGCACTGCCGCCTGCCCGGCCGACCCGACTCCGGGAGCCGCCCCGCATGAACCCCCACACCGCCCCCACCGCGCTCACCGCCCGGCGCACCGCACCCCGGTACGCCCTCGTCCTGGCCCTCGCCCTCGCTCTGCTCGGCCTCACCCTCGCCCAGACCGGGACCGCCCGCGCCGCCGGGCACCCCGCTTCCACCGCCGCCACCCGCATCATGCCGCTGGGTGACTCGATCACCGGGTCCCCCGGCTGCTGGCGCGCCCTGCTGTGGCGTGATCTGGTGGACGCCGGACACACCGACATCGACTTCGTCGGCACCCAGGCCCCCCAGGGCTGCGGCTTCCCGCACGACGGCGAACACGAGGGACACGGCGGCTTCCTCGCCACCGGCATCGCCGAGCAGAACCTGCTTCCCGGCTGGCTCGCCGCCACTACACCCGACGTTGTGCTGATGCACCTGGGTACCAACGACGTGTGGAGCGCCCGCACCACCTCCGCGATCCTCGACGCGTACACCACGCTGGTCCGGCAGATGCGCGAAGCCAACCCGCACATGCGGATCCTCGTCGCCCAGATCATCCCGATGGCCCCGGCCGACTGCGCCGCCTGCGGCGAGCGCGTGACCGACCTCAACGCGGCCATACCCGGCTGGGCCGCCGCCCTGACCACCACGGATTCCCCCCTCACCGTCGTCGACCAGTGGACCGGCTTCTCCACCACCGCCGACACCACCGACGGCGTCCACCCGAACGACTCGGGAACCCGCAAGATCGCCGACCGCTGGTACCCGGCCGTCGTCGACACGCTCACCGGGGCCGTCTGACGCGTCATTCCCACGGACGAGTGGACACACGGCGCAAAACCACTCAGAAGAAGCACCGGATGGATAAGTTCGCTGGCGCACGCCCGGAATCCACTCCGACGCGTCGGATCCGTCCATCCCCGGAGAGTCGATGGTCCACTCGTCCACCCGCCCCACCCGTACCCCCGCCACGGCCGACATCCCCGGACAGAGCGCCGCCGCCCAGCCCACGCTGCCGCTGCGGCTGTCCACCGACATCCAGGGCGACGTGCTCGCCGGCTTCAAGAAGGACCACGTCCAGCTGATCCTCGCGAAGTTCAAGGACCGGCGACGCGCGAGGATCTGGCTGCGCAGGCTCCACGAGCGCATCGCCACCACCCGGGACGTGGCCGCCTTCAACGCCGACTTCAGCCGCGCCCGCCGCTACGCCGCCGGCGAGGACCCGGCCGACCTCACGGCGGTGTGGCGCGGCGTCGCCTTCACCTACGCCGGCCTCACCGAACTGCTCGGCGGCGCCCCGTTCAGCGACATCCCGCGCGGCACCACCCAGGAAGCCTTCGCGCAGGGCGCCGCCTCGCGCAAGGAGATCGTCGGCGACCTCGACGACAGCGACCCCGAGCACTGGCTGTTCGGCGGCGAGCACCAGCACCCCGTCCATCTCGTGCTCACCCTCGCCGCCGACCGGCACGCCGACCTCCAGGCCGCCCTGGAGGAGGAACGCGCCTGGATGGCCGCCCAGCACGTCGCCGTCGTTTTCGAACAGGAGGGCAACACCCTCAAGGACCACCTGCGGGGCACCGAGCACTTCGGCTTCAAGGACGGCATCAGCCAGCCCGGCGTGCGGGACTTCGACGAAGAGGACCCCGAGCGCCCCGACTACCACCGCACCAAGCCGGGCACCCGGCTGATCACCCCCGGCGAGTTCGTCGTCGGCATGCCCCCGGACCACCGCTGGCCGGCCGGGCTCCCCGGCTGGATGCGCAACGGCTCCTTCCAGGTGGTGCGCCGCCTCGCCCAGGACGTGCCCGGCTGGTGGGGACAGATCGAACAGAACCTGGAGGTCCTCAAGGAGCACGAAGCCGTCCCCGAGGAGGCCACCAAGGAGTGGCTCGCCTCCCGGCTCATCGGCCGCTGGCCCTCCGGCGCACCGGTCGCCAAGTGCCCCGACACCGACGTGCCCACCCCGCCGTGCGCCGACAGCGACAACGACGTCAGCTTCGCCGACGACCTGGAGGGCCGCGTCACCCCGCTCTTCTCCCACCTGCGCAAGACCAACCCCCGCGACGGGCTCAAGCCGCGCCGCGACGGCGGCCCGATCGTCGAGGAGAAGGGCATGCTGGACGGCCGCCGGCTGATCCGCCGCAGCATCCCCTACGGCCGCCCCTACGACCCGCAGGGCACCCCGGCCCAGCGCGCCGACGCCCCGCGCGGCCTGGTCTTCATCTGTTACCAGTCCGACCTCGTCGCCCAGTACGAATTCGTCCAGGCCAGCTGGGTGGACGCCGAGAACTTCCCCGACCGCCGCGACGTGGTCGGCCGCGACCCGCTCATCGGCCGCGACACCGATGTCTCCTTCCCCTCCCGGACCGGCGAGACGGCGGTGTGCCCGCTGCGCTTCGAGCGCTTCGTGCGCACCGAGGGCGCCGTCTACGCCTTCACCCCCTCCCTCACCGCGCTGCGCCGGCTGGCCGAGGGTGAGGTGCCCATCGGCGGCGACCCGCCCAGCGACCAGGTGGTGGCCGGCGGCACCGCGCTGCGCCGCTTCGAGGTGATCAGCTCCCACAAGGCCCGCTTCCGCCTGGAGGGCAACAACTACACCGTCCGCGACGAGAACGAGCAGCAGCTGTGGGTCTCGGACAACACCAACCCGGCCGTCGCCGGCGGCACCTTCACCGAGGACGGCGACCTGGTCCTCAACGGCCCCACCGGTGACGTCCTGTGGAGCCTGGGCACCGGCGGCCACCCCGGTGCCACCCTCGTCGTCGGCACCGACGGCGATGTCTCCATCCGCACCGCGGACGGCGACACCGTGTGGCACAGCGACACCGCGCACTGACCCGCGCCCCGCGCACCGGGCCCGCATTCCCGCAGTACGGCCCGGTGCGCGGCGGCCGGTTCAGCCGCGCCGCACCTCGATCCCCTCCGGCGCGCGCACCCGCGTCCCGCCGTCGGCGTCCACCGCGATCTCCAGCGGCGCGCCCGCGATCCGCAGCCCCGCCGCCCGCAGCGGCCGGAACCGCTCACCCACCCGCGGCACCACCGTCACCGTGCCGCCCGGCACGTCCGCCGTGATCCCCAGCACCGAGGCCAGCACCTGCACCGAGGATGCCGCCGCCCACGCCTGCGGCCGGCAGGAGGCCGGGTAGGGGAGCGGACGCGCGCTCACCTCGCTGCCCCAGCCCGCGAACAGCTCCGGCAGCCGCGCGTCGAAGGCGTCCGCCGCCCGTACCAGGCCCGCCGCCAGCGCGCTCGCCTCGGCCGGGAACCCGGCCCGGGTCAGCCCGTGCACGGCGATCGCCGTGTCGTGCGGCCACACCGACCCCACGTGGTAGCCCAGCGGATTGAACCCGCCCATCGCAGAGCTGTAGGTCCGCAGCCCGAACCCGGAGTCCAGCTCGGCACCGCCCAGCCGGGCCGCCAGCAGCGCGCTCTCCTCCGCGTCCAGCAGCCCGGTGCCCAGCAGATGCCCGAACTGCGAGGTCACCGAGTCCACCGGCCGCTTGTCGCCGTCCAGCGCGATCGCCGGATACGCCCCGCGCGCGTCCGACACCCAGAACCGCTCCCGGAACCGCGACTTCAGCCGCTGCGCCCACTCCTCCCAGCCGTCCGCGCCCGGCCGCCCGAAGGCCCGCAGCAGCGCGGCGCCGCCCATCGCCGCCTCGTACGCGTAACCCTGCACCTCGGAGAGCGCGATCGGCGCGGTGGCCTGCCGCCCGTCGCGGAAGCGGATGGAGTCGCCGGAGTCCTTCCAGCCCTGGTTCGCCAGCCCGCTGCCGGTGGAGTCGATGTACTCCAGGAACCCGTCGCCGTCCGCGTCGCCGTGGTCGCGCATCCAGGCCAGCGCCGCCTCGGCGTGCGGCAGCAGCGCCGCCACCCGCTCCTCGGCCAGCCCCCAGCGCCAGGCGTCGTGCAGCAGTGTCACCCACAGCGGGGTGGCGTCCACCGTGCCGTAGTACACCGGCGGCAGCACCACGCCCTCCTCCACGGTGAGCGCCTCGCGCCGCACCTCGTGCAGGATCTTCCCCGGCTGCTCCTGGGTCCGCGCGTCGGTGACCGTGCCCTGCCGGCGGGCCAGCACCCGCAGCGTGCTCGCCGCCAGGTCCGTGCCCAGCGGCAGCAGCATCCGCGCCGCCCACAGCGAGTCCCGGCCGAACAGCGTGGCGAACCACGGCGCCCCGGCGGCCACGAACACATCCTCGGGCGCCAGCGGATCGCTCAGCAGCAGCCGCCGCAGATCGGCGTCCGACTGCGCCACCCAGGCGTCCAGCGCCCGGTCCGCGCTGCGCACCTCGGGCACCGGCCACGCCACGGTGCCCGGGCGCGGCGCGGTGAATGGCGGCGGTGTGTCCTCGCCCGCGACGCACACCACTTCCGCGTCCCACCGCTGTCCGGGGCCCAGCGCCACCTCGTAGCGCAGCACCCCGTCCGCGCCGATCGCGTCCGGGGCGGGGGCGGCGGTCAGGGTCACGGTGCCTCCCTCGCCGCGCCACACCAGTCCCGCGCCGGTGACCTCAGGCGCCACCGGGGCGGTCACGGCCCCGGACTTCACCCGGTCCATCGGCGCGAGATCGGTGCCGGCGGTGATCAGCACCCGGACCAGGGCCGGGGTGGCGCCGTGGTTGGCGATCTCGAAGGACTCGGTGAGTTCGCCCGCCGTCAGCGAGCGCAGCCGCTCCAGGGTGACGGCCGGGTCGGCCGTCGCCTGGGCCACGCCGCGCAGCACGGACCGGAACCGGGCGGTGTCGGCGCCCTCCGGGCCACCGCCGACCGGGGCCAGTGGCACGCCCTCCACCGCTACCTCCAGCCGGGCCAGCGCCCGGCGGTCACTGTGGTAGAAGCCGTCCACGCCTCGCCGCAGCTGCCCGTCGGGGCGGGAGACGGCGAAGCTCGGCGCGTACAGCGTGACGCAGGCGTCGTGCAGAAAGGGCTGCATGCCCGGCACGGCGGCGGGGTCGGCCTGCGGCTCGTTCGTTATCGCCGAGGACTTGACACTCATCAGCGGGGATACCAATCTTCTCAGTCATTGGAGCGTTCCAAGAAATGTAGATGCAGTTCACAGCTGCGGCAATCCTTGTGGATCGCTCCAATCCATCCACGTGCGGTGCTCAGGAGGCAGCGATGGCGCGTACGCCCACCAGCCGGTCGTCGTCGGGCAAGGCGGGAGGTGTCACGCTCGCCATGGTCGCCCGCCGGGCCGGGGTGTCCCCGCAGACCGTCTCCAACGCGATCAACGCCCCCGAACTGCTGCGCCCCGAGACGCTGGAGCGGGTGCGCGCCGCCATCGACGCCATGGGCTACCGCCCGCACCGCGCCGCCCAGACCCTGCGCACCCGCTCCAGCCGGCTGATCGGCTACGGCGTGCAGTCGGTGGACGTGGACCGCACCACCCCGGTCATGGACCGCTTTCTGCACGCCCTCACCCACACCGCCGAGGAGGCCGGGCACCGCATCCTGCTGTTCGCCGTCCCGGCCGGATCCCGGCTGCTCGCCCCGTACCAGGAACTCGTCGACGACTACAGCGTGGACGGCTTCGTCCTCAGCGACACCGACCGCGGCGACCGCCGCCAGGCGTGGCTGGCCAAGCACCACATCCCCTTCACCGCCTTCGGCCGCATGTGGTCCGACAAGCAGATCGGCGACTGGGTCGATGTGGACGGCGCCGCCGGCATCGGTCGGGCCGTGGACCACCTCGCCGAGCGCGGGCACCGCAAAGTCGCCTTCCTCGGCTGGCCGCGCGGTTCCGGTGCCGGTGACGACCGCGCCGAGGGCTGGAAGGCGGCGCTGCGCCGGCACGGACTGCCGGTGCGGGGACTGCGCGCCGAGAGCGTGGACGACGTGGACGCCGCGCGCACCGTCGCCCTGCGGCTGCTGGACACCGGGGCCGACGCCATCGTGTGCGCCTCCGACACCCTCGCCATGGGCGCCTACCGGGCGCTGCGCGAACGCGGCCTCACCCCCGGCGACGACGTGGCCGTGACCGGCTTCGACGACTCACCGGCCGCCGCCCTCGTCTCACCGGGGCTGACCACCCTCGCCCAGCCGATGGACGTGATCGGCGCCGAGTGCGTCCGGCTGCTGCTGGCCAGGATCGCCGAGCCGGACCGGGAACCCGAGCACATCCTGCTCGAACCCCGGCTGGCGGTCCGCGAATCCAGCGCCCCGCCCCGCCCCCTCATGTGACATATCCGACTCTTCCCGATTCATCGGACCTTTTCTACGATCGAGCCGCACCTCAACGGAGAGAGCCATGGCCCCCAGACGCACCACCCTGCTCGCCCTCACCACCGGCATAACCCTGCTCGCCACCGCGGGCTGCTCCTCCTCCTTCGGTGACGGGGGCGACACCGAGCAGAAGACCGGCGGGAAGCAGGAGCTGACCGTCCTCATCGGCACCTCCGGCGAGGCCGAGACCGCCGCCGTCCGCGCCGCCGCGAGCGCCTACGAGGAGGAGTCCGGCAACACCGTCGACGTCCAGGTCGCCTCGGACCTCAACCAGCAGCTCGGTCAGGCATTCGCCGGCAACAACCCGCCCGACGTCTTCTACGTCGAGACCCACCAGTTCGCCAACTACGCCTCCGGCGGCTCCCTCTACCCCTACGGCGAGCACATCACCGACGTCGAGGACTTCTCCGCGACGCTGCGCCAGTCCTTCACCTACGACGACCAGTTGGTCTGCGTTCCCAAGGACACCTCCTCGCTCGGCCTGGTCATCAACGACGACCTGTGGGAGCAAGCCGGACTCACCCCGGACGACTACCCCGCCACCTGGGACGACCTGCGGCGGGTGGCCGGCGAACTCACCGACGGCTCGGTGACCGGCCTGGTCACCAGCAGCGAGTACCAGCGGCTCGGCGCCTTCATGAGGCAGGCCGGCGGCTGGATCACCGACCCCGCCCAGACCACCATGACCGCCGACAGCCCCGAGAACCTCCAGGCCCTGGAATTCGTCCAGGGCATGCTCCAGGAGGGCACCTGGAAGTTCGCCACCGAGGTCGACGCCGGCTGGGCCGGCGAAGCCTTCGGCAAGGGCACCGCCGCCATGACCATCGAGGGCAGCTGGCTGGCCGGTGCGCTGGAGACCGACTTCCCCGGCATCGACTACACCGTGCTGCCGCTGCCCGAGGGCCCGGCCGGACCCGGCACCCTCGCCTTCACCAACTGCTGGGGTGTCGCCCAGCAGAGCGCCCACCGCGACGCCGCCGTCGAACTCGTCGACTTCCTCACCCGCCCCGACCAGCAGATCGCCATGGGCAACGCGTTCGGCGCCGTCCCCTCCCGGGAGTCCGCCGCCGCCGACTACCTCGCCGAACACCCCGGCACCGAAGCCTGGGGCGCCAGCGGCGACGGCGTCCAGGGCCCGGTGACCGTGGGCGGCTTCGACCGCGTCGTGGGCCAGTTCAACACCGACCTGGAATCCCTGCGGACCGCCGACCCGGCCAGGATCCTCGCGGACCTCCAGAGCTACGGTGAGGCGGCCCTGGGAGCGGGCAACTGATGCACAAGCCCGCACTGCGCGGCCGGCAGGGACCCTGGGGCTGGCTGTTCGTCAGCCCCTCGGTCCTTGTCCTCGGGCTGTTCCTGGCCCTGCCCATCGTCATGGCGCTGTGGGTGAGCCTGCTCGACTGGAACGGCCAGTCCAACCCCTTCACCGGCGGCCAGGCCACCTTCGTCGGCCTGGACAACTACCGCGGTCTGCTCACCGAGGACGGCCTGGACCGCACCCTGTTCGCCACCTCGCTGCGCAACAACGCCTACTACGTCCTGCTGTTCGTCCCGCTCTCCACCGGCCTCGGCCTCACCCTGGCCATGATCGTCAACCAGCGGATGCTGCGCGGCCGTTCCCTGCTGCGCACCACCTTCTACTTCCCCTCGGTCACCAGCACCATCGCCGTCTCCACCATCTTCCTCTTCCTCTTCCAGGGCAGCGGCGCCGTCAACAGCCTGCTCTCCTGGATCGGCGTCAAGGGCCCCAACTGGTTCGCCGACCCGCGCGGCATCGTCTGGGTCACCCTCGGCAACCTCGGCCTGGCCGACCCCAACCACCCCTCCGGCTTCCTCACCGACCACGGCTTCATGGGCCTGTCCTGGTTCGAATGGCTCTCCGGACCCTCGGTGGCCATGTCCACCATGATCCTGCTGGCCACCTGGACCACCTCCGGCACCTTCATGCTCATCTTCCTGGCCGCGCTCCAGGACATCCCCCGCGAACTGGAGGAAGCCGCGGCCCTCGACGGCGTCAACCGCCGCCAACTGCTGCGCCACGTCACCCTGCCCGCCCTGCGCCCGGTGCTCTTCCTGGTGCTCACCCTCGCCCTGATCGGCAGCTGGCAGGTCTTCGACATGGTGTACGTCATGGGCCAGGGAGCCCCCGGGAACACCACCCTCACCCCGGCGTTCATGTCCTACCAGTCCGCGTTCAAGAACGCCGACTACGGACAGGGGGCGGCCATCGCCTTCATCCTCTTCGCGATCGTCCTCGCGTGCACCGGCGCCCAGCGCTGGCTGCTGCGCGAACGCAACCCCCGCCAAGGGAGGCGCAGATGACCCCGACCACCCCGGTCGAACCGGACACCCGGGCCCCGCGCCCCCCGCGCACCACCCGCCGCCCGCGCCGCGCCCGTGCCGCCGAACGCCCCGTCCTCGGCCGCACCCGGCTGCCCTGGCGGATCGCCGGCTACACCCTGATCATCGCGCTGGCCTCGCTGTACGTCCTGCCGTTCGTCATCCAGCTGGCCACCAGCTTCAAGACCGACCCGGACGCCGCCGCCAACCCGCTGGCCCTGTGGCCCGGCACCCCCACCGCCGCCGCCTACCAGCGGCTGTTCGGGATCGCCGAATCCCACGAGACGGTGCCGTTCCTGCGCTGGCTGGGCAACTCCGCCCTGGTCACCGTGCTGGTCACGGCCGGCCGGGTGCTGTTCGACTCGATGGCCGGCTACGCGCTGGCCCGGCTCCGCTTCCCCGGCCGCAGACTGCTGTTCGTCCTGCTGCTCGCCGTGATGGCCGTGCCCGGCGTGGTGCTGCTGATCCCCAAGTTCCTGGTGCTGTCCACCTTCGGCATGTTCGACACCTACGCGGGCATGGTGATCCCGCTCCTGGTGGACGCGGCCGGCATCTTCATCATGAAGCAGTTCTTCGAATCCGTGCCCCGGGAGGTCGAGGAGGCCGCCCGGATCGACGGCGCCGGCGTCTTCCGGATCTACTGGTCGGTCGTCCTGCCCATGGCCAGACCCGCGCTGATCACCCTCACCATCCTCTCCTTCCAGGGCTCGTGGAACGAGTTCACCCACTTCCTGGTCTCCACCCAGTCGGCCGAGTACGAGACCCTCACCACCGGCCTGGCGCGCTTCGTCGCCGGCGGCCTCGGCAGCGGCACCCAGTACCCCCTCAAGCTGGCGGCGGCGGCGCTGTCCACCATCCCGGTGGCCATCCTCTTCTTCTGCTTCCAGCGCTACTTCATCCGCGGCGCCAACGCCGGATCGGTCAAGGAGTGAGCGGCGGCCCCTCCACCCTCACCTCACCGGGAGCCTTGTCCGGCCGCAGCCCGCGCCACGACGGCTGCCGCAGCCGCCCGTCCCGGGTCCACGCCCGGTAGGCCACCTCACCCACCAGCGCCGGGTCCACCCAGTGGGCCCGGCGCGCGTGCGCGGCCGGCACCGCGTCCGCGAACGGCGGCCGGGCCCGGGAGCGCGGCTCCAGCAACTCCAGCAACTCGGCCAGCATCCCCCGGGTGAACCCCGAACCCACCCGCCCCAGATACCGCAGCCCGCCCCCCGCGCCGTACGCCCCCACCAGCAGCGAACCGATCGTCCCCCCGCGCTGCCCCGCCCCCGGCTGCCAGCCGCCGATGAGCACCTCCTGGGTGCGCACCAGCGGCTTCTTCACCCACAGCGCCGAACGGCGCCCCGGCCGGTACGGCGCGTCCAGCCGCTTGGCCACCAGCCCCTCCAGACCGTTCGCCCGCGCCACCTCCAGCAACTCGCCGGGACCCGCCGCCGACCCCGGCACGTACGGCGGGACCGCCAGCCGCTCCGGGGCCACACCGGCCAGCGAGTCCAGCACCGCCCGCCGCTCCCGGTACGGCTCGGCGAGCAGCGACCGCCCGCCGTGCCACAGCACGTCGAACGCGAAGAACACCACCGGCGTGAACGGCGGCTGGGCCCGCCGCTGCAACAGCCCGAAATCCGGCCGCCCCGCCGCGTCCAGCGCCACGATCTCCCCGTCCAGCACCACCGGACCCGCGCCGATCTCCGCCAGCTCCGGATAGCGGCCGGTGAAGTCGTTCCCCGCCCGGCTGGTCGCCCGCACCCCGCCGCCCGCGCCGATCCGCAGACAGCACCGGTAGCCGTCCCACTTGAACTCGTACCCCCACCGGTCGCCCACCGGCGGCTCACCCTCCACCGCCAGCATCGGCGGCACCCACTCCGGCACCTCCTCCTCCCGCATCCCCCCAGTACACCCGCCGCCGACGGCCGCGCAAAACACGTTGCCGACGCGGCGCCCCGCTGCCACTCTTCCGCTCATGACGGACGACCCCACCGGAACCGCCCACGATGTGACCGCCCTGTTCAACGGGGGGCGGCTGATCGCCATCCCGCGCCGCAGCGCCCGGCGCGGACAACTGCTCGCCCATCTCGCCGACACCCTCTTCGAACCCGGCCGCTCCTACCGCGAACCCGAGGTCAACGCCGCCCTGCGCACCGTCCACGACGACGCCCCCGCCCTGCGCCGCTACCTCGTGGAATCCGGACTGCTCACCCGCACCCGCGACGGCGCGAGCTACCGCCGGGCCCACTGAGCGAGCACCCCGACGGGACGGGGCGGGCGGGCGCCCACCGGCACCCGCCCGCCCCGTCCCGTCCGTCGCTCAGGCCTCCACCTCCGAACGGTCCTGCCCCCACAGCGTGTGGAAGGCCCCCTCCCGGTCCGTGCGCCGGTAGGTGTGCGCCCCGAAGTAGTCCCGCTGCCCCTGCACCAGCGCCGCCGGCAGCCGCTCGGCCCGCAGCGCGTCGTAGTACGCCAGCGCCGCCGAGAAGCCCGGCGCCGGCACCCCCAGCTGCGCGGCCGTGGCCACCACGTGCCGCCAGGCGTTCTGCGCCCGCTCCAGCGCCTCCCGGAACGTCGGGTCCGTCAGCAGCGTCACCGGCGGCTTCCCGTCCGCGTACGCCGCCCGGATCTCGTCCAGGAACCGCGCCCGGATGATGCAGCCACCCCGCCAGATCGCCGCCACCGCGCCCGGATCGATGTCCCAGCCGTACTCCGCGCTGCCCGCCGTGATCTGGTGCCAGCCCTGGGCGTACGCCACGATCTTCGACGCGTACAGCGCCGCCTCCACCTGGTCCGCGAACTGCGCCGCGTCGTCCGGGTGCAGCTCCGGGCGCACCGGCCCGGGCAGTCGCTGCGCGGCCTCGCGCAGCGCGCCGTGCCCCGACAGCGACCGCGCGAACACCGCCTCCGCGATCCCGGACACCGGCACCCCGAGGTCCAGCGCCGTCTGCACCGTCCACCGCCCGGTGCCCTTCTGCTCCGCCGCGTCCGCCACCACGTCCACGAACGGCCGGCCGGTGGCCGCGTCGGTGTGCCCCAGCACCTCGGCGGTGATCTCGATCAGATACGAATCGAGCCGCCCCCGGTTCCAGGTGCGGAACACCTCCGCGATCCGCCCCGGCTCGTAACCCGCCACCCGGCGCAGCAGGTCGTAGGCCTCCGCGATCAGCTGCATGTCCGCGTACTCGATGCCGTTGTGCACCATCTTCACGAAGTGGCCGGCCCCGTCCGGGCCGATGTGCGTGCAGCACGGCTCGCCGTCCACCTGCGCGGCGATCGACTCCAGCAGCGGGCCCAGGCTCCGGTAGGACTCGGCGGAACCGCCCGGCATGATGGACGGGCCGTTCAGCGCGCCCTCCTCACCGCCGGAGATGCCGCAGCCCACGAAGTGCAGCCCGCGCTCGCGCAGCGCCGCCTCGCGCCGCCGGGTGTCCTCGAAGTGCGCGTTGCCGCCGTCCACGATCACATCGCCGCTCTCCAGCAGCGGCGCGAACTCCTCGATCACCGCGTCGGTGGCCGCCCCCGCCTTCACCATGATCACCAGCCGGCGCGGGCGGCGCAGCGAGGCCACGAAATCCGCCGCCGACTCCGCCGGCACGAACTCACCCTCGTGGCCGAACTCCTCCACCAGCTGCCGGGTTCTGGCCGCCGTCCGGTTGTGCACCGCCACCACATGGCCGTGCCGGGCGAGATTGCGCGCCAGGTTGCGCCCCATCACCGCCAGTCCGGTCACACCGATCTGCGCCTGTCCCGTCATCGTGTCATCTCCCGCCGCTCGGGGTCGTGGTCGGTACCCATGCAACCAGGCCACCGCCGCGGCGCACGGCTGCGTCCGCGATCCGGCGCCCCCGTGCCGCGCCGCGCGCCCCCTGCCGCACACTGGGGCCATGGACCTCCGGATCACCGCCACCGACCCCTCGCACCCGGCGACCCTGCTCGACCTGCCCTGGGACGTACCCCTGGAACGGTGGCCCGAGGAGCACCTGGTGGCCCTGCCCCGCGGCATCTCCCGGCACGTGGTGCGCTTCGCCCGCGCGGGCGAGGAGGTGGTCGCCGTCAAAGAGGTGGGGGAGTGGGCGGCGGTGCGCGAGTACGCCCTGCTGCGCGACCTGGACCGGCTCGCCGTACCGGCCGTCGACCCGCTCGCCGTGGTCACCGGCCGCACCGGTGCCGAGGGCGAGCCGCTGGAGCCGGTGCTCATCACCCGGCAGCTGAAGGGCTCGCTGCCCTACCGCTCGATGTTCGAGACCACCATGCGGCCGGACACCATCAAGCGGCTGCTGGACGCGCTGGCCGTCCTGCTGGTGCGGCTGCACCTGAGCGGCTTCGCGTGGGGCGACTGCTCGCTGTCCAACACCCTCTTCCGGCGCGACGCGGGCGCGTACGCCGCCTACCTGGTGGACGCCGAGACCGGGCAGATCCAGCCCCGGCTGACGGACGGGCAGCGCGCGTACGACATCGAGGTCGCCCAGGTGAACATCGCGGGCGAGCTGATGGACCTGGAGGCGGGCGGCAGCCTGCACCCGGCCGTCGATCCGGTCGCCTTCGGCCTGGCCATCGTCGAGCGGTACGGCGAGCTGTGGCACGAGCTGACCCGCACCTCCGTCTACCCGCGCGACAAGCGGCACTACATCGACCGCCGCATCCGGCGGCTCAACGACCTGGGCTTCGACGTCGCCGAGATGCAGATCCAGCGTTCCCCGGACGGCGACAAGGTGGCCTTCCTGCCCAAGGTCGTGGACGCCGGCCACCACCAGCGGCAACTGCTGCGGCTGACCGGCCTGGACGCCGAGGAGAATCAGGCCCGCAGCCTGCTGAACGACCTGGAGACCTGGATGGCCGGCCAGGAGGACTACGCGCCCGGCGACCCGCTCGGCGCCCGCCCCGAGGTGCTGGCCCACCGCTGGGTCCGCGACGTGTTCCGCCCCGCCGTACGTCTGGTCCCGCTCGGACTGCGCGGCGGCATCGACACCGCCCAGCTCTACCACGAACTGCTGGAACACCGGCTGCTGCTGTCCGAGCGCTGCCGCAGCGACGTGGACATGGAGACCACCGCGGCCCACTGGATCACCGAGGTCCTGCCCACCCGCCCCGACCCGGACGCGCTGGCCGCCCCGGAGGAGGACGGCTAGGCCGTCAGCGCGCGTGCGCCCGGGGCCGGGCCGCCACCCGGGAGGCGGCGGACCGGCCCCGCACCGTCAGCCGGCCGTCCGGGCCGGCTGCTCCGCGGGCCGGCCGCTCACCAGCGGCCGTACCGGATTCCCCTGCCAGCGCCCGCCGCCCGGGACCCGCTCGGCCGCCATCACCAGCGACCCGGCCCCCACCGACGCACCCGCGCCGACCGCGCTGCCCGGCAGCGTGATGCTGTGCGGCCCCACGGTGCCCGCCGCCGCGACCTCCACCCCGTCGAGACGCATCACCCGGTCGTGGAACAGATGAGTCTGGAGCACACAGCCCCGGTTCACGCTCGCCCCCTCGCCCAGCCGCACCAGATCCGGCTCCGGCAGCCAGTGCGACTCGCACCACACGCCGCGCCCCACCCGCGCGCCCAGACTGCGCAGCCACCCGTTCAGCAGCGGCGTCCCGGTCGCCGGCTGCACCAGCCACGGCACCGCCAGCACCTCGACGAAGCAGTCGTACAGCTCGTTGCGCCACACGAACGCGCTCCACAGCGGATGCCGACCCGGCCGGAACCGGCCCATCAGCAGCCACTTGGCCGCCGTGGTCAGCGCACCCGCGACCAGCCCCGCCGCGCACAGCAGCGGACCGCACACCAGCAGCACCGCCCAGCCGGCACCCGCGCTCCACACCAGCAGCAGCACCGCGAGCACCCCCAGCCGCAGCAGCCCCGCCAGCAGCAGCGGCACCACCCGGCACAGCTCCACGGCCGCCCGCGCCACCCGCAGCCGCGGCGGCGGCGCGTAAGTACGGGCCACCTCGTGCGGCTCGGCCACCCGGCGCAACCACAGCGCCGGATTGCCCAGCCAGGACGAGCCCGCCGGCACCTGCTCCGGAGCGTCCGTCAGCACACCGATCAGCGCTTCGTCGGCCACGTGCCGGCCCGGGCCCACCAGGCCGGAGTTGCCGACGAACGCCCGCTCGCCCACCCGGCTGACGCCCAGCCGCACCCAGCCGCCGCACAGTTCGTACGGCGCCGCCAGCACCTGGTCCGCCAGGAACGCCGTGTCCCGCACCCGCAGCAGCGAGGGCAGCGCCAGCACGGTGGACGCCTCCACACCGCGCCCGATCCGCGCGCCCTGCATCCGCAGCCACACCGGGGTGAACAGCGAGGCGTACAGCGGGAACAGCGTGCGCCGGGAGGTGTCCATCAGATCGTGCGTCAGCCAGGCCGCCCAGCCGGGCACGCTGTCCACCGGGTGCGTGCCCGGCCGCAGCGCCCGGCCGGCCAGCCGGACCGCCGCGGTGAGGAACAGCGCGTGGCACACCATGCCCAACACCACCAGCGCCGGGAGCCGCAGCGCCAGTTCGGCCGCGCCGCCGGAGGACGGCAGCGCGTAGGCCAGCAGCAGCGAGGGCACCCAGGCCACCCACAGCAGCAGCGCCCGCAGCGCCGGGGTGAGCGCGTAGGCCAGCGCCCAGCCGCGCGCACCACCGGGGCGGGCCGCCGGCCAGGACTCGGCGGGGGCGGTCCGCCGGACGGCGGGGGAGCCGCCCCAGCACTCGCCCGCCGGGACGCGGCCCGCCACGGCGCCGCCGGGCAGGACTTCGGCGCCGGCGCCCACCTCGGCGCCCGGCAGCAGGGTCACCCGGGCCCCCACCCGGGCCCCGGCGCCGACCGTGACGGGGCCGACCCGTACCACGTCACCGTCCAGCCACCAGCCGGCCAGGTCCGCCTCGGGTTCGACCGCGCAGCCGTCCCCGAACGTCCCGAGCCCGGTGACCGGCGGCAGCACCCGCAGATCCACCCGGCGCCCCACCCGGCAGCCCAGCAGCCGGGCGTACCAGGCGGCCAGCGGGGTGCCGGTGAGGGTGGCGAGGTTCAGCGCCTGGACCAGCCGTTCGGCGGCCCACAGCCGCAGATGCGCGCCGCCGCCGCGCGGCAGTTCGCCGGCGGTCACCCGGCGTCCGCGCAGCAGCCGTACGCCGGTCACCGCGAGCAGCACCTTGCCGGGCAGGGTGAACAGCAGCAGGAACCCGGGGATCAGCAGCCACCAGGGGAGGGTGGGCAGCCAGCCCGGGTAGCCGGCGGCCGAGAACGCCTCGCCGGCCAGGGCGATGGCCAGCACCCAGCGCAGTCCGGCCACCGAGTGCAGCAGGGGCTGGGCGGCCAGCTGGGCCCAGCCGGCCGTACGGGGCGTACGGGACGGGGCCCGCGCGGCGGCGGTGTCCGGCTCGGCCGGGGTTTCGGTGAGCAGGGTGCGCAGCGCGGCCGGGGTGGGGTGCCGGTAGAGGTCGGCGACCGAGACCCGGGGGTGGTGCTCGCGCAGGGCGGAGACCAGCCGGGCGGCGGCCAGCGAGGTGCCGCCGAGGTCGAAGAAGTCGTCGTGCGGGCCGACGTCGGTGCCCAGCAGGTCGCTCCACAGCGCGAGCAGCCGCCGGGTGACCGGGTCCGTCTCCCGGGTCGCGGGTCCTGCGGGCGCGGCCCGCGGGTCGGGGGGCAGTGGCCAGGGCAGCGCGGCCCGGTCCACCTTGCCGGAGGCTTTGAGCGGGAAGCCGGGCAGGACGGCGAGCCGGGGGACGAGCGCGGCGGGCAGGACCGCGCGCAGCCGGCGCAGGGCCTCGGTGCGGTCGAAGCGCTCGGTGTCGCCGCCGGCCGGCACCACGTAGCCGACGAGCACGTCGAGTCCGCCCGGGGTGCGGCGCACCAGCGAGGTGGCGGCGGTGACCTGGGGGAGGGCGAGCAGCGCGGCGTCGATCTCGCCGAGTTCGACCCGGCGACCGCCGATCTTGACCTGGTCGTCGGCCCGGCCGGCGAATTCCAGACCCTCGGGGGTGGCGCGTACGAGGTCTCCGCTGCGGTAGGCGCGCGGCCAGCCGAGGGCGGGCAGCGCGGCGAACCGTTCGGAGTCCTTGTCCCGGTCCAGATAGCGGCCGAGTCCGACGCCGCCGATGACGAGTTCGCCGCTCTCCCCGCAGGGCACCGGCAGACCGTCCGGGCCGATCACGGCCAGCTCCCAGCCGTTCAGCGGCAGTCCGATGCGGACCGGTTCGCCCGCGTGCAGCCGGGCGGCGCAGGCGACGACGGTGGTCTCGGTGGGGCCGTAGGTGTTCCACACCTCGCGCCCGTCGCGGGCGAAGCGCCGCACCACCTCGGGCGGGCAGGCTTCGCCGCCGACGATCAGCAGCCGTACCCCGGCGAGCATCCGGGGCGACCACAGGGCGGCCAGGGTGGGGACCGTGGAGACGACGGTGATGCGCTGCTCGGCGAGCCAGGGGCCGAGTTCGGCGCCGGTGCGCACCAGGGCGCGCGGCGCCGGGACCAGGGCGGCCCCGTGCCGCCAGGCCAGCCACATCTCCTCGCACGAGGCGTCGAACCCGACCGAGAGCCCGGCCAGCACCCGGTCGCCCGGCCCGATCGGGGCGTCGGGGACGAACAGCGCGGCCTCGGCGTCGGCGAACGCCGCGGCCGAACGGTGGCTGACGGCCACCCCTTTGGGCTTTCCGGTGGACCCGGAGGTGAAGATGATCCAGGCGTCGTCCTGCGGCCCGGGCGGCCCGGTCCGCCCGGCCGGCGGGGTGCCGGGGACGGGCACCGCCCGGCCGCCGGCGCCGAGCACGGCGCACACCCCCGCCTCGCGCCACACGAGTTCGGCCCGCTCATCCGGGTCCTCGGCGTCCACCGGAACGTAGGCGGCCCCGGCGGCCAGCACCGCGAGCACGCCCACGTACAGCTCGGCGCCGCCGGAGGCGATCCGGACCCCCACCCGGTCCCCGGCCCCGATCCCGGTGGCCCGCAGCCGGCCGGCGAGCTCGGTGACCCGGCGGTCCAACTCCCGGTAGCTGAGCGGGCTCTCGCCGTCGTCCAGGGCGATGGCCGCGGGGAAGCGGGTCACGGTCTCCCGCAGCACATCGAGGAGGGTCCGGGCCGGGGCCGGGGGAGCGGACCGGTAGACGGCCGGATCCCCGGGTGCCGGGCGGTCTCTCGCGTCCTCTTTGAAAAGTTCGATATTCGTACCGGAAATATATGCCGACACGTCTGCCCTTTCCGTACCGCATTCTCACCCGACCGGATTTCGGTGGGTGTTGCCGGGGTGGAGTCAGCAAACATTAGGCACCGGACTCTTTGAATCCACTGAGGGAATTCTTTAATTTCTCTGAGAGTACGCCATTTGGATTTATCTCCGTACATCGAATGCACGTTTACCCGAAGGGGCGGGTTCCGGGGGACCGAAAGCCGATCGGCCCCGCCCGCCCGCCCACGGACGCTCCCGCCCACCGTGCCGCCGGAACGGGCACCGCGTACGGGACGCCCCGGCGCGCGGGCGTGCCCCGGCGCACGGCCGGACCGGCTTGGCGGCAGCGGGCGGGGGAGACGAAGACATACCCACACGGGTCACTGACCGTGAGTCATGGTGTGCGGAAAAGTCTCCGGTGTGGTCCCCCGGCCGGATGAGGGGCGGGAACGGCCGCGCAGCCCCGACCGGGACACCGGGAGACCCGGGGCCGTCCGGTCCCGTGGGTCAGACCTCGATGGGGAGGTGCTCCCGGCCCCAGGCCCCCAGCGGCTTGAGGGCCTCATTGAGCGCGATGCCGTGGGACGTCAGCGAGTACTCCACCCGCAGGGGCGTCACATCGTAGCTTTCGCGATGGACGATGCCATCGGCCTCCAGTTCCCGCAGATGCTGGATCAGGACCTTCTCGCTGACATCCGGAATCGCCCGCTTCAACTCCCCGAAGCGCTTGTGATCCTCGGAAAGTGCCCAGAGAATGACGACTTTCCACTTCCCGCTGATGATTTCCATCGCGGCATCCAGCCCGCAGTGCGTCGGCCTGGTCCTCACGCTCAAGATCGCCCCTCCGTAAGTCCTCACAAGAACTGTGTCCTTACCGATCGTTGAACCGTCATGCTAACGCAAGGGATGATCGGGCAACGTAGTTGTCGGCCCGATCAGAGGACGATCCGCCGGCCGATGTCGGGCGGCGTTCTCCGGACCGGAGAACGCCGCGGGCAAGCACCGGCCGCTGAGCACGGCGCAGTTCGCCTCGGCAGGCTGGAGCGCGCATCGACGCGATCCCATGAATCCGGAGCCACACGATATTTCATCGGGTCCGTCCTCGAAGCGGGCCACGGGGACGGGTCCCTGGATTGCTCTTCCGCCGGGGACTTTCGCCTCCTCGGGCGGCGTCGGAAGCAACTGCGGACAGGTGCGCACTTTGCGGTAAGTACTTGAGAGTTATTCAGAACCGAGCCTAGGTTGAGAAAGAACCGATGAAGCGAAGACCGCCCCTGAGGCGGTCCTTGTGGCATGCCACGCAGAAATCTGATGGGGATACAAGGAGAGTGAGTCCGGTGTCCGGTGACAATCGTGCGCCCGTGACGGTAATCGGTCTGGGGATGATGGGCGCGGCACTGGCCGGTGCCTACCTGAAGGCCGGTCACCCCACCACCGTGTGGAACCGCTCCGCCGCGAAAGCCGCCCCCCTCGTGGAGCAGGGCGCACGGCGCGCCACCGATGTCGCGGAGGCCGTCGCGGCCTCCGGCATCGTGGTCGTCTGTGTCTTCGACTACACCGTCGCGCGCAGCCTGCTCGACCCGGTGCGGGACTCCCTGGCGGGCAAGGTGATCGTCAACCTCACCTCGGGCCTGCCCGACGAGGCCCGGGAGACCGCCGCGTGGGCCGGGGACGCGGGTGCCCGCTACCTCGACGGCTACGTCATGACCGTCCCGCCGGCCGTCGGCCTGCCCCAGACCCTGCTGTTCTACGGCGGCGACAAGGAGATCTTCGACGCCCACGAGGAGACCCTGAAGGTCCTCGGCGGCAACAGCGTCCACCTGGGCACCGACCCGGGCATCGCCGCCCTGTACGACCTGGCCCTGCTCGGCATCCTGTGGTCCACGCTGACCAGCGCCCTGCACGGCTTCGCCCTGGTCGGCAGCGAGAACGTCCCGGCCGCGGCCCTCATGCCGTTCGCCGAGGCCTGGATCACCCATGTCGTGCTGCCCACCGTCCGGGGCGCGGCGCAGCAGGTGGACGCCGGCCACTACGCCACGGACATCTCCACGGTCGAGCTGAACGCCATGGGGCTGCCGAAGATGATCAAGGCGAGCGAGGCCCAGGGCGTCCGCGCCGATCTGATGGTCCCGATCAAGGACTTCCTGGAGAAGCGGGTCGCCGACGGCCACGGCGCCGACGCGCTGGCCAGCCTGATCGAGGTCATCCGCGACGGCGACCGCTGACCCGGGGTGCCGGCCCCGCGCCGGGCCCCGGCTCCTTCACGGCCGGGGCCCGGCGCCCTCGCCCGGCCGGTCCGCCACCGGATAGGGCACGAACGTGCTGCTGTTCTCGTCGAACGCCAGCCGCCGCCCCAGCGGCGGTACCGCGCGCTGCGGGCAGTCGAGCCGTTCGCAGATCCGGCAGCCCATGCCGACCGGGGTGGCGGCGGCCGTCTGGGACAGATCCAGGCCGTCGGAGTACACCAGCCGCCCGGCGTGGCGCAGTTCGCAGCCCAGACCGATCGCGAACGTCTTGCGCGGCTCGCCCCAGCCGCCCTGGTGCCGGGTCACCGTCCGCGCCGTCCACAGGTAGCGCCGGCCGTCCGGCATCGCCGCGATCTGCACGTGGATGCGTCCGGGCGCCGCGAAGGCCTCGTACACATTCCACAGCGGGCAGGTGCCGCCCGCCCGCGAGAAGTGAAAACCGGTCGCCGACTGCCGCTTCGACATGTTCCCCGCCCGGTCCACCCGCACGAAGGAGAACGGCACCCCGCGCCGGCGCGGTCGTTGCAGGGTGGACAGCCGGTGGCACACCGTCTCGTACCCCAGACCGAACCGGTCCGTCAGCTGTTCGATGTCGTAGCGCAATTCCTCCGCCGCACCGTGGAAGACCCGGTACGGCAACAGCAGCGCCGCCGCGAAATAGTGCGCCACCCCGATCCTGGCCAGCGCCCACGCGTCGGTGTCCGCCGCGAAGTCCTCCCCGGCCAGCTCCGACAGCAGCGGCCCGTACTCCAGCAGCGCCAGCTGCGTCGCCAGCCGGAACGCCCGCTGCCCGGTCCGCAGCCGCTCGGAGAGATGCAGGACCCGCCGCACCGGGTCGAAGCGGTGCAGCACCTCGCACCCCTCCGCCAGCCGCACCCCGTGCCGCTCCTGAAGCCGGGCCGCCAGGACCGGCAGCGCCTCGCCCGGCCGCAGCGCCAGCTCCCCGGCCAGCTCCTCGGCGGCCAGGTCCAGTCCGTGCAGATAGTTCTGCCGCCGGTAGAAGAACTCCCGGATCTCCTCGTGCGGCGCACGCGGTCCGCCCGCCGCGATCTCCGCCCGGCCGCCGGACAGTTCGGCCAGCCGCTCGGTGAGCGCCGCGGTGCGCCGTCCGTGGTCCACCAGCACCCGGGCCACCGCCGGCTGCTCCCGCGCCAGCCGCTCCAGATCGGCCGCGCCCACCCGCCCCGCGCTCACCTCCTCGGCCAGCGCCTCGGTCAGATCCGCCAGCAGCCGCGCGCTCTCCCGCTCCGAGAAGTAGCCGGCGTCCACCCCGAACACCTCCGCCAGCCGCAGCAGGACGGGTACGGTCAGCGGCCGGGCGTCGTGCTCCATCTGGTTCAGATAGCTCGGCGAGATCGACAGCGCCCTGGCCAGAGCGGCCTGCGACAGCCCGCGCTCCTGCCGCAGCAGCCGCAGCCGCGCCCCGGCGAAGACCTTGGTCATCGATGACCCCCTTCGAAGCTACCCGCCAGTATCGGGGCGGATGGCACGCCGGGCCACCCCCCGGTGGCGGCCTTGGCGGCATTGGCCGAACGGCACCGGAAGATTCGCAGAACTTGGCATGCCGCACAGCTTGTTGGCACTCAGTGCCACTGCCATAGTCGTGCCGTGGCCCGCCGGGACAGCCCGTCCGGCCGACCGCCGGTCACTCCCACGCCGACCCGGCACCGGCACGGCGGGCCGCACACCACCTTCCACGCGCGGGACGCGGCGCGCCCTCACGGCCGTCGCGTCCACACCCTTCGCGACACCGGGAGAGAACCCTCATGACGGACGACCGGCACCAGGCACGGCAACCGCGCACCGCCACCCGCCTCGCCCACCACTGGGCCACCGACCCGCGCTGGCGGGGCATCGAACGCACCTACGGCGCCGAGGACGTGATCCGGCTCTCCGGCACCGTCCACGAGGAACACACCCTCGCCCGGCGCGGCGCCGAACGGCTGTGGCGCGACCTGCACGAGACCGACTACGTGCACGCGCTCGGCGCCCTCACCGGCGGCCAGGCCGTCCAGATGGTCAAGGCCGGACTCCGGGCCGTGTACCTCTCCGGCTGGCAGGTCGCCGCGGACGCCAACCAGGCCGGCCACACCTACCCCGACCAGAGCCTGTACCCGGCCAACTCCGTGCCCGCCGTGGTCCGCCGGATCAACAACGCGCTGCTGCGCGCCGACCAGATCGCCACCGCCGAGTCCGCCGGCGACACCACCGACTGGCTGGTCCCGGTCGTCGCCGACGCCGAAGCCGGGTTCGGCGGCCCGCTCAACGCCTTCGAACTCACCAAGGCCCTCATCGAGGCCGGTGCCGCCGCCGTCCACTTCGAGGACCAGCTGGCCAGCGAGAAGAAGTGCGGCCACCTCGGCGGCAAGGTGCTGGTCACCACCGCCGCCCACATCCGTACCCTCAACGCCGCCCGGCTCGCCGCCGACATCGCCGGGGTGCCCACCCTCGTGGTGGCCCGCACCGACGCCCTGGCGGCGAGCCTCATCACCAGCGACACCGACCCGCGCGACGCCCCCTTCTGCACCGGCGAGCGCACCGCCGAGGGCTTCCACCGGATACGTCCCGGCCTGGACGCCGCCATCGCCCGCGGCCTCGCCTACGCCCCCTACGCCGACCTGCTGTGGATGGAGACCGGCACCCCCGACCTCGGCCAGGCCCGCGCGTTCGCCGAGGCCGTCCACGCCCGGCACCCCGACCGCATGCTCGCCTACAACTGCTCGCCGTCCTTCAACTGGCGGGCGGCCCTGGACGAGGACCAGATCGCCAAGTTCCAGCGCGAACTGGGCGCCATGGGCTACCGGTTCCAGTTCATCACCCTGGCCGGCTTCCACTCCCTCAACCACGCCATGTTCGATCTGGCGCACCGCTACGCCGAACACGGCATGACCGCCTACGTCGATCTCCAGGAACGCGAATTCGCCGCCCAGCGGCGCGGCTTCACCGCCGTGCGGCACCAGCGCGAGGTGGGCACCGGCTACTTCGACCGGGTGGCCACCGCGCTCAACCCCGACTCCGAGACCACCGCGCTGCGCGGCTCCACCGAGGAACAGCAGTTCCAGTAGCCGCCACCGGCGCCCGGCCCGGCCGGACCGATACCGGCCGGGCCCGGGGCCGCCGGGTCAGCCCACGGACAGCACCGTCCCCGGCCGGGCGAACAGCCGCGCCGCCGAGGTCCCCAGGCCCACCGGCCCGGCCGGCAGCAGCGCCCCGCCCGTCCCGGGCGGCCTGCGCAGCTCCTCCTCGTCGTACCGGCCGCACCCCCGGTGCCAGATCAGGATGCCCGCCAGCCAGTGCTCCAGCTCCCGCACATAGCCCGCCAGGATCTCCCTGGCCTCCGCCGACAGCTCGAAGTCGTCGTAGAGCACCGGGAGTTCGTGCGCGGCCACATGCTGGAACTGCCGCATCCTGCCCTTCATCAGATCGTCCACGATGCGCAGCGCGGTCTGCCGGTCGCAGTCGAAGAAGTTCTCCACCACCAGGACCCCGTTGTGCACCTCACCCTCGAACTGGATCTCCTTCTGGTACGAGAACACGTCGTTCATCAGGCAGGCGTAGTCGGCCGCCGCGTTCTCCAGCGAACGCATCGGCCCGCTCCGGTAGACCTCCGGCGGCACCCGGTTGCCGTGCGAGAGCCGCGACAGCGACATGGTGAGATCCGAACCGAACGTCATGCGCCGCATCTCGATGTAGTCCACCGGATCCGGCACCCGGTGGAACGCCTGGTTGTCCAGCTCCCACAGCCAACTGCCCACCATGTCCGAGACGGTGGCGCGGAACGTCGCCCGGGCCGCCGGCTCCAGCGGCCCGGCGGTGCGCTGCCACAGATCGGCCAGGGACCGCTCCAGCGCGTTCGCCGGCGCCGGCGGCGATCCGCCGTCCACCGGCATGAGCGCGTTCAGCCGCTCCACGCACACCCGGGCCCCCGCCAGATCCCGGCCGCGCCCGAAGACCGCGGGGAAGTAGTCGTCGGCGTAGGTGCCCCAGGTCAGCCAGCCCGAGGTGAGGTTCAGCTGCTCGGGCGAGGCGTCCGGATGGATCCCGGCCGCGCACAGCGGGAAGTCGAAGGTGGCCAGCTTCCCCTCGTCCCAGACGTACGAGCCGGGCACCCCCGGCTGCGGCTCCAGCAGCCCCATCGCCCGCGACCACTCCATGACATGCCGGCGCGCCGCGTCCAGATGCGGGCTGAGCGTGGTGCGGAAGGGCATCTCGAACTCCGGCAGCGGGAGCGTGCCGGTCACTGTGTACGGCCGGTGCGCGTGCCGCCTGGCCCGGCCCTTCTCGGCACGCACCGTGGTGCGCACCCCGCCCGGCAGCCGCGCCGAGGTGCCCAGGCCGGAGGGCGCGAACAGCCCGGCGCCGGCGGCGGTGCCGGCGGCGCCCACCGCGCCCTCGTTCATGTACCGGCTGGAGCGCAGATGCCACTCGTGCCCGCCGGACTGCCAGTCCTGCAGGCCCTTCACATAGGCGAGCACCGCCGCGCACTCCTCCGGGGAGAGCGCGTGTTCGGCGAACAGCGGCGCCAGTTCGGTCAGCGCGGTGTGCTCGAACTGCTGCAACCGGGAGGTCAGCAGATCGTTGACGGCCTCGGCGGCCTCCTGGGTGGTGCAGCCGAGAAACGTCTCCAGCACCAGCACCCCGTTGCTCAGCTCGCCCTCGTCCTCCACCTCGCGCTGGTAGGAGAAGAGGTCGTTGCGCAGATGCACCCCGTCCGAGAACGCGTCGCGCAGCACCAGCAGCGGGCGTGAACCCGCCACCGCCGCCGGTACCTCGGCGCCCACCGCGTGCTCGATCAGCCCGGCCGACCAGGGTGCCCCGCCGACCTTGCGGCGCATCTCGATGTACTCCACCGGGTTGGCGATCCGGTGCGCGTTGATGTTCGACAGTTCCCACAGCGACTCGTTGAGCAGATGCTCGGTGCTCTCCGCGAACCGGGCCCGCCAGGCCGCCGAGTGCGCCGGCACCGTGCGCGCCCACAGATCCGCCAGCCCCGCTTCCACCGGGTTGGCCGGCGCGGGCACCGGCGCCCCGTCCTCCAGCGGCATGAACGCCGGCAGCCGGTCCAGATGGGCCTTGCCGCCCTCCCGGTCGTGCGGGCGCTTGTACAGCTCCAGGAAGTGGTCGTCGAAGAAGAACACCCACACGTACCAGTCCGTCACCAGGTTCAGCGTCTCGGCCGAGGCGTCCGGGTGGGTGTACGCGCACAGCAGCGCGTAGTCGTGGGCGTCGAGGTCCCGCTGGTCCCATACGCCCGACCCCTCGAGCATCCCCATCTCACGGGCCCAGCGGCGCGAATGCTCCCTGGCCTGTTCGAGAAGGGGATTGAGCCGGGCGGGGTAGGGCGTGTAGAAGTCGGGGAGCTGGAACGGCTGGGTCACCGGGTTCTGGCCTTCCGTGAAACGCGTCGGTCGCGCGACGGAGCGCGTCCGTCGTCCCGCAGGCCCTACCCCGCGCCGAAACCTCCCTATCCGCCCGGAGAATCAGAACATATGACCACGGGGGAGAGGTGGTGGTCAGCCGGCCGGCACCGCCCGCTCGTGCGGCACCACCATCGGCGTCCCGGTCCGCGGATCCGGCACGATGTCGCACCGCAGCCCGAACACCTCACCCACCAGCTCGGCCGTCATCACCTCCTGCGGCGGCCCCTGCGCCACCACCCGGCCCGCGTCCATCACCACCAGATGCGTGGCGAACCGCGCCGCCTGGTTCAGATCGTGCAGCACCGCCACGATCGTCCGCCCCTCGCGATGCAGCTCCGCGCACAGCTCCAGCAGGTCGTACTGGTGCGCGATGTCCAGATACGTCGTCGGCTCGTCCAGCAGCAAAAGCTCGGTGCGCTGCGCCAGCACCATCGCGATCCACGCCCGCTGCCGCTGACCCCCCGACAGCTCACCCGCCTGCGCCTGCCCGAGGTGGCCGAGCCCGGTGCGCTCCAGCGCGAACGCGATCGCCGGCTCGTCCTCCGGCGACCACTGGCGCAGCAGCGAGTGGTGCGGATACCGGCCCCGCGCCACCAGATCCCGCACCGTGATCCCCTCCGGCGCCAGCGGCGACTGCGGCAGCAGCGCCAGCTGCCGGGCCACCTCCTTGCCGCGCAGCGTGTGCACGTCCACGCCGTGCAGCAGCACCTGACCCCGGTCCGGCTTCACCGCCCGCGCCAGCGCCTTCAGCAGGGTCGACTTGCCGCAGCCGTTCGGGCCGATGATCATCGTCAGCCCGCCGTGCGGCAGATCCAGGCTCAGATCCCGCACCACCGGCTCCCGGCCGCCGTAGGAGATCGTCACCTCCCGCGCGCTCAGCCCCCGCACATCTTCCCCGCCGGACTCGGCCCGCTCGCTCACAGTCTTTTCCTCCGCCACTCGCGCACCAGCAGATACCCCAGATACACGCCGCCCAGGGCCATCGTGTAGATGCCCACCGGCAGACTGGTGGCCGTCGGCAGTTGCTGCGCCGCCAGATCCGCCACCGTCAGCAACAGCGCCCCCATCAACGCCGACAACGTCAGATGCGCCCCCGTGCCCCCGGTCAGCCGCCGGGCGATCTGCGGAGCCGTCAGCGCGATGAACGCGATCGGCCCCGCCACACTCACCGCCCCCGCCGCCAGCACCACCGACAGCACCACGGCCGCCACCCGGGTGTTCTTCGGCTCCGCCCCCAGACCCTGCGCCAGCTCGTCACCCATCTCGGAGATATCGAGCCGGCGCGCGATCAGGGCCGCCGCCGGCACCACCAGCGCCAGCACCAGCCAGATGGTGGCCGCGTGGTGCCAGGAGCGGGCCGCCAGCGACCCGTTCACGTACGCGGCCAGCACCGTGGCCGCCTCCCGCTCCATCACGTACACCACGTACTGCGTGAAGGCCTGCGCGATCGCCGCCACCCCGATGCCCGCCACGATCAGCCGGCCCGGATTGCGGAAACCGGTCCCGGTGGAGAAGTACACCGCCGCCATCGCGACCGCCGCCCCCAGCAGCGCCCCCAGCGGCACCGGCAGCACCCCGGGGAGGAACAGCGCGGCCACCGCCGCGCCCGCCCCCGCGCCGGCGCCCAGCCCGATCACGTCCGGACTGCCCAGCGGATTGCGCGTCACCGACTGGAACAGCGCCCCGGACAGGCCGAGCGCGGCGCCCGTCCCCACCGCGACCACCAGCCTCGGCCCGCGCAGCCGCTCCAGGACGAACGCCTCCTTGCCGTCCGCGCCGCCCAGCAGCGCCTGCGGCAGCCGGCCCGGACCGATACCGAGCCGGCCCATCGACAGCGTCGCCACCGCCGCGACCACGATCAGCGCCACCAGCACCACCGCGATCACCAGCGAACGGCGGCGCACCGGCACCGCCACCAGCCGCCCGATCCGCAGCATCCCGCGCGGCACCGCCGCGGCGGCCGGGCCGGCCGCGCGCTCCGGACGGGCCGGGGCCCGCACCCCCGTCATGCGTTCCCCTTCATCCTGCGCACCGCGTACAGCAGCACCGGCGCCCCCACGAACGCCGTCACCACACCCACCATCAGCTCCTGCGGACGCATGACCACTCGCCCCACCACGTCCGCCAGCAGCAGCAGCGAGGGACCGGCCAGCGCCGCCACCGGGATCTGCCACCGGAAGTCCACCCCGACCAGCGCGCGCACGATGTGCGGCACCGCCAGACCCACGAACGCCACCGGCCCCACCGCCGCGGTCGCCGACGCGCTCAGCACGGTCGCCGCGATCAGCGCACCGGTACGGATCAGCAGCGGATGCGCCCCCAGCGAGATCGCCGCCTCGTCCCCCAGCGCCAGCGAGTTGAGCCCGCCGCTCAGCAGCAGTGCCGCCACCAGACCCGCCACCGCGAACGGCAGCACCGCCCGGAACACCGCGAAATCCCGCCCGCCGAGCGAGCCCACCACCCAGTAGCGGTAGCTGTCGAACACCTCCGGCATGCTCAGCGTCACCGCCTGGATGAACGCGAACAGCACCGCCGAGACCACCGCCCCGGCCAGCACCAGCCGCACCACCCCGGAGCCGCCGCCCGCCGCGCCGATGCCCTGCACCAGCACCCCGGCCAGCAGCGCGCCCGCCAGCGCCCACCACACCACGCCCATGCCGCTCTGCGCGCCCAGCAGCGCCGTCGCCGCCACCAGGGCCGCGGCGGCGCCCGCGTTGATGCCCAGCAGCCCCGGATCCGCCAGCGGATTGCGGGTCAGCCCCTGCATCAGCGTGCCGCCCACCGCCAGACACAGACCGGCGAGCACGCCCAGCACCGTACGCGGATACCGGCTCTCCACCACGGTGGTGACGAACGGGTCCGCATCGCCCGACAGCACGTCGAGCACATCCCCCAGGGAGGTCGGCCGGGAGCCGAGCGTCACACTCGCGACCACCGCGAGCGCCAGCACGGCCACCGCCGCCACCACGACCGACACCCGCCGGGCGGTGCCGGCACGCTCGGTGCCGGCACCGCCCGGGCGGGTGCGTATCTCTGTCGACGTCACCTGGACGAGCCGCTCTCTGATCAGTCGTCGAGGGTCGCGACGGCCTCGTCGATCAGCGGCAGGTAACGGTCGATCACCCACGGCACCGTCAGCGGGTTGATGATGGAGGAGGCGGTCACGAACGGGTTGTCGTCGCTCGCCACCACCGAGCCGCGCTCGATCGCCGGGATCGCCGCGTACAGCGGCTGCGCCTCGATGGTCTCCCGGGTCTCCGCGTCCGAGTAGAAGGTGAAGATCAGATCACTGCCGGCCAGCTGGTCGGCGTTCTCCAGACCGATCAGCGCCGAGTCGGTGCCCTCGGTCTCCTCGAAGGTGTTCACCACCGGGTCGACGGTCAGCCCCAGCGAGGACACCATGGAGACCCGCTGCTCCTCGGGCAGGAACACCCCCAGCGTCCCCGGGCCCGTGGTGTAGATGTACGAGAACGACACGGCCGCGTACTCCGGCCGGGTCGCCGCCGCGTCGGCCAGCTGCTGCCCGATGTCGTCGATCAGCGTCCGCGCCTCCTCCGGCTGCCCGAGCGCGGTCGCGATGATCTCGATCTGCTCGTCCCAGTTGGTGCTCCAGGCCAGGTCCGGGTACGCGACGGTCGGCGCGATGTCAGTCAGGATGTCGAACTGCTCCTGGGTGATGCCCGACCACGGCGCCAGGATCACATCCGGCTCCAGCTCGATGATCGTCTCGAAGTCGATGTCGTCGGCCCCGGCGAACTGCGTCGGCAGCTCCTCGCCCGCCTCGGTGACGGCCTCGTATATCCACGGCAGGTAACCGCTGTCGTCGCTGCCCCACGCGTAACTCTCGATGCCCACCGGGGTGTGGCCCAGCGCGATGGCCGTCTCCGCCGAACCCTGGCCCAGCGTGACGACCCGCTCGGGCTGTTCGGTGATCTCCGCCGTGCCGAGCGCGCTGTCGATGGTGACCGGGAACGCGCCGCCCGCTCCGCCGGACGCCTGGTCCGAGTCCTGAGCGCCCTCGTCGTCCGACGAGGCACAGCCACTGAGCACGAGAGCGGCGGCAGCGGTGGCGGCGGTCAGCGCCAGGGAGGTGCGGCGCGCACGGGAGAAGCTGGACGGCATCGAAGTTCCTTAGGTCCTCGGGTGAGCTTAGGTAAGCCTAAGTTCACCATACCCCAGCCCCGCCACGCCCCCCGGGCGAAGACCACCGCCGGGGCGCACGGCAACCGCCCACCCGCCCCCGTAAAACGGCAATTCCCTCTCCGCGCCCGCTCACTATGCATCAGGAAATCCCGGCCGGTCGGCCATTTCCGCGGCAGTATCGACCATGCATTGACGCTCCCGCCGCGATCTCCTTATCGTCGTGCTGAGTTCAGCAGTACGATCCTGGACAGCGGGGGTCCGTGTGCAACGGGATACCGATGTTTTTCCTGTGCTGGGAATCGACGCGGTCGTGTTCGCGGTAGGCAACGCGAAGCAGGCCGCCCACTACTACTCCACCGCCTTCGGCATGCGCCCCATCGCCTACCGGGGCCCCGAGACCGGCAGCCGTGAAGTCGTCTCCTACGTCCTGGCGTCCGGCACCGCCCGGTTCGTCCTCACCTCCGTCGTCCGCCCCGAGACCGAGTACGGCGAATTCCTCGCCCGGCACGTCGCCCGGCACGGCGACGGCGTCATCGACCTCGCCCTCCAGGTCCCCGACGTGCACGCCGCCTACCGCTACGCCACCGGACACGGCGCCATCGGACTGCGCTCGCCCCGCAGGACGGCGGACGAGCACGGCCACGTCACCCGCGCCGCCATCGCCACCTACGGCGAGACCCGGCACACCCTCGTCGAACGCTCCGGCTACCGCGGCGCCTATCTCCCCGGATACCACCCCACCCAGGCACCCGCCGCCCCCGCCGGGCCCACCGTCTTCCACTCCATCGACCATTGCGTCGGCAATGTGGAACTCGGCAGGATGGACGACTGGGTCGCTTTCTACAACACCGCGCTCGGATTCACCAACATGAAGGAGTTCATCGGCGACGACATCGCCACCGAGTACTCCGCCCTCATGTCGAAAGTCGTCGCCGACGGCACCCTCACCGTCAAATTCCCCATCAACGAACCGGCGCTCGGAAAAAAGAAGTCCCAGATCGACGAATACCTCGATTTCTACGGCGGCGCCGGCGTCCAGCACATCGCCCTCGCCACAGACGACATCGTCACCTCCGTCGCCACCATGCGCGCCGCCGGCATCGAGTTCCTCGACACCCCCGACAGCTACTACGACACCCTCGGCCAGTGGGCCGGCGACACCCACCTCCCCGTCGACACCCTGCGCCGGCACCGCATCCTCGCCGACCGCGACGAGGACGGCTACCTGCTGCAGATCTTCACCAAGCCGGTCCAGGACCGGCCGACCGTCTTCTTCGAGATGATCGAACGCCACGGCTCCCAGGGCTTCGGCAAGGGCAACTTCAAAGCCCTCTTCGAAGCCATCGAACGCGAACAGGCGCGCCGGGGCAATCTGTGAACCGGCTGCCGTCCCTCACCGGACTGCGCCTCCCCTGTGCCGCCGCCGTCTTCCTCGTCCACGCCTGGCTGTTCACCGGAGCCTTCGCCGACCAGCGGATCGCCGACGCCGCACTGGCGCTCGGACCGCTCGGCATGACCGGCGTCTCCTGCTTCTTCATCATCTCCGGCTTCGTCCTCGCCTGGACCGCCCGCCCCGACGACACCCCGGCCCGGTTCTGGCGCCGCCGCGCCGCCCGCATCTACCCCAACCACGCCGTCGTCTGGTCCGCCACCCTCGTCCTCCTCACCCTCACCGGAGCCGCCGCCACCGGCGAAAGCCGCGAAGGACCCGTCCCCGCCCTCCCCGCCCTCACCAACCTCTTCCTCGTCAACACCTGGGTCCCCACCCGCGAATACAACGCCGGCGTCAACATCGTCACCTGGTCACTCGCCGCCGAGATCTTCTGCTACGCCCTGCTGCCCTTCATCCTCCCCGCGCTGCGCCGGCTGCCCGTCCACCGGCTGACCACCGCCGCCGCGCTCACCCTCGCCGCCGTCTGGACGATCCCTCTCATCTCCCTCCAGTTCCACGGCCCACCCATCGCCGAGGCCGGCCACGTCCCCCAATGGCAGTTCTGGATCTCCTACATGCTGCCCGCCGCCCGGCTGCCCGAATTCCTCCTCGGCGCCCTCGCCGCCCTGTGGCTGCGCGCCGGCCACCGCCCGCCCCTGGGCGTCCCGGCCGCCGCCGCCACCACCCTCGGCTGCCTCACCGCCGGCATCGCCCTGCTGCCCTTCCCCTTCCTCCCCGCCGCGATCACCGCCGCCCCCCTCACCCTGCTCGTCCTCGCCGCCGCCGCCGCCGACCTGGACGGCCGGCCCACCCGGCTGCGCCACCCCGCCCTCGTCCACCTCGGCGAACGCTCCTTCGCCATCTACCTCGTCCACTGGCCCGTCATCCTCACCGCCAACCAGCTGCTCCCCGCCGAAGGACGCCCGGTCCCCGCCGCCCTCGCCGTCACCGCGCTCCACGCCGCCTGCACCCTCGCCGCCGCCTGGCTGCTGCACCGCACCGTCGAAGTCCCCTGCTACCGGCACCTCGCCACGGCCCCGCACCGCCGCCCCGTCCCCCGGCCCCGCCAAGGAGCGCCCCATGACGGCCACCCCACCGGCGTCCCTCACCACCCCCGGCCGGCTGGCCGCGTTCATCCGCCTCGGACGCCCGAAATTCCTCTTCCAGAGCATGATGGTGGTCGGTCTCGGCGTCACCGCGGCCCAGCATGAGGGCCACCCCTTCAGCCTCGGCTGGTACCTGGGCACCCTGCTCTTCGGCTGGTCCGCCCACCTGATGACCCACTACTGCAACGAGTACTTCGACCTCGACGCCGACCGCGCCAACCGGACCCCCACCTCCTGGACCGGCGGCAGCCGCATCCTCGTCGACGGCCTCCTGCCACCGGGCGTCAGCCTCGGCGCCGCCTTCGTCCTGCTGTTCCTCGCCGCCACCACCGCCGCCACCATGCCCGACACCGCCTCCCGGCTGATGGCGATCACCATCCTGGCCGCCGCGTGGTTCTACACCGCACCACCCGCCCGCCTCAACTACCACGCACTCGGCGAAATCGCCTGCGCCGCCGTCCTGTACGGACTCGGCCCGCTGCTCGCCCACCGCCTCCAGGGCGGCGACCCCACCGCCGCCACCCTCACCTACGTCGCCCTCGTCTTCGTCCTCCAGTTCCTGCGGATGTCCGTCATGAACCTCGCCGACATCGAAGGCGACCGCAGCACCGGCAAACACACCCTCGCCGTCGCCCTCGGCCCCCGCGGCCTCATCCGCCTCTACCTCGCCGGACAGACCCTCACCTACACCGCCACCGCCGTGCTGCTCCTCACCGGCACCCTGCCGGCACTGCCCGCCCTCGCCTTCCTCGCCACCCTCCCCATCCCGGTGTGGGTCGGCCGCCGCCTCACCCAGCAGGCCCTCGCCGGCCCCGGCACCAACAACGCCGTCACCTTCTGGGCCTCCATGCACATGCCCATCACCGCCGCCGCCCTCACCCTCGCCCTGCTCACCGACCGGCTCACCGGCGACACCCACCCCGACACCCCGTGGCTGATCATCTGCACCGCCACCCTGATCGCCTTCGCCGCCTGGTTCACCCGCGCCCTCCGCACACCCCCACCCGCGCTCCCCGAGCAGGAGACCCAGACGCCGTGACCGCCAGCAGCTCGCCGCCCACCGCCGTCACCGAACAGGCCCGCACCCTCATCGAACCCGAACTCCGCGCCGCCGTCGCCGGACTCGACCCCCACCTCGGCCGCGCCGTCGGCTACCACCTCGGCTGGTGCCACCCCGACGGCACCCCCACCCCCGCACCCGGCACCGGCGGCGGCAAAGCCATCCGCCCCGCCCTCACCCTCCTGGCCGCCACCTCCGTCGGCGCCACCCCCCACACCGCGCTCCCCGGCGCCGCCGCCGTCGAACTCGTCCACAACTTCACCCTCATCCACGACGACATGATGGACGGCGACGAACTGCGCCGCCGCCGCCCCACCGTCTGGAAGACCTTCGGCGCCGCCACCGCCATCCTCGCCGGCGACGCCCTGCACACCCTCGCCTTCACCGCCCTCGCCCGCCACGAAGGACCCCACACCCCCCGCGCCACCCGCACCCTCTCCCGCGCCATGACCGAACTCGTCAGCGGCCAGACCCAGGACCTCGCCTTCGTCCGCCGCCCCTGGCAGGGCCCCGCCGCCGTCACCATCCCCGAATACCGCTCCATGGCCGCCGGCAAAAGCGGCTCCCTGCTCGGCTGCGCCGCCGAACTCGGCGCCGTCCTCGCCGGCGCCCCGCACCGCACCACCGCGGCGTTCGGCCGCGCCGGACGCCACTTCGGCCTCGCCTTCCAGTGCGTCGACGACATCATCGGCATCTGGGGCGACCCCCGGGAAACCGGCAAACCCGTCCTCGCCGACATCCGCGAAGGCAAGAAAACCCTCCCCGTTCTCGCCGCCCTCGCCGCCCCCGTCCCCGCCGCCGCCGAACTCGCCGACCTCCTCACCACCCCCCGCCCCGACGAGGCCGCCCTGCGCCGCGCCGCCGAACTCGTCGAGGAGGCCGGCGGCCGACGCTTCGCCGAACGCGAATCCCGCCACCACCTCGAACGCGGCCTCGCCTGCCTCGCCGAGGCCGACACCCAGGGCACCGCACGCGGCCCCCTCATCGACCTCATCGACTACCTCGGCCGCCGCACCAGCTGACCCGCGCGGGAGCCCCCATGACCACCCACCCCACCCGGGCCGGCCGGCTGCGCACCGCCATCGACGCCGCCACCCACCACCTGCTCACCACCCTCCACCCCGACGGCACCTGGTACGACACCCGCCCCGCCCTCGTCCCCGGCACCGCCGCCGCCGTCATCGCCCTCCACACCGCCGACCCCGAACACTCCGCGGACCTCGTGCACCGCGGCACCGACTGGCTGCTGCGCACCCGCAACCCCGACGGCGGCTGGCCCGTCACCGACAGCGGCCCCAGCAACGTCATCGCCACCGCGGGCGCCGTCGCCGCCCTCCACCTCGCCGCCCCCGGCCGCACCACCGAGGCGGTACGCGCCGGCCTCGCCCACCTCGACCACCACGGCGGCGTCGACGGCGTGGCCGACCCCACCGTCCGCCGGCTCACCGGACTCCTCCTCGCCCTCGCCCGGCTGCGCGAACCCACCACCGTCCCCTCGGTGCCCACCGCGCTGCTCCTCCTCCCCACCCCCCTGACCCGCCACCTCCTCTCCCTCCTCATCACCCCCTTCGCCGCCCTCACCCTCCTCCAGCACCGGCTGCGCCCCGGCCCCCTCGCCGGCCGCACCACCGCCACCGCCACCACCATCCTGCGGGAGTGCGAACAACAGGAAGGCGGCGTCGGCTCCCTCGGCAGCGGCGACCCCTGGCTCACCGGACTCGCCGCCACCGCCCTGCACCACGCCGGCACCGCCCCCGCCCTCGTCCGCGCCACCGTCGCCTATCTGCGCGCCCACGCCCGCCCGGACGGCTCCTGGGTCCTCATGCACGGCATGACCGACCGCGACGTCGACCTCGTCGGCCACTCCCTGGCCACCGAAGCCCTCTGCCACGCCGGCCACCGCACCGACCCCCGCGTCCGGCGCGCCGCCGCCTGGCTGCTCGACTGCCGGCAGACCGGCCCGTTCCCGCTGTTCGACTGCCCACCCGGCGGCTGGGCCTGGTCCGGCGCCCAGGGCTGGCCCAACGTCCTGGACACCACCGCCGCCCTCGGCGCCCTGGCCGCCACCCGCTCCCACGGCCAGGTCCTCGCCGACGGCGCGGGCTGGCTCCGCTCCCGCCAGGACCGCCGCGGCTCCTGGAGCGTCTTCACCCCCAACACCCGCTGCCCGGCCGACCGTTCCTGCCCGCACGCCACCGCCCTGGCCATCGACCTCATCACCGCCGCCGGCACCCCCGCCACCGACCGCGCCGTCCGCCGCGCACTGCGCTGGCTCACCGTCCACGCCCACCCCGACGGCTCCCACCAGGCCCTGTGGCACCGCGGCGGCGTCCCCGCCACCGCCGCCGTCCTGCACACCTGCACCCGGCTCCGGCTCACCGACACCCCCCTCGCCGGCCACGCCCGCGCCTGGCTGCTCACCGCCCAGCTCGCCGACGGCTCCTGGGGCGCCGCACCCGCCACCGGCCCCGGCACCACGGACGAGACCGCCCGCGCCGTCCAGGCCCTCGCCCACCTCACCGACGACCCCGTCGCCCGCACCGCCGCCGCCCGCGGCACCGACTGGCTCCTCGCCGCCCAACGCCCCGACGGCACCTGGGAACCCGGCCCCGCCTGCTGGTACATCAAGGACCACCTCGCCTACCCCGACCACCTCATCGCCCAGGGCCTCGCCCTCGGCGCCCTGGCCGCCCACCACCGCAGCGCACCGCCGGGAGACCGCGGATGACCACCTGGGACGCCATCGTCTGCGGCGCCGGCGCCGCCGGACTCGCCACCGCCCGCGCCCTCGGCGGCCTCGGCCTGCGCACCCTCGTCCTGGACCGGCAGCACCACCGGCCCGCCATCGCCAAGGGCGAAGTCCTCCAGCCCGGCGCCCTGCGCGTCCTCGGCCACTGGGGCATCACCGACCGCCTCACCACCGCCGGCGCCGTCCCCCTCGCCCGCCTCACCATCCGCGGCCCGGACGCCGACCCCCTCATGCTCTTCGACTACACCACCCTCCCCGCCGGCTACCGCACGCTCTACAGCCACGACCACACCACCATCCTCACCACCCTCGCCCACGCCCTGCCCCCGCACGTCGAACTCCGCCGCGGCGCCCTGGCCGACACCCTCCTGCACGACACCACCGGCCGCGTCACCGGCGTCCGCGTCCGGCAGGGCCGCGACACCCACGACCTGCGCGCCCCCCTCGTCGTCGCCGCCGACGGCATGTCCTCCCGGCTGCGCCGCGCCGCCGGCATCACCGTCCACCCCCGCACCTACCCCCACCGGCTCATCGCCTTCGACCTGCCCGGCACGCCCCCGGAACCCGAGGACATCACCGCCTACCGCACCCCCCGCGGACTGCGCCTCGTCTATCCCCTCCCGCACGGCCGCACCCGCCTCTACTGCCAGATCCACCCCGACGAGATCCGCGGCGCCGACCGCACCGCCATGACCCACTGGGCCACCGCCCTCGACCACGACACACCCGCCCTGCGCACCCTCACCGAACGCGTCACCGGCTCTCTGGCCTCCCGCCAGATCTTCGCGCTGCGCCACTACACCGCCCCCACCCTCACCGTCCCCGGACTCGCCCTGGTCGGCGAGGCCGCACACGCCGTCCACTCCCTGGCCGCCCAGGGCATGAACACCGCCATCTGCGACGCCCACGCCCTCGCCCACCACCTGGCCACCGCCCCGGGACCCGACGCGGCCCTCGCCGCCTACGAGGCCGAACGCCTGCCGTGGATCCGGCACATCGCCGTCATGAGCCACGACGCGGCCCGCCTGGTCACCGCCACCGGCCGCACCGCCCGCGCCCTCGGCCGCCGCGCCCTGCGCCGCACCCACCGCAGCCCGAGGCTGCGCTACACCGCCACCTACAACCTCGCCGGCCTCGGCATCCACCCCTTCGCCCCCCTCGACCGCCTGCACCAACTGGGCCTCCCCGACCCCCGATCGGGCCGCCTCCCGCACTGGCACCCGGGGTGAGCCGGTCCGTACCGGTCCCGCTGGTCATGCACGCATCGCGTTCGAGCGCGCGAAAGCCCGGGGGAACGGTGGGGATGAAGGCAGGCGGGGTACGTCCGGATTCCGCCACCGTGACGGCGCGGCCCGGTGACACGAGGCCGGCACCGCTGATATCCCTCATCCGGTGAACTCTGAAGACAGCGTCCCAACCGGCCGGAGATTCAACGTCGTTCGCGGTCCGGAACACGGTCCTTGCGCTTGTCCCTGCTGTGGCCGGCGCACTCTGGAGGCGCGGGGCGCCCACCAGATATGCCAGGTGTGCTTCTGGCAGGACGACGGCCAGGACGAGCACGATGCCGACGTGGTCCGAGAGGGCCCGAACGGATCGCTCAGCCTGACCCAGGCACGACGCAACGTCGAGAGGGTGGGTGCGTGCGATCCACGGTGGGTTACGAAGGTCCGGGACCCGACACCCGAGGAGTGCTGACGGCCATCGCCCTGTTCCACCCCGCGACGGACCGGTGTTCCGCTCGGTCGGGGTGTGCACGGCCCCGGACGGTCACCGGGACCGGGGCGCCTGCGCCGCCGGCCCCGCCGTCGTACCGGGGCAACTGCTCAGGCGGACCCCGGCTGCTCACCCTCCTGCTCCTGCATCACCCGGCGGTTGAACTCGGCCTTGGCCGCCTGCCAGCCGTCCTCGTTGCTGCCGTACCGCCAGTACCCGGAGATGGACAGCTGCGCGGGCGTCATGCCGCGCTCCTGCCGCAGGTGCCGCCGCAGCTCCTTGACCCAGTTGGCCTCGCCGTGCACGAACGCCTGCCCGCGCCCGGGCGGCAGCTCCAGCGAGGTCACGGCCTCCACCAGCGCCCGGCCGTACCGTTCCTCGCGGCGGTCCACCCAGACCACCTCGACGTCCCCGGCGGGCGGCGTCAGCTTGAGCTCCTCGCCCGGCCCGGCTATCTCGACGAACACCCGGGCCACCGCGCCCTCCGGCAGCTGCTCGACGGAGGCGGCGATGGCCGGCAGGGCGCTCTCGTCCCCGACGAGCAGATGCCAGTCGGCGCCCGGGTCCGGCGCGTACGCGCCCCCGGGGCCGAGGATGGCCAGCTCGTCGCCTGGCTGTGCCGCCGCCGCCCAGGGCCCGGCGAGCCCGCTGTCGCCGTGGTACACGAAGTCGATGGTCATCTCGGGCCCGGCCGGGTCGAAGGCGCGCACCGTGTAGGTGCGGGTGGCGGGCCACTGGTCGCGCGGCAGGGTCTGCCGGATCTCCGCCACGTCGAACGGCTCGGGATACTCCACCCCCGGCTGCCGGAAGACGAGCTTGACGTAACTGTCGCTGTACGGTCCGACGGCGAACTCCCGCAGACCCTCGCCCCCGAGAACCACCCGGATGAGATGTGCGCTGAGCCGTTCCGTACGCAGGACCCGACCACGATGAGTGACGATGTTGCCCATGACGCCCTTCCTGTTGGTTAGGTAAGCCTAACCTGCGGCGGGGCGTGTCGGTGGTGGTGGATCAGCAGTTCGGCCCAGATGTGCTGTTCGGTGATGCGCGGCGTCGGCGTGTCCAGCCGGGTGGTGTCCGAGCGTGCGGGCGCCGTCGCCCGGTGCTGATGGTGATGGAGCGTGACCAGTTCATTGCCGGGAGCGGCCAGCGGGTCGGTCAGCGTGGTGATCAGCCGCTCCGAGCGGTGCAGCACCCGCACGGACGTCGGACGCGTCAGATACGTCCCGTCGTCGAGCGGGGTGTGCACCGGCAGCTCCGTGCCCTGCCCGACCTCCCACACCAGGTCGGCCCCGGTGGACCGGAAGTGCCGCCACCGCTCCCACAGCCGCTCCGGCGCGCTGGGCAGGGGAGTGGCGAACAGCAGCGTCCCCGGCTGGAGCACCCCGGAGAAGTCCGTCGCGTGGTGCGGCGTGATCCGCGCGGCGAGCGTGGTGGGCGTCCCGTACGCGGTGAGCGTGGTCAGCCGGGCGTGCGGACCGCCGTAGTGCTGGACATTGGCGTGCGTGGGCGGCAGCGCGAACAGCACCTCGTGCAGGGTGATGAGCCGCCACCGCCGGTAGCGGGTCTGCGCGCTGTCGGCATGGCACAGCCGCCCGAACAGGCTCTTCAGCGGACCCGGGCCCAGCCGCTGGTGCGCCTGGGCGAGCGCCGTGGGCCCGTTCGGCAGCTGCCACCCGGGCCGGCGCTGGGTGTCCAGGGCGTGCGCGAGCAGGCGCAGGATGTCCGTACTGGTGCGGGTGGTCAGCAGATGCTGGGCGAGCACGGTGTAGAGCACGCTGCGTGGCATCCTGCGCTGGTGCTCCGCGAGCACTTCATCGACGAGCCGGGGCGGAAAGGTCCGGATCAGCGCCCGGATCTCCATGCGGTCGTGCAGATGTCTGGTCGGTGACGGCTGTAGCACGTGCGGTTCAACGACCGGCGCGGAAATTGGGTGCTGTCGCGTAGTGGTGCGGAGGCGGAGCGTGGCGGCGCGGGCGCTCTGGAGCCCCCCGGCTGTGAGGCGGGGCACGAGACGGCCGTCACATCCGAAGCGCGATAGGAGCCGGCCGCGCCGCCGCGCGTACCGGCGGGGGGAAGAGCGGTCACGGAGCCTACGAAGCCGGGTCGCAGATCAGCTCCTTGCCACCGGGGGCGGGGTGCCCGCACTCTGGCGATCGCTGCACTTCGCGGCATTTCTCCCGCTCTCCTGAGGAACGAGGTGTATGTGCATGACCGCCACCCACGGCGTTTCCCGCATCCGGACCCGCACGGCTGCTGTGGCCGGCATCGTGACCGCCGGGGCCGCGGCCCTGTCCCTCGTCCACGCTCCCGGTGCCGTGGCCGAGCCGCACCACTCCGCCGTGGCCCCCACCGCCACGAGCACCAGCGCGCCGGCCGCCTTCTCCCTCCAGGCGGAGAGCGGGCTGCTGCCCGGCGCCTCCGACGCCACCGACTCCGCCGACTCCGCCGATGACGGTGCCGACGACACCGCCGCCGCCGACGACGCGGACACCGGCACCGGTGCCGCGACCGCCGAGGCCACCGACGCCGCCGACACGGCCGCGGACGTCGAAGCCGCCACGCCGGCCGACAAGGGCCGCGGCGCGGAGTACAACGCGGACGGCACGCTCGTCGTGATCGACAAGAAGGACCAGCCGAAGCCGGAGCCGGCCTCGGCCGAGCAGATCGACCAGTGGATCAACGAGGCCCTGGACGTGCTGCGCGAGAACGGCATCCCCGGCTCGTACGAAGGCATCTACAAGAACCTGATGCGCGAGTCGAGCGGCGACCCGCACACCATCAACATGTGGGACTCCAACGCCCACAAGAACATCCCGTCCAAGGGCCTGCTCCAGGTCATCGACCCGACCTTCGAGCAGTACCACGTGGACGGCACCAGCACCGACATCTACGACCCGGTCGCGAACATCGCGGCGGCCTGCAACTACGCCGCCGACCGGTACGGCTCGATGGACAACGTCAACAGCGCCTACTGACGGCCGCACCCCACCACGCCCGCCCCTTCCCCGCCCGCCGGGGGAGGGGCGGCGCCGTGCGCCGACCGGGCGCGCCGCACCGCCCCCGGACGACACGACCGCTCAGGCATGACAGCTCAGCGGCTTCCCCCCGTTGAACCTCACCATGTCCGCCAGCGCCGCCGCCGCGTCGATCGGGCCACCGGGAGCCACCCCGTCCAGCTCCGCGTAGGCACGGTGCAGATTGCCCACGATGCGCTCGGGATCGAGCAGATCGCGGTACGGGCCCAGGTCGGTCTCCCTGGCCGCCTCCAGCGGGGTCAGCCCGGCCTCCCGGCCTCCGCGCGCGACCTCCCGCACAAAGCGCAGATAGCCCTCCACCCGGTCGATGACCTCCGGCCCGCAGACCGGCCCGTGCCCCGGAACGATGGTCTCCGCGCCCAGCGCCCGCAGGGTCCCCATCGCCCGCAGTGCCCCGCTGACCGACCCCTGGAGCAGGAACGGCGTGCCGCCGTTGAACAGCAGATCACCGCTGAACAGCAGCTTTCGCTCGGGGACCCACACCACCGAGTCGTTGGTGGTGTGAGCCGGCGTCCCGATGTGACCGACCTCGCACACGAGATCGTCCACATGGACGGTGACGCCCTCCCGATAGGTCAGGAACGGCGGGGCGAGCTCGACCTCCCCCCAGTCCACATCCGTCCAGTACGGAGCCGACCGGGGCTCGCCCCACTCCAGCAGCGCCTGCCGGACTCCTTCGTGGGCGACGATCGTGGCGCCGCCGAACAGATGGTTGCCGAAGGTGTGGTCACCGTGATGGTGCGTGTTGATGAGCGTGCGCACGGGCTGGTCGCTGACACCGGCGATCGCCCGCAGATAGGCCCGGGTGCGGGCCTCGGTGGCACAGGCGTCCACGCTGATCACCCCCCGGCGACCGACGAGGAAACCCGTGTTGTTGATCCACCATGAACCGTCCGGCTGGACGTACGCGTAGATGTTCTCGCTCACCTCGCTCAGCCGCGCCGCACCGATCGCGGTCGCCGGGAGCGGACGGCCCGAGCTCACCGCACCACCCCGTCCGCGCACCACCTGATCAGCACCCTCGGTCACCCGTCCCTTCCCCGGAGTCCACCCCGGCCGCTGCCCCCGCCGGCGGACACGGACGCCCGCGCCGCCCTGCGCATCCTGCCCACCGCACGCCCGCCCGGGCGGCGCACCCCACCCGCTCTCACCCGAAAGAGTGAGCCAGGGCGGCGCCCCGCCTCACAGCGCCATCCAGCAGTAGAGATCGTCCCCGTCCCGGCTGGCCCGCCGCGCCAGCCGCACCAGATCCCCGGCCAGCGGCTACAGGGACTCGGCACTCGTACCGTCCCACTCCCGGAAGTAGTCGGTCGAGGCGACCATCGTCACGCTCCCTGTCCTCGGTATCCCGGCAGGGAGTCAACCAGCCACCACTGACAGCCGGGCGGCGCACCTCACCAGGGCATGGCCACCGGCAAGTCGGCGAAGACCTCACCGTCCGCGTCGTAGGCGACGACCCGGAAGCCGCCCGCGAGCGAGGGGATCGAGGCGGCGTCCAGGTAGTAGACCCCCCAGCCCGGCTCCCCGGTGAGCATCACCAGCGTCGCCGGGTACTCCTCGTCACCGTCCTCCGGTACCACCACGATCCGTGACGGCGTCCCCTCCAGCCGCCAGGCGCCGTACACCAGCGGATCGGTGTCGAAGTCGTAGCCGGCACTGACGCTGTCCGGGCGAATGTTGTCGCCCTCCAGGCCAGCGGCGATCTCCAGGTTCTCCTCGAAGTGTTCGGGAGACGAGAGCAGGAAGTTCTGCCTCCCCTCGGGCAGCAGGGCCAGCACGAGCGTGTCGCTGATGACGACCCGCTCGTACGGCTCCACCTCCACCGGCGGGCCACCGGCACCGTCCCGCGCGGACGGCGCCGGCGACGCCCCGCCCGTGGCCGCGGGCGGCACCCGCTCGTCCCCCGGCGCCCCGCCGCCCGGCCACCACAGGGGACCGGCGGCCAGGACCACCGCCAGCACACCCACGGCGCCCGCGCTGCCCACCACCGCCGCCCGCCGCCGGAACCGCAGCGCACGGCCCCGGCGGATCAGGTCGTCCACCGGTACCGGCCCAGGCTCCGCCGCCCCCGCCCCGGCCTCCACCTCCGCGGCCCGGCGCAGTTTCTCAGCGAACTCCGCTTCGCTGTGCCGCTCCGGCACGGTCCGTCACCTCCTGTTCTCCGGCCGGGGCACGCAGCTCCCGGACCGCCGGGTCGGCGCGCAGCTTCTCCAGGCCGCGCGCCGCCCGGCTGCGCACCGTGCCGATCCGGACCGCGAGCAGCGCCGCGACCTCCGTCTCGGTGCGGTCCTCTATATAGCGCAGCACCACGGCGGCGCGCTGCCGCGGCGGCAGCCGCTGCAACGCGCGCGCCAGCACCTCGCGGTCCAGCACCTGCTCGGTCCGGTCCCGCTCCGACCGCTCCGGGAACCGGACCGTCAGCCACTCGAACACCCGCAGCCCGCGGATCCGGTCCCGGTGCGCGTTGATCAGAATCCGCCACACATAGGCGTCCGGATCACTGGCCTGCGCCACGCGGTGCCACCGCGCGTACGCCTTCACCAATGCCACCTGAACCAGATCCTCCGCGTCGTGGTGATGGCCGGTCAGCAGATACGCCGTCCGCAGCAGCCGCGGCCACCGTCCGGTGGCGAAGGCCCGGAAGTCGGCGTCGTGGGCTTCGGGTGCACGAGTCATGTGGGGGTGCCTGCTACCGGTCAGAAGCCGAGGGAGACCTCGATCTCGTCGAACACTTCACCGTCGGCGTCCGAAGCGGTGATCGTGTACGTGTCGACGCCCTCGATCTGCCACACGGCCGGGTCGAAGTAGTACGTGCCCCAGCCCTCCTCGTCCTCCAGCACCACCGGCTGCGCCCCGTAGCCCCAGTCCTGCCCCTCGGGCGTGACCTGGATGAACGGCACCCCGTCGGCCAGCCGCCAGGAGCCCTCCAGCAGGAGGATCTCGCCGTCCTCCCCGTACACGCCGGCGCTGATGCTGTCCGGAAGGATGTCGCTGCCCGGGTAGTTCTTGGCGGCCTCGATGTGCGCGTCGAAGGACGCGGGGGAGGAGACGACGTAGTTCTGGTTGCCCTCGGGCAGCAGACCCATCACCCACTGATCGTTGATCTCGACCCGCTCATAGGGCTGGACCTCGATCACATCCATCCCGCCGGCCTGCGCCGTCTGCGGGAGGAGCACCACCAGGGCCGCGGCCGTGGCGGCACCGGTGAGCAGGGTGCGCCTGAGCGTGGACTGTACGGTCATGAACCCTCCAAGGGCATGTCGTTGTGCTGTCATGACTCAGACGCGACCGGTCCGGTGGATCTATCCGCGCCTTGGCACCCCGATTTCCGGCGGCCCGACCTCCGGCGGTCTCCGGAGAAGCCGATCCACCGGGAGCGGGACGCCGGGACGACGGGACGCCGTACGGAAAACGCGCCCCTCCACGCCCACGGCGCGCCGGACGCGGTGCCGCGCCGGACGGTCCGGTCGGGCGAAACCGCAGGTCAACGGTGTGTGCACCCGGCGCCGCTGCCGGAACGTTTCGGGCACCGGCGCACGGGCTACCCGAAGGGGCAGGTTGGCGGCCCTCAGCCGCCCGGAGCAGCAGCAGAGGGAGAGGAGCGAGCCGTGCCGGCCGGATCGAACGCGAAGGAAGAACGCCAGTACGAGCACATCAAGAAGGGCCAGAAGAAGCGCGGCGCGTCCGAGGGCCGGGCGAAGGAGATCGCGGCCCGCACCGTCAACAAGCAGCGCGCGCGGGCCGGTGAGACCAAGACCGCCAGCAAGACCTCCACCCGCGACCCCAAGTCGGCCTACCGGCGCGGCGGTGAGCGCTCGCACCAGGGCGCGCAGGGCCCGACCAAGGACCAGCTCTACGCCGAGGCGCGGAAGAAGAACGTCGACGGCCGGTCCTCCATGAACAAGGAACAACTGCGCAAGGCCCTCGGTCGCTGACCCCGGGGCCGGCGGAAGGTCCCGCCGGGCCGGACAGCCGAACGCCGATGGGAAGGAGCATCCCATGGCCGACAAAGGACGCGGCGACGACGTGTACCAGCCGCCGGAGGACGACGGCCGCCTGCCGGCGAGCGAGCAGCCCGACATGGAGAACTCTCTCGACGAACGCGACCTCGACGACCAGATGGCGGAGGGGTACTCACCGCCGGAACGGCCGCTCGCGGTGGACGCCTTCGGCACGACGGACGAGGAGGAACACGAAGGGGAATCCCTGGACCAGCGGCTCGCCCGCGAGAACCCCGATGTCGCGCCGGCCGACGACAACGGCATCGGCGACGTTCCGCACGGCGAAGGCGAACCCCGGGCCGAGATCCGCGGCGAACAGCGCGCCGGCCGGCTCACGGAGGTGAACGAAGTGGGCGAGCGCCGTACGGACGTGCTCGGCGAGGACGTCGGCATCGACGGGGGCGCCGCTTCGGCGGAGGAGGCGTCCGTGCACATCACGGAGGAACCCGAGGCCGGCGCCGAGGAGGAGCCGGGCGACGAGGTGGAGGACGACGCGGCCCGGGAGGGCTGAACCACCAGAGACCATCAGGATCATCAGGCCGGCCCGGCGGGCCGAGCCCGGCCCCCGGCAGGATCTGCGCCCTGTCGGGGGCCGGGCGTGTCCGCTGTTCCACGCGGCCCACACCACTGCGCGTACGCGGTCCGCCGCCGCACCCGTTCCCGTTCCCGGCCGCCCGGCCCGCCGATACGCGCCATCCACGGGTCCCGCGCGGCGCCACGCCTCCCACGACCGGCCGCCGCTCCCGGTTCACCCGCCGCGCTGCCCGGGTGCCCCGGGCCCGCACCTGCCGGGCAGTGCTGCCCCCGCCCAGCCGTGCCGTGTACCCCCGCCGCGCCCGGCCGCGGCCGGCACGGCGACGCCGCACCGGACCGCAACGTCCCCCGCCTCATGGCGCAACGGGACGGCCCCGCGGCTGCGGCAAGCTGTCCGCTTCCGCACCCACGGGGCCGTCCGCCTCCGTCTCCGCGCGCCGTCTTCCCGCAGACCCGCGCCCGGCCGGTGGCTCAGGGCGTCGAGGACAACGCCGCGACGAGCTTGCCGACCTTCGGATCGGGCAGCGCGCGGGCGACGTCGGCCTGAGCCAGGACGCCGACGAGCCGCCCGTCGTCCATCACGGGCAGCCGGCGCACGCCGTGCTCGGTCATCGTCGTCAGCGCCTCGTCCACGTCGTCGTCGGCCTGGATCGTCACCGCCTCGCCCTGCGCGAGGTCGCCCGCCGTGACGGCGGAGGGATCGTCGCCCTGGCCGATCACCCCGATGACGATGTCCCGGTCGGTGATCATCCCCCGGAGCTGGTTGCCCCGGAAGACCGGCAGCGCTCCCACGCCCTGTTCGCGCATGGTGGCGGCCGTGATCAGGACGGAATCGTCACTGTCGGCGCATACCGGATCGGGCGTCATGATGTCGCGTGCGGTGGTCATCACATCTCCCTGTCGTTCCTTGTGGCGCGTACCGCGGCGGGCGGTCGCCCCGGCCCGGTACGACCGGGCCCGGCCACGCTGTCCCGCGCGCTGTCGATGCGGCCGTACCGGGTACCCGCCCCGGGCAGGGCGAACCACCCCGCCGGGCGGCGGTACGGGGCGCCGCTGGTGTTCACGGGCCGGATGCCACGGGCCCCGGCCCGGCCGGTCAGGTACCCGGACCCTGCCGGTACCCCTCGCCCGGCTGCCGCGGGTTCCCGTGCGGCGGGTCGTGCCGCGGCGGCGCGGCGGTGGCCGGGTCCACGGGCGATCCGTGGCGCGAGCCGGATGCCGCGTCCGACGGCTCGTTCTCGCCCCCGGAAGCGGGCTCGGCGCCCGACGCGAGTTCCTCCAGTCGCGCCGTGAGCACCTGCCGGACGGCCGGCCGGTCGGCGTGACTCTCCTCGTGGCGCAGGAGCGTGCGCACCCCGTCGCTGTCCAGGCTGCGGATCCGGTGGGGGAGGGACCCAGCGGGCTGCTGGTCCCAGTCCGGGATCGGCAGGTCTTCACCGGCGCTCATCTGCTCGCTCCTTTCCTCGGCTGCGAACCGTGCGGTGCCGCGGCCCCGCGCCGCACCGGTTCCCCGGCGGCCGGGCCGTACACCGCGACAACCCGTCGGCTTGCCACCCGTCCCGGTTCCCAAACGTGGCAGCCGGGCGCCGCCGTACGGCGAGGTCTCCGCCCGGACCCGCCCCACCCGGGTGCACCGTCCGTGGCGCAGTGGCCGGTGCCGCACACCGCCACCGGGGCAACCGGCCCGGCCCGGATGGTGGTGGCGGCGGTGACCCCGGCCCGCCGAGGACACCAGGACGTCCCGCGCGACGGGTTCCCCTGCCGGCCGCGCCCTGCTGCCGCCCGGACCGGGGGTGTCACCCGCCACGGCCCCGGCGGTCCCCCGGTGCGGGCCCGGCGGCGCCGGCGGCTCCGGCGGACGGACGTACGGTCGACCGCCGTGCCCCGCGATCACTCCGTGACCGCACTCGGTATGCTGCCCGGGCACCGGAAAAGGACCGGACATCGCAGCGGCGGTGCACCGCGGCGGCGATCGCGGCACGGTGGCACGCCACCGGCGAACCCCCCGTCCGGCCCGGGCCGGGAAGCCGGTCGGACCGGACACCGCGCCGGACACGCGGCCGGGGATCCCGTAGCCCTCACCACCTCGGAGAGCACCGCGGCGCCACCGGCCCCGGCGGTGCACGGAGTCGCGATGGGAGGAGAAGGGTGACGGAGGACCAGGACGCCCTGTTCTCGTCGGTGGACGCGCTGCTGCGGCAGGCCGATCCGCTGCCGGCCCCCGAGGAGCGGCTGCGGCTGCGGGAGGCGGGCGGTCTGGCCCGTACGGCGGTGGCCGCCGCACTGGGCGTCTCCGCGCAGACGGTGGCCGCGTGGGAGTCGGGCGCCCGCGACCCGCAGGGCGAACGCCGCGCCGGCTACGCCCGGCTGCTGGCCGGCCTGGCGGAGCGTTACCCCCCGCCCCCGCCCCCGTCCTCCACTCCGGCACCGGACCCCGAGCACACCCCCGCCACCCCCGCCGCCCCCACCGCGGGCGTCCCCGAGCAGCAGCAGCACTCACCGGCCGGACCGGCCCCGGACGACCGGCGCGACCCCGCCCGGACCATGGCCTACGAACCCGACCGGGACCGGTCCGGGCGCCTGGTCACCGGCCCGCCCGAGCCGTGCGTCCTGTGCGGGCAGCCGGCCGGCCACCGCGCCGCCGGACGTCCTCAGCACTGCAACGCCACCTGCGCTCCCGGCCTCCCCCTCCACCCCGCACCGGCCGCGCCCCGGTCCCCGGCACCGTCGCCCTCGGACGCGCGGCCCGCCCGTCCCGCGGCGGCGCGGGAGGAGACCGCGGGCGCCATCGCCCGGAACGTCGCGGCGGCGCTGGAGGACAACGGCGGGGACGTCGACGCGGCCCTCACCGCCCTGGTGAAACGCGCCATCCCCGACGCCATGGCGCTGCTCAACTCCACCCGGGTGGGCAGCACATACGACTTCACCAACTACCTCTCCACCGACGACGTCCCCATCCTGAAGAAGCCGGGCCGCAACGACCCGGACCTGATCTGGGAAGGCCGTCCCAAGTGGCGCAACACCGGGGCGGAGCGGGGCCCGGCCCGCACCGTCACCGCGCTGGACGCCAACGGCGCGTATCTGTCGGCGCTCAAGACGCATCTGCCGATCGGAACACTGCGGCACGCGGCGACGGGGGAGTACGACCGCAAGCGCTCCGGCCTGTATCTGATCACCCCGCCCGCCTGGGAGCACGACGACCTGCCCAGCCCGCTGGGGAACCGGGAGGAGCCCGGCCCGCTGTGGGTGACCGACCCGACGCTGCGGCTGCTGATCCGTCTGTCCGGGCCCCGGTACGGGCTGTGCGACCCGCCGGTGATCCACGAGTCGTGGACCTCCGGCAGCTCCGAGGGGCTGCTGGAGCGGTTCCGGCGGGAGATGGCCACGGCCCGGGACGCCGCGATCGAGGCCGGCGACACCGTCACCCTCGAATACGTGAAGGCCATGTACGCCAAGTTCGTCTCCACCATCGGCGAATCCTCCGCCAACCGGGAGATGCGCCGCCCCGACTGGATGCACATCATCCGCTCCCAGGCGTTCGCGAATCTGTGGCTGAAGGCGTGGAAGGCGTACGGGGCCGGTCTCACCGTCGTGCGGGTGACGGGCACCGACGAACTGCACCTCATCGGTGACTGGCGCGGCGTGTTCACCGAGGGCCGCAGACTCACCGACATGAAGCTGAAGGACGAATACCGCATCGGGGGCCGCTGATGGCGGGCCGGTGGGGCACCGGGGCCACCCCGGACAGCGGTTTCGGCGTCTTCGGCGCGCGCGGTGTCGAGGGCTGGCGGGCGCTGGGCCGGGAGATGGACCGTCAGGTCACCGGCATCAAATCCCCGGTCGGCACCCGGCGCGGCCTCGCCGCGCGGCTGCGCTACCTGACGCGTTCGGCCGCCGGGCGGGAGGCGATGCGGCGCGCGGGGATCACCGTCCGGCAGCGCACGATCGACGCCTGGGTGGCGGGAACGCAGCGCCCGCGGCGGGCGAACCTGGAGCGGATCGACGCCGCCTACTGGGATCTGCGCCGCCGGAATCTGGGCGTGGAGTGGGCCCGCCGCCTCGCCGTGCGGGGGACCCGGATCGAGATCCATCCCGTCGACCAGACCGATGTCCGTACCGGCCGCGACCGTGATCTGGTGGTACGGCGGGTGACGGTGCGGGGGCACCGGATCTGGGACGACATCATCGCGGCCTGGATCGCCGGCGACCACGAGATGCTCGACATCGTCTGGGACGAGATCATCACCGACCTCGGCTCCGACTACGACTCCTACAGCTACGTCAGCTCCGTCGGCTTCGGCCTCTGACCCCGCGTCCACGGCCCGGCACCGCCGCCCTCCCACGGGCTGCGGTGCCGGGCCGTCTGCGCAGACCCGCCGGGCCGCCGCTCACCGGCCACCGGCCAACCGGCCACCGCGAAAAACCGGACGCGACCGTCCCGCCGCGGCTCCTCATTGACATCGATTGGCTAATCATATTAGCTTTTGGCTAACGCCATTAACCACCATGGGGGAGACCATGACCGAACACCTCGCCATCGACGGCGGCACCCTCGCCTACGAGGTGACGGGCTCGGGCCCGCTGATCGTCCTCGCCCACGGCATGGGTGACAGCCGCGCCGCCTACCGGGCGGTCGCCCCGCAACTGGCGGCGGCCGGCTACCGGGTCGCCGCGGTCGATCTGCGCGGCTGCGGCGAGTCCGACGCCGACTGGCCGCAGTGGAGCCGCACCGCCATCGCCGGTGACCTGACCGCCCTGATCCGCCACCTCGGGGGCGGCCCGGCGGTGCTCGTCGGCCACTCGATCTCCGGCGGCGCCGCCACCATCGCCGCGGCCCGCGAACCCGGCCTGATCAGCGCGGTGGTGGAGCTGGCGCCGTTCACCCGCAAGCAGTCCGTCCGCCTCGCCGACCTGCGGGTACGGCGCTTCCGGCGCGGCATGGCGAGACTGCTCGGCGCCGGCGCGTTCGGCAGCCGGTCACTGTGGCGCTCGTACCTCGACCTCGCCTACCCCGGCGTCCGGCCCGCCGACTGGGACGAGCGCATCGCCCGCATCGACGCCCTGCTGCGCGAACCGGGCCGGATGAAGGCCCTGCGGGGCATGGGCCGCACCACCCCGGCCGACGCGGGCGCGCACCTCGCCGGCGTCCGCTGCCCGGTCCTGGTCGTCATGGGCACCCAGGACCCGGACTGGGCCGATCCGCACGCCGAGGGCGCCGCGATCGTCGACGCCCTGCCGCCCGGCCTCGGACACCTGGAGATGATCGAGGGCGCCGGACACTACCCCCACGACCAGTTCCCCGACCGGGTCGTCGCGCTCGTGCTCGCCTTCCTCCGCGCGGACGCCGCCCGTGCCTAGGGCCGGACTGGACCCGGCGACCGTGGTCGCGGCGGGCGCCGCCCTCGCCGACGAGGTGGGACTCGACCGCCTGACGATGGGCCTGCTCGCCGGACGGCTGGGGGTACGCACCCCCTCCCTCTACAAGCACGTCGCCGGCCAGGACGACCTCAACCGGCGCATCGCCGCCCTGGCGCTGAGCGAGGCGGCGGACGCCGTCGGGAGCGCGGTGCAGGGCCGGGCCGGCCGCGACGCCCTGGCGGCGGCGGCCCGTGCCTTCCGCGCCTTCGTCCTCGCCCATCCCGGCCGGTACGCCGCCACCATCGGCGTGGAGCCGACCGGACCGGACGACCCGATGGCCGCCGCGAGCCGGCGCCTGCTGGAGGCGTTCCTGGCCGTCCTGCGCGGCTACCGGATCGCGGAAGCCGACGTGGACCACGCGCTGCGCATGCTGCGCACCCTCTTCCACGGCTTCGCCACGCTCCAGGCGGCCGACGGCTTCCAGTGGAGCGCGGACATCGACGAGAGCTTCGCCTGGCTCATCGACTTCGCCGACCGGGGCCTGCGCGCCGGGTGAACGGTCCGGCGCTCCGCTCCGTGGGCCAGCGGCGGGCCCGGCCCCCGAACGGCGCCCCGCCGCTGGCCGCCGCCTCGCTCAGCGCGGGCGCGCGGGCGCGGTCGGAGCCGGTCGCGTACGAGCCGTCCGCGTACGACCCGGCCGGTCACCGGCGCGGCACCCGGCCCGACGGCTCAGCGATGGGTGGTGGCGAGGGCCGTACGCAGACCGGCCACGGGGTCCGTCCCGTGGCGGTCGGCGGCCCAGGCGACATGGCCGTCGGGGCGGACGAGTGCGGCCCGGAGATCGGCCCAGCCGGCGGGCGGCAGGTGCGGGGCGCCGCGGTGCACGCGCAGTCCGGGCCGGGCGAACCGGCCGAGGCCGGGGGCGTCGCCGCCGGTGAGGTCGAGCAGCAGATAGCTGTCGGCGCGCAGCAGCGCGAACAGGCCGGTGTCGCCGATCGTGAGGTCGGGGGCGCGGGTCCCGGTGAGCGGATGGGCGGCGGCATCGGCCGGCGGGTAGCTGACGGCGAGTGAGCCGAGCTGGGCCGCCAGCCGGTCGTTGAGATCGGGCAGCGCGGTGATCAGCCGGGCGAACAGCCGGCGCAGAGCGCGCCCTTCGGGTCCGAACGCCGTCATCAGGGCGACCTGGGCCCGGCTGGTCCCGGTGAGGTCGACGCCCACCGGGTGGCGTTCGTCGTGGTAGGTGTCCAGCAGGGTGTCGGGGGCCCAGCCGTTCAGGGTGGCGGCGAGCTTCCAGGCGAGATTGGCGGCGTCCTGGATCCCGACGTTCATCCCCACGCCCCCGGCGGGAAAGTGCTGGTGGGCGGCATCCCCGGCGAGGAAGACGCGTCCCTCGCGGTAGCGGTCGGCCAGGCGGGTGGCGTTGCCGAATCGGGAGAGCCAGACGGGATCGCGCATACCGAAGTCGCTGCCGGCCACGGCGACGGCGTTCTCGCGCAGCTCGTCCAGGGTGAGATCGCCGGGCCAGGTGGTGGTCAGATCGCGCGGGGTGATGCCCACCAGCCGGTGGATGCCGCCCGGCACGGGGACGGCCATGAGCAGGCCCGAGGCGCCGAACCAGCTGCTCCCCGGGGCGGGAGGCTCGTCCAGGACGACGTCGCCGAGCCAGCCCAGCACGGTGGAGGGGGTACCGGCGCAGGGGATGCCGGCCGAGGTACGCACGGTGCTGCGGGTCCCGTCGCAGCCGACCAGATGGGCCGCCCGCAGGGTGCGCGGGCCGTCCGGGCCGGTGAGGTGCACGGCGACGTGGTCGACGTGAGCGGTGAAGCCGGTGACCTGGTGCCCGCGCAGGATGTCCGCCCCGAGGCCGAGCGCCTGCTGCTCCAGGAGCGCCTCGGTGCGCTCCTGCGGGAGGGAGAGGGTGTACGGGAACGGGCTGGGCAGACGGCGGAAGTCGAGCCGCGTCTCCAGGGCGCCGAAGTGCCCGCCGGGCAGGGGCATGCCCTCGCTCACGAACGGCTCGTGCACACCGCGCGAGGCGAAGGTCTCGATGGTGCGCGGGTGCACGGTCAGGGCGCGGGAGCGCGGGTCGCGCGCGGTGCGCTTCTCGACCACGAGGACGGTGATGCCGGCGCGGCGCAGTTCCGCGGCCAGCCACAGTCCCACGGGCCCGCCGCCGGCGACGACCACCTGGTGGTTCAGCATCGTGCCCTCTCCCTCGCTCTTGGTCAGTGACCAATTCCTGGATGTCCGGAGTAAACTAGGTCGGTGACCAAGAAGCAAGCCGGAGAAGACGCCGCGGGCCGCCTCACCCGGGACGCCGTGATCGGCGCCGCCCTCCAGGTGCTGGAGGACCGCGGACTGGAAGGACTGTCGACCCGGGCGGTCGCCGACCGCCTCGGCGTCCGCATGAATACCGTGCTGTGGCACGTGAAGACCAAGGCCCGGCTGCTGGAACTGATGGCCGACGCGGTCCTCGGCACCATCGGCTACGACGATCTCCCCGCCGACCCGCGCCGGCGGGCGCGCGAACTGGCCGGCCGCTACCGGCAGGCACTGCTCGCCCACCGGGACGGCGCCGCCCTGGTGACCGGCACCTACGCCGCCGAACCCCACACCCTGCGCTTCGCCGACCGCCTGGTCGACGCCCTGCGGCAGGCCGGTGCGGACGAGCGGCGGGCCGCCTGGACGGCCTGGACCGTCAGCTACTTCGTCCTCGGCTTGACCCAGGAGGAACAGGCCGCGCCCGACCGGCACGACGACCGTCTCGCCCGGGCCCTGGACCCCGCGGAACACCCCGCACTCCACCCCGTGCTGACCCATCTGCGGCAGGGCTCGTTCGAAGACCGCTTCGCCTTCGGCCTGGACGCCCTCCTCGCCCGGCCGGCCGCCTGAGCCATAGCCCCCGGGCCCCCGCCCCACGGCCCCGAGCCCCCGGCCCGGCCCGGCACGCGCCCGCTTGACCTTGACACCGTGACAAGGCCTTCACTGAAGCCCAGGAGGAGGCCCACATGATCACCCCGCACGAGGAGCCCCGGCCGCACCGGGTCCTGCACGCACTGCAACACCACAGCCCGTCCGTCCGGCTCCGGGCGGCCCTGGAGGCCGGGACCGCCCCCGACGGCCGGTTCATCGGCCCGCTCGTCGAGCGCTGCGCGGTCGAACCCGAGTTCTCCGTCCGCGAGATGCTGACCTGGGCCCTCACCCGCCACCCGGCGTCGCTGACGCTCCCGCCGCTAGTCGGGGAAGTCCGCTCGCGGCGCCCGCAGGCCCGCAGCCAGGCCCTGCACACCCTGTCCAAGATCGGGGACCGGAGCGCCTGGCCGGTGATCACCCCGGCGCTGCTGGCCGACCCCGACGACGACGTGGCCCGCAGCGCCTGGCGGGCCGCCGCCGTCCTCGTCCCGCCGGGTGCGGAGCGCGAGCTGGCCGTACTGTTGGCGACACAGCTCGGCCGCGGAACCCGCGAGGTCCGGCTGAGCCTCAGCCGGGCACTGATCGCGCTCGGGGAGGCGACGCTCCCCGTACTGGGCGGCGCGGCAACCGATCCCGACCCCGTCGTACGCGCCCACGCGCTCGCCACCGAACGGCTGTGGCGCGACCCGGACGCCGGATTCGAGTTCGCCGTCGAGGAGGCGAAACGCGTGGTGGCCCTCGGCGGGGAGGACCCGGAAGGACGGTAGACGGTGCTCATCGGTGAGGTCGCGCGGCGGTCCGGGGTCAGCGCCCGCATGCTGCGGCACTACGAGGCGCTCGGCCTGGTGCGTCCGGCGGAACGCTCCGGCTCCGGCTACCGCGAGTACTCCCCCCAGGACATCCGGCGCATCTTCCACATCGAGAGCCTGCGCTCGCTGGGACTGTCGCTGCGCGACGTACGCCGGGCGCTGGACGACCCCGGCTTCGCGCCCGCCGGACTCGTCGACGACCTCATCCGCCGGTCGCGCGAGCGCATCGCAGCGGAGACGGAACTGCTCACCCGGCTGCGCCGCATCGACGCCGCCGAGCCCGCCGCCTGGCAGGACGTCCTGCGGACCGTCGCCCTGCTGCGCGCGCTGGGATCACCGCACGCGGGCGCGCGCCAGCGGGCCGCCCTGTCCGCCGCCGAGGACCGGCCCGCACCGCCGGACGCCCTGGCCGAAGCCGTCCTGACCGAGTCCGACCCGCACGTCGCCGGAGCCCTGCGCTGGGCGCTGGCCCGCGCGGGCGAGGACGGCGCGAGCCTCCTCGCGGCCGGCCTCCGCTCGCCCGACGCCGCCGTCCGCACCCGGGCCGTCCTGGCCGTCGCCGAGATCCCCGGCGACGCGGCGACCGCCCTGCTGCGGGAGGCCCACGCCGGGACCGACCCCGCGGTCCGCCGGCACGCGGCCAGGGAACTCGGCGCGCGCGGGGTGACCGACGCGATCCCGACCCTGCTCGACATGGTCGTGGAGGGACATCACGACACCGACGCCGCCGACGCGCTGAGCGCCCTGGCCGCCGACCCGGCGGTGGCGGACCGGATCACCACCGGCCTCACCGACCGCCTCGCCCGCGACGCCGGAGGAACACCGGGACGCCGCCGCCTCACCCAGGCACTCGCGGACCTCCCGGGCGCCCCGGCGACCCGCGCCCTGGCCCGCCTGACCCAGGACGAGGACCGCGCGGTGGCGCTGACCGCCACCTACCTCCTCGGTCTCCGCGCGGACCGCTAGCTCTCTCCCCCTCCCCGCGAGCCTCCCGTCCGTCCGGCGGCACGGCGCGCTCACACGCTCATGCCGTAGCCCAACTCCTCGGCCGCCACACACCAGAAGGCGTTCTCGTCGGCGACGGCCGGCGCGTCCAGCGCCGCGAACCGCTCCAGCAACCCCTCGGTGAGCGCGTCGGCGGCCCGCTCGGCCGCGTCCTCGTCCCCGTCGTCGCCGGCCCCGTCGTACCCGGCGGCCTCGGCGGCAGCCTCCGTATGGGCACGGGAACAGGCGACGAACGCCGCGACCGAGGAGTTCACCAGATGCGGCGCCCCGTCCTCCGGCAACCCCCACACCGCGCCGTCGGTGCGGCGGACACCGAGCGCGCTCAACCCCGGATCGAGCGCGACCACGGCGTACCGCACCCCGTCGACCGTGCGCTCCGCGAAGGGAGCCTCCTGCCACCTGCCCGGGTACGGGCAGGGCGTACACCGGGCCAGAGCCGCGGCCGTCTCAGCATCGTCCATGCGGGAAACCTAGCTCCCGCCACTGACACACCATCCGTCCCGGGCGCGGCCCCCACCGGCCGCCCGACGACGGCAGCGCCGACGACGCCCGCTTCGGGCCCCGCCGCCTCGCCCCCGGCCCCGGGTGAGCCGCCCGGCGGACGGCCCCGTACCGGTCCGGGACGGTCGGGTAAGCTGACGATCACCCATCAGTACCCACTCTGCCTGACGCAGAGCTGGCGCGACCGTATGGCGGCCGGGTGCTCCCCTCGACGAGCCCCGGTATCTACCGCAGTCCAGCGCAAGAGGACAGCTCTCGGCGCCGCCACGAGCGCGCTACCAGGCCGTAGAAAGGCAAGGGCCGTGGTAGCCACGGTCGCACAGAAGTCGACATCCCCCCGCCCCGGTTACGGACAACTCCTGCGCACCCCCCGCGCCTGGACCTTCCTGCTCCCGGGCTTCGCCGCACGCCAGCCGTTCGGCATGCTCACCCTCTCCATCGTGCTGCTCGTCCAGCACACCACCGGCTCCTACGGCGCCGCCGGGGCGGTCGCCGCCACCACCGGCATCTCCATGGCGGTGAGCGCGCCCCTCGCCGGCCGGCTCACCGACCGCCACGGCCAGCGCGCGGTGCTGGTGCCCGTCACCCTGCTGCACACGCTGTCCAGCCTGACCCTCACCGCGCTCGCCCTGGCCCACGCGCCCCTGTGGACCCTGTTCGCGGTGGCCGTGCCCACCGGCGCCACGGTCCCGCAGATCGGCCCCATGGTGCGCGCCCGCTGGAGCGCGACGCTCAGGAAATCACCGCTGATGTCCACGGCGGCGGCGTTCGAGTCCGTCACCGACGAGTTCACCTTCGTCGTCGGCCCGCTGCTCGCCACCGCCCTGTGCACCGCCGTGACCCCGGCCGCCGGCCTCGTCGCGGAAGCCTCGCTGACCCTGGTCGGCGGACTGCTGTTCGCGGCACAACGCCGCTCCCAGCCACCGGTGATCCGCACCGAACGGACCCGCGCGCGGCGCGAGAGCGCGATCCGGGTGCCCGGCGTCCAGGTGCTGATCGTCGCGTTCTTCGGCATCGGGACCGTGTTCGGCGGCATGCAGGTCTCCCTCGCGGCCTTCACCGAATCCATCGGCCGGCCCGGCCTCAACGGCGTCCTGTACGGCGTCTTCGCCGGGGGCAACATGCTCTCCGGCATCGTGTGCGGCGCGATCGCCTGGCAGGGGGCCCCGCACCGCCGGCTGCTCGGCGGCTACACGGCGCTGGCGCTGGCGGCCTCCCTGCTGTGGATGTCCGACTCCGTCCTCGCCCTCGCCGGTCTCGGACTCCTGGTCGGCGTGTGCATCGCCCCCGCGCTCATCACCGGCTACACCCTGGTCGGCGACATGGTCCCCGCCGGGTCGCGCACCGAGGCCTTCACCTGGCTCACCGGAGCGGTCGCCCTCGGCCAGGCGACCGCGGTCACCGCCGCCGGCCAACTGGAGGACCGCTACTGGGCCGGCGCCGGTTTCCTGGTGCCGATGACCGGCACACTGCTCGCCGCCCTCACCCTGGCGGCCCTGCGTTCCCGCCTCACCGTCCGCCACTGACCGGGCCCCAGCCGGACCGCGACACCGCGAGCCCCGCGCACGCCCCGCCCCCGGCGGTAGGCTCAGCCCCAACACCACAGGGAGGACGGGGCAGTGGCGCGGGTCGCGGCCTCCGCGCGGCCCAGCACCTGGCCGCGCACGCCGACGACATCGCCGCCGACCCCGCCGGCTACCACCGCTGGACGGCCGTCACCTGCGCCCTTGATACGACGCGCAGGCGACGGCGGATCGCGCCGACGCCCACCGCCTCGCCGCGGGCCGCGCCGACAGCAACGAGGCCGGCCCGGGCCGCTCAGCCCTCGCCGCGCAGACGGTCCAACTCGCCCCCGATCGCCCGGCGCAGCTCCTCGTGCCGCGGGCCGAGCGCGTACCTCTCGTCGGCCCAGCTGTCCCGCGGATAGAGCCAGACCGGCACGCCGACCAATTCGGCCGGCTCCCACTCGAACCGTGGCCACACATGCGCGTGCAGAAACCCGTCGGTGTTGCCCAGAATCTCCAGATTGACCCGCCGGAACGCCGTATCCCTCCTGCGGGACACCCTTTCGACCGCCTCCCCGAGCTGTTCCATGTCGGAGAGGAAGGCCAGCCGTCTCCTCCTGGGCAGGTCCGACAGTCTCTCCGCCCGCGGATCGTCCGCCAGAAGTACCGAGTACCCCGGCAGGAACTGCACATCGCCGATCACGGCGAACCCTGCGCTCAAGCGCCGCAGCACCGTGGGGTTCTCACCGCGCAGCGCGCTGCCGATCCGATCCCGGCGCCAGTCGTCGACCACGGCAGGAACCTACCCCGCTGTCCCGACCCCGGACCCCACCCCCGGACACCGGCCGCCCGCCCACCGGTACCCGGGCACGGCACCACCGCACGGAAGAGCGCGCCCGTTCGGGGTCCCCCGCAGCGGGTAGTCGCTAGGCTGGGACACCTACCGGGCGGAGGGAGCACGGAGATGGACGCAGCCGGCGGACCGGAGCCGACCGTGGCCGAAGTGATCGCCATGCAGGACCCCGGCGATCGCGACGCCTGCCGGGCCGATCTCGACGCGGCCACACCGGCCACCTTCCCGAGGATCTACCGCCGGTGGTGGGCGTACGGGCTGCTCGCCCAGCGCGACGGCCGGGTCGAGCGGTACGTCCAGGCCCACCGGGGCGGCGGCGACTGGCGCGAGATCAGCGCCGCGTGACCGCACGCTGGGACATCTACACCGACCCGGAACTCGAACGACAGCTCGCCAAGGAAAGCGGCCCCGCCTGGACGGCGTTGCGCGCCCTGATCACCGAACTGGAGTGGCGCGCCGAACACGTCGGGCGGCCCCTCGGCTATCCGTGGCCCCAGGAGATCCGGCGCGCGCCCGTCGAGGACGACGAGACGGTGTACGGCGCCATCGAGTACGTCCTGGAATCCCGCAGCCGCCGCATCGCCCGGATCCTCGACGTCCGCTGGCTCCCCCTCCTCCCCTGAACCGTTCCCCGGCCCGGCCATGAGCGGCGGCCCACCGGTGCCCGTGCCTACCGGGCCGCGACGGTGATGGTGGCTAACGGGAAAGCGGTGCCGGTCAGTTCCTCCGAAACCGTCCACAGCCGGCGGGCGACCGCACCATCGCGGGCGGCCTTCGAGCGGCCGACCCGCTTCGGCGCGCCGCGCCCCTCCAGCAGACCGTCCGGCCCCGCGTAGCTGTCGCCGGGGATGTCGGCCACCGCCGCGTACAGGGTGGGAAGGGCGCCGTCGTCGTCGCTCTGCGCGAGGCGGCGGGTGGCGGCGGCGCGGAGCCTGCCGAGCATCGACTCCGGTGCGCCGAGGTGGTCCAGCAAGCCGGTGGCGGCCATTCCTGGGTGCGCGGCCGTGGCACGCACCGCGGAGCCGGCCTCGGTGAGGCGGCGCTGCAGTTCGGTGGTGAACAGGAGGTTCGCCAGCTTCGACTGGGCGTAGGCCGGAAAGGCCCGGTAGGGCTTGCGCTCCCAGTTGAGGTCGGCGAAGTCGATCCTGCCCCGGCGGTGACCGCTGGAGGAGACGGTGACGACGCCTATCACCACAGAAACCTGCGCGCGACGCTGCTGGAGGCCGCCGAGCGCAGCCTGCGCGAGAACGGCGCGGAGCAGCTGTCCCTGCGCGAACTGGCCCGCGAGGCCGGAGTCAGCCACGCCGCGCCCCGGCGGCACTTCGCGGACCGCCAGGCGCTGCTGGACGCCCTCGCCGAATCCGGCTTCGCCCGGCTCGGCGCCGAACTCCGCACCGCCCGCGACGCCGCCGGAGAGGCTTTCGGCCCCCGGCTGCACGCCGTGGCCGTCGCGTATCTGCGGTTCGCGACCGAGGACGCCGCGCTGCTGAAGGTGATGTTCGCCGGCAAGCACCGCGCGGGAGCCGAGCGGATCGTCGAGGCCGCCGCCGTCCCGTTCGGGCTGCTGCACGATCTGATCCGGCAGGGCCAGGAGGAGGGCGTCCTGGAGCCCGGCGACGTGCAGCGGACCGGTGTCGTCCTCTTCGCCACGATGCAGGGCATCGCCGCGCTGGTGAACGGCGCCTTGGTGGCCCCGGAGTTGCTGGACGGCATCGTGGAAACCGCCGTCGACCAGTTCCTGCGCGGCTCGCGCCGCACCTGACCGGGCGGCGCACCACCCCCGCTCGTCCGCGCCGGTACGCGCCCCGCGTGCCGGCCGCCTCCGCCTGCCCGTCTACCCGCCGCCTCCCGCCCCCTCCCGCCCCCTCCGTGGCGGACGTCACACTCCTTTCCTGTCCGATCGGTCAGAGCTGACCGATCGGACAGTTATGGTGGAGCACATGGCCCGACCCGCTACCGCGCTGCGCGGTCACATCCTGGAATCGGCGCTGCGCCTCTTCGCGGCGAACGGCTTCCGCGGCACCTCCCTGCAGGACATCGCCTCCGACGCCGGCTGCTCCAAGGCATCCCTCCTCTACCACTTCGCCAACAAGGACGCCCTCCTCGTCGAACTGCTCACCCCGACAGCCGAGGAGATCACCGCCCTGCTGGCCCGCCTCGACGCACTGGAGGGCCCGGAACTGGTCGAAGCGGCGGTGACCGGCTACGTCGACACCGCCCTGCGCTTCCGCCGGCAGATGCGGCTGCTCTTCGCGGAGATCGAACGGGCCAGCAATAAGGAGGTCCTCGGCGTCCCCGACCTGCTCCAGTCCCTCACCGGCCGCTCCCCGGACCCCCGCGCCCGGGTGGCCGCCTGGATGGCGATCGGCGCCCTCTTCATCACCACTGCCGGGAACGACGACGTACCCGACGAGGTCCTGCGCACCGAACTGATCCTCGGCATGCGGCGCCTCCTCCAGCACACCCCCACCTGATGAAACCCTCACGGAAAGGTGCCACTCGATGGCGACCCTGCTGTACCGGCTCGGCCGGTTCTCCTTCCGCGCCCGCGGCCGCATAGCCGCGGCCTGGCTGGTCCTCCTGGCCCTGCTGGGCCTCGGAGCCGTCACGCTGATGAGTCCGACGAGCGACGAGTTCTCCATGCCGGGCACCGAGTCGCAGCAGGCGCTTGACGACCTCGGCCGTCAGTTCCCCGAGGCCAGCGGCGCCACCGGCACCATCGTCGTCGCCGCCCCCGAGGGCAGCGCCCTCGAACCGGCCGGCCTGGCCCCCGTCGTACGGGAAGCCGCCGACGTCGACGGCGTCATCGCGGTCATGGACCCCTTCGAGGCCGGCGCCGTCTCCCCGGACGGCCGCTACGCCCTGATCCAGCTCCAGTTCGACCGCGGCGCCGACGAGATCACCGACGCCCAGCGCTCCGCCTACGAGGCCGTGGGCGCCGACGTCGACGACCTGCGGGTCGAGCACGGCGGCGAGATCATGGGCGGCGAGGTGGAGGTCGGCTCCACCGAGGCCCTCGGCGTCCTGGTCGCCGCGGTCGTCCTCGTCATCACCTTCGGCTCGCTCGTCGCCGCCGGCATGACCCTGCTGAACGCGCTGATCGGTGTCGCCATCGGCATGGCCGGCCTCTACTCCCTCACCAGCGTCATCGACCTGACCTCCACCGCGCCGATCCTGGCCCTCATGCTGGGCCTGGCCGTCGGCATCGACTACTCGCTGTTCATCACCTCCCGCTACCGCCAGTACCTCGCGGACGGCATCGACCCCGAGGAAGCCGCCGGCCGCGCCACCGGCACCGCCGGATCCGCCGTCGTCTTCGCCGGCGCCACCGTCGTCATCGCCCTCGCCGGGCTCTCGGTCGTCGGCATCCCCTTCCTCACCCTCATGGGCCTGGCCGCCGCCGGCACCGTCGCCATCGCCGTCCTGGTCGCCCTCACCCTGCTGCCGGCCTTCCTCTCCTTCGCCGGGCCGAAGATCCTGCCCCGCAAGCAGCGCGCCACCGGCGGCACGGCCCCGGCCACCGAAGGGTTCGGCTTCACGTGGGGGCGGCTGGTCACCGGCAAGCTGCGGCTGCCCATCCTGATCCTCGCCGCCGCCGGGCTCCTCGCCCTCACTCTCCCCGCCCAGAACATGCGCCTGGCGCTGCCCGACGCCGGCACCGCCGCCGCGGGCTCGCCCGCCCGCGAGGCGTACGACCTGACCGCCGAAGGGTTCGGCGAGGGCTTCAACGGCCGGCTGATCGCCGTCGTCAACGGCGCGGACCCCCAGTCCACCGGCGCCGCCGCCGAGGAAGCCGCCGGGGTCATCATGGCGACCGACGGCATCCTCGCCGTCACCCCGCCGCAGTTCAACGCCGAGGGCACCACCGCCCTGCTGACCGTCATCCCCGAAGCAGGACCCACCGACACCGCCACCGAGGACGCCGTCCACGCGATCCGCGACCAGGTCGACGGCATCCAGGGCGCGGACATCGCACTCACCGGCGTCACGGCGCTGGGCATCGACGTCTCGGAGAAGCTCGCCGACGCCATGCCGGTCTACCTGATCCTGGTGGTGGGGCTGTCCATCCTGCTGCTGATGCTGGTCTTCCGGTCCGTGCTCGTCCCCCTGAAGGCGGCCCTGGGCTTCCTCCTCACCGTCGGCGCGACCTTCGGCATCACCGTGGCCATCTTCCAGGAGGGCCACCTCGCCGGACTCGTCGGCGTCGACGTCCCCGGGCCGCTGGTGAGCTTCCTGCCGATCCTGCTCATCGGCATCCTCTTCGGCCTGGCCATGGACTACGAGGTCTTCCTCGTCTCCCGCATGCGCGAGGACTTCGTCCACGGCGCCGACCCGCAGGCCGCCACGGTCAGCGGCATGGGACACAACGCCCGCGTCGTCACCGCCGCCGCCCTCATCATGACCTCCGTCTTCGGCGGCTTCGTCTTCATGGACGACCCGATCATCAAGTCCATCGGGTTCGCCCTCGCCATCGGCGTCGTCATCGACGCCTTCGTCGTCCGCATGGCCCTGGTCCCCGCGGTGATGTCCCTCCTCGGCCGCGCCGCCTGGTGGCTGCCCGGCCCCGTGGACAAGGCCCTGCCCGACCTCGACATCGAGGGCGAGAAGCTGAACCGGCGGCTCGCCGCGGAGCAGCGCAGCGAGGAGACCGTCCCCGCCTGACCGCACCCGGCCGCCCCACCGGCCGGCCCCGAACGGAAAGGGCCCCCACCCCCGGGGGCCCTTCCCCGTTCACCGGCACCCCGCCACCCCGCCACCCCACCGTCCTCACAACTGCCGGCGCACCCCCGCCTCCCGCACGATCCGATCCGTCTGGTGGCCCCAGTCACCGTCCAGCACCCCCGCACCCGCCGCCCGCCGACCGGTGGGCAGCACCGTACGCCGGTGCTGGTCCTCCACGGCCAGCGCGAACGCCGCGTACACCGCCACCGCGGCCAGCACCAGACCGATCACCCCCGCCGTGTGCTTCCACCCCTCGGCCCCCGTCAGCTCGTACACCCCCGTCGCCGCGAACCGCACCGAAGCCACCGCGATGACCGCGGCCACCAGCAGCCGCCCCGAACCGCCCGCCGTCACCGGCACCCACAACGCCACCGCCGCCAGCAGCAACAGCAGACCGGCCGCCCCGCTTCTCGCACCGGGCGGGCCGGTCAGCGTGATCAGCCCCAGCGCCAGCCACGTACCGGACAGCACCGCCATCCCCGTCGCCACCGCCACGTCCCGGCACAGAAAACCGAACACCGACGCCAGCGACTGCAACGGGAACACGAACGCCAGCAGCACGAACGCGACCGGATGCGACTGCTCGGCGGAGATCCAGTGCACCTGCAGCCCCGCCAGCACGAACGTCCCGCCCGCCAGCCCCAGAAAGCCCATCGGCAACGCACTCGCCACCGGCCGCAGCTGCACCACCGTCCGGGACGCCGCCACCGGCTCCGCGCCAGCACCCATCGCGCTCTCCTTCACCTCGCTCGCCCCCGGGCCAGCATGACGAGCCCCATCCGGGGCCGCTCGGGTAACGCGCTGGCGTGTCCGCAACAGCACCCCATCGCCCCCCGCGCGCCCGGCACTACCGTGAGCCACCCCGGTCCGGCCCGCCGGCCACCGGGCCGATCGGCGGAGGTTATGCATGCAGTCTTCGGCGGACCGAATCGCTGAACCCTGGGGCGCCCGCACCCCCTACGGGCGCCACCAGCGGTGGCCCACCCGCGTGGACACCCACCTCGCCGAGGGCATCGGCCCCGACACCGTCGAGCACTGGGTGCAGACCGCCTCCCTCCTGCACTCCGACGGCGACGCCATGGACATCGCCGTGGCCGACGGCCGCATCGCCGGGGTACGCGGCCGGGCTGGCGACCGCGTCAACCGTGGCCGCCTCGGCCCCAAGGACCTCTTCGGCTGGCAGGCCAACGCCTCACCCGACCGGCTCAACCGCCCCCTCGTCCGCGACGGCGACCGCCTGGTGGAGAGCGACTGGGACACCGCCATGAACCGCGTCACCTCCCGCTCCCGCGACCTGCTCGTCGAACGCGGCCCCGGCTCCATCGGCTTCTACACCACCGGACAGCTGTTCCTCGAGGAGTACTACACCCTCACCGTCCTCGCCCGGGCGGGCATCGGCACCAACCACCTCGACGGCAACACCCGGCTGTGCACCGCCACCGCCGCCGAAGCACTCAAGGAAACCTTCGGCTGCGACGGACAGCCGGGCAGCTTCGACGACATCGACCACGCCGACGTCATCGCCCTGTTCGGCCACAACATCGCTGAGACCCAGCCCGTCCAGTGGATGCGCATCCTCGACCGGCTGGACGGCACCGACCCGCCCCGCCTGCTGTGCGTCGACCCCCGCCCCACCCCCGTCGCCCGCGCCGCCGCCGTCCACCTCGCCCCCCGCCCCGGCACCAACCTCGCCCTCCTCAACGCCCTCCTGCACGAGACCATCCGCCACGACCGCACCGACCCCGACTACATCCGGGCCCACACGGTCGGCTACGACGAACTCGCCACCCGCGTCCAGGACTGCACCCCCCGGTGGGCCGCCGACATCTGCGACATCCCCGCCGCCCGCATCAGCGAGGCAGCCGAACTCCTGGGCACCGCCGACCGGCTGCTGTCCACCGTCCTCCAGGGCGTCTACCAGTCCCACCAGGCCACCGCCGCCGCCGTTCAGATCAACAACCTCCACCTCATCCGCGGCATGCTCGGCAAACCCGGCGCCGGCATCCTCCAGATGAACGGCCAGCCCACCGCCCAGAACACCCGCGAATGCGGCGCCAACGGCGACCTCCCCGGATTCCGCAACTGGCAGAACGACCGCCACGTCGCCGACCTCGCCGCCGTCTGGAACGTCGAACCCACCACCATCCCGCACTACGCGCCGCCCACCCACGCCATGCAGATGTTCCGCTACGCCGAACAGGGCTCCATCCGCATGCTCTGGATCAGCGGAACCAACCCGGCCGTCTCCCTGCCCGAACTCGCCCGCGTCCGCTCGATCCTCACCCAGCGGCGCCTGTTCGTCGTCGTCCAGGACCTGTTCCTCACCGAGACCGCCCAACTCGCCGACGTCGTCCTGCCGGCCGCCACCTGGGGCGAGAAGACCGGCACCTTCACCAACGCCGACCGCACCGTCCACCTCAGCGACCGGGCCGTACCACCCCCCGGCGATGCCAGATCCGACCTCGACATCTTCCTCGACTACGCCGCCCGCATGGACTTCCGCGACAAGGACGACGGCCCCCTCATCACCTGGCACGACCCCGAATCCGCGTTCGAGGCATGGAAGCGGTGCAGCGCCGGCCGCCCCTGCGACTACACCGGACTCAGCTACGCCAAGCTGCGCGGCGGCAGCGGCATCCAGTGGCCCGTCAACGACCGCGCCCCCGAGGGCACCCCGCGCCTCTACACCGACGGCATCAGCTGGGCCCACCCCGAGGTGTGCGAGAGCTACGGCAAGGACCTGGAGACCGGAGCGACCGTCAGCCCCGTCGAATACCGCTCCCTCAACCCGGACGGCAAAGCCGTCCTCAAAGCCGCCGCCTACCTGACCCCCCACGAGACACCCAGCCAGGAGTACCCCTTCCAGCTGACCACCGGCCGCACCCTCTACCACTTCCACACCCGCACCAAAACCGGCCGCGTCCCCCAGCTGAACCGCGCCGCCCCCGACGTGTGGGTGGAGATCTCCACCCAGGACGCCGAACGGCTCGACCTCGCCGAAGGCGACCTCGTCGAGGTCCGCACCCCCCGCGGCGCCCTCCAGGGACGGCTGCGCCCCACCGGGCTGCGCCCCGGAGTGCTCTTCGTCCCCTTCCACTACGGCTACTGGGACACCCCGGCCGGCTCCGCCCCGGACGCCACCACACCCGGGCGGGCCGCCAACGAGACGACGATCACCGACTGGGACCCGGCCTCCAAACAACCCCTGTTCAAAACCGCCGCCGCCGCCCTCACCCGCCTCGCCCGCGGTGACGGAACACCCGCCCCCGCACCCACCACCACCGCCTCCGCCCCCACCACCGCCACGGTGGCCGCCACCACCGGCGGCCCGGCGGCCCACGCCACCCAGGACCCCGGCCCCACCCCCGACAGCAGGAAAGACCACCGGTGAACGGCATCAAGATCGCCCTGCGCACCCTCCACCACGGCGAACGGCACCTCATCGGCGACCTCACCACCCTCGCCGAACGCCACCGCACCGAACACGAGGTCCACCACGTCGCCACCGACGTCGCCGCCTGGTCCGAGGAACACCTGCGACGCCTCGCCGACACCGCCCCCCACTACGACCTCGACCTCAGCGGCCCGCCCGAGGACTCCCCGGACGGCATCCTCGCCACCCTCAGAAAAAAGGCGTCGGAGGCCGTGGGCCGCCGCCCCGAACCCGGCCTGCTGCTCCTGCACGACCTCCGCGACGTCCACCTGGCCGCCGCCCACAACTCGCTGCACTGGGAGATGCTCGCCCAGGCCGCACAAGCCGCCAAGGACCCCCGCCTCCTTGCCCTCGCCTCCGCCTGCCACCCGCAGACCCTGCGGCAGATGCGCTGGACCAACACCATGATTAAGAACCTGTCGCCGCAGATCCTCACCAGCCTCTGACCCCGCGCCGCCCGGAAACCCGTTGCCGGCGGCGGCAGGAATACGGCGATCATGTCCGCATGCGCGTCGGGGTGATCGGACTGAGCAGAGGACTCCATCTGGCCGGCTGGCTGCGGCGGATGGGCGTGACCGTGGCACTGGCCTGCGACCGGGACGCCGCCCGCCGGCATGCGGCACGGGAAGCGCTGCCCGGCACCGTCCTCGTGGACCGGTGGCAGGACCTGCTGGACCACCCGCTGGACGGCGTCGTCCTGGCCAACGACTTCGACGCACACGCGCCGCTCGCCCTCGCCTTCCTCGAACAGGGCGTGCACGTGCTGTCCGAGTGCGCGGCCTGCACCGACGAGAACGAGGGCCGGCAACTCATCGACGCGGCCGAACGATCGAGCGCCACCTACTCCTTCGCCGAGAACTTCGTCCACCACCCGCACATCCGCCTCATCCGGCAGGCCGCCGCCGACGGCGAACTGGGCCGCATCACCCTGATCGAGGCCGACTACCTGCACGGCATGGCGCCCCAGGCCGTCGACGCCCTCATCGGCGACCCCGGCAACTGGCGCGGACGCATCGCCCCCACGGCGTACTGCACCCACACCGTGTCGCCCGTCCTGGCCGTCACGGACGCCTGGCCCGTGGAGGTGACGGCCTTCCCGGTGGACGAGCACCGGCCGCGCGACGCGGTCGTCCTCACCGTCCGGCTGTCCACCGGAGCACTCGCCGTCACCCGCCACGGATTCCTCCAGGGCGAACCCGACAGCCACTGGAGCTGGCTCTCCGCCCGCGGCACCCGGGGGCTCGCCGAATCGGTACGCGCCCCGGGGGAGCGGTCCTGGTCCGTCCGCCTCCGCTCGGAAGCCTGGACCCGCGCCGACGGCGCCGCACACGAGGAGGAACGCGAGGCCCCGCCCCTCACCCTGGCCGGCCGGCCGGTCGCCCGGCGGGACGAGGGAACCGTCCGCATCCTCCAGGGCTTCCGCGCCACCGTGGAAGGGGGCGCGCCGCCCCTGATCCCGGTACGCCCCGCGGTCGCCGCCTCCCTGGCGGGCGTGGCCGGCGCCCGGTCGCTGGAGAACGGCTCACAGCCGGTCCGCGTCCCCGACTGCGCGCCGCCCCGCCCCCACGGCATCGGCCGCACCGGCCGGAAAACCGGGTGACGGGCCGACCGCTCCCTGCCAGGCTGGTCGCCCATGACGGCCTGTGCGTTGATGCTCATCGGTGGTGGTTCGGGTGTCGGGAAGACGACCGTCGCCTGGGAAGTCTCCGTGCTGCTGAAGGAACGGTCGACGGCGCACTGCCTGATCGAGGGCGACTTCATGGACCAGATCCACCCCGCCCCCGCCGACGACCCGCAGCGGGCGGCCATCACGGAGCGGAACACCGCCGCGGTCTGGGCCAACTACGCGGCTCTCGGACAGCGCCGCCTCATCTACACCAACACCATGAGCATCCTCGATGGGCCGATGATCCGACGCGCGATGGGCGGCGGGGAGATCCACACCACCCACGTCCTGCTGACCGCCGAGGAATCCACCGTGCGCGCCCGCCTCGCCCGCCGCGAGATCGGCTCCCAGCTCGCCCCGCACATCGCGTCGAGCCTGCGCAACGCGCGCCTCCTGGACCGCGACGCGCCCACCGGCACCGTCCGCGTTCCCACGGACGACCGTCCGGTCCGCGAGATCGCCCACGACGTGCTCCGGGCAGCCGGCTGGTAACGAGCAGGACGCGGCCCTCACCGCCACCTGCCGCTCACCCCGGCCCACGCCCACCGGTCAGACGAACGGCCCCACCCGGCTCGCCCCCACCCGCCACCCATGGTGCGCTGGAGACCGGTGCCTCCGATCCGCGGTCCGGTCACCGGCGGCGGCCCGCCGCCCGGGACCGGCCGGACGAACCGGGGTGAACGTATGGCGGACAGCGACCGGGCGGAGCGGCCGGCCGGACCCGGCCAGGAACACGACACCGTCGTCCTCGACGTCACCGGCATGCTGCGGGCCTCCCAGCAGAGCACCGTGACCGCCGTCCTCCGCCGCCGGCCCGGCGTCCGGCGCGCCGAGGTGAACCCGGTCACGCAGACGGCGACCGTCACCTACGACCCGCGGCGCACCTCCCTGGCCCAACTGCGCCACTGGGTCGAGGAGTGCGGCTACCACTGCGCCGGCCAGTCGGTGCCCTCCCACCTCTGCGATCCGCTGATGGAACCCGGACAGTCGCAGGCACCGGCGCCCGAGCCCGCGAACGAACCCGGACCGGCGGCAGAGCACGGCATGTCCATGGCGGCGATGGCGGCCGACATGCGCAACCGCTTCCTGGTGGCGCTGCTGTTCTCGATCCCCGTCCTGCTCTGGTCACCCATCGCGGAGAACGTCCTCGGCCTCCACCTGCCCGTGCCGTTCGGCCTGCGCCAGGACGTCTGGGCCCTCCTGCTGAGCCTCCCGGTGATCTTCTACTCCTCCACCGTCTTCTTCACCGGAGCCCTGCGCGCGCTGCGCGCCCGCACCCTGGACATAATGGTCCTGGTCTCGGTGGCCGTCGCCGCGGGCTGGCTCTACTCCCTCGTCGTGACCCTCACCGGCGGCGGGGACGTCTTCTACGAGGCGGCCACCGTACTGGCCGCCTTCGTGCTCCTCGGCCACTGGCTCGAAATGCGTTCCCGCGGCGGCGCCAACGACGCCGTCCACGCCCTGCTCGACCTGGCACCACCCAAAGCCCTGGTGATCCGCGACGGCCGGCCGGTCGAGATCGCCACCTCCGAGGTGGCCGCCGGCGACCTCCTGCTGGTCCGGCCGGGCGCCAAGATCGCCGCCGACGGAACGGTGGAGGAGGGAGAGAGCGACGTCGACGAATCCATGGTCACCGGCGAGAGCCTCCCCGTCCCCAAGGCACCGGGCAGTACCGTGATCGGCGCCGGCATCAACACCAACGGCACGCTGCGCATCCGCGCCACCGAGGTGGGCGCCGACACCGCCCTCGCCCGGATCGTTCGGCTCGTCCAGGAGGCGCAGAACTCCAAGGCCCCCGGACAGCGCCTCGCGGACCGGGCGGCGTTCTGGCTGGTGCTCGTCGCCCTCGTGGGCGGGCTGCTCACGCTCGCGGCCTGGCTGCTGTTCACCGACCGGCCGCTGGGCACCGCCGTGCTGTTCGCCATCACCGTCGTGGTCATCACCTGCCCCGACGCGCTGGGACTCGCCACCCCGACCGCGATCACGGTCGGCACCGGCCTGGGCGCCGCACGCGGCGTGCTGTTCAAGAACGCCGGCGCCCTGGAGACCGCCGCCCGGATCCGCACCGTCGTCATGGACAAGACCGGCACACTCACCCGGGGCCGGCCCGAGGTCACCGCCGTCGTCCCGGCGACCGGCTACGACGAGAACACCGTGCTGAGCCTGACCGCCGCCGTGGAACGCGAGTCCGGCCACCCGCTGGCCGAAGCCGTCGTCCGCCACGCCGAACAGCGCCACATCACGGCGCCCGACGCACGGCGCTTCGAGAACCTGCCGGGCCACGGCGCCGTCGCCGAGGTGGACGGGCACCGGGTCGTGGTGGGCAACCCCCGGCTGGCCGACCGCGAGGGCATCGACCTGGCAGACCTCGCCGCACGCCGCGACGCACTGGCCGCCACCGGCCACACCGTGGTCGTCATCGGCGTCGACGGGCGCCCGGCCGGGCTGATCGCCCTCGCCGACGCCGTACGCGAAACCTCCGCCGAGGCCGTGACCGCGCTCCACGACCTCGGCATCGAGGTGGTCATGCTCACCGGCGACCACCGCGTCACCGCCGAGCGCATCGCCGGCCGGCTGGGGATCGACACCGTGATCGCGGACGTCCTCCCCGAGGACAAGGCGGCGAAGATCGCCGAACTCCAGCACCGGGGCCACCGGGTCGCCATGGTCGGCGACGGCATCAACGACGCCCCCGCGCTCGCCCGGGCCGATCTCGGCATCGCCATCGGGACCGGCACCGACATCGCCATCGAAACCGCCGAGCTGGTGCTGATGCGCTCCGACCCCCTCGACGTGCCCACCGCCCTGCGCATCGGCCGCGCAACGGTGCACAAGATGCGGCAGAACCTCGGCTGGGCCATCGGCTACAACGCCCTCGCACTCCCCATCGCCGCCGGCGTCTTCGAACCACTGACCGGACTGGTCCTGCGCCCCGAGATCGCCGCGCTCACCATGTCCGGCTCCAGCATCATCGTCTGTCCGCGTACAAGTGATCGTGCACCACCACGTACGGATGAAGCTGCACCATTGTTGATGCGGTGGAGGGGTAGGAGGGGTGAGTCTTCTGTCGTCTGTTCTGGATGGACGAAGGGCGGCAGGAAGTGGTCTTGGATCCGAATCGCTGGCTGGAGGTGCGGCGCTTTCGCGGCCTGTATGAGTCGGGTGCCATGAGTTTGCGGCAGGTCGCTAGGGAGACCGGGCTGAACAGGCGAACGGTGACCAAGTATCTGAACTCTCAGGCGCCCGTGGCGCCGCCGAAGCGTGCCGCGAATGGTCGCCGGCGTCAACGCATAGTGGACGAGTTCGCTCCGCTGATTGACGTGATGCTGCGGGCAGA
>NZ_FPAB01000023.1 GCF_900116145.1 Streptomyces harbinensis | reverse complement strand
CCCCCCGTCCTCGATGAGCCGAGCCACCCCCGATCAGCGCACACGGCTGGACGGGCAGGCATGTGCCCGCTGCGGTGACCAACGCGGCCTACGCCCCGGAGGTCACGCCACGGTCCCCAACCCGGGCGGCAAACCCCTCGTCTACGCGGTCCAGGTCTGCCGCAACTGCTGCCCGAGGAGCTGCTGATGTCGTCCACCGATCTCCACGGCTGGCGCCCCGCCCTCATCTGGGTGGCGGCGGCCGGCGCCAACCCCCAAGACGTCGCGGAAAGTTGGTTCTTGGACCTTGCCGCGCCCGTGCCGGTTGGCCGGACCTGGCACGTCGTACGCGTAACGCGCACCCTCGGATGCATGGCCCTCGGCCGGCTGACCGATCAGAGAGCCGCTGTGGGCCCGGTGCTGGACGTTCCACTGCGCGGCACCATCGAATTCATCGTGGAAGTGGGAGCGGCGCCCAGCTGGCCCAACCTCCACGGCACGATTGCCGTGGGCAAGGGCACCAGCAAGCTCCCTGCCCCTCATCTGCTCATGGGGCGCGCCGATAGCCGCGCGCAGTGCGGCCGGCGGTGGCTGTCGCGGTGTCGGCCGGAAATCATCCCGCACACGGACAGCGCGACCCTTGCTGAGGCGCTGGCGGCCTGCGCCGCGCGCCTTGCGCTGGCCGAGTACGACAGCAGGCCGCGCCGTGCGCGGTCTGTCCGGCTCCTGGAGGGTTTCGCTGCTGCCAGTCGGCTGCGGCGGTCCCCGTAGACCGGCTCCGGCCCGTACGCCAGCTGGTCACTGGCATCCGTGATGCGGGCCGGAGCCTTGGGCGCCTCGGCTACCCCCGGCCGAGGCGCCCCCAGCGCCCCCAGCTCTGCGGCTGGGGGCGCTTTCATGTGCCCTCGGGCCCTTGGGCCTTGCTGAGTGCCTTGCCCACGGTCCGGATTGCTTTGAGCTGCCGTGCCGCGTCCTCGGCATCTAGGGGCGGCACACCATCGGTTCGGAGCTTCCCGAGCTTGATCAACGAGCGCTCCAGGCTCTCCGTAAGGCTCTTGAGCCCATCGTTCACCGCCCGCCGCCGAGCCTCCTCAGAGGGGGGGAGCGTCCCAGCATCGGTGCCCTGGCTGTCCTCTGCGGTCCGGTCCTTGACCACTTCGCGGACGAGTGCAGCGGTCAGCCGGCCGCCTTTCTCGTTTGCTTTGCGCTCGGCCTCCGCCACCAGGGCCAACGCTGCCTCTGTGCCCTCTTCGCGCCAGACGGGCACCACCTCCAGGGCGGCCGACTTGGACAGCTCGATCCCAGCCGGCCGCAGTGCGGGCGGTGGGGACGCTTCGAGTGCCGGCCGTGGTGCAGGAGTCGTGATCGCCTTGTGGCGCTTGGTGTCCGGATTTCCGGACACCACGCCGACCGCCGCCGCCAAGCGGATCTCGGCGGTGTCCATCAGCTCATACAGGGTGCTGCGCTTGTACCCCCAGCGCTCTGCGCCGTACTGCTCGATAGTGGCGGCGCGCCGCAGATGCAGTTCTTCGGATCGGATTGCAGCCAGGGCAAAGCCAATCTCTACTTCTGCCCGGAATCGCGCTTTGCTGATGGTGCCGGCCAGGGCCGAGCGGGATGCCTCGATGGCCGTTTCGTACGCCGTCAGGCGCTCGTCCGGTTCGGTTGGCAAGCTGTTGGGGTTGATGAGCTGCGGCACGAAAGGGTCAGGGGCAGCCGGCCGACCGCCACCGAAGTTGTCCAGGAGATCCGGGCTGCGGCTCTGATCTTCGGATGTCGGGTCACTCGTCTCCGGTGCTGCGGCCCGAGTTGAGATGCCCAGGCGGGGGCGGCGGGGGGTCATGCTGCCCCCGGTGTGCCGAGGATGAGGCGGGCCACCTGGTCGTAGTCGGCTACCGCTGTCGCGCGGGGGGCGTACAGGCGGGTGGGTTTGCCGCTGTGTGGAGCCTCGCCTACCTGAGTGGTGTTGCGGATCGGGGAAACGATCGCCTCGGGGTAGTCCTCGGCTGCCTGCTCCTGTACATCGCGTGCAAGATTGCTCTTGCTCCACATGGTGGCCAGGACGGCGGCAACGCGGAGCTTCGGGTTCTGGCGACGGCGGATGCGCGCCAGGATCTCATCCAGGCTGGCTACGCCCATGGCGTCCAGCACTCCGGGCTTGACGGGCACTACGGCGTCGTCAGCGGCGATGAGGCATGCGAGCGTCACCAGGCTCATGGTGCGCGAGGCGTCGATCACCGTCACGTCGTAGTGCTGCTCGGACTCGGCGATGGCGTACCGGAGCGCGTCATCCGTGCCGCCTGTCCGCTCGTACTCCACTCGGGACAGATCCGGCCCGCATGGCACAAGATCCAGGTTCTCCAAGGCCGTTGGCCATGTCGCCTCATCCAATGAGACTTCCCGGGTCAGGCCGCCGGCCGCCCCGGGTTCGGTGCCAAGGAATACGTGCCGGAGGTTGTACCGCTGCTCGGTCGGCAGTCCATCGGGATAGAGGGCCCCGATCCACGCCGTGACGGCTGCCCCTTGGGGGTCAGCGTCGATCATCCGCACCCTCAGCCCCATGGCAGCCCATGCAGTGGCCAGCTCAACGGTCGTTGTGGTCTTACCGACTCCCCCCTTGTTGTTGGCCACCACCACCACACGAGGAGTGCCTACGGGCCGGAAGGTGGGGGGGACTCGGACGGAGGCAGCCCACTGGCCGTACGGGGTATCCGGGTCCCACTCGCCCACGATGGGCAAGTAGTCGAGTGTGTCTACCGCCAGAGGCGGGATGGAGTGTCGCGTCATGCCGTAGACGGTATCTGTGTCTCCCAGGGGCAGGGGGCCAAATCACCGAGCAGGGCTCGGAACCCTTGTGGCGCTTGGTGTCCGGAAATCCGGACACCGGGTTACTCAACCCACAGGAGATAGAGCGGGACGGGCACGACGGCGGCCGGCTCCCCCAGGAGCACCGCGCGGTGGTAATCGCGTGTGCTGGTCAGGTTGGCTGTGATCTCGCCGTCTGGGGTCTGGTAGGGCTCGGAGATCGCCCGGAGGTCCCACAGGGGCCGCTCGGGGGTGATCTGGATGATGCGCCGGCCGTGCAACTCGGGGACGGTGCGCGCAGGTACGGGAGTGCGTGGGGTGGGGGCGCCGGGGCCGGGGGCGAGGCGGCGCAGGAGAGCGGCGGCGGTACCGGGGGAGCGCTGCTCGGGCTGCTCCTGGTGCTGCTCGGTGTCGGCTGGCTGCTGGGGTAGGCGGCGCTCGATCCATACGTCTGCCAGTGGCACGCTGCGGGGTGTGAGGATGGCGCCAGCCACGATTTGGCTGCGCCACCAGTCGAGTTCGGGCACCACGTCCAGGAGGAGGCCGGCCGAGGTGCGGCGGGGGGAGCCGATCGCGCGGAGGCCGTACAGCACGCCGGCCCCTCCGGGGGCGCGGATGATGGCGTGGGCTCCGTGGAGGTCTGCTACGTGTGCGGCGGGCACGGGCACGGCGATGGGCGGTACTCGGGCGTACCAGGCGCCGCCGGCTACCTCCAGGTCGGGCAGATCGGTCATGTCCGCAGTATCCCGTGCGGGGCGGGTGTTGTGCGACGGTGCGTCAGATTCGGTCAGGCGGAGTCGGTTTGGTGGCTGAATACGGCGGCGGCCGACCCCGGGAGATCTGGGGTCGGCCGTCGTCTGTGCGGGCTCAGGATGCTGCCGTATGCCGCCGTGCGGCTGGCACGTAGGGCGGCGCTGGGGCGGGCGCCTGCTGGCCTCTCAGGGCCCGTGTGATGCGGGCGTGGGCGGCTGCGGCTGCGGCTGTGGACAGGGCGATGAGAGCCCATCGGAGGGTGCTCACGGTGCGTCTCCCGGTTGGGGTGTGGTGCTGGTCATCACGGAGATGGCGGCGCCGCTGTAGCCGAGGAGGCGGCCGGCGTCCCGTACGGACACCCCCGCGTCCCGCAGGCGGCGCGCGGGCGGCAGTGCGGCGGCGCGGGCCTTGGCTTCGACGTCGGCGGCCAGCTCGCGCAGTGCGCGGGCCTGCTCGATATCGGCGTCGAGATCTGCGTCACCGGTGCTGATCTCCAGCGTGATGGTGATCGCGTCGGGATCGACGCCTCGATGTGTGGCGATGGCAGCGCGCGCCGCCCGCTCCAGCTGAGCGAGCGAGCGGCGCGCGGTGACACGTACCCCGGGCAGCAGCACATCTAGGGCGGTCACCCTCCACAGCCCACCCGGTGTTAGGGAGACGTGGACGGTGACGGTGCTGCTCGGGGTGGTGGGCATCAGGATCAGCGGGTCCTCTCGCGGCGGTTGATGCCGTAGCCGTCCCAGGCGTTGAGCCAGAGCGAGTCATCCTCGGCGTCCAGGCCGGTGGCGCTGCGCAGCTGCCCGAGCAGCGGCGCCAACTGCTCCACGGCGCGCGCCTGCAGCTGGGAGTCGTCGGGCGTGCATGCCAGCTCCACGAGCGTGCATGAGGCGTCGCTCAGCAGCTCGGCGTCAATGGTGGGCACGACGGCAAGGGTCATGGACAATGGAGTGCTCCCTTGTGGAGGGCGGGGCGTGGCGGTCGTGGGTAGCGGTGGCCACGCCCCGCGGTGTGTTGTGTGGGCGGGTGCCCAACTCCATAGTGTTCACTGTCTAAACACTTGTCAATCAGCTGAACGCCTGTGTCGGAGGCGTCTCCGAATGCCTGCAACACTCGGCTCCACGGCCCTACTCGCCAGCCAGGCCGCTCACCCGGAGCATCGCGGCCCGGGGACTGTTGGCCATGCCGTCAGCCCTGATCGCCGCAAGCGCTGCCTCGCCATGCGTGCGGGGCGTGGTTCCGGTGAGTGCGGCCGTCCACAGGTCGGCGGGCCGCAGGCGTGTGGGAGCGGCAAAATACTTTTCGGTGACTGGATTCCAGCGGCTGGTAGCAGCGCGGTGGAGCAGACCGATGCCGTGATGGACGGTACGGCCCAAGTCTCCGTCGTAGACCGCTGTGCGGTCGTACCAGTCGCCGATCCGCAGCACGGTGTCGGCGGCCGGCTCGTCCCAGAGGAACCGCATCGACATGCGCCCGACCCCGGCGCCGAGGAGCAGCGCGCAGTGCTGGCCGGAGACATCAAGATCGCCCAGAGCGGCCGGGTCGGGGTCGGTCAGCAGGCGCGCCAGGGGGAGGGGTGTCCCGCCACCAGACCGCCACCACAGCAGCATGGTGTCGTCACCGATCACGCTGTGGTGGTCTGGGGAGGTGGACAGCGTGGTGACGGCGGCGCCGATCCGCTCCGCGCAGACCACGGGCAGCGGCGAACTCTACGAGTCGCATGGGGTTCATGTCGGATTCTCCAGGAGGGGCGGTGTGGGTAGCGCGTCCGCCGCTCGCGGGCCGGGCGGCGGGCTGTGGTGCCAGATCAGTGGTGCTCGTGCTCCCCGGCGAGCTGGCGGCGGATCGCCTCGCCGTCGCTCTCGCTCACCGCCCCGTCCCGGTAGGCGATCTCCCCGGGCACCTCTCCCGCATCGCTGGCGAGGGTGACGCCGAGCCACACGTCCGGGTCGTCCACGCTGAGCCCGTGCCCAGCGGCCCACTCCAGGATGACCTCGGGGACATCGACACCCGCAACGCCGGGCTCCACGATCCGGGCCGTGGGCGACTCGCCCCGGACCACCGACCACACGACCCTGACCGGCACCTTGGGCATCATCCGCAGGGCTACCGGCCGGGAGACAGCAGCAGTAACCCGCTCCGCGAGGACGTTCGCACCGTGCCCGCCGCGCCGCGCCGCATCCAGAGCTGTGGCCAACTGTGCGTGGCCCAGCATGACCATCCTCTCCGCGTACAGGATGTTCTCTCGGGCGGCGTCCACAGCAGCAAGCTCCGGGGGCACCACCTCCGCCAGGTCGGTCGCCTCGACAACAGCCACGTCTGTGCCAGCAGGGCCGTCGAACGCTTCCGCGTCCCCGGCGAAAGCAACTCGCACGCGGAGCAGGCCGTTGCCATCCTCGTCCACGTGGTCGCTTCCTTCCTCGCCGCGAGCCGCGGCGTCGTCGATCCAGTTCTCCAGGACCGCGCGGCCATAGGCGGCGGCGGTGCCGTCGTACTCCTCGGCCTCGTCACTCCGAATGACGGTGTACCAGCTGGGGTGCTGGGTATCGTCGGTGGCCTCGATCTGGTGGATGAACCACATGGCTGAGCCCTCCAGGCGTAGCGGTCAACGC
>NZ_FPAB01000027.1 GCF_900116145.1 Streptomyces harbinensis | reverse complement strand
GTCACCCCGGCCGGGTCGTCACTGATGCTGACCCCCTCGGCCGCCCGCTCCCAGAACGCCAGCACAGCGGCCACCTCATCCACCCCAGCAGCCCGTACCGTCACATCAGCACCCATGCCGAAAACCCGCCCGGTCTCACCGCCGCACTGGAAGTCGCCGCAACCGGCCGCCCAGGTGGTTCAGCCTCCGAGGGACACTCGGACGCCAACATCAGAATTGCCGAAAAAATTTGGAACACTTACGGCGAAGATCCCACCCGATCCAGAGGTGATCACCCAGCTCCGGATATGCGCCCGACCTTGGGGGTGATCGCCGCAGATTACATTGCAGATATTACTCATGCGGTGTCGGATGTGACACACAGCAACCAAGAGGCTAATTTCAGCAATAAGACGTCAATATTTCTCCATGAGATCGGAAAGAACGAAGAAGCGTATCGACTGATTACTGCGGCTAATTTGTACGACATGAACTTGGCTATGGATGAAGCAGTCCAACAACATGGACACAATGAAGATCGTCTGCTGACCGCAGCAGGAAACATAGCCACTCGGAATGGCCACGTCAGCGGAATCTTGACCGACGCATATGCAACAGGCCGCTATCAAGACCGGCTTGATGCCGACGCCGCCGCCAACGCATCAGTGGATCAATGGGAAGATGTGGCCTCCTACCTGCTTGGCGGAGCTGTTTACGGATCTATTTCAGCCTCAGGCCAGGCTGCCATGGCGGACACCCTTGTCCAGGAAGTCAACGCGAGCATCTTTGACTCTTTCCGCGTAGACAATTCCATTAGTGCCGCCCAGCAGGAGAGCAGAGAGTACAGCAACGCAAGGACGCACTACGTAACAGCAGCCAAAAATTCTTTGAGCATGGCCCTCGATCGAGCAGGAATTGATGCCTCAGAACATGAGGACTTCTCTCTAGTAGAAGGGAGCGTTCAGCTCAGCGCTGGAACCGGACATGATATTGGAACAACTCGAATCGAGCGACCGAGATAATGCCGACGGAAAAGGTTGCGGACTGAAGATAACTAGAACCATGTCACTGTTCGCAATTTCCGTTCTCGCGACTGCGGCGTGCTCCACTCCAAGTAGCGAGGAGACGAAAGAATATACTCCACCTGAGGAGCTTTGCAGTACACGCGTAGACTCGCAATCATTTGAATCGGTATTTCCGGCAGGAAAAGAGCTGGAAATCGAAACGCAGATTCCCTATGATTCCGCCCACGACACACCCGCAACTCATAACTGTGTCGCAACGGTAGACGGAATCCAAGCCTTCTCTCTTTCCAGCATCCCAGCGACTCGGGCTGCCGGATTGGAAGAATATATTTCTGAACGAGGATACATATTTGATATCGATGACTCCGTTCCGGCACGCGCGAGCGGCTATGACGTTATCGCATGGCAAAGTGTGGCCATTGGATTCGCACCCTGCACTGCGTCAGAATTGAATAGCTCAGGCGTAGGATTTATGATTCGCCTCGGCGCAGACAATGAGCTGAACGACATCGATGCTCTCGTGGAAGCTCTTGGATCCTATATGGAGGGGCGCATTTCTCAAATCGACCCCAAGCATTGCACATTTTCATAACGCTTAGTCAACCGGACAGCCGTGCCCGCCGCACATCGATTCCCGTCAGACTGGCGCTGCAGGGTTTGGCAGCACGTTCCGTCTCGTGATGGTGTTGATTCCATCAGGGGGGAATTGGAAACCGGAACACACAATCAGCCGACCAAGAGCGGGAGACTAGCTCCAACCACTATTGCAACATAACAGTAGACGGATTCCGAGCCTTCTCCCTTCCAGCATCCCAGCGACCCAGGCCAGTGGCGTGGAAGACTACATCTCCGAACACGGGTATGAATTCGATGCCGAGGACTCCCGTTCCACGCGCACAGGCGAGTATGAAGTCCTCGCGTGGCCGCATGTAGTCATCGGATTCACAAGCTGCACCCGATCAGAATTGGGCAGCTCAGGAGTAGGCTTCATGATTGACCTGGACGAGAAGAACAAGCTGAACGATACTGACTCCCTCGTCGGGGCTCTTGAGTCCTACATGGACGGGCGCATCGCTCAGATCGAACCTCAGAGCTACACATTCAGCTGAGGGTGAGCCGCGCACATCGTGTCAGGCGACCAGTTCTTGCAGCCCGGGTGGCCTTCGGGAGGCAGGCGCGGTCGCCAGCATATCGCCGAACGAGCACAACACCCAGCCACAGCGGCCGTTGTCAAGGGCTGGTGGTGCACCATCAGGCAACCGGGCCGTCACGAATGTGTAGCGAATGGCGTTTGCGCCCCCGATCCGGCGCCCCATATCGGTCGGCCGGGCCCGGTACCCGTAAGCTCGGTCGGGCTTGACGCCGTAGCCGGGGGCTACCGAACGGGGA
>NZ_FPAB01000025.1 GCF_900116145.1 Streptomyces harbinensis | reverse complement strand
CAACCTCGGCGACACCGACATCACCCTCGACCTCGCCCTGGACACCCTCGACCCCGAAGGCGCCCCGGCCCCCGAGGACTTCTACACCCTCGCCGACGACCAGGTCACCGTCCCGGCCGGCGGCACCGCCACCGTGGAGGTCACCGCCCACACCGCGCGGGGCGAGCTGTACGGCGTCCACAGCGCGTACATCACCGCCACCGGCGAGGACGGGCAGCGCGTCCGCACCGCCGGGGCCGTCGAGCGCGAGGTGGAGAAGTTCGACCTCACCCTGGACGTCACCGGCCGCGACGGCGAGGCCGCCGAGTTCTACTACGGCGACCTGTACGACCTGACCACCGGTGACTGGCTGGACGTGCACGGCACCACCCGGGTGCCGGAGGGCGACTACGCCCTCGCCCTCTCGGTGTTCGACCTGGACGGCGAGGAGGGGAACGTCAACGGCATCGACTGGCTGGTGGTCCCCGGTCTGACGGTCACCGAGGACGCCACCGTCACCGCCGACGCCCGCGACGCGGCGGAGCTGGTGTACGCCTCCCCGGACGACGCCGCGGAGCAGCTCGACCTCACCGCCGGCTTCGTGCTGGAGAAGGACGACTTCGGGCTCAACTCCGGCTGGTCCGCCGCCGGTCTGCCGGAGGGCTTCGGCACCGCGCAGCTGGGCGAGCCCGCCGAGGGCACCGTGCTCTCCGGGTTCGCCGGCACCACCTGGGAGCGGGACGACATCCAGTACCACGGCGCGTACGTCCACGACGAGGGCTTCTTCACCGGCCTGGAGCGGCGGCTCAAGACCGAGGATCTGGCGGAGATCGTCACCCACCAGGGCTCGCCCGTCCCCGGTGACAGCGGCGTGCTGTTCACCTGGGCCGCCGAACTGGGCTTCGCCGCCGGTACGGATCAGGAACTGCCCCGCACCACCCGGGTGTTCGTGGAGACGGCGCACAGCGACTGGGGCCAGGAACTGTTGACCACCGCGTCGGACGGCTACTTCATGGCTCTGCCCCGCTCCTACGAGGCCGGCGAGACCGTGGAGCGCACCTTCAACGTCGGGGTGTTCGGCCCGGTCATCGACAGCGAGCACGGTGGCCTGATCCGCGTCGGCGACACCCTGTACGGCGCGCTCATGCCCTTCTCGGACAGCGCCGGCCACCTCGGCGGCACGCCGTACGACGAGGACACCACCCGCACCGTCCTGTACCGGAACGGCGAGGAGTTCGCCGTCTTCGAGGACCTGCTGGAGTTCGTGGCGTTCGAACTGCCGGCCGACGAGGCCGAGTACGAGCTGGTGGCCACCGTCGGCCGCGACACGGCCGTCTTCCCGGTGACCACCGAGGTGACCGCCTCGTTCACCTTCACCTCGGCCCGCGGCTCGGAGGAGAGCGTCGTCCTGCCGGCCTCCGGCGTCCGCTACTCCCCCGCCCTGGCGCTGGACTCCACCGCCCCGGCCGGGGAGAGCGGCTTCGCGGTGCCCTTCACCGTGCAGGGCTCGGCCGCGGACAACGCGTCCTCGGCCGAGATCGCGTACTCCACCGACGGGGGCGCAACCTGGCAGGAGGCGGCCGTCAGCGACGGAGTGGCCACCGTGGACAACCCGGCCGCCGGCGGCTCCGTGTCGTTGCGCGCCGAGGTCACCGACACGGACGGCAACACCAGCGTCCTGACGATCATCGACGCGTACCGCACCGCCTGACCCTTCCGCACCACCCGGCACCAACGGGCGGCCCCCACCGCGCACGCGGCGGGGGCCGCCCTCGCGTGTGTGGGCCCGGCACGCCGCCGGGGCGGGGCGGGGCCGGTCAAGGGTGGCCGAGAAGAGGGCAACCAGGAGAAATCGCCGCGCTTTCTTCACGGTTCCTCCATCCCTCGCTCTCCCCCGGCCACGGTGACCCGGACATGATCTGGCCCACCGGCGGCCGCCCCCGGACGGCCGGCCGCCGGTATGTCCCATCACCCCGTCCCTGGAGGACAGTTGTCCAAGAAGTACCCGCGCGGCCTGGCCGCCGGAGCGATCGCGGTGGCCCTGGCCGCCGGGCTCGCCGCACCCGCCGGGGCCGCCCCCGGTGACCCCGGCGCGCCCGGCGCCCCGACCGCCGCCGGCCCGGCCGGAGTGCACGACCTCGTCCTCATCACCGGCGACCGGGTCCTGGTCGACGCCGAGGGCGCCTACCGGGGGTTCATTCCGGCCGAGGGCCGCGCGTCCATACCGGTCAGGACCCTCACCCGGGACGGCGAGACCTTCGTCGTCCCGCAGGACGTCCGCCCGCTCATCGACGCCGGCACGCTGGACGAACGGCTCTTCAACATCACCCGGCTGTCCGCCGACCACTACCGGGCGCGCGGCGGGCTGCCGCTGATCGTCACCTACGGCGGCGCCGCACGCTCCCAGGACAGCGCCGCCGCACGGCTCGCCGAGGCCACCGAGGACACGGCCGAGGACCGGACGCCGCTGGACTCCATCAACGGCGAGGCGTTCACCGTCACCGCCGAGGAGACCGCCGGCCTGTGGGACGCGCTCACCCGGAGCACGGCCGGCGGCGACGCCTTCGCCCTGGCCGCCGCCCCCGGTATCGCCACCGTCGCGCTGGACGGCACCGTCCGGAAGTCGCTCGCCGAGTCCGTCCCGCAGATCGGCACCCATGAGGTGTGGGAGGCGGGCTACGACGGCGAGGGTGTGACGATCGCCGTTCTGGACACCGGCGTCAGCGAGGAGCACGCCGATCTGGCCGGCGGCAAGGTGGTCGCCGCCGAGGACTTCGCCGACAGCGGCCACACCGGTGACCGCGACGGCCACGGCACCCATGTCGCCTCCACCGCCGCCGGAACCGGCGCGCACGCCGGCGGCACCTACACCGGGGTCGCCCCGGGCGCGGACATCCTCAACGGCAAGGTGCTGGACGACGACGGCTTCGGCTTCGAGTCCGGCATCATCGCCGGCATGGAGTGGGCGGTCGAACAGGGCGCCGACATCGTCAACATGAGCCTGGGCGGCGATGCCGGCCCCGCCATCGACCCGATGGAGGAGGCCGTCAACCGGCTCTCCGCCGAATCCGACGCGCTGTTCGTCGTGGCGGCCGGCAACTCGGGCCCGCTCCCCGGCAGTATCGGCAGCCCGGGGACGGCGGACGCCGCGCTCACCATCGGCGCCGTCGACAAGTCCGACACGCTCGCCGACTTCTCGTCCATCGGTCCCCGTACCCGCGACGGCGGTCTCAAGCCCGATGTCACCGCGCCCGGCGTGGACATCGCGGCGGCCGGCTCGCCGGGCGCGGCGATCTGGAGTTACGGCGAGCCCGTCGCCGACGGCTACGTCGCCATCTCGGGCACCTCGATGGCCACTCCGCACGCGGCCGGCGCCGCCGCCCTGCTCAAGCAGCACCACCCCGACTGGACCGGGCAGCAGCTCAAGGCCGCCCTCACCGGCTCCACCACCGGCGGCGAAGGGCTGACCGCCACCCAGCAGGGCTCCGGACGCATCGACGTCCCGGCCGCGCTGGAGACCACCGTCATCGCCGAGACCAC
>NZ_FPAB01000026.1 GCF_900116145.1 Streptomyces harbinensis | reverse complement strand
GTATGCGACACCCCAGGAGTGTTCTCCACAAAGTTGGTGATCAACCAGTTCAGGTTCTGCGCCGCCTGGCTCATCGGGCTCACACTAACGCTCCTGATCGTATGTGTTACCAGGGCCGGGGCCCTGCGGTTCGTTCCGGTCGGTGCGGCCCGTGCCGCCCCGGCCCTGTCGTACACCGCGGTGCAGGTTGCTGAGCCTGCCGCGGACATCTTCCGGATCACGGGACACCTGCGGTCCCGCGGCCGACCCCGGCTCCGCCGGCTGGTGCTCGGTCAGATTCGCCCGGGGCACCCGCCTGGGGAGTCCGGCGGAGGTGGTGCCGGCGGGCCGCGCCTCGCGGCGTGGTCCACGGTCCCACTGCGCCTCCCCGGGTTCCGGTGCCTGCTGCGCCGGCGCCGCCTCGGCCCGGTCGTGCCGCTGCGGTCCCGGCGGTGTCCGCCGGGGCAGCCCTGCCCCGGTCGTACCACCGAACTCCGCCGGTCCCGGGTCCGGTGCAGTGAAGCCTACGCGCTGACCGGGCCCCGCGGGACCATCCTGCGGAGATTCTGTGGGCGCCGGGTAGCCGGTGAACTGGTCTCCCTGCGCCGAGAGTTGATCGTACGCCGGTTCGACAGGGGACGTCGGCGGGGTGGCGTACCCGGCGTCGTGCGCGGGGTCGTACGGGGGCTGTGTCCCGGTTTGCGGGAGCTGTGGGACGGCTGGGGCGGGTGGGGCGGGAGAGACAGCGGGGGTCGCATACCGCGAGTCGTCGAAGCCCAGCTCGGCCGCGGTGCGCAGGCCGGCCTGCCGCTGGGCCTCGGTGATGTGCGCGTCCTGTGCCGGTGTAACGATCCGGGAAACGGTGAAGTCCTCGGCCGGCGGCGGCTGCTCACCGCCCCCGCCCCGGGTGATCGCCTCGGGCAGCATCACCAGGGAGGTGGTGCCCGAGCGCTCGCCGGAGGGGCGCAGCTGCACCCGGATGCCGTGCCGCTCGGCCAGCCGGCCGACGACGTACAGCCCCATGCGCTGGGAGACCGACGCGTCCACGGAGGGCGGATCGGCCAGTCGCTTGTTGATCTCCGCGAAGTCCTCCGGCGTCAGCCCGATACCCTTGTCATGGATTTCGATCATGATACGACCGTCGGGCAGCCGGGTGGCCGCCACCCGCACCTTGGTCTGCGGCGAGGAGAAGGTGATGGCGTTCTCCAGCAGCTCGGCCAGCAGGTGCACCAGGTCGGTGACGACGGCGCCGTGGATGTCGTTGGCGGGGACGCCCGCCATGTCGATCCTGGCGTACGACTCGACCTCGGATGCCGCCGCCCGCACAACGTCCACCAGCGGCACCGGCTCGGTCAGCCGGCGGCCCGGCTCCTCCCCCGCCAGCACCAGCAGGTTCTCGCCGTTGCGGCGCATGCGGGTGGCCAGATGGTCCAGCTTGAAGAGGTGCTCCAGCTGCTCGGGGTCGGCCTCGCGGGCCTCCAGCTCGCCGATCAGGCCGAGCTGGCGCTCGATGAGCCCCTGGTTGCGGGTGGAGAGGTTGGTGAAGATGGCGTTCACGTTGCCGCGCAGCAGGGCCTGTTCGGCGGCCAGCCGGACCGCCTCGCGGTGCACGTGGTCGAACGCCCGCGACACCTCGCCGATCTCGTCCCGGCTGGTGATGGGTATCGGCTCCACCCGGGTGTCCACCGCGCCCGGCTGGGTGCGCGATAGCTGCTCGACCAGGGCGGGCAGCCGCTCCTCGGCGACGCCCAGGGCGGCGGTGCGCAGCTGGGTCATCGAACGGCTCATGGAGCGGGCCATCAGCATGGCGATGGCGAAGGCCAGCAGCAGCGCGGCCACCGCGACCCCGGCGCTGATCACCATGTCGCGGCGCGCGGTGGCGGCGATGTCGCGCGCCTCGCCCACCGCCGTGTCCACCAGTTCGCGCTCGATGGTGTGGTACGCGTCGAACCGGTCGGTGGCGGCGGCATACCAGTTCTGCGGGGTCACCTCGTCGGCGTCCGGACCGGCGGCGATCAGCGTGCCCATGTCGTCCATCTCGGACGCGCCGGGTTCGCTGCCGGCCTGGGACAGCACCTCGGCGAGCCGGTCGGCGTCCGCCTCGGCGCCGGCGGCGACGTACTCGTTGCGGGCGATGTTCTCCAGGTACCGGTAGGAGCTGAAGGCGGTGAGCTGGCGCTGGGTCTGCTCGGCGCCGGGGCCGGGGGCGACCAGCAGATGGGTGCCGATGACGCGTTGCAGCGAGGCCGCGGACTTGGCGAGCGAGACGGCGTAGACGGTGCGGCCGTAGGAGGTGATGTTGCCGGTGCCCAGGCCCAGTTCGTTGGCGAAGGACATCAGGGGGTGCTGGACGGCGATGTACCCCTCCTCCGTCTGCACGCCGGGCAGGTCCTCGCCGAACGCCGCGGAGCGCAGGGCCGCCAGGCCCGGCTCGGTGGCCTCCACCAGCGAGAGCCGGCGCTGTACGCCCTCGGTGTGCGGGGCGTCCTCCACCCGGGCCCAGAACTCGGCCGCCGCCTCGTCGGTGAGCGCACGGGCCCGTTCGATGACCGGGTCGTCGGGGCGGCCCTCCAGCAGCGGGCGGGCGGTGATGTCGCGCTCGTCGATGACGGCGTGGGCGTACGCACCGGCGGCGCGCACCAGTTCGGCGGTGCGCTCGGCGGCGTCCGCCTCCTGCCAGGTGTCGTAGGCGTCGTACACGCGCAGGCCGCCGAAGATGAGGGCGAGCAGCGCGGGGATGAGGAGGATGGCGTTCAGCCGGGTGGCCACCCGCCAGTTGCGCGGCGCGAAGCGGCTGCCGCGCGCCGCGGGTGCCGGATCCGGGTCGTCGTCCCGGGGCACGCTGGGACGGGGTGTCCCGCCCGCCTGCGGCGGGGTGAAGTTCCCGCGCCCGGATGCGCCCGGGGCGTTCGGCGGCTGCGGGAACGGGGGCGTCGCCTTGCTGCGCCTCACTGGCCTCTCACCTCTCGGCATCGGCTCACCGTCCGGATGGCCGCCACGTCTGCGGAGTTGCTGTGGATTTCAGCACGATGAGGGGGGACTTTCCAATCCCCGCGGGCCGATGGATCCGGACAACCGTTCAGACGGACATTCGGGTCACCGGAGGGCAAGCGGCGGCATAGGCGCACGAAGTGCGGGCACCGCGCGCAGCGGTCCGGTCGCCGCCGGTGCAGAAGACGTGCAGAAGGTGTGCGCGAGCATGATCGACATGGGGGGAGAGCGTGTCCAACGCCACAGTCCCCCAGGGGCGATCCGGGCGGGCGGATCAGCCCAGGCGGGCCATGAGGGCGTGCTCGACGAGAGTGATCAGCGCCGCCTTCGCCTCCGCACGATGCCGCGCATCCGTCGTGATGATCGGCGCGTCAG
>NZ_FPAB01000028.1 GCF_900116145.1 Streptomyces harbinensis | reverse complement strand
CGGTGTCCTCCTCCTGGTGGTGCTCGATGGCTGGCGGAGCGGCAGCGGCGGTGTTTGCCGGCCGGGGCGGTGCAGTGCGGGTACCGAGATTGCCCAGGTAGGACAGGGAGTCGCTGCCAGCTGAGGTGATCCGGCTGGTCAGTGCCTCCCATACGGCCCTGTCGTCGTCGGTGTAGGCGTCAACGTCGGCCTCGGTGAGCAGTCGGAACACCTGTACCTCTTCGGGGCCGGTTGCGGTGCTGCTCATTGCGCGGCCGTGGATGGAGGGGAGATCGCGCCCGACGCGGGCGTCATCCCACATCATCTGTGCGGCCTGTCCTGTTGTGCGGTCCAAGCTGACGCGCTTGCGGAACGAGTCGCGAGCCAGGCCCGTTAGGAACTCCGCGTCCGGGCGCTGGATGCCCACGCAGAGGTGGATGCCGGCGGATCGGGCCAGGACCACCAGCTGCCGGAACTGGCTCATGCATGGGTGCTCTTTGGCCTTGATGGTCTTGTTCATGGCGCGGCGTGCCGCCCAGGCGTCTGCGATGCCCTCCTTGAAGACAAAGAACTCATCTACGACAAGTAGGACTTTGCTGTGATCACCCTTGCGGGCGTGGCCGGCCTCGATCTCGCCGTTGCGGCGGTGCATCTCGGCGCCGGTTGCCACCAGCGCGTCAGCGATCTCCTCGACATCGGTGATGACGGTGACACCGGGCATTCCTCGGAAATCAAGGAATTCCGTCCTCTTCGGGTCGCACAACACGACAGGAATTCCGAGGAGGCGTGCCCCGACCACGAGGTTTCGGATGTAGACGGTTTTTCCGCTCCCCGTCGGTCCGACCACCAGACAGTGAGGATCTTTGGCCCCGAGTTTCCAGGAGACGATTTCTCGATTCTCGGTTACGGCATAGGGGATTTCAAGGTCTTTCGGTTGATGGCTGGCCGGGTAGAAGACATTTGACGGAAATGGAGGGCGTGGAATAAATGACACGCGATCATTTTCGAAATCCCAGATATCCCGCCACTCTCCTGGGAGCTTTGCGTCCATCTGCATGAGCACCCGCTGTCGGAACGCGCGCGACAGATCTTTGGTCGTCGTCTGGTACTTGACCTCGATGCGGCGCATGGTGTCGCTGTCGCTGAACTCGATGTCGGCGACATCCGATGCCGTGGCGCCCATGATCGCGTGGACGACAGATGTCGTGCGCTGGCGCAGCACTGCGCGCGCGGGTGCCTCTGTCGGTCCCTCGGTGTCGCCTGTCGTGTCGCTCTCGATCAGGACGTCATGACCGAGATCGACACGACACGTGATCAGCCGGCGCCGCCGGTCCCACGTCGCCTCGACCGAGCCGCCCAGCCGTGTCGCCACGATGTCGCGGACCTTGGACCGTGCCTTGTCGTCGCGGTCATCGAACGTGGGCGGGTAGGTGATCTTGATGAGTGTCGGGATGCTCTTGACCCGCTTCCGGGCGCGGACCATGCCGGCCGGGTCGGACGGCTGGAGGACTGGCGCCAGGGCGGCGGTCAGATCCCGGACCGGGCGGGCCCTCCGCTCATGCCACGCGCCCAGGAGGGCGCCCGTGATCGCGACGGCGGCGGCTGCCCCGAGCAGCGGCGCGCGCAGCTCGGGAGCGTCCGCCCAGGTGGTCATGGCGTAGCCGATCAGGGCCAGGCCGGCCCCGGTCATGAGTGCGCGGGTGACTGGTGATGCGGGCTGAGCGGCCGGTGGTGCTGACATGCCGGGCGATTCCTCTCTGTGATTCTGCGGCCCAGCGCGCCTCCCTCTCCGGGCTTGACAGCGCTGGTAGGCTGAGACAGCGCAGCGAAGCGAGCAAGGGCTCAGCCTCCGGCGCTAATCCGCCCTCCGAGGCGGATTTTTTTCGTCACTCCTCGTGGCTCTCTTGGCCGTCGCCCTGGGCTTGGGCGGCTTGCTTGGCTGCTCGGAGGCGCTGGCGGATGACGGCTCCCCGTGCGGCTCCCTGCGGGCTGGGGCCCCGACTCACGCGGCCTGTGGCCGCCGGGAATGGCCGCCCGCCGTTGTAGGCAGCCTCCAGCCGGCTGACCTCTGACTCGATGGCTGCGCGCACCAGCTCGGAGTGATTGGCATACCCGTCCTCTGCGGTGCGGGTGTGCCACACGGCATCCCTGAGCCGATCGTGCAGCGAGTCGGGGATGGCGTACGACCTATTGCGCATCCGCTCGGGCGCCGCGGCGTCGCCGGCATCGCCGGCTGCCGACGCCCGTGGTGAGTCGTCGCGTTGGCGTGGGGGGGTGTTGTCGCGTGGTGGTGTCGTCGTGTCCTGTCGTGTCGCTGTCGCGGGGGGAGCGGCCGGCCGTGTCGCCGACGTCGCCGGCCGTGTCGCCCCC
>NZ_FPAB01000029.1 GCF_900116145.1 Streptomyces harbinensis | reverse complement strand
CCGCTGCCGCTCCGCCAGCCATCGAGCACCACCAGGAGGAGGACACCGGGGAGGAGTTCGAGGCGGTCAGCGTCTACGACCTCCAGCCAGGAGACCGGATCAAGCTCAACGATGACGACGCCCCGGTACACCTGGATGACCTCCACTTCACCGAAGAAGACGATTCCGACGTCGTGGAGCTGGAGTACACCACGCCGACCGGAGACGCAGAGGTAGCCACCCTGGACGCCGACGCAGCGGTATACCGCTCCATCTAGAGCCGAGCAACGGAGGGCCCCGGGTAGACCGGGGCCCTCCGTGTAGGCTCATGCGTGAGGCCCGGGGCACCAACACTGCCCCGGGCCTCACCAATACCGCCCGACCGTCTACCGGCTGACAGCCTCCGCCGGGATCACCCCCGTCGCCACCAGCTGCCGTAGATGCCGCTGGCAGCTACGCACCCCCACCGTCACCCGCTCATCCCGCGCCACGACATGGCCGTTCACCGGCTCTCCGCGCTCCAGCAGATCCCGCACCACCTCAGCCACAGCAGCAGCCGTCTCGGTCCGCTGCGCCGCCTCCTCCGCATCCTCCCTGCTACGCCGCTCCGTCCCGGTCTCCACCGTGCCCCCCTCCCACAGGGCCGGAGCAGGCTCCGGAGAGTCCTCCGCCACAGCCTGCGGCAGCACCGGCCGACCAGTCCGGGTAGTCGTCGTCTGGGGCACCGGCTGCCGCTCCACGGCGTACACCGGCACGTCGTACGGAGACGTCACACCGGCCACCGGGACCACCATCGACCCGGCAGTGACCGGGGGGAGGCTCCGCAGCGGCGCCCATCCGGCGGTGCCAGCCACCCGCGCCGCCAGCAGCCGTACACCGCGCAGGCCCGCGCGCTCCCGCGCCTCACGCGCCTGCGCCCTGTGCTCTCCCGCAGCGGCCCAAGCCGCGCCCACGGTACGCAGGGACTCATCGGTGATCGTGAGCGACCACGCAGCCCATGCCGTCGCCGGGTACCGCATCCATCGGATGAGGCCGATCCGCGGTCGTACCTGCGCAGTTCGGCCCTTGCGCCGCGACTCCTCGCGGTGCAGCAGGGAGGCGTACAGCTCCCACAAGATCATTCCCACGATGCTCATCGTCGCGAAAGCGACAGCCGGCTGCGTCGGCGAGAACTCGGGCCCGCAGTGGTGGGCGTAGTTCATCGCCGCCGCCGCCGCCGCGAAGATCCACGTGAACACCCGGTAGATCAAGCCGCCGTCACCGATCTTCTTCGCCTGGTGGTACATCCATCCGGTAAAGGCGGTGGTCAACTCCCACGCCCCTGCAAAACCGATGGCAAACACCGTGTACCAACCGAACGCGGTCCTGGCATAGTCCATCTGGGACCACCACGCCACTGCCATGGGCGCCAGGATCGGCACGGCCACCAGCACCCGCCGGGCGTTGTTCCGCGTGAACTGCCCGACCCGGCCCGCGATGCGGGCCGCACGCGCGGCGCGCTGCTCACGCCGCCGACCCCGCGCGGCCACCCGCGCGGCCCGCAGTACTTCCCTCCGTTCCGTCCTCACCTTGGCCTTTGCGAGCCTCCGCTGACCGCGCGACGTCGCCCGGTCCATCAGCGCCTCGGCCTCCTCCCGCAGCTGCGCCGCCTGGGCTCGCTCGGCCGCAGCCTCCTCCCGCAGCCGCGTTGCTTCGGCCTCCGCCGCCGCCGCCCGGGCGCGCGCGCCTGTCGTGTCCCGCTCGGCATCGCGCCGCGCACGCGCCGCCTCCTCCCGCGCGGTCCCCGCCTCGGCCTCGGCCTCGGCCCGCAGTGTGTCAGCGTCCCGCGCCGCCGCGCGCCGTACCCGCTCTGCTTCGGTGGTGGCGTCCCTCAGCAGGCGGTCAGCGTCGTCCCGCGCCGCCTCTACCACCGCGCCGGCCTCGGCGCGCAGCCCCTCGGCCTCCCG
>NZ_FPAB01000030.1 GCF_900116145.1 Streptomyces harbinensis | reverse complement strand
CTCGATGGAGTTGAGCTGGGCGACGATGTGCCGCACCCACTTGTCGTTCGGGTGGGCGGCCGCGTGCGGGGCGACGGTGCCAGTGATGAAGCGGCGGAACTGGGTCAGCTTCTCGGAGACGACCTGCCGTTCGTAGGCTTCCAGCGCGGCCCGCTCCGCGCCGAGCTGATAGCCGTCGACGCGGTTCCAGATCAGCGGCGGCCACCCCTTCGACGCGGCCTCGTCCTTCAGCGCGGCCAGGCCGGACCGGACCTGGTGCGGGGACAGGGCACTGGCACGAACGAGCTGGTGGAACTCCAGCCCGGCCGGCCGGGCCTCGAACAGGACGAAGCGGACCGTGTCCGCGTGCCGTCTGGCCGCGTCCCCTTTGCGCCGGGAGGCGCGGGGCACGACTACTCGCCCCGAAGGATGGCCGCGAGCTCGTCATCCATGTCGACCTTGCCGGTGTCGACCGCCGTCTCGATCCAGTCCAGGGTCGCTTTCACCTTCGCAACGTTCTGGTGGACGATGGTGCGTTCGTCCTCCGACAGCTGCCGGTCGCGCAGGCCGGGAACGGTGCGGCCGGTCGCCGCGACGAACGCGTGGAAGGCGGTCACCAGGTCAAGGAACTCCACCGTCCGGTCGATGTTGCGGACCGCCGGGGCGACGGGGTTCGTGCGCTCGAAGTGGTCGTGGGCTTGCCGGCCGCGCTCGGCCTGGGCAGAGTTGACCTGGAAACGGGCGGTGTCGTCGCTCATCGCCTTGAACGCGACGTCCGGCCTGCGCAACAGGCTGGTCGCGGCCGTAGTGGCGACGCCCTCGTCGCGGGTGAATTCCTCCACCACCCGGACCTTGTTCTCCGTGGAGACTTTGGCCGCGACCTGCGGGCGCCTGAGGAAATCGGTGGTCACCGCCGCGGCGACCTCCTCATCCTGGGCCAGGTGGTGAATCGCGGTGATCCGCTCCTGCGGGGTCTCCGGGCTGTCGACCGTCCAGCCGACCCGCCGCTTGGCGTCGTCCGCCGTCCACCGGGCCTTCCCCTCGGGAGGGTTCTTGATCGCGGCCCACCTCTCCTGGTCGTTCTCGATCCGGCCCAGGATGCGGTGGATCGTGAACGACACGTCCCCCTGGCGGTGTTCCTTGGGCCAGCGCGACGCGATCCACCTCGCGTTCTTCACTGTGTTGAACGTCAGGCCGATGTCGTCGGCCAAGCGGACCAGCGACTCCCGGACCGTCCACTCGGTGTCCGGGGTGCCGCCGCGGGGCCTGACCGGCTCGATCTCCAGGGCCCGGTCGCCGATCGTGAACTTGCCCCGGGTCTGCTGTTCCACGACTTCCCGCAGCTCGGCCACGATCTGCTCGTAGCGGGACTGGCTGACGGATCCGATGTTCTCCATCTGCTCGGACATGGCTTTCACCATCCAAGTGCGGCCTCTGGCACGGCACTTGGGGCCATGACAGGACAGGGACCGCATCCGTTCCCGAGAGTCGGACCGGAAATACGAAGATCACAATGAATGACCACAATTGACCGTTCCGTGAGCGAAACTGGTCCACGGAGGCGTTCGTTCAGTGGTCACTGTGCACGATCCGCGAACGGATCCTTCCGCTTCCGCCAGGCCCTCACGACGCACCGCCGCGAGCAGAACCGGGCGTCCGAGCGGCGGTCGACACCAGCCACCCAGCGGGCCCCGCACTCCGGGCACTCGACCATGCCGGTCTCGTCCCGTACGGCCGCCAACCGCTTCCGTAACCGTCGCTCCTTGCGCCACTGCCTGGAACGACAGACAGACGAGCAGAACGCCGCCCCGGGCCGGGCATCCAGCCTCAGCCGTTCACCGCAAGCGCGACATTCCCTCTCCACGGCCCTCTCGGCACCCTCAGACACCGGTCCAGGCTAGGGCGCAAATCTACCCAGAACCGAGGATCGGAAACAGCTACTGA
>NZ_FPAB01000031.1 GCF_900116145.1 Streptomyces harbinensis | reverse complement strand
ACAGGGCATGGGGACACGAAAGGTGCGGGCCCACCCTCCCGTGCCGCATGAACCCGCACCCGACAACCGAACCAGGAGCAACCTCGCAACCAACCGAGGCCCCACCCCCTACCCCTGCGGCACCCCCACCCCCACCGCCAGCCGCTCCAGCGCCGCCCCGGCCGGCTCCGCCGGCAGGCGGGTGCCGTCGCGCAGGCGCAGCGCCAGGTGGTCATCGGCCGCCTCCCGTGGGCCGATGACGGCCTGGTACGGGATCAGCCGGCCATCGCGGATGCGGGCGCCGAGGGTGCCGCGGTCCGGGGAGACGACCTCGGCCCGCAGGTCCAGGGCGAGAGCCCGGTCCCGGACGGCCTCCGCCTGCGGCAGCTGGTCGTCGGTCACGGGCAGAACGGCCAGCTGTACCGGGGCGAGCCAGGCCGGGAACGCGCCGCCGTGGTGCTCGATCAGGTGCGCCATCGCGCGTTCCAGGCTGCCGATGATGCTGCGGTGGACCATCACCGGCCGGTGCGGGGCCCCGTCCGGGCCGGTGTAGTGCAGAGCGAACCGCTCCGGCTGGTGGAAGTCGATCTGCACGGTCGACAGGGTGGACTCCCGCCCCGCCGGGTCGGCGATCTGCACGTCGATCTTCGGCCCGTAGAACGCCGCTTCGCCAGGGGCCTCCTCGAACGGCAGGCCCGCCGCGTCCAGTACCTCCCGCAGCAGAGCCACCGACCGTCGCCACATCGCCGGGGCGGCCACGTACTTGCCGCCCTCGCCCGGCAGCGACAGCCGGTAGCGGGCCGGCGCGATGCCGAGCGCCGCGTACGCGCGGCGGATCAGCGCGAGCGCGGCCCGTGCCTCGTCCGCCACCTGGTCGACGGTGCAGAAGATGTGCGCGTCGTTGAGGGTGATGGCCCTGACCCGGGTCAGCCCGCCGAGTACGCCGGAGCGTTCGGCGCGGTACATGCCGCCCAGCTCGGCCATCCGCAGCGGCAGTTCGCGGTAACTGTGCGGCCTGGAGCGGAAGATCAGCGCGTGGTGCGGGCAGAGGCTGGGGCGCAGCACCAGGTGTTCGCCGCCCGGGGCCCGCTCGTCTCCCGGCAGCGGTGCCGCGCCGTCCGGGTCCATCGGCGGGAACATGTCCTCGCGGTAGTGCGCCCAGTGTCCGGAGAGTTCGTACAGTTCGCGTTTGCCGAGCACGGGTGAGTGGACGTGCCGGTATCCGGCGCGGCGTTCGGTGTCCTGGAGGTAGCGCTCCAGGGCCTGCCGTACGGCGGCTCCGGCCGGCAGCCAGTAGGGCAGGCCCGCGCCGATCAGGGGGTCGGAGCCGAACAGCTCCAGCTCGCGGCCGAGCCGGCGGTGGTCGTGGGGGTGGTCGTGGAGGTGGTCGTCGTGCATGGTGGTCCTTAAGAATGTGAGGCGGTCCGGGAGGGCCGGGTGTGGCTGATGGTTGTCTGCCGTTGATGGCTTGAGGAGAATGGCCGCTCGGTCCTCCGG
>NZ_FPAB01000032.1 GCF_900116145.1 Streptomyces harbinensis | reverse complement strand
CACGGCGCGCGCATCGAGCGCTGCCCCGCCTGCTCCAGCAACTCGACGTCGCCGACCGCGGGGGCCGGCTGATGCACCCGGCCGCCGACACCAGCCCCGGCGCCGAGGACGGGCCGCGGGTCCTGGTGACGCTGCCCGACGAGCAGCGGCTGTTCGCCGTCGTACGCCGACGCCGCCGGGCCCCGGGCAGGGGCGGCGGCTGGTGGTACCTCCTGGAGCTCTCGCTGTGGGCGGCCGGCCGGGGCCCGGACGGCGTGGTGCGGGCCGATCCGGGGCCGGTGGAGTTCTGGGCCCCAGCCGAGGTGTGTGAGCCGCTGCCGGGCGAGGACTACGCCGACGTCCCCACCGACCACACCAGCGCCCGGACACCGGCGTTCCTCATTGAGGAGACCCCCGCCGCCGACACCGACACCGGCGAGCACCTGGTGGTCCACCGCGGTGACTGCGCCGCAGCGTCCGGCATCGTCTACCCGGCCGGGACGGACACCGCTCACCGCGCGGCAGCAGCTGGCGCGGGCCGCTGCCCGGTGTGCACGCCGCCGGCGGTGTAGGACGGATCCGGCCGATCTGAGCCCGAGGCATTCGAGACAAACCGAAAGGGCGCAGGGGAACGCAGGTGAGTGCTGGGGGCGCAGAGTGTTCTCAGACTGATCGCAGAGTGTTCTCAGAACGTACTCAGGGAGCCACGACGGGAGACGAAGAGAAAAGGGGTTCAGCCTGAGTAAAAAGGGACGCATGGAGAACGGCGGGAAGCGTTCCCTGCATAGACTCACCCACGAATAGACCGCATCGCCTGCGAATTGAGCAATGGGTCTCAGTTCGAGAATGCGTAGGAGAAAGGGAGTTGGGTGAAGGGCCGCTTTTTAGGTTTTCTCGCATGGGCCGGGGAGGTTGCGTCGGGGATTTTCCGTTGGATTGTGCGTCGCCGGAAGGTGATGGCGCATCAGTTTTTGCGGGGGGCCTGCTATTCCGCAGGAATGGCCGCGTTCAGTGTCCTTGTGCTCTGGGTCAGAACGCTTTACTAATTCCGTACAGGGTCGATTGGTGTAGACCTGTTGGGGTGGTGTCAGTTTGGTGTGTTGGTGGTGGTCCTGGTGGGTGCCGCGCGCGACCGCCGGGGCCGGCCCCCACCCTCTTGCTGCTGTTCTTCCCGCCCTCTACAGTGGTACGGGAGCACGGAGTGCGCCCGTACCACCCCCGCACCATCCATCAAAACCCCAGCCCACAATGGGTTTCCCCCGCACACACCACCACCGCACACACCGTCCCAGGGGCAAGGCCGGAGGCCGCGCCCCGACCGCCCGGGCCCGGAGGGCACGGGCACCACCACCCCACCCAGGCCCCGGAGGGGCCGCCGGCCCT